>OZ220722.1:0-5850306 GCA_965116815.1 Candidatus Poribacteria bacterium | reverse complement strand
TTTTCACATCAAAATCCGTCTTTAATAATAGAGGGTGTAAAGCGTATTGCATTGCTCAATTTTACAAGATTTGATATCGGATTCAGTCTTTTAGTAAATAAGGCACGACCTAACCTTTTCATCAGGAGAAATCTCGTGGAGAGAGAAGACGATGTTCAACTGATTCAGAGAACCTTATCGGGAGACGATACGGCATTTGGTATCTTGCTCCAAAGATACCAGAAAAGCGTGCACGCGCTCGTATGGCGGAAAATCGGGGATTTTCACACTGCTGAAGATATTACCCAAGATACCTTCCTTCAAGCATACAAAAAACTCTCAACGCTCAAGAATCACAATCAGTTTGCTGGATGGTTGTATGTCATCGCAGATCGGCTTTGCATTGATTGGAGTCGGAAGAGAAGATTCATAACGCAATCGCTGGAGGACACACCTGTGGAAGAAATCGAAAGATCCTCTTATACACATCACGTATCAGAAGAGCGAGAAGCAGAACGCACTGAGCGTCGCCGTGAACTCGTCAAAAAACTACTCGCAAAACTTCCAGAGAGCGAACGCACGGTGGTTACACTCTACTATCTCGGTGAAATGACGACCAGAGAGATTGGGAAATTCTTAGGGGTGTCGGTAGGTACAATTAAAAGTAGACTTCGTCGCGGCCGAAAGCGTTTGCAAGAGGACGAGGAACTGATGATCCAAGAAGTTCTCAGTGGCGTGCAAATACCGGTGAGTTTAGGCGAGAACGTCATGCGACAAGTCGCTGACATGGTCCCCACACCGTCTCCTGCTGCTAAACCGTTCCTTCCATGGACGGCTTTAGGTACAGTTACGGTTTTGATCGCTTTACTCCTTGGCACGAGTGATCGATACCTTATCCGTTTCCAAAAGCCGTATAGTTTTGAAGCACAATCTGAACCGACGATTGAAATCGTCGATGCGCCTATCATCCTTGATATAGCAGCGAAACCGGCTGTGCGAAATCGGGTCGGACGGGATACCAGTCCCGGCAAAACCAGTCGTGCTGGCACCCAAGTTTCTAAAGTTAATATTGACGACGGGCCTTTAAAAGAAGCAGATTGGCTCAAAAATCCCGACGAAGTCGCATTGAACGAATCCCACGCGGATAACAAAAACTGGATTACCAAGTGGTACGGACCCGACGGAAATTATGAAAATAATGAAGGTTTCCAAATTTCAGGGAGCAGAGACCTTATTGAGGAAGGAACCAAAGGTAAACTCACACAATTATCACTCTCAACCCTTACGGGCTTAAAGAAAACCCAAACTATTAAGATGGGATGGGACGGCGACCACGGCGGCACGCGAGATTGGACAGTTTTTGAACTTGATCCGGCGAGCCAAGACAATATGAACCGAGGGGGGCCTGCTAATAACATTGATACTTATGCTATATGTATCATTGCTGCGCCTAAAGATATGAAGGCGGTGATGTCACCAGCACACGATGACCATGCTCAAATTTGGATTAATGGGGAGAAGTGGTATAACAATACAACTTGGACAGGAGGCGCGCAGGTCGTTAATTATAACATTGAAGTCAAACTGGAAAAAGGTGCTAATGTCGTTCTTTACCGGTGTGGCGACACCGGCGGTACTGCCTATCTCAATTTACACTTTGACGATAACACGCATGAGGTCTGCAAAATCTATCCTGATAAATCGAAGGACCAGAAAGATTTCTTTAGGGAGATTGCTGGTCGCCTTCCAGTCGATCTTACAGGAAAGGCGGCAACAACTTGGGCAGATGTTAAGCGGAGTCGCTAAACAAATATCCCTGCTTAAAATACGGCAATTACTACTTTTTGCGTCTAAATGTCCGATATTTACTCAATCTGCGTAAGTTCTGTTGTTGTCTTTGAAGAGAGAATCCTCCGCTTAGAAAGTGGTGCAATATTCAGGTAGAAAGAGAATTTTGGCTACTAACGTGCGAAAAATGTCTAACCGAAGAAAAAGGGTTTCTGATGTATATTAACTTTAAGTTCCTACTAAGTATACTAAGTGCGGTGTTATTACTGAGTTTAGTTATGCCTGTTTTTTGTTTCGAGCCTTCCGGTGGTATTTTGGTGCTGGATGGTGAGGATGACTATGCGATCCTCCCGCTTGCCGAGCACGGATATATTATTCCAAGGAACACCGAGGAGTTTACTGTTGAAGTGTGGTTCTATCCGAAATCTGAACCGAAGAAAAAACACAGAAATCTCATTCTGGGTCAGCAAGCTGCTATCGGATTGAGTTCAAAAGATAAGTGTGAGCTGAATAAGAATCAAGTTTGTGCCTATGGTCAAGCGTTTCTTGAAGGGAAAGGAGTTAGCGCATCCATAGGTATTGATGTTCCAATTAAGAAGGATCAATGGAACTATATGGCAGTTATTTTTAAAGACAGCGCATTTTTTTTAGCATACAATGACGAAATTCTTCGCACAAGCAGAATTAACCGGGTGAACTTTGTGAATGCGGGGGTTCCTCTCCGTGAAGAGTTTAAAGATTTCTTCGTGGGTGGCTATGCTGAGGATATGGTAATATTCAAGGAGGGTGAACTGTTAGGTCGAACAACTCATTTTCATGGTGCGATTGATGCGATAAGATTTTCCAATATCGCTCGGCATGATTTACCAGCTAAGCACGGGTTCTGGCGGTTTGATCCGCCGCATCGTTTTTTTGCGGATGCACACACGTTGGCACTCTGGGATTTTAATGAGAAGGAAGGTGCAGATCGCTTTGAGGATACATCTGGGAATGGGAAAACGTTAATCGGTATGAATGGTGCTGCTACGATTGGTGGGACGGGTGTCAATCTGAATCGTAATCCTGAAGATGATCTTGAAATTCGTCCGGATAATTCTTTAGCGACGACATGGGGTCAAATCAAGTCAGAATCGTTTTGAATTCGAGATTCATTGAGAAATTCGGGGATATGCGTTTTTGGCTTTCTGGATGTCCCAACGATATATAGGAGTGCCGTTCCAGAAAGCCTATCTTGTAGGAGCGAGCTGCGCTCGCGACACTTACAGATTGCTAATAATTGACCACTGATAACCCAGACGTTGAATTGCAGTGATTTATGAACTACTCTCATCTTTAACCACAAAAAGGATTCTCTTTCTGAATGCTCTTATGTTGAATGTCCATTCGATAAACGCCTAAGGAGAACGCTATGCTCGTAAAATGCAGGTATTTGCAATGTTTTTTTATCGTCTTATTTGTTGCTGTGTCCAACAGTTTTGCTGGGGGTTGGGAACAGGTAACTGAACTACCAATATCGAGATTTGGTAATGCTGCCGCTGCTGTGGATGGTAAAATCTATATCATCGGCGGTTATGATCGCCAGAAAAATTTAGGAGGACGTGCCCCCGCACTTTCAATAGTAGATGTCTACGACACACAGACGAACACGTGGCATACAGTCGCAAATATGCCGACACCGCGGGTTGCCGTGCAAACTGCGGTTTTTTCCAACGAAATCTACGTATTTGGGGGCTATGATCGAAAGGGATTTCGAGGCACCAGGAGAAACAAAAAAATCGTTGAGATGTATGACACGCGCACCGACACATGGGTCAAGAAACAAGATATGCCCAGATTCCGTATACACTTTGCCACCGCGGCCGTTGATGGAAAGATATACCTCATCGGTGGGAAGATTGTGGACAACCCTTTCAACGCTACGTCAACAAATCTGGTTGAGGTCTACGATCCGTTAACCAATACATGGGAGAAGCGGGCAGATATGCCGACAGCACGAGCGTTGACTGATGCCGTTGTTGTAGACGATAAAGTTTATGTCGTCGGCGGTCAAAAGACATGGGTAGCACTCGATGTTCCTGGACTTTTTGTTAGAAGTATTGAGGAATATGATCCAAAAACCGACCAGTGGAGCCAACTCCCTGAGATGTCAATATTCAAAGGTTGGTTTTCAACCGTTGCTGTCGATAGAAAGATTTATACAATAGGGGGACTGAAGTTGGAAAATGGGCATAAATACACCAGCGATGTAGATGTTTATAATCCAATAACCAACAAATGGCGCAAGGTAGAGCCAATGACCTCTCTAAGAACTACAACGCCAGTTGTTGTTAATGGTACAATCTATGTCTTAGGTGGTATCCAAGCAGGTCCCAAATTTTCGCCAATCGTTGAGGTTTATGACACTGGATTTCGTGCTGTCACAGCGAGGGGTAAACTTCTGATATACTGGGGTGAACTCAAAGCAGAAAACCAGAAATAACCTCACGATTTATGCAAGAGGAAATGCGTAAGTCCTATTAAATTAAAATCCAAGGAGACCTACACAGATGAACAATCTACAGAATCAGTCAATTTTTGGTTGTCTTTTTCTGCTGCTTTTAATTCCGCTGAATGTTGAAGCAGTTCCACCGCCATCACCTGCGGGTGGGAATTATTTAACACTTGATGGGGTGGACGACCACGCCGTTTTGGACTTTGAAACGTTCGGTCTTCTCATGCCAAAGGGCACAGATGAATTCACCTTTGAGGCGTGGATATACTTAACGACGCTGCCTGACGAGAATATAATCGCAACAGTTCTCAGCCAACAGGGGCGGATGTATGCTTTTAACCGTGGTCCCAACGCAGGTCTAAGACTAATGGGCGGAGCGCACCTTGATCATCCTGTACGGCCCGGGGCAATGGCGTTCGGTTTTCTAAAGCTTTCTCCGAATCAATGGAATCATATCGCCTTTCAGTCAAACGGTACACAGACGATACTCATCGTTAACGATTTCGGGGATTTCGGACGTGTTATACCGGGAGGAACAACTCTTGCAGGCGATCTCTCAGAGGCAGGACATCCACAGGATTTTACAATCGGCGGGTTTGGAGAGAACATTAGGTCTGGAATTCACGGCGATCACTTTTGGGGTCATTTTAGGGGTTATATTGATGAGGTCCGCATCTCAAAGGTTGCGCGTTACAATATCGCCAAACGCCGTTTCACGCCGCGCACAAAATTCAAGAATGACGCAAAGACGATTGCGTTGTGGCATTTTGATGAACCGAGGGGAACACGGGTGTTCTCAGATACATCAGGCAACGCCTACCATCTGATCGGTAAAAATGGTGCGGAGACCGATGGTAAATTCGCAGCAGTTGAAGCAGAAGGGAAACTTGCGACGACATGGGGACGACTTAAGCAATGAAACGACTCTCGTTTGCGCCAGTTAGTGCTTCAGCGGGCAAAGGTTACAAAACCCACACCGCCATCTTGCCCGCGCCACGATTACACCACGCATAATACGGGATTGCGGTAATGTCCACCTGCTTCGCATCGGGCTTTGTGTCCAGATAGAGGCTGTCTCCCCACTCGGTGTCATCCAGCACGTTGCCTGTTCCACGGATGAGCGTCACGCCGCCCAATAACGCACTGTCGAATGTTGCTGCCATAGCATTCTCATTGCCAACGGATAGCGTCTGAAAAGCCCCATGCGGATTGTCGATATCTTCAAAACAGTAGACGAGCGGACCGCGGCGTAAAGCGGATCTTCCAAGATTTTCTCTCACAAGTGGATGCGCGTGAACACTTGTAACGGGCATAGTCAGCTGCAGTTCTACACGGTCGCCAGCGTGCCACGCTCGTGTGATTGAGAGATAACCGTCAGAATTCACCGGCGGTTTATAAACTTCGCCGTTGACGCTCGCCTCAAACTGCTCGCACCAGCCCGGAATCCGTAAATTCAGTGCAAAGGAGACCGGTGTTTCTGGCGCGATCGTCAGTGTTACATCACCTGACCACGGGTAATCGGTCTCTTGGGTCACTTTCACTGGGACCTTTCCGGCAACAGTTGCGTTGGCTGTTCCACCGACATATAGGTTCACCCATAAACCCTCGTCTGATTGCGCATAGATGTACGCTCCAACAGAGGCGAGAAGTCGGGCAATATTCGGCGGACAACATGCACATCCGAACCATTCGTGCCGATGTCTATCACCGTGGCTCGCCAGTGGGTTCTGATAGAAGAAACCGGTGCCATCAAGTGAAATTCCGGAGAGCGCGCCGTTATAAAGAGCCGTCTCCAAGACATCAACAAAACGGGACTCACCCCGCAGCAAGAACATCCGATGTGCCCAAAATATGAGTCCGATTGAAGCACACGTTTCGGCGTAGGCGGAAAAATTGGGCAGTTCATAATCTTGTGTGAAACCTTCATTGTGTCCAGAGGGACCCACACCGCCGGTGATATATAAACGCTTCTCTACGTTCCGCCAGAGTGCCTCCAACGCGCTAACGATAGAAGTATCGTCGGTTTCATAAGCGATATCGGCGGCACCGCTATAGAGATACATCGCCCGCACGGCGTGCCCGACACACTCTGTCTGTTCTTGTATTGGGAGATGTGCTTGTGCGTAATGTCCTTCAAATTTTCCGTCGCGTGTGAAGTGGTGCTGATACGCGCCAAGCCCGCCCGGAAGGTCGGGATTCTCTAATTCTTTCTCGAAAATTGAGGGTGAATGCCCGCGCCGTGTGACGAAGTATCCCGCGAGGGACATGTAGCGTGCTTCGCCTGTCAAGCGCGCCAATTTCACGAGCGCGAGTTCGATACCTTCATGTCCTGGAAGCCCATCTCGTTTGTTGGATCCAAAGGTGTTGTCAATCAGATCGGCGAATCGGCATGCAACGTCTAACAGGGTCTGTTTCCCGGTCGCTTGGTAGTGTGCGACTGCTGCCTCAAACAGGTGTCCGGCGCAATACAGTTCGTGCATCATACCGAGGTTTTGCCACCGCTTTGTCGGTTCAACCAGTGTGAAATAGGAATTCAAATAGCCATCCGGCTGTTGGCTCGCGGCGATCTTTGCGATGACCTCATCCAGTTCCGCTTCCCATTGTGGATTCGGATGCGTCCAGAGTGTATACGATGCCGCTTCTACCCATTTGTGGACATCGGAATCGTTGAAGAAAATACCTTCAAAGTCTCCGGACATCAAGCCAGCGGCTTTCGCGAAGTTGTCAATCCTACCGGTTGTTCGGCACTGCGCCAATTCATGTGGAATCGTTGCCTCGGAATTCGTTTTTTGTCGAGGACTCCAAAATCGGTCATTAATGGTAACAGCCGTAAATGGAATTGCTTTCAAAATTCAGTCTCTCATTTTGGTTAGTGGTTAGTGATGAGTTGTAGTATAGCACCTTGCATTGCAGGTCTGTCTACAGTAAGAGCTGAGAATGTATGGCATTTCGGGGTGGATTTCTATCGTGTTTCACTGGCGAGGTTTGTAACCCCGCCAGCATATCATTCATTACTTGTAGACTTTTCTTAGCGGCTTCTCATACTGATCTGTTGGAAGGCTTCTTTCGGTAAATATCTTCCTAATACTCTCTGAACATCTAAGTCCGAAAGCTGCTGTGGCGTGATTAAGACGCATTTTTTCCGAGAACTCTCTGTCCAAGTGGTCTCAAAATCCTTATAACTTAATCGTCGTTCAGAAAGACTGACTGGATTCTGAAAAAATACCTCGTTTGACTGATCGCTATAACGAGCCAATGGCAGAATCTCCGCATTCCCTCGTGAAAATTGAATTCTTACAATGGGAACCCACCCTTTGGCAACAAACGCTTTCAGGACATCAAGCGAACAGTTGGAGATAATAGCAGCGTGCTGTACCTTGCCACGTGTCCTTGCATAGAAATCATCAAGTCCACCCCTGCTATTTGCGTTCGGCGATTCCTTGAAGGCATTTCTGACATAGGGTCGCTCCTGTAAATGGACGACAGCGTTTTCAGGTAGGCTGACCGCTTGGTCACTTTTTGCTTTCTGTGTTACATTCTTCTCAGCAGCGGCGAGTGCTGTTTCGGGAACGTGGAACTGTCCTTGCGGCGGCGGACCACAACTTATTGCAAGGAGTGCGAAAACGAGCAACGCAACACAGGCTTGCACCCTTGGGTATGAAGAATCCGTAAGTAACGCCTGACGAACTTCTCTGAAAAAAGACAATTGACGTTTCATAATTTCATTCCTCCTTGCATATAGAAACGATTTGGGTGAAAAACGGTTTACGCCTTGTTAATCGATTTTAACCTCGACTTCCCGTTTTTCCTTCCACGATTCTACAATGGCTTCGGTGATTCGTAGTGCTTGCAAACCATCTTTCCCAGTTGGGGCGGGTGACCTGTCGGCGAGTAAGTCATCGACGAGCGCAGCCATCCGTAAGGCAAATGTTCCGTCGAATGCAAGTTGTTCGGCTCTAAAAATAGAGGGACGATATTCTTCAACGACCTGATTGTCCCGTCTCATTAAGGTTGCGCGTGTCAGGACATTATCAACGACGATTTCGCCATCAGAGCCGCAGATTTCAAGACGCTCAATTGGATGGATGAAGTCACTATCCCAACTTGCCATCAACGTAGCGACGACTTCGGTTTCGTAGCGGCAGGAGATAGCCATGCTGGTATAACATGCGTCTTCGCCTTCGCGTACCTCATTTTCCCGTGGTTTCGCCATTTGCGCGCAGACAGCAACAATCTCACCGCCGAACCATCGGAGCAGGTCGATCGCATGGGTCTCGAGTTCGTAGAGAAGGTAATATTCGCCCTTCCATGTTGAGGCGGGTCCCCCTTGGGATAATTTCATATCTAAGTAATAAGTCTGCCCGATAGTGCCCGCGTCGAACCATTTCCGCGCTTGGACATACCCCGGTGCGAACCGGCGGTTGTAATCAATAGCGAGGTATACACCCTTCTCTTCAGCCTTTGCGACCATTTCTTCTGCTTCGTTGATGTAGAGAGACAGAGGTTTTTCGGAGATAACGTGTTTGCCTGCTTCCAGACATTCCATTACGGGTTCAAAGTGCAGATAGTCAGCAGTTACAACGTCTACAAGGTCGCACTCTTCATGCGAGAGCATCTCTTGGATGGAGGGGTACCAATTCGCGATGCCGAGTTCTTTAGCACGTGCCTCTGCTTTAGCAGTATCTATGTCGCACACTGCTACCAATTCCGCACCCGGATGCTGAAGATAACCCAGCTGATGAAGGCGGCCAATGCCACCGCACCCAACTGCTGCAACTTTCAGTTTCCCTGCCATAATTGTATTCTCCTTTACGCGCTGGGCGCGTCGCGAGCACAGTAGCTCCTACTAAAGTTCTGATGGGGACCTGCAACCCTCTGTTTGAAAGAAATTCGCCTTCTTTTTTTGATATCGGCTTACGAACTCTACCTAAACATATAATATAAGATGCAGAAAAAAATAACAAGGAAAAATTTTCCGCAGGTTTCTTTAGTTTCGTAGGTTGGGTTGAACGGCATTGAAAGGGCGGATGTGGGTGTTCCTAACACGCCCTAAATCCAAGAGGCTGTCCTATACACTCAAAAACATAGTGAAACCCAACTTCATACTGTCAGAGTTGTGGCACTTCACAACAAAAGCGTTGGGTTTCACTCGGTCTCTGGTCGATGTAGCGTGTCAGGAGAAAAGTTTATTTTTCTATGATTTTTACGGTTTTGCTGGAATCCGTTCAACCCAACCTACGATGCCATGATACAGTTTTTTTTAATTGACGACTATGGGGTTTCTTGAGGAAACATCCAAGCAAAACACCCGATCTTTTCCGCTCTTTGCTGATCTTTGACTCCTAATTGCTGAAAACTGAACGGTACTAACCTAAAACTGAGTTTGTTGCATCGTAATAATTTTTGTGGTATACTTTTTCCTAATCACATTTTGTAAGGAGAGGTGCTTCGTGATGAACTGTCCACGTTGCAAACGGGAAGATGCTGTCAAGAATGGGAAAGCCAGAGGAAGCCAACGCTATAAGTGTAAAGCTTGTGGTTTTCAGTTTACGAGGCTGACCTCTCGTGGAAGACCGCCGTGGCAGAGAGCCTTAGCGGTTTTCTTATACTGCCGGGGGATTTCTATAAGCACAATCGCTGGAATGTTCTCGGTCTCACCGAGTACCGTCTTCAAATGGGTGCGAAAGTTTGGCACCCCACTTGGACCTACCCCAGACGCTGCTGCCGACGGTGCGGTTCTCCTTGATGCCAATGAAATATCGCAGTATCTGAAAAAACAGAGCGAAAACTGTGAATCTGGAAAGATTTTTGTCGTTATCCCAGAGGACGTGTCTTCTGAGAATGTGGTCGTTGGCATAAAGCGGGATTAAAAGGTCCGAAAACTCTAAATCATATCGTGTCCACACACCCCGATAACATTTGATTTCCCATCTCCTTTCAGTTTTTCTATGAAGGGTGTTACCCTGCTTACGCTCTAATTTGCCTTGACAATCTCAGTAATCTATTTTAGAATTAAGGGTAGGAGGTTACAAACAAATTTATGCAAATTCGACTTTTAACAGCAAGTTTTGGCTTGAAAAATGCACCAAAATTTGAAAGAATTCTGAAATATAGTATAAGTGTATGTCTTCTCATTCTCCTTTGTGGAGGTGTTGCGGTTGCCGCGGATTCATTCGGTGATCCGTTTGAGAAAGGCAAGTTACAGAATCCCAATTGGAAATGGCAAAACGAACCCCCGAAATGGGATGTCGGTGATACACGTGAAAATTTCCTGTATATTGATAGTGAACCGAACCGGAATCTCTGGGCAAACGACATGTCACATTTCCTATATCAGGAAACCGACACAGATGTGTTTGATGTCGAAACCCACTTCTTCGCCAAATGGGATACCAGTTCTGGTGTGAATGGATTGGTCGTAAAAAGCCCGAAGGACGACAATTGGGTAACTATTAAATTCTGGTCGCGAGATGCAGGCGCGAAAGGACATATCCAGTATCAAACTAAGCAAGCCGGAATGGGACCGCCTGATATCCAATGGCGATTTGGGGATTGGGGGGACATTGAAATGTCGCTCAGGCTCAAAAAAGAGGGCGATACATACACCGCTTGGTATAAAGCAGCAGAAGATAAGGATTGGATGGATATCGGACAAGGGGATTTTGAGTTGACACCTCCGTTGTGGCTTGGGATTTATGCCGGTGTTGCTGCAGGGACTGGGAGTCTTGAGGTCGAATACGAATATTTCAATGATAACCTGAACCCTTTTCCTGTTGAACCCGGTGGAAAAGCGACAACAACTTGGGCGGCAGTAAAAACCCAGTATTAAGAGTGGACAACGTTTATGCAGTATCGTCTGGTTATTTTTCTGATGCTCTTTGGTGTCTCCCTCTCAGTAGCGTCCACCTTCACCGATGTCAGTCTCACTGCAAATGTCTATCAACGTGAAATTTCTGTTGATGCGGAATCCGGGGCTTGGTTAGGTCCCGGTACCGCTGCTGTGGATTATGATAACGACGGTTGCTGGCTAGACATCTTCGTTGTTGGCGATGGTGGTTTACCCAATGCGCTTTACCACAATAACGGCGATGGAACATTCACAGACATAGCAGCGAAAGCGGGAGTCGCAAACACACCAAACGGACGCGGCTGCGTCTGGTTTGACTACAACAACGACGGTTGGCGAGACCTTTATGTGACTTGTGCCGGTCCCAATTATCTCTATCACAACAATGGAGATGGTACTTTCACGGATATAACACAGCGAGCGGGTGTTGGTGACGAGAAACACGGCACTGGTCCCGTAATCGCGGATTATGATCACGACGGTTGGCTTGACATCTACATTGCCAATTGGGGACGGGCACCCTCCCTCTTAAACCCAAACCCTGCTCCTAAAATCAATGTTCTCTATCGAAACCGAGGGGACGGCACCTTTGAAGAGGTGACGCAAGCCGCTGGTGTCGCCGATGATGGCATTGCTTGGGGTGCTATCTTCTTTGATTATAACAACGACACTTGGGCAGACCTGTTCGTTGCGAATGACCACGGTCCCGATAAACTCTATCGAAATAGGGGTGATGGAACATTTCAGGATGTTTCGGAACAATCCGGCATCGTAACCCAAATCAACGGAAAACCGACAGGTGCGATGGGACTCTGCGTCGGAGACTATGATAACGACGCTGACTTAGACTTTTTCATCACGAACTATGATGCCGATCTCCTCTGGCGCAACAACGGTGATGGCACCTTCACGAACGCTGCTGAGGCTGTTGGTGTCGCAAACGAAGGCGTGGGGTGGTATGCCAGTTTTGTTGATTACGATAACGACGGTTTTCGCGACTTATACGTTGTCAATGGGGATGTTGATAATTCACAGAAAACAAATCGCAACCGCCTCTATCACAATCAGAATGGACAATTTGTTGACCGTGCGGACGCACTCAACGTCACGGTTGATGCTGTCGCACGCGGCGCAACCGCTGGTGATTTTGATAACGATGGCGATGTTGATTTTTATGTCGTCAATAACACAGGTAATACCCTTCTTCAGAACGATGTCAACCCAAATACGTGGTTTTCCGAAAAGTCAGATAGGACTTGGACGAAGTTTCGATTGCGCGGAACAAAAAGCAACCGCGACGGCATCGGCACCAGAGTTACCGTGGTAACCGACAACCTTGTTCAGACACAAGAGTTAATCTGCGGTACAGGTTTCTTAGGTGGCGATAGTTTAGAACTTGAATTCGGGCTCTCATCCGCTTATCAAATTGATTCTGTCACCTTGGCGTGGCCCTCCGGCACTGTAGACACTTATCATGACCTCTCACTCCCGAAGCGGAATAAAACCCTTTTTACTTTCGTTGAGGGTGGAACAGTAACGGTAGCCGTTGAACCCACTGGGAAACAGGGCACGATATGGGGAAAGGTGAAAGCTGCAGAGGTCTTTCAGAACTATCCCAATCCGTTTAATCCTGAAACATGGATTCCATACCGACTTTTCGAGTCCACTGATGTTCAGATTTCAATCTATTCCCAAAATGGTGAACTGATTCGGGACTTTAACCTTGGGCATCAGCCTCATGGTGAAAAGGTGCTTTATTGGGATGGCAAAAACCGCGTTGGGGAGACCGTCGCCAGTGGTATCTATTTTTACCAGTTCCGGGCAGGCGATACCCAGGGCGTTCGGAAAATGTGGCTAATGAAGTAAGCACGACGTGCTACTAATATCTAACCAAAACGGCTCAGACTCGGCATGGAGAGAAAAATGGCTTTAATAATAGAGGAAGGTCAGGTAATCAATGGGCATATTGTATTACCCAACCCTCTCTCATTGCCCGAAGGGACCAAAGTCCACGTAAAAATAGAGCCAGTCGATCCAGTTCCTGTTAACAAAGATGATGGCCAAAACACCGATTCTAATGCGTCTGAAGACTTTGCTAATCTGCCCTGCTTCGGAATGTGGGCGGATCGGGAGGATATGCGCGACAGTGTTGCATGGGTGCGAAAACAGAGAGAAAAATGGAAGGAACGAATTACACGAACGGAATAATGGAAAACATATTTTTGAGATGGTGGGGGTGTGGGGCATTTGATGCCTGTTTCGGTGATGTCAATATTGCGTTTGATCCGTATCTGTTCAATCAGAATTTAGCGGATGCCGAACCTATATACGACTACATCTTTATTTCCCACGAACACTTTGACCACTGCCACCCCGTAACCCTACGGAAGTTATGTCGCGGCGAGCGTTTCAAAAAACTATTTGTTAATCCCGGATGCATTACACCGGCAGAACCCATCGCTGAAAAATATGGCGATGCCGCATTTGCGCGTGACCTACCCATTACGAAGCATGTCCCCGCTGATAAGGTGCAGGTGCTCTATCCCAAGCATCTCAACGAAAAGCAAGGCACATCGCGAGCCTTTCAAGGTTCAGGGACGCTTGATCTCGGTGATATACAGGTCGAAACAATTGAGAGTGGCGAAAATCAGACACCAGATATCCCAACAAACGGCTACCTGATAACGCACACCGCAAAGAATGTCTCGATTTTGCACACCGGTGATTTGCATGAACCCTACCCCGCATTAGCAAACCTCCGAGGCAAAGTAGATTTCCTGATTCACATGAAACTCGGTCTCGGTGAAGGACTCGCCCATCGTCTCATTGAATTGGTGGAGTTGATTCAGCCGCGCTTCATCATACCGACACATTATCGGACGGATCGGAAATCTGATCCGATACCAGCAGGGCATTGGCCCCCAAACGTCACCGACGAAATGGCGTTTATTGAGTCGATGCGCGCCATCGTTGGTGATAGAACCTGTCTCCTTCCTTTCACCGCAGGCATAGAATATGAGGTCGAGATGCCGATGAAGCAGGTTATCTGGAAATGGGAGTGGTTTAACACATGGACGGTGCCGCCGTGGCGGGAGTAAGATTATTCCAGTAGATGTTTTTTTAGCGAGGCGTTTTCCCGATGAAACTGACA
Organism: Candidatus Poribacteria bacterium; assembly: GCA_965116815.1. Classification (GTDB taxonomy): domain Bacteria; phylum Poribacteria; class WGA-4E; order WGA-4E; family WGA-3G; genus WGA-3G. The sequence continues at coordinate 5,836,050 of OZ220722.1, read as the reverse complement.
CGATTTTTGATTTTAACGCTGTTTCTTGTTCCAATCCTGTTTCATGCAAAGGTTTCCGCGCAGGATTATACCCAATGGAATTTACCCGAGGGTGCCAGCGCACGTCTCGGTAAAGGTGTAATAACAGGGAACATTGCGTATTCTCCTGATGGTAGTCTGTTCGCTGTTGCCAGTTCCATCGGTGTCTGGCTTTACGATGGGGAGACCCATCAAGAGATTGACTTGCTCATCGGTCATACAGAACGGGTTTTAGTTGTCGCATTTTCTCCTGATGGCGAAACGCTTGCGAGTGGAAGTTCGGACAACACAATCCTGTTATGGAACCCGCGTACAGGCGAGCAGAAATTGACGCTTGAAGAGCATAGGAACGATGTTCTTTCCATCGCGTTTTCGCCACAGGTTAACTTACTGGCAAGTGGCAGTTTGGACAAAACAGTTCGATTGTGGGATACGGATACCGGTGAACGTATAACGACCGTCAGAGGACATAGCGGGGCGGTCACTTCCGTCGCGTTTAGTCCGGACGGTATAACATTTGCCAGCGGTGGTGGACACAGAGACAACACGATTCGGTTATGGAGTCGTACGGAAGATGGTTTCCAGTCTACTACCCTCACTGGACATACACAAGCGGTTGCGTCCGTTGCGTTCAGTCCGGATGGTCGCACCCTTGCGAGTGGGAGCGAAGATAACACGATTCGGTTGTGGGATATACAGACTTTTAGGCGCAAGGCGACTATCACCGAACATACAGGTACGGTCACATCCGTTGCGTTCAGTCCGGATGGGCAGATGCTTGCGAGTGGGAGCGAAGATAGGACGATTCGATTATGGGATCCACAGACTTTTGGACACAGGGCAACCCGCACAAAGCATACGGATTCGGTCACATCTGTTACATTCCGTTCAGATGGACGGACGCTTGCCAGTTCAGGTAATGATCAAGTAATTCAATTTTGGGATTATACCACCTTCCAACATAAATCTACGCTCACGGGACATACTTTTCCAGTCAATGGTATTGCGTTCGCTCCTAATGGGAGGATTTTTGCAAGTGTAGACGATGGCAAGGCGATTCGTTTGTGGGATGCAAACATAGGGTACCTCCAGGACACGCTCATTGGACACGAAGGGCGCGTCTTTTCCGTTGCGTTCAGTCCAGATGGTGAAACACTGGCGAGTGGCGGAGCGAAACCAGATACTGCAATTCGGTTGTGGGATGTACACGCTCGCCAACCTAAAGAACCTATCACAAGCCATAAATTTGGTGTGGAGTCCATCGTGTTCAGCCAAGACGGTAAGACACTTGCGAGTGGAAGTTGGGACAGCACAGTTCGATTGTGGCACGCAGATACAAGTGGTCACAAAGCGACTTTCAGAACCGGTGCTAATGTCTATTCTGTAACGTTCAGTCCAGATAGTCACACGCTTGCCAGTGGCGGTCAGGACAACACAATTCATTTATGGGATGTAGAAAGCGGAGAACGCCAAGTAACTTTGAGGGGGCATTCACGTCCTATTGATTCTGTTGCGTTTAGTCCAGATGGGGTCACACTTGCCAGTGGTAGTCGAGATAATACAGTTCGATTGTGGAATATACAAACGGAGCAATCCTATGCAACCCTCATCGGGCATAGGTTTCGTGTTAAGTCGGTTGTGTTCTTTCCAGATGGTAAGAGGCTTGCGAGCGGAAGTTGGGACAATACAATTCGGTTGTGGGATACACAGACTGGGGAACGTCAAGCAACACTCACGGGACATGTGTTGGGTGTTAATGCCCTTGCGCTCTCTCGGGATGGTGGGACACTTGCCAGTGGAAGTGCTGACGGCACGATTCTCTTGTGGGAATTCACACCTATTGTGCTACGAGTCGTAGAGGATGTGAATGGCGATGGCGTGGTGAACATCCAAGATTTAGTGCTGGTCGCATCGAATTTCGGACAGACTGGTGCAAATCCAGCAGATGTGAATGGCGATGGCGTAGTGAACATCCAAGATTTGGTGCTGGTCGCATCGAATTTCGGGCAGAATTAAGAGCGTGCATATCCTTAACTTGGCCGTGATTTACCAGACACCATCGTGAAACGAAGTGGAACGATGCTCGAGAGCCCATAGTTAAAAAATCTCAAAAATTTGGAGAATGTTTATTGTGTCAATAACATCACGCGTTCGCGTCGCTTTCTATGGATGTGGGAATTTCGCGAACCGAACCCGAATTCCGAACTTATTAGAAACAAAGTCGGTTGACATCGTCGCTGCGTGCGATAGCAACTTACAGGCAGCGCAAGAAACGGCGACACATTTCAAGATTCCGAGCGTCTATCAAGATGCACATGAAATGCTTGACACCGAAAAAATTGACGTGCTATACTCTATCGTGCCAGCGTATGTACGAACCGATGTTGAAGCAACGGCTGCACAAAAAGGTATCCACATCTTCAGTGAAAAGCCGCAAGCACTCACAATGCAGGTGGCGCACCGAATCAACACTGCCATTCAGCAAGCAGGCGTTATCAGCACCGTTGGGTTTCGTGAACGGTATCGTCCGATCTTTCAAGAAGCGCGCCAGTATCTGACTGATAAGTCCATCGTACACGCTCGATTCCAGAGTTTTGGGGGTTTACCTCCCTCAACGAGTGGTGGACCCAAAACGTGGTGGGAAGAGATGGATAAATCTGGCGGTCGCGCCCTTGATTGGGGGGTTCACGCAACAGATTACACCCGCTTCATGACAGGTTTGAACGTTGCCAAAGTCCAAGCGTTTTATTGTGAACGTCCAGCTTATGCAAATCCGCTTTCTACCAGTTTCAATTACTGCTTTGAGAACGGCGCGACGATGACGCTCAGTTTTGTCTCAACGGGTTCAAGCCCGAAGGATGAACCTTGGTTTGTCATTTTCTATGAAGGCGGATGCCTTGAGATTTATGGGTACGATAGGATTGTGGTGAATGGCGAGGTGTTTTATCAGGCAGAGGAATTCGATCCGTGGTTGGAACAGGATAAAACCTTTGTTCGTGCTGTTCAATCTGGGGATGCGAATCTTTTACAAAGCGATTATTACGATGGACTCTTCTCTTTAGCCCCGATTTTAGCAGGTTGGGAGTCTTCTCGCCGCGGCGGAGAGTGCATTGATCTCGTGTCGTTCATGGACGACGTATAATTGAAATTATAGTGAATTTTATAAATAAAGCCAATAAGGAGAGAAAATATGGATGCAAGATTGAGAAAAATTCAGATTACACCAATGAAATTCGATAAACAGGGCGAAATACAGCGGGAAGAGTTCGCGACGCTTACCATTGAGGTGCCGATGGATAGCACAGGGCAACGTGCCGCAGTTATGAACCTGTGTGAACTCCTTGACCAAGAGTGGATTATTGTAGAAGTTGAAGGCAAAACGGTCGTAGCTGTCAACACCGCCTAATCTAATAGTTGTCGGTTATCAGTTGTCAGTGGTCAGTTAACAGGGGAATAGTTGTCGAGACTCAGGACTCAGTTAAGAGTTTTTGGGATTATCCCAACTCTCTTTCTCTCACTGCGAAGCAAACCGCTCTGAAAACTGAAAACTACTGACAACTGAAAGATTTTTCGCAGAAAAATCGTATTCTCACTGCGAAGCAAACTGCGTACTATTAAAAAATATGAAAAAGAAATGGCTTTTTACACCTGGTCCCACGCCGATTCCGCCTGAAGCGGCATTGGCGATGGCGCAACCGATTGATTACCACCGCAGCGCGGATACTGTAGCACTCATTAAAGACGTTCTTGAAAAACTCAAACACGTCTTCCAAACCGAGAACGATGTCCTCTTCTTAACATCATCTGGTACTGGCGGTATGGAAGGCGCGGTTGCGAATCTACTGTCTCGTGGGGACAAGGTAGTTGTGATCCGAAGTGGTAAATTTGGGGAACGGTGGAGTGAAATCTGCACCGCCTTCGGCGTTGACGTTATACCAATTGACGTAACGTATGGAAATTCTGTTGATCCACAAGCAGTGGAAAGGCTCCTGACTGAGCATCCTGATGTAAAAGCGGTTTACGCAACGCTCTGTGAGACTTCGACGGGGGCTTTACACGACATTGAAACATTGGCAGGTTTAACACGGGTCCGTCCGACGCTCCTTGTAGTTGATGCCGTTAGCGCACTCGGCGCGGATGACTTACAGATGGACAATTGGGGTGTGGATGTTGTCGTGTCCTGCTCTCAGAAAGGGTTGATGACACCGCCCGGTTTGGCGTTCGCTGCACTCAATCAGCGCGCATGGGACGCAATCGAACGTTCGGACCTCCCGAAATACTACTTAGATTACCGAAAGGCTTATGAGAGCGGATTAGAAGGATCTGTCCCCTATACACCCGCAGTAACACTGCTTACAGCGCTTCAATATGCCTTGAATCGTATCTGTGCAGAGGGTATTCGCAATACAATTGCGCGTCATAGTCGTTTGGCAGCCGCAACCCGAAGTGCAGTTAAGGCGTTAGGACTCCCCCTCTTTGCGGTATCACCGGCGAATACCTTAACCTCAATCCGTCTCCCCGCAGAAATTGATGGGAAGGCGTTTGTTAATCTGATGCGCGATGCTTATGGCATTACTTATGCCGGTGGTCAGAGTCAGTTAAGTGGAAAGATCGTCCGGATTGCGCATCTCGGTTGGATGAATGAGAATGACGTTATTGTCGCTATTTCTGCGTTTGAGCGAGGCTTAGCAGAAATTGGTTACGACATCCGCCTTGGTGCGGGTGTCACAGCTGCCCAGGAAGTTTTCGTTTCGTAGGGGTTGGGTTACCCAACCCCTACTACATAAGCTTTTGCCTCTGTAGAATTGGAACGAGAAAAAATGACTGAAACAACACTTTTTGATGCCTCTTATGAACACCGAAAAAAGCCGTTGCTAACCCAAACACTGAGACGGCTCGGTCCTATCTATAGCAAATCGGAATTGAATGCTTTGCGTATCGACGCTATGAGTCGAGAAGGTTTGGCGCAGCGCTCCGGACGTGGGTTCGTCAATAGGGATATTCTTGAAACTGTGCTCGGTAATTTGTTGGAGTGTGTTGCGCCCGGGTCCCATAATGCGCCGCATCTTGAGCACCAGAAACGCGAACTCTCAGAAGCGATTGAAGAGGTCGCAGATCAGTTATATGCGATGGTCGCGCAATCCTTTTTGGCTGTCACAGATGAAACGCATCTCGATGCCGCCCTTGAAACCGTTTTTTCACTGCTCTGGGAACTGCCGCTGCTTAAGAGTCGTGCACTCTGGAATCGCTTCGCCTCTCTCAAAGATCCGGCTGTCTGGGATGCGTACCTCCTCCACAACGGTATCTCCCGTGAGAAACTCGCAGCCATTGATTTCCGATCCCAAATTGACGAGGCAATTCAGGAACGCACCTTTGAACCGTACCAAGACTTCCTCGGCACTCTAAATCTCGCCTCCGTTTTGGATTATCAACTCCAATTGGTAGGGAGTACTTACCCGGGGTGGCGTGTGCTCTTTTACCACGATGTCGCATACGCTTTGACACGAAGCGAGGCTCCTGAAGAAAGTCCAGACCTTCAAAGAGTCCCCGTTCCATTGCTGCCCCGCGCTATTTCGGAACTCGGTGGACGCTACTATCAAGCAGACTTACATCCAGAAACGCAGATAGGCGATGCCAATTTCCTCGAACATCCACATCGGGGTGTAACGACTGGGCAGACAGGTATCATTGGTTCTGGATGTGTTATCTATCCAAGCACATTCGGTGGCTTGAGTGTCAAAGTCAAACAACGGCATCCGGTCATCGGGGACTTTGTTGAGATCGGAACGGACACCAGTCTTCTCGGACCTGTCCAAGTTGCTGACCATTCCACTGTAGGTACGAATACCGAAATCTACGGATTTGTTGAAATAGAGCAAAGGTGCCGTATTGGTTCGTCGGTTGTTATAGGAACTATCCGCGGCGCGGCGGAACATCCGGGAAAAATCTATATCGGAGATGAAGTGCGCATCGGAGATGGCACTATTATCGAAAATACGTCAGAAATGGATCTGATTATACCGAACCGCTCACAAATTCCAGCGCGGAGCCACGTCGCTAACGACGGATTTGGATTCCCGCGATATGTGGTCTGACTTTAATGGAAAAAAAGATGAAAAAGATAGAACGCGCTTTGATCAGCGTCTACGACAAAACGAACCTTTTGGAAATAGCAACTGCACTTGCCCAACGTGGCGTAGAAATCCTATCTACCGGTGGGACGGCTCAGCACCTCCGAGACGCAGGAATCAACATCCTTGATGTTTCCGATTACACCGGCTTTCCTGAAATGCTGGATGGTAGAGTCAAGACCCTCCATCCGAAAATTCATGGCGGACTCCTCGCTGAATGGGATATTGCGGAACACAGTGCCCAAACGGAAGCACACGGCATCACCCCGATTGATATGGTAATATGCAATCTATATCCGTTTGAGGCAACTGTCGCTAAACCGGACGTGACACTCCCCGAAGCGATTGAGAATATTGACATCGGCGGTCCAACGATGATTCGTGCTGCAGCGAAAAATTATCGGCATGTCGCTGTCCTCACAGCTGCGAACCAATACCCACAAGTTATCGCTGACCTTGATGCGAATGACGGTTGCCTTTCCGAGGAGAGACGATTTGAACTGGCAAAAATAGCGTTTGCACACACCGCCCAGTACGATACCGCAATTGCCGCTTACCTCGCGAATGTGGATTCGCCACCGGACGAATTCGCTGTTGACTTAACGCTCCGTTTCAAGAAGGAACGCACACTCCGCTACGGCGAAAATCCGCATCAGCGCGCCGCTTTCTATAAAACTGAAACCACCCCTGGCGCATGCGCAGCGTGGGCGAAACAATTGAGCGGACAACCTCTCTCCTTCAATAACTTTCTTGATTTAGAAGCCGCCTTAGAGATCGTCAAAGACTTTGAGAGCCCCACATGTGCTATCATAAAGCACAATAATCCGTGTGGACTCGCGACGGCTGGCAATCTACAAGATGCCTTCACAAACGCATTGGAATGCGACCGGACCTCTGCTTTCGGTTCGATTGTGGGTTTAAATCGTAAGGTGACGATCCAGACCGCGAATATAATCCGCGAAGCCGCGAACGCAGGCGTGAAGATTGATGCGATTATCGCACCGAGTTATACCGAGAAGGCACTCCGTGCTTTGTCGCGTGTCAAACGCAGACTTATTCTTGAAGCTGGATCGCTTTCGGGGGCGGAACCTGTTTTGCAAATTCGTAATGTTACCGGCGGCGTACTGGTTCAAGACCTGGATGTTCATGACTTACGTGTTGATGATTTAGAGGTGGTGACCTCCCGTGCACCAACGGAAGCGGAGATAGAATCCCTGCTTTTCGCGTGGAAGGCGTGTAAACACGTCAAGTCCAACTGTATCCTATTGGCAGAAGGGACGCAAAGCGTCGGTATCGGGGCAGGACAGATGAGCCGGGTGGATGCCGCTATTATCGCTATTCGGAAGGCAGGGGAGAAAGCGAAGGGAGCGGTGTTAGCCTCGGATGCCTATTTCCCATTTCCAGATGGCGTTGAAATTGCCGGTGAGGCAGGTATCAGTGCGATTATTCAGCCCGGCGGTTCTGTCAACGATGCCCCTGTGATTGAAACCGCGGACGCTTACGGCATGGCAATGGTCCTAACAGGTGTCCGACATTTCCGGCATTAAGATTGGTTTCTCGGCATACTTGGCTAAAGCACAGGAATCCTTTTTTGGGGTGAGATATGGTGGATTTAGAAGCAGTTTGGTACCGAGTGTTAGAGGATACTTCTGTTGAACATTCCTCTATACACGGGCCCGATCATTGGGCACGCGTTGAAAGAAACGGTCTTTATGTAGCGCAGAAAACCGGGGCTAATCAAACGATCGTGCAGCTGTTCGCAGTATTCCATGACTGCATGCGTCAGAACGATCATGTTGATCCCGGTCATGGACGTAGAGGTGCCGAATATGCCGTTCAAATCAAAAATGAACTCATTCATATTCCCTCGGACGATTTTGATAAATTTTACTACGCATGTGAATGGCACACAGATCAGGTAGCAATAGATGATGTTACGATCTCAACATGCTGGGATGCTGATCGATTGGATTTGGGTCGAGTCGGATTTATATTGGACCCTCAATACATGAATTCAAAACCGGCCCAAAAAATAGCCAAACGTGATGACCTAAGTGTCTTAGATCGCGTTGCGGTAAGGAATTGGGAGAAATTAGTTTGCAGGTCAAATGTACGCTGATTTTCACAAACTATAAAAGAGGAGATGGATATTTTCTGCTTCTTTTGATTGACTGAAATATGGGCAAATTCCTATTTGCCACTACAGTTTTTGAACAAACTGGACATTTGACGATTTTTGTGATATTCTATGCCCAGAAAAATACGACAACTCATCGCCGACTTGGGGAAAGTCAGTTTTATCAACATGGGCGAAAAAAGAATCTATGGGAGTCTCAAAGATGACTGAAAGCGCGAAATACATCAAGATCGTTGAATGGTCAGATGAGGACGAGTGCTTTATCGGGTATTGTCCCGGAATTATCGGTCCGTGCGTCCATGGTCCTGATGAAGTCGAAGTGTATCGGCAGTTATGTGACATTGTTGACGAGTGGATAGAGATTTTGCATCGCGACAATGAGGAGTTCCCCCCGCCAACCATCGGTAAAAATATTGAGGAATTTTTGAACGGTACAGGTAATAACTAAGGAGGAATAGGTGAAAACGTATACATTTGAGGTTGTCATAGAAGAGGACGAGTGGCTCGATGAGCGAATTAAGGACCCTGTTTGGCGGGCTTATATTCCCGAGCTGGTGCATCAAGGTGCTTCAAGTTGGGGATATACGCAAAAAGAGGCTTTAAAAAATCTACAAGACGCGGTGGATCTCCTCTTTGAATATCTATCAGAGCAGGGAGGAGAAATCAATCTCGATTCGCTCTTGCGGCATCAGGAAGAAGGTTCCTCTGAGTCCTGTTCACAAATTCAGGTCAGCGATGTGCCTTTAATTACTGTAACAATCTAATATGGCGATCAATTACAGTCGTTTACGCTCACTCAGAGCACGAAAGTTAATACGCGCTTTGAAACAAGACGGGTTTTATGAATTCAGAAGAAAAGGTGCACTTCGCTTTTTTGCGCATCCAGATGGACGGAAAACAACCATTCATCTCCACAACATGGGTCAAACTTTTGCCGTTGGTACGCTCAAAGCTATCATTGAGGAGCAGGCAGAGTGGACGGAGACGGACCTTGAACGTCTTGGGCTGCTTTAACCTATTCTACGCTAACTGAATAATAAGTCATCATAGGAAATTGAAAATTGCCTACAACACTAACACTCCCATCCACAATAATTACGGGCGCAGGGGCATCCGAGAACGTCGGTGAGCAAGCGAAACAGCTCGGTGCAACGAACGCACTCATCGTAACCGATCCGGGAATCGCTAAAATCGGATACGCTGATAAGATTGCTCAAAATTTACAAGATGCTGGAATCAGTAGCACTTGCTTCTCCGATGTAACACCCGATCCAACTTTACAAAACGTCCGGGACGGCTTAAAGCAATACAGTGATGAAGCCTGTGAGGTCATTGTGAGCATCGGTGGCGGCAGCGCAATTGACTGCGGAAAAGGCATCGCCATGAAACTGACAAACGATGGCGATTTTGCCGATTATATGGGTGTAGACAAGATTCCGAATCCCGGTGCCCCCTTGATTGCGATACCAACGACAGGCGGGACAGGCAGCGAGGTCTCCAAGGTTACTGTCATTACCGATACTGAACAAAATGTCAAGATGATGCTCAGTAGTGCTTGTCTGCTGGCGCATGTCGCTTTGGTGGATCCGTTGCTGTCTCTCACAACCCCACCGCACCTGACTGCAGCAGTCGGTGTTGATGCGTTGACGCACGCAATAGAAGCATACATCTCTAAGCGCGCCCAACCGATAACCGACGCGCTCTCGTTGAAGGCAATTGAGATGATTTCGGGTTCACTTCGGCAGGCATGGGCGGATGGCGAAAACATCCCCGCCCGCACGGATATGATGATCGGTGCCTCCATCGCAGGCATGGCTTTCAGCAATTCATCTGTCGCTTTAGTCCACGGGATGTCCCGTCCAATCGGCGCATATTTCCATATTCATCATGGACTCTCAAACTCGGTGCTGTTACGCGATGTGATGGAATTTACCGTTGTCGGTGCGCCCGCGCGTTTTGCTGATATTGCATGGGCGATGGGTGAACCGATTGATGGATTGTCCCCAATGGCGCAAGCGGACGCAGCGATTGATGCCGTAGAACGACTCGTCACCGATATTCAGATGCCGCGGCTCGGCGAAATCGGTATTGATATGGAAAAATTTGAAGATGTTATCGAACAGATGGCAGCGGATGCCATTGCGAGCGGAAGTCCGGCGAATAACCCGCGTCAGGCTACGGTTGAAGATATAGTCGTCCTCTACCGTCAGTGTTTTTAATTAAAAAGGAAGAATCGTGAACAGACTCAAGATTGTTGTACCCGGTGATTTACCACCGCAAATCCAAGGCTCACCGCATCTGGAACGCCTGAAACCTTATGGCGATGTTGTTCTCTACACTGACCGACCCGAAACCCCTGAAGAGAAAATTCTCCGTGCCAAGGATGCAGATGTACTCATCAATTCACGCGGAATCGTCAAATGGCCCGCGGAAATCTTACGTCAACTTCCCAAACTCAAGTTAATCTCGCTCTGCTCTATCGGTACTGATATGATTGCCCTTGACGAGGCAAAGCAGCGGGGAATCACCGTTTGCAATCAACCCGGACGTACCGCTCCGGTTGTAGCGGAACACGGGTTTGGACTGATGTTTGCACTTGCCAAACGGGCAGCGTTCCTTACTGCATCCATGAAGGCAGGCGGATGGCCCCGCATGGATAACGTTTACCTCCAAGGGAAAACCTTAGGGATTGTTGGCACTGGGCATATCGGCGCGGAGATGGCACGCCTCGGACGTGCGATTGGGATGGATGTGATCGCATGGACGTATAACCCTTCGGAGGCACGCGCAGAGGCGTTGGGCGTTCGGTTTGTTTCGCTGGATGAACTGCTCCAGACTTCCGATGTCGTCAGTTTGCATGTTAGACTGACAGAGGAGAGTCACCACCTCATCGCTGCACCTGAGCTCAGTTTGATGAAACAGGGCGCACTCTTAATCAACGTCGCACGCGGCGGGGTGATTCATACAGAGGCGTTGATTGACGCTTTGAACAGTGGGCATCTTGGTGGTGCTGCGATTGATGTCTATGACGAAGAGCCACTCCCCACGAACCATCCGTTTTTGGAGTGTGAGCAGGTGATCTTAACACCGCATTGTGCCGACATGACACCGGAAGGTGTTGAACTCCTTAACGAAGGTGCAGTGGACAATATCATCGCCTTTCTGGAAGGTACGCCGCAAAATGTGGTTGTCTAACAGCCATCAGCAGTCAGCGGTCAGCAAAAGAAAATCAATGCATAACCATCACACAGTCTTTTTAGCCGAAGGTAAGGGCGAGGTTACCTCGTCCCTACGAAATATAGGTGTTGATACGGGTGGCACTTTCACAGATATTGTGATGTGTATTGATGGTGACCTGTTTACGCACAAAGTCCTTTCGACCCCCCAAAATCCTGCATACGCAGTGATACAAGGCGTAGATGAAATATTACGCCTGCACGATACCGATGCTGAAGGATTGGAGATTGTCCACGGGTCTACGGTAGCAACAAACGCACTGTTGGAGCGGAGAGGGGCGCGTATTGCCCTCGTCACAACGAAAGGCTTTGAGGACATCTTGGAGATAGGCAGACAGGCACGCCCAAGTCTCTACGATTTCTTCGTGGAACGTCCCGCACCGCTCGTTCCTGCCGACAGACGTTTCGGTGTATCGGAACGAACACTGCACACCGGTGAAATCCAAACCGAGATTGAACCTGCCGATCTGGACGCGCTCGCGTCCAAACTCTCCGAATTGGAACTTGATGCCATCGCGATCTGTTTCCTCTTTGCTTATGTCAACCCACAAAACGAACAGATCGTTGCGAAACATCTCGCACAATTTGGGATACCGATTTCGTGTTCACACGAAGTCCTACCTGAGTACCGAGAATATGCGCGTTTCAGTACCACTGTTGCGAATGCATACATCCGTCCCACTTTGGAACGGCATCTCTCTACACTGATAGAATCAGAACAATTCCCGAAATCATTCCGTCTGATGCTCTCCAACGGGGGCAGCGTTTCTGCAAGAATTTTTCAGCGCAGCTTGCAAGCTGAAAACTCGCTATATAGAGGCGAGGCTGCTGGTATCCGCACCGTTCTCTCCGGTCCCGCTGGGGGTGTTCTCGGTGCGTATCAGATTGCCAAAACTGCTGGATACGACCAGATCATTACGTTTGATATGGGCGGCACGTCAACGGATGTGAGTCTCTGTCATGACGGCATATCACTGACGACGGAAAGCACGATTAGTGGACTCCCAATCAAGGTACCGCTTATTGACATCCACACTGTCGGGGCAGGCGGTGGCTCCATCGCAACCGTGGATGCTGGCGGTGCGTTACGCGTCGGACCGGAGAGTGCAGGAGCAACCCCGGGTCCAATCTGCTATGGGAACAATGGCGAAGACATCACGGTAACCGACGCGAACCTCTACTTGGGGCGTATCGCGGCAACGCAGTTTTTGGGCGGTGCGATGTCCCTTGACACCGATAAGCCACGCGTGTACATTGAAAAGTTCGCAGCGCGTCTCGGTATCCCACCGCTGCAAGCCGCAGGCGGTATTCTCAAAGTTGCCAATGCAGCGATGGAACGCGCGATCAAGGTTATCTCTGTAGAGCGCGGATTTGATACGCGCGATTTCACACTCGTTTCCTTTGGTGGTGCTGGTGGTTTGCACGCCGCATTTATGGCGGAGAACCTCGGCATCAGGACAATCCTAATCCCACCGAACGGCGGTTTACTCTCTGCTTATGGGATGCTTTTCGCAGATGTCGTCAAGGATTATTCACAGACGGTGCTATGGCGATTTGAAGAGAATAGCGAGGACGGCAGCAATCTGGTTGAAGCGTTGAATACCGGTTTTAACGCGCTTTTAGCCCGTGCAGAAGGTGAGATGAAAACCGAAGGTTTCGCCCCGTGTCAACTTAAAGTCAATCGCTCTCTTGATATGCGGTATGAGGGGCAGTCTTATGAGTTAAATATCCCCTGTTTTACCGAGAAACACGCGCGTCCAAACGAGATAGAGGCACTTGTCGAAGAATTTCACGCTGCGCATGTTCAGCGGTTTGGCTATGCCCGAACGGGTGCTCCGGTGGAAGTGGTGAACCTCAGACTTACGGCTATCGGGGAGACAGACAAACCTCCAATCCAATCCTTGCCGCTTGCAGATGCTGATGCTTCTGAGGCGTTTACCGTTCAAAATCCTGTCATATTTGAGGGTGAGGTGCTCTCAACCAATTTCTATCGCCGCGAGGCATTACGGCCCGGCAATCAAATTGTAGGTCCTGCGATTGTAACGGAATTTAGTGCGACGACTGTAGTCCCTCCAGATTTTTCTGCTGTTGTTGATATGTATCAGAATCTAATTTTGACGAAGAAGTAAGGGATCACGAAAGTTCCTTGACAGGTCGCATACGGTTTGATATACTCTCAACATCGTAGAAATTGTCGAGAAGCAGCCGCGCCGCCGCAAAAATTAACGCAATAAGTAGTTTTGGGATAAGAAAAAGTTGTGAAAAAGTGCCGTGAATCTTTGTAAATAAAGCGTTGGCACTTCAATTACTAATGGTTGAAAATATAGTTTAACAGGAGAAATAAATGAGAATTTATATTATTACTTTCCATATTAAGAATGATGATAAACAAATTGCACTTAAGCAAAAGTAGGAGGATTAGTTATGCCAACGGCTTACAAGTATCAAGGGTTATATTTAACAGATTTTATAGCTGTAGAGTTAGCAGTAGAATTGTTTGCAGGTATGAATGACGTTCCTATTAAGGAGATACGTGATGAAATAGATAAAATACATGTTAGTAGAGGTGGATTGCACAAAACGTTTGATCCCGAAAAGCATCCTGCATCTAAAGCTACGTATGTTTTGAGTAGGATGGGTTTTACATCTAAATCAAGGCAGAGGTATTGGTCTTTCGATTCAGTTGATAATATGATTAAGCATCTTGAAAGTCTAAAATGAGTGGAATGCTCTTAATATTCCTAATAGGTTTGGTCTTATTACTTTTAGTGCCTTTAGTTCTTATAGTTCCAGTACTAAGAATTCTTTGGGAATCAGAATCATTTAGATTATTGATACTGGGGGGCGGGGGGTTCATACTGGTAATTATCTTGTTGCTTATATTCTTTATTTTACTTGGATAAGTTGTTATGCCAAATTTAACCAATCCTAAAACTACTTATTGCGAAAATTAAAACCAATATCGCGTAGTCCGAAATGAAATGGAGGGGTTTTGGCTGGGGTGTTTCTTGACTCTACGGAAAGGCACGTGTTTTGCCAAATCAACCTTACCAAACCGCAAGGAAAAATTAGAAATATGAAAATTACGGATGTAAAAACGATTCTGACAGCACCGAATGGCACTCGACTCGTCGTTGTTAAAATTGAAACGAGTGAACCCGGCTTATACGGCATCGGTTGTGCAACGTTTACACAGCGTCCGCTCGCCGTGGCGACAGCCGTCGATGAATATCTCAAGCCCTTCCTCATTGGGAAAGATCCAGCGAACATAGAGGACATCTTCCAGACCAGTTTTGTCAGTTCCTATTGGCGAAATGGACCTGTGCTGAACAACGCGCTCAGCGGTGTAGACATCGCCTTGTGGGACATCATGGGCAAGCGTGCCAATATGCCTGTCTATCAACTGCTCGGCGGTAAGTGCCGTGAGGCTGCAACCCTGTATGCACATGCAGGGGGCGGCACTTTTGAAGAGGTAGAGGAGAGCATCCGGCGTTATATGGAACAAGGCTATCGCTATGTCCGAGCGCAGGTGGCAATACCCGGCTATTCGACGTATGGCGCAGGCGGCGGAAAGCGGAGTTCGCCTGCCTTTGAACCGACCCCTTATGTCAATACCATCATCAAACTCTTTGATCATTTGCGGACACACCTCGGCGATGAGGTAGAACTCCTCCACGATGTGCATGAACGGATCCCACCTATCCAAGCAATTAATCTTGCGAAGGGATTGGAGCCGTATAACCTTTTTTTCCTTGAAGACCCGTTTGCTCCAGAAGATGTTGACTATTTCCAACTGATGCGCCAGCAGACGAGTATCCCGATTGCGATGGGTGAATTGTTCAACAATCCGAATGAATACGTCCACCTTATCAAGGATCGGCTTATTGATTTCATCCGGGTGCATATCTCACAGATCGGAGGCATCAGTCCGGCACGTAAACTTGCTGCGTTCTGTGAATTCTTCGGTGTACGCACCGCATGGCACGGACCAGGTGATGTTTCTCCAGTTGGGCATGCAGCGAATGTCGCACTGGATTTGGCGTGCTATAACTTCGGTATTCAGGAGCAGCACGTCTTCGGTGAGAATACCAAAGAGGTTTTCCCCGGTTGTCCTGAAATTCGAGATGGCTGTTTTTGGATAAATGAAGCACCGGGACTCGGTATTGATCTGGACGAGGAACTCGCCGCACGATTCCCATTCCCAGAAGACCCACTCAATGGGAGTTGGGCACCCGTGCGTCGGATGGATGGAACGGTTATTCGACCTTAGTGTCAAATCCCAGTCGTTTTACTTCTGTCTGGAGCGAGATGCCGGTCTTTTCACGCACCTGTTGTTGGATATGCGCGACTAAGTCCAATACATCTGTCGCTGTCGCGTTGTCAATGTTGAGAATAAAATTCCCGTGCACCGTGGATACTTCTGCACCACCGATGCGATAGCCTTTCAATCCGCTGATGTCTATTAGCCGTCCCGCGGAATCGCCGGGTGGATTTTTGAACATACATCCCGCGTTTTCTTCGGCGAAGGGTTGTGTTTCCACTTTCTGCTTATAGAACGCTTGCATCCGTTCCGTGATTGCGTCAACATCTCCGGGTTCAAGTTCGAGCGTCGCGCCGGTCACACAGAAATACGCGTCCAAACGGCTGTGTCGATATTCAAACGCTGCCTCGGCATGGGTTAAGTTGACGAGTTCACCAGTATCGTCCATAACTGTGACGTTTGTGACGACATCTCCGAAACTACTTCCCCATGCGCCAGCGTTCATAATCAAGGCACCACCGACGGAGCCGGGGATACCGAGTGCGAATTCCACACCGCTCAAGCCCTGTCGCGACATCGTTTTTGAGAGACGCGGCAGTGAAAGCCCCGCACCGACTGAGACAGTGTTCCCATCAACTTCTGATTTCGCTAACTCACCAATTAACCTGACGCTGATGCCTTTGAAACCGGTATCGCTCACAAGTAGATTTGACCCGCGTCCAATAATTGCAATCGGAACGTCCCATTGCCGGTGAAAATGTGCCAATGCTGATAGTTCATCTGTGGTACTGATTTCGATATAAGCAGTCGCTTCACCACCGATACCGAAATAGGTATGTTTTGCGAGGGGTTCCTTAAACCGGAGCCGTGAGTTAGGATGTGTTATGATGTCCGACAGTGCGTCTTGCCAATCCATGCTGCCTCTCCCTTTTTCTTTGTTATAACCCAAGTTGCTACCTATAAGATTTTAGGGATACAGCGTCCCTTTTCATTGAAAATTGTTGATGCCCCAGACGGTTTTGTAGCGTCTCCTGTTAGGTTACGCACCCTTAGGCACAGACTAACAGTCTATGCTACAAAAATGCCAACTTGCGTTATTATAACATATACAATGGAAGGTTTCAATGTCTGATGAAATTGGCGCATTTCTATCACTTGGGAAAACATGGCAGCACTTAGATGGAATCCGTCTCCTGATAGGCGATGAGACTGCAAAGGGCACAAAAGAACATCGCATCAGGGCACTACAAGATGCCACCGATGCCAAACACAGGTCGTCCGTACGGGACTAAAGAGTAAATGAAAAAGACATAAAATCCGCGTCAATCCGCGTCATCCGTGCCAATCCGCGATTCAGAAAAAAATTGGAGTGCTGCAGCGTCCATGAGTGCTTGTAAGAAAAAACGAACCTTTTCTGAACAGACCTGACTAAAGAGGCAGAACTAAATTGTGAACGTTTTTCAAAAAGTGTTGGAAATGTTCACACAACCAAAATTTTTATAGGAGAAATAAAAATGAAGCAGAAATTTTTTGCAATCGGCGCAATCGCAGTTATCGCAATCGTAGGGGTTTTTGTCTTTGAACACGCAACGTCGGCACAACGTCCTGACCGGAACGCACAAGGTGAACGTGGCAATCGCCAGGGCGGCGAGCGCGGTGGCAACAGAGGCGGGATGGGAATGATAAACCCCGTTTCTTTTGTTAATGATTCTTGGATAGATCTGACGTTTGCTGTAAAAGTGGGTGACGAGACGCTTGTGAAAGCGCGCCCTATCTATCAAGCGGCTCACGATAAATTTACCGCAAAAATGAAAGAGGCACAGGCATCCGGTGATATGCGAGCAGCTATGACAGAGATGCAGAGTTTTGCCCTCGCTGTCGGCAAAGAGTTCCAAGCAGGTCTCAAAGAGGTTTTGACGGAAGAGCAGATGACTAAACTCAACGAATTGACGAAAAAGCGTCAGATGGAACAACAGAACCGTAGGAATCGCTGGCGCGGTGAAGGCAACCGTCGTGGCGGTGGTGGTGGTCGTAATTAGTCGTCGGACAGAAGAGACTGTGAGTCTCGTTCATTGTTACACGCCTCCTTCCCCGTAAGGGATGGAGACCCCGGGTCGGGCATGTTTGCCTGACCCTTTTCTTTTTACACATAAAGTCGCTAATAAAAATATGGATGTGACCGTAGGTTGGGTTGAGCGGTAAAGGACTGAAAATCCTCGTTTATACGGAAAATGTCGATTTTCAATGGATTATTCGTGTAGATAGGGATAGCGAAACCCAACACTCCAAATGCTATAGGTGTGAAAATGTGTTGGGTTTCACTCATATTTTGGTGATTTCAGGTTTTTTGATGAACTTGTAGGTTATCTTGTCTATGCGGTTTTCAGTAAGATTCCGTTCAACCCAACCTACGGACTATAGAAGAAACCCTTAAATTCCCCTTATCAGGGGGACTCGCAATATATTTCACAGCGATCAGTTGCCTCTGCGCTCTTCAACCCACTCGATAATCAGTTCACGGTTTTCGGTATCGCCGTGTTGCTGGAACCGATTGGCGAGTTGTCTGCCGGTTTCGATGAGAAGCGCATTCATCTCTTCAGATTTAGATTTCAGCGCGAGTTGGTACTTTTCGACTGCAGCGGTTGGTTGTTTCCGATGCATCAAAGAGATAGCGAGAAGACATCGAACCTTGACGAGGGTTTTCTCTCTCATTTTATTGCCGCGTCTACGGATCAACTGCGATTCCAAGGACAACAGGTTCCTGAAGGCAGGCATGTTAATTGGGTCTTTCTGGAGGACGGTTTCAAAACTAACAAAGGCTTCCGCGTGTTTGCCTTCCACGAGATAGAGATAACCGATGGTATTATAGATTTCAATGTCGCGCTTGGATTCAGGGATTGCCTCGAATTCAGCGAGCGCGGCGGCGTATTGCCGTTGCCGCATAAGCGCATTCCCGCGTCGGATTTGCAGGTTAATCTGTTCTTCCTTAGCCTGTTGGTTTTCTGGTTCTCGTGCCAAAATACGGGACACTTCAACAGCAGCACGTTCATAGTCTCCGGCACCCTGATAGGCGTTTGCAAGGCTTAAACGTAGGTTCAGATCGGTCGGCGCGAGTCGGAGAGCTTCTACAAGCAGCTGGATCGCTGTCGTGTAGTCGTCCGTATCGCTGAGGCTTCGCGCATAGTGGTGATAGGCGGCGATCAGGTTGTGCAGCGCGTGATCGGCGTTCGGATCGACGTTGTAAACGTGCTGAAATACCGACAGTGCGTTAGCATAGTCGCCTTTTTTGAGATATAACTCGCCAAGCAGATTACGGATGTGCATTTCATCGGGGTGGAGTTTCTGTAGTTCGAGATACGCCGCCACCGCTTCGTCGAGTTCGTCTGCTTCGTTATGCGCGTTCGCCTTTCGGGTGAATGCATCGCTCAGGTTTGTTCGGGCGATGTGAAGTGTAGGCATCAACCGTAAAGCGTTACGATAGGCATCAATCGCCTCGTCCCATTTCTCACGATTTCGTAGGACTACGCCGTAGTTATTATAGCATTGTGCGAGGTTTTGCTGCGTCAACGCATCAACAGGATTAAGATCGATTGCTTTCTGGTAGTAGTTGATCGCCTTTTCAAACTGTTCAACTTGGGCATATCCATTGCCTATGAGTTGATATGTGGGCGCATCGAGTGGTTCCATCTGCAGCACCCTTTCAAAGGTGGCGGTAGCGGTTTCAAAGTCTTTTGATGCTAACGCTCTAAATCCCTTTTCTCGGAGGAGTTGATGTAGATTTCGGCGTGCGGCTTTGTGATAGGGAGCGATATGGAGTGCTTTTTCAAACGCCTGTATCGCCTTCTCGACATCCTTTTTCTCGTAATAGAAGATACCGAGTGTGTTATAATCCGCCGGAGACGATTTTTGGATGACCCGTTTTTCAAGGAGGGCGATCGCCTCATGGGTTTCACCTGTTTCATGGTAGGCTTGGATTAGTTTCTCTACTGCGGGTTGAAACTTGGGATCAAGATGTCTGCAGGTCTGGAAGCTTGCGATTGCCGATGCTGTATCACCTTTGTCGAAATAGACGGTTCCAAGGAGGTAGTGTGAACGGAGATGTTTTTTAACGTCCGCGTGGGGTTTCTCTTCAATCTCGGCTTTCAACATTTTTATCGCGATGTCGTGTTGTGGCGTATCAAGCGGTGTCCTATAAAGTTTCCGTAAGGTGGTTATATCACGCGGCGATGGGTATTGTGCTATTGCCGTCGGATAGTTGATGTCCCCTGGATGTGGGCTATGTCCCCATAACCCGATTGCGTGTCCGAACTCATGGAGACACACGGTGCGCATCTCTTCCTGTGATAATTCACCGATAGTCGCATCGCCTTCTAACATCAGGATTACCTCGACTGTGAATTGGCTGTCGGGGACCGTCGGTTGTCGGAAACCGTCGGTGTTTGGTTGGAGAGTTGCGGGTTTAGAAGTTAGGGAGGCACCTGCCTTTCCATTCTTGCTTTCAGCCATTCGAGAATTTTCTGTCCCCTGCTGATTGCTGACTGCTGACTGCTGATAGCTATTCTGGAGGCGCGTGAGTTCCGCACTGCCGAGTCTGGTGTCCTGAAAATCGGTGAGGAGACCGGTGTAGCCCCAACTGACGCGGATATCTGCGTTCTGCGGTGTCTGAGTTTCTTCAAAACGAACATCGCCATCACTGGCGGTCTGCCATGTTTGCATAGCGTATCGGATTTCTGGTAGATACGGGCTCTCCCTTAAAACGGGCGAGATATACACCCGGATCGGCATCTCTGCGAAACGGGTGATTCTTCCCTGAGAGAAGAGTGTGATATAGTCGAAATAGTCCGTATGAGCGGATGGACGAGATTCTTGTGCAATTGCATGTAAGGGCGAGCCATATAATACAAGGAATGGAAATGTAATACAAGGAATGGATTTAGTCTCTCCCCAGACTAAATCCGGTCTATTCAAAGACCAAATCCCCTCGCCCCTAACATTGAGAGATATGAAGGCGAAATTGATTAACATAATGCTTAAAATATTTCTAAAGTAAGTTTTGACTCGCAAGCTGCGCCGAGAGGTGTGTCGTGTGCTGATTTGCATGGACCGATTCCTTGTTGTTTATTAACTTCGACTTGCCAGTTTGTTTGAGAGGATACTGATTAACCCGCCTAACATCAAATATCCAAAAATGACTTCCAACGTAACGAGGAGGCGCGCAGCGGTATTGTCCGCGACGATATCACCAAAACCGAGTGTTGTGAATGTGACAACGCTAAAATAGAAACAGTTCCAAAAGGTTAAAGGTTCACCGCTGTAAATACCCGTCGTCTGATGAAAGCGAGGCGACCAGTCCTGCATCCAAGTGGGTGTCCATGCTGGGAGGGGCATGTATGCAAGTGCGAACAGAAACGCGAAGAAGAGGGACCAGGAGGCCCAGAGTGCCAGGCTCCGTCCATAGTCGGAGCTCCATCGCCACAACTTTGCCAGTATAGGGTTTGCCTGATTGAACGCACGTGTGAACTGTTGATCGGCGACATACCGTTTGAAAAAAGGGTTCGCGACTTCGTCTATATGTCGGCTCTCCAAATAGAACGCAGTGGGACGATGCTGTTTTCTACTGAGTTTCGCTTTCACTGCATGAGAGAGAGTGTCTGGAATATACTGAACATTGCGGAAGGCAGCGACAGAGACAAACTGCGCGGCGGTAAAGTTAGCGGGACCGAAAAATGTGGCGTTATTGAACGCTGTCGTTTCAGGAAACCAGGTGCCTGTGCAATCAAGCATGCCTTGGAATATCGCGCGCCGAAAATTGACTTCAATTAGGAAATTAGCCTCATGGAAGACGGCGTTTTCGCTGAATTGGGCACCATGGAAATCGGCGACATTGTGAAATTTTGCCCGCCAAAAGCTGGCACTCTTGTGAAAGATCGCACTATGAAAGTCAGCACGCCTTTGAAAGATGGCTTCGCGGAAGGCACAGGGACCGTGTAAAATGGCTTCATCGAAGTCAATATCTGCTTCAAAGAGAGAGCGCCGAAAATTCACCTCTTCTTGGAAGACGACCGTCCGGAAATTGACGATGTTCTTAAATGTACACCCGATGCAAGAAAGTTTCTTATTGAGAGGAATCCGGTGGTTTTCGTCCCGTTCCCATTCTCGAAAAAAGAGATCAACAACGCCTTCAATCGTGCAATTCGTGAAAGTGACTGATGCAGCGTCGCTTTGTAATGCGTCAAGGAAGGTTTGTGCTTTGATTGTTTCTCCGTGCTTCTCGTACATCTGTCTCTTTTACCTTGATTTTGTAGGGTGAGGTGGCGGGCAGTTAAAATTCTGTGAGTAGGTCCGCAAGCGGATTTTCGAGAATCGGTTCCTTTTCAGGTTGAACAATGGGATGACTTATCCCATCTTTGAGGTGATAGACTTCAACATCATCGGGTGGTAGCCAACATAACTTTGGGACACGCGCTTCTATCTCAGCAGCAGTCTCTGGATTCTTTTGTGCCAGTTGTCCGGCGGTTAAAAGGTTTTTGAGGACCGCCAAAAGATACGGACTATGAGTTGTCAGAATGATTTGGCTGTCAATGTGGTTTCGCATCAAGGCGATGGTGTGCATGAGATGTTTCTGTGTTTTTGGATGTAGGTGTGCTTCCGGTTCTTCAATCACGCGAAAAATCATTTCATTGTAAAGCATGCTCATGAACACATCTTGTAGGATTCGGATGACGTTTTGCTGCCCTGTCGATGCGTGTTCCAAAAAGGTTGTGTTCTCTCCTGTTGGGTGCGAAAAAAGTCTTGATTGGGAAATCTCTCCGATTGTTTCATATTTGCTGTTTAAGATATAAGAAATTTTTTTCAGTAGGAATTCCATCATCGGCTTATCGACTTCATCTGATTCCTCCTCAATTCTTTGGTCAAAGAGGTTCCGAAAGTTCTGTGCACTAAAAGTATCAAGGAATTCCTCGTTTTTTTCCAAAAAGCGTGCGATGAGATGAAGATTCACGCGTGAACGGGCTGCGACGCGCGTGTGGAGATCGCTTTTTATACCGCCGTAAAAAATCCTTTTTAGGGCATCCGGGTAGTTGGTGGCGATATTTCTATCTGCGGGGATAAAAAGACTGTCGCGATATTTACCTGCTAATTTCTCAGTGATGTCACTCATTCCGATCGCCATGTTCAGAATATAATAGAATCGATCGGTATTTTGGATGTTTTGGTCGTCTTCTGAGGTTGTATCTGTTTTTGCGGGTGAATCGTTTTCTGTTGTGGCACTCTCGAATTGTTTTGTGTCAATCTTTTGTAACTTCTCCAGTAAGTTGTAACAGAGACCTTCGACTTCCTCCATAACATCGGGTAGCACAATATGAAGCGTTTTCTCGTCGGTTAACGTCAGCCTGATAGCGCTTTCCTCTGTATAGTGGTAAGAAATTTCAAACGGCTTTGTAGTTGCCGCTTTTTCCTCAATCGATTTTTTTTCGGTAGTCTCCTTATTTTTCGCAACTGGTTTTGGGAATCCCTCGGCATCACCAAAAAACTCCCGGAATTTGCGGGCGATTTGCGTCTGGAATACCGTGGACATTTCTTGCCCGGGGGTTTGCAAATATTCTGACGGGTGCGTATTAATTTGCCTGATGTGTTGCCGAAAGTCGCGGATTAGTTCTTGGAAGAAATACAATAACTTCGCGAGGACACTCTTCCCGCTGGCTGTCTCACCGATAAAAACCACTAAGGTTTTATCCATATTGATCTCTGCTTCACGGATATTTATAAAGTTCTTGACAACCAGTTTAGGCATAGTACCTCCAGAAGGGTGCAGGTATCGGATGCCATTTGTAAACTAAGGTTGTGGTAGATTTCATAATTTAAGGTATCGTTTCCGTGTTTGGTAGGGGCTGGGTGATCCAGCCCTTACAGTATCTGTGTCCATCCTTTGCTTGTCCGAATCGCATCGATAGCGACTTGATAACGCCAGCCGTCCTGAAAAGTCAAATAGGGTTCGTGTGGACGATTTTCGATATCCGCGAGGAAATCCCGAACAAGCGCAGTCCATTTATTTTGGATGTCGTCGCCAATGCGGGGCAAGTCATCGATGTGCTGCTTCGGGACAGACAATTCCTCAGCCGTCTCATCGATATTTTTAGGCGTGGTTTGCGGGTCCATATTATATAACGTAATCGGAGATAAGATATGTCTACCTCCCCCGACCAGCGTTCCATTACTACCGTAGAAATACCAGCCTCCGGTAGGCGTATCCGTTGGCACACCCGGATGTGTCCGCATGGTCACCAAGATTTTTTCTGGAGACTTTGTCTGGTTAGTGGTGTCGGTCGCCATCCAGAACAATGCCGAGAAATCACTCTCAGCGTCGCAGACCCGCCATTCAAATTTGGATGCTTCTTCGACTGTGAGTTCTTTACGACTCCACACCCGAAAATCACGAATCTCTGGCACGACCGGTGCTTCCCTGATAAAGGTCCTTGCCTCACCGACAGCGGAAACAATTTTCATGCCTGTCATCCGTTCCAGCATACCGAGCTGATGTGTGAGTCCGTTGTTCAACACTCCCCCACCGTGCGCCAATGAGGTCATCCAGCTCCACGGTTTTACCATCTTTGAGGAGGTTGCACGTGACATCCGACGCTTGTATCCGATATCGATCTCCTTTAGTTCGCCGATGATTTTTTGCTGTGTCAGCAATTGGCGGACGTAAGCGACACTTGGATCGTATAGATGTGTCGCAGCAAAGCCGTGTTTCAGTCCCGTGTCTTTGATGAGGTTGTAGATATGTCCTGCTTCTTCTGCGGTGAGTGCTAAGGGTTTTTCACAGATGATATGGCATCCGAGTTCTACCGCGAGTTCAATAACCTCGGTCCGCAAAATCGCAGGTGTTGTAAGTGCAACAATATCCGGTTTGTGTTTCAATAGGCTTTCACGCCAATCGATTGAAGCCTCAGCGACCCCTAATTGAGAGGCGACTTTTTGCACGACATCCGGTTTACGGGCACAGATAGCTAAGACTTCAACACCGTAATGTTGGAACGCTTTCGTGTGCCCTTCAGCCGACCAACCGGCACCAACAACAACTGCTTTTAGTTTTCTCATCGAGACCTCAGGTCTTAATCAACATGCTTATAGTAAAATCTACAATTACTTGCACATTGCAGATAGGCGAGGATACAATCCTCGCCAGTGGCAGTGAAGGGGTTAGCACATCTGACAGTAAGTGTTTCGGATTATGCCAAGAGCTCCGTGAGAATGTGTGCTTTTTCTTCAACGCCTGTCAATCGATGGTCAAGCCCTTGGAATTTAAAGGTTAACCGTTCGTGGTCGATGCCGAGGAGGTGAAGAATCGTGGCATTGATATCCCGAACATGAACAGGGTCTTTGACGATATTGTAGCTGAAATCATCGGTTTCGCCGTGGACAACGCCACCCTTAATACCGCCGCCAGCCATCCAGCGTGTAAAGCATTTCGGATGGTGGTCGCGTCCGTAGTTATCCGGCGTAAGCGTACCTTGGCAGTAGACGGTTCGTCCAAATTCACCACCCCAGACGACTAAGGTTTCGTCCAGCATCCCGCGCTGTTTCAAGTCTTGGACGAGTCCAGCCGAGGGTTGGTCAATGTCGCGCGCCTGATTACGGATGTTCGTGGGTAGCTGACCGTGTTGATCCCAACCGCGATGGAAGATCTGTGCGAGGCGGACATCACGCTCCATCATCCGGCGTGCGAGGATACAGCAATTGGCGAATGTGCCGGGAGTTTTGACCTCGGGTCCGTACATCTCCAAAACGTGCTCGGGTTCATCCGACAGATCGGCAAGTTCGGGAACGCTCGTCTGCATGCGGAACGCCATTTCGTATTGAGAGATACGAGCATGTGTTTCTGGATCGCCTACCTCTTCGTAGAGTTCCTTGTTGAGTTCAACGAGGGTGTCCAGCATCTGTTTCCTTGTTTTTTCGTTAACCCCTTCTGGATTCGAGAGGAACAGAACAGGATCACCTTGGCTACGCAACAGCACGCCTTGGTGTTCTGAGGGAAGGAAACCAGAGCCCCAGAGACGGTTATAGAGTGCCTGTGCCCCCTTCGGACCGCTCCACGTCGCATTCATCACAATAAAGGCGGGTAGGTTCCTGTTTTCACTGCCGAGTCCATAACTCAGCCACGCGCCGAGACTCGGTTTACCGGGACTTTCATCACCGGTACAGAAGAAGGTGATCGCTGGATCGTGATTAATCGCCTCAGTGTGTACCGTCTTGATAATCGCAAGGTCTTTCGCCATCGCCCCGGTGTGCGGTAACAACTCGCTGATCCATACACCATCGCCACCGTTGTCATATTTCTTGAATTCAAATATGGAGGGTGCGATAGGGAACTTATCTTGTCCTGATGTCATCGTTGTGAGGCGTTGACCCATCCTGACAGATTCTGGGAGGTCGGTGTCAAACCATCTTCCCATATCCGGTTTGTAATCGTAGAGATCCAGTTGGGACGGTGCACCGGACATGAATAAGTAGATAGCACGTTTCGCCTTCGGCGCAAAGTGTGGTAACTCTGGTAGACCCCCGAATCTTGGTTTTGATTGACTTTCAAGGGCGTTGACAACAGCGTTCGGCAGCAGCGAAGCGAGTGCTGCACCACCGAGTCCTGACGCACATTTCCCGAAGAATTGGCGACGGGTTTCAAGTTTCAGATATTCCTTAATTGGGTCCATTATCTATCTCCTAATCTTCATCAAATAGGCGCGACCCAGAGATCGCGCCCATTCGGTTTGATTATCCCTTGTTCAGGACTTCGTCCAGATTGAGAATCAGATTTGCAATCATCGTCCATGCAGCGACTTCGACTGCATCTAAAGTTTCATCAGGCGGTGATTCACCCACAGTAACCAGTTCTTTGGCTGCTTCTGGGTTCGCCTCAAATTCTTGGTGGTGGATTTGGAACGTCTCCAGTAGCAGTGTTTCCTCCTTCGGTTTCGGGAGGCGGGCAGTTGCCATCTCAAAGATGTAAGCGATACGTGCTTCCGGTGTTTCGCCACCCTCCTTAATGGTGCGTTCTGCAAAAGCGCGCGCCGCTTCAAAGAACTGCGGATCGTTCATCAGCATTAGTGCCTGCATCGGCGTATTGGTACGTTCACGACGGATTGTGCAGGCTTCACGCGACGGTGCGTCCAGAATGTTCATCTGTGGCGGCGGTGCCGTGCGTTTCCAGAATGTATAGAGACTCCGGCGATACACCTTATCGGCACCGGTATCTTTAACAAACGTGTCGGTATTGGATCCGGTAAACCCGACGGCTTTCCAGAGGCCGTCCGGTTGCGGCGGTTTGACGCTCGGACCACCAACTTTGGTATACAACAAATTGCTGAGAGCAAGCGCGTTATCACGCACGATTTCGGCATCGAGCCGATATCTTGGACTACGGGAGAGTAAGGCGTTATCTGCATCACGCTCCAGTTTTTCAGGTGTGACCTGTGCGCTCTGTCGGTATGTTGCCGAGGTGAGCATCAATTTCAACATCGTTTGCACATCCCACCCAGACGCAATAAATTCGGTCGCGAGCCAATCGAGGAGTTCCGGATGCACCGGCGGTGTGCCTTGTGTGCCGAAATCTTCTGATGTTTTCACAATCCCCATACCGAAGACGTTTTGCCAGAATCGGTTAATCGCGACACGCGCAGTAAGCGGGTGTTCCGGTGACAGCAGCCACTTAGCGAAGCCGAGACGGTTCGGCGTTGCATCTTCCGGCATTGATGGCAATATTGCCGGGGTTTGCGGATAAACCTGTTCCTCCCGGTTTTGGTATTCACCACGTGCTAAAACGTAGGCACCTCTCGGTTCCTCTCGCTCTTGCATCACGAGTGTAGTCGTGAGTGACCCGTCGAGTGTATTCCGCTTCCCCTGGACCTCTGATAAGTCAGCGAATAGATCTTTCAGATCTGCGAATGCACGCTGTGCATTTTCATTGACTGCTTTATCAAGCGGGATATTTCTCCGATAGTAATCTCGGATTTGGTCTTTCTGTGCAGTCTCACGTTCGCCGCGAGATGTGCCAGCGATATCGACAATGTTTGATGGAATCATCGGTGGCGCGCTTTCGAGACGGAAGTAGAAGCCGGACGGACCCGAGTAGTTAACGACTTTCAGGAGTAGCGTATTGTTACCGGGCTTGAGATTAACCTGTACCTGTTCTTGGTCGGCAGCGGCATCCCGCTGAATGTTTTTGGCGAGGAGTTCAGTGCCGTTCATCCAAACCTTCAGGGCATCGTTGCTCCCGATGTGCAAGAGTGCTTTCTGTTGTGTGACAGAAGATATGTTTCGGAAGAGATAGGTCGCACTGTTTTCACCGACAATATCGTTATGTACCTGTTCGTCAACCCAGTGTGTTTGCTGCTCCCACTTGATGGTCTTACCGTTCACTTCATAAGTAGCACCTGTGTTGACGTTTTTCGTTTCAGGTTCGTAGACCTGATAGAAGGCGAGGTTACCGTGTTCAGCAGTGAACGGACCTGCAGCGTGCCAGTTTCCTAAGTTTATTTTGGAACCGATCGGATAAATGGTTGCAGCATCTGTAAGGGCGAGTCGGAACCGCCCAAGCTGCTTGCTCCGCAAGTCATATTCGTGCTTGAGACGAATTTTTAACCTACCACCCTCTGTCCCAAAGGGTGCTGCGACGAGGAAGATGGCTTGCCGATTTTCGCGCCTTCTGTCGAGTGCCCATCCGGTTTCCGGTTTATCGTCAATCGCGTTTGCAATGACACCCTCAAGGTTATTTTCTCCGAGTGTTTGCTCGTGGTCTGCCCACGCCTGCACGATTTGGATAGGTGTCCATGGGTCGTCAGGATCGGCGTTTTCGGTCTCGCCTTCCGCATTGGCGTCACTTGTTGATGCGCTTTCAGTTTCTGTTTGTGCATCAGGATCCAAATCAACGGTAGTTTCATCTTCGGTGTCAACGGTGGTTTCACCTTCCATTTCTGCCTCGATATCGGTATCAACGGCAGGCGCACTTCCCGTTTCTGCCTCAGTATCAACATCAGTAGGTGTTTCGCCTTCTACCTGTGTATCAGTGTCACTATCCGTGTTTTCTTCTGTCGGAGAGGCATCGCTATCTGCGGGTGGCGCAATAAAGAGCGCGAAATCTGTCAAAACAACATTGCCGTTATCACTTCTACCGAACCCACCTTTCGGCAGCGATTCGTGCGTAAGACCTTCTAAACGAACTGCACTCCATTTTCCGGGTGGTATTTCGACAGTGACCTCATAGGTTTCCTGTTCAGGGTTGGTACCACTGACTAATATGGAGTTATCCTCTAAGACTTCAAGCGTCGCCCCACCTTTTGAGGAGAGCGAGGTCGGTTTCAGTGTTGTCCAATGTGGTATCCTGTTTTCCCAAGCGATTTGCGTCGCATCAAGTTCCGGGATCGGTGCTTTGGTCTGTGCGTCTAACTCGGTGATCTGTTCGTCAAACGCGGCGAGTTCTGCTTCCTGCTCCGGGGTCGGCAACTTCACTACAGGGGGTGAATCCTTGCGGTTGCCGTCCATAGCATTTTCAGTGATATTGTTAAAATAGGCGTAGAGTTGATAGAATTCCTTCTGCGTGATCGGATCGTATTTATGGTCATGGCACTGCGCGCATCCGACAGTTAATCCCATCCAGACGCTGGAAGTGGTGTCAGCTCTGTCGATCGCGTATTGGACATAGTATTCTTCATCAATCGAACCGCCTTCACTTGTTGTGACGTGGCATCTGTTAAAGCCGGTAGCGATCTTTTGTTCAAGCGTCGGTTCTGGTAAGAGATCTCCTGCCAATTGCTCAATCGTGAACTGATCAAATGGCATGTTTTTAGTGAATGCCTCGATAACCCAATCGCGATAGGGCCACATTTCACGGTAGTTATCTAAATGGAGTCCGTGCGTGTCGCCGTAGCGCGCGACATCGAGCCAGAAGCGTGCAAGGTGCTCGCCGTATTCGGGCTTTGCCATGAAAGCATCAATAACTTTTTCGTAAGCGTCGGGTGAATCGTCTGCGAGGAATTGATGGATCTCTTCGCGTGTTGGTGGTAAGCCAGTAAGATCAAAACTTAGGCGACGGATGAGCGTCCGTTTATCGGCTTCACTTGCGGGTTGTAAGCCTTCCTTTTCAAGGCGTGAGAGGATGAAGGCATCAATCGGATTTCTGACCCAATCTGCATTCTGAACATCAGGCGGTGTCGGGCTGACGGGTGTGGTGAACGCCCAGTGCTCTTCCCATTTCGCACCTTCGCGAATCCATTGTGTGATGGCTTCGATCTGCTCCGGTGTCAGTGTCTTATTGAAGGCCGCTGGCGGCATGCGGTAGGTGTCATCATCAGATATGATGCGGAGATGGAGCTCACTCTCTTCCGGTTTACCGGGGACGATTATCGGGTAACCACTCGGTTCAGAGAACGCTCCCGCTTTCGTATCAATCCGCAGATTAGCCTGTCGAGCCTTGGCATCCGGTCCATGGCATGCATAGCAATTATTCGCAAGAATTGGACGGATGTCGAGATTGTAATTTATATTCGCTTGTTCCGTTTCGTGATGTTCCGCAGATGCCGTGGATAGTCCTAACACGGCGAGGCAGAAACACGCCAATAGAGCTATTAGTGGAATCGTAGTGTTAGCGATCTTCACTGGAATTCTCTCCCTTTTCAGCGTTGTAGGCAGCAGCATGCAGATTTCCTATAAAATGCAAGCTGCAACTTGCTATAACAGAATTAGCAATTGTGACGCTTCGTTAACCAAAAGGTTTAGCAATATTACTATTATTTTACAGTACGGTTGCGCTTTTGTCAAACATTTTTCTTGACAATTTCGAGAAATTGTTCTATAATGTTCTCAGCGAGGATTACGTAAGTTAATACGTTTTTTGATTGTTGTCCACACGAGTCAGCGCGCTTTGATGAACATTCAGATGCCGTAATTAGCAGGCAGACCAAGGGTACCACAATGGCATTTAGTGATTTCAAGACGATCCCTGACGTTCAGAAAAAATTTGGCATCCGACACATCGAAAATGACTTCATAAAGATTGAGGATGAGGTGTCACCTTCGGAACAATTTCTGCAAGAATTGGAATTTAGTAGACAGTACATTCCTGTTTTTGCGTCTGAGGGCGCGCGCTGTGAAGCCGTCATCTACCCTGTTTTGCGAGAAGTGTATAAGGCGTACGCTGTTAACTACGCGCTATGGATAAAGGAACCTCTTGCCTACGATGAGATGCTGAGCGGCACGCCCGATTACTTTGTCTCAACAAGATCCGAATTGGGCAAGCTCATTATAGGCACGCCGTTGATAATACTCGTTGAGGCAAAGAAGAACGACTTTGAGCAAGGCTGGGGACAATGTTTAGCGGAATTGGTAGCGGCACAAAAAATAAACGCGAACGCGGATGTGCCCGTGCACGGTATTGTCAGTGACGGAAGATCGTGGGAATTTGGGCACCTCATTGGTGATGCATTCATCCAAAACAGAACGAGTTTTAGTGTGGAGGATATGCCATCCCTATTTGGTGCTATTGATTCTGTCTTCAAAGCGGCAAACGAGCTTTCTCGGAAGACATCCGCCGAGTAAAATACCGATATAATCTGTCTATTGCCCACCAATCTTCTCAAAAATAATAACATGCTGCCACGGTAGGTCCTTGAGTGTCTCTATCCAAGAAAGTGGGTGTGGTGTCGCCTCCTTAATCACTTGCAACTCACTCATTTTGTGCAGCCGTTTGATCGGAACATGTGGGTCTTCGGCGCGGTATTCTACGAAAACGACTCTGCCGCCCGTTTTGAGACCACGGCAGATATTTTGCATCATCTCATAGGGATGCGAAAATTCATGATAGACATCCACCATAATTGCTAAGTCAACCGAATTCGGCGGCAATTTCGGATCGGTAATCGTGCCTAAGACTCCTTTGATATTGGTAATACCTTCTTCTGCCATCTTCTCAGCAAGGATGTCAAGCATCTCCTGCTGAATTTCAACGCCGTAAATGATGCCTGTCTCACCGATTTTCGGTGAGATTTTCCGAGCGATGTAGCCTGTGCCGATCCCGATATCCGCGACAACATCCCCCTCTTTGAGTTTCAGCAGTTCAACAAGCCGGTTTGGCATCTCTTCACGTTCACGTTCAGGACGTTCCAACCATTCCGCCCCTTGGTGCCCCATTACGTGAGAGATTTCGCGTCCCATATAGAACTTGCCGATCCCGTCTCGACTTGGTGTACGCTGTTCATAGCGCGTACTCGCTGGACGTGTAGACGCGATCTCTGATTGCGACTCGCCGCTTGGTACCGTTGGGACATACGTTAGCAGAAAACCCACGCCGACAATGCATGTCAAAACATAAAATTTCCTAAGCATCGGTTTTGTACTACCCTCCTTTTATCCTTGAAATCCTAAAATCCTGCAAATCCTGATTCAGATAATAGTTTTACCACCTTCCGAGATACAGCCCTCGATTTTCCATCGGCATCGGCACCCGTTTACCTTGTTGCCGTTGTGAGTCAACGATCGCGAAGACCATCTCGGTGCTTCGGTGTGCGAGATGAATATTGCCTTGTGTCTCGGTATCGGTGTCAATTGCATCAACGATGTCTTCAATACAACCGACGGTACCGCTTTTCCGTTCATAGGCTGGAAATTGCGCTTCCAAAATCTCGTTAAACTGTCCTTGCCGTTTGCGGAGATAAAAACCGAGTCCATTGTTGAGTGCACGCACTGTGCCTTCGCTACAATTCACTTCAAATTCATAAGCCGTGCCGGGGATACTGATACCGTTGATACCGTTCTGAAAACGGATAAACCCCATTACGATCCCGGGATCGGATTCCGTGCGGTTGTCCTCAAAGTCAGCGTCGTCAACGGCGACGTTGCCTTGCACGTATTCTATTGGAGAATCGCTTGCCAAGAAGAGGAGCATATCCGCTGCGTGTGTATATCCCCAGAGGGCAGAACCCCCGCTATAGGCGATGATAGAACGTCTGTCGCCAAGTTCACCACTTTCGAGAATCTCACGCATTTTGATGTATCCCGGTGTGTAACGCCGCTGCGTGCCGAGGTTGAACTTGACATTGTATTTTTCGCACACCTCTACCATCGCATCCGCTTCTTCCATAGAAGCGCAAAGCGGTTTGTCGCAATAGATACCCTTCACGCCGTTTTCAGCAGCAAATTCTGTAATCTCGGCATGGTTACCAGGGCGTGTGGCGATGCTGACAATATCTGGTTTCTCTTCAACGATCATCTCGCGATAATCTAAGTAGTACTTCGGGATTTCCCATTTGTTGCAGACGTATTGCGCCTTCTCTTCGACCACATCTGCGGCGGCGACAAGTTCTGTCCGCTCGAAAGCCGTATATCCCGCTGCATGCGAATAGGGTAACGCGCCGTGTGGTGTCGCACGGACTTCCTCATCAATTGTACCACCCATTCTGCCACAACCAACAATACAAACACGATATTGTGTTCCCATTTTTTAATTATTCCTTGCGGTTAAACAACGTGCGTTTGGACTTTGAAGTGCGTTTCTTATATCCGCCTGCGCCGTTGTTGCAGGCTACGGGTTTGGTAGAAAATTCTTTTGACCCGTAGCAGGTTCTGTTAGAAATACGTTAAACGGTTAATTCTACAATATCTTGTTTAACAATTTCTTTCGTGTGTCCATAGGATGCCGTTTGCACGAGTTCCTGAACTTCAGGTGTTAAACGGTTGACGATTTTCTCTGGTAAACTTTGCTTACCGTCGTATTGCGGACGATAGCGGAGAATAAGGAAACGTCTGTCGCGATCCTTCGGTTTCCACCGCAAGACACCGTGCGTCAAGAGTTCAGAGATGACGAGAAAATCACCCGCCTTAGGTGTGAGATTGGTGAAAACATCATCTGGTTGGGGATCAATGCCGTCGGGTCCTGGCGTGAGGAGGTCTTCAGGTCTCTCAAATTTGCTCTTATGCGAACCGGGGATAACAATAAGCCCTCCGTCGCCCGGCTCCACATCTGTCAGATAGAAGAACGCCACGAAGTCGTTGCAGTAGATTTGGCTATTCTGAACTTCATAGCGGGTGAGCCAGTGCCGTCCCTCACGTGCGCAGTGTAAACCTGCCGGATTTGTTCCCATCGGTTGTCTGTCCGGATTGTGCTGTTCGAGTGTGAGCGTCCCGGTGACAAACCGGGGTTTATCAAAGGTGAACTCTTTGATAAGGGGCCAGATAGCCGGATGCACTGTCATTGCCTCAAGCGACCGATCGAAAGCGAATCCGTGTTCGTATCTTCCACCTTTGCCGGGTTCTAAGTCACGAGGACGCGTCGTGAATTCTTCGGGACGTTCATCAAGGGGTGTGTGAATATACCGATCCACAGCCTCTTGTGCCTCCTTGAGAGCATCCCCTGTGACTGCCCCCTTGATGTGTAAATAGCCTGTAACATCAAATAGATAACGTTGTTCTGGTGTCATTTTCCCTTCCTTTTAGGTGAGTTGGACATGTTCGCTTTTGACAATATCCTTGATGTGCGTATAAGATGCGGGTTGTGAAAGTTCAAGAGTTTCGGGGGAAAGTCGCTTCATTACTTCAGGTGGAAATGGGTCCCTGTGTCCTCTGGCATCTTGGAAAAACTGTGTTTTGTAACGCAAGATGAGAAACCTTCGATATCGATCCCTCGGTTTCCAGATGAGGACCCCGTGTGTCAGCAGTTCGGACAGAACAATTGCGTCGCCAGCACGCGCTGTCACGTTAACTAACGCCGGATGGAGTTCGTCGGGTGGATCCTCTGGGTCCGGGAAGAAGAGCCCCTCTGGACGTTCAAATTTCGCTTTGTGGGAACCCGGTAGTACAACTAAACCGCCATCACCGGGATGGACATCGGCGAAATAAAAGAAAACAACGAAGTCATTGCAGTGAACCCGTCCGTCCCTAACATCATGGCGACGCGTCTGCCATCCACAATCTTCACGAGCACAGTGCAACTTGCCGATAACCTGATCGTGTTCTGGTCTCTTGGCAACGAGGCTGCCTCGATTAAAACGAGGCTTATTATCGGTCAATTCCTTCACAATTGGCCATGTTTTCGGGTGAAGTGTGAGTGCCTCAAGCGATTTGTCAAACGAGAAGCCGTTAGAATAGCCACCACCGCCATAACTAATACCGGGTGGGAGTTCATCCTCTGGTGTTTGGACGCACCGCTCTACAGCATCTTGGGCGTTTTTCAATTCTTCATCACTGAGAACGTTTTTGAGGTGGATATACCCCATTAAATCAAAAAGGTATCGCTGTTTGGGTGTCATTATGCCCTCTCCGTCTGTAATTGACGTATATAGTTCGCGCGAGAATTATAGGAGCGATTTTTATTTTTGTCAAACGTTTTTTTCAGCGGAGTCATTCAGTCCTTCTGTAGGAGGAATTTCCGAATCCCAATTCTCTGAATAAATCTGAGCAGTCTCAATATGCACTTGCGAGCTGCGCTTTTCTGTAGTAAAATGTCTAAAAACGAACACAGAGGTTACATAATGAAACTCGGATTTGTAAGCGCAATTTTGCCGGAGCAGACGTTGGCGCAGGTCGTCCAATTCGCCGCTGACACCGGTTTCGATTGCGTTGAATTGATGTGCTGGCCCAAAGGGAAAGCGGAACGACGTTATGCAGGCGTTACTCACGTTGACGTAGCGACACTTTCCGATGCGGAAGTGGATGGAATCCTGCAATGTGTCTCGGATGCGGGGGTAACAATCAGTGGCTTAGGTTACTACCCTAACCCGTTGACACCTGATGAGACGGAAGCGGCTATCTATAGCGAACACCTCAAGCAGCTGATTCTGGCAGCGGAGCGTTTGTCGGTAGGCATTGTAAACTCGTTCATCGGCAGGGATCAGACGCGCACGATAGATGAGAATTGGCACCGCTTTAAGAAGGTATGGGAGCCTCTCATCGAATTCGCCGCCGACCACGGTATCCGCGTTGGTATTGAGAATTGTCCCATGTTTTTCACGGAGGACGAATGGCCCGCCGGGCAAAACCTCGCCTATTGTCCCGCAGTGTGGGAACGGATGTTTGAGGAGATTCCTTCCCCTAACTTCGGGCTTAACTTCGATCCGTCCCATTTTATATGGCTCCAGATGGATTACCTCAAACCACTCGTCAACTTCGCTGATCGAATCTTCCACGTGCATGCGAAAGATGTGCGATTAGACAAAGCGAAACTGGATGAAGTGGGCATCCTCGCAACGCCTTTATCATATCATACACCGAAACTACCCGGACTTGGCGATGTCGATTGGGGCAGCTTCTTCTCCGTTTTGAGTGATACCGGTTATGAGGGGGCAGTCTGTGTTGAAGTGGAGGATCGAGCTTATGAGGAGACATTGGAGACGCGGCAGCGTGCTTTAAGTCAAAGCCATATCTTCCTGAGACAGTTCATCGGATAGGCAGGCATACCACTCACTCGCTGGCGAGGTTTGCAACCTCGCTTGTTTTCAGAATTTATTTTTTATGACGCATAATTACGACTGGTTGGACACAGAATGTGAAGCACTGGAGCAAGCAGGCTTACGCCGCCAGCTACGCACCGTCATGAGTGCCCCAACAGGGACAATCAATCTTGATGGACGCGATGTTGTGTTGCTCGGTTCAAATAACTATTTGGGGTTAAGCACGCATCCCAAGGTTATCGCTGCTGCTGTTGAAGCAACACAAACTTTCGGCACGGGAGCAAGCGGTTCCCGTCTCATTTCGGGGAATAACGAACTCTACACTACTCTGGAAACCAATCTCGCGAAGGTCAAAGGAAGCGAAGCCTCGCTTGTTTTCGGTTCAGGCTATGCTGCCAATACGAGTATTATTCCAGTGCTTGTGGGTGAAGGTGACCTCATCTTAAGCGATGCGCTTAACCACGCCAGTATCATAGACGGATGCCGCCTCAGTCGTGCCACCAAAAAAGTCTATCGGCACTGCGATATGAAACACCTCAAAGTTTTATTATCGGAGTCTACTGCGTTTCGGCGGCGGCTTATCGTGACAGATGGTGTTTTTAGCATGGATGGCGATATTGCGCCTCTGCCCGATATTTGCCACCTTGCTGCTGAACATGAGGCAATGGTATTGGTAGATGACGCACATGGGTTTGGCGTACTCGGAGAGGATGGAAGCGGTACCGTTGCGCACTTTGGACTGGAAGGGGAAGCCATTATCCAGATGGGTACGTTCAGCAAGGCCGTTGGTGCGCTCGGCGGGTATATAGCGGGGAATCACGCATTGATTGAACTGCTCATTAACAGGGCGCGCGGCTTCATCTTCACAACAGGGCTGCCACCTGCGACCTTAGCAGCGGCGAATGCTGCGCTTGATGTGATGCGTTCTTCACCACATTTACGGCAACGTTTGTTCTCGCACGCGAAGTGCCTGAAAAAAGCGTTGATTGATTTAGGCTATACGCTGTTGCCGAGCGAAACACAGATTCTTCCGGTGGTGCTGGGAAGTCCACAACGAGCAACAAGCGTCGCAGAAGCACTGCTTGCCGAGGGGATATTCGCGCCAGCGATCCGTCCCCCGGCTGTGCCACCAAATACGAGTCGCTTGAGGCTTACCGTCATGGCGACACACACCGAAGCAGAGATACAGCGGGCGATTGCTGGATTTGCAGCCGTTCTTCCTAAATCCCACTATCCACAAAATGTTTAGCGGAAATTGTGCGGTTAAAGCGCAATTTGTCTTTATTTTACAGTGCTTTCCTATCCTCTCTTTATCCTTTGCAATTTTTCCCTCTTCGTGCTAAACTGAAGCAAATCTTAACGAAAGGCAATGGATAAGAGATGAGCACAAAAGCACACATCATCGATTTTGAGAAACAGAACCCTATCGACCGAGGCACCGGCGTGAAGACCGTCCCGTTAGCCGGTAAATGGATCGACTCCACTTCACTCACCAACGGCGTGACGATGTTTGACCCCGGTGCCGCAATTGCACGCCACTACCACAACTGCGATGAATCCGTTACGATTCTTGAAGGTGAAGCCTCTTGTGAGGTTGATGGCGATGTCTTTACGATGAAAGCCTTTGACACAACATTCGTTCCCGCGGGCATCCCACACCGATTTTGGAATGAGAGCGATGCACCCATGAAAATATTGTGGACGTATGCATCTGTTAGTGTGACCCGTACCTTCACGGAAACGGGTGAAACCGTCGAACACTTGTCACCTGGGGATCAAGCAGTTGTCAAATAATGGCACCTGAGGAGACCTAAAATGTCCGTCCAAACCTATATCAGGGACAATCAAACCGCACTTTGTGCGTTGCTGCAGGAACTCGTTAGGATTCCTACGGTCAACCCACCGGGCGAGAATTACGCCGAGATCGTTGGACTACTTGAGGCGAAATGTAAAGCATTAGGGATGCAAACACGGGTTGCCAAGGTCCCGAAGCGTCGTGCAGAACAGGTTATCCCGAATGCAGACAGCCATCCACGACTGAACCTCATCGCACGTTGGGATGTCGGCGCAGAAAAGACGGTGCATTTCAACGCACACTACGATGTGGTTCCCGTTGCAGGAGACTGGCGTTTTGATGATCCATTCAGTGGTGAGATCGATGGTGAGTGGCTTTACGGGCGCGGTGCCGACGATATGAAGGATGCCATCGCAGCACTCCTGTTTGCGATTGAGGCTGCCCAAGAAACTGGGATTGAACCGAAATTTAACGTTGAATGCTCATTCACCTGCGACGAAGAGACCGGCGGTCAGTTGGGGGCGGGATACGTTGTCGAAGAAGGTTTGGTCAATGCGGATTATGTTGTCAACTGCGAAGGCGGTTCAGAAATGAACATCGGCAACGGACATAACGGCGTACTCTGGTTGGAAATTGAGGTCAAGGGCAAAGCGGCGCACGGTGCGCAACCGGATAAGGGCGTAAACGCCTTCGAGAAGACAGCCGAACTCGTGACAGCATTGCAACGGGTTAAGCGGAATTTAAAATCGCCGGAACGGGCATTTAAACTCCCTGATGGCAGTGATCGTTATCCGACATTGAACATCGGTGGAACCTTTCGCGGCACCGATGGCGACAAAGTCAACACTGTCCCGGCAAGCGTCACGTTCTCAATTGACCGCCGGATTACACCGAATGAGGAACTTGAATTTGCTGAACTTGAATTGCGGGAGGCAATTTCTGGTGCCTGTCAATACTACCCCGATTTGGAAGCAGAAGCACGGGCTATCTTGCGGATTGAGCCGTGTTTGACCGATACTGATTCCCCAATAGCGCAAGCGTTCGCCGATGCGGTCCGTATCGTCCGTTTCAATCAACCGCGGTTTAAAGGCACCACGGGGTTTACGGACTTGCACTATTTCGTCAATACGGGCTTGCCCGGTGTTGGGTATGGACCGCGGGGCGAGGGCGGACATGCCATAAACGAGCGCGTGCATATCCCCGATCTGATCAGAACCTCCACTATCTACGCAACCTTCATGACCCGCGCAGAACTTTAAAATACCAGAACCTTAAAATACACTGTAGCGCGAGGTCTCCGTGCCTCAGCGCATTCCATAAAACATAAAAGAGGTTAATACAATGCAAAACCGAAGACCAGCCTCGTTCAATGTAGTACCAGGGGACACTATGGGGACAACATGGGCATTGCCAGAAGGCGCAATTGCGCGATTTGGAAAAGGGGACGTAGATGAAGGTGATGTTAAATTGTCTCCAGATGGTACATATTCCGCTGTTGGAACCCTCATGGGACTTTGGTGGTATGACGTGTCGTCAATGTCCCCGATTTCATTGTGGGAAACGGAGAGGGGAATGGTTAATTCCATCGATTTTTCTCATGATGGCAAATGGATTATCATTCGTACAGCGGATGACCTCATTAAAGTACTGAATGTCCAGAGTGGCGCGTGCGTCACGCAGATAAAAGGTCAAGACGCTTTTGGTGGGCTTGCCTGCTCATCGAACGGCGAGTGGATTGCTACTGCAGCAATGAAGGGGGTTGTGAAGGTATTGGATATTCATAGCGGCGAGTGTGTTGCGCAGATGGATCGAGGCGCGCACGAGTTCCAATCGAATGATATTCACCAGCTTGAATTTTCACCCGATGGCAAACTCCTTGCCGCTACAGCGGGCAATCCCGAACTTTCACGCGATGGACAGGTTCTGAACCCTGACACGGAAGGCACACAAACTTATGTGTGGCATCCAGAGACGGGTGAGGCAATCGTCAAGTTTGCGGGTAGAAATTTTGTCTTTTCTCCTGACAGTCGTCTGTTGGCGGGTGCGGCGTTTGACGAAACCCTTAGTGATACCGATCGCGTGGACCGCTGCGTTTCAATATGGGACGTAACAACCGGTGAGCGCATTTCGCACTTCTCAGCGCATACGGATTGGGTGGATGATATAACCTTTTCGCCGTGTAGTGAATTTCTTGTGTCGAGTAGTAGAGATAAAAGCCTGCGCGTGTGGAATGTCACAGAGAGTGTGGAAAAGAAAGTTTATACTAACTCCGAAACAGATTGGGGGCTTCCGTTCTACTCACCAGAGGGACAGTTATTGACTGCCGTATTTCGCTATGAGCAAACTACTGTAGCCATTGACATCTGCCGTGTAGAATCCGGTGAAAAACTACAAACAATTGAACTTTTAAGAGGAAGTGTTGGTGCGATGTGGTTTTTCAGATGTCCACAGTTGACTATCGCCTACGTGCTGTCCAACAAGAGGACGGATGGCAAAACACAAACATTCCCAACACTTCGTGAACCTCATTTCCCGTGGCCCTATCCCAAGGTGGGTTGGTTGGATAACCAAACGCTCGCAAGCACCCGCGATTATCCTGGTATTGAGTTATGGGATGTTGCTCAGAAGTGTCCACGCGAAACATTGTTGAAGGATGAGAATATTTATACGTACACTATTCTGCCCTGCGGAAGGATACTGGGCACCCGCCTCCGCAATGAAACCAAGGTATGGGATGTCAGCAAACCTGATGAACCTATCGCTGAGTTCACAGCACCTAAGGAACCCTCGGATTGGGTGCGTCACGCGGTATTTGCTCCGACTGGTGATCGGATCGCAGCGGGGAGTCGAGAAGGCACGGTTTATGTATGGAACTTCCAGAACCCGGAGCATCCAACACTCCTCACGGGACATACGGATTACGTTACATCACTGGCGTTTTCGCCAGATGGCAAGCGGTTGGTGAGCGGGGCGCGCGACAACACCATTCGCTTGTGGGATGTTGCGTCAGGTGAACAAATTGCGACACTGCCTTTGGATGAACCTCGTACACCTATGGGGATAGTGTTCTCACCGTGCGGTAAGATAATTGCTGGCGGAATGGACAACGAAATCCAATTATGGTATGCAGAACAACTGACAACATTACGCGTAATACCACAACCTGAGGACAGTCAACGAACATACGCTCTCGCTTTTTCACCGAATGGCAAGTATTTCGTATCGGGGACTTGGTGGCGAAGGGGAATGGAGAAGATGGCAATCCGTTTATGGGATGTTGAAACCGCGGAGAATATCCATACCTTCTGGGGGCATACGACGGATGTGCAGTCACTTGACTTCTCTCCTGACAGCACGCTTCTGGCGAGTGGGGCGGATGATGGCACTATTTTGCTCTGGGATGTGAAGCCCTTCATAGACGTTTAAATTTTCATTAGGCGTAATTTCCTTGTTATCCTACCTCTCTAAGGACGGGACAGCCTATCCGTTTTGGTTTGATTTCCTGCCTTGGGTATGTTATTATTTTCATATCACATTCGCGAAAATAGAAATTTCTTACTTAAAGGAAACTGCTCGTTATGATTATCAATCGGCTTATCGCAAAAAATTGGCGAAATTTTCAACAGATTAATGTGCCATTTAGGGAACGGCAGTTTATTGTCGGTCCAAATGCGTCAGGTAAATCCAACCTGTTGGATATCTTTCGCTTTCTCCGCGATATCGCTAAAGCCGAAGGGGGCGGACTCCAAAAAGCAATCAATGACCGAGGCGGTGTCTCCAAAATTCGGTGCCTGTCCGCGACACAGGACGTAGAGGTTTCTATTGAAATTCATATCGCCGACACGGCAGATGCCCCTGCAACATGGCGATATGGTGTCGGATTCCGACAAGAACCGCGTGGGCATCGCCAGACCTATCTTACTTATGAGCGCGTTTGGAGAGAGGATGAACTACTCCTTAATAGACCCGATGCAGAGGACAACGAAGACCCAGATCGCCTTACGCAGACCGCACTTGAGCAGAGTGCTGCCAATGCAAAGTTCCGAGAGATTGGCGGATTTCTTCGCAACGTCACCTATCTCCATCTGGTCCCACAACTCATCCGTTTTGCCGATGTGATTCAGGGCAAGGTTATTGAAGACGATCCGTTTGGTCAGGGATTTCTCGAACGCGTCGCGAGTGTGCATCCAAGTACCCGCCGCGCTCGTCTCAAACGGATTGAACGTGCCTTGAAAATTGTGGTGCCGCAGTTTGAGGAATTAGCGTTTATTCAAAATAAACGCGCGGGGCATCCACATTTACAAGCGCGTTATTCCCATTGGCAGTTGAACGAAGCGTGGCAGCGCGAAGACCAATTTTCGGATGGAGTGCTTCGGTTAATTGGACTTTTGTGGGCACTCCTTGAAAATGAATCGCTTGTTTTGTTGGAGGAGCCTGAACTCTCCTTAAACATAGGCATTGTCTCTAAACTCGCACCGCTGTTTGCCCGTATACCGAGAATCCACCAGACCCAAGTGTTTGTTAGCACGCATAGCAGTACTCTTCTAACAGGACCGTGCATTGACGGCACAGAAGTGCTTTTGCTCACACCTGCAAGGACGGGAACATCGGTTAAAGTATCGTCTGATATTGAGGACATTCGCGTCCTTTTAGAGAATGGGTTCACAGTAGGTGAGGTTGTCCTTTCACGAACCAGACCCAAAGATACTGCCGGAGTAAGTCTGATACGATGAGATTAAAGCACGTAATTCTGGCAGTTGAGGATGAACTCGGTGAGGCAGTTTCAACGCAAATTCTTAAGAGGTTTGACATCGAAATTTGGGCCACAGTTTTCGGTGAAGGTTATACTTATCTTCAACGCAAAGCAATGGAGTTCAACCGTTCTGCTAACGGCGCAGCTATTTTTATGTTGACCGATTTAGATTCACCCCAAAATTGTCCACCACGACTCATCCAATCTTGGATTAAGGGTGCTTTAAATCCTCAGTTCTTCTTCCGCGTCGCAGTTATGGAGGTAGAGTCTTGGGTTATGGCAGATCGGAACGGTACCGCGGATTTTCTATCAATACCTGTTGAGCGCATCCCGAGAAACACTGATGAGATTCCGAATCCCAAAGAATTGCTGGTTTCACTTGCACGTCGGAGTCAAAAGAGAACAGTGCGTGGGGCATTGATTCCAGCACAGGGCGCGATTCTTCCCGTAGGCAATGAATACAACGCATTTTTGAGCGAATTTGTCTGAGAGCATTGGGATTTAGAACGCGCTGCTACCGCATCTCCGAGTCTAAAACGAACATTAGACCGACTTGCACAAGGCAAGAATATGAGTGCTGACCAGTGAACAAAAAATTCCAACGCCATATTGAAGATTTCACTTGCTCACATTGCGGTGTCTCCGTCAAGGGAGACGGCTACACCAACCACTGTCCAGAATGTCTCTGGAGCCGGCACGTTGACGTGAATCCCGGCGACCGGTCCGCGTCTTGTCGCGGGTTGATGGAACCGGTAGGGTTTACTGTAAAGCACGGCAATTATATCCTGACACACCGCTGTACGACATGCGGGATAGAAAAAAAGAACAAAACCTCAAAAAATGATAACTTTGAAGCCATCCTTAGCCTACAAGGAGAAATAAATGTCTAAAAAAGGAATTTTGGCAATCGTATCTATCTGTATTGTTGCTATTGCTGCCATCGTTCTGGCGGTATTACTTCATTTAGTTTCGAGTAATCTCGAACAGACGCAAGCTGAATTGACTACGACCAAAACCACATTGCAAGAAACTGAAACCGCCAAAACCGATCTG
Source organism: Candidatus Poribacteria bacterium (assembly GCA_965116815.1). GTDB lineage: Bacteria > Poribacteria > WGA-4E > WGA-4E > WGA-3G > WGA-3G. The sequence goes on along the minus strand of OZ220722.1, from coordinate 5,792,234 downwards.
GAAAAGAGGTTAGCCGAAACCCAATCTATGCTGGAGGAAACACGTTCAAAACTTAGTCAGACGCAAGAGATATTGCAAAATGCAAGTGAAGCCGCTCGGAAGATCGCGGCTGAACGGAACGCGCTTCAACAGGACAAAAGCGCGCTTGAGCAAGAGAAAGAAAGTCTCCGCGCAAAACTCACTGAGATTGAATCTGAATTACAGAGGATTCGGGAGCAATCGCAACGTTCAATTGCGGCTATCCAAGATCGGTTTAAAGATACAGTGGGTGCTGTGTTGGATGAGGCAGGACGGTTGACACTTGATGTGAAAGGAAAAATTCTGTTTGAAACAGGCAGTGCGATTCTGAGTGCCGAAGGAAAAGAACTTCTGGACGCAATTGCGGAAGAAGTGTTGCTAAACGCAGACTATTCGGATTACGCGATACGGATTGAGGGACATACAGATAATACACCTATCGGCGGCTCAGCACTGCGAAACTGGAACCTCTCCACCGAACGCGCAATCGCAGCGGTGAAGTACTTGCAAGAACACGCCAACGTTAGTGCAGAACGCTTGGCTGCGACAGGGTACGCCTTCTATCAACCTATAGATACCGCCGAAACACCGGAAGCAAAAGCCAAAAATCGGAGGATCGAAATTATACTTGTGCCACCCCAAGATTTTTTGTCTGAACTTCTGACATCGCTCCAAAAGGTGATGGAATCTATTGAGGCGAAGGTGTCTCAGTAGTTTTATCCGCCGATTTTTGCTGTGTGATCGCGCGTTTTGTCTCGATTACAAGTTTTGTTGCTTGTGTGATGAGTCGTCTCGTTTCCTTGATCTGTTCAAGCATCTGTTCATTTGACCATGAGACGACAACGAGATAGTTTAATTCGTCTGGGTTGTTTAACGTCTCAGCACCGAGTGCGACCTGAAGTCCACTTGGCGTGATATACCGCAACCCTGCGTTCACACCTGTTCCATCGAATTCCAAACTCGTCGTAATATCGCCTCTCGCGAAAGCCGGTTGAAATTCCTTGCTCAACCCAACAAATAGACCCATGGGACTTTCCTCAATCGCGAAACGCTGTGTCCCCATGCCGATGTGTCCAGCGAATTGGTGAATCCGCGGTAGATTAAAGGTTTTACTGATGGCAAGAAACGCTGAGGGGGTGTCATCTGCTTCCGCTTCCGAGTCCCACGGAAGAAGTTTATTGCCGACGTTCTCAATCCCTATCGCTATACTCGGAATTGCTCCAACCTCCTGTTCCCTTAAGAGTTGCACTTTCAGGTTTCCGGTCCGTTCGGTGGAAGGTTCAGAACCGTATTCATTCCACAGATGTGTCAGCCCAATTTCAATCCGATCGAGCAGCCCGAAATTAAGGCGAACCGCAACGGCATCACCGAGGGCGCTATTCTCGTTAGTTACGGATGTATTTTCAGAGGGATGTTGGAAAGCGAGATACGTGCTTGCCCCGAATATCCCGTGTTTCATAACATTGCCGGTCGGTATATCTACCAACCCACTCTCCGTGAATATTTCACCCCTGACTGGATTGGGAACCGTGATGGATGCTGAAACAAGCACAAAAAGCAGAATCAGGTGTCGAACCATTAATGTTACTCCATATACCGAATGCCGGAGGACGTACCGATAATAATCTTATCAGCACGATCGACAAAAATCCCGTTCTCCACTACACCCGGAATGTTATTTAGCTGCAGCTCAGTCTCTTCTGGTGTAAGAATACCATCAAAGTGGCAGTCAAGGATATAGTTGCCGTTGTCGGTGATTAGCGGATTTTGCCTTCCGTCCTGAGTAGATGCGACGCGTAGCGTTGACCTTCCACAAATCCGATTGACCTCAGTTTGCGTGGCTTCCCACCCAAACCGCACAATTTCGACAGGGAGCGGAAACGTCGTGCCAAGGACACGTGACACCTTACTTTCATCAACGACAATCAGTATTTTTTTCGACGCGTTGGCGATAATCTTTTCTCTAACGAGTGCTGCGCCACCACCTTTGATGAGGTTGAGGTCTTTATCGACCTCATCGGCACCGTCAATCGTTAGAGCAATGGTAGGGTGTGTCGCGAGCGTTGTGAGTGGTATCTTTTGTTCTAACGCGATTTTCTCGGTTCCCTCAGAGGTAGGAATCCCGATAATATCAAGTCCTTCTTGCACCAGCGTGCCGAGCCTCAGAAGCGCGTAATAGACGGTGGAACCTGTTCCTAATCCGACAACCATGCCCGGCTGGACACTCTCTGTCGCTTTTTCTGCAGCAATTTTCTTTTGGTTTTCAGTGTTCATGATGCATAAGTTTACCAGAAAATCCCCTTGAAATCAAGTTTTTATAGAGTTATCAGTCATCAGTTATTAGTTCGGTTTTTAGAAAGAGAATTGGGATGATCCCAAAACCTCTTAACTGATAACTGACAACTGAGTACTGACAACTATTCCTCTGAAAACTGATAGCCAATAAAACTTTTGATTCTTTTTACCAATTGTGCTAAAATAACCGCTATGAGGAATAAGATTCGCCATAGTCAACTGGTAGTTGGGCAATTAGTCGCCGAACCCGGAGCTCGGATGGAAGGACATATCAAGGTCGGCAGCATGCCTGACGGGACGGCTGTCCGGCTGCCTGTTGTCCTAATCAACGGGAGGTACCCCGGTAAAACACTCTACATCCAAGCGATCAGCGATGGAGACGAACTCAATGGAATTGCTGTTATTCACAAAGTGCTCTCTACCATCACACCCGAGCAGTTGCACGGCAGGATTATCGCCGTTCCGCTCGTCAACTTCCACGCATTTCACACGAAACAGGCACTAAACCCCGTGGATAACCGAAAGATGAACCGATGTTTCCCAGGAAAACGGGACGGGACATCGAGCGAGCGGATAGCCTATCACCTATTTCAGCGCGCTATTAAGCAAGCTGATTACTGCCTTGACCTGCACCAAGGTGGTGTACACCCGATGATTGATGAGGTGCGTGTCCGTGTTGACGAAAAGCATGCCCTACATAATGACTGCCTTGAACTCGCACGTGTCTTTGGCATAGGACATATTCTCAGTCAGAAGGGACCGGAGGGACAACTCGCACAAGCGGCACCAGAGCTCGGCATACCCACCATTGATCCCGAATTGGGAGGAACCCATGGATGGGATGTAGAGAGCATTGAAAAAGGCGTGCGCGGTGTGTTCAATGTCCTGCAATACTATAAATTCATTTCTGGGACACCGCAGATTCCTGAACGACAAATCGTTGTTAAGAAATTCGTGCCCCTCCTCAGTAATGAAGGTGGGTTTGTTTATTACAAAGTGGCGTTGTATGAGCAACTTGCGATGTATCAACATGTTGCTGACATCTGTGATGTATTCGGCAATGTCCGAGAATCCGTCCGTGCCCCAGTCGATGGTATTTTCTGGGCAAAGCCTGTCTATCCAATGGTAGCGAGCGGTGGCATCATCGGAAAAATCGGTACACCCATCGGGTACCTCTAACAATCGCTTCATCTTTATAAGGAGGAAACGGCTTGCATAAGCAGAATCGCAAAGCCTTTATTGAAAAAATGGGACCTGGAGGGGTCGCTATCTTCGCCAGTGCCCCCCCCGCAAAGTGGAACCACGACACCGAATATAATTATCGTCCGGATCCGAATTTTTATTACTTGACGGGGTTTGAAGAACCGGAGTCGATCTGTGTTATCGCGCCTGATCACCCGAAGCATCAGTATATTCTTTTCGTCCGCCCGAAAGACAGACAGGCGGAGATATGGAATGGGAAGCGCGTCGGCGTTAAGAATGCTCGAAGACACTATGGGGCAGATAAAGCCTATTCGATAGAGAAATTCAGTGAAAAAATCGGGAAGTATCTACACGGTGCTGAAAGACTTTACTATACCCTTGGTTCCAATCAAGATGTTGATAGCGAAATCCTTGCGCGCTTTACGCAGTCCGTCAGGTCACGAATTCGCTCTGGGAAAGGGTTTGACACGCTGGTTGACCCGAGTCCGATTCTCAGTGAACTGCGGTTAATCAAAAATGAGACGGAACAACAACGTCTCCGATTGGCGACGGAGATTACAGTCGCTGGTCACATTGCGGCAATGAAGGCGGTTCGACCAGGGCTGTATGAGTACGAGTTGGAGGCTCTCGTTGATTCCACGTTCCGTATGAACGGCGCGAACGGTCCAGCCTTTCCTACTATTGTTGCGAGTGGCGGAAACGCGACGACGCTCCATTACACAACGAATGACTGCCGAATTGAGGACAACACGCTCGTACTTATTGACGCAGGCGCGGAATACGAACGATACTCCGGCGACGTAACCCGAACCTTCCCTGCAAACGGCACCTTCACTGACGCACAGCGAGAAATCTATCAGCTTGTCCTTGAAGCGCACTATGCCATTATTGACTGTATCCGTCCCGGAGTCTCTATTGATGAGCCTCACCAGAAGTCGATTGAGTTATTGACAGAAGGTATGCTCAGTCTCGGTCTGCTCAAGGGTAAAACGAAGCGATTGATAGAGAAAGAGAAATACCGAAAGTTTTACATGTACCGAGTCGGACACATGCTCGGTTTAGATGTACACGATGTCAATTGTGTCCACGAATCGAGCGGTGATTTCAAAACCTTCCAACCGGGGATGGTGATGACGATTGAACCGGGGCTTTATGTTGCTGAAGATAGAGGGAATGTTCCGCCAGCCTACTTAGGTATCGGTGTCCGCATAGAGGACGATATCCTCGTCACTGAGACCGGTTGTGAGGTCCTAACAAGCGGCGTTCCGAAAGAGATTGACGAAGTTGAAGACCTTATAAACTCGACAAAGTGGTAAGCACACACCATGTTGGTGTTTCTTGAAGGAGTTTTGTCATGATTGAAGAATTAAAAAAAATCGTGGCAGAAGAGAAAGACGAAATTCGCAAGCAATATAAAGCCGAAGTTAAAGCCATCTTCGGTTCATACGCTCGCGGGGATTTCGACGCAGATAGCGATTTAGACCTTTTGGTAGATTTAGATGCTGGGGCTACGCTGTTGGATCTTGTGGGTCTGCAACATTTTTTGGAAGATCGACTCGGATGTAAGGTGGATGTCGTGCCGCAACGTTCACTCCGAGAAGAACTTCGTGCCGCCGTGTTTAGCGAAGCGATATATTTATGAGAAACTACCGACTTTATATCAAAGACATATCCGTATATTTTTCCGTATTTGTTGATTAACTGGAAGAAGTTGAAAAACCTGTGTTACAATATCTAATAACGGAGGCAACAGATGCCAAAACATGGAATTCCGAAGCAAAAAAAAATGAGAGGCATGAACAAATATCAGAAGAAAACGCATCGTCGCCGTGAAGACCGACTGCGCGGCAATGAGGTAGAATACTACCTCTCTCTCGCGTATTCTTCCAACCCGGATGATCGCGTCGAGGCAATGGATAATCTCTGTCCTTGTCATGTTCGGAAAAGTGTTGACAAAGTTTGGGTGGCACTCTATAAGGGGTTAGTTGATTCCGATCTGCGCGTCCGCAAAGCCGCGTGGCATACACTTGAGGACGGCGGGAATCCGAACGATCCGAGACTGCAACCGCTCCTTGAAAAGATCGCCAAGGAGGAGACCGATCAGAAACTCCGCCAAAATGCACTTGACCTCATCGTTGCGACCCGAAAAGTTGAAGAACAGAAGGAGATGCTGTTGGGACAGAATGCACACACCTTTTCTGGACGATGTGATTGGTGTGGCGCGTCAAACGTGCCTGTCAGTTACGATTACGAAACCGAGTTTGAGACGAACGGTGCCAAACGTTTTGCCTTGGTTTGTGAGGCGTGTGAGGTTTGACCCTTCTGCTTGTTGGACACTGTTATCCGTGACATTCGCCAGAAAACTAACAATGATACAGAAAATTGGTTCGAGGGTTCCGTTCTCTATCCTCAAAGACGGAAAAAAATAAAAAATTTGAAGGAAAATTGATTTCGGTACAACAAAACAGATAACATCCCAATTTTAAAGGGTAGGAGTTGGGTGTTTGTAGTGGTGGGCCAAATTAGAATTAGAAAGTTGTCTGTGAGAAGTCTTTGTATTCTTAGCCGCGAAAACGTAAGCCTGTAACGTAGTGGAGGGCTGGTTCTACGTGGAGGAACGTCAAGTATGAAATCCACTTTCACCGAACTGCAAGGTAAATTAGAAATATGATTCCTGATGATGTGTACGTACACAAAACAGTAGAAGGCGATGCCGAGGCATTCAACGAGCTCGTCAATCGGCATCATTCAAAGATTTATGGGCTTGCCTACCGGATGCTTGGTAATCCAGAAGATGCCGCCGACGCAACGCAGGAAACGTTTTTAGAGGCATACAAATCAATTAAATCGTTTCGATTTCAGTCGCAGTTCGGGACATGGTTATATAGTATCGGCATCAATACGTGCCAACAGCATATTCGTAAATCGCAATCGCATGAACGCAAGCTTACCGCTTACACTAGAGAAGCAGAGATTGATAGCGCAGCTTCTGAAGAGGACTCACCTGAACGGTCGGTGATTAAGACCGAGCAGAGCGAGGTGGTCCAGGGTGCTATTAATCGTTTACCGGCAAAGCAACGTGAGGTCGTCACGCTTTATTATATGCAGCACCTTAAATATCGGGAAATTGCTGATATCTTAAAGTGCTCAGAAGGCACTGTGGCTTCACGGTTGAATCAGGCACTGAAAAATCTCAAGCGGAAGCTGAGCAAATATTATCTCTAAGGAAGGGAGTATCTCAATGAATTGCGAACAAACTCTTAACAATCTACCGCATCTTGTCGTGAAAGAAGATGCTCAGATGGCAGCTCCAATTTCTGAGGACGTTTCACGGCGTGCGCTTTTGGAACATCTGCGGACCTGTCCAGAATGCCAGACGGAGTACGAAGCGTTGTGGAACACCGCGAATATATTGGAGAACGCAGAGGCTCCGATTCCACCACCGGAATTAGTCGGGAACATTCAACAACGCGTCCGGCAACTCCACCGACGACGGCAACTCGCGTTCTTCGCGAATCCATTAGCGTGGTGTTTTGACCGCTTGAAGTTGGAACCTTCTCCGAAGTTTGTCAACGCTATTGCCCTACTTTTCTATCTCGTTGCTTCCGGTTTTGTCCTCAAAATTGCGTTCTTTACAGACCCAATGGGACCAGAGTTCGACTTAACTGCGATGGAAAAAACACGGCTCCAGTACGTCAAAATCTCACCCTCTCCGTGGGCAGGGATTAAGAATACCGAGACAAGTGTGGAGGACACACACACGCAACAGCAGGCTATAACTACTGTTCAACACGATCCTGATTATTTCTTCAATGCAACGCCAGATGCGTCGAAGATATGGCGTGCCGATACTGCAGCTTACGAGAAGCAGACAGGTGAAGCCAGCGTCGTCAACTATTCGCAAGATGTTGCGAGCGAGAAACTTACTGTATTTTGGAATCATATTAAAACAGCGTTGTAAGGTTATAGTTCCGGTTTGTGAGCGCATTCATTTTCAACGCTAACTTCTGAAACCCTTCCTTTTGCCCGGGCGCGGTTTGGCGACCGCGCCTATACCCTCCTTTAGGTTTGTTTAAATACCCTTGCCAAAATTTAAAAATTGACATGCAACAGTTTTTTGTGTATAATTGCCTAAAGTTTGGCATACCTTCTGAGGTAACCCAAGAGAATGGCTTCAGCAGAAAAAACATCTCACGAAAAACCGCTCCTGGAAATTTCTGGCTTAAAAACGGTCTTTCCAACAGACGATGGCATCGTGAACGCTGTAAGTGATGTCAGTTTTGAAATCGGTCCCGGACAGACCGTCGGCGTTGTTGGTGAAAGTGGCTGTGGGAAAAGCATCACTGGGCTATCCCTGCTGCAACTCGTGCCATCGCCGGGGCGAATCGAAGCGGGCGAGATCCTGTTTCATCGCAATGGTGATGGTGAACCGCTGGATATCGCGCAGGTGTCGCCGAAAAGTGAATTAATGCGCCAAATCCGCGGCAACGAAATTGCCATCATTTTCCAGGAACCGATGACTTCCCTCAATCCAGTCTATACTGTCGGAAACCAGATTGCGGAAGCAATTGTGTTACATGAGCAGGTTAATAAAAAAACGGCGCGCGAACGCGCGATTGAGATGATTGCCCGCGTCGGCATACCTGCCCCTGCGCAACGCGTTGATGAATATCCGCACCAACTCTCGGGTGGTATGCGTCAACGGGTCATGATTGCGATGGCACTCTGTTGTTCGCCCACGTTGCTCATCGCTGATGAACCGACAACAGCACTTGATGTGACGATCCAGGCACAGGTACTCGGTCTTATGCAAGAACTTCAGGCGGAAATGGGAATGGCAATTATGCTCATCACCCATGATCTTGGTGTTATTGCGGATCTCGCTGATGAAGTCGTCGTCATGTACGCAGGGCGCGTCGTCGAAAGAGGCACCGTTGATGACATCTTCTATAATCCGTTGCACCCTTACACGCAAGGATTGCTGAAATCTATACCCATCCTTGGAAAAGCACCGCAGAAAACCTTGCCCTCTATACCTGGGACAGTGCCACATCCGTTGGGACTGCCGGAGGGATGTTCATTTCAACCTCGGTGTTCAGAACGGATGCCAGAGTGTGAACGGATGCCGGAGCTCGCGGTCATCAACGGAGAATCGGAGAAAAGTGGGCATGCTGTCCGATGCTGGCTTCACACAGATCTTTAATTTTTCCTTGCGGTTCGGTAAGGGGGTTAGATATTGAAGTGCCTTTCCGTATATCTGAAGAAACGCCCAAGCAAAAACCCTTCCATTACATTACAGGCTACATAATTTGGATTAATATATGAAACCTATTTCTGATTTTCCTAAAATAAGAGATAAACAATGGCCAAACTGCTTCAAGTAAACAACCTCAGAAAATACTTTCCGATACAAAAAGGCATCTTTCAACGCACCATCGGTTATGTCAAGGCGGTTGATGGTATCAGTTTCGACGTGCATCGCGGTGAAACGCTTGGTCTCGTTGGTGAGAGTGGGTGTGGGAAGACGACGGCTGGTCGATGTTTACTCCGATTAATTCCACCGACAAGTGGGAGTTTCATTTTCGGCGAGGAACAGGTCGATCTGGCGAAATTGACACACCGAGAGATGCGTCCCTTTCGCCGACGCATCCAGATGATCTTTCAAGACCCTCACGCATCGCTCAATCCACGAATGACAGTAGGGGATATCGTTGGGGAACCGATGCGCGTCAATCAGACCGAAAAAGGGACAGCACTTCAAGACCGAATTGTTGAGTTGCTGGAATCTGTAGGCTTGCAATCGCAGGATATACGCCGTTATCCACACGCCTTCAGCGGTGGACAACGCCAACGCATTGGTATTGCGCGGGCGTTAGCACTCCAACCCGAACTCATCGTCGCAGATGAACCGGTCTCAGCATTGGATGTTTCCGTCCAAGCGCAGATTCTCAACCTACTCGCAGAACTCCGCGAAGAATTCAATCTCTCCTATATCTTTATTGCACACGACTTGAGCGTTGTTGAACATATCAGTGACCGGGTTGCAGTCATGTATCTCGGCAAAATTGTGGAGATCAGCGATGCTGAAACGCTCTATCAATCGCCGCAGCACCCATACACTGAAGCGTTGATATCGGCTGTACCACTTCCCGATCCGAGTGCGCAGCGGAAACGTGAACACATTCGGCTTGAAGGCGATGTCCCCGATCCGTCTCAACCGCCGACTGGATGCTATTTCCATCCACGGTGCCGTTATGCGACCGATATATGCAAGCAAGAAACACCAGAACTCCGTCAGGTAGCATCGGGTGTTCAAGTAGCATGTCACCACAGTGATACGTTGGCGTTACAGGGGGTTTAGTGATGTCAAAACGAAAGATGTCTCCAGATGAGCTCTCCGTATGCAGAAAACGGCTGGAGCAAGTGTGGAAAAGCCGAAGCGTGGACGAAGGGCTGCTCCATCAGGCATGGCGTGACGCGCAGGAAGTGGCAATGCTGCTTTATAAGGAGTTCGATGCAACCCAGGTCGTTGTCTTCGGCTCACTCACAGAACCGATGTGGTTCACGAAGGGATCAGATATTGATATTGCTGTGTCGGGACTTTCCAATGATCTATACCATAAGGCATGTATAAGGATTATGAATTTCGATTCGGCGTTCAGGATAGACTTAATCAATTTCGACACGTCAAACGGACTTTTCCGCGAACGGATAAAACACCAAGCGATTCCCATCGAAAAAGGGATGCGTCCCCCCAATGGTGTGACAGATGTGTGGCAGACACTTTACGAACACTTACAGCGACAGGTTTTTCCTACTGAGGATGGAGAAATTTATGAAATGAACCGAAAAAGAATTACCCAACGTATCAACGATGAGCTTGATAAAATAGACGGAATACTTGAAAGAATTCAAAGAGGATTGGATAATATTGATGTGCTACCTGTTCAGGCAAGAGAATTCATTGAAAATACAATCGCTACAGATCTCGCCGATGTCTATAGAGGCATAGAGAATATATTTCTCCGAATTGCCCGTGAGGTGGATATGCACGTGCCGAGAGGGAGTCGATGGCATAAAAATCTACTTGCACAAATGGCAGAAAAACGACCGGAACGGTGTCCGGTGATTTCAGAAAATACACGCCGCGAACTCGAAGAACTTTTAGAATTCCGTCACAAGGTGAACAACATCTACGGCAAGGAATTGCAATATGAAAAGACCATACCGCATGCAAAGTCCATTAACGAACTATTTACGGACGTTTCTCAAGACTTAAATACGTTCACCGATTTCCTCGCTAAACGTGAGGAGGACGCTTAAAATGCAAAAAACAACAGGAACTTTCCAACCTATTCTGAATTGCATTAAATTACTGTTCATCTTACCGATTCTTATCGTTGGGTGTTCGGGCGGTCAATTAGAGGATACTTCTGACTTTCCGAGTGGGATTGAGGCGAAAGAGGCACCGATGTGGGCAAAGCAAGTCGCTGCAGGAAAACTCCCACCGCTTTCAGAACGACTCCCACAAAATCCGCTCGTTGCTAAAACCGACTTCGACGGATACGAACGTCCGGGTCCATACGGCGGGACATGGCACCGGTTTCACACGCATCCAGATTTAGGGACATGGAAAATGACAGCGGGGTATGCCCCCCTCATCCGCTGGAAGTTTGATGCCTCTGGTCTGGAACCCGGTCTTGCTGAATCGTGGGCGTTTAACGAAGATGGCAGTGTGTTGACATTGCATCTCCGCAAGGGTGTCAAATGGTCGGATGGGCACCCCTATACTTCAGCCTCATTTGCTTTCTATTATGAACTTTGCCTTGATGAACGACACAAGTACGGTGCACCTGTCTGGTGCAAGGTAAACGGTATCCCGATGGAGGTTGAGACACCTGATGATTACACGATTGTAATGAAATTCGCCGGTCCCAACTGGCTCGTGCCGCTTTGGTTGGCGACCGGATTTTGGTGGTGTAATCAATATAACATTCCTGAACACTACATGATGCAGTTTCATCCGGATAGCAATGCCGAATATGCTGATTTCATTCAATTCGAGAAAGAGAACATCCCACACCAAAATCCTGAACGTCCAACGTTGTGGCCCTGGCGGGTGATAAAATACGAAAAAGGCGGTTTCCGCGTTGAATTGGAGCGCAACCCGTATTACTATGTCGTTGATACACTCGGCAGACAACTCCCCTACATCGACAGAGTCAAGACAAGTTTGGTCCCGGAACCCCAAGTGCGCGTGCTCAAAATCCTCGCTGGCGAAATCGACTGCCAGTACCGTGGGATGGAACTCCGTGATCTTGCACTTTATCTGAAAGGACAGGAGAAGGGCGGTTATAAGGTTCGCCGGTGGAAAAGCACTGCCGGAGCGCAACCTGCTATTCTGATTAACTGGACTGCTCCGGATCCTGTCTTAAGAAAAATCATCCGCGACCAACGATTCCGAAAGGCACTCGCTTACGGCATTGACCGTGTGAAATGTAACGAAATCGCATGGCGCGGCTTGCTGGAACCCCAAGCAGCAACTGTCAGCCAAGAGGGATGGCATTTCGCCGATGAAGATGGGCAAACTCTCTTTGAGGAATGGAAGCGCGCCGACGCTGATTTTGATATTGATGCCGGAAACCGTCTCTTAGATGAAATGGGACTCACAGCACGGGATAAAAATGGTTATAGGCTGCGTCCAGATGGCGACCCGATTGAAATACTCATGGATGTACCGAGTTCCAATCTTAACAGTCAGGAGAATGACATCGGGTTAATTATTCAGGACGGATGGGAGGAACTCGGCTTAAAAACGCTGCTCTACACACCTCCGGGTGCCGAATTGAGTTTACGTCGCACACTCGGCAAATTCACAATCAGTATGCACGGTGAGGCGGAAATGGATCTCTTTACGTATCCCGATTGGGTGTTTCCGACACTTCCAAAGTACTGGCATCCCAAGGTAGGGAAATGGTATGAAACAGGCGGTGAAAAAGGGGAACCGCCCACTGGACCGCTAAAAAAATTGCTTGATTTATATGATGAGATCAAACGAGAACCCGATGAAAAACAGCGACATCAATACGTCCGGGACGCAGTCAGGATTCATATTGACGAGGGACCCTTTCACCTCGGTTCTGCAGCGCGTTCGCCATCACTCTTGGTTATAGCGGACCATTTTCACAATGTGCCTAACGATGGGATTTTAGGACCGTGGGCGATTGTCACCCCAGCAACCCATTATCCCGAACAGTGTTGGTTGTCTAAGGAATAGTTATTAGTCGTCAGCCATCAGTAAAAGAGGCGTTTGCTTGGTGTTTACCCTGATTGAATCAAACGCTTCTTTACTGATTGCTGACAGCCGACAGCTAAAAAGAAGGAGATACACCCGTGATAGACCTCATGCTAAAGCATGAGCCTTCTGCAAAAGTAGTCTTTACAGAAGCATTTGTGCGATCAACAACCTCTGCTTGTGAGCAAGTCTTACGAAGCCTACTGCAACAGACACTATCCTGACTGCGACACAAAAGTGTCCTTACGAAAAATTTTGATACACTTTTTCAAATGGGATTCAGCATGACCTGTCTTTCCCTACTGTGTATGTCAAGCAGATTTTCAACAAGTATAGAGTTGTAAGGCTTTTACGTAGTTGTCTCACTTGTTTAGCGTATCTACCATAACGTCAACTACAACCTATGCCGATTACACTCAGTATTATAGCAGATTTGAAACCTTATTTCAAGGAGAAACAGCGTCTACATCTCCGACCTAAAGGACGGAGTTTTGACGCTGAAGATCATGATAATTACCTATATCATTCGCCGATGTTTGGTCGCAATTCCGACACTCATGGCGATTTCTATTATCTCTTTTATTATTATCCAGCTCCCGCAAGGCGATTACCTCGATCGGGAAATTCAGCGGTTGGAAGAGGAGTTCGGCGATAGCAGCTCACTGGCACATGTTGAGGAATTACGGGCACGCTACGGCTTGAACGACCCTTTGTGGAAACGCTATTTTATCTGGATCGGTGGCTTTGTACGTGGCGACTTCGGCGAGTCGTTTGAGTATAAGCGAGAAGTCGATGAACTGATCTGGGATCGGATAGCCTTCACCCTGATTATCTCTGTCGGATCGCTCATCTTCACCTATGTTGTTGCTATTCCTCTCGGTGTCTACTCCGCAACGCATCAGTATAAGTGGTCGGATAACTTTCTCACCTTCCTCAGTTTTGTCGGGATGTCAATACCGGCGTTTCTCTTGGCATTATCGTTGATGGTATTTGCGTTTGACATCTTCGGTGTTCCCCTGTTTGGACTGTTCTCGGCTTACTATGAGGGCGCACCGTGGACTTGGGGCAAACTGAATGACCTTTTCAAACATCTCTGGATTCCTGTCATTGTCGTCGGGATTAACGGAACAGCAAGCCTGATGCGGATTATGCGTGGCAATTTGCTTGATGTTCTGGGGCAACCTTTCGTCCAGACGGCACGAGCGAAAGGACTTAAGGAAATCGTCGTGGTGAGTAAGCACGCGGTGCGGATTGCGATCAATCCACTCATCAGTATTTTGGGAATGAGCCTACCCGGCATTCTCTCCGGTTCAGCGATTGTCTCAATTGTCTTGGGCTTACCGACAGTCGGGCCTATTCTCTTACGCAGTCTATTGAACGAGGACATCTATCTGGCGGGGACGTTAATTATGATGTTAAGTCTCCTTTTAGTTATTGGCAACCTACTTGCAGATATAGCCCTCGCTTGGGTGGATCCGAGAATTCGCTATGAATGATTTTTAATTTTACCTTGCGGAGTAATAACGTCTGTTAAGTCTATGACATGCATTTCACCTATCCGCCCTCCACATGTAAAGCAAAGACAAATTATGCCATTTAAGGCATAATTTCATTACGGGCTACACAATTTGGACTAATATATGAAACCTACAATTGAGACTGCGGAAGAAGTTAAAGATGCAGCGGAAGTAGGACAATTGAGTTATCGTCAACTCATCTGGCGACGGTTTCGCAAAAATCGGATGGGGCTTATCGCTGGTGTACTCTTGCTGCTCTTCTACATTCTCGCGATCGGTGCAGACTTCTTCGCACCCTATCACTATAACGAGATTAACATGCGGCTGCGTCACGTGCCGCCCCAACGCCTCCATTTCTCAATTGAAGATGGCTTCTATGTTCACGGGTTAAAATCCGTCCGTAACCCTGAAAGTCTTGAATTGGAATTCACCAAGGATATGACACAACAGCATCCCGTTGAATTCTTCTTTAAGGATGCGGAGGGCAGAAGACATTTCTTCAGTTCTGCCGGTCCTATGTTCCTGTTAGGTACCGATCGGATGGGACGCGATCTGCTTTCCCGAATCATGTACGGCGCGCGCGTCTCAATGACGCTCGGTTTGGTCGGTGTGTTGCTGAGTATTGTCCTCGGTTCTATCCTCGGCACGATATCTGGATACTGGGGCGGATGGGTGGACAACCTGATCCAACGCGTTATTGAAATCCTTTCGGCGTTCCCTGACATCCCGCTTTGGATGGCACTCGGTGCCGCACTGCCACCCGGTTGGTCAAGCATCCAAATCTACTTCGGGATTACAGTTATTTTGTCGATTATACGGTGGGGCGGATTGGCGCGGCAAGTGCGCGGTAAGGTCTTAGCGTATCGGGAGAGCGACTTCGTGATGGCAGCACGTGCCGCAGGCGCGGGGCATTGGCACATCATCACACGGCACTTGCTACCCGGATGTTATAGCCATATCATCGTTATCGCCACGCTCGCTATCCCGGGCATGATTTTAGGGGAGACCGCGCTCAGTTTCTTAGGATTGGGCATTCGTCCTCCGATGACGAGTTGGGGTGTTCTGCTGGAAGAGGCGCAGCGCGTCACCGTTCTGCTCCATTATCCGTGGCTCATTTTCCCTGCTGTTCCAGTACTCATCGTCGTCATCGCCTTCAACTTCTTAGGGGATGCCCTCCGCGATGCCGCAGACCCATATTCAGATTAAAAATGGTTATCGGTTATCAGTTTGCCTCGCAGTGAGAGTTGTCAGTTAAAGAAGTCTCCCGTAACTGATAACTGATAACCGACAAATTTTTCGCATGAAGATTAAGATTTTAATTGGGTAATGTAAGTGTTCATTGTCAGAAGCGGGATTTACGGGATTCTAAAGATTCACAGGATTATGGAGTCTTCTTGATTGAAAACTGTGCTTTATAGAATTACCCAAATATTTTATTAAATTTCATCAGAAAAATCGCACTGAAAACTATTCCTCCGACAACTACTAAAAAAGGAAAACAACATGCCGACAGATAAAGACCTCGGATTCTTCGCGACAGACGTTTCATTCACAGACAAATCCGCAATCGTAACAGGTTCCAGTCGAGGCATCGGGCGCGCAATCGCAATCGAATTGGCACGTCAAGGTGCCGACGTACTTATCAACTACAACCAAAACCGTGATGCCGCTGAATCTGTCCAACAAGAGGTGGAAGCACTCGGCAGGAAAGCAGTTATCATCCAAGCCGACATCAGTGACCTTGATTCACACGAAAGGCTGCTTGACACCGCACACGATGCCTTCGGAAAGGTTGACATTCTTATCAACAACGCCGGTATCACCCGTATTGCTGATATTCTTGAGGAGACACCGGAACAGTTTGATCTGATCGTCAATACAAACCTCAAGGCAACCCATTTCCTCACGCAGCGCGTCGCAAACTATATGGTCGCAAACGAGATCCGCGGATGTATCATCTACACGCTCTCGATTTCCGATATCATGGCATCCGACAACCGGACAGCCTACTGTATCTCAAAAGCGGGTTTGGAGATGAGCATGCGCTCCTTTGCTGGACGCTTAGCAGCGCACGGGATTAAGGTCAACGGCATCGCTGCCGGTGTGATTGATACAGACCTCTCGCGCGTCCGTATTCCGGATTATGAGGAGGCGGCGGAGAAAGGCTACATCTTTATGGTTCGCGCGGGTGCGCCTGAAGATGTCGCACACGCCACCATTTCTGCGATGAAACTTTACGATACAGGGGTCGTCCTCCCCGCTGCTGGCGGCGTGATGACACCGTTGTTAAATCTCCGTTCTATGGCGGAATTGGATATGAATAAATCTTAGAATGGCTGTCGGCTGTCAGCCGTCAGCAGTCGGTATTCTGGTTTCCAGAAATATCTGATATGCATTAGATGTCTCTTTTCCACAGTTGAAAGCCGTTCACTTCCAAACGCCGATGTCTTGTAATATCGACTTTTTGATTTTGCAGACCATCGTGTATGCTGGGTCGAACACGTTACCCATGTCGTATTCTACGGCTTGCCCTAACAAGATGTGTGCTGCACTTTTCTCCAAACCGAGTTCACCCAACCACCGGAGCAGTTCCGTCGTCGCGTGTTGCACTGCCTGATCTAACGGACGCGCATTGCCTGCTGTCAGGATATAATCACTGTTTTCGGCGCGGGGCCAGTTGATGCCTTTCCCTTTAAGCACTTCAACTGTAAACTGCACGTCGAAAGAAATCTCGATACCGGTACCGACGATTTCACCATCACCCTGTACAGCGTGTCCGTCGCCGAGATGAAAGAGCGCACCGGATACAAAAACCGGTAAGTAGACGGTGACACCCTCCTGAAAACCGCGATAATCCATGTTTCCGCCGTGTGTAGAGGAGGTGGCTGTCGAAATCGCCTGCCCGCGGGGTGGTGCCACACCGAAACATCCGACCATCGGTTCAAGCGGCAGTGTGAGTTTACCCAACTGCGTCTCAGGGGTCATCAATGTTGCTGTCCATTTCTCTACATCCACATGCCATTCTGCAAGACCGCCTTCGGGCATCTCGGATGCTACATAGTGTGGATCCAAAACATTGGGCGCGACGACCATAGCCGTCCGTCCGATTGAACGGTTCGGCACGATCCGATCGAAATGAACTGCTAACGTATCCCACGGTTCCGCCGATTCAATATAAAAAGGACCTGTTTGTGGATTCCCTCTTTCGGTGACCTGTGTATCGTTAGCATCGTACCCCGCGTTGTCCACGGTGGTTGTGAAAACGGTGTCGCCGCTCTCAATATGGAGCACTGGTTCATGCGCGCCAATCGTCGTATAATAGACCGTTGGTTCAAAGTGATGTGTCGCCATTTTTTAATTTTTCCTTGCGGTTCGTTCAGGTGGGTGTTTTTGCTGGGGCGTTCTTTAGCCCAGGAGCAATAAATTAAAAAGCAGTGTGAATAATATATCACGTTTGAAATGCACCGTCAAGATAGGAACATTCGATTTAACGTGAATTCAGTATAAAACAGATTTTACTTTTTTTATCGGACAGAGTCTATAATCTTGAAAATCTTTTAATCCTGCGAATCCTGATTCAGACAACTGAATACCGCCGCGGCTTCCAAAAAACATTTGACATCCCTGCACTGCTGTGCTAAACTCTTAAAAAATTAAAAAGCATTCCAAAGCAGAAAAGGATAATCATGAAACAGATTTTTGGAAGTGTGGTTAGAAACTACACAAGCAGTGCAATTTTGGCGATGTTCCTGCTCTTTACGCTGGTTATAAACGCCAATGCCCAACACGATTGGACGGAACAGGTTGCCGCCTACAAACCGATGGTGGTGAATGTTGAAACCTCCTCAGAGGTCGTCTTTGAAACGGAAGTGAAGGGCACAAATTTTGCCACCGGTTTTGTTGTGGATGCGGAGCACGGCATTATCGCCACGAACCGCCATGTCACCGGCAGCAGCCCTTCTTACGTCAAAATTAACTTCCACGACGGTAGTTTTACGGAAGCACGCATTCTCTACTACGATCCGACACACGACTTCGGGTTTTATCAGATCGATCCCGCCGAGGTCGATTTTGAACTCAAGGCGGTTGAACTCGGCGAATGGGATTCCCTCTCTCTTGGTGATGAACTCTTACTCATTGGGAACAATGAGAAAGAGGAATATACCATCAAATTCGGAAGAATTACGAACCTCAACGTTAACAAAGGGGACCGGCACTCCAGTTACATTCACACCACATTTGACCGGACAGGCGGCTCAAGTGGAAGTCCCGTGTGGAATACCGAAGGCAAAGTTATTGCTATTCATGCACGCGGCACGGATACCTCCAGTTTTGAACTGCCGATCGACTATCTCTACGATGCGCTTGAGTTGATTCGGAACAAAGTGTCAATCCAACGCGGCGAAATCGGTGTGGATCTGGAACTCGTCTCTATTGGCGAAGCCATCAAACACTTTAATTTCCCCGCGGCACTACGAAAAGAGATTGGTCCCTCGAAAGCTGGGACACCCAAGGTCATCCAAATTGAATCCATTGTACCGAGGACGACAGGTGAAGCCGACCTTCGCGCATCCGATATTATCTATCGCATCAATAACGAACTCATCAAGGACGACCTCTATACCTTCGATGCTGTCCTGAATCAGAACGTTGGGAAAAGCGTCAATTTGGACATCTATCGGAATGGGGAAAATCTGAGCATTGATGTCCCTGTGGAGGATTTGGAGGCAAAGAAGGTCAATCGATTTGTCAGGTTTGGTGGCGCGATCTTTCACGATATTACACCGCAATTGCGCCGCATACTTTTCTTGGAAGCCGATGGTGTCTATCTACCGCATGCCGTTGCGGGTAGTAGTTTCTCGCGGGTCGGTTTGCAGGAGCGGAATGGAAACTCCAAAGTTGTTATCCTTGATATAAACGGAAAACAGATCCGTAACTTAGACGACTTCATTGAGGCGTGCAAGACGATTACCGATGGACAGCACACTTACGTTGTTGTTCGTGATTTCAATCTGTTCGACAGTTCGCCGACACCGAAAAGTTTAACGGTCAATCTCAAATTTGGTCCATTGCAACAGTTTGAGTGGAATCAAGAGGTATTGGACTGGAAAGAGGTAGGTGATGAATAGTTTTCAGTTTGCCTCGCAGTGAGAGTTATCGGTTGTCAGTTAAAAGAAATCTTGACTTGGGCGTAGCATATCTTAACTGAAAACTGACGACTAAAAGCTGATAGTTATGCCAATAAAATCCGATGCGGAGGGCTTCTCAAAAATTCGGGCGTAGTTGATACGAATCCCTTTCCACGTAACGCCTATTCCGGTTGTCAAGGTACCGTTTGAACTGCCGAGACGGATGTGGAGTATTTGGAGCGGATGCCACTCCGCACCGATGTATAATTCGGGTGTTTCACCTACTGTGGGGACAGCGACATCGACTGAAAATTCGCAAGGCGCACTTTTCAACCAGTGTTCCGCGTAACGATAGGCGATGCCGAGCGTCAGCCATTGAATGCCGAAACCCTCCAGGTTCTGCGCGAGACACCCGAATTTGAAATCTGGGTGTGGTTTGAAAAGGACTCCGAGGTCATACGTCGTCTCATAGCCGAAGAATTGATAGACATTGGAGGGGTGCCTTCGTTTAAATTTAAGGCTCAATCCCGCGGCAGCATACGGACCGAGTTGGCGAGCGATGCCGTAATAGTTGAAATCAGGAACTCCGCTGTCAACACCGATCGCGATTTTGTTCCCCCAAAAAAGGCTATAGCCGCGGTAGCTATAGCCGATACCTTTCGGGTCAAATCGGTACTCACTTCGGTCATGAAACTTATTGACGGCGAAGAGTTTCACACCTTGCCACTGAATTAGCCCGGCAGGGTTCCAAAAACCTGCACTGGCATCGTCGGCGACAGCGGTGAAGGCATTGCCCATACCTAAAGCCCGTGCACCAACGTAGAGCGGGCGTGCCGATTCAAATGGGAGTTCCGTCTTGGCACATACTGGCGTTATCAACCACAGAAGACTTATGATAGCGTAGGTTGTTTTCATTGTCGGTAATTTAGCACGAGATGCCTAATATAGCAAGGGGAATGGCTTTCAGCGTTCAGCAGTCGGCAGTCAGCAGGGGACTTGTGGTGGTTACCGATTAGGGACCTGCCACAAGTGCTCTTTGGAAACCGAAAGCCGATGGCTGATAGCCGAAAGCCGACAGTCATTAATAAACATGCAAAACACGCCACCTGGGACACTTTACCTCGTGAGTACACCGATCGGGAATTTAGAGGATATTACCTTGCGTGCGCTACGTATTCTTGAAGAGGTAGACCTCATCGCTGCTGAGGATACACGTCAGACACGTCGCTTGCTAACGCATTATGATATTCAAACACCATTCACAAGCTACTTTGAAGGGAACGAGCAATCGAAATCTGATAAACTGATTGCCCGCTTGCAAACAGGTGAAGCAATTGCCCTTGTTTCAGATGCTGGTACACCTATTATTTCCGATCCGGGGTACCCACTCTTACGCGGATGCATCGCCGCAGAAATCCCAATCGTTCCCATTCCTGGAGCATCGGCTGTCGTTACAGCGGCATCCATCTCGGGGCTACCCTTACATAACTTCACCTTTGAAGGTTTCCTCTCTCCAAAATCAGGGAAAAGAAAACGTCAATTGCGTGCGCTTGCTGTTGAAGGAAGGACGTTAATTCTTTTTGAGTCCCCGCATCGACTCTGTCGTTTCCTTGAAGATGTCCTTGAAGTGATGGGTGAACGCGATATCGTTGTCACGCGCGAGTTGACGAAACAGTTTGAGGAGATCTTCCGAGGACAGGTCAGTGCAGCGTTGGAAAAGTTTCAGAGTACCACACCGCGGGGCGAATTTACGATCGTTATTGCCGGTGAAAGGAGAAAAAGTGACAATTCATAACATTTCCCAAATTGCGGTCATCGGCGCAGGACTGATGGGACACGGCATCGCGCAAGAGTTCGCGAGCGCAGGCTATCACGTGCGTTTGCATGATGTCACCGACGAACACCTCCAAACAGCATACACGCAGATTGAGAAAAATCTCAAGGTACTTGCAGAAAATGCCATTATTGAAGAAGAAAATATCCCCTCAACGCTGCAGCGAATCCAGACTGCTACTGAACTCGCAACAGTCGCCGAAAATGCCGACTTTGTTGTTGAAGCCGTTACTGAGAATCTGCCACTCAAACAGCAGATATTCAAGGAATTAGATACGATATGCCCGCCACACACAATTCTGGCAAGCAATACAACTGCATTAATGCCGAGCCAAATCGGTGTAAACGCGAAACGGAAAGATCAAATACTCAATACCCACTATTTTAATCCACCTTATCTGATTCCGTTGGTTGAACTGATTCGCAGCCCTGATACCTCTGATGAAACAGTTTCAGTGGCGTTTGAACTCCTAACGGCTATCGGTAAGACTCCCGCTATTATTGAGAAAGAGACACTCGGTTTTGTCGGACCCCGATTGCAAGCCGCCCTGATTCGTGAAGCGTTCTCTATTGTAGAGCGAGGCATTGCCAGTGCAGAAACTGTGGATCTCGTCGTGCGGAATAGTTTCGGACGAAGACTCAGTATCGCGGGCCCCTTTGAGGTCTTTGAACTCGCGGGTTGGGACCTCGTGCTTGCTGCCTTTGAAGAACTTTATAAAGACCTGAATAGTTCAGCTGACATCAATCCGCTTCTTCGACAAATGGTTGAATCCGGCAAGTTCGGCGTAAAGTCTAAGGAGGGCTTCTACGAGTGGACAGATGAAAAGGTGCAAGCACTTCGGGACAAGATGAATCAGGCATTGATACAGCAGGCGAAAGATGTGTAAAGTCATCGGCAGACTCCGTTCGATTTCCGTCCATAAAAAGCGTTTCCTTGTGTTTTTGCCTGTGATACTGGTTGGTTTAGTCCTTCTCGGGGTCTACCACAAACAGGTTTGGGATTATCTTCTTGAACTCACTGCTGCTTTTCAGAATGTCGAAACAGCACGGGCGTACATCGCGAGTTATGGAGCACTGGCACCTGTTGTGTCAGCAGTCCTGATGATTTTTCAGAGTGTGATCGCGCCTTTGCCAGCGTTCCTGATCACTTTTGCAAACGGATTGCTGTTTGGTGTTTGGTGGGGCGCGGCGTTGTCCTGGAGCAGTGCGATGCTGGGGGCTACCCTCTGTTTTTTTATCGCGCGCCTCCTCGGTCGCCCCGTCATTGTTAGATTATTAAGTGAATCTGCTATCAACACATCTGACCGGTTTTTTCAACGATACGGTAAACATGCAGTCCTCATCGCACGGCTGGTTCCAGTCATCTCTTTTGATGTTATCAGTTATGGTGCGGGACTCACCGGCATGCGGTTTTTATGGTTTAGCATTGCCACCGGAATCGGACAACTGCCAGCGACACTCCTTTATTCCTACCTCGGTGATCGCGTGACTGGAAGTATCAAGGTACTGTTTTGGGGGTTCGGGATCGTCATAGCGGTTTCAATTATAATTGGACTCGTAAAACACCGAGAAAGGCAGTAGGCACAGTCCTTGTGCTATCAATAAAAAACTTGTAAGGTTATGAAACTACACCTTATCATCTCCCTCAGTTTTATGATGACCTGTTCTTGTCAACTAACAGAGCCACAAAGTTTCAAAGACAAACAGCAAAGATACCCTCGCGTTCGGACAGCGTTTGCAGAAAAGGACAGTCCACTTCGTAGTCTATTCGCCGACAAAGGTATCCTCTATCCACCACAGAAACTCTTTATCCGAATCTTCAAGCAGGAAAAGGTCTTGGAGGTCTGGGCGTTTTCAGCGTCCGAAGCCGTTTTCAAACCAGTGAAGTCCTACCCTATCTGCCGCACATCAGGAAATTTGGGACCCAAAAGACGCGAAGGCGACTTACAAATTCCGGAAGGCTTTTATTATATCGATAGATTTAACCCCGAAAGCAACTTTTACTTATCACTTGGGATTAATTATCCAAACCAGGCGGATAAGATTTTGGGTAGAAAAGGCGAACTCGGAGGGGATATATTTATACACGGCGGATGTGTCACGGTTGGCTGTGTTCCAATCACTGATGAATATATTAAGGAGGTCTATTGGTTAGCAGTTCAAGCGAAATCAAACGGACACGCAAAAATTCCGGTGCATATTTTTCCAACAAAATTAGATGATCGTGCAATGTCCCGCTTACAAAACACTTTTCCAAATGATGACACTCTGATAAACTTTTGGAAAAATCTGAGAATCGGGTATAATTGGTTTGAACAGTACCAGAAATTACCGACGATCGCAATAAATCGGGACGGCACATATCAGTTCTCGGATTCTTTAGAGGAATAAGAGGAGATTCAAAATGGTTCGTATAGGTGTAGTTGGAGTCGGCGGCATGGGAAACGGCCATTGCAACGCGCTCCCTAACGTTGAAAATTGTGAATTTGTAGGCGTGGCTGACCTGCGTTTGGACGCAGCGCAAGCCGTTGCTGAACGGCATAAGATCCGCGCCTTCCAAGACTATCAGGAATTGTTTGCTGTTGTGGACGCTGTCGTCGTGGCGACACCACCCATTGCACATACACAGGTCGTCGTTGATGCCGCAGAGGCGGGTGTGCATGCGTTCTGTGAAAAACCGCTCTCCTTGACGCTTGCTGAGGCAGATGCGATGATTGAGGCATCGGATAAGGCGGGTACGCATCTGATGGTAGGGCAGGTCCTACGATTTTATCCTGTCCATGAACTCGGTAGACAGATGGTGGACAATGGTGACATCGGAGACATTACCTACATCGAAACCGACTACTCGGGTCCTTATAACGCCCCACGCGGCCGACCCGATAGTTGGTACGGCACCGTCGGTGGACTCTTGGAAAACGGTATCCACAAATCCGATCTGATTAACTGGTTCGGTGGCACGGCTCTGACTGTCGCCGCCGAGGTGGGAAGTTTCTCCGGACACGACGATTGGGAGGATTATACGATCTCGCTCATCCGTTACGATTCGGGCGCGGTCGGTATTTTGCGGTGGGGCGGTTTCCTCGGCGCACGCGGCACCAACGACACAATTATTGACGGAACCGAGGGGTCACTCCGTTTAAATATGTCAGCCGATCTCGCCTATCTCAAAAAGCGCGGCGGCGACTGGGAGGAAATTGTTCCAGATAGAGAAGGACCGCACGGTGTTGTGGGCGAACTAACCCATTTTGTTGATTGTGTCCGAGAGAACAGAACCCCAATGATTGACGGTAGGGGTGGAAAACACGCCGTAGAGGTTGTTTTGGCAACCTATCAATCTGCGAAAGAGAAAACCAAAGTCGCACTGCCGATGGAATAGTGGCTATCGGAAACCGTCGGCTTTCAGTATTTTGTTCTTGATAGTTTCTGTTCCTCAATAATAATTATCGATAATCAGTTGTCGGTTAAGAAGATATGTTTAACGCGCACTGGGTTCTTCTTTAACCGATAACTGACAACTGATGACTGACAACTATTTTAAAAATGCTTTTCCTCGCCCTCAATATCGTCCTGCTTTCCGGCTTCGGGCTTTTCCTCAAACACGCCAAAAACAACCAACAACGCTTAAACCCTATCGGCTTTATCAACTATCTCAGCGCGTTCTTCATTAGCATTTGGGTCCTCTCACAAGAACCAGATTTTGAATTCTCAAAGTTGACTTTCGCGTTAGGTATATCAAACGGCGTGACATACGCGCTCGGATTTGAGTTGTTCACTATCGGTATCCAACTCAGCGGGATAGTCGTCACGGCTGCACTCGTCAGGCTGTCAATCGTATTACCGATTCTGGTGGCGATGATATTCTGGCAAGAGATTCCAAACCTCTGGCAAACCATAGGACTTCTCTTAACCTTCGTAGCGATTCCACTCCTCAGCCAGCGGGAAAAAGAGCCGACGTATGCATTCACACCTGACAAACCCGAAGTGCCTCAAGGTTTAGGATTCGCTATTGCTATTACGATTCTGTTGGTCACCGGCATCTCACGACTCACCATGAAAGCCTTCAACGAAATGTGTCCTATTGATGAAAAATCGCTCTATATGAGTCTGCTTTTCGGTGTCGCCACAGTTATCTATTTAGGGATATGCCTCTATCAGAGAACATGGCCGAATTGGTGGGAGGTTTTCTACGGCGTGCTGATAGGTGTCTGTAATGTCGGTGGCAGTTGGGCACTCCTCATCGCGTTGGATCAAGTAAGTGCCTTGATCGCTTTTCCGATGTCAAGTTCGGGTGGCGTGTTGTTCACCATGTTCGTCGGTATGGTATTCCTCCATGAACGACTGAGCCGTACCTCTCTCATCGGCGCACTGTTGGCAGTGATTGCACTGATTTTCGTCAATCTGAAAACGTGATGTTGTAGGGTTAAATAACGCAGCCTCACGCCAAATCAAATTTGACTTTGAACGTAAAATGTAGTATCATTTATGAAAAATGGAAATTTTGGGGAAGAATGCGGGAAAGCGTAGAACTTTTCATCCGAAGTGTCCACCTAATCGCGGCGATAATCTGGTTCGGAGGGGTCATCTTTTCTACCTTTGTCGCTATGCCAATCCTGCAGCAAAGTTTGCCACCGCAAAGCCTTTTGGCGGTTCACAACCGTTTTCGCACCTGGATACGATTGATGATTCATATACTCCTGATAACAGGAGCGATGGTATTCTTCATTGTTGCATGGAATAACGGGTTTTTCGCGGCGCAGAACGAAAATCACGATTTCGCAGCCTATATGCTAACGTTTGTCGCGAAACTTGCGGCGTTCGGTGTAATGACCCTCTTTTGGGGGTTGTACAGTTCGCTCTATCGACGACACCTTGAGGCAATCCCGCCCGATGATAAAATATATCGCAGTCCAAGCCCGTATATCAATGTGTGGAGAGGCATGATGCTGGTGGTAGGTTTAGTCGTTTTCGCACTTGCACTGCTGTTGAAAAATTAATTTCGGAACATTAGAAATCCTTGTGGAAGGTTCGGGTAAAGCACTTTTACATTCTGTCATCGTTTGTGAGAATGGGTAAGCCCAACTAACGGGCAGGGCTGGATATACGGAATGGAACTTTTCTATAAAACTTGCCTAACCGAACCGCAAGGAAAATTAAAAATTGGGACATTAGAAATCCTTGTGGAAGGTTCGGGTAAAGCACTTTTACATTCTGTCATCGTTTGTGAGAATGGATAAGCCCAACCAGCGGGCAGGGCTGGATATACGGAATGGAACTTTCCTATAAAACTTGCCTAACCGAACCGCAAGGAAAATTAAAAATATGGAAAATACAAAAGTTCAGGCAGTTTCGTGGAATATCACCCGATTGTGTAATCTGAAATGCACACACTGCTACCTCCCCGCAGGCTTTGTAGATACAAACGAATTAGCGGATGGAACCTTTCAGGTGTCCGATATTCAAGGTTCACAGGAATATTCCAGAGATGCAGAATTAAGCCAATCCCAATGTTTTCGTGTCATTGATGAAATTGCCGAAATCAATTCACACATCCTCCTTATTCTCACCGGTGGAGAACCCTTATTACGCCCGGATATCTTGGAGATATCGAATTATGCCTCTGATACCGGGTTTCTTGTTGTCATGGGCACGAACGGTGTGCTGTTGAACGATAGCGTCGTTGAAAAGATGCAGCAGCACGGTGTTACTGGGGCAGGCATCAGCCTCGACTCTGTCCAACCCACAAACCATGATCGGTTTCGGGGTATGGAAGGCGCGTGGAAAGCAACGATGAACGGTGTAGAGGCACTCAAACGCGCGCAAATGGACTTCCTCGTGCAAACCTCCGTGACACAGTGGAATTACGACGAAATTCCGAAGATTGTGGAGTTCGCATATCAGCTCGGTGCGAAGGTACTAAATCTCTATTTTCTCGTCCGGACGGGAAGGGGTAAGACGGTGATGGACATTACGCCAGAGCAGTATGAAAAGGCATTTGAAACGTTTTTCGAGTTGCAAGCCGATTACGCGGGGAAGATGCTCATCGCAGCAAAATGTGCACCGCATTATAAACGCGTTATCTATGAACAACAATCCGATTCTGCTTTCCTTCAGGGCTATCCGAGTGGTACCTGTCCGTGCGGGATTTACTACTGCCGCATCACACCTGAGGGCGATCTGACACCTTGTCCCTATCTGCCTGTTAGCGTCGGTAACCTCAAAGAAGAGAGTTTTGGCAAGCTCTGGAATGAATCGAAAACCTTTCAGGACTTACGAAATCGGGATCTACTTGAGGGGAAGTGCGGCGCGTGTGAATTCAAAGAGGTGTGCGGTGGTTGCCGTGCGCGTGCTTATGCTACTACCGGCAATTATCTTGCTGAAGATGCATCGTGTGACTATCAGCCGGGGTCCTCACCCGTTACTGGGAAGGCGGGACAAAGAAGCGAGGTTTCTGCAGAAATACCCAAGCAAAAACACCTCGCCAGCGGCGCACCGCCTATTCAAATAGAGAAAAAGATTGCTTTTGCAACGGAAACCGATTATGATTTACAGTGGACTGAAGCAGCAGAAAAGCGGTTGAAACGCGTGCCATCATTTGCGCGTGGTATGGTCATCAAAAGCGTTGAAAAATATGCTCGTGAACACGGTTATCGTGAGGTTACGCCTGAGTTGATGCAAGCCGTCAAAAAACGTTTCGATAAAACCGGTATTCCGTCCTTCAGACCAAAACGTTAATGTGAGGTCGTAGGGGCGAGGAATGTAATACAAGGAATGGAAATGTAATACAAGGAACGGATTTAGTCTAATCCCAGACTAAATCCAGTCTAACCCCAGACTAATAAATCCCCTCGGCCTGTGAGCCGTTGTCCCCTAAACAGTAGAGGAGCTCGTATGCTGGCAACAGAACAGATAACATTTTTTCAGGAACACGGATACCTGATTCTCAAAAACCTCATTGATTCGGAGATAATCGATGGGTGGCGAACACAGGTGTGGGAGCATTTTGATTCCAGCTTTGAAACGCCAGAGACGTGGCCCAACGACTATGAGATTCCGGGTTTCACCTTCTCGCCGTTATTTGGGCATCTGCCTGTGATGCAAGAGATTACTGAGCAGCTTGGGGGTGGACAATTTTTTACAGGCGGTGGCGGCTCACCAATTATCAAATGGCCCGATCCTGAAAAAGAATGGGCAATGCCCAAGGATGGACACATCGACGCGTATGGTGCCGTTGCTGGTTGGAGTCCTTTCATGATAGGCGCGACAACCTACCTTTATGATGCTGAACCCAAGGGCGGTGCTTTCATCTTTTGGCCCCGAAGCCACTATTCAACGCATAAATACTTTCTCCAATATCCAGAGCAGATTGATGGCAGTTTCTACGATATCGAAGGTTGGAACTGGGATGTGCTTTCGGATTTATCGCCAGAGGGACCCCGCGAGTTTATAGGTGCTGCAGGTGATGTTGTGCTGTGGCACGCGTTTCTCTGCCACACTGGATCGGAAAATGTGAGAGATGTTCCTCGTTTTGGTCTCTTCGCTCGCTATGCCCACAAACAGCAGGAAGAGTTCAAATACGAGATTCCAGAGGATCTCTGGAAATATTGGGCAATATAAGAAATAGTTATCAGCCCTTTACCGATAGAGGGAACTTAGATGCTTACAACAGAACAGATTGCATTTTTTCAGGAACATGGATACCTTATCCTTGAAAATTTTATTGATTCGGAGACAGTTGACGGATGGCGGGAACAGATCTGGAAACATTTTGATTCCAGTTTAGAAACACCGGAGACATGGCCCAACGACTATGTGGTGCAGAACTTCAGTTTCTCTCCGCTGTTTGGGCAGCTGCCTGCGATGCAAGAAATTACCGAGCAACTCGGCGGCGGGCAATTTACCGGTGGTGGCGGTTCACCGCTTGTCAAATGGCCCAATCCAGAGGAAGAGTGGTCAATGCCCGGTAGCGGACACATTGATGCCTACGGTCCCGGCGGCTGGAGTCCGTTTATGCTCGGTGCGACGACCTATCTCTATGATGTCAAGCCCGGCGGCGGTGCGTTTGTTTTTTGGCCCCAAAGCCACTATTCAACGCACAAATACTTCCTTCAATATCCCGAGCAGATTGATGGTAGTTTCTACGATATTGAGGATTGGGGATGGCATGTACTTTCAGATTTATCGCCGGATGGACCTCGTGAGTTTATAGGTGCTGCAGGTGATGTCGTCTTGTGGCACGCGTTTCTGTGTCATACCGGTTCAGCGAATATAAGAGACATTCCCCGTTTTGGTATCTTTGCACGCTATTCCCATAAAAAACGGGAAGAGATTAAATACGAAATTCCGGATGACCTCTGGAAATATTGGGTCATTTAGGGAATGGAAACTATCAGTCATCAGCCGTCGGCTGTCAGTTGTCTGAATCAGGATTCGCAGGATTTTAGAATTTTCAGGATTAGTTGGGTTGTTGAGTTTCGCTATCTCTAAGGATACATTTGCATTTTTATTACGGAACTCATGGTAAATTAAAAAAGGAGAAGAAATGAGCGAGCAAAATAACGCAGACGAACGGCTTACAGATGTAGAAGAACGCTTGACACGTGTGGAAAATCTACTCCTCAGTATTAACGAGAAATTAGGACAACGTCCGGATGTCGGTGAAGTTGGTACTGAAAAGGCAGAGGGGCTTAAACAGTGGGTAACCGATTACGTCTCAATGCGTTTACAGCAGTTAGTGCCTGAGACATGCGATCATCCTGATGAGGTCCCGCTGCACGACGGTCCCTACCTCGACAACACGACAGTGCCGTGTACGGAAGAAGTTGAGCATCGGGTCAAGCGGATACCGATTCCGTTTGTTCGTGAAATGGTTGTTCAGCGCGTCGCTGACAATGCCCGACAAGCCGGTGTTGAACGTGTAGATATTGAGTTCTTTGAGAAAGCAGCAACTTTTTGACAATGCAAAGCCACAGAGGAGTTTCCTCTGCCCAATTTTGATTGGAAGGACTTCTTGAAGGCTCCAATGTAATAGTTATCAGTCGTCAGTTTTCAGTTTGCCTCGCAGTGAGAGTTAAGAGGTTGGTTTGTAACAAATCACCATTACTTGGATGATGCCAAAGAGGTGAAATGTTACTTACAAGAAACAAGGCAACTGGCAATTACTGAAAACTGATAACCGATAACTGACAACTGACAACTACTATGGACTGGGTTTTCAACACGTTCTCGGAATATCTTGAGAACGACTTCAAAAAACGAATCGGGAACGCAAATCCCACCGTTGCTGACCTTTGGGAAGCATTTCAAGTGCTCTTCCCTGCGACATCGGCGCAGCTCCTCGTGCAGGAACCGGTCGGCAATACGGTCCGATTTAAACCGCTCGCGTTCTATCATGCGGACGAAATGGGTCCCTTGATTGAAGCTCCCTTGAAGTATCTCAGAATGAACTTTGGGGGTGGCAAATTCAAAATCAACTTCTATCACGGCATGCAGTTCATCGCGACCATTAACTTCAAACCGGAAGGTCCTGAAATCTGGCGCGAACTACCAGAAATGGAAACCAATCCTACAATCGACCAAACTGGCACTTAAAGGAGTAGGCACAACAAGGTATGTGCCGTAACCGTAGACGATGGAGATGAGTCAGCAACAGGTATTTGAGGAATGCCCCGCTTGTAGAAATGCGAACCTCCGACAGTTGGAGGGTAATTCTTGGTTTTGCTTGGATTGTGACTGGGATAACCTTGCGGTTATTCCGAAAGACAATGACGAATTGATCGCCTCTCTCCGTCATGGCGACATCCATTCTCGGCGAATCGCGGCGCAAGCGTTAATTAATATTGGCGACGCAGATCGCCATCTCGCCACTTTGACGGATACACAAGCACTGCTGGAAGCTTTGGACGATGAAGATGCGGATGTCCGCTACTTCGTTGCCGTTGCCCTCGGTAAACTGGAAGTGAGTCTGAGCCTCGGCAAACTCAAGCAGCTTGCCCGAAACGATGCTTCCGCACTCGTACGAGAAGGTGCTAAAACGGCAGTTGAGCAGATAGAATCTCGCCAGTTGTCTTAATGGTTATCGGTTATCAGTCATCAGTTGTCAGTCTTGAAGTAGAATTGGTAAACGCAACCGGGGTCCCCACCTGTTACTGGGAAGGGACGGACGCGCCGGATATACGGAGAGGAACGTTTTGATTCAACCCACCTAACCGAACCGCAAGGAAAATTAAAAACATGGAGAAAGTTCGACTTGGTTATATCGGCTGTGGATTTATGGCACAGAAGGTCCACATCCCGAACTTTACAAGTATTCCTGACTGTGAACTCATCGGGCTTGCAGAAGTGCGATCCGAACTCGGTAAAAAAGTCCAAAGCCGTTTCAGTATCCCACACCTTTATCGGGACCACGAGGAACTCGCACAAAACGCCGATATCGAAGCGGTTGCTGTCTCCGCGGACTTCGCATTACAAGGCGAGATCGCGAAGGACCTCCTTTTAGCAGGCAAGCATGTCTTCATGGAGAAACCGATGGCGGTTTCTACTGAACAAGCCGAAGCGATTGTGGCGGCATCACAGAAGTCTGGCAAAAAGTTGATGGTCGGCTATATGAAACGCTACGATGCCGGAAACGAGATCGTCAAGTCAAGGGTCTCACAGTTCCGAGAAACCGGTGAACTCGGACGCTTGACTTACGCCAGAAATCACGGTTTCGGTGGGGATTGGGTGTGCAATCTCGATACCCACATGGACGGGACAGCAGAGGCAAAACCGGGTGCACCTGCCAAAACGCCAGAATGGATACCGGAGCAGTGGCGCGGCTCCTATTTGGGATACCTCCAACAGTATACGCACAATATCAATCTGATGCGTTGGTTTCTTGATGCTGGTGATAACGTTACTGTTAGAGCTGTTGATTTGGACGCAAACGGATATTCCGGCGTTGTTATTTTCGATATGGATGGCATTCGTGTAACGCTGGAGACCGGGCATGTTTCGCATTACCGCTGGGACGAACATAGCCAAATCTATTTTGAGAATGGCTGGGTTCACACGTGGGCACCGCCGTTGCTCTTGAAGAACACACCTGCCGAGGTTGAAATCTACCGCGCTGGCGAGGAACAGGAAATCACGCGCCCGATCCCCAGACCGAGTTGGACGTGGGCATATCACAGGGAAGCGGAATACTTTGTCGCAAATGTTCGTAACGATGAACCTTTCCGTTCTTCAGCCGAAGATACGCTCACTGATGTCAGACTTTTTGAGGACATCTACCGAATCTTTGTTGAACAGCAATAATACGTCCTTGAAATTGGGACTCGGATGTGCTACGCTATAAATAAGATAATTTCTCTATTTAGGAGGAATATGCATGCCGATTCATTGGAGAGATCACATTGTTAGCACACCGGATACATTACGCGGTAAACCGCGTATTAAAGGAACAAGAATTCCGGTAAGCCTTCTTCTTGGATACTTGGCAGCGGGTTATACAACAGATGAAATCATTGCTGAATTCCCTGATCTCAAAACGATGCAAATTCAAGCATGTCTTGATTACGCCCGTGAATTAGCGGAATTTGAGGAAGTCGCTTAATGGGATTGCGGTTTTTGGCAGATCAATGCGTCCCCGCTGTCGTTATTGAAACTCTTCGTGATGCTGGCTATGAAATTTGGTATCTCAGGGATCATCTTCCGATTGAATCACCAGATATGGTCGTCATCTCAAAGGCACAAGAGCTAAAATCAATTCTTATATCCATGAACGGTGATTTTGCTAACATATTCAACTATCCACCAGCTAATTATCAGGGCATTGTAGCACTTCAGGTAAGAAACCACCCGGAAGTTTTACCGCAGATTGTATCGCGCTTGAAAGATTATCTGTCAACTAACCCTGACATGGAGCACTATAATGGTAAGCTCCTTTTGGTAGAAGTCCATCGAATCCGAATTCGTCAATGAACAAGATTAGACCTTACCGAGTTGATGTTCGGTTGAGTCTAATGAAACACTGAATCTGTACCAGTAAATCCCTTGTACAACTGTTTATTTTCTCATCAATATCTCTGTGTCATTAATATTCACCGCGAGTTCGTAATTTTCCTGCAGGTATTCCGCAATCAACGGATGCCGTTCCTCAACGGGAATACCGTCAACGGCATCGAACCAACCCCCTGTTTTAAAGATCACCAAACGCGTTTTGTCTTGTTCAAGAGCCTCAATAACCTCTTGCTGCATTGTGGGTGTCGATGCGTACGAGACCTGATGGAATCGGCTGACACCCAGTCGATTTGCAAAGAAATAGTAAGCACCCTGACTCGTAAAATCGAAAATCTTTTCGTTCTCTGCCGTGTTTTCCTTAATATAGGCGACGACCTTTTGAATCTGCTCAACTTGGTCATCTGGAATGTCCACGCCTCCCGCGCGCACTAATTCCTGTGCTACGGTGCTTTGCTTGAACGGATTCTGGCGCAAGCGTTGCCATTTCCCATTGAAACCCGCCAAAGGTTGATGCGCTTCCGCAACATACCAACAGAATATCGCTATTGGGACCAGCACCCATGCCGTTTTCAGCGCGTGCTGCCAACGTCTCTCGCCTTTTAAAGCACGAAACATCGAAAAGATACCACCTTCCAGTGGAAACAGGCAGAGCAGCCATAAAAAGGTCGCGCCGTAAATTAGGTGTCCACCATCTGAACGCCCCAGTGCCGTCCGGAAAAATGCGATACCGCCGAGGAGTAAGAGAAGCAGTTTCATCGTGTTGGCTGAATGCGTGCCGGATAGTCCCCGGTAGGTCAAGTAGGCAGCGACAATCAGAAAGATACAGATCGGCAGATACCACCGAAACCCTTCGCTGAAGATGAAAGTGTGCCATCCATCTGTTGACAGTAGCGTGAGCGTTTTCGATAGGGATGGGTAAGCGAGTCCCCACGTTGCGAGTTGATAGCGACACTGGATATAGGAATTCCAGATGACATCGTCCAAAGCACCGTGGGACAGGAAGTAGATGCCTACTGAGAGAAAACCTACCAACACTCCGCAACCATAACTGATTAAGGGGCGCAGGTATTCTGTCACCCTTACCACTTGCTGGCGAGGTTTGGAACCTCGCCCTCCTCTGCTCTCTGTTCCAAAGCCGCCTTGTAATACATATATAACCAGAAACAATCCGATGGCACCCAATGTGTAGAGTCCGACTTCAGTGCTATACCAGAATGCCAAACTCGTGGAAAGCCCAGCGAGAAGTAGTTTCCATACATAGGTAGGGACCTTGTTCGTGCGAGTCTCTTGGAAGTGTGTAAGGGAATTCGCTACGAAGGCGAAACTAATTAAGCCGAGACTGTGCCGTGGAGATACCCAGAACTGGGTTCCAGAAGCGATAACCACACATAAGAAGGCAACCAAGAATCTGCTTCGGAATACTTGCAAACCGAGCACGTAGAGTGCAACATAGCCGAGCGGAGCCAATATGTCCTCCATTAAACGCACGCCGAATAAGGTCGGTTCAAAGAGTTGGCTGCCAACCCATGCCAAGTAAGCGTTTTGGAAGAGTCCGTGCTGAATATAGATATCCCGAAACGGTACCCCGCCGCGTAGCATTTCATTGAGAGGCGCGAGCCGCTCACCCTCGTGGAATAGGTCTATGTTGCCGTGAATACTTGCAGAGTAGGTAAGGAGATAGATGAAAATCGGAAGGATAATGTATTCAAGTCCACCCCGCCAAATCTTTGTGGTTCTGTAGCTTGTAGAGGCGGGGGCATCGTCCTTTTCGTCGGTAAGGTTTGTATCATCGGAAACATCTGAGTTCCACAGTGTAGGGAAATACCGCAGGTAGAGCAGTGCCAATTTGAGCAGAACAGATAAACCGATCGGTAGCAGTAAGCCTATCAGGATACCCTGACTGATGTGGTAGACCTGTAACCAACAGAGCCACAACGGGATTGATGCCAATGCGTTTGCTTTCAGCACACGCTGTATCGGTTGTGTGGTGCGTTCAGCACACCAACGTGAAAACACGCACCATCCGAACCAGTATAAACATATTACTATTGGAATGCCGAGCAGTGCCAGCAAATAGAAGAAGTATTCCTGTTGTTTCGGGTACTCGTTAGCACTGAGCCAGCCGACAACACCGGAATTTGAGTGGTATTCAAAAACGAGGATTTTACTGAGGGTTATTCCTAAGGCAATCGCAAGGGAGGCAGCAGAAAACGTGATAAGTCCAACGTAGGATTTGAGTGCGGGGGATTTAACAACGCGCATGTCCGGCATAAATTGCTGACATTTGTAGAGCAAGTTTTGGTTTGCAAGCTGCACCAAAAGGACTCGCAAGCGTTGCATGGTTCTCGCCTCACTATAAAGCTAAAGCACAGACCTGTTGCGATCTTTAATGGACAATTTGAAGCGTAGAGGAAATCGCTCTGCTGTGTTACGTTTCTTTAAATGCGCCGTCAACTTCTACAAAATCTTTCGCCGTTTCATCCCATGCAAAAGCCTTTACCGCGCGTATCTCAGTGTCATAAACTGAGATAACCAGATATGTGGCATCCGGATAAGCGGGTTCATCCCATACCGTCGCATCTGCTTTGTCTTTTTCGGAGAAGTATGCTTCGTGGTTCGGGTGTGAATGGTAGAAGGCTTTAATCTGCCGTTGTTGCGTATCAACCTCTTTGTGAATAGCGATGAGATCGTCGGGATGTATGACATAAGCTGTGCGGGCATCTCTCGGATATTTGTCTGGATCTTCTTGGTGAAGTTCATTCTGTATATTCCGACATTTCCGGACAAATTCTTGTGCTTCGCTTCCTAAGATGATGCCACAGCACTCATTGGGAAACTCCGATTTCGCGTGATCACATATCTGGTTGAGAGTTTCTGGTTGTAAGGTTAGCATTGGATAGCAATTAGCGGTCAGCACATTAGCCGTCAGTCGTCAGCCATCGGCAGTCAGCAAAGAGGGTTTTCTGTTAATCAGAAACCTCTTGTTACTGATAGCCGATAATCAATTGCTGAGAGCCATTAAGACACACTTCCGCCAGCAATCGCGGGAATAATTGAGATTTCAGCACCATCTGTGACAGCGGTTGCTTTCCCGTCAAGGAAGCGGATATCTTCGTCATTGAGATAGATATTTACAAATCGACGGATGTTTCCGCCTTCGTCACAGAGACGTTCTTTCATCCCTGGATAATTCGCTTCGAGGTTTTCGATAATGCCTTCGATATTGGCACCTTCTGTTTCAACTTCCGCCAAGTTTTGCGTCAAACGTCTCAGCGGTGTTGGAATACGGACTATTACAGCCATGGAATAAATTTTCTCCTTTTTGAGGTAGCAATCAGTTGTCAGTACGGTTTTTCTACGAAAAACCTATCAGTTGTCAGAAAAAGACTTTAGAACTATCAAAAACCTCTTGTAACCGATAACTGAAAACTGATAACCGATAACCATTAAATCGAATAGTGTAATCCACACTCTTTGTTATTTTCTTCTGTATTATCGTTTTCTGGTGCGTGGGTTGCGTTTTGCCAACGCCACCGTCCCGCCCGATTCGGTTCTCCGGGCTTTATTGGCGTTGTGCAGATGACGCACCCAAGCGATTCATAATAGTGACCTTGGGTGTCTTCTTCAAGCAGCGGGTTCACAGGAATCTCGTTTTCACGGACAAATTGCCATACTTCATCGGTTGTCCAGTGTATCAGTGGGCTCACCTTTAGCACGGGATGTGTCGCTGATGAGATAATTTCTGCCTTTCGGAGTTCTTTTCTGGCATCGGACTGATCCCGACGTAAACCGGTTATCCAGACATCTAACGTTTCAAGGAGGCGTTGCATCGGACGGACTTTTCGGATATTACAACAGTATTCTTGCTTCGCTTTACTGTCGAAGAACAGGTATTCGCCGTGCTGTGTAACCATTTCCTGAATTTCTTGTGGATCGGGCTGAATCTGTTCAATCTGGATACCGTAGCGCGCTTCTACCTTCTCAAAGAAGTCGTAGGTCTCAGGGAAAAGACGCAGCGTGTCAAGCGTACAGACGCGGAACGGCAACTGGTTTTCGGCGGCTAAGTGTATCATAACCATACCCGAAAGTTGCCCACTTGTGACGATTGCAGCGCGTTCTTTGAACCGCTTGAAGAGAGAGAAAAGGATTTCTTGGGGACTCTCCGTCAACAGGACTTCTTGGCAGAGAGCCTGATCTACTGGATAGTTCAATTTTTTAATTGTGTTCCCTTAGTTAAAAAACTTACGGAAGCGTATCCATAACGTCCGATTCAATTTCAAAATAACGACTCAAACTGAAGTAGCGTTCCCCTGTATCAGGGAGGATCGTAACAACGGCTTTATCCGGTCCTTGCGCCTTCGCAACTTGTAGTGCGGCGTAGACATTTGCACCGGACGACATCCCGACCAATAACCCCTCGGTTGTTGAAATTGACTTCATCATTTCGTAAGCCTCTTTTTCGCCGACTGTAATGACTTCGTCAATAACATCAACGTTGAGCACTTCAGGAATCATTCCGGCACCGATTCCATCAATGCGGGTAGGATTCGGTTTACCGCCAGAGAGCACCGCTGAAACACTCGGTTCCACAGCAACGACTTTCACGTGGGGACACTCTGTCTTTAAAACTTCTCCAACGCCTGTCAGTGTGCCACCTGTGCCAACCCCTGTAACGAAAAAGTCGATGTCGGTACCGATCGCCTTAAGAATTTCCACCGCTGTCGTACGGCGATGGATTTCGGGGTTTGCAGGGTTCGTGAACTGGTTCGGCATATAGTGCCGTGGGTTTTTCCTGATAATCGCTTCCGCTTCCCAGATAGCACTTGCCATGCCACCGTGTTCCGGCGTTAGCACAATTTTTGCACCGAAAGAGGAGAGGAGTTCATATTTCTCGCGACTCACATTTTCTGGCATCGTCAACGTAACAGGGTAACCTCTCGCTATCCCGACAATAGAGAGTCCTAAACCTGTGTTCCCAGCAGTGGGTTCAACGATGGTATCCCCTTTTCTGAGAATGCCGCGTTCCTCAGCATCAACGATCATCGCATAACTAATCCGATCCTTGATACTGCCGCCCGGATTGTAAGCCTCCAATTTCGCGAAGATCGTCGCATCGTCCTTACCGGTCAAGGCATTTAGGCGAATCGTCGGTGTATTCCCGATGAGGTCTGTCAGGTTTTTAGCGATTTTCATTTTTCATCCAAGTAACAACGCGTGATACCGCTTCCACACCTCTATTCTAAGTGCACCTGCCTTAAAAATTCCACTTTAAAGTATACCATATACACAACAAAAAGTCAAATTATCCATGGACGTAACACGCCGACTGTTTTCAGATGTACCCTATGGCGAGCAGCTGGTTTCGTCGATTCTCACTTATTCCTGCTCCTCGCGCCATTTCGCAAAGTCTGCCTCAATTTCCTCTGACCATTTGCGATCTATCTCGCCCGGCGTATACATCCCTTCCCGTAGCCGTTGATGCCCGAACCGATCTCGGAGAGCCACCTCTTCACCCTGTTCAACGACTTGTTGAGCGACATGTAGCAGAATAAAGATAATACCACCGCGCCTACCTAATCTGAAAATCCTGTCTAAATTCTCAAAAGCCGTATACATATTTGGACGATAGGTTGTTAAAAACCGATTGGGCGGGATTTAGGAATTTTCCAATCCTGTGAAAGATGATGCACAACCTAACAGGTTATGCTACACCGCTTACAACAGCAGCGTGTTTTCTACTATCGGTTTTCGAGTTGTCGGCGGAGCTGTTCTAATTCACGTTCTAATGCCTGCCGCCGATCCGTCTCTTCTGCAGCCCGGGCTTCTGCTTCTGTACGAAGGTCCCGTTCTGCTTCCACACGGAGTTCTGCTTCTTCCGTCCGGAGTTCCGCTGCTTCCACACGCTTTTTTGCTGCAGCGTGAAGTTCACGCTCCTCTATAGCCGTCGTGATCGGGGTACCATCGGGCAAGTATGGACGTAACAACCGGACATGGCTATGATGTTGATCTGCCCATCGGAACGACAGGTTTAATGACTCGCTGAATAAGGCACCGCGCGTATCGGGGAGTATCTCAACAATGCTGCCTGAAGTACCCTGCCGCCACCCGCGAAACTCAGCGGGTTTCTCCATCTCGGGCTGATGGATGAAGTACTCTTGTACCGCCATATCCCGTAGGTAGACATGAACCTTTTCCTCTCGATCCTCATCGGCTGTTGAATCCGATAGGAACTCAAAAACAACCTTTGGTGTTGCACCTTCTGCCCAAGTGTAGAAACTCCTGCGGAGTGGAAATTTCGCCGCACCTAAAACAACATAAATATCAGGGGCGACGCTTTTCGTGACATCACCTTCGCGGTAGTAGATGAAGTTGTCAACGCCGACATAGATATGTGGTTGCATTGCGAAATAACTGGAGAGTTGTTCGTACAAGATGTTGGCCTGTTCTCCGTGGAATCCAGTTGCGGGCATAGGTTCCTCATCTTCGTATGGGTAGCCTGGTATGTAAACGGTGGGTTTTCCAGTCGCTTTTGGAAAGGTCGGCATATATTTGTGCTGTTTGCGTTCAAAGTCGGTAAGAGGTTTCATGCTTCCCTCCATATCTGCGTGTTTTCCCTTAATTTTATCAGAAATGTGCGTTGTTAGCAATCTGAATCACGGCTTCATTCCTGCTCCTCGCGCCATTTCGCAAAGTCTGCCTCAATTTCCTCTGACCATTTGCGATCTATCTCGCCCGGCGTGTATACACCTTCCCGTAGCCGTTGATGCCCGAACCGATCTCGGAGAGCGACCTCCTCACCCTGTTCAACGACCTGTTGCGCGAAGTGCGGCGGAATAAAGATAACGCCGCCACGTCTCCCTAAAACGATGTCTCCGGGTAAAACTGTCGCCTCAGCGATGCGGATGGGGATGTTAATACCGGTGAGTGTGACGTTCGCAATACCTGTCGGATCTACACCGCGCACGAATGTGGCGAAATCAGGCAATTCGTAGATGCCGTCCAAATCTCGGATGCCGCCCTCGATGACCATACCTGTGCCTGTTTTCGCATAGATGGAATTGCCGAGGTTATCACCGGCGAAGGTTCCGTCCTTGACTTTACCGAAGAGGTCGACGACGATGACATCATCTTGGACGAGCGTATCAATCACCCACGAGTTTTGACCGCCGACGCGCCCCTCTTTTTCGCCTTGTGCGGAGATGGCATCGTTGAAATCGGGACGGATCGGCACAAACGCACACGTCACCGCTCTACCGACGAGGATCCGATCCGGGTGGAGATTCATCCAATCGCCAGCGAATTGGAACTGATAACCGTTGCCGTGGAGAACACCCCACGCCTGCTCAATACTAATTGCCTTCATCCGCTGGATGATATCGTCGGGGACGCGGGGTCGTCCGTCAGGAAACCGGTCGCCTTCCCATAAATGTGTCATCGCGAGGATGCTTTCTTTATCAATAAGTTGCACGTTAAGTCACACTCCTGTACTTACTTTCTTATCAACATTTTGCGCGTAGCGGTAAATTCCCCTGCTTTGAGCGTATAGAAATAGACACCGCTCGCGACAGATTCGCCTACATCATTTTTGCCATTCCAATACGCCGCACGACTTCGAGTTTGATAGATGCCGGCGCCGTGATGCCCTAAAGCCAACGTTCGCACTAAAGTCCCATTCACAGAATGAATCGTCAAGATAACCTCAGCCGGTTCAGCGAGTTGATACGGTATCCACGTCTCTGGATTGAACGGATTCGGATAGTTGTGAAGTAAGGCAGTCTTCTCTGGTATGAACAGGGTCAGAAGCTTTTGGAGGTTCTCAATGCCTTGTCGAAAAGCAAGCGAACCGTCATCTTCAACTTGTGCTTGTGCTATCCATGCTTGTATCGTTGCTGGATCCAAACCCTCTATACCGTCCATAGCAAGAATGGAGGGCGAGGCGGAAGTCGTGGATTCACCGAGATTTTGTGCCACGATGATAAGGTCCTGGATATTGATGACACGATCACCATTCATGTCAATTTCCGAGTCGGCAGGCACGGTTTTCCCGAAGTGTCGAGCAACAAGCACCATATCCAGAATACTCACCTGTCCGTCTCGATTCACATCCCCAGTAGCGAGTCGCCCTTCTACAGTGATAACAACCTCATTCGCAACCGCTGGGATAGGCACGCCTGTAATAGCAGCGAGTTGAAAGTTATTGAGTTTTAATTGCGTCTGTCCATCTGTTTTTGCTGTGAATGTCACCGACAAAAGCGTTCCTCTGCCGGTGACACCGTCTTCGCTGAGTCTCGCCGAACTGAGTTTGGTAATCTTGCCAGTCGCGTTATCAATTCTGCCTTTCTGGAAGAAAGTTGAATTTCCGTCGGGGTTGAGGAAATCACCCTCGCTTACCGCAACCGCTTCAAGCACTGTCGGATCAAACGCAATATCAAATTGCCACCCCGCTAAATCGTGAATATTTTCTACGCTTAGGTTGAGGATAAATGTATCACCAGTGTGGATTACGGGTTCGGAAAAAGTGTATTCAATACGCGAGTCTACTGATACTGAATATTCCGTGCCTTCTTCAAATGCAAGAAGGCCCCTCCAAAACCCTTCGTCTTCGTAAATAGCAACTAACAAGAAATTTATCCCTTGTTTCAGCGTGACTGGGATAACATTTCCGTATCCACCTATGCCAGTAAACCACTGGGCGGTTTCACCCACAAATTCTCCATTGAGCCAGACCTTGCCAAGAGTGTCAGCTCCGAGAAATATGTGTGTCTCCTGATGACGAGGTGAAAACACCTGGACCGAGCCATAAGCAACATGGTTATCTATACTGCCTTCTCCCAGTCCAGTGGCGTTTGCCATGTCATTTATATTATTGTTTGTCGGGGATATTTTGTGAGATTTCCATACACTGTTTCCAACGGGAGCACCTTTCGTTGCACCATGAGTGGCAATTTTTAACTCCGTTACTTCACCACCACTCATTTCTGAAAGTAAATCTATTCCAGAATCAGTTATATCACCTGCATTCATACCCTCACGTATGTCCATCGGTGCAATCACCCACAACCACGGTCCCTCAATATTCGGACCTGGCTTCACTGAGGCACCCGGGTTTAATAAGTCAATGATAGTTGTAAGTTCAGGGAGTCCGTCCAAAGGCGAAAAATCGGATACATTATTGCGCTCAAGGCTTACCCATTTAAGATTCGTTAATCCTGATAAGGGAGATATATTAGATATATTGCACGTTCGGAGATCTAGCCATTTGAGGTTGGTTAACCCTGATAAAGGGGATAGATCCGTGA
The DNA here is from genome assembly GCA_965116815.1 of Candidatus Poribacteria bacterium. Taxonomy (GTDB): domain Bacteria; phylum Poribacteria; class WGA-4E; order WGA-4E; family WGA-3G; genus WGA-3G. Next base: position 5,749,645 of record OZ220722.1, on the reverse strand, counting down.
GGTTCCTATTCTCTGCGACACTGAGATGTGTCAAATTCGTCAGCCCCGCCAGGGCTGAAATGTCTGTGTTCGACACACCGCAGTTGCGCATATAGAGTTCTTTCAAGTTTTTGGCATCCTTCAGCACAGATATATCTGGATCCCCACCACATATATCTATCCTCTTGAGATTCATCTCCGTGAGTTTCACCAACGGTGATAGATCTGATAGGAAATTGTTCCAAGACAGAAAGTCTTCTAAGTTTTCTAATCCCTCCAGGGGTGAAAGGTCGGATATTCTGTTGTTACCTATGTTGATCGAATCCAAGTTTTTCAATCCGTTTATAGGTGAGAGATCTTGGACCGAGTTATCGCCAATATCTAACGATCTTAATTCGTGTAGTCCGGCTATCGGGGACAGGTCGGATATGTGCTTATTATGCTTAAGCCATAGATATTTAAGATTTGTAGCGTACTCAAGTCCCGTCAAGTCTCTGATGCCTTTGGAATCTGCAAGCCTATGCAGATTTATCAAAGTTGCCATTTCCTCTGCTGTAATCGGATCCCTGGGTGTTTTCCCAAGTGCCTCTTCAATCACGGCGCGCAGATTTGGATCGGGAATGTAAACATGCTCCCCAGGGATAATTTCTGTCCGAGTATCAACACCGGTACGTCTCTCGGGGAAATCCAACGCAGAAACCACCTCATTGAATTGCTCTGTCCATGTATCCCGTTTCATGGTGCCATTCTCTAACACCAATAACCCTAAGTTTTGCAAACTCGTATTCCCACGTATTTTTTCAAGAAAAACCTCGGTCTCTAAACCAACAGAAGCGGCAGCGTGTGCTGCATCAAGAGGTCTTTGGAACGCTTCATGGAATCGCTGAATCGGTTCAATACCGCCAAACACATCCCCTGTTTCTTCGAGTGCCTGCCGGTAACGCTCGGTATCTTCCGCCACAAGTGCATTCATCGTCGCTTGATCCGTATAGAGCTGCAATACCCTGTCTTTGTCAAAGGGTGGGTTGGCGTTCTGCTCAACAACACCGCGCACCTGATCTTCAAACTCTTTCATTCCCTCCGTATGACATCCGATACAGGAAAGTCCGTTGCGGACGGTTGGATCGCTCGCAGCAGGGTTCCGAACGATACTTATTGGTGCTTCATTAAGTCGGTTGCCTCCGGCATCTGCTAAGTAATACGCCTGTAAGCCGTTCGGCAGATTGAAGATAATCTCGCCGCCATCGTGTGTGAAGGAGAGTGGATGCGTAAAAATATGCTGTGTGCCAACACTCCCAGCAAAGTCGTAGCTTTTCCAATACGCGCCGTATCGTGACTCATGCCGTTCCACAACGCGATTGTGACTGGATACGCCTGAATCGCTGAAACCCGCACGCCAGACGCGCCTTCCCGCTGCGTTCCGAAGATTCTCGACAACGTTCACCTCAAGCCGTGTTTCCAGTTCTCGATCGGTTTCAGGAAGCCCCAAAATGTCGTGGTAGAGCGGTGGCAAAGAGGCTGTCGCAAGGAACCAGTCCACGTGAACAAATGGCACCTCGCAATCCATAACTTCACGTAGATTTGTTAATTTTTCATGGAGTGCTGTCTGCGTTGGTGCGTTGAACTCAATTTCATAGGGGTATTCCGCCTCAATCAGTGTCCACCGATTGATTCCAATCTCCCATTCGTAGTCTCGGAGGTCAATATAGAAAATTGTTTCTTCTGGATCAATGGGTCGTGGGTTCGTAACCTTGCGCCCCCAAGAGAGACTATTCACAAGTTTAGAGAGTGCCCGCCGATAGGCAAGGAGTGCTTCAGTCGTCTCGCCAGCATTGTAGAGGTGGGTCAGTGTAAAATAGCGCGCAAAGCCGCGGTCAAAGGGTGTGAGTGCGTTGACGTGACTCTCAATCGTCTCAAGCATTTCCTTGGGTGTGATGAAGGCGACATCTGATTCAAAGGTGTCTCTCCAATCCGGTGCACCTGCCAAAATCCATTGTCGGATTGTTTCAATCGCCGCAGGTGAGAGGGCTGGTTGTCCAAGCGGCATCCGCCTTTCTACGGCAGTCTCAATCAACCGTTGATAGAATTCGGAGGCTTCAGGATTTCCGGGAATTATTGCCCCACCAGGGGCGACTAATGCTGTGTGTTCAATGATGAGTTGTTCAGTGTAGGCACCGTGTTGTCCGTGGCAGTTGAGGCAGCTTTGTTCAAAGATAGCATACGCTTGTTGTGCCAGATTCCCTTGGGCATCAACATTTTGATAACTGGCAATCAACATCAATAGACAGATGGGTGTGATAAAATTTTTCTTGCCTGTCATGTCCTTTCCTTCCTTTGCTACACTGCCTTGATTTTAGTATGGTGTATTGTTCATTGGGTCACGGAGATGTTTTTTAGAGATGAAAAGGTTTTTAGGGTGTTTGCAAGCGTGTTGGTGGGTGCTTGCAAACACCGAATATAGGAAACTGTCTTTACAGACCTGCGTTCTCCCACACCTGATCCAGTGATTCCGCAGTGGCTTTCGCCGCATCTGCGGGCTCCATACCGTTCACTTTTTGGCTGAAGGGCTCAGGTGTCACGGGTCCTTCATAACCGATGTCCGTCAGGATTTGCATCAATTCGGTGAGCGGGATCACGCCGGTTTCGGCGGGGAGACATCTGATGTTGTCAATCTGTTCGTCTGGGTCAATTCCGGCGGGTGCATCGTTGATATGGACGTAAACGACATCCGATACAGAGAGTTTGCGAACGTCGTCGGTTGTGGAGCGACAGGTGTACCAGTGCCATGTATCAAACAGCAGTCCAACGTTCCCTGTGCCGACCGCAGCGGCAAGCCCTAACATCGCATCCATTGAATAGGCGAAGAGGTATGTGGACCCCTTGCGACTCGTTGCCGGTCCAATGAACTCAAGCCCGATGGAATGTCCGTGGTCTTTGAGAATCTCGGCGATAGGACGCAGTCGTTTGACGGAAAAATCCCAATTCTCCTGATACGTCATATCGTTTGAAGCGGGTCCTACAACGGTGGTTGTCCGGTAGCAGCCGAGTTCTGCGGCGAGTGCTGCACGTTCGGGCAGCTGCGCTAAACCGGCATAATAGTCGGCATCGGGGCCCCGCCAATTGACACCGAATCCCCAACCCCCCATCGCAATGCCTGCCTCTGACCAGAGGTCTTTGACGTATTGGACAGAGTGTTCTTGTGCGAGTTGGTTGGCTTCGTCGATGTTCAGGTCGAGACCATCAAAGCCAGAATTTTTTGCGAGGTCTAAGCCTTCTGTCATATTTGCCCGGATGCCGATTGCACCGGTACTCAGATTTTTAAACATATTTCTAATTTTCCTTGCGGTTAAACACGTGGGGCTAGGACCTCACGCGCATTTGTTAAGAGTCGCCCTCCATTCATTACGGGCTAACGTTTTTGATGTTACACCATCAGAGGTTTTATTTTAATTGCGGATTCACCGAAAACCTACTCGTAATGAAATTATGCCTTAAATGGCATAATTTGCCTTTACTTGCATTTGGCGAGCAGTAAGTACCTATAGTTAAAAAAACTGATTCAGATAATTTTTTCGCCCCTTAAGACTTTCGCAGCAACAGCCCACGGATAATCGGTATCCTCCGCCTTTGCGTCGCGATATGTCGGAATCCAGACCCAGCGTTCTTCTCCAGAGTGATTGGGGTGGCTGGCGTGAAGCGTCAAATCGTGGAAAAAGACGGCACCACCCGCTTCAATCTCCGCTGTGACGGCAAGGTTCTCGTCAACCGCACCCGGGCGGAGTCGATTCCCGAACCCATGCCCGTCACTGGCATCGCCATCGTGGACAAGAGCGGATTTGTGCGAACCCGGAAACAACTTGAGACACCCGTTTTCAACAGTCGCATCGTCAAGCGCAACCCAAATTGAGAGTTTATGTGCGCCGTACCAATACGACCAATCTTGATGCCAAGGACTGGCGAAGGTCGTTGTCTCGCTTTTGAAAACTACCTTGTCACTTAGAAATTCAATGTTCGGTGCATAAACGCTTTCTAAGATATCGAGTATCCGTTCATCACCGACTGCGGTTTGAAAGACAGGACTTCGCGCAGCTAAGCCGACATAAACACCGTGTCCGGCGACTGTGCCTGTTTCTGCTTTAACGGCTTCCAGAATGTCGATACATTCTAACTTGAGCCGTTGGACTTCACTTCGCGTGAACAGGTTCGGCGCGATAGCGAAACCGTCCCTTGAGAAATCGTTGCGAAGTGTTGCCATGTCGAACGTCATCTTTTAATTTTCCTTTATTGTGAAGTGTGCTAAAGTTTGAAGAGACTTCTTTCAACTTCCCAACTTTACTGACTTTAGAACACTTTACCGACTTTCGCAACTTTACAGATTTTAGAACACTTTACAACTTACGCCTTGCGAATAATTAAAAAACTTCAATGTGAACTTCGCGTCCCGTCTCGGCACTCTTGAGCAGCCCTTCCATCATCTGTTGGACGATCAATCCATGGCGGAGGGGTGCCTTGCAGGTTACGTCATCTAAAATGCATTCAATGAAATGATCAGCGATAGCATCCCACGACCTTCCATGCTTACTCTTTGGGGGCTTCGCGTCTATGTTCTCAAATTCACCTTTTTTATCGGTTCGATAGAGTCGTAGGGGCTTCAGCGTCGCGCCTGCCTCTGTGCCGAAGAGTTCGATCTGAAATTCGTCGGGTTGGTGTGATGCCCAGAAACTTTCGACCTGTAAGCCGACACCACCTTCAAAAGTAATAAACCCACCAGCGTAATCATCAGAATCATATTTCTCGTAGATCTCTTTAGGGGCTTTCGTCCCTTTCCAGTAGCCGAGGCCTCGAGGTCCGAACTTCGCGCCAGCAGCACCGAGTACCGCAATCGGCTTTGGTAATCCGAGAATCCACCATGCCGAGTCAAGCACATGGACCCCCATGTCGCGAAATGCACCGCCACCTTTCTGGATGAAACCGAGATTCCACGCGGGGATACCGCTCCTGCGCACGCTCCGTGCCCGCGCGTAATAGAGTTCTCCGAAATAATTATCGCGTGCAAGATTGCCGAGGTATTGCGTGTCATTCCCGAAGCGCGTAGAGAGTGACATCATATTAACGACACCTGCTGCCTCTGCTTCCGTGACCAGTTTTTGTGCTGCTTCTTCGGAATCAGCGAGTGGTTTCGTCACCATGACGTGTTTGCCGTTCCGCACGGCTTCCAGTGCTATCGGCACATGCCACTGATTCGGTGTGCCAACGAATACAGCGTCAATATCCTTCGCTTTGCACATCTTTTTGTAATCTGTGTAGAATTTAACCTCGCCCGGTAGGTCCTTAGCGAAGTCTTTCATCCGGTCTTCAAGCAAATCGCAGAGCGCGACAACGTTGCCTCTCGGATTTCCGGCGAGTGCCGTTCCGTTCGGTTTACCTATACCCATACCGACGACGGCGATCCGGACAGGTTTTTTTGCTGCCATAATAGTTGTCAGTTGTCGGTTTGCCTCGCAGTGAGAGTTTTCAGTTACATCGAAAAACTACATCGAAAAACGGTTATCAGTTTTGACCGAAAACCATTAAGATATGAACGTTCCTTGACAAACATCAACCAACTTTCTCCTTTTCCAGTTTATTAGGGTTTACGCAATTTTTTTACAAACAGCAACTACCACACGCCGCTGGCGAGGTTTCAAACCTCGCCAGCGAGGAAGCTACATAAGTCCTGTTTATGTAAGTGTTATCAGCCCCTCTTTAACTGATGACTGATAACCGATAACCATTTCAATACGGTCTGCCTCGTGAATTCAAGGGGGGACTCACTTCATTTTTAACCGGCTTAATCGTGCGAAGATACGCCCAAATCGCTTTCAAGTCGTCATCGTTCATTTGAGCATAGTGCTTCGTTGGCATCGGCGGAAAGATCTTCCGGTTGCCTTCCACGCCTTGATGAAGTCCGGTACGTATTGCTTTGATGAACATCTCCTCTGTCCAATCGCCCAAACCGGTTTCTTTGTCCGGTGTCAGGTTTGAGGAGAAACTTGTTCCAAACGGACCGGAGAAGGCACTCATTTGGGGTGATGTGAGGATAAAGATGCCCTGTTGCATCATACTGAAGTTGTAGCGCGGAGAAGGCGCGTTCGCTGGATGTCCAGCAAGGTACATGTCCATGTTATATTCGGCACCCGCACGCGGTGTATGACAATGCCCGCACGCGCCCACTGTGTCCACGAGGTATTTTCCTCGCTGCACCTTATCGCTCTGGCTTTCGACAGAGTCGATATTCAGGGCAATGATCGCACCGACAAAAAGCACTACCACAGAAAGGGTTAAGAGATTTCGCTGCATTCGATAGCTCTCCTTATAGATTCAAATCTCACCCTAATTTAGCATATTGCGCGAATGGGTGCAATAGAAAAATCTGAGTTGTAGGAGCGATCTCCTGATCGCGACAAAAAGATATAACAAACGTGAGTTTGACTTTAGCACGTAGGTTGGGTTGAACGGGCATCTACCAAAAGCCAGACATAGAAAACGACTTTTGAACTTCGTTGAGAAACCTAAAGTCATCAAGAAACGAGTGAAACCCAACACATTCTCACTACAACACTTGAAATGTTGGGTTTCGCTATATCTCCTTACATGGAGAAGGTATTGAAACGCGGAAACCTCCACATAAACGAGATGGATTATTGTTTTTTACCGCTCAACCCAACCTACGCGATTAATATAGAGCTCACGTTATCCTAAAAATTATAGGAGAGTTTCGCGTAGTAAAGTCCACCGTTGAAACCGAAGGGTGCAGCCGCCCGATCATACGTGAAAACTCCGGGTGAATCCGCAATCACTGTTCCAGTACTATCTATCAGGGTGCCACCACGTGCTTGACCGACCTCGTTCAAGTCAGGGACCTGATTGAGAAGATTGTTTGCGCCGAGCGTCAAGGTAAAGGATTCGTTGAGTTGATAGGCACTCTGAATATCGGCGAGCCATTTTCCACCGTAAGTTTGACGCTGGGCACTCTCTCCACTCCCTGCTTGCAGGGTATAACCCCCGAAGTAACGTAAAGCAGACTCAATTTTGAGGGAACCGATGGTGTAATCTGCTGTGAGATTTATGCGTGTGTTCGGTTGCCATTCCTCAAGAATAGAGCGTTCTCGTTCTGGAAAGAGAATTTCCTCGAGACCGATTAGAATAGAACCCGGTGCTTCCACATCACCGATGACTTCGGTATCCGTCCATGTCAAGGCAATTTTCAAATCGAGAAGCGATTCAGCGTCGAAAGCGTGTACATAACCTGCAGCTATATCAATGCCGCGCGTCCGAGTTTGGGCGACGTTCGTAAAGACTTGTGCTTGACTGGCACCTGCCTGTGCTAAGGCGGGGACAGTATCTGCCTTGAAACTTCCGCTCAGAACAATGCGGTCATCAATGTCAATTTGGAAGGCATCAAGGGTCAACCATAGATTCCGAATCGGTTTGAGGACGATACCGCCTGAAACGTTGACTGAGGTTTCCTGTTTAAGTTCAGGAATGTTCAGGGCGCGCGCCGTGTTGCTATCATTGCGAAACGTCCCGACCTCGAAAGGTAGCAGTTCCGTCGTATTCCCATCACCATCAGCGTCGTTATTGTCAGCCTTGAATTGCGTGCTGATATTGTTGAAATAAAGTTGTTGGAGTAAAGGTGCACGGAAGCCTGTGCTACCGGCGGCACGCACCGCAATCTGTTCTGTTAAGTCATAGCGAGCCGTCGCTTTTCCTGTGACAGTAGCACCAAAGTCGTTATACTGCTCGCCTCGTACGGCAGCACCAACGAGCAGACCTGTTCCCGGTTGTCCGCTGAGATGGGATTCAAAGTCGGCATACCCTGCAATATTTATCCGACTTTCATCCACTTCGTTGACTGGGCGGAAGCCGGGAAAGACTTGGATACCACTGGCTGCACCTTCTGCACCGAGACCCGCGTTGAACCAAGAGACAGGTTCACCCGCTCGGATGCCGTAGCTTTCCCGTCGAACTTCGGCACCACCGGCAAGGTTGATGAGGGAGGATTGATAGGTGAGAGGATAGGTAATATCTATATTGAGGGCAGTTTGATCGAGCCGAAATCCACCGGAATCGGCGGTAGTTGGACTCGCAGCTCCATAAGAAGCATTCAAAGAGTTAGAAACGAAAAAGTCAAATGTATTCAGACCGTGGTTCAGACTGACATCAACATCTAAATCCGTTGAAGCGTGTTTCCACGCCATTCCCAATGCGAGGGATACATCTTCAATGGCTGTGTTGATTTCAGGAAGAAATCCATCTGGATAAATCGCCTTCACATTGCGACTGGTATCCTTGGAATTTCGATAAAAGCCCGAGCTATTGTTTTGCCTCGTAGAATATCCACCGAATGAATAGAGTTCTAACGTTTCGCTCAGGGGCAGACCAAAATTGTAAACCCCAACTTTTTGTGAAGTGTCAGCATCCCCGACCCGAAAGTTTTTTCGATTAAAGGAGTACTCACGCGGATCAAACCAGACCGGTTTTTCACCTGTTACATTTCCGTCCGCGTCTTTTACCTCAAGTTCGGCATCGGGCGGTCTACCTTGGTCTACTTCTACCCAATCGTACTGTCGCGTGCCGCTAATTCCGGCGCGGTTCGTGCGGTATCTGTCGCGCCATTCCACCGTTAGATTGAGGAAGCCGGAATCGCCGACTTTCACCCCGTAATTCCCATTTCCGTGCCATGTATCTCCGTCACCTTCGTAGGTCTGTCCCCAATAGAGGTTGACATCGCCTGAATCGACATCATCCTTCAAAATGATGTTGATAACACCGGCGATCGCATCGGAACCGTATTGTGCTGCTGCGCCATCGCGAAGGACTTCAATCCGCTCTATCGCCGCGAATGGAATCGCGTTGAAGTCTGTTCCAGCGGTGCCGCGACCGACAGAACTATTTACGTGCAGCAGCGCGCTTTTGTGACGACGTTTACCGTTGATGAGCACAAGCGTTTGGTCGGGGCCTAAGCCTCGCAACGTCGCAGGACGCAACGCGTCGGTGCCATCACTAATTGTTGAGCTTGGGAAGTTAAAGGAGGGGACTAACATCTGTAAGGCACGACCCGTTTCGGATTGCCCGGTGAGGCTAAGTTGTTCCCTGTTAACAACTTCTATCGGTACAGGTGCTTGCAAAACTCTCCTGCCGATGCTGCGGGTGCCTACCACCACGACTGTGTCAACGATTTGGATGGGGGCGAGTATCACTGCCACTTCGGTTTGCCCTGCAGTGGTATTGACCCGCTTACTCGAAAATCCGATTGCTGTTACAGTGAGCGACTGTGCACCTGTCACGTCGCTAAACGTGGTGATGCCAGAATCATCTGTTGTCTGTTCTTGATTCCCGATTTGCACTTTCGCTGTTGGGATAGCATTTCCATTCTGATCTTGAACGACTATCTTAAGTGCTTCGGCATTGGCAGTCATCGGCATTGCTGGGACGATGCTGAATAGCATAGCGAAGACGCACCAGAAATACCGTTTATTCCCTGAAATTAACATCTCGTTATTCTCGCTTATGATCTTATGATAGTGATGAATGCAAAGTATATTTCCGCCATAAGGGGGTCTATAGCCCCAGCGGTTCTGTAATCCTGCAAATCTTGATTCAGACAATTAATCTTCATACATTTTGCGGTACAAAACCACCATGAATAATCAATCTTCCTGAAAATAATATAGGCGCAGCTTGGGGCCGCGCCTATGTTAATCGAGAAACTATTTTAGAAACTGTAGGAGAGTTTCGCGTAGTAAAGTCCACCGTTGAAACCGAAGGGGGCAGACCGTCTGGAATATGTGAATACACCGGGTGAGTCAACGATAACATGCCCTGTGCTGTCCGTTAGCGTTCCAGCGCGTGACTGACCAATCTCGTTCAAATCAGGCACCTGATCGAACAGGTTATTCGCACCGATTGTCAGTGAAAGTCCTTCGTTCAACTGGTAATTGCTCTGGATATCGGTGAGCCATTTTCCGCCGTAGGTTTGCCGTGCTGGATCGTCCCCGCTTCCCTCTTGGACAGTGTAGCTGCCGAAGTAACGCAAAGCACCACCAATCGTGAGGTCACCGATGATGTAATCCGCACCGATGTTAATGCGGGTGTTCGGCTGCCACTCCTCGATCATGGAACGTTCCTGCGACGGGAAGAGAGTGTCCTCAAGTCCGACGAGAATTTCCGGCGCGTCCACGTCACCGATAACTTCGGTATCTGCCCACGTCAACGCAACCTTCAGATTGAGAAGAGATTCATTGTCAAAAGCGTGGAGATAACCTGCTGCGACATCAACACCTTGGGTACGTGTCTGTGCGACATTCGTGAATACCTGCGCGCTGCTTGCGCCTGCTGCAGCTAACGCTTTGACTTTATCAGCACTAAAACTGCCGCTCAGAACAATGCGATCATCGATTTGAATGAGGAATCCGTCTACGGTGAACCACAACTTCTCAATCGGTTTCAACACAACACCACCAGAGACGTTGAAAGCGGTTTCTTCTTTCAGTTCAGGAATGCCGAGCGCACGCGCAGCATCGCTGTCATTTCGGAACGTACCGACTTCAAGAGCAACCAACTCAGTGGTGTTTCCATCGCCATCAATGTCGTCAGCATCTACCTTAAATTGTGTACTAATGTTATTGAAGTAGAGCTGCTGTAGTGAAGGCGCACGGAAACCGGTACTACCGGCAGCACGGACAGCAACCTGTTTTGTCAAGTCATAGCGACCCGTCGCTTTTCCTGTGACAGTGGTACCGAAATCGCTGTACTGCTCACCGCGCACCGCTGCACCAACAAGCAGACCGGTTCCTGGTTGTCCACTGAGATAGGATTCAAAGTCGGCATACCCTGCGATATTTGTCCGACTCTCATCCACTTCGTTATCGGGTCGGAAGCCGGGAAATACCTGGATACCACCAGAGGCACCGGGTGCCCCAAGACCTGCATTAATCCATGAAAGTGGTTCACCCGCGTGGATGCCGTAGCCTTCCCTACGGAATTCGACACCACCTGCAAGGTTCACCAGCGAGGATTGGTAGTCGAGTGGGTAGGTAACATCTAAGTTAAACGTCGTTTGTGACAGTTCAAAGCCACCAGCATCTGCGGAGGTTGGGCTGCTTGCACCGTAAGAGGCGTTCAGGGAGTTGGAAATGAAGAAGTCGAATGTATTCAATCCGTGATTGACACTGACATCAACATTCAGGTCAGTTGCTTCATGTGTCCACGCCATACCTAAGGCGAGAGAGGTATCGCCGATATCGGTATTGATTTCTGGTAGGAACCCGTCGGGATAGATTTCAGTGACAGTTCGGGATGCCTGATTCGCTCTGCGGTAGAAACCGGCACTGTTGTTTTGGCGTGAGGAGTGTCCCCCGAAAGAATAGAGTTCCAACCCCTCGCCGAGTGGGAGTCCAAAGTTGTAAAATCCGATTTTTTGTGAGGAATCGGAATCCCCAATGCGAAAGTTCTGCCTTTCAAAGGTATATTCGCGCGAGTCGAACCAGACAGATTTCTCGGTTACAGTTCCATCATCGTTTTCGATTTCAAGTGTATTATCCGCAGGTCTGCCTTGGTCAGCATCAATCCAATCATACTGCCGTTCGCCTGTGAGACCTGCCCGGTTGGTGCGCGCTCTCTCGCGCCATTCAGCGGTGAGATTGAGGAAACCGGAGGCACCGACTTTCATACCGTAGTTGGCGTTTCCGTTCCATGTGTCACCATCGCCTTCATAAGTTTGCCCCCAATAAACATCGGCATCACCTGTGTCAACGTCGTCTTTGAGTACAATGTTGATAACACCGGCGATTGCATCGGAACCGTATTGTGCTGCTGCACCATCACGTAGCACTTCAATCCGCTCGATTGCCGCAGACGGAATCGCGTTGAAGTCTGTTCCGGCAGTACCACGACCGACAGATGTATTTACGTGCAGCAAGGCACTTTTATGACGACGTTTGCCGTTGACAAGTACAAGTGTCTGGTCAGGTCCTAAGCCACGCAGCGTTGCCGGACGCAATGCGTCTGTACCATCACTGATTGTTGAACTTGAAAAGTTAAAGGAGGGGACTAACATCTGAAGCACACGACCCGTTTCGGATTGACCAGTGATGCTAAGTTGTTCTCTGTTAACAACTTCTATCGGGACGGGTGCCTGTAAGGCTCTTCTGCCTATACTGCGGGTACCTACCACCACAACGGATTCAATCGTTTGGATGGGAGCAAGTGTGGCTGTCACTTCGGTTTGTCCCGCAGTGATATTGATCCGTTTGCTCGAAAATCCGATTGCGATTATCGTCAGCGACGCTGAGCCTGTTACATCGCTGAACATAGCGACTCCAGAATCATCTGTTATCTGTTCTTGGTTCGCAATTTGGACTTTTGCTTCTGGGATAGCGTTTCCGTTCTGATCTTGAACGACTACTTTGAGTGCTTCAGCACTGGCAGTCATCGGTATCGCTGATACGATGCCAAATAGGATGGCAACGACACACCAGAAATACCGTTTATTCTCTGAAATTGACATTGAGTTTGTCCTCGCTTGTAATTTGATGATTATGAGAAATACAGTGCATAAACAATGCAGGACTTACGCACATTGCGTAAATATCGGACGTTTAGACGCAAAAAGCGGTAATTTCTGTCCTTTAAACCCCCTAAAGAATCAACGGTATGAATGCCCTATGGCATTCCCCGCCCCTTATCAGGGGGACTTTAAGAGGGAATGCGTAAGTCCTACAATGGTTTAATTATGACTTATTTTTATCATAAAATGCAAATTAAACTTCCGAAAATGTAAAATATCAGTTTTTTTACAATAAACTTTGTTTTTATGCTAAAATCATAAAAACTTGGACAATTTTTAGCAATGAGGCACGGCAGAACATGCACGGCTTGATGATGAACCATCCATTGACGCTCGCGCAGATTTTGGAGCATGCACATCGTATACACGGCGATAAACAGGTTACCACGCTCCTGCCCGACCAGACATTCCATAGTTACAACTATACTGCGTTATACGAGCGCGTGAAGCGGTTAGCGAACGCTATCACACAATTGGGCATTGTGCAGCCGGGCGATAGGGTTGCAACCTATGCATCCAATACGTATCAACATCTGGAACTTTACTATGCGATTCCGTGTCTCGGTGCTGTATTGCATCCGCTCAATGTTCGCCTCTCTGCTGCACAATTGGCTCGCATTACGCATGAAGCAGAAGATAAAGTCATCTTTGTAGATGGGGCATTTGCTGAGCAGTTTGATGCACTACGGAGTGAGATGGCGTATGAACAAGTTATCTGTTTTAATCAGATGCCCACACCCTCCGATACTTCTTATGAGCAGCTGCTCTCTAAAGCCGATCCAGTGTATACATGGGATATCCCAGACGAGAACTGGGCAATGGGACTCTGCTATACCAGCGGAACGCAAGGCGAACCGCGAGGGGTCCTCTACACGCACCGCTCCATGTTCCTTCACACACTCGCTGTGAATCAAGCCGATGTCTTCGGATTGACCGAAACAGATGTTGTTCTGCCGCTTGTCCCGATGTTCCACGCGATGGCGTGGGGACTGCCTTACGCAAGCATGTTTGTCGGAGCTGATTTAGTCCTACCCGGTGCCAAACCAGTAGGCATCGTAGACCTCATTGCTGAAACAGGTGCCACCGTTGCTGCGGGAGTGCCGACGGTATGGGCAGAGGCTTATCCTGAGTTACGCAAAAGGCGGCAGGATATCTCCGCATTACGGCGATTAATAGTTGGCGGCGAAGCGATGCCGCCGACACTCATTGAGGCTTACGAAAAGAAGCTTGGCATTGAGATTTGTCACGCGTGGGGAATGACGGAGATGTCGCCGACCGGTACCTTCTCAAAACTGCGCGGCGAACATCAAGCATTACCGGATGCCGAAAAATGGTTGATTAAAGCAAAACAGGGTAGACCGATACCTGGTGTTGAACTCCGTCTCGCAGCTGAGACATCTAATGGATTTACCGAACTCCCTTGGGATGGTAAAACGGCTGGAGAGCTACACGTACAGAGTCCGTGGACAGCAAGCACCTACTATGGGAGTGAACCGACAGACGAACACTTCACGCCCGATGGATGGTTAAGAACTGGTGATATTGCGACGATTGACGCACAAGGCTACATGCAGATTGTGGACCGCGCGAAGGCACTCATCCGAAGCGGGGGAGAGTCTATCTCAAGTGTTGCCTTGGAGACTGCACTCCTGAAACATCCTTATGTCATGGAAGCTGCGGTTATCGGTGTGTCCAGCGAAAAGTGGGGTGAACGTCCGTTTGCTGTCGTCATCCTTACCCCGGTAGGTGCGGTTTCTAACCACACTGATGCGGACATCGCCCTTACCCCGGTAGGTGCGGTTTCTAACCGCACCGATGCGGACATCTCGGACATCCTCAAGCAGCATCTTGCCCTTGAGTTTCCGAAGTTCTGGATTCCTGACCGATTTGTTTTTGTTGATGAAATCCCAAAAACGGGTGTCGGAAAATCTGATAAGCAAACACTCCGTAAAGGACTGCTAAGTGCAGAAACAAAGGAGAAACTGCCATGAGAATGAAAGCCGCTATCTACACAGGCATTGAAGAAATTGAGGTTCGTGAGGTTGAGCGTAACGAACCCCCTCCAGGGTTTGTCCTCGTTGATACAAAGCAGACCGGTATCTGCGGAAGCGATCTGCATAGTTATTTCGGGAATTGGGGACAATCGCATGAGCACGCCGCCGGACATGAAACGTGTGGTGTGGTCGTGGCACTCGGTGACGGGGTAAAGAAGTTTGACATCGGAGATAGAGTCGCTGTAGAATGTTTTTCGCACTGCGGGACCTGCACGTATTGCGAAACCGGGCAGTACAATCTCTGTCTCAATAGAGGCGGGATCTCTCCAAAGATGCACGGCGGGTTTGCTGAATACACGTCAACACACCAATCCGGGTTGTTTAAATTGCCGGAACGGATGACCTTTGAACAGGGCGCGCTCGTTGAGCCACTCGCTGTCTCGCACCGTGCCATAGCACGCTCGGGTGCCAATTCCCGTGATACCGTCGCGATTATCGGCGGTGGGACCATCGGTCAATTCTGCTTAGCGGATGCGGTTGCTGCAGGTGTTAAGGAGACGTTGATTACCGTCAAATACGAACAGCAGGCGGAGTTGGCAAAAGCACTCGGCGCGGATCACATCGTCAATGTTGGCGACACTGATGTACAAGAATACGTCAAAGAGGTCACAAACGGCATCGGTTTTGATGCGGTCATCGAAACGGTAGGCGGTGCGGAGAACTTCAACATTGCCACAACGATTGTTCGGAAGCAGGGGTCAGTCGTTCTCGTCGCAGGTTACTACAAACCGCTTGAGGTGAATCTCTCCACTATCGTTTGGTCCGAGGCATCTATTACAGGCTCTAACTGCTACGGGTATAGCGGCATGGAGACCGACTTTGAGGCGGCAATTGAATTGATAGACTCCGGTAAAGTCGATGCCACGAAATTGGTGACGCACTACTATCCGCTTGAGGAGATCCGCGAGGCGTTCCGCGTATCTGCTGATAAGACCTCCGGTGCTATTAAAGTCCATGTCTGTCAAGACTAACATCTCCTTCGCTGGCGAGGTTTTCAACCTCGCCCTTCCTAATCGTAAAAGGGTTTAACACAATGCAGAACGGAAATCACACGTTGAGTAGTGAAGAAAGGGAACAGTTTTGGCGGCAGGGTTACCTCGGTCCTTACAAACTCTGTAGTTCTGAAAACATGCTCAACATGCAATCAGAAATTGAGAAAATTCTTGAAACGCCACCCCCGGATCACAACCAAGTGGTGCATAACCGCCATCTTGATTCTCCGTTGATTCATCAACTTGCCACGCATCCAACTATCGTCAAACGGATGGCGGCACTCTATGGGCCAGATCTGCTCCTCTGGCGGACGAACTTTTTCGTCAAGGAACCGGGGGCAAAAGAGATTCCGTGGCACCAAGATTTCAACTATTGGCCCCTTGAACCCCCCATCATTATTTCAGCATGGATCGCTGTTGATTCAGCAACGTTGGAGAATAGTTGTCTCCAGATCGTCCCCGGTTCACACCGAAAGGTGGTCCCGCACGTGAAGGCGACTTCGGACATGGCGTTCAATCAGATGGGTGATCTCGAATTCATTGATACCAGTACTATCGTCAATCTTGAGATGCAACCCGGCGAATTTGTGCTCTTTAATGAGCGCACCTTGCATCACTCGGAAGCAAATCGTTCTGACAAGCGGCGTATCGGTTTGGCTGTCCGAGTCATCCTGCCTATCGTCAAAGTTTTCGATTGGGATGCCCCTGAACACAAACTCATTGTCGTTCACGGTGAGGATCCCGTGCAATTTAATAATAGGGAATAGACACGGAACGGCGCAGTTATCAATCTGTATAAGATTAATACTACTACACGCCGCTGGCGAGGTTTAAAACCTCGCCAGCGAGGAAGTTGTGTAAGTCCTGTTAATAAAGGAGAAATGTTAAAATGAATCGTCAAATTACCCTCGCTTCCCGACCTGTAGGGTATCCCAAGGAATCGGATTTCAACTTAGTTGAAGTGCCTATTCCAGCACCCGAAGATGGTGAAGTATTGGTAAAGACCATTTATCTCTCGGTTGATCCGTATATGCGGGGACGAATTAATGCAGCGAAATCTTACGCCGCGAATGTAGAAATTGATGAAATCATGGTCGGCAGCGTTATCGCTCAGGTTATCGCGTCGAAGCATCCAAATTTCAAGGAAGGCGATATCGTTAACGCTGGCATCGGGTGGCAGGAATACGGTGTCGCTGCTGGGGATGGACTGCGGAAGATTGACCCGACAATTGCACCTATCTCGACAGGTGCTGGAATTCTCGGTATGCCGGGGCTGACAGCCTACTTCGGCTTGCTTAAAATTGGAGAACTTCAGGAACGGGAGACTGTATTTGTCTCTGGTGCCGCTGGCGCAGTCGGTTCCGTCGTTGGACAGCTCGCGAAAATCAAAGGATGTCGGGTTGTCGGTTCTGCGGGAAGTGATGAAAAGGTCGCATACATCGTTGATGAACTCGGCTTTGATGCCGCGTTTAACTATAAGGAGGTTGACGATTACGAAGAGGAACTCCAAACACTTCTTCCTGATGGCATTGATGTCTATTTTGACAACGTCGGTGGCGTTATCACAGATGCCGTTTTCCCCAATTTAAGGATCAAGGGACGCGTCGTTATCTGTGGACAGATTTCGCAATATAACTTGGAGAAACCGGAGATGGGACCGCGTTTCCTCTGGAACATGATTACCAAGCGTGCAAGAATCGAAGGCTTCCTCGTTTCTGAGTTTGCGGATCAACATGCAGAAGCACTTGTTGAGATGTCAGAGTGGTTACGGCAGGGTAGGTTGAAATATCGTGAGACGATCGAAGAAGGTGGGATTGAAAGCGCGCCCGCAGCGTTTATTAGCATGCTGAAAGGTGGCAATATCGGCAAACAACTCGTTAAAATCGCTGACATAGACTAAAGTTGAAACGAGGACTTCCTCATGAACACGCGTCGCTTGAATCTACTGTTTTCACTCATAATTCTATTGGGTTTTTGTACAGGTCTGCTCTGTTGGGCAGAAGGTGTGATTGTCTACGCCTATCGTAGTACGACCTACATGATGCGTCCGAATGATACCATACCTACGTGCATTGCAGAAGAGGGTATTTCTACGCCTTCACCGGATGGTCGCTTTTTGGCAGCGGTAGACAGCGACCCTGATCGCCGTAATGTTCTCCATATCCGAGACCTCCGCACGGGTAAGAAAATTCGTTCCATTATATTGCAAGTCCATTCTTACGTCGATATTTCTTGGTCGCCAGATGGACGTTGGATTGTGTATGCTGGCA
Source organism: Candidatus Poribacteria bacterium (assembly GCA_965116815.1). Lineage (GTDB taxonomy): Bacteria > Poribacteria > WGA-4E > WGA-4E > WGA-3G > WGA-3G. Next base: position 5,731,740 of record OZ220722.1, on the reverse strand, counting down.
GCCCGCAAAGGATAAGAGGGGGGCGTGGCGTAGACACAGAAATTTTTCTAATTTCGCCGGATGGACGACGGAAGCGAAAGTTACCGCACCCAATTGGTGAAAATCCAATAGGCTTTGTCTGGTCACCAGATGTGCAATCGGTGTTCTACAATCTCTCGGCACCAGATAGACGTCAGGAAATCTGGGAGTCGAAGATCAATGGTCAGGAAAAACCCAAGAAACATTTGCCGTTCCATGAAGGTGCGGGTTTCTTAAGCCGTTACCCGTTCTATAGTTTCTCGCCAAATGGCAAAGAGATAGCCTATACATCGTTTCATGAAGGCGTATTTGTTGCGGATGTTGATGGGAAGAACCACCGAAAAGTAACTGATCGCGTTCATGAAGGTGTGTTTGTTGCGAATGTTGAGGGGATAAATCTCCGAGAAATAATAGTCAATCTCGGCTTGCTGCAGTTCTTTCAAGTGGATTGGTCTCAGAATGGCAAACATCTTGTGTTCTCAGCTAAGACGCTTGCGGGTGATTACGGTCTCTACATCTACTCGTTTGCGTCCCAGAAAGTGCGGCTTTTAGCCCTTTTGCAGGATAGTCTCCCTATTTTGCCGCGCTGGGTTGGTGATTCGTTGCCAGTGCAACCGTCAAATAAAGTGGCTGTGACGTGGGGTAGCCTCAAGAGTTCAGAGAAATAATCTGACCTCGTTACGCACACGCACACAGCCTAAATTCGCTTCTAATATCCCTTCTCTTTATCAATTACGCTGAGAAGCGGTTTGCCAACGAGAAGTCGTTCTAAGTTATCACAGAAAAGCCCAACCGATCGATCCAAGCGAATTGGTGAACCACCTGCAACGTGTGGTGTAATAATCACATTCGGCAGGTCCCATAACGCGCTATCCGTAGGCAGTGGTTCTTCAGGTGTAACGTCCAATCCGGCACCGCCGATGCTTCCCGAAGTGAGCGCACGGAGCAGTGCGGGTCCATCTACAATCTTGCCGCGTGTGACATTGATTAGCAACGCGTGCGATTTCATCTGTTCAAACGCTGCGTCGTCGAACATGCCGTGCGTCTCCGGTGTCAACGGCGCGCAGATAGCGACAACATCTGATTCTGAAAGGAGATCGTGGAACCGATCCATTTTCCATACTTCGTGGACAAATGACGGTGCCTCAATTGCCTCTGGGTCAACAGCGATGACGCGCATATCAAACCCTTGTGCGCGGCGCGCAACGTCGATACCTGTGCCGCCGAGTCCGACGATTCCCAATGTCTGTTCGCTTAACTCCCACGTCGCGAGGCGGATGGACATCCGATTGTCCCATGTCCGCTCGCGTACTGAACGTCCGATGCCGCGAAGGAGACCTAAGAGTAAAGCCCACGTCTGGTCTGCCAGATGCGGTCCAACGAACCCTTTCGCACTCGTTAGGATGACATCGCTCTCAACAAATTCGGGAAATAGCAAGCCGTCAACGCCAGCGGAAAGTACTTGCACCCATTTGAGTTGTTGCGCATTCTCAAAAAGAGAGCGATTGAAACCGCCCAGCACAATATCGGTATCCACAATTTCGCGCACTGCCTCTTCCGAATTCTGTGGACGCACAAGCGAGAGTTCCTCAGAAACGGATTCAATCTGCTGCTGTTGTTCAGAAGTAATATCGGTGTTAATCAGAATTTTCATTTGACATCTCCTCTGTATCGTGATATTCTATATACGAAATAACGAAATCCTTGCTAAAAAATATATTTCTCAGAAAAGGAGAATCCTATCGTGATCGATTCATTTTCTATACGTATGCGTAACCGACACACACTCACTATCCCTGTGTTTGCTATCAGTCTCTTTCTCGCTACAATTTTCATCGCCAGCTGCGGTGACGAAGGCGATGTGACGGAAGACACTGGTATGGCAGATGTCCTTCAACCGACAACAACGCCTCCGTCTACACAAACCCCAGTGCCTGAACCACCGGTTGGTGATCCACCGCCTGTCGAAGAACCTGTTGTAGAGGGTGTCTCTTTTAAGGACGACATTCAACCCATTCTTGCTGAGAGATGCGCCGTTGCAGGGTGCCACGCCGCCCCCGGTGTTGCTGGACTCGACCTCAGCAAATACGATACCTTCAAAAAAGGTGGCGGGAACGGTCCCGGGTTTGTCGCTGGCGATGGCAAGGGAAGTCTCGTCGTCAAACGTATTGATGGCGGCGGCATGCCCCCCGGTGGTCCTCCATTAGACGGTGACCAGATTCAACTTTTCATTGACTGGATTGACGAAGGTGCCGAAAATAACTAAAACTTAGCGGCAGCATAGCATTTCTGCTCCCTTCTGTCAACTGAAAAAATATCGGAACCAACGTTATCAACCTACCTCCAAGCGTATGTTGTAGAATGTTAGCAAGGCGCGTTTGTTACGCGCCTTTTTTGGTGTACGCTCCCTTTCCATCTCCGTGAGATGCCCTTTTTCGTGCATTTAAGAATAGCAGTTGCCCCTTTCCGTGCAGAATTCCACACAGATAGACCTCTGGCACTGGCACAGAAATTGCTTATTTATCTTGAAAATTGCATTTTATGCAACCTTTCAGGCTCGTAGACGCGTTATTAACTTATGAAAGCACTATTTTTTGCTTTTATGGTAAAGTCTAAAAGTATATAGGCATTTACCTACCGAAAAATCACATTGATCGTAATTGTAGACTTTATTATATTTTGCGGAGGAGAGTTATGGAGAGAAGCGATGTTGACCTGATTCAACAGACTTTGGAGGGTGACCAACGAGCGTTTACCGCCCTTGTAAACAAATACCAAAAGCAGATTCACACCTTAGTCTGGCGGAAAATAGGTGATTTTCATATTGCCGAAGAAATCACACAGGATATTTTTTTGAAGGTGTACAAAAAATTATCGACGCTGAAACCACCAGATCGTTTTCCGGGATGGCTCTATGTAATTGCGACGCGGCACTGTATCACATGGCTCCGAAAGAAGCGGGTATCAACGACATCCTTGGATGCGATGCCCACAACCGAGTTAGAGGAGTTATGTTATGCACGATATGAGGCAGCGCATAGCGAAGAAGCGTCTATTGAACACCAGCGCGAACTCGTCAAACGCCTGCTCCAAAAACTCCCAGAGAGCGAGCGCACTGTTGTAACACTGTTTTATCTGGCAGAAATGTCTTGCGAAAACATTAGCGAATTCTTGGGTGTATCCCCGAACACCATTAAGAGTCGTCTCCACCGCGCCCGCAAGCGGTTGGAGAAGCAAAAGCATCTGCTCCACAATGCCTCAGGCATCTTCCAACTACCGCCGACCCTAACCGAGAAGGTCATACGAGAAGTTGCACGCATCAAGCCGACATCGCCTTCTGTGGGTAAACCTTGGGTGCCGTGGGCACTCTCTTTCTCCTCAACGCTTTTAGTTATTCTGATGATGGGGTTCGGTCCCCAGACGTTATCGCGCTTTCAGCAACCCTACAACTTGGATGCGACTTCGGAGATGACAGTTGAATTAGTTGACGCGCCCGTTGTGTTTGAATTGAAACGAGAACTGGATGTGAGAAATCAGTTCGGAAATAGTGATGATCCGGGAAAAGAGGGTAGTGGTGCCGTTTCAAGAGCCGATGCTGGACTGTTGGCAGCAGCACAAACAGATACAACAGAGATACGAGAGGCAGAACCACAATGGATGCCAACGAGCGGACCGGAGGGTGGCGGTGTCGGCAACCTATTTGTCACATCTCAAAAAGAGGTCTATGCGATTGGAGGTACGCGGCTCTACCAGTTAGCAGCTGACAACACTGGATGGACACTCATTAACGCCGCACTTCCCGTTACACCTTATAGGATGCCGATGGCAGAAGGGAAAGATACTCTCTATATTGTTACTGAGACTGATCTGCTCGCGTCAACGGATCGCGGTGTGACGTTGCATTTCCTCGGTCCACGCCCACACGGACGTGCTGTTGCTCTGCTTATCCCCAGTCGGTTACGCTGGTCGCAGGATGCCCAAATTGAAATGTACCTCGTCCTTGCAGAGGGTGTGTTTCGTTCAACAGATACTGGTAAGACGTGGCACACCTTTAACGATGGTTTGACCGCACCAGAGATACACGCTGCCGTTACCGTTGAAAACGCCCCCTTTTTAGGCACAAAGCAGGGTCTCTATCGGCTTAGTTCAGGTGTATGGGAGAAATTATCTGTTGCACAGGCACAATCTATTGACTCGTTAGCAGTTGCTGGCGACAAAATTTACATCAGTGCTCCAAAGCAGATAGATCAGAAGTCCGGTTCGCTCTTTGCCTCAAGTGACTTCGGAGCGTCGTGGGTTAACATAACACCTACGAATCTGGACATAGGAATGTCTCCACTCACAATCGGATCTGTCAAACTTATAGCGACAGGTGAAACCCTCTTAGTATTGGGTGCTGGCGTGTTACGTTCAAGAGATGCTGGCGACACATGGGAATACCTCGGTTTCCACAGACCCGCGCTTGCACTCGGTTTTGCTCCAGCGATCGCTTTAGATGAAAATACTTTTTTCGTCGCACTCGCGAGTAGTCTGGGACGTTCAACAGATGGCGGCAATAGTTGGCATTCGTTCACGGCAGGTATAGCGGAACCTCACATTTTCGATCTCGCACAGGTTAACAACGTGCTCTACGCTGCAACCAATAAAGGTGTCGCTAAATCCATTGATGGTGGAAATCAGTGGACGCAGATGGACACGAATTTACCACTCCAGCCAGATAAATCGCTCGGTGAGTTGAAATTGTCAAATATGACAGTTGTAGGAGATTCGCTTTACGTCAGAACAAAGCAGGGCGGCAGCACAAACTGCCTGCTCCATTTACTCGCCAATACTGATACACTGATGTATATTGAGGGAATGCCTGTTTATGTGGATCCGAGCCACGGCGAATGGTTGGAGCGGATGGTGAACACCGCCGATACACTCGCCGAACGCGGCTTAGGTTTGTCAGATGATGAATCTGACTATCGACTCGGCATCAAGGAGGCCGTCGTCCGAACAACAGGCGAGTTCGCTGTCAGCGAAGGGACGTTTTATATTGAATACGAACGGAAACTCTACCGATGGGCGCGTGGAGATCGCGAATGGCACGACACAGGTGTCCAAGATGCCCCCGTGTTCGGGGACTTCTATGCGACTGACGGGTTCCAATTCGCTGTTTCAGGAAAGGTCATCTATCTCGGAAAAAGTGACGGTAGTCTCTTCCGATCCTTGGACGGTGGAGACACTTGGAGAGATATTACCGCAGATTTCCCATTTCTACTTAATAGATCGGAATCGCAAGACCAACTCCTAAGGAAATTACCGCACTTCAGAGAGATATTCTTTGTGGATAACGATGTGTACGTTTCAACGAAAGACGGCGTTGCCATGTCGAACGATGGCGAAAACTGGCACACACTCACCGATTCAAGATATACCCCGATTGCCATGCGCCAATTAGCAGTTGATGGCACAACCCTCTACGGTGTTTCCCCAACAGGTGTTTACCGACTGAATAACAGCACAGGCATCTGGGAGCAGATTACCTCAGAAGTTCTTGGGCGGGTAACTTCTCTCGTTGTTGTGGGGAATGTCCTCTATGTTGGCACAGAACACCGTGGGCTTTTAAGTTTGCCCTTGCACAGCCTGTAGTTTATTGATAGGTAAGGTTTTCAACCGCTTTCCCATTGATGAGGTCTGCTTTGACCACTCCCAAACCTAAAGGATTGGGATTCTTTTGATAGAACTCCCAAGCGAGTTTTTTAGGTTTTACCATCACTTTCTCGTGAGGTCTAATGATATTGGGCACTCTCGACTACCTTATAGGTATCTTCTTCGGGTCTAAGCCGAAGCAACAATCTTTAACAACAAAGAAAGGAGCGGGTCATGCGGACACCAACCTCTCGCACGTCCTTTTCGCTCACTACGGTGCAAGTCTCAACTCGCAACTCGCACAGATACTTGCAGTCTCCACTGAGTTGTCTGCAACTTCGCAATACAATCAGAAAGGCGATATACATCTATTTCAATGTATAGAAAAATGCCAGTTGAAAGCGCGGTTACCAATCTTTTCGGTTGTGCTGCTTCGTTCACTCTAACTCGCACTTTAGAGATACTTGACCTGACACGGTGCCTTACGAGATTGATAGATTGTTGACGGTTTGATACTACCGAATACCGAACCCTAACAACAGGGCTGTGAGAGACGCTATCAAGGATGATAGCGGTTGTTATCTCTCACACGGTATTGGTAATATTAAAACATGTTTACAAGGGAAAGTCAAGTTTTTTTACTAAATTTAGGCGTTCGGTCTAATTCACAAGGGCGACACTACATCCCAAAGCTAAAGCATTGGGTTTTGGGTCGGGAATCTGATAAACACCCCTCCATCGCTGGCGAGGATTGTATCCTCGCCCTTGCGTAAAAGAAGGAGAAATCCATGATTAAAAAAACACCCAGCGTTGAAAGCAAGACTTCGCTTGGAAGATTCAGGTGCCAAATCTCTCCACATTTGACTATGAACGTCATGCGGGAAATCCTGCGTATCAAGTCTGCTTTTCTTTCGGTGAGCAAACCGTGGGTATTCACTTTCGCATTGATACTTCTGGTGAGTTTGACGCTCAATTTCGGCGCGCGAACGTTATACGCAGATGAGGCAGACGTTTTGGTAACAGAACCGCAGTGGATCCAGACAAAGGGACTCGGAGGCGTTTCAAGACCGGGACTCTTTCTGGCATCTGACCGAACCCTCTACCTTATTGCAAAGACAGGTCTCTACCGACTTACAGAAGAAACAGACGAATGGACACTTATTAATTCTGGCGGTCCGAATCGGCAGTTTGACCAGATTATGGCAGAACGAGCGGACGCTCTCTATCTCCTCACGTCCAATGAACTCTTAGCCTCGACAGATCGCGGTAAAACGTGGGATACCCTCGGTAACTGTCCTGAAGGAAGTGCGGTCGCCTTGGTTGTTACGGATGCCTCTCAAGAACACAGCCCACAGGGCGTTGATATGACAATGTTTCTTGTTCTCGAAACAGAGGTATTTCGTTCCGAAGATGGTGGTAAGCAGTGGATCGCTATAGGCGAGAGTTTGCGATCCGATATCGCCCCAGAGAAAGCAGATATTGAATTAAGAATTCATGACGCTGCTACCATTGATAACATCATCTATGCTGGAACAAACCGAATCCTTTTTGTGGGAACGAGTCAGGGGCTTTTTCGGTTTACCGGCGACTGGGAAAAAGTAACGCTACCGACCCTTGCAGGTGTCAATTCGTTGGCAGCTACCGAGGATAGACTCTATGTCTCAACGATTTCAGATCAGCCGGATGTCCCTCATTGCTCACTTTACTATTCAACCGACTTCGGAGATTCATGGACTGACATTACCCCAAGCACCGCCCAACATCCAGTTAAATTAATCGGCACAGTTAAGATCGTTTCCGTTGGAGACACACTTATGGTGATAGGTCCCGGTGGGGCTCTGCTCTCTTATGACCGTGGCGAGACATGGGAGGATCCAGGACGCGACCCGCATGCCTTTACGGGTGGCTTCTTGCCTGTTGTGGCGTTGGATGAAAATAACTTTTACAAATCTCAACTCTCTGGGGTAACACGCTCGACAGATAGGGGTCGCTCGTGGCAGCCGTTTGTAAAGGGACTCGTGAGTGCCGATGTGCAGAATCTGATTGCAGACAAAAACACGCTCTACGTAGTTAGCGGTGGTAAGGTTGCTAAATCAGCGAACGGAGGTGAATCTTGGGAGGCTATTAACGTGAGTGGCGGAGGTAAACTTCTGATTCCAAGAATTGAAACAACCGATGAAACCCTCTATGTAAGCAGCATTGCCAGTAATCGAACGCAACTTTTTCACCTTCCTGTCGAAAGTAATGCCCTGGCACCTGTGCAAGGCATGCCGGATTTTAAGGAAGATAATCTGTATGTTGAATGGAAGAAAAGGCTTAGGGAAGCCAGAGAAACCAACGTTAATGTTCGTGAAACGGAGCGGCTGTGGCGAGAGAGTTTACTCTTTATCGCTGAAGAGGACACAAGAAATGGAGGGTTTGCCCTCGCTGGGGAAACCGTGTTTATGGAGCACCGACGGAAACTTTTCAGATGGCGACCCGGCGAAACAGCGTGGCACTACACCGGTTTAGAAGATCAGGGAGAACTCCCGCCTATTGACGGAAAAGGATTTACCCTTGCGGCTTCGGGGAACATTATCTATGTAGGTAAGCGGGAGGGCGACCTCTTTCGATCCTTGGATAACGGAGATACTTGGAAGGACATCACCGAAAGCCTCGCCTTTCCATTTGAATACTTCAAGGACATCGTATTTGCGGGTTCAACGGTCTATATCTCAACGGATATGGGAGTTATGCGTTCGCTTAATAGCGAGGTCTGGCAGCCACTCACCGATAGTGACGGAAATCCGCTCCTTATGGATTGGATTGCAGCTGAGGACGCAACCCTTTACGGCGTGTGTGATAATGGCGTTTATCAGGTGGATGACCAGACAGATACATGGAGCCAGATCGCCTCGGAAGCACCTTATGCGGCAACTTCTCTCGCTATTGCTGACGAAGTGCTTTACATCGGTACAAAACACAGCGGTATACTCCGTTTTCAGCGTGCCAGTCAATAAATATTTTCTCCGATTTTCCATTTATGTGTCCTTGATTTTCCTTTTTGCTGGCGGGGTTTGCAACCTCGCCTTTGCATTATTAAACGCACAATCCTCCGAAAAATTGCATTTTATGCAACATTCTCACCCTTATACGCGTCTATACTATCATGAAACCCCTATTTTTTCAGAGGAGACATGATGAACACCAATGACGCTGACCTCATTCAACGTATATTAGATGGCGATGAAGGCGCATTCACCGCGCTCGTAAATAAATATCAAAAACCGGTGCACGCTCTCGTGTGGCGGAAGATAGGTGATTTCCATACCGCCGAAGAAATCACCCAAGATGTGTTTCTGAAGGTTTACAAGAGACTATCAACGCTGAAGCGTCCGGATCATTTTCCGGGGTGGCTCTATGTAATTGCGACGCGACACTGTATCGCATGGCTCCGAAAGAAGCAGCTGCCGACGAAATCTTTAGATGCGATGTCCACAGCCGAACTCGAAGAAATCTGCTATGCGAAATATGAGACGGATCGCGACGAGGAAGCGACGATCGAACACCGGCGTGAAATTGTCAAACGCCTTCTGCAAAAACTTCCAGAGAGCGAACGCACCGTCGTAACGCTGTTTTATTTGGCAGAAATGACGAGTGAGGAGGTTAGCGCATTTTTGGGTGTATCTTCAAACACGATTAGGAGTCGGCTCCACCGCGCCCGCGAACGATTAGAAAAGGAAGAAGCCATAATTCAAGAGGTTGTAGACAATTTTCAAATCTCCCCATATCTGACCGATAACATCATACGTGAAGTCGCTCGCACCAAACCGACATCCCCTTCTGTGAGTAGACCTTGGGTGCCGTGGGCACTCTCTTTCTCTTCAATGTTTTTGGTTATCCTGATGATGGGATTCGGGCCCCAGACGTTATCCCGCTTTCAGCATCCGTACAGTTTAAATGCGACATCGGAGATGACCGTGGAACTGATTGACGCGCCTATTGTCCTTGAATTGGAACGTAAATCTGATGCACTCACCCGATTTGGAAGAACCGATATACCGGGTAAAAACAGTAGATCTGGATTCCAAGCGGAACCCCTTCACATCGCAGCTGCGCAAGCAGACGAGACCGACCTTCCTGCAGCAAAACGTGAATGGATTCAGACGCAGGGACCGGGTGGCGTTTCAAGTGCTGGACTCTTTCTTACATCCGATCAAGTGCTTTACGCTATTACGAAAACAGGACTCTATCAACTCACTGAAACAGCGGACGCGTGGACGCTCGTCAGTGCCAGCGGTCCAAATCGGGAATTTGAGCGAGTTATGGCAGAACGCGATGACACCTTCTACCTCCTCACCGCTAATGAACTCTTAGTCTCAAATGATGACGGTAGGACATGGAATAGCCTCGGGACGCGCCCACAGGGACGTGCGGTTGCTTTGATTATCACGGATATAGCGATGTACCTTGTCCTCCAAACAGAGGTATTTCGTTCTGAGGATAGCGGGAACCAGTGGCAACCCATAGGAAAGCGTTTGCGAACCGATAATATACCGGCGCGATTTAAACTCAAATTCCACATTTGGGATGCGCTCGCCGTTGACAACACGCTGTTTGTCGGAACCAGCCAAGGGCTTTTCCGATTTACCGACAATTGGGAAAAATTGCCGGTGTCCGTACCACACGGTATCTTTTCGTTGGCAGCTGCCAAAGATAGACTCTACGTCGGAACAATCGCAAATCCTGTTCCGCATGCCGCAGTTCTCTATTCAACCGACCTCGGCGATTCCTGGATTGATATTACGCCGAATACCCGCGAACATCCAACCAAGATAATAGCTGCTGTTGAGGTTGTTCCAGTCCGGGACACACTGATGTTGAAAGGTTCCAGGGGTGTATTGCTCTCCTATGATGGTGGTGAAACATGGATAGATCCTAACCCGGGACCCCATACATTTGGGGGGTTTCCTGTTCTCTCGCTGGACGAAAACACTTTTTTTGGAGCGTTTCCTATTGTCGCGTTAGACGAAAACACGTTTTATGGAACTGAGTCCGGGCGGATAAAACGTTCAACAGACGGTGGTACAACGTGGCACCCTTTCATGACAGGGATGGTGAAGTCCCATGTTCCGAGTCTGGTTGCACTCAAGAACGTTCTTTACGCCCCAACACCTGAGGAAATGCTCAAATCTGTGGATGGCGGTGAGACGTGGGAATCCCTCGGTTTAAATACGAACGTGGATGTTTCTCTGGAAGGACAACAAACAAAAGTCGTAACAGCCGATGGTGTGCTCTATGCAAGCACCAGTGAACTTGATGATGTCACACTCTATCGCCTCTCTGATGCTGGTGATTTGCTTATAACCCTTGAGGGTGTCCCGGATTTTGAAGAGGGCACCTTACACGAGGAACGACGGTTTGAAGAAATCATGAAAGCACGAAGAAACGATGGTGATGCTAATAAATTTCGGGAACTGTTGCGAGTCAACCACGAGCGCGTGATTGAAGAATGGAAGACAAATGGAACACTGGCGTGCACTGACGATACCGTCTTCATGGAATATAGGCATAAACTTTTCAGATGGCGACACGTTGAAACGGCGTGGCATGACACCGGTTTAGAAGACATTGAAGGCATCTCACCTATTGAGGGAAAAGGATTTACCCTTGCCGTTTCGGGGAACACGGTCTATGCCGGTAAACGAGAGGGAGACCTCTTCCTGTCCGTTGACGATGGAGATACTTGGCGCGATGTCACCGAGAACCTCGTATTTCCGTTTGAATACTTCAAGGAGATACTGTTCGCAGGTTCAACCGTCTACGTCTTGACGGACATGGGGGTGATGAGTTCACGCGATGGTGAGACATGGAACGTACCCACCGATGCTGATGGAAAAAGACTCTTCATCGACCGAATTGCAGTCGATGGCACGATGGCTTACGGTGTGTCCGATAGTGGTGTCTATCAGATAGATAACCAGACAAACACATGGGAACAGATTGCGCCAGAGCTACCACATACAGCGACCTCGTTCGCCGTTGATGGTAACACGTTTTACATCGGCACGAAGCAAAACGGCGTGCTCCGTTTCCAGCGTGAGGGTCGATAAATATTTTCTCCGCTTTTCCATTTATGTATCCTTGATTTTCCTTTAACTGGGCGGGGTTTGGTGAAGTTTAAGAAAATATTTCGGTAATAAACGAGAGAACCATGAATGGTTTCCCTACTACAAACGGGTGGGTTCGTAGTAGTGCGATTCATCGCACGTTCCGACATTACCGAATTAAAAAATTAATCTTCATCAACCTCGCCTTCGCATCATTAAACACACAATCTTCCGAAAAATTGCATTTTATGCACCATTTCAGTCTCCAAGGTGCGTTACTATATCATGAAGCCTTATTATTTATTTTTTCGGAGGGAGACAAATGAAAGAGAATGATGTTGCATTAATTCAACGGACTTTAGATGGAGACGAAGGCGCGTTTACCACGCTCGTCAAGAAATATCAGAAATGGGTTCATACCCTTGTCTGGCGGAAGATAGGTGATTTCCATACCGCCGAAGAAATCACGCAGGATATTTTCCTGAAGGTGTACAAAAAATTATCGACGCTGAAACCGCCAGATCGTTTTCCGGGGTGGCTCTATGTAATCACCACGCGGCACTGTATCTCATGGCTCCGAAAGAAGCATCGACCAACGACATCCCTTGATGCGATGCCCACAATGGAATTAGAGGAATTATGCTATGTGAAATATGAGACGGAGCGTGGCGAAGAAGCATCTATTGAACACCAGCGCGAACTCGTCAAACGCCTGCTCCAAAAACTCCCAGAGAGCGAGCGCACCGTCGTAACACTGTATTATCTCGCAGAAATGACGAGTGAGGAAGTTAGCGCGTTTTTGGGTGTATCGCCGAATACGGTTAGGAGCCGACTCCGACGTGCCCGCAAGCGATTGAAAGAGCAAGAACATTTGATCCATACTTTCTCAGGTATCTTCCGATTACCACCGACCTTAACTGAGAACATCATACGTGAAATCGCACGTATCAAACCAACATCCCCTTCCGTAAGTAAGCCTTGGATGCCGTGGGGACTCTCATTCGCCTCGACCTTTTTAGTTATCCTGATGGTGGGAATGGGACCTCGTGCGTTGTCGCGTTTCCAGCAGCCCTACAACTTGGATGCCGCATCAGAGATGACAATAGAACTGGTTGACGCACCGGTTGTCCGAGCGTTAGAACACAAATCTGACCGACTGACCCAATTTGGAAGAGCCGATGTACCCGGTAAAAACGGTAGGGCTGGATTCCAAACGGAATCGTTTCTCATTGCAGCCGCGCAGGCAGATGAAGTGGACGTTTCAGTAGCAGAGCCGCAATGGATCCAAACGAGGGGACCCGGAGGCGTTTCGGCTGCTGAACTCTTTCTTGCGTCCGACCGAACCCTCTACACTATTACAAAAACGGGGCTTTATAAACTCACAGAAAAAACGGACGCGTGGACGTTTGTTAGTTCTGCCGGTCCAAATCGGGAATTTGCGGGAGTTATGGCGGAACACGGTGGTACCTTCTATCTCCTCACCACCGATGAAGTCTTAACTTCAATCGATGATGGTAGAACATGGGAGGTCCTCAGTGAACGCCCCAAGGGACGTGCCGTCGCTTTGGTTATCACAGATGCCCCTCAAGAACGCAGCGCACAGAGTGTTGATATAACGATGTATCTCATTCTTAGAACAGAGGTGTTTCGCTCTCAGGATGCTGGGAAGCAGTGGGAATCCATAGGGCATGTCTTGCGATCCGATGTCGTACCGGAGGCAGGCGATCCTAATTTCCGCATTTACGACGCGCTCGCCGTTAATAATGTGCTCTTTGTTGGGGCGAGTGCCGGACTGTTCCGGTTTACCGATAATTGGAAAAAATTGACGGTGCCGACACAATCGAAACAAGGTGTTAAATCGTTGGCAGTTGCTGAAGATAAGCTTTACATCGGAACAATCATCGGACCGCGGCAAGGACCCAACTGGAGCCCTCACGCCTCAGTTCTCTTTTCGACCGACCTCGGCGATTCTTGGACCGATATTACGCCAGCTTCTCACCAACATCCTGTCAAGTTAATAGCCGCAGTTGAGGTTGTTCCGGTTGGAGAGACGCTCATGGCAATGGGTTCCGGCGGTGCTCTACTCTCTTACGACCATGGTAAGACATGGGTGGATCCGGGACGCGACCGGCGTACGTCTGCCACGTCTCCTATTGGTACGTCTGCCGCGTCTCCTGTTGTCGCATTGGATGAAAACAATTTTTACAAAACGGATTACCATCCTTCTAAAATAATACGTTCAACGGATGGCGGTTTCACGTGGCATCCCTTTATGAGCGGACTTGTGAATTCGCATGTTCAGAGTCTGGTTACGCTCGAAAATGTTCTCTACGCGCTAACACCTACAGAAATGCTCAAATCTACAGATGGCGGTGAGTTGTGGGAAGCCATCGGCTTAAATGCTGATGGAGATAGTTCACTGGAGGGAACGAAAACGAAAGTCGCAACAGCCAATGGTGTACTCTATGCAAGTAATAGTGAACTTGCGGACGTTACACTCTTTCAACTCTCTGACGCTCGTGATGTGTTTCTACCGGTTGAAGGTGTCCCGGATTTTGAAGAGAATACCTTACACACGGAATTGGAGACAAAGGTCATAAAAATGGGAGAGAATAATGCCAATCTTGATAAAGCGACAGAGTTGTGGTCAGCCAACGGGGACCGTATCGTTGAAGAATGGAAGACCAACGGAACGTTTACGTTGGTTGACGATACCGTCTTCATGGAATATAGACATAAACTTTACAGATGGCGGCGCGGCGAAACGGCATGGCACTACACAGGTTTAGAAGATCTCGGTTTCCTCACTTTACCTGATGAGTCTTCTAAGGGACTCACGCTTGGCGTTTCAGGAGACGTTGTCTATGCCGGTAAACGGGAGGGTGAACTCTTCCAGTCTCTGGACAATGGAGACACTTGGGATGACATCACCGAAAACCTCCCCTTTCCGTTTATCTATTTCAAAGAGATCGTATTTGTGGGTTCAACTGTCTATATCTCAACGGATGCAGGAGTCATGCGCTCGCTCAATGGTGAGGTCTGGCACGCGCTCACCGATCCTAAGAGGGATACACTCCTTATGGATCGAATTGTCGCTGACGGCTCAATCCTTTACGGTGTCTGTGATAGTGGTGTTTATCAGGCAGATGACCAAACGGGCACATGGAAACACATTGCGCCAGTCCCACCGCACCCGGCGACTTCTTTCGCCGTTGATGGCGATACATTCTACATCGGCACGAAACAAAGCGGTGTGCACCGTTTCCAACGTGCGAATCGGTAGGTTTCCACTTTTCCAATTCATCCTTCCAACTTCTCGTTCGCTGGGCGGGGTGTCCTAACCTCGCCTCCTTCCCTTTAAAATCCGTGTCATCTGTGTAATCCGCGTCGTCTGTGATTTAGACAATGAACCTTATTTTTTAACACACGTGAAATGTTTTAAGTGAAATTTGCGTTAAAAAAATAAGAATTCTGTCTTTTTTGTTTCTTGACAGAAAAATGCATTTTTGCTAAAGTGTTAAACATCGATTTCATTAGGAATCGTCCTATCTATGAAAGTCTGTTTTGCCAGACGAAAATGACTTTAGCACAAATTACTTAACTTGTGGAAAATCGATCAATAAAGGAGTAGAAAATGAAAAGAACCTCCCTTCTGATGTTCATCGCGCTTTTCTCAGTCATGCTGATAAGTACCGCGAGTGCACAGATAATTTTCTTTGCTGATTTTGAAGCAGGTTCCTCTGATGCAGTCCCGGATGCCAGCGTCAACGACCCGGCAAATTACGTGCCGGAAAACGCAGGAACGGTTTGGGTGGAGTCAACTGACTTCCCCGATGGTGGAACTGCTTTACATCAAAGTGCCGAAGGGTGCGGCATCTCCGGGGACACACCACTCCCCGGTGTCGATGACTTCTCCGACGGTATCATCCAGGCGGTTTTTTCGTGGAACGACGATGACAGTGTTGGATTCATGTTCCGTCGCGTCGGCGATGATAGCGGCTATCTCGTCGTATTTGGCTATAACGAAACACCTCAGGTTATCATCGGGAGCCTTGCAGATGGATGCTGTCCTTCCGGACAATGTCTCAGCGAGTGTAGCTGCGAAAACGGCGGCAATGAACTCGTCGGTGTTGACCACGGCTTAGGTGCGGACCTCACCCAAGACAACAGTGTTGCCTATCTTGCGCGCGTTCAAGTCAGTGGAAGCCTCATTGAGGTCTGGTATATGCCACTGGACGATGCGCCGGATCTTTTTGCAGATTCAAGTGAATTCGGTGATCCGATTGCTGAATACGATGGCGCGGATGATTTAGGACCCGGCACCGTCGGTCTCTGGCATGAAAGTTGGGGCAATGGAAGAGTTGGTAGCCTTCTCGTCACCGGTCCAGGCGGCACCGTGGCAGTTGACCCACACGCCAAACTTTCCACGACGTGGGCGGACGTTAAGAGCAGCTATTAGTCTCCTTCCTGATATAGACTAATACCCTAAATTCAATTGGCATTGCAGGGCGGGGTTCCTAAACCCGGTTCGCCCTGCACCGCACAACTCATCTTTGTCGGGTGAGGTCAATGCCTCACCCAACACCACTTTAGTTTTATGACGAGGCACCTTTGGTGATACCTACGTACATCTAAACGGCGCGCTATAGCCTCGTCACCATGCTGTTGCTTGCGAATAAACGGCAACACAACCCTTTATGAGAACGGAGGAGATATTCCTATGAAAACACGTTTTTTTCTCTTGACCTTCATTTTGAGTCTATTTGTTTCCTTCCACGCCAGCGGACAAGTTGTGTTTTACGCCGATTTTGAGCCTGGTTCCAAGGAAGCAAAACCGAATGCTAACGTGAACAACGTTAAAAGTTACAAACCAGAAAATGCTGGCACTATCTGGGGTGAAGCGGATTTCAACGGTGGTAAAATCGGCGGTAAAAAAGCGATGGCACAAACCGCAGAGGGATGTGGCATCTCCGGGAACACTGAACTGCCTGGCGTGGACGACTTCACCGACGGTGTTATCCAAGTCGTCTTCTCCTTTGGTGATGATGATAGTTTCGGTGTGCAGTTCCGCAGAAAAGGCGACGATAAAGGTTATCTCGTTGTCTTCGGCTACAATGAAACACCGCAAGTTATCCTCGGCGATCTTGCAGATGGATGCTGTCCTTCCGGACAATGCCTCAGCGAGTGTGGCTGTGAAAATGGTGGGAAAGAAATAGATAGTGTGCCACACGGCTTAGGCGGTGGACTTGATCAAACAAATGCTGTCGCTTATTTCGGACGCGTTGAGGTTCAAGGCAACAACGTTAAAATCTGGTATATGCTACTTGAGGAAGTCAACGACCTGTTCGCATCCTCCGCGGACCTCGGGGACCCTATTCTTGAATCCGATGAAGCCACCTACAAAAGTGCAGGCACCGTCGGGGTCTGGCACGAAAGCTGGGGGAGTGGAAGAATCGACAGCATTATCGTTACAAGTGCCGGTGGTTTCGATGTTGAAGCTAAAGGCAAAATCTCTACCACTTGGGGCGAGATTAAATCTTCGTATTAATGTCCTATAGGGCGAGGTGAATGGTTTCAATCAAATCCTCGCCCCTTTTTCTTTTAACAAGCGCATTCCAAGGTCTCTATACCTCGATCCTCCTACTGACCTAAGGAGTCCACTATGAAAGTCACAAACGTTGAGCGTGTAATTGTAGATGTCCCTTTCACCCCGCGTCAACAACAGATTACGACTCAGAGCGTGTCAACCGTTTACAACTGGTCGCTCCTTGAGTTGTGCAAGGTCACAACCGATACTGGACATGTCGGTTGGGGCGAGACGGTCATTCACTATACCTATTCCCGTGTTAGTGATGCCAGCGTCGAACGTGTGCTTGGTCAAAGTCCCGCTTTATTCATGAATGACGACTCGCTCGGTGCAGGCTTGCAGATGGCACTCTTCGATGTCGTTGGCAAAATTTTAGAGGTGCCGGTCTACCAACTCCTCGGCACGCAGTGTCGTGAGGCGGTCCCAATTTCATGGTGGTCTATTGATTCGTCGCCTGAAAACTGGGCAGCGGAAGCCGCAGATGCCGTGGAAAATGGCTATACCAGTTTCAAAAACAAGCCGCGTCCGTGGTGGGATATCAACGCACAGGTGGAAGCGGTCGCGGAAGTTGTGCCAGCGGGTTTCAAACTCGACCTTGATCCAAACGGTTCTTGGCGCGATGCGGAAACCGCTATCCCTGTCTTGCAAAAACTTGCTACACATCCAAACGTCGCAATGTTTGAGACCCCCATTCCGCAAAGCGATGTTGAAGGAAACAAGCAGATCCGCCAAGAGGTTGGTTGCCAGGTCGCGATGCACTTCGGATCGCCACCCTATACGACCTGTGTATGTGAGGATGTAAACACTGGGTTTGTTATTGGTGGTGGCAAGTCGCAAGTGATGCGTGAGGGGCAGCTCAGCGCGGCAGCGGATATGCCGTTTTGGCTCCAAATCGTCGGGAACGGCTTGACGACCACTTGGGCAGGACATCTCGGAAGCGTGCTCACGCATGCGACATGGCCCGCAATTACCTGTATCAATCTCTATAGTGAACATCTGCTCACACAACCGGTGCAAGTGGCAGATGGATGCCACAAGATTTCTGATGCACCTGGGTTGGGCGTTGAAGTCGACGAGGACGCAGTTGAACGTTGCCGTGTGCCTGATGAGGCGTTAGACGGTGATGGCTACACAATTCATCCCGTGCCACGTATCATCAAAACCGCTGTCTACCCTGACGGCAGCTGTATCCACATGTCGGGTGATGGTTTGAGCTATTTCAATGCTGGTAACGGCGAAGCACAAGTGGAAGGCGCGCGCTTGGAGCTAACCTTTGACGATGGCTCTGACGAATGGGCAGACCTCTTTGAAAAGGCACGCGAGACCCCTGTACATGGAAAATGGTAAACTCTTACCATTCAAAGGTGGTGGTGCGGTTTCATGAAGTTTAAGAAAATATTTCGGTAATTGATGGGCAATGAATTGCCCTACTACAAACGAGCAGGTTCGTAGTAGGGCGATTTATCGCACGTTCCGATATTACCGAGTTAAAAAATTAATCTTCATCCAACCGCACCAGTTTTCTTCATCTACGCTGGCGGAGTGTTTTTGCTGGGGGTATTTGCAATGTAATACAAGGAATGGAAATGTAATACAAGGAACGGATTTAGTCTAATCCCAGACTAAATCCAGTCTATCCCCAGACTAAATCCGGTATTTCTGCGGATTTCCCCAGCAACCTCGTCTACCGACGACTGACAACCGATAACTGAATGCCTCTGTGGAGTTTCATACCCTCCTTGAAACAGAGTTGAAGAATGTGGTATACTTGCACATGGCATCAAAAAAATTAAAGCAAAAAATTTATGATTCGCTTAAATCTGGATACTTCAGTGAAGCAACAGATCTTGTTGATGTCTCTGACGGTTTTGACGATCTTGTCCATGTTGTTGTAGTCAGTCGAAAATTTGATGGGAAACTTGCACGCGAGCGGCATAATCTGATCTGGTCGGAGTTGACTAAGCAACTTTCAAACGAAGAATGGGGACATGTATCCCTATCTATTGGCGCGAGCCCAGAGGACGTTAAGACGTTATAGCAAACTCATATCTCTTTCCGAACGCATAGTCGCTGCAAACCTCACAGAAATTAATGCCTATACCTAACGCTTTTGACAGAGGCGAAACAAAATTGACTTCCCCGCAGCAACAACGCGCCCTCACGTGGCGCGTTCTATTTATCTTTGCCATTACTGCACCGATTAACTGCTATTTCCTCATCCAGATGGAAATAGTGCGTTATACCTTTCCTACGTGGGTGGTACCCCTGTCCAATGTCATTTTCATCCTTACGGCGGTGATGCTGATAAACAGTGTCATCCGTCTCCTAAGCAGTAATGTTGCCCTTGGACAGGGCGAACTCTTACTGCTCTATGTAACGCTCAGTTTCGCCACGACACTCGCTGGATGCGATGTCTTACAAGCGATCCTGTCCGTGCTTGGACATAGTTTCTGGTTTGCGACAGAAGAGAACGAATGGCGCACGCTATTTTGGCACCACCTCCCGCAATGGCTCACTGTTTCAGATAGAGACGCACTCCGGGGGTACTACCTTGGGGAATCAAGTCTGTATCGTTCGCTTCACTTGCGGGTTTGGTTGCCGGTGATGGGAGCGTGGTTACTGCTGTTTGTAGTCATAGCCTTCATCTTTCTCTGCCTCAACACAATTCTCCGTCGGCAGTGGGCACAGCGGGAACGTCTCACCTTCCCGATTATCCAACTCCCGCTTATGATGACGGATCCAAAATCCGGTTTCTTCCGAAACAAACGGATGTGGATAGGCTTCTCGATTGCCGCTGGCATCAGTCTTTTCAACGGATTGAGCCATCTCTACCCTGTGATTCCGCATATTCCAGTAACACGCCGTTTCTTCAGTTTCCACGAACCACCCCTGAGTCTCTACGGCACCATCATCACCGCCTTCTACCCGTTTGCTATCGGTATTATGTTCCTCATGCCGTTGGATGTCCTCTTTTCGACATCTCTGTTCTATTTTCTCTATCGAAACGAAGTCGCTTTGGCGCAGGCGGTCGGGTGGAGTAGCATCCCGCGCTTCCCCTATCTTAACGAACAAACGATCGGCGCATTCGTGGGACTCTGTTTCTTCTTCGGTTGGACCGGCAAACGGCATTTCAGTGCCGTTTTGCGGAGCGCGCTACCGTCCCGCGGGCGAGAACCACCACCGCCACAGCACGATGAACCGATGCCGTATCGGGTGGCTGTCTGGGGTTTTGTTATCGGTATCCTCCTATTTGCGTTTCTGCTTTACAAGGCGGGCATGGCACCTTGGTTGGCATTCGCTTTCGCTATCCTATTCCTCATAACACCCTTGGTAACAACGCGTATCCGTGCCGAGTCTGGCATTTTTGTTCACGCCTATCATTGGCAGGCACCCCGATACATCTTAAACACAATCTTGGGAACGCACCGCCTCGGGGCACGGAACTTGACGGCACTCTCCGTCTGCTTTTTCAACCGAGATTACCGTCCGCAGCAGATGCCGCATCAGTTGGAGGCGTTTAAAATCGCTGAACTTGCCAATATCAACCAACGCCGAATGCTCCTGACCATCGTCATTGCCACTATTTTCGGTGTGTTCGTTGCTTTTTGGGTGCAACTCCATCTCTATTACCAGTTTGGTGCGGATTCCGGCTATTTTGGACCGTGGGCACTCGGCTACGGTAGGCAATACTTCAGCCGATTGACAAACTGGATTACGTATCCGCTCGACACGGATTGGATCGGCGTGATATTCATGGGCATCGGCTTTTCTGTGATGATGGTGCTGACGTATCTCCGTGTTAAATTCTTCTGGCTGCCGCTGCATCCGCTCGGTTATGTGATGGCGAGCAACCAAGAGATGTCCGACCTCTGGATTCCCTTGCTCATTGCATTGTCCCTAAAATGGCTCATCCTTCGGCACGGTGGCATTCAAAGTTATCGGCGCGCTATCCCGTTCTTTTTAGGGTTAGTGCTCGGTGATTATCTCATGGGCAGCACGTGGAGCCTTCTGAACGTCCTTTTGAACACCACAATGTATCAGTTCTATCCGTAGTCGTTATCTCTGTAGCATAGCCTGTTAGGCTGTGCAGAGGAGTTATCGGTTATCAGTTAAGAGAAATTCTGTGGCGGTTACCTGTAAAACGACTGCCACAAGAGAATAACTGACAACCGACAACCAATTACAGATCAAAAATAACCTGAGCGAACCAACTGCCATCAGGCTTTTGCACAACTTGCAACTGATGATACGTGACACTCTTAATCTCGGTATAGACCGCGTGTTTATCAAAATTTGCTGGTTCACCGTAAACCATCGCCGACATTTCCGTTTCGCTGCATTGCTGAACCGCTGCGCGCTTAAAGAAAATCTCCTTCGTCTCGTGCTGAAAAATGAGTTCATCGAGCCACGCCACAAAAAGGTCTTCCACGGATTCAGCAGTGAGGCGAATTTGGATAGACTCTATCTCATCAACTGTCTCCACCACCGCTATTGTTTCAAAGAGTCCTTGAGCCGCATTCGTCAGGAGTTCGGACAGATTTTTCCCTCTAACCCGTAGTCCCATATCAGCCGTATGTTCAACGTATTCGTAAGGTTTCATGCTATACTCCATCGTCACGATTTTACTTCTCACCCGCAATATCATACCCCGAAATTCCGATCCTGTCAATTCTCAAAAATACTTTGTAAGCCCGATTCCTTCTGGTAAAACTTCGGCAATTTTCACTTGACTTTACATCTGTTATATGCTATTTTATTTTATTAGATATGGTTTCCAATTTACTGACAACTGATAACTAACCATGAATAAACGCTATTTCGACGATAACTGAAAAACAAGGTCCTATGCGAGATGGACGACGAACGTGTCCATCTAATATGCCCTGAACTGTATTTCTCTGATAGCTAAACACTTCCTTAGGTTTTCCACTTGTTTCAGCCTCCACATAGGCGGCAGATCTAAAAAGGGTATAACAAATGAATGAACAACAATTCCATAAAAATGTAAAGATAACGTACCCAGACGATAGGAATCAGCCTGTTGTTGTCGAATGTTATGTCAACGAATATATGCAGGTTAATGTCAACGATCCCAACATCCTCCGTTATGCCGATGAAAATGGAGAGATAAAAATTGAATTTCGCGTCGTTAACCGAGAAACAGATTCTATCATTCGAAGCGAAGTAAAGCATGTCGTTATGGAGATCTGATTCATAATGGAGTGGTTGAATGACAACAGCGGAGCACTCACCGTAATTTCGACCTTTGTCTTGGTAATCATCACGGGTTGGTACGCCTACTTGACAAGGAAACTTGTAGATACTGCCAGCAAACCTGAAGTTATAGTCTATCTACTTCGTGAGAAGGTAATCAGCGGTCTTGTTAGTGAGAGTGAGTTAGACCAAAGCCTTTTTGAGACCATTGTAGCTACGCTTTGCATAGAAAATGTAGGTACCGGAGTTGCCCGTAAGATTAAATTTGGAGGGGATCTGGCTTTTGCACCTTACGGTGGCGTACCTCTTGAGCAGATCGGTTTCCTCAAGAAAGGGATTGCTCTCCTTGCACCAGGGCAGAAGATAGAGCGTAATCAAGTCAGTCGACTAACTGGATCCGTTGATCTAAGTCAAACACCAGTTGATATTGATATTGTTTATGAGGATTTACAAGGCAAAGAATATTCTCGGACTTTTACGCTTGATTTTAGTGAATCGGACTTACCATTACTTCAAAGTGACGCATCATGAACAAACTCTACTTCGGCGATAATCTCGAAATCCTACGCGA
The DNA here is from genome assembly GCA_965116815.1 of Candidatus Poribacteria bacterium. Taxonomy (GTDB): domain Bacteria; phylum Poribacteria; class WGA-4E; order WGA-4E; family WGA-3G; genus WGA-3G. The sequence continues at coordinate 5,708,627 of OZ220722.1, read as the reverse complement.
GATGGACGACGAACGCGTCCACCTGATATGCACCGACCCACCCTTCAATAGCGGACGCGACTACAACGCCTTCATCGGCGACTCCCTTGCACAGAAGAAAGCGTTTACCGATACATGGACGTATGACACCGCTGCACAAGATGCGCGCACTGACATTGAATCACGGGCGATTACCAGCGACACCTATAAAGCACTCGACAACTGCCTCAAGGGGTACGACTTAGTGCTGCAAAACGCCGTATCCGGTAATAGTGGTGCGATGCGTGCCTATCTCGCCTTCATGGGATCCCGTCTCGCCGAGATGCACCGAGTCCTCACACCCACCGGCAGCATCTATCTCCACTGCGACCCGACCGCAAGCCATTATCTCAAAGGTGTTATGGATGCTATCTTTGGCGTGGACAATTTCAGGAACGAGATTATCTGGCAACGCACCAATGCACATAACGACGGCAAGCAGTATGGCAGAGTCCACGACACAATCTTATTCTATAGCAAAAGCAGCAAAACAGTATGGAATCCTGTCTATGTGGAGCATGATCCGGAGTACGTAAAGAAGTTCTATCGCCATCAGGACGAAAGGGGTCCCTACCAGATTGCTTCTCTGAATGCACCCGGGATTAGACACGGGGAATCAGGTCAACCGTGGCGAGATATAAATCCGAGCGACGTGGGTAGACACTGGAGCACGCCGCGCAGGGCAGCGTGGCCAAAAGACATCCAACCGCCTGAAAATTACGAGTCCCTCTCGGTTCACGAAAGATTAGATACTTTAGACGCGAACGGGTTGGTTTACTGGCCCCCGAAGGGCAACGTTCCAAGATTCAAGCGGTATTTGTCTACCTCAAAAGGGAGTAGAGTACACGATATTATTACCGACATAAATCCACTCGCAAGTGGTTCCAAGGAACGCCTCGGTTACCCAACACAGAAACCGCTTGCCCTCTATGAACGCCTCATAACCGCCTCCAGCAACGAAGGCGATATCGTCCTCGATCCGTTCTGTGGCTGTGGCACGACAATTGATGCCGCCCATGCCCTCAAACGGCAGTGGTTGGGCATAGACTTAACGATCCTCGCACTCGATCCGATGCGACAGCGATTGGCAGATCGGCACGGGTTAGAGCCGTCCGTTGACTACCAAATCGAAGGCTACCCAACCAATATGCAAGAAGTCCGCAGACTCTTGAAAGAGGGAGACAAACGCAAATATCACGACTTCTCGAATTGGGCGGTGACACGGCTTGGACTGAGACCGACGAAAGATGTCGGTGATGGTGGACTCGACGGTGTTGGACACGTTACGCTCTGGAATCCGCAGCAGATGAAAGAGACAAACGCACGCATTCTCGCTGAAGTCAAGACCGGCAAACCCACTATTACCCAAGTCCGCGCTTTCTGCCGTGTGATGGATAAGAACAACGCCGAGGTCGGTATCTTTATCACGATTGAACCTGTCACCGCTAAAATGCGGCAAGAAGCACAGGATATGGGCAGTTTTGAACACAACAAAAAATCCTACCCTCGCCTCCAATTCTGGCGGATAGATGATACCTACTTCGAGAACCCGGATATTATCAACACCCTCGTCCGCTTACCAGACGCGTGGCGGATCCGTCCGACCCAGAAATCGGAACGCCATTTCGATAGCCAGCAAATACGATTCCTGCGGGGATAAAAGCGCGTTCTATTTCACGCGGAAACCATCTGCAATAGACCTCTTTCTTGCCCCTGATAAGGGGGATAGGGGGTTATTTCCATTACCGTGAGTTCCATAATAAAAAGCCAATATGGACGTAGGTTGGGTTGAGCGGTAAAAGCTAAGTACTCTTGCGGTTATAAGCAAAATCACCTTTTTCGATCGGCGTTTCACAGAGATAAACATAGTGAAACCCAACAATGCAAACGTTATCGGTGTGAGAAATGTTGGGTTTCACTCGTGTATTGGTGATTTTGGGGTTCTTGATGTCTTTGAAGGTCTATTTTCTCCATAGCCTTTTGAGTAGGACCCGTTCAACCCAACCTACGGACTTACGTCAAGTTCGCGTTTTTCCACTCGTTTTTTGCTGGATGTCGGGAATCGGAGCTCCCCACCGTACAAATCAGAGCGATTCAGTTTTAGGAGTTATGAGTGAATAAGGTTAACAGCGAGTTTAGGTGTGTCAGCGAATTCCCGTAGCGTTTTTGATATTTTTGTGTGTTCAGCGAAGCGTAAGAGGGCGATGGCAGTGTTTCGTAAAGCCGCCATGACATGTGGAATGTTGGCTGTTCGTGCCTGTGAAGCATCCTCAGCAAAGATGACATCTCTGACCCAATGGAGTTTGTTTTCAATCGTCCAATGCTCCCGCCGAAGTTTGAGCAAGTCTTCAGCGGAGGCTTTTTCAGGTGTAAGACTTGTGATGCCATACTGCGTCTGGTGTGTGATTTCTCCGGTTTGGGTGTTGCGTCGTTGGATGTGGTATGCATAGACTTGTGCGAGTCCAGGCCAGTCGGTGTCGGGGGTTAACAAGGTGCTACATCTCAGCGTTCGTGTGGTCGTAACCCCGTGTGCTGTTTCACTGTCGGTGTGTCTGTCAAGGTGTGCCTCTGCTTGGGTGTGGAGGTTTTCAAACCGCCGGGCGTCTACTTCTGGGGGGTCTGTTTCCGAGAGGGGTTCAAAGAGGTCTCGGATATCCTCGAACAACTGCTTCTGATTCGCTTTGACGGGGAGGACGTAATCGGCCTCTGCGGCGAGAATGTCTTTACAAAAAGTGCGCTGCGTCAGAAGCGCGTCGGTTGTGATGACTGTCCCAGCGACATCAAAGTGTTTCAGGAGGTCAGAGGCGACCGGGATTTCGTTGGTCTTTTCACCGACAGCGCATTGCGCCAGGGGAATCCCTAACTCGTGAGACACCGCAGCGAGTAAGTGTAGCCTGCGGGATTCTTGGGTGTCAGTGCCACGCAAACTTTTTCCATCTATCGCAACACCCGTCAGACGACTCTCAAAGACCGGGTATTTTTGATAAGTCGCCATCACCCATTTCGTCAGACTCTGTTCTAACTTGCCAACATCAAGGACTTTTAAGAGATTATGAAACGTGCTACCACAGGGTGTTTCTTTACGTTTGAACCCCAGGGCTTTTGCCACTGCTGGTTGTCTTCGCAGCCACGCTGCTATGCAAGTGTACCCTTTCTGATTACACAGCAGACCGACAACTAACACACCGAGCATCGCTGCGAAGGGATGCCGGCGTCCTTTTTTCTTGCGGGGATCTGGGACTTCTGCTAACATATCAACTAACTGACAAGGTTGATTTCTTGTCATGATTCACCTCAAAAATAGGGTTATTTTTTACGGTGAAGTATAGCAGAAGTCGCGTGAAAAGTCACGCGACTTCTGCTTTTGTGAAGATATTAACATCTGTGAAAAAATAAAACAAAAAAACTAAAACTGAATCGCTCTGCCGTACAAATACAAATCCGTTGACAGAAACCGATTTTTGGAGTATAATTATAAAGGTTCAGGCGTGATGTGTCGCGCCTGCCTTAGTTGCGGAATAGCATCTGCATTACAAAACTGAACTTACGCGCGCACCGCAGATAGTAGTTAACAGCAGGTTTTGACTTGCCAGCTGCGCCAAAAAAGCGGGAGATCACAATGTCAGCAGCAAATTTGAAACAGCGGATACATAACGGGGAACACGTCTATGGCGCGAACGTCTCCATGGGAATATCTGCCGACGCGCTCGTCGCCAGAGTCGAAGACGGGGGTTACGATTTTGTCGCCGTGGATAGCCAGCACTCTCCATACAACGAAGATCGGCTTGTCGCCTTCTGTAATATGGCAAACGAACTGGGTATCTTCGTCAACTTTCGGATTAAGCATACTCGAAACGCTTATCTCATCGGGAACTACCTTGATTTGGGTCCCTCTGGCATTGAGGTACCGCAAGTTGAACTGGACGAAACAGTAAACGAAGCGGTTGCTGCGTTCTACTACCCGCAACAGGGTATCCGAAGTTGGGGCGGTGCCCCTCGAGTAAATTCCGCTGGCAAAGAACGACTTGAGTATGCTGATTGGTGGAACGCCAATGGTGTCCTCTGGATGCAAATCGAATCCATAGAGGCTGTGACACATGCTCGATATCTCGCTAAACCGGGTGTTGATTGCCTCTCCTTCGGTCCCGCTGATTTGACATTTAGCATTGAGAGTCATCCGAACCATGCGCTCCAAACCGTGGATGCCTGTGTTGAATACGTCGCTCGCGCCTTGGAAGGAACGACAACTGCTGTCTGCTTTAGAAATGGCAGCCCCAGCACACGCCAAAAGTATGCGGACATGGGCGTTACCGTCTTTTTGGAATAGCCATCAGCCGTCAGCAATCGGCTGTCCGTTAAGAGGCATACTGTGGCAAGCACAACAAAAGCAACCGCCACAAGGAATTAACTCTCACTGCGAGGCAAACTGGTAACTGGTAACTACTAAGAACATGTTGAATTACGGATTGGTAAGCACAGCAATAGGAGAAGACCGAGAACGATTGCTTGCAGGCATCCGGCTATTAGCGGAAATCGCGCACAAACACGGTATACCCATAACATGGGCGATCGACACCCAGTCTGCTCCAGTCGTTGCGAAGTTGCTCACAACCTTGCACACGGACTTTGAACAGTGTGGGGGCGACGCTCCGTTGCTGATACTCGATGTCAAACCGATCTGGGACACAAACTGGGAGGAAGAAAGAAACGCGAATCCGGGTGCCAGTACAGAAGCCATGGCGACACATCTCGTCAAGATGCGAGAACGGTTACCGGCGTATATAACCAAGGAATCCGAAAAACTGAAGCGTGCAATGCCTTGGGCGGTGCCTAACGTAGCAGGCGCGATCTTCAAGAATGATGTTTTCCTGCGCGCGCTTGAACAGACCGGATTCCGGGGACTTTGGGGCTATCATTGGAATCAACAAGAGATTGATGAGACTGATCCCAACGCGCAAGAAGTCGAAATCGACCGTGGCGGGTTCGGGTGTTTTTATCCGCTTGAGGCACCAACGTCCGCTGATGCTATTGCAATGCAAGGTACTGCTGATGAGAACCGCGCGCAATCGTTTGAGAAAATTGTTGGCATCCCTTACCATACCGCCGGTCATCTTGCCGCGGATACACATAATCTTCGCGCCGCACTTTTAAACGGAACGGCGCAGCAGCATTACGATACCTATTTGGAGAACACGGCGTGGAATCAGTGGCTCGGTTATGTAGAACATATTAATCCGCTCACCGTCGCACATCTCGGACAAGACGGACTTGACCGGTTGGATGCATACTTCGCACACGTCGTGAGTGTTGAAGAAACGAAACCACTACTGCTCTCACAGATGGTTGACGATTACATAACGCATTGTAAGCGGACCGAACCGGTGGCTGTGGTAGGCGCGAGTACAGAGGCAGAAAAGGAAACTACCGATCCGAAGTCTACGTTAAAGATGTGTTACTGTGACGCGGCGTGTGAATTCACCTTTGTTGAAGGTGCTATGGATCCTGTTGAAATCAAAAATTATGCGAGCGAACGGGTATTGCAATCTGAGGCGACGAAACCTGTTCTAATAGGCTTTTCGCCAACTCGTTATCGGACGCAACTACACATCGCTATCACGGTAGAATCAACGAAAGCGATGCCTTATGGGATAGTCGTGTGGGGCGACCACAACGGTTTACGACTCACCGAGTCTAACGCCGATGATGTCAGATGGGTCGGAGAACATTCGCTTTTTATACGTCTCGCATTACAACCCGGAAAGAACGAATTTAGTGTTAAATTGACAATCTAATCATTTAATAATCACCTTCACTGGCGCGGAGTTTTTGCTTGGATGTTTCTGCGGATTTCCCCAGTAACGCCACTATTTGTCGACCACCTCCGCTGGCGGGGTTTGTAACCCCGCCAATCTTTTGATGTATAGGTGATTGTAGATTGAGAATAAACGTGGACAGCCTAAAAGAAAATTCTTGGAATCTATTCGTTCACCGTGATGGTGTTCAAATTCATTGAAAAACCAATCGTTAGAAATCGAACAGGATTTATGCAGTCTCCTTTGCTGGCGAGGTTTGAAACCTCGCCAGCGGCGTGCGGTCCCCAGGTCCCTGTCAAAAAATTGCGTAAGTCCTATCGAAAAGGAAAGAAACAATGGAAAAAGTATTAGGGCTCAAATGCCGCGAATGTGGTGAGAAATATCCGAAAGAGCCTCTTCACGTTTGCGAATTCTGTTTTGGGCCTCTGGAAGTAGACTATGACTATGAAGTGATACGAAAATCTATCTCAAGGCGTTCAATAGAGAGCGGTCCAGAAAGTATGTGGCGTTATGCAGATCTCCTGCCGATAGACGGTGAACCGACAGATGGTAAGAACACCGGATTCACACCCCTCGTTCGCGCCAAAAATCTCGCAGACGCGCTCGGGGTCAAGGAGATCTATATCAAAGATGACACAGTCTGCCATCCGACGTTTTCCTTTAAAGATCGGGTTGTTGCAGTCGCCTTGAGCAAAGCAAAAGAATTTGACTTTGACACTGTCTCTTGTGCGTCCACTGGCAATCTCGCCAACGCTGTTGCCGCACACGCCGCCATCGCGAAACTGAATTGTTTCCTCTTTATCCCCGCGGATCTTGAGGTTGGCAAAGTCGTCGCATCCCTCGTTTACGGTCCTACAGTTGTAGGCATCACTGGTACGTATGACGATGTCAACCGCCTTTGCAGTGAAATTGGTGGAGTCTATCCATGGGCATTTGTGAACATCAACATCCGTCCTTTCTATGCTGAAGGCTCGAAAACCCTCTGTTTTGAACTGCTCGAACAACTCGGTTGGAAGGCACCTGAACATATCGTCGCACCTGCCGCTGGTGGTTCTCTCATCACAAAGATTGGCAAGGCACTAAAAGAATTCCACACTTTGGATTTAATAGACACACCGAACACTAAAATCCACGTTGCCCAAGCGGAAGGTTGTGGTCCCATCGTCAACACATACAAAGAAAACGGCGATTTTGTAAAGCCTGTCAGACCGAACACAATCGCGAAATCCCTTGCCATTGGAAATCCAGCGGATGGTATCTATGCTGTTGATACAGTCCGAAACTCCGGTGGAGTCGGCGAACACGCCACCGATGGTGAGATCGTAGAGGCGATAAAACTGCTCGCTTCTACAGAAGGTATCTTCACCGAAACGGCAGGCGGTGTTACGCTCGCCGCTGCGCAAAAATTGATAGAGAGCGGCCACATTGGGCGGGATGAGTCGATAGTTCTCGCCATCACGGGTAATGGACTTAAAACCGTTGAGGCACTCCAAGATAAAACCGATAAGCCGCACACCATTCCGCCGCAGCTCAACGCTTTTCGGAAATTGATGACGGAAATTGGATAGATCCCATTCAGCGGCTTCAGTTGCGGAAAGTTTCAAAGTCCATAAAATGTTCTAAAGTCCGTAAAGTGGTTTCCAGAGGTTTTTGGTTCATCTGCAAACTTTAGCACACTTGCAAACTTTCTATACAGGGAGATGAAAAGCATGAAGCTACAAGAAATCCACGAAGTTGAGCAAGGAATACGTCCACCAGAAAGCCTCCAGATGACGTTGGAAGAGTTTCTCGAGCATGATGTAGCGGGATATGAGTATGTTAAGGGAGAATTAGTACCAATGGCACCGCCGTCGAGAGAACATGGTGAAATTAGTGTCAACGTCATCCATTATTTGTATTCGCATGTTTATCAACAAAAATTGGGTCGTTTGTACACTGCGGAGACCACGTTTCAGGTTGGGGAACGTGTTATGAAGCCTGATGTCGCATTTGTTTCGACCGCACAGTTGACTGGCGACAAAACAAAGGGGTTTCCTATACCACCCGATCTCGCAGTTGAGGTTGTTTCTCCCTCGGATGTCCAATCTCGTGTTGCCGAGAAGGCACTTGCATATTTGAACGCGGGAACCTGTCTTGTTTGGGTGCTTGAACCTATTTCCAAAACCGTGACGGTGTATCGTTCTGAGAGAGACATTGAGATACTTACACATGATGATACACTCACCGGTGAGGATGTCGTGCCAGGGTTTTCTTGTCCAATCGCACACCTGTTTGAGTAGTTCGCTCTATTTGTAGTTCTAATAAAGTTGTCTGAAACGCATCGTGTGTCCTTTCAATGCCGATGTGTCCTAACAGCCCCCGTTAGGGCAAAATTAAAAAATGGAAACATTGCAGGGTATACTTGAACGCATCGTCTATGAGAACCCTGACACCGGCTACACAGTCGGACGACTTTCCGCGCGCGACCATGCCGAACTCATCACTGTCGTCGGCAATTTGGCATCCATCAACGCCGGCGAGAGCCTCCTCCTCCAAGGTGAGTGGGTAGACAATCCCAGATACGGCAGACAGTTCCAAATCGAGAAATATGAAACCATCCTACCCGCAAACATCGTCGGCTTAAGAAAATACCTCGGCTCAGGTCTCATCAAAGGCATCGGTCCGAAGATGGCAGCACTCATCGTCCGGAAGTTCGGTATGGATACAATGGATGTCATTGAGTACGAACCTGACAAACTGGCGCGCGTCCCCGGCATCGGGCGGAAGCGCGTGGAGATGATCAAAGAAGCGTGGGAAGCACAACGCGAAATTAAAAACGTCATGATCTTCCTGCAATCGCACGATGTAAGCACGGCGCACGCCGCAAAGATTTACAAGACTTATGAGAGCGAGGCGATTCCAATCGTCACAGAAAATCCATATCGTCTCGCTGATGACATTTACGGCATCGGATTCGTGACAGCGGACACAATCGCTCAGAAACTCGGCATAGATAAGGATGCACCGCAACGTGTCCAAGCGGGAATCAAATACGTTCTCAGCCAAAAGGCAGATGAAGGACATGTCTTTCAACACCGCTCGGAACTTATTGAGGCGTGTCAGACGATGCTTGAGCAAGAACCGGAAGCGATTGAGGAAGGTATCTTTGCCCTCATTGAAACAGAAGAAATTATTAATCCTGGTTTTACAGACTTCCCAGACCCCGATGAACAGGTTAGCATAGACGAGGCGCAGGAGAATTATGAGATTTCCGAGGCAGATCAGGAACCTCTTTCAACTGATGACCGAGAACCGACAACTGATAACCCTTCCGCCATCTATCTCGCCCCTTTTTTCTATGCAGAACTCGGTGTCGCAAATCAGTTTTTGAGGCTCCTTGATTCCGATGAGAGACACGGCACCGGTCACGTCCAAACTGAGGCGGCATCACTCTCCGAATTGGAGAGTGAGATGCGTATCCGTTTCGCACCGCAGCAGCGTGAGGCGATCCATACAGCGATGACAGCGCGTGCACTGATTCTTACGGGCGGACCCGGCACCGGCAAAACGACAACCACGGTCGGCATGATTCGTCTGTTTGAGGCACAGGGCAGACACATCACTTTGGCAGCACCGACTGGACGCGCCGCCAAACGCCTCAGCGAGACAACCGGTGGCGAAGCCAAAACCATCCATCGACTCCTTGAATTTTCGCCGCACATTAACGCCTTTAAACGGGATCGACACAACCCTTTGAACACGGATGTCGTTATTGTTGACGAGACATCCATGGTAGACCTCGTTCTGATGAACCGTCTGATGCAGGCAATCCGTCCGAGTACCACTGTCATCCTCATCGGGGACACTGATCAACTCCCCTCTGTCGGTGCAGGCAACGTCCTGAAGGAACTCATCGATTCCCGAAGGATACCTGTCATTCAACTGACCGAGATATTCCGCCAAGCGCAGGAGAGCATGATTGTCACAAATGCCCATCGTATTAACAAAGGCGATTTTCCTGAACTCACTGGCGACATAGACCGAAACTTTTTCTTCATAGAGGAAGACGATCCCGAAGAAATTACCGAATTGGTATGTTCCATCATTGCTGACCGGCTGCCAGAGCACTACGATTATCATCCAGTAGACGACATCCAACTCCTATGTCCGATGCGGCGCGGGACACTCGGCACTGAAAACCTCAACAAACGTCTCCAAGAGGTATTGAACCCGGAATATACTGTGCCGGTCTACCGCCATCCCTTAGAAAAATCACGGTTCGGAGCCCAATCTTATGCACAAGTATCTCGCCCGAAAGACATATCCATCACGGCGGGTGGCTTCCGTGTCGGCGATAAAGTGATGCAGATCCGCAACAACTACGACTATGACGTGTTCAACGGCGATATCGGGCGGGTTGTTGGGATTGAACACATCGACAAGAAAGTCTACATCCAGTTTCCTGATAAACAGGTAGCTTACGATACGGCGGACCTCGGAGAGCTCGTGTTGGCGTATGCCACGACGATCCATAAAGCACAAGGCAGCGAGTATCCGGCTGTTGTTATCCCCTTACACACGCAGCACTATCTGATGTTACAACGGAATCTTCTTTACACCGGTATCACCCGCGCGCGGGAGCGCGTCGTGGTCGTCGGCACCAAACAGGCACTCGGCATCTGTATCCGTAACAATCAAGTCATGCAACGCAACAGCTACCTCGCCGAACGGCTTCAGTAGTAATCAGTTGTCAGAAAGAGTTTCTCGATATCCGGTAAATGTTGTTAGAGCCGCACCGGACCTGATTCAGACAATTAACATCCCACATTCCCCCATTAAATCCTTAATTTTTGATGAGAAGTACTATGTGTCGGGAAGCCACACACCGCTTTTCATAATTCACCATGAACACCTCTAAGTTAAGTTAAGTCTTTACTTTTTTAATTTGAAAAATAATAAAATTGATCTTATAATAACTTAACGAGGGCAGGTGCTTGAAATCGCATTGAAATCTCCAATATTGTTAGTAGGAACTTGCGTTAAAATACCCCTAAGAAATGCCATCTATCCCAAGAACGAGTCCCAGTGGGACGGAATGTCTATAGAAACTTGCATTAAAATATCAACTAAAGGAACGATTCTATGCAATTCAAATGCTTATTTTTTACGATAGCATTCTTATTAAATTTCTTGCCTATCAGTTTCGCACAGGAACCAACGCTCCTTGACCATGGGGGTGGTGTGCGAACCGTGGAATACTCACCACTGAATGCTTCACTTGTCGCAAGTGCCGGTGAAAGCAACGTCATCAAACTCTGGAATCTGCAGAACGATACCGTGCAGACACTCAGAGGTCACACCGGTATCGTCAATTCAATCGCGTTTTCTCCGAATGGTGAGTTACTTGCGAGTGTCAGCCATGACAGAGCCATCAAACTCTGGAACGTCCACAATCAACAGAACATAGCAACCCTTCGAGAGGGAACACTATTTCGTTCCGTTGCCTTTTCACCGAATGGGCAGCTTCTCGCCACAGGAGGCGGGATGCATGTAAAACTATGGGACGTGGGTCGCCGGGCAGAGATAGCAACCCTTCTGCACGACAAATGGGTAGAGACGGTAGCTTTTTCGGATGACGGTCAGTTTCTTGCCGCTGGAGATAGGTGGAAAGACGGTTCTGGCACCGTGAAAGTCTGGGATGTAAAAAGCAGACAAGTTGTTGCTACATTGGAAAAAGATATGGTGGTTGTCCGGTCTGTCACATTTTCATCAGACAACCAATACTTAGCGAGCTCCCATTACAATGGGGAAGTCAAGGTGTGGAATGTCTCCGATTGGCAACTCCTGCGCGCAATGCCAGCAGGAGACTATGATATTGCATTTTCGCCTGATGGGAAAATGATCGTTGGCACGCGGGACCGGTACGTAAATCTCTGGTGGGTTGAAGATGGAACAAAAGTTGCCGAGTTGCCAGGACCCACTGGTTGGCAGCATCCTGTTGATTTTTCGCATGATGGGATTTCCCTTGCTGTTGGTGGTGAGGATGGATTTGTTCGTCTCTATAATATTGAAGATATCAAGGAGGATATCGAGATTCGTTCGCGAGCGGCACAGCAACCAGAGATAGTACGGTTGATTTACTTTCTTCCGAATGACCGACCTGCCCGTCCAGATAGAGTAACAGCACTCCGTCAATTGGTTAAAGACGCGCAACAGTTCTTTGCCGACGAGATGAAACGCCACGGACACGGTAAAAAAACCTTTGAGTTTGAAACCGATGCAACTACAGGGAAAATTTTGGTACACCATGTTAATGGGCGATTTGGCGATCAGTATTATTATACACAGACGACGGCTAAGGTCTGGAAAGAGATAAAAGAAATAGATGAACCGTTTTACCATCCAAAGCATATCTATCTCTTTGCGATAGATATTGGGAGTGAGGTCCTTGCCAGTGAAAGTATTGAAGATAATTGGTGTGGGGAGGGTTCAGTTATCTGGGAAGGAGGTGGACAGGAAATAATCATTCCCGCGTCTGGGCACTGCTTTAATGTTGGACTTGTGGCTCACGAACTTGGACACGCTTTTGGATTAGCGCATGACTTTCGGGATGATGCCCACGTCATGTCTTATAGTGCACTCCGAAACGAGTTGTCGTCTTGTGCCGCTGAATGGTTGAATAAAAGCCGCTTCTTCAACGTTGCTCAAAGCCCTTCCAACATTCCTTTCCAAATCGACAAAGATACAACGGTTAAGATGTTACCGCCGATTGAAGTTCCACCAAATGGGGTTCGTCTCCGTTTTGAGATCAACGATTCAGATGGTCTGCATCAAGCACAGTTATATATCCCGACAACTGATAGAGATCCTGTAGAAGGATCGGGTTTTAAATTACATAGTTGTAGGTCTTTAAGTGGCGAAGTCAGTACATTAGAATTTATTATAACCGAGTTACCAGAAGAAGATGCATTCGTGCGACTCCGAGTTATGGATATACGAGGAAACTTTAAATGGTGGAAGCACTATTTTCCGATTCAAGCGACTGACATCTTACGAAAGTCTGCTAGCCTTGTTGGAGCAGTTGATGCAACAGGCACAGTTCCGGAAACGTTGTGGAAAATCTCAGGGGATCAACAACACGGTTTGCTAAACAATCGTCTCGCAAATCCATTCGTAGTTGCGGTGCGGGATGCTGACAACGAACCTGTTGCGGGGGTTCAGGTGACATTCCAGGTGACTGTAGGTGGAGGAAGGTTATCTATTACAAATCCTTGGACCGATTCTAATGGACATGCTCAGACTTTCCTAACTCTTGGTAATTCGCAGGTAAGTCGTGTTGAGGTGAGCGTCTCTGGTATTTCCGAACGAGTGATTTTTAGCACTGATTCGCAACCACAAGTGCTAATCGCTGAATCACAGCGTCCTCCGATGTATTGGGTGGACGCGGGGCCACTTTACCGCCTCGCCGGTGCTGAAGTGGAAAACCTTGTGCCGAGTGTTCAGAATGCAACCAGTCTTGCTGTTGATGTGGCAGATGAGAAATTATATTGGGTCGAAAGGACGAGCGATAGGACTGGTAGAATTCGACGCGCAAACTTTGACGGCACGAACGTGCAACTCGTCAAAGACTTAACAAGTGTTCCTTACAGCATTGCTATTGACGCTGCGAATGACAAACTCTACTTGACGAACTCTTGGGGTAAAATCCAACGGATCAATTTTGATGGGTCAGGCTTTGAACCCAATCTTATCATAGGTTTGGACGCGCCAAAGCATCTTACCTTGGATATGGCAGGAGGCAAGTTTTATTGGACGGAAAGAACGAACCGTATCCGACACGCAAATCTTGATGGATCAAACATCCAAACGCTCTTTACCGATTTAGGGACGGTAGGAGGTATCGCTATTGCTAATGACAAACTCTACTGGACAGAACAAACTGGCGAGAGTGTTGGTAACGTTCAATCTGCTAATCTTGATGGAAACCCAAATGTTCGGACGCTCACCTCATTACGGAGCGTGCCCCTTGGAATCACTGTTGACCCTATGAATCGCAAGTTATATTGGACGAGTTCCGGGGGGACAATTCAGCGTGCTAACCTTGATGGAAGCCCGAATGTTCAAATCCTTGTTGTTGGATTAGGCACGCCTGCTGGCATCGTCGTAAGCACTGCTCGAGCGGATGTTAACGCTGTCTCTTCCGATGCCGTAGAAACTATAGATGTAGCCGATATCAATGCGGATGGCACGGTTAACAAAACAGACTTGCTGTTGCTGCTCACCGCGCTTGGAGAAAATCCGCCCACTAACTCACGCACGGATGTCAATGGAGACGGCACTGTTAACGTGGCAGACTTGCTACTTGTAATTGAAAACCTAAACGACCCTGTGAATGCCGCTGCGCCTTCGAGCAAAAATACCACCACTTCTTTGGATCCGGTAATGCTGACGAGATACCTAAACACTTTGCATGCTGAAAGCGATGGATCCCATAAATACCAACAAGCAATCGCTTTCCTCCAAGGTCTTTTAGCAGTAACACTCCCTGATAAGACGCAGCTCCTCGCAAACTACCCGAATCCATTCAATCCGGAGACATGGATACCCTATCAATTGTCTGAACCTGCAGAAGTAACGCTGACTATTTATACGGTAAATGGGAACATAGTACGGAAGCTGGTATTGGGGCATCAGCCTGCGGGAATGTATCATAGCAAAAGTCTCGCCGCGTATTGGGATGGTCGCAATGAACAAGAAGAACGCGTGGCGAGCGGTGTCTATCTGTATACCCTCTCCGCAGGTGATTTCACTGCAACGCGGAAGATGTTCATTCGGAAGTGAACTTAAGGCAATAAACGTTTAGAAAATTTGCGTCAATCATCTGCGTTAACGCTGGCTGAATCCGGAGGTGTCGGTTGGACGCTTGATTCATCAGCGAACTTATATTCGCCAGATTGGCGAAGTTCTTCTTCTATTTTTTGGCAGTAAGCAACTAAGCGGCTGATATCGTGTCCGAATTCCTCCGAAATTTCATGCCGAATCCTGCGGAGTTCCTTGACTTCTTCGCATTCTATAATTTGTTCCTTTTCCATTTTAGAGTGTCCCTCCTAAATAATCTAAGGGTGTTATTAATTGAGGTGTATGTAAGCCAAGTTCCCGATTAATCTGCCGAATGAAGTCTATTTTATTCGGATTGGCAAGATGCTTACAATTCCATGTAAGAACCGTGTCTACCCCATGGAATGAAGCAATGGCCAAGTGAAGCGCGTCACCAGATGGGTCTTGGGGCATTACCAACCGTTGAATATAGATTTGAGAAATTCGAGCAATTTCACTCGTAATCGGCAACATCTCTATGAACTTGAGTAAGTCAAGGCGGTCGGACAACGCTTCACCGGCACCTCGCCTGAGTTCCAAAATGGTAATTGCACTTGAGACTAAGTTGGAGTGCCCTGCGTATTGACTCCACCACTGACGAGTCAACCGTTTTCGGGCAACAGAAGTTTCGCCGGTACGCAAGGTATAGTAGTTACTAGGAATTGAGGTGTCAATATATACGTTTTTCCATCATCCACCCAATTAGTATACCCTCGAAAGATTTAATTGTCAAATGGATAATATTTTCAAATGTAGATTAAAAACACCGAACAGTGATATGATGTCATATGTAGGAGAGGATCTCCAGTGAATTCGTAGATCGAAGCCAGAAGGACCATAACAATATTCATTTGATGATTAGAGGGACAACACCATGAAACGAATTGTGCTATTTCTTACCGGTTTCCTATTACTTTTCACACAACCCATTGTGCATGCCGAGGTTACATTGCCACGCGTCATCGGCAGCAATATGGTGTTACAACGCGACATGCAAGTGCCCATCTGGGGCTGGGCATCCGCAGGCGAAGAAATTACCGTAACGCTCAATACCGAAAAGGAAAGGACCGAACCCGTCTTCTCAACCACTGTGACTGCTGACGCTGAAGGCAATTGGCAGATCAAACTTCCGGCTATGGCGGCTGGCGGTCCCTACGTACTTCGAGTTAAAGGCATCAACACCCTTGAGTTGACGAACGTACTTTTCGGTGAAGTCTGGGTCTGCTCTGGGCAGTCAAACATGCAGTGGTCGGTGAGTGCCTCGAAAGACAGCGAGGCAGAAATCGCTGCTGCAAACTATCCAACGATCCGATTGTTCTATGTACCGAGAAGACCTTCAGGATTGCTTCAGAAGGATGTGGAAGCGGATTGGTACGAAACCACACCAGAAACAATTGCCAATTTCTCTGCTGTTGCCTACTATTTTGGTCGGAAATTGTATAAGAATCTTGATATACCGATCGGGTTAATCAACACTTCATGGGGTGGCACGCGTATTGAACCGTGGACACCACCTGCGGGCTTTGCAACCGTACCTGCCCTTGAATCAATATCCAAAGAGATTCAAGAGGCGGATGCGAACTATCGCGAGCAACTTCCCGAAAAGATGAAGGCAATTGAGGCGTGGATAGCAGAGACGCGGAAAGCATTAGAAACCGATGCACTCCTTACACAGATGCCTGACAATAGGCACTCGTTAAGGCATCAAGCGAGACCAACCGGACTTTACAACGGCATGGTGCATCCAATTGTTCCTTATGCAATACGCGGTGCGCTCTGGTATCAAGGTGAATCAAATCTTCGAGACGGTATGCTCTATCACGAGAAGATGAAGGCACTCATCAACGGGTGGCGTGAGGTCTGGGGACAAGGCGATTTTCCGTTCTACTTCGTCCAACTCGCTCCGTTCAATTATGGCGGACGGAATGCAAATCCATTTTTCCTCCCGCAAATCTGGGAGGCACAAGCGGCGACATTGGTGCTGCCAAATACTGGCATGGCTGTGACAACCGACATCGGTAATCTCAGAGACATCCACCCCCGAAACAAGCAAGAGGTCGGCAGACGATTGGCGTTGTGGGCACTTGCGAAAACCTACGGTAGAGACGATGTAACCTACTCCGGTCCGCTTTATAAGTCGATGAAGGTAGAGGAGAACACAATCCGGCTCAGTTTTGACTATGTCGGTGGAGGCTTGATGGCGCGAGATGAAAAGCCACTCACATGGTTTGAGATCGCAGGTGAGGACAAGCAATTCGTAGAAGCGAAAGCAACGATTGATGGGAATACAATCGTCGTCTCCAGTGATGCTGTTGCGAATCTGGTCGCCGTCCGATTCGGTTGGCATCAAAGTGCGGAACCCAATTTCGTGAACAAGGAAGGGCTACCTGCATCCCCATTCCGCACGGATTCATGGTAAAATAGCGGAAGGACTTGACTTGTCCATTCCGCTATCTAATTGAAGGAGCAAAGATATGGAACTAACGCTGTTATTTCTCATCGGTTTTCTACCATTTCTTATCGGAAGTATCGCGTATTCCGGGGTCACACTGCCGCGTATCTTCGGCAGCAACATGGTACTGCAGCGCAACAGGCAGGCACCCATCTGGGGGTGGGCATCTCCAGGCGAAGAAATTACGATAACACTCAATGCTGAAGCCGAAGATGTCGAACCGGTTGCAACAACAACCGCAGTTGCCGACGCTGATGGCAATTGGCAACTTAAACTCCCCTCTATGGCAGCTGGGGGTCCCTATACACTCCGAATCACGGGTAGTAACACCCTTGAACTCGAACTGACGAACGTGCTTTTCGGCGAAGTCTGGGTCTGTTCCGGGCAGTCAAACATGGAATGGCCCGTAAGTGCCTCAAACAATAGTGAGGAAGAGATTGCCGCGGCGATGTATCCGAAGATCCGACTGTTCCATATCCCGCGAGTCCCGTCAGGTTTACCTCAGCAAGATGTAGAGGCGGATTGGTACGAGACCACACCTGAGACGATCCCGAATTTCTCCGCTGTGGCTTACTATTTCGGGCGGAAACTCTATAAGAATCTTGATGTACCGATTGGGCTAATCAACACGTCCTGGGGTGGTACCCTCATCGAACCGTGGACACCGCCTGTAGGTCTCGCTGGTGTGCCTGCCCTTGCGTCTATAAACAGGGAAGTCGAAAACGTACAGGCGAACTATCGTTCGCAACTCCCAGAGAAAATAAACGCGATAGAAGCGTGGACAGCCGAGACCCGTAAAGCGTTAGAAACCGAGGCACAGCTTAAACCGATGCCTGACAATACGCATCCGTTAATGGATCCAGGGAGACCGACGGCACTCTACAACGGCATGGTGCATCCGATTGTTCCTTACGCCATACGTGGTGCACTCTGGTATCAAGGCGAATCGAACCATCAGGACGGTATGCTCTATCACGAGAAGATGAAGGCACTCATCAACGGGTGGCGCGAGGTCTGGGGACAAGGTAATTTCCCTTTCTATTTCGTGCAACTCGCGCCGTTCAATTACGGTAATCAAGACGGAAGCCAGTTTTTTCTGCCGCAAATCTGGGAGGCACAAACCGCGACATTGGCACTCCCAAATACCGGTATGGCTGTGACAACCGACATCGGTAATCCGAGAGATGTCCATCCACAAAACAAACAGGGAGTCGGTAGACGACTTGCGTTGTGGGCTCTTGCGAAGGACTACGGCAGAGATGATGTGACATATTCCGGTCCGCTCTACAAATCAATGGCGGTCGAAGGAAACGCAATCCGACTTACTTTTGATCATGTCGGTAGCGGTTTAACCTCGCGAGATGAAAAGCCACTCACATGGTTTGAGATCGCAGGTGAGGACAAGCAGTTCGTGGAAGCGAAAGCCATAGTTGATGGTGACACAATCCTCGTCTCCGGTGATGCTGTTGCGAATCCGGTCGCCGTCCGATTCGGTTGGCATCAAAGTGCGGAGCCGAATTTCATCAACAAGGAAGGACTCCCTGCCTCACCGTTCCGCACGCATCTGTGGTAATTGGCTGACAGCCGATTACTATAAAGAACGGAGGTCCATAGTAAAAAAAATGAAGATTACTGCTATCAAAACTTTTATGGCACGCTTCGGTAACCGACCCCGCGGCCTCATCAAAGTCGAAACAGACGAAGGACTCTACGGATGGGGTGAAGCCTACTCTACGGGTCCCGACCTCTCTGTTGAACCGATCGCTGATTACATCTTTGAGATGATTCAAGGTGACGATCCAAGACGGATTGAGTATATTATGATGAAACTGCATCAGCAGTTCCGTTTCCCCGCGGGCGGTGCCGGGCTTGCTGTCATTTCTGCTGTCGATCATGCGTTGTGGGACATCAGTGGAAAAGCAGCGGGTTTGCCAGTCTATATGCTCCTCGGTGGACATGCTCGTGACCGCATCCGCATCTATCGTGGCATTGGTGGCAGAGACGGTATCGAAGCCGCCGATCAGGCACACAAACTTCATGAAGAGTGGGGATTCACTGCTTTCAAGACGAGTCCTTATCAACGCGATCCCGATGCAGATCGGTGGGGACGTGTCTGTGATGCTGCCGCCACCTATTTTGAGCAAATTCGGAATAACACCCCGACGGATTGGGAATTCGCCTTTGATCCGCACGCCAAAATCTTCGAGCCGATCCGCGCGCTCCAACTCGCAAACGCACTCGCCCCCTACGATCCGTATTTCTATGAGGAGCCGCTCCGACCTGAGCATATACCTGCCTGGGCGCGCCTGCGTGCCCAGATGCAAGTGCCGCTTGCAACCGGGGAGTCCCTCTATACGCGTTTCGAGTTTCTGGATCTCATCGCAGCGCAGGGTGCCGACATCATTCAACCGGACGTTTGTGTTTGTGGTGGATTGCTGGAGATGCGGAAAATCGCTGCAATCGCCGAAGCGCACTATGTCAGTGTCGCGCCCCACAACCCGATGGGACCGCTTGCAACGGCTGTTAATGTCCACTTCGCCGCCGCAACCCCAAATTTCAAGATCCTTGAGTATTTGCTACCCACCGAAACCGAATGGAACGCGTGGGTAGATGAACCTTATCTACCGAAAGATGGATATTTGGAATTGCGGGACCGGCCCGGCTTGGGCGTAGAGGTGAACGAAGCAGCAATCACGGACAATGAATACATCCATTGGCAGCGCACTTGTCCGATCCGTCCCGATGGCTCAACGGGATACATTTAAAAAGTTGGTAGTCAACCGTCAGTAATCAGCAGTCAGAGCGTCTCTAAGTGCTGATTGCTGACTGCCGATAGCAAGTGCTATCCCCGATGACTCTCCGCAACATACGCTTGCAGGTGCTTCAGTGCGCTTCCGTTATCCATCACTGCTTGTGTGCGCGCAAGTGCGTCTTCAGGTACTGGGCAAATTCCCAACAGGTAGTCTACCATCGCCGTGTTCAATAGAATCCTATCGTAGATAGGTCCTTTCTCGCCTGAGAGTGCCGCCACACCCGCTTCTGCAAACGCTGCCGCGCTCACAACCTCTGGACGTGGACTCCGAGTATAATCAAACCCGTAACTTGCTGGATCTATGTCCAACGCGAAATATTCGCGTACACCGTTGACACGACGAAACCCTTGCGAATAGTTGATCGCCATTCTATCGCTTGTTGAAGGCTTTCCGAGGCGGAGCGCGTAATGGCTTGTCCCTTCCTCTCCCTTCACAGCGACTGCAGCATCAATCCCTCTCTCCCATGCCAGTTGGAGGAGCGGTTTCTCATAACCGATGTGATAGTAGCCGAGCACCATATAGTTCGCTTCTTGTGCTGAAAAGAACTGTTGCGCCTTTTCCGTCGCTGCCCAAGGTGGACGTTTCTTGATGTGCACTCGCAGTTCACGTAGGTTATAGGCAGCGGGACAATACTCGCGTTGGCTGACGTATCCAAACCTCACCGATTCGTTTGTGATGAGTGAAGCGGTTTGCGCAAGCGATAGTTGTGTGTTTGCGCCGAGTGCCTTCAAAATCGCCTCCTCTGTCACACCGTTCTTCGGTGGCATTACATCTACACTATGCAGGAGCGAGGCTTCACCGAGTGCAGCGCGCACGGCAGCGACAAATAGCGTCGGGCGGAAATAACGCGTCGCGCCATCATAGGGCTGCCCGAAATGCGTTAGCGTCGCAACATCAATAGATTCGACCTCTTCCGGTCCGAAGAAAGCATCGAGGTAACCGCGCACCTCTTCGTAGGTTTCACGGTTCATTCGTTGCCCGATGAGTGCAGCACCTTTGAGGGCAGGGTTGACATCATCACTGAGGATGGCTTCGCACATCTCACGGGTTTCAGTATAACTTAAATGCTTTGCCCGTAAAATCTTTTCCAACGCGTTTACGACAATTGCCTCTGTCGGATTCGCTGGTACATAGCCGTCTTCTGGATTCATTAGGTATTGAATTTCGGGTGGGAGCTGTTTTGTGAGTGCTGGACGGTATTTGCGAAATGCTGCTTCTTCCGCAGGACTCCATTGTGTGGCTTTTGGAAAATAGGCGCGGAGCGTCATTGCCGCGAAGAACGCGCCCATCTGTGCCGCTGATGCAGCATCCGATCCAGGCAATTCACCTGTTATGGATTTTAGGAGCGTTTCAAGGAGCGGCTCTGGCTGTGGAAAATCTGAGGCGTTTACACCTAACGGTCGTGTCTGATGCGGTCCTGTGCAAACGCGTGCCTGTGCTTCGAGTAGATCGTCGTTCGGACCCGGATATATCGGTGTGTATGGATGAGAATCAGAAGCTGCCATTTCACAATATCCTCCAAGGATAGTTTCAATCATATTTTATCAGTGTGTTGGCGGTTGATTCTATTATACTGCTTTTTACCGTTTAAAACGTGAGTTTGATAAATAATTGAAAGTTTTTGTATAAAGAGAACTCTTTTAGTATAATGAGATTATCTACATTCTCTAACTAAAAGGAGTTCTCTGATGAATATTGTATCACTTTTCTGCGAAATAGACGACTTTTTTCTTGCGTATGAAAAATGGATGGCAACACACAGTTTGCCAGAGGAGACCCCACCCCCGGAAACACGTGGACGGCGGCGAAGTCTACATCCGAGCGAAGTGATGACGATCCTTATCGCCTTTCATCAAAGTGGGTATCAGACGTTTAAGCATTTTTACCAAAGACACGTCTGTGTCTACTGGTGTGCCGAGTTTCCGAATCTGGTGAGTTATTGTAGGTTCGTGCAGCTGAAAAAAGAAGTCTTGAGGGTCTTGACGCTTTATCTTCAAGCAAATCTCGGCACGTGTAGCGGTATCTCTTACGTCGACTCTACACGCTTGCGGGTGTGCGATAACAAGCCGATTTCATCCCACAAGGTCTTCGCTGGGAAAGCAGACTGCGGGAAAACCTCTATGGGATGGTTTTATGGATTCAAACTTCACTTGATTATCAATGACACAGGCGACATTTTAGACGTTGTATTGACCCCCGGGAATAGAGATGACCGCAAACCGCTTTGGGGAATGGATCCCGATGGACAGTTTCACGGAACCCTCTACGGAGATAGAGGGTATATCTCTAAAGACCTGCGGGAGAAACTCCGCAAGCAAGAGGTAAACCTCGTTTACAAAGTCCGAAAGAACATGGACCCCCTGGACTTATCGGGGTCCGAGGAGGTGTTGCTAAAAAAGCGGATGCTCATTGAATCGGTCATCGGCGTGCTGAAAACCCAAATGCAGCTCGAACATTCACGACATAGAAGTTATGAAAACTTTCAAGTCAATGTCGCCTCTGCTTTGATCGCTTATCAGCTCTCGGAGAACAAACCCTCTCTGAACTTCGATGAACTTCAGCAAACCAACGATTTACCTACGATCATCAACGAATAACTTTTTTCAAACTCACGTGTTTAAAACAAATTTGCTGAGCAAAAGGCTTGACGGGAAGCGGGAAAGAAGATATAATATAGTTATGCAGACGCAATCTCGTCTAATGCTCACACCACTGAGACGTATTCCGGAAAACGAATTCGTATAGTGAGCGCAACACTCTCTGTCAGATCGTTATCTTACTTGACCCACTATTATGCTATTAACAATATCAACCACATATTCTCCTGCGACCGACCTCGGTTATTTGTTACATAAACACCCCGCGCGAATTCAATCCTTTGGGCTTACCTTTGGACAAGCACACGTCTTTTACCCGGAGGCGCGTATCGAGAAGTGCACGGCAGCCCTGCTTCTTGATGTTGATCCGGTTGGACTTGTTCGCCGTCCGCACGGGCAATTTGCGGAAAATTTCGCGCTGGCAGAATACGTCAGTGATCGTCCTTACGTTGCTTCGTCGTTTTTGAGCGTGGCGATTGCACGGGTGTTCAGCACTGCGTTATCGGGCAAGTGCAAAGAACGTCCAGAACTCGTGGAAACAGAGATCCCTCTAAAGGCAAAATTATCCATCTTGCCCTGCCGCGGTGGAGAAAAATTGTTGCGCCGACTTTTTGAGCCTCTCGGTTATACAGTAGGCGCAGAACGATATATGTTAGACCCCCAATTCCCAGATTGGGGACAGAGCCGTTATTTTACGGTAACGCTTGAAAACACATCTCAATTGAGCGAACTCCTCACGCATCTTTATGTTTTGATGCCAGTGCTTGACGACGAAAAGCACTACTGGGTGGGTGAAGCGGAGATCGAAAAACTCTTAAAACATGGCAGTGATTGGCTCGCCGGGCATCCAGAACAAGAATCGATTGTTCGTCGTTACTTGAAACATCAACGTCGGCTGACGCATGAAGCACTCGCCCAATTACGCGAAGAGGATGCTCAAGAGACTCACGAGGCAAGTCAAGCATATAAAGAGGAACAGATTGAAGAACGGATCTCTCTCAACGAAGTCCGCTTGGCTGCGGTCACTGAAGTCCTTAAAGCGTGCGGTGCGAAACGCGTTCTTGATTTGGGATGCGGTGAGGGAAAACTTCTTCGTAAATTATTGGCTGAAAAGCAATTTGAAGAGATCGTTGGAATGGACGTTTCACATCACGTCCTGAAAATCGCACAAGATCGACTCCATTACGATCGATTACCGGAAAAGCAGAAAAAACGACTTCATTTATTCCAAGGATCGCTCGGATATCGGGATAAACGCTTGGTTGGATACGATGCGGCTGCAGTCATAGAGGTCATCGAACACTTAGACGTGCCACGATTGATGGCTTTTGAACGTGTACTTTTCGAGTGTGCCTGTCCTCGGACGGTTGTGTTGACGACACCGAACATCGAATACAACGTAAAATTTGAGAATCTTGAGGCGGGGAACTATCGGCACAAAGATCACCGTTTTGAATGGACACGAGACGAATTTCAATCTTGGGCAGCAGGTGTTGCGAAACGTTTCGGTTACACCGTTGTGTTTCACCCTATTGGACCAGAGGCTGAAGACGTTGGATCGCCGACGCAGATGGCTGTCTTTACCCGAGAAGATTGTGAAACGAAATGACGTAAAAAACAGATATTGAAAATTTTGCCAATGTTTATTAATATTCCTGATCCCTCACTTGTACTCCTTATTGGACCTTCAGGATCGGGTAAAACTACCTTTGCACGTAAGCATTTTAAACCGACCGAGGTCCTTTCATCCGATTTCTGCCGAGGGCTTGTTTCAGACGATGAGACCGACCAGACAGCAACGGATGATGCATTTGAGGTGCTGCGTTTCATCGCTGCGAAGCGGCTTGCTGCAGGGAAATTAACGGTCATTGATGCAACCAACGTCCAGGTTGAAGCGCGGAAACCTTTAGTTGCCCTGGCGCGCGAATACCACTACCTAACCGTTGCGATTGTGTTTAACATGCCGACAAAACTCTGTCAGGAGAGAAATGCGGCACGTCCCGACCGAGATTTAAAATCGCATGTCGTCCGTCAACAGCGTCAACAACTCCGTCGCTCACTGCGTAATCTCAAACGCGAAGGTTTTCGGCATTTTACCTATGTGATGTCTACACCAGAAGGGGTTGAAACCGCTCGCGTGGAACGGCAGCCATTGTGGGTAAACCGCACAGGTGAGCAGGGACCCTTTGACATTATAGGTGATATTCACGGTTGTTTTGATGAGCTTGTTGAATTGCTCACAGAACTCGGTTATGAAATCTCAACGCAGTCAGACGGCGAAACCATTGTTCAACCGCCACAAGGTAGGAAAGCAATTTTCGTCGGGGATTTTGTTGACCGGGGTCCAAAAGTCGCCGAAGTATTACGCTTGGTTATGGGGATGCAAAAATCTGGCGCGGCTATCTGCGTGCCGGGGAATCATGATGTAAAACTGGTTCGCGCGCTTCGCGGCAAAAACGTGAATCCGACACACGGATTGGCGGAATCGCTCTCTCAATTGGAGAAAGAATCAACCGAATTTAAAACGCAAATCGCAGAATTCCTTGATGGCTTGGTGAGCCACTACGTCCTTGACAACGGGAAGTTGGTCGTTGCACACGCTGGAATGAAGAGGGAATTACAAGGCAGGGCATCGGGGCGCGTACGGGAATTCGCACTGTATGGAGAAACAACCGGAGAAACCGATGACTTCGGTTTGCCTATTCGGGTCGATTGGGCTGATGAGTATCGCGGCACTGCGATGGTCGTCTATGGGCACACACCTGTCGCCGAACCGCAATGGGTAAACCGCACAATCAACATTGATACGGGCTGTGTTTTCGGCGGAAAACTGACAGCGTTGCGATACCCAGAAAGAGAACTCGTTTCTGTTCCGGCACACCAGACCTATTATGAGCCGACAAAGCCACTTCTTGTAGGAGAGAACTCCGATTCCCGATTTCGTACTGCCGAAACGCAGCACTCTGGTGATATTTTAGACATCGATGATGTGCTGGGAAAGCGCGTTATTAGCACGCGGTTACATAATAACGTGACAATCCGTGAGGAAAATACCATAACCGCGCTGGAAGTTCTCAGCCGTTTCGCTGTAGATCCAAAATGGCTTATATACCTTCCACCGACAATGTCCCCGACCGAAACCACAAACCTCCCCGGCTTGCTTGAACACCCAGCTGAGGCGTTCACATATTATCGCAAACAGGGTGTATCCAACGTCATCTGGGAAGAAAAACACATGGGGTCACGCGCTGTCGTTATCGTTTGTCGAGATACAGAAACCGCAAAAAGACGATTTGGTGTCGCAGAAGACACGCTTGGCATCTGTTACACACGAACCGGCAGACGTTTCTTTGATGATGCCGCGATTGAAACCGAACTGTTGAGACAAGTGAAAACGGCGGTAGATAAAGTGAATTATTGGGAGGTCTTCAATACGGATTGGATCTGTCTTGACTGTGAGCTAATGCCGTGGTCGGTCAAGGCGCAGGAGTTGTTACGACAACAATATGCACCCGTAGGAACATCGGCTCGTGTCGCTTTGGAAGAAGTTGTTGCCTCCTTGGAAACCGCTGCCGAACGAGATGTTGACGTAAACGATATATTGAACGACTATCGTCAACGCGCAGATGCAGTGACAGGATACGTCACGGCTTATCAGCAATACTGCTGGCACGTCCAATCTATTGCCGATCTAAAACTCGCCCCATTCCACCTACTCGCAACAGAGGGGACAGCATACTTTGACAAAGACCATCTGTGGCACATGGAAACGCTTAGCAAACTCTGCGAAGGTTCTGAGGACGATCTCTTGTTCGCAACTTCCTACGGAATAGTTGATGTACCTGACGACACAAGCCAGACTGAAGCAATCCGTCGGTGGGAAGAACTCACCGAGCAGGGTGGTGAGGGTATCGTCATCAAGCCTCTCGATTTTGTCGTTCAGGGTAAGCGAGGATTAATACAACCCGCTGTAAAATGCAGAGGTCGTGAGTATCTCCGAATAATCTATGGACCTGAATATACATTGCCTCAGAACTTGGAACGCCTTCGTTCCCGTGGACTCTCTCACAAACGCTCCCTTGCACTTCGGGAATTTGCATTGGGTGTTGAGGCACTTGAGCGTTTCATTCGTCATGAACCGATGTCTTATGTTCATGAGTGCGTTTTCGGAATTTTGGCACTCGAAAGTGAATCAGTTGATCCAAGACTCTGAAGCGTTATCATCTTCTTATCCAAATTTTTGATGAAAATTTTCGCAAGTTGCAACAAACACTTCAAAATAGCGTTTATTGTAATCAAGCAGTTGAGACGACATAACTGGAACAGCACATAGAAAATGGCAATTCAACACTTAAAAAACTGTCTGTTAATCTTCTACTTGAGTTTAGGGATCGGTCTCGGTTGTACAACCCAAGAAACATCTAACTCCGTAAAACCCGAAGAAAGTTCCGAGATTGTACTTGAAAACTATCAGTTAGTTGGGAATGAAACGTGGGAGCCTGAGAAGATTTACGTTGTGCGTGGTACATTAGTGGTCCCACAGGAGATAACCCTCAACATCTCGCCTGGTACGACTGTTAAATTTGGGCGAGATGCGCGCCTTACAGTGAGAGGGATACTAAGGCTTGGAACACCTTTGGATCAAGAGCAAGTGGCACAACTTGTGCATCTCACCTCGAACAATATCGGACCAGCACCCGGGGACTGGAGCGGTATACTCTTCGACCATACACACGGTTTAGAGAGTTTTGTCAGAGGCGCGGTTATAGAGCATGCCACGGTCGCGCTTGACATCAAAACGACATCGCCAACTGTCGCTGAGTGTATGCTTCGTCTAAATAAAACCGCTGTTGCTTTGGACGGTAGCGACGCTCGTATCCAGCGCAATGATATTCTTGACAATCATATCGGGATTAGCACGATCGGGCGCCAAACACGTCCAAGGATTGAGAAAAATAATATCGCCAAAAACGAGACCGGAATCTTCTGTGAAAATGTCCAATCTATCATTCAAAACAACAATCTGAACGCGAATATCTTTGCACTCCGTTTGAATGTAAAGTTTGATCTGAGGGTAGCCGACAATTGGTGGGGAAATTCAGATGCTACCGAAATAGCGAATGTCATTATAGATGCTGCTGATCAAGCACTGATTACGAAACAGGTGGGCACAGTCTATTATGAGCCGTTTGCTGATACGCGGTTCATTGATGCAGGGTTTCCATACCCGACACTTCTCACGGGTCTATAGCGAAAGCACTTGGGAATAGTTTTCAGTCCTCGGTTTTCGGTTTTCGGTTAAACGCCTGTTGCCTCGCAGTGAGAGTTACTTTTATTCTTACTCCACAAGACCCCTCTTAACTGAAGACTGACAACAATGTAAATAGCTTTCGGAAACCGTTGGTTACTCGTTTGATCGTTGTAAACGTTTTGACTGCCACACATTGATTGCCTCTGGAGTCACGTGATCACGATCATCGTGATGGCATGCTTCAGCCGACAGTGAGTGCAGCGAACGCCCCCAGAACCAATGACCGACAAAAAGGAGGAAAAGAATGCGCACTATTCTGAATATTTCGCAGAACCATTATGTCCGTGGCGGTTCTGATCGCTACTTCTTTACGCTTGCCGAACTTTTGGAGAAACACGGACACCGTGTCATCCCTTTTACAGCAGCGAGTCCTAACAACGAGCCATCTGAATGGGACCGCTATTTCCCACGCGGCGCGGATTTTGAACGTCCGGGTGCGGGTGATTTATTGCGCTTTCTATATTCACGTGATGCCGTTAAATCTGTTCAGCGGTTGTTAAATGATACAGATATTGACCTTGCGCATTTCCATATCTACTACGGTAAACTGACTGCTTCCATTTTAGGTGGACTCAAAGAAGCAGGGATCCCGCTCGTTCAGACCTTACATGAATATAAGTTAACCTGTCCGGTTTATAGCCATCTCTCGAACGATGAGATTTGCGAGGCGTGTGAAGGCAAACACTTTTGGCGCGCTCTCCCGAAACGGTGCAATAGAGGTTTGTTTGCTCGTACTGCGTTGAGTGTTACCGAGTCTTATGTCTCTCAGATGCTCGGTGCCGTTAAGAAATTCGATCATTTTATTTCTGTCTCTCATTTCCTTCGGAAAAAGATGATCTCGCACGGGATCCCCGAAGATAAAATCTCAACAGTTCACAACTTTGTTGATGTCTCTGACATCACGCCGAACTTCGCTGTAGGAGACTATGTGCTCTATTTCGGACGGTTGCATCGGAGCAAAGGAATCTTGACGCTGATAGAGGCAGCAGCACCGCTCAAAGAGGTGCCGCTCTATATAGTCGGTGATGGTGAAGCGATGCCTGAAGTTCAGCGACTGGTTGAGGAGAACGGATGCAAGCATATTCACCTCCTCGGCTTTAAACAGGGCGATGAGCTTCGCGATCTGATTCTCAACAGTATCTGTACAGTCCTGCCGTCCGAGTGGTATGAAAACTGTCCGATGTCCGTTTTGGAATCCTATGCTTATGGAAAGCCGGTCATCGGTGCCGATATTGGTGGAATTCCAGAACTCATTGTAGATGGCGTTGATGGGTTTCTCGTTCCATCAGGTGGACGTGAAGCACTTCGAGATCGGCTCTTGTGGATGTCTGAACATAGAGACGAGGCTGTAGAGATGGGACGCAGGGGTCGCTACAAAATGGAAACAGAGTTTAACGCCGACATTCACTATGAAAGAATTATGAATGTCTATCAACAATTTTTATACTAAAGTTTGGACAATTTCTATGAGGTTGAGACCCGATTTTCAAAACATTTCTCATTCCGTCTGAGTTCCAGAGAAAACCCAATTCAGAGAAAAAGAAACACATCAGCACCAACTGCGCGGTCCCGTAGGGACAAAATCTCTATAGAAATGCTGTTTGCCCCGGAGAATCAGCCCTATAGCGGCGACATCTGTACTGGGTTTAAAATTGTCCAAAGTTTAGAGTTTTTATAGAAAATGCTCGTAAGCACAGAATTTTTTGCAAGTTAAGACCGAATATGCTATAATTTTCAGCGGAGTCGTATACTTAAAGTATCACCTAAAGTGTACTATTTTTGTGTCACTTTAGTAGTTTATGAGTAAACGTCCGCCCGTTGTTAGTTTCACTTGTTAACGTACAATTTGTTAAAAATGTACAATTTCTATCTAAAAAATAAGGAGCGTTAATGATGCTAAAATTTCAAATATTTCTAATTGTTGTTCTAATTAGCTGTATTGCTTTTATATCCTGCGAACGTGCACAGCAAATGGTCGCACCAATGCTGCCGGCTGAGGACACGATGAAACCCGGCGATATGCCCGGTGATATGGTGGAACCCGGTGATATGGTGGAACCCGGTGATATGATGGATACAACAGATATCAGTGACACATCTACGGCAGGACCTTCTGTTGTTATTAACGAACTGATGGCAGACAACGATAATACCTTCCCTGATCCCCAGGGAGACTATGACGATTGGCTTGAGTTGTATAACCTCACCAATAATGCTGTACTACTCACTGGAATGTATCTTTCTGACAAAGAGGACAATCTTACCAAGTGGGAATTCCCAGAAAATACCGAGATCCCAGCAAATGGATATTTGATTGTGTGGTTAGATGAAGATCATGATGACGAAAATGCGACTGAAGGACTGCATGCCAACTTCAAACTGTCTAAAAGTGGTGAAATTGCCCTGTTCGTGGATACCGATGAGAACGGCAATCAAGTACTGGATAGCGTTACATTTGGGGAGCAGGAGACAGATGTTGCTTACGGACGCTTACCGGATGGAACCGGCAATTTCCAAGTTGTACAGGCAACACCTAGTGCACAAAACATGGCACAATAATCTGCTAAAGTAATAGATAGCCGTGTGAATTGTAGATGGGCAATTTATCGTCTATTCCAATGTGAGATAAATGCTCTACTACAATTCTCGCGGCATCTAAAATTTATATAACAATTCGGGACTGTTCTTATCTCAGGCAGCGATGTTTGTTAATCCAAACAGAGGAGTGTAAATTTCTTGAGATTTTTCACATATACTACATCAACGCACATAAATGCTGAGAGGCAAAATCGGAGACCTATCAAGGTTGTCAGTCTCATTTTTTTCATGTGCGTGTTTTTCTTGCCAGCATACCAGATAGTAACTGCACAGACCATCCACATTCCGGATCCAGGGCTCCGCACTACTATTGAGTTAGCACTCGGCAAAGAGGTAGGTGAAGATATCACTCAGGCAGATATGGCAAGTTTGGAAGAACTTGATGCATTAAAATCTGGCGTTCGTGATCTGACAGGTCTTGAGTTCGCTATTAATCTGATAAAATTAGAACTTAGAGGGAACCGTATATCCGATGTATCCCCTCTCAAAAATTTGACAAATCTGACAAAACTGCGGCTTGGGACCAATCATAAGATATCCGATGTATCCCCTCTCAAAAATTTGACAAATCTGACATTCCTTGACATTGACAGCAATCAGATATCCGATGTATCCCCTCTCAAAAATTTGACAAACCTGACCTGGCTCGATCTTGACGACAATGGAATATTGGATGTGTCCCCTCTCAAGGTGCTGACGAATCTGAGATACCTAGATCTAGATGGCAATAAGGTATTGGATGTATCCCCTCTCAAAAATTTGACAAATCTAATATTCTTGGACATCGACGATAACGGGATCTCGGATATATCACCGCTCAGCGTATTGGTAAACTTGAAAGTGTTAGACCTTGACGGTAACAGGATTTCGGATACATCGCCCCTCAGTGTATTAATAAACCTAACAGAGTTAGATCTTCATGACAACGAGATATTGGATATATCACCGCTCAGTGTATTGTTAAACCTAACAGAGTTGGATCTTCATGACAATAAGGTGTCAGATGTGTCGCCATTGAGGGGTTTGATAAACTTGAAAGTGCTGAATCTCAGCAGCAACCATATATCTGACTTTTCTTCAATATCAGGATTAATAGAGAACCTGATTGCCTATGATGCCGGCAACCAAACGGAACCCACTCACAAAACATCAGATGTGAACCGCGATGGCGTTGTGGATCTCTTAGACCTGATTGTAGTCACCTCTCACTATGGTGTTTCTGACTTGTCGGTCTTTACAGATTCGGCACTCTATCCGGATGTCAACAGCGATGGCAGTGTTGATGTCAGAGACTTGGTGATTATTGCTGCGGAGATAGGCAGTTCATCAGGGGCGCCGAACCTCAGCGATCTTCCTGTTGATAGGTCTACGCTGACGACCGAGAGTCTCAGTCGGTGGATAGAACTTGCCAAGCATCTTGATTCAGGTGATTCTCGGATACGACAGGGGCTTACTTTTCTGGAGGCGTTGCTATCGGTTGTGTCTTTGTCAGCAGATTTACCGCAAGAAACGTCGCTGTTAGCGAACTATCCGAATCCATTCAATCCTGAGACGTGGATACCGTATCAGTTGTCAGAAGCGTCGCTGGTTAATATCAGTATCTATTCTGCTGATGGGAAGCGTGTTAGGAAGTTTGAGTTGGGTGTTTTGCCTGCGGGTATGTATCACAGCAAATCTCGTGCGATGTATTGGGATGGTAAGAATGAGTTAGGAGAGTCTGTGGCGAGTGGTGTCTATTTTTACACTCTTACGGCTGATGATTTTACGGCTACGGGGAAGATGTTTATCAGGAAATAGTAGAAGGAGTATAAATCTCTTGAAACGTTTTATATCATATGTCGGATCGCGGGGTTCATGTTTCGCAATAGAGAACTTAGCATTTAGGCGCGTTTTTAGGCTTGTTTTTATTTTGAGTCTGATTTTTGGGGTTTCCTTGTTGGTAGCGACGGCGGAGAGCGTCCATATTCCGGATCCTGCGCTTCGTTCTATTATTGAGTTAGCCTTGGATAAAGAGGCGGGCGAGGACATCACTGAGGCAGATATGAGGAGTTTGGAAGTGCTGCAAGCCAGCAGATGCCGCTTTTTGATGCGCTCTGGAGTACCACAATGGCTACCACCGGCGCAGAGATGTCCGGATAGTACATTTAAATTCGTCGTTCGTGATCTAACCGGTCTTGAGTTTGCTATCAATCTAAAGGAACTACATCTTGGTGAAAATCAGATAGCAGATGTGTCTCCACTCAAAAGGTTAACAAAACTGATAGTTCTGGATCTTCACCGAAATTTTAAGATATCTGACGCGTC
Organism: Candidatus Poribacteria bacterium; assembly: GCA_965116815.1. GTDB lineage: Bacteria > Poribacteria > WGA-4E > WGA-4E > WGA-3G > WGA-3G. Next base: position 5,675,865 of record OZ220722.1, on the reverse strand, counting down.
TCCACTCAGCACTTTGACAAACCTCACACACCTTTCCCTTTGGGGTAACCGTGTATCGGATGTATCGCCACTTAGCACTTTGACAAATTTGACATACTTATCTCTTGAAAACAATGGGGTATCGGATGTGTCCGCGCTCAAGGTTTTGAGAAACTTGACAGGGCTGGACCTCGAAACCAATCGAATATCGGATGTGTCCCCTCTTGAAGAAATGACAAAGTTAATATTTTTGGATTTTGACCAGAATAGGGTATCGGATATATCTCCTCTCAAAAATATGACAAGACTGACACAATTAGATGCTTCCGACAACCAGATATCTGATTTGTCTCCCCTCAGTGCTTTGACAGAACTAACACAGTTGGATCTTGATGACAATCAGATATCAGATATATCCGCTCTTACAGACATGACAAAATTGTTATGGCTGGATCTTGATGGCAACCAGATATCGGATATATCTCCTCTCAAAAATATGACAAGATTGACAAGACTGAACCTTGATGACAACCAAATATTAGATGTGTCCCCCCTCGAAAATATAATAAAATTGGTAAAACTGGATCTTGACCATAACGAGATATCAGATGTGTCGCCCCTCAAAAATATGACAAAACTAACTTGGTTGGATCTTGACGACAACAAAGTATCGGATGTATCCCCTCTCAAAAATTTGATAAAACTGAAAGATCTGGATCTTGGTGACAATGAAATCTCGGATGTATTGCCGCTGAAAGATATGACAAAACTGTTGATCCTGGATCTTCACGACAACAAGATCTCGGATGTATCCCCTCTGAGAAACATGATAAATCTCACAGACTTGGATCTTGATGACAACGAGATCTCGGATGTGTCTCCTCTCAAGGATTTGATAAATCTCACAGTGCTTGATGTAGATGGCAACAAGATTCCGGATATCACTGCCCTTAAAGATATGAAAAATCTTATTGAACTGGATCTTCACGACAATCAGATATTGGATATATCACCGCTCAGCGTATTGTTAAACCTAACAGAGTTGGATCTTCATGACAATAAGGTGTCAGATGTGTCGCCATTGAGGGGTTTGATAAACTTGAAAGTGCTGAATCTTAGCAGCAACCATATATCTGACTTTTCTTCAATATCAGGATTAATAGAGAACCTGATTGCCTATGATGCCGGCAACCAAACCCAACCTGCTCGCAACGCATCAGATGTGAACCGCGATGGCGTTGTGGATCTCTTAGACCTGATTGTAGTCACCTCTCACTATGGTGTTTCTGACTTGTCGGTCTTTACAGATTCGGCACTCTATCCGGATGTCAACAGTGATGGCAGTGTTGATATCAGAGACTTGGTGATTATTGCTGCGGAGATAGGCAGTTCATCAGGGGCGCCGAACCTCAGCGATCTTCCTGTTGATAGGTCTACGCTGACGACCGAGAGTCTCAGTCGGTGGATAGAACTTGCCAAGCATCTTGATTCAGGTGATTCTCGGATACGACAGGGGCTTACTTTTCTGGAGGCGTTGCTATCGGTTGTGTCTTTGTCAGCAGATTTACCGCAAGAAACGTCGCTGTTAGCGAACTATCCGAATCCATTCAATCCTGAGACGTGGATACCGTATCAGTTGTCAGAAGCGTCGTTGGTTAATATCAGTATCTATTCTGCTGATGGGAAGCGTGTTAGGAAGTTTGAGTTGGGTGTTTTGCCTGCGGGTATGTATCACAGCAAATCTCGTGCGATGTATTGGGATGGTAAGAATGAGTTAGGAGAGTCTGTGGCGAGTGGTGTCTATTTTTACACTCTTACGGCTGATGATTTTACGGCTACGGGGAAGATGCTTATTAGGAAATAGTATCAAGTTATATAGGATTTCTGATTATCGGCTCCCAACAATTAAGGTTCGGTAAGTGCCATTTTCTGGATTTGGGCGGATCGTGATGAAAACATGCCTTCACAATCCTGAAGCTAAGCTGGGAGTATTGGTTAGATGTTTTGAATCCTAAGAACGCTAACTTTCTCGTGAAGAGTGTTAATCTGAAATAAGGAGTATAAATCTCTTGAAACGTTTTATATCATATAGCGGATCGCGGGGTTCATGTTTCGCAATAAAGAACTTAGCATTTAGCCGCGTTTTTAGGCTTGTTTTTATTTTGAGTCTGATTTTTGGGGTTTCCTTGTTGGTAGCGACAGCGGAGAGCGTCCATATTCCGGATCCTGCGCTTCGTTCTATTATTGAGTTAGCCTTGGGTAAAGAGGCGGGCGAGGACATCACTGAGGCAGATATGAGGAGTTTGGAAGTGCTGCAAGGCAAATGCCGCTTTTTGAAACAGGAAGCAGCATGGTGGTGGAAAGACTTGTGGATATGCGAATCTACCAATGGTCCGTCTAACACAGGTATTCGTGATCTAACCGGTCTTGAATTTGCTGTCAATCTGAAAGAACTACACCTCGCCCGCAACCGTATATCGGATGTATCCCCTCTCAAAAATTTGACAAATCTGACACAACTGGCTCTTGAAAACAACCGTATATCGGACGTGGTGTCCCTCAGAGACTTAACAAATCTGACCTACCTCTCTTTTAGGAACAACCATGTATCGGATGTATCGATATTGAGAGGTATGACAAAACTGACATATTTGGATCTTAACAGCAACTATATATCCGATGTATCCCCTCTCGAAAATTTGACAAATCTGAGATATCTGCATCTCGGCGGCAATGCGATATCAAATGTGTTTCCACTCAAAAATATGACAGAACTGATATACCTGGATTTTGAAAGCAACGAGATATTAGATGTATCGGCATTGAGAGATATGACAAAACTGACATACTTGGATCTTGACAGCAACCGTATATCGGATGTATCCCCTCTCAAAAATTTGACAAATCTGACAGTGTTAGATATTTCTGACTGCTTGATATCAGATGTGTCCGCCTTGGAAAATATGACAAAACTGAAAAATCTGGATATTGACGACAACAAAATATCAGATGTGTCTCCACTCAGAAATATGACAAATTTGAAAGCATTAGACCTTGACGACAACGAGGTGCTGGATGCGGACCCTTTCAAAAATATGATAAATCTGGTAAAACTGGATGTTGACGACAATGAGATATCAGACATATCTCCACTCAAAGATTTGACAAGACTAAAAAATCTGGATCTTGATGGCAACCATATATCCGATGTATCCCCTCTCAAAAATTTGACAAATCTGAAGTATCTGGATCTTGATGGCAACCGGGTATCCGATGTGTCCTCCCTAAGAAATATGATAAATCTGGTAGAATTAGATCTTCACAACAACGAGATATCCGATGTGTCCTCCCTAAGAAATATGATAAATCTGGTAGATCTGGATCTTGATGACAACGAGATATCAGATATGTCGCCCCTCAGCGCATTGATAAACCTGAAAGTGCTTGATCTTGACGGGAACGAGATATTGGATATATCACCGCTCAGCGTATTGTTAAACCTAACAGAGTTGGATCTTCATGACAATAAGGTGTCAGATGTGTCGCCATTGAGGGGTTTGATAAACTTGAAAGTGCTGAATCTTAGCAGCAACCATATATCTGACTTTTCTTCAATATCAGGATTAATAGAGAACCTGATTGCCTATGATGCCGGCAACCAAACCCAACCTGCTCGCAACGCATCAGATGTGAACCGCGATGGCGTTGTGGATCTCTTAGACCTGATTGTAGTCACCTCTCATTATGGTGTTTCTGACTTGTCGGTCTTTACAGATTCGGCACTCTATCCGGATGTCAACAGTGATGGCAGTGTTGATGTCAGAGACTTGGTGATTATTGCTGCGGAGATAGGCAGTTCATCAGGGGCGCCGAACCTCAGCGATCTTCCTGTTGATAGGTCTACGCTGACGACCGAGAGTCTCAGTCGGTGGATAGAACTTGCCAAGCATCTTGATTCAGGTGATTCTCGGATACGACAGGGGCTTACTTTTCTGGAGGCGTTGCTATCGGTTGTGTCTTTGTCAGCGGATTTGCCGCAAGAAACGTCGCTGTTAGCGAACTATCCGAATCCATTCAATCCTGAGACGTGGATACCGTATCAGTTGTCAGAAGCGTCGCTGGTTAATATCAGTATCTATTCTGCTGATGGGAAGCGTGTTAGGAAGTTTGAGTTGGGTGTTTTGCCTGCGGGTATGTATCACAGCAAATCTCGTGCGATGTATTGGGATGGTAAGAATGAGTTAGGAGAGTCTGTGGCGAGTGGTGTCTATTTTTACACTCTTACGGCTGATGATTTTACGGCTACGGGGAAGATGTTTATCAGGAAATAGTAGAAGGAGTATAAATCTCTTGAAACGTTTTATATCATATGTCGGATCGCGGGGTTCATGTTTCGCAATAGAGAACTTAGCATTTAGACGCGTTTTTAGGCTTGTTTTTATTTTGAGTCTGATTTTTGGGGTTTCCTTGTTGGTAGCGACGGCGGAGAGCGTCCATATTCCGGATCCTGCGCTTCGTTCTATTATTGAGTTAGCCTTGGATAAAGAGGCGGGCGAGGACATCACTGAGGCAGATATGAGGAGTTTGGAAGTGCTGCAAGGCAGATGCCGTTTTTTGACGCTGGCAGAAGTAGGAGGATGGGGAACGTCAAATCGGTTGATATGCGAATTTACTAATAATACGTTTAAATCGCGCATTCAAGATTTGACCGGTCTTGAGTTTGCTATCAATCTGAAAGAGCTGCATCTTAGTCATAATAGCATATTGGATGTGTCTCCTCTCAAAAATCTGACCAAATTGACATATCTAGATCTTGGTCTCAATTGGCAGATATCGGATGTGTCTTCACTCGAAAATTTGACAAACTTGACATTCTTGAACCTCAGAGGTAATCAGTTGTCGGACGTATCTCCACTGAAAAATATGACAAAACTAATTGAACTAGATCTTCGTGAGAACAAGATATCGGATGTATCTCCGTTCCGTACTTTGATCCACTTAAGATACTTAGATCTTCAGCAAAACTTGTTATCAGATGCGTCTCCACTCGAAAATTTGACAAACTTGACACACTTAAAGCTTAAAGATAATCGGTTATCAGATGCGTCTCCACTCGAAAATTTGACAAACTTGACACACTTAAGTCTTCAACTTAATCAGCTATTGGATGTGTTTCCACTCAACACTTTGACAAAACTGCAATTTTTGGACCTTGACAGCAACAAAATCTCGGATGTGTCTCCTCTCACAAATATGGCAAAACTGAGACGCTTGGATCTCTCTGACAACGAGATCTCGGATGTGTCTCCTCTCAAAGATTTGATAAATTTGAGCCGCCTGGATCTTGACGACAACCCAATATGGGATGTATCACCACTCGAAAATTTAACAAAGTTGGTATTTTTAGATCTTGATGATAACGAGATATCAGATATATCTCCGCTCAAAACTTTAACAAGACTAAGAGAGCTAGATCTTGACGATAACGAAATATCGGATATATCCCCACTCAGGGTTTTGACAAATCTAGAATATCTGGATCTTGATGGGAACGAGATATCAAATCTGTCCGCGCTTAGAACTTTAACAAACTTGACAGAACTAGATCTTGACAGCAACAAAATCTCGGATGTATTGCCGCTGAAAGATATGACAAAACTGTTGATCCTGGATCTTCACGACAACAAGGTCTCGGATGTATCCCCTCTGAGAAACATGATAAATCTCACAGACTTGGATCTTGATGACAACGAGATCTCGGATGTGTCTCCTCTCAAGGATTTGATAAATCTCACAGTGCTTGATGTAGATGGCAACAAGATTCCGGATATCACTGCCCTTAAAGATATGAAAAATCTTATTGAACTGGATCTTCACGACAATCAGATATTGGATATATCACCGCTCAGCGTATTGTTAAACCTAACAGAGTTGGATCTTCATGACAATAAGGTGTCAGATGTGTCGCCATTGAGGGGTTTGATAAACTTGAAAGTGCTGAATCTCAGCAGCAACCATATATCTGACTTTTCTTCAATATCAGGATTAATAGAGAACCTGATTGCCTATGATGCCGGCAACCAAACCCAACCTGCTCGCAACGCATCAGATGTGAACCGCGATGGCGTTGTGGATCTCTTAGACCTGATTGTAGTCACCTCTCATTATGGTGTTTCTGACTTGTCGGTCTTTACAGATTCGGCACTCTATCCGGATGTCAACAGTGATGGCAGTGTTGATGTCAGAGACTTGGTGATTATTGCTGCGGAGATAGGCAGTTCATCAGGGGCGCCGAACCTCAGCGATCTTCCTGTTGATAGGTCTACGCTGACGACCGAGAGTCTCAGTCGGTGGATAGAACTTGCCAAGCATCTTGATTCAGGTGATTCTCGGATACGACAGGGGCTTACTTTTCTGGAGGCGTTGCTATCGGTTGTGTCTTTGTCAGCAGATTTACCGCAAGAAACGTCGCTGTTAGCGAACTATCCGAATCCATTCAATCCTGAGACGTGGATACCGTATCAGTTGTCAGAAGCGTCGCTGGTTAATATCAGTATCTATTCTGCTGATGGGAAGCGTGTTAGGAAGTTTGAGTTGGGTGTTTTGCCTGCGGGTATGTATCACAGCAAATCTCGTGCGATGTATTGGGATGGTAAGAATGAGTTAGGAGAGTCTGTGGCGAGTGGTGTCTATTTTTACACTCTTACGGCTGATGATTTCACGGCTACGCGTAAAATGTTGATACGGAAGTAATACTATTCCCTTTAGAAAAAGATTGAAGAGAAGGCACGGAACACGACACAAACAGAACGACTTATAGGACTAAAATAGCGATTTAGGTATTACAATCGGAAACTCTTTCTACAGCAGTTAATAGGAATAACAATCTGAAAAAATATGAAAAAAAAAGCATTAGTCACAGGGGGTGCGGGCTTTATGGGCGCGCACGTCGTTAATGAACTTCTCCGCCAAGGTAACACGGAAGTTGTTGCACTTGATGACCTGAGTGGTGGTTTCTGTGGGAATCTCGACCCCGCTGTAACCTTTGTTGAGGGAAGTATCCTTGATGCCCAGCTTATAAATCAACTCTGTGAGCAATATCAATTCGATTATATCTATCACCTTGCCGCTTATGCAGCGGAGGGACTGAGTCACTTTATCAAACGATTTAACTACCAGAATAATCTCATTGGGAGTGTAAACCTTATCAATGCGGCGATAAACCACACTGTCAAACGATTTGTGTTCACTTCTTCTATCGCTGTTTATGGAGAAAACCAACTCCCGATGCATGAGGGGCTCATCCCTGTCCCGGAAGATTCTTACGGTATTGCTAAGTACGCGGTGGAACAGGAACTCGCTGTCTCTAAGCGGCTCTTCGGTTTAGATTATACAATTTTCCGCCCGCATAACGTTTATGGCGAGCTCCAGAATATCAGCGACAAGTATCGAAATGTTATCGGTATCTTCATGAATAATATCATGCAGGATAAGCCACTGCGCATTTTTGGGGATGGAGAACAGACGCGCGCCTTCACACATATTGCGGACGTTGCTCCACACATCGCCCGCGCTGTGGATATACCGGAAGCATCCGGAGAGATTTTTAACGTCGGTTCGGATGAACATGTCTCGGTGAACGAGTTAGCGGATTTAGTGATGACGGCAATGGATAAAGAAGTATCTGTCATCAATGTGCATGCGAGAGAAGAGGTTAAACACGCCTATTGTTCCCATGAGAAGTTTCAGCAGGTTTTCGGAAAGGCATCGCAGGTTGCATTAGACGAGGGACTTCATCGCATGGCAACATGGGCTAAATCGGTTGGACCACGTCCGGCTACGGAGTTTGGTGACATTGAAATTCGCAAAAATCTGCCGGATGGCTGGAAATAATCTATAGTTGTCGGTTATCGGTTTTCAGTTTTCGGTTAAAAAGTTTTCTGATAACGCTAACGTAATGAAGGCTAGCATTCGCGGCAAACTTCAACTGAGAAAGGAAAAAAGGGTTGGAAGTTTATCGAAGGACACTCACGTCACAGGAGACGTAACCGACAACTATTCTTCTGACAACTATTAAATCATGATCAAAAGACTCCTGCAGCACAAGACGTTTTGGGTAATGGTGATTACCTTTGCTGGTATGGGGTTGAGCCTCCTCGTTCGTGTCCTATTGATTCCAAAGCGGTTCGGCTTCACCGAAACCGCGGATGCCCTCACGACCGCATTGACGGTCGTGTTGTTAGTTGATACGATTGTTCGAGAGGGTGCTAAATTTAGTCTTGTTCCGGTCTTTGTCACACGTGAAAAGGAGATGACTCCCACAGAATACCAACAATTCACGAATAGTCTCCTGATTTTTTTGCTGGCTGTTGGCTTCGGCGTTTTTCTTCTGCTTGAGCTTTTCGCACCATGGATCGTCGGCGGATTATTATGGAAATCAGCTGTTGATGTGCAAAAGGCTACGACATTGTTAAGATTGTGTGCCCCACTCCTTATTTTTGGATGTGGTAGCACAGTTCTGGGTGCTTTCCTGAACAGCCAGCAGCATTTCAAAACGGTTGCACTCCGAAACGCGCTACCTGCTGGTGTTGCTGGGTTTATGTTTCTACTCCTATGGAATGCACAGAACCTTGAGAACTGGGTGGCGATGGCATACGCCGGCGGATTTCTCGCTTATTTTGGATGGCTGTGCATCGGTGCCTATAGAACGGGGCATCGATATGCATTTATGGGTATTTCTACAGAAACATTGCGTTCCCTAAAAAACGCTGTTACTTTACCAACACTCGGCTTTGCAATACGGCAGGTTACGAACCGCTTATTCGTTGAGGTTTTTCTTGTCTCGCAACTTGGAAGTGGAGCTATTACACGCTATAAATCTGCCTTCCAAATCTTCTCGGCACTACAAACACTTATTGGTATTAGTATCGCAACAACCGGCTTGCCCGGCATGGCAGCGGACGACGTGGTAAAAGATAAAAAAGAATTAGGACGTACACTCAACCGAAATGCCCGCACTGCTATAATCATTGGATTGCCAGTAACCTTAGTTTTGTTGATGTTTCATGAAAAAATCAGTTGGATTTTATATGGAAGAGGGACAATTGACCAAGCGTCAATCCAATTGATAGGACAACTCCTCTTTTGGCTCGGCCTAGGGATGATATTTTCGTGTCTGATACCTGTACTAAACGCTGGGCTTTACGCGCAAAAAGCGTACCGATCTGTTTTCGCAAATATGGTGACGATGGCTGTTCTCAATTTGCTGGTGGCGTACGGATTGATTAGAGCCTTGGAACTTCGAGGGGTCGCACTCGCCGTATCTATCACTGCGTTCCTCGCTGTTGCAAACCTAACGTATCTTCTCCGAAAGACGCGGGTTTCTTGGCTTTAAAAGTATTAGGCACACTCCATTGTGCCGCCCACACGAAAGTGGAAAAAAATGAAGAATATTGCGGATTATCACTACCTCATCGTGGCGGGTACTACGAAGGCGGCAACGACATCTCTTTTCAAATATCTTGCGGACCACCCGGCTGTTTGTGCTGCGACTTACAAGGAGACCCGATTTTTTCTCAGCGATACTTATCCGCTTCCCTCAAAATACCGATATAAAGGTGATGCTGAGGCATACAATCTTTTGTTTTCTGGTTCTGATGAAACACAACTCAGAATGGAGTCTACACCTGATTATCTGTATTGTGAAGAGGCACGTGAGAGAATCGCCGAGTTTCTGCCGCAGGCAAAGTTGGTTTTCAGTTTTCGAGAACCGATTTCAAGGTTAATCTCGTGGTATCGATTCGCAAAGCAAATTGGCAAATTGCCACAAACCTTGAGTTTCGATGCGTATGTTGAATTGCTTTTCACTTCTGTTGATTGCCACAAAGAGAGCGAAGAACAGCACTTGCAAACACTTCAGCAGGGATGTTATACTATCTATTTGGAGCATTATTTTAAGCAATTTGGTACAGCGCGTATCCACGTCCTCTTTTATGAGGAGCTTGCCGCGCAACCGTTAAATGTCATGACGGAATTATGCAACTTCGCTGATATAGATGCTGATTTTTATAGTGATTACGCCTTTGAAGTGACAAATCGTTCCCAGAGGATGCGAAATTCCGAGTTGCATCGGAAATATAGAGACTTCCGGTTTCGGTTGCGACAGTGGACACATAACAAGCCAAGTGTTCATGTCCCTTTGCGGGCGATTAGACGAACAATTGAGCCACTTTATCTCCGATTAAACACGCAGGCGGATGAGAAAACTCAGGTGTCAGAGGAAACACGATGTCGTTTAATCGATTATTACAAGCCAGATGTTCATGCCCTCGGTGAATTAATTGGGAAACCGTTACCATGGGAGACTTTCGTAAAATCCAGTTAATGATTGTTGGCGCACAGAAAACGGGGACCTCTTCACTCCTTCGCTACTTGGCGCAGCATCCAGATATCCACACGCATGCCCAACCAGAGCTAACGTTTTTCCTGCAAGAGCGTGAATACACGCGTGGGTACGAGTGGGCTTTTGCAAAGTATTTTGTCGCGGAAAGCACTCATGGTGAAATTGAGGATAAACAACTCATCGCTAAAAATGTGATGGTCATGCATTCACCCGAAGTCATGCAGCGCATCCATAAACACAACCCTGAAATGCATCTCGTTGTGTTACTTCGGGAACCTGTGGCTCGTGCTTATTCTGCCTATTGGTGGGCTCGGCGGAGAGGTTGGGAAAACATCAAAACTTATGAAGAGGCACTCGCCGCCGAGGAAGCACGTGTAAACGAAGATTGGTTTAAATGGCGACAGTGCGCCTATCAGTATAACGGTATCTATTATCCACACGTCAAGAATTTGATAACCCAATTCGGTCCGAGTCAGGTACACTGCATATTAACTGACGACCTGAAGGAGAACGCTGAAACTGTCTGTCAACAACTCTTCGAGCGCATTGGTATCCGTTCTGATTTCAAACCTCTTATCGGTGAACGGCATAACCGAGCCGCTATGCCACGTTCCGAAAGGTTCAACTTTCTGTTTACGCAATTTCTGGCATCTCATAATCCGATCAGAAAAGCCATTCGCAAACTTGTCCCAGATGCTACCGCTTACAAGTTGAGAAAGGCTGTTCTGGATTGGAACGACAAACCCCAAGAAAATATGAAGTCGGTTCTACCACCAATCAATCCTGAGACGCGCGAACGCCAGATGACGTATTTTAAACCCTTTAACGAACAATTGGCAGAATTGTTGGGAAGAGACCTCTCCTTTTGGAATTAAACACTCGCGAAAGACTTTCAGTTATTGGCTATTAGTTGTCGGAAACCGACAACTCTCACTGCGAGGCAGACTGACAACCAATAAAAATGATTTACTTTTTGACAGGATACGTCGCTTTTGAAGAGTTTATACTGAAGTTTTTGCCCTTTAGTGATGCAGTCTACTCTTATTTAAGATTCTTCGGCGAAATGCTCATCTATTTCGCTTTTGGGAAACTCGTTATCCATAAACTCCATAGGGGTATTCCGTTCGTCAAAACAGCGATTGATTTACCGATTATAGGCTTTTACAGCGTTGTCTTGTTGTCAATGCTCATCAACAGATCACCTTTGATAGGCAGTCTTTACAACATCCGACCCTTTGCGCGATATATTGTACTTTTCTATCTCGTTGCGAACTCCGGCTTGTCAGAAAGACGCATTACAACGCTTCTGCGGATAATTCTCGGTGTTGGCATTTTCCAACTCGTGGCAGGTATCATTCAATGGGCAGGCGGACCTGCTGCGTTTGATTTTTTCCTACCGCGCGAATCAACACTCAGCATCGGTGGGTTTACCAAAGAGTACAGATTGCTTGAACTCGGCAGAGAAATTGGCAGTGTCTACGGGACTTTAGGAGATACCGTGATTTACGGGGTCTTTATGATTCTTGTCCTTGTTATTTATCTTTCCCGTATTCGACGGTTGGAATATTTGAATCTGCTCGGAGCATTAGTACTATTTTTCTTTATCGCGCGTTCGTATTCACGCGCCGCGACCTTCTCCGCGCTTCTCGCAGGGGGGGCATGGTACTATTTCCACTACGGGTGGAAACAAACGCTTCGTTTAGCATTGGCAACAGTATTAGTCTTCGGAGTACTACTGGCAATAGTGAACCCTTTCAATCTGGAGTACATAAACCCGCGTAAAGCAAAGGTTGGACTCGTCGGCAATGTGACAGGTGTGTTTTCTGGATCTTATGTCCGTGTCGCACAAAAACAGAGACTGGGGGCATTGATCGGGAATGTCCCGACAGTTCTCGTAAACAAACCTATCTTAGGCTATGGTGCCGACCAGAACACCACGATTGAAAGACTGAATATGAGCAAACGTTCATTTCTATTGAAAGTACTGAGCAAAGAGGGATTCAAAGATGTATATTGGGTAGCGATTTTCTGTTTCTACGGTATATTAGGATTAGGCTTTTTCGCTTTGATATTTTATCAACTTTTTCGCGCCGCGCTAAACCTTTACAGAAAGAATAACCGTCAGCCATCAGCCGTCAGCCATCAGCAAGATAGCCATCAACCGTCAGCTGTCAGCAAGAGGACTCCGCTTTATGAGGAAACCTCTGGATTGACTGCTGATGGTCTCCGAAAGCCGATAGCCATTCCTGCTTCGCGCGTGACACAACAGATTGCAATCATCATGCTTTGTCTTGTTGCTGTTACAGTGTTTCTACTTTTCTTCAACCGGACCCTTGAATTTCGAGGCTATGGGTTCTACTTCTGGCTATGCGCGGGGCTTATGTTCGCCAGTGATAGATCGCTCCCGACCTATAGACCTCTGAGGATAACATTATGAAGTTTTCCACCTTTATGCTAAATATAAATGCCCTTGGTGTTTCTAACAAGTTTTATCTGGAGTACTGTATAGTGTTCGTAGGATTGATAGTGTTGTTCCTTGGGATCGGATGCCAAGGGAAAAATACGTCTATGGACGCGCTACGTCTGGAAATTGACACACGCAATTCGCAACCGCTCCGTCAAGCACTCTACGGTTTCAATACAAACATGATGAATGGCGATTATGGATACCTTGATACCGATTTTGTTGAATTAACAAAGGCACTTGCGCCAAAGACCTTGCGGTTTCCCGGTGGTACAGTCGGAAATTTCTATCATTGGGAACCAGGTGGCTTTTTTGAACATGAGATGGCATCAACTCTCAATTCAAAACTTAATGCACGGAACAAGAGAAATTACAATAGACTGCAAAAACTGCGGGAAGGTAAAATCGTTTTTGACGACTTTATACAGTTATGCAACACGCTGAATATTACGCCTGTTGTTGTTGTAAATTTATGGACGGGCAGCCCTGAAGAGAGCGCAGCGTGGGTGAATTACGCTAAAGATAAGGGGTATCACGTTAAGCATTGGGAACTCGGCAATGAATACTATCTGCCACACTACCTCAATAAATATCCTACTGCTGAAGCCTATATAACGGAAGCCAAAAAGCATGCAGCGGCGATGAAAGCCGTTGATCCTGATATAAAAGTGTCCGTTTGTGCCTCGCCAATCGCGTTTCACAAAGAGGGTTGGTTGATAAAAACGCAGCAACGGAAGTGGGATGAGGGACTCGCAGCGGACACCAGTTTCTACGATGCTTATACCGTCCATGTCTATGCCTACAAAGCCGTTCGGAAAAAAGAGATAGAAGAGATGCGGGGTTACCTAATGGGGTGGATTCATTTTGCTGTTACGGAAGCATTCGATTACTATGAGAAATTATTTCCGAATAAAGAGATGTGGATAACCGAGTGGAACATCGCCAACCCAGTGAACCGTGTTGCGAACACGCAGCTCCATGCAATGTACGTAGGTGATTTCTTTCTGAAGATGCTAACAATCCCGAATGTCACACAGGCGAACTTCCATGTCATCGCGGGTCCCGGCAAAGGGTTTCCTGCGTTTTCACAGATAACCCCTGGGAATCCTGGTGGTACATTTTGGAAATATGGTGGCGAACCGGAATCCGATTTCGGTAATACCATTCGACGCGCTGTCTATCCAGCTTTTCAACTTATCGGTGAAGCATTCGCGCAGGCAGATACACAATTTGCCCTCTCAGTCCAAAATGAACCGCTTCTTATGGGTGCTATTGAGTATCAAGGGAGACAGATGCCTGGTATTCAGGCACAAGTAATCGGTGAGAAGACGGCGGAACATCTCGTTATTCTTATCAGCAATCGGACAGGTGAACAGCATATACCACAGCTTTTCGTTGATGGTAAACGCTACAAAGGCAGTGTCACTTATCGCTATGTTGCTGATGAGAGACTCAACGCGACGAATGGAGGCAATGCAGAAATGGAAGGCTCTGGCGAAATTGAGGTCGGTATCCAAGAATGGAGTGGGAAATCAGCAGAACTCGTCATCCGTAAAAACAGTTTTGGTATCCTCAAAATAGCGAAATAGCCGTTAGCCTCTTCGACTTTCGGCTTAATGAGTTTGTAGCATCAACAAATATTGTAATTCCCATAAGAATCTACTGACTGCTGATGACTGATGACTGAGAACCATCTTCCTGATAACTGACAACTGGTAAGTATTAAAAAATGATATTTGTTGTAGGAAATAGTCGCAGTGGAACAACGATGATGGGGCGAATTTTGGGAAAACACCCAAGTGTTTATACCTTTGGTGAACTCCACTTCTTTGGTCAACTCTGTGCGCCGCCGTTTTCATCAGAGACGCGTAAAGAAGAGATAGAAAAAGTTGCTTCGCAGTTATATTGCATTCAACAAGAGGGTTATCGTACACATGGAAACCCACATCGTTTTCTAAACGAGGCACGGACATTTCTTGAAGGTTTAACCACCTACCCTGAAACGCAAGCAGCACTCTTTGAAGCTTTCCTCCGCCACGGGACTGCCGAAAACGGTGGGACTATTCCTTGCGACCAGACACCACGTAATGTCTTTTATATTGCAGATATTCTTGAGCTTTACCCTAAGGCGCGCATTATCAATATGATCCGGGATCCACGCGATGTACTCTTATCTCAAAAGAGGAAATGGAAACGCCGGTTTCTCGGTGGGAGTGATATGCCGATGAAAGAAACGTTTCGGGATTGGATGAACTATCATCCGATAACCATCAGCCACATCTGGCGAACGGCTGTCACTGCTGCTGAGCAGTTTCTACAGCACGAGCGAGTTACCTCCATCTATTTTGAGGAACTCCTCGCACACCCTGAAGCAACCGTCGAAGCAGTCTGTGATTTTGTCGGTATTACATACACGCATGAGATGCTCCAAATCCCGCAGGTCGGCTCTTCTGTAGCGGAAGATCAACCACAGGAACTCGGTATAAATCCGCATCGCGCACACAGTTGGCACAGCGGAACAACGGGAGGGGAACTCAGTTCAGTTGAGATTTACCTCAACCAGACGATAACTGCAGCCCTTATGAAAAGACATAATTATAGTCCTGTGTCAATACAACCTAATGTAGTAAGTCTGGTACTTCATCTATTGACATTCCCAGTGAAATTAGTGGGAGCATTCTTTTTTAATCTTGACCGGATGAAAAATATCCGTCAAACGCTAAAAAGGCGTTTTTAAAATTAGTCTTCAAAAGAATAGTTATCAGTTACAAGAGGTTTCTGTGGCAGCCACAGGAGACTCTTTGACCGAGAACTGACTACTAACAACTGATAACTATTAAAAAATATGATCGCACAAATAGATCCGCTCTACATCAAAACGCGCCCGATGAAGGGCCTGACGCGTCTTATGAGTTACGCCTTCTTTGAAGGGCGTCCCGTAACAACAAAGGGACGTTGGATAAATCCGCTCGTTTTTTCTATTTTAAAAACTGTTTCCACAAATAACAGCAAATACAGACCGGTTGAAAAACCTATCTTCATCTTAGGCACTGGGCGCAGCGGCACCACGATACTTGGTATCGTGCTTTCTATGCACCGAGAGGTCGGCTACCTCAACGAACCGAAAGCGATGTGGCACCTCATCCATCCATACGAAGATGTCATTGGAAACTACAGCCAAGCTGATGCCAAATATCGCCTCACAGCAGAAGATGCGACAGACGAAATGCATCAGCGCGCTTCACAAATGTTCGGTGCCTACTTGACGGCGACCCGCTCACAACGCCTTGTGGATAAGTATCCAGAACTCATCTTTAGAGTGGATTTCGTACGTGCTCTATTTCCCGATGCTCGTTTTGTTTTCCTTGTTCGCAATGGATGGGATACGTGTCATTCGATTGCAACTTGGTCGGAACGGCTCGGCATTCAGGTTAATGGAGAGAAACACGATTGGTGGGGCGTGAATGATCGGAAGTGGAAACTTTTAGTTGAGCAGCTTATTGAAGCAGATCCTGTTTTCTCTGAAATTGCTGATGAAATTAAAAATTGTGAGCGGCATCTCGACAGAGCCGCCGTAGAATGGCTCGTCACTATGCGAGAGGGGATCCGTTTAATGCAAGCCTCATCCGATTGTATTCACCTCGTCCGTTTTGAGGATTTGACGTTAGAACCGGACAAAACACTTGAGGCATTATGTGAGTTTTGTGAACTGTCAGCAGATGATACGTTCCGAGAATATGCCCGGCAGACCTTGCATCCAGTGCCTACCAGAAAACCTTTTGATGTTCATCCGAAAATTGCCTCTGTTTTCCTTGACACAATGGGAAAATTAAGGTATGATAAGTAGGTACCACTTTTTAACATGAGTGGGTTATCAAAATAGATTAATCATATAAATTCACTGTTTACTTGAAAAGGAGCTAAGATGAGATCATTGACACTGTTGACTCCATTGATGCTTTGTGTATCTGTGTTGTTGATCGGATGCGATGAAGCGATGCAACAGCCAATCATGGAGATTGTTGCGCCCCCACAAGACTCTTCAGAAATGGATTCTTTAGAAAAAGCGCAAGCGGCAATCGAAAGAGTCAACGAACGACGAACAGAGGTACACCAAAAAGCCGAAGAAATCGGTGATTTTTCTATTGTATTCACTGCCTCTGAAGACATCTTTAAAGAAGAAATTGGTTTTAGAAGGGGTTTTTGGGTCGATTTAGTGGAAATATATCGCCAGGAAAACCTGGAAAATGCTACGTCATTGGCAGGGCTTGAGAACCTTGAAGGTGCTTTTGTTGAAAGACTAAAAGACGGTACGCTTGGCATGTTTTACTTTGCATACATCCGTTCCTTTGACGAGATAATTATTGAATATCTCCGTTTATCGTTTGAATTCCCCGAAAAGAGTGAGAAAGAACGCCTGACGCTGTTCAGAGAATCTATGAGACATGGAAAAATCTCCATCACATTTCCGTAGGAGTCATTTCATTATGCCCAAAATGTCAACTGGGCAAGCGAAAAAGCGATTTTCAGCCAAAGTACCTTTCACAAGACGTGGCTTCCTTGAAACAAGTTTCAAAATAGGTGCAGCTGCCTTTACAACAGGATTGTTCCCTAAACACTATGTTAAAGCTAACGGACAATACAACGTATTATTCATCATTGTTGATGATTTGCGACCTTTGCTTGGATGCTATGGGCATCCGGAAATACACACCCCAAATATTGATGCTTTAGCTAAGCGCGGAACTCTCTTCAATCGTACCTATTGCCAATATCCTGTGTGTAACCCATCCCGGACATCGATGCTCACCGGATTAAGACCTGAAACAACAAGAGTGTTTAACAACTCAACGAGATTTCGACAGACGTTACCAAACACTGTGACGCTCCCACAGCACTTTAAAGCATACGGCTATCATACCCAATCTGTTGGTAAAATTGCGCATAACCTGCCGATGCAAGATGATATCTACTCGTGGAGTGTCCCTTCATGGGGACTGCCAATTACCAATCAGGGACCATCGCATCCATCTTGGCAGGCACTTGATGTTGACGACGATGAACTCAGTAGTGGGAAAACTGCAAAGCGCGCAGTAGAGACTTTGGGGAAAGTTAAAGACACACAGTTTTTTCTCGCTGTTGGTTTTCACACACCCCATTTGCCCTTCTATGCCCCAAAAAGGTATCACGAATTATACAAAGGTGAAAATTTCAATCTTCCATCCTCTTCCATTTTCCCAAGTAATGCCCCGTCTATTGCTGGTGGCAAATTATTAGGAAATATCAGGTTATTTCAAGATATCCCCGATGAGGGCACTTTCTCGGATGCGAAAGCGTTAGAATTGATTCGGGCGTATGCTGCATCAATAAGTTATATGGATGCACAAGTCGGACGTGTGCTTGACCAGTTAGACGCGCTTAGGTTAACCGAAAATACAGTTATGGTGTTTGCAGGTGACCACGGTTTTCATCTTGGTGAGCATGGCAAGTGGGGAAAGAACAGTCTTTTTGAGGTCTCCCTCCGTTCACCGTTAATTATTAGTGTACCTGGACAGACTCATCTCGGTGTTAAAACGAATGCCCTTGCGGAACTCGTTGACATCTATCCGACGTTATGTAATGCATGCCAACTTCCAACCCCTTCCCAATTAGAAGGTACAAGTCTGCTCCCTGTCATTGAGAAACCAACACATCCCTGGAAAACAGCAGCCTTTAGCCAAGTTAAGCGAGGCGGGATCAAAGGGAATTCTATGCGGACAGAACGGTACCGATACACCGAATGGGGACAAAATGGTAGCCGTGGTATAGAACTCTACGATTACGATGCCGATCCAGATGAAACCGTCAATATAGTGGATCTGCCAGAAAACAAAGAAATCGTTGCACATCTCAGTGAGCGGCTTCATGCCGGATGGCAAGCGGCTTTACCAGATCTACAGCAGCAAATCATTGTTCCACAAACATTGCCGTGGGATATAAACAACGACGGGGTTGTCGATATCCAAGACCTCATCTTAGTTTCAGATGGCTTTGGAGTAGAAACCGCGAAAAATCCAAAAGCTGACGTAAATCGAGATGGGAACATTGATATCATCGACTTGCTTCTGGTTGCTGCACACTTCGGTGAATCTGGCACTTCTAATGCCCCATCAATGCCCACCGGTATTAGTTCGGAACATTTCGACTTAATAGAACAGTGGCTCACTGAAGCACATCTTTCACATGATGATTCTCCTATTTTTCGGCGTGGTATTGCTACTTTGGAACGTCTAATTAATACCGTGGTGCCCGTAAAAACCGCCCTCTTGCCGAACTATCCGAATCCTTTTAACCCAGAGACGTGGATTCCCTATGATTTGGCAGAAGGCGCGGATGTTCGCATCCATATTTATAACTTAAAAGGTGAATCTGTTCGGCAGTTATCGCTCGGCTTTCAAACCGCGGGCATCTATCGAACTCGATCGCGTGCTGCGTATTGGGATGGACGTGATTCCGTTGGTGAACGTGTCGCAAGCGGTGTCTACTTTTATACACTTCACGCAGGTAAAATTAAAGCCACACGCCAAATGGTGATTTTAAAATAAGATGGACCGAAAAATATGATAATTTTACGTAATCTACTAATTATTTGCCTTACAACGTTAGTCTTAGCTTCTCCTGTAGTAGAGGGTGCCTCGCTCATCAATGTTCCGCTCAACCCTGATTTGTCTGACTTTAATCGTGAAACCTATCGTTTTATTCATCGTTTACTTAATAAAAAAGTGTTGCCGGGCATACCGCGCGGGTCTTTACCGCTTACTTACAAACAGGTCGTCTCTTCTCTATTAGAAGTGAAACAGAAACAGGAGAGTGGCGAAATTACATTAAGTGCCATTGACCAAAAACGACTGAATGATTTGCTCACTTTTTTTCGAGATGATCGTGAGGCATCCAAACGTGCTACAGAAACGGCAAATGAAGCTGCACAGGAGAGGACATCTACCAGGCGACATCTGATGACGCATGCTGGCGAAGACTACCATTTCTTCTTTGATATGAGAGGTTCACAGCGTTTTATCAGTCGTCTCGTCGATAACGTATCGGAGGAGCCGCCTGTTGAGGGAAACATGTTTGTTACCACCATCTATCCACATCTCTATGGACAGGTGGGGGAAAAGTTCGCGTTTACCACCGATATAGCACATAGATTCGTGTACGGTGAATTTTTTGAAGATTTTTTTCCTGACGAAACGAAAATTAGACAACTGGAGGGAGACCTCAAAAATCGAACCGCCATTAACGGTTACCTGAAATTTAACTTACCGTGGTTTGAATTGCAGCTTGGACAAGATACACTTCAGTGGGGACCTGGTTATCATGACAGCTTGTTAGTTTCCAAAAACCCGCTGGCTATGGATATGATTAAGCTGCAAGCCACATATTCACCCATTACCTTCACAGCATTCACCGGTATATTAGAGGATATGGCAGAGGATATCAATGAGAAGTATATTTCGGGACATAGGGCTGAGGGATATTTTTGGGATAAGTTTGGATTTGGTATTTCTGAAGTCGTCGTTTATGGCAGCCGTTTTGAGCCGGGGTATCTGAACCCTGTCAATATCTACCTCATTAACGAGCAACCGATTTCACGGGCAGATGGACGCGTCCCGGGCAGTGGGGACAATGTTCTTATGAGTGTTGATATGCGACTTCGCCCGGTTGATGATTTTGAAATTTATGGCGAACTAATGGTTGATGATGGCAATCCTGCAGCAAATTTTAAGCATTGGGACACAAAGTTCGGTATCCTTGGTGGTATATATGTGACCGATCCTTTTGGTATTCCAGATACCGATTTCCACGCTGAGTACGCTTTTATCAACCAATATGCATATACACACGTAAACCCGGTAAACGTCTACAAACACTTTACCACACCTATTGGACATCAGATCGGTTCTGATGCTGATAACCTATGGTTGGAGATGCGTCGTCGATGGACAGATAAACTTGAAACGGTTTTTGGTTACGAATTAGAACGACACGGGTCCGGCGATATTGATAAGGAGCATCCCGCTGATGCCCCTAAAGATGATGTGTGGACACCTTTATCCGGGATTACACAGAGTGATCATCGGCTGTCGGTCTCGGCTAACTGGGTTGTTATTGGGAGTCGTGTAGGGAGTTATTCAATTTATGCGGAATGGGCGCGCGTATGGCAGCGGAACGTCGGAAATCGTAAGGATGTGCACGAAAATGCGAATGAAATTGAAGCCAAATTTCTCTACCGATGGTAAAAAAACATCAAAAATGAAGATTTATCCCTCTTGAATCATCAAAGGTTAGGAAACGTTACTTGAGCGTTTCTGTCAGAAAAAGAAATTGGACTTTCGTGCCTAAAGTGAGTATAATATATATGTAGAACCCAATGTAGAGCATAGGCAAATTGCGCTTTAATCGCACAATTTGATTTGTAATGTGGATGGGGATGAGGTAAAAAAAGAATGAGAATTCGGGTATTGGGCATACGCGGGCTCCCCGCTACCTACAGTGGGTTAGAAACGATCATGGGCGAATTAGCCCCCCGCTGGGTAGCAGCTGGGCATGAAGTGATTGTCTACTGCCGGAAGGCACTTTTCAAGGAGAGGCCTGCCGAATGGAAAGGCATCAAGCTCGTTTACTTGCCAAGTATAGAACATAAGATGTTCAGTACCCTTAGTCACAGTTTTCTTGCAACGCTACACGCTTCAGTTACCGCCTCTGACGTTATTCTGACTTGGAACGCTGGCAACGGTCCGTTCGGGTGGTTCTTTCGTATCGCAGGTAAAACCGCTGTTATCAATGTTGATGGAATGGAATGGCTACGTCCAAAATGGAAGGGGATCGGTGCGGTCTACTTCAAATGGGCGGCAAAAATGGCGACAGCGGCGTTTCCAATTGTGATTACCGATGCTTCTGAAATGAAACGGCTCTACCTTGAGGAGTTAGGCGCAGAAACAACCTACATCGCTTATGGTGCGAACATTGAGCCCTCAGAGCAGCCAGAAATCTTGGAAACGTATGGGCTTGAATCCCGGAATTATTATCTCATCGCCAGTCGGCTCGTACCTGATAACAATGCTGATCTCATTTTAGAGGCGTTCGTTGCTTCAAACAGTCAAAAGCAACTTGCTATTGCCGGTGGAGCTGATTACAAAGGCAACAAACTCGAAAATGAATTTTTAGCGAAGTTGAGAAGCATTGCCAACGAAAACGTCAAGTTTCTCGGGCATATTGACGATTCTGACCACATTAAGGAACTTCACCATCATTGCTTTGCCTACATTCACGGACATCAGTTCGGCGGCATTAACCCTTCTATTCTGAAGGCGTTGGGGTTTTCCAACTGCATCCTCGCACTCAATACACCTTTCAACGATGAAGTACTGGAAGGCGGACATTATGGTGTGCTCTTTGACAAAAACGTCGCATCACTCACGGAGAAAATTCAGACGTTGGAACAACACCCGGAGCAGGTTGAAGATTTCCGAAAGCGTGCCCCAGAACAGATCCAAAAGCGATTCAATTGGGAAAACATCGCACAGCAGTATCTTGATGTTTTTGAAGAACTCCAGCAGAATTAACGTTTATTAGTTGTAAATGCCCTGAAAATTTCGTCAGAGCAGTGATAGGCGAGTTAATAAAGCCTCGCAAACCTACGTCTAAGTAGAGGAATTAACCATGCCATTCCTATCAAGAAGCATAAACCAGATAGGAAAAGACGCAGAGAATAATAGCGTGCATCGCGATGAAAGTTTAACAACAAGCCTTGACGCGCAAACTTCGCCAAAAATACCAAAGACAGGGAATCTAGTGGAACGACTCTCCTCTTTCTACGCAAAGCGTGGCAAACATTTGTTTGATGCAATCGCTGCATTTTTCCTTATTATTATTTTTGCCCCGCTGATGGGATTGATTGCCATTCTTATTAAGCTCACCTCATCCGGTTCCGTTTTTTTCTCCCACAAGCGGGTTGGATTAAACAACGAACTGTTTATCATGCACAAGTTTCGGAGCCTCCATGTTGATACGCCGTCCTATTCAGAGAAACCTGATTCGACGGACGATGAACGCATTACGCCGATCGGAAAATGGCTCCGTAAAACAAGCCTGGACGAGTTACCCCAGCTTTTCAATGTACTGAAAGGCGAAATGAGTCTTGTCGGACCTCGCCCGGAGATGCCTTTCCTTGCTAAGGATTATGAAGCGTGGGAAAATCACCGTCACCTCGTCCGACCAGGGATGACCGGGCTTTGGCAGCTCAGCCCCCGTCGCCAAGGGACAATCCGAGAGGGTATATCTGTAGATCTGGCGTACATTGAGAACCTATCTCTGTGGAACGATTTCAAAATACTCCTTCGGACCTTCAAAGTTTTTTGGGATAACAACACCTATTAAATGCAGTTAACCCTTCGGGACCTCGCCAGAATTCTCCGATATAGTTTTCGATTGAAATGTCCGCGATGTGGCACGGCGGACCTGTTTCAAACGTATTTCAAGATGTTTGCTTGCTGTCCACAGTGCGATTTGAAGTTTGAACGAGAGTCCGGCTATTTTATCGGTGCTATGTACCTCAACTATGGTGCAACAGTCTGCCTCGCTTTCCCCGGCTATTTCCTCGTTGAAACGTTTACCTCTATTCCCTTCCTCGTCAATTTAGGCATCTGGGCACTCTTTTCCGCTATCTTCCCTATTTTCTTTTATCGTTATTCAAAAAGTTTGTGGCTGAACTTCGATTATATCTTTTCATCTTAATTTATCTGGTGAAAATTTGACCGCGCGTGTATGAACCCGCGTCGGAGGCAAGAAACGTGAGAACCCGTGCAACGCCTGTTGGGTCGCCCAGTGAATTGCGTGCATTCGCAACGGCGGCATCTGGATCTTGCCCATCGCGTTTCGCCGATTCAGCAATTTGCCCCAATTTAAGGGGTGTTGCCAACCCGCCGGGGCAAATGGTGTGCATACGAATACCCATTGACCCCACTTGATTTTCTACCGTCATCACAAGTCCATTCACGCCACCCTTGCTGGAGGCGTAAGCGACTGAGGAGCTACCACCGCGGACACCCGCTCCGGAGGCAATACATAGGATAACACCGCCATTTTCTCGTCCCATTATCGGTACAGCGTGTTTGAGGGCAAAAAAAGTACCTTTGAGGTTAACATCGATAACCGAATCAAAAGTCGCGGCCTCAAAGTCATCAATACGGACGCTCGGACCACGCAGGACACCTGCTGAAGTTACCAATACGTCAATCCCACCAAATGCTGTATCAGCGGTTTTCATCAAATCCGTCACTTCGGCTTCTATGGTGACATCTGTGCGCTGAAACTTCGCAACACCTTCGTTTTCAATGATTGTATTAAGCGTTTTTTGAGCATCTTCCTCGTTAATATCGCCGAAAACAACTTTCGCTCCCGCTTTAGCGTATTCAATTGCTGTTGCTGCGCCAATTCCTGTAGATCCGCCCGTAATCACAGCCACTTTGTTATTAAGTCCAATGTCCATAGTGTTTGATCTCCTTGAAAATGGTAGACGCAATCCGTGAATTGCGACCCTTTATTATAGTAAAATCTGAAAATATGGAGACAGTTGTTTGGCGATCAGAACTCTCACCGCCGCTGGCGAGGGAGTTTTTGATTGGGGTCTTTGCTTGGGTGTTTCTGCGGATTTCCTCTAGTATCCTCGCCCTTCTACAATGTCTAATTAATTGTGGGTTTTACTATAATCTGTCTTGGTGTCCTTGCATTCAGTAGGAAAGATTATAGAGGGAATACATGGAGAGCGCAAGCCTTTTTTCTTTTCACGCTAATGGGAGGTGCCGGCAAGGTTGGTGATGTTAGATCAGGAATCATCGTGCGGACATCTAACTTTTAAACTTGAAACGATAGGGAATACGGAGACGTTGACTGACAACTACGTTGCCCCGTTTCGCTGGCACGAATTGGGACGCTTTGAGTGCCGTGATTGCCGCTTCTTCACACCCTAATCCACTAATTTCGGTCACTTTAACAACTTTGATGTTTCTCGCTACACCATCTACACCTATTGTCGCTTCGAGCACAACGAGACCCTGTTTGTGAGAAAGCCGAGCAGATTCGGGATATATAGGATCCACTTTGTGAAAAAAACGAGCGTTTTGCGTCGGTTCGTTCAAATCTACCGAAACTGGTGGAAGTTCTGTGGTATGTGCACTCGCAATAACTGTTGATGTCGATGTCCATTCCGGACGTGAGACCCGTTTAGGGGTAAAGTGTATCGGTTGTGAGCCGCGCGCCGTTGGACGTGGAGATAAGCAGTACTGGAGTGCATTTTCACTCCAAGGACTAATTTCTGTGGAGGTTGTCTGGTGGACAACAGAAACTGAGAGCGTATCAACAACGAATTGCGGTTCGTTTTGTGAGACATGCGTGATTTTCGCAATTGTCTGGATACGTGGCGGCTGTGAGGGAAGCATATCTGGCTGCGTTAATTCCGGCATCTTGAGCCGACGCGGTGTGAGCACCGGTTTCGTCTGTGGGAGTGAGACAAACTCGGCAACGAGCGTATCGCCGTGTTTATCTGGACCGCCAACGATAGACAGTGCCGCAATCGCAGCACCAATCAGATGAACGCAGATGGATAAAAATATAGATTTGTTCAGAAATTGGATAGCCTTGTTCATAATTTAAACACCTGTCTGCTAACTTCCCATCTGTAAACCGTCTCCAACACAGTGGTGGCGTATACTTTGACTACATTCCCATGAACACAACGAGTATCTACACTAAATATAGTAGCAAAATTCGTGCCAATCAAGTTAAATTGACTTGCGTCTCAATTTAAGGCATAATGTTTGCGTAGACGGAGCGAAAAAGTAACGCCATTGTGTTGGCGGAGGCGGAGGAAGAAACTGATATTCACAACATCTCAGGGAACAGAGATTAGACAGAAGATGGAGGTTTGATGATGTCGCGGGTTTCGGATGAACGCTTAGTAGTAGCCGCGGTAAAAGGCGGTGATCGTGAAGCAGTGAAAATGTTAGACGATCGAATAAAAGCAATAATTGAGCCTCAAACACTGCCTCAAGCACTACAGCAGGAAGTACGGCAGAAAATACTGACTCAGTTACAGAAGTATCGCTTCGTTGGATTCTTTCAGAAATGGGTACACACGATTGCTCGTAATGCCTCCATCAGTTATAACAGAAAGCCTGAGAGTAAAAAATCGCTGCCTCAAGTGCCACCGGCATTAAACCGTCCATCTATTCAGGCAAAGCTGCCGCCACTTGAAGAGATTGATCTGGAGATTCGCTCACTTGTTGGTTTGTTGAATGAGTCCCCACATATTCAAACAACCTGTTCGTGTAGCGGG
This sequence comes from Candidatus Poribacteria bacterium, assembly GCA_965116815.1. Lineage (GTDB taxonomy): Bacteria > Poribacteria > WGA-4E > WGA-4E > WGA-3G > WGA-3G. The sequence continues at coordinate 5,649,645 of OZ220722.1, read as the reverse complement.
CACCCAAATCAAGAAGAATGGAAAACTCGTGAATGGGATCCATTTGGTGGGTGGATTCATATAGCACCTACTGGTGATCCGCGTGCTGCTTTGCAGTTCCTTACGACTTTTATCGCGCGGTTAGATAATACCGCCGCTGTGGAAACAGTGCCTGACATTCGCCAGGAGGGCGACACTTCTACCGATACTATCCGCCAGCTGTACCGGCAAGCGGATGCAGAAGGACTTTTCCGATCTAAGGGGCCCGTTGTCATTATCGGCGTTTATTTAGGTCTCTTTGTTCGTCACCAAGAAGCGGCGCGTCGTTTGCAGATATGGCAACGATTCATTGATTCCATAAAGGATTTAATAACCGATAATGGGGAGATCTGTCCAGAGATTGACACGCCGGAGATGGCATCGCAATGTTTACGGGAAGAATTACGTCGGTTACCTTTCGTTTATAATGTGGAATTGAGGACGGATGCGGAAGGTTATCCTGGACTCCATCTCTATACAAAGGCGGATCTCGCCTTATGCCAATGGTTTTCGGAGTTAGCGAATCGGATTTATCTGTTCCAAGGTAAAACGGCATATTGGGAGACTGAAGCGGAAGGTCAGGCGCAATTTGTTGCAAAGTGGGGTTTCACCTTACAACCGTGGCTGAACGCGGAACTAATACCCATGCCACATCTGATGAAATACCATTGGGAGTCTCGCACCCGCGAAGATCATCTAAAAATTTGGAAACTGATTGAACTTGCGGTTGAGGCGCAAATTCACTGACATCTACTGGTGGGTACTACAACAGCGAGTCTTTCATTGTATTTACTGGATGTAGCAAAGTTCGTGCTATTTGGGGCACGAAAAAACTTGCAATTTACTGCCGTTTATGATAAAATTCTAAAAGCAGCAGTTGAATTCACTCAAAATTTGAATGAGGAGGAATAGTAAACCATGGAAGTGAGAATTGAATACTGCACCGCTTGAAACTACCAACCACGGGCAGCCAGTTTGGCAGATGCCTTGAGACAGAAGTATGGTACGGCGGTTAAGACAGTCGATCTGATTCCTGGTAGTGGTGGGGCTTTTGAAGTTTCACTAAACGGGACATTGCTCTACTCAAAGTTAGAGACTGGACAGTTTCCAACGGCAGATCAGATAACATCTGCAATAGACGCGGCGGCATAACCAGCGTCTTAAAAGGGCGGAGGCTGTTATTTCACTGCCTCCGTTTTTTTTTATTAATTACTCTACAGCAACGATGGCGATCTTCCACTGGTCGGCTTGCTGAATGAGTGCCTCAGCATCCATAACAAAGGTTCGCCGTGCCTCCACTGCTAACACACTCGCTTTAACTTCATGCAGCACCTCCAGCGTTTGCATTCCGACCGTTGGTACATCAATACGGAAATCGTGATTCTCGGCAGCCGCTTTCGCGACAATAATTCCTTTCCTTCCTAAGTTCCCTCCCCTCTGAATAGTTGCATCCGTCCCTTCAATCGCTTCCATAGCAAGCACAATCTGATTTTTAACGACAACCGTTTGTCCTATATCCATGTTTGCTATTTGGCGGGCGGTGCTAATACCGAGTTCAATATCTGCCCATTGGCTTGCTGTTGGTTGTCGTGTTGTTAAAACGCTGGGTTGTGGAAGAAGGTGAGGCAGGTACTGGTCTTGGGGGAGGATAGTAAGTCCAGCAGATTCAAGGTGATTGAGTGCTGCGTTGACGATTGCGGTAGGTTTTTCGCGTCGATTCTGTACTAAGATTTTAATGGTGGTGGTATCAATTTGAAATGGGCGAAGGAGAATATTTTTTTCGACCTTCCCAATAATCACAACCTCTTTTACGCCTGAATTGAGGAGTGTTCGAGTAATCTTTTGAATCTGGCCCACCCCATAGGTGTGGAGTTCACAAGTTATTCCGGTAAAGCGTTGTGCGTCGGACTTTGTGATCTGGATGATAACAGGTTGTCGTTCATGGGCAACAGCGGCGTATGCTAATAACACTGGCAACTCACCTGCACCCGCAATAATACCCAATTTTTCCACGCTTTCGCTCCGTGTATAGTTTCAACGTGCTGTAAAGCCAAAGACTAACCACTCAGAGTGCGATTCGGTTGGCTAAATCCGATGCCACGTTTAGACGTTTCGATAAATTCAAGTAGGTATTCAACTTCCGGAGTTGCTTCAAGTTCCTCCCTGACTCTGGCGACAGCATGTTTGAGAGGTAGACCGGAGCGGAACAAGATGCGGAATGCCTGCTTTAACGCCGCAAGCGTTTCATCGGTCAGCTGCGACAAAGGATTAATTCGCGATGTTCGGATACCAATACGGTTGAGACTGCGAACACGCGCCGGTTGTCCGGCGGAGAGGGCGAAAGGTGGAATATCTTGAACGATCTTTGAGAAGCCTCCTGCCATTGCCATTTTGCCCACGCGTACATATTGATGCAATGCTGCGTGTGCGCCAAGCCGAACATCATCCTCAATTACGACATGCCCCGCAAGTGAGACAAAGTTTGCCATGATTGTCCTATTGCCGACGATAGTGTCGTGTGCAAGGTTAACCCAATTCATCAGCAAATTGTTATCACCGACGATAGTTGACCCGTCTTCAAAGGTTGATCTGGAAATGGAGACGTACTCGCGTAGTATATTGCGATTCCCAATTTTCACATAACTCCGCCAACCCTCGTACTTCAAATCTTTAGATTCGTTGCCGATAGTGGCACCGAAATAGATTTTGCATTCTTCACCGATAATCGTCCACTTCTCAATCTGAACATGTGGACCGATCACGGTCCCGCGTCCAATATGAACATCTTCACCGACAAGACTGTAGGCACCGACTTTAACTCCCTCTTCCAACGTCGCTTTTGGAGAGATAATAGCCGTAGGGTGAATATTAGTTTCTAACACAGATTTCCCTCCGTTTAATGGTTTTCAGTTTTCAGTTACCAGTTTGCCTCGCAGTGAGAGTTAAGAGGTTTTCTGGAACAATCTTCTGTTTTCTTGATGTATTCCAAGAGGGATGGTTGTTACGAGTTCTCACTGCGAAGCATCTTTAACTGATAACTAATAACCGATAACTGACAACCATAAGTCAGACAGATGCTAATACGATTGACAACTCAGCCTCTGTGGCAAGCTTGTCTCCTACATAAACGCGTCCTTCGATGCGTGCAAGCCTGCTCCGTAGTTGGGCAACTTCTATTTCCAATCGAAGTTGGTCGCCCGGAATGACTGCGCGTCGGAATGTTGCCTTGTTAATCGAACGAAAATAGCCAAGTTCGCCTTCCTTACCGATGTCCCGAAGGACGAGCCATGCCGCAAGTTGCGCGAGTGCTTCAATCTGTAGTACGCCCGGCATCACAGGTTGCGTCGGGAAATGTCCCTCAAAAATTGGTTCGTTATAGGTCACGTTCTTTATGCCAACAGCGCGTTTCTTACTTTCATATTCAATGACTCTATCAACCATGCACATCGGATGCCGATGAGGTAATACGTCGTAGATGTCCATTACCTCAATGGGTTCTTGAACAGCGGGCTGTTCAAGGTGTCCTGCTTCAGCAAGCGCACGCACAAATTCCGCATGGAATGTATGCCCTGTTCGCGTTGCCATGACGTGTGCCTTTGGTAAGTGTCCAGCCAGATAGAGATCACCGATCAGATCAAGAATTTTATGTCGGACGAACTCGTCTTCAAATCGCAAGGGGGTGCTGGGTTCACCAACCTCATTGATGACGAGCACGTTGTCATAGCTTGCTCCTTTTCCTATACCGAGTGCTTGAAGTGCTTCAATTTCATTCTCGAAACAGAAACTCCGAGCTGGCGCGATGTCACTTGCGTATGATTCCGCTGTTATTTTGAATGTCGCAACTTGAGGCGTAGTTTGCGGGTGTGCATAAACGAATGTGACTTCCAGTGCATCAGCGGGTAATAAAACGAGCTGTCGATCCCCTGCAGAAAGCGCGAAAGGTTCCGTAATCTCAATAAAATTCCGTGGCACATCTTGTAAAACAAGCCCTGCCGCTTGAATATTTTCCACATAAGGCAGGGCACTTCCATCAAGCCCAGGAGGTTCCGGGGCATCCAAGTCCACTGTCACATTGTCAATACCGAGACCGCCAAGTGCAGAAAGGAGATGTTCAACACTACTAACCGTTGTATCACCACTCCGTAAACTGGTGCATCGCGGCAGAATATCTGCCCAGTTTTCTGGACACACCGTTACTTCTGGCATGCCTTCCATATCCACACGCCGAAAGACGATGCCGGAATCCGCTGGTGCTGGCTTTAGGGTTAATGTCACAGGTTCCCCTAACATTAACCCTCTGCCTGTCATTGTTATTTCGTTTTGAATTGTTTGCTGTGAATCAGCTTTTGCCATTCGCTTTTGTCACTTTCTTTTTATTTAGTCGTCAGTTATCAGAAATCATTAACTATCAGCAAGAGGTTTTCGCTTAACCAACACCTCTGTTGCTGAAAACCGACTGCTGAAAGCCAACTGCTATTCCGAGGCACGCCGTATTTTTCGTATCATTCTATTATGTTCTGAAAGCGTCTTTGAAAAATGGTGCTTTCCCTCGCCTATCGCCACGAAATAGAGATAATCCGTTTTTTCGGGACGCAGTGCCGCTATGATTGAATCAATACCCGGATTTGCAATGGGACCGGGTGGTAAACCCTTATGCATGTAAGTATTATAGGGCGAATCAACGCTCAAATCGCCTTTCGTTAAGAGTCGTTCTGGGTTTCCTAAGGCGTAAAGCACCGTCGGATCTGCCTGAAGCCTCCACTTACGCTTGAGTCGGTTATGAAAAACGCTTGAAACACGAGGGCGTTCCGATTCAGATTGTGCTTCCTTTTCGATAATAGAAGCAAGTGTTACGATTTCATGACGTGTGCGCCCTAAGTTTCGTGATTCCTCATCAAAGGTGTCTGTCCACCGTTGTCTAAATTCATCAAGCATCATCTCAACAACCTTCTCTGCGCTCGTCCCTTTCGCGAACTTGTAGGTATCCGGGAACAGGTAGCCCTCCACTGTTTTGTCTGCAAGTCCGTATCGCCCCAACAAATGAGGCAATTCAGCAGCGTCCTGAAATTCCTGTGTTGTACCAAGACCCGCTGTTTTCCAAAGTTCAGCGATGGCGGCTACCGTTAAACCCTCTGGCACTGTCCAGCGAATTAGCGTAACCTGTCCCTTTTCAAATGCGCTGAGGATGTCCCACAACGCCATATTCCGCCGCAACACATAAGTTCCAGCTTTTAGATGTCTGCCGGTTCCTCTATATCGGACAACGAGGCGAAAAGCATGTTCGCTCCGTATTAACTTTTCTTCAACCAATCGTTTGGCTATCGTTTGCGAACTGCTACCCGTTGGCACGTCAAAATGGACAACCTCTTCTGAAGATGTTGGTGGTAGCGTCAAAAACACCGCTATCAACAGGACAGTGAGGCAAAGTGCAGCGAGACTACAGAGTACCAGTATGACTATCTTTTTAATGTTTCGTATTTTTTTGCTTGACCCCATACGTCCCGTAGGATTGATCTCCCGATCACGACATTCTATTGATGAGAGTTGTTAGGACAAATCCTTTACACCGGAATGGCACAATCAAGAATCCTCCGTAGATGCTGGAGGATTGATCTTTTGGTCGCGATTCAAGTAGTCGTCAAGGATAATCACCGCTGATACCTCATCAATAAGTTCTTTCTGTGCTTTTGCGTCTTTGTTAAGTTCATGCAAAATTTCTTCTGCCTCAGCGGTTGTAAAACGTTCATCCTGAAATTCAATTGGGATGTCAATTACATGTTCTAAGCGTTTCGCAAACTTCTGAACCTTCTCCGCCTGTGCGCCGATGGAGCCATCAAGAGAGATGGGCAAGCCGATAACAACGCATTCCACCTTGTGAATCGAAACGAGATCAGAGATAGCAATTAAGTCAACCTTCCGATTTTTTCGGGTGAGTGTACACAGTGGGTGTGCTGCGACACCAAGTTCGTCACTGAGTGCCACGCCAATACGTGTATCACCGACATCTAATCCAAGTAGAATTGCCATAATTGACCCCTTTTTGTTAGTTGTTAAATTAGTGAGACACTTTTTGGTTGAACACTAACAACCCTTCTCGCAATGCGAATGTACGAAAAATTAGAAGCGACCCGACCGCAAAATAGAAATTACCAATCCGAATCCAAAAAACGTCGCGGTCAAATAGCCCATAATCCCAAGAAAAAACTTCCATTCCCAAATTTCAACACCTTGTAGGATGATTGACGAACCGACGATCAGTGAAGCAATGATGAGACTGAAGGCAACCCGATTGATAACCCGATCAAAGGCTTTAATCACCGCTTCAAGACTTAAATGTTCTAACTCAAATTTGAGAGAACCTCGCTGTAATTTTTGGAGGATACGGTGCAAGTGAAGTGGCATGTCGCGTGCAAGTTCTGTGAAATCTTCCACAGAATCCGCGAGCTGCCGTTCCCACCTTTTGCTCCCAAAGTTTTGGACGAGAAATTGCGAAATATACGGTTCACTGAATTCTAAAATATTGAAATCAGGGTTTAGTTTCATCACAACTGATTCAACCGTTGCGACCGTTTTACCGAGCATCAAAAATGCTGGCGGCACATGGATTTGATGCCGCAATGATGCGTTAAAGACTTCGTGAATTACCTCTCCGAGACGGAGCCTGCTCGGCGGCATATTGAAGTAACGTTCCAAGAAGTCGTTCATTTCCAACTTTAAAGCTGCGATGTCTGTTTCATCCCCCAAAATGCCCATCCGAATGTAGCTTCTGACGACAGCGTCTACATCTTTGGTTAACACAGCACTCAGCCAATTACAGATATGCCGCAACATATCGTCGCTTATTCTGCCGACCATACCGAAGTCAACCAGTCCGATCCGTCCATCTTCTAAAACGAAGACATTCCCAGGATGCGGATCCGCATGGAAAAACCCATCGCTCAGGACCTGCGTGTAGAACATCTCTACAAGTGTTTCAGCGAGTTCTGTCCGATCAAATCCCATTTCGTCCAATTGAGCAATGGCGTTGATTGGCACCCCATCAATGCGTTCCAACGTCAAAACACGGCGATTCGTGAAGTCCCAGTGGACTCTGGGAATCTTTACCTTTGATGACGTTGCGAATCTCTGGTAGAAAGCATCTGTATTTGTTGCCTCGATTGTAAAATCAATCTCCTTCCGAATTGAACGTGAGAACTCCCGAACAAGCTCAGTCGGTTTAAAGAGGTGCATCTCTGGATCCCGGTTTTCAAGCCGTTCGGCTAACTCCATCAATAGATTGAGATCTGTCTGAATAATCCTTGCTACACGTGGACGTTGGACTTTAACGACTACCGACTCACCTGTTTCTAACGTTGCTGCATGCACCTGGGCAATTGAAGCCGCCGCGAACGGTTGTTGTTCGTAAGTCGAAAAAACTTTCTCAAGCGGCGTTTTGAATTCCTGTTCAATCGTCGTGCGAACCTCTGAAAAATCAAAGGGTTGTGCATGTCGTTGCAATTTTTGAAACTCGGTACTCCATGCCAACGCTTCTTCTTGCCCAACAAGTTCGGAAAGAATATCCACGCGGGTGCTGAGCACTTGACCTAATTTAACAAACGTCGGTCCCAACTCTTCAAACGCAAGCCGCAACCGTTCTGGCACAGACAGCAGTGTCCCTGAACTGTTTTCGTCTGAATCCTTTTTTGCCCTTCGGAAATGCCACCATCTCGTTTTCTGGGGGTGGCTACCGCCCCTCGCTCTCCGCGTGAACGCACTTCTGAGACTGAAACGTCTTGTCCGTCCTCGCTCAAAAATTTGGGAGAGAATATGCCCGAAACCGTGTCTCGCGAAAACGCTAACAATCTCAGGCAAGCGTTTGGCACTTTTAAGTTTACGATTCAGATTCAGAAGGCGCATGAGGTTTTCGTCTCTTTGTTAGTTTGACAATACCACTTTTAAAATTTTACACGAAAAATTGTGTGGAGTCAAGAAAAATCTCACGAATACAAACACTGCGTACAGAGACTTGATAAATTACCATGGAGCTGCTATAATTTTACTGAGAAGTCAGAAAAGAGGTCGCTATCGGTATTGAAGACCAGGATCAATTCCCCTTTTGCCTTTGGTAGAAAGGAAATCGCTCATACACTATCGTGCACAGAGTTGAAAGCAAATGCCTAAACATCGTCTCTATTATGGGGATAACATTACCATTCTTGAAAAATATGTTCCTGAGGAGAGTATCAATCTGATTTATATTGATCCGCCGTTTAATACGGGAAAACTCCAACAGCGCACGGAGATCCAGGTTGAACCAGATGCCCAAGGCGACCGAGTCGGTTTCCAAGGCAGGACGTACCGAACCCACAAAGGCAAAACCACACACTACACTGATAAGTTTGAAAGTTCAGATGCCTATTTGCAGTTTTTACGACCTCGTTTTGAAGAGGCATATCGTGTGCTGCATCCGCACGGCAGTTTCTTTCTCCATATTGATTACCGAGAAGTCCATTATTGTAAGGTGATACTTGATGAGATTTTCGGACGAGAATCGTTTATCAACGAGATTATCTGGGCTTACGATTACGGCGGTAGATCCAAGTCGAAGTGGCCCGCCAAACACGATAACATCTTGTGGTATGCTAAAACGCCGAAGCATTACACTTTCAATTTCGATGCGATGGATAGAATACCGTATATGGCACCCGGATTGGTCGGCAAAGCGAAGGCAGCGCGTGGCAAAACGCCAACCGATGTTTGGTGGCATACCATCGTCAGTACCAGTGGGCGTGAAAAAACAGGCTATCCGACACAAAAACCTCTCGGCATTCTGAATCGCATCGTCAAGGTGCATTCAACACCAGGTGATACCCTTTTGGATTTTTTTGCTGGCAGTGGAACATTTGGAGAAGCCGCAGCACTGCACAATTGTTCCTCAATTCTGGTTGATAACAACATCCCCGCGATCAAAGAAATCATGAAGAGATTAGCGTTCTATGGCGTTGAGCTTGTCAATGCTGATTATGAGGCATTGCACGCCTATCAAATGGAGTAAAACTGTTTGGTTTTCTCATTTCACACCAGAAACCAGAAATTGCTTTTTAAACTATACTTTTTAGGGATAGATGTCTCTAATAAGCAGACATATCACATTATGGCAACAGATCCCGCAGGAACTGAGTGCCTCTAAAGATAAACGCTTCTGTTTGATTTGTATCATGGAATTGTGTATAATAAACATCTGGAGGCATAGAAATGAAAAGAATCAAGGAGATTTCAGAGCAGGTTCGGGAGAACATAAGCCAATTTCTGGAAGCAGTAGATGGCGCGGAATCGTCTCTTGATAAAGCCATTGTTGACATGAAAGAGCGGCTCGCTGAGGCAAAAGAGCTCGTCGCTACGGCAGTTGCGGAAGAGCAGAGGCTCAAGCGCGCTTATCAGGAGGCTATTGCCTCCGCTAAGGTGTGGGGTGAAAAGGCGGACGCTGCTTTGCAGAATCGAGACATGGCACGCGTAAAGGACGCACGCCAACGCAAGCAACAGCAATTGGACCTCGCAGACACCTATAAACGCCAGATTGTTGCTCAGGAAGCGGTTGTCGCATCTCTCAAAGCAGCACTACACGAATTTTATCAACAGTTCCAAAACGCAGCGGTGCGAGCCGAAACGCTATCTCACCGTCAAAAACAGGCAGAGACACGTACTGAACTCCATAAGTTAATTGCAGCAGCGGAAAATACGATTTCTACCGCTTTTGAACACGCTGAACAGAAATTGAAAACGGCTGAAGAGAAAGCAGACATTTCGGGGAACCGAGAGCGTAGCGATGCCACTGAAGTGGAAAAAAATGTAAATAATCCCAACCTCGACCAAGCACTGGCAGAACTTAAAAACGATGTCTTGGGCAGTAATGAAAAGTAATCTTTTAGTTGTGGGCATTGCTATGATTGCTCTCGTTGAGAGGATCGATCGGTTTTCGCGGAACATTCCGGTTTCTAAAGAATGATTAAAACCTTAAGCTTAACTAAATATTTTGGTAAGTTATGCGCTGTAGATGAACTGACACTTGAGGTAGATGCCGGTGAAATATTTGGATTTCTTGGACCCAATGGTGCCGGAAAGACGACAACAATCAATATGCTGACGGGCTTACTCCGCCCTACATCTGGTACCGCAACGCTTGGCGGGTACGACATTCAGAAACAGAGCTTACAGGCGAAAGCAATTCTCGGACTGATGCCGGATACGCCACAACTTTACGAAGCATTAAGCGGTAGACAGTTTGTCCGTATGATAGCTGATTTATATGAGGTGCCACCGGAGCAAGCCGAAAATGAGATGGGTGTACTACTTGAGCAGCTTGAACTTACCGATGCCGCTGACGATCAGATTAAGGGATATTCTTACGGCATGCAGAAGAAAATCTTGCTCATCTCGGTGCTTGTGCATCACCCGCAAATTCTTTTTCTTGATGAGCCGACCAGTGGCCTGGATCCAAGGAGTGCTCGCACTGTCAGGGAGATTTTGCGCCAACGCTGTGAACAGGGTTCTACTGTATTCATGACGACACATATCCTTGAAATTGCCGAGCGTATTTGTGACCGAGTTGGTATTATCAGTAAAGGTCAACTCATTGCCGTTGGAACCCTTGAAGAATTGCAACAAAAGAAGCAGGAGAACCACGAACAACCTGCCGATGGCAGCCAGCACCAGATGGAGACATTGGAGGATATTTTTCTTGATCTGACAGCAGATGCCTAAAAATCAGCAATTAGTAGCCAGCAAAGAGCCGTTCTCGCTGATAGCCGAAAGCCATTTCTTATGTTAAAAAATATTAAGATTCTACTTAAAGCGGATTCGCAGGGATGGTTAAACGGTATTAAACACGGTGGAGACGCGTGGCGAAAAACCGCTTTAAAGTGTATCGGTTACCTCGTCTTCGTTGTTGCGTTATCGGTGTTAGGGAACTCCCTTTTCACACACTTGCGGTTGACTGAAGCACAGCCTGCACTTGTATTAGGTGTAATTAACGGGTTCATAATTTTCGGGATTATCGTTGTTGCAAAGGAATTAATGGAGAGTTCGCTAAAGGTTCTATACGAGGCACCGGACACCAATCTGTTACACGCTGCACCGATTCAACCGATCGCAATTTTCGGATATAAGCTTATACATCTCACGATCACGCGCTTTTTGAGTATACTCTGTTTTTTAGGACCTCCGTGGATAGCGTTCGGTCTCATATTTGACCTACCGTGGCATTTTTATGCAGGACTGTTTCCTGTATGTTTGTGTCTTCTGGTAATGATCGCGAGTTATGTTACCATTAGCGTGATGTTGATTGCACGCTTCTTTTCATCGGGGTGGCTTCTCGCAACACTCAAAGTCATCGGCACCGCAATCGGTGTAGCAGTGGGCTTTCTGCTGTCGTTAACGCTGTTTTCCGAGTTTGAACCGATTCACATAAAAAGGTTTTTGCTCAATTGGGCTTCTGAGGGAACGGCGGAGGCGGGTGCCACGTGGTATCCCCACGAGTGGATTGGGAAGTTCCTACTGAGTTGGGTAACTGAACCCACAATAGGAGTCCAATTGAGATGGGTACTGCAGGGTTTCGCGGGAAGTCTCGGTGCTGTCAGCGTGGCAATGCTCGTCGCGCAATTGATTTATCAGCGTGGTTGGGAGAACATCCGTCAATTGAAATCCAAACGTAAGCCTGTGCAGAGTCCCGGTGATTCTAAAGTGTCTCACCTGAAACGTGTGGGGATTACGCTTGGGCGTGGGAAGGTCCGAGCCATGATGCTAAAGGACTTCCTCATTTTTGTCAGGCACAGTGGACGACTCATCGCTATTGTGATGCTCACACTTTTTTTGGTGATTCACATCGCTATCTTGCTCATGCATGGAGGCGGTGCAGATGCGAACGCTGGGCAAATCCTAACGGTGCAAATAGTTCTTTATAGTATGCTGATTACCTTCGGTATTAGTTGTAACGGTCTTCGAGATGAAGCGAAAACATGGTGGATGCTGAAAACCGCACCTGTTGCGCCGAAGTTAGTATTCATGGGTAAATTCCTGACTGCGCTCCTCTGTGCGCTGATTTATGCTGAGTTTTGGTCCCTGTTTGCTGTTTGTCTGCTCCAAATTCCGAGAGACGCTATGATACCGGTGATGCTAACACCTATCTTAGCACTTCCAACAGCGTGTGCGATGAACACGGCGATTGGGACACTGCCGTGGATGGCGGAATTGACACATCAGCCGAGACCGATCTTACGAGTTTTAACATTCACGGTAACGCTCATTTTTGATGTGGTGCTCGTCCTTGCACCAGTGATAGCGTGGCATACAGAAAGTTTCATTGCGTTTATCGTGTTGATAATCTTCCTTGCAGGCATATTCACGATGTCTTATAGATGGGGAATAGGGAACCTCCGTAGGTTGTTGGTCGCACAGTAGTGAAGCTCGCATCACTTGCTGGCGAGGTTGGAACCTCGCCTGTTTCTAAAAGCGCAAGAAAGAAGGAAAGATGTTGATAGAATATGAAGGCATAACGCCAAATGTACATCCCTCTGTTTTCGTCGCTCCAGGAGCGATGATTATTGGCGATGTAACAATTGGTGAGGAGTCGAGCATCTGGTTTAACAGTGTGCTCCGCGGAGATTTAGAGCCGATCCGAATCGGGTGTCGCACCAACGTTCAGGACGGCGCAGTCATACACATGGACAAGGAGATTCCTTGTCTTATCGGCGATGATGTTACTATCGGACACGGCGCAATTCTCCATAGCTGCACCATCGGCAACGGTGCGCTGATCGGCATGGGAGCGATTCTACTGACAGGTTCGGTGATTGGTGAAAATGCCGTTGTCGCAGCAGGCACGCTTGTCCGTGAGGGGCAGGAAATCCCGCCGGGTGCCGTTGCAATGGGAGTTCCGGCAAAAGTCCGACGTGAGGCTACCGAGGCAGAACTTGAGCGTGTTCGACGCGGTAAGGACGATTACGTCAAACGTGGCAAACTGATGCTTTAGAATTTTAAAATGAGGAGGCGGTTGAGGTTTATCAGTTGGTTTGACGGTTACCGAAAACTATACTGATAACCGACGACTGATAACTGACAACTATTATGAAACGAACATGTTTAATGATTGGTGGAAGTGGTATGGCTGGTGGCTGGATCAACAATTTCACTACTAATTTCGGCGATCGCATCGAAATTGTTGGTTTAGCAGATGTGAATACAGATGTTCTCGAAACACAAGGCGAAGCGTTAGGACTTAGCACCTCACAACTCTTCACGGACTTTAACGAGGCGTGTGCAACGGTCAAGGCAGACTTCTGTGGCATTGCTGTCCCACCGCAATTCCATAGCCCCGCCGCGATTGCTGCTATGGAAAACGGGATGCCTGTTATCTGTGAAAAACCGATTGCGGATACTTTAGATGCAGCAAAAGCGATGGTGCGCACCGCCCAAAAGACGGGGTTGCCGTGCGCTATTATCCAAAACTACCGTTATGCCGATAATAAACAGGAGTTAATCCGTATCCGTGATGAAGGCAGATTGGGCAGACTTCAGCATATTGTTGGTCGATACGCGTGCGATTACCGTCGTTACCTCTCATGGGGCAGGGCATGGCGACACGATATGGATTTCGGACTTCTTTTTGAAGGTTCCGTCCACCACCTTGATATGCTTCGGTTCCTCTCCGGTGGCGATTGTGAAACCCTGATCGGGTTTGGGTGGAATCCCGAATGGTCGAGTTTCCAACATTACTCCAGTGGGTTCTATATGATGCGGATGAACAACGGTGTCCATACCTCTTATGAAGGCAACAGTTCAGCGGCTGGTATCGTCAACTGTTGGAATCACGAACACTATCGCGCCGAATTTGAAGAGGGTGCCGTCGAAATCGCAGGTGGAAACCAGATAACGATCCACCGTGTCGGTGGTGAAACCGAAGTCTATGAAGCACCGGGAATCCCCTATCAAGCGCATCAGCACCTGTTTGATGAATTCCTGAATTGGCTTGACGGTGGTGAACCTTCTGATACGCGGGTTGAGGATAACATCAAAAGTTTCGTACTTGTCATTGCCGCGATGGAGACAACCCTTGATGGGCAACCGAAACAGATCACCGATTACCTGAGTGATTTGGAACTTTAAGGTCTGGCTTCTCATACTTAGGGAGTTGCACATCGGATAGGTACTCACTATGTTCGATCCAAACCCTGAAATACCGCGTGTCCTTGAAGATATTCCCGAACCCGAGCAACGCGCACTGCTTGAGAAGGCAGCGACGTGGATTGTACGGCGCGGTTTGACCGCGCCAGCGATTCTCTTCTTAGAGATCGGCAAACCGCTTAACTTTTTGGGGAGTCAACTCTTAATTGGATTTAGTCCTTTTATTCAGGCAGTCTTCAAGGGCGACGAATACCACAAATTCGCGCTCATCTTGGAAAAAGATACAAATGTTGAGTTGCTGATTGAATTGATCGAGACACATCCATGACCGCAGAGGGATAGTTATATCGGAGGAATAGTTGTCAGTTCTCAGTTTTCAGTTACAAAAGGTTTTTGTGGTTTTGACCATCAACTCGTCCGTTTGTGAAATGGGGCGGTTTCCGAGTTAATGGTTAAACGAACACTTCTTCTACCGATAACTGATAACCGATAACTGATAACCACTTAAAAATATGGCAGTAGAATTGAGAATGCTTCAGATGGATCAGACGATGACCAAGGGGAAAATCGGAAAATGGCTGGTTAACGAAGGCGATACCGTTACGCAGGGACAACCGCTGCTGGAGATTGAAACCGATAAGGTCGTCCATGAACAGGAATCGCCTACCGACGGCGTTATCGCGCAATTGTTTGCTGAGGAAGGCGCAAATGTCCCTGTCAACGCCTTATTAGCGATTATCGGCGCGCCTGGAGAAGAGGTGGCACGCGTTGAGGCGGATACCGCGGCGGAACAGCAGCAAGAACCGAAACAAGAAGAGCCAGGGCAACCCGCACAACCGAAGGTAACACCATCAACGCCGACCGTCGCGCCAAAAGCCTCCCCAGCAGCACGCCAACTTGCCGAGAAACTCGCTATTGATTTGACCGAAGTCAAAGCCTCTGGTCCAGGTGGACGCATCCTTGAAAGTGATGTACAACGATATATTGACCTAAGGGAGCCGGTCCAGGCTCCGCCCGAAACGACGCGCCTTAAAGCATCTCCGCTTGCCCGACGATTGGCGAAGGAGCACGGCGTTGATCTTAGCGCAATTGCCGGTTCGGGACCCGATGGTAGAGTCGTCCGTGACGATGTATTGCAAGCAGCCAGTGCGGCACCCGAAATCCCTGTTGTGGAGACTCCAGCACTCCAGCAGGCAACAGAGGTTATCCCTATGGATGGCATCCGTGAAATTATCGCAGAACGGATGACCATGAGCGTTCAAACCAATGCAAGCGTCACGCTTCACACGGAGGTTGACGCAACGGCTTTCGTTGAATTACGCGGGATGCTTAACGATAAGCTACAAGCAAGAGAGGTAAGTCTGACCTACACAGATCTACTTGTGAAGGTTGTCGCAAATGCCTTACAGGAACACCCACGGCTCAACGTAACGCTCACGGATGAGGGGATTCATCTGTTACCCGACGTTAACATTGGGGTAGCGGTTGCCTTGGAGGATGGATTGGTAGTGCCGGTCGTTCAGAACGCGGACAAGGAAAGGTTATCGGAAATCTCGGCGCAGGTAAGAAGTTTCGCTGAGCGCGCACGCAGTAATCAACTAACACCCGGCGAACTTCAGGGTGGGACCTTTACCATTACAAATCTTGGGAACTTCGGGATTGATGCGTTCACACCAATCATCAACCCGCCGGAGAGTGCTATTCTTGGGGTAGGACGGATTCTCAAAAAGCCGGTTGTTCACGAAGATGAGATTGTTGTTCGGAGTATGCTGACGCTAAGTTTAACGTTCGATCACCGTGTGATAGACGGTGCACCGGCGGCACAGTTCCTGCAAACGGTTTCTAACTATATTCAGGATCCGTATCTGTTGTTAGTGTAGTATCTACCAGTATTCTGTCTGCAAAGATTCGACTTCATCAAAATGTGCATCTCGTGTCACAAGAATCAAATCATATTGCAAGGCAATTGCTGCAATCCAAATATCATTATTCGGGATGGGCCTACCTTTCCTTCGCAGCCGTTCTTTGATGATTCCGTACCACTGTGCCGTTTCTAAATCACAAGGGAGAAAAGTATTTTGTGCTACTAATCTGTCAATTCTGCGAAGATTTTCCGTAACTTTGTTTGATTTCTGTGCCCCAAAGCAGAGCTCACCAATTATAGGAGGAGCCAAGGCTATGCCACCTGCGTTTCTTATTTTTTCTTGGACCCCTATTTCCTCGGAAAATAGGGCAACTACGATGTTCGTATCAAGCAGGTACCTACCACTCTGATTCATCAACTTGCTCACACCCTTCCTCAATTGCCTGTTTCATGATTTCAAGATCTTCCCGTGAAATCGTACCGGCAAATTGGAGCAGATTCTTCCCTGAGGAGAGTCTTATGGGTTCACCTAAAAAAGAGAGGACAGAATTCAAAATCTGTTTCTGTTGCATAGGTGTAAGTTTGTCTAATCGCTGGACAATCTCTTGGATAGTCGTTGGGTTTTCCATTGTGTTGCCTCCTTTTTGATTAGGGGATGGTGTTTTTGTATCTACTGATCTCTTAGAAAATTTTATCACAGGTCGTATGAGAAATCAACGCTTTTTGGTATGCTGTCCTTGCGATAACGATGCCATTCCGCAGCCTTCCTCAACCGTCTGCTTCATAATTTCCAAGTCTTCCTTCGAGATTGTGCCTGCAAATTTAAGCAATTCCTTTCCCGGTGTACCTCTTATCGGTTCCCGTAAAAAAGAGAGAACAGAATTCAAAATCTGTTTCTGTTGCAAGGGGGTGAGTTTGTCTAATCGCTCTACAATCTCTTGGATAGTTGTTGGGTTTTCCATCGTTTTACCTCCTTGTTGTAATCCTGAAAATCCTGCGAATCCTGCTTCAGACAATTAGTTACCAGCAGCCAGAGGCAGTCCTGACAACTAAGTACTGATAACTGAAAACTATATCCCTATATGTATCCAGCAAGTTGCAATCCTTCTTGTTCCGCCCATCTTCCTAACAGGTCTTTCTCCTTAGGTGTTGGTAAACGGTTCCGTCTGCCCCGAACCTGACGGATAACTTTTTCGCGTGGTGTAACCTCAATCGTCAAAATTTTGCGCCGTCCATTTTCATCTTCAATCTCCATGCTCCAAATCGATGACCGTCCGGTATGACAGGATCTCGCATAAGTTGAGACACAATGCCCCAGTGCCCGTCCTTCGTCGATAAGTTCGTCGCTGCTGAGCAGTTCTCGAATAGACCAGAATTTCATATTGCGCGATTCCTCACTCCCCTCTAAAAGATGAAATTCACCGATCTCTGAACCGTGCCACTCAAGTTCCCTGCCTTTCGATTCTCTACCGAGTTCGCTATGCCATTCCTCAACTTGGCGGAGCAGCGTCTCAGGCGTTCTCCGTCTCATACTGAAATTAGGTTGCGCTGGTCCAATTTCTCTCGCAACCCCTCTCTCGACAAAAACGCGACGGTTCTCATATCTCTGATGCCAGATGTAGTCAATAATCGGATGTACATGACTGACATCCAACATCGGATTCGCAATAAAAAAGCGAATCACATTTATCCAGAAGTCATCGTTGTTAAAAGATTGGGTCAGTTGTGTTTGCCGGAGCGCGTCCACCAAATACCGATCGCCACCGAGGGCGTATACTTGCCCCCATCGGAGGGCCTCTTCAACAGTGTAATGCTTGGGTGCCTTCAGGAAATGGTGTGCCATTTTTTTCGTAAGCGATATAGGAAGATCGGAGGCGGTTCGGATATTTTGACCGGTGCCGATATGTTTAAACCAGTTTTGATGGGTTAGGTTTCCGTTGAACCAGACACAATCCATAAAAAGCGGCACTTCATAAGCAGCGAGTAGATGTCGAGCGAGTTCCGAAAATTGACGGTCGCGGTTATGTTTTTTCACTTTCCATTCCTCAAGCGGACGAATCCAATTCTCGTGATGATTTGCAAGTGCTGCGATGCCTTGAATATAGGTAGTCTCCTCTAACAGGTCTGAATTGTCTTCGAGATATAACAGGAGTTTCAAGAGGACTTTCGGGGCTATGCTGCTCTCAAAAGTTTCCGAAATGGCTCTGGTAACCGAATTCTGTAGTTTTTCCGACCGTAGTTCTTGATTGTATATTTTCGGAAGAATTTCACTCAAGTTTCGGTCTTTCTTCTCTTTTGCCATTATTTGGGTAGCTTGCGTACGCGTTATAACATATAGTTCGTCTTGACGTTGGCGCGGACTTTTATCCAAACCCTGACTGAAATTATGGGTACGGCACCACTCCTTATATACCTCAACTGAAGATATACCGAGCTGCTGGATATGCTCTTGCATTTTCAACGAGCAGTCCTCTATCCGCATTTTTTTCCGGGTTTGTTTTCTCTTTTGAGCCATTTATCAAGTTTCGGTGTCAAAACCCAATACTTTAGGTTTGGGATGTAGACACCGCCTTAGTTAATTAGACCAAACCGTTAAAAAAACATTTGACATTTGGTCTAAAATGTTCTATAATTAACATAGTCATTGATTGAGACGTGTTAGCTTCGGCAACCTTGCCGTTGGTCTCAATCACCCACTAACACGGACAGAATGACTATGGCTAATATCCATTAAAAACGGACACTTGGGGCAGAACATATCCTACGGGCTTTGATACCGTATCTTTGTCTCCTAATCGTTCAGTTCTGAAGTAAGGACATACCTACCAGAAGTATCGGTCGCTTCCTACAAGGTTCAGGAAGTTTCCGTAGTGTGCCAAATGCCCATACTCCCATTCAAGAAGTTGGGCGCATGACCCGCACCGCGATAATAACAATCGTGTTGACTGATAATTGATTTCAGTAACCTACTCATTCTGAAGTAGGAAGATGACCCAATAGCATCAAACTTCACGTGGAAGTGGTGCTAAACCCTAAAGAACCCACTTGGGCGTTCTTTGAGAAGAACCCCTTGCCTTTAGGCTTGGGAGCGGTCAGTCTGTCCCTGATTACGCTGTCGTTTTAGTCCGTAATACATTGCAGCGATCTTCTAACACAGTCCAATTTCTTTAACCCGACCGACGTGGTATATATTCCCAATTTTTTATAGAAAATATAAGAAGATGTCAAGTTATTTTCAGTAGAAAAGTCGAACTGAAAACAGCGAAGTCTGCGAACCGTATTTCTCATTCACAAAGGCATAATCTAACCCGATATTACCGTGCTGGTAGCCGAACCCCGCCGTAAATCCGCGGGTGAACCGCCATCCCAACCGAAACGCAAAGTCGCCGTGCTTTACACTGTGTTGATACTCACATCCGATGAGCGGAACGCCATTGGCTATCTCGACAGCTGCTAACAAAGAATCCGGTTTTCTATCTGGTGTATCTGAACTGAAGTTGATTTTTATAGCAGTGCCGATACGCCATTCGCGGAGCAACGGCTCCTTGTATCTGCTGTCAGTCGTATTGTCTTCGAGTCTACGATAAGACAGGTTTGAAAGCAGATTTGGAAATACTACACCGATTCTAACCTGATCTGTCATCAGGGCATACTGTATGCCGAGATCGGTGCCCCACCCTCTGCCGCTGCCTAACGGCACTTGTTCGAGATTGACCGAGGTACTGAAATACTTTGCATTAAGACCGATGTGCAACCGCTTCCATATATGGGTTGCAGCGGACAACAGCACAATCCTTTCGTGAGAAATTCCCTCCGTATCGCTTGAGTTCAAGAGTGCTGCACCGACGCTCTGTCCTGTCCGAATTGGGTGTGCGACACCAACAAAACTGTAGCCTAATACACCGTATAGATCCAGATAACCGATAGCAATTTCAGGAGTAGACAATCCTGCCAAGCCTGCGGGGTTCCATATCAGTGCGCTGGTGTCTTGAGTCGCTGCTGCGTATGCGCCACCCATCCCAGCCGGTCCTGCCATGAGTTCAATGTTCTCAAACGCGGCGTTAACCGATCTACTCAGCAACAAGGTTAGTATTAACAAGAGACATCTGGAGAGTCTCATAGTGGAATACGGAAAGCGATTCGCGTTTTTCGTGTGTTTGCCTCCTTAAGGTATTGATGGCGTGGTGAAGCAAGGGCAATTTTATCAAAGTGCCGTCTCTTTGTCAATCAATGCGATTTATAGTAGGGCCTGTGATTAACGTAGTATCATTTCTGATTGAAATTGTAGCATAAACTTTCAGTTTGGGTTCCTTTGTAGCATAGGCTGTTAGTCTGTGTCCTTGTAGCATAGACTGTTAGTCTGTGCCCTAAGGTGTGGTTAATGCGATATGAACTTTTAGAAATGGTATAAGTTTGATAAGCGGGGTTAATTCTTGTAGGTTGGGTTGAACGAGAACTTGAAGATAATGACGGTATGAAGCAACTAAAATTACAATGCAAGCGCAAACACACCATAACGTTGATAGATTTTCTCAAACTAAAATGCGACTGTTTTCGATAGAAGGAGGGTTTTCGTGGTTATTCACTTTAGGCTCCTATTCATCGTAATGTTGTTATTCCACTTGATTCTACCCGTTTTTTCTTTCAAGCCTTCTGGCGGTGTCTTGGTCCTGGATGGTGATGATGACTACGCAGTCCTCCCGCTTTTGGAGCACGGATATATTTTTCCAAAGCACACCGATGCGTTCACTGCTGAGATATGGTTCTATCCGAAATCTGCACCAAAAGGTAAAGAGGTAAATCTTATTCTCAAGCAGCAAGTTAGTTTCGCATTGACTGCACTCGGCGATTGTGACCTTGATGAAAATCAGATATGTTTCTCTGGTTTTGTACATCTTGAAGGTGAAGTTCATGGTGTCGCGGGCATTGATGTTGAAGTGGAAAAAGACCAATGGAACTATGTGGCAATCATTTACCGAGATAGCACATTTCACTTCGTGTACGACAACAGGATTCTTCGGTTCAAAAAGTTTGATTTGATGAATCTTGTGGCTGCAGAGGTACGTAGAGTCCGAAAAGATTTCTTTGTCGGTGGGTATGATGAAGACGTGGCAGTGTTTGACGGAGACCACCGACTGAGATCCCGAACTATCCGATTTCATGGCGAAATTGATGCGATAAGATTCTCGAATATCGCTCGATATGACTTACCTGCCAAACGCGGGATTGAACCCTTCGATCCGCCGCATCGTTTCGAGAGTGATGAACACACTTTGGCACTATGGAATTTTGATGAACCAGCCGGGGCAGACCGCTTTCGAGATGCGTCGGGAAATGGTAACACGCTAATTGGGATGAATGGTGCCACGACCAGCGGTGCGCTTGCCGTCAATCCGACGAGTACCTCTGTAACCACAACATGGGGTCGAATCAAATTGGAGTCGCGGTGAACCTAACATACTAAATCCTAAGCAACACCTATCGGGTTTGGTTTGACATAGCATACGATAGGTGGTATACTATAAAAGAGTATGAGCGTGGATACACAGTTATTTACGATTGCCCCTTTTTGTGCATGTTGGAATGAGAACTGCCCTGTTTCGTGCAAAATTTCACGCTTAAGGCAGAAAAACCGATGGCATGGAAATTGCTTCCCTGTATTGTGAATTGACAGCGATTTTAAGGAGGAACTCTAATGTCTTTATTTAAAAATGTGCGAGTAACACTTGCGAGTTTTATGGCAGTTTTCTTGTTGATAGCACTGCCCAGTCTCGCTGAGATTGATCCGGAGAGTATCACCGGAATGTGGCTCTTTGACGAAGGAAAAGGTGGTACCGCCACCGATTCATCAGAGAACGGAAACGATGGTGAGATTCACGGGGCAAAGTGGGTAGATGGAAAATTCGGTAAAGCACTTGAATTTGATGGGGTTAGCAATTGGGTTGAAGTGCCGCACTCAAACACTGTCGGGTTTAAAGCAGGTGTATCGTTCACAATCACCTGCTATTTCAAAGGCAGCAAGGTCGGCGGTTCGCTCGTCGGCAAAAACTACGAGGATACATCACAGGTGACACCGTGGTATCTACTTTGGGACAACGGCTCTAAAAACACTGTAAGCCTCTATTTGCGCGACAGTGCCGGGACCAGTTTTCCCGCCCATGGCACCACACCTATTGCCGATGAGAAATGGCACTTCATTGCCGGACGCGCCGATGCAGATGCTGGCAAAGCCTCAATATGGGTAGATGGTAAAATGGAAGCCGAGGTTGATTTCAACAAGAAAGATGGATACGGCACCGGTGAAGGCGTATTTCATGTCGCACGGCACTATGACCGATATACTGAAGGCATCATTGATGAAGTTGCCCTCTTCAATGTCGCTCTGGAAGAAGAGGATATGGATTTTCTCATGGAAAACGGTCTTGAAACCGCTGCCGCCGTCGAACCTGTGAACAAACTGACAACGACATGGGGTCGAATCAAACAGCAATAGGTAAATAGGGGAAAAACGATGAAACAGATATTGGCCTTTTCGGTGCAGCTTGCAAACCGAAAACTTGCTATACAAACGTTCGCGTTCGCTGCCCTGCTGTTTACAGGGTTGAATTGCGGGACAGAAAATCCGGTTGAGGAAGCGGTAGATTCCTCTGTAACCGAAACATTGACAGGTACGCTACGTGGAGAGGTACAATCCATTGAGGGTGTATTAATTCAGGTACGTTTGCTGAAAGATGGACAACTTTTGACGCAGACCGAGACACAGGGCACCTACGAACTTGGAGCGGTTGAAGCTGGAAACTACACACTTCAAGTATCAGCGAAGGGCTATGAAACTAAAGAGATAAACGCCACAGTCACCCCTGGGCAAGTTGTTTCGTTGGATAAGGTGACCCTTGTAGCGTTGGAAATCCCAGTCTCACATCTGCACGGTGTGCTGACCAACGCAGCGACGAGTGAACCTCTCGGTGAGGTGAATCTGCAGCTTACTGATAAGGCGGGGAAAGTTTACGAAGCCTTGACGACAGCGACAGGTGTTTTTACCTTTGAAAATCTCCCAGTGGAACAAGCGTTGACCTTGACAATTGATCACGCGGGTTATGAGGGTAAGGAAGTCGCAGTACATCCGATACCCGCGGCTGAGACGTTGGAATTGATCGTTGAACTCACACCGCTGGCGGAACCGGAAAGATTGGATCCGGGTCAGGGATTGAGTATTGGGAGCCAGGCACCGGACTTTGAATTACCGGATGGGAACGGCAAACTGCACGCACTCGCTGATTATGTTGGGAACGAGAATGTCGTACTCATATTTTACCGCGGCGGCTGGTGACCGTTCTGCCGAGGGCAACTCGGTGAGTTGCAAAAAAACTATGCTAACATTCGAGCAGCAGGTGCGGAGCTTATCGCCATTAGTTCCGATGACGAAGGCGACACCCAAAAGACGGTTCAAGGCAGTGGACTTGAATTTCCGGTACTTTCTGATAAAGACAGAGAGGTAATCAATACTTACAATGTCGTGGATGTTGGTAATAAAAGGATAGCACGTCCTGCATCCTATGTCCTTCGGAAGGATGGAACAGTCGCTTGGAAATCGCTTGATGGTGTGGCAGTGCGTGTACCGACGGCACAAATTCTCACAGAATTGGGTAAACTTTAATGGAACCTTACGACAAGGTTACGGCGAACATTATTGCTGATAGCCAAGAGGCTGAACAACATCGAGACGCGCTTGACCGCCGACAATTCCTAACTCGGCTCGCTGCCGGTGTCGGCGGAATCGGTGGCGCGCTTAGTACGCTCCCCGCATTTGCGCAGCTGAGTAGTGGGCAATTACAGCCCGACACTACGCAGACAGGACCCCTTACGCCTGTTGTTGAGGCGATTGGTAAGGACGTCTGGGAGGGTGATCGGCTCAATGAAGATGCGGTTAGCGAACTGATGGATCAGGCGATGATGAAGTTGACTGGACGCGCCTCTGCGAAAGAGGCGTGGCGCGATATTGTGCTGCCCGATGATATTGTCGGCATAAAAATCAACCCCCTCGGTGGACCAGAACTCAGCACACATTCTATCATCGTTGATAAGATCGTTGAAGGGGTATACGGGGCGGGTGTTCTCAAAAAGCAAATTGTTATCTGGGACCGCTTTGAAGACCACCTCTTGAATGCTGGGTATCCGATCAGGCAGGAGGATGGCGAGGTGCGAACCATCGCCTCTGACACGGAGGGTATCGGGTATGACGACGAAGTATTCTATGAAAGCGAGAAAGATAGTGTCGCTCGCCGAGAAAACGAAAGCACCCGTTCCCGGTATTCCCGAATCGTCACGCAAGAGGTTGATGTGCTAATTAACGTCCCTGTCTTGAAGCACCATGCGATGGCAGGTGTGAGCGGATGTTTAAAGAATCTCGCGTTCGGAAGTGTGGATAACACACGCCGGTTCCATGGGAAACCCATCTATTGCAATCCGGCTATCGGCGAAATTCTTGAACATAAGGTGCTGAAGGAGAAGATCGCACTCAATATCGTTGATGGGTTGGTCGCATCGTTTGATAAGGGACCGACATATCACGCTGAGAGCGCGTGGAACTACGGTGGTCTCTTTATCAGTACCGATCCGGTTATCCTTGATGTCTTAATCCTTCAAACCATCAACCAGAAACGCGAGGAGATGGAATTGGATTCTATTTCTAAACTCGCGAACCATGTCAACACAGCGAGTGGTCTCGGTTTAGGTACGAATACGTTAGATCAAGTGGATCTTCAGAAAGTTGAGGTATGATAATGAAGCACAAACAGGTCAGCGTGGTTTCCCTTCTGATTCTCTTCTGCATAGCGATCACATTTACAGGGTGCACCGTGACTTTCACGCAAAACGACACCCTCCAGCTCAGTCTATCTGAACCGACAGAGAAGGCGATGTCGCTCGTTGCCGAGTTTGAGGCGGGCGAGGCAGAGAGTGTTGCCGGTGATGTGACGCAGAAGACAGGGAGTGTCTGTGCCGGTGGGGCGTGTATTATCTATTAGTCGATTTTTGACTGCGCTTCAGTGCTCGCTTTAAAGACAGCATTAACCGCACCAAAGAGGACAGGCAAATTATCCATCGTCACGCTTGTTCTATTTCGGGTGAAAGTATCGTCAACAAGCTGCCCAAATTGCCATAACGTTCCGTCGCTCACGATGCCATAGACCGGAAAATCGGTATCCTCATTTATTTTTTGTGCAGCTACCAACTCCGATAGACATTGTCCCCAGCCTTGCTCAAAATCGTTCTGCTTTGCTTCGACGAGGATTATCAATGGCGTTCCAACAACGGGGAGGCCCAATTCGGATCTCGTTGAGATAAGATAATCAGGTGTTCCATTGAGCGTTTCATCGTAGGTGATGGATTTCTTTATCCAAAGTGCATAGTTTTCTGCATAAGCTTTGTATATCTCTTTCAAAACAGGAAAGATAATTGCTTCACAGCGTGCCGCCTCCGATGCAAAAACATCAATATTTTGTAGGCAAAACTCAAATTCTTGCAGAAATTGTTCGGAAGGGGTGCCTGGAATTTCCTCAATGTGGACGAAGTCTTTTGTTGTATATGTGATTCTGAATCTCTCTAAGACTTCAGGAATTGTCTTAAAATCGCTAAATGCCATGAATGCCACCTCCTTCTTAAATTATAACGTACGCCGGGCTATATCTCAACGCAATTCGTCCCAATCCCAGAGGAGCACTGTCCCATCCTCAGAACCGCTGGCAAGTGTCTTCCCATCGTGTGAAAACACCAAAGTTTCTATCGGTTCCGTATGTCCAGAGAGAGTTCCCAAATCCTCGCCGGTATCCACCTCCCATAACTGGATTCGAGACTCACTCCATTTAGAATCAAGAAGCGTTTTTCCATCGGGCGCGAATATTAATATATCACTGAACCCTCGGTGATTATCAGGAATTACACTGTGTTCCTGCATGCCTGTCTTTGTTACGTTCCACAAGGTAATACTATCCGTATGCCCCAGAGCGAGAACAGCACTATCGGGTGAGAATGCCAAGCTGCTGGCTCTCTCTGTAGTAAATGCGGGAAATTGGTGCCCCGCATCTGTATCCCATACCAGTGGAATGCCGTGAATACCGTACACAGCAAGTAGAGTGCTGTCGGGTGAAAACATCAACTGCTTCGGGAACGGGCTTCCTATGTTAATACGGGACAGTTCAATACCGGTCTTTATGTCCCACACCCGAATATCTTCTTTACGACCGCGACTTGCCAGGACTTTGCCATCGGGTGAAAATTTAAATGCCGATATGGTATCTGCCACTTGCTGCCAAGGTCCAGGGAGTTTCTCATCGGTGGTGACCTCCCATAATTGCATGCTGCCGCGTCCATCGAAACTGGAACGGGACCCCCACCCATACGGATCAAACGCAATTGGACCGTTATACCCTCGCGTCACAAAGAATCTACCATCGGTTGAAAACGTGGCGAACTCTGCTAAATCGCTATGTCCAGCAGAGAGTGTAGTAAATTCACGCCTTGTCACTAAACTCCATACGTCTACGGTGCCATTATGCGAGGCACTTGCGAGTGTGATTCCATCTTTAGCAAACGCGACGGCTTTCACCCATTCTGTATGATCCGCAGTAAAAGTAGCGAGTTCCTGTCCATTTTCAGGATCCCAGAACCGGATTGTCCCATCAGCACTTCCGCTGGCAAGGCACCCACCATAAGGAGGGGATCCCTCAGGTGCGAAGGCTAAAGCGTTAATAGTATTTTTATGTCCTCTAAGTGTCGCATGTTCGTCTTCGGTGTTGACATCCCAGACCTTGATTACCCCATTTGTATCGCCACTGGCAACGGTTTTACCGTCAAGGGAAAAAGCGACAGCAGTAATCCATCCTTCATGTCCTCTGAGCGTCGCTCGTTCAACACCGTTTTGTGTATTCCACAGCATCACTGTCTTATCTTCGCTCCCACTTACGAGGATTTTTTCATCTTGTGTGAACGCCAATGCCCGAATGTCCACTTCCGTTTCGTCCTGATCTTCTTCAAAAAAGCCAGCATGCCCATTGAGTGTCATCCGTCGTCTGCCTGTCGTCGTATTCCATAAGTGAATTTGTGGACCTCTCTGATCTCCAGTAGCGAGGATGCTACCGTTTTGAGAGAGTGCTACTGCTTTGTATGCGTCCACGTTCTTTGTATCCGACAATTTGCTACCTGTAACAATATCCCAACGGATAATGTCACCAAATTTATCCAGACTCATCAATGTTGTACCATCATCGGAGAATGCCAACGCTGTCACTGAATCATGCCTCTCGGCTAATTTGAAAGTTGTGAGTTTGCTACCAGTCTCCAGTTCCCACAACTGAATAATAGGATTATTAAACCCACCACTTGCGAGAATCTTTCCATCTGGCGAGAATGCCAGCGCGTTGACTTGCCCACCGTGTCCTGTGAACAGCGCAGCCTCTTTTCCATCAGAGACATCGTATACCCAAACCGCGACATCTGTTCCCACCACGAGACGAGTCCCATCGGGTGAAAACCGCATGAGATTGATGCCGCCCTTTCCAAGCCTCGCAATTGCCCCGTCAGGTAATCCGACTTTTGTATTGTCTTGTGCGAAGCCGTTTGAGAGTACCACAGTTGTCAACAAAAAAATGATGAGAGATAGGCATTTGATTTTCATTTTGTTCCTTTCTGCAGGTGTACCCTTCGCTAACGATTGATCAGTAAAAAGGCGGACTGATGCACCCCACCGCCGCTGGCGAGGATTGTATCCTCGCCATTGCATTGATGTATAGATAATTACGGGTTTTACTATAATGAAAAGGCGGACTGATAAGCCCGCCTGTGATAGAATTCAGTTTAAGTGATAGATGCTATTGATCCGATTTGATTTCACCCCACGTTGTCGTGAGACTTCCAGCTGGATCAACGGGGAGCGTGCCTTCTTCAACGAAGATTGTCCACATGATAACCGGGTCCCCGACAACCTCGTCAATACCCAGCAATTCCACTTCTCCCTCCGGATACGGTTCATTCGATTTGTAGATAAAATACTTCGTCGGTGCATGGGGTGCATCAAGCATCAGTATTTCTTCGGTATCCGTGTATCCGTCTGTAAACCAGCCTTTCGGATCTTGTCCGCGATCTTCCGGGCGTTTATGTCGGCTGTCCCATGCTTGATAGACATAGGCAGATCGGTCAATGCTAAAGGTCAACCGATAGTCCTGTCCGCCGGGGCAGTCCGCTGATGTGGAAACTTGCGTTAATCCTTGAAATTCTTTCGGGATATTCGTAATCGTGTAGTCCCTATCGTGGAAAAATTTTCCACCTTCCTCCAATTCGACGGCTTTATAGACACCGTTCTTATTGTCCTCTATTTCCGTGACTTCCACCTGATCCGCGAAAGCGATAAACGACACTGCGATGAAGAGCGCAGCGATACAAACATAAGTTAGTTTCACTTTTGTACTCCTTTGTGGTTTAGTTTACGAGCCTCATGGAAAACTTGAAAAAAAACAACATCTGTGTCATACTTACTGATTATACAACAATTTTTTCCAATTTACCAGAACAAATTTTCGCACTGGAAGAAGGAAATCCGATGGTTGAACACATTGTCCTACTCAAACTAAAGTCAGAGGTTACCGAAGCACAGCTGGAAACCTTATCCGATGCCTTGTTGGGAATGACGGACGAAATCCCCGGCATTGAATCCGTAACTGCTGGCACGAACAACAGTCCTGAAGGTAAAAGCCAAGGGTATGCATACGGTTTTATCGTCCGTTTTACAGACGAAGCCGCACGCGACGCATATCTACCGCACCCTTTTCACCGTCAAGTCGCGAGTGAGCACATCCGTCCACTTGTTGAAGATGTGCTTGTTTTCGATTATTCCGCCCCTATCAACACCTAACCCAACCGCAAGGGAAATTTAAAATATGAGTTGTAATATAGTCGTCGTTGTTTCAGATACATTACGAACCGCATATCTCAGTCCTTACGGCAACGATTGGATTCAGACACCGAATTTAGCACGCTTTGCCGAACAGAGCGTCAGATTTACGAACGCACATCCAGAATGCTTGCCGACCATTCCGACGCGCCGCACCTTACACACCGGTAGACGTGCCTACCCGTTCAGCACCTATACGCCCGTGCCGTGGGACAACGTCTATACACCCGGGTGGCAGCCGATGTCTTCCGATGAACCCGCAATCGCTGAATCGCTTGTCCAAAACGGGTATCATACCGGTTTCTTCGCCGATGTACCGCACTATTTCGTACCGGGCATGAATTTCACGCGCGGCTTCCGGCAATGGGAATTCGTACGTGGTCAAGCCGAGGACAGATACCGCGGGGGCGCGCACGCCGATCCATCACTGATTTCTCGCTACCGAGGGAACCCCGGCCGTATCCGTGCGCATATTGTGAACGTCCAACCCGAACGTCCAGAGGAAACATGGCCCACCGCCCGACTGTTCCGTTCTGCAATTGAGTTTGTTGAACATAACCATCAAAACACACCGTTTTACCTCTACATTGATGGATTCACACCGCATGAAACGTGGGAAGCACCCATCCACTACTACGATCTCTACGGTAAGCGCGAAGACCGAGAACCTATCTGTCTCAATCTACCCTACGGTTCGCTTAACGATGAAGAACTTGAGGAACGATTGCCGAGTGTTAAAGCCAACTACGCCGGTTTAGTAACCCTCGTAGATACATGGTTCGGAAGATTGGTAGATACCATCGATCGGCTTGGACTGCGTGAAAATACACTCATCATTTTCCTCGCAGACCACGGGACAAACTTCGCAGAGAATCCGGACAAAGCCACCGGCAAACCAGCCAACTTCATGTACCCGGGCACGATGGACATCCCTTTGATAGTCAGCCATCCGTCAGGTGCTAACGCCGGTACGACGTGTGATGAATTCGTCTATACGCTTGATGTGCCTGCCACCGTCATGGCGGCAAGCCAAGTCGAACCTGCTGGCGAGATTCAGGGACAAAGTTTGCTTCCACTTGTGGAAGGAAAAAGCGGTTTTGAGTCGCGTGAATACCTGACCTGTCGCTATGTCAACTCTGTTTGGTATAAAGACGCGAAGAGTTGGTACTTCTCCAGCGTTGATTTTGAGGATGGTATACGGCTGTTTGACCTTGAGGCGGACGTTGACTGTCAGCACAACATCGCTGATCAAGGCGCAGAACGGATCGCGCTTGCCCAAGAACGAATCTTAGCCGACGCGGGTGGACATCTGCCCCACTACAAGCGTCAGGGCAGAACGGATGCCCTCGGTAGACCACAATTCGCAGAGGCGTAATCTTTGGGAAAGGGATGCACGTTATTAGTAAAAAGGCACTGCGCGAATTCTGGGAACGATATCCTGACAGCCAAACGCCGCTGAGACGTTGGTTTAAGCTCATTACCAAAAGTTCGTTTGGAAGTTTTACCGAATTGCGCGCAGTGTTTCCAAGCGCAGATCTTGTAGATAATTTAACTGTTTTTAATATCGGTGGCAATAAATATCGATTGATTGCTGCTATTCATTTCAATCGTAACAAAATTTATGTTCGCGGTGTGTTGACGCATGCAGAATATGACAGAGGAGGATGGAGAACATGAGCGTTATTGCAAAAGATATTCAGGCACATTGGCGTGTTGTTCAACCACTGTTTTCAATTCGTGATGAGGCAGAATACGATAAAGCCATTGCCACCTTAAACGCCCTGATTGATGAAGTGGGGACCGACGAACAACACCCGCTCTATGAGCTCCTTGATACGCTCGGTACAGTTATACATGCTTACGAGGAAAAGCATCATCCAATTCCCGAATGTAGCGGCGTTGAGGTGCTTAAGTTATTGATGGAAGAACATCAACTCGAACCAGGAGATCTGTCGGAACTCGGGCCGCCCAACACTGTTTTGGAAATTCTTAAGGGTGAGCGGGATCTAACGGTCACACACATTCACGCTTTAGCAGGAAGGTTTCAGGTCTCCCCAGCAGTGTTTGTATAAGGCGAAAAATAGTAAAACGTGGGTTTGATAAATGTAGCGCAAACTTTCCAGTTTGCGCCAGATATGCCACACACGTAAAGTTTGTGCTACAATCCGTGCCTTTGGCGTGTGCGAATGGAGCTCGCAACACATCCGAAATGTTTAATCAAACTGACGTTAGTAAACCATCTTTCTCAGGTTAAGGGAGCTTAAGTTATGCGCCTTTCACACTTCAGTATGTCCTATATTGCCGTTCTCGCTGGTATTGTTGCACTTACACTTGTGTTCCCTTGGAAGAGTATCGCCCAAGAGAGTAAATCAAGCCTTTCCGGTCGCGTTGTAGCTCCAAATGGAAAGCCGGTTGTGGGACTTGAGTTGGGTATTAAACCCGTTGAGATTAAAGAACCGAGGGACATGGTGCCTCGCACGCCTTTTTCGTCATGGTCGCGGGTGGTAACCGATAACGCAGGACGTTTCTTTTTTCCGAATATAGACCCTGTTTCATCACAATTTGTGATGTTTCCTGAAAGTGCTTCGGATTTTGAGGTTACCTCCCTTGAAATTGGGGATTTAACCTTCTATTCTACGGAATTCCTTCAGAATTTTCCGATTGGGTTTGGTAGACCCACCTTTACCATTGAACCGGGGACACATCTCGAAGGCGTGGTAGTCAACGTGAAACCGCCTCGGATGCGAATTCGCGGACGAGTACTTCTAAAGGATAGAACGCCACTCGCTAATACAGACGTTAGCCTTACCGTCCGACGGCGGCAACGAGATACTTTCCTTTTTGTCTTACCCGCTGGTGGCAGTGCTGGACACTCAGGAAGAGGTGTTAGAACTGATGCTGAAGGTTATTTTGTATCATACTATCCAGATGAGGCTTCAGAATACTCGGTGATAGTGAAATATGAAGGTGCGTCCGCGAAGTCAAGATGGTTTCGTCTTAAAGAGGGAGAGCGGTACGATGATCTCGTTTTGGTCCTCAGAGACTTAGAGGAACACCAAGTTTGGCGTAGTGAAAGAGAGAAGGAGCGACAAGCGGTGTGGGTAGTGAATCCTGAAAATGATCACGCTTACAAACGAATAAAGTGCGACAGTTGGGAAGACGCGAAAACCAAAGCCGCAGCCGAGAATGCATATCTCGTTGCCATTAACGACGAAGCAGAGCAGACATGGCTGGAGGCACTTTATCCAGAGAAAACGTTTTTTTGGATTGGGCTGCGTGTCCCAGACAAAGGGACGGCATGGCAGTGGAGCAACGGTGAATCTCTCTCTTATGCGAATTGGATAGCCGCGCAGGAACCGGAGAGTGTGTCCACTGATGACAATGAACACCCCGTCGCTATGGAATTCTTTTCCAAGAGATGGATGGCAATTGGTTCTAAAAGTCCGTTCTTGCCCATAGTTAAACACGCAATTCTCGAAAAAGAGTAGGACTTACGCATTTCCTCTTAAAGTCCCCCTGATAAAGGGGATTTAGGGGTTAAATGCTAATGAAATAACGACTTTTCAGCCCGGTAGGTGCTGTTTCTAACCGCACCATAACTGTCAATTTTAGAAAAAATAGTCCTCGCGGACCCAGGACCGGTAGGTTCGGTTTGCAACCGAACCGGATTCTACGCGAAAACCTTGAAGGCTTCAAACGCCTCTTGAATCCCGTAGGGATGGTATCTCTGTAGAAAAACGGTCGCACTCTCGATAAAGCCCCGTAGGGGTTTTTTGATAGGGTGTTTCTGCAGCATTTGAAGACACCGTGCTACAAAATGGCGTGGAAAATCGCTAAATTGACACCTATGGTGCTGTTTCTAACCGTACCGGACTTCACCGAATTAATTTTTTAATCTTCATCAATCAACCTCGTCTATCTACAAAGGGATAAACTTTTCAGACGTATTTGTAAAGAGGTATCTACTTATGACTGGTTCTCTTTTCACCAAACAGGTTTTTACATTACTAACGACGGTTATTGTATTAGGGCTTGCCGTAGAATACGAAAGTGCTGCTGAGGAACAACTGTCAACGTTATCTGGCCGCGTTGTCAGTACAGAAGGTAAACCGCTTGCCGAAGCATCTATCGCACTATTGTATGTCAAAATTACTGAAAATGGGACGGTAGACACCCTGTTTGACAGATCGCAGTACCCTTTTCTCCGTCAGGAACCAGTCCATAGACCGCGTCAATTTAACGAAAAGATCCCTAATCAAGATGAGATACCGGAACATCCACCTTTTTTAAAATCGGAAACTGATTCAGAAGGACAATTCACTTTCACCGGCATCGCTACAGGGATGGTGCAGTTAATGGTCCTGCCGATGGAAAAGGGTACGGAGTCGCCACACCCAACCCCTCAAAACCTTAAGCCTGTACCTGAGATTCAGACCATTAAGTTCGGAGAAGTAACGTTTCATCCGCATGAATTCTCTTTCTTTCCACCGATCGGGGCGATCACTTTTGCTATCAAACCCGGTTCAGACATCAAAAACGTAGAAGTTGTCATGGACACCCGACCGAAACTGAGGATCCAAGGTAGACTTGTCTTTAAGAACGGTGAACCACTTGCCGACACGACTGTTGAAATTAACATTGGGCACTTAGACTTAGATGGGACGGATGGTTCAGCCTTCAAGCGTTCCTTACATACAGATGCGGATGGGAACTTCGTGTCCGCTATATATGTTCCTGGAACCTATGCACTGTCCGTTGACTATCGCGGACTTTCGGCGATGTCAGCACCTTTTACTGTTGAAGCACGCAAACCGCATGAACCGGTGGTTTTAAGGCTTAATGGTAATCCTGCTGATCTTTCCGAGTCACCCGCTGAGAGACCCAAAGAGCGGCGATATGGTATGCCAGATATTCCGAGTGTATGGATAGTGAATCCGACGAATGGGCACGCTTACAAGTGGATTGCATGCGATAGCTGGGAAGATGCACGTGCTCAGGCTGCTGACGAAGACGCTCATCTCGTTACGATTACGACTGAGGCGGAGCAGATATGGCTTGAAGCCATCTTTGGTGACGGTCCGTATTGGATCGGTTTGACCGATCGTCTAAAAGAGGGTGAGTGGTCGTGGGAGACCGGAGAACTTGTCACATACACCAACTGGGGAAAGGTCGAAGAAGACATTTTAGATGAACCGCCTGCGCTTCTCAAAGCATTTGGTGTCAAAGGTGATCGACAACGCCGAAGGGCAGATGAGGAAGATTACGTCATCATGTCCTCTCGTTGGGATGAAGAGGCCGGGAAATGGTATCCAGCTGATTCAAAAGGTGACCACCGCCACGGCAGAGTCCAGATGGCAATCCTTGAGAAAGACGGTATGTAATCCAAAGCACAAGGAAAATTAAAAAAATGGAGACCCACTTTTCGCAACTCAGCCAACACCTATACGTTCATCACGGACATGTCAATACCGGTATTCTCCGCGATGGAGATCGGGCACTCCTCATTGATCCAAGTGGAACCAGCCTACAGACTACGCTCTCGGAACTCGGCATTGCGAATGTTGAGCAGATCCTCTTTACGCATCACCATCGCGATAGTACAACTGGCTTTCCAATAGCTAATAATGCTCGCATCGGGGTTCCAGCGAAAGAGGCAACGTGGTTTAGCGAAGTCGAAACCTTTTGGAACGACCCGAAATACCGTTGGCACCTCTACAACTATCACCCGCATAACCTCATGCTTGCTGACGCGATCTCCGTAACGGATATATACACCGAAGGCGCGCAGATCGAGTGGGGGCCGGCATCCGTGAAAGTCCTTGAAACGCCAGGGCATACCGATGGGAGTATTACCTATCTCATTGATGTTGATGGTGAACGCTTCGCTTTCTCTGGTGACCTCATCTACGACGAAGGTAAGGTGTGGGAACTTTATAGTTTACAGAAGGGACAACAAACGAGCGATTATCACGGATTTCTCGGTGCGCGCGATGAACTGACGGAGAGTCTTGAAAAGGTCCATCAGGCATCGCCAACCGCACTTATCCCCACGCACGGCATCGTCATGAACGATCCAGACAAAGCAATCGATGCCCTCCTTCATTCGTTAGCGTATTGCTACGATAAATATGTGTCAATCTCTGCACTTCGACACTATTTTCCCCAACTCTTTGCCGAATTTGAGGGACATCCGGGGCACATGCCTATCCGAGAAGGCACGCCACCACCCGAATTCCTACGCCATTTCGGCACAACATGGATTGTCATTTCCGAAAACGGCGAAGCGTTTGTGATGGATTGCGGTTCGCCGAATGTCATCAAACAAATTCAGCAGTTGCAGGCGGAGGGCGAAATCTCAGAGGTTACACAGTTTTGGGTAACGCACTACCACGATGACCACGTTAACGCTATGCCTGAGTTTCAGGAGACTTTCCCGTGTGAAACGATAACGGATTCGGTTGTCGCACGAGTCATCACAGATCCGATCGGTTTTCGACTCCCTTGTATTTCGCCTGCGGTTACCAGAGTAGATCACATCACACAAGATGGTGATACTTGGCAGTGGAATGAGTTCACGATGACAGCATACCATTTCCCAGGGCAGACCTATTATCACGGTGGATTGCTCGTTGAGGGACGCGGCGTACGGATGTTCTTTGCGGGGGATTCCTTCACAATGGCGGGGATTGACGACTACTGTTCCGGCAATCGGAATCTACTCGGCAAGGATGTCGGTTACGAAAAATGTCTACGATTGATTCAGCAACTCAAACCGACGCACGTTTTTAACTGCCATGTCGATCCAGCGTTCGATTTTACCGATGCTGAGATTCAGTGTATGCTGGACACACTCGCCGAGCGTGAAAAATGCTATACCGCGCTCTTCCCTTGGGACCACGCCAACTACGGCATGGACGAACATTGGATCCGTTGTTATCCTTATGAACAGGAGATCGGACTCGGAGAAACGGCACAGTTGCGCGTGGAGATAACAAACCATTCGTTTGAACAGCGTACGGCAATTGCGCAACCCGTTCTGCCAGTATCGTGGGGTGTAGAGGTACCTGAAATGGAAACAACTATTCCACCAAGAACGGATGGACACATCAATTTTTCCATTACCATTCCACACGACTGCGAAACATCGGGACGAATTGTCGTGCCTGTGGACATCACTTATGACGCGCGTCCACTCGGTCAATTTCGAGAAGCAATCTTTGTACTTACAGGAGGTTAGGAATTCGTGCTAAACTTATCACATCCCACTATTGACATCGCTATTACCTGTAGCGATTTTGCAGCGTCGCTGGATTTCTATCATAACAAGTTGGGACTTGAGATTGTGTTAGAGTTGGAGATTCCGGATGCGCTCGCACAAGACGTAGGGCTTGCGCCGACAGGCTTTCGCCAAGTCCGTCTCCAAGCCGGGAACACGCTCATCAAACTGATGGATATCGAGTCGCCACCGCCGACACCAGCAGGCGGGTTCTCGGCAGGTGTTCGTTGGCTCACCTTTTTTGTAGAGGACATTCAAGCAACCGTCGAAAACCTAAAACAAAACGGTGTTGAATTTCTATCTGAACCCATCAGCGCGCCGGACGCAGCGGGCGTTGCGTGTGCGAAGGATCCCGATGGCATTCTGATTGAACTCGTCCAAATATGACGCATACGTTGTCAAATTTCGCGTTTACATCGTGTAAAAGACGCAACGGGGTTTCTTATCTGCTTAGCACAGGAACCTAAGCCTGAAACGAAGTGGAAGGGTTTTTGCTTGGGTGTTTCTTCAACTCGACACAAAGGAACGTGAATGCCAAATTCACGCTACTTGTCCGCAAGGAAAATTAAAAAGATGAAGGTATTGACTGATTCCCAAATCCACGATTTCAACGAAAACGGCTATCTATTACTCGAAGATGCCCTTGCACCGGACGACCTGAACCCACTCATTGCGGAGTTTGAAGAAATTGTTGATACGGGTGCATCGGAACTCCACGCAGAAGGTGAGATTGATTCCGAATTCAAAACGGAAGGGTTTGACACCCGTTTGGCGAAAATTACGGCGCAATCCCCGGTCGTATTTCAGAAGGTGTTTAGCGGTGCACACACGGGACCGGCACTCTTTGATCTGCTCATCAACCCGAAGCTGCTTGACATCGCCGAGTCGCTCGTCGGACCAGAGATTATGTGTCATCCCGCATATCGGGTGCGCCCCAAACTCCCTGAACACGATCGTACCCTCGTTCCGTGGCATCAGGATGCTGGCTATATGGAACCTAAATGCGATTCGGTCTTGCAGCTCACGATCTGGATTCCACTGATAGATGCCACTGTTGAGAACGGCTGTATGGAAGTCATCCCACACGCCCATCGGGACGGCGTTTTCCGACATCGGCACTCCGAACGCTTCTATCTTGAAATACCCGATGATGCATTGCCCGAAGTTGAACCGGTAGTCGTTCCTGTCAAGTTCGGTAGTATCCTCCTATTTACGAATCTCACACCACACCGCTCTATTCCGAACGTCAGCAATCAGGTCCGATGGAGCGTTGATTC
The DNA here is from genome assembly GCA_965116815.1 of Candidatus Poribacteria bacterium. GTDB lineage: Bacteria > Poribacteria > WGA-4E > WGA-4E > WGA-3G > WGA-3G. The sequence continues at coordinate 5,612,107 of OZ220722.1, read as the reverse complement.
ACGCTATCAGGACGCGGCAAAACCGACAGGTTATCAACCCGAAGCAGGGTTTCTCGCACGGAGTCAACTGCACCCTGAGGATGTCGTTACCACGCCTGGGGAGTTTAAGCGGGTTCGCGATGAACATCAACCCGGTCCCGGTCCAAATCGGTGGGCAAAGAAGGAGAATAACGATGCGTAATTTCCAACAATTGCTCCCTTGTTTTCTCATATTGAGTCTGTTCATGGGTGGTGCCACACCGCCAACCGAAACTCCGAAACCAGAAGAGGTTGAACTCAAAGGCACCGTCATCTGCTTGGCGGAAGAGATGCACACCCACTATAACGTAGAACTCTTTAAAACCCATGACCATCTATACGGTGTCAAGACCGAAGATGGCAAATACTACACGCTTTTACGGACATCGTTAGCAGAGGCGTTATTTGTTGACGAGCGGCTGCATGAGAAGGACTTAATCATCAACGGTCGTGTCTTTCCTAAAACGCAGTTGCTGGAGGTCATCCGGTTTGCCTCTATCAAAGATGGTGTCGTACACGAGCTCTACTACTACTGCGATACATGTTACATCCGCACGGTTGCACCGGGGAATTGCGATTGTTGTCAGGCACCCGTTGTGTTAATCGAGAGACCCCTAAATGTCGATTCCATAATACCGTCACCGTAGGTGTAGATTATTGATTCCACCCTCGTGGGCCCAGGCCCGGTAGGTTCGGTTTGCAACCGAACCGGATTCTACGCGAAAACCTTGAAGGCTTCAAACGCCTCTTGAATCCCGTAGGGATGGTATCTGTGTAGAAAAACGGGCGCACCCTCGATAAAGCCCCGTAGGGGCGGCATTTGAAGACACTGTGCTACAAAATGGCGTGAAAAATCGCTAAATTGACACCTATGGTGCGGTTTCCTAACCACACCGATTTTTTATGGATTCATTTTCAGTTGCGCCCATGTCATAACAAGTTTGTCGTGCGGTTCAACTGCAAGAATTTCATCCTGAAGGGTAGCGGCATAAAACAACAGGTTTTCAATGAACGGAAGATTCGTATCGACCTTCGCCTGATCTTCATTTTGTATTGCCGTGATGATATATGCGCCATCACCGTGATATAGGAGTGCAACAATGAGATGCTTACCGACTGTCGCGAGTGGAATATACGCGCGATCGGGGTTGTGCCATTTATCATCCGTCACAATCTCTTCTATCTTGTTTGGCTTGGTGAAAAGCTTCCCAACCTCTGGTGCTTTTGTCGGTTCAAAATTCAGTGTCCTATTGGTTTCATCACCGTTTAGGGGTTTGGGGAGCCACGGCGTTGGACAGCCCACAGCATCATCGTGGTCCTGCTCAACGTTAATGCAAATCCCCCCCTCCTCAACAAACGCTAAAACGGCATCTGATCCCTTGCCAGTGAAACGCCATCCACCTTCGCAAATCTCACCTTGCCCAAGCCAGAGGATATCAAAGTCAGTAGCATTCGCTTTCGCGAGTTTTGAATCTTGCGTAACCTCGTAATCAAAGGTAAAATTCTGAACTTTTTTCACCTTTTTACGAATAGTTGCTGCTTCAACCTTGGTTACGTTGTCTCCTAATATTAGGACTTTTTTTGTTTTCGCAGCTATTGATGTAACAGAGAACATCACTATAGTAAGGAGAAAACACAAAAAACACACCGAAATGGTATGAAATTGACGCTTTATTGTAACCTTTTCCATTTCTTGAAGCCCTCCTTTTGATGCGATGAAAAGCTGTGTTCCAAGACATAAAAATTCACTGCCTTTTTATTTTTAAATTTATTCCGTTACGTTAATATAACGTGAGTTTGATAAATACTTCGGGTAGATGCCTGTCCTCTTAAAGTCCCCCTGATAAGGGGGATTTAGGGGGTTGTATTCCTAAAAATTGCCTCTTTTTCAAGGAATATATTGCTTTTTTGCCCAATGGACATCCGCTTCAGCTTCTAATATTTTTTTTCAAACTGGCGTTAATATAATCAATGCTGCCGACCCCATTTGCCAATATGTTAACATATTTGTCAAAAAAAAAGTCAAATATATTTTTCTCAACGTGGGTTTGATAAATAAATCCGTAATTTTCTCCATTCGGTGATACATCTGAGCGCATCCGCACTCACGCTGGATTCCGGGTTTGATTCTAAAACGCGTTTAGGGTTTCGATATCTCGGGTGTTTCCTTTAGGTTGAGCGGTGTTGAAAATCAAAGCACCTGCCCGTCTTCAATAATCCCCTTCGCCTCCAAACCCGCCAGCACATTTTCAGCACATCCGGGCGAGATGCCGAGTTTTCGGCTGAGAGCCGTTGGGTCGGGCGGCCCGCTGTAGGAGAAGTAGAGCCAGGCGAGTATCTCGTTGCGCGTGAGGTCCTCGTGCTTGGAGATGGACACAAAATGTCCCATCTTCTTGATTGCCTCGCGTGTGCTGAAGATGATGACATCGAGGTAAGCCAAGACCTTCTCTTTGTTGAGATCGTATTGGATGGCTGCACCGACGAAGCCACGGATGTCAAGATTATGCCTGAGTCGTATGATTTCTCTGATAGGTAAAGCGCGCATAAAAAAATAAAATCCTTTGGATTGGTTCTCGGTTATCAGCGATCAGTAAAAGATTTCTTTGTAGGAGCGACCTCTTCCTCAGCGTATAAACCCGTTTGTAGTAGGGCAATTCATTGCCCGTTCTTGTGGCGGTTGCTTTTCGGGTTACTGCCACAGCTCTCACTGCGAGGCACTCTTTAACTGATAACTGAAAACTATTTTAGTGTCTGGGGGTTGTGAATTCTCAGACGCATATACCCATATTGCCAGATGGGCGGAGACGGGAGGTAGTGGGACCACCCCAGCAATCCGTCTCCTACGTCCATTCGCGATGATACCCGATCCTCCGAAGAAGACCACATAAAACCACGATGCTTGTTTAGAATATCAGTGACATCAAAGATGATATATGATACACTTAAACCCGCACTGACAAGCTCACATTGGCAGTGCCACGGTTGGGGAGAGTGATGTTCTCGCCCAACCATTCAATCCATATATAAACGGATTTTATGGATGCCAAAGAGTAGTATACCAAAAACTGAAATAAATTACAACAATTTTCTTTTATCAACCCAATTTTTCTGTGAACGCACCCTGTCATCTAACAAATTTTGCAGCCTAAAGACCAAGTGTAATCTCGGTTCAGATTGAAAATCCGCGTCATCCGTGTAATCCGTATAATCCAAGATTCGGACAAAGAGGTATTGGAGTTATGAATTGTTATCCTGAATATAAAGAAAGCGGTGTGGAATGGATTGGGGAGATTCCAAAGCACTGGAAAATCAAAAAACTCAAATACGTTGCAAAGATACTACCAAGTAATGTTGATAAACACATCTATCCAGATGAAATCCAGGTCAGGTTATGCAATTATACAGATGTTTATTATAACGATTATATTACAGTTGATACCGTTTTGAAAAAGGGGAGTTGTAAGGAAAGTGAATTTGCAAAATTCGTTTTGAAGAAAAGTGATGTTATTATTACCAAAGACTCTGAGACCCCAGATGATATTGGCGTTCCAACTTATGTCAAAGACGATTTGGACAGTGTTGTTTGTGGCTATCATTTAACAATGCTTAGACCACTCGCTTGTCGTGGAGCGTACATTTTTAGATTTATTCAATCCGATATAACGAGAAGATATTTTGAGGTGAATTCAAATGGAATTACCAGATACGGCTTGGGAAAAGCATCAATTGAAAATCTGTTTTTACCCATACCTCCTGATTCCGAACAACAGCAAATCGCCAACTTCCTCGACCAAAAGACCGGAAAGATTGACGAGCTCATCCGCATCAAAGAACGACAGATAGAACTGCTGCACGAACAACGCACCGCACTCATAAATCAGGCAGTAACAAAGGGGCTTGACCCGAATGTGGAGATGAAACCGTCGGGAATGGAATGGATTGCGGAGATACCAGCGCATTGGGAAGTAAAACGCTTGAAATACATCGCGAACTTAAACATGGGGCAATCACCACCTTCTGAAGAATACAATAGCGATCAGATAGGAACACCCTTCCTTCAGGGCAATGCCGAGTTTGGGATGCATCATCCGACACCGAAAATCTATTGCCCAACAGCAAAGAAACATGCAATCCGTAATGATATTTTACTGTCGGTCCGAGCCCCCGTGGGAGCAATTAACATTGCAGACCAAGAATATGGAATTGGTCGTGGTCTATGTGCAATACGTCCTCAAACGAATCAACTTGAACGCCGCTATGCTAAGTATTTACTTGAGGTTGTTCGTACCGAGTTACATGTCGTTGCGACTGGCACCACTTATGACGCTGTCACAGTAGATGATGTTTCCAACGTCACTTGTGTTGTACCGCCGCTTATCGAACAATGCGCTATCTCCAAATTCCTTGACCACAAAACCAAGCAGATTGACGAACTGATAGCAACAGAGCAGCGAAAGATTGAACTCCTCAAAGAATACCGTCAATCCCTCATCTCCGAAGCAGTGACCGGCAAGATAGATGTCCGAAACGAGGTGTAGACTCTATTTTTTCTTTTTTGATTCGGCGTGCAATGCATATCGCATTATAGTAAAACTCGAAAATAAGAGGGCACTTTGGAAAACACAAAACACCTCACCGTAGGCAGTACACTTGTTGAAGGGGCTTATTGACAGACACGGAGGATTTCCCACACTTATTTTCAAGTGATCGCCTCTCGTAAAACTCATGAATCCTTTTCATCTTATCGTCAACAAATTCATCAAGAGAACTGTAAGTCTTGCTGTCTTGGTAAATGTTTTTTATTTCTTTCATTTGGGATGCCTTCTAACTAACTTTGATAAGTATCCTACATGATAACATCAGAGTATATTGATTATCAACACAAGCAAAGACAGCGATACCTGTCCGGGTATCGCTGTCTTTGCTTGTCCGAAACCTCGCCTATTCCGTTGGTTTGTCCGCTGGGGGCGGTTCTGGTGGAGGATCAGCACTTGGGGGTGGGTCTGTTGCTGGTTGCTCTGGTGGAGGCGTAGGGTTGACCACTGGTTCTATAGGTGGGGTAACAACACCTTCGTCTATGGTATTAGGGTCTGTGTTAGGGTCTGGCAGTATAGGTCTGGTGACAATTCCCTTATCATTGTCAGTTTGAGGGAATGTATTTGTCGTTGTTTGGGGATTTTTATCCTTTTCTGACATAATCAAAGTAACTCCTGTAGTGAATGTGAGTAGAATACAGAAAAAAATTGAGGTTACACACACCCGTCGCGTGTATTTATTGAGTCGATCATACTTATCTTTACCCGCAGGTATTGCCTTCAATTGCTCGTTGGGAGGCAAATTCTGATTTTTAGCGGAAATCTCCAGCAATTGTTCATTGACAGAGTTGGAAGATTCCAAGAGATAATACAGAAGCATATAGGTTATGAGTGAGCATACTATAGCCCCCAATGATAGTACCCCAATCCCCCAATGCCAGTTGTTTTTGAGAAAAGCATTATAGAGGGTAGATATAGCAATAATAACTGTAGGTATTTGCCCAATCAGTCGATATTTGACTTCATAATTGGAGCGATTTTGGGCATTGACGGTGTTATGATAAGCTACATAATCGTCATGTTGGCTGGACATTGGCTAACTCTTAATTAACACGTCCATATCTGCTCATTGCGAAATTAGTTGAACCTACTGAAGTCGAAAAATGTATCGCCATTTATCATGGATTGTTCAAATGCCTTTATACATTTTTCTAAAGTTTTTTTATCCTTGATAGGTTGTAAAATCGTGGTTATACCAGAATTCATAGACTTACAACACAACACATAATCACCTTGAACTTTAAGGAATTGAGAAGTAGTCATTAATTGACTTCTTTCTTTGTCTGACATCCCTTCAAGTCTGGGATTCTCGTTAAAAATCTGATTCTTGAAAAAATCAAGCCCTTTCTGATTACTTACGTCCAAAAATATTAAACGATGACCAGATATTTCAGCATAAGCATTAGAACTGCTGCCTTCAGTTTCAGCAATCTTTACAATCATAGTTTTCCTCGTAATTAGTAAGCATAGCAGACACTTTTTTCAATAACTAACAAACTATATTTAAGTATTAATAGTATATCATGTGGGTTCACGCTTGTCAAGTGGTAAAGTAACCAAGTCCAATTTTCCTTTGCCAACAGCACGAAAAAATGATGCAATGTTAACTGCCGAAATAGCGTGAAACCGAATTTAACCAAGCCCAAAACTACCCATTGCGAAATAAAATCCTATTTCTGAGATGGCTTGTCCACCGTAATAGACTCATCCTTTTTCTCCTCGGTATCTGTACCATCCGTAAGTGCCATAGGCAGTTCCTTCGGAGCCGGAAGCATTCCAGCATCCGACACATCAGGCATTTCCTGAGACACCGGACGCGCAAGCACCTGTTCTTCCAGATCACCTATCACCTCAACCTCCTTTCGCTTCAGTACCTCCAGCTGATTCTGATAAAACGGATCACGCGTCAATGTATACAACCCAGCAACTGTTTTCACAAGCGCATTCGACAACGCCACCAAATCCTTCACATCCTCAGCCGCGTCCCGTGCAGCCACCAACTTCGCGTAATGATCCGATAACGCTTGAACCTGTTCCACTGCTGTTGACATCGGGATCCCTGTCAACGCCTCTTGGAAGCGTTCACGCTCGTCAGCCCAAACAGCCCGATACTTCTTCGGAAAACGCGGATTCGACGCTTTCAAATATACTAACTGCGGATGAAGATACGTCCGAAGATACTTCGCACCACAAATATTATCACTCTTCCATGACGCAAAAGGCGACAAGTCCTCATCCTCAAAAATCAAGTCATTGATCACATCTGTCGTAGACATCCCACGCGCATGCCCTCGCACAGCAACCTCCCGTAACGAATCTGTCAGGCATTTAGGATAAAACGGATGCAGCAAATCGTCCATCCAATCCCGACACTGCCCGGAGTAATCAACCTTAGTATCAGTAACTGTATCTATCACTTCAGCAGAATAATAGGTGTCAAAACCATTGCAAATTTCCTCGTGCCCAGCATTTGTATATTCCACCCCATCGATTCGCCAGCGTCGGATTTTATCTTCGTCCACCAGACACCTACGAAACGCAATCACCGTCATAAATGAACTTAACTGATACATCTGCAGATAACCCAACGGAAAAAAATGTTCGCGCAGCGGGACCGGCAGATCCTCCGGCAAACATTTCTGTTGAACACACGGATAGCATAACGCAAAAGCCTCGTCTAAATCCAGATACCTAAGACCCAGAGCGTCTAACCAATTTGCGATAGATGCTGGCTGTTCCGCGTATTTTTTCCAATAACATTTCAACCGTTCATTCACAATGCATCTCCTAAGATCAGGCGAGACGACCTCGCCTCTACAAATACCGAACATGAGTTTCAAATTTCATTGAGCAGCTTTTTATTTCTCTATTGTAACCCAAGTTGCTACTAAAGACTTTTGGGGTTTCAACTCGCTTTTTCAGACGCTTTCCCCACCCCAGAGGGGTGAAATGTCTATAGAAAAAGGTATATCAACGTCACGCACTCCAGCGGAGTGCTATGTGAATGAATAGGCGGCAACTTGCGTTATTGTAGGGGTCCTAATCCTCTGATGGCTGATACAGCGGAAAGGAATTAATAGAAAAGATTATACACACCCGCTTTTGCGATTACGTACATAAATATTATACAGCTTTTTCCTTAAAGTCAAAATCTGCCGAGGTCAGCGACGCTGCCTCTTTACAAAGGTCAAGAACCTCTTTACGAGACGCACGCACCGATAACGCTCCTTTTCGAGAGGCAGCTTTTTTCACACGTGCCCGCTGCTTACGCGCCAAATACCGTTTGCGAGATTTTCGAGTTGTTCTACCGAATTCTCGCAACAGCGTCTCATAAGAGGTATCAACAACATTCGGCACCCGCCGCCGAGAAAGCCGACGCGCCTCCCAATGCCAACGGTAATATGAACCCAGACTCACACCCACCGCCTCACACGCCGAACCCACTTGACGCGTCAATAATTGTGCAGCCAACTTCTCAATAATCTCTTGTGATAACAGCATTCTAACCCCCTTTTTCGCGAAGGATTTTGTTAAAAATATATTCAAAAAACTGCGATTTTAATGCAATTAATGCAATATATTAGGATACCACATTTTCGACCAAAATGCCACAGAAACATTTCTTTCTCGCGAATTTTAAAACTTCTACTTTTTGCTTGATTTTGTCTCTACTGCGCGCTATAATAGTCAATCCTTTGGAACTCAATACCACAACCTAACAATTCTCACGTGGGCATAGTTGGATAGCAACAAGGAAATTGATTATGGAAAAACGACCCAAAATCGCTGCGATTGCGACAATTTACCATAAATACTCGCATACGCAGCACATCGTCGATCGGTTCTTAGAAGGGTATGGATGGAACAGCCGACATCATCACCCACCGATGGATCTCGTTTCACTCTTCGTCGAACAGGTCAAAGATAACGACCTCAGCAGCGAACGTCTGAAGCACTTCCCCACAATGAAGGGATACCCCACAATTGCGGAGGCACTCACCCTCGGCGGTGAGGAACTTGCAGTCGATGGTGTGCTGATTATCGGGGAACACGGCGAGTATCCCACCAACGAAAAGGGGCAACGCCTCTATCCGCGCTATGAGCACTTCATGCAGATTGCTGAGGTCTATGAAAAGAGCGGACGCGGCGTACCGACCTTTAACGATAAACATCTCTCATGGAACTGGGAGTGGGCGCGCGAGATGTACGACATCTCTCAAAACATGGATTTCGCTTTTATGGCGGGTTCTTCCTTGCCGGTTACATGGCGCACGCCTTCTATTGACATGCCGCTTGGCGTACCGGTCTCGGAGGCAGTCTGTGTTGGCTACGGCGGTGTGGACAGTTATGACTTCCACGCGTTAGAGACCTTGCAGTGTATGGTAGAACGGCGCGAAGGTGGCGAGAGCGGTGTGAAATGGCTACAGGCATATCGCAGCGACGCATTCTGGGAAGCACATCACGCCAAACTCTGGTCGCGAGAACTCTTTGAGGCAGCACTCTGTCGGAGTCATACCCTCACACCCTCACGTCCGGGGTTCAACAATCCGTTTCCGACGTTGGACGAGTTGAAAGAGATCGTGAAAGACCCGATAGCGTATCAATATGAACACAATGACGGGTTGAAATCGACAATGATTCTGATGAACGGATTGGTCCAAGATTTTAACTTCGCTGCTTACATCGGTTCAGGCGACGAAATCCTTTCAACACAGATGTATCTCCCGATGCCACCCGCGCGGACGACGTTGGCGAACTTCTTCTCACCGCTGGTCAACAATATTGAGCAAATGTTCTTGACAGGCGAGGCGACCTATCCGGTTGAACGTACATTGTTGACGACTGGACTTGTCGCTGCTGGCGTTGACAGCCTCTTCGCTGACAGCACAAGACAGGAGACACCGCATCTGGACATCGCCTATCAACCAACAAAAGATTCAACCTTCTGGAGAACATAAGGATATGAAACGAATTGCCGTTATTACCACAATCTATCGGTACCTATCGCACGCGCAACATTTTGCAGATCGTTTTCTTGTCGGCTATCCAAAAGAGGGCAGATGGCATCGTCCTGATATGAAAGTCGTTTCTCTCTATGTTGATCAGAAACCGGAGGGAGAGCAGAGCGAAGATCGTGCCAGAGAGTTCGGTTTCTCAGTCTATCCTACGATTGCTGAAGCACTCCGATGCGGTGGCGATGAAATCGCTGTAGATGCAGTACTTTCAATTGGAGAGCACGGTGATTATCCTACCAATGAGAAAAGTCAGGTGCTATATCCACGTTACGAATTTTTCAAGGAGTGCGTCAAGGTTTTTGAGGAAGACGGACGCGCCGTACCGATCTTCAACGACAAGCACCTCTCCTACAGTTTTGAGAAAGCGAAGGAGATGGTAGACGATGGACACCGTCTCAGCTTTGGGGTGCTTTCGGGGTCGTCGCTGCCCGTCACATGGCGATTGCCTGATGTCGAATTACCCTTGGAGTGCGAAATAGAAGAAGGACTCATGGTCGGTGTTGGCGGTTCAGACCCGATGGATTATCACGCCATGGAGGCGATGCAATGTATGATTGAACGCCGAAAAGGTGGCGAAACCGGGGTCGCTGCTGTCCAATTAATAGATGGTGAGGAAGTCTGGAAGGCAGGCGAAGACGGACGCTGGTCTCTGGAGTTGTTAGAAGCGGCACTTTCGAGAAGTGATACGCCGTGCGGTTTAACGGATGAAGACGGTAGAACACAAGATATGATTCGTAACGGTGAAATCTACCGGCTCGTCGAAAATCCGTCCGCCTATTTCATTGAATATAACGATGGATTAAGGGCAACACTTCTGATGCTCAACGGCGCGGTCCGCGATTACTGTTTTGCCGCGAAACTGAAGGATGAGTCGGTGCCAGTCTCCACGCAGTTCTTCTTAACACCGACCCCAAATGTCACCTATTCCGCGTGTCTTATCGCCAAGATTGAGGAACTTTTTGAGACAGGTATCGCGCCGTATCCAGCAGAGCGCACTTTATTGGTAAGCGGAACATTGGAGAGTTGTCTGACTTCGCGTCATCAGGGGCATACCCGTTTAGAAACACCTCATCTCAACGTTGAATACCGCGCACCATCGGAATCACAGCATGCGCGACGCTAAAAATGTAGGGGCGGGTCCCTGTACCCGCCTGCTCATAATGTCTGATGTGCAGCTTAATCGACATTATCAACCGCGAGATCCCACAACAATACGGTGCCATCCCAACTGCTACTCGCCAGTGTTTTTCCATCCGGGCTGAACGCGACGCTCGTAAGACCATTCCGATGCCCTTTTAGTGTCTGCAGCTGTTTGCCGGTGCTTACCTCCCACAACATCACGGTGTGATTACCACCGTCACTTGCCAGTGTTTTTCCATCCGGACTAAATGCTATGCTATAAATAAACCCATGCGCTTCCAACGTCCGAATGAGTTCACCCGACACTGCATCCCAAAAACGCACAGTATTATCCGCACCGCCACTCGCCAATATCTTTCCATCCGGGCTGAACGCGACGCAATAAACATTAGCTTTATGTTTATCCAGCTTCAAAAGCGGATCGCCGCTCTGCGCATCCCACGTACGCACGGTGTTGTCATGACTCCCATTCGCCAGTATCTTTCCATCCGGGCTGAACGCGACGCTTGTGAACACACGTTGATTCACGAACTTCGTCTTTATAGGTTTATCTGTTTTCACATCCAATGTTATCTCATTTATACGTTTCCGTGTTTGCATATCCCACAAATAAATGAAACCGCTTGCATTCGCACTCACAAACTTTTTACCGTCTGGGCTAAATGCAACGTAGCAAGACGTGGGCATACTTACTGGTTGGGACACAGCATTGCCTTCAAGTGAAGCCGGACGCACTGCCCCTGTTTCTACATCCCACGAAAACACGGTCTTGTTTGAACTGCCAGCTGCCACTGTTTTGCCATCCGGACTGAATGCAACACTAACGAGCGAATGCCACTCCACAACATTATCGGTCTGAAGTAACTTGCCCGTCTGCATATTCCACAAATGAACTTTATTATCCCAACCGCCAGCTGCCAGTGTCTTGCCATCCGGGCTGAACGCGATGCTACGAATAGTTTGGATATGCGCTATCATCTTCCGAAGTTCTATGCCGGTTTCGACATCTAACAGATGCAAGGTGTTGTGTCTGCTTCCGCTTATCAGCGTTTTACCATCTGGGCTAAATGCAAGGCTCCTGCTACCAATCCTATCCCCCAACATTTGCAGGTATGTCCCCGTCTGCACATCCCATAGATAGGTCATATTATAGGTTCCACTCGCCAACATCTTCCCATCCGGACTAAACGCTACACTAAAGAGATCATTGCCGTTACGCTCACGCAACCTATGAAGAGACTCGCCTGTCTGTACATCCCACACACAGGTGGTCGTGTCTTCACTTGCACTTGCCAGCAGCTTCCCATCCGGACTGAACGCTATGTCATAGACTTTGTACTTATGTCCCATGAACGCGTGCAGCGTTTTTCCTGTCTGTACATCCCACAGACGAACGGTTTTGTCATCACTTGCACTTGCCAGTGTTTTTCCATCTGGATTAAAAGCGACGCTTCTGACCGCCCCGAGATGCCCTTCAAGCGTGCGCAAATGTGTGCCAGTGCTTACCTCCCACAGCCGGATGGTCGTGTCCTCACTTGCACTCGCCAGGAGCTTCCCATCCGGACGAAACGCTACGTCTATGGGTTTATCCTTATGTCCTTGCCTCGTCCACAGCTCAGTGCCGGTGTGTACATCCCATACACTGACGGTTTTATCGTAGTGTGTACTTGCCAACAAGGTATCGTCCGGACTGAACGCTACGCTCAAAACGCTATCTATATGATCTGGCAGTATCCAGAGAAACTTTCTATCTTGAACACGCCGCTCACTCGAAACTCCACTTGTATGCTGTGTTAGTAGGTTGAGTGGTTTGTCGGTCTCTGTGTCGTATATCCAAATACCGATACTACACGGCACCGCCAAACGTTTCCCATCGTGGGAACTCGCGAAACCGCCAGTTATTGTGCCTCTACCGAACCGCGCTTTGGTACCTTCAGGTAATCCCCGCAAATGCCAAGCTTGTGTGTCTTGCGCGATAGTATTTTTCGGAATAACACACATCGCGAATCCAATCACTAAAATCAGAATCAATGTGTTTTTCATGAGATTGTTTGTTCTTTTTCTGAGGGATTGTTTAATTGGGTCTGTAGGGATTGTTTAATTTACAATGTAAGCTTGAAAGAGTTTTAGAAGTTAGAAGGCATATTTATCAAACTCACGTTCCAATGAACCCACAACGCTATGCTGAAACAGCGGAGGGCTGTTCTTGGACCACAGGGATTACGTAACTCCGAATTGTTACACCATCAACTGTTTCAGTCTCAACGCGAGGTTCGGGTGTTACCCGATGATCAAACACAACATAATACCCTTCCGCTACGCCTTCTAATCTAAGATATGCAGCCAATTGCTTCTTTCCTGAGGCATAGTAACTCTGCCCTCGCCACACCTTCGTCTCAACAACGTGTTTTTGCTGATCGTGGGTGATGATGAGGTCCATCCGACCGCGTCCGGTTTGCACCTCGATGTGCATTACACCGCCGACGAGCTTAACAAACTGGTCAAGATAAGCAAGCAAGAGGTGTCTACCCACCGACTCTTGAGGGGTGTCTGGTACCTGTAGAATCTGAAAACCTGCGCGCGCGATGAAATCGCGGAAGTTATCAAGTAATGGTACCATGTCAATATGACCAGCAGGTGTGAGGTAACCGTGGAAACCCTTGTCGGTATCTTCTGGGTGGTATTGGTGCTCTAACCCATTTATCAGCGGTTTGAACGTCTGTAGAATGCAGTAGAAGTAAACAGGGTTCAGAATTTCACATAAACCATCAGCACCTTTAGTAATTACGCCGTACGTAAAGAGTTCGCTGATAAGTTCATTTCGGAGGCTAAAGCGTACACTTTCTTCAGTGGCTGTAATCCTCATGAGAAGGGTCTCAAATCGACGATCTCTGCGGATATTGGTAATCAGGTGCGTGAGGTTGGTATTGTCTTCTTCAAGGAGTTGCACGTGTGCCTTTGAAAAATGCGCCATCGTGAAGGTTTCAGTTTTCGGAATTTCCAACTCCTCGGTGAGTATCTGTGCAAGGCGATTGACTAAGAACGGCTGCCCGGCAGTCTGCTTATGAATGGCTTCAATGACATCTGGGCTGAAGGCTTGTCCGACTTCGTCTGTATATTGTTGAAGGAGTTCGTGTACTTGCGCAAGTGTGAAGTTCGGCAATTTGAATTCATCTTGAACATTGAAGGGCGAAACAGACCTATCATAGTCGAGCTGGGCAATGCTTTTGACCCCGACGATGCCGACACTATGCGGGCAATGCATCTCATCAGAGAGATAAATTTGGCGGAGCGAATACAGGAAATCGCTAATGACCGTTTTCGGAATGCCGTCAAACTCGTCAATGAGCAGCACAACCGTCTTGAAAGCTGGGACATCCTTGTGAGAATCGCTGTCCAGAAGACTTTCAAGGTTTTCAAAGAACTCTTCCATCGAAAAATGATCAGTCAGCGTTGTGTTTTCGAGAAATTGTGTCAATGCCGCAGAAGGCACACCACCGCGCTTTTGGAAGACGCTCTTAATTTGCCTCTGAATCAGGTAATGAAGCCGCTCATAAAAGATAACGGGGGCAGCGTTCCGCATTGTTTGGAAATCTAACTGAATAGGAAAACAGGTCGGATCCTCTGTCGCGAGTGCGTCAAGTGCTAATCGAAAAAAGGTGGTCTTGCCGGTTTGACGGGGCGCGAAGAGCACTGTATACCTGCCCGCTTTGATGCGATTGATGAAATCGGAGACCTCTTCAGTGCGTGAGACGATATAGTACTGATCGGGCTGAACTCGTCCATAGGTGCTAAAGGCTCTCATTTCCTTCTCCTCGGTGGTGGATTTCTCGGCTATCTATTGTATCATATCCCCCTATGAAAATCTATATCCAATTTCCAAGAATATCCACAGAAAATTGGTCCAAAAGGCAAGCCTTGATGAAGACTAAAGGTTCAATTACAGTCTACGTCCGGCTTCATGCCCAAGTTATAAGCCCGAGTTCATGCGGAGATTGCAAATCCTCGTGGTGTGGTAGCGCACGGAGGGTATAGCCGTGCAAGCCCGTCTGCTTCACGGTGAATGTCCCTTCAAAAAGATAGGTCCCACCTCCGAGGTCAGATTGGTACGCCATCGGACTCACATTTCCATTGCGAATTTCGCCCGCCTCGTCTAACACACCGTGGTAAATCTGGACAGCAAGTTCGTGTGGAAATAATACATCGGTATGGACAACCGCCTGCAGTGTTGTGGATTCGCCAACGCCTAACTCAGGGTTTTGAACCACAGCCGCCGGAGTATCGGGCTGCTTTTCCTCAATCCGCAGATCACGCCAATGGTCTCGGATATGTGTTTTCCAGCGTGCTAAGGCGACACTGCGCTTTCCGTCTGCTTCATTGAGATGTTGCCAGCGACGATGCGCTGGAAAGTACAATTGCTCTGCGTACTCTGCCACCATGCGTTTTGTATTGAAAATAGGGGCAAGGTTCTGCATCGCCGTTTTCATCCGAGCAACCCACTCGTACGGTACATCATCAACAGCGTTACGCTGGTAAAAGAGGGGCGCAATCTCTTTTTCAAGGAGTTCATAAATAGCATTCGCGTGTGCCTTGTCAGTGGATTTTCCGTCTTCAGAGGTAGTACCGGCATCAATCGTCCAGCCTCCGCCCAAATGATTCGCCTCTGCCCACCAACCGTCAGCAATGCTGAGATTAAGTGCTCCATTCGCTGCGGCTTTCATACCGCTTGTGCCGCTCGCTTCATTCGGACGCAAGGGATTATTGAGCCAAACATCAACGCCCTCGACAAGATAGCGTCCAACGCAGATATCATAGTTTTCAATAAAGACGATTTTGTGATAAAACCGCGGTTCCGCTGCGATACGGGAGATACGCTGGATCAGCAACTTTCCCTCATAATCGTGCGGGTGCGCCTTACCGGCAAAGATGAGCTGAACAGGACGTTCCGGATGGTTAAGAATCTTATCAAGACGGTCAACGTCTTGGAAGAGTAGGGTTGCGCGCTTATAGGTTGCAAATCGGCGTGCGAACCCGATCGTCAACGCCGCTGAATTGAGAATCTTCGTTGTAACGCTCTCGCTCTTCTTAGCGAGCCTTGAAACAGGACCCCCGACGGCATGCTTCTGCTCCTGCCGTTGGCGTGCGAATGCGATAAGGCGTTCACGTCGGCGTTCGTGTGTTCGCCACAACTCAGGGTCTGGAATCTGTGAAATCTGTGTCCAAACGGCTTGATTCGTAAGCTCAACAA
This sequence comes from Candidatus Poribacteria bacterium, assembly GCA_965116815.1. Classification (GTDB taxonomy): domain Bacteria; phylum Poribacteria; class WGA-4E; order WGA-4E; family WGA-3G; genus WGA-3G. The sequence goes on along the minus strand of OZ220722.1, from coordinate 5,596,091 downwards.
TCCAACGCGGACCAAGGTATCTGTCAAAGAGACTCTGCATATCACCGGAAACCCAAGAACGGGTGTGAATTCCATTTGTAATTGCGCGAATCGGCACTTCATGGACGGGTGTACCTTGCCAAAGGGCCTTCCACATCTCGCGGGAGACGTGTCCATGTAATTGACTCACGCCGTTGCACATTGCTGCAAGTCTTAACGCTAAGAGTGCGGGGCTAAATTCACTGTGGGTGTTAGTAGGGTTCGTTCTACCAAGACCGAGAAAAGTGTCCGCGGAGATGCCGAGTTCCCTATAGTAACCACTGAAGTAATGATTAACTAAATCCGGTGGGAACCAGTCAATACCTGCCGGAACAGGTGTATGCGTCGTGAAGATATTCCCGGCTCTTGTGGCTTCGCAGGCTTCTTCAAAGCGGACACCTGTTTCCAGCATTAACTGTCTGATACGCTCAATTGTAAGAAATGCAGCGTGCCCTTCATTCATGTGACAGACAGTTGGCTGGATGCCAAGCGCAGTCAAGGCACGGTATCCACCGATACCCAGCAGGATTTCCTGTTTGATGCGGAGACGCTCATCACCGCCGTAGAGGTAATCCGTTATATTCCGTAACTCCTCATTCTGATTTTCGGGGATATTTGTGTCAAGTAGGTATAAGGGCACACGTCCGACTTGGGCATACCAGACTTTGGCGAATGCTTTACCTTCTGGATACGTAACCTCTACAAAAAGCGGGGTCCCATCAGCACATTTCGCAGGTTGGATGGGCATATTGTAGAAGTCATTCGTTGGGTAATCCGCCATCTGCCAACCATCCGCTGTGAGCGTCTGACGGAAATAGCCGTGCTGATAGAGCAGTCCGACTGCGACAAAGGGCAGACCGAGATAACTGGTGGACTTCAAATGGTCGCCCGCTAAGACACCTAAGCCGCCGGAGTAGAGCGGCATACACTCGGTCAACCCATACTCCATTGAGAAATAGGCAATCTTTAGGTCGTTGAGCGAATCATCTTTGTGATCCGTTTCAAACCATGAAGGGGTCTTATGGTATTCTTTAAACTTTTTGTGGATGACTTCAAGACGTGCGAGGAACACGCTGTCTTTTGCGGCAGCGTCCAAGTGTTCTTGTGAGATTTGCCCGAGCATCGCGACCGGATTGTGATACGTTTTTTCCCACAACTCGGTATCAAGATGACGAAATAATCCGAGAGCTTCACGATCCCAGGTCCACCAGAGATTTAAGGCAAGTTCACGCAGAGGTTCAAGGTTCGGGGGTAAAGTCGGCACCACTGTTAACTGACGGAGTGGCTTCATCTAATTCGTTCTCCTTCCGAAATCTATGCGACTTCTGCGTCCAATTGTTGTGTTTTTAGTGTGATATAGATGCCTTGTTTTCGTTTTTCAAACTCTAATTTTCCTTCGCGGGCGAGCCAACCGACACCCATCAGGACTGTGCGTTCGTTTTCATTGATTTCACGTGTTAATTTTGTAACGCTGGCTTCGTTGTTAATTTCGAGATAGTGCCATATAGCACCGGCTACATTTCCAATATTGTCTAACATTTCTACCTCCAAAAGGATTAGAACTGACGCAATTTCTAATAAGGAATTTCAAACTACATACCGCTGGCGAGATTTTAAACCTCGCCAGCAAAGGTGGCCGCATTCCTACCTCACAATAAGGATATAAAACTTCAAACGGAAAATCATCGCATAAGTCTTTGTATATATTGTAGTTGGATTCGGTGGGGTTGTCAAGAACAAAGGAAATTTGAGCAGTAACTGCACGAAGTTTTCTATGATAATCTAATTCTTTGCGTTGTTTTCTATATTTTTGAAAAATGATATTGAATTTTCTAAAATAATATGGAATAATATGTTATTGCGAAAAGAAGATTAGTCAGGACTTATGCAGCTTCCTCGCTGGCGAGGTTTTAAACCTCGCCAGCGGCGTGTAGGAGCCGTTATTCCTAAGAAAATTGCGTAAGTCCTATTAGTAAAGATTGTTATGGTAAAATGGGTGCAGTTTATTCAAACTCACCTAACTTAACGCGAAACTCACATAAAAGTGAGATTCATTTCTATAGGAAGTTGAACAGCATGAAAATTATATTGGTATTGGCAGGATTTGTGTTGATGATAGCCTATTGTGTTATCGGCACGACCGACATAGCACAGGCAGAGGAAGTCTTGGGAGTAGGAACGGATGAACTGTTAGGTGGAGACCTAACCGACCCAGAAGACGATGGTGAACCTGAAGCAGATAAAGGTTACAACGCCATTTTCTCAGCCAACGATGAACCCGGATTCGCGGGTGGTGAATTTGCGTTTAACGTCTTCGATAACCGCCTTGGCCCCAGCAATGACAAATGGTGTTGCGGACGTGGAGGTGGCATTCCGAAAGAAGGTCTACACGTGACAGCTGAATTTGAGGAGCAGTACGCCTTAACACACTTCACCGTATCTTCAGCGAACGATGTTCCTCCGAGGGACCCCACAGTGTGGGAGGTTCAGGGGTCGAACGACGGCAAAGAGTTTACGACCATCTTTGCTCACGACGGAAAAAGCTTTTGGGATCAGCGACTGCAAGTCGTCCTTTTTGAGGCAGGGGAAGATTACGACGTTCAAAAAACCGGGTATCGTTTTTTCCGGCATGTTACTTTTGACACCGCCTCGAACCCGGCTGGGGCGTACTTTCAAATTGGCGAAATTGAGTTCTTCGGCGATGATAGTTTTCCTGTAGACCCGAGAGCCAAGCTCGCAACCACATGGGGACGCATCAAAAAAGCCCGATAAGCACAAATATCGAACATTTTCTAAATCGGAAACCTGAATCGAGTAATAACTTGGTTTGGGTTTCCGTTTTTCATATCCCCTTTTGTAAAACTCCACGCCTCAATAGGTAAATTTGACACCCTTTCCGATATTATGCTATAATTCCCGTCAAGAATACACGCTTACAATCTTCCTATCCTTTTAGGACTTTGCTTGCAAGCCCATATAAAAAACATTATACGAGGTAAAAATTTGAGTATTGTTGTTCACGTCACACACGAAGCCATCCAAAAAATGGGGGGCATCGGGGCTGTTTTGGAAGGGCTGCTGACGACCCACAGTTACAACGAAGCGATTGAGCGCACTATTCTCGTCGGACCCCTTTTCCCCGGTGCAGACCTCGGTGAACTCGACACCGTGCTCTATCGCGCAAGCGAAGGCATAACAGATACACCCCACGCAAGTGCTCTCAGTGAGATTGAGCAAACCTATCAGGTGGAACTCGTCTACGGACAACGGCAGTTTGTGGACAAAAACAGGCAAGTTACAACGCTCACCGATGTCATCTTGGTAAATGTATCAAGCAGCGATGAATCCCAGACGGGGCAGTTCAAATGGCAACTCTATGAGCATTTCAATATTGAATCAAATCGGTATGAGAGCGAATGGGAATTTGAAGAGTATGTCCGCCTTGCAGAACCGGCGTATGATGCGCTGAAGGTGCTTATCGGTGAAAAGGCAAATACGCCAGTATTCATCATCTCACATGAATTTATGGGGATGCCCCTTGCGCTCAAAACACTCATTGAACGGAAGAACAATGACAACGCTGCGAACATGCGTACCGTCTTTTACGCCCATGAAGTCGCAACGATACGTCCTATTGTTGAGGGACATCCCGGACACGATATTCGCTTTTACAACGTCTTAGAACAGGCAAAAGCACAAGGACAATCCATCCGAGATGTGTTTGACGATCCATTTTGGTATTTCAAGCACGCCTTGATTGACAAAGCACACCTCTGCGATACGATTTTCGCTGTAGGGGATCTCGTCGTAGATGAACTCCGGTTTCTGGCAAAGTCGTTCGAGGATTTTCCGATTAATCTCGTTTACAACGGCATCCCCGCGTTTGAGGTGAGCCTCCAAGAAAAACTGACCTCAAAGGCACTGCTCCAAAAATATGCGAAATCGCTGTTGGATTTTCGTCCGGATTACGTTTTCACACACGTAACACGGCTTGTTAAAAGTAAGGGACTGTGGCGCGATTTACAAGTACTCATGCATCTTGATTCCCTCCTCGCTTCTAACGATAAAACAGCTGTGCTGTTCATTCTCTCCACAGAAATTGCGACCGGGAGACCGAACGAAAGCATCCATGAGATGGAGGAAGCGTATGGCTGGCCCGTGTATCACAAAATCGGGTACCCGGATCTCGTTGGTGCCGAAATTGAACTGAATAACGGTGTCTCTGCTTTCAATCTACAGTCTAAGGCGATTAAGGTTGTTTTTGTCAACCAATTCGGTTGGACGCAAGCAGCTTGTGGGAAGCGGATGCCGATAGAGATGGAATTTATGGACATCCGTAAGGGTAGTGACGCGGAATTCGGGCAGTCCATTTATGAACCCTTCGGGATTGCACAGGTCGAACCACTCAGTTTTGGTGCGATCTGCGTTGTTAGTAACGTATGCGGGTGCTGCGGTTTCATTCAGCGTGCCACTGACAATCGTGAAGTCCCAAATATCGTCATCGCGGACTATACGCAGCTGCATATCCCGCCGAAATCGTTGGACGATGTACTTCATATCGGTTTGGCGGAACGGAATGCGATTGAAACGGAAAATAGCCGAGACATTGCGGCGAAACTTTTGGGACGCTTGCCGCGTAAACCTCGTGACGTAGAAGATATGCTTCGAGAAGGCTATGATATTGCGTCCCGAATGAGTTGGGAAGTCGTTGTTAAGGATTATTTCTTACCTGGATTGGAAAAGGCGTTATAAGGAGGAAAATCAATGTCAAACCAAACCGCAACGGATGCACCGGTACCGATGACACCAGAACAGAAGTTTTTCTTCGATCTCCGCGGCTGGATTCTGTTACCGTCGGTATTATCGGAGCCAGAAATTGAAGAGATGAAAGCAGAGGTCTATGACGGTGCGAGACAGAGTTATCAAGGCGCACTGCAGACGCTACTTGACCATCCTGCAATTGTTGGTGTGCTAAATGAAATTTTGTCCGAAGATCCGTTTGTACACGATGATTGCTACGGGTTTCGATGTGAAGGATCATTTACGACGGTGAGACCCCCGGGGTGGAATGTGTCGGAACGTGGCGATAACGGTCTACCGCACGTTGTACGACCACCGCAGCAGGCAAATGCGATGCGGTATCAGGTCGCTGGTGAAAAAATTTTTGCGGGACTGACGCGGGTTGTGTGGGAACTTGAAGAGGTGAAGTCAGGACAAGGTGCTACCTCTTTCCTCAGTGGTTCACATAAAGCGCATTTCAACTACGGCGGTCCTGACAAGTATCGTCCGAATATCAGCGAATCACCGTGGGAAACGAACATGCGCGAGGTGATGGACGACTACAGTTGCCCACCCGGCTCCGTCGTCATCTTCACTGAAAGCCTTGTCCATGCGGCGAATGATTGGACGAATCCATCGAACCCTCGGTGCGCTGTTTTCAATTGCTATAACTCGATCTGGGCACAGTGGCATCGACTTAACCTGAGCCATGAAATCATTGAAACGATGCCGCCCAAACGGCAATCACTGTTCCGAGGTACGTGGGCAATTGGCGGTGGTCCCGGTGGAAACCGCGAGTATTCGTTAGAGAATAACACGACATGATAACAAACGTATGCGGGATTGAAATCCCGCATATATTACCTATGTAGGAATAAAAAAAGCCAGAGTGTCTGGCTCTGGCAACCCAACATAAACATACCGTTGTGGTAGAGGTCACGGTTGGCTGTCCCTATTTTTCCCAAGTAGGAAAACACCGTCCATACAGCACGTATTCGGGCACTGGTCTTAATAGATCCTCGCGCTTTACCATTTTATGTAATCCATCCTAAATAATCAAGCGGTGTTTTTAACTCTGGTGTTGTTAATCCCACTTCTCTGTTTATGAATTCGACTTTTTTCAAACACTAACACCTGTGCGCTTCGGGCAGGGACGTAGAGTTGAATCGACTGTGCCTGCCCCTCTATCGCAACATCTTGCCATGGATAATGGACACTCTCTATGGCACCATAGCCTCCATACACTGGGTCATCAGTGTTGAGGATAAGTTGGTAATCTGCCTTTTCAGAAACAGGGATACGCCAATCCGCTGCAGATTTACTTGGATGAAGGTTAAAAGCAAAGACGAGTCCGCCGCGCGCGTAAACGATCTGTTTTGCGTCCTCGTGAATAAGCAAAAGCTGAATATTTTCATCAGCAAGTAGATGATACGATAAATCAAGGTGTTGCATCGCGCGATCAAAGGCGTTGAGATGCTGGTACCGGAGCGTTTCATCGTCAACAAGGTGCCACTGCCGACGCGCATACCAGTAGGAGTTATTGTTTCCTGCGCGTGGGAAATCGATCCACTCAGGATGTCCAAATTCATTTCCCATAAAGTTGAGGTACCCCTCGCCCCCTAAACTAAACGTCAGCAGTCGGATGAGCTTGTGGAGTGCGATACCGCGAGAGACGAGATGACTCGTAGCGAAAACATTCATGTTCGTGTAAAGTTCAGTATCCATGAGTTGCATCGCAAGGGTCTTATCGCCAACAATTGCTTGGTCGTGGCTTTCGACGTAAGCGATATGTTTTTCACCTGCACGGCGGTCACGTAACATGCCGTAAATCTCACCGATGTGCCACGCCTCATCCTGCTTTTCTTTTAACAACCGAATCCAATAATCCGGGATACCCATTGCAAGCCGATAATCGAAGCCGAGTCCGCCTTCCTGAATCGGACGCGCGAGACCGGGCATGCCGCTCATGTCTTCAGCGATTGAAATAGCGTTGGGATTGACAGCATAGACAACCTCATTTGCCAACATCAGGTAAGCAATAGCATCCAGCTCAACATCAGTATCAAAGTAATCCGCATAGCTGGTAAACTCCCGTTCTAATCCGTGGTCGCTATAGAGCATGCTCGTGACACCGTCAAATCTGAATCCGTCAAACCGATATGTCTCTAACCAGTAACGGACATTGCTCAGCAGAAAGCGTCGCACTTCGTATTTACTATAATCAAAACAGCGTGAATCCCATGCGACATGTTCACCTTTCGCGCCCGCGTGGAAATACTGATGTCCAGTCCCATCAAAGTTGCTCAACCCTTCATTCAAATTTTTGACGGCGTGACTATGCACGAGATCCATGATAACCAACAGCCCCAGACCGTGCGCTGTATCAATGAGTTCTTTGAGTTCCTCTGGTGTCCCGAAACGACTTGAAACAGCGAAAAAGTTGCTGACGTGATACCCGAAACTTGCATAATACGGATGCTCCATCACCGCCATCAGTTGCACAGCGTTATAGCCCAAATCCGCAATTCGGGGCAAGATGTTCTGCGTAAACTCAGAGAACGTCCCGACCTTTTCCGCCTCTTGTGCCATGCCGACATGCGCCTCATAAATCCGTAACCTGTGAGTATTGATGTCAAAATCGGGTGTGCGATGTTTCCACTGATACGGATGCGGGGGTGCCCAATACTGTCCGGTGAAATCGGCATCTCCTTCCTGAACAACGCGTTGCACATAAGCCGGAATCCGGTCGCGTCCACCAAGTTCCGATATAACATGCACCTTGACGAGGCTTTCGTGTGTGAGGCGGTCGGCGTAATCTCTGTCGGACAAGAATAGATGCCACACCCCCCAATCATCGACAGACATCGGATTTGCGCCGCGGTCCCAGCCGTTAAAGTCGCCGATAAGGGTAAGTGCTTCCGCTCCGGGTGCCCATTCGCGGTACCAGACACCGATTTCCCCTTCGTGTTTACCACGGTTGAAACCGAAATATCGGTGTCCTTGGCTTATTTCACCTAATACACCACCGGTTTTCTCAATCTCTGCCTTGAAACGCCGATAGCACGCAAACCGCTCACGCAGCTGCGTTGTGTATGGTTTCAACAAAGGATCGGTTTTGGTGAGGGCAGTGCCATCAGCCGTGTTTCCGTTTAAAAGTTGCTTTCCCATAATCTATCAATTTAGCATAAACCGACTTGTAATGCAAACCTGATGCATGATACTATGACGACATGCGAAGACTTTTCCACCGAATAACGCTATGTTTCACATTCATCACGCTGACGGTATGTCACGTGCCCTACCTTGCGGCGGCCCCGTTTGAAATTCAGATGTTTGATGGACAAGCAAAAGTAATGCCACCCTATACACTGATTTCTGGGAAACGATACAGGCTTCAGGCAGTCTCAACGGATAATAAAACACTTTCGGCGCAATGGTTTCTCGCCGGGAATTTAGGCAGAATCACAACAGGCGATCAAGCCATACTGATAGCCGTTTTTGTGGGCGAGGGAAACCTTGTCTGTCGCGTGAATAGCATGGAACAGCGTGTCAAGTTAAGCGTTGTTCCAGCGTCAAAAATTATCGGTAGCAGCGGCGGAAAGCTTCACAGTCCGGCAGGTGTAGGGATTTCATTCCGCAAAGGTGCACTCACAACCGAGCGGAAAATAGGGATAGAAATTGTGCCATCACCAGGGTTGCCACCAGCAGTACAACAGTTGGTTCAGGTCATCCGAATCTCACCTGAACGACTCGTCCTGAAACGGGAAGCACAAATAACGTTTTCCTTTGGAATAGATACCAAACCACAGATCTACTTTTGGGAGATGTTCGCGAAAAAGTGGGTGCCATTGCGAGGGAATGTAAATACGAGTCAAGGGAGTGTATCGGCTACCATCAATCACTTCGGGATTTATAGCTTGATGGCACCTGCACCAACAGACTTAGAGCGTGCTGAGCGTTTACAGATCCAGAACGTCACGCTTTCGCCGCGTGTGTTTTTCGCACCGGATAGGCATCGCCTGACAATAACGTATCAACTTAACGCGCCAGATGCGACGCAAGCATTCGTAACGATGGACATCTTCGATCTTCGCGGGAAACGGGTTCGGCGACTACTTGAGGAAGCACCCCATTATATCGGTTCTAATATTGCACAGTGGGATGGGTTGACAGATAATAGCATCCTTGTTCGCAATGGACGTTATTTTCTTGTGATTCATGCAAGGATGGGTTCACAGCGCGCTGCACAACGAAAATTGATCGTGGTCTTCAAATGAAAACACTATTACAACCTCACACACCTATTCTGATGAGAACAATTTTTTGATTGCTGCAGCGCGTTCAGCCTTGCCCAACGTTGAAAGCCTTCGGAGTTCCGCATCGGTAAGTTGCTCAAAAATCCGATCAATCTCCGCATACAATTCGGTTGTATTCTCCGTCGTACGAGTGTCCGTAGGTGGTGCATCAAGGTCAACCGTATACTCCTTTCCGTAGGTATCGGTGATATGAACCACGCCTCGTCTTCCGCCTTCTGGAAATACTAATGAACCATCCGCTTCCAAGACCCATTGATCTCCACCTTTTATCCCGGCAGTCGTAATTCCAAATCGCATCGTTGGAAGTTTTTGCCTCGGACGAAAGGGGAGGCTTTCGACCTCTTTAATATATGCCTCAACGTTGTTCTGCGTTAGGCGTTTTTCGAGCGTTTCAAGATGTGAGATTATCGACTTGCTACTACCAGCAGGCAAATCTGCTAACTTGGTTTTAGCGATGAGTGCAAGGATGCTGTAGTACCGCATATATGGCTCGACATCAATATCGGTAGGTAGAGATCCATGACCCATGAAAAATAGTTCAGGGTTGTTCCGGTACAACGTCGTGTTGTGTGCTTCCAACTGAAGTCTCTCACGCTTGGGGAGTGCGTATTTTTTCGCAATGGAAAGTTCAACGTCCATAATAGAATCGACGGATTCAGAAAAGCGTTTTTGCTCCTCTGTAGGTAGTGTTTACATTTTTTTAGTAGTGATAAGTATAGCTGCAAAATAAACGAATCCGAGGTATCGGTCTGCATATTTATCATAGCGGGTAGCAACCCTTCGATACTGCTTCAACCGATGGAAAAAACGCTCTATAACGTTGCGACGTTTATAGACCTCTTTATCATAAGGGCGATCTTCAACACGGTTGTTGCGAGGACGGATCACCGCAACTGCTCCTTGAGCAACAATCGTTTCTCGCAACGCATCGGAGTCATAAGCCGCATCCGCAATAACGTATTGGCACGTGTAGCCGGTAATCAACGCCGGGGCTTGTGTCACATCATGACGCGCACCCGCTGTCAAGGTAAAACGCAAGGGGAGAAACGTATCATTCACCGCAGCATTGAGTTTCGTCGTAAAACCACCTCGACTTCGACCGAGTGCCTCATCGTCTTGACCTCCGTTTTTTTTTCGGGGCACCCGCTGCAGAGGAATGTGCGCGCACGATCGTTGAATCAATGAGGAGGGCGGAAAGTTCACCTGCCTCATGGAAATGTTCATGAAGTTTTTCAAAGACCCCGGCATCGCACCATCTGCCGAAACGTCTATAAATGGTATTCCAATATCCGTAAACTTTCGGCAGCGCACGCCAAGTCGCGCCTTCTTTTGTTATCCAGGTGAGCGCCGAAAGAAAACGTCTACAATCTTCAGGGTTGCCGACATAGACGTTTGGCAACGTTTTGAGAAACGGGTGGATGCTCTGCCAAGCTGCATCACTGATCATCACAGGTAAGTCTTGAGTTTCATCTATGTGTTGAGTTTTCATGCAAGACAGATTACCAAGACCTACGTAAAATGTCAATAACTTACACAATGTAAACACTACCTAGTCAATTTTCCTGAATATTCGTAAAAAGGCGCGAAAATTTCTCGTGTTTTTGTGTAGTTCGCTTGGCGTAGGGTGTACGAATAAAAAAGCCCCACGCACAAAAGCGTAGTGCCAAGGACACCTATAAAGAAGATCCGTTTCCTATTCATGCGTCCACTCCTCTATAAGATGATAGCATATTCCGCCTAAAGATTCAAACCCATTTTTTCTTTGCCATAGTGGACAGTTACTACAAACATACCGTTCTTCAAAATCATACACAAAAGTAGAAAACTCCCTCTGATGGAGAATTTTAGATTCCTCATCATTGGGAGTTCTCTTTCGGTTTCTGTACCGTTTCGCTTTATACTAATTGATTACGCGCCAAATGCCGGACGTACATTCGATACGCTGAATTTTCTGTTTGAAAACGATGCGTCCGCTTTTCAAGCCTATATTAATTGTCTGGCTCCTTCCACTGGGCGTATTTCTGTAGGGTTCGGATATCAATATCCAACGATTCAGCTGCTTCACGGAGCGAGGGGTATTGCTCAACACGCTTCCGCGCGACCGCTTGCAGAATTTGGTGTTGATTCATATTCCCTATATTGAGAAATTCCCCTTTACCACTGACTCCCGGAATACCAGGAGCCTGCAAACTACGCCACAATTCTGGAGTCTGCGTTGTGAGTTTATGCATAATTATGTGCTGGGCTTCCGGATGGAGTGTATCCCATATCGCACGCTGTATCTCCGGTGGGAGTGTATCCCATATAGAGATGAGCGTGTCAACGAATTCGGGATAGATCTCTGGAAAATCCTTGGGTTCAAGCCTGTCAGTCGTTGCGAGTGCGACAGCAGTCTGAATAGTGCTTCTCAACTGACGGATATTCCCGGGCCACGCAGCCTGCTCAAGTCGAGCAAGTGCCTCTCGCGTAACCCCCGTAACCTCTTGCCCATATTCGGAACTGAATTCATCAATAAAAGCTGAAACCAACGACGCAATATCTTCTGGCCGCTCCCGTAATGGTGGGAGGTGAAGCATCATGCCCTTGAGGCAGTAATAGAGGTCTTCCCTAAATTCTTTTTCCGCAACAGCCTTTACAATATCTCTATTTGTTGAAGCGATAATCTGGACGTCCACCGTTAAAACTTCATTTCCACCGAGACGCGTGAAGGTCGCTGTGTCCAAAACGCGAAGCAGCATCTTTTGTGCATCCAAGGGCATTTCGGGGATATCATCCAAAAAGAGGATACCACCATTTGCTACCTCAAACGCACCTGGACGCTGTCGGATCGCGCTCGTGAACGCTCCTGCCTCATGCCCAAAAAGTTCACTTTGTAGCAGTTCCGCGGAGAACCTATTACAGTTGATTGATATAAAAGGTTGGTCCCGTCGTGGACCGTTTTCGTGAATGTATCTTGCGATTCCTGCCTTACCAACGCCGGTTTCACCGGTAATGAACAACGGAATGTTCGATTCCATTATCTGTTGAATTGTGTTATAAATTGCCTGCATTGGTACCGACGGCAATTCAGTGAACACTCGTTGCTGATTCATAATGTGCTCCTTAAAGTATATTGAAAATAGGGACGAATATATTTAAGTTTGGGCAATTTTAATTCCTAAAAGCCGATCGCGGCACAGTGCGTCATTACCATGCGCAAACCTTTTTTGGTTTTCAGGAAATACAATTGCAAGGGTACAGAAACCGATTTTCCATAGCACATTGTGGTTTTCCATGCATTAACGCAGGATTCGGGTTTTTGGTTGACTTAATACTCGGGACTCGGTCGTATATACAACCTCCAGTGCATCAAACGTGCATATATTGCCTCTTTTCAGCCGCGTGGAATACAATTCTTAGAAATAGACGCGAAATGAGGAAAAGAAAAGATTTGGATAACTGCCGAATTCGGATTGAAGTTGGGTGGAATCGCTGTTCTTCGGTCGCTTTCCAATGCTGACAAAACCGCCGACAGAGAGGTGAATATCTTCGGCGACGTTATACGCAATCTGTGGGGCAATGAAGGTCGATGGATCGGACAAGTTAAACAACATCTGTCCACTGAAAGTAATTAAAGGTGTCAGTTGATGGGTGAATCCGGGGGCAAAATAGTGGACACCCAACAGATAAACGCCTCCACTCGTGTAAGCCGGTTGTTCCAAATTGGTAAGGAAATCTTCGGGGTTCTTCGCGCCCGCCCCACTGAAATGATATTCGATAAAGGCGTAAGTCTCTCCGCCGAAGCTATAGTCCAAACCGACGGAGGTGCGCAGATAGTTATCCGACGTGTTGGGTTCGTCGTCAAACGGCTTGGCAAACACGTAAGCCATCTCTAACCAGGACCCCGCGCCGCCAATACCGCGCGTTATATCCAAACCGACAAGCAGATTTTCTTGAAATTCCAACAATAAAATTGAGAAGTCCGTTTCCGCTGCATTTAATTGACTTCGGAGAAAGACTGCACTCTTTCCAAAATCGAAATTGCTCCCAAAGATGTATCCGGTATCCACCTCTCCCATCACACCCACCGGAATACGCACACGAATTGCATCCACCCCGACGCGGTCTTCTGTGTCCAACTGGTCATAAGTGTAGGGAGCAATGACATCGGTCGGATTTATGACCCGCGCACTGCCCCATGCAATCGCGTCCCGACCTACGGAGATGTCCGCGAAATCTGTGCTGAACTGAACAGCAGCACGATCAAGATTATGGTAGATGCCGACACTCCCGACCGACTCATCTTTTTCGGGATAGATTCGTGCGTCAAAGTCTGCGACACGATAACGGGACGAAGCAACACCAACAGCAAACGGAGACTGCGAAAAGAGTAAAGGGTCTTGAACGCGCGGCGTAAAATCGTAAGCGAAAGCAAATGAAAGCGCGTCGGTCGGGGCATAAGAAAGATCAAAGCGTAAACGATTGACCACAACCCCTATCATGGATGCGTCTGGAAGGGGTGAATTGAATACTGTGGAAAAGTTTTTGTAGTAGCCACCGACTCGAAACTCAGCATCGGCGATCCCTGATAGTGGTGCCGTCATCAAACAGATGGCGAGCACCACAATTTTTCTTAACTGACAACTGATAACTTTACCTATCAACTCGCTCTGATTAGATTTGTTTAAGGCACGAGTTGATAAGTAAAACTGATAACGCTTACTTCGTCTCATCAGTATCTATCCGCCCGTCGCGAAGCGTAATCAAACGCCTTGCACTTTCCATTACCATCGGATCGTGGGTCGAGAAGATGAACGTCATGCCCGTTTCCGCGTTGAGGTGACGCATCATCTCAAGCAGATCAGCACCCGTTTTTGAGTCGAGGTTCGCGGTCGGTTCATCGGCGAGAATAATCTGCGGTTCAGAGACCATCGCACGGGCAATAGCGACACGCTGCTGCTGTCCCCCCGAAAGCTGCGTTGGCACACGATCCGCAACGCCGGTTAAACCGACAGATTCAAGCATTGCTATAACCCGCTCGTGCCGCTCTGCTTTCGGCACACCAGCCAACAGCATGATGTATTCAACGTTTTCCTCAACTGTCAGCACAGGAATCAGGTTGTAAGCCTGAAAAATGAACCCGATGTTATCGCGCCTAAAATCAGAGAGTTCGTTGCCGCTCATCTCCGAAAGCACTTTACCAGCAAGCCACACTTTTCCGTCTGTAGGACTGTCCAAACCAGAGATAATGTTGAGAAAGGTTGTCTTGCCGGAGCCAGAGGGCCCCACAAGTGCCGTAAACTCTCCAGACTGGATGGTTAAGTCAACCCCGCTAAGAGCGTTGACGGGAATCCCATCTGCCGCATAAACCTTCGTCACACTCTCAGTGACAATGACATCTGTTTTCTGAGCCTGTTCCATTTAAAAACTCCGTCGCATTGCGGCTGCTGGGGACATTTTGGCCGCGTAGCGTGCAGGATAGAGTCCGGCAATGATCGTAAAAATAAAGAGCCATATCGGATAAATAATGAACTGTTCAACTTTCATGATGGGGCGGATGAACTCCTGTATCGTCACCCCCGTCATTTCAACGCCGGTATAGTCAATGCCGACATGCGCAGAAACCGCTGTCAAAACAAAGCCGAGTATCATCCCGAGTCCAATACTTACGATTGCTAAAGCACCTGCCTCAAATAGGATGACGCGTGCTATCCCAAAAGGACGCGTTCCAACAGCGCGCAGAACGCCAAATTCAAACATCCGCTCATATAACGACATAAAGAGCGTGTTGATAATCCCAAAGACAACCACCCCAAACAAGATAATCCCCATGATGTATTTGCTATATTTCGTCATTTCCAATATCGCTGTCAATTGCGACATTAACTCCGTCCAACTTAAAACTTCGTTACCGTGTTGGGAATACGTCTCCCAAAACGGCAGTGCCGGATCTTGCGCGTGGGTTAGGGAAGTAAATTTAATAGCGATTTCATGCACACTGCTACCAATGGCAAGCATCTCTTGCGCTTTTTCAATCCGCACGAACGCCATGCCGCTGTTCATCTCTTCACCAACAAAGTGATAGATACCGGAAACCCGGAACATTTCTTGGGAGAGATCCCCGCTTTCGGCTTGCGCTACCGTCACAACCACTCGGTCTCCGAGTCCGATTTCTAAGATCTCAGCGAGTTTCGCACCGATAAGAATATCGCGGCTGTTATCGCCTTCAAAATATGCACCCTCCGTTATCGCATCATCGATTTGGGACAAGAATTTCTCTGTCGGTGGATGTACCCCGACGAGGATAATGGCACTGACACTCGCTGGGGACGTAATCATCCCAGCAGAGAGCGTCCTTTGTGTGAAATGCTCAACGATGTCTTCCTTAGCGAGACCCTCTGTTACTTCGTCAAGTTCCTGAATCGTCAATGCGACCTCTTGTGCGTCTCGAAAACCTTCCCGATGGATCTGTGCGTCACCGAGGAAGGAGGCGGTAGCTGTCCGCACCATATTTTCGGTCATCCCGATCATCAACGCATCAACAAAAATCAGCGCAGCCAGACCGATACCGATCGCTATGGAGGCGATGAGTGTCCGCCGTTTATTCCGAAAGATATTTCGCCAAGCAAGTTTAATTAAAATCCACGACATAGTTTGAATAGTTATCGGTTTTCAGTTGTCAGACGGAATGGTTTCAGTCTTCAGTTTTCGGTTAAGAGATGTCTTGTGGCAGGTACAAACCTTGTTACTGCCACAGAATATTAACTGACCGCTGAAAGGTTTTTCGCAGAAAAACCGAACTGACCACTGACAACCATATCAATGTGTTCGCATCGCGTTTGCGGGCATAATCCGAGCCGCTTTTATCGCAGGAAATAGACTCACAATTGTCGCTGATAGCATAACAGTGATCGCTGGAATAATCAGACACCGGACGTTGACTGCAGCGTACAACGTCTTGAGCTTCATACCGCCGAAGGTAATTTCCTCGGGATATGTGATACCGTATATGGATAGCAGATAATTGGCTAAAACTCCAAGGAGCGCGCCAACACAGATGCTCCCAAGTGCTATGATGACAACTTCACAAACGACGAGCCAGAAGATTTGCCCCGGTTTTGTCCCAACCGCTTTCAGCACGCCGTATTCACGCGTCCGCTCTAACACCGACATTAACACCGTATTGAGAACACCGATAGCGACAATCAGCATAATCACCCAGCGAGCAACGGCATCCCCTTGTTGATCGGTTCGCATGGCGCGATAAAAGGATTTGGCGACCACCTGCCACGGGGCGACATCAAGCGTGGAATCATTGAGTTGTGTTTCGATTGCGCTTGTAATTTTATCGACTCGGTTGATGTTTGACACAATCACGACAATCTCGTGGACGCGCCCCTCAAGCACAAGCAATTCTTGAGCGTCTTCAATATGTAGATAACACGCGACGCGATCCGTTATGTCGTCCCCACTTTCTGCGATACCGACAATCTCATACAGGTCATTCGCAATCGAACCGTCAGCACCTTGCGAAACAATTACAATCTCACTACCAATCCTCGCGGAAAGAATCTTCGCCAAATCTTTCCCAATAACAGCCTCATGCGATGGCATTTCGCTGAGTGTGCTGCCTTCAACGACTTTTTTATCAAAACGGGTTGCTTCGGTTTCGCGTGCGACATCAATCCCGATAATTTGCACAGCCGCACTCTTTTCACCGACGGAGCCGAGTCCAGCACCGTAGACACGTGGTGTCCATGCTTCAACGCCTGCAACACTCAGAATCGTTTCACCCACAACAGAAGCGTTATTGATCGTTTTGTAAAGCGACGGTTTATCAAGATACCCCTCGCGATGCACTTGAATATGTCCAATACGGTTTCGGGTGAACATGGCGATAATATTTCCATAAGCACCGTCGGTCAAACCAATGCTTACCGATAAGAGCATAAAACCGACAATCATCGCGAGACCGGTCAGGATTGTACGCCGCTTTTGACGGAAGGTATTACGAAACGCAATTTTGAGTATCATAAAGTAGTAGACACGCTCCGCGTGCTGTAACCTATCTTCTTCTCTGTAGATTTCGGCGTGTGAAGATTTTATCGTCAATGTCTGAATCAAACGTAGCGTTCATCCATCGAACAACCGTTTTGTGCCCCTCCTTGTTTTGTGGAAGTATTTCCATCACAGAAGGAAGAGTTTTACCATCAAAGGTTTTAATTTCTTTAAAATTCATAATCCGCATCAAGTTCCCTTTCTCGTCATAGAACCGCTGCCACACCGGTATATAATCCTTGGATTGTACCGCCGCAACAATCTTTCCCCAAACAATCGGAGAATCGTCCTTCGGTATGAGTTGGACATAGAGATGATCTGGTGCTGCGTCTTGTGGTGTAACGTACTGATAGGTGTAATCGTCAAGCATTGACGACTCCCTGACCAAGTCATCATTCGTGAAATCGGAACCCATCCACGACCCCATCATCATTGAGGGCGGGATTTTCATCGTTTTATTCGTCTTCGGTAGGTAGTTCCACATTTCATTGCCAATGCGGAGCGTCGCGACCCCCTGTTCCTTCTTCGGTGCGGTAATTCGGATAAAAGTTTTGTCCATCCCTCTCGTCCAGACTGTCATTGCCAAAGTGCGTTCCCAATGCGGCGTGACGATATGCATCTCCATCTCGGCATGGCTCGTCTCGCTACGATAGAGTTGATCTATTTTTTTGATGATAGTTTCGACATCGGGAGTAGATTCTTGGGCGGATGCGAGAACGCAAAAAAGGAGCGTCAGGAGAAGAAAGGCGTGTGTCATCAAGTTCCGTGCTGCTATCGGTATCCCATTTTGAGATTTTGTCATTTTTTGTTATCCTTTCCACATTCATCTTATATGTTTATTATAAAACAAAATGCCTTAAAGCGCAAACCTTTTCAGATTTGCCGTAGGAGGGATCCTCAAATACCTTTTTCTTCTGTAGGAGCGACCTCCCGGTCGCGACTTCTCCTTGAAAATGGACAAAAAACTGATAACTGAATGACTTCGGAGATTTCCAATATTTGGTTGACATTCGTCCACCTTGCATGTTATTATTACCCTAAATTAACCGTATTGCAAAGGAGATAAAGTGATGCAAGAACTGAATCTAGAAGTTGTTGATACTTCTTATAACTACGGCATCATTTATGGTAACACAGATGATACCGAGATTTATAACCATCGCGGTATCACTTACAGCAAAAAAGGTAAACAGGACCAGGCAATTGCATCTTTTAACAAAGCAATACAACTGAAGGCGGATTTTGTTGAAGCATATAACAACCGTGGTATCGCTTACGCTATTTTAGGTGAGATTGACACGGCCATTGAAGATTTTAGTACTGCAATTAAACTTAATCCACATTATGTACAGGCTTATAGCAACCGCGGGCTTGTCTACTTCGGCAAAGGTGAGGTGGATTTTGCCATTAGAGACTACAATAAAGCAATAGAATTGAACCGAGATTATGCCGATGCCTACAACCATCGAGGAGGGGCCTACGGGGCAAAAGGTGAGATTGACAAAGCTTTTGCGGACTTTAGAAGAGCGATAGAACTAAAACCTAATTATGCTAGTGCCTATTACAATCTTGGTAAAGCTCATAACATTAAGGGTCAAATTAATCTAGCTCTGCAGAGTTATGACAGAGCGATAAAACTGGAACCTAATTACTCGGAAGCCTATAATAACCGCGGCGTGACTTACGAGGATAAAGGTGACATTGATAAAGCTATTGAAGACTATAATAAGGCGATTGAACTCAAACCGCATAATGCAATTGCGTATAACAATCGTGGATTGGCTTATAGCAAAAAGGGTGAGGTTGAACGTGCTATTGAAGCCTACACCAAAGCGATAGAAATTAAACCCGATTATGCTGAGGCATATTACAATCGCGGCGGGGCATTTTTACGCGTCGGGGAACGGGAAAAAGCCAAAGCAGATCTGGCAACTGCAAGAAATCTGGGAAGCGATGCCATCACTGCCTTAGACAAGATACTACAAGATTACGATCATGCATGGAAGACCCTTGGCAACTTATGAGACTTTTGACAATTGAGGATATTCTAATCATTGCCGAGACCCATGTAGATAACCATCAACTCTTGCATAAAGATCGGTTGGACTATTTAGTCGAAGCAATTAATGCAAAATTTGGTGATACAGAACTGTATCCAGCTCCATTTCAAAAAGCTGCAGTGTACGCCCATCACATTATTACAGGTCATATATTTTTCGATGGAAATAAACGTATCGGTTTAACCTGCGCGCTTCGTTTTCTAGAATTGAACGGCTATTCGCGTCTTTCCAACATTGAGGATTCGATTATTGATCTCGGTCTCAAGGTTGCTGATGGAACTATGACCGACATTGATGTAATTGCAGATCACATAAAATCATGGATTCAGTAACGTACGACTTACGTAAGGCACAATGACTTGCAAGACTACAAACCAGACTGTTTTTCGGATGAATCTGGAAGTGAGAGCATACCTATCCACTCATAGGGAGGAAAAGTGATGCCACAACCGAACATAGACCCGCTATCTCCTACTGTCGGCTATAGCAACCTTGGCGTTTTTCAGATCATGGGCGAGCAATACGACAAAGCGATTGAAAGTTTTAGTAAGGCGATAGAGTTGAATCCGGAGCATGCCGCCGCTTATACCCATCGGGGGTGTGCGTATGCGATGACTGGCGAACTTGACAAATCACTCGTTGATCATAATAAGGCGATAGCGTTGGACCCAGAATTTTCCTCTGCCTACTACAATCGCGGCACAACACAGCACAAGAGAGGTAATGTTGATACTGCTATCCAAGACTATAGCACATCCATAGAACTGGATCCAAAGCGCGCAGAAGTCTATTTCTGTCGTGCGACGGTTTATAGTGAAAAGGGCGATGTGAACAGTGCCATTGATGATTATACCAAAGCAATAGAACTGCATCTCAAACTTGCCGAAATCTATGAACAAGACGCGGACGATGATATTATCCATGATTATAATCCGATGAGAGAATTGAAGTTGAAACTTGCTAAAGTCTATAAGCATCGAGGCTTGGCTTATTATAGCATTAGGGAATACCATCAGGCGATTGATGACTTTAGCGCGCTGATTGTCCATAGACCGAACAATACCCTTGCCTATTACAATCGCGGGGTGGCTTACCACAGTAGCGGGAGGTTTGATGAAGCTATCAATGACTATAACATAGCGATAAACCGTTATCCGGATAAAGCCAAATTCTATAACAACCGCGGGATAACTTATCACAGCAAAGGTGAGATTGCTAAGGCGATTGAAGACTATAACACAGCGATAGAATTGGATCCAGGTACCCTTGAGACCTATAACAATCGCGGCATTGCCTACCGCGATAAAGGCGCGTACGACCAAGCGATCGCTGACTTTACCAAAACGATAGAGCTGAATCC
This sequence comes from Candidatus Poribacteria bacterium, assembly GCA_965116815.1. Lineage (GTDB taxonomy): Bacteria > Poribacteria > WGA-4E > WGA-4E > WGA-3G > WGA-3G. The sequence goes on along the minus strand of OZ220722.1, from coordinate 5,575,521 downwards.
AGAGATTGTCATCGCCTATTATAACCGTGGCACTGTTTACCACATGAAAGGGGATTATGAGCAGGCAATCAAAGACTATACCAAGGCGATAGAACTTAAACCCCATAACGCTGATGCCTATTACCGTCGCAGCAGAGCGTGGCTATACCTCGGAGAAGAGGAAAAAGCGAAATCGGATATGAAAACTGCCAGCGACATCGGAATAAACACTACCACAGCTATAGATGAAATACTACGAGATTACGATCGCGCATGGGAAACGCTCAGCAACATTTAAGACATTCTGACAGTTCCACTTTAAGGCAACCTCTGTGTTACCACATACCAACCATAAGAACGACCCTTCGGTCGCGATTCCCTTCAAAATTGATAAAAAATTGTCGGAAGAAATCGGGGTTAGAAATCCCTCCCACAAGTTTACTTGGCGCGCTTTATAAGCGTGCCAGCCTTGGACAAAGGAAAATGCCGAGGTGTCGCGACCGAGAGATCGCTCTTACAGCGGAGGCGTCGGGATTCGGGAAACCGCTCCTACAGAAGAATCAAATGTCCCTAAGACACCCAAAAATTGATTTGACAAAATCTGTCTAAAATGATAAATTGACTTCAAACAAGAGAAACCTGAAATTTATGCCTCAGTTTCTTAAAGATAGATAAAGAAAGGACAACAATATGGCATCACAAAGTGAACTACAGTCAATGCTAAACGCGCCTATCGGCTTAGCACCGAACACCTATCTGCACTTCTACAACGGGGGAAAACTCCGTGCTGAGTTTATGGGCGAACCCGATCCGAAAGATGACTATTACTCTGAAGAATGGATCTTTTCCACGAACCGGGCAATTACTCCCGGTAGAGAGAATCCACCTGAAAAAGGGCTCAGCCGCATCGAACTTCCGAGTGGTGAGGTTGTATTGCTGAAAGTACTGCTGGACGCATTTCCAGAAGAGACACTCGGTCGCGCGCACGTTGACAAATACGGCACTGAATTAGGCGTGCTCCTCAAGATTTTTGATGTCGGTGAAGGTGCCCATATCCCTATCCATTGGCATCCAAACCCCGATTTCTCGCAAAAACACCTCAATTCACCCTTCGGCAAGAACGAGGCATGGATTCTCATCGGCACACGTCCGGGCGCGAAGGCGTGGATCGGTTGGAAGGAAGCCATAGACAAAGCAGAGTTCCGTCGTCTGATGGAGGCGCAGGATGTGCCAACACTCCGGAGTCTGATGCATGTCGTTGAACCGAAGGTTGGTGAAGTCTATTTTTTACGTACCCCGATTGTCCATTCGCTCGGTACAGGGCTTTGTGTGCTTGAACCACAAGAACCTACCGACTGGAATATTCTCGCCGAATGGGAAGGTTTCCCGTTTGAGAGAGAAGATGGGCATCTCGGACTCGGATGGGACCTGGCAGTAGATGCCGCTGAATTCGATAAACTCGAATTGGACTACCTTAACAATTATATCCGACGGACACCGGAACTCGTCCGATCAGAAGGGGAGAACCGAGAAGACCGAATCGTGCCAGAGGAAGCCTCGAAATTCTTCGGATGCTCACGTCTGACGGTGAACTCAACACTGAGTATGCCCGCCGATAAAGGTTTCTATGCGCTTGTGACCTTGGGCGGCGAAGGCGTACTACGCGGTGATTTTGAAGATGTTCCACTCAAACGCGGCAAATCCGTTTTCATACCGCGCTGCTTGTCCAGTTACGTGATTGTTAGCACTGGCGACACACCGATGGAAATCATCTGTTGCTATCCGCCAAGCCTCTTCTAATTTACCTTGCGGTTAAACAATGGGGTTTCTACTTTGACGGTTTTCGCTCAAGAACCGCCCTCCACTACGTTACGGGCTACGGTTTCGCAGCAAGGAATGTAAAACAGTTCCAGGGGACAACGGGTGTGTAGCAAAAACCTACAAATCGCCAAATCCAGTTAATGCTTCATCGGAAACCTGTTCCTAATCAGATAGCGAGCAGTCCATGCGGTCCATAATTAAAAAATGTTGGATTTTAAACCCCCTAAACTAAATACAACAGTGATTCAGGTTGCGAAAGCCATCATGCCGCTTGTCAACCGCCTGTTTTTGAAGGGGTTAACACTGGATGTTGATTCAGAATCCATCGCGCGTTTAAAAATGATAGATGGACATCCTACCGTGCTGGCTCCGAACCATGCGGCACGCGCGGATCCTGCTGTTACATTTCTCTTGTCCAAACAGGTCTCTCAGCAGTACTACTACATGACTGCCCGGGAGACATTTGATAAGGGAAAATTTGGTGGTTTACGTAGCTTTCTGCTACAACGGTTTGGGGCGTTTTCAATTGTGCGTGGCACCGCGGACCGAAACGCTTTCCGTACAACACGGGAACTCCTGTCTGAAGGCAGTTGGCCCCTTGTAGTTTTCGCGGAAGGCGAAATTTCGAGGCAAAATGACACTGTTATGCGCTTCGAGAGGGGTATTATACAACTCTGCTTCTGGGCTTTGGACGATATGGCAAAAGCGGAGATCGACAAACCGCTTTATGTTGTCCCTATAGGGATCAAATATCACTATCCACAAGACATGTGGAACGACATTGACATCGCCCTCACCGAATTGGAGGAGAAGATTCTCCCACCTGCCGATCGAACACCGATCGAACGCTACGAAAGGTTGAGACGTATCGGCATCGCGATATTCAAAACGCTTGCAACTGAATATCAATATAAGGTGGACGAAACTGTGCCACTTGATGCGCATATCCAAAAACTGAAAGAGCAAATTTTGTCCCATGCGGAAAAGATCATGGGCATTCACTCTGAGGCGGATGTGCTCACAAGAGTACGGGCGTTGAAAAACTTAGTCGATGCTGAAGTCTATAGAGACATCGAGCAGATGACAGAATATGAACGGAAAATACATGAAGAACTCCTCCAGAAATTCCAACGATTTTATCCGGATCTGGAGCGGTTAATCAACTTTATAGCGATTTCGGACGGGTATGTCGCAGAAGAACGTTCACCAGAGCGGTTTCTTGAAGTGATTGTCCGTCTGGAAAGAGAAGTCTTTGGTACGTCGAAAATACGGGGACCGCGGGTGGCATCCATTCGTGTCGGTGAACCCAAAAATCTCCGAGAATGTTACGATACCTACAAGGCGGAAAAAAGAGAAACGGTAGAACAGATAACCCTTGAACTCGAAACGACAGTTCAGTCTTTAGTCAAGGGCGCATCGTAGTTATACTCTACCAAAAAGCGCGGTAAACTCACTGTAGGGGTGGATCTCCTATTCAGCAAAACCGCGCCTATAATTTGGAGAAAAACATGGCAAAAAAATTGTCGATTGGAAGTTGGGCTTACGCATTTGGCCCTTACGAAGATAACCCTGTCCCGTTTGATGATGTCGTCAAGCGTCTCAGCGAACTGGAATTTGATGGCGTTGAAATTGGGGCATTCAAACCACATATTGACATTAACGACTATCCGATGAAGAGTGATCGGGATGCCGTCAAGGGCTTGATCTCCTATTACGGCTTGGAAGTCTCTGGATTGGCAGCCGATTTCTGGTCACACCCCGGTCCTGCTACCGATGAGGCGCAGGAGGATGATAAATATTACAAAATCTTCAAAGAGAGCCTCCAACTTGCACTTGATCTCGGTTCGCCTGCTATCCGAGTAGATACAGTGAGTGATCCCGAAGAAGGGGTGGAAGGCGTTGAGCGTGAGGAAGCTTGGGATCGGATCGTTTCCGTCTGGCGGCGCTGCGCGCAAGTCGCTGAAGATCACGGTGTGCTGATGCTCTGGGAGTTTGAACCCGGATTTATGTTCAACAAACCCAGCGAGATTATTGATATGCCGAAGGCAGTCGATCACCCGAATTTCAAGGTGATGTTTGATACGTGCCATGCACAGATGTGTGCCGTTGTCGGTGCCAGGCAGCCCGGAGAAAAGGAGACGCTCGGTGAGAATGGAGTCATCGACCTTGCACGGCAACTGAAGGGGCAAATCGGTCATTTCCACCTTATCGATTCCGATAATACGCTCCATGGCGACGAAACAAGCACACACGCACCGTTCGGAGACGGTGTGCTGGACTTCGACGCGATTATTCCTGTTATCATGGAAGAAACTGGGTATGATGGCGATTGGTTCTCCATCGATCTCTGTTTCTGGCCCGATGCATGGGATGTCACAGAGGACGCGAAGAAATTCCTAACACCCTATCTGGAAAGGTATTAGTACCATAGTTGTCGGTTATCAGTTATCGGTTTTCGGTTAATTCGTTGTAGGAGTTGTGCCCATTCTCATCTGCCACAAGCGTCTCTTGTCTGAAAACTGATAACCGACAACTGAGAACCATCAAATATGCTGAATCTGCGTTCATTAGACCCCTTAATCGAACTCGCCTTTGAAGAGGACATCGGCATCGGTGATATAACAACGGAAGCTACAGTGCCGCCTATACAGAAGGGTATGGGCACCTTGACTGCCAAGAGTGAAGGTGTTGTGGCAGGGGTGCCGGTAGCCGAGCGAGTCTTCGCAAAGTTAGACGAGACGTTGACGTTTCGGGCACTTGTCAACGATAGCGATGCAGTCATCGCAGGAACACCAATTGCGGAGGTACTGGGAAGTGCCAAAACCATTCTAATCGGAGAACGGACAGCACTTAACTTCCTGCAGCGACTTTCCGGGATAGCAACGCTCACCGCACAATTCGTGGAGGCAGTCGCTGACTACGACACTAAAATCGTGGACACTCGGAAGACAGCAGCCGGGTGGCGAGCCGTTCAGAAATACGCTGTGCGTGTCGGTGGCGGGCAAAACCACCGTTTTGGGCTTTACGACGGTGTACTTATCAAGGATAATCACATCGTCGCCGCTGGCGGCATTGGCAACGCCGTACATCGGGCACGACAGGCTGTCCCACACACAGCAAAGATCGAGGTCGAAGTTGAGACCCTCGATCAGGTTGACGAGGCACTAAAAGCAGGCGCGGACATCTTACTTCTTGATAACATGTCTCCCAGCATTATGAAAAGTGTTGTTCATGAAGTGGGAGATCTCGCAGTGACAGAAGCGTCCGGTGGGATTACACTTGACAAAGTAAAAACCGTGGCAGCAACCGGTGTAGATCTCATCTCTGTCGGGGCATTGACGCACTCAGCAATGCCCATGGATATTAGTCTGACGCTGACGCTTGTCGCTGAATAGGGAGCATTCAGCCCTAACGAAGGAGATTTCTCTACTAATGCAGGAATTCTTGAGCCGCGGAAACGTGGCTCGTGGCGCGCTTTTTTTTGTGCTGTTTACATTCGCCGGGTTATTCATCAGTTTTCTGTGGAGTGGTACGCAAGATATAAAACAAGTTTTTCGCGAGATGCAGGTCGAGATGCTGTTGGGCGCGTGCCTGTGTATGTTCGCGGATTGGATGTTTGGTGCGCTTCGCTTCCATATTTTCATTCGGAAAGTGAATCCAGAGATTAGATTCACGGATAGCCTTCGCGCCAACTTAGGAACCTTGTGCGTGTCGTGTATTACACCCTTTCAAACAGGCGGAGTTGGTCATCTCTATATCTACACGCGAGCAGGCGTGCCGTTGTCAGGCGCGCTAACATCGGGCATCATCTGTTTTCTTTCTACTTTAATCACGCTCATTGTCTTCGCAGGCGGTATTACTTGGTTAGATCCACCTTTTTTACCGAAGACGGCTACATGGGTGAGTCTATTTAGTTTTCTGGCATTCAGCTTGGCATTTACTTCGTTTCTGCTACTGCTTTTCAAGCCGGAAATCGTTTTCCGTTTTTTCTATTGGCTCTGTAATGCAGCGAAGCGACGGTTCACCCGCTTCGCCCCTGTCTTAGAACGCGCAACATCAAAAGTAGAGGAACTCACGACTGAACATAAATCTTTTGCCACGATGTTTCTCCGCCACCATAAAGGAACGTGCGTGCTCAGTTTATTCCTAACCTGCGGTTTTTTAGGGGCGCGGATCGTCGGCAGTTACATCGTTGTCCAAGCACTTAATGGGGAGGCAACGCTGTGGGAACTCAGTGTCATAGGGTTGCTACTCAATTTTGTTGTACTGTTCGCGCCAAGCCCTGGTGCAAGTGGCGTGGCAGAGGTTGTAACTGCTGGATTGATGGAAAATTTGATTCTCAAGGACTTGATACCTCTCTTCGTACTACTGACGCGATTCTTTAGCATCTATTGCGCTGTGGTTGTTGGTGGTATTATAATCAGTTTACAAGTAACTAAAGATTTTAGAAGGAATAAAAAGGACATGGCTAAAGACACTATGTTGTAAGACCTGTCCTGTTTATCCAAAAATTAACGGATAAAAAGGTATAAGAAAGGAATATTATGAAAATTGAACCTACAGCGACGAAACTGGGTTGGATTGGTACCGGCGTAATGGGACGATGGATGTGCCAACACCTGATGGACCTCGGATATGGGATGACGGTCTACAACCGCACGAAAGCCAAGGCTGATCCGTTGTTAGAGGCGGGCGCAGCGTGGGCAGATTCGCCGAGCGCAGTTGCGGCGGCATCCGATATTGTCTTCACTATAGTCGGATTCCCACCCGATGTACGTGAGGTCTACCTCGGCGACAACGGTATCTTAAAGGGAGCGAAAGCCGGAAGCATCATCGTTGACATGACGACGACGGAGCCTTCCCTCGCCCAAGAGATTTACGCCGCAGCAGAAGCGCAGGATGTCTCATCAATAGACGCGCCCGTCTCAGGTGGCGATGTCGGGGCGCGAGAAGCGCGGCTCTCTATTATGGTCGGAGGTGATGAGGCTGCCGTTCAAGCCGTTATGCCACTCTTTGAAGCGATGGGCAAAAACATCGTCCATCAAGGTGGGGCAGGGGCAGGACAACACACCAAAATGTGTAACCAAATCACGATTTCCGGGACAATGATCGGGGTCTGTGAAGGATTGCTCTACGGTTATAAAGCCGGATTGGATTTGGAAACGATGCTGTCCTCAATTAGCGGTGGTGCTGCCGCTTGCTGGTCTTTAGACAATTTAGCACCACGGGTGCTCCAGCGTGACTTCGATCCCGGTTTCTTTGTAGAGCATTTTATCAAAGACATGAGCATCGCTTTAGACGAGGCACGTAAGATGAATTTAAGTCTGCCCGGACTTGCGTTAGTGCATCAGCTTTACACCGCGGTGCAAGCACAAGGACACGGTAGACTCGGCACGCAAGCCTTGATGTTGGCATTGGAGCAGATGTCCGGTGCAGAAATTAATTAGAGACTTACCCATTGCAATAATACTTATCGCTGGTGTGGTTTGAAACCTTACCAGCGATGCACATTTAAAACGCCTTGTCTACTCTACAACTCAAGTTCTCCTAACCAAGATATACACTAAGGCGGTTTAGTTTCAAGGTGTCCCGATCGAAAGATTGAGACAATAAAAAATGAAATCGCCACCATGTCTCTCCTAAGAATATGCATACGACAGATTCGCGCGCCTCACAGGCAATTGCAAAACGCGCAGTGCTGATCGGCACTGTCTTGATTATCGCCAATAGCTACTGGATAGCTTATGTAGAGATGATTTGGCATACCGCGCACCTGACAACGGTTGCAATGTCTGTCAATGTCATGTTCGGCATCTTAGCGATGACACTGCTGAACATCGGGGTGCGGCGTATCTTTCCACGTGTTGCCTTACAACCGCGCGATCTACTTGTGGTTTACAGCATGCTTGCTGTGGGGAGTGCTTTTTCAGGACACGATTGCATTCCACGTTTAATGGGACTCATCCCTTATGCTTTCCGCTTTGCTACACCTGAAAACGATTGGGAAGCACTGCTCTTTCACCACCTCCCCGAATGGCTTGTGGTCAAGGATCCGAAAGCGGTCAACGATTTCTATGAAGGCGAGGTCAACTTTTTTACAGAGGGTTATGTTCAGCATTGGATTGTGCCGATTCTTTCTTGGTCGGTGGTCATTTTCCTACTAATGCTGATTTTTTTATGTTTGACCTCTATCGTTCGCAAACAGTGGATTGAGAATGAAAAACTCGCGTATCCCATTATCCAGATTCCGCTTGAAATTACGACCAACCGGCGTATCTTCAGTAATCGCTTGCTCTGGATCGGCTTCGGGATAGCCATGGGCATCAACCTACTTAACGGACTACAGTTCTTCTATCCTATTCTTCCAGAGATCCCTGTCCGAAAATACAACCTCAATATCTACTTCACGCAGAAGCCGTGGAGTGCAATGGGTAGCACACCGCTCAGGTTTCATCCGTACCTCATAGGTTTCTCGTTTATTTTACCTTTGGATTTAGCGTTTTCATGTACCTTCTTCTATTTACTGAAGAAAGTCCAGTTACTCGCTGGGAGTGCTGTGGGCGTTTCATCATTGCCGGGTTACCCGTTTTTAGGGGAACAAGGTGCAGGAGCATTACTTGCGCTGCTTGCGATTGCGTGTTGGCACGGACGGAAACACTTTGCATCCGTGCTGAGACAAGTCGTTCATCCAAATCGCACAGAGTCCCAAACAGAGGCACTTTCACATCGTAGTGCCATCATTACGTTAGGTATATGTCTGATTCTATTAGCAGCTTTCTGTATTCACAACGGAATGACCCTCTGGGCGTTTGCAATTTTCATCAGTGTCTATCTCATGATTGTGGTTGGTTTAACCCGAATGCGTGCGGAATTAGGTCCGCCAATTCACGCGATCGGTTATCTTACACCGCAATATATGATAATTTCACTGCTCGGTACGCGACGTTTGCGGGCGGGCAACCTGACAATGCTCTCACTGATGAATTGGTTAAGTGGTGCGAGTTATGCCTCTTTCCGTACGCATCCGATGCCGGATCAGCTGGAGGCGTTTAAACTCGCAGAGCGCACTGGCATCCGAAATCGAACGATGTTCGGCGTATTAGTCATCGCGAGCCTCGTTGGTATCCTATCAAGTCTAATTCTCTATCCGTATGCAATTTATAGTGAAGGTGTGGCTGCAGGTTCAGAACAGATACACGCCGGTGGCGCGGATACGTATAATTTTCTTTCGTCGTGGCTGGTGAATCCAAAGCCGACAGATTGGCTCGCGACTTCGGTATTAGGATTCGCTTTCGCAGCGAATTTAGGTATCATATTTCTGCGTTCACGTTTCGTATGGTGTCCATTGCATCCAGCGGGGTATGTCATCGGTGTTGCCCCCGGAACAACAGATGTCATCTGGTTTCCACTGTTTCTTGCGATGGTAACAAAGTGGCTCATTTTGAAACATGGCGGTATCAATGCGTATCGGAAAGCGGTGCCGTTTTTCATCGGATTGGTATTAGGTGAAGCGTTGATGGGATGTTTCTGGCCCCTGCTGAGCCTTGTCCTGAGGTCGGCAGTGTATAGTTGGATTTAAGTTTTGTTGTTCTTGAATCACCCCGACTTTAAATCAATTTTTCTTGACATTCGGCAAATTCTATGCTATTATTTTAATATACAATCTTACTATTTTGAGGGACGTTAGAAGGTTTATACACTTCAACTCTCCCGTAAAAAACACGGAAACTAACCTTAAAAAGGAATCGACTTTCCGACAACGGCGAAAAAACGAATAACGTGCCCGGAATTAAAAAAATGATCGAAGTTAGAGAACTTACAAAATCCTACGGCACAACGATTGCTGTCGATCAGGTTTCGTTCGACGCACACGCAGGCGAAGTACTGGGATTCCTCGGTCCCAACGGGGCGGGGAAAACTACAACGATGCGAATCCTTACGTGCTATCTCTCCGCTGATGCCGGTAGTGCCACCGTTGCGGGGCACGATGTATTTGAGGAATCCGTCGAAGTCAGGAAACAGATCGGTTATTTGCCTGAAAGTGCGCCACTCTATGCCGACATGGGTGTCATCGAATACCTGAACTTCATGACGCAGGTACGGCACCTCCCAAAAAGTCAGCGGAAAGAACGGACCCGAGCGGTTATAGATATCTGTGGACTTGAGGATGTTATCCAAAAAGACATCGGTGAACTCTCAAAGGGTTACCGACAACGTCTTGGTCTGGCGCAAAGCCTCATCCATGATCCACCTATCCTGATTTTAGACGAACCTACCTCCGGGTTAGATCCAAGCCAAATCATTGAGATCCGTAACCTCATCAAGAACATCGGACAGGAGAAACTGGTACTCTTCAGTACACACATCCTGCCTGAAGTCTCTGCCACTTGTAGCCGAATCCTGATTATCAACAACGGGAAGATTGTCGCAAACGGTACACCGGAGGAACTCTCCAGTCAGGAAAAAGGCGAAGAAATTGTGCATATCTCCATTCGAGGTTCACAAGAAGCGATTGAAGCTGAACTCAATGAATTAGAGTTTGTCTCGCAATGGAGCCATGTTGATACAGATGACAGTATCGTGGGGTATCAAATCCACGCCGCTCAGGACAGCGATGCTGCGGAGGCACTTTTCCACGTCGTTGTGAAGAACGGATGGAGTCTCACAGAACTCCGTCAAGAATCCGTAGATTTAGAAGATGTTTTCCTCAATTTAACAGACAAGGAACAAGCATAGCGAAATAGTTGTCAGTCGTCAGCGGTCAGTAGCGCGTTGTAGTATGTGAGGCGTTTGTAACCACCATACATTGTACTGAAAACTGAGAACCGACAACCGATAACTGTTACAAAAGATCATGACGAACATTACAGCCATCTTCAAAAAGGAATTTAGAAGCTACTTCAATTCGCCTATCGCGTATATTTTTATCACATTTTTTCTCGGCATCTCCGCGTGGCTCTTCTTTCGGAGCTTTTTTTTCGCTAACCAAGCCGAAATGCGCGGTTTCTTCGGGTTAATGCCGTGGATTTTCCTCTTTTTTATCCCCGCTGTTACAATGAAACTCTGGGCAGAAGAAAAGAAACTCGGCACGGTAGAAATTCTGATGACACTCCCCATTCAAGATTATGAAGTCATCATCGGAAAATTCTTGGCAAGTCTTGCACTCCTTACTGTAACAGTGCTACTCTCACTTGTCCTCCCGCTTTCAGTCATGTATCTTGGGGATCCAGATGGAGGGACACTCATTACGGGTTATCTCGGACTCCTATTGATGGGTGCGGCATATATATCGATCGGGCTTTTCACCTCAACATTGACCGAAAATCAGATTATCGCCTTTATTTTTGGGATCACTGTCTGTTTTGTGTTGCTCATCATCGGTGAGGACATCGTGCTTTTCAATGCACCGAATTGGTTGTACCCGATTTTCAGTTACCTGGGTCTCGGCGCACATTATAGCAGTATTCTCCGAGGCGTCCTTGATTCTCGCGACATCATCTATTATCTGTCGCTCATCGGTTTTTTTCTCTATCTAAGCACATTGTCGGTTGAAAGCCGCAAATGGCGTTAAGAAAGGAGGTAACCTGCTTTGGTTAATAAACGAATCAAATACGGTGGAAACACCCTCGCTTTTGTAGCGATCATTCTTGGCATCCTCGCGCTGATCAATTTCCTATCAACGCGTCGTTTTATTCGAGCGGACCTCACCGAGGACAAGCGTTATACGATCTCAAAAGCAACCAGAAATGTGTTAGACACGTTAGATGATATTGTGACAATCACCGCCTACTTCTCTACAAACCCCGCGGAAGTCGCGCAAATTCGCCGTGATGTTAGGGATGTATTGGAGGAGTACAACGCATTCTCTAAAAAACTGCAGATCGATTTTGTGAATCCTGCTGAGTTCGATGACGCTCAGAAACAAGAACTACGTTTCAAGGGTATCCCTGAAGTCCAAATCAATGTCGTGAAAAAAGACAAAGCGGAGATCGCCAACGTCTACATGGGTATCTCTATCGGCTACAGCGGTAAAGAGGAGATCCTACCCGTTGTGAGATCAACTGCTAATTTGGAGTATGAACTCACTTCTACGGTTCTCAAAGTTACCACCAAAGAGGCTAAGACGGTCGGGTTTTTGACAGGGCACGGCGAATTCGATATCAATGCGCAAAACTATCAACAGTTCCGTCAACTTTTGGACAAAAACGGACAAGGGCAATATAATCTAACACCGGTCAGTCTACAAGACGGAACAGCTGTTGACAGCACCGTCGCGACGCTTGTTGTCGCTGGTGTCCAGCAGCCCTTGACGGAACGCGACAAATACGAACTTGATCAGTTTATCATGCGCGGCGGCAGAGCGATCTTTTTAGTCGATCCTGTTCAAATGCAACCGGGTACATTGCAAGCCACACCGCTGATCACCGGTTTGAATGACCTCTTAGAGCACTACGGTGTAAAACTTGGTAACAATCTCCTGCTCGACACCAGATTCCACGATACCGCACGCTTCCAACAAGGGTTTATGACCGTTATTCAACCCTATCCCTATTTCGTTAAAATTGTTAAACAGAATTTCTCAAAGGAACACAGCATCACGAACCAGTTGGAAGTGTTGACGCTACCGTGGACGAGTTCCTTAGAGATCGTGTCAAAGGAAGGTATCACTGCAACGGCGTTGGCAAAAACTGGGGAATCCGGGCAGAGCGTTCAAGGCTACTATAACCTGATGCCGAACGCGCCAATTCCAAGTGCCGAGTCACAAGCCTACACTGTCGCTGTCGCTTTGGAAGGAAAGTTCAAGAGTTTCTATGCCGGTAAGGAGATTCCGCCTGTACCAACCGCTACTGACGAGACCAATGCAGTGGACGATCAGACACTTACCCCTGCACAAGATGCAGATGCACGCACAACGAAGACCGAAAGCGAGCAGACGCAAATTGTTGTCGTCGGCACAGCGCAATTCTTGACGCAGCTACGTCCTGATGGCGTTAACTTCTTCTTAAACACCGTGGATTGGCTAACCCTCGGCGATGCGCTTATCGGTATTCGCTCACACACCATCACGGATCGACCACTTCGCGAGGTTTCTGAGATTGAGAAAAACTTTATTAAGTACTTATGTATTGTGGGTGTTCCACTGGTAGTTATTGTCTTCGGACTCCTCCGATATTTCTTGAAAAGACGGGCAAAAAGGTTGGTAGAAACCTACGGGACTGTGTAAAAAAATGAAAACGAAACAACTTCTTATTTTAGGTGCTATTTTTGTCGTTTTGGCAGTCATCGCCCTGCTCTTCGAGAACCCGTTTGAGCAGAGTGCGTACGAAAAGAAGGTTGAGACAGCAACCCCTCTGTTTCCAAACTTCAATAAAGAACAGGTTGTAAAAATAGAAATCACCGCCACCGGTGAGACCACAACGCTTTCAAAACAGGACGGAAGCGACTGGGTCGTAGCCTCCATGGATAACTACCCCGCCGACAGCGAAGGTGTCACAGAATTGTTATCTAAGGTAACCGAATTCAAAAACACACAACGCGTCTCCGATAACCCAGAAAAACAGTCAGATTTCGAGGTGGACAGCACCGGTGTCGAGGCAAAATTGATGGATGCGAACGATAAAGTGTTAGCGCATCTATTCGTTGGAAAGACGACACCCGGCTTTCTGAGTAGTTACGTGCGTCCTGCTGATTCCAATGATGTCTATGTCGCAAAAGGCTATCTCCAATCTGTCTTTAACAAAGGCACGCGTACTTGGAAAGATCGGACTATCTTCAGTTTTAACAAGGGGATTGTCACACAGCTCAACATCATTTCACCAGAAGAGACAGTCGAACTACGACTCAATGCAGAGGGGGCGTGGGAGATGATTAAACCTGTAACTGCGGCTGTTAAAACAACCGAGGTTGATACTCTCCTTACAACATTCAGTGAATTGGATACCGACGATTTCGCTGAAGCGACGGACACACCGCTTGCTGAGTATGGGTTAGATACGCCACAATCCACTATATCTGCCGTGCTGAATGATGGCACAACGGCAACACTGCACATTGGAAATGAGGAGGAAGGCAAACTTTATGTCAAACGCGACGATAAGGATACCGTCTTCAGACTCTTCAAATCAAATGTGGATAGCTTAATAAAGAAATCCGATACGCTTAAGGCGGAGGAATCACCGGCAGAAGCAGCAACAGAGTAGGCAACCCTTTAACGTACATAATATCGCCGTACGACTACCGTACCAAAAGGAAATTTACCGTGAAGAGATTAAAGTCTTTGTGTTTAGGACTGAGTGCATTAATGGCTATAACAGTCGCTGGATGTGAACCACAAATCGTAGGACCGCTGTTACAATCACAAGAGAGCAGAAGCATCCACGTGACAGGAAACGGTTTAGTCACCGGTGAACCGGATATAGCAACGTTGAATTTAGGTGTATCCGTTGAGAAAAAGACGGTTGCGGAGGCACGCGAGGAAGCCGCAATCGCGATGACAGCGGTGATTAATTCTCTGAAAACCAACGACATCGCTGAAAATGACATTCAAACGGAAAGATTCAGTATCTATCCACAGTACAACTATACGGATAACGGACGCGAGCTGCGGGGTTATAGCGTGAACAACACCGTTCGCGCAAAGGTGAGAGAATTAGAAAGTCTCAGCGATATCATTGATGATGCTGCCGAAGCGGGTGGGGATACGGTCGTCGTAAATTCTATCCAATTCATGATTGAAGATGCTACAGCATTACAGATGCAAGCGCGTAGTTTGGCAGTAAAAGATGCGGAAGCAAAAGCACAAACCTTAGCAGAGGCAAGCGGTGTTACGCTTGGAAAACCTATCACGATCACTGAGACATCTTACACGACACCCCCTCCAGTTGCCTATGCTGCAGAAGCAGCTTTCGCGGATGACAGTGCGCGCAGCGCAACCCCTATTGAAGCCGGTGAACTCACCGTCACTGTGAATATCACAATGGTCTATGAGATTGAGTAAGGTTCTCCCAAGAACACCGTAGGGACAGATTCCAGCCTGTCCCTATCTTATTTAATCACAGGCACCGGACGCCATCCCTGCCCTTCTGTGAACTCGCGAACACTCAAGCACCAGACCACAACCCGCTTCCCTGTCATCTTATCGCGTCCATCTGGAGCGATTTCCAAGTCAATGTCAATGCTGTAATTTTTCGCTTCTATGTCGTAGACGGTTTCGCCATCTTCTCTTTCCGGATCGACATCCCGAATTGGCACATCTCCAATTTCGCGGAGGGCAATCTTCTGGATAGTTTCAGGGACTTCATCAAAGGATATGTCTTTAGAAAACCCGTCAACACTTACAACAAAACATGCGACGATACAGAGGATGAGAAACTGTATTTGGCATTGGCATTTTTTCAAAATTCAAACCCTCCTTCAATTATCTCTGAAGACTCTCGAGAAGTTGTATCGCCATTGAAGGGCAAAACTCATTCCGATTTGCCCATTTAAAGGGCTAATAAGCAACCGTCTCCATTCATTTTCGTTTGGTAAACGAGCAAAATCTTTGTAATTCTCCACGACCCAATTATCCACCGCATCAACAATTCCCAAAATTATCGGTTGTGCTTCGGTTATGGAAAGTAGACTCTCAATCTCGTGGTCGGGTATTGTATCTTTATCTTTACGTGCGCGTTCGGCATTTTTCTTTCTGAAGTCTTTTTCCGCCTCAAGTACCAATCTTCGTACCTGCTCTTCATTCTGCATAATGTTAACAATGCGGAGTAGGCGTGATGCTCGCCAATCGCTCTGATTGATATACGCGAGAAATCGAAAAATCTTTTGCGTCCACGTCTCACTTTGGACGATCAACCAATCCCGGTGTTTCCGCGCTATCGCAGTCAAAGCAAAATCTGCTAACTCTGTATTTAAGAAATAATGCCATTGGATGACTTGAAGTTTCAACGGTGGATGCAATTTCTGTTTTTGATAATCAGTCAACACAATAAGAGCATCGTATTCACTTCCAAGAAGCCTCTCGTATGCTGATACAAAAGGTTCACTGGTAGCGTAATTTTGAGAAGGTGCTTTTATCCCTAAGTCAAGATCTGGTATGTCAACACCTCGTGCGGGATTTAAGCGAAACTGAGGTATTTCAATGTCTTGAAGAATCACAGTTTCAAGCACAGCAACAAAAAGCATTTCAATAACGCTGCCAACTGTTTTTCCATCGAGATTGGGAAGTGTTTGCTGGTCGCGAAGTTGTTCATACCAATGTGGCAAAGTCTGACCGCGTCCCAAACGTAAAAGCACCGGTTCAAGCCTTTCAAGGTTTACGCCTTGGAGAGCATGATTTAATTCAACGATAGTTTGATCCAGTCTTTCCCGGAGCAGATCACGCAATTCCGCCTTTGCCAGCATAAGTCATCGGCTCCTGAAACAGATAGAGTTGTTGCCCGTTAACGTTTTCCAATGAGGTCAAACGGTCTCGTAAAATTTTATCGAGCACCCAATTTGCGAATACAGGTGGAATCGCGTTACCATACAAGGCATATTGATTATAAATGGAAACAGCGGAACAGTGATCATCTGGGAAACCTTGCAATCGCGCATATTCTACATTTGTTAAGCGCCGATATCGATCCTCCACTTTGTAACGTTCGTAATGTCGACTGGTAGCGGCTGTAAGTGTTGGTGCGATTCCATCAACACCAAACACGGTATATCCCATGCGAGCTCCTCTTTTCTGATTATAGAGGAGTTGAACACCATCAAGAAATCTATTAATCGGCGTGCTTTCTTCTAAACGTTGGAGCGTGCTCTCAGTAAAATCAAAAGTTGAGTCAACAGTAGATTGAAGGACGCTACGGAGTGTTACAGATGGCTTCGCTTCCGAGAAGCATTCTAAGTTACAGGCAAAAAAACGTTGACGAAATGCTAAACCCCAATTAGCAAATTTCCGATGATGTTTTTCAATCTCAACCCAGCTTGACATATCCGTGAGCCAACGAAAATTGCTTCCTAAACCGCCACACAGATCTTTTAAACTTGCAAGCCTGATTGTAGGATAATTACCCTTTACATCTAAAGAACCTAATATAAGCACGCGCTCACGGTTCTGTGCCAAACCGAAGTGTCTCGTATTGACTAAACGCCACTCAAGATGATACCCGAGTTCCGTAAGTGCAGAAAGCACTGTTGCAAAATGTATTCCCTTCTCCATTAAAAGTAGGCGTTTTACATTCTCCAGCATAAAATAAGGTGGGCGATGTTCCTTTAAAATCTCTACAATAACAGAGAAGAGCATCCCCCTTGGATCGCGAAAACCTTTTTTTTGCCCAGCACTACTGAACGGTTGGCAAGGAAAACCCGCTGTGAGCAGATCGTGCGGCGGAATTTCGTGCGTTAATTCACGAATATCGCCTTGATGAATTTCAGTCTCTCCAAATCGACTCTGATAAACTTGACAGGCTTTCGGACAAATATCATTTGCCCACAACGTCTGAAGGCCATTTTGGGCAGCAGCTAAACGAAATCCACCTATGCCTGCGAAAAGTTCAACTGTTGTTCTAATTGCTTTAGATGACATTTGCTGCTTTCCTTACCCCAAATTGTTTCCAAGTCGGGGGTACATGTGTAATCTTTGAAAAAACGTGAGATATCGTCTGATTCTCTCTGTTCAGCGAGTCTGTTTTCAATGAGCGCAACATTATGCGAATCCAGTTCAATTCCTATCGATTTTCGCCCTAATTGTTCCGCTACAACCAGCGTTGTCCCTGAACCCGCGAACGGGTCGAGAACGACATCACCGGGATTTGTAGAAGAGAGAATAATCCGAAGGAGAAGTTGGATAGGTGTTTGCTGCTTATGTAGACGATTGCCCTCTGTATCTCGCAACGCTTCATCACCTGCGAAATAGCCGGAAGTCAATTCGCGGATATCGTCCCACCCCCAATATTCCTCTGGCGGCAAATTATCATCCCACGCATTGTAAGCCTTATCCTGATTAAAGGGAGGATCGAGAAAGGAGAGGTCTATTTTTGAGGCAAAGTTGCTCTGATCCAATGCAGTCGTGCAACTCTCATGACGGACAGTGCAGCTTGTTCCAAATGAATTGCCCATTGTGTTAGACCGTATACTGCTTTAGTGTGTCGTCATCTAAATTCTCCAGTACATCTTTCGTATCGTGTTTCTGTCCTTTCTCAAGTTCCTGTTCAGCAAATCCATGCTCGGCAATAACGTGCTCGGCAACATAGATCGGAGCTTCACAGCGAAGGGCGAGTGCGATTCCATCACTCGGGCGACAGTCTACTTCAATGTTCCCATCTTTAACCTGCAATGTAACGTATGCATAGAACGTGTGTTTTTCAAAGGTGTGTACACACACAGCGACAACTTTTGCCTCAAGTGTTTCAATCATAATCTTGAGCAAATCGTGTGTCAATGGACGCGGGAGTTCCATGTTTTCCAAATGCTTCTGAATAGCCGCCGCTTCTGATTCGCCGATCAAGATGGGCAGTATCCGATTCAATTCGCCGTCTTTCTCTCTAAGGACAACTATCGGTGCGCCTGTGCTCCGATCAATTGAGAGAAAGTTAACTTTAACCTCAATGTCTGGTTGTTTCTCTTTTTCCATCTGTGCATCCTTTCATAGGCACTGGCGTTTAAAGCACTGTCTATCCTTGCCAGTGTTTGTTTAAATGTGAGGGTAAACGTAGCCCTATCCACGCCTAAAACACGCGAAACTGTCAACTAATCGTCATCTGTCGATTCTGATGAATCTACCTGAGCATCAACTACGATACCCGAGGCGTAATCGCGAACGGTCTGTGCGATCTTTTCGGTATCTAAACCGCTGAAACCGACAATCTCTTTAAGTAACGGCACCGCCGCGCCAGCGTTGACAATCGAACTGAGGATGCGGTTCATACTACCGCTGCCATTACCATTGCCACCGCCGAGGTCAAGCACACGAATGCTTTCAATACGCTCTGCGGGTTTCATTAACTCGTTGGTCACCCCGGGTAGGGAGTCTACCAATGCCAATATTGCGTCGCTAACGAGTACTTTGGAATCCGCCTGATTTTTCGCAGCAATTGAGGCTTCTTCGCCATCGGCTTTCGCTTTCGCCTCAACAAGGAGTGCCTCCGCGAGAATTGTTTGTGCCTGCGCCTTGACCTCAGCCGCCCCAAGTTCCGCCTTAGCAGCCTCGACAACAGCGTAGGCTTCGGCATCGGCGGCGCGTTCCTTAGCGATGCGCTCCTCATCCGCTTCCTGTTCAGCGCGTATAAGCGCAACCTGGCTTTGGCGTTCCGCTTCTTCAACAGCCTCAGCCGTTAAAACAGCTGCTTCGGCTTTTGCCTTTTGTGCGCTAATGTCCAAAAGTTCAATAAGTGCTGCCTCGCGCTCCTTTTCCTTGAGTGAGACCTGAATGGCGTTCTCTGCCTGCGCCTCTTTTTCCTCGCGGTCTTTCTCAATAAGAACGATTCTGCTGGAGATACCGGCTTCCTCAACAGCGCGTTGCTGCTCAATCTTGGCTTTTTCGACGGTGAGCTCCCGCTGAATTTGTGCCTCCTCAATCATCTGTTCTTGCTGGACACGAGCGACTTCAACCGCCTGCTTCTGCGCGATTTCGGTTTCTTGGACTTGACGTTCCTGTTCAATCCGTGCGGTATCAAGCCGCTGTTTCTGCAGAATCTCAGTAGACTTCACCACTTCTTCTTGCTTGATCCGCGCTTCCTCAACAGCTTGTTGCTGTTCAAATTTATGTGCCTCAATTTCGCGTTCTTGCTCGGCTTTGTTGGTAGCGATCGCCTTGCGCTGTTGTTCCTGTGCGAAGTCGAGGCGTTTCTCTACTTCTAAGCCCTCCGTCTCGGTTTCCTCTTCACGTTGTTTAATCTCGAGTTGGGCTTTGAGTCGGTCTTCTTCGCGTTTCACTTGGTTTTCGTGTTCAATACGTGCGGTTTTGGTCTGCCGGTCTTCAACTTCTTCCTTGATAGTTTGAATGGCGACAACGTCAAATCGGTTGTTCTCGTTAAGTTCCTCAAGCGGTGTCTGGTCGAGGTTGGTGACGGCGACACTTTCCAATTTAAAGCCGTTCTGTTCAAGGTCGTCGCGGCAAGCTTCCTGGACCTGGTCGGAAAATTGCTGGCGTTTTTCGTGCAATTCTTGTAAATCCATGGTTGCGGCGACGCTGCGCAGAACGCCGACAAGTTTGCCTTCGAGAAGTTTATTGACTTCGGCGGGCGTTAATGTTTTATTCCCGAGGCTTGCCACGGCTTTGAGTACATCCTGTTCATTGGGTTCGATTTTGACATAGAATTGTGCTTCAAGATCAGCCCGCAAACTATCTTTGGTGATAAGTGCAGCTTGCCCTGTTCGTTCAACGGGTAACTGGAGTGTATTCAAGGAAATGAGTTGTGTTGTGTTGGTAATAGGATTGATGAGGCTTCCGCCAAAGACGACACGCTTTTTTCGTCCACCAGCGATGACTAACGCTGAATCTGCTGGCGCTTTTTTGTAAAAGGAACGGTAGATTAACAAGAAAACAACAAGCAAAGCAATAATACTACCGACAACAGTGAAAAATAAATTAGCATTTGCGCCGAACATGTCTAATTCTCCTCTATGCTTTAATGGTTATCAGTTTTCGGAGAAATGGTAGTCAGTTATCAGTTTTCGGTTTTCGGTTAAGAACTTGTGTCGGTTACTTTATTGTTACCTCCACAGTCAATCTCTTTAACTGACAACTGATAACCGAGAACCGAGAACCATTCCCCCGATAGAGAATTGTTAAAACGTTACTCCATTTCACTTTTTCTTACATCAAAAATGCGTTTCGCGCGATCGTAGTTTATGAGCACAACAGTATCTCCCTTAACAGGTGTGACTTCATCGGATTTGACACGGCAGCTGACGGTCAATTCTGGTCCATCCGGAACTTGGACGCGAGCGGTGCCAAAGGTCGTTGTAATTTGTCCGCTAATAACCCGTCCACTTAAACCGAGCAGGTGGACATCACTGATCGCTTTTTCACTTTCAGGGAACAGTTTTGAGAGTCCCATGGAGATGTAACGCGTTCCTAATACGCAACAGAACAGGGCGATAAGACACGATATCCAAACCCACTGCTGATTCTCGGCGACATTAAGGAATGCGTTCGCGATGAGTCCTGTAATTCCCCATGTTGCAAATAGGGACATCAGCACAACCATCAAGGGGACCTTGCCAACATTCAAAAATCCAAATACGTCGGCGAAAGAGGGAGTCAGACCGCCTGTATCTCCGGCAACATCAGCATCTACGTCCATATCCGCATCGACATCAGCATCTACGTCCATATCCGCATCGACATCAGCATCTATGTCCATATCCGCATCAATGTCGGCATCTATATCTATATCAGCATCTACATCCATATCCGCATCTATATCAGCGTCTGCGTCCCCGAAATCGATTGCCCCCATCGCAAGTCGAAAGATCGCGAGTAGGAAGACGATCGTTAGTGGTGCCGTGAACCAGGCGTTGTATGAGACGATAAGATAATTCAGGAATTCTATCATGGCGTTCTTCTCTACTTTGTGAGGTGTTCAGTGATGCAGACATAGGCAGCGCGAGCTGAACGGAAGTTGATATTGTCGATCCAATGGACAGCACGGACAACGCTAATTTCAAGCCTTGCCTGACGGAGAAGTCGATGTTTGAGATGCCGGACCAACTTAACACCGCGGATTTCCGCGAATAATAGATTACACCGGACATTCGCGTAAGAAACAGCAAGGCTCCCTATATATCGTTCATCCAAAACGAGGACTCTGCGAGACGTGATAAAAACGAAATCTGGACGTAGCAAATTGGAGCGACCGAGGACGCACAAGTAAATATGTTCATCCTCACACAGATGCGATTGCACAATCTTTTGAATACGAGGTGGCATGTTCGCAAATTCAGCCATGTCACTTTGCAAGCAATGGGGCAAGCGATGTATTGCGGGTAAGCACGGAATGACGTTGCAAAAATGGAGGTGGCGGGAATCGAACCCGCGTCCGAAGGCACTTCAATAGAGGCTACTACATGCTTATCACAGGTTTTAAGTTTCGCCTATCAGACTCCCCTGTGCAGGATTCATAATAGGCTATCTCAAAAGGTGGTTCGCGGCACGCCCCTTGAGAAAGGACGAGCGGCTAGCCCGTATTGCGGCGCTTTTGCTTCCCTGACGGGCAACAGGTCGGCAAAGCGTAGCTGCGTATTAAGCAGCTAATGCTAATTCTTCATCAGCATTTATAAGTGTTCCGCCTATTTAACGAGGCCTGCGGAGACCTCGACATGCAACCTATATTTCATTTACCTTCGTCGAAACCTTTACACCCCCAGAATAGTCGTCAGCAAATTAGCCGTCAGTCATCAGCCATCAGCAAGAGGACTCTATTTTATCAGAAAACCTCTTTACTGAAGGTTTCCGACAGCCGACAACCGACCACCAATATGCTGAAAGTCAATAGTCGTTCTGCGATTGGTGGTCTTTCAAAACGTCGTTAGTCGTTAATTGAATTGTATGCTCGGATCTCATTCGCAGTCGCTTCACGTTCAATCTTATCGCGTTTATCGTAAACCTGCTTGCCCATCGCGACAGCCAACTCCAGTTTCACTTTCCCGTTGCTAAAATATGCTCGAGTCGGAACAATAGTCATTCCTTTTGAACGGATTAAGCGTTCAAGTTTGATGATTTCGCGTCGATGCAATAGGAGTTTCCGTTTCCGTTTCGGCTCGTGATTGGCGATATTTCCATGTTCATACGGACCGATGTGTGCATCAATGAGGAAGATTTCCCCATCTGTGATCTGTGCGTAACTATCTGTCAGGTTAAACCGCCCTGCCCGAATTGACTTCACTTCAGTACCTTGCAAAACGATGCCTGCTTCATACCGATCGCGTAGGTGATAGTCATACCTCGCCTTCCGATTTACGGTAATTACTGGAGTTGTAGAATTCTTAGCAGCTTTCATAGTGAAGTTAAGTATAGCACAGAATTAACCTGCACGCAAGAAAAACTTTAGAAATTATCAGGGTGAGAAAAGTGCAGAAAATGTGAAGTTTTTCCGCAAAATAGGATTTTAGTGGAAAATAGGACGCAGATTTGATAAACTATATTATAAATATCGCAGTGTTGGGACAACGAAGTCACCGTGCTTGGAAATCCCTTCAAAACAAAAAGGAATTTCTTGATGCAACAGCTTTATGACACACGCTCACCGAATCCACCTTCACGTGCAATTTTGGTAGGCATAAAACTCCGAGACAATTCAATGGACGAAACTGAAGAATCGCTACAAGAACTCCAGCAACTCGCAGAGACCGCTGGCATTGAAGTCGTCTGTGAGACAATTCAACCGCGTAACGTACCTAATCCAACATATTTCATTGGTGAAGGAAAGGTTGAAGAACTAAAACCGCTCGTTGAAGAACTCAATGCCGACGCAATTATTTTCGATGAAGAACTGGCACCAGCACAGAATCGAAACCTTGAGAAGGCACTTGATATCGCTACGCTTGATCGGACGGGACTTATACTGCAAGTCTTCGCACAACGAGCACTCACCAAAGAGGCGCGATTACAGGTCGCATTGGCACAACTCGAATACGCGCTTCCACGGCTCACTCGGATGTGGACACACCTCTCACGGCTCGCGACGGGCGGGGGCGGTGGTAGACACCTCAGGGGTCCCGGTGAAACACAACTTGAAATGGATAGGCGCTGGGTCCGTAGGAACATCGCACAGGTCAGAAAAGAACTTGATGCCGTTGAAAAGCAACGCCATGTTCAACGGAAAAGGCGATCTGAAAAAGTCAAAGTGTCTTTCGTTGGATACACCAATGCCGGAAAATCAACCCTTTTCAACGTATTGACCGGTGAAAGCGTTTTAGCTGAAGATAAATTGTTCGCAACCTTAGATTCTACCACACGAAGGGTGGATTTGCCACAAAAGCAGCAAATTTTGTTAAGCGATACGGTTGGATTCATCAAGAAGTTGCCACACCAATTAGTTGCTGCATTCAAGGCAACACTCGAAGAGGTCTCGGAAGCGGATCTTTTACTGCATGTCGTTGATGTAAGCCATCCAGAGGCAGAAGCACACATCGCGGCCGTGAATGTCGTCCTTAAAGAATTAGAGGCTACCGAGATTCCGATGCTCATGGTTTTCAATAAAATTGATAGACTCAAAAGCGAGGACGAACTCCAAATTCTACAGTGCCAATATCCGGAGGCACTGTCTATTTCAGCACAACGCGGCGACGGTATTCCGGCTTTAATAGATGCGCTGACCCAACGTTTCGCTGAACGCGGCATGAACCTTTCTCTCAGGATTCCGTATACAGAAGGGAAAGCACTTGATTTGCTGCATAAGCATGGAACCGTGCTTGACACTGAATATACAGATGAAGCCGTTCACGTTAAGGCACGCTTGCCGAACCGCTATCTCAAAGCGGTCGAGCGATTTTTGGTTTCCTCTGAAGAAAGGGAATAACGATGCGATGGCTGGACCAGATTGACATCGGACACGATTTACAAATCTGTCCGGATTGTGATAGGGAATACGAAGTGCTTGACCAATTCTTGGGGAATCCATCGACAGATCGTTTTCACGACAACTTGATTGATGCCGTATTCAACGACGCTTACTATGTCGCTATTCGGTGTCCACAATGCCTTGAGACCCGGCACCTCTGTATACAATCTCTAACAGCCACACAGTTTCACATCGAAAAGGAGTGTTCCTAAATAGCACTTTTTCTATGTTTTCTCTGGTATTTGTATGTTACGGTAAACGCGGGCGTTTTGAAGGGTTCAATTCCCTCCTACCGTATTCAGTAGCGTTGTGTAATAACCAAACACGCCCCGACGAGAACCATGTCGGTGCTACTGGAGAGGTTCATATACGAGTGAGACGAACCTTGACATTGTGAGGACACTCGGAAGAAGAAAAAGCGTTAGCATTTCGGTGCTAACTTTGAGGGTTACTCCACGTCACGTGTTTCCTTTGTGGCGTGCAAGTCGCTTATATCTTCTGCCACGTAGCAGGTTGAGTTGGATGTAGGCAGGCTAAGACACTGACGAGTGTCGTAACAGGGGCTTAAGGAATCCCGTAAGAAACTACATTTACTTACGAAAACGCAGGTTTACGCAGTTTTTTACTAACAGCAGCAATGAAGATAGGTGTTACTCAAATTATTCTTGGCGGTATGTCGTTAGACGACACGCTTTCGCTCTGTCAGGATGCCGGTTATGATGCCGTTGAACTCACTTTCGGTGAGGGACAAGACACCGACGTTAATATGAGCGATACAGAACTCCGCGGCATTGCTACGAAGTGTGCGGACGCAGGGATCGAAATCAGTAGTATCACGGCGGGTTATGCTGACCGTGGCAACCTACTCAGCCTCGATGCAACACAGCGCGAAAAAGGCGCAGTCTCGCTTGCTCGCGGTTTAGAAGTCGCGGGGGCACTCGGTGTCGGCGGGATTCTACTACATCCCGGGCAACTCACCGTCGAAGGAACTTATCAACAGGTCTGGGATAACCTTGTCGGCGTGCTGAAGGACCTCGCGCCTTCCGCGGAAACACACCAAGTCGCAATCGGGCTGGAAAACGTCTGGAACAAATTCCTACTCAGTCCAAAAGAGATGCGCGATATTGTAGATGAAGTGAATAGCGACTGGGTAGGCACCTATCTTGACACCGCAAATATGATGGCTTATGGCTATCCAGAACATTGGATCCGAGAATTGGGACACCGCATCAAGCGGGTGCATTTCAAGGACTTCTCCCGCGGCGCGCATCAGTTCGTTAACCTCTTAGATGGCGATACAGATTGGCAAGCAGTCATGGAGGCGTTCCGTAGCATCGGCTACGATGGCTATGTCATCCACGAAGTCGGTGGTGACAAGGAAGCACAAATCGACTTGGCGAAACGGATGCGTAAAATCGTCGCGATGTAGCAGAAACAGGACTTGTGCATTGCTTCTTAAAGTCCCCCTACCCCCCTGATAAGGGGGGATATGGGGGGTTGGGGGATTTAGGGGGTTAAAAATATGGAAAATACCGATTTTTCGTCTCCAAATATCCGATATTTGTTCAGTTTGCGTAAGTCCTAAAAAATAAAAAGGGCGATGGCTTTATCAGAAACCATCGCCTCATGCCGGAGGTCGGACTCGAACCGACATGGACCTAGGGCCCGCGGGATTTTGAGTCCCGTGCGTCTACCAATTTCACCACTCCGGCAACTCTATCATTGGCAACATATATTATACTATATTCCCGGCGAAAAGTCAAATTTGCACCAAACGACTACAGGGCATTTAGTTTTAATAAATTATTGGATTTCATAGATGTTTGATTTTCCCTTTTCAGTCCCGGTGCGGTTCCAAACCGCACCTACCGGGTCTGGGGGGACGAAATTGGGGCAAAAAACCGAAAACTAAATTGTCCTGAAACGACTAAAAACCATGGCAAATCAACAACAAAATCCCGCATCTGAAAACATATTTCAACGCTTTCTTCTAAGTGCTCAGGCGTTTTTTAGCCAAATGTGGCAAAAGGAAACGTGGCAGACCTTATGGCATTGGACCCTTTGGCGAATTGTTCCCAAACGCAGACGCATTCTCCAACTCATTCATGAACTCCAACCCCTTGATCCGAACGCGCCCCCTGAAATGCGATCATTGCGGGATGAAGTTTTCTTAAAAAGTTGTTTAGAGCTGCAACGTATCGAAGAAGCGCAGATACTTTTGGACGTTCTTAAACACGCACAACACCCGCTGGGGTACGAACAAATCTTTTTCGCGGCAATTTATCCGGTCTTAATTAAACGCGACATGGAGGTCATTCCAATTTTGACGGAAGCCGAGCATCGGCTTGATGTAGAGATTGGCTACCTCGGGTACAATGAAGATTATTTCTTTTGGGTTCTTGAGATTGATGGGACAAAACGTCTCAACCTCAACACGCCGCTCGCCCCAAGATTGGAAATACGAGACGATAAACGCTATGTGGTCTATCCACTCGGCAGTACTGGACTCGTTGACACAGATTATGCGGAATACGCCGAACAGTGGCTCCTCGACTCCCCACGTTTAACAATGGCACTCCCGTTACTCGCCGCTGCGTATGCGGAACAGTGGATCCTCAATGCCCGCATCTACCTCTCACACATCCTCACAGATTTGAGAAAACGGAACTATCAGGTCACAGCAACGGTAATATCTGATTTTGAACGGGAGCGGTTGTCACTTTTACGCCGTCTTTCCCTGGACCGGCTAAGAAAACGTCAATCTCTGTCCGAACGCCGAAATCGCTAAGGTAAATACCCGGTTCGATCGAAAAACAGACGCCAGAAATCAGGGCGCGTGCATCGCGCGTCTCTAAGTTGTCTAAATTTACGCCGTTGCCGTGGATAACAGTGCCGATGTTGTGTCCAGTGCGGTGGATGAAGAATTCGCCATATCCTTTTTCAGTGATATATCCGCGAACACAGTCGTCTACTTCATAACCGTAAATCGGTTCATCAACTGCCCATTTCTCACGAATGAACCGGACGGCTCTATCCCTCGCTTCCTTGACAATATCGAAAATCTCAACGTACCGTGCTGGAACCGTTTTTCCTGCATAAGCCACCCATGTCGTATCCGCGAAAACCGCGTCCGGTGCTTTCTGCTTTGCCCACAAATCGATTAAGATGAAGTCGCCTGCTTTAATTTCTTGGGTATCGGTTTCGGAGGGTGCGTAATGCGGGTCGCTGCTCTTCGCATTCGCAGCAACGATAGGTGGATGGTCTGTGACCAGGTCCATTGCCTCAAATTGTCCGAGAATCTCCTGCTGAACGTTATATTCTGTAATCGTTTTTCCATCACGCAGCTGGGAACCGATCCAGGCGAAGGCGTAATCTTTCGCTTGCAATACCGAATGTGCAGAGGCTTGATGCCCCGCGGCTTGTGCTTCGCTCAGACGTGCTTCCATGCGCTGCGCCAATTCCGCAGATGTTTGCACTTCAATCCCGAATGAACGGATCCACTCCAATGTGCCAGCATCCACCCGTGAAATATAGGGAATTTCGGCGTTTGGTGAATATTCCATCGCAACTGTTTTGATACCAGCGAGCAGGGTCTGTATTGCGCCGTTAAGTTCTTCCCAGCCAGCGTAAAGTGCGACTTGTCCTTGTACGTTGGTAAAATTTGATGTTTCAATCCGGTGGACAAGCCATCGCGGTTCACCCTGTTTAGGGATAAGACAGAACCATCGACGCGTGATATGTGCGCCTGCCAAACCAGCCACATTCTGTGCGATCGGGTTTATTCCACGAAAATCGTAGAGGAGCCATGCGTCTAACCCTAACGCTGCTAACTCACGTTGAATCTCCGGTATTTTCATGTCAGTCAAAGTTTCCCTTCTCTTTCCCTAAGAACGTGCAAAATAAGCTTAACCCAAGTTGCTGCTAACAAATTCTGAACGTTCCAACGAGGGGTTTAGGTATTTTCCCCACCCCAGCGGGGTGGTATATCTATAGAAACCGGGGTCCACAACTTCTTGCACTCCAGCGGAGTGCTATGTGCACAAACAGGTGGCTTAGGTTAAGATTAACGGAAGACCTCATCAAGCCGCCAAACGAGTTTAAGCGCATCCGACCAGCCTATTTTGGCAAAAAGATCTAACAGATTCAGGAGGTCTTCCAAGGCTTCACCATCACGCACTTCATGTCGGTAATCAGCAAGGACAATTTCAACGAATTCAACAACATCATGAACCGCAATGGAATCGAGATTATAACCGAACGGTTCACTTGATTTTACGACCCCCGTTGCTAAATGCAAAACCTCTTGGGGATTGCAGCCAAGGAAACTCTTTAAAAGTTGCATGAAATAGTGCGCTGTCGGTGCGAACATCATGCCGTGCCCTGGAGTTTGCGCGAAAGCAATAATCTGTTTCATTAATGGTTCAACTTTATAGTAGTAGTCGCAGCGCAACTCGTGGGAAATTTCCTCAACTGGTTCTTCAGCCTGATCTCTTTTGTAAGCAATTGCAAAGTAAAGACGTGTAATAACTTCATCAATCACTTCGTATGTATCGTGTAACTTTTTCACATTTGCCTCAGTTTCATCTTCCTTGACTATACGATACAATTCCTTAATTTTATCAGAGACCAGATCAATCACTTGGCCTAACCAATCAATAGCCCGTTTTGCTCTTTCACGTCCGGCATCCGTTCCAAAGTACTTCGGATTAACATAATGCTCCATAATCTCATTCACAGCACGGGTTAAAAGATTAGCGAAACGAATTGGATCTTTGAAAAAAGTATTTTTGATTGTTCCTATAGCCCATGAATTTTGGTAGCCGATTGCCAATCCCATTAACAGATAACTAAATGGGTCAAATGAACCTGATTTTTCTGGAGGTAGCGGTGTATGTTGAAGTAACTTCGCCATAACTTGAGCAATCTTGTTTTCGTTTTCATTCGCTTTTGTGATGACCTGTGTCAATGTAAGGTAGAGGTATTCCTGAACAACATGATTTCCCTCCTGCTTTGCTCTGTTGTTTACAATGTCCCAGAATTTTTCTGCTGCTTTGTCATAAATTCGGAACAGTTCCATTGCTGTTACCATCCGAACAGATGGTACAGGGTCACTTGCGAGTGTCTCAATTGCGTCTAATGTCTCCTTATCAGGTTGGTGAAACGCGAATCTAAGTAGACCTCGAGCAGCTTCATGCCGTGGAAATGGAGAATAACCCGGATGATCAAATTGGGCATCGTATTCAGGGTCCGGTTTAGGCTGCTCATGTTTTGCAGCCTCTAAAAGCACTTGTCGGCAAAAAGTAAAGGAATCACTTTCAAGTTTATTAGCGATCCGACCAAGAATTGCCACACAACCGGTTAGATTACGCCAGAGTAAAGTGGTTACTTTTTTGTCAGCCTCTGTATTGTTCTTCAGTGCGGCATATACCTCTTGTAAATGCGGTAAAATCAACTTGGCAGCTTCTATAGTTGGTTCGCTGTTTTGCCAATCCGAACTGAATTTATTGAGAGTTTCGGAGAAGCGTTGTAATTCTTGATTTTCTGGTGTAGTTGTGTCAACGCCTCGGCTTTGCAGCCATTTTTCTTCAGTGACAGGTTCTGACCAAGTCCTGAAGCGAACTGGTGGTTGATTGTCCGGAACATTATCTTCACGCACCATCTCTTCCCGAATTTTCTTTGCCTCATCCGTGGATAGCAAATCCACCGGGATCTGTGCAAGAAGTCGGTTTCTACATATTTCAAGAGATTCACGATTATCCTCTGTGCCCTCAGGGATTGCTAAAATGCTCTCTTCAATTGGGCGAAGTTTGTCTAGTGCAAACTCAGGTGCAGCGGCTTTTAAAAACAGACCCAATTCATAAGAGGTTTCAAAATGCAACTGTATCGGTTTCGCAATACACAACTCAAAGAGTCGTGGTGCGAAAACACTGGGAAACTCTGCAGCAGTTTTTAAAAGTCGTTTCCAGAAAAATGCAACCCAAACCTCATCGCGGAAAACACCAAGTAGTGAATCAACGAGCGGATCTTCCGCCTCAGCCAATTTTGCTATAAATTCAAACAGCATATCTGCCATTTCAATTGGCTCATCGGTGGATTTCTGTTCATCCCACATGTAACTACTATCTTCCACAAAATACGCAGATTTTCCACGAAAATCGAAAGTTTCTGTCAAATCTTCAAATGCTTCATTCCCTCCAAGATATCCAACAATATGGAAGCGGATAATAAAGAAATTCAAACTTTGAATTGCTGTTCGCGCTGCAGTTAGTGGTAATACGCGAAGAAAATTATGAAAATGCTTCATTAACCTATATTGACACATCCGATAGTCCTGATGGCGAACGGTTGCCATAGGAAAAATGGGCCCACCTCGAATTACTTTTTCATCACTCATTTCATAATGGCCAAAGACTATACAATAGATTCGAGTAACAAACTCAGAATCATGGTCCCAAATCTTGTCAACATGTTCAGTTAGGGATGATAGAAAGCCTATCGGAAAATTCTCTTCCTTCGTCAGCTGAAGAACCTTCTCAAGAAGTGTACCTGATTCTTCCACATTCGTGTGATATGTTTTAGCAACAAGTGGCACTGCCCAATAACCACCAAGTCGATTATACCAGTCGTTCTCATTTGTTTCTCTCTCCCGCCACACCCATTCAAGTAACCGCCGACCAATCCGCCCACAAGTTTTTATGATTTCTGCACTTTTTGTTTCTACTGCTCGTTCAAGGATATCCGAAGTGAGAGTTGCTAAATCCCATGCAAAGTTAGCGTGCAAGTATTCCGAAACCTGATCAAAAAATTCGCTCCAGAGAACATCCCGTTCAATTTGCTGTGTCCGAAGTGCCTGCCAAAGCCGCGCTATTGCCTCGTCTGCGATCCCTTCTTCATTCCATAGTTTCTCTAAAAGTGGCGTGAATTGGTCTATCTCACGGGCTTCATTTGCAATAATGCTCGTCGGAATCAAGCGAGCGACAAGACGCAAATGTACAGATTGCTCGCTCGGAAAAATGTGCCAGAAAGCCCGCCAGAAACTTTCGGAGTCATAATACCAGAGCCGGGTGAAAAAGTAAGTGAGACTTGGTCGGAGAAAAAGTGGACGTGCCTTATCTTCAAGAATAAAATCGCCAAGACGTTGAGGCTCATCATCAATGAGCAGGACGCTAATTGCGTAGTCAAATAGTATGTTGTGAGAAAAAGCAATACGCTGCCCACTCGAAGATACCTTTGACAGGATTTCATCACTCTGGAGTTTATTCCAAGCGTTTTTTCGTGGTGGTTTATCAAGGTTCACATCATCATAAATGTCATTTACCCTGACACTCAATGAGCGTTCTTGAACCATCTTGTCTGCGATTTGCCTCAGAAGATGTTCACTGTTTTCATTCTCAATTCGCCGTTGCCAAAACAGACCGAGTAGTTGAACTTCAGAATGAATCTGGCTAAAATCGGGAATCTTGTCTGATCTCTTCAGAATTTTTTCCAATAACCAGAGATTAAACGGGTTGGCAAGAATGTTCTTAAAATCCTGAGAACCATTCTCGTATGTGGATTTTGGGCACCCAATTTGGTCAAAAGCCTGTAAGATCTCATACTCATCAAAAGCGGGAATTGTGAAATGTCGACATAAAATCCCTTCGCTCTGATATTCGGTGTCATCAGGATTACCAAATAGATCTAAGAGCTCTTGCGATTTTTTAGCGTCGTATGTTCGTACTGTAACGACAACATTCCACTTCACGAGTTCTCGAATTGCGCGTCGAATTAGGGTTAAAAAGCGTTTACGGGTTTGTTCATCCCGAGCAGCATCAAAAGCATCAAATAGTAAAATTGCGCTCTTGCCTAAAACAGGAATAGATTTCAACTTTTCAATGAGATCGCCTTCGTAAGACAACTCTTCCCGTAAAGTTTCGGCAGTACCATTTCCAAGTTGGTCAATCCGTAAAAGGAGGTGCGGTATTTCAGAGGATTTTAGGCGTTGACGAAACTGTTTTAGTACGTATGTTTTTCCAATCCCTGGGCTACCAATAATAACTCCGTCTCCTCGCGAGGCGAAGTCCTGTAAGTCATTCAGGAGTTTCTCTCGTTCAATTTTCATCGTCAATCCCCCTTTACATCCTTTGATTCGCTCGTTCTAACCAATCCACACCATCAGTCTCAGATTGACTTCTAACTCTGCACTCTTCATCAATTTCATCAAGTATACGATCTAATCCCTGATGTGAGTTGTCAGAATCTTCGTAGAATACAGTACCAACGCCATATTCACTATTGAGAATTTCAGATTTGTTTTTGGAATTTTCTGCATCGTCAGCATCTTTGGAGGAAATACTCATAATGGCAAAGTGAGTGAATTTGTTCCATGTCCATAAATCTTCGCTAACAATTTTTAGCATTTCCTCAAAATAAGGATCCTCCATGCTGAAACCGACAAAAACAACACGACGGGTTGCTAAAACAGCCCAAAGCAATCTGAAACGAAGTTTCCACTCATTTTCTTGCTGGCTTTTTTCGTCGGCGAGATTCAAACCATAAGCGCGCTTGTAGTCTCCAATGCTCAGAATTATACTGTTTGCTAGGTCGAATCTCCCGTGCAAGTGTGCAATCCGCCGAGTTATTCTTTTATCGTTATTCATCGCCATTAGAAATTCATGAACGCGGCCGGCAGAATTCTCGTCAATAACCAATGAATTATCAGTGGCGGACTCATGTTCTAAATCGCCTAATGCTGCTTCAAGCACAGTATCGTAATTTGTTGTTAAAATTCCTCTAAAAGGTAATGAGACAAGCATCGTGTGAAAATCATCAAATGGAGGAGATTCCTGCTTAAATGAATTATAAAGGAAATTATGATATCTGCGTAGGCTGCCTGTTTTATCATGGATGTGCGATTTGATGTCTTCTGCGTATGCTAATGCATCATTTTTACGTCTTTGATCAAGACCATCACCACATTCATTAGCTAAATTCTCCAACTCTCGCAAAAGCCCCTTCCAAGTCACATAGCCCACACGCGCGCTACTCCCAGCACCAACTATAAGTACAGCTTCTCCTGAAGCAACCAGTTCAATCAACTCACGCTTTCTCTCTTCGTTTTCGTTTCTTTCTTCAGATGTAAAAATTTCGGGTGTAGTTTCTGGATTGTTCATGTAAAGATTAAAAATGATAGCGCGAGTATCCAGCGAGAAATTCTCCGTAACTGCGGAGATTAGTATCTTGCCAAAACTTATGAAATGCTACACAAAATTTCCTTCAATATTATTTTCTAAAATGACATTGCAGGTGAGACGCGCAGAATTTTCAAGCCGCGCGGCAGTATAATCCATCTTAAAAAAATAATAGCATATTTGACCGGGAGAATCAAGAAGAAATCAAGACAATACCAGAGCCATTCAATTGTCGCGAAGTCCCTTGTAGAAGAGAACATTGGATGTCCGATTGGATAACGAACGCGTTTGTAGTCGCGCAATTCATCACGCCTCTTTTAACTTTTGGAAGTGCTATTTTTACATTTGGATTACTAAAGTTTAGACAATTCGTGTCGCGTGGAAGTTGAGTTTCAAAGCGTTCTCTATTTTCTTGTGAGTTTTGCACACACCGATAACTCACGGAAAAACAGTCCAAGCAGAAGGAAGCACAGCCCCAGCGGGGCGATATGTCTATAGAAGGTAAAATTGGGCAGGATTTGGAAAGTGTTTCGCCAGTTACGCGGTTAGTTATAGTAAGCCACAATTTAAAATTTGACAATTTTTGCGTTTTTTTGTATAATTATTTGTGACGCTGATTTCATGCTGAAGCACATCTGCTAATACCGCCTGGATCGCGTCAGGGGCAGCTCCCCGTTTTCGGGGTGCGCAGCAGGTGAAGCAACACCTGCCACGCGTAACACTGCCAAAAGCTAAGGTTTTGACAGCGCTGGTTTCTATTGTAGCAGCTAACGGGTTTCCGTTGTGTGTTATTTATGGGGACCAGCCCCTAAAAAAGGAGTGCCTAACATGAAAACACGCCTCTTGCGGTGGGTTCCCATCGCGCTTTTCTTACTCGTGGCGACAATAAGTTCCGCGCTGCACCGGACACGTGCCGCGCATGAACCTTGTCGTCCGACCCCCGAAATCTGTCACCCTCGAATACAACCCCCGCTGTGTCAACCGATTCGGGATTTTTTGTAGCCTCTTGGAGTCTGCGAAAGATTGTATTTCCTCCACTGCTTTCTTGAAGATAACTTCCCTTTTCAAATGAGTGTAGCTCCAGTTGTGCCGTATCTGAACCGGCAACTCTCACTGCGAGGCAAACTCTCACTGCGAGGAGAACCAACTGATAACCAATTCAAAGGATTTTATTTTTCTTATGCCAGCTTTACCTACCAAAGAAATCATACGACTCCGGTATGATCTTGACATCCCTGCCTTCGTCCGCGCAGCCGTGCGAAACGACCTCAACAAAGAAGAAGTCTTGATTTACCTCCAGATCATCACCAACACACTCGACGCAACCGAGAAGATGTGGCAGTTTGTGCCCGTCGCCAAGCAGGCGAACTTAACCCGCGAGGAGATTCTCGTCTGGCTTCACCTCTCTTATGGTGGGTTGCTGGATCCGAAGCATCTCAGCCGGAAACTACGTATCCCGTCCGGCTTTGCTGAGAATGCGCTTGCTGCTTTGGAGGAGAAGGGCATCATTAAAGATGGACATGTGATTTGATGAATGTCTGAAGCGGAATAACCCCCCTGTATCCCCCCTTATCAGGGGGGCAGGATTCAAGGATTTTCAGGTCAAAGTGACTTCCCTAATTTGCGTAAGTCCTGATGACCCAATTGGGAAGACGGAATTATTTTTTTGCAACCTTTTTACCCAATTTTTACACTTAATAAGTAAGGACAACTCACTCTAAATGCTAACCGATTATGAAACATATAGTGATGTACAACTTTTGCAACGCTATCAGAAAGGCGATGAACAAGCGGGAAGTGTCCTCTTTCAGCGATATAGGGCTCCCCTTCACAGGTTTTTCAAAAGGAGAATCAGCGGAAATCGTGAAGATGCAGAAGATCTCGTTCAAGAAACATTCCTTGAGGCACTGCAAAACTTAGAAGGGATTCAGTCTCCAGAAAGTTTTGGGGCGTGGCTATCCACAATCGCAAAACGTGTCCTGATGAAATGGATTAAGGAGAAACAGAAGCAAGGCGTGCACGTAGCATTGGATGCCAGTCCAGAAGATGAATTGGAAGAAGATGAATTGGAGCAAATGCTTCTTGCAGAATTGTTTCCTGCACCCGTGACGTTTCAACCGGAGCACGGCGTTCTTGACAACGAACTCGCAGAGATCCGCCGCCGTTTTGAGCGCACGCTGCGTCCAAAAGAGTTAGAGGTCCTTCAATTAAGGCACAACAGCGATATGACGTTTGAGGAGATTAG
Source organism: Candidatus Poribacteria bacterium (assembly GCA_965116815.1). Lineage (GTDB taxonomy): Bacteria > Poribacteria > WGA-4E > WGA-4E > WGA-3G > WGA-3G. Next base: position 5,539,762 of record OZ220722.1, on the reverse strand, counting down.
GCAAAAACTGGGCATCAGAACAGGAACTGCCAAGTCTCGATATCATCGGGCGTTAGTGAAATTCGAGAAGTGGTTAGAAAGGCATTATCCTGATATCTATTATTTCTTACGTAGAGGAGGTGAATAACCAGATAAAGAGTTATTGGCTATTTTCGTCTTTTTCCGTATAATGTGACGAAATAGTTTTGTATGTGGCAGTCTCCGATATTTTTGACGGGTGCGCCGAGGGTGGAAGTGACACCGGTCGGCGCAGCACTGCCATAACTGGTCTATGACAGCGTTAGCCTAATTGTAGCATAAAACGCCTCTGTTTTGTGAGACTTTCAGGTTAGCACCTTATATAACAAGGGATTGCTAAGAACGCAACACCTTACCGTTTGCCTTCCTATTCCCAAAGCAATCCGCATAAATGAAGGAGAAAACTGATGAAATTACTTTCATGCAAAGTGGTCGTTGTCGCGTGCCTGTTCGCCATGATTTTCGGAATTAGCATCGCGACAGCTCTTTATTTTCATGGTGTTTATGTTTATGCCTGGGAGCATGAGGGAGACTATGAATTGGTTGCTGCCACAGATGTTAGAGTTGGTGGCTCTGCCTGGGTCGGGTATCATGAAGGGAGAGGCAGGGTGAAGGTTCGGGTCAATTCTGAACCAGCTGTCTGGGATAGCGGCACTATTTGGGCTGAAGTCTACGCAAATGGCACTTGTAGTACCAGTGAGCTCAAAGTTCGCACATCCTGTAACCCATGGGATATGAAGTACGCAAGAGCCGAAGGTTCTATGAATAGCTTTACCCGTTGAAACCACTAAAGTTCCGAGAGGGTAGGTTTCAAATCTACCCTTTCAAAAAGGATTTCTCTTAATGATACGCAGAACTGTTACCTACATGTTCGTCCTTTCGGTGATTATTGGACTTGTTACCTGTTTTGTTATCCGGACGCACAGGCAACCGCAGTTTGAAAATAATTCCAATGTGGTATCGCCAAAACTGAGTGCCTCTTCCTCCCGACACCTTCCATCTAAGAAACACGATGGTCCTCAAACCGTTGAAGCACTCCTTAAATCGTTTGAAGACATGGCGGGTAATTCCGTTGTGGATGAGAAGTACCCTCAAGTTGAGTGGCTTGAAATGCTCCTTGACAAAGGTATTGTAATAGAAGATTACAACGATTATTCTGGATATATGGTAGCGCGCAACGCATTGGTTCAGCTTGAAAACCAACCCGAAATGTGGACATCCGATGTTTTCGGAATCCCGCCTACTACCGATTGGGAGGCGTTTAAAGCCGCGTATATTGAAAGAAAGATTTGGGAATATGAGCAAGTCCGTGCTGCAAAACAGATTGATCCGGATGTGAACGGAGGCCTTTTTACAGGACCCGACATGGAAATCTTTCTCCCTGCTAAGCCTGGACGCGTCTATGTTAAAAGAGTGCAAGAAACGGGTGCTATGTTCTTTGGCGAGTCCCTTGATAAGGCTCAAGAGTTTGATCTCCTACATAAGGGCATTGAACCCAAAGGGTATGAAGTCATTTATATTGATGAAAACGGAGAACACCTCGCTGAGGCACCACCGCCTATCTCGCGCGAAGTTTTAATAGAAAGACTGACGCTACCCCCAGATGGATGGGTGCCGCCAGAAGGATGGACACCTCCACCTTGGATGGAACCCGCACTCAGGGCAAAAGGGTGGACGGGCACCTTCTTCCCACAAGAAGATACAACTCGGCAGCTCTCCTCTACTGCGGAGGAATATTCCGTGTCAGTTGGATCCTCACACATCCAAGACGAAACCACACAAATGATACACACTCACCCCGAAGCGAGTGCGCATTTACAACCGGCATCCGACAGTAACAGGACGTTAGAATCCGCAGAACTCGAAAAACTCCTAATTCATATAACACGTGATGCAGACCTCGAAAAACAGTTTATACCGGATATGCCTGAACTGCCAACCGAAGAACGCATGGAAGCAGCACTTCACAAACAGTTTCAACCCCAACGCTTGGCACGTGCTATAGAAACCCTCAATCGCTATGGACCCGAAGAGGGACTCCGCAGACTCAAAGAATCAGATCCAGAAATTGCCGAGCAGATTAGAAAAACGCGTCAACGTAACGACTCAATGCAACAAGATTAGAGGAAATTCTTATGATCCAAACACCCTACATTTTCAAATGCTTCGCTATACTTCTGTGTCTTAGCACGGTTTTGTTTTTCGGATGCGCGGAAAAGTCCGACAGCCCTTCTATACTGTCTGAAGAAGTGGAATCCGTTTCTTCACAGCCTTCCATACCTGTGGCAGACGGAGAGAAAAAAATGTTCGCTCTTCTGCGTGCCAAGTTTCCCGGCTCACTTTTAGATAAAGATTTCAAAACACTTAGGGAGCTTGCAAACTCAGCACTTTATTTAGCGTATGTGAAACGCACCGAACAACAAGCAAAATCCTTCAAAACAAAACCTTTTAAGACTTTTAACGAGTTTCTTGACACAACACCTCCAAATGCTGATTCACTTCTCCTTCCACTTTTTAAGAAACACTTTAGACATCGCCCTGATGATCAGACGATAGCTCACTTTTATCAAATCGTTGTACTCTTCCAAAGCTTTGAAATAACTGAACCCACGGCACTTCGGGTCCAGCACCTTGAAGAAAAATTTGATCGTTTGTATACCAGTCCTATTTTCCACAATGTGATTGATTTGGTTAGGGAGAATCGAAAAGAATTCGACGCATTTGAGGATGCTTATCAAAATTTAGCGAAGGAACGTTCTGAAGCAGCGAAGAAGAAAATCCAAGAACGCTTTCAGGAACATGGACAAGACGAAGGACTCTTATGGCTCGCTATTGAAGAGCCGAGAACGTTTGGATTCATCTTGAATACTTTTGCTGATCCTTTAACCACGAATCATTTTCTGTTCTGGGTGAACTCCAATAAATAGGAGATTGAATCGGAAACCCCCACACTGAGAGGTGAACACATGAATTTTTTCAAAAAGATATGGTTTTTCGCACTCACAGGACTTATAGTCTTCGGTATCGGCACACACCTTTTCTTGCGTGGCAGAACACCGACGGAACCAGTTCAAATCTATAAAGCGACGCAGCCCACACCCAAACAACGCCCGCTACAGACAGACACAACTACAAAAGAGGCTCCGATAACCCACGACCATAGTCATGACCATCCACATAATCACAGTTCACACGACCACACAGCACGGAGGACCACAAACCGAGAAAAGTATGATTGGCGAGACGATAGCACGTTTGAAACACCACCGCCAACGAATGATCCTTGGAAACAAACTAAGCAAGAGACGGAAGTTACCAACGCTGCTGATACATATCCTCCCAAAGATTGGTATAAGACAGAAGATCCTGTCTTGCGTGCCGAATACTACGGTGCTCAGATGCTCAAACAGTTTGGAGATACTCCAGAGGTTCGCACTGTCTCAGATTGGGAACTAAATGAGGCGATGGGGATAACTCCAACACATGACGAACTCATTACCTATCTTGAGGCACTCTATCATCTCTTTCCCAGAGAAAGGACGCTGAACACACTCAACCATCATCGAGAACTAAGAGCGAAAGGTGTGGAAGTCAAAATGGTATCTGAAGGAGACCCAAAATGAAAAAGCCGCGTATTTTACCGCTGTTCTGTTATCTCATCTGTCTTTTCGTTCTCTGCTTCCTCGCTTGTGGAGGCGGGGAAGATGTAGAAACCGAAACGACCAACCCCTTAGACCCAACAGATACATCAAGTCTAACTACCGACAGGACAGGAGAATTGGATGCCCTCATTTTACGCCTTGAATCTATCTATGCAGAACTTAACGCTCGGGAAAAGCGTGTTCCGCGAGATTGGGAGAAGACAGAAGACCCTGCACTACGCGCTGCATACGCTCGTTTTCTACTCAGCAAGGGGAAACTCGCAATTCCAGGCCACTGGTTCCATACGGAAGATCGGGTTTTACGCGCCGAATACTACCGTGCCCAACTCATCAAACAGTTTGGAGACATTCCGCAGGTTCACACTGTCGCAAATCGGCAATTAAAAGAGGCGATAGCATCAACGATGGAAATCCCTTGGTTCACGCTGAAACCTGGGGAACGTATTGCCTATCTTGAGGCACTCTATCATCTTTTTCCCACTGAAAACAATCGACGTACGCTCGAAAACGCTCGGAAAGACGCGGCGGAGCCTACTTATGAGGAACTGCGGGAGCAAGACCCAGAATTATGGGCGCAACTTGAACTTGAACAGCTCATTGAAGAGCATGGCGACACTCCGCAGACGCGTATCATGGCGGAATTTCATCGAAAGGACGCATTGGGTCTCCCTATCACTGAAGAAGATTACCTCACCTACCTTGAAGCAGTCATCCATCTCCATCCGGACGATGAAATAGCACCGCGGCTCCTTGAAAGATTCCGAAAAGCGAAAGCCGATGGCATCCCATTTAAGGATGTAAAGACAGATGATATCGTGCCACCTAAAGAAGAAGAGGAGGACGAGTGAGAAATGTCCCACAATAAGCTTTCTTATTCAGATTTTACATTTGAGAGTACACACTGGCTTCATAACGGATCTAAAGGTGAATCTGTTCACCTAACATCTATCCCAATTTCAGTTAAACCGAAAGCAAAAAGTTAAAGGGTAAAGGTTTTTTGATGGGATAGGCAGAAGCACCCCTTTATCTATTGCTTTCTCATTTCTATAAGGAGATTGAATCATGTTAAAAAAATGGTTTGGAAGTTTAATCTGCCTCGCTTTTGTTTTCGGGTTTACAGCATCTCTGCTTCTTGTATTGAAACCAGCGGAGGCTACCCGTAACGTTAAATGGATACGTCCGCTAACGATCCATTATGTCTGTGCAGGAAATAGTGCGGACATCCTCTATTCTGAAGAGGGTGAAAAAATCTGGACTGCGACTGTTAATCACCCACCAAAAACATATCAACCCACACGAGCGTGGGGTGGTGGAATCTCTCTGGAACATACTCCCCACGGTATGGAGGATAGGCGACTTAACAAAGGTGAGACTGAGTATAGAACGTTGTGGAAGAGAGACGACTGGCGATGTCGTTAACTTTCTATGGAATGCCGTCCATTTGTCTCCATGACACCGGACGGCTTCCGTCCCTTAAACATCTAACCTTCATAGATAACAACCTCTTCCGACCGCTGGGGTGGAGACCACCGCGTCCACAAGAACCCTATCGTTTACTCGGTACAGACACCACCATCACCGACATCCAAGCTAAACAAGTAACTCTCGAAAAAGCAGGGTAGCAGAGAACTCTAAAACTCAATCCCAGACCTTAGGTAAAATGAAAGAGGACACAAGATTGCCTCACTTCGACGAAAGATACTTCATTGAACGCATCCAACACGGCGACACCGAAGCGTTTACGCCACTTGTCACCACATATCAGTCCCGCCTCTATACGCACATTTTGGGACGCATCAAAGATACTGAGACGGCAAAGGACTTGACACAAGAGACATGGATAAAAGCGTTTCGCGCAATCAATACCTTCCGCGCAGACGCTTCGTTTTACAGCTGGCTCTACCGTATCGCTGAAAATGTCTGTATCGACTACTACCGAAAACAGAAGGTAGCACAGACCATCGAACCCATTCATGACATCAATGAACGCCGCATCATAGACACACACCCCTGTCCAAGCCACAACATTGAGCGGCAGGAACTCCGACACCATCTTCAGGAGGCTGTTGCGCGTCTGACACCGACACGCAAACGCGTCTTTCTCCTATACTATATTCATGAAATGCCCATCAAAACCATCGCAAAACAAATAGGGCGGAGCGAAGGTACCATCAAGACGCATCTTCGCAATGCACGCCTCCACCTCCGAGAACTTCTCACCCCTTACCTGAAAAATCAACACATTCCCTGGCTGGCATGAATTTCCACAGAGAAAGCATTGGGGGATGTAAATATTTTGTCGAAAACATGGGTTCAAAAGGGGAAGACTGAAAGATCGAAAGGAACTGGAAGCGTAGTGGTGCTTCTTGTTTCCTCTTGGTGATAGCACCCACTACCTAAAGGTAGGGGCTTCGGTTTCTTAGCAACTGCGGTTTTCTCAAAGAGTCCACCGTCTTATTTTTGCTCCACCAACGGGCGTTTCCCTGTAGTCTCCCGCACTACAGGCATATCGTTAGGTAACGGCTATCCCTGCCCGCAATATGTTTATGGCAGCGTTGATGTCTCTATCATGGTGTGAACCGCATTCGGAACATGTCCACTGCCTATCGTTCAATGTTAGGTTGTCGTTATGAAAACCACAGTCGCTACAAGGTTTTGTTGTAGCCGTCCATTGATTGATCTGTTTGAAAAGACGCTTATGTTTTTGGCACTTATACTTCAGTATCTCAACAAACTCGTAGAATCCAAGGTCGGAGACTTTACGTCCCCACAACCGTTTCATGCCATCAAGGTTCAAAGTTTCAATGACAATGGTATCAAACTTCTTACAGAGTTTAGAGGCGAGTTGCCAATGAAAATCTTTGCGTTGGTTGCTGATTTTCCGATACAGACGTGCGATTTGTCTGACACATCGCCACCAACCGTTAGAACCTTTTTGTTTACGACTCAGTGCCTTATTGAGAGACCGAAGTTTGTTCAAGGAGTGTTTCAAAGGTTGGCGGTGTTGTATCTTTTCACCCGTGCTGAGTGTCAAATATGCGTCTTTCATTCCGAAGTCTGCCCCAACGCTTTTACCTGTTGTCGGCAGCGGTCTAAAATCTGTGTAGTCCGTTGTTAGGCAAACCCAATAGCGTCCGCAACTATCACGCTTAATAGTGATAGTGCTAATCGTTGCGGGTTTCCATTGACGGTGTTTATGAAAAGTATAAGGGACTCTATCAAACTGCCACTTGCGCGTCTTTGGATTCCATTTACGAAAAGTCAATGTGATACGATTATTAAACAAAGACCAACCAGCAGAACCCGGATATGTAATAGACTTAAACTTGTGTCTCGGCTTAATATGCGGTCTGCCACCAAGTTTCTTGAAAAAACGATCGTATGCCTTATCAATACGTATAAGTTCTTGTTGCACGGTTTGACTCGGCAGCATCTTCCAATGCGGATGGGTCGTCCGTTTCAACGCTTTAAAGTGTCTATCCATGTCATTGTAGTTCGCATAAGGCAGTCCCTCTCTATATCGTTGACGGTGCCATTTATGGAAGTAAAAATGCACTTGCCACATGTCGTCAAGCAGATTGCCGATACGGATTGTATTAGACTGGTCATAAAGCCGATATTTATACGTCTTCATGGTATATCAAGTATCAAGTCTTTAACCCCTTGCACAGTGGGTAGGCAGACACGTCACCAAGCGGTGACGCTGTGCATGCCTGCCAACTTGATACTATCATTATACCACATTTTTAGGTATAGGTCAAATGTTTTTTTACTACAAAATCCAACGCCCGTCTACATCCCCAAGCTAAAGCATGGGGTCTTGACGGGAAGACTGATAAACAGCATTTTGTCAAGGACGGATATAAACATGCTGAAGAAATACCCAAGCAAAAACCCCTTACAGGGCTAAAGAGTTATAAACTGATCCTGCTATAAACATTGTGAAGAAACACCCAATCAAATAAACCTTACAGGACTGAAGAGGCTTTGAAGTCTTCAAGGTTTTCGCGTAGAATCCGGTTCGGTTGGGGGATTTAGTCTCGGAATAGACTGGATTTAGTCTGGGGTTAGACTAAATCCGTTCCTTGTATTACATTTCCATTCCTTGTATTACATTCCGAACCTACCGGACCTGGGTACCCAGGCGGTTATTTTCTCTTAAATTGACGGTTATGGTGCGCGCTGTAAAGGCATGTGCATACTACTTTAACGCAAGTTGCCACCTATTATAAACATAGCACTCCTACGGAGTGCGGTTGCTTAAATACACCGTTTCTATTCTCACTGCGAAGCAATAGCACCCCTACGGGGTGAGGAAAGTATCCGAAAAACCGTGTTAGAATGCCAAAAATCCGTTGGTAGCAACTTGGGTTACTTTAAGGCAGGTAGTTCGTTAACAATATCTACCGTCTCCAAGCTGACTGTGATTACCTTCCCAATCAACTTGACGATGTACTGTGGGTCGTCTGCACGGTTCGGGTCGTTGACGATGCCGCTGCGTTTGTCGGTCTTGACGCGATATTGGTCTACCACCCACTCTAACGCGGAACGGGTGCCGAGCCGATAATCAAAAACTTTTGGAGGGATACCCGATAACGTCAGGAAGTCATTGTAGATGAGCGAGGTTTTATCTTTGGACAACTTCATTTTTTCGACACGCCAATTGAGGGGTGGCGTTTGAATGCGTTCTAACCCATCGTACTGGGGTTGGGATTCGTAGTTGACGTGGAGGGCTGCTAACTGCTCGCCTGCTTTTGTAAATCCCCAGAAATCTTCGGTAAATGGGATATGGGGTAGATCGCGTTTGAGGTTCGCCTGATATGTTTCGCGGTAATCAGGATGATGCAGGAGTCCATAGGTATAGTGGAAGATGTCCCATTTGGTGATGGTGTCGTCCTTGTAGTGCGCTCGGAACTCTGCTAATGCCCAGTCGGTGATGTTTTCGCGTCGGTTTGTACCGTCCTCATCGTAGGTGTAGAAGGGGAAGGAATGTTGTGGATCAGCATAAAGGTTCACATCAGGAACAAATCCACTCATCAAAACAGTAAATCCTTTCCGACCATAAACATCAACACAAACCACCCGATTTTCCATTTCGGTTTCAGGGGTGGGAAAAATGGACGGAAAGACGTACACACGCTCTGTCATCATTCGGTCGAAGTAGAGGTTTGACTTCGTAAATGGGCGGTAGAGAGATGTCCTCACTTTTTCTTCCGAGAAATCAACCGTCTTGCCACTTTTCAATTTCAGTTTTAAACCTTCACTCCAACTAATTTTCTCATCATCAGACTCTACAAAATCATTAAGGTCTGCATTCCAATCTGCCCGCTGCATCCACCGAGCCACTTCAACGTTATAATTTTCAACCATCCTGCTCATACTTTCAGCAAGGACATTCGGATTGAAGTTGTAAGCCCACGCATCGCGACAGGTTACGACCCCACGACTATAGGTTTTGAAAACTACATCTACTGCCTCATCCTTTTGTGCCTTTGCTTCTTTAGTACCCATCGGGATAAAGGTGTCAAATTCTGCGTGGAGCCCTTCGGTGAGCCATGTCTGCCGCGAGTCCGGTTGAATGGATTGCCATGCAATTTCGCCTGCATGTTGATTCCCGTTCAGGAAGTCGAATTTTTGCTTTCTGTTCCACAATTCATCGGCAGGATAATAGAAGATACGCGGTGATTCTGATGGATTCTCCTTTTTCTTCACGAACAGATTGATACTCACACCAACGCGAATCCCGAACACATTCGCATCGGAAACTTTTAATCCCTTTCTTGCATTCCCACCCAAATCAAGAATATAGATGGCATCGCAATCATCTGCGAGGTGTTTCCGCATCCCGTCAAATGCTACACCATCAAGAAAACTGTTGTTCGTTACGAAGGCAACAACGCCTTCCTCGCCAATCCTATCCAACGCCCACCGAATCGCCTTTATGTATGGATCGGAGAGTGCATTTTTATTCGTCGCTGCTGAGTCTTGCGAATACGTTTCCCGCACGCGCGCGTCCATCGTCTCATACTTCCGATTTTTGTTGTTGTCGTTTTCGTTGATCTGCCCGGCATTGTAAGGTGGATTACCGATAACCACAAACATCGGAGCCTCTTTTTGCTTCTCAACGCGCGCTGTATTGGCAGGGGTGAATAACTGCAGCTGCCGTTCCTCTGCAATCTCAAACGTGTCTACCAGACAGATACCTTCATAAGGGGCATAGCGGTTCGTCGCTGTGTAAAACTCCTGCTCAATATTGAGATTGGCGATATAGTACGGCAGGAGCATTACCTCGTTGCATTGGAGTTCTGGCGGATCGGAAGTGTATTTTCGCTCCAGTGAGATCGGATCAAGCTCCTGCATAATGCGGACGATGAAGTTACCGGTACCGACGAATGGGTCGATAATATGCACACCACTATCCGAAAGTGAACGATCAAACTCAGTCTGTAAGATATGTTCTACGCTTTTCACCATGAAATCGACGATCGGTTGCGGTGTGTAGACGATGCCGTGTGTATCGGCAATCTTGACAGAGAACCCTTGAAAAAACTGCTCGTAGACGGTATTGAGAAAACCCTGCTTCTGTGAGAAATCAGTGATAGTCGCGGCGGTTTTCTCGATTGCCGCATAGAACGGCTCCAAAGGGCGGAGAAATTCAGAGCGGTTGAGTGTCCGCTCGGTCAGCACGTCAATAACATTTTCAATTTCACGGGCGATAATATTTCGGCGGGTAAAGTCTGGATTGTCAAAGACAGTGCGGAAGATGCGTTCTGTCAACAGATGCTGGATGAGCATCTCCTCTACGGCAGCGACGGAGAGATTCGGGTTAATCGAAGTTTGACACTGTTGATGAAAACTGGCAAATGCCTCCTGAAAATGCGGATTGTTTTGGCGTTCCGTCTCGATTAACGCCGCCAATTTGTCACCGAGTTCCGGCACCGTGTCTTTGAATTCAGAGACCGCTGTATGCCATGCGGAGATATTCTCCTCCTGATAGGCGAAGAAGGTCTGGAGCACTTGAATGAGGTTTCTCGGTTCGGTGATGTCGAGGTCGAGTTGTAGTCGTCCGTGCTGATAGAGAAGCGCGTGGGTCGGAGACTGGATAACGATATTTTTCGAGGGGTAGCCTGCGGCGAATTTCTTGTCCGCCTCAACATTTAGATCGTCCTGGGTGTCTTTCGCCTCCCAATAGCCGTGTGGTAAGCCGAAGGCATCGACGACTTCACCGTCGGGGATTATCCGTCTTTTCTCCGGTGTGTAGAGACTTTTTTCGCAGAGGAGCGTGAGGTTGGATTGATGACAATAGTGCTGAAGCAAGTTCTGGAATGCAGCACGGACGGTGCCTTCATTTTTTGCCCCGTGTTGTGCATACTTTTCGAGTTCAGTATAGTAGTTTCTGATGGGCTTGTGTGTCGGTTTGATATTGAAATCTGGCATGTACTATCCCTATATGTTGTCGGTGGACGAAACACTGCCAAATTATACAGGGATTAGGATAGAATTGCAAGGAAAATTTTGTTGTACGGGGCATTTGAGGCGAGGATACAATCCTCGCCAGCGGAGATCGCGGGACCTTAGTTACTATCGGGGAAGGCGAGGATACTAAGGGAAACACCCAAGCAAAAACACCCTCGCCAGCGGAGATCGGGGACGTTGGTTATTGTATAATACCAGACGAACCAGATTGCGGCTCTATCGTCCGAAAGCGGATCGCTGAACAATACGCGCTTTGGAACGCTTTCCAGATTTAGTTATACCTGGAAAATTTAACAAGCACGCTAACCCAAAAGATGGAGAGAGCTATTAGGAAATTCATTGATATTTTCCTTTCCCGATTCCTCAAGATTTTTTGATATTTCTACAAAATTATGATAACTTACCGTGTAATTACGTAATCGCTGTGAAAAGGTGACAAAAATTTGCGAATTTGCGACGGAAGTATTGACACTGAAACGTTCACACCGTATAATATCCGTTATAGTAAAATCCGTAATTACCTACACCTCAACGCAAGGGCGAGGATACAATCCTCGCCAGCGGCGGGTCCTTATTCGCTGGACGCCTGTCTCCATATTTTAGGTTTTATCACAAATCCATGAATCCATCTGAAAAGCAGACACATTCGCAAACATATTTAGAGCGATGCTTACATCCTAAAATTCAGGCACTTCGACCCGACAGGGGAAACTCGAAAGATTTGTGGATACCCACTTCCGAACAATTACAGCAACTCTTAAAGCAGAAACTCCCCTATCCAGATCGGTCGGTCTTCCAACGCACCGCAGATGGTTGGGAATACCAAACCTATTTTCGGGAATGGGCTGCCGATTACGGCACTTATATTGATACGCATCGACAGTTCGTTGGAACCGATGCCGAAAGCGTCCTTTTGCAGGTGCTAATGGCATTGCTCGGTATCAGTGAACGATGGATGGTCTAAAAGGAAGGAAGGAAACTATGACATTTGAAACCTTAATGAAAACGATTAATGATTATGGTTATGCAGGTCTTGTCCATCTGGAAACGGTAACAGCTCTATTGAATAACACGTTTGGGGATTGGCTCGCTTCCCAAGGTGTAAGTCGTATTGACCTGCTATCTCCCACATGTTTGTGGTTCACTGTACAAGGCGAATTAAAACAGGCGCACGCTGTGCCGGGAATTAAATTATATGATCGGTTTTTCGTTGTTGACCGGGACGAAGTGAAAGAAAAAAATGCGGAGGTAATAGCGGATGCCCTCAAATGCTATAGTTCAGACGGTGATGGGGCTTATGTTTGGGTTATTCCGGACGGCTACATGGCAGCACTAACGCCAGCGGAACAGGAATGGGAAGAGCATGGGGGCGGTTATTTCTCTCACGAATCTATATGCATTTCCAACACTGCCGACAGTGATACGCGTTGCCTCTTAGAAGTGCTTTATGAGGACCCTACACTGGAGAACGTCTCCTGCGAATTCGATGTGCCAGCGCACCGCTCGGTACATTATCGGCTCGATAAACTGAAGGACGAAAACGGTGAACCACTCATTGCCAAAGATGCCCCAGTCAGTTACAAAATCACGAGTCGTGACGCGCGGGTTGTCGTCCAAGGCTCGCGAATCCTAACAAGCGGCGAAAATAGCATGTTTGCAAGTTTCGGCACTGTGATGGCGTGGTGCCCGCAATAATACCAAACATTCTTGCAATTTAGAGTTTGGATAGTGTATACTGGCATGAAAGGAGAACACTCCAATGAAAACAGATCACAAATCATTATCTGCCGAGACTTACTTTGCGTGGGGTAATGAGAAAAACACGTCAGGGAACTATAAAGGTGCTATAGCCGACTATAACATAGCGATCCAACTAAAACCAGATTTCGCCCGCGCCTACTATAATAGAGGAGAGGTTAAAGGCAAGCTCGGGCAGTTGCCCGAGGCAAAGTCCGATTTCCAAATAGCAGGAAAACTTGCAGAACAAGTCGGTGATGCAAGTCTCAAAGTCGCCATTGAACAGAAACTTCGATTAAGTCGGATTACTTCTAATCCAGACAAGTGTGGTGGGCGCCCTTGTATTCGGGGTATGCGTATTCGCGTTACGGATGTTTTGGGGCTGCTTGCCAGTGGACTTTCTGTTAAAGAGATTCTTGAAGAAATGCCTGATTTGGAAACCGAAGATGTTCTTGCTTGCCTCCAGTTCGCTGCGCATAAAATGGACGCTCCTATAATTGCCACATGAAGATTTGGATCGATGCGCAACTTTCTCCTGCCTTGGCACCATGGCTCAGTGATACTTTTGCAGTTGAAGCATTCTCTGTCCGACGGCTCGGGCTCCAGGACGCAAGTGATGAAAGGATTTTTTTTGCGGCCCGCGCGGAAAAAGCGATTGTGATAACCAAAGACCGGGACTTTGTGCAATTATTAGAAAGGCTTGGTCCTCCACCTAAAGTTATTTGGGTGACTTGTGGCAACATATCAAATGCTCAAATGCGTGATGTTTTGCAACAAGACTTCCAAATTACTCTTTCACGCCTACAAGAGGGTAAATCATTGGTAGAAATCCCTGACCTTATCCGTTCTGATCCCTCTTGACAATTCCTGAGTTAATATAAAATCTAAAACAGAGGATTGCCTTACCGCAAGCTATCCCTTCCGTTTCGGATTCCAGAACGCGCAAATTATCGCTGTGATTGGGATCGCCAGAACTAAGCCGAGCGTACCAGCGAGCAACCGTACAATCTCCGCGGAGACGACACCGATGCTCAATAACTGCGCAGGTGGCGATTTGAAAAAGTCCAGATTCGGTGCTGTAACCGTGACAACGAGTAGTAACTCGACACCAAGATAGGCGAAAACCAACGTATTCACCATCGTGCCAAGGATGTCTGTACCGACATTCAAACCGGAGGCGATAAGCCGCCAGGTCGGCATGTTCGGATTTGCCCTGCGAATTTCTTCCATACTTGATGCCACCTCAATCGCGCCGTCAACAGCGACACCCAACACCCCCATCAGCATACCTGCCAAGAGAATCTGGACGAAATCGAACGGCGGTGTCCGCGTCGCTTCTATGATATCCGCTGAAATTGCATTCTCTAACCCCGAAAAATGGAGATGCTGCTGCGCAAATAGGACAATCAGACCCGCAACCAAGATTCCGCCCATCGTTCCCAGCACAGCCGAGAATGTTTTGCGACTCGGACCGATCACGAATACCAGAGACACAAACGCCACGACTCCCGAAGTTATCGTCACGATGAATACCGCATTTGCACCCTGCGAAATCAACGGCAGCATGAAAAAATAGATAACACCAGCAGACATTAGCATCGCACACGCCGTACGGATACCCTCAAGTCTACCCACGAGGATAATAAGCAGCAACATCCCACCTACCATCCAAATCAGAAACCGATCCCTACCGTAATCTTGGACAATATTAACGAGGCTTACCTGTTCGGGATCACCTGCGACGCGACAAAGGATAACATCCCCCGGTTCCGCAGGAATGCTCAACAACGGCATATTGTGATTCACAATGTTTCGCAGCACCAAGCGTCTACCTTTATACATCCCGCTCAGCATTTCCACCTCAAGGATATGATGCTCGTTTTTCGACTCGTAAACATTGAGGACGTTCTCTCCGTCATCCTCCATTGCCCGAATACTATAAGTCTGCTCGTATGTCGTATCCGAGAGGAGCCAACGACTATCCTTCCACGGTTTAACTGAGACGATGACTTCATCCGAAAATGGGATCTTTTGGTTACTGAATGCCTCACGTAAAGCTGGAGGAACAACAAGGTTGTTGAGATCGTCCGTAGCACTACTGTCAACGTTAAACAGGAAATTCGCAGTGGATTCCAGCAAACGGACAACTCTGCCTTTCGCGTACTCCGACCTGTTAATAGGATTACCATCTGCATCCCGTTGCTCCAAAACCGTTGCGGAGAGGTCATGCGTTCGGTAGTAGACAAAGATCGTGCCGATGAGAACAATCACCATGGCGATTGGAACAGCGATTCGGGCTTTGCTACGCGGTGGATCCGCGCGGAATAATTCTTCTAACTCCTCTTCCGAAGGTAGGTCCTCGTGAATTTCAGATCTGTCTACCTTCGCGTACTGTGTGAGAAATCCGGCAACCGATGCCGCAATTGGAACCGTGAGCACCAACCCGATCGTGCCTACGACCGCTTGAATAATCGCAACTGCTGTTGCTTCATCGTTGACGAGACGGAGAAAAGGATAGAGAACACCGACTTCGGGGAAATCGATGCGCGGCAGCAACATCGTCATCATGTGCGCGCCGAGGTAGGCAAAGATGAGCGTATCCGCCATCGTCCCCATAATGTCTCTGCCCACATTCAAGCCAGCACGGATCGCTTGTCGGACGGTAATGTTCGGATTTACCTGCTTGACCTCATGCACACTCGAGGAGATAGACATGCTCACATCCATCATCGCACCGACAGCACCTAAGATGATGCCAGCAGATAGGATACCTGTGAAATTCCAATGATGTGAGGCAGGCGTCCGCCACAGCGCGATCCCAAGTTCCAAGAAACCGAACTCCTGCGCCAATCCGGTCAGTGCCATCGCATGCTGGCTGATGACAGACAAAATCCCAACAGCGGCTAATCCGCCGAGCGTTCCAATTACACCGGAGATTACCTTGAAACTAAACCCTGTAATGAGAAGGAAGGTGGCAAACGTGAGCAGAGAAGCAATCAGCAGCGCAACCGCAATAGGGTTGTAACCACTGATCGTCAGCGGCACCAGTAGATAAAGCACGGTGAACGCAGTAACAAACAACGTCAGAATCGCTCGGACACCCTTCATACCGGCGACAAGTATCATCAGGACACCCAATACCCCCGCCAGATAGAGCAGGAACGGTGTGCGGAAATATTCGCGCATCGAGACGGTGTCAATTCTCGGATTTGATGGGTCTCGGAGCGGAATATCGAGGAATAGCACATCTCCCTTGCTTAGGACCCGATCCCCGAAGGCACGTCCGGTCCAAACGTTGTTCACCTGAACAGTTTCGCCTCGAAACTGACCAGAAAGGATGCGGAAGGACAAAACTTGATCCGCCTCGTCGTTTGTGTCTATATCAACAACGCGCCCCAAACAGACCAATACTTGTAGCGCACCGTCATGCGTCACTTCCGCAAACCGATAGAGTTTTATGTGCAACGCTGCAACACTTAATAGGATGAGCAGTATCGTGATGATTTTGATGTTTTTTTCTTGCATTGTGTTGTTAGATTAGTCCTCAGTTTATTTTAATCTGCCCCCAGGTCGTAGCCACCTTCTCAGCAGGCTTAACCGACAGTGGTCCGGGAAATGTTGATTGCCAAGATGGGTTGTACCCCTCAGCTATCAGTTTCATATTTCTTCCATTTTTTTTCATCACACCAATAAATATACTATCTTTCTGTTCAATGTGAAAAGCGATTTTCTGACCGTCGGGCGACCAAGACGGGCGTTCCTCGCCACCCGCTGTTAATTTTCGGACATTGGAACCATCGGCATTCATCAAGAAAATCCCACCTCGCCGATTCCGGTCAGAGTAAAACGCTATCTGTTGTCCATCTGGTGACCAAGCAGGGTAGCGGTCGTTGCCCGGATGCTTTGTAAGTTCGTTAAACCCGCTTCCATCTACGTTGATAACACAAATGTCAGTAGTTTCTGGGATACCGCGAGGTTTCCAGAATTCAAAAGCGAGCCTTTGTCCATCTGGTGACCAGGCGAAATTCCCAATAAAACCTGCATCAGGCACCTGAACCCTTTCCTCTTTTCCTGTTTCAACATCGTATAAAGAAAAGTACCAAGCCACAGAAGATACGATTTTGCGCCCATCCGGTGACCAGGCGTAACCGTCAGAAGGAAATCCAGAGCGTATACCTTCCATAACCCTCACATTACGTCCATCTGAATCCATCAGAAGAATCCATTCCTCTTTCCACCTTTTAAAAGCAATTTTTGTTCTGTCTGGCGACCATATTGGCAAATATTCGTCTATATCTGGGGTCTTGGTTAGGTTTCGGAGTTGCTTTCCATTCGGACGGACCGTGCAGATTTCGCCGTCTAACCAATTACCACCAATGCAGACAAAAACAATTTGAGATGCCCATACTTGAGCGGTGAAATTCCAGGGTATGCCACCAATGCTAAGGCCTGTTATTACAATTAGAGTCAAGAGGTTGCGTCTCATGGTAATCACTCCTTTATGCAAATGGAATGTATCTATCTGGATAATACATTGCAATTTACGTGCCAATCTACAACGAGCAGTCCAGGCACGCGTAAGCATCAAGGGGTACTACACTTGTTCAAACTTTAGCCATCGCTTACTAAAGTTTGAACGATTTATTTTCCTGCACAATACGGGGCAGAAATTGAAGAACAAAGCACAAATTTGTGCAGAATGCTCAGAGGTGCTTCCGAATATTTTCCGCGACGCTGCGTGGAATTCCTTTCACAGAGAGCAACCCATCTAAACTCGCTTCTCGAATCGCTTCAATTGAACCAAAATGCTGAAGCAGTGCCTGTTTTCGCTTCGGACCGAGGTTCGGAATCTCGTCAAGCACTGACGCACTCAGCGACTTCTGTCGGAGCCGCCGATGATACGTGACCGCAAACCGATGTGCCTCATCCCGCAATCGTTGGATCATGTGTAGCGTCGGGTTATCCTCTCGCAGTACAATTGAATCCGACTTCCCCGGAACAAAAATCTCCTCAATCCTTTTCGCAAGAGCAATCATTGGAATATCAGGAAGTTGAGATGAAGCGAACGTTTTCATGGCTGCTTGTGCAGCACTCAACTGTCCTTTCCCACCATCAATCAGCATCAAATCTGGCAGCTTATTAAACTTTTCATCATCGGCGAGGGCACGGCGAAAACGGCGAGTGATAACCTCTTGCATCATTGCGAAGTCGTTCTGTCCTTCAACCGAGCGGATCTTGAACCGCCGGTATTCTCCTGAAGCCGGTTTCCCATCCTCCAAAACCACCATTGACCCCACCGCAAATCTATCGCCGAGATTGGAAATATCATACGCTTCAATCCGTCTGAGCGGGTGTTTTAACTCAAGCAGTTCTTGTAATTCAACGAGTGCTGGCTCTACACCACTGCTATAAACGACATTCTGCTCACGCTGTGTCAGAAGAATCTCAGCATTTTTCGATGCCAAAGTCTGCAACTTTCTGAGCCTACCTGCCCGCGGCACATGCAACCCGACACGGCTCCCTCGTTTTTCACTGAGCCAACTTTCAATCAGTTCCATTGATTCAATTGGCATCGGTAAGACAACCGTTTTCGGGACAAAGACAGCATTTTGATAATATTGCGAAATGAAAGCACTTAACCCGGTCGCGAGCGATTCTGGATCTGCATCGTTAAGGTAATAGTGCTCACGCTCAAGCAGCTTACCATCCCGGACCCGTAAAAGTTGAACGCAGGCGATATCAGTTCGTGCAGCGATGCCGATGACATCCTCGTCCGCAGCGGAAACACTATCCATGTTTTGTGTGGTAATCGCCTGCTGAACATCCTTAAGCGTGTCCCGATATTTTGCGGCAGTCTCGAAATCAAGTGCCTCTGCCGCCGCTTGCATCTGCTGGGTCAACTCTTTAACAACAGCGTCCGTATTCCCACTTAAAAACTGACACACCTTCTGAACGATCTTGTCGTAGTCCGGTACATCCATCTTGTTTGCACAGGGCCCCGGACACCGACCAATGTGATAATCTAAACAGACCCGGTATCTGTTCTCCGTTTCTGTAAGCGGTAGCGTGCAGGTGCGAATAGGAAATAATTTTGTTAGTTGTTTGAGCACTTGGCGTGTTGAGCGAACATGAACAAACGGACCGAAATATCGAGCACCGTCATTCTCGGCTTTACGCGTAATGTGGATGCGGGGAAAAGGCTCATTGACAGTGACACATAGATACGGATAACGTTTATCGTCTTTCAGTTTTACATTGTAACGGGGTTGATGTGCTTTAATCAGGTTGTTCTCTAAAATCAGTGCTTCGACTTCAGTCTCCGTGACGATGTAATCGATCTCTGTGACATACCGCATCATCTGCGATGTCAACCCGGGTGTAGATTTCTCACGAAAATAGGATCTGACCCGAGCCCGCAAACGGATTGCTTTTCCGACATAGATGACAGTGCCATCGGAGGCTTTCATCAGATAAACCCCTGGCGCGTTCGGAAGGGATTGCCACAATTCAGGCGTAGCTTGGGGATTTTCGACACTGTCAGGTTGTTCTGCCTTCATCTTTTATTCCCCTATTCGGTTTGTGGCATGTTCACGCGATTGCATCTACGCTACAGAGAATTGAACTTTCTCATACACCACCCGATAGATTTCTCTACCTTCCAAGACATACTTCATTTCAAAGTTCGTCGCGATATCCCTATCTGGGCTGAGATCCGCTGCAACCGGACGCAACGCTGGTAAATCTGCAAGACGTTCTTGAATCTCTTGGAAATATTCCTCATAATCCGTCACAATATAAAGCCTACCGCTATCTGACTTTAGTGTTCGCGTCAATGCAGCCAGAAAATCCTGATTCCGAAAAATTCGGCGTTTCCGCTGTCGCTTCTTGGGCCACGGATCCGGGAAATAGATATGATACGCTTGGACAGACTCTGCAGGCACATACCGAGTCAAAAAATAGTTCGCATCTGTCCACGCGAGACGGACATTTGAGAATGTCCCTGACGTTTTGTCCACGCCGAAATGTCGCATGTACTTCTCAAACCGCTCCCGCGTCAATTCGACGTACTTTTGTGCCCGTTCTATCCCGATATAGTTCACCTTCGGATGCCTTTTCGACGCTTCGAGCAAAAAACGCCCTTTTCCAAATCCGATCTCTATTTCTACCGGATGCGAGTTTCCAAAGCACGCTTCCCAATCAATCGGTAGTGAGAATTCGCTTAATGATACAGCACGCTTTGTTAAAATGTCAATTATCTGGGAGTGGACGGTCGTATTCTGATAGTAGAGGTCGTTATAATCTGGATTCTCACGCATTCTTTATAACTTACCTTGTGGTTCGTTTAGGGCATCTTTGGAAACGCGGATAGATAATTAAGATTCCGACAGAAATTTATGGAGATGCGTCTTAACCAAATTGTCCTGTGGTTGATATCCCAAGACCTCAACGGCACCACTTATATCAAGATAGCTCTGCTGATACCCATCAGAATTCGCAGAACGTCCATAAGTGATTAGATACTTGACCGGTCCATCATAATCCACAGCCAATCCGAAGAGTTGTACGCAATCCCGCGGTGTCAGGAGTGTGCTACAATGACGAATTCCGCTCGGTTCATACGTGCCGTTGAAACTCCCGATACGGATGCTGATGAACCGCATATCGTGTGCATCAACGAGATATCGCCCCGCGATTTCTGCCATCCCTTTCATCGCGCCGTACCACCCATCGGGACGAAACTGATCCTCTGTCGAAAAGCGGGGCGGAGAATACAATCGCTCATTCCAGCCTGACACATGATTTGTGCTGGCATATATAATCTTCTGAATACCGCTCTCTCGTGCCGCTTCAAACAGATTCATGGATGCCCCGATGTCGCTAACCTCACCAGGCACCCTCCGAGGAGAATCTTGACGTATATAAGCAAGATGTACCAAGACATCCTGATCGCGACACAATTCCGGCATCGCTGCGTAGTCCCGAATATCTGCTTGCACCACGCGCGAATCTGCTCCCACAATCGGCTCAATATCCATCAGCGTCAATGTATAAAGGTCCTGCTTTTCCCATGCTTGCCAGAGCGCGCTGCCGACTGTGCCAGCCGCCCCTGTAATGAGTACTCGTTGCTTCATCTTTTTTTAATTTCCCTTGCGGTTCGGTCAAGTGAGTTTCTTATTTCAATCGCCTTCACGTATAACCATCTTCCATTACATTGCAGACTACAGTTTTATAGTACGCAATAAGTCGTTTTGGGCTTAAGAATTTTCATTATATGATTCCTCTATATTAAAGGATTTACTATAGTTTGGACAATTTTCCAGCGGGGCGGGGGACCCGCCCCCTACGAGGGATACACGGTCGTAGGGGTTGAGTTACCCAATCCGTCCGAAAGTGTCCCTTTTTCTATGCCTTCTGTGAATGTGCGAAACTCATAGAAAAATAGAAACACCTTTGAAAACACAACACGAAAACGATTGAAACTGTCCAAACTACAGTAAAGGATTTATAGGACTGTGGGAAACCAAGGACTTGAAATAACTGCCCAAATTATAACAACATCCACAATAGACACCAGAATAGATGGTACCAAAACGACTGCGAATTTCGAGAACCCATCTTCTCCTTCTTCTCTGCTTGGCACCCCAACGAATGCTGCAAGAAGCACAAAAATAACAAACCAACCGATAACAAGAAGTAAAAATAATAAAAACCCTATTCCTGCTCCCTCGACCTCTGGATTCCAATGTGTTTCTATCTCTACTACAATCGCCATCAATAAAGACAAAACGGATGCTATGCTAATCGCTAAAATAAATTTATACTTTTCATATATCTTATCTTCAAAAGCCCATTTGACTATCATGATTAGAAACCAAACGGTAAACGAAATGCCAATAAGAAGTAAGAGTAAAGCGTCTATCATTGTCTTTCTTCATTCAGCCGACGATACTCGGTTTCTGTCAACCGCCAACCTTCTCTCCGATTGTTCACGATCCGAGCCTCAACACGTCTATCTTTTCCCATTTTCGTTAAAATACGATCTATTACCCAGTCGTTGTCATCCCAACCCTTGATGCCAATGCTTCTGGACACATCCGCAGCACGCATATATTCAGGATACGCTTGAAGTAGGGTCGTTGAAACAGCCTCTTCGATATAAAAAACTCCAATACGCACAAGTTGTTTAGCCGTCATGTGCATACCTCGTTTTTATGTGCTCGCCAAATATCTGATGCAGATCATTAGGATCTGATATAAATACTTCATCAATCATACGATTGAACCACTCGTCAATAATAATCCATTCACGATCCGGACGCGTCCGCTGAAGTATGCTGTTCAGAATAGCGTTCTCAATTGCTTCGGCAGTTTCGCGGTCAGGACACTTCATGACCCCAATCAATACTGGGTCATCTGTAGGATGATAAGTTGCGGCCATCCGATCCTTCAAAAGGGTCATCTTAGAGACCCCGATCTTCGCGTACATATCATCACCAGACCATCTCCAGGCATAAACAATATCAAGGTCTTCACCCTCAATTTGTCGTTTTCTCCATTCTTTGCTCGGAGATACTCCAAGTTTCTCGGCTACCTTACGGATGCTTTCCTTTTTTGACATAATATCCTCCAATTCGTAACTATTGTAAAATTCCAGGCCCAAAACGACTTCTTCCGTTATAGTAAATCCCATAATTATTTGCACACGCGGGCGCGATCGTAGGGGCTGGGTAATCCAGCCCCTACAAAGAT
Source organism: Candidatus Poribacteria bacterium (assembly GCA_965116815.1). Taxonomy (GTDB): domain Bacteria; phylum Poribacteria; class WGA-4E; order WGA-4E; family WGA-3G; genus WGA-3G. The sequence goes on along the minus strand of OZ220722.1, from coordinate 5,517,119 downwards.
GTAATGTAGGGTCCTACCGCGAAGTGTAAACATATTTTCGGATTCTACTATAATGCTATTTTTTATCAGAAACCCAATATTTAAAAATTTTCAGCCTCCAACGCCGCCATAATATCAGCGTGCACCGCTTTCGGATCAGCGACCGGTTGCACATAGAACCGATCAATTGCCTGCCCACCCAAACCAGAACACTTACACATTTCAACGTTCAATCCGAGTTCCGCTAAAATTCCACTGAAATAGTGAAGAAATCCAACTTTCTCCTCACCAACGACTACAATCTCTGAATAGTTCCGCGCTGTCTCAACAGTTACATCGTCAACCTGCCATGTCTCACTCAGATTCACGTAGTGCTTATCAAAAACTTGCTTAAGCGTTACCTCCTCCGCGAGGAGACTGCGGATGTCAAAATCGAGGTCCCGTTTGAGTTCCTCATCAAGCGGCATTGGCTCTCCCCGATGATGCGGTGGTTGATGCACAAGACGATAGAGTTCAAGTTCAATGTTCGTATCCTGTTTCGTGTAAACGCGCGCGTCGCGAACATCTATACCATTTGCGAAAAAGAGACCGCTTACTGTGTGCAACTTCCCAATGCGACTCGGACTACAGAGGTGCAGTTCAGTAAACCCGGGGCGGTCAACAAATTGGATAATCCCTGTACTGGGTGTCGCGTCCGTCTGTGTAGAAGCGGCTTCAGCTTGTGTCGTCATCTTTATATGCATGGCGATCTCTTCAGGTGAAACACTAATACGGTAAGAGACGGGCATGTGGTGAAGGAATTGCTGAAATTCTTCAACCGGAGCGAAGGCACCCCACTGTGTTTCCTCTTGCCCAACAAAGCGGGTACGCGCAACCTCATATAAACTCTTGAGGTTATGCTTAACGACATGACTGAAGTTCTGTAAACCGTTCGCTTTGGAATCGCAATACGTAAGCAGATACAGTGCTGTCAAACGCTCCAAAGAACCGACCTTCTTACAGAATTCGGAGATTGTGCTTTCATCCCAATGGTGATAACGCGCCAAATCTATCATGACAAGGTGTTCCCGAATCAGAAAGCAGATATCATCTGTCTGTTGCGGGTTGAACCCAAATTCGGGCGCAATGCGCGCTGCTTTTTCTGCACCTGTCGCTGGATGGTTTGGATCCGGTTTATCTATATCGTGAAGGAAGAGTGCCATATAGAGGGGTGCTGAATCCGAAAGGGAGCGGAACGCGGTGTTAAGCTCTTCTAATTCGGAAACCGGGGACGGGGATACCGGCGAACCAAATCGCGCCCCATCGAATGGACTGCTGGGTTCTATTTGACGGATTTCATCAAGATAGCCAATCGCAACAAGCGTATGTTTCCCTACTGTATATGGATCTAAGCTCCGCTCACTCCGGGTCATCATCGCTCTTTCAAAAAGTTCTCCGCCCTCTCCGAGACGCGACAGAATACTCAGTCTGTGTAGACGGGTTAATGTTTTCGCGACATCGCCCGGTATGTTTATTAATTCCGCCATCCGACGCTGGAAAGAGTTCCAATCAAATGCGTCAACATAGCGGAAAACGAAGGTAGAAAGCGAGGCATCAATTTCAAAATCGTACTGTTGGTAGTAGGTAAACAATATAAAGAGTTCATCTGCATCAAGTTCACCGAAATTGTTATCAATACAATACAGCATCTCAGTCCGGACGGCAAGCACGTCCGAGATAGGAATCCCGTTCGCCAACATCTTTCGGATTAAAAGTTCCGCTTTGAAATGCAGATATTTCGCCATCGCATAATACTCTGCCATGAACTTATAACGTCCTTCGTCGGTTTCATCTGAAAATCCGAGTACCTCAGCGATCTGTGCTTGGAGCAAATTCCCCTTTTCAGGATGATAGGAGAGGTCATCATGCGGCGCATCCGCAAGAACATGGAGAAGATTTCGCACCTTGAACATGAAATCAAGGGATGGCATGAGCCGTGCGTCATCATATTGTTCGTAGAGCTCAGGAATTGATACGAAGTTTGGAAGTCCACATATCCAGAGTGCGTATTGAAGTGTTCGCAATCCACCTCGCCCCGTTTTTATATTCGGTTGGTTGAGATAGATCGTATCCTCAGATGCTTCAAAAGAATCCGCTTTCGATTTCAGCAGGTCCAATACAAGTGAGATATCCGATTTTTCAGAATGCACGACCTTTCGGAAACGCTCCGTCAGTGTTGCGTCGCCAGCAATGAACCGCATATCAATCAGTGCGGTCATGTCTTGATAATTCCATTGTGTCACATCCGCGAGTGGACGATAGATGAAACTAAACTCAAACCCCGGAATTACTGAATGGAGGCTGTCAAAAAAATCATAGAACCATCGGATGAGTTCAAGCGTGCTCTCATCATAAATATCCTCTAAATCGACAGAAGAGGTATAGACAACGTCTACATCTGAAAAATAGCAGAGTTCGTGTCTACCGTAACTACCGACACCGTAGAGCGCGACATCCGGCATCCATCCTTCCAATTCCGCTTCCAAGTCGCTGGTATCAACCTCCGGAAGTTGGCTCAGGACATCAATCTGTTTCTGGAATTCATCCCGAATTTGAAAGGAAGCTACCTCGTAAACCTTCTGAATAACGAGATCCCATATCTCTGTGTGAATTTTGCAAGCGATAAAACCTCGTTCCCCTTCTAAGATACAGGCTTTCAGTTGTTCCCGCTCGGTTTGGATGAAAGCAGCCAACTGTTTCTGCAAATCTTCAAAAGGTACATCTAAATCTGGTACAGAGTCATTGAGTCGTTTCTCGATCTGTTTGGTATCCATTTTTTTTGCCCCAATTATCAGAACAATCCAATTGTTCCGTAGCCCCCTTGAAATCAGGATAGTGAATAAAGGTTCTCGTTTGAAGTCATTATACATCAAAAACCAAAAAAAAACAAGCGCGAATTAGTTGTCAGAATCGGGATTTACAAGATTCTGGGATTTTCAGGATTAGACTATGAAGTGGGTTGGAAAGTTGGAAGTTTGGAAGTGTTTTGCTTGGGTGTTCCTTTGTAGGGAAATGGCACACATCGTTTTTTCTTGACAGACTTTTTGAACCTTGATAACATACGCAATCAGGAGATGAAAAAATGAGTGACACCAAATATCGAGTAGCCATCATCGGCTGTGGACGGATGGGGCAGAACTATGCAGAAGCATACACCACCTACCCCGACACAGAGATCGTCGCGATTGTCGATGCCAATGCACAACGGCGGACTGTCCTCGGCACGCGTTTCGGTGTCGCTGCGCTCTACCCAGATATAGAAACGTTATTGAAGGCTATGGTGCCGGACATCGCAGTAGTCGTCACGCCCACGAAATACATGAAAGATGTCGTGATTGCATGTGCCGAAGCTGGTGTTAAAGGTATCTCCACAGAGAAACCGATCGCTGCACGTTTGCAAGATGCTGATGCGATGATTGAAGCGTGTGTTGAACGCGATATAGTATTTGCTGGAGGCAATCTGCAACGCGCCATGAATGAAGTTCAGGAAGCTGCAGCTCGCCTGCACGAGGGTGAATTTGGGAATATTAGAGGGGCAAGCGTTCACGGGTTTGGCGGTGAAATCTCCGGTGGTGGATGCCAACATATCTCCGTCCTAAGACTTTTCACAAACGCCGAAGTTGAGGAAGTCATCGCGTGGGGAACACCGCCTGAAGCACTAAACGCAGAAACCGACGAAGGCTTAATCATCAACGGACGTTTTTATCTTTCAAACGGTTTGGAATGTAGTGTCTTTGGAACACCAACATCCTGCCGCGGCGTAGACGTTTGGACAGACGAATGCCTCGTCCGCTGGGATTGGAACCCTCCAGAGATTTTCAAAGACTACGACCAGCATGGCAATCGTATTCGACTTGAACCCAACTATAGCCCGTATTCGTGGAGCGAATTCAGCTATCTCACAGGTTCCATCCGCTCCTTTTTATCGGCTGTTGGTGGCAATGGAGATCCATGGATTACAGGCGTAGACCTCCGACAGGCACTGGAAGTCGCCATCGCTGCGAAACTCTCCGCAAACCGAAATAGCGCACCCATTAAACTACCACTTGAAGACAGATCTTTAGCACTCTACCCACGTCCCTACCGCTGGCTCGGAGGGGACGCAACCGGTAGACCTCAAAGCATTGAAGAAGCGAAGTCGTAGGCACACACCGTGTGCCATAACAGGAGAACAACGATGAACGAAGATCAAAAATACCTCTTCGATTTGACCGGATACATCATCGTCGAAAACGCTTTGACGGCAGAAGAAGTCGCCCAGTGCAACGCTGCCATTGACCATCACATTGAGGGACTCAGGGAACGCGACACCTCTTTGGCAGGCGGTTCAGCCGCACTCTCCGGCACGGCGCACCGAATGGACATGGGGGGCATGCTCGCATGGGAGAAACCTTGGTGTGAACCGTTCCGAGGTTTACTCATCCACCCCAAGATTAAACCGTGCCTTGAAGAGATTTTAGGGCAAAAATATCGACTTGATCACGGTCCGGGCTTAATCGCTATGGAAACAGGCACGGAAGGTGGCACTTTACACGGTGGTGGGATTGAACGCCCCAATTTCTCGGAAGCCTACTTCTTCAAATACGGACGCATCTACACAGGTTTGACTGTCGTCGAATACATGCTCGCTGACGAGGGACCCGGCGATGGAGGTTTGGCTATCGTCCCGGGCAGCCATAAAGCGAACCTTCCGTGTCCGAGCAGCATGAAACGGTACGAACAGTATCAGAATCTGGTGCTTGAAGTCAATGCCAAGGCTGGCGATGCAGTGATTTTCACTGAAACCTTGACACACGGCACACTTCCGTGGAAAGGCAGCCATCAACGGCGCGCGCTGCTCTATAAGTTCAGCCCTGGATTCCAGTCTTATGGCACAGGGGCACACCAGGTGACGTATCCCGGTTACATTGAGGACATGTCCCCTGAACAGCGAGAAGTCATGGAGGCACCCCACATCCGGCACTAAATTCTATGCGGCGACCCTTTGAATAAAATAGTGATGCCTGATCCGTCAAAGGAGAAAACTATGTCGAAACTACAAGTTGCTGTCATCGGCTGCGGCGGTAGAGGTCGCGGTCATTTAAAAATCCTCTCAGAATTTGACGACACCGCTCTCGTCGCTGTGTGCGATCCCGTTGAAGCAGCACGAAACACCGCTGCAGAGATGTTCAACGTTCCAAACCGCTATGAGAGCATTGAGGCATTGCTGGACAACGAAACCTTAGATGCCATCTTTGTCGCGACACCTGCACACCTCAACGGCGAGGCGGCACTTCCGTGCTTTGAACGTGGTGTCCACACGCTCTTGGAAAAACCGCCGGGCATGAGCGTCTCAGAAACGGTCGCCTTGCAGAGTGCTGCAAAACGGACAGGTGCGAAAGGGATGGTGGGCTGGAACCGCCGTTTTCATCCGATCATCGTCGAAGCGAAACGACAGGTCACCGCACGCGGTCCTGTCACACAAATCGTTGGTGAATTCCACAAGAGTATTACCCGACTGACAGGCAGATTTCCAGAGCACCTGATGGACAACATGTTTCTGGAGACACCGATCCACGCGCTTGATACAATCCGTGCGGTCGCCGAAGCGGATGTCCAAGAAGTCCATAGTGTCGTGCAGCGGGCAATCTCAGATTACAAAGATGTCCACGCTGCACTCATTCTGTTCGATAACGGGTGTGTCGCTCAACACATCGCCAATTACACGACAGATGCGCGCCTCGAACGCTATGAGATTCACGGCAGAGACATCTCCGCTTACCTTGAAGGTGTCTCCGAGGGAACGGTTTTCTGTGATGGCACGCAACACAAACTCACGGAAGCAGGCGCGGGCGGCACCGTCGAGCAGAACAGGTATTTCTTAGACTGTGTCAAATCTGACACGCCTGTTTCATTTCCCGCCGCCAACCTTGACGAAGCTGTTAAAACCATGCAACTTGCGGAAGCAATTTTAAACGGACTGCGCGAATAAATTTGTAGGAATACAACGATGCCAACATTAGACGAACGCTTTGAAGCCTATAAGACCGACGGCTTTGCAATATTTGAAAAGGTCTTTGATGAACCGCAGATGCAAAGTTGGCGCGAGAAACACGCGGAACTTTCCGCAGCCAACGACGGGCAGACCTGGTTCGGAAACACGCTTGAATTAGCACCTGAATTGATGTGGCCCGCCGTCTCGCATCCGATAATCCTTGAGTTTATAGAAAAGGTGATGGGGCCCTTCGTGCAATTGGACAATCTCACGCTCGCAGCGTTTCCACCGATGGAGAAAGAGAAAGCAGAAGGTAGGGTTTCTGGCTGGCACCGCGACCGGTGGGCACACGTTCCCTTCACCGATGCCTATCACCGTCCGAATGCCATCAACGCCATCTCCTATCTGCAAGACTTGACGGATGAATTCGGACCCCTTCGCGTCATTGTCGGTTCGCACCGGAAACCGATTACGATGGAAGACTCGCAACGCGGTGTCCCACATCCCGACGAAACACTCATCCACATGGGTGCAGGTGATGTCGTCATCACACACAACGGACTCATCCACTCTGGCACACCAAATACCTCTGACAGGTTACGTTATTTCTTCAGCATCTATTACAACCTGACGTGGCTGAAACACACCGACCATCACACGGGTCCGCATACCCAAGAGTTGTTGGAAGCCGCAAAAGCCGCCAATAATCATCAACACATGCGGCTCCTTGGTGTAGATGAGCAACTCCAACCGCGATGCAACTCCGGTTTCCTCCACTCCGATGAAGAACGTTGGGAAGAATGGGCAACCGCCGACCGAGAGGCGATTAAGGAGGCATAATCCATGGCAAGTCCGAGCGTAGTGCCAGCAACACTCAATGTCGAACTGGATCACCAACTCCAACAAGAGGTTAACTTTTTCCTGAATTGGGGTTATCTCATCGTTGACGACGCAGCAACACCGGAACAGATCGAGTCGTTGCGCGAGGCACTCGATGAAAGCTACGAACGCAACAATAAAAGCCAATTCATCGGTGAATTGCTTGAGGAGGATGATCGGTTCGCATTTCTGTTAGATAACCCACCCGTCCTAAAACGGATGGAAGCCATATTAGGCACCTGTGTCCAACTCCACAGCGCGACAGCACGTATCACCGAACCCGGAACGCCAGACCAGCATTGGCATCGCGACGGTCCATGGCCCGTCGCTCCGAACGGAACACCCTACGGAAGTCTCCCAGCACAGATCAATTGCGGTTATTATCTTGACGAAGTTAACGACGAAAACGGTCCGACGGTTGTCCAACCCGGCAGCCATAGGGCACCCTTCCGTCCACCCCCTACTCCTGTCGAATTGCCCGATGAGAAACGAGTTCTCGTCTCCCCCGGACAAGCCGTTATGTTCGATGGATGGACATGGCACCGCGGTGCTGCTAACAATTCCTCACAACGTCGCCGCGTCTGCCTCATGTGCTATCAAAACGCGTGGATGAAATCCAGAGAACCTTTTGACGGTCCTCGCGTCACAAAACTCCGAGAAGGGGGGACACCGCAACAACAACTCTTGCTCGGCGCAATCCCAAAATGGTAAAGTGATTGGCTATCAGTGGTCAGCAGTCGGCAGTCGGAATGGGAGACCATGAATGGTTTCCCTACTACGAACTCGGATTATTCTCAATTTAAAATGGATAGAACAATAGTCCAAAGCGAAGCGACCGGAAAACCATCAGAAAATAAAAGGAAAAACCAAATGAATCTCGCTTACATTGTTATCGATACACTCCGCTACGACTACATCGGCGCAAACGGAAACGACTGGATAGAAACCCCCAACATTGATCGGTTTGCTTCCAAAGCCTTGGCATTCGACTACGCCTTCTGTGCCAGTTTTCCAACGATCCCCTATCGGACGGATGTCATCACTGGACAATACGGTGCCCCTTTCCACCCTTGGAAACCGCTCCGCCACGAACGCCAAACCTTACCGTGGACACTCGCAGGAAACGGCTACGCGACACAACTCATTCACGATACACCGCATCTCGTCAACGGGGGACATAACTTTGACTGGCCCTTCCACGCATGGACATTCGTTCGCGGTGCAGAAGTCGATAGAGATTGGATCACCGATACTGTAGCATGGCCCGACAACTGGACCCGACAACCACTTTTCGATTGCATCGATGACAAAGCCGCTGAATCCGGAATGCTCCGCAGCTATGCACGTGCAAACAGAAACCGAAAGAAACCCGAAGACTGGAACTGCGCAAAACTCTTCAACACTGCTGCACAATTCCTTAAAGACAATGCTAAACGAGACAATTTCTTCCTCTGGGTAGACTGCTTCGATCCGCATGAACCTTGGGATGCACCGCTTGAGTTCATGAAAAAATACGACAAGCGACCCGGCTATGACGGTCGCGTCGATCCACGCAGCCTCGGCGCACGGGGTAATGCGGAACTCTCAGATGAAGCGAAACAACACATCAAAGCACAATACGCCGCTAAAACGACATGGATGGACCACTGCTTTGGACAGTTCCTTGATGCTCTTGAATCTACTGGGCTTGATAAGAATACGGCTGTCATCTTTACTGCGGACCACGGCACAAACGTCGGTGAACGCGGTAGGTTTGGCAAAGGACAACCCGTTCGTCAGCAGGAGGCGCATGTCCCACTTTTTATTCGGCTCCCAGATGGGGATACAGGCAGAAGCAACGTTATCGTCCAACCCCAAGACTTCTTCCCGACGATTCTCAATATCTTGGGCGAGGAACGCCCTGACGGTATTGAGGGACATGATATCCTAACCCCAGCCCGTAATGGTGAAACCGGTGAAAGGCAGCTTGCCCTCTCCGGTGGAAGTATTGAGCGATGGGAAAACAGCACACAGAACCCGAATCTCAACCTCTTTACCGCTTTCGACCGTGAGTGGAGTTTAGAGGTCGGGACAAAACCTGAAAATTCAAGACTTGTCCGACTCGGCGAATTAGACGACGTTGCCAGCGAACATCCGGATGTCGTTGCGAAACTGCACGCTGCCGCTGTTGATGAAATCGAACGCCGCGGCACCGATCCCGCGCTTATTGCGTGGCTCCGTAGCGGCGGTGAGGACGCTTTCCCCGCCGATGCCAACTACTGGAACGGTTTTCCCGGACCTGCAGGCTTCCGCCCCTACTTCGGAAAACTCTACACTGGCGAATAATTTTTAGACTTTCCCAATCACGGTAGGCGCGGTTTCCGAACCGCACCATAACTGTCAATTTTAGAAAAAATAGCCCTCGCGGACCCAGGACCGGTAGGTTCGGTTTGCAACCGAACCGGATTCTACGCGAAAACCTTGAAAACTTCAAAAACCTCTTCAATCCCGTAGGGATGGTATCTGTGTAGAAAAACGGTCGCACCCTCGATAAAGCCCCGTAGGGGCGGCATTTGTAGGGACGTTCCTATAAAATACAACGAAATCTCCCTAAATTGACACTTATGGTACGGTTTCCTAACCGCGCCGAAACGACCTTTAATGAATTTGACAAGGGTTCTCGGTTTTGATAACATGTTAGAAGCATAAGTTGAATTGAACATAGGTAGGTAATCAGTTCAACAATCTTGTGTCTGACCTTCAACCCTATCAAGACATTATAGTTTATAGGAGAAAACCATGCCACGCACATACAAAGCCTGTCTCATCGGATGCGGACGGATGGGCGCAACGATCGACGACGAAGTCGCAGGCAGACCCGATAGTTTTATATGGCAACCCTTCTCACACGCTGCCGCAGCTGTCGCCTGTGAGCGAACAGACCTCGTCGCTGTCTCCGATGTCTTCGAGGAGAAAGCCGAAACCATCAGACAACGTTATGGAGCCGAGCGTGCCTATACAGACTACCAAGAGATGATCGAAAAGGAGAAACCCGACATCGTCTGTATCGCCACGCGTCCCGGTCCCCACGCCGATATGACCGTCTTCGCTGCCGAAAACGGTGTCAAGGGTATCTATTGTGAAAAGCCGCTCTGCTGTTCCATGGAAGAGGCAGACATCATGGTAGACATCGTTCAAAAGCACGGTGTCAAATTCAACTACGGCACGCAACGCCGTTACATGCCGATCTACCGCAAAGTACGAGAACTCGTGGATGCTGGCGAAATCGGCGATGTCCAATGTTCCATCGCACAATACGGTGCAGGTTCTGCCCTCTGGGGTTTGACGCACGCTGCTGATATGCTTCTGTTCCTCGCGGGTGATCCAGAGGTCGATTTCGTGGTAGGTGCGATTATATGCAATGATTCAGATTGGGACGGTAACCGTCTCAATGTTGACCCGGGTATCGCCTGCGGTTACATCCGTTACTCCAACGGTGTCCACGGTTATAATACCGCAGGTACAGGACCTGAATACGAGGTCTGCGGCACCGGCGGTAAGATTCGCGTGCAAAACAACAGCAGAGAAATCCAATTCCGAAAAAAGGATGGGACCTTCTTTGAAGAGGTGCCGTTCCCAGAAACCTCCCGTGCGACAGGCACCGTTATGGGAATCACCGACATCGCCGAGGCACTTGATGAAGACCGCGAGACCAAGGGGCCCGTCCACCTCGCACGTCGCAGTCAAGAGACACTCATGGGCATGATCGAATCGCATCGACTCGGCGGTAAGCACATCTCACTCCCCATGGAAAACCGTTCTCTCTATGTCACCAGAGATAACTGGTAATCGGTTCGCTCACTCCGTTCGCTTTCAGTCGCGCTTCTACACGCTGGCGAGGTTTGTAACCTCGCCTAAAAACATGAATTTAGAAACCCAAATCCAGCAATTCCGTGAAACCTTTTACAATGTCAAGACCGAAGTCCAAAAACGTATCGTCGGTCAAGACGCGATTATCGAAGGTGTCCTTTTCTGTTTACTCGCCAATGGACACGCACTCCTTGAGGGTATCCCCGGTTTAGGCAAAACGCAGCTGATTCATACCCTCAGCGAAGCACTCGATCTCTCCTTCAAGCGTATCCAATTCACACCGGATATGATGCCTTCCGACATCACAGGTACAACACTTCTCGTTGAGGATGAACACGGCAGGCGGCAGTTTGAATTCCAGCAGGGACCCATTTTTTCCCAACTTATCCTCGCCGATGAGATCAACCGCGCTACACCGCGCACACAATCCGCACTCCTTGAGGCGATGCAAGAGCGCACCGTCACAGTCGGACGCACCAGCCACACGTTAGAAGAACCGTTTTGTGTCCTCGCGACCCAAAACCCCCTGGAAATGGAAGGCACTTATCCGCTTCCAGAAGCACAACTCGATCGGTTCCTATTCAAACTCCTTATCGAATTTCCGAGTGAAGACGAGATTGTCGAAATCCTACGCCGTACCACATCCGGTGCTGACATTACCATCAACAAGGTCACAAACGCTGAGACACTCAACGAGATGCGCCGACTCGTCCCACAGGTACCCATCGCCGAACATGTCGAACGCCATATTATCCGACTCGTCCGAGCCACACACCCAGATTCTGAGGACGCACCGGAGATCGTCAAACAATACGTCCATCTCGGTGCCGGTATTCGGAGTGTCCAAGCGATCGCCCTTACTGCTAAAATCAACGCCCTCCTTGACGAGCGATATAACGTCGCCTTCTCGGATCTCGATGCCGTCCTGCTTCCGGCACTCCGCCACCGTATCCTCCTCAATTTCGAGGGACAAGGTGAAGGTATTGAAGCAGATACCATCGTCAATGAAATCCGGGATACGATAACATCAACGCCATAACAAGTTTCGCATCTCGTTTCTCACCGTTCTCTGAGGTATTGACTGCACACTACTAATAATACAATATTTTCTATTGTCAAAAATAACAAAAAGTGATAATATAAAATTTATGATTACCAAAAACAGGTAAAAATGAGAATATGAAAAACTTTATAGCAGGCACATACAGACAGCAACGAGAATATAGAAGTTTCACGCCTTCCTTTGTAAATTGCCCTTTTGTTTGGGAAAATCCACAGATAGACCTTTTGATCGAGCGTGCAGCAAAACTTTTGGGTGAACTCAACGCCTATGCTGAACTTCGCCCAGATGTTATTTTCTCCATTCCAATGAGCGTCGCGAAAGAAGCGGTAGACTCTAATCTGATCGAAGGCACGAAAACTGAGATTGATGAGATCGTTTTGCCACAAACAGAGATTCCACCAATCAGACAGGCTGATTTGCAGGAGGTCCACAATTATATTGCAGCGGTGAATTTCGCGATAGCCAAACTATCTGAACTTCCACTTTGTATACGGATCCTAAAAGAGGCACATAAGATATTGCTCTCTGGTGTTCGTGGACAAAACAAAGTTCCTGGAGAAATCCGTAAAACTCAAAATTGGATCGGCGGTTCATCACCTTCTGATGCATTTTTTGTACCGCCATCAGCGGAGGAGGTACCTGATCTTTTAAGCGACTTAGAAAAATTCTGGCACAACCAATCACTACAGATTCCAGAACTGGTCAAAATTGCGATTACACACTACCAATTTGAAACCATCCACCCTTTTCTGGATGGCAATGGAAGGTGCGGAAGACTATTAATCATTTTGCAACTCATCGACGCACATATACTGAGCAAACCTTTCCTTTACATGTCCACGTTTTTTGAGAAGCACAGAAACACATACTATGATTCACTTTCTATGGTCCGTAAATCGAATGATTTAGAGCAGTGGATTACATTTTTCTTAAACGGAATGGTTGAAACCGCCCAAGATGGAATTAAGACATTCAAAGGGATTCTCGAACTTCAGGGAGAATATGACACCAACATATTAACTCTCGGCTCTCGAGCGAAAAATGCTCAAAGATTGCTCCGTTTTATGTACGCCGAACCGATCACCAATGTAAACCGAGTTGTAGAGAAATTAAACATGAATTATCCAACTGCAAACCGCCTTCTAAAGTCTTTAACAGAACTGGGCATACTAAAGGAAACTACAGGGCACTCCCGCAACCGCCTCTTTGTATTGGAAAAATATCTAAATCTCTTCAGAAGTTAGCGGGTTTCACAGAAAAATAAGGAAATTATGACGATGAGGATATCCCAGGCATATTTCACACCGGAAGAATACATCACTTTAGAACGCAAAGCAATCCCTGATGCTGAGATAGTTAGAAGCGAATACATGAACGGGAAAATAATTGGAAGATCCAGTTCTAACTGGGCACACAATCTTATTACAGTCAACATTGTCGCGGGACTTTACACCCGCTTGAGAAACACAGAATGCTTCATATTCGCCAACCAAATGCGCGTGAGTATTCCCTCAGCAAATTCTTATTTTTAACGTGAGTTTGAAAAAAGTTATTCGTTGATGATCATAGGTAAATCGTTGGTTTGCTGAAGTTCATCGAAGTTCAGAGAGGGTTTGTTCTCCGAGAGCTGATAAGCGATCAAAGCAGAGGCGAGATTGACTTGAAAGTTTTCATAACTTCTATGTCGTGAATGTTCGAGCTGCATTTGGGTTTTCAGCACGCCGATGACCGATTCAATGAGCATCCGCTTTTTTAGCAACACCTCCTCGGACACCGATAAGTCCAGGGGGTCCATGTTCTTTCGGACTTTGTAAACGAGGTTTACCTCTTGCTTGCGGAGTTTCTCCCGCAGGTCTTTAGAGATATACCCTCTATCTCCGTAGAGGGTTCCGTGAAACTGTCCATCGGGGTCCATTCCCCAAAGCGGTTTGCGGTCATCTCTATTCCCGGGGGTCAATACAACGTCTAAAATGTCGCCTGTGTCATTGATAATCAAGTGAAGTTTGAATCCATAAAACCATCCCATAGAGGTTTTCCCGCAGTCTGCTTTCCCAGCGAAGACCTTGTGGGATGAAATCGGCTTGTTATCGCACACCCGCAAGCGTGTAGAGTCGACGTAAGAGATACCGCTACACGTGCCGAGATTTGCTTGAAGATAAAGCGTCAAGACCCTCAAGACTTCTTTTTTCAGCTGCACGAACCTACAATAACTCACCAGATTCGGAAACTCGGCACACCAGTAGACACAGACGTGTCTTTGGTAAAAATGCTTAAACGTCTGATACCCACTTTGATGAAAGGCGATAAGGATCGTCATCACTTCGCTCGGATGTAGACTTCGCCGCCGTCCACGTGTTTCCGGGGGTGGGGTCTCCTCTGGCAAACTGTGTGTTGCCATCCATTTTTCATACGCAAGAAAAAAGTCGTCTATTTCGCAGAAAAGTGATACAATATTCATCAGAGAACTCCTTTTAGTTAGAGAATGTAGATAATCTCATTATACTAAAAGAGTTCTCTTTATACAAAAACTTTCAATTATTTATCAAACTCACGTTATTTTTATCCTGATGTCGGTGTCGTTTGTGAAGAGCCCCGTTTTGAAGACGATGTTTTTGATATACTCCTGAACCCGATTGTCGTTGTAGAGGTGCTCTCTCCGTCAACAGAGGCTTACGACAGAGGCGACAAATTCGCACACTACCGACAACTCGAATCCTTGCAAGAATACATCCTCGTCTCCCAAGACAAAGTGCGTATTGATCACTACGTCCGACACGCAGCACAGTGGATTCTCACCGATTTTCAAGAACTTGAGCAGCATCTTCCACTCACGTCAATCCAATGTGAATTGCTCCTCCAAGAGATATACGAAAACGTTTCGTTCGCTGAGTAGTCCCAGTACCAAAAACCGGATTCTTCCTTTACTGATAATGTTTCCCAACCTCGCCCATTCATAGGGCGTTGTTAGCAGCCACTTTTCCCTTGCTACCACCCCCAAATTATGCTAAAATTCACATAGCATGAACCAGCATAATTTAAAAGATACTCATAAAGAATTTCGCGCCCTTCTCGGAAAACGTTTCAGCACAGATGACGCTGTCCGAGACGCACACGCACGTGATGCCTCCTACCACCGCGGTGCCCTCCCAGATGCTGTTGTTTTCCCGAAAACTAACACCGAAGTTTCTGAGATTGTCAAAATCTGCGCGAAATATAACATGCCGATAATCCCTTACGGCACCGGTACCGGTGTTGAAGGTGCAGTTGTTGCGTCCGAAGGGGTACTCTGCATTGCGTTGAACGAAATGAACCGTATCCTTCGCGTCAGTCCAGACGACAGAGATGCCACTGTTCAAGCAGGCGTGACACGCTTACAACTGAACACCTATCTCGCTGATCTCGGTACACGACTTCACTTTTCCGTCGATCCGGGTGCAGACGCTTCACTGGGAGGAATGGCAGCAACACGCGCATCTGGGACGAGTGCTGTCCGATACGGGACAATGCTCGATAACGTCCTCGGCTTGACCGTTATCACCGCCGACGGTTCGATCATCCGGACGGGGAGTAGAGCGCGAAAATCCGCTGCAGGCTACGATCTCACCCGTCTTTTCATCGGTTCAGAAGGCACATTGGGGATCATCACAGAAATCACACTTAAATTAACACGATTGCCGGAATCAGTTGCCGCCGCTGTCTGTGCTTTTCCAACGGTAGATGCAGCCGTAGATACTGTTATCAAACTGATGGACACAGGTGCCAACATCGCCCGCATCGAACTGTTAGACGAACGCCAGATGGATGCTGTCAACAAATATGCAGGATTAGATTATGAAGTCGCGCCGACACTCTTTTTTGAATTCCACGGATCCGCGCATACCGTCGCGGAGAGTTCCGAGATCGCTGGTAAAATTGCAGCCGCACACGGGAGTGGTGACTTCCGATGGGCAACAGATGAAAGTGAACGCAAACGTCTCTGGCAAGCGCGATACGATAGCTACTACGCCGCACTCAACCGCCGTCCGGGTTCTGTCGGCTATGTCACCGATGTCTGTGTCCCGATCTCCCAACTCGCTGCGTGTATCGCAAAAACAAAAACACTGCTCGCTAAATCAAGCCTCGTTCCGTCGATCCTCGGGCACGTCGGCGACGGCAATTTCCACGTCGTCTTCCCCCTTGAACCTGACAACAAGGACGAATTGGCAGAGGCGCAGCGACTCAGTCACCAGATTGTAGATATCGCCTTGAAGATGGACGGTACCTGCACCGGTGAACACGGTGTCGGTGTCGGTAAACGGAACGCATTAGAGAAGGAACACGGAGAAGGAATCGATTTAATGCGAGCGATTAAACACGCCTTGGATCCACTCAACTTAATGAATCCTGGCAAAATCCTCTTATAGCAGCGTTCTCACGAATAAGAGTATGCAAAACAACTGGAAAGTCCTCATCACCGATTATGCCTGGCCCTCTATAGAACCTGAACGACAAGTCCTTGCCGAAATCGGGGCAGAACTTATCGCCGCGGAGACTGGTGAAGAAGCAGAACTCCTAACCCTTGCACCAACAATGGATGGCATCCTCACCTGTTGGAAACCGGTTCGTGTGCCTGTCATTGCCGCCGCCAAAAAATGTCAGGTTATCGGGCGTTGCGGTATCGGACTCGACAATATTGATGTAGAAGCTGCTACCGAACACGGCATTGTTGTCACCAACGTCCCTGCCTACTGTGTTGATGAAGTCTCCGACCATGCGATGGGGCTTCTGCTGGCGTGTGCTCGGAAAATTCCACGCTTCGATCGGACCATCAGAGAAGGCACCTGGGACCAGAACGTCGGACCAGCGATGCGCAGAATCCGAGGTAAAACACTCGGCATCATCGGATTCGGACGGATTGGGCGATCAATCGTGCCAAAAGCGAAGGCATTTGGACTTACAATCAACGTCTGTTCCCCACGCACCGATCCCGAATTAATTCAGCAGCACGGTGCACAAAAGGTCTCATTTCCAGAGCTTCTCGCAACGTCCGACTTTATCACGATTCACGCGCCGCTGACCTCAGAAACACAACATCTGTTCAGCCATGCCGAATTTCAGGCGATGAAATCAACAGCGATCCTTATCAACACTGCCCGCGGAGGTATCGTAGACACTGCTGCACTCACCGCCGCACTCCGCAATGGTGAAATCGCGGGCGCGGGTTTAGATGTATTGGAGACAGAACCGCCAGACAAAAACGAAGAACTACTTACGCTTGATAACGTTGTCGTTACACCACACGCCGCCTTCATCTCAGAGGAATCAATTCTTGACTTGGAGGTTACCGCCGCCAGGTGTGTCGCGCAAGTACTCAGAGGACAACTGCCAGAATCTGTTGTTAATCCATCGGTTTTGGAACAACCAAACCTCCGGGCAAATTTTTAAACTATGGGACCCTGGGCCGCTCTCCATTACATTACGAGCGGGTTTCTGGTTAAGTGTCACCGATGTTTGAGGATTTTGATGGCAGCAACAAGGCAAAAATGGTAGTTGTAACGGTAGTGATATACCTTAAGTGTAACACTATTTATTCAATCCACCTAACCGAACCGAAAGGAGATTAAAAAAATGCCACAACTCCCTGACGCAACAGGGCATTTCGGACAATTCGGGGGCAGATACGTCCCTGAAACACTTATGCCAGCACTTTTAGAACTCGAAGAAGCATACATCGAGCTTAAAGATAATCCCGACTTCCAAAAAGAATTTCAGTACTACCTTCGTGAATACGTTGGGAGACCGAATCCGCTTTATTATGCCGAACACCTGACAGAGACACTCGGCGGCGCAAAAATATATCTCAAACGGGAAGACCTCAACCACACGGGTGCCCATAAAATCAACAGCGCAATCGGACAAATCCTTCTTGCACGCTGGATGGGTAAAAAACGGATCATTGCTGAAACCGGCGCAGGACAACACGGTGTCGCAACAGCCACCGTCGCTGCGAAGTTCGATATGGAATGTGAAGTCTATATGGGTGAGGAAGACATAGAACGGCAGGCACTCAACGTCTTTCGCATGCGGCAGATGGGAACAAAGGTAGTACCCGTCAACTCCGGTTCGCGTACACTCAAAGATGCAATCAACGCCTGTTTCCGAGATTGGGTCACAAATGTCCGCACGACCTACCTGCTCCTCGGTTCGGTTGTCGGTGCGCATCCGTATCCGATGATAGTCCGGGACTTTCAAGCCGTCATCGGTGATGAAGCAAGATCGCAGATTTTAGAGCAAGAGGGTGCCTTACCAGACTGCGTCGTTGCTTGTGTCGGTGGTGGTAGCAACTCGCTCGGTATGTTCTACCCCTTCTATGCGGACGAATCCGTCCGACTGATTGGTGTAGAAGCTGCTGGTGAAAGCATCCGTAGTGGACGACACGCTGCACCTCTCACTGCAGGAAGCATCGGTGTTTTTCACGGTGCTAAGTGTTATCTGCTGCAAGAGGAGGACGGTCAGATAACTCCTGCGCATTCAATCTCCGCAGGGTTAGATTATCCCGGTGTTGGACCCGAACACAGCTTTTACCGTGAAACGGGTAGAGCAGAATACGTCCCAGTTACTGATAAAGAAGCAGTAGAAGGATTCCAGCTGTTATCAGAGACAGAGGGCATCATCCCAGCATTAGAATCCGCGCACGCTATCGCCTATCTGCGTGAACTGGCACCTAAACTCGGCAAGGACAAAGTCATCGCTGTATGTCTATCGGGACGCGGCGATAAAGATGTCTATACCATCGCAAACGAGTTAGGCATTAGCCTCTAATTTTGTATGAAAGTGAAAATCATCACCTATTGTAAGAATCTTTGCTTGGTATCGTGGCATTTATGAGTTACGCTGTAAAAATAATTTGCATCCTACTGTGATATACGCTATAATTTTCGTTGCTTAGCCTGAAAAATAGCGAGCGAGGTGGCACGATGACGCGCGAAACTGTAGACTCTGGTCCAAACTTGTCCCTACAGCAAAAAGCCCGCAAGTTTATTAGTTGGCTCTCACACCGAGACGGTCCCGTACGGAATTGGCGGTATATCCCGACGCATGTGTTACTACGGAAGCTTCGCTCTGAATCCGCTGAAATGCGGGCTTATGCCGCCGAAGGACTGGGGGGTGTTGGTGATGTCCATGCCGTCGCGCCGCTCATCAACGCTTTAACCGATAACAATTCGACTGTGCGCCGTTTCGCTATCTCTTCCCTCGGACACATCCGGGACCCCCGCGCCATTGATGTGCTCATCCCGTTTCTACAGGACGAAGAAGCCGATATGCGATGCGCCGCTGCCGTTGCCCTCGGTGAATTAGGACTCAGCGAAGAGAGATTCTCAACGCCACCGCTACAGATAATAGAGGCACTCATGAGCAGCATCTGGGACACTGACAGAGCCGTTTGTTCTGCCGCTGTCGTTGCTTTAGGCAGAATCGGTAATACACACGCCATTTCCGCACTCAACGAATTGGCAGAAGCCACCGAGAGCGAATGGATTCGCCGCTACGTCAGCGAGGCACTACATCAGATTGAAGAGCAGAACGCCTAACAATTTGAAATGCACTGTCAATTCTAATTTGGTAAATCGCCCGCAATA
The DNA here is from genome assembly GCA_965116815.1 of Candidatus Poribacteria bacterium. Classification (GTDB taxonomy): domain Bacteria; phylum Poribacteria; class WGA-4E; order WGA-4E; family WGA-3G; genus WGA-3G. Next base: position 5,497,717 of record OZ220722.1, on the reverse strand, counting down.
TGTTATAATAATCTTAATTCCTTTAGGATCAGTGTGCCCTTAAGATACATATAGACCGAATAGACCGAAAAAAATATATAATGAAAAAAGAAAAAATTGTCTCCCAAAATCCAAGCGTTATGAATGGCACCTTAGTTTTTGCTGGTACCCGTGTGCCTGTTGAAAGCCTAATTCAACACCTTGTCGCGGGAGATTCCCTCAATAAATTCCTTGACCATTTTCCCACAGTATCGCGTGAGCAAGCAGTTGCCTATTTGAAACTGACAATGGAGACTGTGAATGCGCGTGTTACTTGATGAGAACTTGCCTCATACATTACGGCGGCTTTTTGAGGATTCAATTGAAGTTATCACGGTTGGCTACAAGGGATGGCAGGGGAAATCGAATGGGGAGCTCCTCCGCATGGCAGCAGATGAATTTGATGCCTTTATCACAATGGATAGAAGCATCCCGTATCAACAAAATTTGGAGACAATTCAGATAGGTATTATTTTGTTGAAAGCTGATAGCAATCGCGATGAGGATCTTGTACCATTAATTCCTAAAGTCAATTCCAGGCTGAAAACTCTCAAAAAAGGAGAAGTTGTAAGCGTGGGTATCTAAAAAATGTTTCTATTTTTAGTAACTGAAATTAGTAATAACTATGAATGAAATCCAAAGTTTCAAATCCGGTTACGTTAGTATTATCGGCGCGCCTAATGTTGGCAAGTCCACCCTGCTCAATGCTATCTTGGGGCAGAAATTAGCTATCGTCACCCCGAAGCCACAGACAACCCGCAACCAGATTCGTGGAATTGTCACCACCGACACCTATCAAATTATTTTTGTTGATACACCTGGACTGATGACACCCAAATACCGCTTACAGAGCGAAATGGTCAAAACGGCTTACGGTGCTTTAGGGGATGCTGACGTTGTCCTTTTTGTGATTGATGTCGCGCGCCCAGATCCTGAGATTGAAGACAAAATTCTAAAACGCCTCAAGCGCACCAAATCGACAACTATTCTTGTTCTGAATAAAGTAGATCTCGTTGATAAGCCGACGCTACTCCCTATTTTTGAGGACTACAACCAAAAATTTGAATTCGCGCATATAATCCCGATCTCCGCGCTAACGGCTGATGGTGTCTCTGTCCTTCTGGAGCAGATTGAAGACTATCTACCGCTGGGACCGCGCTATTTTCCAGAGGACCAACTCAGCGACCTTCCTGAACGCTTTTTCATCGCCGAAACCGTTCGCGAAAAGATCATGCTCATGACGCAACGCGAAATTCCTTACGCCTCCGCTGTTGTCGTTGAAGAATTTGAAAAACGCCAAACAAAAAATTCAGATGAAATCATCTATATTCGAGCCATTGTCTATGCAGAACGGCAGACGCAAAAGCAAATTATCATCGGCAAAGGGGGCAAGTTGATCAAACGGGTCGGCGAACTCGCACGGATTGATATTGAAAAATTCCTGGACACACGGGTCTTTTTAGAACTGTACGTAACAGTCAAAGCCGATTGGCGCAGAGACGCACGCAAGCTCAAAGAGTTGGGTGGCTTCACAGATATGTAGCCTTGTTCGTCTCACACATAAAGATAATTCGGTCATTTCACAAGTCCAAGTAGTATTCACCAAAATATACGACTCATAAAACTATAGGAAATCATATAATGACAGAAGAGTCTATTCTCGTACACGGTGCGCGAGAACACAATCTGAAAAATATTGATATTCAACTTCCAAAAGACAAACTCATCGTCTTCACCGGCGTAAGCGGTTCCGGCAAATCCTCAATGGCAATCGATACCGTTTACGCCGAAGGACAGCGGCGATACATCGAATCTTTATCCGCTTATGCACGTCAATTTTTGGGACAACTCGGAAAACCCGATGTAGATGAAATCGTCGGATTATCCCCGTCTATTGCTATTGATCAGGGTTCAACAGGACACAATCCGCGCTCCACTGTTGCCACTGTAACCGAGATTTACGACTATCTACGTGTGCTTTACGCACGCGTAGGGCAATTCCACTGTCCCGAATGCGGGAGCGAAATCGGTTCACAAACTGCGGCGGATATTGTCAAGACCCTCCTTAACTACCCCACACGCACAAGGCTTATCATTTTAGCACCGATTGTCAGAGGCTCCCGCGGCGCACACGAAAGAGAACTCGAAGCCTTACGTAACGCCGGTTTCGCGCGGTTACGAATTGATGGTGAAATATATGAACTCCGACCCGGACTCGCCCTCAATCCGAATCAACGTCACGACATTGACGTTGTCATTGACCGGATTATCATCAAAGAAGGCGTTGAATCTCGCGTTACTCAAACCGTGGATGCCGCTCTTTTGCGCGGAGATGGGAACCTTCTTGTTCATGTCATTCCTACTGAAGGTGAGGCATCTCCATTCATATCTGGAGAGGATGACCTACTGTTCAGCGAGGATTACACCTGCTTGCACTGTCAGATTAGTTTCGTGAAACCGGAACCCCGCCATTTCTCTTTCAACAACCCTGATGGAATGTGCGGAAGTTGTCGCGGTTTAGGCGTTGAAATGGGGATCCCACCGAAGTTGATTGTTCCGGACGAAACCCTCTCTATCATGCAAGGTGCCATAAGTCTATGGGGACCTCTTAATAAACGAGACAGGCTGAAAGAAAAGGTAATCGTCGAGGCACTTGCAAAACACCTTGGATTCGATATTGATACGCCTTGGAAGGACCTCACACCGGAACAGCAGCACGCTATCCTCTACGGCACCGGCGACGATATCCTTACGATCACCACTCCCAGTACAAGTCGTTCCAGAAAAGGGAAAAAACGGCGGCAATATCGTGCTCGCTTTCACGGAATCATTCCGACTGAAGAACAGAAGTACCAGTTTGAAAACGACGACGACGATGAAGATAACTTTCCAGACTACTTTGCCAAAATGTCCTGCCGAACATGTGAGGGAACACGGCTTAACGCATGGGTAAAAGCGGTGACGATAGGCGATACCCCTATAACAGACATCCTTGAAATGTCCATTCAGGATGCATCCCAATTCTTTAACGCGTTGGAACTCCCAGAGCGCGAGGCTTTCATCGCGACCGAACTCCTAAAGGAAATTCGAGGACGACTCGGATTTCTGATAGATGTGGGATTGGGATACTTGACGCTCGCGCGTCCTGCGCCAACACTCTCCGGTGGTGAAGCGCAACGAATTCGTCTCGCCAGTCAAGTTGGTGCCGGGTTACGCGATGTCACTTATGTCCTTGACGAACCCAGCATCGGTTTACATGCGCGCGACCATGCGGGGCTATTGATAACCCTCCTCAACCTGCGTAATCAAGGAAACACTGTCATTGTCGTTGAACACGACGAGGCAACTATGTTGGTGGCAGACCTGATCGTCGATTTTGGTCCTGGTGCAGGTATCAAGGGCGGAAAAATCACCGATATTGGAACACCCACGGAGTTCATGAAAGAGAGTAACACACTCACCGCCCAATATCTCCGAGGTGATAAGGTAATCGTTCAACCAGAATCCCGTCGCCCAACTGGAAACAGGTGGGTGCAAATCTGTAACGCCCGTCAAAACAATCTCAAAGGCATCAATCCCAAAATACCGGTTGGGACGCTCTGTTGTGTGACAGGCGTGAGTGGTTCTGGAAAGAGCTCCTTAATTCACGACATCCTCTATAACGCGCTCGCCCGCGACCTTATGAAGGCGAAGACCGTCCCGGGAGACTATGACAAGATTCAAGGTATCATTGAAGAAAAAAACGTCCCCATCTCCGATGTTATCGACAAAATTATCAACATCGACATGGCACCTATCGGGCGAACACCACGTTCCAACGCTGCAACTTACACAAAGGTCTTTGATGGGATACGCGCACTCTACGCAGGCTTACCCGATGCAAAATTGCGGGGATACAAACCCGGAAGGTTTAGTTTCAACGTTTCGGGTGGTAGATGTGAGGCGTGTAGTGGCAACGGGGCGAAAAAAGTCGATATGGGTCTGCTTTCCGATGTCTGGGTGGAGTGCGAAGTGTGTGAGGGAAAACGCTTCAACAGCGAAACCCTTGCCATTAAGTATAAAGAAAAAAACATCTCCGAAGTCCTCGAAATGGATATTGATACTGCCCTTGCGCATTTCGCCGATATTCCAAGAGTCGCAAGGGGATTACAACTCCTTCACGATGTAGGGCTGGATTACATCAAACTCGGCCAACCCGCGCCCACACTTTCGGGGGGTGAAGCCCAACGCATCAAACTTTCGCGGGAACTCTCGAAGCGAGGCACTGGCAAAACGCTCTACATTCTCGACGAACCCACAACAGGCTTACACTTCGACGATGTAAATAAACTCTTGACGATTCTTCATCGACTCGTGGAAGACGGCAACACGGTCGTCGTCGTTGAACACAATCTTGAAGTTATCAACTCCGCTGATTACCTCATTGACTTAGGACCGGAAGGCGGTGTCGGCGGTGGAACTATCGTTGCTGTCGGTACACCTGAACAGATTGCAGAGATGCCTGAATCTTACACAGGACAGGCACTCCGCGGTGATTTTGACATTTGGCGAGACACGAAGCGTCAACTGATGGAGCCGGAACTTACCTCCGCGTTTGGCAAAGCGTCAGAAATACGTCCAGAAACGATTGCAGTGCGAGGTGCCACGGAAAATAACCTCAAAGAGATAGACATCGATATCCCACACCGAAAGATGACGGCATTGACAGGCGTAAGCGGTTCCGGGAAGACCTCCCTCGCACTCGACACCATTTACGCCGAAGGACAGCGGCGCTACATTGAGACGCTCAGCACCTACGCGCGTCAGTTTATAGGTCAGATGGGGAAGCCGAAAGTCTCAAAAATTGAGGGTCTCTCACCCGCAATTGCGATTTCGCACGCCGACGCAGGGCAAAACCCACGTTCCACTGTCGCCACAATTACAGAGATACACGATGGACTTCGCACCCTTTATGCCAGATGGGGCAAACCCTACTGTCCCGATTGCCAAGTGGAGGTTCAGGCGCAGACGGCGGAAGAAATAACGGAACAGGTTTTTGAACACCTCCATGAAAAAAGAGTAGATGTGCTTGCGCCTCTTACAAACTTTATGATTATTTCGGAAACTGAAACACGTATAGCAAGAGGCAAGATTATTGATATCAATGCCAGTGAATCCGCCTACGGTTTGAAGGGCAACGAGGATTATGCGGATGTATTCAGCCGATTACAACGAGCGGGATTCGCACGCGTTCAAATTGACAATGAAATCCACCGTCTTGATGAAGTTCCTCAACTGAGTAAGGGGATCCGTCATGAAATTTTTATCGTCGTCGACCGCGTTGAACTTATTGATGAAGAAAAGAGCCGGTTTACGGAAGCCGTCGAGTTAGCACTCCTCCAAAGTGGCGGGTTTGTACTCATTCAGGAGATGCGTTCCACAAGGCGCGCGTCTACAAAAACCAACCAGTCTAAACGAAAAACAACGAAAAATGCGCAGCAGGACACCAGTCTTAAAAAATTCTTCAGCGAACACGCGATGTGTCCTTCTTGCGGAAGCAATTTCGGACAATTGACACCACGCCATTTCTCCTTCAACAATAAAATAGGAGCTTGCGACTTCTGTGATGGACGCGGGAGAAACACGTACTCACCGTATGATGCCTGTCCCCAATGTGAGGGAACACGCCTGAAGCCTTTTTCAAGCTGCGTCAAATTTGAAGATATGACTATCGCTGAATTGATGGCACTGTCAATTACAGAAACCATCGAATTCTTTAACATCCGACTCGAAGAGATCAAAGCGCAGCTTGCTTCCGATGATGCGGAAACGAATCAGGGCGATCTTCCGATCGCAACAGGTGTGTCAACCTCAAGGGCAACACACCCCGCCCTTCACATGCATACATCACCTGAGTTTGAAGCTGAAGTCCTGAGCCAAATCCAAACACGGCTCGAGTTCTTGGAAAATATTGGTCTCGGTTATCTCGCTTTAGATCGCGGGGCACCAACACTTTCTGGCGGCGAAATGCGCAGAATTCGACTCGCAAGTCAACTCGGTAGTGGTCTCACCGGGGTGACCTACATTCTCGATGAACCGAGTATCGGCTTACACCCGCGCGACCAAGAGCGTCTTATTGATGCACTCAAGGAACTCCGCGATATCGGGAACAGTGTCCTCGTTGTGGAACACGACCGCGACACGATCTTAGCCGCTGATTACGTGATTGACTTCGGTCCGCAGGCAGGTAATGGCGGTGGCGAAATCGTCGCTATCGGTGCACCGGATACTTTCACGAACGGCAGCACGCCTATAGGAAAGACCGTCGAATCGTCATCTACCGATAAACGCTCATCCACCAAATCCTTGACGCAAGCCTATCTATCCAATGAAGTAGAGATTTCTGTTCCGAAAACTCGGCGCAAAGGCACCGGAAAAACGTTAGCGATATTTGGGGCGGAAACAAACAATCTGAAAAATATTGATGTCAAGATTCCAGTCGGAACGCTCACCTGTGTAACCGGTGTTTCAGGGTGTGGGAAGAGTTCACTCGTTGAAGGCACGCTAAAACCTGCCCTCGAAAGTCGTAGTTCTATCAAAACCGGCGACCCGGAAGATCGCCGCTATAGCCACTATACCGACGATGATTACGGAGAACCGATCTATAACGACTACGGACAACCGGAGTATAGAAGCATTCGGGGCGTTAGTTATATCAAGCGTCTCATCAACATAGACCAGAAATCGATCGGGGAAACACCGCGGTCTAATCCAGCAACCTATACCGACCTCTTCACGAAAATCCGTGAAATCTTCGCTGAGCAACACGACGCGAAGACACGTGGGTATAATATGGGTAGGTTCAGTTTCAATCTCGCGCAGGGGCAGTGTCATGTCTGTGAAGGACACCGTTTCAACCGGGTCGAGATGCATTTTCTCCCCGATGTATGGATGCCGTGTGAAACGTGCAATAGCACCGGCTACAGCACGGAAACACTCGAAATCCGTTATAAGGGCAAGAATATCGCTGAAGTCTTGGAGATGACAGTAGACGAGGCACTCGCATTTTTCGACGAAAGTCCCCGTATCTGCCGGACGCTTCAGATGCTAACAGACGTTGGACTCGGTTATATCAAGTTAGGGCAATCAGCACCGACGCTCTCTGGTGGCGAGGCACAGCGTGTTAAACTTGCGAAAGAGTTAGCACGTCGCCAAACGGGTTCGACGCTCTATATCATGGACGAACCAACAACGGGACTCCATTTTGATGACATTCAGAAACTCCTTAAGGTGCTGAACACACTTGTCGATGCAGGCAACACGATTATCGCTGTCGAACACAACATCGACGTTATCAAATCCGCAGACTGGATTATTGACTTGGGACCAGAGGGAAGCAAAGGTGGCGGAAACGTCGTCGCGATGGGCACACCTGAGCAGGTTGCTGAGGTCCAGGAATCACATACCGCACGCTTCCTACGCGAAGTCCTATAGAAGCGATCTCCCAATAGCGACTTCTTCCCACTAAAAACTATAGTAAAACCCGAAAATAAGAGGCACTTTGGAAAACACAAAACACCTCACCACCGCTGGCGATGATTGTATCCTCGCCTTCCTTCAATGTCCAAGTAATTAGGGATTTTACTATAAATTAACTTTACGAAACGCTCTTTGCTGACCGCTGACTGCTGATAGCTGCTGACCGGATACCTCTGAAATTTCCCTTGACAAATTCTGGAATCTGTGGAATTATAACATTGTATCTATCAGAAATGTTGTATCCATAATGCGAATTCCAGATTACTATCAAATCTTAGAGATCAAGCGTGATGCCACCGATCGCGAAATAAAAATTGCATTCCGGAAACTTGCAAAACGCTATCATCCCGATAAAAATCCGGAACGGATTGTTTTTGCGGAAAAGATGTTCCGCGAAGTCTGTAGTGCTTATAATATACTCCACGACAAAAAGCAGAAATCTGACTACGACCGGACGTTACGGACGATCGAACGGCAGCAGAAATCACACAAAGTCTATCTCAACAGACTGAACAAGCTTAACCAGACTTACGCTAAGTTGGAATTGCTGCTGCATGCCTTGCTCCACCACAACTACGAAACCGGCATCTCCATGTACGAGCAGCTGCAGCACCACTCTCAAGAAAGAGGGAAGGAATGGCGTATTGACGATTTCCTGAGTTATGAAGAGAGTCGGGACTGTGAGTTCCTTATCGCCGAAGCATATCAGAAACTCGGATTCTCTAACGGCGATCAGTCCTCCGTTCTTGATCGGCATCGAAAGATTGAACAAGCGATGCTGCTTTACGAGTCCCTTTTGTCCGCCGAATCACAACGTCCGTGTTTCAAACATTTTATTCGGGAAGTCAAAGAACGCCTCAAATTTATCTATCTCTACCATTTCACCGTTGAGGGGTACGACCAAACGTGCCAAATCCCGCTGGCGAAAATTCGTGAATTAAAACTCTCGAAACGCGAAACCGCATGGATGTACAAAAAAATCGCCGAATTCTACGTTGAGATTGATCGGTTCCGGGAAGCACGAACCGTTCTGAAAATGGCGTTTGAACTGCAACCTCGCCTGACCGGTGCCAAGAAAATCTGCAAAATCTTAAATATGGGTTCACTTTTCCGATAAACAACTGCAGGAATAATCTCCGAATTACGATATTCTCATCAAAGGAAACTACGCATGCGAAAAGAGGTACGCTGGGAACGGATGTTCCCCGATGAATTGGAAGCAGCCTTCGACGAATGTCCCGCGGTCTACTTTACCTACGGGCTTTGCGAACCGCACGGCCCCCAAAACACAGTCGGGTTAGATGCACTCAAAGCACACGCAATCGCTTGCCGTGCAGCACAAACCCACGGCGGCATTGTCGCACCACCCGACTATTGGCATATCCATGAACACGGCATGTATGCGAATTGGGCATATCAGAATGTCGGCGAAGTGCGCAGCTGGCTCACCGCCATGCCGACGTGGCAACATTTCAAAAATGTGTGTTATCACGTCCGCGCCGCTGATGCGCTCGGATTCCACGCCGCTATTTTCCTCACCGGACACTACGGACCGAATTGGCAGGATCTCAAGACGCTCCTATCGCTAATTCAACCACATTTCGCCATGCGACTCTACGGACTCCCCGATTTCGAGGCGAACACACCCGGGTTCGACGGTCAAGGCAACGGCGGAGACCACGCTGGTAGAGTCGAAACCTCACTTCTCTGGGCGTTAGAGCCGGAATGTGTTGATATGTCGCGGATGCCTGCAGCGGACGCACAGGGACCACACTTCGCAATGGGATCAAACGCTTCCGATTCCGACCGACGCATCGGTGAACGTATGGTGGAAGATGAAGTTGCATGGCTCGGAGAAAAGATGCAGGAGTTATTGGAGGCTTACGCACAACAAAATATTAATGAACGCCACCCTGTAACTTTTGAGGAAGTCGAACAGATATGGACAGAAACAGTATCACCTGCCCTGAAAACCTTTGAGACGATGAAAAATCCTGAAGAATCGCCACCGGAAGGCTCACAATGGTTTCGTCAGTGTAAACTTCCAGAACTTTCCTAAGAGAGGATATCACATGGAAACTAAAAATGGACAACTCGCTGAAAATTACCGAAAAGAGGGATTCTTGACCGGCATTCCTATTGCTGGTGAAGCTGAAGCGACACGTTATCAGCACGCTTACAATGCCTTGGAAGCAGAAGTCGGCAAAGAGAAATGTGAAATCGGTCTCATTGATTGGCATTTCGACCATCAATTCATCTGGGAACTCGCAACGCACCCCAAAATTGTGGATGTCATCGAAACACTCATCGGTCCCGACGTGATGTTGTTAGCCACACACTTCTTCTGCAAATACGGACCTCGTGAGAAGTTCGTCGCATGGCATCAAGATGTGACCTACTGGGGACTTGAACCACCGGATGCGATCACCGCTTGGTATGCCATAGACGATAGCGATACAGGCAATGGCTGTATGCGAGTCATCCCCGGGAGCCACCAACAGGGTATCCAAGAACACGGCACGTCAGAACAAGAAGGGAATCTGCTGAGCATCAATCAGGAAGTTTCGGTCCCCGAGACGGCGGCAGAAACCGCTGTTGATCTCGTGCTAAAAGCGGGTGAGATGTCCATCCACCACGGGCAGATGATCCACGGTAGTCTACCGAATCATTCCACCCGTCGGCGGTGTGGCTTAACAGTCCGCTACATAGACCCATCCGTGAAGCAGGCAGAAGAGAATTCGCTGAAGCGCCCTTGGAAACCAATTCTGCTACGCGGTGAAGACCGGTACCAGAATTTCACGACTGTGCCGAATCCTTTTCCTCTTCACGAGTAGGACTACGGAAATTTTACGGGTCCCGGAAGCGAAAGTAAACAAAAAGAAAAATGAAGGCTCATATTTATGATGCAATCGTCATCGGTGCCGGTGGGATGGGGAGTGCAACCGCATACCACCTCGCCAAATCCGGCGCAGATGTGCTTGTTTTAGAACAGTTTCAGCGCGGGCATACTTTCGGTAGTTCACATGGAGAAACCCGTATCATCCGTTTCTTCTACGACAAGCCCTTCTACACCGAACTGATGAAAACCGCGTACGCCGAATGGCGCGACCTCGAATCGGTATCTGGGAAATTTCTGTTGTTTATCACAGGAAGTGTAGGTATCGGCACGAAAGGAAACCCCTATGGGCGCGCAGCACGACAAAGTTTAGATGCCGCGGGTGTTGAATCCGAGTGGTGGAATGCAGCGCAGTTAGCCGAACGTTTTCCCCAATTTCGATTAACGGGCGATATGGAGATCCTCTGGCAGAAAGACACGGGTTTTCTCCGTGCTGCCGAGTGTGTCTCCACCCACTTGCAATTGGCAGAACAACACGGCGCAACAGTTCGAGAGGAAATCCCTGTAACCAGTATTGATTGGCAAACAGATGCCCCAACTGTTTGGACTGAAAACGGGTCGTTCAAGGGAAGAAAAGTCGTTGTGACAGCGGGCGCGTGGGCTGGCACTCTAATCGCAGAATTGAATCTCCCACTTACAGTTACAAAACAGCAGGTATGCTACTATCAGCCAACAGACAGCAAACGTTTCCAGCCAGACCGATTTCCAGTCTTCACGGAAGCCACTCCTGATGGAGAATTCATCTACGGCATTCCGGCTTTTGGCTCTTTTAATACAGGGGGCGGACTAAAAATTGCCCGCCACGGAAGAGGACAGGTTATCTCTCCCGATACGCTTGAACGTACACCGGATGCAGATTATATTGCCCATATAGATGCTTACGTGCAAGAACGCCTTCCTGAGCTTGGAAAAACCACGCATACCGAAGTCTGCCTCTATACCGAAACTCCAGACGAAGACTTTATTATTGACGTGCACCCGCACTGCTCGAATGTGTTGATCGCAGCAGGTTTTTCAGGGCACGGATTCAAGTTCTGTGCCCTTGTCGGTCGTATTATGAGCGAACTCGTCCGAAACGGTGAAACAGATTTTGACATCCATCCATTTCGTATTGACCGAAAACATAAAATCTCAAGTGGTATCCCAAGGCTGCAAGCATGATAAAATACCAGTCTTTTTCTTGACATTCGGAAAAATTTAGGGCATACTTAAGGAAAGGTACAACATCATCTACAATTCTGTAGCGATTCCTTTGAGACTCAGGAGGCAAGCAGATGAACCACTACAAGGAGATTATCACAGTTGAACCGGACAAACGCAGCGGACAGCCGTGTATTCGGGGAATGCGGATCACCGTTTATGATATTTTTGAATATCTCGCGTCCGGCATGACGGTAGCGGAAATTCTTGATGATTTCCCCGAACTAACCGAAACAGACATTCGCGCTTGCTTCGCCTATGCCGCGGATAAGGAAAAATCACAGATGGTTGTTTACACGAATGAAACTTCTATTCGACCAGAACCTATCGGATCAGCTGGTGACGCTACTGGCGGATCTGTTTCCTAATTCCATACACGTCAAAACCATTGGATTAAACAGGGCAACAGATACCGAATTATGGAATTATGCGCGCGACAACGACTATTTTATTGTATCAAAGGATATAGACTTCAGTAAGAGAAGTGCTGTTCACGGACATCCTCCAAAAGTGATTTGGCTCAGGCTTGGGAATTGTCCGACACGTACCGTTGAAGATCTATTGAGAAATCACCACTCAGATCTTAAAACCTTTGCAAGAGATCCAAATCGAGGGTTATTCGTTCTGCTTTCGTCCGCTTAAACCCGACAGCACCGGGCCTTCTCTAACAATTTCCACAAACCACGAAGTAGACAACCACACCGAACTACTCTCCAATACCTACCGAGTTTGGTGAAATCAGTGTCGCTTAATTAAAATTAAATTCCTAATCTCCATGAAACCTCACCAGTGGGCACGCCTATCTATATCAGGCTCTACTATAAGGAGATTTGACAATGGCAACAACTCTTAAAGCAGGAAGCGCGAGCGTGAATATTACGGCACCACTCGGCACAAGAATACCGGGCGGTTTCCGACCGAGATACGCTGAAAATATCGACGACGAACTCTTTGCCAAAGCACTCGTTATTGATAACGGTGAAACACGGATCGCAATCGTCACCTGCGACCTTATTGCGATACCAGAAAAGGTCGCAAACGCAGCCAAAACACGCATCGTTGAGCGGTGCGGCATTCCTGCAGCACACGTTATGGTGAATGCTACGCATACACATACCGCTGTCGCAATTGCGGATCTGCTCGGTGTTGACGAAGATACCGATTATACAGAATGGGTGCCACTGAAAATCGCTGATGCAGTTGAACTCGCGGTGTGGCGACTCCAGCCAGCACGTGTAGGGTTTGCGAGTGTCAATGAAGAGCGTATCACTTTCAATCGGCGATGGCACATGAAAGATGGCACCGTCCGCATGAATCCCGGTGTCGAAAACCCAGAACTTGTAGAACCGACCGGTACAATCGATCCAGAATTAGCGATGATGTTCGTTGAAGCTGATGATGGCACACCGCTTTCGGCTGTTGCCAATTTTTCGCTCCACTACATCGGCACGGATAACGGCAGTGCCCTCTCCGCTGACTATTTTGGGCATTTTGACCGACTCATGCAACGCTATTTGGGTGATACGTGTATCTCGCTCGTTTGGAACGCAGCATCGGGACAGATTAACAATATCGACTTCAGTGGGCAAACGAAATGGACGGCGAGCGGACATCGACAAGCAGTGAAAATGGCAAACGTCCTCGCGGGGCATTTTATTACAGAGATGCAGTTCATGGAGATGTACGATACACTTGACCTCAGCGGAAACCTTACCACGCTGACGTTCCAACCCAAACAGATTACCGCTGAAGACCTTAAAGTTGCCGAGCAGGTCCTATCTGTGCCGCAAGGAACTTACAATGGCTATGAAACCGGTCCGTTTAGTTGGGTCGTTGGGCAGCCGATACCGCAAGCACTGGTTGATGTCTATGCGCGTGAATGCCAACGTTTAGCGAAGTTACCATCGCAGATGACGGCACCAGTTCAAGTGATTCGTCTGGGTGAAGCGGCGATCGTGGCGTTGCCCGGAGAGGTTTTCGTTGAGACGGGAATGAATATCAAATCGGAGTCCGCTGCGAATCCAACATTTCTCGTCAGTTTAGCAAATGGATATATCGGCTATATCTGTACGGACAAGGCACTGACACAGGAGGGCGGATACGAAACATGGGCAGCGATGTCGTCCTTACCGGATGTCGGAACAGTGCCAAAGATGGAGGCTCTTGTTGCTTCGCTGTTAAAATAAAGAGGCGGGTGCAGGCCCCGCCTCTGAGGGAGAAAATAGAATAGAAAGTTAAACAGCGGCAGGACCTCTTTCACCTGTACGGATACGAATGGTTTCATCGATAGGCAGCACAAAGATTTTGCCATCGCCAATTTTACCGGTTGAAGCGGCTTGTTGAACGGCTTCAACAACCTTGTCAACATTTTCTTCAGCGACAACAATTTCTATTTTTAATTTCGGGACAAATTCAATCGTGTATTCGCTTCCGCGGTACAATTCGGTATGCCCACGGCTACGCCCGAATCCACGAACTTCGCTGACTGTCATGCCCCGAACACCTACACTGCTGAGTGCTTCTTTGACCTCCTCCAATTTGAAGGGGCGGATAATACATTCTAGCTTTTTCATGCGGTTCTCCTTGCGAAAAATGAATAGTTGTCAGTTGTCAGTTGTCAGTAGAACGGCTATCGGCTGTCAATTATCAGTTGTCAGTAGGGCGTGTGGTATTTACTAACGTTTTTCGAGTAACTGACGGCTGAAAGACACGAAGTGTCGACCTGATCGCTGATAGCCATAAAACCGATAACCGATAACCACTTCTCAATCAGGGCTTACAATCTGTGCCCTCAAGGTGCCTTACAAGTACGAATACAGGGGCGGATACGGGGATCCGCCCTATAGAACGTCTTTCAAACCTCGTTCACACGACCTAAATATCGTGATAGAGGAAGAATTCATACGGATGCGGCCGCATGTTGATCGCATCGACCTCATTCTCACGTTTGTAATCAATCCAGACATCCAAGACATCTTGCGTGAACACATCACCTTTGAGGAGATATTCGTGATCTTCCTCTAAGGCATCAAGGGAGTCCCCCAAGGATACTGGCGTAGATTCAATGTCCGCGAGTTCTTCCGGCTCGAGATCGTAGAGGTCTTTGTCCAGCGGGTCTCCCGGATGGATGCGGTTCTGTATGCCGTCAAGTCCTGCCATGAGCAGTGCACTGAAAGCGAGATAAGGATTACAAGACGGATCCGGTGTACGGAATTCGACCCGTTTCGCCTTTTCACTCTTCGAGTAGACTGGAATACGGACACACGCGCTACGGTTCCGCTGCGAGTAGGCGATGTTGACGGGGGCTTCATAGCCTGGAACCAACCGCTTGTAAGAGTTGGTTGTCGGAGCGATGATTGCACAGAGCGAACGGGCATGCGCAAGCAAGCCACCGATGTAATAGAGTGCGTCCTCACTCAGCAGCGAATATCCCTGTGGGTCGTAGAAAACATTCTTGCCGTTCTTCCAGAGACTCTGGTGGACGTGCATCCCGGAACCGTTGTCTTGGAAGAGCGGTTTCGGCATGAAGGTAGCAACGAGGTTATTCGCGCGCGCCACATTTTTGATGATGTACTTATACAGCGCAATCTTATCGCCAGTCTCAGTTAACTCACCAAAACGGATGTCAATTTCGCCTTGACCCGCGGTTCCCACTTCATGGTGGTGAACTTCTACATCAACGCCGGATTCGATGAGCTTAAGACAGATCTCGGAGCGGAGGTCTTGGAGTGTATCCGAAGGCGGTACAGGGAAGTACCCTTCTTTATAGCGCGGTTTATAACCAAGATTCGGATTCTCTTCGCGCCCCGAATTCCAACTTCCCTCAACAGAATCAACAGAATAGAAACCGGAATGCTGATCCTGTCCGTAGCGAATGTCGTTCAAAAGATAGAATTCTGCCTCAGGCCCCCAGTAGCTTGTATCAGCGATTCCAGTGGATTGGAGATACGCCTCTGCTTTCTGTGCGATATGCCGTACATCACGCGTGTAATTCTCCAATGTGATCGGATCTTTGATGTTACATGTGATGCTCAACGTCGGCACCTTGCAGACCGGGTCAATGAGCGCGGTCGTTGGATCAGGAAAGAGCAACATGTCGCTCTCGTTAATTGCCTGGAAACCACGGATACTTGAGCCGTCAAAACCACAACCTTCTTCAAACAGGTCTTCGGTCAACTCGCTTGCCATCATGGAAAAATGTTGCCACATCCCCGGCAGATCCATGAATTTGAGGTCAATTATCTTTACATCATGTTCTTTTGCAAGTGCAACCACCTCACTTGGTGTCATTACATATCCTCCTAATTTCGGCGCAACTTGAAAGCCGAAACTTTTTCGGCGCAACTTGTAAGCCGAAACTTGCTATCAAAACTCAAAACTCAAAACTTCCTCGATCCAAGGACCGAGACTATAATCTGCTAAAACGGCATAAGGCAACCAGGCATAAGAGCCTGATAATCTCCCTAAAGTTCCGTTTCACTAACTCAGAAAAATGTCCTTGATTCGTCAACTGAATGCGCAACTCATACCACTTGACGAGTGTCTTACTGAATAAGTAAGCAAAATTTATGCCAATCAACGGTGATTGAACACAAGATGGCATTAATTTAACGAAAAACAGACAAATTCTCGTGTAAAATCATAAGTTACAGCGGATTTCCGGCGTGAAACGACCTACTGCAACGATGTTTTGTCCACGCTCTACATTAAAAACTATGAGTCCTTGCTAAATTATTAGGCATAGCATTGCACGTTTTTTGCGCATAGCACCAAAAATAGCGACATTGCTATCACTCCTCTGAAAATTCAACATCTTTAGCGAATCGGCTTGTCTCAGGACCGTTCTGCCCAGCATATTTGTTCGCCGGTTTGAGTTGATAAGGCACACGTGCCGGTGAAGAAAGCTGTGCAAAAGTAAACGCACAAATTCGCATGCCAGGGTACAATTTAACCGGCATTCGCCCGAGGTTCCCTAACTCCAGGGTCGGAATACCGATCCAACCGGGGTCAAAGAGTCCTGCTGTACTGTGAACGATAATGCCGAGTCTCCCTAAACTGCTTCGGCCTTCAAGACGTGCCAATACATCATCTGCTAATTCAAGTGTCTCCTGCGTCGCCGCCAAAACAAATTCACCGGGCTGCATCGTGAAGGCATCACCATCAGGGACATCAACCCGCCGCATCAAGTCGTCGGTATCAATCTCTGCTCCCAAATCAATATATGGGTACTTGCTATGCTCAAACACCCGAAAGGTGTTGCTCAGCCTGAAATCAATAGAGCAACTCCCGAGTTGTGTTTCCAAGTCGGGCGAGGGGGAGATTTTGATCTTCCCCTTGTTTATATATTCGATAATATCTTTATCCGATAAAAACATTCTTTTATTAGTTGTCAGTTAAGAGGGTTTTTGTGGCTGCCACAATATCTCTTGTCACTGAAAACTGAAAACCGAAAGCCTACGCAGTAGGCGAACTGACAACTATTCCTCTGAAAACAATTTATATTGACGTTCTCTTACATAGAACACTTCTTGAACTACTGCTCAGGCAAAAAATCCTCCGGGGCGATACCACGATAGGCGTAATCTAAAAGATTAACAGGATGCATCGCTTTCATAGACAATCCATGTTTCTGAATACCGAGTTGGATCTGAAGCAAGCAACCCGGATTTCCAGTCGCGACGATGTCCGCATCGGTTTCAGCGATGTGTACCATTTTCCGTTCCAAAATCTCTTGTGAAAGTTCAGGTTGTGTGATGTTATAGATGCCCGCGCTGCCACAGCACCACTCGGATTCGGTGAGTTCAATCAACTCCAACCCCGGTATCGCTTGGAGCACCTTGCGAGGTTGCGTCTGTACGCTTTGTCCATGGAGAAGGTGGCACGGTTCATCATAGGTAACACGTTTCTTGATTTCTCCTGTCGGCGGCACCATCTCAATTTCGGCTAAAAACTCGCTGATGTCGCGCATTTTATGGCTGAAGTTTTCCGCTTTCTCTGCGTAAGCCGAATCAGTTTCCAAGAGTGCCTCGTATTCCTTAAGCGTTGCACCACAACCAGCAGAGTTGATAATGATTGCGTCTAAATTCTCCTCTTCAAAGGCATCAATGTTCTGTTTGGCGAGAGATGAAGCGACATCCCGCACGCCGTTGTGAAGATGCAACGCGCCGCAACAGGTCTGCTGTCGTGGCGTGACAACCTCGCATCCGTTCTGCGCTAAGACCCGAATCGTCGCGACGTTTGTCTCCGTGAAGACTTGATTCATGATGCATCCTGGAATAAATCCAACCCGATATCGGGTTTCGCCTTCCGCGGGTGTGATGTCACGTATCGTATACTTCAGTCGAGGCGGTGGGATTTTCGGGAGCAATGATTCCATCTGCCCGAGTTGCCCCATCAGTTTCAGGATGCCCGTTTTCTGAACGAGCCATCGGATACCGAGTCGTTGATAGAGCCACATCACCTCAAAAATTAGGTCCAACCGTTCTTTATTCGGTAGAATTTGTTTGAAGACGAGGTTTGTCCAGAATCGGTAAGCTGCTGAACGGGGTGCGTTCTGTTCATAGATAGCGCGCGCCTCCTCAAGGAGTTCCCCAAAGTGAACACCGGAAGGACAAGCCGTTTCACACGCACGGCAGTCCAAGCATCGATAGATATATTCTGACCATTCTTCGCTGAGCGGGGTAGCATCTTCATCTTTGAAGGCACTCCCCATGAGGTAGAGCCTACCCCTCGGTGAATCCGTTTCTAAGCCTAATTCTCGATAGGTTGGGCAAGTTGGTAAACAAAGTCCACAGTGTGTACAAGCATCCCATTTCTTCCAACTGAAAGTCTCTACACCGATAAGTTGTTGTGTTTGTTGATTGGACATGTTAAATTTTTTACGGTTTATGAGTTTTCTCTAAAGCTTGGGTAGCACCCAAAATACGCCAAGAAAGAAGATCAAAATCAAGCCGATCATAACTAACGTTACGTAGACAGGATTTGCTTTGCCTGCAAAACTTTTTTTTAGACTTTCGGTACCACTGTCCCGAATTTTTCCTGTTAGGACTGCTTTTTCGCTTTGTGTTAACCCTTTCTTTTCAAAGAGAGGTTCAGTCGAAATCAGAGGTTGTTTACGCTGCCGCCTCCGTCTTGGTAAAACAAGACCAAGAAGTAAAATAGAACCCACAAAACTCATTATATGGACCGGATATGCCACTATAACCGCTATAACACCTTCTAAGTCGTACATTTCTGTGCCTCCGATGTTTTAGTTAGTCCACCGCTTGCAGGTTTCTGATATTACGAAGTCGTAACCCCCTCGTTAAGACTTCCAGAACGATACCCCTGCAAGTCAAGCGTGATATGAGAATATCCGAGTGTTTTAAAGTGTGCACTAATGTCGCGCCGCACGGTTTTTGAAAGCATCCGCGAAATTTCCGCCGCTTCGAGTTCAATTCGGGCAAGCGCACCGTGATGACGGACACGGAATTGGCGAATGCCTAAATCGTAGAGAAATTGCTCGGCAGCATCCACCTGTCGCAGCAATTCACGGGTGATACGCATGCCGTAAGGAAACCGTGAAGAGAGACAGGCAAACGCCGGTTTATCCCATGTTGGGAGCTCCCACACCTTTGAAATCTCGCGAATCTCCGCCTTTGTCAAGTTGACATCAATCAAAGGGGCTTGGATACCCATCTGCTTTGCGGCATCCATCCCGGGACGATGGTCCCCGACATCATCTGGAATCGCACCGTAGACAATAGTTCCCACACTGTATTTTTCAGCGATGGGCTGCAGCTTATCAAACAACTCCGTCTTACAGAAAAAACAGCGGTTGGTTGGATTACTTGCGTAACCTTCCAAGTCTAATTCTTGCGTGTTGACAGTCTCAAGGCGAATCCCAATCTGCTTGGCAATTTCCTGTGCCGCTCTCATCTCACGGATCGGATAGGAATCGGAGATAGCCGTGACAGCAAGCGCGTTATCACCCAATGCGTGTTGCGCTGCCTCTGCGAGAAATGTGCTATCAACACCACCCGAAAAAGCGACGATGACTTTCTCATAAGCGTGTAAGCATTCATAAAGCTGGCTTAGTTTTGTTTGTAAGATAGGTTCAAGTGCTTGTTTTGACATAAACAACTGCCTCGCCCGTAGCACAGGCTACAGATTTCCGATATTAATAGGGTTTTTCAGCTTGTTGGATTTTCGTCAATTCCTCGCTTAGCAACCGACGTTTCAATCCGCTAATCCGGTCAATAAAGAGCACACCGTTGAGATGATCTATTTCATGTTGCAGCACACGCGCCAATAAGCCATCGGCTTCAATGCGGATGGCTTCACGCTGGAGGTTAACCCCTTCAACAACAATGCTCTCCGGACGTTTTACATCAGCCGTAACATCAGGAATACTCAGGCAGCCCTCCTCGGCGACGATTTCTCCGTCAGAACTCAGAAGTTCGGGGTTAAATAACACCAAGGGTTCATATTCTTCATCGTCCTCTTCGCCGATGTCAACAATGATGAGCCGCTTCAAAACACCGACCTGCGTTGCAGCAAGCCCAATGCCATTGCCTGTAGCATACAGCGTCTCCAACATCTGTTCAGCGAGTTGACGTTCTGCCTCCGTGATCTCTGCGACAGGTTCGGCTCTTTTGCGAAGTACCGGGTCGCCGTAATAGCGTAGTTGCAAAGGTGCAGTCTCACGCAATACGACAATATCTTCTCCGCTTGCATCTGAAGCGGGTGTGTCCTTGGGCTTTCTTTTCCGTTTTGGCATGTATCAAGAACTGCTCCATTTCTGACATATTTCCGACGAAACAACCTTCAATATAGTAACACTTATTACAAATTCTGTCAAGCAAAAAGTTTTGCACGTACGGATATTTCGTTCTTGACCTCGGGAAAGAACCTCAGATAAAAAACACCTTGATCGCGACATCGGAAGGGTAGTTATCCACTGATATACGGGAATATAGACATCGGTTTTTTTATCTTAAGTTGAGGTTTTCTGGCAGAATTGCCTCACAGTTCCAAATTTGTTAACTATTTGTCAATCATCCAGATTCAATAAATCCGATCTGCCTGCCCTGAGCAAATTTTCATGGGCTTGTGATGCGTTCCGATGCACATCTTCGTCTTTACTTTGGAATCCTGCTTTCAGGATAGTCTTTGCTTCTTCGGTCTGAATATAGATATTATCATTCACACTCCGCTCGGTTATCTTAAAGAAACACTCAACTACTTCATCAGTGTGATTTGGTAACATTTCGCACAATGTTTTAAAAGTGAATCCCCAATCTTCTACTTCGCATACATCCAAGACTTTGGAATATGCATTCAATCGCCATTTAACATCCAAACACTCGGCCTGCAACCAAAAGGTAAAGTGTCTTAACTCAGTAGGATCTTTTTGTTCAAGACGCCATTCAAAAAACTTTATAATTCTTCCTTTCAGATTTCGATCGAAATCCTTTCCGCTCCTCCACAGACGATGACCAATATCCTTGAATAGATTTGTCCAACGTTCTGGATCGTTGTTAGTCTGTCGGTAATATCGCTCAAGCAGACTTTCATCTCCTTCAAGCGGATATACTTCCCATAAGTAGTAAGTGAATAGGTGTTCACCGAGTGTATCAATTGGCTCTTTCCCTGAGAGATCTTGCTTTTTGAAGTCAGCCAAATGTTGCAACGCAAAATCAAAGTCCTCTCGAAGAATTTTAAATGTAGTTGTGGAGGATTCACTATATCCCATACAACTCTCAAATGCCGCTACCCATTCAGAGAACATGTTCCGTGGAAAAAAGTCTGATTTATGCTCAATCGCCCACGTTTTGTTGAGGTTAACAATCTGTGGATAATTTGCACCTAAAATAGCATATTCTGGCGGTGTCAAGCGGGGAAACTCGCCTCCCTTGGCAAAGCGTTTTTCAAGAATTGTCCTTAACTCAGGAACTTCGCATGCTGAATCATATCTTCGTAGCCAGAAACCGAATTTGATTAAATCTTCAAGGGCGCGTCCTCTCGTACTATTGATGCCCACAGTTAATAGGTTAATGGACGGATTAATTGGACTCAAATTCCCATCTAAAATCGAATCATATTGCGTGCAAAGCGTTTCCAGAATCTCCGAGAGTTGCTCTCGCACGACAATTGGGATCTCTGTATCCTTTTCCAAGCATGTACGGATAAAGTCAGATACTGCTCGCCGAGTGTTGGACCAGTCTGGATTCTCCCGTGATTCCTCGCTTCCTCTATGGTACCCTTCGTGCTCTCGATCTGGGTGAGTTAGTATCCACTCACCGAATGCCAACCACTCATTGAGTTTGTCGAAATTCCTTGCCTTCACATGCGTTAACATTGCAATAATCATCATCCGCACATAGATAGGTCTCTCAATCAACGCGCGATTGTCTATCCAAAAACTAAGCCTATTGACATCAGGAATGATTGATTCCTTAAAAACAGTCTGAAAGGCATTGGCAAGTGCTTCAATATTAATCCTTACAAATGGCTCACTTTCAGAAAACTCATCTTCTTTTTCCCATTCGTTTATGTAAGCGAGCAAATCCTCATCTGTAAGATTCGACAAGTCTTCGGATGAACGCGGGCTGCGATTAGACACCCATCCACTCTTTATTTCAAATGGCGGATAGTCCTCATCAGGAATCAGATCGTCGGTTTCATCTTCCAACCCTTGAAAGTAATCTTTATACTCCCCAAATAGCACAGAAGCGAAAGAGGTAAGCTGCTGTCGATGGAAATAATGTTGACGTTTTAGAAAGCGTTCTTCGGTGAATTTCTCTCCCAGCCATTCTTGGAAATCCTCTCTTGATGGACCACGTAAGATAGCATCAAAGATTCGCGCGCGTTCTTCTCTTGTAAGTAATTCTTCCTTAAAGTGATCACAGACAGTTCGTACCATCTGCTGGAATTCATAAGAGTGTTGCGACTCATGATAATCTTTACGCTCAATAACCAATTCTCGTATCCACGGTTTGGTTTCTTCATTTGGATATTGGGCATAAAGGTGTTGGCGTAACCGTTTAAATATTCTCCACTGTTGGTTTCGCAATAACTTGTCCAAATCAGTGATTGCATCTTGTGATTTCTCAAAAACTTTCTCACAGGCAAAGGTCAGTCCATAAATAAGCGTTTTATCTGGATCCTCGTAACTCTTGTCGGCTCCATGCAAACGAGGAAACCAAATATCAGAAAGATCTTGCTCCTCAGCAGGACTACCTTGGTGTATTCGCAAACGAAACATATCTGATACAGCATAAATAAGGAAACGGGCAACTTCATAAGGTTCGCTTTCAGCAAGAGGATAAAGTCCGTTGGTCATTATCTCAGAATATTCCCAAGAATTATTGATTCGGGGTGATGGATAAAGGGTCGTTCCCAGATCCATTGGATTCTCTTTTCGTCGCTTCCGCTTTTCCCTTGATTGTGGATCAGGGACAAAGGGAATGAGAATTTTTGAAAGTTCCAACGCATCGGATATTTGATTTTCCTTCACCCAATGTGCTAATAAATCTGCGTACCTATGTGTCCGAGATTGGTACTCTATACTCAAAGATTCAAGTATTTTAGGCTTAAGTTTCGCAGATTGATCTCCATGGAGTTGCAATGCAATCTCCAAAATACCTTCGTAGACTAATGGATTATTGACTGGCGGCAGATTTTCCGTAAGTTCAATAACTTTATCTGGTGCTTGATTGGAGATTTTTGCCAGATAGTGGATTGGCCACCAAAATGGAAAAATCACAGAGTCATTAGCACTTAATTGCACGTTTGGTGGGTGAGCGAAATATTCTTTTTTCTGAAGGTAGGGTAACCACGTGACATCTGCAATTTCGGATACTTGCTTAAAAAAGAACTCGAAGTTAGCACCCCTGCGTTCAATTAGCGAAAATATACGATCTACAACACTCTCAGACCTATCAAGACTGGTTAAAATCGTTTGAATTTCTTTCTGATCTTGAGCAGTTATAGGTGCCAAAAGGTCAAACGCTGTGTTTTCCAATTCCTTCAAGCAGTCGCTAAACTCTACGACCTCCGTTTTGCTGTTGTGATGGATAAAGCCTTCTAATCTGTCCCATAAATTGAGCAATTGTGTTCTCTTTGCTTCTTGAATTTCACTGTTCAATCGATTTTCCATCGGATCAATAGTTGCTATTGCCTGCTGTACTCGTTCTCTCCGATTTGGCTGCTGATTAAGCTCCAAATATTTCTCAAGAATATTAAGAGTCTTGGCCAAATTTTTATTAATTTGTCCACCCTTCCAGTCTTCTGAGTAGTGTTTTTTCGCTTTCAAAATGAGGTTATTCATATCATTCCGCATGTTAGCAAAAACAGATGTATTTGTTTTGACATCACTTCCGGGAACGATCCATGATAATTTTTCAAGTAACTCTCGTAATGAATGGGCTGCCTGCGCGATGCGATCTGGATTGTAATGATTATCTAATACATAGAGAGCACCAAGGTACCATTGGCTTAACGGATATTTTTCTGTCTCCCAACTCTTCAGGGCATCTGATACTGCCTGCTGCTTGGGGGTTAGTACCAATGGTTTAGAAATATTATGATTTTCAGTTGTTTGCATTGTAGTTCTCCATAGAATTTTTAGTTTAACGCTTTATCTCTCCAACTGACACCAAAATCCACACCCTCCACTCCCGTGACTTACGGATGGGCTTTCCTGTTGATATAACTTATTTTAAGTTTACCATATATCAGATGAGAAGGCAAGAAGAATATTCAGTTTTTTTGCCAATTCTGAAGGGAGTCGCGACCGAGAGAGCACTCCTAAAGTAGGAAAGTCGGGGTTACAAACCCCTCCTACGAGAGCCAGTGTTAAGGGGCGGGCAATAAATAGAGATGGAAACCTTCATCGCCGACGGTTGAACCTGTGAATTTGGTTAGGAACGTGAGATTGTGCTGTTCACGCAGTTCGGCACTTAAAGCGCGATTCAGGATAATCAGCACCTCTTGAGCAGATTGAGCACCCAGCCTTTCTGCTTCTTCAATGACGAGTTGGTTGGGGGCATCGTGGGTGCGGGCGTTGTCCCATCTGACGAAAGAACCGAGCCGACTCCCGCGTGGATAGTAAATTTGCCGCGGTTCCTCAAGGTACCCAACGACAGTGCTAACAGCGAAATCAACATCGCCAATCATCGGGAGGTTTTGCATTTTTTGTGATTTGATATATTCGGCTGTTAGTTTGCCGTAAGAGAAAATATGGCGGTGCTCCATTCGGACGGCTGTAATACCACCAATAGCATGGCAGATAAGGAGCAATGTCATAATTACCGTTCCTGACACATTTAAAATTTTGTCCACTATAGAATCCCCATCTTGTTGTTCAACCTTACCAAGACTTATCGCTGGACAGTCTCGGTAAATCCAACAACACATCAGAAACGTAAGGAACAGAAAGCCATGATGCCGAATACTGCCGTGATATTTGATATAGAAAAACGCCAAGAGTCCAACAGTTGAGATGAGATAAGTAAGTAGGACGGTCGGTCGTTTGAGGAACAACAGCACGCTGAAAAGCATCAGGAAATAGCAAAGCGGAACTTGGATTGTTTGGAAGAAAGAATAGGTTGTTAGTATGTTTGAACCCCAAAAACCGAGTACGGGTCTCGTGACGGGGAGATACGCGCGGGAGATCAGTTTAACAATATCGTTCACCCGTTTCGCTTCATAGTTAAAGTTCCATGCAACGGCGAAACCTGTATCTGGCGGTGGATTGAGTTGCAACACTGCTGTAATAATACCGACCGCGATAAGTCCGAACCCGATCCAGATGGGTCTTTTATTCTCTATAGTTTCAATTTCTCGGTTGAGAGGTTTAAAAAACCGACCACCTAAGACATATTCGCAACAGAGCGCGATACCTATCGCTATAGTGACGATCAACGCATGAACACTCGTATGCGCAAGGAGAAACAGCACACAACCGACCCAAATGAAACGTTTGTAACGCTCCCTGAAAAGCACACAAAAAACAGTTATCAACAGAAGCCCAAGGGCGTAGTTTCGGGCAACAATAGCGTATTCATAGAGAACGAGATAGCCGAAACAGAAGAGCAGTTTCTGAAACCAGTTGAAAGGGGAATAGCGGACGAAAAGGTAGACGGTAACCCCTGTAATCAGAAGATGGAACATCTGCATGATAACAGGTGAGTGGGTGATGCGGCTGAGCGGCATGAGGCAGAGGTGCCATAAACCCGGATGCCCTTCATATTTGAGATTCGCGAAGAGGTTAAAGACCGAAGTGCTGTCCCGTGCGATAAGCCACGCTTGGATTTCATCACGCCACATCTCATGGTGGCTTGCGGTAAACGCACCGACTACGAGAAAAAGGAACGTCAAGCCGAGGGCGTAGTGTTTATCTTTTTTGTCCATTGTCTACATTGTGTCCTATGGTTTGAAAGTCTCGTCTCGTCTTTTGAAATTAAGAGTGCTGCCACAATGGCTGTGTCACGGTGCGGGCATCAGATAGAGATGGAAACCTTCGTCTCGAACAGTTGAACCTGTAAATTTGGTTAGGAACGTGAGATTGTGCTGTTTACACAGTGTGGCACTTAAAGCGTGATTCAAAATAATTAGCACGTCTTGAGTATTCTGACGGCTCAACTTCAGTGCTTCTTCAATGACGCGTCTTTTCGATAGCGAGGCGCGTGTATTATCCCATCTGATAAAAGATCCGAGCCGATTCCCACGTGGATAGTAAATCTGCCGTGGTTTCTCTAAATATCCGACGACAGTACTTACAGCGGAATCCTTGTTGCCAACCATCGTCAAATCTTGCATGCCTTGTGACTTAATATATTCGGCTGTCAGTTTGCCGTAAGAGAAAATATAGCGGTGCTCCATCCGGACGGCTATAATACCACCAATAGCATGGCAGATAAGCAGCACCGTCACAATCACTGTTCCTGCCACATTCAAAACTCGGTTCACTGTAGAATCCCCATCTTGTTGCTCAGTCTTACCAAGATTTATCGCTGGACAGTCTCGATAAATCCAACAGCACATCAGAAACGTAAGGAACAGAAAGCCGTGATGCCGGATACTGCCTTGATATTTGACATAGAAAAATGCCAAAAGCCCAAACGTTGAGATGAGATAAGTAAGTAGGACGGTCGGTCGTTTGAGAAACAACAGCACGCTAAACAACATCAGGAAATAGCAGAGTGGAACTTGGATTGTTTGGAAGAAGGAATAGGTTGTTAGGACGTTTGAACCCCAAAAACCGAGTACGGGTCTCGTGACGGGGAGATACGCGCGGGAAATTAACTTGACAATATCGTTCACCCGTTTCGTTTCATAGTTAAAGTTCCACCCAACGGCGAAACCTGTATCTGGCGGCGGATTGAGTTGTAAAACCGCTGTCGTAATACCAATACCGATAAGCGCGAACCCGATCCATATAGGTCTTTTATCTTCTATCGCCTCAATCTCTTGATTTAGCGGCTTAAGAAACCGACCGCCCAAGACATATTCGCAACAGAGAGTAACCCCAATGGCTATAGCGACGATCAACGCATGCACGCTCGTGTGTGAAAGTAGAAATAGCACACAACCGACCGAAATGAAACGTTTGTAACGTTCTTTGAAAAGCACACAAAGGACGGTTATCAGCAGAAGTCCAAGGGCGTAGTTTCGGGCGACAATAGCGTATTCATAGAGAACAAAATATCCGAAACAGAAGAGAAGTTTCTGAAACCAGTTGAAAGGAGAATAGCGGACGAAAAGGTAGACGGTAACCCCTGTAATCAGGAGATGGAACATCTGCATGATAACAGGTGAGTGGGTTATACGGCTGAGTGGCATGAGGCAGAGGTGCCACAAGCCTGGATGTCCCTCATATTTGAGGTTCGCGAAGAGATTAAAGATTGAGGCACTGTCCCGTGCGAGAAGCCATGCTTGGATTTCATCGCGCCACATCTCATGGTGGCTTGCGGTAAACGCACCGACTGCCAGAAAAAGGAACGTCAAGCCGAGGGCGTAGTGTTTATTCCCTTTACCCATTGCATGTAGCGACGACCTTCCGATCGAGGCTCTCCCGTCGTTCTACTGGATAGCGAGGCTTGAAATCGGCAGCCATAAGCCACCGGTACTTTTTGCTATGAACTTTTGGAAGGGTTCATCCCGCCCGATAACATCTACCTTGATTTTGGCAGTTTTCATCTTCATCATCACATCTATTGAGGAGTACGCGCCACTGACATACTCATCTGTGACAAAAATGAAATGGACTTCAGCATCACGCCGGAAACTCAATTCATCAGCAGCGCGGATGAGCGCGTCCAGCCCGTTTTCATCGCCCCGGAATTTTAATTGTGATAACACCTTCTTGATCTGGGTTACCGAACGCGTTTGTGGAATTACCTCAAAGTCTAATCCAAGGAGACCGTACCCTGTCCCCGCTCGGAAAGTGACGATGCCGATAGTGAAGTCTATATCCGCGTTGTCAAAAAGATCTGTCATAGTGCTGAGATGTTCACGTACTGCGGCAACATCGTTTTTCATACTGCCACTCCCATCAATCACAAAAACAATGTCAACAAGATCGGTGCGGCGGTTGGCGATAATATGCTTACCGACCTTGGTCAATGCGAGATCCGGTAGCGTCAACCCTTCAATATCGGACGGAGGTTGTCCTCCGGTCTGCGCCAGAAAGCCGCGCCCGGATTTTCCACTCCGTGAGATGCGGGATCCCACCCCATTTCCTGAGCGACTGCCGCCCAACCCGGAAACGGGTTTAGCCTGTAGCCCTTTCCCATAGGCACTATCCCCGGAACGGGAGAGTGTAGCAAGTTCGGGCGTTTGTAATTCAATAGTTGCCTCTTGATGTGGAACAGGTGCTGCTGAGGTCTGAAGCGTAGGCGGTTGCACTTCGACTGTCTCCATCTGTTGTAGACTCTCAGGAGCTGTTGAGCGGTGGACAGGAAGTCGCGTCATTCTTTTTAGGGGGCGTATAGAACTCCGCAAACGGATCTTAACGATGTCAAATTCTGTGACCGGTTTAATCTGCCAATTGGGTTTTTGTCGATATAAAGCCCCAAGCAGCAGTATCAAGAGAATGTGAAGCCCGATAGAAATGAGAAGGGCATTTGGGATGTTTTTCTTAAGGAGGACTTTCATTTTCGATGTTTACCTGTCTCAACAATTCGTTCAGGCGTTTTTCATAAGTCCGCAGTAGTTAAAACTATTATAGCACCATGTTTACGGTTATTTCAAGCAAAGAAAATTTCGATATCTCTTCGTCGTTGATTTGTCTTGTTTGTTGCGACTCGTTTAATCCTCCTTTGAAAAAAGAATGTCCGATTCGCGAAACTTAAGATGAAGTTGAAAATCTTGTAAGTCGAAGATAAAGGGAATCAGTAGTTCAGAAAACTGAGCTGCTTTGCCAATTAAGGGAAAAAGGTTGACGAAAATATTAAAATTTGGTATCATATAAACACTGATAAAGAAAAGTTCGGCTCAGTTAGCGACTGAAGTGGGTTTTAAAGAACACAATGTTTTGTTACGACTATCCACGTCCTGCTGTTACTGTTGACATCGTGGTCTGTACAAGCGAACTCTCGGATGTGCTGTTAATCCAACGCAGACATGCACCGTTTAAAGGATGCTGGGCACTGCCAGGAGGTTTCATAGAGATGGAGGAAACGCTGGAGGCAGCGGCACTACGCGAGTTGGAAGAGGAAACCGGGGTCTCCGATGTAGTATTAACCGAAGTCGGTGCTTTCGGTGCACCATTTCGTGATCCGCGAGGACGTGTAATTACGATCGCCTACGCCGCTGTTCTCGAAAAGTCTACACTAAACATCAAAGCAGGCTCCGATGCATCAGCAGCTGCATGGTTTCCGATTGCTTTTTTTGACGAAGCCTCTCAGTTAAGATCTGCTACTAAAAAACCGAAACTCGCGTTCGACCACGGTGAGATAATCCGAAAGGCACTAAAAAAAATAAAATGAAACACTACGGCTTAACGCTGAATCTGAAAGACGACTCAGCAATTATTGAAAAGTATAAAGCATATCATCAAGATGCCTGGCCCGAAGTCCTCAGGGCACTAAAAGCAGTTGGTATCACAAAAATGAATATCTATCTGTTAGGGCACCGCTTGTTTATGGCAATGGAAACGGTTGACAGTTTCGATATAGAACGCGATTTTCCGCGCTACCTTGAAGAGAACCCGAAATGCAAAGCTTGGGATGAATTGATGCGAACCTTCCAAGAACCGGTGGAGGATGCGCAGCCAAACGAATGGTGGGCACGTATGGAGACTGTCTTTGAATTATAGCGCAAAAATGAACATACAGCCTTCGATGCTCACAACTTTTTTATCAATTGGTCATTTCTGTTATGATGTCTCGCCAAATGGATATATTCTCGGTGGGTCCGCATCGTACTCGACGCTGACCGCTCGGAATCTCGGACACCACGCCCGAGCAGTTACAGCGGTAGGGACAAACTTTGACCGACAAAATCCACTTTTGAAGGGGATAAAAACGGTCTACCATGAATCCGCTGAGACAACAATTTTCGATAACCAATATGACGCAAAGGGGCATAGACAGCAATTTATTTTAGGGAACGCACAACAACTAAAAGGGAGCCATGTTCCGACTGAATGGCGTACCAGCGATATAGCCTATTTGTGCCCGATTGCCGATGAGGTCTCCGCTGAAGTCGTGCACTGTTTCAGTGATAAAACGCTAATAGGTGCTACACCGCAAGGTTGGCTCCGGCAATGGGATACCAGTGGCAAAGTTGAGGCAAAACGGTGGGAAACAGCGAAAAATATCTTACCTCATATTGATGTATTAATTTTGAGTGACGAGGACCTTCGCACCTATCCAGATGAATTAAAAAAATATGTCGGATTAGCACCGATTGTTGTACTAACACAGGGAGCGCGGGGCGCGACCCTTTTCCAAAATGGTACCGAACTGCGATCAAAGGCATACTCCGTCACGGAAGTAGATCCAACAGGGGCTGGCGATGTTTTTGCAACAGCCTTCTTAATCAACTATTATCAAAACCGATCGGTACAAGAGGCATTGAATTTCGCGCACTGTGTGGCATCTTTTGCTGTGGAAGGGGTTGGTACCTCTTGTATCCCAAGACTTGCACAAGTTATGTCAAGATTAAAGGTATAAATGGTTTTGACCAACAACTCGCGCCTTAGCACAAATATTTGTAGATGAGTTGTTGATCAAAGTTATCAGTTGTCAGATGTCGGTAAAGACATCTCTCGTTAAACCAAAACCTCTTTCACTGAAAACTGAAGACCGAAAACTGAACACTATTACCAAAGAGAGAACTATGGCAATCACCTACGACTTCATCGTATATAGTAGTAGAACATCAGCAATGAATTGGATCCTCGGAATGAAGGCTATTCAGGGGGAAGTACCGTTAGATATTGTCATACCAAACGAGCAAACATCATCAGACGCTGAAAACCCAGAAATAGTCGGTGTTTTAACGAATGAAGGGTTAGAACGCGAGAGCACCGATGGATTGGAACTCTATTGGTATCTTCGGCAATTAAATCCAAAGAAAAATGAAACATTTGGCTACAATGAAGTAGCGATTCGCAATATTCACAACATGCTGACCAACCTGCGAATTAATGAAGAGATACGCGTGCAAATCACATATAGTGAACGGAAAGAACCCTATACCCAGTTCTCGTATCACATTAAGTTAATCGGTATTTTTCCAAGCCAAGATGCTGCAGGAACGGCTCAGAAATCAGATGAAATTCCAGATGAAATTGCTACATCTTCTCCTCCAGCTCCTCCAGAAAAGAATACACAACCTCAGGAACAAAAAGATCGCGGTCAGCCTGAGCAAACTATTTATAAAACAACGAACACTTTAGAGAGATTAATCACTTTTACGCAAAACCTTCAAAAAGAGTTGACCCAGACCCAGCAAGAACTCGCAGTAATGGTAGATAAGGTACAACGACTGGAAGACCAGCAGCAACAGTTCAACGCAGTTCAAGACCTGATTCAAGACATTCTCGATCAACTCACCCGTTTGGAAGGCTTTAACGCACGCATTAAAGGGCTTGAGGCAGGTCAAGAGCAATTTCAAGATCTTCAGGAAAGTTTGCAGAAATTCCTTACAGCACTGAATCAGCAGACCCAAACATTGCTTCACGAACAGAAAAATAAAATTTTAGTAAATGAATAAACCGTTTGAAAAACGCGTGAACAGACAATTTCGCTCGGCACCGGTGCCAAAAAAGGAGAATCTGTTATGATGAAATTGGGGACTATGTCTCTGAATGTGAGAAATACGACTGCCACCGCTTTTGCACAAATCGTGTACGATCTCGGTTTTGATGTCATTGAGCTGCATTCAAGCGCGTTTGAATCTACCGATGCAGATTATCTGCGAGACTTGAAGAAAGATCTCGCTCGGAAAGGATTACCGTTAGGTTACATCGGGGTTAGTAATAATTTCGGTCGTCCTGTTGCCGAACATCCGGAACAGATCGCCCTTATTAAACAGTGGATTGACGTTGCCTCTTTTATGAGCTGCCCACTCGTTCGAGTCTTCGCTGCCTACGTTCCTGATGACTGCGAAGATGAAGAGACTTTGTGGCCACCGATGATTGAAGCCTTCAAAGAGGTCGCTGAATACGGGCATGAGGCAGGGATCCTCGTCGGGCTTCAGAATCACAACCACAACAACGTTACACGTGATGGCGCTGCCGTTTTGCGTGCTTTGAACGGAACGGATCATCCGTATTTCACACATATTTTAGATACGGGGCAGTACGCCGGTTCACCCGGAGCAAGTGGACATCGAGGCTCTCCACACCCAGGCTACGACTGTTATGCGAGCATTGAACAAACAGCCCCTCACGCCATCTATGTCCGCACCAAGTTTTATCAGATTGACAGCGGTGTGGAGGAATGGTTAGATTACCCTCGTGTTTTAGAGATTCTACGAGGGGTTGGTTACAACGGATGCCTCTCGATTGTCTATGAAGGTGAATCTGATCCGATTGAATCAATGCGAAAAGCGAGAAGTTATCTGGAATCCCTATTGTAAGCGTCCTACAGCATAGAAGGAGCGAAGAAATGAAAACGCGCGCTGCTGTTATGTATGAACATAACCAACCGGTCGTCGTTGAGGAACTTGAATTAGACGAACCGAAGGCAAACGAAGTTCTCGTTCGGACTGCGGCGAGCGGTGTCTGCCACTCCGATCTATCGGTAGTTACTGGCACTATATATTACGACGCTGCTGTCGTGCTTGGTCACGAGGGTGCTGGCATCATTGAACATGTTGGGAAGGATGTAACCGGTTTTCATCCGGGCGACCACGTGATTCTATCTTTCGTCAGCTATTGCGGGAGTTGTCGAATGTGCCAGATGGAGCGGGTCTGTCTCTGCGAAACTTACGATGTAGCACGCGGTTTTCAATTGGATGGCACATATCGTCTCTATAACAAGTCAGGCGATGGCATCCTCCAGATGGCACGGATTGCGACAATGTCGGAATATATGGTCGTTCCACAGCAAAACCTTGTAAAAATCGATACGCATTACTCCTTAGAGAAGGCAGCACTCGTAGGTTGTGGCGTAACAACAGGCGTTGGTGCGGTACTCAATACCGCGAAAGTAGAACCCGGTAGCACCGTAGCGGTTATCGGCACCGGCGGCGTGGGTTTGAACGCAATTCAAGGTGCAGTGCTCGCGCAAGCAGAACGCGTTATCGCCGTTGATATAACAGAGAAGAAACTCAATTTCGCTAAAAATTTTGGAGCAACGGATGTCGTCAATGCTGCTGAGGGTGACCCAGTTGAGGCGGTGCATGAGCTAACAAACGGCTTGGGTGTAGATTACGCCTTTGAGGTCATTGGGAATCCGAAAACGATTCTGCAAGCATACGATATGGTACGACCCGCTGGGAGTGCTGTTATCGTAGGGATGGCGCATCATGAATCCGAGTTTAGTATTCCGGCACAACGCTTTGTCTCAAGTGAAAAACGGTTAATCGGTTCATTCTACGGTTCATGCCAACCACGGGTCGATATGCCAAAACTGCTCAGTCTTTACGAGGAAGGCACCTTAAAACTGGATGAACTCATCACGCGGCAGTATCGCCTTGAGCAGATTAACGAGGCATTCGCGGACATGGAAGCCGGGGAAAATGCACGCGGGGTTATTCTTTTCAATTAACCCTATAGGTAGGGTTGAACGGACGAGGTGACCTCGTCCCTACGACTAACAACCGAAAACTGATATGAAGTCCATACACACCACCGTCCGAGATCAGTTTAGCCAGCATGCCGACTACTACGCGCAGAGCAGGGCACACGCCAAAGGCGACACCTTAGACGTTATCCTTGAATTTGCCGATCCTAAAGGGACAGAACAGACGCTGGATATTGCGACAGGGACGGGTTTCACGGCGTTTGTCCTTGCACCCAAAGTTTCACACGTGGTCGCTACGGATTTGACCCCCGAGATGGTCGCGAAGGCTGCTGAGTTGGCACGGGAACAGGCGATAGAGAACGTTACATTTTCGGTTGCTGCTGCGGAATCTCTGCCATTTACCACGGCTTCATTAGATTTAGTGACCTGTCGGCTTGCTCCCCATCACTTTCAAGATGTCCCGAAATTTCTGCGCGAGGTACATCGGGTTCTACGAACAGATGGACTCTTTTGCCTCGTAGACTCCGTTTCGCCTGAATCGGAAAAATTAGTAGTGTGGCAGAACCGCGTAGAGGCACTCCGAGATGATTCACACGTATACGGTCGCCCACCATCGCAATGGGATGCAATGATCGCAGATGCTGGATTCTCCATTGAAAAGACAGCACACGTCCGAAATGCACAGATGTCCTTTCTATGGTGGGTGCGTCCAGCGCAAAACCCACCGGAGTTAGTACAAGAAATCCGTGATGCGTTCGCGCAACTCTCGCCCGATGAGGCACGAGAGCATTATACAGTTGAACCCGCGGGCGATGATTTCTATTTCTCCTGGCCCATGTACGCCGTTAAAGCGAGACGCGTTGAGTCTTGAGGGTGTTTTTGTTTGGGTGTTTCGCCAGGTTGAACAGAAGTCGACTCAATGGTTATCGGTTCATATCTTGTGGCAGGCACGTTTGCTTTTACTGCCACAAGAACCCGAAGACCGATAACTATCACTAGAAAGTCTGCGTCAAGCGCACCATCGACAAACGCCCGATTTCGGGAGATCCGATAAATTGCTGATGCCTACGGTTCAGCAAATTCTGGACTGTCAACGAGAGGCGCGGTCTGGGACTAACTGGAATCTCGTAACCGGCGTTTAAATCTATCGTGTAATACGACTCAATATCGCCAATGTAAACCCCAGATCTTACAGGAAAGCCAGCCACAAAACGCGTTCGGAGTCCTACACCTAATCCAAGATCCGCGTTAAGGTATTGAATGCTCGCCCCAAATTTATTTTTCGGCGCGTTGAGTGCAATATCACCAAGCCCTTCAACATCTTCAAAAAGGTCCTTGCTGACGAACGAATAGTTTGCTCCGAAACTCAAACTCGGATTGAGATAATAGGTAAAGCTCAGATCCAACCCATTGAGCGAAATATCACCATAGTTACGATAGGTGAGCATGATTGCGTTTGGATCTGCCGCCTGTTCGGGTGTCACCGTACCAAAGGGTATGAAAGCAGCACCATTGTTTTCGGTGCCTGCAACGAACAGCATTACCAACTCATCAACAGGCGAGCCGTTGCCATTTCCCCCCTGAGAAGGTGCATCGAACGCAAGCAGTGCTTGTTTTAAACCTGCGTTTGCAGGGTCAGTTAAGGCTACAGTAATCTGTTTACCGAGAGAAGCACCTAACGTGGTCGGGTCCAAAAACACATTTGGCGTTTCAACAACTAAGGGACCTACGAAATCCTTAATTCTTGAGTGATACACATCGGCAGAGAAAGCCAATTTGTTCATGAGGATCCCTTTGTAACCGACCTCATACGTTTGTGTAATCGTCGGTTTAAGCGGGTTAACATCGTTGACATCTTGAACATCGACAAAGTCCCCTGCCTGTGGATCAAGCGAGCGTAAAACATTTTTCACACCCGTCACCTGTTTTGGAATGAGGTTGTCAAACCCATCAGCGAGGGCTGCGATTACGGGTTCTTGAAGTCCACTTGCGGTTAAACCTGCTTGGAAAACTGGAAGTGCTGCGCTCATGACAGCACTGCGCCCGACACCCCACATAACGTTGGTAAAAACAGGATCATCAAGCGGAATGTAGGTTTCTGCTGGAGACTTCGCCAGTGGCGAGAAGGGAGAACGAAACTCAGGACGACCGTCTGCACTTCTTTTGAAGGTAAATCCTGTTTCGGAGCGGACCCCCTGTGCCCGTATGTCAATATTCGGACTGAAACCTAAGGCAGGTTGAAAGTTGGCACCTAACTGGAATGGGTCTTTGACTGACAAAATATCAAGAAATAGATCGGAGGTTCTCGGTGTATTAAAGGCACGGTTATAAGTTACTCTCAAATTATGGTCGTCGTTGGGTTGGTAGGCAAGCGCGACGCGTGGGGAGAGGACCAGGTCCTCAAGTTGGTTGTGGTCATCAACTCGCCCGGCAGCAATGAACTTTAACTGTGGAAGGAGGCGGGTCTCTGACTGCAAATAAGCACCTACCTCGTTGATGTTGTCGTCCTCTTCATTGATACCGTTGATTGTCCGTTCCGTATCAGGGCGGGTTAACAACACATCCAGTCCATAAGTGAAACGTTGCCGATTGCCAAAACTATAGCCGTGTTGAATCTGTCCGACATACAAGTCGGAATTGTCAATAGTCGGATCACCGCTCCGCACGACATAAGTATCTCCAGCATTGCTCCGATTCCAAAAGGCTTGTGCGAAGAGGTCTTTGTGAATGAACCGTCCTTGAAGGTAGCCGTACGTCCAGTTTTGGGCCTGGCCTGCACCAATCCCAGTCAGTTCAATACCGGTGGCTTGCGTGAAACCACTGGCAATAATAGCAGTCGTGTCATCATTTGGACTGTAATCAACCCGAAATTCGCCACTGGCTTTGTAAGTGTCAAATATCAGCCCCCCTTCGCCCTCAAGGTCCTCTTTTGCGCGACCCTCTTTCCAATCGTTTCCCCGAAAATAATTGCCCGAAAACTTATAACCGATTGTCTCATTGACAACACCCGCATGTCGAAGCGATCCCATGAGTATACTCCGTTCACCGCCGCCAACGCTAAGGGTCGTTCCTTGGGAGGTGAAGGGTGAGCGGGTGATGATGTGCATTACACCGTTGGCACTATTTGGACCGTAGAGTGCCGCACCAGGACCCGAGACAACTTCAATCTGCTCAATATCTTCGTTTACAGTCGGAATGAAACTGTAACTATTGACCCGTAGCGAAGGTACACTCGCAATTCGATTGTCGACGAGGGACAAAAGTGAACCCGAAAAGACATTATTGAAGCCGCGAACCACAACATACGACGCACCGAGTCCAGCGGTCACAACATCTACAGCACGTACCGATTTTAAGTGCTCCGTAACACTTGGTGAGACTCGGTCTTTTATTTCTGAATCCGAAACAAGCGCAACGGATGCTGGTGCTTCAAGCACCTTTTCTCGACGACGCGATGCCGTAACGGAAATCTGTTCAAGTTGGATAGCCTCTGAAGAGAGTGTAATTTCTAAAGATTTTGTTTCGTCATCAGCAAGCGCAACGT
This sequence comes from Candidatus Poribacteria bacterium, assembly GCA_965116815.1. GTDB lineage: Bacteria > Poribacteria > WGA-4E > WGA-4E > WGA-3G > WGA-3G. The sequence continues at coordinate 5,460,360 of OZ220722.1, read as the reverse complement.
CTGACACGACAGCATCGGTATAACTGGGAGACGATGCAGTAATCGTATAGACACCAGCACTCAAATCTGAAACCTCAAGTGTGCCGGTTGCATCGCTGGTCCCTGTAACAACAGCACTATCCTCAAATGTGACGGTAATAGAAACATCGTTTAGTTTGTTGCCAGTTCGAGTATCCGTCACCGTAATGTTCAAAGTGGCGGCTTGCACCGACATTACAACAGCGAAAATAATGAATGAAGCCAATAATAAAATACCAAACCGATTTAGTGATTTCATCTCTTATATTCAGTGTGGAAACCCCTGTCTTTAGACGGGGGAGGAAACACCGCTCCTTTTGTATTGACATATTCCGTCAAAAATGCTATAATCTTTCTATAGAAATGGCGATATTCTCGCATACCACACATTTCCAAGTAACTCGAAGACGTTAGAACGTTCGTTCTACTTCCAAAGTCGGAAGTGTCTGAGGTTCTGCATCGTGGGCTGCTTGAGCCCCTCGGGGGTATGTAGGTAAAGTTACGAACCATAGCCCGAGAAACACAAACAGTCGAGAAGAACGGGGCTAATAGGTTTCCCCCGACTTTAGTCGGCGGGTACTTGACTGTAATTATCCGTTATGTTTAGGAAATGTAGCGATCATCGCCCCAACAGAAAGAACGTAAAAAGCCGAATGATTCTGTAGGAGCGGTCTCTATAGGAAACCTTCAATATCAACAGGCGTAGGGAGTGCTGGAATTACACCAACCTTCTGCGTTGCTAATGCGCCTGCGGCATTCGCATATCGCATGATAGGATCCAGCTGATCTTTTTCAAGCGCGGTAAGGTCCATATACTGCCTTAATTGTGTAAGCATGGCAGCCACGAAGGCATCTCCTGCCCCCAGTGTATCCACCACGTCAACGATGAAGCCATCAACAAAACCTTCAGCAAAACCGTTTGTGTAATAACATCCGCGCTCTCCTAATGTAACAACGAGCAATTTCACACCGAGTCCAAGGATACGTTTAATGCCTTGTTCCAAATCCGCATCACCCGTAACAAATTCCCATTCCTCTTCCGAAATTTTGACGACATCCGCGTAGGGCATCGCCTCCCAGATCCAACGTTTAGCATCGGTGGCATTGTCCCAAAGCATCAAGCGCAGATTTGGGTCGTAGGAGAGGCGGGCACCCCCTGCTCTTGCTGACTGGATCGCGTGGAGCGTCGCTTCCCGACTCGGCGAATGGCTGAGACTCACAGAGCCGTAGTGGAACAGTTCCGCCGATTGAACATAGTCAATGTTAATTTCGTCAGGCAAGAGTTGGATGTCGGCACCGGGGTGTCGATAGAAGGTGATGTCTTTCATGCCGTCGGAGCGTGTGGCGACGAAGGCTAAGGTCGTCCGAGACCCTTCGCCTGAAATGAGGTAATCGGTATTAACACTGTTCTGTTGGAGCGTCTCGCGCAGGAAATCTCCGAACGCATCCGCGCCCACTTTACCAATGAACCCGGCATCCATACCGAGCTTGGCTAAGCCAACGGCAACATTGGCAGGTGCACCGCCGGGTGCTTTGACAAATCCTGGGGCTTCAGCAAGTGTCACATCAGGCGTTGTGGAAACAAAGTCAATGAGGAGTTCACCGATACATAAAGCTTTTGGCATAGAGGATTGTTCCTTCAAAACGTTGTACGCAAGTCTTGTGCTTGTCCTGTCTGTGCGGATCGGTACCCTGCATCGAAAATTTCTATGACGTGCCGCGCATGCTCCGCCGTGACAATCGTCGATTTATCCTCACGGATCCAATCCACCAGCTGCATAATATCCTCATAGACGTGTGATTCCTGAATATTACGATGCGGTCCCACGACGTGCGGTAATTCCCTTTTCGGTGCGTCAATTGGTTCACCGTTAAGGGTGCTGCCTTCAATTGCACCACCTGTTCCATGAATCGCCAATCCACCTTTGATCCCATGTCCCGCTGCGGCACCATAGATAAAACCGAAGAAGGCATCGCCGAAGTCGAGTAAGATAAAGGTGTTATCGTCCATATCACAAGGGAGCATCTCGCCTCGGAATTCACGTTCCTTGACGCGAACACCAGAGAACGCTGTGACACGCTTCACAGGTCCAAGAATACCAGTCATTGTGTGCAGACCGTAGACAGTCATATCGTAGAGCGGACCGCCGCCCGGTTTGCGGAAGTACCATGCAGGGTTGATATTCGAGAGTAGATCGTCGCCGTGCCGAACCGATTCGTTTTCGTGGTATCGCCCGAAAGCGGAACCCGTCGCTGCCCAGGTCAACGTTCCGATGGCACCTTCATTGATGAGTCTGCGGATCTCTTGGTGAATCGGGCGGAGCATCTGTCCGGGAGAAGCCACTAACTTCACGCCTTTACGTGCCGCCGATTCAATAAGGTCGTCCGCCTCATCGACGGTGGTTGTCATCGTCTTGTTGAAATGGGCGTGTAAACCGTGCTCAATCGCGAGTTTTCCCTGTTCATAATGCAAGCCGATGGGTGATGCAATGCTAACAGCGTCTACATGTCCATCTGCTAAGAGAGCTTCATAAGTTTCATACGCATACGGAACGTTGAATTTTTCAGAGGCGGCTTGTGCCCTACCGGGGACCGGGTCACAAACAGCGGTTACCTCTAATCTGTCTTGGACATCGTCTTGGGTGAGATGCGGAAGAATACCACGCACGGAGATACTTCCTACACCGATAACACCGATGCGTACTCTGTCATTGGTCGCCATGAGGTTCCTCCAATTTTGGCGTATTGGCTATCAACACGGTTTTTCTGCGAAAAACCTTTCAGTAGTCAGTAAAGAAGCATTTTGTAACGCTTGCGTACCGGCTGCCGATTGCTGACGGCTATTTTATTGCCGCCACGACGTTTCGTGTTGCCACCCGACAACGTTTTTGAGTTTATCACAATTGATAAATGATTGATGTCCCTGAAGCGTTCTGACCTTTGGAAGGAATTCAGGTTTAAAACGCTCAACGAGTTCTTGAGAAGGTTCCAACGCGGACGTATCATCTGCATTCAGAAAATAGACATCGTGCGGTGGTAGTGTGTCTGCCTTTTCCATGATTAAACGATGCGCACTTGCGACATCTTCGCTGCCTACCCAACACCAGAGCCATGGTGTCCAAGCGGTTGTCGCTTTGGCATTCTCTACCATCTGTTTTCGTCGCTCTTCTGGACTGATACCAGCAGGACGTGTAATGTATGTGCGGATGCCGTACGCACGGGTATAACTCGCTAACAGGTCCTCGCCACAGCGTTTAGAGAAACTATAGGAATCTTCAGGGTAACAAGGATGTTCTTCATCTATCGGTAGGTAGTCTATCGGAATGTGTGTTTTGCTGATCCGAAAGCCGTGTCCCAATGCGCAATTACTGCCGGACATGACGACTGTTTGGACATCTGCTTCAATCGCGGCTTGCATGAGATAGTAGGTGCCGAGCATATTTGTTTTGAAGGTCGCGTCGAATGGGATGCCTCTCTCTTCAGCACCTGCCCGTAAGTCTGGGTGATCGACGGGCCCCGGTTGTGCCCCGAGGTGCTGGATCGCGTCCACACCCTCAACGGCGCGTTGGCAATCCTCAAAGTTGTTCAGGTCGCCTTGAATAAAGGGTAGGTGCGAGAATTCATCCGGCGGTGTTCTGCGCGACATGAGTACAAGTGAGTGTTCTGCTGCTAATTCTCGGATTACAAACTCGCCGAGTCTACCGCTCGCGCCAGTTATCAATACTTTCATTTTTTTATTTATGACTCCTGGGTATCGTTTCACGATGGTGTCTGATGTCGTTAAAAGGGTTGACAGGTCTGAAAGTGTCGTCTATGATTATTCACATTATAGCAGTGCCAAAAATTTTGTCAAGTCGATCACCGCATCTGTGAAGGAGAAACCGGTAATGTACAACGCTGAAACACATTTCAAAAACTTATATGATACTGTCCCGCGGAAATACGAATTCCGGGAAACCACAGGGGAAGGGCTGTTAGCATGGCAAGCCAATTTTCGTCCAGAATTACGGGAAATCCTCGGCTTGGATAATATGGAATCCGATCTGGAAGGCTACGTCCCGAAAGCGGAACAACTCGAAGTCTTGGATATGGATAATCACTTCCGCGAGAGTTGGTATCTGTGGGTAGAGCCGACGGTGCCACTGCCGTTTTACCTACTTCGTCCGAAAACAATTGAAGGCAAAGTACCGCTAATCCTCGCACCACACGGGCATAACCATCCGCACATCTACGCTGGCATTGCACATACGGAAACAGAGGAAGAACACATGCTGGAAGGTGAGCGCGACATCGCACGACAGGCAGTCGTGGAGGAAGGTTATATCGCTATTGCACCGACAACGCGAGCGTTTGGTGAAACGCGCACTGATGCAGATAAGCAAGCGAACAATACACACTCCTGCCGACATCAGTTGGTTCATAGCATACTCGTCGGGCGGACCCCGATCGGTGAACGTGTGTGGGACATGTCACGCCTCATTGATTGGGCGATACAGGACTTACCGATAGATGCCGAACGCATCGCTATTACCGGTAATTCCGGCGGTGGGACGGTCTCGCTTTTTGCTGCGGCGTGTGAAACGCGCATCGCGGTTGCTGTGCCGAGTTGTTATTTCTGTACGTTTGAAGGAAGTATCGGTATGATCCGGCATTGCGACTGCAACTACGTTCCGGGAGTGATGCGGCTTGGAGAGATGTACGATGTCGCGGGCTTAATCGCTCCGCGTCCATTTTGTGCGATTGCAGGACGAGATGACGGCATTTTTCCGATAGATCATGTTGAGTTGGCTTATGAGCGGTTGAAAACTATCTACACGGTGGCAGGTGTTGCGGATAGGTGTGAACTCTTTATCGGTAAAGGTGGGCACCGTTATTACAAAGCAGGTGCATGGCCCTTTGTACGGCGGTATTTTGCGGAATAGAAAATTAGCGTCAGCCTTTTTTGATTGCCCACAACGTTTTCAAAATGATTTTGATATCCAAGGCAAGAGACCAGTTTTCGATGTAGTATCGGTCGTAGCTGACCCGATCCGCGAGAGAGGTATTGCCACGCAAACCGTTGACTTGTGCCCACCCAGTCATACCAGATTTAACGCGTTGTCGAGCGAGGTAGTGCGGGATTGATTCGCTGAAAGCATCAATCAATCCGGACATCTCAGGACGGGGTCCAACGAGACTCATATCACCTTTGAGAACGTTAAAAAACTGAGGTAGTTCGTCCAAACTCCAGCGTCTGAGAAACTTTCCGAGTGAGGTTTGCCGCGAATCATCACTCTTTGCCCAGACATGCCCAACGTCTTCTTCAGCATCGGCGCGCATGGAACGGAATTTGTAGATGCGGAACGGCTTTCCCGCTCTGCCGACGCGTTCTTGACGGAAAATCGCTTTGCCGGGTGAAGTCAGGCGAATAGCAACCGCAATTGTTAGCATGAGCGGACTTAAAATCAGCAACGCGAACCCGCTAAAAACGATGTCTATAAGACGTTTGACGATACCACACACACCTTGCATCGGTGTCTCCCGTAATTGTAGCACCGGTATGCCATCGAAAAAGGTTATCGTTTCCCTACCGTCCCTGATAAATTCGGAGAGCTCGGGCAGTAGGTTGATTTGAACTGGCATGCCTTCGCATGCGTGGAGAATTTGCAATATCGTATCATTCGGCACCGTCGGTGATACGATAAAGAGTGTGTCAAGCCGATGCGTCCGTATGAGTTCGAGTATCTCCTGACTTTTTCCAAGATATTGCGAGTCTGAATCATCAGCATCTACCATCGCATTGATTACACCCACAAACTCGTAACCGCTATTCGTCTTAGCGTTCAAGACGTTGATAAACCTTTCAACGCGAGTATCATAGTTTCCGATGACTGCCAGTCGATTGACACCGACACCTTGAGCATGGATCGCCTGTCGGAAACGGTGAAGGACGAGTCGTCCGAGAAACAACCAGACGAGGCTAAAACCGGTAGCGAGTAGCATAACCCAGCGCGAGTAAGCATCGTGATGATAGATAAAAAAAAGCGCAGCTAACGTGGAAATGAGCGCGATGAGGGCGGCTTTGCAGAGTGCCCAGAACGCTGAAAGTGTCGCGTTACTCTCCGGACGATAGAGCTTCAAAGCCTTCAATGTCATTAACCAGATAATCACCATCAACGGGATGAGTCGGAAATAGTCGTCAAGAGGAGGGGTGCCACCTTTATGTAACGCGAGGACTTCAGGGGTCCACCCTGATTCAAATCGTACCCAATACGCTACGACAATTGCGGTGGCAACAAAGCAGAGATCAAATAAAAGCGTGAGCGCGATGAGCAGATGGTCGAGCGTTTTGTTGTTCATTGTTTGACGTGAGATACGACTTATACACCTATATTGGAATATGGATGTGTTCAATTTGCCTCTTGTATTACTTTACTTTTGATTGTTAAAGACTGCTCTAAAGTATGAATGAAAGCTTTACCATTGACGCATCAACAGCCATGTTAAGTATATCAAATCCTCGCTGTGCTTTCAAATTAAAAGAGTGAAGAAAACGTCCACTATAGGTATAACTTGGCAGTTAAAGCGGTTGGAAATTTTGCTGATAAATTGTGTGCAATGTGCTATGCTATCACAATAGATTTTTGTAGCGCAAGTTTCGACGGGGCAAAATCGGAGGAGGGACACAATGGCGAATCAACTCAAAGTCGGAATCGTTGGAGCACACCGCGGAAGCTCTTACGTAGCACCTTTTAAAGCAATAGCAGAAACCGATCTGATGGCAGTCTGTGATATCAATGAAGAGACGCTTCAAAGCGTCGCCGAACGCTTTGATATCCCACAACAGTTTACAGATTATACAGCAATGCTGGACGCAGTGGATATTGTTGTGCTTGCTACACCGGAGAATCTACACGTACCACAGTCGATCGAAGCGTTAGAAGCCGGGAAACACGTCATCAGCGAAGTAACTGCTGCTGTCAAATTAGAGGAGTGCTATGACTTAGTTCGGGCGGTTCGGAAAGCATCTGCGAAGTACACAATGGCTGAAAACACGTGTTACTCCAAGCCAAACGTGCTCATCCGTAGCATGGTAGAGGCGGGTATGTTCGGCGATGTCTATTTTGGAGAGGGCGAATATCTCCATAACATCAAGTCGCTCCATCACGATGCAGAGGGTAATCCGACGTGGCGATATTACTGGCAGGTCGGCATTAATCGGTGCAACTACGCAACACATAGCCTCGGTCCAGTGCTTCAGTGGTTTGGTAGTCGTGTCGCGAGCGTTTGTTGTCTCGGTACCAGCGTTAACACCGATCCCGAACATGCGATGGAAGATACAGTAATGATGCTGTGCAAAACCGACTGCGGTGGGCTTATTAAGATTCGGATTGATATGCTCTCGAACCGACCGGCGAATTCGTATTTCAGTTTGCAAGGGACAAAAGGGTGTTATGAGGGTTCGCGTGGGTTGGGTGCTGCACCGAAAATTTGGTTGGATGAATTCTCGGTAACTGAACAGTGGCGACCGCTCGCCCAATTTGAAGACCTCCTACCCGAACGGTGGAAAAATCCGCCTGCTGAGGCTGAGAATGCTGGCGATCTCGGTGAATATTTCAAGGTACGGGATTTTGTTGATAGCATCCTCACGGATACAAACCCACCGATGGATGTCTATACGGCGATGGATTTTACGGTGCCGGGTCTGGTTTCGGAGCAATCCATTGCGAACGGTGGTGCACCGATGGAAGTTCCAAACTTCAGGGAAATTGAATAACAGAATGACAATAGAAGCAGATTAGATTCGAGAGCAGCCTGCTCTATTCCTTTTCTACAGGAGAGAAAACAAGCCCACAACTACTGCAGCGGTATCCACTTTCTGGTTTCGATTCCACAACAGGGAAAAGCATTCCGCAACAGATCGGACAGGGTTCGTCAATTTCCATTTCGGCTTGTTCTATTTCACCGGAGCGGTTTTCAAATTCGACGATCATGGGTATCCTCCTCTTAATCAGCAACAGTAACGCGCCTATAGATATCATGCAAGGATATCTTACAGCCGATTGAAATGAGTGGCATCACATCTTCGGGGGCACAAAATTCTGTGCGCTCCCAGTGTTGATCTTGTCGCCAATGATGTTCAACCCAGAACTTGTGTTGTGAAACAAGGATGTAGTCCTGCAACGACGCAAGTTGCCTATAGTGCGAAAATTTCTCGCCTCGGTCGTATGCTGCAGTGGATGGTGAAAGCACCTCTACGATAACAATCGGGTTCAGAAGTGTGTCGAAGACATCATCCGCAAAGCGCAGTTCACCGCAAGCAACAAGAACATCTGGATAGAAATAGCCGGTTGGGCTCGGCTGTACGCGCATATCACTTGAATGGACTTCACAATCTGATTCCATCAATTGATTATAAAGTCTATTGGATATGTTACTTGTGATAAGACTATGTACGCGGCTTGCCCCAGACATTGCAAATATCTGTCCGTTGAGGTATTCACTTTTGTGCAACGCCTTTCGTTCTTGGGTGATGTACTCCTCAGGGGTGAAGAGGGTTTGTGCTGGAAGAGATGCCATACGTATTTCCTTGAATAGTAGTAATGTTAGCAACATGATACCGCGTTTTTAGGCAAAAGTCAATCTTTTTCTCTATGCTGTTCAAGACGATTTAATATCTCGGTAGGGTTGGATCGATTTCTGCTGTCCATTGGTCAATTCCGCCGATGAGGTTCTTTGCGGCTGTAAACCCGTTCTGCTGGAGGTAGGCAGTGGCATAGAGACTACGTTGTCCATGATGGCAGTAAACAACAATTTCCTGGTCCTGCGGAAGACTATCTATGTGGTTCGGCAGCGTATTGAGCGGTATCAACCGCGCGCCTTCAAGATGCACGATGTCGTATTCGCTCGGTTCACGGACATCCAACAATAAGACAGATTCGTTCGCGTCGAGTCTCTGTTTCAATTCTTGTGGTGAGATTTCAGGAAGTGAGGGTGTTGTCTGCATTGTTTAGTCCTTTTCCTCAGTTTGAATAGGTGATTTTTCATCAAGGGGCGCGCATTCTGGACAGGGACACGTCTCACGCAGGACTTCAAATGGATAGATGCCGGTAGCGTGTCCATCATTCCAACTGAACTGGAGCGCGTAACGACCGACTAACTGGACATCAAGCGGTTGGATATCGTCCGAGACCTCAATCAGTGTTATATCTCCGTCGCCTTGCGGTGCAAAAAGAGAATGGACATCCCGCCCTTTATGCCGGATGATGGCGCACTCGGCACACGGGCACATTTGTCGGAGATAGGTGTATGAATACCAACTCACATGTCCATCCTTCCATTCAATTTGGAAGGCAGTGTCATGTTTTTTGAGGAGTTTTGGTCGTTTGGCGGTTGCGTTCATGAGATAACAAAACCCGCAGTCCGTGCCTACCACCGTAAAAGTTATAGAGGCTTACAGCTTCAAGAGTCACGGCACACGGCGTGTGCCTACTACTATTAAAAAATACCGAGTTCGTCCCTTGCGTCTTCAGTCATCATTTCGGGAGTCCAACGCGGGTTCCACACCACATTAACATTGACTTCGTCAACGCCGTCGAGTTGCTGTGTAACGTGCTGTGTGCCATTGACAATCTGTCCACCAGCGGGACACCCTGGGCTCGTTAAGGTCATGGTAATATCTACAGTCGTGTCATTGATATCCACGCCGTAGATAAGCCCCATATCAACGATATTGATGCCGATTTCCGGGTCAATAATTTCTTTAATAGATTCTAATACAGATTCTTCTGTTACCATTCTGATTTCCTCCTGTAAGACGGATAACCAATCAGTCAACACTGACAAGGATGTCATCATCTTCAATTTTGACGGTGTAGCATTCGATGGATTCGACAGCAGGCATACAAAGCGGTTCGCCGGTTTTAACGCAAAAACGTGCGCCGTGCCGTGGGCATTCTATCTCGTCGCCGTTGAGAAAACCTTCAGCCAAGGGACCGCCATCATGCGTGCAAACGTCCTCCATTGCATAGAATTCACCTTCAATATTGAAAAGTAGCACGGGGACGAAATCCACTTCAACCAAGTGTTTCGTGCCGGGTGGTACTTCACTCACTTTCGCAACTTTATAGAATTCTGGCATTACGTTCCTTCCAAATTTCTTCGTGGGTATAAAACTTTAACTTCCCGGATTCTTTACGTTCAAGAATATCTTCCATATCCTCATAAAGTGGAGATTCTTTATCAAGATGAAAAATCCTGAGTTCTTGCGCTGCAAACTCCACTAATTCTTCACGCACTACCTTACGAATGAGACTTTCTAACTGCTGAACACTAAGTGTGCCTTTAGTTTCCGGTGTTGCTGCTACATTGTTCGTCATTGTGTTGCATCTCTTTATTCATCTTCCTCGCCGGGCCAACTTGTGATGCCATAAGCACCCGCTTTGAGAACCTTGAGAGCCAATAACGCACATTTGACACGAACAGGACCCAAGGGAATGCCGATCATATCCAAAATGTCATCTCGCGAGAGTTTTTTGACTTCCTCAAGACTTTTGCCTTCAATCTTCTCAGTCAACATAGAGGCTGCTGCCAGACTAATCGTGCAACCGTGACCAGAAAAACGCACCTCTGTAATCGTGTCGTCTTCAACAAGTAGGTCAATGCGAATCTGGTCACCACAAAGTGGATTGTCTTCTTCGTGCGAAATATCAGGATTCGGCAACGTCCCATAGTTGCTTGGATTTTCGTAGTGGTCAAGCAGCTCTTCCTGATATATGTTCATTTTCTTCTCCGAGTCATAAGTTTTTGTGTTCTGCACAGCCCTTCATACAATCGGTCTACATCCTCGATTGTGTTGTAAAGATAAAAGCTGGCACGGACAGTGGCGATAACGTCCAACCGCTTCATGAGAGGTTGGGCGCAGTGGTGTCCTGCCCGGAGAGCAACACCGTGTGTATCTAAAACGCCAGCGATATCATGCGGATGGATGCCCTCCATATTAAAGGAGATAACGCCCGTTTTTTGATGTGGTGCGGACGGTCCGTAGAGGGTGATGCCTTCGATTTCTTTTAAGCGTTGATGTGCATATTTTAGAAGTTCTTGTTCGTGAACGTGAATTGCTGCCAAATTTGCTTTTGTAATGTAGTCCGCCGCGTACCCAAGCCCAATCGCTTCGGCGATGCTTGGAGTCCCCGCCTCAAACTTAGCGGGAAGTTCCGCATAACTTGATACATCGCGTTCAACGCTCCGAATCATTGAACCACCACCCAGGAACGGCGGCATCTCTTCAAGGAGCTCTAATTTTCCATATAACACGCCGATACCCGTTGGACCACACATCTTATGCCCTGAAAATGCGAGAAAATCGCAGTCAAGTTGTTGAACATCAACGTGAAAATGTGGTACCGATTGCGCTGCATCAACGACGACTTTTGCGCCAACAGCGTGCGCAGCTTCAATAACAGACTGGATTGGATTGATGGTCCCAAGTACATTAGAAACGTGCCCCATAGCCACAAGTTTCGTCTTTTCGGTGAGAACATCTTGGAGCTGCGTGAAATCAAGGAGCCCTTCATCGGTTATCTCAAGGAAACGGAGTACAGCACCCGTGCGCTGTGCGAGTAACTGCCAAGGCACCAGATTGCTATGGTGTTCCATGACAGTGAGGACGATTTCATCGCCTTCCCGAATATTTTCAGTTCCCCAACTATAAGCGATGAGGTTAATAGATTCCGTTGTGTTCCGCGTGAAGATGATTTGGCGCGAGCGAGGCGCGTTAATCAGTTCTGCTACCTTCTCGCGCGCGCGTTCATATTGTTCTGTTGCCTCTTCTGAGATGCGATAGATACCGCGATGGATATTGGAACGATAGGTATCGTAATAGGCATCCATCGCGTCAACAACCGGACGCGGTGTCTGCGTTGAGGCAGCATTATCAAGGAAAGCCAAGGGTGGTTCCGTTGCGAAGATCGGAAAATCTTTGCGGATGCTTTCCACATCAAGTGGACGAAAGTGCGCGGTGTGCATTGTGTTTATAAGCCTATGTGAGCGTCTCGATTGCAGGTAAGCACGCTCAACTGAGCGTGCTTACCATCGGAGACCCATTAAATACATTATTGACTTGGAAAACCAATATTGACGGCAGACGGACCATGGTCCTCACATGCTTGATCCGTTGGAACATCAGTTTCAGCATCGTTGGATTGGACAATCCCTTCCGAAACTAAATAGGTTTCCACTTCATCGCCGCTGACATCAGCAAGTATTATGTCGTCGATCTGGACGCACGGCTGATACGGCTGCCGCGTCTTCTGAACCATTTCACGATAGTTGTCTGCGTCGTTAATAATGTCTCTATCTTCATATTCCAAACCGTATTTGGCGAAGATGGCACGGACACCATTGCTCCACCCGCAGACGGGCTTCATATAAGCGATAATCTTAGGTTGACTCATTGTGAGTTGCTCCTTTTTAGTAGTTATTAGTTATCAGTTGTCAGTTATCAGTTAAAGAAAGTACCACCGATGTGAAAGGTTCTCTTAACCGACAACCAGTAACTGACGACTGACAACTATTATTCAAGTTTACGCGTAACGGATGTACTCAGTTCTTCACGAACTGATTCCAACGGGATACGTTCCATGACGGGTTGAAAAAATCCGTCAACGATCAGTTTTTCGGCTTGTGCGTAAGACAAACCGCGACTCATGAGGTAAAAAACTTGATCGGCATCAATCTTTCCTGCGGTTGCGCCGTGTGTGCAACGCACCTCATGTGCCTCAATTTCCAAACCCGGCAGGGTATCGGCATGTGCACGCTCGCTCAGCAGGAGATTATCATTCTTCTGATATGCATCGGTATAGTTCGCGGATGGATAGACGTAAATGTTTCCACCCCAAGCGGTCTGCGCCCTATCCTTCAAGACAGTTCGATAGAGGAGATCACTGGTGGTATGTGGTGAAGTGTGTTCTTGTGCTGTGCTAACATCGAAGTGTTGACGGGCATCTGTGAAAGCCAATCCGAGCATTTGTGCACTGCTCCCAGCACCGTCCATAATAACGGCTTGATTTATCTTGTTAAGTCTGCCTCCAAACACAGCACTTACCCAGCAGAGGTGTGCGTCTCGAGCAACTATCGCGCGGTGTGAAGCGAAATTCCAGACCTGTCGATTCCAACGTTGGGCTTGCACATAAGTCACGTTGGCGTTTTGTCCTGCGAAAATCTCAATTGCACCACTATGTAAACCACCCGCCTCTAAGTTGATAGATGAATTGTCCTCCAGAATCGCAACCTCACTTCCCTCTTCGACAATGATGAGCGTATGTGATAGATCAGCATGTCCCGCTTCTGACATTTTGATATAAACCCGCAGTGGCAAATCAACCTTCACGCCTTTAGGGACGTGCAGCAGATAACCGCCTTGCCAAAAAGCACCGTGAAGTGCGTCAAACTTATTGTGTCGGGCAATATTTCCACTCTTTAGCGTTGTTTCGAGCGTTACCGCCTTGTTCATGAAGTAGTCGCGGAGGAGTTCCGGTTGTTCTCGTAAGGCGGTAGAGAGATGCGCAAAGTAGACCCCTTTTTCTTTTAGAGTTTCCGCATCAGAACTGTATTGAAGTTGCCCATCAGATTGGACCAGTAGACCGGCTGTTCCCTCGTTATTGTAGTCTACATTCACCGCAGATGGTTCACCATTTGTCGGAATATTAGGGTAATATTTTTCGAGTGCGAAGCCGCGAAGCGATCGCCGACTTCGTCGCCAATAATCTTGGGTGCGCATATCAACGGTGCGTCGCCAAACATCATCCCTAGTCGTGTGTGGCATCGGCAAGGATTCATAAAGTGCATAAGCCTCCAACCGTTTCTCACGCATCCACTGTGGCTCGGTTTCTGCTATTTTTTGAAGAAATTCTTTTGAGAAATCGCCTTTTTGCAATTTTTTGTTATCCTTTAGAGGGCGGTAGGGCTGAGGGATAGTACCTCTGCCCTACAACACTTTGTGTTAACCAATTGAACCTTCCATCTGAAGTTGGATGAGACGGTTCATCTCAACAGCATATTCCATCGGGAGTTCCTTGACAAGCGGTTCGATAAACCCGTTGACTATCATTGTGGACGCTTCCTCTTCCGAAAGCCCGCGGCTCATCAGATAAAAGAGTTGCTCTTCTCCGATTTTGCTGACACGTGCCTCGTGCTCAATGTTCGTATCGTTTTCTCCGATCTCAATGACGGGATAGGTGTCTGAACGAGAATCCTTGTCAAGGAGGAGGGCATCGCAAACGACATGCGATTTGCACCCTTTCGCTCCCTTTGCGACATCGACCCACCCGCGATAACTGGAGCGACCCCCATCTTTACTGATACTCTTTGAGGTTATCTGCGAAGTAGTGTGTGGTGCGCAATGGTAGACTTTTGCCCCTGCGTCTTGATGTTGTCCCTTGCTCGCGAACGCAATAGAGAGAATATCGCCGCGCGCGCCGGGTTCCATCATATAGACGCTTGGATATTTCATGGTTAACTTACTGCCGAGGTTGCCGTCTACCCACTCCATCTGTGCGTCTTCGTAGGCAAAAGCCCGTTTCGTGACCAGATTATATACATTGTTTGCCCAGTTCTGAATAGTGGTATAGCGAACCCGTGAACCTTTCATGCAAACAATTTCAACAACCGCGCTGTGCAAGGATTCGCTGCTGAATGTCGGCGCGGTGCACCCCTCAACGTAATGTACCTGTGAACCTTCATCGGCAATGATGAGCGTGCGTTCAAACTGCCCCATGTTTTCGCTATTGATACGGAAATAGGCTTGCAGCGGGTACTCCACTTTTACGCCGGGGGGCACATAAACGAAACTTCCACCGCTCCAGACAGCACTGTTAAGTGCTGCGAACTGATTATCCGCAGACGGGATGATAGTCCCGAAGTACTTTTTGACCAGATCGGGGTACTCTTTAACAGCAGTATCAGTATCAAGGAACACAACACCGATTTTGTCCAATTCTTCGACAATGTTATGATAAACGACCTCTGAGTCGTATTGGGCACCGACACCTGCGAGGAATTTTCGTTCGGCTTCAGGGATACCGAGCCGGTCGAATGTTTTCTTGATGTCGTCGGGCACATCATCCCAACTCCGTTCACTCCGGTCAGAGGCTTTGACATAATAATAGATGTCGTCAAAATCGAGCTGGGAAAGGTCGCCGCCCCATTTGGTCATCGGCTTCTGCTTGAAAATCTGGTAAGCATTGAGCCGGTACTCGCGCATCCAATCGGGTTCGCCTTTGATGTCGCACATCTGGTTGATAACCTCTTCATCCAAACCCTTTCGGGACTTGAATGTAGGTTTAACATCGTCGTGGAACCCGTATTGGTACTCGTTACTAACCCCGAGTTCTTCTATGGTGTTCGTTTCAGAATTTGCCATTTCATTTCTCCTATTACGTTAGCGGGGATGCCGTGCGCCACCGTCCCGAGTTACTCTTCGTCAATACCATATTTTTCGCGAATCGGATCGTAGCCTTCTGCTTCTAACATCTGTGCGAGTTCCCACCCACCGGATTCAACAATCTTACCATCAAGCAGGATATGCACGAACTCCGGACGGATGTAGTCCAGCAATCGCGGATAGTGTGTGATAATCAGGACTCCCAACTCCGGTCCAATCAATTGACTCACACTTTCACCCACGACTCGGATAGCATCGATATCCAGTCCTGAATCCGTTTCATCAAGGATCGCAATTTGGGGTTCAAGCATTGCGAGTTGTAGAATCTCGGCACGTTTCTTTTCACCACCGGAAAACCCATCATTGAGGTAGCGTCTCGCGAAAGAATCATCAACACCGAGCTGCTTCATTTTTTCGCGAAGTTCGCTACGAAATTCGCGCATCGGAATGAGTCCATCATTGCTGGAACCATTTCCTTCTTTGGCGCGGACTGCACTCACGGCGAGTCGTAAGAAATTCGCTAAACTGACCCCAGGAATCGCCGTTGGATACTGAAAAGCAAGGAAGAGTCCAAGTTTGGCGCGTTCGTTCGGTTCCAATTCCAGAACATCAACGCCGCTAAAAACCACTTCCCCGGAATCAATATCGTAGAGTGGATGTCCCATTAAGCCATTCGCGAGGGTGCTTTTGCCGGACCCGTTTGGACCCATCAGCGCATGGATTTCACCCTGTTTGACAGTTAAATTTAATCCTTTGATAATTGGTTTTCCTTGCACACTGATATGCAAGTCTTTAATCATCAAGTCTTTGCTCATCCGTCGTTTTGAACTCCTTAATAATTTATAGATACGGTTTTAATATTATTTTTTTACGTTGTTAATATCGCACCGACAGTGCAATTTTTTAAACCCACATGCCGCGCCAAGAAACACTCTAACCCCCGATTCGCGACATGTTTCTTTCCGGTTTAATAAAGTCGGCTGCATTAATTTTATGCCCTGCCTCTTTCTGCAAGACTGCATCGAGAATCAACGCTGTAATCACTTCATCCGGTGCGCCTTCACGTAGTGGTGTAAGCAGGTCTGTTTCCGTCAATGAGAAGAGACAGGTCCGAAACTTTCCATCAGCTGTGAGACGAACCCGGTTGCAATTCTCACAAAAAGGTTCACTCACAGAAGGAATGACACCCACTTCGTTTCCATTATCCGCAAAGCGATAACGTTGTGCAGTATCGCTCTTTGATTCACCGTTCAAGGTTACCGGTGCGAGTGGATAGACAGCATTAATCTTTTCGATAATCTCTTTCCCAGGGACGTACATGTTACGTCCCCACACGTCATCCGCATCGAGCGGCATGAATTCGATGAATCGGAGTTGATAGTCATTTTGACGCGCAAATGTTGCTAAATCAACAATCTCATCATCGGTAAAACCGCGCATTGCGACAGCATTGACTTTAATGGGGTTGAAACCGCAGTCGTGCGCTGTTTTAAGCCCTTCAAGCACGCGCGAGAGCACCTTTCGACGCGTCATCTGCTCGAATTTCTCTTCGTTGAGTGTATCTAAGCTGACGTTAATACGGCGAAGACCAGCATCGTAGAGTGCTTGTGCTTGCTTAATAAGCCCGATGCCATTTGTCGTCAAACTAATGTCCTTGAGCCCCTCTAACTGCCCCAATCGCTCTATAAGTGTGGGCACACCGGGACGGACAAGCGGTTCGCCCCCAGTAATACGGACTTTGTTAACACCCAAGGCAACAAAAATTCGGGCGAGATGTAGAATCTCATCAAACGTCATCACCGCCGAATCCGGCATGAAGGTCATGTCTTCCGGCATACAGTAGATGCACCGAAAGTTACACACATCTGTAACCGAAATTCTAAGATTCGTATGGATCCGCCCAAAGCGGTCGATCATTTGTTGTTTCATCATTAATTCAGCCAGAATCTAATTTTATTAATAGTATATCACACCGCTATGTTTTTTGCAAGTTTTTTTATAGTAAAAGCTATAAAAAAGATTTTCGGAGAAAGCGAGGAAAATTGCTTCACACACGGACAAGGACTTTTCAATTGACACAGTAATAGCCTTGATGTATAATATACCTACTATTTTCAAAACTGGCTATTTTCAAAACTGGAGGAAAAATCGATGAATGAAAAAGTGTTTGATGTAGGCGGCGTTGAACTCCATGTAGATCAACGCAATTTCGGATCAGACGGCGGTCCCTCCGTCCGTGTGTACGGCGAGTCAGACGGCGAAAATATTCAACTGCTCCGCTTCGACTGTTTTCGCAAGGATCCACACTATCACTACGATCCCTCTGGAAAGAACGATCAGCGATCCCTTGATAAAGCAAGTGTGCCAGATTCGGTTGCTTGGACAATTGAACAACTTGGACACAATCTCGTGGAAATGATTCACACAGCAGGCTATGCCAGCGTTGCTGAACAAGTTGACCAAGCGGCGGTCGCGCAAGTCTTGTCTGAAGTCGAATCCCTTATGCGGAGTGACACCTAAGTTGATAAGTGCGCTTCAACGCACAAAGGAGAAAATTAACGTGACGAAATCTATTATTATAAGTATGTTCCTGCTCACACTGCTCATAGGTTTGAGTGCTTTTGCTGGAACCCCGATAGAGTGGGGAAAGTGGAAGGAAGGGGAACTCCTCCTTGAAAACCACAGCTTTGAAGAGGATTTAGCCGCTTGGGGTTTAGAGGACGGTGCATGTTGCAACCGAGGCGGACTCTATACGATGGAGATTGATAAGAAAAATCCGCAACACGGAAAACAGTCGCTCAAAGTTATCGGGCATAAGGCAACAGGTACCGCATGGCATGCGAAGGTTAGGCAAAAGGATGCCTCAATGAAGTCGGGGCAGAAATACACAGTGATTTTTTGGGCCCGTTCCGAGAAACCGCGCGAGGTGCAACTCAGCGTCCAGATGCAACACGATCCCTGGACTTTCTATCAAGGGGGCGCGATCAATTTAGTAGGTCCGGAATGGACGGAGTATCACATCACCTTCAATTCAAATGCCGATGTTGAAAGAGACATGTGGGTAGGACTTTCGATCGCTCAATCCGATGTCGATTTCTGGATTGATAACTTCCGATATTTTGAGGGTGACCCCGAAGACGATCTGAACCGGGACACACCTTTCCCTGTTGATGCCAAAGAGAAGTTGGCGACCCAATGGAGCGCGATTAAGGCGGATCGGTTTTAAAACGCTCTTTTGATCTTATGAGGCGCGGTCTTTCGACCGCGCTATTTTTATATGACAGCGAACTGGACTGCGGAATTTACCTTTACAGTGCCTCACTGTCTTTACAATTGCTCGTAGCAAAGTATCTCATAGTAAACTTTAGCATTATTGTGTGGTAAATCATTTATGAGTCTACAATAAGAAAACGTTTCAACATCTGATTGGATTTCGAGGCTTCTAAGTGTCGAAAGGTTGGTTTTAAGTTTTTCCCACTTGTTATACAATTTCGAGCGGCGAAGTCCGGATGCTGATCGATGGTCAGGATTTTGGTATATTAAACACATTTTATGCTGATTGTATGCCTTCATAATCTGGGTGAGGACATCAGATAAGTTATTAATGTCTAATGTCGGACTCGAAAAAAAATAGCAGAAATTAAATATAATCTGTGTCCTATCGCCCTTTTCAATGTACCTGTCCAACAATCCGTGCAAATAATCGTAGTCGCGAATTAACGCAATTTTGTCAAAGAAAGGGTCCCCATACTTATTGGTACCGTATTTGTTGATCGCTGCCGCCTTATTAAGCATCGTTTGTGAACTATCAATTCCTAAATAAGTAATGTCGTCCTGTCCTGCAAAAGTTTGAAAAGCGATACCTGAAGTTAGTGGACCACAACCGAAATCAATGAATACAACTTTATCCTCTTCGCGCATCGGTGTGAGGAAACTCGTAAAAATGTGATAAGAACCAAAAAGGTGTCTCGGCATGTGATGAACACAATAGATAGACACCTTGTCTTTCGGGAAATAATATTCATTAGATGATTTATCAAATGATACTTGATCAAAATCGCTCTGTCCTTGTCTCAGAATGCGCGCTATATCTTCCCAGTAGTATATTCTGTTATTTTTAATATCTGCCGCAAGTGTCGGGAGATCATGTTCAAATGATTGGACTACCAGTTCTTCAAACAGATTCTTTAGACTTTCACCCGGCTTATAATGATTATCGTGGGAACAATATATGTAGGACAAACTTTAAGGATCCTTCTCACTTAATTTGGCAAAATAATATCACATTCGGAAGAAGAGTCAAGAAAAGAGAAGGGAAAGCAGATGTGTTAAGATGTTACCGTGCCTGAATCAGGCACGCCGCAACACCGAAAAAATGGAGATTTTGATCGGGCGAGCGAAACTACAAATCGGCAACCAATTCTTCTTGATAGGCGAAGAGTGCGGGGGTGCCGCCTGTGTGGAGGAAGATAACGGTTTCGTCGCGTCCGAATTTGCCCTGTTGGATATGGTCGATGAGGCATGCCATCGCCTTGGCGGTATAGACCGGATCAAGGAAGATTCCCTCGGTTTTGGCAACAAGTTTGAGTGCATCAATACATTCCGGTGTGAGGTAGCCGTAAGCCTCTCCAATGTAATCATCTGTGTTCTGAATATCTGCGTCTGTGACTTGGGTATCTAATTCCAAAAGTTCGGCGGCATTGTTCGCAGCACCGCGTAGTCGATCAAATTTACCTTCCCAAACGATTGGAGCAATGCCAAATGGTTTCATCTTCAACCCAAGTGTTTTAGTGCCGAGGACAAGTCCTGCCTGTGTGCCCCCCACGGAAGCGGTATAAATCCAATCCGCATCAATACCCAACTGCTGTTGCTGTTGGGCAATTTCAGCGATACACCACGTAAAAGCAACGGCGGCAAGTGCAGTCGAACGCGGTGCTGCGAGGACATAAGGTTTTAGCCCTTGCGTCTTTAGTTTTTCCGCGAGTTCGTACTTCACCACATCTAACTCAGGTCCGAACGGGACATCAACAATCTCAATATCCGCGCCTGCAATATTATCTAAAAGCAGATTGCCCTGGATAATACTTTTGTGGTCCCGGGCGAGGCGAAGATAACACTTGAGTCCAAGTTTACCGCAGGCAGCAGCGGCTTGTCGACAGTGATTGGATTGCGAAGCCGCACCCTGTATAATTGTATCGGCACCTTGTGCGATAGCGTCACCAAGCGTAAAAGTAAGCTGCCTTACCTTGTTTCCACCAAATGCTAAACCTGAGCAATCCTCGCGTTTCATAAAGATGCGCGGGCCGCCGAGTACTTCGGAAAGTCGTGGGCACTCCTCAAGCGGCGTTGGGAAATGACCGAGGTCTATCTGCGGTATCTGTGCGACCTTCTGAATCAAACCTTTACTCATCATTTCTTTCACTCCGCTTCAATGACAACAGCCATGTGGCTAACCCGTTTTCCGTCTTTGGACTGCAATCCGGGTGCGATGACTTCAACAATAGTTCCGGGTTCAAATTCACTAATGCACGCGCCTTTTACCTTATGATGATTCGGCGATACCTCTGTTTCTCCAACTTTAATTGGTATCACTTCAGAATCAACGAGATCTAAGAACCAAGTAAGGCGTTCGGGCAACTCGTTCCCTTGCAGACTCTTCGCGACCTCAACAAAAAGAAAATCGCGGACAAACTCAATGAGGAACTTTTTAAAGATAAGCACCTCAATCTTTGCAGCATGTTTCTTCTCTTGTTCGGTTAGTTTCTTCTTGAAACGTTGGAGATAAGCATCACATTCACTCTGAATTTTCTCTAAATCGCTCTGGTTTGTGGCGAGGAGATCTGGAAACAGTGTTGGAGAAGGCGTAGAAATACCGCGCGTCTGCTTGAGGGTTTGTCTGAGACGCGTACTAATCTCATTGAGCGTTTGGACGAACTCTTCTGTTGCAGGCGTAGCACGCCCAACCTCCGTCTGCCAAGCACCCACCTCATTTACCATGAGATTAAGGAGTAAAACAGCGGTTTCCTCTTCACAGAGCGTCTCTGGGTCCCAATCAACAAGATTGAGTCCATATCCCTCGTTGTAATCTCTCTCTAACTTAGCGAGTTGATCCTGAAATTCGCTCTGAATGGCTTCGCCTTTTTCTTGATAGTAAGTCTTGCCCCGTCTCCCATCAGCAGAAAGCCCCAATGCCTGGACGAACTGTCCAAAGATTCCTTTCTCTTTCCGCTTTGAAACTGCTCCGCGTGCAGTAGAGGAAGCGTTTTCTTCGTTCGCAATCGCTTGTGATTTCCGTCGTTCTGCAAGCGCACTTGCCGGAAGAGTTGGAACCGTGATTTTAAACTCTAAGTTAGTGTTTACATTAGGCAACAGGGTTTTGACACTCTGAATCGCTGGGATTTTGGTAGGGACGCGCGCTGGAACGGATTCATCCTTCGGTGCCTGTTCACGTTCCTGCGCAACCGGTCGTGCGACTTCTGGAAAAAGTGTTTCAGGAACACTCGGAACTATTTCTTCTTTCCGTTCGGTAGTCGGTGGCACCACCACTTCCTCGGCTTCCTCTGCCTGTTGTGTCGCTGCGATCTCGGGATCCTGAGTGGCATGGTCATCATCGTCGCTGCGGTTCTCTGATACAGATGTATCGCGTATAGGCGTAGGATCTTCTACCGGTTCTTCCGCTGGTGATGCAGCTTTGAGCACTTCTAATTCGGCTAATATTTTTTCAACACGCGCAGAGATAGGATCTGCCTTATCAACAAAAAAAGTTAATCGATATGCTTCAAGCACCTCTGCTGGAAGGCGAAACGAGACAGGCGAGTTGTTCAACTGAAACTGTTTCCAATTGGCAAGTCCACTCACTGCCAATTTCTGATACATCACACGCACTTGTCTTTCGTCGTTCGTCAGGTTCCGGACTTCCATAACGGTGTAGGCACCATCAAAGCTAAACGATATTTCAAGATCTCGAAAACGACCTGTTACGCTGTTCCTGGACATGTTATCTTTCTCCTTGCAAATCTCTCGTGTAAATTAAGACCGAACATAAATCTCTTGGACACTATCAGGTTAACTAACTCAACGTTTTTTGTTGATTTGCGTTACAAAATTTTTTTCTTTATTCGGTTATTTTCTGAATCAGAATTCAGGAGATTAGGGGTGCTTTGTTGCACAAAAATTACGCAAAGCAAGAATCGAAAATTCACCTGCGGATAAGCATCTTTCGGGTCGCATGGAAATCCCCAGCTTGAAGTGAATAGAAATATATCCCACTCGCGACAGATTCGCCTGCAGCATTACACCCATCCCAATAGGCGGTATGCGAACCGGCTTTGCGGTAGCCGAGTGCTTTAAAATAGATACGCCGTCCTTGAGCATCATAGATATGAAGTGACACGTTCACATCTGAGGCGAGTTGATACGGAATCCATGTCTCTGGGTTAAATGGGTTTGGAAAATTCTGACTTAAACGGTTGACTAACGTAGATTTGACAACAGTCGGGGTCCATTCAGATTGCGTCGGTTCCTCCACCGCAAGTGAGTAACCCTCTGGATGCACACGAAAAATACGGAGTTGATACAGATCCGCGACATAGAGGGCACTCCCTACTAACTTCAATTCAAACGGAAACCGGAGTTCACGAAAATGAGAGGTAGCCGTCAACGTACGTGTGTCAATAACCTGGATACTATCACTATCAAGCAGATAGAGATAGTTACCGCCAATCTTTACATCAATTGGGAGTGCCTCATTCTCGTACACGTCCTCCAACCTCGGATCATTCGGTTCAGTCACATCAAGCACCGCAACGCCGACAGCACTGTCTAGTAGGTAAGCACGTTCATCTGCGAACGCAACGCCCGTTGCATTTCCTTGTGTTGCGTAACTTCCAATTATGCGCGGGATTGTCGGTGCTGTAATGTCAAAGACATGCAGGCCTCCCTCAAGCGCAGCAACATAGGCGCGGGCAGGCGAGTTCGCATCAACAACGACGCGATAGGCACTCCCCCGCATGTCGCGTCTGGATACAATCCTACTCTGGTGGGGAACCCTACTATCAACGACAATTAGGGATTCTGCACAAAGGTAGACGTAACCCCCGCGCAAAGCAATGTCCGAAACGGATGCAGCTGTTGGAATATGTGCTACAATCGTATTTAAAGCGAGATTAACAA
Organism: Candidatus Poribacteria bacterium; assembly: GCA_965116815.1. Classification (GTDB taxonomy): domain Bacteria; phylum Poribacteria; class WGA-4E; order WGA-4E; family WGA-3G; genus WGA-3G. Next base: position 5,436,749 of record OZ220722.1, on the reverse strand, counting down.
CGAACATTCCCGTCTCGGCAGCAAGGAAACCGTGTCCATCTTGGACACGAACTTTGGTGCAGCTGACAACATCAAGTTGATTGTCAGAAACGACACCCTTCGCAGACAATGGCAGTTTTTTTGTTACAGTCCCCTGATAAGGGGTCGTAAATTCGAGGGACTTCAACCCATCAGGACCGTTTGCGATATAGACAGTCCGTTCTCCTCCCTCTGCCTCCACAACATCAAGACCGTAAGCCGTGCCACCAGATGCATATCGGTGCAACCACTTTGGCGATCCCCCTTCGCTGACATCGATTGTTTGGAGACCACCCTTTCCATCAGCGACATACGCAAGTGTCCCTTTGAGTACCACATCAGTTGCCTTACCAAACGTAGGCTGTGTGGAAATTCGCCGTGGTTGTTGTGGGTTACGCACGTTGATAACATGGAGTCCGGTTTGTTGGTCTGTAAGATAGACGGTGTCGTCATGAAACTGAATACCTGTTGCGAGTCCCGGTGTATTTAGGCGGAAATCCTCTTCAGGGTTTTGGGCATCCGTAATATCCACAACAATGAGATTGCCTGAAGCAACATAGGCGTGTGCTACATTCCTTGTCTTTTCGATCTCATAGGCAGCGGCTAAAATTGGCGTGATGCTCCGCACGACAAAATTGCCGAATGGACTTGGATCGAGAATAAAAAGTCCGTGTCTATCATCACTGAAGTAAACAACGCCGTCATGAACCGTCACATTAAGCGGTCTGCCAGCCGTCCGAAAAAAACGTCGAGGGCGGGGTGTTTGAAAGTTATGAACATCCTGTAAGTTGAAAACAAGCATGTCCCGTTCACTGTCAAGCACATATAGTTTGTCGTCAGCAACTCGAACCCTGTGTGCATTCGTGAACCCACCAAGCGTCTTTAGAATACTCGGATTGCTCGGTAGCGAAGTATCAATAATCTGCACACCTGCAGCACTGTCAGCGACGTAAGCGGTGTCGCTCTCAACAGCGACAGATCGCGCGCGACCCGGTGTGGCGATCTCACCAATTTGGATAGGTTGTGTCGGTTCTGCCAACGTGAAGATTTCAAGCCCCCAATCACTCGCTGCATAAAGATATGACGCATTCGGACCCCCAATTTCTACATCGGTATAATCGCTTGCGAGATGAATTTGCGTTATCGGTTCAAGCTGCGTTCCGGGTGTAAGATTCACACGTGAGGCACTCGGTTGGGTAAGATTGCCGAGGGCATAAGTTACAGCGTCAGGCACAACATCTGGCGCACGTTGGCGTGGCGCACCTATTAACCCTTCAACATTATTGGCGGCAGGTACATCCGCGATATAACGAAGTGTCTGCGGGGTATCTGCCGTTACCATTAGGACAATTTCGCCATTACGCTGGAGTCCATCTCGCCGAATATGTCCCCTGTTTTTTGTGTCAAACGGAACGGGTGTAACAGCGGGGCGTCCGTTGGTCGGCAAGTAAAGGGTTGTCGCGTAGAGGTTTCCCGAACCGCTTCCAATCACCGATATGTCTAAAGTCTCCGGCAGATTCTCGAAAACAATATAGTGCGCACTCCACTGGTCGATAGGTATATTGTTCGCCGCGTTTGGGTAGTTGAAGATGCGCGGCACGACGGCACTCACCTTTCGGTTACGCAGATCAGAATAGCCGAGCCTCCTGTTTTGTGCCTGTGTGTTCACCCAATTCGCGAGCCCCCAATTCAGAAAGACTTCAGGAAATTGGACATTCTTCCCGTCGCTTGCCAAGGCAGCGTTAATCGCGTGTTCACCGAGTGCATCCGTTTCTATGATTCCACGGATAAGTTCCGGTCCACCATACTGCTCATAGAGATAGAGCATGAGCATGAAAGCCCCGCCGTAATAGGTGTCTCTCGTGTTCGCATAAGCAAGCGAAACATTGGGGTTCGCCAGGTAGCCATCAACGAAAATGTTGTGTACGGTGCCGTAAACCGCCCATTCAACAAAACTCGCTGTGCCTTCCTCTAACCACCGCTGATCAGTTGTTCCACCGTTCTGAAACCAATTGATGAGATGTGCGAATTCATGTGCGAGGCTACTATAAAAAGTATGTCGAGAACGTTCTCTGAACTGGAAAACATCCATATAAAGCATCTCGCGCCGATTGCTATTCGGTGCTGTCGGCACCTGATCGGCGGGCGCGAAATAACCGCCGTAGTCCGCTCCAGAGTTGTTCATACCGACATCGTGCATCAGCAAGGTGATGCGGTTGTCTCTGTCGAGTCCGGGTTTCCATTCAGTTCCCATCCATTTCCGAACGCTCGGGTAGATACGTGTGTCAAATTCCTTTGCCACAGCAACCGCGTCGGCATCGGTGAACAATTCTCGCACAGAATTATCGACATAGACATAGAGATGTTCACTCTTAGCGATACAGGTGGCGATTACCTCTGCCTCTGGAATATGAATAAAGAACCGTTCTGCCTGTCCGATTTGAACGGGTGCAGCAGGCGCGGCGGCAACTTCTTCGGGAGGGTGTTGTCCAAGATGTTGTTGATGTAAAAGAGGTGTGCCGCATAGCCATTGATCAGCGGATACAAAGTTGATGGTGAGAAAGAAAGTAAGATTGATTAATACTAACAGTCGCATGAGATATCTAATCATTCTCCGATAGACGCGTTTTGTGGCATGTAGGTTTAGTAAGTTCCAGTTATTTTCGCTCATATCTGCCTATAAATAACACTATACAAGCTGCTCAAATTTGTGTCAGTGCTATATCTATTTTACAATAGATTGTAACACAAATTCAACCGATACAACAATTTATACACGCGGTTCAGATAAAGAATATAAATTGAATACATATACAAAATGTTCAAATTATGGACAACAACCTCCATAATTTGACGGAACAACGGCTCACAGGACTGAAAACCAAAGATGCAGCTCGATATATGTGTCGGTTAGGAATTGGCATCATATTTGCTACACTTCTCTCATCAACTTCCTAACTGCGCTGCGGTAGACTAATTTTTTGGAGGAATTCGTAAATGAAAACAAAATATGCACACTTAGCCTTTGGCATCGCGTTGGTGTTAAGTAGCAATCTGTTTGCTATGGATCTCAGAGCGCAAGTACCTGGCAAGCAGTATATCTCCTTTTCGTCACTCCGATCAGGGAACCTTGAAATCTATATTATTGACACAGAGGGTAACAATCTGCGCAACCTGACAAACCACCCAGCATCCGACCATTCCGCGACATGGTCACCAAGCGGGCACTCTTTCGCTTATGTGTCGCACCGAGATGGTAAGGGCGAAATTTACGTGATGGATTTAAATAAAAATAAGACTCGCCGGTTGACAAACCATCCAGCACATGACACTCACCCTTCTTGGTCACCTGACGGAAAATGGATCGCTTTTTCATCCGACCGGAAAGGAAATTATGACATCTATAAAATGGATGCTAACGGTGAGAATTTACAGCAGCTCACCAATCAAGGCAAATACAACTCAGCACCGGCGTGGTCACCAGATAGTCGCTCAATTGCTTTCTATTCCATCCGGAATGACAGCGGCGATATCTATGTTATGGATACTAATGGAAGAAATGTAAAAAAACTTGCCAGTGGAATAGATCCGAGTTGGTCACCTGATGGCGAAAGGATTACCTATTACGGCTCGGTATGGAACGGTCGGAGCGGTATCTTTGTCATGGATGCGAAAGGAAAAAACAGTCGACGAGTGTCCCCGCTGGAAACTTGGAGCGAAAGACCGGCATGGTCCCCAGATGGAGAGTGGATTGCCTGCATGTCGGAACTGGAAAATCCATGGGGTAACCCGAATCGTGATTCAAACATCTACCTGATTACACCAGATACCATTGGAAAACCTCGCCAAATCACAAAGCATCAAGCAATGGATTATTCTCCAGCATGGGTACCCTCCGGTTTCCTTGCCGTTTCTCCGACTGCAAACACCCAGACGACGCTTTGGGGTAAACTGAAGCAAAATCCACATATAAGGAGGTAAGGAAGCTAATTCTGCTAATCCTCCTATCCGACTTGCCAATTTCTCGCGTCTGTGCTATCCTCTAATGCAACCCTCAAAAAAGGAGCAATACCAATGTACCGTGTCGGTATCATCGGATTATGCAGTATCGCCTCCCGTTATTCAACACCAGACGATGCTTACCCCTATTGTCACACAGGGGGCATCCGTTTTTGTGAAACGACTGAATTGGTGGCAGTTGCGGACATGTCTACTGAACGCCAAGAAGAATTCCAGCAAGTTTGGGGACCCGCTTTTCCAGAAGATTCCATAAACTATTACGAAACAGATACACAGATGCTTGAAAGCGAGGATTTAGACGTCGTCGCTGTTTGTGTGCGCGGACCACATCATTTTACAGTGATGCAGAACGTTTTAAAGGCGGACATCAAAGCCATCTTCCTCGAAAAACCAGCAGGATGTTCGCTCGAAGAGGTTGACACAATGACAGCGGGTGCTGACGCGAAAGGCATCCCTATCGTTGTTGACTATACACGGCACTGGGCACCGCATCTAATTCGGCTCCAATCGCTTATCAAGGGCGGGCTCATCGGTGAGGTGCAGACCGTCATCGGCTACTGCGGTGGCGGCGTGCTTTCCTTCGCTATCCACACGACGGACATGATCTGTCAGTTTGCTGGCTACGACCCCGTCTCGGTGACGGGATTCGTTTCTGGAGGCGGGAACGTCCCAGAGCCTTACGAACCTGAACCCGCAATTGTCGGTTCAACGATTCAATACGAAAGCGGCGTTACCGGTTTCCATGTCGGAAATCATGGTACACGCGGTGGATTCTCCGTTGACGTTCTCGGCAGCGAAGGCAGCGTTCAGACAGGATTTTATAGGAGCGCGACTGTGCATAAAGGCGGCGAGTTGATTGATAACGCTACCCTTGACCTCCCCGAAAACGCCGGTCCGTTCAATGTCGCGTATAAACAGATTACGGATTATCTCGATGGCGGTCCCCTCCCCGATTGTGGACGGGATGATTATACCGCTGTCAACGAAATCGGCTTTGCGACGATTGAGAGCGGCTTAACTGGACAGACGATACAACTCCCGTGTCAGAACAGGAAACGACTCATCTTCGCGAACGGTTAATACGGGGTGTGCATGGCATCTGTATGGAAACTTGATCGCCTCTCTCGATTCTTTATGAAGTTTTACGGTGGTCAACGGTATCAAACATCTCCTCACACACCGCTGCGCTTGCCGTTGAATGAATGTAACGTCGCACTGATTACGACCGCGGGGTTCTTTCTCGATGGGCAGAACCCTTTTGAGAAGGGAGATTGTTCGTACCGCGAGATTCCAAATTCCATTCCGACCCAAGCACTTATAAATGGACATAAAAGTGCGGCTTACGATGAACGCGGTATCGAAATTGATCCGAACCTTGCGTTCCCACTTGATAGATTCAGAGAGTTGGAGACGGAAGGTAAAATCGGATCCCTAAACGATAGGCACTTCAGTTTTATGGGATCAATTACAAAACCGCAACGCCTCATTAGACAAACCGCCCCTGAGGTTGCCCGGATGCTTAAAGCCGATGGTGTAGATGTTGCTTTCTTAACGCCTGTGTGACCGATGTGCAATCAGTCCGTAGGATTGATACAACGTGCTGTTGAAGAGGCTGGAATTTCCACAGTTTCGATTACGCTTGCTGAAGGTATGACTCAGAAGATAAAACCGCCGCGTGCGTTAGCCGTGCCATATCCATTTGGACATCCGCTCGGTGAACCGAACAACCCAGAATTGCAACATGCGATTATCGCTGAAGCACTCACACTCTTAGAGGACAAAACACCACCGCCTATTCTTAAAGTAGTAGGCACACTCGGTGTGCCGTAACCAAAAGCGATTACTACATACCCAATTTTCGCAGGTCTTAAAGGAGAATTCCATGGACAAGATCAGAGTCGGCATTATCGGATGTGGCGGCATATTTCGTAGCCTCCACGCGCCATACTACCAAGAACCGACGCGGCGTGCGGACATCGTCGCCATCGCTGACATCAACGAAGCATCTGCAAACGAGCAAGCAGATCAATTCGGTGCAGATGCCTATACAGACTACCGCGCGCTCCTCGATAGACAGGATATAGACGCAGTCGATGTCTGTGTTCATCCGCGTCCGCATCTCGAAATCACGCGTGCTGCCGCCGATGCTGGCAAACACATCTTGATGGAGAAACCGATGTGTTGTAATGTCGCGGAGGGTGAAGCAATGATTGCCGCTGCTGAGAATGCTGATCTCCTCCTGATGGTCGCTTATATGATGCGGTTCAGCCCGGGATATATGAAACTAAAATCGCTATTAGACGATGGCACGCTTGGCACACTACAGATGGCGTATTCCAATCAGGTCGGTTGGTTCTCACCGGAACGGCATCCATGGCTCTTTGTGAAGGCAGAATCTGGCGGTATGTTGGTGGAGCAAGCGATTCACGAACTCGATATCTGGTTGTGGTTATACGGTCCCGCTTCCACTGTCTACGGGTTCACAAGCCATGTTCCGCTCGGCGGTACCTATCCGCCTCCCGAAGAAGCCGTGGAAAATAACGCTGTGCTGAATGTGCATTTCAAAAACGGTGGTGTCGGTATGATGATTAAGAGTTGGGCATCTGAGATTCGGAACAGCGGGAACGGTCTGGTCACCAGCAAAGGTTCCGCGACGTTGATTCACAATGGACTCCGTTGGAAAACCCACGACATGGCATCTGAGGAAGAATTCACTGCGCCTATACCAGATGATGGGACCTATCGCAATATGCCGGAGGAACGGCGGCAGCAGCGGTATTGGGGTGTCGCAGCGAAAGGGACAAGTATTGATCACTGGCTCCAGTGCATCGCTGGTGAAGCGGAACCGACAACCCACGGACGCATCGGTAGAGATGGTATCGAGTTGGCAGAAGCAACGTATCGTTCCTCGCAAATTGGCGCACCGATTTCGTTGCCACTGTAGGCGTGAAAAATTTTGACTTTTTTTCAGAAATTGGTATAATTATCCAACTTCATTCAACTTGTATCCTATATGCGCGTAAGGGCATCTTTCCGGAATCTCATGAGGGAGTAGCTGCGTTCTTTGACCAAGGTCATTTAGTTTTCTCTTTTGTAGCGCAAACTTTGAGTTTGTCCCCTATACATGCACAGACTAACAGTCTATGCTACAAGGGTTCTCAGCATATAGGCACCAGGGCGGCTTTAGCAGAAAATCGAAATTATTTGAGAAATAAACTCGGTCTACCCGCAATTTGAAACTGGATGAAACACTACTCTTGAAGGGATGTGGTTAAGATTACAAGAGAAGAATTTTTAAAATACTACGATTCAGCAGTTTATTCTGCCAAGTTACGGGTCCCCAGATCGGGTCCCAACTTAACTGTGATAAATACTGCGCGCATTAATGACGCTGTTTCTTATGGGCGGAATGTTTATGCTATTGCCTTAGATCTTTTAGTTGATAGGCGTGCCGCTAATATGGTGCAGCATGAAGTGTTCTGTCGCACTGTAGAGCAGACTCACAATTTTTCTGTGGCAGATGTATGGCGTGGTAACTCGCGTTGGGAAGGGCTGCAAAACCTAACTATAGCTGCTGCAGTTGATATTTTGTGTTTACCTGAAGAAGATAACCCACTATCGCGCCCATTGATTGGCGGCGCACAATTAATTGATGAGGTAAACAGTAAATGGTGGGGTATTTTAGCACTGACCTTCCGACTCAGAGGTTTGCTTGAATTTCAGGTAGGGTGTCTCACTGTTTTAAAAAAGCCTCTCCAAGAGATAGCAGAACGTCTTTCTAAGACGGAGCCGGAAATTCAATCGCTGTCCCGAACAAGCATCACGGAAATAAAGAACGCTATTGCCCAGTGGGCGCAAACCGAGATTTCAGCAGCAAACGAACGTCTCACTGAAGTTGAGGAAATCAAAAGACACTACGATTACGGGAGGACATTATGAGGATCGGTGTCGTTTACTCTGGGGAACAGATACAACCGTGGCTATTTCGTGCCTTGTACCCTGTTCAATTGCGTGTAAACTGCATTGCAAATTCCAGTGTCATTCCCGAAAACCGTATTCGTGTTGAAGAGTTCGCATCATTCTTCGATTGTGATTTCTTTGAGAGCCCTGAAGAAATGTTCAATACAACGAAGTTGAAGTTAGATGGTATTATCATTATCTCGGACGAGATGGCAAGCGTGCCGCGTGCCCAACTCATTGAATCTGCGCTTACTGCGGGTATCAATGTCTTGGCTCCGACCCCTCTTGGCTCTTTAGAAGAGGGGCTCCACCTTGCTGCAGCCTCAGAAAAATATGAACGGCTTGTTATGACAGGAACAAGGTTCATATTTGGTAGGTGTATTCAGGAAATCTTACGTATTGTAAGTGGTTCGGGGTTCGGAATTATTCAGGACATGCGGTTCTTGCTCGGAATCGGACGCGTGCCGTATTTAAACGACTTGTTGAAGTTTGGAGACTCACATTTCCAGATTGTTTTTGAGATAGTCCGCCGGCTCTTTGTAGAATATATGGTGCTGCCTGAAGAAATGACCGTAATGGGTTCTAAAAATGGAGCACCGAACATCGCGTGCACTATCAGATTTCCGCAAGGCGCACTTTGTACTTTCTGCCAAACCTCTAATCGTCAATGGGGAAACGACTCGTATCATAAAATTGAGATTACTGGCGGTGCCTCTTACATCTGGAGCGACCTGCAGACTTGGAAATGCTTCTCTACGGAGAATACTTTCAGGATGGGCGGCGGAGATGAGGAAATTTCGGCGAATATACAAGGCTCCTCCGGTCAACTAAACGAGTTCTGTTTAGCTATTGAAGGCAATCGCGAACCTTATGCTGGCACGCTCCGGAGTACTTTGCCCGCTCTATGGTTCCGAGAAACATTACAAGACTGTATCGAACGTGGACAAACGAGTCTAAAGCTGAGTGAAATTCGTGCTAACGCAGATGCTGAAATTCAACGCCTGACATCTCAGCTCGATGCTGATCCACAGAATAGAGAATACCGACGTCAGAAGGCACTCCTCTTAGGTAAACGTGGTGATTTCTCCTTAGCAGTTGCCGAGTACCACCAAATCCTGTGAATTCGTCCAGGTACCGAACACGCGAGAGATTTCTGGAACTAATGTCTATAACGGTGATTTTCATCAAAACGTAAGGAAAACAAAATGAGTGAGAAAACCGCGACTCAGATGCAGAACGTTACCAGGGATATTATCGGTGAATCAGCACAGATGCAAGAGGTCTTTCGAGCCGTAAACTTAGTCGCTCCTACAGAAGCAACTGTTCTCATCACGGGTGAAACAGGGGTTGGCAAAGAGGTTGTCGCGCAAGCCATTCATGACAATAGTCGCCGTAAAAATAATCCGTTCAAAGTCATCAACTGTGGCGCGTTTTCGCCAGAACTCATTCAAAGCGAACTCTTTGGACATGAAAAAGGGGCTTTTACTACTGCTATTCGGAAGCATCACGGTATATTTGAACAAGCAAACGGCGGCACCTTGTTCTTAGATGAAGTCAGCGAGATGTCGCCTGAAGTCCAAGTGAAATTTCTGCGTGTACTGGAGGCGCAAGAATTTTCACCGGTCGGTGCGGAAGAAATCATTGAGGTGGATGTCCGAGTGGTCGCGGCAACAAACAGGAACCTTAAAACCGCAGTGAATAGAAAAAGATTTAGGGAAGATCTCTATTATCGACTGAACCTTTTTCGTATCCAGATTCCACCGCTCCGTAACAGGCGTTCGGATATCGCGCCTTTGGCGCATGATTTTGTCTCCCAATTAAGCGAAGATTACGATAAACTCATCACCGGTATAGCCCCGGAGGCGGTTAAATATCTTCAAAATATTAATTGGTACGGTAATGTGCGAGAACTCAGAAATGTCATAGAAACCGCACTTATCTTTGCAGAGGGCGAAGAATTAAAAAAAGAGGATGTCGAAACAGCAATAGAAAACCTAAATGAACCTGACGAACACTCAGATACTGACTCGGAAGCGTTTAGAGATTCATTCTCAGACGAAGTAGATCCTTCACAAGAACCTAATGGAGACCCGCACATAACACCTGAAGATGTCAGAGGTAGATTATTGGAACTCGTCCAGACCGGAACGATGTCCGAAATAACCTCTTATATTACCCTTATGAGGTATGAGACAGAAATTCCGCACTACTCCAAACGGGACATTGCCAAACGTCTCCAAATATCTGTGCCGACCTTGGATAAATATTGTGCATTGGCTGAGGAAAACACCTAAAAAAGCTGATATCCTTCCCCGAAAACTTACCATCTGTCTTTCCCCCACTTATCACCCCACTTATTAATTGTGTAGAACCCTCCGAATTCACATATTCATTGATCAATACGGTTACCTGAGAACCTAATTTTTTCTGAATGGGTGCCAACTTTGGCAAAACCAAAATTTTTTGCCTTCACAAAAAATTTGGCGCACATCACAAAAATTTTTGCGCCTTTACACGGTTTAGCGCAACGGGATCTCATTGGGTTTAGAATCAATACAATGTTAGAAACCTCGATTTTACAAGGTTGTATCATATCTGGACCTGTAGCACCTGCAATGACACTCAGAAGATTGCGAGAGTTGGCACAGTTTTTGCAAATTACCCTTGCCAGTAGGAAAGGTAGGGGAACCTCGTCAAACAAAATCCTGATCGTAGGAAAGGTGTAAAGAATATTGGCTATCCTTCAAAATTTGTCAGATGGCGATTTCGGTTCTCACAAAAATTGGGTTAAAAATAAAAAAGTTGTTGTAATTTATTTCAATTTTTATTATAATATCTTTTGGCATCCGTAAAACCAATATGGTGGTTCGGCGAGTGTGCAAGACCCCCGAACCGCGGCACTGCCAAGGGTAAGTTGCCAGTGCGTGTTTAAATATATCATATATCTTGTTTGATGTCTCTGATATTTTAAGAAGCGTCGTAACTTTTACTTGATTTTTTTGGAAAATCAGGTATCCTTACGAATGGACGTAGGAGACGGATTGTCGGGGTAGTCCCGCTACCTCCCGTCTCCACCCATCTGGCAATTGGGTATGCGTCTGAGACTACAACGTCCAAATACCCCAATTTTTCTGGTTCCCTGATGGTGAGCTCTATACTTTGCAGTCGCGCGTTGCGTGGCGGAAATCATCTGTTCTGTGTTTCAGGACGGCGGCGTGTGTTAAGAACAAGTGCCTCGCCTTAATGAAGATTATAGTAAAGCCCGAAAATATGTAAACAATTGGTCAGCGAACCAACCCGCTACGGGTTCGGTGCCTGTCAGAAAAATCGGAAAATTGATAATTTACTATTGATTAGTTATGTATAGACTTTTTTTGTTTTTTAATTGAAAAAAAATAAAAATAAACTTATTATAATTAATCGCGCTGTTTGTAAATTCCATGACTTACAGCTTCCTCGTTGGCGAGGTTTCAAACCTCGCCAGCGGCGTGTAGTAGCCGCTATTCCTAAGAAAATTGCGTAAATCCTAAATTCATAGGATATTCCTTGTAGCGTTTTTATTTTCAAAACAAAAGGAACACCCTATGGACTCAGATACTTCTCATATTTGGTGGCGAGAAAAAATGACACCGCGAAAGGAGTTTATGATGAAAACACTAAGTGTGCGTCGGAAAATCATTGTGTCAATTCTAACAATGATGGTCTTAATATATGGCGCGCAAGGAAATCTTAGTTACGGTCAAGCCACTGCTTCAACCGTTCAGCTTCTGCCAACTTCAGTGGCATCTCCTGCTGTCGGAGAAAAGTTAACACTATCCCTGAACATTGTGGCGGGGACATCGGTGGCAGGCTATGAGGCAGCCATAAAATTCGATACGAGTGCACTGCGCCATGTAGAAAGTGAGATCGGTGATTATCTGCCGACAGGTGCGTTCTTTGTACCCCCGGTTGTTGCAGGCGATCTTGTAAAACTCGCTGCAACCTCCCTTGCGGGTGAAAGCAATGGGGGCGGGACACTTGCGACGATCACTTTTGAAGTCCGGGCGGTAAAAGCCTCAACACTGACATTATCTAATGTACTTCTTTCCGATAGCGCAGGCGTGACTTCGCGTCCGCAGGTTGAAGGCGCACAGATTACGAAAGCAGAAGAACCCACGCCTACCCCACAGACGCACGACTATATACAAGGTCCCTGGCTATGGATGATTGCTGAAGGGTCAGACATAGACACGGATTATCTCGCACTCTTAAGTAATGGAGAGATTAACGAAGCGATGGTCTCACGAGAAGGTATCACAGAAGGGGAAACACTGGGGCAGCTCCGATGGACACGCGGGCGTATCCAGCCATCAACCCATTGTGGTTTTTTCCTCTGTGCCTCAAATAATGTCCAGCATGTCGTTAATGCCACTGGACTCAGCACCGTTCAGAATCTCAGTCATCATACAGCTTATGCCTTCATTAACATTGTCTCACCGCATGACCAAAACAATGTTCGGATGGGAGTCGGCAGCGATGATGCCATCAAAGTTTGGCTGAATGGAACGGTGGTTCACAGAAAAAGAACCAGCAGGAGAACAACGGGCATCCAAGATCGATTCGACACAAATCTGAAAGCGGGTAATAACCTCCTGTTGGTCAAAGTCAGCGAGTACTCGGGTAACTGGGGATTATTCTTTAAAATTTATCTTGACGGGGTGGATTTCACTACTTCCACGACCGTAAGAGGTCTGCTTACAAACAACCTCGCTGCGGCAGATGTCAATGAGGATGGCAAGATAGACATTCATGATCTGATTCTCGTGATAAGAGCCCTCGGAGAAACCGCGCCTACCAATCCGCGTGTTGATGTCAACGCAGATGGCAGCGTCAATAAGAACGATTTGCTTATCATTGTTGAGAACCTTGACGACTCGGTCATTCCTGCAGCCCCTGCGGTGATGTTAGCAACCCTAGATCCAGCAACGCTTCGGGCATGGATAGATGTTCTGCATGCTGAGGCGGACGACTCAATTGCTTACCGGAAAACACTTGCCATTCTTCAAGGGCTTTTGGCAACTGTGCTCCCTCAAGAGACAGCACTCTTGACAAACTACCCCAATCCGTTCAATCCAGAGACGTGGATACCCTACCACTTGGCGAAGGATGCGGATGTTACACTGCATATCTATGCTGTGAACGGCACGTTGGTACGGACGTTGGTACTTGGACATCAAGCTGCGGGTATGTATCAGAACCGTAGCCGTGCCGCATATTGGGATGGTAAAAACACCTTCGGGGAATCTGTGGCAAGTGGTGTCTATTTCTATACCCTCACTGCAGGCAATTTTTCTGCTACGCGCAAGATGTTGATACGCAAATAGTTATGAGCCATTATTCTTCAACTAAGAGAGGCGTTGTGGCAGTGAGGAGTAAAGCCATTGCCACAAAGGGTTAACTGACAACTGATAACCATTGTAAAAGGAGTATATAATGAAAATGTTAAAGGTAAATCGAAATGTAATTGTGTCAATTTTTGCAGTCATGTTGTTGACATACAGCGTCCAAGACATTAGTTATGCTCAGGAGGCACCTGACACCATTGTGGAATTCGTTGATGCCACTTTAGCAAGAGCAGTACGCCGAGAATTACGTCTTCCTACTGGAGATGGCGTTGACCTCCTTAAAATTCCAAAAGCGGAATTGGGAAAATTAACAGAACTGGATGCTACCCACGATGAGATAATCGCCCTCACCGGTTTGGAACATGCAACGCAACTGACGGAATTAGAGCTCGGTCATAATGATATCAGTGATATTAGCCTACTTGCAGGACTGACCCAACTGAGGAGACTAGACCTCGCTGGTAATAGTATCCGTGATATTAGTCCACTTTCGGGATTGACCAACCTGACATGGTTGCGTTTTTATGCTAATGGTATCCCTGATATTAGTCCGCTTGCGGGACTGACGAACCTAACATGGTTGCATCTGTCGCATAACCAACTTCGTGATATTAGTCCACTTGCGGGACTGACGAACCTAACATGGTTGCATCTGTCGCATAACCAACTTCGTGATATTAGTCCGCTTGCGGGACTGACAGAACTGACGGTGTTACACCTTGATGAGAATCAAATCCATGATGTTACTCCTCTTTCTAACTTGATATATCTGAAAAAGTTAACTCTTGGGCATAATCCTATCACGGATAAGTCGCCGCTTAGAGTTCTTTTGGATGAGTCTCTTGGTTTGGACATAGATATTGCGGTTGTCGGACCGGGCCCCGTTGTTGAATTTGCTGATGTTAATTTAGCCAAGGCAGTGCGCAAGCACCTGAAACTTTATATAGGAGATGATGTTGATATCCTCAAAATCCCTAAAGCGGAACTGGTAGAACTGAAATATCTCGATTATGACCTTGACTACGATACACACATAAGCAGTCGGATAAGTGATCTAACAGGATTGGAACATGCCACTCAACTCATCACGTTATCTCTCAGACGTAATAATATCAATGATATTACACCCCTCACACAACTGACACAACTGACAACATTGGCTCTATCCAGTAATAATATCAGTGATATTACACCCTTGGCATCCCTGATCCAACTGACAACATTGAATCTATACAATAATAATATCATTGATATTACAGCCCTCACGCAACTGACGCAACTGACGAAGTTATATCTGGGGCGTAATCAAATCAACGATATAACGCCTCTTACACCCCTGACACAGTTGAGAAATTTGGATCTCGGAAGACACGGATTTGGTAATAACATCGTTGACATAACGCCACTCGCGCAACTCACGCAGTTGACTACATTAGGTATAGGGGGTAATAACATTAGTGATCTAACCCCTCTCACGCAACTCACGTTGTTGACAAAGTTAAACCTCGGGGGTAATAACATTAGTGATCTAACCCCTCTCACGCAACTCACGTTGTTGAGGGAGTTAGAACTTTCGCATAATAATATCAGTGATTTAACGCCCTTGGCAGAAGTGATACAATTGAGGACGTTGGATCTCTCGTTTAATCTAATCACTGATGTCACACCTCTCGCACAACTCAAAAATTTAGACATTCTATCTGTATCTCACAATTACATCAACGATTTAACCCCACTTGCACAACTCCCAGAGCGGACGCTCATACAGGCATCGTCTAACCCCGTTAACTTTGAGGGTAGAAGAGCCAGCGAGATTGCAGAATTAGCTGTTCCTGTGAGTACTACAGACGAAACAACAGCAACCACAAATGCCACGGTGAGCATATCCCCCGCCTCGATAGTATCCCCTGCTGTTGCGGAACAATTAGAACTCAGTCTGAACATCACAGATGGGGAAGCCGTCGCAGGTTATCAGGCAACAGTTCAGTTTGACGAAAAGGTGCTGCGTTATATTTCAGGAGTAAATGGTGATTACCTACCTGATGGTGCGTTCTTTGTGGAGCCGAAGGTGGAGGGCAATCTCATCAAACTCAACGCTGCATCTCTGGCAGGAGAAAGCAATGGGGATGGCACCCTCACCACACTCACCTTTGAAGTGATTGCAGCGAAGGCATCCACTTTGGCGTTATCTGATGTGCTGCTAACTAATAGTGATGGTGAGGCTTTTGTGCCAACGGTTGAAAATGCAGAGATAACTGAATCAACTCAACTCAAAGGAGACATCAACGGTGATGGCATCATAAACATTCAAGATTTGGTCCTGATTGCTTCAAATCTCGGAAAAACAGGACAGAATCCGGCAGATGTCAATGGCGATGATATTGTCAATATACAAGACCTGGTCCTTGTTGCTGGTGCATTAGGAACAAGTGCCGCCGCGCCTTCACTGCATTCACAATCTTTGGAGATGCTCACTGCTACAGATGTCAAACAGTGGCTATCCGCTGCACAGCAACTGGACCTCACGGATACAATGTCACAGCGCGGTATTCTGTTCCTACAACAACTCCTAATAACGCTGACTCCCAAAGAGACGGCACTGCTTGCTAACTACCCAAATCCGTTCAATCCTGAGACGTGGATACCGTATCATTTAGCAAAGGACGCGGGTGTCACACTGCATATCTATGCGGTGAACGGTACGTTGGTGCGGACCTTGGCACTGGGACATCAAGCTGCAGGGATGTATCAGAGTCGTTCGCGTGCGGCGTATTGGGATGGTAGAAACGCCTTCGGTGAACCTGTGGCGAGTGGCGTGTATTTCTATACACTTACAGCAGGTGATTTCACCGCTACACGCAAAATGTTGATAATGAAGTAATTTACACAAAGGAGAATTATCTTATGAAAAAGACGACTGTTTTTACGCTAATTTTATTGGTTGTTTCATTAGTTAGTTTACAAAATACCCTTGCACAAACCACTTTGGAACATGGAAGTTCTGTCACTTCCGTGGCGTTTTCGCCCGATGGCACACTCCTCGCTTCTGCTGGTGATAATGAAATTAAGTTGTGGGATGTGTCAACACAGGAAAATATCGCCACGCTTGAACATGGAAGTCCTGTCCGTTCCGTAGCATTTTCCCCGGATGGGACGCTCCTTGCTTCTGGGTCTGATGGCGTAACGTTGTGGGATGTGGAAACAAAACGTAATATCTACAGTAAACGGGGATCTAGGGAAGATAGCCATTCAGTAGCATTTTCCCCGGATGGTGAGATATTCGCTTACGGGTATGATTTTACGGTGAATTTACAAGATAAGTCGACCGGCACGCATATCACGACGTTTGAAGGGCATGAGTGG
Source organism: Candidatus Poribacteria bacterium (assembly GCA_965116815.1). Taxonomy (GTDB): domain Bacteria; phylum Poribacteria; class WGA-4E; order WGA-4E; family WGA-3G; genus WGA-3G. Next base: position 5,420,004 of record OZ220722.1, on the reverse strand, counting down.
ATTGTCCGCTCCGTAGCATTTTCCCCGGATGGGACGCTCCTTGCTTCTGGCAGCAGTGATGGTGTGAAGTTGTGGAACATCAACGTTACAATTCAGATCATCTCTGGAAATGGCCAAGAAGCTCCTGCCAATACACAGTTGACAGAACCCTTTGTCGTTGAAGCGAGAGATAGTAGCGATAATCCCTTACCAAATGTTCAGGTAACATTTACAGTCGGAAGCGGTAAGGGATTATTGAATGGGGAATCGACGGCTGTGGAAGTAACCACCGATGCCAACGGCAGAGCAGCACAAACGCTTACCCTCGGTCCTAAGCCCGGAATAAATACTGTTGTAGTATCTATGCGGAACAAAAGGGTGTGGTTTGAGGCTGAAGGAGTTTCGCCGTACCAATTAGTGAAAATCTCCGGAGCAGAGGCAAACGTCCTGCCATCAGATGAAAACACAACTGAAGAAACATTAACGTTTGAAGAAGCATTTTCTGATGGGAAAAAAGGCACAATTGACTCACCCTTGGAGAAACCCTTCGTAGTTGAAGTAAGAGATCAATACGATAATCCCATACCAAATGTTCAGGTAACATTTACAGTCGTAAGAGGTGAGGGACTACTCAGTGGGGAATCCACGACTGTGGAAGTAACCACTGATGCCAACGGCAGAGCAGCGCAAACGCTTACCCTTGGTCCTAAGCCAGGAATAAATTCTGTTGAAGTATCCATTGGGAACAAGTCGGTGACGTTTGAGGCTTTGGGAATTTCACCATACCAGTTAGTGAAAATCTCCGGTGATGAGCAGCGAGGGACATTCGGCACCGTATTGGCGAATCCCTTGGTCGTTGAAGTGAGAGATCAAGACAATAACCCCTTACCTGATGTTCAAGTCACATTTACAGTCTACGAAGGTGGAGGACTACTGAATGGAGAATCCACAGTTGTCGAAGTAACTACAGATGCTAACGGCAGAGCAGCGCAAACACTTACCCTTGGACACGCTGCAACAAACACTGTTGATGCATCTATTGGTTACGAGTGGGTGGAATTTAATGCTGTGGGGATTTCACCAGAACATATTGCCACGCTTGCGATTCATGAGGAAAGTCTCAGTTCTGTAGCGTTCTCACCCGATGGAAATACACTTGCATCCGCGGATGTTATGGGGGTGAAGTTGTGGGATATAGCAACAAAAGAAAATACTATCACACTTGCAGTTGAGCGGAGTGGTAAATCTGTAGCGTTCTCACCCGATGGCATGCTGCTCGCCTTCGGCGCAGGGACTAACATCAAGTTGTGGAATACCATGACAAAGGAGAATGTCGCTACACTTGAAGGGCATGAAGATGAGGTCGTTTCTATAGCGTTTTCACCCGATGGGAAAACGCTCGCATCCGGCGCATGGGACGGGATCGTCAAGTTGTGGGATGTAGCGACAAAAGAAAATATCGCTACATTTGGAGGGCATAGTACTGTTGTCCTTGAAGGATGGTTTCGTGGTTTTCAGACCCCTGTGTCATTTTTCCCCGATGGCATGCTGCTCGCCTACGGGGCTGGGATTAACATCAAACTGTGGGATATGACAGCAAACGAAAATGTCGCTACACTTGAAGGGCATGAGGATGGTGTCATTTCTATAGCGTTCTCACCGAATGGGATGCTGCTCGCTTCCACGGGCCGGGGTTCTTTTGAGAGAGAAGTGAAGTTGTGGGATGTAGCGACAAAAGAAAATACTATCACACTTGAGATGGACTGGGGGGCGGGTGTCGCTACTGTAGCGTTCTCATCCGATGGCACCACCCTCGCCTTTGGAACAGAACATAGCATCAAGTTATGGGATATGACAACAAACGGGGATATCCATACACTTGAAGGGCATGAAGATACTGTCTTTTCTGTAGTGTTTTCACCGGATGGAAATACACTTGCATCTGCGTCCCGTGATGGTACAGTCAAACTATGGGATGTATCGTCCTCTATCATACCTATAGTATCCTCTGAATTCCTTGCAGGGGATGTCAATGGCGATGGGAGTGTGAACATCCAAGACCTGGTGTTAGTTGCTGCAAACCTCGGGCAGGCAGGGCAAAACACCGCGGATGTCAACGGCGACGGTGTTGTTGATATCAGAGATCTCGTCAAGGTTGCTGGGGCACTCGGCAACGCAGCTGCTGCACCGTCTCTGAATCCTCAAGTTCTATCAACCGTCACCACTACGGATGTCAAACAGTGGCTTTCTGAAGCACAGCAGCTGAACCTAACGGACGCAGCAGCGCAGAGAGGAATTCAATTCTTAGAACAACTCCTCGCTGCGTTGACACCAAAAGAGACCGCTTTGTTGGCAAACTTCCCGAATCCGTTCAATCCAGAGACGTGGATACCTTACCACTTGGCAAAGGATGCGGATGTTACACTGCATATCTATGCCGTGAACGGCACATTGGTGCGGACGTTGCCCCTTGGACATCAAGCTGCAGGAATGTATCAGAACCGCAGCCGTGCGGCGTATTGGGATGGTAAAAACGAGTTGGGTGAAAAGGTCGCGAGTGGTTTGTATTTCTATACGCTCACAGCAGGTGATTTTTCTGCTACACGGAAGATGTTGATAAGGAAATAGTTATCAGTTGTCGGTCATCAGTTAACGCTTTGTGGCAATTGCTTCATTTCTCACTGCCACAATACCTTTCTTAACTGAAGACTGAAAACTGATAACTGACAACCAATATAAAGGAGTTTATGATGAAAATGTTATTTGTAAATCGAAATGTAATCGTGTCAATTTTCACAGTAATGTTGTCCGTATATGGTGTGCAAGGCGTTAGTTATGGTCAAGAAACAACTTTATTGAAAAATACACCGGTTGTAGAATTCTCTGATCGGAGTCTCGCCATAATGGCCCGCGTATCAATAGAGTTCCCTTCAGTGGTGCAAGCTCACCTCCACAAAACACCGGGTGTTTATGGGTTAGTCAGTCGCCTTCTCAATATGCCTGATGCTGAGGCCCGCACAATTAGCAAAGCAGAACTGGCAAAAATGAAACAACTGAAAGCTAATAGACTATTGGTATTAGATAAGTTGGGTTTACCGCCAATAACGGACATCACCGGTTTGGAACACGCAATTCATCTTACATCTATAGATCTTAACGGTAATGAAATCACTGATATTACTTCCCTTTCGCCTCTCACGCAGCTAACAATCCTCCGTCTTTGGGGGAATAGGATTATTGATATTACTTCGCTCGTGCCCCTCACGCAGCTGACAATTCTAGATTTAGGGGGTACTAGTACTGGTAATTTCATCCGTGACATCACGCCGCTTGCCCAACTCACGCAACTCAGAGAGTTAGGGGTAGCAAGTCAAGTCACTGACCTGGGTCCGCTCACAGGACTTACTGAACTCAGAGAGTTAGATCTCGACAATAATCAGATTAGGGACCTGGGTCCGCTCACAGGACTTACTGAACTCAGAGAGTTACATCTCAGCAGTAATCAGATTAGGGACCTGAGTCCGCTTGCGGGACTCAACCAACTCACTGAATTATATCTCACCAGTAACCATATCAGCGATCTGAGTCCGCTCGCCGGGCTTACCCAACTGAGAACCTTATACATTCTGATTAACCAAATTAGTAACCTCACAGGACTTGAGCAACTTTTGCAACTGAAAGTATTAAATCTCTCATATAATCAAATCCGCTATGTAACGCCTTTGGCTCAAATGACTGCGCTAACAGAGCTAGATCTCTCATATAATCAAGTCCGCGATGTAACACCGCTCGCACAAATGGACGGACTTACAAAGTTACAACTCCATAATAATCAAATCAACGACGTGACTCCATTGGCACAACTCGTTGAGTCCCTGTCAGAATTAGATCTTGGAGGTAATAGAATCCGAGATGTTAGTCCGCTTGCAAAACTAATCTATCTGGAAGGATTGTATCTTGGTGGTAATCCGATTACGACTACATATCCGCTGAATGCACTCCTTGACGAAAACCCTGATTTGGATATAGATATTGAAGTCGTCAGGGAAGCAGAAGGTCCAAAACTCACAGCATCAACATCTGAACCGTTAACGGTTGCTGCTTTAAATGGAGGTATCGTAAGACTAACCCTGAGTAGTGGGGGGTTTGGGTATAGAACTGAGGTTAGAGATGCTCTCACGCTATCTGGAATTACCGGTATCACTTTTCATTCGACAGATATAGAACGCATCAGCGACACGGAAATAACAATAGAACTTACATTCACGGGCAGCATTGACAAAGATGCCAAATTGATTTTTACTTTGGGACCACGCGGAATACAAAATTACAACGGTTCTGCACTTACCGCAGAAATACCTGTCTCTATGACCCCTGAGGGAACTCCAGAGGTAACTGAAGGATTGGTAGCATCAACCCCTGTTCCGTTGACCCCGGCAAACCTGGATGGGAGTGTTGTCACGTTAACCTTGGGTGGTAGAAAATACGCCCGCTCCATCTTGGCCATCAGAGATTCGGTGTCAGTCACCGGAATAGCAGGTGTGACAATACCTTGGACCCAACCCAGGCGAAAAAGCGACACGCAAATCACTATTGAACTTGAATTCGATGGAAACATGGATACTGATAGCACCCTCACATTCACTGTTGGGGCACGGGCAATAGATGATTACAATGGACCCGCGCTCACCGCAGAGATATCTGTCACCATAAATGCCAAACCCAAAATAGGAACTGAATCGCAAACAGAAACAGGACCAAGCACCAATGCTACCGTCAGCATCTCACCCGCCTCAGTCGCATCCCCTGCTGTCGGACAACGGTTAGAGTTTTCGCTTAATATCACAGGTGGTGATGCGGTCGCAGGCTACCAAGCAACCGTGCGGTTTGATGATACTGCTCTCCGTTATGTCTCAGGTGCGAATGGTGATTATCTGCCTGCTGGGGCGTTCTTTGTGGAGCCGAAAGTGAAGGGCAATCTTGTCCAACTTAACGCTGTGTCCCTCGCTGGAGAAAGCAATGGAGATGGCACTCTGGCAACGCTTACCTTTGAGGTTATCGCAGTGAAGGCATCCACTTTGACGTTATCTGATGTGCTGCTCACTGACAGTGCGGGGAAAATTTCTGTCCCACAAGTTGAAAACGGGGACATAACTAAACCGTCTGAATCCGAGAGACTTACAGGCGATATCAACGGTGATGGGACTGTTAACATTGCCGATTTGGTATTAGTCGCCTCAAATCTCGGCGAAACAGGGCAGAATGATGCAGATGTCAATGGTGATGGGACTGTTAACATTGCTGATCTCGTCTTAGTCGCTGGCGCATTAGGCAATAGTGCCGCCGCACCCTCTCTACATCCGCAATCTTTGGAGATGCTCACTGCTACAGAGATCAAAAAGTGGCTATCCGCTGCACAGCACTTAGGCCTCACGGATACAACGTCACAGCGCGGGCTCCTGTTCTTAGAGCAACTCTTCGCAGCCTTGACTCCGAAAGAAACAGCACTCTTGCCCAACTTCCCGAACCCGTTCAACCCGGAGACGTGGATACCGTATCAGTTGGCAAAGGACGCGGAGGTCACACTGCATATCTATGCCGTGGACGGTACATTGGTGCGGACGTTGACGCTCGGACATCAACCTGCAGGGATGTATCAGAACCGTAGCCGTGCGGCGTATTGGGATGGTAGAAACGCCTTCGGTGAACCTGTGGCGAGTGGCGTGTATTTCTATACACTTACAGCAGGTGATTTCACCGCAACGCGTAAGATGTTGATACAGAAGTAACACTTATTTGCTAAACACGGAAGGGTGGACGATAACACCCTTCCATCCAATAATCTGACTGCACATTGCAGTTAGAAGCTAATCAAAGGAGTTTATGATGAAAATGTTATTTGTAAATCGAAATATAATCGTGTCAATTTTCGTAGTAATGTTGTTGATATATGGTGGGCAAAGTATTAGTTATGGTCAGGGTAAAGCACCCACTGTTACACCAGGGGAAACCAACACAACAATTAACGTCAGTTTCCGCGACACCTTCTATGCTTATGATGAGAAATCTTATCAGGTTCAATTGCGCAGGAAAGAACCACAAGGTGATTGGATTTTGAAATGTGGTACAATTAGGGACTTTTTCGATTCCGGTGCACGCACCTTTGTTGCTAGCTTCACAGATCTTGAACCCGATACTACATATCAGGCGCGCTGGCGGGAGACCAATGAACCCAATTGTTCTGATAATCCACCTAACCCAGATCCCTGGTCCCCGATTGGTGAAGGGACAACCCTTTTGGTAACACCGCCCCGTGTAGAATTTGTTGATGCAAAGTTAGCAAGAGCAGTACGCATAAAGTTAAAACTTTACACTTTAGGCGTAGAGCTGCTCAAAATCCCTGAAGCGAAATTGGCAACATTGACGCACTTTGCATATAACATTGTAGAGCGAACACCCTTTGGGAATGAGCCAAAGATAAGCGACCTAACTGGATTGGAGCATGCGACTCAGCTCTCTACGTTATCTTTTGAAAACAATAACCTCCGTGATATAACGCCCCTTGCACAACTCACACAACTCACAGAGTTAAACCTCCGTAGGAATAACATCAGCGATATAACGCCTCTCACACAACTCACACAACTGACAAAGTTAAATCTTACGAGTAATAACATCAGTGATTTAACACCTCTCTCGGAACTGACGCAATTGACGGAGTTATATATTAGTGGAAATAAAATCAAGGACCTAACCCCGCTCACACAACTCACAGAATTGCCGAAGTTAATACTCGCCGATAATAACATCAGCGACATCACGCCTCTCGCACAACTCACACAACTGACAGAGTTAAACGTCTATGATAATAACATCAGCAATATAACGCCTCTCGCACAACTCACACAACTGCCGAAGTTATCACTCGGTAGGAATAACATCAGCGACCTAAAGCCCTTGGCACAACTTACACAGTTGAAGGAGTTAAGACTCGGGAGTAACAAAATCAAGGATATAACGCCTCTCGCACAACTCACACAACTGACAGAGTTAGACCTCTCGCTTAATAACATCAGTGATGTTACGCCTCTCGTAGAATTAATATCTCTTGAACGGTTATTTCTTGGCCATAATCCAATTGAGGATACGTTCCCACTTAACGCACTCCTTGAAGCGAATCCAGATGTGTATATAGATATTGAAGTAGTCAAAGAGAAAAGGGGACCAACACTAACGGTATCAACGCTTCAACCGTTGACAGGGGCGACGTTAGGCGGTGCCATAGTGACGCTAACATTGAGCAGTGGGTCTTTTAGTCACAGCAGCCTTGTTGGAGACGCGCTTACGATTTCTGGCATTCTTGGCGTTGGTATCGTAGAATGGACCGAATTTGAACCCGAAGGGCTTAAGCCCAGAGAAATAAGGATTAAGCTTACATTTGAAGGGAACATAATCACCACTGATTCTGTCCTCACCCTTACAGTGGATCCGAAAGCAATAGTCGGTTACAACGGTGACCCCTATACGTTAGAACTTCCTGTTACCGGTGTAACGGAATCTGAATTATCTCAAGCAATAACCGTATCAGCACCGTATCCGTTGACAGAGGCAACGTTGCACGGAAGCACAATAACATTAAAACTGACAGATGCGGTTTTCTCATACGGCTTCTGGAATTACATAGAAATATCTGGAATTCCGGGCATCACATTTCCAACCGGAAGAAAAGTCAGTGATACAGAAATAACGTTTGAACTAAGCTTCTATGGTAACATTGACACGGATACCGCGTTAATATTTACTGTTAAGCCGGACGGAATAGATGGGTACAACGGTCCCTCGCTCACTACAGAAATACCCGTCTCTGCGTCAACTGAAGCAGAAGCGACAGGAGAATTAGTAGCGTCCTCTGCGTTTCCGTTGACGAAGGCGACACTCAACGGAAGCGTTGTGAAGCTGACACTACAAAATAAATCCTATCAAGGATCTTCTTACGATTATGATGAACCTATGATAGGAATATCCGGTATTTCCGGTATAAAAACTGAATGGTTGGGATCCGGATCTTATTTATGGATCCTAAGCAAAACGGAAATATGGGTTTGGTTGGGAGGCTTTACTGGAAACTTAGACACTGATGCAATGCTAACCTTCACAGTTCCACCAAGTTTAATAAAAGACTACAACGGCCCACCACTTGCAGCAACATTACCTATCACTGCAAAAACGGGGAAGCAGATGCTCGTATCAGAACATTCGCGTCCATCAATGTATTGGATCAATACGGATACTCACAAGATTGAGTCACTGAACCCTTTTGATGCGGTTACGAATCAGGTTGCAAGTCTAACTGTAGATACAGCGGACGGCAAGATCTACTGGTCTGAACATAGTAGCAGTGGCGGTGTCATCAAGCGCGCAAATCTTGATGGCACAAACGTTGAGGTGTTAGTAACGCACCCAACTACGCCTCAAAGCATTACGGTTGACACTGCTGAAAAGAGATTTTATTGGATAAATTCGCTTGAAGGAAAAATCCAGAGTGCAGATCTCAGCGGTGGAAATATTAAAACCATTATTCAGCTTGACGATACTATTACACACATTGCTGTGGATGCTGAAGGTGGCAAACTCTATTGGGCGGATTCCGAATTTCGCATCCGGCGTATGAACCTTGATGGAACAGGCATTGAAACGATTTTGACCGGATGGAATTCATATCTCCCGCGCGGAATAGGCGGTATGGTTATAGCCGATGGCAAAATCTACTGGACAGAGCGACAAATATGGTATCAAGTTGGTGGCAAAATTCATCGCGCGAACCTCAACGGCACGAATCTTGAAACACTTGCTACCTCTCTCGGTGAACCGGTTGGAATCGCTGTTGACACCGTGGGAGGCAAAGTGTATTGGACAAATTCGTATGGTGGAATCCAACGGATGGACATCAACGGTGGAGAGATCGAGAATGTTGTTTACGGTATAGCTGCCCCTGGAGATTTAGGGTTGGGAACAGCAGTTACGTTAACAACACTCACCACGCCAGAAACACCGGCAACCACAGATGCTACCGTTAGCATCTCACCCGCCTCAGTAGCATCTTCTGCTATCGGAGAACAGATAACCTTCAACCTGAACATCACAGGCGATGAAGCTGTCGCAGGTTATCAGGCAACTGTGCAGTTTGATGATACTGCTCTCCGCTATGTCTCAGGTGCGAATGGTGATTATTTGCCTGCTGGTGCGTTCTTTGTGAAACCGGTTGTCGAGGGGAACCGTGTAAAGTTGAATGCTGCATCTCTGGCAGGCGAAAGCAACGGGGACGGGTTCCTCGCGACCCTTACATTTGAGGTCATCGCAGCGCAGGCATCCGCTTTAACGTTATCCGACGTGCTGCTTTCCAACAGTGCAGGTGAGACGTTTGTCCCTCAGGTTGAAAACGCAGAGATAACTGAACCAACAGGTCTCAAAGGCGATGTGAACGGTGATGGACAGGTCAACATTGCCGATTTGGTGTTGGTCGCTTCAAATCTTGGCAAAACGGGTCAGAATGCTGCGGATGTGAACGGTGATGGACAGGTCAATATTGCCGATTTGGTATTAGTCGCTGGCGCGTTGGGCAATAGTGCCGCCGCACCTTCGCTACATCCCCACGCCTTAGAAATGCTCACTGCTACAGAGGTCAAACACTGGCTATCCGCTGCACAGCAACTGGACCTCACCGATGCAATGTCAGAGCGCGGTATCCTGTTCTTACAACAACTTCTTGAGGCATTGACACCGAAAGAGACAGCACTCTTGCCAAATTATCCAAATCCGTTCAACCCGGAGACGTGGATACCCTATCACTTAGCAAAGGACGCGGAGGTCACACTACATATCTATGCCGTGAACGGGACATTGGTGCGGACGTTGATACTTGGACATCAAGCTGCGGGGATGTATCAAAACCGTTCCGGTGCGGCGTATTGGGATGGTAAAAATGAGTTTGGTGAACCTGTCGCAAGTGGTGTCTATTTCTACACGCTTACAGCAGGCGATTTTACCGCAACGCGCAAGATGTTGATACGCAAATAGTTATGAGTCATTATTCTTCAACTAAGAGAGGCGTTGTGGCAGTGAGGAGTAAAGTCATTGCCACAAAGGGTTAACTGACAACTGATAACTGAAAGGTTTTTCGCAGAAAAACCGAACGGATAACCATTGTAAAAGGAGTTTATTATGAAAACGCAAATTATGAGTCGCATATTTCTAAGGATGTTTGGTGTTATCTTTTTAATTTCCCTCACCTTACCAGTCGTTCCTACTTTGGGAACTACTGAATTCGAGATCGGAACACGATTCGGTATTTCACACCTTGTTCCTGACGCTGATGATTCCATTTCTACAAGTATCACTTATGCTAACATACTATCAGCCCCTGCGTATATCGGATCTTCTCCGACTGCCTTGTACGCGACGTGGTTTCCGAGTAGGCAGTTTGCTATTGGTCCGGAATTCAGTTTTGGGAGAATGTCAGTTTCAGCAGAGTATTGGGGAGAGTCGGAAACCGAAAGCATAACGACACTCTATCTTGGTGGTCGAGCTGCGTATTTTCTACAGAGCCATGCAGTGTCTAATCCTTACGTACTGGGGCGGGTTTCTACAACTATACTTAGTGGTGAAGACGCTTTCTTTTTTGATGGAAATCAGACGCTAACAAGTTTCGGGATCGGTTTAGGGTATCAGTGGCGTATCGGAGATGCTTTTGTCTTTCGGGCAGAGGGACAATATCAACGCGTGTTCATTGAAGATGAAAACGCTAATGAATTTTCATTGACTATTGGGATTGGCACTCGGTTCGGAAACAGCAAATCCAGCACCTCTGAAGTGCCAAACACGCAATAGCGATTTCACCGGTACGCGCTGCATACAGAAGTGGAAGTTTTGATGAGGACACAATACAGAAAGGGACATTTCAGATGAAAAAGAAGAGTTTAATTTTCAGAATTGCTATCGTTTTGCTGCTGAGTGTCTTCGTGACAGGTTGCGGCGAGGATAAGGTTTCCGATGTTGAGAATCTCTACGAGGATGAGGTTTCCGATGTCGAGAGTCTGTATAAAGAATTAGTCGGGACGTATGAATTATTTAAGTCGGAAGTCACTTATGTTGATCAACCCAAAGAGGTGTTTAAACCGCCCCAATTTGCCGGAACTATGACAATATCGTCAGATCAAAGAATAACTCAGAAGTTTGGGGGAGAAATTGGGTTTGGATCCCGCACAGGTACAGTTGAAATCCTTACAGATGAAGGTGCCCTATTCATAAAAGATGGCGATGTAACTCTCAGAGCAGCTTATACATGGGATGGGACAATACTAACAATAGCAATAATCGCTCCGAAACACGTTGAGAAGGGATTTTGGCGTAAGATCAGCAACAGCGTGATAGACCTACAACCACCCGAACCGCAATTACCGCCCGACGAACTACAACCACCGCCTTCTGCAGCATTTGTTAGTGCAAATCCGCCGAGCGGTTCAAGGATTGCTGCGAATGCAACTATCATCTTAATCTTTGACAACGCCCCTGCCGATGTCACGGTAAGTGCTGGTATCGTTAGGGTTGCAGGAAGAACAGCGATGGTCTTTGGTCCGTTCACTCCTGGTCCTCTCGTATTGACAGTTGTATGGGCTGATGGATCCCAGACGCTCACGTATACTGTTGTCGCCCCTGATGTAGATCCGCCCGAAGTTACTGGTGGAACCGTTAGAGATGGTGACAAGGATGTGGATCCTGCAGCTATCAACAACGATGGGAGGATTGAGATTACCTTCAGTGAAAAGGTAACCGGAAACATCGCCCTTCAAACTGAAGGTGGCGATGATGTCGGTTGGCTTGGAAAAGTTGAAGGTAACAAAGCCACACTCGAACTCGTCGCAGGCAAAGAAATTGGCAACGAGACGACCTATGTTATCAAAGGTAGATTCTCTGATGCTGCAGGCAACGAGACCGAGATTTCAATCACCTTTGTAACCAGGGGGAAAGAGTAAATTTAAGGCTATTTCGATCGTCTAAGCTGCCTATTGGGATGGTAGAAACACCTTTCGGTGAACCTGTCGCAAGTGGAGTCTATTTCTATACGCTCACAACAGACGATTTCACGGCTACGTCGAAGATGTTGATACAAACTATAAGTAGTTTTTCACAACTGTAAGGCGGGGTCTTGTGCCTCGTCATCGCCTGTTTTACCTCAGCAGAGGTGGGACACGTACCCACCGGCCGTGGGTACACTACGTAATTACCAAAAATTGATTCTCGTTCACTTAAGACAAGTCTTTCGCATGTTGGAGAGCAGCAAATCATTCACATAAATCTAAAAGGGGAAAAAATGAGAATTCGTTTTATGCTTCACAAAGTCGTTTATGTTTTTTGCTTTATGGTTTTAATTTCTATGCACTTTGTGCCTGAAGGGTATCCTCAAGTGCAAAGCAAACAGAACGTTCCGTTAGAGGAACAGAAGGAAGGTAGAACATCATTGGTTACCGCCACAACGCTATATGGGCTTTTGCTCTACGGGCCTGGGACAGCTCGGTTACTTGAGATTGAATCAGCGAGTCAATTTGCTGGATTGGAAATGTTGATTGGCGGCGGGTCTTTTGCGGGTGCGCTCGCAGCTACAAAAAATCATAGACTCGGCGCGGGACGATCCAATTTAATCCTATCAGGCAGTCTTGCAGGGACTCTATATGGTTTTGGAGTGCCCGTGTTATTTGAATCAGAGAATGACAAAGTTTATTTGGCCTCTGCGATGTTCGCTACACCAATAGGTGGACTACTTGCCCATAGACTTACTGATCACAGATGGTTTGAAAAGGGTGAATCGTATTTGATTAGTAACGGCGGGTTGGTGGGTGGATTGTATGGAATAGCGATCCCATATCTCGCTAATATTGAGGATCTTGAAGATTCAACGCAAGCCAAAATCTATGTTGCGTCTGCAATGGCTGGAGTCCCTATCGGCACGTGGGCCACAACAAAATTGATTTACAATAAACCGATTAATGAGGGACGCTCACATCTGATCTCTTTTGGAGGGGGTGTTGGGACTTATTATGCTATCGGGATTACCTCTCTAATGGATGTGGAATCACCGCGGCCCTATGTATTAGCCGCTATGCTCGGTTTACCGGCAGGAACATATCTTGGTTACCGATTGACCGCTGGAGGTGAGTATACATTAGGCCGGTCAATTTTGATACAAGTTGGCGCGTATGCAGGTGCCCTATTCGGCAACGGAATCGTTCTGATGACTGAGGCGGAAAGCCATAAACCTTATGTTGTGGCGAGTATACTTGGGTCAGCAGCGGGAATGTGGTTTGCACATCATAGCACACGAGGTTGGGGCGAGAAAGCTCCTTTCGCGAGAAATAATCTCACATCTAAATCAGGAAGGTTCACCGTTTCATTGCCTTCAATCGATAAATGGTTGACCGTCAGTTTGATCGCACTGCGCAAGCCATCTTATCTGGCTGATTATCCCGTGCAATTGTTGCGAGTTTCATTCTAATTAGGACTTACGCGATTTACTGATGAGTACCTACGGTCCGCACGCCGCTGGCGATGTTTAAAACCTCGCCAGCAAAGGACGCTGCGTAAGTCCTACTAATCAGAACATCGGAGCATATAGTTCTCAGTGCGAATCCGAATATAAGAAGATTGGCAACCGTAGATGTTATAGTGTAGGGCGAGGTCTATGCCTCGTCCACAACAAACACCGTAAGGAGAATACAAATATGAACCGAAAAACTGTGGTTCCTATTATCACAACTCTCTTGCTTACTATACCACTCGTCATTATTGGCTGTGGTGCGTTTGACGATAACAGCCAGCCAACCATTGAACCGATAACCGACCAGACGCTCGACGTGGAAGATACGATAACGGTGCCCGTCAACATCACTGATGCCGATGCTGACGACACACATATTATCAATGCTTCCTCTGACAATGTGCTGGTTGCGGCAGTGGTAGACGGTGTGTCACATAAAACATCCGTCACCCTTATAGGTGTCGGACCGGGGATAGCGACGATCACAGTCTCCACCACAGACAACAGCGGACAAGACAATACTGAAGCAATACCGGTAACGTTTAAGGTTACCGTCAACGAACCGCCGCCATCGGTGCAGATCGGGTTTGGGATCAATCAACCATCAGTATCCTTTATTAACAAAGGGATGTGTGCTGTTGGAATGACCTTGAAACCCGGAGAGGGATGTAGTTACGATAGTAATGAATTCTTCGCTGAAATTAACTTTTTTGTCCGCGACGATGGCCAAGCGTGTCGAGAACAAGTTCCTGAGGCGATAGAAGGGATTGAGATACCGGAGCATCTTCGCCCTCGCAACTTAAAGTTTTGTGTAGAATGGAATATAGAACGGGATAATTTCTTTGACACTAATTTTGCTGCCAGCAAAAATCGCGATGGGAGTTGGACGATCAAAAGTGTTCCATGACGGTAGTCATTACCTCTAAAGTTCTATCCGCCATACAAAAGTCCGATTGCATATTACAATCAAAAATCAATCAAAAGGAGTTTATTGTGAAAACGCTAATCATGAATCGAAAATACTTGGTGCTTATTTTAACCGCTGTCTTGATAGTTTTAGGAACGCACGGGAGTTACGCACAAACGATAACTGCCTCAACCCCACACCCCTTAACAGAGGCAACACTGCATGGAAGTGTGATCACACTCACACTCAGCGGTGGCACTTACGAAGGCTGGATCCGAGGGGGTGCTGTGTCTGTCTCAGGCATTGAAGGTGTCACTTTTGATTCGTGGGATGTGGACCGCGTCAGTGACACGCAGCTGACTGTTGAATTGACATTTTCTGGCGACTTTGACTCTAATGCAACGCTCACCTTCACGGTGGCGGCGGGAGCGATAGTAGAATACAACGGTCCCGCGCTTACCGCACGAGTCCCTATCACTGCGATGCAGGAATCGCTCATCGCATCAACGGAGGCACCTTTGACAGAAGCGACTCTTCATGGGAGCGTGGTAACACTCACGCTCAGCGGTGCTACTTACGAGGGCTCTTCTTGGAACATTGAGAGAGCATTGACGGTATCGGGTATTGAAGATGCCACTGTTGAATTTGATATAGGAATCACGGGTGACTCCACAGGAATCGAGATTGAGGGGATCCCTATTGAGAACTTTGATTTGGAGGACCTCGGTGATTTGGCAGAATTTGACATTGGAAATGTTCCTGCTTTAACCTTTGATGTGGAACGCGTCAGCGATAGAGAGGTGACTGTTACATTATTATTCTCCGGTGATTTCGACACCGATACTACGCTCACCTTCACTCTCGGAGCGGGTGCAATATCGGGATACAACGGATCAGCATTCATTGCCGAAGTTCCTGTCACTGCGGTAGAGGAGTCATTAGTTGCATCAACGGAATTTCCTCTGACAGAGGCGACCCTGCAGGCGACATTGCCGCAGAACGTCGTCCCTCCTACACTCAGTGGCGGGATTAGCACCGTCACACTCACACTTACCGGAAGGCGATTCGTTGAGCACAGATGGGAGATCCAAGAGGCTTTGAAGGTGTCTGGAATTGATGGGGTCACATTTGAATCGTGGGATGTGGAGCGCGTCAGTGACACAGAGGTAACCGTTCCGCTCACATTCAACGGCGACTTCGACTCCGATGCAATACTTACTTTAACCATCGGAGCAGAGGCAATAGCAGGCTATAATAAGGCATTCACCGTCCAAGTTCCTGTCACTGCGGTAGAGCAATCGGATGCCACGGTAAGCGTTTCGCCCTCTCCAGTCCTATCGCCTGCTATTGGAGAGCAGCTCACGCTTTCCCTTAACATCGCTAATGGAAAAAACGTCGTAGGCTATCAAGCAATCGTGTTGTTTGATGGTTCCACCCTTGACTATGTGAAGAGTACCAACGGGGACTATCTACCAGCAGATGCTTTTTTCGGAGATCCGATTATTGTTCACGACTGGTTAGGAGACACGTTTTTCGGGGACTACATGTGGTCTGGAAAAGTAATACTCGCCGCAACGACATCCGCTGGCGCAGCGAACGGGGACGGCACACTTGCCACCCTCACGTTTGAAGTTCTTGACTATAAAGCATCCAGGGTGACCTTATCCCAAGTCTACCTTATAGATTCGGATGGAAAGCGGTGGGAAACTACTATTGAGAGTGGAGAAGTAATTGAACCACGAGAACCAGTAGAAAAAATCGTTGGGGATATTAACCGAGATGGTGTGGTGAATATCCAGGATCTGGTAATCGTTAGTGCCCGCTTTGGTCAGACAGGACAGAACAGTGCTGATCTCAACGGTGATGGTCTCGTGGATATCGTTGACCTTGTGTTTGTAGCGAATGCGTTCGGTGCGGATGCAGCTGCACCATCGTTGAATCCACAGGTATTGGAACAACTCACCACAGCGGACATCAAAGGATGGTTGAATCAGACTCGGCAGCTATCGCTCACCGATCCCGCATACCTGCGCGGTATTACCGTGCTGGAACAACTCCTTATGGCACTAACTCCCAAAGAGACGGTACTTCTACCGAATTACCCCAATCCGTTCAATCCAGAGACGTGGATACCCTATCACTTGGCAAAAGATGCGGATGTCACATTGACTATCTATGCTGTGGACGGACAAATGGTTCGGACATTGGCACTCGGACATCAACCTGCGGGTATGTATCAAAGTCGTTCCCGTGCGGCGTATTGGGATGGTAAAAACGCCTTCGGTGAACCCGTTGCAAGTGGTGTCTATTTCTATACATTGTCCACGGAGTCCACACGCGACTCCGTTACCGCAAGCGATTTTACCGCAACGCGCAAGATGTTGATAAGGAAATAATTCCCTGCCAGTAGAAACTCAGATGGGAGTTGGATTGGTAGGAGTATTCCATAGTAGGCGTTATTTTTAATTGTTTAGGCTTGCGATGGCAAGTATAATATTGTGTTCAATGTGCATATTGATATGAACAAATACCACACTGTTTTTTTCCTGTGCTTCGTCAACTTATAAGGTGGACAATCCACTCGCATGGCGTGAAGAAACAAACGTATCCCGCAAAGGCAAGCGGGCAATCGAAAAGAACCAAAAAGGAGTTTATTATGAAATCACTAACAGTGAAGCCAAAAATCGCGGCAGCAATCGTCGCAGCAATGTTATTAATATACGGCATGCAAGGTACAAATTACGTGCAGGCTCAAGGAAACGCGCCTGAATTGACACCCGTCAGTGACCGGACGCAGCAGGTCCAAGATAGAATTGTTGCCCTGGTACCAGGTGTAGATTCCGCTAACGATGTAACCGCTTCACATCTCGCTTTAATTACCAACCTTAACCTGAGCGATCAAAGCATTACCGCACTGAAATCTGGCGATTTTGATGGTTTGTCTGCACTGCGTTCGCTCTCCTTGGCGAAAAATACGCTGAGCGGTCTGCCGGCTGACATCTTCTCAGGTGTATCTGCCATGAGTAGTCTTGACTTAGGTAGCAACGAACTCAACAGTCTGCCCAATGAGGTGTTTTCTGGACTCTCTGCCATGAGCAGGCTCAACTTGTCCTATAACAGCCTGGATAATTTATCGGCAAACACATTCTCTGAAATGTCTTCATTGACTGGACTTGATTTAGGCAACAACGAACTCAGCAACCTGCCTGCGGATATCTTTTCTGGTCTCTCTTCACTGAACTGGCTCAGTCTGTCTTCCAATCAACTCAGCAGTCTACCCAATGGTCTCTTTTTCGGACTCTCTTCGTTAAATTCGCTCTATTTGGGCGACAACACCGTTGGTTTATCCATCACTGTATCTCTGGAGAAGGTTGGCGAAAACCAGTTCAAGGCAACAACAGCCACTGGTGCACCTTTCAATATCGTGTTGCCGGTTACCGTTACAAATGGAAGTGTTGATGGCGGAGCAACCACCATTACACTTGCCGCTGGCAGCGTAGAAAGCGGACTCCTCACCGTGATCCCCACCCCCGGTACATCAGATGCTGCCACCGTAGATATTGGCACGCTCCCTGAACTGCCGACAAGCCATTTCGGTTATAGTCTTGCTAAACCGAGCGGTGTTGATAACATCCTCAGTTTCGCGCTCGGTATCCCTAAACGTACTGGAGACCCGAAGGTCAACCATGCCCCAATTTTCACAGAGGGAAGTAGGACGACACGATCGATACAGGAGAATACACCTGCTGGCAGAAACATCGGCAGCCCCGTCACTGCTACCGATGCGGACGAAGACACCTTAACTTATACACTTAGGGGTGCAGATGCAGCATCTTTTGGTATCGTCAGCACTTCAGGACAATTACAAACTCGTGCACCCCTCGACTATGAAAAAAAGAACACCTACGCCGTGACCGTTATCGTTTCCGATGGCAGTGCCACCGATACCATCAGTGTCACTATTGATGTGATCGACGAAGAAGAGAACAACGCCCCGGTCTTCGTAGAAGGCAGTGGCACGGAACGATCCATACCCGAAAACACACCTGCTGGTAGAAACATCGGCAGCCCCGTCACTGCTACAGATGAAGACGAGGATGTCTTAACCTACAGCCTCAGTGGTGCCGATGCGGCATCCTTTGGTATCGTCAGTGCTACAGGGCAGTTGCGAACACGCGCACCCCTCGACTATGAAAAAAAGAACACCTATTCAGTGGCGGTTCTCGTCTCTGATGGCAGGGGTGGAACTGATTCCATTGGGGTCGCTATCAACGTCACGGACGTAGAAGAGAACAACGCCCCGGTCTTTGTAGAGGGCACTGCCACGGAACGCTCAATAGCAGAAAACACGCCCGCCGGCAGAAACATCGGCAGCCCCGTCACCGCTACTGATGAAGATGAAGATGTTTTAACCTACAGTCTCAGTGGGGCAGACGTAGCATCCTTTGGTATTGTTAGTGCCACAGGGCAGTTGCGAACACGCGCACCCCTCGACTACGAAAAAAAGAACACCTACTCGGTGGCGGTTCTCGTCTCTGATGGCAAGGGTGGGACAGACTCCATCGGTGTTGCTATCAACGTCACTGACGAAGAGGAAAACAACGACCCGGTCTTCGTAGAAGGCAGTGCCACCGAACGATCCATACCCGAAAACACACCTGCTGGCAGAAACATCGGCAGCCCCGTCACCGCTACAGATGAGGATGAGGACACCTTGACATACACGCTGAGTGGCGCCGATGCGGCATCCTTTGGTATCGTCAGCACCACAGGGCAATTGAGAACGCGCGCACCCCTCGACTACGAACAAAGAAATGTCTATTCGGTGGCAGTTCTCGTCTCTGATGGCAAGGGTGGAACGGATACCATCGGTGTCGCTATCAATCTCACGGATGTAGATGAAACACCTACAGCACATGCGCCGGAGTTCATAGAGGGCAATGCTACGGAACGCGCAATAGCAGAGAATACACCGGCTGGTAGAAACATCGGCGCACCCGTCACAGCTACAGATGAAGACGAGGATATCTTAACTTACACCTTGAGTGGTGTAGATGCAGCGTCCTTTAGCGTTGTCAGCACCACAGGACAGTTGAGAACGCGCGCACCTCTTGATTATGAAAAAAAGAACACCTATTCGGTAGCTGTCATCGTTTCCGATGGCACCCTCACGGACACCATCGGGGTCGCTATTAACGTCACTGATGTCGCGGAGAACAGCGCACCCATTTTTGCGGGAGGTAGCACGACGCGCTCTATACCTGAGAACACACCGGCTGGAAGAAACATCGGCAGCCCAGTGTCTGCCACGGATGCTGATAGCGATGACACCTTGGCATATACCCTCAGTGGCACGGACGCAGCATCGTTTGACATCGTTCGCGCCACTGGACAACTGAAAACGAAAGCGGCTCTTGACTTTGAAACTAAAAATTCCTATTCGGTGATAGTAAAAGTTTCTGATGGCACCCTCACGAACACTATCAGGGTTACGATTACCCTCATTGACGTAGATGAGAGCAGTCCACCAGTTTTTGCCGGAAGTCGCACGATGCGATCAGTGAAAGAGAATACGCCTTCGGGTGTAAACATCGGCAGCCCAGTGTCCGCCACGGATGCTGATAGTGAGGACACCTTGACCTATGCCCTCAGCGGCATAGATGCGTCATCCTTTAGCATTGTTCGCACCACAGGACAGTTGAAAACTCATGCGGCTCTTGACTTTGAAACGAAAAACGCCTACACGGTAACCGTTACCGTTTCCGATGGCGGTCGCACTGACTCCATCACTGTGGCTATTACCATTATCGATGTAGACGAAACGCCGCCGACTGTGGATGAATCTCCTCGACCGACTCAGGGACAGAGCGTCATCAGTATCAGTGAAATTATGTTTGGTTCGGAGAGACGCTTTACGCCACCGCAGTGGATAGAATTGCACAATGCGGGGCCAGATATCATCAATCTCACAGGGTGGAAACTGACGATTCAGAATGTAGACTCAACAGAATTGACCGGACCCACAACTCGGGATGAACCTATAGTGAATGCAACAATCACCTTTGAAGATGATTTCTGGGGTGATGCTCCACGGATTTGGCCGAATGATGTTGTTCTGGTGGTATCAAACGATGATAGTGAAAATTCAAAGAATCTCACTGAAGATCAGATTTATGACCTCCAGTGGAGAACGGATCTACCCCTCGGTTTGTGGAGCATAATCCTCAGCACAGAAGGCTTCTACATAAAACTGATTGATGATGAAGGGAACTTGGTAGACGAGGTCGGAAATCTTAAGGATGGCACCATGCAATGGCAATTACCTTATGGGCAAAACAGAGGTAAAACCAGAGCGGGGCACCGGACCTCAATGATTCGCCGCTATGCTGATAGCACCGCACTCGATGGCACCCAAGCAGGCGGTTGGATTTCTGCTGTGGACGCGAATTTAACAGCGGATCAACTCACCTATTATGGGAATAGAGACGACATCAGCACCCCTGGTATTGGGATCGTCATCAACGACATCTCGCCACAGTACACGGAATATGATGTTAATCAGGACGGGGTTGTGGACATCTCTGACCTGGTGATCGTTGCAGGACGGCTCGGACAATCCGGACCCAACGCTGCAGATGTTAACGGCGATGGCGTTGTCAATGTACAGGATTTGATACTTGTCGCGGGCGCGCTCGGTCAAGTACCTGTTGCCCCGTCCCTGCAGCCCGCGGCACTTACAACATTCACCGCCGCTGATGTTCGAGGGTGGCTGACCCAAGCACAAGGCTTAGACTTCACGGACCCGAAGATGCAAAGCGGTATCCGCTTTTTAGAGCAACTCCTTGCTGTGTTGGTTCCGAAAGAGACCCAATTGCTGCCGAACTATCCAAATCCGTTCAACCCTGAAACGTGGATACCGTATCGGTTGGCAGAAGATGCTTTGGTCACATTGACCATCTACGATCAGCGTGGAAGTGTTGTCCGCAGGCTCAATGCCGGATACCAAACCGCCGCAGTCTATGAAAGTCGATCAAAAGCCATCTATTGGGACGGCAGAAATGAGGTTGGCGACAAAGTCGCGAGTGGAATTTACTTCTACACACTCGCCGCAGGCGATTTTTCTGCCACGCGAAAGATGCTTATCCTCAAGTAACACAGGAGTTACACACTTCAAAAGTAGGTGCAGTTTGACGAAGTTTAAGTATTTAAATCGGTAATCCCCGGATCCGGTAGGTGCGGTTTTACGGTGTACACGCCCAAATGCGATCTGCATTCCTAACCGCACCGGGCATCGCAAGGAAACTACCGAATTAAATTGTTAATCTTCATCAAACCTCGCCAGCTGCACGCAATAGAGTATCATGAAAAATTGCCAGATGAAATTTGTAAAAGTATTACTGACAGTTTCCTTTTCGACATGTCTTCTGCTGGGATTGACCCCTCGCGCCATGAGCCGAAATGAAGTGCCGGGACAACGGTCCGGGACATCTGAAGATCCCTCAACAGTAAACCCAACCGGTCGAGACAAAGTATGGGATGGATTGATCATTTTATATGGAACAAACGAAAACGCGAATACAAGGATCCCGCCGCCACCGATGCAGAAACTGTTCCAAGGAGGCAACTATCTTACAATCGAACAATCCCAATTTATCGTAACCTACGACGGTTTTACAGACGAAGCGATGGAAGCGTTTCAATATGCAGTCGATATTTGGAACTCACTCATTCGGTCACCCGTGCCAATCCGGATTGACGCATCTTTTACGGACTTGGGTGGATTTGAGGATGGAACTATTATTTTAGGCGGGGCGCGCCCGGCAGGCTGGAAGTCGCCCGCATCATTGGATTTGTGGTTCCCAGAGGCACTCGCGGATAAGAGATCTGGTAGAGACCTTGCGAATAGCGAACCCGATATTATAACAAGATTCAATAGCCATGAAGACGCAAATTGGTACTTTGGCACAGATGGAAATACACCATCAGGGAAAACCGACTTCGTTAGTACCGTGCTGCATGAGATTGCCCACGGATTTGGTTTCTTCAGCTTTGCAAGGGTAGAAGAAGAATCAATTAGGACATTTTCCGCCTCTGTTGGGCGGGGTAAACTTAGGGGCAGCACCCCCAAATTACCTTATATTTACGATTTTTTTGTTGAAAACGGATCCCGGACAACTCTTCTATCTTTCCCCGACCCCTCCTTCGCGCTTGAAAATCAAATCACAAGTAACGACCTCTTCTGGAATGGAAAAAAAGGGACTGAAGCAAACGGCGGTATTCTCCCCCACCTCTATGCCCCCAGTTCATGGGAGCAAGGTTCAAGCTACACCCATTTAGATGAGATAACCTTTCCGGCTGGCTCCCCAAACTCCTTAATGACCCCATATTACAATAACCAAGAAGCGATCCATGACCCCGGCCCCATCGCACTCGGCATGCTTGAAGACATGGGATGGACAATCAACAAAGCACCCGGATTTATCGACGGCTTCAGCACCACACGCACAATGGTAAACAGAAGTATCAGGAATCCAGTACCAGCGGCAGATGCGGACAATGACTCACTCATCTATCAGCTCAGTGGCACGGATGCAGCAGCTTTTGATATTGATAGCACAACCGGACAATTGAAAACCAAGGCAACGTACAACTACAACAAGGCATCTTATACAGTAACTGTCACTGTTTCCGATGGTGCTTTGATAGATGAAATCCGTGTCACCATCAACGTCATCAGCACAGAAACTGAAACACCCACTAATAGCAGACCAAGCTTCGTGGATGGCAGGCACACCAATCGCACTGTGGCAGAGAATACCGCAAAAGGTGTAAACATCGGTAATCCGATCACAGCAACAGATCCAGATAATGACACTCTCACTTATACCCTCGGTGGTCCCGACGCGGCAGCTTTTGACATTGATAACACTACCGGACAACTGAAAACCAATGCCGAACTCGATTATGAAAAAAAGAACGCCTACACCGTAACAGTTACTGTCTCTGATGGCAACCTCACTATCACCATCACTGTTATTATCATTATCATTGATTTGGAGGATCAAAAAAGTCCAACGCTAACATTAACTTCACAACCACTAACGGAAACAACCCTGAACGGAAGTATTGTGACACTGACTTTGAACAACCGAATCTATGAGAACTGGCTCAGTGACTCTGTAACAGTAGCCGGTATTCCGGGTGTAACCGTTAGACCGTTTGATGTTATCCGTCTGAACGATACGCAGTTGTCAGTCCAACTGACATTCTATGGGACAGACCTCAATACGGATGCTCCACTCACCTTCACAGTAAAAGCAGATGCTATCGCGAACTACGATGGCCCCGCGCTCACGGCGACCGCACAGGTCACTGCGAATGTAGAATCGATAGTCGCTTCAACAGAAGCACCTCTAACAGAAGCAGCACTGAATCGAAGTGTCGTTACATTGACCTTAAACGGCGGGGTTTATGAATCTCAATATACTGTTGGAAACAGTGTGACGGTATCCGGGATTCCCGGTGTCACTGCTAACAGATTTAGCGTGGAACGTCTCAGCGGAACGCAGGTAAATGTTGAACTCATATTTGATGGTACGGACTTTGACACCGATACCACGCTCACCTTCACTGTGGAAGCGAATGCCATCGTAGGATACAATGGCACAGCACTCATCGCACAATTACCCGTCAGCGCAGTAGTCGAAGCGATCCCAATCATAACGGCTTATACACCACAACCCTTGACGGAGGCAACCCTCAATGAAAGCATCGTTACACTCACACTATCAAGCGGCGTGTATACACAATCCAGTTCCAACATCAGCCGCGCACTGCAAGTATCCGGTATTGCTGGTGTAACGTTTCTCCAATCCGATGTAGTGCGCGTCAGTGGGACGAAAGTAACCGTTAAACTGATATTCGACGATACCGACTTTGATACCGACGCAATCCTCATCTTCACAGTCGGGGCGGATGCTATCACCAAATACGAGGGGCCCGCACTCATCACGAAGATACCTGTCACCGCCGTGGTTGAAGAAAGCCCTACAATAACGGCTTTTGCGACACAACCCTTGGCGGAGGCAACCCTCAATGGAAGTATTATCCGCTTAACGCTCAACAACGGTACTTACGTCCGATCTAACGATATTGATACTGCTGTGACAGTATCCGGTATTGCTGGTGTAACGATCGGAATATTCGGGGTGGAACGTGTGAGCGACACAGACATTATATTTCTACTCGAATTCAATGGTAACCTTGAAACAAATGCCACACTCACCTTCACTGTCGAAGCGGAGGCCATTACTGAATACGACGGGCCTGCACTGATCGCACACATCATTGTTAACGGCGGACAGGAATCTGTCGTCGCATCAACTGAGGCACCCTTGACAGAAACAACGTTGAACGGAAGTGTGGTAACGCTTACACTCAACGGTGCGACTTACAAGCACTCGACCTTTGACCTCAGGGATGCTGTCGAGGTATCAGGTATTGAAGGTGTCACTTTTCACTGGTTTGATTTAGACCGCGTTAGTGATACAGCGTTGACCGTTGAGTTGACGTTCAAAGGCAATATTGACACTGATGCCATCCTCACCTTTACGGTGGGCGCGGATGCTATTGCTGAGTACGAAGGTCCCCCACTTATAGCGCAAATAACTGTTACGGGCAGCAAGGAGTCGGTCGCTATTTCAACAGAAGCACCGTTGGCGGAAGCGACACTCGATGGGAGCGTGGTTACATTGGCACTTAGCGGGCGTACTTATGAACGTTCTCGCTTCAGAATCAGGGATGCTGTGTCAGTCTCCGGCATTGATGGTGTGACCATTGACGATGTAGACCGCATCAGCGACACAGAAGTGACAGTTGAACTTGAATTCAACGACGACTTTGATGCTGATGCTACACTTACCTTTACAATTGAAGCGGATGCCCTCTTGAGATATAGCGGTCCCGCACTCACAGCAGAAATAAATGTCACGGGTGGACACGAATCGGTGACCGCTTCGACAAAAGTGCCTTTGACTGAGGTTACATTGAATGGAGGTGTCGTCTCACTCACACTCAACGGGCGGCGATTCACTGATAGAAGATGGAACATCGAGCGTGCCTTGACGATAACGGGTATTGATGGCGTGACTGTTGACGATGTAGACCGCATCAGCGACACAGAAGTGACAGTTGAACTTGAATTCAACGGCGATTTTGATGCCGATGCTATACTCTCATTCAACGTCGGTGTAGATGCTATTGTCGGATACGATGGGGCCGCACTCACAACACAAGTCACTGTTGCTGGCAGGCAGGAATCAATCGTCGCTTCAACAGAAGCACCTTTGACTGAAGCAACTCTTGATGAAAGCACTGTCACACTTACGCTTAATGGTAGAAAATACGCACGCTCTAACTTTGACATCAGACGGGCTGTGTCGGTTTCCGGTATTAATGGCGTAACAATACCTTGGCACGAACCAGACAGAGAAAGTGATACTGAAATCACTGTGGAACTGGAATTCGATGGAAACATTAACGACGATAGTATCCTAACCTTTACCGTCGGTGCAGGTGCAATCGCCGGATACAACGGGCCCGCGCTCACAGCACAAATAACCGTTACCGCGATTAGAGAAAACGCACTATTGCCAAACTTCCCGAACCCGTTTAATCCTGAGACATGGATTCCGTATCAACTCTCAAAACCCACAGAGGTCACTATCACAATCTATGCTGTGAATGGGCAGGTGGTTCGGACGTTGGCACTCGGACATCAACCCGCGGGTATCTATCAAAGCCGTTCGCGTGCGGCGTATTGGGATGGCAGAAACGCATTCGGTGAACCTGTGGCAAGTGGTGTCTATTTCTATACATTGTCCACGGAGTCCACACGCGACTCCGTTACAGCAGGTGATTTCACCGCAACGCGCAAAATGTTAATACGGAAGTAGAAATGTATCGGCGGAAGGAGAAAAGAAAAAGGAAGTATGGAAGATGCGATTTCTATCCTTCCATACTTCCAACCTTCTGTTCAACAACCTGATTGTACATCGCAGAAAAATCAATGAGAAGGAGTTTTTATGAAAACGCTAATCGTAAATGGAAAATACCTTGTGCTTAGCTTAACTATCCTCTTGGTAACTTTTGGGACGCAGGGGAGTTACGCGCAAACGATAACTGCCTCAACCCCACACCCCTTAACAGAGGCAACACTGCATGGAAGTGTGATCACACTCACACTCAGCGGTGGCACTTACGAGCGGTCTGTTTGGGATATCAGAGATGCAGTGTCAGTGTCCGGCATTGTGGGTGTAACTGTTGAAACGTTTGATGTAGAGCGCGTCAGTGACACCAAGGTGGCAGTTGAATTGACATTCAATGGTGACTTTGACACGAATGCCACACTTACATTCGCCCTCGGTGCAGACGCAATCGTAGGGTATAACGGCCCCGCGCTTACCACACGAGTTCTTGTCGCTGCGATGCGGGAATCGCTCGTCGCATCAACAGAATCTCCTTTGACAGAAGCGACTCTTCATGGGAGCGTGGTAACACTCACGCTCAGCGGTGCTACTTACGAAAGGTCTTCTTGGAACATTGAGAGAGCATTGACGGTATCTGGTATTGAAGATGACACTGTTGAATTTGATATAGGGATCGTGGGGGACCCAACAGGAATCGAGATTGAAGGGATCCCTATTGAAAACTTTGATTTGGAGGACCTCGGTGATTTGGCAGAATTTGACATTGGAAATGTTCCTGTTTTAACCTTTGACGTGGAACGCGTCAGCGATCGAGAGGTGACTGTTACATTATTATTCTCCGGTGATTTCGACACCGATACGACCCTCACCTTCACTCTCGGCGCGGATGCAATATCGGGATATAATGGGAGGGCATTCATTGCCGAAGTTCCTGTCACTGCAGTAGAGGAGTCATTAGTTGCATCAACGGAATTTCCTCTGACAGAGGCGACACTACCGGCGGAACTACCACCAAGCCCCACGTCCGTACTCAGTGAGGGGATTAGTGTCGTCACACTCACACTCAAGGGACGGCGGTTCACCGAGTATAGTTGGGAGCTTGGAGAGGCTTTGAAGGTGTCCGGCATTGATGGGGTCACATTTGAATCGTGGGATGTGGAGCGCGTCAGTGACACAGAGGTAACCGTTCCGCTCACATTCAACGGCGACTTCGACTCCGATGCAATACTTACTTTAACCATCGGAGCAGAGGCAATAGCAGGCTATAATAAGGCATTCACCGTCCAAGTTCCTGTCACTGCGGTAGAGCAATCGGATGCCACGGTAAGCGTTTCGCCCTCTCCAGTCCTATCGCCTGCTATTGGAGAGCAGCTCACGCTTTCCCTTAACATCGCTAATGGAAAAAACATCGTAGGCTATCAAGCAATCGTGTTGTTTGATGGTTCCACCCTTGACTACGTGAAGAGTGCAAACGGAGACTACCTACCAGCAGATGCTTTTTTCGGGGATCCAATTATTGTTCACGACTGGTTAGGAGACACGTTTTTCGGGGACTACATGTGGTCTGGAAAGGTGATACTCGCCGCAACCACATCCGGTGGCGCAGCTAACGGTGAGGGCACACTTGCTACCCTCACGTTTGAAGTTCTTGACCATAAAGCATCCAGGGTGACCTTATCCCAAGTCTACCTTATAGATTCGGATGGAAAGCGGTGGGAAACTGCCATTGAGAGTGGAGAAGTGATTGAACCGCCCGCACTGGCGGAAGCAATCTTAGGAGATATCAACCGCGATGGCGTGGTGAATATCCAGGATCTGGTAATCGTTAGTGCCCGCTTTGGTCAGACAGGACGGAATGGTGCTGATCTCAACGGTGATGGTCTCGTGGATATCGTGGACCTTGTGCTTGTAGCGAATGCGTTCGGTGGAGATGCAGCTGCACCATCCTTGAACCCACAGATATTAGAACAACTGACCACCGCGGATGTCAAGGGTTGGCTAATGCAAGCACGGCAACTATCGCTTACCGATCCGGCACACCTGAGCGGAATTAGCGTGTTGGAACAACTCCTTATGGCACTAATTCCCAAAGAGACGGCACTGCTTGCTAACTACCCAAATCCGTTCAACCCAGAGACGTGGATACCGTATCACTTGGCAAAGGACGCGAATGTCACACTGCATATCTATGCCATGAATGGAACACTGGTACGGACGTTGACGCTTGGACATCAACCTGCGGGGATGTATCAAAACCGTTCCCGTGCGGCATATTGGGATGGTAGAAACGAGTTCGGTGAACCTGTCGCAAGCGGTGTCTATTTCTATACATTGTCCGCGGAGTCCACACGCGACTCCGTTACCGCAGGCGATTTTTCTGCCACGCGCAAAATGTTAATACGGAAGTAACACTGATCTGCTAAACACGGAAGGGTGGAAGATAACGCCCTTCCATCCAATAATCTGACTGCACATTGCAGTTGAAAACTCATCAAAGGAGTTTATGATGAAAACGTTAGTTTTGAATCGAAATGTAGTCGTGTCGATTTTCGCAGTAATATTGTTGTTATATGGTGTGCAAGGCATTAGTTATGCTCAGGACGCACCGGACACCATTGTGGAATTCGCTGATGCGAATTTAGCAAGAGCAGTCCGAAAAGCATTAGGTCTTCCTACTGGAGATGGCGTTGACCTCCTTAAAATTCCGAAAGCGGAATTGGAAAAATTAACAACATTATCTGCTGGACGCTACGGTATAACTGACCTCACTGGCTTAGAACATGCGACACAACTCAAGAAGTTAAACCTTGAGCGGAATAATATCATTGACATAACCCCTCTTGCACAACTTACACAACTAATGGAGTTAAATCTTAATGGTGATTGGAAGTCTAATAACATAAGTGATATCACCCCCCTGGCACAACTTATGCAGCTAAGGGCGTTAGACCTTGGGTATAATAACATCACGGACGTAACTCCGCTTGCACAACTTACACAACTAACGGAGTTAGACCTTAAGCATAATGACATCAGTGATTTGACACCCCTGGCACACCTCAGGCATCTGGAATCGATAGATGCTGGTCTTAACTATTTCGGGTCTACTAATCGTTTCCATGGTTCTGCCAGTGAAATTCCACTCATAAAAGTCACATCCTCACAATTGTTGGTAGAAGCAACGCTGAACGGAAGTTCAGTGACACTGACACTACTACGGGATGGGACATCTTATGACGTTTCCACTGACAGTATCAGAAGTGCTTTGACAGTATCAGGTATTGACGGTGTGTCTGTGTCTGACATCACCCGTGTTAATGATACAGAGATCAAAGTTGTGCTTGGATTCACTGGCAACTTTGACACTCCAACCACTTTGACCTTCGCTATAGAGGCTGAAGCGATATTGGGCTTCAAGAGTCGCGCGCTCACTGGAAAAATTGAAGTTTACCCTGGAGGAGGAGCAGCAACAATAAGTGCATCAACGCCGTATCCTTTGACAGAGGCAACGTTGAACGGAAGCGTCGTAACACTCAAACTAACCGGTGAGGATTATTCTTTCAGACACCTCTCCCGCGGGCAGTATGTAAAAGTATCTGGAATTAAGGGGATAACTATTGCAAGGGAATGGGAGACTAGTTATAGGCAGTCTAACGTTGTAAGAAAAGTTAGCGACACAGAAATAACGATTGAACTCAGATTCTCAGGTAGTATTGACAAGGATGCCACCTTAATATTTACTGTGGAGCCGGATGCGATAAACCCGATAGTTTCTTACAACGGTCCACCCCTCACTGCAGAAATACTTGTCTCTGCAACAACTGAAGTAGAACCCACCGGGGAATTAGTGGTATCAATCCCATTTCCATTAACGAAAGCGACACTTGATGACAGCATTGTCGTGCTAACACTGCAAAATCGTTCCTACGCTTATAAAGCGGATGAGGACTATGATGATTTGAACTACGATGATTTTAGGTATGTAGGCATATCTGGAGTTCACGATGTACAAACTGCGGCATCTAATCGGAAGGGCGATGTTATCCGCCTAAGTAGTTCTGAAATATTGGTTCGGATTGACTTTCAAGGCGACTTTGACACCGATGTAACACTCACTTTCACAGTCCCGCCAAGTATCATAGAAAACTACGACGGCCCCCCGCTCACAGCAAAGTTATCTGTGACTGTAGAAACAGAATTACGCGTGCTAATCCCAGAATTACAAGAACAGCCGATGTTCTGGGTAAATACACAGACCGGTAAAATAGGGTCTTCTGAATATTTTGATGCTATTACGAATGAGGTAACAGTTCTCACTGTAGATAGAGCGGATGGTAAGCTTTACTGGGGTGAACGTAGTAAGGATGGCGGTATTATCAAACGTGCAGACTTCAACGGGACAAACGTTGAGGCACTCGTTACACTTTCAAGCATTCCTCGCGGTATAGTTGTTGACGCTGTGACAAACAAAATGTATTGGACGAACTCTGACTCGCAAATCCAGACCGCGACCCTCCACGGTGAAGACATCAGCACCATCATCCAACTTGAGGAAGATATACTTGAAGAAACGAAAAAAAGTTGTAGTTCCCGCAATACTTTCTTTTTTTTCTTTCTTCCCATTTGGCAGACGGGAGGAGGATGCAGCACGAAAACAGTCCGCATCAATCTGACTTCTCCAACAGACATCGCCGTGAACACAGTGGATGGCAGGCTGTACTGGACGGAATTTTCTGGGCGCATCCGGCGTGTAAACCTTGATGGCACTGGTCTTGGTACACTCCTGCCCGAGATAGGAAGTCCTTATGGTATCGTCGTGGCGGATGACAAGATTTATTGGGCAGAGGAAATAGATGAATATTCTGGTAAGGTCCAACGCGCGAATCTTAACGGTACAAACATTGAAACACTCGCTACGGTGCAGGGTCTACCTACTGGCATTTCTGTTGACACCGAAGCAGATAAAGTGTATTGGGCAAACTCACTTGGCGGGATCCAGCGAACGGATATCAACGGTGGTGAAGTTGAAGTTGTTGTCTCAGGCATAACTGCCCCAGGAGACTTCGTATTAGTTCCAAGTGCTCAACCGACAACACCGGCGACAGCAACCACCGATGCTACGGTTAACATCTCACCTGCCTCAGTGGCATCACCCGCCGCCGGTGAACAGTTAGAACTCAGTCTGAAAATTAAAGGTGGAAAAGCCGTCGCAGGCTATCAGGCAACTGTGCAGTTTGATGATACTGCTTTTCGTTATGTCTCAAGTGAAAATGGCGATTTTCTACCTGCTGGTGCGTTCTTTGTAGAGCCGAAAGTGGAAGGCAATTTCGTCAAGATTAACGCAGCATCCCTCGCTGGAGAAACAAATGGTGACGGCACGCTTGCCTCACTCACCTTTGAAGTGATTGCGGTGAACGCATCCATTTTGACTTTATCTGATGTGCTGCTAACGAATAGTGCTGGTGAGGCTTTTGTGCCAACGGTTGAAAACGCAGAGATAACTGAAGCAATTCAACTCATAGGAGACATCAATGGTGATGGTATTATAAACATTCAAGATTTGGTCCTGACTGCTTCCAATCTCGGAAAAACAGGACAGAATCCGGCAGATGTTAATGGAGACGGATCTGTCAATATTCAGGACCTCGTCCTTGTTGCTGGTGCATTAGGCAATAGTGCCGCCGCACCCTCTCTACATCCGCAATCTTTGGAGATGCTCACTGTTACAGAGATCAAACAGTGGCTATCCGCTGCACAGCACTTAGACCTCACGGATACAACGTCACAGCGCGGTATTCTGTTTCTGCAACAACTCCTAATAACGTTAACACCCAAAGAAACGACACTTTTGCCAAACTTCCCAAATCCGTTCAATCCAGAGACGTGGATACCGTACCACTTGGCAAAGGAGGCGGATGTTACACTGCATATCTATGCTGTGAACGGCACATTGGTGCGGACATTGGCACTTGGACATCAACCCGCGGGTATCTATCAAAGCCGTTCGCGTGCGGCGTATTGGGATGGCAGAAACGCATTCGGTGAACCTGTGGCGAGTGGTGTCTATTTCTATACATTGTCCACGGAGTCCACACGCGACTCCGTTACAGCAGGCAATTTCACCGCAACACGCAAGATGTTGATACGGAAGTAAATTTTTCTTCATCCGTAGGGCGCGGGACAGAAGCCTTGCCCTATGGATATACATATCTACATCGAAATTCCCAATAATCCCCGCGTCAACTGGAAATCTGTGTTTCCCTTGCCGTGCAGCTTCGGCGTATACTGCCGCGATGCCACCTCTATAATCAACGCTAACAGGTCATCAACATCGGCAGACACTGAATCCAAATCCGTGCCGTAGTTGCCTCGTGTCGTGGCATCCGTAGAAACCTGAATCAGTGGCACCATCACATGCGATTGCAAAGGGGCACCAACGATGTGTGCAAGTGCCAAATCAACACCTGTCGCACCCAACCCGGTCAACGTCTCTGTCGGTTGATCAGTGGGAGTCTCCATGATGTGGAACCCTGCTTTCTCGACCCGCTGTCCATACGCCAGTGTCGGTGTGTCTGTCAGGTGAACCACTGACTGCTGACTGCTGACCGCTGATAGCCATCCCGCATTTGCTGGCACAATAACCGTTCCGCCCGCAGCGACGACTCTATGTGTCAATTGCGTCAAGGACTGTGAGACATCTTCGGTCACATCACCGGTTGATGTCACGGCTATACAAAGACTTTCCAATCCTGTATCGACAACCGGAACGGCCGGTTTATCGGCAAGCGTTTCCGAAAACCAATCTTGCACCTTTTCAATAACAGCATCAATGCCTCCATCCAATTGTACACTCGCCCAACCGTAGCGTTCCGGCGATATACCGAGTTTCTGAATCTCATATCGGACATGGTCGTTGTGCGTCTTTTCACACCCATGTTCAAGGAGCAGACCGAGCGCAACCGTTGGATGCGTGAGGTGTCCGATCATCGTACGGGTGTAAATCTCTTCAGAACGTCCGCCAGAAACACCACACCCTTCCGTATGCGGGAGCGCAACAAAACGGGATATCCCTTGCTCCTTTCCGATTTCCCGTTCATTGCAGCGGTGCGCAATCATCTGTGCAATTTGCCCAGAGCAGAGACTTGTGGGTAAGATGAGCCCGACCTGATCCGTGCGGTATCCTGTTTCCGTTTGGAGGGCACGGAATTGCAGTTTTTGAGGGAGTCGCGATTCGGAGCCTACTCCTGCCGTAGAGGTATCAATTGGAATCGGCTCACCGGACTTCAGTTCAGATTCTGTCAATAAAGGGTCTAAATCTACGGGTTCCGTCTGTTTCCAATCGCGCCAAAGCGAGACTTGCGAATGTCCGGCTTTCTCACCGACCGACCTTTCACCTGACGCAACATCCACCGTCAAATCCAACATAGATTCGCCGAGTTCCTCCATCGGTGTCCCGTCAAGATATTCACCAGCGTTCACGTCCATATCCTTGGTAAGCATCTCATAGCGTCCGGTCGTTGTGACAATCTTAATCGTCGGCACGAATGGGAAATTGGTGATAGATCCATTGCCTGTCACGAAGAAAATCATGTTAGAACCTGATGCCACCTGCCCAGCGATGCTCTCTAAATCGTTGCCCGGACTGTCCATAAAGTAGTAGCCCGGTTTCTCCATGAGTTGGCTATAGTCAATAACATAATCAAGGCAGACATCGGGATGCCGTTTCATCGCTGCGCCAATTGACTTGATAGCAATGTTGTAAAGTCCACGAAAGTTATTGCCACCAGACGGATTGCCTTCTGCGGAGTGTCCGTGCCACGAGACGCGTTCCTTGAACCGTTCAATTGTATCCAGAAACTTACGCGCTGTCGGCAAGTCGCGGGCGTTCTGCAGCACATAAGCCTCGGAACCGATAAGTTCATCGGTTTCCGCAAGATTGGCACACCCACTATAACGGATAACCTCTTTCGCAACATAGGCGGCGAGCGGGTTTCCCGACACACCAGAGAACGCATCAGAACCACCACACTGCAAGGCGATTTTGAGATTTTCCAGGGACTGCTCAGTCCGTGGAACGCTGTTCACGCTATCTAACCACCCATCAATAATCTCTGCGCCACCGGCTAAATCCGCGTCGAAACTCCCCTGCAGCCGATAGAATTGATGGACAACATCGTCCAAAGCATACCCTTCGCGGAGCATGTACGCTTTAAGCATTTCGTTTGTAACTGATTCTGTGCCGTAGTCAACGAGCAGCATCGCGCCGATATTCGGATGGACAGTGAAACCGGCGAGCGTTCGGAGCAGCATATCAATGTTATTCGGGGTTCTGCTTTCGCCACCCTCTGTGTGTGTCACGGCAACAACACCGTCTATATTTGGAAATGTATCGGGGTTACAAACCCCTCCTACCGAACACATATCGGCAAGTCTTCTTGCGAAACCAGACGTGCGTGCGGTTGTCCCCATAACGACGATATAGTTTCGCGTACCAACACCACGGCTCCCAGGCCGCTGATAACCGAGGAAATGACGCTTGTTCGCATGCCGCGCCACCTGCTTCCCTGCTTGAAACTCAGCCTCGTCAAGCACGTAAGGTGCCATCTTATCGCTAAAATTGGGTGTTTCCGGCAGTTTAAAGGGTAGGTTCCGAATCGACAACGAATCAATCATTTTCTGGTTGCACACGTAGTCGCCGGGTTCAATGGCACGTGTCGCAAAACCGAAAGGTAGACCCCACGATAGGAGTGGCTCGGTTTCCGAAATTGATTGTATCGCAAACCGGTGCCCTTCTAAAATGGTATGTGACAATTGAAACTGAGACCCCTCATAACCGATGCGTGTACCACTCTCCAACGTTTGGGTTGCAATAGCGACGTTATCACCTGGCGATGGCAGTCTCGCGACTCTGGTAAAATCATAATCCATTAAGCGTGCTCCTTTGGCAATATCGGCGTTCATTGGTGAAGTTAGAAACCACACCATAGGTGTCAATTTAGGGATTCTATGGTGCCGTAGGTTGGGTTGAACGGAACTGAAAAGACAGTTGGGGTGTTCCAAATACCGCTGAAATCCGCCATATCGTCGTGTACACTCCAGAACGTAGGGAAACCCAACTTTATACTAACGGCGGTAGATACTCACCTCGATTGCGTCCTGTTTCACCCACGGCAAATCAATGTCAAACCAATGTGTTTCAGATTCATAGTGCTCGCGGACGTGCTCCAGATAATCCGCCATTGAATCAGCACCGATACCAACGTTGTCTGCCACAACAGTTGCAGGATTGGTTAAACGCGATTCAATTGCTTGAAAACACGGAAAATAGTTGTTAAAGTTGTTATCAAGGAGAAGGAAATCGACAGGTTCTTGGATACTTTTGAGTACCTCTTGCGCATCGCCAATGCGTGAATCAACGAGGTCTGCCATTCCAGCGCGTTCAAAATTCGTGCGTGCTTGCGCTGCACGCTCAGCATCTATCTCAACCGTTATCAAGCGTCCAGTGCCAACGGCTTTCAAGACGCGCAGCATCCACAGTCCCGAATAACCGATAGCAGTTCCACACTCGACAATAAGGGACGGCTTCGCCTCCTCAACGCAGGCGGCAAGAAATTTCGCCTTTTCTTCCCCTAACATTGGGATTCTTTCTTCTTTACATTGTGCTTCAACCGCTTGTAAAACCTGATCAAACATGTAAGCCTCCATCTATTGGTTGTTAGTTATCGGTTATCAGTTGCCAGTTAAGAGGTTTCCGTGTAACATAGGGCTTATCTTGGAGGACTCTACCACTCTCTTAAAAAAATAAATAGATAGATTTGCAGTTGTGCGATTCATCGCACGGCGCGATAAATTGCGCCACTACAAACGGTACCTCAATTAGAAACTTGACAGAACACTAATCAGGTAGTAAATTGTTACAGATTTAACCGAAAACCGACAACTGATGACTGATAACTCTTAAAATAATCATACACGAAAACCCGCTTTGAGGTCAAGAAACACACTTTAAATATATTTGATTTTCGATCTTTATTTTACTAAATCTAAAAAATTTGCAACCAAATCCGCGGTTCGGTGTATATTACAGATAAGCACCTCCGGAGGAACCTGATGCTTGACTTAGATGATGAATTGATGGAACGCTATCAGAAAGGCGACGAAAGTGCATTTACACTCCTCGTGCGCCGACACCAACAACCGCTCGTCAATTTCATTGCTCGGTTCATTAATGATAGGAACAGTGCCGAGGATTTGGCGCAAGAGACGTTTATTCGCATCTTTAAAGCGGCGCACCGCTATAAACCGGGACGCGCCCATTTTAAGACGTGGATGTATCATATCGCCAAGAACCTGTGCAAAAATGAACTCCGAAACCGAGAACGACGCGACAAGTACAGGGTTGATAATGTGATAGATAGTGGGAGCGACGGTAAGGGAGATGCAGAAGAAATTGATCTGATCGCGAACACTCCCGCGAATCAGGCTTTCCAACCGGAAGTAGCACTTGAACGTAAAGAATTACGCAATGCCATTCAAAAAGCAATCGCAGAATTACCAGAACAGTATAGACTCCCCCTCGTCCTACGCGATCTACAGGGGCTTAGCTACGAGGAAATCAGTGAGGTCCTGGAACTCCGGAGTGGTACCACGAAATCCCGCATCAATCGTGCCCGACTCATGCTTAAAGATAAGTTAAAACCGTTTATTTGATCATTTGATATTCTTAGGAGTAATTAATTTATGAACTGTCTACAAGCTGAGGACTACTTCTCTGCTCACTTTGAAGACACACTTGATTATCAGACACTGCAAGATTTTGAAGGACATCTCGCAGAATGTACAGCGTGTCAGCAGGAATATTCCCGATTTCAGGAATCTGTTAAGGTGACACAGCAATTGCCACAGATCGAACCCTCACCCTACTTCACGTCGACGTTAATGCAACGCCTTGCTGAAGAACAACGCGAGATCAATGGCGTTAAGGGAATCGGAGCAAGTTGGAAACGACTGCTGGATGTATTTCGCCGTCCGATATGGGCAGTCAGTGGAATTGTGGCGTTGATTCTCACTGTAGGCGGTACCTATCTCCATCAAGAGGGTTTCTTATTCGATCAAGACCCCGTTTCAACGGTGGAAATGTCGGTAGAGAGACAAGATAATCGTGTTACCCCAACACCGAGGCAACCGATGCAGCAGCATTACGTCCTAAAGCAGGTGAGTTATACCAACACATCCACACGAGGCGGGCTCTAATTTGGCACAATGTCTAAGTCGTCGCCTTCTGTAGGAATGAACATAGAACACCCGTCAGGGAAGTAGTTATCAGTAGGGCGTGTGGCTGTTGCATAAGTTGTCACTTCCACACACAAAACGCCTCTTTAACTTTAACCATCAACTCGACTCCGTTATAAATGTTAAGTATAAATGTTAAGGAAACCCGAGTTAATGGTTAAGACTGAAAACCGAAGACTGATAACTAAAAAAAGGAAAATGAAGCATGTACGTAACAAAATCAAAACACCAACAACTGGCAATCGGACTGCTTAGTTTACTTTTCTATGCGGTTTCCTCAGGCTTCGCAAATGAGAATGTCCTGCAGATGCTTGAAAAGGATTTTCAGAGGGTCGTCAGGAATGCGCGTCCTGCTGTTGTGAAAGTCGTCGCAACGCAGGTGAGGCCATTTACACGCCAAAACATCGGCTCCGGTATTGTCATCAACGACACTGGACACATTGTGACAACTACATTTGAGATGGAGACTCTAAGTAAGATCGAGGTTATTTTTAAAAATAGGATAGTTTCTCCAGCAAAATTGATCGGCATTGATACACTCACTGATATTGCGGTTCTTCAGGTTGCAGATCCATGGATTGAACGCAGATCTTCAAGGGATGCTACCAAAGCCGTAGCAGCTGACGAGTGGATTGAACTTAAGAAGCCTCAACCTCTCAAATGGGGCGATTCCTCAAAAATTGATACCGGTTCTTGGGTCGTAACAATAGGAAGCTCCTACGGAAGTAGCCCAATTGTTTCCTTTGGAATTGTCGGTGGTTGGGACACATTGCCAAACCAACTGTGCGGAGAATTAATTAAAATCAACGCAGCGGTTACACCCGGCAACAGCGGAGGGGCAGTTGTAAACACATCAGGAGAGGTTGTCGGAATGATCTTTGCGGTCCTCACGGATCCAACGAACGCCAATTCACCAGCTGACGTGTTGTTCGAGAAACCGGACGACATAGATCTCAGACAATTTCTCGTACAACCGCCCCTATTAGGAATTCATAATCAAGAAATCACCTTTGCCATGCCGATAGAGACAGTAAACGCTGTTGCCAAAGAAATTATAGAACACGGAAAGGTAGCACGTGGCTGGCTTGGCATTGAGGTTGATGTCAGTGAACGTGGAATCTTTGTTACAGGCGTGATTGAAAACAGTCCCGCGCACAAATGTGGACTTCTACAGGATGATCTTATCCTCGAATTTAACAAAGTCCCGGTAGGCTCTTACGCCGAGTTGTTAAGATGTGTTGTGAGCAAGCGACCCAATACGAAGGTCCAGCTTAAAATCGGTAGGAATGGAACCGAACGATATTCTACGGTAATCTTAGGCGAAAAACCTTAACGCGCGACCCGATCAAACTCAGCGAGGTATGCTCGCGCGATATCAGGGTTTCCTTTGATAATCAATAAATTTTCGCTGTTATGCTCTTCCGCATTTTTTGAGAAATTGTAGGAACCCGTAATCACAGTCTCCTCATCAATAACAATCACTTTGTGGTGCATGGCTCCCGGATTTCCATCCTGAACCACCGGCAAACCTGCCGCTTTCATCTGTTTATATCGGGAGTATTCGTTATTAACCCGCCGCTCTTCAAACACCCCCCGGACTGCAACACCAGATTCAAAGCAGTCTTGCATTGCACTGCTAAGTGCATCCTGCGTGAACGAAAACGCCATAAAGTGGATCGATTTCTTGGCAGATCCAATCTCCTTCAGAAGCAGCGAGATAATATCGTTCTCTGGTGAGAAATAGGTAGAGACCTGCGTCCCATCGCTCAGTACTACTTCGGGATACACAACAAGCGCACCAGAAGATTTCTCAGCCCGCATCTGAAGAAACAACTCTCGAAACTCCTGTGTGAAGTTATATGCCAGTGGTACAGAATCGATGAATATAACGTTATTGTTGTTTCTGTACGCGCCGTTATAGGTCGTGTTATAGGAGCCTGTCCAGACGTATCGTTCATCAATCACAATAAACTTGTGATGCATAGACCCGTCTCGCCCATCGTCGTCAACCACCGGTATGTCTACATCCTGCAAACGTCTAACCGCTGTTTCTTTTACATAATCGGTTTCTGTGACGACACGAACAAGGACCCCACGACGATGTGCTTCTATTAAGGCATCGGCTATCGGTGCAGAATTCAAATGATAGAGCGCAGCATCAATCCGAGACGCAGCAGTCGCAAGTCTGGTAACAAGCTGCTTCTCGAGGGAGTAGCGATTTTCATTGACACCAACTTCGCTGAAGTAAATATCCCACGCGCCTCCAACCGTTGCAGTGGATGTGCTACTGTAATATCGGATGCCGAAGCCAGCCACAACAGCGCAACATAAAATGATAAGAAAAGGTATAAATTTGGTACTTCTGTTCTTGGACGCTGTGTTAGTCTCAAGCGCATCCGAATCATTTTGCATATATGCATCCCTTTGTAATAGTGAGCCAAAGCCCCTTAAGAACTGACTATTACATAAGACTTACGCATTCCCTCTTAAAGTCCCCCTACCCCCTGATAAGGGGGGATATGGGGGGTTGGGGGATTTAGGGGTTTAAATACGAAAGTTACCGATTTTTTGCGTCTGAATGTCCGATATTTTCTCAATTTGCGCAAGTCCTGTTACAGTTAAACCCCCCATCGCTCTCGTGACTCTTCCAAGGATTCAATCTTTGCGCCCTGCTGCTTCCATGCGTAATGCCCCTTTGGTTTTTCGCCAACCCAACGTTCATCAATCGGTTCCGCAGCAAGCTGATAACGGGTATCCGCTGTTATCCGAATCTTATTAGAGGTATTGACGAGCGAAGCATGCATCAGGAACATACTGAAAATAATAACATCGCCTGTTGAAAATGTTGTCGTTGCCCAATGTCCGCCAAATTTCTCAAGGACTTCAAGCGGTTTATCGCTAAAATGTCCTTCAATTAGATCCCGGTCTACATCTGACTGTCCGTAGGTAGCACGCACCTTTTCAAACTGGTTAGAACCGAGACAAAAAACGATAGGGCCCATATCCAGCGATACATCTCCAAAGGGGGTCCAACAGGAATAGAGATTCTGTGTACCTCTCCCCATAAACACGATATCGTAATGAATCGGGGAACCTGAACCGGGTCCTGCCGTGCGAAGCCATTTGAAATCAAACGTCGCTGCCTCGCCACCGAGGAACCGCTTGAAAAACTCCATTACCGGTTCACCCTCAACAACTGCTTTGAATGCTGGCATCTGTGTCAACGCCTTATTTCCCATCGAACCGGTTGAGGTAGGTTCCGGGTATTCCGGATTGAAGATGCCATCCATCAACTCCGTATCTGGTGCGAGCATCCCTTTTGCTTCGAGCTTCTCCAGAATCTGTCGGCGCGCTGTAAGGACCGAGTCCTTATCATGTAATCCGCGAATCAACAAGTACCCGTCCGTTGCCATGCGTTCTTTCAATGCTTTCGGATTGTCAAGGATGTCATTACTCTCGCGCAAATCGGTGCTGACTTCTACTTCTTGATGTAAAAAAGGGAGTTTCATAATTTTAATGTTCCTTGCCGTTCGTTTAGACCCCGTAGGTTGGGTTGAGCGGTGAAACTCAGAACGCCTGTGTTGCTACGGAACTGTAGTTTGCCAATACTCGTTTCCTATAAATAGATAGAGCGAAACCCAACAAACCCACTAAACTGTTGATGGAGGTAACTCTTTTAACCACGCAAGATTAAATCGATAGTGTAGACGGCTGCTAATCAGATGAATTATGCCATTCTGTCCTTGACAAACGGCGAGGTAACCCCCCGGTTCAGCACTATTTAGTCCCATCGTAAAGGGTCGTCCATCCATCGTTTCGATCTCTCGGTCCTCGCCGTCATCTGTAATTAGACGCGTGTGTTCCCACGTTTCACCGTCGTCATAAGACAACGCGCCGAAGAGTCCGGTAACGAGACGTTCATTCCCAGAAGCATCGACGATCGGCATCGCTGTCGGTTCCCTCCGATCCCCTGTGAAGGTGGCGAGAAAAATCGGTCCCTCTTGAAGCCGTAGTAGGACACACCGCTGCCCACCGGAAACCGGAGGGAATGGACTCGCGCTGTAATGCCACGTTTTGCCGCCATCTTCAGTGAGGCTTTTCGGCATCCGTTCATCAATCGTATCGCCCCTGCCATAAGCCATCAACCTTCCATCCGAGAGTTCAACCACAGCAGCATGAATACCAGCGATCCATCCACCACTTTTTCCGGCAGCAAATTCGGGGATAGGCTGCCCCGCACCCGGATCGTACCACGTTTCTCCATCGTCGTCACTGAGCCATATTGCAGTGCCGCCGTTTCCACCGCTGACAGCATCGCAGGCAAGCAATATAGAATCGTCCTGCCTTCGGAAAACCGAAGCAATCGGCATGTGCCGGAGACGATGCTCGGGTGAAATAAAGCGAGGTTTCGACCAAGTTGCACCGTTATCGTCAGAATAACGCATTACCAACGCCAAGGGACCCCACGTCGCGGCTGCCGAAAGTCCATTGAAATGATAAATTCGTCCATTTTCATTTCGCCAAAGGGAAGTCGCGTGATTGTTCCGATCAGGCGGCCCCCAGAAAGGTTCGGCAGGATCCCACTCCGTTCCACCAAAACGCAACCGACTCGCGGCGACTGTTAATTCACGACCGCGTTCTGTCACGCACGAATACCACGCTGCGAACATATCGCCATTCGGGCATTCGACAAT
The DNA here is from genome assembly GCA_965116815.1 of Candidatus Poribacteria bacterium. GTDB lineage: Bacteria > Poribacteria > WGA-4E > WGA-4E > WGA-3G > WGA-3G. The sequence continues at coordinate 5,377,554 of OZ220722.1, read as the reverse complement.
CGCTGGAACGTGGTTATGCGCTGAAAAAAGCGGTCCGTTTGAACCTTCTGGAATTCTAACGAACGTCAGCGGTTCTGCGAAATAAGGTGTCTCCGGTGCAGGTGAACTTGCAGGTTCTTGTTTGACATCACATCCCCATAACGCCACCTTCGGTGCGGGTATAGGCGATGTCTGGGGCACTTCACCACAGACGATACGAAACCCGATGTACCAGTGTTTATCTTCAGGCACTGCCGCCATCCGATTCGCAGAACGTAGATAACAGAGCAATGTCGAATGGCTACCACCGCGTGTGACACGATACAGCCCTGCTTCCCTACCTACCGGATCGACTTGCGGGTTCGGTTCGTACGGACCGTACCAATCTTGGCACCACTCCTCTACATTCCCGTGCGTATCGTACACACCCCACGCGTTCGATGTCGTATGTCCGACATGCAAAGGCACAATTTCTTCTGAACCGCGCCCCCGGCCTCCATCAGGATACCAACTCTCTCCGACATTCTTATGGAATTCAGGTGGCAATGTATCCCCCGTGTGAAAGTGGGTTGTTGTCCCTGCCCGACACACGTATTCCCATTCTGCTTCGGTCGGTAAGCGATAAGGGAGCCCCTCTTTTTCGGAGAGCCATTCACAGAAGCGCGTCGCATCGTGCCAATCCACAAAGACAACCGCTTCGTCATCTTCCCGCGAAAAACCGACGCTCTGCAGGCTGCTCAGTTCCCGGTGAGTCGAATCAAATGCCTCGTACTGCTCGTTGGTAACTTGAAAAATGCCGATGTAGAATGGTGTGGTAAGTGTTACTTGATGCACCGGATGCTCATCCCAATCACCATCGCGGAGGTATGTTCTGCTCCCTATTAATTCCTCCGATAACGAAGCGTTTTCTGAACCCATCATAAATGTGCCGGGTTCAATCCTAACCAACTGCATCCCTATCGAATTTGTATATATATGTTCTTCAATCGTCAATTTTTCCATAGTCTTCCTTTTCTGTGATTTTGTAAGCAATGGCCAAGTTGCAAATATAGGAGCCTGAAAGTCGTACGCTACATTTATATGCGCCAACACTATTATAACAACGAATACGCTTCCCGTCAAGTTTCCGTGCCTTAACGAAAACCCTTGACTTTTTTTTTCCCTCTTGTTATTTTAAATTATTGTATTAACTGTTTAGAAATTTCCGATTTTTGTTGACACGAGAAAAAGTGTCGCTTATAATTCTATTGTAGGAGGTAAGCCCTTGAAACAACGTATTATTCTTGGGTCGCTCTTTCTCATTTTAATAAACGTTTCAGCGATTTGTAAAGCACAGGAATTGGTATTGCACTTACCCTTTGATACTTTAGAAGGAAAAGTCGCAAAAGACATATCTGATTTCGGCAACGACGCGACCTTTAAGGGTTCACCGAAACTCATCGAAGGTGTTTTCGGACAGGCGTTGGAGTTCGACGGAAAAACCTCTGGACAAATCCCCGACCACGCGAGTCTCGACATTGTTGACGGAATCACCATTGAATTCTGGGCACTTGTCAAAGGTGGAGAAGCAATCCAGAGTGGCGTAGAAAAAGGAACGGCTTGGGTTTCTGGGCTGTATAACCTTGCTGCACTCTACAATGGTGGAACTATTCTTCAATTCTTTGACCTGCCAGAGGCATGTAACGATGATAATATTGGCCCCAGCATTCAGGATGGAGAATGGCATTTTCTCGCTGGAACATGGGACGGTAAAACGATCCTGCTCTATATCGATGGCGAATTGGAAGCAGAAATGGCGTGTAAGGGTGAATTAAAACCGAACAACGATCCGCTCTTTATTGGCGCACGCGGCGGAAGTGGTCGTTTTCTTACAGGTGCCTTAGATGAAATCAAAATGTATAACTACGCTTTGACTAAGGAAGAATTGCTTCAGGATATGGAAGCGCCTGTTGTGCTGCGTGTCGATGCACAGGACAAATTAACGACCGTCTGGGCACGCCTCAAAACTGACTAACTGGTACATCAAAGGAGATTTGATGAACGCGACACGTTGTTCTTTGGCGCAGCTCACCAGCCAAAACTTACGACATAAAAGCCCAATATTTCTTCTTTTATTTCTAACCTTAATCGGCTGCGCGCTCCCTTTCGGGCGACAACTAACGCCTGAAGATCAGGCCGCGGTCGTCACAACCGACAAAGGCACTTTCGTGCTTGAGTTCTATCCCGACGCTGCCCCCGCGGCAGTGGACAATTTCATTAAGTTGATTAACCAAAAGTTTTACGACGGCTTAACATTTCATCGGAAAGTTGATGCACCCGGTTTGAATATCATTCAAGGTGGGTGTCCAAAAGGCGATGGATCAGGAGGTCCCGGTTGGACTATTATTGACGAATACACAAATCCGAATCAACGTCCACACGTCAGAGGCACTGTGGCGATGGCACGGGTGCCAGACACGCCGAACTCATCCGGGAGCCAATTCTACATCTGCTTGAAACCCCAACCCCATCTTGACGGCAACTACACTACCTTCGGCGGTGTAATTCAAGGTATGGATGTCGTCGATCGCTTAGACATAGGCGATGTCATGACAAAAATCCGATTGGAGGCGAAGTCAAAGTATGTTAAGGCAACAGCAGAGTAAGCAACACCGGCAGTTCGCATCCGCAGCACTCTTGGTTTTAGCGACTCTATTCGCTACCTTCGTGTTGAGTTGCGCACAAGAAGAGCAGCAAGCCCCTGCCCCGCGCGCACGTCGTGCTGGCACAGGCACTGAAACAACCGCAGCGAAACCACAGATTGATCCGGCAGCGGTGGTCGCCGTCATTGAAACGGCAAAAGGCACCATCGAATTTGAATTCCTTGCCGCTGAAGCACCAGAAACGTCTAAAAACTTCATCAAAAACGCGCAAGTGATGTATTACAAAGGTGAGAAGTTTAATCGCGCAGAGGAACTCCTCATCCAAGCAGGTTCAAAACTTGCTGCCGGAGATACACTTCCCATTGAGAACGGTTCACAAGAGATGTCACGAGGGGTCGTCGCTATGGCAAAAGAAGAGGGAGCGAGCGTTTCGTATGCTTCTGAATTCTTTATCTGCCGCGGCGACGCGATCCTTGACAGTGATTACACCATTTTCGGAAACGTTATCAGTGGGATGGACGTGGTTGACAACATTACAGTTGACGACGTGATCACCAACATCACTATTCGGGATAAGGAATAGCAGCAACGATGTAACGGTTGGTACAATGCCAATCGTTACATCTCATCCTATTATTTTGGAGGTATGTATGGCATTAACAGTTATCCGTACGGCTCGTCCAAGCCCTGTTTGGCAGGAGAGTTACGTGCGTGTCGAAAAAGGACAGCGACTTATTATTGACGCGGAAGGCGCGTGGTCACCAGATTTGCAAAATCGGACGGGATGGTGCGGTGCTGACGGTGTCCCGAAAACACCAGGCTCCGATGGGTACTTACTCCCCGGCACGAATATCGGTGCACTCATCGCCAAGATCGGAGATGTCGTTTTTGCTGTCGGCTCCCGTTATGACAACCCCGCCCCCGCCGACGGTGTTATTTTCCTCGCCATGAATGAAAATCCAAATAACAATAATCAAGCAGGGAGTTTACTCGCACAAATCATTATCTTTGATAACGAATAGCGAACTTTTTGTGCAAACATCCGCTGCCTATATCAAGAAAATCAGACTCAGGAGTAATATTATATGGAAGAGACTACGGTTCAGGAAGAAGCACAGCAACTTCCACCTGTCGATTTTGTTAGTTACCTTGCTAACCTTGTAGAAACAGGACGGCTCTACTTAGAGGGAATCCCGAACCCCGAAACGAACGAGGTCGTTACAAACTTCCCACTCGTGAAACATATTATTGATACTATTGAGATGCTTGAGGAAAAGACGAAAGGCAACCTCACCGCACCGGAAGCCAACTTTTTGGCGAATACCCTCTATGAACTCAGAATGGGTTATGTCCGTGCCATCAATAGACAGGAGGCAGCCTCAGAAGAAGAAACAGCAACTGGCGAAACTGATGAAACCGAAGCAGAGGCTTCCACTGACAACACCGAAAACGCCTCTTAACCGACGACCTTTCAAGGGTTAAGACAGGCGATCCCGCGTTACAGTTCACTGCCGATTTTCACGAATTATTTACCATAAATGGGGTTAACCAGGTTAAACTTTCGAGGAGAAGCGTTTATGGAATTCTATCACGGCACAACGTTAGGTAATGCGAGAGGGATCGTTGAAAATGGGTTCCGCCCACGTGGTGGAGCTATCTGGTTCACTACAAATTGGAACTACGCTAAAAACCGCGCGGAGCAAAAGGCGCGACGGAAACGGGGGCGACCGGTCGTCCTCAAAACCGAACTGGAGGTCGAAACACTCCGTACACACCTCGGTAATGGCAGAATCCAAGTACGGGGGGGCATCATAGCGATTCATCAACACTTGCAGGTTCAACTCTTAGCGGCGAATTCTTTTGAATTCCTTGCGTGTCCAGTTGCCCTTGCACAATGGGTTAACCACCAACTGGGGCTTTACTCCCACAACGGCGTGAGTCGAAACCATTGGGGTATTGTGCGGTTGGCACATTGGATGAACAACCGAATGCGATCGGGCACTGGAAACCAAATCAGTCGGCAAGAGTTTTTTATCAAAGGCAGACAATGGTTACCAGCCTTCTTTGACAAGATTCCGTTTAGTCCTGAGGTGCTACCTATTCAGCATCTTCAGAATGACACTATCGAAGTCCGTGTTCTTTATCCAGAGACGAAGGCAGAACCACTCGATTCAACAAAAGTTGATGCCCTCCGCACCAAAGCAGTCGCCGACATTTTTGATGAGAATCCAAAGCGACGGGTCCGCGGACTTCAATCTCTCGAAAAAATCGGGACTGAAGATCTATTTGATTGGTGTGTATTGCATCTCGAAGATGAATCAGTGGATGTGGTATGTAACGCTTTGCGAATCATGTGCCGATGCGATGACGGGTATGTCGCCCCTATTCTACTGCACGCTGAATCTAAAAATAGACGCATTCGTGCCGGGGCACTCGCAGCACTCGCAAAACACGATTTTGATGATGTCGAACATTGGTTTGAACGTGGACTCAAAGACCCAGCGGCGTGCGTACGCATGGAAGTCGCAAGACTTTTATCCACATTGGATAGGATTGAGTATCGCACGCTCTTTGACATTGCCCGGCACGATCCGAATCCTGCTGTCAAGCGCAGTGCCAGAAAGCGGCATTAGACATCAAAAGAACCATAGGAATTTCCAATAGACATGCTCCAGAAATACCAAGCGCGTCTATGAGATAGGCGTATGAATTATCAACGCAAGATCCTAATTGCCCCTATACTGCTCGTGAGCTTGCTCGTAACTGGAACCGTTGGTTACCTATTCCTTGAAAGGGATAACCCGCAAGGGGAATGGCAACTTCTTGACGCGATCTACATGACTGTCATTACCTTAACGACTGTCGGTTATGAGAACATGGGAATGAGTGATGAAGGACGAGTCTTCACCCTGTTTCTACTCATCGGCGGGTTTGGGGTGTTCACCTATAGTGTTACAATTGCTACTGCATTTCTGATTGAAGGACAATTACAAAGTTTTTTCCGACAACAAAAAATGATTCGAACCGTTGATAAATTATTTAACCATTATATTATTTGTGGGCTTGGCGATACTGGCGTGCATGTACTTGACGAAATGCTGAAGTCAGAAGTAGATTTCGTCGGTATTGAAGTCGAGGAAGAACGACTCATCCACCTTTCGGATACACGAAATTTTCTATACCTTCAAGGTGATGCAACCGATGATGAATTACTCGTACGGGCAGGCATTGAGCGCGCCCAAGGGCTTGTTACATGCCTTAGCCGCGATCAAGACAATCTTTTTGTGGTGATCTCCGCGAGGAAATTGAACCCACATTTAAAGATAGCGTCTAAAGCCGTTGAAGACAATTCCCCCGGAAAACTCATTACTGCCGGGGCAGATGAAGTTGTCCTACCCGATCACATCGGTGGGCTCCGCCTTGCCTCCGGCATACTTCAACCACAACTCGTAGGGTTTTTGGAAAGTATGACCCAAAATCGACAGGGCGCACAATTTACTGAATCCATCATCCAAAAAGATTCTCCTTTAGATGGGATTTCTCTTAAAGCCGCGAGTATTCAAGAGCAAACTGGGTTGGTTGTCGTCGCAATTCAGGATAGCGACGGCGCGTTTCTCTATAATCCGCCCGGAGATAAGAAAATGGTAGCCGGTGATGCCTTGTTGGTCATAGCCAACCAGAAACAACTGCAAACATTACATAAACTTACCGGCGATTTAGGTTAGCGGAAAAGCGTTGACCTGTTGGCTTTGTCAGTGATATAATAGTATTAGGATTTCCTTGATGAGGTTTGAACCTCACCTGCGTAAAAAGCACACTTACAAAACACAATCACAAAAAAGATTTTAAATTAACACAAGTTGGAAGGAAATAGACGTATGCTCGCAACGGTCCTAAGCAGTGCGATGTTGGGAATCGATGCCTATGTAGTGAAAGTCGAGGTAGATGTCGCCGGTGGAATGCCGTACTTTAGCACCGTTGGCTTGCCCGACAGTGCTATCAAAGAGAGTCGGGATCGAGTTACCGCAGCCATTAAAAACTCCGGTTTCTACTTCCCGCCAACCCGAATCACAGCGAACTTAGCACCTGCGGATATCCGAAAGGCGGGCTCAGCGTTTGATCTTCCTATCGCAATCGGCGTTATGGCAGCTACGAATCAAGTAAGCCTGGAAAGTCTTGAGAATACCATGATTCTGGGCGAACTTGCACTTGATGGAAGCATCCGCGGGATACCGGGCGGACTTCCGATAGCCATCACCGCAAAAGAGAACAACATTCAAAATCTTATTTTACCCGCTGAAAACGCGAGAGAGGCGGCAATTGTTGAAGATGTGAACATCTATCCAGTTGCGAGTTTGTCAGAGGCTGCAGCGTTCCTCAATTCGGAGAAGGAGATAGCACCAGAACCACACACACTCACCACTGACGAGCACACTGAATCCTCAGAACCGCTCCTCGACTTGCTCGATGTGAAAGGGCAAGAACACGTCAAGCGCGCGATTGAGGTCGCCGCTGCAGGTGGACATAATCTTATCATGATCGGACCACCCGGTTCGGGAAAGACCATGGTTGCGAAGCGGATTCCATCAATCTTGCCGAGACTCTCTATAGACGAATCCTTAGAAACGACGAAGATCCAAAGCACTATCGGCATTCTCCCAAGCGACACTCCTTTGGTTGTAACACGTCCATACCGCTCACCACACCATACGATCTCAGATGCAGGTTTAATCGGCGGTGGAAAGATGCCGCGCCCCGGTGAGGTGAGCCTCGCACATAACGGCGTGCTTTTTTTAGACGAACTCCCCGAATTCCGACGAAACGTTCTTGAGGTTATGCGGCAACCCCTTGAAGACCGGCAAGTGACCATCTCCCGGGCATCAGCATCGCTCACTTACCCCGCAAACTTCATGCTCGTTGCTGCTATGAACCCTTGTCCCTGTGGTTTTTTCAGTGACCCGAGCCGAGAATGTAAATGCTCATCCAACCAGATTCAGAACTACGTTTCCCGTATCTCCGGTCCGCTATTGGATAGGATTGACATCCAAGTTGAAGTGCCAGCGGTGAAATATTCGGAACTCGCCGCTGAAACAACGGGTGAATCCTCGGCGCACGTCCAAAAGCGAGTTGAGACAGCACGTCAAGTCCAACACCAACGCTTCGCTGGGACAACAATACACGCCAATGCAAACATGGAATCGAAGCAGATACGAGAATACTGCAAAGTTGACGACCAAGCGCAAGACCTGCTTCGGGTTGCGATTAATCAATTAGGGCTGAGCGCACGTGCCTATGACCGGATTTTGAAGGTGGCGCGCACCATTGCAGACTTGGATCAAAACCCGAATATAGAGGCGATGCATGTCTCTGAAGCCATACAATATCGGAGCTTAGATCGAAGTTTCTGGAAAGCGTAATTTTTTATTCCGATTTTCATGAGGAAGGACATTATACAACGAAAAAAGAGGAAAAATGCAACCTAATTTCATTATCTTTCTAACGGACGACCAGGGGTATGGCGACCTATCCTGCATGGGTGCGACCGACTTCAAAACGCCACATCTCGACAGAATGGCAGCTGAGGGTGCCCGTTTCACAGATTGGTACTCGAATTCTCCCGTCTGCTCCCCGTCGCGCGCATCCCTATTGACAGGACGATACCCATGTCACGCTGGAGTCCGCTCCATTTTAGCAGGACATCGAACGGCTACAGGACTACCACCCACCGTTCCTTCACTCGCAACTGCACTTAAGGAACGCGGCTACTACACAGCAATGTCCGGAAAGTGGCATTTAGGACTCGCCGAGGGTTCACGTCCGGAACATCACGGATTCGACGACTGGTTCGGCTTCATGGCAGGGTGCATTGACTTCTTCTCACATATCTTCTATTGGGCTTTAGGACAGCCTGGCATCGACCAAACACACGACCTCTGGGAAAACGGTGAAGAGATATACCGAAACGGTGAATATTTTACGGAACTCATTACTGAATACGCCATCCGATATATCCGAAAGTCGGTTGAACTCGGCAAACCTTTTTTCCTCTATGTCCCTTACAACGCACCGCACTATCCGATGCACGCACCGCAAAAATATGTAGATCGGTTCCCAGATTTGCCTTGGGATAGACAGATTATGGCGGCGATGCTCAGTGCAGTTGACGATAGCGTCGGCGAAATTTTCGCCGAATTAGAGCGGCTCGGACTCGCAGAAAACACCTTCTCCTATTTCCAGAGTGACAACGGTCCCTCACGCGAAACTCGAAATTGGTTAGACGGCACGCAAGACCCGTACTACGGCGGCACCGCCGGTAAACTGAAAGGACATAAATTCAGTCTCTACGAAGGAGGTATCCGTTCACCCGGAATTATGAATTGGCCCCAGCGAATCCCTGCAGGTCAGGTAATTGATGAAGTCGGTGCAGCAATGGATGTATTCCCGACTTTCCTCGCCGCAGCAGGCGGAGATCCTTCTGAGTGCGAACTTGATGGACTCGATGTACTACCGATGGTGACAAATGGTGAGTCCACACCGCACAGCGAAATCTACTGGGAGATGGGCAAGCAAACTGCCGTGCGTCGCGGCAATTGGAAATTGGTGCTCAGCGGTCAATTAGTGGAAGGGGCACCTCCGGAAGACGATGTGCATCTGGCGGATCTCGAAACCGACATGGGTGAGACGAGGAATCTGAAAGACGATCACCCTGAACTCACGACTGAACTCATAGAGGCAGCACAGGCGTGGCGAGAAGGCATTGAAACGCATTGGGAAGCCAAATGGGTCAATCCGAACGGGACAACAGGTTACGTCAAGGAGTCATAGGATGCTAACCGACAGCCAAGATGCCTACGGGCACCTCCTTTCAGATTATCATAACGGTCGAGAAAACGTCGAAATTGTGGAGAGAGAAGATGGATTTATTGATGTAAGCCGTCTGGGACCTCTTAACTATTTCGCTGAATATGCGGATTGGGCTGAGCATCAAAAACTCGCTATGGCGGATACCATCGGGCACGTTTTAGATATTGGCTGTGGTGCAGGACGACACTGCCTCCATCTTCAAGAGCAGGGGCACGATGTTTTGGGAACGGACATCTCACCATTAGCCATTCAGACCTGTCAAAGTCGTGGGCTCAAAAACGCTAAGGTCATACCTATCACGCAATTAAGCTCTAAAATTGGTACCTTTGACACGATCCTTATGATGGGACATAATTTTGGACTCGTCGGCAGTTATAAAAGAGCAAAATGGCTACTGAGACGTTTTGGAGCCATGACAACGGATACATCGAAAATTATCGCCGAAACAATGGATCCGTATCAAACAACGGAACCGTGTCATTTAGCCTATCATCAATTTAACCGAGATCGGGGGCGAATGAGTGGACAACTGCGCCTGCGAATCCGGTACCGACAATATACCACGCCGTGGTTTGATTATCTGTTTGTTTCAAAATCAGAGATAGAGGACATCCTTGATGGTACAATGTGGCAGGTTGAACGCTATATAGACGCAGCCAATACACCGACTTATGTTGCAATTCTATCCAAACGTGTGCATTCTTGATTTTAATGTCGGTGTGCTGATGGTGAGGCGTTTGCTTAGTGTGTTTTTGCTTGCGTATTTCTGCGGATTTCCGCAAGGAACCTTGCCCGTTACGAAATCTCTGTCAATGAAATCGGGATCCTCGCTGAAAAACGGGATATGCCATGATACTTTTTAAATTTGCCTTTATTACGGACACACATCTGTATTTAAACGCGCCAAGAAACTTCGCAGGTGGACTTCAGCAACAAAAAAACAGTCTCGCACTTTATGAAAAGTTAGTTGAACAACTGAACGCCTTTGAACCCGACTTTGTGGTTCACGGCGGAGATATCGTGTGTGGCGGTAAGAGTTTCGATATGTCTGCTGAAGAATACGAAGCCACGCTTGATGGTGCGCAACAACTCGGACAACGCATGAATGCCCCCTGCTATTACATCCCGGGTAACCACGATTTACATCCGGAGACAGGTTCCAAAGATGCCTTCTTGGCACGCTTCAGCATCAACGGCATGGGCTCCATCAGTTTTGTGCATGAAAACATCCGATTTATTCTCCTTGATTCACAGGAGGTACCGGAAGACCTCACACATGGGTATATAAGCACCAACCAGTTGGCATGGGCGGAGCGCGAATTAAAAAGAGCACGAGATTACGAGCAAGAAGTTTTTATCTTTTCGCATCAACTCCCTTTTCCAAGTGTTGAGTTTCAAGGTATCGGTTCACGAGTTGCTAACTCCGCGGAGGTGCTCGAAATCGTCTCTCCTTTTGATAAACAGATTTTGGCGTTTTTTTGTGGACATCTGCATCTCAACCGCGTTTTCAGAGAACAGGGCATGTTATGTATCGTCTCTTCCGGCATTATCTGTTATCCGATGATGTGGAAGCAAGTGTTAGTTTACTCGGATAGAGTTGAGGTGAATTCTGTGACTGTTGACCTACCGGCTGTCCTCGCCGAATCGGAGGCAGTTCAACCAGACAACAACCCCTATTTATTGGGCAGAGATCGGGATTTAAATTTCAGCATCCCGCGGAACCCACAAATCGCTGGGAAAAACACATGATTGAAGTTCAAAATATCACAAAAAACTACGGTCCCTTCCAAGCACTCAGGGACATCTCCTTTCAGGTAGACAAGGGACAAATCGTTGGTTTCCTCGGTCCCAACGGCGCGGGAAAAACAACAACGATGCGGATCCTCACCTGTTTTATGCCTGCAAGTAGCGGACGCGTTACTGTCGCTGGATACGACGTTTTTAAAGAATCGCGAGAGGTTCGGAAACGCATCGGATACCTACCCGAAAACGTCCCTCTCTATCCAGAAATGACAGTGACGAAGTATCTGACCTATATGGCAAAAATCCGCAGCGTGCCGCGCGGTAATATCAAAGCGCAGCTGGATAATGCTATCGAGGCGTGTGGACTTACCGAACGCCGACATCAGATTATCGGGCAATTGTCTCGTGGGTTCCGCCAGCGTGTCGGTTTGGCACAAGCACTCATCCATGAGCCAGACGTTTTAATCCTTGATGAACCCACCTCTGGATTGGATCCGAGACAGATTGTCGAAATCCGAGAATTAATCAAGGCACTCGGCAAAGAACGGACGATTCTGTTCAGCACCCACATTTTACCCGAAGCCAGTCTCACATGTGAACGGTTGATTATCATCAGCCGGGGCAAAATTACTGGGGATGTCCAGTTGAAAGATGGGCGTGCTGTATCCAGACAAAGCGAGGCATCCGACAGCAGTACAGAGGATTTGCAACCCGCCTCCTCAATTCTCGCGCTTGAGGTAGCAGGTGCACCAGCAGAGGATATATCGGCAGCACTCAAAGACATCCCAAACATGGTTGAAGTTGAGCAACGCTCTGCAAGTACAGCTATCTCGACCACCTTCTATCTTCGCTATACACTGGCAACCGACATTCGCGCAGATGTTGCAGAGACCATTGTTGGACGTGGGTGGCAGCTGCTTGAAATGCACACAACTGAAATGTCTCTGGAGGAACTGTTCCTCTCCTTAACGGTGTAACGCGCTTTCTTCTACAACTATGAACACAGCTGAAGTTTTCTTAGTTATCTGGCATATCAAGCGGTAGTTTTAGCTGCTCGCGAACGGCTTGCCGAACTTCATCGCAGATATGCATCGCGTGTGCTGCTTCGTCTCCGGTTGCGAATTTTCCAGGGTAGCGAGGATCAACCGCATGTTCCGACAACTTTGAAAAATCTTCTCGCCAAGCCTCCCAAGCAGGAAGAGCCGGGACTATCAGGTTCAATAACTCTTGTAAATCGTGGGTTCTTGGAAACGGGATGTTCGCCTCTTGAAGCCATGCCTTTAGATACTTTTCAATACACTGCTGAGCGTGGAAACAGATGGCATCATTTACTGGATTCTGTCCTTGAAGCACTTGCTGTGCCACAGTATAATCGCCTTCAGCTTTCTCCACCCATTCCTCTGTCAACGGATTCATCTCGCGTTCTTCCTTCTTTATAGGTTTCAAGAAAAAATTAGCAGTTTCATAAAGCACCTCGCCTTTTTCGGTGATCTCTCGGAGAAACCAATCGTTATATACAAGGCGATATGCCAAGTCTTCAGGCGAATGCACAAGCACATGTAGACGGAAAGGGCGCGCCATACGTTGCCGAATTTCTATCTCTTGCTGGCGTGTTTCCGATTTCGGCACCGGCATGACTACCAGCAAATCAACATCGGAGGACTCTGTAGGCGTACCGTACGCATAAGAACCGAAAAGAACAACCTGCAAAGGCGCGAATTCGCGTACGATGTCATCACATGTCGCTTGAATATCTTGTCGGGTAACCATACTCGTCCCCTTTCCTATTTCAGCGTGTCCACAATAGGAATGCCCCGCGAACGTCGGCAAACATATAGTGCTAATTATGCCACATCGCTATCACGTATACAAGACAAATTTAAAAATATTGATTTCTAAATGCATTCATCGTATAATCAACACTACGAAACCATTTGAACAGGGAGTCACAACCCTCTAAAAAAGAATACTTATGAAACTTGTTACCTTTCAAACCAAATTGACAGATAGTGCACCAAGACTCGGTGCGTGGATTACTGGCGACCAAATCGTTGACCTCACAGCAGTTGCCCCAGACATGATCCAGTTCTTTGAACAGAATTGCATCGCTGACGCACAAAAACATATCGATCAGATTACCAACAGGGCGGATACTTCCGACAGTGTCTGCTCTGTTGGCGACGTGCAGCTGCTCGCGCCGTTCCCACGTCCGGCAAGTCTACGAGATTTCGGGGTATTCAAAACCCACATGGATGCCGCCTCACGCATTACGGGTAAAGAAATCTCGCCGGAGTGGTTCAAACTACCCAACTACTATCGCGGCAGCACAAGCCCATCTTCCATTGCCGGGCATGAAGCCGTTGTTACGTGGCCCAACTACACTGAAAAACTCGATTTTGAACTGGAGTGGGGGGTCTATATCGGCAAAACTGGGAAAAATATCTCAATAGAAGAGGCACCTGAATACATCGCTGGTTATACCATTTACAACGATATTAGTGCTCGTGACATCCAATTCCGGCACATGACGTTGGCACTCGGTCCCGCCAAAGGAAAGGACTTTGATAACAGCAATATCATGGGTCCCTGTCTCGTTACACCAGACGAAATCGATGACCCGTACAACCTCCGAATGATTGCCAGAATCAACGGCGAGGTCTGGGCAGACGGAAGTACATCGGATATGTATTACTCCTTCGCTGAGATGATTTCGTTTGTTTCGCAATCAGAGACGCTCCATCCAGGCGAGTTTTTAGGCTCTGGTACTGTTGGAAAAGGATGTGGGTGGGAACTTGATCGCTGGATTCAACCGGGTGATGTGGTTGAACTCGAGATTGAAAACATCGGCGTGCTGAGAAACCAAATCGGTGAACCGGAAATGAATCCGGCAGAATGGATGGAAAAAGGCCTTTGAAAATGCGATTGAAAGATAAAGTAGCCATCGCGACAGGTGCCGCATCCGGCATTGGAAAAGCCACGGCAATCCTGTTTGCCGAACACGGCGCAAAAGTAGTCGTCGCGGACATAGACGAAGACGGCGCGAACCAGACTGTTGTCTCCATTCGAGATGCAGGTAACGAAGCAACCTATGTCCAAACCGACGTGACACTCTCAGACCATACCGAACGGGTGGTGCAGGAAACCGTCAGCAGATACGGAAGATTGGATATTCTGTTGAGTAGTGCCGGAATCGCAATGCGACTCCCTGTTGGCGATCTGCCGGAAGCGGACTGGCACCGTTGTTTAGATGTCAATCTCACCGGTGTATACCTCTGTGCCAAAGCGGCGATCCCTGCGATGCAGAAAAACGGCGGCGGTTCCATTATCAACCTGTCCTCCATCTACGGACTTGTCGGTGCGGACGTTCGGGCAGCCTACGTCGCCTCCAAAGGCGGTGTGACGAACCTCACCCGCGGGATGGCACTCGACTACGCAGAGGACAATATCCGCGTCAATTGTATCTGTCCCGGCTTCGTTGAAACGCCGTTAGTTGCCGGTGTCATCAAAACACCAGCGGAATATCAGGTCCTCGCCGACAAGCACCCAATGCGACGGCTCGCGCAGCCCGAAGAGATTGCATACGGTGCACTATACCTCGCCTCCGATGAATCCGCATTCGTTACAGGGATTGCCCTACCGATTGATGGCGGTTACACTGCTGGATAAAGATAACCATTTCACGAGTCAATCCAGCAATCCGTGTATATGAATCTTATAAGACGAACTGTCATTTGCACAACAAATCCCAATTCTCAGATTAAAATTCCGCCCTTCCTAAAAATTATGCACATTTTCTGCCTCTAAATTGTATCTTTAATAATTGAGGGGAGCATGCATAGTTCGGTGTTAAAGAACCGTGTCTGTTTCAATGCCGCGCCTACCCAAGCGACGATAATATAGGCATAATTACTCCTTTCATCAATAGTGATGGAGAATCCTGATGGAAAAAGACGACGTTCAACTGATTCGGAGAATCTTGTCAGGTGACGACGAGGCGTTCACTACCTTAGTCGGAAAGTACCAAAAGGGTGTCCACGCGCTTGCGTGGCGCAGGATTGGTGATTTTCACTTCGCCGAAGAAATTACGCAAGATGCCTTCCTTCAGGCATACAAGAACCTCGCGACGCTGAAAAATCCCAATCAGTTTGCTGGTTGGCTTTATGTCATTGCAAACAATCTTTGCAACAGATGGATTCAGAAAAAGAAACCCGCGATGCAATCGCTGGAGGATACACCTATGAGAGAAATAGAGCAATCCTCTTACATACATCATGTATCGGAACAACGAGAAACAGAAACTACCGAGCACCGTCATGAAATCGTCAAAAAACTACTAAAAAGGCTGCCGGAAAGTGAACGTACGGTAGTGATCCTTTATTATCTTGGCGAAATGAAGCCGAAAGAGATTGGCAAGTTTTTAGGTGTATCAATGAACACGATTAACAGTCGGCTTCGTCGGGCGCGAAAGCGTTTACAAGAAAGGGAAGAACTCTTGATTCAGGAGATACTCGGTAGCCTCCAATTACCTACTAATCTAATGGAGAGCATCGGACGACAAGTTGCCAACATCAAACCAGCACCCCCACCTCCGATTGGGAAGCCGTTGGTGCCGTGGGCGGCTTTTGGCACGGCTGCTGTTTTGGTTATGTTGGCACTCGGTGTCGGCAATCAATACCTCGCTCATTACCAGAGACCGTATAGTTTCGCGGCACAATCCGAACCCACAATTGAAATTGTTGATGCCCCCATTGTCCTTGATATTGATGCAAAATTGGCACTGCGAAATCAGCTGGGACGGCCTGTTATCCGTGGAAAAAACAATAGCACGAATATGTCCGCTGATTCTGAACATCTAAGCATTCCTCAATCTGAAAAAAGGTTCTTCGGACTAACACTTGCTGAAATTGAAGAGGAAATCCCTGAGCTCGAGGAAGAAATCCGAACCAATCTCACCAAGGCGGTGGAACTCTACACTGAACTAATAAGCACAGATGGAACGGCAGGGGCATCACCCGAAATTGCCGCTTGGCGCGATGAAACATGGCAAGAGGTGAAGCGACTGTTTGAAGATCTCGCCTATACCGGAAAAATCCTGAGATATAGATCTTTCTTGAGGGTAACAGGTGTGGAGGAAGATCCAATACTCCCCGGCGGATGGATATATGAACTGATGGAACCTTTGCCAATGCGGGTTAAACCGGGTAACGCATCTGATATACCCTCTAAGCAAGACGATGCTAAGAATTCCCTCAATGAAAACTGAACCAAGGAGAAAAACCGTGTCCTTTTTAAATATGAAGCCGAATCGTTTTCTACTTTCCTGTTTTGTTTTTCTCGCGTGTTTCACAACAGCATTCGCACAGGAAACACCGTCACAAGACCCAGCAGAAAGTGAACTTGATTTTGAGGCACTTTTAGCAGCCATCAAACAAACTGACGTCCCGCTTAAATCTGGCGAAGGCGTAGTTGTTCATATCTCTGGAGAACCGCCACTCGATATTGATCCCCGTATTGTTACGCTTCGCATCGTTTTCGATTCAGAAAATACTCGCTTCGATTCACCGAGAAGAACGACTATCCTTACACCCACCACAATGTGGGAAGTCGTCCGTCGTAACGGAAAACCTGACTACTACTTTAGCACGAAACCTCAGTCATATCACGAACATATAGATCCGAGACGATTCCTCACTTGGGTAGACAAAGATTTAACAACCCATCTAAGGGAAAACGACTTCCATATTATAGGTCGTGAGGTTTTCAACGGGACGCTGTGTTACGTCTTGGAAGCAAAACAGGAGGATCGATCTAAAAGGATTTGGATCGCACCCGAACGAGGATTTCGACATCTGAAATATGAAATCCAACAACCCACCCCCGTAGGTGCTTTGGATAGCGATATACCAATGGAGGCTCTCACCATTTTTCGTACGACAATCTCCTATCAGCAATTTGAAGAGGTATGGTTCCCTAAATCCGTCTTTATTGAATACGCGTGGCTCGATTTCAAGCCAGCGGATCCTATAATTTCCCAACGGATGCTGGAAATAAAGAACTTCAAACTAAATCACAACCTACCACCAGAGACATTCACTGTTGACCTTCCTGATGATGCCACGATTAAGGTGGATGGAATCAGTAAGCCATTGACCAAACAGGAATTCCTCAAACGCTACGGGCAGCAGTAGGAAATCTGACTGTTCATGTTAGTCATAAACCGTAATGACACAGTGTTGTTTTCGTCTTGACTTTGCTGGAGTTGTTTAGTAGAATAACTGCAGCTCCGATATACATGCAAATTCTGCTATCAAATCAGAATTTATTTAAGAAAAATTAGGAGCAAAATGATGTTCGTTTCAAATATGAAGCCAAATCGTTTCCTACTTTCTTGCTTTATTTTTTTCGTGTGTCTTGCAACAGCATTCGCACAGGAAACACCCTCACAAGACATAGCAGAAGATGCACTTGATTTTGAGGCACTTTTAGCAGCCATCAAACATCACCATGCACTGCTCAAATCCGGTGAAGGGGAAGTGATTTATACCGATGGACAACCTCCCTTCGATGATGATCTCCATATTTCTAAGGAGCGTATCACTTTCGACTCAGAAAATACTCGCTTCGATTCACCAAGAACAACTGTAATACTTACACCGATGGCATATTGGGAAATTGATCCGCACGCCAAGAGGCACCCTAATTACTACTTTAGTCCGGGACAGCAGTCTCCTGTTGTAATTAAATCACCAATGGATCCAAGACATTGGCTCACCTTGGGACGCAAAGATTTAGCGACCTATCTTAAGAGCGAGAGCTTTCAGATTACAGGACGCGAGTTTATTGATGGTACGCTATGTTATGTCCTGGAGGCAAAACAGGGAGATATGTCTGAAAAGATTTGGATCGCACCCGAGCGAGGGTTTCGATACCTCAAACATGAAAGCCAATTTCCACGTCCTGTAGATGCTCTGGACAGCGATATTCCGATGGAGGCACTCACTATGGATCGAACAATAGTCTCCTATCAGAAACTCGGAGAAATCTGGTTCCCCAAATCAGTCTTTAATGAATATGCTTGGCTCGACTTCCAAGCGACGTACCCTATAATTTCCCGGCAGACGTTGGAGGTAAAGGATTTCAAAGTGAATCACACTATACCACCAGAGACATTCACTGTTGACCTTCCCGATGGGGCAATGGTTCGGGTGAACCGTCAGACATTGTCCAAGGAGGAGTTCTTCAAACAATACGGAGAGCTGCTCTCGCGACCTACAGACCCCATCAAGGATCAATAACCCACTCAACCAAGCGGTTAAGGTAGGGGCGTGGTGACCTCGCCTCTACACAGTTAAAAAATGCGAAAAATTTTCTTCTGTGTCTTCCTCATCCTGTTGCTCAACAGCGCGTATCTGTTTGGCTTCGGTGAACCGACGCTTTTTTACATTTTCAACGTCCTACTCCACGTTGGACTTGGTGTCCTTCTAATAATTCCGTTCAGTATCTACGTCTACCGACAATTGAAACGAATCTCAAAACTCGGGCAAGTAGGGAGTATCGGGATAGTTATTGGCATTATCAGTGGCGGTTATCTGATGATTGTCGGTGCAACAACCCCCTATCAATGGTTACTCATCACACACATCGTCAGTATAAGCGCGGGGAGTATTCTCCTCTGCATTCACCTATTAAGAGACCAACAATTCCTCACGCCATTGCTGAAAAAGATAAACATCGGTGTGCTGGTTGTTGTCGTCCTTTTCCCGATAGGTGCGAAACTTACACAACACTATCTACCGAATGAAACCTATCTTGTCGAAAACCCGGCACTCCCTCCAACGAGTATGTACGAGGAAGGCGGCGGCACGACCGGTCACTTCTTCCCCGCATCCGTTGAAACAGAGACGGGTGCGCTGATTCCAACCGATTTCTTTCTCACATCGGAAACCTGTGCCACCAAAGGATGCCATCCAGACATCTATCGGCAGTGGAATGAATCCGCTCATCACTTCTCCTCCTTCAACAACCAGTGGTATCGTAAATCAATCGTCTATATGCAGGAGGTCAACGGCATTCAACCCTCTAAGTGGTGCGGCGGGTGCCACGATCCAGCAATCCTACTTAACGGTGTGATGGACAGACCCATTCGTGAAAATCTCCATACCCCTGCAGCGCAAGCAGGACTCGCCTGTACGGCGTGCCACTCCATCGAAAAAGTTAAAGACACAATGGGGAACAGTGGGTACGTGATTAAATATCCCCCACTGCACGACATTGCTGCCAGTGAGAATCCTATCATTCGGAATCTGCATAACTACCTCATCCGACTTGACCCGGAACCACACAAAAAGAGTTTCCTCAAACCCTTCCATCGTGAAAACACGGCTGAGTTTTGTTCAACCTGTCATAAAGTGCATCTGGACGAACCCGTCAACAATTTTCGATGGGTTCGAGGCTTCAACGACTATGATCAGTGGCAGAAAAGCGGTGTCTCCCATCAAGGAGCGTTGTCCTTCTATTATCCCGAAACGGCAAAGAAGTGCGTCGATTGTCACATGCCACTCGTTGACTCTACAGATGCGGGGAATATCAATGGCAAAGTTCATAACCACCGATTCCCCGCTGCAAACACGGCACTCCCGTTTGTGAATCAGCATCCAGAGCAACTCAAAATTGTAACAGAGTTCTTGCAGGATGAAGTGGTAACGTTGGATCTCTTCAAAAACGGCACACCGATTCCAAGCAGTGGAACTGAAATCGCACGAGGTGAAGACACGCGGATTGATGTCGTCGTACGCACACGGGGTGTTGGACACCGTTTCCCTACTGGCACGATAGATGCCTTCGATATATGGCTGGAGGTGAAAGCCACCGATGAAAACGGAAAAATCGTTTTCTGGAACGGTAGAATCGCTGCACCCAATGGGAACGGACCGGTCGATCCGAGTGCGCACTTCTATCGCGCCTATATGCTTGATGCACATGGAAACCTGATTAATAAACGAAATGCTTGGGCAATGCGAACTACTCTCTATTCAAACACAATCCCACCGGGTGCCGCCGATACTGTCCGCTACCGGCTCGAAATCCCATCCGATTGTGGGGACCGTCTCACAGTGGAGGCGAAACTCAACTACCGGAAGTTCAATTGGTGGCACACACAGTGGGCTTACGCCGGTGTGCGCGACCCAGAGGATACAGATTTTCAGGTAGATAAAGGCTACGATGACGGCAAATGGGTCTGGACCGGTGATACCTCGGATGTCGCGGGGAAAATCAAGGGCATCCCGAACCTACCAATTATCGAAATGGCATCCGCCAAAACAACCTTAAAAGTAGTAGGCACACTTCGTGTGCCGTCAACTGAAGTCGTAGAAGCAACTGCGTTACCGTCAAAATCTGAGAACATTCGCGAACGATGGAACGACTACGGCATCGGGCTTCTCCTGCAAGGCGACTTGAAAGCCGCAGAGACCGCATTCCTGAAGGTAACCGAGATAGAGCCAACATACCTTGATGGGTGGGTGAACGTGGCAAGAGTCCGAATTGAGGAGGGAGACATGCAAGGTGCGGAAGTAATGCTCGAAAAGGCATTTGAGATTCAGAAGACGCTACCTCCTGAAAATCCGCATCGCGCAAAAGTTCACTACTTTTACGCCCTCGTCCAAGAAGCGGATGGCAATTACGATACAGCGATCGAGCATCTCCAACACGCCGCTGCGCAATTCCCGCGCGACACACGTGTTCGGAATAAACTCGGACGTATGCATTTCCTAAAACGTAACTACGAAACCGCGCTGGCTGAATTCCAGAAGACGCTCACTGTGGATCCAGAAGATTTGGACGCACACTATAACATGATGCGCTGTTACCGTGCGCTCAAGAATCCGTCGCTCGCCGCCCAATCGCAAAAACTCTATCTACGTTTCAAGGCGGACGAGTCCGTCGATGCAATCACCGGTATCCCCCGCCGGGCAGACCCCGATGTCAACCGCGAACGCCAACGGATTCATGAACACACCAATAGCTATGAACCACTCCCCAACCCGTGAACACCAGTATGCTGCCTCTTCCAAAGCATTCATAAGTTTTTCGGATTTCGTTGTTGTCAAAGGGTTTTGGACTTCCATCCAACATCTCCATTTAGCCTAACCATGACCGCATGGCTTCTCGTCTAACGTTTTCGGCTTCTCTCAAGGCAGCGTCTAACCCGCCAAATGGGACTGAATACCAACGTAATAACTGATTAAACCGTGCAACGATATCCTCAATAATGTCTGCAGGCACTTGCGCTTCTAAAAACAATAAGCCCTCATGCAGGGTGTCTATATCAAAAATACTCGCCTGTTCATTCATGCGTTCGAGGCCTCCTAACTCAACAGCATCGTGGATGAGACTTACTGTAGTATATGCGAAACCGGTATAGATTTCGTGTTGCTCCGGTGTCATTATATCTTCAGTGGTGTCGTCAAAACGTGCTTCGTCTAAGACTTCCGAATCTATACCGATAGACGCTGTCCAAACGTACATCTGTGCGGTGATCTGCTCTTCAAGAGAAAACAAATCACGCGATAATTCTGCCCCTGTCACAGTTTTCCTCCTTGCTTTATCCTCGTAAGCCTCTGATATTTCCAAGAATGCCAATAATACAAAAACGATGGATGTCACATTTATTTTTAACAGTATTAAAAATATCATAAAGAACTGTAGAATTCAAATCATTTGGGATCTTCAACTTTGAAAACGATGTCTTCCCAAATGCCTTTGACAACGTTCCGACAATATGCTATACTAACATAGGAAATCCAGAAACTTAAGACTTGGATAGAAGGAGATTTATGCTTAACATCAATCCGCAATATCTTGTCAACCATAAAGGTGAAAAAACCGCTGCTGTCCTGTCGATGCAGGAGTATCGTCTTCTCATGCAGCACCTTGAGGATTTAGAAGACATTTTAGACATGGACACTGCCGCAAAAGGCGAGACCCACTTTCGGGACTATCGTGAGATTCAAGCCGAGTTGAAAAAAGAAGGCAAGCTTTGAACTCATCGACGCTTTGCATTGCTATAACCACACACTGAAAAAACGAAATTCAGAGACCTGTTTATGGAGATAAAGGTTGAACGCAGATATAGATAAAACCCTCCTGCGACAATTACCCGCCATCGAAAAACTCCTGAATACACAGGAGATACTCGACTTACAAGCCACCTACGCGCGTCCGCTTGTTATAGAAACACTACGTGCCGTCGTTGCTGACATCCGAAGCGAAATCCTTAGCGGAAACCAGACACAACTCCCAGAACACACGGAATACGCCGAACGGACACTCCAGAAGATTGCGGCGAAAACAGCACCTCGCATGCGTCCCGTCGTCAATGCGACAGGCACGGTTACACATACCAACTTAGGTAGATCGTTGTTAAGCGACGTTGCGTGTGAAGCGATCCAGCAAGCCGCGCAAAACTACGTCAACCTCGAATACGACATTACAACAGGTGAACGAGGCCATCGGGATAGAATAACTGAACCGCTCCTACAGCAGCTGACAGGTTGTGAAGCATCTACGGTCGTTAACAATAATGCCGCCGCGGTTTTGCTCGCGCTGCAAACCATGGCACGCGGCAAAGAGGTGATCGTGTCACGGGGAGAACTCATCGAAATCGGTGGCGCGTTCCGGGTCCCTGACGTGATGGCAGCAAGCGGTGCAGTCCTTCGAGAGGTAGGTACCACTAACCGAACCCATCTCCGGGATTACGCCGAGGCTATCAATGAAAATACTGGACTGCTGCTCAAGGTGCATCCGAGCAATTACAAAATCCTCGGTTTCACGTCAACACCTTCGATGGAAGAATTGACGGAACTCGGTGCCCGGCACGGTATTCCTACAATGGAGGATCTCGGGAGCGGTGCCCTCGTTGATATGACACTATATGGGCTTCCGCATGAACCCCTTGTCGGAGAACGCATCGCCAGTGGCGTGGATGTTGTCACTTTCAGCGGTGACAAACTGCTCGGTGGACCGCAAGCAGGCATCATCGTCGGTAAAGCAGAATGGATCGAAAAGATGCGTAAGAATCCGATGATGCGCGCACTTCGGGTTGATAAACTCATCATTGCCGGTTTGTCAGCAACGCTCCAACTCTACCTCACCGATAGCACCACCATGGCTGAACAGTTTCCAATGCTCAATCGCTATACGCGATCGATAGAGGATCTTCACATCCTTGCCAAGGAACTCAAGATGCAACTGGGAATGCTTTTCGGGGAAAAAATTGACATTCAGGTTTCGGAAACCTACGGACAAATCGGGAGCGGTGCTCTCCCGGTTGAGACATTGCCAAGCGTCGCTCTCGTCCTTGAACCTTTCGAGATTTCCGCTGAAATGCTCACCGCACAGTTCCGCAACGCCACAATCCCTGTCATCGGCAGAATCAAGGACGGTCTTTTTTGGCTGGATCTGCGGACGGTTTATGAGAGAGAACACGCTTGGATCGTCGAAACCGCTACACAAGTCGCAAAAAATTTATAAGAAATGAAATCGGATCACAGATTACGCGGAGTTCACGGAGAACACGATTGTTTTGGCTTCCGAGTGACCGAATTAAATTAGCAACGAAACCTAAGCCTGAAACGAAGTGGAAGGCGACTCTTGGGCAGAAACAGCTTAATGTCCAGTCCACGTCATTTCTCCGCAAGGTAAGTTTAAAAATCTTCATTACTATCGTCACTCTTAGTGTTTACGCGTGCGGACAAAGCGAGGACGGTTCCACCATTGGCATTGAATCAGCCACAGAAATTGTCTCCGAAGTTGATGGTGCGACAATGGTGCTGATTCCTGCGGGGATGTTTCAGATGGGCTCCACCATCGGGGATAGCGACGAACAACCCGTGCATAGCGTTACCCTTAACGCATTTTATATGGATATGTATGAGGTAACCAATGCCCGCTATCAGAAGTTCATTCAAAGCACAGGCTACCCTCAGCCACCCCTATCGCACGACCCGAAATTCAATGCCCCTGATGCGCCTGTCGTCCATGTGACCTGGCGCGATGCCGCTGCGTACGCAGCGTGGGCAAACAAACGTTTACCGACCGAAGCAGAATGGGAATACGCAGCACGTGGAAATCTTACTGGTAAACGATACCCGAACGGTGATATAATAACATACAGAGATGCCAATTTTGGGGGAACGGGTGGAACGGACAGATGGAAGTGGACTGCACCCGTCGGCAGCTTCTCGCCGAACGGTTATAATCTATACGATATGGCAGGAAACGTGTGGGAATGGTGTTTTGATGAATACAATGCTGCATTCTATAGCATGAGTCCACAAAATAACCCGCGCTTCGGCAGAGAAATTGCACCAGATAATGAAAATTTCCGTATCCTACGCGGTGGTGGATGGGGTGGGAGTCCTGAAGACCTTCGCGTCGCAGATCGGTGGTATCATCTCTCATCTGGCAGCACAATCGGCTTCCGCTGCGTCAAAGATTTAGAAGAATAGTCATCGGTTATCAGTGGAGAGACATCAGAAATTCTTGATGTGTATCAAAACCTCTTTTAACCGACAACTGACAACCGACAACTGACAACTAATAACTATTATGGCAGTTTCTGTTGAATTAACCCACGTCACAAAAGCCTTTGATACAACGCTCGCTGTCAATGACGTGAGCCTGAAAATTGAGACGGGAGAGTTCTTCTTCCTCCTCGGACCGTCTGGATGCGGCAAATCAACTTTCCTCCGTATTGTAGCAGGATTCTACAAACCCGACACCGGCGAATTGCGGTTCGACGATACCGTGATGAACAACGTGCCGCCGCATCAACGCAATACAGGGATGGTGTTCCAAAACTACGCCCTATGGCCCCACATGTCTGTCGCCGAAAACATTGAATACGGACTGACGCTTCGGAAACTCGACAAAGCAGAACGCAACGAAAAAATTATACGAGCGTTAGAGATGGTACAGATGGAAGGCTATCACGATCGCGCAGTCAACACACTTTCCGGTGGACAGCAACAACGCATCGCACTTGCGCGTGCGCTCGTTATTGAGCCGAGCGTCCTACTCCTCGACGAACCGATCAGCAACCTCGACGCTGCACTCCGACAACAGATGCGCGACGAAATAAAGCAGATTCACGATCGCACCAATATCACGATGTTCTATGTCACACACGATCAGGTCGATGCACTCTCTATGGCGGATCGGATGGCAATTATGCAGGATGGCGTTATCATCCAAGTCGGCACCCCGCGTGAAGTCTATCAGTTTCCAAAGAACGCTTTTGTCGCAAGCTTTGTTGGGGAGACCAACTTCATTTCCGGCAAGGTTGAGCAGGCATCGAACGGCAGCGCTACAATAGACACTCCCGTCGGGACACTTCGCTCGGAAACCGTTTATCACGGACTAACGCAGGGAACACCTGTGCAGTGTTCAATTCGACCAGAGTCACTCATTATCGATAACACTCGGGATAGCGGTAGCCAACTTGAAAACCGGATAACTGCGAAAGTGACAGCAGTCAACTATTTGGGACGGATAGAAGAATACCAACTTGTAGCTGCAGACATCCCGCTCAAAGCCGTTCACTATAACCCGGGGACAGAAACGAAAAAGCCGGGAGATACCGTTCAACTCACAATATCAGCAACGGCAGTTCTTCCACTGCCGGATTAGGAAAATAGCAATCAGCGAGAATAACAGTCAGCAAGAATAGCCCTCAGCCATCGGAAACCGTCAGCAAAGAAAACACTGTGGTGGTATCGTTTTGAGAAGTGTCACAAGCACACTCTTTGCCGATAGCCGATAGCCTTTCTTGCGGATAACTAATAGTGCTTCAACTTTGAACTTGAGGGGGTGCGTAGTCGTGCGATTAATCGCACTGCCTCGCAGTGAAATACGAACAGGATCACCTATAAACTCAAACTTGAAGAAGCACTAATAGCCCTAAAAAAATGCGATTGACACCGAGCCAACAAGCAGCCCTTAATATAGAAAAACATATCTGCGTAACCGCCGGTGCGGGTTCAGGAAAAACGACTGTATTAGTCGAACGTTACCTCGAAATCTTGCGAAGCGAGGAAGCAAAGCCGCGAGAAATCGTCGCTATTACGTTCACAGATAAAGCCGCCGCTGAGATGAAAGAACGCGTTGTTGAAAAACTTAACGCCGAGGAAAACATTGTTGATCGCAGAACAATCCTTGAGCAGATGAACACGGCACCCATCTCGACCATCCACGCATTCTGTTCACGTATCCTGAGAGAATTCCCTTTCCAAGCGCGTGTACCAGCCAATTTTAGCATCTTGCAAGGCATCGAGCAGAAACTCCAGTTACAGCAAATTCTTCGGGACACCCTGAAGGAGATTGCCACAAATGAACGAGATGAACACCGAAACGAACTGGCACGCTTGTTACAACGCTATGGCAGACGGCAAGATTTGGAAGAACTCTTTTCAAGGATGGTAAACCAGCGCGATGTCATTGATCATCTCATAAAAGAGGTTTACGGCAGTCAAAATGTTGAACAGTTGCCAGATGTTTGGGAACAAGTCATTCGTGCAGAATCGATGTCGGAAAACGATGTTATCGAATTTATCCGATGTCTAAATGCCGCTTTGCAGCTTGCGAAAGGTAAAAATGTCACATCGGTTATACCTTTAGCCCAAAAACTGGAAGCGTTGCCTGAGAAAAACCCAGACGCACCTGAAGTGATGCGTCTACTGAAAGAAATCGCAGATCTAATTACGATAAAAAGCGGCGGCATCGCGAAAACCGCTTTTCTGGGCAGAGGGGTCAAAACATCGGACATTGAAACCGAAATCGACTTTCTGGTATCAGCGGCGGAAAAGATTCAAAACGCTCCTATCATTGAGGCGGATGGCGAAACTGATGACGATTTTCTACTCAGCACAACCCATGACCTACTCACCCTATATACCCGAATCCTCAATAATTACCAAACTGCCAAACTCTCCCAAGGCACACTCGACTTCAACGACCTGCAGCTGAAAACCCGCGACCTTCTCCGCGACAAGAAAGAAATCCAGCAGGAATTGGCTAAACGCCACATATACTATATGGTGGACGAATATCAGGATACAAACGAATTACAACAGGAATTGGTGATGCTGCTCACAAATAAACTCAAAGATGCCAATCTGTTTATCGTTGGCGATCCGAAACAGAGCATTTATGGATTTCGTGGTGCGGATGTCCGAGTGTTTGGAAAGACAAAACAAAAAATCAAAGACGAGGGCGGTGAAGACATCTCCCTCAAAGAGAATTTCCGCTCTCTACGAGACACCGTCGGGTTTGTCAATCACCTTTTCGATTGTTTGATGGGTGAAGGAACTGAAACCGAATTTGAGGTGCCTTTTGAATCCCTTATTAAAGCGCGACCTGTTGACGCAAACGGGGCAATTGACATCATTCTCGGAAAGAAAGACGACGCGGCAAACGAATACACGCTGATCGCGCAGCACATCAAAGATATGAACAAGAACGGCGAAACGGTATGGGTGCGTAGCGAGAATGGCGGAGAAACGGAACGTCCGATTGAATACGGCGACATCGCTATACTCATCCGCAGCAGAACACATCTTCCAGATATTGAACATGCGTTACTTGAAGCAGGTATCCCCTACCTTACCACCGGTGGCATCGGTTTTTATCAACGCCAAGAAATTTACGATATCTGGAACTACCTCAATTTTCTCGACGTACCGACAGAACATCACACCTCTCTCGCTGGCGTTTTTCGCGGTCCTGCTTTCGGTATATCCGACACCGAACTCTATGAGATTTCACAGCAAGATGGAACCAGTTTCTGGAACATAGCACAGAATTACCAAGCGGGTTCTGATAACCTCGGACGCGCGATAGACACCTTAAAAAGGCACATCCAGCTTGCACATCGCATGCCTGTAAACCAACTCATCGTAACCATCGTTAATGAAACAGGAATGATTGGAACGCTGAAAACAGGAAAACAAGGACAGCAGCGATGGGCGAACTACCAAAAACTTTTGGAACTCGCGAGGAATTTTGACGCGGATGAAAGCAGACAAACCCTCACAGATTTTATCGAATTTCTGGATATCCTTATTACGGAAGAGCCTCGGGAAGGACAGGCTCCAGTGGAACTAAGCAGAGACGCAATTCAAATCATGACGATCCATGCCGCCAAGGGGCTTCAATTTCCGGTTGTTATACTCCCATGCCTCGACCGAGGTGCGGAGACGACGAGAGAGCCTTTTATTGATGAAACACTTGGAATCGGTTTCAGTCCACTGAATCCGGTCAACAATTACAAGAAAACCGAACCACGCGTTGTTGACCATATCAAAAATCGGGCGAACCAAAAAGAGTATGCCGAAAAGAAGCGATTGTTCTATGTTGGTACGACCCGCGCCCAAGACCGACTTATTTTATCGGGGTCTCTCTCTGGCACCGGTAAACCGCGGAACATGCTTGAATGGCTTTATAAACATCTCGGTATCGGTGAAGAAGACAATTTGCTGAACTTACCCTTTAGACTAAAGGTCTTTCCCGATAACAGTCAACAATCTGAAGATACTTTGACTACGGACAAGGCTTCTGATGATGAAGCAACACCCGTCGATTTTCCGGAGCATCCGTTACCGACCTTGGAGCCAACCGAGATTTCTGCGTCCTTCTCTGTCCCCGAACTCGCTAACTATGCGCGCTGTCCGCTGCGGTATCAGTTGGAAAATATCCTGCGAATTCCGACGAATGGACAAGGAGAATCGGATTCGGGCGAAATCGACATGAATGCTGCAGCTCGCTACATCTTCGCGCGAATCAGACCGTCAAACTTAGAGGACCTTGACACGCTGATTGATCACACACTTGCGGATTATCCCGAAGCAACGACTGAATCTACAGTGGCACTTCGTACTTATGTTAATAATTTTCTCAACTCCGAACTCGGAGAAACAGCGCGCGTTGCATCCGAAACCTATGTCAATCAGCAAATTCACGCAGATATTAACGGAAATATCATTGATGGCAGATTGGACAGGATTTTTAAAGATGAGACAGGAAATTGGCAGATAATCAATTATAAAACCGACGAGATTCAAAACTTAGATACATATCTTCCAGAAATGGAACTTTACAGTTTACTCGCACATCGGCGTTATCCAAATCAATCAACTGTGATAATCAATCTTTTCTTTACCGAAGAAAATCAGTGTAAACAGATGCACTTCGACATGACCCAATTGCAGGACGTTCAGGAACAGTGGCAGAAAAGAATATCCGCACTGCAGCGCGGAGTTTACGAGAAAAACCTTGAGCATTGCTGTTCCTGCCCTTATGCAGATCCAGATGGGGAGTGCATAATCACCGAACTCTAAGGAGGAAACGATGAAAAAGCTTACATCAATAACCGCAATCATTATGCTCGTTTGCTTTTCATTATGGGCATGGCAACCGAGCCTTGCAGGCACCTGGCGCGACGATTTTGAAGACAAAGATACCCGTGAATGGAAAATTTTTAATCTTGACCGCAAGGTTGAAAAATGGTGGATTAGTGATGGCGAAGCCGTTGGCGAAATCTTTCTACCCGGCTTCATGAGTCTCTGGATTACGGGTGAACTCACATGGAAGAACTACTCGCTCTCCTGTCGCGCAAAATTAGTGGAAGACAAGAATGAACCGCCAAGCATCGGGCTAACACTCCACGACAGAGGCGAAGAAGACACCCGCTACCTCTTTTTTATCGACTATGTTTTCAACACCGTCCGAATTGTCAAAGCACTCCAAGACCGTTGGTTTCCCGTCGTTTTTCCATTTGATGCTGAAATCGATACGTGGTATGAACTGACTGCCACCATTCATGAAGACGGCACCCTTGAATTCAAGGTTGACGACGAGGTATTTACCGTCATTGACGATGAGCCTTTGAAAGGAGGACAAGCCGGACTCGTTGTCGCAGATGGACAGGCTCGCTTTGACAATGTTGAAATTACAGGTCCGAACGTTGACAATGGAGGACCGGGAAAAGCATTTCCTGTCGAACCACGAACCAAACTCGCTACCACATGGGGAAAACTTAAGAAGAATTAGGTTAACAATAGGCGCGAAACAGGTTCCCTTCGTATTATAACGCAAGTTGCCATTTTTGTAGCATAGACTGTTAGTCTGTGCCTCTTCGGGTTCTCCGAAAATGGTAGGAAACACGCCAAGTTTTTCGCAAAAATGACCACTTTTCACTGAAAAAAGGTGTTCGTGCGTCTAAAATCATATAGGTAGCAAGTTGAGTTATTATGGTAAAATCCGAAAATAAGTTTACAGTTCGTTACGGACAATCACCCCACCGCCGCTGGCGAGGATTGTATCCTCGCCATTGTGTGGTGTATAGATAATTACAGAATCTACTATAGGAGAAAGCGATGATTAAAAAATGTATTATCTTCGGGCTTGTTATTTGCAGCGTTGCTTTGAACCAATTTGCTTTTGCAGGCACTTGGAAAGATAGTTTTGAAGACAACGACATGTCCGAATGGAAAATCGTTGATGACTGGGAAAATGGAGCAGGAAAGTGGTGGTCTGATAAAGGTGAAGCTGTCGCGGAATCATTGGTCGAATCAGGTTTTGCTATGTGGCTGACGGGTGAATCTACATGGGAACACTATGCTGTATCCTGTCGAGCAAAATTAGTCAAAAGTAAAAATGAACCCGCGACTTTTGGGATCGTAATGCATGCTAACAATAATGAACTACTTGATGGACTACTTGATGCACATTATTATTTCCGTATCATTGGGGACTTTGACTTTATCAGTATTAGGAAATTTCGTCCATTTCCAGCCGGACCGGTCACGCTCGGAGAATTCGATTTTGAAGTAAAAGAGGATAGATGGTACCAACTCACTGCCACTATTCATAGAAACGGTGAAATTGAATTCTATATTGATAAGAAGTTGTTCACCGTGTTTGATCCTATCCCTCTGGAAGCAGGGCAAGCTGGGGTGGGTGTCTCAAATGCGGAAGTTCGTTTCGATGACATTGAAATCACAGGTCAGAACATTAACGATGGGGGTCCGGGAAACACTACACTCCCTGTCAAGCCGCACGCTAAACTCACAACTACATGGGGATATCTGAAAAATAATTGACAAAGGGTATACACACGAAAAATGGAGACAAAACAGACGGTTGGTATCGGGATTATCGGGATGGGATGGATGGGCATGACGCACGCCCGCGCATACTCCCAAATCAGGGATCGGTTCCACGACAGTCCTCTCCACCCCAGACTCGTCATCTGTGCCGATGACGTTGCCGAGCGTACAACCGAGGCGAAAGCACGTTTCGGATTTGAACGCACAACCACCGATTTCCGACACGCCATAGATGACAAAAACGTACAAGTCGTCAATATCGCCGCGCCGAACAGCATGCATCTTGAGATCGTCGAGGCAGCGACAGCCGCCGGAAAACACGTTTTCTGTGAGAAGCCTGTCGGACGGAATCCGGCTGAAACAAAGACTATCTATGCCGCCGCACAGCGCGCAGGTGTCCTAACCTATGTCGGCTATAATTATAGATGGGCACCCGTCGTTCAATACGCGCAACAACTGATTTCAGAGGGAAAACTCGGCAAACTCACCCACTATCGTGGCAGGTTTTTCGCAGGGTACGCCAGCCATCCGCAAGCCGTCCTTTCGTGGCGGTTTCAGAAAAAGATAGCCGGATTGGGAACGCTGGGTGATCTGCTCTCCCATGTCATTGACATGGCGCATTTTATCGTCGGTGGTATCGACCGTGTCGTCTCACAACAGGAAACATTTATTTCGGAACGTCCCGTGGCGACAGCAGGGACCGGCACACACTTCACCCTTGGTGGTGATGGCGAAATGGAAGCGGTCACAAACGAGGACTACGTCGGGGCATTAGTCCGGTTTGAAAATAGTGTCCGTGGCACCTTGGAAGCCTGTAGAGTTATTACTGGACCGAAGTGTGAAATGGCGTTTGAAGTGAACGGTACAGATGGGGCGTTGCGGTGGAACTTTGAACAGATGAACGAACTTGAGGTCTACCTACCTGCTGAGGAAGGTTTCCCCGATGGTTACACACGCGTCTTAAGCGGTCCCGACCATCCATTCCACAGTTATTTTAATCCCGGTCCCGGCGTTGGATTAGGCTACGATGACCTAAAGACGATTGAAGCATACCAGTTTTTGAAAGCCATCCACACAGGAAAACAGGGAAATCCCAGTTTCCGAGAAGCTGCCGCTGTCGCCGATGTACAGACTGCTATCCAAACCTCATGGGAGGAGGATCGGTGGATTTCGGTATAAAGCAATCAGCAATCAGCCATCAGCAAAATAGCCATCAGCCATCAGCTATCAGCTGTCAGTTCCCAGAACGCTTTGTGGCAGACAAAACGTCAGTAACCGCCACACAATCTACCGACTGCCGAAAGCCGAGAGCCGAAAGCCAATATTGGCGATTGCTGATAGCCAATGTAATATTCTGCTGCCTACTCATTTCCCTCAATGCTGCTGCACAAAACTTGCCGCCCCTTGGTAATATAAAATTCACCGACATCACGCAAGCAGCAGGCATTGACTTCATTCATAACACCGGTGCCTTTGGACAGAAATACCTCCCTGAAACAATGGGTTCAGGATGCGCCTTCATTGACTATAATAACGATGGTTGGCAGGACATCCTACTCGTCAACGGAAAGGATTGGGAGGGCAAGTCAACCCAAAAGCGGCAAACGATGGCACTCTACCGCAACAACCGAGACAACACCTTCACCGATGTCACCGAAACCGCAGGGCTCACCACACCCCTCTACGGGATGGGTGTCGCTGTCGCCGATTACGATAACGATGGCGATTCGGATATCTATATCAGTACCCTTGAAACCGACCGACTCTTCCAAAACAACGGCGATGGCCCCTTTGTTGATGTCACGGAAGCCGCCGGTATCCATAACCCGGGCTTCGGTACCAGCTGCGCGTGGTTCGACTACAATAACGATGGACATCTTGACCTCTACGTAGCAAACTACGTTGAATGGAGCATAGAAAACGACCTGTTCTGTACCCTCGACGGTATCAATAAATCCTACTGCACCCCTGAATCCTACGCAGGTCAGTCCAGTAAACTCTTTAGAAATCGGGGTAATGGCACATTCACCGATGTCTCCCGTATCGCACGTATTGAGGACAACACGAGTAAATCACTCGGTGTTTGCATCTTCGATTACAATGCTGATGGCTTACCGGATATCTTTGAGGCGAACGACACACAACCCAATAAACTCTACCAGAACAACGGCGACGGCACCTTCATCGAAAGCGGAATGCTCACGGGAATTGCCTATAACGAAAGTGGTGTCGCAACCGGTGCAATGGGCATTGATGCCGCAGACTATGATCGCACCGGCAAAGAGAGCCTCGTCATCGGCAACTTCTCCAACGAGATGCTTAACCTCTATCACAACGAAGGCGATTTTTTCATTGATGACGCGCCTGCCGCACATATCGGAAACGCAACCTTATTGACGCTCACCTTCGCATGCTTTTTCTTCGATTTCGATCTCGACGGAAACCTCGACATCTTCACCGCCAACGGACACGTTGAAAACGACATCAACGCTATCCAGAGCCAAGTCACCTATGCGCAACCGCCACATCTATTTCATAACGACTCCCACGGCAGATTCACCGAGGCAGTCCACAAAGTCGGTGCGGATTTGGCAAAGCCGATGGTCGGGAGAGGTGCAGCCTACGGCGATATTGACAACGACGGCGACTGGGACCTGCTCGTTACCACTTCCAACGGACCCGCACATCTCTTCCGAAACGACGGTGGGAATCGTAACGCGTGGATTAAGGTACAACTTGTCGGACAAGCAAGCAATCGCGACGGAATTGGTGCACAGATTCGCATTACCTCCGCGGCGGGAACACAGACACACACAGTCAAGAGCGGCTCCAGCTACTGCTCACAGAGTGAACTCACAGCCATCTTTGGCATGAACGATGATACTATTATCGAAACCATCAAGGTGAAGTGGCCCAGCGGTACTGTCAGCACACGCAAGAATGTCAAACCGAACCAACACATCCGCATTGAGGAAGACATCCAGTAAAGATGTTCCACAAACGGCATTAAATTTATGAATAACCCAAGTTGCTACCAGCGAATTCTTGAACATTTTAAGAAGATTGTTCAAGTGTTTCTCTACCCCGTAGGGGTAATATTGCTTCGCAGTGAGAATAGAAACGGCATATTGAAGCAACTGCACCCCGTAGAGGTGCTATGTCTATACATAGGTGGCAACTTGCGTTATGAATATACCAAACGCACGTTATAATAGGAGAATTTCAATGCGATTTCGACTTTTTGTCTTACTCATATTTATAACAACGATGCTTTCAGGGTGTGAGCGAGTTCAACAAATTGTCGCACCACAAAAAGTATCTGCGATTGAAACTTGCACAGACGGAACCCGCGTCCTGAAGGTCGGCTTTTATGCCTATTTCGCGCCTATTAGTTACAGTGCCGAAGAAGACCTCGCTTCATTTGCGTTCAATACGCATCTTGGATACGAAGCAGATCTATTGAGTGCCCTTGAAGCGATGAAGGGAGCAGGTTTGACGTTTTCTCGCAGGGCTATTGCTGAATGGGATGGCATCTGGCTGAAGTCCGCTGAACCTACGTATGATATTATCGGCGGCGGCATCACGATTTTGGAATCTCGGACGCAGGACGCTACAGGGACACCGCTTATCACTTTTACGTCCGGACATATCAAGTTTCGGCAAACACTTCTGGTTCGCGCTGCGGATGCGGAACGTCTCTCTTCGCATGCTGCTCTCAATAGCGGAGTCCGTGTTGGGGCACTTTCTGGCACAACAGGAGAAGAGCGTTTACTTCAACTCACAAAACTTGTGGATGAAGACGGCATCCTTATGTCCGGAACCCGGATTGAAATGGATGACGGCACTCTGGTGGTTTCCGACGGCACAGCAGCTTATGCGATTACAGCCGCGATGTCATCTCCAAATCTGAAAGGGAGACGACATCTCTACCCACCTACGGCAAACATGCCGCAAGTCATCTATCTTGGCAACGAATTGGGAGAGTCGGAGTTGCTTGATGCGCTTGCTGTGGGCAGTATTGACGCGATTGCAAGGGGTGAGATTGGGAACCAGGATGCCGTCCATGCCTCAAACGGAGCGTTTGTTATCACAGCGTTTGATGAGCAGGTAGAATATGGAGGATTTACGCTCGCGCTTGAAGATGCTGCTCTTGCCGCCTGTATTGATAAAAAACTTAATTATCTGACAAGCAACAAAAGCATTGGTTATGGAGAATGGTTACAGGATCCGTTGGTATTCATGAAACGCGCCGAGCAATGGAATACCGAGACGGAATAGCCGATTTCAGGTTTCAGAAGACCCCCATGGAGGAAAACACCATGAAACGCTTATGTTATGTGCTTAGCACATTCCTTATCTTTGCTTCCCTATCGGTTTCTATTCCAGCAAAAGCCCCAGAAACTGCCAAAATTGTATTTACATCAAGGCGTGATGGCAATTTTGAGATTTATATCATGAATCTGGATGGCTCTGATCAGAAAAACTTAACCCAGCACCGTGCCAAGGATACCTCACCTATCTGGTCGCCGACAGGTGAACAGATTCTTTTTACCTCGGATCGAGGTGGAATAGAGGATCTCTACCTTATGAATCCAGATGGAACGAATGTGCGTCAGGTCTTCAAAAAATTAATAGGCAGAGAGTTCCCAACGTGGTCCCCTGATGGAAAAGCACTCGCTTATCACCGGTTTCACACATTCTCTATCTATACCGCCTCAAGTGATGGAAAAGATGAGACAGAAGTTGTGGATGGCTTGTGGCCCGCGTGGTCTCCCAACGGTTCAGAGATAGCCTTTATGGCAAGTAAATTCGTTTGGGGTGAAAACGGAAATCTCCAAATTCCGAAGGTCAGGGTCCAGATTGTCAATCTACAAACACATGTAGAAGAGGAACTTCTTCCAGGGGAGACCTGGATGTTTGACCCTGCCTGGGCACCCAATAGTGCTCAGATAGCCTTTTCTTGGAGAGGTAGAGGGGTAGGGGGGAGTATGGGTATCCATGTCGCGAACCGAGATGGTAGCGGACTCAGGAAGATTATTGATGCTGGAGAGGGCATGGCAGCGTTTAACCCTTCCTGGTCTCCGGACGGGAATGAACTCATTTATAACAAGGGGATCGGTGGTGTCAGAGATCTCTTCAAAGTCGCTGTGGACGGCGGTACTCCAGAACGACTCACACACCGGCAGGGAGATAACTTCAAGCCGGATTGGTTCGATCCGGCGTTTGCTTTGCCGGTCTCCCCTCAGTCATCCCTCTTGACGACAATGTGGGGGAAGCTCAAAACACAAGACTGAAGTTTCTTTTTCATCGCTTCAGTCGTCCCCATATCGTCGCAAGTTTTCCTTCTGCTTCAACTGCGAGTGTGCCATCTGTCTGCGCACCATTTTTACCGACCAGATGGTAGGCATTGCCTGATGTATCTGAGAACACCCGTCTTCCCCTCGCTTCATCAAAATGCCACAACGCAACCGTTTCTGCGTCATTCTTGAACTTTGTACGCTTTTCAGGGGGCCTGAGACCGCCTTTGGCGATATTGTAACGCGCAACCTTTGAGATGCGGACCTCATCAATATAGCCCGAAAAATGACCCCAAAAAAGACCACCGTGCATACCAGACACAATTTCCTCTCCAAACCCACCGATTGTAAAATCCTGTGGATGTTCGGCGTGTGAGATATCATCTGCAAGAGTTGTTCCACCCTCTGAGATGCGCATGAAATCGTTAATGATAAGTGTCCTCCGTCTCCCTTCTCCTTGAAGGGCGACATGATACCATTGATTCGGGGGAACTTTATTTACGATGCCGAACGATACTTCACCGTGCGCTACGGCACGAGCAAGGAGCACTGCACTTTTTAGTCTGAAATCTCCGTGCTGACCACGGGTCCAGACATACATCCGCACCTGTTGGCTGAGAATTACTGGGAGTAGATTCTCGTCAGGCAGCTTGGTTGGATATATCCACGCTTCAAAGGTCCATTCATCTTCTTCTTTTGGCATGAGAAGACCGAACGTTTCAAAGCCCAAAATGGCGTGGTCGTTCACGCCATCAAGGGCTAAATAGTTACCACCCGCGGGTGATGGCGGTGGAACCGCTGCAGCACTCAACGACATTAAAACGAACAGAAAAAGGTACGTAAAAATTGACTGATTTCGTAGATTTTTCATCTTCGTAGGTCTCCTTGATTTTAATTTAATAGGACTGACGCATTTCCTCTTGCATAAGTCGTGAGGTTATTTCTGGTGTTCTGCTTTGAGTTCACCCCAACTTATCGGAAGTTTGTCCTTTGCTGTGACCGCACGAAATCCAGTGTCATAAGCCTCAACGATTGGCGAAAATTTAGGACCTGCTTGCATGCCACCTAAGACATAGATTGTACCCTTAACAGCAACTGGCGTTGTCGTTTTTACGAACGTCATTGGCTCTACTTTGCGCCATTTGTTGGTTATTGGATTATAAACATCTACATCGCCAGTGTGTTTAATTTCATTATTAATACCCCCTATTGTATAAATCTCATTATCAACGGCAACGGTTGAAAACCAACCTTTGAATATTGACATCTCAGGGAGTTGACGCCACGTGTCAGTTTTTGGATTATATTCCTCAATACTTCTAACAAAAAGTCCAGGAATATTGAGTGCCATCCATGTCTTTTGACCACCGAGAACATAAACTTTATCGTCTACAACAACGGCATCGGTCAACGCTCGTGCTGTCGGCATATCTGCCCGCTTCTCCCATGTATTAGTTAACGGATCGTAGACCTCAACCAGATTTACCGACGTAGGATTGAAAGCTCCCTCAACCTTCCCACCGATGACGTATATCTTTCCATCGATGACCGCAGTGGTAAAGTGTATACGGAAGCTTGGCATATCTCGTTTCTTGACCCATGCGTCGGTGCGCGTGTCATACATTTCGACGATTTTTTTGTTTCTTCTTGTGCCCCGAGGTCCCTTTCGATCATAGCCCCCAAATACGTAGATTTCGTTGGAAAAAACCGCAGTTCGCACATCAACCCGCGGGGTCGGCATATTTGCGACTGTATGCCACGTGTTCGTCTGCGTG
Source organism: Candidatus Poribacteria bacterium (assembly GCA_965116815.1). Classification (GTDB taxonomy): domain Bacteria; phylum Poribacteria; class WGA-4E; order WGA-4E; family WGA-3G; genus WGA-3G. Next base: position 5,339,092 of record OZ220722.1, on the reverse strand, counting down.
TTGTAGACATCTACTATTGAAAGTGCAGGGGCACGTCCCCCTAAATTTTTCTGGCGATCATAACCGCCGATGATATAGATTTTACCATCTACAGCAGCGGCGGCATTACCAAATCTCGATATTGGTAGTTCAGTTACCTGTTCCCAACCCCCAGCAAAACTGTTAGAGGCAACAACACATAAGAGGATAAAAACCGATTGCAAATACCTATACTTTGCCAGCATAATGTTCTCCTTTTCTTAACACAATTCCAAAGAAATCCTATTCTTTTATCGCTTAAGCCGCCCCCATATCGTCGCAAGTTTTCCTTCTGCTTCAACTGCTGCAAATTCGCCATCGGTCTTTGCACCATTTTTCCCTATTAGATGGTAGGTGTTGCCTGATGTATCTAAGAACTTCCGTGTTCCCCTCGCTTCATCAAAATGCCACAACGCAACCGTTTTTGCGTCATTCTTGAACTTTGTGCGCTTTTCAGGGGGCCTGAGACCGCCTTTGGCGATACTGTAACGCGCAACCTTTGAGATGCGGACCTCATCAATATAGCCCGAAAAATGACCCCAAAAATGATCGCCGTGCATATCAGTCTTAATTTCCTCTCCAAACCCGCCGATTGTAAAATCCTGTGGATGCCCGGTGTGTGAGATATCGTCTGCAAGAGGCGTTCCTCCCCCCGAGACGCGCACGAAATCGTTAACGATGAGTGTCCTCTGTCTCCCTTCTGCTTGAAGGGCGATGTGATACCATTGATTCGGCGGAACTTTAGTTAGCATGCTGAACGCTACTGTATGCCCTACGGCATGATCAAGGTGCACCGCACCCATTAGTCTGAAATCTCCCTGCTGACGAGGGGTCCAGGCATACATACGCACCTGTTGGCTGAGAATTATTGGTATATTCTCGCCAGGCAGCTTGATTGGATATACCCACGCCTCAAAGGTGAATTCATCTGTGCCTTTTGGCATGAGGAAACCGAAGGTTTCAAAGTCCAAAATGGCCTGGTCGTCCACACCATCAAGCACTAAATAGTTACCACCCGCAGGTGATGGCGGCGGAAGCGATTCAGCACGCAGCGAAATTAAAACCAGCAGAAAAAGAAAAGCAAAAATTGACTGATTTCGTAGATTTTTCATCTTCATAAGTTTCCTTGATTTTAAATTTAACAGGACTTACGCATCTCCTCTTAAAGTCTCCTACCCCCCTGATAAGAGGGGATATGGGGGGTTGGGGGATTTAGGGGGTTAAATGCAACGGGATACCGATTTTTAAGGAAAATATACGCTTTCTTCAATTTACATAAGCCGTGAGGTTATTTCTGGTGTTCTGCTTTGAGTTCACCCCAACTTGTGGAGAGTTTGCCCTTTGCTGTGACAGCACGAAATCCAGTGTCATAGGCTTCAACGATTGGCGAAAATCTAAAATCACTTAATTTTCCTATAAGACCACCTAAGGTATAGATGGTACCATTCGCAACTGCTGCTGTTGTCGTCTTTGGAGTCGTTATAGGTTCTATTTTATGCCATTTGTCGGTTGTTGGATTATAAACGTCTACAACGTCAGTGCGTTTAAGCCCATTATCAATACCCCCTATTGTATAAATCTCCTTATCAACGGCAACGGTTGAAAACCAAAATTTGAACACTGGCATATCAGGGAGCTGATGCCACTTGTCGGTTTTCGGATTATATTCTTCAATACTTCTAACAAAACGTTCCACAAGACCAGGGGCTTTTCGCGTCTGACCGCCGATAACATAAATTTTACCCTCCACAACGACGGCATCCATCCCACTTCGTACTGTCGGCATATCTGCGCGCTTGTCCCATCTATCGGTCAATGGGTCGTAGACCTCAACCAGACCTGTAATAACCTCCTCGCCTCTTTTGTCCTCAACCCTTCCACCAATGAGATATATCTTTCCATCAACAACCGCTGTGGCAAAACTTGTACGGAGTGTTGGCATATCCGGCTTCTTGACCCATGTGTCGGTTCGTGTGTTATACATCTCGATGATTTTTTTATCTCTCCTCGCACCCCGAGGCCCCTTTCGGTCATAACCCGCAAACACGTAGATTTCGTTGGAAAAAACTGCAGTTTTCACAGCAACCCGTGGTGTCGGCATATTTGAGGCTTTGTGCCATGTGTTCGTCCGTGCGTCGTAGACATCTACCGTTGAGAGCATGGCTGCAAGTCCACCTAAATAGTTGAAACCACCGATAAGATAAATCTTACCATTGACAGCAGCAGCGGCACCACCAACTCTCCATTTTGGTAGTTCAGTTACCTGTTCCCAACCCCCAGCAAAACTGTTAGAGGCAACAACACATAAGAGGATAAAAACCGATTGCAAATACCTATACTTTGCGAGCATAATGTTCTCCTCTTCTTAACACAATTCCAGAAAATCCTATCCTTTTATCGCTTAAGCCGCCCCCATATCGTTGCGAGTTTTCCTTCTGCTTCAACTGCGAGTTTGCCATCGGTCTCTGCACCATTTTTACCGACCAGATGGTAGGCGTTGCCTGATGTATCCGAGAACTCCCGTGTTCCCCTCGCTTCATCAAAATGCCACAACGCAACCGTTTTTGCATCATTCTTGAACTTCTTCTGCGGCGTGAAACCGCGTTTGGTGATATTGTAACGCGCAACCTTTGAGATGCGGACCTCATCAATATAGCCCGCAAAATGACCCCAAAAATTACCGTTCCAAAACTCAATTTCTTCTCCAAACCCCCCGATTGTAAAATTCTGTGGATGCCTGGCGGGTGAGATATCAGGTGCGATAGTTATCCCCTGCCGTAAGACGCGCACTAACTCGTTAACGATGAGTGTCGTCTGTTTCTCTTCTGTCTGAAAGACGATGTGATGCCATTGATTCGGCGGAAACTCTACTATCATGCCAAGTGCCCTTATAGGTAACACTATTATAGCGTTCGGAGCGTCCTCTCCGCCAACATCAAAGTACGCTTCACCTGATAGTTTTAAAAATCTATCGTGAGGATGGTTCACGATGTTCATCTTCACCTGTTGGCTGAGAACCACCGCGTGTATATGCTGGTCAGGCGGCGTGGTTGGATATATCCATGCTTCAAAGGTCCATTCATCTGTGCCTTTTGGCAAGAGGAGACCGAAGGTTTCAAAGTCCAAAACCGCATGGTCATCCACCCCATCAAGCACTAAATAGTTACCACCAGCAGGTGAAGACGGTGGAATTGCTTCAGCACTCAGCGGAATTAAAACGAACAGAAAAAGGCAAGCAAAAATTGGCATATTTCGTAGATTTTTCATCTTCATAAGTTTCCTTGATTTTAATTTAATAGGACTTACGCATTTTTTCTTGCATAAGTCGTGAGATTATTTCTGGCTTTCTGCTTTGAGTTTACCCCAATTTGTGGAGAGTTTGCCCTTTGATGTGACCGCACGAAAATCAGTGTCGAACGCCTCAACAATTGGCGAAAATTTACCACCACCTACTCCACCTATAAAACTACCTAAAGTATAGATTGTACCATTAACAACAACAGCTGCGAATATATCTTTTGGGGTCGGTAGCGACTCTATTTTACGCCATTTGTCAACTGTTGGATTATAAACATCTACAGCGTCAATGCGTTCTCGCTTATTATTCGCACCCCCGATTGTATAAATCTCATTATTAACGACGACGGATGCAAACCAAAATTTGAACATGGGCATGTCAGGGAGTTGTTGCCACTTGTTGGTTTTCGGATTATATTCTTCGATACGTGTAATAAAACGTTCCGCAAGCCCCTGTGCCACCCATGTATTTTGACCGCCGAGAACATAAACTTTGCCGTCTACAACGACAGCATCGGCTCCCGCTCGTGCTGTCGGCATATCTGCCCGCTTCTCCCATTTATTAATCAATGGATCGTAGACCTCAACCAGATTTGTCGGCATAGGCTTGAAAGGTTGGTCCTCAACCCTCCCACCAATGACATATATCTTTCCATCAACGACTGCGGTGGTAAAGTCCATACGCAAGCTTGGCATATCTCGTTTCTTGATCCATGTGTCGGTGCGCGTGTCATACATCTCGACGGTTTTTTTGTTTCTCCTCGCACCGCGGCGACCTTTTCGGTCATAGCCTCCAAACACGTAGATTTCATTGGAAAAAACCGCAGTTTGCGGCGCAACCCGCGGTGTCGGCATGTTTGCGACTGTGTGCCATGTATTCGTCTGTGTGTCATAGACATCTACTATTGAAAGTGCGGGAGCGCGCCCACCTAAATTTTTATGGAGGTCGTAACCCCCAATGATATAAATCTTACCGTAGACAGCAGCGGCAGTATTACCATATCTCCATATTGGGAGTTCAGTTACCTGTTCCCAACCCCCCGCAAAACTGTTAGAAGCAACCACACATAAGAGGATAAAAACCCATTGCAAAAATCTGTATTTTACGAGCATAGCGTTCTCCTTAGGTGTTTATCTAATGGATATTCAACATAAAAGCGTTCAAAAAGAGAATCCTTGAATCTCAAATTCAAAACGATGATGACTTGATTTGCCCCCATGTCGTCGCTAAAGAAGTGCCCGGACGAATTTCAAGTCCATCCTCTCCTTGACGCACTTCAACTTCACCCTCAGGATTACGATTCAGATTGACACCCGTCCCGCCAATCGTAGCAGCACCATTCATACCGACTAACGTCTTCCCATTCCCAGACGTATCTTCAAAGCGATCTGCGCCTTCTTTCTCATTAAAATCCCAGAGTGCCAACGTGTGCCCATCCGTAAAGAAACGATGCGGCGGATCAAACGGCGAGAACCCCGGCTTGGCGGGTAAATCATATCGAGCGATATTTGAAAACCTTATCGCATCAATTTCGCCATGAAAGTAGGTCTTTCGCACTAATAATTGATCATTCTTGATTATTAACCAATCTTCAGCATAGCCGCCGACGAAGAAATCTTTAACCGCTGCAGGGAGGCGCAGATCCGCAACCACTGAGTGCATAAATCCGCGCTCTCCTCGAACGATTTGATCGTTGTACACCAAATGAAACGTAGTATCTTTGAAAATGACCGCCATATAGTTCCATTGATCCGCCTTAATGACAGCATTAATGCCTGTGACACCTCTCGCGCCTCCTGCCTCAAGATATGCTAAGCCGTAGGAACAAACTTCATTTTTTTTACTGATCCTACCCCCACACTTATCATCTGTCTTCAATCCGAAGGCAACTTGCTGACTCAGAATGATATCTGCCTCTAATAACTTTGGTCGAGATTTCGGATAGAACCACACCTCGGCCGTAAAAGCATTGGTATTCCTTGGGAAAATATAGCCGTGTTCCGCAAGCGGAAGGATCGCGTAGTCATCCTCACCATCCAGTACCAAAACACCACCGGAAGGCTCGAAACAAAAAACAGGCATCACTAAACTCAGTAATAACACCGCACTTAGGACACTTAGTCGGAACTTAAAGTTAATATACATCAAAAATCCTTTTTCTTAGGTTAGATATTTTTCGCACGTTTATTAATTGTCGAGAATCGGGAATGCGTGAATGAAGTTTACCAAAAAGTCCCTGCTGCAAGCGTATATCCCAGGGATCTTGTTTAGCGATTCCGCTTAATATCTGCCCAAGTTGTTGTCGCCTTTCCGGTAGGATCAACTGGAAGGCCACCGGCAATCTCCCTAAAGAAACCTTTCTGGTCCTTCGATTTATCAGGATAGATTTTGCAAACCTTGTGCGTGTTATCGTCAAAGTGTAAATTGAGATAGGCAGCACCGGCGGTTTCGCCACACCGGTAAAGAACGACATTAGCACCTTTTTCCAGTTTGACTTCAATGTTATAATTAACTGCCTGCGCGCCTCCAGTCCAATTTGTATTGTTATACCACTTCTCCCCATTAATCCAAATTTGGGCATGGTCATCGTGTGCGGGTGACATCACCGCCTTCATATCTTTAGGCGCAGCAACGACACATATAGCGTAGGTATCAATGTTATTAGCCGGTCCCCCTCGGTTCATATTGTCTTGGCTCGCCGGATCAAGTTCAAAAACTGTCCAATCTCGAGTGCCACCGCGGTCGCGGTCCCATGCCATCTTAATAGTTTGGGTTTTCTTTAATCCTGCAAGGGTTGAGAGTGATAATTGTGTGAGTTTACCTTTGGTTCCTTCCTCAATAAGGTCTCTGCTCCCTGAAATTTGGAAACCTTCATTGTTTTCATAATTTCCATCGGGTCCGTACCACTTGGTAATCCAGTTCTTGTTATCCGCGTGGGATTCGTTCAATGCGACTTCGTCGGGGTTTTTGAGCCAATCTGCTTCTTTTAAAGGACCACCGTCAATGTTAACTTCTCCCTGCGCAAATGCCAAGCGTGAAGTTCCAATAACCAACGTAAAAACAACGACTATTGTAAGTGTCAGTTGGTAAAACCTTTTCATCAAAATTTGCCTCCTTATGAACAATGAAAAACGCGAAAGCAGATTTTGGGAATCCGCGTGTTACATCAGAAATTTCAGTAAATCTGAATCTAATTTCAGTTAACCGGACTCTCAAACACTATTATCAAGAGCATGTCTGCATCTATTTCTCTTTATTGTCTTCAAGCGAAATGTAAAATAGTCCCTTCCCTTTAGTACCACTGAGCAGATCGTTAGCACTATAAAGTTTATCGTTAGCGATGACGAGATCACTGATCGTATTTGGCACTTCTGAAGAAATCTGTTCCCACTGCGTATGCGTATTCAAACGATAACTTCCAGCAGTGCCAGCACCATAAACTGTTGTGCCATCCACAGCAAATTTGTCTATGACGATGCGTGTACCTATTCCATCCGTAAGCACGCGCCAGTTTTCCCCAGTTTGCGAAGCCACCACACCAGTGTCCGTTGCCACGTAAACTGATGATCCTGCAAAGGCTATATCTTTGAAGTGAGTGAAGCGGAGCGGTAGGGTTGGTGTGACATCTCTCCAACTCTCCCCTTCATCAAGCGATTGAAATAGTTTACCATCCCATTTGCCAGCGTAGACAGTTTTTCCCGAAACAGCTAATGTGAATACCTGGACGGATGTGTCAATATATAGAGGACTATCCTCTATTAATCCAGTGCTTGTCCACTCTGGATCACCAAGTTTCCATTTGAAAAGTTCCCCTATGTATTCTATATAAAACACATCACGACTCGCCGCAGCAGTCTCAGTTTTCATACGAGATACGAGACGATGGTCTCGCTCTTTTGACTTATATTTTTCAAAAGCAAGTTTTTTGCGATCAAAAAGTGGGATACCTTGAATGGGAATGAGCCTATCACCATCGGTAGATAAACGGAAAATTCTTACACTGTCTCCTGTAGGGCCGCCACTGTAAAGAGAATAAAGAATGTTGCCAACAACCATCAGTTTTAAATCAGCGATCACGCTGGTAGGGGAGGACCTCAATCCAGCTCTTTGTCTATCAACCGGAACTATTTTCCATGACACGCCCGCATCCGTTGATTGATAAACTTCATAGCCATTATGGGCGTATAATCTATTGTCAAACGCGACGAGATCAACTATAACAGTTCCCATCATCCCGTTCATAAATAGGTCCCATGACTCACCACCGTCAGTCGTGCGATGAATGCCGTATAGGTTGGCTTTGTAACACGTTTTCTCGTTTACTATCACAGCTGGAAGGCGGATATTGTTCAAAAAATTCCAGTCATCTCTAAGTTTTGTAAGTTTTGTCCAAGTTTGTCCACCATCTGTTGAACGAGATTGCGTGAGACTCAATGCCACGAGCGTCTTACCAGCTGCTAAAACCGTTATACCCGCCAGGACTCCGGTGGGAAGATCTTGATTTTCACGCCATATCTCAGTCCACGACGCGCCCAAGTCAGCTGAATGGAAAATTTTGACAAAATCTGACCTATTATTCCACATTATCTCTTTTATTTCGCTTCGCGTTAATCTCACCAAAAACTCGTGCGCTATTCCAGCATAGAGATTATTCCCTGAAACTGCCAAGGAACAGACGGCTCCTGATGTATCCAATGGCAATTTTTCCCAGATGTTTGAATTGAGACGGTAGAGACCGTTCTCTGTAGCAGCAAACACTGCCCCCTTTGACAGAAGTCTAACAGCAGCCACTGCGGAAATTTTTTCGCCTGTCAACCCGTCGTTAAGAGGAGTCCATTGCGCGCCACCATCTGTGGACCGGAAAATCCCTTTATCTCTAAGTGCAAGATACATCGTAATAGGCACTTGTGAACTGGACGCTTCTTCGGCATCTGTGATGACGAATCCAACGGCATTTCCCTTGGGTCGGGGACCCAGTGTCTTCCATATCTCACCCCTGTTATCCGAAGCAAATATCTCGTCAGTAGAAATAATATAAAGCCTACCACTATACTCCGCCATTGGCATCCAAGATTCGCCGATTGGCATCCAAGATTCGACAATTGGGACACTCGCGTTAACGCGTATCCACGCGGTTGCATCTGCCGTTAATCTGTATATCCCTGTTTGTATAACAGCATAGACGGTCCCGTCAGACGCAGCGAAGATATTGCGGACAGGTCCCGCTGGCGGTCCGTTTCCCTGCATCCACTGTGCCGTAGAAAACTTGGTGGCATTCTCCGATGGAACAGATGTTGAGGTTACATTAGAAACTTGGGTGCCGGTACGGCTGGTTTCGCCGGGACTGGTATCCCGTCCGACCCGATTTTGCACAGCCGGTTTCGTTGCTATATCAAGGATGATAGGTGCATCGACGATTTCAATCGTCGGTTCAGATTGTGCTTCAAAACTATACGGCTTCTGGAAACGGGTAAGGTATCGGTTGCTCGCGCTGAGGAGTAAAGCGATCAAAACCGCAACTGTACCTAAAGCCATCCATGGGAGGAACGGTTTAGCAGCAGGAGCGGGTGTGGGGACCAGGTCAGCGACTTGTCGCATGACGTTCTCGCCTAAACTCGCCGGTATTTGCACACCCCCGAAAACTTCTTGGATCATCAGTTCCTCGTCCTCTTGCAAACGCTTTCGTCCGCGACGAAGTCTACTTTTAATTGTATCCACCGATACCCCTAAGAATTTCCCAATCTCTCTGGTCGTCATTTCGCCGAGATAGTAGAGTGTAACCACCGTGCGTTCACTCTCTGGAAGTTTTGCGAGTAGTTTTTTAACGAGTTCACGGCGATGCTCGGTGCATTCTGTTTCTCGCTCTTCCGATACGTGATGCGTATAAGAGGATCTCTCGATTTCTTCCACAGGTGTGTCCTCCAGCGATTGCGTTATGAGCCTTCTCTTCCGGCTCCAATCAATGCAAAGCCGATCTGCGATGACATACAGCCATCCAGCAAACTGATTGTGATTCTTGAGCGTTGAGAGTTTTTTATATGCTTGAAGGAAGGTATCTTGGGTAATATCTTCAGCAGTGTGAAAATCCCCGATCTTTCGCCATACAAGCGCGTGCACGCTTTTTTGGTGTCTTTGAAGTAAGATACCAAATGCCGTATCGTCTCCCGATAAGGTTCTGTGAATCAGTTGAACATCGTCTTCTCTCTCCACGAGATTCCCTCCTGATGAAAAGATGGCGTTGTGTTCTATTTACTACGGTAAACCTATAGTGGACTTCTTTTTATCTTATAATTAGTTTGATTTATCCTTCAGTGCCTCTACTACCAGACGTTCTAACGCATCCCCTCTCGCTCGATGCGTAATTAACGTGCCATCTCTATCAATAAGCCATGGTGCAGGGATCGAACTAATGTGGTACTGTCGTACGATGGGACTATCCCCGCCTTTCCCACTAAACACCTGTCGCCAAGGAATCTCATTCTCTTTGAGGTAACCCCGCAGCCTATCTTCATCAGTGTCAAGGCTAATACCGATAACGTCAAACCCTTCGTCTTTATAGGTTTCATAGACTTTTTTGACATTCGGCATTTCTGCGACACACGGACCGCACCAGACTGCCCAAAAATCGAGGAGGACGACTTTGCCACGATATTGCGCAAGCGAAATCGGATTGCCATCAAGGTCCGTGGCAGAAAAATCAGGCACAGTGTTCCCAATTAACGCCAGTATAGGATTAGCCTTTAGGTGGTATTCATTTGCCAGTTCGGCATTGCCTAATCTTTCATGAATCTTGGAAAGCCTGCTGAAAACACTACGGTTTTCCGGGAGCTGCTCCTCAAGTTTCGCAAAAAGCTGTAGCAGCTCTTCATACCGATTCATTGCCTCCAGCATAGTGCCAAGGGCAAAGTGATCTCGAAGATTGCCAGGTTTCAGCGTTTCTTTATAACGGTTGATGAGATTCTCGGCATCTTCCGCTCGTTCGACTTTCATGTAGAGGCGCACAAGTGCCGAATATACAGAAGAAAGATGTTCGTTGTCCGGATGTTCCTGAATTCCAGCAGCCAAGGTGGCAATGGTTTCTTCAAGGCTTTCGTATATCTCTTCCGGTTTGTTCTCCCAAGTATTGGATGACCGGTAAACCCTTGAGGAAAAACTCAAGTTTAGAACCACAAATTCTTTACTTACATGATGTCGACACCGAACGAGCGGCATGGCATCACCATACAACTTGCGTTGCTCAGTTTTCGACGCTCTACGCCTTGGGTTAAAGTCATAATTATAACTCACTGGCATTTCTGGATCTGCGCTATCTCCGCGCTGCATAAAAATCGGTTTGCCCCTGTTTTTATCTGCAGGACAGATGAGCGGATTTCCATCTGCCAAGTATTTCGGGTGTAAATCTGAAAGCCAGATTGGAAAATCACCATATTCTTTCTGATAGGCATCAATCGCTTTGCCTATTGCGATCAAATTTTGTGTGCAAATCTCAATGTTTTTCTCATACTGCTCTACATTGAGAGCTTTGGTTTCTCCTTGTGCTGCCACTTCTAAATTTGCAGATGTTATTAGCAGCCCCAACACGATTCCTAATGCCAAGATCACTTTCATTTCATTGTCCTCTTCTTTTTTCAATGTCCGTCAAACAGTCATATTGGACATTTCCCTCAGTTTAAGAGATAGTACAGCACATCATCAAGAAAATCTACCATTTTTTCGTTAGCTTCTAACCATGGTAAGTGCGGTTTCATGAAGTTTCAATAAATATTTCGGTAATGCGGTTTTAACCGATAAAAACAATTCCGAATCACAAATACCGGACCGGAACGGTAATACCGGTTAAAACACCAACTTAGTAAGAACTTTTAACCGCCGCCCACTGCGTCGTTAATTTGCCAGCAGGTTCAACAGGAAGTCCTTTGAACTTCAGGTTGTATTCCAGAGGCGCGTCAATACCGGCGAACATGCTCCAACCGCCGCCGCGCTCACAGACCTTAACCATGAAAACGTTATCGCCTTTTTTCAAGTCCACGTCAAATGTGTCCTGAAAATCGCCAGCGCCGCGGTTGACAGCGTTTTTCCAGACCTCTTTGCCGTTCATCCAGACCTTGACAGAATCATCACTACCGACGCGGGCTTCAACGCCTTTCTTCGTAACCTTTGATACAGCGTTAATTACGGCGTAGGAGCAGTGGTCATTGACATCGCCACCGGGACCCAACTTAATCTTTACGAGCGTGTCATTGATGTTGTTCCCACCGACTGGCGTGATTTCTCCCTCGGTCCATTTGTAATTTTCGGCAAATTTGACCTTCAGAACTTTATCGGTAATCCCCTCTTCGGCAACATCTTCCTCGGTCAGTTTACCCTTCGTTGCGTCCTTGATACCGTCAACATCCGTTACGGCGGCACCACCTCCACCGGCAGGGCTTTCGGTAATCATCCAATACCAAGGACCTTCGATCTTATCTACGGCAATAGCAAATTGTGCCGTAAGAAGAAATCCAATAGCACACACTGCCAGAAGTACATATCTGCTTTTCATTTTTTGTTTAACCTCCTTATATTCAACGAACCAGATGAAGTTTCAATAAATATGTCGATAATTCTATAGGCGCAGGGCCATCCCCGCCCGTTACTGGAAAAGGAAACCGGTAACCTCGCCCCTCTCCAGTGTACAGTTAATTGTGGGCTTTACCACATAAAAGACTGAATCTAATATCAAGTCTTGTAAAATTAAGCAATGCGATACGCTTTACGCCCTCTATTATTAAAGACGAATTTTGAGGCTGAAAAGGTGCAGCATTGGGAAAAAATCGTGAAACTTCCACCAGTGTAATATTTTTTTTGTTTATATCTTGTAGGGGCACCGCTTGTGGATGCCTACAAATGTGCCAACCACAATGTCAAAGTAATTCTAAAGTCTGATGAATTAATTATCACATTTGACTTAAAACTGAAAACCTGTTATACTTCCAAATCAGAAAATTGGTGAAAAGGAACTTCAAGCCCGTGAATTCGTCCGAACGCCCAAACCAAGACGCACTCTACCAAGCACTCAATATCTACCGAGATGCCATGCGACCATTTATTCTGCGAAATTTGAAAACGGTGCAAGGCTTAGCACCAGAAGATCGTTTTCAAAATGAAGCAGATATAGATATTGGCGACTTCCCACACCTTTTTAGAAGATACTGGCGTGATGTCTTTGAACAACGTTTTGACCCAGATCGCGATGTACGTAGTGCTGTAGGTATCATAACCGAGGCACGAAATAAGGTCGCTCATCCTCAAGCAGAAGACTTCGCTCCGGAGTATGCCCTCTCAAGGCTCCATGAAATTGCGGACATGCTCGGACAAATCAATGTTCCAAAACAGAAAGGCGAAGTCGAAGCCATCCGAGACAGGTTGTTAGCCAGTACAGTGCCAACCGTAGAATCGAAGCCGAAACTACCACGTAGAAAAGCTGCGGACCTCACATCATGGCGCGATGTTATACGTCCCAATACTGATGTCATTCAAGGGACTTTCCGGAAGTCAGAATTCGCAGCGGACCTCCAAGAAGTTTTTGAGGGAAGGGCAAAGACCCCAGAATATGGCGAAACCGAAACCTTCTTCAACCAGACATATATCACTCCCGGCCTCCGTCAATTGTTAGTTAACACCCTGAAACGCCTTGGTGATAAAGATGGTGACCCAGTTATCCAACTCAAAACCGGCTTCGGCGGTGGGAAAACCCATAGTCTCATTGCCCTCTATCACCTCGTTACTGGGCTTAACATCCTGAGAGAACTGCCAGCAGACGGTGAATATGATCGGCTGCGCGAAGAAATTGAAGACATCCTAAAGGAAGCAGAATGGGATGCCAACACACCACTCAAGGCTAACGTTTCTGTCCTTGTTGGCACCTATCTTTCAACGACCGATGCAGATGAAACTAAACAAGGGGATCCGCTCAATACACTTTGGGGCATGATGGCTGATCAGCTCGGCGGACAAGATGCCTATAATATCATACGAAAAGCCGCACTTGAAGGCACCGCTCCGGGCGGAAACCAATTGGACGCACTGTTTAAACACGCCGGTCCTTCTGTCATCTTAATGGATGAACTCGTCGCTTATGTCCGTAATGTACAAGGTGTCACACGAGAAAGCATCTACACCTTTTTTCAAGCGGTTACCGAATCTGTAAAGAGAACAAAAAATGTCACGCTTGTTGCAACGCTGCCAGAGGGACAAGTCCAAGCAGGCGGCGAAGGTGGGATGACTGTTCTTGACACCCTTGAATCTATTCTTGAGAGGGTTGACGCTGTCTCCATCCCGTTAGAAGTGGATAACGCATTTGAAGTCGTGCGTAGGCGATTGTTTAGCAGTATGAGTGACGACGACAAGACAGAACGGGACTTGACTTGTGAAGCGTTCCGAAGGATGTATCAGAACTCGCGCAGTGAATATCCCAATAATGTTAGCGATCAAGACTATCTGCAACGAATGAAAGACTGCTATCCGATCCATCCCGAAATTTTTGACCGACTCTTTGAGGACTGGGCAGTGATCCCCGGGTTTCAGCGAACTCGCGGTGTCCTACGCATCATGGCGACTTGCATCTCTCGTCTCTACCAAGAACAAGATCCCTCTCTGTTAATAATGCCAGCAAACCTTACCTTGGATGATCCGGCACTCGCTGATGAATTCACAAGATTACTTGCAAGGTCCGGCGGAAATTGGGATCCCGTCGTAAAGGAGGTAGATAGTCACGGCTCCCGAACCGACCAGATCGATCAAAATTTTCAAAGTTTCATTGAGGTCGGGAGTGCCGCGCGGCGTATCGCTCGCACAATATTTCTCGGTAGTGCCTCCAGCCACGCGGTCAAGGGTATATCTCAGCAGCAGATTCATCTTGGGGTTGTCGAACCCGGACAAGGCGTTTCTGTTTACAACGACGCTCTCAGCAGAATGACCGGCAATCTCTACTTTCTCTATAATCTTGACGATAGATACTACTTCCACACCCAGGAAAACCTTAATAAGGTCGCTATCGATCGCGCAGCGGAGTACACCGAGGAAGATATCTACGCTGAAATTGTCTCGAGATTGGAAAGGGCAATTGGACGCGACCCGAGCGTGCAAATTTGTCCAAGGTCTCCAAGTCTCGTGAAGGATTCCGAAACTGTGCAGTACGTCATTTTGCCGCCGCAATCCTCTCTACCCAGCCGCGAAAAAGAGATCAATGTGGCGAGCGAGGCAGCACTCAAAATTCTCAAATATAGTGCAGACGATGAGAGGCAACGTACGTTCAGAAACACGCTCCTCTTTATCGCAGCACGGCGAGACGATATCCGAGACCTCAAAAATCTCGTCAAAAACTACCTCGCATGGAACTCTATTATGAACGGAGATGTCCTACACGGGATGCTCACTAACCTTGAGGGTGAAAGGTTAGATCAGACAAAAGAAAACCTCGAATCTGCTGAAGATTCGGTAACAAACGCTTTGTTTAAAGCATACCGATGGGCACTTACACCTTTCCAAGCAGACGAACGAGAAGCTGCCTACGACTTCTCTACTGCTGAGACAAAACCCGAAGATGGCAGGATTATGAAACGCCTAAGGGACAAATTCATTGACGACGACGCAATTGTTACAAAAATAGCCCCTGAAATCTTCGCTGGAAAGTTGCAACAGTACGTTTGGAGTAGTGATGCCTACCAAGATCACATTGAAATAGACACGCTCTGGGAACTGATGGCACAAAACGTCTACATGCCACGACTGAAAGACCAGAGCGTCTTAGCAACCTGCATTAGAGACGGAGTCGAAGCAGGTATCTTTGGATACGCCAGGGCGCATCAGGATGGCGACTACCGCAGCTTCCATTTTGAAGAACAGATCGGTGGTTTCCGTATAGAAAAAGGTACCACTGCTATTCTCATAACCCCTGAACTGGCAAAATTACTCAAGGAGGAAAAAGACAAGCAGGAGAAACCGCCGGACCCTCCCGAACCAGCACCAGACACAGAAAAACAAACGGAAGACGACTCAACCGGTGTTGTGGTCGAACCGCCACAAGCAAAAGGAGCTACGCACGTCGTTGTTACCAAAGCACTGCAGTTAGAACTGCCTTTCGGCGATGAGATTGACATCATTCAAGACGAGATTGCCCGAACCCTACAAGCAGATGGCGGAAATGTAAAAATTGAAATTACCATTACTGCCAACAAATCAGACGGCTTTTCTGAAAATACCACTCGCGCTGTCAAGCAAAACAGCGAACACCTCAACGCCGAATTCAAGAGCGACTAAAAGTCTGTAGTTTTTGTACCATAGGCTGTTGGTTTCCTGTACCATAGACTGTCAGTCTGTGGCACGTATCACTTGTAGCATAGACTGTCAGTCTGTGCATCCTCTTTGTAGCACAAACTTTCCAGTTTGTGTGCTATCGGCGAAAACTACAAAGTTCGCGCTACAATATGCTTTTATCAAACTCACGTTAGCATAGACTGTCAGTCTGTGGCACGTATCACTTGTAGCATAGGAGACCGTTAGTTCCCTGTGCCTCCTCTTTGTAGCATAGGCTGCCAATCTGTGGCACGTATCACTTGTACCATAGGCTGTCAGTCTGTGCCATTTCAAATCCGTTTGACATTTTCCGACACTTTACGGTATAATACAGCCATGGCACAAGATTATGATAACATGGGCAAAAGTTTATGGAGAGATCACGCCGCTGACCTTTCGAGATTCGTACTTGACGAGGACGATGTTGAAGTCCTTGAGGACCTTGAGACTGAACAACAGACAGTTATCGCCCGGCAAACCGATATTACAAAGCGTGTCCGCGTCGGCAATCAAAAGGTGATCTTACATGTCGAATTGCAACTCCGTGAGAGTACACAGAAACCGATGTGGGCACGAAACGCACAATATCAGGGATACCTCGTCGGCAAATACCAGATGCCTGTCTATTCTAACGTCATCTATTTTCATCCAAGGGCAGGAAGGAACGACCCAGGCGGATACACCTATAGTTGGAACGGCTACGAACACACCAACCGCTATAAGGTCATACGGCTTATTGAGATAGAGGGGCAAGCGATTTTAGAGAGGCAGGCACCCGGGCTCCTGCCTTTCACGCCGCTCATGAAACCGCCTGCCGGGATGGACATTGAACGTTGGGTGCAAGCCTGCGTTGACACAACACGGGCTGCTCCTGTCGATCAACGGACACAAGCGGATTTACTCCACGGAATCTCTGTCTTTGGTGGAATAGTGTATAATGCTGAATTGCTTGACCGACTCATACCGGAGGAACTTATGTTAGAATCTAAAACTTACCAACGCCAAATGGAAAAAGCTGCCAGAGAGACTACCCTCAAGAACACCTTAACGGTGCTCAATAGAAAATTTCCGGCAGAAGCAGTGAACGCCTTAACCCCTGAGATGCAAAACATAGATGATTTGCAGCGATTGGAACAGTTGCTAATCGCAGCAGCTGAAGCGAGAAATCTTGACACCTTCACACAAATGCTGCACGAATCGGAACCTATGGGAAGACAGCAGGCAGCAAACTGATGCAAGAATCTAAAACTTACCAACTCATGTTGAGAAAGAATACTATCAAGCACATAATTGCACTCCTTGAACAGCAATTTCACACTGAGGCAGTGCGTGCCTTAACGCCTATGCTCCAAAACATTGATGATTTGGAACGGCTTGAGGAACTTCATCTCGCAGCAGCCCGGGTGCCGAACATCGAAACCTTCGCACAAAAACTGATTGACTGACGCATACCCGAGGAACTTATGCAAGAATCTAAAGGTTATCAACACATGGTGGAAAGAATTACCAGAAAAACAACTATCGAACACATTTCGGTGGTTCTTAAAACGAAGTTCTCGACAGAACTTGTCGATGCCTTAACGCCTGCACTCCAAGATATAGACGATTTGGAACGACTTAAGGATCTTTATATCCAAGCAATTCATGCACAGAGCTTTCAAGCTTTCGCACAAAAACTGATTCAATAGACGTATGCCCACTTACCGAAAAAAACTCATTGAGGTCAATATACCCCTCCAAGCCATTAACGAGGCAGGTGCACGTGAAAAAACTATATGGCAAGGTCATCCATCTTCTATGCATCGCTATTGGGCACGCCGACCCCTCGCTGCATGCCGCGCTGTTGTTTTTGCCAGTATGGTGGACGATCCGTCTGAATGCCAAGACGAATTCCCAACCGAATCCGAACAGAACGCCGAGCGCAATCGTCTCCACAACCTCATTAAGCGACTCACGATCTGGAAAAATAGCAACAATCAAAACCTTTTAACAGAAGCACGTTACGAAATCGCATGCTCTATTGCACGCAATAACGGGGAAAACCTATCAGTTTTTCGCGCGAAATTTAAGAATGATCCGAATGCAGTTCTGTTATACCTCCGCGACCACTGTCCTGCTGTCTATGACCCATTTTGCGGAGGCGGTTCTATTTCCCTTGAGGCACAACGGTTAGGATTACGCGCCCGCGCCTCCGATCTAAATCCGCTGCCTGTTCTTATCAACAAGGGGATGATTGAACTGCCGCCGAAGTTCCATAATCAGAACCCGCTCAACCCCGATGCCGATCGTGCCGATCCGATGGGGATGTTTACCGGTACAAGCAAAGATGAACGCGCGCCGTGGAAAGGCACCGCAGGTTTGGCAGCTGACATTCGCTACTACGGAGCATGGATGCGCGAGGAAGCGCACAAACGCATGGGACATCTCTACCCCGATGTCCAATTGCCGGATGGCACCCCCGCCACCGTAGTCGCATGGCTCTGGGCGCGCACAGTTCCGTGTATTAACCCCGCGTGTGGTCTACAGATGCCACTAATGAAGACTTTTCAATTGTCAAGGAAACGAGACAACGAACATTGGACAAAACCTGTTGTTGACAGGAAAACAAACACTATTTCATGGGTTGTGCAAACTAATGATGAAGGAGTCCCAAAGCCCACCATCAGTCGGACAGGTGCCCACTGCTTTGCTTGTGGTACTGCAGTCAAATTATCTTATATCCGGGAACAAGGGAAAGCAGGCAAGATAGAGGAAATAATGACAGCGATAGTTGCAGAGGGAAGTCAAAAAAGACTATTTTTGTCGCCTTCTGATAAACATATTCAAATAGCGATGTCTGCTATCCCTAAATGGCGACCAAGGCAAGCAATAATAAATACCCCAAAAGTGAGCAGCTTGGGCTACGGTATGACACACTGGCACCAACTTTTCACCGAACGACAACTCACAGCGTTAAATACTTTCAGTGATCTCTTATCAGAGGTCCGCAATCAGATTGCCAAGGATGAAACCACAGAAGAATACGCCGATGCTGTTTACACCTACTTAGCTTTTGCTGTTGGTAAAACAGCTGAGAGTGGATGCAGTTTCACATGGTGGCAGAACTCGGAGGAAAAAATCCCACCGCTTTTTTCTCGTCAAGCAATCCCGATGACGTGGGACTTCGCTGAATCAAATCCATTCTCCGCTTCAACACAGAATTGGACAGGAAAAATAGAGGGGATTGCAAAAGTTATTGAGAATTTACCAGTCCCCGCGAATAATGGAGAGGTTTATCAAACGGATGCATCTACCACGATATATGCTACTGATAGACCTGTTATTGTCACTGACCCTCCTTACTATGATAATATACAATACGCTGAGCTTTCCGACTTCTTCTACGTATGGCTACGCCCCTTACTTCGCGATTCCTATCCGGAACTGTTCGCTGGTATGATAACTCCGAAGGACGAAGAAATAGTTGCTGCTCCCCGGTTTGAAAATCCTGCACAACATTTTGAGGAACTATTAGGCAAAGCATTTTTGCAGATGCGGCAGTATTGCTCTGAAGGGTTTCCTTCCTCTATTATGTACGCCTACAAGCAGCACAAAGAGGAACGAGATGGTAGAACCTCTACAGGGTGGGAGACAATGCTCACGTCGATTGTAAATGCTGGTTTTCAGATAGTCGGTACATGGCCCCTACGCACCGAGCGAACTACGGGGCTCAAACGAGAAGTTAATTCATTGGTATCCTCTATTCTGCTAGTCTGTCGTCCACGCCGTGAAGATGCCCCTGCTATAACCCGCAATGAATTTCTACAAGAATTGAAAAAAGAGATGCCGTCCGCACTTGATAGACTCACCCGCGTCGCAAACATCAGACCCGTCGATCTTGCACAAGCCTCCATCGGGCCAGGTATGGAAGTTTACTCCCGCTATAGTAAAGTAACGCGAATCGGCGGCGAGATCGTACCGATACGCGAAGTGCTCATGCACATCAACAGCGAAATCGCCGCTTACCATGAAAAAGAGACAGGCGAATTGGATCCGGAGAGCCAATTCTGCTTGACGTGGCTCCAGCAGCACGGTTACACGGAGGGTAGTTTTGGTGATGCAGAGGGGCTTTCAAAAGCAAAGGATGTGGACATCGCCGCTATGCATGACAAAGTACTGCTTTCAGTACGCGGTAAGGTTCGGCTGCTGAAACCCGAAGAATACGTCGAGCGTGAAAACAGCGAGGATATGACAGCCTGGGAGGGATGCCTGCGGATGGTGTGGCACCTGTCTGGTGTAGAGAGAAGCGGCGGTATTTCCGGATGCACCGCAGTTGCACGCGCCATGCGCGATTACGAATCCGCAAAGCGTTTGGCGCGCGTCTTATACGCTTACTATGATGCTCGCGGTGATGCGGAAAGCGCATCACGCTATAACAATCTCGTAACCCAGTGGCAGTACATCTCACAGTCAATGGGTGAAGCAGAACAGACAGAGTTTGAAGTTTAACAGGACTTACACAGCCTCCTCGCTGGCGAGGTTTAAAACCTCGCCAGCGGCGTGTGGTAGTCGCTGTTCGTAGGAAAATTGCGCAAATCCTATTTATAAAGTAGTAAGTGCACTCTGTGTACCACCCATCAATGGAAAGTATCTCATGCGTGATACAGTTACCCCCTATGTCTTACAGTATCAACTCAAACGTAACCTGTGTCCCTTTACGCGCGAAGAGATATTGCAATTGCCGACTGGACGAAGCGGTGTATACGTCCTGTGGCGGAAAACCGGCACCGAAGGCAAAAATGACTGTCTCTATGTCGGGGAATCCACAACCTGTGTGCGGCGACGATTACTGCAACACTATTCAAACGCACAGAACGACGGGCTCCATTCACAACTTCGGATGTTTAGACCGATCATCCAATTCTCGGTAGAATTCACAGAAGACGCGGAAGAGACGGTGTTATTAGAGACCGAACTCATCCGCGAGTGGAAACCCAAGACCAACCTGAAAATGAATCCCAGAGAATCTTAATTTCCCATTGAAAGATGCCTTGGAATACCATATCTAATTGGATAACTTTCATAACGATGCGCGTTTCGGAAAATAACTAATAGTATATCTATAATTCACGGATGAGAACCCTCTGTCAAATTCACAACAGAAATTTGACCGATTTAACCGCCATAAAATTTTTCAAAATCCCTTCCCAACCCTTTCGCTGCTTAGGTTTTCGGTCAATTTTGACATATCCGAAAATTCTGTGATTTTCTGTGGTAGCTGATGTTTCGTTGTTTTTCACCACTGCGTTTGTAAAGTGGATCAGACAAATCCTAATTCTGACAGATAATTGCCTTGACAGCAAAACCCAAACAAGTTAATATTATCAGAACCAGTACGAGATTTTAAAGAAACTTCATTAGTTACGAGGACGGTTGAGGTTCATCGTACACAAGCTTTTGACAACAGAAAAAGTCGAGCAGAACCCCAACTGTTAAAAATATGAAAACTTATCGCGTTGCTATATTAGGGTGTCGGAGCCGCGGCACCTCGGCAGCAAAAGCGTATTACGCGCATCCGCGTACTGAAATCGTGGCACTCTGCGACCTCGTCCAAGAACGGTTAGAGACGCTCGGTAACATCGTGAACGTCTCAACACATTTCACCGATTTAGACGAGATGATTCGGCAGACAGCTCCCGATATCGTCGCAATTCCGACAGCCACAGAGGCACACTATCCGCTCTGTATGCGCGTCCTTGAACACGGCGTGAACATTGAGGTAGAGAAACCGCTCTGTATTGATCTCGCTCAAGCGGATGAGGTGCTGGCGAAGGCGAAAAAGAAAAACGCTCGCGTCGCCGTGCATCATCAACGCCGCACGAGTCCATCAATGCATGCAGTTGCGAAAGCCTTAGACGAAGGAAAAATCGGGGACTTACGCTACATCTATGCCAGTGGGAAAGGCTACTACGCTGGTTACGGATTGATGAACATCGGAACGCACGTCGTCAACAACATGCTCCGTTTCGGTGGAAAGTGTAGAAGCGTCGTAGCACAAGTGACGACAGGTGGGCGTTCTATTATACATGACGACGTACTCCCCTCACCGGCTGGCATGGGCACCGTCGCAGGTGAATACGCTACGGCGACCCTCCAATTCGACGGAAATGTCACCGGCACGCTCATTCAGCACAGATTTCCGAAGGTAGATACCGATGCTTACATGATGGAACTCTACGGCACTGAAGGTAGACTCATCTGGTCGGAATTGAAAGGTTCGTGGTGGTTACCTACGCCGCATTTCGTTCCCGATGGAATACACGACCAGTGGGAAGCACTCCCATCTATCTATCCAGAACATTTTGACAGGGAAAAGGGCGCAGACGCTGACGATTACTGCTTCGTTGACGAATATGTGAAAGCACTCGACGAAGACCGAGAACACGAATCTAACGGCGAAGAGGGTCGCCATGTTATTGAGATTTTGATGGCAATTTTCGAGTCTGCTGCTTACGGCACCCGCGTTGAGTTGCCCCAGAAAAATCGAGAACATCCGCTATTGCGGTGGCGTACCGAAGCCGGTTTAGGTGAAATCAAGGATATGCCTCGCGATTATGGCACATGGCTATCGTTAGAAGACGAACGTTTGTATAAATAGTTGTCGGTTATCGGTTATCAGTTATCAGTTAAGAGACAGAGCTGATGCGTCAAACCTTCTTTAACTGACAACTGAAGACTGACAACTGATAACCATTCCTAATAAGGAAGAAAACTATGCCGAATCCTACGACGAATGCTGACAACCTATCACCGATTCCACTTACGGAAGAACAACGTTTCCTTTTTGATACCCGCGGGTGGCTTCTATTTCCAGGTGTGCTTAGCGAATCAGAGGTCAAGGAGATGCGCGAGTTCTGTTACCAACTCAAACAGGAACCCGAATCAATCTCTGAACATCACCGTTCTTCTATTGGCGGGCCTCTTGAGCCACTCACCGATCATCCGGTTGTGCTCGGATTCATGGACGAATTTCTGACATCCGGCTATGCCAACGAAAATTGCTACGGCTTCCGATTGGAAAGCACATTCCTCACCATTCGAGCAAACGGACATGACAACTTCCAACCGCACGGTGGGCGCGGGATGCTCAACTTCCCCGGCAACTCACATACATATCATTTGCACCACGACAAAGCACATAGCGGTCTGACGCGCGTTGTTTGGGAACTCAATCCGGTCAAGGAAGGCGGCGGTGGTACGATGTTCCTTACCGGCAGCCATAAAGGGGCATTTCCGGCTCCGAAGTCAACGGCGGATCGCAATTCACCACTGTGGGAGGATTACACCTGTCCCGCTGGCTCCATGCTGGTTTTTACAGAGGCAATCACACACACAGGGGCGAAGTGGACAGACGAAGCAGTTGATCGGGTTGCGATTTTCCAATGCTACAATACCGTTGGAAACAAGTGGCATAAGTGGGACCCACACCCGAAGCATCTTGAAGAGATGCCGTTCAAACGTCAAACGCTCTTTCGCCCGGTACACTGTCAGGACAATACGCCAACCTTGGATGCTGTATAAAGTTTCCATCTTCAACCTCGTAGGGGTGACATTCATATAGCAGATAAAGACCGTACGGATCCCCAACCCCAATCGAGAATTAACCGAAAACCTGCCTAAAATACTGATGACAGGCAGCACAGGAGCCTATAAAGAAAAATATGAAGATTACCAAAGTCAAATCTTTTGCTTCAGCAGACGGCTATTTTTTTGTGAAGGTTGAAACCGATGCTGGCATCTACGGTGTTGGTGAGGGCGGGCTCCGCCGCCGTGCGCTCGCTTTAGCCGAAGTCGTTCGTTCATTTGAACCGTTCCTCATCGGCGCAGATCCGTTCCGAATTGAACACCTGTGGCAGGTGATGTTTCGTGGCGGATTTTTCCCCGGAGGGGTCGTCCAATCCGCGGCAGTGAGTGCCGTAGACATTGCGCTCTGGGACATCAAAGGAAAAGCACTGAATGTTCCTGTTTATGAACTTTTAGGCGGACGTACAAGAGACAAGGTCGTCTGCTACCCGCATAACGGCGGTCGTACGATTGATGCTCTCATTGAGAGTTGTCGGCAAACCTACGAAGCCGGTTGGAAGTTTGTCCGATGGAGTGTGGTTGATCATTCTGACAGCGGGGGGACGTTTGAACCCAGACGCGCGATCCGAAACTGCCTTAAGCAGGTGGAAGCTGTTCGTCACGCATTCGGTGATGATCTCGAAATACTGATTGATGTGCATACGCGCCTCGATCCAGCCGATAGTCTTGATTTCTGTAACAAGGTTGCGCAGTACAATCCATTTTTCATTGAGGACCCGCTTCGGGCAGAAAACCCAGCGAGTCTCAGACGGCTTCGGCAGCAAACCTCAGTACCGATTGCAGTCGGTGAACAATTTGACAGTAAGTGGACATTCCGAGAAGTTATTGAAGAGGACCTCATGGATTATTGCCGTGTCGATCTCTGTATCGCTGGTGGGTTAACGGAAGCACGTAAAATCGCGGGATGGTGCGAAACACATTATATCTACATAGCACCGCATAATCCGTTGGGACCTGTATCCGCTGCAGCGTGTCTGCATCTCTCTTTATCATCAGCACTCCTCGGTGTGCAGGAGCTTCCGCGGGCACCGATGTCCTCGCTGACTGATGTTTTTCCGGTGCAGATGCCGTTTGAAGCAGGGTATCTCCTACCGCCTGAAGGTCCGGGACTCGGCATCGAATTCAACGAGGACGCGCTTGCCGATGTCTCAAATCAAGAATACGGACCACCTCACGGTTACAAACGCGACGACGGTGCCTACACGAATTGGTAAATGGCTATCGGCTTTCAGGCTTCGGCTGTCAGTAGAGGATATTGTAGCAGTATTGTTTTCGGTTTCTGCCACAAATCCCTGATTGCTGACAACTGATGGCTTTTTTGCTGAAAACTGACAACTCATAAAAGGAGAAAATTGAATGACAACCGCTGAAATTAAAGCGATGGCGACTGAATACATTATTAATACTTACGGAGACAGAAGTCTCGCGTTCGTCAAAGGCGAGGGTCCCTATCTATGGGATGCCGATGGGAAGAAATACCTTGACTTTCTTGGCGGGCTTGCCGTCAACGGCTTAGGACATTGCCACCCGCAGGTTGTTGAGGCCATCCGTGAGCAGGCAGGCAAACTTCTGCACACGTCTAACCTCTACTACATCCAACCGCAGGCAGAACTCGCGAAGCTGCTCATTGACAATTCCGATATGGATCAGTGCTTCTTCTGTAATAGCGGTGCTGAAGCAAACGAAGCCGCAATCAAACTGGCGAGAAAATACGCCAAAGACAGCGGCAATACGGATGCTTATGAAATTATCACAATGGATAATTCGTTCCACGGACGGACGATGGCGACTATTACCGCCACCGCACAGACGAGATACCACGTCGGATTTGAACCGATGCTTGAGGGCTTCAAGTATGTGCCATTCGATGATCTGGAAGCAACCGAAGCCGCCATTAGTGAAAAAACTTGCGCTATTTTAGTCGAACCGATTCAGTCCGAGGGAGGCGTTAACATGCCCAGTGATGGGTATCTCCACGGATTACGAGAACTCTGTGATAAGCACAACCTGTTACTTATCTTCGACGAAGTACAGACAGCAATGGGAAGATTGGGTACCTTTTTCGGTTATCAGAGTTATGGTGTCGTGCCAGGTGTAATCACGATGGCGAAAGCACTCGGTAGCGGCGTACCAATCGGGGCGATGTTGGCGAAACGACACATAGCAGAAAGTTTTGTCCCCGGCACCCATGCGGCAACATTCGGCGGAAACCCGTTAGTCACCGCGGCAGCATCAACAACCGTTAGAACCATTCTGGAAGAAGATCTCGCTGTGAACGCCGTCAAAATCGGGAATTACCTCGCCGGTGGACTGATGGAACTGAAGGATAAGTATCCAGTTAAAGAGGTACGTGGAAAAGGTTTGCTCCGTGGCTTAGTCATGGAAGTCGATGCGAAACCGCTCGCTGCCCAGTGTATTGAGAACGGATTGGTCACTATCTGCACTAACGATTATGTGCTCCGGTTCTTACCACCGCTCAACATCAACGCAGGTCATGTTGAGGAAGCCGTTAACATCGTTGAAAAATCGATGTCGGAAGTCCTTTAGATACGATATACAACCCCTTCAATTTCGGCAGGTAAAAGTGTGGCTCATTCACAACGTCACCTCCGGTTGACGAACCTCAGTTATATTCAGAAGCTAAATTTCGCTGCGTGCGGAAAGATCTACGTGTTTTGCCTCCTTTTTGTAGTTATCGCTGGGTGTATCAGTAGCACGACCACGACGGTTCAATTGTCTCCCGCGGTTCGTGCGGAAGTAGATAGCATTCTCAACACACTGCAAGTGAGATATGAACTCACTGGCTCCTTGAAGATTACCCGAATGGTGGTAACGATTGAGGAAGGTGACCGGAGTGAGGAGCTTCGGGAATTGTTGTGGTATAAAAAATCGGAGAACGGCGGGGAATTGCTGCACATCCAAGCCCTCGGACCAATGAATGAGACGCGCGGTATCGCAATTGCCAATCAAGATAAAAATCAGTTCGTCCTCGTGCTTGTGAATGAACAGAAAGCATATCCCGGTCCATTGTCCGACGGTGTTTTGCAGGAGATTTTCGGCATAGATCTACGCGTGTCAGATGTCTTGAGTGCGATCTTCGCCAACCCATTCCTTGATGGACGCACTGATGAATTGAAACCTATTACAAGCTTCCACCCGACATCGAGTGGGGCACCCACAAAATTTACCATGACTCGTCCAGGGGTCCAAAAGGGGCACGTTGAAAAGATCACGATCTTGATCCGAGAGGGCGAACCACGAGTGATGGAGTGGCTCATCCATGATGAGAACGGCACAGTTCAACAACGCGCTGCTTTTTCCGACTACCGTCCGGTGAGCGGTATTCTCCGACCCCATAAAGTTGAAATCGAACGTCCACTTGAACAGACGCGGGTCACTGTGAAAATCGCCAAAGTCGAACTGAACGTCGAGATTAAAGACAGCAAGTTTGACCCTGAACGGTTTCTAACGGAGGATATCGAAATTGTTCCGTTGTCGGAATTAGGGGAATAGTGGACAAAAATCGTGGAAAAAATACGGGTTCGTGCCCACGCGAAAATCAACCTCTATCTGGATGTCGTAGGCAAACGCGAAGACGGCTATCACAACCTCGAAACGATCTTCCACTCAATCGGACTGCACGACGATGTCATCATCTGTAAACAGGAAACGAAGCGCATAACAGTCTATTGCGAGCATCCAAAGGTTCCGTGCGATTCGCGGAATCTGGCATATCGAGCGGCGCAGCTTCTTAGCGATGCAGTCGGTGGTATCGGCGGGATTACCATTGATATCCATAAACGGATTCCGGTTGCAGCGGGATTGGCAGGCGGAAGTGCAAACGCTGCTGCTGTTCTTCACGGTGTGAACGAACTCTTTGGTCTGGGTTTCACGCAAGAAACCCTGATGCGTTTCGGGGCACAGTTGGGAGCGGACGTTCCGTTTTGCTTGTACGGTGGTGCAGCGTTAGGACTTGGCATCGGCGACCAGTTAACGCGTCTTCCCGCTCTCTCCGATGTACCACTTCTTCTTTTAAACCCCGGCATTGAAATTTCGACAGCGGCTATTTTTAAGAAATTGAACTTTTCCTTGACAACCCGTGAAAAAGAGGGTATAATTATAAAGATTTATGTCAAGAACGGTGATGTCGTTGGCATTGGGAAAAACCTTTACAACCTGCTTGAGGTGCCAGTTTTTTCCCAATATCCTGAAATCGCCGCGCTAAAAACCGAGTTGTCTATGCAGGCTGGATGTTACGGCGCACTGATGTCGGGGAGCGGTGCTACACTGTTCGCGGTGATGTGTGATAGCGACGCAGCAGATAGGAGCGAATCACACTTCAAAAACAGAGTTAGTTTTTGCACAACGGCGGTAACCAGTCCTGTCGGTGTATCTGTGTATTGACGATTGAAGGGCGGTGGCCAAGCGGTAAGGCACAGGTCTTTGGAATCTGTATGCGTAGGTTCGAATCCTACCCGCCCTGTCTTCTTTTTTCTACAGTGCTTAAATCTATGAAGAAAAAAAGGTTAGTATTTTAAAATGCAACAAGCAAAATTAGAGGTTCAACAACGCGATACTTTCGGGAAGCAGCGCGCGCGTGATCTACGAAAAGAAGGCGGCGTTCCTGCCGTACTATACGGTCGCGCACAAGATACCGTGTCAATCCAAATTGATGCGCGAACCTTCAGACAACTCCTACGAACGTACGGTGAAAACGTTATCATTAATATGGAAATCGGTGACGGCAACACCGAAACTGTCATTATCAAAGAAATTCAACGCCATCCGGTGGAAAAGCAGAAACTGATCCACGCAGATTTCTTTAGAATTTCTTTAGATGAACCCGTAACATCAGCCGTGCCAGTGGTTCTGGAAGGTATTCCACAGGGTATTGAGGAGGGTGGTGTTCTTGAATTCCCGCTCCGCCAGATAACGGTTCACTGCCTACCAATGCGAATACCGACTGACATCTCCATTGATGTAAGTGAGTTGGATATCGGTGACTCTATCCATGTGAGTGATTTAAGCTTGGACGAGGAGATTGAGATTTTAGACGAGCTGGAACGGACGATTGCGACGGTAAGCCAGCCGCGCATCCAACTTGAAGAAGAAACAACAGAGGCTGAAGATGGCGAAGGAGAAGAAGTCGAAGCAGACGCTGAAGAACAACCTACGGAACCAGAAATTATTTCCCGTAGGCGCGATGATGATGACGACGACGGCGACGAATAGCGTTGCCCATACGGAAAAGCCACAGGAAGCGCGCACCAACAAGTACTTTGTAGTACGTGTTACGGTTCGCGCGTTTTTCTTAGGTATTCTCGCATGGACTGTCGCACTCAATGGCATCGCACAGGAAACCTTTGTCCGCTTTATTGATGTTGATGGAGAACTCATTGCGGAAGTCCCAGCACAACATCAAGGAGAACAGATTTACCTCCCCGTCGATGCTGTGAAAGAGGTTTTTGATCCGGATATGACGGACCAATACAACCACCCGCGAAAACGACTCACCCTGAAAACGAAAGGCAAGCAAATCCGCGTCCAAATTGGCAACACAGTCGTCAGCATCGACCCCGGTGGGCAGACTCACACCCTTCCTACACCGCCAATAATTATCGCGCAGCAACCGGTATTACCTATCACTTTCTTCACGCAAGTCCTGCCAGAGCTTAATAACCTTGAAGCCATCTATAACCCAAGTTTGCAAAGAGTGCAGCTGAGACCTAAGGGCACATGGATACCCACGATGACGGATGATTCCACGAATTGGGCAATCATCATTGATCCTGGACATGGCGGTGAGGACGATCGCGGATGCGAAAGTAATACGGGTCTCCTTGAGAAAGATATTGTACTCGCACTCGCGAAACAACTCCAACGGATTAGTAAGCGGCAGGGGATGCAGATCTACCTTACACGTCAGACAGATGCGAAAAAGACGCACCTTGAACGTATTCAGGTAGCAAAACGGAACCAAGGACAACTCTTCCTCAGTTTACACTGCAACGCCTCTTTTTCACCACACGAAAAAGGTATCAAGATTTATCTCAACAACCCGAAGGGACAGCTTCGATTCCCCAGTAATGTCCAATCGGAACCTACAGGACAACGGTTAAATATCCTCGCCCAAGCCAATTTTTTAAAACAGAGCCGAGACTTCGCACAGGCACTGCAAACGGAACTGAATTTCCTCACAGAAACACCAATTCAGATCGCTGAACTACCGCTCATAGCGTTATCTGAAGTCTATATGCCAGCTATCGTTTTAGAACTCGGCTACCTCTCTAACGTAGAGGACTTAGAGAAACTGTCGAACGCTGAGTATATGACAAGTGTTGCCCAAGCAATCGCCCGCGCTTTCCAGCGATACATTTCCTCTACTAACCCATCTGTCCGCGCAACAGTAACAGAACAGTAACACCTCAAGTAGTCAACCGAGGTATAAAGACCTCGGTATGGAAGACAGGAAGAAAAAGGTGAAACATAACAGCAGTGCTGGGTTTTCAAGATTCTTAGTGATATGGGGAACAACCTTGCTGGTTGTCGCTATTGGTGTCGCTGTGACGCTATTTCTGATTGAGCGGTCAAAACAATCGGTAATCCCAACTGCACCACCACCGCTGCCTACTGCCGCCAATCCGTCAGATACACCACCACCACCACAAGAGATCAATCTATTTCTTCTTGACCCGACTTCATTAACACTTGTTCCAGTTAAAACTGAACGACGGCTTCATAGAACGGAACTCACCAAACGCTTGAGCCAGGTCGTCACTGCACTTATCCAAGAGACACCGCCTAACTTTAGAAACACAATTCCGCGTGGAACACTCCTGAACGAATCCTATATTGATACGCAACAAACTGCTTACTTAGACTTTTCAAGCCATCTCTCGGACGGGCATATTGGTGGTACAACGGCGGAACTTTTGACGGTTACAGCAATTCTCAAAACCGTCTTTGACGCGTTTCCTGATGACATTAAACAGGTTCAGATTTTAATTGATGGCGAGGAAGTAAAAACACTCGCGGGGCATCTTAACCTCTCGCAGCCCTTACATTTGTTCCAATAGAATTTTTCGCTTTGCCGGTGAGGTTTGAAATCGAACCTCCATTTATATAACACAACATAATGCACAGACAAGAAAGTAAACTCATCGTTGGACTCGGCAACCCAGGAATGCGCTATGAACACACAAAACATAACGTTGGCTTCCGTGTGGTTGACGCGCTCTACGAAGTATTCTGTCAGCGAGACTCCGAACCGCGTCCGACGCACACATCAATTTACAATTCACTCGTTATCCAGACGACATGGCATGACACACCTATTATTCTCGCCAAACCGATGACCTATATGAATAACAGCGGTGCCGCTGTTGCCGCACTCGTCAGACGATTTGAGATTCCACTCCCTGACCTCTGTATTGTTTACGATGATATTCACTTAGATGTAGGTGTGCTTCGGATGCGGCGGAAGGGAAGCGACGGGGGGCAGAAGGGAATGAAGTCTATCATCCAACACTTAGACACCACAGAATTTCCGCGCTTACGCATCGGTATCGGTGAACCAGTCGGTGATTTAACCGATTATGTTCTCACTGAATTTTCCGAGGACGAAGAAATCGAGATAGCACACACTATTGATCGCGCTGTGGATGCTATTGAAACCTTCGTCAACGATGATATTCTTACGGCAATGAATCAATTCAACAGACGCTGAATAGTTATCGGTTTGCCTCGCAGTGAGAGTCGTCAGTCGTCGGTTAAGAGGTCTCTGTGTAACAATGGACGACTGCTTGGCGTACTCTAAGTCTGGGGCGATTTTTACAAACTCCTCTTAACTGACAACTGATACCTAATAACTGACAACTATACAACTATTAAAAAGGGAAAAATGTTCTTAAACTTTTCTGCAGCAAGTTTCGGAAACCTGAAAGCTTCACCCAAACAAACCGCCATTGATGCTGTGATAAAAGCCATGCGACTCTGCGAAGAGGTACAAGCTGAGATGGTGCCAACAGATGCAATCCAAAAGACTGACCGAAGCCCTGTGACCGTCGCAGATTTCGGGTCACAAGCACTGATATGCAAGGCAATCGGGGACGCTTTTCCTGACGACCCTATTGTCGCTGAAGAGAGCGCACAGGCACTGAAAGAGAACGCCTCGCTTTTGGCGCGCGTTACAGGTTATGTGAACCGATTTTGCGAAGAGGCATCCGCCTCAACAAGGAATATCTGCGAATGGATTGATCGGGGAAGTGGTGAGGTCGGCCCGAGCTTCTGGACGCTTGACCCAATTGACGGTACGAAAGGTTTTCTGCGCCGCGATCAATACGCTGTCGCTTTGGCTTATATTGTTGATGGCACTGTTCAATTCGGCGTTTTAGGGTGTCCGAATTTATCACACCGATTGAACGATGACGATGCGCAACGCGGATGCCTTTTCGTCGCTGCCCGTGGTGAAGGCACGCGGCTCTACACAAAAACAGGAGATTTTATAGAGCACGTACACGTATCAGAGGCAGTACATCGCTTTGCAGAGAGTGTCGAGTCCACACACGGTGACAGCGACGCACACAGCAACATCGCAAATGCGTTAGGAATTACAGAATCGCCCGTCCGCATGGACAGCCAAGCGAAGTACGGTATCGTTTCCCGGGGCGAAGCATCGCTCTATATCCGCCTTCCAAATCCAGCATTCCCAGATTACCGCGAATGCATTTGGGACCACGCCGCGGGACTTATCGTAGTCGAAGAGGCAGGTGGCACAGTTACAGATGCGAATGGTACACCTCTCAACTTCTTAACGGGCAAACGGATGCTTGAGAACCGCGGTATTGTCGCAACCAACGGAAAACTCCATCAACACGTTTTGAAAACATTAGCGAAGTTTTAACAATAGCAGAGGGCAGAGAATCATGCTTATAGAGGAAGCCGACGCTTCCGTAAGTTAGAAAACCATAGCCCGTAATGAAATGGAGGGGTTTTTGCTTGGGCATTTCCCCTAGATCTACGGTAAAGCGCGTCAAAGTCCTAACCCGCCTTACCGAACCGCAAGGAAAATTAAAAAAATGAAAGCTGGGCAAATTGTTGCACCCCGTCAGATTGAAATTGTTGACATAGAACAACCGAATCTCGCCGATCATCCGGACGGAACGGTGATGATAAAAACGCTCCACAGTGCTATCTGTGGAACTGATATGCCATCGTTCGTCCTTGAACATCCCGCGGAAAGTTACCCGCTCGGACCGGGACTTTCGATCCACGAGGCAATTGGCGTTGTTACGGACAGTAAATCAGATAGATTCAAGCCGGGAGACGAGGTGCTCGCGCTACCACGTCACGTCGGTGGGCTCTCAGAATACTTCCTATCGGACGAAAACGCCACGTTGCCGTTGACGGATTTTCCAAGAAAAGACTGCATCCTGATGTCCCAACCGCTTGGAACCGTCGTTTGGGCGTGTCGGAAGTTACCAAACCTACTTAACCTTGATACTGTCGTTGTCGGACAAGGACCGATGGGACTTCTGTTCACGCATATATTAAGCAACCTTGGCGCGCGGACGGTGATTACGACCGATCTGGTCGATTTCCGACTCGCAGTTTCCAAGAAGATGCGTGCCACACACACGATTAACGCCGCGGAGGAAGACCCTGTCGCTGTCGTTGAGGAAATTACAGAAGGTAGAATGGCGGATCTGGTTGTTGAAGTCGTCGGGCACCAAACAGAGACTATCAATCAATGTCTTGAGCTGCTAAAACGCGAAGGGACGCTTCTCGCTTTCGGCGTACCGGACGACCAGGTTTACGATTTCCACTTCGCAGATTTCTTCCGTAAAAATATTAAATTCATCGGCTCGGTTGGACCGGATGTACCTAACGATTTCCCGCTGGCGATGGATATGATTTCCCAAGGGCGGCTTGATGTGTCGCCGATTATTACACATCATCTGCCTTTTACAGAGGCACAACTTGGGTTTGAGATGGCTCTAAACAAGAAAGACGAGGCGATTAAGATCGTTTTCGACTATGAGTGAAAATTCTGAAGATTTGACCAAACAGTAAAACCTGAAATTATGTTCACAATCGGTAGGCACGGTTCCCTAACCGTGCCGAGTACATAGATTGAAAGATGTCCAAGTAACTACGGGATCCACTCTATCGATATCAACAAAAGGAGAAAAGTGAAAGTCGTATTCCAAAGAAACGAGACTGCCGACAGAAACGAGACTGCCGACGTATCAGAAATACAGTCGGCACGAAAGGACACTGTCCGAGGGAAGATTAAAGTATGTGTTAAGCATAAGACGAAAAGGACGGGTAAACAAAAGGTTTCTTATCTTGCTTATCCTTCTGTTAAGTACTCACTTCATCATTTACCAGAATCGGCTAAAAAATTTGTTAAAGAACTTGAATCTTTGTCCAAAGCACCAGATATGCCAATAGAGCAAGTAATAGAATTAACTGCTTGGAGGAATGGACATCTACAAGTTAGGATGGACACCGATGATCGTACTTCTGCTCGGGGACTTGCGCTTCTGTGCCGTGATTGGCCTTTAGGTGAAAACCTTTCGGATGAAGATTTACAATTTAGAACGGGGTTGAAGACTAATAATATCAAGAGGATCACCAGTACCGGTGTCTATAAACAGTTTGTTGAGAATGTAATGCTTGAAGCTTACGGCACTCCTGATGAGTTCAGGTGGTGGCTTAGGGACTATGGACGAAATATGCCTCGAAAGTTCCGCAAGCGCATGCGACTCAGCAATGAGGACGCTGCTACTGAACTCATCAATTCTATCGCTGAGCGGTACAGTATAGATTTAGGCGACCTGACAGGCAGCTGGTCACTTTCTAAGCCTGAACGGAGGATCGGCTCCGGTAGGAATTCAGTCTACCTTTACTATTATCAGTGGGATCGAGATTATGCAGAATCTAAGGGGTGGAGTATTTGGGAGTGCAAGATCGGCAAAACTGTGCGCCCACTAGAGGAAAGACTTAAAGAGCAAGTTACAGATCCAGAAAAGTTCAAGTTGGGTCTTCATATTCAAACTGATAGGCCGCCCAAGGAGATTGAGGACATCATACACGATGAACTGAAGGAGCGCGATCAACATTTAGGCAAATCACTCAGAAAAGAATGGTTCCGGACTTCTCCGAGTGAAGTCAAAGAAATTTATAATTTCATTGGAGAAAGTTCTCATGAAAGTGCTTCGTCAGCCTTGAGTTAAGGGCGGTTCGTAGTAGGGCAATTCATTGCCCGTTTGGAACGTGCGATAAATCGCACTACTACGAACGACACTTCATCAAGTATGCGTAAGTCCCAATCAAAGTCTCTTAACTGACGACTGACGACTGATAACTGACAACTATTAAAGCGGCAATTCAACGGGACGACCTTCACGGCTGGATTGGTAGATAGCAAGAATAATCTCAACGGCTTTGCGCCCCTCACGTCCATCAACGAGATGCGAGGCATCTTTTTCAAGTCCGTTGATCAGGTTTTCCATCTGCCGTCTGTGATTTGCATGGTTAATCGCACGCGGATCGGATGCACCGCCACCGGTATCTGTCTTTTGGGCGAATTTCTCTCGGATTTCCGCATCTTCAGGAAGTTCAGGATCGAATTCCCATGTAACGATGTCTTCTTCTGCCAAGACGACAGTTCCGTGTGTACCGGAGATTTCAGTTTTCTTAAGCATGCCGGGATAAGCAGCGGTTGTGCCTTCAATGACACCCAGTGCGCCGTTTTCAAATCGGAGGGCGGCGACAGCGGCATCTTCAACCTCTATCCGATCGTGTGCTAAAGTATCGGTAAACGCTTGCACGGATTTGACAGGTCCCATAAAATACTGGAGTAGATCGATGGCATGGATAGATTGGTTCATGAGTGCACCACCACCGTCAAGATCCCATGTGCCTCGCCAGCCGCCACTGTCATAATACTCTTGAGAACGGTACCATTTGATATAGGCATCGCCTAAAGTTAGTTTGCCGAAGCGTCCGCTCTCAATCGTGGATTTAACGAGTTGCGTACTTTCAGTGAATCGGGAATTGAAGATAGCACAGAGTCGAACACCCGCTGCATCGCACGCTTCAATAATCTGATCGCACCGTTGTAGAGTGATTTCCAACGGTTTTTCAACGATGACGTGTTTACCGGCTTGTGCTGCGGCGACGGCGGGTTCCAAGTGCGCACCGCTCGGCGTACAGACGCACACAATATCAAGGTCGTCTCGTTTGAGCATGTCCGTATAATCGGCGTAACTGGCAACGTCGTATCGATCAGTGAGCCGTTTGGCGTTCTCAGCATTTCGTGAGCTGACTGCGACCAATTGCCCGTGTTCTAATTCAGAAATTGCGGCGGAGTGGAAATCGGAGATCATTCCGCACCCAATAATACCAAATCCGTAAGTTTTCATATTTCGTGCATTCCTTGTGTGAAAACGAAAATTTATGAGTTGTGAGTTTAAAAAAATTATGACTTCTAACGAGAATCCAATTACAGAAAATCCACCTGCAGAGGAAGAGGAACAGACGCTTGGCAATAAGGTTTTTAGAATTGTCTGTATGACGTTCTGCCTTGCGGTAACGTTGCTGTTTCTTTGGGTCTGGCATCATCAAACCCAGTTCAACGACCACTATCGGAAGGCAAATTTTCTGCTGATGCGCAGCGGCGAAGCAAAGCAAGCGATTGAAGCGTATCAGAAGGCAATCAAAAATAAAAAGCGCACAATTTTCTTCACGAAAGAACCCTCGGTTTACAATAACCTTGGACAAGCCTACTTATATGCTGGTGAATATGCTCCCGCCGTTGAAAACTTTAAAAAAGCGATTGAGATGGCACCAGATATAGCAAGAGGATATGTGCATCTGACAATCGCCTATCTCCGGCAAAACTTAGCTGCAGAAGCGCGTGAGGCGTGCCTACATGCCCTGCAAACCTTTCCAAAGACTGCCCGACTCCATTACAACCTCGCGTGCGCTTACGCGTTAGAGGACGAGTCTCAAAAAGCGATAGACTCACTCACACAAGCAGTAAATCTCAATCCTGAACTCAAAACGCTTGCGCAGGAAGAGGATGCGCTTAAAGGGATTGTGTCCAAACTGCCGTGAATTCCAAGCACTTTATTTATAATACACCTGCTAACTTTCCACCACAACGCGCTGTCTTAATCTCAAATGGTTGTCCACCGAAAGGCACTCGCGACTGAGGTTTTTTGAGTTGTCTATATTCTGCTTTACTTATACTTTTGCAAAACAGGATTGGGCGACAGATGCTTTTAACACCTTTTGGTGTGTAATCAGCAGCGAAAGCAGCCCCACCTTTCAACTGTCTTACTGCCTTTTCTGCCTCAGCATTGCTACCGCCTTTGAGTTCCATTGGAACCACAACGAAGTTTGCCGCATCGTCAAAATAGAAGAGAACACATTCGCATTGATTTTCTCCTTCTTGACCACTTGGAAATACCTTGTCTAAATCCACCACAACTCGATCGTTTTCTGAGACACCAGTTAAGTCTGCGCTACATCGACCCCGTCTAAACGAGTTTCCGCCAAAAAGATTTTCTTTACCTATCCGATCCCGGATACCTTCAAGAATTTCACTCTTGTTCAACCTCGGTGCCTCCTCCTACCTCCTCAAGTTGGGTTCGGAGGTCTACCGAATGATTATAGAGTTTCTCAGCTACCTCTCCATACTCTTCCGGTTCTATACCTGCAATGTGCTCGAACGCAATCTCCTTTACTGGCTTGTCTTCACGGAACCACCACGCGCCAACCTCTTCCTTCGTCAACCAAGTCGTCGGTTCCGTCTTATTTTTCCCGAGTTTCATCACCTCACCCTCACGAACCAAGTTGCCAATTTGCTCAAGGAGCCAGTCGCTATGTGTTGTGATAACCACACGTACATCGGCTCGCACCAATCGGGCGAGGGTTAATGCAACCTTAGTTTGGGCAGCGGGATGCAAGTGGGCTTCCGGTTCTTCAATAATGAGTGTATCACCCGGACGAACGACATCGCGCAGAAAAAACACAAGCGGCGCGAGTTCTGACACCATTGACGAAGATTGACTCATACGCAGTGCTTGTTCCGATTTGTGCGGACGATAGCGGAATTCTGGATATCCCACTGCAGATTTCCTGACTTCTATTTCCCCGCGCAGCACTTCGTTTTCCAGAGCCTCAACAATTCTAATAATTTCATCCGAAGATACACGCCTTTCCTCGTAACTCATGATTTGCTTTAGAAAATCTGCTATCATTCCGGTGAACGTAGCACTCTCAGGGAAATGCTCCAATCCTCCGGGGGTAGCGAGATCTACAAGTGAACTGGTGATTACGCCACGGGTTTCCATGATACCACTCCGAGCAGCAGGCAAGTAATAGGATTTCGCTGATACCTGCATAAGAAAGCGAAACGGAATACCCTGATCTTTAACGTCAAGTGCCCTTTGGAATATGTCCCTATCCTCGGAATTCAAAACTATATCTTCGTTGATAAATTTGTCTACATGAATGCCAGATTCAGGGTTATAGAGACCGAAAGACCAGAGGGTTTGATTGTCCTCGCGGACCTTAAAAGAAACCTCCATTGCCTCACCTTGACTTTTGGTGAACCTTGCCAACTCCGAAATAGACTCAAAATCAAAGCACCGTTTGAGTTCATTTTCAAGCACTTCAGTATGCACGGAGCCAGATTGTAAGCGGTCGCGTACCCACATAGGTAAGTCTAAAAACTTGAACGGCTGATCAGTCCTTGCCAACTTTTTAAGTGCCTTTTGCGTTTCTTCTAATAAGGTCTGAGTTGAGAGGTCAGCGGGTTGCGAATAGTAAATAGGGTCAAATCGGGAAGTATTGTAGGACGACCACGGAACTCGTGGTATCCCTTCAAAGGTACGCTGTAATGCATAAATAAGTGCCGAAAGATACGTCTTGCCGGTGTTGCTCTCACCAACAAACACAGTCAACGGACGGAGATCTATCTCCGCTTTCTCTACTGGTCCAAAATTCTCTACTGCAATTTGGATATTTGGATGCTGTTGTTCATTTTTAGTCTTTTGCATTGTTTTCCTACCAGCGACGATTTTAAATTAATTATACGCCTATTCTCACCTATTTGCAACGAAAAATGGGCGAGAACGAATCCCGCCCATCTCCGTTAAAACAGGCAGCACTATCTTTTCAAATCACCCCATATTGTTGCCAATTTACCACGGGCTGAAACATCAAGGGTGTCCTTGACAATCTGCTGGAGTTCAACTTCAGAAAGCGCATAGTTGGCTAACATCAACTCATCAATACGTCCCTGAAAGAAACGCGGACAACATCCGTTATTCTCACCACCGAACCGTAAAGGTTTATCCACCCTGCTTAGCCCAGGTCCCTTTTGTGCAATTGCGGTGCCATCGGATTCCCCATTGATATAGAAACCGGCTTCCTTACCATCCCACACAAGGGCAATATGGCTCCACTCTTTCGCCTTCACCTTGCCATCAGAGATATGGTATCCCGGGCTGCTGGTCTCGTAGAAATAGTAAGCAAGTTTCCCGTCTCCGGGTTCAATCTGCAAATAATAAGTGTTCTTGTAAAAGACGGTGAATTTGTTCGCCTGATCACCCGCTGGCAGCTCGTCAGGATAAACCCATGCCATCATTGTGATCGCTTCGTCTATATCAATCTCATCGGAGTGCTTGACTTCTATAAAATCGGCTTTCCCAACCGATCCGCCCATCTGCACAGCTTTGCCGAGGATACCCTCAGCCCACTTAATATTCCCAGTGAACTCACCAACTAAGCCAGCAGTCGCCTCTTTGCTCTGTTTCCCATTGCCTTCGTCAAAATGCCAGACATACAGCTGCTTACCGAGTTGTTTCACGTTTCCTTTTCCACCCGCGGCGTAACCCGCAAAGCAGAGAGATAGACTTAGAAAAACACATAGTATCACAAGCATCTGGGTTCTCATCTGTGATTCCTCCTCATGGAATGAAAAGAAGGACGGGTACAAAACCCGCCCTTCGGTAGAAAACTTAGAAACAGGCAGGCGTTGTGGCACTGCTGCTACGATAGACAAAAGTTCTCTATTTTACATCTTTAACTTAGCCCACGTCGTGGCAAGCTTGTCTTTAGGAGACACAGCAAAGTAAACGCCGTTTTCCATATCTTGGTTAATTTCCTCAACAGTGAGGGCGCGGTCGTAGATCGCCACCTCATCAACTAAGCCGATCATACCGTTCAGTCCCGTTTGCGCTTTACCGATACGAAAAACAACTTCAATGCTGTTAATTTTACCCTTCGGTGGCTCGAATTCGACATCCAACTTACCATCAATGTATTGGCGAATCATATTGCCATCATAGGTAGAGGAGACATGGTGCCACTCCTCTAAATCGGGCTTAATGGTCTGCTTGTTTCGAGAACCTTTCCCCCCACCGATGTTAATCCATGTCTCAATCTGTGGGGCACCGGTAAACTGCGCGCTCCATTGGAGACAATAACCGCCAACATTCGCCCCACTCCTGCGTCCCATCAGGTTAGAGTCACCTTGGGATTCTTCAGGGAAAAACCAAGCTTGAATTGTGAGTTCATCGGTGATATCGAGTTCGGGGACCGCGTCAACTTCTACAAATTTTTGGGGGTCTTCAAGGTAGACAGCACCCCCGAATTTGCCATCTTTCGACCAGACTGCACCTTCAAAAGTGCCTTCAATGTTATTCCCGCTCACGTCTGTAACTTTACCACCCTCGTCTTCGTCAAAAGTGAAGTATAACATAAGCGCATCGTCATCGTTTAACGCCCACGCACTAACACTGAAACTTAAAACAATGATGGAAAGAACTGTGATAATCGGTTTCATAACAGCAACTCCTTTTTTATAGTAGTCAGTTATCGGTTATCAGTTTTCAGTTAAAGAGAGAACTGGAACAATTTACCAATTTCTGGAGTGCACTAAGTTGGGTAGATTGTTACGAAATCTCTCCTAACCGACTGCTGACAACTGACTGCTGACAGCCGATAGCCATTTAGAACGTAGAAATCTGAATTTCCTTCGCCGTAATAAACTCAAGGAGGGCGGGAACGCCTTCCTGTGTTTTTTGGATGCCACGCTGAATAGCCGGAATAATTTGATCAGGTGTTTCGACACGCTCGCCGTAGCCACCGAACGCCTTCGCCATGTCAGCATAGTGTCCAGAGATGTCTGTACTACGGAATTTTTCGGTAGACACAGGCATAATCGGAATCTCAATCGCCATAGAGAAATTATTAAATAATACAGAGAGAATCGGTATCCTCTCACGCACAGCCGTTTCAAAGTCCATACCAGTAAAGCCGATGGCAGCGTCACCCCAGACGTTGACACAGAGTGCATCCGGTCTGGCGAGCTTCGCACCCATCGCGAGTCCAAGACCATAGCCGAGCTGCGTCGTCTTCCCCCAACCGATATAGGTGAGCGGTGCGACAGACTGCCAGAAGGGAGACATTTGGTCGCGCGGACTCCCCGCATCGTGCGTGATAATCGTATTTTTGACATCAACAGTATGTAGCAGGTCCCAGATGACGCGATACGGTGTCATCGGCACCTCATCAGAAGTGAGTTTCGGCTTCCATTCTTCGAGCCATTCCGATTTAACAGCACTAATTTCTCCAGTGACAGCAGCTGTACGATCTTCAGATGCACCATTGGAACGGTCGCGGACGGCTTCTACTAAGCCATCTAAAATTAAACCTGCGTCGCCAACGAGGGCGGTTTCAACGGGAACGTCTTTGTTGATGTCCGCTGGATCTAATGTCGCGTGAATAACGCGTTTTCCATCAGGAATCTTGACACCGAAGCCTGTTCTCGTGAAGCTGCACCCGATACCGAAAATCAGGTCAGTTTTCTGGAGATAGTGATGCACCGGTTTAGGGATCGAACGCCCGCCAGAACCGAGTGCTAACGGATGATCTTCTGGAAAAGCACTTTTACCACCCAAGCTTGTTGTTACGGGTGCAGCGAGCAGCTCCGCCAATTCTTTCAAAGAATCCCACGCTTGGGCGTAGTGTACACCTTGTCCTGCATAGATAATAGGACACTCGGCATCAAGTAAAGTTTCTGCAGCGGCTTCAATCGATGCACTATCAGGTCCATAGCGCACAGTGGGGACAGGTGTCGGATCAAAGTCGTCGGAAATCTCCTCATTAAACAGATCCGACGGGAACTCAACGAGTGCAGGGCGCGGTCTACCGTTCCGGACTTGCGTAAAGGCGCGTCGCATCGCTTCCGGGACAGCTTCAGGCAGTGTAACCTGCTCACACGACTTTGTTACGTGCCGATAGTTCAAAGCAGAATTGAAGTTCGGTTGGATCTGTGTTATGTTTCGGGAATAGCCACCGGGCAAAA
The DNA here is from genome assembly GCA_965116815.1 of Candidatus Poribacteria bacterium. Lineage (GTDB taxonomy): Bacteria > Poribacteria > WGA-4E > WGA-4E > WGA-3G > WGA-3G. Next base: position 5,297,432 of record OZ220722.1, on the reverse strand, counting down.
CCACAATCGGTGCGGAATCACCATACGCTTGGGCGACACCACCGAAGGCGTTTTCGGAACCGGGGCCGCTCTGCATACAGAACACACCGATCTTTTCTCCAGAGGTGATTCGGCTCATCGCATCCGCCATGTGAAGTCCAATACGCTCCTGTCTGACGATAATCGGACGGATGTCTAATTTCGCCGCTGCCTCAATTATATGGTTAACGGGATACGCAAATAGGTATTCTACGCCTTCCGCTTTAAGGACTTTTGCAACTGCATCAACAACTTTCATATTTTTAATTTTCCTTTTTTTCGGGCTGTCGGCAGTCAGCAATCAGCAGTCGGTTAAGGGGTTGTGGCAGTTGCGTTTCGCGTGAATTCCACAAGCCACTCTTTAACCGATAACCGATAACCGATAACCGATAACTATTTGGCATTAGGACTCGTGGGCACCCCAGCATCCATCACAAGCGGAAAGCTATCGCCTTCCAATTTATCGCCATCATTGACAGTGACAAAGGGTTTCATAACATGGTTCCCGCTGGCATCGTAAAGGGTTTCGCTTGTCATGTAATGCACCGCAATCGCTCGCCGAGGACTATCACTGGCGTTGTCATGCGACCCATGCCACGTTAAGGAGTGATGGTAATGGACATGTCCTTTCGGGACAGGACAAAACTCCACCTCCAATTCATGCTCCTCAAAGCGATCCGGCATAGAATGAATGTCCTTAATAGAATGCAAGAATGGAATCTGGTTGCCCCAATGATGAGAACCGCGGACCATACGCATACACCCATTACTCTCATCAACATCATCCAACGCAACCCAAGCACTTACCTGACTCGTTTTTGGGGTAAGAATGGGCCAATAGGGTGAATCTTGATGCCACATGTTGACACCACCAACGTGTGGCGGTTTATACTGAATCTGGTCGTGCCAGACGCGCACCTCCGTCGCTGACATGAGCTGCCCAATCTCTTCAACAATAATCGGGTTGTAAACGAGTCGGTGATAGGCAGAACTTGCCTCCCAAATATTAACGACTTGCCAGACCGGACTCTCCTCTCTGCCACCGAGGTTGACGAGGTGCACCGGCTGTGGAACATCGGTTTTCTCGTAGTCATCAATCACGCGTGCCAATTCCGAACGCAACTCCTCAACCTGTTCATCAGTTAAAACGTGGCTTCCAAGGAGAAAACCTTTCTCACGAAATGTGTCAACCTGGGTTTGGTTGAGCATATCTGTCTCCTATAGCATAAAAAGATTTATATGTTAGGCTTCGTCGGCTTTCCCTCATCCATCACAAGCGGGAAATGGTGACCTGCCAATTTATCACCACCATTGACGGTAACAAAACGTTTCATGATGTGGTTCCCACTCTCATCATAGATAGTTTCGCTTGTCATGTAATGCACCGCAATCGCGCGACGCGGACCTTCACTGGTATTGTCATGCGACCCGTGCCATGTCAAGGCATGATGGTAATGGACATGACCTTTCGGAACAGGGCAGAGTTCCACTTCCAAATCGTTGTCTTCAAAGTGATCTGGCATTGTATGGATGTCCGGGATATCGCGCAGAAACGGCATCTGGCTGCCCCAATGATAGGAGCCTCGAACCATGCGCATACACCCATTGCTTTCATCAACATCGTCCAACGCAACCCACGCACTTACCTGACTCGTTTTCGGCATGAGAATCCCCCACAACGGCGAATCCTGATGCCAGCGATTGACACCACCGACTTTTGGTGGTTTGTATTGGATCTGGTCGTGCCAGACGCGCAACTCTGTTGCCGACATAAGCTGTCCAATCTCTTCTACAATGACCGGATTGTGAACCAATCGATGGTAGGCGGAACTCGCTTCCCAAATATTAACGATCTGCCAGACCGGGCTTTCTTCTTTACCACCGAGGTTGGCGATACGCACCGGCTGCGGCACCTCAGGTTTCTCGTAATTATCAATCACGCGTGCCAATTCTGACCGCAATTCGTCAACCTGTTCATCGCTTAGAACCCGGTTTCCGAGGAGAAAACCTTTTTCACGAAAGGTGTCAACCTGTGTTTGGTTGAGCATGCCTATTGCCTCCTATAACATTAATTATTTTTTTAGCTGCCAGTTACCCTATTTTTCAGTTCCACCCATTCCTCATCGCTGAGCTTCGGGGGCCACGCAATCCGTTCCCCGATGAGAGCGGAGCGATACGCCGCCATAATCAGATCGAAACCGAGTAGCGCGTATTCCAATCTGTTCCGATGTGGTTGATTTTCGTCATCCAGCCATGTAGCAATCGCTTGCGTAAAGTCGCGCTGTCCGAATCTATCATCTTCGCCGAAGTGCGTCTTCTCAACAAAATGCTCTGCCATACCGTCAAACTGGTAGCCCCATGAGCCGTTTTCTCGCCACCACATTCTGCCTTTCGTTCCCCAAAAATCGAGGTTACATCGCGGGTTACTGCCGGGGAAATCAATGGTTCCAAATGCTGTCCGTGCGGACTCAAAAAAGACACGCGCACCGTTCTCGAACGTATAAATCGCCATCAAATCTTCGGGGCATTGTCGGTGCGGAACGTCATAGATTTCTGCACCCTGAACGGCACCCCACACGTGTGTAATCGGAATGTCTTTAAGAGCAAATAACACGACATCCATCAGATGGGTATCCATATCGGTAATGTCGCCTTCGGTGCAGGCACGAATGAAGTGTATATCACCGAGACTATCGTCGGCAAAGAACTCCAGAAGCTTCTCAGCGAAGGGCAGATAACGCCGTTGGTGATTGACAATAATCTTCAGTCCAGTTTTCTCGTATGCAGCGGTAAGTGCCTCTGCTTCACTGGGTCTGAGGGCAAGTGGCTTCTCTATCACCAATGCCTTAACACCCGCTTCAGCGGCAGGTTCTACCCAGATATGTCGCGGCACCGTTGGTTCTGTGACAGCATGGACAATATCAGGTTTCTCCTTTTCTAACATCTCGGCGTAATCTGTGTACCCCGGGATGTTCAGTTCTTCCACCGCTGCTTTTAGACGTTCCTCGTCAATTTCACAGATGGCAATTACCTTCATATTTTCGATGCCTTCATAACGTCGGGCATGGTGTACACCTCGCCTTCCGCCAACGATCCCAGTTCGATACATCGCCATAATGTGCCTCCTCGTTGAAGCGTGGAGCTTGCAGGTTTCCGAAATTTGCCATTATATTAGCATGTCCATAAATTTGTGTCAACCGTTTGATTTGGAAAGGTTTTTCAGTTCTATGTTGTTAAATTCGCGTGCGTATGATACAATACAACACAGCAAGATAAATCTTTCTCGCAGGAGCGTTATATGAAGATTGATAAGATCGAGTCGTTTTTTATTCGGAACGGCTATGTGATTCGGATTCACACAGATACAGGTATCAGCGGTGTGGGGCAGACCGCGTGCTGGGGCTACCCGGAAGCCGTTGATAGTATCATCAACACGTTTAAGAAACACCTCATTGGTCAAAATCCGTTGCGGATTGAGCATCACTGGCAATACCTCTACCGCATGGGTCCGTTTCGTGGGACTGCGTTGAGCGGTGCTATCAGTGCGGTGGACATCGCACTGTGGGATATCAAAGGCAAGCACTTCGGTGTTCCAATCTGGGAGTTGTTAGGTGGAAATTGCCGTGATAAAATCCGATTGCACCTCCTCGGCGGCGGAAGCACCCCAGAAACGATGTATGAAGCGGCAAAAGCAGCAGTTGAAGAAGGCTTCACAGCACTCAAGTTTGACCCAGTCGTAGGCAATTTCCAAGATATGGGAGTCGATCGGCTCGTCAAGACTGCCCGTGACCTCGTCGCAGCGGCGCGAGAAGGCGGTGGCCCTGATCTTGATCTGATCGTAGAGGTGCACCGTAAACTGACACCCATGAACAGCATTGTGCTGGAATCCGCTTTAGCACCGTTTAATCTCTATTTCATTGAAGACCCAATCCAGATAGATACCATCACAACGCAAGGGGAATTAGCGAAGCGGATGACAACCCCCCTCGCCATCGGTGAACGCAATGTAAGCATCTGGGAATTCCGTGAAATCCTTGAAGCGGGCGGACCGCAATACGTACGTCCGGACGTTGGTCTCGCCGGTGGTATAACGCACTGCAAGAAAATCGCGGCACTTGCCGAAGCGTATCACAGCGCGGTTATCACACATAACTTCCTCGGACCGCTCATTACTGCTGCATCGCTCCACTTAGACACGAGTATCCCGAACTTCATTACACAGGAATACACAAAAGGCGATGAATCCGAAGCCTTTGCTGTCTATAAAGTGGCGTATCAACGAGAGGGCGGATACATCCCGATCCCCGATGCCCCGGGTTTGGGCATTGAACTTGAGGATAGCTTAATCGAGCAGAATCCCTATCAACCGATGAATACTGGTACGACACCTTTGCGTGAAGACGGTTCCGTTGCTTACGCGGTATAACAGCAGTCAGGCATCAGCAGTCGGCTATCAGACAAGAGGTTTTTGGTGAAGTGAGATACCCTTTCTGACCGCTGACCTCTGAAGGCCGATAGCCAATAAAAGGGTGGAGGACATCGAACATGAACGCTGACGAAAAATATCTATTCGATCTGAACGGTTACCTCGTTGTCAAGAACGTGCTAACGCCCGAAGAGGTAGCCCTCGCCAACGAAGCGATTGATAAACATAGTGAGCAAGGCCGCGTCCGTCCACGCGATCAGGCACTCGACGGCGGCTCCCCGGATTTAAAAGGTGAACAGGGGAGAGGGGAACTCGGCGGTATGCTCAACTGGGAAGAACCGTGGTGTAACCCGTTTCGGCACATGCTCGCACATCCTACACTTGTTCCATATCTCAACGAGATACTCGGAAAAGGCTTCCGAATGGACCATCAGATGTTCCTGCTTTCAATGGACAAGGGTGCAGAGGGGCATACGTTCCATGGCTCCTCCGGTCCAGGCTTCGATCCGAACCAATACTATATTTTCCGTGACGGGCGCATGCACAACGGCTTGACTGTCGTCGCATTCCAATTGACGGATGTGCCACCCGGAATTGGTGGATTAATCGTTATACCCGGAAGCCATAAGAGCAACTACCCGTGCCCGCAGAAGATGCGGCTCTACCAGGAACACCAAGAGCATATCCGACAGGTCGTCTGCAACGCTGGGGATGTGGCAATCTTCACGGAGGCGGTGACGCACGGAACGCTTCCGTGGACAGCCGACCATCCGAGACGCTCAATTCTAACCCGTTATACCGCAGGCAACATGGCGTATGTCCCCGCATATCCAATACCGGAATGGGCGAATGAGCGCCAGCGAGCTGTCATGGAACCACCTTATCATTCGCGATTAAATCGTCCCACCTTGGAAACGTAGGAAGGTTTTTAATTTATGGGATCCTGGACTGCGCTCCGCTTACGCGCAGGTTTCTGGTGAGGTCGCAACTGAAAGCCCAATCTCACGGTGTTTAACCGTAAGGAAAGTTGAAAAATGAATGCTGACGAAAAATATCTATTCGATCTCAACGGTTACCTCATTATCAAGAATGTGCTAACACCGGAAGAGGTAGCCTTGGCGAATGAAGCGATTGATCAACATAGTGACCAAGCACGCATCCGTCCACCCGATCAGGCACTTGACGGCGGTTCCGCAGAGCTGGAAGGCGAGCACGGCAGAGGCGAACTCGGCGGTATGCTCGGTTGGGAAGAACCGTGGTGCAATCCGTTCCGACACATGCTCGCGCATCCTACACTTGTTCCGTATCTCAACGAAATACTGGGAAAGGGTTTCCGTATGGACCATCACATGTTCCTGCTTTCAATGGACAAAGGTGCGGAAGGCTTTATCTTTCACGGATCTTCTGGTCCCGGCTTCGATCCGAATCAGTACTACATTTTCCGGGACGGACGTATGCACAACGGTTTGACTGTTGTCACCTTCCAGTTGACGGATGTCCCCGAAGGAGCCGGTGGGTTAATCGTTATTCCGGGAAGCCATAAGAGCAACTACCCGTGTCCGCAAGAGATGCGGCTTTACCAGAAACACCAAGAGCACATCCGGCCCCTCGTCTGCGATGCGGGCGATGTGATAATTTTCACGGAGGCAGTGACGCACGGCACCCTCCCGTGGACCGCAGACCATCCGCGCCGTTCCATTTTGACCCGCTATACCGCTGGCAATATGGCGTATGTTCCCGCATATCCAATACCGGAGTGGGCAAATGAACGCCAGCGTGCTGTCATGGAGCCTCCTTATCACTCTCGATTAAATCGTCCCGTATTGGAGACGTAGGAAGAAATAGCCGATATGTCTACTTCAACAAGCGCGATTCTTGGGTTAATTTTCTTAGGGCTCGCGAACGCCTCTGTTTTTTTGATGTTTAAGTTATGGGGATACCCATTTGACAAAGAGACACATAAGAGTGAAGCACCGCCTTCCTTGATGCTGCTCCATCGGTTCATCGGTTATGCGTATGCGATCCTCTATGTCTTCATGATGTGGCACATGGTGCCGCGCTTGTGGAACTACCAAGTCGAGCTGCCACCGCGCACCGTAGCACATCTAATGCTCGGGATCACCATCGGTGTGTTGATTCTCGTCAAGATCGCCATCCTTCGATTTTTTCGGCATTTTGAGGAAGCGATGCCGTATATTGGCACAACGCTGCTGATTTGTACCTATCTGTTGATCGGGTTGTCGGTGCCGTTCACATTCCGCGAAGCGGCGTTGCGAACACAGACAATGGCATTCAGTGAGGAGGGGATCGCCCGAACACGTAGGTTACTTGAGAATGCCGGATTGCCAGAGGAAGCACCACTTGATCAGCTCGCATCGAAGCGAAAATTGCGGGATGGCCAGCACGTTTTACAGCGTAAGTGCGTCGTCTGCCACGATTTACGCACCATTCTCGTGAAGCCGCGCACTCCGACTGACTGGGTGCGTCTTGTTAATCGTATGGCGATAAAGCCTATGATCGGTGAACCAATTCACCAAGAAGAAGAGTGGAGCGTCTCAGCGTATCTCATCGCGATTACGCCCGACATTCAAACCTCGGTTCGACAACAACGGCAAGCACAAATGCGAGCGGATGAAGCGAAGGCGGCTGCCCAAATTATAACTTTCGTTATGGAAGCAGAAATGGAAGCTGAAGTTGAAGCTGAAACTGACACAACAACGGTAGACACCTACGATGAAGTAGAAGCAAAGGCACTTTTTGAGGATAAATGTTCGCAATGTCATCCGCTTACTGATGTTGAAGACTATCCCCCTCGCTCTGAAGAGGAGACAACCGAGGTCATTGCTCGGATGATAGAAACAGGACTTTATCTCGAAGAAGAAGAGATTGGGATAATTACGCGCTATATTAACGAAAACTATCTGGAACAGTGAATAGGAATATTTCCTAAGAGTCCTCAAATTATACATCGTAGTACATGAAGGCGAGAAACGCACCCATGAAGAAGACCATATTGAAGAGAAGCAGCAGTAGGATGTCCAGACTGGCTTCAGCAAATGTGGTAGAGAAACCGGACGGAGTGTCGTCAAGTTTGGGGATCTTATCCACGCTGATTTGCGTCTCCCGCAATTGCTGCCTGTCCGCATCTTCGAGAAAGAGGTTGGGATTGAACGGATATTCTTCATAAGTGAACTGCAGGAGACTGCGCCGATAGTCGATCGCCTTCTTGAAAAACCGCTCGTAGTGTTTGATGCCAGTGCCGACCAACGCCTCACAGCCGATCTGATAGATCGCCGTTGGCGATATACGGGATATGTTCTGCGCAAGCTTCACCTGATGGAGTTGTTGTTGGCGGTATTCATTGTAGATCGCTTGCTGGGCATCGCCGATTTTGGCGGCACGGGTCAGCGGTTCACCCGGCGACCAATGTGCGCTAAATCTATCCCTGCCGTATCGATTAAGGATCTCGTGCGTCGCAGCGTTTGCCTGTCTGGTGACCGTTTTCTCATCGGGGAGTTCTACCAATCGGCTTGCGAGCAATCCACCTGTCCGTGGGATAAACACTGCAAAGCACACCCAAACCAAAAGGAGTAGGACGAGGCTGACGGATGAACTTCTCGTTAGGCAGGAGATGAACAGCCCAAGTGTTGCGAACACAGAGATATAGAGGACTGAAAACAGGACAACCCCGCCAATTTGTAGCCAGTAAGTCGGTTCAAAAGGCAGCACCCCGAAAAGCGCGATGATGAGGGTGTTCATGCAAATCCCGATAATCAACGGAATCGAGAGGCTGATGATTGTGCCGATGTATTTCCCGAAAAGCAGGGTTGCGCGCGGGAGCGAATTCGAGAGACAGAGGCGGAGCGTGCCTGTTTCCGCCTCGCCTGAGATACCGTCATAAGTCATCGCGAACGCTGCGAAACTCAGGATAACGCCGACGGTGAACACCCAATCCAATGCATCAAACCGCTGGAGCGTGTAGTTCCTGCGCAGGATCGTTTGGGGACCGACCAGTTCAAACGCATCCACTGAAAAGGCATTCGGCAAGTCTTTTTCGTGTCCTTCAGCAATGAACCCCAATGGACTCGGCGCACGATATATCAACTGGTAGCGACTGACCACATTGTGTAAGCCTCTCTTCGCTTTATTTTTCAGGAGATCCAGGTTTGCGTTGACGTTTTCACTGTAATCTGCGACCTGTTGCCGGTAATCGTGGATATATAGCACGCTTCCGGTCAACATCAGGACGATGACCAGCAGCAACGTCAGGCCGAAACGGAGGCTCTGTAGGTGATCTAAAAGTTCTCGCCAGATAATTTCACGTAGCATCTTCTTACCTCACCTCGCTTTTCAGGAGCATCGCTCCGGTGATCAGCAACAGCAGAATGTTGAGAAAAATCAGGTAGACCAAATCCGGAAGAACACCGCCAAGCACGACGTTTCCCCACACCGGTCCACTGCTAAAGACAGGCATGCCGCTTAAGCCAAGGGGTTCCACGTCATCCCAACTTTTCGGCGTGACGTTCTCAAAAAACGTTTCTTCATCTGATTCCGTGAGTCCGGCTTGTGAGGGCATATCGTTGAGATTGGCGGACGTGAACCAGCTGATACTTGAGAAAGCCCTCTGTTCCTGCATGTATGCCATCAGTGCCTCTCGGTAATCCTGTGCTTGCTGGATGAACCGCTCGTGCCGTCGCAAATCCGTACCGGACAGACCCGCGGAGATATTGTAGTAGACCCATGCCGGAGAAAGTCTGGAAAGATTTTCAGCCAAAGCGGTCTGTCTTTTCAGCGAACGGTAGTATCCCTGCTGGAGGTTTCCTATCTGCTCTGCGTATTCAATGCGGTGTGGGATGTAAAATTGGGCACCGTCGAGATACCAGAGCATCGCTTCTCTGGATCCTGTTAGTACATGGAATGCAAATGGTTGACTGCCACTGATCACACTGCGTTCCGATGTAAGGTAGGAGCTGCTTCGATGCTTTGCGCCATAATCTCCGATTTTCTCCTTAAACGCTGTCTCTATCGCCGCGCGCGCTGTGTTGACCACCGATTTGGACGGGATCGGTCGCACCTGCTTTGCGATATACACCGCTCCGTTTGGGACGATGAACACAATCACAATCCATAGGAATAGCAACCAGACGAGTGCCCGCGCCGACCGCCGGGTGATCGCTGAAACCAGCATCGAAAGCAGGAAAAAGACGGAGAGGTATAACGCTAAAGCCGCGAAGAGTCCGGCGAACCGACTCCATTCAGCAGTGTGAAATTCTATCATCGGGTGCACGTTTATCAATAGTGCCGCGGCTATCCAGCCGATCGCGAGTGGCATGAGGAGACTCGCCATCCCGCCGAGGTATTTTCCGATCAGGATGTGGTATTTTGAGACTGGGTTTGAGGCGACAAGTGCGAGTGTTCCGTTTTCACGCTCACCGCAGATGACATCGTAAGCGATGGAGATCACGAACAGACTGAACGCTATCTGCACCATGAGCACCGCGTCAACAGCAGAAAAGACGTTCAGGAGTGGATTACCACCGCCGAGGATTTTCGCTTCTGTGGGGACATCTTCGTAGGAAACCTTTACCGTGCTACCGAGCTGCCGCTCCATCCCCAAGCAGATAACGCTTAAGGGTTCAGGCGGTTTTGCGATGTCTACCCTCAGATCCGAATACACCTTCACTGCCTCAAGGGCGTTCTGGCGTTCGATTTCTGCCGCATTGTGGACGCTGAGCCGCTTCTCGTAGTCCTCCATCAAGACGTACGTGCTGGCGACGAAAAGCGCGAGACAGACGACTAACCCGATGAGTAGGCGGAGGGAGAGGATGTTCTGTGTGAACTCTCTTTTCGCAATTATCCAGATAGGGAACATCTAAAGGTCTCCGGTTGGTGGTAAGGAAAGTGATCAGTTTAGTCTTGGGATTGTGCCTTCACTGCTTCTGCAACGAGCATCTCTAAATTTTCTGCTTTCGCTTTGTGTGTAATCAACTTGCCTTCCCTATCAATGAGCCACATTTCAGGAGTACCAGCGACATCATATTGTTGTAAAAGTGAATACGCTGCCGCGTCGAAAATTTGTCGCCACTGAATGCCATTTACTTTAGTGTAGTTACGCAAACTGGACATTATCGCTGCTTCACTATCAAGGCAGACCCCAATAATATCGAAGCCCGCATCTTTATACGTATCGTAAACTTTCTTGATATCTGACGTTTCCGCCGTGCCAAAATCCCTCCAGACCATCCAAAAGTGAAGCAAGACGACTTTCCCACGATACTCCTGAAGCGAAATCGGATTCCCATCAAGGTCGATCACAGAAAAGTCAGGGACAGGTTTTCCAACCAACTCGTATCTCGGATTAGACTTGCGCGCATACACTTCGGCGAGTTCAGTATTGCCTAACTGCCTATGAATGTCGGCAAGCTTATAGAAGATGAATTTATCGTCTGGATACTGCTGCTCAGCTACCTGAAAAAACGCAAGAAGATCCTCATATCGATCTACCGTCTTGAATATGTCAAATAGCGTCTGATACCCTTGCCGGTCTTGTATCATGCCCGACTTGAGACGTTCAACAAGGGCAGCCGCGGATTGTTCGTTTCCTAATAGGGTATAAAGTCTGACAAGCTGCGGATAGAGATCAAAGAAACGCTTACCATCAGGGTAACGCTTATCATCAGGCGGGCGCGCAAGTATTTCTTCAATAGCAGTGAGAGCCGCTTCGTGGCTACCGTACATATCCTCCGGCGTGTGTTCCCAAATAGTGGAAGACTTGTAAATCTGAGAAGAAAAGCTTAGGTTCAAAGCATCAAAGTCTTCATTCACGTGATGCTGACAACGGACAAGTGGTATGACATCACCGAATACTAAACGTTGTTCACTTTTCTTAGCTCGATATTCCGGGGCAAGCTCATACCCGTAACTCACGGGTATTCTCGGCTCTATGTCCCGGAGAAAACCTATCCTTCCAATTATCTTGCTGATTGCAACCAAATCTATGTTCGGAAGAAAACCTGCCTTCCCCTCTTCGTCATCCGCGGGACAGATGAAGACCGATGCATCTGGCAAGTATTTCGGATGAAGATCTGAGAGTCGTTCAGGAAAATCTTCGTGTTCCTTCTGGTAGGTCTGAATGGCCTCGCCGATTGTGAGCAAATTTTGTGTACAAAGTTCTATGTTTCTCTCGTGCCTTTCGGAATTCTCTCCTGTAGTAGACCTCAAAAACGTTTCAGACACGCCGCCGAGAATTTCTTGGACTAAGAACTCTTTTTCCTGTAAACGCTTTCGCGCCCGATGCAAACGCGTGTTAATCGTACTGACAGAGACCCCTAAGAATTTACTAATCTCTTTGACCTTCACTTCGCCGAGATAATAGAGCGTCACGACAGTGCGTTCACTCTCTGGAAGTTGTGCCAAAAGTTTTTTAACGGTCTCACGGCGACGCTCGGAGGTCTCTATCTGCCGTTGTTCCGACAAGTAATGCGTATAAGAGGATCTCTCGATTTCTGCCGTAGGTGTGTCTTCCAGCGATTGCACCGTCCGTTTTTTCTTCCGCATCCAATCGATGCAAAACCGGTTTGCCATGACATACAACCATCCAGCAAATTGATGAGGATCCTTGAGTGTCGGGAGTTTTTTGTAAACTTGCAGGAAGATGTCCTGTGTAATCTCTTCGGCGTGGTGAAAATCGCCGATCTTCCGCCACACGAGCGCGTGAATGTTCTTTTGGTATTTTTGGACTAAGATGCTAAATGCCGCCTCGTCCCCGGATAAAACACTGTAAATGAGTTGAACATCGTCTTCTCTTTCCACAAGGATACCTTCCAATAAATAAATGTGGTCGTGTTCACGTTTGTCAAATGGCTGCCTCAAATGCGGAGTTCTGTCAGTTAAGCATAGCGAGATAGTTTATCCCTCTGTATATTAAAGACGAATTTATATACAAAAATCTTACATAATTTGAAGAAAATGAAAAGAATATGGGATTTTTTAGCCGTTGTTGTGTGGATATCGGTTTTCGTAGGGGACGATGCTCGGTGCGGTGTTTTGGGTTGGGTGTTTCTTCAATTTCCCCAGGAAAACCGCACCTGCCGTATGAAGGGATGTAAAATTATATCCGAATTTTCTTGAATTCCTCAATCTGTGCCGTAATCGCGCGTTCCGTCGGGAGACGTTCAGCACTTGACGCACCGTAGAAACCGACAACGCCTTCGGTGTTTTCCAGAACGTACGTTGCATCTTCGGGTTCAGCGATAGGACCGCCATGACAAATAACGAGAATTTCCGGATTGACCCCTTTCGCAGCGTCATGGATGGCTTGTACGCGTTTGGCGGCATCCTCAAGTGTGAAAGCAGTTTGTGCGCCGATAGAGCCTTTCGTTGTCAATCCCATGTGTGCGACGAGGATATCCGCACCCGCATCCGCCATCTGTTCCGCCTCGGTTTCGTTGAACGCATACGGCGTGGTAAGCATGCCCATCTGATGCGCTGTCCGAATCATCTCCACCTCAGGTCCGTATCCCATATCGGTCTCCTCAAGCAGTTGACGGAATGTGCCATCAATCAATCCCACCGTCGGGAAGTTCTGCACACCGGAAAAACCGATCGCATCTATCTGGCTTAAGAAAACATCCATCAAACGAAACGGGTCGGTGCCGCAGACCCCTGCAAGGACGGGTGTATCTGGAACGACTGGTAGCACTTCACTCGCCATCTCAACGACAATCTGGTTCGCATCGCCGTAAGGCATCATCCCAGCGAGTGAGCCTCTACCCGCCATTCTGAATCTGCCAGAGTTATAGATAATAATCAGGTCAATGCCGCCAGCCGCCTCACATTTAGCGGAGATGCCCGTGCCAGCACCTGCGCCGATGATGGGTTTACCTGCATCAATATTGCTACGTAATTGGGCTAAGATTTCTTCACGTTTGAATTTCATTTTTTGGTATCCTTTGGAAGGTAGTAGGTATGCTTCGTTATGCCGTAACAAAATGAGAAAGTAATACGGTACAACCGAATTATATCAAAAATCAGACTTCGTGTCATCTAATTTTTTCTGTATCAAGTCCTATTTCTCGTAGTGTGAGGCACCTGTGCCTCGCTTCGTTTTTTAGGCGGTTCTAACTGTATGAGAGAAGTTGTAAATCCCAATTATTTGACATCGCCTCAACACTTTGGTATACTGCCTACAGATAAACCGGCACATAGACTCTGAATCAGGAAGGCAAAGATAGTGTATAGGAAACTTTTTTATATCTTCGTTTTTGTGACGACCCTCACATTAACGCAGTTCACATCAGCAGATTATCGTATTACCAATGGCAATGCGACAGAAGCTGCCTGGGTAGTATATTCGATATGGAAACCCACTGACAACGATTGGCCAGAAGGTTGGCGCACACAAGGTTGGTATAAAATCGAACCCAGTGCTACCATCAACCTACCGGTTCCGCCGTCTAATACGTGGGTGTATATTCGGATGATAGGTCGTGATGGGAAAGAAATCAGACCACCCGACCATGCAACAAGAGACAGCTTTCCATTTTGGATACATTCTTCAGAGATATTTACGGCCGTGGAGACGAATGCGGGTGATCTTTTAAAGAGTAATCTCGGTAGTAGCGGTTTAAAACAGGAGACGCTTTATGAATATCGTAATGGAGGTTCACACACTATTGCTGGTGAAACGCGTCTTCCAAACCAGATAGCACAGAAAATCTACGATGAGGCAATTGATTCTGTAGTATGGATAGAGACCAATCAAGGGAATGGAGTCGGACATAAAGGAAGCGGTGTCTTGATTGACAAAGAACGCCTCCTCGTCGTTACAAATGAACATGTGATACGCAATGCCGAGCAGATAGTTGTGTTCTTTCCATGGCGAGATGAGAACGGATACCTGAATAAAGATACCAACTTTTATGCGACAAATAGGGGATGGCTTGAGAGACAAGGCTATGCTAATAAGGGTCGGGTCATTGTGCAAAATGTTAGAGACGATCTTGCAATCATTCAGCTCGCTTCAATTCCAACGACTGCCCGCGAGATTAAGCACGACTTTAGTAAAAATATTGAAGATAGCATGAGGGAAGGCGATAAGGTTCACATCTTGGGGAATCCAGGGAACCAAATCTGGAACTGGACAGAGGGAACTTTTCTAACACCGCGGGAAATTTGTTTGCCAAGCGATGAAGCTTGCTTAGTGATAAGTGGTGATGCGGAGGGAGGCAATAGCGGTGGCCCTGTACTCAACGATCAGGGGATGCTTATCGGGATTCTTACCGCAAGGACAGATGAAAATCTGGCAGTAGTCGTTCCTGTGAGAAACGTAAAGGCATTGCTGGATACTGTTCCCGTTAATTTGGTTGCCCCACGGATTTACCCTAAACAGGTATTCAAAATTAGAAACAACACCGGCGTTACTGTCCCTTACCAAATCAGGTGGTCGGATAGCCACGATTGGCAACCCTATTTTCTTAAGACAGGTTTTGTCAGCACTCACTGGTCGAATGGACAGAATGTTCCATCAAGTTACCCCAGGATCCGATTTGATTACATCGCGGATGATCAATTGATTACTTACCGTTCTCATACCCTGGAAACCGCGCAATTTCGCGAGAACAACGATGATGCTCCCACCTATTTTTTTCAGTATAATCGACAGGAGAATAGATTAGATCTGTTCCAGAATGCCCCCGCAGCACCTGCCTTGTCAAAAGCGATTCCGAAAGAAACAGTCTTGTTATCCAACTACCCGAACCCTTTTAATCCAGAGACTTGGATACCGTATAAATTGTCCAAACCCGCGGAGGTTACCGTGAGTATCTATGCAGCAGATGGTCGTTTGGTTCGGACATTAGCACTCGGGCATCAATCTGTGGGTGTGTATCAGAGTAAAGATCGAGCGGCGCATTGGGATGGCAGAAATGCCCAAGGTGAACCCGTCGCAAGTGGTGTCTATTTCTATACGCTCAAAACCGGTGATTTTACTGCCACGCGCAAAATGTTGATAAGGAAGTAATAGAAAGCAATTCCGTAAGAATAGTTCACCCTGCCCACCCACACTTGTCGAAAGAAAATATTGCTACCGTCAAAAATAACTTACCTACGGAAAACACCCGATCAACCTTTTTCAGGTATATTTCCTCTTGAATCTTCTTTCCAAATGCCGTATTATTTTAACGATGGTTGTGGTAACACTTATCGGTTTTTGAATAAATAAAGCAACGGAGAGAGACCAATGGATATGTTAGCTGAAAGATTAGACGCGAAATTACGCGAATGGAAACCGAATATTGCAGCAGAGGTCAGGGAACGAATTTCGGAAATTGTTGATCTCGCAGACCAAGATACTTTGGATATAATGCGATCGCGTGTTGTAGAGCAAGAGGTTTTGGATTTACTCGATGAACCCATATTCCAGTGAGATTTGGCTATATGAGAAGGTTTGGTACGCAGGGACCTGTGAACCCCGAACAACACTATGTTGTCGCTCGGACTGAGGAACTCACCGAGTTCATCAAGCGCGTTAAAGAGGGACGTTATATCGTCATCTTCGCACCCCGGCAGACAGGCAAAACGACTTTTTTCCAACGCGCCGTTGAAGTCCTCACTGCTGAAGACTTAACTTACTTTCCTATTCAGCTGAATTTTGAAACCTATGAAGACTGCACGCGTTCTGAATTTTACGATTCTCTCACGAAACAAATTCGCAAGGAAGTTGAACGAATTTTCCAAGGGCGCGGAGAAGTATTTGACGAAACCTCAAAGCGTTTTCTCGATAATGCCCAGATAACCACCCATTTGTCAATGATGGAGTTCTTTGAACAGCTTCAGGAACTGTTGAAATACGCGAAGGTCGTCCTCATTATCGACGAATTTGATGGTATCCCCCGATCCGCGCTGAAGGGTTTTTTACACGCGTTTCGACATATTTGTATTTCTCATATCACGCCTCGATGTCCTTACAGCCTTGGTATCATTGGTGTTAAGAGCATCGCACAACTTAACTACGATCGCTCCGTTTCTCCGTTCAATATCCAAGATGAATTCGGTTTGGCTAATTTTACGCTTGCTCAGGTGCAAGAGCTGCTCGGACAATACACTGCCGAGGTTAGGCAAGTTTTCGCCCCGAAAGTCATTGAATCCATTCACACACAGACAGGCGGACAACCCTTTCTCGTCAATCGATACGCACAAATACTCACCGAGGAACTGGACATCTCGAAAACCGAAGTAATTGCGATGGCGCACTTCGCAACAGCACATACCCAACTCCTTGACGAACGCAACACCAATATTGAACATCTTCTAACCAATATCCGCAAAGACCGCCGTTTTGAGACCCTCCTCATGCAAATCGTCTCTTATGAGAACAGCGTGCAATTTAATCCTGACAATGACATCATCAATGAACTCACTACATACGGGGTCATCGCGAGAGGTACTGACAGAAGATGTGAGATTGTCAATCCGATTTACCTACACCGCATCATACAAGCGTTCAAACCGGTCGTCAATGGACTGGAGCGCGACTACTTCCCCGAAGACATCGATGGATTTCAGTATCTCACGTCTGATGGACACATTCAGATGGAACAACTCCTGAATAACTTCCGAGACTTCATTGCCCGCGCTGGATACAGGATCCTACAAGTCCCCGAAACACCGCAAGAGTTCATCGGACAGCATCTCCTCTTCGCCTACCTTGACCAGTTCGTTACCAGCGTGAACGGGGCAATGTATATGGAAGTCCCAACAGGACGGGGTAGAATGGACCTGCTCATTCTTCACAACGAAAAAAAATATATCGTTGAAACAAAGATTTGGAGAAGTGAAAGAGGTTATGCCGTAGGGAAGCAACAACTCGCGGCGTATCTATCAACGGAAGATGTAACAGAAGGCTACTACGTTGTGTTCGATCACCGCGAGGTGCCAAAACCGCGCACAGAGACAGAGACGATAGATAGACTGACGATTCGGAGTTACGTTATTCCTGTGGTGCAAGAACGCCCTTCAAGGGAAAATTTTGGTTAGAGATTCCTTAAACAGCGGTTCACACCTACGAATCTTCAGTCTCAATCCGCACAGCGCAGAACTTCAACTCTGGTTGCTTAGATACGGGATCGAAAGCAGTATTTGTCACGTAATTCGCATTGGTTTCGGCATGGAAGAGATCGCCCCAATGGAATGGCGTGAAGAGTAAACCACGTCGAATCGTTTCTGTGACACGCGCCTTCGCATAACACCTTCCACGTCGTCCGACAAGATAGACCCACTCACCATCTTGGACATCATTTTCTGTCGCATCGTCCGGATGGATTTCCACAAAGGGTTCTGGGTCTTTACGGACCAACTGCGGCACCTTGCCTGTTCGGGTCCGGGTATGCCACTGACTCTCTATCCGTCCTGTCGTCAAACCGAGCGGAAACTCTTCATTTACGTCCTCATCGGGCGGTTGATAAACTGGCGTTTTGAATTGTGCTTTCCCGGAATCGGTAAAAAACTTCGTGCGGACGTATCGACGCGCCGTGCCGGGATGCCGTGGATGTGGACAGGGCCAGCGCAGTGATGTCTTCGCGAGACGTTCATTCGTCATCCCCATCTGATCGCACGGGGTCCCCGCCGTCAACAAGCGATACTCATCCCATACCTCCTCAACCGTGTAGAAATCGAAATTCCGCTTGTATCCCATCGTCTTTGCGACCTGTGTGAATATCCACCAATCCGGTTTCGCCTCACCCGGAGGGATGAGGAATTGGTCGCTTCGGACGACGAGCCGTTCGCTGTTCGTCATTGTACCTTGTTTTTCACCCCACTGCGCTGCGGGAAGCAGCACATCCGCATATTCTGCAGTCTCTGTCGGATAATAGCAATCTTGCACGATAACCAAATCAGCACGGCGGAGTCCCGCCTGCGATACCTTTGTATCAGGCATACTGACCGCTGGATTCGTGCAGGCGATCCAGAGTGCGCGAACCTCACCCTCAGCGGCTGCCTCAAACATCGGTACCGCCGTTAAACCGGGGTTCGGGTCAATGCTGCCGGGTGGCACACGCCAAGCACCCTCCAAGTAAGCACGGTGCATGTCGTTGGTGACGACGCGATAACCGGGCAACTGATGTGACAAGTAACCGACCTCTCTACCCCCCATCGCATTCGGTTGTCCGGTCAACGAAAACGGACCGGCACCCCTTACGCCAACTTCACCCAACTGGAGATGTAGGTTGATGAGGGCGACATTCTTGTCAACACCGCTCGTGCTCTGATTGGTGCCTTGGCAGTAAAAACTGAGCAAACGACTCGGTTTAGAAAGGTATTCAACGATCTCATCAATACGCGCGGGGTGAATATCACACGCAGTGAGAAGCGCGTCCTCGTCCAAACTATCCAAATGGTTTTCGTACGCACTGAAGTTTTCGGTGTTCCTTCGGACAAAACGACTGTTAACCCGTCCTACCGCAAGGAGGCGTTTGGCGATAAGTTGGAGGAAAGCGACATCGCTTCCGGGTGCTAACGGCACATGAATATCTGAAAATTCTGCAGTCTTTGTGCGGCGCGGATCTACGGTGATGATCCGTGTATTCGGCTCTACTGCTCGCCGTTTCCGAATCATCTGGAAAAGTACGGGATGGTTTACCGCCATATTCGCGCCGATAATCAGAAAAACATCGGCGTGCTGAATATCGTCGTAACAGGTCGGCGGTCCATCCGAACCGAATGCCTGCATATAACCAACAACCGCAGAGGACATACAGAGCCGACTATTCGTGTCCACGTTATTCGTACGGAGGAAGCCTTTAAACAATTTATTGAAAAT
Source organism: Candidatus Poribacteria bacterium (assembly GCA_965116815.1). Lineage (GTDB taxonomy): Bacteria > Poribacteria > WGA-4E > WGA-4E > WGA-3G > WGA-3G. The sequence goes on along the minus strand of OZ220722.1, from coordinate 5,278,170 downwards.
ATAGGAAGCCTCCGTGTCCAACTGCCCAGAGCCGTAAAACGCGATGGAATCTTTGCCATGCTCCAATTGGATCTCGTGAAGCCTATTCGCAGTGAAAGCGATAGCCTCGTCCCACGAAACTTGGCGCGGGGGTTCACCCCGACGATCGCGAATCATGGGATAGGCGAGCCTTCCGTCATGGTTTTGAAAAACTTGTTTGAGATGGGCACCTTTTGGGCAGAGCATACCGTAATTTGGGGCAACATCGTCGTCCGCTGAAATCCTTGTAATTTTATTATTCTGGACGGTTGCACGAATCACACAACCGACCCCACAATAGGGACATACCGCTTTTCCTGTTGAGTTCTCCACTGGTTTCTCCATTATCTATCGTAGGGCCGAGGGTACCTCGCCCCTACACGCAAAATCCGTGCGTGCGAAATCGGAAGTGTTTTTGCTTGGTGTTTTCCGTAAGAAGATTGGAAGCGTGGTGGAGGTCCCACTATCCTTCAGTTCCTTCCATTCTTCCTATCCTCAATATCTGTGTTATGCGTAAACCCTGATAGAATTAAGACAAAGCTCCCGCTTCAGTTTTCAGGCGTTGCCTCTCCGCGAGTGCCGCGTCAAATGCCTTCTTCTCTGCATCTTGGACTGCAGGCGAGAATCGCACCAACGCCGTGGCAACAGAGGCAACCGCAACCATTACGCCGAGATACAGTAAACTTTGCTGCATCGTAATACTTTCGGAACGGAACAGAAACCCCGCTGCAACAGCACCAGCGTTTCCACCGGCACCGACGATACCGGCAACGGCTCCTAACGCCTTTCTATTGATAAACGGAACGATTCCAAACGTCGCGCCCTCGGACATCTGTACAAAAAGACTGAAAACGATCATCGTTCCAACAGCAAGCACGAGCACCGCCATTTGTGAGAATAGCATCAGCATGACACCTTCACCTAACAAGACAATGAAGAGGAACATAACACGCCCGCGGAGTCCCATATTTTTCGCAAAAAGATCGGAGAAAAAACCACCGAGGCTCCGCGCAAAGATGTTCATCAAACCGAACAACCCAGCGATGAGTCCTGCGGTCTTGACATCTAACTGGAATTGGTCGTGATAGTAGAGCGCAGCGACATTGTTAATCGTCAATTCCACCCCGAAACAAGCAGCATAAATGACGAAAAGTGCCCAGACCCGGTAATCTTTAATCGCCAGCATGAAAGATTCTTTGCCTTTACCTTCTGAAGGTTCAAGTTCACCCCGTTCACGGAGTTCTTTATAGTTACCATCCGGGGCATCTTGGGTAAGGAAGTAATACGCAAACCCAGTGATAAACAGCGCAACGCCGGGAACAATCATCGCCAACCGCCATCCAAGGAATTCGTTCACACCGAAACTGAGAACAGCGGTAAAGATAAAAGGCATCACCATCTGCGTAACACCGCCGCCGAGATTGCCCCATCCTGCCGTTGTCGCATTCGCTGTGCCGACACAATTGGGGGCGAACATTACCGACGTATGATACTGCGTGATGACAAACGAGGCACCGATGGCACCGATCGCCAATCGAAAAAGGAGAAATGTTTCATAATTTTGGGCGAGTCCGATACCCATGACAGGTAGTGAACCGAGAATCAGAAGCCATGTATACGCCTTTCGGGAACCGATCTTGTCGCAGAGCGGTCCGATTAAGACACGAACCAGCACCGTAATAGCTACGGACGCGATAATCGTATTACCAATTTGCGCTTTTGTTAGCATCAGGTCTTCGCGGACAATCGCCATAAGCGGGGCAATGCCGAACCACCCAAAAAATGCCAAAAAGAACGCAAACCATGTGGTATGAAAGGTTTGCATTTGGATCGTTTTTAAGCTAAAGAGATTTATTTGTGTTGCTTTATTTTTTATATCCATGAATGTCCCCATTTTTTTAAATAGTTAAGGATTTTGACCGGAAGGATGGAAAACTGGAAGATTGCGGGAAGGTGCTTCTTCCAACCTTCCATCCTACCTCCGCGAGAGGTAAGGGATGAGTCCTTCAAGTACCTGCGGTAAATCATCGCAAGGTACATTTTCCAATAACTTTGGTGCGACTTTAGGGTTCGCACTGGCATCGCCCTTGAGGAACACGTCTACCGCATCCGTAACAACCCCATCAATCTTAATTTTCTTACCGAGCAGCCCGATGTCCGCTGCAGCGTGATTGCCGCACCCATTAGGACATCCAGACCAATGGATCGTCAGCGGTTTGGTATTGCCGAGTTTTGCTTCCAAATGTCGGATGGCTTCCATCGCCCGTTCTTTCGTTTCAATAAGCGAGAAGTGGCAGTAATCGATACCCGTGCAACTCACCATCCCGCGCATGATCTCCGAGGGGTCATAGCGGAGTTCCTGTAGAAGCGGTTCGGCGGTTAAGTCGCCGATCTTTGTGTCCGGCACGTTAGTGATAATCAGATTCTGCCCTTGGGTGAGGCGAATGTCGCCGTTCCCGTATTCATCCGCGAGTCGGGCGACCTCAAAAAGTTGCGCCGTCGTGATGCGTCCGACCGGTACAACAAGTCCGACATAGTTGAGGTGTGGCTCTTTCTGTGAGAAAATACCGGTGTGGTCGGTCTTGTTTTTCCCGCGCATATCTTTACCTGCAGTCAGGAGCGGCTGTTTTCTGTGCCGCCGTCTTTCCAATTCTTCTCGAAATTTTTCTACACCCCAATCAGCAATCAGAAAAGCGAGGCGAGATTTGTTGCGAGTTGTCCGAGGTCCGTGATCTCGGAAAATTAGTGTGATGTCTGCACACAAAACTGCGGCTTCTTCAGGGGTAATAAACACATCGAGCGGTTGCGCGAGCGCGTAACCACCAGATCCCATCTTTCCGCCAACAGCAACGTTAAAGCCCTTTGTTTCTTGACCATCAATCTCCTTTACTGCTGGCGTAAGGGCAATGTCCTGTGAGGCTGTATGCGTGCAATTATCCAAACATCCCGTGATACCGACATTAAACTTGCGCGGAATATCGGTAAATTCCTTGTTGCCGACAATGAGCGTTGTGAATTCCTTACCAACATGTGAAGCGTCAAAGAGTTCATTGGGTGTTAATCCAGCAACCGGACATCCAATCACACCACGAATGTTGTCAAAACCTGTTTGGAGTGAACCTAAACCGACCTCTTCAAGTCGATTCCAGATGTGCTGAACGTTCTCGATTGCGAAACCTCGGAGTTGAATCTGTTGACGCGTCGTGAGATCCACGAATTCCAGCCCGTGTGCCTCACTGATTTCGGCAATAGCGCGGAACTGCTCGGCGTTACTAAAACCACTGGACATACGGAGCCGCATCATAAACGCGCCAGGTGTCTGCTTTCGGTAAAAGACCCCAACCCATTTGAGTCGGTCGCGTTCGTTCGGTGGAATTGATTCCCAACCATCCCGAATATAGTTCGGAATGTCATTGATTACTTCAAGCCCGTTTTTCTGCTGCTTGAGGAGTTCTGCAGCATTTATCTTGGACTTCCGTTTTTTCCCAGCCGCTGTTGGTGCTGAACGCACCTTTCTGTTTGACAGAATAGTTTTCTTTTTTAATTCGTTCACCTTTGAACCTCCTTGGCATGGCTGTTGGTCATTGTCATCAGTTTTCGGTTAATATCCTGTAGCAGTCGTTTTTGGGTTCCTACCACCCATGGTATATGACTGATAACTCTCACTGCGAGGCAAACCGATAACTTATAAAAAAAGGCATCTATCAGCGAGTATAAAACTCAGCCAGATAGACACCTGTGTCCAGTCCCAAACCACCATTGGTTGGGTGTTGTTATTATCTATATCATTTGCCCAGGGACGTAAAGTCCGTCGGTGCTACTGAGCAAAATAAGCAATTCTAATGTACCCGCGCTGTTCCCCTTTGAACAGGCGCAGTTTCAGCGAGAATGGATATCCTTGCTATAATTTATTCGTCAATACTTCGGCAACCGATAGTATATCTTGCGAAACTTCCGCGAGACGTTTCCTGCGATTCATCGCCATCTTTCGCAAAATTTGATACGCCTGCGCTTCGTTACAACCGCGTTGTTGCGCGACCAGTTCCTTTGCACGTTCGATGATTTTGCGTTCGGCAAGGTTTGTCTTTGTTTTCTCAAGTTCCTCTTGCAATGCCCGGAATTCATAAAATCGAGCAACAGCTGCTTCGATAATAGTTTTAACTCGGGCACCAGTGAGTTTTCCAACAGCATACGCTGACACGCCTGCCCGCGTCGCTGCTTGAATTGTTTCGGATCGCTCATCTCGTGAAAACATGACTGTCGGGCATGGATAACTTTCGTGGAGGGACGCCACCCAACTGAGTATCTCGCGCCCCGGGAAATCGACACCAATCAGTATAATGTCTGGCTTTATCAGGGCAACCTGTTCAGCTACCCCTTCCTGTAGACGCATAGGCACAGCGACTTTGTAACGGCTTGCTTTCAGAATATCGATTAACGAATTCGCCCGCTCCGGATTGTTATCAATGATTAGGACTCGCCCCTTCCCAGTAACGGGTGGGGATTCTGGTGTTGAGGTGACCGTTTCCATCCTCTACCCTTTCCCAAGTTAATTCAACGCAAGTGTGCTGAAAACAACAAGGAATGTTAACCTTACACAATAGCATTAGCAAAAACCTTGCCAAAAACACTGAACACTGATTTCTCTAAGGCGCGCGAGACTTCTGCAAAACAAAAACCCCACGGGATGCCCGCGGGATGTAAATTTTTGCCTATTTTTTTAGCAGAAAACAGGCGTTTTTCCTATTTTTTTGGCAATGAACGCTATGCATCGCGACGCACGGTGTAAATGCAAACTTCGCAAGTTTGTCTGTCCAATGTGACAGGACAGATAGATTTTTGATGGACAAAACCGTTATCGGAGAGTTGTTTGAAAAACCCAGTCGCGTTACTTCGGCTCGGTTCGGAGAAGAGAGCAACTCCGTTAGGTGCGAGATACCCTTGAAGTAAATTTATGATGGGTGTCCAGTGATGCTCTTCATAGATAACATCGGCGGCGAGAATATACGGAAATTTGCGATTGAAGCAGGGCGCGTTCCAATCCATCTGGACGAAATCAGCATGCTGGTGAACACCGTTCTGATCGGCATTATGTTGTGCGAAACGGAGTGCCTCTCGTTCTGCGTCTGTGAAAATCACCCGCGCACCCATCTGACAGGCGACAATCCCTGTCAATCCAAACCCACATCCAATCTCCAAAATATGTGAACTTTTTAGCCGCGCACCCATTTTCTCTATATGGTGCGCGAGACCAATCGAAGATTCCCAGAGATAGGTCCAGTAGGGGAGGTAGAGTTTTCCTTCTTTGTCCTCTCGACTGAGTTGTTCGAGAAACCAATCGGGTTCCTCTATAAGTGTGAGTTGAACCCGACCAGTTTTCAATTTAATGATAGTACTCGTTAGCGGATAGTCTCGCAATTGGATTTTCATTTTCCTTATGATTTTCCAAAGCGGACGCGATACAAAAATACGCTGTCCGACGTAGGGTAGGGGTTGGGTTACCCAACCCCTACTACAAAAGCTTGGCGATTTCATCTGTCTCAAAAATAGGTAGGGAGTGTCGTGTACCGGTGGTATCTTCCAACCATAATCCGTCCTTAGGTGGTAAAAACGCTCCGATAATATCGGCGTTGATACCAGCCGCACCGAGGACCTGACAAATTGCTTCGGCTTTTTCGGATTCTGACGCAATTAACATAGCACCAGATGAAATCACACCGAGCGGATTGAGCCCAAACATATCACACAACGTGCGTGTTATATCGCCATACAATACTGGCGAATCTAAAAGTTTATCCGAATAGACAGTCACCCCTAACTCAGCTGCGGTTGCCAGCTCATACACAGCAGTTGCGACACCGCCCTCTGTAACATCATGCATAGCGTGTACGCCGCCTGTAGCGATTGCAATCTGTGCATCCTTTAGCACGGAAATCCCGGGATCCATGAGATAATTCTTCGCCTGCTCCAAGAATGTGGCATCGCACTTTTCACGCAACTGCTCCTCACATTCACGCGCGATGATCGCAGTGGCTTCAATACCGAGTCCTTTTGTGAGAATTAACGCATCCCCTACGCAGGCATCTGCTGAGGTGAACAAGGCATTTTTATCGGTAACCCCCATCATTTGCCCTATGACAACGGGTTGTGTTACGGCTGGCGTGACTTCGGTGTGTCCACCACACAGCGCAATATCAAACGCCGCACATGCCTGCGTGAGTTGCACCATGATGTCTCGAACCATTGTAGGTGTCGTTGCGTCTTCGGGTAACAACAAGGTTACCAACAACCATTTGGGAGTAGCTCCCATTGTTGCAATGTCATTGCTATTGACGCATACCACATACCACCCAATATCTTCAGTCGCAAAGGTAATCGGATCACTGGTTGCGACGAGATAGTTGTCGCCTAACTCGATGACCGCGGCATCTTCACCAAGTTGTGGACCAACAACCACGCCTGTACTGCTATTGTGCGTGGGTAGAAGTTCTTTTAAAAAATCGTGTTTCAGTTTCCCAACAGGTAGATACATGTCTTTGTTTTCAGATAAAAATCTTATAGGTCCGCAAGCCGAGTGTAGGTCCAATAATCGCCCAAATGCTGCCAATAACGTAATCACCCAAGATTAGTCCTAAAAAGAGTGGTGCGACCTGACGATGCAACTTCAAACCTCCGTGTCGTAAAATCATTAACTTCAAAAACCATGCCACAAAGAAGGCAAACCAGAAGTAATCCATTGCGAAACTGATTGCGAGGGCGTAGCCTGCCGGATGAAAGGGCCACCACAAGAAATGCATCCGCATATACATCATCACAAACGTCAGAAGCGCGCCGATGCCCATAAAACCGATGCCGACCATATTCGGCTCGGTTGGATTATGTAACCACCGCTGGAGCCGACCGAACGACTCTCTACCGACCCATCCTTTGAATCCACCCGCCTTCGCCACGGCACCATTTCGGAAGGTGATATCAAGATTCGCCCAAAAAGTCGCTAAAATACCGATAACAATCGCGATCAGCATCGCTACCCATAAACGTCGGTTGCCCATTCCGGTCGATTCAGCCAATTTGAATGCCTCGATCTGATTCGGCATCGGGTGATTGCGGTAACCACGATTAAACCAATAGAAAAGCGACATAATGGTGAGGCTACTCGTATCAAACTGTCGAGTCCCACCCACCGTCGCCAACATATCGTGCGGGTTGACGTAATAAATTTCATGCGGCGTGCCGAGTTCCGCCCGGACACGAGTGATCGCAAAGGAAAGCAGAAAATAAACACCAAAAAAGACACCGGCAACCCACAACGCCATCCCCGCTATAGACGAAAAGATACCGAGTGCGATAAGCGATCCGAGAATTCCTAAGAATGCGGCACGATACGGCATCGGTTCGTCCGAATCATCGAGACGCGATTTGAACCCGAACACCTTTTTCATTACTTCAGTCAAGTGCCGCCGCGTGACCCAGACTGCAAGTAAGAAGAGCGCAATCCATGCGCCATACGCCTGTTCGTTCAACGCAGGAAAATAACGCGTACCGAGTGCAGCGGCGATCACAAATTCTGCTAAACGCACAACAAAGAAAAACCAACACGAGAAGGAGAGGTCCAAGGGCAGGAAAAATGCTAACCCGACAGCAAAGGGATAGACAGAGATACGGGTTCCACGAATAGCACTCCACGGACGATCGGTGAAAATATCTCGGAATACGGCGGTGCGTTTGATATAGGGAATCTCTGGAAACTGCGGGAAAAGGTAGTGAATCCCGTTAATCACGCCGATAGCTACAGCGATGCTGAAGCCAACCCACATCATCCGATTCTTCAGCAGAAGGATTCCGCCATCTTCTGAGAGTCGAAGCGGGAGTTGGATAATCGGATACGCCAATTTCTCCTGTTCTGCCCACCGTTTCCGTACAAGCGTGTTGATGCAAAGCATCATAAACATCATAATGAGGAAAAAAAGTCCCCAGAATACCAACGGTTTCGCCCAAATGGAAAAGTTGTGCCTTGTATAGAAAGTGGCTTCGCCCTCATAAAAGCCTTGTAGACTCTGTGCATCGGAAACGGTGAGCCACGACGGTAGATACCGAAAAAAGAGTGCCTGCCACTCATTCTCTTCCGTCGCAAATCGGAACGGATGCGCGATACTACCGAACATATTTTGCATCGTGTCATGTCCGGCGAATGTGCAGGAGATCGCCACCATGATGTAAATAGTGAGCAACTCGCCCTGCTGCAGCATCTGTCGTGGTGCAAGACGTTTCAACACGCAGTTAGCAACAACACAAACGAACATAATGAAAACAGGTTGAATAAAAAGGGGTAGGCACGAACCGTCAAGGGAGTAGTACTTCACCTCAACAATCGTCATCCAGTAGACATTAACCGGAATAAATAAAATACCTAAGAGAAGCGAACGTGCAGTAACGCGTGCTGATGAGGTCAAAGTTTTTTGTCCATGCATCGAGTGTGAATTAAAACATCATTAGCGGTAGGTTTTAACGATTTCTGAGATGACCCGTGCCCTGTTTTTCCAATTCATGCGGGCGGGTGGAATGAGATAGATGCCATCAATTGCGCATTCGTCTTGATTGCGGATGTCTCGAACCAATTCTAAGCACAATTGCATACCGAGTTCGTGTCCAGCAGTATCTCCAATGTCTCGGAATTTGTCAACGATAAACTGTGGGATGTAAAGTCCTAAATTATCGCGTAAGTAGGATGCGCTACGAAAACTTGTGAGTGGCAAAATACCGTAAAGGATCTTTATACCGAGATGTTCTGTCGCTTGCTGTGCTCTCACGATGTCCTGATAGGTCCAAACGGGTTGGGTATAGGCGAACTTCGCCCCTTGTGCCACTTTGTTTGTCAGGTGCTTGACATGCGGCTGTAGATTCTCAGCAATCGTGAAACCTCCACCGTAATAGAAACCGCAAGGTTCACCAATCGAGGAACCGTCGGCGAGTTCCCCTTGATTCAACCGAGAGATGAGTCCCATCAATTGAACCGCCCCGCGGACATCGGGAACAAGGCTTGCTGTCTCATAAGGACCGGCTTTCGGATGATCACCGGATAAGGCAACAATACCGCGAATACCCAACGCTTCCGCCTCGAGTAGATGTGATTGCATACTGATGAGATTACGAGATCGGGTTGTCCAATGGATGAGCGTCGGAATTTGCGTCGCCTGTTGAAGGCGATACGCTGTGGCAATAGCCCCGATGTTCACTGCCGCACCGGAATTGTCAGTCACATCAAATAGGTCTACCCCTATTGCGGCGAGACCTTTCGCCTCCTTCAACATTGCCCGCAATTGTGGAAATGTATTGGCGCGCATCTCTACGCTTACGATGCGCTCGCGTGTTTCAAATACCTGCTGCACAGGATTATCGTAGGGGCGAGGTGCCCTTGCCCCTACTGATCTAATCTTTGGAAGGACGAAGATACGCTGTTGCCGTTCTACAGGTTCGCGCCCAGCGATAGCCTGTCGGATTTTCGCAGTATACGCCGGTGTTGTGCCACAACAACCGCCAATCATATTCGCACCAAGTTCGACTAACTTTCTAACGTAGTCCCTGAAAACCTCAGCCTCAACTGTGTAGGACAGCGCAATTTCGCCTTGCTCTACTCTCGGATTACCAGCATTAGGCTGCACCACGATAGGGGCTTTGATAACGGGGGCAAGGAGTTCCATCGCCTCAACGAGATCATGTGGTCCCCTACAGTTGATACCGACTGCATGTGCACCGAGCTGTTCCAATTCTTGTGCAAAGACGCGCACATCCAATCCAGCACCCACAGTGCCGCCTGAAACGCCGCTGATTTCAACGACGACTGGAACATCGTAAGTGAGTGCCTGTTTTGTCGCAATTTCCGCTTGCTTGGGAGAAACGAAAGTCTCGAGTACAAGAAGATCAACGCCTCCCTCAACAAGCGCGTCCATCTGCTCCTTGAAAAGCCGTCGGATTGTCTTGGTGGAAGGGACTGGCGTATCTAAGGTTTGGAACGAAATTTGCCCTACGGAACCAGCCACATAACAGGTGTCTTGGGCTGCCTCGCGCGCCAGCAATACGCCTGCGCTGTTAATTTCCTCAACCTGATCAGCCAAGCCATGGATAGCCAATGCCTCCCTGTTTGCCTGATAGGTGTTCGTCTGAATAACATCAGCACCCGCGTCAATGTAAGCGCGATGAACCTCTACAACTTTCTCAGCATGTTCTGTAGAAATATTGCAGGCATCGACGCACTGTAAATGTGAAGGAATCCTTTTACGGAGTTCGGTTCCAATAGCACCGTCGCACACTAAAACTCGGCGCGCGAGGGCTTCCATGAAGTTATCTTTTTTTAACATAGTATTCAGTCGTCAGTTATCAGTTGTCAGTTAAAAGAGGTTTTGATTAAGGGCTATCTCGTAAATACCAATTTGTATGTAATCTAACCCAAGTTGCTACCTACAAGATTGTGATGATGAATCCTGGGTTTTTGTGCCGTAAACTGTTCGTTTGTAGACGCACATGCACCGCCTAACAGGAAACTGTGCTACAACAATTGGCATAAGCTGACCTATCTATGAGATGCGCTGTAGACAATATACCTCTTTAACTGAAAACTGAAAACTGAAAACTGTTAACTACTTAATTATTTCTCCCGCGCTTTCAGTCGGGATATAATAATAACCGAAGATAATGCACATCTCATCCTCAGACGTAAGTCCGAATATGAGCGGTTCATTTGTATCGTAGTTGTTGTGGATACACTGGAACTTGATTGTATCGTCCGAATCTAAACGAAGGACTGGATCAAAGAGATCAATGGGGGCATCATCATAAGCGACACTCCGATGCAGCAAATTGCCTGTTGATCCCTGAAAAATTTCAAACAGTTCGCCATGCCGATGCATGTGAGATGTTAGCAAAAAGACGTTTAATGCCGAATCCGGATCGTGACCTCGGCGTTCCAGCTCATCCTCAATATACCATGTCATTTTGGCGACACGTGTTGTTCCGGGCGGCACGTTAATTTGACGATTGGAAACGAAAATTTCAACTGCTTCGTATTGGACTTCTTCCTCTGGAATCGTATAGATGTTAACGTAGGTTTCGCCAATCAGTGTCTCGTCACCGAGCAGATTGATGTAGTGCGAATTGAGATCGTAAATCGTGTCGCCGGGCAGTCGTAAGCCTACACCTTCAGGGAACTGAAAGAGGGTATCATCGGTTTGCGTTCCAACAACGAAAAGCCTATCAACACCAAAATTGCCGAGTACCAGCGGATCGTCTGTGTCAAGTTCACGGAAAGAATCTGTTGGGTCAACACCAATTCCAGGTGTGATACCCCTCTCTGGAACACCGTTTGCCAAACCTTCTTCGGTAAACCGATATAGAATGAAGTGATGGCTACCAGCAGGATAGAAAATCTCAACTCTATTAATAAAGATGTCTCCCTGTACTGGATCTCCGTTTTCATCAGTGATTTGGGTGGTGTAGTAAATTTCGCGTTCAGTACCGGGTTCAATCTTGAATGGCGGTAAACGGAGTTGATACCCTTCTCCAGGTGGTGGTGGCGCGGGTGGTTCAAATTTTTCGTCAGGATCGCGTAGGACACCGAGGTCCCCGATACCTGCTATTTTACCGGTCTGCGGCGCGCCTGCTTCAATCCATGTATGAATCGCATTTATTTTTCCAGTGTGGAGTACACCGCCCCCAAACGGCATCGGTGCACCTTGCTCCGGTGTTGTGGGTCCGATCAGTTTCGTTAAAAGAAAACTATTCTCTGGATTGCCCGGGTCAACGAGTTTCATACCTGCCGCTGCCGCCGCAGGGTTCTGTGGCACGCTCCCAACCAAATCCTCATACGAGAGACCGTAGGTGAGATTTAAATTACCAGCGTTTGCAGGGGCTGCGTGGCAAACACTGTTCGCACAACTTTTATCAAAGACATACTCCTGAATATCGTGATACGCTGAGTTTTCATCCGGCGCAGTTTGCCCAAAACTGTTGCTCACCCGAACGAGGTCCAGAATATTGACGATCCCATCGCGATTTACATCAGGATCCTGTTCGGCATTGCGATCCCTCGGTTGTCCAAAGGACGCAGAGACCAGCACTAAATCTTGGATATTCACAACACCATCTTTGTTAACATCCTCCAGCAGCGTAGGAAGATTACCGTGCCCAAGCGCAGAAAAGGACACACCACCTACCAACAGAAGAATGAGCATAGAATAAACCATTTTTTTACACATAATTATTAATTTAACCTCCAAATGTTCGACGTTAACGCAATTCTTTTTGCGTTGTATTTCTGAAAAGTTCAGATTTTGAAATAAAACGGTATTTTAAGAGTGTCCACGCGGCAAAGAATCCGTCCGACCAGAATCGGAGTTTCTTGCCTTCCTTCTTCGTACGCGGGAAATAGGAAACTGGTACCTCATCAATATGATAGCCAGCGCGCAAAATTTTTGCTGTGACCTCCGGACAGAATTCAAATCCTTCACACGTTAAATTTAACCGCGTTATCAGTTCTGTTGAAAAGGCTTTATAACCTGTAGATTCATCGGTAATTCGACACCCGTAGAGGAGATTCGTGTAGGTAGCGAGAATACGATTTGCGATGAAGTTATGAAGGCTGGCGTTCCCTCGTCCATTTAGAAATCTTGAGCCGTAAACCACCTGAACGTTTTCCTCTTGAAACGATCCCAATAGTCCAGGGAGATCCGTCGGAGCCAGCTCCATATCTGCATCTTGAATAACGACGACTTCTCCTTTTACATGCGGAAGCCCACTCCGAATCGCGAAGCCTTTACCTCTGTTCTCTTTACAATGCACGACTGTCAATTTATAAGTCGCGCGCAGTTTCTCAAGCAATGTGTATGTGCCATCGGTCGAACCGTCATTAACAACTATCAGCTGTTTCTCAAATGGCAGGACATGTAGTGCCGCCAGCACCTGTCCGATTGTCTGCTCTTCGTTAAACGCAGGAATGATAACAGATATTAACATCATTCATCATGCCTCCGTCTAAGGGTCATCAGTCAAACTTATGGCGGTTGTGTATTGCGTCAATTCTACAAATCCTCTCTTAACTGACAACTGATAACCATTAAAGCAGTGATTTCACCATGCCGCCATCTACCTGAATCGTTGCTCCTGTTATGTAACTTGCGCGCGCCGACGCGAGGAATACAACTAAATTTGCGAACTCATCGGGATCGCCAATTCTACCAAGTGGGATGTCCGCTGTCATATTTGCGAGTGCCTCATCAAATGTGATGCCTGCCTCTTCCGCACGTACCGTTGCGAGCTGCTGGATGCGATCTGTAAAGATAATACCCGGACAGACGTTGTTAACGAGGATTTTGTCCGGTGCTAACTCCGTGGCGAGTGTCTTCGCAAAGCCGATTACACCTGTCCGTGCCATGTTTGATAACATCAGATTATCTACAGGTTGCTTAACGGAAACAGAGGTGAGATTGATAATCCGTCCACCGCCACGCGCCTGCATCGTTGGGACAACAGCACGACAGAGGTTTATCGTGCTCATCAGATTCAACTGGACGGCATCCTGATAATCCTGTGCTTCCAAGTCATCAAATCGTCCGGCTCTGGGTCCACCGGCGTTGTTAACTAAAATATCAATACCACCAAAGTGATCAATGGCTGTATGAATGAGGTTTTCAACCTGTTCCGGCTGACTAACATCGGTTGTTACCGCTAAAACTTCAGTGCCGGTTTGTTTGCGAATGTCATCTGCTGTTGCTTCTAATATGTCACTATCTCTGGCGCAGATGGTGACTTTCGCACCTTCCTGTGCCAAACCGAGGGCAATCGCGCGTCCAAGCCCCTTGCTTGAGGCACCTACGACTGCAATTTTATCCGTGAGTCCGAGATTCATTTTCTTAACTATGGGCTCCTGGGCATCGCTCCACTTCGTTTCGCGATGGTGTCTGGTGAATAGCGAGGCAACTGAGGATATATACGGTCTTAATGTTTTCTCTCTGCTCCGCTCTTGACTCATTTCTATAATTTTCGGTCCACCGTCCCAACGCCCTACATCCTTTCAAAAACAGAATTGACTTTACCAGATTAAGTATAACACTACAGCAGTGTAATGTCAAGCGCAATTTCTGCAGATTTTCCCCTAACCTCGCCCACCGATGACTGATTGTTGACGGCTGATGGCTATTCTACTTCTGAATCAACATCCTACGCGTTGCTGTGAAGTCTCCAGCGGATAGCGTGTAAAAGTAAACACCACTCGCTACGCGTTCGCCCTGTTCATTCCGACCATCCCAATAAGCAGCACGATTTCGAGCATAGTAGACACCAGCCGATTGATGTCCTAAATCCAGCCCCCTGACAGAGGCACCATTTGCATCATAGATAGTGAGTTTCACATTTGCATCTGTCGCCAACTGATAGGGTATCCACGTTTCTGGGTTGAACGGATTCGGGTAGTTTGCTAAAAGACGAGCCTCTGTTGGAATCACTAAGGTTGAAAGGAGTTGTTCAAGCACAACAATCCCTTTTTTTATCGTATCCGGACGAAGATATGAGGGATTCGTTTGGATGTCATAGTTTTTAGATTGCTGAATCCACTCTTGCAAATCTGCTGCTGTGAGTGTATGCCCGCCTTGGACATGTAACATCGGTGCTGCCGATACCTCACTTAACAGGCTCGCAACAAGGACAAGATCGGCAATATTGACAACCCCATCCCTGTTGACATCCGGATTTGGAGTGGCTCTACCAGAAATAGTTTTGCCGAAATTAGAGGCAACCAGCACTAAATCAGCAATATTAACCCTTCCATCGCGGTTGACATCGGCGTTGTTCCCGGAAAATAGAGAGTTGTCTGCCTTGAGCGTATAATCCTGTCGTGCCACGTTTCCATGCACATCAATTACTTGGAGGGTTATGTTGTTAACCTGGCGTGCTGTTAAGGTTGAGACCCTAAATTCAAGGGTACTACTTTGGGCGTTTAAGTTTTTACAACTGTGCAGCTTGATACCGGGTGCTGGATCCGCAGCACCAACCGGGACCAGTAACTGTGCCTGATGGATACCATCTATATCCGTTACCTCAAATTGGAGGGTGAAGTTTCTCGCGTTTGGAAGGTAAGCCGACGGTGTGAGCATCTGAATTGTTGTCGGATCATTGAAAGCGGTTTGACCGGTGTTAAAAAAGCGACTTGCATTCAACCATCCTGCTGCACACTTCGACAACCGATCCGGTAGCGCACCGTAGGACATGACATAAGCATCATCGCGGAAGTCGTGCTCTAAGCCAAAGGCGTGTCCGAGTTCATGTGCCGCCACCACCGTGCCGGATTCCCCCTCAAAGCAGTTACCGGATGCGGGAATAATTGCGTACCCACCGCGTGCTCTTGCGAGCGTTTCTGTTCCAAGCCAATTACCACCGCCGACACCGCATGTTCCTTCATTGTCAATCGTTTCACTACTGATATCAACAACAATGAGGTAGATGTGTTTAGACATGTCAAACTGCTCGGCGACTTCCGCATGGACTTTGGTACGCGTGTCCGTATGATAGTACCAGTCGCCGAACTGCCCGTTGACCTGCCAAACCGAAGTTTCTCCGGTTTCATCGGTTTCAAAGGCGAAAGTTTTTCGACCGAATCCGTTGATTTCCATCTGGTTTGCATAAAAACGTTGCACATCTCTTATGAGTGTATTCAGTTTTGTCCACATATTGGGTTGATGGCTACGCCCACGGGGAAGGAAATAGACGATTCGCACCATATTTCGCTCCACAGCCCTATAGGACGTTACATCCCAGATTCGCAATGTTCCGTCGGCACCACCGCTAATGAGCGTGCTTCCGTCTGGAGCAAAGGTGGTAGTTCTGACCCAATCTGTGTGTCCGGTAAGCGTAGCAATATTCTCGCCGATGTCAACCGTCCAAAGGTTAACAGTTTCGAAACCCGTGGTAGCAAGTGTACCGCTATCGGGTGAAAAACTGATGTCAGAGACCGTTCCATTGGAGGGTAGCGTGCCGTGGGATCTCCAATTCGGGACTTTCCATAACTTGACGTTCCCTTCGTATCCAGCACCTGCAAGAATTTGATTGTTTGGGGAAAACTGAACCGCATAGACAGCGTTGGAATCAGCTTGGAGGTGTGCGACAGTCCGACTGTTTTGAAGATTCCAGACGTTAACTTGTCCGTTGTTATCTCCTGTGGCAAGTAGTTTGCCATCGGTGGAAAAAGCAACAGCCAAGACCCATTCATCGTGTCGGAGTGTCGTTATCTCGGACCAACTGCCGGAGTCCCAAAGTTTGACATGCACGCCCGCTGTAGCGAGTTGTCGTCCATTCGGTGAAAACGCCACCGCTTTGATTTGCGACATGGATCTGCCTGTGATATGTTGAAGGCTCTTGATTTCTACGCGCCGCGAGACATCCCACACTTTGAATGTGTAATCATCACTTCCACTGGCAAACCATTGTCCATTCGGAGAAAATGTAATTGCGTTGACCTGATCAGTGTGCCCCCTGAACGTTGTGACGGTATCATTTTGCAGGTCCCATAACTTTATTTGTCCATTCTCCCCGGCACTCGCAAAGACAGAAAAATTCACAGGGGAATATGCTACCGTCTGGATACCTCCGCCATGTCTAAATATGGTGTGTTCTTGCTGAGCAGTGGCAATGAATGGGAGCGTTAATAAAACGGCTATCGTGAGAAACAGAGACTTGAATCGCATAGGGTAAATTTCTGGAGTCAGTCGCTTTTAATTTTATGTCAGTAGGTTTCTATGGCTAAATCATCGGGTTTCTACCATCTGAACATTCCACTTTTCAGCACACTCGCGAAGCTGCTGATAGATGGTATCCGGTATATCAATACCGTTTGCGAGGCGATGGGTTCGAGTATTGACTTCAAAATCACCAGGGACTAACACCTCATCGAAACCGGGGGCGGGCGGGATCGCTTTGATGGCATCTAAAAACGCGCGGACCCCCTTTTGATACTCTTCAAGGGGTGTAAACGCATTGACATCAATAACCTGCATATAGAGACCGCCTATCTGTCCAGCGTCAACATTAAACGTTCCTCCCAATCCACCGAGCAGACAGACGAAGAGGGATAGCGCATAGCCTTTGTGTCTGCCGAAAGCGAGGAGATGTCCACCATCGCGGTACTCAGCAGTTTTGACGGTGGGATTCCCGTGTTTGTCAACAACACAACCCTCTGGCAGATCGCGATTTTCGCTGTCAGCGACGTAGGTTTTACCGTTTGCAATCATACTCGTTGCGAAATCAATGAGAAAGGGTGTGTCATTACCTGTCGGGACACCGATAGCGATCGGATTCGTGCCGAGTGCCCCAACTGCACCACCGAACGGAAGAATACGTCCGCCGCCTTTTGAACCACCGCCGACGGTAATCATTCCGATACAACCCGATTCAGCGGCTTCTTGTGCGTATTCGCCAACTCTGCCAATATGCCCCGTGTGAGTGAGTGTCGCGAAACAGGTGCGTCCGACTTTTGCTTTTTCGATTGCGCGCCGAATTGCATAGCGAGCGGTGTAGTGTCCGAAGCCGTTTCCACCATCAATATGAAGCGTCTCATCGGTTTCCCGTAGCACATCTGGCTCAGCAGCCGGACGAATACCGCCGTTTTCAATCCCTTCAAGATAGGAGGGAATACGAAGCACACCGTGCGAATCGTGTCCAGCGAGATTGGCTTTTATCAAAATCTCGGCAACGTTGTCAGCGATGTGCTGTGGTGTGCCTGCCGCCACAAATAGGTTATTTGTAAATGCCTGAAGGTGCGCGGCATCAAATATGTGCCTCTTCACAATAAGTTCCCTCCTATCCTATTCTCCTAAGCAAGGAAGGTTACGAAATCGGACCGTAGTGTGCCTTGTCATCCTCTTCAATGGTGTCCTCGCCGATGGAAACGCCCAACTTGTCTGCAGCTTCCTGAAGTTGATTGTAGATGGTGTCCGGTATCTCAATCCCTTCGACCAACCGCTGTGTGCGGAATCGGTGTTCAAAATCACCAGGAACCAATACCTCGTCAAAGCCCGGGGCGGGTGGTGTGGATTTAATGCCGTCTAAGAAGGCGCGGACACCTTTCTGATATTCATCAACCGGTGTGAAGGCGTTGACATCAATGGCTTGCATGAAAATGCCATTCATCGTGCCCTGCTCTACATCAAACGTTCCTGCCAACCCACCAAGGAGGCATGTAAACATAGCGAGGGCATAGCCTTTGTGTTTCCCAAACGCGAGGAGTGAACCGCCATCGTAGAAGTCAGCCGGTTTGACGCTCGGCATTCCGTTTTTATCAAGGATGCAGCCCTCCGGTAAGTCAATACCTTTGCTCCGCGCGACCTGTATCTTCCCTTCGGCAATCATACTCGTGGCGTAGTCAACGATAAATGGACTGTCATCTCCAGTCGGCACACCGATGGCGATCGGGTTTGTCCCGAAAGCACCTTCTGCACCGCCAAAAGGCACGGTTGGTCCTCTGCGTCTACCGCCTCCGCCGACAGTGATAAGTGAGATACATCCGGCTCTCGCCGCTGCTTCGGCATACTCACCCAGGCGTCCGATATGCCCAGTGTTACTAATACTGACAGAGCAAGAGACAGCGATTTTCGCCTTCTCAACGGCTTTACTCATTGACCAGCGTGAGACGTAATGTCCGAAGCTGCGCTGTCCATCAACGCGTAAAGTATTAGGGGTTTCTGCAAGAATTTCGGGTTCCGCAGCGGGGTCAAGGTGTCCGGCATCAATACCGCTTAGATAAGCAGGTACACGTAGCACACCGTGTGAATCGTGTCCGGCGAGGTTGGCGTTAACAAGAATTTCGGTGACATCCTCAGCAATGTGCCGCGATGCACCGGCGGCGACAAAAATATTCCGTGCAATCGCGTGGAGGTGTGGTGCCTGAAGAAGATGCGTTTTTTCCATTATGTGGGTCCTTTGATATAAATTTAGTTAGCAGTGTGATAGATTCTGGAAACAATGCATCTTATTTTATGGAATATGCCTTTTTTGTCAATGGAAAAAGGAATTATTGCTACTGGAGAAACGCTATTCAAAACTGCCAACCCTCGCAGCGGCAGGCGGACGCGTCGGAACTTCCTTTTCAAGTAATAAGTCCTCCGGTACATAACCAGAGTAGTCGGAGATAGAACCGTGTGTCAACGCATATACCACAACATTAGTCATGAAGCGATAGACTCCTGGCGAATAGTGGACACTCCGCGTCGGGTAACTGACAGTCTCCATCGCGCACATGTAATCGCGACGGACAACAATAACGGACAACTTCTCACCGACAGAGATACCTTCAAGATAGTTCCGTTTCGGTGGACGTGTGCCCCACCAGAAAATGTCAAAACCGACAGGGGGACCCCCCATCCCATAGAAGTTATTGTAAATTTCGTGGTTGTTGGAGATCCGCTCAACTTGATATTCAGGCATGACGTAACGCATCTGTGAGAGGAAAAGGCGAACCATTGCCTGCATAGGAGCATTCACGCCACAGTCGTCAAAGACGAGAAATCCGCCTTTTTCGAGAAGGTAGCGACGCAGACCCGCGGCTTCAGACGCAGTGAGACTGCCATCCATTTTACCGGTACCATACTTCCATCCATACATCTTCCGAGAACGGACGAGTGATGGATCATGTCCTGTCATAAAGGCGAGCGGTGTTTTGAAGAGGTTGGCATCGTTGAGCTTCACCGCGCCGCCTTCAACGTTCATATCGGTTTTGATTTTGGTCCGCTCGTTGAGCCATTGCGTCAATGCGTTGAGCGCGGAAGCATCCGCCCACCAATCAGAAAGATCGTGCCGGACCCGCGCAAAGCGGAATACGCCTCGGATGTCCCTTCCTTTACCGATGACGCGTCCACCCGGCTCGCCTTTCGGGAGGGACGGTACGACATAACTGGAAAGGGTAATGTTTTCGACGACATCGCCGAGGGCATCGCGTGCAGCACCGACGTTTTCAACCATTGAGAGACCCGGTGGATGCTCAAGAGAGACCTTCAAGTGTCCTGCGATACCACGGACAACACTTCTCGTTCGTGCGGACGGCACCGTTATCACAGGTGCGGAGAATGCCAAGGCATCTGGGGCATCCGACACGAGCAAATCAGCATGTATTACATCTGTTGGCATTGTCCGGTTCGGCGTAACCACTTTCAGTCTGTTTGGATCCGTCGGTGGTTTTACTTTGACGGTTTGGTATGAAATCGCCGGGATCTTCTGTGATCGGAACGTCGGCTCACGGAGAAACACAGTATCCAAACGTGGTGGCACCTGAATCTGTTCAATGACAATGTTTCGTGTTGGAACAGTCGGCTTAACAGCGGGTTTTACAAGAGACCGCCCAATCATAGGTTTCGGTGACTCTTCAGGTTGGAGCACGTCAATGCCCATCAACTCTTTAAACCGCTCGGTCTGTGTGACAAGATAGATACCCGCAACAAAAGCGATGATAAGATGAAGTACCAACGAAGTTATTAACGCACCTGAAGTTATTCTCTCACGCATTCGTCATCACCTCGAAAAGATAAACTTATTGAGACAAATATAATTTTGATGCCAATCCTAATAGAGTTGTTCAGTTACCAGCAGTAGATAACTGAACAACCTTGGATAAAGTGAGCAATTTTATGAAATTTCAGTATTTAAATCGGTAATTTTCAAACGTGCGATAAATCGCACTACTACAAGCAACACCGTTCGTAGTAGGGCAATTCATTGCCCGTTAATTACTGAATTATTTTTTTTGAAACTTCATTTAATTGCTTTTAGACACAAAACGCTATTCAAAATTACCGACCCTTGCGGCTTGAGGGGCGCGTATTGGGAGTTCTGTCTTTGCTAACTTATTCTCTGGCACATAACCGGAGTAGTCAGAAATCTGACCGTGTGTCAACGCATACACCACAACATTTGTCATGAAACGATACACACCCGGTGAATAGTGAACAGGACGCGTCGGGAGACTCACGGCTTCCATCGAGCACATATAGTCGCGACGGACAACGATAACAGACAACTTATCCCCAACAGAGATACCTTCAAGATAATTCCGTTTCGGTGGACGTGTGCCCCACCAGAAGATGTCGAAGCCGACAGGAGGACCCCCCATTTCATAGAAGTTGTTATAAACTTCGTGATCGTTCGGGATCCGCTCAACCTGATGTTCAGGCATCACATAACGCATCTGTGCGAGAAACAGACGAACCATCCCCTGTGCAGGTGCGTTCACACCACAGTCGTCAAAGACAAGGAATCCACCTTTCTCAACAAGATACCGACGCATACCCGCAGCCTCAGCCTCACTGAGACGACCATCCAGTTTACCACCACCATATTGCCGTCCAAGTAGGTTCCGAGAACGGACGAGTGCTGGATCATGTCCTGTCATAAAGGCGAGCGGCATTTTGAAGAGGTTGGCATCGGTGAGTTTCACTGCGCCACCTTCAACATTCATGTCGGTTTTGATTTTCGTTCGCTCGTTGAGCCACTTCGTCAATGCGTTCAAGGAAGAAGCATCCGCCCACCAGTCAGAGAGGCTATGTTTGACCCGTGTGAAACGGAATACACCACGGATGTCTTTCCCTTTTCCGATAACGTGTCCATGCGGCTCGCCCCTGGGAGCAGGTGGCACTTCGTCAGAACCAAGATTGATTCTTCTATTAACATGATCAATACTGCTATTTACGGCACCAACATATTCGACCATCGCAAGTCCAGGTGGATGCTCAAAAGCAATCTTTACCTGAACTGCAGTGCCAGCAACACCACGACCAATATTAGCCGGTCCAGCAGGGACACTTGCCACAGGAGCAAAGAACGCCAAGGCATCGGGAGCGTTTGAAACTGGCACATCTGTATGTGTTACAGTTGGTGGGACTGACGCATTCGGGGCGACCACTTTCGGCACATTTGGATTGATTGGTGCTTCGACTTTAACAGTCTGATTTGAAACCCCAAGTACTGTCTGGGGTCGGAAAATGTCCTTATCACCGAAGACGGTTGTTACACGGGGTTTCACTGGCACCTGTTCAACAACAATTGCATTTTGCGTCGGAACAGTCGGCTTAGTAAAAGATCTCACAATAAGTTTCCGCACCGTAGGTTTCGGTGGTGCTTGCTGTTTGAGTACTTCAACACCTATGAATTCTTGGAAATGAGGCGTTTGAGCAATCAAATAAAGACCAGCAACAAACGCTAACACAAGGTGAAGCCCCAAAGAAGTTAACAAGGCACCTGAGGTTCTTTTCGTACGCATTCGTCATTACCTCCAAAAATAATTGTTGTTAGAGGTAAATGCAATTTCTGTGCCAATGCAAACAATGCTGAATATGAGGTAATCCGTGGCTTAAACGGAGTAAATTGCACGGAAAGGGGCATCAGACTGCACAGAAAAGGGCAACCTTCAGTGGAACTATGGCGAGTACGGTAAAACTTGGAATTACGAGGGCGGTGTGAGGAGAACAATTATAACATAGATTGGGTTTCACTGCGTTCAACCCAACCTACTTTTTAGTCCGTTCAATGAAAATGTGGACGCGCTGGAAGACAAAGATGCTACTCAAAACTACCAACCCTCGCGGCAGCAGGTGGACGTGTCGGAAGTTCCTTTTCACGTAATAAATCCGCCGGTACATAACCGGAGTAGTCCGAAATGGAGCCGTGCGTCAACGCGTATACTACAACGTTCGTCATGAAACGAAAGACACCGGGTGAATAGTGAACACTACGCACCGGGAGACTAATAGACTCCATTGAGCACATGTAGTCACGACGGATAACGATAACGGAGAGTTTGCCACCGATGGAGATACCTTCGAGGTAGTTCCGTTTCGGCGGACGTGTGCCCCACCAGAAGATGTCATATCCAATTGGAGGTCCGCCCATCCCATAGAAATTATTATAAACTTCGTGATCGTTGGAAATGCGTCCAATGTGATATTCAGGCATAATGTATCGCATCTGCGCCAAGAAGAGGCGAGTCATCGCCTGTGCTGGAGCCTCTACACCGCAGTCGTCAAAGACGAGGAGCCCACCTTTTTCGACGAGATAGCGGCGCAGCCCTGCTGCTTCGTTGTCAGAGAAACGACCATCTATTCTACCAGCACCATAATTTTTCCGGTGGAGATCGTGAGATCGGACAACTGCTGGATCATGTCCGGTCATAAAAACGAGCGGCGTTTTGAAGAGACTGGCATCGGTGAGTTTCAATGCGCCGCCTTCAACGTTCATATCGGCTTTAATTTTCGTGCGTTCATTGAGCCATTGCGTCAATGAGTTGAGCGCAGAAGCATCTGCCCACCAGTCAGAGAGGGTGTGTCGGATGCGTGTAAAACGAAATACGCCTTGGATGTCCCTGCCTTTGCCAATCACGCGTCCCCCTGGTTCCCCCTTCGGTAGCGGGGGGACAGTATACTTGGAAAGCGTAACGTTTTTGACGACATCGTCAAGTGCGTCGGTTGCTGCACCGATATTCTCAACCATTGCAAGACCCGGCGGCCGTTCAAGGGTGACTTTCAACTGTCCGGCAATACCGCGGTTGACGTTTCTCGTTTGAACGGAAAGAGCTGTTACCACAGGGGCGGAAAATGCCAAAGCATCAGGTGCATCTAACACCAACACATCACCGTGTATTACACTTGCTGGCACCCTCGGATTCGAGGTGTTTACTTTCGGGACGTTCGGGTCTGTTGGTGGCTTTACTTTAACGGTTTGTCCCGAAAATTTGAGGGCTGTCTGTGGCTGGAACCGAGACTCGCGAGGCGATATAGTCTCTACACGAGGCTGCATCTGAATCTGTTCAATGACAGTGTTTTGCATTGGAACACTCGGTTTAATGGAAGGTTTCACGACATACGTCACCACTTTAGGCTTCGGTCGTTCCTTCGGTTGGAGGATTTCGATACCTATTAGATCTTTAAACTCTCTTGTCTGTCCGAGCAGATAGATTCCGATAACAAAAGCAATAATAACGTGACACATCAATGCAATCATTAAAGCATGTGAGGTTACTTTAGCATTCATTTACTCTTACCTCAAAACGTAAAAATTTTGATTTGATATTTTGATATAAAGATAAGAGCAATTTTCGTGCCAATGTTGAATACGCCGAATTCACGAGAAATGCGTAGATTCACCGAGGTAAGTTGTCCAAAAAATGAACAATCGTATTTTTAAACTATACAAAAAGGGGCTGCGGTAGAATCACAGTGAAGAGATGTTACAAATTGGAGAACCGGTACATCTTCCGAATAAGGGTGGGGACCCCGGTTGGAAACCGTACCTACCTCCGCTGGGTGAGAATGGAAAACCTATCCTCTATACAGGGTGCGCATCTGCTGGATGACTTTTGGTAGTTTAGCAATAACCGCGTCAATCTCGGCTTCGGTCGTATTTCTACCGAGTGAAAAACGGACGGTGCCTTGTGCCAAACGTGGCGGTAAACCGAGCGCAGCGAGGACATGCGATGGCTCCATAGAACCAGAGGTACACGCCGAACCCGTCGAAACACAGATGCCTTCCATGTCCAAGCGTAAGATGAGGCTTTCACCCTCCACATTTTCAAAGGAGACGTTAAGCGTGCCGGGAGCACAGTGGTCGGGATGTCCATTGTAGTGCAACCGATCAATGTGTGTATCGAGTCCTTCGCGTAATTGCTGGGTTAATGCATCAAGATGCTGTGCGTAGGTGCTCCGCTCCTGTTTTGCAAGATCAGCAGCAGCACCAAGCCCTACGATAGCAGGGACGTTTTCGGACCCAGCACGTCGGTTGCGTTCATGCGAACCCCCATGAACGAGGTTCGCCAATCGCGTGCCGCGACGAATATAAAGAACACCAATACCCTTGGGCGCGTAAATCTTGTGTCCAGAAAACGCCAAGAGATTCACACCGAGTGCTTGAACGTTCATCTCCAACTTTCCAACCGATTGCACAGCATCGGTGTGAAAAGGGATCTCGTGTTCTTGAGCGATTTCACATATCTCCTCAAGTGGTTGGACAGTGCCATTCTCGTTGTTGACATGCATGATGGAAATCAGCCCTGTCGTATCACGGATCGCCTCACGCAGCTGCTCAACATTAATTCGTCCATACCTATCTACGGGAAGATAGGTTACCTCAAAACCGCACTGCTCCAGATAGTGACAAGTATGCAAGACTGCATGATGTTCTACAGAGGAGGTGATGATATGGTTGCCTGCGCCGCGGCTCTTTTGTAACTCAGTTAGCCCTTTGATGGCGTGGTTATCCGCCTCAGTGCCGCTTCCAGTGAAGACGATTTCGCTCGGACTCTTGGCACCGATGAGTTCCGCGACTTGCTCGCGGGCAGTGTCAATCGCGGTGCGTGCCTCGCGTCCATAAGCGTGGATACTGGAGCCGTTGCCGAATGCCTCGGTGAGATACGGCATCATCGCATCCCTAACTTCGGGACGGAGCGGCGTTGTGGCGTTGTAATCTAAATAGATTCGTTCCATGTTTTTTATCCAAATTACGATTCAAAGAGGATCACTCATAAGTTCGGTGATTCAGAAAGGTTATCCGATTTGCATCAATCTTAATGTCCGGTACGGACTGACTTCCGCGTACCCGTCCATTCGCATCCAAAAAGGAGAGATTGAGTGTATGGGTGCCTTCAGGGAGTGGCATCCGTACCATAAAGATCTGATTCGGTAGTGTTCGCCATGAACGCGTATCCGCCTGCTCTGTCACAACCCCAGCAAGGTTGACGAGCAGCCCCAAGGCTTCGTTTTCCTTGTTTGCCTTTCGATAGATCAAGTATTTCCCTACGGCACGTACTAACGTACGAAGGAGAATAATAGGACGTTGTGCATTGAAGGTTTCTATTGCGATGTTTTCTACGTCCTCTACAAGCACTCCTGTCTTTTGATCTTGTCCTACTGCTATCTTGATTCCTGCGAAGTGCGGACGGTAAGAACCAATTGTCGGAATCGCAACCCGTAGGAGATATTCCAATTCGACATCCTCAAAGACCATCCCTTCGCGTCCTATCAGCGTAGGAACAAACTTTTCATCTTCCACGTCGTCTTTTTTCAGGATCGGAAATGTCAAAGATTCTTCACTTTTGGCAGGGACGTAACCGCTTTCATAAAAGAGAACCAACTCGCCGGTATTTTCAGGACGTGGTGGAGATTCGCCATATTGTTGCCGGTAACGCTCAAACTCATCCGTAAACCCAAGCCTGCGTGTCAATCGGACCAACGCGTTACCGATGTCTTTTGGTGTTTCCACACCGGTTTTCTCCGAGGCATTTTTATAGTATGCGGCGGCTTGCTTGTAAGAAATCAAGGCATCATTCCACTCACCGGTAGCTTCAAATAACATGCCAGAAAGGTACGCCAGAAAACCTGTTCCGAAGAAATCGTACTTCTCGTCCTCGCCCTTGAAATAGTTAATGAGATTCGTAGCACGGCGGCACTCTACCAATGCGCTATCTAACTGACCTTGGTAGACATAATTGAGTGCACGATAATAGTGGCTTAACAGTCGTTCATACTGGGTACCAGAATAAGGACGTAATTTGTCGGAAGTGACCAAGGAGCCTAACTCTTTTGAAACACTTTTCGTATAACGGTCCTCTGCAATATCTCCGGCTATGTCAAGTGCTGTATTGCTTTCCGAAAAATGGTTGGCGTAATGGGCAACCAACCCCAATTCAAACTGGTATGGAATATCCGGCGTTTTCGGTGTGTGCTTCTGAAGATAGGTGTAGGCACTTTCTGGCTGTCCACTCTCCAGTGGTTCTATGACTTCTTGAAATTTATAGCCGCCACACCCTATCATCAGGAAAATAATAAGCAGAAAAGGGAGTGTTTTAATCATCGGTCTCCGTAGATATGAAGCGAATAATAACGGGCGGGCACGGGGACCCGCCCAAACAGATGCATCACGAACGTCCTACATTTTAAACTTGCCCCGTCCGATAAACTTCTTGATTTCCTTCTGACCGATCCAGACCTTTTCGTTGGTCTCAATATTCGTCAACGTGAGATCTGTCTGATAGAAGACGACCTGATCGCCTCCCTCACGGTCCTCAATCGTATTGATTTCACCTGTCATCATGTAATCGGCACCGAGTTCACGCCCCATCCGTTTAACGGTTTCGAGTGCAGCGAATTCCCCCTGGTCGGCGCGTTCTTCGCGAATTTCGCTACGTTCATTTGAACTTGATACAGTGCGGACCTTCCCAGAATTAATAAAGGCGCGCTCAATATCGGTTATAAATGTGGCGACTGGAATATGCTCCATGCTCTTATTACGGATACCACCAACAATCACGACCGGTTTGCCACCGGTACTTATACCGTGGTCGTTGATCCATGGATGATTCAAGCAATCACCAATAATCCCTTCCGCCACCATACGCGAATCTGTATCGTTCCAACGTCCCGACAGATCAATCGTGGTGTCGGCAGCAACACGAGTAACCTGTTTAGAAGAGCTGCAACCGCTAAAAACTATTATTCCGGTGAGGAAGGCGCAAATTGTAAGGCTATAAACGATAGGCTTGACTGTCAAAATTTTATCCATTAGAAATGCTCCTTTTTGCGAATAGTTCTCAGCCATCAGCATTCGGTTGTCAGCAGGGCACAGTATAGCAGGAATGTTTACGATAACCACCATAAGGTACTCTTTCTGACCACTGATGGCTGATTGCCAATTAAAAATCCAAGTCGGCTTCCTGAACGATTTTGTCAACGAAGGTATCAAGTGCCATCGCCCCGATGTCGCCTTCATCTCGACTGCGAACACTGACGGTGCGACTCTCCTCCTCGCGTCCACCAATAATTAACATATACGGAACACGCTGCAAACGGGCTTGACGAATCTTGGCACCGATCTTGTCATCGCTGTTATCCAACGTAACACGGCACCCTTTTTGCAACAGCAGCTGCTCGACCTCCGTGCCGTAGTCAACGAAGCGTTGGCTAATCGTCATCACAACACATTGGACGGGAGAGAGCCATGTTGGAAACGCACCCGCGTAATGTTCAATCAGCATCGCGATGAATCGCTCAAAACTCCCACAAATCGCGCGATGGATAACCACTGGTCGCTTTTCAGACCCATCCGACGCGACATAGATGAGGTCAAACCGTTCGGGCAACTGGAAATCGAGTTGCACGGTGGCACACTGCACATCGCGGTTCAGTGAATCCCGCACCTGAAAATCGAGTTTGGGACCGTAGAATGCAGCTTCGCCGGGATCAATAGTGTGCTCAATCTGATTGTTTTTCAACACATCTTCAAGTATCATTTCTGCGCGATTCCAAACCTCTACATCTCCCATAAACTTTTCAGGATTGCGTGTGCTTAAATCACATCGGAAGGGCAAATCGAAAGTGCCATAAATGCGTTGGAAGAGTCCAAGGATACGCTCATATTCATCGCCGATCTGGTCCTCCGTAACGAAGTTGTGGGCATCGTCCTGACACAACTGGCGGACGCGCGACAAGCCCGTTAGTGTGCCTGTCGCCTCGTTGCGATGCAACACACCTTGGTCATGCAGACGATATGGCAAATCTCGATAACTATGGCGCGCACTTTTATAAATCAGCATGTGCGCTGGGCAGTTCATCGGCTTGAGCGCACTTGCCGACTCACCATCTTCACTTTCGACGATGAACATATCGTCTTTAAAGTGCTCCCAATGTCCAGAGGTTTTCCAGAGGCTGCTGTCGTAGATGAGTGGTGTCCGCACCTCTTGATATCCCTCACTGAGATAGAGTTTCCGCACTTTCTCAGACAGGAGATTATAGATGAACGCGCCTTTAGGGAGCCAAAACGCACTGCCGGGAGATTCGGGATGCATCTGAAAGAGTTCCAACTCACGTCCGAGTTTACGGTGGTCCCGTTTGGCGGCTTCTTCGCGTTGTGTTAAGTATGCCTGAAGGTCGGCTTTGGTCTCCCATGCGGTGCCGTAAATTCGTTGCAACTGCTCGCGATTGCTATCACCGCGCCAATAGGCTCCAGAAACGCGGAGCAGTTTGAAATATCGGCATTCGCCTGTTTTTTGAACGTGTGGTCCTTTACATAAGTCTGTGAAATCACCGTTGTGATAGATAGAGACACCTTCGTCGGCAACACCTTCGTCTCTGGCACTAACTTCCCGGTCAGAGATTCCGTCTATTAATTCAAGTTTGAATTTTTGGTCTCGTTCACCGAACCATTCACGGGCATCGTCGTAGGCCCAAGTTTCGTGTTCAAAAGGCACATTGGATTTAATCATCGCCTTCATGTGCTTTTCGATTTCGGGGAAATCGTCGGGTGTAATCGGACGTGGCACCTCCATATCGTAGTAGAACTCGTTTTCAATCGGCGGTCCGATTGCGAGTTTAACGGTACGTTCGCCATCTGGAAATAGTTGTTGTACGGCATACGCCATGATATGCGCGGTCGAATGGCGTAGGCGTTGTTCGTAATCTTCAGGTTGATTGGGTTCACGCATTGTGGTTTACTCTCTATATGTCCATTCGTGTAGGTTTCAAAATTGGTCTTAATAGACTTAACGTCCTTTGTCGGACACCGTTTACGAAATAATTCTACACGATTCAGGCGAGAAATGCCAATTAAAATAGAAGCGTTAGTTTTTGGAAGGTATTATCAGATTGATGGTAGGACTTTCGATATTGCCGATACTTCTGTGCAGACGTTATATGTGCAGACGTTATAAGTTGGTTCAAAGGTACAAACGGATTCATTTTCGTGAATCTTCCGGCGCTGCTAACACATAGGCGTGGTTTTCACCAACCGCCAAACTCATCGGGTGACTCGCTTGAAGGGGTGTAGCGGACAAAAATCGGTCGCGCCAATAGTTCACTCCTTCACCGCGATCCTCTATTTTAATAAGATGTCTTATAGAAAAGAAACCCTTTTCGTTGACCACGCAAAGCAGATCTCCCGAAATTTGAAAATCTGTGACGGGTCCTATTAAGCGTTTGTCGTCGATATCTATTGCCTCACTCGACGGTTCGAGGGCAATTTGCTGCATCTTTCCAGAGTCAACGGCATACGCAATCGTCGGTTTCCCGCGAGTAAGTATCTTTTTCCCCGTTGCGGAGAGATAGTCACGATATTCCCTCGCCACATTATAAAAGCCCATGCTCGATTTCATCCGATGCTCACTAACTTTGTAGGCATCGAAAGTCAATAGATCACATGTCGGGTCTCTCAGACCCTCCAGGACCAGAAATTCAGACGATGCGCGAGCCTTCTCCTGCTTACTGCTGCTGATTTGTAAAAACCCGTTTTGAGACAGGAGTGCTTCCGAGAGACCACCCTTGGGAATAGGTTTCCCTATAGAGAGCAGAATCTGTTTCACATCTGGGCTATCGGCTTTTGGACTTAACAACCACCAACGGGGCGACATTTTAACGGCTTTGTCGAGTCGCACTTGCCCAAAAACAGTGGAAAAAACATACAGGACATCATTCGCCCCCATAGTATAGAGGCGAGCGTTCTTAACATCAAAGTCTTTAATTGGGTTCCGCTGCGGTAAATGTCCGGTTGACTCAAGTACAGGAACCGATGGCTCTGAAACGTTGACGAGATGAAACTTTCGAGGGGTCCCTATAACAACATAATCTCCAAAGACAAGGCATTTACCGATTTCATCAGAAAAGGCGAGAGATGTTAGATAAGAGGGACGTTGCGGGATAGAAATATTAATGACGTGCAGATGCCGTTCAGTCGTAAGATATGCGTGTTTTCCTGAAAGGACGACAGTGTTGTTTGGGCGGACGCGAAAAGGCAGGTGAATAGAAGCAGCGAGTGTCGGATATTCCAAATCTTCAAGCTCTATAACGGTGAAAATGCTTCCTTGTAGTTTCGAGGAAGTAGCTGTTTTTTGATCTTGTTCAACAACGGTTTCTCCACGCGGCTCAACAGATCTGGAACTGCATCCTATATCAATAACGACAATTAACATTACGCTGACAAAAGCAAAGATTGTTCGCACTGTTTCACTCCTTGGCAAAGACTGACCCAACGATATTTCTACAACTATTATTTATTAAGAAATATAGTGCAATTTCTATGCCAACGAAAACACGCTCAATACACCAATAAAACTGGCTTTACAGGCGTTGAATTGCACGAAAAAGGGCAAACCGATCTAAAAAATGCACAAAGCGGTGCAGTTTTGAGGGAACTTCGCAGCAGACATCCGTTGGAACAAGAATTTTGGAAGGATGGGCGATGCTGGACTTGAACCAGCGACCTCTTGCATGTCAAGCAAACGCTCTAGCCACCTGAGCTAATCGCCCGTTTAGAGAAAAAGAATGGAGGTGGCGGTCGGAATCGAACCGACGAATAAGAGTTTTGCAGACTCTGGCCTTACCACTTGGCTACGCCACCCAAAAATGGAGCGGGAGACGAGATTTGAACTCGCGACCTCCACCTTGGCAAGGTGGAGCTCTACCACTGAGCTACTCCCGCATAATATTGAAAATTTTCGCAGAAGAGAATGCACATCTCCAAAGCATATATAGTTTAATATATTTGTTTTTAAATGTCAAGTTAAAATTGCAAAAATTTGATTTTTTGTCAAAAATTTTTGACACCACCGAGACATACCAACAGACTAAGTGCGATAATCCGCATTAATCCGAATATAATCGTAAGAGTAATCGCAGGTCCACATCGTAATCTCTGTGTCACCCGCAGCGAGGTCAATCGTGATCCGCACCGGATCCTGTGCGAATCGCGCGGTGGCTTTGTCTTCATCGTAACCAGCATCCATTCCGTTCTTGACGAGTCGATAATCGGCAAGATAGACATCCACCTGATACGGGTCAAATTCGGCACCGGACTTCCCGATTGCCATCATGATTCGCCCCCAATTGGCATCGTTGGCAAAAACGGCTGTTTTAACGAGTGGCGACTCCGCAACGGCACGCGCTGCTCTTTCAGCATCGCTCCGATTTTTGGCGTGTTTGACGACCACCTCAACGAGTTTCGTTGCCCCCTCGCCATCGCGGGCAAGCATTTTCACCAACTCAGTGCAAACAAACAGAAGTCCCTCACAGAAAGCTTCGTAATCCTCACCACCTGCTGTAACAATCTCAGTATTGCCAGCGTGTCCAGTCGCCAGAATCAGCACCGTGTCATTTGTGCTGCGATCCGTGTCAACAGTCAACAAATTGTAGGTATCATCTACGACGCGGTTTAAGGCAGTTTGGAGCGTTTCGGCACTGATTCGGGCATCCGTGGTCAGATAGGAGAGCATCGTCGCCATATTGGGTGCGATCATACCGGACCCTTTGGCGATCCCACCGATGCTCACACGGACACCGTCAACCTCTACCTCTACCGCTGCAGATTTCGGATGGGTATCAGTTGTCATAATCCCTTCAGCGGCATCGGCACCTCCTTCGGTGCTAAGCGCGCTTGCGGCGGCTTGGATCCCGCTTTCGATTTTGTCCATTGGCAATTGCTGTCCGATAACACCGGTAGAAGAGACACAGACAAGGTCTGTCTCTATGCCGAGTTTTTCTGCAGTTGTGGCAGCCATCTGTCGTGCGTTCGCCATGCCGACCTCACCGGTACAAGCGTTGGCGTTTCCGCTGTTGACAATAACGGCTTGTGCATGTCCATCGCTGAGATGCTCGCGACATACAAGAACCGGTGCAGCGGTGACGCTATTCTTTGTGAAGACACCAGCGGCGGTCGCTGGTGTATCGGTAACGATGAGTGCTACGTCCTTTGCATCGGCTGCCTTAATACCTGCGTGAACACCCGCCGCACGTACACCGCGGACAGCAGTAATTCCGCCATCTATCTGTTTCATGAAATGCTCCTTAGGAAATGAGGTGAGAGAAATATTATACTATGTCTTAGAGGAAATGTCAAATGTTGAAGGGAAAAATTAATAAACTTAACCCAAGTCCAAAACAACGTTTTGGACGACTCGAACACAGAAAACATCAAGTCTAAGGGACCGAAACTTATCCGCAAGGTAAAATTAAAAAGCAAATAAAATGGAAGTATGATATAATTATTCGCAAACACTGAAAAAGATGAGGGAGAAAGATGCACACCATTTTAGAACGCTACCAAAAAACTTTTGCAAAAGATAGAGAAATGTCAGACGCTGCGAACCATCTGTTTCCTGATGGCGTAACGCACGATGGACGGTATATGTCTCCCTTTCCGGTTTACATCACCCGTGCCGAAGGCTCAAAAAAGTGGGGGCTTGAAGACAGGGAGTTCATAGATTATTGGGCAGGACACGGTGCACTGCTCCTTGGACACAATCCACCGGAAGTTGTGGAAGCCGTAACAACACAGATGCACCGCGGCACACACTACGGCGCATGTCATCCGTTGGAATTGGAATGGGGTTCGCTGGTAACGCAGTTAATTCCGTCAGCGGAGCGTGTCCGGTTTGTTAGTTCCGGCACGGAAGCAACACTGATGGCAATCCGCCTTGCGCGGACCTATACAGGGAAAAACAAAGTGTTGAAATTCGCTGGGCATTTCCACGGTTGGCACGACAGTCTCATCTTGGGCGCATACCCACCTTTTGATATGAGTGTTCCCGGTATCCCACAGGAGATAAAAGATACAACGCTGCTATGTCCACCCAACGACATTGACGCTGTTGAGACGCTGCTGAAAACAGACGAAGATATCGCTTGTGTTATCCTTGAACCGACAGGCGCGTCTTTCGGTATTGTTCCGACGGACGGGGCGTTTTTAAAGCAGCTGCGTGAACTGACGGCAGCACACGACGTGTTGTTGATCTTCGATGAAGTGATCACGGGATTTCGAGTCGCGCCGGGCGGTGCGCAAGCACACTACAACGTCACACCGGACATGACAACGCTGGCGAAGATTTTGGCGGGCGGACTCCCAGGCGGCGCGCTGGTTGGCAAAAAGGATATCCTTGAATTGATCTCCATGAAATCGGAACGCGACGGCTTAAAGATGCCACATCCCGGCACCTTTAACGCGAATCCACTCTCTGCCGCCGCGGGGATAGCGATGCTTAACATCATTAAAACAGGCGAACCGCACAAGCAGGCGCATCGGATCGCAACACAACTCCGCACAGAGCTCAACACCGTTATTGATGATTACGGACTCGACTGGGTGGTTTACGGCGAATTTTCGGGGATTAGACTGCTCGTAGGACACGGTGAAAAAGATGTCCGCGCCTCCGATTTCGATCCATACACGTGGGATTATCGGAAACTGAAAGGGAACAACGATGCGGATATGTTGATGCGTCTCCGCTGTGGTCTGTTGCTGAACGGCGTTGATCTCGCCAGTAACGGTGGAATGACGATGGCAGCGCATACGGAGGAAGACATCACGAAAACAGTCGCCGCATTTGCACAAACGCTTGAATGGCTGAAGGCGGAAAAGGCGTTGTAAGGGCTTTTAATTTACTTTTTATTTTGGAAATATTGAATCAAAACCTTAGCCCGTAATGAAATGGAGGGCGGATTTACGGAGAGAAACGTTGGTCATTCAACTCACCTCACCGAACCGCAAGGTAAATTAGACAAATGAAAACAATTACGTATCGCGATGCACTCAAGGAAGCACTCGTAGAGGAGATGGAACGCGATGATGCCGTCTTTCTGATGGGTGAAGACATCGCGGAGTACGGCGGTGCTTATAAAGTGACAGATGGACTGTTCCAAGACTTCGGGAAGGACCGCATCCGAAATACACCGATCTCAGAAGCCGCCATCATTGGTACTGCGCTCGGTGCAGCGGTCACAGGGATGCGTCCGGTGGCGGAACTGATGTATATCGACTTCACAGCGGTCGGCATGGACCAGATTGTGAACCAGGTCGCGAAGATCCGTTATATGGTCGGTGGGCAGCTGGATGTGCCACTCGTGATTCGGACGCAGGGAGGTGCCGGTCGATCCTCTGCAGCACAGCACGCACAAAGCCTTGAAGCGTGGTTCGTGCATATCCCAGGACTCCTCGTCGTGATGCCCTCCACACCCTATGATGCAAAAGGATTACTGAAAACTGCCATCCGAGACGACAATCCGATTATGTTCATTGAGCATAAACTCCTCTACACCGAAGAGGGAGAGATCCCTGACGAAGAGTATACGATTCCGTTGGGTGTAGCGGACGTGAAACGTGAGGGGGAAGACATTACAATTCTCGCGA
Source organism: Candidatus Poribacteria bacterium (assembly GCA_965116815.1). Classification (GTDB taxonomy): domain Bacteria; phylum Poribacteria; class WGA-4E; order WGA-4E; family WGA-3G; genus WGA-3G. The sequence continues at coordinate 5,242,971 of OZ220722.1, read as the reverse complement.
CATCACGGATGGTCTTGAACGCACTCATCGCCGCAGATACGCTTGCTGAGGAAGGAATCTCTGCCGAAATCATTGATCCGAGAACACTGATGCCGCTTGACAAAGAAAGCATCCTCGACTCTGTTCGGAAGACGAATCGGCTACTCATTGCACACGAGGCAGTCGGCAGGGCTGGTTTCGGTGCGGAGATCGCCGCACTTGTCGTGCGAGAGGCGTTTGACTATCTCGATGCACCGATTGAGCGGGTCGCCGCTGCGCCGGTCCCGGTCCCCTTCGCGCCGGTGATGGAAAATTTTGTTATCCCAAATGCGGAGCAAATTGCTGATGCCGCACGGAAACTTGTGCGTTATGAAATCTGAATAGTGCGTAGGACTTCATCGTAGGTTGGGTTGAGCAGTAAAGGATAAACATTCACCTCGTTTACATGGAGACTCTCACTTTTCGGTCCCTCGTTAGTATGGATTAACCATAGCGAAACCCAACAATGTAAACGCTGTAGGTGTGAGAATGTGTTGGGTTTCACTATCTTGGAGTGTATACGATAGTATATTGGATCTGACATGTATTTGGAACATCTATACATCACACTTCTCGATCCCGTTCAACCCAACCTACAGTAAACTGCCTCTTACGGAATTTGCGTCCATTTAGTCCGTCTCTGTTTTCTCCAACTTCTGATACGCCAACGCCAAACCGAAAGCAATCGGTGCCCACAACACTGCCATCACCATAGCCGTAACGGAGTATGCCGTACCTACAATCGTCCCTACACGCAACTTCACCAATTCAATCACACTCGCACTCCCACCTTTTGAGAAACGGTATCCAAACGAATCGATAACTTGCTTCGCGCGGTAGCGTGAGTCGTACGAGAGCGGCATATAGAACAATTCCTTCCCTGCTCGGAAAATCGAGTAATCTAAGGCTTTAAAAATCACGTACGCGGCTGTTCCAGTCCGAAGTGACGGGGAGAGTGTCAGAATAAGGCTACTGACGAAATGAACGATTGGAATAGTGAGGTGAATGTAACGCAGGGTAACAAACCTAAGCGCGAGCGGCACAACCACCAATTGTAAAATACCAGCGGCAAGTCCGAGATTCCCATAGACCGAACCGTAAAATGCCGTGCGCATATCCTTATCAGGTTTTTCCAGTTCTGCCAATAAATTGAACCGAAGATCCAGCACAGTCGACACCACTTGCGTGCTTATAATCAACACACCGATAAAGACCAGATACTTGGAACGAAAGAGGGTTCTTATACCAATATGCCCAAGCCTACCATCAACCTCTTCTTCGCTGGGTTTGGGTTCACCGCCGAACCTGTAAGCCAATACACCGAGAACCGCTGTCGGTACGAGGGACCCCGCTGTGAACAGTAATAACGCCTCAGTGCCTAACACAGTTGCCAATTGACTCACAAGGGTCCCACCGAGGAACGAACCGAGAGACGCGACGGCGCAGAAGGGTCCATTAATTCGTTTTGCCTGCTCAGTTGTTAAGACGCTGTTGACAAACGACCAAAACTGCTCGATAACTATCACGATATACGCTTCGCGAAACACATAGATAATCGCCGCAGCGAAATGCATGCCGCGGGAAAGCGCACTGTAACACCAGAGGATCAAGACAGCAGAAAAAAGCGAGGTCACTACCAAAGCACGCGTTGCACCCTGCCACGAGAGTAAACGTCCGTAACCGTAGAGCAGTACGATCATACTCGGTGGAATCGCCATCATACCGCGTGGGAGGTTTTCTGCACCATAAGCATCAACAAACAAGGAAGTGGAGACGGAACGGATAAACTCATAACCGAACAGCACAAAACAGGCGGCACTACTGATTGCAATCGCAGCAAAAATAAGTCGTCGTGGAAACATTATGTAGGGTTGTCCCTTCAAGAATTTTTTTACCGTTCCGGAATGCTATCCTTATCTGGACGCGGGTTGTGAACCCAATGCCCACTCGGATCGTTTCCTCTGGCAACAATCGCGCGTTGATTCCAATTGTTTGAGGCGCGAACCTCAGGGGGCACGAACCGCATCGTCAACCCACAACGCCGCCGATCTGAAGTGTTTGGCTCAGAACCGTGTAATAATAGATCTGAATGCAGAGACATCTGCCCAGCTTTCATCTCAAATGGAAAAGGCGCGTCTCCGTATTGCGTAGCTCCATGCACCGTTTGACCGAGTACATTCTTCTCCTCAGCGGTGCTCGGTTCAAACGCGATTTGCCCGTGTAAATGTGATTTCGGAATAACGGTCATCGCACCATTCTCGACCTCAGCATCGTCAATCGCGAGCCATACGGTGACAGTCTTGCTTGGAGAGAGGGGCCAATAGGAAGCGTCCTGATGCCAACTCACCTGCTTTACATCACCCGGCATCTTGCAGAAATAGTGCGTTCCCCAACATATCAGCGTTTCACCCAGTAAATCTTGCACGTAATCCAGAATTCTGCCTTCGGTAATCAGATCGTGAATACCGGGACAGGTGGTATGCCATCCGTTGATGGAGTAGCTATTCATCCCAGCCGCGAGTGCCTTTTCCATGAGCTGATCGAAATAAGCGCGGTGTTCCGCCATCTCCACTTCGGAAAAGACATCCAACGGTGAAATAAAACCTCTCTTGTTGAAGTGCTCAATTTGGGCATGCGTTAGAGTCGATGGACTATCGTTTTCAACAGGAAAAAACTGAAGTGTTCGATTGAGTTCCGGCATTGCATCCGTTATCGGCATCAGAAGATCCTCGTTTCTTTGCGTCGGTCAGAAGTTTATAGTGTGAGTATGATACCAAATTTGGTCTTGGCTGTCAATTCTGTTTTGCTGGTCCACCAAAGGCTGTACTAAAGGAAGTAATACTTTGCCCGTTCCGCTTCTTCCATGCGGTCCGGGCGCGTTCGATACCAGCGGAAATGCTCATAGTGGGCAGCGTAATGTTCACCATCTCGACTGTCGTTGTAACTCAAAAACAACATTCGCCGAGCACTATCGGATGTATTGGCTGCCGCTGCATGTGGCGTAAAACAGGTAAAGATTGCCATATCCCCGGGTTCTAACTCTACATAGACGCGCGCCTCATTCGCGAGGCGTTCAGGGTCAATTTGAGTTTTGTCAAGCGAACCCGGTTCATGTAAAAATCCTTGATGATGCCCCGTCCACAGTTCTGTGCATCCGTTTTCTTTGGTGCTCGCGTCAAGTGCGACCGAAACCGTAAGGAGACTGTGCGGAAATCCCTGCCACCAATTATAATCCTGATGGAGTCCATTACCGTGGCTGTCTGGCGGTTTGAAGATGAGTTTATCTTTGAACAGTACCGCTTCATAGCCATCATACAAACATGCCAACCGATCCATAAGCCGTCTATCTCGGACGAGTGCAGAAAACAGCGGCGAGATACTTACAAACGGATCAATTTTCCACGGCTGATCGTCCGCCAACATCTCGAAGCGGAGATTATATTTCGGTTCAAGCTGAAATTCACGACCCAACGAAAGCGCGCGATCGACAATCCGTTCTGCTTCTTGGCGATAGACCTCAATCTCCTCAGGTTGAAAGACATCGCGAAGAATGAGGAATCCTTTCTCGTGATACTCGTTAACCTCAGTAGGATCGAGCGTAAAATAGAGTTGTCGTTGCTGTGGACCTTTCCATTGTGGTGTGCCTATTTCAGATGGACGTTCAACACTTACCATCCTGATCTCCTATCCGTTACTGAATCCGAAAGTCTGTTTTCAACTGTCCCCAGTGAGTTGCAAGTTTGCCACTCGGTTCAACCGCGAAGGCAGGAACATCCTCTCCGTCGATGACCAGATTATCGTAATGGACATGTGCCTCGTATGAAATAAAACCGATGCGTCCACTGTCCCGAAATTTCGCATCATCGTCTCCTTCAAACAAGAGTTCATCATCGACAAAACATTGATAATTCTGTCCCTCTGCAATAACCTTAAGCCGATAGGTTTCTCCGACTTCAGGATCAACGGGTAAAGGGGTTACGATGTGCTCAAATTGATTCTCCCTCCATCGGGAAAATTGGCATTTATGCTGGTCTGTACGAATCCAGAACCGCATACCATTGTCCCCGTCTTTATCAGCACGGATTAACACACCCGCTGCATTCACATTCACGTTTTTCACCAACGTTACATCCACTTCAAGGGTGTAATCTCCCCAATTTTCATCACCGAACATCGTCTTGGCGTACTGCGCACCAGAAGTTTCGGCATAGGCACCTTTCTCAATTTTCCATTCACCTTCGACATCGTTCCAACCATCGGGAAGCCCATTGTCGAAATTTTCCTGCCATACCCCTGCCCAAGCAATGGAAGTTAGTATGGTAACCATGAATATGACGGATACTGCATTTGAATAACGCATCGGTTCCTCCAAGGCTATGAAATCACAATCCTGATTTAGACAACTAACACCAACAGCCAAAGTGCCGACAATTATATCTAAACGCAACGGATACGTCAATTGAAAACGCCATTCTTCTGCTAAATGCCGACCTATTTTATGCAACGGACAGAAAACTGGACATTCAATGACGCTGACTCACACGAAAATTCAACTTGACATTTAGGGGGAATAAGTTTATATTAATGCACACAGTATATTCGCAAATAAGTTGTCTATCCCCATTGGACAGAAGAACAGACATACCCACAGAGACCTACCGATTAGAAAAACATGTAAGAAAATGGACGAAAAACGAGCAAGTGGACGCTACTATACTCGCGGAAATCCGTTTCAGTTGGAACCGTTCAAGGCGTGGGCAAAGGCATCCAATCTGAAACAACAGGTCGCTTTAGAACCCTTTGCGGGTGCTAAAGACATTCCACAGTTGATTAACGCAGCACATCTGAGATGTCTTGATTGGTCATTTTTTGATATTGAGCCGGGCGCAGAAGGAATTGTGCAACGGGACACGCTCGCGGACTTTCCCAAAGGATTCAATGTTTGTATTACCAATCCACCGTGGCTGGCACGTAACTCGGCGACGCGTCGCGGCTTACCCTTTCCTAAAGCAACCCGCTACGACGACCTGTATAAATACGCACTTGAACAGTGCTTGACGCATTGTGGGTGGGTCGCAGCAATTATTCCAGAGGCATTCATTCGGAGTAGTCTGTTCCTACAACGGTTGCACGATTTCATCTCCTTAGTCCCACAAATACAAAATAAGACATACCCCCCTGATAAGGGGGGCAAGGGGGGGTCAGCTATGTTTGAGGATACTGAACACCCTGTTGGGCTTGCGTTGTTTAAGCCAGACATAACATCGGATGTTAGAATATGGCGCAACAATCAGTTTCTTGGTGGACTCCGTGAACTGCGGACACACCTGCCCCAACCGTCCAACAATCGTAGCATTGTGTTCAACGACCCGGAGGGAAATCTCGGACTCATCGCTATAGATAACACCGTCTCTGCGTCTATCCGTTTCTGTCCACCAGAGGAACTAAAAGACTATCCTATCCGTGTCCATTGCCGTTCCATTACAAAAATCGGCGTGCCGTGGCGTGTGGATATAGATATGCTCAATGCGCGCTTAGCAACAATTCGTGAGAGGACCCATGACGTTTTCTTGACAGCATTCAAAGGCATACGCCGCGATGGATGCTATCGACGACGGTTAGATTGGGCATTGTCGCGTGCTATTGTTGATATGGAGTAAAGGAATGAATATCCAAAAACTGGTTTGTACACTTCTATTGATAACACTTATTACTTCCGCGGGTTGCGTACCCGGTGATGGCAAACACACCACCGAGAAACCCGCTGGATTTTTCTGGGGCATCTGGCACGGCTGGATCGCACCAATCTCATTAATATGGGGAATTTTTAATCCAGATATCCGTGTCTATGAACCCCAAAACACAGGGTGGTGGTACGACCTTGGATTTTACATCGCCATTATCAGCGGCTTCGGCGGTATCTCCTTTACGCGCCGCAAACGTAAAAAGACCGTAGTGCAGACGAGCAGCAATTCTGATTAAAAACACTAAAGCCCGCGAGAAGATGTGATGAAAACTTTTGAAACTCAAGAACCTTTGGAGATGCAGCTGAGGGATACTATGTCATGTTCGCTCATCGGAAGAATCCAGCACGTCAGACGAAACAGAGACACTCGCGAACCTCACAATTCGGAGTTACGTTATTCCTGTGGTCCAAAACCACCCTCACAAATTATAATTGATAAAGGAGGAATCTAATTAGTGAAAGTCTTAGTCATCGGTGGGACGGGTAACATTAGCCGTGGAATTGTTGCTGCGCTGCAAAGCCGAAATCATGAAGTCGTCCTGTTCAACCGCGGACAACATAGGGATGTTCCACCTCCAGATGTCCGCGTAATTCACGGTGACCGGAAAGATCGCGAGGATTTTGAGGCGAAAGTGGGTGCTGAAGATTGGGATGCCGTCATTGATATGATTAGTTTTAACGCAGACGATGCTGCTTCCGCACTTCGGGCATGCCAGGGACGCGTCGGACACTTCGTTCACTGCTCAACGGTGATGACCTACGGACCACCGTTCGCCGGTATCAATCTCTCAGAGAGTGCACCACTACAAGGAACATCAGGCTACGGACTCGGCAAAATCGAGGCAGATAACCTCCTCTTAGAGGCGCACGCAAACGATGGATTCCCTGTAACCATTTTCAAGCCGTCCTATACACACGGACCCGGTATGAATCTCCTACGTCAAGTTGGTGGAGATGGAGGTTGGATCGACCGGTTGCGGAAGGGAAAACCGATCCTCTCCGCAGGCGATGGATTAAATTATTTTCAATTCCTGTCATCTCGAGACGCAGGTTTTGCGTTTACAGATGTACTCGGCAGATCCGATTGTTTCGGTGAAATATACAACATCGTCCATCCGCAGGCGAGAACATGGGACGAATGGCACCGTGCAGCGGCGGCGGCACTCGGTGTTGACATAGAGATTGTGCATGTGTCGCAAGAGACACTGATCGCAATGTCACCGGAGCGATTCAGCGGATTACGCGGTAATTTCGGGCATACCCAAATCTTCAGCCACGAGAAATTGGCGGCAGTGCTACCTGAATTCAGTCCACAAGTTCCAGTTACAGAAAGTGTCGCAGAAAATATCGCGTGGATGGACAAACACAATCTGATTCCAGATAGCGATGCAGACGATTTGGAAGATCAGGTTATTGAGACAGTTCGCAATTTACCCCGTATCCGATAATGCAGAGGTGAAACATGGTACAAATCAGATCAGCGTTAGATTCAGAAAGACTCGACCTTGTTGAACACGACCTGCGTGAAGTCGGTTTTCACGTTATTGAAAATGTGATTAGTCCCGAAGAGGCAGACGAAGCACGCGAGGTAATTTGGAAATTGATCGAAGAGGATATTGCCAACGGGTTTGACCACAGTTATGGAGATAGTAAAATTCGGCGCGTCTGGGCAATCGTTGGAAAATCTCCTATCTTCCGCTATTTCATCCAGCACCCGACCGTGGTGGCGGTGTGGAAACGGATGCTTGGCGAAGATGTTATCGCTTCCACGTTTACGGCGAATGTCGTTGGACCAGGGGCACCCGAAGGCGGTTGGCATATTGACTACCCGTATTGGGCGATGCAACCCCCCTTCCCGTCCGGTTCGCTAACAGGACAAACGGTGTGGATGTTAGACGACTTCACAGAAGAAAACGGTGCAACGGCGTGTATTCCAGAATCACACAAGACGCTTCGTCGTCCCGAATTGGGAGAAGCAGAGGGGCTTGAAATGAACATTGCTGTCGCACCGAAAGGTTCAATTATGTTCACGAACGGTGCGATCTGGCATCAGTCTCGTGCCAACCTAACGGACACACCGCGCGTTGGGTTGCTCGGTATGTATAACCGCTCTGTCATCTATCCGCAGGAGGATATGCCTCGACAATTGACCGATGAGGAGTTAGCAGGCGAAAGCGATGTTCTCAAGCAGCTATTAGGTAGGCACATCCAGTTCCGGGACCCAGATCACGGTCACAATTGGCACCGCACGGATGCCGGGTTTCGCCAAGCATAAATGGAGGTACATCATGTCATCAGCTGCAGTGCAAACCTATCTAACACCCGAAGAATACCTTGCTTGGGAACGCAAGTCGGATACGAAACATGAATATTGGGGCGGGGAAATAATCGCCATGTCCGGTGCGAGTCACGCACATAGTCTCATTGTAACGAATATTTCCGGTGAACTTTATATCCAGTTGAAAGGGGGAACGTGTGAAGTCCACACCAACGATATACGAGTTCGGACCAGTCCAAAAACCTCCTACTTCTATCCGGATATCCTTATCGTCTGTGGTGAACCACGCTTTGAGGATAACACTTTTGATACACTGCTCAACCTGATTGTTTTAGTAGAAGTGCTTTCACCCTCAACTGAAGCGTATGACCGTGGAGGGAAGTTCAAGCACTATCAGCAACTTATATCTCTGCGAGAATACATCCTGGTTTCACAAGACGAAGTCCAGGTTGAACATTACCAGCAGCAACGCACGGAGTGGCAACCAACCGAATTCCGATCACTTGCAGATGTGTTGTTGCTCACCTCAATTGATTGTGAATTGTCCTTGGAGGACATTTACAGGCGTGTTGAATTTCGTGAGAATCAACTATAGGTGAGGTGCCAGTCTGGGTACTAAACGTCTTTATTCATTTTGCAAATCCGCAATTCAGTAAGGAAAATATTTATGCCGATTGTCTCTCATGATGTTTTGAGAAAGTTTGTCTATGATATATATCGGGGTGCCGGTGGTGCGGAGGAAGATGCGCGGATCGTCAGCGACCACGTTGTTGATTCCAATCTCGCCGGACACGATTCACATGGTGTTATCAATGCACCAAACTATATCGGTGGCATGGCAGGCGGTCCTGCCACAGATAAGATGGAGATTGTCAGGGAAAGCGGTGCAGCCACTGTTATCAACGCCAACGGTGCACTCGGCATGGTCGCTGCACGCAAAGCGATGGAAATGGCTGTTGAAAAAGCAGAGAGCTGCACCATCGGTGCGGTCGGCTTGCATCGGTGTGGACACGCAGGGCGGATGGGCGAATATCCACCGATTGCGGCGCGTGCTGGCATGATCGGGATTGTTTTGCTGAACGGTGGTGGACGATTTATGCATCCACACGGTGGTACTTCCCGGAGACTGCCCCCAAACCCAATTGCGATCTCAGTACCACGTCAAGGTGGCGAACCACTCCTCCTCGATATGACGCTCAGCGTCGTCGCGGGTGGGAAACTGCTCGTCCAGATGGCACGCGGTGAATCCATACCCGAAGGTTGGATGATAGATGCCGAAGGCAATCCGATCACAGATCCGAACGCGTTTCGTGAACGTTCAGAGGATACAGCCGTTATGCCGCTCGGCGGTTCTCAGTTTGGACATAAAGGATTTGGACTCGGCGTGATGATAGACGCTATCGCCGGTGGACTCTCTTGGGCAGGATGTAGCCGTGAACAACCCACACGTGGTGCAAGCGGTATTGTGATGTTTGCGATTAAAATCGAGGATTTCATTGACTTAGCAGATTACGAACAGGAAATTGCGCACCTTGTAGAGTGGGTAAAATCATCTGCTCGGTTACCGGATATTGAGGAAATCTACGTACCCGGAGAATTTGAAGAACGGAGCCGCGCGAAACGGCTGCAAGAAGGAATACCCATCGAGGAACCAACATGGAACCGGCTCGTCGAAGCAGCAGAACGTTTCGACGTTGCTATCCCTATATAGAACTCGGCACACACCGTGTGTCGTAAACATAACAACAGGAGAAAAAAATGAGAATCTGTAGTTTGTTTATTTTGCTCATCGGCATTACGGGGTGTGCTGTGCTAAACCAACTGAACCAGTCTGTTGAAGAGATCCCAGCGTCGCGCCTTATGTGTGAATCTAACCCAGAATTTGTGGATGGAAATCTGGAGACGGAGGGCACATTCGCAGTGAATGGGTTCGTCCGCAAAGCGTATCACATGTTCGGGGGCGAAACCCGGCGGCTCGCCTATTCACAACGGCGTTACATAACACAAGTTGAAGGTAACCGTCGGACAGAAGCCGTTATCAAATTGGATAGACCTACCTATGTTTCTTATGTGGAGGTCTACCCCGGATCGCGGTTGATTCCGAACTTCGCGATGATGACGACAACCGACGATCCACCACGTTTTGACGTTGCCTTTGAACGAGTATCCGATAAACAGCATAAGGACATAGAAGGACTGAATCCGGTTCGTTTTCGTATCGGACGAGAGGTGCTTTATCTGCGGTTGGGCGCAGACGGGATTGAAGACAAACAAAATTCTACCCAAACTGCAAACTCAGGGGTTGAGATTCCGCTAAAAGGGGCTTCAATCCGTGAAGTCAAATTTTACGGTCGTCAGACACCGTAACAGGAAAGGAGCAGGAAAATGAACAGATGGATGTTCGGCACTCTATTGCTTCTACTGCTTGGTGCTGTCGGTTGTGCAGCTCTTCAAGGAAAATCGGGCGCGGAAATTCTGCCATCGCGTTTATCTTGGCTTCAGGATACGCCCATTGAGGTGATTGCTCCGTCACAGCTGACCTGCGAAACCCATCCTGAGATCGTAGATGGCAACTTAGAAACAGTCGCGACTTTTCACGTGCGCGGAGCCGTGATAAAAAAGTATGACATCGTTGGACAAGGTGCACGTTCCTTCGGCAAAGGGCAGTACACAGCAGAGCTTGACGGAACAACCCGATGTGAGATTGTGATAAAACTGGAAAAACCGACCTACGTCAGTAGTGTTGAGGTTTACCCTGCGTCGCGCATCCCTAATCTGGCATTGAGCACATCCTTGGAAAAATCAGGACATCATTTCGGTCAATCAGGGACAGGCTTCAAACCTGTGCATGACAAACAGCACAGAAGCGTAGAAGGCACAACAAAACCCGTTAAATTTAGCGTTGCACGCGAAGTACTTTATCTGCGTGTGACAGCAAACGCAATAGAAGACCGAGAGAATGCAACGCGGATTGATGATGAAGAGATCAATATCCCTTTGAAAGGGGCTTCAATACGCGAAATCAAACTTTACGGTAAGCAACCATTGTAGGAAAATTTTCCCACATCGGATGAAAAGGTGATGAAAATGAACATACGAATGTTTAGTATCCCTCTGCTTCTGATAGTCGGTGTTATGGGATGTGCAATGCTGCAAGAGACACCACTGGTCGAACTATCGGCTTCGCGACTCTCCTGTGCACAAAATCCTGAGATGGTGGATGGCGACTTATCGACGGTCGGCACCTTTGCTGCAAAGGGATCCATCAAAAAAGAGTATGTGACAAACAAGGGATACGAGTCTCGGAAGTATCAGAGTCGCTTGAAAGGTAGTCTCAAAACGGAAACATTGATTAAACTGGACGCACCCACCTATATTAAGTATATCGAAGTCCACCCAGCATCAACCATCCCTAATCTCGCTTTGGATGTGACCGCTGAAGAGAAATCGCCGAAGTGGACCATTTCATTTACGGCAGTGGAAGATAAACGCTCGCAAAAAGTGGAAGGCACACTGCCAGTGAGATTCCAGATTGAACGGGAAGTCCTCTATTTGCGATTGACAGCCAATGCCCTGGAAGATGTAGACAATGTATCCCACGGCAGGGAAATAGGTGAACTGTTGATTCCACTCAAAGGTGCTTCAATCCGAGAAGTTAAATTCTTCGAGCGACAATCCCCTTAGATCATAGACACAACAAAGGGTTAGACGAAGCCGTGGGAGCCAGCGATAGTATCAGCAGCGAATGAACAGATGATTAACAACGCGCTAATTGTGGTTGCAATCCTGAAAACAAAGGGCATGGTTTCTCCTTTTTGATAGAGGGGCAAATTCCGGTTGCTAAAGTTCGGATTAGTCCGCTGACTGTGCACAACGGAATCCGTATTCGTAGAGGGTGTTGGTAGGTGAAAGTAACAAGCGATTGGTGACAGCAATACCTTTGCTGCGTAAAGCCCTTATGGGTAACGTTTCAATGTCTGTGAAATTATTTTCTATCCACTGCACCTCATTCGTACCTGCCCGTGGGTTTTTTCTCGGCGTAGCAAAGAAAAAATCGTCGTCGTAAAGGTCTATGCACCACTCCCAAATCGGATGGTCCTGATTGGTAAGTTCGCTGTGTATAGCGTATTCCCATTCTACCTCCGTCGGTAGCCTTTTCCCTGCCCATAAAGTATACGCCATTGCCGAAAACCAACTTACCCACGTCACTGGGCGATCAGCTTTCTCACTCGGATGATCGTTGCCTTCCCAATCTTTGAGATAGTCCCCATCGTGGTATTTTTTTGGGATACGACCTTTCTGCCACTGTGGGTTTTCAATCAGAAATTGCTGGTATTCGAGATTTGTCACAGGGCGTGCGTCAATATAAAAAGCGTCAACGCTTCCTATTTCAAGGTTGCCAGCGGGTATTAATACCATGTTTAGTTCGACTCCTGCCTCTAAACGTTTTCAATATGTGTGTGCCCTTTATGGTTTAGGAGGGAAACTTTCGGTCAAATTCCTCATAAGTTTTTGCTATTCATACGGTAATTTACGAAAAAGCGTCGATAACGTTTCGCTGCACCCATGTTAAGTTTTATGGGCGTCAGTAAAAAATCCACTTGACTTTTGTTTCAAGATTCTGTACAATAGAAACAGTTGAACAGGACGTGCGCAAACGGTTTTCGCTGCCATAGTTCAAAATCCTGACCGCAAGAGAAAAAAATTTGCGTAATGTCTGAAATTTGACTTTTTTTCGCAATTAGGTTAAGTTAGACAGAACACACAAGGTGAAACCTACAGGTTTCCGATTTAAAAAATCTGGAGGATTAGAATCCTATTGGAAAAACAAGAATCGAAGGGTGTTCCCATACAGAGCAACGCTGAAGTGCAAGCCCTCTTTGGGCAAAGTGATGCCTTCCTAAAAATGATCGAAGATGGATTTGATGTGCGTGTTGTTTTGAAAAGTGACAGCATCGCTGTCATCGGTGAAAACGTTACAGAAGTCAATCGGGTAACAACGGTTCTCGAATCGCTACTTCACCGTATCCGAAAAGGAGAACGAATTCAAGCGACCGATGTTAGCTATGTAATTCGCGCCTCCAATACGGATGAACAAGACATCCCAAGCGGAATCGGAGCCGAGTCCATTCCAGTATTCTCAAAACGTGGGGTCATCCGTCCTAAAACCGCTGGGCAGAAAAGGTACGTTGAAGCAATCAAAGACAACGACCTTGTTTTTGGCATCGGACCCGCCGGTACAGGCAAAACCTACCTTGCCATGGCTATGGCTGTTTCCGCGCTTAAAAGCGGACAGGTGAGTCGAATCATTTTGACACGTCCTGCCGTTGAAGCTGGTGAACGTCTCGGTTTTTTACCCGGAGACATCGCGGATAAGGTGCATCCATACCTACGTCCTTTGTATGATGCCCTTTACGATATGATGCCCCCAGAGACACTCGACAAATACATCGAGCGGAACGTCATTGAGGTCGCACCCATCGCGTTTATGCGCGGTAGAACCCTTAACAATTCCTTTGTTGTCCTTGATGAAGCACAAAACGCGACGATTGAACAGATGAAGATGTTCCTGACCCGTCTCGGTTTTGATTCTAAAGCCGTGGTTACAGGCGACATTACACAGACTGACCTTCCAACACATAAAGTTTCAGGGCTCGCAGATGCACAAGAAGTGCTTTCGGGAATCAAGGGAATCCAGTTCATCTATTTTTCCAAAGTCGATGTTGTCCGGCATGAATTGGTTCAACGCATTGTCGAGGCTTATGAGCAGGCATCACCGCACAACACAAAACGGGATAATGGCGCAGGTCCACCGGATGTGTCCACCGAAGAAGGATAGCCGTTTTGATCCGTGTTACCAATACGAGTAGCAACACCATCTTTGATGTGGAAGTGGTTCACAGCGCGGTGCGTGCGACATTGAAAGCACATGATGCAGAAGTGTGCGAAGTCAGTATCCTCTTGACAGATGATAGCGACATAAGGAACCTCAATCGCGACTATCGAAAAATTGATGAACCGACCGATGTACTAGCGTTTGCGATGCGCGACGGTGAAGATAACAGTGTGAACCCGAACCTGCTCGGAGATCTCGTTATTTCTCTCGAAACCGCAGCACGACAAGCCGAAACAGCCAATGAGGGACTTAGTGTAACCTCCAGCAGCGTTGAAACCGAGGTCGTAATGCTTACAATACACGGGACACTACATCTACTCGGATATGACCATCAAACGCAAGACGAAGCGACAATCATGTTTGAGAAACAGAAAGCCATTTTCTCTCTATTACAGGTACCGTAGCGCGATTATCCACCGGCTTCTGAACGCCACAAAGTTGGTCCGTTATAAGGAGCGTGATCTTACGTTTGGACGACCTAAATCTAATCATCAAACTCGTTAGTTTAGGCATACTTTTAATTCTCAGTGCGCTGTTTTCAGCTGCTGAAGCGTTGCTTGCCCGGTTAACGCGGGACGATATTCTCAAGTTTGCCGAGGAAGGTGGGAAACGCTACGAACTCTTAACCTCGCTGCTGCGCAATCCACGCCGCTATTCGCTGACCATCATCACCGCAAAAACGATCTTGATAGTGGTAAGCGTTATGATACTCATGACGTTTTGGAAAGACCAACATTTGGTGTATCCAGTGGCAAATGCAGCGGTTGCAGTCGCATGTTTCGTCATCCTCACCGAATTGTTCCCTAAAAACTATGTACACGGCAGCACAGGCGAAGCAACCATCCGAGCACTCAGTGTTCTCCGCGTGATTTACTGGGGTGGGTTCATTGTTTTAATCCCACTGAATTTTCTCGCGAATCTCATCGTCCGCGTCTTCGGAGGCAAGGTTACCTCAGCCCAAGACAGTCTCGTATCCCCAGAGGTTTTAGAGACACTCGACAATGTCGCCGATAGCCAAGAAATCTTAGAGCCTGACGACCGCGAAATGATCGCTCGGATTTTAGATTTACCAGACAAAGTCGTCCGAGAAATTATGGTCGCGCGAACCGATATGGTCTGTCTTGAAGTCAATACACCCGCCACTGAAGTGCTACAGACAACGATTACTTGCCGACACACGCGTATTCCGATCTATGAAGAAACTATTGACCGCATTGTCGGAATTTTGCACGTTAAGGACATGCTGGATTGCTGGGCCAAAGACAAGCCGATCAATCTAAGAGAACTCATCGTCGATCGGAGTCCTTTCTTCACACCGGAGAGTAAAAACATTTCAGAACTCTTCCGGGAACTTCGGGCACATAAACAGCATATCGCGATCGTTGTGGACGAATACGGCGGTACTGCTGGGATTGTGACGCTGGAAAACATCATCGAAGAAATTGTGGGTGAAATCCAAGATGAAGATGAAATAGACGAACAGGATGACTACATCCAGATGGATACCAACACCTATTCGGTTGATGCAAGGCTAAATCTTATCGACTTGAACGAAAGACTCGGTACAGAACTTGAAGCAGAAAACATTGATACAATCGGTGGGTTCGTGGTCGATCACCTTGGGCGTGTGCCTGAACAAGACTACACATTCACCTTCCGTGGTATCCGCTTCACCATATTCGAGGCGGATGAACGACGCATTCACAGAATTCATATTCAGATGCCGGATATCGACACCAGCGATTCATCTTAAAAATCAAACTACAAGCAACAACCTCACAAATGTCTCGCCTCAGAAAAAATAGAATTTGTAGGACTTACGCAATTTTTTGATAACTATCCACGCCCCGCCAGCAAAGGGTGCTGCGTAAGTGCAGATTTGCATCAATCGCTACAAAGAATTAATTTGACAAAGCCTATCAAAGTGAGGTATAATTAACCACACAGATCGGGGCGTAGCGCAGTCCGGCTAGCGCGCCTGCTTCGGGAGTAGGAGGTCGGAGGTTCAAATCCTCTCGCCCCGATTCTATTTCTTCAATTAGCACGCGTCCACATAGCAAGCCCAAACGCGTCTACACCTAAAAACATGGCAGCCCAAAAGACCCAAGCGATTGTGATTCGCACCTTCCCGCTTAAAGAATTCCACAAAATCATTACCTTCTACACGTCTGACTTCGGGAAGGTCAAAGCGGTCGCCTATGGTGTAAAAAGCCCGAAAAGCAAACTTGGTGGGAGTTTAGAGCTCCTCAACCATGGCATGCTTATCTTCCAACACCGAGAAAACCGAGAATTACAGAACATCACCGATTTCAATCTGATTGACGGATTTGATACAATCCGCTCCGATTTCACGCGTATCACCTACGGCTGCTATTTTGCTGAACTCGTAGATAGCATCGCATCAGAGGGCATCGCTAACCCTGAAATTTTCGATCTCCTCCGAACCACCTATCAATTTTTAGTCAGTGTGGACGACGTTCCATTGCTTGCAAGAGGGTTTGAAATTAAATTTTTGGACTGCGCAGGCTACGGGCCGGAACTTTCGCGCTGTGTACACTGCGGTTCAAGTGTAAATGGCGCAGGAACAGAGAAATTCGGCATTGCTTTCAGTGTCCGGTACGGTGGCGTACTTTGTAGCGATTGCAAAAATCGAGACGGTGCTGCCTTCACAATGGCACTAGGTAGTTGTGAGTTGTTAAAGATGCTTCGGAAATCTGAATGGGATCGCTTCAACCGAGTCCGTGCCTCCACCCGCAATCATAAAGAACTGAAACGCGCCCTCGGCAGTTTCATTGAATATCATACTGAACGGAACTTAAAAAGCCTTAAATTCATTGAGAGTGTGTTAGATTAGATCTTTGCATGACTTTCTCCAGTAGAAACTACTGTTTCGTCCAATTGAGTTAATAGGAAAGGTTCTCTATCTATTCCTCGTCGGATTGTTTAATCTATTTTTTTCTCCATCTAAAACACTGTGTCTAAGTCCAGACACTTGGCTATTCAAGCATTAGAAAAGAGGAAATGTACTTATGAAAAAACATAATATATTGAAAGAAACGGTGCTATTCGCGCTAATTATAGTAGGTATGGTGATGGCAGGCATCCAAGGGGTTCCTGCTGCGATCACCGGAAAAATTTCTGGCGTCATCACCACTGAAGCGACAAACGAACCGCTGGCAAATGTCACAGTGACAATCGTCGGAACGAGCAGCACCGCAGCGACAAACGACGCTGGCTACTATGTGATGACCAATATCCCACCGGGAGGTTACGACATAAAAGTTGAACTGGCCGGTTACACCTCTGAGACCGTAGAAGGTGTGAAAGTCCTCGCTGGACTTACTACAACCTTAGACTTCGCCTTGAAAACCTCTGAGGTTGTTACGCTCGAAGGGATAACGGTAACAGCCACCAAGCCCCTGATTAAGAAAGATGCCACACAGTCGACAAGAATCATTGAATCAGAAGATATTGAGGCGATGCCCCGTGATACGGTGAATGGCATCCTACAAACTCTGCCTGGCGTTGCAGTACTAAACTCAACCGGTACAGCCCATGTCCGTGGTGGCAGATCAATGGAAATCAGATATCTTATCGACGGTATCCCAATCAATAACCCGATCAGCAGAAGTTTGGGCTTGAGCATCGGCACGAATTCCCTTGAGCAGATGGAAGTCATCACGGGTGGATTCAACGCCGAACACGGCGATGCGCAATCCGGTATCATTAATCTCATCACGAAGGTCGGAACAAACAAATTCTCTGGTAGAATCCGGTACCGCGTCGGGCAGTGGGGAATGCACCACGGGGACGCGTTATACGGTCCATGGCTCGATCCGGACAATGGATTTCGACCCGTTGCGATTGAACCCTTCAGAGGTATCTTCTTCGGTCAACCCTACGATTATCAAACGCCGTATCGCGGACAAGATGTCACGGTTGCAGAGTTAGCGGAACGGGAAGGCGATGACAAGATCGTCTTCACAGAGATTTATCCCGGTGTGTATGCCGACAGGACAGAGAACCCGCTCCAACCGGTGATAGATTCGGAAACAGGTGAACCGCAGATAAATGAAGAAACGGGCGAAGTTGTTATGGCACGCCAACCTTACAAGGATGCAGATGGCACTGTTATCGACTATGAAAAGAAACAGGTTACCTTGTTGGACGGCTATATTGTGGATCTGGAGCAGTATAGTGAATTGTTCAACGATACAAAAAAGTACGACCTGTCTCCGAGCCATATCGGCGAATTTGCGCTTAGTGGTCCGATATGGGGCAATCGGTTGACGTTTGCCGCCTCCAGCCAGATAAGTCGGAATAACAGTTTTTTTCCGAATAGTGGTGGAACGGGATATATCTTCCAAGGAAAGCTGAAGTTTGAAGTAACACCGAGTATCAAACTCACCGCAAGTGGACTTTTCAATCGCGGGGAAAGCCACTCTTATGGCGGTTCAGCACGTTTTTGGCCCAGTGCTGCGCCAGTGTCAAACTCGGACGCGCGGAATATATCCGTGCGACTCTCACATAATATCAATTCGGGAACCTTTTACACCTTGACGGCTGGGCAGTTCCATCGTTCCGGTGAGAGCTATCAACCCGGAAAATGGTGGGATCCGTCCACTAAAGAGTTTGTTGAGGGTGATCCGAAAGTGTGGGATCCGTTGGAAAAGGCATTTGACGAAAACGCTTGGGACCCTGAAAAATCCTTTGCGCAGAACCAAGAAGAAGGTAGGATTAGAAATCCGCTCCAACAGGCATACAACGATACCACCTACTTCGTTGCTGGAGATAACAACTCTTGGGGATCCAGCAATGCGACGACCTCAATATTGAGAGCGGATTTTGCCAGCCAAGTTACGGCGAACCATCAAATCCAGACAGGGGTTGAATTCTTGGGATATGACCTCTATAATCTCGGTACAACAAATTACGGAAGCTCCAACCTCTACATGGAATATTATGAGGTTCAGCCTCAGTCCATAAGTGCGTATGTGCAAGACAAGATGGAATATGAAGGCATGATCGTCAACGCTGGAGTCCGGTATGACCTGTATAATCCAGATGGCAGCTTCCCCAAGGACCCGTTCGATCCATTGGAACTCAACGACGATGGTACAATCAAGCTGGACAAAAGCACTTATAAAGTCGGGCTACCGATTATCAAAGATCCAGTTGAGTCTTCCACCAAACACATGATCGCGCCACGCCTCGGCATCTCCTTTCCAGTTACTGATCGATCAAAGTTGCACTTTACTTATGGGCATTACTACCAGATTCCACGGGGTGATGATCTCTACGAAAATCTCAGTTTTGATATGCGGGGTGCAATCCGAAGGAGGGGTAATCCTAATCTAGATCCAGAGAGAACCATTGCCTATGAAGTCGGGGTCATCCGGCAATTCACCGATGACCTAACAATTGATATCACTGGATTCACGAAGAATATCAATAAACTCGTTAACAGCGTGCACGTTGATATTACCAACGATTATAGCTACTTCCTTAATAGTGAATTCGAGGGTATGCTCCACGGTATCTATGGTCGGGTGCAGGGATTTGAACTCACCATCCGTAAGTGGCGCACAGGTGGAAGTCCGGTCTCTGGACTGCTCAGTTACACCTACTCTGTCGCGAAGGGGAAAGGCTCCAGCCGAAATCTGGGCTACCTAACCTACTATCGGCAGCAGCCTGACGTAACGGAAAGCCACCCATTAGCATGGGATCAGCGTCACATCTTTTCGGGAATGTTAGATATCCAACTGCCCTTCGATTCTTCTGTTAACCTGATTGGTAGGTATGGGAGCGGTTTACCTTACACACCTAATCCGAGCTCACCGACGAAACCCGACATCAACTCGAAGCGTTACCCGCCGACCTATAACGTTGACGCGCTTATCAGCAAACGGAGCCGGATTGGTGGGTTGACCTATACCTTCTTTGCGGACATTCGGAACGTCTTCAACACCAAAAATCTGGACGATCTCCTCGATCCGGTGACGTATGATCGGTACGGTATTCCGCTTACCAGTCGGAAGCATTCGCATCCGCTGTCGTGGAGTTCCCCACGCTTGATTATGATGGGCGTGAGTCTTGACTTTTAACGAAAAAGAACAAGTATCTATGAAAAAAATTGTCATAATCTTGATTTTCTTCGTTGCCGGTGTGATAGGTTTATTCACTGTGAACTATTTGATGCTTGGCAAGCCAATGGAAGATGTTCTTAAATCTGACCCACGTAATTCTGGGATCCATATAGTAGCGCATTATAAGTATTATCTAATTCCATCAGTCCTTGTTCTGGATATGAAAGAAGTTTCCAGCGAAAAGAGCCCTGCAGATGTCTTTAGGGTGTTTCTGCAATACGCGTCGGAAATTCAGCAAATGGAATTTGAAACAGTCAATCTGAACTCTAAGCGTAAAACCAAATTCATCCTAAAGGGGAGTTATTTTCGAGAATTAGGTGAAGATTATGATTTTCAGAATCCCGTTTATACAATGCGAACGTTTCCAGAGAATGTCTACACTTTGGACGGTCAAAAAGCCTTTCCAAGTTGGACAGGTGGTCTATTAGGTGTTACCGGAAAGCAAATGGAAGACTTTGCTGAATTTCATAAACAATGGTACATAGACGACCTAAAGGATAGCTATGTCCACAACTATTGAAGGTATTTATCGCAACGGTAAAATTGAACCCTCGGAAACACCGAGTGATGTGTGCGAAGGCACACGCGTCGTCGTAACTTTCCTTCCACCGGGTTCTATAGATTTACGAGAACACGGCATTAGTAAAGCACAAGCCGCAGATTTGCGTGCGCGCTTTGCAACCTTTGCTGAAGACTGGGAAAGTCCTGAAATGGATATCTATGACAACTATGATGAGGAAAAGCCAAGTTACAAGTTGGGTGAGGTACTTTTAACAACCAAATGAATCTTCAAAAAACAATACCATTGTCATCAATCTACAACAACCGAGAAGAAGATTTCTCAACTGATCTCGCCGATAATCTTGAGGCACTCAAAATCGGCGAGTTTGAAAACGTGGAGACGGAATCCAATGTTGGAACACGCAGGGCAGACATTGTTGCGACCGGAGAGGATAGTATCCTCGTTGTTGAGAATCAATTTGGCAAGGCAAATTGGGACCACTGGGGTAGGCTCGAGGCTTACGCGCGTCTGAAAGGAGCTACAGTGGCTATACTGGTAGCTGAGGATTTTGAAGAATTGATGGTCGTCACTTGCAATCTGCGCAATGAGGACAGCGAAATTGACTGGTATCTCATTCGAGCACAAGCAAATACCCACAAGGAACTATTCTTTCATTACGTTGCGAAACCCGCAATAGATATTCAAACAGAAAAGAAAATCGAAGCTGGAGAAAGCGAATTCTGGGCACCAATCCGTAGAGGTGAACTAGGAGAAGTATTTAAAGGGAAACCTGTCCCCATCAAGGACGAACGTCTGCTTGACAAGAGGATCCGTGGCGTACAAATGACCCTTCGTCTTAACAAAAACCACTGCTCTATAAGGTTGCGTTTCCAAGAAAAGAATAGATTAGAACGGCGAGACGAAATTATGGAATTATTTCCAAAACCACAATACAATCACGAATATAAAGAAGCAGATGAATCTGTATCAGTAGTATTCCCTATTCTCAACAAAGGTATAGACGATCGAGACAATTGGGATGAAATTCGCGAGAAATTAGTCACTAAGGGTACCGATATCTACAACAAAATCAACGAATCTGATCTATAGTACTTATTGTAGTGCAGAGCAATCAAAGTTTTCGAGATTATATATGCCATTTGTTGTTGAACTGTATTTTGGTTCCTCAACCGAAGCTTCTATTCGTGATGTATGGAAAGCCATTGATGAAGCAGGGATTAGCGATTCTATGCCCAAAGGGGGTTACCGTCCGCATGTATCGCTTGGGGTTTGCGATCATCTTGAAACAGATTCACTTGCACAGGAATTATCAACCTTTGCGGCGAGTGTTACACCGTTTCGATTGTCCTTTCCAAACATAGGTATCTTTTCTACATCGGAAGGGGTTGTTTACTTAGGGGTAACGGGCACTGAGCAGTTGCTCAATATACACGCAAGATTTCACGAGATATTCAAAAAACATGCACAAGAACAACGGGAATATTACGCTGTTGGACGGTGGGTGCCGCATTGCACACTCGCTTTCGGTTTGTCAGAGGATCAGATTGTTGAAGCAGTAACCGTTTGTAGAAGAATTGCTTTACCGACCTCTACGAAAGTCAGAGAAATTGGCGTGGTGGAAGTCTCTCCTACGAGTTGTCAAAGGCTGTGCTCGTTTAATCTCAATTCATAAACGTCACACGCCAAAGGAGGTTGATGGTGAATTCTGACTCCTATATCACGATATTTTCGATTATGGTTCCAATTTGGTTCGGGATTTTCGCAGCTTTTTTCTTTGTGATTGGGCTGCGAGGTATCCTCACAAAGCGTCCTTTTTTAGTTTCAAGTAGATGGCTGCTGTTAGTGATGTTCATTGGTCTTGTACCAGCAATTTTAATACCTGTCTTTCTACCAGGGGATAGTCCATTTATAATAAAGTGGTTAAATCCAATGATATTTACGCTTCTCCTTGTGATGATGTGTTTTGCCTTGAAGGGTTACATCGCATACGCAGTTACAGATACGTCGTTTCGTGACGCGCTCCTCACATCTTTACAGAACTTAGAGTTACCCTACGAAGAAACGATTTCTACAATACGGCTTACCTCTGCTGAAGTCGACTTACAAGTATCCGTTCAGTCGTGGATGGGTTCGGGACAGATTAAGGTCAAACAGCGAGGACACGGTTCGCTCCTTACTAAGATCGCGACTACGATGAACGAGCATTTTCGAGTCTCATCTGCCGATACGAACCTGACCGCTTGTATTTTCTTTTTGGTTATGGGTATACTTATGGTCATCGGTGGAATTGCGATGTCTTTGTTCTTTCAACGCATCCTGTGAGCGTCCAAAATTGTAGAAGACAGAAATAGAACTGAAGAAGAGTTAAAAGGGACACAACTATTTCAGACAGGTTTACGACATAAGAGATGAATTTTGCGGGTGCCAACTTCAAAAGCGAATCCACGGTTACAAAAATTATCCTACTTTGCATCCTGATCGCCTCTGGTGCTCTGGTGTTGAGGCATGTCGGACATAGCGGGATCACCTATTGGGACGAAGGGTTTCACGCTGTCGTGGCACGGAATTTGACGAAGCATCCGCTCAAATTCACGCTCTACGATCAACCGTGGCTCCCGTATGACTACAAAGGATGGGGTGAGAACCACATCTGGCTGCATAAACCACCTGTCGCGATGTGGACAATCTGGATCTCACACCTGATTTTCGGCATTAACACGTTCGCGCTCCGGTTGCCATCCGTAATCAGCCTCGTTGTGACAACGTGGTTGACATTTCGGACCGCTGCAGACCTTTTTGACAAACGAGCGGGACTTATTGCAGCGTTCCTTCACGGATTTAACCCGTTTCTCTTTGCGTCCGTTCATGGCTATCGCTATTCGGACCATATTGACATCGCCTTACTGCTCTGGGTGCAGGTTTCGTGTTGGTTCCTGCTCCGTGCGATTCGGACTGGAAAAAGGAAAAATTACATCTTATCCGGTGTCGCAATGGGCATCGCGTATCTCTCAAAAAGCTACCTCGCCTGCATCACCTTCGGTATCGCGCTTGTTGTTTGGTGTGTTGCACGAGGTAAACGGATCTATCGCAAGAGACATCCATCGGATGACAGCACACAAAACGAGGCAACAGACGCAAAGATTCGCCTCAGCGACATCGGTATACAACTTTTGGCGGCAATTGCGACAGTGGCACCTTGGGTTATCTACTGTCTGATTTACTACCGAAAGGAATTCTTATGGGAACATAAACGCGTTCTTGATCATCTTAACACAGATGTTGAAAGCTGGGGCGCGAGTTGGGATCGACCGTTATTTGACTATATGCCGCTGTTCTATCCGGTGTTCTATGCGGCACTCGTTGCAGCGGTCTTGTGTCTACTGGTGGTTATGTTCAAACGCTGGAACTTAGCCGAACTTTTCGTGTTAGCGTGGGGTATCGGTGTTATCGTTCCGCACACACTCGCGGAGACAAAAACGCCATCAGCAACAATGATTGCCGTGCCACCGCTACTCATCTGCTTGGCAGCGGTCATCAGTCGCGCATGGCAACGACGGGACTGGGTTTATACCTCAATTTGGTGCGCCGGAATGCTTGTGATTACTATCATCTCCGGCGGACGCACTTTGGTCAAAGGACGAGATCAGTTTGATGGACTAAAGAGATTCGCGCCCTTTATTGAGACGAATTTCTGGATTGTTGAGCAGCTTCTCGGATTTGGGGTCCTGCTCGCGATTTTCGCTGGTGTATATATGCTGATTCGCCGGTATAATTGGCAAAAGTGGCTATGGCTTGGACTCCGCATAGTCGCACTGCTGATTGCCTTATTCTATGTAAGGGGTTATGTGGATGCCACATACAAAGTCACGGAGCGCAACAGCAAAATCCCGTTATATGAAAAGAGTGGACCACGCCTTCAACATGAGATGCCAGAGAACGCCTGCTTTTTTCTCGACGACGAACGCGTCGGGTCACACTTCGATCTGATGTATTACGCCGACCGCTCAACGTATCAGATTTACAACGTGCACATGAAAACACCTCGCGATTTCAAGAGCCAAGCCAAGACAGCACGTGAAGCAGGGGCAATCCCCTACATCTTCTCTGTCAAAGAAACAGCATACAATTATCCGCTATTCATTGAAGGTGAGATAGATGTTGGAAATGGAAAAACACAACGGTATCGGGTTTATGAAATTACGGAAGTTCACGAATAATAATCATATATCTTCATAGGAGCAATTTATGAAATTATTACGATATATTTATCTATCCACAATTTTAGCACTCGTAGCACTACCCACAAGTGCACAAGTGGATTGGAAAGCACTCGATGTAGGGAATTTATCGTCTGCTATCTATAATACTGCAGTTGTTGGGTTTCCAAGCAATCCTACTGCGAATCCGTCAGGATGGTGGCCCGCTGGAACAAACGATTCCTACATTTATGAAGGAGACATCTGGATCGGTGCCAAAAAAGGCGGCGAGATCGGCGTTTCTGAGGCAGATGGTAGACAAAGTGAAATTTGGCCCACCGATGACACACCAGAAGTTATTTCAAACAAACCCGGTGTGACGACGAAAGGAACACCGACGAACCAAGCCATTATGTTCAAATGTTCTGACATGAACCCTGAAGCAAATAAAGATTTGATTCTCGGTTTAGAACTTGAAGTGCATGGATTTCAGTGGAGTTATGCACCGCTTTACGATTTCTTTATTCTTGAGTATAATGTTAAAAATGCTGGCACCGATGTCCTTGAAGATGTATTCATGGCGTTTCGATACGATGTGGACATCTCCAGTAATGAGACGGGGACAGCAAGCTACTCTGCTGACGACTTCGTTGCTTTGGATCAGACACCGGATGCCCTCAATCCAGTAGACCACCCTAACCGTTACCTCTCCTACGGATTCTCCAACGCCTCCGCGCCCGGTTACATTGGCTTACGGGTCTTAGATGCGTATATCGGGGAGAATGCAGAGGATCCGGCGGCAAAGATTCCATTCGCAGCACACAAACGGATTACAATTTCCACAGACCCAACGACCGATGCCGAGATGTACGCTTTAATCAGTACCCCCGGCGTGGAACCACTTCCGGCAAACTATGACGACCAACGCTTCATCCAATCCTATGGACCGGTTGAATCGCTTGCCCCGGGAGAGTCGTTCAACATTATTATCGCTGTGGCAATCGGTGAAGGACTGGCGGGCTTGCAAGCCTCCGCAGACTGGGCACAGAAGTTGTATGATGACGGTTACGTTGCACCGGCACCGCCTCCCTCACCACTGGTCTCCGCTTATCCTGCGGATGGACAGGTGACGCTCGTGTGGGAAAGCGAAGGACGTTGGGTTGATGCAGGTGTCAACAAAAACATTGAAGAATATGTTGATGTGACTGATCCAGAGAAGATTTTTGAAGGATACCGAGTTTATAGACGCGATGTTGCTTATGATGAATCCACTGGTGATCCAGTTGAAGACTGGACAATGCTGATGGAGTTCGACAAGCCGAGTGCGACCGGTAATTTCTTTACAGTCTCACACGTCGGTAAAAAGTCAGATGCCGTCATTGAAAGCATGGGTGATGAACCTTTCTTTGCGAGTTTCTTCAAAAGTGCTGTCTATATGATCAAATTCAACTCCAGCACAAGTTTTGAAATTGTTAACACGACGCTGTGGGAAGTTATGGCACACAACCCCGCCTTTCCAGCAAATGGTGGTGGATATGTTATCATCAAAGACCCGAATACAGGTGAACCGTATCCGGACGCAACATATCGTTCCGGTGCCCGTATCTATTTCGGTGGACTCTACGTGCAGATTTCCGATGGGCCCTCAGGGCCACCCGTCGCTGGTGACATCTTCCGCGTCGTTTCCACGCCCTCGCAAGCACTCGGTGAGGATGCAGGCATCAAGAACTTCTACACCGACGCAGGCTTAACCAACGGACTCGAATACACCTACGCCGTCACTTCTTACGACACAGGTAACCCTAAAGCAGGGCTGATTGCGATGGAGAGCAGTCAGATTGAGACGATGGTACATGTCGTTCCACGTGCACAACCTGCTGGATACCGGGAACCTACTGCTGACATACAACAGCAGGGACAGGGAAGCGTTACCGTCGAACCGATGGTACTCGCACCAAACAAGGTAACAGGACACGACTATAAAATCGTCTGGTCCGGTGCAAAACAGATAGATTCGGCGGCATATATCACAGGTCCTGGGTATCAACCCCCCGCTTACGAAATTGTCAACACGACGACAAACGAAACCGTCGTCGAGCAACAGTTTTTTGGCTGGTATGACCCGGAGCATCAGGAAGCCGTTGAAGCCCTTTCGCCCATGTTTGATGGCATCGTTCTGAAGATAACAGGGGTTGATGTGTCCTATGGAACTCCAATGGAAAATCCGATCAACGACGTTAAACTGACGGCGGGCACAGTAACAGATTGGTCAGTAGATATTCAATCCCCCGGTTTTGGTGAGAACACATGGCCCAACGTTTGGTGGTCAACGTATTACCGTCCACATACCTATTCAATCACGTTTACTGACGATACACACGTCAAGGTGGTGGATGAAAACACAGGCGAAGAAATTCAATTCAACGCCGAGCGCGTCGACGGATACGCTATTCTGACAGGCACCGGCTGGCGTGATGAATACGTTCCAGCGGAGACCCCCGGTTTCTTCCGGATTTACGTTCGAGGCGGATATGTTTTTATAAAAGACCCGAATGGTGAAATCTCCGCAGGTGATGCCTTTACTGTTGAAATGGGGGGTGTCAGCGCGCCACAAGATGGCGACCAATTCATCCTGAATACAAAAGAGGAAACCCTTGCCGCTGAAAACATTGAGGCGGACCTTGGACGAATTCGTGTGGTACCGAACCCCTATTTCGTCACGAACAGAGCGGTGCTCTCAGAAGGAACGGACAAGATTTTCTTTACGCGCCTCCCACCACGGTGTACGATCCGGATCTATACATTAGCAGGTGAACTCGTCCGGAAACTTGAACATGAAAGTGCTGCCGCCTACCATCCAGATGTCGCTCCAGACGACCGTTCGTTACAAGGTGACAAGGGTGGAACAGCATCATTTGAACTCCTCAACCGCTATAATCAAGCACTCGCAAGCGGTATTTATATCTATCATGTCGAAGCACGAGACCAAAGCGACACCGTTGTCGGTAATAAAGTCGGTAGATTTGCCATTATTCGATAACATGGAGGAACAGGAGAACTAAATGCGATATACAATTTATGCTCTTTTATTCATTCTTCTTTTAATGTGGGTTATTCCGAGTCATGCCACAACCAATGTCGGTACCGCTGGTGCACAATTCCTGAAAATCGGTCCCGGCGCGCGCGTGGACAGTCTCGGTGGTGCATTCGGTGGGCTTGCGAATGATGTAACCAGTATCTACTGGAACCCAGCGGGGATAAGTCAACTCGAAAAAACCAGCTTCTCAGACACGCATACAGTCTGGCTTGCCGACATTCGTTACAACTACTTAGCCTTTGCCACCCCAATAGAAAAGGTCGGCACCTTGGGGGCAAGTGTCACATTCCTCAATGTTCCTGATACCGAGATCACCACACTTGCAAAGCCGGATGGCACTGGGCTTTGGTACTCCGCTTATGATACCGCAATCTCAGTGGCGTATGCCAGACAACTTTACGCAAAGGAATCCGGCGTTAACCTTTCCTTCGGTATCAACGCCAAATACATCCACCAACAGATTCATCGGGAAAGTGCCAGAGGTGTGGCAATTGATGTCGGCACGCTGTATCATACGGGCTGGCGAAGCTTACGCATTGGTATGTGTTTCTCGAACTTTGGACCGGAGATGCGCTTCAGCGGTCCCAATCTGGCGAGCGGTGCTGAGGTCGCGGGTGATCCGAGAACAGCAGATTATCGCCCCTTTCCAGATACAACAAATCCAGCACGGAAGGCAGCTTTAGAGACTATCGAATTTCCCCTGCCCTCCAATTTTAGGCTCGGTATCGCCTATGATGTTGTTGATTCCGGGGACAATCTCCTTACCCTCGCACTTGATGCTAACCATCCCAACGACAACAGCGAACGCCTGAACATCGGTATGGAGTACTGGTACAGAAAAATGGCGGCAATTCGTGGGGGCTACAAATTCCGATTAGGAGAAGACCGCGTTGATGACGAAGAAGGACTTACACTCGGCTTAGGCATTCACCTGAACCTCGGTAAAAGAGTCCTTTCCCTCGATTACGCTTATGCCGATTTCGGACACCTGCAACAGACACATCGGGTGAGTTTGGGGTTACAGTTCTAAGTACTATGGAAACGGGAGATTAATTATGAGGGGTGTCGCGAGCCGAAAATCGCGGGAGAGAAAATGAAAACGCAAACTTTTACGGCGAGCATCACGCAAGAAGACAAATGGTTTATTGCGCAATGCTTGGAAGTGGATGTTTCCAGTCAAGGCAAAAGTGAAGACGAGGCAATTAACAATCTCAGAGAGGCGTTAGAACTCTATTTCGAGCCGCCTCATCCAACTGTGATGCCTAAGATCCGCAAATTTGAGGTTAACATCAGTTTCAATGAAACCGCTCCCCTATCGGCAGATTAAACGCAAACTCGAAAAAGCAGGATTTACTATAGTTCATCAACGCGGCAGTCATGTAAAATTTGTCCGTGAAAGTGAAAATGAAGTTCGGACAGTGATGGTTCCAAATCATCGTGAAATCCGAGTTGGAACGTTGCGGACTATTCTACGACACGCGGGGTTAACACCAGATGAATTTGATCGACTTTAACTTTCTCTTGTTATTTTTCCCTTGAATCCCTCTCATCAGAGAGTTTGTGAACCAGCTGCCCAAGTCCGACTAAAAACCGAATACCTCTGAGCGCGCTGAACCCTTTGCTAAAACAGAAGTTATTATGCTATAATAGGTATGAATCAATTCATTAACACCCTTTGAAAAGGAGTGGATAAATATGGCAAACGAACGCTTGACACTTGAAGAGATGGAGGAGAAATATCCTGATGAATGGCTCTTTATCGTGGATTGCGAATACAGCGAGAACACTGAATTGCTGTCGGGACGTGTTCTTGTCCATAGTCCCTCCCGTGCTGATGTTTATGAGGCTTCATCGCGTTACAAAGATAGCGCAGCGATACATTGTACGAGCAAATTACCGGAAGGCATGGGTTACCTACTCAACCGGAACGATTGAACTTTGTCCACGCTAATCCTGCCCTGAAGGAACATCGCTGCCAAACGCAGGTTTTGGAAACTTGCAAATCCTACGAAAAATATGATAGACAAACCGAACATCGTTTATCTTCTCGCCGATCAGATCCGTGCCTGTTCGTTGCCGGTATACGGGGACACACAGATTGAAACGCCGCATATCGACCGGCTCGCGCAGGAAGGCACCGTTTTTTCAAACGCGATTGCGACTGCCCCCGTCTGCACGCCGTACCGTTCCATGCTACTCACCGGACGACACCCACAAACGACCGGACACCTCATCAACTTCGTCAAAACCCGACACGATGAAATCGGACTCGGCGACGTTTTCAGTCGAAACGGTTACCGGACCGCGTGGGTCGGTAAATGGCATCTCCATACGGGTTCGTTCCCAGAAATCGGTGGACGTGATTACGTCCCTGAAGGGCGCGATCGCCTCGGCTTCCAACATTGGCGCGGCTACAACTTTCACACCGATTATTTCAACGGCACAGTGAACCTCGACACAGACTGGCGAAACGAAAGATGGGAGGGCTACGAAACCGATGCGCTGAACCGATACGCCTTCCAGTTCATGGACGACATGGATAACGATACGCCGTTCTGTCTGTTTATCTCTCCACATCAAGCACACTCCACACCTTACGAGTTTGCCCCGCAGGAATACTACGATCGGCTGCCCACTGAACTCCAACTCCCAGCAAACGTGCCCGATTCGGTTAAAGAACAATCGTTAGAGATTTACCGAGACTATCTCGCAATGACGTTGACGGTGGACGATATGCTCGGTGAACTGATGGCGTACCTTGAAAAAACAGGACGCGTCGAAAACACGCTGCTCGTCTTCGGATCCGACCACGGAACGCAAGGCGGCGCACAAGGCATCAATTTCTGGGCGAAGCGAGAACCGTACGAAGAATCTATCAAAGTGCCGCTAATAATGCGTCTACCTGGGGTCTTCGATAGCAACCGCACCTGTGACACGCTCACATCCCCTGTTGATCTGTTCCCATCGCTCTGTGGTTTGTGCGACATTCAGCCACCTCGAACCGTCGAAGGCTACGATCTATCCGCATCTTGGTGCGGTGAAACCGATGCCTTTGAACAGAACGGTGTCCTGACGATGAACTTCGGATCCACCTACGATTATCTTATTGATGGTAATGAGTGGCGTGGTGTCCGTACAAAGACGCACAGTTACGCACGCTGGCTTGATGGCAAACGGATGCTATACAACATAGAAGCAGATCCGCTGCAGATGAACAACCTGATTGACAAACCTGAAGCAAAAGCGTTGGTAGACGGAATGGAGAACACCCTCACAAGCCTCATGGATGCCCGCAACGACACACTCCAACCCGCGACAAGTTATACGGATTGGTATGACGCACAACGCCGCATCGTCCGTAACGCCCACGGTCCCCTCGGCGATCCAGAAGACGAACCCGACTGGTCCCTTTTAAAAAACTTCAACAATACTCTCTAACATATCGTAAAATTAAACAGAAAGTCGATGAATCCTTCAAGTTACGTGAGCAAGGAAAGACCCTTTAGAACATGCCAAGCGCGCAGTCAAACTCGCAATCGAGCAAGACAAGCAAACTGCTATTGATTAGTTGGAACATGTTTTGGAAGGAAATGATGTTTAGAATTTATATCAGTACAAAAGCGAATAGTGGACAATGGATTTGTGAGTGTAACACTTGAGGCAATTATATCAGACTTAACACTTACCACCAGAATAAATGCTTGACTCCTCTGCCGAAATACACGACACCGGCACCGATCTTTTTCGGGACATAAAATAATATGTCGCGCGTCCGCGTGATAAACCCCGGCATCTCGTCAAAGGTAACGGACCCGCCCACACCGACACTTTTAGTGATGCCCTCTGTGCTGGCTTCTTCCGCCACGTGGAAACTAAGAGTCGAGCCGCCTTCGGTCTGAACACCGACATCGAGTTCGTGTCTATCGCCGTCGCTTTGTATATTGACGTAAAATGGTTGCGGTAACACAGACTCCGGCGATTGAAGACCGAGCCTCACAGCATCCTGCGGTCGCAGCGTAGTGGTGGGATCGGCAGGCTGACGCACTGGCGTTTCTACTGGCACAGCTGCGCGTTGGCTTTGGTGTCTCTGTTTCGCGCGGTTTCGTGCCCAGGTCTTCTGGAGATTGGCAATACGGTTTGTATTCTTCACCTTCTTTTTTTCTGCTTTCTTTTTCTGTTTCTTAGCAGTTGGACGACGGAGCTGCGGTTTCTTTTTCGCGCTGCGTTGAACCTTCGGTTCCGAGTCGGATTGACCTTCGGCACGCACGGTATAGTTTCCGAGTACAAGGAAACCGAAAAGTGTAACGCTGAGTAAGGCAATTCTTGTGACCTGCTTCATGTTTTCCTCCTATGGTTACATATTTTCAGGCTTACGGTGAATCAGTAGCAGTTTCAAAGGTGGTGTTCGCAGGTGCTTAGGGTTCAATTGATAGCCGACACTCAAGCGCGTTCAGAATAGTCCTGAGCAGGTCTAACCGCGGGGCATTTCCATTGGATAACACATCCAGGAAAATTTCAGGTTCAATATTGGTGCGTTTGGAAAGTTCAGAAACTCCACCTTGTGATTCTACAAAGGTCCGGAGTCCCTTGAGAAAAAAGGGCAGATCGCCATCAACAAGGTATTCTTCCAACCGCTCAAGCCGTTTGTCAATTCTGTTTTGTGTGCTTTGGTCTCGGATAGATTCAGACCATTCAATGAAAGGCTGTCTGCCATTTGAAGTCCGATAGTATTGTATCTCTCTCTGGCGTGCGTCGTTACGCATTGATGCTCTCTCTAGCCTCGCAATCACTCTGACAAATAAATCCGTTGATTAACCATTATATCTCATTTTTCCTTGGAAATGCAACGAAAATTTACGCCTTGAAAATCTATTGCTTAAAGAAATTTATTATGTTACAATAAACGTGAATTAATCAACCCGAATGGAGCGTGCAAAGAAAAAATAGATATGACTCTTCAAGAAATAATTTTAACGTTAGAGAAATTTTGGGCAGACCACGGCTGCGTTATCCAACAACCGTGCGATATAGAAGTCGGCGCGGGGACATTCAATCCTGCGACGTTTTTACGATGCCTCGGTCCAGAACCGTGGCAGACAGCCTACGTAGAACCTGTCCGTCGTCCAACTGATGGCAGATACGCCGAAAACCCTTTCCGTGTCGGCGCGTATTACCAATATCAGGTGATACTGAAACCAGCACCTGAGAATGTGCTGCCCCTTTACCTTGAGAGCCTCTATAGCCTCGGTATCTCCCCCCGCAAAAACGACATCCGCTTTGTTGAGGACGACTGGGAATCCCCAACACTCGGTGCCTCTGGACTCGGTTGGGAAGTCTGGTGGAACGGAGCAGAGGTCACACAATTTACCTACTTCCAACAGATGGGAAGCATTGATCTTGATCCGATTTGTGCCGAGATTACCTACGGACTTGAACGTATCGCACTCTACTTGCAAGATGTTGACGACTTCTTTGACATCCGCTGGAATGAACACGTTAACTATGGCGATGTCCACCGCCAAAGCGAGATAGAATACTCAACCTACAACTTTGAGCATGCAAATGTAGAGATGCTTTTTGACTTGTTTAGTACCTACGAGAAGGAGACACACGCCTGCTTAGACGCGGGCTTAGTGCTACCAGCAACCGATCACGTTTTGAAATGCTCACACACCTTCAACATGTTAGATGCGCGCGGTGTTATCAGCGTCACGGAACGGGTGAGTTACATTGAACGCGTGCGCCGGCTTGCACAGCGGATTGCACGTGCGTATGTCAAACAGCGTGAAGAGATGGAACATCCCCTCATAGGACGCTTCAGCACAGAGGCAACTCCTACCATGGTAGGAGCGGTTTCCAATCGCACCGAGCCAGCCTCGGTAGGAGCGGTTTCTAACCGCACTGAAACCGCTGACCTCCTATTTGAAATCGGTACCGAAGAGATCCCCGCGAGTTATGTACCACCTGTCCTTGAGCAGCTGCACAAGATTGCAGCCGAATCCCTTACGAACCACAGAATCTCGTTTGGTGACATTGAGACACTCGGTACACCGCGCCGTATTACGCTCAGTATCAAGGATATAAAGACCCTTCAAGAAAGTCAAGAAACAGAGGTGGTGGGACCCCCAAAACGTATCGCTTACGATGAGAACGGCGAACCGACTAAAGCGGCTATTGGCTTCGCAAAGACACAGGGCGTTGAACTCTCGGCACTCCGCATTGTTGATACCGAGCGTGGAGAGTATGTCGCTGCTTCCAAACTTGAAACTGGCATCTCAACACAAGAAGTCTTGAAAACACTGTTGACCGAATGGATTGAGGAACTCCGCTTTCCGAAGACGATGCGTTGGGAAACCAAATCCGAAGAACCACGCGCATTCGCTCGCTTCGCGCGTCCCATCCGATGGCTTGTGGCACTATTGGGGGATGAAGTCATCAACTGCACTTATGGAGATGCAGACGCAGGACGGTTAACTTATGGACACCGTTCTTTGTATCCTGAACCGATAACTTTGGCATCCGCCGATTTAAAGACTTATGTTGAGAGCCTGCGTAACGCCAGTGTCATCGCCTGTCTAAAAGAGCGTAGGGACACTATCGAAAAACAGGTCCGAGACATTTTAGAGACTGAAAAATGTCTCCCAAAAGTAGATGATGAACTGCTGGATACGGTGAACTATCTCGTAGAAAACCCGCAGCCCATCGTCGGTAATTTCAGTGAATCGCATTTGGAAATACCACCTGAAGTGCTGATTACCGCAATGAAGAAGCATCAACGTTATTTTCCGATGTGGAAAGACGAATCCACACTCACCTCGAAATTTATTACGATCTCCAATGGAACAGCCGGAAATATTGAGGGTGTTCGACACGGGAATGAGCGCGTTTTGCATGCCAGACTCAACGACGCTGAGTTCTTTTATAGCGAGGATCAGAAAACCAGTCTTGCCGATAAAGTTGAACGTTTAGGCGCGGTTGTTTTTCATGCGAAACTCGGTTCGCTCTTAGACAAAGCGGAACGGTTCAAAGCATTGGTGCGATTTATTTCCGAAGAGTTGCATGCGAAAGAAACGACTGTTAACCATGCGGAGCGCGCAGCATGGCTCTGTAAGGCAGATTTGACGACCCACATGGTCATCGAATTCCCGTCATTGCAGGGAATCACAGGGAGCTACTACGCCCAAAATTCAGGAGAGCCTGAACCCGTCGCTGCCGCTATTGCGGAGCACTACCAACCGCTTGGCGCGGATACACCGCTGCCCGAAACCGAAGTCGGCGCATTGCTCGCTATCGCTGACAAACTTGACACCATCGTCGGATACTTCGGTATAGAAGAACGCCCTACAGGTTCACAAGACCCCTACTCACTACGACGGCATGCCCTCGGCACAATCCGAATTCTCCAAGACAGGAAACTGCCGCTCTCTTTAGATGCTGTTGTCGAAAAAGCAATCTCCCTTTACACCGTCGAATTAGCCGACGATACAAAAACAAGCGTTTTGGGTTTCATCAAGGAACGCCTACGCGTTATCTTGCAGCAAACACAGCAATACGCTCCGGATCTTGCCGATGCTATCTTAGCGGTCGGCGATGTTGACATCATTGATATTCTCAAACGTGCCAGTGTTCTTGCCGAATTTCGCTTGACACCAAATTTTGAGGAAGTATATAATGCACTCAATCGAGTGCTGAGAATTCTACCACCGAGTGTTACAGAAACTGTAGACCCTGCGCTTCTCTGTGACAATGCCGAAAAGCAGTTGTATGCTTGTGTCACTGAAGCAGAACCACATTTCCAAGAAAGCATTCAGGAACGTGACTATGCGAAGCTGCTAACGCAACTCGCCACTTTACAACCTGCAATAGACACATTCTTTGATGATGTTTTGGTTATGGCAGAAGAACCAGCACTACGCACCAACCGATTGGCACTGTTGAACCGAATCGGGCGAAATATCTATGCTGTCGCAGACTTGACGAAACTCGTGATCGCTGGGGATTAAAACTTGGAAAAACGGCTAAGCGCGTCTGCCGATACGACAGGAGAGAAACATGAACCAACACCTCTTATGTAATACATTGAAAATTTGTATCCATCTCTCACTCATTGTGGCTATTGCCCTCGTGACAGGGTGTGGTGAGAAAGAGAATAGGGACATTATTGAAGCGCGAGCCGCTATCGTTCGCGGGGATTATACAACTGCAGAAGCAGCCGTTCAAAGAACAGACACTGGAAATCAGGAGGCACAACACCTGAAGGCTTTCCTACAAAACCGGACACGCACCGAAGTGGGAAGTTGGCACGAAGCGATTGCAAAATCGAACGCTTATCTTGATACATTGACTGCGGACATCCTTGCTATCTCATTACAGGAAGATCCAGATTCTGACGAACTCGATCGACAAGAAAGACTTGTCCGCTCACAACATTCTATCTCTGGACTCTTCGCCATATCGCTTGCGCAAGCCGTCGAAAAACGCGCAGAACTACTCCCTGAGCTCGTAGCATACACAGATGCCGCTGTCGTTATAGGACTTTTAGCTGCAGAAAAATGCTATCAACCCGAAGCGCGTGTAGCTGTCGCAAACCTCACCGCAAAACTCGGAAATGGGGAAGCAGTTGTTGAACTATTGCGGCAGGCAATACAACGTAAGGATACAGCAATACAAAAAGAGGCGATACGCTACCTCAGTGCGATGCGGAACCCCGAACTCATTCCGGTCTTTGAAGAAGTACTCGCTGACACTGGAAACGCACCGGAGGTCGCCTATAGGGCAATCGTCGCACTTGAGCAATCAATGAGGGCAGTCTCCGACCCTGCTTCTATTGTACCTGGACTCCAACTTGCTCTCAAAAACAACAGCGCGCAGGTTCGGATGCACGCCGCGAAACTACTCGGCAGCATCCAAGCGGAGAACGCTATCCCCGATCTCATCAGACTGCTCGCAGATCCAAACAGTTATGTCAAAAATACAGCCATAGATGCCTTGAATCGTATCGGAGAACCTGCCACTGCGCCGCTACTTGAAATATTGGACACGAAAGCGCGAAATCTCATCCCTGATGAGGACACCGGCTTCACCACAGAATACCAATACATCGCAAGTGCTTATATTGACGGTTTGTGGATGAAAAAATATAGGATCGGAACCTTATCCGCCGCGATTCAAGCACTCGGGTTGCTCAAATCGGGAGATGGCGTAGAGCCGCTGATAGACGAGCTCGCAGACGAAGAGTTGCAAGATAAAGCGTTGGCGGCACTCGTCGAAATGCGCGGTGTTGCTGTTCTGCCCATGATTGACGCTCTCAAAAACGGCACAGATGAAATTCGCGTGAAGGTCGCCGATGCGCTCGGACAAATCGGGGACCGGCGCGCAATCGTCCCACTCATTGAAGCATTGGACAGCGATCCATATAAAGAGGTAAAGGCAATTGCAGCCGTTGGACTCGGTAATATGCGGGCACGGGGTGAGAATAATAGGACAGTCATCGCTCTTACGAACGCACTCTCTTATGACGATACCACCGCGACCCAGGCAGCGGCAGCACTTGGAAAGATCAACGTATCTACAGAAGATGCCGTCCAAAAGTTGATTATCATGGCGATGGACAAACAGATGCGCGAAACTGTGCGGATCGCCGCTATTGAGGCACTCTGGCAACTCAAACCTGAACAAGCGACACAGTCAATGCTACTTCTGATGTTCAGTAACGAAACCAGTCCTGTCATACGTTCCAACGCTGTCAAGGTACTGAGTCGAATCCAAGCCCCTGAAAGCATTCCGGTGTTGATCTGGGTATTGTCTACACAGTTTGACGAAATATCAGACTTTCAGCGACACATGAAACGTGAGTATAAAACGCTTGATGCGCTCCGAACACAGGTCGATTCTTTTCAGATTCAGTGGACTGCTGACTACCCGCGTACAAACTATCGGACATGGGGTGAACTCAAACCGATCCCAAGCCTTGTCCGGAGTGAAGTCGCACGTGCACTCGGTATTATCAAAGGGGATACCGTGATAGAACCCCTCGTTAACGCACTTAAGGACGATGGACGTGCAACGGTGCGACAAAGTGCCGCATGGGCACTCGGTGAAGTCAAGGGTGATGCCACAATTGACCCACTCGTTACTGCTTTGAAGAAAGATAAGCAAGGTGCTGTCCGACAGGAAGCCGCTATTGCCCTTGGGAAAATAAAAGGGCAAAAGGTTGTGGATCCGCTGTTAGATGTACTACGTAGCGATAAGTATGAAACAACCCGTTTCCAGGCAGCAGTGGCACTCCGGGAGATTCAAGCCGGGGATAAAGGACTTGTTGACATCGTTAAAAAGGGCTTAGGAAGCTTTGATGATGGATACGAAGTGCAATCTGTTCAAGATCAGGTCATCGGTGCATTAATCAAAGATGGAAACATCCCAACAGCCGAATTTGCGCTCGATGCTCTTAAATCTGCAGATGATGAATGGACTCGATGGGCACTCGTTCATGTCCTCGGGGCGACGGCGAAAAAAGTCGCCGTTGATGCGATGCTCGAAGAGTTGAAACATCCGAGTTATGTCGTCCGAAGGCGTGCCGCAGAATCGTTAGGTGGCTTTAAAGAACGCAAGGCAGTTGAACCCTTAATAGCCATTCTTGAAAACAGAGATGAAATGAAATCCATTCGTGCCGCGGCAGCATTTTCACTTGGCGCACTTAAAGATGAACGTGCTTCTGCACCACTTCTGGCTGCACTTGAGGACGAAAACGCTGAGATTCGATTGCAAGCAGTGGCTGCCCTTGGGAAACTTAAGGATGCAAAAGCCATTTCTAAACTGATAGCCATGGTTGAAAATCCTTTGGAAACGGATGCAGTCCGAAACACAGCAGTTGCCGTATTAGGAAACATTGGCAACACAAGTAATACAGAGATTGAAGCTGTGCTGCTTCGTGCTTTAGACAATCGAATCGGAAATATCTCGAAAAACGCTATTATTGCTCTGGGTAAACTCGAAAGTAAAGCGGCGATCCCCAAACTAATTGCTATTTTGGAAGACAAGCGGATAGTTCTGAACGCGAGTACAGCAGTATTAGCGAACGCTTCCGCACGCACAAAAGCCGCAATAGCATTGGGTGAAATTGGAGGCGCACGTGCCGCCGAAGCCGTTGGGAGACGACTTGTTGACGACACTGAATATATCGTCGCCCTTGAGGACGCTGTAAACAGAAAAGCCATTGGTGCAGATGACCTGAAACGGAACTGGAGTTGGGAGGTCTTCGTCAACGCCGCTAAAAAACTTGATCTACCGGCGTTCGTCGCACCAAAAATGGCTGCCCGGGCCGAAGATGAATGGGAAAACCTCGCAGTCAAAAATGCTGCAATGGTTGCCTTGGGCAGGTGTGATACAGATGAGATCACTTTGGACATCTCACAACTTAAACAACGATTAGCCGATCCGAATGTGGATATCCGAAAAGCCACAGCACTTAGCATTGGGCAAGCTGGAATTAGTGAACTTATACCAGAACTCGTTCAGATGATGAAGGGTGAAACCGAAGCCGATAAGGATACTCGGCGCGCAGCAACTCAAGGTCTTGGTGAACTGGCAGATACCACAACAGCCGACGCACTCATCGAAGTGATGAACAACGATGATAATCATGTGGAGATTCGTCGCGATGCGTCGCGCGCATTGGGCAAGATCGGAACGGATAAGGCAGTAAACGCGTTGGTAGCAAAACTGACAGCCCTGTATGAAGCCAAAGTCACAAGAGGTTTCCAACTTGATGCTATCAAGGCACTCGGTGAGGCGAAAAACGCGAACGCAGTGTCCCTCCTCGAATTGATTCTTCAAGACCAAGATGCAGAAATTCACTTCCAAGCAGCAGCAGCACTTTTTGAAATTACAGGCAAAAGCTACGGTTATAACCGGACATAACGTAAAATGGCTATCGGAAACCATCGGCTTTCGGCAGTCAGTAACGCGTGTGGCACTTGCGAATATTTTACTTACCACAACGCTCTCTTGGCTGACCGCTGACGACTGACAACTGACCACTATTAAAAGGAGATTTTTATGGCTTTTTTTGAATTAAGACAGTACAGAACACAACCCGGTCAACGTGAAAACTGGGTGAAGTACATGGAAGAGACGGTCCTGCCGTTCCAAATTTCTAAGGGGATGGTTGTGATTGGTAGTTTTATCGGTGAAGAAGAGGACGATCTCTACGTCTGGATTCGCCGTTTTGAGAGTGAAGCACAGCGAGAACAACTCTATGCAGCGGTTTATGAAGATGACCGGTGGGTAAACGAAATTTCACCGCGCGTCGGCGAACTGATCGACAGAGAACAGATCCATGTCACACGGCTCGAACCCACTTCACGCTCGGCACATCAGTAAGACAGAGATTACGGCACACGGCTACCTTTAACGGAGACTACGGCATACAGCGTGTGCCTACTACCTTTAACGGAGGTATCTCAATGGGCCCTGAAGAAAAATATCTTTTTGACCTCTGGGGATATGTGAATATTGAAGGCGTTTTAGGGGACGAAGAACTATCGGAACTGAATGCCCTTATCGATGCCCAAGACTATCCCGATCCAGTAGACGATGATGTCTATTCACAGAGATTTGGTGGCTTCTTGAATTGGGAGAACGACGCATTTCGCAAACTCCTCAACCACCCGCGTGTCATGCCATTTTTAGCAGAGATTGTCGGTCCAAAATTTCGGTTGGATCACGTCTACGGCATCTTAATGATAGAAGGCAATCCGGGCGGGACACTCCACGGCGGTGGCACACCTTATGATCCGTCACAGTACTATGTCTTCCGAAATGATCGGATGTATAACGGCTTAACCGTCGTGTCGTGGGCGTTGACCGATATGCTTCCGGAGCATGGTGGTTTCTGTTGTATCCCCGGCAGCCACAAGAGCAACTATCCGTGTCCGTCGCAATTCCGACCGGTGGTGGACAACAAAACTTGTATGGCACCGGTGCATCAGAAAGCGGGCGATGTCGTCATCTTTACAGAGGCGTTGACGCACGGCACGCTCCCGTGGACTGCCTCACACGAGCGACGCTCGATTTTGTTCAAATATTCACCCGGGCACGCCTCATGGGGTCAAGGCAGATATGACGATGAGCTTCGTAATCTAATGTCGGATGAGGATCAGAAATTAATGCTTGAACCTCCGTATGTTTCAAATAGGAAACCGGTGGTCTAAGTGGTAGGTTGTCAGACTGAACGGAGAGCACACTACGCCTATTTAATAGCGAGGTTCGGAAACCTCGCCCACCGACAACTGACAACCGATAACTGATAACCAACCTACCAATCCGCGACGCTGCCATCGGTGTCATAATAGTACTCGCCGCCGAGTTCTTCAGGGTAGGTATCAAGCATCTGTTCCGCCTCCTTTTCGTCAATCTCAAAGCCGAGCCCCGGATTTGTTGGCAATTCAATGTGTCCGTCTGTAACCTGCCAATCCTCAGTGAATAGACCGTCACCTAACCCTGCATCAATCTGTTCCTGAATTAGGAAATTCGGTACAACGGCATCGACATGAAGGGAAGCAGAGAAAGCAACCGGTCCAATCGCACAATGCGGAGCGATGTGCATATAGTAAATCTCCGCTGTGTTCGCAATCTTTTTCAGTTCAGTAATACCACCGGCGTGTGAGGTATCGGGTTGTAGGTAAGCGACCGCTTGTTTCTCAAAAATCTCCCGAAAGCCCCAACGGGTGAGCAGCCGTTCTCCCGTCGCAATCGGAAATGGCACATGGTCGGATACCAGTTTGAGAGCGTCAACATTTTCTTGGGGGATAGGTTCTTCAACGAACATCGGACGCATCCCTTTAAGTTCATGGCAAATCTCAACCGCGAGCGCAGGTGTCATCTTACCGTGGAAATCGAAGGCGAGTTCAACCTCAGGACCGACCCACTCGCGCATAAGATAGGCGCGTTCTACAAATTCATCAATAACCGCAGGAGGTTCGTGTCCACGCCACTTGCCACCGGGACCGCTCTTAAATGCTGTGTAGCCGCCTTTCTGTTGTAAGAATTCAAGGCGTTCTTTCGCAGCAGCTTTGCCTTCGTCAGTCAAACTGCCGATGCCCCAGTGTGCATAGACGCGAATACGGTCTCGCACAGCACCCCCTAAGAGTTGATAAGCAGGCACATTGTAGTACTTCCCAGCGATATCCCATAACGCCTGATCAATACCGGACAAGGCTGACATTAGGATATTCCCACCTCGGAAAAAGGCAGAGCGATAAACGTGCTGCCAATGGTGTTCAATACGTAGGGGATCTTTACCAATAAAATAGTCGGCAAGTTCTTCGACAGCCGCCCAAGTACTTTTGGGTTTACCTTCAAGCGTAGTTTCTCCCCATCCGACGATACCGGTGTCCGTTGTAATTTTTACAAGGCGCATCCGGCGCCGTGGGTAGAATTGTTCAATCGTAGCAATTTTCATTTTTCTAACTATGGCCTCCTGAGCACCGCTCCATTCCATCACGCGGTGGTTTCTGATTAGGTCTCAACTCTGTTTGGTAATTTTGATGTTTCTTTTTTGGTAGCCTCAAAACCCGTAGCTCGTAATGTAATGGAGAGCGGATTTAAGGAATGCGCGTCAAAAGTTCAAAATCACGTTGTTTAACCGCAAGGAAAAATTAAAAAAGGAAAATTAAAAATATGTCTTCACAACCGAATATTCTTTTCATGATTGCTGACGACCACCGATGGGATGCCATCGGCGGCATGGGTGACCCGACCGTGAAAACACCAACACTGGATTCACTCATGACGCGTGGAACGACTTTCCGCCAAACACACATCATGGGTTCCCTCGTTGGTGCAGTCTGTGTCCCAAGCCGCGCTGCCGTCCTCACCAGCGCAAACCTGTTCCGTAGCGGCGGAAACCAGCTTAACCCTGATTTGGCGGTTTGGCCACAGGTCATGCGCGAGGCGGGGTATCATACATTTTTTAGTGGCAAATGGCACAATGATCGACAGACGTTTACCAACAGTTTCGATGAGGGTGCTAAGATCTTCTTTGGTGGAATGAGCGATCAATATAAAGTCCCCGTTTTCGATTTCGATCCGACAGGTACATATCCGAATGACGACAGGTACATCGGAGAAAAGTTTTCTACAGAACTGTTTACGGATGCCGCTGTGCAATTTATAGAAAACTACGACGAAACGGATCCATTTTTCCTCTACCTCTCATTTACTTCACCGCACGATCCGAGAACAGCACCCGGAGAATACGCGACGATGTATCCACCAGAGGAGATACCTGTCCCAGAAAACTTCGTTCCAGAACACCCATTCGACAACGGCGAAATGCGTATCCGAGACGAAGTATTGGCACCATTCCCACGCACGCCTGAAATCGTTCAACAACACATCGCCGATTATTACGGGATGATTACCCACATGGATGCTGAAATGGGGCGCGTGCTCAGTACATTGGAAGCCACCGGACAACTCAATAACACGATCGTCATCTACACCGCCGACCACGGACTCGCTGTCGGACAACACGGACTGCTCGGCAAACAGAATCTCTACAACCACAGCATTCGCGTGCCATCAATATTCGCGGGACCCGGAGTTCCAGAAGGTGTAACAGTCGATGCGCTGACCTATCTGTACGATGTCTTTCCCACTATCTGCGACCTGACCAGTGTTGAATGCCCAGATACGACTGAAGGAAAGAGTTTAGTACCGCTGATGGAAGGCTGCGTAGATCGGGTACGAGCGACAGTCTTCGCGGCGTATAGAGACATCCATCGCACTATCAGCGATGGACGTTGGAAACTCATCCGCTATTATGTCTCTGAAGAGACAGGTAAAGGGACAGATTACATCCAACTTTTCGATTTAGAGCAGGATCCTTGGGAGACGACGAACCTTGCCGATCTGCCTGAGCATGCTGACCTCATCCGTTCACTTGCTGCAGATATGCAAATGTGGCAAATCGAGACGGATGACTTCATGAAAGACACACCGGTATTGCCAGTGTAAGATGTATATTGATTGGAAAAAGGGGATGGGAGAAAGGAAGAATGGAAAGATGGAGTGCTTCCCCTCTTCCACGCTTCCATCCTTCCAGTCAAACGCTTTCATCCTTCCGCCCTTCCCATTTTTCTTTTTCCTTAGCCTTAACCTATCTATAGAATTCACTCTGACCA
The DNA here is from genome assembly GCA_965116815.1 of Candidatus Poribacteria bacterium. Taxonomy (GTDB): domain Bacteria; phylum Poribacteria; class WGA-4E; order WGA-4E; family WGA-3G; genus WGA-3G. The sequence goes on along the minus strand of OZ220722.1, from coordinate 5,198,887 downwards.
ATAGCAATTAATCGAGCAGCTTGCTCTGCTGTGTCTGCGATCAACCGCGACGCGTCTCCGACGGCATCTTCAAGAGACATCGGCTCTTGGACGGTACCTAACATCGCATCAATCCCTGCGTCGTAAACCGCCTCAGCCCCTTCAGCGATGCCGCCAGCAATCGCAATGACAGGGATATTGTGTGTCTTTGCGACCTTCGCAACACCGACAGGTGTTTTTCCAAACGCTGTCTGAAAGTCCAGTTGCCCTTCACCCGTAAAAACGATGGATGCCCCTTTCACCCGTTCTTCAAGGTTAACGGCATCAATCATAATATCGACACCGAGCTGCAATTCTGCGTTGAGAAACGCCATCAACCCTGCACCTAACCCACCAGCCGCGCCCGCGCCCGGAACATCATTGAAAGACTCTCCGAGCGTACGCGTCAAGACGGAGTCAAAATGTGCGAGATGTCCATCCAAGGTTTCAATCATTTCAGGCGTGGCACCCTTCTGCGGTCCATAAACGTGCGACGCGCCATCGGGACCGGTTAAAGGGTTGTTAACATCACACGCAACGACAGTCTCAGTTTCTGCGATAGCGGGATGTAAACCCGTTATATCTATCGACGCTAACTGTTCAAGCCCAGCACCACCACGCGAAATCTGCGCTCCGTCGGCATCCAGCAATCGTACACCGAGTGCCTCCGCCATTCCGGCACCACCGTCGTTCGTAGCACTCCCACCGATACCGATGATTAAGCGTCTGCACCCCGCTTCCAAAGCAGCATGGATAAGTTGTCCAGTGCCGTAGGTCGTTGTGCGAAGTGGATTACGTTTATCTGCTGGAACAAGTGTGAGACCGGAGGCAGATGCCATCTCAATGACAGCGGTTTCTTCACCTGCAAGGATACCGAATTGCGCTTCAACCTCGTTTTCGAGGGGCGCAACCACACGATGTGTTTGAATATGCCCACCGGTGGCATCAACGAGCGACTGCACCGTCCCTTCGCCCCCGTCCGCCATCGGGATTTTCTCAATAACGGCATCGGGAAACACGCGACGGAGTCCCTGCTCGATTGCACACGCGGCTTCAAGCGCGCTAACGCTCCCCTTGAATGAATCAGGCGCAACTACAATTTTCATAGCGGAAAGTCTATCACAGGCACAGCGATTTGTCAAATTCAGGCAGTTTCTATACAAAACTATTCAATAATTCCAAATTTTTTTCAAATTATGCGAATTTTTAGTCCAAAGTTTCGTCTTTAATAATAGAGGGTATGAACCGTATCCCCCGCGTAATTTTACAAAATTCGATATCTGAGCAAACCTTTTGGTGGATACACAAACACCCCAACTGTTCATTAGGAGAGCACTTCATGGAAAAAGAAAACGATGTTCAACTCATTCAGAGAATATTATCGGGTGATGAAGCGGCGTTTGGCATCTTGGTCGAAAAGCACCAGAAAGGTGTCCACGCCCTTGCGTGGCGGAAGATCGGCGATTTTCACGATGCCGAGGAGATTACACAAGACACGTTCCTTCAGGTGTATAAAAAATTACCGACGCTTAAAGACCCCTATAAATTTGCTGGGTGGCTGTATGTCATCGCAAACCGGCTCTGTATTGATTGGATGCGGAAGAAAAATCTTGCGATACAATCGCTGGAGGACACACCTGTGGAAGAAATTGAGAAATCCTCTTATACCCATCACGTATCGGAGCAGTCGGAGATAGCTATCTCCGAACACCGCCGTGAGATCGTCAAAAAACTTCTGGCAAAACTACCAGAGAGTGAGCGGACAGTCATGACGCTCCATTATCTCGGCGAAATGACGGTCAAAGAAATTAGCAAGTTCTTAGGGGTCTCAGTCAGTGCGATTCATAACCGACTGTATCGGGCACGAAAACGGTTACAAGCGCAAGAAGAACGCCTCGTTCAAGAAGTACTCAGTAGCGTGCAGATACCGATAAGTATAAAACAAAACATCATGCGGCGGGCCGCCGACATAAAACTTACACCATCTCCACCTCCAAAACCATTACTTCCATGGGTAGCTTTTAGTACAGCCGTGGTTTTGGTTGCCTTATTGCTCGGTGTGAGCAATCAACACCTCATCCGTTTTCAGAGACCCTATAGTTTCAAGGCAACGTCTGAACCTACCATTGAGATCGTTGATACCGCTATCATTCTTGATATTGTGTCAAAACCTGCTGTGCGGAATCAGGCGGGACGTGCGACGCTTACTCGTAAAACCAGCGGTGCCGGCGTACAAGTTTCTCACACAGGGTCAATGCCTAACACATTTATAGATTCAGGAAAGCAGTTGTCGGTCGCGGAAAAGGTCCAAACGCGTAGCCTACCTTCCATTACGGCACCTTGGGCAGGATGGTTCGTCAATAAGCATCATCTGTCCCCAGCAGAAATGACAGCATCTCACGATATGTTTTGGAGTCCTGAGTTTGGATTACGTTTTCAAAGAACAGATGAAGGTGTTTCACTTGTCGGGGATTGGATAGAAGCACGCAGACAACAGGAAACCTTGCTTAACTTAAATCCAAATGTGATCCTCTTACTTGAGGTGGATATGAGAGGAACTGATCCGGAGTCACCCTTTTTGAAAGAACTTTATAGCGGTGATGATTTTCCGTGGATTAGAGATGCCTCGGGTGAAATAGTGCGTGGAGCACCCGCGGAGCACTATACAAATTTACTTATAGATTTTACACACCCGATCGCCCAGGATATTATTGTTGAGAAAGCCATCGCTGTTGCTGAAAGCGGGTTATGGGATGGTATCCTTTTCACTTACTGGAATGAAAACAGAGTTGTACTTAACGGTTATCGTTCTTATGAGGCAGAACAGAACGCTCGAGAATCCATTCTCAAACGTATTCGTAGTGCTGTCAAAGATGATTTTCTGATAATTGTTACAGGTGAATTGCGTTTTGGGATGCCTTATATCAACGGTATTATCCTCTACAGTGCCCCTCAAAATTTGAGTAACGATCAACGATATACACGACTTATTGAACTCGAAAGTAACCTGCTCTGGGCAGAAAAAAATCTACGTGAACCGAGGATCAATTATTTGCAAGCCCAAGGGATTGGCAGCGAATTGCCATTGAGCCCAACCAACCAGCAAGCAATGCGGTGTTTGACAAGCCTTTCTCTGACGCATTCCGATGGATATTTTGTTTACACCATGGGGGTTAACTGGGAAGAACCGCATTCGCACGATGATTCCTTTTGGAATTATCCGCATAAAGAGGCGGAATGGGTTTATTGGAGCCAGCATACAAAAGATTCACACGATACTTTTCTACACAAGCATGGAGATACGCATTATTGGTATGACTTTTGGGATGCAGATCTCGGACACCCTATTGGGAAGAAGGGGCAGTTGTACCTGAGCCGAGAGGGTGTATTTATCCGCGAGTTTACCGAGGGATGGGTAATTTACAACCGCAGTGGGAAAGCACAGAGTATCCAACTACCAGCATCTGCAACCGGTGTCGCCAGTGGTATCACTGGCGCATCACACACCGTCCCAGATTTAGACGGTGAGATTTATTTGAAGTGGGTTTCATCATCAACCGATGTCAACGGCGATCGTATTGGTAGTAATACCAAATCTAAAAAATAAACTCACATTCCAGAGGTATTGGAACTCATCAAAGGTATCCGCGCCTAAGAGCGCAATGAATTGCGCAACTACGAACCAGTTTTTGATAATGAAAAGCATTTACTCAGACAATGATATAAATTAAAAGGGAGTAACGATGAATAAAATAAAGTCCATTTTACTTTTTTCGATGATTGGGGCGACCTTAATTTTTTCAGTTTTGACTTCAGTTATTGTAGGAATTGTGAACGCTGAAGATTTCGCACAACAGGCTTATAACGTATTTGAAGAAAATTGCCTTCGGTGTCACGGGGCCTTAGGTTCATTCAAAGAATCACTGTTTATCGAGGAGTATAATTCACTCATTCAAAGTGGAAGTGTGATACCCGGGCAACCGGATGCATCTGAGTTATACAAAAGACTCCTTGGTCCCACCGAGAACGGTGCCCAAATGCCACCCGATCGACCACCATTGACAGGTGAGGCGATTGAAATCATTCGGGTATGGATTCAAAACGGTGCCCCTGATTGGAATGTTGTGGATATTAACAGAAATTTTATCACAAATAAAAGGATACTTGAAACGATACAGCACCATATAGAGACATTACCGATACCTAATCGTGCTTTTGCGCGTTATTTCTCAACAACCCACCTCTATAATGCGGGGCTTCCAACTGAACCGTTACAATCACACTCTCTTGCACTCTCTAAATTGGTCAATAGCCTTTCCTGGGGAGCAGATATTGTGAATCCCGAACCGATCAATACAGAACAAACACTTTTCTATATCGACCTACGCAACTACGAATGGGACAGGGACATCAACGACCCGTGGACACAAATAGAAAAGCATTACCCTTACAATATAGCGTATGAGGGAGCGGGTCAAACAGATGAGCGAGACCTATTCCTAAGTTTACAATCTGAAATGCGTTGTGAAGTGCCGTATGTTAATATGGACTGGTTCATTGGGAAAGCATCCGAACCCCCACTTTACAATGAAATTCTCGCATTGCCGGACACAGATACGGATCTGGAAACGCTGTTGGGCGTGGATGTGGTAAGCAATCTAAAAAACGATCCCGGTGTGCGCGTGTGGCGCGCAGGTTTCACAAATTCAGGTGTTTCCGAAAACAACCGTGTCGTAGAACGCCACAAATCTCGGTATGGGGCTTACTGGAAAAGTTACGACTTCGCGGGGAGTGTCGGTAGACAAAACATATTTAACCATCCACTCTCTTTCGATCATGATGGTGGCGAAGTTGTCTTTAACCTGCCAAACGGTTTACAAGCATATCATTTATTTGATGCAACAGGCGGACATCTTGATAAAGCACCAGTAGAGATTGTTTCTGACCCAGACGCAAGTGATCCCGCTGTCTATAATGGCATATCCTGTATCAACTGTCATACAGACGGGATGAAACCGTTTACAGATGAAGTCCGATCAGTCATTGAAGCCGCACAAAATCCTATTTTCGACAAAGATTACGCATTACGGCTCTATGTAGAGCAAGCTGACATGGATATTTTGGTGGAACAAGACACTGAACAGTTTATAACTGCTTTGACGAAAACAGGGAACGCGTCAGGTGATATTGAACCGATTTCACGATTCCATGAAACATACAATAGTTATTTAGACGCTGCACACGTTGCCGCAGCGGTAGGACTGCGAAAAAACGTGTTTTTGTCAAAAATACAAGAAAACGCTCACCTACAAAGTCTTGGGTTGCAGGTTTTGGTGGAAGGCGGTGTTGTAAAGCGCGATACGTGGACAGCAAATTTCAATGCGATTGTGTTCGCACTCAATCCGCCCGTTGATGTGTCTATACCCGACATAGATCCACCGAGAACTGGAGACATCACAAGCAATCCTGATGATGCAGTCTACATCCCGGATCCGAATCTGCGTGCAGCACTCGCGAGAATGCTGGGTCAACGTGTTGATGCACCTATTACCGTTAGCCAAATGGAACAATTCACTCATTTCGGTTGGGACGGACATACCAAAAACGGCGTATACGTCGAAGGAGAGGCACTAACATTAAATAATAAAGGCATTACAGATTTAACAGGATTGGAATATGCTATAAACCTTAAAGAACTGTTCGTGAAACAACAACTGGAGAGACTTAATGGAATCTCAGATCTAACACCTATATCTGGCCTTACGCAATTAGAGAGCTTAAGCATTGGTGGTATTGGTAATCATGTTTCGGATTTATCACCGATCGCAAATTTAACAAACATAAAACATTTGGATTTGGGAGGCAATCCTATCTCTGACCTCTCACCCATTGCCAATTTTACGCAATTAGAAACTATCGGTTTTGACGATCGTGTTCCGTTGACTGATATTTCAGTGTTAGCAGATATGGAACAGTTGAGAGCTGTTTTCATGTGGGGTCCACGATTCAGAGATATGTCTCCGTTGGTAAATCTTCCCAATATTGAAATCCTAAACCTATGTGGTAACGAAATATCAGAAATTCCATCTTTAAAGAACGGACCGAAGTTGAAAGAGTTATACGTGTTTGATAATAATGTGTCGGATGTGTCTATTTTAGACGATCTAACAAACTTGGAACGTCTGAATTTGAGGAACAACGATATCACAGACATATCTCCGTTAGCAGGGTTAACGAACTTGAAATGGTTAGACTTAACAGGCAACCCGATCCGTGATTGGACACCACTCTATGAACTCAGTAAAAATACGAAAATAGAGCCGAATGGATTCATGTTTTCCACAGCGTCTACACTTGTGGAACTTAATAGCACATTTACTTTTAACATAGATGCCTTGTTTGTTCGGAACTTGACAGGATGGCAGTGCGGAATTTCTTTTGATCCGAACCTGCTTGAGGCTATCGAAGTAACCGAAGGCGACTTTTTGTCATCAGATGCTACCCAAACTTTCTTTACAGAAGGTAGCATTGATAACGAAAATGGATTGATAACAGGCTTCAATGTGTTGCGATTAGATGGAACAGGGTTGAATGGAAGTGGTCCATTGTTGTCTATCAAATTCAAAGCAAAAAAGGTTGGTAAAGTGACTTTCACGACTGGCAATTGTACGCTTGGCGATAGTGAGGGTATAGAACTGCCATCGGTCATTCCAAACCTTGAAATTGAAATTGTAGAAGAATTACCAACACCCGAAGAAGATATTTTTTCCAAATGGGATGTAAATATGGATGGAAAAATTAACATCCTTGATCTAATAGTTGTTACCAAACACTTTGGCGAACCTATAACAGAGAATACCCAACGGGCAGATGTCAATGGTGATAGGGTTATTAATATCCTTGATCTGGTTGCGGTAGCAAATGCGTTTTGAGTAAGTGGTACTCAAGTGCCACTTCTACGTCAGCATAAGGCAATAGGCAGGCAAGCCGAACGCCACCTACCAAGAGCCAATCATCGGCATATTCTACAGAATCGTAAAGAAAGAACCGCCCTCGGCTGCGATACGCCCAATCCGCATCCTATACAGATGCCGCCCCTACGGGGCTTTGACCCTGGGAGGAACGGTTTCTATACAGATGCCGCCCCTACGGGGCTGCAGCTCTTGGAAACCCATGAGGTGATTTTTCTGTGAGTTACGCTCGCGTGGAAACTCGTAAAAAATATCAAAAGGCTTGAACATTATGCATCAAACAAACTTATGGTACAGGGACCGTATTATTGGCAATTATAGGAAGGCGAGGATACAATTCTATATACTTCAAACTTTACCATAAATTGTCCAAACTTTAGTATAAACGAAAAAATACTTGACATCCGATGCAAATTTGTGTCAAAATCCAAAGCAAACAATTTGGAAGGTGATGGGAAAATGGATTGGCAATTAGAAACGACTGTCTCTGACGAGCAGGTTGAATTTTATAACGAAAATGGGTATATTACATTTGGACGCATCTTCACGAAAGAAGAGTTGGATACACTCCGAGACTATGTGGACGAGATGATTGAGAATCTGCCGGAAGGTAGACGGCCAGAACAGATGGATGTACCCCATTTTGAGCATCCCTTTTTATTCAAATACCTGACGCATCCACGTGTGTTGAAAGTCATCGAACGGTTTATCGGACCGGATATTGTTCTCTGGTCGAGCCATTTCATCAGCAAACGGGAACACGATGGCATGGCAGTCCCATGGCACCAAGACGGTGTTTACTGGGGTAAGTCTCTTGATCCGATGCGCGTTATCACGATGTGGCTAGCCGTGGATGAATCGAAGGTTGAAAACGGCTGTATGCGCGTCATCGCTGGCAGCCACAGATTACGAGATCGCCGCTATGAAGAGGTTGATCGGACAAATAATCTCTTCGGGAGCGAAGTTGTGGAAGCAGATTTAGATGCATCAAAAGTAGTTAATTTGGAATTGGAAGTCGGTGAGTGCCATTTTCACGATGCGTGGACCATCCACAACTCCAGTCCAAACGTCTCACGGAAACGGCGATGTGGCTATACAATGCGCTATATGCCTGCAAGCGTCCGTTATCCGGGTGCCGAGTGGCGGCGTAAGCATTATATTTACCTGCTACAAGGTGAAGACAGGACAGATGGTTTCAATACCTACACTCCTATCCCGGAATTCTAACGGTTGAGGGATACCGGAACTACACAGGAAAATGAAAAGGAGAGGTTATGCGTCCTTATTTCGATGTCCATTGTCACATTGGTATGACAGTATCACGCGCACCGACTGTGGGTCAGAGCGTCGGACGCTGTCTCGCGCGGATGGCTTCGGCAGATGTTATCGGTGCGATTCCATGCCCAACAGGTGGCTCCCCACAAGCACGTGGCGTATTGGATACACGCGCACAACACGAGACAATCGCCAATGCATGTAGGCTGTATCCAGAACGCTTTCCGATTGGACTTGGGATGGCCGAAGTTCGACACGAGCAGGCAGGCTGTGACGAATTAGACCGAGCCATGCAGGAAGACGGTCTCGTCGGGTTTATGTGCCATCCAGGTCTCTCTGGTCATTCACTCGGTGGTGAACTCTACGGATTCTTGGAAGTGGTAGCGATGCACAACGGGCTATGTCTACTCCATCAGGCAGGCTCCACTCAAAATATTGCCGCTTACGCGCGAAGGTTCCCGTCAATAACGTTTATCATCGGGCATGTTTCGATGAACAAAGCGGGGCATCTTGATGCTATCGAGCAGTGTAGAAAACAGGAGAATATCTGGTTTGATGTCGCACAGAAACCGGAAGGCGCAGATGCGAGTTGGGACCTCGTGCATCTCGTCAATAATCTCGACAAAGATAGAATTATGTTCGGCAGCGATCTACCCTATTACGATTTTCGGCTCGTCCAAGCACAGATCGAATCAGCACAGATTGACGACCAAACGAAGGAGAAAATCGCCTACCAGAACGCCGTGCGATTGGTTCAGCAATTCCGCGCAGACTGGGTACCAACGCTAACACCACTAACACCCCCACAAGTTTACTCGGAGTCTGAGATGTGGGATGCGAATGGCGCGAGATTACGCTAGCCCATGATACAATCACGATCATTTAGTTCTTAAGAGCAGCAAGTATATAGAGCCGAAGGATTTTCTAAATGATTTTTAGGTTCCCCATTTTTCCACATAATGCGAGGCGATAAACAGAGACACATCATATAAACAGCGAAACCTGTGATTATTAAAACAATAACTCCGAGCATCTTGAACCCCGTAATTATTTCAACAAATCTTCATACTTTCCAATTCTATCTGCCAGATAATTCACACCGGCTCCGTTAAACGGATTTCCTGATTGTCAAGGGGGCGTGTGCCTTTCATGGGGTTCCCTCTAATTCCGATTCTAAATGCTTGTATAAACGCCCGTGTTTGGCAAGTCTGTAGGTATATGTGTAACCTGTGGGGACTAATTCATCTCTCTCCCACAATAAGCCTAACATGTATTGGACTGTGGACTCCCAACCCTGATGACGATCTATGCCTTTTATTAAATGAAATGCCTCCTTAAAATCACCTGTACAAATTGTGATGTTTGCCAGCGGAACAGGCGGATCTCCTAATTCCTTAAGTTTACGCTTGAGAGTCCCAACCAAAATTTCAGCAAACCTTTGTTCATCTTCAGACCAATCAGGCAGAGTTGTAATTGGTTCATTCATCGTTAATTACCTCCATTAGATTATAGAGACGGACGGGTTTCCTCATTGTCTAAAGGTCTTGTCCCTTTCATGGAGCAATCCCTTCACTATGGATACCGAATGTGAATATCCCTGATGGGTTGAAGCAAAATTTTATCAAAGTCGGCAGCAGTACTTTTAGCCATAATTTCCAACTTATTAATACCGAAGTTACCTATAGTGTTAGAGGGTATTGTGATCGCTGGATACCCACTATAGAATCGTCGCCAATGAGGATCAAAATGTTCAATAGGTACTTTTTTGTAGAATTCTCTGCAAATTGCATACTGATAAATCTTTCCATCGGAGGTCTTAATTCCCATGAGATTAACACTTATCATATACTCCCACAATCCATTATAGAGGTTATCTCCTACTATTTGAACATCTTCAAAACTCCGTAATTCTCGTTTGATAATTCCTTCTATCAGAGATTGATGTGCTGGATTGACTTTACAATCTACAGAAACCGCAACCTTGAATTTAAGAGGCGCGGGTTGTATCTGTGAATCTGCTTTGAAAAGTATACCGCAGACGAGTAAGACGAACAATATAAGCGTGCCGGTGAAATATCTGTTTTTCATATTAGAATTTCCTGAACATGCAGCGGTTGCGAGTTGGTTAGAAAACTGTTCTCTTGGATTTCCCAGTCCTTTATTCTCTGCAACGGTGGGAGGGTGGCAGAAACGGAATGGGGATTCCGATCCTTGTAGTGCCACCCGAACTGGATTTAGAAAGTGTATCAGATTGGCAAAAAAGAGTCAATCGCTACTTTCGAGGAAAAAACTCAATACTCCGAAGGACGAAGATAATGGATAAAAAGAAGTGTGTCTTTACATTCATAGTTGGCGAGATCCGCCTTGAAATGACCAACACCGAAGCCGAGCACTCTGCGGAGACAGGTATTTTCAAACTGCCTTCTGCAGTCTCTTGGACTTCGCTACCTGTCGGCATGCCCGGCGCGAAGGTTGAAAACTTCAACGCCGTGAAGCCCTCGCGAGGTGGACAAGCAAGAATTATACATGGCGGTATCAATACCGATAGTGATCCTTTTTTATTTTTCACTATCCGAACCTAATAGTGAAAAAAACGACCGACGCACAAAACACAACTATGAAACTTGAGGACATCAGCGAAAGCATCAAATCCGAAATCAATCGCGTTCATCACCGAGTCTGACAGAACAAGTATTTTGAAACCTCACTGAAAGACATACCATCGGAAATACTCCAGATAGAACTCCAACAACGCGGATGCAACCGCTTTAATCTACGCGAGGATGAAACAATAGCAGAGATTGTCAAACTTGGATAACTTTGCCAAAAAACCTTGAAAACGAGAATCGCGTCCAAAAAGGTAGCTTCAAGTCATCTCTTGATAGAACTCCGCTTGACATAATGTCCGTACCAGTGAGGCCCGCCTTCTTCGTCACATCCAGCAAAAGCACCAGCACCTATAATATACGGAACGAAAACTAAATCATCTTCATCTGCTCGGTGTTCATCAGAATCCTTGCTTTCAACTTGATCGATATCTATAGCAATCTCTTCCTGTCCAGGATATTTTTCCTCCTCATCCTTGACAGAATTCACAGATTCTTCAATAGTCGAATTCTCTTTTGACATATTCATATCCTCATTTATAGGAATCTATTAGGGTTTTCTAAATTTTACTATAAACTTCTACATTTTTCAAACACAAATAACTTTGCCAAAATCACCTATAAGCCGCCTCCAGTAACAGCCTTGTGGGATATACCACCGAGTTCCAATTCTGCTTATAATTTCAACAACCCTAAAAGGGACGTAAGCACCGCACCCACACTGCCAGCAACGAGATAGCCTACCCATTGCCGAATAAACTGCCAGCATAATTTTCTTCTGATAAACCGTTTACAGTGTTTTGCAGTCCCACGCTTGACGGTTACAAAAGCTTGACCGTCAACTTCCTCGCCTTCTCTCGGATTGTGTCCTATCGTTTCTGTGTCTAAATATGCCACAACATCATAAGGTTTAATCGCAGGATCGTTTGATAATTCTATTTCAAAATGGGTGATGTGATTTATATTTACCCACGCGTGTCTACCGGTATCTAAAGATTTTATCCACATACATTGTTCCTTCCGAAAATCGCCCGCAGGGACTTAACCGTACAATTCCTGCTCCGCCTGTTAGCGAGGCTTGCGGACGCTTACCCTCCAAATTCACATCAATATGTCCAGTCTAATAAGAATTTTTAACGAGACCCGCCAGCCTAAGCCCCGTAGGGGCGGCCTTGAAACCCCTCAGAGGTGCTATCCGCCTATAAAACTAAATGACTCTGATGACACAATGGTTACTTAACAATTTCGACAGCGCGGATCCGACGGTGAAGAACGAAGAGACAGAGAGCTATCAGGGCAATTTGGGTGAGGAGTGCCCAGACCCAATGCACGGCATAGTTGCGTGAAACGGCAAATAGGGCTGTGCCGAGAATATCGTAGTTCGCCCAAATAGATACTAAAGCCACCTTGCTGGTGCGTGTAATGGCTTTGAGGATTTCATAGATAACAGGCGTACCGAACCACACAGCGCAGAAGCCTATTATGGCATAGCGAGAGTTTGAGGTGAGCGATGAAAATACCAACATCAACAGGCTGGAAACGAGGATGATAATTATGGAATAGGCGATGATTGAAAAAGGCATCCAATAATTCTCTTTTAGAAAGGGCGTATCGGTTAACAGCACGTGTTCAAGAAACAGCAAAAGCCCTGGGATCAGCGTAAGGCAGCTAAGCAATATACCCATGACAGCAAATTTCCCTATAAGGTAATCGATCCATGAAATCGGTTTGGATAGATAAAGGGAGAGCGTGTTATTTTTCAGATCCGTGGCAATTAACCCGGACCCTCCAAAAACGGCAATCAGCGCGATGAAAAGCGAGGCGTTAAATAGGAAATTTTTGAAAAATGCAATGTCAATGTTGATCGGAAACACGGAACCTGGAAACTGATTAACGATATAGATAATTACGGCGTGAGCCAAGATGTAGATAACGGGCGGAATGGCAACGATGAGCCGGACAATTTTGCGTTGTGCAAGCAGTTTCAATTCCGCCTTTGCGATAATCCACCAGCGTGTATAATGGCTGGGGTTGAGTGTCCCTTCCCAATGTCGGTAGTTTTGTGTGTGAATAGGCATATTTTTTAGTAGTTTTCAGTGGTCATTTTTCAGTTAAGAGGTGTTTTTGCTTGGGCGTTTCCCCTCGTCCAACAGAATCCGCTTGTAACCGATAATTGACAATCATCTTAATACTTGTAGATGGCGGTTCTTTCTAAGGTATCCGAGAAAGGACCCTGTTTGTCAGTCTGGATTTCAACGGTGATGATCCCTAAAGGCGTATCGCGCTCTGGATCATCGTCTATTAAGTAACGTGGAATCTCTGCAGTCATGAGTCGATCCAGTCGATTGAGTTCCTGAGACCAACGGAGATCAATGAGTCGTCCATCGTAGACCTTCTTATGTCGCACCCCATTGCGCATGGAGTAAACTTGGGCACTGGTAGTAAAGTCCGCCTCAGAGATAGTACTCACGCCGACACTTGGGCTGAGAATGCTCTGGTTCCATATCAACGGTATTCCATTTTTGTCAACCAGATAAATCCGTAGATCGATCCTGTCAACGCGTGGGTCCGATTGGAGCTGGATGCCCTCAAAATTCTGAATCATGCCGCTTCCACACGAAAGCATAGCAAGAACGCAGATACCAACGAACGCGATTCTCCGACCTTTTAGTATAAACTTGCAAGGCAAGTTAAAACGAAACACGTTAATTCTCCTCTTTCACATTTTTTACGGGCAGCTTGCAGGTTTCCTATAGAACCCACTTCACCTGTTTATTATACCGCTTTTAGGGGACAGATGTCAATCTAAAATCCACTTTGTATCTTTTTCCAAAGGTGATATAATGATACCTATGACACCCACTAAAATCTTAATCGGTTCAGAAAACAGAGTAAAAATTGAGAGCACCAGGCAAAGTTTTTCAAAGTTTTTCAAACCTGTGGAGATCAAGGGATTACGTGTTGATTCCGGCGTTTCCGCTCAGCCCTTTAATGAAGACACATTCACAGGTGCCAAGAACCGTGCGGAACACGCAAAGCGTATCAACGATGAACAGTACCTCAATGCCAACTTCTTTGTCGGCATTGAAGGCGGAGTCCTTCAGATGCACAAGAGATGGTTTCAATTTACCGTCATCCATATATTGGATTCGCAGCACCGAGACAGTTTCAGCACGAGTGGATTGTACGAATTGCCTGACTGGATCGTAGAAAAACTTTTGGCTGGAATCGAATTAGCACACATTATTGACGAACTTGTACAAGATACCAACACAAAAGAGAAACAGAGTGCAAGCGGATTCTTTACAAACGGAGAAATAGATAGACTCCAAAATTACACGCAAGCAATAACTTTTGCTTTAATCCCTTTCCTTCAGGACAGCCTCTATTTTCAGCGGAAGTAGATTGGATCTCGCCATATAAAATTTCGGAGGAACCCCATGAAAGCTGCAGTATTATACGAAACCGACACGCATTTAAAAATCGAAGAATTCGACCTACCGCGTCCAAGTGCAAATCAGGTGCGGGTACGATTGGTCGCCAGTGGTGTTTGTCATTCCGATTGGCATGTTGTTAAGGGGGATTGGCCCTTCGTCAGGTTACCTGTTATCCTCGGACATGAAGGTGCTGGTGTTGTAGAAGAGATCGGGAGCGATGTAACTCAAGTGCAAGTCGGCGACCATGTTATCCTTTCATGGAAACGGAATTGTGGATATTGCGAGATGTGTCAGAAGGGGTATCCGAATTTGTGTGCACTTCCCGCCGACGGGTCAGGTAAACCGGCTATAAAATCAAGCGGGCGAGAGATCGATCAGATGTCTGGATTAGGAACGTTCGGCACCGAAACACTCGTCCCACAAGATGCTGTCATTCCGATTGATAAGGACATGCCGTTTGCACAAGCCGCACTCATCGGGTGTGGCGTGATGACGGGTGTCGGTGCGGCTATCAATACAGCACAAGTCGCGCCCGGCAGTTCAGTCGCTGTCTTCGGATGCGGTGGGGTCGGACTCAATTGCATCCAAGGTGCCGCCCTCTCTGGCGGCGAACCGATTATCGCTGTCGATGTCCTTGACAACAAACTTGAACTCGGCAAGCAGTTCGGGGCCACGCATACCGTTAACGCCTCCGAAGCAGACCCCGTAGAACAGATTAGGGAGATTACGAATGGACGTGGTGTCCACTACGCGTTTGAGGCAATCGGATTGATCGGTGAAACGTTCCGGCAAGCGATTCTCTGCACACGGAGCAGAGGTATGACGGTTTTCGTCGGACACGCCCCGGAAAATACACCTGTCGAATTCGACGCACGGATGCTGATGCCGGAGAAGATGGTTATCGGTTCGATGTATGGGACTGCGCGTCCACATGTGGACTTCCCACGTTTGGTCTCGCTCTATAAAGGAGGACAACTCAAACTGGATGAACTCGTCACGCGCACCTATCCCTTAGAAGGGATTAACGACGCATTTGAGGCTCTGGCAAAAGGCGAAGTCGCACGGAGCGTGCTGGATTTGACTTAGACAAGGCTATTCAAGGATACGCTCCATACGTTCGCGAATCCATGCCTTGTGCTCAGGATGTGTGTGAATATAGAAGATGCCGGTTTGGATCGCCTTATAGACATGCTCCGCCACCTCCGCAGGCGACAACCCCGCCTCCATCTCGGCACGGGTATTTCGAGAACCACCGATAACTGGCTCCTGTGGATGTGCTTTCTCCGCTGGATTTTGCAGCGCATCCGAACGGTTCCGGGCGGAATCCAGAATACCTGTACGGACCCATCCGGGACACAGCACATGCACCTGAATATTAGCACCTTTCTGTGCCAATTCATCGGCGAGCGTTTCGGAAAGCACGACGACACCGTGTTTGCTTACCTTATAGATACCTTCGCCACTCCCACCTACCAACCCCAAGATAGAGGCAGTATTCACAATATGACACGCATCCCCTTGTACAAGCATGCGTGGTACAAATGCTCGGATACCGTGGATCACGCCCCACAAGTTAACGCCTAATACCCATTCCCAATCGGCAAGGGTATGCTCCCAGATAGGACGACTACAGACAACACCGGCATTGTTGCAGAGGATATGCACCGCGCCGAAAGTGTCCAGCGTCCGCGCTGCAAGGTTTTCAACCTCCGCAGCGTTTGAGACATCCGTCCTGACAGCGAGAACGGTCGCACCGTTAGCCTTTAAGTCCGCTTCAAGTTCGGCTAACGGTTCCTCTTCAATATCAGCGATGACGATCCTCATATCCTCCACTGCGAACCGCTCCGCCAGTCCGCGCCCGATGCCGCTTGCTGCGCCAGTGATAACAGCAACCTTTTGCATGACGTTCAAATCTCCTATTGACGTTGCTGAGGGATTAGTGTTTCCGTTTCCATGTTCAATAGCATAGCACGCTATCATAGAATCGGCAATAAAATTCAATTGAGACTGCAAGTACTCAGTTTTAAAAATTTGTTGGATTGCTTGGATGAATGGGCAACAAATGGTTTTTCAACTACGCATATTTATGCTTGTAACAGTGCGATTCATCGTACTAAAGGGCTGTATAACGGGCAATAAATTGCCCTATTATGAACAAGCGAGTTTGAAGTATGAAAAACTAAATAACCCTAATTGAAGCAAATTGTACCAAGATACCATAATTCTGCTAAACGTTTGAAAAGTGCATCCAAACCGGTGTATAAATGTAAAGTTACATCATTCAAAAATCGGACGATACTCCTAAACGCCTCGTGAGAAGAGAGAAAAGTAATGCTTTGGACGCTGATTCGACATGAACTCTTAATGAATTTAATGACGTTCCGCTTTTTGGTTACGGTTATTGCATCTATGTCCCTTGTCCTTGCCGGGAGCATCGTCTTAACGGATAATTATGAGCGGAGACTCGCGAGTTACAATGAAGATCTCCAAAAACACCAAGAAGGGAACTTTAGTGGGAGAACGTATTCATCTTTCATGCCGTATCTTGATAGGACACCCAACCCACTGAGCATCTTTAATCAAGGACTTGACAAGCGCGCGAAAAACTCGCTCCAAATCAAGATTGGAGAGATCCCTTTCTTATGGAGTAATGTCAGTCGTCACACAGGCTTCAGTAATCCTTTCCGCTATCTGCTTTCCGATATAGATTTGGTATCCGTCTTTCAAATCCTTTTTAGCCTCCTCGCTCTGATTTTCGCGTACGATGCAATCGCTGGGGACCGCGAGAATGGCACATTACGCCTAATCCTTGTCAATCCGGTTGGACGAGGCTTGATTGTAATGTCAAAGTATTTAGGTGCCATGCTATGCCTTACCCTCCCATTACTGATGAGTTTCCTGTTAGCATTGCTGGTGCAACTACAATCTAATGCCATCCATTATGGTGCCGATGGCTTCCTTCGGATTGGCGGTATCTTTCTCACAACAGTCATCTATACCTCTACGTTCTATCTCATCGGATTGTTTATCTCCAGCGTTATTCACCGCACAGCGACATCCCTTATCGTTTCAATGTTTATTTGGGTGGCGTTGACCTTGATCTATCCAAATGTGAGTCTATTCCTCGTCAATCGCTTCATTGATACGGAAGAGAGGGTAAGACAAGCGGATCAAGCAATTGACCAGATCTTGGAACAATTTTCCTGGAATGAAGAAGCACCTGGGGATCCGTTTAAGAACCCGCCGTTACTAAAGGGCAGCGAGTCAGGTGCTGGGAGTTCCAGTTACACGCATTTAAAGAAAAATATTACGTTCATTCCAGATGCGTCGGAGATCTATGTCCCTACTGTTAAAGCCTATTTCCAAGAACTAACATCTGGTCGAATTCGGACTGCTGGCATAGTCTGGCAGATACGCGAGAAAGCCTTTTCTGAAACCTATGTTCGTAAATCAAGTATCGCCCGAAACGCGCTCCGATTTTCACCAGCAGGTTTATATCACCTCTCAACGGAAGCGTGGGCAGGTACAGGTCTCGCGAGAATGCAAGACTTTTTTGAATCAGGACGACAATATAGGGAAACAATACTGGACTATTTCTACGATAAAAAGGCGTTCGGTTCACGCCAATGGTTTGCGAGTGATAAAGGGGTCGTCCGATGGGATGATGTTCCACGATTCTTTTATCAGCCACCGAGTGTATTTGAGGATGCCAGTAACCGGGCACTCCGCGACCTATTTCTACTTTTCCTTTTGAATCCAATGCTATTTATGATTACCTTCGCGGTTTTCAGTCGGCAGGAGGTCTGAGATGCTCTGGCATATTGTGAAACGAGAATTATTTGAGCAGGTGAACAGTCTCCGTTTCGCACTCGCGATGCTGCTCACAGTTTTTTTAATGCTTGTTAACGCTGTGGGGCACATTGACGAATATAGAACACAACAAGCAGAATATGGACAGCAAGTTTCAGCGTACTCAGCGAGACTTGAACAGAATAGTAGTAATCTTTATAAACTCGTTTTAGCCGGTCCAGGGGGACTTTATAAGGAACCTTCACCACTCTCTTTCTGTGCACATGGCAGTGAAAATAATCTGCCGAAGTTCGCCTCAGGGGAGCGGGCAGGATGGGGAAGAAACCCGGTTATAAACGGAAACACCTATAACGTCTCCGGTATCTGGCGACTGAAATATAGTGGATTTCCACCCATAAAAGCGAAAGATATTTTCCCGGTGTTCTTAAAAATTGATTGGATCCTCATCATCTCCAATGTTCTGAGTTTTCTCGCGCTCGTCTTTACATTTGACGCGATTTCTGGTGAAGTGGAACATGGTACCCTCCGATTAACGTTATCCAATTCTGTTGCGCGTCGGACGGTACTCACTGGTAAATTTTTAAGCTGTCTTATTAGTCTCGGGACTGTTTTTATCAGCGGTGTGTTGATTAACCTCCTGTTACTATATCTCTCTGGAACGCTTCAACTCAATATCCAAGAATGGAGCAGAATCAGCGGTATTCTCGTCGTGGGTTTAATGTATATTTCTGTCTTTATCGCCTTAGGGTTTTTCATATCCACGCTCGTTAACAACGCTTCAACGAGTCTTGTAATTCTGCTGCTGATATGGGTAATTTGGGTTATTCTCGTGCCGTCAATGCTTGGCACAATCATGAGTGGGTTGAACCAGCCATCAATCCGTCGGGGTCCGAGTCCAGTATATTTCAGACGTAGTGGACTCCAAGAACGCTACATAGCACGCGGATTGGAAGATGAAGCTCCTACGCGTGAACGTCCACCGACACCCGCAACGTTACTCTGGGCTGAGTTTCTAAACGAGGAGGCAAGAGAAGGCGCAAGATTACAAAGAGCATACTTAAACGCACAAATAAACCAGATTCAGATTGCGAGAGAGTTCAATCGTATCTCACCGACAGCAATTGTGCAATACGCCATTGAGTCTCTCGCTGGAACCGGGTTTCAGAGACATCTGGATTTCTTGAAGAACGCCGAGCGTTATGCCGATGAATTCAACGACTTCCTTATCTCTACTGACCGAGCGGATCCAGACAGTCCACACGTTCCGTTCGTTAGGGAAGGTATGTCTGATAAACCTGTTTCTTTTGAAAGCATCCCTAAATTTCAGGATCGGGTGCGTTTAGCAGAGACATTCAAAGGCGCGATTCTGGATGTGATGCTGTTGCTTCTCTTTTTTACAGCGTTATTTGCAACAGCACACGTCTCATTCCAGCGCAAAGAAATATAATCACGTATATTTATTTTGAAAGGCGTTGCAGAACGTTATGGGTAATCCGTTCAACCACTGGATCGCCACCGGCTAACCCGTGCGACCAATCGGTTGTGGCAGCAGTAAAGACCGTCCCGCCTTGTGTATAGATACCCATCGTTGCGGCACCGGTTCTCCCTCTTTCCCAACGTTCGTACCATTCACAATCATCAGGATGCCAGCGGACGGGAGCCGTCGCGAGGATCGTGAAACTTTCAGGCGTGCCATCGCGATAGGTCGGGACTGGCAAACCGTCCACAAGGTTCCACTCACACCCGTCGCATTCGTAGCCGACAATGGTATTTTCTCCGCCAAAGGCATCATTTCGCGCGAGGTTTGTCCCTTCAAATACCCAATGTTCTGGACGATGGACAGTATATTCCCCGGCACCATCCATAAATTGCCCATGGCTCAAGTGATAACCGCCTTGAAGGAAACCGACACCGGTCAGTTCGTTTTCAGGACGACCTACCAGATAGTGGCTCCACAGCGTACTGAGGGTGCTATAATCATCCGTCTTGTAGACTGGATCCTGATTGTAGGTCTGTTTCCAGCAGACGAGTGCTCTGCCATTATCTTCAGAACGGACCTGCCAGCAAACGGAATTCCCGCTAAAGAAAGCAGCGTTCCCGCCGTTTGCAATAAACGCCTCAAGACTATCGCGCATCGGAGCAGACCAGTATTCATCATGCCCGACACTCAAGACAAGTTTGTAATGTTCCAACATCTCAGGGTGAAATTCCAAATCGGAGTTCGCAGCGTAATCAAGTGTATACCCGTTCTGTTCCGCCCAAACAACAAAAGCCGATTCCCAATTACTGAAAATGCCACGAGTGGGTCGGTCAAACGAGACGCGGTTCCCCTGAATCTTGCTTGCGCCATGATAACCGTAAAGACTGAAGCCACCCCAGTTGTTGTAAGCGTTATAGGTATTGGTAGAGAGTTGAAGTAGAATAGGCGTATTCGTTCCTGGTTTCGCGGGACGGACAATGAAAAACAGCGTGCTTTCAGCGGTGCGATGGTTCCGATAGACAACGTCACCACCACCGTCCGTTGCGCGGAGTGTGCCTTCATAATAGCCACTCTGCCACGTTTCAGGGACCTCAAGACTAAAAACGGGGGACCATCCACATCCTTGCGATGACGCATCTGCAGGAATTGGTTGTGCTTCACCCAGAAGTCCATCTTGTCGCCAGACGACCTCGCGTGTTGCACCTATACGCGCAATCTCAAGTGAATAGTTTTCTGCACTCGTCGAGATATGGAACGCAATTTCTTCACCGGGGGCATAACTGAGTTGATGGGTGTATCCGTCAATATACAGCGGTCTGATTTTGTTTTCGGTCTGCGTTAAAGTTGCCATAATGCGTCCTCCTTTGATGTATAGGGTATCATTTTCTAAGCGAAATGTCAACCGTGTTGCCGTGTTGAGCCGCGGTGATTGTAATAAATTGTTTGACAACATCGCGATTTGTGGATATACTTAAGAGTGCAATATAAATCCTTATTTCAACACTTAACACCTGTTTTTCACGCATCTTACGGAAAAGGAGAAACACCGATGGCAATCCATGAAAAAGAGGAGCACATCCCTTCTGCTCCTACAGACGCGTCAATATTTTACCCCGAAGAAGATGGAGAACCGATGGCAGTGAGCGATCTTCACAGACGAATCCTCATGCGTACTCTACAAGTCTTTGACGAACATTTCAAACAAGATCCAGGGGCTTATGTCTCTGGCGATATACTAATATATTACGTGGAGGGTGACCCGCGTAAATCGGTTTCACCCGATGTCCTGGTCGCTTTCGGTTTAGGGAAAAAGAACCGAGGGAATTATCTCGTCTGGGTGGAGGGCAAAGTGCCCGATTTCGCGATGGAGTTCTCCAGCAAAAACACATATCAAAACGACTTAGGGCGCAAGATGGAACTCTATGCTGCATTAGGCATCCAAGACTACTTCTTATGTGACATAGAGGGGTTATATTTGCCATCGCCGCTGATGGGTTTTACCTTGGCTGATGGGCTGTATGTCCCGATTTCTGCGGATGCGGATGGTGGACTGCACTCCCCTGCCCTGAATTTAGATTTCCATATTGGTGATGTGGGGCGTTGGGTGCACTCCCCTGTACCGAATTCAGATTTTCCTGCCGATGTTATGGGTTTAGGTATTTACGATCCAGTTGCAGATGCTTGGCTTCAGACACCTGCCGAGTCGGCATTAGCACAAGCGGAATTAGCGTCAGCACGCGCAGAAAGTGCTGAAACACGAGCGGAAAACGCCGAAACACGAGCGGAAAGTGCTGAAACACGAGCGGAAACTGCCGAAACACGAGCAGAACAGGAAGTCATCGCACGGCAGGAAGCAGAAGCGGAACTCACACGCCTCCGAGCGGAACTTGCACGCTTACAAGCAAGGAGTAACGAATAATGAATACCAAGTTATCGCTCAAACAGATGGATCAGTGGGAAAATGACGGATATTTACTACTGAAAAATGTTGTTCCGGAATCTGCCATCAACGGTGTGAGGGATAGTTTTGCTCGCGTCGTAGATGACATAATTCGCGAGTTGAAAGAGGATGGGATTATCGAAGATGAAGGATCAGAACTCCCTTTTGAAACGCGGTTCGTGCAAGTCGCTGGTGAGCATGCCAACCGCTTCGGTCGTTCTTGGCGTAACCAAGTTGCGACATCTGAAATTTTCGAGCTGCACCACGCGCCGCGCCTCGTGGATGCAATCGGGCAACTGACAGGGACGGATGTTATCGGACATCCTGTCTTTAATGCGCGTCCGAAACTTCCGGGTCAGCAATTGACCGTCGTCCCGTGGCATCAGGACAGCGGTTACTTCGGCACAGTCAGCGAAACTTCGCTTATTCCGACCGCATGGATACCGCTGGTGCCAGTCGATGAGACGAACGGCTGTCTACAAGTGGTCGCAGGCTCACATCGATTAGGTGTCGTCAATCATCACACAGAAGAACGGGAAGGGAAGTTTCTTGAGGTAATGGACGAACTTATCGAGAACTCTCGTGTCGTGACGTGTCCTATGGAATTAGGGGATGCCTTAGTGTTCCATAATCTGACACTCCACCGATCGCTACCGCACACTACCAGTAAGGACATCCGTTGGGCAATTGACATCCGCTATCTCCGTGACGGCGACCATCCGGGCACAATTTACTGGAAGGACCCCGATTTCAAGTGGGTCATCCGTAGCGAAACACAACCCGTGACACCCTTCACGCAATGGGTTGAAATGTGGTAACACCCGCAATATAATAGCAGCTAACGCTGGAACAACAGTCTACTATAGCGTATGAAACGTGTACCTTTCCAAACTTTATGTGATGAATTTTACCGTGTGCTCACGACAGTCGGGCTTGCCGACGAACGAGCGATGTTATGCGCAAGGCTCTTCGCAGAGAATCAGCGTGACGGCGTGTACTCCCATGGACTCAATCGTTTTCCCGGATTCGTTGCTGGACTGGAGAGCAAGCAGATCGATTTCCGTGCGCAACCAGAGAAAACCGAGGGTTTCGGGGCATTAGAACGATGGGATGGCAAGATGGGAGTAGGACTCGTCAACGCCCATTTCTGCATGCAACGGGCAACAGAACTTGCCGAAGTCCACGGCATAGGATGTGTCGGACTTTCAAATACGAATCACTGGATGCGCGGCGGTGCTTACGCGCTACAAGCAGCGGAAGCCGGATACATCGGAATATGCTGGACCAATACGACGCGACTCATGCCGCCGTGGGGTTCTGCAGAAAAAAAGATTGGAAACAATCCAATGGCGATCGGTATTCCGAGAGAAGCGGGACATATTCTGCTGGACATGGCAATGAGTCAATACTCAAACGGAAAATTGGAAGTGCTTAAGCTGCAAGGGAAACAACTCCCCTTACCCGGTGGTTACAACACGAAGGGTGAACTAACGGTTGAACCCGGAGAAATTCTCGATTCTGCAAGGGCACTCCCCATCGGTTACTGGAAAGGATCTGGCTTGGCACTGGTGCTTGATACGATGGCATCTCTCATCTCAGGCGGACAGGCAACACATGAAATCGGAAAGCAAGGCTCGGAATACGCTGTCTCTCAGGTATATATTGCGATTCATGCCACCGGAATGATGGGACAAGCAGCGTTAGACGAAACGGTGGCGGCAATCATTGACGATTTCCACACGGCGACCCCGTTAGATGAAAATGAGAGTGTCAGGTATCCGGGAGAAGGCATGCTACGGACACGGCAGGAAAGCCTTGAAAAGGGGGTCCTTGTGGACGAAGTGCAATGGCAGGCGTTATTAGAGATGACCCTCTCTTAAAATTGGTCCCAGGGGCGTGGCTTGAAACGAAGTGAAAAGCGGATATACGTAAAGGAACATTCAAATACAAAACCGCAAGGAAAATTAAAAAAATGGCTTGCACTCTTTTGCCATCAGCGTATAATACACTTTAGCATAAAACCCGCATACGCCCTAAATTAGCAGGCACAAACTGGATTCAGGAGAAACTCATGACATTACGGGCAGGAATCGTCGGTTGCGGTGGGATTAGCCGGAGCCACGCTGGCGCACACGCGAACTTAGACGGAGTCGATCTCGTTGCGATGTGCGACATAAACCGTGATGCGCTCAACGCCCGCGCCGATGAATACGATGTCTCAAACCGATACATCGACTATGAAGAGATGTTCGCACGCGAAGCATTGGATATCGTGAGCGTGTGTACGCATGCCCCTTTACATGCACCGATAGCGATTGCAGCCGCGAAAGTAGGCATCCACGTTTTATGTGAGAAGCCATTGTCCGTTGATTTAGAAACGGCGGATCAGATGTTCGCAGCATGTCGTGAAGCGGGCGTGCACTTGGCAGTCAGCCATCAATTTCGATTCACACCGCTCTTTCGGCACGCGAAATCCCTGATTAACGAAGGTAAAATCGGTGAACTCCGTTCAATTCGCGAAGTCGGCAAAGGACGCGAAGCAGGATTCGAGTTAATGGAGATGGGTGTACACTATTTTGATGAGATGGATTTCTTCTTGGACGGTATTTCTTGGATCCAGGCACATATCACATATCAGGGGCACGATGTAACAGAAGCAGACATCATGCACAGCAGCGAATTGTGCAAAACAGATCGACGCGACAACGGCATCGTTGCCGGAGACACAATGCTCGTGCACATCGGCGGCGGAAACGGTGCCTACGGTATCATGGAACTCTACTGCCGCGAACCCAGACACGGGTGGATGATGGGACCACACCTACTCGGTTCGGAAGGGCAATTGATGATAAAACCGAATCCAGACACGGGTATAGATGAAATGTGGCACTGTCCGTTCGATGTCTCGTTTGCAGCACATACACCCGCGTGGGAACAAATAGAACTTGACGCATCAGCGTTTCTGATCTCTGGAAAAGCGTGGCAGTCCCGCCACACGATCTGGAGTGCGAAAAATATGCGAGAT
The DNA here is from genome assembly GCA_965116815.1 of Candidatus Poribacteria bacterium. GTDB lineage: Bacteria > Poribacteria > WGA-4E > WGA-4E > WGA-3G > WGA-3G. The sequence continues at coordinate 5,173,825 of OZ220722.1, read as the reverse complement.
GCGATTCTTAACAAAAATCAACCAGAACTCGGCGGACGCAACGCGCTTACTTCGCTTGAGTGCGTGAGTGCAACCTATGTTTCCCATTTCAGTGGAACAAAGGTACAACTGCCGCTAAAGGAGCGGAGCCATCCGCTTGCAATTTTATAGCAAGTTTTGGCTTGCAGGCTACGCCAAAAGTGCCTTAACAGAGGAGCAAAAACCTAAATGAAACTTGCCTTCTTCAATGACTATCAACTCGGCGTGATAACAGAAAACGGGATTGTTAACATCAGTGATGCGTTGAGTGGACTTTCGTCCCACACACCGCAAGAACTGATCCAAATGGTGATTGAGGACTTTGACAGCCTTGGTTCAACAATAACAGATGCCGCCGAAAATGGAACTGCAATCGCTTTAGATAGCGTCAGTCTCAAAGCACCGGTCCCGCGTCCCGGACAACTCGTCTGCCTTGCTGGCAATTACATCGAACCGGACAGCCCCTCCCGCGGAGATTTCAATGCCTTTCTGAAATCGCCGACCGGTATCATCGCCACAAAGGATACAGTTGAACTCCCAGAAGCAGACGTAACCGTATTTCACTTTGAGCCAGAATTAGCCATTGTGATTGGTAAAACTGCAAAACATCTATCCGAGGAGAACGCCTTAGATTGCATATTTGGTTACACGCAATTTATTGATGTCTCTGCACGCGGATTGCCCGGCGGTTTCTTCTTAGGGAAAAGTTGGCACACGTTTGCACCGATGGGACCAGCACTCGTCACCGCTGACGAAGTAGAGGACGCGAACGCGCTCGGCGTGCAACTCTGGATTAACGACGGTTTGCAACACGATTTCTCCACGAATTCCATGGCACGCTTCATCCCGGAATTGCTCGCAGAGGTAACAAGCGTGGTGACATTAGAACCCGGTGATGTTGTGTCCACAGGAACACACCATGAAGCACTCACGGCAGTTGGCGATGGGGATACGGTAAAACTGTCAGTAGAAGGTTTCGGTCCAGAGTTAGCAGTTGCCGTTAGCGACTCATTAAAGCGGACAACCTGGCGCGGTTAGGACATTTGTAGCGTAAGTTTGCCCACAGGCTGCGCAAAAAAGTGTTGACAACTGTACCAATTTATGTGTATAATACATTAAGGTGTAATTTAGAGGTTTCCCTCTAACCGCGAAATCCGTTTTCTATAGACACAGCACTCTGATCTTCTGTTCTACAGAAAACCTTAGCCTGTAATGTAATGGAAGGCGGATATACGTCAGGGAACGCTAAAGCCCAAACCCTCTTGACCGAACTGCAAGGAAAATTAAAAAACCACTTTCAATAGTAAGACTTGGCGCGATATGGAATGAGATTGCTTCTGACGATAAGGAGACTAAATTGATGAAAAAACCCAGCCCTTTTAACAGCAAGTTTTGGCTAACAAGCTACGCCCAAAAAGCCGCGTTTGCGGTTCTCACCATCATCTTTGCGTGGATGATGGGCTGCGGCGGCTGTAACCCAGAACCGATACCGAGCGGGATGAGCCCCACGCAGGGACCGGAGAACGGTGGGACAACCGTCCAGATTACCGGTGAGAAATTCGACATGAAAAACGGCGTAACCGTGACGTTCGGTGGGAAAAACGCCCAAAGCGTAACTGTTCCAAGTGAAACGCAAATCACGGCAGTGACTCCCGATGGCATGGCGGGGCAATCTGTGTCTGTTGTCGTTACCAATAAAGGGAAACCCGAAGTTCCCGTTACACTTTCACAGCAATTTACCTACACCGACGCAACACCACCAACTGTCACAATGAACGAACCCGCCGATGGCACCGTCATCTCTGAATACGAAGATTCACTAAATGTAATGAACAGTCTGACGGTCTCGTTCAGTGAACCGATTGACAGTAACAGCGTCTCTGTGGATGTAGCAGTTACAAAAACGGAAGATTCGATGAGTGAACCGATGAACGCAACGTTGTCAGGTACAGTAAGTGGAACCGGTGATTCCGTGACGTTCACATCCGATATGCCGATGCGCGCAGGACGCATGTACACTGTCACTGTCTCTGGTGCTGCTGATATGGCTGGTAATACCCTCGCAAATTCACACACCTTCAGTTTCAGCATAACCAGTCCTGAAGTGATTTACAAATACCATGTCCAAGAAGCAGACATTCAGGAATCAAATGGCGAGGCTGCACTCAAGCGCATTGCTGCGCGTCCTGAGATTTTCGATAACGAAGAGATGTGGACACGGCTGGTTGCCGCGAATCAAGACGACTATATCTTCGATCGGACGAAACTGAGCGTAGGACAATTGCTACTAATTCCACGTGGGCGCGCTTGGGGTGACAAGTAAGCAAACTCACAACCGAAATCGAAAAGCCGTGTACCTGCTACACGGCTTTTTTTATTTTTTCTAAGAGGAAACTATGTTTGGTCCGCAAAGAAATTTTGAAAACCGTATTGTTGAACATCGAAGCAACTTAGCAGGCATCAAGCACCTTCACCGATTAAGGACACAGTTTGGATCGCTGGCGCGTCCTATACCGAATCAACCAATCCCCGTCCACGTGACAACGTCCGGTGGGATCCCTTACGATTCGGTTCGTTGTTGGATGGATGCAGAGGGCGAAGAGACCATGTTTGAACTCGTACCGAGAGAATCGGTATGGAACACGCTTGAATGGCGATACGTGCGCTACTGGTACGGACAGATTCCCCCGCAATCAAACGGTACAGTGGTTCGCTACAGAATCGGTGGACGTGTTACAGGCTCAAATAGATGGATCTTTGCGGATAATCAAGCGCGGATACTATCTGAAGCAACCGAATTCGCCATTTCGGTAGATGATTATGACATGCCGATGTGGGCACGCGATGCGATTATCTACCACATCTTCTTGGATCGATTTTATCCGGGTGAGGGTGTACCATGGAAAAAACCAACAAATCTTTCCGGGTTTTTCGGAGGAACGCTCCACGGCGCAATTCAGAAACTTGACTACATTCAATCGCTTGGATGCAACGTAATTTGGCTTTCACCCCTCTTTGCAAGTCCATCGCATCACGGCTACGATGCCACAGATTACTACACCGTTGAACCTCGGTTCGGCACAAACAGCGACTTGAAGGAATTGATTGAAAAAGCACATCAGCGTGGTATACGGGTTATCCTCGATTTCGTAGCCAATCATTGGTCCAATCAACATCCGACATTTCAGGCAGCGCAAAGTGAGAAGGACAGCGAGTATCGGGGGTGGTATACATGGCAGCGATGGCCCGATGAATACACAAGTTTCTTCGGCGTGAAAGGGATGCCACAACTGAACTTAAAGCACAAACCTGCGAGTGACTATTTGCTACGGTGCGCACAGCATTGGCTACACAACGGCGTTGATGGCTACCGGCTCGACTATGCACCAGGTCCACCACATACGTTCTGGGCAGATTTTCGCCAAGCGTGCAAAGCGGTGAACCCTGACGCTTTTCTGTTCGGAGAGGTCGTGAGTCATTCAGAGGGAATTGCGTCCTATATCCCACATTTTGACGGATGCCTCGATTTCCTGCTTGCGGATGCACTCCGGCGAACCTTTGTTCTCGAAACCTCGACGTTGCTGGAATTTGAGGCATTCTTGACAGCACACGAGGCATACTTCCCTAAAAATTTTTCTCTCCCCGCGTTTCTGGACAACCATGATATGACCCGTATTCTCTATTTGGCAGGTGAAAATAAGGCGAAGGTCGAGTTGGCAGCACTGGTGCTGTTCACACTCTCGGCACCGCCTGTGGTTTATAATGGCACTGAGGTGGGCGTTTCACAACGGAACCCACTCGGACGCTTTGAAGAGGCGCGGCTGCCGATGCCGTGGGCGGATGAAGGGGATAAAAACCTGTTGGCTTATTTCCAACGCTTGGGAACACTACGAAAACAGTTTCCAGTGCTTACTTCCGGAAAGCGAAAAGTTGTTCATCTGAACGTTCAGAAGGGGACTTATGCGTATTTACAGGCTTCAGCAGATAGTGAAGTCCTGGTTGCATTGAATACGAGCCTACGTTCTCAGACGATTGATGTCCCGATTTCGTCGCTCCAAACTTCTGTGAAAGATCTTCTCAACGACAATCCGGTAAAGGTATCGGAGGATTCAGTACGGGTTTCGCTTGCAGCACAGAGTGGAGCATTCATCACCTAAGGAATAGTGGAAAAGAAGAAGGGGATTGGTAACTACAAGATGTGGTTACCAATCCCCTTCTTATAGGTGTTGTTAGATGGAACTATTGGGCACCATTGCCAGCACCATTCATGTCACCAGCATTCATGCCACCGGTATCACCAGCATCCATCGGGAGCGATACGAAGACTTTGTCATTAGTGGCTGTTGAGTGGCATCCATGACAACCGGCACTGCTGCCTCCAGGAACATCGCCCTTTGTTTCTCCTTCTATGACATTTGACATTGCGTCGAGTTTAACTTGGACGTACATCCAATAGCCATGATCTTTGTACATTGCGGACATCGGGTCTGCTGAGTCGGTTTTTACCATCTTTGCAACCCTCTCGACAAATGTATTGGTAGCATCCATGATCTCTTTGACAATCATGGTTCCTGCAGGATAAGCTGTCCCTGCCATGTTTGCCATAGCACCGGCTTCATTGAAATATACAGTCCGAGCTCCGGTCCCGTGAGCTGCTCCGGTACCCACTGGGACTGGAAGCGTAACACTGTCCCACGACTTGTGCATTTCCATGTCCATCATCATTTTCATCATGTCCATGGGTGTATCCGTAGTTATGTCCATAGGTGGGTCCGTAGTCATGTCCGTGGTCGTGTCTATAGTCGTGTCATCACCCGCCGTTGTATCATCTGCTATATCGTCCGTGTCATCCATCATGGTATCCATGGAGAGTGAGACGAATACGCTGTCGTGCCCAGAAGCACCGGCCGTACCCGCTTGGGCGTGACAGCCGTGACAACCATTAGCCGCATCGGCAAGGTTAGACCCTTTGACTTGCATATACTCCGCATCTTCACTGGAACGGACATATTTTTTATATACCCACCCGTTGTGCCCAGCATACATTGGATCGTCGGATTTCATCATCACCGCTTTTTTGGCGACAAAAGTGTTGGCATCATCCATGATTGTCTTGATGATCATGGTCCCGGCAGGATACATTGTTCCATCTTTGTTCGCCATGGCACCGATATCGTTGATATAGACGGTTCGGGTCCCCATACCGTGTGCCCCACCAGTTTCTCCCGGGTTGGTAACCGCAGTAGGGGGTGCTGGTAGCGCAACATGTGCCCACGACATGTACATCGCCGAGTCCATCATTTTCATCATATCCATCATCATGTCTGTCTGCATGTCCATAGACACGCCATCACCAGCCATCATGTCGTCAGCAACCGGCTCTAACATTTTCGGGACCCGCTCACAGGATACCAAGGCGACACAAATGATTAAAATCGCAATGAAAACGACTTGAAGTTTTAACATTATTAAATGCTCCTTATTCTATATTTTAAAAGTTGAAAAAGAGTTGTCGGCTTTAAAGCGACAAAGCCGTCCACTTCATTGTGGTCTTCTCCAAATTTATATTACATAACTTCATTTCTTTTAAATAGTATCATATGGGGGTTTAATTCTCAACAAAAAATAGAGCGTAGATAGCTTTCTTTAGTTTTCTACAAACATGACACTCTGTTGGTGAACGAGAAACGGCTAATTGCCTGATAAGGCTATGTCTGCCGCGTTTTAGGTAGGGGTCGCTCCTACAGAAATGATCTTGAAAATTGCGAGCGAATGACAACGGGGCAACTTAGGTTAATTGTAGATTTCACCAGAAGACGTGAGTTCGATAGAAAGATTTGATCATCGTAAGTTGGGAAATAAAAAAGGATCAGCAACCATAGAATGTGGTTACTAATCCCTTTTTAGCACTATTGTAGAGCTGGGTTATTGGGCATCGCCACCCATGCCACCAGCACCATCGCCATTAGCATCGGCACCATTCATGCCACCCATGCCACCAGCACCATCGCCATTAGCATCGGCACCATTCATGCCACCCATGCCACCAGCACCATCGCCATTGGCATCGGCACCATTCATGCCACCCATGCCAGCTTTGTCAGCATCTTCACCTTCCATGCCAGTCATGCCTTCCATGCCAGTCTTGTCAGCATCTTCACCTTCCATACCAGTCATGCCTTCCATGCCAGTCTTGTCAGCATCTTCACCTTCCATACCAGTCATGCCTTCCATCTTTCCGGAGTCGCTGCCTTCGCCCATCATGCCGTCCGTGACTGGTGTCATGATCGGCTGAGTTCTGTCACAAGATATAAAGGCAAAACAACAAGCCAAAATGGCGATTAAAACTATCTGAAACTTTAACATTGTTAGGGCTCCTTATTCTATATACTTTTTATATACTTAAAGTAAGCAGTTATGGAAGAGTCTCGAATCTCTTGGTGCGGCTTCAAAGGAATAAGCCTATTCAGGTTAGAACGTGACTCTCCACATCTATGTACCATACAACTTTAGTGAATTATACTATTTTTTTCTTTAATTTTCAAGAAAAAATATACAAAGGAGTCATTATTCAGAAATTGTCTCTATGGATCGGTTTTTAGGATCTCCGAGCGAATCCTCAAAACATAAGGATGATTAGGAACTTGGGTAAAGGCAGTTTCAATTTCACGTTGTGCATCAGAGATGCGGTTGAGGCGGTAATAGACGAGGGCAAGTGTGGCACGGTGCGCCGGTTGTCCGTCACTTGCAACGGCAGTCTTGGCGAGGGTAAGTGCTTCAGTGAGTTTCCTGTTTTCCATTGCAAGCAGGGACGCTAACGCCTCTTTCGGAAAAGGGACATCTGGTGCGAGTTGAATGGATTCTCGGAAATCGGTCTCTGCCATGTTGGACTTGTTCTGTTTCTGATAAATCTTCCCGCGCCACAAATACCCGGGTGCCCATGTCGGGTCGTGTCGGATGCCCATTGTCAATGCTTGCGCCGCAGCCTTCAAGTCTTCGGAACGCTCGTACAGATTTGCGAGTTGCACGTAGGCATCCATAAAATCCGGTTCGTGTTTGATGAGCGTGAGATAGTGTGATACTGCTGTTGCTTGATTTCCAAGTTTGGCTTCTATCATGCCGAGATGTAAAAGTCCCTGACGCGAAGTAGGTTCTATGGTAAGCACACGTTGATACGATTGCTTGGCATCCGCTAATTCGCCGAGCTGCATCTGAACGTAGGCATAATCTTTCAGTGCCGGTATAAATGCCGCATCCGTTTCAAGTGCTTTCTTCAAGGGCACTAAGGCACGTTGTGGCTGTCCATTCTCAATAAACCAATGCGCTTGACGACGGTAGCGTTCCGTCAAGGTTCGGCGGTAACGCGTCAATGCAGCCTCAGATGCCTCGTTGCTACCCATATCACGGAGGACATCTGCGAGTGCTTTATGAAATACCGGTTCGTTTGGCGCGTGTTGAACAGCACGTTCATAAAAACGTTGGGCGACAGCGAGTTGTCCGCGTTTTATCCCGACTTCACCGCGTCCGAAGGCGGCACTGGCAAGCGTCTCGTCTTGGGCGAGTGCTTCCCGAAAAACGGCATCGGCTTCGTCAATGCGATTGAGCTTGAGCAGAACATGTCCGAGATTATTATAGGCAGCAGTTGTATCCGGGTGCAGCTGCACAGCGACAATATAGTAGCGGCGTGCCTGCTCCAAATTCCCACGCTCTGTTTCAAGCTGTCCCAAAGCCACATACCATGCGACTGGAGCATCCTCACCAGCACCCTTGATGGCTTTTTGGAACCACGTATCGGCTTCGTCAAGTTGTTTGTTCCGATGGTACGCAGCAGCGAGTTTGGCTTGCACCATAACTTCCAAGCGCACCCTTGCAATATCGCCTTGCGGCCGCGCGGAGAGGAATCGCAAAGCATGCTGAAAAGCAGTAATAGCAGCGGGATAATCTTTCAGTTTTGCGGCGGCATCCCCTTCACCGATGTAAACAATCGGGAATTCAGGAGCCTCTTGGGCAAGACCTCGGTATAAACGGCGTGCTTCATGCCACTGTTCCGCTTGAAACGCACGCTGTGCGTCCTTCAACTGCTTCTGGAACGTTTTAGGATAATCTGCTACATCGTCCGCCGATCCTGACACAGCAAACACAAACAGCAGAACGCCAATGGCAAAACACCTCCACCGCTCCATAGGCATAGGCTTCTGAGCGATTCCATCTCTCGTCTGCTGTAAGCGCGGATTATTTGACATCTGTTTGCCTCGTCTCACTATCTGCCTGCCTAAGTTCATCATCCAAAATATGCCACGTCTCCTCCTCTTTCCGTTCCGTTAACCACGCCTCGAACTCGCTTTCTGCTAAATCCCGACGAATCCGTTCTAAAATCTCCTCACTGACTTCCGAATAGGATTTTTGGCGTGACGGGTTATTCCGAACGCGTTCGACGATCTGGTATCCCTCTGAAACGGGGAGTGGTGCACTCCGCTCAGAAATTTGCAATTCTGTCACAATAGTGCCTACGGGGCTGTCTACCTCACGTGTCAACTCCTCAATCCAGAGTGCCAAACGTGTTTTATAAGCTTCATAGACAGTCTTAAATGTCTCACCCTGTTGCAACTGCTCGCTGAGTTGCTGCACTAAATCTTCGGCTGCCTGCTTTTCTGCTGCGGATTCATCTTTCGGCATGACAATAAATAGTGAGTTAAAGGTGACGGTAGGCGGTACAATAAATTGAGTGCTATTCGCATCATAGTAAGACTTGGCTAACTTCGCGACCTCCTCAGTGTTGACATCATTGAAAAATATACGGCGAAAGAATTCATCGTAAATTAACTGCTCATAGACCCGCGTTTTCACCGTCTCCTCTTCTAACTGGTACTGCTGTAAAACACTCTGAAGATCCCCCTCAAAAGCATACTCGGCACGGATTTCCGCTATTTTTTCTCCTACCCGTGCGTCGCGCTGGGTTACAACGATGCCGCGTCGTTCAGCTGCTTGTAAGACGAATTTGCGGGTTATAATAGTATCAAGGACAGCGCGCCGCTCGGTGGTCGTCGGTGCTGCATCAGGGCGTATCTGCATGAGCGCAGCGATACGAAATTCATTTTCAAGTTCGCTGCGTGTGATAGCATCTGTATTAACAACCGCAATGATAGAATCGATTAACGTTTGCGCGTATGCGTTACTACCTACACAAAGTAGCAGTAGAAAAGAGATATAACGTCCCATATTATAGCGGATTCCTTGGCGTTAGCCATTCCTCTTCAATATGTAAACCGAGTCCGGGACCGTCATTCGGAGAGATGTAGCTATCTGTTGGGAGAGATTCACCCTCAAACAGGATTGTCTCCTCTAATGGTACACCCGGTGGAACGCCGAGGTAATATTCAACCCAAGGCGTATTAGGCATAGCAGCGGAAAGATGGAGTCCGGATTGTCGAAGCCCACCACCGTGAAAGATAACGGTGAGTCCTGCAGCATCTGCGAGATGGCAGATTTTGACGCATTCAGTGATACCACCCACCCAGAAGGTATCCGGTTGTAGAATATCCAAGCATCGCCTTTCAATAATCTGCTGAAACGGGAAGCGGGTGTAGTGATGCTCGCCACTCGCTAAACTCACCCAATCGACAGCCTCTTTAACTTTTACCAAGCCGTCAATGTCTTCTGGGATGAGGAACTCTTCAATCCATTTAAGGCGATACGGACGGAGGCGATGTGCCAAACGGATCGTATAATCGACATCGAAAGCCATGTAGCAATCGAGCATAATTTCGACATCGTCACCGACCATTTCTCTGGTTTTCTCGACCAGTTTTTCATTCTCCTTTAAGCCCCATTCGCCATCTACCGGTCCGTAGGGACACGCCAACTTCACCGCCTTGAATCCGAGTTCCAACTGCCAATCAGTATCGTTGCCAGTGGCGTAAGCGAACATCTTCTCACGTAGCGGTCCACCGAGTAGTTCATAGACCGGCTGGTTCTTGATTTTACCGTTCAGATCCCACAAAGCAATGTCAACCCCGCTTATCGCACAACTGGTTAAGCCCTGTGAACCGTAAGGTTTGGACATACGGAACATCATATCCCAAATCTTCTCAACGGCAAAGCAATTTTCACCAATCAGCATCGGCGCGAAATGCTCATCAATAATCGCAGCGACTGGGGTGCCGAAAGAGGTTTCGCCTATTCCCCAAGTGCCGTCTTCGGCGGTGACTTTGACGTAAACGGTATCCCACTTCTTCGGCATCCAACTGGAGCGGTAGCGTTTGTATTGTGGATAGCGCGACATCGGATTTGCAACCTCGGCGTGGGAACTCCACACTTCGCGGCGGGGTTCCGTACGTTTAATGTCTCGCGGCGGCACGTTGATTCGGACGGTCTGTATGTCTTTGATTTTCATTGTCTGGCTCCGTTCAGGGTTTGTGGCATGATACCACGATTTTCTGTTTAATTCAAGGGATTTGATGGGAACGATCTAGACTATTCATTTTCGGTGTTTTGTTTGACATCTAATTGCTGGATATGTTATCATTTCCCAAGAAACCCATATAGCGGAGGAGGAAATAAACGTGCCAAAACAATCAAACTATGAGAATGAATCTTGTACAGTTGAGGGACTTGTCAATAAAATTAAGAGAGAATCTGCTGATGGTAACTACATCTATCGCGGCGAACCCGAGCACTATAAGAAGGTTTCCTCAAACCTCTACCGAGAATATGATATTGAAGCAGAACATTTTCATATAGAAGAGATCCAAAATCAAATTTTGGATGATGCCAAAAAATATGAGGACAAATCAGATGAAGAAATCCTGGCTAAAGTCCAACATTATGGTGGTAAAACGAACCTGATTGATTTTACAAATGACCTTTACGTAGCCCTTTTTTTTGCTTGCGACGGTTCACCCCATAAAGACGGTAGAGTTATTTTACAAAAGACCGACATGGTAAAAGATATAATTATGAAACCATCAGCGACTATTAATCGCGTCGTATCCCAAAAAAGCGTTTTTGTTAGACCTCCCAAAGGTTTTATTGAATCAGAAAAGTATAGCATCCTCTCAATTCCAAAAAATCTCAAATCCACAATGTTGGTATACTTGCACGAAAATCACAATCTTTCTACTGAAACCGTCTACAATGATGTTCATGCCTACATTAAAAATCAGGACATTCCTCAAAACGCTGCTACTGAATTTTACAGAGGTCTTACCTGCCAAAATAGAGGTGTAGATAAAAAAGCCATTGAGCATTATAACAAATCTTTAAATCTAGAACCTGATCATGCCGAGGTCCATTATAATCGTGGCAACGCTCGCAAACAAATCAACATGCCAAAGCTTGCTATTGAAGACTATACCATAGCGATAAAACTTAAACCCAATTATGCTGAAGCTTATGTCAATCGTGGCAATGTTCATAGAGGTATAGGTCAAGATGATCTTGCCATTGAAAACTATACCATAGCGATAGAGCTGAACCCAAGGCTTGCTGAGGCATACTACAATCGAGGGAACGCTTATGGCAACAAAAATGAGACTAACTTTGCTATTAAAGATTACACCAAAGCAATAAAACTTAAATCCGATTATGCCGAAGCATATAGCAATCGCGGAAGTGTTTACATCAGTAAAAGCGAATATGACCTGGCAATCAAAGACTTTTACAGAGCAATCGAACTGATGCCAAATGACCCCAAAGTTTATTACAATTGTGGTATGGCTTATGATTTTAATAGTAAGTATGACCTTGCTATTGAGAACTATACTAAAGCAATAAGACTGGATCCAGATTGGGGCGAAGCTTATGTTAACCGAGGCGTTGCTTACGGTAAGAAGGCGGAGTACGACCTTGCTATTTCAGACTGTACCACTGCAATAGAGTTAAATTCAGGTGACATCAAAGGATACCACAATCGAGGCAATGCTTACCTCTACAAAGGCAATATTGACAGAGCCATTAAAGACTATACCAAAGCAATAGAACTCAAATCCGATTATCCCGAAACTTACGTTAATCGCGGCACTGCGTACCTCTACGAAGGCGAAGTGGACAAGGCAATTAAAGACTATAGCCAGGCAATAGTTCTGAAGCCAAAGATTGCCGAATCCTATTATACACGGGGTGAAGCATGGTTGCGTATTGGAAAATGGGAGGAAGCACAACGGGATTTGATTGCTGCCGTCCTTCAAGGTGTAGACATCGCAGATAAATTTCATAATACACACGACAGTATTGCTGCCTTTGAAGAAGAAATGGGAATCAAATTGCCGGAAGATATTGTGAATCTACTGACGCTACGGCAAGAACCACTCGAAATTGATAAAGAAACGCGTATCGCGCTGGCGATGAAATATTACGAAAATGAAGAATTGAGCAGTGGTCTTGCTGCCCGTCTTGCAGGTGTGTCGCGTGAAGAGTTCTGGTATCTGATGGGGGATTACGGGCTTTCTCTCTTTGGTACAGCCGAAGATCTCCGAGCGGAGCGTGAGAATGCCCATAAAGCCCGTCATTAGTAACAATAGTCCGCTTGTTGCACTGTGGAGATTGGGCCTCCTTTCTTTATTACGAGATCTCTATACAGAGGTGTGGATTCCACGAGAGGTAGAAAAAGAGTTTCTTGGAATCGAAAAGAAATCTCGTCAAGAGGCACTCAATAATGCATCGTGGATTAAAATCATTGATTTAATAGACCCGGAAAGTATATCGGTCAATAACAGACTTGATCCAGGTGAAGCCGCTGTCTTTGCACTTGCAGATAATCACAATCCACGGTTCATCATTGTTGATGAAAAGAAGGCTCGACAAGAAGCAAGCAAAATTGGATTACCCTACAAAGGCACAGTAGGCGTTTTATTGGAAGCAAAAGAGAACGGCTTGATTGATGAAATTAAGCCGCTTTTAATTGCGTTGAAGCGGAATGGAATGCACCTGGATGCATCAATTATCGCTGAGGCATTACAACAAGCCGGTGAAATATAGAACACATGCGATTGGAAATTGAAACGTCGTAACTCGGTGCTTATTCTATCAACTCAATCATACCGCAACCGATGCGGGCACCACCGCCTGTTCTTACTTGTACCTCCCTAAGCACGGCAATAATCCATTCACCAAACGCCACATCGTCCCCTTGAAAATAGCCTAACATCCACGCAATCGTCCGGTCATCCAGAAACGTAATGAGGAGTTGATTATAGCCCGCTAAGTCAGCAGGATTCTCCAGGTCTATGCCCGATGCGATATAAAGAGCCGTTAACCGTATCCGCATCTCCTGCTCAAATGTTTCAGGTGCTCCAGTGGGAAAGGTACGTCGATATTGATTCGTAAAGAAATCGGGATCTATGGGTGCACCTTTAGAGAGAAAAAAGTCGTGGTAGGCAGCCAAGCTGCTGGGTTCGCTTTCTAAAAACGCTTGGTATTCGGGCGATTCTGTGAGCTGAATCACAGCCAAAAATGCAAGATCCAACAATTGCTCAGGCGTAAAGAAACAGCTAAGCAGCAGCTCCAGTGGATCATGGCTATGCGGATCCACTACTTGACCGGGAAGATGATGTTCCATTTCCAAGTCGATCTGCTGACCGAGCACTGCCAGTGTACAAACATGTGTAGCTTCCACTACCTCTGTCTGCATCTGTGCAACGTTATGGGTATGTGTGCCTCCATGGGTAGTAGGCATTTCCATTGCTGTATCGTGTGTATGTGGATTGGTCTCGAAAGTATCGCCTGTTTCGTGGATAAGCATCAGTTTACCGAGGATGTCAGTGCTTGGGGCACCGCCAAGAGACCAGAGCGATGTCGTAAATTCTAAAACCCCTGTACCGTCCTCGCCAACTGGGATGTTGCCGATTTCACCGACACCGATAGGGGGCATATCAGGTGTCGCTTCTGCGACAGGTACACCGACTGTGCCTGCAGGAACCGACATAGGATGCCAATGCGGTCCTACATCGGCGCAGCTGCCGATATGGAGGTGTGCCGCGTGCAAACCTGGGGAGGCATTCTGAATTTCAATCCGGACGTGAACCGTTCCATCCATTTCTGTGAACGTGGCTTTGCCAGTCAGACCGCTTCCGTCTGTTTCAGAGATAACAGCAACTGCGACTTTTTCGACAGGTTCCACAATGATCATCTGTGTCGGGATCTCTTCACAGCCAATTACAAGACATGCCGCAACAATAAGGGTTATTAGCACTGCATACGTCCGGTGTCTGATGTTCATAGACGTATAAATTGCTCCTTTCGGTATAGCATTGGAGGTATTATATTACACTTCGGTGCCAAAGTCAATTAGTCTTGTTATTCAGAAAACGGATGATTAGCAGAGCCATTCAATTTTCAGATTCTGTTTTTTGAATGATTTTTGGAAGTGCCTGTTATTTTCGGATTTTACTATAAAACGTCCTAATATTTGTTAGTAGCAACTTGGGTGAGGTATAGGTTTTTATTCAGGCGTGTCGAATGGGATTCGACAGACTCCGATTAAGTCTAAACCGGTGTAGAGTTGTGCCTCCGTGACGTGAAAATCGGCGGTAGTGATGCCCCGCGTCAAGTCGCTATGCGTGGCACTTATCAATAATGATTTTAATAGTCTTCCGCCGACATCAAAACTTAGTCGTAAGAGTGGCTTGGGGAGCCAGTGCCGCATTTTTAGGATATCATAGGTGAAAATCTGTTGGATGTGCTGTGCCCGGATCTCTTGAAATTCCTGGACTTTTGAACTCCCTTGGAGTGTATAGAGGGTCACATCTTTAAAATTCATTGAAAGAAGATTTTGGAACTCGCTGGTGTCGTATTCGTGTTCGTGATAGGGCGATTGGAGACTTGTAGACTGTGGAGAATATCGATTTGGTGTTGAAATTAGAAGCACCCCTGTAGGATTGGCGACGCGTTTGCTGACTTCCTCCAAGAAATATTCGGGGGTTCTTAGGTGTTCAATGAGATGAAAACAGCAGACGACATCAAAGGCATGAGGAAAATATTTATGAAGTTGGTCGACATCTTGGATGTAGAAATCGAGATTGGGGAGATTGTATTTCTGCTTTGCTTGTTGTATGGTTTTTTTGTCTTTGTCAACGGCGACGACCTGTTTTGCGTTTTGTGCCAATAGGTGTGCGCCGTACCCTTCGCCACATCCGAGGTCCAATACGCGCTGTCCTTGTGTGAATTGCGTTGCGTATTCATAGACGGCGCGATACTGATAGTAGAATGGATGATTCGCTTTTTGGGTTGGATCTGTTCTTTCTGTCATGAGAAAAGGTCTCCTGATGTATAAAACCTACAATTAACGATACACTTATGAAAGGCGGGATGGCAAAACCCGCCAGCGAAAAAGTAACTTGCCGGGCAAACCCCTGCTATCAATACGCAGGGACCCCTTGTAGCATAGACTGTTAGTCTGTGCGTGTATAGGACACAAACGAAAAGTGGACACTACAAAAAAGAAAACTAAATAACGCTGCAGAAAAATAGCAGAGCTATCAAGGGCATTTAGTTCCTCATTGTTTACGCCTATAGCACCTAATAGACTTCTCTCGAAACTTACCACCTCAACTCTCTTCGGTTTCCCCGTAGGGACGTGTATCTGTGTAGAACTATAGTTATCGGCGGCGCAGCTCCCACTTTTTAGGATTTTTCAGGCGTGCGTCTCCGATATGGATCGGGTCCCCCTCGGGGGTCTGCCATTCTGAAAGTTGGGTATTCTGATGTGTGACGCTGGTTTTCTTCGCGGGAGTGGTCCGTGCGGGTATTCGCGATTTTGAAAGTCCTATCCTACGATGTGTATCGGTGGTTTCCCTCGCAGTCGGTGCAGGAGGCCGTGAGGTGTTCAGCCAGAGTGCCGCGTTGAGTTTCAGTGTGCTTTGCTGCCCTTTTGTTGAAAGGGTTACCTGTTTGGGTTGGATGTCAACGACTTCGGTATCGGTGTCAAGTTTCTCGCCAGTGGTGACGATGCGTGTTGTGTTTCCTATGGTTGTTTGGAGAATCGCCTGTGGAGGTGTGTCCGCGTCCGGTGACACTATCGTGCCAAGTAAGCGATAGGGTTCTGTCGGACGTGGCGGTGCCCAACCAAGTGGACGGAACAGGTTATTGTCTATGATCGTGCGGTAGTAGGACTCCGAATCAAAAACAGGCACCTTGAGAGACCGGGCAACGCCAGACACCACAGCAGAAGTCGGCACAACCTTTATTCGCAAGAGTGCCGGCTTCTCTGACGGTGTCGTGAAAGCAAAGAACACAGCGAACAGTAAAAGTATCGCGGCTGCAAGAGAGAAATAACAGCCGCGAGACTTCAAAGAGAAGAAGGGACGCTGAAACATAACAGCAACTCACGCGTCCTAACGGTGTTAGTCATAGGTGTGCGTGTGCGATTGACACCCATAATAACCAAACACTGTGCAACGCTGCCCCTCGCTGTTCCGGTGTGTACAACTCCCGTAATATACATGACGGTTCATCACATACCTTGAAGGTGGAGAACATGCATTATACGTGTGCAACCCACACGAAAAGCTGACCACACTGTGGTCGCCAGGGGTATCCGACGAATGAACCCCGCAGGGATGCATCGTTGGGGGTGATGGCGTTGGAGGCGATGGCGTTGGAGGCGATGGTGTTGGGGGTGATGGCGTTGGAGGTGATGGCGTGCTGTCATCTGAACCCGAATTCGTGTTTCCGCTGCCACTGCTACTATCACTACTACTACCGGAGCTGCTGTCCGAAGTGCCAGAATCGCCGTTGTTGCTATTGTTGTTATACATTGGGCTACCATACGGTGCACAACAGCAGTAGTTATGTCCGCATTCACCGGGAACACCCGATGGCGATCTCGTCGTACATGCCCCAGTGTCCGTACACCAGTTATAACTGGGATTGTTAGAACAACCGGGGCCGCTACCATTGCCAGAACCAGAACCTGTCGAGCTCGTAACGACCCAAGACCCAGACTGTGCCCCTGCGGATTCCGTTTTGGCGAGACTTGTTTTCGCTACCCAGGAACCTGTAATATTCCGTGATCCTAAAAGACTCCATTCCCATGCATAAGGGATGAGTTTAACGCTGCCTGAAGCACTCCAATTATACGTTTTCGCGATGGTGGAAGTCGGAATGGCATATCCGTGAGAGCTATAAGAGTAAGTTGCTGCCGCAGAGAAGGGAACCCCGAAAACGGCTCGCATGCGCCCTATCTCTGTCCCACTAGAACTTATTGACTTCAAGGGTTGATCTGTCACATTTATGTTAGTCAATGATAGCGTTACATCACCAAAACCCGTCGCTTCTACCTGTATGGAAATATAAAGATGGGTGGGTAACGTAGCTGTTGTATAGGTACCTGAAGGTCCTGTAATCCAGGGATCGCCATCAAATTCAATGTTTGGTCCCAGTCCACCTTGTGCAAACAGGTGAATCAGAAAGACCGTTAAGAAAACAAAAATGAGAATTGATAGGAAACCCGTGTTTTTAAACCATTTTGCAATCAGATTTAATAACTTCATATACATCTCCTTACTTAAATGGGTCTGGAATTAGATATTCAAGTCCCCTTTTTCTATATTCCTCATACGTGCGTTCAAGAGCTTTTTGCGCCGCATATTTTTGGAGTGCCTCCTTATCTGTGGAGCGATCTGTAGACATAATACTAAAAGTAGCAAGTGGTAGTTCACCAGATGCTTGCTTTCTCAACTCTGCCATTTCGGCATCAATGCGTTCAGATTCCGCGAAGTTCCCTAACTGGACGGCTTGCTCATACTGACGCGCGAGTTGCTGATAATGTTCATATTCCTCGCGTGTCGGGACAAATCCTTGAACGTTTATGACTTGAATCAGCGGTTCTCCAAGTTTTAGTAAAATAGGCATGCCATTTTCATCAAATTTGGGAACACCGGGTTCAGACATTATGTAGGTATAGCCTTTAGGAGGCGGGTCAACCCCCATTTGCTGATAATACCTCTTAATTACTTCTGCTTTATCTTCTTCGGTCAGTTGTCGAGCGGTTGTCTCGATTCCATTTTGTGTTCTTGCAGATTCGTGAGGCCCTACAGTGGGAGATTCTGGCGAAGTGTGCGGTTCTGCAAGCCAAGAGCCATCTTGGTGGAAGTGTCCGCCTTGCGGTGTTTCTGCGACAGGTGTTTTCGCCTTCGGGGTCTCTACCTCAGTCGTTTTGTAAATGATAATCGGTGGTTTCGATGGGCGTGTCTGCAGGTAGTAAAGCCCGACACCGACAATCACCACTATAAACACCGACATAGGGAGCCAGTATTTTCGTAAAAACATTGTTTTTCTCTCCTTTCGGTTGTTCGCCGCGCGTGTTTATCTCCTGTCCGTGTCGGGACAAGTGAGCAGTTGACACAGCGAGGGTTGTGTTTCGGGGATACAAAATTCGGGGAACGGACGACAAGGATCATGCACAGCACGTGTAAGGTGCAGCGCGACGCTGAGTGTCGCCACGACGAAGAAAAGCGCGATGGGGACCCACCGCAAGAGGCGTGTTTTCATGTTAGGCACTCCTTTTTTAGGGGCTGGTCTCTATAAAATAACACGCAACGGAAACGTTATCTGCTATAATAGAAACCAGCGTTGTCATACTTAGGCTATGGCAGTGCTACGCGTGGCAGGTGCTAACGACACCTGCTGCGCACCCCGAAAACGGGGAGGCTGCCCTGACGCGATCCACACGATATTAGCGAATGTGCTTCAGCATGAAATCAGCGTCGTAAGTAATTATAACAAAAAATACGAAAATTGTCAAGTTTAAAATTTGGCTGAATACAACCTATAACTTACATATTTCTAAAGTCTCCCTGATAAGGGGGATTTAGGGGGGTAAATACAACGGAATACCCTCACTGTGAGGCATTTTCAGCAAATGGGTTCCGATTCTCTGTTCAATTTGCGTAAGTCCTATAACTTTTACCGCGCGGCTGGCGAAACACTTTCCAAATCCTGCCCAATTTTACGTTCTATAGACATATCGCCCCGCTGGGGCTGTGCTTCCTTCTGCTTAGACTGTTTTTCCGTGAGTTATCGGTGTATGCAAAACTCACAAGAAAATAGAGAACGCTTTGAAACTCAACTTCCACGCGACACGAATTGTCTAAACTTTAGTAATCCAAATATAAAAGATAGCGTTTCCAAAAGTTAAAAGAGGCGTGATGAATTGCGCGACTACAAACGCGTGTGTTGTTCAATCGGACATACAAAGTTCTTCCACAAGAGGACTTCGCGACAATTGAATGGCTCTGGGATGATTAGTGCTTGACATTCCGCCTCACACTGATACAATAGAGACATACTATCCAAAACACGGAGGGAATGAGATGGGATATAAATTAGATCCGAACGCAATGTATCGGATGCCCACACATTTTGGACCGAGGACAGGACCGAGGTTTGGACCCGATGGCAGAAAATTTGAGTGTAAAGATAATCCGAAATCAACATCAGTTTCAGTGAGTTTCCTGACAAACAGCGAACAACTTGAGGCTTTTCTACCACCAGGTTTCTCGCTTAACGGTGAACCCGTTGTGTCTGTGTCCGGAGGCTACATGAAAGAAATCGAGTGGTTGGCAGGACGCGGCTACAATACCCTCGGTGTCAGTTTCCCAGCGGTTTTTGAAGGTGAAGTAGACAGGGCAACTGGATCACTTCTGACGGTGCTGTGGGAAAACCTGACAGATCCGATTTTGACAGGACGTGAGGAATTAGGCTTCTCCAAAATCTACTGCGAACTTCCAGATCCGCTAACGTTTAACGGCGAAACACACTGCACCGCCAGTTGGCTCGGTTTTAAGTTCATGGATATGAACGTCCGAGCGACAGAGCAAGTCTCCATACCAACCCCGTCTTCATCCCCACAGCAGGCGAGTGGTGAACAACCGCTTACCGGCACGCTCCACTATAAATATATGCCGAGAACCGGTGAATGGGGGACTGCCGACATCGCCTACGCCGTGCTAACACCGGCGCATACACCGAACCGGGTTGTACAGGAGCATTGGCGCGGCGAGGGAACAGTGGAATTTCACAAAGCGCGTTGGGAAGACCTACCGACGCAGTATAACATTGTCAACGCTTTCCACGAGTTGGAAGTCAAGGAGTGGCGGGGCGCATCTATCGTCAAAACCGTCGGTGGAAAAGACCTGAGTGATCAACGTATCTTACGTTAATTCTTAATCCATCACTGTACCACCTGAGACGGTGATGGAAACTCCTGATAGGTAGGCGGCTTCGTCTGAGGCGAGGAAAGCAGCCATTTTGGCGACATCTGCGCCCTCGGCGAGTCGCCCGATGGGTACGGCTGCTTCAGAGCGGCGCGCGTATTCGGCGAGTTGTTCATCAGCAGAAAGATTCTGAGGCATTAGCACAGATGCGAGATGTCCAAATCGTTCTGTGTCCACAAGTCCAGGGCAAATAGCGTTCACGTTGACCTGATAGGGTGCAAGTTCACACGCGAGGGATTGTGTGAAACCGATCACGGCGAATTTCGAGGCACTGTATGCAGCAAAGCGCGCTGATCCCCGTTTCCCGGTAACAGAAGACATATTGATAATTTTGCCTCCCGTCCCCTGCGCGATGAGATGACGTGCCACCGCCCGTGAACAGAGAAACACACCTTTTACGTTGACCCGTTGCACCCTGTCCCAATCCTCTTCAGCCAGATCTACGACAGGCACACGATCCTTACCAGCCATCGTGCCTGCATTGTTGACGAGAATATCAATTTTCCCAAAATGCGCGACGGTCTTATCTACCATCTCGTTGACCTGTTTAGCATCCGAAACATCTGCTATAACACTGATGGCACGTTGGCCCATCGCCTCAATTTCACGGACAACATCGGGTAAACCTTGCCACTCTTTCTCATCTGCAGCATAGGGATGCTCAGCAATATCGTTGACAGCGACATCGGCACCTTCCTTCGCCAAACGGGTCGCAATTGCACGTCCGATGCCGTTTTTGCCTCCCGCACCTGTTACCAAGGCGACTTTTCCATTTAAGTTGTACATGGATATATAACTCCTATGAATTGAATACGGCAGAGTATAGCAGATTTTCACGGAGATGTCAAATTTGACAATTTCTTCTTGTCTTCTGATACCAAAGATGCTATTATGTTTCCATGCCAAAGTTGAATCTAAAACCTACCCACAAACCGATCCGAAACTACTACGCCACGCTCCAGCAATACGATCAACACAATGCTACACATGAAGGTGCTGTCAGCAATCCTTTTGCCTTCTTACTGGATACCTGTGCAAAGCAGGTGAACGCCACGCTTATCCCGCAATATGCGATGCGCACCCGAAAGGGAAACCGGATCGTCATTGATGGCGTGGTCCTCGACGAATACGGACTCCCCTTCGCCTACTGGGAAGCGAAAGATATAGATGACGACCTCATCAAAGCCGTCCAAGATAAACGCGATGCTGGCTATCCTTTTGACAACATCCTCTTTCAAACACCGCAACGCGCCATTTTATACCAAAACGGACAGAACGCCTTAGATGTGGACATCACCGAACCGGCACGCTTGATTGCTGCGCTTCAATATCTGTTCTCTTACGTCCCTCCCGCGCTTGACAATTGGCAAACGGCGGTCTCCGATTTCAGAGAGTATGTACCCGATCTCGCACGCGCGTTGAAAGCACTCATCGATCAACGCCACGAAACAGATCCCGCGTTCAAGGAGGCGTTCACGGATTTCTATGAAATCTGCCGTACCTCTATTAACTCGGAACTCTCACAAGATGCTGTTGAGGAGATGCTCATCCAACACATCCTCACGGAGCGCATTTTCCGCACTGTTTTCAACAGATCAGACTTTACGCTCCGAAACATTATCGCCCGCGAGATTGAAAACGTCAGTTACGCCCTCATGCAGCATGAGGTAAGTCGCGATGTGTTTCTTGAACCTTTAGATCGATTTTATGTTGCTATTGAGCAAGCAGCCACGCTCTGCAAAGACTTCTCCCAAAAACAGCACTTCCTCAATACGTTCTATGAGAAGTTCTTTCAAGGGTTCTCCGAGGATGTAGCAGATACACACGGCATCGTCTACACACCACAACCGATCGTTGATTTCATGGTGAATAGCGTTGAACATATCTTGAAAACCGAGTTTGACAGGTCTTTGTCGGATACCGGCGTGCATATCATCGATCCATTCGTCGGCACGGGGAATTTTATCGTCCGACTTATGCAGGACATCCAAGGCACGGCGTTAGAAGAGAAATACCGCCATGAGCTGCATTGCAACGAGGTGATGCTCCTGCCCTACTATATCGCCAGTCTGAACATTGAACAGGAGTTCTTCCAACGCACAGGGACGTATCTGCCATTTGAGGGTATCGCGCTTGCAGATACGTTTGAATTGCTTGAGCAGCAGCAAACGGAACTTTTTACACGTGAAAATACAGAACGGGTGGAGAAACAAAAGGCAGCGGATATGTTTGTCGTTATCGGCAATCCACCCTATAACATGGGGCAGATTAACGAAAACGACAACAACAAAAATCGGAAGTATGAGACGATGGACGCGCTGCTAAAAGAGACGTATTCACAAGACTCAAAAGCAACAAATAAAAACGCACTCTCGGATCCGTATGTGAAAGCGATTCTGTGGGCATCAAAACGGATTGGTAAAGAAGGCGTTGTAGCGTTTGTGACGAACAACGGTTTTCTTGATGGCATCGCGTTTGACGGGATGCGGAAACACCTCGGACAGGATTTCACCAAGATTTATCACATTGACCTCAAAGGGAATGCCCGCACCTCCGGTGAACGCCGACGAAAAGAGGGCGGTAACGTTTTTGATGACCAGATTCGGGTCGGTGTTGGTATCAGTTTCTTCATCAAAAAGGCAGGAGTGCCTTCTACCTCTGCTGAGGTCTTGATCTATTCTGTTGACGACTACCTGAAAGCCCGCGAGAAGCAGAAACTTTTAACCGACTTCGGAGACTATGCAAACGTTCCGATGAAGGAGATGAGTATTGACGCAAAGCATACGTGGTTGACGGAAGGTCTCCACGCTGAGTTTGACACCTTTATCCCAGTAGGAACTAAAGAAGCGAAGGCAGCGAAAGGAACGACATCGGCTGTAATTTTCAAAACCTATAGTCGTGGTGTCGTAACTTGCCGCGATGCTTGGACTTACAACTTCAACCGAAACGCGCTCATTGAGAACATCCAACAGACGCTTGAAAATTACAACGCGGAAGTGGCACGATGGTCACAACGGACAAACAGAGAGGCAAACGTTGATAATTTTGTGGTGAGTGATGACACAAAAATCAGTTGGAGTGAGACACTAAAACGGAACTTACAAAGGGGAAGAACCGCTGCCTTTTTGGAAGAAAATGTGAGGGAATCTCTTTACCGGCCATTTACCAAATCAAACCTCTATTTTGAGCGAATGCTGACCGAGCGAGTATATGTTTTCCCCTCGATTTTTCCTACACCTGAAGCGGAAACAGAAAATATGGCAATTTGCGTCAGCGGTATCGGAAACAAGGGACCTTTTACGCCGTTGATGACAAAAATAATTCCGTGTCTTGGATTACTCGGCGCGGATCAATGCTTTCCCTTCTATACCTACGATGAGGACGGCACAAACCGACGAGAGAACATCACCGATTGGGCATTGACGGAATTCCGAACCCACTATGGCGATAATACCATCACCAAGTGGGACATCTTCCACTATACCTACGCTCTCTTGCACCACCCTGACTATCGTGAGAAATACGAGATGAACCTCAAGCGCGACCTACCACATATCCCATTTGCCGAAGATTTTTGGGGTTTTTCCAAAGCGGGTGCAGCATTAGCAGATCTCCACATCAACTATGAATCCGTTCCGAAATACGATAAACTCCGAAAGGTTGAAACCCCCGGCATGCAGGTCAATTGGGATGTCGAGAAAATGAAACTCTCTAAAGACAAGACGCAGTTGACATATAACGATTTCCTAACGTTGGACGGTATCCCTGCGGAGGTTTATAATTATCGGTTAGGCACGCGTTCTGCGTTGGAGTGGGTGGTGGATCAGTATCGTATCAAAGTAGATAGGCGAAGCGGTATTAAAAACGACCCAAACCGCGAGGATGAACCGCGGTATATTGTGGACTTAATTGCGCGTGTTATCAATGTGAGTCTAAAGACAGTGGAGATTGTTAAAAGTTTGCCTGAATTGTAGGCGTTTTTGTTAAGGTTTTTGACGGTCCAATTTCTTTTGATTTTATTCGACTTTTAATGTATAATTGAAAGAAGATTGTTCCAACGTTGGTCAATTTTAGACATGGGTTTACCTATGAATCAGAACGGAAATGATTATGTGTCGTTAGTAAGAATCCCGCGTAAGTGGTTCAATGTATTTGTTTGGACTTTTTCAAGTCTCGTCATTGCCAATGTTTTAATTGAATTTTTCACTGGTTGGGCTTGGAAAAATTTAGGTGAAACGGTATTAACACGAACTGCCGTTCTAATGACGTTAATAGTCGGTTGGTTTTTTATATTGGCGCATATTTGGGAGGTCATCATGTTAGGGTATGCAAAACTATTCAAAGACAAAATCCTTGCACAAGGCAGAGCAGAAGGTAAAGCAGAAGGTAAAGCAGAAGGCAAAGCAGAAGGCAGAGAGGAAGTGTATCGTGAGTTGCAGCAAGCACAAAGAGAGGGTATAACGCTTGAAGAGCTGCTGAAAACACACGATGCCCAAAACGGTAAAAACGAAAGTGACCAGTCCTCTTCTTCAAAGAACGGATAATTTTGAATTTTGCACCGGTTGGGCTTGGAAACATTTAGGTGAAACGGTATTAACACGAACTGTCGTTCTAATGACGTTAATAGTCGGCTGGTTCTTCATATTAGCACATGTATGGGAGGCTATCATGTTAGGATATGCGAAACTATTCAAAGACAAAATCCTTGCACAAGGCAGAGCAGAAGGCAAAGCAGAAGTGTATCGTGAGTTGCAGCAAGCACAAAGAGAAGGTATAACGCTTGAAGAGCTGCTAAAAATATACGATCCAAAAAACGGCAAAAACGAAAGTGACGAACCCTCTTCAAAGAACGGATAACGCTTTTATCTCCAAATTCTAAGGTGACCAGAGTACGTACGTCGGGATGTTAAACAGTGTACCGAGCAGTGCCCACATTCCCACGAATACATAATCGCCCATCACCAACCCTAAAAAGAACGGAATCGCGCGTTGATGTGCCCGTAAACCGAAGATGGTGACAATGATGAACTTTATCAACCAGCCGAGGAAAATCGAGAACCAAAAATCCGAAAGTCCACCCCACGTTGCAGCTGTCATTACATATCCGATCGGATGGAAGGGCCACCAGATAAATTTATGCCGCAGGAAGTAGAGGATCCAGGTCATCACTGCCCCCATCCCCATGGATTGTGTCCCGCCCCAGTTCGGACCGATGGGATTGTTAATCCATCGTTGCAAGCGTCTCCCGAAAACTTCGTTGCCGATACCGACGACATACCCATGCACCGCCAGTGCTCCTGTGTCGTAGAGTAGATAGAGGAACGCCCAAAACGAGGCAAGCGTCCCGATGACGATTGAAAACATCATCACCCAGACAAGTTTTCGGCTGTTAATACCGGAACGTTCAGCGAGCTTGAAACCCTCCAATTGATTCGGCATCGGATGCGAGACGTTAAGCCGATTCAGCCAGTAGTAGAACGAGATAATTGTGAGGTTACTGGTCCCGACAAACCGCGGTCCGAAGGTGACCGCCATCAGGCGTGCTGGATCCAGGGCGAGAATCTCATGCGATGGCGGACCGAATTCGGCACGTACGCGCGTTACACCGAGTGCCATCAAGATAAAAATAATGATAAAGCCGAGAACACCACCCAAGGTCATCCCCGCCTGCACTGAGAATATAGTGAGTCCGATACCTCCGAAGACCAATCCAAGCACAGCAGTCCGGTACGGCATCGGTTCGTTTGAATCGTCAAACGCTTGCCTGTTCGTAAAGCAATTCTTCACGACATCCCGCAGATGGTGCCGAGTTCCCCACAACGCGAGGACACCAACGGCAAGCCACGCGCCACCGGCGCGCTCCGCAAAATAGAGTTCACCTTCACCCAACATCCCGACGCGGATAATCCGTTCCGCTTTGCCGAACAGATAGAAAAACCACGCCGACATTGAGATGTCTAACGGCACGAAAAACGTTAACCCTATAATAAAAGGATAGGCAGATAGCGACACCCACCCGACAGCGTTCCACGGTTTGTCCGTGAACAGATGCGTGATGGAGTAATAATTGAGTTGGATAGAAGGGACTTGGGGGAATAGATAACTCAATCCTGCAAGGAGTTCAATAAATGCGGCGACCGAAAAGCCTATCCACATCGTCCCATTTTTGTAGAAACTTTTCCGACCTTGTGCCATCTGGAGGGGTAACTGGATTATCGGATATGCCAACTTTTCACGCTCGGTCCACTGGACGCGGATAAGCGTAATGAGGCATATCAGCGTAAACCAGAGCAGTGCAACGAACCCTGTCCAGACAAGAATCGGCACTGCCCAACCGCGCAGATGTTTTGCGAGATAAAAGGTCGAATCGCCCTCAAAATAAGCATCTAAGGCACTGTTCTCAGGAACGAACCACGTCGGGATGTAACGCCAGAACAGATCCGCCCATTCGTTTTCTGGTGTCGCAAATCGGAACGGATGCGCCAGCGTGCCGATCAGGAACGTCATCATAGAATGACCACCGATCGTGGATACCATGACAACCATGATATAGATGACGAGAAGTTCTTGGGGGGTCAGTGCACTGCTGGGTGAAAGTTTCTTCCACGCCAAGTTGAAGCCAATAACGGCAAAAAGCGTGAAAATAGCATTGAAGAAGAGCGAGACGAAGTTGAGAAGGAACTGCGGCTGGATCATTTCCGCAGCGTAGGCAAGCCAATAGGCGTTCCCGATAACAAGGAGTGTACCAATCAGGAGTGCACGGAACGTAATTCCAGATGTAAAGGAAGTACGAGATTCTTGCATATGTTGAATAGTTGTCAGTCGTCAGTTATCAGTTTTCGGTGTTCTGGTTATCGGTCATCGGTTTTCGGTTATCAATAACTCGTGTAGGAGGTGAAAACGTTTGCAACTGTCACTACGCACGACTGGCAACCGATGACTGATAACTGACAACCGATAACCGCTCTACTGTTTAAGAGAACCCCAGATCACAGCGAGTTTGCCTGAAGGGTCAACGGCTAATATCTCATCGTCAAAAGTGAGGTCGCCGTAAGCGAGACCATCCCATGCCCCGCCGGGTATCCATCCGATCTGATGTTCGCGTCCACCGTTCTCACAATCGTTCATGTGGAAACTGAGCCCAATCGTCAACCCGTCTTTCGCTTTGAAGTTCTTCCCTTCCCCCGGGTTTGCGAACGCGGGATTGCCGCGCGGTTTCGTCGGGTCAATGGCGACTTCGTAGATGTAATCATTCCCATTTTTCACTAACACCCATTCGGTGTTCTCTTTTGACGCAGCGGCAGATAGGTCCTTGCCATTCGCACCGAGTGTCCACTGAACGAGGGTGTCCCGCACCATACCGTTTTTGAAATCAAACATAAATTCGACGCTATCATCTTCCCACCATCTGGCATCAGGCGGATTAATGTCTTGGAGTTCGTCGTCCGTAATTTCAACAGCGAAATAGATACGGGTCGGCTCTTGAGTACTCCATGCGACTCTGCCTTGACCGGTAAAATCAGTGGCTTTCGGGATACCATCGCCGACATCTTTCAACTCATCAAAGGCAACAATTTCAGCGCGTTCCCATTCGTCAAGTTTTCCGTCTATTTTAATGTTTCTAATCTGTTTAGCAACGTACTGTTTATCGCGCTTCGCAAAGGCGGTGGGATGCGTCAAAAAGCACATCAGCGCGCCCGCTGTTATTATCCCAACCGCAAACTTCAACGTCTTCATAAACCTCTTCATTGGAGAATTCCTCCCTCTTTCAGCTCCTGAATTAGTTGTTCCTGCGTGCCATCCCCCTTCATTAACTTACATCCACTACACAATAACTGAAGATTATCGGGAGTTTCGGCACCACCTTTAGATTTCGTTACAATATAGTCAACCATCATATTAGAAAACGGAAATAAGGTCTGACAACCGTTACACTTGCCGTCTTGGCATCCGAATAATGTGTACTTACAGGTTCGATCCTGTTGGTAAAATTCAGGGTTACCCTTTCGGTGGATAACCGGTTCGAGGACACCGCGTTGTTCAAGACGCGATTTGACGAGTTCAAAAGATTTGTGACTCAAATCAATACCTATCCAGTGGCGCTGTAGGCGTTCCGCAGCAACACATGTAGTAGCGCACCCGCAAAACGGATCAAGTACCATGTCCCCCGGATTGCTACTTGCACGAATAATGCGCTCTAACAGCGCAAGGGGTTTCTGTGTCGGATACCCAATCCGCTCTTTACTTCTTGCCGTTAAGTTAGGAATATCCACCCAGATATTGTTCAGCGTTTTGCCTTTTTGCTCATCAAGATACCGTTTATATCGGGGAACGTTTCCGGGACTCGTTTGTACAACGCGCCCTGCTTCAATCTCTTTCAGCATCCGCGTTTTCGCCCACCGCCATGTCCTGACGACTCCCATCACCTCATAGGTCAGATGAGAATCGGGATCCTGTGTCTGAGCGGTTAGTGAGGTATGTGAAACGAGTCGTCCAGTTTCCGGCTCAACACAATAATATTGACGTTTGGTTTTCTCGTCCAAATCCGCCATATCATAAGGAATCGTAACAGCCTCTGGATTCCACACAAAATCGTTGCTTTTTGAATATCGGAAGATGAGATCCGAATCTCGCGCCAACCCTTTTTTAAGGTTTCCCTTGCTGGTTATCGCCCTTTGCCAAACGATCTCATTCCTAAAATTGTCCTTCCCAAAAATGCCATCCATCATCATTTTGAGATAGTGGCTTGCGTTATCATCACAATGGAGATAGATAGTCCCTGTCGGTTTCAGGATTCGATGCATCTCCAGCATTCGGATACCCATCATAATGAGATAGGCTTTCATGGACTTCCCATGACTAAACTCAGCGGAACTGATGGCATAATAAAGCGCAGGGTCTCTCTCCGCCAGTTCACCGTGCGATGCTTTATCCAAATCGCTTAACGTCCACGAATCTTTGAATGCTGCGCCCGCTGCCTCGCTCTCTACGGGTGCCTCAAAAGTGCGATTGGAGTTGAAGGGTGGGTCGAGATAGACCAAATCTATAGTATCTGTGTCAAGACCGCGAAGTATATGTAGATTGTCCCCTTCAAAAATGGTTCGGTTCTTGACATTCATTCTACTGCCTATAAATAGGGTGTGGGAAGGTTGGTTGCGATTAATTGAAAATTTGTCAGTTGTTTGAGCGGCGAAAACCTCACTCGGACAGATGTTGTTACGCTTACGGGGTTGCGCGACGTTTGCCACCGTCCATATAAAGTGCGCTTCCAAACATATAGGAGCAGGCTTCAGAGGCTAAGAACGTCACGACATTCGCCACCTCCTCCGGTTCTGCAATACGTCCTGCAGGTAGTTCTTGTCCAAGTTCCTGCAATAATTCCTCAACATCGCGTCCTTCACGCTTGGCTCTCGCACTTTGTTGCGTGCGTGCTCGACCGGTATTGGTCAATCCCGGGCAAACAGTATTGACCAAGATTCCATCACCTGCAACAGCATCAGAGAGTGCTCGTGTGGTGTTCAGAATAGTGATATTCGCAGCTCCTGTCGGTATGTTCCCACGGGTGGGACTCGTGCCTGCTGCACCTGCTATATTGACAATTCGTCCCCACTGATTTTCCCTCATATACGGAATAACCAGTTGTGACATTCGTAGATAACTGTAGGTTTTCAATGAAAGTGCTTCATCAATCAGTTTCGGCGACAGTCCTAAAATATCAGCGTTCCGCGCGGCACCGACATTATTGACGAGGATGTCAACACCACCGAAACGGTCTATCGTCTCCTGCACCACTTTTTCACAACTCGCTTGTGTGGTTAGATCCACCGCAACGGTATGTCCTTTGCCTCCGGTCTGCTCAAGTTCCGCAAGGGTTTGATTGAGTATGTCTTCAGTTCGGGCAGCAATGCAGACGTGAACACCTTCACGTGCGAGTGCAAGCGCGCACTGTTTACCAATGCCGCGACTACCGCCGGTAACAATTGCACGTTTTCCGCAGAGTCCTAAATCCATGGATCAACTGTCCTCATGCACTTCACTAAGTCTGTATAAGATGAGATGCCCACCTCAATTGGTGGACATCTCATTTTCAACGCGGTGTATACCTCAAAGGATACTTATTGGGAAAATTTAAGTGAACCCCAAGTTGTTGCTATTTTCCCAGCGGCTTCAACAGCTAATGCGCCTTCAATACCCTCACCGAGTTTTGCTACGTCATCATCAGAGAGTACCGTGTCAAAGATAACGACCTCATCAATGATACCGTTCCACTGACAGCGTTTGCCACAGCCTGGGTCAGCACCGATGTAGACCTCTTCGGGAGATGCCCACGGCGGTCCTTTTGCATCCTCGGAGTTTTGCAGTTTGCCGTTAACATAAACGTGGAGTTTGGATCCATCCCATGTACCAACGAGGTGAATCCACTCTTTAGCAGAAAGTTCATCACCGAGAACTTCAAGTTTCGCGCCACCATTGGCAATGCGGATGTGGAAAGCGGCTTTCGTGCTATTTTCGCCGTTCTCGTGTGCACCCGTTCCCAACAGGAACTGTGACCAAGTTGAACATCCAAGTCCTTTCCATATCACACATTTGCCGGTGGGGTCCTCTGCTGCATAGACCCAAGAATGGATTGAGAACCCTTTGGAATCTTTGAAATCCAAGGAGGCTAACGTTTTATCTTCACCTTTGGTGCCGAGTTTGACCCAAGTATCCTGACCGTTAAATTCCAATCCACCGCCGAATTTGCCTTTCGCCCATTTCAGGTCGCCGACAAATTCACCGTCGGTTCCGTTACCGGAAAGATCTTTTACAACTTTACCTTTACCTTCTTCAAAGGTCCACATCCCCGCAATGTCTCCCTCGTCAAACGCCGCGTGGCTTGTAGCCATCACAGCGAAACTGAGAGCAATGACAACCATTGCAGTGAGCGTGTAATTCAGATAGCGTTTTGCCAAAAACATATTTATTTCCTCTTTGGAAAAGCGATTCAGTAATCACTTCCCCTTATTTCTTGAGACTGCCCCACGTGACAGCTAACTTTTGTTTCGCGTCTACAGCGAGGGTTGTCTCGAGCCCATCATTCATAACTGCTTGTATGTCGTCTTCGTCAAGGACGGTGTTGAAGATGATGAACTCGTCTATTAACCCTTCCCATTGTCTTGATTGATTCCAATCGCCAATCCGAGCTGGGTCGAGGACACCGGGGTTTCCACCCCAATCGTTTTCGATATCGAGTTCGCCGTTAACGTAGAAACGAATCTTTTTCTCCTTCGCGCTGTAGGCGGTTGCGATATGGACCCATTTGTCCATCTCATCACCTGCCAACATATAGTTTGCGAAGGTATCGTTCCCACCTGGGTTACTGTGAATGGAGAACTCAACCTTATTATTCGGGTGCATCTGGTAATGGATGTCCCCGGCTTTCCAACCGTTGACGTTGAAGAAAACACGCCATGCTCCCTCGCGTCCAGTGGATTTGACCCAATGTGCGAAGGTAAGTTCTTCAAATGAGCCGATCCGTTTCGGGATTTCGACCCAGTCGCTTGCGCCGTTCAGTTCGATGGCATCGCCGATTTTGCCAGTGACAAACTTGCCACCTTTTACTTCGCCATCAAATCCATTTCCGGACACATCTTCGGCATCGCCTTCAAACAGCCATGCCGCTGCAACCATATCTTCGTTGATCTCAGCAGAACCCGTTAGACTTATACTCAATATGAGCATCAGGCTGAGAGCAATTGTTATAACTCTTGCGTTTAACAAATTTACCTCCTATGTGTTGCCAGAAGACCGGTAAATCGTGTATATCTCCGGCTCTTCCAAAACATGTTCTTACCCTACGTATAGTTTAATCAATTATAACATGAAAAATGTGGAAATACAATCTCTTTTTAAGACTGGAAATCTTCGCCGAAGGATTAAACAAATCTGTCTTTATGCGGACTGGCTTCCCATTGGGCACGCCACGTCTGCCACGGCGTTGGACATTGCCGAGTTGTGCTTTCACGCGCAGGGCATGCAATCGCTTCGTGCCAAAGCCCATCGAGTGAAGTGGCAGTCGGACTGAACCGAAAATCCACCGACCATCGTATGATGTCGCTGCGGTTGAATAACGACCGATGAAAGACCAGGTTGTTGAAAACGAGCAGATCACCCTTCTTCATCTCTAAGGTGTGAATGTCAGTGTCAGACGCTGTAGGGGAGAGAACTGGCACAGCGAATGCCTCACCCGGAACACGGTGATAGGTTTGAAGACCCGACTTATGGCTTCCGGGCAGGAATTGCAAAGCACCGTTGTCCGTTTTGACATCGACAAGTGGAAGCCAAACGGTGAGATGCGTATCTGTTTCGGTGTTCGGCATATACGCGCTATCTTGGTGCCAAGGAAGCGTCGTCAACTTTTCGTTTGGAAGTTTTGGACGTACCCAAAAGTCGCCGTTGAACTGAATATCGCCCCCAATAAGGGATTCCAAGACATCCAGCACCTTTGGATGGGTTATTAGATCAAAGAGTGCTTCGCTGAAGACAAGCGTATGCCAGCCAAAGACCTCGTTCTCTCTACCACACGCTTTTAGGACAGCGTGCCAACGGTGTTCAAAAGACATCTCTTTGTATGTATCCGAGATGATGCCTTCGTTATAGAGTTCAGTGGCGCGGGCATCAACGACTTCAGAGACAACAGCAATTAGCGGGGCAAGATCAGACTCAGACAGCACCGATTCGACGACAAGGTAACCCTGTTCCGTAAATTTTTCAGAATTCGTTTCCATCATTTTTAACGTAGTATTTTTATCACTCTTCCCGCCAAGACCCCATGCTTTAGCTTGCGGGATGTAGGCGGGCGTTGAGTTTGAAAGTCAAAACAGATTTGACTTTTACCTAAAAATGTGGTATAATTACAATATCAAGTTGGCAGACATGAACAGCGTTGTCGCAAGGCAACGTGTCTGCCTACCCACTGTTCAAGGGTTAAAGACTTGATACTTGATAGTCCATGAAAACGTATAAGTATAAAATCGGTCATCAATCGAACACGATCCGTCTTGGCAACCTGCTTGACGATATGTGGCAGGTGCATGACTATTTCCATAGGTGGCAGGACCAAAGATATAGAGATGGGCTGCCGTATGCGGACTACCCTGCGATGTCAGCACATTTGACGGATTTGAAACGCACCACCCATCCGCATTGGAACGCCTTGCCAAGCCAAGCGATTCAAGAAGAACTGAAACGGATACATCTTGCGTATGTGCGTTTTTTCAAAAAACTTGGTGGGAAACCGAAAAGGAAACCCAGACACAAGTTCAAGTCTATAACATACCCTGGAAGTGCGGGTTGGTCTCTGAAAAACAATCGTATCACCCTGACTTTCCGTAAGTGGAATCCGAAAACGCGTAAGTGGCAGTATGATAAAGTGCCATACACTTTCCATAAACACCGCCAATGGCATGGGACTCTCAGCCGTATTACCATCAAACGTGATAGTTGCGGAGACTATTGGCTTTACATCATAACAACCTACACAGATTTTAGACCGCTGCCGGCAACAGGTCAGAGCGTTGGGGCAGACAATGTAATACAAGGAATGGATTTGGTCTATTCCCAGACCAAATCCGGTATGAAAGACGCATATTTGACGCTGAGCACGGGTGAGAAAAAACAGCACCCACACCCTTTGAAATCTAACTTGAACAAACTTCGCAACCTTACCAAAGACCTAAGTCGTAAACGAAAAGGTTCTAACGGTTGGTGGCGGTGTGTGAGACAAATAGCACGTCTGTATCGGAAAATAAGCAATCAACGTAAGGACTTTCATTGGCAACTCGCATCTGAACTTTGTAAAAAGTTTGATACGATTGTCATTGAAACCTTGAACCTTGACGGCATGAAACGATTGTGGGGGCGTAAGGTTTCCGATCTCGCCTTCTACCAGTTTGTCGAGATATTGAAGTATAAGTGTAGCAAACATAAGCGTCTTCTAAAACAAGTTGATCAATGGACTGCTACAACGAAACCGTGTAGCGATTGTGGCTTTCATAACGAAACCCTAACTCTCTCTGATAGACAGTGGATATGTCCTGAATGTGGGTCTCACCACGACAGAGACATAAACGCTGCGATAAACATATTGCGGGCGGGGATAGCCGTTACCTAACGATATGCCTGTAGAAAACTACTGGGAAACGCCCGCTGGTGGAGCGACGATAAGACGGTAATCTCTTTGAGTAAACCGCAGTTGCTACGAAACCGAAGCCCCACGCTTTAGCGTGTGGGTGCTATCACAGTTTGGCTCTCAGTTTATCTATCAGTCCATCAGGTGGGTCAAACGGGAGATCAATCACCTCATTTGTGATGCCGCTATAGTAAATTCCCAAAAGCAGATTGAACTCTGCAAGCGACTGTTCAAGATGCGTGGGATGTACTTTGCTCTCATCATCCAACCAATCAAAAACTGCCTCTGTGAGATTGCCTTGAGCGATGACATCCTGCTCTCCATAGCTGAGTGGACCGCCTTCATAACCGCCCTCATGGGTTGAGCGTTCCCAACTGCTGAACCGCCAATGCACGAACCCTGTCGTCCCTACGACAAAAACGCGTTTGTGGAAAAAGACAACCGGATCGTCGGACGCGGTCGGTGCGATGGCTGTCCCGAACGCCACAGAGACATGAAGCCCGTTCTCGTACTGGACGCGCGCACTCGCATACTGGGGAGATGGTTGCGCTGAATCTAAGTGTTCAGCACCAGAAATCTGACCGAGCACCCTTACCGGACGGGAGTTGTCAATATAGGAAGACACCAATTGCAACACGTGCGGACCTTGGTCAACGGGTGTGCTCCGCGCACTCGCATCAATAAACTTAATCTCACCAATACGTCCTGCCGCCACATCTGCTTTTAATTCCAAGTTTTGTGGGTGGAAGTTGAGTTGTGTATTGACGACGAATTTCGTTTTCGTCTCTTTGGAAAGTTCTGAAATTTGCTTCCAATCTTCGCTTTCAACGGCAATCGGTTTTTCCACAATCGCTGCCGGAACACCTGCATCGGATGCTTGTTTCATGAGCGGGTAACGGATGCGCTCGTTGCTACCCCGTAGCACCGGTGCTGTGACGATATGGAGGACATCAGGTTTCTCTTTTTCGAGCATTTCGTCCAAGTCAGTGTAGCGTGATGAGATGTCGAAATCGTCTCCGAATTTATTGAGTAATTCTTCGTTCATATCGCAGATTGCAGCGAGTTTACCACCTTTCACAAAGCGGTAGGCGTCAGCGTGCGCACGGGCGCGGCCACCACACCCTAACATTGCGGTTTTATACACAGAAATATCTCCTTTAATATTTTGTAAACCAAGGTAAATGAAAGTTAGTAGGAAAAATATAGGATAACTTGCGGAAAAAAATTACAGTACGATTTATTTGTCGTTTTCGTTTAATGCTTGCGTAAAATCTTCAGGAGTTTCTACTTGCATCGCGGCATCAAACAGATGCTCAAGGCGTTGTAGATCCTCAATCGCATCCAGCGTTGATTTGAAGGTCTGCGCTGCATCAAACTGGAATCGAAATTTTAGAACCTTGAGTATACACTTGCGACTGGCTTCTTGAGCACCTTGCTGGAACCCTTGCTGAAATGCTTGTTCGTATGCTTTTTTTTTCAAATATTCAACAATAGGCGGCTGTTGCACAGTTTTCTCCAATCAGCAACACGGTACAGTGGTTCATTTGTTTTTTTCCTTCAACGCTTGCGTGAATTCTTCAGGGCTTTCCACCCGTAATGCGGTGCGAAAGAGCTGCTTGAGACGCTGCAGATCCTTAATTGACTCCAAATCGGATTTAAAAGTTTCTGCAACTTCAGGTTGTAATTGAAAGGCAAGTATCTCAAGGATATTCTCACGAGTAGTTTCCTGAGCACCCTGTTCGCGTGCTTGTGGTGCCACATATTCGACAATTGAAGGTTGTTGCATGGTTTCCTCCGAAATAATCTCTAAAATCGTTTGCGCATCGTAGATTAAATTTCCCAAGACAGCGAGACTTCCAAGATACTCTGGCTTGTTGGGAACATCAATGCCATCCGCAGTTTGGACACAACGGCGAAGCCACTCTTCTTGATTCATATCTGCTGGAGGCTTCATAAGCGGGGTGAACGGTATCAATCCCACAGGCTTCAAATCAAGAATTTCCTGTCCATCCATGTCAATTAGACGAAAAACTTGATACTCAATCGAAATATTATGACCTTCCAGATTTTGCGCAAATCTCCCCGGATCGTTATTACCTGCATCAGGACGCAGATAGATAACATTGGAATACATCGGTAACCGATAGACTTCAATGGCTCGAATGATATAACCCGCCATTCGGAGTGGCATTTTAGGATCGTAACTATCGGTAGTCTGAAACTCGAAATGCACAAGTACCTCTTGACCCTCACGCAGTACTTTAATAAGCGTATCTGCTTGGTGCATCTCAACGGTAGGTTGCTCGGGTGTAACAACCTCCAAGACAGTGATATTTGTCAATCCGAATTTGAAGCAGAGATTTACGAAATCTTGAGGGTTCGTTTCGATCTGTTTCTTAGAGGCAGTATCAAAACTTGCCATCCCATTCCCTTCTTGGTTTTAGTGTATCTCTTTTTGGGAATTATAGCACAAATTGGGGAGGTATGTCAACCTTTTGAAGGTGTCTGCGGCAGGATGATGTCTCACCTGCCGCTATACCTGTCAGCGTTTACAAATTTTCTCGAAGCGAATCCATCAACCCATCAGGTGGTTCAAACGGTAGATCAATAATCTCGTTCGTTATCCCGCTGTAGTAAAGCCCTAAGAGTAAGTTGAACTCTGCGAGGGATTGCTTGAGATGCGTTGGGTGTACGTTGTTCTCATCATCCAACCAGTCAAAGACAGCCTCAGTAAGGTTGCCTTGCGCAGCGATGTCCTGTTCGCCATAGTTGAGTGGGCCGCCTTCGTAGCCGCCCTCTGGGGTTGCACGTTCCCAACTGCTGAAACGCCAATGCACGAAACCTTTCGTTCCGACGACAAAAACACGTTTATGCGCAACAGTGCTCTCACTGTCCGATGCCAATGTTCCCATACCAGTGCCAAACGCAAGAGAGACGTGGAGGCCGTTCGCATATATGGCTTGTCCAGCGGCATGCATCGGAGAGGGCTGCGCGGAGTCTAATTGGTCTCTCCCTGCGATTTGACCCAGCACCCGTACCGGACGCGAATTGTCAATATAGGAGGACACCAACTGCAGCACGTGCGGTGCCTGATCCACCGGCGTGCTGCGCGCACTCGCATCAATGAACTTAATCTCGCCAATACGTCCTTCGGCAACATCCCGCTTCAATTCAAGGTTTTGTGGGTGGAAGTTAAGTTGTGTATTGACGACAAACTTCGTTTTCGTCTCTTCCGCTAACCCAGCGATCTGTTTCCAATCTTCGCTCTCAACAGCAATCGGTTTCTCTACGATCGCCGCAGGAACACCGTGGTCGGATGCTTGCTTCATCAAGGGATAGCGGATACGCTCACTCGTCCCCCGTAGTACTGGTGCAGTGACGATATGAAGGACATCCGGCTTTTCTTTCTCAAGCATCTCATCAAGGTCGGTGTAGCGCGAGGAAACGTCGAAGTCGTCTCCAAAACTGTTGAGGAGTTCTTCATTCATATCGCAGATTGCGCCGATTTTGCCGCGTTTGACGAAACGATAGGCACTTGCATGAGCGCGGGCGCGCCCCCCACACCCTAAGAACGCTGTTTTATACATAAAATATCTCCTTAAAATACTATTCGCGAAAATGGGTTAAGCAAGTTTAAGTCTTAACATTCAAGTTTTGCAGTCCCAATTGCGTTGGAAGTTTGGAAGTCTGGAAGTTCGGAAGACAGCGAACACGGCATTTCTTCCAATCTTCCTCCTCTTCCACACTTCCTCAAAACCTAAGATTGCTTAACAGGCGAAAATACAGGTTAGTTTTTTATAAATTCTCTCGGAGTATATCAATCAACCCATCGGGCGGTTCAAACGGCAGATCAATAATCTGGTTCGTTACCCCGCTGTAGTAAATGCCGAGGAGGAGGTTGAACTCCGCAAGCGACTGCTTGAGATGCGTCGGATGCTGGTTCTTTTCATCATCTAACCAATCGAAGACGGCTTCAGTGAGATTACCTTGTGCGACGACATCCTGCTCTCCGTAATCGAGCGGACCACTTTCGTAACCCCCTTCTGGCGTTGCGCGCTCCCAACTGCTAAATCGCCAGTGCACAAATCCTTTCGTTCCAACGACAAAGACGCGTTTGTGGGTATGATTACCCGCATCCGGTTCTTTAGGCACTTTCTGCCCTAAACCTGTCCCGAATGCAAGAGAGACGTGAAGACCGTTTTCATATAGAGCTTGCGCAGCAGCATGCATAGGGGAGGGCTGAGTGGAGTCCAAATCCTGAGCACCAGAGACCTGTCCGAGTACTCGCACCGGACGCGAGTTGTCGATGTAGGACGAAACGAGCTGTAACACATGCGGTGCCTGATCGACAGGGGTGCTGCGCGCACTGGCATCGATGAACTTGATCTCACCGATTCTGCCCTCTGCGACATCTCGCTTCAATTCTAAATTTTTCGGGTGGAAGTTGAGTTGTGTGTTGACGACGAACTTCGTTTGTGTCTCCTCCGCTAATCCGGCAAGCTGCTTCCAGTCTTCGCTTTCAACGGCAATCGGCTTTTCCACAATCGCCGCCGGAACACCGGCATCGGATGCCTGTTTCATTAGTGAATACCGAATACGTTGATTGGTTCCGCGCAGCACCGGGGCAGTGACGATATGAAGCACATCCGGTTTTTCCTTTGCAAGCATCTCGTCCAAATCGGTATAACGCGACGAAACGCCAAAATCGTCTCCGAAACTGTTGAGCAATTCTTCGTTCATATCGCAGATTGCCCCGATTTTACCGCGTTTGACGAAGCGGTAGGCATCTGCATGCGCACGGGCACGACCTCCGCACCCTAAGAACGCTGTTTTATACATGGAAATGTCTCCTTAAAATACTATTCGCGAAAATGGGTTAAGCAAGTGTAAGTCTTAACATTCAAGTTTCGCAGTCCCAATTGCGTTGGGAGTTTGGAAGTCAGGAAGTTCGGAAGACAACGAACACGGCATTTCTTCCAACCTTCCTCCACTTCCACACTTCCTCAAAGCCTAAGATTGCTTAACAGGAAAAAATATAGGTTAACGTTTTATAGCCTCTCTCGGAGTGCATCCATTAACCCATCGGGTGGTTCAAATGGGAGGTCAACAATCTCGTTTGTTATCCCGCTGTGGTACATCCCTAAGATGAGGTTATTCTCAACGAGGGACTGTTTGAGATGCGTCGGGTGCACCTTATTCTCATCATCTAACCAATCAAAGATGGCTTCGGTGAAGTTAGCCTGTGCAACAACATCTTGCTCCCCGTAGTTCAGTGGACCGCCCTCATAGCCACCGTCCAATGTTGAACGTTCCCAACTGCTGAACCGCCAATGAACAAAGCCCTTCGTCCCGACAACAAACACACGTTTGTGTCCATAGATACCCGGATCATCGGATGCCATTTGTGCCATCTCCGTACCAAATGCAATAGAGACATGGAGGCCGTTCTCATACAAAACATGTCCGACTGTATGCGTCGGACCGGGATGCCCACCCGCAGAATTTAAATGCTCGCTGCCAGCGATTTGTCCAAGAACCCGGACCGGATGTGCGTCGTCAATGTAAGAGGACACCAGCTGTAACACGTGTCCGCCCTGCTCGGCGCTTCTACTACGCGCACTGGCATCAATAAACCTAATCTCGCCGATACGTCCTTCAGCGACATCTTTTCTTAACTCCAAGTTTTTCGGGTGGAAGTTGAGCTGTGTATTGACAACAAACTTCGTTTTCGTCTCCTCTGCTAACCCCGCAATCTGTTTCCAATCCTCGCCTTCAATAGCAACCGGTTTTTCAATAATCGCCGCTGGCACACCCGCGTCGGATGCCCGTTTCATCAACGGATAACGGAGACGTTCGTTGCTACTCGGAATCACAGGGCTTGTGACGATATGGAGGACATCAGGTTTCTCTTTTTCAAGCATCTCGTCCAAATCGGTGTAACGCGAAGAGATGCCGAAATCGTCCCCGAATCCGTTGAGGCGTTCTTCGTTCATATCGCAGATTGCAGCGAGTTTGCCACCTTTGACGAAACGATACGCGTCTGCGTGTCCTCGGGCGCGCCCTCCACACCCTAACATCGCAGTTTTATACATGGGACTGTCTCCTTAATATCCGAGATTGTATCAGATTAACAGTAGAAAATGTTTTTGTCAAACGTTATTTCAGGATTCGCTGCTACGAGGAGATGTCCACTTTCTCGCCACTTTTCGCGCTGTCGTAGAGTGCATCCAAGATTTGCATGAAGACATAAGCATCCGAGGCAGAGACATCGGGTGCGACCTTACCCGCTATCGCCATGCCGAAATGGTTCAGTTCATAGTAGAAGACATGCACCTCTTCAGGGAGTTCGCCGTGGTCGATTTCGAGCGGTTCATCAACGGTTTCTCGGACGAACTCACCATCTTTGAAGCGAGATATACCGCCGTTTGTGATTGCCCCTGTGGTGCCGTAAAGCTCCACGACACTCCCGGAGTCCGAGTGGCTCATCCGAGAACAGTCGATTTGGATGGTTTTCCCACCTTCGCATCCGAGGAGACCGGTGAAATAGTCCTCCGCTGCGCCTTCAGGTCCGTCATATTGCGGGTAAAGCACGTGCTTCGCAGCAAACGCCCATTCCGGTTTCGGACATCCCATCCACCACCACGTCAGATTGAGTTCATGGGAGTAGTGTTGTCCTAACGAACCCCCTTTCTGTCCGTAGACGTGGAGCCAACGACTGTTGGCATCAAAATCCGGGATGAAGTTGTATTTCCCGAAGACGCGGGCGTGATACAGGTCCCCGATTGCACCGTTCAGGACGGCACGCCGAATCTTTCGGTTGTTCGGAAAGTGGCGCATAAAGTAGCAGAACTGGAGCGTCTTCCCGACTTGTTGTGCCGCTGTCTCCATCTCTAAAATTTCTGAGGCGCGGATTGCGTGCGGCTTTTGCACCAAGACATGCTTACCCGCATTGAGCGTATCTAAGACTTGCTGCAGCCTGCCATCCGGAGAAGTCGCGAGATAAACGGCTTCAACATTGGGATTCTCAAGCAGCTCCTGATAGCCAGCGTAACGGTGTACCACTGCATTGTCATCGCCTGCTTGCGCACGACGGGTTGGATCACGTTCCGCGATTGCAATAACGTTCAGACGCGAGGTCGCATTGGCAGCTTCGATAGCACGGCAGCCTGCCCATCCACACCCAACAACTCCGAGTTGTGTAATTTGATTCGTCATAAGTCTTGCCTCCGACGCTTCTGTGGAAAAGTAAAAAATCTTGTCTAAAACATATTCGGTAATTCTGCAATGCTATCAAGCACCCATGTCGGTTTCGCGACTGGATTTTCCAATTGACTCGGTTTAAATTTCCCAGTCTTTACAAGGATACTCTGCATCCCTGTTGTCTGTGCTCCAAGGATATCGGAAGTAATGTCGTCGCCTACCACAATCGCTTCACTTGGAGAGCGTTGAAGACTCTCAAGCGCGATTTTGAAGAATGTCTCACTCGGTTTGCCCATGACTTTAGCGGTTTTGCCTGCGGCTGCCTCCAAAAGTGTCACGAAGGCACCGCAATCCAAGAACACCCCGTCAGGAGAAAACCAATAGAGCCCCTTCTGCAGTGCTATGAGCTCCGAACCATCCATCAACAAACGAAAGGCATGATTTAAAGCGTGAAAATCAAACCCTTCGCCGTAGTCTCCAACAACGACAAAATCCGGAGCATCGTCATCTACCGGTATCTCTTTGAAAAACGTTTTGACGGCATCGTCAACCATGAAGTGACAACGGTTCTTAGGTTGCGAACGTAAGTATTGGAGACAGGCGTAAGTTGCATTGAAAATCTCATCTTCGTAGATGTCAAAGCCCAACGCTTGCATCTGCTCGTGAAGCATCTTTGGCGTTTTGGCAGTCGTATTCGTCAAAAACCGGAGTTGGTATTTCTCCTGACGCAAATAGTTGACAGTTTCGATCGCGCCGGGACAAGGTTCGCCTTTAAAATAGAGCGTCCCATCCAAATCGATCAAAAAAGCCTTCGGGCGCGTTGGTGATATTTTCTGCATTGTCCCCTCGTGCGCTACGGTTCCACAACTTTGTAGTGTTCCACCTGACCGTCCTGAATGACTTGAATTGTGAGGCTTTTGACGGGATGCCGATTCTCATCGTAATGGGAAATGGTTGTCGCTCCTTTGTAACCGCTGACCTTTGCGAACGCATCGCGAACAGCCATCGGATCCAGCGAACCTGTTTTCTCTATTGCCCGTGCTAAGAGTCGCATCGCATCGTAGCCCGACGCGGCGATACCATCTGGTGGACTTCCGAAGAGTGCCGTGTAACCATTCACGAATTCCTGCACATCTGCGTCCGGTGTCGCAACCGAGAAATTAGTCGGATAATAACTGCCATCCAACACACTGTTATCCTCTAATATACTGTGGAAGCGTTCCCTATCATCCCACGCACTCCCACCGAGGAAGGTCGCTGTGATGCCGATTTGACGTGCTTCCTTTATCAATAGTGGTACTTCTGGCTGATGACCGGGACAGAAGATAACGTCAGGCATGGCATCATGAATTTCGGTGAGCAAGGCAGTAAGGATCGTATTGCCAGCGGTATAAGCACCGCTATGAACAATTTCCCCACCAATTTCCTGAAAGGCTGCTTCAAACGCTTGGACGAGATCAATGGAGTAACTATCGCCTTCCTGATAAATTGTCGCAGCTGTTTTGGCTCCGAGCTCGTCAGGGTTCATGGCGAAACTTGCCATCACCTTCCCTTGAAATGGGTTGGGGACTGTAATGAGAAAAACGTAATCTCCAACTGCTGGCACGTCCGAGCCACTGGACCCGGGAAGCATAAGCCGCTGCGCCTGTTGCGCAATTGGACCGACTTCAACAGACATGGTAGAGCGAACAGGTCCTAATAGTGCAAAAACATTCTCCATCTCAATGAGTTCTCTCGCAGCACCAATACTTGCTTCCGGTGTTGGAAGTTCATTTTCCATGAGTTGATTGTTTCGACTAATAAACTCGACCTGCATACCGAGCACTCCGCCGTCTTCATTAATTTGGGCCCGCGCGGTCTCAGCACCTTGGCTAAAGGTTGTGTAACTGTACTTTGGCTGAATTACGCCAATTTTCAATGTTGTTTCAGTCGGGGCAGTGGTAGCATCGGGCTGAACCATCTGGCTTACTCGTTCACATCCTGTTAGGGTGGTAAGCAGAATAACTGAAATTAAAATAAAAATTCTTGCACGCATACTGTAGATTTTCTCCTTCGGGAAAATGCTTGAAAAATATTCGGACTTGTGGTAACTTTATTACCGAATGTTCTAAAGTTTCGTGAAAACAGTAACACATCCAACCGATTTTGTCAAGTTTCTAAAATATACGGTTAACTGACCTCTTCCGTGACAACATATCGCTTGCAACAGACTTAGTTCGTACCATAAATGGTAAAAAACGGAGTAAAACCCAATAGTTAGAAAATTTGGACCACACAAAGGAGCCTTTTCATGGAACTCGGTTTTTTCACAATGCCTTTGCATCCACCCGGTAGCGACACCACCAAGACGCTCGATCACGATATTGAGCAGATGGTAGTATTAGACGAGTTGGGCTACAAGGAAGCGTATGTTGGCGAGCATTTCACGTTTACATGGGAGAATATTCCGTCTCCGGATCTCTTTATTGCAAAAGCGGCTGCGATGACAGAGAACATCATCTTCGGCACAGGGATCACCTGTATGCCGATACACAATCCCGCTGTTGTGGCGCATCGCATCGCGCAACTGGACCATCAAACGCACGGACGTTTTCATTGGGGCGTTGGTTCAAGTTCCACACCGAGCGATGCGGAGATGTTCATGGCAGACGGGGACAGACGGCAGTCCACCCGAGAAGGAATCGATGCCGTTCTCAAGATTTGGACAGACCCAGAACCCGGACATTACAAAACCGATTTCTGGGAATTTAAGATCCCTGAATACCGTCCGAACATTGTGAGTGTCCACATGAAGCCTT
This sequence comes from Candidatus Poribacteria bacterium, assembly GCA_965116815.1. Taxonomy (GTDB): domain Bacteria; phylum Poribacteria; class WGA-4E; order WGA-4E; family WGA-3G; genus WGA-3G. The sequence goes on along the minus strand of OZ220722.1, from coordinate 5,129,429 downwards.
ACCAGAAACCGCATCCACCGATTGCAATGGCGGGATCATCGCCTAGATCCGACACATTGATTCTGGCTGGTGAGCGCGGCTGGATTCCGATGAGTATTAATTTAGCGCATGTTTCTACCATCAAGACACACTGGGACGCGGTGGAAGAGGGGGCGGAAAAGGCTGGTTTATCGCCATCTCGCTCGACGTGGCGTATTGCCCGTGAGGTTTACGTTGCGGATACGACCGAACAGGCGCGTAAAGAGGCACTTGAAGGCACACTCGGACGTGATTTTACGGACTATTGGTTTAAGTTATTTAGCCCGGGGAACTTCAAACCGGATCCAGATATGGACGATGCGGATATGACCCTCGAGCATCTGTTAGATACCTTGTGGATCGTTGGAAGTCCGGATCACGTTGCAAACCGTTTACGTGAGATTTATGATGAAGTCGGTGGTTTTGGGGTCCTACTCGCCATGGGACACGAATGGGAACCGAAGGAGCAGTGGTTGAACTCAATGACACTCCTCAAAAATGAGGTGATGCCACAACTGGCGGATTTGACCTAAGAGTGTTGGGTTTCACTGGGTTTCTGGTTGCGGTGGTGCTTAGGCAGGAGAGGTGCTCTTTCTATGATTTTTTAGCGTTTTGAGAGTATCCGTTCTACCCAACCTACACAACTGACTTAAGAGTAATCAGCACACCGATAAGGAACAATTTTATGGATACCCTCATGGCAGGTGCCGCAGAGACTGTGATTACCTCCATAAAGGACAAGCCCGAAGTCTACGCCGAATTGTATGCACGCGCGTTGGTGCTTGCCGATGGCGAAAAACAACTCGCTATCGTAACAGCAGACTACGGACAGTTTCCACTCCAGTACAACAAAGTACTACTCGATGCAATCCAGCGCGCAACGGATATACCGCCAGAGCATGTTGTCATCAACTGTAGCCATACGCACAACGCACCGGGTGTTGACGGACGGTGGATAACAGAGGCATCCGAGGCGTGGTTGGCAACCTGTCTTGCCGAATTGGTAAAAGAGGCCGTAGACGCACTTGAACCGGCAACATTGCGGTCAGGACGCGCGCCTGTCCAAGTCGGCTACAACCGTCGCTTGATGAATGAAGACGGCTATATTACAATGGCACCGAACCCGGAAGGTCCCGTTGTGCCGTGGGTTGATGTATTAGGTGCCTATGATGAAAACGGAGAGGTCATCGCGGTGCTGTTCTCACATGCGGCGCACCCGGTGATTGTCCACTGGTCGAGCGAGGAGATGGGTGCGGATTTCCCGGGCTATGCCGTTGAACATCTACGCAATTTCTTGGACCTGAAGCCAGAAAGTGTTTTGCTGTTCGCACAAGGCTGTGCGGCAGATATTAACGGGTATCCGTTGCGCGGTGGTTTCGAGGCGTGCGATGTCGCTGGATTCGCACTCGCATTTGCGACATACCAAGCGTTAAAGACCGCGGAAGAAGTTCCTGCTGCTCCCCTTAAGGCGTGTTCTAAACTCGTCAATTTGCCGTTCCGAGATCCGCCATCTGTTACGGAATGCGAGCAGTTAGTAAAAGAATTCCCTGATGATGAACGTTATGTTGCCCTGTTGGAAGTCGCCAAAAGCGGTGAGAAACGCACCTTACCCTTCCCAATGAGTGCGTTTGCAGTCGGCGATGCGCTCTGCTTCCTGTCTGTATCACACGAACTCTTTTCGGAGTATCAACTCTTTGTGGACGAAACGTCACCGTTCTCACACACATTTGTTTTTGGATATACGAACGGCAGTGAAGTCTATATTGCGACCAGAGCCGCTTACGAGTTGGGGTTGAAGGCGGGTTATGAGGCGGGGCCGCGGAACCATGCGCTTAGTGGTCCCTATCGGTTGGCGTTGTTACCAGCGGTTGAAGAACAGATTCATGCGGAGATGACGGATCTGTTGGCGCGACTTAAGGTTCGCACTTAACGATACATTACTTCCTCAAAACCTAAAACTTGCTTCTTAAGTATTGCTTGAAACGACAAAATTTAGTATAATTGTTACATATTTACTAAACTTTGGATAATTTATATCACATTTCGGTTACTTTTTCAAAGGTCGCTGGATTTTTCTACGCATTTGACATCCTTTTAACGTGTGTTTGAAGAAGTTTGGTTGTGTTTACATTGTCTTAAGTTATTCACATTTTGGTTAAGTCTTGGTAGACACTCATCTATAAACAGCGCAACGTTATAGAGTGTTTTTTTACAGAATATTAGACTGTCCTGCGCTGGGCGCGTTGCTCTAAAAACACAGGAGTAGTTTATGAATCCGAAAATTTTTAGGTTAACACTATGCGTATTACTCGTCCTCTCAGTCGTTTACCTTTCTGCGGAGGAGAGAGCGGAAGATGTCGGAATAACTGAAGAACTGATGCCTACACTTAAAGTGGGTCTGATTCATCCATTGCTAAATTACGCTACTTTTGGCGACGGTGCAAAACTCGCCTTAGCCGAAATCAACAAGGCAGGGGGTGTTCTTGGGCGGCAGGTAGAACTTATTTATAAAGTAGAAACAGGAACGATTACTGATTCTGCAAGAGAATTAGCTGAAATGGAAAATGTTGTCGCTATATTAGGTCCGATGTTTTCAAGTAGTGCTGTTAAAGTTGGACCGATCATCAATATCCCTGTCATTGTGGGTGCAACAGGTGCCGACGTGACGAATACTGGGAATGATCCGAGAGATTTTCTCTTTCTGGTGGCGAATTCAAATGCCTTGCAAGCGAAAGTGATGGCAGGTTTTGTAGTGAACGACCTCGGCAAGAAAACTGCAGCGATGATCTGGCAGAATGGGGATGTCTACTCTAAAGGTTTCGTTAACGCATTTGATGAGAATTTTCAGAAACTTGGCGGTCGTATTGTTGCCAATCAAATCTATGAACAAGGCGATGTAATGTTTGATGGGCAACTTGGGATTATCAAGGACGCAAACCCTGATGTCCTGCTTCTCGCAAGTTTTCCGCCAGAGAGTCCGATGATAGTGAAACAGGCACGGGAGATGGGCATTAAGTCCACCTTTATCGGCAGCGATGGTTGGGATGATTCGTTGATGTTAGATATTTTAGAGGATAACACGCCTCTCGAAAATTCCTACTATTGTAGTATCTCGGATGATCTTGCTGCAAATTTCATTGAGGCTTATGAAACCATGTTTAAAAATCAGCCTATTGGTATTGCTCCGTTAGGTTACGATGCAATGAAGTTATTGTCAATAGCGATTGAAAACGTGGAATCAACAGACCCTGTTATGATTCGGGATGCAGTTGCTGCTATCACTGACTACCATGGGGCGACAATTATTTCGAGCTTTGATGGTAACCGTCATCCTGTCAAACCTGCTTCGGGTATCCGCGTGTTTAAAATTGTTGATGGCCAACCGCAGCAATACACTATTGTGAAAGCGGGTGAGTAAGTCGAGGGGTATTTAGTTTTAGATAGATTATTGGATTTCGTAGATGTTTGATTTTCCCCTTTCAGTCCGGGTGCGGTTGCAAACCGCACCTACCGGGCCTGGGTGAAGTTCGGGGCGGTCGCAAACTGTGAAGCAATACGCTGAAATACCCACGCAAAACTCTACCGGGCCTGGGGATTAACGACTGCCTGTGGCGTGAGAAGTAACGTCATGCGACGATCCTCGGTGAGGTATCGGTTGACGACGTTGGCAACATCAACCGCCGAGATATCGGCGAATGCCCTCGCAAGCCGCGATAAGTTCCCACCAAATTGGTATTCTATCGTTCCCCAACGCACACCGAGCTGAAGGAGCATCAGAGCCTCCGGCACATTCTCAGGTTTATATTGCATGAGCGTTTTCAGGTCTGGCGGTGCACCGAGTTCCTTGGAAAGGGACTGGGCAACCATAGGGACCTGCGTGTTGTTCTCCGATTGTTTTAAGGGGTTCATCAACTGCCGGATCCGCTGTTTAACCTTTTCTATGTCTGTATCCGGTTTGAGTGAGGCACTGACGTATAAGTAGACCTGTTCAGGTGTGACGAGATCAACACCACAGTGAATGTAACCTGTCAATTCCTTCAATTGGGCATCCTGTGTGCAGGCTAATCGCCAAAGCAGACTCGCTACATAGAGTGCCGGGTAGTCTTCGTTTTCAGGGCGAGGAATTGGGTAGGTTTCCATGTAATGGGTTACATTGATATCCCAAGTAGCGTTTTGATCTTTTGCTATCTCTGGAGGGACTGTTGGCGTAGGAAAAGCTTTCTCCGTTAAGTTAATAGTTCCGAGTTGTGTTTCCATAGTGTCTTTCAGTGTTTCGGGATCAACACCACCAATAACGCACAAAAGGACGCGATCTGCTTGGACGAGATGTTGATCGCGATATTCTTGGAGTTCACTGAGTTGTGCTGATTGAATGCCTCGGCGCATCGCTATATCGGTTTCACCATGCCGAAAGACTTGGTTCCACGCAACATCTGCCAACTTGTGCGTTGCCAAGTTCGTTTCAATATAGTCAAACTGGGACAAGACTCTTGGGAGTTCCTCAGCGAGACTTTCTGCTGAAAACGGCAGTCTGGAAAGCCATTTCGTATGTCGTGCTAAACTCTGGGTCCATGTATCTTTCCCGCCCCAAGACTCCAAGCGCATGTTATCAGCCATTGTCTCCGCGTTACTTGTTTTGAAATCAATGGGACCTGTGGTTCGGACGGTCAGATGATTAATGAGATGGCTCCAATATGCCCTTGCTTTCCCGTCAGTGACGAGTCCAAGCGGCAAATAACTGAAGATACCGACATCCGTGGAATTTTCGACATGAAGGTTGACGACCCGGATACCGTTGCTTAACGTAAAGCGTGTCACTTTAGGTGTGGTATTAGAAGTGAGCAGATTGCGGAAATCCTCTGATGCATTAGGTGCTATGACTTCCTCAGAGATTTGTGGACCGATACTGCTGTTTTTACCGGGGGTGGCAGCTTGTCCGACTTGATTTCGTACCGCCGGTTTTGCGTCGGTTTCAAGAACGACAGCCGCCTCAATAATTTCAATAGTAGGCTCGGCTTGTGCCTCAAAACTATACGGTCGCTGGAATCTGACGAGATATTGATGGCTCGCACCGAGCAGTAATATAATCAAAACTGCAGCTGCACCAAAAGACATCCATGGCAGTAACGGTTTTCCGGTCGGAGAAGCTCCCGGTTCTATGTCGGCAACTTGCCGCATGATGCTCTCAAGTAGGTTACCAGACAATTGCAAGCCGCCAAGCGTTTCATTAATCAAGAGTTCCTCTGACGCTTGTAAACGCTCCCGTGCCCGCTGGAGCCGACTCGTAATCGTATTCACTGATACCCCAATGAACTTGCTAATTTCTCTCGTAGACATCTCGCCGAGATAGTAGAGTGTCACCACAGTCCGCTCGCTCTCTGGCAATTTTTCCAGAAGTTGTTTGACGATTTCATGACGACGCTCGGTTGCTTCTGTTTCGCGTTGTTCTAACACATAACGCTCGTAAGTTAGTTTATCTATTGCTTTCACAGACGCGTCCCCCAGCGGTTGCATCGCAGGTTTCTTCTTTCGGAGCCAATCGGTGCATAGATTATTTGTAATGACATAGAGCCATCCAGCAAATTGATGCGGATTCTTGAGTGTGGAGAGTTTTTCATAAGCTTGAAGGAAGGTGTCTTGTGTAATTTCCTCAGCATAATGAAAGTCACCGATCTTCCGCCATGCGAGGGCGTGAACACTCTTTTGGTATTTTTGAACCAAGGTGCCGAACGCCTCATCGTCGCCAGATAAAATGCTGTGAATCAACTGAACATCGTTTTTCTCCATCAGAATTCTCCGTAATACCTCATATCACTCCAATACACGCGGTGTGAGAAGCAATGTCATCCGTTCATCTTCGGTTAGATAGCGATTGACAACATCGGCAACATCATCCGCGGAGATATTGGCAAGCGCACTCGCAAACTGAGGTAAGGCATCGCCATATTGATATTCAAGCAAACCCCACTGTAAACCTATGCTCCCGAGCATCATAGTTTCTGTCATATCAGCAGGTTTCTGTTGCATCATCATTGCTATGTCCGGAGATGAACCGAGTTCTTTGGAAAGGAATGAGGCAAACATAGCAACCTGCCGGTTGTTCTCTGGTCGTTCCAGTTGGTTTATCAGCATTCTAATCCGCTGTTTAACCTTTTCTATGTCTGAACCCGGCTTGAGTGCCGTGGTGACGTATAGATATGTTTGTTCTGGAGTAATGAGATCTACACCACAAAAAATGCTACCTGTCAGCTGCTTTAGTTCCGAATCCATCATGAGTGATTGCTTCAAAAGAACATTCGCTACTAAAAACACAGGGTAGCTTTCATGCGTTGAATCAGGAATTGCATAAGTTTCTATATAATGGGTAACGTTCACGTCCCAAGTAGCGCGCCGATTTCTTTTCTGTGTCGGCGTTGCTGTAGCTTTAGGCAGTGAGTTAGCGGTTAAGTTGATATGCCCGAGTTGTTCCTCCATCGCTGATCGCAATGCTTCAGGTTCAATTCCACCGATGACACACAAAAGCACGCGATCTGCGTGGACCAAGTGGTGGTTTCTATATGCCTGTAATTCACTTAACTCTGCTGATTGAACATCACCGCGCATTGATATAGTGGTTTCACCATGTCGAAAAACTTGGTTCCATGCTGCCATAGCGAAAAGTCCAGTCTGCAAATTAGCGGTAACAAAGTCGAGTTCACTCAGGGCTTTCGGTAATTCTTCGACTAAATCAGTTTCTGAAAGTGGTGAATTGGACAGCCATCTGGTTTGTAATTCCAAACCTTGCTTCCAATTGTCCGTTGTGCCTATAAAGTCCAGATGCATTCCATGGTGAGTTGTTTGTCCATTACGTTCCATATAATTCTTAATCGGACCTGTAGTTCGTAATACCAAGTGCTCAATTAGATGGCTCCACTGTGTTTTTGCTTTCCCATCAGTGACAAGGCAGAGGGGTAAATAACTGAAAATACATACATCCGTGGAATCTTCAACGTAGAGATTGACAACCTTAATGCCGTTGCTTAATGTAAAGCGTGTCACCTCAGACGGTGCAGCAGAAGCCAGAGAACAATTGCCAAGGATAAGGAATGCCACGATGGCGTGTTTAATCCTGTTAATCATCTTTTTACCTCCAAGTGTTAGGTCTCCAAAACCTTGTCGGACTACGTTAGAATTTAAGGGTGTTCCTCATGCTTTTTAATCGTTCTACCCGTCAGTTTAAGAGCGTTACGCGTACACCCTCTTAAACTTTCGGAGACAGCGGGTAAACAGTGCGACAGCCTTTATATCTTGGCGTTCCGGTGAAAACAGATAAACACCATTGCCTTTTCTTTCGTAGGAAAGCGCGTATACTCCGCTTGCATGTCGACCGATCGCTATAACTCCAAAAGCAGTGCCGCCGACCCGGTGAGGTACTCCAGTTGAACCTGTAGAAATAGCGATAAACCCAACAGCTGCAGCATTTCCAAAAGCGAAAACTCCCATGGATGTTACACCGATCGTGATGATCCCGCAAGATACGGTGCCAATAGCAATCACACCACAAGAAACTGCACCAATCGAAACAACTCCAAAAGAGACCGCTCCGAAAGAGACAATACCGGATGAAATTGCGCCAAAAGTTATGTCACCCAAGATAGGTTCCAAGGAATACCAAATGCTTAGAAATGGCGTAATTTCAGTTTTAGCAAGTTCCAAATATGTCGCTATGCCGTACGCCAAAAAAGGTAGGAAAGCCAAAATCAATAAGGCCGCTTCCGATATATGCCACCTTAGGACGTACGCGTCAAACGTTTTTTTGAAAGTTTCCGAACTAAAAGTCTTTGACATCTTTTTTCTCCTATTTACACGACTGAGACAAAACACATAGGACGGTATCAAAGTGGTGTATAAGTCCTGTTGCCCCTCTTTAATGACCTCCAAATGTTAAGTCTTCAGAACCTTGAACGAAATCGTTAAACAAAACGATTGTTTTGTCGCTTGATTTTATAAAGACGTAATTTGGGTACTGAAAACGTGCATAATCTGAAAAAAAATGAAAATTATCTGAATTTTTTAGATATTTTTCTGCGAAGGTCGGGTTCCGTACGCACGATAATTCGCCGATTGCGTGGGGACCGGGAGTATTAACACACAATGCCACAGATGTTGTTATCTTTTCCGTTTAGATGTTAATTAATGAGGACGAGATAGGGACGAGATCCAAAATATTAACAGCACTGTGCCGATTGAAATCATATATTCAGTATTCTGGATTCAAATGATTAAAAGGAGTGTGAGATTTGAAATTCGGTTGCTACCGAGATAACGTTCGTCTATAGTAGACGATACACGTCAATCGGCGCGCTTAATGAGGTTTAATTATTTAAATCGGTAATCCCAATTCCCCCAGGCCCGGTAGGTGCGGTTTGGAACCGAAAGCCGAAGCCATCCCACCCGTTACTGGGAAGGGGGGCTCCCACCCGTTACTGGGAAGGGACACCGGACTTCGCTAATACATTACCGAATTAATTTTTTAATCTTCATCAAAGCGCACCTACCAGTGAGTGTTATGTAATTTTAACGTGAATTCGATTAAAAGTAGGTCTCTAATTTCGCGCGTGCGTTCGCGACACCCTCAACAATCGGCTGCGGTGTTTCCGCCTGCAATCCCAAATAGATAAGCATGATCTCCTCAGTGTAGCCGACACGCTCTATCTCCTGACAGATCGCAGGAAAATCCATCTCCGGTGCCCAGAACGGTTCGCTTCCTGTCTTTGAATCGACACCGCAGTTAAAATAGACACTGAACAGCCGATCTGACAAGGTTCGCAAGGCAACAACGGGATCGTCTCCGGCGCGATGAAAATGGAACGGACTGTAGTAGAAACCAAAGTTTTCGGAGGGGATCGCATTGAGGATCTGCTGCGTGCGTTCAAGGTTGTACGCCAGACTCCCCTCGTGCGCGTAGAGCATAAGGGTTAGATTACGTGCAGCTGCTTCTTCAGTGACCGTTTTGAGATGACCGATGATCGTTTCAATCTCGCGGGCAGTGGCTGTCTCCTTCCCACCACTTGCTATGCTGACCGTTGGAATGGAAAGCCTCTGGGCAGTGTCGAGAATCGAGATTAACGCTTCAAGCCCGTCGGGGGTGTCAACCGCCACCGTGCTCAGCATAGATTTGAAACGGACTCCGGTATCTGCTCGAAGCGCGTCAATCGTTTCAGCTTCTACATCCGAGAAATGGGATTGGGCGAGTTCAATAGCGGACACGTCCTTTTGGGATAACTCACCGACAAATTCCGCCAAAGGAAAAGGGGAAAACGGGAGGGTGCTTGCACAATAGGTTCTCATAATTTTTGCCCCAGCTATAGTAAAATATGCAATTACGTGGACACTGCGGGGAGGCGAGGATACAATCCTCGCCAGCGGCGGTATGGGTGTTTTGCTGCTAATGGCTTATTTACCCATCGCTTTTAGCGCGCTCAGGCAGCGTTCAACAGCCTCAAGTGGCGGGTAGGCATCGCTTTCATATTCGACGATATACCACTTCGTGCCACCTGTGGTTTCACAGACTCGGAAAATTTCATCCCACTGCACGCTGTCTTCACCGATAATAGGACGGAAACCGGCGTGTCTGTCTGCTTCGTCTGCTGATTCGGTGTATGGTTTGAGGTGAACGGTGCCAGCGCGTCCCGGGTATCTTTCCAGAATACCGACGAGATCGGCACCCCCGGATAGTGCATTGCCCATATCCAGTTGCATCACAACGCCTTCGTTCGTGTTACCGAAGAAAGTATCCCACGGTTGTTCACCGTCAAGCGGCGTAAATTCGACGTGGTGATTGTGATAACCCGTCACCATACCGTGCGCTGCGAGTTTATCGGCGATTCCATTGAAAATATCTGCTAACTTTAGCCAATCCGCCCGCGATTGACGCAGTTCACCGGGGATACCCGGAACGATGACATAGGGGTTTTCTAAGACCTTGTTGAATTCAATCGTCTCATCAAGGGTGTCTTCTTGGACGAGGTTGAACGGTGTGTGCCAACCACAGCAGATTAAGCCGAATTCATCAAGATAGCCTTTTAACTCTTGGGCGGAGTGTTGGGGTGGACCGGCGAATTCAACGCCTTCGTAGCCCATCTCAGCGACCGCTTTTATCGTGCCGCGGACATCTTCTGCCAACTCATTTCGGACCGAAAACAGTTCTAAACCAATTGGTACTCTTGCCATGATTTTCCTTTCATGTTTTTTGCAGAAGCGGAATGCGCTCTGCTGGTAAAATTTGTTAAGAAATAAATAAAGTAGGATGACTCTCGCCTTGCTATTTGTAACCTGAGATCAACATAAGTCTGTAGGTTGGGTTGAACGAATTTTTACCGAAAACCGCACAGAGAAAATAAACTTCAAGTTCATCAAGAAACCAGAAATCACCAAAGGACGAGTGAAACCCAACACATTTTCACACCGATAGCGTTTGGGGTGTTGGGTTTCGCTATCTCTATCTATACGGACGATCCATCGAAAATCGACATTTTCCGTATAAATCGGGGGTTTTGGCTTTTACCGCTCAACCCAACCTACGGTCACATCCATATTTTATTTCCGAACTCATGTATTTGTGCCTACCTTGCCGTGTAATTGGGCGCGAGGGGACAGGTTCGGTGAAGCGATAAGAGTGCCACTCGTGCTAAACCGTGAATCAGGAACGCTGCTCCCATCTGCGACTCATACCAGTCAATCCCTGATGCGCCGTACGGAAGTGTCTCTGGGAAATAGACTTCTAATACTGTCTCGGCAAGTTCAATACTGCCTTCTAACCATACCGATTCACCTGTGATGTCATAGAGATCCGCGAACAACTCAAGTGTAAGACCGGCATCCGATGCCGGAATCTTAAACGCTTCCGTCTGAACGCGATCAACCGGAAATTCCTCATCAAGATAGGTCCTGCCGACGGCGCGTGCGTATTCCATCAATTTTTCATTCTGCGTCAATCGCCAACCAGCAAGACAGAGCACGCCCGTGCTGCAGGAAGTTCCGGCACCGTAGACGCTCCCCCAAACAGACATACGCTCAACAATTCGGTTCGTCTTACACTGGGATAAACTGATAAATTCACGCGTTTCGAGATTATGCGGGGCAGCGAGAAACCCGTCAATGTAGACTAAGCCGTATTGCCGCATCTGGTCTGCCAAATCTGGTAGGAGCGATTCTATCAACGCTGCGGATTCAAGTAGACTCATTCCCAATGAAAACGTTTGGGTGGGGGCGTTATTCTCAAAAAAACGCTCATCTTCCTTCGGTGAGCGACTCTCAATACGTAAAAGCCCACGGTCATCCCGTTTTTCCCACCAGTAGTCGGTATAGTTCTGAATCTGCTGAAGGGTTTCAGGACGCTGGTCTTGGGTATACGCGAACGCCAAATCGAAGATGTAAAAACCTGAGTGCCTCGGAAAATCGCAAGCGCGCCCCCCGCGAACGAGATGTGTTTTTGTGTCGATGTTCGCATGACGGATGTATTCAAGCCCGTCCCCCTCGGTCCAATGATAGTCCAACCCATCGGCGAAACTTTGGACACAGGCAGGATTAAACGTATTCAATTTTTGCCAGATCCAGAGTGGGACTTTGCGAAGATGATCGTGAATTGCGGCACCGCCTGCCGGATTCCGCGAACATCCGACCCGTTCCTCAATCAGCTGCCAAAACGAATGCTCACCCCAAGGGAACAACCCTGTTACTGTATTCGTGCAATTCTGAGCAAAGTGCGCCAAGTACCGATCCACGGCTTCAATATATTCCGGTTTCGATTCAGTTTCGGCGAGCGCGTTCATCGTGACGAGTAATGGCTCATCGTGGATCAAGTTAGAACCGAAGTGTGCCCGATCTCCATCCCGTTGCCCCGGAATTTTCGTCGGTTTCTCCGTTAGCATCTCACCCGTCTGCGGATGCAGAATAGAGGGGAACAGCCCTTTGTATGGCTTACTGCTCTCGATCATCAGATCAATAGCGTTGCATATTTTGTTTATAATTGCTTCCGGTTTCATCAGAAACGATACCTCCGCCCTGTTGAATGGAAATATGCTATCATAAACAGATTAAAAGGTCAAGAGCGCTGGAATAGTTTTCAGGTTGCCTTGCAGTGAGAATTTTCAGAATCATGATTCGCGGGATTTCGGGATTAGAGATGCGTCTTCTACTTCTACGAAACATGTTTTTAAGCAATTTGCTTGCCATCTCATCCTTTGTGTTGTATAATCGCTATATAGTTCAGGGCTTGCGCGACCTGCGTGGTAGTGTCTGAAAATTGACGATAGGAGAAATAAGTATGAGATTGAAGTTGATTTTTTCTCTAATCCTCTTGGTGCTGATATGCGGGGATATGTTTCAGGTTTTTAGCGAGGGACCGACAACGCCGAAAATCCTGTTTACCTCGAGTCGAGACGGCAATACGGAGGTGTATATGATGAATCCGGATGGCTCCGAGCAGGTTAACCTCACACAACATCCCGCCGATGATATGAGTGCGGTGTGGTCTCCGAGTGGTGAGCAGATTCTTTTTGTTTCGGATCGTCAAGGCACACGGGTACGGGACCTGTATGTGATGGATCCTGATGGGGCCAATGTCCGTCGCGTCTTCAAGAAAAAAATAACGGCTTGGCGAACAACTCCGACGTGGTCTCCTGATGGCAAACAGTTCGCTTACATATCCACGGATCGGATTCGTATCAAGTCGGGTCTCTATCTTGGAACGCTTGGCGAAGAAGATGGGGAACTTCTCCCGTATGGGAAATCCCCTGCGTGGTCTCCTGATGGTTCTGAAATCGCCTGTTCTAAACCTCACCAATTCGGGTCTCGACTGACCTTTCTCAACGTCCGCACACGCGATCGTGAACAACCGCTTCCCGACAAAGTCCTCCGCTGGCAACGCCATCCGTCTTGGTCTGCTGGGGGCGATAAACTGGTGATTTCAGGTAACAAGCATCCGTTGCCGGTGGTTTTAGATAGAGCCCTGCACAACGCCTGGGCGGATAAATACGGCATCTATATCGTTAACCGCGACGGCACCGGGCTGCGGCAACTCCTTGAGGAAGCCGGTTCCGATGCCCGGTTGCCTGTGTTATCGCCGGACGGTTCAGAGGTGGTTTATACACAGGAGATTAATGGACAGCTGCAAATCTTCAAGATTGATGTGAACAGCGGTGTTCGGACGCAGTTGACACATGTTGGGTGGAATGCTGATGCAGATTGGTTTGATCCGGCGTATGCGTTGCCGGTATCGCCACAGCCGCATTTGCTCACTACAACATGGGGCAAAATGAAAAGAGAGAAGGCCCCATAGAAAAAGCAGTTTTTCTTTCTGATTAGGACTAATACAACCACCATTATCTACGAAAATCTGCGATTTAGATAATTCTTGATTGATAGGAGAGACTTATGCACGTTGGACTTATGGTTGGGACGATTCGGCGGAAAACGCTCGGTGCGACCTTGGACGCTATTGTGGAACACGATGTCCACCATTTACAATATCATGTGCCTGCGGAGCTGTCGCTTGCGGAGGTTCGCAAAGAGATAGACGACCGACAGATCACAATCTCGGCACTTGGCGGCACCTATAACATGATTGATCCAGATGTCGAAAAACGCCGCGCCGGTTTACAAATGTTGCGTTCTGTCGCAGCGCAATGCGCGCCGATGGGTACATCGGTAATTACGCTCTGCACCGGCTCACGTGATCCGGACAGCATGTGGCGCGCCCATCCTGATAACAATACACCAGAGGCATGGCGCGATCTCGTTGAATCTATGAAACAGGCATTGGAAGTCGCGGAGGAATACGAGGTGACGCTCGCACTCGAACCCGAAGTAGCGAACGTCGTCGATTCCGCACAGAAAGCGCGGCGTTTGCTCGACGAGATGCAATCACCCTACCTGAAGGTGTGTATGGACGGTGCGAATATCTTTCATAAAGGTGAACTGCCAAAAATGAAAGAAATCCTTAATGAAGCGTTTGCACTGCTCGGCGATGACATCGCGCTTGCGCACGGAAAAGACTTGGATCGCGACGGGCAGGCAGGACACCTCGCTGCTGGGACAGGGCTGCTGGATTATGATCAGTATCTCGGTCTACTAAAGGAGAGCGGTTATGACGGTGCTGTTGTGCTGCACGGCTTGTCGGAAGAGCAGGTGCCTTATTGCACGGGATTCTTACGTGAGAAAATTGCTGCGCTGTAAGGGTTATTGGTTGTAGGTTGTCAGTTTTCAGTTTTCGGTTAAGAAAAGCAAGGTCAATGTAAAGTAGCCAAATAGGAAATAATGGATGTGGGACTTCGTATGCGTTTAGATTTCCCCAGACATCCGTTCTGCCAATCGAGCAAGTGCAGGTGAAGTGTCCAATTTGTCAAGTTCTGCTTCAATCACAGTAAAATGTTCTGTCTCATCAAGAGCGGTTCTGATGGCTTCATCAAATTCGCCTTCGGTCCGGACATGGAATCCGCGTCCGGTACTGAAGAGTGTTGGCATGCAGCTATAGTTCCAAGCCCCAATATCGTTAAAGGAACCTTCAAGGAGATGTCGTTCCGTGCCATACCCGTGGTTGTTTAAAATAAGGACAATCGGATTGAGCCCGTAACGTGCAACTGTTGAGAGTTCAGTGCCCGTCATTTGGAAGGCACCATCCCCGACGATAACGAGACATCGGGTGTTTGGCATACTGAATTGCGCGCCAACGGACGCTGGCACTGCGAACCCCATTGAGGTGTAGTAGGCAGGACTGATAAAGTTGGTGTGTTGATGAATTCGCAACTCCACAGCACCGAACAAGCTATCACCAACGTCAGCGATAACTGTCAGTTCATCATTAATGAATTCGTTGAGATGTTGGAACAATCGACGCACTGTTAAAGGTGCCTTGGGTTCGACCTCAAAAGATTCCGTATCTGGCAATGCCCATCCTAAATTCGGTTTCCTTCGTCTTCGGAGTTTTGGCGAATTAATGCCATCAATAAAATCATCAAACATCACATCTTCATAGGAGTGGTAGCGGACTGAGATTTTTTCTGAGGTGGCATAGATAGAATGTGAGCGGTCGAGATTTGCAGTGTAAATGCCAAGATTCACATCAGTCATGAAAGCACCGAGGATAATCACACAATCCGAATCCTCAACAAATTCCCTGACCTCGTTCCTTCCCATCGCGCCTTCATAAATACCCAAGTAGAGCGGGTGCGCTTCCGGCATCACCGATTTTCCGAGGAGCGTCGCTACCACCGGAATCCGTTTGTCTTCAACGAACCTAAGCAATTTATTTTGATAGCCGAATCTGTGGAGTTCTACCCCCGCGAGGATGACAGGCCTTTTACTGTGATTAATGAAATCAACAGCCTCTTCAACGGCGACATCCAATGTTTCTGGGTCACTAAGGTGTCCACCGGTTGAAGGACGTTGGTAGAGCGTGCCGCGGACATCTACCATGTCGCGTGGGAGTTCAATGTACCCTGGACGTTTATAACGATACACAGCATCAAGCACCCGATCGATTTCATTGAAAGCCGTAAAGGGTTCATCGAGGAGTGCCGTTGCGACGGTTATCTCGTCATAGATCCGTTGCTGTGTATGGAAATCTCGGACCTTGTGGTGTAGGAGTGCATCCTTCCCGTGTTCTCTAATGCCGGGTGCCCCGCTAATAACAACAACGGGCGATTTCTCGGCGTAGGCACCTGCAACGGCGTTCACCATCGACAGCCCCCCGACACAATAGGTAACGCACGCCGCGCCCATGCCTTTTATCCGCGCGTAGGCATCCGCTGCATAGCCTGCAGCGTCTTCGCGGGTCATGCCGATGTGCTGAATTGAACTCTGTTCAATGAGGTTATAGAACCGTAGCACATAATCGCCGGGGATGCCGAAGATATGTTCAATGTCGTAGCTCTCCAGTTTTCTGATTAGATATTCGCCGATGGTTGGGGGTCTGTTGAACATGGAGGCACCTCGTTGTGTAATTGTTTTCAGCAGTTTATGGTATTGCCCCGTTATTAGCACGGCTCGGGGTTTATGATTGCTTCAGTTTTTCGATTTCTGTTGTTGTGAGGCCCGTTGTTCGTGTAATAACTTCGGTGCTTATGCCTTCGCTAATCAGTGCGCGTGCAATGTCTTCCTTTTCCTTCTGTCTCACATCTATGAGGGTATCTTCCCAAGACTCTTCGTCTTTGAGGACCCTGCGCTCCGCCGGTGAGATGTTGTCACGTTTAACTGCCTCAATGACTTTCTCGAAAATTGGGGAGTTGTAGTGGTTTTCATCTATCTCACCATCAAGGGAATCCAGCACGAGTTCCAACCACGTTTTGATGCCAGATGGCGTTTTTTCATTAACCATACGTGGTGCTACAAACACAAGTTGATGCGGATAGACCTCGACTTTACGGCTAAATTCGTTAATTGGATTGAAATCTGTGATGGCAACACTAAAGTCAATTTCGCTCTCGCTATACGGACTTGTTAGGACAACAATTGTGTAAACTGTCCGATCGAATTGATACGCTTTGCTGTTTTTTACCTGTTCGACGAGGTTAATAAGATGATAATATAGGAAACGATCATAGAAGTGTCGCTCTTTGACATGTTGTATCTCAACGACAATACGAGATTCAGGATCCTCAGCAAACAGATCGTATTCAATATCAACCTGCCCAATGGGTTCAAGAAATTTGTAGCCGCGATGTACCTCATCGGTATGGAATTTGATACCTAAGACATCCTCGGCAAATTGACAGAATATCTCTGGTTGGCTGAACGCTTTTTTAAAAGCAGTGTCGTATCTTAAGGGGATAACTTGCGTCATTTTGTCTTCCTTTTTATAAAATTACATCTCCTCATCAAACAGATTCCAGACAGGTTCTTTCCCTGTCTTCTGTATTAAGTATTCCCCTGACTTAAGTCTATCAAGTGTGAATTCGTAATATGCAGGCACAACCTCGAAGCCTACGTAATGCCGTTCTTTCATTTTGCTGACGACAGCGACCTGTCCGGAGCCTAAAAACGGATCCAAAACGACATCGCCTTTTTCACTGGAATAATCAAGGATTTTATCTATGAGTTCTGCTGGCAATTTCGTTGGCGTTTTGACCGCACCTTGCCAATATTCTCTCTTGATTTCCCAGACATCCTCTTTGTCCTTGTAGTGTGCCGACCCACCGTTTTCAGTTTTTGCGTCCTTGTCAAATCGGCGATAGGGATAAAATTTTCGTTTCTTATCATTTTTGCACAAGAAAAGACAGTGATAGTGAGAGGTTACGTACTTACGTTTGGTAACAACACCAAACTGGTATTTCCAAATCAGATGATTGACCGTGATCAGTTGACACTGATCGATTGCTATGAGAAGGTCTTTTAGATAGTTCCAACCGGAAAAGATGTACATACTACCAGAATCCTTTAGGACTCTTGTTGCAGCGGAAAGCCAGTCAAGTGTAAAAGCAAGGTAGTCCTTTCCTTCGATTTCGTTGTAACCCTGAAGGACACGATCCCCTTTTCGGTTATAGTTATGGCGAGTCGCTTTGAAGTCGATGGCAAAGGGCGGATCCGTTATGATGAGGTCAACACATTCATCTGGCATTTCGGACATCAACGCAATGCAGTCCCC
Organism: Candidatus Poribacteria bacterium; assembly: GCA_965116815.1. Lineage (GTDB taxonomy): Bacteria > Poribacteria > WGA-4E > WGA-4E > WGA-3G > WGA-3G. The sequence goes on along the minus strand of OZ220722.1, from coordinate 5,111,788 downwards.
CTGCTTGATGGTGTCAATGTATTCAGGATGTTTCATTTCCTTTGCCTTTTTCCGGAAGCGCGTGTATCGTTACTGTCCACGCCCCTTCCTCGAAGATAGCAGTGATGTCAGCGTTTTGCTTTGGTAAATCTCGACGTATATGGTAATCCTGTGCTGGCAGACATCTATTTTCGTAAACACGTCGTACGGTCGGTTCATCACCAAAGTATTCCTTATCACGCTTGATGGCTCGATTCATAATCACAGAGGCATCCACCTCTAACCAGACCGTAAGATCCCACCATTGATACAGTTCTTTCCGTAGTAAAAAGACCCCTTCAACCAGAACAATGTCAGGTGTGTCCCTGGCTACACTGTTTGGATCAATTGAAGGCATAGGATACCTCGCAGATTTAAGCGTCTCCACAAGCGTCGGATAGTCAAAAGCACATTCAAAATACTCCATGAATTCGGGCGTTTTTGGTGTCCGAAGAGGTCGGGGAATTAAGAAAGTATCCATTGACAACAATTTTACGCTCATGGTCAAATCGAGACGATCCACTTGCTTGCACACATCAGCGGCGAGGGTTGACTTTCCGGCACAATCAGGCCCGCTTAGGGCAACCAATTGTGGAGCAAGAGATTGTGAAGAGCAGGTCTGGATCTTCTGAGCGATGTATACTGCGAACTCATCTTGGGACATCTGCGGATCTACCATCTGTATTTATGATCATTCCACCTCTACGTTGCTGTCAAGATTTCAAGGAACGCGGTCATATATCCGATGGCGTAGGCGCGGCCTCGGTGCCCCCAACCTGTGTCATCTACGATGTGAGGCACATGGTCGGTAATCATGAAGCCTGTGAAGCCGACCTCTTTGAGTGTACGCATTACGTCAAACATATCGCAATTGCCGTTGTTAACGAAGGATTCAGCAAATTTTGGGACATGCCCTTGCACATCTCGGAAGTGAACGTAGAAGATTTTATCACGCTCGCCGAAGTAACGGATTGCGTCCGTAACACCCGGGCCCATTTCAGACCAAGAACCGACACAGAAGTCGAGTCCATGTATCGGGCTGTCAGCGATCTCCATGCCGCGTTTGAAGCCTTCAAAGTTTCGGAACAGGCGAGGCACCCCCGCAAGGGATTCCACGGGCGGATCGTCCGGATGGAGTGCAAGTTTAACGCCTGCTTCTTCTGCGACGGGTAGGGTGGCGTTCATGTAGTACTCGTAATTCTTCCACATTTCGGCTTCACTGTAAACACGGCCGTGCGTTAAAGGCGCGTCTTTGACCTGTTCCATATCGAAACTGGTAACGGCGGCACCGCCTCTCCCCGGTGTGGTTCGGGAGGTTCGCCAGACTTCGTTGGGCATCCAGTGGTATCCGAAAATCTCAACCCCCGCCTTACCGATGTTCCGAATCGTCGTTGCCATGTTCTCAATCTGTTCATCTCGTCCGGGCAAACCGAGCATCGCTTTGTCGTAGAATGAGACAGGCACATTCTCAAGTGCTGCTAATCGCAACCCAGCATCTTCTACCTCTGTCCGAAGTTGAAGGATGTCCATAAACTCCCACCGCTCCGTGCCAGGGAGTTGTGCCGTGTTGAGCAGGACATCTTCGACACCGAGTTGTTTGATAAATTTCAATCGCTCTTCGCTGAGTTCACTGAATTGGCCTAAACCGAGACGCATTTTCCGAGCCATGGTTCTCTCCTATAGACATAGCACTCCGCTGGAGTGCTTTTAAGGAAGAATTGATTGATAAACCTATGCGGGTTCAAAATTGTTTGTCGCTATCCAATAGAATGGTGACGGGACCGTCGTTAATGAGTTCCACATCCATCATCGCCTGAAAGGTGCCACCTTGTGTTGGGATATTCTGTTGTTTTAGGATAGTGATGAACTGCTCATAAAGTGTGTTCGCGACTTCCGGACGGGCAGCGTTGATAAAACTTGGTCGCCTGCCTTTGCGGCAATCGCCATAGAGCGTGAACTGCGAAACGACAAGGGCAGCCCCTCCGGTTTCGAGAAGCGAGCGATTCATTTTCCCCTCTTCGTCCTCAAAGATGCGCAGGTTAGCGACCTTGTTAGCGATATATTCCAGTTCCGTTGCGGTATCGTCATGGGCAATACCGAGGAAGACAAGGACCCCCGCCCCGATTTCAGAGACGAATTCACCCTCAACCTTAACACTCGCTGATTTGACACGCTGGACAACTGCCCTCATTTTTTTAATTTTCCTTGCGGATAAGTAACGTGGTTTAAGGCTTTGACGTTTTCTGTGTTCGATCCGTCCTCCACTACGTTACGGACTACTGATTAGTTCATATCGGACGGGGATAGACTCTGATTGTGGGATATTGCTTGCATCTTTATTAATTTTTTCTTGCTAATTCTCCCGATTTTTTACCTAAAAAAGCAGGTTTCCTTCATCAATTGACTGTGCTTTCTCGCCGCCGAAGGTTAAGTTGAACAGGAACCCGGGTTGACTGTTAAATCCGAGTTGAAACGCAAGTGTATTTGAGATTTCATAGCGGAACGCGAACCCAATGAGGTTGGTCACGTGTACACCGGCATAAGGGAGTTCACGTGAGAAATCAGCGACCAGCCACATATTATCCGAGACAGCGATTTCACCACCGACTTGCCAGTTAAGGGTGAAAAAATCCGTTGTTTTGAGAGCCTTTGACGTTAAAAAAATTCCAACACCGCCATGGAGTTTAAAAAGACTGCCGACCCTTTGGCTTCCTACCAAATAGGTATTGATACCTAAAAATGGAAACCCATCGGCGGGGCTATGGTCGAGGAATTCATTGTCCGAATTGAGTCGATCATCGGCGGTGAACCCGAACTGTGCGTCTCCACCAATCGAGATGCTGGGGAGGTTATCATTCCGATCCGGTTTGATGTTATACTTGAGTCCGATGACACCGTCAAACAACGGTTGGTCGTAGACGCGACGATTGATGTTTGGGTTGTCAGCGGTTTCAGTAGCAGTATTGTAAAAATCGTGGACAATTTTCCTCACGCCACCACTTGTCGAAAAGGTGCCTCCAAGCAGGAGATCAAGTTCATCGCTTAAGCCGTAAGTGAATCTGACGGGTATAAGAAACGTCTCAATCTCAAGTGTCACGCGATGGGATTCCTCAAATCCACCGATATCGACCTTTTGTTTTAGATCCGGTAGTAGGTCTACCTTGCTGTACTGAAGTATCCCAAACGAAGTGCTATAGCCGCCCTTACCCATCGGTTCTGCGGTCTGAATCGTGCTGAGATGCGAAATGGCTGGCAACTGTGCCCAGAGCGGTGTTGCTGCTGTACCAATGAAAAGAACTAAGGTAAAGATAATACGAAAGAAGACTTGTGTGTGGCGCGGTTTGTTTTTTCGAGCGTGACGTGTGCGCCCAAAACTTACTCCAGAAAAATTAGGGTACATAGGTTTATCCTTTAGCGTTATGTTGTTATTTTTAGGTGCTTTGCCGAAGTCGTCTAACTCCTATTGGGATCGCGCCTCTACGCGTGCGCTTTCGTCCCGTCGTCCATCAGGCCCAGGTGTATTGTCAAAAGCGGTTATGTAGTATCGCCTAAATTCGAGTGACTGCCCGACAAGAATCGGGTCTTCACCGGGGATAGTGAAGGAGCGATCCTTCGGTCCGACTGCGGGACGCGGGAGCGATTTCCCATCTGCATCCACGGTATAGAGTTGATACCCAGCGAGATCCGGTTCGGTGTTCGGTGTCCATGAGATGACTGCATCGTATTTCGTGTTAAAGAGGGAACGCGCTAAGTAGCGTACCCGAACGTTTTTCGGGGGTGCCGGTGGTACATTCGGAACTGCTGCAGTGATCGTCGTGATCGCCTCCGCCCCAAATTCATCAACGCCAGCAATACGATAGACTTTTCGGGTGCCATCGACCTTGAAGTCGTTGTCAAAATAATAGAGCCGATCTCGCTTCGGTTCAGCAACTAACCGAAAACGTAGCGGTTTGTCGTCTTCGGTGTCAAGTGCAGCGTAGACACGAAAAATAGAAAAATCGTAAGGGAACTCATAGCCTTCCCAAAAGAGTTTAATGGTGAGGTCCGTTGGATCACCGAGCGTTACAGTTGGCGCAGGCGGTGGCACACTCGGTGTCGCGAAAGCAGTTTTCCAGACGCGGAGCGGTTCTGCATCTTCAGCAGGCGGATTTTGTGGATCGGGTGTTTCAACACCGTTGACATCAACATAAGTGATGCGATATTCGTAAGCAAGGATACGTCCAGCGGCATCGCGCCGATCATTTTCCAATCCTTGCGTGTCAATAAATTCATTCGCAGGGGCATCAATAGCGCCGACCTGCTTGAACGCTGTGTCTGTGCCACCTGTGGAACGTCTGTAGATACGGTATGCTTTGATGCCTTCCTGTCCGGTATCGTCCCAGGTGACCCGTACTTGCTTATCTCCTGCATAAAGTATGAGCCCGTCCGGGGCACCAGAGGTTCGTAGATTCTCAGGGTCAAGGGGGTTCGCGAAATCTTCGTTACCTGTGCAGGCACTCAACAGAATAGACACAAAGAATACAAAAAGGGTTAGGACAGCAATCTCGCTGTTGAACAATCCACCGAATGGACGCATAACTGTTTCCTCCTTAAAAACAATTCAACCGTAACCGACGTTTTTCAGACGGAACGAAAATCCGATCCTTAAAAAAAGCGTAGAAGGCTTAGACTTGCACGTTGAGTTTGAAAATCATAGTGCGGACGCAACTGGAACGAGGTACGCGGAAGTAGCAAATTTGCGTTTCCAGAGAGATGATTTGCAACACCGCTGAGGCGTGTTTGTGGGACTCGTAAGTCATATACTGAAGAGAGCGACGCATCTACAGGTTCTGGTGTATCCAACTGACTATAAATCGAGAAAAGCAGGGCAAGTCCTATACATCCAAAACCAACACGTGACACGATAGTGCTGGCATTTTTTCTGGCGAGGTAGGCATCTTTATGTGTCTGGATGTCTGCTTGGATTGCGGCGTTAAGATAAGTGTCGTAATGTTCTTGCGCGGAAGATTTGAGAAGTGTCCCACCAAGTTGGAAACTCATACCAGAGGCGAAGAGTGCGATTGATAGCACACGTGAGCGACGTGCAGCGTCCGCATGCTGACTTGTTAAGATGAAGATGAAAACGCAACTGCACACAATCGCAATGTATTTTTGAAGAGAGCTATAACGTTTCATGTTGAGTCGGTTCCTTTTGCGAGAAAGATTCTGTTTTCGTAACGATTCTGTGTCTATAAAGTTTACCTTATCTTTTGTCGAAAGTCAACGCTTTTTGCTGTATAACGCAGAGGCATTGAGTTTTCAGCACTTAGTAAGCCCGTAGGTTGGGTTGAACGCATATTACTCAAAAGACTATGGAAAAAATAAACCTTCAAAGACATCAAGCAACCTAAAATCACCGCAACACAAGTGAAACCCAACAATTCTCACGCCGATAACCTTTGGATTGTTGGGTTTCGCTATGCTTATCTCTGGGATACGCTTCTCAAAAAGAGTAATTTTGTGTATAACTGTAAAAGTGCTTGGTCTTTACCGCTCAACCCAACCTACGGGCTCAGACACTTTAGATCGGTAAGTTTACGGGCACCCACAAGGGCTGCTCCTACAAGATGTCCGCTTATTTATAGGCTTCACCATAAAACAGGCGAAAAAACCGAAAATCGAATGGTTCTGCCGTAATAACGATTTCTATTGACATTCGGCAAATCATAGAGTAAAATTAACATGAACCTTTTACAATAGATATTGTCTTACTTACAAATGGATGTGCTTATACGTGATCTTATAAATGTGCCTCTTATAGAGTGGTGCGTTTAAGAAGTGTACCTCGAAAATGGAAACAACGGGGGAAAAGCAAATGAAATTAAAAAGTGTTAATAACCGGGCAGGTCTCATTACAAAACTTGGAATCGGTTGTGTTGTATGCCTTTTCCTCGGTTTTGGGATACTGCTCTACGCGCAAGATAAAACAAAAGCGGAGTTTATCGGTACAAAACCGGAAATGAACGACGCTGAAATGACAAAAGTGAAAGAGATGAATGCCGCTAAAATGCGAGCAATGGCTACCGCAAAGGAACAATCTGCCGAACAAGGCAATAGAGCCTGGGGACGGCAAAGCCGTGGTAGGGCGGAAGTAGACTTTGGAGAGAACGAGACGTTCTACAAAACAATCATTGACAATAATCTCTTCCGACCTCTGGGGTGGACACCTCCAAACAACGAACCCGCATACAGTTTGATTGGGACCGCTGTTGACGCAAACGGTAGAATATCACAAGCGACACTACTTGAAAAGAGATCCAACCGATACCACTTTGTGACGATAGGCACAAAACTCGGCGATATGACAGTAAAGGACATCCAAGCTGAACAGGTAATCTTGGACAAAGCCGGAAAGCCAATCACACTGAAAGAAGGACCCCTACAGTTTCTGACGACAAGTCGGGAACGTGAGGGCGGTAGAAGTGGAGAACGTGGTGACTCTGAAAAAGCAGGTGATGATGCTGGACAAAACCGAGCCAATCAGATGGATGCCGCAAAGCGTAGGCAAATGGAGATGAAAGAGCAGGCTGCTAATCAACAGAAATGGAGACAGGAAATGATGGAAAAAATGAAGGAAGCTTCAGCCGACGAGCGGCGAGAGATGATGGAGCAGTTCCGCAGGCGACGCGGTGAAAACAGACGCGGCCGCGGGCGCGATAGATAGACGCTCGGTTACTCCAAGATTTATGCCGACGGAAATAAGAAGGCGCGATTTGAAACCGCGCCTTTTTGTTTTAACCGAATAACTATGCTGCTTCTTGGGCATTCTCTGGCATGTTCTCGAGTCGAGAGAGCCAGTATCCGACATCAAACGAATCATCACCGATAAGGAAACGCCACTGCTTGATACGGTTGACGATCTCAAGCCGTACATCGTTCCCATACCATCTGTGGTTCCTGCCCAAAGCACCGTGGACCCCTGCTGTGTCCATATCGTCCGTGTTCCAGAGTTGACACTGCCGGACTGTCGGATTGAGGCGGAGTTTGAACATGTAGCGTGTCTGATCCGTCAGATTCGGTTGTGCACAGTGCCACATCCCGTGATGTACAACAAAAAGCGTCCCTGCCTTACAGGCAATGGGCAACTGTCCAAGGAAGTTTTGGTAACGCGCGATGTCTGTCTCACAGACACGGCGATAATGGCTCCCCGGCAGAATCATCGTTCCACCCATTTCGCGCGGGGTGTCGTGCGAAAAATAGAAGAATTGGATGTCGAAATGCATCCGCAAGTCAATGATCGCATCGGCATGCCAAATTTGTCCTATCTCATTTTCGGGACGCACGATATGAACGGCATGATGATCGTAGAGTGGGTTTTCACCGACCAGACTTTGGATAATACCCTGTACTTCTGGAAGTCGGAAGACTTTGCCGACTGCGGAATCATCATCCCAAACTTCGTCTAAAACCGTGCCGCCGCGACCCCGCACAATAACCCCTTCTTCCATTTCCGCATGTGCGGCTTCATTTAATTCGCGAGGGATCAATTCATCGAAACGAAGGTAACCGTCCGCAACGAAGTTCGCCATCTGTTCCGTATTGAGCAAATACTTTTTGTCAATCATTGGATTTCCTCCAATTTCTCAAGGATATATTCAAACCTGAGATATGAGGTATGATATTCCATGCCCGGATAGGCAGGAAATTGTTGTGGAAACTGAATCACCCGCCAACCGTCTCGCATAGCTTCCACAACCGAGCTATAGGGCGGTGCTTCGCTGTCACCTGTCGTGTACCGTTTTTCACCTGTACCATCGTACATTGCCCAAGCGACAACACCACTATTTAAGTCAGGTGTGTGCAGATGGAGTACGAGTAGTTGTTGTCTCAATTCAGACATAGTGTAAGCGCATTCTCCTTATCTGTTGGTATCTACCGCGTCGCTTGTGCTTTAATTTGACTCCAAGTTGTCACCAGTTTCCCGCCGGGTTGAACGTCTAACGTAACGACCATCCCATCTTCCATTAATTCACTGATTTCCTTCTCACTAAGAGCTCTGTTATAAAGAACCACTTCGTCAATAGCACCTGTCATCCAGTAGTTACCGATGTCGCAACCACCAATAAACAAAAAATTATCGTGATTATCGGGTTTCGTGCCTGGTGCTACTTGTGCGTCAACGGCTCCATTGAGATAGAGTTTAAAGTCAGAACCATCATAAGTGCCCGCGACGTGATGCCAATCACCATCGGTCACAGCAGTTTTAGCATCAAAAGATTTCCATCCGGCATTTGTTGTGAAGGAGTAGTGGACGACCCCGCTGTTGATATTGCCGAAAAGCCCATAGTTTCTACCGGTCGGGTTGCGGTTTTCTTTAGAGGCAATAATTTGCCACGCGCCAGAGATTTTCGGGATATTTACCCATGCGGCAATTGTGAATTCCTCTAAGTCAAGTGCGTCATCATCATCGACGGTCACCATATCTTGCCCACCGAATTCCATCGCACCATCAAACTTGCCTTTTACCCACTTCGGTTTGCCCCTGGCTATTTTTCCATCTAATCCGTTACCGGAGGAATCCTTAACGGCTTCCCCTTTGCCTTCATCCAGCAGCCATACACCGACAAGGCCATCAGTATCCAATGCCATGACATGCGTTGCTGTAAAATGTGTTAGTGCGAAAAGACCCAAGACCAGAAATGTTAGTACTCTGCCCATCAGAAATCCTCCGTGTTATATGACTTATACACCAACGCAACTGCGCGGATACAATCCTCGCCAGCAACGATGGAGCGGTAAATAACCTTAGACGACGGTTTCGGGAAGTATCGTTGCATCCTTTGGCACAATAACAATCCCGTCCCGAATGCAGTAGTTCTCACCATCGTAATTATCAATTCCTTCTCGATTGACAAGTACCGAATTATCACCGATACGCGCATTTTTGTCAATGATTGCATTCTGAATCAGGCACTTTTGACCTATGCCGATGTTAGGTATGCCTGACCGTTCATTTTCTCTCCGTGATTCATCTGATTCATAGTAGTCGGCTCCCATGAGTACAGACTGGTAAATTCGACTGCCGTTGGAGATAATACTTCGGATACCGACGATTGTCCTATCAATCTCGGAATCATCAATAATAGACCCTTCAGCAAGGATGGAGGAGCGAACACTACTGCTATTGACTTTTGTGCTCGGTAGATGGCGCCGGTTGGTATAGATGGGTGCCTGCTCATCGTAGAAATTGAACGCCGGTGCGGTATCAGTGAGTGCGATATTTGCTGAATAGAAAGAACGTATCGTACCAATATCCTCCCAATAGCCATCGAAAAAGTACGCAGAGACCGGACGCGTCTGAATGCTCTTTGGAATAATATCCTTGCCGAAGTCTACGTTTGCGTCATCTTGAAGCACCTCTTGGAGGACTTCGCGGTTAAAGATATAAATCCCCATTGAGGCGATGTATTCCCTTCCGTGCGGTTCGATGCCCCGCGAGGTGAAAACTTCGGGTTCAACGCGTAGTCGCTGAAGTTCCTCCTCCGTTTGTGGCTTTTCAACGAAATCGACAATACGTCCGTTCGCATCTGCTTGGAGAATGCCGAGTCCACTCGTGTCTTCCTTTTTTACCGGAATGACAGACACAGTGATAGCTGCATTGGATTCGGTGTGAACCTGCAGCATTTTTCGGTAATCCATCCGATAGAGGTGGTCACCAGCAAGGATCAGAACATAGTCGTCTTTGAACCGTGGATTCAGAATGTACGGCTCATTGTGCTTGATGGCATCCGCTGTTCCTTGATACCACTCTTCGCCCATCAGCGTCTGTTGCGCTGCGAGGATTTGGACGAATCCGCGGCGGTATGTATCAAAGCGGTATGTCTGTGCAATATGTCGATTCAAGGAGACAGAGTTGAACTGGGTCAAGACATAGATTTTCTCTAATCCTGAATGTAGGCAATTGCTAATCGGTATGTCCACAAGTCGAAATTTGCCTGCGATTGGGACACTCGGCTTCGCTCGGTCGCGTGTCAACGGAAATAAGCGGGTGCCGCGGCCGCCTCCAAGAATAACTGCGATAACGTTTCCGTTACTCATAATCGTGCTCCTAATTTAGTTATTAGTTACCAGTTTTCGGTTAAGAGGCATTGGTAACAATTTACGCCTGCTTCGAGTATTCCAAGTTTGGGGAGATTGTTACATAAAATCCCTTAACGGATGACTGACACTGCGAGGCAAACTGACAACTGATAACTATTCTTTACTACAAACTTCCCTTGGTGGACAGGACACCGGTAATGTGTTCATCAAGACGTGTAGCAACATGCAATGCTTTCGCCACTGCCTTAAAGATTGCTTCAATGATATGATGTTGATTCGTGCCGTAAGGGACGTTGATGTGCAAAGTTGTACCGCTATGGTTGACAAACCCGTGAAAAAATTCTTCTGCGAGTTCGCTATCAAAATCGCCGACTTTTCCGTAATGAAGTGGTGTTTCAAAGTGGAGATAGGGGCGTCCGCAGACATCCAAGTCAACCTTAGCGAGGGATTCATACATTGGGACGCTGAAACTGCCGAACCGCTGCATCCCTGCTTTGTCGAGTACCGCTTTTTGGAGAGCCTGTCCTAAACAGATGCCGACATCTTCGGTGGTATGGTGCGCGTCCACATGTAAATCGCCTTTCGCCTCGACCGCCAAATCAAAGAAACCGTGTTTGGCAAAGAGTTCTAACATGTGATCTAAGAATCCGACCCCGGTATTGATATCAGAGGTCCCAGTCCCGTCAAGGTCGAGGCGGAGTCGGATACGGGTTTCTGCTGTTTCGCGGTTAATTTCTGCTGTTCTGTCCATGTTTTAATTGTCCCTTGCGGTTCGGTCAGGTCGGTGTTTTCGCAATGTAATACAAGGAATGGAAATGTAATACAAGGAACGGATTTAGTCTAATCCCAGACTAAATCCGGTATTTCTGCGGATTTCCCAAGGGTCTCACGTTCCGTCCCGTATATTCGCTTTCTATTTGCGTACTCTTAATTATACACTTAAAAATGGTTTGCAGCAACGCGAAAACATTTTCGGAGGGAATTGTTTAATTTATATTATAACATAACGTGAGTTTGAAAGAAGTTTTAGAAGTTAAAAGGCATATTTACCAAACTCACGTTATAAATATAGATATGTCAAAACGCGTGTAGAAAACCCTTCAACGCGGATCGGGGGATACCATCAAATTCGTCGATAATAAGGACGACCTTCGCTTATTTCAAGAGTTCCTGAAGTTGTTCAAAGAACTCCATCATTGACAATGGGTAGTTATCTGGGCATTATTGAGAAAATGCTTTAAGGTTTCGTCAAATCCTGCTCCGCGCCCTTGGAAAATCCGTTCAACTTCTTTGCGAATTTGTTTCGTGAGAGAGTCGTAAAATTCAGAACGCGTGCAGTCTTCATAGGTTTCAAAATTCAGTTGAATGGGGAAGTAGGTTAAGTCGTCGGTAGTGAGTGCTTCAACGGCGCGTTGGAAAAAGGTCGTCTTCCCTGTCTGCCGCGGTGCGAAGATGACGATGTAGCGTCCCTCTTTAAATTCGCTTAATGAACTCGGTGAGTTCCGCTGTGCGGGAGACAACGTAGTGCTGCTCGGGGTTCACAGGTCCTTGCGTACCAAATCTTCTCATATAGCCAAATCTCACTGGAATATGGGTTCATTGAGTAAATCCAAAACCTCTTGTTCTACAGCACGCGATCGCATTATATCCAATGCATCTCGATCTGCGAGATCAATGATTTCCAAAATTCGTTTCCTGACCGTCGCTGCAATATTCGGTTCCCACTCGCGCAACTTCGCGTCTAATTTTTCAGCTAAGGTATCCATTGATTCACTCCTTATCAGTGATTGACATAGGAGTTAAACCCATAATTCCAAAACCCGCTTAACGTGGCCCCACCAAGCGTGTCTGCTCAAGGAGTTCAACCTTTTCTCGGAGAGTTTTGATTTCTGCTTCCAAAACACTCTGATTCCGTTGTTTTAGCGCGATGATAGTCTGTGGAATGCCGATTGCTAACACAATTAAGGCGATAAGACCCGTCACGAGTATCAGAAGAAGTTTCTGGCTCTCGCGGACTGTCGTAAATCCGTCGTCTACTGCGTCAAATTTTGTGGTGAATTTAGTATCAAGCATTTCAAATTTCAGATCCACATGTTCTCGCAGCCCTTTTTCAAGAGCAGCGTTCTCTCTTTTGACAATATCAGTGATTATTTTAATATCTTCAGGGGTCAATTCAGCAAACGCGGGTTGTATGAATAACAAAAGTATTGTTAGTGCAAACAAGATTTTCATTTTTCTACCTCTATCAATAATATATCAATAGTATAGCAGCAGGGAACCGAATCGGCAAGTCTATTTTATCTGGCACTTTTCTTTGTTCTTTACAAACTTCAAAGTAGACCTCAAGTGACTTCTGCATCTCCTTCCGAAGTTCAGTTACAGAGGCACCATAGAACGTGATTACGTCCTGTGTATTAATCACTGTTCCATGAAAGAGGTCTATTTCTGGGTCGAAATCAACAACTCCGATCTAACCTTTGTATTCGATCATGATGTAATTACGGCACTTTGGAGAAGTCTGTACAGATTACTGACTGTGTTTCCATGAGCGATAGGATACAACAGTTAAAGGCACGGACAAAACCTTACTCAAGATTTTCCGCGAGATCTCCAAGAGGAAAACCCTCGTTTTCCCAGACAGAATGATCGACACGGATACCTGTTGTACCTGTCTCGTATACCAATCTGACCCCAGATCCGTTGTCGACAGTAGCATCGGTTCGCAAGCCCTCTAACGCGTTACGGTCCGCCAACAATCGATCTATGTGAGTACCGATATTTTTTATAAACTGTATATTCTCTCTTACTATTTTCTTTTTCTCTTCTAAATTCAACTCAGTATTTTCAGGTTTCATTGGAACAACACAGAGCAGGAAATTTTCTCCGTATTCCACGGCTGTATTTGCTTGTGCAAAACTCATTTTGACACTCTCGGTTCGCGCTGATTTTACCTCAATTAGCCATTCTCGACCACAAGTTTTATCAGTTACAGTTAGCGTTGTCAGAGTGTCGGTATCCTCTGAATCTTCGGTAAGCTCTGAAATTTTAAAATCTGCACCTTTGTGGATGTCTTTCACGGAGTAACCTTGATTCTTCAAGATCAGTCCCACAATCTCTTCTACTTGGTCTCCAAAGTTTTTGTTCTCTTTGATAGTGCGCTTTCGGTCCTGATGCTTTGCAACAATATTGGGAAGATCCTCGTCGTCTTTCAGGGCTTCAATATACTCGGTTGCCTGATTGAGACGACTTGCATCTCCTTCAGTCTTTCTTATCATCTCTATAATTGCATTATCTACTTCTTCACGATCATTATTATCTACGAAAGTTTCTCGCATCAAATTAAGACGTGGTACACCGATGGCTTCCAATAGATTGCAAATAGGATCATTTTCACTCAAGGTACCCGGATCCCAATCGCTGCCCCGAAGTAGATTTGCAATGGATTCTGCTGTTGCTTTGTCTGCCTTTTTTTCATCTAACGGAACCCACTTCCTACTTACCACTGGTACCAGCCACTCAGCGGGATAGCAATAATGGGTTTCTTTACAGGTACATAATTTGTCGATAATTTCCACTGCTTTGGGGTCGTGCACAATCAACCATTCTGTCAAAAAATACCAAAATTTGCGGGCGAGACGCGGGCTTTTGCGAACTCTGTCTATGATTCCAATATCTTTTTTCGTCAAGAAGGCAATATCGGTAACGATGATTTCTTCCTCAGATTCATGATCCATGTCCTCTGTCAGTGGAGTATAAGGTAGGAATGTCTCAAAAAGGACCTTGCGGTGATCACGGATTATCACGTCTTTTCTGATATAACCTTTTTCTTCTAATGTCTGCCATATATCTGGATCAGGGACAGTTTCAAAGAAAACGTTAGCCAAGATGTGTTGCCGCGGGAAGAGTTCGGAGTAATCTTGGAGATCATTTGCCCATGATCGGATAGGGGCAAGTGGGCGTTCGTTATCTGAGGCATTATCTTGGGTTGGATGGGGCAGCTGGATAATTTTGGGTTCATCAGAATCCATGTCTTCTGCGAACACGGGAAAATGGCGTAAACGCGTGTAGTCCTTTTTATTAACTATCCAAGCAAAGAGGAACCGACTCGCCTTCTGAAAGTCGTTGTCTGGATTGTTGTCAGCGCGTTCTTGGAGTCTGTCAATGAGATCCTTAACAACATTTTCGTTATCCAGATCCCCCGCACCTGTTTTTTCTGCCAAGGAAGTAAGTCGGCTATCACGAAGTTCGCCTCGGAGTGGCCGATTAAGTAGTGCCGCTATCTCTTTGAGCTCATCATCTATGTCTTTATCGCAGGACAGATTGTCAAGGAGGTCAAACTCGCCATTTTGATCAGGGACCAAAACATAATCATCAATTACAGCATTAATCTCATAAATTTCAAGAAGTTTATAGAATCGATTTAACCAATCAACTGCACAAACATTCTCTCGCAGTAAGTTCTGAAGGTCTTTGAGACAGGAACACTCGTTTTCAATGTGACCTGCCAGTTCTCGACCATCAATTATACCAACGTCTACTCCTACATCGGGCAAATCTGAAACTTCGCATTCATTCAATTTTGCCCAATTTTTGATGGTGTTGCACCACCCTTTCGCTTCATTTTTCCTCGGTAATTTCTCATGATATTCGTGCAAGTCGTTTAATAAACCCCATAATTCCGATACGCCTTTATCATTTACTGCTAGAGGCAGTCGAGCGTCTTTCGGCATTATAACTTTGCCGAATTCAGTAAGAATTGCAGGTGTTTGAAGAATGTTTTCAATGAATTTTTCTTTAATACACTTTCTAAGCCACTCGTTTGTCTGAGTAGTAGGAACATCTGCCCATTGGTACGCGTGATACCAACTATGTGATGTTGCATGCCGAAATAGATGGGCGAGCAAAGCGCAGGCTTCTTTTATGACAGCCTGATTATTTCGATTTGTATTGCTGTCTAATTGGTTTCCTTGTCCAAGATCCACACCATCTCGGTTTTCATTCGGCTTTAAAAATTTCCGATTGCCATTGATAACAGCTGGAAAACTGAAGGATTCGGTACCCATCAAGGGAAAAGCCACAAATAAGCGTGGAATATTCTCAACAGATAGACATTCCAGTCGATCACCAATTGATCTCAGTGGGACGGTGACGGAGGCCTTTTTTCCTTGTGCCAGAAGGTATTTCATTTCCGTTTGGTTTTCGTTTATGCTTTGTATCACATTAATTTCCCAAAGTCCGGATCTAATTGATAAACAGCGTTGCCCAACTTTAAATGAACTAATTTCACCTGGTTCGTTGATATCAATGCTATAGAATGCCTTATTAAAAACAACCACGAACGGAGCGCATTGCTTTAGTGTTGTGTTACCTTCTTGAACTGCGTCTTTTGCCCAGATCTCAGTAATAGGATATTTAAAGCGAGTCGTAAACCTTTCGGGCATTGGTTCCCGAAGTGACGTAACAGGGTTGAAATCATCCCACGCTTGATTCATTGAAGCACTAAGGGCATTTACTGATTCGGGGTTCCGCGAGAGGCGGAAATCAAACCACTGATCATTGTCAAGTTGACCTGATACATCTATATCCCATGACAATAGGTGCGTTGTAAGAAAACCACTACCATACCGTCCAATTGTTTCCTCATCTTCAACTTTCGTCGAACCATGAAAAATGAGGCGTTGTATCTGTTCTATTGTGAAACCACTACCATTGTGTAGAAAGATGAGTTCTTCAGAATTATCTCTAATAGAGGCAACAAGTCTTTTATCCGATGCTATCGAAGCATCGTGCGCGTTCTGCAAAAGTTCCCAAATCCACCGCGTTCGTCTCTTTGGACGGTCATCTATTAAAGCATCAAGATACTTACAAACTGCATTTGCTATAGTTAAAGTGAACCCTTCGTCTTTACTTTTAGTTTTCTTTTCTTTCCATTCTTCCAATGAAATTGTCATAATATCTCCTTTCTGTGGAAAATTATAAGAAATGGGCGGATCTGGGCATATCCACCCATGTACGTTCTGCAAAAAGAATGCTAAATACGAATTATTAGAAACCAAGTTGCTTATTCACAATGTTCTTCAATTCTTCACCCTTCAGATACCGTTCCAAGTTATCCAAGAAAAACTCGGTGATACGGCGGGCGCGATGCTGTGAACCGCCAGCGGAATGCGGCGAAATGATAACGTTGTTAAAATCCCACAATGGGCTGTCTTCTTGGAGAGGTTCGACCTCGGTGACGTCCAAGCCAGCCGCAGCAATTTTATCGGCTTTCAGAATTTCAATCAGATCCGACTCGTTGACAATCGGACCGCGGGCAATGTTGATAAAGAACGCCGTCGGTTGCATCACGGACAGGTTGTCCTTATTGATGAGTCCTCGTGTCTCTTCCGTCAATGGACACGCAATCATCACAACATCCACTTGACTCATCACGTTTGAGAGTTGATCCATCGACACCAATTCATCGACATTATCCGGTTTATCGGTGCGATAGGCATCGACACCGATAACGTACATATCGAACCCTTTTGCGCGTTTCGCCATCTGCATCCCGATGCCACCCATCCCGACGATACCGATCTTGAACCCGTCAATCTCGATCATCGGCATTGTCCTTGCACCGCCCCATTGGTGCTTGTCCTGATTCCTAACGGATTCGTGGATACCACGTGCCAAACCGAGCAGGAGTGCAAACGCTTGGTCAGCAACATGCGTTCCATATAAGCCAGCAGCGTTTGTCAGAAGAACATCACTCTCACGGAGCGCCGGGTACATGTGCCTGTCCATACCCGCACTGGTGGATTGAATCCATTTGAGATTCGGTAGGTGGGGGAAGATATCCTCGCTGCAGTAGCCGTAGAAGATGTCGGCATCTTTGCCTTCTTTGATAAGTGACTCGCGCGAATCTGGGGCAATGTATGTGTGTTCATCGCCGACGATGCTTTCCAATCTCTGGAGGAGTTCACCTTCAACACGTCCTTGTAATAGTATCTTCATACACTAAAGATCCTTTCATAATGTAATATGGGTAATTGGAAGCGTGGAAGAATAGAGGCGTGGAAGGGTATTGGAAAGGGAGTAGTCCGTTCCAACCTTCCCTTCTTGCTTCCATCCTTCCGTTTTCTCTTTATTGCCACGGTGGGGTTTCCGGCAACAATTCCTGAAATTTGTCAATCAACGCGTCCTCATAAGCACCGGCGTATTGTCCCTCAAAGAATTTGCCCATCGCTTCGTCAAGAAAGAGTTGCCACGATGTATCCTCGGAACCCGGATTGACCGGAAAGAACAGCGCGCCTACATCCTGTGCTGCTTTCAGATCACCGGGTGAATCGCCGAGCATCAAGACTTGGTTTTCAGGGTACCTATCTTTCGTCGTTATCGTGAGATGCTCCGTTTTTGTGCCCATCTCCTGTCCAGCGATCAGTGCGACATAGGTATCAATTTCGTGTTCAGCCCATTCCCGTTGGAGAGCCTCGTCCGGTGTAGCGGAAACAACGATGACATCCGATTTTCCTTGAAGCCGTTGCAATGTCTCTAAAACGCCGGGAAACGGCGGAAGGTTATAGACAATCTCTGCGACACTGTCGTTCACGCCGAGACTCCACTCCATGACTTGATTGAGTTCGTCGAGCCTCTCGCCGGTGGCGTTGTCAATTGCGGTTTGGAGTGCGGGATTGCCGAGTTTCGTTTCCGTTTCCGACCAGTCGCGTAGGTAGGGCAGTTCCGGTACCGCGACACCCATCTTCTGCACGAGTGGCATCTCGCGTAAGAAATCGCACACCAATAAGATCGCTTTGAACCGATTCGTGCCACGCGTCTTTGAGTAGAGATTCACAAAATCCCATGCCTGATGTACCTGCCGTGAGATAGACGCTAAGCCGAAATGCTTGACGAGGTTCACACTGAAGCAGTCGTTGTGTTTGACCTCCATGCTATTGAAAACGCAACCGTCCGAGTCAATTCCGACGAAAAATTCGTGCTGTGGCTCAAAATCGTATAATGCTTGTTGTGCTCCGTATGCCATAAACGCTCCTTTTTAGGAATTACCAGTTCCAGTTTTCAGTTAAGATGCCTCGCAGTGAGAGTTGTGGCAGTTGAGGTTACTGGTCAAGCAACAGCAACCTCTTTGACTAACAACTGAAAGGTTTTTCGCAGAAAAACCACACTGATTACTGACAACTATTCAACAATAACTTCTGGACGACCTTCCAGCATCCATTCGGTGTGAAATATCGTCGGCTCGCCGTCTTTTCCGAGGATCGTGTTTCCGTCTCCATCGAGTTTGTGGTAGGTGTGCGCGCCGAAATAATCACGCATCGCCTGAATCAGGTTCGCAGAGAGTCTGCCGCTGCGGTAACTATCGAAATAGGCTAAAGCGGAACTGAACGCCGGGATAGGTACACCGAGCTGCGTTGCCGTACCGATAACACTGCGCCAGTTGGGTTGTGCGGTTTCAAGTACATCCCGGAAGTAGGAATCGAGCATTAGGTTTGGCAGTGCAGGGTTTCGCTCGAATGCCTCGGCAATCCGATGCAGGAATTTCGCCCGAATGATACATCCGCCGCGCCAGCCTAAGCTAATCTTGCCGAGGTCCAGATCCCATCCAAACTCCTCGCTTGCCTCCCGCATGAGGGCAAAACCTTGGGCGTAAGAACAGATTTTCGCGGCGTAAAGCGCATCGTGAATCGCTTTCAATGTTTCATCGCGGTTGCCTTGGTATGTTCCCGCCGGTCCTTGGATAGCCTGTTCTGCCGCAACACGTTCGGTCTTGACAGCAGAGATACACCGCGCAAAAACCGCCTCAGCGATTGTGGGTGCGGAGATACCGAGATCCAACGCAGAGATACTCGTCCATTTGCCGGTACCCTTTTGTCCTGCTTGGTCCAGCACGACATCAACGAAAGGCGTGCCGCTACTGTCGAGTTGTGTGAAGATGTCTGCCGTGATTTCGATGAGATAGGAATTTAATTCGCCACTGTTCCATTCGCTGAAGACCTCGTGCATCTCGTCGGCGTTCATTCCCAAGATACTTTTCATTAGGGCGTAGGCTTCACATATCAGTTGCATGTCGCCGTATTCGATGCCGTTGTGCACCATCTTGACGTAATGCCCTGCGCCATCGGGTCCAATATAAGAGCAGCACGGCGTGCCATCTACCTGCGCCGCGATTTTCGTAAAGATCGGCTCTATAAGCGCGTAAGCCTCGGCTGAACCGCCGGGCATCATTGCCGGTCCTTTAAGTGCCCCTTCTTCGCCGCCGGAGATACCTGTGCCAATAAACAGAAGACCGTGTTCCGCCAACTCGGCATGTCTGCGGACGGTGTCGTTGAAATTAGAGTTTCCGCCATCAATAATGAGGTCGCCCTTTGAGAGATGCGGGACCAACTGCGCGATGAACGCGTCAACCGGTTCACCTGCTTTCACCATTAAGATAATTTTTCGGGGACTGTCGAGTTTCTCAATCAGTTCTGGAATGGAATGTGCGCCAGTGATATTTTTGCTTTTTGCAGTACCTGAAATGAAAGCGTCCACGCGCGAGACAGTCCGGTTAAAGACCGCCACCTCAAACCCTTTGCTTTCCATGTTCAGTGCGAGGTTTTCGCCCATCACTGCTAATCCGATGAGTCCAATGTCTGCCGCCAAATCTGTTTTCCTCCTATGATAAAATCGATTTTGCATATCATAAACGACAAGGAGAAATGCAGTCAATATATTTTTTGTGGAAGGCAGTCAGAGAGATGGTTATCAGTTATAGATTGCCTCGCAGTGAGGGTGCTGTAGGTTGGGTTGAACGGCGTTGGAAAGGGTAATATTGACACCCCAACCTACGTTCTGATACCATTATTTTCAAAGTTTGTTAGTAGACTTTACGAATCTGTAAAGGGTTTCAAATCCCATAGCAGGGTGGAGCAGTCAAAACTGCCACTCGCCAAAATTGTGCTATCTGGCGAAAATGCAAGCGACTGGATATCAGTCGGATGTCCCCAGAGGGTTGCGATATTCTCACCGCTCGCCACTTCCCATAACCGAATTGCCATCTTCTCCATTCCCTTTTCCCACCAAGTACCGGATGCAACGTACTTACCGCACGGTGAAAATGCCAATGCCCAAGGTGCCCGCTTCTCTGGATGTGGTATTGCAAAAAGGGTTGTCAGCGTTTCGGCACACCACAAACGGAGTTCGCCGGACAGTCCACCCGCGATCAAGTTACCACACGGTGAAAATGCTATATCCATAAGTGTGTGAGGTTCACCTAATGGCAATGTGGCAATTTCTTCACCGGATTCAACATCCCACAGACGGGCGATTCTATCATCTGAACCACTTACCAGTCGTTTGCCATCTGGCGAAAAACACACTGACCAGATGTGATCGGTGTGTCCTATGAGCGGTTTTAACCGCGCTTTACGTATGAAATCCCATAGATAGATTGTGCCTTCCCTACTTCCAACCGCGAGTAAATCGCCTGTCGGGGCAAACGCTATATTCCATATCAACCGGACCGGATCGGTTTCAGTGAATTCTGCAATCGGTGCGTCAGGTTTCTCGGCATCCCAAACTTTGATGTTATTATTTTCACTATGGGCAGATAGTATCTTTCCAGAGGGCAGAATAGTAAAAGAGGTAATACGCGCATCCTTTAGTAATGTTTCCCGAACCTGCTTACGTTCAACATCCCATAACACAATACCGGTCCGATGTCCCCTTATCGCCAGCGTCTCTCCATCCGGCAAAAATAGGACAGGATCTGGGAAACAATCGGGTTCACGAAGTGTTGAGAATGTATGTGTGTTGCTAATCCGAGTTTTTTTCTTGGGCGTAGTGTCAGTGCGTATGTCGGCGAGAGCCACCTGCGGGAATTCTCTGAACCATGCGGCATCAATACTCCTTGGATGTAGTTCTGGGATCTGTATTTTTTCACGATGTTCCATATTCCAGACTTCAATGGTGTTTTGTCCATCTATAATCGCGAATAACTCCCCATCTGTCGAATAAAATGGCACCGTCCGAGGCGTTTGAAAGTCAGTATAAGCCGCCTTTTGCACACCCTTCGCGATGTCCCACACGCGTAGGCTTTCATCTCTGCTACTGGATGCGAGAAACTCACCACAAGGTGAAAAGATAATAGTATCCATCCAAGCACTTTTCACACTAAAGTGAGAGATACGTTCACCTGTCGTTATATTCCATACTGAGATGTAGTGATTAATCGGATCGGCATCGCCAATAGGTTCGTCGGAAGTCACTCCTGCCAGTAGGCAACTATCTTGGGAGAAGCTAAAATTTCTACCCGCAAACTTGAAAATTAACTTACCGGTCTCAGGGCACCAGATGTAAGTTTGTGTGCCTTCTGTGTCAACATCTGCAGTCCCAGCGACATACTTTCCATTTGGAGAGAATTCCAAGCGGTAAATATCAGCACCTCCAGCTTTACGGTTCCCTCGATCCATCTCTGCGACGCAGATGCCTTGATGCACATCTAACACCTCAACGATGCCGCTAAAATTCGCGGTGACGATCCATTTACAATCTGGAGAAAAGTTAATGTGCCAATAGATATTATGTTCTTCCGTCCGCTTCATCTGCGCGAGGCACTCGCCACTCTGAACGTCCATCACTTTAATAACGCCGTCAGAATTGGCGATAGCGATCCATTCGCCATCTTGTGAGCAATCCACAGCGGAGATCATTCCGCGTTCTGTTTCCCACAATGCTATAGGCGACTTTGACGACATTTCATACCACCAGAGTCCGATGTCGGTTGCAACGGCAAAATATGTGCCATTTGGAGATGGTTTCACACTACGAAAATTAAAATTACCTCTCCCCAATCGGGCGGTTGCGCCTTCTGGTAATGCCCATGTTGTTCCTTCGGTGTCACTCGGCACAACATTGAAGGGTGCCGGTCTTATTTTTTGTTTCATATTTACTCCTTGATGATAGTTCTCGGGACCTACGCAGCCCTTCGCTGGCGAGGTTTGCAACCTCGCCAACTGCGTGTAATATGTAGGTATCCAGAGAAAAATTGCGTAAGTCCTAAGTTCTGTATGTTGCTATAAAGGTTCTATAGACACATTTCACTGTGTTATCACGATCTTCAGCGTCAAAACTCTGTCCTTTAGGTCAGAGATGTAGACGCTGTTTCTCCTTGAAATAAGTTGCCAAATCTGCTATAATAACAGTGTATTCGGCATTGGTTGTGAGTTGATGCATTGGTATATTGCTTGATATTGAGACAACTACGTAAAAGCCTATACACCTCATAAATATCTAAAATATGCTTGACATGTGTTCGGGAAAGACGGGTAATGCCGAATCCCACGAGAATGTAAAGAGATTAAGAGTCTCTCATAACACATCAAAAATTTCGTAAGGCACTTCGGTGCGGGGTCGGGGTAGCGTCCCTTGTGCTTAGGCATCGTCAGACTTTCGTTTTTGACATTCTCAAAACAAAAGCAATGTCGTTTGAAGCCACAAATGCTTTCGCAAATCAAAACAACTTTGCGGAAGCCTCGCCCTTTAGGGCGGGGTCTATCACAAACAGATGATGATTCACCTATACACATTCTTGGATGCACTTTCATACATTTCCAGAAGTCGCGAGCGTGTGGGAAATCCCCAGAAACACCCAAGCAAAATACCCCAAGCAAAAGCACTCGCTTTACAGGAAGATGCCTCTTGGCATTCCCGAAAACTTGATTAAACAGATACCTAAGATTTACGTCAAAATATAAAATACCCTCTTTCTTAACATAACACTGCGCGACATAACACACGCGCCGGAAAGGAGTCTCACCATTCGCAGTCTACTCGGTCTCAAGAAGTATGTCATTCGGTATCGGTTCGCCATTATATTCAGTTTCTTTCTCGTGCTTGTGACGAATGTGCTTCTCCTGATTAGCCCAAAGATTCTCCAGACAGTCGTTGATGAGTTGGAACTCGCTTGGAGAAGTGCTTATGACTCGACCTATGTGGGTCCAAGCTTTACGATGTCTCCGGAGCGAATTCTCTTTTTCGCACTGCTCATCTTTGGGGTTGCGCTTGTTGCGGGTATCCTGCGCTTCATCCAACGGCGCACCATTCAAGGAGTCGCTCGGCAGATGGAGTTTCACCTCCGTGCCGACTTCTTTCTCCATCTCCAAAAACTCTCCGCTGCGTATTACGATAACGTCCGTACTGGCGACCTAATGACGCGTGCAACGAGTGATCTAAACGCCATCAGAATGGTGCTGAGCAGTGCTATAATGTATACAGCAGATGCGATCGTATTTTTCGGGCTCGCGCTTGTTATTATGCTGCGCATTTCCCCGACCTTGACGCTTGTTGCCCTGCTGCCCTATCCAGTGCTTGCACTCCTGATTCGCTTTCTTGGAAAACGGTTGCATGCACATTATGAGCGTATCCAAGAGGCGTTCTCAACGCTAAACACCAAGGTTCAGGAAAATTTGTCCGGTGTCCGTGTTGTGAAAGCGTACACACTTGAAGCAAGCGAAATCGAACATTTCCAAGGATTGAACCGAGAGTTTGTTGACCGGAACCACCAACAGATCCGACTGATGACCTTCTTTTTCCCAATCTTTCGCTGTTTGCCCGGGATCGGTATTGTCGTCCTGCTTTGGATGGGTGGACTCCGTGTCATCGACGGCGAAATGTCGCTCGGGGATTTCGTCGCGTTTAACGCCTACCTCATGATGCTCATCCGTCCGATGATTACACTTGGCTTTATCGTCAACACTTTTGAACGCGGTGCAGCGTCTATGGGGCGAATCCAAACTATCCTTGATGAAAAGCCAGAAATCTTTGATGGTGAACAGGTGAAATGGGGTATCAGGGATATTGAAGGTGAGATCGAATTTAGAGACCTTAATTTTGCTTACCCCGACGGAACGCCGGTGCTTAAGGACATTAACCTCAAAATTGAGCGCGGTAAGACGCTCGCAATTGTCGGTGGGACCGGGTCAGGGAAATCCACACTTGTCAACCTGATTCCACGTATCCGTCAAGCGGAACGTGGCACCGTCTTTGTTGATGGCGTAGACATTCAGGATATACCGTTAAGAGTTCTCCGATCGAACATCGGGGTCGTCGAGCAGGAACCGTTTCTTTTCTCTGACTATTTACGAAACAATATCGCCTACGGTCTCGAAACACCAGAGGAGGAACAGGTGAAAGCCGCGGCGCATACAGCGGATCTCCTCGAACAAATTGAGGAATTTCCCAACGGATTGGAAACTTTCCTCGGTGAACGTGGCATGACAATTTCAGGCGGACAACGTCAACGTACCGCACTTGCCCGCGCAATCATCATTAAACCGAAAATTCTGATTCTTGACGACGCATTCGCAAATGTGGATACCCAAACGGAAGACACGATTCTCAGTCGGCTTGCCGAAATTATGAAGAATCGCACGACAATCCTCATTTCACACCGTATCTCTACCGTCAAGGGTGCCGATCACATCGTTGTTCTTGATGAGGGCAGCATTGTTGAAACAGGCACACACGAACAACTGCTTGACCAGAACGGAATTTATGCCGGTATCTATGAAACACAACTTTTACAAGAGGAACTTGAAAAACTGTAACCAACGCGGCTGTAGGCGCGCTTTGATGAAATTTAATTATTTAAATCGGTAATTCTAATTCACCCCCAGGCCCGGTAGGTGCGGTTTGCAACCGCACCGGACTTCGCCAATAAGTTACCGAATTAATTTTTTAATCCTCATGTAAGCGCGCAGAGCGACGACGTATTATCGAAGGAGGAATCCATCTGTGTTTGGTATGGGAAGCGACCTATACGAGTATAGCGATGAGGAGCAAGACCTCGGAAAAGTTTATGACCGAGTGTTGATGAAACGCCTTCTGGCGTACCTTAAACCTTACAAATTCCAGCTGCTCATCATCGGATTTCTTATGGTGGCGAATGCGCTGTCGCAATTGGCGGGCCCGTTTCTGATGCAGCTTGCGATTGACGAGCATATTAACCCCGGTATACGAGAAGGCTTAAGCACAATCGCGATTCTTTACGTGCTGGCATTGATTAGTGTGTTTGTGTTTGGTTACTTTGAAGAGTATCGCACACAGATGATCGGGCAACATGTAATGCACGATCTCCGGCAGACGCTTTTTTCGCATTTACAACGCTTGGACGTACAGTTTTTTGATAAAAATCCGGTCGGTAGATTGATGACCCGCGTTATGGGAGATGTTCAAGTCCTCAACGAACTCTTTGCCTCCGGTGTGATTACGATCTTTGCGAATCTGCTCCGTATCTTTGGTATTGTCGTGGTGATGCTTCTCTATAATTGGAAACTTGCGCTCGTGACGTTCGCAGTAATTCCAATCATCTTCGGTGCTACGCTTGTCTACCAGATCTATTCGCGTCGTGCCTTCCGAGAACAACGTAAGCAGCTTGCGCGAATCAATGCTTTTCTGCAAGAAAACATCGTCGGTATGACAACGATGAAGTTGTTCGCACAAGAACGACGAAGCCATCTCCGCTTCAACGAGCGTAACCGGAGATACCTCGCTGCCAACCTGAAGAGTATCTTCTATTTTTCGATTTTTCACCCGCTGATAGAGGTAACGGCATCGCTCGCAACAGCCGTGATTATCTGGTATGGCGGCGGACAAATTATACAAAACGCGCTGACCTTTGGGGTACTGGTGATGTTCATGGGCTACGCGCAACAGTTCTTCTGGCCCATCCGCGAGCTGAGCGAAAAATATACCATCTTCCAAAACGCCATGGCATCCTCGGAACGGATTTTTCAACTCCTTGATACACAACCGACTATCATTTCTACTGCTCCTAAAAAAGGCACCCAAGGACTGAAAGGCGAGATTGAGTTCCGAAATGTCTGGTTTGCCTATAACGACGATGGCTACGTTCTACGAGATGTCTCGTTCAAGGTGAAACCGGGGGAGAAGGTTGCGCTCGTAGGGCATACGGGGGCAGGGAAAACCTCTATCATCAACCTGCTGTGTAGGTTCTATGAGATCAATAAAGGGCAAATCCTGATTGATGGTGTCGATATCCGTGAGATGAACTTAGAGGATTTGCGGAGTGCGATCAGCATTGTGCAACAGAACATCTTCCTTTTTTCAGATTCAATTGAGCGGAATATCACGCTGGGCGATCCGTCAATTTCACCGGAGCAGGTGGCGAATGCATCAAAGAATGTACATTTGGATAGGTTTATCCAGAAGATGCCCGATCTCTACGGTACAGAGATTAAAGAAGATGGTGCGGGGTTATCGGTTGGACAGAAGCAATTGGTTGCCTTTGCGCGTGCGTTAGCCTCGGATCCGAGTGTACTTATCCTTGACGAAGCCACCTCAAGCGTTGACACCGAAACCGAAATCCTGATTGAGGACGCGCTGAAACGTCTGATGGAAGATCGGACCTCCGTTGTCATCGCGCACCGACTCTCGACGATTCAAAATGCGGATAGGATTATCGTGATGCACCGCGGCGAAATCCGGGAGACCGGCACACACAACGAATTGTTGCAACAGGAAGGTATCTATTATCGGTTGTATCAGTTGCAGTATAAGGGACAGGAAACTGGAAAGCGTTGATGGACTTGCCTATTTTTCCGTGGCAGGTGCGGTACCACACTAAGGAATGTAAAACCAAAAAGAATGAACCTGATGTCTTATCACACTTGAAAAATATCATCCGCTTTTCTATTCGGTTCGTGACATTTTATATACTGTTCCAAAAATTCAAATTTTGTTAGCCAATATACACCGCCGTTTGCACAAGAATTTCCGTTCCAATCAACTGCTTTGATTTTAGATATTAAATCTTCTACCGAAATTTTTGACTTAAGGAAGTATCCTCTGTTATTTGGTGTCGGCGTTTTTGTAATTCTTTTTGGAGAAGCACCGAATACAAATATGTCAAAATCGTCTTTATTGGAGAATTTAAAGTCATCAGTTTCTGTGTAGGCATTCGGATTAACCCTTAAATCTTCTCCTTCTGATTTATCAAAAATAAAGAAACTTGCGGGCACATGATATGCCTGCCCTTCCAACGTAAAGCAATCTCTTCCTAATTCAGTGATGGAAACTATTCGCCAATCATAAGGTAATATTTTTTGCCGTGTATGTTTTCTATAAACATCTGGTAAAATAAAAGCGATTGTTTGGACATTACTAAATGAGAGGGCATGAGATATAAATTTTGAAGATAGTTTTTGATATTGACCAAACGGCGGATTCCCTATAACCAATACGCGCTCGTATGTTTCACTAATGTTGTAATTGAACCAGTCGCCTTTGATAATCTCATTGTGTTGTGGATCAATATCGATTC
The DNA here is from genome assembly GCA_965116815.1 of Candidatus Poribacteria bacterium. Taxonomy (GTDB): domain Bacteria; phylum Poribacteria; class WGA-4E; order WGA-4E; family WGA-3G; genus WGA-3G. The sequence continues at coordinate 5,084,370 of OZ220722.1, read as the reverse complement.
CTATTTTGGTATCATGTTTAATATTTTTATAAAAAGCACCATTCCCCGCAGAGGGTTCTATGACGCAATCGTATGTGTAGGGTAATTTATTTACTTCATCTAAACATTTTGTGACGACTTCCTGTTTCGTGTAGAACTTATCCAGAATTCTACTGCCGTTTTTGTATTTTTTTCTCCAAACGTGAGCCATTCTGCGATCTCCTTTAGCGTTGTCTTTTTTCGGAAATTCAGAGGATTTTTATTCTCCATTCCCCGTCGTGTGCCGGATTATAAATCAACCCATTTTCTATATCAACACAGAGGTCGAGAGCCTCCAGGATCATGTGCCCAACGAGAACAGGCGCGTCCTCAGGCAGGTCTGTTACCTTAATGGAGTCACTTCGTTCCAGGACGGTATATTGCACCTCTGAATAAATAGTGCGTTCCGCGATACCATTTGCAGTCTGTGCTCTCGTTGTTCTAAGTGGAGTAAGTCCAAGTTGTTCAATAAGCGATTTGGGTAAACAGAGTCCTGTTGCACCGGTATCAACAAGAGCATTTTCGATGGTGAGTCGTCGTACATCTTCGGATTTGCGAACGCCTAATTCTACCGCATGCAAATCCTTTAGATTTTCAAGTTCAATTCGTGTCGTATGTTCCATTTTTTTTCTCCTTTGTTTTCTGAATTTTAGCACAAATTCGGGCTGAATGTCAAGCAGCTTACATCAATGCCACACAATGTAGGTCGGCATCTGCAGCACCAATCCGATCAGGCTCCAGACACATCCGAGCGTATAATCCCCCAAGATTAATCCCAAAAAGAACGGCACAGCTTGCCGATAAAGTTTCACACCACCAATCTTTAGGAGGGTTGCCTTTGCCAACCAACTGAGGAAAATCGGAAACCACAAACCACCCATCCCTGTCCCACTCACAAGCACATAACCGCCCGGATGCAGGGGCCACCATAGAAACCGGATCTTCATAATCATCAGGAAGATTGTGAATAGGAAACTGCTACCGATGACACCGAGTTCCGGTGCACTCGTCTCCCGTGGACTCACAAGCCACGTCTGTAAGCGGTTGAAGGTCTCCCACCCCATATAGACAATCCATCCACGTGCCTTGCTTCCCGCGCCCATATCGTAGAGAACGTGCAGGTACGCCCAGAACGTTATCAGGATACCGAACACAATCGCCAAGATCATCCCGATAAGCAATTGCCGATACCCGATACGACTCCGCTCTGCCAAGCGAAATGCCTCCAATTCACTGGGTGTCGGATGGGCGCGGAAACAGCGGACAAACGGATAGAGGAACGTTAGTCCAGTCAGATTGGCTGCACCGAGTCGGCGTGTTCCGAGTGCAAGCACCATCGTCCGTCCCGGATCAACAAAGATGAGTTGATGCAGCGGCGGTCCGATTTCAGCACGGATACGAGTGATACCGATAACTAATGGGAAGTAGAACAGAAAAAAGAGTCCGATTGCCCAGAAAGTCATTCCCATCTGATGACAGAAGAAGAACAGAAACAGCATCCCGACAGTGAACAATCCCGCAGCAGTTCGATAACGCATCGGTTCGCGGGAATCGTCAGGTGCGGTTTCACCTCGGCGTTGTGCGATGCCGAAAACCTTACGAATAATGCGTCCGTAGTGTTTCCTACCTATCCACAACGGGATACATCCGAACGCAATCCAAGCACCCGTCTGCTGCTCAAGGTGATAGATGTTCCGCGCGCCGAATGCATCCGTTACGATCAGCTGTATACGACTGAAAAGCCAGAAAAACCAGCAGGAGAACGAGAGATCCAATGGTGTGAAAAACATTAAACCAATGCTAAACGGATAGAAGGAGATATGAATCGGTCCCATTGCACTCCACGGTTTTGAACTGAATTGACCGATTGTTTTACCTTTGATAGGTAGTCCGGGTATTTCTGGAAACAGATAGTTCAGACCGTTCAACAATTCCGCGCTCCCTGCGAGTGCGAATCCGAGCCACATCCACGGGGAGGTAAAGAAGCGTTTCGGATTGCTCGTCAATGCCAACGGGAGCTGAACAATCGGATAGTTCAGGCGTTCATTTTCGGTCCACTGCTTCCGAAGAAAGACCGTTACGGCTAATAACGTCAACCAGAGTGCGATGACAAAACTCGACCACGCCAGCACCGGCGGTATCCACGCGTTCAAAATGTGGGAAGTATAGAGCGTAGAATCTCCCTCGTAGAATCCGTCCAAAATGCGCGGGTTTTTGACAGCAATCCACGTCGGGATGTGGTGCCCAAAGAGTGGAATCCATTCGTTTTCTGGCGATGCGAACTGAAAGGCGTGGGCGAGGACAGGAATAAGGTATCCCATCATCGTGTGTCCGCTGATAGTCGTTAGCATCACGACCATCACGTAGATGGTTTGCAAATCCGCTTGCGACATCGCCAACCGAGGTAGGAATCTTTGGAGCAGTAGGTTGACAAGCACGAAGACGAGAAGTGTGAAAACTGCGTTGAAGAACAGAGAGGCGATCGTCAGCTGCGTGGAATGCCACACCTCTGTTCCCATCAGACACCAGTAGCTATTAAAAGCGACGAGAGCCAACCCGATCAGCAGAATATGCGGTTTGACGAGGTTCTTTTTCCCGTTTCCGTTAGTTTCCATTCCCGCTCCTGCTGATGTGCTGTAACGCCTGCTGTAACACCGCTTCGTTGCTGTATCTTTTCAGGGTATCTTGTGCTGTAGAATCGTTGAAATTCCGAATCTCGTCGCATAGCGGTGGCAGTGCCCGCACAACGTTATCCACAATCGTGATGCTCGCTTGCTTTGCGGTGCGCGACATCGGGTTCAGGTCGACAGTCACGACCTCCTTACCCATCTTTCGGAGTGCCTCACATCGGTCGCCGTCCTCCAGCGGCACGAAGACGACATCCGCTTTAAAGATTCCTTCTGGATGCACAAACCTCCGGTTGGAGTCGATATAGGAGAGTTGTGCTTCAGTTGTAGGCATCAGCACATCTGGAGCACCGTGCTTCAGCAGGTACTCTCGGATCTTCTCTTCCCGTCCCGTTTCCGTGTGAAAGATATTCACCTCTAACGGCGCGTTCAGCACTTGCCCCAGTTCGATGAGTGCTTCGGGTGCCAACGCTGCCACATTCCCATTAACGGAGATGACGAGGTGTTCTGCCAGACAGAGCATCGCTGCGGCAGTATGAATCGCCTCAATCGCGAAGGGTTGTGTCTCCTCCCCGATGAGGTAATCAAACGCCTCACCACGTCCATGCGCGATGAGTCCGTGGACAGAAGTAATCCCTTGTTCTACGCCTGCAACGATGGTATCTCTGAGTGTGAGTGAAAGGTATCGGGGATGTGTTTTCGGCACGTCGCTCAATTGGGTAGCACCTCAGCAGAAGTTTCCGTCTATTATACTCCCTTTTGCATAAGTTTGCAAGGAAAGGTGTGTAACCGAATTCCAGATCAGATTTGACAAATTCAAGGCGTTGTAGTATATTTAAACTCCGTTGGAACGTAAACTGATTTGAAATAAAGGAGAGAAAAAGATGGCAGAAACAACGAAACACGTTGTTGACGACGAGGCAAACGTTGAGGAGAGAGCGAACAGTGTTAATGCTGTGAGTGATATAGAAAATCAACGCCAAATCAACGATTTACGAAGTGAATATCTCGATGATCGGGCGGCTTCTCTTAATCAATGGCTGGTTGTTATAGGTTTAGTTCTTGCCTTTTTTGCAGTTGCAATTCCGGTTGTAACTGGTATTGCTGCTTATGTTGCCTACACCCAATTTCAGAGTATTGAATCCGAGGCAGCGGAATCCCTTAAGGAAGCAAAGCAGTATGCCAGCGAAGCAGCGATATATCTTAAAGAAATCAAAGACCAAAAGAAAATAGCAGAAGAAGTTGTATCGGGATTGACGAGTGGAGACATCACTAAACTCGTTCAACCTGGAACATCTGAATTATCCCCAGAAGCTAGGGAGTTACTACAAACGATTCAACTGGATCCTGGGGCATCCGTAATAGATAAGGCTATAATTGAGGCGGTCAAATTGTGGCAAGAGGGGAAAACTGATGATGCCATTGAGAAGTGGGGTTCTATTGCGAATATATCGGAGGGGATTGATAACGATATAGCCGCGGCGGCGTTTTTCTCTCGTGGAATGCTCAAGAGTAATTTGGATAGACCTGAGGAGGCGGTTTCAGACGCTAATGAGGCAATCCGTCTAAACCCAAATTATGCTCCCGCTTATATGCTTCGTGGATATATCAAGAGTAATTTGGATAGACTTGAGGAGGCGGTTTCAGACGCTAATGAGGCAATCCGTCTAAACCCAAATTATGCTCCCGCTTATATGATTCGTGGAATGATCAAGAATAATTTGGATAGACCTGAGGAGGCAGTTTCAGACCTTAATGAGGCAATCCGTCTAAAGCCGAATTATGCTGGCCCTTATGTGTTTCGTGGAATGATCAAGAATAATTTGGATAGGCCTAAGGAGGCGGTTTCAGACCTTAATGAGGCAATCCGTCTAAACCCAAATTCTGCTGACGCTTATTTCCTTCGTGGCGTGGCAAAGGTGGAACTTGGTAAAGTAGAGGAGGCAAAGGTAGATTATCAGATGGCTTTAAAACTGGCTGAACAACAAGGAAACGAAGATCTCAAAGTGACTATTGAGCAATTCCTTCAAGGATTTAAAGACCAAGAGTAGTCTTACGTTATCACGAAACGCTATTTCAAAGATTGAACACCTCAATGCCACACAATATAGGTCGGTATCTCCAGTACCAACCCGATGAGACTCCAGATGCATCCGAGCGTGTAATCGCCTAAGATTAGCCCCAGAAAGAAGGGTATTGCTTGTCGGTAGAGTTTCACACCGCCAATCTTTAGCACGATTGCCTTCGCTAACCACCCCAGAAAGATTGTAAACCACAATCTTCCCATGCCGGTGCCGCTGACTAACACGTAACCGGCAGGATGTAGGGGCCACCACAAAAACCGGATCTTCATAATCATCAGGAATATCGTGAACAGGAAACTACTGCCGATAACACCGAGTTCCGGCACGCTCGTCTCCCGTGGACTCACAAGCCACGTTTGCAGGCGATTGAACGTCTCCCACCCCATATAGACAATCCAGCCGCGTGCCTTGCTTGCCACACCCATATCGTAAAGAACGTGTAGATATGCCCAGAACGTTATCAGGATACCGAACACAATTGCCAAAATCATCCCGATAAGCAGCTGCCGATACCCAATTTGACTCCGTTCTGCCAGACGGAACGCCTCCAGTTCACTTGGTGTTGGGTGTGCGCGGAAACAGCGGACAAACGGATAGAGAAACGTTAGTCCCATCAGATTCTCTGTGCCTAAACGGCGTGTGCCTAACGCCAAAACCATCGTCCGTCCCGGATCGACAAGAACGAGTTGATGAAGGGGTGGACCAATCTCAGCGCGAATACGGGTGATACCGAGAATCATCGGAAAGTAGAAGAGGAAAAAGAGTCCAATCGCCCAGAACGTCATCCCCATTTGGAAACAGAAAAAGAAAAGGAACAGCAACCCTACGGTGAACAGTCCGGCAGCGGTGCGATAACGCATTGGTTCACTGGAATCGTCAGGGTGTGGTTCGCCACGGCGTTGCGCGATCCCGAATATCTTCCGAATAATGCGTCCATAGTGCTTTCTTCCCATCCACAACGGGATACATCCGAACGCTATCCAAGCACCCGTCTGCTGTTCAAGATTATAGATATTGCGTGCGCCGAACATATCTGTCACTATCATCTGAACACGGGTCAGTAGCCAGAAGAACCAGCACGAAAACGAGAGATCCAACGGCGTGAAGAACATCAGACCGATGCTAAATGGATAGAAGGAGATGCGAATCGGTCCCATCGCGCTCCACGGCTTTGAACTGAACTGTCCAAGCGTTTTGTTTCTAATGGGTAGCGACGGGATCTCTGGGAACAGGAAACTCAATCCATTGAGCAGCTCCGCACTCCCCGCGAGTGCGAATCCGAGCCACATCCACGGTGAACTAAAAAAGCGTTTCGGATTGCTCGTCAATGCCAACGGGAGTTGAACAATCGGATAATTCAGGCGTTCATTTTCCGTCCACTGCTTACGGAGAAAAATCGTTACCGCTAATAACGTCAGCCAGAGTGCAATCACAAAACTCGACCACGCCAGTACCGGCGGTATCCACGCGTTTAGCGTAGCAGAGGTGTAGAGCGTGGAATCCCCATTGTAGAACCCATCTAAGATACGTGGGCTTTTGACAGCGATCCAACTGGGGATACTGTTTCCAAAGAGCGATAGCCACTCATTTTCTGGGGATGCGAACTGAAATGTATGCGCGAGGACGGGGATAAGGTATCCCATCATGGTATGTCCGCTGATCGTTGATACCATCACCACCATAACATAGATGGTTTGCAAATCCGCTTCGGACATCGCCAAACGCGGCACGAATCGCTGGAACAGTAGATTGACAAGCACGAAAACGAGGAGGGTGAAAACCGCATTAAAGAACAGCGAGGCGATCGTCAACTGCGTAGAGTGCCACACCTCTGTTCCCATCAGGCACCAGTAGCTATTAAAAGCGACGAGAGCCAACCCAATCAGTAAAATATGCGGTTTGACAAGGTTCCGATTCCCGTTTCCGTTAGTTTCCATTCCCATTCCTGCTGATGTGCTGTGGAATAGTCCCTCAGCACAAGTTTCCACCTATTATACTGTGCTTTAGGTAAGTTTTCAAGCGGGTTGGTTATTCGGCAAGAGGGATATAAACAATTCGGTTAAGGAATTCATCTTCACGCGATGCTCCTGCAATAAGGATAAGATCTTCAAGAACTACGCGCATCGGTGCGTTAAGATCAATTGTGATAATACCGAGTATAGAACGCCCTTCTGCTAAGTGGTCGGTAAGATGTCGAGGCATACTTCTACGATTGTTCGTTACCAAGATGAAGCCGTTCTGTTCACACCATTTCAGGATTTCAGGATCGGGTGTGCCTCTTACAGGTGCACCAACATCGCCGATCATCCAAACTGTTAACGACGGATCATGGTGAAGTAATTGTGTGCGGTAGGTTGGCGGAACGTGTTCGTCTAACAGATACGCTGTCATCTTTGCTCTTATTGTTCTATGAAGGCGAGGATGTTGCAGCACTTGGGGCACTATTCCGCACTTTTGTCCTGAGTTCCCGTAGCCGAACAATAACAGGGGGTAAATTTTTCTCGTATTCCTCCCGTGCTGTTTGGCAGTATTGGAGATAATCCGCTAAATATACCCCGATTTCTTCTGGATTTTGTAGGTAATACAGAATTGTCGCGTAGACCTGCTCCAACGTCAATGTCTGGAAACGTTCTGCAATTTGTTCAGGCGATTGCGAACGGTGAATATATTCATATAGCACGCTCTCAATACCGATGCGTGTGTCTTTTATCCGAATGTCATCTGCGGCTAAAAAGTTGAAGTATTCTTCAATTTGCATTTCCATCTCTCCATTTAGGAATAGTTTCTATTTCGGGAACTGCATACGCTTCTGAATTGGACAGAATCAATGAACACCGATAATCATTATAGCGTACGTTAAGCAAGAACGTCAAGTGGATTAGGGCATTTTGGAATCTCTTTTCCTTGAAATCTTTTGTAAGTTGATGTATAATTTGCATAGCACTTAACAGGATAGAAGGTAGAGGTTTAGAAGTATCGGCAAGATGACTTCTATCCAAATATTCAATATTCACCTTTTTTTCACAAGGCATCTTAAATACGCAGGACTTACAAAAACAGGTGGCACTTATATCTATGAAATCCCCCACTCAGGAATCTGTTGATGCTGCGTCGTATCCAGAGAGTCAATTGCAGTGGCTTATAAGTTTACTAAATCTATTAGCCGGTATTGTGAATCGGAATGAAGACCTTAGCTGCGTCGTAGTAACGGAAATCGAGTACCAACAACTTTCAGCAGTGCTGGACGATTTAATCTACGGTGTCGGTGATGATGAAAATCACCCATTATCGGCAGCAATGACATTGGTCGGTTCTCTCATTAAAGCCTATCAAGATGAACACTTTCCAAAGTTGATAGACCTTTTTCCAGAGTTGGCAGACGAATCCTCTGTTGAAGCAACTGGTGAGAGTGCTGATTCAAAACTTGATGAAACAGAATAGTCCTATAATTGCTTTATCTACAGTTTATCTCATAAATCGAGGGTTTTTCTAATCTCTATTTTGCCAGTGCCTTGATTTAAATATATTTCGGGTGATAAAGGGACCTATATTGAAGTATTTTCAATCCCGTAGGGTTTATTTGCTTGGGTATTTCTTCGGCATCTTTGTAGAAAACGTCGGTATTTGTATTCAAGCCCCGTAGGGACGGCATCTGTATTAACCAATGAGATATAGAATATCCTTGGTTATCAAGTGAATACGGTCGTGAGTTAATTCCGCGTATGGGGCTGTAGTGAGACATTTGGAAAAAGAACATATTTCCCAAGTCAATGTTCCATTATTGAGTGATGAAAACGCCCAGCGCGAAATAAACGACACGGTTTTGGAAGCGAATCGGAAACGCACCGAAGCCTATAACTTAGAGCAGAAAGCGTTGAAGGTTCTTGATGAGAAGGTTATCTATGTTCGGTGAAAATGGTAAATTAAGGTTTTTGTGGGAGAATATTCTATGATACGGTTTTCTGGAATGTGGTACTGGGTTTTAATAGTGGTAATTGTGATAGTTGCGGCGGGTTTAACAACTTTGTTTGCGCAAAAGAATGATATTCCCACATCCGAAGAGACAAATCCATCTGATAGCACGGATAAAGGGGATACAACAGTCGAGGCTGAACCTCAAGCTAAGGATCCTGCTTCGCGTGGCACTGTGGCAGATGTTGATCCTACTACTAAAGCTGAACTTCAACAATTCTTCAATGACTTGAGGAAGGAATATCTTGACACCCGAGCCGAATCTATTGATTGGTGGCTAGAGTTTATAGCCATAGTCCTTGCATTTTTTGCTATTCTTATCGCCATTGCCGGTTACGTTGGTTTCAGGGAGTTTAGGAGGCTTAGAGACGAAGCGGAGAGAGATGCTAATGAAATAAGGAGTTATCTCTCTAATGTGCTGGAAAGTGGAGAGGCACTTGAGAGAATCAGAGAGGAATCGGAAGTTAGTGAGGTAAGGGCAGAATCCGATGAAGCCATGCAAAGAACGAGGGAAACGTTAAGTGCTGAGGTGTTTGCTTCTAATGATGAAGAATTTGAGAAAATTTTACGAGATTTTGAACAAATTCCCAATCTGTCTTTCGTAGACAAAGCGATGGTTGCGGCTTACAAGTTGCAGAGAGATGATAAAATTGAGGAAGCGGTCCAGAAGTGGCGTTCTATTGCTATCATCGTTGATGAAAATGATAAAAACCTTGCTGCTCGCGCGTGGAATTCTATAGGATACCTCCTTTCAGAGGAGAAACAAGGAGAAGAAGCAATTTCTGCTTATAACAAGGCAATAGAGATGAAAGCAGATTATGCTGAGGCTTACTACAATCGAGGTAAACAAAAAGTCATACTAAGTCAAGACCTTGATGCTATAGAGGATCTTGATAAGGCGATTGAGTTAAATTTTGATGAAGCTAAAGTATACGTAGCTCGAGGAGTTGCGAAATTTGAACTCGGCAAGCATGATGATGCCTTTACTGACTTTGATAGGGCTATCTATATGAAACCTGACTATACTGATGCTCATGCCGTTAGAGGGGACGCAAAAGCCCATCTAAAGGACTTCCTTGGTGCAAAAGTAGATCTCCAGAATGCCTTAGGACTAGCAAAGCAGCAAGGTGAAAAAGAATTCATTGATGAAATTGAGAAAGACCTTCAAGAACTTAATGAAACGGAATAGAAGTTTTCGGAGAACATTCGATAGGATTCCGCAAGTTTCAAAATAGAATTTAAGTTGCAATTTTTTGCGAACAGATGTATAATTTAAATTGTCTTTACTAACAAGGAGGACAAACTGATGTCTCGTATGAAAACTGACTATATATTCTCTACTGTGAGAAAAAGTGGAGCTGATAGTGAAGCAGTTCGTAGGGCAATCGATGCGGTTCAGGAAGCAGTTCGTGTTTCAAATGGGAGTCATACATCTAAAGTAAAGAAAGCACAGGCAGTAAAGAAAGCACAGGCAGCATACATCAAAGCGCTCAATGAGGCTGTGAAAAGATTCAGCCGTCCAAAATAATGCTAATCATTGGCAGGGAAAGCAGGCCTGCCTTTTTCTTTTATACGAAAAAGCAATCAATTTTTCGCTCGCAAACAGAAGTTTTCTATCGGAGCAAAGGAACTTCTTCCGCGTGAATCTGCGTAATCCGTGTAATCCGCGATTCAGGCAATTAACATCGCATATCTATCTCTACTCAAAGCGGTTTCCCAAAACACAAAACATACCCATCATGATCCTTGAGTTCAAAAGCACGGAGACCGTCATCGGTATCTGCAAGCGGTTCGTGGAATTCCAATCCACGAGACTGATACTCAGCAAACAGTGTGTCCGGATCGGGAGTGAAAATAAAAGCGTCCCATCTTGCCCACTCGTGCCGCGTATGATTCGGGACTGGATGAATAAATTCAGTGATATGTTTCAGAAGAATCCGCACGTTATCACGAGACACGATCCCAAAAAACGGATCATCTTCTGGGATAAGCAGGTCTGTCTCAAAACCGAGTTTTTGATTGTAAAAGTCGATTGATGCCGCAAGGTTGTCGACGATAAAAAATGGGTAGATTCCTTCAAGTGTTGCGTTGGTTGCCATTGTCCATCCTCCTGATTTTTCTTTCCCAATATCCTAACAGATTTCCGTCGAGTGTTCAACAAAAGAGTGAGAGGGCAGTTGACACATCTGGGACTTTACGGTATACTAACAGCGATGACCACACTTTAGGAATTGGGAGAGGGACATTTTTCATGGCAACACTCAGATGGGGCATACTCGGTTGTGGCGATGTCGCTGAATATAAAGGCGGACCCCCGCTTTATAGCGTCGATGACTCGGAACTTATCGCTGTGATGCGACGGGACCGTGCCAAAGCGGAATCCTTTGCTGAAAGACACGGCGCGAAACGCGTCTATACCGACATAAACGATCTTCTGGCGGATGACGAACTCAACGCAATTTACGTCGCAACGCCCCCGTATTTGCACTGTGAACATGTTATCCGCACAGCAGAAGCAGGCAAGCACGTCCTCTGCGAGAAACCGATGGCGATGACGGTTGAAGAGTGTCAACGTATGGTGGATGCCTGTCACGATGCGGGTGTTACCTTGATGCTCGCCTATTACCGGAACTTCTATCCGAATATCGTGAAGATGAAGGCATTGATGGATGAGGGTACCATCGGTGAGGTGGTGCTTGCGCGTATCAATCATACCGGTTTCTATAACCCAAATCGGCATGACCTGAGCAGCTGGCGGGTAGATCCAAAGATCAGCGGCGGCGGTGTACTGATGGACCTCGGTAGCCACCGTATCTCGCTCCTTCAGTATCTGATGGGCGATATTGAATCCGTGCAAGGCTATGCCGAGACCGTCTATTTGGATATTGAGGTTGACGATTCCACCGCGTTTACACTCCGTTTCGAGAGTGGCGCGCATGCCGTTGCCAACGTCAATTGGAACGTCGGCGTGTCGATTGACGATGTTGAAGTCTACGGCACGGAAGGGGCTTTAAAGTGTTCACCGTTGAATTCAGGGAATCTGACGCTTGAGACGAAATCAGAAGGACTGATTGAACTGCATCAGACACCATTACCGCACACGCACACGGGACTTGTGGAGGATTTCGTCAATCATCTCAAGACGGGTGAACCGATCCGGTGTTCCGGTGAATCAGGATTGCAGACGAATACGGTTATCGCGCAGATAATGTAGACGCGTCGGCGTAGATTGTAAGAGTGCTTTGATAAAGATTAAGATTTTTTCGTTAATTGATGAGTGACGTGGGTTTTCCATAATTCGCTCGCTCGAACTCGCGCCTACACAAGATATCCAATGCCAAAAAAGTGAATATTCGCTACTTCAATAGCAACTAATAAATAATGTGCTATCAGAAGGAGGTTTGATTTGTTGTATAGTATCAATAGTGTTATTATCTTAGTATTATTTCTTAGCTTGTGCGCAGGATGCAGTGATGAGTATAGATCTGCAGGTGCGGATATGACGATAAAAGTAGCAAGTATAGTATCTGTTTCTGATGATAGACCTGCCGAAGTGGTGATTGGCGCGTTCGGGTTTCATTATAACGGGTGCGTAAACACTGATGGAAACGTATATGTATATGCTGATCGGTATGGCAATGAGATCCATCTAACAGGAAGGATGGAAATATTTGTTGGTGGTACGTGTGAGCAGGCAGAAACGGAAGTATATGGTGAGGTCACTGTGAAGAATCTCGAAGTGGGTGAATATAAAATTGTAAGTAACTACGATCCTGAACTGCAGTGGTTTCGTATTGAATCGGACGCGGCTTATGTGGATATTGAACCCATCATAAATGATTTTACTGTTTCTCCGATCGTTTCCGACGGTGGCGAGTTGGAGGATACTTCCTACCATGTTACAGTTGGTATTAATGGTATTCGTCTTGGCGCATTATTGTATGAGACCGGTTGTGAACCTATCCTTAAGACAGACATAGAACGCTCAGAGGATGTTATCAACATTGATATGTGGCGTATGGTGCCAAATACTGGCTCCGGTTGTGATATTGTGTTGGAGCCGTACCTACGCTCGGGGTATCATCCGCTATATAATACTGAGATAGAGCTTGGCAGGTTCTCTGTGGGGGCGTATAGAGTAGTCATCAATGGTACGGATTATCTTTTAGATGTGCCACTGCATAATGATTGATGCGGTAGGTGGGATTTGGGAACCTCCCATAACTGTTGATTTGGAGATTTCACACGACATTTCGTAGGAGCACCTCTATAGATGCCGCCCCTATGGGGCTTAGGCCTGGGAGACACAGCTTTTCTACAGAGATACCGTCCCTACGGGACTAAAGACCAATCGGGTGCGATGCGACGACTCTCTTAAAATTGGGTGCGGTTAGAATGCAGATCGCATTTGGGCGAGTACGCCGCAAAACCGCACCTACCCCAATTTTTAATTGATTCGATTGGATTCCAAAGTCAGCCAATCTCCATACGCTCTTGGCATTTCTGCGGGTGCGTCCAACCCCGACTCCTCTCGCCACCGTAACAACGGGTGCCGCCGATCGGATTGCGGGAGGTTTACACGCGTACCATAAGCCGCCGACTCAAAGATACCCATCATCATCTCAACGATGTGCCGTCCCTCCGTTCCGCTGCACGTATGTGGTCTGCCTTCATCTAAAGCGTTGACGTAATCCTCCACGAACCAGTAATCCGCTTCCGATGCACTGCCTTTGGGATCGTAATGATCTGGATAGATGAGTTCCAACGTTTCCCACTGATCGTGCGTTCCGTCGGGGAGGTAGTGCGGTGTTGGTAGCAACCATGCGCCGCCGCTTTTCCAGAAGAGCCTACCTTCGGTGCCGTAAAGTTCCATAGAATACGCGTCGGTGTCCATCTTATGAAAGCGGTGTTGGAGCAGCGTACCAGTAACGTGACCTTCATACTGCAGCGTCGCTGTGATATACTCACCCGCAATCGTCCCCATACCGCTCGGCGACGGCACCACGTCTGTAGAAGTAATCGGTTTTCCACCCGTTGTCAGGTGTGCCACAATGCTTTCGCAACGTTTCCCAAAGTGCAACATGTTATTGAGCATGTGCGTACCGATATTCATCAAGCCGTAGCCGCCGTAATAGCCTTTCCCGCTGCCGTACATATAGCGCAATTCACCGATTTTCCCCGCATCGAAGGCGCGCGCGAGTGCTTGCATGGATGCCCCGACTCTACCTTGATGATGCACTGCAACCTGTACGCCTTTCTCTTCCGCTTTAGCGATGACGGTGTCTGCTTGCACGAGATCCACACACATCGGTTTTTCCACTTCAATGTTGACACCGTGTTCCAGTACTCGCATGCACAGGTCGTAATGGAATTCCGTGCCGGTGGGTATTGCAACGATGTCAGGTTGGGTCTGCTGGATCATCTCGTCTAAGTCAGTGAACCGTGCGGTGACGTTGACTTCGTCGCCCAGCGTGTCAAGGCGTTCTTGAATCAGGTCACAGAGCGCGACAATCTCCGTGCGTGGGTGGGCATGATATGCCCGCGCTGCTGCCGTTCCGCGACCTCTACATCCCAAAATTCCGATCCGATAGGTCTTCATCGTTCTCTCCCTTCTCAAGTATGATCGTCCTTGTGTCTGCCTACCTACACTGTTAATGTTTCGCATTGTATCATAAGTTCGTTTAATGCGTCAATACGTTTGATTTCTCTTGACTTTGTTTTTCAAATTTATTATCTTTTCAGTAAAGGCTATTTTCGGATTTTTTTATTTATCCGTGCGCATTCATTCAAAGGCTATTTCTCGAATTCAGTCTTTGCTGCTTTGGACTATCAAAGGTGGGTTGTCGTGAATAGTTTGATAAAATTTGTCTTTATCTTAATTCTATGCCTTTTCATCGCTTTTATTCAATCTTCCATCGCTTTCGAGCAGATAGAAACCTATACCGTCGCTGACGGTCTTGTGGGTCCTATAGTTCCAGTTATTTTTCAGGACAGCCGGGGGGCACTTTGGTTCGGTTCTGATAGGGGTGGTGTCAGTCGTTTTGATGGCAGGACTTTTGTGCCTTACACCGCTTCACCGGTCACTTCGGAGGAAATGCCAACATCTGTTGTGCAACCGGGTGCACTCCTCGGACGGACGCGCCAAATCGTTGAGGATAAGTGGGGGCACATCTGGTTTCTTACGCGAGAGGATTCGGAAGAAACCGGTCCCGTCAGCCGTTTTGATGGCACTTCAATCCAACGGATCGGAACTGGAAGCTGCCTAATTGTTGACAGAGCAGGTGATGTGTGGGTTAGTGAAAGTCAGTGGCTGACGAAGTACACCACCTCAGGGGTCCAAAGACTGCCAGAGGCACATCGGAACGAGTTTGAAAGCGAAGATTCACTCCAGTCAACGGAAACATTGACCATAAACGTTATCTTTGAAAGCGAAGACGGAACCCTCTGGCTTGGCGGTCGTGAAGGTGCCAAAGAAAAAAAGGCTGTAATTCTAAGTTTTCGTGAGACCCGTCCGGCAAACGATAAAACAGGAACCGAAACATCGCGTATCCAACCGGGTATTGGTGTCACGCGTTACGATACATCGGACCTTAACGGCGTTGATGGCATTGAGACGATAGCAGAGGATACCTCTGGGAATCTTTGGTTCGGCAGCTACAATTTCCTCCTGAAGTTTGATGGACAAACCTTTGCACAGATTCTCCCTTTAGGTTCAGAACAAAGTCGGACTGGGGGAGACAGATCTACCACACAAGCCTCAATTCAGACGGATACCAAAGGGCGACTCTGGTTTAGTGATGGTCGCATCACAAGGTGGTGGGATGGTTCGCGTCTGCAGACCCCTGAGAACGTGCAAGGCGTTCTCAAAATCGAAGACGCGTGGGGAAATCTATGGTTTACCGACCAGAATGGCGAAGGACATCAATATGATGCTACGCTTGCGTTAAGTCCTTATAGTGCTGATGGTGGACTCGGTATTGACCGAGTTCGGACGATTTTTGAGGCAATTAATGGTGACTTGTGGTTTGGGCATGATAACGGCGTGACGGTCTTTAACCCGAAACCCGCAATCCAGAATCACGGCACTGGAGTGGGGGGTAGAGTTAGAGGGAAATCGCGTTTCGCATTTTGGACGGATATTGTAAAAATATTTGAGATTGGTGAATACATCTGGTTTATCAACAAACCGATACCCAGTGGAAACGCTATACGGTATACGTTCTTCCGCTATGGAAATGAACATTTTGATGAGGTTTCTGTCTTTATCAAACCAGATGCAAGGCATCTCGGGCGACGGTATGTTAGGAATCCTAATCTATTTATTACCGAAGAGGAACACCCATGGATAGCTTTTGGCGGGCATATTTTTAAAGCGAACACCATAGGATTGTTATGGCTTACAGACCGCTTCCAAAGAGTTCCTTTTCAAACAACCTTGGAGATTGATCACGCTGCATCGCCGATAAATGCCTTGCACACAGATACCAACAAATTATGGGTGCTTTTTGAGAACGGAAGGGTGCAGTCCTATCGAAAAGAAATTGAACCCTCAACATCTATAAATATTGCGCCGGAGACTCTCCCCTATTTGATTAAAGTAACAAAGACGTTAGAACTCCCATCAGGTACCAAATGGTTTTTCAACGCTGTTACTGGGAAGTTGATACGCTGGAATGACGCTGACCCCAGCAAACCAGTTGTGCTTAGAGAGAATTCTCGGGCTGCTCCACTCGCAGTGTGGCAGCATCCAAAAGAGATGTATGGGAAAGTCACTTTCCTTTTTCCGGATGCCCTCAAAGTATACCTTGACAAGGAGTTAATCATAACTAAGGACATTGAACTTGCGCCAGTAAATGCGTCCTTAATTTCTCGAGAAGGGGTTCTCTGGCTCGCGACATCTCGTGGCGCGGTTCGATACGATGGGACGAAACTCACATCGTATGCCTCTAAAAATACGTCTCGGAATTCCAGAAAAGAGGGATTTCTCGTCGATGACGTGCGCGATGTGATTGAGGATAGTAGCCGGAGTATATGGTTCGCAACAAAGGGCGGCGGCACCGTCCGATACGATGGTGAAACCTTCGATTTCCTCACCACAAAAGACGGTCTTGCGCATAATAACATCTCGAAAATTTATGAGTCTTCTAACAAGGATATTTGGTTCGCAACGGAAGGCGGCGTTACACAATATACACCCGCGCGCGGTGGACTCCCTTTTTATCGACTCACTGCGCTAAAGGCGGATAAGACCTATACCGAATTCTCGTCCAATATTGCCCTACCGACGCATGGAAACAAGCGTATCATTTTTTATGTGCGCGGTCTCAGTCCACTTCGAGAACGGCTCTCCTATCAGTTTAAAATAATTGGCTTGGATAGTCCTGGCTGGACAAAGATTTCAGCGGTGGAGTTCGCACGTTTGCCCACCGGTTTCGGCGGTCCATCCGGCAAATGGTTTCCTGCATCTGAATTGAGAACGCAACAAGCCACGGACGGTAGTGGTGTTCAACAGGAATTTCAAAACCAAAATGGCGTTCTATGCGTCCGATATACCGGTCTCAAAGCGGGCACCTACAGCTTCATCGTTAAGGCTTTCCGAGAGGACTGGCCCTACACGCAGCCGCCCGCTGTGGTTGACTTTAGTATCTCTCCGCCCTTCTGGACCCGGTGGCGAACATATCTCCCGACAGTCATGTTTATGACTATTGTCGTTGCTCTCATCGGTCGCTTAGTCATCACGCGAAGGCACACCGCGCAGCTTCGCAGCGAAATGCAGCAGAAGGAGGAAACAGAAATAAGCCGGATCCGTGCGGAACTCGACGAAGCACAAAACATTCAAATGGGACTACTACCTACGGAGTCACCAGATATAAAAGGGTTTGATATTGCAGGGATGTCAGTCCCTGCCACACAGGTCGGCGGCGATTTTTATGATTATCTGACCCTCGCAAACGGACAAACGGCTATCGCAGTAGCAGATGCTGCCGGCAAAGGATTACGCGGCGCAATGAATGCCGTGCTCACGAACGGTATGCTCCATGAAATTGCCAGATTCGAGTCCGGTGCGGATGTTATCCTCACCGCGCTCAATGCCGGGTTAGCACCCCGCATGTACGGGCCCAGTTTTATCGCTCTCAACGTAGCAATTCTTAATGAATCCGAGGAACGTATTGACTACGCCAACGGTGGGCAGCCCTATCCTATTCTCAAGAGAGGCACTGAAATCATTGAAATTGAGGATAGCGATCTACCTCTCGGCAGTATGAAAAGTGTTCAGTATGAATCTATCGCTTTCAATTTAGCTGGAGGCGATGTGCTTATCTTCCATTCCGACGGTCTAATTGAGGCACTCAACGCTGATGAAGAGATGTACGGTGCTGAACGTTTAAAAGCAGCGGCTTCCCGAATTCCAAATGAATACACCGCTGAAGAAGTGATCCAACACATCGTTGAAGATGTCAATAGATTTGTTGAAGAAGCAGAACAGTACGATGATTTAACGCTTGTTGTCATCAAACGCATCTCTGCCTCTGAATAGAGATATTATCGCCAATATAGCGGGGTCTATTTTCGGCGGGACAGGTATTCGGATAGCGCGTAGTCAAAGGGTGTGGCGGTATCCATTTGAACGTAATCGATTTGACTTGCACCGCACCCGCGACGATAACTCTGGATAAACTGGTTCAGCTTTTCAAGGTAATCTGTTTTCAGTGTGTCGGCTTGTGTTGAAAGCGTCTCCCCCGTTTCCATATCCCGAAAAACGACGGAACCGGTGTAAGGGAAGGTGAGTTCGGCGGGATCAAGCAGATGGAAGACAATCACCTCGTGTTTCTGATGGCGGAGATGTTTCAGGGCGGAGATGACCTGAGAAGGTTCGTCAAGCAGATCGGAGATGACGATGACCAAACCCCGTCTCACGATCCGTTTGGCGAGTTCGTGGAAGAGTCCGCTCAACTCGGTTTCCTGGCCGGGGGTCGCATTCTCTAAAGCCGACATAATCGCACGTAGATGTGTGGCGGCACCCCTCGGTGGAATGTATTGCGTAATATCCGTATCAAAGAGTGCCAATCCGACCGAATCCCGTTGCTTCAGCATGAGATAGGTGAGTGTTGCTGCGAGATAACAGCCGTATTCAAACTTCGTCAGTCCTTCCTCTGCGTGCTTATAGTTCATGGACGCGCTCGTATCGAGCAAAATATATGCGCGCAGGTTCGTCTCCTCTTCAAACTTTTTGATGTAGTACCGATCGGATTTTCCGTAGACTTTCCAGTCGATATAGCGGATTTCATCGCCGGGCATGTACTGCCGATGCTCTGCAAATTCGACGCTGAACCCTTGATATGGGCTTTTGTGTAATCCAGTAACGAACCCTTCAACGACGAGGCGAGCGACAAGTTCCATACCGCCAATCCGTGAGAGCGCAACCGGATCCAAATATTTGTGAGACGTTTGCATGATGTCCTTTTTCCGAGTTACTCAAAAACGGCAACTGATACGAGACGTTTTGACGCAGCAGTCTGCCGATCCCTTTTAATACGTTCGATTCTTTTCAATGTCTGTGCAGTCAAGTATCCCTCACCGCAATTTGAACAGTGGATAGTAGGGACATCTTCAATGACAAGAAGTGACTCACCTTTGCCATAACTTCGGGAAACATACCGCTGAGGCGCACCCTCTTTTCCACATATATCGCATCTCATTGTTTGGTGCCTTTTTTCACTTTTATTCAAACTCTGCCAGAAAGTCCGCTGGTTTTACAATACGGATACCCTGGTAATTTCCAAGTGGTAACAGATGCTTCTGATCGCCAGTAACAATATGAGTGGCTCCTCCGACAACGGCACATTCTATTATCATGTCGTCGTCTGGATCAGCTGTGACTCCCTTGAGGCGATTGGGAATTTCGACTATCTGGAGAAAGTCAAGGAGTCCAGTTACTATTTCCGCAGCATCTGATGGGGAAAAACCCAATTTAGTTGTTAACTTATCTTCAAATTCATTAAGAATTTCATCGCAGGTTACCCCTTCAACTTTCTCTTGCTGTGCCAACTCAATACAGTCATAAGGTATTCCACCCCAAACCATACCCGAGATCAGAACGTTTGTATCGTAAACCACTATCGGTTGCATTCACGGTCCTCGTGGACAATATCGTCAATGAAATACAAGCGCTCATCTTCTGTCATTGCGTCCCAATCCAATCCGCGTTCGGCGGATAATTGTCGTACCTTTGATTCAGCATATTTCATCTGTTCTACGCGGCCAGCGCGTGCTTCCTTTGCAAGTGCCTTGAGTACTGTTAATTTTTCTTCCGGCGGCATTTGCTGTAGAAAATCAATGATCTGCTCCGTCGTTAATTTAAGCGTCAAATTCATTCTGATTCACCTCCTAAATCTTGAAGTTCAATTATAACAAAAATTTGCCTGAATAGCAACTGAAATGCAAAAAACATGGAAAGATTAATTCGCATTTTTAGTGGTAGTTTGGTGTATAATTAATATAATCCAAGTTGCTACTAACAAATTCTGAACCTTCCAACAAGGGGTTTAGGTATTTTCCCCACCCCAGCGGGGTGGTATATCTATAGAAACTGCGGTTCACAACCTCTTGCACTCCAGTGGAGTGCTATGTGCACAAACAGGTGGCAGCTTAGGTTAATATAGTATTTAGTAAAGGATAAGGAGTAAATTCTAATGGGAAATCCAGTCGTACATTTTGAAATATCGGGCAGGGATGGCGAAGCACTCAGCGAGTTTTATAGTGCCTTGTTTGGTTGGAATATTAACGATAACACCCACGGTATCTATAGCGTGGATCCAGAGTCGGAGAACGGCGTAGACGGGCACATATTTACGACAACTGATGATGCTTGCTCCGATAACGGGGTCACGATTTATATTCAGGTAGACGATCTTCATGCGTCACTTGAAAAGGCAGAAAGTCTTGGTGGGCAGACCCTTGTGCCGCCGCGTTCTATTCCGAGTGGTATGGGTTCCTTCGCTATGTTCCTCGACCCGAGTGGCAACTGCATCGGTTTATACGCGCCAAAACAAAGGACCGATCACGAACCACACGGCGTTCACCCGAATCAGAAATTGAAAGATTAACGCGGAAGCGGATTGATAAACTTGATATAAAGCGGTTCCGAATGGAAAAATAAAAATTATAAAGACCGGTTACGTCAATAACGGTTTCAGCCAACGTTTCGCTGTTTCTAATTCCATTCCAGTGCGTTCTGCGTAATCAGCGACCTGGTCCTCGCCGATTCTGGCAATGCTGAAATACCGCGCCTCTGGATGCGAATAGTACCAACCACTCACAGATGCCGCCGGTGACATCGCCAGACTCTCGGTGAGAGAAATACCAGTGTTCTCTGTAGCGTTCAGCAGTTCAAACAATATCCGTTTTTGGGTATGGTCAGGGCATGCAGGATACCCCGGTGCGGGACGAATCCCTCGATATTTTTCAGCAATCAGAGCGTTATTATCTAATGCCTCATCACCAGCGTAGCCCCAAAGTGTTGTGCGGACGTACTGATGCATCCGTTCCGCGAAAGCCTCTGCCAACCGGTCTGCTAATGCCTTTGCCATAATGCTGTTGTAATCGTCCTGCTTCTGTTCAAACTCAGCACAGAGTTCGGCAACACCGATACCTGTCGTCACAGCGAATGCCCCGATATAATCCGGGACCTCTGTTGTTTTTGGGGCGATGAAATCACCGAGGCTGAGGTTTGGTCTCGTAAAGGGTTGTTCCGTCTGTTGACGCAGATGGTGCAGGGTAGCGATCACTTCTGCGCGCGCGTCGTCCGCGTATATTGCAGTATCTTCACCGACACCGTTAGCAGGAAAAAGCCCAACGGCAGCGCGTGCCTGAAACCTTTTCTCTTCAACGATGGTTTGGAGAAGCGTTTCAGCATCCTTAAGGAGTTTGCGCGCTTCCTCGCCGACTTCTGGATTCTCCAGTATATTCGGATACTTGCCGCGGAGTCCCCACGTCGTGAAAAAAGGGCTCCAGTCGATGTAATCAACGAGTTCCACTAAAGGGTAGTCTTCAAAAACCTTCGTGCCTATCAGGCGCGGCGGAGGCGGTTGATAATTCCGCCAGTCCGGTGTGAATTTCCGTTGTTGGGCAACCTCAAAGGGTAGCAGGTTCGCCTGTTGCCGGTTTTTGGCGCGGCGTTCCCGAATCTCAGCGTATTCTTCACGTGTCTCCTCGGTAAAGGTCTGTTGTCTCTCACGACTCATCAGATTGCTGACAACGCCAACACTGCGAGATGCATCCCTGACGTGAATTGTTGACCCGCTATAAGCCGGTTCAATTTGAACGGCAGTATGTACCTTTGAAGTCGTCGCACCGCCGATAAGGAGCGGGATGTGGAAACCTTCGCGCTCCATCTCCCCAGCGACGTGTACCATCTCATCTAACGATGGTGTGATGAGTCCGCTCAATCCGATAATATCGGCGTTCTCTTTTCGCGCCGTTTCCAGAATTTCTTCCGCAGAGACCATCACACCGAGATCGATGACCTCATAATTGTTGCACCCAAGCACGACCCCAACGATATTTTTACCGATGTCGTGGACATCGCCCTTCACCGTCGCCATCACAATTTTGCCTCTGGATTGGATACCACCTTCCGCCTGCTCCTTCTCAATGTATGGAATAAGGTGCGCAACCGCCTTTTTCATAACCCGTGCGCTTTTGACGACCTGTGGCAGGAACATCTTACCGTCCCCGAAGAGTTCACCAACGCGATTCATTCCGTCCATCAACGGTTCCTCAATTACCTGTATCGGACGTTCATATTTAAGACGTGCCTCTTCTGTATCATCTTCGATGTATTCGATAATTCCTTCGACAAGGGCGTGACTGAGTCGTTTTTCAACCGGTAGTTTCCGCCATTTCCTATTTACACGCTTCTTTTTACCCGGACCTTTCAGTGTATCCGCGAGATTGACGAGTCGATCGGTCGCATCTTCTCGGCGATTGAACAGAACATCCTCCACCGCTTCTAAAAGCGGTTTCGGCAGATCGTCATAAACCGCAAGTTGTCCAGCATTGACGATGCCCATGTCCATACCGGCATTGATGGCATGATAGAGAAACGCGGCGTGCATCGCCTCGCGCACCGGATCGTTGCCACGGAAGGCGAAAGAGATATTGCTAACACCCCCGCTCACTAAGGCAGACGGACACGTGGCTTTAATCTGCTCACAGGCTTCAATAAACGCCTTCGCGTATTCGTTGTGTTCCTCAATCCCAGTCGCAACAGCGAAGATATTCGGATCGAAAATGATGTCCTCAGGTGGGAACCCAACCTGTTCCGTCAAGAGTTGGTACGCTCGGCGACAGATTTCCACTTTCCGTTCGTAGGTATCCGCCTGCCCTTCTTCATCGAACGCCATGACGATAACAGCGGCACCGTATCGGCGAATTTGCCGTGCTTTTGCTAAGAAATCTTCCTCTCCCTCTTTCAAACTGATTGAGTTGACAACCCCTTTTCCCTGAATGCACGCCAAGCCTGCCTCTATAATCTCCCATCGGCTGGAGTCCAGCATAATGGGCACGCGACTAATATCGGGTTCCGCTGCGATGAGGTTGAGAAACTTAACAATTGCGGTTTTGGCATCTAACATACCCGCGTCCATATTAATGTCAATAAGTTGTGCGCCGTTTTCGACTTGGTCTCTGGCAACTTCTAAGGCGGTCTCGTAGTCCCCGTCTTTAATGAGCGTTGCAAATCGGCGGGATCCTGTTACGTTTGTCCGTTCACCAACGTTAACAAAGAGAGAATCGGGGGTAATGTTGAACGCTTCTAAACCGCTGAGACGGCAGGCGCGTTCTTGTGGTGCAGGCTCTCGCGGTGCGTATTCAGCGGCAACTTTGGCAATGGTTTCTATGTGCTCAGGTTGACTTCCACAACATCCACCGACGATATTAACGAACCCGTTCTGCGCGAACTCGTGCATCCAATCCCCCATTTCTGCTGGAGTCTGTGTGTATTGACCGAGTTCATTTGGCAATCCAGCGTTCGGATAGCAGATAACGGGTATGTCAGCCAATTTCGCCATTTCAGCGAGATACGGACGGATCTGTTGCGCACCGAAGCCGCAGTTCAACCCGACAGCGAGCAGGTTTGCGTGCCGAACAGAGTTCCAGAAGGCTTCAACTGTTTGTCCGGAGAGGTTGCGACCGCCGCCACCACTTCTGTCGGAGGAGACGATAAGAGGGATGTCAATACCTCGTCCTTCGGCAAGGGTCTGTATGGCGAAGAGTGCCGCCTTACAATTAAGCGTATCCATGACGGTCTCGACGAGGAGAAAGTCTGCGCCGCCGTCAATTAAGCCCTCCGCTTGCGTTGTGTAGGCGGAAACGAGTTGTGAAAAAGTGATGTTCCGGTATCCTGGATCGTTCACATTTGGCGAAATGGAGCAGCTACGATTGGTGGGTCCCATGCTTCCCGCGACGAAGCGCGGTTTGTCTGGCGATGTCCATTTATCTGCAACCTCACGAGCGATAGACGCAGCCGCATAGTTTACCTGATATGCGATGTCTTGGAGTTGGTAGTCCGCCATTGACACAGATGTGCTGGTAAAGGTATTTGTTTCGATGATGTCCGCGCCCGCACTGCAGTAATTTGAATGTATTTCCCGTACAATTTGTGGTTGTGTTATGGAGAGCAGATCATTATAGCCTTTGAGTTCGCACGGATGATCGGCAAATTGTTCGCCTCGAAAGTCTGCCTCTGTAAGGCGATAGGCTTGCAACAGCGACCCCATTGCCCCGTCGAGAATCAGGATCCGTTCCTTCAGTTCATTTTTAAGGTGTATTATTTTTTTAGAATCTGCCATAGAATATGTATGTCCTCTTTTGATAGACGTGCCTGGAAGCACTAAAGCCTCAAGCGTATAGAAATACGTCGTGCATTATAATATACCATACATGAAGCCACTTTGTCCATTTAAAGTTCGTAAAACCGCCTATGCAAACCCAAAGCGAAAAGCCTCAAAATTCCCAGTATACCCATAAGTACGCCATCCATTTTGATATCCTACCGGAGATATCTTACCTCAATCAGGAGTTCCCGCTCTTAATCGCAGATTTCCTCCAACTCTTTGAAGGATTTCCACAAGGCGTTGAGATTACTGAAAAATCGGTAGATGAAGGACTCGATTTCTGTCGGGTTGTCTTCTCAGTATGTAGTGAATCGCCAGATGATGTTAAAACTTTCGGAAACTGGTTTCAGGCGATATTCAGAGAACCGCTTGTCGCTGAGATTTTAGAGCGTCTCGTCGCGTGTGCTTTGGACGAACCTAACGATATTGAGGTTATCCTTACGGATTGGACGCGATTGGCGAATTAGTCATCGGTTTTCAGTTAATATCTTGTGGGAGTCCAATTTACTGTATCTGCTGCAGAAACCCTCTTAACTGATAACTGATGACTGATGACTAAAAAAGCATTGACATCGAAAAATAAAATAGGTATAATATTAGGTGAAAAATCAGTTTTCCAAAACCCAATTTGGCAAAATAGGAGATGCTGATGATCCGACGAACCAATTGGAGTACTATGGTGGGTAGGGCTGCGAAATTCCAAAATTTGCTGTTGGTAGTGATGCTCTTTTCAGTAGTGTGTGTGAGCAACGCGTCTTCACAAACTGTTGATGAAATCTTTCAGAATTTCAAGATAGCGTATGAGAAGTCTGAAAATTTCAGCGCGAACTTTGAGGAAACGACGCTGTTTGCTAACACAAGAAGTGTCGCGCGTGGACGGTTTATATTTGGGAAACCGAATATGCTTCGTAAGGAGTATGTTGATAAGAAGGATGCATCGAAGGTCGTCCAACTCACTATTTTGGATGGCGAGTATGGTTGGACATATACACCGATGCTCAACCAAGTCAATAAGATGAAGTGGAACAACCCGGAACGCAGGGAATTGCTCCCGGGAATTGGTGCCTCGCTTGAAGATGTTCAGAAGAACTATAATATGACACTTATCCCAGACGAATTTGCGAATCCGAAAGGTGTACATCAAATCGAGTTGACTCCCAAAGCCAACATGGTAAGCACAAACGCAAAGGAGACGCTTCAAATCTGGGTGAAATCCGGTGAGTGGCTCCCCGTGCAAGTTGGTTACAAGACCGAGTTTGAAGACGGAACTCGTCAAAGTGTAATTGTTAAGTTCTTAGAGATTGAGCGGAATAAAAAACTTGCACCGGACCTTTTCAAGTTTGTGGTGCCTGAAGATGCCGAGGTCATCGATCTCTCAGAAAATTAGGGCTATCTCCATGTGTGAGATGGTCCCTCATGTTTCGAGAACATATTATGGGTTTTGGTACCCTTTTCCGGTTGGCAAACCTCCTAACACTTTTACGGCTTTTTCTGATCCCCCCGTTCATATTCTGCTTTCAGGCAAATATGATGCGGTCCGCGCTCACTATTTTTGCTGTCGCTGCACTGACAGATAATTTGGATGGCAAAATCGCCCGAAGGCAAGGTGTGACCGGCTTCGGAAAATTCATGGACCCACTTGCCGATAAGTTGTTGATCGGTGCCTCTTTATTCTGTTTGGCACTTTTCAAACGTGTTGATAGTGGACTTATTCCGCTGTGGATGGTTTTCATCATCATTGGTCGTGAAGTCCTTGTTACACTCCTGAGAGTTGTTTTCATCGCAAAGTATGGACAGGTCGTCTCTGCAAGTCAGTGGGGAAAATACAAGATGACTTCGCAACTAATTGTTGTCATAGTCGCCTTAGTTTTGCTGGCATTCCAAGATTATCTGAACCCTACGTTGATTGTGCAGAGCCGGGGTCCTATCTATTTTATGATGTATGTCCCGTTGGTGCTCACAGTCGGATCTGGTATTGAATTCCTCGTTAACAATCGCAAATCTTTGTTCGCTCTGGTTCATTTAACCCGTTACGATCCAGAAGCAGGTGCGTGATGGACAGAACCAAAGACACGGCTGTTCGCTGTTTTGTAGCAGTTGAGATACCAGAACCGATACAAGAATTACTGAAGTTGGTGCAGACAGACCTCCAGTCGCACATTCGCAAGGGAACCTCATGGACAAAGCCCGGGAATTTTCATCTCACCTTGAAGTTTCTCGGTGATGTTCGTCCTGAAAAAATTGATGTGATCAGTGAAGGGATTCAGCGTGTAGCGGATACGCATTTGCCATTTTCTATCGAGTTCGGTGGTATTGGCGCGTTCCCGAATCTCGTTCGTCCGCGTGTCATTTGGGTGGGTCTAAAGGAAGGGGCATCAATTGTCTCACAGCTCGCAAAAACCGTGAACCTTGAATTAGCACATCTCGGTTTTCCGACGGACAATCGCTTCCATCCGCATCTTACACTTGCACGGCTCAGGACCGTGGTAAACCTTGAATTTTTAAAGAACATTCTACGAAAATATAATACAATTAATGACGCAGCGATGAGCGTGAATGAAATCACACTCATGCAGAGTCAACTTCATCCGAGCGGAGCGGTCTATACGCCCTTGCGTTTATGTCATTTTTCCGCGTAATATAATGCTCGAAACCCGCCTTTGGCAGTAAAGTTAGGTGCAATAAAGGAGAAACATTAGAATATGTTAGATGAACAGAAACAGAACGCTATTGATCAGGCGATCTCACAGGTAGAACGTGAATTCGGCAAAGGTGCTATCATGCGCTTCACAGACAACGATGTTGTCCCTGTTGAAGCAATCCCAACGGGTTCTCTCTCGTTGGATCTCGCGCTCGGTGTGGGGGGTGTCCCGCGCGGTAGGATCATTGAAATTTTCGGACATGAAGGCACTGGAAAAACCACATTAGCACTCCATATTGTTGCTGAAGCACAGAAGTTGGGAGGCACCGCGGTGTTCGTTGATGTTGAACACGCACTTGACACCTCCTATGCTCGAAATATCGGGGTCAATATGGAAAACCTGTTAATTGCGCAACCCGATGCCGGTGAACAGGCGTTAGAAATCGTCGAAACGCTGATCCGCAGCGGTGCGATTGACCTGGTGGTTGTTGACTCTGTAGCCGCCTTGACTCCTCAAGCCGAAATTGAGGGGGAAATGGGTGACGCACACGTTGGCTTGCTGCCTCGCTTAATGTCCAAAGCGTTGCGCAAGCTGTCCGGTGTTACGAATAAATCCAAAACGTGTGTTATTTTTACAAATCAGATTCGGCAGAAAATTGGGATTATGTTCGGTAACCCGGATACAACCCCAGGTGGACTTGCGCTCAAGTTCCATGCCTCCATTCGGTTGGAACTCCGCCGAGGCACTCAGATTAAAGATGGTAATGAGATTCTTGGGAGCAGTGTACGTTTCAAAGTGGTCAAAAATAAAGTGGCTCCTCCTTTCAAGGAAGGTGAATATGACGTTACCTTCGGACTGGGCATCTCTAAAGAAGGAAATCTCTTAGATATTGCTGTGGATAATGAGTTTATCCAGAAGAGTGGTTCTTGGTTTGCCTACAACGGTGAGCGGATTGGTCAAGGCAGAACGAATGCCAAGAAATATCTCGAAGAGAACACAGATGCTGCAGCGGAAATTGAGGCGAAAATACGGGAAGCACTCAGTGTAGCTCCAGACGCTATCGCCGGTGCGATCCCTGAAGACGAAGATGATGTCGACGAGACAGTTGAAGTCGCGGAATAAGCAGTTTCCGCCTCAGATAAACTCGCCACCACTTGGGGAAAAATCAAGCGGCGATTGTAGCATTTGTTCATGCGATGGGCAAAGTTTGTCAAAGGTAGACTTTTTCTTGACACAATTTTTTCAGCGTGTTATACTCTAAATAAAAGTGTTGGGCTATATCTGAAACCCAACCGAATCCGACTATCCACGTATCTGATCTTACCCTTGTGGGTGGATCTGAAATCGTTTTGGAAAGAGAGAACTTCACGTATGGGTATCAAAAGAGGAAATTCCAAGGATCCCTTTGAGGAGCAAGAGACGTACGACGCTGTCTCCTATGAGCAGCAAATTCGTACACTCCAAGGAACCATTGACATGCTGGAAGGTGAACTCGAAGGCATGCGGCAGCAACAGGGTGCTGTATATATCAAGGACCTTGAAACTCGGCTCTATGAAATGCAACGTGAGTTGATGACAGCACACCGGCGCAATAAGAAACTCACCAGCACTCTGCAAGAGGCGAAAGAGAAACTGGAGATCCTCAAGGAAAAGGTCGACCAGCTCAGTGCACCGCCCAATAATTATGGAGTCTTCCTTGCCTCAAACGAAGATGGCACTGTCGACATTGATGTTAGTGGTAGGAAATGGCGCGTCAATCTTGATCCAGCACTCAAAGAAAAAAATATAGAGGTTGGACAAGAGGTTATTGTCAATAGCGGAATGAACGTCGTTGACGTTAAAACGCCTGAACGGCATGGAGACGTTGTCAAAATCAAAGAACGCATTGCCGATGAACTTGCCATTATAAGCCTCCGCACCGATGAAGAACGTGTCGTCAGGATAGCTGAACCGCTCCAAGACGAAACGCTGAAGACCGGAGATAACGTCCTTCTCAATCATGCGACCAGCATGCTCATGGAAAAGCTCCCGAAACGGGAGGTCGAAGATCTGTTACTCGAAGAGGTCCCGGATATCGGCTATACTGACATTGGTGGACTTGATACCCAGATAGAGGCGATTCGCGATGCCGTTGAGCTGCCATACCTTTACCCGAATGAATATAAGGAATTTAACCTCTCACCCCCCAAAGGTGTTCTCCTCTACGGGCCTCCAGGTTGTGGTAAAACCTTAATAGCCCGAGCTGTCGCCAGTAGTATCGCTGAGCGGGTCCGTAAAGAGACCGGCAGAGATGAAGTACGTGGGTATTTCATTAATATTAAGGGACCGGAACTTCTAAATAAATACGTTGGCGAAACCGAGCGTAAAATCCGTGAAGTCTTCCAGAAGGCGCGTGATAAATCAAAAGAAGGATTTCCCGTTATCATTTTCTTTGATGAAATGGATTCCCTCTTCCGCTCCAGAGGCATGGGAATCTCATCGGATATGGAATCAACGCTTGTGCCGCAGTTCCTCTCCGAGATTGATGGGGTTGAGAACCTCCGGGATGTCATCGTCATTGGTGCCAGTAACCGGCAAGATCTCCTTGATCCTGCTGTTTTAAGACCCGGCAGACTCGATGTCAAGATTAAAATTGACCGCCCCAACTTAGAGGGTGCTAAGGATATTTTCTCGATATATCTGACACCGGGTCTCCCCTTCGCTGAAACCACTTTTCAGCAGTTTAATGGGGATACTGAGGCTATTGCGAAGCATTTCATTGATGAGGCTGTAAACGAAATGTATGCAACTACTGACGAAAATCGGTTTATTGAAGTCACTTACGCCCGCGGCGAACGCGAAACCCTCTTCTTCAAAGATTTTGTCAGCGGAGCAATGATCGAAAACATCGTTTCACGTGCGAAGAAAGCGGCGATCAAACGTTTTATTTCTTCTGATGGCACACACAAAGGGATGTGCCTTGACGATCTTAAAGCCGCTATCCGAGAAGAATACCACGAAAATGAGGACCTCCCCAACACCACAAATCCTGATGATTGGGCAAAAATCTCAGGCAGAAAAGGTGAAAAAATTGTCAATATCCGTGCTTTGATTAATGAACCCGCACAGGAGAAGACACAGAATGTCCGAGTGGCACGGGGCGGTACATTTCTCTAATAGTTATCAGTCATCAGTACGGTTTTTCTAATGAAGATTAAGAATTTAATCGGGTAATTCTATGGCGTGTGATAACAAGTGGATCGGTTCGTAGTCGTGCGATTCATCGCACGTTGCGTGGTTTCCACATTACCCAATTTATTTGTTAAACCTCATACGAAAAACCTTTCGGTTGTTAGTCCAGAGGTTCTTTTGTAACAATTCACCCCAGTTTGGAGTACTTCAGATTTGCGAGGATTGTTAGTACCCTCTTTAACCGATAACTGACAACTCTCACTGCGAGGCAAACTGATAACCAATAAAAAGATGGAAATACCAATAATAATGGGAACAGAGACTGAGTATGGCATCTCAGTCAAAAATGCACGTGAGCAAGATCCGGTTGCTGCTTCTACCTTGGTCGTTAATGCCTATAAAACTTCTCGGGATGACGCACCAAGTGCCACTTCTTCTGTCACGTGGGATTACGACCAAGAGAGTCCATTGGTAGACGCTCGCGGGTTTCTCGCGGAGGTGGAACCGACTATTACTGAAGCAGATACGAACAGTGCCGTTAACGATATCTTGATAAATGGAGGGCGTTACTACGTAGATCATGCGCACCCTGAGTATTGCACGCCGGAGTGTGCAAACGCACGCGATCTGCTTCTATACGAAAAAGCGGGTGAATTAATATTGGAAGTCAGCAGGATCACAGCGGAACGCCTTCTGCTTGACAACCAAGAAATTATCATCTATAAAAACAATACCGATTACAAGGGGCATAGTTACGGTTCTCATGAAAACTACCTCATGTCGCGCAAAGTACCGTTTGATGCAATCGTTGATGGGTTGATACCCTTCCTTGTTACACGTATTATTATCACGGGGAGTGGAAAAGTTGGGGCGGAGAACGGGAGCGACGAAGCGGATTATCAAATCTCCCAGCGTGCCGATTTCTTTGAAAAAGAGGTAGGACTCAGCACTATGGTGAATCGTCCACTGATTAATACGCGCGATGAACCCCATGCTGATGACAAACTCTATCGACGCTTGCATGTCATCGTTGGCGACTCTAATATGTCTGAGTTAAGCATCTATCTCAAAGCCGGTATTACCTCTATTGTGCTCCAATTGATTGAGAAAGGTGTGATTGGCAAAAAATTCAGTTTAAAGGACCCAGTCGCTGCAATAAAATGTATCTCGCGAGATCTCTCATGCCGAGAACAGATAGAACTTGCAGATGGGCAGGAGTGGACACCAATAGAAGTGCAGCGGGCGTACCTCAAACTCGCCCAGAAACATCTTGCACCCGAGGAACGTACACCTGTCGTTGAGGATGTCCTTGAAAAATGGCAATACGTCCTTGATAACTTGGAAATTGACCCGATGCGGTTGAGTCAACACTTGGATTGGGTTATCAAGAAGAAGTTGATAGATGCATATCGAAAACGACACGGATACAAGTGGGATGACTCCCATGTGCAGATGCTTGATCTGCAGTACCATGATATACGTCCGGACAAAGGGCTTTATATCAGATTGTTGAAAAACGGACATGTTAAACGCTTACTTGACCGTAAAGAAATTGTACATGCGATGCACTATCCACCTGTGGACACCCGTGCATACTTTCGCGGCACCTGTTTACGAAAGTTTCCAAAGCACATTTATAGTGCCAGTTGGAACTCAATGATTTTTATCGGTAAATCGGGCGGACTTGACAAAATTATGATGGATCGCCCGCACTTCGGTACACAAAAGATCGTAGGTGAGTTACTGAACAACTGTACAGCAGAAGAACTCGTTAAGGAGATCCGAAGCAACGCTTCAAAATAGTAGTCAGTTGTCGGTCTTCGGTTAAGAGCCTGTCTCTAACAATGGATCTGAACATGGAGGACTCCAAGTAAGGGACCGATTATTACAAACCGCTCTTGTCCGACAACTGAAAACCGACAACCGGTAACCATTAAAGGAGAGAACAATGTCGACCGAAAAACAACAGGAACACATCAAGCGCGATGTTGATGAAACCGAAGAGATTCAACCTAATGTTGAACCCGGCGAAATGGACGAGGAATTCGTCGAGGATTTGGATACACTCCTTGATGAAATCGATGAAATTTTGGAAGAGGATTCACAAGAATTTGTCGAAAATTATATTCAACGCGGAGGGCAGTAGGAGTGCTTGAACTTGATGATTACGGCACCTCCAACTTCTTTCAAATTCTCAAGCGTCGTCACCCTGAATTATTAGCGACGCTCAATTCACCGGATTCAACCTCAAGTGTCCGCACAACAGAGTTGTCCCTCCGTCCTTACGAAGGTACAACCGTTTTGGCGGTTGTCTACGATGACGGGGTCATCATGGCTGGGGACCGACAAGCAACGGAAGGCTATCAAGTCGGCGAGCGTCGAATCCAGAAGGTTTATCCAGTTGATCGGCACTCGGCGATTGCTGTTGCGGGTGCTGCTGGTCCCTGCATTGAAATGGCAAAACTCTTTCAAGTTGAGGTCGAATTTTACGAAAAGACAGAAGGGGTTAGCCTTAGCCTTGAAGGACAAGCGAATTTCCTCTCACACTTGGTGCGCTCCAACCTTGGGCTTGCTATGCAGGGCTTAATTGTTTTGCCTCTCTTTGCCGGTTATGATTTAAAACGGCAACGCGGTAGGATTTTCAAATATGATGCTGTCGGTGGTCGTTATGAGGAAGACGACTATTACGCGATCGGCTCCGGCGGTAAGGATGCCCGCACAACCCTTAAAAAACGACACACGCCAGAGATCACCCGTCAGGATGCCTTGGAGATTGTGGCAGAAGCTCTCTGGGATGCCGCTGATGAGGATATCGCAACGGGCGGTCCTGATCTCATCCGAAAAATCTTTCCAACACTTTACACTATTACTGAAGAAGGAGTCGCCGAGATTCCCGAGGCTACCGTTGAAGAACTATATCGGGAGTTAATATCACGCCTATAATGGCAGTCAGTCTTCGGCTTTCGGTTGAGATGTTTTTCGGCTGCCACGAACACCTCTTCTACCGACAACCGAGAGCCGAGAGCCATTAACTAAAAATACAGATATGTCCACACCCTATTATGTTTCACCGGAACAAATTCGTCAGGATAAAGAGGATTTCGTCCGTCGCGGCATCGCCCAGGCAAAAGAGGTCGTCGTCTTAGAGTATCGAGATGGACTCCTAATGATTGCCGAAAATCCGCGCAAGACTACCTTTAAAGTCTCCGAAATTTACGATAGAATTGCCCTCGCAGCGGCAGGCAGGATTGCGGAATATGAGGCGTTACGTGTTGCTGGCATTCGCGAATCCGAGATTAAAGGCTTTCGTTACTACCGCGAAGATGTAACGGCAAAGTGGTTGACGAATCTCTATTCACAACACATGGGAGCGGTCGCGCAAGCATGGGACGCGAAACCTTTAGAGATTGAGCTCCTTGTGTGTGAGATAGGGACGACCGATACTTCAACGAATTCTGGATTACAGAGAAATCAGATTTATCACATTGCGTTTGATGGCATCTATTCAGAAGAGGAGAAATACGCTGTTATCGGTGGGCGCGCCACAACAATAACAGAAATTCTCGAACGGAATTATTCAGATGAGTTGGAAATGGCAGCGGCACTTCAACTGGTAACAGAAGCCTTTCAAACCGTTGAAGCGGATGCAGAAGATGATTATGAAATCACGCCGGAAACGATAGAAGTGGCCTGTCTTGAACGAACCACGGCTCGGCGAAAATTTCGACGGCTTTCGACTGACGAAGTCACAACCTTATTGTCTTAGTCTCTTGAAATAGTTATCGGTTTTCAGCAATCGGTTAATCGTGTGGCAGTTGCAAACGTTTTTCATTACCGCAGCGCATATCTGAAAACTGACCACTGAAAACTTTGACCAAGAACTCGTCTACAGATAATTTTGTTAAGGCGCGAGTTCTTGGTCAACACTCACACGGGGTAGCCGATGAAGCGCAGAATTTATGGGCTAGAAACTGAATTTGGAATTATTTGGACACCAGATGTCCCGCGTAGAAAGACACTCACTGTTCAGAATGTTGTGATGTACCTCTTCCGTGAAATTGTTGCTGGGAGAATGTACCCTGATGTTTTCCTTGAAAACGGTGCCAGATTTTACCAAGACATTGGGTGCCATCCAGAATACGCGACCCCAGAATGTGATGATGTTGCCGAACTCGTTGCCCATGATAAAGCAGGCGAGCGTATTATTACGCGTCTCGCCAGTACCGCGGAACGGCGCATGCGCAATGATGGGTTCTATGGAAAGATTTCTATTTTTAAAAATAACTTAGATACCCCCGGAAATACTTATGGCTGCCACGAGAACTACCTAATGGAGCGGCATGTTGACTTCCGTCAGTTGGCAGGGCAGTTGATCCCTTTCTTTGTCACTCGCCAAGTCTTTGCAGGCGCAGGAAAAATTAAGCCGAGTCATCGCGGGTATTATGCCATCTCGCAACGGGCGGAGCACATCCGAGAAGAAATTTCTATCGGCACAACAACAGCACGTGGGATTATCAACACACGCGATGAACCGCATGCTGACCGTGAGAAGTACAGACGTTTACATGTTATCGTCGGAGATTCCAATATGTCCGAATTTTCGACGTTTTTGAAGGTAGGTACAACCGGTATTATCCTCCGTATGATTGAAGACAACTTCATTCAGCAACGGTTCGCACTCCGCGACCCGGTCAAAGCGATCCAAGCGATCTCTGATGATACCACATGTACACACCAGATTGAGCTCCAGAATGGAAAGCGACTCTCCGCCGTTGAACTACAGTGGCAGTACTTAGAGTGTGCCAAGCGGTACCTTGAACAGGCTGAATCTGATTCAACAACAAACCAAGTTATGGCGCGCTGGGAGTACGTCCTTACCTGCTTGGAAAGCGATCCGATGCAATTGGATCGGGAGTTAGACTGGGTCATTAAGTGGAAATGGCTACAAACTTATCTAACGAAACGTGGGCTTGAGTGGGATGCACCACAAGTGAAGCACCTCGATTTAAAGTACCACAATGTACGTCAGGAGGAAAGCCTCTACTATACCCTTGAGAGCCGGGCGGAGATCGAACGGATTGTCAGAGATGAGCAGATTCGGCACGCTGAACAATTCCCACCTGAACGCACGCGCGCCAAGTTCCGAGGTAAATTTATCAAGAAAGTCAACGAAGGAAAGGTCTTGTGCGGTGTCAATTGGAGTTATATCCAACTTTATGAGCCGTACCAGATTCTTTATCTATCGACAGATCCATTTAAACCCGAATTTGACGAAGCAAGTCGAACAATTTATTCAATCTAAATTTGACCAAGAACGCGGCTACCGATACTTTTGCTAAGGCGCGCGTTCTTGGTCAAAGTCAGCAGTCAGCAGTCGGCTATCGGTAAGAAGATATCTGGTTTAATCAAAAATCTCTTTAACTGACAACTGATAACCAGTCCTCTGACAACTGACAACCAATAATAGGAGGCTTTTGATGCCACAACCAAAGTATGTATACTTCTTTGGAGCCGGTGAAAGCGACGGTGATGCCACAATGCGAACGCTGCTTGGCGGAAAAGGAGCGAATCTCGCAGAGATGAGCAACCTTGGTGTTCCCGTTCCGCCGGGTTTCACTATCTCCACTGAAGTTTGCAAATTATACTATGAAAATGACAAACAGTATCCCGCAGGGCTTGACGAACAGATTGACGAGAATCTGGAAAAATTAGAAAACGCCCTCGGCGCAAAATTCGGTGATACCGAAAACCCACTCCTCCTTTCTGTCCGTTCTGGTGCTGCAGTCTCAATGCCAGGTATGATGGACACGATTCTCAACCTCGGCTTGAATGACGACGCGATTAAGGGACTTATCGCTAAATCCGGAAATGAACGTTTCGCTTACGATTCATACCGCCGCTTCATTCAAATGTTCGGAAATGTGGTCCTCAACGTTGATCACGACGAGTTTGAGCATTTACTCGAAGAAAAGAAAAAGTCAAAAGGCGTTACATTAGATACCGAATTAGAAGCCGACGATTTAGAGGCACTCGTCCATGAATTCAAGAGTGCAGTCAAACAGCGCACAGGAAGTGATTTCCCTGATGAACCCCGTCAGCAGTTAGACATGGCACGGGATGCTGTTTTTGAATCCTCTGGCAATCCCCGTGCGATTACCTATCGTCGTCTTAACGATATTTCCGAAGAACTCGGACGCACGGCTGTTAATGTTCAGGCAATGGTGTTCGGAAATATGGGCGGAACCTCCGGATCAGGAGTCGCCTTCACCCGTAACCCATCGACTGGCGCGAACCAATTTTACGGCGAATTCCTCATTAACGCCCAGGGTGAAGACGTGGTCGCTGGCATCCGCACGCCTCTTCCGGTCGCCGAATTGAGAAACATTTTGCCCGATGCGTATAATGAATTGGTCGATATCGGCTTGAGACTTGAGAAACACTACACGGACATGCAAGACGTAGAGTTTACTATTCAGGATAGCAAACTCTACATGCTCCAAACCCGTAACGGAAAACGCACCGGTCAAGCTGCTGTTCGTATCGCTGTTGAAATGGTTGAGGAAGGTTTAATCGATAAGTCGACCGCTTTGACACGCGTTCCAGCTAACGATTTGGACCAACTGCTGCATCCGAGCGTTGACCCGGCGGCTAACGTTGAGATCATCGCGCAAGGCTTGCCCGCTTCTCCCGGCGCAGCTGTTGGTAAAGTTGTCTTTACCGCACTTCATGCTGAAGAACTCGCAGCCGCAGGAGAGAAGGTTATCCTCGTTCGTACTGAAACATCACCAGAAGATATCGGTGGTATGGATGCCGCAGAGGGTATCCTCACTGCACGTGGGGGGATGACAAGCCACGCCGCAGTCGTCGCACGAGGCATGGGAAAATGCTGTGTCGCCGGATGTTCTGCTCTGTTTATCAATGAGGAAGCATTGGAATTTTACGCAGAGGGGAAACGCTACACTGAAGGCGATTATATCACGCTTAACGGGTCTACAGGTGATGTGCTTGATGGACAGGTAGCACTGATCCAACCCGAATTGAGTGGACAATTCGGAACGCTCATGGAATGGGCAGATGAGGTGCGATCCTTAGGGGTCCGCACGAATGCGGATACACCGGAAGACGCAAAAAATGCCAGACAATTTGGCGCAGAAGGGATCGGGCTTTGCCGTACCGAGCACATGTTCTTTGGCACAGGAATTGATGCTATCCGTGAGATGATTCTCGCCGATGACACAGCAGAGCGCGAGGCAGCGTTGGTGAAGTTGTTACCACATCAGCGTTCAGACTTCATCGGTATCTTTGAGGCGATGGCAGGCTATCCAGTTACCATCCGTACCCTCGATCCACCGCTCCATGAGTTCTTACCGAAAAATGAAGCGGAGATCCTTGAGCTCGCAGAGCGAATCGGTATTGAACCGCAAAAACTTCGTGAGCGCGTTGAGGAATTGCACGAGTTCAACCCGATGCTTGGTCATCGTGGCTGTAGACTCGGTATCGTCTATCCGGAGATAACCGAAATGCAAGCGCGTGCAATCTTTGAAGCCGCTGTTGATGTCTCAAAACGCGGCATCAAAATTTTGCCAGAGATTATGATTCCGCTCGTTGGGCATATCAACGAATTATCTTTGCAACGCAAAGTCGTTGTTGACACAGCGGAAGCCGTTTTTGCGGAGAGCGGCACTCGCGTTGAATACCTCGTCGGTACGATGATTGAGTTACCACGTGCCGCACTTACCGCTGACAAAATCGCTGCCGAAGCCGAGTTTTTCTCCTACGGCACCAACGACCTCACCCAGACAACATTTGGGATGAGCCGTGACGACGCAGTGAAATTCCTTGATGATTACGTCAGAAACGGTGTGCTTGAATACGATCCGTTCCAAGTTCTTGACCAAGATGGGGTCGGCAGTCTCTTGCAAATCGGGGCTGAAAAAGGACGGGCAACACGTCCGGATCTGAAAGTCGGGATCTGTGGTGAGCACGGCGGTGAGCCGAGTTCTGTGAAGTTCTGCTACGGATTAGGGTTTGATTACGTATCCTGTTCTCCGTTCCGTGTCCCGATCGCTCGTCTCGCTGCAGCACAAGCAGTCATTGAGGCTGACGCTTAAAGTATTGCAAGGTAGGCACGCTTTATAGGCGCGCCTACCATGCCACTCCGCAATGGATTAAACGAAAATGAAACCGAATCAGGAAGAAGGTGTAATCCTACGAAACAAGATTGCAATTGGGATGGCAATTTGTGCCCCAATTATTGCACTGATCGCTATAGGAGGAAAGAAAATGAATACACAAGCAGGCGACCAATTCTTGCAAGAAGAACTTCTCCCTCCTGAAATTGCCAAGATGTCGTTGGAGGAATTCCTTGAAAGCGATTTAGAAGGATACGAATATATTAAAGGGGAATTAGTGCCTATGCCACCAACATCAGGGGAACATGGTAGGATTAGTGTGAATCTTATTCTGCCGTTAGGGCTGCACGTTCGTGAGAATCGGTTAGGGGACGTCTATGTGTCAGAAACAGGCTTTAGAGTTGGCGAGCGCGTGTTGGTGCCAGATATTGCTTTTCTTTCAAACGAACACATTCCTGCTGATCTGAGCAAAGTTTTTCCAATTCCACCAGATCTCGCCATTGAGGTGGTTTCTCCGACAGATGCATTACACCGGGTTGTGGAAAAAGCATTTGCTTATCTTGATGCAGGCACACAACTGGTATGGGTGCTTGAACCGAGATCTAAGACAGTGACGGTCTATCGTTCAGAAACGGACATCACACTACTCACGAGGGATGAAACCCTTACTGGTGAGGATGTTGTTGAAGGATTTTCTTGTCAAGTAGCAGAACTTTTTGAGTAACGTTAGTCTTGTAACGTGCACGTGTCCGTGCCTGGAAACCGAAGTTGAGACAACCTGTTATTCTTGGAGACACGGCTAATGGAATGGATGAGAAACAACGAATTGCCAACATGGGCTTACCTTTTGGGTGGTTTGTTGCTTGCTTCTGGTTGTTGGATAAACATTCTCACTGAAAATTTTTTGCTGGGTATACCGCTGATGTGTATTGGTTCTTGGTTGGTGCGTTGGTGGTTTGAAGTGCCAGCAGATCATCCAAGATTTCAGAAAATGTCAGAACAGCGATTTCGCCTTTACCGAAATATGATGTTAGTGTGCAGTTGGGGAATGTTTATCATAACAGTTGTTGCTGTTTGTTTTTCTGTTTTCGGCGTGATACCATAATAGAAAGGGCCGTTCTAAGGCGGATCCCTCCATTTCTAACATTCAAACCGCGAACGAAAGCACAAATTAATCAAAAACCGGGTTGCCAGTTTGGGAATCTGGAGCAGAGGATTGAGAATACAATGCTAATCGCAGATCTAAATGAAATCGAAGGACGCACCTATCCTGCCCGTAGACGCACCAAAAACCTCGTCGGTGGCGCGTCCCCGATCCAGATAGGTGAATTCTGTATGGGGTTCGTCGTCTTAGAGCCAAACGGTGGACAAGTGCCGTGGCACAACCACGAACAGGAAGAGATCTACTTCATCGTTGAAGGCGAAGGCGAAATGTGCCTCGGTGAAGAGCGTCAAACGCTTTCCACAGGTCAGACCGTTTTTATTCCGTCATGGGTCTTCCACCAGTTGACGAACACCAGTGACACACCGATGAAGATGGTCTACTGCTATGGACCCGCGGGCGATGTGGCACATTGGAAACAGGAACTCGCTGGCACGCTCCCGAAAGCCGGTGTCGAGGCACCACCACTCCCAGAAGGCGCAGCACCCCAATGTACTAAAAAACCTTAGACATATCTATCCCTTTCGCGTGGAACAGGCGTAAAATCAGGAAACGGAATCAATTAACTATGCGTAACGCATATCCGAGAGAAGTAGAAATCTACCGTTCTCGGAATGGTCGAGAACCTTTCACAGAATGGTTAAACGCAATTCGAGATCAGAAGACGCAAAGACGTATTCGGACGCGGCTTGCAGCTCTTAGATTAGGTAATTTCGGAGATTGCAAACCGGTGGGGGACGGGATCTTTGAGTTGCGTTTTCAATTCGGGGGAGGTTATCGAATTTATTTTGGCGTAGTGGATAACACAGTTGTTCTCCTGCTCTGTGGAGGCGACAAATCATCACAGACACGCGACATTGAACGTGCAAAAGCCTATTGGTTGGCGTACAAGGAGACACATGCATGAGAAAAATGAGAACGTACCGCGAGTACCTTATTGATATATTCGCTGATCGCGATGAAGCGATTGCGCACCTCCAAGTGGCACTTGAAGATTACCAAACTCACGGGAATATAGATATATTTTTATTTTTGCTTGAAACTGTCGTAGAAGCCCAAGGCGGAATTGCTAAACTTGCCAAGCAAACCGATACCAAGCCACAAATTCTTTCGGACGCGCTCACCAGGGACGATACACCGCTGATTAACAGACTCGGAACAGTTCTTAAAGCTCTTGGATACCGGCTTTCGATCGAACCGTTAGAAGCGGAAAACCCTAACCTTGAAACTACTATCCCGGTGCAGGCTGCAACAGCACCTTTATCAGAAAATCAAGACACGCCACGACAAACCATTAAATAGTAGGAGATATATGACCCATCAGACTAAAAAAACACATCGCGTCGGCATCATCATGAACGGTGTCACCGGCAGGATGGGCACAAACCAACACCTCATCCGCTCTATTTTAGCAATCGCAGAAGAGGGGGGCATCCCAATTGGTGACGGTGAAGTCATCATGCCTGATCCCTTTCTCGTCGGCAGAAATCCAGCAAAATTAGAGAAGCTCTCCGAAACCACTGGGGTTGAGAAGTGGAGCACGGATCTCGACGCTGCCCTCGCCGATGACGCTTATAGCGTCTATTTCGACGCACAAGTTACGTCCCGTCGGGTTGACGCGGTGGAAGCCGCAATATCCGCTGGCAAACACATCTATTGCGAAAAACCGACCGCTACCACGACTGCGGATGCGTATCGCCTCTATGAACAAGCGGCGAAAGCGGGACTCAAAAACGGTGTCGTTCAGGACAAACTCTGGTTACCCGGCATTCAGAAACTGAAACGCTTGATAGATGCCGACTTTTTCGGCAGGATTATCGCTGTCCGTGGTGAGTTCGGTTATTGGGTCTTCCAAGGCGATGCGATTCCGACGCAACGTCCATCGTGGAACTACCGTGTTGAAGACGGCGGTGGCATTATTCTCGATATGTTCAGCCACTGGCGATATGTCATTGACAACCTTTTCGGAGCAATCAAAGGCGTTTCTTGTATCGCTGCCACGCATCTCCCGAAGCGGTGGGACGAAGAGAGCAAACCTTACGAGTGTACGGCTGAGGATGCTGCCTATGCAACATTTGAATTGGAGAACGGTATCATTGCGCATTTTAATTCATCCTGGGCAGTCAGAGTCCGTCGTGACGATCTGCTAACAATACATGTGGACGGTTTGAACGGATCCGCTGTTGTAGGTTTAAGGGATTGCTGGATCCAACCGCTCTCCGGCACCCCACGTCCTGTCTGGAATCCTGACATCGAACAACCGATCAAATTCTTCGACGGTTGGCTCAAAGTCCCTGAGCAGGAAGACTATGAGAACGCCTTTAGGGCACAGTGGGAATTGTTCCTCCGACACGTCGTCGCCGATGAGCCGTTCCCATGGACGCTCCTCGCGGGTGCAAAGGGTGTACAATTGGCAGAAAAGGGGATGGAATCATGGCAGACCCGCAAGTGGGTAGACTTGCCAGAATTGTCGGCGTTGTAGCCTTGTAGGTTGGGTTGAACGCACGTGAAGTCCGTAAGTGTCAGTATTTCTTGGTAAGTTTATCACCAAGACAATTTTCTTTGGAAGCTCCGGCTCTGATCCTCGTTGAAGCGAAAAGGGACGATCTGA
Organism: Candidatus Poribacteria bacterium; assembly: GCA_965116815.1. Lineage (GTDB taxonomy): Bacteria > Poribacteria > WGA-4E > WGA-4E > WGA-3G > WGA-3G. Next base: position 5,042,055 of record OZ220722.1, on the reverse strand, counting down.
CAGCAGGACTCGGGCAATGCGTTGCGGAAATGGTCGCTGCGCAACGTTTTAACGCCGAGGAAGGGAACGACATCGCTTGCATTTATGGGACCATCACATCTGGGATAGATTGGCTCTTCCTCAAGTTGGAGGGAAAGAAACTCTACATTGACATGGCTGCCTATCAAATCGCGCAGTGTGACAAGATTCTTGGTATCCTCACAAGTATGGTTGAACAAAAGGCATAATCGGATTGGAAGAACAAAGACACACATCGGAAATTATCTACTATCATGGCACAACAAAACATAACACTCCAAAAAATTGACGAATACCGCTGGCGTATCCCGAAAAGCTACATGAAAGGCATGCGTGTAGACGGGATTGTCTACGCCAACGAGAAACTCCTTGAGCACGCGAAGAGCGACGAAGCATTGCAACAAGTGGCAAACGTCGCGCATCTCCCCGGCATAGTCAAACACTCGCTCGCGATGCCCGATTTACACTGGGGGTACGGCTTCGTCATCGGCGGGGTCGCTGCCACGGATCCTAAAGCAGATGGCGTGGTCTCTCCCGGCGGCATCGGATACGACATCAATTGCGGTGTCCGCCTCATTCGGACCAACCTTGATGTTTCGCAGCTTGAGGGAAAGCGGAAAGCACTCGTCGCCAAGTTATTCGAGAACGTTCCATGCGGTGTTGGTTCCAGCGGCAAGATTCGCCTTACTGTCCAAGAAGAGCGGCGGATGTTGGAAAAGGGCGCGCAGTGGGCAATTGATCGAGAATACGGGCATCCAGACGACCTGAGTTTTACAGAGGCGACCGGTTTCCTCCAACACGCCAACGCTGACGCAGCAAGCCAACGCGCCTTAGAACGCGGCAAGAACCAACTCGGCACACTCGGTTCAGGCAACCATTTCCTTGAAGTCCAAACCGTTGACCGTATTTTTTACCGAGAAGCCGCTGATGCGATGGGATTAAGTGAAGGCAACATCTGTGTCATGATTCATACCGGTTCGCGCGGTTTCGGCTATCAAATCTGTGATGAACACGTCAAGAGTTGGGTCAAAGTCGCCGAAAGATACGGCATCAACCTCCCCGACCGACAACTCGCCTCCGCACCGATTAACTCACCAGAAGGACAGGATTACATCACCGCGATGGCGTGTAGTGCCAACTATGCATGGAACAATCGGCAGTGTATCATGCACCTCGTCCGGCAGACCTTCATGCAGTTTTTTGAAACGACAGAAGATGAACTCGGCTTAGAACTCGTCTATGATGTCGCGCATAATATTGGGAAGTTCGAGAAACACACCGTTGATGGAAAAGAGCGCGAGTTGTTTATTCATCGCAAAGGCGCGACCCGTGCGTTTCCAGCGGGGCACCCTGAGATCCCCGATAAATACCAGAAAGTCGGTCAACCCGTCCTAATCCCCGGCGATATGGGGACCGCCTCTTACGTGCTTGTAGGCAACCCAGGAGCGATGGCAGAGACATGGGGTACAACCTGTCACGGTGCTGGCAGGGTGCTGTCGCGGCGAAAAGCGATCGCCTTGACGAAGGGACGCTCCATCCAGAAAGATTTGGAGGCACAAGGTATCTACGTCCGTGCAGAAGGCAGGCGCACCCTCCAAGAAGAGGTCCCTGAGGCTTACAAAGATGTCGATGAAGTCGTTCGCGTTGTTGACAAAGCAGGACTCTCTCGCCGCGTCGCACGCCTCCGTCCCATCGGTGTCGTAAAGGGTTGAACCCAGAACCTATCTTGTACCTTCAAACACCACTACTAATGACTGACAGCTGATGGCTGATAGCTATTTTGCTAATCGTCGTTCTGCTGTAAGATTCGCCTAAAGAAGGAGGATGACATGAGAAATTTAACACCAGTTATGTTCGTGGTTGCAAGTGTAGTCGTAACCCTGCCTTTTATATTCACCTCCTGCGATACCGCAATTGAAGCACAAGATGTCTTGAATCCGGCCGTTGTCACTGTGGATGACTTGTCGGCTATCCTTGAGGGGATGCCGCTTTCGGATGTTAAGGCTGCAGTATCACAGGTAAATCCTGAGATTCGGGCGTTAATTGGGGTCGATGCTTTAAATAGTCTACCCGATGAGATCGCTTTTGATACAGGTAAGTTATTAGAAGATGAGGTTCGGGATGGTGCCTCCTCAGCATTGCTTGATGAGCTTATCAACGGATGCTTAACAGAAATTCCCATTCTGGTATCAGGGAACCTTACCGAGGCACAGATAGAGGAATTGGTCAGCAGTCCCTGCTTTACAAACGTACGACTTAAATTCAAGGATTTAAACCAAGTATATTCTACTTTGTTAGAAAATATGTTGGCTGAACAGTATACTGTTCCCCCGTTACAGTAGAGACAAAGGTATTAGCCGCTGAAAGGGCGTGTGAATCTATTGAAAATTTTTAATTGATCCAACCTATCACACAAGGATTTTTAAAATTGTCCAAAGTTTAGTATTATTCGGAAACTGGGATAGAAGGAAATATGAAACGCTTACTCATTTCTGTGATGTTAGGGATGGTGTTGTTGATAGGGTCTTTCACATTTGTTAGCCACGGCTGGGCGGATGAGCGTGATGTCCTCTCTTTTGTCTCCACGACGGACGAAGACCGTCCTATCATACTTATGAATACCCAAGGGGAGGTCCTCCAAAAACTGAGGACAGAACCGGGACATCCATCCGCCTTCACCTGGTCCCTTGATAGACGTTCAATTGCCTATGAAAAGTGCCGAAACGCCATTTGTCAGATTCATCTGATGGAGATAAGCACGAATGCGAGAAGGAATATACACCGTCAGTTGACTTTCAATGGTAATAAAAATGAGTCTCCTGCTTGGTCGCCGGATGGGAAATGGATCGCCTTTGTCTCTGATCGTGCAGGGCGCGAGGGCATCTACAGAATGGATGCAGATGGCGAAAATGTCAAGCAACTGACGAAACAAGTCAAGTGTTTAAATCCCGCTTGGTCGCCAGATAGCCGCTCGATTGCATTTGTTTCTCACGGCACCCTTTTTGTGATAGATACTGAAGCGGGAAACGTCCGACAGCTCGGAAAAGCGAATTCGGTTTTCTTTAACTGCACATGGTCACCGGATGGCAAGCAGATCGCTTTTATCTCATTGGGTATTAAAGATGGAAGAGTGATTTACAGGATTGATGTAATTGACGTAGATAGACAAAATACACGTCAACTCACGAAGGCGGAAGAGGGAACATCTATCTGGGAACTCGCGTGGTCGCCGAGTGGAAAATGGATCGCCTATATTCCGATACAACAAAACGGTCCCATAGCACAAAATTTTGCTAAGGGGGTCATCAGGATCGTAAATACAGCAAATGGGCAAGACGAACCGATTGAAGCGACGAAAGGAATGGGGGCTCGGTATATGAGTTGGGTTCCAGCAGGGCTTCTCTCCGTATCACCGAGCGCGGAGAAGCAGACAACACTCTGGAGCAAACTCAAGCAAACCGAAACTGCTTCCAAGTAGTTGACCCATTACAAGAGAAATTTGTGATGAAACCCATACAAAGCCCGTCAACTATTTTTCTTCTATTCAGTATAGTATTGTTATGCGTGGGCATTCGTCCAGTTTTTGATAAAGCACCAGACACAGCAAAGATTGTATTCGCGTCATTCCGTGATGGAAATCGCGAGATATACTTGATGAATCCCGATGGAAGTCAACAGGTCAATATTACCAATCATCCAGCAGAGGATGTTTATCCCGTCTGGTCGCCCACAGGGGAGCATATCCTTTTCGTATCAGACCGTGATGGTGTACGGGACCTATATCTAATGGATGCAGACGGTGGGAATGTACGGAAAATTTTCGGAAAGTCCGAACATAGGGCACATCCAACATGGTCTCCGGATGGAAAAAGGATTGCTTATGAGCAACTTGATGGTGCTGCGTGGTTCATCTATACCGCCGAAATAGCTGGCAAACGGGAGCAGCGGATAGTGGTCGGGCGTTCACCCAGTTGGTCACCTGACGGGACGGAGATAGCCTTTGTCTCGCTGGGTAAAAAACACGAAATGCTGGCACCCAACTTGTGGATTATTCGCAGACTCTCTCAAGTTCATTTTTTCCATATCCGAACACGTGTAGAAGAGACATTCCTTCCAAATCATCATCCGTTTATGTATAGGGCTGCTTGGTCCCCATCCGGCGACAAACTCGCTTTTTTCTGGCTCAAACATGATTTTTGGAAAGAAAAATTGAAACGGGCTCAGAATCAAGGTATTGATTTCGCTGAGGTGGATGTCCAAGATGTACGCGACAAAGGGACAATCTACATTGCGAATAGAGATGGCACAGGACTTCAACAGATTGTTGATGAAGCGGGAGCACAAGCCAGGGATCCGGTTTGGTCGCCGCGAGGTGATGCGCTTGTTTATACGCAGGAAATTGATGATCACCTCCAACTTTTCAAAATTGACTTAAAAAGTCGTACGCCAATACAACTCACCCATGTCGTTGGGTTAGATGGGTTTCAAGCAAATTCCTTGGCGGATTGGTTTGATCCAGTCGTCGCATTGCCCGTTTCACCACAGCCAAAATTGTTAACGACAACGTGGGGACAACTAAAAAAGCCGTAGTTTTTTTGTTCCTACTACATTTAGAGCGCACTTCCAAGGGAACCACTCTGGCACGGCTTACCTTAGCGGAATTCGCCCAAATCCTACGAGTATCAGATTTTTTTCATTTTTTCCATTATGCACCCTTTTTGCCTTAAAATTGTGTCTTTAACAATAAGGAGAGAAAAATGGTACATCGACAAATCCTTACATGCCTCTTTATACCTTTAGTGGCTCCACAAAAGATAGGGAACTTTCTCCACCCGTTGAAGTCTTTGATACCGGCTTCTGTACGGTTGAGGCGGTTGGGAAACTTTCCACACGGTGGGGAGCGTTGAAAATGGAGCACCAAAACCATTGGTAATAGTTTTGATGGGTCTTGGTTTGATCCAACAGTATTATCGGTGCAACCTGGTTCAGAATTATTAATAATAACTTGGGGAAAATTGAAACAGGAATAATTTAAGGGTATATCCCGTGCCAACCCGACTGTCTACAGAAGACGTTACGGAGGAAAACATCATGAAACTCTTATGTTATGTGCTTAGCACATTCCTTATCTTTGCTTCTTTTTCCACTGTTATCGCAAAAGCTCCGGAAACTGCTAAAATCGTATTTACATCAAGGCGTGATGGCAACTTTGAGATTTATATCATGAACCCGGATGGTTCTGATCAGATAAACTTAACCCAGCACCGTGCCAAGGATGCCTCGCCTGTCTGGTCGCCGACAGGTGAACAGATTCTTTTCACCTCGGATCGAGATGGGATAGAGGATCTTTATCTTATGGACGCGGATGGAACGAATGTGCGTCAGGTCTTCAAAAAATTAATAGGCAGAGAGTTCCCAACGTGGTCGCCTGATGGAAAAGCACTCGCTTATCACCGATTCCACACATTCTCTATCCATACCGCCTCGATTGACGGAGAAAATGACGAAAAACTTACGGAGGGTTTATGGCCTGCATGGTCTCCCAACGGTTCTGAGATAGCATTTATGGCAAGCGAGTTTGTTTGGGGTGAAAACGGTAATCTCAGATTTCCGGATGTCAGGATCAAGATTATTGATCCCCAAACACATGTAGAGGAGAAACTGCTTCCTAAGAGTATTTCAATGTTTCGTCCTGCCTGGGCACCCGATAGTGCTCAGATAGCCTTTACCTGGAACGGTAAGCAAGAGGACGGTTTTTTCGATCGTAATAGGAGAGTGCATACCGAAGGTATCTATGTTGTAAACCGAGATGGTAGTGGACTCAGAAAGATTATTGATTCTGGGGTAGACACTGGAGTATCTACGCCTACTTGGTCACCAGACGGAAATGAACTCATTTACAGCAAGCGGGATAATGGTATCAGTCATCTCTTTAAAGTCGCTTTGGATGGCGGTGTCTCAGAGCAACTCACACCCCGGCATGGGAATAATATTGATGCCGATTGGTTCGATCCGACGTTTGCTTTGCCGGTTTCACCGCAACCCCAGTTACTAACAAGGATGTGGGGGGAAATTAAAAAGTAGTTTTCCATCTATAAATTCAATCAACCTGACGGAATCAACTTCCGCAACGTCTGAATCAACGTGCTCTCCGAGAACCACTTGCCTGCCACACGCCAGACACTGCTTGAAAACGTCGGATAGACGTGGATCATCCCGCTCAACTTCCGCAGCGGAATCCCCGCTTGCATCGCCAAAACATATTCGTGGATAACCTCCCCCGCATTTGCGCCGACGAGATGTACTCCCAATATCTTTCCACTCCAACGACTCGCGATGACTTTGCTGAAACCGTGCGTCTCGCCCTCCGCGACGGCTCTGTCGACGTCGTTCTGATTGAGCGTGAACACATCGACATCGCCATATTTCTCGCGTGCCTCTGCCTCGGTTAGACCACAACGAGCAACCTCTGGGTCGCAGAAGGTCGTCCACGGCACGACGGCATAATTGATCGTTTTAGAAAGTGGGAAGAAGATATTTCGGATGAGGAGTTGCGCTTGGAAAGCAGCGACGTGTGTGAACAGATAGTGTCCAATCACATCGCCCGCGGCGTAGATGTTTTTGATGTTTGTTTGGAGTTTATTGTTTACCTCGATCCCGCGCGTGCCCACCTGCACCCCGATTTTATCAAGTTCTAACCCTTCAACATTCGGTGCGCGTCCTGCAGCGATTAGGATCTTATCAAAGGTTTGTTCTGTCGTTTCGCTTTCACTGTTGTTGAAAGTTACATCGATGCCTTCTTGACGTTGTACGACCTGTGCAATGTTCGTATTGAGTCGGATCGTAATTCCTTCCTCGCGGAAGTAGCCCAACATCTGTTCAGAGACATCAGGGTCTTCCTTCGTCAAGATGCGTCCGCTCCGTTGTGCTATCGTCACATCAGCTCCGAGTCGATGAAACGCCTGCCCCAATTCAACGCCGATGGGACCCGCACCGACGACGAGCAGTCGGTTAGGAAACGCTTCAAGGTCCCAGACGTTCTCACTGTTAAGATAATCACAAGATTCCAATCCAGGTATAGGCGGGGCAACCGGACGAGAGCCGGTGCTAATCACAAACCTTCTGCTTTTAAGCGTCCGGGGTTGATTGTTCTCAGTATCTTCTACAATAAAAGTATCGCTTGATTCAAAATGCCCGTTTCCAAAGATGACATCAACGCCCATCTCACGGAACCGTTCAGGATTGTCGTGTTCCTCTTCTATGACGTGTTGAGTGCTACGTACATACTCCATGACGCGCTGCCAATCAGGCATTGCGTCGGTAGATGTAATCCCATATTTCTCACCATCTCTGATATAATTCGCAACCTTCGCCGCTTTAAGGAGGGCTTTAGAAGGCACACACCCTGTCCAGAGGCAGTCGCCACCGATGCGGTGTTTCTCCACAAGTGCCGTCTTTTTGCCCAACTTTGCTCCTGCCACCGCAAGCACGAGTCCTGCACTTCCACCGCCAATAATCGTCAGATCATACACATCCACGGTTTTCCCTCCACGTTATCGTGTCCATCGCTGTCGATGCAGCACTCTGCCCGGCAGTTGTCCCGTCACGTTTCCATCTTCAACAACTGAAACGCCGTTAACGAACACATAGTTTACACCGACAGGGGATTGGACGGGGTCAAACCAAGTGGATCGGTCTGCAACGGTATCCGGGTCAAAGACAACGATGTCAGCAGCAAGCCCGCGGTCAATTCTTCCGCGGTCGTACAATCGGAATCGTTCTGCTGGAAAACCGCTCATTTTATAGATGGCTTCTTTCAACGAGATCAACTGGCGTTCACGCACAAACTTGCCGAGATACTGCACGAAACAGCCGTAACTCCGAGGGTGTGGATGTGGAATGTTGTAAACGCCATCGCTCGCAATCATCATCCGTGGATGGCTTGCCGTACGGTTCAGGATGCGTTCGTTTTCTTCGGGTGTTGTCGCCCACGGCATCACAAAAGTTTCGACCGCGGCTTCTTCACGAATAAAATCGAAGGCAAACTCTTCATAAGACTTACCTTCGCTTTCAGCAGCTTCAGCGAGCGTCATCCCGATGAACCTACCGGAACGGTTGTAACCCACAATCTGGCTGCCGTCGCGTAACTCGCTTCGTAGGTGCGCGATTGATTTTTCTCTAACTTCTGGGTTTTCCAGATGTGCTAACATATCATCAGGGGCACCCGTCTGATACTCCATCGGGAGCATCATGGCGAGATGTGTCATACCAGCAGGATAGAGATAGGATTCAAAGGTCAGATCGATCTGTTCTTTTTCAACACGTTCGAGTATATCAGCGACTTCATCGTCTACCCGTTCATGTGAGATATGCACAGGAATTCCGGCGCGTTTTGCAATTTCAATCGTCTCCTCCCACGCCTTTTTTCTGCCAAGAATGCGGTACCGAATGTGTGCTGCGTAGATTGCACCGTAGGCTTGAGCGATACCTGAAAGATACACAAGTTCATCCAAATCGGCATTTGCGGAGGGTTGATAATCCAACCCTAAGCAGAGACAGCAGGCACCTTCCGCTAACCACCTATGGGTTATGCGCGACATCGCTAAAAGTTCATCACTCGTTGCCGGACGCGGATCCCAACCCATCACACCGAGCCGAACAGCGCAATGCGGTACTTGCGGACAGAGGTTCGCAGGGATTCGCCCGTGAAACATATCGAGATATTCTTCAGGTGTCTGCCAGTTGAGTGGCAGTTCCGCATCGCCATAAGCGAATTGTGTGTAGTGCCACAATTCTTTCGCCTGCTCTGGTGGTAAGGGTGCCCATCCGAAGCCATCCGGTGCCGCTAAATGCGTCGTTACACCTTGACTGACGGCAGCGAACTGGTCGCGTCCACCGAGCAGGGCAATTTCAGAATGCACGTGCACATCGACGAAACCGGGACAAACAACCTGTCCCTCTGCCGAAATTCGATGTCCTGTTTCCGCTTTAGCAAGGTCGCCGATCGCGGCAATCTGGTCGTCCTGAATGCCGATGTCCGCAACAAACGGCTCCTGTTTACCCGTTCCATCGACGATATTTCCGTCTGCAATAATTGTATCAAATCTCATAAGTTACTCCTCTATTGTTGCTTTAGTTTATCACCAAAGACAGTGTATGTCAACACGGACTTTGATAGAGTTCATCTCCTGATTGGAGCTCGCTTTCCCCAATTTTTCTTTGACAAAAAATCAGCAGACTGATACAATAGAAACTGAAATTTGTATTGGATTACTCACTTAAGTTTCGCGCCCTATACAGGAGAGAACACGTGCGTCAGGCATACACCTTCGTCAAGAAGTTGCTCCCAACACCATATTCTATACTCGGGATAGTGCTACTGTCGCTAACCATTGCGTTGAGCGGTTGTAGTGAGACCTCTTCCGGTGGAAGTGGTGTCACAGATATAGGTCGAGATGAGCCGACTATTGTCGATTCTGTCTTGGCGATCAGTGTCTTTGAGGATAGACCCGATGGTATCACGACCACTTTCTCTGCTGGGGTCAATGATCGGGTATTTTTATGGATCTTATGGGCAAATATCGCGGAACCACACACCGTTAAAGTCTTGTGGTACTCACCAGAGGATGACTTGGACGATCCCCCGTTCTGGACAGAGGAACAGACCCTCAGATCAACAACCGGCGATAAAATTACGTGGTTTTACATTGACCTACCAGAAATTACAGGCGAATGGTTCGTTGAAATCTACTTAGACGACGATCTCTTTGAGCGGAGCCATGTCTTTTGGGTGGAATAATAAAGGCAGGTACCGACTCACACCTCTCGGAGGAGGAAAGCCGTGGATAGACTCAAAATCGCACATATCGGTACAGGCAGACGCGGTGCCGGAACCTACCTTCCCCTTATCTCAAAATTGACAGACGACTTAGAACTCGTCGCCGTTTGCGATCCACGCGAAGAGAGTGTTACGGAACAGGGCGAAAAATACAACGTCCCTGCTTACACAGACACTGAGCAGATGTTGGACACGGTGAAACCTGATGTCTGCGCAATCGTGATTACACCCAGCAACAATCATATTCCAGGCTTGCTCTGTTCTGAACGCGGTGTCAGTTATTGCACTGAAACACCGATTGATACCGATCTCGGATGGGCAGACAAGATGATCGCCTCCGCACAGGCGAACGGCACAAAATTGGAAGTCAACGAAAACTATTACCGGGTACCTACGGAGCGGATAAAACGGGAAATGATTCTCGCAGGCATCTTCGGCAAAGTCAACGTCGCCTACAATGACTTCCGAGGGCACGGCTATCACGGGATCGGGCTTATCCGCAGCTACGTCGGTTTTGATAATGAACCCGTGCAGGTTTACGGTTTCCGAAAGGGGTATGAGGTCCAGGACCACATCTGGCGGCAAGGGCAACCCACGCGCGACACTGAGGATTGGCAGCATGCAGTCATTGAGTTTGCAGACGGTGCTGTTGGGATTTTCAACTTCAGTAGTCTCTCCTACGGCTCGCCACTGCGAGGCTTTAATGGCTCGAAGTTCTATGCGGAACGGGGGATGTGTTTCCGAAACGATGCTGTCATCTTGAATGAAGATGCTGATGAGCAGCGTGCAATTAACATCTCACGTAGAACGAATACGGTTGATGGTTATGAAACCTTAGCCGCGCTTGTCGCTGATACTGAACCCGAAGTGGTGTGGGAGAATCCACTGCAAAATTATCCGCTCAGTGACGGTGAGATCACTGTTGCATCGGAACTGATGAGTCTTGTCAATGCCGTTCGCAACGACACAGAGCCTGAATATGGTGCTTACAACGGTCGTAAGGATCGGGAGATCGATGTTGCGATGGCACGTTCATGGTCAAACAACGGGGCACCTGTTACCTTCCCCTTTGAATATGAGAAACGCTAAGTGGCGCATCTACTAAGGGGCTATGCGTCAATTTTCCTTGCCGTTTGCGATGAGATTCTGTATACTTTAATTGGAAAAAATATAAAATACAAGAGGAGTTTCTCATGTTCAAGAAATTGCAACCTGTTTTCGTGCTTTTACTCATTTTTAGTTTCAGTGCGGTGTCAATAGGAAATGAATGGGCGAACTACTACTTTCCAAATGCAGTCGGAAGTTACTGGGTTTACCAAGATCAGAATGGTGACGAGGTAACACGCTACGCGATAGAGCCAGAGGATATTGATGGTGAAACCTATCGTGCCTTCAGTTATGATCCTCCGTTGGAAGACTGGGCAGACTTTGAGCATTATGTTAACCCTTATTTCTACCAAGTTGGTGATGACTGGATAGCGTTTTTTGTGGGCGATGAAATTGAGAACGCTCTCAAGGCAGCCACAATGAAACAGATGGAAGAACTAATGGATGTAATGCGGCAAGGGATGCAGGAGCAGGTCCCAGAGGGATTAAATATCTCATTCGACATAGATTACGATGTTGAGGCAGAATCTCAAGACTACTTCTATTTCCTACCAACACCCGCTACTTTCGGTGAAGAGTGGCCAGCCATTGAGGTAAACGCTGTACTGACCGTAACAATTGATATCCAAGGGGCACCTATGGAGTTACCGGGTGGCTCGATGCAGTCTGTTAAAACTTTTACTACCCTCGTAGAGACAGGGAATGTCACTGGAACAGAAACGGTGGAAACAGATGCCGGTACTTTTGAGGACTGTTTGGTGATTGAATACCGAACGGATGCAACAACAGAAACGGTTCTGTCTGTGGAGGTGCCGCAACAACCGGGACCGCAAGAACAGAACGATGTAACCTTAACAACCATCTGGTTGGCACCTAATGTCGGTATTGTCAAATTTGAACATACGCACGATCAGCCTGAGCAGAATGAAGCCTTCGGATTAGAAGGTCCCGAAGACCAAATCCTTGAATTGATACGGTACGAAATCGCAGGCTCACCTTCGGAGGAAGAATGAGCACCTTCCCTATCTATCGTCCAAGGCGACTTCGCGCGAATGAGAACCTGCGGCGGCTGATTCGTGAGACAACGCTCTCTGTTGATGATCTTATCTATCCGATGTTCGTCGTTCATGGGCATAACACCGCAACCGAAATTTCAGCGATGCCAGGATGCTACCAATACTCGGTTGATACTCTCGTCACCGCCGCGAAAGAACTCGCCACGCTCGGAATCCCCGGAACAATCTTGTTTGGGATTCCAGAGGCGAAAGACGCACTCGGTTCTGAGGCATACGCCACCGACGGTATCATTCAGCAGGCGGTTCGAGCCGTTAAGGACGCGGTGCCTGATCTGCTTGTTATGACAGATGTCTGTCTCTGTGAATACACTGACCACGGGCATTGTGGTGTCATTGAGGCTGGCGAAGTGCAAAACGATCCGACACTGGAGTTGCTCGTTAAGGAAAGCCTATCGCATGCACGCGCCGGTGCCGATGTCATCGCGCCTTCGGATATGATGGACGGTCGCGTCGGGGCAATTCGCGAGGCGTTGGACGAAAATGGGTATGAAAACGTACCAATTATGGCGTATTCTGCCAAGTACGCTTCTGCCTTTTACGGACCTTTTCGTGAAGCAGCGGAATCTACACCCCAGTTTGGGGACCGCCGTTCTTATCAGATGGATCCAGCAAACGCAGAAGAAGCGTTACGTGAGGTCGCATTGGACATTCAAGAGGGCGCGGACGTTCTCATGGTGAAACCTGCCCTCTCCTATCTGGATGTCATCCATCGGGTCAAAACAGAATTTCAGGTACCTGTTGCTGCTTACAATGTCAGTGGTGAATACGCCATGATTAAAGCAGCGGCGCAGAACGGTTGGGTAAACGAGGAACGGGTCGCTTTGGAAGTACTCAACAGTATCAAGCGCGCAGGTGCTGATATGATTTTAACCTATTTCGCAAAGTCCGTTGTGGAATGGCTATAAATTGGCTGTCAGCCATCAAAAGAATAGCAGTCAGCAGTCAGAAAGAGGACTCTTGTTTATCAGGAACCTCTTCGCTGAAAGCCGACAACCGAGAGCCGGCAGCCATAGAAAATTTGGAGGAAACGCTTTGGAGAGTAGTAAATCCTTAGCCGCATGGCAAAAATCACAACGAGTTATCCCAGGTGGGGTCAACAGTCCTGTCCGAAACTTCAGCAAAGTCGGCGGACATCCCCGTTTCATTGCCCGCGGCGAGGGTTCAAAAGTATACGACATTGATGGAAACGAATATATTGATTATGTTGCCTCTTGGGGTCCCTTGGTTTTGGGGCATGCACATCCGAGCGTTATAGAGGCTATTCGTTCGACAGCGTTGGACGGTACCAGCTTTGGGGCACCGACGACACGAGAGACAGAACTCGCCGAAACCATTGTAAACGCAGTGCCTTCGATTGAGCAGGTACGCCTCGTCAACTCAGGAACTGAAGCCACAATGAGTGCAATCCGCGTCGCTCGTGGATATACCGGTCGTGATAAAATCCTCAAAATCGATGGCTGCTATCACGGTCATGTGGATTACCTATTGGCAAAAGCCGGCTCGGGTGTCGCGACATTTGGCCTTTCCGATAGCGGTGGTGTCCCGGAGGATTTCGCACGCAATACGCTCACCGTGCCTTTTAACGACCCTGATGCTGTCCGAGAAGCAGTAGAAGCCAATCCAGACGAAATTGCCTGCCTCATTCTCGAACCGATTATGGGCAATATGGGCATCATCCCACCACATGAAGGTTACCTCAATCAACTCCGTGAAATCACTGAAGAACACGGCATCGTGCTTATTTTTGATGAAGTCATCACCGGCTTTCGGGTGGCTTATGGCGGTGCCCAATCCTACTATAACGTCACACCCGACATGACCTGTTTAGGGAAAATTATCGGTGGCGGTTTACCTGTTGGGGCGTACGGCGGAAAACAGGACATCATGCGGTGTGTCGCCCCGGAAGGCGATGTCTATCAGGCAGGGACATTGTCCGGCAATCCGTTAGCCGTTACTGCGGGCATCACAACGTTGAAGAAGCTCGCTGAACCGGGAGTTTATGAACAACTTGAGAGCAGTGCCGCTGCCCTCGCCGAGGGTCTCGCTGAGGCAACCCAAAAACACGGCATTGATGCGTGGCATAGTCGAGTCGGTTCGATGTTGATGCTCTACTTTACACCCGAAACCGTCACGGATGCTGATGGCGCGCGCACAGCGAATACCGAACGCTTTGAGCACTACTTCTGGGGACTTGTCCAACGTGGTGTCTATGTCGCACCCTCCCAGTTCGAGGCGGGGTTCGTCTCTTTGGTCCACTCTGAAGACGATATAAATAAAACCGTTCAAGCCGCAACACAGGTATTGGCGAATCTCGCTTAGGAGTTATCATGCTTCGCAGTGAGAACAGTTTTCAGTCTGCCTCGTAGTGAGAGTTAAGTAGGTTTGCTGTTGTTTCAACGGGAACCTCAACTGCCACAAGAACCCTCTTAACTGAAAACTGATAACCGATAACTGAAAACTGACAACTATTACATTATGTCCAACTTCGATCAAATTGTTGAATTAATTGCCGACGATCTCAGTGCTATTGAAGCGAAACTCACCGAGCATACCGCGAGTGAATATACTTTTGTTGACATGGCGGTCCAACATGTTGTGGAGGGTGGCGGTAAACGACTCCGTCCGATTCTCGTCGTGCTTTCTGCCAAAATCTGCGACTATGAAGGGAGCGATGCACACACACTTGCTGCTGTTGTTGAACTCATCCATGTTGCATCGCTCGTTCATGACGATGTACTTGACGAGGCTGCGATCCGCCGTGGACGTGAAACATTACAGACGAAATGGGGCAATAAAGTTGCTGTCCTCGTCGGAGATTACCTGCATGCACGGGTACTTTCTATGCTTGTGGCTCGCCGCTCTGATGATCCAGCGATGGCGATCCTCGCCGATACCACACAGGCGATGTGTGAAGGCGAGGTTATACACGCATATAAGAGCGGTGATTTTGACATCTCCGAAGACGAATACCTCAAGATTATCAGTTTCAAAACCGGTAAACTGATCGCTGCGTCCTGCACCCTTGGCGCGCATCTCGGAAACCCAACAGATGCACAGCAGATCGAGGCTCTCACAGTCTATGGACAACAGATTGGAACCGCTTTCCAAATCGTGGATGACCTGCTTGATTTTACAGAGGATGCTGATAAATTGGGGAAAGATGCGTTCGGCGACCTCCGCGAAGGAAAACTTACCTTTCCTATTATCTATGCGCGAACAGTCTGCAATGACAATGAGAAGCAGATGCTTGAAAAAATGCTGCACCCAGACACGGATGAAACCGAGGCGATCGCTTTTGTTGAATCTCTGTTCCAACGCTACGGTGTCGAACCTCACTGTCTGAAAGTTGCCCAAGGCTACGCTGACCGCGCCAAAGCAGCGTTGACAATCTTCCCTGAAACACCTGCCCGCACCGCTTTAGCAGAACTCGCAGACTACGTCGTTTCACGCGATTCTTGAGGTTTCCTAACTTCGCCGGTTGTCCGTCAAATAGAGACTGATACTTGGTTTACTTGTAGGGCATTTTTATCAAACCTACGTTGATGCTACATGCTTCTATTTTTTATTTAACTCACGTTAAATCTAAAGGATAGGACTTACGCAATAATGTTTGACATAACCTCATAGACGGGGTAATATTTTCTATGAGGAGGACCTTAAAAATGGCTAGACCGACACGTCTACATTACTGTCAATATCTACTGATCACCCCTATTAACTATACACTCACACATTTCGCAGACCATTCTGAAAGTTTCAGTCATGATCAGCTCAACCGTTATCTATCAGAAGACCGTCTGACACCGCGGCTGCTTTGGGAACATGTCAAAAATGACGTGGTGCTGGATCCTGATGGCTATATTATCTTTGATGATACCGTTATTGATAAACGCTATGCGAAGAAGATCGCACTTGCCCAGAGACAACATTCTGGCAATGCGGGTGGTGTTATTAACGGTATTGCCATTGTTACCTGCGTCTACGTCAATCCGAAGTTAGACCGGTATTGGTTGATTGATTACCGTATTTACGATAAAACTGGCGACGGTAAATCGAAGTTGGATCATGTCCGAGATATGCTCTCGGTCTTAGTATACTCTCGTGATGTCAGTTTTTCAACCGTGTTGATGGATTCTTGGTATGTGAGTAAGTCGCTGCTGCTTTACATCGAAAATCTTGATAAGACATATTATGTTCCGTTGAAATGTAATCGTCTTGTTGATGATTCTAATGCCAAGAAACCGTATCAACGTATTGATTCTTTACACTGGACAGAGGCAGAAGAAAACTCAGGTAAACGTGTGAAACTTCATAAGTTCCCGAGAGATCACAAAGTGAAAGTTTTCCGGGTAGCGTCTTCTCAACGCACGGATTATGTTGCGACTAACGACTTGAGTCAATCCGATGTGTCCGTCGTGCGACGAGTGTGCGGCGTGCGCTGGAAGATTGAACAATTTCACCGTGAAGCGAAACAGTTGACGGGTTTGGAAGCTTGTCAGTGTCGTCTCCCGCGTATTGTTCGTAATCATATTGCCTCTGCCTTTCTTGTTTGGGTTCACCTGATGCGTAAGGCTCATGAAACAGGTAAAACGCTTTATCAAATCAAACACGAGTTACTTTCTCAATACCTTTGTCAACAACTAAAATCTCCCGCGATATAAATCGCTGCTGCGTAAGTCCTAAAGGAGATAAAATGCACAGAACGATCCAACACAGTTTAATTTTTCTTACCTTATTTATTTTCGCTTCTGTAGCTATAGGGGATGCTTTTGATCAGACTGTTGATCAGATTAAAATCCTTGAAGTTGAACTTGAGCAGAACCAAATTGACATTGACGAAAAGCAAACATCCATTGAGGAAGAACTTGGAACCTTCCGGGCGAATCACGCTCTCAATGCACCGAAGGGAGAGTTTGAATCTGATGCCGACTATGCAGCACGCTTGAGCCGGTTAGCTGCAGCGGTCACGCAACGTCGTGCAGAACTTGAAGAAAGAAACCTTTCATCCCTCCGTGCAGATCGCCTTGAAACTCAAACCGAAATCTCGCGTTTGTATCGAACGGTCTTTCTTACTAATGACGTTGTCGGAACCCTCGGTCGTTATGATGCTAACGACGAATACTTTCCGATCACATTTGTCGCAAACAACGAAAGCGTCAATGTAAGATTATATATTGACAGGCAAAATGGCGCGCCAAATCTCAAAAACAATTGGGATAAGGTCGTCAAAACAGCTTATATCTCAATTGATCCAGGTTACCGTCGGGCTTTGGCGCAGGTGAAACTTGAGTATCCACCGCTTTGGGGGCAGGGCGTTTCGTGGATAGTTAATAACGTAGTGTATAATCTGGGGAACAACAATAGTATTGCTTTCAGTCCAGATGGAAAGTATATCGCAACTGCAAGCAATGATGAGCATGGAATAGCGGATATCTGGGAAATGGAAAACGGCGAAAAATTTCGGAAGATGGACCATGGTGACTGGGTATATGCCGTAGCTTTCAGTCCCAATGGGGAGTATTTGGCAACCGCCGGACAGGACGAGACTCGTTATTCATATAATGGTAAAGCCATTATTTGGGATATGGACAAAGGCACAAAATACCAGACAGTTGCACATAACGCGCATGTCCGTTCAATTGCATTTAGTCCAGACAGCAAATTCTTCGCAACAAATTATCTTGTATATTCATATTTAGGTAGGATACTTTTCTTTAGAGTGGGTGGTGGATGGATTTGGTGGCGTGATTATAATGCCAATCGTAGTACTATCCAAGCCCTCACTTTCAGCTCCGATGGGAAATATCTCGCGACAGGCTGGGTCCGAACTTATTCATATCTATTGGATGGAGTAACGCTTCGACGGGTATCTGATGGTACCGCTGCGTATCATTTTGAACACAAAAATGGAGTTTATGCGGTTGCTTTTAGTCCAAATGGAAAATATCTCGCAACAGGGAATCGTGAATCTGTTACTCTCTGGGAAATAAGTAGCGGTAGAAGTGTTAGACAGATAGAACTACCTGACACAACATCCTACGCAGTCACTTTCAGTCCAGATGGTGAGTTTCTTGCAGTAGGAAAGAGCAACGGTTACATAAATTTGTTCCGAGTTGGAACAGAAGAGATTACTCTTGAAACAGATATTCCCAGAGTGAGATCAATCTATACAGGTTCAGAGGTCACGGACTTAGCGTGGCACCCCTACGGAAGTTTCATCTCTGATGGAAAAAAGGTTTATCGAACGCTTTTACCATCCGAGGAAGTCAGTCTAACACCACCAAGTCTTTTATCTTCCGAGATTAACCCGGTAGAGGTCGGTACAACATTCACTCTTGATTTCTCGGTCAAAAATATTAGCGATTTAGCCGGTTGGCAGTTGGAGGTTGCGTTCAATCCTGATGTACTTTCAGTTGTTGAAGCTAAGGAGGCGGATTTTTTGAAATCAGGTGGTGGAGGGACATTTTTTCAGAGGGGCAACACTGATAACACCGCAGGGAAGATCACAAATTTAAGCGCAGCACTTCTTGGAGGCGGTAGTGTCAGCGGGGAAGGGACACTGTTTTCAATTACCTTTGAAGCAAAGGCAGCTGGGGACGGGGAATTACAGCTGCAGAGTACACAATTCAGTAATTTGGATGGACAAATCATACCCCACGAAGTTGATGTTTATCAGGTCCTCGTTGAGGAGCGTCCGCTTGTCGAGGATGTTAATCGGGACAAGGTTGTAAATATCCAAGATTTGGTGCTGGTCGCATCGCGTTTTGGTCAGGCGGGTCAGAGCAATGCGGATGTTAACGGGGATAGAATTGTAAATATCCAAGATTTGGTGTTGGTCGCTACCGCATTTGGGACTACGGCAGCTGCGCCTTCTCTTTATGCCCAATCATCTAAGATGCCTACTACAGTAGATGTGAAACAATGGCTTACCCAAGCACAGCAGCTAAATCTGACAGATGCTACATCACAGCGAGGCATTTTCTACTTAGAACAACTCTTGACAGCATTGACTCCGAAAGAAACTTCATTGTTATCCAACTACCCCAATCCATTCAATCCGGAGACGTGGATACCGTATCAGTTAGCAGAATCTGCTGATGTCAAAATCTCAATTTATGCTGCCGATGGCAAGTTAGTTCGCACACTAAACTTAGGGCATCAACTTGTCGGTATCTATCAAGGTAAGAACCGTGCAGCGTATTGGGATGGAAAAAATAAAGCCGGTGAACCTGTTGCGAGTGGCGTTTATTTTTACACCTTAACTGCAGGTGAATTCACCGCTACACGCAAAATGGTAATAAGAAAGTAAAACCTCCTTCTATCAAAGTAGGTTGATCCAAAAGATTGGAAAATGTCACCTTCAAACTGCGTCGGATATGTGCTCTATTAGGACTTACACAAATCTAACGGATAGCATAGAATTTTTCTATTTTTAACCTCTAAATCCCTCTTACCATGGGGACCTTAAGAGGAAATGCGTAAGTCCTATCTGTTTTAACTGTTAACTAACAACTGACGACTAACAACCATTAAGATGTTTTATCCTGCGTACATAAACCTTCAGGACCGGAAGTGCCTCGTTGTCGGCGGTGGTACCGTCGCGGAGCGGAAAGTCGTCGCTATGCTACTCAGCGGTGGCGATGTCACCGTAATCAGTCCAGACGCAACGAAACTACTGACCTTCCTTTCAGATATCGGTACAATTTGCTGGCATAAACGACAGTTGAAATCCGGCGATACAGACGGCTATTTTCTGGTCTGCGCTGCTACCGATTTCACGGATATTAATAGTGCTGTTTTCACAGAAGCGCACGAAAAAAACAGGATTCGCTTGGTCAACGTCGTTGACGTTATCCCACAATGCACCTTTGCCGCCGCCTCTGTCGTAACGGATGGCGAAATCATGCTTAGCATCTCAACGAGTGGCAAAAGCCCCGCGACGAGTCGCCGGATCCGGGAATATTTTGAGGAGATGCTGAACGCAACTTCGTTATACACACTCGGATACGAAGATGACGAACCGGTACCGATCGAAAATCAAGGACTGCCCTATCCAGTCTATCTCCTATTGGAAAATCGCACGTGTATCGTCTTGTGTGAAGAAAGAACGCCAGAAATTGAATGTCGTATCTCATTGCTACATCAGTGTGGCGCGTCTGTGTTATGTCCGGCACCCCACGAAATGAAACCACATCACTTTGAAGATGCCTTCCTTGTTATTGCAGATAAATCCGCTGCTGTAAGCGCGTCTTATGGAGGTGAAGGCATTTTCATTCGAGAGTGCCTTGATAAACCGGAGGCTGGCACCCACTTCACTCCTGAACTCATAATAGATGACAATCTGATAATCAGTGTGTCGGCTCGGAGCAGCGCAGATATTGACAAGGTGAAACGCCTGCATAAAAAACTCGCAAACCAGTTTGAAAACAAGGGCTACGGTGCATTTATTGAATTCCTTGGAACGCGCCGTTCTGAGATTCTCAAAGCTTTTCCAACGCCTAAAAAGCGTGCCGACTTCTTTGAGATACTCATTGACACGGTTGAAGATTCGGTATCGGGGTTACAAACCTCTCCTACAACATGCTGTCTCGGTCTCACAAACCCGGAATGTTCTGCCGAATGCCTTTTCAACTGGATTCGGCACGGCAATATGGAACGCGCCAACGCCTTTACCACCAAACGACTTGACAAAGCATGCAGAGGTTGTTAAAATTGCACGAAAACGAAAAAGTTCGCTTTTTCAAACTTTCAAAATAGTTGCGAACGGCTTTGCCTCCTCACGCGGATGAGCGACATTCCTTCCCTCATAAGAGAAAGGAGAAAATCATGAATACGCCAAACGATTTTGAATTGAAGCAAAAAAAATATATACCTATCTTTCCAAAAGCGGTCGGAAAACCGACCGTCTACATTGAAGGTTACCCCTGTGAGGATGACGAGCCTATGGCCGCAACTGGATTTCATGCAGATCAGATTCGTATCTTTTCTGATCAAATCTCGCGATACTTTGCGATCAACCCACACATTTACATTGGCATCGACAGTTTTATCTATTACCGTGAAGGCGACATCAGAAAATTCGTCGCACCTGATGTTTACGTCGTCTTTGGTGTTGATAAATTTCCACAGCGGCGCAGTTTTTATACGTGGTCAGAAGGTGCCGTTCCTGCTGCTGTTTTTGAATTTCTTTCCGATGCCACCGCGCATCAAGATCGAGATGAGAAAGTCCGCCTCTATCTGACAGATATGGGTGTTCAAGATTACTTTATCCATCAACCCGAAATGGAGAAGCCTGCGGAGTTTCGGGGATGGAGCCGGACTCCATCGGGTGACATCGTCGAACTTGCGCCGGACGCACAGGGAGGCTTGTTCAGCGATGCGTTGAATCTCTATTTTCGGTGGGCGGATCAATTGGATACCCACGTCCGGCTGTTACGTCCCTATCTCCCTGATGGAACCCCCATTACAACTTCCATGGAGGAACATCACCTACGAGTGGCAGCGGAAACGTTGATAGAAGAAGAATTGGAACGACGACAGGCGGCAGAAACGCTGGCAGCAGAAGAATCGGAACGACGACTGGCGGCAGAAAGACTCGCCAGAGAGGAAACGGAACGGCGACAGGCTGCCGAGGCTGAGTTAGAACGCCTTCAGGCACAACTCGCCAACCGTCAAAATGAAAACGAATGAACAGGACTAACGGAGAGGCATATTATTCACCTGCTGTGTGCCCTGATGGTTTCAAAAAGTACAGCGTATGATAAATTTTCTGTTTCTCATTACCCTTCTAATATACTTAGCAGCGAGCATTTTTCAAACCCTCTCGTTGGCTATCGGCAATAGGTCTGGAGCAGCAGTGATCCGTCCGACGATTGAACGGATCGCTTTTTTCGGCACCAGTATCGGTTTTGCTTTTCTTAGTATCTTTATTGCGCTGTGGTGGCTGCAACAGGGGCATTTTCCGATGACACACTGGACCGATTCCACCGCCTTCTTTGCGTGGGCAATCACACTTATCTATCTCATCATCGTGCGTTTGACGCATCTCCGCACACTCGGCAGTTTTGTGATGCCTGTCGCGTTCATTGCTATCCTCATCTCATACAGTTTCGCCACGCACACCGCTGCACTCCCGGAACCCTTGCAAAACTATTGGCTTCTGGCGCATACCACACTGATTTTTCTCGCTTATGCAGCGTTTATCGCCGCATTTGGATTTGGGCTGATGTATCTGATGGCGGAGCGGAAGATTCGCCAGAAGACTGACGCACTCCTTGACAATCTCCTCCCTTCTCTCGGGACTTCCAATGAGCTCGGCTATCGCTGCACGATTCTCGGTGTAATTCTGCTCACAATGGGGGTCATCGTTGGGAGTCTTTGGACCCAATATATCCGAGATGTCCCGTGGAGATGGCTTGATGCGAAGGTAATCTCCACCTTCGTGACATGGTTCATCTATGTCGTCCAAATTGGTCTCCGCCAATTTTGGGGATGGCACGGACGAAGAGCAGCGTACGCCGCGATCCTCGGATTCGTTGCCGTTCTCTGCACTTACGTTGGCGTTGACCTCTTTTTAGACAGCATGCATACATACCGCTAATTATCTGAGGTAGGACAATCTCTGAATCGCCATTTCTAAATTTGACACAACCGCTGATATGTGATATAATTTACGAAGCATATAAAAAACATTTCACGTTTTTAGATTTTTTGGTAGAAGGAATGAACCAAATCGTCTCCGTCGGAACCAGCCATCATGTCGCTCCCATTGAATTCAGGGAAAGATTGGCGTTTTCCGAAGAACAACTTACTGAATCCCTCCAGTACCTTCGTGAATCGGATCAGGTTCAAGAAGCCGTCATTCTTTCTACTTGCAACCGGGTAGAAATCTATGCGGTCGCGAACTCCGTGCAAAGTGCCCATGCAGCTGCCAAGGTATTGGTTGAATTCCTCTCCCGTTACCACCAGATTGACATGGAATCGCTCAAGAAATGGAGTTATGTCTACCATAACTTGAAGACGATCCAGCATCTCTTCAGGGTGACATCGAGCCTTGATTCTATGGTCGTCGGTGAATCCCAAATACTGGGACAAATCAAAGCCGCTTACGACTTCTCTCGTGCGTCAGGTAGCACGGGGACGGTTCTCAATCGTCTTTTCACCAAAGCTTTCAATGTTGGCAAACGCATCCGTTCCGAGACGACAATCACTACAGGTGCTGTTTCTATTAGTTACGCCGCCGTTGAACTCGCCAAAAAGATTTTCAATACGCTTGAAGGTAAGACCGTCGCGATTATCGGGGCGGGTGAAATGAGCGAACTCACAGCAAAGCATCTCGTTGCGAATGGGGTCTCCAATGTCATTGTCGCAAATAGGACTTATGAGCGTGCGGTTAAAGTCGCCCAGAAATTTAACGGAACACCCCTCGCTTACAATAGTGACCTCGATTTCCTCATTGATGTTGATATCGTCATTAGTTCCACCAATGCCCCCGATTACCTCATCAAACGCAAACCCCTCGCTGCCATCATGCGGAAACGAAAGCACCGTTATATGTTCCTCATTGACATTGCCGTGCCCCGCGACGTTGAACCAGATGTGGGGAAACTTGACTCTGCCTTCCTCTACAATATAGACGATCTGGAGGCTGTTGTTGCCTCTAATCTCAAGGGTAGACAACAGGAAGCCGTCCGCGCAGAGCAGATCGTCACCGAAGAAGCCAAGCGGTTCTACGACCAGCTGCAAATCTTCCAAGTCAACCCTACGATTAAGGCACTCCACCAGCAGTTTAGCCAGATCGCTGATACCGAATTGCAAGCGTGTTTCTACAAGGCAACACTTTCTGATCAGCAAGAAGCAGCTGTCGCCTCTATGACCCAAGCAATCGTCAAAAAACTGCTCCACCATCCCATGGAGAACCTACGCTGGGCCGTTAATGATGGTGATGCCGATCACGGGCAGTACGTTCAAACGTTACGGGAGTTGTTCGCCTTGGATGTTAGCGATGAGAACCCGGAATAACTATTAGCGGTCAGCAATCAGTCATCGGTTTCCAGATCATTAAATCACCGTGAAACGAAGTGGAACGATGCCCAGGTTTTAAAAAGTTAAAAAATGATGCGTAACTCGCTCACAATCGGCACACGTGGTAGTCAACTCGCACTTTGGCAGTCACAATTCGTCAAAAATCAATTAGAACGCCATTTTTCGGATATTGAGATCCATCTCAAGGTCATCAAAACCACAGGCGACACGATTCAAAACCGCTCATTGGTTGGACTGGGCAAAGGCGTTTTTACCAAAGAGATAGAAAATGCGCTCTTAACTGACGACATTGACCTCGCTGTTCATAGTTTGAAAGATCTTCCGACAGAATTACCAGCAGGACTCTGTATTGCTGCTATTCCCGCACGAGAAGACCCACGCGATGTGCTCATCACCGCCACAGGACGCTCCTTAGAAAGCCTGCCAGAAGCGGCGAAAATCGGCACCACAAGTCCACGCCGAAAAGCGCAACTCCTCTACATCCGCTCAGACGTGCGAGTCGTTGATGTTCGCGGCAACATCGATACTCGATTACGCAAACTTCATGAAACCGATCTTGACGGAATTATCCTCGCCGCCGCTGGCATTAAGCGTCTTCTCAAACCGGAGATTATTACACAATTTTTTGATACAGAACAGATGGTACCAGCAGTTGGACAGGGAGCCCTCGCGATTGAAACACGGGAACGAGATAGCAGGGTGGCGAAACTCATTGCACCCTTGAACGACCATCGAGCAGCAGCAGAAATCACCGCCGAAAGAGCCGTATTGGAAAGCCTCGGTGGTGGATGTCAAGTGCCGATTGGCGCGTATGCCAAGCATGTTGATGGTGAACTCTCACTCGTCGGGACGGTCTGTCATCCAGAAGGTAGCGTACGCATTATGGAGCGTGCCACAGGAACGCCAAGCGCAGCGAAGCATTTAGGTAGGGTCGTCGCCGAAAAACTCAAGAATAGTGGGGCGCCTGAACTGTTGGAAGCGCAGGAGAGCAACAAATGAACGAACCGAGCACGGGTATGGTCTACATCGTAGGGGCAGGTCCGGGGGATAGAAAACTTATCACCCTCAAGGGCGTGGAGTGCCTTCAACGCGCCGATGTCGTCATTTACGATCTACTGCTGAACGATGCGTTATTGGAACATTGCCCCGCGCACACTGAAAAGATCCAAGCACCCGATCCGAGAGTCCGCGCCACCCGCCAAGATGAACTCAATCATTTGCTGGTTGAGCATGCGAAAGAGGGTAAAATCGTTGTTCGTCTCAAGGGTGGGGATCCATATATCTTCGGGCGAGGCGGCGAGGAGGCGATTGCCCTCACCGAGGCAAACATTCCGTTTGAAATCGTTCCCGGTATCACTTCTGCGGTTGCTGCATCCGCTTATGCCGGTATCCCAGTCACGCATCGTGACTACGCCTCGTCAGTCGCTTTTGTTACGGGGCATTCCGCTGCACTGCGTTCAGATTCAAATATCAACTGGGAACAGCTCGCTACGGCGGTGGATACACTTGTTGTCTACATGGGGGTTGCACACCTTCGCCAAATTGTGGAACGGTTAATAGTACACGGTAGAGATCCTGAAACACTTGTCAGTTTAGTCCGCGTCGGAACAACACCGCAACAGCACGTCGTCCAAGGCACCCTTACCGATATTGTGAAAAAAGTAGAGACAGCCCAACTCAAAAGTCCGGCAATTATCGTAGTCGGTGAGGTGAACCGTTTGCGCGAGCGACTCCGATGGTTTGATACCAAACCGCTCTTTGGGAAACGGATCCTTGTCACGCGCGCCCGCGCACAGACAAGTGAATTCGCGGATCTCTTAGAAGCAAACGGTGCCGAAGTCATCCAATTCCCCACGATAAAGATTCAACCTATTGAGGGAGTAGACGTATCTTCTCTCAACGAATACGATTGGGTTATCTTCACGAGTGTCAATGCTGTAGAGATTTTCTATGAACGCTTGCGAGAAGATGGTAGAGATGTTCGAGCGTTCGGTGAGAGCAGCGTCTGTGCGGTTGGATCGAAAACGGTGGACACCCTCAACGACATCGGTATCCACCCCGATTTTGTCCCATCCAACGCCCGTGGAAGTGCGATCGCCGTTGAAATAGGGGATGTATGTGAAAAGAAAATCCTCCTGCCTCGGGCAAAAATCGCCACTGCCGATCTCCCCGATGCTTTGCGCGAGAAAGGTGCACATGTCGATGATGTGCACCTCTATGATACCGTCAGAGTGCCGGGCGAAAACCGAGAGGTAATTGAAACCGATCTTCTGAACGGCAGCATAGACTTCGTCACCTTCACCAGTTCCTCAACGGTTACGAACTTCTTAGAGATGTTTCCCGCACACCAACCTACAGTCCTACTCGCCGATGTCAAGGTCGCAGTGATCGGTCCGACAACACAGAAAACAGCAGTGGAACATGGCGTTCACATTGACGTGATGGCAAAGGAAGCCTCCGTCAAGAGCCTTGTAGCAGCAATTGTTTCGGAAACCTATATGTAGGGGTAGGTCTTGTACCTACTCCATAGGAACTGTGTCGCGTTCTACCCAAAAATCGGGAAAACATAAGGCACAAGCACTTTCTGATAGACGGTAATCGTTCCGAAAATCGAATAATATCCTGCGCACAATACCAACCCGATCTGTTTCCACAACGGTGCTTGTATTTCTGGTGGTAAGAATTTTCGATTCACATAGAGCGTGTGTATCGCCGAAAACACAAGTAGGTACCCGCCAATCGTTGCCGATACCAGGATCATAAAGAACGGTTTCGCGAGGTACATCGCAACGATGCCCCAAATAATATAGACACCGAGAATAGGATAGTAGATCCATTTCGCGTTGTGTTCACCCAAGTTTCGGACCCGTTTCAACCCTGTCCATATAATATCGGTATACGTCCGGGGCACACCATCTACACCACCGAGTTGGGTCGAGAACAGCACCCAGAAACCACACAGCAGTGTGAGATACCACATCGCTCTACCACCTTTTGCTGCGAGTCCGTCCGCTTGGAAACCTGCTGCTGCCCATTGATCCATCTCCTGTCCAGCAGGCACAAATGCTATTGTGAGCATCGCAGGCAGCGCAATACCGACAAAGCATCCAAGCATCCAAATACCGTACTGCTCGAAACGGACATATTTCCACCACTCTTTAAATCGCTTCAGATTTTCTGGTGTGATGCGAAAGACTTTGCCTAAGTGTGAGAGCGTCACGTTTTGTCCACCGATCATTGACGGGATCGCACCGACGAGACTACTCATTCCCCATCCTTTGTCGCGCACGTAATTGGTGATCGTGACATTGCCTAAGCCTCCACTTCCGGCGTAGGCAGCGAAAGCCCCAAGCAACAGCCAATTAACCTGTCCATCGGGGCCTGGGGCGGGAAGTGCTCCGAAACTAAAGAAACCTTTGATGGCATCCCACCACACACTCGGCGGAACCATAAACAGATCGATGACAACGAGGTAGCTGATGATCCAGATGACCATGAAAAGCTGCACCTTCTCAAGCGCGTTGTAGATCTTCCCACCGAATAGCACAATCCCCAAGCAGAGAAAAAAGATGAGATATGCAAATAGGCGCACCGTCCCGCTATCTACGTCTTGTGGCATATAGCCGAGCCACGCCGCAGCGAGTGCCGTCGCTGCCGTCATCGCCCAACCGGGCCAGATCCCAAAGAAGTTAACCGACGAATAGAAAGAAGCCCAGAAAGGCGCGCCGGGTTTACAGCGCATGTAGCCACTCAACATCGGTTCACCCGTATAGAGCGTATAACGGATCGCCTCTGTGTTCAGAATCACCTGAAGCAGGATAGCGATTGTTGCAATCCAGAGCAATCTACCGCCGTATTGTGCGGTAATCGCAGGACCGAGCAGCCACTCACCACTACCGATTGAACCGCCCAAGGCAATAATGCCAGGACCTAAAATACTCCGAAACGCTCTTCCAAATTGATATTTCGGTGGTGCAGGTAAATCTTCGACCTCCCAATCGGGGAGTGCGCCACCTGATACAGTTTCTTTCGTTTCTGCCATAGTGTATCCTTCCCCCTCTAATTTTGATTACGGATTGAGGCGTTGACCTGTTATCGCCCGTTTCCTACCACTCCCAACAGATAGGGACATCTAACTTATCAGCGATGCCTGCGAGGCCTCGTAAATGGTCTACATGGATCGGAATGCCGTTCTCAAGGTAATTGTCGTAGTTGTTCCACTCAATTTCGCCGGGGAGGTATGCCTGTTCCACGCCTTCTGCCGTTTTTGAAGCGTGAATCTTATCTATACCGCGTTGGATTTCCGCAACATAGCCGTCGTAGTCTGTGAAACTCGCAACATCCATTGCGAAGAAGAAGTGTTCAGACGGATCGCCTGCCTTATTGCAAGCCATCAAACCACCACTCAGAGGACCCGCTAAAATGCCCATAATGAGTGCCAATCCATAACCCCTCGGTCCCGCTGCCGGTGCAAGGAAACGTCCCTTGTCTGGATCACTGGTAGGTTGACCCGTCTCATCGATGAGCCACCCATCTGGAATCGGTTTACCGTACATCCGTAGCGTACCTATCTTTCCCCATGCGGAAACACCACACGCCATATCCAAGACAATCGGATGCTCGTCCCCGATGGGCAACGCGTAACTCATCGCGTTGTTGGCGACCACCGCTTCTGCACCCCCCGGAGCGACAATAGATGCCCCGCCTGTGTTCGTTGTCGAAAACCCGATCATCTGGTTTGATGCTGCCATAATTGCGTAGCATGCGGCTGCACCGAAATGTCCAGCGTTGCGAACCCCCACAGCAGCGATGCCTGTTGTTTTCGCCTTTGCTATTGCTGTCTCCATTGCCAGCGTGCTTGCCAGATGTCCCATCCCGTTATCTCCGTCAACGACAGCGAAGCTCGGGCCCTCTGTCGCGACGCGGAGGTCTGGTTGTGCGTTCATCTTCCCATCAAGGATAAGGTTGAGGTAACCCGGCAAGGCACGTGTGCCGTGTGAATGCACACCGCGCAGATCGGTTAGCACCTGATGTTTCGCGATCGTTTCTCCGTCTTCAGAGCGCAGTCCTGCCTTTTCACAAAGCGTCCGGGCGAAATCGTGTAATCTCGTTGAATCTACAACAATCTCCTGCATAATATTTTCTCCAATCGTGAATTCACCGCCTATTTTAGCAAAGGCAGGTTTCCATATCAAGTATAATCCAAATACTTCAATACGCACGATCCGTTTTCTTGGATAAAACGATTCGATTAACGCTACAATGTACTTAAAAAATCGGAGGACAAAACATGCGTCAACATAAAACCCTCAATATGAACACCCAAATACATCTTATACCTTTCGCGCTTGTGTTTGTATGTCTGGTGCTCTCTTCGTGTCTCAATCCACTGCAACCGGTAAGTATGCAAGAAGAGGAGGAAATAAAGGCAGCACTGAAAGGACGTTCATTTCGGCAATTCGATCCGTCTAAAGATGCAAGAAAAAGAAAAGGCGTTATTCTCGATTTCTTTAGTGGAGTCAGTTTGTGGGCGCAGTATGCCGAAGGCAACACTGCCTTGAGTGAGTGGGAAATTTTAGCGGACGATTATCGCGTTGAAAAGGCGGGTTCGGAATATAGAATTTATTTTGACGCACCGCGTTCGGTACAAATACTCCCGACCCAATGCGACAACTGCATTGAAACCTCAGGAGTCTCCATTTCGATCCGAAACCTTTTCGATAGCAAAAGGATTCGGTTCAAGTTGAATATTGACAATGACAATTTTCCCCGACCGTTCCCCATATTTGAATCGTGGACAAAGTTTAGCGAAGACGAGTATTTTGATTAAGTTATCATTGATGTCGCGTAGGATGCGGTTTCTTGAGGAAAATAGGGATGAATCACGTATCGGATACTATTGAACGCCATTATTGGAAAGCAGTCATTTTTCTTGTGATACTGATTTTAGTCGGTACCGGTTTCTGGGGATTGAGGCGGTTCGCACCTACAATGTTCCTCGGAAAACCGGATTTGATCGTTGCTCCGGATGGAGAACACCAACAAAACCGAGTAATACCGGATAAACCCGCGCTTCTTAATATCAACACCGCCTCTGCCGAGGAACTCCAAACCCTTCCAAATATCGGCGCGGGGCTGGCACAAAGAATTATCGACTACCGCTCGCAGAACGGGAACTTCACCAGTGTAGATGCCCTCCAGAAGGTCAAGGGAATTGGTGTAAAGACACTGGAGAAATTGAGACCTTT
The DNA here is from genome assembly GCA_965116815.1 of Candidatus Poribacteria bacterium. Classification (GTDB taxonomy): domain Bacteria; phylum Poribacteria; class WGA-4E; order WGA-4E; family WGA-3G; genus WGA-3G. The sequence goes on along the minus strand of OZ220722.1, from coordinate 5,011,723 downwards.
CGTTGATGCGAAATAGTTAAGTTTGATCGAAAACCGTGCTGTGCTGGCGGAATTTGAAATTGTCTTTCTTATATTTCTCCTCATTCCGTTAGAAAGTTACAAACCCAGTCCAGGTATGACCAAACACCTGCCTGAAACGAAGTGGAAGGCAGCCCAGGAGCCCAATAATTAAAAAGTCTTTATCCTACCGGTCTCTGTGAAGATGTGTTGAACTGGAATATCCCACGCTTGTGGAAACGTATCTTCTACAACCTGTATCTGATATGCTAATCCAATACGGATGGCGTGTGGGCATTTCGTGAGGAATCGGTCATAGAAACCCTTGCCATAGCCGAGGCGATACCCCTTCCGATCGAAAGCGATACCGGGAACCACGATAAGTTGAAGGTGTTCAGTCGGGAAAATTGGGCATGAATCTTTAGGTTCCAACATACCGTAGCGGTGACGTACCAGTTCAGTGTTCGGATTCTGAATCCGCCTCGGTATAAGTTTTACCTGTTCAGTATTTATCACTGGGGCGCAAATCCGCTTACCTGAATTAAGTAACCCTTCGAGCAGATCGACGGTTTCAACCTCGCTTCTCATACTCAGGTAGAGCATCACGGAATCGAAACCCTCACGCTGTATCCAGCGCAAAACGGAATTAACGATGCGCTGGCTGAGCCTTGCCCTCTCTTCTGAGGTAAGTGCCTCGCGACGGCGGAGTGTTTCAGTGCGGACGCGTTTCCGTTCGGTCGCGATTTTCATTGTTCTTACTTTTGATACCTGACTTTTCCAGCAACTTCTACGGTATCAACAATCGCCATGATTACAGCGTCAACCGGTTTATTGCCTGTCACCGCGGTCTGTCGAGCGGAGCTACCGGTGGCGATAAGGACAATTTCACCGATACCAGCACCTACCGCATCTACAGCGACTGTATATTTCCGATCAACGTCTCCGTCCAGGTTTACATCTTGGACAACCATCAGCTTGCTTCCGATCAATTTTTCATCTTTCTGCGTCGCGACAATTGTCCCGGTCACTTTTCCAAGGATCATTTAATAAAAGACCTTTCATGTTGGGCGAGGTTTTGTTCTGATCTACTTTTCCTGCACCACCAAATTTGAGATAGTTCGCTTTATAATGTTCGTAGTAATTATACACGGAATCCGCCGAAATTTCAAGACGCAATCTGCAGTGCCGAAATAAGTGCATCCGAAAATGTGTATAGGTAGTCGAATTGGCATTTGGCAAGTGAGATTGACAGGCGACCCAATAATGTGCTAAACTAAATTGTTGCAATTTTTGGGTAAAATGGAGGGAAACTTGAATCGAAATCACGCAGATGTCATCATTATTGGTGGAGGGATTATCGGGTGTGCCATCGCTTACGATCTTGTCAAGCGAGGCGTGAAACCTTTGGTGATTGATAAAGCGCACACCGTCGGTACAGAGGCTTCATGGGCAGGCGCAGGCATTTTAACCTCACACGCGTCAACGCATGAACCGTATCCAACACTCTGCCGCGCAAGTCTTGCGTTGTATCCGTCGTTGGCGGAGGAACTCCGTACAGAGACCCAGATAGATATTGAGTTCATCCGATCTGGGACCCTATCGGTATTCTTCAATCAGGCTGAGGCAGCGGGGTTAATTGGTCTCGCCGACCGGCGTGTGAAACGCGGTTTTTCAGCGGAAGTTTTGACAGCCGAACAAGCGTGGGAGTTGGAGCCAGCACTCTCGAAATCTGTTGCTGGTGCCGTTCTGTTTCCTGAAGATGCGCAAGTCCGCAACCCGAAAATGGTGAGGGCACTCGCAAAGGGAGCAGCAAAACTCGGTGCAGAATTCCAAGTGGGCAATCCTGTCACCGACTTTGTCCGAGACAGTGAAAACGGTGGAAACCGCGTTGTGGGTGTCGTCGTGAACGGCGAAACCTTATACGCGGACACGTTTGTGATTGCTGCCGGATGCTGGGCAGGTGCACTAACTGCCCAACTTGATGTGCCGATACAGATTGAACCTGCGAAGGGGCAGATCGTCCTCGTTGAAGCGATGCCGCCGCCCTTCCAGCATATCGTTGATGGACTCGGCATCTACGTCGTACCGAGAGCCGATGGTAAAATTCTACTCGGTGCCACGGTCGAATTTGTCGGTTATGAAAAAACCGCGACGGTAGACGGTGCCAAGCAGATGATTGACGCTGGCATTGCCATTGCTCCGGAACTCGCGGACAGTACTTTCGTGCAAACCTGGGCGGGTTTACGTCCTTCTGCAAAAAAAGGACCGCTTCTCGGCTACTTGCCGGGGTATAATAACGTCGTTTTGGCATCTGGACATTTCAAAAACGGTATTCTCCTTGCGCCGATTACAGGGCAACTCATCGGCGAACTGCTCACAACTGGAAAACCTTCACTGTCCCTGGAACCATTTCAGCCGATTGGTGGATAAAAAAGACCACCTTGTATGCCTCAGAAATATGGAATTTAAGGCGTAAAATATTTTTTTTCAATTTTAAATGAATTAATTCAAAATATGTGGGTTAAACCATTAGCAAATCTTTTTTATTGATCGAAAAAGGGGCATCGAACGCTGTCCCTACCTGACGAATAAGTTAGAAAGGAGTTTCATAATGCGTCAGTACGTTTTGTGTTTAACGGAGGCAACGCCTCGTACTGGAGATGAACGAGACTGTACTTTGGGAGACGGGATCTCCCAGAAGACACAGGCATTCAAAATTGCCACTGTGTTTCGTTGTTGGACCAGAGCTCGATTATGGGGAAGGCACGGACAGAGGAGTGAACAAGCAGGCATCCTCCGTTATCGCATGGAAGGAGGGTTGCGCGCCTTCGCTTGAGAAACTCCTCTTTAGAGGAGACAAGCATGTTACACACTGACGAACAGTTGATGCTCTCTGTGAAGGATGGTAACAGAGACGCATTCCGAATTTTAACGGAGCGACATTACGCAAACACTTTAAATTTTATCTATCGATTTGTCAAAAACCAAACACTCGCGGAGGACCTTTGCCAAGAGACGTTCCTGCGGCTGTGGCGTTGTGTACCAACGTACCGCCCGATTGCCAAATTCAGGACGTTCCTTTATCATATCGCCAAGAATGTCTGTTTGAAACAATTGGCGACAGAGCAAAGGACACCCCAGATTGAATCATTGGATGCCGCCTATAGTGATGAAGATGAAAACTCTCATCCTATCGCTGTCGCTATAGCGGATACACGTTATTCTCCGGAGGCACTGCTCATTGCCAAGGAGACCTACGAGGCCATTCAGTCTGCGATTGATAAGTTGTCGAAAGAACACCAAGTGGTGTTTCGGATGACAGAGGTTCAAGGATTGTCTTATCAAGAAGTCGCGACGATCCTCGAATGTCCGATTGGGACTGTTGCCTCGCGCAAGAACGCCGCCATTCGACAACTCCGGAAATTTTTGGCACCCTATAGGACAAGTTTATGAGATATAGGGCTTAGGTTCTAAACATATAAACCCTCTTTGCACTCTGGCGTCCGACTTCACGTCAGAGTGCTTTTTTTTACGGACGCTTCTATGATAGCGTCAATCTTCACGTCTGATAAAACAATTCAATGGACAATTGAGATAAATTGGTATATGATGTGACATGAACTGAAAAGGAAATGAACCTATTCTTCTTAGTAAATTTTGAACGACAGAAAGGGATAGGACGATGCAAAGCGAGCATTCCAAAATCAAAGCACTCACCTTTGATGTTTTTGGCACGGTTGTAGATTGGTACGGTTCAATTGTTGCCGAAGGTGAAGAATTTGGAAATACCCACGGTATTGATATTGATTGGGCGCAATTCGCCTTGAAATGGCGCTCTGGATACGGGCCCGCGATGGATAGAGTCCGACGCGGCGAATTGCCGTGGCAAAACATTGACGCACTACATCGACTTATTTTGGATGGTCTTCTTGACGAATTTGAAATCGTTGGCTTGAGTGAAACCGATAAAGATCATCTGAATCGGGTCTGGCATCGGCTCAAACCGTGGCCCGATGCAGTCAGCGGCTTGAAACGGCTCCGCAAGCAGTATATCGTCGCTACACTCTCTAACGGCAACGTTGCCTTGCTGACCAATATGGCGAAATTTGGGGGACTGCCATGGGATTGTATCCTGTCTGCCGAATTAACGGGGCATTACAAACCGGATCCCGAAGTTTACCAAACCGCCGCTGCCCTGCTCGGTTTGTCCACCGGTGAAGTTATGATGGTAGCCGCACACCCTGGCGATCTTCGAGCCTCGCAGGCTGTCGGTTTTCAAACCGCACTCGTGCCGCGTCCTTTAGAGTATGGACCCGGCAGAGCTCAAGGCGTAAACGCGCATCCGTCTGACCTTGTTGCCAGTGATTTTAACGAGTTGGCAGATCTATTAGGGATAGTATAGTCCGTAAGGAGGAACGAAAATGGATTTACAAGAAGTTCCTGAAGTCGCGCGAGAAATACACCCGCCTGAACACACCACGATGACAGTCGAGGAATTTCTTGCACGCGATATGGAGGGGTATGAATACGCTAAAGGAAAATTAGTACCGATGTCGTCTCCGTCATTAGGACATGCTAAAATTAGTGCAAAAATTACACGCTATTTGCTAACGTATGTAAGCGAAAATCAGTTAGGGGATGTGTATGTAGAAGCAGGATTTAAAGTCGGAGAACGCGGGATGAAACCGGATGTCGCGTTTATTTCAACAGCGCGCCTACCTGAAGATGAGAGTAAAGGGTCTCCAATTCCTCCAGATTTTGCCGTCGAAGTCATTTCACCAACAGATGTTCAGTGGCGTGTCACTGAAAAAGTACAAGCTTATCTGGAGGCAGGTACCCAAATGGTATGGGTTGTTGAATCTGTCATGAAGACAGTAACAGTATATCGTTCTGAAACAGACATTAAGGTGTTTACAGGGACGGACACACTTACCGGTGAGGATGTCGTGCCAGGATTTTCCTGTCGGGTTGTACAGCTTTTTGAATAGGGACCTCACCTAAACACGAATTGGAGAATACCTTATGGATAAAATCCGAATTGCTTTTATTGGTTGTGGTGGTATGTCGTCGCAATTACAACAGTGTATACCGATGGTGCCGGAATTTGAATTCGTAGCCACCTGCGATCTCGTTGAGGAGAAGGCGGCATCGAACGCTCGAAGGTTCGGCGCACTCCGTCATTACACCGATTACAATGAGATGTTCAAAAATGAAGACCTCTATGCCGTGGCTGTTGTGGGCAGGCCGGAGGACAAATTACATCGCGACATCGGTATTGAATGCCTCCAACAGGGATATCATATCTACACCGAAAAACCCCCTGCGACCACCGCTGAAGGTGCGAAGATGTTGGTTGATGCTTCTATTGAGAGCGGTAAAACGGGCATGGTAGGCACTATGTGGCGGCATGCCCCCGCGAATCAGATTGCCAAACAGTTGATGGACGAAGATGAGTTCGGTATACCGTGCCAATATCATACCCGGTATCTCGCACCAGGTCCCCGTCTAAACGAAGCAGGATCGCCCTTCGCGTGGTCCTTCATGCTTGATCAGGTGATCCATCCGACCGATTGCATGCGTTTCTTTATGGGGCAGGTCAGCGAGGTTTTCGCAATGGGTACAGTTGAGGCCGCATCGAGTACCGTCTCAATGTCCGTGAATCTGCGTTACGCGAATGGTGGTATCGGCACGATGACGCTCGGCACCGGTCCGGTCTTAGAAGCAATGGTTTTTATCAAAGGTACCGGAAATCAGGCGATTCAGGTATTGGAAACACGCAAGTTGCGCCGTTACCGTATGCCGACATGGCTCGGTTCCGGTGGTGGTTATGCAGATACACCCACTGAAGAATGGACCCTCAACACCGCATACCACGGTATTGGCAGACCCGGCTATCTCGAAGAGATGCAACATTGGGCAAGGTCGCTGCAAGCGGGAACGCAGCCACACGCAAGTCTCGAAGATTCCTACCAGAACATGCGCGTCTTAGAAGCGATTAGCCGTAGCATAGAAACCGGAGAAGTCGTTCAAATTCCAGCGTAACCTACAACCCCAAATCTGGTAGGTGCGGTTTGCAACCGCACCTCAAATCTGGTAGGTGCGGTTTGCAACCGCCTTGGAGGTCAAGCATCGATTGACGGTGCATCGGTAATTCTAAAATCCACCATAGTTTTTCGCAACCTTGATTCTTGAGCAAAGTCTTTGTAGTGGAGGTAAAAAATGAGACAAGTGGTTATTTATCCGGGTGAAGATGGTTATTGGGTTGCTGAATGTCCCAGTTTACCCGGTTGTATCAGTCAAGCTGAAACAAAGCAAGAAGTTGTCAACAGTATCAGAGAAGCAATTGATGGATATATTGTTGCCCTTAAAGAAGATGGACTGCCAGTCCCTGAGGAACATTTTGAGGCGTTGTTGTTAGCCGTATGAGTCGACTGCCGCGAATTTCAGGTCGAGAATGTGTAAAAACGCTTGCCAAAGTCGGCTTTTACCTAAGACGACAGCATGGCAGTCACATGATCTTGCGTCGTGACAATCCGTTTGCCCAAGTTGTTGTCCCTGACCATAAGGAACTAGATAGAGGGACCTTGCGTAGCATTATCAGACAGGCACAACTTGGTGTCAACGAGTTTATGGAATTACATACATCCAGATAGTGTTGTATTCACTGTGAAGGAATGTCTTAGAGAAGCGGATGAAGGAACCCCTATGAATTGGTCGCCCCGCGTAAAACCCATCAAAATCCGTCGGCTTTACCGATATGCTCGGCTCGGCATCTATGATGATACGCTACTACACGATGTCGGCTGGGAGCTTTACGCGCGTTGTACCGACATCGCTGCAGTCGCCGATGTCTTCCGCGAGGGGCGTGTGCCTTGTCCAAAATGCAGAACGAAGATTACACGCCGGATTGATCCGCTCTTTAGTAAAGGTGAGGGTGGAACTCACGAACACTGGTTCCACTGCCCCCACTGCGCCGGACGGCTCCTCTGGCGCGACTGCCGTCAAGCACTCCGAGACACCCCTCGATGCTTCGATTGTCGTGCCGTTCTACACAAAGAAGTTGTGTTGCTATGTGCCTGTGGCAAAACTTGGTCCCAGGAGGCTTACAAACAATCAGTGAGAACCCGTGTCCTCTTACCGTGTCCGCACTGTCTTGATCTCGTCCGCAGACCAGACCCACCACCAAAAGGTCAAATTGTCAAAATGCGGAAATCCAGTCCTGAATTGCAATGTCCGAAGTGTCAAGCAGTTGCGCTGCATCAGCACGGCAATATTGAATGTACAGTCTGCGGCTACAAACGCCGGTGGCGGGATTACCGCAAGAGCCTTAAAAAGAAAGACGAAAAACTTGAATGTCCAAATTGTGAATATACCTTCAGATGGCAGGCATGGCGTAAAAGTGCGCGTCCACTGAGGACAGGAAACCCAAGACCTGCGCGTGAATTCGTCAAAAAATGGCTCACGTGTCGCACACCGCAACAACGTATGATACAGATTGACAGGCTACTTCAAACTTTGCACGGTAGAGGTCCCTTAGCACCGCTATTCATCGATAGTGGCGAACGTAACATCCGCCAGATGCTTGACGATTTAGCATCATAGTTTTGAACGATTTCTAATTGCGAATCAAAATTGGCAACTCAGGAGGAAGACCATGAAAGTACCGTTTCTTATAATGCTCGTTGTCGGTCTAACAATGCCTTGCACACTTTGGGCGAAAAATATGGCATTGGAATTAGACGGCAAAACGGCTATTGAAGTTCCAAACAGTGATAGTTTGAATCCCAAGAATGCGATAACGATAGAAGCGTGGATGAACATGAGTAAACCTGTTGGTGAGTGCCTGGCAAAGGATTGGGGCGGCAAAAGGGATTACATCTTTCCAGAGATCATCCAAAATGGAAACGGATTGCGATTTGTCCTCTGGCCCGGCACGAAAATCCTTGATGTCCCTGGATTGAAGCCGAATGAATGGCAGCATGTCGCTGGTGTCTGGGACGGTAAAGAGATGCGGACATATATTGATGGAGAGGAAAAGGGTGCCTTACCCTTCGTGGCAAAGGAATTAGCCGCAACCGAGGCTTCGCTGTATATCGGGGTCGGTGATAGTCAAAATTGGTTTTGCACAGGTGCCATTGATGAAATTCGTATCTGGGAAGTCGCTCGGACCGAAGAAGAGATTAATGAATTCATGATGAATGTACTCAACGGTGATGAAAAAGGACTGAACGCACACTATACTTTCGATGCAGGTGATGCCAACGATAATACCAAAAACGGAAACGATGGCAAGGGCGGGTTTGGAAAGCCGAGTTATATTAATGTCACCAATGCCTTAGACCTTGAACCGCTTTCCGTTGCCCCGGAAGATAAGTTGGCGATAACGTGGGCATGGATAAAGCAGACCCGATAATCCGTTTTGAAATGACGAGTGTTTTATCCACTTTCAAATTAGGGGCTGCTTGGTTCGTAGTAGGGCAATTCATTGCCCGTTTTTAACCTATGCGTATGCCATAAATCGCGCTACTACGAACCCACACTCACTAAAATTCAAAATGAATAGAACACTGGGTGAGGTGCTAACGTGCCAAAAGACGAACACCAAATGCAAGTCATAAACGATGAATTTCTGCGACGAACGGTGCAACTCCGGATTGCTCCCGGGCCCGTGGGTGATGATGTGCCTGAATGGACAACCGATGGTATTGAGGAACTTCCGGGGTTCTTCAATTCAACTGCTGATATTTGGGATCAGAAGTTTGGGGCTGAACCCGATGACCCGTTCTATCAAGCTGTCGCCCTTCAGATACCACAGACAGAGGCACCAATTGACATTTTGGATCTCGGTTGTGGGACGGGAATTCAACTTGAGTTCGTTTTTGCAAGGGCACCCAACGCCAGAGTTACAGCAGTTGATAGAGCACCGAACATGCTTAAGCAGCTCAGCGCGAAATTCGCTAATAAAATCGAACAGTTGAAACTACAGCAAGGCTCTTTATTAGAACTTACGTTTGGGCATCATGCGTATGACTATGCTATTTCTACACTAACCATGCATCACTTTCTTCCTGAACGAAAAGTTGCCATCTACAAAGAGATAAGAAAGGCTTTACGAGCGACTGGCATCTACATAGAAGGCGATCAGACCAACACAGCTGAAGGGGAGAAAAGTACACTCTATTGGTATGATAGGTGGATCGCGAAACTTCCGGGTGGTGATAGTGCTGAGTGGAATTACGATATTACACTGTCACCGGAGACACAAGCCCGTATCCTTCAAGAGGCAGGGTTTTCTGAGGTTCAACTTACGTGGCATCACCCTTCAAAAGGTGCTGTTCATGTTGCTAAATATTGAGGTGCTTGGTACGGTAAGACTATGTAGGATAAAGCGGCAAAAGTGGACTTAAGAAAATGGGCATCGCTTCGCTACTTGATTAATACCTTGTTATTCTGAGAATTCTGCCGCGTTCAAAATAAGGAATAAAAAATTGTATCAATTTTCAGATGAGATTCTTTCGTTCTATAGACAGACGCAAGAGTCGGAAAGACTGGCGAATGATGTCAGAGGACAGATAGAATTTACGCGGACGCAAGAGATTATCACCCGCTATTTACCCGATCCACCCGCAGTCGTTTTGGACATCGGTGGTGGTTCGGGTCCGTATGCTTGTTGGTTAGCAAAGGCGGGTTATGAAGTCCACCTCGTAGACCCTGTGGATTTACATATTGAGCAGGCGAAAGAGGCATCGAATCAACAGCCAGAACATCCGATTGCCAGTATATCAATTGGCGACGCACGGACACTGTGTTTTTCGTCAGCATCTGCGGACGCTGTCCTGCTATTGGGACCGCTCTATCATCTGATAGATAAAACTGAACGGCTGCTTGCTCTGAGAGAAGCATATCGTGTTGTAAGGGACGGTGGCGTTATGGTTGCTGCTGGTATTTCGCGGTTCGCCTCTCTACTCGATTTTTTCTGCAAGGACCGATTGGGCAACTCGGTCTCCAGAGACATCGTTCAAAATGACCTCGAAACAGGCTATCATCAGAACCCAACTGAGAATTTAGAATTTTTTACAGATGCATATCTTCACCGTCCGAAAGAACTCGATTCCGAAGTGATCGAAGCAGGTTTCCAGCATCAGACGACACTTGCTGTACAAGGACCAACATGGCTTTTTAGGTCGGTTGAAAGTTATTGGGCAGACCCTGACCAACGCGCTGTAGTTTTAGATTTAATTCGGAAGGTTGAAGCAGAACCATCGATACTCGGTATGAGTTCACATATCCTTGCAATAGGCACCAAATAGAGGGTGACTGATAATGCCAGAAGGTCAAGTGGTTCAAAAGACGGAAACACTCGCCACAGTAGAATCGCTGCAGGCGGATTTTGAGGCACTCGGTATTGAAAAGCGGATGGTCTTACTCGTCCATTCGTCTTTGAGCGCGATGGGATGGGTCTGTGGCGGTGCCGTTGCTGTCATCATCGCGCTTCAGGAGGTTTTGGGAGAAACGGGAACCCTGGTGATGCCGGCCCACTCAACCGACCTTAGCGATCCGAGCCAATGGGAAAACCCGCCTGTCCCTGAATCGTGGTGGCAAACAATACGCGAGACGATGCCTGCCTATGACCCCGATCTGACCCCTACGCGTTCAATGGGCAAAATTGCTGAAACGTTCCGAAAGCAAAACGGAGTTCTCCGCAGCGCGCATCCACACAGTTCGTTTTGTGCCCGTGGTCCTCAAGCATCGTCCATCATCAACAAGCATTCCTTGGCTTATGGTATGGGCGAAAATTCACCACTTGCCAGAATCTACGATTTACAAGGTTTTGTCTTGCTCCTCGGTGTCCGGCACTCAAGCAATACATCCATACATCTTGCAGAATACCGAGCGGACTTTCCAACCAAACGCGTCGTCCGGGAGGGTGCCCCGATCTCACAGGCAGGTTCAAGGACATGGACCACCTTTGAAGATATCGATGTAGATGATTCAGATTTCGATCGCCTCGGCGAGGACTTTTTGCGTTCTGAGGCAGGGAAAGTGGTTCAGCATGGAAAAGTGGGCATCGCGAATTGCCAACTCATGTCGCAACGCACTATTGTAGACTTTGCCGTCAATTGGCTTGAGGAAAATAGAGTATAGGCGTGATTTGCTGAATCTAAAAAAGTTGATTTTTTGTTCTGTATATGTTACACTACAATGACAGATAGGTATACTGATAGGGATAGAATCTTAAAAAAATAGTTTTCAGACACGGGTGAACCGAAGGAGAATGTCAGATGGCGGAATTGTTAAAAGAACTTCGCGTATCAAACGATGCGATGAATGATCCGGAAGAATTGCGTCACCGCATCTCCGAAGAAGGGTACCTCTTCTTCAAGCAGCTGCAAGATCCCGACAAACTCTGGGCGTTGCGGCGAGAGATGCTAACAACGATGCAGGAAGGCGGTTGGCTCGTCGCAGGGACCGACCCGATGGACGGCATCGCCGATATTTCCACCCAGTGTACCGAGGGTGATCCCGAATACACGGATGTATACCACGCGGTGTATAAATTACAAGCGTTCCACCGTTCCGGACACTGGCACGAAGTCGTTGATATGGTGGAGAAAATTATCGGTAGGGAGGTGCTACCACATCCGCAGAAGATTGCGCGCCTCTGGTTTCCTAAGTACACCGCACATACAACACCGATACACCAAGACTTCGTCCACTTCCAAGGGAATTTCCAAACCTATACCTGTTGGGCACCTGTCGGAGATTGTCCGATAGAGTTGGGAGGTTTAGCAGTCCTCCCCGGTTCGCATAAAGTCAATAAGGTCATGGAACACCACTTTTCACTCGGTGCTGGCAGTTTGTGCGTTAGGGAGGACGAATTGTCTGGTGAATGGCATTCCACGAACTATGAAGTCGGCGACACGCTCATCTTCCCTGCTTTGACCATTCATAAGGCACTCCCGAATTTGACCGAGGATCGGCTGCGTGTATCGCTCGACAACCGCTATCAGGCTGTCGATGACCCGATCGCTGAGCACATGCTTGAACCGCACCTGAACATATTCAATTCCCTTCAATGGGAAGATGTCTACCGCAATTGGGAATCCGATGAACTGAAGTATTATTGGAAGGATCACGACCTGACGGTTCTGCCAAGAGATTTCAGTTACGGGAACAAAGGGTTTGAGGAAGCGTTGGAATTGGCAAAAGATGGAGATGAACGCGCCATCATACACTTGAACCGGGCAATCAAGCGTGATGCCACAACCGAATTGGCACAGCGAGCAGCGGTGGTTCTGCAAGAAATCAACGCTGGGGCTGCGCAATAATGGATTTTCACTACAAAGACATCGTGCCGTGGGGTAGGTCCTATGACGAATACCTTGACATGTTCAACCTCTCCGAAAACGACTTAGCGCGGGACATTGTTGGCGTAGGCGACGGTCCCGCGTCGTTCAATTTTCGGATGTACCAGCGTGAGACTCCAATAGTCTCGGTCGATCCAATTTATCGGTATTCTGAGGCGGAATTACGCCAACGGATTCAGGAAACCTACGACGATGTCATCGCACAAGCCCGTCAAAACCGAGATAAGTTCGTCTGGACAAAATTCTCGTCTGTTGATGAATTAGCAGAAGTCAGAATGCAGGCGATGGACGCGTTCTGCCAAGATTTTGAGCGTGGAAAACAGCAGGGACGATACATAGACGCATCGCTTCCCAATTTACCTTTCCCCGACGGTCATTTCGACCTCGTGCTCTCCGCACATCTTCTCTTTTTCTACTCAGCAAACAGAGACCTCGCGTTCCATCTTGATGCTGTCCGAGAACTACTTCGCGTCGGAACCGAAAAACCGGCAATGAGATGCTGCGGTTAAAGCCGTGCTAATTCGGTGTTGGCGGTTCAGAGAGTACTTTTTCATAGGCGTATGTCCAATCTGCAACCCGATAACCGCAGTTACTGTAAAAGAGAAGTGCGCGGTAATCATCCCAACCCGTACTGATTGCTGCGTGTCGGTATCCGATTTTCTTCATCTCTTGAAGTGCATATTGGAGCAGATAACGTCCTAACCCTTGTCCTTGAAACTTACCTTCAATCTCAAGATAAACCGTATGGAACCAATCCTGTGCATCAGGATGGCTTGAATACTCACCGCCAGAGACGGATGTACATAAGCCAATCTCTTCATCACCTTGATAGGCTTTTACGACGCTATCTGGACGTTGTCCGCGTTCGTCCTTCCACTCTACAGAAAGTGTTACCGGTATAGGTGCCGGTATTGGTGTAATATCGTAATTTTCCCAGTCTAAAAAGACCCATCCCTTGGAACGGTGGTATCCGTTGACCCCAAGGAGTCCTTGAACTTGATCAAGCGCGTCTGATAGAAAGGCATATTCAAAATGATAGAAACGATATCGACGCTCGGCAGCGAAAATTCGGGTTACATTAAATGCTTTCAGATAGGTTTCCGCCTTTTCAAGCACGGCTTGTCCAGCGCGCCGTGCCCCACGTTTGTAGCCCAAGAACCGAATAATACCTACATCCTCATCTCTCATCTGAGTGAGACCGACGTGAATAAACGCCAGCACCACACCTCCCCTTATTGCAACGAAGGCAGTTTCGGAGTCGAGTCCACGTCCAAAGTCATCTTTGTCGGCTTTACCAGTTGTAACCCCGCGTAGTACAATAGCAAATTCTTCCTCCGCTACGGGGTAGCAGTGTGGAACATTGACAATTAGACGGTTGTAAAATTGTGTCACCGGTGCTTGCATGTCGGACGTATATTGGAGAATTTCCATCTGTTTTTCTGCCTTCTTTTATCGAATGTTTCACAGCAGAATTGTTCCGTCACCACTTCCACCCCTGAAACTAAGAAATGATACCATTTCTGATTGAAATTGTAGCATAAACTTTTAGTTTGAATTTCCTTTGTAGCATAGACTGTTAGTCTGTGCACTCGTAACATAGACTGTTAGTCTGTGCACTGGTAGCATAGACTGTTAGTCTGTGCACTAAGGTGTGGTTAATGCGATATAAATTTTTAGAAATGGTATGAGATGCTACAGTTAAAGTTGTACGGATTGCCTGAATCTGAAGTTACCACTTTTCCGTTGGTGCTTCAGGGAGATTTTTAACGAATTCATAAGTCCAGTCTACGGTCTGATAACCGCAGTTGCTATAAAAGAGGAACGCCCGGTGGTTATCCCAGGCAGTGCTAATCGCTGCATGCCGATATCCGACTTTGTGCATCTCTTGCAGTGCGTATTGGAGCAGATAGCGTCCCAACCCTTGCCCTTGAAAATCGTCTTCAATACCGAGCCAGACAGTATGAAGCCAGTTTTGGGCATCGGCATGGCTTGAGAACTCACCACCACAGAGGGACTCACAGATACCGACCTGTTCACCGTCTTGGTGAGCGTGCGCAGTACAGTTTGGGAGTTGTCCACGTCCGTCCTTCCAGTTGATAGAAAGCGTTACCGGTAGACTTGAAGGAATCGGTGTGGCGGAATAGTCTTCCCAATCCAGAAAGACTTCGCCATTGGAACGGTGGTATCCGTTGAATCCAAGGAGTCCTTGAACTTGATCAAGCGCGTCCGACAGATAGGCGTGTTCAAAGTGATAGAAACGATATAGGTAGTCTTGTGGAAAAGCGAAAATTTGAGAAACGTTGAAGCCTTTCAGATAGTCTTCTGCCTTTTCAAGCACGGCTTGTCCGATGCGCCGTGCCCCGCGTTCGTAACCAAGAAACCGAATAATACCAGCGTTCTCTTTCCTTTCCTCGTGATTCCAGACCTGACCGATACCGATATGAATAAACGCTTGCACAGCACCGTTCACCATTGCAACAAAGGCAGTTTCCGAGTCAAGACCTCCGTCCTTTACATCTGATTTACCGGTCGTAATCCCACGGACTGCAATAGCAAATTCTTCCTCCTTGACTGGATAACAGTGCGGAACATCGGCGGTCAGTCGGTTATAAAGTTGTGTTACGGGTGCTTGCATATCGGCGGTATATTGAAGAATTTCCATCCATTCCTCCTAATTTTTGTTCGTAGTAGCGCAATTCATTGCGCGTTTTTGCTTTACGATGGGCGGTGTTTTTGTACCGCAAACTGTATGAAGTTTAATTATTTAAATCGGTAATCCAAATTCCCGCAGGCCCGGTAGGGTCTTTCACCTAACCGCACCATAAGTGTCAATTTTAGAAAAAATAATCGTTGTAGTCCCATATCTGGTAGGCGCTGTTTCTAACTGCGCCGGATTCTACGCGAAAACCTTGAAGGTTTCAAACCCCTCTTGAATCCCGTAGGGATGATATGTTTATAGCAGCATGTGGTCAGAAAAACTCAAGCCCCGTAGGGGGTTTTTGATAGGGTGTTTCTGCAGCATTTGTAGAGAGACCCTTACAAAATATCTCTAAAAATCCCTAAATTGACACCTATGGCGCGGTTTCTAACCGCACCGGATTTTACACAGAACCCTTGAAGACTCCAAACCCCTCTTGAATCCCGTAGGGATGGTATCTTTGTAGAAAAACGGGACCTCACGGACCCAAGCCCCGTAGGGGCGGCACCTGTAGAAAGGCTGTTACAAAATACCTCGAAAACCCCTAAATTGACACTATAGTGCGGTTTCACGAAGTTTAAATAAACTGATATTTCTCAAAACCTTTTTTGATTCAATAGTTATAGGCGTTCTTATGGGTTGAGTTCATGAAAATGCGCGGAGATGATAGACAACATCTGCCTATCACCAGAAAGTTGAAGTTTTATCTGATGAAAAGTCAGGCGTGTTGAGCGACTCACCCGCTGGATCATGAGATAACTGAGAATCTTTATCCCTAATGTGCCATAAGCCCCGTTTCGTTGATGCAAACTCATTGCCGAAAGTCGCAGATCGGTTTTCAGATGTCGCCAAAACTGTTCAATACCATGGTGTTGCGACCAAATATGGAGGATCTCTGCCGCGCGTAAAGGTCTCCCGAAGACCATCATCGTTTGCGTTTTTCCGTATGCCTGAAAAAAGAGCAGCACGAGTTGGCCAAAAGTCGGACTCTTTGCCCGGAGACGACGCACCGGTTTATCACACCCCCATTGATGGGTAAGCAGCTTGATAGTTTTCTTATGTGCTGAAAGTTTGCCAACTTGATCGTCAATCTCCATAACGTAGTTACTTTTACCGTGAATAAGGATACAAGTGAACCCTAACTCTAACAACGTCTCAATAAGGTCTTTACTGCCATACCAAGAATCAAAGGTGATCGGATACTTTCTCAGGTCAATACCTTCAGCATCAAAGACATCAAGCACTTCTTCAATCATCGTCCGAAAGCACGTCGGTTTATCGGTGTTCCCTCTGCCTTGTTTGGAGACAATACGGATGTTCAGCGGGAGAATGACATCACCCACCTTCAAAGTGATTGCCAATATATTTCGGCAGTTGATGGCGTTGTTCTGCTGTGTTGACCACCAGTTATAGCAATAAGAGAGCGTCTTAGCATATCGCGAGTCATTGGTGTCATCAACACTGATCGTGATACAGCGCCGAGATTGTGTTGATGCCGATTTCGATGCCGTCTGACGTATCTCTTCAATAGCGAGCGTGGACGTGATACCTACTAACAGAGATTTCCACTGATAAAGACTCATATCCTTTAGGTCTCGATAGAGTTTGTTTTTCGAGACACCTAAAGCATCTGCGACTTGATTCGGATTGTAAAGTCCAAAGAGATGCCCCGTTGAAAGTAGCAGCAAGGTTTCAGAAAGTTCGGGCGTCATATCCCGAGCGTTCGCATACAAAGCAGATTGAAAAAACCTCGCTGACGTGATAATATGTTCTCGCATGAGATGACCTCCCTAAAAGTTTGATTCACTCTTAGGATGCCATCTCATGTGCTAAAAATCAAGCAACTTTATGAAAACAAAACGCATTTTCATAACACGACACGCTCTCAGGCAACGCCTTTAGTAGTGTCACAATAACTTTGATAAATGTCAGATAAATATTTCGGTAATTCCATAAGATCCGTTTTCAGTCAACAAGGATGTCCACTCCTGAAAATCATTGAATCACACAAATCATAGTTCAGACAATTACCATCACACATTACCGAATTAAATTCTTAATCTTCATCAAACCCCACCAGAAGAGAGTTAAGTTTTATGAAAATCCTGACCGAAACGTACGAGCGTTTAACGTTTCTGGACCTGGAAACTCGCATCTAACGCCTTCGCAATTCGGACCTGCGACTCTTTGAGGTGTGCGAGACTATAATCATCGAGTCTCCCTTGAGCATTCTGAAGTACGCTTTGTATCTGTGTGTTGATTTCTTCGAGATGCAGGCGTGCGAGCGACCTCGCATCTTCGGGGGTGCCGCTATCTGCCTCCAACACGAGTTTGATAAGCTGCTTGAGGTGTTCGCGTTGCAGCCCACGCCGGAAACTGGAGATAAACGCCTCCGTATTCGACCACTGCTTTTCGCCGACATTCCGATCAAGTTCTACCCAAACCGCGTCCGTGATACCTGAGAAAAGTTCTGGCAGTGTGAACACGTCTTCACCCTCAGGAAACTTTAACTCTGTGTCCTGAATCCGCGCCAGAACATTCGGATAAAGCAGCCGTCCCAAGATAAAGGTTTGATTGCTCAGAATGACCCGATGCACCGGATAGTCCAAACGCGTAGAACTCCCACTACTTGATCCCCAATCACTCCAACGCGTGACGGCGAGACTGTTGAGTAGGTCAGCCGAGAAATCAAAGGCACTGTCAGAGAGAGCGTATTCCTTAAGGAATTGGAGTGCTTCACGCTGTTTCGCTGCCGGAACCGGCACAAAGGGTAAACGTCCATTCTCATCACCGCGATGGTCGCGATGATGATACTGCCCACCGATATATCGGCTTGCAAAGTACATCGCATTCGCATGTTCGCCAAGCAATCTCCCAAATGCCTGTCGGACGCGTTGATAGCCCATCCCCTCTTTTGTGACCTTATCTGCAATTTTGTCCCAAAGGTTGACGACAATTTCTCGCCGTTGTTTGGCAAACGCAAGCGGATCGGCACCCAGATCCCAAACATTTACCAGCGGATCCAAATTACGGTATTGATAGCTGTAAACATCGCCATCTGTGCCGTAGGTGAGTTCCGGTGTTGCGACACGGGAAGCGATCTCGCCCAACGCCTTTAGTTCACCTTCAGAGTTACTCGCATTGATCGGTTTATAAGCATACTCGATCACCCAGTAGTCCCAGGGTCCAATTGTTGTTGTATAGTAATCGCCCTGTTTTTTACCTTCAGGGGCAATGTTCACAGCGTCATACTCCATCACGGAGCCGAGGAGTGCTTCATCGCTTTTCTTGTTCAAGTCATCAAGCGAATGTATCGTACTCGCTTTAAAGTTATGCCGCAGCCCCAATGTATGTCCGACTTCATGCATCGTCAGTGCTTTAAGTGCCTGACCGATAAACTCGTCTGGCACCTCACCGTCTTCGCCGACCACACCCCGCGCCTGCAGAACGCTCGCCATGAACCCCATCTGGCGTGCTAATCCATCTGCCATCTGACAATGGAACCGTGAGGAGTGATCCATCGGGTGGTCCCGTTCATAATCAAGTTCATCGAAATACGTCGAATACTCTCGCTGCCACGATCTGATGAAACCGTCGCTGATAAGGATATCGGCATCCAATATCTGACCCGTCAATGGATTCACGCGGGACGGACCAATCGCGAAACCCGCATCAACAACCCATCGGATTGTGTTATACCGTGCGTCTTCCGGATCCCAATCCTCATAATCTTGCTGAATCCGTGCTTCAATTGCGTCAACAAAGCCTGCTTTTTCAAATGCCTTGTTCCATTCGAGAATTCCCTGCCGGATGTAAGGACGAAAGCGATGTGGCACCGTTTTCTCGATATAGAAGATAATCGGATCCATCGGCGGTGAGAGTTTCGCTTTTTTGTCCGCTTTCTCCAGATGCCATCGATTGACATAACGAATATACGGCGCATCGCTGGTTTGAAGCGAATAATCCTTGACCGTTGTCATGAAATGTCCGACGCGATCGTCAGCGAGTCGCGGGCGGTAGCTGTTTGATGGAAGTTCGGCGAGACTATAGTGCAGTGTCAACTGGATACCGCGACTGTCAGGAACTGTTGTTATATAGCTGTTCGATGCGTACACCGCTTCAACTCTCAGTTCAACATTCTTTGGGAATGCCTTGATTGTTCCCCAAGTGCTACGCGTTTTGTCGAAACGGGCACCTCCGCCAATACTACCTGCTAACGGTGGTAGATCAGACATAAAGACAGGCGAGATATTCACCAATAGACTCCCCCGTTGGGGGTGTATACTTTCAATCTTGAGAGAGAAGAGTACAGAGTCGCTGTAGCTGTAGTCAACGGATTGTGCGGTCGGTGTCCCTTTGTCCGCGCGGAAACGCACATTTTTTCGCACGAGGTGCACATTGTCACCAACGCGCCGCCAGACGAGCAGCCACTCTTCCATCGTCATTCCAGAAATAAGGCGTCCTCTCGCCAAACCGCGTGAAAGACTAATCATGCACAGAAAGGATTTGTCTAATTGTGAGGGTTGTATTTCACAATAGAGATTCTCTTTTTTCTCGTAAAGCTTGAAAAGACCTTGGTAGCTTTTGCTGTCTTCAGTAACCTTTGAAAAATCTTCAAACTCTTTTTTCTTTTTTGCGGGGGCTGCCTGTGCCGCAGGTTTTGCGGGTTGTGCTGCTTCCTGTGCAGACACTGATAGGCAATAGCCGCTTATTAGCGTTAAACAGATCCAAAAAGTCAGTAGGTATCGCATCGTCTCTTCTCCTTATTTTGGGTGCAGCTTACAAGTGAAACCATAACTGTCAATTTAAGAAAAAATAACCGTCGCAGCCCCAGATCCGGTAGGTTCGGAATGTAATACAAGGAACGGAAATGTAATACAAGGAACGGATTTAGTCTAACCCCAGACTAAATCCAGTCTAATCCCAGACTAAATCCCCCAACCGAACCGGATTCTACGCGAAAACCTTGAAAACTTCAAAAACCTCTTGAATCCCGTAGGGTTTATTTGCTGGGGTGTTTCTTCAGTATCTCTGTAGAAAAACGAGACCTCACAGACCCAGGTTTCCCCGTAGGGGGTTTTTGCTTGGGTATTTCTGCAGCATCTGTGTAGAATGAAAAGGGAAAATCAAACATCTATGAAATCCAATAATTTATCTAAAACTAAATGCCCCTGTTCGCATAGACAAGTATATCATTCCTCCGTTTTCTTTGCTATAGTGAATTCTGTAATTACTGAGGAATAACTAAGGGGAGGCTACCTCTTGCTTATTGATAATGGATTCGCTGACTACCATCAAATGAGAACCGTGGCCAATCCCGTTCCCAGTTTTCTGAGGCATAAGGGATATAGTGGCATGCCAATGCGTGTCTACGCGTTCCAGGTTTCAAAACCTTGGCACCACCATGAATCAGTTTCCCATCAAACAGAATTACATCTCCTGGGTTTACCATAACCTCTATTACCTTGGTGCCGTTTTCACGAACGACCTCTTTAACCGCCGGAAAATAGCGATTGTGCTGCTGCAGCTCGTACGTCTCTCCCGGTTGCAATGTCATAGGCACGTCGCTCTTTGTAATCAACCTGCCTCTATGTGAACCGGGTTGCACCACGAGAGGTCCGTTGTTCTCATCAACACGAACCATCGCAATCCATGCCGACATACAATCCGGAAGGTAATACTGATCTTGATGAAACGGATGCTCGGATCCTTCAAAAAAATGCATTGTCTGGATGCCTTCCGGTTCACCACCGAAACAGTCCGCAAGCGGTCTATGCAACCGTGAGTCAATAAGTAAATCCAATACGCGCGGGTCGTAGAGATGTTGATTGAAGGTCCTTGCGCCGTATTTATCCTGTTGGAAAAAACCTTCAAGATGCTTGCGTTCCGCGTGAAGGTCTTCTATGTGTTCAACGAAACGTTCACACTCCTCGGACGCAAGAACACTTTCAAGGATGAGATACCCATTTTCTTCGTAGAACCTTTTTTGCGCGGGGGTCAAACCTGTCTGTTCAGATGTCATCCTTCCTCCTTAAGATTAGGACTTACGCAAGCTGCTCTTTTGTAGCATAGGCTGTTAGGCTGTGCCGCGGGAACGTCTGCGTTTTTTATACGCTCTCTCATGGTGCCGGTGATGATCAAAATTGCGTAAGTCCTGAAGATGTTACAGACACTTTTTATCCGTTTCCCTTTGCATTTTACCACAATTATTTGGTGGAAATGTAGTTAAATTTCTAAATGTACTTGATGGTTTTTGTCAAAGTTGTTATTGTTAACATTCGGGGACGAAACGGTGAGAAACTGTTGGAGGGATAATTTATGAAAACAGAACCGAAAATTGTTGCAATTGGTGGCGGAGAAATTAGAGAATTGGAAACCGCTGCGATTGACAAACGCATTGTTGAATTGACCGGTAAAACACGACCGAAGGCACTCTTCATTCCAACTGCCAGCAGCGACGCGTCTGGATATATTGATACTTTTGAGAAGGTTTACGGTGAACATCTTGGATGCCAGACGCGCACGCTCACGCTCATTCAAAATCCACCAGCGTTTGAGGAGATGTCCGCGTTGGTATTGGATTCAGACCTCGTCTATGTCGGGGGTGGGAACACCTACAAGATGATGAAGTTATGGCGACGATTGGGATTAGATACCGTATTGGCGGAGGCTGCATCCCGCGGCACCGTTCTATCGGGGCTCAGTGCCGGCGCGATCTGCTGGTTTAGATACGGACATAGCGATTCCAGTTCTTTCTACAGCAACGCCGACTGGGACTATATCCGCGTCACGGGACTTGGATTCATCAATGCGGTCTACTGTCCGCATTATCACGTCGAGAAGCGAGAAGCCTCCTTCTCACAGATGATCGCAAAACGGGGTGGTATCGGCCTCGCTTGTGATAATAACGCGGCGATTGAGATCGTTGGGGAACACTACCGTATCCTCACTTCAGCACCTGATGGAAAGGCATACAAACTCTTTAAGCGGGACGGAAACGCCGTTATTACAGAATTATCTCAAAACAATGAGTATACCCCTTTAGCCGATCTTTTAAGGCGCAAATAGTGCCTTAATCCTGTTTCGCGTCGTGCCACGAAATCCTGAATTAAGCCTTGACGTATTACACACACTATGCTATTCTATTCCAATCAACATTTTTAGAAGGAGGAAGACCTTTCTTTCCGCGAATAAGAACTCCGTCAGTCTTTGTGGGGTGCGGGAAGCCTTGGTTATTATCGTTTTTATGCAGGTTGCAGCAATGTTCGGCGATCAAAAAGGGGGCGTGGTAGACAAACCGGATCCCCGCGCGGGTGGAGATATCGCCGTCGTCAAAATCCATGCCGTCCCGATGTGTACGGAATATAAAGGATTTGTGCATGGAGGCACCGGCGAAGGTTTTGGTCACGAAGCCGCTGGCGAAGTTGTGGAAGTCGCACAACCCGGCCGCGTCAAAGTAGGGGACCGCGTCGTTGTTCAACCACAGAACACCTGTGGTAAATGTCAGATGTGTGTTATTGGTGAGCATATCCACTGTATGGGAGGCAGTCGTCCAAGTATCCGGGATCTCGTCGGAGAAGACGTGGCTTCGGCAACTTACGCGCAGTACATGCACAAAATGGAGGATATGTTATGTCCGATTCCAGAGGATGTCAGTTATGAACACGCTGGGATGGCGTGCTGTGGACTCGGACCGACGTTCGGTGCCATGGAGCAGATGCAGGTCAATTCATTGGATACGGTCATGGTAACCGGCTTAGGTCCCGTCGGGTTAGGCGGTATTATCAATGCTCACTATCGCGGTGCGCGTGTCATCGGTGTAGAGAGTCATCCCTATCGGGCTGAACTCGCCAAAAAGTTGGGCGCAGAGGTTGTCTTGGACCCGACTAACGAAGATATTCTCGATCAAATTCGGGATTTAACGGACGGTGTCGGAATTGACAAGGCAGTGGACTGCTCCGGCGCGTCTGCGGCACACCGGTTAATGGTAGACGCAGCCCGCAGAAAGGGACAAGTCACATTTGTTGGGGAAGGCGGCGAATTTCCACTCGCAGCGAGCCGAGACATGATTCGGAAGGGTTTAGTCCTACGCGGGAATTGGCATTACAACCTTGGTGTCTATCCAAAATTAATGAAGGTAATCCAAGATTCACCCGAACAGATAGATACGTTTATCACACATACTTTCCCGATGCGTGACGTACAGAAGGCGTGGGAATTACAGGCGACCGGAGAGTGCGGTAAAGTCGTGCTGTATCCTTGGGATTAGTCAATTCTCAGATCAGTAGCGTCTTGGAGACGGCGAAGTTTGAGGACGAAGGATTCCTCGTCTAATTCTACCATATCGTAAGAGATCGCTTCTCCTTGGGAGACATCGCATTTTAATTTTGCGTTGTCCGATAAACCGAGGGGAAGTAGGTTCTCTTCGCGTGCAATATCCGCTTTCTCAATTAGTCCATTGACAGTATACCCACCGCTGCCATCAAGTATTTCACCCGCTTTCAGATCGCGTTTGGCAACCGTAATAACATCAGCGACGGGTGTAGCCAACGGCGTGCCTGTCGGTTGTCCGTAAAGTGCCGCTTTCGCAATCGAAATCGGTGCTTCAACAGCCACGAGGTGATAGGGACGGTAGAGAAGGTAGTTCTTGCCATTACCGCCCGGATGCAGGTTGTAACTGGCGAGGTCTTCTTGGGTAAATGGGTGATCCGTCCGAATAACGACGAATACCCCCATCCGAAGTGGATTGTCCAGCATCGTCTTGCCATCTGCTGCAATACTATTTGCGAGTTCAACAACACCGTGGCGGCTCAGAATGCCGCCTTCTTCTTTTAAACTGAAGACCTCGGCGATGTCCGCAATATCTACGGAGGGTTCGTTCATGCCGCGCACGTCCGGTGGCAGTCCTGCCATGTTCGCCAAGGAGGTCATCTCGATCTGTGCCTTCGATCCATCTCGGAACGAGTTGAACATTTTGAAGTTAATCGTGCGTCGCTCAATCAATTCTTCACTGAACCCGAACCGTTGTGGAACGGTGTCCGGTATTCCGGCACGGTCGTCATCGTAGAACACTGTCCCGCGTCCCGCAGCAACAATCTCAAAACCGAGTGTTTTTGCCCACTCAACCATATTCATCGTCACACCGGGTTGGTCGCCATCAACAAGCGTATAGACGACACCTGCGTTATCTGCCAAACGTCTCAGGAAAGGACCGATGGTAACGTCTGTCTCAACATTGACCATCACCAGATGCTTCCGATGCATCAGGGTGTGATACGCCATTCGCGCACCCACTTCCGGAATGCCAGTCGCTTCCACAACTACATCAATCAGATCGGATTGAATAATGTGCATCCCGTCTTCGGTAACTGCGCGTTTACCGCTGCGGATAGCATCGTTCACTGCGTTGACATTTCGTGCCTGCAGGACAGCATCGGATGGGACGTTGCTGACCTTGTATGCGTTTATGGCGTGTTCCAGATTGATGTCTGCAATCGCACTTGCCACCATGCCTTGCATCTGTGAAAGCTGCGCGACCAACCCAGCACCGAATTTTCCCGCACCGATGATCCCGACACGGATCGGCTTGTTCTCTATCGCACGCTGCGCGAGTTGTGTGCTGAACATCGGAAACTCCTTTGATCTACAATTCTCAGGACTTACGCACTGCTTCTTAAAGTCCCCCTGATAAGGGGGATTTAGGGGGTTAAAAATATGGAAAATACTGCTATTTTGTGTCCAAATGTCCGATATTTGCTCAGTTTGCGTAAGTCATGTAAAATAAATTGAGAGTATCTTGGATAGGCATTTAAGTTTGTAGTAGGGTGATTCATCACCCGTTGTAAGTCACAGACGCGCAATGAATTGCGCTACTACAAACTGGAATTATGTACTATCATCATTTAACTGCTGCTTTGGGAAATCTTTTCATATTCTGCGCGTGTGATCTCATAGTCCAACATCTTCCCGCCGTCTGCTTCTCGTGAAACAGTGAGTCCAAGCGACCGCCACAACGCTTGTGAACGAACATTGTCCACCGGAACGTCCACCGGACAGAACCGATCTATTTCCAGTTTTTCAAACGCATGCGCCATCAAGCATCGCACGACCTCTTTCCCGTAGCCTTTTCCCCACAAGGTCTTGTCCCAAATCGCAATGGGTAGACGCATTATTTTTTCTCCCGCAATCTTTGCCCGTTCCAAGTTCATCCACTGCAAACACACCTCGCCAATGGCGCGTCCACTCGCCTTTTCCACGATTGCAAACAGGAATCCGCTATCCCTCATGAATTTACCGGCTTTTTTGAGATATTCCTTTGTCACAGGTTCGTCAGGCGGAGATTCCTCAATCGCGTTTAGAAATTCGGGATCTCTGTAGAAAGGGACAGCAGTATCAAAATCGGCATCCTTAAAGGGTCGGAGTTTCAGGTGCTCAGTCTCCAAGTGAACATTGTGGCATGCAAAGTTATCTGGTTCTATCATCTTTACCAATTTCCTTTTCAATTTTGAAAGTATGCTTTGTTTTGATACCCACAATTAGAGTCGAGTTATAGTAAAACCGAAAAATAAAAAGGCACTTTTGAAAACACAAAACACCTCACCACCGCTGGCGAGGATTGTATCCTCGCTCTTCTGCAATGTCTAATTAATTGTAAGTTTTACTTATCAATGCGAAATATCAAAACTGATATGCCCCCATGTAAATTTAAAAAAGAGTAAAATCCTCTTTCATAATACGACATAAATGGGGTGCTCGGTTTCATTGAGTACTTCTTTTATGAGGGTGGTTGAAAAATAAAATTGCGTGGGGTCAGGAGAATGCAGTATCCTTAAAATTATATTTTTGCTTTTAACCGCAATTTTCCGAAGCGTACGCTGTGTTTTTTCATCTCATTTCTGATTGAAATAGCCCGGTAGGTACGCTGTGTAAACGCACCATAGGTGTCAATTTAGCGATTTTTTAGAGATATTTTGTAAGGGTCTCTCTACAAATGCTGCAGAAACACCCTATCAAAAACCCCCTACGGGGCTTGAGTTTTTCTGACCACATGCTGCTATAAACATATCATCCCTACGGGATTCAAGAGGGGTTTGAAACCTTCAAGGTTTTCGCGTAGAATCCGGCGCAGTTAGAATGCAGGTCGCATTTGGGCGAGTACGCCGCAAAACAGCGCCTACCGGACCTGGGACTACAACGATTATTTTTTCTAAAATTGACACCTATGGTGCGGTTGGGAAACCGCACCATAGGTGTCAATTTAGTGGGTTTTCAGTCGCTTCTTGGATTCTGCGTAAGGTTGTATTTTTTCCAGTGCTTCTGAAAAGAACCACCGTTGTCAAATGAACGTTTTATGTCTTTCAACGTTTTACGAAGTGCCGTTTTTGAGTGATGAAAACTCAATGTGAGCAGCCTCGCATAACCTGCGATATGCTTTGCCGTCTTGATGAAACTGTGTTGTATATGTCGATATCCGGCTCCTAACATGACGGCGTGTTGAATCAGAATGGCAATAAGTTTGGCATAGATTTCAGATAGCATCCGATAGGGTTTCTGACTTCGAGAAACATGAAGTTTTGAGAGACTTTTGAAACTCTTAAACATCAACTCAATCTGCCAGCGGATGCTGACAATGACACATATTTGCTTGGGCGTGAGTTTATGTTCTTCCATATTGGTGATATAGAGGTTGTATCCTGCGAGACGTAAGAGTGCTTTTGAAGGTGTTTTGGCTTTGCGTTTAGCACGCTGTCGAATGTAGCGTCGGCGTTTATCTGTCTGTGCCTGAGAAAGTCTTTCAGCGATGAGATAAGCCCGAAGTTGTTTTCTTTTTCCGATCCGAATAGACTTGCGGATGTAGGTGTCTTCTTCAGTCGTCTTGAGCATCTTTTCTAAATCAATGCGTTGCCCGTTTTCATCAGCGAGGTAAGAGTTTGCTTTCAAACGCGAGATCCAGTAGACGCCATTTTCAGTAAGTTTCTCAAACTCATCAAGCGAAAAATATGCCAAGTCTGCGAGCTGCAAACTCCCTTCTGGCAGTGGATCGGCTGCTTTTGTCGCCGTCAAATCAGCCGTCATGCCATCAGTGAGTTGGAAGTCCTCAAAGCCGCCCGTAAGCACATCAAAACGTAGGTGAAGTTTCAATCCAGCTTTGTTGGGATGATTCTTTTTTGGTTGCCCTTTCCAAATCTCATGAAGTTCATCAGGCAGTGATAACCATGTGGAATCTTGCACATAGACACCCGTAAACTGCCGAAGTAAACGCAAGGCTTGGCGTTGACTGCCAACTTCAAGCACTTCTGTAATGGCAGCGTCAAGTGTCGTCTTCAACATTTCAGTCGTTTCGAGGGTCAGGCGTTGTTCAAGTGCTTGGCGTTTGACTTCTATACCGAGCGTCGCAGCGGTCTCAGTGAGTTGCTGATAACTTGCCTCTGGATTTTCTAACCAACCCAAGACCAGGATTTGCGTCAGCGCACTCCCCGTGAGTTTGCGTTTTCTTTTCACGAGTCCGGTATCGACAGCAGCTTCATCAGGGACAGTTCTAAGGATCGTTTGCATTTTATCTGGCATTTGTTGTAAAATAGACATTGGAAATACCTCTCGTTTTGTAGAAATAACTACACTTTACTTTTCTACATTATACAAGAGGTGTTTCCTCTTTACACCATTTTTCTCACACGAAATACAACCTTATTCCTACTAAATTGACACCTATGGTGCGGTTGGGAAACCGCACCTACTGGGCAGGGTTCAAGCGGGTTGGGATACGATAGCGATATTCTTTGGTCCTTTGAAGTCGAGTTCAATTCGCTCAAATTGGACGGAATATCGCCGATAGAAGTCCTCAATTGCTGTCAACAATTCATACTGTCCGCGACGCTGTTCATCCCAGAAGTTACAGCACGGAATTATCACGGCAGGACGCACGAGAGCTGCTTCACCCAATTGACGCAACGCACCATCCGGATGGAGTCCAACCAATAGGTCATAGTAATCCGCCATCTCAGGTTCAAACTGTTCGGGACGATGTTCAATGCCCTTGAGTACTGTACGGCGCGGATCAATGAGTTCGCATGCGAAGTTTTTCTTCTTGGTGAGGAGCCGCGTCAATATCCCCTTCCCACCCGCAACATCAGCAACAGCCTGGATCGTATTACCGTATCGCGACGCAATAAAATCTGCGACGACTTCAAATCGTTGTGGATCGCCGTATACTGGGTGTTGTTTTCTACTCATATCAAATTCTCCGGATTTAACGCCTCTAACGCGGGATGGACGAAGCGACCATCTTTCCGAATAAGGTGACTGTCAAAAAACATTTCTCCACCGCCATGTTCGGGTGTTTGGATCATCACCATATCCCAATGGACAGCGGATCTGACTCCGTTATCTGCTTCCTCATAAGCCTGACCGGGCGTGAAATGAAACGATCCAGCGATCTTTTCATCAAACAGAATATCGAGCATCGGACTTGTGATGTAAGGATTGAACGCAATAGCAAATTCGCCGATATAGCGTGCCCCCTCGTCTGTATCGAGGATAGCGTTTAGCCTCTCAGTGTTATTCGCCGTTGCCTCAACGATTTTACCATTTTCAAAGCGGAGTCGGATGTCTGTAAAGGTTGTCCCTTGATAGATTGTGGGTGTATTGAAACGGATAGTGCCGTTGACGGAATCCCGTACAGGGGAGGTGAAACATTCACCATCCGGGATATTCTTCTCGCCAGCGCAAGGAATAATGGGGATATCCTTGATACTGAATCGCAAATCGGTATCCTCACCGACGATGTGGACTTCATCCGTTTCCTCCATCAGAGACTTGAGGGGAACCATCGCACGCTCCATTCGACTATAGTCAAGCGTGCAAACATCGAAATAGTAATCCTCAAATGCCTCCGTGCTCATCTGTGCCTGCTGTGCCATCGCCGGATAGGGCCAGCGTAGGACAACCCATTTTGTGTGTGGCACGCGGATATCATTGAGGGGCCGAATCCAATACTTTTGATAGCGCTGCATTGCCTCCGCCGGAACATCAGACATCTCTGTGATATTATGACTCCCACGAATACCGATGTATGCTTGCACCTTCTCCATACGATATATTTCGTATTCACCAATCAATTTTATGCCAGCGTCATCTCCGCCACGGATGATTTCACGTTGGATACGGTTCT
The DNA here is from genome assembly GCA_965116815.1 of Candidatus Poribacteria bacterium. GTDB lineage: Bacteria > Poribacteria > WGA-4E > WGA-4E > WGA-3G > WGA-3G. The sequence goes on along the minus strand of OZ220722.1, from coordinate 4,982,490 downwards.
GCTTGAGTTCAACGAGGGGAATCCCACCAGCGTCCCGAACCGCTCGAATGAGGGCAATGACCATCTCCTGTGGGATGTCAATGCCCTCTATGAGCACAAATTCGCCGGGTTGGACTTTAGTGGAATGGATTGTGAGAACGTTTGCGAGTTTATCAAGTCGTGGGTCGTGCATATCTACCTCGAAATCGTATATGAAGTTTAAGAGTTTAATAGGGTAGTGTAGAAACTTATTGTCTGAATCGCGGATTGACGCGAATTTCACAGATTTCGCGGAGAAGAGGGGTCCTTGGGCGGTGAAATCTTTCTCACAGAATTACCCAACGGATGTGTTAACTCTCATTTCTCGCTTTACAGCAATTATTAATTATTGTGTTGTTGATGAGCGATGCCCACCATGTGCTATCCGCGCGAACGCGTAATAGGTGTGTGTTACTCGGCGCATCATTTGCGCCTAAGCCTTGTTCGATAATATCTGTCCGTGGATCACGTTCAAACCATTTGGCAATTCTGCTTTCCAAACGTTCAGGTGAACGGATAGCAAAGATATTTACAATTTCCGCCGATTGCAGATCTAAGAGAAAATCGACATTCCAATGTAAGGTTTTTTCCTGTCTCGGCAATAGATTTCCACTCCCCAAACCGCATTCGGCGAATTGGTGTATCATCTTTTTCCGGATGATATGTGGTTCTTTATCGCTGCTCCGCGTTGCGTGCCGAATGAGCCGCCGCGCCAGTGAAGTCGCTCCCTTCTCTGACAGTGCGGAACCGACATAGGTATAATCACCAGCAGGTAGTAAAATCCATTTCCCTTTCTTGAACCGTCCGAATTGTAATGTGGTATCTTCTTTAAGTCGGATTCGCAAGACATAAGTTCCAGCCTGTGCGTCACCGCCAATGATGCAGATGCTTGGATTTTCCATCAATTCAATACATAGGCTATATTTCTGTCAGCTCTGGGACATGTTCACCTTCATATTTTTTAGTAAAAGGAGCAGGCACCCGCTGTGTGTCATAGCGGAACGATACACGGGGGTACCTGTAATTTTAAGACTCATCGGACAGGAAAGCTCCGCTACGGGGCACATTTAGTTTTCAAGGTTCAAGAGGGCATGTGTAAACTCATCAATGCTTGATGCTTGCGCGGCAACACGGTGTAACTGATCCAGACGTTGTAGATCGTCAACAGCACTCAGAAAAGGCTTTAACTTTTCTGCGACATCCGTTTGGAATCGGACATCTAACACTGTGAGTATTGCTTCAACTGCGTACTGTTTTTTGCCTTGCTCGATACCTTGCTCAATACCTTGCTCGATACCTTGCTCGATACCTTGTTCGATACCTTGTTCGATGCCTTGTTGTAGGATATATCGGTAAGTCGATGATTCTAACATAGGTCCCTCCATTAGATGTTGAATGTCGGCAGGGTCAACGATTAAACCACTCAAAACCCATTGCCATAGTAATAAATCCCTCTGAAGCTCTGGCTCCAACGACAGTGCACGCGTGATTTGATGACATTCCTCAACCCATTCAACCGCTGATACTCCTGCCCGCGGCCTCATCAATGGAGCAAATGCCATCAAGGAAGTCTGACCTGTCTCAAAAATGGACTGACCCTCAAGTTCACTGAGGCGGATCACTTGATACTCTATCTCAATCTTGTGTCCCGGAAACGCTTGGCTATACCCACCCGGGTCATTCTGACCCGCATCTGGGCTCAAATAGATGATGTAAGACAAAATCGGCAAGCCATATCGTTCAAAGCATCGTCCGAAATAGCCAACCTTGCGTTGGATTATCTCTGCCCTCGTCTCCCTGCTGACTTGGAACTCAATATGCACTAAGACTTCTTGCTCTTCAACAAGTGTCTTCGCCAAAACGTCCATACGGCGTATCTCAACGGTGGGAAGTTCAGTCTCAAGTTGCTCAAGGAACTTCAGCCCTGGGATTTTGGTCAGGGCTCGCAATAAATCTTCGGTGAACGTTCCAAAGATATGTTTGCTGACAATATCGTATCGGTTGTGCGGCAATTCTTCAAGGAGCTGGTTTAAGATATCTTCCATACCCAGATTATACCCCTATTTGTCAATGAATGTCAACTTTTTTAGAATTTGGGTATTGAAACAAAAGCGAAAATCTATTAGAATAGCAGAAGAGGAAGCTACCTATCGGAATCGCGAGCGTGGGGAAACACCCAAGCAAAACACTCGCTCCTACAGCAAGGGTACGTAAGCCCAACTTCGGCGGGCTGGATAAACGGAACGGCACTTTATTGCCATACCCACCCCAATGAACCACAAGGAACATTAAAAGAATGAAAGCACGTTTATTCTCTGTTGGATATATCACGGTTATTGCGTTGCTGGTGATACATCTTCTGCCGGTTTGGGGTTTCAAGTATTTCCCAACACAGGACGGCGCAAGTCATATCTATAACGCTTATGTGGTGAAGGAGTATCACAAACATGAAAACTACCGATTACGCGAAGTCTATGAACTGAACGCAACTGTTTTCCCAAACTGGACCTCCCACGCGCTTTTGGTATTATTATTATACATCTTTCCGCCGCTGGTTTGCGAAAAGATCGTGCTGACGCTCTGCATCGGTCTCCTGCCGCTCTCCCTTTTGTATTTCCTCAACGGTGTCCAAAAGAGAAATATGGTCTTCGGACTGCTTGGGTTTCTCTTCGCCTATAACTACCTGCTTCACATGGGGTTTTACAATTTCGTCCTCAGTATGTCGCTGTTTTTCTTCACGCTTGGCTATTGGTGGAGAGTCAAGGATAAACTCGGATTGATCAACATCGTGGTCATATACGTCCTGTTGTTGGCGACTTACCTCACGCACTACCACTCTTATGCGCTGCTGATTATGTCGTTGACGTTCTTCGCTCTCTTCTCATCAGGTTATGATGCCCTGCGTGGGATGTGGGGTCATAAGGAGGCATCACAACCGCTGGCACTGTGTTTCAAGGAGGGGCTGACGAAACTTAAACCTGCCCTGACTTTCATAGGGAGTCTTATACCTGCTTACTTTATCCTGTTCTCCTATTATTTCTATCTCACCAACGCCCACGGGGAGGATGGTAACCATAAGGGCTTTGCGTGGTTAAACGACTATTTCTTTGGTATGAAATCCTTGGTCTCTTTTCGGGACGATCACGTACTTATCGGACGGGTGCTGTTAGTCTTTTTTGCTATCGCCTTTGTCCTCACAGTGGTCAATAGAATCCGGCAGTGTTATCAATTCCACAAATCAGAGGAATGGAAAGAGACTGGCGAACGGCTCTGGATGCGTATTGTGAACCAGATGGATGGTTTCCTGATTATGGCAGTCCTCATCACTGCGATGTATTTCATAGCCCCGTGGTCAGGCTACAGCGGCGGTTGGATAAACGATCGGTTTCATCTGTATATATTCCTCGTGCTGCTTCCGTTCTTCGCTATCAACCTGCACCGCTACGCAAATTATGCGGTAGCGGGAGTCATTATCGCCCTTTCCGTATGGCATCTCGGCTACAATGTCCACACATATACGCTACTCAATCGGGATATTACCAATGCGCTCTCGCTGGAGGGTATGGACGAGAAAGACACGATTCTCACGAGTGAACCCGGAGAATGGGGCGGTTTTTCAGATTCGCTCGGCTTTCAACCGAAATACGTTGAGCCGTTTGGGCACATCGAGTGTCTACTGGCAACGCATAAAGGTATCGGTTACCTCGATAACTATGAAGCGAATACGGATCATTTTCCGCTGCAATACAAACAAAAAGAATTGCCTGCCGATTACGCCATCATTTGGCGGACAGAGTATGACGATGTCGCTGGTTTGGAGGAAGAGTATGAACTCATTGATTCCAACGACTACAATCGACTCTATCGTCGCAAACGCGCAGCACCGGATGCCGAAATGTGGGGTGGTGGCACCACCGTTGCCTTTGATTTGCAACCGGACGATGGACAGACGGCACCGGGACACATCGCTGTTCATCCGGATACGGTCTATACGGATGGACGATACGGTTGGCTGACGGAATCGGAGCGGGAAGATTTTGAAAATGCGTCTGAAGTTCCACAGCCGGACGAGGATAGCATTTGGGGCACGGAAGATGGGGTTTTCCGAGTGGCACTGCCTAACGGAGCATACGAAGTGACCTGCTATTTCAGTGCGAACGACTCTGAACCGTTAGAGATAAACCTGATTGCGGGTGGTGAAAAGCAGATCCAACGATTACGGATTCCTGTCGGAAATGAGACGATCGAGAGGCGTTACAACATCACGATTACGGATGAACACCTGACACAGGTGATATATACCCGCGGGAAAGGTAAATACAAACGATGGGGTTGGAGTGGCTTCAGGATTCAATCAACCGACAGCGGACCGAACTTTCGTCTTCCGAGAGAAACCAACGAATAACGATTTAGTGGAATGTTTAGTCTTTACGTTCTATGTCAGTGGTCTTCCCCAAGTAACTCTGGCTTCTAATCTGCCAAACTTCGGTTCTTGAATCGGGATGTGTAATCATCCCAGTATTGTCGTGGTCTCGCTGTTTTCATAGTTCTAAATCGTCAGGTTCCGTCTCGCGATCACGATTCCGGTCATATCGCCTTCCAGTTCGCGATGGATTTGGAAACCGGCGTTGAGGAACATATCAAGACGACCGTGGAAATTTGAGTAGTTATCAGTGGCTTGACGATCTGGATACGCTTCCACAATTTGTAGGTTCTGCTTGGCGAGCAGGTCGCATGCCGCCTCGAGCAGAAGGCTTGAGAGCCCTGTGCCTCGAAAGCGTTTGGTTACAACGAAGCACACAATGGACCCAACCGACTCATCATCGGGACTCGCCAGAACATCCATGGTCGCCAAGTGCGCAAGGGAACGCTTTTTGGCTGCGTGGCACCATCCAATAGGACGATTGTCGAGATAAGCGAGGATACCTGTCGTTTCACCGCGTTGGATGAGTTCAGCCTTCCACGCGCGGTTTGCTGCGGCAGTTCTGGTAGACCAACCTTCGCCATTGGCTCCGATCCAATGGAAATAGCAGCAGTAGCATGAGGCTCCTTCGGGATTGTCGGCGAATGCGTCTCCATCGAAGTAATCAAGGAAATCGCCGGCACGGTCTGGTGTAAGTTCGCGGAGTTCAAGGTTTGCCAAGTCTATATCATTTGGCATCTCTGCTGATCCTTTCCAGAGTCAAATAGTATCTATATCATTCCTTGTCCATCCCTTGATTTAACACAACAACTCAGGAAGATCCCTTATCGAGTCTGCCCGTGCTAAAGGAGGTGTGCCAGACCATTCCACATCTCGATCTTGATACCACGCTGCCTGAATCACTCTCATCCCCACAGATGCCGCACCCTGCAGTTCATCGTAACCGCCATCCCCAACAAAATATGCTTCCGAAGGTTGAACACACATACGTGAACAAGCCAACTCGAATATCTCCCTATCGGGCTTCATTACGCCGACACTGCAGGAAAACACGACGGGGTCCACGAAATCTTGGAGCGGACAAAATCGCCAAGCGAGGACCTCTTCTGGTAAGGCATTACTGATAATTCCAACTTGCAATCCACGCGCTCGGACTTTGCGCAACATTTCAAATATCTGAGGCTCGACACAACTCAAGATTTTTGATTTCCATGTCTCATGTTCCTGGGCAGCTACGACAATTTCATTTTTCGCGAGCGGCGACCCGACTGCTACGCACAAATCTGTGAACCTTGCCAGACAATCAGGAAATTTTCCGATCATCGCGGCATCCTCGTTCTCCGCCCACCAAAGCAAAGATTTATCTTCGGTCGTGCCCAGTCGTTCATGAAACGGAGCCCTTGCTTGGAAATCACTTCTCGTTTTCTCAGTTATGAGTGTCTCGAATAAATCAAAGAAGACCGCTTTCAAATTACTGCTCCGTTAGGTTGTTGATTTTCCACATATTATTTCTCGCCCGCCGAACATGAAAACATACCGTTGGCGCGATCGTCGCGCAGTATTTGAGGTATCATCTTTCCAATACATCGAGACAGGATTTCAAGCGACGATCATGATCAGCATATTGTTTTAGCCATTCAACGACCGTTTTGCCATCTTCAAGTTTGGCTTGCAAATCCGCGCCATGTTCTACAAGATATCGCGTCGTTTCTACATGTCCATGACCGGCTGCGCAGTACAGGGGAAAATGCGCGTGATCTGATGTTACATTGACATCCGCCCCACTGCTGACCAACTGTTCTACAATTTCTTGGTCACCGTTTCGAGCAGCATGGTGCAAGGCTGTATCACCACGGGCGTAACGCTCCTGCACTAACGTTGAGTTGTCACGGAGCATTGCGTTGACTCGCTGCACATTGGCTAAGAAAACGGCGTATATAAACTGGCGCGCTGCTTCGCTCGATGGTTTGGCATGTGCATCCAAGCCGCCATACGCAATGAGTAATGATACGACATCCTTATTGTCTGGTACTTCCCCAGCATAATGAATCACATAGCCATCATGGGCTGCCAAATCAGCACCACAGTCTATTAGATATTTAACAACATCATAATGGCGTCTTAATCCGGCATGAAATATAGGACGCCATTCGTATTTGTCGTCTTGGTTGACCAGACGAGGATCCTGTTCAACGATTTTCTTTACGACATCGAGGTTCCCGTTGGCTGCCGCGTCATGAATTGAACCGAGTTTCATATTTATTCTCCGTGTATTAGGTTAATTGCGTTTACTGCGCTGAACCGAACCTATTTCCTTACTTTAAGATTACATTATATATGATAACATATTTAATTTAGAAATGCAAATTTATGAAGATAGCAGTAGAAAATTCCTCCAAAGTACAGATTGTGAGTCTCATAGATCCAACCACTGTGGCAAATTCAGCTGTCCGATGAGACCATTGGTAGGGCGCAGAATTCACCAGATGACCGCTTTCACTTTACTCTGTGTGCCTCAAGCCCGCCAACTGCGAAATCCACGCCAAAGCACATTAACCGAGCGCGTTTACCACAGCGTCGCCGACCCGTGAGGTCGTGGCTTGACCCCCGAGGTCGGGTGGGAGGGTTTTGCCTGCCTCGACGACCTTTAGTACAGCTGCATCTATCGTTTCCGCGGCTTCCACCTCACCGATGAAGCGCAACATCATCGAACCAGAAATAATTGCCGCCAATGGATTCGCGATACCTTTTCCCATGATGTCCGGTGCACTCCCGTGAACCGGCTCGAACATCGACGGGAATCGACGTTGCGGGTCGATATTGCCGCTTGGAGCCAACCCCATACTTCCGGTGATAATTGCACCGATGTCCGTGAGGATATCCCCAAACAGGTTGCTGGCGACGACTACATCAAAGTCCTCTGGTCTCCGCACGAAATCCATACATGCTGCGTCCACAAGCAACGATTCCGTCTCTATGTCCGGATATTTTGCAGCCACTCGCTCGAAGGCTGTATCCCATACAATCATGCCGTAGCCTTGGGCGTTTGATTTGGTGATCGAAGTGACTTTGCGCTTCTTATCTCGTGCACGCGCTTGCTCGAAGGCATAAGTGATAATCCGCTCGCAGCCGTGGCGCGTAAATACGCCAACCTGCACGCCGATCTCTTCAGGGAATCCTTGGTATTGAAACCCACCGACGTTGGCATACTCGCCTTCTGTGTTCTCTCTTATCACCACGAGATCAATCTCCCAAGCCTCCTTGTCCTTGAGCGGTGTGTTAATACCGGGATAGAGGATACTTGGTCGCTCACAGACGTACTGATCGAATCTCCGTCGGATCGGCAGCAGGAGCCCATTGAGCGCAATGTGGTCTTGGATGTCGGGGTGTCCGACTGCGCCAAGATAAATCTGGTTGAACTCCGCAAGGGTATCAAGAGCATCCGCTGGCATCATGTGCCCATGCTCGAAATAGTAGTCTGAACCCCAAGGGAATTCTACAAAGTCCCATTTGATGTTATACTTGTCGGCGATAGCGTTGAGGATCTTGATCCCCTCCTCTATCACTTCAATCCCGATTCCATCTCCTCGAATTACCGCAATTTTGTATTCAGCCATATTTTTCCTTTGTTAGTGCTTAAATTATGCCTGCGCCGTGGTTTTTTGCGTAAGTCCTGGCGATGTTTCGATATCTTTTCTCTTTTCAAGAGACCAACACTTTGCCATTCTTTTCAGTTCAGGTAAATGATCAGGCCAATCATGTAAGGTCGCCGGATCAAAATCAGCTCCATTCGGCCATACTAATGTATGGACTTCTGGATCAATCCGAACTTGGTTGAATAAAGTCCCATCGCGGAGTGGACCGAACAATTCGCCTTTTAATGTAGGTTGAAAGTCTATAACTTGTTCTGTATCATCATTAAAACAGACGCGAAGTGTGTAAGGTGCTTGTATTTCAAAAGAAACCACACGATATATTGGATGAAGCATGTTTACCTCCTTTATTGAAGCGGATCAATTCTTAATGGAATTCGACCCGATTGTAATCGTTCCCAATCTGCCAACAATTCTCTCTGATGCAGCTCTGCCCCAGCTTTAACCAGCCGGTGCTGTCGTCTGGAAAGTTGACCAGCGATCAATTCAATCTTGTCAATGGCATAGACACCAACATCCTCTTGATAATAAGCGTGGAAATGAGGCCGATGATGAGGTGCCCGAGGCTCTACATACATTCGTATTATGATACCGAAAAACCGACAAATCTCAGGCATTCAAATCCCTTTTAGGCTTATCGCGCATATTTACGGGCTAACTGTGTGAGCACTATTTACGTACTTGATTCACTGTTTGAATAATATTTTAACCGAGTTCCGTTCATTATTCAAGCCATAAAATATTTACACATATGCGATTTTATGCTATGCTTTAAAGCAAAACTGGGGATTGGAAAATCAGCACAACTTCTGGTGATAAAGGAGAGGAGAAACTGATGTCAAACACGCAAGAAATTGGTTGGAATGCTGTTAGTAAGACTGGAGCCGTTGCCGCCGGTGGAGCAAAAGCTGTTGCGGCAGGAATTGAAATTCTGGAGGCGGGTGGAAATGCGGCAGACGCAGCGGCGGGGACGATCCTCGCGCTCAACGTCACAGATCACGGTGCCTGTTCTATCGGTGGTGAGGTGCCACTTCTTATCTTTAACGCGGAAAAACAGGAAGTGAAATCACTCTCCGGACAAGGACGCGCACCGCGCTCGCAAACCGCTATCGACTGGTATATGGAGAACGGTATCCCGAACGGTGACATCAAAATGGCACCTGTGCCATCGGTTGTTGATTTGTGTACAACCACACTCAAGTTGTATGGCACGAAGACGTTTGAAGACATCGTTGCCCCCACACTGGCACTGCTTGATGCTGGTGAGGCGGACTGGCATTCTGACTTGGCGGTCACCTTGCGTCGGATGGTCGCATCGGAACAGCAAACGTCTGGAAGCCGCGAGGAAAAAGTCCAAGCGGCAAGCGATCGTTTCTATGGACGGAACGGTGCTGATACCGATATTGCCGATGCCTTGGAAGGTTTCTACATTGACAAGGGTGGATTTCTCCGTAAGGCAGACCTCGCTGCCCATGTTACGCTTGTTGAAGACCCGGTAACGGTGGACTATCGAGGGTATACGGTGCACAAGTGCGGTACCTGGACGCAAGGACCTTATCTCTGCCAAGCATTGCGTTTACTGGAAGGTTTCGACCTCAAAGCGATGGGTAACGCCTCAGCAGACTATGTGCATGTAGTCACGGAAGCACTCAAACTGGCGATGGCTGATCGCGATGCATATTACGGCGACCCGGAGTTTGTAGATGTCCCCTTGTCCGCGCTCCTTTCGGATGCCTATACTGAGATCCGCCGACCTCTCATTGATATGCAGAAAGCATCACACGAAGTGCGCCCCGGTGATGTGGATAACATGGAGCCATTAAAACCGGGCGGTGTCTTTCGACCCGGAGTAGGTGGGACGACAACCTGCGCGGTTGCTGACCGATGGGGGAATGTCGTCGCTGCGACACCGAGTGCCAATGTTTATCATGCAGGAGGTATGGTCGGTCCAACAGGTGTCAGTTACGGCAACCGTTTGCGCAGTCTCAATACAACACCCGGACATCCGAACTGTATCCAGCCCGGAAAGCGTCCGAGAATTACACTTACGCCCACACTGGTTCTTAAGGACGGTGCGCCCATTTTGGCAATCAGTGTTGCGGGTGGTGATCTGCAAGATCAAGCGACGATGAATTTGCTGCTCAATTTCGTTGAGTTCGGTATGCTACCGGAAGATGCTGTTACAGCCCCGCGCTTTGCGACTGCACATCACGAAGATTCGTTCGATCCGAACCCGAACCGTATAGAGACATTCGGGCAAGCGGGTTCGTTGACCATTAACGACAGTGTGAGCGAAAACGTCAGGGAAGAACTTGGTAATCGCGGGCATCAACTCAGGGCGCATGGAGGTGCGATTGCTGCGCCTTCCATGATCCATATCGACAAACAGAGTGGAACATTCTATGCTGCTGGTGATCCAGCTGCGGGGAGGCATGCGGCGGGATTGGGGTAAGTGCCGAGTTGGATTATCTCCGGTGTTAACGAGTGTGGACATCCCATAGCAGCACCGTGCCATCGGCACTTCCGCTTGCGATTGTGGTGCCATCCGGGCTGAACGACACACCAGTGACATGCCCCGTATGTCCTATAAGCGTTTTCAGGACTTCCCCTGTTTCGACATCCCATACCCGGATGGTATCGTCCTCACTTCCACTAACGATTGTGGTGCCATCCGGACTGAATGACACGCTCCTAACACTCCCTCTATGCTCCATGAGAGTCTTCAGGAGCTTGCCCGTGTTTGCGTTCCACAACCGGACAGTAGCGTCTTCACTTCCGCTTGCGATTGTGGTGCCATCCGGACTGAACGACACGCTCCTGACACTCTTCATATGCCCTTTGAGAGTCTTCAGGAGTTTGCCTGTTTCGACATCCCACAACCGGAGAGCAGCGTTCTCACTTCCGATTACGATTGTGGTGCCATCCGGACTGAACGACACGCTATAGATATCTCTCCTATGTCCTATGAAAGTTTTCAGGAGTTTGCCTGTGGCTACATCCCACAATCGGACGGTATCGTCCTCACTCCCACTAACAATTATAGTGCCATCCGGACTGAACGATACACTACAGACAGCCGCCATGTGGCTGAGAGTCTTTAGAAATTTGCTTGTGGTTGCATCCCACAAACGGATGGTATCGTCCTCACTCCCACTAACGAGGATTCTGCTATCTGGACTAAACGACACGCTCCTGACACTCTCCTTATGACCTTTGAGAGTCTTCAAGAGTTTTCCTGTCTCGGCATCCCACAACCGGAGAGCAGCGTTCTCACTTCCGCTTGCGATTGTGGTGCCATCCGGACTGAACGACACACCGGTGACATGCCCCGTATGTCCTGTGAGGGTTTTCAAGTGTTCGCCTGTGGCTGCATTCCACACACGAACGGTATCGTCCTCACTCGCGCTTGCGATTGTGGTGCCATCTGGACTGAACGACATGCCCCAGACCCAAGCCGTATGCCCTATGAGTGTTTTCAAGTGTTCGCCTGTTTCGACATCCCACAACCGGACAGTAGCGTCCCTACTTCCACTTGCGATTGTAGTGCCATCCGGACTGAACGACACACCGGTGACATACCCCGCATGTCCTATGAGTGTTTTCAAGTGTTCGCCTGTGGCTGCATTCCACACACGGACGGTATTGTCCATACTCGCGCTTGCGACTGTGGTCCTGTCCGGACTGAACGACACGCTCCAGACCCAAGCCGTATGTCCTGTAAGCATTTTCAAGTGTTCGCCTGTGTGTGTATCCCATATACGGACGGTACCGTCCAAACTTCCACTAACGAGGGTTCTGCTATCTGGACTGAACGATACACTCAAGACATCATCAATATGTCCTGCGAGCGTTTTCAGGGGTTCACCGGTGCTTGCATCCCACACACGAACGGTATCGTCCTCACTTGCGCTAGCGATTGTGGTGCCATCCGGACTGAACGACACGCTGTTGACCCAATCCGTATGTCCTGTGAGCGTTTTCAAGTGTTCACTGGTGTTTATATCCCACATACGGAGAGTATTATCCTTACTCCCACTAACGATTGTGGAGCCATCCGGGCTGAACGACACGCTATAGACGCTATCCGTATGTCCAGTGAGTAGCGCGACTTCTTCATTCGTTGCTGTATCGTAGACCCAGATCCCTATAGAACTCGCTACCGCCAAGTGCCTGCCGTCCGGCGAATATGCTATCTCCGATATACTCCCCTTGCCAAGCCGGGTTTTCGCACCTTCCGGTAAATCCCAGTGTATCACGTCCGCAGCGAAGGTTAAGGGTAAAAATACAGTGGATACAAAAAGATACGGCAAAATGTTAGAAAACAGCCTCTTTTTCATCATCAAATGCGTCCTTCTTTTGATTATGTAAGTTTGAAAAAAGTTTTAGAAGTTAAAAGGCATATTTATCAAGCTCAGGTTGCAATATTAAAGACACAATTTTTTCGCCAAACGTTACATCCTGTAAAAAAAAATCATAAGACAATTGTTTACAATTGCGGGATGGCGCTTCGATTCCCAACGCTTCTCTGGTAATTAACCTTCCCAAAAATAAACGTGCTGTCAAAATTTGCCTTTTCTCAAACTCACGTTTTAATTGGAATCTGCCAGAAATTGCCAGCCGAATACCGACAGGCCTTGTTGAAAATGGCATGGTACTTTCGTAAGATGAGAAGCACACTGTCACAGGAATTATCGCTTCAATTCTCTGTTTGCTGCCATTCCCCAAACTGGTGTTGTAACGCTCGGAAAAACCTTCGGAAGGATCTATCGCTTTGCTCCAAATGTTGGAGATCCATTGCATTGACGAGATCTGCGATATATTCAATACCTCCCAAAAGCGGGATCACGCCTGCGTCACGAATCGCTTGTAGGAGAAGACGCTTGTAACGATCACGGTCGCATTTCCGCTTAGGCACCGAGCAGTCGTTGCCAAACACCTTTTTGAAAGCCTCTGCATCAAGAAGGAGCCATCGCTCAATATGCGGTTGCGGAATCATGCTGATAACGCGATCCGCCAAATCGGAGGTTGCCTGATTGATCTCTTTTTCCCGCTGCAAAAATCCCCTGCCATTACTATCTGTGCCTATGATGATGAGATCCGGTAGATCCTTACCGTTGTGTTGTAAGTCCTGTTGATACTGTCTCAATTCCGTAATAACGGTTTCATGTCCACCGCGGACACTGGAGACTTTGAGCTTGATCTCAATGTTGTACGCATTAGCAACCCGCTGAACCAATGCCACGAGAAAATCCCCATGGACTGTATCTTCAACGAACAAACTGATACTACGCATCAAAGTCCCCCCGCAAGATACGTTCAGAAGGAGATAACGCGCTGTCATCTTCCAGCACATCCTCAATATCCACCCGCTTCCATAGCGGTCCAAGAGACATCATAGTAAAGGGCTCAATTTCTGTTTTGCCATCAACTTTGCGACAAATGTACACAGACTCAGGAGGGATGAGATCGGTCAAAAGCGACGAATGTGTCGTGACAATGAATTGAATATCCTCAAGAAGCATACGACTTTCCAAAAAACGAGCAACACGCCGAATCCTACGAGGATGAACGCCATTCTCTGGTTCCTCAAATCCTATCAACGCTGGCGATTTTTCGGCACTAACGAGTGTCAAAAGTCCTAAGATCCGGAGTGTGCCTTCCGATAAGTCCCGTGCAGAAACACGTTTTTCGCCTTCACACAGATTCAATTCCACTTCGCCTAACGCATTGACACCAACCTCAATGCCTGTTATGGAAGGAATCATAGCATGGAGAGATTTCTCTATGGATTCAAACTGTCGCGGATTGTGAGCTTGTAAAGTATTAAGAAAGGCTGCGAGGTCCTCTCCCATCAATCCAATATGGTGAACTTCCTTAACAGGACTTGGAAGTCGCATGCGTTCACGCGGTTCAAAATAGAAGGTAAACCAACTCGCCAATTCCTGCCGCATCGCAACCAAATGAGGATGGTGCGGTGGATAATGCGCCATTGAAAGGATGCTATAATTGAGACCTCGCTCATAGTGGGTTGGGCGCGCTTGCCCCTCCATCCGCAAGTGCAGCTGATCATTGATCTGTTCTAAGAACGGCTTGCGTTTTTGACTTAAGTGACCTGTGGTATTAAGCGCAGCGAGATACTCGTTCGCGACCCGCAATGTCCCCAACTTGGGGAGCATCTCAATCTCAATCCGATACCGAAGGTTTTGCGAACGCACGGTAGGTGGTGACCGCCTTGAAACAGATTCATCTTCGTCCAGTGGCACCGGTCTCATTTTCTGAATTTGTTGATTGACATTCTCAACAATCTTGGGAGAAAGCCGAACATCTACCTCTATACTAAACGATACTGTTTCCTGTTCCAAGAGGCTCTTGATGCCCTCTTCCCCAAAAGTAAACGACTCCAGTGCGTGTCCTCGATAAGGCGAATCAAACGCTTCTTTCAGGGTTCGACTGGTGGCTACGCGCGATAGGAGGTGTAAGGCATCAAGAAAATTGCTCTTTCCTGAAGCGTTGGGACCGACGAGTACAGCAAGGTGCTCAAAGTTTACCTCAAGATCCACGAGTGATTTGTACCCTTGAATTTTGATTCGCTTCAGCATAGGAATGTGCCTCCGTTTAATATCCGAGACCCCGCAGATATTCCCGATTTACGACTGCGGCTTCGGCTGCTGGACGCGGCGGATACGGACGGTCGAGTTCGACAGAGACCCATCCGTCATAACCGACGGCTTCGAGTCCTTCCAGTGCGGCTTTGACATCAAGTCCTAAGTTTCCCGCGCCAAGTTCCGCGAAACGTGCCTGCTCACCAAACCGCTGCGTTCTGTAATCCCATGTTTCAGGATCGTCGGCGTGGCAGTCTTTGAGATGGACATGCCCAATCCGATTCCGTAAATTCTCGCTCTCAAAGACTTGCATCGGATCGCTGCCCGCAGCGAGTATGTGCCCTGTATCAAATAGCAACCAGAGACTGGGTGCTGCTGCCAACAAGCGTTCCGCGTCATCGACGGTTTCAAGTAACGTACCGAGATGGGCGTGGTGGAAACCTTTGATGTTGTGAGCATCACAATACGCGAGAATGTTGTCTAAGGTTCGGGCGGCGTTCTCGAAATCTTCATCGCTTGGGTCGGGTCCTCCCCATTCTGAACGCCTCAATGAGGGCACTTCGGCAGCATTATTGCCGAGGGTGATGTTGAACCTAACCCTGTCGAGCCCAGGACCACCGGCATTGACGATATGGAGTCCGAGGCTCCGTGCAAGCGTCGCCATCTCAACCAGTCCATCCGCGCCTTCAAAAGGAACACTTTCAACGCCTTCCCAACCGGCATCGGCGACTTCTCGTAACACTTTTTCTGGATTTTCTTGCTGTTCACCACCAAATTGGATCAGGTGGCAAGCGAATTTCAATTTGCTCATGAATATACCCCCCATTTATCCAACCGATAAATGTAATTTCTTCCCAAGCACTTTTGCGTACTTTCCTAAAGTTGACAATCTAACATCTTCCGCATGGTTCTCCATCCTTGAGATAGCAGACTTCTTGGTATTCAATTTTTCTGCGACCTCTTCTTGAGTTAAACCCGCCTCCTCTCTGGCTTGCCGAAGGAGAACTCCGATCTTGAATTCCAAATAACCAGTTTCGTAATTCTCGGCAAATTCAGGGTCTCTGGCTTTACGTTTTTCAACGTATTGTTTTAAGTCACTCATCGTTTTTCCTCCTAAAATAATCTCGTTTTCTCTGTTCCGCTAGACGAATGTCTGACCTTGGGATTCTCCGTGTCTGCTTGGCAAAGGCATGACTAAGGACTACTAATCTTGGACCATCAAAAAAAGACAAAAGCCTGAACGTATCTCTACCAACATTGACACGTACCTCCCAGATATCATCTGTCCCGGTCAGTTTTTTGAAGTACTGTTGTGGGATAAATTCTAATTCCTCAATTAACCCTAATGTCCAAGTGACTTTGGTACTTTGCCTCGCAGTAAGGGAATCCAAAAATTGCTCAACTGGACAATGTCCTGATACTGTACGATAAAAGACAACTTCTCTCATATTTAGAAAACGAACGAACATCCCAACGGCTCAATAAACACACCGGAGATCTGTATCTATGGAGATCGTTCCTTAAAACTTTCTACTATTGAGTGCTGTTAAAGACAGCTGCTGGTCGGGGTTTTGGTATAACCACATCTCCATGTTCTTCTTAACAGCAGCCCATTCGCTGTCTAACATTGAATACCACGCAGTATCCCTATTTCGGCCTTTGATGATCATGTGCTGTCTGAAGATACCTTCAAACTTAAAACCGAGCCGCAGTGCTGCTGCTCGAGAACGTTCATTTAGAGAATCACATTTCCATTCGACACGACGGTATTTCAATCTATCAAAAGCCTCACAGAGCATTAGGTATATGGCTTCTGTGTTCACGTTCGATCGCTGAGCATCCGGTGAATACCATAAATGTCCGAGTTCCAATCGTCGCATATCTGAAACGATGTTAAGGAAACTCACCATACCAACCCGTTGCTTCGATTCAAGATGATGGACGGTAAAGAAGAGTGGATCCTCAGACCCAGCACCTTCCTCAAGCCACTTATGCATGTCGTGTGTGCTATCAAAGGGACCGTAACTCATGTAGGTCCAGATTTGCTCCTTTACATCCGATCCGTGAGAGCATTCGTAGAGTTCCGCAACATCGGTTTGTGGGTTGACTGGTGATAGTGTAATGAATTTACCTTTGTAGTCTGTTTTTTGAGGCACATCAACATGCGTAATAGGTTGAACAATATTTCCGACTTGGAGCGACGATTGTGTCATAGTAATCCTTTTTGTGTTTAGGGCTTACGCAACTTACTCGGTAGGTGCGGTTTGATGAAGATTAAAAAATTAATTCGGTAATTTCTTGGCGAAGTCCGGTGTCCCTTCCCAGTAACGGGTGGGAGCCCTGGTTTCAAACCGCATCTACCGTGCCTGGGGCTTTTTGTGCTAATTATTTTCCGATAGGTGTATTCATATTTTTGGTTGACGTTCAGGGTGCGGGTCGTCTTGCTGTCTCATCGAAGTAAACTGCATTCGGGTCGTCAATCCAATCGCCGACCCAACCGAGTTCCTTTAGTCCACTTTGAACAATCGGTAATGTCCCGCGTAATTCTTTCACCGGTGTCCACTCACGCCAGTTCCGGTCGGCTGGCGGGTCGAGAAAGTCTCCGATGCCATTCACAGCGCGTTGAATCGATGGATACACCATTGCGCCCAATCGTGTCTGTTTAGCTGCTTCAACCACCCATTTTTCATAGGGAAACGGTTGTCTCTCAGCGACGCAGCACATTTTGCAGAGGTACTCGATGACGTTTCCAACCGCAACAAACGCTGTTTCCACCTTATTTCGAGCTGCCATAGCCAAGGGACCGCGCTGTGAGAAATAATACTTGCCGAACATCCACTTCAACTTGCGCTCTGCGACCGCAGGCGGATACACGCAATAGCGATCCTTCAGTTCCTCAGCAGTACTTGAACGACCATAGAGTGTTTGTGAAGTCGCAATAACCCACATCATCTCATCTGGACACGTCTCCAACCACTCCCGTAGGTCAGTTTCATCGTAAAACGACCAATGTGCCTCAAAATCACCGCGATCAACGAAGAGTTGCCAACTTTGCTCATAAGTTTCCCGATCTTCATCGGAAAGGTGACGCTTATCGCCAATGATACACAGGTCAAGATCCGACCATCCATCGGTGAAACCAGCGGCACGACTCCCAATCAACATGAGAACAGCACGCTCACCCATTTGTTGGCAAAAATCTACGGCTCGATCAACAAACTGTTGATCTTCTGGACTGAAACAGATGTCTTCGTTCATTCACACACCTCCCTAAACAGTTTTTTATTAGGACTTAACGCAAGTTACCACCTATTATTCTCACTGCGAAGCGATAGCACTCCTACGGAGTGCTATCGCGTAAATACGACATTTTCTATTCTCACTGCGAAGCAATGACACCCCTACGGGGTGGGGAAAGAGACGAAAACCCTTTCTGAAATGTGCGAAACCTGTTAGTAACAACTTGGGTTAGGACTTATGCAAAATGTCTTCACTTCTTGTGGGATCGGAAAACTGGAAGCATGGAGGGTGGTCTTCTATCCTTCCCTTCCTTCCGTCCTTTCACTCTTCATTCACGATAAATTGACTGCTACTTAAATGAGTACTCCCAGCGGTGATATTGACCAAAATCGGTGGCAGCGGTTAATAAGTCGGGCGCGAGCGTGTGTTTAGAAATGTCTGGAATAAACATACCTGTGTTTAATCGATTCTCATGAAAAATAGAATTCCGAGCCGCACGAATCACATCGTGTTGTTCCTTCAGGGATAATTGAGACTCAAAGAGTCCATCAATCCACAACCCACGGTAGAGTAATGTATTGACAGGTATAAGACGAACAGTCTCTGGCACGTCGGTGGCAGACTCACAAACCAGAGGGTCCCAAATGAAGAGACTACGCACTTGAGCGTCCGTTGTAAAACCTACTTTGGAAAATGCACGTTGGCTTGCATAGTTATCAACACGGATTGATGCCTTAGCCCAACCTACTCCGAGATTGGAACCGGACATCAACGCTTCTTCAATAAGAGAAGTTCCTATACCCTTCCGTTGACTCTTAGGATGAACAACAATCAGATCTATTTCCCATTGAGGGGTCGCACTGGACACCAAAAATGCGGAAAGAAAACCTGACACTTCGCCAGCCTCAACTGCGACAAAGACCTGATGCTCAGATGACGAAATGTGATCCGCGAACACATCAAAGAGAAGGGATTCACCCCATGTCTCCTGTAATATTTGATGGATTGCGTGGGCATCATCTGGCTGTGCTAATCTGAGATCCGACATGGTTTTTAAATGACCACATTTGCATTGATTTCTGTATTGTTCAATCTACTAACGTTTGATCAGACGTTTATCTTCCAACTTTTTTGAGCAGCCCCCAAGTCGTCGCTGCTTTATCCAATGGTGATACGCTCAAGACCTGCTCCATATCTTGCTGAATCTCATCTTCAGTCAGGACACGGTTATAGATAACAAATTCATCAAGCATTCCGCCGTAGGGCCACGGACCATCAAGACGATTGCCGAACCAGTGATCGCTTTGAGAAACAGGAATTTCGCCTTGGACTTTATAGGTGTTATCAAGTTTGCCGTTGATATAGAGTCGAAGTTCTTTATCAAACTCGTAAACTGCAGCGACGTGCGACCACTTATCGGTCGGAATCTCGTTCTTTGCGCTGTTCCATGTTCGCCCGCCTGCGCCGGGGCATCCCATCCAGACGGAGGGTCTACCTTGATGGATACTCAGATAATATGTGTGAGGTCCCGCCTGCCCGCGGACATTACGATAATCGCCGACACTCTTTGGATGAACCCATACCTCCATCGTCAAATTCTTGGTAATCGCCAGACTATCGGACGCTGGAGCGGCGACGACACCCTTCTGAATCTGTTCATCAAAAAACACGCCCGAATTGATTTTTCCGTTCTTCTCCCATTTGGCATTGGCTTCAAGCGTGCCGTGATTCCCCTTGCCGCTCAGGTCTTCGACCTCTTTTCCCTTTCCTTCATCAAACGAGTAGTAAAGGACCATTGCGTCGTCCTGAATCGCTTCGCCCAAAAAGGGAAATATGAGAATGAATGCTGCGCTTAGAATATAGGAAACTATTCGACTCATTTTGAACCTCCACATTTACGAATAATAAAAGAATTGAATATCCTACCCTCATGAGGCTCTAATCTTCGGTAGTATTCCAACCTAAAGAATCGTTGTAAAACTTCAAGAAGTGCCTCAGTCTTCCAAAAAGAGAAGAACCGTTTCGGTTCATACTTATCGCGTTCCCAGATACCCTCAAAGTTTTCATCTCCCCAAATGCCGAGATACATCAAGCCGTTTTCATTGAGCCGCCCAGAGATTAAACCCAAAACCTGATCAAAATCCCGTTTCGGTATGTGCAGGAGACAATTCATGGTATATACTGCATCAAAGTGCTTGTTAATTTGGCCGAGATTGTAGCAATCCAAGACTTGCGCAGGAATTCCCTTCTCAGCAGTGAGTTGCACCATCGTTGGTGTATTGTCCACCGCCAAAACTTGGAATCCTTGACTCTGAAAAAACTGGGCATCCTGACCGGGACCACACCCAATTTCAAGGAGTGTGTCTCGTCCTTCAGCCTTCAAGAATTTTAGAAATTCCGACCGCTCTTGGATTTTGAATTCGTCAGGAGAATAAGATGCTCTTTCATGGGCGTACTTCTCGTACGCCTTAACAAGTGTGTCTGTGAATCGCATCATGTTAACATCTCTCCTCCCGTATTCCAATTGACAAACCGAGTTGATGTCAATGACGAATAGATAATTGAGCGTTAATGTCGATTTTATAGATTCTCCGCCGCGCGACACAAGGAATAGGTGGCTCTATGCACCGCACATTTGAGAGTTCCCAACAGATATAGTCAGGGCTCCACTCTACTCCTTGCGATTTCGCCCCTTCAGGTGTCCACTCGTGAACACCCGTAATGTCAACGATTGCGCGTGCCAGTCCGTTTGGGTCCTCCTGCCCTTCTTCGGTTAGGTAAATCTCATTCTCAACAAGCACGAGATTGAGAAAGGGAATCTCCGGTGGCAGCCAACGCCGGATTTCGACGACCTTCTTACCCGCAAGAATGTTCTGGACAGAGGGTGAAACTATGGACAGTGCGTCAACTCTCAAAATCGGCTACTCCCAAGCGTCATCTGGGGGGTAAATGTTGGAACTTCCGCCGCCTGCGCCTTTAAAATCGCTCTCAGCGAACCAGTCTTTGACGGTATCGCGCCACTTGATGAAGTGTGGTGCTTTCAGATGCTCTTGGAATGCTGCCTCGTCTACATAGACCTCGTAGAGCCAGATTCGATTCGGATCGGCCCCGTCTTGAATTATATCAAATCTCAGACAGCCGGGTTCATCCGCGACAGAGCCTTTCGCGTCGTCTATCATGGCTTCGATGAAGGCATCTCTGTGTCCTTCCTTAATCTGAATCGGTGCGATGATAACAAACATAATCTTTCTCCTTTTTTAAACATTAGGGATTGACTCCCCTTTTAACATTGCAGCCTATCATAACGTGGGACCGTTGTCAAATTCAAAGTTGAAATCGGTGTGTAAAGTTTTTGATAGCGATTCGTAAACGTGGCATGTGCCAGAAAAAGAGAATTGCGGGTTCAGTTGGCTCCAGAGGTCCAGCCTCTAACGCGTTTTGATGGTAGACGCTACAGTCTCTAATTGTGGGACGGCTTCTTTAAACGATTGATAACCGAGTCTGTCTCATCTGAGGGGGGCTTGAGTTTTCCTCTGCAAATGCAATCCAAGAGTTGATGCGGTTTATCAAATATATCAAGGTGTTTCGGGTTGAGAGAAGAAATTTCGCCGTCTACAAAAGCCTTTGTAATTGCTTCTCGGACCGCATGGAGACTGACTTGTCTGTCAATTTCAAGGTACCCGAGAATTCTTCTCCTTTCTTCTCCTAAATCGTTTTTTTCTGCGCCGATTTGATAAAACGGATCGTAGGTTTTCGCGGCGTATTGTGTGCGATTCGGATTCGCGGTTTTATAAGCTTCTTTCAAAATGCGTCGGTTTTCAGGGGTGTTTTTCATCTCGTGGTATTCCAATGCGTTGTCAAGGACAATGGAGATATTCCCTGGAAGGACTTTGAGAAGCATCTCGCCGCAGCGTTGTGCGAACCATTTTTTGTTGTCTTTTGAAGTTTTTAGAGCCGTCATTTTTATCTCCTTAGATTTTCAGGGTATCAAACGTTGATTGTTGTCTACTCCGGTATCAGGTTCTCGGTTGTGAGATATGGAATAGACGTATAGAGGTTTAGTTTCACTTAGCAGTCTTAGAAGATTTGGGTTAGGTTTTGCAGGGGTGGTCTGCTGTGTCCTAACGGTTCATTCGTTATAGATACATTATAGTATATATGTCAACATTTGTCAAGTTAAAATATATTCAGCAATTGTAGTAAATTTACAATTAATTAGACATTGTGGAAGGGCGAGGTTACATGAGGATTAAAAATTAATTCGGTAATTTACTGACGAAGTCCGGTGCGGTTAGGAAACCGCACCCACCGGACCTGCGGTAAAAAACCAGATCAAAGAATAGAAAACTGAATGGTCCTGATTAAGTTCAAAATTGAAATCTCATGCCGAGGCAACTGTTAAGGCGTTCAACTTATCCGCGTCCAATTCAACACCGAGTCCTGGTCCTTCGGGTGGATAGAGGTGGCTGGCTTCTGCTCGGATGCGTTCCTTCGCTGGGGATTCTGTATAGAGGACGGGTCCCATCGGATCACATGGTAGGGTGAGGTTCGGCATTGAAACACCGACATGGATTTGCGCGGCTGTCCCAAGCGTTGATTCCTGATCGGTGCCAATCAGACATTCGAGTCCAGCTGCTTCTGCCAACGCAAATAGACGACGGATATGGGTCGGACCTCCTGCGACACACGCTACATTGAAAACCGTGCAAGCACCGCGTTCGGCTGCCGCATATCCATATTCTAAACTACCGATATGTAGGCTCACAGGCAAATCCATACGTTTGGTGAACTCCGCACACACCTGTAGGTCTCGTGAGGGTTGTTCAAAATGGTAGGGTGCATGATGGCGCAGAACATCGGCGTAACGCATGGCAGTCTCCCAATCATTGAATCGACCTGAGCAATCCAGCTGTTTGAGTCTGATCTGCTCGCCAAATCTGGATTTCATCTCAGTTAGGAACCTGTCATCTAAGGCACTGTCACCGGATATATAATAACGGAAGAGATGGTGTCCGAGGTCTATCAGTCGTTGTAGATAGCCAGCGGTCTTCTCAAAATCCTCTTTCACCTGCCATCCGAAGATTGGGTAGCAGCAATAGACGCTGTCTCGCATCTTGCCACCGAGCATTTGGTAAGCCGGTACGCCTTGGACCTTGCCGTTTAGGTCATAAAGCGCGAGGTCAATGGCGGAAGTGAGGTGTGGATTGCTAACCGTGCTGCCGAAATTCTGTGCCCGTAGGAACTCATTGATCTCTGTGATACAGGTGGCATCACGTCCAACCAATAAATCGTTATAGCGTTTGGCGATTGCGCCTAAATCGTCAGCCTTGCTGTCTGAGGCTTCTCCCAATCCGACGGGACCATCGTCTACATGGACTTTGGCGATGACATGCCCAGATATATGACCGTAATAACGCGGTGTCTCAATCTGAAAGACTTCAACTTTTGTGATTTTCATTGCTGTCCCCTTTCACTTTGCTTGCCGAAGGTCAAGAACGGCTGCATAGTGTTTGGTTATCTGACCGTCGTACTTTGTCTCAATGAGATTGGCAATCCCCTCAAACAGGAGACTTTTATTTTTATCTGGCAACGCGATGTGTCCTGAATATGTACCCAAGAGTTTGATGTACTGCTCAGATGAATACGTTTGCGTCCATGGGTAGACGCGTTTAATTGGATTTTGAAAGGCTTCCACGCCTGGAAAGTTTGTGGCGTGTGTAGGACGATTCGTGGTCAGTGGCGTGTAATATTTACCGTAGAGACTCTGGCTTTCCGCAAAGAATCCCTCATCCTTTCTGACATGCTGATTGGAGAAAACGGCAAGGAAACCTTTTGATTTAAGCACTTCGGATGCCTTCAAGTATCTCACTTTTGGATCTACCCAATGGAAAGCAGTGGCAGAGATAATCAGGTCAAATTTTCCGTCTGATTCCCATTCCTCAAATGCTTGTTCCACAAACGAAACATTTGGAAACGCCTTCAATTTTTCTTTCGCAACGGCAATCAGGTCGGCACCGATGTCCAGACAGACCAATTCGTATCCGCGTTCTGCAAAGGGTCGGGTTGCTTTTCCGGTGCCGCATCCGATTTCAAGAATTCTACTGTGGTCTTCAAGATCAGAAAGATCTATGACATCTTGGATTAGTTCTTCAGGGTAGCCGGGTCGGACATCTTCATAGAGCGTTGGGGCGGTGTTAAACGTGGTCTTGAGGTTGGTATCCGCCATAGGGTTCTCCGTTTATGGTGAATTATGAAAATAGATAGTTGCCTCAGCGAGCGGCGAATGAGAAAAGGTATTCCACCGTTAGCGAAGTTTTCCAGAGGAGATACCCAAGCAAAACACTTCGCCTATCTTTTGGTGTACAAGTAAGTGTATATTTTACCACAATTACGTATATAACACTATCAACAATTTGGGAATTAGCGGGAAATTTAGCACATTGGTTTGGAATTTCCAATGCTCGCTTTAATGATTTCAGGTGAAGTGTGATAACGTAAATAGCGTTGTGTTCAGTTCGGTGATTTCCTTTGATTTCTTCTGTCGCGATCGGGTATAATTTGTTGGGTATTTTCTTGACGCTTGCCTATTTTTTGTCCATCTGATATACTATTCAAATCCAGTTTTGGGTAGCACTGCGAAGTATACCGCACGGTGTCTGCCATCCTCCCATTTTCGCGAGAGGATAAATAGACTGGGCTGGGAAATCTGATGACCAATAAGTCCTATTTTTTCCAGAAATCAATACAACAGAAAGTAAGTCGGGACACAGAAATAGAATCTTCAACCTTGACGAATTCCATACCTTTCTAAGATGAGGAGTCCTTATGCTAGAAAATCGCTCTCAAATCGTGGAAGAAAATTATCGCTTTTATCACGCCTCTTGTCTTGATATGTCGGAATGTGAGGATAATTCTATCGCCCTGACAATTACTTCTCCGCCTTACTGGAACGCTATTGACTATGATACCCACACCGGTGATAATGAAGCGTGGTATAGGGAGCGGAACTATGATGGACTCGGCAAAACTTATGAGGATTGGCTCGCAACACTGAAAAAAGTATTCTCTGAAGTCTATCGGGTTACAATTGACGGTGGATTCTGTGCTATCGTTATTGGGACAATCCTTCACAAAGGTAAGCACTATCCGGCCCCATTTGATTTAACAAGTCAATTGAACCGTACAGACTGGCACTTCCATCAAGATATAATATGGAATAAAGTCACCGGCGGTGTGAGACGTGCTGGCTCATTTATCCAGCACCAGAAACCCGGTTACTACTACCCGAACATAATGACCGAATACATACTCATATTCCGTAAAGGCGATAAACCTAGATACGGTTCGCAGCCTACGCTTCCAATAGACGACGTATTTAAACGTGATATAGCCAACTCGATTTGGCATATCGCACCTGTGCCACCGAAAACGATCGACCACCCGTGTCCATTCCCTGATGAACTTGTCCGACGCTTAGTGCTACTCTATTCTGAGGAAGGCGACGAAATACTTGACCCATTTTTGGGCAGCGGGCAAACCGCTCGGGGTGCCTTGAGGTTCAAACGCAAATGTGTCGGATACGAGATTGAAGCCAAATATATTGAATTAACGTGTCAACGTCTGTATGAAGAACCACGACGGAAATATCACCTCCTACCGAAGGTAGAAAAACAGGAAGTGAGATCTGAAGATCAACTGGTGCTGTTTGAGTCGTAAACACAAGGGGTAGAATAGTGGCACAAAACGAGCAAATGTTTTTGTTCCGAGAGACAGAAACAAGCAGAGAAACGGCGATCTTCAAGATAGAAAGAAACTGTTTCAAGCACCTGAAGGAAAATCTGAGTAGCGAGGCGAAAGTAGAATATGAAACAGGTGTCAAACATCTTGTCGAAAGGTATAACACAGCGATCTATGAAAATAGGTTTACCGTTGGCGGTGTCATTGAGGTTTTCACCTTGGCATTGATGCGCTCTACTGGAATAGAAATTGAGGGTTGTGGATCAGAGGCACAAGGTGGGGATTTGATACTTCCCAGTGGACAGATGTTTTCTCTGAAAAGTTCTTTTACAAGAAGTGGAAGCGTTATTCTCGTCAACACGAGAGGGGACAGTGGCACAGATTGGGAAACTGCAACCCTGTTTGTTCTATCCAATGTCGGAATTGTCTATGGTGATCCAGCGATGGCACGAGAAGATGATCTTAATCGGGTTGCAGATAACTTGCAGATAAAACGCACAGCTCTTAATCGATTTGCACAAGATCCGCTGAATCTCATACCAATGGAAATTCCTTTGAAACCTCCAACGGAAATGGCAGACTCCAGCATGAAAGCCAGTGATGCTGTTGCCCGACAACTCATGAATGAACTTAATATGCACACGCTACGGGATCAAATATAAAATCTATAGCGTGTGATAGGATTTGATAGATTAATATTTTTCTCACCAATTTTTTCTCCGAACTCACGTTGTCCGCCGCACCTTCCCTATGTCCTATGAGCTAATCTTTTGTTTGTGATAGTTTACGCATTGCGGCGAGATATAACGCTTTGCTTTGATTCCCGAACGGTCCTGGATTGGTCAGGTTTTCTGGAAAGTGTGAGAACAGACTCGCTTCACTAACTTCCTCAAGGTCGAGTGGATTACCTAATGCTTCTATTTCTCCCAAATAAGCGATGCCCCAGTATTCGAGATCAAACATGAAGCAGTGAATATAACACAGCACCTCAAGATTTTTCAGCGTCGCACCGGTCTCTTCCAGAAGTTCTCGGTGTGCAGTTTCTTCGGTCGTTTCCCCGGGTTCGGCGCGCCCACCGGGCAGCGTCCAGATGCCGCTATCACGCCATTTGCAAAAGAGTATTTCGTTATTTTGATGTGCAAGACAATTGACAAACTCAATTTTCCCTACGTCTGCGGGCCGTTCTCCGAAATAGAGTAACATATAGCCATCTTGTTCCTCGATCTTTTGAACCATCTTTTTCCTCTCTAAATACGAAAATCTACTATCGGTGGTATTTGGATAGATAGAAACTGCGCGATTTGACTGGACTTGGCTGCATTCCAAAAATTGGGAACGCCAAGTTCACGAACAATATGTCCACGAAATTAAATGATAATCGGAAATTACAAAGCGTTTCTTCAATCGATTCAGCCTGCTTTTTTAATCGTTTCCGCGCACGACTCAGACGACTCTTAATTGTGTTCTGAGATACGCCCAAAAACTTGCTAATCTCCTCACAAGTCATTTCAGCAAGATAGTAAAGGCGGATCACCGTACGGTCAGCCTCCCGGAGTTTACTCAGGAGTTTTTGAATCAAAGCGCGATGCGATTCTTTTTCTGTTTCCTCCTGTTGTTGCGCTACATACTCGGCATAACATAATTCTGCGAGTTCTTCGGGATCAGTTGATGTTAGCGATTGCAGTTGCGGTTGGACGGCTTGTTTTCGGAGCCACGTGACGCAGAGATTGTTGGCGATAACATAGAGCCATTTTGCGAATCGGTCCGGGTGTGTCAAGGTAGCGAGTTTTTGATACGCGGTGAGGAATACCTCCTGCGTAATGTCTTCTGCTATATGAAAATCGTCGATTTTTCTCCAGACAAGCGCGTGAATCTGCGATTGATATTTCTCAACCAAAGTGGTAAAAGCATCATGATCACCTTCCAAAGTGAGTTGAACTAACTTATTATCGCTATGTTGCATAGGGTACCTCCGTAAAAAATCTTTCTCCTCTGCGATTAAAGACGAAAATTAGGGGGCGAAAAGTTGCACTTTTGGAAAAAAATTGCGTTTTTTTGTAAAAAACACGCATTTTTTTAGTTTCCTGCGTGAAGTATTACCGCTATGAACCCTGTCAATGCGTAAAAGGAAAGCGATTTTCGCATATTCCTTACGACATAAAAAGTATATACCACATGAGAGGAAAATTTATCAGGAAATTTCACCATTAACTCTGGAAATTCGTGGCAAAAATCGAACAGAATGGCTTAGATTTCGCCTTTGATGGAGCAAACTTGTGTTAGAAGGACTTCTTTTCGTATATCTCTTTTACAACAGTTTCGATCGTCGGTTCTTCAATCTTTATGTCACGTGGATGAAGGTGGTCCAAGATTTTTTGAATGATATCGATTGTCGAAATTTCATCTTTGTGAAAAGAAATAGTTAAAGAGTAATCGTTTTGCCTTGTGAATTCGAGTTCAGCAACCTTAAGTTGGTCTCGAATGCCGCCTATATCAACACGCTCATAAAGATCAACCTGAATTTTTCGTTGTCTGGCTAATTCATCTTTTGCCTGTTGCAGGTTCCCATCAAAGATAATTTTCCCCTGATCAATGATAAGGCTCCTTTGGCAAAGGTATTCAATATCACTGAGGTCGTGTGTCGTTAGGATCATAGTCGTTCCAAGACTTGCATTCATCTCTTTGATGAATTCCCGAATATTCGATTTCACCGCAACATCAAGCCCAATCGTAGGTTCATCGAGAAAAACCACCGGTGGATTATGTAATAAAGAAGCTGCAATATCGCACCGCACTCTCTGTCCCAGGCTTAACTTCCGGACAGGAATGTGAAGTAAAGGAGCGATGCCTAACACCTCATCAAACTTTTTTAACTGCGCTTGGAAATCTGTTTTGCTCACTTCATAGATGTCTCTGAGAAGGGTAAAGGCTTCAATGACGGCTATATCCCACCATAACTGGGTGCGTTGTCCAAAAACAACACCAATATTTTTCACATGTTGCTGTCTCCGTTTGTAAGGCACCAGCCCATTCACCGCCACTTTTCCTGCTGTCGGGGTGAGGATACCCGTTAAGATTTTAATCGTCGTCGATTTTCCAGCACCATTAGGTCCAATATAACCCAGAATTTCTCCCGGTTCGACATGAAAAGTGATGTTATCTACTGCTTGAACGAACTCGTATTCCCTTTTAAAAAGGTTGATGAAAGCACCTTTTAATCCCTCCTTGCGCTTGAATGTTTTATAACTCTTGGTTAGGTTTTCGACCTCTATTAAAGCCATCACATACTCCTTGAAATGATCAAGAACCCGAACTTTCGTACCTTCGCAATCCTAAATTCCATACCAGAATCCCCAACCCCCAAACGAGAATGGCGATAACAGGGGTTAGGTAGACGTAAAGGGCATAATCCTGTCTGCGTAAAAAGAACGTTGCGGGATAAAAGGAGGTAAACGCCAAAGGCAATATCCAACTCAGGAACACCTGTAATGCTGGACTGTAAATGGTAATCGGATATTTCGCGAATTCGCGGACAGTCATCAAGGGCCAAGCGAGTGCCCCTGTTGGGTCCTTTATCCAAAACGTCAAACTCACCAAAATCAGCACTAACCCCGCAAAAATGAGCGTTGCTGAGAGCACCAGTCCAAAAAAGATGAGGCATTCAACTGGAGATAACGACATATTTAACTTCGCAGCAGCATATAGTAAAGCACCGACTCCCATCGCTAAGGTAGAAAACGAGCCGATATCCAATCGCTCAATGATAATCTGGAACAGAGGTGGCAACGGACGCAGCAACACGCGATCAAAATTGCCATCAAGAATGTAAAAACGTCCCAATTGGATGAGATTTGAAAAGAACATCGAAAACAGCGCAATTGAAGTTTGCGCGAACCCATAGATAAAGAGAATCTCCCCATAACGCCAGCCATTGATATCCGGAATATGGTTAAAGATTATGAGAATAAAAACCAGAGAAGTGATCTGAGTTGAGAGCGCGAATACCATCTGAATCAGAATATCTGATCGATAGGCAAGTCTACCTTTGAAATACTGTCCAAAGTAACGAAGGTAAATTTTCGCATAAAAGAAGATTCGAGGCATCAACATAAAGTTTAACCGCCTTGTATGGTCAGTTTTCGCACCGAAGTCTTGAACAAAAAGAATCCGGCTATGGATAAAGTAGATGCCCAAATTGCTTGGACAATCAACGCGCTTATCGTCTCTTCAACACCCAATCGCCCCAAATAGATCTGCATCGGTATATAGAAAATCATCTTGAAGGGTAGGTAATCCAATATTGAAACCACCCAGTTCGGGAACATTACCAACGGTATCAGTGTTCCTGATAGCAGTTCAATGCTCGCAGTCGTAGCAAAGAGAACGCCTGCATTATTTTCTATATGAAAAGTCGTGAGACCGACCAAAAAAGCAATGCCAGCGTAAATCAAAACTCCCAACACCAAACTAACGATGAATATCGCTGGACTATCGGGCGGCATCAATCCGACTAATAACCCCCAAATCGTTAAGACCGTAGCACCCCTGAAAAGGAGCTGAAATAGAATTCCACCAAAAGCCCGGAAATAGATGTAAAGTTGGTAACTGACAGGCTTTAAGAGATTCATAATGAGTTCGCCACTATGATACTGACCGCTCATCTCACGAGAAATCCCACCAGAAAGTTCATTGACAATAAACCGAAACACACCGGCAATCGCCACGTATGTGACCATATCCTCTAAGGCATACCCGCGAATCGTCCTGCCCTCCGCGAGAATTGCCTTCCAGAGAAAATAATTGACAATTATTATCAGAAGATATTCCGTTAAAACCAAGAAAAAATGGGCGCGGTAGCTTAACCGGTCAATAAAACGGATTTTACTAAATCTCGTGTAAATCCTGAAGCGGGTCCAAAATTTTCTGAAGCATACCATTCCGATGTGTTCCGATATAAAGTATTAGAGATCCCACAAATAAGAAACTTTCGCGACGATGACCCGATTTTCTAATCGAAGCTGTCTTGCCAAGGTGTCCCGACTCTCATTATAAGCCAAGAAAAAGTGACTTTTCGGACTATATTCCCAACCGATAAGCCCGCTAATAAGATATCTGAGATCCGTTTCTTTCTCGCTATAATATGTTTGCCCCCAAAAGGCTTGGGTGGATAACCGAAAAAAGAGGTCTTTGGTCAACAGGTAAGTAACTCGGATGGAATTGGAAATAAATTCTCCATCTATTTCACCGGCTGTGGTTGAAGTTTGGGCAATTGCAAGCACTAATTCAAGCGTTAGATTATCTTTTGGGCGCAAGGTACCTTGGATGTCAAGACTCCTCTGATTTCCGACGTGCTTTTGCGAGAAATTATAGAAATTACCCATACCTATTTGCAAAGTTGTGAAGAATCGCTTAGCGGTATCCGTCCGAAACATCATTTGCGCTTCTTTTGCCCAGAAAACCTCAGTCAACTCCGCTTCTCTCGCATAATTGAAGATGAAGTCAATCCGCTCCAGAAAGAACTCCCGAAATTTCACCCGAGACCAAACACTGTTCGACCAAAGCAGAAGATCCGCATCAAATTGCGGATTCATTTGAAGGCTGGGGTGTTGACGCTTCCAATCCGAGAAGTACTGGTCGGTATATAATCCTTGGGATAGCCTGGTTCCGGTGCCTATAACGAACTTTTCATGCCCTAACACAGCAAGACGCGGGGTGTATTCCAGTTGCGTTTCAACGCGCTGCCAGCCGCGATACGCCTCCTTTTGAATGAAACCCGTCTGATTTACCGAAAATTCCGCCTCAATCCGCTCCATAGAGATTTCCGCGTTAGAGAGGTCGGTGCCTCTCGTGAGCGTCAGCAAATACGTTCTCGGTAACTGCCTATTTTCAGTGTTCCAGCTTTGGGCAATTTGTCCTGTGAGGATAAGGTTCTCTCCGCTCGCAATACTGGTATCCACGCCAATAACGCGACTTTTTTCTTCAATTATCTCTTTTCCGGCATATAAGATGCCAACGCTGGATTTTTCAAAGAGATCACGCTTTGCCCGGAGAACGGTAAATTGCGCGGTTTCTCTCGCTGCAGTCTCCTTTTGAAGACCAAAATAATCCCAGCTCCCGGTCCTGCTTGAAATGATTCCTAAGGTGTAATTCCCTATCTTACCGGTGGCATTAGTGCCCCACAAGATATCGCCCTTGCTACCAATCCGCCGACTATAGTAAAGTTCCAAAGGCGTGGCGAAAACGCTATTGCCCTGAATAAAAAAGGGGCGTTTCTCTGGAAACCGGATTGGAAATCGAGTTAAGTTGATTTCCAATTGGTCTGCCTCCACCTGCGCAAAGTCCGGATTGAATGTCCCGCTGAACCTAAGCTTATTAGTAAGTCGGTATTGAAAATCAAGCCCTATATCCGACTGACCACTTATGCGCGTTCCTTCACTTTCCGTCCCGCCGCTTATGATATGGGGATAAATCTCCACCTGCTTCCCTGATTGGATATCCTCTATCCCTACCAAATGCCCCAATGAAGACATTCTCGTCCAAAACCCGCCGTGATCCCCAGGGGGCTTCCAAGTGTCTGTTTCCCGCTTTCGTCGAATAAATCGTTCAAAGTTGATGCCCCATACCTGCTTTTTGGCATCAGAAAAGCGGAAGTTGCTGAACGGAATCTTGAACTCAGCCGTCCAGCCATCGCTATCTATGTTCCCTTCAACCCACCAAACCCCCTCCCATGTGAAATCTACTTCGGAATCATTGTAGCGGTAATTGTCATCTTTCACGCCACCAGGTGTGCAGACAAACTTATACCCAGTGCGATGGTCGTGATACGGGTCGATAAAGAAAGATATAACATCAGAATAGAAAACATCACCGCCGCGCCGGGTGATCCGGTTTACAATTTTATGTGGCTCGGAATCGTAACATCTGAATCCAACGTACAAATGATACCGATCGTAAACAATATAAACGACTGTTTCTTCAGAAGCCGGTTTATCTGGCGTATCCTTCCAAACAAAGTCGCTGACGGGTGAGGCTTTTTGCCATGCTTCATCCGTTAAAATCCCATCAATGTTAGGCGGAGGCATCTCCCGTAATGGATACGCTCGCGCCACATAATGTCCTAAATCACCTTTATGGGCATAAAGTGAAGAAGCAATTGAAAAAAGTATAAAAGCAATCGTGAATAATAAATTCATTTTCCACACAGCTCCAAAATTAAGAAAAATGACCCCAACTTATACCAATTCTGATTGATGATTCCTCTTAAAAGAATCTACTGTTTTTTGTTATACCTGGTGCGGTTGGGAAGCCGCACCATAGGTGTCGATTTAGGGATTTTTTGATGGCGTTTTAGCATAAATGATATAAACATGCCGCCCTTACAGGGCTCAAGAAACGGAGGTGGCGCGTTTCTATAAACATATTGAAGAAACACCCAAGCAAATAAACCCTACGGGACTAAAGATCAATAGGTTACGATGCAACAGCTCTCTTATAGTAAAGCCCATAATTACTTGGACATTGCGGAGAGGCGAGGATACAATCCTCGCCAGCAGCAGTGAGGGTTGATTCGCTAACCAACTGTCTACATATTTTCGGGCTTTACTATAAAATCCGGTTCGGTTAGGAAACCGAACCTACCGGACTCGGTCTGCGACGGTTGTTTTTTCTAAAATTGACAGTTATAGTGCGGTTGGGAAACCGCCCCTACCAGGGTTTGGGTAAACGGTGCAGTTAATGTAATATAAACTTTCAGAGATGGTATTAGTACCCAGGTTGAGCCTCTACTGCCGCTGCGACAAGTCTTTCTAAATCTGCTCCTCTTGCTTTATGTGTAATTAATCTACCCTCCCTATCAATGAGCCACATTTCGGGAATATCACCGATGTCATAGTGTTGCACAAGTGAATCCTCGCTAGCCCCCTGATCGAAAATCTGTCGCCAAGGGATGCTGTTTTCCTTAACGTAGTTTTGTAGTATCACTTCCTCATCATCAAGGTTGACACCGATAATGTCAAATCCTTCATCTTTATAGGTATCATAAATCTGCTTGATGTCTGGCATTTCCACAACACAGGGCGGCGACCAGAATACCCAAAAGTCGAGCAAAACAATTTTTCCACGATAGTCCCGAAGCGAAATCGGATTCCCATCAAGGTCGGTTGCAGAAAAGTCAGGGACAGGTTTTCCAAGCAATTCGTATCTCGGATCAAATTTGCGACCATACGCTTCGGCGAGTTCAGTATTGCCTAACCTCTCATGAATGAAGGAAAGTCTCTCAAGGATGAATCTCTCATTCGGGGCCTGCTGCTCGGCTGTCGTAAAAATCTCAAGCAGATCCTCATATCGTTCCATCATCACAAGTATGTTCCACAAGTTCCATAGGGTCCGATAACTCGAAATTTCGAGTTTCATGGCTGACTTTAATCGCTCAATAAACACATCCGCCGATGATTTGTCCCCCACTTTGATGTAAAGACGGGCAAGTCCTGGATAGAGCAAAAAGAAACGCGTATCATCAGGGTATCGTTGAAGTGTTTCTTCAAAAGCAGTGATAGCTACTTCATGGCTACCATACATATCTTCCGGCGTATACTCCCAATTCACTGATGACCCATAAACCATATAAGAGAAACTCAAGTTCAAAACATGTAAATCTTCATTCGCGTGATGCCGACAACGGATAAGCGGCATAACATCACCATACACCATGCGTTGTTCCGTTTTCTTCCCTCGATATTCGGCATAAAACTGATAGTCATAA
Organism: Candidatus Poribacteria bacterium; assembly: GCA_965116815.1. Lineage (GTDB taxonomy): Bacteria > Poribacteria > WGA-4E > WGA-4E > WGA-3G > WGA-3G. The sequence continues at coordinate 4,948,056 of OZ220722.1, read as the reverse complement.
CTCACCGACATTTTCGGATCTCTGTTCCAAGGGCGACCTGCCTTCCCATTGTATTTATCTGCAGGACAGATCAGGACGTTTGAATCTACCAAGTATTTGGGATACAGATCGGAGAGCCACCCAGGAAGGTCGGCGTGTACTTTTTCATAAGTTTCAATCGCTTTGCCAATGGCAATTAAATTTTGTGTGCAAAGTTCTATATTTTTCTCATCCACCACGGAATCCTCTATCGTAGCAGCGGTTGAAAACGTTTCAGAAGTCTGTGAACCTGTCCTGTCGTTTTTACCGCTGAACAGCACCCGTCCTGCCTGATTCCGGACATCCGGTTTTGAATCCATATTAAGGACGATAGGCGCGTCAACAATTTCAATAGTATGTTCCGACTCCGCTTCAAAACTATATGGATGTTGAAAATGAAGAAGGTATTGGTTGCCTATCCCTATCATCAGTAATATCACCGTTAAAGTTGAAACTGCAATTGCCCACGGTACTAACGGTTTACCCCGGGATGGTGCAACGGGTTTGATATGCGCGATTTCTCGCATGATGTTTTCGGTTAGATTTGCAGACAACTGGAAACTATCCAACGCCTCTCGAATTATAGGTTCCTCCTTCTTCAAGCGTTGGCGCGCTCGACTGAGCCGACTCTTAATCGTATTTACAGATACCCCCAAGAACTTACTAATTTCTTCACACGTCATCTCTCCAAAGTAATATAGGGTCATCACAGTCCGTTCGCTCTCCTGTAACTTGGCAAGCAACTGTTTAACGACTGTTTGCTGTGCCTCAGTTGCTATTTTTGCCTGTTCGTCTGCTACGTATCGGGAATATGCTGCTTCCCCCTTCATTGCCATATTAATACCCTCCACCAATCGAACATGCGAGTGATTCTTGCGGGCCCATGCAATGCAGCGATGGTTTGTAACCACATACAACCATCCCGGGAACCGATCCGGTTCTCTTAGGGTCGCCAGATCTCTATAGACTTGCAGGAAGGTTTCCTGTGTAATATCTTCAGCGATGTGGAAATCGCCGACTTTGTGCCATGCAAGCGTGTGCACGTGTTTACGATATTTTTTTACGAGCATGGTGAAAGCAGTTTCATCACCTGCAAGCGTGCGGCGAATTAATTGGGCATCGTTATCTCTCATCCTGCACCTCCAAGCGTAGATTTTTTAAGGTGAAATTCAAATCAATATATAATGGCGCGCGTTAAGGGAAAATGGTTGCATAATTCTGCAGAAAAGGAAAGGATTGTGGGAAGATAGAAAAAAATTGTCAATATTGTTAGTCGCGAGCCTTTTTGGACCACCAGACCCAATGGAGTTTTGCTAAGTCTTTTTTTTGGGTTTGTAACCGCGCTGATTATTGTTAACAGCCAGCCCAAATGTCTCGCACCCGATCAGTCAATTCTGATGGATGGGACAATACTGGATAACCTGCTGCTCGCTGCCTCACAATATCCTCTCCGAGCACATCTGTATGCTGAAGGAGGAACCACGCGGCGCAAAATGGCGACATTCCAACCTGTGCTGCGCCCCGGAGTTCGTCACTATTGCCGTCGCCTACGAATATGCAGTCTGACGGGGCAACGTCCAAATTCTTACATGCGTGTTGATAGATGTGAGGGTCAGGTTTGACTATTCCGACCGCATGGGAGAATATTGTCACTTCAAAAAAGGGGACCAAAGGGCTACTTGCCCAATCCAAGACTTCAGATCCATCGGTATTACTGATGAGACCGATCCTAATACCTGAAGCGGTGACTTCATTAAGCATATTGAGAATTTCGGGTTCTATACGACGCAGATGCGCGGTAAAAGCGGATTGACGGCGTTCAGCGAGTGTCTTAATAGTGCTCTCAGGAGATTTTCCGCCAAGCTTCCGAACGATATAACATAGAGACGCTGCATAGTCTAATTGTCCCGTACATCGCGCCGGTCGATGATTCACATATTCCCGTTGAAAGTCCTCTACAGGTAACCCCAAGGTCTGCGCGACTTCGGTGGTTGATGGGTGCCCCGCGTCAAATTCTGAGATGAGTGTTTCAAATAAATCGAAGATGACTACCTTTATAGCCATTTCTATACTCCTACGTTAGTGCTTATTGATGTTGGTCAGGACTTACGCAAATTGAACAGAAAAGGGGCATATTGGATCAAAAACGCCTCGCAGTGAGAGTATTTCGGTGTATTTAACCCCCTAAATCCCCCTTATCAGGGGGACTTTAAGAGGAAATGCGTAAGTCCTATTGATTATAAGAAATTGTGGGACAGATATCCTGATGGACACAGATAGCGTTCTCGGATACTGTACCGCTCTGTTCAAGAACAAAGTATTTTTGTTTTGTCATTGGTTTTCGTGAACGATTGCCACTTGCGCAAAGATACGTCCTATCTGCGGCAGGCACTCGATTTCGCGGCTCAGACGTGCCACTGCTTTACATCGACTTGCTAACGCATCAGCCACTTTGATCATATTCGCACGCGTCCGGGGAACCGGACCAAGACGTAGCAACCAATATATCCAGGCGGTCAAGACCCCTTTGTAATAGATACTATCATCCAACGCTCCAGGAAAACCAGAGGATAGTTCTGCTCGGTAAACATTCTCAATCTCTCTCGTCAGCACTTCATCACATTCCCAACGCACTGAAAAAGGATAGGGACCGAGAGGTGCATCGATTAGAAAATGCCCGTAATCACTATATTCAAAGTCAACAAGTTTCACACCATCATTAAGTAATAGATAGTTCTGGGGCGCAATATCCACGTGTCTGAAGGCAGAAAAGTGTTCAGCATTTGAAAGCATGTCCTTTAACTCAGATAACTCAGTCTCAACAGCAGCTGATACGGGTTGCTCGACCAATGTCGCGAGCCTACGAAAAGTTCGGAGAATCCCATCAAATGAACCTGGGTCTTCTTGATGGAATGTTCCGAGACTCGTCCGCAAACGAAACCATTCCTTTTGCCTACCATAGGTAGTTCCGTGCATGCGTCCCATTGTTTGCGCGTAAGTCAATAGGGCATGTCTTCGCTCGTTTTCATTAGCGTCGCGTAATATATCCCTAAATGAGCGCGCTTTAGGCATGTATTCAAATGCGATGAGTCCTTGAATAGCATCGCCCGCGATGAATTGGGGAGCCAGTGTCCGAGTGCTATCAATTTGACTCAAAAATTGAAGTGCCGTCCATTCGTTGAAAAATTTCCAAGCCGGACTCCCAACGCAATCTGATTCGCGATTGTAGGGTTCACGTTTAGTGTGTCTTGCCATCTTGACGAGAAACACCTCTGGCAAGGAACTCGGTCCATCCGCAACCCAACAGCGAAAGATGCGTTTCTTCTTGAATTTCGTGCATTTTGCAAGCTGAATCTCGGACTTGAGAGAACTCGAAAGACTTTTTTCTATGTGTGATAACGGAGCATCCATCTATGGTAGTTCCCTGCCAGCGGTGGTGAGAGGTTTCTTTATTGAAAACCTATTGGGATTTCGATATTTATCAGTTTTTCTTTCGTATCATTTTGTCGTAGACCGTTGAACTGGACAATCAACAGTATACCACACAAGATGGGGAAAAACAAGAGGTAGGAGTTTGGAAAATTGGAAATTGCAACTTGACAAGTGAAAAATCTAAATGGTATAATTGTGTATTGTGTAGCATAATTGTACAGAGGAAAGCCAGATTATTCTTGCTGCCTCAGGGATCAAAGTTTTCGTTTTGAGAATGATGAGGGAGGTAACAAAAGATGCAAACTACAGTTACAAGGTTAAAACTGCTATGTGCCAGTTTAATGGCTATTAGCCTGATGTTTGTAGGTACCAGTTCTGCTAAGATTGACTTTGGAGATTGCGTCGGCATGTGGCTCTTTGATGAGGGGAACGGTAAAAAAGCCGAAGATTCCTCCGGAACAGGCAATGACGGCACGATTGAAGGTGGTGCAAAATGGGTTAATGGCAAATTTGGCAAGGGTTTGAGTTTAAATGGTTCGGATGCTTACGTCGAAATTGAGCACGATGATTCTTTAAACGTTGGCGGCGAACACACGATTGCGCTTTGGTTTAAATTAGATAAGGCTCCCGCTGGTGGTATGGGTGTTGTGACCAAAGATGATTGGGCTCCTGGATTTTGGTGGGATGGTGCTATCATCCGACATCACACACACGATCCACCCGCCACGCTCCATTATATAGATGCACCTTGGAATCCAGATACAGACTGGCATCATGTTGCTGCTATCTGGGATGGTGAAGAGTTTATAATATATCTGGATGCTAAGGAGATTGGTGCTGGTGTAACTGGGCCAAACTTAGGCAGGAACGCGTTAACCGATAAACCCCTCTTAATAGGTATCTATCTTGCCACTGGACAACACGGTCAATGGGGTGCGTTTCTGGGTGCAATAATTGACGATGTTGCCATCTTCAGTGTGGCGTTGAGCAATGATGATGTTGAAACGCTCATGAATGATGGATTAAAAACAGCGGCTGATATTGAACCTGCTGGTAAACTCGCAACGACCTGGGCTGACATTAAAGCCGATTAGCCTGCTCTTCAACCTAAAAATTGCGTTGGTTGGCAATTTTCCGAATTGATGCAGACAAGACTGAGTGTGTTTCAATACTGCGCACCCTCGGTCTTGTCGCGGATGTCACGGTATAATAGCTTTTACAGGACTTACGCAAATTGAGAAAATATTGGTAATTTCTGTATTTTTAACCCCCTAAATCCCCCTTATCAGGGGGACTTTAATTTAACCCCACAAACCTCCCTTATCAGAGGGACTTTAATTTAACCCCCTAAATCCCCCTTATCAGAGGGACTTTAATTTAACCCTCTAAATCCCCAATCCCCTTTATCGCCCTTATCAGGGCGGTAGGGGACTTTAAGAGGAATGCGTAAGTCCTATTTTATTTATATACCTTTCGTCCGGTTGGTGCTGCTTCACACTGTTAAGCCAACTGGCCACGGAGCAGCGGATTGTCTTTCATCACTTCGCCATCGCGATTCCGCGTACCGGACGGCATGTAATGGATAGCCATCGCCCGACGGTCTCGGGGTGAGCGGTTCGGATTCGTTTGGTGGAGTGTCATGCAGTGATGCACCATCACGCATCCGGCTTTAACTGGCACTGGCACAGCACGGTCTACATCGGCATTCACCTGCAACAAGGCTGGTAACTTCCCTTTCTCTGATTCAGCACGTCCGTGCGATGCTAATCCTTCCAAATAACTGCCGGGGATAACGTTCATACACCCATTCTCCTCGTCGGCATCATCAAGTGCTAACCAAATGCTTACAAGATCCGGCGGGGCACACTGCCAATAGGCGTTGTCCTGATGCCAATATACTTCACCGCCGTGATGGGCGGGTTTGTAGAGTGCCTGATCATGAAATAACTGGATATCGGATCCGATTAAACTCTCTACGATATCTAACATCGGTTCGTGATAGAGTAACTTCCGATATTCCTCATCGAGCCGCCACATCTCCATAATCTGTAGCATTTCTTCTTCACGATCAGCCTCTTCATCGCTTTCCGAGTCGCCGACGACTGCGAGGTTCCGCAACCCTTCACCGATAGTGCCGCGTCTCTGTGAAAATTGGGCATCGTAATGTTCGCGTAGCACGGTAAGGTGTTCGTCATCAATGACGCGTCCGTCGATTTTTAAGTAGCCTACGCGCCTGAATTGTTCAACCTCTTGAGACGTAAGTTTCATAGTTCTGCTCCTTATAGTAGATTATAAAAATACCCGATTGTAGACTTCAACGGCTTCTTCAGTCAGATTCAGGGCTTTCTGCGCTTTGGATTCATCAAATCCAAATTCATCCAAACATGCATGAAACAGCCCAATACAAAGCCTGCTAACAACCAAAATGGCAACATATCAAACATCGCTCTCAAATCCCATTCTCTTTCTTTCAAAACCTGCCACACCCCGAAAGCCACCCACATGCCTCCACCGAAGTAGAAGGTGCCTTTTAAAAACAAATTTAAGTTGCCTGTCGAAACCCAATTTATGAACGTTGGTCGAATCAAGGGGCGTTCACGATTTGCCAATCTTTCCTTTTCTTTTTCAGTTTCTTTTTCAACCCATCTCGGGAAACAGATCGATGCAAAACCTACTGACATCCACATTGGCAAACTTTCGAGCATTGTTTTCAAATCCCATTCCTTTCCCCTCCAAACGTCCAACACAGCCTCGGAAATCACGAACATCACCACCATGGATACACCCAAAACGAAAGTGCCTATCCAACCCATCGAATGTATGGACTTCGCTTGAATCAAGGGACGTTCAAGGACTTTCGCCAATCTCTTTTTTTCTTTTTCAAGCCATCTTCGGCGGAAGAACCGTGCCGGGAAATACCACAATAGAAAAGTAATCGCCAATATGGCGAGACTAAAAACGTTCCATAGACACGGAATTACTTGATGGCAGCTTGGACAAACAAGACCAAACCAATGCCCAAAGGCATTTCCTTTTGCCCACAAACGGTTGTCATTCAGCGTTTCACAGTGCGGACACGGAATGTAAGTGCGTTCCCCCAGAGGCTTATCACTCTCTTTGTCAATCAATGTGACTTTGGGGAGTCGTTGTCCGAAAATCAGTTCGTTGAGTATAAATATTGGGCACAATACATAGAATAAGATAAGGGGGTGAGGGAATGCCTGTATTTTGAATCTGCTTTTGTCGTATTGCATCAGGTTTATCTCCATGTGAAACGGTTGCTTTTCTCAAGGGATTTCATATATTCAATTTGATTTTCCTATTGTTTTTCAGGGTTTTGGTGGCATCCGTTCAACCCAAACTACTGAATTGTTCTATCCGCTGCCTTTTTTCTCTTTTCGATTCATCCAAGAACGCATCCATAAGCCGCACGGAAAGCATGCTACCAACCAAAGTGGCAACGCAATAAACATCGTTATCCAATCCCCTTCTCCTCCATTCAGAACCTCCCGGACCTGCGGAATAACCTCGATGATCATCCATACAAATCCACCGAAATAGAGCATGCCTCTAAACCACCAATTTATGGACTTTGCTTGAATCAGGGGACGTTCAAGGACTTTCGCCAATCTCTCTTTTTCTTTTTCAAGCCATCTTTGGCGAAAAAACCTAACGGGAAAATACCACAGCGGGAAAGTAATCGCCAATATGGCGAAATTGAAAACGTTCCATAGACAGGGAATTATCTGATGGCAACTTGGACAAACAAGACCAAACCAATGCCCAAACTCGTTCCATTTTGTCCACAAACGGTGGTCATTCAGCGTTTCACAGTGCGGGCAGGGAATGTAACAACGTTCTATCCAAGGTTTATCGCTCTTTTTATCAATCAGGGTGACTTTGGGTAGTCGTTGACCCAAAATCAGTTCGTTGAATATTAGTGATGGGCACAATACCCAGAAAAAAATAAAAGGGTGAGGTAGTGCCCATACTTTAAATCTGTTTTTGTCGTATTGCATCGGGTTCATTTCCATGTCAAATGGTTGTTTTTTTGCAAAGATTTCATACAGTTCCAAAGCCATTCATTTTTAAGAAATGTTGGGTTTCACGTTTTTTAGAATCGGGTGCGGTTAGGAAACCGCACCATAGTCAATTTAGTGATTTTGCACGGCATTTTGGGACAATGTCTCTACAAATGCCGCCCCTACCGGGCTTTATCTTTTTTGATTCCCATTTCTACACAGATGCCATCCCTACGGGATTCAAGAGGGTTTTGGAGTTTTCAAGGTTTTTGTGTAAAATCCGGTGCGGTTGCAAACCGCACCTACCGGGTCTGGGTGGACTTCGGACATTTCAGTTTCAGTCCACATCAGATTCTTCAAGGATCTTTTGGTATGTCTGCGATGCTACGTTGTATGCTTTGCGAGCGGCATCGCGTTCTTCCTCTCGAATGCGGTTAACCTTTTCGTTCCAGCAGACCTCCACGGCATCTAAGCACCACTGTGCACTTTTACGACTGGCACGGATAGGTTTACCATCTACAATGACAAAAACGGGATTCGTATGAGACGACGGGAAAATGCGTAAGGCAACCCAGCTCGATCTATCAATAGATGCTTCAAATTGAACGGGGACGATTTCACCGTCAGCGACGATTTCTTGTGTCTCAACCGCCTGACCGTTGACGATGAGTTCAACAGGCACCTTTTGGCTCTCCGCGATGCGTGCCCGCTCAACGTCCCAATACGGCTGCTGATCCAAAGCGCGGTTCTTTATCTCAAGGTTCGGCGTTTCGTTAAGTCGTGCAGCGACGCGCGCCGTGATGGTTACTTTATTGGGTGCATCCAAATTCAACTGGCTAATCTCTCCAGTTGCTGTCTCCTCCCCAACAGGTACGCCCCCAACGGTGAAGTCTAACAGATGACTTTTGCCATCACCGACATAAGAACGCCCATCTTTCAATCCTGCTGCCCACGCGTCAAAATTGAGGGGACCAGCAGGCATTTTCACATAAATACGCCCCAAACCGACGCGCTCCCCGTAAATGCACGGGAAATCCGTCTCGCCACTGATTCGCGTGCGGAAACCGCAATTTAGTGTGTGGTACCAGATATTCAGTTCCCAAACAGCGGGTGTGTCTACCGTAGAGATGAAATCAACGGCATCATGAACGACATCGACGATATACTCGTTCGCACCGATGCCATCGAAAGGCGGCATGTTGTAATTGGGGAGTTCGTCGCCATCTACTTTCAACCCCCAACCGCTGTGGCTGAAGCCTGTCACCGCGCCTTGTTCTTTCGCCCACTGGAGGACCGGGAGATCCCAACTGGGCCACTCCTCAATGCGCTCAGTACCACTGTAGTCATCTTCAGTGAGTGCCAGCAACGAGAGATGTCCAGCGTGGGAGGAGGGGAACCCTGAAACCTCTACATCGTATCGCATTACGTAATCATCGGTTGAGAGTTCGTGAGCCTTGCCGTCAAAAAACTGCTTTTGGAAATACCAGCAGGGACCCCACGAGAGTACACACCCGACGTTGAGGTCCTCTCCGAGAATGTGCCGCATCATATCTTCAGGCGTAACACCTTCGGTGGGACTTTCATAGTGTGAGCAACCGGCTGCGTGTACATGATGGTCGCCGGAACGCCACCCCTCTGCAGCGATATGAATCCATCTTTCGAGATGAAATGTCTCTTGATGCATCTCGGTATTGGGAACAGTGATAGTTTGTGTTTTTACCTTATATTCCGGTCCCCGTGTGTATTCGACAGTATACTCACCCGGTGGTAGGAGAACCGATTCACCACTGTGCCGATAGATTTGGTTATGGAAGAAGAAATCCGGTGCGAGTCGTCGTCCGCGCGATGGATATACCCGATTTAGTGTATCGCGAATGATAAAAGCTGCGGTTGTCGGTTTCCGGTCGAAGTCCAATACTTCCAGCATCACCTTCACCGCTGGTACACAGTTGAATAGGATCGGTACTTCACTGCGGAATCCGATGTCCTGTGTTCCTTGACCGATGTTGAAACTGAGCGTCGCCTCTCGTTTGCCTGCATCGCGGCTGTAGAGTTGAACGATACGATATTCGAGTTCCAATCCGGACAGACTTGCCTTCAAGGGTGGATTGGCATAGACTTCAATATCCAGAAATCGGTGCGGGATGTCGCTTTTCGAGACGGTCATCTCTGGATCAGGTCTTCCAGTGGAACGCTTATAGAGTGGTGCTGAATTCGCGCTCTCTGCTGCCAAAGGTGCCGTCACACCCGCCTCGTTGTGAACTTTTACTAAAAAGGTGCGCCATCCCTGTTGCATCAGTTCCTTATTGACCGGACCTTCCTGAACTTTGACACGACTCTCAGGGTTGATATTGACACCAGCCAAACAGTAGGCATCAAGAATTTTTTGAATATCAGCAATCGCTTGTTGATGGTCTTCGGAAACTAAGGCTTTCTCAATTGCTGAAAGGTCGTCTTCAGAAAGGGGTGAACCGAGATAATCTAACGCCTCAATGAATCGTTGGGTTGCTGCTGCTAAAGGTTGAAATTCCACTTCAGTGACGAGATTCAGTTCATCGGTGAAACCTATCGTAGTGAAAGTAAGGAGCAGTATGCAGCCGATGTATATCAAGTAAAGCTGCTTGTTGAATCCTTTTTTCAGTAGAGTATTGTATCGATTCGTCGTCCATCGCATGGCACATTCCTCCTAATTGCTGAGAGGGTTGTTTTCGGCACAATCTTAAACTCACTAACGTCATAATCTATCATAATGTAGAGCAGATGTCAAGTGCACAAATGACACCTGTGACACCACTATTCCGGGAACCGAAGAGTCGAACAGTGATATGCAATGTGATGTAAGGATGTCTCCTTGCACACATCATGTTACATGATAGTCCACACCATACTGTATCAAGCCCAATCGTCGGGCTACACGTTGAGAAGCCGCATTGTCCCATGATGTGCTGTAGAGAGGAATGTGGTTCAAGGCACGGACAGCAAGTGCCCAAGCAGCAACAACCGAGGTTGCATACCCACGCCGACGATAACCCACCAATGTATCAACTCCTGCTTCATGAGCACGTGATGATGAGCGGACACTTTGGCAAATTGACACCGCCTGTGAATCTTCTATGACCGCTAAATAGGGCTGCGAATTATTTAGTTCCGACACCACTTCGGCAAAGTTTCCCTTCAGAAGGCATGCGTTTGCGCGTGATAGTCGAACAACATTTGTCGGTGGTGCTATCTGTTCAGGAAAGCGATAAGCGGGTCCGATCCAGACCCGTTCAATCGGTGCATGACTTTGAAGAATATTCTTGAATTGCCTATGGTTTTGTGGAATTCTCGGGAAATTCATAAGCATCGGTTCAGTGGCAGCGACTTCCTGCAGCTGCGCAACAATATTGTCGGGAAGGTCATGTCGAAATCTACATATTGAACCCTCGTTGGTGTATCCAAAGAAAAAACGAGGTGCTGGTGTTACGTCACCGGCAGGTTCGTTGATACGTTGAAGGCATCCATTCTCATCCTGTGTGAATAGCACCTCAACCTGTATTTCCATCAGTTCCATATTAGACGGCATCCGACAGAATCTCCCTGTCCTTATTGAAGTCTGCCAAAGCATTTACGTAAGCTTTCGTCGATTTATGTAAGCGTTTAATCCTCCCTTCAGGAATCGGTCCGCTATCCTCTTCAATACACAGGTCAGATATGATGCGGATGCCGACATATTTGATGTTATTAATCGCACAGACATCCACAATCGCCGAGGATTCCCAATTGACTGCGACGGCTCCACTCTCTTTGGCAATCTTGTCCCGCACTTCACGATTATAGATGTCCATATCGCCGCAAATCACAGAGGATTTTGTAATCGTAGCATTGGGATTGGTTGATAGCGTCGTTGCAAATTTGCTTATTGACGATGCAGAAGACTGAAACAAACGTTCCCGCCATGCCTCTTGTTCACGCTGAATTTCGGATCTATTTGGCACGTCGTGTTCAGAGACACCGGTAATTACGACAATATCTCCAATATTCAAGGTATCGACTAAACCACCGGCAAATCCGAACTCAAAGAAGGTATCCACCTGATATGTGTCTATTATCATCTGGCACATTGATGCCGCACGCACTTTGCCCATCCCTGACTGCATGACAACCCATTGCTTGTTTCCATCAACGCCTTCAAACTGAAGTCTACTGTTCCAATCAACTGAATCCCCTACATCTTGATCCAAGACGTTGAGAAGTGCTAAGGTTTCATCGGCGTAAGCGGTCATAATGCAGAGTTTTGTATTCATAGATTGACCTCCATAACGAGATAGGGTTATTTAGTTTTAAATAAATTATCGGATTGTCTCAATTTTTTGAGTTTTCTTTTTCAAACCCGGTGCGGTTGCAAACCACACCATAGGTGTCAATTTAGCGATTTTTCACGCCATTTTGTAGCACGGTGTCTTCAAATGCCGCAGAAACACCCTATCAAAAACCCCTACGGGGCTTGGTTTTTTGGGGGCCACATGCTGCTACACAGATATTGAAGAAACACCCAAGCAAATAAACCCTACGGGACTGAAGAGGGTTTCTGGCGTGTCCAAAGTTTCTGGCTAAAACCCGGCGCAGTTAGAAACAGCGCCTACCGGACCTGGGACTACAACGGTTAATTCCTCTAAAATTGACAGTTATGGTTACGCTCATTTAGGCACAGGAAACCAACGGTCTCCTATACTACAAACTGGCAACTTGGGTTAACTAATCGTTCGATTTTTGAAATTCACAGTAACTCTGATAGCGAAACTTCGAGATGTCGCCTTTTCTCAACGCCATCTCCACCGCACAGCCTTCCTCATAAGTATGTGTGCAGGAACCTTTTGTACAATGCTCTCGGAGCGAATTCATCTCTGGAAAATAGCGGTCCATTAAGCGAGGCTCGATATCGTAAAAGCGCAACTCGCGAAGCCCCGGCGTATCGGCGATAAAACCACCGAAATCCAATTTGTAAAGTTGGGTTGCTGCAGTCGTGTGCCTTCCGCCTCGTTTCGGATTCACTGCGTTTGTCTTCAATTTCAAACCGGGCTGGATAGCATTCAGGAGCGAGGATTTTCCAACGCCTGACAACCCAGAGAGTGCAGAAGTCCTCCCTTTCATCCACGCTTTCAAATTCTCGATTCCTTCACCGGTTGTTGCACTCGTGACGATGGCAGGATAACCAATTTTCTCGTAAAGTGTGACCATCGCGTCTACTTCTGAACGGTTTTCAAGCATATCAATTTTATTGAAACAGACAAGTGGCTCAATCCCCGATGCTTCGGCGATAACAAGGAATTTGTCGAGCATTCGCTGCCAGATCGGTGGCTCTTTTACGGAAGAAACAATGACAAGTCCATCAAGATTCGGAATGAGAATAACCCCTTTAGATTGTGTTCCCTTGCGTTTATATTGACGCTTGCGACGCATAACAGATGCGATGACACCATGCCTTTCATCAATCACTTGAATTTTGACGCGATCTCCGACATAGACCTGCTGATTTCTGCTAAACGTATCTCGTTTTCCGCGTAGCGAACATTGATATTGATTCACATCACACTGCACAAGGTAAACACCATTGCTCGCACGCATCACGACACCTTCGGGAAGCCCAACCAATTTTTCGTTATCAAAGAGATAGCCTGTCCGTTTGAGAAGTTCCTCGTCCGGTATAATTCGTGCGGTTTTGATGGCACTGAGATGTCTGACCCGATCTTTGACAAGCATTTTCTCTGATTTGAGTAGCAGTGCGACAACGACAGGTTTGTCCGTGTCGTTGTCAAGCGCATTTTCCGCATCCCGAATCGCTGGATTCATGCCAAGATACACCTTGCGATAGGCGACACGCTCCCGCCAATCAAAAGCTGCGTAATCACCTTCAACAATTTTTTGTGCTTCACTTAAAGTTGTGCCTGCGTAAACAGACATTGCCATAGGTTTCAATTACCTTTGTTTTGCCTACTCCAAATCACCGCGAATTTTCGCGAAGGATTCAAGGGACGTTCCTTAAGACGATGATAAAACGTGATAATCTTTTACCTACATACAATTTTGGATGCACTTTAGGCGGCATCATGTAAACGATTCAAGGTTCTTCCGCTGCAACGAACCTGACATTTGTAAAAAGTCAAAGGATACACGATTTGTCTCTGTGTGTCAAGAAAAAATTAGACTGATTTTTCTTGACGTGTTTTACGAAATTGGTTATTCTTTTACCGAGTGAACAATTGATCGAATACGGCAGAAAGAGCCATTAAATTATTTCATTCAGGACAAGGAGAATACCGATGAAGACGTATCGTGCCGCTGTTATAGGTTGTAGCCGGATGGGTGCATTTATTGATAACGAAGTCCCCGATTACGAAGCGATTAAGTTACCTTATTCTCATGCTGCAGGCTTTTTTGCTGAAGAACGAACTGACCTTGTCGCATGTGCTGACCTGCGTCCAGAAGTCATGGAACATTTTGGAAACCGATATAATGTTCCAAAAGCGAATCAATACACCGATTATCGTGATATGCTTGAAAAAGAACAGCCGGATATCGTCAGTGTTGCCACACAACCCGAGCATCGCGCAGAAATTGTTATTTACGCAGCGGAGCACGGTGTGAAAGCCATTTATGCGGAAAAGGCGATGGCGGCTTCTATGGACGAAGCGGCAGCAATGGTGTCTGCGGTAGAAGGAAACAATGTTGCCTTTAACCTCGGTACAAATCGCCGGTGGCATACAGGTTTTGATAAGATGAAGGAGATTATCGACAGTGGTGAAATCGGTAAACTCCGAACCTTGATTATCTATTCAAACGGTACACTTTTCAACTCAGCCAGCCATCATTTCGATTTAATTTTACGTTTGAATAGCGATGCGCCTGCAAGCTGGATTACCGGTTATCTGCCACAAGGCGATTCGGTTTTTGATGGGAATGAGCTGCGAGCGGATCCGTCTGGTGGAGGAACAATCCAGTTTAAAAACGGTGTGACGGCACATGCATTGCTAACACCACGGGGTAGTGAATGGGAAGCGATTTGTGATGGCGGAACCGTTACGTGCTGGAACAACGGTTGGCAGTGGCATCTCCGTAAAAGTCAAGATATACCGGGATGGCGGACGTGTCAGGTCCCTGAAACCTTTCCTGAATTTGAACGGACCAGTAGCACAGCAAACTTGGTTAAAGACCTTGTTCACTCGTTAGATACAGGGGAACCGACCCGCGGCGGGGTTCGGTGTGCGTATGCCAGTACGGAATTGATTTTTGGTATCATTGAATCGCATCTACACAACGGCGCACGTATTGAACTGCCGTTGAAAGATTCAAAAATCCGTTTACAAAGGAATCCAACTGCAAGACAACCACGGATCGAGTAACCATTTCAATATGATTATCCAAGGGGATTTTCGTCTGATTCTTTCAGATTGATACAGAATATGGGAAGTTCACGGTTGGGAATACTTGCAGACTTCCTTGTACCGACCAACAAGCCGCCCGCTGAGCGATAGAATCGTTCGGCGTTTGGATCCCCTTGAATAATCATTTTACTATATCCGAGGTGCTGCGCTTCTTCTTGTGCATGCGTTATTAACTTTCGCCCGTAGCCTTTTCCAATAAAATCTGGGTCAACGAACAGAAGACTCAACTCTACTTCGGCAGCAGAGATGCGTTCTAAGGAATAGAACCCTACTGCGTTTCCTACAGCTTCAATCACAAAAGTTGGGTTGTTCTCAATATAATACTCGTCAACCGTAAGTTCTTCAAGGCATGCTTTCATAAATTGATCGGAGTAGCCCCAATATGACTTGGAACGGAATGCAAGTCCGCTCAAGTGCTCAACTTCACTCGGTAAAGCTTGTCGAATTTGCCATTTCTGTGTATCAGACACAAGTTCATTTCTCCTTTATGTAGGGCCGAGGTAACCTCGCCCCTACAGGCGCGAGGGATGCACGCCGAATATGCTCTAGCTCTTCAGCACTGAAAACACCCGCTCGGTAGAGGTTCCGATATTCTTCAGAAACGCTCTGACCGAATATCATCAGGTCGTCTGTGTTAACCGTCACCGGCACGCCGTGGTCAAATAAGATACGAATGGGATGCGCGGCGAGTTCCGATACACCATCCAACATCACATTACTCGTTGGACAGACATTCAATTGGATCTGATTCTCGGAAAGCCATCGCATGACTTCAGCCGATTCTGCAGCAGCGATACCGTGTTGGACTTCGTCTAAGTCAAGGACTTCAACGGTTCGCTGGACCTCTTCTGACCCTCCGAATTCTCCAACATGTGCCTTGAGTTTCATTCCTGCGGCACGCGCTTTGGCATATAAGGATTGGACGGCTTCAGGCGCACATGCCCCTTGATGGCTATACAGATCCATCGACTGAAATATGTCTACTTCTATTGCTTCGTGTGCCGATTTCATCCATTTTGGGTCGTTTGCACACTCCCGTGCAAAGCCGAGTTCTGGGCGCAAATCAACCTTCTCTCGATACTGCTCAACTAACGCTTCAATAAACGAACGAAGTTCAGTTAACCCATCTGGATAAAATTTAAGCAACCGGATGTCGAAACTCATTTCAAGTATAACAACACCATCTTGGACAGCATCATTCAACGCCGATGCCGCGATGAACTCAAAACCTTGGCGGTGGTCTAAGTGAGGTGCTAAAGCCTCGTCTATGTACGCATGCATCCCCTCAAGTCCTTTCATTTTGAGCGGTGGTTTGGTTAGCCGATATCCGATCCAATTCTCTGCATTCTCTCGACGTGTACTTAAGAAAGAATGGCAGTGAACATCAGTTTTAGGAGATGCTTTTATAGCGGTTAAGTTATCTGTGGAAAGTGCTTTAACGAAATCCATATACATAATCTGTAACTATACTCATCTTTGAATCTACATGTTCCGTCGCGTCCTATACTGCTACAGGAAACCAACGGTCTCCTATGCGACAAGTGTAAACATATTTTCGGATTTTACTATAATGACGCGATTAGTTAACTAAAAGGTTGCATAATTTCAGAAAGACTGGAAAAAAATACCTTATGCTGCCCGGATCGGCGTGCATAAGGCTTCAACGGAAAGGTAAGATTTCCAAGGGCAATACCCAAGCAAAAACACCGCGCCAGCGGAGATGATGCGCTTGTGTCTCCATTGTCCACCAAATCGTCAATCTGCGGTTCAGATAATTTTCTTGTGTCAACCGATACCAGTGATGGACGCGCGTCGAATATCATTTAATTCTTCGGCACTAAAAACACCTGATTGGTAGAGGTTCCGATATTCTTCGGAAACGCTCTGACCGAATATCATCAAATCGTCTGTGTTGATTGTCACTGGCACGCCGTTGTCAAATAAGATGCGGATGGGATGTGAGGCGAGTTCCGATACACCATCCAACATCACGTTGCTTGTTGGACATACATTTAACCGAATCTGATTCTCGGAAAGCCACTGCATGATTTCAACCGATTCTGCGGCAGCAATACCATGTTGGACCTCGTCTAAGTCAAGGACTTCAACGGTTCGCCGGATTTCCTCTGCGTCTTCAAATTCTCCGACATGTGCTTTCAGTTTCATTCCGGCTGCGCGCGCCTTTGCAAACAACGGTTTCATAACCTCTGGCGGACACACCTCTTGACGGCTATACAAATCAATTGACTGAAAAAAACCTAATTCCACTGCTTCGTGCGCCAGTGCCATCAGTTTCGGGTCGTCAGCATTTCCACGAGAAAAGCCCAACTCTGGACGCAGATCCACCTGTGCTTTATACCGCTCAACTAACGCTTCGATAAACGCGCGAAGCTCCGTTATCCCATTGGGATAGAACTCTGCCAGTCGGATGTCGAAACTCATTTCAAGCATTACAACGCCATCTTGGACTGCATCGTCCATCGCCGCCACTGCGACGAACTCGAAACCCTCTCGGTGTTTTATGTGAGGTGCTAAGACCGCGTCGGCGTATTCCATCATCCCCTCAACGCCTTTCATTTTGAGAGGTGGCTTGGTTAAGGGGTGTCCCAGCCAACGCTCGACACTTTCTCGGCGTGCACTGAAGAACGCATGGCAGTGAACGTCAGTTTTAGGAGATGCTTTTATAGCGGTTAAGTTATCTGTGGAGAGTGCTTTAACGAAATCAATAGACATAATATCAGATTTAGAGTTATCAATTGTCAGTGGGTGTCGCGACCGGGAGTGCTTCGCAGTGAGAATCCTACAAGAAAGAATCCACGATGGAAAAACCGAAACTATAGGTCAGCAATGTCGCCCCTCCTTGAATATTCTATGATACGTAGGTACTCACCATACACGCGACCTCTGGATACTTCGTGCTGATACCAATCTTCTTCAGCAATCTTAACCCCGTCATACACAGCAACATAAGTAATCGGTAAAAGGGTTTGAGAAGGGAAGAATTTTCTCAAGGTTCGCAGGCAGCGACCGCTGTGGTGCGCCTTGCACAGAAATGCGATACTCTCAGGAGAGATGCTATGCTTTTCTAAGACATCAAGGCTGAAGGCAACATCCTCAAGTGTGTTTGTTGACCTGTCTTGAACGAGGATTACCTCTGAGGGAACACCGCGTGTAATAAGCTCATCACGCATTATGTGTGCCACAGGTTTGCCTGTTTTGGAATAGAGCCGTCCACTCAAACCGGTGACCATAACTTTTGGAAAGCAACCTTTCTGACAATCACGCGCCACAGATTCCAGAGCGTCACTATCAATCGTAGAAGTTCCAAAGATAAAAAGGAGATCGGTGGGTTGGGGTTCGGATGCAACAAATACGGTTTGTGTGATACCCTCAATCTCCTCTGACGACAAATCTTTCACCGCGACTTCTCTCGGAATGGAGCGATTTTTGAGATCATTTTCATAGTTGTGGGGGAATTGCGCCATAATTTCCTCGTATGATCGAACTATTCAGGCGATTTTTCCATCTGGAAGTATATAGAATCTTCACCGACGATTGTGAATCCCAATCGCTGATAGAGGTTAATACCGCGGGTATTGACCTTTAGCACTTGAAGCACCACAGATCTCTGCTCAAGGTTGGCATTATCAATAATACGGGTCATGCACGCGGAACCGATGCCTTTTCCTTGGTACTCGGGAAGGATATAGATTTGGTTAACCTTGAGCGTGTCGGAAGTAGAAGATGTTATGAAGAAACCGACATCGGTTTCACGAAACTGGATAATGTGAAAATCGTGTGAAGCGAACTCTTTATTATGTCGTTCCCGTTGATA
This sequence comes from Candidatus Poribacteria bacterium, assembly GCA_965116815.1. Taxonomy (GTDB): domain Bacteria; phylum Poribacteria; class WGA-4E; order WGA-4E; family WGA-3G; genus WGA-3G. Next base: position 4,929,325 of record OZ220722.1, on the reverse strand, counting down.
ATCATCGTCCCAACCCCATACCTGTTCTACATATTCTCGGTATGCTGCCTTCTTTACGGTAAAAACGAATTCGCTGTCGTTTGCACGTGCCTTGCGAATATTCAACGCCTCCACAGTAAACCTCCACCTTTCTTCCCTACATCCCTTTCTTCGCGACAACGGCAAAACTCACGTTGTAAGCCATTTCATGTGTCCAACTCCCCGGCGCAGCATTAATATCTGGCTGCGTCCAAGAACGTTCCTCAACTCGCTCAACCCGAAAACCGTTGTCCACAAGTCCGTTGAATATATCACTCAAATAGTGTCGAAAATCAAACGCTCCGTCTGGATATTTGAAAACACGTTCAGAATACGCCTCGGTGATGCGATAGCATTCACCATCCCACTCTAAGAAATGCGTAGCAGGATTGCCGAAATCTACACGATATTGACCGCCGGGGCGGATGATCCTCGACACACCTCTATAGATTTCATGAACGGATGGCACCCAACTCATAGAAGGTCCTTGATAGACGATGTCATACGAAGCATCCGCAATTTCGGACAAATCCCGGATGTTGAGGCGAAGTGTTTCTACTTGATAGCCGTAGTGCTCCGCAGCTGCAATATCGCCGTCAAGTTGACCTTGTGTAAAGTCAATCACGGTTACATGTGCTCCAAGTAGACCGAACACCGCTGATTGCTGTCCGCCACCTGCTGCGAGACACAGCACATCCTTATGCGCAACATCTCTGAGCAGGAACGCCGGATAGATTTGGTAGAGATGATACGGCACCGGATCAAGTTGATCCTCAGCATACTTTAGAATATCGTCTTTATCAAGATCGAGCCACGGGACGGTAAAGCCGTTCTTTCTTACCACTTCGGCTTCCCAATGTGTTTGATTGGCAATCGTGATTTCATCGTTCATTTCAGACCATCACGCTTTCTATCCATGCCTCATCAATTTCGAGACCGAAACCGGGGGCATCCGATGGTGTAACATAGCCGTCTTTGATGACTGAGGTGCCGGGCAACTTGACCATCTCTTCAAGAGGGACCCCCGGGGAAGAGACACCCTCAGAACGTTCACCCCACGTGATGGCGGGCATTGCATAAGCGAGATGCTGACCGTAAGGGTAGTTCATGCCGCCGTGTGTGATTACGTTAATCCCACTTGCTTCTGCAATGTGACAAATCTTCGCTGCAGAGGTAATGCCGCCGCACCACAAGACATCCGGTTGGAAGATGTCAACCAACCGTCGTCCTGCCGCCTCTGCAAAGACGGTTGGCAGATACCAGTGTTCTCCTGTGGCGAGCGTTTGCCAAGGGAGGCGTTGACGCACCGTCTCGTAGCCAACAAAATCATCGGAACGGATGTAGTCTTCCATCCACTTCAACCCGTAAGGCTTCATGGTTTCACAGACGCGCACGGTATGCTCTATGTCAAAACCGGTCCACGCGTCCAACATTAAGTCAACTTTATCGCCAATCGTTTCCCGCGTTGTTGCTACCAATTCCTCGAGCTTGCCTAAGCCTTCTTTTCCCTGTTCAGGACCCCACGGTGTGAAGAGTTTTGTGGCTTTGAATCCGAGTTCCATATACCATTCCTGATCGAAGCCAGAGGCGTAACAGAAAATCTTTTCTTTCTGCGGACCGCCGAGCAGTTCGTAAACCGGTCGTCCCAAAATTTTACCTTTGAGGTCCCAGAGGGCACAATCAACGGCACTGATAGCGTAACTCGTCAAGCCGGTTGCTCCAAAGGCGGCTGACAATCGTACCATCATGTCCCATATTTTTTCAGTTGCCATGCAATTTTCGCCAACGAGGAAGGGGGCAAAATGGTCTGAGATGATTCGGGTCACGGGACCCCCGTAGAGCGAGATACCGAACCCCCATGTGCCATCTTCCGCTGTTATAATGCAGGCGGGACGCTTCCACTCTGAATAGGAAACGTGTCCTTCTTTTCTGTTGAATGACGGATAACGCGTAATGGGGCGGTTTAACTGATATGTTCTTGACCGACTCGGTGTGCGCGGTGTTGTTGTCGGTTTTGGGTTGAGTTCGATTTCTACGACGCGGATCTCTTTTATGTTCATAGAATTCCCTTTCTGTAGCCGATATGATGAATTCAGGACTTACACACATTGCGTAAATATCGGACGTTTAGACGCAAAAAGCGATAATTTCCGTCCTTTAAACCCCCTAAATCCCCCAACCCTCCATATCCCCCCTTATCAGGGGGGTAGGGGGACTTTAAGAGGGAATGCGTAAGTCCTAGAATTATCAAAATAAGTAGACCTTTGAATGCGCAATAATCACTAAGACACTTCGCTGTCTTTGACGATGGCGGGGGACCGCCCCAATATAGCGAGTTCATCACGAAAACGTTTTTCACTGGCGGCAAGTAAATTTTCGATGACTTTCTTCGTGCTTCCACCCTCCGCAACGAGGGTTTCCATTTGCTCTACTGCGAAAGTTTGAACATGGCTAAAACAATTCTTAGTAGACTTGTCAAGATGATTCCCAATGTTTAAACTCAGCACTAACAAAAGTGCTCTCTCCAATTTTTCGATGCGCTCGTCACGCGCTTTTAGTTCTTCCAATATATCCATTTGGTTTTCAAGCTCCAGTCCTTTTATCCCCCTGCTATATCCGGTGGGAGAGTGGTAGAAGAGTGTGTAGGGTTTCGTGGCGTTACCACCCAAAACTGGGTTTATAGAGTATATCACGAGCGGGGAAAAGATACAATTTAAACAGGAACCCTTTCAACTGTAGCAGGGAGTTTGTTGAGAATCAGTTTCTGCATTTCCACTTTGTGGCTGGCATTATCAATGTCAATACCGACAAGCCTACCATCAGCATCATAATCAAGAATAATACCTTCCGAGATTTCTCTACTCTCCACACTCGGCGATTCGGACAAGTCAATGTACAGTGAGTCAGTTTCTGGGTAATAGCTGAGTTTCATGGCTTAAACCCTTAGAAAATTCAGGAATTGTCAACAAGCCAGCAGTCCATAGGAACGCCCTATCCCGTTCTGTGAGTTCGTTTAGGCAAATCCACGCAATATCCACAAGAATCTGTTTCTCTTTTAGTTCAGGATCGTTTCCCAAGGCCACTTCCTGCACACCTATTTCTATCAAGTAGGTGTAATACGAATCATCAGGAGCAAAAGTAACAACAGACGTTGGGCGGATTATAGTGCCTTTGACACGGCACTCCTCCCAAAGTTCTCTCAGGGCGGCTTGTTCCGGCGTTTCATCTGCTTCGATGCGACCACCAGGAAGACACCACCATTCTTCTCCTTCGTGCCGGTGCTTGACCATTAGAATTCTTTTCTGCCTATGAACGATGCATTGTGCGCGCGACATTCACACCCCCTGAATCTGGTGCCCTATCGAAAATGAGAGGAAATTCCTTATATTTTTTTAATCAAAAATGGTGTATATCTGTCTAAAATTTTAGTCTAAAATCTTATAAGCAGTAACTTGGGTTATTGTATGATGAAGGCTTATGAAGATGTGGTTTATCTTTTCGTTTACGCTTGTTGAAAGTATAGCATCTTTCACTGTTTTTCTCTATCAAAAACTGTGTCTCTACTTTCCGCCGCTGAAGCGGCGGAATACATTGCAATTAACAGCACACACGGAGGTAAGAAGTGAAATATAGAGCGAGTGTTATTATAGTTTTAGCTGTTGCTATGAGTCTTTGGTCTACAGGCGCGTTCGCAGCGGATCTTACGGAAGGACTTGTAGGCTATTGGCCCCTGGACGGCAATGGCAACGACGAATCCGGCAATGGAAAGGATGCCAAATTAGAAAAGGGCGCGAAATGGTCTGACGACGGTTGGGTGAACGGTGCCGTTGATTTTGATGGCGGTGGTGGACACGTCGTTGTCGATGATACGTTTGAATTGACAACAACCGCAATCACGGTGATCGCACGGATCAACGGTTGGAAAACGATAGATTGGTCAGGAATTGTCGTAGGTCGAAGTGATCCAGCATCGTGGTGGATGGGTGTTGCTGCGAACAATACGCTAACCTACGTATGGAACAACAACTCCGCCCTGACGTGGAACTGGCAAGGCGCGCCAGAAATCCCAGAAAATAAATGGGCGTTGGTGGCGATAGCGATTGAACCTGCTAAAGCAACGAGTTACATTTATCACAGAGACAGTGACAAACTTGATTCTGAGGTAAACGACATTCCTCATATCGAACAGACGGTTAGGAATTTAAAGTTCGGATGGGATGAATGCTGCGGTGCCCGATACTTCAAAGGGTTGATCGATGAAGTGATGATCTATGACCGGACGTTGAACGCCGATGACCTCAAAAGGCTGGCAACTGTTGGGCTGCCTGTCGAGAGTAGAGGGAAACTCGCAATCACTTGGGCAGCACTCAAACAAGATTAGTTATCGATTGTCAGCAAAGAAGAGCGTTTGTAATAATCATCGCCACTTTGGGGCGAGCCGATGTGAAGCGAATTATTACCAGAAAACCTCTTATAGTAGATCCCGTAATTATCTGCACACTGGTATCGTCGTGTGAGCTGTGAAGTTACGTCTCACACTGGGGCAGGAAACCAACGGTCTCCTATGCTACAAGTGTAAACATATTTTCGGATTTTACTATAACCGAATGCCGAAGACTCACACCTGACACCCTAAAGGATAACCTCCAATTTGGAAAAAGTACCTTTCAGGCAATATGCCGCACTCCTTTCACAGTACCTGAAACCGCAGTGGATACGTGTGACGCTGCTTGCTGTATTCATGTTCAGTGGCATAGGTCTCGGTCTACTGAATCCACAAATTCTCCGCTATTTCATTGATACAGCAGAAGCAGGTGGCGAAAAACGAAGCCTGATCATAGCGGGCTGTGCCTTTTTCGCGATTGGGTTCCTTGGACAAGTGGTGATGTTAATCAGCACTTATTTAGGACAAGACGTTGGTTGGCGCGCGACAAATCAGATGCGCGGTGACCTTGCACACCACTGTCTACACCTCGACACATCCTTCCACCATGACCGCACCCCCGGCGAGATGGTTGAGCGCGTTGACGGAGATACGGCAGCACTCTCGAGTTTTTTTTCTGAGTTTGTACTTCAAGTGATCGGGAGTCTGTTGTTTCTGACGGGTGTTCTAATTTTGGTCGCTCGTGAAGACTGGCGCATCGGGACAGCACTGACGGGTTTTGTAGTAATTGCTATCATCGTTTACAACCTAACTCGAAATATTGCCGTTCCCGTTTACACTGCCGAACGAGAAGGATACTCCAGGCTGTTTGGGTTTCTCGAAGAACGGCTGACTGGAATTGAGGACCTTCGCACAAACGGTGGTATCGATTATACCATGGATCGGTTCTACGATGTCAATCGCGATGTATACGGTCGCGCCGTAAAAGCACATGTGATGGGGGAAGTGCTACAAACCATAAGCGGTGTCCTTTTTATATTAGGAATCGCGCTGGCGATGGGGATGAGTATCTACCTGTTTCAGATAGATGTGTTCACGATTGGGACCGTTTATCTCGTTATCCATTATACAATGATGCTTCGAGGTCCGTTGATTATGATTAGCCGTCAGATTAACGAGCTTCAGCGGGCAACAGCTGGATTCAAACGGATTGAGGCACTCTATCGCACGACTTCCACTATTGAGGATGGCACAGAGGCACTTCCGACCTCAAGCGCGCTCGGCATTGAATTCGACCATGTCACATTTGGTTACACCGAAGATGAGTCAGTGCTAAAAGATGTTTCGTTTCAACTGACCCCGGGAAAATCGCTCGGGTTGTTGGGACGAACAGGTAGCGGGAAGACAACAATCACCCGACTTCTGTTTCGGTTCTATGAGATTAACAGTGGACAGATTCGCGTCGGAGGTAAGTCGATTGAGAAAGTTCTGTTGGACGATCTGCGGAGCCAAATCGGGATGGTTACACAAGATGTTCAACTCTTCAATGCAACAGTGCGTGAGAATTTGACGCTCTTTGACCCCGATATTCCTGATGACCGCATCCTGTCGGTCATTGGAGAATTGGGGTTATCAGAGTGGTATGAATCCTTACCAAACGGTCTTGATACACTACTTGAAGGCACAGGTCTTTCTGCTGGAGAGTCGCAATTGCTGGCATTTGCGAGGGTTTTCCTCAAAGATCCGAAGGTTGTCATCCTTGATGAACCCTCCTCACGACTTGACCCGGCAACGGAACAACGGATTGACAGTGCTGTGCAGCGGTTATTGAAGGGACGCACCAGTATCATTATTGCGCATCGACTCGGAACAGTTCAACAGGTAGACGAAATTATGATTCTCGCCGACGGAGAGATTCGGGAATATGGCGAGCGAAAACGACTTGTCGAGGACCCTGATTCGCTTTTCGCACAATTGCTAAAAACAGGATTGGAGGAAATGAGCTAATGACAACTGGACAAGCATCAGTTCGCCTCATCCGTTACCGTCCACTCCTTTTTCTCGGCACCATCCTTTTTCGCGGGTTGGACGACCTAATGCCGCTTGCCGACGGACTTATTCGGAAAGCATTTTTTGATGCCCTCACGGGCGAATCGGAGGCTGGTCTCAATCCGTGGACCTTTGTTGTGCTCTTTGTTGTCGCGCATCTTGGTGATCGAGGGGTACTCATATCTTCAGCATTCGTATGGGCGCGTTGGCGATACGCCATCTCAACGCTCCTCCGAAAAAATCTGATGACGGCCATCATGAACATGTCCGCACCGCATAGGGTCTCAACAGCCTCTGGCGAGACGACAAATCGGCTCCGGGATGATGTTCAAGCAATCCAACATTATCTGGAACAGTACATTCATTTATGGGGTAATCTCATCTTCGCGGTCTTGGCAATTATCGTAATGGCTCGGATTGACGTTGCAGTGACACTTATCACAGTTATCCCAGCAATCCTAATTATTACAATCGTCAACGTGTCAAGGCGATTCATTCAGCGGTATCGAACTGCCCAGCGTATTGCTACGGAACAGTCAACAAATTTCATTAACGAAGTGTTTCAATCCATTTTAGCAATAAAGGTTGCGCGTACGGAGTCGAATGTGATTTCACACTTTCGGAAGTTGAACGATGCGCGCCGTAAGGCGACACTGGTGGATAATCTTTTCAATCAGTTCCTACAATCTATCAGTTTCAATATTAACAACCTTGCTACCGGCGTAGTTTTGATTCTGATTGCGGAACAGATGCGTACAGGGGAATTTTCGACCGGAGATTTGGCACTCTTCACCACCTACATAGGTGAGGTTGCCAGAAGCGGGTCGCTCGTTGGCAGTATAATGGCACAGCACAAGCGCGCAGAGGTTTCGTTCTCCCGCATGGAACAGACAGTGAATGAAATGTCTCGGGATGATTTGGTGGAACATACCCCGGTGTATCTGCGCGAAAACCAACCGCCACTTTCTATCCCTCAAAAGACGGAAACGGATCGGTTGAATGAACTTACCGTTGACGGACTTACATACCTCTACGATGGCGATGCATCTGGAATTGCTGAGGTTGATCTAAAAATCCCGGCAGGTTCGTTCACAGTTGTTACCGGACAGATCGGTTCAGGTAAAACGACGCTGGTGCAAGCACTCTTGGGTGTCCTGCCGAAACAGGCTGGTGAGATCCGCTGGAACGGCGAAATCGTTGCGGATCCGAAGTCGTTTTTCGTTCCACCGCGTTGTGCGTACACACCGCAAACGCCGAAACTTTTTAGCGAAAAACTGAGTGCTAATATTCTCATGGGTTTGCCGTGGGATTGGGATACCCTCAATCAAGCGATTCGGCTCGGTGTCATGGAGCAGGATTTACCGACGCTTGAAGACGGTCTCGAAACTGTTGTTGGACCGCGTGGTGTAAAACTATCCGGCGGACAGATGCAGCGCACAGCAGCGGCGCGGATGTTTATTCGAGATTCGGAACTTCTCGTCTTTGACGATCTCTCGTCTGGACTGGACGTAGAGACGGAACAGACCTTATGGGAACGTCTATTTGAAACGACGCGGGCGACGTGCCTTGTCGTTTCGCATCGGCGACCTGCGCTGCGGCGGGCGGATCAAATCGTTGTTCTGAAAGAGGGTCGCGTTGAGGCAGTCGGAACGCTGGACGAGCTGCTTGCTTCCTCCGAGGAGATGCGGAAGTTGTGGGCGGGTGATTGAAGGGGTGTACTGGATGCGCAGCGGACGGCAAGGAACTGTTTATTTTTTCCGTTTGACTTCTCGCAATGGGACCTGGTATTATATTATCAAATTTTGGCGTAACCATCAACTTTACATAGGCGATTGCCACTCATCAACAGACAAGACTTATCAATGCGCAATGCACATCCACGAAATTTACAGGTCCACCGGACCTCAAGAGGGCGAGAGCCTTTCACCGAATGGTTTGAATCAATTCAAGATACAAAAACACAAACTCGGATTGAGGCACGGCTTAACTCGGTCAAATACGGTAATTTTGGGGATTGCCAATCTGTTGGTGATGGTGTCTTTGAGTTACGCCTTCACTTCGGACCCGGTTATCGCATCTATTTTGGTGTGGTGAGTAACACGATTGTCCTTTTGCTTTGTGGTGGTGACAAATCTTCGCAGGCGAGAGACATTACCCGCGCAAAAGCCTATTGGCTGGAATACAAGGAGACACAACGATGAGAAAATTGAGAACATGGACTGAGTATTTAATTGAACGCTTCACCACTGACAAAGAGGAGGCAATTAACTTTCTCCACGCGGTCATGGAAGAGTATCAAATTCATGGGAATCCAGCAGCGGTTGTGGGGGCACTTCATACCGTCGCAGCATCGCAAGGCGGAATCTCCGAACTTGCCAAGAAAACAAACATAGAACCGCAAGTCCTCTCAGAACTCTTATCAAGCGAAGAACCGCTCCGGATCGACACGCTCAGAATTATTCTTAACGCGTTTGGGTGTCGGCTTTCAATCGAACCAGTTACATCAACTAATAACAGTTTTGAGGACACCTCAATTTCCGCACAAGAGTCCTTGGACATCGCTTATGACCTTGATGAAGATCGCGCGTCCGCAGACTAACACATAGAAACCTCTCAAGAAGTTTAACACGAAAGAAAAACAACAAGCACATAGGAATCCGATCCTTGAGAAATACAATATGAATTCAAACACCGTTCACACACTTGACCCCGGCACAGAACTATTCGTTGATGACATGTTGATTGCTTCAAAGCAAGGTGTGACGCGCACACTGCATCAGTGTGTGAAGTACGATGTTCCCGTCCTTGAACCAGATCCCGATAACCCGTGGGAACACGGCGGACCCGACCAGTCCAGACGTGTCCATCTCTACGGCACTACGATGTACGATGCGGCGTACGGAAAATACCGCATGTGGTACATGTGTCGTATGGGACCGCATTGGCGGTTTGAAGCGAATGAGATTCCGGGGCTTTATGTTCCACGTACTGACCGAAACCCTTCGACATATAGAGGAAAGACACACGATGCTTATGGTCGAAAGTTCGTCGAAAACGACCGCGGCGACCTTACCTGTTATGCAGAGAGCGATGATGGATTGACGTGGACGAAACCGAATCTCGGTCTCTTTGAATTCAATGGAAATCCGAATAACAACATTGTGTGGGACCTCCACGGTGCGTGCGTGTTTCGTGATGACGATGAATCGGATCCGCAGAGACGGTATAAGATGATCGGTTTTTGTAGGCGGTATCGGAACATTTTCCTGCTCATGTCTCCCGATGGAATTCGGTGGGATGACTCAGATTTCTTGGAACCGATTGCGGATCGGGACAACGAAGGTGCGTTCAACGTCATCTACGATAAAAAAACAGACCTGTTCCGAGCATACGCTCTGATACGTGGTGACGATAAAGACGCAAGGCGTATGATCGCATACACCGAAAGCCCACGTCTCGAAGGACCCTGGAAACCGATCGAACCGATGTTCGGGGCAACGGATGCAGACGACGCAGTTGGTGTAGAGAGATACGGTGCTGATCGTGCGGAAATCCACAATATGTCTGGCTTTCTCTATCATAATATCTACATCGGCATCCCCGGCGTGTTATATGTGACGGGCCCCGGCGCAGCGGAGCATGAAATTCCTGTCGATGGACCCATTGATGCCCAATTCGTTTGTAGCCGAGACGGATTCAATTGGGACTATCCTGATTCAAACCGAACACCGATTATTCCACGCGGTGAGAGCGGTACATTCGACACCGGCATGATTATGGGAACCGCTATAGAACCGATTATCACCGACGATGAAATTCATTGGTACTATACAGGGACAGAGCACACCCACGGTGCCCAGATGAAGGATAGACACAAGGCGATCGGGCTTGCGAAATGGCGATTAGATGGTTTTGTCTCGCTTGATGCTGAGGCGGAGGAGGGTGTTGTTGAAACCGTTTCGTTGCAGCTTCCGGACGGTGGACTTGAAATTAACGCGGATGCGAGCGGGGGTCAGGTCGGTGTTGAAGTGCTAACGGCTGATGGACAGGTTCAACAAGGATTTTCGATTGATGATTGTGTTCCGTTGACAGACGATGATATCCGGCATTCGGTGCAATGGAAATCGGCGAGATTGGCGGATGCAGAGCAACCGCTGAGATTTCGCTTTGTGCTGAACCGTGCGAGGCTCTATGCCTTCCGCATTCAGTAGGGACGAGGTGACAACGCCCGTACGTTAGAATCATAACAGGAGTTGAGAAAAATGAGACATACTACGCAAATTGAACTCGAAAATCTATACGATCTGGTCGCGGTAAAGTTAGGCGTTATGAATCCTGAAGAGGTGCGGCGACTCACTGTCCCGGATGCTCTCGTTGATACCGATGCGACAGGACTCTGTCTGCCAACATCGCTTATTAAACACCTTGGTCTCACGCCTGTCGAAACGACAAGAGTCCGCACTGCCACCGGCATTGCTGAGCGCGTCCTCTATTCAGAAGTCCAATTTACGATATTAGAACGAACAAGATCGATACAGGTTACCGATCTGCCTGAGGGATCGCCTGTCCTCGTGGGACATATGGTTTTGGAACATCTTGACCTCTGTGTTGACATAAAAGAGGGGTTAATCTATAACCCAGCACACGATGGTGAATGGATTACAGAGATCTTCGCCAAAGGAGAAGTGAATGGATACCTTATCGACACACAACGACTCCCCGGAAAATCGTGTGGACAACCTGTTGAAACTGGAAGTACTTGAAGCGTTTGACCGGACTGCGTTTGAGCGCGATGGATATTGGGTGTGGGAAGGGATACTAACGGATGCTGCCCGTAAGCAGTGGACAGTCAGCTTACAGAAGTTACAACAGATGAACGATGCGGTCCTCACGGATACGGAGTGGAGTGCTATCGACTTTGAGGCGCGGGGGTTTCCGCAGCCGTTGCCAGAACAAATTGCGCCGGCGTTTTTGGCGGCGTGCTGCGGTGGTTCAGAGCAAATGCCCAGTTTCCTCAGAACCGCTGAGTTGCGTCAATATATGCATACTCAGGGGCTGTTCGGACCGGGCAACGCGCTGGTGACACATGGGTTCAAGTCCCAAGGTGTCATGCCGGAATACTTTCCTGCGGGATACGACGACTTTATAATGGATGTGACATCCGCTCATCCGCAGATGATGGCACTCTTCAGGAAACTTTTCGGAGACCGGTTTATACTCGATCACTGCTTCATGCTCAACCGGGCACCGGGTTCAAAAGGGCGCCGGTGGCATGCACACCAGTATCGGGAGGGACAGTACGAAGTTGAGGACCCGATTGGGACAGGACACGCCTTTACGACTGATTTTCTACAACGGCAGTGTATTCGGACGTTGTGCTATCCAGAAGGTGCAACTATCGAGGATGGCGGTGAACTTGCGATTATCCCCGGTGCACATCTCTATCGGATTCCGTACAAATGGAGCACGGAACGCCCGGATGATGACGCTGCCATGAAAGCGGGCTGGCTGAAAGGCAAGATCCACGCTTTCACAGGGAAGCCGTTGGAAATCGTCCACCTTTCACTACCACCCGGAAGCATGGTTTCGTTTGTCCATCACATGCCGCATTATGTTGGTTATCGGAACCCAGGGATGCCGACCCGGTGGGGGCTGCTTATGGCGTATCGAACGCCTGACCCAGAAGCAGATCCAGCCAAATGGACAAATGGCATTCCGACGCATTGGGTGGAACAGGCCGCGACTCAAGGAAGACTAACCGCTGCGGCACAGCGTGTATTTGAGGCAGATAATCCGCTCAATATGCACTCTCAGTAAAGATGTGCTGTTTCGTTTCATGAATGGATACCTCTAATTTTATCGTCCAGAGTTACTGTCCGATATCTGGATCCAGTTCCTTAGCCTTTTGAAAATCTGCTTTTGCGGCTTCGTGTCGCCCAAGTGCCTCCTTTGCCCGCCCGCGATCGTAGTAGATTTCGGCATAATTAGGGTTAATTCGGAGTGCCGCATCAAAGTCCTTTATCGCGCCTTCAGCGTTACCGAGGGCAGCTTTGGTAACACCCCGATTCCCGTAGGCATAAGCGTTCTCTGGGTCCAATTGTATCGCTTGTGTGCAGTCTTCAACCGCCGACACATATAATGCCTCTGCCGCTGCCATATCTCCGTGATCCGCTTTCGTTTTACCGAGACGGAACCGCGCATATCCGCGATTGATGTACGGCTCAGCATATTCCGGGTATAATCGTATTGCCTGTGTGCAGTCCTCAATCGCTGACGCATATAATACCTGCGCGCCTGCTATGTCGCCCTGATTCGCTTTAAACTCACCAAGGGTAGCCTTTGCGATCCCGCGATTGTTATACGGATCGGCAAGTTCTGAATCCAACTTGATAACTTGCGTCCAATCGTGGATCGCCCCCTGATAGTACGTCTGTCCTTTCGCCACAACCCCTTGATTTGCTTCAAATTGACCGAGGCGGAACTTGCCACCGGCGCGATTGTGGTAGGCATAGGCATCTTCAGGGTTAAGCGTGATGGCTCGCGTGCTGTCTTCAATTCCAGCCTCATATAACTTCCGAGCTTTCTCCAGATTTCCTTGGGCAAATTCAATATCTCCAAGCGTGAATTTTGCGAGTCCTCGATTGTAGTAAGCATCCACTTTTTCAGGGTTAAGTTTGATGGCTTTATCAAAATCAGCGACCGCTTCGTTATAATGATTCGCATTGTATTTACGTTGTCCCTGAACGGAGTAGATATAGGCACGGATATGTTTTCGCTTACGCCACTGCGTCAAAGGCTCCGCAAGTCTTGAGCGATCAATTAATGTTCTTAGTGCGTTTGAGGGGATGGCGTAACTATAAGGATCTTCTACGGCAGAAACGACCCCGATGACCCGTCCTTTACTGTTCCGCACTGGACTACCACTGCTGCCACCAGAAAGACTGATTTTCATTTGGAGCCATTTGTCGTTAGTCCGCACCCGATGGACGATTCCTTGCGTGCCTCTGTACTTTCCACCCGGGTAGCCTGTAGCAATCACTGCGTCCCGTACTTTAACAGCATCGCTGTTGCCAAGTAGAAACGGTATGCCTTCACCGACAACTTTTAAGACGGCGAGATCGTTTTTAACATCAAACGCCGTGACACCCTCAACACGCCAGACCTTCTGCTTGTCAGGCGATTTTATGAAAACGGAACCGGGATGCGCAATCACGTGAATGTTTGTCGCAATTTTGTCCGGTGCCACGAAGAAGCCGCTGGCAGCCCCAAATCTACCCTCTACACGGACGACCGTAAAATCGATTCTTTCTTCAGGAAATTCAATAACCTGTTGGGGTGCCCGCGCACAGGAGAACAGGAAACTCAAAAAGAGTAAGCCCAATAAAAATAGTCTGTTCACTTTCATAAATAGATACCCTAAAGAAAGGTAGAGGAGAAAACGCTGTTACAAACACATCCCACTGTGCAGATGGCATTTGGGAATATGTCAGCGAGGTTCTAAAACGCAACGACCACTTCCGAATCTCAGAAGTGTTATGACTTGGAGAGCACCTTCCCTTTCAATTGTTTCACAATATATAGAACAAGACCTACGCAAATTTAGTATATAGGTTGAGAATTTGCTATCTTAAACCCCCTAAATCCCCCTTATCAGGGGGACTTTAAGAGGAAACGCGTAGGTCTTACAGAACCGATGTGCCCCCTTAGGCGCGTGGGAAGGGTGAGTGTCCGACGGGTCCCGTCTACAGAGATACATTCGAGTTGGTAGTAGTAGACGACACGCGGTTTTGCAGTCGTATCGGTGTAGGTGTAGGTTTGCCTTTCGTCGGTTGTGCCTGCGCCACGGATCACAACAGGAGTGATGACCTTGAACTTACCATTCCTGGTTGTGCTTCGTTTGATATTAAAACCTGCGTTGTTCTTCTCAGCTTCGGTTGTCCAGCTAATAAGGACGTGTCCGATGAGTTTGTCACGCATAGGCAAGAAGCGAGAGAGTTTTACGGGCAAATCGGAGAGTTCCGCGGGCAAAGCCACACGTGCGCGATAGCCCGGTGTGCTGTGATCGTTGCGGTGCCCATAGTAGGTACTGTGCCGTATTGCATACCGAGAATCCTTTTTAGCGGTAAGTTCCCATCCGTCTGCTCTTGTGCCATCATACGGATGTCCTATCGCAGTGTTCTCGTCATACTCTCGGATAATAGAACTCCGTCGGTTTCCTTCAATCATCGGAAGTTTCCATTCGGGTATTTCCCCGAGGTTGCCCGCGATGTCGCTTATTACCGTGCGAGAGGTTTTCTTTCCAACAGGTGCCCTAAGGATGACTTTGAAGGCGGTTTGGCTCAAGAGGCGATAACCCTGTGCGCCTCCAATAAGGTTTTTTAGGATGACGACACGATCCGCTGGAAGGTCACCCTTTGCCTCACTAACACCGGAGTTATGTCCTTGCTCCGTCACAAGCAGCAAGACTTGATCGGCATCGAGTATCTTTGCGCCTAAAGTGAAGGCGAACTTGGGGGCGAGTACAGACTTATCTTCAGGGTGGTTCTTAATTGTAATTTTCCACCCTTCAAGGTTGACTTTCCGTCTACTTCTGTTATGGAGTTCAATCCACTGCGGAAGCTTGTCGGTGTTGGTGGCGTACATGATTTCACTGACGGCGATATCGTACTGTGCAGCTACTGGAACGGTATCGTCTTCGTGGGACGCTTCCAACTTTGGTGTTTGTAGAGCGATAGCATTGGGAATCAGGATGCCCGTAATGCCTTGGATACCAAATGTCAATATGAGAGTCATAAATATACTAAGGGCGAATCTTTGTGCCATCAAGTTTTTCATAAAAATATACCTCTCTTTATTTTCAAGTTGCGGTTTCGGCACGTGTCTTGTTATCTATCATAGCCTACACTTGTTGTCTCGTCAAGCTTCTTGAAGTTGTAAAATCGAGATGGGACTGTTTCATCTTCATCATTAGTTGCAAACCACTTGCTTTTCGCAAAAGAAATATGAATTTTTCAGAGAACAGAAGGTTAAATGTCTTCAGGAGATTCTACAAAGGATCTTTAGCAGTGCTTATTCGGCTAAAAATGGGAAAATTAAGTGTCAATGGGAATGATAAAAATTTGACATTCATCCCTAAAATGCAGTATAATACTTAACATATATGAATTCTAAATAGGACCCTCGGATGTTTTATTTCTCGCTTACCACATTGATACATGAAAATTGCCGCTGCACGTTCATCTATCTCGGTGTCGTGCTGATTGGTACTTCCATGTGTCGCGTAGGGGTGGGCTTATGAATAGGGGATAAAACGTTTCCGAATTACACAATATAACGCCCATCACTGAACGGCACAAAACGAGATTTCGGTGAGGGTGTTTTCTTTTTAAACGACAACAAGGTAGTGAAATGATGCGTGCAGACCAATCATTTAAAAAAATCCTTAAAAGAGGAGAAAAGATGCGTTACAGAGCCGTCCTTTTGATATTCGCGGTGATCGCTGTGCTGAACTTAAACGCCGAAGCGAGCAAAGAAATTAAGGCGTTGTTAACTCGGCAGGCGATCGAAATCGATGGACACCTCAACGAGGAACCTTGGGCAGAGACACAAGTCATCGACGATTTTACCCAACAATCCCCCGATGAAGGGCAACCGACTACCGAACGTACAGAGGTTCGCATGTTGTATGACGCAGAAAAACTTTATATTGGATTTGAGTGCTACGACTCACAACCAGAAAAAATCGTTGCGAACGAGATGCGGCGCGATGGGAGACTCTGGCAAAATGATAATGTTTATATTATGCTCGACACCTACGGCGACAAGCGGCAGTGCTTCTTCTTTCGGACGAATGCGCTCGGTGCGTTGTCAGACACGGCGGTCACTGATGGTGGCGAAAACCTGAATGGGAGTTGGGACTGTATTTGGGAAGCTGCTGGACGGCAACATAAAAAAGGATGGACAGTTGAAATCGCGATTCCGTTCAATCAGTTACGGTTTAAAAAAGACGATTCGATGGTTTGGGGTATAAATTTCGGACGCAACATTGCAAGGCTTAATCAAACGACGCAGTGGATTCAGGTGCCGCGAAGCCAGAGTTGGCCCGGGACGTATCATCCAATATATCAAGGCAAACTAACCGGACTTCAAGGTATTGCGTCGCCATCGTATTTTAATGTAAAACCGTATCTTCTCGGTGGTTTGGGACGGAACCTTGATGATGAAAATTGGCAGCGTACCACCGAAGGCGACATCGGATTGGACATGAAATACGGTGTTACCTCGAACCTGACACTGGATTTGACACTGAATACCGATTTTGCGCAGGTAGAGGCAGACCAAGAGGAGGTTAATCTTACACGGTTTAGTCTTTATTTTCCAGAGCGACGTGATTTCTTTCTTGAAGGTAGCGGACTGTTCGCCTTTGGCGCAGGGATTGGAGACTTCGGTCCACCACCCTTATCGGTTTTCTATAGCCGTCGCATCGGAATTGAAAATGATAAAGAGGTTCGGCTGCTTGGAGGCGGCAAATTAACCGGAAAGGTCGGTGCCTATAGCGTAGGCGCGCTCAACATGACGACCGCCGCTTCCGAGGAAATTCCGATGACAAACTTTTCTGTGCTAAGAATGCAGCGTGATATTCTCAGCGATTCAACCGTCGGCTTTATCCTCACCAACCGGCAGAGCGATTTGGGTAGCGACTATCATCGCAACGGCGGGATAGATCTATTTTTTAGACCACACGATCAGTGGCGGATGCGTGCGATGACTGTGGGGAGTTGGTCGCCAGATCCAGATGAACGTGATTTCGCTTGGTATCTCTCAAATGACTGGCGCAACAAACATTTCCGAGTGAATGCTTCTTACCTCGACATCGGTCCCGAATTTACGAGTGAAATGGGGTTCATGCATCGGAAGGACATTCGGTCACTCATGTTGAATACAAATTACGAAGTCCAAGTCAGTCGATATGGTATACGGGATGTCGGTGCGGGTCTGTCTGGTGGTTATCTACTGGATCACGATAACACACCCATAGGTTGGGACTTCGGGATCAGCGCGGATATGATTCGGAATTCAGACGACGGGCTTAATCTTGATTTCCGACGTTTTTTTGACCGTGTCGATGAAGCCTTCAGTATCGATGATGCTGAGATTCCGGCTGGCGATTACGAGATGAATCAGGTTTCGCTAAGAGGGTTCACCGAGAGCAGCAGACCGTTTGCTGTATTCGGTCGTGTGGATTATGGAGACTACTTTCACGGCAACCGCGTGGGGTTCAGCGTTGATGGTCAGTGGCGCATGACTTATCAACTCGCCATCGAAACCCGTTATCAACGCAACTGGATTCAATTGCCCGAAATTGATTTGTTGACAACAAACGTTGTTGGTGCGAGGATTAGTTATGCGTTAAACACACGGTTCTTTACGAAACTGTACACACAGTGGAACGATAGTGCAGAACGGGCAAGCGCGAACTTTCTGCTCAACTATATCTATCGTCCGGGGAGTGATTTTTACCTTGTGTATGATCAGGGGTGGGATACATCGGACGGTTTTCAAGCGCACGAATGGACAGTGTTGAGTAAGTTTACTTACCTGTTTAGTTTATAGTGTTCACAAGTGAGCGAATTATGTTAAACACAGATTCTCTGTTCATTTCTTACGTAGATCGGTTATAATAATAACTGGACTTACGCAAATTGAGAAAATATCGGACATTCAGACGCAAAAAATCAGTAACGTATTTAAACCCCCTAAATCCCCCTTATCAGGGGGACTTTAAGAGGAAATGTGTAAGTCCTAAATAAGTATGAAATGGAGTGTTTCGTTTTTGGCAAGGATTTCATCAAACAACAATGAAGAAAAAGGAGTTCGACCCATGCGAAAACAACAAATTGCAGCGAGTTATCAAAACTTCCACGTCATTGTCCACGATTTGGACGAGACAGGTGACCTCAAAGCTGAGTGTAAGGCGCAATTGGGGGAAGGCGTTCGGCTTGCTGACTGGAACGACATCCTCGCCTACTACCGAGAAGGCGGCTCGTTGGAGGATTTCATCGAGGCTCTTGAGATACCGCTTGAGTATGTCAATCCGGAAGATACGGATCCGCTACCGAATACCTACTATCGCATTTCAATGAACGGCGAGCTGCGATGGGAGGGAGATCGCCACTATTTCTTTACGCGGCACGACCACACCAAGCGGACAGGTTTCTTGTCCCATAACGACATTGATAATTATCGCCTGACGCTGGGTTCATGGTTCGGTAAGGGCGGCTTTGCGCTCTGCTACGGAGACCCGGATAGCACGGTGCCACCCCCTGAGCCAGATATTACTGAACCGGTGCAGACATCGGGCGGCGGCTGAGGCTGAGGCTGAGGCAGCTAATGCAGTGGCGGTGCCATTGCTCGTTTTTTGCTCGGTAAGTGCGTTTACACAGCGTACCATAGGTGTCAATTTAGTGGGTTTTCAGTCGCTTCTTGGATTCTGCGTAAGGTTGTATTTTTTCCAGTGCTTCTCTGAAAAGAGCCACCGTTTTGAAATGAACGTTTTATGTCTTTCAACGTTTTACGAAGTGCCGTTTTTGAGTGATGAAAACTCAATGTGAGCAGCCTCGCATAACCTGCGATATGCTTTGCCGTCTTGATGAAACTGTGTTGTATATGTCGATATCCGGCTCCTAACATGACGGCGTGTTGAATCAGAATGGCAATAAGTTTGGCATAGATTTCAGAACCGGATTGTGAAAAAAGACCCGAAACCCGATAATTTCTTAAAACTGAATAACTCTGAATGCTGATGCCAACGTTCTTGTAACTACAATATCAATTTATGAGAAAATGGATTCTCACGGCAATCGGAATCAGCCTCTCACTCGCATTGGGATACCTCTTCCTTGAAGGCAGTCGCTACAGTCAATTGATCGGTTTTTTCGGGTATATGAGTGTCGCCTGCACGCTGATTCCATTGCCGACACCGCCGTATGTCATTGCACTCGGAAACGTCTTTCATCCGGGCATCGTTGCCCTCACTGGCGCGATTGGAAATTGCATTGCTGCATTTGTGGAGTACCAGTTGCTGCTGTGGATATTTTCAAAAGTTGAACTCCAGCAGCGCGTCGAAACCAACCGCATCTTCCAACGGTTTTCCTACTATTTTCGTCGTATGGCGTTCGTATGCTTAGTTTTCACCGGATTCACACCAATCCCCTTTGAACCTTTTCGATTCGCCGCGATTCTGGCACGCTACAATTTGTCCCTGTACCTCTTAGCCGTTTTGCTCGGACGTTTCCCGCGCTACTATCTGATTGCCCTCATCGGCGACCAATTCCAAATCCCAACGCATTATCTGATCGTTCTTCTCATTGTCTTACTTGTTATTCCCATAATTGGGATGTTGATTAAGCATCGCACATCAGACGACAATAAGAAACCGACAACTGACCATTGACAACCGATAACTGAAAGCTGAATTCCACTATCGATTTCCTTGTTGCTCTTTTCTTCGCAAGCAGTTATACTTAACGTGAGTTTGATAGAAGATTGAAGTTATACATAGATTCCCGTAACTACCAGGCTAAGAAATTGAAAGGTCGAACATGGCACAACAACCCAATATTCTCTTTCTCCTTACTGACCAGCAACGTTTCGATTCTCTGGGCTGTAACGGTGCTCCCGTCTGCAGGACACCTGCCGTTGACGAAATTGCTGCAACAGGCATGCGATTTACGAACGCTTATACGCCTATTGCGCTCTGCTCACCGGCACGCGGGTCGCTACTCACTGGACTCTATCCTCACAATCACGGACAACTCTCAAACATGGGGAATTTCAACGGTGTGTTCGCAAACCAGATCCTTGACAAACCGGCGTATCCAAAACTCCTAAGTGCAGCAGGCTATCAGGTCAGTTGTATCGGTAAGTGGCACCTCGCCAAGCAAGGGGACACCGAGTTCTGGGGCTACGACAAATGGCACCCTTATAATGAGTGGCATCAGTGGCTCCGCGACGACGGAATTGACTTCCGAATTGATAGAGATGCCGTCCAACCCTTTGAGTGGGGTGGCGAGGCACCCTTTTACGGCAGGCTTCCGCTTCCCGTCGAACGGACGATGGAAGCATGGACCGCCGATAAAGCGATCGAACTAATCAACGGCTATACGGATTCCGAGCAACCCTTTATGATTGCCGCGAATTTCTTCGGACCGCATTTCCCCTATGCGGTACCTGCACCTTACGACACGATGTACGATCCTGACACCGTTGAACGGTGGGGCAACTTTGACGAGCAGTTCATCAACAAACCGCTCATCCAGCAGAAGGAGATGCTCCGGTGGAACGCCAGCCACCTAACATGGCACGATTGGCAGAAGGTTATCGCCGCCTATTGGGGATTCTGCACCTTCATTGACGATCAAGTGCGGCGGATTCTCGACTGCCTTGAAGAGAACGGTTTGGCAGACAATACCGTCGTTATCTTTTCAACCGACCACGGCGATATGCTCGGCAGCCACCGACTTTTCAACAAAGGGTTCCACATGTACGAGGAAACACACCACATTCCGCTCGTGATCCGGTGGCCTGGCGGAACATCACAAGGAACGACGTGTGATGAATTTGTGAATCTTGTAGACCTCATGCCCACGTTTTTGGAACTCGGCGGTGCAGCGATGCCCGATAATCTTGACGGTAGGTCGATTGTGCCGCTGTTGCAAGGGGAAGACGTGGAGGATTGGCCCGATGACGTGTTTGCCGAATTTCACGGATATGAACCGACGCTTGCCTCTGTCAGGATGGTACGGACAGATTCATGGAAGTACGTCTACAATCCGTACAGCGAGGACGAACTCTACGATATGAAGAGCGATCCGCACGAACTCCATAACTTGGCAAATCACCTCGGTTACAAACATGTACTCCGCCGTATGAAGGTACGTATGGTCGATCGTTTACGTGAAACAAAAGACAACATCGTCATGGAAGGTGGATGGCAGAGCAATTCCTTTGACCTGCTCATCTCAGGACGTGAACGGTAGGGGCGAGGGTGCCTCGCCCGCGGTGGAACGGTGCGTTGATTGTAGATAACTTATACTCCTTAACATACAATACTAAAAAATGATACAACCCTTTAACAATTCTTTATTTTCCGGTTATCATCTTGAGAAGGTCGTAAACGATCAAGCATCGGTTCCCTTGGAATCTGTCTACGCGCAGATTAAAAAACTTTATATCTCTGTAGATGAATTTGTAGAGCACCTGAATGAAGCACAGACAGAAGAATAATTCATCTGGCCAGTGCTGAGACACTTCGGACATGTCTTTGAAGTGCAACCCTTACTACGAACATCTCTAGGTCCAAAGCGACCAGATTATGCCTTTTTTGCGGACCAACAATCATTGGATGAAGCACGTCAGCGGATTAATACAAACGCTTTTTTCAGCACAGCAATTACTGTTGGCGATGCTAAGGTGTGGACCAGAAATCTTGATGAAAAATTAGTGGGGAGCGGAGATCCCTTTTCCAATAATAATCCAAGCCATCAGATTGATTACTATATTCGCACATCAGGACTCACGTGGGGAATCCTGACGAGTGGTAAAAAACATCTCTCCGATTTTTATCTCGGTTCTTCTCAATTCGACTTTGATCAATTGGTACGCCCACAAGTTTATTTTTGCTTCTGCTGTCAGAAGTATGAATCTTGACTGCTATTATATTGGCAAGATACCAATCCCTATCGTAACACCAGCAGTACAGGAACCTATCATTGAATTAGCAGATCAGATTATGGCAGCGAAGCGGGACAATCCAGAAGTTGATACGTTGAAGAAACAACGAAAAATTGATAGGTTAGTCTATAACCTATACGGATTGGAAGCAGAAAAACAAAAAATTGTTCAATCATCAATTGAAGATGCGGAATAGAGGCTTCCGTGCAAATCTGTGACAGGGGCAGGGCTATTTAGTTCTCGGTTTTTTCGTCCAATTTTGGAATCCCAGGCCCGGTAGGTTCGGTTTGCAATCGAACCGGGACTGAAAAAGAAAATTCAAACATTTAGAAAATCCAGTAATTTATCTAAAACTAAATAACCCCACACGGGGGCATTTTCTTTTGCAATTTTGGTTTTTGTGTGATATATTACTTACTATAAGGTAGTTTGGACAATTTTCCAGCGGGGCGGGGACCCGCCCCCTACGAGGGATACAGGTTCGTAGGGGTTGGGTTTCCCAATCTGTCCGAAAGTGTCCGTTTTTCTATGCGTTCTGTGAATGTGCGAAACTCATAGAAAAATAGAAACACCTTTGAAAACACGACACGAAAACGATTGAAACTGTCCAAACTACAGTATAAAAAAGAAGAAAATCTTATGTTAAATTTTTTAAGACGACTCTTTGGCAATGGTGAGAAAATTGCAATAGGAAACAAAATCTGTATAGGAATATTCATTCTTATCTGCATCGTTTCTATTACCACCCTTTGGGAATCACGTAAGTACGCCGAGATTGAATCTGTGAAAGTGAGAGAGTATAATAAACTCAGAAAATATCACGCTTTTCTTGTCGAGCAAAATATGAATGATCCTGAGATAACTGCCTTGAAAGTAGAAGTTGAAGGTCTAAAAGCGAAACTGGCTGCTGAGGTATCCAAGCGGACTGCTAAAGCAAAACTTGATGAGGACTTTAAACTACAATTTTCATTCTGGAATGGTTCACATCGTAATACTGTCGAATATGTTAAGGAGCGGATGCATAACCCGAAGTCTTTTGAACATGTCGAAACTCGCTACACAGATTATGCCGAAAAGGGCTTTCGACATATTCAGATGAAATATCGGGGTACAAACCTATTCAATGCAGTCGTTACCAATTCAATCTGGGTAAAAGTTGATCTGAATGGCAATGTAATAGAAGTTCTGAAAACTGAATAAGAAGGAAGAAGACAAATGATAATCCGAAGTATCTGCATCTGGATCGCAGTTTTGGCTGTTTGGGGATTACTTATGGATCCCGTAATCTCGCGTCAAGAAGCACATGAGCAACGAATCGCTGAGCTGGACAAGCAGATAGCAGAAACCCTAACAGAAATTGAAAGCGAAAAAAACTATAAATCGGAGTTATTGAAACAACGTGAACAATTGACCGAGCAAATCCCAGTATCATATCAAGATAGGTGAAGAAGCCAAACAGAAATTGAAAGAATAACCTATTACTAAAGTTTGGACAGTTTTAAGACAATAGACATTTCGCCCCTACCTGGCTTAGGTTCTATGGGGGATTTCGTTTCCATAGACATAACACCCCTACGGGGTTTAGCCCCGCGTAGATAGGTCGTTTCTTCATTCCCGTAGGGACGAAATATTTATAGCAGCGTTTGCGATGAAGCTGATTAGCCCTGTAAGGGCGGTATGTTTATAGTTTTTGGTTCATCCGCGTTTATTTTTCTATGAGTTGCTTGTGTCCGGAACTCGGAGAAAAATCAGAGATGCTTTGAAAACAGGCATCAACCTAATCGAAAAAGTATAGTATTACTTAAACCAGTTTTGCGGGGCATTGCTATGAAACGGATCCCACTCCATAGTGTCAAATAGGAGAGAATTTCCTAAAAAACAGTCTGTTACAGAGAATAAAAAGGAGTTGCATAAAATGCAAAATCGACGTTTTAATCGAGATATTTTTGGTAATCTGAAAACACAAAAAGCGGCACAGAAAGCACTGCCAGTTTTAATTTTATGTGCATCGGCAAAAAACCCGAGGACAATACTTATGCGGGAATTAGCGGCTGCGATTGTGCCAGATCTTAAGCAATTCAATTGGACGATACGGTTTGCTCTTGCGTGGATTCACAGAACACTTCATGATTTGGAAAGATCAGATAATTGGAACCATGGAAAAATACCAGGTATTACCGCAATTGTCTTAGCTAATCCTGAAACGCCTACAAACTATTGTATGAGGGAAACTGCTCCCTCATCGTGGGGAGACTACGAAACCAATCATATCTTACCTGTTTTTGAATATCCACATTGGGATAAGGTTATGGACAGCTTGTTTGGAAGTCTATAACCGAACGAACCTAACACAAAGGCGGTGGATTCCCTGTCCGCTGCCTTTTATATGAAAATACAAGGAGATTAGACTCGCGAATGTTTACACAAGCAGAATTGTTAGCTGCACGATTTTGGTTTCACAATACCAATATAAAGTACGAAACGATAGCAGAGAGGACAGGGATCAGTGTCGCTGAAATTGAGGCAATCCTTGAAAGTGAAGAATATCGCGAAGCTGTTGAGGGATTGATCATCTCAACCCGAACACCGAGAAAACTTCGAGAGTGGATAGACACCTGGACCCCATCAGGGCTAGCAATTCGGATGCGGTTACCTGAAACAGTCGTTTCGGAAATGTTAGAACGGATAAAACAAAACATACAAAAGAACCATACAAGAAAATAGGTATCAAATCTATGTTTCGCCTTGTCTGTACGCAAGCGGGGATTGCCTGTCCGCTGCCTTTTATATTTGGCTCATGTCAAGACTAAGTGCTAACGGAAAATTTAACCCGTGTATTTACTGACTTCGTTAGAGAAACAGCACGTACTTTTTACATGGGCCTTATATTTTTATCAATGGAAAGGAGGCAATTTATGTCTGATGAAGTTATTTCTAAAGGTATAGTGTGGAATAAACAAGTCGCTGAAAAAGTGATCGCTGAAGCTGGCGAAAATTTCTATCTTGTTTATGCTTGGCGATGGTCGGGTGATGAAGAACTTGCTAAGATAGGGAAAAGTAGTGTGCAATCACTTCAAGGCACTTATTGGACAATGCCAAAAACCTATCATCCTACAGACGATCCAGTTTTAATAAGCTATATACGATGTAAAAGTGAACAAAGTGCTTTGGCACTTGAAAAAGAGCTTTTAGGTGAAACACTGGATAGAGTTAGACCTGATAGAGAATGGGTTGTTATAGACGAAAACTTTAAACACGTTTTCTTTCCATCTGACGAATGAACAAAGGATTTTGAAACAGTATCTGAATCCTTGAAAATTATAGAGAAATTCTCATCTTCCAAAGACCAAATGAACTAACCTAACCTAAAGGGCGATGGATTCTCTGTCCACTGCTTTTTTAATTGTTTGAAATCGTTG
This sequence comes from Candidatus Poribacteria bacterium, assembly GCA_965116815.1. GTDB lineage: Bacteria > Poribacteria > WGA-4E > WGA-4E > WGA-3G > WGA-3G. The sequence continues at coordinate 4,903,723 of OZ220722.1, read as the reverse complement.
GTGGTCAAATCAAACATAAGCCACCTCTTTATCTTTTAGGTTGTTTTTAGAAATAATGGCTCTTTAAAATTATAACATAGGCTACTTGAATCATCAAATAGAAAACAGGGGCACACCAGAGCCATTCAAGTGTCAGTTTTCTATCTGTTTTGTGAGGGGTGTTTCCATCAGAAGTCTTCATCTACAAAAGAGGGAGTCGGGAATCGGAATTCCCTCCTACAGAAGAATTGAATGCCTCTGAGGGGCACACGGGAATCTGCGATTCGGATTTGAAAGAAATATGCAAATGTGATAAGATAACCATGAAATTTCTATCATGTCATGGAGGCGTTGATGATTATCACAGTTGACGAAAGTTATCGCCGTAAGAGGGACCTCACTGAAAAGCAGCTCTTCGCGGTAGTTGAGCAGAATACACCAGATGCTATCAAAACACCCCTTTTCCCGCAGGACGAATTAGAAGCATTCATACTCCATCTTGATAAGGCACTGATTGAGCGTTTGAACCTCTGGGAGTGGTTTCGCAACTATGCGAAGGAAGCACAGGTCTCGACCGCTGGCATCCGAGGTCCTCAGAATATTTTATATCCGTGGGACACCCGCTTCCCGATTAACCAAATCGGGATTATTTTGGCGACACTCGGTAAGAGTCTTGTCGCAAACGAAACCGCAGATGGTAAGCCGGTTGAGAAGCTTGCAGGGTGTGAGGTGCGCTACAACTCCCAAAAGTATGTCGAATACATCGCTCGAATTCAAGCTGCACAAGGGATTCGCACGTATGTACCGAAAGCGTTTGGTACGCTGCCCATCTGGATGGCATCCTTTCTGATTTTCATGCTTGATTTGGACGGGGGCGAGCATGTTACATCAAGCCACTCTGTTAGCACCAAAAACGCAACCAAGGACCTCAACAATCAGGGGAGTCAATATCTGCCGGAAGAATCCATGCGGTTCGTCAACAAGATTGAAGAGATTCTCAAAACCGCTGAAACGGAAGGTTACCCGATTCAGTTCAGTCCAGTTACCGACGAACATATTGATTTTGAACGACTGGATGAACTCCACGACGGTGTGCAGCTTTATGTCGGCTATCTCAAAGGTGGTGTCGCCACAGCTGCGAATCTCAACCTCATTCGTAGAGTGAAACCGCCCATCGTCGTCGATTGTGTTGGTGGATGTATGTATCGTCCGATGCGTGCCATCTTTGAGCGGTTAGGCATTGCTAACTCTGTCCGCTGGCTCCACGTTGAGGCAGATCCACTCTATCACAACATCGGGAAACTTGATCGAAACCCGAAGACCGGCGAGGCTGAATTCTACGATCTCGGATGTGATTTTAGCATCCTTGATGTCGTCAAATCCACAGATTACGCAACGAAACTCAAATCGCAGCCTATCGGAACTGTTATTGAAGCGACAGATCCAGATGGCGATCGGCTTATCGTTTGTGAGATAGAGGACGCATCGCGGGCAGAAACGCTGGAACGCCTCGGCGTTGATTATCTTGATCTCGGTGACGACCGACTCTTGACGATTTACACGCCGAATCAAGCATTTCTCATGTTGATGGACCTCTACGCCAAGCAGCTCAAAACTTCTGGACTTTGGGAGAACCATCCGCGGTTCATGATTAAGACGACACCTTCCGCACTCGCTTGGGACCAGTGGAGTGCTGCGAACGATGTTGCTATTATTAACGTGCCCGTCGGTTTCAAAGAGATCGCCGCGATTATGAAGAAGATTGAGAAGCAACTCGCCGAGGCACCAGATGAGCCAGTTGTTGTTCAAGATGTCTACGGTGAAACGATTTCCCTCGGTGTGCAACCGCGGCTGATTTTCGCCGGTGAAGAGAGTGGTGGAATGATTACCGGTCCTGAAGAACTCATTCGGAGTCAAGGCGGGCGCACTGCTATTGCGATGCGTGAGAAGTCAGCAGGCGAATCTATGGTACTGGTTACCGCACTCGCAGCGCACTGCAAGCAAGAGAATATGCCCTTGTCTGACTATCTCGCTGGTGTTTTTACGGAGAGTCGGATCACCGCAACATGCGATGTCAGGGAGGACATCACCTATTACAACGAGTCTGAACCGAATCCTGAGAAACTCCGCGCAGCAAAACTGGAGGGAGAAGCGAAACGCGACAAGAACGATCTGTTTTTCCTTGGGATCGCTATTGCTCTTCGAGAAAGGAAAATAGACATGGAACAAGCGCGTGCCATCCTTGCAGATGCGCTTCCAACCCTTGATTTCACAACGCTTGAGGATGTCCGGTTCGTCGGGGACGGGAGTTATCTGAAGTTTCATGATAAGTTTGTTGAAGTGCGGAAATCCGGCACAGATGCAAAAACCAAAGCCTACGCCTCCGGTGGCGACAAGGGAGAATGTCGAAAGTTCGCCAAAGCCTTCGGTGAGGCAAGTGGTGATTTAACCGAACTTTACACCCAACAAATAGGTCAAAATTACTTACGGAATGTTGAAGAGAGAGCACGGCAGATTTATGATGCATTTCAGGCGGATTAATAGCAGTCGGCTGTCAGCGATCAGCAGTCAGAAAGGTAACCGTTAGCAGTCGACAATCAGCAGTCAGTGGTCAGAAGAATAGCATCAGCAGTCGGCAAAAGGATGTAATTTCGCCAGAAACCTCTTTGCTGATGGAAACCGAAAGCTGATGGCTGACGGGTAATAAAAAAGGAGATTACCATGATCAGAACAATTATCGGTTCTTTTGGAGTGTTTATCGGATTTGCACTCCTGTTTTCTTTTACGACGGTTGCCGATGCGGAGTGGACCGTCCTACGCGAAGACAACTTCGTCCGACAGGACGGTATTAACGCTATGTTACACGATGTCTATTTCATGGATAGCCAGAACGGTTTGGTCGTTGGAGATGGCGGTCTAATGTTGGGGACATCAGATGGCGGTAAGACGTGGGAGAAAATGGAAATTGATATGCGTCCTCCCGGTGCCGGGCAAAGACCCGGTGGGGGTGGTGGACCTCCACCCGGCTTCGGTCGCGGCGGTCCCGCACCGCTCTATAATATCTACTTCGTAGACGAAAACGTGGGGTTTATCATAGGCGGTAGAGGAACTATCCTGAAGACCGAGGATGGTGGCAAAACTTGGACGAGAAAAAGAGCAATGAGCGAGACTCCCGGACGTGATGGAAATCCACGACCTCTCCGAGCGAATTTGATGGGTATTCAAATGATTAGCGAAACGACCGGTTTCATCGCCGGAACGGAGAATACCATCCTTAAAACAACAGACGGTGGTGAAACGTGGGTAGGCAGCTCAGAACGCGCGCGAGTTGGTGAAACTCGGAACAATCTTGAAGGAATTTGGTTCGTTTCACCTACAACAGGCTGGATTATTGGATCCTTTGGGACACTTCTGCATACCGCTGATGGTGGCACAAACTGGGAGAAACGCGATCCGGGCTTTGATAATAACTTGTTTGGTATCTATTTCCTTGACGAAAACACTGGTTGGATTTGTGGGCAGGAGAGTTTAATCCTGCATACGACTGATGGTGGTGCCACATGGAGTCAGCAAAAAACTGATTCTATTGATGATCTCCACGATATTATTTTCGTTGATGCCATGATTGGTTGGGTAGTTGGTGGTTACAACACTATCTTACACACCACCGATGGCGGCAAGACATGGACTAAACCTGCTGGATCAGTAAGCGGAATTGATAACTTCAAGGGGGTCCATGCAACCGATCAGAACAACTGTTGGACTGTTAACGATGGTGGCGTAATCGCAGGATACAAAGCGGAATAGTTATCAGTTGTCAGTTATCGGTTGTCGGTTAGGAACTTTATCTGTAATAATCTCTCTTTTCTTTGAATATTTCATCAGTCGGTAGGTTATTACAAACTACACGTTTAACCGGTAATTGAAAACTGAAAACCGATGTTCGATAACCATTTAAAGGAACAGCAATGTCAGAACTGAAGAGTCATAAAGTCACAATGCTCGGCACGGGGCTCATTGGGATGTTCTACACAATGACGCTCCACAATCAACGCGGTGCAGACCGCGTCCATAACGTTTACTCTCGGCGCGAAGAGCGCGCAACCGCATTTGCCGAAGAGTGGAATATCCCTCACGCGACAACCGATTTGGCTGAAGCCATCAATCACCCAGAGACAGACACTGTTGTCATTGGATTGCCGAATAACTTGCACCTGAAAGCGGTTGAACTCGCAGCAGCGGCAGGCAAAGCCATTCTGTGCACGAAACCGCTTGGACGCACCGCTGAAGAAGCGAAAGCAATGCTGGACATTGTTGAAAACGCAGGTGTATTTGGGGGTTACCTGGAGGATTTGGTCTATCCGCCAAAGACCCTGAAAGCGTTAGAGTCCGTCCAAAACGGGGCACTCGGCAAAATTTTGTGGGTGCGTTCCCGCGAAACACATCCCGGTCCCCACAGCGATTGGTTTTGGGATCTGGAACAAGCCGGTGGCGGTGCTATCGTCGATATGGGATGCCACTGTATTGAGATCATCCGAAACTTTGTCGGTAAAAACAACAGACCGCTTGAGGTGATGTGCTGGGCGGACACGCTTGTGCATCCGATTGATGCAGAGGACCACGGCATCGCCCTCATCCGATTTGAGAGTGGCGCAATGGGACAGTTTGAGGTCGGATGGGCATTCCGTGGCGGCATGGATTTACGCGATGAGGTCTCCGGCAGTGAGGGAACAATCTGGCTCAATCACTGGCTCCGTACCGGTTATGAGATGTTCACGGCTGTCGGGCAGGGCGGCTATGTTGCTGAAAAAGCCGAGAGCGATACCGGTTGGCTTTTCCCTGTTGGTGATGAAGTCGCGGAACTCGGTTATCGCGACATGTTCCTTGATATGTTCAACGCAATCGACGAAGAACGAGAACCCTTGGAAACCTTCTATGACGGTTACGTCGTCAACGCTATTATTGATGCCTGTTATAAATCCGCCAAATCGAAACAGTGGGAAGCGGTTGAAATTCAGGATTGGCGAGGCACCGCCGAAACCACCGATGCACAGGCAAGCCAATCAGACGCTGATGAACAGTATGCCCTTCTCAAAGAGGAACGGATGCCCGATGGTAGAATGAAACGCATCTTCAGAGATCGGGAAACCGGACAGATTATTGAGAGGGTAGAGGATTAACAGAACTTGCACAAGCACCTTTGCTGGCGAAGTTTCCTGGGGAAACACTCAAGCAAAACACCTTGCCAATGTTGCGCAATACATCCAGTCTCATGGAAAACCTAAACAAAAAGGAGGGTTTTCAAATGACCCGAATGCTGACAGTTTTTGCGCTCTTGCTCTATTTTACTCTGAGTTGTTTCGCTGCGTTTGAAGAGGAAACGGTTTTACTATACCTCTTTGACGAAGAAACAGCTGATGAAGCGGCAGACCTATCTGAGTTTGAGAATCATGGCGAAATCACCGATGCTGAATGGACAGAAGATGGGAAAAATGGCGGCGCATTGGTCTTTAATGGCGCAAGTGCTCTCATTGAAGTCCCACATCACGACAGCCTCGTTCCCGGTGGCGATGAACTGACAATAGAAGCATGGTTCAAACCCGCTTCTTTTCCAGCCGGGCATCCAGTGATCGCGAGAAAAGGCTCCGTCGCTGAAAGCGGATGGGGTTTTGATACACCCGGTGGAAAAATCCGTGGATTTGTCTATACTGCTCCCGGTGCCGCTGCCGTCGCAAACGGCACAACACCAATGAAAGTGGACACATGGCATCACCTCGCCATGGTCTACGATGGCGAAGAAATTCGCATCTATCTGGACGGTGAATTGGATGGAGAGGTCGAGCGAAAAGGGGACATCAACAAAAACGAAGCCTCAGTCTGGATCGGTAAGAAAGCGAATGAACATATCTGGCTTGATGGCACGCTTGATGAACTCCGTATTCTCAATGTTGCAATCTCAGAAGAGCAGATTCAGACGGATATGGAGGATGGCATCGCGTTTGCGGTGGAAGTCACAGGAAAACTCACAACGACGTGGGGGCAGATTAAGTCTAAAATCCGCCGTTAGCAGCTGAAGGAGATGACAATGGATACAAGTTGGCTTGAATACTGTGCTACGGAAGAACAACTCAAAGCGTTCAACGACACCGGTTACCTCATTGTTGAGGATGCTATAAGTCCTGAGATGATAGACGCTTTAGAGGAGGTCGCAGATCGACTTGATGCCGAAGAACGCGCCAAAACAGGACTGGCACCCCACGCATTGCTGTCAAAGTTCCGTACCGTCATTGAAGACGACATATTGCTGGAGCTGCTTGACAACAAGAAGGTTTTCCCGCTGCTCTGGGATATTCTCGGTTGGAACATCCAACTTTACATCTCACACCTCATCATGTATCCCCCAGAACCTCCCGATAAACAGCGCGTTCGCAAAGGCGCACATTGGCATCAGGACGGCGGCAGACCCGTGCCGGAGATGGAACGTCCACACCCGCGACTCTCACTGAAGGTCAGCTACTGGTTAAGCGATGTTACCGATCGCGACAACGGTGCGATGCGCATTGTTCCGTGTAGTCATAAACTCGACACTCGCCCGCCAAACAGAGACGACGACCCTGATGGTGACCCGGAAGGCGCGATAGATCTGCTCGTCAAACGTGGCACAGCAGTACTGTTCGATAGGCGGATGTGGCATTCACGCGGTTGGAATTTTTCTGATGCAACTCGGAAAGTCCTGTTTATGGGCTATAGTTATCGTTGGTTGCGCGGTTTGGATTACAACCTCATGCCACCCGAAATCCTTGAGAAATGCGACCCAATTCGGCGGCAGCTCTTAGGTGACGGTGTGGACATCAAAGGCTGGTGGCAACCCACAGATGCGGATGTCCCGCTGAAGACATGGATTGCAGAACACCGCGGTGAAGAATATCTGCGGTAAGATTTTTCGTTTGTTTTGCTGTAGTTTTTAGGTCTTTCTATGAAGCGTATTTGAGGGCACTTCTTGCATCACAGGAATGATGTAGCTCCGAATCGTCACACCGTCCAAAGTTTCTGTCTCTACCCGTGGCTCCGGAGCCTGCCGGTGATCAAATATGACGTAGTAACCCTCTGTTGCCTTCTCCGATGCGATATATGCAGCGAGTTGCTTTTTGCCTGCCTGATAGTAGTTATTGCCGCGCCATATCTTTGTCTCAATAATGTATTTTCGCCCTTTGTGTGTGATCAGTAGGTCCATCCTGCCGCGTCCTGTTTGTACTTCAATGTGCATAACACCCCCCACGAGTCTTACAAACTGGTCGAGATAGGTGAGGAGAAGGTGCCGACCGACGGACTCCTGTGGTGTATCTGGAACTTGGAGAATCTTGAACCCGGCACGTGCAATGAAGTCCCGGAAGTTATTGAGTAGCCGTTCCATGTTCATCTGTCCTGTAGGGGTCAGGTAATCCAAAAAACCTTCTCCGGTGTCTTCGGGAAAGTACTCATCCTCTAACCCATTCACTGCTGGCTTGAACGCCTGCAAAATAGCATACAGATAAATTGGGTTAGCAATTTCACAGAACCCATCAGCCCCTTCGGAGATAACACCGTAAGTGGCAAGTTCATCGATAATCTCATCGCGCAGGTTGAAATCCACGCCATCCTCATGTGCCATGATTCTCATCAAGACTCTTTCAAAGCGTATGTCTTTGCGTATGTTTGTTGTGAGATGCTCAATATTAGTGTTTCTGCCGCGCAAGAGTTGTGTATGTGCCTCTAAAAAGTGTGCTATCATAATCGGCTGGGTTTCGGGAATACACATCTCCTCCGTGAGAATCTGCGCGAGTCTGTTGACAAGTACAGGTTGCCCGGCTGTTTGCTTATGAATAGATTCAATAACCTCTGGCGCGAAGGCCTGTCCGACTTCGTCCGTATATTGCCCGAGCAGTTCTTGCACCTGTTCCAAAGTGAAGTTTGGCAAGCGAAATTCATCTTGGATATTGAAGGGAGAGACAGACCGGTCGTAGTCCAGTTGCATGATGCTTTTGACACCAACAATGCCGACGCTGTGCGGACATCTTGGCTTGCGGGAGAGATAGATATGGCGGAGCGCGTACAGAAAATCACTCACAACAGCTTGAGGGATCCCATCAAACTCATCAATGAGGAGCACAACCTTTTGCCAATGTGTATGGTGGACCAAAAAACTCGCGAATTGTTTGAAGAATTCTACCATTGAAAACGAATCAGTGAGTGGCGTATTTGCCAAAAATTGTGTTGACGTTTCAGAAGGTATGTCCCGTTGGTTCTGGAAAACGTTATCAATTTCTGCGCCGATCATTTTATACAGCCGCTCATAAAAAGTGGCAGGTGTCGTGTTGCGGACAAGTTGAAAATCCAGTTGAATGGGAAAATAGGTCGGATTTTCCGCTGTGAGTGCCTCAACTGCCCAGCGAAAAAAGGTCGTCTTTCCAGTCTGTCGCGGTGCAAACAGGACAATGTACTTGCCATCTTTGACACGATTTATGAACTCTGCGCCTTCTTCAGTGCGGAGGACAACATAGTTTTCTTTCGGATATACGCATCCCTGGATCCCAAAACGTCTCATTTTTTCTTCCTATTGTTGAAATTCTTAACGATTTATTATATCATATCATTGATGACTCTGTTCGGATTCGGCAGTTGCTCAGTGATGGTGTGGACATCAAAGGCTGGTGGCAACCCACAGATGCAGATGTCCCACTGAAGACATGGATTGCAGAGCATCGTGGGGAGGAATATGTGCGGTAGTTGTTAGGTATGTGTCGCTAACTGGATGTCGGCGTTTCATCGAGAAATAGCGAAAATGACCACGCTTCAAAGCCAAATTCACGATAGAAGTCGAGAGTAGGCTGCCAATGCTTGTTCGCAGAAGATGTAGTGAAGCGATGGATGCCGCGGGTTCTGCCTGATTGCAGGATAGCAGCTACGAGTCCAGAACCAATGCCTTGTCCCCGACTATCAGGAGTGACATATAAATCATGCAAAACCAGATAGTTCTCGCCGCGGGGAAAAATGCAAAGATGCTCCGAAGTTACTTCAGCAATGGCAAATCCCACGATACGACCATCTTTATCTGTTGCGAGGATGAAATGAGGTCCAAGGAGACATAGCAAATCGTCAGCTGTGTCGGCGATAAGTCCGCGAGTTGTGGCTTCGGATACCCAATCACGGGTCAGGGCAGCCACCTTATCCAAGTCATCCTTGGTTGCGTTCCGAAACATGTGCTTTTCCGTGATTTCTTTCATCTGAATGTTCTCCATCGGTTCTATCGGCATTCCTACGTATGATTAGTCATCGTCATCCGACTTTTCTACCGGTATGCGCTTGGATGGGTCATAGTATGAGACATATTTGACACCGTTCCGTTTATCCTCTTTCTCTCCCGCTTTCAAATATGCGTAGAGTTCATCCAGAGTCTTGAACTCAGCATTGATCTCTGCTTTGATTCGGTAGCATTCTTCAAGGATAGGATCTGTATAAGTTTCGCGGTCAAATTCTGGGTATTTTTCTGGTGTTTCTTTCATCTGAATGTCCTCCATCAGTTCCATAGGTGTGCAGATAGTTATTGGTCGAAATCCTGCTGCTTGGCAAACCTGGTTGATATGTTCACGCTTGTGTTCATTTACGATGTGTTTATGGTTCCAGGATACCAAGTAATCAACACCGTGGACCGTTGCAACAGCGATATGTTGAGCATCTAGCCCAGAATTTTGTGGTACGGCACCAGCATCTAACAGCTTCTGAGCTAATATATTTACCTCTGGTAATATCTCTAATACTGTTAAAGGCGATATAACATCAAGTCGTTGCTGTGCTGTGATTGCATCACTGCGCTGGATTTCAGCGCGAACTATGCGTGAAATGACGAACTCAAATTTATCTGTATAATTTTCCCACAGTTGTTGGGTTGCTCTTTGCCAAGAGGCTAACCTTGCATCATTGCTAGGGCGCGCGACCAAGTAGCTCACAACCGTTGGTTCAATATAAACTCTCGGCTTGGTTGTTACATAGTTTACCATGAAATGCTGTCGCTTTCAAATCAAGTTTCCAGCGTAAGGTTTTGATAAAAAATCGGCGAATTTACGAGGGAAAAGACTGAAAGAGTAGAAGGATAGGAACTGCGAAAAGGGTACTCTTCCATCCTTCCATGCTTCCAACCGAAAATTAAGATTGCATCACGCCAAAGCATCTTCCCCATCCGTCAGCCACGCCAAATCAAACTTCGCAAACGACAACGTCTCATACGCACCATTCTCACCACGTTCGTAGAGGCAACATATACGCATGTCTGCGGCGATACAGAGGTCCGAGTAAGCCGCCGGACCCGCGTGCAAGACCTTCCCACTGCTCCAACTTTGACACTCATCATAACTGATACGGATAGTCATCCGTTCACGACTCTCGCTGGCAGGATTGGAGAATAGGATACGGTTCTTGTCGTGTTGATTCGCGTCGGTATACCGCACCATACTCGCCTGACAGATCGGTTCGATGAGGTCTTCCTCATAACCAAATTCCGTAAACGTATCGCCGCTATCGCTGCTTCGCGCATAAGCACGCCGTTTCGGTGCGACGTAGTTCCGACAGTTGAAATAGAGTCCACCATCCACCGTCTCAACGACAACCAATTCATTCGTGCCCGGCTGTGCCTTACCTGCCATCTGCCATGTCTCGCCGCGGTCATCGCTAACAATCAGGTGTGAGTAGCCGTATTGGGCGTAGTCCCGATTGTTTCCAAGCACATGGTCACACGGGATTACCAGCCTGCCATTTGCGAGTTGAATCCCGTGGCAGGGACCGGTGGCATACCACGTCCAGTTTTCATCTTTCGTTGTGGCTGTAATTTCTTTTGGTTCTGCCCACGTCTCCCCGTCATCGGTGCTGGAAGTTACCCAAACGGTGCGCGGTGCTTCTCCAGCAACAATTTTCCCTTCCGCACCGTCAGCGAGATTTTTGCAGAAAACGAACCAAATCGTGCCTGAATCTCGGTCAACGACTGGGGCAGGATTGCCATCCGTATCGGTTCCAGTAGAGACAGCGATTTGCATCGGCTGCCAACTTTCACCGTTATCAAAGCTCCGTTTCAGAACAATATCAATGTTTCCTGAGTCACCACCACCGTGTCGCCTACCTTCACAGAACGCCAAGAGCGTTCCCGCGTTTGACCGGACAAGCGCGGGGATTCGGAATGTATGATACCCTTCCGTCCCCGCCGTGAAAAGAGGACTCTCCGTCTTGTACATACTTACAAGCTCCTTGTATCAGGTTTTGATGCTACGAAACGTCCGAAACCAGGTCTCTTGCGGTTCGGGACTCGACACACCAAAATAGCCTTCAGCGGTCGGCAGTCGGTTAAGAAGTTTTCGTTTAGCAAAGGTTCCTCTTGTGCCTGATCACTGAAAGCCGATAGCTAATACGCCATTTAACCGCAAGGTAAATTAAAAACGCTTGACGCGTGCCCACGTTGTCGCGAGTTTACCAATCGGTCGCACATCCGCTGGATCATCCATCACAAATTCATCGGGTTCCTTCTGATGGTCAGAGAGTCGCAACCCATCAACGACACAATTCGTCGGGAATTTTGGATCCGGTGGTGAGGCGTTGTTAACCTCAAAGGTTTCCGCGAACACGGTAGGTCCCTTTTTGAAACCAGCCTCACCTTCGAGTCTACCATCCAAATAGAGTTTCAAGCCGTCAGGTCCCCATGTCCCTGCCATGTGGTGGTGCTCTCCTGTTTTCCAATCCAGTGCAGCACTGTTGGCGTTGTGCCATGATCCTGCACTTTTAATCCGCATCTGTGCGATTCCGCCAGTGTTGAACTGCAGGAATACGGCATCAGTGCCGCGTTTATAAGTCATAAAGGTGAAAAGTTCACCCTTGATGTCACTGGCATCCAACCCCATTGTTACCCACAACTCAACGGTGCCTTCATCGAGGTTAACAAAGCGGTCTTCCACGGGGAAGTGGATAACATCGCCAACCGCCTCGCTAACAAAACCGTTACCAAATTTACCGGGCTTGAAGCTCCCGCCATCAACGGTGCCGCCCTCTTTTTCTACTTCCGCTTTGCTCTCCAATGCAGAAAAGAAAGTCTCCTCTGCCATAGCCACAGCGGCGCAAAGCAATGTAATTGCTAAAAGACACAATATTTTCATGAGATATTCTCCTATTCAGGTTGAGGATTTTGAGTAAATAATGATACAGGAATTAGCGGGTCCCTCTTAACCACGCCGAAACCGGACATCAAGTATAAAAATGATAACAGATTTAATGAAAACATTCAAAAAAGATTTTGAAATCTTTTAGAACAGGTTATGGTCCCCAAATGCCTCTAACACCGGCTTGGCGATCCAGCAGTCCGGTGCAGTCAACCCGAAGATAATGATCGGGGCTGTGAAGCTAAAAAACAATGAGCCAACCAGCAAAATGGATCCAAGCACATTGAAAACCCTTTGTTCCGTGAAAGAGACACGCATTATTTCTTCCCTCCGAAACGGACACGGGTTACCTATTCGCAACAGCCTTAATTTGACCCCAGGTGAGACTCAGTTTTCCAGCAGCCTCCACCGCCAACCCTTCCGCTTCAAGATTGTTCGATACCTCTTTTTCACTGAGTGCCCGATCATAGAGACGCACTTCGTCGATCATTCCCTTGTGTACGAAATCCTCGTTGTCATCTTTATAAGCACCCATGGAAAAGAAAATACGATCCGGGTAATTGATTACCCCCGATTGTACACTCGAAGTGCCCTCCAGTTTCCCATCTACGTAGATTTTCATCTCCTTACCATCGTATGTTCCGACCACGTGGTGCCATTCATTCACATCATACGTGTTGGCGGAATTGAGGTAAGTTAAAAGACCATCGCCATCATCAGCCCCATCTGAAGAGAGTGCGAAGCTGAACGCTTTCCATCGAGTACCGATCAGCCAACCTTTTTCAAAAGCACCGTTGTCCTGAACGGCTACCATGTAACCACCCCATTCGATGAACTGCTCATCCCACACCCATAATTCTACAGTCATCTCCTCTGTGGGGAGCTCAGCCTTTTTGATGTCATCGGTGATTTGGACACGGGCACCCGCACCTCCTTCCAATCGCACTGCTTCTCCAAACTTACCCTCGACGATTTGAAGTTTCCCTATCATCTCGGCATCCTGAGTACCCCAGATATCCTTTACCGTGTTGCCTTTTACAGTGTCTTCATTGAAACTCCAGTAGCCAATTAACCCATCTTCGATAACGACTGTCTGGGCAGCAACAGGAATTCCGATTCCCAATCCAGCGACTAAAACAGCGGCTAAACTGAGAACCACTTTTTTTATAGATAGAAACATTTTGTCTCCTTTGGTTGATGCTCTACCGCACTATTATGCGTTGCCTTTGGATTTCTCAGTAAAACGCCAATGTAAACAGCACTCCAATGGCCAATCGGTACAAATGCCATCCACTTTGCTGGCGCGGGCTTTGTCCCAAGTATCGGGTCGATTCTCGGCAATGTGCAAACTGATCCAGACGCGCTTACCGAGTTGCCGAGCCTGCTCAACCGCTTTCGCATCCGGAACGAATACCACCCACAGGTCATTAGCCAGTGGATCCTGCAGGTCCGTGTCGAACTGCTCGGTATTACGAATATGTTGCGTTGTCGTCCGCAGCTTCGGGTTGGCTTCTTTGAAGCGACGAGTGGAATCGATAGGCTGACCGAAGGCGAAGAGCTGGTCGAGCAGGTCATATTTTTCGACGAGCTCCACAATGTTCTGTTCAATCCCCGGCGAGATGACTTTCATATTCAGTCCGATGGTTACCGGCGTTCGCTGACGTTCGCGGATGAGTTGGAACACTTCTTCCAATGTCGGCACCTTCTCACCAGTGAAACGCGCGTCGAACCAACTTCCGGCATCCAGTTTGCGGATTTCTGACAACGTCATATCAATCACTTCGCCGGTGCCATTGGTTGTGCGATCCACAGTCTTATCGTGGATGACCACAAGGTGTTCATCGCGGGTCTGATAGACATCCAACTCGAGCGACAGGCCCACCTCAATGGCCGCCGCAAAACCGGGTAAAGTGTTCTCAGGCGCGTGCCTTACCAAACCGCGATGAGCGAGCAAGATTGGATCCGCGTCCGACTCGTTTGCCGCTGGCTCCGACAACGCACCGATCACACATAAAAGCATCTGCATGTTGAACGACATAATTTTTCTCCTGTCACATTTTTAGTTTCGCCCACGTCGTTGTGACCTTACCACCCGCTTCGACAGCGGCAAATTCTTCTACATGGAACAGCAAATTCTCCATGAAAAGCTTTGCCATGTCTTTCGTGTTGCCATCGTTACCTGCGATATGGTATTTATCAGGGGCAATTGCCATCATTAAGAACTTACCTTGTCCGAATTCTGCTTCCATAATGGCAGGTCGCCCCCCACTTTCCATCAACACGTCAAATCCCTTTTGAGAACCGATGACTTCCCAAACAGTAGGCCAGCCTTGATGTCCCCAGTCTTTAAATGTTTTCTCAGTTATACGGTTTGGTGCATTAAAGAGCGGATGGTCCGCTGCCAGTATTTTAACATCTGGAAGGTCCGCGTCAGTCCGAACACAACTCAGTCCAGCTGGCAACCAATCCACATTCGCTTCGTTCTGATCAGCTTGGGTCGGCTCCCAGACGACACCCCCATTTTCGACGAAATCCTGAATCGCTTTTGCATTTTTGTCGAGATTTTCGTGAAGTCCAGCATTGTTGGTCACCATGCTACCGATTAAGAAAGTTCTATTTTCTGCTTTGAAAGGTAGCTTCCCACCTTCAATAGACTTTGTTAAATCATCGTACTCAACTTTGAATTCATCCAATGTTTGACGCAACGCGTCAACCTTTGTCCACTGGTCAGCAAAATCAACAAGCGCAATTTGAGCAGCTTTTACAGTCATTACGCTCAAAACGAGGTTCAAAATACAGAGCCATGCAAACAAACGGAAAAACATAAGTTAATCTCCTTTAGTTAGGCAGCACCCTTAAAAAAACAAAATATGTTCTTGAATCACACACTATTTGGTTTTGTGCAGAGTGCATACACATAGGGCGAAGTCAATTGCTGGTTTGGCACGCGAAGTCCCACCAAAAGGTTACCGATGACAATATCCGTCAGATTGACACACTTACAGAGCACTTCATGACCCCATTTGCCGATGACTGCTCGCCACGGTGAATAATCAACAACGCTCAACTTCAGGGGACCGCCTGTATATCCAAACGCTGTGACCTGAAATCCTGTGTCTTGTAATGCTGCATCAAGGTCAGTCGGCAGGATTACCTTGTGTGTCGCGAGGAGTTTCGGACTCGCGACGCGGGCGATCGGCGTATACATCCCGCGCAGATTGGGTGTTACCGTGAGCATTGTTCCGCCCGGTTTGAGAAGACTGAACATCTCCTCCAAGATCGCCTGTGGTGTATCGAAATGTTCAATTAACCCCATTGAATAAACGAAATCAAAAGTTGCGTGCTGGCTTTTGGCAAATGTGAACAAATCTTCACAGATGACTGTCCCTTTGACACCCGCAAGGGCAAGGTTACGTTGTGCAAGTTGGCACCCCAACTCCGAAAAATCAACACCGTAACAATCGCTTTCATAGTTCTGGGCGAGATAAGGGAGCCACAACGAATCGGCGCATCCTAACTCAATCAACGTCGGTTGCCCAAAACCTGTAAGTGCCTGATCGAACAACTTAGCGAGTTGCCGATTCGCCACATAAGCCCATCGTAGATGACGAACTTTATGCTGTTGTCCATCCCAGAGCGTCGTCCAGTACGATTCATCTGTTAAGGGTTTAACTTGCGAATCCATACTAACTTTCCTCTGGAAGAACCGCATCGTGTTCCAAAATAGGGCATAGATCGCAGAGCCAATCCGCACAGTAATTTTTATGGAGACGGAGGATGCCTTGTTCAATTTTAGCGGTCGGTTTCAGGTGGCGCATCTGCTGTGCCTCTGTCGTGAAAATCTGTTCGTCTATCTTGCGGATAATCTTGTTCCCTGTTGACTTGGAACCCGTACTGTAGAGTTGTAGAATCGCCGCCTGCAATTTCTGGCTCTCCGCTTCGACAGCCCAAACGTAGGCAGCTGGTAAAATTTTATTGATAATAATGTCCACAGCTCGGTCCTTACCAATCAGGACTGCTTTACGGGCACCGCCTGTCCCGAAATCGAAATGTGTTTCCCAGTAGTCGATAGGTTCGAGCATCAGCAGTGCGCGAAGTTTTTTTTCGATGGTTCGTAATAGTTTTGGTGTATCTACATCCGCCGCCTTTTCACAGGTTGGCAGGAAATACATCATGAGGCTGCCTTGGCACGCGTGAATGAGTTGACTCATCGCAGCGATCCGTCGGGTAGGACGGTTAACAGGTCTTCCTGTAATGCTCCAGCGTGCTTCTGTCATGCGTGAGGGGAGTTCAGCGTATTCCGAAGCGCGCCACAATTCTTCTAATGCGATAACACTCGGATCGTTTGTTACTTCAGGTGGGAACGATTTCTCTCGTTGTGAGGGTAGGAGTCCAGCAACGCCGAAGAGGATTGCCTGAATTTCTAACGCTGATTTCTCATCAAGATCAGTGAAAGGAACATGCTGCGCCAACTCGCGAAATGCCTTGCTGTTCCGTTCATACCCGAGTGCCTCCATGATACCTTCATAGAGGAGTTGCTCGAAATCGAGGCGCGTTCTTAACAGGCGTATTGATTCTGCCTTTTCCAAAAACCGTTCACGTCCCAAAGATTCAAAAACGTTTTTCAATACCTCCATGTTCAGTTGTTTCCCCGTTATTCTACAATGTCCGTCAGTTGTTTCTGGGGCTTGACTATCATCGTATAGATCCCCTGTATCTACAGCGACCCATTTCAGCAATTCGAGGGTCGGGACGCGTTTATTGTTCTGAAGCCGCGTCCGTAGATTGAAGTCATCGTTAAAAAACACGGCATGCAGAATAACGCGGTTGTATCTGGAATTGAGGTGGTGTTTATGCGCGTACCACTCTGAAGATCGGACGTGAATTTCGACATCACCGACCTGAAGTTTCCCATCAATCTCAATCTCAGCGTGCATAAAATCGGGACCTTCGTTATGGTTCCAGATACCCGGTTTTAGGACGCGAATAGGTCGTCGATCAATCGTCTCCATGTTGGTATTGAAAAAGCGTTGCTCCTGCCACAATTTCTGAACGAACGCCTCGTCAATTTTATCCAAGTCAGGCTTATAGGCTTCGTCAATTTCTCTGAAAAGTTTAAGGACATCCTCAATTGTGGTTATATCGTCCATATCGGTTTCCGTATATTTCCGTTTACTTCGCCTCTTGGATCTCGTTGAGCAATGCTTGTGTTGCGATATCTGGTTCGGAGTGCGCACAAACAGCAGAGATCACCGCGATGCCGTGTGCCCCTGCTCGAATGACTTCGCCCGCGGTTTCCACGCGAATACCGCCGATAGCGATGACAGGACACGCTGCGATGTCGCACATTCGGCGAAGTCGTTCTAATCCCTTAGCCGTTTCTGCATCTGGTTTTGAGGAAGTACCATAGATGGGTCCGAATCCGATATAGTCGGCACCTTCTGTAATTGCTTCAAGTATCTTCTCTTCGGTTCTCGCGGATGCCCCGATGATAGCTTCTGTAGGTAGGATTCGTCTCCCGATGGATACAGGCATGTCGTCTTGTCCAAAGTGCGCGCCCATCGCACTGACAGCCAGCGCGATGTCGGCTCTGTCGTTCACAATCAATGGCACATTGTGCCGTGTGCATACGACTTGCATCTGTTGTGCGACTGCTACCAATTCACGCGTCGTTCCGTGTTTCTGCCGGAATTGCACCGTATCCGCGCCGCCTTCAATCGCGAGTTCCGCCAGTTCCGCGTGTGTAAATCGAGATTGCAGCGTTGTGTCCGTGATGACGTGTAGAACGCCGATGTTTTTCATATTGGCATGTCACCCAAAGTGTGATAAATTATAGTTGTCAGTTTGCCTCGCAGTGAGAGTCGTTAGTGGAATAACCATCAGCCATTAGCCGTCAGTCACGTCTTGTGGCAGTTACACAGGCTGACACAGCCACAGTAAACCTCTTACTGAAAGCCGAAAGCCGATGGCTGATAGCCATCTTACCGATAACTAATTTAGTATATCACATTCAGGAGGTACTTTGTGAATAATTTATTATTTCAATCTGGAGATAAAGTGCTCTTTATCGGGGATAGCATTACAGATTGTGGACGACGTGATGCACATGCCGCTCCGTTGGGGAATGGCTACGTCCGCAAAATAACCGAACTTATCACCGCAAAATACCCAGAACGTCAAATCACTTATGTCAATAAAGGCATCGGTGGCGACATCGTTGAGGGTTTAGAAAGTCGATGGGACATCGATGTAATTGACGAAAAACCGAAATGGCTTTCAGTGAAGATCGGCATTAACAATGCCAGTCGGCAGCACGGAGAAGGGGTTTCGACAGAGGATTACTTGCCGGTTTGGGAAGAGTGTTATCGGCGGATTCTCACGCGTGCGAAAACCGAATTAGATGCCTCACTTTTTCTATTTGAAATTTTTTATATTGAAGAAGATGTTGACGCACCGCGTCCATTGGCTGTTGATGCTTACAATGAAAGTATTCACAAGCTCGCGGCGGAATTTGATGCAAGGTTGATACCCACAAATGCCGCTTTTGACAGGGCAGTCGCTGTGCGTCCCGGCGCGCTCTGGACAACCCAAGACGGCGTTCATCCGAATGCTGAAGGGCATACTTTGATGGCGTTGGAATTCCTCAAGCAGGCAGCGTGGTAAACTGTCCTCGTGAACGCGCTTTGAGGAACAGCGTTTGCCGCTACCGTGAAACCTCTTTGGCTTGACGTTTCAACGTTTGGATGAATTCTCGTTCGTGGTTTTTGTTGTATTCGGACGCGAGGTGTCGGGCATTGATGCGGTTACCCCAGTAGAATTGCCAACCAACTAAAGCGATGCCGGTACAGTCAACGTATCGGCGTTCACGAATCGCATCTACCGCAAGATAGATGAACGTTCCACTCAGGGCTGCAGCGAGAATACCTTCTTTAACGCTTCCAACATAAAGCTGCCCACTTCCGGGGGCAACTGTGGAGAGCCACTCTGCCGTTTGTGGTGATTTGTGTGGCAACGGGGTTTCTTTCAGGAGCGTGTCCGCCAATCGACGCGCCTCTTTTCTCCGCGACGTATCAATCTGAAGCGTATCCACTCGCCGTAGTTCTGTAATAGCCTTGTTCCAATCGTTCGTATGGATATAACACCAACCGCGTAGATAGTGCGCCGCTGCCACGACTTCTGTGTCCTCGCTTGCGTGCAGGAGTTCAAAGAGTGTGGTCCGTGCCAGTGAATACGCGCCTGCATCAAAGTGCAATTGTCCGAGCATCAACTGACTCTGGAACCGAAACGGGGAGTTCGGGTGGGTGTCTAAGAATTCATGAAACAGACGTTCAGCACGGTCGGGTTCGTTCTGATAGTAATAACTCTGTGCGATCCGGTAATCCGCTGCATCCCTGAATTCTGTATTAGGTTGATAAAACAGAAGGCGTTTATACTCACGCCTCGCTGCTTGATAGGCACCCGATTCAAAAAGCCGCTCTGCGTAACGGTATTGCTGGATCGTCCCTTCAGCAGTTCCACTCGTCCCAAAGACTATAATGGAGATTAAAAGACTTGCAATTGTCATGTCAGAACCTGGATTTCCATAGGACAAGTGCTATCTCGTCTTTTGGAAGCGATAGTGTCCCGAATAACCCTGAATCTCGGATTTCCTGTTGGAGTTGATTACGAAAGTATCGCTCCTGTTGAATGTTGAAGGCGCGTGCCGTCTGGACACTCTGATAGATACTGTTGCCATAGAGAAACAGCCCAAGCATGCCAACAGGAACGGCAACTTCGTAACGTTCTTGATCGGCGTAATAGAAGCTTGCACTCCCTAAGACTGCCACACTAACAAAAGCGTAGAGTCCGTTCATTGTTCGACCACTATAAACTTGCCCACTCCCCGGTACCAACGTTGAAAGCACGCCTGCAACCGTCGGAGAACGGCGCGGCAGGGTGTCAACGTCTTTGACTGTCCGCGCTAATCTATCGCTGACTTTCGCAAAAGGACTTTCTGGATAAGTTAGAAAAACCTTGTTCCACACGCTACTTGCTTGTGTCCACTCTCCCTTATCTATGTGGAGCATCCCAATTGTAAAATGCGCCCGCGGTGCCAAACTGCTCTCCTTGTGCTCTGAAAGAAAACGTGTGAGTGATGCGATCCCCCGCGCACTATCTCCCGACAGAACATGACACTGCGCGATATTGTTTTTCGCACGCGCGACGAGGGCACTTTTCGGATATGTGTCGATCAGCAGTTGGTAAGCACGGATCGCGTTTTCTAATTTCCCTGCGTTCTGATAAGATGCGGCAACACGGAACGCTATGAAGTCGATTTGGAGAGCGTCGGGACCTGAAAAGAGAAGTCGCTTGTACTCATGAGCAGCGTTAAGGTAATCACCCTCTTGGAAGAGCGAATCTGCAAAATAGCGATCAGCGTTCAACTCTCGGAAACCATCAGCAAAGAGAATCTCTTGACTGACTGCTGATTGCTGACTGCCGACAGCCATTCCAGTGGGTAAGGAGAATACCCAGAAGAAAATAAAAGGCAAGGCACAACTCACACACCTATATTGTCTATATTGTGTTGAAACAGAGAAAATGGTTTTCATTCGGTATCGAGTTGTTTTTGCACATGTTCTTTGCCAACTGCCCAAACGTTATTACCGATGTCCATGAGTTGTGGGGCAAAACGAGAATTTGCAATCTCGTTTTTAAGACCGTCGCCACCGTATATGTTAAGTAAGATAAGTGCGGCAGCGATAACAAGTCCACCTGAAGCAATACCGAAGCAGAGCCCAAGCAAACGGTTGACCCAGCCCAGAACCCCCTTTTCAAGAATCCGCTGGATACGCTCAAAGAGTGAGTCAACAAGAATAGAAGTGGCGAGTACAATGACAATAATGCTTAGCCATTTTGCCCAAGTGGGATCCTTCACGAACTTTTGGAGAAACAGCGCGAGTTGGCTCCAAAATTGACAAGCGATAAAGAAACCCAAGCCGATAACGAACACACCCCATACACTTCGGGTGAAACCGGCACGGCAGCAACTTACGCCAGCCAACCCAACAAGAATGAGAATACCGATATCAAGCTTTGTCATTTTGGGTGTTTCAGTGTGGGAGATTCGCGAATTGTACTTTAGAACGTGCCCGCAATCGGAATTTCCGCCAAACTTCGTTCAAACGTCTGTTCAATTGCAGTCTCAATCCGGGTACCCTTGCGCAATTGGTGAAGCAGCTTGCGGATTTTAGGGAAACCGAATTGTTGGATGAGAAATTCTACTATCGCCGTGGATTGAATATATGCCAATTTCCGGCATTTCGGACTGAGTTGGCTAAAAGGTGTGCTTAGTAGTGTAAACGGAAGTAGACGTTCTGTTTGAACTGCTTTTTGCAATTCAAGTCCTTCAGACTGGAACATAGGGCGGGCAAGACTTTGTGCGAGTCCCTCATTAAGCCAGGCTGGGCAATGTCCGTTTGCCAGATGATGAACCAGCAGATGAACCCACTCATGTCGTAGCAGGGCATATAAGATACTGAGGACAGGCTCGCCAGTTGTGCAGTATGCCAAACGGATACTACCATCATAGCATCCACTTGCCCACTTTGGCAGAGAATGTTGGGATTTGGCAATACCGTTTGTGTTTTCAATTGAGATAGAAACTGGGGAAACAGGGTAACACCCTAATGTTTCACCGAGTTCTGAATAGGTTCGGTAAATGAGTCGGCAGATGTTCCACACCGTTTGAGAATTTATCTCGGAATTGCAGGTGAGACTGAAAAATTCCGAATTTACAACCTGTTTAGAGAACTTTGTGGTGTTCTCTTGCAATTGTTTAAGGAATTTTTGAGGTGGTGGTTTCTTAAAGCCGTCCAAACAGATCAGTGTATCGTAACATGCTTTCTCATCAAGAATACGTGCTTTACGCCTAAGAGCTGTTGGCGACTCTGGACATAACCGAAGGGCGATATCTAAGCATGCCAAGGCCGTATCCCATTCTCCAATCATCTCGTACGCTTTCGCGAGATCGGCATAGATGTAGTGATGCTGTGCAGCTCCCAATTTCAAGCCAGCGAGATAATGTTGGATAGATTCAACATAGCATGCCTGTTTATAACTCAGTGTTGCTTGCTGAAAATGTGATAATGCCAATGGATTGGTATGCGTTATCTGCACTGCCTTCATGAGGAATGGTAGTGCATTAAGGGCTTATGCCCTAATGCACAACACAATCCTTTTCCCTATATAATTATGACCGTTCAATATCGACGACTTTGAAACTCACTTTGCCACATTTTAGCGTAGAGCCGTCTTGAATAAGGGTCGGTGTTTCAACGCGTGTGCTATCAACGTAAGTTGTGTTGGAGCTACCCAAATCTGTAACATACACATCATCATCCTTCTGTTCAAATCGGATGTGCAAACGGGAAAGCGTCCGGATTGCGTCGTAACGTTTCAACATCTCTGGGGATGCAGTTGATTGTTCCGTATCCCACTTCCGCAGTGCGTCTGCGTTCGGTAAAGACGCGTCAACCTGCATGATCTCAGTCGTCTCGCTGCCCATACCTTGTGGGCTGTAACCAGGTTGCAGCTCCAGTCCGTCTACAGAAACCGTCTCGGTTTCCAGAGCTTCGCCCCGAATTTCCGCCATCACGCGTTCTCTCGCGCGCTGCTCGGCACCCGGCGGCGGCTGGACATTCTCTCTTTCCTCAAAGCGGTAGTGTGAGAAGTCTATTAATTGTTTCAATGGCTGAAGTTCCGGAAAGTTATTGACTTCCTTTAGCAGGCGTTTCTGCTTACGTGATAACTTTTCGTTTTTCAGCCAACACGTATAAGCTTCCAGCATTTCTGCCTTTTTCAGGTCGTCAGCCGAGATACCGGCTCCCCGCCATTTCTTCCAGAAGCGCATGAATTAATCCTCCAATTAGTATATCCACTGAATGCCTTTTGCAATCAGAATTTTCCGCAGTTCGTCCGTACACCGAAAGATCCAGATTTTCACCGTTCCGTCCTTACGGTTGAGAATGCGGGCAATCTCTGCAATACTATAACCCTCGAGGTGCCGCAACATCCACGCGATCCGATGATTTGGTTTCGTGACCTGTTCAAGGGCACTCTCCAAAATCTGTTGCGCTTCTGCAGCCTCTAATTCTTGCTCGGGGCCCGGGCATGGGTCTTCATACTTGCTTAACGGCTGTTCATCATCGTCCGGTAAGCCACTGAGCGGACGTTCCCGAATCCGGTCCCGTTTCCGTATCGCATCGATGATCGTATTGCGAGCCACCGTGTTTAACCACGCCTGAAAACTACCCTGTTCTGTATCCCATTTGCTGAGTTTTTGCCAAACTTTAATGAAGACATCTGAGGCAACTTCCTCTGCGTCTTGGTAGTTTCCAAGCATCCGGTAGGCTTTGTTATAAACCCATTTATAATGCTTGTCGAACAATTGCCTGAACGCGGCATCATTGCCTGCTTTCGCTTGTGTCGCGAGGTAGGTATCTTCGACAGCAGATAAATCGTTAGATATTTGGCGCGCCATCTTAATCTGCTCCTTCGCCTAAAAGAATCCTTTTCAGCAGGCTAATGCAATATAACGTTAACGAAATCGATTGCGTTTCAAAAAACAGATAAGATGACACGCTGTGGAGAATTAACGCGCTACTCATGTTATCTAAACGACCTAAACGAAAAAGGTTAATTTATTATACAAAATTTTCACAAAATATGTCAAGGAAAAAATAACTTTTTACAAAATTTTTGGATAAAAAAACTCGAATTGGACAGTTATGACTGCAGCGCAAAAACAAAGAACGCTTTTCTATGGCACACTTGCGAGAACAATTCGTTCCTTCTCGGCATAGTCTTTGAACAGTTCGTATGTGCAATAGGTAGATTCAGCATCGATAAGAGCTCGAACACTGTCGGCTTGTCTTTCACCAATTTCAAAGATGAGTTTTCCGCCGGGTGCGAGGTGTTTAGGTGCCTCAGCAATCAATCGCCGGATGACAACCAGTCCGTCATCACCCGCAAAGAGCGCAATCTCCGGTTCATAGTCTCGAACGTCCGGACTCAAGGTATCCCGTTCTGTATTTTTCACATAAGGCGGATTACAGACGATCCAATCGAAGCGGGTGTTTCCGTTTGTGTTTATTGCTTCTATCGGTTCAAATAGGTCGCCAGATAGAAACTTGATTTGCGCTGCACACGCGTGTGTTTCAGCGTTCTTCTGAGCAACTGTGAGGGCAGGTTCAGAGATGTCTGTTGCCACGATTTCCCATTCGGGTTGTTGCAACGCAAGACTTGTAGCAATGACACCACTCCCTGTACCAAGTTCAAGTAAACGCTGAGGGGTCTCTGTCTTCGTTATGAGAATGGTTTCGACGAGTTGTTCCGTTTCCGGCCGTGGAATGAGGACCCGTTCATCTACGTAGAAGTCCAAAGACATGAACTCTTTTCGATTTGTTAGGTAGCTAACGGGTGTGTGCGCGATTCTCTTTTTTATCAGTTCCCGGAACGGTGTGAGATGTTCTTGGAAAACCGGCATTTCAAAGTGGAGATAGAGCTGCAGACGGGTTTTTTCTAACAGATGCCCGAGCAGGACCTCGGCATCTAATCTCGGATTTGGAATGCCGTGTTGTTGAAAGTACCCCACCGTCCAATCGAGTAGGTCCATCACGCTCCAGATTTTATTCGACATAATCTTGTGTTCCGTAATGAGAAGCTTTAAGCCTCTTTCAACTTCTCTGCCTGATCTGCGGTCGTTAGCCGTTCAATAAACACTTGTATGTCGCCGTCTAAAACGGCATCGAGTTGATAGGAACTGAATTGGATCCGGTGGTCGGTTACACGAGATTGCGGGAAATTATAGGTGCGAATTTTCTCGCTCCTATCGCCACTTCCAACCATAGACCTGCGGGTTTCGGCTCTTTCACTGTTGAGCTCAGATTCTTTTTGTTCCTGGAGGCGTGCACGGAGAATCTTCATCGCTTTAGAGCGATTTTTATGTTGAGATTTTTCGTCTTGGCATGTCACAACCAGCCCGGTGGGGACGTGTGTAATACGAATGGCGGAGTCGGTTGTGTTAACGCTTTGTCCTCCGGGACCGGAAGATCGGTAGGTATCAATTCGCAGTTCGGTCGCTTCATCAATTGCCAAATCGAGTTCTTCTGCTTCTGGGAGAACGGCTACCGTTGCGGCGGATGTGTGAATGCGTCCACTCGCCTCCGTTGCTGGAATTCGCTGCACACGATGTATACCGCCTTCATATTTCAGTTGGCTGTATGCGTTCGCACCTTCAATCGCGAAGACAACCTCTTTAAACCCTTTTAGGCCTGTCGCATTTGAATTGAGTAGCTCCAGTTTCCAGTTTTGACGTTCAGCATAGCGGTTATACATCCGAAACAATTCGGACGCGAAAAGGCTGGCTTCTTCACCACCCGTACCGGCCCGAATTTCGATGATGACGTTCTTTTCATCGTTTGGGTCTTTCGGGATGAGGAGCAGCTTAAGTTCTTCGGTGAGTTTTTCTTGCTTCACAGTGAGACTGTCCAACTCTTCCTGTGCTAACGCCACCATTTCAGCATCCGTTTCCGATTCTATCAGGAGACGCGTATCTTCGGCAGCTGATTCTAACTGCTGGTACTCTTGATAAGCAGACACAATTGGGGAGAGTTCCGCGTGCGTTTTCGATAATTCCATTAAACGTTGTTGATTGGAAATTTGTGCCGGGTCCCCAAGTGCCTGTTCGACTTCGGCGTGTCTGTTTTCAATATCTTTGAGTTTTTCAAACATTTTTTTCCGACCACTTGCAAGTTAGAACTTGCGGTTAACTGTTATAGTAGAATCTAAAAATAAGTTTACACTTGTAGCATAGGAGACTGTTGGTTTCCTGTGTCTCCGTGAGACACACATTTACAAATTCACATAACGATGTGAGTGTGTAAGTAATTATGGAATCTACTATAAAATAAAAGACGTTTATCCGTATTTCCGGGTGTAGGGTGCGATTATTGTTTCGCGAGCAATAAGGCATTGCCCGTGCCTACTGTTGTTAAGGCACGGGAATATCTTCGTTAAACACCGATCAATAGACTGACCTGTGAGATGATACTTCTAATTGCTGTCTTCTTCGGTCTGTCCGTAACGTCGGCGGAAACTTTCAACGCGTCCGGCAGTGTCAATGAATCGGGCTTGTTGCCCGGTGTAGAATGGGTGGCATTTCCCACAAATATCGACACGCATCTGCGGTTGAATCGCCAGCGTTTCATGAGTCGCGCCGCAAACGCATGTGATAACACATGCTACCAGTTCCGGATGAATTTCGGGTTTCATAGCGTTCTCCTTTGAATTTAAAATTTCCGAATTGTCTCCTTACGATTCGGTTAAAACTAACGCCAATATTTTTCTAATCACGCGTGTAAAGCGCAGAGGATTGGCATTCACATTTACCGCTTCGGACGCGCGTTATTTCTCGCAGACGAGCTGCCGTAAGTGGCATTGTCTACCATCCGTTCGAGAAACGCCTCGTTCGTGGCATTTTTTCCAAGTTGTTCAACAAGCATTTCGAGGGATTCCGCACTGTCCATTTGGCTTGTGAATTTCCGTAATACCCAGACTTTGTTAAGGACATCTGGAGCCAACAAGAGCTCTTCACGGCGTGTTTTTGACTTTTCGATGTTAATCGGTGGGAAGATACGAAGTTCTAACAAGGCACGCTCCATGTGGATTTCCATGTTGGCAGTGCCTTTGAATTCTTCGTAAATGTATTCATCTTGCCTACTTTCCGTATCAACAAGTACGGAGGCAATAACTGTCAAACTTCCACCCTCTTCAAATTTCCGAGCTGCGCCGCAAAACTGGCGCGGCTTCACAAATGCCATGGCATCTAAACCACCACTCAGTGTTTTTCCACTGTGTGGGGTCATGACATTGTGCGCACGTGCCAATCGGGTCATGCTATCCAGTAGAACAACGACATCTTTTCCGTACTCTGCCCACCGCTTCGCCTTTTCAATCACCATATCTGCAACCTG
Source organism: Candidatus Poribacteria bacterium (assembly GCA_965116815.1). GTDB lineage: Bacteria > Poribacteria > WGA-4E > WGA-4E > WGA-3G > WGA-3G. The sequence continues at coordinate 4,876,554 of OZ220722.1, read as the reverse complement.
AATGTGCCGTTCGGGGTGCTCATCGAAAGTCGAGCTGATGACTTCGCCTTTGACAGAACGAGCGACATCTGTAACTTCTTCAGGACGCTCATCAATAAGCAAAAAGATGAGAATGACTTCTGGATGATTCGCTTCAATACCGGCGGCAATGTTTTTCAGCAACGTCGTTTTTCCGCTATACGGAGGAGCGACAATCAATCCACGCTGACCTTTACCTATCGGCGCGATTAAGTCTATCATGCGGGTCCCGAATTCTGAGGGGTCGTGTTCCAATTTGAATTTTTCATACGGATGAATAGGGATAAGTTTATTGAAAAGGATCTGCTGCTTAACGGCTTCTGGCGTTTCACCGTTCACCTTCTCAATTTGTAGCATTGCGAAGTAACGTTCAGCCTTGTTTTCCGTCTTCTTAGGCGGACGAATTAAGCCTTCAACAACATGCCCTTTCTGTAAATCGAATCGCCGGATTTGCGATGAGGATACGTAGATGTCCTCATTACTCTGCAAATAGTTGGAACGCGATGAACGCAGGAAGCCGTAACGTTGATCCCTGTCATCCAGGATTTCCAGAACGCCGCCACCGTAAAATTGGGTGTCCCCCTCGGATTTGGCTTCTATAATTTCGTTGATTAATTCCTCTTTCCGAAACCCGGTATATTCACCTACTCCGAGAGTCAAGGCAAAGTCTTTGAGTTCGGAGAACTCCATTTCTTGGAGCTTGCCAATGTCCAAGCTCTCCATAATTTCTGATACTCCTCATTGTGCCCGGTTCCAAGGTAATCGTTCCACCGTGGTGTTTATCTAACAACCTAGCGAATTCTCTGTCTCCACTCAAATATGCGGTCTGCTAAAAATGGGTTCGCAATTTGAAGGCTTTCACCAAAATAGGATACACAGAAAAGGTTAAAATGAAATCGGGGCTGATCCTATAGACTAATTTACTGAAATTGGTTTCTATCGTTTTTGGTACGCGGTTGAAAACCGCAGCTACCGGGGTTCACTGCCGTGCCATTTATAGTAAAATCCGAAAATATATTTACAGTTCGTCGGGAAACAAACACCCACCGCCGCTAGCGAGGTTTGTAACCTCGCCATTGTGCTGGTGTATAGGTTAATGACAGGTTTTACTATAATAGGCATAGGAGGAACAAGGCACGAAGACCGAGTTTACTGACAAAGCCACTTAATGTGGTGTAACACCCCAACTGAATACCTGCAAGATTACCGTCGAGATACACAACGGCACGAAATGCAGGGTATACAAGGGTATTGATGGAGTAGGTGCAATGTTGCCCGCGGGAATGTTTCTTGTACGGTTGTTTCACAAGGTGTGTTAGAAGATGCTTTCGATCTAAGGGCAGCACTTCTATATTTTCCACGTTATAAAGAATAGATCGAAACCGGTGTTGCACATAATACCTTACAACCAGTAACGCATTTTCCCTCAAAGCGCGCTTTCCTCAGCATCTTGCGTTGTTTCGTTAGGGGAATCTGTGAATTAAAGCGCGCTCGCGCTTAGGAAGTTAAGAACCTTAATTGTTAATTATACCCAATTGATTATAAAAGGTCAAGTTTTTTTCAAAAAACTTGGTTATCTCTGAATTGTGAGGTATAGGCGCGGTTTTAAACCGCGCACTTTACCAACTTAATTTTCGGCGTTTTCGCCCTCACCCTTCAACTTTGTAAGGCTACGTCGAACGTTCTGGTTATATTGATTGTTTTCCAAATAACCTTCCCAAAGGGCTATGGCATCATCATTAAAGCCTTGTGAGACGTAGTAATTTCCAAGAGCTAACACTGGAATGTCAGAGAGTGGATTTTGCTCAATCGACGCTTTGAATTCAGCAATGGCGGTTTCTCCGTCACCCTTGAGAAGCGCAAGTTCGCCTTTGCCGTAAGGAATCAGAGCGTGGTCAGGATATTCTACCGCCAATTCGTCAACCATTTTCTGGGCATCTTCCAGTTTGTTCAACTGATAGGTCGCCCGTGCGGCGAGAATAGTTGCATAAACTATCTGATTGCGAAGTTCTCGCTTTTCCGCATCGTTTTCTGACTGATTGAGCAACCGTTTCGCTGTTCGAGCGGCGGCTCTATACTTGGCGCGGGCTTGCACATAATTCCCGTACTTGTAGGTAAGGTCACCAAGTGTTTTGGAGCCGATATATGTATCGCCTTTTTCATCAACGAGATCTTGGAAGATACCAGCGGTTTTCCGATCCTTCAATCGGTAATGGAGGACTTCAGCAAGGCTTTGTAGCGCATCTGCATTCTGCGGATTTACTGCGACAGCGCGCTCAAGGACCTCTCGTTCCTTTTCTGGTTCACCTAACTTTTTATGCGCAAGCGACATTAACCAGTAAATCTCGGAATCTCTGCCTCGAGCCATTCCAACGACAGAATTGTAGGTTTCTAACGCTTTCTCATACGATTCGGAGGTGTAATGGTTCCGTCCGGTGTTGATAACCGCTTCAATGACCCCACCATCTCGACTTGCAGCTTTTTTCAGCACCTGCTTCGCACGCTGATGCATCCCGACTTTTCGGTAGCAAATTGAGAGTTTGAGATAGTTATATGGGTCAATCTTCTCTCCCGCTGCTTCTGCCCGGGCAATTGCGTCAAAGTATAACGCACCTGCGTCGCGGTAGTGTTCGTCCCCATAAAAGAAGTTGGCGATCATAAGTTCGGCGTCGTAGTAACTTCCTTGTTCATCGCCTGCGATGCCGCCCTGTCCGCCGAAATTCCGCATCACTTCTCCAGCACTAACCCCGAATCCGGAATCTGCGATTTGGGCATTCGGATTACCCATCGCACGACTTCTCCCAACCTCGCCGCGCGGCCGGTCACGTTCACGTCTCGCCGCTCGTTGTGCTTCTTGTTGTGCTATTTCTCTGCCGTACTGTGTTGCCTCCGGATTGTCCGGTTCTGGAATGGTGGCATTGAGCTCCCTCAGGATCTGTTTTGCCCTTTCAACGGTTTCTTCAGCACCTTCAACCTTTCCATACCTCTTAACGAGCAATTGATTCGTGCGTTTCGTTTCCTCTTCATCTTTGAGGAACTGTTGCTGAATTCGTCCTTTGTTCGCAATGGCTACCGCTGCGCGCTCACTTCTCGGATTACGGTTCGCAAAACTATCGAAAGCCTCTGCTGCTTGTTCATAGTTTTTCGCTTCCTCGTGACTTTTCGCCAACATTAGATGCGCATTTTGGCTCAGTTCCAGCTGCGGAAAGTTATTGACGATTGCGTCGAATTGCGTTATCGCGGCTTTAAAATCCTTTTCCCTAAAATAGTGCATGCCCAGTTCATAGTATGCTTCGGCTGCCTCGTCGCTTTCCGGTGCAGCTGCTATGACTGCTTCGTAGGCTTTGATACCCTCTGCAGGTTGGTTCATCTGACCAATAGAGAGTTTGCCTATACCGAGTTGTGCTTGAAGGGCTTCCGGTGTACCGGGTTTAGTATCCACAATACTTTGATAAGCCTCAAGCGCACCGTAGTAGTCTTTGCTTTCAGCGAGCTTTTCTGCATTACGCAATCCGCCACCGCTAGTCACACAAGCAGTTTGCACTGCTATGAATAAAATGGCTGTAATAAACGCGTAATACTTCATGCTCTTAAGACCGAGTTTTTGGAAATCAGCAATCTGTCGTAGGAATTTCACGGTTCTTCTCCTTTCTGGTGTTGGCTTCGTTCAAGGACGGATACGAGAATGGACATCCGCATCTTCTAATAGCACGATCTGGACGTACATTCATCAATCAAAGCTAAAACGTCTTGACGCGTGTAACCCTCTTTCTGGATGAGGGCATCGCAATCCACCCTGTTTTTTGCATCGGGGCCCCTTCCAGCTTCGAGGATTGAATTGGTCAGCCAACTGGTGCGTACCCCATTGATACCGGAGGTATAGTTTGTGTCGTACTCACCTGTCACCAAACCGACGAGCTGGTCAACCTTGTTGCGCGGATACCCTTCTGGACGCGGATAAGCGAGGGGCTCTGCCTCACCGCCCTTAGGGATGTACCGAATCCCACCTTTGATTTCGATCGTACCTTCGTCGCCCTCAAGAATTACCCATTCTTCAAACCCGACACGTGTGTTCCCGAGAATTGTGATTGTTCCTTCAGCACCGTTATCTAAGGTTACGTCGGAATAAGAATTGATTTCAACGAACTTCGGAACGAGACTTCCATCGTCGTCCTCAAATTTCATATCGGTCGTTCCGTAGACTTCAGCTGGCAAAGTATCAGTCATCCATAAGAATATGTCTTGGAGATGGCTTCCGGAATCGTTAGGTTGTCCGCCACCAGAGAAACGTGGATCTCCTCGCCATCCGCCTGCGCCCCACCGTTGTGCCATGTAAACCTCGAATTTCTGTAGGTTTCCGATGCGTCCTTCAGCGATTGCGCGTCTGGCTGTCATATAGGTGTCTTCATAATGTCGTTGATACCCACCGATGAGGTGTAACCCACTGCCCATCGCAATTTTGGTTATGGTGATCGCATCACCGACGATATTCGCCATCGGTTTTTCAACCATGACATGGCAACCTGCGCGGAGGGCATATTTCACATGAATATCGTGCAGGGAATGGGGCGAGAAAACACCGACAATATCAAGATCTTCATGATTGAGCATCTCAATAAATTCGTAATCACCGAGGTAGCGTTTAAGACTGTTTGCTTTATAGTCTTCAACTCTCTCTTGAAGTGCATTCTCTAAAGCATCCAGACTTCCTTCGTGTGTATCCGCTGCAGCGACAACTTCTGCATCAGGACGAGTTGCGAAACCGAGTGTGTTACCACGTCCCGCGCCACCTGGTCCAATCACACCGACTCTTAAAATATCATTCTTGCTGGTTCTCATGATTATAAGATCTCCGAAATAGGTGAAAAGAAACTGTGGGCATCATTATGTCGAATTTGTGAACTCATATACAGGTAGCGTAACAGTCCGAGTTGGTTGCCCCTTCCACACTACTTGTTGTAAGCGGTCAACGGTTTTTGGAGAAAAATATTGTTCTCCTGTTTCAACGTTGACTCGGGCAGGGACATTCTCAATTAAGAAAAATTTTCCATTCATCTCAAGGGTGTACGTAACCTTCTGTTCAATTAGAATTTCATTCTGGATTGCTTCGTTAGGCATTTTTTCTCCTTATTTTGAAATCAATCCATTGTAACGGATCTGGTTCGTACAAAGTAATGATTTTGATCAAAGGTCTTGATGGGTAACTGCACTGAATATGCAGAGGTCGTTTAGATTTCGTTAATCCAAAAATAAGACAACTTGGACCGTACTTGTCTTCCGGATAATCCTCAAGCATTTCACACGTTTCTATTGCTTCACGGACCTCTCGCATTGTGATGTGTCGTATGATACTTTGGTTGGTGGCATGTCGCGAAAGTTCAAACTGCCAATTTCTGATTTTGGCACAGATTTCATCAAGGAGACTCATAACACAATTATGATGACTTTGTCAAAAGTAAGCAAAGTTTATCATAAATTTCGAGGAAAGTCAATTCGTTTTTTTATCCGAACAATATACTTAACGGCTAAAGACGCGAAAAAGTTTTTTAATCGGATCGTAAAATTGATCGACAACACGCTCCTTGAGCGGAATGATGGCGTTATCCGTAATCGTGATATGCTCTGGACATACCTTGGTACAACATTTCGTGATATTGCAATACCCAATGCCGTCTGAATCCTTCAGTTCTTCCAACCGGTTTTCGGTGTCAATTGGATGCATTTCCAAAGATGCAGCGTAGACGAAGAATCTCGGTCCGATGAATTCGTCGTGCAGATCGTGTTCGCGAAGGACGTGGCAGACATCTTGGCAGAGGAAGCACTCAATACACTTCCGAAACTCTTGGACGTGGTCGATGTCTTCCTGTTCCATCCGCCATGTGCCATCTTCGGCATCAGGTGGCCGAGGCGTAAAGGGTTTCATCTTTTCTTTCACTTTAAAGTTCCACGACACGTCTGTAACGAGGTCTTTGATGAGGGGGAATGCCCGCATCGGTTCGACTGTGACAGGTTCATCAAGGGGTAAGTCGTTGAGGCGCGTCATACACATCAACTTCGGTTGCCCATTGACTTCGGCGGAGCAGGAGCCACATTTTCCTGCCTTACAGTTCCAGCGAACAGCCATGTCGTTTGCCTGTTCAGCTTGGATACGGTGCACAGCGTCTAAAACTACCATGCCTTCAGAAACCTCGGTATCATAATCAACAAATTTCGCGCCATCTGCGTTGCCACGCCAAATTCTAAAAGTTGCTTTCGCCATAATAGTTATCGGTTGTCGGTTGTCGGTTATCGGTTACGTCTGCTGTGACGCGACCATCCCCTGACAATCATCAACTACTTTCCTCCCTTTCCCGTTTAGGTTATCGTCATCAGAAACCTCTTTAACCAACAACTGATAACTGATAACCGAAAACTATCTATCCCATTTCGTCTATGATTTCCTGCAGGTCGGCTCGAAGTTCAGCAACCGGATGTCGCCGGATTTCCATCGTGCCATCGTTTGCCTTCTTGACGATTGTGTTGTATTTCCCCGCACCGGGTTCCTCTTTTTCCGGATAATCGTCCCGTGAGTGCGCACCGATACTTGCCTTACGTTCAAGCGCCGCAAGTGCTATCGCTTCGGAGACCGTAAGTAAGCAATCGAGATCAAGTGCGGTATGCCATCCGGCGTTGTATTCTCGATTACCGATGGCGTGAACGACCTCCGCTCTTTCGCGTAAGTTCTGAATCTCCTCCAAGGCTTGCGTGAGGCTCTCTTGACTTCGGGCAATTCCTACCAGTTCTTGCATTTTGTCTTGGAGTTGTGCCTGAATGTCGTAGGGGCCCATCTTGTCCCCGTTGCTATCCTCTGCCGGATTCTCAAACGGTTTGAGTGTGTGTGCAGCGATCGCATCAAGTTCGGCTTCATCGAGTGGGACCGCCTCGTTTTCCTTCGCAAACTGCGCTGCATATTCGCCAGCACGCTTACCGAAAACGAGTAGATCGGAGAGCGAATTACCGCCGAGCCTATTCGCACCGTGTAAACCTGCAGCGCATTCGCCTGCAGCAAAAAGTCCCGGAACCGCTGTCATCTGTGAATCCGCATCGACACGGATACCGCCCATGATATAGTGCGTTGTCGGACCGACCTCCATCGGTTCCTCCGTGATGTCGATGTCGGCGAGCTCCTTGAATTGATGATACATGCTCGGCAGCTTTCTACGGATATGTTCTGGCGCGTTTGGAATTTTCTCCTTTATCCACGCAATATCTAAGAACACACCACCATGTGGACTCCCACGTCCTTCCTGTACCTCTCGGACGATGCAGCGTGCAACGTGATCGCGTGTAAGGAGTTCAGGTGGACGACGCGCCTCTCGGTCGCCTTGTGTATACCGCCAACCCTCTTCAGGATTATCTGCTGTTTGATTCACATAAAGTTCCGGGATGTCGTCAAACATGAAGCGTCTGTTTTCACTGTTTGTAAGGATACCGCCTTCACCACGGACACCTTCTGTGACCAAGATACCTCGAACACTGGGGGGCCATACCATACCGGTAGGATGAAATTGGACGAACTCCATGTCAATCAGTTCCGCCCCAGCGTGGTATGCGAGAGAGTGCCCATCACCGGTGTATTCCCAACTGTTGCTCGTAATTTTGTATGCCTTTCCGACACCACCCGTTGCCAAAACGACGGCTTTTGCGGTGAAGACTTTGAAGCGTCCTTTTTCGCGTTCATAACCGAAAGCACCCGATACTCTATCCCCGGTTTTGAGAAGCGAGACGATAGTATTCTCCATGTGCACCTCAATGCCTTGGTGAATACCATGGTCCTGTAGGGCACGGATCATTTCTAATCCCGTCCGGTCACCGACGTGTGCAAGGCGCGGGTATTGGTGTCCACCGAAATTTCGCTGGAGGATACCGCCATCCTGTGTCCGGTCAAAGAGTGCCCCCCAGGCTTCCAGTTCACGCACGCGGTCTGGTGATTCTTGGGCATGGAGTTCCGCCATTCGTGCATCGGAGAGATACTGTCCGCCGCGCATCGTGTCAGCGAAATGCACACGCCAACTGTCTCTTTCGTCAACGTTCGCCAAGGCAGCGGCGACACCACCCTCCGCCATAACGGTGTGTGCTTTACCAAGCAAAGATTTACAGACAAGTCCTACCTTAAGGTCGCCTACAGCGGCTTCAATGGCAGCGCGAAGTCCAGCACCACCGGCTCCGATTATCAATACATCATATTCATGAGTTTCGTAAGATGCCAAATTAAAATTCCCTCACTTTCCCCAGCATGTAATTTATATTGTCTAAAATTGCTGTCTTTCCGTGGTAGAAGTATGCATTTTTTCTTAAGTTTCGCTATGCTCTACCGAACTGACAAACTGTTTAATTCCGAGGAATAATCCAGTGTGTTAACGCTAATTCTAGTGTCTATCCTTCTAATTTCAAGTATTGCTCTATTGAGGCTCCCCATATTTACTTCTCAAGTCTTCCATTACCTTCATTGCAACTTCAGCACTTGCAATTCGATCACATATTCTCAGTGTCGTATCATGTCGTGCGTTAGCCTCTTGTGCTGCCTTGGAATTAGAAAGTAGAGATTCGTTCTCTTGATCAGCAGTTATTCGCATAGATAAATCGTATGGATTTGTGCCTTGCATTTTAGAAGCAACATCTAATGCGATATTAGATCCGATTTCTTTGATTTCATTGATTAAGTTTTCATTGCATAAATATAGGAGTTGTGGAACCAAATTGTCTTGTTCAATTTTAGTTGTTATGTGATCCACTAAAATATCATCCAAAGTAACCATGGTTTATGCCTCTCTATAGATTTAAAACGTGAGCGGCCCCGGAGAACTGCAGAAGTGCAGAGTATAGGGTTACGATATAAGAGTTCTTAATTTCTCGAAAAGTTTTTTCTCTTTATCAAAGATCAGGTTGCCCTTCTTTTTTGCGTGATTTGCCAGCTTAGTATCACCAACTTTTTCAGCAAGGTAACTTAACACGTCAAAACTTTCAGCTCGCCAAGGGGCTGATTCAACAAGAAGATTCGCTTCAGATAAAGCTTCTTTCAAACGTCCATCTCGCTGAAGAAGTAATACCAATTCTTTACCTGATTCCCATGAATCTTCGGAAGTTTTAATAACCTCACGAAATATATCTTCCGCCTCGTTAATGTGTCCCATCCATTCAAGCACTCGCGCTGTCATGACAGGATGCGGATATTTCCCATCCTCCTTTTTAAGAAAGTAATCAATAATTTCTCGGATGAATATGCGTTTGCCTGACTGGTCGTCTCTTCCTATCATGTATCGTTCTGCATAAATTTTGTGTTTGATAAAAAGTAGTCTTTTTTGGAGTGTAGCGTCAAAATTTGTTGAAAATGCATCCTCACTTACGGTTTTATCTATCATTTCCAGAGCAAAGTTAAAATGTTGACCTTCACTAATCTCCTCAACCTCTTCCAAAAAAGCGAGTTGTCGGTATGTGCGGTGAATTTTTTGATCGTCCATCATTGTTTGACAAGCATTGAGAATTTTATCACCACTAAGAGCAAATCGAAGGAATTGAATTTCAGAAATTCGTAAGGAAGGGAAAAGAGGGTTTAAAACCAATCCTTCCTTAATGAGGCTATACTGTTTTTCTGCAAGACTCATTGCCCGGGGTAAATCGCGATTCCGTAGATGATCTCTCCGTATTCTTAAAACTGCAGCTGCTTCTTCAATGCTATGGACATCCCTACGTATTGCAAGGCGGCGCATTGCAACTGTCTGAGCTTCTTCAATTTGTCCACACTTCATCAACGAAATTGTATAGTTGCCCAGGAGATCTATATCATCTGGGAAATAAGTGAGTCCTTGTTCACATACCCTTTTAGCATCAACGGATTTTTGGGCTAGGTTCAACGCTTGTGAATAATTTACGTAAAACACATCAGGCTTTTCTTGTGAAGGATTTAAGGTTGAATAGATTTCTAAGGCTTCATCGAGTCTGTCCTTTATGTTTTGTAGACAGTAAGCGTAGTTGCCAGCAAAAGAATGACCGAAATGCCAGGTTTTTGAACCTCTTATTAAATCGGGAATGTAGCCGGGACGCAACAAAACTTCGGCTTCTGTATATCGGCCGAGATCCATGAGGTTTTCTGCCTCTTCTAAATAAGGAGCAATATCGTCAAATTCAACAAGAGCTACACCTTTGCCTTTGACACCTGCATTTGCGATAGTTTGCTGCTGAGATACATGACCCTTTCCGAGTGGATGACGTTTGTAACGCTCAGAAATTACGCATCTATCCAATACAAACTTCTGTTTGTCAGCAACCGTCAACAAATCTTGTTCGAGTTCTTCGTATGTCGCGTAGCGATCTCTTGGTTCTTTAGTTAAACACCGATTTATCACGTTCTCAAGACCGAGTGTTGTCTGGCGAAACAAACCTCCAAGTTTAGGGGGCGAAACATGGAGATGTTGGTAGGCAATTTCCTGAAAATTGGTCCCGGTAAATGGCGGGATGCCAGTTTCTAATTCAAACATTACACAACCCAAAGCATAAATATCCGCTCTATGATCCACCATCGCCGCATTTCTAATTTGTTCGGGTGCCGCATAAGTCACTGTTCCTAAGAAGCTCCCTTGTTGTGTGCGATTTTTTCTATCTACGATAGATATATCTTTCCCACTGCTTGCGACAACGAAAGCCCTTTGCAGTGGACGTGCCAATCCCCAGTCTGAAAGGTAAGCAAGCAATTCCTTGTCAAAGAGTATATTTGATGGCTTAAGGTCACGGTGAATAATGCTAAGTTTCGTTTGTGCCCACTGTAGCGAACGCGTAATACGGACAATCGTTTCAAATTTCTGGGCGGGATTAAGCGTTGAAAGTGTCTGAGTGAGGTCGCCACCTTCCATCCATGTAGCCAAAATACAAGGAAACTCGTTTAGCCGGACGATGCGAATAGCCTCTACAACAGCGTCACATACGGAGGCAGATAACCACACATCTAATTCTTCGTGGAAGCGTTCAAAAGAATCTTGGTCCCCAAGCAAGTCGGGGCGAATACATTTAAGGGCATAAGTTTCAAGATTGGACAGACTTTTGAGTTGAAAACATATACCCATACCTCCAGGATGACTTGCAAGAATCTCAAATTCTGGAATTTGAACATTCAGGCATGCTGCAACTTCTGGCAAATTAATCCGAGAACCGGGATTCAAATAATCAAAATGTAACATGTATTCTCCATATATACTGATATGATCATTTTCAAAATTGTAAGTAAACAGGACAATTCATGTTAAATAGGACTTACGCAATAATGTTTGACATAACCTCATAGACGGGGTAATATTTTCTATGAGGAGGACCTTAAAAATGGCTAGACCGACACGTCTACATTACTGTCAATATCTACTGATCACCCCTATTAACTATACACTCACACATTTCGCAGACCATTCTGAAAGTTTCAGTCATGATCAGCTCAACCGTTATCTATCAGAAGACCGTCTGACACCGCGGCTGCTTTGGGAACATGTCAAAAATGACGTGGTGCTGGATCCTGATGGCTATATTATCTTTGATGATACCGTTATTGATAAACGCTATGCGAAGAAGATCGCACTTGCCCAGAGACAACATTCTGGCAATGCGGGTGGTGTTATTAACGGTATTGCCATTGTTACCTGCGTCTACGTCAATCCGAAGTTAGACCGGTATTGGTTGATTGATTACCGTATTTACGATAAAACTGGCGACGGTAAATCGAAGTTGGATCATGTCCGAGATATGCTCTCGGTCTTAGTATACTCTCGTGATGTCAGTTTTTCAACCGTGTTGATGGATTCTTGGTATGTGAGTAAGTCGCTGCTGCTTTACATCGAAAATCTTGATAAGACATATTATGTTCCGTTGAAATGTAATCGTCTTGTTGATGATTCTAATGCCAAGAAACCGTATCAACGTATTGATTCTTTACACTGGACAGAGGCAGAAGAAAACTCAGGTAAACGTGTGAAACTTCATAAGTTCCCGAGAGATCACAAAGTGAAAGTTTTCCGGGTAGCGTCTTCTCAACGCACGGATTATGTTGCGACTAACGACTTGAGTCAATCCGATGTGTCCGTCGTGCGACGAGTGTGCGGCGTGCGCTGGAAGATTGAACAATTTCACCGTGAAGCGAAACAGTTGACGGGTTTGGAAGCTTGTCAGTGTCGTCTCCCGCGTATTGTTCGTAATCATATTGCCTCTGCCTTTCTTGTTTGGGTTCACCTGATGCGTAAGGCTCATGAAACAGGTAAAACGCTTTATCAAATCAAACACGAGTTACTTTCTCAATACCTTTGTCAACAACTAAAATCTCCCGCGATATAAATCGCTGCTGCGTAAGTCCTATTAAAAATAAATGTTAATGGTAAATTTAACCTGCATTTTTATTGACTTTGTGACAGCAGTAGCACATACTTTCTACATAAGCCAACAGGATTTAGGCACATTGTCTCCACAAGCAAGATATATTATCAAAACAGTAGATATTTTAGTTATTTAACCTCCTAAATCTCCTTTATCAGCGGATTTTAAGAGGAAATTTGTAACTCCTATTAAAATGTAATCCAGTCTTGACCTATTGCCGGTGCTATAAAACGGACATATACATCGGAAAAACCGACCCAACACAGACTCATCCATGCCCAGAGCATGTGCCGATGATTTAAACAACTGACACAGTTATATGCCCCCCGACGAATGGGTGCTTTGGAGAGCAAATCAATACCACCGCCGACTAAGTGTCGTAAAGAGTGGCATCCAAGCGTGTAACCCCCTAAAAGGACGACATTGCCTGCCAAAATGATGGTCCCTACACCGATACCGAAAGTTGTTCCACCGCTACCATCGTCAAACCAGAGGGCTTTCCATACATCGTAAGCGAGGATACCGAGAAAGATGAGCGCGATATAAAGGAAATATCTATGGATATTCTGTATAATCAATGGAAACGAATGTTCACCCCTGTAGTTATTACGGGGTTCTGACACTGTGCAAGAGGGTGGGTCTGCCCAAAACGCTTTGTAATACGCGCCGCGATAATAGTAGCAGGTAAAACGAAATCCGAGTGGCATCCACATAATCAGGACTGCCGGAGTAATGAAACCTGGCACCCAAGACGGCATCACACCAAACCAACTGTGCTCAACGCTATGCGCGACACCTTCAGTCCCGAAAAGCACCGGTGAGTAGAGAGGGGACAGATAGGGACCATGAATGAAATGATCCCCTTCAAAAACGCGAAAAAGTCCGTAAAGGACGAAAAGTCCCAACCCGACAAATACTGCTAAAGGCTGCAACCACCAAGTATCTCGGCGTTGGGTTTGAAACGGACGACGTTCCGTTAAAGTTAGTTCTGCGTGCGTCATAGACGATTTTTTCCTTACCTTACAAAAAAATAGAACGAGATTGTGGCTAAGACAGGTGGTTCAACAAGTAACCACGCTTGTTTTAGTGTAGTTTTTTGGATTTATGTTCAGTATATTGTATCATGCAATGAAGTTTTTGTCAAATTACGAAACCGTTCGACAGTGCTAACGCAGTTGCCACAGCAGCACCGTGCCGTCGCCACTACCACTCGCGAGAGTTTTTCCATCTGGGCTGAACGCAACCTGCCAGACCCGTCGCGAATGCCCTGTGAGGATCTTTGGTGGTTCGCGGGTATCTACACTCCAGAGGTGTATCGTATTGTTGTCGTTTCCATGTGCCAACGTCTTGCCATCTGGACTGAATGCCACGCTGAAAACTGTCCCTGCGAAAGGTTCAAACTTTACCCGACGCTTGCCGGTAGTTACGTCCCAGAGGCGGATCGTATCGTCCCCGCTCCCACTTGCGAGGGTCTTGCCATCTGGACTGAAAGTAACGCTCCAAACCGTCCATGTATGCCCAATGAGTGCCGTCTGATGCTCACCCGTATCGGCATCCCAAAGATGTATCGTTCCATCGTGATGCCCACTTGCGAGGGTTTTTCCATCTGGGCTGAATGCTACACTGTAAACATCTTCAGCATGTTCAGGGTGATCCTGCATCTGTTTATCGATATGGACCTCATGTCCAGAGAGGATCAATTTGTGTTCGCCGGTATGGACATCCCACAGACGAAGGGTGTCGTCCTCACTTCCACTTGCGAGAGTTCGTCCGTCGGGACTGAACACCACGCTATAAATGCCTTCGGTATGACCCTCAAGCGTCCTTATCAGTTTGCCGGTCGTCGTGTCCCACAGACGGATGTTGCCATCATAATTTCCACTTGCGAGGATGGTGTCATTGGGACCGAACGCCACACTCTGAACGTCCCAAGTATTTCCAGTGAACGTCATTTTGTGTTCACTGGTCGTCGTATCCCAGAGGCGGACCGTACTATCGTAATTCCCACTTGCGAGGATAGTACCATCGGGACTGAACGCGATGCTTCTTATCATACCACTGTGTCCGAAGATTGTTTTCTTGTGTTCACCGGTCATTACATCCCAGAAACGAATGTTCCGAGCCCCACCGCTAACGATAGTGTTGCCGTCCGGACTAAACGCGACGCTATTGACACTTCCGAGATGCCCTGTGAGTGTTTTCTGATATTCGCCGGTTTCTGCATTCCAGAGGTGGATCTCCCCACCGTCAGTTCCAGTCGCGAAGATATGCCCAGAAGGACTGAACACAATGCTATCGCCAATTCCATCCATTGTCAGTGTTTTCTTGTGTGCACCTGTGCTCACATCCCACATTCGGATGTTCCCGTCATCACCGCCACTTACGAGGGTCTGCCCATCCAGACTGAATGCCACAGCATTAATCCAGCGTCCATGCCCTGTGAGTGTTTGCTTGTGTTCACCAGTCGTTACGCTCCAGATGTTAAGGGTGCCATCATTAGTACCACCGGCGACAATTTCCCCATCCGGACTCAGTGCGACACGGTTAATCCAGTTGACACCTTTTGCCAATGCTTTTTTCTGCTCTCCAGTATGTGTGTCCCAGAGGCGGATAGTACCATCGCTGCTGCCAGTTACGATAGTCTGCCCATCTGAACTGAACACGACATCGAATATCCCATTCGTATGCCCAGTGAATGTTGCCTGATGCTCGCCGAGGATGGTATCCCAGAGTTGGAGCACCTTACCGGTGCCGACAGCAAAAATGCGTCCATCCGGACTCAGCGACACACAATTAATCCCATTCGTATTTCCTGCAAAGAGGAGTGCCTCTTGAAGTGTAGCTGCATCGTAGATCCAGATGCCGATAGTACTCGCTACTGCCAAAAACCTGTTGTCAGGAGAATACTGAATCTTGTTGACTCCACCTTTACCGAGTCGCGCAATTGCACCCTCTGGTAGTTCCCATTGCGTATAGTCTTGAGCGAAAGTGTTAGGTAAAAGCGGAATTGGGATGAGAATCAGCGTCAGAAAAATGGAAAGTAACTTCGTTTTCATTGTGAGGCTTTCTATTTATTCAACTGTTCACACACGTGTATGCGTCAACGGTTCCCAACCGAGTAGACGTTTCGCTTTTGAGAGGTTAATTTCCTTCTGTTCGTGGTCTCCTGCAATAAAGAAAGCATCAAAGCCTTCATGTTCGACCGAAATGGCTGCGAGATAGGCATTCGCTAAGTCTTCCTCATCCGTCCACCAGATGTGCACTGACGAATCTTTCGGTTGATTGTAACGCTCAAGCCACTGTTCACGCGTAGAGGGACCCGTGATTCGCAAAGCGATGAGCGACATACCGTGTTCCCGCACAAAGTATTCGCAGACCTGCTCCCCGAAGCCCTTGGTCAATCCGTAAACACCTGGGTTATCCCGCGGCACGACATCTTCATAAGGAAAGTTGTTTCGCGTCCGTTCATGCACGGTAAAGGTACTTGTATAGACGGCGTGTTGGATGCCAGCTTCCTTTGCTGCATGTAGAACGATATGCAGCCCTTTTGCGTTTACCTCGTAGTTTGCGACGATGTCGCTGAAATCCGCGACAGAGGAACGATCGCTCGTCGGTTGCAGCATCACCATATAAACGAACGTGTCCATCCCTTTCAATGCTTCTTGAACGATGTCCGGATCGGTAACGGATCCTTGGATGTAGTCTATAGAGGTATCTTTAGGCGGATTGAGGTCAAGGACTCGAAAATTGTGGTGGCTCTTCATATACGGAAGCGTCATCGTTCCGACGTGTCCCGAACCACCTACAAGTAAAACGTTCATCTCTTAGTCTCCTATCTTGCCAATGTAGGACATGGATGCTATACATTACCGAATTAAACTTAATCTTCATTAGACCGCACCCATAGGACGCTTTCTGCTACTCTTGATACGCATAAGCACGGTGCTGAATCCGCAGATCGAAATCGTCATTTGGATCCCACGTCGGCATATCGTATGGCACTTCATAAGCAAACTGCTCGGTATCCGACGAATAAGGATTCGTACGGCGTTCATGAAGCGCGCGTTGATACATTTTGCACCGTTGCGTCAGGAACTCTGATTGCCACCATTTATACCGCTCGTTCCAGCGTGGTGTCCGCTGATCAAAGTAGATAACCCGGCGAAGTGTTTCACTCGTGTTGATTTTACTGCCGTGCAAGACTTTGGTGTGGTGAAGCAGAATATCACCCGGTTCCACCTCTGCAGGCACTGCGTCTTCCCGTTCAAAATTGACTTCGCCTCTCTCAATAACTTCCTGTGCCTCTTCAATTCCCCAGAGATGGCTTTTCGGAATGACCCAAACGCACCCGTTGTCAACAGTAGAATTGTCAAGATATATGTCGACGTTAAAGATCGGGTGATTTTCTCGGATTGCATTGCCGTCCCTATGCCATCTGACGGAAGAACCGTGTTTCGGTAGTTTGAAAACGAGTGATTCATAGCACGGAATAAAATCGGGACCGATGATCCGGTGCAATAAATCACCTATAAATGGATGCCCCAGTAACCTTAGAGAAAATTCATTCGGATGGGAGTGGAGATAGGTCAGATAGTAAGGAATCTTTTCAGGTCCACGGTTGCACCATTCATCTGCCGGTCCGCCTGCCAAAATCTCGTCAATAAGCCGTTGGCTTTCGCTTTGCGTAACAGCGAGTTCATCGGGTTGGATAACCCCTTTCAAGATGAGATAGCCGTTATCATTAAAAAATTGGATTTCGTTATCAGTTATTTTTCGCATAAATATTGTTCCTATTCTGCCTGAATTGCGTCAGGCGCTTGGAATATTGTCTGTCGCAATCGCGGGGTGCCACGCCGAAACAAATTCTTGAACGGATGGGTATCGTAACTGTTTGTCCACATGTGTTGCCTTTTTCGCGACGTGCCACATAGCATCGTTTCCCTTCCAGTCATCTCGTGAATTGCTGTTGTTAGCGAGCAACACAAACGCTGTTCTTCCTAACATAAAGACATTTGTTCTTTCGTCGATTCGCGCGCCTTTCTGAAATTCCTCTGGTGCCATAAAGCGGCTTGAGCCGTACAACCGTCCTCGGTCATTTATAAAAGGTCCCGGATGGTAGAAGTCGAAATCGAACAGATGGACCTGTTTCTTCTCAAAGTTATAAATAATACTGCCGTCATAAAAGTCTTCGGCGATGAAGCCTCTTTTTTCAATAAGGATGTGGACATCGTATATGACGTTAAGCGCATCAGTAATTTCAACTGCTGGCAACGCACAAAACCTGTCCCGCGGATGGACTTCATCGGCACTGAGCTCCCTTTCTGGACGCAGTCCCTCGCCATCTATCCAGTCGTAAACCAGTGTGAATCCATTGGGTGTAGTGAAAGCATTGTGCAATTGAGGAACTGCTTCGTGCTGGACAGCGGCATGAAAACGAACGGCTTGCTTGAGCCACGTGACATTTTGTGCTGTGTTACCGTATTTGACGAACCAACGTTGGGAGTCCACCACCGTCTGAAATGACTGATCTCTTGAGTCGTACACCGGAAACCGATATGTGATTTCACCGATCTGTTCTAAATATACTTCAATATCTACATCAATTTCTCTGACATCCAGAAGCGGGTGCCGGGTCGGCATTTCTTACCTCCTCATTGGGCGCGCCACAGTCATTATCTAACCGTGTCGCGTCGGTTTTGTGGCGTTGAAATAATAGCATACACCGAAACGAGAAAAAAGTCACGTTTTTTACACGCAAGCATCCAAGCAAAAACACCCTCACCGCCGCTGGCGAGGATTGTATCCTCGCCCCTTCCCAATGTCTAAGTAATTGTGGGCTTTACTATAATCTTCAGGCAACCGGGCTTTCTTTGGTATGTGGATGATTGTAGATGTTACTATATTTTCTGTTAACTCTCTTAAATGTACTACAAATACGGTATCAGATCCCACAGAAGGATAGACCCATCAAAACTCGCGCTTGCCAAAAGTTCATTGTTCGGTGAAAAAGCAAGTCCCTGCACGTCCGTTGGATGTCCCAAAAATGTGGCGATCAACTTACCTGTTTCTACATCCCACAAATGGATAGGGACCTTCTTCAAATCCTGATTCCACCATATACCACCAGCCAAGTACTTTCCGCATTGCGAAAACGCTAACGCCATCATATTATCATAATGTTTTGGTAGAGGTATCCGCTTATGAATATGATTCTGTTTTATGCCCCATACCAAGATTTCTGGGTGTCTTAATAATCCACCGCAGGCTAAATACGAACCGCATGGCGAAAAGGCAAACTTAAATATTTCTCCCGCTGAGAGCGCTGATTCCTCACCTTGTATGACTGCAGAAACTTCGCGATGGCTAACATCCCATAACATGTAATCTGGTGCTTTCCCACCGCCGCAAGCCACATACAAACCACACGGAGAAAACCCACCGACATTTTCAACCTTATCACCCGGAAATTCACGAATTTCTTCGCCGCGTTCCACGTCCCAAAGTCGAGCAGACGGCCAAACATTTTCTTCACTTAGGAGAAATTTTCCGTCCGGACTAAATTCCAGCATCTCAATTCGGGGCGTGTGGTTACGTGAGGGTTCTATGAGTGGGTGTTTGAATTGGCATTGTGCGTTTCCACTTTGGACATCCCACACTATGATTAACCCTTCCTCATCGGCGCATGCGAGAAGATTTGCCGCGGGTGCGTATGCTGGTCGAATCCACTTTTTCTCATGCTCCGTGAATTCGATGGCTGGTGACTCGTCGTTTCCCATTTCTCGAAGTGTCAGTCTATTCCCGCTAATGTTGACGACATGGGTTTTTCCACTCGTAGAAGTGTACAGGTATTGTCTTTTTCCTGTCGGTTGTGGGCGTTTACTTTCAATATCCCATAACAGTGCCTCGCGATCCCATTTCGATTCGGCCGCTAACATTTTGCCATCGCCTGAAAATGCTATTGAATCTGGGTATGAGATAAGTTGGTAGTCCGACTTATACGGATGCAGATTTCCAAAAATCCACACCTTGATGCCTCCATCTCCAGATTCGTGTGCTAACTGTGAACCGCCTGAGAAATGTATTATCCAATACATTCCAAGGTTCTCTTCAGTAGAATAGAGTTTCTCACTGCTTTCCAGATTCCATACAATGATCGTATTATTATAACCATCAGATACCTCAGTACAAGTGATTGCTGTGGCATGCAAAACGCCATCCGACGTATAAGAGGGAATCATATCCGCTTCACCAAAATCGGTGTATATCTGAATCTGTTGCCAGTTAACTGTGTCCCAGACGCGGACTGTTCCATCTGCTTCTCCACCGGAGGCGAAAAATCTACCACACGGCGAAAAGCAGTGACGATAGATAGAACCCGTGTGTCCTGTGAGGCAGGCAACTTGTTCACCGCTTTCTGTATTCCATACGATTATTGATTCAGCATCGCTATCTGCCTCGTCACGACTTGTGGACGCAAGCAAATGAGTATCGGGCGAAAAGGTGATCGGCACGAAGCGACCGCCTTTTTCAGATTCACAACTAAATTTTTCAAGAAGTTCCCCCGTTTCTGGGTGCCAGAGGGTGACAGTACCGGTAGTACTATCGCTTGTAGCGAACCGTTGACTGTTAGGCGAAAAGGTGCAATGATTCCATTCTGTTTCTATCTGCGTTACACACAAACCTTGCTGGACATCCCACACCTCTATGAGGTTCTCCCAGTCGCTTGTAGCGATCCATTTTCCATTAGGTGAAAAAGTGGCTACAAATACGCCTCGTTCTGCACCCCATAATGCGACGGGTGACATCGTTTCTACTTCATACCACCAGAGCCCTACCCTTGTTCCCACAGCAAGATAATGTCCGTCTGGAGAGAACGCTATAGTCTCTACTTCGCCTTGTCCTAATCGTGCGATCGCACCTTCAGGGAGTGCACAAGTCGTCACATCATCTCCACTGGCACCCCACGGTGCAGGAACTACTAATTCTTTATCTTCCATCAAAATATCTCCTTACGTACTACAGATAAGGCTTCAGATCCCAAAGGTAAATCACGCCATCATATCCACCGCTGATTAATAAAGTGCTGTCCTGCGAGAACGCGAAGCAATGAACATCGGTAGTATGTCCCCAGAAAGTCGCGATATTTTCACCAGTCTCGACTTCCCACAAACGGATAGGCACCTTCTGCAAACCGCCTTGCCACCAAGCCCCGGAAGCCAAATACGTTCCACACGGTGAGAAGCATAATGTAATTGACCTTTGGCTTGTTTCGGGTTGTGGAAGTGTCATAAGTGTCTTACCATCTGTCGCGTCCCACAACATAATGTCGCCCTTGTGTCCACCAGCAATGATATCTCCAAGTGGTGAAAACGCTACGCCCATGGCGGTATAACGGCCTATCCTTTTTCCTACCGGTGCGGGTAAATCCATCTCGGCAATCTGTTCGTTTGCATCAACATCCCACAACAGGGCAGTGCGATCTATTGAGAGACTCGCGAGCCGTTTTCCATCGGGACTGAACGCCAACGCCCCGACAGATTTTGGGTGTCCTGTAAGTATGGCACAATTTTCCCAATTCCCACTTTTATCTATGTCGCTTGATGAAGCGGTGGATTCCCACACATAGATGTTACGATCTATACCGACAGCGGCGAATCGGTGTCCTGTTGGCGCGAGTGCCTCTCTCGATATCAGTTCCGATTCAGGGAAAGGGATTTCAGCAATAGGCTTGCTGTTGTCAAACGCCCACACTTTTAGAAAGTCTTCATCCCTACCCGTAGCAAAGATTTTACCGTTAGCAGATAGATAAACCTTGTACGTTTTATCTGGCAGTTCTTCTTCAGTTGGGTGTCGCACGCACTGATTTGAAACGTCCCATAAGAATGCTTTCCGACCCCAGTACGTAGCCACTATTGTTTTTTCATCCGGTGTGAGGACTAATGAACCGACAGTGACAGCCTTTGTGGGTCCTTGAATGGTTGGGGACGCTTGATCAGTAGGTCTATCTTTCGTCCATATCTTGATTTCGTTACTATCAATATAGGCTAACTGCGTGCCATTTTCTGAAAAACGAACAAACTTACCTTCGCTTTGATGTTCAAATGTGTCGATTTTTTCGCCTTTTTCTAAATTCCAGATTTCAATCTTGGATTGAGATGGAGAAGCCGCTGCGGCAATCAATCCTCCCTCTGGTGGATAGTGCGGATGCATCTGAGCATCCTCATATTTGGTATAGGTTTCCTCAAGGTTCCCGTTTTCCACATTCCAGACATGAATTCTGCCCTCTGAACCACCGACAGCAAGGAACCGTCCACACGGGGAAAAACATAATCTACCGAACCTCACCTCAGACCATTCAAGGCGAACAATTTGGTCACCTGCCTCCACACACCACACCGCAATGAATTCAGCAGTCCGGTTATCTCTGACGTAATTCGTCCCCGCCAACAACCTTAAATCCGGCGAGAAACAGGTAGGGTAAACATCGTAAGTGGATTGGATTTGAGTTTCGCTGAGTAGCGCACCGGTGCGCGGATGCCAAACCTGAATCTTCATGTTACGCTCGCGTTTGTTAAACGCAACGAGACGTTCTCCGTCTTGGGAAAAAACAGGATTGGTAAGACCGAAACGATCTGGCTTATTCGTAAACTCCATCTCAGCAATGCAAGCTTCGTTTTGGATGTCCCACACTCTAAGTGCTTCGTGGTATCTATGTAAGGCAATCCATCGACTATCGGGTGAAAAGGTGACACCGTCAATATACCCTCTATCCGTTTCCCACAGCGCGATAGGGCATAGTGTAGGGAGTTCATATAACCAGAGTCCTATATTTGTTCCAACAGCGAAATACTGTCCATCCGGTGAAAACGCCATATCACGGAGACTACCGCGCCCCAACCGGGCAATTGCACCTTCGGGAAGTGCCCACTTGGCTACATCACTATCGTCAGGACCAAACGAAGTACCGGCTTGTGTTTTCCTATCTTCCATCAAAATACCTCCTTGTGTTCTACAGATAAGGTGTGAGGTCCCAGAGATAAATCGCCCCATCGTGTCCACCACTTACGAGAAGGGTGCCATCCTGCGAGAATGCGAAGCACTGCACATCAGTAGTATGCCCCCAAAAAGTGGCGATTTTTTTACCGGTTGCGATTTCCCATAAACAGATGGATGTCTTTTTTAATCCACCTTTCCACCAGGCACCCGCAGCCAAATATTGACCGCACGGTGAAAAATGCAACGTGATTGGTCGCTGATTTTCTTCTGATTGTGGAATCGTCGTAAGCGTTTTGCCCTCTGCCGCATCCCACAAGACAATCTCGTTCCAGAACCCACCAGCGATGATATTACCATCTGGTGAAAACGTTATCCCCGCATGGGAACTGTTGTATCCACCCCGTTCCGGCGTAGTTAAGGGTAACTGGGTAATCTGCTTTCGAGTATCAACATCCCATAATAGGGCGATTCGTTTTTGTGGTCGACGTGTTACGGGAATACTCGCAAGCCGCTTTCCATCGGGACTCAACGCCAATGCTCTAACAGCTTCTACGTGTCCTACGAGGACAGCACACTTTTCCCAGTTTTCTTTCTCGTCCATTTCATTTGATGAAACGTGAGTTTGAAAAAAGTTATTCGTTGATGATCGTAGGTAAATCGTTGGTTTGCTGAAGTTCATCGAAGTTCAGAGAGGGTTTGTTCTCCGAGAGCTGATAAGCGATCAAAGCAGAGGCGACATTGACTTGAAAGTTTTCATAACTTCTATGTCGTGAATGTTCGAGCTGCATTTGGGTTTTCAGCACGCCGATGACCGATTCAATGAGCATCCGCTTTTTTAGCAACACCTCCTCGGACCCCGATAAGTCCAGGGGGTCCATGTTCTTTCGGACTTTGTAAACGAGGTTTACCTCTTGCTTGCGGAGTTTCTCCCGCAGGTCTTTAGAGATATACCCTCTATCTCCGTAGAGGGTTCCGTGAAACTGTCCATCGGGATCCATTCCCCAAAGCGGTTTGCGGTCATCTCTATTCCCGGGGGTCAATACAACGTCTAAAATGTCGCCTGTGTCATTGATAATCAAGTGAAGTTTGAATCCATAAAACCATCCCATAGAGGTTTTCCCGCAGTCTGCTTTCCCAGCGAAGACCTTGTGGGATGAAATCGGCTTGTTATCGCACACCCGCAAGCGTGTAGAGTCGACGTAAGAGATACCGCTACACGTGCCGAGATTTGCTTGAAGATAAAGCGTCAAGACCCTCAAGACTTCTTTTTTCAGCTGCACGAACCTACAATAACTCACCAGATTCGGAAACTCGGCACACCAGTAGACACAGACGTGTCTTTGGTAAAAATGCTTAAACGTCTGATACCCACTTTGATGAAAGGCGATAAGGATCGTCATCACTTCGCTCGGATGTAGACTTCGCCGCCGTCCACGTGTTTCCGGGGGTGGGGTCTCCTCTGGCAAACTGTGTGTTGCCATCCATTTTTCATACGCAAGAAAAAAGTCGTCTATTTCGCAGAAAAGTGATACAATATTCATCAGAGAACTCCTTTTAGTTAGAGAATGTAGATAATCTCATTATACTAAAAGAGTTCTCTTTATACAAAAACTTTCAATTATTTATCAAACTCACGTTTGATGAAGGTGTGTACTCCCACACATAGATGTTCCGATCTCTGCCAGCGCGTGCCAACCGCTGAGCGGTTAGGGCAAGCGCATCGGTACCTGTCAGCGGCGATAATCCCAGTTCAGGGATGGGAATTTCAGCAAGGGGTTCACTGTTTCCAAACTCGCATACCTCCAAAATGCTTTCGTCTCCGCCAACAGCAAGGATTTTACCGCTTGAAGTCGGATAAACATCCCGTACTCTATCGGGGAGTTCTTCTCTGGTCGGGTGTCGCGCACACTGACGTGAAACATCCCATAAAAGCGTGTTCCTACCCCAGTATGCAGTCATTAACGTTTTTTCGTCCGGTGTAAAAACGAATGAACCGACGGTTCCGGCGTGTCCTTGAATGGTCGGGAGTGCTTGAGCGGTGGATCTGCCTTTCGTCCAGATTTTGATTTCACCACTATCGGTATAAGCCAATTGTGTGCCGCTCTCCGAAAAACGGACAAAACTACCTTTGCTCTGATGTTCAAATGTGTCGATGTTTTCACCTTTCTCTAAATGCCGGATCTCCATCTTAGACGATGGAAAAACCACTGCGGCAATCAACCCACCCTCTGGTAGATAATATGGATGCATCTGGACATCCTCATGTTCGGTATAGATTTCCTCAAGATTTCCGGTTTCTATGTCCCAAACGTAAATTCCGCCCTCTCTACCACTGGCTGCCAGTAACTTCCCACACGATGAAAAACAGAGTCGCCCCCACCTCTCCGACCAGTCAAACCGAGCGACTTGTTCGCCTGTCTCCACGTCCCACACCGCGATGAATTCAGCCGTAGGACGGTTATTTTCGTCATAACTTGTACCTGCCAACAGGCTTAAATCTTGAGAAAAACAGGTAGGATAGACATCGTAGATGGAGGGGATTTCGGTTTCACTAAGTCGTGTCCCTGTGTGCGGACACCAAACTTGAATCTTTTTCATTTTACGCTGGTGTCCACTAAATACAACGAGGTATTCTCCATCATGGGAAAAAACAGGCTTGGAAAGGTCCCTATGATCCTCTTCATTCCTAAATTCCATCTCAGTAATACAATTCTCATTCTGGATATCCCATATCCTAAGTGCTTCGTGAAGTGTATATGAAGCAATCCATCGGCTATCAGGCGAGAATGTAACACGGTCAATAAATCCCCGCTCTGTTTCCCACAGCGCAATTGGAGTTAGCGTCGAGAGTTCATATAACCAGAGTCCAATCGCTGTACCAACTGCGAAGTACTGTCCGTCAGATGAGAATGCCATATCCCGAACACTACCGCGCCCCAATCGAGCAATCACACCGTCCGGAAGTGCCCATGTCGCTACGTCACTGTCGTCAAAGCTAAACGGAGGAGCTGCTTGTGTATTCCTATTTTCCATCAAAGTATCTCCTTGTCCAGATAAGGTGTGAGGTCCCAGAGATAGATCGCACCGTCATGTCCACCACTTACGAGAAGCGTGCCATCCGACGAAAATGCGAAGCACTGAACATCAGTAGTATGTCCCCAAAAGGTAGCGATATTTTCACCAGTCGCGACTTCCCACAAACGGATAGGCACCTTCTGCAAACCTGACTGCCACCATGAACCAGAAGCCAGATACTCGCCAGACGGTGAAAAGCATAAAGTAATCGGTCTTTGACTTTCTTCGGGCTGTGGAAGCGTCATAAGTGTTTTACCGTCTGTTGCATCCCAGAAAACAATCTCACCCCATTTACCACCAGCGATTATATCACCGCGCGGTGAAAACGCGATTCCGGTATCGTAGCCACGATATGTATATATATACCTTCCGTCACGACTTGGCCGCGGTGTTAGCGGAAGTTCAAATATCTGTTCGCCTGAATCAACATCCCACAAACAAGCTTTCCAATCCCGTGACCGTGATATACTTGCGAGTCGTTTTCCATCCGGGCTAAATGCCAACCCAGTTGGACTATGCAACAACCCGTAAGTAAATTCCTCATCGTTGATGATCGTGGTATGCTTTTTCCAACTTTCACCGCCCGAGCATTCCCAGATGTGTATGTTGTCGTTTGTATCTATGCTTGCAATTCGGTGTCCTGTGGAGGAGAACGCCTTAGCGCGTCCCAACCGCCCTTCCAATCCGGTCAGTTCAGCAAGCGGTTCACCTTTACCAACCTCCAACACATTTAAGTTGTCTCCATATACGTTGATGGAAATGATTTTTCCACTCGGAGATCGGTAGACATTATGTGAGCTTGCAGGTAATTTCTCACCCTGTGGACGGTACGAGTTTTTACTTCTGATATCCCATAAAAGAACATTGTCACCCCAGGACGCAGAGGCGAGCGTCTTTTCGTCTGCCGAAAAGACTAACGTATCCACCGTGGAGATATGTCCATGAAGGGGTAAAAGCGTGTGCGCGTCGGAATTATTACCTTTTGTCCAGATTTGGATCTCGCAGGAGTTTGCAAGTGCCAATTGTGTTCCACTATCAGAAAAATGAACCTTGCTTCTGCTCCCGCGGTGTTCAAATTCATCCAGTTTCTCGCCTTTTTCTACATGCCAAATCTCAATCTTGCGTTCAGAAACTGCGGCAGTAATCAGTTCACCCGCTGGGAGAAAATATGGATACATTTGGGATTCCCCATAATCGGTATAGCTGGTTTCCAGTTGTCCACTTACCACATCCCATACATGTATTGTGCCGTGCCAACCGCCGGCGGCAAGGAACTGTTCGCATGGCGAAAAGCAGAACTTTCGCACCTGCTCAGAATGTCCTGTGATATTGGCAATTTGTTCTCCAGTTTCTACCTGCCAGACCGTAATTGAATCGCCATCACCAATATTTCTGCCGATGTTATCTGGATCACTGTTTTTACCTGCCAACAAGCTTAAATCCGGGGAAAAGCAGAGCGGATAGATATTGTAGGGGTGATGTATTTCCGTTTCTTTTACTTGCTTGCCGGTATGTGAATCCCAAACGTAAATCTGCTTGTTTTTTATGCGATAATCAGCAGCAACGAGGCGTTGCCCATCTTGAGAGAAAACGGGTGGACAAATTTCTTGATTATCCAATTCCTCTATTTGTGTTATACAAGCACCGCTTTGAATATTCCATACTATTAAATTTCCAGCAAAAGTGCGCATGACAATCCGACGGCTATCCGGTGAAAATGTGACATCATCGGTCATTCCGCGTTCCGTATTCCAGAGAGTAATCGGGGTTAGCGTCGGGAGTTCATATAACCAGAGTCCAATTGATGTGCCAACTGCAAAGTACTGTCCGTTGGGTGAGAATGCCATATCACGAACACTACCACGTCCCAATCGAGCAATCGCGCCTTCAGGAAGTGCCCACGTTGTCACGTCCTCACCCCCTACACTGCCTGACATGGGAGCAAAGGAATTTCTATTTTCCATCAAAAATCTCCTACAGAATGCCCGCAGTCTATTGTTCGCGAGCAAGGTGTATTTATATGATTTGGAAAGAAGGTTATGTGCAAAACTGTTGATGGGAAAAACAAGATAAGAAGAAACAGAACATGCTTGATACGGGCAGAATTATCAGGTTTTCATCTGTAGTTTTCGGCGCAACTTGTAAAAACTGGTGGGTCGTTTAACACTGCCACATTCATTATAACCCGCGCCTGTTTTCTTTCTTCAAAAAATATTGAGTTTAGCTGAGTGTGCCGATGACTTTGCTAAAGGCTCTTTGCTGATGGCTGACTGCTGATAGCCGACTGCTAACAATTATCTGCTTGCAAGCTTTGTCGAAATAGTATATCATAGATGTATCAAAAGTTTAATCTTTTTCAAGAGAACTGATAATTTGTTCTGTATATAATACGATATGTTATTGTAAATAGGAAACCCTTCCATGCGACACAACCTCTTCGTACCGAATAAAATGCCTTATGCCAAAGGAAAAAACCGTCCAGATGTCCCCTGTATTCTGTGTGCAATCGTCGAAAAAAATGATAAAGTCGAACGACTTGAAGTCCATCGAACCGAACGTTTTACCATATCGCTTAATCTCTATCCTTACAGTCCGGGGCACCTCTTAATCTTTCCGAATCGGCATATCGTTGATGTACGAGAGTTGAATCAGGAAGAGGTTCAAGACCTTCACGAACTCCAGTGTCTCTGCTTTGAAGTGTTGACGCGCGCCTATCAGCCACGCGGCTTCAACGTCGGTTATAATATGGGTGATGCTTCCGGTGCGAGCATCCCGCATTATCATTTGCACGTTGTCCCGCGATACCCGCGTGAATTGGGATTCATGGACGTTATCGGCGGCGCACGCATCATCATTGAGGACCCGAACGCCACGCAGGAAAAACTTGTACAAATCTTTCAAGAATTGGCAATATAATTGTCGGTTTTCAGTTATCAGTTGTTGAAAAGTTTTAAAGTCCGTAAGATGTGCTAAAGTCTGTAAAGTGGTCAACAACTTTAGTACACTTCGCAACTTTAGATACACTTGCAAACTTCGGGACTGCTGATAGGAACCTCTTAACTGAAAACTGAAAACTAACAACCGACAACCACTCTCCAAGAAAGGAAGACAGAATGAGCAATCTCGCTTATGATCTCTTAGCCGAAAACTTAGAAAAACGGGGAATCCAGATAGAAACCCTCAAAGACCATCTCAAAACGCAGCACATTGAAACCCCTTCGTGGGGTTACGGTAATTCCGGCACCCGATTTGGGGTCTTTGAACAACCCGGCGCGGCACGAAATGCAGCAGAACGCTTGGAAGACGCTGCCACCGTTCACCGCTTCACCGGTATCGCCCCCACCGTTGCACTCCACATTCCGTGGGATAAAACCGACGATTGGGGCGCATTGAAACAGTACGCCGCGGATGTCGGTATCGGCATCGGCGCGATCAACCCAAACGTCTTTCAAGATCAGGCGTATAAACTCGGAAGCGTCTGCAACCCAGATGCCAGTATCCGCCGACTCGCCATTGATCACATGCTGGAATGTGTTGACATAATGGAGAAAACAGGCTCTGATCTGCTCAGTTTGTGGTTCGCGGACGGTACCAATTTCCCCGGTCAGTCGAATTTTAGGAAGCGCAAGCGGTGGATGGAGGAAGCGTTAGCCGAAGTCTACGATGCCCTACCAGATGCCACCCGTATGCTCATTGAGTATAAATTCTTCGAGCCAGCGTTTTACCATACCGACCTCCCCGATTGGGGCACCGCCTACCTCATGGCAACGAAACTCGGTGAGAAAGCGCAGGTCCTCATCGACTTGGGACACCACCCGCAAGGCACGAATATTGAGTTCATCGTTGCTTACCTCATTGACGAGGGGAAACTCGGTGGATTCCACTTCAACTGCCGGAAATACGCCGACGACGATCTGACGGTCGGTTCTATCAATCCACAAGAGCTCTTCCTGATTTACACCGAATTGGTCGCCGCAGAACTTGATCCCGATACGGAAACCGACATCGCTTATATGATTGATCAGAGCCATAATCTGAAGCCGAAGGTAGAAGCAAGTATCCAATCTGTCTGCAATCTCCAAAAGGCATACACAAAAGCACTGCTTGTTGACAGAGAAGCACTCGCAGCCGCGCAGGATGCCGCTGACCTCGTTGAAGCGGAGTCCATCCTCCAACGCGCGTCCGAAACGGATGTGAACCCACTTTTAGAGCAGGTCCGTTTGGAAATGGGACGCGATCCAAACCCGTTAGCAGCCTATCGAAAGAGCGGCTATTACGAGAAAATTAGTGCCGCCCGCGTCGGTGGCGAAAGCCAAGGCTGGGCGTAGGCATACTTCGTTTTGGTTTGTAGTAGTGCGATTCATCGCACGTTACCCAATTTTCTTTGCCAAACCTCGCCAGCGAAATTGATGGAAAATATGACCAAAATTAAAATCGGAATTGTCGGTTCGGGCGGGATGGCACGGCACCATCTCGCCCGATTTTCACCAATGGAGACCGCTGAAGTCGTAGCGATCGCCTCCAGAAATCAGCAGACAGGAACACAACTTGCCGGAGAGCATAGCACCGTATTTATCCGCGAATGGCAGCGTCTCATTGAACGCGACGATATAGACGGCATCGTTATCTGTACGCACAACGACAGCCACGGTGAGATTATCCTCGCAGCGTTACAGGCGGATAAACATGTCTTTGTGGAATATCCACTCGCCAGCGATGTCGGTGAAGGGGAAGCAGCACTTCGCCTCGCTGAAGAACGAGGTCGTGTCCTCCGAGTCTCACATCCAGAGGTCGTCTCCAACACGCACAAGGCACTCAAGCAGAAAATAGGCGAACTCGGCGACCTACTACTCACCTCGTTTGTGCGTCTCACACCCGGTCGCGGTGCGCGTCCTGAGATTCTCTTCAATTTATCCGTGTCAGGCACGCCAGCACACTTCTTCATCTACCATATCTATCCGATTGTTGATTTCTTTGGTGGAGCCTCATCTGTTAAAAAGAGTGCTGCCTACGAAGGATTGAGAGAAAACGGGCAGTATGACCGATTTGTTAACACGCTCACCGTTGAATTTAAGCATGGTGGCATCGGACAGTGGACATGGGCAGGTGGCATAGCGATTAACGCAGCAGAAGAACACGAGCGATACGTCCTCACCGAAGGCACGATAAGCGATGCTGGTGGCGAATGGCATTGCACAACACCCGCTGGCGTAACACCAATCTCTATACCGGATTCCCCACAACTGACGCTTCAGGAGTTATGGCTTTCTGAAATCCGAGATGCTGTGGATCAGCTGCCCTGTTTGGCGGACGCAGCGGTTGCACTGGAGGCGATCCGCATCAGTCTTGCATCTGGGGAGTGAGTAGTCGAATAGTGGAGATCGTCTGGCTCCAGGGATTCAATTGAGAGTCTACATCCGAATGCGTTAAGAATGGTTTTGAGCAGGTCAATCGTTAAAGTCTTGTCGCTTGATAGTCCTTGCGAGAGCACCTCCGGTTCAATGTCAATTCTCTTGGCAAGTACTGATATGCCCCCTTCCGCTTCAGCAACGGTTCGGAGTGCCAGTAGCACTACTCGCGGATCTCCAAAAGTTTGGTATTCTTCCATAATCGCTTGGAGATAGCCCTCTACCCGTCCTGGATCGGAAGCGAGGCGTTGAACCATATATTCTCGCCATGTTCCCGAATTTCTCATCGTTGTGTCTCCTTATGCCAACGTCCGTTGAAACCACGCAACCGATTTGGCGATCACCGCTTGCTCCGAGGCAACGGTGTTGAAGGTGTGGTCACCCTTATCAATAATCTCAAGTGCTGTCGGAGCGTCGCGTCCACGCATGAGTTCGTAATAGCGTTTGCCGTGAGAGACTGGCACAACATCGTCAGCACTGCCGTGGATGACGAGAAGCGCGCCCGTAAACTGCTGAATAAGAGCGGAAGGACTTATTTCCGGGAGTTCTTCATAGAACGCCTTTCCAACGATGTTTGGGTTTAACTGCGCTATCTCTTCTGGGGTCGGTGTGTGCTTGGACCTCTCCAAAATTTCCTGTTTCCGATCTGGCGGGTCGTCCGAGAGCGGTGCCCACATCACCGTTGACTTCACACGCGCCTCTTGTCCAGAGACACACGCCGCGACGCAGCCACCCATGCTCAACCCCAAAATGCCGATGCGTTCAGGGTCTACACCTTGCATGGCACTGAGGACATCAATCGATTTGATGGCATCCGAGATCTCACCACCGATGGTCATCTCCGAAAAATCACCGGCACTGTCCCCGGAGCCACGGAAATCGAAGCGGAGCACATAAAAACCAATAGAGGCGAGTTCTCGCGCAGTCTTAACGAATATTCTGTGCGGTTCGACCTTTGTTCCAGTGAATCCATGAAAGAAGGCAACTGCGGGACATAATGCATCGCAATTTGTCGGTGAATGCAATATCCCGTTTATCTGTTGTTCTTGATTGTAAAATACGATTGGTCTTTCCATCTTATTTTTTTCTCCTTTGTCTTGACATTAAAACTTATTTATGATAAACTTATCATATAATAACTTCTAATTTCAGTCAGGTGTTGCATCGCATGGAATCGAAACCGATAGGTTTACAGGTCCCTTCTCTATTACGAGACATATTTGAAACTGCCGCCGTCTTCCTCTATCCCGCAGAGTGTCGGGTCTGTGAGGAATTTCTTGGGGTTACATCCGTGCCTTATATCTGTGATGACTGTTGGCAGGATATTCAATTCCTTGAACCACCTTGGTGCGATATATGTGGCACGCCGGGCGTGAACGGACTTTGTGATCCCTGTGCGATCGCCCCGCCACGTTACGGCAAACTCAGATCTATAGCATTTTATCAGACAACGCTCCAAGAGGCAATACATCTCTTCAAATTTCAAAAGAAGAAGGTGCTTGCGCAACATCTGACGCAACTGATAAACGCACGTATGCCCACGGACTGTCGTATTGCAGAATACGACTTTGTTCTGCCCATCCCGATTCACAGAAAGCGTTTACGAGAACGCGGCTTTAATCAGGCAACACTCCTTGCCAACGCGATTGCGAGAGCAGAGAGTGTGCCCGTTCTCACGGACACGCTGATTCGGAAGCGACACACAGTCGCGCAAAGCAGTTTGGATAGAGAAGCCCGCCAGCAGAACATCATCGGTGCTTTTGGCATCCGGAACCCAGAGGTTATCCGTGGAAAACGCCTTCTAATGATAGACGATGTTTTCACGACCGGTGCTACCATCCGTGAAGCGGTTAGCGAATTATGGACTGCCGATCCCGTTGAAATCGACGTTTTGACAGTGGCGAGAACTTTAGAGGCTTGAAAATCGTGAAACTTTTTTCACTCATGCTGCGTTTTATACAATGTCCACGCTCGGACGAAGTTTGTAGGTGTGCCTTTTCTGCATGAGGCGGTCGTCGCCTTTGAAAGCTGCACCCTAAAACTGCTTATCATTTAGCTAATTGCCTGAATTTGTAGTGAAGGAGGCTGAACCTTTGCACTTAAACAGCATCAAAATTCGTGGATTTAAGAGCTTCGCCGAAGATGTTGAATTGATACTCGAACCGGGTGTCACTACAATTGTCGGACCCAACGGTTGCGGAAAAAGCAACGTGTCCGATGCCATTCGGTGGGTACTTGGAGAACAGAGTGCCCGCGCCCTTCGGTGTTCCTCTATGCGCGACCTACTTTTCAATGGGGGTGCCAATTTCGCACCCGCACAGAAAACAGAGGTAGCACTCCGTTTTTCAAATAATGGGCTTGCCAATCCAGATGCCCCCGCACAAGACACCGCCAACGTTGCCCTTCAGGCTCCCGAAGTTGAGGTATGTCGGCACCTCGGACGCGACGGTGAAAGCCGCTATCTAATTAATCAGAACCCGTGCCGTCTCCGCGATATTAGTGAACTTTTCATGGATACGGGGATCGGGGTTGATGCCTACTCCGTCATGGAGCAGAGCAAGATTGATGTAATCCTAAACGTACGACCGGAAGAACGCCGCTTTCTATTTGATGAAGTTGCTGGCATTACGAAATATAAACACCGAAAGAAAACAGCACTCCGTAAACTTGAGCAGACCGAGCAAAATCTCGTCCGTATCAACGATGTGATTCAGGAATTACAACGCGAAACTGAAGAACTCAAAACGCAAGCGGAACAAGCGCAGCACTATAACACACAACAAGCGCAACTAAAGCAGTTTGAGTTGAACCTCGCGCACAGGGAATACGATAAACTCCGCATGGATTATAACCAAGCCCAAGCGGACTTGGATGAAATTCTCACCAGTGTCGCGGGTGCCTCTGAAACGCTTAAAGCTGCCGAGGAACGCATTGAAAATTCCACAAACCGCCAATCTGAATTGGATGAAGCCATCCGTAACGGACAGACGGCACTTCGTGAGATTGAAACCAACATTGAGCAGATCGAGCGTCAGATCGTCCTTCACAAGGAACGTCAACTCAACATCCAAAGGCAACGCGAGCGCGCCCTGCAGACGCTTGAGTCCTTGAAAGCACAGCAAACGGCACTGCTCACGCAGAAGCGAGAGCGCACCCAAGAGCACCAAAAACTTGAGGCATCCTACAAAATAGAAGAAAGCCGACTGGCAGCACGTCAGCAGCTGCTCACACAACTCGCCGAACGTATCACTGCCGCTAAGGAGTCTGTACAAGACGCGCAGACTGTCTTACAGGAGAACGCAACCGAATTGGAAAACCGCGAGCGCAAACGTCTCGCAATTGAACACGATTTGAATAGTACCGAGGGAAATCTCCATCGTCTCAAAGAAAATACAGAGGCTTTGGAAACCGAACTCAAGACCGCTACTGATGTGCACGCTGCGGTCCAACGCGCCGAAACACAACTGAAAGCAGAACTCGTTCATATTGAAGCCGAGAGAAATCACGTCGAGACGAACCTCCAGGAAAATCAGGATGCCCTCCGCAAGATTGAAACCGAAATTCAAGGTTTACAGAATACGTTAGGCAGTAACGTCTCACGGCTTAAATCGCTACAGGAATTGCAATCTGCTTATGAAGGATACTACGCTGGTGTTCGGGCGATAATGCAGGCAAAAACTCGCTATTCGGATCAGTTTCAGGGGGTCTGTGGTGTTGTTGCTGAATTGCTCGCGACGGATGCTGAGTATGAAGTCGCGATAGAGGTCGCACTCGGGAGCGATATTCAGAGTGTTATTACTGAGACTGCTGAGGATGCCCAGAGGAGTGTTGCTTTCCTTAAAAAGCATCGCGCCGGTAGGGTGAAGTTTCTCCCGCTTGATTTTATACGCGAACGCAGATTCTATGATGAGGCACTGCTCAACGAACCCGGTGTCATCGGCATCGCCCAGGAATTGATTGACTATGATAATGAATATGAGCCTGCCATGCAACATCTGTTGGGGAATACACTCGTCATTGAGGATTTGGATGTTGCTGTCGCTCTTACCCGCCAATTCCGTCCCAGGGCACGTCTCGTTACTTTAGATGGAGATGTCATTGATACGTCTGGAGCTATCACCGGCGGTCAAACGAATCAGAGACAGAGTGGACTACTCCGTCGCGCCCGCGAACTCGAAACGCTCGAAAATGAGATCGGGAAATTGACACAGAGCTCAAATCGAAAGGTTGAGAAGCGTAAGGCGTACGCCGCGAAAATAGCGGATTTGCAAAACACGCGACGGACGCTCACTGCACAATGGCAAGATAAGCGGGTTGAGAAAGCATCGCTGACGAAAGACATGGAGCAGGCGAACCTTCAGGTTGTCCGACTTGAACAGCAACTCGCCGAGATTCGGACAGAAAACCGAAAATTAAGCGAAGCCGTCGATGCATCACGCGAGGAACAGCAAGCACTTGAGACTGAAATCGCGGAATTGACGCAGAAGAGTACTCGCACGCAACGCTGGATTGAGCGCGTATCCGAACAAATTGAGAGCGAAAACAAGAAACATGCTGAAGTCGCCGGGAGCTGTCAAGAGATGGAAGTCTTTTTGGCAGGACAGCATCAGAAATTGCAGAGTTTGATGTCCGAGTTAGAAACGTTTGAGGAAACATACCAACGCGCAACAAAGGATATTGCTGAGCAGCAGGCAATTATTGACTCCGATGAACAGACGAAGATTGACCTTGGAGAACAGGTCGCCGCAGCACAACACAAATTCCTTAGTTTAGAGGGCGACCGTGCCGAAGCGGAAGCGCACGTTGATGAACTGGCTGAAGAACGTGAAACACTCCTTCAGGAGGTCACCATTCTCCAAAAAGAGATGCGCGCGACACGGAGGAACTTCGAGAAACAGAACCGAGAGCGTCATAAACTTGAGGTCACAACGACCCAACTCGAGATGCGCATAAAATCAGTCTCAACCCGCATCCACGATAAATATCAGGTCTCAATTGATGCACTGCCACCTTTGGCGGATAATGAGCAGGCAATGGACGAGATTGATCTGTTGGATAGCGTTGAAAAGTTGAAGGCAGAAATCTCCGCAATGGGCGCAGTAAATCTCAAGGCGATTGAGGCTTACGAGGAACATAAGAAACGCCAAGATTTCCTTGTTTCCCAGCGCACGGACCTCGAAAAATCCATGCAAGCCACCTATCAGGTGATACAGAAGATTAACCAGACCTCGAAAGATGTATTCCTTGAGACCTTTGAACGGGTGCAGGCGAACTTCCAAGAGGTTTTTGCCCAACTCTTCGGCGGCGGCGAAACGGAATTGTTGTTGACAGATCCGGCTGAAGTGCTGGATTCGGGGATTGACATTATTGCGCGTCCGCCGGGCAAACGTCCGCAGAGCATCACGCAGCTTTCCGGGGGCGAACGTTCACTGGTTGCCATTGGACTCCTGTTTGCTGTCTTTAAAATTAAACCGAGTCCTTTCTGTGTGCTTGACGAGGTTGATGCCGCACTTGATGAAGCAAACGTCCTCCGTTTCACAAATCTTATCCGTGCCTATTCCGAGAATACACAGTTCGTTATTATCACGCACAACCGGCGCACGATGGAGATCGCTGACGCTATGTACGGCGTAACAATGGAACAGGCGGGTATCTCTAAAATTGTCTCTGCTAAGTTTGCCGAGTAGCCATAATGGATAGACTCAATCGTGAGCAACTCACAATCCTACCGCTCACTGAACGCCGACACAAGATGACGGTGGCAGATGTCTATGCGTTAGATGCAGAACCTCCACCTTATGAAAACCCACACCTCCGTACTGTTGCAGATCGGATTGTCACGGCACATCGCGCCGGAAGACAGGTCATCTGGATGATGGGCGCGCACGTCATGCGGCGCGGGAACTCTCGCTTTATCATCGATTTGATGGAACGCGGTGTCATCACGCATGTCGCTACCAACGGCGCGTGTGCCATCCACGATTTTGAACTCGCGCATATCGGGGCAACGCTCGAAGATGTTGAAGACTATATTTGGGACGGTAAGTTCGGCAATTGGGAGGAGACAGGACGCTACCTGAACGAAGCAATTGTTCGAGGGTATCGAGATAAACTCGGTTTCGGAGAAGCGGTCGGTCGATTCATCCAAGAAGGTGAACAGGGTATCCCTTTTCCGCATCGCGACATAAGCATGTTCGCCGCAGCATATCGGTTAGGGGTGCCGTTCACCGTTCACAAAGGCATCGGCTACGACATCATTGACCAGCATCCTTCCGCTGATTATGCTGCAATGGGGTGGACAACGGGCGAGGATTTCCTCAGGTTTGCGCACGGTGTCTCACAATTAGAAGACGGTGTTTTTCTGAATCTGGGTTCCGCTGTCATGGGACCTGAAGTTTATCTCAAAAGTCTCTCAATGGCACGGAACATCGCAACCCAGCGCGGTGAAGAGATTCGGCATTTCACAACTGCGAACTTCGACCTGATTGATTTCTCCGATTTCCAAGACGAGGGGGAGACCACCGATGCACACTACTACCACCGCCCCAAAAAGACCATCCTCATCCGCACAGTGAAAGATGGGGGTGAAGGCTACCACATCTCCGGCGATTTCTCCGTTACTGTGCCACAACTATACCGTTTGATAACTACGTTTCTGTAAATGGTTTATTCGTTCGGTCATTGTTCTGAAATAAATTGCACATTTCACGTCTGCGTTAATAAACGCTGCTCCGATGTCCAACTTCGTGAACAACAACTGTTCGTGTTTGTCTATTGAAGGTATACAGAACTCGATAAGCACCGGCAACGCGTAAACGGAACTTGCCTCTATGGGGGCCTCGGAGAGCCTCGTGGCGATGTGTATCGCAATTTTCGCATAATACCCTCAGTTTGTCAAGAATTCGCTGTTCAATTGTAGCATCTAAACGGGCAAAGTCTGCTTCCGCTTTTGGCATAATTTCCAAACCGTACATTACCACTTCAGTCCTAATTTTCTCGCTACTTCCTCTACCGGAATCGATTTGACTTTACCAGACTCATATTCTGCAACACTCCGTTCTAACCTCTCAGCCACTTCCGGACGCAATTCCAATCCCTCATCCGGATCATAGTAGTAATCTTCAAGAAACTGCTCTAACTCCAGATAGCACACGAAAAACTCAAAGAATGCAGATTTCAACTGATCTGTCATGGCAACCGATGGTGCTGCCTTCTGTAGTTTAGCAACTCGCTCGCGCGCCGCAAAAAGTTCCCAATTCGTAAGCGTCTCCATCAGCGCACGGAATTCGTCATCCGATAGTGCTGATACCTTTATCTCCGGTTGCGGATCGGTGATCAGTGGTCTGTCGCTCATCCGTCGTGCTATCCGTCCTGCAGCTGATGTCTTTCGCGCCGCTTCCACAACTGTAACGCGCTCTTGTAGCGATGCAAATGTATCACACGCTCGCAATATTGAGAGCAGCTGCGCCTCAGGCTCCTCTAACTCGAATGCCAGACCACAGTAGCCTTCATAAAACTCTTGGAACTCAGTTTCTAATGCCTCCCTATCTGTATTCTCGGCAAGCAGTTTGACAAGTCGTTCACGCGATTCAAAGAGTGAACGGGTGATAATTGGTGTAAGCCAAGTGGTGAACTGTGCTTGGGTCATATCTGTTATGTTCTTTGTCATCGGTTCCTCCTTTAGGGGCTAATTAACCCAAGTTGCTACTAACAGGCGTTGAACGTTTTAAGAAGATTTGTCAGGCGTTTCCACACCCCAGAGGGGTGGTATTGCTTCGCAGTGAGAATAGAAAATGGCGTATTTGAGCGATAGCACTCCAGCGGAGTGCTATGTTTATCAATAGGTGGCAACTTAGGCTAATTAACCAACCGACGCTATCTCCAAATTACCTCGCCAATGTTTCTGTAACATCCGTTTCAGCAGTTGATGCACAGGTGCGACTAACGCCGGATCCGTCTTGATTAATAGTTCCGCCTCTTTTTTCGCTGTCTCCAGAAGTGTTGCATCGTGGATGATGTTCGCGATCTTAAAGTTCGGGACACCCGATTGACGAGTGCCGAAGAATTCACCAGGACCACGGATATTCAAATCTGCCTCTGCGATCTTGAAACCGTTGTTTGTCCGAATCATCGCCTGAATGCGTTGATAGGAGTCATCACCTTTTGGTATAGCGACAAGATAACACGCCGATTGATGCTCACCACGTCCGACACGTCCACGCAATTGATGCAACTGGGACAATCCAAACCGTTCCGCGTTTTCAATTACCATTAACGTTGCGTTCGGCACGTCAATACCGACTTCAATTACGGTTGTTGAAACGAGGATGTCGATGTGCCGTGCGTTGAAGTTTGCCATAACTTCCTGTTTCTCCACAGATTTCATCTGCCCATGCAAAAGTCCGACGCGTAGATTAGGAAACACCTCATTTTGAAGATGCGTTGCCATCTCTGTAGCGGCTTTGAGTTCTTCCAATTTCTCGGACTCTTCAACGAGCGGATAGACGATGTATGCCTGTCTGCCGCGTTGGATCTCCTTCCGAAGGTTACCGTATAACTTTTCTCTGTCCTTCTCCTTTATCCAGTAGGTCTTAATCCGCTGCCTACCCGGTGGCATCTCGTCAATAACCGACACATTCAGGTCTCCGTAGAGTGTCAAGGCGAGTGTTCTTGGGATTGGTGTCGCTGTCATGACGAGCACATCCGGGGCTGGCGGAGGAGTAACCTGCTGTTTCAAATCGCCGTTTCCTGCTTGCGCTTTGTTACGAAGTGTTGCCCGTTGCATCACGCCGAATCGGTGTTGTTCGTCTATGATGACAAGTCCGAGTTTGTGAAAATCCACACCTTCCTGTATCAACGCCTGTGTCCCAACGATGAGATCTGCGGAACCATTCGTGATCGCTTCTAATGCCTCTTCGCGCTCCGCTCTGGGGAGGTCGCTTTTGAGAAGCACGACGTTTATTTTCCCATCGTCTTCTTCTGCAGTCCCTTTATTTGTTTTCTGCAGATGCTCAAGCATCTCCGAGAGATTGTAGTAGTGCTGCTCTGCGAGGATTTCAGTCGGCACCATCAGGGCACCTTGATACCCGTTTTCAATGGCACAAAGCAACGCCATCGCTGCGACAACAGTTTTGCCAGAACCGACATCCCCCTGAATCAATCGATTCATGACGTTTTTCTTCCGCATATCGTCTTGGATTTCAGCGAAGACCCGTTTTTGGGCATTGGTGAGTTCGTAGGGAAGCGATGCGACGAAATCACGTAACAGTGTCGGGACGTTTTCCCCTGTTTTCGTTCCAACTTGGAACGCGATACCGTCCTCCGAGGTCCGGTGTTCCTTTTTCATCTCCATGCCGAGACTGAGAAGGAAAAACTCCTCAAAGGCGAGTCGTTTTTGTGCCGCGTTTCGATGCACTTCTGATGTCGGAAAGTGGATCTCGTTGATCGCGGATTGCCTGTCAATCAAGCCTTGACGTTGACGGAGCGCGAGCGGTAAAATTTCTGGGATCTGTTGTCCGTATTCATCGAGCGCGGTCCGCATCCACATACGCAGCATTTTCGCCGTGAGTTTCGCTGTGAGCGGATATTTCGGAACAATCCGTTTGGTGTGAATCAACCCCTGTGTCTCATCGCTTTCCTCGAACAATTCAAACTCGTAATCGGTCGCTTGGATTTCATTGTAACGACGCGTGAATTTGCCGCTGACGACAACTTCGGTATCCACAGGAAGCAATCCCTTCATAATGCCGATGCGTCTCCCGAAGTTGACGAGCATGGCGACACCCGTTCCGTCATAAATTGAGACCTTACCGATGCGTTTTCCCTTTGCAGTCGGAGAAGAGGTATGACTGACAACCTTACCTTGGATGGTCTCCGGTTCATCGTCTTCCCGTCTCCCCACTCTATAAATCTCAACCATCTTAGAGCGATCAATATAATCGCGAGGGTAGTATGCGAGAAATTCACCAACCGTTTGGAGACTGAGTTCTTCCCTAAGCATGCTGGCGCGGCGGGGACCAATACCTTTGAGATACTGGAGTGGTTCACCTAAGAAATCGAGTGTGGTGATGTCTGTTCCAACAGGCGTGTCCCGGATCGGCACAGATGCTGCGGCCTCTTCCGTGGACGTACTTTCTGCCTGTTGTGGGGGAGTTTCCGCATTCTGAAAAAGCGGTAGAGATTCTGTTTGTTTCGTATCAGGTGTTTGTTCTACTGCCTGTTCCTGTTTTACCGGTAATCTTTCTGGTGGGTTTTCTGTTTTCTGAAAGAGCGGCAACATTTCGGTTTGCTGTCCATTCTTTTTAGCGTTTGTGCGCTGTGTCGTCAGTTCTGGACGTGTTGGCGGACTTCCTTCGGTACCGAAACTTTGGGGTGCTTTTCCGAGGACATCGTCGATCCGTTTTGTTGCCTCCTCAAGTGTGCGCTGCCGTTCAGTAGGCGATATACCTCCGTAATTTTCAAAGAGGTTTGCCAAACCGTTCAGCATCTCTTTCTGAGTTGCGTCCAGAACAAACGCATCTCCATTCTTTACCCATAGCTGAACATAACTGTCCAACCCGTTGACAACGACATCATCCTTGCAGCCCTTCCGAAGTTCTTGTTGGAAGGGACGACGGATGGTAGTAAGAATTTTTGTGAAGTTATCCATACGTTCTCTATCGGTGCTAAATATTGTTATTTCCGCCTGCAAAGTTTCATGAGCATTAGGAATTTGATTCGATAATTCCAGTTTCCCCTAGGAGCCGGTAGGGGCAGTTTCCTAACCGCACCATAAGCCTCAATTTTAGAAAAAATGACCGTCGTGGTCCCAGGTCCGGTAGGTTCGGAATGTAATACAAGGAACGGAAATGTAATACAAGGAACGGATTTAGTCTAACCCCAGACTAAATCCAGTCTAATCCCAGACTAAATCCCCCAACCGAACCGAATTCTACGCGGAAACCTTGAATCGTTCAAACACCTCTTGAATCCCGTAGGGTTTATTTGCTTGGGGTTTTTGCTTGGGTGTTTCTGCGGATTTCTTCAGTATCTGTGTAGAAAAAACGCTACCTCACAAAACTAAGCCCCGTAGGGGCGGCATTTGTAGACCCGTAGGTTGGGTTGAGCGGTAAAACTCAGAACCCTTGTGGTGCTACCCAAGCAGCCATTCGCCAATACTCGCTTCCTGTAAATAGATGTAGCGAAACCCAACAAACCCACTTTAGTCTATAGGACTTACACATTCCCTCTTAAAGTCCCCCTGATAAGGGGGATTTAGGGGGTTTAAATACGGAAATTATTGATTTTTGCGTCTGAATGTCCGATATCTTCTCAATTTGCGTAAATCTTGGTCTCTATATATTAGACGTAAATTCAGTGAAAACGTTGAGTTTTATTGGCAAAACAGGCTTGACACGGTATCACAATTTGTCTATAATTTCCTTAAAATTAACGGACGTGTTATGTTTGGCTTATTAAGAAGGAGCAACAAAAAATGGTATCTCCATACTTAACGGATGTCCAACGAAAAGAGTGGGAAAAAGAGGGATTTCTGATCATCAAAAACGTGCTTTCGTCTGCTGAGATTGAGACACTTTTGACAGCTGTGGATTCAGCAATTGAAACGTATGTCCAAGAAACACCGAATCTACAAGGCAATAATCCGTTTGGAAAAGGTGCCTATACGATTATCCGTGCGATTGAGCGAACAGATGCTCTCGATCCACTCACCGATCACCCACATACCTTCGGCACGATCCTTTCACTGATGGGACCCTATCTCCAAATCATGGGAACGCAAATCTACGTTCGGCACCCAGATGTTGACGCTCTGATGGGATTTCATACGGATGCGGGTCCCTCACTTCAACGGATTCATCCGCACCCCGATAGTCTACCTCTCCAATTCAAAATCCAGTTCTTCTTGACAGATCTGACCGAACCCAATCAAGGGAATTTTATGTGTGTACCGGGAAGCCACAAAGTAGATTTCCCTGAGAACGGATTTAAAAAAGGCGAGTATCCCAACGGTGCGATTCAGGTCATTGCAGAGGCTGGAGACGCAGTCATCTTTCCGTGGGCGTTATGGCACGGTGTCGGACCGAATCAGACGGATCGTATCCGCAAAAGCGTCACCTTCCGTTACGGGCAGATGTGGTCCCGCCCTTACGACTACGACAAACTCCCCGCGGATGTTCTCGCACGGATGACACCACGCCGCCGAAGATTATTCGGTGACATGGGCGAAGACCATCATCCAACCGATTATTTCAAACCACACGATCAACTTGAAGTTATCTGCGCTGACGACTGGAATGTCCCACTCCTGTAAGCCATACCACTCCAAACCAAGGTAGGTGCGGTTTCCTAACCGCACCATGAGTGTCAATTTTAGAAAAAACACCTCTGGTACCCAGGCCCGGTAGGCGCTGTTTCTAACTGCGCCGGATTCTACGCGAAAACCTTGAAGCGTTCAAAAACCTCTTGAATCCCGTAGGGATAGCATGTTTATAGCAGCTCACCTGATACCGAACTACTGCACACGGATGATTCTACGTCCTATGAAAGTTTGACCAAACATATCAGTTGTACGAACGTAGATAACGTGCGTTCCTTTGGGGGCATTCGCTGGAAGTTTCCCTTGCCAGATATGCGTTGATTTTACGATTCCACTAATCCCTCGTCCCCTTTGTGGCAGTTCACTCTCTTCCTTCAATTGCGCCTTCATTGTTTCTCGAAGGGCGGTATGCAATCTCCGCTCAAGCTGGTTCGTATTGTCCCGTGCCTTGAGTGCTTTATAGTAAGGGTCTTCCTGAGGCGTATAGGTCATCGGTTTCCATTCCCCAACTTCACCCAGACGGACTTCAACCGTTGAGCGTTTGGTGCCTCCAAAAACATTAACGATGACATCTGTTTCGCCAGTTTCTGCTGACGCAACTTCCCAGGGTGCCCAGATGTTCATCTGATAATCCGCTGGGCGACGGGCGGCTTTAAACCGAATTGAATACTGATTTCCACTGAATGTGAAGATGCCATATCCGTTCGGCGCACCATCTCGCATGGTTGTGTGGGGAATCCCGATTTCATCAAGCGCGCCCCGCCACCAAGAACCTGATGTGGTTGCATGATTGTGGTGGTGATGTGGATCGTTTCCATGCCAACCGTGCTCCGGTCCGACGAAGTCATCCCGTTGGATGTGCGTGTGTGCTGACAGGGATAACGTATAGGGTCGATCGCCGAGTAGATTCATCAATTGCTTCACATCACGCATCTCGGTCAACGGAATATGTAGGGATATAACAACAAGTTGATCTTTCGGCACAAAAGCAAGATCGTTCCGAACGAACGTCAACTGCTGTTCTCCCACCTCACTGGAGTAGCGAGGGTTGTTTTCCTCATTGCGGTAAAAAAGTACATTGTCGATATTGATGAAATGGACAGGTCCCCAGTCAAACGAATAGCACCCGGGGCCATAAACACGTTCAAAGGTCTCATCGGCGTACCGGTCATCCGTAGCAAGAAAGTTCATATCGTGGTTGCCATGGACGTTGTACCACGGTATCCCAACGGTAGCCATCACTTCGTTAAGTGGGTGAAATAGATCTAAATCGTCGCCTACCAAATCGCCAAGGCTGATTCCGAACACCGCATCAATTCCAATAATTTCCTCAATCACATCATGTGCTAACCACTCAATCTCTTGCATATTATAGGGCTGTGTATCCCCGAAAACGAGTACCTTGAAGGTATCCGCTTCGGGCTGTTCAGTGAGTGGAAAGTTGATCGATGCCGGTAGTGGACCCGTTGGTGCGATACCAGCATACTTCA
This sequence comes from Candidatus Poribacteria bacterium, assembly GCA_965116815.1. Lineage (GTDB taxonomy): Bacteria > Poribacteria > WGA-4E > WGA-4E > WGA-3G > WGA-3G. Next base: position 4,831,861 of record OZ220722.1, on the reverse strand, counting down.
GTCCTTCTGGTGAACCGTGCGGTTTGTGGATGTAATAAAATCTCGGAAGACGATTTTCATCAACCGGTGTCATAAATCCACGCGGTTTAATGACAAAGAGAATGGTGTCATCACTGACTGAAAGCGAGTATTGCCCGTTAGCATCGGTTTGGACAACATCCTGACCATTAGAGACGCGAACCCCAGGCAGCCCCTTCTCGTTATCGTCCATCACGTGGTTGCCGTTTGTATCCAGAAATACAGTACCAGTTGCAGTTAAATTTGCTGCTATACTGTTTCCAATCGAGTAAAAAATCAAAATGGCGATTAAAACCGTAAAATTCCACTGTTTGTAAACCATACGAATCTCCTTGTAATGATATTATTCCAATCCCCACTCCCGGCGGAGTTCCCCTATCGGTCTGTAATTCGCACCTTTGTTGTAGAAATTACCGAGCCAACTGCCGTCTTCACGGAAAAAGAAGCGGTCGTCCTTCTCTTCGCGAGCGAGTTGGTATCGCGTATCAATGCTGATACGATAGCGGTCAGAACGATTCGGGGCACTACTGTGCATCATATAAAGCCCGAAGATAATAACATCCCCCGGCTCGAAATGCGCTGTTGCCAGTGTGAATCCGAATTTCTCAACCATCTCGCGTGGATCAGTGCTGAACACGGCTTCCGTCAAATCGCGGTCCATATCGGTCGCGCCGTAAGAGGACTTTAACCGATCGTGCCGATGGGAACCAAGACAGATGACGAGGGGGCCATTTTCCAGACCAATGTCTGTCAATGCGCTCCACATCGTGTACCGGTTCTGCGTGCCGCGCCCGACGTAAACGCTATCGTAGTGGAAATGGTTGTGTCCACCCTTCGCCATGCAGCGAAGCCATCGTTTGTCAAACGTAATGACCGAACCACCGAGAAATTCTTCGTAAAACCGCATCGTTCGCTGGCTATCCACAACATCAAGAATGGGCTTGGCATGCGCCACCTCAGTTTGCCGAAAGAAACTAAAGGTCTGGTTCGCTTCGCCGATAATACCCGCTTCAACCGAAGTATCCGGCTCTAACCCACCGTTTTGCGCAATGGCTTGCAAGGTCCAATGTGCCGCGCGCGCCGCATCCTTTCGCGGATGGAACCCTCGAATAAAGAGGTATCCATCCTCACGCATCTTTTTGTGCAACGCATTGGGATTATTGAGAAGTGCGCTGGAATCTACTAACTCGACGATCTCCGCACCAAAATGAAAACGGTGCTCACCGAATTCAAAAGGTGTTCCCGCTGGGATCTTTTTCGGTGTGTTCAATGTCATCATATCTTTAGGCTGTGTGGTGTTGCAATTTCTCAAACAGATCCCTGAAGATCGCGTCGCGATTCACACTCGACGCAACACGCATGAGATGACGACTGTTATCAAAACTCCACGTCGCCGCTTCCGTCAAGATGGGACTGTGAACGATCTCTGTCGGCACCCACGTCGGATTGATGAGGTATGCTGTCGCAGATATATCCCATATCACCTTTGACCAAGCGAAATGGTCGCTTGAGTAGTCTTTGAAGATCTCCACGAGATAATCTCCGACTTTGCCCCTACTCTGCACATAGCGTTCCATCTCAGCGACCGTCGTGTGTAGATGTGAGACGACCCCGCGTGCTGGTAGCCAAACGAATGGCACACCGCAGTCCAAAACCACTTGCGCACTCTGAAGGTCTTGCATCAGGTTAAACTCTCGGGTATGGGGCCAGTACAACGGGTTGCCACCAAGCCAGATAACGACAATGCGTTCGATAATTTCAGGTTCTAAAAGGATAGCGGAGGCGACATTCGTTATTGCACCGACAGCAGCGACGTAAAGCGGTTCTTCTGTACTGCTTGCCATTGCCCGTTCGATCATATCAGTCGCGGCATCGCTCGGAACAGGGGTCTCTCTATCGGAAAGAAACGCTCTGGAACCACGATACGCAAAGTCGTCGGCGGAGACATCGAGGAAGTCTAAAAGCCGCAGGATTTCATCGTAGCTTTTCTCCATCCCGTCTTCCGCACTATTTGAGCGGTTGTTGTGGAAGGGAACAGCATAGAGTGCCTCAACGTTGAGATGTTCAGGTGAGAGCAGTGCATGAACGACCGCAAACTGGTCGTCGATTTCGTTATAGGTGTCAGTGTCAAGCACCATGCGCACTTGCCCCGTCGGGGGCTGAAGCATCTCAAGACGTTTCGACTCCGACAGCGTTGGAAAATTCATAAGCAATTTGACCTTGTGAAATACGTATTTGCCTTAGTATACCACATCTGCAAAAAGATAGGAATTTATTATTATCCCAAGTTGCCACCTTGTAGTATAGGAAACCGTTGGTTTCCTGTGCCTCTTCGTGCCGAAAATGGTAGGCCCGGTAGGCGCGGTTTGGAACAGCGCCGGATTTGAAAAGGAGATTCAAAAAATTGAGACAATCCGATAATTTATTTAAAACTAAATGACCTTGAACCCAAGTTGCTACTAACAAATTCTGAACGTTCCAATGATGGGTTTAGGTATTTTCCCCACCCCAGCGGGGTGATATATCTGAGGGGTTTAGGTATTTTCCTCACCCCAGCGGGGTGATATATCTATAGAAACCGGGGTCCACAACTTCTTGCACTCCAGCGGAGTGCTATGTGCACAAACAGGTGGCTTGGGTTATTATTAGGCTTCGAGGGGGAAATATGATACGCCTTCAACCCTTCCTTAATTTGGACAATTTGGGTAGCATTTCTGATAACTTATCAACTACGTGGACCGCTCTGAATCAAAAATCTGTGCTTTTGTCGCATTGCGTCAACTCACAGAAAAAACATCGCCAAAACAAGAAACGCAGCCCCAGCGGGGCGAAATGTCTATAGCAACGCGATGTCCCCACCTCTTTAGCCCCAGCGGGGCGATATGTGTATAGTTAGCAGAGCAGTAGGGATCCAATAGCGGATTTATTCGTTGTCTTCCCGAAAAACCTCTATAAAAGATTCCGGGAGCTCATCAAAGTCCTCAGCTATCTTCGCTTTTCCTTTCCACTGTCCACCGCACCCTAGTTTCTTGTTATTTTATTTTTAGGTTTCTTGATTAAGTTGCTGCAGTTGGTTCTCAACAAAGGCTTTGAGATCAGCGTTACTCTTCTGTTCTGCTAATTCCAACGCAGTCTGCAAATCCGATCTTGCTTCATCAATGCAATCCAACCCAACTTTTGCCGCTCCTCGATTGGCATAGGCTTCCGCATAATCCGATTTTATACGAATTGCCTCGTCATAGTCGGCAATAGCAGTATCAAGTTCTTCACATAAGGCTTTCTGAATCCCTCGATTGTAGTAAGCGATTGCACAGTCAGGTTTTATGCGAATTGCTTCTGTATAATCGGCAATAGCATCGTCATATTGCCCTAGCTCTCGTTTTAAACTACCTCGATTGTGATATGCTTCCGCGAAATTAGGTTTTATACGAATCGCTTCGGTATAGTCGGCTAAGGCATCATCGTGTTGCCCGTGCTCTTGTTGTAAATTGCCTCGATTGTAGTATGCTTCTGCATAATCAGATTTTATATGAATTGCTTTAGTATAGTCTACTAAAGCATCATCATACTGCTCTAAGTTTCCCTTAGCATCTGCACGATTAAGATAAACTCCAGCGGAATTAAATCCCAACGTGATCGCTTTGTCAAAATCGTCAATTGCAGCTTGGGAGTTGCAGTTGCCAAGTCGTTTCTTTGCCACTCCCCTACAATAGTAAGTCTCAGCAATATCTGGTTTCAACTTAATTGCCTTATCAAAATCGTCAATTGCAGCTTGGGAATTATCAAGTAGTAGTCTTGCAGATCCTCTGTAGTAGTATGCTGTAAAATCACTCGAATCCAGTTCAATTGTTTTGTCAAGGTCGTTAATTGTAGTTTGGAAGTTCCCTAATTGATAATTTGCATATCCTCTGTTATAGTAGGCCTCAGCGTAGTTTGGATTCAACTTGATCGCTTTAGCGAAATCGTTAATCGCAGATTCACGTTGGCCAAGTTTGGACTTCGCTATACCCCGCTTGTTGTAAGCTTCAATATGATCAGGTTTTAATATGATCGCTTCATTAAAATCGGTAATTGCCCCTTCATAGTCTTTCAATTCAGATTTCAGGATTCCTCGATTGTGATAGGCACTCGCAAAGTTATGGTTCAATTCTATTGCTTTGTTAAAGTTGAACATTGCCTCGGCATATTGTCTGAAATCATACCGCGCTATTCCACAATTGTAGGACGCTTCCCAAAAATCGGGCTTTAACACAATTGCCGTGTCATAAGCGGAAATGGCTTTTTCCGTTCGATTCCCGTGATAAAGGAGGAAACCAATGGAAAAGAAAGCATGCGCAGCGAGTTCCCTGTCACTCTGTTTAAAAACATTTGAAACGAGTTGCTTGTTTTCACTTGCAGCTTCTGTCATTCCTTCCTCTGCCAACTCTGGAAACAGTTCCGTCAATTTTGGAACATACGCGTCTTCGTAATTGTCAATGAGCTGAATAATGAATTCCATCAGTGGTGCCAACGGATGATTTTCGTTTTCACCGATCGAATAGATTAGTTTTTCTAATATCTCATCCAACCACTGATATTCATCTTCGGTCAATTTGATAGTACCGTAATGTCCATGCCGTTTTCCAAAATCGATTAATCCGTCTAACACCCTCGTTAACCATTGGTAGGCACTTTCTGGATAGTTCGGGATATCGACGGCGGACAATATTTGAATCTGGCCCTGAATTTGTATCAGTTCAGAACTCTCTGATAATTGAGAGGGTGTCGGCGTTAAATGGGGGACAGCAGGATCCGAATCCAAAATTGCTGATACATTAAACTCAGGGTGTGTTTGCATCAACATAATTTACCTCTTCTATCTCCGTTTACTATACTCGGCATGTGTTTCTACCTTTAAGATAATGACACGTTGTACTTTATATCGCACGAATGCAGTAAGACGCGCTTTGTTACCGCCAATGTTAAAGACTGTTGATGTTATTTCTTCACCCGGTTGTCCGAAATCTTCTGCGGGAACTTTCACCGGAGAAGCGCGCGGAAACATTGTACGCAAATCTTCAAGAGATTTAAAACTCCCGTGTTCTATCAGGTTATACCACCGATTAAGTGCGGATCTGGTATTTGGATGTCTCCGGGCAAATTTGTTCAGTTTTTCTTCGCCTGTAATACGCATTTGTGGAAAAGATCCGCCTTTTAGTCAGTCATGTCAGGTTGTTCGCCTAATTAGTATACCATACAAAAAACCGACTGTCAAAAATAGTCGTGCGGGAAATACTACACCTCCCCACCAATATTCAACCCCAACAACCCCTCAACAATCCCCACCGTCTCCAAACTCACACCGATAACCTTCCGAACCAAATCCACGATATACTCTTCATCATCTGCACAGTTTGGATTATTCTCAATACCACTCCGCCTATCCGTTTTCACACGATACTGATCCACCACCCACTCCAACGCCGAGCGGTTCCCCAACCGATACTGAAACGCCTCCGTAGGAATCCCCGCCAACGTCAGAAAATCGTTATATTTTATCTCTGTTTTGTCTTTAGAGAATTTCATCTGCTCCACACGCCAATCCAGCGGCATATCCGGCGTTTCAATCAGATCCAATTTATACAGCGGTTGATCTTCATAGTGCACGTGGATATCTGCCAACCGTCTGCCAGCCTCAACGAATTCCCAAAATTCGGGCGCGTACGGAATATGGGGCAAATCCCGTTTGAGATTCACCTGATACCGCTCGCGATACACAGGATGATGCAGGAGCGCGTATGTATAATGAAAAATATCCCACTTGGTGATTTTATCATCTTTGTAATGCTCTCGGAATCGCGTCAGTGCCCAATCCGTAATGTTTTCCCGTCGGTTCGTGCCATCTTCATTGTAGATGTAGAAAGGAAAACATTGGTTGGCATCGATGGTGACAAAGACAGTATGCGGAATAACGTTTGTGATATAGCACCAAAAATCTGTACGTCCACCCCTATTTGGAACACAGATTACCCGATTCTCCGCTTCAGTTTCAAGTGTAGGAAAGATTGATGGAAACACATATACGACATCATTGAGAATTCTGTCAAAGAAAATACTACTTTTCGCGAAAGGGCGGTGGAGACAGGTTCTTACTTTGTGTTTGTCGTATTCAGCCATTCTACCTGTTCGCAACTTCGTTTTTAAATCGCGACTCCAACTAATTTTCGCATCGTCATACTCTGCGAAATCGTCAATATTTATACTTGATTTGTCCGCGATTCCTTGCCACTTAAACATTTGTGTATTATAGAATTCTATCATTCGTGTAACATTACTACCGAGGACATCTCGGTTAAAGTTGATTGCCCACGCATCGCGATTCGTCTTAACCCCGCTACTGAATTGGTGGAAAATCACACCGGAAATTTCACCCTTTGCTGCCTTTGTTTGCTTACTCCCCATCGGCACAAAGGTCTCAAAATCCTCACGCAATCCTTCCGTGAGCCAGGTATGGCGCGCGTCGGGTTGAACAGAATCCCAGTTGACATTACCGATGTGTTCACACGCGTCCAAAAATTCAAACGTCGCCTCTTTAGACATCTCCGCTGTCTCACCGTTGTAAAAAATATCCGCAGACGTTCTCACTTCGCTGGCGAGGTTTGCAACCTCGCCTCTATGCTGACCCTTTTTCACGAATAGGTTAACGCTCACCCCGACCTGAATATCGAAAACATTGGCATCCCCAGCGTGACCTTTACGAATATTACCCCCCAGATCCAGCAGATAAATCTTATCACACGCATCGGACAGATGTTTCCGCATCCCATCGAACGCCTGGCCATCGATAAAGTTGTGATTTGTCACAAACGCGACGATCCCATCTGTTTCAACCCTATCCAATGCCCAGTGGATTGCTTTAACGTACGGATCGTAGAGCGCGGTTTTGTTCGTCGCAGTGGAGGCTTCGGCGTACGTTTCCTGAATTTGCCTATCCAACTCAGGATACTTACGGTTCTTATTCGCATCGTTTTCATCCATCTGCCGTGCATTATAGGGTGGATTCCCGATAACGACAAACATCTCTGTCTCCTTCTGCCGCTCAACCCGCCGCGTATTCTCTGGCGCGAACAGGGACAACTGACGCTCCGCCGTCAAGTCAAACGTATCCACAAGGCAGAGGTTATCGAAAGGCTGATACTGCTTTGTGGCAACATAAAACTCATGCTCAATGTTCATGCTTGCGATGTAATAAGGCATCAGCAACACCTCATTGCAATGGAGTTCATCGCTATATTTCGCCTTGAGTGCTGTTTTATCAATTCCTTGTATGAGCCGCACGATGAAGTTACCGGTCCCGACAAAAGGATCAATGATATGAACCCCTGTATCCGAGGGTGAACGTCCAAACTCGGTCGCAAGCAGATGTGAGACGCTTTTCACCATGAAATTAACGATCGGCTGCGGCGTATAGACGATGCCGTGTGTATCAGCGACCTTAACCGAGAACCCTTGAAAAAACTGCTCGTACACAGTATTGAGGAAATGTTGTTTCTGTGAGAAGTCGATAAAAGTTGCAGCAGCGCGTTCAATCGCACCATAGAACGGATTGAGTTCGCGGAGGAACTCAGAACGGTTATAAGCCTGCCATGTGAGCGCGTCGATCACATTTTCAATTTCACGTGCGATAATATTTCGGCGCGTGAAATCCGGATTGTCAAAAACAGTGCGGAAAATCCGTTCCGTTAAGAGATGTTGGATGAGCATCTCCTCGACAGCAGACTTTGAAAGATTGGGATTAATCGCCGCTTGACAGTGGCGATAGAAGTCCGCGAACGCCTCCTGAAACCGAGCGTTGGTTGCCTCTTCGTTTTGGATTAATATCGCTGCGCGTTCACCGAGTGCAGGCACTTTGTCCTTAAATTCAACAGCGGCGCGTTCCCAGTTAGCAACGTCCGCCTGTTCGTAACTGAAAAAGGCGTGAAGCACCCGAATAAACGCCTCCGCGTCAGCGATACCGACATCCATCACCGCTTGTCCATCTTGATAGAGGATAGCGCGTTCTTGGGTTGTAAAGAGTATATTATCCTGCGGATAGCCTGCGTCAAATTTCTGCCTAACCGCTGTAGCCAGAGTGTCGTGGAGGTCTTTTGCTTCCCAGTAGCCACGCGGCAAACCGAAGGTGTTATCAGTCAGCATGCCATCGACGTAAATTGTGGTATTTTGCGGTGTTCGGAGTGATTTTTCACAGATAAGTGTCAGATTGTTCTGTCTGGCGTAGTGTTGGAAGAGTGTTGCAAAGGCAAGTCGGATTTCGGTTTCATTTGTCGCACCGAGGCTCTCGTATTGTCTGAGTTCTGCGTAAAAGGTCTTTATCGGTTTGTGTGTCGGTTTGATGTTCCGCATCCTTGTCTTAACTCCCTAATGCGTCAATTTATGTGAAGTATTATACACAAACTTACAATAGATTGCAAGTGAAAATTGGGGATATTCACAGATAATCGTTTGACAGAAAATCGCTTCTGTAGTATACTAATTAAAAAATATGAAAATATGTTTGCTGCTACCGGCTTACAATGAATCCAAAACAATTGGGGAGATAATTCAGGAGTCATCTGAATTTATCAGCGAAATTGTTGTCATTGACGACGGTTCGTCGGATGAAACAGGGGAAATTGCGACAGCGTCTGGTGCTGTCTGTTTGGCAAACACGACGAATTGCGGTAAGGGCAGTGCATTACGAAAAGGCTTCGCTTATGCCCTCGCGCACGGCTACGAATTGGTCTTCACGATGGACAGTGATCGCCAGCATGAACCCGCGGATATACCGCGCTTTTTGGAACACTTTCATAACACACGTCCTGATATACTTATTGGGGCAAGGACACAGCGTGACTCGCGGGTGTTGATGCCGTTTCATAGACGTGTCAATAACCGCCTAATTTCTTATGTCGGTTCCAAGTTGTGCGGACAGCAGGTGCCGGATTTCCAATCGGGGTATCGGCTTATTCGTGCTGATGTTTTGCGGCAAGTTCATCTGGAGACCGAGCGTTATGAAACGGAATCTGAACTCCTGATAAAAGCCGGACGACTCGGATTTCGGATTGAGAGTCTACCGATTCAAACACGGTATGGCGATGAAGTCAGCCATATTAAACCGCTTCGAGAGATGTGGCTCTTTACAAAATTGTTGTTTCGGAGTTTATGAAAAATAGCAGTTGGCTATTGGCTTTCAGCAAAGAAGTGCTCTTGCTGACGGCTGACAACTGATGACTGACAGCCATTCCTTCTGACAACTGATAACTGATAACTGACAACTAATACATGAATTCACTCCGGCTTTTTGTTAACGGTTTTCTGATAGGCATTGCTAATATTATCCCCGGCATGAGCGGCGGGACCCTCGCGCTCGTTTTAGGCATCTATGAACGACTCATCGGCGCATTACGGCGTATCGGGTTTTCAACGGTCAAAAAATTGCTTGGGGTCGTCCGACTAAAGAAGCGTGCCTTCACAGAAGCAGGAGACGAACTTCGCCGTATCGATTTCGGCTTTCTGGCACTGTTGGGAATTGGCGCGATCGCTGCCCTGTTACTTACGTCAAAACTGATTGTCTATCTGCTGAACAATCAACACGATGCGACTTACGGCTTCTTTAGCGGATTGATTTTGACATCCATTCTGATACCGATGCGAATGCTGAAAGGGTTTGGTGTCAAGGAAGTGATTGTCCTGTTAATTGCCGTTGTGCTGATATTAGGCTTGTCTCTCGGTATGGGTGAAAAACAATTGGAGCGGGTTGCGTATAAGTCGGGAGACGCGGCAGCAATGGAGAGTCCTGCCGAAAGCGCAACTGGATTTCCAACGTATTGGGAACTTGGACTCTTTTTTGGGAGCGGTGCATTGGCTGTGTCAGCGATGATACTACCCGGCATCAGCGGCTCCTTTCTGATGCTCGCATTGGGGGTCTATTTTCCGCTCTTAACGGCGATAAATACGCTAATAGAGGGTGTGCCGAAATTACTCAAAGGCGTTTTATCCCAATCGATGTTAGGAAGTTTGCTGATACTCGGTTTCGCCGCGATTGGGTGCTTGTTCGGGCTTCTCGCATTCACACGGTTACTCAACTATCTACTGGAACGCTACCGGAACCTGACGATCGCCTTTCTCATCGGTTTGATGGTTGGTTCACTTTACGGGTTATGGCCCTTTCGCGAGTTTGCGATGGTTGATGGGGAACGGATAGATACCGCCCACATCTTACCGCAGCTCGATATGAACCTACTGATTACGATGGGGGCTTTTCTGATCGGCTGTGGTGTGATTTTTCTGTTTACCCGTTTGGAGAATTAGACACGTATGTGACGCTGTCAAATCGGGCTTGCAAGCATGAAAGATCCAAGAATAGCAAAATGGAAAATCAATGCTGGTAGCCTGCCAACAACGGCGGCAGGCGGAACTTAATCAAAAAACATTATCATACAAAACGCTTACATCCACGCTTGGCGACCCGTTAAAAAAATGAAAAAAATAACAAACGTCGGCTTATTTGTCAATACGACCAAAGAAAACGCAGCGGGTGTCGTTGAAGGTGTGTCTGTATGGCTGAAGGAGCGCGGTATTACGCCACTGCTACCCGAGGAACAAGCCGTTGAATTAGAACTGCCCCAAACCGGTATCTCCAAACCGGCGATGGTAGAGCAGGCAGATGTGCTTCTCGTTCTTGGTGGAGATGGGACACTATTGAGCGCAGCCCATACGCCACAGATTGAAAATGTACCTATCTTGGCGATCAATATCGGGACGCTTGGCTTTCTGACGGATGCATCCCTTGATGAACTCTATCCGACTTTGAAGGCGACCTTGGCAGGAGCGTATCGGGTAGAACACCGAATGATGTTAGAAGTAGTCGTGGATAGGCAAGGGTTTCCGCAACCCTTTCGGGCTTTTGCGCTCAACGACGTTGTTATTCGGCACTATACACGTCTCATAGAATTAGACGCGTATGTTGATGGGGAGCTCTTTATACCGTATAACGCCGATGGGTTAATCATCGCAACGCCGAGCGGTTCGACCGGCTATTCGCTTTCGTGTGCTGGCACTATCATTTCACCACAATTGGAGGCGATTCTACTAACGCCGATTGCGCCACATAGTTTAACGGTGCGTCCATTCATCGCTGATGGCAATGCAGAGATAACAGTCAAGATGCGCGCCGCATATCAGAATGTAGATGTTTTCGTAGACGGTCAACGTGAGACACACAGCCTCACCGCCGGAGCAGTCATAAAAGTGGAGAGAGCAGAACGGACAATTCAACTGATACGGTCACAACACCATAGTTACTACAAAGCCTTGCGTGAAAAACTAATGTTGGGTGAAAGAATCAAACACACGTAAAAATAGTTGTCAGTTATCAGGATTGAGCCTTCAGTAACCCTCGTTTCCAACAAGTTCCTGATAACTGGCAACTGACAACTGGCAACCATAATGATTGAAACACTCTCTATCCGCAACATTGCCCTCATAGATGAGCTTGAATTGGAACTCGCACCGGGGTTAAATATTTTCACCGGTGAGACGGGGGCTGGTAAGTCAGTCATCCTCAAGTCGATCGGATTGGTGTTAGGTGAGAGAGCCTCTGCCGACGTTGTGCGCGAAGGTGCCAATTTTGCAGAGGTCGAGGTGAGTGTCGCCCCTGACGATAAGCATCCAATCTGGCACACGGCACAGAATGAGACTGATGATCCCTTATTGGCAGGTGCTTTGAGCGACGTATTAGATCCATCGGATGTCATGATTCTCTCCAGAAGAATTACTGCAAGCGGTAGAAGCCGCTGCCTTGTCAACGGACGTTTGGTGAATTTAAAGCAGTTGCAAGCACTCGGTACATTACTTGTTGATATCCACGGTCAACATGAACATCAATCATTGTTCAGGACGCAGACACATCTCAAGCTTTTAGACGATTTCGGGGGTAGCAGTGAGGCGCGTCAACACGTTGGAAAAGTATATGCGCAGCTGCGAGCCTTACAACAAGAAGCAGCCACTCTCACAGAGACTTTGAAAGCATCGGAACGGGAAAAGGAACTCCTTGAGTTTGAGATTAAAGAACTTACCTCGGCAAATCTGGAGGAGGGTGAGGACGAAACATTGGCGGATGAAGCTCGGATCCTCAAAAACGCAGAGGCATTAAGTGAGTCAGCGGACAGGGCGCATCGGCAACTTGATGACGATGGAGGGGCTGGCTTTGGTAGTCCCGTTGAACGCTTAAAAGCTGCGGCGAAAGAACTTACAAAGTTGTCGGAATTTGATGACAGCCTCTCGGAATTGCAGGATCGGTTGGAATCGTCGCTCTATGAATTGGAGGACATTGTGTTACAGGTCCGCCACTATGCAGAGGCAATGGAGTCCAACCCGATGCGGTTGGAGGAGGTTACCGACCGGTTAGCATTGATTGGGAAGCTTAAACGGCGTTATGGTAACACTATTCAAGAGATATTAGCCTACCACGCCGAAGCCGAGCAGAAATTGGAGACCTTACAACTCGGTTCAGAGAAGCAGGACGCGCTTCAAGAGGAAATTCACAAAACGATCCAAGAAGCGCAGCATTTATCTACTGCACTCTCTGCGAAACGGCTTCACGTTGCGAAGCATCTTTCGGAGCGGATTGAGAAGGAGCTTCGGACACTCGGCATGGACAAGGCGGAGTTTCAGGCATCCGTCCAACATATACCCGACGAACGCGGTCCGTTTCAGATAGATGGCAAACGCTATGCGTTCCGTTCCGACGGAATGGACGATGTTGAGTTCTTGATTGCGCCGAATGTCGGTTCCGAAGCGCGACCAATTGCCAGAATTGCGTCAGGCGGTGAAATTTCACGCATCATGCTCGCGTTAAAGACAGTGCTGGTTCAGGTTGATGAGATTCCAACACTGCTTTTTGACGAAGTTGATAGCGGCATCGGCGGCAAGGTTGCGGATGTGGTCGGCAAGAAGTTGAAAGAACTTTCAGAATTTGCGCAAGTTATCTGTATTACGCATCTCCCGCAAATTGCCCGTTTTGCGGATAGCCATTTCCGAGTCGATAAAGATGTCGTCGGCGAACGCACGCTAATTACAGCAAAACCACTGACCGTAGAAGAACAGGTTAACGAGATTGCCCGAATGCACGGCGGCAAAGAAACCGAAATAGGGCTTGCCCATGCACGAGAACTATTGTCAGTGGAATAGTTATCAGCGGAGGAGTCATCGGTTCTCGGTTTTTGTAGGGGCGAGGTCACCTCGTCTGCACGGGTTGGGGGATTTGGTCTTTGAATAGACCAAATCCATTCCTTGTATTACATTCCCAACCCCTACGACAACTGACAGCTGACAACTAAAAAGAAATGGATGAAAGGTTTACACAAGCCAGCGGGACGCATGTCTATACTGGGTGCGAATTGTTAGTCAAGGGTGCCTTAGAGAGTGGGGTCAGTCTTCTTACAGGTTATCCCGGCTCCCCTATTGCTGAAGTCTTTGACATACTTCAACGCAGTGCGGAGTTGTTAAAAACTAACGGCATCGTTGCTCAGATAGCCAATAATGAGGCGTTGAGTATCGCGCGTCTCAACGGTTCGCAGATGGCGGATGTCCGGGCGATTGCGTTTATGAAGAGTGTCGGCTTCCATGTCGCATCCGATGCGCTGGCGATTAGTAATCTCGCAGGTACAACCGGTGGTGCTGTTGTGGTTGTCGGTGATGACACTTGGTCGCACAGCACGCAAGTCCCTGCTGACTCCCGATTTCTCGCACGGCATGTCTATACGCCGCTTATTGAGCCGAGTACATTTCAGGAACTCAAAGATTGGATTAACTGTGCCTTCCAAATTTCCGCTGCAGCCGACCTCTATGTTTCTTATTTAACCACTGAAAATCAGGCGAGCGGTGGTGGTAACGTTGAACTTCAACCCAACATTTATCCTGACATTACCGGTGTGAAGCAGGTTAACTTGGATACCGAACTCATTGATGCCGATAAACGGGTTATCTTACCCCCGCATACTGCTCAAATTGAGACAGAGACGTTGCGAGAACGGTTTCCCATCGCTCTTGAGACAGCGAGGGAGCTCGGACTCAACGAAATTCAGTTTGTAGGGGGGACCTCAAGTAAAAAACGGCACTCCCTCGGATTTGTCAGTGCGGGTTTAGCACACAGTTGTCTCCTCCACGCACTCGGAGAATTAAACCTATACGGCGACATCCCGATTCTCAAACTCGGTATGACCCATCCGATTGATACGGACATGGTCAAAGAGTTCGCTGAAAAGGTTGACGAGATATACGTCGTTGAAGAGAAACGTCCGCTCTTAGAAAACGAAATCAAAGCATTCCTCACCCATGCGTATCAGAATGGAGACCTTGAGCGGTATGTAAGCGTCTGGGGAAAGCAATTTCCCGACGATCTGTCAGGAATCCCGACAGTCTCCGGTTTAGATGCTTCTATTCTCATTCAGAAACTCATCCCTCTGCTCAAACACCGCTTTAGCGCAAATGGTACGCCTGTTGATTTGGGACACCTTGCCCGTGAAGAAGCACTCCAAAAGCAAGTGTCTGAACAGCAAGTTGAGATTCCGCGACGCACACCTACCTTCTGTCCAGGCTGTCCCCACCGTGATTCTTCGAGCGTCTTCCTTGAAATCACGGAGCAATTTATGGATGCCGACTATATGCAGAAGCATCACGATTCAGGACCGGTGGATCTCGTCTTTCATGGGGATATCGGTTGCTATTCGATGCTCAAATATGAGCCGTTTCCTCGTTTGATGCACAACCTCTCCGCGATGGCTTTAGGCGGTGGTTCTGGGGCAGGCATTGATCCGTTTATTAAAAATAAACAGGTTGTCTTCATGGGGGATTCAACCTTTTTTCACGGTGGGATGGCAGCGATTTCAGATTCAATCAAAAACAATCAAGACATCGCCTACATCATTTTAGACAACCAAACAACAGCAATGACAGGGCATCAACCGACACCCGCCGGTGAATTAGATATCCTCGGCAATCCAACGTTTGCACAGGACATTGAACACGTCGCCCAAGGACTCATTGGCGACTCCGAAATAGACATTGTGCGCACCAACCCGGAAGACCGGGTCAACTACAAAAAATATCTGGAAAAAACAATTCTCAAACAAGGTGTCAAAATTGTCATTGCTGATAAAGAGTGCGCTATTACCTATCATCGTCGTATCCGTCGCGAACAACGAAAGACGATAGCCAAAGACGGTTTCCTTAAATATGAAAAGCATATCAATATAACCCCTGAAGTCTGCGAATTTTGTCGGGAATGCACCACTGCCACAGGGTGCCCCGGTTTAAAAATTGTTGATACCGATTACGGTGAAAAGATCGCTATTGATCAATCCAATTGCGTCTCCGATGGTGCCTGTGCAAGGATTAAGTACGCATGTCCTGCTTTTGAAGAGGTTATCGTGACGCGTAAGCGTCCGCCTCAAGAGAAAACAATCGCATCCGGTAATCGAAAACTCTTGAGTGATGAACCTTTACCACCGCCACCACCATTGACGTTTGCGCGGGCCTGGAACATGTACGCTGCAGGTGTCGGTGGTATGGGCATTGGGACAATTTCAAAAGTTCTCGTCGTTGCGGGATATTTGCAAGGCTACGATGTAGCGTTCTGTGACAGGAAAGGCTTGGCGATTCGCAACGGTGGTGTCTATACACACATCACTTATACACAACCCGGTGTTCACGCGTCTCCAATGATTCCGTATGGTAAGGCAGATCTTCTATTAGGGCTTGATATTTTAGAGGCGGTCCGTGGTATCACAGCACAATCACTGTTCCGTGTCGCATCACCCGATCGAACCGCTGCTATGGTGAATACCGCGAAAACTGAAACAATATCCACTCTTATCGGTAAAGACGATTTCGACCCCGACACACTTGAAGAAGCACTTCAGACCCATACCAACGCCGACGCATATTTCGGCGTTGATTTGTTCGCGATCTCTGAAGAATTGTTTGGCAACAAATTGTATGCGAACATGATGCTCCTCGGTACTGCCTTCCAACGCCAGTTGATACCTGTTGAACTGGAACCGCTCCAATTGGCTCTCAAACAGATGGTACCGCATGCCGATTTGGATACCAATATGAAAGCATTCACCGTCGGGCGCCGTCTTGCACTTGAATTTCCTGAGTCCACTGGAGGCGCAGCTTCTGTAAAGACTTTGGGGACTTATGCCGAAATACTCAAAGCAAAACGACAAATTTTGGAACGAAAACGCGGTGGAAAGCGTTTATCACAAGAGTATGTAACACTCGTTGAGGACGTTGTAGAGACACTAAGTATTAATGCCGATAACATCTATCGGTTGTTAGCCCTCTATATCTACGATCTTGTTCAGTTTGAGGGTATAAACTACGCCCGACTGTATGTTGAAAAAGTAAAACAGGTTAATGCTCGTGATTCAGAAACCTACAACTATCGCGCCACAAAGGCAGTGGTTCGGTATCTTCATAAGATGATGCTGATTAAGGATGAGGTTTACGTCGCACACTTGCTAACGAGCGAAGAAAAGTTGGCGCGCGACAAGGAATTATACAAGGTTGATACGAAAAACGGCGACAAGATTAAATATGTCCATCTCAATCGACCGCATTTCACTGTCATGGGACTTGACTTTGAGGCAGATATTGACGCACGTAACTGGCAACTAAACTTAATGAAACGGATGAAATTTCTAAGACGATGGCTCTCTAAATGGCACGCGAAGGAAAAGGAATTCCGAGAGTGGTATATTACCTGTGTGGTTGACACGTTCGCACCAACTGATGCGGAAGCATACAAAAAACATCTCCACGCATTAGAATGTGTGGAGGAAGTCCGCGGTTATCGAGAAATTCGCTATCCGAAAATGGAGATGGCGAAACAGACAGTTGAAGAACTACTTGGGAGATAGCCATTACGTCAAAAGCCATTAAAACAATGCACACGCGACACTTATTGACAGGACATACCCGCGTTGTCGGCGTTATTGGGGACCCGGTTGAACACAGCCGTTCACCTCAGATGCACAACGCCGCCTTTGCTAAGGCAGGACTTGATTATGTATACGTCCCCTTTCATGTTCGTCCCGATGATTTGGCACAGGCGATCGCCGGATTTAAAGCTATTAACGTCGTTGGCATTAATGTAACACTTCCGCATAAACAGGCAGTCATTCCGTATCTTACGTCGATCTCGCGGGAAGCGGAGCTTATCGGTGCTGTGAACACACTCACCTTTACCGATGAAGGTATACACGGCGACAATACAGATGCCCCGGGAGTCTTAAGGGCACTGGAAGAAAGTGGGGACATGTCTGTACCGGTCGGTGAGGGTGTTGTCGTCTTAGGAGCGGGTGGTGCCGCGAGAGCCGTTGTCGTTGCATTGGCACTTGCCGGTGTGGCATCAATTACAATCGCCAATCGTACAGTGGAAAAAGCCGTTTCCTTAGCGGAAGAGATGGGTCATAAGACAGGGGTTTCCATGCAGGGGATGGGGCTTGCGGATGCTCAATTGCCTGTTGCTGTTCGTCAAAGTATGCTTCTCATCAATACGGCGACGGCAAGTATGGACACACGCGTTCCGCTGCTGATTTCTGTTGATTGGCTTCAACCGAATACTATCGTTTACGACATTGTGTATACGCCTCCGGTGACACCCTTGATGCAAGCCGCCGCCGAGCGCGGATGCCAAACCCTTGGCGGCATCGGGATGTTAGTGCATCAGGGGGCGATCGCTTTTGAGAAATGGACGGGGGTCGCGCCGTGTACGGAGACAATGCATCAGGCACTCTCCCGATAGACACTGTAAACAATCTTAGAATCTCACATTGCCAAGAATTAGGAAAGGGGTCAATAACAATATAATGGAACAACAAGAACAAGAATCTAAGCCGATTCGCTTCGTTATACTCGGAACACCTTATACCATCAAACCGACTGAGGAGTTGACAGCGGAAGCCATTACCGAACTCGTTGACTATGTCAAAAGTTTAGTTGAGTCCTATCTCAGAAAGGGTTTTGACGAGCAAAGGGTTCCCTTGCTTGTCGCTTTCCACATTGCTGATGAAAAGCGTCGTCTTCAAGAAAAATATGAATTGCCATTATACCGAATAGTAGAGCGGCTACAGTTTGCGATTGAAGATGATACAAGGGGGGAAACTCCACCTGTGTAGGAACGAGGCAACCTCGCCCCTACATAGCGGTAGACTTCCGATTGAAGTATTTACCGGCGACGCAATCTTCAAATCGTCATGCCTCACATTATTGAAATATCTTTGCGACGTACAATGCGAGAATGCCAAATATTGGCAGCAGGATGATTAAGATTTTGACTTCAAGGAGATAACTTTTATAGCGTTGAATTGCTAAGTTTTGCGCTATCCATTGGTTGATAAAATCAATCCGTCGGTGGATAGACGGGTGTGTGTTGAAGATTTCAAAAAACCTTCGAATCGATTTTGGTACTGAATTTAGCACAGCAAGTTTCATCAAGGCGTTTTTGAATGCTTCCGGCTTCTTCGTGAGCGAAGCCGCATATAGGTCCGCCTGATGTTCGCAACGTCTTGACAAGTATCGGAAGATGAAAACGAAATAAACAATTAGAAAAACTAACGAACATAACGTTGGCAGGATTTGTGATTCTCCGAAGTGCGCGACTAACGGTGCCTCAACAAGGACATAGAAAAACCAATAACTCAACAGGTAGAAGAGTGCAAAGAGCATGTAGGTCGGAATGTGTCTGTAGCGGATATGTCCGAGTTCATGGGCGACGACAGTTTCGATCTCTTCGTCTGTAAAATATTCAAGGAGTGCATCTGTCAAAAAAATTCGGCGGTTCCACGGAAAGGTCCCCGCAACTGCAGCGTTGGCTATTGACAGTGAGCCTGTTTGCCACACGACAATATCCCGGTATTTCAGACCGCTCTGTTTTGTTAGCAGATCCAATTTTTCCTTCAGTGCTGAACCAGCCGCTAACGGTTTTGTTTTCCATAAAAACTGCATGAGTAATGGTGCAAGAATATAAGCAGATGCGATCACGGGTAAAATCAATCCGATCAGAACGTACGGGTGTTCGACAATGAACAGTTTCGCGGAATACGGGAGCCAATAAACAGCGTCCATTGTCATAAGATAGATAAACATCGGCAGCAGCGGAAAGAGCAGAAACTTGAATTGAAGTGTGGCAACTTCTCGATAGTGGCCTCGTTGGTATTGGTTCACCTGGTGAAACGCGAGCCGAATACAGATGAGCCCAATCAGGAGCGGGAGCAAAGCAAGTATTTGGCGTAGGTTTTCCATCGGGAAGAATGCGAAGTGTTTATTAATCAGGGCGGGCAAATTCAACAGATATAGATTACACAGATACGCTGCTAAGCTAATACACTCGAAAACAACCATGAAACGTCGTAAAGAATAAAGTTTCGGTAGGTTTTCCTCTTTGTTTGCAGAAAAGGTTCGCGCGACGTACGATGTCACAAAGCATGTGATGAGTACAGGGAGCCCTGTCAATACAATTGTCCAGAGAACCACCTGCAGGTCGCTGATATTTGTGCTTTCTTGCGGCGGTTCAAAGTAGAAAAGAAAGAGTAGTCCTGTGATTAAGATGATGCTTATGTGTCCCATACCGTCAATAATCCTTGATTCATAGTCAGTGATTTCGGTGTGCTTAAACGATGCGTCTATCAGCGTCGGTTTCTGAGAAGCGTGCGTACTGAATTTTACCGCATCTCACATCAAAAATCAAGGGTGTTTTGAAATCTAATCCTGTTGTTCAGACAGACGTGAAAAAACTTTTGACTTTTTTTACGGAAAAGTGATATAATTGATATTAAAAGTACCTGTGAGAATAGATTGCTTACAGGTTTCCCGTATTTTACAAGTTCGCGAGGCAGTTTCGGGCATTGAAAAACTGTTTTCTGCGTGGGTAAGTTAGTTATTGCGTTTGCATACATGCGTTTAAGGCGGGATTTAAGAAGAATTCCGTAGAAAATAAAGTATATTAATTTTTTGGCGTAACTTGAAGACCGGCTCCTTAAACCGGTTCACAAGCAATGCCCTAAATTGTTGTTTAAAACTTAGGAGGAATCCATGTTAAGTAGAACCGCTTTCACTATTATCGCTCTTCTTGGCGTTGCGCTTGTTATGAGTAGCTGCGGTAAGTTGAATCAGGAAGAGTTTGAAATGTGGAAGAATGAACATGTCTCGAAGATGGAGCAGACCAATTCTGACGTGTCAAACAAAATCACGATGTTAGAGGGCAAACTCGATCAGCATGATAAAGATACGACAGAAGCAATCTCCAGAGCGAAGGACGAGGCGATTGCCGTGTCTCAGCAAGGTGATGCTGACACCATGGCTGCTGCCGAACAAAAAGCCAAAGAACAGGACGCGCAGCTCCGCGCAGACCTGACGAAGGCTATTGATATGCAAGGGCAGAAGTCGATGGATTTCGCGAAAAGCGAAAACGCAAAAATCCAAAAGCAGCTCATGGCTGTTGAAGATACCGACAAGGCGCAAAATGAGGCGATAAATCAGCTCGCGTCCAAAGTGATGGCTATAGAGGAAGGGTTGGCAATGGTGACAGAGGAGGTCTCCTCAATGCCGACAACGCTGGCTACCGTCACTTTCGCCAGTGGACGAACCTCGTTAGACAGCGACGCGAAACAGACAATTGATGGTATCGTTGAACAACTCATGGAAGCTTCAGATGCTAAAGTCAGGGTTATTGGACACGCTGATGGCATGCCAGTACTGCGCGGAAGCTACAGAAGCAATTGGGATCTCTCACAGGCACGCGCGAACTCCGCTTCAAAGTATCTACAATCGAAAGGGATCGATGCCGGTAGAATTGAGACAATTGGTAAGGCACACACCGATCCTGTTGCCCCGCAGAATACCGCTGCAGGCAGAGCCATGAATCGCCGAGTCGAAATCATTCTGGTTCCGGCACATAGCCATAGTCATCCACATTAATTCCAAACGATTCACTGGGTCGCAGTTATCTGAGTTCCGCTGACCCAATGCGTGCAGCCCAAGTATTTTCGTATCAACGTAGAGGCGGGTCACTGGACCCGCCTATCGTTGTCATATTACTGCTCAATACCGCAAGTCGGATGAGGACATTATCGTTATGCGTTTGGTATTTGCCAGTTTCTTGCTTCTGTTGTTGATTCCCTGTCTAACACTTGCGGATACCACCGATGTGCAACCCTTACGTCCATCACCTGTCCGAGATTTTTTAGCGGAACACCTTCAATTCCCATCTTTTCAACTCTCTCTATTTTCATACAAACCGGAGTTAGGCGATTTGGTTGATATCCTCCAGAACGTTGGGGTATCACGCGTTCCAGGGGCAATTTTACCTACGTTTTCGGTTGTATTTGAACATAGTCCGGCGTTGGATTCACGTTTAGAATTTGGCTATTGGCGGATGGAACTTGACATCCCACCACCTCTCTCGGCAAATCTCTCTACAACTCTTATCCCTATTTCCTATCAGTTTATCTATCGTCCGGTCCTTCTGTCGGAATATATCCCGATCTATGTGGGGGGCGGTGTAGGCTTTTTAGGGGCGAGTTTTAGCGGTAGTGCAGTCGATTTGGTTGAACAGCAAGGCATCAGTTTCGATGACAGTTCTTCAGGGCCGACCGGGTTTGCCTTCATCGGGGCAGAACTCTTCCAATGGGACCATAATCTTTCACTGAACTTTGAGTTGAAACGGATACTTAAAACAGTAGAGACAACAGGGGATACACCACTTGACCTGATTTTAGACGGGACTGCTGTCGGACTGGGTGTCAAAATGAAATTTTAGTTTTCAGTTTTCAGAAATTTGAAATCTGGTAAGCGAATCCTCCCCTTTTTCATCTGTCTTGTGGTCGGTAGCATTATCGGTGGCTACTCGGATACTCCACTTCCGTTTCTCTGTTTGTTGATCGCAACAGGAACTTTCGTCTTCCTCGGCATGGAAATTGCAGTGTATCTACTGTTAATTGCCCTGCCGTTTTCATTTCGCTACATTCTTCCTGGTCGTTTTTTTGAGATTCAAACACCGACGGAACCCCTATTAGGCATACTTGCCGCCGTTTATTGTGTACGAAAGATAGTTGACAAGACACTCCAGAAGGATAAACCGGAAAACACCTTCCCTTTTTTCTTACCAATCTGCTTATACATCTTCGTTATGTTCCTCTCGGCAATCAATACGCCAGATCTGTTTGGCACACTTAAAGGAACACTCCGTGCGACAGTTTATGTGCTGTTTAGTGTCGTCGTGTACACTGTCGTTCAAAATAGGACGACACTGAAACGACTTTTTATTGCGAGTTTTCCGTCTGCAGCGGTTGCCGTTATTTGGACAGTTATTGTCTTGGTTTATCACATTGATGCATGGCAGTGGACGAGTGCTTATCGGAGCGCGCCGTTTACGAATTACTCCGTTTACGGGGCATTCGCTGCAATTTTCTTTCTTGTGTGCCTCAGTCGCTTTCTGTTTGACAATGGTCAGTCCGATCGCGTGTTGTGGACGGTATGGTTTGTCTGCTTTGGGGTCGGACTCCTCATGTGCTTTTCGCGCGGTGTCTGGCTCTCTGTTATTGTCGCGGTCGGCTTTATGCTGTTACAACTCGGGCGAGGCGTTACGCATAAAAAGGTGCTGTTTATGGGGGCGGCGTGTCTCATCTTATTAGCCTGTCTAAGTTTACCGAGTATCTATAACATCTTTGTTGAACGGATTTCGTCCACAGTGGACCTTAGTTATGCTTCAAACCGAGCGCGCCTCCTGCGGTGGGGCCAAGCATTCGTGATGTTTGTTGAAAACCCTATTTTGGGGAAGGGCTATGGGGCATTTGCGATGCTATATGAGGAAGATGTCGCGCTTGTTGGGAGTTATACAGCACAGTACCAACTCGGTGCACATAGCGAATATCTTCAGGTGATGGCGGAATTGGGGATCGTCGGGTTAGCCGTATGGATCTGGCTGAATCTTGCCTTCTTGCGTTACGGCTTCCGTGCTCTCAAAACGCTGGACGATGGTTTTTACCGTGCTGTTATTATTGGGTTGATGGCAGCAGAAATTTCACTGATGGTGCATTTCACGGTAAACAATCTCTTGAACGGCGATGCCATTGGAGTCCCTTTCTGGGGGATTTATGGGTTGTTGCCAGCTGTGGTGCAGATGGCTGCCCGTGAAAAGGCTTCATCAGAAACGGAAGACGGTGTATAATATGAGAAGAATGGTTATCAGTTATCGGTTTGCCTCGCAGTGAGAGTTGTCAGTACAGAGTCACCATAACTGTCAATTTTAGAAAAAACGCATCATAGTGCCGTAGGTTGGGTTGAACGGATGCCACCAAAACCGTGAAAGCAATAGAAAAACCGGTTCGTTCCATAGAGGTTACGTCAAACAAAAACCGAGTGAAACCCAACATTCTTGTGGCTTCCGAGATGCTGAGGGTATGAAGTTGGGTTTCACTGTGTTCTTGATGCCATACTGGATTTGAGAGGTATTTGGAGAACACATCAGTCTTCTAAGTTCCGTTCAACCCAACCTACAGTACTACGTGAGAGGGCTTTGTAAGCCCAATTCCAATGGAGATATTAAATGAACATTATCCACATTATTTCAGATACCTTTCGACGTGATAACCTCGCTCTCTATGGCGGAAAAGGATACACACCATCCCTAAATGCTTTCGCAGAAAAATGTGTTGTTTTCGACAAAGCGTATGTGTGTAGTTACCCGACTGTGCCGATTCGAGGAGATTTGGTGACGGGACAGGTCGGCATCTGTCGACGCGGATGGGAACCCCTCAAACGAGATGTACCGGTCATCGCAACTGATTTAACCAACGCTGGTGTTGTCAGTATGATGATTGCGGATACACCACACCATATCAACAACGGCTTTTTTTACAATCGTGGGTTCACCGGATGGAAATGGATTCGCGGGCAGGAAGGCGATTGCTTAGAAACCCATCCTTACGATTACGAATCACAGGATTCATTGCGGTATCGCGAATATACGCGAACCCATCCGAATAAGTTACCCTCTGGACTCGGCAACCACATTAGAAATACCGACTTTCGGCAGACAGAGGCGGATACCTTCGTCGCACAGACTGTGCAGACGGCTTGCGATTGGTTAGAGCGGAACTATCAACACGAAAATTTCTACTTGATGGTAGATACCTTCGATCCTCATGAACCGTGGGACGCCCCCGAATGGTATCTAAAGCGTTTCGATGCAAGCGATTATGACGGACCGGAACCGATCTATCCACCCTACGGTCCCAATCCGATGAATGAACGCGAGACGGAACGCCTCAATGCGCTCTACCGGGCAGAAGCGTCGCTGGTTGACAATTGGATCGGGCAGCTTCTTCGGAAAATTGACTACATGGGCTTGATGGAAAACACGATGGTGATCTTCATGGCGGATCACGGCTTCCTATTGGGTGAACACGGACTGCTCGCCAAGAATCTTAGCATGTATGAAGAGATTATCCACATCCCGCTGCTGGTTTATCATCCAGAGGCGACCCCGCGTCGAACGGATGCACTTGCGAGTATCGTCGATATCCCGCCCACTCTCATTGATGTGTTTGGCGCAGACCGAGGGGCACAAGTAGAAGGCAATAGTCTCCTCCCAATTGTTATGGGAGATACCGACACAGGACGTGAATATACTGTGACGCACGGTGCATGGGTCGGCGGATGGAGTCCTGACGGCGGAAGTCCCCACGGCAACATCACCGATGGCACATGGTCCCTGCTTTTAGAAAACAAAGGCGCGCCGAAGCAATTGTTCCACTTGCCCTCCGATCCCGAACAGATGAACAATCGATTTGAATCGGACACAGCGGAAGCGCGTCGGCTCTACCAAGCATTTTTGGACTTCTTAGCACAGCACGGCGCACCCGAAGCAATGGTCACCCAATTCCAAGATCGGTGGCCGGTTTAAAATTGCAGATATGCGTGAAGCACACAAGGAGGAACAGAAATTTGCACAACCAAAAACAGGTTTTTTCCGGGAAAGACAGGATGACTGATCTCGACATCGCCGACTGCATCAACGAGACCTGCCCTTGGTCTGGCAAGCCGGTACAGGCAGACTCGCTGACTGAATACAATGGCAACGTCGTCGGGTTCTGCAACCCAGGGTGCCGCGACAAGTTTGACGCAGCGGTCCACCATTTTGAAGAGGCGAAAGTGGCGAAAGCGGACCGGTAGCCTTCCGCTCGAAGTTGCTCTGGATTCGCCAGCAACGCAGTGCAATTCTCTGGCATCAATTGATCTGCCACTGGTCCGGTCTCCAAAGTTCGAGAAAAGGGACTTCCTGTTTGGAATATGGTGAAGTTAACTGGATCATCATTTTGCTTCTATAACATGAGTTCTGCGGAAATGCTACGTCCAATCCATAATTACGCCTAAGTATTCATCCTTCCGATCTGTCAATCCATCGTAAGCGAATTGTGCATCTTCTGGATTGATGACGTGGGTCAACAATGCTTCTACTTTGAACTTACCTTCACACATCAATGAATACACCAAGCGCGAGTTGCGTTCAAGTGAATGCTTCGATTCGCCAGAGTGCATCGTCGGATAGACCCATTCATGTGCACTTCTGAGTGTAATCGCGCCTAAACCGATGCTGTGGCTATAGTTCAGAATTGCTGTTGCATCGGTAACATATTCGCCACGCGGTGAACCGAGTAAAACAACTTCACCCTTTCTACCGGTCAATTGGTAGGCGGTTTCGACGAGCCGCGGGTTTCCGATTGCCTCAACGGTGACTGCCGTTTTTTCGCCGTTTGTTAGTGCCATAACGCGTTCCAGTGCATCTTCTTCGTCGGGATTAATCAGATGCTGGATACCACACTGCCGAGCGATTTCGAGCCGACGCGGTACACGTTCAATGCTGATAACTTTCATGCCAGCCAAATTGAAAAGCTGCGATGCGGAGTTCCCGACCAATCCCAAACCGATAATGGCAACGGTATCCCCGAATTCGGCAGACGATACGCGCAGAGATGTCATCGCGACCGTCGCCATCCGGACGAAGGGAACCAGTTTCTCGTCTATATCTAAGGGTGGTTTGAACGCCAAAAGCACCGCCTCAGTTTTAGCGATAGAGGCGTGTGGACTATAACAGAAAGCGAGATCCCCAACGGCACATTTCGTTACGTTTTCACCGACTTTCAAAACCTCACCGATGGCTGTGTAGCCCGAACCGTGTGGGAATCGGGTGCCGCTTTCAAGTCCGGTATACCCTGCGCCTTCGGTGCCGGGACTAATCAAACTGTAGTGCGTTTTCAGTAGAATTTGGTTTGGCGTGAGTGTTTCATCAAGTTCAAAATCTTCCAGCGTTGCTGACCGCTTCGCTGGCATCACAATCTGTTTGCCTTTCATTTCGAGTGCTCCTTGTTGAATTTTCTCTATTATGGTATCATATCTACAACATTTTTTATAGCAAGTTTCATTATAGTAAAATCTGCTGTTACTTGGACGTTATGGGTAGGCGAGGATACAATCCTCGCCAGCGGTGGTGGATGTTTTACTTGAGTGTTTCTGCGGATTTCCCGCACTCGCTGAACAACTGTCCACATATTTTCAGGTTTTACTATGAAAGGGAGAAATTTCTTTATGAAACTCACGCAAGAGCAGTGTGAAACCTTTCGGACACAAGGTGTCCTAATAGTCAAAAATGCTTTGACTGACGCGGATCTACAGCCCGTAATTGACGAAATCTCGGGTTGGATTTCGGAACGCGCCCTTGCCTTAAAACAGGAAGGTAAAATCGAGAACTTGTATGAAGATGAACCCTTTGATAAGCGGTTCGGAATGTTACTTGCACAGTCCGGCGACATGGCAGGCGGATTGGATATTATGCACTACCGCGGCAAAGCCATCTTTGAATTCCTGAAGAACGATAACCTTTTGGATGTTGTTGAAGGCATCGTTGGACCGGAGATTACCTGTAATCCGATACAGCATCTGCGTGCGAAACCGCCGGTTATAGATGGGAACGCGAGTTGGGCAGGGGGTGTGCCGTGGCATCAAGATGCTGGTGTTATGATGCCAGAGGCGGAAGATTCCATTATCATCACGTGTTGGCTTCCGTTGGGTGATAGCACAATAGAGATGGGATGTCTGCAGGCATTACCGGGTATTACTGAAGATATAGGGTACCTGATCCATCAGAAAGAGGGCGGGACTATGATCAAGCCGGAGTTAATGCCGGAGGTCGAACCGCTCATGCTGGAATGTTCCCGCGGCGATGTCATCATATTAAGTCGTTTTACACCACATCGTTCGGAACCGAACACGTCTGACCGGTGCCGTTGGTCGTTGGATTTGCGCTATCAGACGACAGGACATCACACCGGACGGACAGCGCATCCTGATTTCATTGTACGTAGCCGGAAAAACCCTGAAAGTGTCCTGTCTGAACACCAAGAGTGGTGTGATTTATGGGTAGATGCTTTTGAAAATCCGCGCGGCTTCGCAGGACATAGGTCAGAATAGTTTTCAGTTGTCGGTTATCAGTTATCAGTTAAGAGGGTTTCGTTAAACCCAAACCCGTAGCTCGTAATGAAATGGAGAGCGGATATGAGGGACACCCTTGAGAGTTGAAGCGCACGCTGTTCCCCCGCAAGGTAAAATTAAAAAATGCAAGCGATTATTCTGTGTGGCGGTCTTGCGACGCGGCTCGGCGAGGCAGCGAAAACGGTCCCTAAGGTTTTGCTGGAGATCGCCGGGAAAACGGTGCTGGAGTGGCAGATCCGACTGTTGATGGATGCAGGCGTTACCGAGGTTGTCCTCGCGTCCGGGCACCTACACGATGTGCTTTATGAGCAGGTGGGAGACGATTATGCCGGAATGCGCATCCGTTACGCCAAAGAGGAGAAAAGGCTCGGTACCGGCGGGGCAATTCAGAATGCCATGAAACAGATTGGGACATCGCCTTTTTTTGTGCTGAACGGCGATATTCTGCTCGCGGACTTTTCATTGCAGGAGATGTTAGGTCGGTTTGATCGTGGAATGGCGGGAGTGCTTTTGAGTGTACATGTGTCGGATATCCGTCCCTACGGCGAAATCGTAGCGGATAGTGATGGGAAGATTCAGGCGTTTCGTGAGAAACAACCTACCTGCCGTGCTGGGTATGTCAACGGTGGGATCTATCTTTTCAACCAAATTATTGCTGACGCGTTTCCGAAAGAACAAGAAACTTTCTCTATGGAACGAGACGTTTTTCCGTCTGTTTCTAATCTCTATACGTTGCAAACGGATGCGGACTGGATTGATATAGGTGTGCCAGAACGATTAGACTATGCGCGTGAGCATTTCACGGGTTTATAGCGCGAACCGTATTAGGTTTCCGCAGTATCCCCTGTCCGCAACACCACATAACTCCGATACCGTTCCGTATGTATCTCACCGGCTTCAACAGCGTCTTGGATAGCACAATCGGGTTCTGCGACATGGGCGCAGTCGCTGTATTTACACTGACCGAGGTGAGGTTCCATCTCAGGGAAATAGTATTCTAAGTTCTCAGTATCCACTCCCCACAATCCAACTTCTCGGATACCGGGAGTATCCGCAACCTCGCCACCAAAATCTAATGAGAAGAGTTCAACGAGTGTCGTTATATGTCTACCTTTTTGGGTTCTGATACCGACTTCACCGGTTCGCAAGTCTAAATCCGGTTGGAGTGCGTTCAGTAGACTGGATTTCCCAACCCCCGACGCACCGATGATAACGCTAAATTTATCTCTTAAGATATTCCGAAGTGTGTCCAAACTTTCAGGTATGTGGATACTCGTATAGAGAATTTGATAGCCGAGTTTCTCATAATTGGTAAAGGTCTCGATGAGTTCATCGCGTTGTGTTGCGTCCACCAAATCCATCTTATTCACGCATATCACAGCCTCCATCTCCCCTGCCTCAGCCAAAATCAGGAACCTGTCCAACGTTCTGAAATTAAGAGGCGGCATCAGTGTCGCGACGACGGCTACGATTTGATGTGCGTTGGCGACGATAACTTGTTCAATGTCGCCGTGTTTCCCTGCGTATTGTCGCGAGAATTTCGTCTCGCGAGGCAGAATGTCCTCTACCACGCCTTCTTCAGCGTCAAGCTGCGTGAAAATAACTTGATCGCCGACGGCAACTGGGTCCGCGTATAATCTACGTCCAGTTGCTGAGCGGTGTCGCCGTTTGAGTGTGCCGCGGAGCGTGCAACGCAGGACAATATCACCGCGTTGCACGTCATAAAATCCTGTTCGTGCTCGGATGACTCTGCCTTGTTCGCGTGTAAGGATAAACAACACCTCCAAGAATCTGTTAGATGTAAGTCTTCATAGTTTTCAAAGCTACCTCAATATCTTCATCAAAATTGTCGAACTTGCACTCGCACGAGACGCGGCCGTCGTAGCCTGCTTTTTGTAGTGCCGAAAAGAAATCAGTGAAGTCGAAATCGTCGTTTCCGGGATAGGAGCGTTTGACCGGTTCCGCTATGTGGACATGGGCGAGCCACTCAGCAGCGTCAATAATGTTCTGCATCGGTTCTTCTTCTTGCCAGATGTGGTAAAGGTCTGCCAATGCCTTGATACCCGGACGATTCACGCGTTTTGCCATGGCGACACCATCCGCAACGGTGCGGAGGATATTTCCCTCTCGCCAGCAGATCGGTTCAATGGCAATCGTCATGTTGTGTGTTTCGGCGTAATCTGCCGCCATATCAAGGAATTCAGCGATTTGTGCTAACGCGCGTTCGCGCGAGTAGCCTTCCTCTATGCTCCGGGAACCGCTGCTGCCGTAGACAATAATCTCACCACCAATTTCGCTGCCTCTACGGCACGCGTTCTCTACATAACGAGACAAGCGCGGAAGATCCACAGTGTCGCCTACGACACGCAGGTCGCCGGGAATGAACCCTGAGTAGGACTCCGCCTTTAACGGTGCTTGTGTTGCTTGCTGGCGAATTTTCTGAAATTCGGCTTCGTCTGCTTCGGGCATCAACGCCGGACGAACCCCTAATTCGATATAATCATACCCAACTTCTGCGAGCCGATTAACGTTTTCTAAACTGGTACAGATCCCAAATCGCATGCATTCGCTCCTTTTACCTATGTACCTACGGAATTAGAACAAAAAATATAACAAATTTTCAAGGATAGTGATTAGCAGCAAGAAATATTTACGCTGTATATTTTATTTGCCGAATCGTCGTTTTCGCTGGCTATAGGCGCGCAAGGCACGGAGAAAGTCGATCTTCCGAAATGAGGGCCAATATGTGTCGCAGAAATAGAATTCTGAGTAAACGCTCTGCCAGAGGAGAAATCCTGATAATCGAACCTCCCCGCTGGTGCGAATGATTAGCTCGGGATCAGGGAGATTTGAAGTGTAAAGATAGGGTGTAATCTTGTCCACTGTGAGTTCATCTGCGATTTGATGAACTGGTTTCCCACTCTCACTTTCAGCTTTTAGGTGTCCCCGGAATGCTTCAATAATTTCCTCTCGTCCTCCATAAGCAACCGCCACGTTTAAGATAAACTTATCGTAATTTCGCGTCGCTTCTTCTGCTTCCCGAATTGCTTCTTGAAGACTCTGCGGGAGTAGTTCTATCTGCCCCATTGCGCGTACCTTAATCTGGTTCGCGTGCAGTCCCTCAATTGTGACGAGTTCCCGCATCTTTCCTTCAATAAGTCCAAGGATTCCTTCGACTTCATGCGCTGCGCGTTTGAAATTGTCAAGCGAGAAAATCCAGATTGAGAAAATTTCAACGCCAAGTTCGTCGCACCAATGAAGCACCTCTTCGAGTTTATCTGCCCCATCGTGGTGCCCCTTAATAACGTTGTCAAGTCCACTGGCTTTAGCGTAACGGCGGTTTCCGTCTAAAATTACGCCAATATGGCGGGGGATCTTCCACGTGTTGGCTTCGGATTCTAAACGCCGCTGGTAAATCTTGTAAAAAAATCTTTCGATTCGATGTTTAATGTAGCGGAATGGTTTCATGTTCGCATCCTGAGTTGTTGTAAGCCTGCTCAGGCTATACTGCAATGTCTATTATAACACGGGAATGTTATAAAAAAAAGTCTATTTTTCTGACTTAGTTTTAGTCTTCGTTGATTGCGAGGCGATCTTTGGATCGGGCGGTTTTGTTAATAAAGTTGACATGTTATGGCGATTGTGATAAATTTATGTGGAAATATGCGTCCGTGTGTTTTAGGACGTAAATTCAAGAATCAGAGCACTTCTCCTGATTCATTCTCAAAATAGATCGAAAATCTTCTCGCGTTCATCGGAGTCACATTTTGTATGGAAGTTGAAACTTCCCCTTCGTTTGCATCATCACAAATTCCTGCCCACGGTGTCACGCTCAAATCTATTCTTATTGCTGTTATTCTAATACCGATTAACTGCTATTGGGTTATTGAGATGGAGGTTATTCGGTATTCGGGTCATCCTGTAACGATCTCCCTCTTTTTCAATGTGATTTTCAGTCTGTTTGTGGTTATTGGTGCGAACTATCTGTTGCGTCGTTTTATACCAAGATTCGCGTTGGTCCAGAGTGAGTTGATCATTGTTTACCTCATGCTATCTATTGCTTCAGGTGTTACTGGCCACGATATGCTTGAGATTTTGGTGCCAATGCTGGGGCATGCGTTCCGCTTTGCTACTCCCGAAAATGAGTGGCAGCAGTTGTTTGTTCAGTTTCTACCGACATGGCTCACTGTGAGCGATCCATCGCTTTTACAAGGCTATTATGAAGGTGAGCTTCCCCTTTATACTGCTGAGACATTGCTTGGGTGGGCAACGCCTGTGCTTTGGTGGACTGCCTTTATTACTGTGTTGATTTTTGGCATGCTTTGCATCAACATAATTGTTCGTAAACAGTGGATCGAACATGAGAAGTTAAGTTATCCGATCATCCAGCTTCCACTCCAGTTGACAGAGACCCCGCGGAATCGCCTTTTCCAGAGCAAGTTGATGTGGCTCGGCTTTGGGATTGCTGGCGGGCTTGCGCTCTGGAATGGTCTTAACTTTCTGTATCCGGTTTTACCCGAATTTCGGACACGGATACGGAGTTTCCAAGTCTTTACAGAGAGCCCGTGGAACGCGATGGGCAGAATCCCGTTTTCACTCTATCCGTTTGCGATCGGACTCGGTTTCTTTATTCCGTTAGATCTTTCATTTTCGTGTTGGTTTTTCTTTTGGTATTGGCGGTTTATGCGTGTTCTCGGTGCTGCGCTTGGGTTGCGTAGTCTACCTCGCTTTCCATATATGAATGAGCAAGCCGCGGGGGGGTACCTCGCGCTATGCGTTTTGGCGATTTGGGCGAGTCGCAGACATCTATTGCATGTAGCGAGAACCGTTGTAGGATTGAATACCCAACAGGAAAATACTGTCGTCAATGCTTCAGGGCGCGAAACGCAGGAAGCGATGTCTTATCGCGGGGCGATGCTTGGGCTAATCGCAGTGATGGCATTTCTTGTCCTTTTTTGCTACTATGGCGGTGCTGAACTGTGGGTGATGTTCGCATTTTTTGTTATTTATTATATGATTTCAATCGCCATTACCCGGATGCGCGCCGAACTCGGTACACCTGTGCATGATCTACACTATTCTGGTCCTGATGAAATTCTGACTCGGACAGTTGGCACACGCCGATTGGGAAGAGACAACCTCATTATGTTCTCCATGTTTTGGTTTATTAATCGTGCCCATCGGAGCCATCCAATGCCGCATCAGTTAGAAGGCTTTAAAATCATGGAACGAACGAACATGACGATGCATCGCATCATTTTTGCTTTAACGCTCGCAACCGTTTTGGGATCGTTAGCAGGGTTTTGGGCATTGATTGATCGCGGGTATCGTCTGGGGATGGAGGTCCGTGCCTATTGGCCCTCTTTAAGTGCTTTTGGGATAGAACCGTATCGTCGTCTTGCGCGGTGGTTACAAGCACCAGAAGCGACACTCATACCGGAAAGCGGATTTATGGGCATCGGCTTTTTGATAACAGCAGTGCTGATGTTTTTTCGGATGCGGTTTGTGTGGTGGCCCTTTCATCCCGCTGGGTTTGCAATCTCTACGAGTTGGGGCATGCATGTGACGTGGAGTTGTCTTTTCATGAGTTGGTTAATCAAGTGGTTAATTTTGCAATATGGTGGTGTTGTGCGGCATCGCAAGATCGCTCCCTTCTTTCTGGGATTAATCTTGGGAGAGTTTACAGTGGGGAGCCTCTGGACGATCTTAGGGATTATCGCTGGTATTCCTACTTACGGATTTTGGGTGTAGTGTTAGTCGTTGTCTGGTCGCGAATTTATTGCCAGGTTCAGGGGTAACAGGAGTACAGCAAGACTAAACAGAAGCGTCCATTGCCACTCCCATTTGAGGTGCCCCATTCCTAAGAATTGCGCGACAGGTTCAACATAAATTGCCGCCAAGTGAAACACTATGACGAGGAAGGAGATAATGATGAGTCCAGGGTTCGCTAAAATTCTTTGGGCGAGCGATTCCCATGGATACCGCAAGGCTTGCCAGCATGTCGTTAACTGCGTGAAGATGAGCGTCGTACACGCCGCCGTTCGTGCAATCGCTATCACTGACGTATTTGGATTCTCAGTATTTCCAGTGGAAAGTACATCTTGCATGAGTGTTGAAACACCAAGTGTATCGGACAGAGCGGGTGAACGCCACAGTATAAATAAGAACGGAATGATTGTCATTAAACTAATAGTCACTGCTCGGCAAATGATGTCTATACTGGTTGTCTTTGAAAGGAAGCGTGACCCTGAAAATAGCGTCGGACGGTGGTGTTTTTCGTCAGCGAATATCTTTTCCGTACCTATAGCGAACGATGGTAGTAAAGTCGAGAGAAGTTGGATCCAAATTACCTGTGTTAACGTCAACGGCATAGGCATTTTATAGAGGTAGTGTAGCACGGTGCCGAAGGTGAGCGTGAGGAGCAAAGAGAGCGTACAGGAGAAGTTCCATCGTAAAAAGCCAGCGGCGTTATGATATGCCTCGCGCGCGTAAAGCAGTGCGTCTCTCACGGCTTCAAACTTATTAATCAACCCATCAGCAGCGGCTTGAACGACGTGCAACGCATCGGTTCTGTTTGCAAGGGTTATGTCAGCAACAGTCATTGCCCGAAGGTCTTCGCTGTTTTGACCCAAAAACCCGACAGCGTGCCCTTGGCGTTTTAAACTGAGAACGATATTTCGACGCTGTTCCCAAGTTGGCTCCGAATAGGCGAGCCATTTTGCCGTTTCGTTGTCGAATTGTTCACGTGGTACTTTCTCAAGTTCTTCCCTTGATACCACTGCTTTTCGGTTGTGGATTAATCCAAGGTCTTTCGCAAGGTCGACTGTTTCTTGCTCTTTGTTCTCAGTAACGAGAATAATTTTAAGTCCGGTATCAAGACTGGATTTCAGGATTGCCTTTGTGTGTTCGTCATTGCTGACGGAAAAACTGATGAACCCTAAGAAAATTGGATTGTCTTCCATCTCCTGTGGTTTCAGAATGACATCAGAGGAGTGAAAGGCTACACCATAGACTTGGGATTTAGTGCTTAGTAGATAGTCTATGATGTCATGATACGTTTCGTATCTGTCGTCTAATAGCGGTGCGGTTTCGCCATTAATAAGCACATAACCACAAGTGTCAAGCACAGTTCGAGCATCTCCAAAAATGATGTTGAGATAGTTTTCTGGTGCTGACTCGAACACTTGCATTTGATACCTATAGTTATGTGTGGAGGGATATGTGTTCACCAAAGGTAGCTTGGCACTTACACTGTCGAGTTGGTACCCGAGTTTTCTCATGTTCTCTTGGATGGGAGCCTGAGGAGGTAGCACTACATCGTCGGATGAGGTTGTTGAGGCAATCTGTCCATTAGCAGATAGCGCATCATTCGCGTCTTGCCCATCAGAGACACCAAGTCCAGCTGTAAACACTAAGTGTGGGGCACCTTGTGGAATTTTCCCGCTCGGCGACATTGCTGCAACCGCTTCTTGCCGTTTTGCGGGGGTGAGGTCTTTCAGAGAATCCAACCACGTCTGCCATGTTTTACCGTCGACCAATTGTTCATCAACGAAAAGGCTTGAAATTGTCAGATCGCGTGTGGTAGAGAGTCCATCTTCATTTGCGAGAAGTGTGGTGATGCGACTCAATTTTTCGAGGCTGCGTGAATTTCGTATTACAATCCCTTTTTTCAGCAATTTTTGCGAGTGCTTAGAAAAGAAAAATTGAAGGAGTCCACTCGGATTTTGTGGAGTAGATGCGATAATGAATAACATACCGAGATAGAATAGAGATTGCCAATCGGTAGCCTGATTCTGATATTCAAACCACCAGGTAATCACAACGGTTACGCATGCCGCAGTTATACCTACGATCTTTATAACGGTGTGCAAGTCTCTCGTCTCGTTTTCGGCGCGGGTGTTCGCGATAGGCGTTGACGGTGTATCTCGACGCTGCTTCCATATTTCCAGTTGTTTTCCGGTCTGCACAACAATTGCAAAACCATGGCCCGCTGTGACATAAGTTCCGCCGAACGCCATGTTTTTTTGCTTTTGCGGAGGCACATTACTGTCTGAAATATCTATACCTACTTTTTGCACAGGTCCTTCGGTACCAAAGAGCGCGGATTCGTCAATCATCAGCCCTTCGGATTCAATGATTCTGGCATCGGCGGGTATGTAGTCCCCCGCACTGAAGGAGAGTAAATCACCGGGGACTATGTCCTCTGGCGTACATGTGTCAAATTTCCCTTGTCGAATAACTTTGATGTTATGGGCTGTGAGTTTGTTAGCATAAATGGCTCGGCTGCGGATTCGATATTCTTTTATACATGTCCATGCGATGTGGATGATCAAAACTGCGCCGACAATACCTATTGTATAAAGCGAAACCTGACTTACATCTGTAATGAATGAGAAGATGAGGATGGCTGTCGTAAGTGCCAAAACGAGAATACGCCACGTGAGCAGCGGTTTCAGCAACGCCTTAAGGGAAAAAGCACTTTCCTCCGTACCGAATTCATTCTTGCCATACTGTGCTCTCGCTTTCTCAATGGCTTCGGCACTCAACCCCTGATCCATGTTGCAGTCGAATTTATTCAGTATTGATGCGAGGTTTTCTGCATGAAAATTTGACATCTTTTATGTAAAATAATTGGTGTAACGGGCTACTCAATTGCCCTCAACGTGTACACTCGCGCCGCAAGCATCCGGCTTTAAAATTTTAATGTCGGATGCAATT
Source organism: Candidatus Poribacteria bacterium (assembly GCA_965116815.1). GTDB lineage: Bacteria > Poribacteria > WGA-4E > WGA-4E > WGA-3G > WGA-3G. The sequence continues at coordinate 4,795,549 of OZ220722.1, read as the reverse complement.
TGATGCTTTTTGAAGGCAGTCTTCATTTTTTCAGCGATCTGTTCTGTATGTTCTAAACAATAGGCTGCAACGGTCGGGCCCGCGCCGCTCAATGCGACGCTAAGCGCACCGGCAGCAGTCGCAGCTTCTGCGACATCATCAAATCCTGGAATCAACGAAGTCCGGTAAGGTTGATGCAGCCTGTCTTTCATCGCGACGCGTAACATCTCAAATTGCTTCGTGGCGATGCTGGCAATGAGCAGCGTACTTCGGCTTGTGTTGTAGATTGCATCAGCGAAACCTACTGATGTTGGTAGCACACCGCGCGCCTGTTCTGTTGACAGTGGGAAATCGGGAATTGCAAGCACAATCGAAAGGATGGGTGGACATTCTAACCGAACGGTATGTACTTGAGCGTCCTCTTGCGCTGAGACGACGAGTCCACCGTACAATGAGGCAGCGACGTTGTCTGGGTGCCCTTCGAGTTCGGTCGCAAAATTGAGGAGTTCTGTGTCAGAGAATGGGGTATCACAGAGCGCGTTTGCAGTTAGTAATCCGCCGAGGACCGCTGTTCCACTACCACCGAGTCCGCGGATGGCGGGTATTCCATTTTCTATCTGCAATTTGAAGCCTTTTGGACGTTCCGTCCCACTTCGATTAAAAACAAGTTCTACCGCTTGGAACGCTATATGCTCCGGCGTACTTGGTATTTTATCCGCATCTACGCCACTCACAACAACTTCAGTATTGGTTTCTGAGCGTTCGAGCGTAACTGTGCTATAGAGTTGAAGGGCAAGTCCTAACACGTCGAACCCAGGTCCTAGATTCGTTGTACTTGCGGGGATCCGTGCGGTAGCTTTTTGGTTAAAGGTAGGAAGCATACAAAAGATTCCTATAGAATCGGTTGCGACTTGGAGGTTTATGTCTACTCGTTACTTTTTGGGGTGCTGTTTATAGTCGAAAGACGTGCTATTAAAGGGACTACAATTTTGAGATTGCAGTTTCCATTCTACTTAGTGCCTCTTGGATGTTTTCTAATGAATTGGCGTATGAGAGACGAAGATAACCATCGCCGTATTTGCCGAAAGAGGTACCAGGCAGTAGGGCGACATCAGCCTCTTCCATCAGATAGTCGGCGAGGGCTTCACACGAAAGGGGCAGTTGTGTAACGTTCGGGAACACATAGAAAGCACCGAGCGGTTTAATACAACTGATGCCCTCAATGGCGTTCAGTCCATCCACAATTGCATCACGTCGTTTCTGGAATTCCGAAACCATTTCTGTAACAGAGGCTTGCTGTCCTGTCAATGCTTCTATTCCAGCGAGTTGTGTAAAAGTGGCGGTACAGGAATTGGAGTTAATAGTTAACTGCGTAATCTTATCCGCGATTGCTTGCGGAGCGATACCGTAGCCCAACCGCCATCCGGTCATTGCGTAGGTTTTGGAATGCCCTTCAATCAGAATTGTTCGTTCCTTCATACCAGGCAGGCTGAGGACGCTGTGGTGTTGACCTTCATAGAGAATACGTGAATAGACTTCGTCTGTCAGCACATAGAAATTGTGTTTCTGTGCGAGTTCTGCTATTGCTTCAAGGTCTTCAATAGTTAGCGTGCCGCCTGTGGGGTTCTGCGGTGAGTTCAGAATTAGGAGTTTCGTTCGGTCAGAGATTGCCGCCTCAAGATCTTCAAGACGGAACCGGAAATCCACTTCCTCGCGAAGGTGCAGCGGTACTGCTTTTCCGCCGATGAAGTCGATAACGGATTCATAGACAGGGAAACCGGGTTCAGGATAAACGACTTCGTCGCCATCATCAATGAGTGCCAAGATCGTGAAAAAGATAATCGGTTTCGCTCCGGGAGTCACCGTGACTTCATCTGGATGGATGGTAACACCGCGTGTTTCTGTTATGTGTTGCGCGACGACCTCGCGGAATTCCGGCACGCCTGCGGATGGACAGTAGCCAGTGTGTCCGTCCTTCATTGCTTTATACGCTGCCTCAATGATGTTCATCGGTGTTGGGAAATCCGGCTGTCCTATTTCCAGATGGATGATGTCTTTGCCTTGTGCTTCCAACTGTTTTGCTTTGGCGAGCACCTCAAATGCGGATTCTGTTCCCAATCGGCTCATCCGCGTCGCGAATGTGGATATTTCCAAAATTATACCTCCGCTTCAACAAATCATTTCATAAAATGTTGCATGGTTGCGGCGTGGGGTCCTGCTTTAACCTACAACTCAGTATTAATGAAAATATAAACCCAGGGAGTAGTGGTATTGGAAATTACTACTCCCTTGTCCTCGTCTCTTCGTTCTATTGTGCCTGCATGATAGCACCAGTGGAACTGGCTACCCACACATTTTGTCCATCAAGCACAAAAACTTTGACTATTTTTTCCTTGGAATCTTTGAGTTCCCAAGTTTTACCGCCATCGCTGGTGTGTAGAATGGCACCAACACCAAAGTCACCGCCGACTGCCCATCCGTTCTTCTCATCTGCGAATCCGACGCTGCGTAGTGTTTCTTGTGTGCCACTGGCTTGCTCTTTCCATGTTTCGCCGCCATCATTGGTGTGAAGAATTACGCCGTTTTCACCGACTGCCCATCCCATTGATGCATCAAGAAAAAAGATGTCTTCAAGAATGTCCTCTTTACCCGTTGCTTGTGTGACCCAGTTCTGTCCGCCATCCGTTGTTTTCTGAATCAAGGCAAATTGGCTTTGTGTCGTGGGGCTAACGCGGACCCCGGCAATCCATCCGGTTTCTTCGTCAATAAATTGAATTGCGCTGTACATATTCGCGTCATCATCACCAACGGCACCGAGTTGACCGCCTTGAAGGACTTTCCATGAATCTCCACCATTTTTTGTAGAAAGAATGGTGTCACTCTCTCCAACGGCATACCCGACCTCTTTATTCACAAAGTAGATGCCCTTGAGTCCGTTACCGACTTTGCTTGTTTGTAACTCCCAGTCTCTACCGTTAGCGGTGGTGGCGATTGTGCCGTTTGCACCAACTGCCCACCCGTGTTCAGCATCTAAGAAGTAGACTTCGGCTAAATCATCAGCGATTTTGATTTCCGATTTTTGCCATGTCTTCCCGCCATCCATGGTATAACCGATAAAGCCAGGATTTTCAAAATCCTCAAACGATGCAGCACCAACTACCCAGCCTACATTCTTGCTTGTGAAAGCAATGGACATGTAGTCCCTAACCTCTGGATCGCGTTCCTGTAAAATACTCCAATTTCCTGCCACCGGTAAAACGATTGCCAAGATGCCGACGATTGCAAGTAGCATTACCCCCAACCGTGGGCGTGACGCAAGTCTCTTCATTGTTGTTATATCTCCTTTTTTCATCAAAATGTTCTTTCAAAAGTTTGCTATTATAAAGTTTGATGCAGCTTGGTAAACCAAAGGTTTGCTGTTAAATTATAATATAACCTTGAATTGAAAATTAAGTCAATAATTTTTTGTCGTCCAAGATGTAACCGCCTTGAAAACAGCAATTTTCACGCCTATGAAAAATTTAATTGTTCCCTGCCGCTGTACAGTTGATCTACTACTTCGCGGCGATTAAGGTGCCCGTTTTAAAACTTTCCCCGACTTGGAGTTGATAGACATAAACACCGCTTTCCACAATTTCCCCGGCTTCGTTGCGTCCATCCCAAATCAATTCTGTTTCACCCGGCGATGCGGTTAAGCTCCTGACAAGCATTCCGTCAATGTCAAAGATGAGGACTGTGAATTCACCCGAAGCCTCTTCAAGCGCGCGGGCAGGAAAGACAACTTGATTGAAATCTTCGTCTGGGGAGAGCGGTGTAAACGGGTTTGGATAGGGCTCATCAAGAATACGAAGCCTTTTTTCTAACGGAATGGATTCGTTATCTGCCTCGTCAATAGCGATGACAGCATAAGTAAAACTGCCTGTAGGGCGTGGGCGGTCGTCTATAAATTTATATTCTGTTTTTGACTCATTGATTTCTGTCAGTATAGTAAGACCCTCAGTAATTCGGTACGTTGTTACATCACGACTGACGCTCGGCTTCCACAAAATTTCGATACCATCACTTGAAGGGGTGATGCTGAGCATTGTCGGTGGTTCCGGTGCAGCGGTATCTGGTGATACCACCACTGTTTGTTTGGGTGAGCGTTCCGAGTGCAAGCGAGGCACTTTGTAAGCGGCAATCTGATAAGTGTAGCTTCCCGGCGGAACGTTTACATCACGAAATGTGGTTGAGGAACGGTTTACGACGTTAATAGTATCGTCCTCAGTAACACTGTTTTCATTATTTTTGTAGATGAGATAGCCGTTGACATCTGGATCTCCAGATTTTTGCCAACGGAGGGTCACATCGTTCTCTCCGGTTACATCGGCTTCAGCCGTAAAACCTATAACTGGATCAGGAGGGACATTCTGAATTACTTCCAAGTCGAAATCGTCGTTGTTGAGTTTACTATCCGCCTGCCCTTCTCGGATAAATTCCCCAATAGGCGCATCGTCAAGATTACGTAAGCGTGCTCTGAACACAGCTTCTAAGATAACCGTGTTCGGTGTTCGGCACTCAAAGGTGATTTCATAGAGTGAATTCTGGAAGTCGACGATGGCATCTGCCAATTCGACGCGTAGGACCCTTCCTCCAGAGACGACGGGTCTTGCTGGGATTTCTTTTCGATCCCGCAAAATACGTTTGAAAAGGGAGGGTTGGGTCAGGAACCCCGACGGCATTGCGATCTCAATCGTTTTAATTTCTTCTCCTGGCTCTGCCAACGATCGGTCGATTGAAAGTGTCACGATCAGTGGCACCGTTGAGCTGGCAGGAACAACGCCTCTCGTTTGCCCGACGACGTTGATCTCTCCAACAGAGGTAACCGCACCGTAGTTGTTGTTGGCAATGAGCAGGCTACCGATAATTATCAAAGCAATGACTGTGTTTTTCATTCGGCGGGACCTTTCCTTAAAATAGCAGATTGAGGGAGAAGCGCTGTGTTGTATTGTCTTGAAAGTTTCCACTCAGTAGTTGAAGTCCATAGTCAATTTGAAGGGCGGTGCCTTCAATCGGAACTTTGGCACTTCCACCAAAGTTGAGGGTTGTAGCAGAGTTGCTCCCATTTTTTATCCCATAACCACCTCGAACAGCAATGGCTTTATTCAGCCAGACTTCTGCTCCTGTGCGGATATAGATTTCACTATTGCGTGATGCAACCTCAAGAGCCACCAGACTGCCTTTCAGCAAGGTACTGACTGCTGCACCCTGCGCACTCATCGCAGCAATAGATTCGAGTCTGTATGCTAAACCTGCCCGGATGTTCAGTGGCACCGAATCGGTATTGGCATCAGAGATGCTCATATCTGCAGGAAGTAAGTTCTCCACCGATGCACCGAGACTCAGACTTTGGAACGGCTTCGCAATAACGCCTATATCAAACGAAACTGCTGAGCTGGAGGTTTGGACGAAATACGGGTTCTCGACGACGAATTCGTTCGTCTCGTCAAAAGAGGTTCCGAAAAGTTTCAGATTTGCACCGATCGCCAATTGCTTGAAAAGGGCATTTCCGTAGGAGACGCGCACCGTCTGTTCACGATAGATTTCGGAATCTTCTCCCAAAACACCAAGGCTTGCTCCGATCGAACCAGCTCTCCCGAAGGGGATAACTCCGCTGATATTATTGTAGGTGATAAGTCCATTAAAGCGTTGCGCGTGTGTAACACCGAGGTGGATCTCACTGATATAACCTAACCCTGCGGCGTTGTAATTCGCTGCATTGCTATCGTCAGCGAGCGCAACGAATGCACCCCCTAAACCGAGCGGTCTCGCTCCGACCCCAATATCGTTAAACGTAGCGAAAGCAGCAGCCGGTGAAAGCATCGCGACGAGTAGAATTAGATGGGATATGCGTTTCAAACCTATTCTTCCTTTGTAATAATATATATTTTTTAGGGTTCTTTGTAGGGAATTTAATTCAGTTCACCTGTCATAGGCACAAAACGAACTGGGATAATCTCAGTGGTTTTGAACGATGGTGCTGAATTCTCATCAATTTGAAGTCCTTTCCGAATTAACAGGAGGTTTTGTTCGGAGCTACCGACAGGAATTACCATCCTGCCCCCCGGTTCCAGTTGCTGAATGAGCCGTTCGGGTACGTCCGCGGGTGCGGCAGCGACGAGCATGGCATCATAAGGTGCGTGTTCTTGCCAACCGTAGTATCCGTTCCCTTTCTTGAAATGAATGTTTTGATAATTGAGTGCCTCCAACCGTGCTTTCGCGCTTTTGGCAAGCCCCGATATAATCTCAATAGAATAGACCTCCCTCGCAAGTTCTGCTAATATCGCCGTTTGATAACCGCAGCCTGTTCCAATCTCAAGGACTTTTGAAGTCGGGGTGAGTTCCAGTAAGTCTGTCATCAATGCGACGATATACGGTTGCGAGATTGTTTGATCACAATCAATCGGTAGAGCGCCATCCTGGTACGCCACATTGAGGTGTTCCGGTTTTACGAATAGGTGTCGCTCTACCTTCCGCATAACAGTAAGCACATCAGGATTGTCGATGCCACGCGCTTTGATTTGGTTTTGCACCATTTTACGACGCTGTGTTGCGTAGTTCTTGGCGAATAGCATTTTAACTCAACTCCGGGGCATCAATTTTCTCAACTTTACTGTGTTGCTAATTCCCTACACTTATATGATAAGGCATGAGAAGAAAGAACCTATGCTTTCTGATTGTGTTTAGGAGTCTTGCAGTCGTACTCAAGCCACTATACCGGGCAATGAACTGTAAGCGAGATTCCGTTCCCATACGCTCGTTTTCCCTGCCCTTGTCTGCAGACCCACCACGAAGTAGCGGGCGGATAAGTGGAATCCTGAGGTTGTTGAAGAGTTGTGACAACCATGTCTTTTTAGGAAACTCGACGATCTCAATCGATTTTTTTTCCAATCCTGCGCGTTCTCGTGCGATGGCGAGCGCGAGGCTTAAACCACCTAACTCATCTACAAGTCCATTTTCTTTTGCCTGTCTCCCTGACCAGATGCGTCCCTGTCCAAGTCTATCTACATCTTCCACTGTCAAGTCGGTTCGCCCGAGTGCCACTTTTTCGACGAAATCGTCGTAAATCTCTTTAATCTGTTTCCAGACGATTGCTTGTTCTGCAGGCGGATAGTCTCCGTAATCTGAATAAAAATCAGCATGTTCACCCCGTTTGAGGATCTCTTTATGGATGCCGAGTTTTTCATAGAATCCTTTGAAACTATATTTACCACCAACAACGCCGATAGAGCCCGTAATCGTTCCCGGTTCAGCAACGATTGCGTCTGCGGGGGCTGCGATATAGTAACCACCTGATGCCGCCACGTCACCCATTGACACCACAAGGGGTTTAACTTCTTTAAGGCGCACTAATTCACGCCATATAATGTCAGCAGCGACAACAAGCCCGCCACCGCTGTCAATCCGTAGAACAACTGCCTTTATAGAGTCGTCGTCCTTTACCTCCCTGACGGCATCTGAGATTGTATCTGATCCCATCACTTCTGTCCCAAGGAGCGGATCCACAAAACTATCGCCTGTTAGCATCAATCCTTTCGCTTCAATAATAGCGACCTTCGGTTGTGGGACTTTCCAATCTTGCGTATAGAGTTCGTTTCTTGCGTATTCGTTGAGCGACACCAAATCGGTTCTGGGATCGGTGAGTTCGGCTACAACCTCTAACAACTCATCTTCATAGACCATCCTGTCAACAAGTTCGGCGGTGAAGGCTTGACGTGCTGTGTAAGGTCCATTGTTGATGCGTTTCTTGACGTTTTCGTGCGTCCATCCCCTTCCTTCTGCGATCGCATTTACGAGTTGTTCGTAAAGGTCGTCGAGAATAATATTCTGGATCTCGCGGTGTGCTTCGGACATCTCCTTCCGTGTGAATGACTCTGATGCGGATTTATACTTGCCTATATGTTCAAGATCCGCCCGAATACCGAGCATGTCTAATCCGCCTTTGTAGAAGGAACGTTCTGTGCGTAAGCCGATTAACCGGACTTCAGCAGACGGGTGGATTAGGATACCATCGCATGTAGCTGCGACGATGTAGTCACCGGTGGAACAGTTGGAGAGATAGCAGAGAACGACGCGTCCCGATTCTCTGAAGTCCAAAATGGCATCTGACATCTCTTGGAGTTGCGCCATACCGTAATTACTCCCGTTGATACGGATGAGAATGCCAGCGACATCTTCGTCCCATTTCGCGATCGGAAGGACCTGTTTGAGGTAAGACATCGACAAGTCAAGGAATATGCGACGGCGTGGCACTGGCTTGGTTTTGCGCGCGTTGGAAAAATGAAAGTAGCCGACACCGAACTGCGCTTCTCGATTTCTGTCGAAGGTGTTGCCTGTGCCGAATCCCCAGTTCCCAATGTTAATACCGAAGCGGACATCGAAACTCCGATCACTGTTTATGCTCCCACGGAGTATAACTTCGCGAATAGGACGGACCTCTAACCCATAGTGGAGTTCTATGCCCTCAATGCCTTGCGTTTTCTGTAGGTCAATGGAGAGCGTTGTTCGCCATGTTCCCGGACGAAGTGCTAACCCCACAGCGTAGTTTCTGCCGAGTCTTTCACCAAGCAATTTGGGGCGGTTGAGATCGCGCGCCGTTGCCCCAATTGAGATGTATTGCCTCCGGTACATCAAGCCCATAGCAAGTGAGCGAAATCTGTCGTAGTCTTTATTGTCAGAATTCATCCAACTGTAACTCGTGCCCCAGTAGAGTGAACTTCCCAAATGGTATCCCCCGGAAAGTGTATAGCGTGTGAAGTCGGTATCTGCATCGGCAGTAACGAATTCCATGCCAAAGCCCGCACCGGGAACAGCGAGGAAGAAAGCATCATCGCCTGCCCAATCACTCTGATATGTTCGGAGGTAGTATAGGTTTAAGCCGCGCCCTGCACCGAGTCCGGACGGGTTAAAGAAGGTAGCTAAGGCATCGTCGCTCATGGCGATGGAGCTTGAAGGCAAGTGGGTGCGTGCCTTTGGTGGCATAGCGACAGCACAAAGCGTGCTCATCCCATAGATGAATGCCGCCGAGATAATGTTTTTGCTGATATGCCCTAAGTGCTTGGTAAATGAAGGTGGAACCATAAATATGATTTCCATTTAAAATATGAATTCGCAAGCTCGAAGAGTGCCTACTCGCAGTATGAACCTATACTAACTATAGGATACCACAAAACAGCGGGGATTGCAACCGAAATGCTGTATCCTAAGAACGCCGAGCGTATTGTGGGAACATTTCATCGTGAATGTCACCGCATTGCTGAAGGTGGATTTGCCGTTTCGCATCGGCAGTATCAACCATCGTCGGGAAATACATCCCTGCGCCTGTCTCAATCTTATATCCGCCTGCGGAATGGACGCTCAGGTACTGATGTAGTGTCTCTAAATCCGGTTCGGTTGTGCAATGCTGTGTGCAATTCATTGTAAACATCCGCCGCCGGGTGCCACCGCCAAATGCCGCGTGATAGGTATCGTGATTGAAAATTACGACATCACCCGGTGTGCTTTCCAATGCAACGCTGGTTGGGAAGTCGCGCGGCGGGATGCCGTAAAGTGCCTCTGATTGATTCGGATCAATCTTTCCAGCTCTGACGAAGTGCGCGGGATTTTGGCTGCCCGGAATGATGCGTAGGCATCCCGTATCTTTCGCCAGAGGATCAAGGTAAAACGCCACCTTACAGGCGAAGAGTCGTCCCCAACCGCCGTCGGGATGCCAACCCGTATCACCAGTATAATAGTTCCCGTCGCCCCCGGCGTAGTTGAAATTTTCACCGAGTACGCCCCCGATGAGTCCTTTAACGCGTTCATCATCAAGCAGGGTACAGAGTCGAGGGCGATGCTCAATCGGGCCCCCGAACATTGTGCGGCTTGTACCATCATGGTCTTTACCACCGCCAAATTCCTGAATTGATATTTCAAATTCTTCGATGATCCATTCTATCTCGCTCGGCGAAAACATACCCGGTATTGCGAGATAGCCAAACGTATTAAAAAAATTTACCTGATGTTCTGTCAGTTTCATATTCTTAATTTTCCTTTCGGTTCGGTTAGGTGCGTTTCCGCTACGAGTCGTTCGTACTACTCCCATCGTGCCCAGACGTTTGGTGTAACATGCCCTTCGTCGATGTATGGGTCTTCACCTGCGACGGTGATAATACCACGATAATTTCGCTGTCCTTTCCAACCCAACCACGATGCTGTTGAGCAGTAGTGACTCACAAGGATACGCCGAAATGTATCGCTTCGGTTCTTTTTGGAGCGGTGTAAGAGATAGCCGTTGAAAAAGAGGACGCTGCCCGCTGACATCTCAATCGGAATCTCGTCGGTATCATCGAAACCAACGGCTTCGTGGCAGCTGTCGAACTCATGACGTTTGTTGTGTGGAAAGCGGTCGTAGATTACACCGGTACGATGGCTATTCGGTAGAACCCAGAGACAGCCGTTCTCAATCGTCGCGTCATCTAACGTGATCCAAGCACCGAGCAGCGACCTGTCCCGTGTCGGAATCGGGTGTTCGTCTTGATGCCACGGATTGCCGGTATGTCCGGGGACTTTACCCAACATCATCGTCTGCATGCATTTCACACCGCCATCCCAGAATGGAATATGTGCTCCGACAATCGTTCGGAGAACTTCACAGATTTTCGGATGTTCAACGTAACGCCGAACCAAGGGACTAAAGACGTGCGGTTCGCCGACACACATAATTCTATCTAATACTTCTGTTTCGCTTGCTGTTTCTGACATCGGTGGAATCGCCTCACACGGATAATCCCCACGAAAGATTTTCAGCATTTCTACTTTCAGGGTATCACATTCTTCCGATGTAATGAGGTCTGGAAGCATTAAATATCCATCGTTGATATAAGATTTCGCCCAAAGGTTAGACAGCCCTCGTTCCATTTTCGGATCCTTTATGGTAGTTGTTTAGAACCTCTAATTATTCCGCTCGAATGATCCGCCACGTTTCTGCTTCATTGGCGAAAACGAGCGTCAATTTGCCAGATGTTTGTTCAACCTGCCCGTTCGCTTTCGGGGCGTATTGCAGTGTATACCCGCCCGTCACAATCGCCGTGTCGTCAACTATGTTCGGATGGATGTTGATGTCAGTCAGTGTCATGTCAATCTGATGATGTGCCTCAAAAAATTGCGCTGCCTTCGTCTTAACATCTTGATAGGTACGTCCGTTGGATAAATATGTCTCTGAAAAACAGGACATAACCTTCGCCAGATCCGCCATGTCGTATCCGAGTTCATATTGATTTAGAACGCCTTGAATCGTTTCCTTGATTGTCGGTTTTTCTTGGTTATTTTTTGTCTCTGCTGATACAGGATGCCCTACTGATTCTGGTGGTATACCTTGTGCAATCTGCTTGAGTGTGTGTACCTCCGGTGCAGCATAGCCCCACACTTCTAATTCCATAACCCGCGCAATGCCTTCCACCTCGTACACGGGTCGCTTACCCGCCATGTGTTGGTAGTTACGCACCGTATCATTTGAGGAAACAGGGACGAGCCGAACTTTGCTCGCAATAAGGCGTTGACGGATTTCGTGAACCCGTTTACCTTTGATGTTATCTCGTGCTGTGTACTGCTTATCTTTCGTATTCTCAGATGGAATAAGCCCCCAACCGGTGCCGTGCCAATACTCGATCCGATAGTCTTTCAATCCGAATTGTGGTGCCGGGTATTTTTCAGAATCGATCGTCCACATAACAATTTTGCGGATGTCAACCGGTTTGGCGAGTGTCACGGAAACATAAGGACGTTTGTTCAGATCCGAGGTGCGTAAATGTTCTAAACTGCTGCCCCATCCACTGCCTTCGTCCCATGTCTCAGAATTGGTGTCGCCGTCAATTATTTCCGCTGGGCGATGGTTTGGCACAGACTGTGATGCTTCCGCAGTTGCTCCGTTTCGACTCAGTGCGAAATTGATGAGGGGCGGTGGTGGTTCTAAAAGATGTTCCTGCAAAGTTCGCGATTGACAACCTATCACTGAAAGCAAAAGCGTTAGACATATACATATACGAAGCATCTTTACCCTCCTTTTCGTTTCACCTTAACACTGCTAAACGTCCGAATATCTGTGCTGTTTGGTCTCCGGCGACAGCGCGTATCTTGTAAAAATAGACATCGTTGGCAAGCAGTATACCGTCAGCATCTCGCGCCTCCCACATAAACTCGTTATAGCCTTCTTTTCCCGAAGCCTCTTTCAAGACGTTTACCGTCCGTCCGGATTTCGTGTAAATTGTGATAGAGACTTCATCCGCCTCTAACGACAACTGATAGGTAAATGTTGTTTCTCGCTTCAAAGGATTCGGATAGTTATGAACGTCCCAAATTCGGAAAGGGGTCTCCTCTGGTGAAAAGTCTCCATCGTGCATCTGAAGCACCTGATAATCGAAGCTCGTTAGCCAAGCGACTTCTGCGTTTAAGGTGCTTAACAACTCGGCTTCAATCGTCTGATGTGAGTATCCAAAGAGTGGAATAAACTCCTCAATCCCTTTTATATGGGGTTGTATAGATTTTGAAAACTCTATCGCACTCGTGAATTTCGCACGGATTGCCTCAGTGGTCCCAGGCTCGTAGCCGAGTGTTATCGCTTCAACTAATTTAGCTCGACTTTCAAAAAATGGGACCCACAATTCCATCACGTGAACAGCATCCCGTAAATCCTCAGTTGCCTCTTGATCGAAGGGTTTTGCGATCTCGCTTGCTGCCCGTATCTGGTTTGCAGCTTGCTGTTGTGGTGCCAAAAGTGCGGTGAAACGGTTTACCGAGAGTTTCGCTATTTCCAATTCGGGAATGGCTAACGTATCCTCAACGGCTCTCGGTCCAATCAGCGTCCAGAGTCGCGTTGCGAGTCCTGCGGAGCCGCTGCCATAAGTGCCGCCTACGGTTAAGGAACCGGCGTAATCTGAGAAATAACTCGCCATATTCCATCCGTTTACCCGTAAGGCGTTTAGAATGTGTGGTGCGGCTTCAGCACCGTATCGGGCTATCAATTCGTTTCGGAGCAGTTGAATGTGATCGAGTTTAATATCCCAGTTGAGGCGGGCACTCACAAGCCGATCAAGATACCCTAAACCTTGTGTCGCACCTTGGACGGTGAATCCGCCGAGACCGATTACCTCTGGATTGTTGGCGAGTTGCCGAACACCTTGCACGAACAGATCGCTCTCCAGCATCCAGAGGGGCATGACCTCCTCTACTTCGTGTGAGAGTACGATAAAGTTATGCCCGATTTCTCCAAGTGCTCTGATCTGTGGAATAGGCACCCCGGCATCGGCAACCGGTTCGCCGTCTGCTCCCCACTTTCGCGAAAAAATAGTCCGTTTCGGCAACTGCCGAGCGTAAACGCCTGCAGCATCTTTGAGCCAGCTGCTGTCATATCCAGAAATATAAAATTTGAAATCCGGGCGTACCTCCCGCGCTGCTTTGATAATCGTAAAATAGACCTGCCAGAGTTTTGCTTGTCCCTGTTCCGTTCTGTCGCCGCAGTCGGGGCAATCACATGCACGCGTTTCATGTCCCCAAGAGCGGAGATGAAAACCTGAGAGTGCAGGGTAGTTCCGCACAATCGCCTGCGTTAGTTCTTTTGCGAGTGTATGAAATGCTGGTTTAGACCAGCAAAACGGGCGATAAGAGACTTCATTCCGAGACGCACCGTAAAGCACCGCCGGTCCTAAGACATCAGGACGCTGTTGGATGAGTGCTTCTGTCGGTTCGCCGGTCACGTACATAAAAAGATAAGCATCGATGCCGCGTCGTTTAAGTGCCTTGAACCGTTTTTGGAGTGTAGCAATCCGTTCTCTTCGCTGCCCTATCGGTTCATCTTGCAATCCTTCAAAAGCGGGTGTGTCTACATATTTAAACGCTGTTCCAAATCCGTCTTCGATGCCTGTGCCGGTCCAAACGCCTTCCCCGCCGCTCATATTGATACGGTGGCGTGCGAGCCAATCCGGGTCCTCTATCTCCAAGACAGCGCGCACCGGATAAAAGGGTGCTGAGGTTTCGTTTATGAACGGGACAAGTAGTGCTTGCGCCTTAGCAACCGAAATGTCTGGATGCACGGGTGTCAAGCCTGTCAATGCTGTGATACATTGCTCAATGAAAGCGTATGCACCATAGATAACTCCTCTTTCGGTGTGTGCTGTCACAACTATGACGATTTCGGTGCCGACCTCTACCGTCTTGATACGATAACCATCATCTCCAAGTCCTTCTGCCAACGTAAGTTCTACATTTGCCTGTAATGTGGCGATCGTCGGATTTGATTTTGGGGTGCCCAGTACAATCACCGTCTGTGTTTCTGTCTCTTGCCGATTGGTACGGATATCAAGTTTGGCACCTGTGAATTTCTGGATAAAGGTTTGGATTTCTGTGGCTGCAAACGCTTCCTGTTCCGAGGCATTCGCGCCGATTTGGAGTGTTGCCCTCGGTTCGCCTGACACCGCAATAGGGATTTGATTACTCCTCGCCGGTGCGACAAACACCACAAAGCAGAAGATAGCCATCAACAGAGTGGCTATCGGTGGTCGGCTGTCAGTGGGAATAGCTTTCGGCTTTCGGAAACCGTCAGCCCTCAGTGAAGAGGTGCTTGATTCATCGTAACCTTCTCTTTGCTGACTGCTGACTGCTATTCTCGTCGATAGCCATTTAATGGAGATGTTCACCCTCAAATCCCTGAAAGAAATAGATAGCACAAAAGGTTAGGACGAAACCGATGACAAACAACACTTTCGCAACGCGACTCAAGCCTGTACTTTCGGCAATATAATTCCCGCGAAACCCATCCATCACAACATGTAGCAGCGTGCCGACAGCGAATGCTGTCAAGTAATCTGTCAGTTCTCCGAAAGTTCCACGTAGCAATTGCTCTCCCAGTACCGCCCCGATAACTGGTCCAAGTATCAAGGGAATCAGTCTTATCAGTGCTTTAACAAAGGTCTGGCTCCGAAGAAGCGCAACGGTAATAAGCGTTCCGACTGGCAGACGATGGATCAATATGCCGGATGCGAGTGCCCATCCAAGCGTCTCCTCTCTTGCCGCGATTACCAAATTAAGCCCATCTGTCAATGAATGAAGTGATAAGCCGAGTACTGTTAAGTTGACGCTCCAGTTGGTGTCCTTGCTGTCGGTGTTCCTCTCGGTTACATCGCGCCGGTGTGTTGTGAGGTATTCCACGGCTGCGATTAAGAGAAACCCTCCCCACATCACAAGGATTGTGACGTAACCTATCGCGGTGTAAAGGTGCATCATCATTACCAAGACGATGCCGAGCACTGCACCGGCAGTCAACCCGAAAATGTTTCCGAAATGTCTCTGCTGCACTCGTGATACGAAAGCAATACCCGCGCCGAGTGGAACCGTCACCACCGCAATTGCCAGATAAAATATAAGCATAGTATAAACTATAACAGAATTTGGATTGTAATGCAATTAAATATCCTTGGTTAATTTTTTTTGTTGACGCGTTTGCACATTAATGCTAAAATTGGCTTCCACGATATACGAATTCGCGCGAATCGCGCCCGAGTGGGCGTTAAATTTAAAGTTTTATGGTAAAGGATAAATAAAAATGTTGGACAGAATCTTTGATATGATTGTTGGGTTTATGCTTAATCGAGACTTAGAAAAAGAGATCGGCATTCGGCGCAAGTTGTTGGGGGGACGCATGTGGCAGATTCCTTCAAAAATCTTTGACAGACTTGTTGACCTCATGATGGGCACTCGTTATTCTTACTACTTAGAGATGCGGCGTAATATGCTTGAGGGAGGCGTTGTTGAGATGCCTTCAAATATCTTTGATTGGAAAGCACTTGAACGGGCGAGTGGCTATCTACGCGTCTATATGGAGGACTTCCATGATCAGTTCAAAGAAAGCTATGACGGGAATTTCCCTGCTGAAGATTTTAAAGATTGGTTCCGTCATTTCCATGTTGAACGCCCAGAACGTGAAACGACGAAAAAATCTGTTTCTGAAGCTCTGCTCGCTGACGATTTGCCGAGGGTATAAGGTTGGAATCCCAAGATGCCGGGCGTGGCGAAAATTTCAAACCGGCATCTCATCGTAAGTCCGCCCGTCTAATTCTCGCCCTGTTTTTGATTTACGTCTACCGCCCCACTGCTTAAAGAAAAAATATACTTTGGCATCCGCGCATTGATTGCGGATGTCAATAACCCATTCTTTCTCCATTCCGCGTGCGCCCGGACCGGACTCACCACCTACGATAACCCAATCTATTCCATCCAATTCTAAATTTGGAAGCGCGCCGAGTAGCGGTTCAAGTGAGAGAAATTTGATATGCGCGCCGGTTTGACGGAGCGCGTCAATCCGATGTGTCACGCGATCGTCTTCAACGCTAACGCCCATCCAAACGTTTGGCGGCCACGGCAACTTCGGACTGAATTCCAGCAACCGCTCTGCCCGTTTCGTCAGGACTTGGAATTGATGCCAATGTGCCTTCTCCATCACGGAAAAGACTTTCTGAATATAAGCCAATTCGATCTTTTCATGGAACAGATCGCTCATGGAGTTGACAAAGATTCGGCGCGGCTTTTTCCATTTCAGCGGTTCGTCAATCAACTTTTCGACAAGATGTACCTGTTGTGTCCACCGCGGTCCTGCTTTGGTATTTTCAGCCAAACCTTCGTAAGCCATGCCTTCGCCTGAAAATCGTGCTGCTATCCGTTCGGCATAACAGAATTGACAACCTTCTGATACACGAGTGCAACCACGCACAGGATTCCACGTAGATTCTGTCCATTCGATTTTTGAGGATTGCGTTGCCATTATTTTTTCCTGAAGAGGTAGAGGAAACCGAAAAACCCGCCTATAACTATGAGGCAATAGACCGCAATATAAACCCAGATGTTCAGCCAGAACGCCAAAAATTGCATGCCTATTAAGATGCCGCAGGCAAGGAGACCGAAAACAAATGAGAGCCAATCAAAATCTCTGGATTTTTGGACGACTTCTAAGGAGAGCGGTGTACCAGAGTGCGGTTTTGGAAAGAGCACAGCGTAATAGAGTAGAACAATTAGTCCGGGTAAGATATAAAATAGTGCCATAGCTCCCCAAAGAACGCTGGCGACACAAAATAGTAGCAGTGTATATGGCGTAACAATGTAGAGGAAACTGGTCAGCAGTACGCCTCGCCATAATTGACTCGGTACTTCAAGCGGTGCAAGCGATAGCATCCAAGATGCTTTATAGTGTTCTGAATGTCTTACCCGTGTTAGGAGAGCGCTGACGAAGGATATACCCAAAAGAGAAAAACAGGTGGTGAATGTCGGGCTCATTCCAGTCGTGGGGGAATAATCAAACCACTGCATAGAAAATCTGTCCTGAGCAAAGAGGACCACAAGCATGACCAAACCGCCAAGCGCAGAGATAAGTCCGTTTAAGATATACTTGTCGCGTCGCATATAGGCAGCGCAGAGACAAAACCCTGCGTAAGTAGTGCGTGATCGGCAGAATCGCGCGAGGAGCGAAGGTTTCACTCGGAGTTTGGCTTTGTGCCTACTGCCAGATTCTAACAGATGGGTAAGATACCTTGAATAACCCTTTGCAATACTCCGAAGCGGGATCACGATCAAAAGAAGCACAGAAACGACCGCAAGCCCAGTTAGAATCAAATCTCTCACCATCTCAGCTTGCTCTGGGCCGCCCAGCGCGAGCGAGACGGCACCAGCAAACCAAGCGTTCGGAAGGACGTATAACCATTTCATAACCGATTTATATATTGTGGGGTCGCTCGGTAATAGGTAAATTAATGACGGGAAAAGAGCCGGTAATACAAATTGGGCGTACTGCGCGATATTTCGGAGTCCCTTTTTGGTGTATAGTTTTGTCAAATACCCCGCAAATGCTGTCATCACGCCGATTGCGAAAAAACCTGATATAAAAGCAACAGGCAGATAGACGAAAGGGAAAAAAAATTGGAGTTGAGAGGTCGCGCCGACACGAATCCAGATACCACAGATGGCGGGTAACAGATTCAAACTGACTAATAACATCGCAGCATAAGTGAGTACCTGTGTTAGTTTCACCAGAAAATAGGTGCGCGATGAAACCGGCGTGTGTGCAACAATGGGATAGTTTATAGGATTGAGAAGGATATCAAAGTAGGGGAGCGTCCAGAGTCCTACCATAAACATAGACAGGGTTATGTTTAAGAGTGCGAAAGCGAACGTAGATAGCTCCGTGGAAAGGAGAAATGGTATCGTGGCGACGAGGGCACTCATGATAAAACAGAATCCGCAAGTCATGCCGAGCGATAGGTTGCCAAATTTTAGTGTGCCTTGCGTTGCTCGCTTCTCCACCAATTTCTCAGCGTTTAAAAGATACCTATACTGGGTTGGAGAGGCACCGAGCATTTCGACGATTTTTTTAAGCATCTAAGGTTGCCTCCACTCGTTTCCTCGTCCAAAAATACAGAAAACCGACAAGACCGCCCACAACCGTGACGCAATAAAACCCGTAATACACCCATATATTTAGCCAAAATGTCAACAGTTGGATACCCACGAAAAAACCAATGATATGTATACTGGCTATCATAGGGAGGCAACCCTCACTAGCCACTTGTTGGTGGACGAACTCTTCGGCGAGAGGCAAGCCAGATTCCGGTTTTGGGTAAAGAATGACATAGTAGAGTAAAATGGTTAACCCCGGCAAGATGTGAAATATGCCTAAAATCCCCCAAAAAATGGTCGCAATGCAAAACATAAGGAGCGTACACGGCGCGACAATATAGAGAAGGGTGGTTGCCTGCACGCCTCGCCACAAATCTTTTGGGACCGGAACCGGTGGAAGTGTTAGCATCCACGACGCTTTATAGTGTTCTGAACATTTGACAGGTGAAATGAAACCGGTAATAGCACTGGTGCCGACAAAGTAGAATATACCAGAGAAAGCAGGGCTAAGCCCAATGGCATTGGTGTCATGAGGCCATGTCATATAAGACGAACTGTCCCGAGCAAATAAAACGACCAACATGATGACGGTTCCAAGCGAAGCGAAAAACTGCCGCAAAATATGCTTATCGCGGCGCATGTATGCCCAGCCGAGACAGAGTCCCGCACGGATCGTCTGGTTTCGGAACATTCTCGCAAACAGCGACGTTTTCACCCGCAGTTTAGATTTTTGCCTGCTGCCTGATTCCAGTAGGTAAGAGAGATATTCTGAATAACTCTTTGCGATGCTCCTAAGCGGAACCAGTACTAAAAAGAGGGTTGAAGCAATAGCCAATCCTGCTAAAATCAAAAAATGTTGTTCTACTTGTCCGAGTAGGAGTGAGACTGTCCCAGCGAACCAGCCGTTCGGAAGCGCGTAGAACCATTTCAGAGCAGACGTTAATTTATCCTTTGGAAGACTTGGTAGTAAATGAGGAAGCGTAACCAATATCGCTGGGAAGAGAACCGGAAATATAAACTGTGCGTATTGCGCGATACTGCGAAGTGCCTGTCTGGTGTATAGTTTTGTCAAATACCCTGCGAAGACCGTCATTACGCCGATTGTGAAGAGACCCGACATAAAGACGATCGGTAAATAAACGAGAGGGAAAAGGAATTGAAACGACGAAGATTCCTCTCCGCGAATCCAAATACCACTGATAGCAGGCATCAAGTTTAGGTTGACTAACAACCAGATAGTGTAGGTAGCAACCTGCGTTAGTTTCACAAGGAAGTAGGTACGAGATGACACGGGTGTGTGTGCTATAACGGGGTAGTTTATAGGACTGAGAAGGATATCGAAGTAGGGGATAGTCCAGAGTCCTATCATCATCATAGACACAGTTATACCGATAAGCGCGTAGGTGAATGTGTCCATCGGAAGAAGGAAGGGCATAGCCGTAAATAAGGCACTGATTGCAAAACAGATAAGGCAGGTCACAACAAGCGATAGGTTGGGAGAGTCGCCTTTTTGTTCAACAGCCCGCTTTTCCACTATCTTTTCTGTTTCTAAGAGGTACCTGTACTGCGTTGGAGAGGCACCGAACATTACGGCTATTTTTTGGCGCAGCTTGCCAGCCAAAAACTTGCTGTTAGAAGACTCAAACATCTGGGGTGCCCCCCGTCACAATCCGAATGGCTTCCTCGGTTTTTTCGTCAATCCCTGTTGTTTCGGTCAGTTGCGCGAAAATCTCATTGAGTGCTGTCTGGTTGGTCTCCTGTCGTAGCTCCTCCACCGGCGCATCGGCGATGAGTTTCCCTGCGTTGATAATCATAATTCGTGGACAGAGCGTTTCAGCGACTTCAAGAATGTGCGTGCAATACAGAATTGTTTTTCCCAACTCGGCTAAGCGTTGTAGCAGTGTTTTCATGAGGGTTACCGTTCCAACATCCAGATTGGTGAAGGGTTCATCTAAAAACAGCACATCCGGATTGTGCATGAGTGCGGACATAATGAGACACTTCTGACGCATGCCTTGTGAGAAACCGCTTATTCTCTGGCTTGCCTGTGGTTCCATATCGAACAGTTTGGCGAGTTCCTTTATCTTCTGGGCGATGAGACCTTCCTCTAACTGATAGAGTCTGCCCATTAGTTGAAGATGTTCTACCAAGGTGAGGTGTTCATAGAGTTGTGCCTCTTCTGGCACGTATCCGATGTGCCGTTTTAGTTCAAGCAGCTCGGTTTCGGCGTTGTAGCCTGCCACAGAGATTTCGCCGGATGTCGGTTGCAGCAAACCGACGAGCATTTTAAGTGTTGTGCTTTTCCCCGCGCCGTTAGGACCGAGATAACCGACGATTTCACCTTGTTGGACTTCAAAGTTAATGTCGTCAACTGCCGTGTTTTGTCCATATTTTTTGGTGAGATGTGAAACCTGAATCATTTTTACTATCCCTGCAATTTTAGGACTTACGCAATTTTTTGATAACTATCCACGCCCCGCACACCGCTGGCGAGGTTTCAAACCTCGCCAGCAAAGGGTGCTGCGTAAGTCCAGAATTTAAAACTATTTATGGTGAAATGTAGAAATATGTAGACATCTACCTATACTAATTAAAGACGCTGTTTTGGAGCAGAAAGGGTGCATAATTTCAGAAAAACGAGAAAGTGGAGTGGATCTACTACGATTCGTCCGTTGATGCGGCTTATGAAATATATCAAAGCCTCTCGGATCGGGAGAAGAAATTTCCGCTCCTACGAAAACCTTACGATTGCATCTCAGACCGCATAGCGACTGATGTGTCTGTCAATTTCGGATAATCGAGAATTCTTCTCCTTTCTTCTCCTAAATCGTTGTTTCTGTGCCGGGTTGATTGATGAAAAGCATCGTCAAGGAAGATAGAGATATTGCCTATGAAGACTTTTCTGAGCGTCTCGCCGCGGGGTTGTGTGATCCATTGTTTGTCCTTTTTTGAAGTTTTCAGCGTTTTCATTTTTTATCCCTTTAGATGTTCTGAAGTGTTGGGTATAACATCTATAGCAGTTTATTTTCGATGAGAAATGTGTGAAGCGTCGTGTTAGGTTCTGCAGAGGTAGTCTGCTGTATGCTAACGTTTCATATACGTTATGGGTATATTATAGCATATATATCAACATTTGTAAAGTTGAAATAAATTTAGTTATTAAGTTGGATTTTTGGTTTCAATGCGTTTTGTGGTT
Organism: Candidatus Poribacteria bacterium; assembly: GCA_965116815.1. GTDB lineage: Bacteria > Poribacteria > WGA-4E > WGA-4E > WGA-3G > WGA-3G. The sequence goes on along the minus strand of OZ220722.1, from coordinate 4,773,918 downwards.
TCATGGGTGTTTTTCTATTCCGTTGAATGCTGAATACCTCACAGTAGACACCCGTTTCAATTTATGATACCATATTCGCATATTTCTATTCCCCGATTTCTTGAAAGAGGAAGGAGCATACATAATGGAATTCGTCCAGTTGACGGAGGCGCAACGTCAAGGGTTTGAAGAGAACGGATACTTCATCATGCGTTCGGTACTTGACGAAGAGATGATAGATCGCCTGCTTGAAGCAGGGGATTGCCTGATGGCATCGTTAAATCTCAATGGTGGACATTATGGACACAGGCGAGACGGATTGGTGCAAGAGCCTGCCTTCGCGGAACTTGTCTCGCAAACAAGAGCGATACCGTTGGTTATTCAACTCCTCGGCACCAATATCCATATTACCAATACTGCGCTCCTCTACAAACATCCGCAGCCACACGAACTTCCAGAGCACCGAGGGTGGCATCGAGATGCCGGTCTGCATTTGGATCTCGGACACAAGGCTTGCCCGCGCGTTGGCTTGAAGGTCGCTTACTGCTTAACGGACTGCGATGTACCAAATTCTGGTGCGACGCTGTTTATTCCGAAGAGCCACACGTCTGGAGAACCCTTGGGGATCCCCGAAGGTGAAATTGATCCGATTGAACCCTACGATGAGCCGTTACTCCGCGCAGGGGACGCTTATTTCTTTGAAAGTCGTATCTACCATACCACTGGACTCAACTTTACGGATAAAACCGCCAAAATTGTCATTTACGGCTACCATTACGCGTGGCTCAAGCCAGAAGGGTACCTGCTATATTACAATGACAGACAGCAACCCGACGAGGATGTGTTAGAACTCGTTGATGACTTGGGTAAACAGTTTCTCGGTGGTAGCGGCGGTGCAGCAGCACAATGGGCAGCAGAACATAACCTGACATTAGAACAAGCACCACACGTCGTGACAATCTAATTGGTTGCTACTTTCTTTTTTTAAAGCCGATAGAAGGCGCGCGCATTTTCCGCCATAATCTTGCGTTTGAGTGTTGGTGTGAGGTTTTTGGGGAGTGCCTGATCGGGGGAATCGAAATCCCAATGCGGATAGTCGGTTGCGAACATCAACTTATCATCTAAGTTGAGCTGCGCGAGAAGCTGATCGAAGTATTCTTGTTTGGGAGGTTCTTCAATGGGCTGCGTGGTAATCCAGAAATGCTCTCGGATATACTCGGAAGGGAGCCGTGTCAACTCAGGCACCTCATCGCGCAGTTTCTTCCACGCGCGATCGAGTCGCCACATCAGTGGTGGCAGCCAAGCGAATCCGCCCTCAATGAGAACGACCTTGAGTGTCGGGAATTGTTCAAACACCCCTTCACAGACGAGACTGGTGACCTGTGTCTGAAACGCTTGTGTCATACCTGCGTGATCCTCGATATAGTGTGAGGGTCTACCGACGGCTGTGATAGGTCCGACACCGACACCGGTGAAATGGATGCCAATCGGGAGATCGTGCTGCACGGCTGCTTCGTACATCTTCCAGTATTTACGTCTGCCCAAAGGTTCCATCGTGCGTGCGAGCAGCAGTATTTGCACGAAACCTGGATGTCCTGCCAGTCGCTCAATCTCCATTGTTGTGAATTCTGCATCATCGCATGCAACGATCATAGAGGCACGGAGTCTGGGTTCTTTTTCAAGCCATTCTTCGATTTGCCAATCGTTCACGGCGCGTGCCCACGCCGCGGCAAAGGCAAGGTTGGGCATCTCGCAGACCGGTGTCAAGCAGTTGAGGATACCGTATTGGATGTTAAACGCGTCCAGTAGCTGCTCGCGTAGGAAGTCGAGATCGGAACCGGGGCGGTGTCCGGAGGGGGTCCATGCATCGTATCTGGCACCGAAGGGATGAGCGCGAGGGATATATGCGCCGACGCGATCGGTTGTGCCGACCATACCATGATGCTTCCGCCAACGTTTGGAGAGGTATGGATACAACACCGTCTCGGAAGCGAGGGTGTTATGCACATCACAGTCGATAACTGAGGGTTTTTGGTGTTCAGGTGTTTCTGTTTTTAGCATCTTTATGTCCTTGTAGATAGTGTAAAGTTTAGCAAATAAACATAAATAATATCTCGGACAACCTTATGATTTTTCAATTACTTCTACCTTCAGAGATTCACGAAGTTCTGTGGCAATTTCTTCAAGAAGTCTTTTTTTAGTTTTTGTATCAGTATTAGTCATTATATAATACTGACCAGACTTGCGTTGATCGTACGTGGAGTGTTTAGAGGTTGATATGAGGGGAATGCCGTTTACCTGACGTTCAAGATTTCTTACCCGATCTATCCCTAATTTTTCAATTGCTTCAGAGAAAGTAGTTGCTGAAACCTTATGGTTAATTATTTCTCCGTTGGGCATAGTAACAAGGAGTCCTTTATTCCATGAATTCTTTCCACCATTTTCCGATTCAGTTCCGATTTTTAGACTTTTCAGGAAATCTAACACCTGTTCATCAGATGGTTTATAGCCACAAAGGTTTTCTACTGCTTCTGCTAATGCATCTGTTCCGAATGTAGTTACTCTCTCCACCAATTTACTCCAAGCTTCTGGTAAGCTTTCCTCAATCCTTTTTTGTTTGTAGTCGTTTTCTATAGACTTAATAGATTTACGAGTCCGTACTAACTCATAGTTTAGGTATTTGTTAAGGTGTGTAGCACTTATTTCACTGCCATTTTCAATGAAATCCAATTCCTTGACCTGACGTCCTGTGTAATTCCCTTGTCCAATTGCGTAAAAAAATTGCCATTTCTGACCATCTGTGAGGATAGCTATTGGGACCCCTTCACGATAGGCATATTCAAACAACTGTTCTTCTGCCCCTTCAAGGTTTCCGACTTGCTTAACCTCAATAAAGACGAGTGGATTCAATGAAGGAGGACGCAAAGCAAAATCTACTCTCCGTTTTCCTACTGTGTACTCGGGAGCAACAATCTGAATATCGAATATTGGCCAATCCAACACATGGAGCAGTCTTAGCACGATGCCTTGAGAAACTGATGCCTCGTTTGTAAACAGTCCTTGTTCTAAATTATTGCGTATGTCGTCAATATGTTCCTTAAGGGTCATGGCTTAATAAGTACTTCCTTTCAATTCCAATCAAAAATCAGATGCGGTAGAGTTCATTGAAAACGCTCCCACAACCTAAAGTTTACCTCAAAACCGTGGGAATCAGTTAAAGCATTTATTGAATGCTTTGAAGCAATTGCATACTGTCGCGAAGCCATTCATTGACCAGCGTTTCGACATCTTTGCCTTTCTCATCGGCGAGTTTGCGCATGAATTCATCAAAGTCCTTCTCTAAATAGATGGGCAGATTAAAAGCGACTTTTGGATCGTAGAACTTACCACGTTCTCCTTTTGAGAAGTCATATTCTACTTTCATGGATTAAATTCCTCACTAAAGTGTACCGCGTCTTTGTTTCTTTTCCCACTCCCTAGCACCTTCTCGTGTCGTACGCTTCCCAACCTGCTGAATATGAACATCATCTCCGAGTTTGCGCTGGTGCTCCTTTTCACGACGGTCTAAATTATTGGTAATCCCACTGCGGATAATTTTATCCCCTCGCTTTAGATGATATTTATAAGTATCACGCTTAGGTTCTGTACGAACCCCCCTAGCCTCAAGAACTTCCTTGACCGCTTTTTCAATTTTTGATCTTGAGAACTGTCCACGTTTAGGTGGGTACTTGACGATTCTTTGTTTTGGCATTCTAATTATTTCTACAGAACATGTTATAATTCACTACTGGGTTAACCTCACGGATTCCTACTCGATTTCACCTACGTAGAACTTTTCCCGAACAAGTTTCATACTACATTGTTTTAAGTATACCATGAATTTTCTGAACTGTCAACTTTTGAAGGAAACCGATAAAGAGTTTTAGAATTGACAAAAAACCCGAAATATAGTATCATACTATAAGTGCTAAACTTTAGGACAATCTTAGGAATTTCCATCTGGTAGGTTGGATTCAACGGAACCCTTCTTGCATTCCTCTCAGACTTCATATACATCTGCCGCCCTGCTGGGGCTAAGCGAGTTGTTTGACCGGCGTTTCTATAAACATTTCGCCTCGTTGGGGCTGCTTCTATTTGGATCTGAAGGACTTTTTCTGTGAGCCACGCTCACCAGAAACTCAAATTGAAACCGACATAAATTGCCCAAACTTTAGGCACACTCTAAATACATTCTTACGAGGGTGATTCGCATGGCACAAAACTTCTTAGATAATACACTTTATGAAATGGATAATTTGGATGTACTTCGCGGAATGAACAGCCAAACCATAGACCTCATCGCTACTGATCCACCCTTTAATACGAAACGAAATCGTAGTGGAACCGCAGGCTTCTACGTTGATAATTGGAAGTGGGGAGACACCGACAAACTGCCTGACCAGTGGAAATGGAACGAAGTCCATCCGAAGTGGCTTGAAGAAATCAAGGACAACCATACCGCCCTCTACCATGCAATTGATGCGGCGAAACATTGCCAAGGTGAGAATACGGCTGCGTTTCTCTGCTTCCTCAGTGTTAGACTTCTTGAAATGCACCGTATCCTAAAACCTACGGGTTCCATTTATCTACACTGCGATTCTACTGCAAGCCACTACATCAAGATGTGTATGGACGCGATTTGGGGCAAGAAGAATTTTCGGAATGAGATTGTTTGGAAGAAATATGGTGGGCATAAGAACACAGCTAAACTGAAATTTACAACAGAAAACGATACACTATTTCTTTATTCTGCATCCAATACATACACTTTCAATCAAATATTTCGTCCGTTATCGGAACAAACTATCAAGTCCGAATATAAACACGTTGATGAAAATGGACGACGTTATTCAATACCCCGTGGACGCAAATTCCGACAAGGTGTCGTCAAAAGAGTTTATCTTGACACTCACCCCGGAGTGGCTATCGGCAATCTATGGACAGAAAAAGAACTAACGATGCAAGGTAGGGACGACGAACGCACCGGTGCCCCCGACCAAAAGCCAGTTGCCCTCTACGAGCGTATCATCAAAGCCAATAGCAACGAAGGCAACCTCGTGTTAGACCCGTTCTGCGGATGTGCAACCACTATCATCGCTGCCCAAAACCTCAACCGTCGTTGGGTCGGCATTGATAGACGAAAGGATGCACGCTATCATATCATCACTCGCCTCATGGGAATCTCACGTAAAGAGCGGGAACGCCTTGAGAAATACGCCATTGACAAAGAATGGCTTGACAAACAGACACGCCAATACGAAATGCACTACCAGACCGAACCACCTACGCGTACAGATCAAAACGAGCAAACTTCACCCGAGTTGGCGCACGTCTACCCTGTTGAAACCCAATATCAACTCCGTCACGCACAAATGCACGACATTCTCGTCAATCAGTTCGGACTTAAATGTTGGGGCTGTAATTTTATTCCGCCAGACAAACGCTACTTACATCTTGACCATATCATCCCTAAAACGGATGGAGGTAGAAAAGATATAGATAACCGCGCCCTACTCTGCCAACCGTGCAACACTAAGAAGTCAAACACGATGAGCCTTAACGCCCTTCGTAGACAAAACAAACGGTAGGGATACATGCAATCTAACCCACCGATAGACTTACAAGCTGCTCTTGCATGGACAAGAAACTACTTAATACAAAGTATACGAGAAACACCATACCAGATCAAAATTAACAAGCTCTAAGGCATAAACTATGATCAATAGGAGGTTTTGTGCAATGAAAAAAAATAATGAAAAAAACATTAAAATAGAAAAACATGGTGAATTCTACGCCCCTAATTATGAAGACTTTAAATCTCCCGGTATCCTATATATTTATGATGACAACTCAATTGAATTAGATCTATGGGGTACTCCTGATGACAAAAAAATTCTTGGTCACGGTGGAACACGATATCTGCCTACAATCATTGGTCATGTAATTCCAGATAACGATTACCTAATTCTAAATAATTGTATATGTCCACATTTTAGTGGTTTCCGGGGTGGCGGGAATAGAGCTAAATTAGATACTGTAGCTAAATCAAAATGGCATATTGAATTAGTGCTAAACGGAATTTCTTTTGAAGAATACCAAAATCTTAAGTTTAATGAATTCGTTTTCAGAATAGAAAATTCAAATAGTTATTTTTACGATAAGAGATTGATGGGTTTCACACAAATAGAGAAAAAAGACAGTCAATTTATCATAGATTCACCAGCAATGACCTGTGATGACATTCAAGTCCATTTCACAGATGAAATCGTTCTTGATATTTCATTTGAACAATGGTGTCCTCCATATGTAATTGATTCTTCAGAAATAACAGTTGGATTAGACCCCTTGTTTAAATTGTCCTCAAAATCTCAAGCAGATTGTTCCTTCAAATTTTTCATTGAATTAGCTCAGAAGGTTCAACGTTTTCTTTCATTTTCACGAAAAATACATATGAATATAAAAGACTTGGGGTTTTTAATGGAAGATGGGCATCGAGTAATCAATATTTACTATGGTAATATACCTTATACTTTGGATTTAAAGGAAAATAATTCTCAACCACTGCTCATATTCGATTCTGAAATTTTTAACGATTTGTTAATTAACTGGATAAAATTATACGATAAGTTAGATTTTATCATACATTTATATAATTTGATTAATACCGGCAAGCTCAGCTGGGTAGGAGAAAGGCTTGTAGTCTTATCAAGATGCTTAGAAGGTCTCCATCGGATTTTTTATGATGAGAAACCTATAGATAAGAGAAAATTTAAAGACAGCATTAGCATTTTGTTAAATTTCATGGAAGATCAAAAGATCGATCCTGAAATACAGAAGTTAATCAAAATAAAACTTGAAAACGCTAACGAACTTACCTTTCAAAAACGGATTTTATCTTTACTAGGTGTTTTTTCTAAACAAATGGCCCCCAACGGTTACTCAGAAGAAGAAATTGAGAAAATTCATAAAAAACTAACAAAGAAAATTAAGGATAGTAGAAATTATTATATACACGCCCTTGTTGATTCAAAAAAGAAAAAAAAGAAAAGTATACCTGATTTTGATGAGTTAGCCAACATTGAGGAACAAATGTTAATGCTTATGGACTTACATCTATTAAAACTTCTCGCAAACGAAAAAGTAAGTGAAGAATCTATATTTGATAATCATGGATTGTACCTGACATTGTATAGATTTGAAGAAACCTTACGCTATATTTATAAACAATCGGAATAATGTGGTGAAACTGTTGGTTTTAAAGCAAGTCATTGTTTCCTAGAGGGACTGTGTTAGAGTATCTGTTTCTCAAAGTATAAGTTTCTAACGCGTCCGCCTGTCAACCTAAATCCTGTAACCTGTCCAGTCCCATCTCGCGTGAAATGAATCTCTGGGAAAAACCAGGAATCCCCGTGGAAATGACCGTCGGTGTAAGTTAGCAAGATATCGTCATGCCGTATATGTTGTGCCACGAGCCCACCCTCACGCACACGAATGCTGTAGGTTGTATCAAGTTCTTTGCTGTAATAGTCCCCCTCAAATTCTGTCAACTGTTCTGTTGCTAAAGGTTCAGATTTGGTGTCCTCAGCAGGCTCTACTGCCTTCTCTGGCTCAGATGTTTCTTCAGGCGCGAGTGCATCGGCAAGATAGATATCCGCAACCTTTTCTGTCAGATTAAGTGGGTTGAAGGTATCCAAATTACATAAGATGACAACGCCAAATTGCTGATCGGGGAAACGCATCAAATGACTCCGAAATCCCCGCCACGACCCGCTATGTCCGACCGTTTTCAATCCTCTATAGTCACCGATGTTCAGTCCGAAGGCGTAATTAATCTGTTCCGCGTTGTTAAGCATGCCCCGCTGGTGCATCTGTTCAATTACTGTTTGTTCGCCAATCTGTGTGTTATCAAAGTTCAGCATCCATTTCGCCAGGTCTTCCACTGTTGAATAAAGGGAGCTTGAACCGAGAGCAGTTGTATTATTGACAGCATGTTTAAACCCACCGTTTTCGACGGCTTGATACGAATACGCTCGGTTTTTCAGGATCATTTGGTGGTCATCGTGAAAGTGGGTGTTCGTCATTGCAAGAGGCTTGAAGATGTTGGCATCTGTCCATTCTCTGAATGAATTTCCTGTTACCCTTTCGACAATTTCTGCGAGCAGATTGTAACCCGTATTGCTGTATGAATATGCTGCCCCCGGCTCGAAATTGAGTGCCTTCTGATGACGTACCATTTTCAAAATGTGTTTGAACGAAATTACATCCTCCATTGCAACACCTGCGATCACAAGAGATTGTACCCAATCCCGTAATCCACTGGTGTGATGCAGGAGATGTCGGATTGTTATTGTGTTTCCAAAGTCTGGGACATCTGGTAGATGCTTCCGTATATCGTCATCTAACGACAGTTTTCCGTCGTGTGCTAAGGTGGCAATAGCAAACGCCGCAAATTGCTTGGACACTGAAGCGATGTCGAAGATGGTCGTTGTTGTAATAGGGATGTCATATTCCAGATTCGCTGTCCCGTAGGCCTGTTTATAGATGATCTCACCGTCTCTGGTAACCGCCAGAGCGGCACCGGGGGAGTCTGGGTTGTCCCATTCTGCAAACAGTTGATTGACTTTTGCCTCAAGTGCCTCGTGGGTTGTCATAGCTATTCCTCTTGGTAAACGGTTTTTGAGATTATTTTTGCAGTATTTCGTATGGATTCAGCCAGTCGTTGAATTTAACCATAAATACAATCTATGATACCATATCCCTTGCTGAAAGTTGAGTTTTTTTCGCTTTTTTTATTACGCTGAGACAAAAAGATAGGTGCGGTTTTCACCGCACCTATTAGTCTTCTAAAGTAGGAGAATTGCTACCTGACAGATCAAGCATGTAAGTATAGGGGGACTTCCATGTATAGGATATCAGGTAGCGATTGCAGTCGGAGGACTTGAACGCCTAACCTCGTGGACATGAACCACGCGAGATACCAATTTCTCGACACTGCATTAAGTAAAATGGCAATATTTCCTTCTACTGCTTAAGTCGTCCCCATGTTGTCGCGAGTTTTCCTTGTGCTTTGACGGCGAGTGGGTTTCCGGTCTTTGCACCGCCTATACCCATCAGATGATATGCGTCGCCCGATGCATCCGAGAATTTCTGGGTGCCACCGGGTTCATCAAAATGCCATAGTGCAACCGTCTTTGCGTCATCTTTGAATTGTCCTCGTGGCATAACACCCTTTTTGTCAACATCATAACGGGCATCCTTTGAGATGCGAACCTCATCAATATACCCAGCAAAGGAACCCCAAAACCATCTGTTCCTCCAAGGCACCTCAATTTTCTTCCCAAACCCTCCAAGCGTAAAGTCCCTTGGACGCCAAGCAAGATCGTGTCCAAGAGGTGTCCCATGTTGCATTGTCTCCGCAAAATCATTGACGATCATTGTTGTCTGATGTCCATTTGACTGAAAAGCAACGTGGTGCCATTGGTTCAGCGCGATCGGGATCACGAAAGGTGGGGTCGTGGCATGTGGGCCTTTTCCAGCAAATTGGGCATCTACTATCAAGACCAGGTCCCCCTCAGGGAGATGGTCCATATTATGTATTGCCTTAATTATGTTATTTAGTGCCTGAAATTCATCGCTCACGCCGCGCATACGCACCTGTTGACTGAGTATCGTTAATGCTGTGTTCTCGTCAGGCGGTGTGGTCGGATATATCCACGCTTCGATGGTGAATTCGTCCGTGCTGTGCGGTAAAAGCATACCAAAGGTTTCAAAATCTAAAATGGCATAGTCATCAACCCCATCAAGGACTAAATAGTTCCCCCCCGCGGGTGAAGGTGGTGGGAACGCTTTGGCGCTTAGTGGAATCAATGCAATTAAAAAGAGGCATGTCAGGATTTGTCGGTGTCTCATTTTATATCTCCTTTTTTTGTAAAAAGTAAAACCTGTGAGTTTCGTTGTAAATCTCAATTTCTAATTTGTACAAGCACATAATAACTTCAATTAGGATTAGAAAACACGCCTATAGAAACCTTGACGTGTTCTATTTGCTTTTAATATTGCCCCAAGTTGTTGCTAATTTTCCGATAGGATCAATAGCAAGGGCACCAGTGATTTCCTCAAAGAAACTTCTCTGATCTACCGCTTTGTCCGGATAGATGTCAACAGTGGCATGCGTTTTATCGTCGAAATGCAGGTTCATATATGCAGTACCCGCTTTTTCACTACATCGGTAAAGGAGGACATTCCCCCCTTTTTGCAATTCAATTTCGATATTATAGTCAACTTGCCGCGCGGCACCCGTCCAGTGACGATTATTGTACCATTTCTCGCCGTTAATCCAAATCTGTGCGTGGTCGTCATGAGCAGGGGACATCACGGCTTTCATGTCCTCGGGAGCCTTAATAACAATAATACCGTAGGTATCAATGCGATCCCCGGGACCACCCCTATTCATGTTGTGAAAGTTCGCAGGATTAATTTCAAAGACATCCCAACGTCGAGTTCCACCATGCTCCTTATCCCATCGGACCAGAAAATTTTGCGTCAGTTTTAAACCTTCAATAGTTGAAAGTTTGGGCTGTGTCAGTTTACCCTTTGTGCCTTCCTGAATAAAATCTTTCCGGGCGGAGCCAGCGAATCCACTATTCTCATAGTTCCCGTTAGGTCCGTAATACTTCCTGATCCAGTTTTTGTTTTTTGAATGGTCTTCGTTCAACGCGTCTTCGAGTGGGCTTTTGAACCAATCCGCCTCTTTTAAAGGGCCACCCTTTATGTTAATCTCCCCTTGCGTGAATGCAAGATGGGAGACGTTCACAAACAGCGCGAGCATAATCCCTATAACGAATGCTAACCGATAAAACTTTCTCATTGAAATTTCCTTCCTGTTATTCACTAACAGACTGAGACTGATGTCGAGTCTTGTAAAATTAAGCGATACGATATGCTTTCTATTGTTAAAGGCGAATATTAAGGACGAATTTCGATGTCGAAAAGGGCAACATGGAAAAAATCGAATTTCAATCCAGAATGTGTCTTCTCACGGACCTTATGAACCCATAAAAGCGTATAAATAATTATGGGCTTTACTATACCATTGATAATTCCTCCATTTGATTGGAAAATTGAGTAGGTGCCATGAGACAAGAATCAGCTGTTTAGTCTATAGGTCGTATGACACCCATAGTTTTTATTTATCGTTCTTCAGCAAGTGAGCTGTGAAGTATCCCGTGTCCTTGGACGACACCATAGAGTCTATTGTTAGTAATAGCAGGAAAAACCATCCCATCTGGCACCTCTGTAGAAACTTGTTTCCATTGACTACGAGTATCCAAACGGTAGACACCCATATCGCTGATACCATAAATTCTGATACCATTCGTAGCGAAGTTATTTATGATGGGACGCTTTCCTGCGTTATCGGTTAGTACAAGCCACTGTTCTCCAGTTTGGGAAACCATAACGCCATTATCTGTTGCGACGTAAAGGGTTGATTTTACAAAGACCATATCTTTGAAACGAGTGAAGTGGAGTGGCAGATTTGATGTAATGTCTTTCCAGTTACTACCTTCATCAAGTGACTGAAACAACTTACCTTCCCGTTTACCTACGTAGACAGTTTTTTCTAAAACCGCTAATTTGAATCCCTCTCCGAATTTTTCATCATATCGATGGCTATCATCCACGAATCCAGTGCTGGTCCATTCTGAATCGCCCAACTTCCATTTGAAGAGTTCTCCTATGTATTCTACATAAAACACATCACGACTCGCCGCAGCAGTCTCAATTCTCAGACGATCTATACGAGCATCCTCTTGATCTTTCGACCTATAAAATTTTTCAGAGCCAAGTTTATAACGGTCAAAAACGGGGACACCTTGAACTGGAATTAGCATATCGCTATCGGAAGATAAACGGAAAATACCCACATTATCTCCTGGAGCTGAAAGAGAATAAAGAATATCATCAACAGGTATCAGTTTTGACGCAGCACTTATCCTTGTAGTGGGAATAGTGAGTACGGCTTCCTGCCCATGATTCCAAAGTTTTTTCCAAGACGCGCCCCCATCTGTAGATTGATAAACTTCATAGCCGGTATGAGCGTATAATCTATTGTTAAACGCGACGAGATCTCTTATAGCGGTTCCCATCACCCCATTCATAAATATATGCCATGATACTCCTCCATCCGTCGTGCGGTGAATGCCCGAGAAATTGGCTTTGTAATACGTTCTCTCATTGACCATCACGGCTGGAAGGCGACTCCTGCCCAAAAAATTCTGATCGTCTTCAAGTCCTGTCCACGTTTGTCCACCATCCGTTGAACGAGATTGGGCGTAACTCAATGCCAAGAGCGTTTCACCTGTTGCTAAAACCGTTATACCCGCCGGTGTACCTTTGTGAAGATGTTTATTTCCATGCTTTATTTCAGTCCACGACGCTCCGAAGTCAGCCGAATGGAATATCTTGACAAAATTTGACCTATCTCTCGGTGCTACCTCTTGTAACTCCGCTCGTGTTAATCTCACCAACAGTTCATGCCCTATTCCTACATAAAGCTCGGTTCCAGAGACTGATAAAGAACAGACGGCTCCCGATGTATCCAACGGCAATTTTTTCCAGATACCTGAATCGAGACGATAGAGCCCCTTCTCTGTACCCACAAACACCGTTTTTTCAACAGAGGTCATTGCGGAAATTTTTTCGGAAACCGTCAATCCGTCATTAACAGGACTCCATTGCGCACCACCATCCGTGGACAGGAAAATCCCTCTATCTCTAAGGGCGAGGTACATCGTAATAGGTGCTTGTTGACTGGACACTCGTTCAGCATCTGTGATGACGAGTTCAACGGCATCTCCCTTAGGTCGGGTACCCAGTGTATTCCACGTCTCACCTCTGTTTTCTGAAGCAAATATCTCATCCGCAGCAACAATATAAAGCGTCCCACTATGCTCCGCCATCGGCATCAAAGACTCGTCAATCTGGACACTCGCGTCGACGCGTGTCCATACAGTCGCATCTGCCGTTAATCTGTATATCCCTGTTTGTATAACGGCGTAGACGGTCCCATCAGATGTGGCGAAGATATTGCGGACAGGACCCGCTGGCGGTCCGTTTCCGTGCTGCCATTGCGCAGTAGAAAGTTGAGTGAAATTTTCTGGTGCAGTTGATGTTGAGGTTACATTAGAAACTTGGGTGCCGGCACGACTGGTTTCGCCGGGGGTGGTAACGCTTCCAACTTGATTTCGCACAGCGGGTTTCGCTGCTATATCAAGGATGATAGGTGTATCAACAATTTCAATCGTTGGTTCAGATTGTGCATCGAAACTATACGGCTTCTGGAAACGGATAAGGTATCGGTTGCTCGCGCCGAGCATCAAAGCAATTAAAACTGCAGCGGTTCCCAAAGCCACCCATGGGAGGAACGGTTTAGCAGCAGGGGACGGTGTGGGGACCATGTCAGCGACTTGTCTCATGACGTTCTGACTTAAACTTGCCGGTATTCGTACACCGCCGAGAACTTCTTGGATTAACACTTCCTGCTGTTCTTGTAAACGCTTGCGTGCTCGCTGAAGCCGACTTGTGATTGTGTGCACGGACACGCCTAAGAATTTGCTAATCTCTTTGGTCGTCATTTTACCGAGGTAATAAAGCGTCACGACGGTGCGTTCGCTCTCCGGAAGTTTTGCGAGCAGTTTTTTGACGAGTTCATGGCGATGCTCAATGTCCTCTGTTTTTCGCTGTTCTGCTACGTGATGTGTATAAGAGGCTCTCTCGATTTCTTCCACGGGTGTGTCCTCCAGCGATTGCATAACAGGTTTAGGTTTGTTCTTTTCGAGCCATTTAAGGCAGAGTCGATTGGCAATAACATACATCCATCCTGAGAGTTGATTCGGATTCCTTAACTGCGAGAGATTTTTGTATACTTGGAGGAAGGTGTCTTGGGTAATCTCTTCAGCAATGTGAAAGTCCCCAATCTTCCGCCACGCAAGCGCATGAATACTATTTTGATGTTTTTCAACTAAGGCTCCAAATGCTGTATCGTCGCCTGACAAAATTCTATCAATGAGTTGAATATCATCTTCTCTTTCCATCAGGATACTCCCATGACTAATAAATAGATTGAATAGACAGCGTTTTCCAATACCGAGACACTTACATATTGTATTAGCCTCTTATAATTAAAGATACGTTTTTGGGATGGAAAACGTGCATAATATAAAAAAATAATTAAATAGACAGCGTTTTCCAATACCGAGACACTTACATATTGTATTAGCCTCTTATAATTAAAGATACGTTTTTGGGATAGAAAACGTGCATAATCTGAAAAAAAATATATGAGATATAGATTTATGAAAAGGTATTCAGGGGAATTGGGTGGGAAAGTCGCTAAATCGCCAATTGTAGGGAATGCCCGGAAGCTGTCTCAGAAATGCATTTTAGTGGATAGCACTAAGTACACATTCAAAAGCGATAAAATTCCCTCGCGTTTTCGGATAAGATTTTGCGTGTCAATGACTGGGGCAACTGTGCCGGGAAAGCCTCTTCGGGAGAGTCATAATGCCAGTGTGGATAGTCGCTTGAAAACATCAACATGTCCTCTGAATCGAGCTGCCCGACAATCTGAAGCAGTTCCGCAGCGGTGGGTGGTGCGTCAATCGGTTGGAGCGTCATCCGTATATGTTCGCGGATGTACGCTGATGGTGGTTGTTTGACCCACGGGGTTAGACTTCGTAGACCGCGCCACTCTTTATCGAACCGCCACATAAGCGACGGCATCCACGTAACACCGGTCTCTATGAGTGCGACGCGTAGATCGGGAAACTGGTCAAAGACTCCTTCAGAGACGAGGCTTAGCACCTGTGCTTGGAATACCTGCGACATGCCGACATATTCTTCCAAATAGGTTGAGGGCCACCCTACGGAGGTCGGGGGCAGTCCGGGGGCTCCACCGTAATGGATGCCTATGACGAGTTGGTGACGTACAGCCGCTGCATAGATCGGATGATAGCGTCTATTGCCGTAGGGTGCTTGGGACCGGGCAGGTAGCATTACCTGTACAAACCCCGGATGTCCACCTAAGCGTTCAATTTCCCGTACTGCGAGTTCAGGATTCTGGCTTGGCACAATCAGTGAACCGCGAAGGCGGGGTTCTGGGTCGAGCCAGTGTTCAATCTGCCAATCGTTGACCGCCGAAGCGAGTGCTGCTGCTAAATCTTCATTGTGTACGCTCTGCACCCGATACCCGCAGGTGAGGATGCCGTATTCGGCTTCCCAGAAATCGAGCGCGTGTTTCTGTAAAAGTGATAAATCTGATGTAGGACGGTCTTCTGAAGGATGTGTGATTTCTGGACGTGATGAAGTCGGAACACCGTCTGGATAGTCGTTGGCATCTGGTCCGGGAAAGCCGGATTCCTCGCAATAATCACACCAGTAATCGGGTAGGTACGGATAGAGCATCCGATGTGAGGGGAGTCGATTGTGGAGGTCACAGTCGATTATGGACATGCCAGCTTGAACGAAACTGGGTTTGGAATTTTCGGCTGTCATATATTTTCCTTTTGTGTTTAGCGTCCGATTGTAGCGGATTTTGTCCTGTTTATCAAGTTTTTTGTGTAGGTGAGGTTGTCGTTTAGCCAGTGGTGTTTTTTCGGGTCCGGTGCGGTTCCAAACCGCGCCTACCTTGGTGATTTTCACGTTGTGCCGTATGTGTTCCAGAACAGGACGTGCTCACCTTCACATTCCTGCGCTTTTATGTAGTGAACCAATCCTGCCAACGTTTTACCGGTGTATGTATTCTCAAGTGTGATCCCTTCATGTTCAGCCATCATTGCGACTGCCCGCATACCCGCTTCTGTCGGGATGGCATATCCTTTTCCAAAATCGTTGTGCCAGAGTTCTATGCGGCGTGGATTGATCTCGTTAGCGTCCACCGCGCCGATGAGACGCAAAATCCGCCGCACCATCCGGGAGATTGACCACGAGTTTGCGACTATCCAGTCTGCAACACGCACCCCTACAACCTGAGTTTGTAACCCCGCAAGCCGTACACCGACGATCAAGCCTGCTATAGTCCCACAGGTGCCTACTGGAACGAAGATGAATCGTGGCTCTGGGAGGAGACCTTCCTCAATCTGTGCTTTAAGTTCTAAAACCGCTTTTACGTAACCGACGGAACCGAGCGGTGAAGAACCACCCGCCGCGATGAAGTAACGTTCCTCTCCAACGCCAAGAACCGTCTTCATCTGCTCATACCCGTAACGGATGAACATTGTGTGCATGTGCTTGACCTCGTGGACCTGTGCGGCGTGTTCACAAATTACGCGATAGTTTGTTTCGGAATACTCCGTCGGGTGCTGTTTGAAGAGTAAGCATTCCACGTTGAATCCAGATGCCTTACCGTAAACTGCTGTCGCTCGGACGTGATTGGAACCTGTCGGACCGATTGTAAAGAGCCTTTTTTTGAAGTTCGCTTGCGATGCCGCTGCGAACATATACTCCAGTTTGCGGACCTTGTTGCCGCCACCCAACGGTCCGCTGAGATCGTCTCGCTTTATCCAGAGCGACTCGAAGCCGAGGGCGCGTTCAAGGTTTGAAAGACGCTCAACCGGTGTCGGGAAGTTTCCGAGTGAAAGAGAGGGGATGGAAGACAGGAAGCCGTTTGGTTGGAAGGGTGGAGGACTGGAAGGTTGGGGTCCGCATCCTTCCAACGTTCCATCCTTCCAGTCATTCTCCGTTCTTCCATCCTTCCAGTTTTTTTCTTTCACGTTTCGCTTCCTCCTATAAGGCAAATTATAGTAAGACTCGTAATTGCTTATACATCAACGCAAGGGCGAGGATACAATCCTCGCCAGCGGCGGTGGTGGGGCTGTTTCCTGACGAACTGTCAACATATTTTCGGATTCTACTATAAAATTCTACATGATACCGCTCTCGGTTACCTGATGGGCAACATGCGTTGCGAGCGCGGCAATTGTTAATGTCGGTGGCACGCCGATGGAGGACGGGAAGAGACTCGCGTCGGCGACAAATAAGCCTTTCGCCCGATGGGATTCTCCTGAGAGTTTGACGACGCTTTTCCCCGGATTCTCACCCATTCGGAGGGTGCCTTGCGGATGGCTGGAGGCTAACATAATGTCGTTCGGCACGATGCCGCGTCGGCGGATAATCTCAAGGTCAGTCTCCGTTTTAATGGGAAAATGTTGTGTGTAAGGCATCAAAATCTCTGTCGCACCTGCGGCGGAAAGCAGACGAGCGGCGTTGATTATTCCTTCAGTCAACACCTGTTTATCCGAACGCCGGAGCCGGTATGCGATGTTTGGCGTGCCCTTGTAATTTACCGATACGCGTCCGGTTGTACGATCATGCAAGAGGACGAGAAGCGCAGCGATATGGCGATAACGTTCCATCAATTCTCGATGATCTTCACCGAATCCGGGTAGACTTGCCGCCACTATCATCTGCGAACCAAAGGCGGGCATGAGCAGATAGCCGCTGTCCGGGGCGCGCCTTAAGTCGAGGAACTGCTCAATATAGTAGCTCTGCGGAATACCGCGGTGTCCGTCAATAATCTCGTTAAAAACCCCACCGACAAAGACAGCTGGATGCAGATGGAGATTTTTTCCAACCCACTGATTTGGATTTGGAAGTCGGCTTTTTAGCCAGAGTTGTGGCGAGTTGATCGCACCAGCGGCGAGGACGACGATTTTGCTTTGAACGTCCAATTTGCCCGACGGCAAGCTCGCGGAAACACCCGTCACTCTACCTTTTTTCAGATGGATTTTCTCAGCCGTACAGTCGCTGTAAAGTTTCGCGTTAGCAGCAAGTGCCAACGGGATGTATGTGACCGCCATGCTCTGTTTCCCAGTTCTTGAATTGTTCTGTGCCGGTTTGGAATTGGGGCATCCAAAAAGACACTGGGCACCGCACGTAGGACAGTCTCCCCGATTGTGCTTTTGAACGAAGCCTCTCCATCCCATTGCTTCGCATCCGTGTCGGATAACGGCATTTAATTGATTTACGTTTGTTTCTTGTATCTGCGTAACACCGAGAATCTGCTCCACTTGTCCAAAGTAGGGCCAGATCTCTGGAACGCCCCACTTATATAGTGGTGCCTGTGGTGGACGGACAGCGTAGCAGAGGTTGTGCACCGTTGAGCCACCGACACCTTTCCCTTGTGAAATAACGATCGCGCCATCGCGTGTTTTTCGTAAACCGCTATCCCAAAAAAGACGGCGCAGCATCTCCGGTTCGTAATTACCAAAGGTACTTGGATCGTGATTTTCCCCCGCTTCTAAAATAATGACCGACAGTCCTGCTTCGGCAAGTTCCTTCGCAACGACCGCGCCCCCCGCACCGGAACCGATAACGCATACATCAGCTTGCTCTTTCTGCTGTAATTTCTTTTTTCTTGGTTGAGAAGAACGGGTATTGGTGGAATTTGAAAGCCCAGATTGTGATGTATTCATAGTGTTAAGGTTCGTGAAACGTTTGATCGGCTGAAGTTTACTTTGTCAAGGATTGATAACGTTGATAAGCCTGTTCTGCTTTTTCGCGTTCACCGGCTTGCCGATAAGCGTTTGCCAAGTTGCGATAAAGTTGTGCGTTTGTCGTGTTAAGACGTGTTGCCGTTTCAAACTGTGCTATCGCTTGCCGCGGTTTTTTCAGCATCATATAAGCAATACCGAGGCTATTCCGATGTATCGCGCTCTCTGGATATGCCTCAACGAGATGTCCATACATCTCAACTGCTTCTGGATAAGTCTCTGTTTGCAAATAGATATAGCCGAGGAGTTCGGATGCTTTCTCATCGTGTGGCTTGATTGCAAGGCACGCCTTGAGTTCCGCTGAGGCGAGTTCCCACTCCGTCCGCTTGATGTGCAGTTCCGCGAGTTGATAACGCGGCTGAAGGTGTTGTGGGTTGTCAAGAATCAAGCGTTGCAGTGTGCTCTGTTGTTCCTCTTCACGGGTAAGTATCTCGAATGTCCGAAGTGCGGCGCGCCCCTCAACGATCTTCCCTGTGCGGAGGTAACAATTCCCAAGATTGAAATGCGCCTTCGCGTGCCGTTTTTGGCGTTTAATGACTGCCTCAAAATGTGGGATTGCTTCTGTAAAGTCTTCTGTTTGGAAGTAAGCGAACCCAAGCAGGTAACGGGCTTCACTGTCCTCTATCGCTTGTTTGAGGTGATGGACCGCCTCTCCGATTCGGTTTTGACGAAGGTATGCATCACCTAAAAGTCTTCGGGCGCGTAGGAGGTCGGGTTGCAAGTGGAGTGCGCGTTGCAGCGGTTCAACGGCATCTTTCGCATTCGCCGTGCCGATAAGATACGCCTCGCCAAGTCGAACGTATGCATCGGCGAAATCGGGAGTGAGTTTAATCACAGTTTGGAGTGCATCAATCGCGGGTCTCCATTGCGATTGTTTCCCGTGAAGTACACCGAGTTGATAGTATGCTTCGGCATGTGATGCGTCGAGTTTTACTGCCCTCTGAAACGCTGTAAGAGCACTGCGGTCATCTTTCTGCGCAAGTGCTTGCATACCTGTCTGATATGCGCGTGCTGCCTCAGTAGATGTGTCTTGTATCGCTGGTGTCAGACACACTGCTGATAGAAAGATTAATAGAAAAAGACAAAGAAGGTTCGTTTTCATGATTCTGTTTCTGAGTGGACATCATTTTAGATTTATGATAGCATACTTCCACGTATCTATCAACCCTCTATCAGGACGCAGCTTGCAAGTCCGTAATGAAAAGTTTTCTTAGGAACAATCTAAAGACAACGCAGCCCGTAACGTAGTGGAGGGATTTTTGCTTGGGGTATTTGCTTGGGTATTTCTTCAGATGGACGTGAAGGCATATCAAACATGAAACTCACCTCACCGAACCGCAAGGAAAATTAGAAAAATGGAATTTATTCAGTTAACAGATACACAACGTCGGGAGTTTGATGAGAACGGTTATCTCATCGTGCGCTCGGCGATTGATAGCGAGATGATTGATCGCTTGACAGAAGCGGGTGACCGACTCATGGAGTCGTTTGAATACCACGGCTACTATGCGCATCGGCGGGACGGGTTGGTGCAAGAGCCTGCCTTCGCTGACCTTGCGACACAATCAAGGGCAGTGCCGTTAATTCTTCAACTTCTTGGGACGAATATTCATATTACGAATACCGCGCTCATCCATAAACATCCACAGGCACCTGAGAAACCAGACAACCGCAATTGGCATCGAGATGTCGGCGTGCATTTAGATGTTGGACATGAAGGGTGCCCGCGTGTCGGCTTGAAGGTTGGGTACTGCTTAACAGATTTCAGCGTGCCGGACTCAGGCGCGACGTGGTTTATCCGAAAAAGCCATAAGTGGGGTGAACCGTTGGGCATCCCTGAAGGTGAAGTCGATCCGCTTGAGTATGACGAACCGCTTCTCCGCGCGGGAGATGCGTTCCTGTTTGAAAGCCGTATCTATCATGCCGCAGGGTTAAATTTCAGAGAGAACATCTCTAAGGTCGTCATCTACGGATACCATTATCGCTGGATTAAGCCAGATTATTATCTCCGGCATTACAACGACAGTCTTCAACCGGATGAAGCGGTGGTGGAGAATCTGGACGATCTCGGTAGACAGTTTCTCGGTGCGTCGATAGATACACAGGGCAGACGTGATCCTAACGGTGTTCATTGGGCTGGTACAGAGTGGGCAACGGCGCACAATCTAAATTTAGAACAAGCCCCGCAAGTTGTGACCGTTTAAGTGAAGAAGGAGTTAAAATGGCTAAAGTTAAAGAGGTTAAGGTAGGTATTGTTGGGTGTGGGGGCATTGCTGGGGGTAAACACCTTCCGGGTCATCAGGGTGTCAAAGGTGTTTCGATTGTCGCCGCGTGTGATATTGACGAAGCACGCGCAAAAGCGTTCGCCAAACAGCACGACATTCCACACGTTTTCAGCGATTACGAGGAATTGGCTGCGATGGATGAACTCGATGCGGTGAGTGTCTGCACACCGAATAACTTCCACGCTGGACCGACTATTGCAGCGTTGAACGCGGGAAAACACGTTATCTGTGAAAAGCCGATCGCTGCCAATGCTATTGACGGGCAAGCGATGGTGGATGCCCAGAAAGCGAGTGGCAAAGTCCTACAGATCGGTTTACAATCTCGGTTTCGTGCTGAGGCACGTACACTTCGTAAACTCTATGATGAAGGGTTTTTCGGTGACATCTATTATGCCCGTGCAATGGCGATGCGACGGCGTGGGGTGCCTGCCTCGCCATCGTTTCTCAGTAAAGCCATCGCGGGTGGCGGACCGCTGATTGATATCGGTGTCCATATTCTTGATGTGTTGCTCTGGATGATCGGTTGTCCGAAACCGATTGAGGCGTTCGGAATGACAGCAACAAAGTTTGGACATAAAAAGGATGTCATCAACCCGTGGGGTAAATGGGATCCTGAAGAATTTGAAGTTGAAGACTTCGCGATGGGCACCATCCGCTTCGAGGGTGGTTTGACGGTGACCTTGGAGACGGCTTGGGCATCGCATATTGAGAACATCGGTGGGTCGTTCTTCATGGGAGATTTAGCCGGTGCGACTTATGAACCGCTCCAGATTTATCTTGATAAGAAGGATGAGATGGTGAATTACACGCCGAAACTTCTTACCGGATTACCGAGTGAATTTGAATCGTTCCACAAGGCTGTTCGAGAGGGTTTGCCATCTCCTGTGCCTGCTGAAGAGGTGCTGAACATCGCAAAAATCTTTGATGCTCTCTATGAATCTGCGCGGGTGGGTCGTTCGGTTCCGATTTTTTAATAGTTGTCAGTCTTCGGTTTTCGGGCAAGAGAGGCTTGTGGAATTCAGGCAAAACGCAACGGTCACAAGATTTAACTGACAACTGATAACTATTCCCTCTGATAACTTGCACGCACAACCGTCTTGATGCCGCCGCGGATGTTGAAATCTCCGACAACTTCTGCCTTCCGCGGCTGGCACGCTGCAACAAAGTCCTCTAACACCTTATTCACAACATGCTCGTGAAAGATACCGACATCTCGATAGAAGAGGAAATACTCCTTCAACGATTTCAGTTCGACGCAGTGTTGATCTGGTACGTAGGTGATACAGAGGGTTGCGAAATCCGGGAGTCCTGTTTTAGGACATACGGCGGTGAACTCAAGATTGGTGATTTCGATTGTGTAATCTCGGTGGCTATACTGATTTTCCCATGTTTCGATTGGAGCGGTTTCCAGTTGGCGGATATGGGTCTGTAAATCATCATAGCCAGTACTTTGATTCATTCAGTGTCTCCATTTTTTCCATTATTGGCTATCAGCCGTCGGCAGAAAAGGTGGAAGGCTGGAAGATTGGGGCATCCATCCTTCCCTTCTTCCAGCCTTCCAACCAAATGTTGACCGTCAATGGCCATCTGGTTGATGACTGACCGCTGATGGCTGATTACTATGCTACTTCAGAATTACCATCCGACGGGTGCTTTCAAAATCACCTGCGGTAAATGTATAGAAGTACATACCGCTCGCGACCTTCGTTCCGAATGCGTCTCTTCCATCCCAGTATGCTGCTTTCTCTTGGCTACGGTAACTGCCAGCTTCCTGTAGCCCGATGTTCAATTGACGCACAAGCCCGCCACGGACATCGTAGATTTTCAGAACGACTTCTGCCTGTTCAGCCAGATTGTAGGGGAACCAGGTTTCTGGGTTGAATGGATTCGGATAATTCTGAAAGACCGTCGTCCGTTTAATATGTCCGAATGTTGAGAGTAGATGCGACGATGGATCGACAGAGAAGGGGACATCCGCGGAACGGAATCCAAGGTCGATTGGATTGTAGATAAAAGCGGATCCTGAGTTACCGCCTGCACTATCGCTACCTGAGGCACCGACGATTGCAAATGAGCCTTTAATGGCGACAGATGCTCCGAACAGATCAGATCTGCTTGTGTCGCCGCCCGTAATTCGACGTTTCTCCACCCAAGATAATCCGTCGCGTAAAAAAGAATAAGCGGAACCTTTGTCGATTTGCAATTTGTCATCGCTAAAGCGATCTACTGGTGGATGGTCATCTTTCCATGAGCCAATGATTGCGGTATCTTCGTGCAGCGCGACGGCTGCGCCGAATTCATCACCACTCTCGGCATCGGAGGCAGTGAGTTTTGCTTGTTGTGCCCAAGTTTCTCGTGTTTCTACAAAAACGTATGCAGCCCCCATATCTTCCTGATGTCGATCTTCCTTAGGGGCACCGACAATTGCAGCACCATTAATTAGATCGACAGCGTAGCCGAATTCGTCGCCAATACCGATGTCATTTGAAAGGAGTTGAAGTTCTTGTCTCCATGTCGTGCCGTTGCGTGTGAAAAGATACGCTGCGCCTGAATCCGGTCCTGCTGCGTTGCTTAGGGGGGCACCGATGAAAGCCGTATCGCTATGGACAGAAACAGAAAATCCAAAATGATCGCCCTGTACGGCATCTCGAGGTGTCAGTTTTGCCTGTTGTGTCCAAGCGTTACCGTTTCGGACAAAGACATAGGCGGCACCGGAATCCGTTCCGACTTCATCTTTCGCGTAGGCACCGATGATAGCGGTATTTTCATGGACTGTAACAGCTGACCCAAACTGATCAAAGGCTCCGATATCGGTGCCGATAAGTTTTGCCTGTTGAATCCATTCACCATCTACCCGCACGAAAACATAAGTGGCACCGGCTTCGGGGCCAGCGTCATCAACACCAGGCGCGCCAACAAGAATTGTTTCGCCGCTGATGGCGACGCTGTTTCCGAACATATCTCCAGCTTTTCCGTCCTCAGCGGTGAGTTTACCGCGTTGCAGCCAGAGGATGCGATTTCGCTCAAAGATGTATGCAGCACCAGCGTTGGGTGCGATATCATCGCCTTGTTGTGCACCGGAAACGGCGATATTGCCGCTGATAGCGACGGAAGTTCCAAACTGGTCCTCGGAAGCGGTTTCTCCGTCACTCAACTTACTACTCTCTACCCACCCACTCTCTTCACTCTTTTGAAAAATGTAGGCGGCACCGGAAGAGCGTCCGCCCGCGTCTTGGAGCGGTGCACCAGCGATAATTTCGTTTCCACTAATAGCCACAGCGTATCCGAGTTGATCGCCGCCCTTTCTATCGCCCGCGGTTAACTTTACATGTTGATTCCAGAAGGGGGGTTCATTCTCTGTAAAGACATACGCAGCACCGGACTCTTCTTCACCTACCAAAGCACCCGTTGCCCCGATAACTGCAGTTGTCCCACTAATGGTAACAGAAACACCGAAAAAGGTCGCACCGTCTGGGTCAATTGGCATCATGCGGTGCCGGATGCGGTTTCTTTTTTGCTCCCATACAATACCTTCGCGTCTGTAGATGTAAGCGGCGCCAGTGCCTCTGTTCCGAGGTGCGGTCACAATAGCAAAATCACCGTCAACATCAACTGCGTAGCCGTAAAAGTCTTCCGATTTGGTATTGTTACCGATAAGTTTTGTTTGAAGTGTCCATGCGGATTGATTCCGTACAAAGATATAAGCCGCGCCTGCATCAAGTCCGGCTTCATCATCACGAATTGCGCCAACGATAGCGGTGTCTGCATCAAGTCCAACCGAATAGCCGAAATATGAGAAGTTGGTGCCATCTGGGGCACTGAGTTTCGCTGTCTCTTCCCAGTTTTCTCCCGTCCGTTCAAAGACGTAGACAGAACCTCCGTCTGCAAAGGGTTCGTTCGTGCGATGACCGCCAACGAGGATAGTATCTCCATCGATGGCTACTGAGGTACCGAAAAAGTCGCCTGGCGTTTCCTCGGAGCTAACGAGTTTGGTATGCTCTACCCATTCTGTGCCTTGCCGTCTAAAGACATAAGCTGCCCCTGAGTTCCTTCCGACACCGTCTTTACTTGGTGCACCAATGACGGCATAATCGCCGTTCATGGCGATTGTTGTGGCGAATTCGTCTCCGTCGCCTGCGTCACTGGCGTTCAGTTTCTGATGTTGTACCCATCCGGCTTCGGTGCGAAGAAAGACTTGCACTGAACCAACATCTCTGCCATGGTCAGTGTCATCTTTTGGAACCCCGACCATGGCGTAATTACCACTGATACCAACACTCGCCCCGAGATTGTCTTGGATAACAGCGGCACTCGTGTTGAGTTGTACCCGATCGGCACTGCTGTGTGTTACCAACCCAATCCCCAAAAAAAGGGTTAGCATAATTATCTGTAATTTCTTCAATTCTCTTACCCCACTATTACGTGTTACCCCGATATGCTTGTGGCTATAGGAATAGACCGTTTGGCATAGTAGCATTTTACGTTGAATTTTACCCTTGTGTAAACAGTGTTGATTCGGCGCGTTTTCAGAACGCGGCTGCCAACTGTACACTGCCGTAAGCAAATTGTATGCCAACCGGAAACCCGCATAAAATCGGAGAATTTCAACCGATTTCTGACATAATTTATACCATGTTGTTCATTTGGTGAACACTAATGTTGGGAATTAACCTGCCATTCCAAAAATCTCACCCGTATACGCGTGAGTGAACGTGGTTATCTGCAATCTTTCAATTTTCCTGTTGCCTACTCGGATACACTAAGTCTATGGATTGTTTTTGCTTTATCTTCGCCATACCATAGCGCCGTGCCATCCCACGTCAGTCCGTGCGGTTCACTTGGACATGAAACGGAATTGAGTACCTCACCAGATTCAGGGTCGATTCGATAAACGACATGGTCGTTCGTATCGGCGTTCCAAAGTGCCTCGCCATCCCATGCGAGTCCGTGTGCACGACCACCGGGGGTCTGGAGTTCGGCGAGGATTTCGCCAGTGTCAGGGCACTGTTTGATAAACCGTCCCGTGTTCATGTCAACACTCCAGAGATGCTCCCCGTTCCATGCCAATCCGTGTGGACCTTCTCCAGGTGATTTAAATGTCGTAACAACTTCCAGGTCGGGAATCGTAAGTTTGTAGAAGGTTTGTTGCCAGATACTGTTATACCAGAGATGCTCGCCGTCCCATTCTATCCCAGCACCGCCGGGATAGGAAGGCGAAAGCGATAGTTCAACCTCGCCGGTTTTAGGGTTGATTTTGTGGATAGGTCCAACCCCTTCAACACTCCAAAGTGATGTTCCATCCCATGCGAGTCCATTTGTGCCAGCACCAGGTGCTGTAAGTTGGTATGTAGTTGTTTCACTCATTTTTCCGTTTCTCCCTTTTTTAACTATTCTGCTTCTAAAAGCGCATCCTGAATTTCAGTGATAACATCCTGTTCGGTTTCAACGGTTAATCGCTTCTCTAATGTTCGTTTGGCGGCATCACCACCAATTCTTCCTAATGCCCATGCGGCATGGCTCCGGACTAAAGGTTCGTCATCCGCTAATGCGTCCTTGAGTGCTGGAACGGCGCGCTGTGTGCCCCAGTTACCAATGGCGACCAACACATTTCGGAGGAAACCCCTGCGTTTGGCACGTTTAATTGGGCTTCCCTTGAATTGTCGGCTAAACTGCTCTTGCGTCATACCGACGAGTGAGAGCAGCTTGGGTGCGAGGTTTCCATCGCGTGGTTGAAATCCCGGTTCAGTTGTTGAGACCGCTTTGCTGTTCCATGGACAGACCTCTTGGCAGATGTCGCAGCCAAAAATCCAGTTTCCGATTTCGGGACGAAGTGCCTTCGGAATGCTCTCCTTCAGTTCTATTGTCAGGTAAGAGATGCAAAGTCGAGAATCGAGAAGGTTCGGTTCGATAATCGCATCTGTCGGGCATGCTTCGATACAGCGTGTGCAAGTGCCACAACTCCCGCGAAGCTCCGGCGTATCAGATTCCAACGCAATGTTGACGAGTACCTCCGCGAGGAAATACCAAGAGCCGGAACGCCAGTGAATTAGGTTCGTGTTCTTACCGATCCAGCCGATCCCTGCTTTCTGTGCGTATTCCCTTTCGATAATGGGCGCGGTATCGACACATACACGGGTTTTCAATTCACTTTCAGCCGTCTGTTTGATAAAAGTAACGAGTTCTAAGAGACGTTCACGAATCAGCTCGTGATAATCATCACCCCATGCGTAGCGGGAGATCTGTCCTCGTCCCGGATCCTGTGCGAGTGCTTTCGGCGGGTCGAGCGTATAATAGTTCATCGCGAGGCTGATAACGGATTTCGCCTCTGCGAGAAGTTGACGGACATCCGTCTTGAGGGAGAGATGCTTTTCGAGATAATGCATCTTCCCGGCGTACCCGTTTTCGATCCACTCTCGGTATCGCGCGATTGTTTCGCTGTGCGCTGCGGGTGTGACTCCGACGAGTTCAAATCCAAGTTGATTTGCGTGTGCCTGAATTTGCTGCGTTAGTGTTGACATTAACAAGTCCCGCGCGGATAGGATCCGAGAACGTTGACATCCCGACACAATTCTTCAAGCTGCCCAAGTGCTACGATGACGCGGTCATCGGCGATATGACCTTCCATCTCACCAAAGAAAACATACTCCCACGGTTTAGCTCGCGATGGCAAAGATTCTAAATAACTCAAATTCAGGTCCGCTTTCTTTAAAATGCCGAGGGCTTCGTGCAGGGCACCAACCTTGTCCGGGATTGCGAAGAACATTGAAGTCCGATCGTGTCCACTTGGATCCGGCATGTGTCTTCCGATGACGAAGAAGCGGGTTGTGTTATCAGGTTCATCCATAATGGTGTTGGCGACGATTGGAACCTCATAGATTTTGCCTGCGAGTTCACTCGCAATAGCAGCAGCTGAGGGTTCTTGTGCAGCGCGTTGTGCCGCCTCAGACGTGCTAACAACCTCAATCTGTTCAGCATTACTGAGATGTCGCTTTAGCCATATCTTACATTGCGCGAAGGGTTGCGGATGTGAGTAAACACATCGAATTTCTGAGAGCGGTGACCTTGATAAAAGATGCTGTTTTATCGGTTGAAATGTCTCTGCACAAATCCACAACGGCGTGCGTTGGAAGCGTTCCAGCACATCACGAACAGTGCCTTGGGCTGAATTTTCAATAGCCACCACACCGTAGTCCGCTCTACCAGATTCAACCTCCGTAAAAATGTCAATCTGTGGACTGATAGGGATCATTTCAGTTGACGCGCCGAAATGAGAGAGTGCCGCCAAGTGCCCGAAACTGCCAACAGGACCGAGGAAGGCGACCCGCTCTGGATCCTGTAAGGAACGGGAAGCAGATAGAATCTCGGTCCAGATCGTCTCAAGCGCGGTTTCAGGAAACTCGCCGTGGTTCCGCGCCTTCAAGCGTTCAATAATCTGTTTCTGCCGATGCGGAACATAGACCTGTGCAACGCCTGTTTCTGCTTTTACCTCACCGACCTGCTTAGAAATCTTAGCCCGTTTCTGTAGCAGTGCTAAGATTTGGTCGTCGATCTCGTTAATCTGGTCTCGGTACTTTGTTAAGTCCAATTCTTTAATATTCCATGCGGTTCGTTTAGGATAGATGGAATGGTTATCAGTCGTCAGTTATCAGTTGTCGGTAGAAGAGATTTCTGTGATTTCCACAACATCTTCTTTAGCTGAAAACTGATAACCGATAACTATTCTTCCACCTTCACACATTTACCACTAACCGTTCAATTTCTTCATTGCCGCAATCATCTCATCATCTGAGGGGTTATTTTTCACCATCTCAGTGAATTCCTCAGCACTTATCTCATGTTCCTCCAGGAACATTTTATCTTGCGGTCACGGATAGATATATTCACCGAGGATACCCTGCAGTTTTGCATTGGCTTTATCGCTGATTCTGGCTAACCATGGGATATCCCCGATAATCATATCTCGGTGACGCGGTTTCCAATCGAGAGCCATCTGTTTCACCTCCTTTAATAGTTGTCAGTTGTCAGTTGTCAGTTGTCAGTTAAGAAGTTGTGTAGCATCTAAACTCTCTTTTTTACCATCAGTTTTTAAAGGAGCAGTTGTGGTGAACCTAAATACCTCTTTAACTGACAACCGATGGCTGACTGCTGACGGCTTCTTTACTGTGTATTTCCTTCAAGTTGACGCAAAGTTTCTTCTAAAAGTTGAAGCGAACGTCCGTATTCTGTCCAATCGCCAGCGCGTTGTGCGCTTTGTGCCTGATTGAAATAGTGGTTTGCTTGTTCAACAAGCCCTCGTAATGAGATTTGTGCTGTGCCCGGGTCGGCTGCTGTTAGATCGTCAGTTGTAGTTGTAGCAGTGGGCTGAAATTGTGTTCCCTGTCCGAACATCTTAATAAGTGCCTCATCGAGGGTTTCACCCCAGACGACCTCGTTTCCGTATCCGATGACGACCCGTCTCAATTCGGGAATAGCGGTTGTTTCATCTTCGGACTGTATGTAGATAGGTTCAACATAGAGCAGAGAGTCGTTCATCGGCAGAATCAACAGATTTCCACGTAAAACGCGAGATCCTTGCGTATTCCAAAGGCTAATCTGCTGCGAAATCTCCGGTTCTTGGCTAATAAAGTTTTCCACCTGCATAGGACCTGCGACCTGTTTCCCTTTCGGGAACCGGTAGACAAGGAGTTGTCCATATTGGGGCAGATCACATCGCGCGGCGAGCCATGCGGTGAGATTCGGTTTCTTGAAGGGTGTGTAGGGCAACATCAACATGAATTCAGGATTTTCCAGCCCCGGTAGCCTGATAACGACGTAGTATGGTTCAACAGGTTGTCCCTCTACCGCTGGACGTTGAACTGGCGGTTGTTGTGGGCCAAATGGGCTTCTTGGCTGTTGTGCCACTTGTCGTGTTTGGGCATCTGTATTGTCATAAAGTTCTCTGCCAATCTCCCATTTGTCTTCGCCTGCGTAGAAGGTTACCGGATCTTTCATGTGGTAATCTTGATAGACGCGGGCTTGGATCAGGAACATAGATGTTGGGTATCGAATGTGTGCCTTGAGTTCATCGGGCATCTCCGCAAACGACTTGAAAAGGTCTGGGAAGATTTTGCGATAACATTCGACAATTGGGTCCTGTTCCCGTTCCATAATATAAAAATCGACAGAGCCATCATAAGCATCGACAATGACCTTAACAGAGTTTCGGATGTAGTTCCCCCACGGCTCGCCGTCTCGTTGTGTATTCGTGGCTTGTTGCCTCCGCTCACCGACGAACTCTTTCATTGACACCGAATACGGATACCGATGTGTGATTGTGTAGGCATCAATCATCCAGACCAATCTACCTTTGTAGAGAATGATGTAGGGATCACCATCGTATCGCAAGAAGGGTGCGATTTTCTGAATTCGGCTTTTGATGTTCCGTTCATAGAGAATCTTGCTTGTCGACGAAATTTCACCCGGTAAGACGAAGTTAATCTCATTGTTGAATTTGAGCATGTACACCATTTTACGCCAGAAAGAGGTGAGTTGGACCCCACCCTTCCCTTGATAGGCATATTCGGCATACTGCTGTCCTTCTTGCGGGTAGTCAAACTCAAGCCCTTGGCTCCGTTCCGGGTGTACGATAACATAACGATCTGTCCGTTCACCGTAGTAGATGCGTGGACCTGGTATGTCGCTAAACCGGTGCTCCCACTGTTCGCTGTAATCGATCGGTGGCAATCCTTGAATGTACATGTTGGGTTTGCCGTTTTCAATCTCGTTAACAGGACTCACAACCGCCCCGTATCCGTGTGTGTAGGTATAGGTTTGCTTGTACCAATCGTTTCTGATTTCCATCGGGAGTTCGTTGATATTGAGTTCCCGTCCGGACAACATCACCTGTCGAATTTCACCGTCAACGACATAGCGATCGATGTCAACATCATTGAAATCGTACTGTGTACGCAATTCTTGAAGTTGGCGGAAAGTTCTGCGCAGGGGTCGCCAATCCCAGAGGCGGATACTGTTAAAAACAGGAGCGTTTTCGGGGCTTCTTATGTCATCATAACTCAGTTGCTCTGTGAGCGGATACTCCTCTTCTGTCACAGTGTTTTCGGCTAAGCCGTAAGCCTGGAGTGTCGCTTTGATGTTGTAGTTGATATAGTCTGCCTCTAACACCTGTTTTCTGGGTTCAACCTGCCATCTTTGTATAGCGATTGGGTAAACTTGTCCGAGGATTCCAGCAATTATGAACACGGCAAACCCACCGAAAGCGAAGGTGTTCCGCTTCAAGAATATACTAATGATGAAAACAATAGCGCATAGAACCGTGAGTGCCATCATGATATACAGTATAGGGAGGCGCGCCTTCATTGCAGCGTATCCACCGCCGCCACGAACAACATCGTTTGTGGCGTAGAGCAAGTCGAACATGGCAAACTTGTAGTTCCATGCTCGGAGTAGGAGTGTTATACCAGCAAGTGTGAATAGATGTGCCTTCACACTGAAAGGTGGACTAAATCGAAATTGGCTGGTGTCTCCAGTGATTAATCCGTGGAAAAAGTAGATGACAATTGCGAATATCGTCACCAACATAAAGATACCGAAAAGTGTCCCGCAAACATACCGCTCGACTGGCATTTTGAAGACGTAGTAGGAGATGTCCTTATCGAAGATCGGGTCGCGTGCGGGAGACGTGAAGAACGCTTTTTGCCCCGGTTCTATCTGAACGGCGGTATTCAGGCGGATAGCATTGTCCAGCACGGCTTCAATGGTTGCATCCTGATTTGTTCCATTTACCTGCAAGCTTATCTGATCCCCGGCTCTTATGTTTTTCGCTTGGAGTTCCAATTGTGAGACAGGAATTTCGGTGGCGTTGAGACTCTCTTCGACAATAATCGGGGTGGCAGCGCGGAACGTGAGGTCTTCGGCGTTGGTATAGCGTAGGTAAATTTCCCATCGGTCACTGGCAGTGTAACCCATCAAGATGCTGAAAAGCACGGCGAGTACCATGAGTACGCCATAAATCATTTTTCGGGTATCACCGGGATTATCTGTGGACGCACCTGTAAAATCCGTACCTCCCATAAAAGCAGGACTGAGGTGTTCTGGTGTGAGCCGATAGATCAGGACGAGATTTATCAGAAGGATTGCCAAATAGCAAATTCCAACGATGACACCGACGAAGATTTTTGTTTGGAGAATTTTGATGTAAACGCTGAAATAGTCGACCACCTTAAACCATAGAAAGTCGGGATATAGGTTGACCCAAGTGGCACCTAAACCCCCGATAATTGCAAGGATGACGATGGTGATAAGAGAGCGTTTGGTTCGTGAATCCATTTTTTAATTATTAACCTCCGGTCACCGTTCCACTTCGTTTCACGGTGGTTTCTGATTAATTCCAACCCTGATTGGGTTATGAATGCTATTAGAAAGATTGCCCGAGTCCGAGATGATATTTCATACCGGGTTCTATTCGAGAGAGGTCTGTATGCCATGCTGCGGCGAAATCTATCGAAAACAGCCCGAGTTGTAATCGAAGTCCAGCACCGATTGAGGCTTTGACATCGGCAAGTCGAATCCGGTTTTCTTCTCGTGCGAAGATCTTGAAAGGATTTTCCGGTCCATATTGCCAATCTGACCAAGCACCTCCGACGTCCGCGAAGGCGATCCCGCGTATCCCACCGAGTGTCCATTGGATGGGCCATCCGAAATGCAGTACATCTATGAAGGGGACACGGACTTCCAAGTTGAGGAGTCCAATACGTGTTCCGACCAATTCTTCATAATTATAACCTCGTAGCGTGTCAATACCGCCGAGATAGAAGTAAGATTTGTCTCTACCGAAACTGCCGCCGAGTAACAATCGTGCTGCAATCGTAGGACGCCTGCCAAGTCCGAAATAGCGTCGCGCGTCGAAAATAACGTTTGTGAGCGAAAGTTGACTGCCGAGTGCTGGGAAAGATTGCTCAAGTTCGATACGATATCTTGAGCCGGTATAGGGTGCCCACTCCCGCCACATCGTTGTATCTCCAACAAACGCGATGGAGCCCGTTGTTAGTAGACCTCTATCGTCGAATGGATCTAAAGGTTCGCTTGTTTGGAAGTTGAAAGAGAACGGCTTTGTGTACATCGAAAAATTGAGGTCAAGTCGATGGTATCTGTCAAACGGATAATTCACGAACGCACCGAGTCCGGTAATTCGCTGTAAAATCCCTCGTCTTCTCTGTATGCCTCCCAGGATGTGGTATTCATGATAGTTGTAAATCACCGCGCCGATGTCGGTTCGGTGTGTTAAAAATCCGTATTGTGCGATAAAGTCGGGTGCGAGGTAACTCGATTGGTTCATCACACTGACCCCGATGCGATGGTTCCCTAACATATCACTGCCGACGATTTGCACCGTACTTCTCAGAATACCATCCGCACCGAAACTGAAATCTGGGAAGATTGCATCTAAGGCGAAAGAGGATTTTGTGCTGTATTTTCGCTTGGCGATCCTATAATTCTCCTCTTCTTCCTCTGTTAAGATTACAGAGGGTTCCGCCACGGGTGGAACCTCAATTTTTTCGTCAACAGTTTTGCCAATCTCCATGACACAAACATCGTATTTCCCGTTTTGGTAGGCACTAAACAGAAGATGTTTTCCGTCTGGAGACAAACTCGGATTGAAACAACCTGTCATGATATTGGTAAGACGGGTGAGTTCAACTTCTAAAGATGGGGAACCCGTAGATTCCGTGTCACCGTCTTCAGTTGAGATGACTTCTTCATTGCTGTGGGTGTCGGAGACCGTTGACTGTCGGCTATCAGAGGAATAGTTATCAGTTTTCAGTTGTCGATTATCAGTTGAAGGGCTATCTGATTTAGCTGAACCCTTTCCTAACTGACTACTGTTAGTTGACAACTGACGACTAATTTCGAGTTTATGTATATCGTAAATACCTTGGCTATCGGAGCAGAAGAGAATTGATTTTCCGTCTGGGGTCCAACTTGGGCTGATGGCATTGTAGGTGCCGTCGGTCAGCACGCGTTCTGTACCGCGGTTGCGGTTTATCAGCACGAGTCTATTTTTCGCACCTCGCTCGGAGGCGTAGATAATTTCGCCAGTTGTCGGATGCCATGAAGGGTGCGTATCGTTGAATGGGTCGAAGGTGAGCCTGTCCACTTCACCCGTTAGCAGTTCGATTATGTAGAGGTCTGTTTGCCCCTCTTTTAGTGCGGAAAAGACGATCCGTTCACCACTGCCATCATAGTCTGGGGAGGAAACGTTATCGAAATCAAGTTTGAAATACTGCGTCAATTCCTCAGTTAAAATATTGACTTCAAGGAGGTAGTTCGCATCGTGATGTCTGGCGACGAAGGCGATCCTGTCGCCATCGGGTGCCCATGCGAGGCTTCTCCCGAAACCGCCGAAATCGGTTCGGATCTCCTCATATTTTTCACGGAAGAACTGCTTAGTAACCCGCTCAATACGTTCACCCGTTTTGGCGGACATCAGGACAATCTCCAGAAACCCTTCATTTCCTGTAACATACGCAATAATATCGCCACTCGGTGACCAGACGGGTTTGATGTTATGGGAATATCTTGATTTTTCAGTAAGGTTCTTTGAGACAAGGTCGGGAAGTTCCCTGTCTTCAATGAGGGGCCAGTACCGTTTTTTGACTGTCTGCCGCCACGCTTTATCAAATTCTTTGAGTTCTACGCCGAGCACTTCCGTAAAAACACGGTTGATATCCTTTGTCCGGCTCTGTCGCAACCCTTGCAAAATCTCAGGGATTTTCTCACGTCCATAAGTCTCTGTGAGATATGCCACCGCCAATTGCCCCAACTTATACCCAACGAAAGGTGAGCTCAGTCGATTGAAATTGTGGAGTTGCGGTAGTGGCACAATGTTATTATTCATGCTGGCATCGCGGATGACCATCTCCCCGATCGCATCGTTGTCTTCAGCGAAATGGTCCGCCATTCCCTCTATAAACCAAATTGGCGGAGAATAGAGAAATTCGCCGCTATAAATACGCGCATGCGGTTTCTGATAGATAATGTCGTATTGGAAGATGTGAATCAGTTCATGGTAAATTACCTCTCGAAACGCTTCAAGGGAGCCGGTAAACGGTATAACGATGCGGTGTTTAAAGAGTTCAGCGAACCCTCCTATTCCTTCGTGAAGTTCTTGGAGGATTATGTTGGTTTCTTGGAAATCCTTGTGAGATTTGTAAAGAATGAGGGGTGTTCTGTCTTGCAGCTCATGCTCGAAATCCTCGCTGTGTTGCTCATAAGCCTCTTCAGCGATGGCGGCCATGATTGGCACGAGTTTCGCTTCGCTTGGGTAGTAGTGGATGTCAAAATGTTCTGTCCGGTGGATGTGCCAATCGAAGCGTTGTCCTGTGATTTTGTTTTTTCCGAAACCAAAACCTTGCGCCCACCCAACACAAGGTGCGAGTAGACTCAGAACGAAGAGTGTCAGGACGAACCTTCGCCTTGTTATATCGGACGTGTGGTTTTTGAACACGCCGCTTGCAGATTGGATTCTGTTTCTCTCTTTTTTCACACTTCTCACCTTTTCCTATGGTCTTACAAACACTTCGCTGGTGGAGACGAAGTAATACACTTTTTCGTCGGTTGCGCCATGCGTCTGCAACATCTCACAATCGCTGTAAGAACCGCTATCTCAATTTACCAAGTACCTATCTTCGCTCTCGTAATGTGGGGAGATTTGACGCGTAAATTCTGATACTGCACGTCTGCCGAGTTCTCGGATAGTATTCGCCTGCGGTCCTACTTGTGAGAAAATGAACGATCCGATAGTGTGTGCCTCAGCGGTGCTCCGTCGATAAGACTCATCCCAGACGATCTGTTCGGTTTCAACATCGACAATGATTACACGGAGTGAGAGTAGATAGGTTTTCTGCATGTAATCTTGATAATCCATGACGTAGCGTTGCCGTCGGACGGAGTAACGTTCTCCATAATAACGCCTTGGACGGCTATCGGCGTAAAAGCGAAAACTTCCGATGATAACGGCTTTTACCTCAAAGTAGTCTCCGAGTTCGCTCAACTGCTTTGTATTGGAGAGCCAATCTTCTTCAATGGTTTCCCCTGTCAGGAGTCGTGTTGTTTCTGGTGTGCTGATGACTTCAAAATGTTTTTGGCGTGCTAAACCTCTTCGGAGGATTGAGGCGATTTCCTCGCCGATCTCTGGAGGTAACTTTTCGTTGCGTTCTACCTGTTTTTCGCTGACAAACGGCAAAACGGCAAAGTTGGAATAGCGCGTGATGTCGATTTCAGATTGAACCTTCACCGGAATAGAAACGCGCGTTACGGCATTGCTACATCCGCACAGCGTTAAGACTACCAATAGGATTTCAAATTTTTTTACTGTCTGCATCCTGTGCATCCTCATTCCGTAGATGGAAGTTCTTCTTCGTCTTCTAACTGCGGGGCATCTTTATCGTCACCGCCACTGCGTCGAAGATGTATACGGCACCGTCGATAGTTGAGTCTGTAGTATTTGTTGTTCGGTTCTAATTCTGCTGCGCGTTGGTAGGCGGCGATAGCCTCGTCCATGTTTCCGAGTGCTTCGTAAGCGACACCGAGGTTATTGTGTGCCTTGGAATCCTCTGGGTCGATATTGATAACCTGTTTCCAACGAAAGACGGCTTCATTCCAGAGCTGCGCTTGTGCTGCTTTTATTGCAAATCGATTGTAAGCCTCGGTCTGCGTGGCATCACGTGATCCAGCGCATCCGGACAAAATTAAGCAGCCGATAATAGCGATAGACGCGGGTCGGGTGTATCTTAACACGTTTATCACCTCAAGATTTTTGTTGTATTTATTTATGAATTACATCAATGTATTTTACACTATATCCACCTTTTGCGTCAAGGGAAAAATGGGCTTGTAAGGAATGTATTGATCTGCTAAACTTTAAATCTCACAGGTCGTGACAAAATTGATACATAAAAAGGGGAATTATCTGAATGTCCAATACAACTCCAGTCCGCACGGTGATTGTCGGATGCGGTATGATATCCGCAGGGGGCTATCAACCGCGTTGCCAAGCGTATCCTCATCTCATTGAATTGGTTGGCTACTATGATCAAGACGAGGCGCGTGCCTCGGCATTGGCTGAACGGAACGGTGGTCGCGTTTATAAATCGCTTGACGAAGTCCTAAATGACGCAAATGTAGAGGCGATTGTAAATTTGACGCTTCATATTTCGCATTATCCTGTTTCGTTGGCAGCACTGAAGGCGGGAAAACACGTCTATTCTGAAAAACCGATTTCCATCCGTACAGACGAGGCGAACGAGCTGGTCGAAACGGCGGAAGCGATGGGTTTAAAACTCGCGTGTGCACCATCGGCGATTCTCGGCTACGTCCAGCAGAACGTCTGGCAACGGATACGTGGAGGTGAAATCGGTGATGTTATCTCTTCAATCGGTAACTTCGGGGGTCCCTTAGAGCATTGGCATCCGAGTGCTGATGCGTTTCTCATGCATGCTGGTCCCTTCCGGGATGTCGCGCCTTACCCGCTAACAACGATGACAACTATGATCGGCCCAGTGAAAACTGTGCATGGGTTTGCACGGGTTGCTGTTCCGAAACGGGTGCTAACCCAAGGACCACGCCAAGGCACTGAATTTGAGGTAAATGAGAAAGATCACGGGTTTGCTGTGCTGGAGTTTGACGTTTCACAAAAGGGGGGCGCGCACGGGTTCATCTATCACAGTTTTACTGTTGCTTCTGGGATTCCGCCTTATGAGATTCACGGCACGGAAGGCGGATTCTCTCTTCAAGCGCATGATGACGGACGCGGTATCAAAAAATTTACACCTTCAGGCGGATGGCAAGATGAACCCTCGCCTCTGAAAGCCTTTACCGGATTGGATTGGGGTAAGGGTGTTGCGGATTTCGCAGATGCAATCAGATCCGACCGAAACCCACGTTGTAACGGCGCGCAAGCACGGCACGCATTAGAGGTCTGTGAACGGATAATCGAATCCTCGGATGCAGGCAAGCCTGTTGATGTCGTAAGCCGCTTCCCGGCACCACAGCCTGTTGGCGATGTGGCACCGTGGGAAGAAGTGTAGCGGCGAGGTAACCTCGCCCCTACTACTACTGACCAAGGGTTAGCATATTGATGAAAAGGCGGTATGCCCCGCCTACACCTGCCGGGAGTTGCCGATAGAAGGCATAAGCAGCGTAGGTGTAGGTGCCTTGTCCGTATTCTGCATACATAAATCCGCCGTGTTGTGGTTCCTGTTCACGGTCGTTGCATGTGAGGAGTGCCTGGTAGTTTGCGTCCCATTCGGTAAGGAATTTGGAGCCGCGCTCCTCAACCCATCCATCGAAATCCGCCTCTGTAATTTGATTCGGACTGCGGAAGATGGGGTTGTCCGGCATCAAAATTGTTACCTGTGCATCCTCTTCGGAGACCTCTTCTGGTCGTCTGCCCATTGTATAAGGATACGGACCGAAGGGGGCTGCATCGAATTCCGGGGTCTGATATTGGACGATGAGATTACCTCCCTTATGCACGTAATCGAGAAGCCTACTGTTATAGGCGACAAGATCCCGCCGCACGGCGTACGCCCGAATGCCAACAAGGATCGTATCGAATCGGTTCAAATCACCAGTACGAAGTTCCTCTCTGTCTAACATCTCTACATCAATCCCAATCTGTTCCAGAGCCTCAGGGACTTTATCGCCTACACCCATGATGTAGCCAACGCTCAAATTTTTCTGTGGAAGTTCAAGCGAGATGCTATGCAGCGTCATTGTGGCAGGACGATATAGGTGCCGCGGCTCAAGGTCTCGATGATCAATCGTCTGATAGCCGGTAGTATATTCTTCTCCGTTATATGTAGCGACTGCCTGAATTGTGTATACATTACCGGCTTCCACATCTTCAGTAGATACCTGAAAAGTGAACGTCTTGCTTGCACCTTCGTGTGTGAAGGCGAAAGGCGCGTTTTCAGGGGATGCCTGCCATCCCGCCGGAAGTTTAAGCGAAAGTGTTCCTTCCGATTCACCCTTTACGTTATTGAGCATCTCCACTGTTGCGATAAAGGTCGTTTTCCCTCTTGTCATCGTAGATTCAGAGATTGGAATAACGCCGATATGGGGCGAGACAGATAGACTAATGGCAGGGGCAACCGTTAGCAAACGTCGTCTTTCACCCCAAGGTCGGTTAATCGAACGCGTTTGGGCGGGCTGCGTCACTGTAAAGTTCACACCGTCCATGCCATAGGTTACAACGCCGTGAACCTCAGGTGGTGTGAAGGGTAGAAAACGGGACTCTGGGTGATTGAGTGTGTAGACTGCATCATGGTATTCGGATGCCCGCGACCAATAGGGTTGCGTGTACGCCGTGTTTTGTGGCACTTCCACCCCGAATACGATAGAGACGGGTTTGTTCGTCTCTATAGGGGTCATCTCTTTCGGGTCCTCGTCTCTTTGTATTTGATGCACGTTCCAGCCTTCAGGCGTGTCGAGCCAGGCATTGATGAATTCAGCGGCGACCGGTGCCGGATTCACCATCCGAATTCCGATTGAAAACTTTTGCCCAGGAATTGCGACAGTAAAGGTGTCAAGCGAGCGTTCCCCGATCGGTTGAACAAACACTTCCAGTGACACCCCAAGCGCGGCGTTCGCAGCGGTCATAAATTCCTGTTCTTTATTCCTAAGTAGAAAAAGGAGATGTGATTGATCACTGCTATTGAGGTCCGCTTCCTGTATCTTTTCGATTAACCCGCGGGTTGTTCTTAACCCGCTTACGAGATGAGGGACAATCGTCCAAGGTTGACGGGCATCGTAGGCACTGATGGCAGCATCAACGCTGTCCTGCAATTGCGAAAACTCCGCATTCAGCGTGGGAGCGTTGGCGAGTTTCGCCATGCCCGAAATTGTTGTGTCGAGTCCATCGAATAACGTGTTTTCAGACTTTGGTTGCTCGGATAGGGTTGTGTCCACTAATCGCAATTCCGCAACCGATGAACCTTTGGATGCGCGTGTCTGTCCGGCACCTTGTGAACGTTGGTAGCTAAGCCCTTGGCGTGCAATTTGGGAGTATGAGAGTCCTAACAAGGCGTTGTATTCGCCTGTGTCGATTTTTAACATAGGTGCATCACCCGTATCGGTGTTGCTGCGTCGCCATCTGGAACGTGAAATATAGAGTTTCTTCGGTTGCCACGGATGTAGTCCTTCCGAAAGGTGTTCCGGGAATCGATTCGCATCGCCTGCGACACGGAATGCCTCCAAACTCACAACCCCGGATACCTGATGGTGTCCATGTCCATCTTGCCGATTCCCTTGAAATCGGGAGATGATAACATCGGGACGGTAGAGACGAATCAGGCGGACCATATCTTCCAAAAGCATCTCATAGTCCCATTTTTCCAGAGTTTCGTCGAGTCGCTTGGAATAACCGAAATCAACAGCACTGCTGAAAAAGAGGTCTATACCGTAGTAGCGGACAGAGGCAAGGTGTTCCTCGGTTCGGACGATACCCAACGCGTCGAATAATTCGGACCCAATGAGGTTCGCGCCACCTTCACCCCGTGTGGTTGAGTATAATCCCGTTCTGATACCACGGGCACGACTGAGCCATGTCAACAACGCTCCGTTTTCATCGTCGGGATGTGCAACAGTGTGTAGGACGGTGGCTGTTGTCTGTAGACGTTGCAAAGCACGCCAAACTTCTGAAGCGTTCGTTGCGCCTGCCATTTCTCCGGTGTCTGCCATAGCCATATTCCCCCCTATTGTCCCGAGTAGTGCGAGAATCAAAATTGGTATTACAATTTTTCTGAACATTAGAAAATTCTCCAATCCTATCGGTTTTGTGCCTTTCTATCAAGGGAGGGCATCGCGAAGCATCGCCACACTCTGTGGAACCCCGATATTTGCATCCGCCTTCCCTTCAAATTCAATGGATATGTATCCCTGAAATCCGACATCTTTTAGAATATTGATTATTTTAGCATAGTCCAACTCTAATGTATACCATTCACCACCGCCGTAATAGGTTTTGGCGTGAACAAGCACCGCTTCGTCGGCGATCTGTTCCAGTTTTTCGTATGGGTCTGAGAGGAAATTGCCACAGTCCATTGTCACCTTCAACCATTCTGAATCAATGGCAGAAACGATACGATTGACACCTTCAGGCGTGCAGGTTAGTCCCCAATGGTTTTCAAGTCCGAGGACGACCCCGTATTTTTCGGCATCTGGAAGACATTTTTCGATGGAAGCAATTACCCATTCAAACGCCTCATCTTCTGTGTGTCCGGGGAGTGTCGGCTCTTGCCCTTCGGTTTTCATCAATTCATCGAAAGAGGGAGCCGTCCCCCACCGTCCTGAGTTGAGACGAATTGCAGGGATACCGAGTTCGTGTGCTAATCGGATGCAATGGATAGTGTGATTGATGTTTTTTTGTCGTGTTGCCTCGTCTGGCGAAACGAAGCCTTGATGGATGGAGAGTGCGTAGAGATTGAGTCCATGAATGAAGGCGAGCCGTTTGAGTTTCTGAAGATACGGATTCGCTTCCGATGCCATCTGTTGATGTAGGATTTCAACGCCATCAAGTTCAAGCCGCGCGGCTTCTTCAATGACGTGTTCAATGGGTACGCGTTCAGGTTTGAAATGCCAGTAGGAGTAAGTGGATACACCGAGTTTCATTTATCACCTCAATAGGAAATATATGTTCTGCTTATGATAGCATAACTCGGAATTCAAATCCACTTTTTTGTTCGTTATCGGTTGCCGGTTGTCAGTAAGGAGTCTTCTGTTTGTATAGGAGTGCTGCCTGTCCAATGCGCAATGAATTGCGCTACTACGAACGGGTTTTTGTTAGCGAAAAGTGATTCTTCAGAAATGGTATTATAACGTGAATTTGATAATTAAATGTGGGTTGGGTTGAGCGGTAAAGCTATAGACGCATTTTCACTATATACAGCGTTGCGTTCTTCAATGAACCCTTCGGGTAGATAGGTGTAGCGAAACCCAACATCCCAAACGGGGTCGGTATCATAATGTGTTGGGTTTCACTCGATTTTTGATGATTTCAGGGTTCTCTGTTCCCTTGAAAATGCTGTGCTGTGTGCGATTTTTAGTAGGTCTCCGTTCAACCCAACCTACAGGACTACCGGGCCTGGGGGCAAAATTGGGCGAAAAAACGGAGAACTAAATAATCCTGCTATATGGTCAATGCTGCTTGAGTTCGCCCCACGGCACTATTTGCTTTTCTGTGCTCGGTGAAACGGGCAAGAATGCTTCCGGCACCCACTCCGGATACAAACCCAGTGACAACTCATTTACTATTTCAATGGGTTCGTTGAGTCCACTTGTAGCCTTTACAAGATGGATGGCACTATCTCCAAAGATTTCATCGACCGGGAGTGCCTCACCGGGTCCCGGCAACCGCACTATTCTTTGGAAAGCATAGGCGATCCATTGTCCATCAGGTGACCATGCGGGAGAGGTTGCCCATTCACGTGCTCCTAATCGCGTCAGCTGGCGAAGGTTATTCCCATCTATATCAATGACAAGGATATTCTTGCTTTCATTTTCCAAACTCGTCGTAGAATAGGCAATCTGTTTGCCATTGGGATACCATGTGCATCCCGCTAACGCACCTTTTCCCAGTTTTCTCAACCTTCCACCATCGGCAGTCATCACATAGAGCAAAAAATTGTCCGCCCTATGCTCCGGTCCTTGATAGGAGGTAAAGGCGATCCATTCGCTGTCTGGCGACCAAGCAGGGTTCGTATTGTCCCCTTTTTTTGTCAACTGCTTCAGATTTGAGCCATTTGCATTGATTCTATAGATCTGCCGATCCCCCTTTCGATCGGAGATGAAGCCAATCCACTTCCCGTTAGGCGACCAAGCAGGAGAATAGTTCCGGCTTGGATGGTCTATCAACCGACGCGATTCCTTGCTCTGGAGGTCGATTACGTGGATAGTGGTTTTCCCTATTTCTCTGGATACATAGGCAAGAAAGCGACCATCAGGTGACCAAGCGTGCTCGCTCCCTTTTTTTGCGTTATTGGTGTCAAGTTTTCGTAGATTCTGACCCGTGCTATCAATAAGATAGAGATCAGCAGTCCCTTCATGTTCGGAGATAAAGGAGAGTGCCTGAACTCTGGCGTGTGCATTTTCGGTCAAAAGGCTACTGCTTACCAACAACGCGATACCTAACATCACGTAAACTTGTATCTGTTTCAGTGCCATGAGGAGCTCCTTCGCGCCTTTTCGGTGGGACGCGGCTATTGGTTCTTAGGTTTATCCAACACCGCCGCTGCCACTAACTTCTCTAAATCTGCCTGTCTACCTTCTCTGGAGATTAACTTATGGTTGGCTTCATGGGCGATCAATGTGCCATCCCTGTCGATAAGCCACCGTGCTGGAATAGATTTAACATCATGCTGTTTCACCAGCGGACACTGTCGTTCTTTCCCACTGTAAATCTGCCGCCAAGGGATGTCCTTTTCCTTGAGGTAGTTTCGCAGCTTCGTTTCATCCGTGTCAAGGCTAACCCCAATGACCGCAAATCCCTGATCTTTATAGGTGTCATAAATCCTTTTGACATTCAGTATATCACCGATGCAGAAACTGTTCCAGACCGCCCAAAAGTCGAGCAAAACGACTTTCCCGCGATACTGCTGGAGCGAGATCGGTTTGCCATCAAGATCGGTTGCGGAAAAATTGGGCACAGG
This sequence comes from Candidatus Poribacteria bacterium, assembly GCA_965116815.1. Classification (GTDB taxonomy): domain Bacteria; phylum Poribacteria; class WGA-4E; order WGA-4E; family WGA-3G; genus WGA-3G. The sequence goes on along the minus strand of OZ220722.1, from coordinate 4,730,364 downwards.
TTTTCCAAGCAACGCCAGCGGAGGCTTAACCTTACTGAGGTATTTTATTGCGAGTTCAGTGTTGCCTAACGCTTCATGGATCTCGGCAATTCTCGAGGACAGACTAAGTCTTTCCGGGTACTGCGTTTCAAGTTTTTTGAAAAGCTGAAGCACATCCTCATCCCGATTTGCCTTCTTAAGCAGATAACTAAGGGTCAAGTGATCTTGAAGGTTTTCAGGGTTCATGACAACTTTGAAACGGTCGATAAGTTGATCGACATCTTTTTCCCGTCCACTTTCAATATAGAGACGGGCAAGCCTCGGGTAGATATCCAAAAGACTGTCATGATCCGGCTGTCCCTGAAGTTTGGCTTCCAAATCGGCAATAGATTTTTCGATGGTTGTCTCGTTGAGATCTTCGCTCAATTCTTGTGTCGCAACTTCCACACCTGCAGATGACTTTAACAGTTCTAAATATTGAGGTATCTCTTCACTGCGAGGTAGGTAATACGGATGAAACAGACTCATATTGTGTAGATGTCCGAGCACTTCCAAGTCGGGCGTAAGTGTCAGAATGTCCACAGAATCGGTGTAATGTTGTCGGAGTTTTGTTGCCAATGCAGCTGCGTTTGCGCCTTTGGCACCCGCTTGCAGCTCAGGCACATCCCTGAACAAGACCCAAACATTCACAAAGTGCGTGTTGAGCAAATTGATAATTTTCGGTGAGGAGAGCGGACCCGCTCTCAAACTTTTGCCCGACCCTCAGCAGGATTCATCGTCGAGTACACCGAATAAAAGCAACGCATGAATCGGACGATTCGATGCTTTCGCGCGTTCAACCGCATCTTCAATCGGAGTCCACTCAATTTCAGTGAATTTGTAGAGCGCACTCTCAAATTTCTTCCCAACTTCTTCTGCAGTGATAGCGGTTTCCCAAGCAATTGATTCTGGCTGCGTCTCCGATAAACTACAGAGTTCCATGCAAGGAACAAACCCTATATCGAAACTTCTAAAAGCACCCATATCTACATTGCTGTTGCGGGGTGGAAGTGATAGCGTCCATTGATAAATCGTTCCACTCTTGCGGTTGATAACGAGATGTCCAGCAAATTGTGCCGGTCTCAAATAGGCACCGATGGACGTGTCCAATATGAAGCGCGCATGGATTCGGAAGACAATATCAGCGTATTCAGACGAAATTGCCCGTAAGCACGCTTTCGCTTTGTTTCCACCATATCCGAGATTCATTGTCGCGCCTGGGTGAAACTGTTGGAGAAAGGGAAGAATCGCCTCCGGCTCCAAGTCCCAGACATCCCCGACGTTAGCGGTTGATGGTGGAAGAAAGACTTGGAAATCCGTTGTACTGTAGTTCTTCAGTGGGTGTGCAGGTCCAGGATTGAATAACTTTAGCCACTGTTCCCACGCCATATCCACCGGTTCATTCCACTGTGCTTTGGATCGATTAAACTTTTCTTCTGTTGCCCACTGTAGGTTATTCGCTGTGTTCTCGATCGGATCCCAATGCGCCTGCACTGGGACAGTTGCTGAAGTGCTTAGCACGTTACGAAGGTCTATCAATGTTTTCTCTCCTGTTGTTAGGGTGATTTATGGTGAATTAGCATGGGTATTAATTTTAGAAAAGACGCATCATAGTATCGTAGGTGTTTTTGGTTGGGTGTTTCCCCTAGGTTGAGCAGAACCGAGAAAAACGATGCGGACACCCAAGCACATTTACATCCTATACCGTCTTATCAATCAAGGAAATAGCGAAACCCAACAGAAACCTACCGCCCTGTTTGTAGCATTTGACGCAAAGAGCGTTGGGTTTCACTGGTTTTCTCTATGTCTATGCGGGTATATTAGGTTTGATGTATTTTGAAATACCTGCCTTTGATTTTCAACACCGTTCAACCCAACCTACGGAACTCACTGGTCCGCGGATTTGTTCTTGAGTGCTTCCACGACGAGACCTTCTAACTTTTCTCCTCTCGCCTTATGGGTGATTAATTTGCCCTCTCTATCAATAAGCCACTGTGATGGAACACTCGTAATTTTAAACTGCTGTACAAGTGGATCCTCCTCCGGCCTTTTGCCACTGTAAATCTGCCGCCACTGGATGTTGTTCTCTTTAATATAGTCCTGCAGCTCCTTTTCCGTATCATCAAGACTAACACCGATAATGTCAAATCCTTGATCCTTATAGGTAGCGTAAACTTTTTTGAGATTCGGCATTTCATCAATGCAGAAACCACACCACACTGCCCAAAAATCGAGCAAGACAACTTTCCCCCGATAGTCCTTTAGCGAAATAGTCTTGCCATCAAGGTCAGTCGCAGAAAAGTCTGGCACCAATTTTCCCCACAATTCATATCTCGGATCAGCCTTCCGATAGTAGACTTCGGCGAGTTCAGTATTGCCCAATTTCTCATAAATGTCGGCAAGTCTCACGAGGATAACCCCCTCGTCGGGCTGCCGCTGCTCAGCTGCCTTAAAAATCTCAAGCAGCTCCTCATAGAGCGCCACCCTCTTAAGTTTCATGTGCACTGAGCGGTACCCCTTATTGTCTGGTATCATGCCTGGTGACTTGAGACGTTCAATCATGGCATCTGCTGATTTTTCGTTTCCGACCTTGGTGTAGAGTACGACAAGCCGTGGGTAGAGATCAAAGAAACGCCGATCATCCGGATATTGCGCAAGCGAGTTTTCAAAGGCAGCAATAGCGGCTTCGGGGCTACCGTACATATCTTCCGGTGTGGAGATCCAATCAGGACCTGACTTGTAAATGTTCAAGGAAAAACTCAAGTTCAGCCCTTCTTTAGAGACTTTATCCCAGTTGATGTGATGTAGACATCGGACAAGCGGTATGTTGTCGCCATACACAAAACGGGTTTCATTTATCTTCTCTCGGTTTTTAGGAAGAAACTCATACCCATAACTCACAGGCATTTTCGGGTCTGCGTTCCAATAAGAGATCGGCTTGCCGCCCTCTTTATCCGCTGGACACAGCAAGAGGTTGGCATCTGACAAATATTTAGGGTGAAGTTCTGAGAGCGACTTTGGAAAATCACCGTGTTTTTTCTTATAGGCTTCAACCGCCTTGCCAATTGCCACCAAATTTTGTGTGCAGATTTCAATATTTTTCTTATGCTGTTCTGTCATCAGAGCTTCGTTGGGTTTTTCTGCAGGTGTATCTGCATTCGCAGATGCCATCAGTAAACTCAGTACGATTGCCACAGTCGAAATGGCTTTCATTTTCGTATTTTCCTTTTCAAATTTCTGACGAAATAGTATTGAACATTTCCCATATCTATGGGAACTTACTTGGGTTTAAGGAACCCTCGATTATAAGACACAAATTAGGCTATTCATTCTCGGCTTTGTCCTTGAGGGCTTCCACAACGAGGCCTTCTAACTTCTCCCCTCTCGCCTTATGCGTGATTAATTTGCCATCTCTGTCAATAAGCCACTGTTCCGGAACACCGGTAATTTTAAACTGCTGTGCGAGTGGATCGTTCTCCCACCTTTCACCGCTGTAAATCTGCCGCCACTGGATGTCATTTTCCTTAATGTAGTCCCGCAGTGCTGATTCCTTATCATCAAGACTGACCCCGATGATGTCAAATCCCTGATCCTTATAGGTAGCGTAAACCCTTTTAAGGTTGGGCATTTCGGCGATGCACGGACCACACCACACGCCCCAAAAGTCGAGCAAAACAACTTTTCCACGATAGTCCTTTAGCGAAATTGGATTCCCATCAAGGTCTGTTACGGAAAAGTCTGTCACAGGTTTTCCCCACAATTCATATTTGGGATCAGATTTCCGCCAATAAACTTCGGCGAGTTCAGTATTACCTAATTTCTCATAAATGTAGGCAAGTCTTTCAAGGATACGTCCGTCGTCCGGATGATGCTGTTCAGCCACCTTAAAAATATCAAGCAGACCGTCATATAACCCCGCCGTTGCAAGTATCCTAAGCACCCAGCGATATCCTTTAATATCTGGGACCATGCCTGACTTGAGACGCTCAATCATGGTATCTGCGGATTGTTTATCTCCGACTTTGGTGTAGAGGACGACAAGCATCGGATGGAGATCGAAGAAACGCCGATCATCCGGGTGTTGTGAAAGTGCATTTTCAAAGGCAGTAATCGCGGCTTCGGGGCTACCATACATATCTTCCGGCACGTATTTCCAATTAGCAACTGACCTGTAAATATTCAAGGAAAAACCCAAGTTTAGACGGTCTCCTTCAAAGTCTTCATTTAGATGATGGAAACATCGGATAAGCGGTATAACATCGCCATACACCAAACGTTCTTCATTTTTTCGCACTCTATTTTCAGGGTGGAATTGGTAGTCATAACTTACAGACATTTTCGGGTCTACAGTGCTCGGATAAAGTGGTTTGCCCCCGTTGTCATCTGCCGGACACAGCAAGAGGTTTGCCTCCGGCAAATACTTCGGATGGAGTTCCGATAGCCATTCTGGAAAATCACCGTGTTCTTTCTTATAGGCTTCAATCGCCTTGCCGATTGCTACCAAATTTTGCGTGCAAATTTCAATGTTTTTCTCATGCTGTTCTGCCATCGGACCTTCGTTGGATTTTTCAGCAGGTGTATCTGCGTTCGCAGAAGCCATTAGTAAACTCAGGATCATCGCTGCAGTCAAAATTGCTTTCATTTTCGTATTCTCCTTTTCAGATTTTTTTATGAAATAATATTGAACATTTCCCCCATCTACGGGAACTGACTATTCACGCTTCTCCAAAAATAGTTTCTGAAATTTAGAAACGACACCGTCTGCCACGTTTCCTAAATCGTTCTTAGGGAATAGGTACAAACCTGCTTGAGAATGTTCAATCAGATTTACTGTGAGATCGTTAACGCGTTCCCAATTTGACACAGCAACATCCTGTTTGAGAATGCTGTTGTCAAAATAATCAATATACTGAACACAGGCGACAATATTACCGGTTTTTCGCCTATCCTCTCCAACCCGTGCTTCGACGAGAACGATGGATACCACGTAGGATACACCTTTTTCAATCTCCAAAACAACGTTTATATTTTCAGCTCTACTAAAGGCTTCAAGAAAATGTTCCTCTACTAAGGGTTTAAGATCAGCGTCACCAGCAATGTCAAGAAAGATTTTGATGTTCGTGGAATGTTCTGAAAATTCTTGGACAGGTATGCTTTCTAATGAGATTGCTATGAAACTTAGCATTACGCTAACTGCAAGAAAAAGTATCAAAAACCGTTTCATTTTGTTTCCCTTTGCCAATTTTGGCTATTCATTCCCGGTCTTATCCTTGAGTGCTTCTATTACAAGTCGTTCTAACTTCACCCCTCTGGCTTCGCGTGAGATGAGTGTGCCATCTCTATCAATAAGCCACGGTGCGGGAATGAAACGAATATGATACTGTTGGACAAGAGGACTTTTCCATTTTTGTCCACTGAAAATTTGCCGCCACTGGATGTCATTCTCCTTGAGGTAGTTTCGCAGTCTCCTTTCATCGGTGTCGAGGTTAACTCCGATGATGTCAAATCCCTGATCCTTATAGGTATCATAAACCCTTTTCACATTCGGCATTTCCGCGAGGCAGAAACTACACCAGATTCCCCAGAAGTCGAGCAGGATGACTTTCCCGCGATATTGTTGGAGCGAAATCGGTTTTCCATCAAGGGCGGTTGCAGAGAAGTCAGGCACAACTTTCCCAACAAGTTCCGACATCGGATCCGCCTTTTTCCGATATTCTTCAGCAAGTTCGGTATTACCGAGTTCCTCATGGATTCGGGCGAGCTCCTCAAGGGCATAGCGATTGTTTGGATACCGTTTCTCGAATTTCTCGAAAACCGCAAGCGCTTCTTCATCCCGGTTTGCCATCTCAAGCATCGTGCGGAGAACAAAATGTGCCTGAAGGTCGTCGGGTTTTATAGCAGATGTGAAACGATTAATAAGTCTGTTGGCATCCTCCTGCCGTCCGACTTCAATATAGAGACGGACGAGCGAGGAGTAGAGATGGAAGGAAGGTTCATTGTCCTGTTGTCGTTCCTGTTGTTGAAGGCCCGCTTCTAAAGCGGTGATGGTTTCTTCAGGCGTTCCATACATCTCTTCCGGTGTCTGTTCCCAGACATTGGAGGACGGGTAAACCTTCAAGGAAAAACTCAGGTTTAGGCAAGCAAACGATTGATTCGTATGATGTCGACACCGCGCGAGTGGTATGACATCGCCATATATAGCGAGGTTTTCCCGCGTTCTTTCTCGATACCCAGTGTGAAACTGGTAGCCATAACTCACAGGCATCTTCGGATCCGCGTTGATAAGAAAAAGTGGCTTGCCACCTTTGGTATCTGCCGGACAAATTAGGCTGTTTGCATCTGCCAAGTATTTCGGGTGAAGGTCTGAGAGCCACTCAGGAAAATCGTTATGTTCTTTCTGGTAGGTTTGAATCGCCTTACCGATCGCAAGCAAATTTTGGGTGCAGATTTCAGTGTGTTTCTCGTCCTGCGTCAAACCTGAGGCTTGTGAGTGTCCTTCAGGTTTCGATAGCAACGCGTCTGGTGTCGGTTGCGATTTGGCTGTCTCCTGAATTTGTTGGTGCGGTATCTCTTCTGTGTTCGCTGCTTGCGTTAAACGCATCGTTCCCATCGGGACAGCGAAACAGATGAAGACGAGCAACCCGATTCCGGCAGCAACCTTTGTCACCGGATGCCGGTTTAGATTTTCAGCAAGAACGGTTCGGAGTCGTCTTTCAATCTTTGAGGAGCGTGCTATCGCGACAGCCGCACGCGCGGTCACCTTTGCTATTTTTACATTGCGTGTAATATCGAGCAGGAGTTGCGCGTAGTTGGTTGATTGATACCCAGCGTTTAGCACTTGGTCGTCGCACGCTTGTTCTGCTTCGATCCGCATGCGATGTGCTGCAAACCATACGAACGGATTAAACCAGTAGACTGCGCACGTTACCTGTGCGACCATCTGCATCGTCCAATCCCATCGTTTGATATGTGCTAATTCGTGAAGTAGCACAGCGCGGAGCCGCTCGGTTTGCCACTGATCCGCATCAACTGGCAGCAAAATCACAGGACGTAAGAACCCCCAAACCATTGGTATTGTAATCTTATCGCTGAGATGGACATTTGCTCGTTGGTTCCAGTTGGATCGGCATTGATCGGCAGCGCGGCTAAAGTTGTTACTATGAGCGGAGATATGCCAGATAGCACCGATTCCGAGAATCAAACGGATAAGAAGAAACAAACCAGCCCCCGCCCAGATTATCGCTATCCAGTCTGTCCAATGCGGTGCCGTAAGGGGACCACTCTGATCTGTTACAAGATTGGGTTGAAGAGGTGTCGGTGTGATTGGTATTGACGATACTGGCTTTGGTGACAATTGGCTCTGTGCAATTGAAACTGGTGCTTCTGCCGGTAAAATACCGAGTTCCCACTTCGGAAGCACGAAAGAAAACAGTGGGACGATGAGGCATCCGACAATTGCCATGCTCCAAACGAAACCGCGCACCGCCGCCGATTTGCGACGGAGGCAAAATGCGAATAAACCCGCAACGGCGAAAATAACGAAACTTTTCAGCGTGGTATCAACGAGAAATTTCAGCAATGGGTCTGCATAGAGCGTCTCAATGAATCGCATCATGACGAGGTGCCTCCTTTTTTCGCTTGCTCAATGAGTTGGCTTAAACGGTCGAGTTCCTCATCCGAGATGTCAACTTCGGAAACCAGTGCAATGACCGTTTTCTCAATGGATTTATCAAAAAAAGTCTGAAAAATCTGTTTGAGTGCGGAACGTCCCGCAAGATGACGTGGTTGCGTCGGACGATAGATATAACGTTTGCCATCTTTTTCGTGGGTGAGGTACCCCTTCTCTTCTAAGATTCCCAACAGTGCCCGAACTGTAGAATAGGTTGGTGGATCGGGGAGATCTTTGAGCACATCGGCAACGGAAACGCGACCGCGTTGGTAGACAATATCCATGATTTGCCTTTCCCGAGCACTCAGTTTGACAGTCCCGTAGTCTTCCATTTTTTTCACCTCTTTTGGTAATGTGCTAATATTTTAGCATTTACGAAAAACTACGTCAAGTAAAAATGTAAAAGCTTCTGCTCGGATACTGTCTTTTGTAGCATAGGAAACCGTTAGCCTGTGGCACTTATCTGTGTCTCCATTATTTTTCTCCAAGTTCTGGCACGTATGAAACGCGTAGAAAAATCCCCCGACCTTTGAAACTTCAACCGAAATGTGATACGAATTGTCCAAACTATAGTAATTGTCGGATAAAAAGGAGAAAAAGTCCCCTGATAAGGGGGATTTAGGGGGTTAAATACAAGAAAAATGACTTTTCAGCAAAATATACCGATCTTCTCTTTGATTTGCGTAAGTCCTATTAGATTTCAACACCATAGGTGTCAATTTAGGGATTTTTCACGGTATTTTGTAGGAACGCCTCTACAAAGGTTTCCGCCCCTACGGGGAAACCTTATCTTTTTTGATTCCCATTTCTACACAGATACCATCCCTACGGGGTTCAAGAGGCGTTTGAAGCCTTCAAGGTTTTCGCGTAGAATCCGGTTCGGTTGCAAACCGAACCTACCGGTCCTGGGTCTGCGAGGGTTATTTTTTCTAAAATTGACAGTTATGGTCCTATTAGATTTCAACACGCACAAACGCGAGATACGCACCTGCCAGCAAAACCACGACAAACAGCGTTAACAACAACAACTCTGTCGCAGCGGTGTTGAAATCCTTACCGATGTTGAGCGTATCTTCAAATCTTGGGACCGCCTCTGGATTGACGGGCTTCTGGGACATCCCCTCGCGAACGCCCATGATATGGCGGCTCTCTGGATCGCCTCTCTCCATATCGACGACGAATTCTCTGTATTCACGGGCATAACGCTGAACATTCTCAGTAAATTGCTGGTATCGATCCAGACCTGTGCCGGCGAATGCCTCAAAGAGATGCTGGAGGAGTGCCGCGGGTGAGACGCTGGTGATCGCACGCGCACGTTGAACTTGGGAAATCTTAAAGGTTAAGTACTCCGCAGCCAAGCGTTCGCCGCTTACTGCTATTTTGGTGTGCCACTCACCTCTTATTCTTAGCATTTTTTCGTCATTTGACTGGTACCAAGCGTATCGCCAAGTTCTCCGAAGTGTGTGATAACTTTGGCCATATCGTTCCCCATATTCATAGCTGGACATGGATGATGAAAAGCCGCTCGCAAGTGATGCAAGCGTGCTGGGCATAAAAACGACAAAAGTGACCCATGTCAATAGAAGTATCACAAGACTCACGGCACTCCGTTGCACACGCGCCGAGACTAATAGCCCTAACGCCAGAAACAGACACGTATACAAAAGCGCGATAAGGAGGATGATACCTAAGCGTCCCCACGCTTCAGTATTCAGGTGAACCTCACTTGCGGAGGAAATCATTAGGAGGTTCACTAACATAGCCAGTATAAAGGGAATAGTTGTACTTATCAATGCCCCCAGAAACTTACCGATCAGCACCGTATGCCGTGGAATTGCATTTGCCAGCATCAATCGGAGCGTGCTGTGCTCGCGTTCGCTGGAGATCGCATCAAACGTAAATAAGAGCGCAATGAGACTCAAGATATAACCGATGATGAATGCCCAATCGATTTGGGAAACGTCGGGTCCAACATTCTTCATATTTATGTTGGCATCTGGATAGTCCAGTCTCCAGAAGTATCCTCTGCTACTATAAGGGGTGTCAACCCTATCGGGTAAAAGGGTTTCTCCACCTGCTGCGCAGAAGTCGAGCGGAGACGGTTTTTTGTAAAGCGTTCCGGGTCCCTCGTGTGCCAGTGTATAGAGACTGTCGTCGGCGCGAGACGTTAGTAGGTTCATAGATGCAGTGACACCGTCGTGATACTTCTGTACCCGTTTCGGATGTTCACGGATATGTCTAACGGCGTTGGTTACCATCAGTGCCAGCAACAACACAGTCGTCAGCGCAAATCGGAGGCTATTCAAATTATTATAGAGTTCGCGTTTCGTAATATGCCACATTGGTTATTAGTTATCAGTTATCAGTTATCAGTTGTCAGTGAAGAAGTTTCCTTGTAAACGTGAGTTTGAAAATAAAAATTGAAGCGTCTTGTAGGTTGGGTTGAACGGGAACCTACTAAAAATCGCACACAGCACAGTGTTTTCAAGGGAACAGAGAACCCTGAAATCACCAAAAATCGAGTGAAACCCAACGCACTATGATACCGACACCGTTTGGGACGTTGGGTTTCGCTACATCTATCTCCCCGAACGGTTCATTGAAGAATGGAACACCGTGTATAGCAAAAATGGACTTGTAGTTTTACCGCTCAACCTTAGGGAAACACCCAAGCAAAAACACCTACGTCCATATTTGTATTTTATTTTTCAATCCACGTTTAATTATCAAACTCACGTTTCCTTGTAACAATCAACCTTCTCCTAAAGTTCCTAAAGTACTGCAAGGGGCAATTGTTGCAGGGTCTTCTCTTAACTGACAACTGACAACCGATAACTGACAACCCCTCTACACTTCACTTTTGATAAAAGCGAGAAATATCGCTATAAAGAGAAGAATGTTCATCGTGAACAGCAAAAATAGATCCTGCACTGCCCGTTTAGCGTTGATGCCTATACCGCTTCTCTGAAAAGAGAACTGCGGGAATGTATTCCAATCGACAGCACCTTGATCGGCAGAAAACCACTGTCGAGACGCAAATATCTTTTCATCATGAAAGTAATTGATGATTGCTTGTCGGTAGCGTTGTGCCGCTATGAAAAAATCTCGGGTGCCATTGAGGTCGGTGCCTGCCCACGCTTCGGTTGCGGCATCATACAACCCCGCAGGTGAGAACTTCAACAACATTCGCCCTCTGTTTGCCGGTTGGACGTAGATCTTCTCGAGTGCGGGCTTTCGGATGAGCCATGCTCGTTCCGCTGTACTGACGGTTAGCGGTCCAAGGAAGCGGAAATAATTCTGGACGTGCGGCACATAAGGTTCAAATTTCACGTCAATCGTTTCAAAGTGGCTTGAAGCATGTCTGAGGTAGTAAAACACCAAACGTGACGGATCGTCTGCCATCTCTCCGTAAATGTCAGATCCCCAATCTCCTGTTGATAGGACGGGGTCGTTACGGAGAAACTGCTTCCACTCTCTCTCAAGTTCTTCCCAGATCTGTTTCACCTGATGGTAAGCGGCGGATTCCGCGTCCGTGCGTGGGGCAGTATCGACTGCAGTGAGAATTATATTTGGGTAGACGAGTACTAAGAACCCCCAGACGAACATTGAGAGGATGAGCGCAGTACTGGTTCGCCGTGTGATTGCAGAAATGAGCATACCGAGGAGGTAAAACAGTGATAGATAGACGAGGGACGTAAGAACAATCCCACCGATACGCAGAAAATCATCGGTGTTCAGGGAAATCATGGCGGATGTCGTCAGCAAAATGAGCATCAGGAGCAGACTCATCAACAACGGCACGAGCAAGCAGACCATCGCACCGATATATTTGGCGAACAGGATGTACCCACGTCTCACGGGATGGGATAGCACTAAGCGGAGGGTCCCGTGTTCGTAGTCTCCAGCGATAGCATCGTAGGCGAAAATAAGTGCCAGTAGGCTAAGAATTCCTTGAAAAATAAGGACGATGTCAATTGAAGTGAGGATGTTGAAAAGTGGATTGTCCGCCGCGTACTTGTTGGCATCCCAAATTGTCGGCGTAAAAGCATGAGAAATCTCAATTTTGTTCCCCAATCGCTTATCTAAACCGGTGTTGAAAATACTCAACGGGTTCGGCGGACGGTCAACGTGCATCCCCCATATGCCAAGCATTGCATCTGAATAGGTTTTGCTCTCCTGCAGGAGTTCCTGCCGGTGGGTTTTGGCAGCGGTGTTATAATCTGCTAACCGCCCTTCATAGTCCTTGATGAGCACAACAGTATTCGCGACCACGAGCAACAGCATAATCACAACAGCTGCCGCAAATCGGAACGTCATTAGATTGTCGAGGAGTTCTCGCCGAATGAGTGTCAGAAACATCGCATTATTACCTAATCTGATAGGAGTGCTTCAATCAGCCAAATTAAGGGCTGACCGCTTATAGGATCCAGATCTCTACAAATGTATTGCCAATTGCCGACTTTATCGATCAAGATAAAACGTGGGAACCAAATCTGATAAGCCTTTCTCACTTCCCCATCTGGATCAAGCAAGATTGGCCAGGGTACTTGATGTCCATCTATAAACTTCCGCACTTGGTGACAGGTTATATCATCATTGATGCCCCAGACGACTACATCGTCGTTTTTGCTGAATCGTTCGTAAACGAGTTTAACTTCCGGGATCCCCCTATTGTGTATCCTGCTCCTTGAATTCCCAATCTCAAGTAAAACAATTTTACCAGCCATCGCCGACAGCGTATAAGTTTCACCTTGCAAAGTTTGCAACCGAAAATTCGGTGCTTTCTTATTCAATCTATTCGCGATTAGGTTCTGACGGATTTTTTCGCGATCGGCATCTTCTCGGCTCCGGTATTCAACTTCGGTGTCTTTGAGAAATACCTCAAAGGTATCGGTAAGCCTTCGCTCTATTTGATGATGGATGCGTTCCAGTCCCGCCCGAGCTTCGGCGTGAGGTGTAGGGGCAAAGTGTGCCTCGGTATAATAACGCCTTGCCTTTTCCCACGCTCCTATTTCTTCTGCTGACCGTCCCAACATATAGAAGTAATTTATAGTGTCTTTGCTGAACCTTTCCGATAGTGATTCCAAATAATCCGGTGCGTTTGCGAGAAGTCCATCATAAGCTTCCCTCCAGCGTTCCTGCCGGAGATAGATTTCAGCGCGTAAGCGCGAGATCTCCTTATACGCTTTTTCTACATATCCTTTGTTGGGTTCAACAAGCCATTTCTGTTCCCATTCAACAAGCCACCTCTGTTCCTCTTCCTCCCCTAATCTATTTTCAGCGTGCTCTAAAGTTTCCAACGCTTTGTCTAACCTGATGTTAAACGTCAGCCGATATTTAACCGCTTCCGTATAAGCCCAACCGAAATACTGCTGTGTCTCCTTGCAATAGGCAAGGTGTACCTGCAAGCATCTGTCAATAAGTTCATCAAGATAGCCATCGCTTGCGAGAGAACGATCTTCTTCGGCTAACCACAGCATCTTTTCGTATGCTCCCCAATACCAGGAAGATGGGCCATCTGATATGGTACACTCATCAATGACACGCCGGTAATAGTGCCATTTTTGACAGGCATCTTCGCTCCGGTCAGCTAATCCTAGCAGTGCGCTCAGATAAGTTTCGGTTCTGGGGTATTGCAACATCTTATCAAACAAATTGTTTGGGACATTCTTTATGCGGCCAGGAAGGGACGTATATCCCCTGTAGGCGGTGTATAATACTTCCGAGGTTTCTGGGTGTATCCGCATCAGAGATTCGATTTCAGGGGGAATCGTTTTTTTTGCGTCCGTCTCTGAGAACATTCTGGCGATGAGTTTCCATCGAGAAATGCAGACCTCCAAGTCCGTAATCTGTACGCTACCGAGAAATTCCTGAATCAAGAGATCCTGATCTGCTTTTAAACGGTTTCGCGCCCGATGGAGCCGACTCCGAATCGTGTTCACCGATACACCCAAGAATTTGCCTATTTCCTTTGCCCTCATTTCACTGAGATAATAGAGCATCATCACCGTGCGTTCACTTTCCGGTAGTTTCGCCAGAAGTTTTTCGACAGTTTCGTAACGGCACTCAGTCGCTTCTGACTCTCGCTGCTCCGATACATAACGCTCATAAGTTAAGTTATCTATTATTTTTACAGAGGCATCATCCAGCGGTTGCGTCGCAGGTTTTTGCTTTCGCATCCAATCAATGCAAAGTCGATTTGCGACAGCATAGAGCCATCCGGCAAATTGATTGGGCTCCTTGAGTGTCGAGAGTTTTTCATAAGCTTGAAGGAAGATGTCTTGGGTAATTTCTTCGGCATGGTGAAAATCACCGATCTTCTGCCACACGAGCGTATGAATGTTCTTTTCATACTTTCGTACCAAAATGTTGAACGCCTCATCGTCGCCCGATAAAATTCTATGAATCAGTTGAACGTCGTCTTTCTTCTCCATAAGGTTTCCTCCTAACAAACAGATTGGATTTTGTCGCATTCATCAAAAGGCTTAATCAAATGCTGAGTCCTGTAAAATTACACAATGTGGTCCAGTTTATATCCGTTATTATTAAAGACGGAATTTTGGACAGAAAACATTGCATAATCTGAAAAAAGTGAAAAAATCTGGATTTTTTTAGGAATTGTACCGCGGATGTTCCGTTCCGGAGGCGTAGATTATATTCCGCTCAGGATTTGTTACATCTGCATCCTATTGAGGTGGGGCGTTGGTCTATGAGATACGCTCTAATCTGATAGGAGTGCTTCAATCAGCCAAATTAGGGGCTGACCGTTTATGAGATCCGCACTATCATACCTGTATTGCCAATACCCCTTTTTATCAATTAGAATAAAGTCGGGGATGTATTCAACTTTATATGCCTTAGCGACCTCCCGAGTAGGATCAAGCAAAACAGGCCAAGGGGGCTGATGTTCACCTAAAGACTCCTGTACTTTCTGAGGGGTTTCCCCATCATTGACACCCCAAATGACGAAATCTTTGGTTTTGCTAAACTGGTCGTGGATGAGTTTGAGCTGAGGTATTGTAAAGCTGCAATATCCACACCACGATGCACCTACATCAAGCATCACTACTTTTCCAGACATATCTGATAAAGTATACGACTCACCATCCAAAGTTTGTAGACGAAAATCCGCTGCTTTCTCATTTATTCTATTCGACAGTAATTTTTGACGAATATGTTCACGGTCAGCTTCTTCTCGTATTTTGTACTCTGCTTCGGTATTTTTGAGAAACGCCTCAAAGGTAGTCGTGGGATTTGTTCTCTCTATCTGTTGATAGACGCGTTTTAACCCTGCGTGCGCATCAGAATGGGGTGTAAGTGCGAAATGTGCATCAGCATAGTAGTCTTTCGCTTTTTCCCAGTTTTCAATTCCTTCCGCAGAACGTCCGAGCATATAATAGTAGTTTATTGTGTTCTCGTCGCTAAACCTTTTACTGAGTGATTCCAGAAAATCCGGGGCGTATGCGTTGAGTCCATGGTATGCTTCACTCCACCGTTCTTGATGGTAGTGAACTTCCGCACGTAAGCGAGAGAAGTCCTTTTCTTCGCCTAATCTGATTTCAGCACGCTCTAAAGTTTCCAACGCTTTATCTAATCGGTTGTTAAACTTCAGTCGCCATTTAACCGATTCGGTATAAGCCCAACCGAATCGCTGCTGTGTCTCTTGGCAGTAAGAAAGATGTGCCTTCAAGTATCGATCAATAAGTTCATCAAGGTAATCATCACTTGCCAGAGAACGATCTACCTCGACTAACCCCAGCATGTTTTTATGTGTAAAGCAATACCAAGATAATTCTCGGAGATCTGAGGTGGTACACTCATCAATGAGGCGTCGGTAGTAGTGCCACTTTTGAGATGCATCTTCGCTTCTCTCGGCTAACCCCAAGAGGGCTGTCATATAAACTGTGGTGCGGGGGTGTTTTAACATCTTATCAATCAAGCTGCTTGGGACATTCTTTGCGCGACCGGGAAAGTGCATATATCCCCAGTAGGCGGCATTTAATAGTTCAGGCGTTTCTGGGTGTGTCTTCAGCAGCGTTTTGATTTCAGGTACAATCCTTTTCTTTGCGACTTCTTCTGAAAACATTTCAGCGATGAGTTCCCATCGCGAATCGTAAGCCTCCAAATCCGGCGGATCAGATTTTAGTGCGCGGTTACTGATCTCTAATGCTTTATCAAATTCACCGGACCTGCGGTAGTTTTTAATCTGTGTTGCCAAATCTTGTTGATGCTTATCATCTGACATGTGTTGCCTCCCTTTAGGTTTTCACAAAAAACTCTTGGATGTACGTTACATGTAAGTAATATGCTAATATTTTAGCATTTTGGAAAATGATGTCAAGAAAAAATGCTAAAAAATTTAACATGAATTAACCCAGTAGAGAACTCCTTAAACATCAACGCGGATGAAGGAAAGAAACGCACCTGCGAATAATACTACAAAAAACAGCAATAATAACAGAATGTCTGTAACGGACGCTTGATGCAGGCGATATACGGGTTATCGCCTAATCTGAAAGAAGGGCTTCAATCATCCAAATTAAGGGTTGACCGTTTACTACATGCGAACCTAAAAAACTATATTGCCAATTCCCAGTTTTATCAATCACAATAAAAAAGGGTATCCTTTTAAACTGATAAGTCTTCCTCAATTGTTGATTCCGGTCAAGTAAAACGGGCCATGGCTGCTCATGTTCATCTAAAAACTTCCGCACCTGTTCAGGAGTTTCACCATCGTTGATTCCCAAGACGACGACATCATCGTTTTTGCTGAATCGCTCGTAGACGCGTTTGACTTCAGGCATTACCCCAATGCAAGGACCACACCACGATGCGCTAACATCAAGCAGCACAACTTTTCCAGCCATTGCTGATAGCGAGTAGGTTTCGCCTTCGAGAGTTTCTAACCGAAAATCCGTTGCTTTCTTGTTCAGTCTCTTTGTAATAAATTCCTGACGGAATTTATCGAGATCCACTGCCTCTCGGATCCGATATTCGGTTTCGGTGTTTTTGAGGAATGCCGCAAACGTATCGGCGGTCTTCCCTCGCGCGGTTTGATGATAGACGCGTTCCAATCCTGCACGAGCTTCAACGTGAGGCTTGGGGGCAAAGTGTGCGTCGGCATAGTAGCGTCTCGCTGTTTCCCATTCACCGATTCTTTCTGCCGACTGGCCCAACATCCAGAAATAATTGATAGCACGCTCGTTGAACCTCACCCACAACGATTCCGAAAAATCGGGTGCGTTTGCGAGAAGTCCGTCATGCGCTTCTTTCCATCGTTCTTGCTGGAGATAGATTTCAGCACGCAAGCGCGAGATGTCTTTCTGTTTTTCTTCTATAGACCCTCCCCTGCGTTTAATCCACGCTTGTTCCTCTTCTTCGCCTAATCTAATCTTAGCACGCGCCAAAGCTTCCAACGCTTTATCTAATCGGATGTTAAGCTTCAGTCGCCATTTGCTTACTATCGTATAAGCCCAACCGGACCATTGCTGTGTCTTCTGACAATAGAAAAGGTGTGCTTTCAAATATCGATCGATAAGTTCATCAAGTTTGGCATCACTTATCAGAGAGCGGTCCTCTTCGGCTAACCACAGCATTTCTTCATAAGCTAACAGATACCATGATAATTCGGGGACATCTGAGGCGGTAAACTCATCAATGACGCGCTGGTAATAGTGCCACTTTTGAGATGCCTCTTCGCTCCGTTCAGCGAACCCTAACAATGCGAGCAGATGAAGTTCGGTTTTGGGATATTGCAGCATCTTATCAAACAAACTATTGGGGATGTTCTTGACCCCACCCGGAAGGTATCTGTATCCCCAGTGGGCAGCCTCTAATACTTCCGGGGTTTCTGGGTGTGTCCGTAGCAGCGTTTCGATTTCAGCGTGAATCCTTTTCTTTGCATCCACCTCTGAAAAGATTTTGGTTATCAGTCTCCACCGAGCATCGTAAGCCTCCAAATCCGGTGGATCGGATTTTAGGACGCGTTTGCTGATTTCCAAAGCTTTATCGAATTCACCCGACTTGTGGAGCATTCTAATCTGCGTTGCCAAATCTTGTTGATGCTTATTGCCGGTTTCCGCAAATGCGATTCCGAGGGCAGTGGATGAGATTGTGTCCTGTTTGGTGTGATGCGTTGAGAACAGGGCACCTAAAACAAGCACACAGAAAACAGAAAGCGCGCCCAGTATTGTCCGACTTGAAAGTTTCATAAATTCCTCCTTATGACGATAACATCGTAGTATCACCTAATCTGATAGGAGTGCTTCAATCAGCCAAATTAAGGGCTGACCTTTTACCAAATGTGGACCTTCAAAACTGTATTGCCAATTCCCCATTTTATCAATCAAGATGAAAAAGGGTCTTGTTTGAACCTGATAAGCTTTGCTCACTTCCCGATGGGGGTCAAGTAGGACGGGCCATGGTGGCTGATATTCATCTAAAAACTCTCGAACTTTTTGAGGGGTCTCACCGTCATTGATTCCGCAAACGATAACATCATCATTTTTTTTGAATCGCTCATACGCAAGTTCGACTTCTGGAGTCGCCATCATGGGTTGCGAAACCCCAACCGTAAGCAAAACGACCTTTCCAGACATCGATGATAATGTGTAGATCTCTCCTTCCAAAGTCTCTAAACGAAAATCCGTCGCTTTCTCATTGAGCCTATTCGTGATAAGTTGCTGGCGGATTCTTTCGAGGTCAGCAGCTTCTCGGATCCGGTATTCGGCTGCGGTATCTTTGAGGAATGCATCAAATGCATCGGTGGTTTTCCTGCGTGCGATTTGATGATGGACGCGTTCTAATCCCGCGCGACCTTCCACTTGAAGGGTAGGTACAGCGTGTGCATCGATATGGAAACGTCTGACTTTTTCGGAGTGAAGAGTAGGCGCGAAGTGTACATCGGCATAGTAGCGTCTGGCTTCTTCCCATATTTCCATTCCCTCCGCCGCCCGTCCTAGTGTATAGAAGTAATTGAGGGTACGCTCGTTGAACCTTGCCCAGAGGGATCCCATATAATCCGGTGCATTTGTGCTAAGCCCATCATACGCTTCCGCCCACCGTTCCTGCTGGAGGTAGATTTCAGCGCGTAAGCGCGATATCCTCTTGTGCTCTTTTTCTACAGACCCTTTGTTGTGTTCGACAAGCCATTTCTGTTCTTCTTCCTCCCCTAATCTGGTTTCGGCATGATCTAAAATTTCATAAGCTTTGTCTAATCGGACGTTAAACTTTAGTCGCCATTGAACGGTTGCAGTATAAGCCCAGCCGAAATACTGCTGTGTCTCCTCGCACATGGCAAGATGTGCCTTCAAGAGTCCATCGGTAAGCTCATCAAGGTAATCATCGCTTGCCAGAGAACGATCCGCCTCGGCTAACCTCAGCATTTCTTCATAAGCTAACATATACCATGATAATACCGGGGCATCTGCAACGGTAAATGCATCAATGACGCGCTGGTAATAGTGCCACTTTTGAGATGCCTCTTCGCTCCGTTCAGCTAACCCGAACAATGCAGCCAGATAGATTTCGGTGTTCGGATATCGCAATATCTTATCAAACAAACGCATTGGGACATTCTTTGCGAGACCCGGAAGGCACCTATATCCCCAGTAGGCAGTTTCTAACACTTCCAGATTTTCTGGATGTGCCCTCAGTAGAGATTCGATTTCAGGGTAAATCCTTTTTCTCGCCTCTTCTTCTGGGAGTGTCTCGGCTATCAGTTTCCATTGAGAAAGATAAGTTTCTAAGTCCATGGTCAAAATCTCCTGATCTGCTTGTAAACGTTTTCGCGCCCGATGCAGCCGACTCACAATGGTGTTCACCGGTACATCCAAAAGTTCACCTATTTCCTTTGTTGGCATTTCACCCAGATAGTAGAGTGTCATCACCTCGCGTTCACTCTCCGGCAGTTTTTCCAGAAGTTCTTCAACGATTTCATGACGACGCTCAATTGCTTCTGACTCCCGCTGCTCCGATACATAACGCTCATACGTTAAGTTATCTATTGCTTTTATAGACGGGTCATCCAGTGGTTGCATCGCGGGTGTTTGCTTTCGCACCCAAGCAATGCAAAGCCGATTCGCAATGACATAGAGCCATCCGGCAAATTGACTGGAGTCCTTGAGCGTCGAAAGTTTTTCATAAGCTTGGAGAAAAATGTCTTGTGTAACCTCTTCAGCATAGTGAAAATCGCCAATCTTTCGCCACACAAGGGTATGAACACTTTTTTCATATTTTTCAACTAAAATGTTAAACGCCTCATCGTCGCCTGACAAAATTTTGCGAATTAATTGAACGTCGTCTTCTCTTTCCACGAAGTTTCCTCCTAACAAACAGATTGAAGTGTGTTTGCATTCGCCAAAAAGTTTAATCAAATGCTGAGTCTTGTAAAATTGGTCAATGCGATACGGTTCATTTGCTCTGTTATTAAAGACGCGATTTTGGACAGAAGACATTGCATAATTTGAAAAAAAGTGAAAAAAATCTGGATTTTTTAGAGGCCGCTCTAACGGAACAGCACCTATTTTATAGTAAAATCCGAAAATATGTTTACAGTTCGTCAGGGAACAAACATTCCACCGCCGCTGGCGAGAATTGTATCCTCGCCATTGTGTTAGTGTATAACCCAAGTTGCCACCTATTATTCTCACTGCGAAGCAATAGCACTCCGTATGAAGATTAAGAATTTAATCGGGTAATTTTCTCCGATGTCCAGTGCGGTTAGAAACCGCACCATAGGTGTCAATTTAGCGATTTTTCACGCCATTTTGTAGCACGGTGTCTTCAAATGTTGCAGAAACACCCTATCAAAAACCCCCTACGGGGCTTTATCGAGGGTGCGACCGTTTTTCTACACAGATACTGAAGAAATCCGCAGAAACACCCAAGCAAATAAACCCTACGGGATTCAAGAGGTGTTTGAACACTTCAAGGTTTTCGCGTAGAATCCGGTTCGGTTGAGAAACCGAACCTACCGGGCCTGGGGCGAAAAGGTGCGTTTGATAAGTTCCAGTGCGGTTAGGTGAAAGACCCTACCGGGCCTGGGGGTACATAGAATTACCCAAATATTTTATTAAACTTCATACGGAGTGCAATCGCGTAAATACGCCATTTTCTGTTCTCACTGCGAAGCAATAACACCCCTATGGGGTGGAGAAAGAGACGAAAACCTTTTCTGAAATGGTGCAAAACCTGTTAGTAGCAACTTGGGTTAGTGTATAGGTAATTACGGGTTTTACTATAAAAGAGGGAAATTTTGGGAAAAAGGTTTATTTAAAAGACTTGCTAAGAAAAAGTTGTTGTTGGGGGAGATTAGGCGTTGTGTTCGGGTTGCCTGAAGGAGAAACTGGTTGGTTCCTTTCCTAATCAGGGGAAAATATTAGGGCTATTCAGCCGCCCTTGGAGGATAACTGAATAGCCCTAAATAAGCACACGGTTAAGAACCGCGCTTAGAGACAAAAGCTCTATTCAAAACCGCCGACCTTCGCAGCTTCAGGCGCGCGTGTCGGGAGTTCTTTCTTGGCTAATGTGTCTTCAGGCACGTAGCCGGAGTAGTCAGAAATCTGACCGTGTGTCAACGCATACACCACAACGTTTGTCATGAAACGATAGACACCGGGTGAATAGTGGACACTACGGGTCGGGAGACTGACAGACTCCATCGCGCACATGTAGTCACGACGGACAACGATAACGGACAACTTTTCACCGACGGAGATACCTTCGAGGTAATTCCGTTTTGGCGGACGTGTACCCCACCAGAAGATGTCGAATCCGACGGGGGGACCACCCATTTCATAGAAGTTGTCATAGACTTCGTGATCGTTGGGAATCCGCTCAATTTGATACTCAGGCATGACGTAACGCATCTGTGCGAGGAAGAGACGAATCATCGCCTGCGCGGGTGCGTTCACACCGCAGTCGTCAAAGACGAGGAATCCACCTTTTTCGACGAAATAGCGACGCATACCAGCGGCTTCAGTCTCAGTGAGACGGCTATCCATCTTACCACCACCATACTGCCGTCCAAGCAAGTTACGAGAACGGACGAGTGACGGATCGTGTCCTGTCATAAAGACGAAGGGTGTTTTGAAGAGGTTAGCATCGGTAAGTTTCAATGCGCCGCCTTCAACGTTCATGTCGGTTTTGATTTTGGTACGTTCGTTGAGCCACTTTGTCAATGCGTTCAAGGAAGATGCATCAGCCCACCAGTCAGAGAGGCTGTGGCGGATCCGTGTGAAACGGAATACGCCGCGGATGTCTTTACCTTTACCGATAACGCGACCACCGGGTTCGCCTCTGGGCAGGGGTGGGACTTCAACATTACCGAGTGTGATGTTTTCAACGACATCACCGAGCGCATCGCGTGCGGCACCGACGTTTTCAACCATCGCGAGTCCGGGTGGACGTTCAAAAGCGACTTTCACCTGCACTTGGGTTCCTGCGACACCACGACCGATGTTAGCCGGTCCAGCGGAAGGTGCAGTTGCCACGGGTGCGGAAAACGCCAAGGCACCGGGTGCATCCGAAACGGGGAGGTCGGCGTGTGTTACAACTGTCGGCACGGGGGCGTTTGGTGTAACCACTCTCGGAACGTTCGGGTTAATCGGTGCGTCTACTTTGACGGTTTGGTTGGAAAATTCGAGTACCGTCTGCGGTTGGAAATTCGACTTGGCAACAAACGCAGTCGTTACACGAGGTTGTACCTGAACCTGTTCGACGACGACGGTGTTCTGGGTCGGGACCGTCGGCTTAATAACAGGTTTTACAACAGGTTTTCGTACCTTAGGCTTCGGTGGTTCTTTCGGTTGGAGCACTTCGGCACCAACGAGATCTTTGAACTGCTCGGTTTGCGTGACTAAATAAATGCCAGCAATAGCAGCGATGATCACGTGAAGAACCAGGGAAGTCATAAAGGCACCTGAGGTTCTTTTTGCACTCATTCGTTATTACCTCCAAGGGTATTGTTTACATATCCTACGAAAAACTAAAAGTTGTTGATGCAGAAATATATGCAATTTCCATGCCAATGTAAAAAACGCTGAATTGACGATAAATCCCTGCATCGAGTGTGTTAAGCTGCACAAAAAGGGGCAGTCTCTTTTGACGCTGCACGAAAAGGGGCAGTTTTTAACAAAACGTACGGAACGTTATTCAGCTTTGTCTGCTTCTCTGGTAAGCTTAATAAACTTCTGAATTCGCGGTTTGCCTTTGTGAAAGCCGAAAATGCCAAGGTTGTTTTCGGTGCTGCTATCAAGTTCATAAATTTTCCACCCCTTGTCATCTTTCAGCAAATAGAGGTGTGTTTCCCCAGGAAACGAACCTTTGTAGCAGTTGTAACCTATTGCGGCGGCTTCCAACTTGCTTCCCTTATAGCGAATCCAAAAATCCGACAACTTATCGTTCTGACCCCATTTGGCACCCTTTGTGCCAATACCGTTCCACAAGCCTAAGATATTAGTTTTGACATCGTTCCAACCAGTGGCCACAGGAACGGGTTCGTTTCCAGCAAAGATAGTTCCGAATTCAATGGTACTGGTATCAAAGGTTTCGCCGATAGCTCCGATATCGTTATCGTTAAAGGCTTCGTAGAAGGCACTGTAGAGTTCTTGAATTGCGGCTTTTTCTGCGTCAAAGTCGATAGGTGGTCTCGCAGCAACTACTATTTCACCAGAACTTTCGGTTGAGGAGCTTTCTGTCGGCTTTTCAGCGGATTCCTCTTCGGTGTCACCACCGCATCCTACGATGCCGATGCTCATGATGCCCACTGCGAGGACGGCAAGCACGAGCCACGTTAATCTCGATTGCATTTTTTTCAATTCCTCCTTGTAAATTCATCGCGTCGCTTGCAAGTCAATGCTGCAAGCCAATTACATCCAAAAATCACTCTTTCCAAGCGAACATGAGACAGGAATGAGCCACCCGATCACTAAGGTACATTTTCTTTCTATGGATGTTGTTTAAAACATTATAACTTTTTTTTTAAAATATGTCAAATTAATTTGTCCGACGGCAAATATGCAGCTGTTTCAAGCGTCTGAATTACATCAGCGACCTGAATTTTAGACATACATCCTTCTTCTCCGAATCGACAAGTTGTGCCTGGACACGGGGGACAGTCGAGTTTCTGACGAATTGTCTGACACTTCGCCCCTACTGGTCCGAATCGGGTTGGATCTCCCGGTCCATAGAGTCCTATTGTGTGTATGCCTACCGCTGCAGCGAGATGCATCGGACCGCTATCGTTGCCGATAAACACATTACACGTATGCAAGATTGATGCCAGTTGTGTGAGAGTTGTTTCACCAGCGATGCTAATTGATTCTCCTTGCATGTGTGCTTGGATTTCTGTAATTATTTCGATTTCGTCTTTCACACCGACAAATAGAATTTGTGCACCTTTTTGGGCAATTAGCCAATCTGCGAGTTCAGCAAACCGCTCAGGTAACCATCTTTTAAGTTCAATCGGAGAACCCGGGTGGATAGCAATCAACGGATGTTTTCTGTCAATCTGATGTGTCGCAAGGAAATCAGATGCCCATTTCTTATCTTCTGCTGTCACTGAGAAGGTCGTGGTCTGGACAGGTGTTGGAATACCGGCTTGCTTTAGGACATCGAGATTCCGCGTTGTTTCATGTGTTCCGGTAAATCGGACAAAACCTAACTTGTTCGCAACTTGTAGGGCTGCACGGTCGAGCCGTTTCGGTGTGAGTCGTAGGAACGCGAACCAGACGACACGCCAATCGCTGCGGAGTTCCACCATCAGATCGTATTTTTGGCGGCGTAACGCTCGGTAAAGCCGAAATGTTTGTTTGAGTGAAGTCGGTTGTCCTGTACGGCAGAAAGCCGGTGAATTGTATTCAATGACTTTACTGACATCTGGATGCTTCTCTAAAACAACGCGACTCCATGCGCCGGTAAGCGCGTGCAATTCGGTGTTTGGATACGCTTGACGTAGATTGGAAAACACCGGTGTCGCTAACAGGACATCGCCAAGATGGTCGAGTTTGACGACGAGGACGCGTTCGGGTGTGAAGTTCTTCGGCAGAGGTCTCCGGTAAAAGAGCCACTGCACAACAGCGGAAGCGATTAAAGTGAGAATTTCGGATGCGTTCTGAAACATCTCTTTTGAGTCTACGCAATTTGTCGGGATTTGTCAAGACGAATTTCGTATTCTTGACTATTTTGCCAGAGAATGTTATCCTTATCTTCGATTAATGGGAACAGTGTGTTTCTGCTGATCTTCCTTAATCTTAGCGTGAGTTTGATAATAAAAATGCCCATATAGACGTAGGTTGGGTTGAGCGGTAAAACCAAAAGCCCTATCGTCTATACCGAGAATGCCGATTTTCAATCGCTCGTTCTTGAAGATAGGTATAGCGAAACCCAACACGCCAAACGCTCTGGGGGGCAAAAATGCGTTGGGTTTCACTCGGGGTTTAGTCCTTTCAGGTTTCTATCTGTGGGTTGTCCGTGCTCTATTTTGTATCGTTTTAGTCCGTTCTCGTTCAACCCAACCTACAAGAATACGTCTCTTTTATCAAACTCACGTTTAATCTTAAGATAGGAGGATCTCATAGTTTTTAGGGACTTGATTAGAGAGGTAATTATATCATGACAATGAATCTACAAAAATTTTTCCTGCTCGCTGTTGGAATGCTGTTTTGTATACTTGGATGCGCTCGCGATCGCAGTAACGTCCTAATACCCGACCACGTTTCACCACCGATGGAGGTCCACGAAACTGCAGATGTTGCTAAGGCTTCCTTTGAACATGACCTTCTGCCTATCCTCACGGCGAGGTGTGCGCTCTCTGGATGCCACGTCGCTGACGGACCTCACGGTTTAGATTTCAGAACCTACGAATCTTTTGTTGCTGGCGGGGAGCACGGGCCCGCGTTCGTCCCGGGGAATGCTCAAGACAGCGAGATTGTTGAGCAGATCGTTTCAGGCACAATGCCTCCTGGCGGTCCTCCGCTGTCCGCTGCCGAGATTCAACTTTTCGTTGATTGGATTAACCAACGAGAAGCCCAAGACGGTGCCGTCGAACATGAACACGGCGACAAGCATACTGTTGAAGAGGACATTCATGAAGATATGGATGCCGACCATGACGGTGACGACCCTCACGATGAAGACATGGATGACGACGACCATGGCGATGATCTTCATGATGAGGAAGATGAGCATGAGGACATGGATGACGACGGCGACCATGATGACGATGATGACGATCATGACGATGACCATGATGACGATGACGATAACGACGATGACTAAAAGAATTCTGATGCCTTCGTTCCTTCAAAATGTCGTAGAGGCTGGTTAAGAAACCAGTCTCTATGCTTAAGCCTGCCCTCTTTTATCCGATAAAAAGTAAGACCAGACGCATTTGCATTCGGCGGATGAATGCTGCTATACTATTTTCAGTGACTTCTATCCTTAACAGACCTGATTTAGGCGTATGCAGTTCATCAAACATTTTTCAGAAATTGACGGAACGGACTTATCCCACGTCGGCGGAAAAGGGCTGAACCTCGGAAAGTTGACGAGAGCAGGATTTCGAGTGCCGCAAGGTTTTTGCGTCACCACAGATGCCTACCGATTTTCTGTCCGAGGTTTATCGGAACAGAACAAAAGCAGCGTTAAGGACATCGAACTGCCACTGGAACTCGTTGCAGCAGTCCGCGCGGCGCGGGAACAATTGCAGACAACCGCAGTCGCCGTACGCTCCAGTGCGACCGCCGAGGATTTGGCAGAAGCGAGTTTTGCGGGGCAGCAGGACACCTTTTTGAATGTAACGTCTGATGCGCTCTTAGATGCACTTAAGGCGTGCTGGGCATCGCTCTGGTCGGAACGGGCAATTGCTTATCGGCAGACACAGGGCATTGCCGATGAAGGCTTGGCAATGGCGGTCGTGGTTCAAGAGATGTGCGACGCGGATGTCTCTGGTGTGCTTTTCACTGTCAGTCCCTTTGATCCGGATGTCTCTATTGTTGAGTCGAATTGGGGGTTGGGTGAATCGGTTGTGTCTGGTGCAATCACGCCTGATAGTTTCCGTGTATCGCGGGAGACAGGCGAGGTGGTCGAAAGCAATATCGCTGTAAAACGGGAGATGATAACCGCCACGGGTGTCAACGAAGTGTCGTCTGCACAACAAAACGTTCCGAGTCTGACGGATGCACAACTAAAGGAACTCGTCCAACTCGGCAAACAGGTTGAAACCTGCTACGAACAACCGATGGATATTGAGTGGGCACTTGCAGATGGCCAGTTTGTTTTGTTGCAGGCGCGCCTCATCACGGTCCGGGATACCGCATCTGAGGTTCCTAAGGGTGCTATTGAGGAACTCCGTCAGGAGGAGATTCGGCTGTTGGCGGCGCGCTCCGAAGTGCACGGGACGGTCTGGTGTCATCACAATCTCGCGGAGGTGCTACCGAGTCCACTACCGATGACTTGGGGGATTATGAAGACGTTTATGTCGGGTGCCGGTGGATTAGGCAAGGCATATCGCAGCTTGGGATTTTATCCGAGTGAGCGGGTGGATAACGAAGGCGTTCTCGACCTCATCTGTGGGCGAATTTACGTTAATTTAAACTGTGAAGCGGAACTCCACTTCGATGGTTTCCCGTTTGCACACGATTTTGAAGCATTGAAGCGGAACCCACAGCAGGCGATGTATGCACAAGCAGAAACTGACATTAAGCGAAGCAATGCCTCATTTTGGTTGAAACTACCACTCCATATTATTCGTATGAGCAGAGCAGAGATGCGTCTACGAAAGTGTCGCTCGGATTTTGATCGGCTACTGACGGAAGAGGTGTTTCCGGCGTTTCAGACAGAGGTTGAAGCAGAACGAGATATTTTATATTCGGACTTATCGGATGCAGAATTGCTGACGAAATTCCAAACATGGCGCGCCAAGACCTTGGACGATTTTGCACCGAAGGCACTCACTGCCACGCTCCTCGCTGGGTTTTCGCTCCAACGGTTAGAGGCAGGACTTCAGAAGTGTCTTGATGAAACAGCGGCAAAGGGACTTGCGAGCAAACTTATTAGTGGGCTTTCTGGGAATCTCACCGTTGAAACCAATGAGAGACTGTGGCAGGTAGCGACTGGTGAACTAACACTTACCGATTTTCTAAAAGATTACGGGCATCGTGCTGTTGACGAGTTTGAATTGGCGCAACCCCGTTGGCGCGAAGATACCAGTTACCTTGAACAGATTGTTGCATCCTTTCGTCAAAAAGGTACACAGGCACAGGAAAATGGTCCGCGTTTTGGGAAACAAGTAGAACAACGCGAGTCCGCAGAAAAGGAACTCGCTGCAATCCTCGAAGAGAAGGCAGGTTTGCGAAAACAGATTGAGAGTGAACTCGATTTCACGAGACGTTATATGCCCTTCAGGGAGACAGCGAAATTCTACCTCATGCTCGGTTATGAACAGATCCGACGCGCTTTGGTTAAACTGGATCGCCGTTATCAACTTGATGGGGGTATTTTTTATCTCATGCCAGATGAGTTAAAGCAACTGATTGGTGGCGAGGCTTTTGATGAAGTTATTGCTACACGCAAAAAGAGGCGTGAACTGATGCTACAGATTGAGGTGCCTGATGTCATTTTCAGTGATGCTTTGGAGGATATAGGCGCGCCGATTTCGACGGACGCGGCGGAGAGGTATGCAGGAGTAGGTGTTTCAGCGGGTGTCGCAACAGGCAACGCACGTGTGCTGCTGACACCAGTGGATGTGCGTCCATCTGATCGAGATTATATTTTGGTGTGTCCGTCGACAGATCCCGCATGGACACCCCTGTTTCTAAACGCAGCGGGACTTGTGATGGAACGCGGCGGGATCCTGTCACACGGCGCAGTCGTTGCGAGGGAGTATGGTGTGCCTGCTGTAGCGAACATTCCGAACGCAACGCAGCACATCGCCGATGGACAGACGCTTCAGGTTGATGGAGATCAAGGGACGGTTTCAATTTTTACCGATCCACCTTAGCGGAGAAATGGACCATGATGTTTGATGCCTATTGGGATAAATTACATCAGAAGCGCAGGAAAACTCGCAGAGCGTTTTTGATTTCGTTGGTTTTGCACACCATCGCGATCGGAATTATGAGTCTTGGTTATATCCGGTGGTATCGCCCGATGCAACCTTCGGAACCGCTCGTTTCTGAAGCCATTGCCGTAACGGATCTTCAACGTTTTCATGTGAGTAGTACCCGCAAACGTTCTATGTCAACCACACGGCGTTCAACACCTGAGCACTCTAAAACCTCACCCACTGTTAATCAGAACATCGCGAAACCCATACCTTCAGTACGTCCGACTGCATCCAGTGCTTCAATTCCGGTGTTAAGAACGGATGCCCGACTCCCGATGGCTGAGACATCTCTGCACGAACAAACAACAAAAACTCCGGCGTGGAAGACGATTGCGACGGCGCGTACAAAAACACCTACGATCGCGCCCACACCTAAACTCTTGCAGGAACAGGCTGCAATGAAGGAGGAAATAGGTGATAAAAGTCCAGCACTACCAATTGACAGAGATGGGCGAATGGGAGAAGCACTCGAAGGCATCGCGGAGAGTATCGCTGATAGCCAAACTGAAACTGTTGTTGATCTCGTTTTTCTGCTTGACATTAGTGGGAGTATGATAGATAATATCCGTGCAGTCGGCAGGCAGCTCAATCGGATGGTAACGGTATTTGAGGAGAAAGGGATTGACTTTACACTCGGAATCGTTATTTTCAGGTATCTTGAAAGTGATACGATCATCCATCCACAAACGCGGGACAGTGAGAGATACAAACGATTGTTGACTTCGCACGTTGTCGCTGCTGCGGGTGATGAACGAGCGCACAATGCCATCATAAAAACGATTCGTCGCGTCAATTTTCGGGAAGGCGTAAAACGTCGATTTATCCTCGTTACTGACGAAGCCAGCAAAGGGTCTTATACGCTGCCAGAGGTATTGGCACAGTGCTTCCAGAACAATATCACCGTGGATGTCATCGGTATTAATCATACAACGCATAGGGCTTTAACCTCTAAAACCGGCGGACTCTGGTATCCGATCCCAATACAGGAATAGCGATCAGCAATCAGCATAAAGTGAGCGTAGCCCGTAATGAAATGGAAGGCGGCTCCAGAGAAAGGCACTTCAAATGCCAATCACCCGTCAGTTAACCGCAAGGAACATTTAAAAAATGAAATGGTCATTGAATACGTATCAAACCTGCCAAGAGTGGGAACTCGGACGCATACTTGACACTGCTGAGGCAACTGGCTATCACGGTGTCGAATTGTTGATGGACTACAAGCAGAAACACGGCTTTGAATGGGATACGCCGAGAGAGGCTTGGGACGGATTAAAGGCACAGGTCGATGCGAGTGGTGTTGTTATCTCCTCGCTTACCAGTTGCCAAAATTTTCATTCCGAGAACGCTGCTGACCGTGAGGAGACCGTCCGACGTGTTACCCGCGTGATTGACATGGCGGAATTTATGGGGTGTGACCATGTCCGTGTGCTCGGGGACCGATATACCGAGGAGAATCGAGATGCTATTGTCGGTTACGTCACAGATGGTCTGAAGGCTCTCGGTACTTATGCCGGTGAGAAAGACATTACTGTTTCTATTGAGATGCACGGATCCTTCACAGACCCGGATTCGGCGATGGAAGTGATTGAAGGTGTAAATCTTCCGAATGTCGGTTTTGTCTTTAATTCGCAATTCATTGGTTGCGATGCTGGCAGTATTGAACCGCTCTTTTCACGTGTGGCTTCACATATCACGGCAGTGCATACACACCGGGTAGAGGAACCAGAAACGTTTGACCTTTATCGACAGATGTTCCAATGGCTTGATCGCGTCGGTTTCTCAGGCTACATCTCCAATGAGTGTGCTTATACGGGACCTGATCCAGAGAAGGTACTCGCGCTCTATGTGGGGCTTTTCAAAGCGTTTGTTTAGAGATGAACACACCACAATCCGCACACCTTTATAAACGAGTCGCAATCCCAGACGCATTTCTGAACGAAACGGAGGGAAACGCGTGGGGTGGTGATATCCGTATCGGTGATTTGACAGGCAACGGCACTGTCGATTTTTTGGTATACAAGTCGCTCGGCGGTATTCATCCCTGTTTTCTCGGTGCGTTTACACTGGAAGGCGAACCGCTTTGGTCGCTGGGTGACAAGTATCTCGAAATCAGAGACGCGGATGCTAAGGATGCTTATCTAACAACACTCTCACCTGACCGACCTGGTCCTGTTGCTATTTATGATATTGATGCCGATGGGCAGGCAGAGGTTATCTGTTTCTGGATAGATAAAGATGCCTCAGAGGTGAGTAAGTGGGACTTGTCCGCAATTCGCTTGATGATTTTAGATGGTGCGACGGGTGCTGTTAAACAAACCCTTGCTCCAGATGCCTTGTGTCAGTGCAATGCTTATGCTGAGGGTGAACTCCATATCCCTAATTATGTCCATCAGCGGCTGATGATCGCCAATTTCTCTGGGAATGCCCAACCGCAGGATTTTGTCGTAAAAGTAGGTGTGAACCTACTCGCCTTTAACCACAAACTGGAACTGCTCTGGCAGTATACCGACGAGTGGTTTCGTTATCCAAAGCACTCGGCGTATATTCCGGCAGTCGGCGATTTTAATGACGACGGACTTGATGAAGTCAACGGCGGAAATTTTGGACTTGCTGCCGATGGCACTGTGCTTTGGAATCACTTTTTTGGTGATAATATGGACTCGGTCTTAGTTTCGGAGTGGGATGGCAATAATCGGGCTATCCTTTCCGGTGGTGGACAGGTGGTGGATGCCGCGGGGCACCCAATCCTCTCGCTTGGATTTGATGTTATCCCGCACGGTCAGGAGATCCGATGTGGTAAATTCCTCCTGGATACCTCCGTAAATGCTTTGGTTATCCGCTACAATGGGCATCATCCGGACCTAATGGTTGTAGATAACGGTGGGCAGATCAGAAGTCGATTTCACGTTGATGAGACACCGAACAATACAGGTTTAGAGGTTATCCGCTGGAATAGTGTGGGACATCCTGAACTGATTTATAGTCCGGCTGCACTCTACGATGGTGAGGGAAACAGGGTGGTCGTATTTCCTGAACTTCCGCCACCCACCGGTGGCAAAATGGGGTGGTATCACTGCTTCCCCGCGGATGTCTGTGGCGACGCACGCGAGGAGGTTATCCTCTACGATCCGTATACCGATGCTATCTATATTTATACACCGGCACCTTTTCAACCCGACTTGTTTGATAGGTATCAGCATACTGAGCGGCAATACAATACGCGGTTAATGGATTAGTAAGGAGTTGTCGGTTTTCAGTTCGGTTTTTCTGCGAAAAACCTTTCAGTTTTCAGTTAAGAAGTTTCATAACAGTTGCTGTATCCGTAGTTACCACAAGACATTAACTCTCATTGCAAGGCAAACCGATAGTTATAGAGAATGGAAACCACCATGGTCAATAAATTTTTACTTATCTCAATTGATTGTTGGCGGTATGACGCGCTCAGCCGGACCAACCCTCTTTTCAACACGCCGAAGTTTGATCTGCTGACGCA
Organism: Candidatus Poribacteria bacterium; assembly: GCA_965116815.1. Taxonomy (GTDB): domain Bacteria; phylum Poribacteria; class WGA-4E; order WGA-4E; family WGA-3G; genus WGA-3G. The sequence continues at coordinate 4,698,078 of OZ220722.1, read as the reverse complement.
GGATTTCTCGCTCGCCGAAAAGTTTTTCGTGTCGGCACCAGCAACCCGTCCTTCCCATACTTCCTATTTTACGGGACTTTATCCGTTTGAACACGGGGTCTACGGTCAAACCTATCTCAAAATGTTTCAGGGTATTCCGAACCTGTTTCAGATATTCAATGATGCTGGCTACCGTATCACAGGGCGTTCCGAGCGTCCAGAGGTGTTTCGGTTCCTCGATTTTGAGTCGTTCATCACATCGGTTGATCCGAGCGCGGAAGCGCAACATCTCGGTTCACTTGAGGACCTGATCAAGCAGCTCAAGCAACCTTCGGACGTGCCGCAGTTCTGTTTTCTGCACTTCTGGTATACACACGGCGGTTACGGTATGGGCGGGATTCCGGGCGCGCCAAGTCTCAAGTCGCTTGTTGATGACGGTCGGATGGATGAGGCGTTACGTATCTACTACGCCGCTGCAACGCATATCATCGAATTTAAGCTGGTTGAAATCCTGAAACAACTTCGACTTTCGGATTGGGCGGTTTTCATTTTTGGAGACCACGGTGAGGGTATCTGCGAAGAGCTTATTGATCACGGTAGCACGCTGAATCAGAACGTACTACACGTGCCGTTGTTAGCGCATATCCCCGGTGTATCAAACCTTGAATTCCCGAAACCACCGATCTCAGCCATTGATCTGTTCCCTACAATTCTAAACCTTGCGGATATTGATCTAGATTATCAGGGGTATGGACAGGACTTGCTATCTCCATCGGAAATTGATCAAAACCGGTTGGTATTGTCGGAGTTGGATAGTCTTTACGGCATCGGATTTCTCAGCAAAAATAACTTGGAGATGCCACACCATCGCGTAACTTCTCGGACAACGGTTGACAACGTGGAGATTAATAGGTATTCGGAAGGGGTTCGACTCTGGTCGTTAACAGATGGTGAGCATCTCTACCGCGAAGATGAACAGACGGGTGAGTTTGTGTACCGGCGTGTACTAAGTGGCGAAGATCTCACCTGCTCCGATCCAGACGGCTTTCGTGACGCTTACGACGACATCTTGATGAATTCCAATTATCAGCACCTACAAGCACAGGAATCCACAGCTGAGGAGACGGAGATTCTGGAAGGCAAGTTGCGGAATTTGGGCTATGTTGAGTAGGCGAGCTGACGATGACGTTGTCCATGTGCGGATCCTATTGGTTGATGAAGTTTATCTTCTTCTCTTACTCCTTATCAACGCCATGTACCCGTCATGGTTTCCGATCCAAAACCAGACCAAGCCTTCCTTGCTTTCAAATGCTAACGTTCGATAATTCTCACTGACTTTTGCTCTCCACCACTCGCCAACTTTCTCAAGTTCGAGAGAAGGGTGATTTGGATTTTCCTTCAACAAATTAAATTTCCGGTTCGCGAGTTTTTGGATAGGAGGTGGAAGTTTGTTATAACAATCCCAAAACTCAGAGGTAGTCTTATAGATCGGTTAACCTCCCAGCCTGAATATCTTCAAGTATCTCCTCGCGAAGATGGTCAAGTTTCCCTGCTTTTATATCTTCGTCGATTTGCTTATCCCAAGCATCCGAACGAGCCTTCAAGACTTCATAAAGATTGTCTTTTAGAGTTGTTAATAGTGCTTTCTCGGTCGTTCCATGGCATTTATTAACCTCTGGAACGTCCGGAATCCGTCCACTCCATCCAGTAGATGTTCTTGTTACATAAGCAGTGTAGGTTTCTTCAAAGCGAGGATCCTCTATTTTGACTGATACGATAAGTGTCATATTAGTTATCCTTGTCATGACGCGCAGATTTCAGGTTGGCTTCTCGGTTCTACTATTCAAAACACTATAGCCCAGCGAAATAGTCTTATTGTCATCATTCCACAGAACTGTATATAATATACAACAGTTTTTACACCACAGTCAAACTTTTTTGTTTATTGACAGAAAAGACGCTTTCACTATTGGGCTTGAACGGATTATTGTTTACCAAGGGAATGTTGCCTTTTTTCCGTTCAACGAGAATCCAATCGCCTGTTTTCCAGTGCTTTTCGTAGGCGTAGATAACATCGGAATCTTCAAATTCCAGCCAGACGCATTTCGCTTGTGGATGAATCTCGTCATCTACAGAGGCAACAGCATGCTCGTGGTTTGCGGACCAGATGAGGCACTTTTGCTTGAGTGCTCGTGCTTCTCTGTGTAGCGGTGTGGACAGTTCCCTGTATTTCATCGCCTGTCTCTACAGTTCGTGAATTGTTGCTTCAAGCGTTTCTATATCCACGACAGCAACCGTTGCTTTTCCGGTCGTCCAACCGCCTGTTTCGCCAGGATTGATCAATAGAGACTCACCTTTTTGTATGTCTATCTGATGGGTGTGCCCATAAGCAACTATGTCATAATCGCCGCTTTTGGCGATCGGGATAGCGAGTTCAGGATAGTGCATCACAGCGATGTTCTTTTCACCAAGGGATACGCTTGCGAGGTTAGGGTGTACCTCACCACCGATGGCTTCAAACCGTTTCGCAACAACGATGCGTTCGCCATCGTTATTTCCGAATACACCGACGACATGACAATTTAAGTCCCCTAATGGGTCAATGGCAAATGGAGCAATAAAATCGCCAGCATGGACAACGAGGTCCACACCAATTTCGTTAAAAAGCGCGACAGCGTGTTTGACATTTGGGATATTGTCGTGGCTGTCGGACATAACACCAAGTTTCATTTTTTTAATTTTCCTTGCGGTTAAGTAATGGGGTTTGGGCGTTGAAGGTTTTTTCTTTAGAACCGCCCTCCATTACATTATGGGCTTAGGGTTCGCAAATCAGAAAAGATAGAGAACTCATTTTCATGTATTTCTGCTTACGCAAGTATTGAGATAGGCACTCTATGAATGACGTTTCCGAGGTAGCCTTTGGGGTTCCACGGTTGCGTGAAGGGCTGCGCAGTACCTGTATCGTCGTACGCGCGTGCCCATATTTCATAATAGCCTCTGTTTACAAGCGTGAGTTCGGTTTGCCAATGGGACCAAGCATATCTGTTTGATGGCTGGATCAACTGGGTTTCTTGCCACTGCAGACCGAAATCTGTAGAGACCATAACTTTATCAATCTGATTTTCACCTGCCCATGCGTGTCCTCGGACCTTTATAGGCATGTCAGTACTGGATTCCAAAGATGATTGGGGTTGCGTAATCAAAGATTTAACCTGCCAAGCAGTCGCAATACGCATGTCCTCGACAAGTGGTTTACCTCCGGGTGCTATCGGATGAGCCGGGACGCGATAGGAATACCCACTCATTTTTTCGGAGTCGTGGACCCTATCCCGTATCCAGATACGGTTGAGCCACTTTTGCATCGCGCTACCGATCCATCCGGGGACGATCAATCTCGCGGGGAATCCATGCGCTGCGGGTAACACCTCTCCATTCATCTTCAAAGCGATGAGCGTGTGTTTGTCCATTGCTTTTTCGATCGGAATTCCGCGTGAAAAAGGTTCACTACCATCATTGGATATGTCTTCCCCATAGTTTCCGGTATAGACAGCACTCGGCTTCACACCTGCGGCTTGCAAGACATCCCGCAAGCGTACACCGGTCCATTCACTACAAGCGACCGCGCCGCGTTGCCACGGGGTCCCGCCAACCTTCGGTTCAAATAGACTTCTCCCATTCCCCGCACATTCCAATACGACTTCCATGGTGACTTGTGGGAAACGCGCTAAATCATCTATTGACAGTGCCAGTTCTTTATGGACTTCACCGTCTATGACCAATTGCCATCCGCGGAGGTCTTTATTCACTGCTCGCTCTGGAATGCCACTATTGTTACGGACAAAGTGACGTTCTGTAGGAGTAACATCGTCGTTGAGGAGATGCGGGGCGAACTCACCGTTAAAAGGTATCTCCGAGTGAACGAGCATATCTGGCTTTGGGAGTCCTGCTGCTTGTGGGTCTTCCAAAACAATTGGCATGAGTCCCCTATCCAACAGACCTCGATCGACGGCTTCACAACCAGCACCAAACATACCCAAACTCGCAAGCAGGGCGGTTTTACCTACCTTGGCAAGAAAGTCTCGCCTTGTTGTGCCATAAGTAGTTTCAAGTCCATCTGTAGAACTGGGTTTATGTCCTGTTTTTTCCATGATGGGCGTTCTATTGAAAAAGAGACGGGCTTTCCTCCTACCGCGAAAGCAGTGGGATTCCAGCCCGAAAGGTAGGGACGAGGTTACCACGCCCTCTGCAGCTAATCATCGTCGCGTTCGCTAAGCAACTCACCTCGTGCGAGACGTTCCGCGTTCTCAGTGGACCACAGAATGTTTTTCATTAGCTTCTGTGCCGTGATGTAGCGCGTCGCTGCCAGTAGGTGCATCCGTTGTTCTTCAAAGTCATCTGTCAAGTCGTAATGCCGGAAGGCGACTTCAAGAACTTGGAACATGTGGAGTTCCGCGTCTTCACGTAGCAGAATGTGTGCGAGTGCTCGTTTCAATGCGTCGATGTCGTGCCCTTCTTCAAGATACTGATTCACAAGAATTTCCGCCTCGTAGACCTTTTGGAAGTCAGCGAACTCTTGGAGTCGATCTAACATTTTGTCAGCGGAGTCGTAAGTTTCATCAGGTATCCGTTGCCCGGGTCTGGGGATACGGGCGGCGGGCATGTTCAACCAGCGTAGATATGCCAAGAAAACGACCCCGTGGAAAATGCCGCGTAGGAGATTAGCACTCGGTGCATACTGAAACGCATGATAGAGGGCGTGTGCATACGAATAAATGTTCGCAACATCGTGCCAGTCCCCTTCGTTTTTCAGATGGAACCGGGCAGTGCGAACGGCCGAAGCGTAAGTCATTGCACGACAGATGTCGGTTGGATTGACACCGGCGCGAAGTTTCTCTTCAACCACGGCGACAGTGGGTTCAAACTCGTCACCGAGCAGCGTCTGTGCAAACGCTGAAATATCGAGTTCTGCTTCGTTCGCTTGATTTTCTTCCCATATACTATCGAGTCGCTCAAAGACGGGTTCTAAGACAGGGACAGCGTCAGCCCACCGCGAGGTCTCTTCATGCCGTGTTCGACCGACGAGATCGACGACAATTGGACGCAGTATCTCGTGTGATCCTTCCCAGTTGACGTAATCCAACGCTTCAAACATTTTATTTCCAAAATCGAGCGCGTGTCCGTCACCAGTGAAGTAATAGTCGGTTGCTGCCGTGTATACGAAGTCTGCGATGACCGATTTATCGTAGCCTCGGTCGTTCAGCGTTAGCAAGATGCGTTCCGCTGCACCACCGTGGCGTTTATCAATGAAATAACGGAACCATCGCTTCAGTGTTTCGAGGTCGTGTTCCTCGTTCATTCGCGGGAAGGGTGCGCGATAAGGACGTGCACTTCCCGTTGTTCTACGGCTGATCTGGCTTAATCCGTGTACGAGAAACAGGTTATGGTCGTCTGGATCAACGTCGTCCCATAGGTTCGCTGCGAGTGTGAGGATAGCGACACCTGACGACCAGCCATCGCTACTTTTATGTGCGCCGTAGTGGAGTCCCTGTTGGATAATCTCCGCGGGGGTCGCACCTGCATCCCGCAGTGCTGTGACGGCTTTGGCGATAAAGAAGGTGCTGCGGTCTTTAAGACCACGCTCAAGTGCCCGTTTGCCGTTTGCGATGACACGCTGTTTTGCTGCCTCTCGCTCGCCTTTTCCTAACCCGACGTATAAATAACCGTCCTCTCGGGCTTCAACAGGGAAGGCTTTCAGGTCGTCGCCGAACGCCAAGAAGCAGGCACCCGATTTGAGGTCGAATTCCCAATGGTGCCAATGGCAGATGAGTACACCATCACGGATACTCCCTTTGGACATCGGATACCCCATGTGTGGGCAGCGGTTGTCAACGGCGTAAAATTTGTCGCCGGACTTGAAAACAGCCAGATGTGTGCCGTTGACATGAAAGGGCTTGCCTTCGAGTTCCTCAAAATCCTCAGCGGGGCAGAGTTGGTGGTAGTCAAGTTCTGTTTCGTCTATTGTAGGTAATGGTGGTGCTTCAACGTGGATGGAACCGATACCGGTTTCTTCAAGAGCAGAAGTTGGCGTTTGCACAGTCTTTTCCTCCTATTGAAGATTTTTCTTTCGCATTTTTGGGTAATAAAGGTTTCGTGCTTACTATACTAATAGTATATCCGACTTTCCAAAAAATGTAAAGGAAAAAGATACTGCGGAAAGAAGGGAATATTGTTCCGTAGCCATTTTCACATTTCCCTTCTAAAGCGGATTGAGTTTATCGTCTGCATTGATGGCAGTTAAGGGTTAGATACGATAATTCGTACGGACGCGATTGTACCAATTTAAGCTGGCGGATCTAAAAGTCTTGATGGGTTGACGGAAAATTGGTGTCCATATCGCTCAACTATCAATTCGAGCGTCCCCGCAACCCATTCGTCAGCGTGTGGTGATACAATTACCTCGCTATTTTCACCAATGAGCGTTTTAACATTGATTTTAAGGGGTCTGCCAAATTCATAAGCGGCATCATCTGAAATTGATGCAATATCAATAATCGCACGTACTTCCTGTTCGTACTCAAAAGGTCTTCTTTTGTAGAAGTAGGGGTAATATAGGAGATTCCCTATATCTTCAGGCATCTCAATTTGATTGTGATTGTTAATGTACTCTATTTTACCGATAAATACATCTGGTTCATCCGGTTCATCCAGCAAGCTATTCTTCAAGTTTCCCATAGTTGTTTTGATTGCTATACCGCTGTTGCGTAGGTGGTATTTGTCCCACATTCCCATTGATTCTTCTTCTCCGTGATGCCAACAGTTACACATGATATATTGACGAAAATTTGAATCATCACGATTGACTGGAGGGTTGTCCTTGGGTTTGCGAGGCAGCATCGTTGTTTCGGGGATGTATCCTTCAAATTTGTCGTCGTATTTATCGGCTCTTGTAAAAAATAAGGACCCTGTTGCTAAAACGTTGGCAAACTTCTCAAAACTCATATATCGCCACACAGCATCTTCATCTTTAGGTTGTACGATGCCTTTCAGTTCTTTATACATAAAATTCTTCTTTTAAAGTGAATACGTTAGTCTACTGTCCATGAAAATTTCTGAATATATCACGAATTTTCATGGCTATAGATTCAATAGTTCCGATGTCAAAGGTCACCATATCAGTCTGTTCCGACTCAGTCCTGACGCTTTTTGACATTGTTGCATATATGAACTTATGAGATCTAAACCATTTATCTATCTCCATCTCAGGAATTTTGTCTTCAACTCCTACTACCCTCATTCTCACCGTGTATTCATCAAGTTTTATGGGTAGAGCCTCCATGAGTGTAAAGTGATAGTGTATGTATTTGATTTCGACTAATGACCAGTCTATACCAAAACCTTTTGATTCTTCTTTCAAAAGTTCTTCAAATTTCTCCTGAAAATTAACTTTCATTATGTCCTCCATGTAAAAAAGTCCGCTCCAAATCTGGACGCATCACCAGATTTTCACTGATTCTTTTTTATCATTCCTATCTTGCTTTCCCTGTTTCAGTTCTTTTAGTTGTCTGTGAAGGTGGAAGGTAGGCAGACATACCGGGCGGTATACTTCTCAGTGCCTCCTAAACTGGTTGTGATAGTCTATCATATAAGTGGAAGAAATGCAAGGTAGAAAAAAGAAAGGTTATCGCCGTCTGAGTTTTTCCCATTCCTTTTCAAGATCGCACTTGGATTTCTTTCCGTCGTGGATGCTCGGTTCGGCAGATAACAGTTCGCGGAGGCGGTGTATTGCGTTGTGGGCATCTCCAATTGTAGGTGAGACCCGTGAAGACACTCGGATCGAGGAGCATTCCGAAATGTGCTTCTGCTTGTGTTTCACCTGAAAGGTTCGGTGTGTCGCCATCAATTTTCACCTCAATGACAACGGGGTTTCGCCCTTTTTCCGTGACAATCACATCCGGTTTTTGTGTGGCGTTGAGGAACGGTCTAGTAATTTGTTCGTTAACGCTCCATGCCTCCCGCATCGGACGTAGAGCACTTACAAACGCGCTGGTGATAGTGTTTTCGCTATTTGCCATGGTTTATAGTTGTCAGTTACCAGTTATCAGTTTTCAGAAAGAGAGTTGTCTAAAGTCCCTGCGTCGGGCTGACCGCGGTAGAGAACAACACGATACTGCAAGTTCAAAGTTTCGTCAGCGGCGAGATGGAGCGGTTCGTAATAAACGAGCGAGGGATGGATTAAGCAGTAGTTTTCGCGGTTGCGTACCCACCACGTTGTCGGATAGCGCGGGTTATCAGGGTGATCAACAATAGCGACACCGTAGGTTTCGTTGTCAGTCAGGTGTTGTGTTGTGAAGCTGCACCATCGGCTCTGTTTGCCGAAGATGTCCATCGGTTCGGTGCGCCCATCGGCATCCAACAAATTACCGGGTGTGATGCTATTGTCGAATCGGATTGCCATGCCGCTGTAGAATCTGCCATCTGCCCCGGGTTCACCGCGCCGTAAATCTAAAACGACCTCACGCTCGTTCGGCTGAAGCGTCAGCGACACAGAAATCACCATCGCATCTACTGTGGGTGGATGGACGGTTATTTCACGCTGTTCCGTGAGGTGCGTTGTACCTTCCCAATCTATCCACGCATTTTCAGTCGTTAAACTCGCGCTGTCAGCCTCTGCATTTTGCGCGACAATCCGTTGGTGAACGATTTTACCGAAACCTGTCGGATCGCTACCGGGTGCGGGTTGTTCCCAAAAGTTGACATCGTTGACCTTTTTCCACGCGACCCATAAGCCTTGGTGATGCACATGGTCGCCGGGTTCGTTCATTGTGAGCGGTGGGGCACCGGGCAGGTTCAACGGATGGCAGAAGGGACGGTTGCCGTCTTCGGGAAAATGGTAGCCTAAGACGTGTTGTTCATTCCAAGCGATGGTTAAACTATTTTGTGTTTGTGAGAGTGTAAACATATTTTTATCCGTAATGTTACTCTGGTTTCATATTTCCCAATGAATTATAGGTTTTGCTCTGCATGATAACCGTGTTCTGCGAGCGTAGTAGATACAGATGTCCAGATGGATCGTGCTTGTTCAACCGTCTTGGATGCGTCCGCGTTCGTGGCTTCTGGCATGTCACTCGGGTATCGGGCTTCAGCTGCCCATTCTGTTAGAGATGCCAAATCTGAATGTGCAGCTTTGAGTTGCCAACTCTCAGGCACCAAATTCCGCAGAACATTCAAGTCATGCGTTCTCGGAAAATCAATCTCTAAGAAGATTAATACCGCCTTGAGTGCCTTTTCAGCAGATTGTTGTGCGGACCAACAAGATTGGCGAGGCGGCAAATGTGGTTGCTCTAAAAGGATTTCAGCCGTTATCAAGTCTTCTTCGGCATAACGCAGCCAGCGAGCGGTATCTGTGAGTCGGTCAGTCACTTGCATAAAGGACGTGTCCTTCTTGTTGGGCATATCGCAGCACCGATCCGATTCGCTTGCGGTGACGTTCAAGTTCTTCGGTCGTTGAGACAAGTATATCCTTCGCCACAGGCAAATCCGCTAAAGCGACTCGGATGTCAATGGCAGTTTTCCGTTTATCCGTGAGTTCCGCGAAAACCACGAGCAGATCTATATCGCTATCCCGATCTGCGTCCCCCCGTGCTTGTGAACCGAAGAGGATAATCTGTAGTGGGTCAAACTCACGCACAATGCGGTCTGTCATGATTGAGATAAATTCGTTATTCATCCTATTTTCACCTTCCAATTTCCTTGCTCGGTGCTTTGCCATGAGCAAGCAATTCGCTGAGATTATAGGATTGTAAATTCCATCATGTACGCGCAAGAACGTCGTCTCTAATTGAGATACGGGTTCACGACTTCACGCTCCAATGCCAAGCCTTCCCATTCGTCATCACCGGGTCCGTCGTAGATGAGGGTATGCGGTCCGGCGAAACCTGCTTCTTGCGTGAGTTCAAGGCATTGCACGTAATCTTCTTTGTCCATTTCACGTGGGGCAGCGAAATGCGCTTTGGTATGACACGACTCTGCTAACGGCGCAATTGCGGCGAGGTCTTCGTATTTTGTATCGCCACGCCAGTTACCGAAATCGAGACAGAGTCCCACCTTACCGTCTAATCCGTCTAAAATGGTGTTGACGTTTTCAGGGGTAGAGAAGATGGAGAACCAGTTTTCGCTCATCAGGCGGATGCCTGCGGTATCGGCGCGTTCAGTGAGTTGCGAGAGAACATCACGGCTCTGTGCCACGGTTTCGGCGGACGGATCCGCTTTACCACCGATGACACGTGCGCATTTCGCACCGAGTTCACCAGCAATGTCAATCCACTTTTCGATCCACGCGATGTCGCGCGCTGCCTCAGAAGGATGGGTGATGTCGCCATCATCAATCAACACGGAAAAGAGTTCAACCTCGGCATCTGTGAGCGCGGCGCGGAGTTCAGCGAGATAAGACTTTTCGACAGAGGGCAGATGGAAATGGCAAATCTCTAAGGTGCGAATGCCGAATTCGGCAACACGTGCGGGTAATTCCAAGAGTGAAATGGGTCCCTGATTGTGGGTTTCGACGGGGATTTGCAGGTCGTGCGCGGGTCCGGTGAATCCGGGTTTCCCGAGTTGGCGATGCAAACTCCACGTTGAGACTGAGAGACGAGGTGTTGACATAGTTTTAATTCTCCAAAATTGCGATCGGTAGATCGCTAAAGGTGATGCTCACCGAATAACAGTTTGAAATAGGTATCTAATCCAAACGCTGTTTGTTTCCTCTCTATCGGATTTATCTGAAAATGCTTTTTCAGGAAAGGGTGATGGCTAACAGTATCACTGATGAAAGCAGATTTGTATTGTTTGAACAGGTTATCATCTATAAGGACATCACAATTCCCGAAATAGAAAGGGAGTCTATGCAGGTTTCTTTTGAACACATCTACATAAGCGTAATAATCTAATTTTCGTTTGTCAATCACGATTGTATTCGCGCTATAATTTTCAACAAAGGTGCGATTTCTTTTTAGGGCATTGATGTCCCGCATTGTCCAAAAGAATAGCGGATTATCTTTTTCGGAGTGATGGCTGTTTCCCTCCACAGATGTCGGTTGCTTTTTCTTCGGATATTTATCGACGTAACCCGTAATATAATCAAAATCGCCAAGGCAAAAACCTTCTATAAACATTGCGCCCCGCTGGGGCTTTATCGGTGCTGCGCGCTTTTTGTTATCTTTATCTGCTATGCGGAAGCGAAAGGAGTGAATAAAGTTGTACGCCATTCCTTGTGTGTCTCTCTGGTAAAGCGCGAGGACAATTGGGAAAGACGTGTGTTTCGCGGATTCAGGAAATTCCGAACTGCTGATGAGTAGACCGTCTATCAATCTGTAATTTGCAGTGAACTCCTTTAGGTGTCTAAAATTGGTAGGCTTGATTAAATAGGACAGTGGATGCAAAACACAAATAAAGTCTGCTTCGAGTTTATTGTAGGAACGGAGAAATGATATGCCTAAATCTCGACTCGCTATATCTTCATCGATGTCAAAATCAACGTCTTTGATACTGTGACGAATAAGCGATGTTTTATCGTTATAGGGTGGATTTCCAACGACTATCAAATAAGACCGCTGAGGAATACCGAATTTTGCCCTTGATACGTCACACAAAGCGTTCGTTTGAAAGAACCGAACGTCATCGTTATTCTTTTTCGCTATACTGATTGCGGTTTCGTCTATATCGCACCCAATTGTGATAGACTGCCCGCGATCTTTCAGAAAATCCCCGTATCCACACGCACTATCAATGATAGTAGTCTGTGAATTCAGATAAGGCGCGATCATCTTCCACGCTATATTTACAATTTCAGGCGGCGTGTAGTAGCTCCCCAAATTCACTCTGCTCTCATACGCTAAGTGTGCTTGACTCATTTCTCATTCAACTTTTATTGGCATGTTTTATAGCAGTGCCTACGACTATACCAAGTGTAACAAAAAATGCTATAAGCACACCAGCGACGAGTATTTCTCTTCAATTCATTTACTGGTGCTTTTTGTAGCTCTTCGTACGATTCTCCCGAGCGTAAAGAGGAACGCTATAAACACACCTGCGATAACCCATTCCATCCAATCCATCACAATTCTTCCAATATCGCTAATCACGGTTATAAGTTTCTATCAATCCACGCGACGACTTTTTCGACCATGATAGGGGTGCCGTCGTCAGAAAAGACGTGATCTACACCGGGAAGTTCAAGGAGTTCTGTCGGTTCGTTTGCGAACTGAAGAACATCAATACTATCTTGAATTGGCACAATATCGTCCTCTGATCCGTGAACTAACAGCCATGGACCTCCAAATTTACTGGCACGTTTCGCAACGCTGTCAATCGTTGACATATCGTCCATATAGGTTTGTGAGAGCGGACAATCGGGTTCATCCCACATGAAGCCCTCATCGGGCGTAACATCACCGAATTCACGTTCTGCAAACGCTTTCGTATGCACCATCCCCGCAAGCGAGACAAGTACTTCAATACGTTCATCCGTGGAGGCACGCAGCACACCCACTGCACCTCCCATGCTGTGTCCGACATAGCAGACTTTGTATTCGCTGAGGGCATCAATGACCTTTCCGAGGTCCGCAACCTCTTTGGTGATAGTGGAATCTGTAAATGCCCCTTCCGATTCACCGTTGCCGGAGAAGGAGAAGCGCAGGGCAGAGATGCCAGCCGCGGCGAGTCCTTCTGCCAAAGCAACAAGCGCAGGTCTGTCTTTGTTGCCTGTAACGCCATGTCCGATTACCACAATTCTGTCGCCTTTACCTTCGTGAAAGGTGTAATCAAGACGTTCACCGTGTTCATTTCTAATTTCGTTTTTTTTAATTTTCCTTGCGGTTCGATTAGGCAGGTTGTATAAATGACATGCCTTTTCGTAAATCCGCCCTCCATTTCATTACGGGCTACGCGTTGGTCAACCCTCGCCAAGGAAGGAAGTTGCGTAAGTTCTAACTGACATACACTTCCGGCTTATGAGTTCACAACTCATCAAGGTCCATCTTTTTACTATGTCCTGCTTTAATATCAGCACGAACTTTGTGTGCGAGTTGGGCGAGTTTATCTTGTGATTCGGCAAAAGCCTTATTCCATCTCTGTTCATCTTCCAGTTCTTCAAGAATCACAGCAGCAATGGCATCTTGTTCTTGAGGTGACAGTTTATAAACTTCGCTGAGAGCTTTTTCAAGAAGTGGTGTCATCAATGTTTTGGGCGTAGAAAGCCTTTGACTTTAGTCAAAGTTGGAAACGCCTTCTCCTCTTTTTCACAAGCTTGTTGATAGGTAGGAGGTAGATGCACTTCCACTGTGCACCTACCTATATTCGGATGTGTGCGGCACAAATGCCTCACAAATATCGTTGTGTGACGAACTACGCGCCATGCCCATTGCTCTTTAGGGCATCAACAACCTTCTCAGGTTTAATCGGTAACTCGTTAATCCGTACACCAACGGCATCTTTGACAGCGTTTGCCATTGTTGCCAACGTTGGTGTGATAGGCGGTTCCCCGACACCTTTGGCACCGTAGGGACCATTCGGGGCAGGCACTTCGACGATAACGGACTCTACCGTTGGGAGGTCGGCGGAGGTCGGGACACGGTAATCAACGAAGCCGGGGTTGATGTTCCCTGCTTCACCGTATTGCATCTCTTCCATCATCGCCCATGCGTAGCCTTGTACTGTTCCACCTTCAATCTGCCCTTCAACCGCCATTGGGTTGATAGCGAAGCCGACATCTTGCGAAGCGACGAGTTTGAGGACTCTGGTTCTGCCAGTATCTGGGTCTACCTCCACTTTGGCGATCTGCGCCGCGAGTGCGGGGGTGCTGGGTTGCCGTGCGAAGGAACCTTTCCCAACGATAGGACCACCGGTTGTGGACAGACTATACGCCGCGAGTTCGCCCAACGAAATCGACTTTGGCGGGTCAGCTGAGATAACGTGAACCTCTCCGTCTCTAAGCTCAAGATTGTCTACATTCATATTGAGCCGTTCTGAGGCGAGTTCAAGAATCCGTCGATGTGCATCTTCAGCCGCTAATTTAGCGGTATTGCCCATCGTAAAGGTGACAACGCTGCCGCCTGAACCGGTTGAATAGGGTGCGGAATCTGTGTCGCCGCGTCGAATTGTAACGCTTTCATACGGCACCGTCAGGATTTCGGCGATAATCTGGGAAATCGCTGTATCCGTTCCAGTGATGTCCATAGATCCGTGGAAAATACGGACACTACCATCTTCGTGGACAGACACGTAAACGCCACCCGGTCCGCAGCCGTTCGTCCAATCGCCGACCGCAACGCCCCAGCCTTGGTTCTCACCGACTTCCCGATCCCACCATCCGGCGGCATCGGCAACCGCTTCTAAGGTTTCTTTGTAACCGACTTTCGGTTCAGCTGCGCCTGCGGGGACGGCATCGCCTTCTTCGCGCATGTTCATCAGGCGGAATTTAACGGGATCCATGCCGATGCGTTCCGCTATCTCGTCGAGTTGGGATTCGCCTGCGAAAATGGCTTGGGGTGCACCCGGTGCCCTATAAGCAGCTGTGCCAGATTTGTTGGTGTGGACACCGTAAGCACTTATCTTGAGATTCGGAATCTTGTAGACCCCGCGGACCCGGATCGTGCTTCCGATGGAGGCACCAGAGACAGAACCGGAATCCCAGAAAGCAATCGCTTCGCGTGCGACGATGTGCCCGTCCTTCGTAGCACCTGTTTTGAGTTTGATAACACATCCGGGTGCCGGTCTGCCATCGGTGAATTCCTCTTCGCGCGTCATCTGTACGCGAACTGGACGGCCTGTTTTCTGGGAGAGCAGCACGGCGGGAATGTGTGTAATGATAACACCGAAACGTCCACCGAAACCGCCGCCCATTGTTGTGCCAATGACGTTAATTTGCGTCAACGGGATACCGAGCGTTCCAGCGATACCGGAACGGATAGCAAACGGACCTTGGGTGGATGCCCAGACAGTAATTTTACCAGATGAATCAGCACTGGCGACAGAGACGTGCGGTTCCATGTAGGTTTGGTGCACCCGCGGAATCACGTATGTATCTTCAACCACAACATCGGATTCAGCAAACCCTTTTTCAACATCACCCGCTTCGGAATGGCTCTCGGCGGAGATGTTATAGTAGACTTCATCAGGATAATTCTCTAATTCTGCTTCAAGTTTACTAATTTCGTCGCTGTGATCGTTCTCCTTATCGCGAGAGAGTTTCCGGATTTGTGTGCTGATTTCTCGCCGATTCGGTCCGTCCTTTGTATCGTCGCCGTGTAGTCTCGGTGCGGAGGGCTTGATCGCTTCCATAACGTCCTGCACAACCGGTAAAACTTCATATTCAATCTTAATGAGTTCGGCGGCTTCCTCGGCGATATCTGGATCAGTTGCTGCAACGGCAGCGAGCGGTTCGCCTAAGTACAGCACTTTATCGGTCGCGAAGACTCTTCTGCCACTTGGTACATCGTCTTGCGTAATAATCGCCCTGACACCTGGGAGTTTTTCGGCTTCGCTAGTGTCGATGCTGAGTATATTGGCGTGTGCCTGTTTACTACGGACGATTTTGCCGTGGAGCATACCGGGCGGATGGACATCTGCACCGTATTGGGCGGCACCCGTCACTTTCTCGACCGCATCAACCCGTGCAACCTTTTGCCCAACAACAGTATAATCTGACATCTCATTCTCCTTTGTTCATGGCTGTCGGCTGTCGGCTATCAGTCATCAGCAAAGAGGTTTCTGGTGAACTCTCATGGTGAGGTAGTTCTCTTGCTGAGTGCTAACCGCTGACTGCTGACCGCCGATAACTATTATGCGCTTGCGACGAGGTTGTGGAGTTTACCGCGTCCGATAGCGGTGTTACATCTTTTACAGACTTTCACAGTCTCCTCACCAACTTCTCGTTCATAGAGCACTTTCACACCGGTGCGTTCACAAACTGGACAGGTTCCACGCCCGTTATTATATTCGCCTTGGTGGACGGTTCCATTTGGATCGACATAGAGGTGTCTTATGCCTGTTCCACGATGCGTTTTTGCCATTTTTTCTCCTCTTAAAAATAATATCGTAATCCTCAATTTTTGATCGAGGTTTGTTAAGCAGTTGAGCGGATCTCTTCTGCTGCTTGCAAAATTGCTTCAAGAATTTTTGTATATCCGGTACAACGGCATATATTCCCACCGAGCGCATGTCTGAATTCCTCTTCGCTCCGATTGGGGTTCTCATCTAAGAGTACCTTTGATGCCATGATAAAACCCGGCGTACAGAAACCGCACTGATAACCGCCTGTGTCAATAAATGCTTGTTGGACAGGATGGAGTTCACCATCGCTGGCGAGACCTTCAATGGTCGTAATTTCTTTGCCAGAGGCGGTGACACCGAGTACCATACAGGATGTGACAGCTTTACCATCAACGATAACAGTGCAAGCACCGCAGTCGCCTGTGCTACATCCTTCTTTGGTACCTGTCAAACCGATTGTATCGCGAAGCACAGCGAGTAGGGTTTTGCGCGGTTCAATAAGTAAATCGTGTTCGTCTCCATTAACCGTTAGACTGACGGGGTGTTTTGCCATATTCTTTTCTCCTTGACTTATGCAATGCGAGGCATGAGTGTCGGTCCTCGCGTCAGATATGAATGCTTCTTTATGCTCTTGCTCTTTCTAAGGCTTGCTGGATGGTTCGCCTTGTAAGGACATCGACCATCTCCTTGCGGTGTTCAGCGGAGCACCGTAGATCAGATATAGGACTGGATGCGGCTGCCGCCGCTTCGCCTGCTTGTGCCACAAGTTCTGCTGTAGGTGCGTTTCCATTTAGGAGATTCTCTGCTTCTGTCGCGCGAATCGGTGTAGGAGCGACGGCGGCAAGCCCAATTCGGGCATTTCTGATTGTCCCGTTGTCTAAATTAATGGCGGCCGCGACACCGATAAACGCCAAATCCATGACTTCACGGATTTTGTGCTTAATATAGTGTGAACCGGATGCGGGGCTTGGCAGACGAAAACGTGTGATTATCTCACCCGGTGCTAAGACAGTCTGCCCGGGTCCGGTGAAGAGTTCATCAATTGGCACGGTGCGTTCGCCATCGGTACTTGCGATATCGACCTGTGCATCGGCAACAAGCAAACCGGCAACTGTATCCGCTGCAGGGGAAGCATGGGCGATATTTCCGCCGATAGTTGCAAGATTCCGAATTTGTATAGAGCCGATTTCTGATGCACCTTCCGCCAGTGCGGTGTGATGTTGCTGAATATCAGCGGACAGTTCAACTTCCCGCACTTTCGCCATCGCACCAATGCTGATGCTATTATCGGCTTCAGTGGTAATGCCAGTCAACCCCGGAATTTTCTGTAGGCTGATTACAGACTGTGGTGTCTCAGTGAGTGCCTTCATACCGATAACGAGGTCTGTCCCGCCTGCAAGAAGCTGTGAATGCTCTTCTGCAAACAGGCGGGAGGCTTCTGCGAGGGTAGTGGGTTCAAAAAACTCAAAACTTTTCAAATCTAATCCTCCGTTTCATTATATTTAGAGTTTTGTCAAGAGATACGCTGCATTGGTTTCCAAAAGCGTGAGTGCCTCCATCTTGTGATTTTTACCCTTAAGTGCGTGCTTGCGAGCGTGCAAGTTGCTCTCGGAGGTGCTTGACTTCTCGTTCAGCTTTCTGCCGTGTGGTAGCTTCTTGTTCTGCGCGTGCCTCTGCGGTTTCTGCGCGTGCTTCTGCGGTTTCTGCGCGTGCTTCTGCGGTTTCTGCGCGTGCGGCTTGCTGCTCCGCAGGGGTTTGGAGCCACTGCTTATTAACCGGGTCGTAAACCCCTAAACGTCTATCCCGTATATGGAAATCTAAACCGAGAATATCGGAATGAATGCCCCCGTCTCCGCTAGGCAGAATCGGCACATAGCCTCTATCTACCAACCGAAATCCTATCAGGGGTGAAGGCAGATAAAGTGCCTCAGCATCATAGAGGAGGTAGTTCGGTATGCCGAGAGCAGCGTAGAGGTCCATCTTGTCTGTGAGATCATTTTGATAGGTGGTTTTACTTGAAAACTCCATGACGAAGTCGGGAACCTTCCCTTCCTCCCAAACCTTGTAAGTGTGGCGTTGCTTCCGCCCGATGCCGAAAGAGACGATCACATCCGGGGCAATGACCGCACGCGGGTCGCCCTCCGTGTAATATGTCAGAATATCACCGGAAACATAGACATCCGGACTCCGCGCAAAATGGGCTTTCAACGTCTGCAAAAGCCAGATAAGGATTTCCATGTGGAGGTCGCTAGCCGCCATAGGTTCACCGTCCGTGTCAGGGTAGAGGTCTGCCGTGTCTGTAGGCGCGTAAGGGATGTTGAGCCGGTTTGTGTAGGTATCCATTGATGTCCTCCTTTACCGTGAGACGTATGATCCAGGACCGAATCTGTTGACCCATCGTAGCGTGCACTGTTGCTGGAATAGCAAACCTTGATATACTTCATAGTGTAGCATAAAAGAGTGCCACTGTCAAATTTAATTTTACGGTATACTCAAGAGCTGCATCCTTTAGGTCCTGGTCATTAATACTGCACATCTACCCTATTGAAATTCAATCTTATGGAATGTGCCAACCCGGTGTCGGTTCAGTGCGGAGTGCCTCTATCTCATAAAGTTCTTCTACGCTGATTTCACGACCAAGTTTCGCTGACAAGAGCGAACCACTCATGATCTCTGTAACTTTCAAACCGACATCGCCGTTGCTGGCGGGTTGCGCTTCGCTGTTACAGGCATCAAGGAAATCCCGGAACTTATCGGGGAAGGGTCTATCTGGCAGCTCTAACGGCGTTTCGACGAGGTCGCTTTGATAACGTCTGCGGTTACCCTGATCGTCGGTATCCCATTTCCCTTTTTCAAGGAAGAGTTTATTGCCGCTGAACGAACCTTTAGAACCGAAGATAAAAATGCCTTGGGGTTGCTCTGCCATATTGCTCGCCCAACCGTGTTCATACGTAAACGACATGCCGTTGGTGAATCGGACAAAAATTGACACGTGTTCCTCAACGTCGTTGATCTCTTCACCTGTGTATTCAGGGAGCATCCCACGATAGGCGATCCCACTGATTGTGGCGGGTTGTGGAGAACCGAGCAGATAGATGGAGCGGTTGATATCGTAGACACCTGTGTCGTATACCGTGCCACCGCCGCTATAGGCGGAATTGAGGAACCATCTGCCGAAGCCGAACATATCAACATTGGGTCTGCCGCGAACGCGGTAACTGGTGAGCCTGCCGTAGTAGACATCGCCAAGTTTTCCAGAGGTGACGTAGTCCCGGATAGCATAACTCGTCGGATCGAGGCATGTACCACCGCTCTGATATGCGAGTTTAACGCCAGCCGCATCGCATGCATCCCGCATGTTCCTTGCTTCTGTTGCTGTACGCGCCATAGGTTTTTCGCAGAAGACATGTTTTCCAGCTTGCGCAGCTGCAACGGTAGGACCTTCATGGACAAACGGCGGTGTCGCAAGACTGACGGCATCTAAATCGCATTCCTTGATCATCTCATTATAGTCGCTGAAGATTTTAACACCGTTGTCGGCATACTCTGCCCAGAGCGCCGCGTTTGCTTTCAATTCCTCGCGTGCTTCCGCTGTGTCTGCCTTTTCTGCTTCTTCAGTTGCAGCTTGTGCACGTGACGCTGCACCCGACAGGACTTCTGCGTGGCGACGCTTTACATTCGCATCCACTGTATCGCAGACGGCAACGATTTCGGCGTGCTGCGGATGTGCGAGATACCCGTTGACATGTGAACCAGATATCATACCGCATCCGATAATCCCAATTTTAATCCGTTTTGCCATTATGATACTCCTTAAGTTCCGGTTTTATAGGTTTCCTGATGGCGAGGCTCCGGCACCTACTTTGACGCGGGTGTCTGCCAACTGAGTTTCTACATGGGCGATGCACTCTTGAAGGTTCTTAAACGGAGAGCTCGGATATGACTCTATGCTAAAATTCAAATCGTTTTCGCCAAAGGTTACCATATCTACGCCCGGTTTCGCGAGTTTACGGACGTTAATGACGGCATCAACAGACTCAATCTGTAAGATGAGGATACCGGTGTTGTTCCACCATTCGGCGTATTCAAGACGATCCATACCGCGGTCGATCCCGTACCCATTGCTGGGGCCCCAACTCCGTTTTCCCATCTGAGGGTAGTAGAAGGCATCAATTGCCTCATCTACCGTTTCGATCTTCTCAACTTGCGGCACGACAATCGCAAGAGGCCCTAAGTCCAACAGGTTGCCTATCAGGTAAGCGTTTCGGGTGTGTTTGATGCGGAGTTGCACACCGATACCGAATTCGTTTGCCATCTTGCAATATTCAACGAGTGTATCTTCGTTCGCTGCGCCATGCTGGTGGTCGGTTCCGAGTAAATCGTAGTCATCTTGGCTAAGAACGGCTTCCATCTCGTCGCGGGTACAGCCGAAGGGGACACCGGCGATCTTAATCGCTTCTTTACTGTGGATGCGTTGTTTTAAGGACATTGGGATGATCTCCTTGGAGTTCAACCAGATTATGATGTCTATTATAGGTGTTTTCGGATTTTTGTCAAGTTTTTTGGAATCATTTTCAGCAGCAAAATCTTGAAAATTTTGCGAAATTCTGCTAATCTGTACTTTCAACACATTCAGGCAACACACTCAGGAACTGCGGAGAAGGAAAATTAATGTATACCATCCATTCCACATTGACGGAAGAGGAGAAGTGGTACTTTGACTTACACGGGTTTCTCGTTCTGCGGAATGTTGTCCCGAAGGGCGAGATTGAGGAGATGTTAAAGGTACTTGGACATTGGTTGACGATTGATGAAGCCGACATCCCACCGCCGCTTGACCGTGGACGACAGGAGCCTTGTAAGACACACATTGGGCATATCCAATATGGGCATCGCCTCTTTGAAGGCCTCGCGATGAATCCCGAAATTATGCGGGTTGTGGCGGGTTTGACGATGAATGCCCCACGTCTGTTTCACTGCAATTTCACGATGATGACGAAACACGATGCGCCGCAACATTTTCATCGTGATGATAGCGGGTTTAAATTCCCTCTGGGATTTCGCAATCCACACAACGATTATCAGGCTGCTGCTGGACATATCTATTGTAGCCACATTGCGACGTGGGTTGCACTTGTGGATGTACCCCCCGGGACCGGCTTTTGTCTCGTTCCTGGCAGTCATAAATCTCTGTTCCAGACCCCGCCTAATTTACCCGTGAAGCACGATCCGCCCACCTCAATTACACTGCCGATGGAGGCGGGTGATGTGGCGATTTTCTCGACGAATCTCCTCCATGATGCAAGTCCATGGACGGAGAATTACCCGCGTATGAACATCTTTCAACGCTATCAATTGAGTGTCTATTTCAATGAGACTGGAAAGGGTGGATACCCTTTTGACGAACATCGCGATAAAATCTCGGATGCACAATATGAACTGGAATCGCTATCAAAAGAGGTAAAGACGGCGGTGAAACCCGTTTTAACAAAATAGGTTATAAACTGCTTTTGGCCAACTTTGAACGGTTTCTTTACTTTTGTTAGTCTGATATGATATATTTTTATAATGCGGTTTCATAATTTAAGGTGTGAACTTCCACAGCATAGGAAGAGCAATTGCGGACCTATTTACAAAGCCTAAAAATCTATCTTGATACCTGTTGTTACAGTCGTCCGTATGATGATGATGAAAGACATCCTCAGATTTTTCGTGAAGTCACGGCTATTGAGACAATTATTGACTATCTTCGGATCCAACAGTGGCATTGGATTACGAGTGAGGTAATAGTTTTTGAAGTCAACAGAAACCCTAATTTGACGCAACGCGAGGATATAAAGAAACTGCTCCGTAATGCCCATCAGTATGTTTCAGTTGGGGCGACGGAGGAATTGAGAAGTGAACAGCTTGAGTCGTTAGGGTTTAAGCCGTTAGATGCCTTGCATATTGCTTGTGCGGAAAACGCCGATGCCGATATTTTGTTGACAACCGATAGTTGGATGCTTAAAAGGGCGAAAAATTATCATTTTCAACTTCGCGTTCGTCTTGAAAACCCACATATATGGTTAGGGGAGGTGCTCCCAATGCGTGTACGCGAAATCCAAGAACTGAGAATGGAGGAAGATCAATGTGAAGACACCGAATTGCGCACACTTTTGGATAAAATTTTCCAATACAAGGGTGGCAAAGGTGATTACTCCATTGATCGGCATAAATGGGTGGATAACCTTGATCTTGATACGATTTTGAAGGGAATTCGAGAGCTACGCGACACAGAACAAAACAATTGAAGTCTTTGTCAACCGGAGGTGAAGGATGCGTTTAGAAGGACAAGTTTGTATCATCACAGGTGGTGGCAGCGGTATTGGCCGCGGTGCTGCCCTCACAATGGCACAAGAGGGAGCGACGGTTGTCGTTATCGGTAGAACGGAATCGAAATTGACAGATGTTAAAGCCGAGGTTGAAGCAGCAGGCGGGAAAGCGGTGAGTTACGCGATTGATGTAGCTGACTACGATGCAGTCGAGGGGATGGCTGCCGATGTGCTTGATAACTTCGGAAGGATTGATGTGCTTGTAAACAACGCTGGACACAGTTCGCATCATCGGCGGCTCCTCAACACAACCCCTGAAGAGATGCGATCGGTTATTGATTCTAATCTGATTGGTACATTTTTCTGTACGAAAGCGGTTGTGCCAGCAATGCTGGAAGCGAAATCGGGAACGATTATCAATATCTCATCGCTTGCAGCGGTCACGCCGGGTCCGTTTAGCGGTTTCGCTTACGGCGCGGCGAAGGCAGCGGTTATCAACTTTACCGAATTTCTCAACGCCGATTTAAGAAATACAGGTATCCGGGCAAGTGTCGTCGTTCCGGGTGAGGTGGCAACGCCGATTCTGGACAAACGTCCGATTCCACCGGATGCTGACGCTCGCGCCACGATGGTAGATGTCGACGAAACCTCAGCGGCGATACTGCTTATCGCGACGCTGCCGCAGCGGAGCAACATCCCGGAGTTAGTCATTCGCCCGACAATGCATCGCAATATGACAGGCGAAATCGTCGAATTGGACGATTGATTATTGAGTGTAAATTGTCGTTTCAGGGTAGTAGCGCGCCCAGGCGAACCAGTAGATATTGACAGCAGGCAGCCGTTCCAAACGCGTGCCTTTCTCTTTACCGGATGTCGTCTCCCCTGTAATGAGATTCCAGCGTGTTCCTGTATTGTCCTCTACGAAGTGCTGGTCTTGAGGGTTGAAGGTTCGCACGTCCTCCCCAACTTTCCGGACAAAAACTGCTGTTGCGAACGACGCTTTATCGTGGAAAATGAGCAGCGGCACCTCGCCAAGGGTGTCGTTGATGACAGCAGTTTCGGCGAAATGTGTCAACGGATAGGCACGGAACTGTGTGGTGTCGTCCTTTGCTGGCACCTGAACGCCGATCACGAGGGATTTATTCGGCAGTCTGTTGTCGGTGTATTTCATCCCACTTACACCGGCACGCTGACTGGCGTGGTAGTCCGCATAGACATCTTGGCTTCTACTCTCTTGCATTCCGCCTCTGGTAGGCACAGATAACACCCGCGTCTCTGGATAGTTGAATTGCCATGTTTTCCATGCGATCTGTGGCATGGAGGCGAGCGAGTTCAACCGCTTGCCTTTGAGCGGTCCTTGTATCGCTTCCCCGGTGATATGCGACCAGAGGGAATGGGTCTGATGGTCATACATCAACAACGCGTCCCGCCACAATTTACCGCTGACACCAAAGGTATACGTTTTACCGTCAAGTTCTCGACTATACACGATAGCCGTTTTACAGAGCGGTCACCACGTCGTGGCAATTTTCTGCCCACCCACAACGTCGTTGACGATCTCGTGTCCGTTTAGTAGATAGAGCGAATAGGCATGGCTTTCATCGTTGAAAGTTACACCGATGACGCGGGCATCCGCGTCTAATTTTGCCTCGCTTGCTGACACAAATTGTGGGTCGGTGATGGCAGGGATAGCGTCGAACGGTAGTAAGGTTCGGATTGCGTCGTTACTATAGTCTGCGGCGGTTGCGCAGGCGGTGGTGGCAAGTAGTAGTATAAGGATGAATGTGTAGTTTTTCAGATGGTAAAGTGCGATTTTGTTAGGAGATGTGGTGATTTTGTGAGATTTACAGTTTGTTTTCCTCATTAGTGTCATTCCTTAGATAAAGTGTAGAACTATTCGCTAAGTGTGCTTTCATGTGCCTCATCAAGGGCAGCATTGAGTTTGAGTAGTTTCCGAATTATGGAGGTCAACTCGTTATCAGGATCGGACTCGTTCCACCTCAGATAAATTGTAAGGGTTTCAAGGCATACTTGTGTTAACTGACATCCTAATCTTGGTTGAGGTTCATCAAAACGCAAATCAGGCACATAATAGTCGCCTATTTGGGTTAGATGATATGAACAGAGATCATGCCACCCGGTATGAACGCAATCAGTTTCCTTTTGGAGTAGGTATGTATACAGAGAATCATTGTAACTGGTGTTCTCGCAAAATTGCGGCGTTTTTTTTTCATCAATATTTTCCTGATCGTTATACACCAATTCCGCTTGAGAAATACCATCTTTTTCTAACCGTGGCAAGATTAACTCATTTATGCGGTGCTCAATTGGTGTAAGGGCACGTTCTTTCGCTTTATTTTCCAACTCTCGAAACATCTCTAGTTCGCTTGGGTAGGAAGACGTACCGACACTGGAGTAAAACTGTTCTCTTGACTCAATAAGGTGTTTCATGTTTATGGCAACTTCAAGAATGGGGCGAAAAAAGATGCGAGTTAATTCAGGTTGGGATCCGCAAATATGAATTAGCGCACCTTCATATAATTTTGTAAGTTGAACCAGGTGCCCAACAATTATTGCCTTAGACTTGGTGTATCCCGCTTTTGCTGTTTCAGCATTTGGTGCTGAAGCAGCACTTACCTTGAGTAAATACAAACATCTGTTCATAACTTCAGCAACAAACCTCATAGAGTCAGCTGTCGTTTTAAATTCAGAGGGCGGTGGCAAACTCAAGTCAATCCACACTTTCATATTTCTGAGGTTTTTAATGATTTTCTCCATGTTTTCCTCTGCATTCCTATTTTTTTCCCTATTCAAGTGTCAATATATTATATCATATCTGCCGGGTAACTATCAAAATTTTCTGGTTTGTCGTCATGTTCACGTAGACAAGCGTTCAGGCTGTCATCCAGTCTTGCTTCATAGAGATAAAAGATAATTCCGATTCACTGGACCGAAGCCACAAAAGAATCGACAGTGTTGAGAGGCTAATCGGTAATAAATTGTTCAAGGATAGTCTTGGACTATGCTTGTAGTGGTTCGTGATGGAGGACCATGAGTTGAGAAGCGCGAAGACCGAGACATTCGTACGTCTGTCCATCGCTGTCGCTAAATTCGACCTCAAATGCATCGCCGTTTGAAAGAATCTCAACCACCGTGCCAACCTCTCCACGCCTCAGTTTGTGTTCAGGTATGTCGTGTGTCAGCGCGACGATATCAAGAAGTTCAATTTTCCCGATTTCCGTATGTCTTGGGTGGTATTCGGGCAAGTCTCCTATACATGGAACGGTGTCAAAAATTTCAATTTTCACGGTCTATTCCTCCGTTTCAATGGATAGGCAGTTACCAATCTTGGTATTTCTGAACCCCGGTCAATGATCCAGCCACTCCGAACTATTGCCTGCCTATCACGCCAATCAAGCGTAAAATTAATAGTGTAACGTTGTCCATGGACATCATGTAATCCTAATTGTGCTTCATGGGTCTGGGCTGCTTCCAACAAGGCATCGCGTAACGCTTCGGCATCATTAATACCCATGCCAAGTGCGTCGGAAAATAGACGCGCTTTATGTTTTCCTATATTATGGTGTGAATTGAGACAATAATCCCGCAGTTTACGAACGTCCACTATAGCATGTTCCGCATTCGGTATTTTCATGGAATTTGTTGAACCTTGCCCTGCCAATTTCGTGTATACTCAAACCTTTTCTTCGTTCAATTTGCCTTCAGTAAAAAATTAACAGGACAACTAAATATTTTCTGTGCCTATCTAGTTCAAGTATATCATACCAAAGTCGTCGAGCAGCCGTCAAGTCTTTCTATTTTTCCTAAAAGGCATTCAATTTCCCCGTAAGCGGCTCTCTGAACTCCGACTCTCTGTTGTGGGAGCGATCTCCTGATCACGGCACAGGGTACAAACCAAC
The DNA here is from genome assembly GCA_965116815.1 of Candidatus Poribacteria bacterium. Lineage (GTDB taxonomy): Bacteria > Poribacteria > WGA-4E > WGA-4E > WGA-3G > WGA-3G. Next base: position 4,671,824 of record OZ220722.1, on the reverse strand, counting down.
AGAAACCGGAAATTGAGTCGGTCCGAGTGCAGCTACTTAAAAGTTGGCACAAAACATTAAGCATGCTATAATACACTCAAATTATAGCATAATTACCAAAGGAATCAAAGATGAACGAAACTTCAATTGAATTGCTCAAATCATTAACACAAGCAGACGGGATTCCCGGTTATGAAGGGGAAGTGCGGGATGTTTTTCGCGAGGCTGTCTCCGGTGTTGGTCCGGTTGAGACGGACAAATTAGGGGGTATCTTCTGTACACACGCTGGCAGTACTGAACATCCCCGAATATTGCTTGATTCACATTTAGACGAGATCGGTTTTGTTGTGCAAAATGTTACGGATAACGGGTTCGTCAAGTTTCTGCCGCTCGGTGGATGGTGGGCGCATACACTTTTAGCACAACGGGTCACGATCACGACGAAGTTGGGTAAAGTGCCGGGAGTGGTTGGTTCTACACCGCCTCATCTGCTCTCAGGATCTCGTGATAAAGTCTTGGATATGAAAGACCTTTTTATTGACATCGGTGCGGAGAGCGAAGAACAAGCAGCAGAAGAATATGGTGTGTTACCCGGGTGTCCAATTGCCCCTTACGGTCCCTTTACGCGGATGAAAAATGAGAAATTGCTTGCTGCGAAAGCGTTCGATAATCGTGTCGGTGTTGCGATTGTAATTGAAGCACTTTTGAAGCTTGATGAACATCCGAACACCGTTATCGGCGCGGGAAGCGTTCAAGAGGAGGTAGGATTGCGAGGTGCTAAGACAATGGTCGCGAGTGTGGACCCCGATCTCGCTATTGTGCTTGAGGGACCCCCCGCAGACGATACGCCAGGATTAAGCGTCGGAAATTCACAAGGGAAACTCGGCGGTGGTGTACAAATTCGGATCATTGATTCCTCTATGATTGTCAATCCAAAATTGGCAGATTATGTGGTTGAGATGGCGAAGCGACATGAGATACCGTATCAACTTGGGGTGCGTCAATCCGGTGGAACGGATGGTGGCGCGATTCATCAATTCGGTAGAGGTGTACCGTCTGTCGTGCTCGGTGTACCGTCGCGTTATATCCATAGTCATGTCTCAATTATTAACATTGATGACTATACCGCAGCGTTGGATTTGACAATGCATCTCGTCCGTGAAATTAACGCATCCGTTTTGGAAGGATTTTTGTTCGATTAGGCATGCGGTTCATTCCGCTGTAGGCGCGCTTTGGAGGCACACGATTCATTTCATCGGAGGATAAACAATGGAAACGACCTTACCGAAAGTTTCGTTTTGTGGTCATCAAATCAGTAAACTGGTGATTGGGGATAATCCGATTTACGGTTATTCTCACTTCAATAAACTTCTTTCACAGCATCAGCAGGAATATCATACACCGGAGCGAGTTGTGGCGACACTCAAACGGGCAGAGGAAGTCGGGATCAATGGTTGGCAGAATAGTATGACGGAACGCTCGATGTCTGATCTACAACTTTACCGAGATGCGGGTGGCACGATAAACTGGTTCTGCCTTAGCCAAGGTTCCCGCTGGTACGAAGATCCCGACCATGTTTTTGAAGCTGCAAAATACAACCCGTTCGGTATGGCACCGCACGGTGGGGGTGTTGGTCACAGGTGTTTGCGTGAGAATAGGCTTGATTACCTGCGGGACATCCTCAAGCGGATTCGCGATACGGGTGTCTTAGTCGGTTTGTCTGTGCATGATCCGAAACTTCTACATATCGCTGAAGATGAGGCGTGGGATGTAGACTATTACATGACAGGACTCTATAATCTTCACGGTGGTGCCGATAAATTCAGGGAGAAATTCGGTTACGCGGCTTTGGGCGAAGTCTACGCGCGAGAGGACCGAGATGAGATGTGCAAGGCGATCCAACGGACGGAGAAGCCGTGCCTCATCTTCAAAGTGCTTGCAGCGGGTAGAACAATCGGAAGCCCGGAACAGATTCGGACAGAAGTGAAGTTCACTATAGACAACACCAAGCCGATTGATCCGTTGTTGCTCGGTATGTATCAACAATTCGGCGACCAAATCGGTGAAAATGCACAATTGATTACGGAACTCTGCGCAGAATTGGGATAGATCGTAATATTAGCCATCAGTTGTCGGAAACCATCAGCAAAGAGGTTTCTTGTGTACCGGTATCCGTTGTGGATACCCAAGTGGACAGGCACAAAACTTGCTCCACTGATTGCTGATGACTGACTCCTGACCGCCACACATCATGGAGGCTGAAAAATGGAGATGCGGACGTGCGGAAAATCTGGAATTGAAATCTCATTGATGGGCATTGGATGCTGGTCTTATGGCGGTGGTGATTATTGGGGACCACAGGCGCAATCGGATGTTACCGCTGTTGCTAACGCCGCATTGGATGCTGGCATCAATTTTTTCGATACGGCGGAGGGGTATAACGACGGACGAAGCGAAGAAGCACTTGCTGTCGCACTGGAGAGTAGACGACACGAAGCGGTCATCGGTACGAAGGTGAGTCGGCCCGACCCGGCTACGATCCGTGAACGTTGCGAAGCGAGTCTCCAACGGTTGCAAACGGATTACGTTGACATCTATATGATTCACTGGCCCGACGATGAGATTGCTATTGAAGAAAGCATGGCTGAATTAACACGCTTACAAGAAGATGGACTTATCCGTGCTATCGGTGTAAGCAATTTTGGGGTGGAACAACTCACGGCAGCACTTGGGACGGGTGCATCTATTGCTGTGAATCAGCTCTGCTATAACCTCTTGTCACGAGCAATAGAACCTGAGTTGCTTCCGCTGTGTCGGGAGCATAACGTCGGCATCTTGGGGTATATGCCGCTGTTGCAGGGAATCTTGACTGGACAGTATAAAAGCGCAGAGGAGATACCGCCGGTGCATTCTCGATTTCGCCATTTTCGGGAGGACCGAGCACAGGCTTCGCACGGCGAAGCAGGTGCCGAGGAAGAGTTGTTTGAGACCTTGGAGAGCATCCGAAAGATTGCGGACGCTGAGCAGGTCCCAATGGCTCGGCTCGCTATTGCTTGGGCGATGGCGAGACCGGGAATTACGTGTATGCTCGTTGGCACCCGAAATGTAAATGAGCTGCAGGAAAACCTGAACGTTATCGAATACACGCCGTCTGCTGATGTGATTGATAGGCTTGACACGGTGACTGCACCTCTTTTAGAAAAAATGGGGGCAAACCCTGATTATTTCACAGGCGCGCGTATTCATTAAGAGAGGAACGGACTTATGGCAGAACAGATCGGTATTAAATTCAACAAAGATTTCGGGAATCCGTTGGCGACGGCACCTGCCGATATTACACAGACAAATGCCGATGGTAAACCGGTTATCCCTTTGACACAGGAACAGAAATATCTCTTCGACAAAAACGGATGGCTCTTGGTACCGGGTGTGCTGACAGAATCAGAGATTGAGGAGATGCGCGATTTCTGTTATCGCTTAAAAAACGACTCTGAAACGATTCCGCAACACCACCGCTCGACTTACGGCGGTCCCTTGGAAAAACTAACAGACCATCCGGTTGTGGTGGCGTTCGGAAACGAGTTTCTCGCATCTCCCTATCTCGCTTCAGATACCTGCTACGGCTTCCGCATGGAGATGAGTTTTATGGCGTTGCGTTCTACAACGGACGATCCTCCCTTCACGTTCAGTCCGCATAACGGTAACGGTATGTTTCGGATGCCGGGTGATTGCCACCAATACCAATGTTTACCCGGACAAGCGTATAGCGGATTGACGCGCGTTGTCTGGGAACTTAACCCTGTGGAAAAAGGCGATGGCGGCACGATGTTCATTACGGGCAGCCACAAGGCGGCTTATACTGCGCCAGAGGATGCCCACACACAAGGCTGGGAATTTTGGGACACCTATTCTTGTCCTGCTGGGTCTGTTATTATCTTTACGGAGGCAATTACGCATAGTGGACAAGCGTGGCAAAATCCTGATGTTGATCGGGTCGCTGTTTTTAACGCGTATAACTCAGTAGATAAGCGGTGGACCCTGGCCAGACCGCCACAAGCCTTATTTGAGGAGATGCCTCCGAAACGCCAGACCCTCTTCCGTGATGCCTATGTAAAAGGCAACGTGACCGGCACAGATTTTGATATGGCATTATGAATAGCTGTCAGTGCTCAGGGCGGTCCCACCTAACCGAACCGCAAGGAAAATGAAAAAAATGACACCGAAACAACGTTATCTGTTTGATGTAACAGGATATCTCCATTTAGAAAACGTCATCACTGGCGATGCGTTAGCGGAAGCCGCTGAAGCCGTCGATAGATATATAACGACACCGCCTGATGAGCTGCCACCCGGATTTGAACAGCAAGGACTCCATCAGCACGGGTTCGCTTTCGATAAATCGCTTGAATGCTTAACGATGCACACAGCGATCTGGCCGATTATCAAGGAGTTGACAGACAACCAACCACGGTTTGCCAGAGGTTCGTTGAAGCATGATAAACACGATTTGTGGCAGGCGGGTGAACGCGCAAACGTGAACCCTGGTGGGTTGCACTGTGCTCGTGATGATTACGGATGGTATAGTACACGCTACGAGATTGACAACGGACGTATCTATTGTGATAACTTTGTCTGTTTCCCCTATTTTACGGATGTCTGTCCGGGTGACGGTGGACTCATCGTCATTCCTGGGTCGCATAAGAGTGAGTTCAAGCGACCGGAGCAGCTGCTGATGCTTGATGAGGAAGATGGTATTGACCCACTTGACGATCCTGTTTTCACGAATATTACACCGAAAGCAGGCGATATTGTAATTATTTCAGAATTACTGACGCACGGTGTCCTACGCTGGAAACCGAAAGATCGTGATCGGCGGTTTCTCGTCCTGCGGTATGCGCCACAATACACGGGTGCGCATAACTTCCCGCAACCCATTCTGGATCGGCTATCCCCAGAGACATTAGAATTAGTGGAATCTGCGGCGTATGGGCATATTAAGGAGATTGCAAAGCAGGATGAGGTTACGCTGACGGTGTGATTTATGAAGAAAGAACAAATTGTCTCCCAAGATCCACGTGTGATGCACGGCACCTTAGTTTTCCCTGGCACTCGCGTACCAGTTGAAAGCCTGATCCAACACCTTGTTGCAGGCGACTCGCTTGATATATTCCTTAACGATTTCCCGACAGTCTCCCGTGAGCAGACAGTGGCTTATTTGCAGATGAATCTGGAGTTCGCTGATGCGCGTATTGAAGGTTCACGGAATGGTGTTTATATCAGCGTATGCGAAGGGACTTCTTGAATGACAGGGATGACATAACTCCGAATTGTTAAGCTGTCAAAGTGGTCGGTTTCTACGCGGGGTTCCGGTTCTTTCCGGTGATCAAAAACGATATAGTATCCCTCTTGCACGTTTTCTATTTTGAGATACGCGGCGAGTTGCTTTTTACCTGCCTGATATCGAGTATCGCCTCGCCAAATCTTGGTTTCGACGATGTACTTTCGTTGATTGTGGATGATAAGGAGATCCATCTTCCCGCGCCCGGTTGGGACTTCAAATGACATGATGCCGCCCACTGTTTGGACGAATGAATCCAAATACGTCAGAAGCAGGTGCCGTCCGACATATTCTTGCGGGGTTTCGGGAACTTGCAGAATCCGAAAGCCTGCGCGGGCAATAAAATCTTGGAAGTTATCTAAGAGAGGTTCCATCTCGATCTGCCCTGCTGGAGTGATGTAATTGAAAAATCCGTTGATATTTTCTTCAGCAAAATAGTCTCGCTCCAAACCGTTGACTGCTGGCGTAAACGCTTGCATGATATGATGGAGATAAATCGGGTTGAGAATCTCACATCTTCCGTCGGGGCCTTCTCCGATAACGCCATAAGTTGTGAGTTCACTGATAAGCGCATCGTGTAGATTAAGGCGGACCCCTTCCTCGTACGTCATGATTTCCATGAGTATTCTTTCAAAGTGGCGGTTTTTGCGGATATTAGTTGTTAGATGATCGATGTTGGTGTTTCGTTCGCGAAGGAGCCGGGCGTGTGCTTCTGTGAAATGCCTCATCGTTACTGGCTCAGTTTTGGGAATGCCGAGTTCCTCTGTGAGTATCTGCGCGAATCGGTTAACGAGGAAGGGTTGGCCCGCGGTCTGTTTGTGAAGGCTCTCAATAACCTCTGGTGCGAAGGTTTGCCCGATTTCATCGGTGTACTGTGCTAAGAGTTCTCGCACTTGGGCAAGCGTGAAATTGGATAGGTGGAACTCATCTTGGATATTAAAGGGCGAGATGGACCGGTCGTAACTCAATTGTGTGATGCTTTTAACGCCGATAATACCGATACTGTGGGGACATCGGGGCTTGCCGGGGAGGTAGATGTGACGGAGCGAATGCAGAAAACCCCTCACTGAGGCTTGTGGGATACCATCAAACTCATCTATGATAAGGACGACTTTCTGATTGTCAAGAAAACTCGCGAAATGTTCAAAGAACTCCCTCATTTCAACGTGGTCGGTTATTCTCGCGTTCTCTAAAAATTGGTTTAGCGGCTCAGCCAGTGTACTTCCGCGTTTTCGGAAAACCGCCTCAATTTCTTTGCGAATTTCCCTATAAAAGGAGGCGTAAAAAGCAGCAGGGGTGTAATCTTCATACTCTTCAAAATTCAGGCGGATTGGAAAGTAGGTTGGCTCTGCATCGGCTCCTGCGATTTCTGTAGAGGCGGTTGCGAGTGTGTCCAGCGCACGTTGAAAAAAGGTGGTTTTTCCCGACTGGCGCGGTGCAAAGAGAACGATATAGCGTCCTTCCTTGACGCGGTTGCTGAAATCTGCAGTTTCTTCGGTGCGACTGACAATGTAATTCTCTTGTGCATTGACGGGGCCTCGGGTTCCAAAACTTCTCATTGCCCACCTCCACAAGGAATTGAGACTACGGGATACAGCAGGTCAATATCTACAAATTGCTTGCGACTTTGATGCGGTTTTGTGCGCGTGCGAGTGCCGCTTCTGCGCGTGGGCGGTTCAGGTCGGGGGCATTCGCCGCGAGTTGTGCGCGCCCATTTTGCTGTTTCAACCAATAGGAAATGCTTGAAAAATTATTGTTTCCTATTATTTGAAGTATCTAATGCTTCCGCAGAAACCACTTTCACAGGTATCGGTTCACATGAATGTCGAGTCAGATATTCAAGTACTTCATCTTGCATTTTCAGAATCTCTGTCCGATATCCAGTTGAGATGAGCGAAAATTCTTCAGGTGTTGCCTTAACTCGCAGTTGTAAGAGCAAGTTTTGAAAATACGCTATGCGTTGCTGACTTGCTTTGAGTTCTTTGTCGTTGTGAATCATTTTCTTACCTCTATGATACCGCGTCGCGTTCCATCCCGTTTGACTTGCCAACTTTCGATAAACTCGTCAAGTGTCTCAAACAATAGTAAGGACGGACGGATCCAAAAAATACTGGCTCCGAATTCATTTTCTGCTTGTTGATGGTTCAAAAGCCTTTTCACTTCCTCGCTGCAAACTGTTAGGTCAAAATCATCATTGAAGATGATTACAACATCCACATCATTAGGTTCAGGCTTCGCTGTAATATAACTCCCAAAAATAATCAATTGCTGAAGATTTCCTGTATCTTTAGCAATTTGATAGATTCTTTGCAAGCGCGCAGTCACAACTTCTCGCTGTAATGTTCCACTGCCAAATTGAGCAATCACCTCATCAATCGTCGCTTGATGTATTCCGATAGGCAATTCACCTGCATCGTTCAAATTGGGAAGAGCCATCAATTAAGTCTTCTTATGAGTAATTATACCGAAAATTCTAACCTGTCTCAAGTTTCTTGCGTAAAAACGGAAGCATCGAAGTGATGCTTACAGATTGCTTGCGACTTTGATGCGGTTTTGTGCGCGTGCGAGTGCCGCTTCTGCGCGTGGTCGGTTCAGGTCGGGTGCGTTCGCAGCGAGTTGTGCTTGCGCACGCTCAAGCGCGCTTTCTGCACGCTCTACATCAATTTCTGATGCCCATTCCGCAGTTTCAACGAGCGCAGTGACACCGGTGCGGAGGACCTCAAAGACCCCGCCGCTTGTTGCCATTAACTGCGATGTGTCCGACGATTCACGGATGCGGATATCACCTACATCTAACGCTGTAAGAAAGGGAATATGTCCCGGCAGAATCTGAAGGTTACCTTCCACGCCGGGCGCATGAACGCTCGTTACGTCCCCTTCATAAATCAACTGTTCCGGTGTCCGAATTTCGAGATGAAAACTTCTACTAAGCATAAGGTGAAATCTCTTTCCGAAAGCCGACTGCTGATAGCCGACTGCCAGTTACTAATCCGCTGCTTCTTCTAAATCTCCGCTTTTCGCTTGCTCAAATGCTTCGTCAATAGTGCCAATATATCGGAGTGCTTGCTCGGGCAGCTCATCGCAATCTCCGTTTAAAATCGCTTGGCAGCCTTGCACAGTATCTTCAATTTTGACATATTTGCCGGGAATTCCCATAAAACGTTCTGCCACAAACATCGGTTGCGTCAAGAACATCTCTATTTTCCGTGCCCTATTGACAACCAATTTCTGTTCATCTGAGAGTTCATCTACACCAAGGATGGCAATAATGTCCTGAAGGTCTCCATACTCTTGTAGCACCTGCTTGACCCTGAAGGCGGTCTGGTAATGTTCTTCACCGATAATCTCCGGTGCCAAAATACGCGAACTTGAGGTCAGCGGATCGACTGCTGGATATCTGCCCTTTTGGGTGATAGCGCGTTCGAGTCGTGTCACAGCATCGAGGTGGGCAAACACAGAGACGACAGCCGGATCAGTGTAATCATCAGCAGGGACATAGACCGCTTGGAATGAAGTAATCGACCCGTGTTGTGTGGAGGTAATTCGCTCCTGCAACTCACCCATTTCGGTTGCGAGTGTCGGTTGGTATCCGACAGCAGAAGGCATCCGTCCGAGAAGTGCTGACACTTCACCACCTGCAAGTGTAAAACGGAAGACGTTGTCGATAAAGATAAGGACATCTTGCCCCTGCTGATCACGGAAATACTCCGCCATAGAGAGACCAGCGAGTCCGACACGAAGACGTGCCCCCGGCGGTTCATTCATCTGCCCGAATACCATCGCCGTTTTGTCAATCACGCCGTAATCGTCCATTTCAAGCCAGAACTGATTCCCTTCGCGCGTCCGTTCACCGACACCACAGAAGACGGAATAACCACCGTGTTGTGTTGCGATATTGTAAATCAGTTCAGCAACGAGTACTGTCTTACCGACGCCAGCACCACCAAAGAATCCAACCTTTCCACCCCGGACAACCGGTTGAATCAGATCGATAACTTTGATGCCCGTTTCTAACATTTCGGTGGTTGTGCTAAGTTCAGCTTGCGGTGGTGGTGGTCTGTGAATAGAATATCGTTCGGATTCGCCGACATCACCTCTTTCATCAATAGGTTGACCTGTTACGTCGAAAACTCTGCCGAGCACAGCATCGCCGACAGGCACAGTGATCGGGCCGCCGGTATCGGTTGCGAGTGCGCCGCGAACTAATCCATCGGTTGTATCCATAGCGACTGCACGCACTCGATTTTCGCCTAAATGCTGTTGAACTTCAAGTGCCAACTCACTTCCGTCGTGACGTTGGACTGTAACAGCGTTGAGGATATCCGGCAATTCGCCTTCCGAGAAATCTATGTCAACTCGCGCACCGACAACTTCTAAAATTTTTCCTTGGTTCATGAGACATTCCTTTTTTAATTCAGAGTCGTTGACTTTTCATCACACCTAAATTTTCTGGTATTTCTATTTCGCATAGGCGTTTCCGAATCACATGCAAGCTTTGCGCACATCTATGAGTGGTTAGAGGCTTGGACACGCCTTTTGGAAGCGGGCGAGCATCTGTGCCCGATTGATTAACGCGTACTGCCGATTTCGAGTTGGCATGAGAAGATTCACGCGTTGGATTTTCCGATTCAAGTTTTCGAGTTTCTCACTGTATTGTTCAATACCGCGGGCACGTTCATGCTCAAAAGTCTGACTGATGACTTCACGCCGATGCGGATACTGCTGGACGATAGCCGCTAATCGTTCGCGACGGGCTTTTAGGTTTATGAGAATTCTTTCAAGTTGTGTGTTTTCTTGCTTGATTTCTTTTTGTAATTCAACCCACCGCGGCGCGAATCCGTTCTCTTTTAGGAGTCGGTTCGTCATCCGTGCCTGGGGGGAGATATAAGGATTCGTGTCTAATTTGAGCGGTTTACCTTTGCCGGGCAAATCCGCGAATTCGCCACGTTCCATCGCCTCTTCAATCTGTTTGTTGACGTTGATCGGCATCTGGAACCTCCTCGGCTATCAGCCATCGGCTATCGGTAGATCGTTGTGGCGGTTGCCATCGTTTTCACCTGCCACAAGATTCTCTTTCTGATTCCTGACTGCTACTTTTTTAACCCTCGAGTGCAGCTGCACCACTTACAATCTCGGAAATTTCCGTCGTAATCTGTGTTTGACGTGCTCTATTGCGTTGGAGAATCAACTCGTCGATGAGTTCTTTCGCTTTTTGTGTGGCATTCTCCATCGCTGCCATTCTCGCTGCTTGCTCCGCCGCGTTGGAATCCAGAAGCACTTTCCACATTTGCATGTTCAAGTGTTTCCCGAGTAGCATTTCAAAGAGTTCCACCTGTCCCGGTTCATAGATATAATCCAAAAACAGTTCATCGCCTTCCGGTATTTCGGGTTCTAACGGAAGGAGTTGCTCAACAAGCACTGTCTGGAGAATAGCGGATCTGAAATTGTTGTAGATGACTTCAACTTTGTCAATTTTTTTGTCAGTATAGAGATGTTCGAACTCGTGGACAACGTCAACGGCTGTTTGGAATTCAAGTTGGCGGAAAATATTAATGTATGAATCAGTAATGTCGTAGCCACGGCGGCTAAAATGCTCGTGCCCTCGTCTCCCGATGCAGATAAGCGTTACATCTGCGCCACTTTCTTGATAATGTTCTATACGTTGTGTGGTTGTCCGAACAACGTTACTGTTGAAACTGCCACATAACCCTCGGTCAGCCGAGACAGAGATGATGCAGGCATGCTTTATCTCACGCGTTTCAAGCAGTGGGTGTGTCAACGTCTGTTCTTCGGTGTCCATCTGAGAAATGAGATGCCCGAGGATAGTGTTCAGTTTTTCAGCGTAAGGTCGCGTTGCAACTATATTTTCCTGCGCGCGACGGAGTCGTGCTGCAGCGACAACGCGCATTGCATCAGTCACCTGCTCAATGTTCTGAATGCTGGCGATACGGCGTCGAATTTCTCGTAGGGTTGCCATGACTATTCACCTTCTACCAGTGCTTCTTCTGCTACTTGTGCTTGCGGTGGTGTGTCACTCCAATTTTCCTTGAAGGTTTTCACTGCAGTGTGCAAGGTTTCAAGTAGTTCATCGCTTAACAGACCGGTTTCGGCGATTTCTGTGAGGAGCTCAGCATGATTCCGATCAAGGTATTGCAGAAATTCGGATTCAAACCGCGCGACTTCTGTTTCCTCAACATCATCTAAATAGCCGTTGGTGCCACAGAAGATGGAAGCGACTTCGCGTTCTACAGGCATCGGTTGATATTGGGGCTGTTTCAGCAGTTCGACGAGGCGGGTGCCACGTTGAAGCAACGATTGCGTTAACGCGTCTAAATCTGATCCAAATTGCGCAAAGGCAGCAACTTCTCGGAAACTCGCTAAGTCGAGCTTTAGGGTTCCTGCTACCTCTCGTGTATCCATCGCTTTTACTTGAGCATCACCACCGACACGGGAAACGGATAACCCAACATCGATAGCAGGTCTCACACCCTGGTTAAACAGGTCTGTTGTAAGGTATATCTGCCCATCGGTGATAGAGATAACGTTTGTCGGAATATAGGTCGTTAAATCGCCTTCAAAGATTTCAATAATTGGTAGAGCAGTGAGGGAACCGCCACCCAGGTCGTCACTCAATTTTGCGGCACGTTCTAAGAGGCGTGAATGGAGGTAGAAGACATCACCCGGATAGGCTTCTCTGCCCGGAGGTCTTCGTGAGAGCAGGGACATCTGACGATATGCCCAAGCATGTTTCGTCAAGTCATCGTATATAATGAGTGCGTGCTTGCCGTTGTCTCTGAAGTATTCACCCATTGAAGTGCCTGAGTAAGGCGCGATGTACTGAAGCGGTGATGGAGCACTCGCGGGGGCAGAGACGATGGTGGTATATTCCATCGCATTATGTTCGCGGAGGGTATTGGCAACTTGTGCGAGCGTGGACCCTTTTTGACCGATAGCGACATAGATGCAGTAGACATCTGTGTTCCTCTGACTCAGAATAGCATCTATAGCGATTGCAGTTTTGCCGGTTCGCCTATCACCGATAATCAGTTCGCGTTGTCCTCTACCGATCGGTGTCAAGCTATCAATCGCTTTTAGACCTGTGTAGAGGGGTTCGTCAACAGGTTGCCGTTGGACGATGCCCAACCCTTTCTGTTCAACCGGCAGTCGATGTTCTGTTTCAATATCGCCCAAACCGTCAATAGGTTGACCGAGTGCATCGACGATCCGTCCAAGAAGTGCTTCACCAACGGGGACTTCTGGGAGTCGTCCTGTCCGTTTGGCGGTATCGCCTTCATGTATGAGTTGATCTTCGCCGAACAGGACGCAACCGACGTTATCTTCTTCGAGGTTGAAAGCGATGCCGAAGATGCCGTTAGGGAATTCAATCATTTCACTTGCCATGGCGTTGGCAAGCCCATGCACCCGCGCGATGCCATCGCCTACCTCCAGCACAGTGCCGGAATCATAGACATCCACGTCCTGCTCAAACTGTTGTAGTTGTTGTTTAAGGATATTTGATATTTCGTCTGGTCGGACTTCTCTTGCCATATTTCGGTCCTCTGTGAGGAGTGGTTATCAGTCTTCAGTTATCGGTTTTCGGTTAAGAGAGTTCTTGGCGTATGCCAAATCGGTGTGAATTGATTGTTACAAACCCACCTCTTAACTGATAACTGACAACAGACAATCGATAACTATTACCCTTTTGCGAGTTGTTGTCTCAAGCGCTGAAGTTGTGTCGCGACGCTTGCGTCAAAAACTGTATCATCTAATTGCACAATGAATCCGCCTTGGATTTGTGCATCGGTTGTAGTTTCCAATCGCACCTGTTTTCCCGAGTACGCGCTGAGTTGCTCTGTAAGTCGTTCCGCTTGCTCTGACGTTAGCGGCACGGCTGTCGTCACTTGTGCGACGAGTCTACCAGCAGCTTCGTCAACAATCACTGAAAAGGCATCCATTATTGCAGTCAGGTAACGTTCACGCTGCTTTAATGTGAGTAGCCGGAAAAAATTAATCATTAGAGGATGCATCGCGTCTGTGAAAAGCTGCTGAAATGTCTCGCTTTTAAATTGTGGAGACAAAACAGGGCTGTGGATTAATTGCGTGAGTTCCTCGGACGCTTCAATCAATTCTCGCAGCCTGTCTACATCAGCGACAATATTGGCCAACGCGTTTTGTTCCACCGCTGCCTCGTATAGGGCACGGGCATAAGGTTTCGCAACTCGAATGTCTCTCATAGTTTGTTCTTTTATCTGCTTCTGAGCATCACTCCACTACGTTTTGTGATGGTTTTTGGTCAATTTCAACGAAAGTTAAACCGCAAAGCGATGCCTGTGAGGCGCAAGCAGTATCTCAACGATCAAAAAGCCAGACAGTTGCACTTAACCGAAAACCAGGGTCCCTGACCGTTACTGGGAAGGGGTTTGCTCGGGCGTTTCTTCGATGAAACTAAAGTGAACAATGACCAGATTCAGTTGTTTAAAGATCCGTTGGCAACCTGCTAATGGATGCATCAATAATCTGCTGATGTCTCTCTGCGTTGAGTTCTTCGCTTATGATTTTGCTGGCAGCATCAATTGCGAGTTCAGCGACAACGCCTCGTAGTTCGGAGATGGCTTCATCTTTCTCACGTTGAATTTCTGCTCTGGCTCTGGCGACTTCATCCTCAGCCTCTTGTCGCGCCTGTGCAAGAATGTCTTGACGTTCGGCGTTCCCCTGTTCAATAGCTGCTTGAATCTTGGTTTGCGCTTCGGTTTCAATATCGGCGAGGCGTTGACGCGTCTCAGCGGTGAGGCGGTCCAATTCTTCGCGATCCGTCCGCAATTGTTCTATTTGCGTGGTGATTTCAGTTCGGCGTTCCTCTAAAAGTCCACCTACCTTGCCGAAGACAAATTTCCAAAGGACCGCGAGCACAACCAGAAAACCGATGGCTTGGAGGATAATCGTCTTGGGGTCGATACCAAGTCCTGATAGTAGGTCTCCTTCGCCTGCAGGTGCATCGGCACCAAATGCGCTTGTGATGCACACCGAGATAAAAATGAAGCAAAATCCGTATATCTTTTCTCGCATAAATTTCCTATGTTCCGCTGTAAAGGACTCCAGCAAGTTGGGACAGTCTGCGGGGTGCCCCAACGTTGAGGAGGTTTGAGGTTATTGATTTTGCTACTGATGTTACTAATTCCCGTTCCCACCCATCTGTTCCGCTGAAGCGCGGATCAAATCTAATAGCATAGTTTTGTCTGGGAGGTTGTTGAGCTGCAAAATAAAAAACATCAACAACGCGTAGATAACGAGTGATTCGATGAGAGCCAAACCGATAATCATTGCCGTTTGGATACGCGGCGCGGCATCGGGTTGACGCGCGATTCCCTCAAGAGCTGTGCTTGTGGCACTCCCTTGTGCCCTTGAGGCGAAGATGACGGCGATTGGCAAACCTAATGTTACACCAAATGCCAACACTGCTAAATAAGTCATGGAAGTTCTCCTATTGTTATTTTTTTAAGAAGTCGCAACTTGGTGGTCGCGCTTACATGTATTTAGAGGCTCGGAGGGTTAGCATAAATGCCAGACCTTCTTCCGATTGAGTGGAATTAATGATGTGCTTCATGTGCCTCATCATGTTCAATAAACATCACTATATAGATGGATGTTAAGATAGTGAAAACGAACGCTTGCAGAAAGCCTGCAAACAGCCCAAAGAACAGCATCGGGACTTGAACCGGTATGAACGGAATAGCATCAAGAATCAGTATGCCGACTCCGAGTTTTGTCAATTCAATAACAACCGATTTTTCGCCAAAAATATTTCCGAAAAGGCGGATGGCGAGCGAACCGGCGCGAGAGAGTTGCGCGATCACCTCAAGCGGGAACATCAAAACGCCTAACCACGGTGGATTGCCCGCAAGGTGCTTGAGGTAGCCGATGACTCCATTCTCTTTAATAGCGATAATTTGGACACCTAACACAGCCGTTATACCGAGGGCAAGCGTTGTATTCAAATCTGCCGTTGGCGGTTGAAGACCTGGAATGACTCCGAGGTAGTTTAGGAAGAGAATGAAGATGAAGTAGGAGCCAACGAATGGCACATACTTTTTGCCGTGGTCGCCTAAAATACCGCCAAAGAAGTCCGTAATACTGCCGACAAACACCTCTAACAGGGTTTGTCCTTTCCCTTCGGGTACCCGTTTCAGCTTCCGGGTGGCGAAAATAAAAAGTAGCACTAAAACGAGAACAGCAAAGTATGTGTTGGGGATGAGATCGGGCTGATGCCACCGACCCGGTTCAGGGATTATTTCATCCGGTAAAAGTTGTGAAATCGGAGAGAGCAAACTACGGTGACCGTTGTCGGCTGCGAAACTTCCAACTACTATTGCCAAACTGAGTCCCACAACCAAGCAGATAAACGATATTTTTTTCATCTTGTGTTTTAGTGTCTTTTAAATGAATGTGGGAATAATACGAACATTTCCCAACTTGAGTTCAACGTGCAAGTTTCGCCTCAAGACTGATTAGGATCCTTGTTTGAAAGGACAGTCATCATCAAGCCGATCGCTTTGATAATGATGGCACCTTGTACTAAAGCGATCCCCCCGGCGAAGGCATAGACATTCATCCACGCTAATTTATTAAATAGAAAATAGAGACACACGCCGAGTACTGCGTATTTACCGAGGGTAATGGCTCCGAATAAGTATTTTGTTTTTTGAGTTTTCCCGGGCCGGATAAGTCGCCGAACCATGAATTCAATAGACCAGAATAGCGAGAGTCCGATAGCACTTCCGATCAGAAAACTTGGGAGTGCGGGGCGTTTGAATCCTAACAATACTACAGCAACGACGATGGTGAGGCAGATTGTTAAGACATAAACGTGGCGGATGAATCGGTCGCCAAATTCCAAAACGGGACCCATTGTGAGGGACTCCTTTGTCAAAATAACGGCGAATTGATGCCGAAATCTCCAGATCCCTGATACTTTCAGACGTTATTCTTTTTCGGTGTTCTGTACTTGGTGTGAATCGTCACGACGCTGTTTTTCTATACTTTCAAGCCGTCGGTTCCAGCGTGCTACCGAACGAAACATTTCCATGAATCCGGCGGCAACCCCCATTCCGAAACCGATGTATGCTCCAACTGCTGCGTTGCCTAATTTTCCACCGATCCACTTACCTCCGAAATAACCAATACAGATTGCGAGGGCAAGCGTTATCCCGATTGAAGCGAGGTCAAACATCCCTATGTTTTCATTTTTCAGATGTTTCAGCCGTTTTTTGGATATCAACATCGCTGCACCTGTTAGAAAATGGAACGCATTTGTTAGATGATGGCCTCTTATCAAACAACGCTATATATTATAACACGCGGATATGGAGAATGCAAAAAAAAATAGAATACTTTCTGGGTTAGGCGTTTACAGGACGCGGATAAGAAATGTTAGCGGGGTAATGGATATTTTGATTGTATCAAAACTGCCCAGTGATCTTCGGTTGGTGCAGATAATGTGATACTATGGCTGAAGGAAATCTCCTCTTTCGATGTCCATTCGCTTTTCGCGATATTTAGCCATCTTATTGTTAGCATTTTTGCATCTTTCATAGCACTCAAGTTGATATCAACCGAACCGCCATTTGGAAAGTAGACAGCGTATTCCCGTCCCGGATTTGCGAAAGCATACGCTTCGTTATCTGCTCTATTGGAAAGTAGTTGATTGTGAGGTTCGCACGTAAAAACATCCATTTCATCTGTGATGGTTCGCATGCTTTTAATATGTGCTTGTGCGGTTTCGTTTAAACCAACGCCGCTGTCCGGACGGTGGAACCGTGCTGAGGCAAATCCGCCGAATATATTTCGCCAAAATCGTTCCAATCCATCTTGCGTACTGCCGAATCGTCCGCCATCAGCACCATAAATCTTGATATTATTGATGGGACGGATTGGTGAGAGTCCTGATCGAATTTTCTGGGCGTTATTCCAATGCCGCTGCTGTTTCTGGTGATTATTTTGTGATATATCGCAAAAGGAATAGGTTTCGGGATGGTCAAACGTCGCTTTATGCATCTCATGGGATAAATTCCACGGGTCCCACATCTCCGTCGTTTCAACGACGCGTCCAGCTGCAGCTGCCTGTTTCTGAATATATGTTGCCCAGTATTCACCCCATGCAGGTGTGACGGAAGTCTCGTTGTCCATGCAATAAAGCACATGTCCGTATTGGAGTGTTTCTGAGAGGAGTTTATCCACAAATTTTTGCTGATATTTCAAAACGGTCTGTTGATTATGCTCTTTCGGTACAGACCAGAAAAAGTTGTTTTCCGTCGCAGTCGGATGACTTTTGACAACAGTGGGTAATCCTGTTCCCTCTGCGGTGTAATTGCTATTATTTTTGGGGTTGAAGGGATTAGCATCCCACGGCTCTCGGTAATAGTTAAAGGTTGCCCACACCTCAATCTGGACGATAATATCCATCTCGTGCGTCCACGTGATGAAGTTCCGAAAACGGTTCCAAAATTCGTCGTTCCACTGATTTAAGTCGTATTGATCGCCGACTTTTTTGAAGGGCGGTACATCGCCTTCATCCACCCAACTCATTGTGGAGCGGACATAGTTGCCACCGACCGACTTTAACAATTCAAGATGTTCTTTAAGATTTGGTATCTGAAATAGATTGTCTTCGACGGAACCACCGATGAGCAGAATTGGCTTCCCTTTATACTGCCAGTAACGCGGGTTTTCTTTATAAATCTGGATTCTGTTTTTTTCCATTTCTGTATCCTTTTCGGTTTTAGTTTCCCGTGCTGCTGCGTAGAGGGAAACGGATAAAAATAGAACCAACATAAGTTTGTATGGTCCCCACAGATTTCGCATAAAAAATTCTCCTGAATACTTAGGTATAACAGTTGTTGAAAGGACTCAAAGGTGTTAGAAACAAGTGCCCTCGTTAAGCAACCGGATACATTATACCATAAGATTCAGGAGAATACAATTGAACGGTTTATACGTAACACATAGATATCAGAGAAAATCTAAAATGCCCGAATCACCTTAGCAACTAAACGTTGTTTGAATTCTTGGGCGTTTGGATCACCGAGGATAATGAAAAAGTCGGTGCCAGCGTAACCTGAGCGGCGCAGCGCGAAGTAGGTATTAATGCCTTCCGCTTGCCAGATCAAACGACTGCCGAGGCTTAACGCAGGACTGAAGTCATACGTGAGCGTTAGAATCTGTTGATAACGACGCTCGAAATGCCACTGGACTTGGGAGGTCAAGCCAGCGGTGAAGCCGTAAGCACGCAGATTCACATTCCCACTAATGCTATAAAACTGCTCGCCTGCCTGTTCACCCCAGTCATAGCTGACACTGAAGTTGTTAAAGCGATCCGTGGCACGAACTCCTAAACTGATGCTGAACAACGAGTCTGAGAATTCTTTAAATTGACCACCGTTCCAGAAAGCAGAAACTGAATAGTCACTGTGTGTCAAGAGTTGTGCACCAAGCCTGATGTCACGACTGAAAACCTCACCTTGGTATGTGTTAGAAGCGTCAGTATGGGTAAAGAGAGTGAGACGGCGGACAATCCCTTCGCGCCACTCGTTTTTAAACAGAGTGGTGAGGTTGATGCCGCGGTAGCCTTTGAACGGATGGTAACCGAGATTGTTCACAAAATCTGGATCTGTAAAGAAAACTCTTGAAACCGCTTCAATGAGGTGACCTTTGTAAACCAAACCAACAGTTCCTGTTCTTCCATCTGATTCATCCGCCCAACTTTGGGTGAGATCACTGAATACTGCAAATCTTCCGCGTCGCGCACTACCTGATACAGAGCCGACGTTGTTCGCCGGATTACCTTGTTTGTGGTGTGATAAGAACACAGCACTGACTTGAGATGTCGCTGTAAGGGATTGGGAGGCACTAAGGATAAAGTTCTGGTTGTTTCGATGGTACGTGCCTAAGGTGCCAACTGAGGTGTTTTTCCCCAGTTTTCCAAAGAGTTTAAGCCCACCGTCCATATCCTCTATCCGCCGCGAGTAGAAAAGCTGCCCAACGTTGTAGACATTACCACCCTCAGAAAAGAAAGGACGACGGTCGGGTACGTAGCGTTCACCGTAGGAGAAATCGATACCTTCTACGGCTTGTTCTATGTTATCGAAATCGGGATTGGCGGTCCCGATGAGTCGTAACTGTGGCGTAACCTCATAGCGAAAGTCTGCCCCTGCTCGGGCAGTATACGCGCTGTCTGTTGTTTCCTGTTCGCTGTATCCACCAATGAGATACGGCAGCAGTTTCAACTCGCGCTGCCGAGGCGGTGGTAGGACCTCAACCCAGTGGCCATCGTTCTCTCTAAATTCATTAACGCCTAAATTACACCACCACGATTTTTCTCCTGTCCGCTGCTGCCCTCTATCAATGTTGATGCCCATCTGGACAGGTTCTGTTGTATTAGGGTAATCCAGCATCTGCCACGGGATTTCCATCTCTACGATCCAACCGTCATCTACAATCTGTGCGGCAGCCTTCCATAACCCGATCCATTCGCTTTTTTCGGCGCGTCCAGTAGCGAGATGCGCGAATTTCGTGCCGAGCGCGTTCGCCATAAAGAAGTTTCTATCGGAAAATTGGTGCGTGTGGAACGGATCAAGGCTGAAGGACATCCAGTCTTCACCTTGAAAACGGGTTTGGTCTTTGGTTTGGCGTGCCACAATTTTATCGGGCATATCGTCATAGAGATAAACGCCGAGGTAGATGGCTTTGTCTGTATAAACGAGCCGAGCGATGGATTGGTTCTTCGCCGGTTTTTCGGTGCGTTCGTCTGTAAACCCAGTGGCTTGTGGTGCGTCTTGCCAGCAGGTATCGTCGAGAACGCCATCAATGGTGGGGGGTTGATCTGTTTTTACAGCGGTTAGGTCTTTTTTTACGGTTGGGTCATTTGAAACAGCCGTTAGTTGAGAGCATATAGTGAGTGTTAAGACTGTGATTATTAACAAATTTGTTTTCATGGGTTTATCAATTGTTCCTTTTTGTATTGTTGTGAAATTTCTATTCAACTGATTTTTTCTCTTTCTGTGAATTTGCCTATGTAGAGTTCCTTAAGATTGAAAAAGATAGTTGAAAAACTTAATGAGGTCTGCTAAGTAAATAGCAAGACAAGCCTTGATTGAATCAGGACACGAAACCTGACAAGAGGCTTGTGATAGGTACTACAAATGGGGTGGAAAAAAGTTGCACTTTTTTCCTTATGTTTATAAGGAAAGGGCGAGGTTCCAAACCTCGCCCAGCGAAGGGGTGGTATTTTGTGTTTTTCAGAGTGTCCACGTATCTTGCGGCTTTGCTATATTCAACTTCGTACAGCTTGTGTAACAACGGTGGCAACTTAGGTTAGGATATATCATCTTCCGGGAAATGCTCATCAAACCAAGCAAGGACGCGCTGCCAATAGTCAAAGACATTTGGGTAACGCCATGATGTAACTTGTGAATGTCCTTCGCCCTCATATCGCGCGAAAACGGCTTTTTTCCCCAGTCTACGCAAACCCGAAAACATTTCCCCTGCCTGTGGGACAGCAGGAACATCTAAAGCACCAACAACCAACAACAGCGGTGTTTCCACCTTATCAAGGAAAAAGATCGGTGAGTTTTCAATATATCGGTCCCGGAATTCCCAAAGTGATCCTCCCATTTTGGCTTGTCCACTTTCTGTCCAATGAATCCACTGGCTATCTCCCTCTTCTGTCAAATGTCCGTAGGAACTAATTAAATTCCCACGTCCGGCACTACTGACAGCTGCGGCAAACCGAGATGTTTGTGTAATTAGGGCGTTGACGCAGTAACCTCCATAACTATGCCCCATTATTCCTAAACGGTTGGGATCGGCAATTCCCATGTCAATTATGGTATCTATACCAGAGAACACCATCTCTGCCAATTCTTGGACAGGTGCGTTGGTTTCCATCGGTGTATCGGGAAGAAAGACAGCGTAACCTTGGTTCGTCAGCAGAAAATTGCCGCCATGGTGATCTGTGCCGAAATCGTTAAATTGATATGAGAGAAACTTACCGCCGTAGACCTGTGTAATTAACGGATAACGTTTACCCTCTACATAGTCTGGTGGGAGTAACAAGGCACCTCTGAGATTCTTGCCAGAGGGTGTCTGCCAAGTGACGATCTGTGAAGTACCAAGCGGTTCTGTTTCAATGTTTGGATTCAGTTGCGTAAGTTGCCGTGGATTTTGAAAGTTGGCATCCGCTACCCACACATCGGGCGGATGACGGACATCCTCAATACTGTAGAAAATGTTTCCCGTTTGCGGTGCAACATCCATGTTTCTACCCATAGGATTGTAATTACGCTTTTCTTCAACCAACTGTGTAATTTCGCGCGTTTTCAGGTTGACGCGATGAAAACCGTGCTGAGCACTTTTAAAGTGTACTGTATGAACGTATATCACTTCAGCGTTGTCCGGTGTCCAGACGGTGTCTGCTCGGGCGGAACGAACAATCCGGACAACATGACGGTCAAATCCATCTGTCAGTTTCTCAACCGTTTTATCAGCCACAGAGATTCTCCAGAGATCACCTCGCGCAACCCAGAATAGATGTTTGCTATCAGAACTCCATAAAGGCGATAAAGGCGGATGCGAACTATTTGTCAGTTCAATGTCGGTGTCTTGTGTGAGATTCAGTTGGCTACCATCAACTGTTGAAATGAGGAAAAGTTCATCTTTTGCTGACGCGTCTTCTGTCATGTACGCAATGTAGTGCCCATCTGGCGACCAAGTGAACGAAAGTCCCCAACTAAATTTAAGCGAGTCAGCAAGTAATTTCGGGGGGCCACCCTTCAGCGGCGAAAGATAGAGTTCGTAAAATAGTTGGGAGTTACTTTCTATTCCTTGAAAACTCATAAACGCCGCGGCACTTCCATCTGGGGCGACGCGAATACCGGATGGATAGAAGCCGTGCGCTAACGTTTGGACTTCCCCTGTGGCAACCGTTATTATGCCAATGTCTGCGCGATACCTTGCATCAAACCATGCAGTTCGCCGCGGTCGGAATTCATTTTCTGATTGTCCAGCAATCGGACTCTCAAAGACTGTCACGGATGTCTTTTCTTGGTCTGGAGGCGGTTCTTCGCCTATCTCTGTTTCTGCATGGAGCCTAACGATAATACGCGTCCCATCAGGGGTCCAGAGCGGTGGGGGTGTGAACGCCAAAAAAGGTCGAATCATGGCATCACTCGCGAGTTGTGGTTCATCTTTGCCGACTTCCCATATCCACAGTTGGGCTGTTTCGTGCTTATCCGAATAAAAAGCCAATCTTTTTCCATCTGGTGACCAAGCCGGGCAGTAACTTGTTCCCCAGTTCGGTGTGAGATTCCGAGATTCGCCACTTTGAACATTGACAAGCCAAATTTCACTACCTTCCTGCAAGCCAACTAAACCGGTTGGAAGATACTGATCATCAATTCCAGTTCCTACGCGTTTTCTGGAATAACTTTGGACAGCAACAGCAAGCTGTGTCCCATCTGGGGAAGCAGCAATTGGATCAAATAGCGTGAGGAGTTCGATTGATAGGATGTCTTCAATACTTCTTAACATTTCGGTGTGCATTATTTCGCCTTTCTTATGTCCTAAACTTTGGGCAATTTTTCAAAGTTTTTCATGTGATAGGTTTCTATACAGGGTTTCTGCCCTACGGGGATAAAAGGATATCAGAGGTTCTTCGTGTATGGATTTCTTTGTTGATATCCGGGGTGGTTAGGAAATCGCACCATAGGTGTCAATTTAGCGATTTTTAGAGATATTTTGTAAGGGTCTCTCTACAAATGCCGCCCCTACGGGGCTTGAGTTTTTCTGACCACATGCTGCTATAAACATATCATCCCTACGGGATTCAAGAGGGGTTTGAAACCTTTATAGTAAAACCCGAAAATAAGAGGGCACTTTGGAAAACACAAAACACCTCACCACCGCTGGCGAGGTTTGGAACCTCGCCTTTCTACAATGTCTAATTAATTGTAGGCTTTACTATAAGGTTTTCGCGTAGAATCCGGTTCGGTTGCAAACCGAACCTACCGGTCCTGGGGGTGCGACGGTTATTTTTTCTAAAATTGACAGTTATGGTGCAGTTGGGAAACCGCACCTACCTTATCTTGTAGAACCAAAGCTGCGCTGCTAACCTTAGTTTCACAGGGTGCTGGCATGAAATTCTGAGATGCTTCTTTCAACGCTGCGGCGCAGCATTTCATCGCTGAGGTGGAATGCCTCACGTATCGTCATTGCCAGTTTCTGCTTCTGCTCTATTGAATCAAGCAATTGTTGGTTCGATACCACAACAACGGAATCGGCATGTTTTTGAAGTTCCTGTAGTCCCTGTTCGGCTTTTTTGGCGCGGTCTTGACCTTCAAAATTGAACGGCTGTGCCACAACACTTATGGCTAAAGCACCCTGTTCTCGAGCGAGGGAGGCAATCAGCGGCGAAGCACCCGCGCCTGTTCCACCCGCCATACCGGCTATAATGAAGACGATATCCGCGTCCGCGACGAGGCTGTAGAGTTTTTCCCTGTCCTCCTCAGCTGCCCTTCTACCTATCTCTGGGTTCGCGCCACAACCCAACCCTTGGGTGGTGTTAGCACCGATCTGCACAGGTGTTGCTTCATGGTGTTTGTCGAGTGTTTCCTTGTCTGTATTCACGGCGTAAAATTCGATGTCCGTCAAACCGTCTTCAATCATTCGTTTGACGGCGTTGCCGCCCGCTCCACCGACCCCAATAACCTTGATTCTGGGTTGGATGTGTTTGGATTTTTCCTGTTTAGATGACATGGTTCCCCCTCTTTCAAGTTCGACATCGAACTCCTTACGGAGAAGTTCGCGTGTCTGTCTTAATTTGGTCTTGATTGTGCCTATCGCTAATCCGAGTTCGGCGTGGATCTCTTTGACGCTCCATAATTCCAGATAGTATAGGACCGCAACGCGGCGTACTTTATCTGGCAGGTGATGTACTGCTTCTCTCACAGCATCGTGGAGTTCTGTTTCCGAGAAACGCGCAACCGCATCCTGATCGATCTGATCGGTTAAGTCAGCGTAACTATACGGCATCTCGTCTGTTGAATGATGCCGTGAGGCGTAGTACCGCTTGCATGCGTTGTGAGCAATGCGGTGTAGCCATCCACCGAAACTTTCAACACTCCGCAGTCCACTGATATTTTCCCAGACAGATTTCCAGACATCCATGAGGATTTCTTCGGCATCGCGGCGTTGTCTCGAATGTGCGATAATCACTTTCCAGATGCGTGGACTATAACGCGACATCAGTTCTGTGAATGCTAACTCATTACCCGCTTGGACAAGTTGAATGAGTTCTTCATCTTTCAAAGTGGTGTGCATTGATATATCTGATCGCATAGATAGTCCTCAATTAGATTTTAACTTAATGAGTAGGCTTTTTCGGGGGGCGGTTTAAAAAAGTAAAATTACCTAATTTTGCGTTGTACCTTTTGCTGTGGCTTATATCTCTGAACGGAGGAAGACGAGGAATGCTCCTGAAAGAAATATGCCGAGCAGTAAAATGAGCAACAGTATGTCCATTATAGCCGAGTTGAGCGTATCTTGAAAAGTTAGTTTATCCTCAAACATCGGGATAGCCTCTGGTGAGACCGGCTTTTCTGACATGCCTTTCGGGATGCCGATGAAATGAAGGCTTTCTGGATCTGCTCTATCCATTTCAGCGATAAAGTCTCGGAACTGACGGATATGAAGATGGCAATTTTCTAAGAACTGCAAATGGCGATTAAAGCCTGTACCTGCCATGGATTCAAGGGCGTATTGGACAATCGCTGCAGGGGAGCACCGGGTTATTCGTCTTGCGTGTAGGACTTGCGCGCTTTGGGCAGCGAGATGCTGGCGGCTCAGCCGCTCCCGCGTCTCCATGTCTTTTCTAACGAACTCGCGCTGGATCTCTAATTCTGAAGTGTCTATCTCTGTAACTTCTCCCTGAGAGGTGCCTGCTGATTGACGGCGTTCTTTTAAAGTTTCCCTTTTATTCAGGAAATCGCTTAAAATTTGGTCGAAGGCGGTCCCTTTTGCCATCCGAAATTGATGGTGTGTTTGGACAGAGGGCATCCATTTTGTTGAGAGGGTGCCGAGGGTTGAGGGCATAAACACTACGACGGTCACCCAAATTAGCAATAGGACAACGAGACTTAACCTACTTTCACGTGTCATCGCGGAAACGATGAGTCCAACGGCGATGAAGATGCCAGCATAGCAAGAAGCGATGAGGACGATGAGCCCTACACGTCCCCAGTCTGTCCCACTGAGCTGCGTCCAACTTTCGGTGGAAATGATGGCGAGATTGAACAACACTGCAAAATAGAAAGGGATGAGGACTGCGGTCAGCGAGCCAAGGAATTTACCGACTAACAAAGCAGGACGCGAGATGGGATTTGCGAGACACAGCCGTAGCGTCCCTCGTTCTCGTTCCCCTGAGAGCGCGTCGAAGGTAAACAGGAGCGGAATGAAGGAAAGCAGGTAGGTGATGATAAAGACCCAATCAATCACCACGGCGGTCGGGCGGTGATTGCTGATCGCATCCATGTTCAGACGTGGAACGCCCATTGCCCAAATGTAGGATAGTCCGTATAATCGCCAGAAACCGCCACTTACGCTTTCGCTTGGTAGAAGCGCGTCCCCTCCATCGGCAATGAAGGTGAGAGCGGAGGGACGTTTGTATAGTTTACCCGGACCCTTTTGCAGCAGCGCATATAACTGTGTGCGGGATTTCAATTCGGTGTGGGAGGCACTAACGTTCTCGGAGTATTTCCGAACGCGTTCAGGATGTGTCTGAAGATGTACAACGGCGTTGGTGACCATTAATGCTACGAGGATGAGCGTAGTTAAGGCGAAGCGCAGACTCGTGAGATGATCTAAAAGTTCACGTGTAACAATATGCCAAATCATTTATTAGTTCTCGGTTCTCAGTTTTCAGTTTTCAGTTAAGAAGTCATCTGTTAATTTTCAGTCATCGGTTATCCGTTAAAAGAGGGTTTTGACTTAATCAAAACATCTCTTAACTGACGACTGATAACCGATAACTGACAACCATTCTATACTTCAATTTTGATGAAGACCAGAAATGTTGCCATGAATAGGATGAGATTGATGAATACCAGTAAAAGTAATTCCGGTAGGGCGCGCTGTGCGTTGATGCTGACCTCTGCCTGCTCAAAACGAAAGTCAGGCAGAATCGACCAGTCTACGGTGCCTTGATTTGTTGAAAACCACTGTAGACTCGCGAAGGCATCTCTCTCATGAAAAGCGTCAATGAGGGTACGCCGGTATGTCTGCGCGGCTCGGATATAGTCGGTCATGCTGTCGAAATCGGTCCCTGCCCACGCGGCGGTTGCAAAGGTGTAAAGACTTGCAGGGCTAAGTTTCATGAGTCGTTCATCCCATTGTGCTTGTCGGTGGGATATCTGTGCGACCAGTTGCTCCGCAACTAAGTACACCTTTTCGGCATTCTGGATTTGCAGCGTCGCTGCGAATTCATAGTAACGACGCAGGTGTGTTACCAAGGTATCCGTAGTATTTTTCAATTCGATTTGGATGTTAACCCGAGGGAAATCCCCGAGATACCACCCGCCGCCTTTAAAGAAGTCGGTCCCTGTAAATGTATCGAAAAATATTGGAGGGTCTCCCTTAAGCGGACTACTCGCCAAGAACCGATCCCGTTCTCGATCTGCCTCTTCCCGAATCTGTGCTACCTGCTGGTTAGTGGATAATTTCTCTGCACGCATGTCGCCCACCGGATTCAGGGCAAACCGGCTCCAGTTTGGATAGACAAGCACTAAAACCACCCACAGGAACATACAAAGCATCAGGGACGTGGCAGCACGGCGGGTTGTTGTGGAAATGAGCAGACCGATCAGGTAGAAAACCGATAGGTAAACAATTGTTGTCAAAACAATGCCGCCAATTCGTAGAAAGTCGTCTGTGTTGAATTGCAGGGAACGCGCGAAAGAACACTGAATCAGGGCGAGTAGTAGACTCATTAGCACAGGGAGCAGTAGACAGACCATCGCCGCAATGTATTTGGCAAGTAGGACACTCCCGCGCCCGACAGGGTGTGAAAGCACCAAGCGCAAGGTGCCGGTTTCCCAATCTCCTGCAATGGCATCATAAGCGAAAAGCAGGGACAGTAGACTCAACACAACTTGAAAGGTAAAGACAATATCGATCTGTGAAAAGAGATGGAGATAGGGGTTATTTAAACCGAGGGGTGTCCCCGGACTTGAGAGGGATGGTACGCTCCCAAACGTCCACTGTGCTTCCTCTGGTCTAACATCAGCTATCGGGTTTGAGAGGGCTGGCACACTGTCAAACGCTATGTCAATATCGCTGCCGAAACGCGTCTCTAAGCCAGCACTAAAGAGGCTCAGGGGGTTGGGAGGACGTTGGACTTTCAACTTCAAGACCGAATAGGCAGGTGTTGCGGCGACTGTCTCGCGATTCACGACTTCTTTCTGGCTATAGTCGGCGAGACGCTCTTCGTGTGCACCGATCAGGACAAACGTATTGGCGACAACGAGGAGGAGTGTAATGATGACCGCAGCAAAAAAACGCGCGCTCATCAGATGGGTCAAAAGCTCTTGGCGTATTAGGGTTAGGAACATGATTTAAGTTAAAAATTCATTAGGAATCGTTGTACTCGGATAGTCCTTGTTTTCATCTCGATTCAAAACGGGTTCGGGGGTTTCGTGGTTCCAATAGTTCGGGATGGTCGTTGGACGCCTAATCCATACGAGAAGCATTGTGCGTCTTCTGTCCGTATCGTTTTTTCGGACGGAATGTAGAAGGCGTGCATCTCGCATCACTAATGAACCTGCTTTGACGCAAACATCCACCTGATCTGGATGGTCACTGAACATCACAGAATATTTTTCCTTAGATTCTGATCCCGGTTTTAGGACATTACCGAGTTCGCTTGTCTGGAGAAGTTTGTCGTGCAAATCAATGCGCTTGCGGTGTGTGCCGGGAATAACCTTTAAACAGCCGTTTTCTGGTGTTGTATCAGTGAGATAATACTTCATAAAAATATCTTGCGGCCAAGGCGCGCAACTAATTGGATCGTTCCAATGGTACCAATCTTGATGCCAATAGAGTGGAGGTGCCCCTGGATCTTTCGTCAGAATCGTGATGCCTACGGGGACTGGGAAATCGCCAAATCCCATTTCTTCTAATGCATTGAGCGTAGGGTGCCATTCTAATAGTTTCTGAACGAGCGTATTGTCTTTGCTTGTAACTTGTAGATGATGCCCATGGTATCTGGTGTGTTCTGGTGGCACATAATTAGCGAGAAGTCGTTCTGATTCGTCATGGAGTTCCTGCAGGAATTCATCTGTGAGAATGTTGTTGATGACACAGAAACCGTCGCGAATCATTTGCTCTCGTTTTTGTAAAGCGATTTCAGGGGTCATTAAAGTTCTCCGTAAAATCAGTCCCGTAGGTTGGGTTGAGCGGGGTTAAAAATCAAAGGTAGATATTTCAAAGGACATCAAACCTGATAGACCCGTGTATACATAGAGAAACCCAGCGAAACCCAACGTTCTTTGCGTCAAACGCTACGAACATGGCGGTAGGTTTGCGTTGGGTTTCGCTATTTTTTTCATTGATAGAACGGTATAGAGTGGTAAAATGTGCTTGGGGGTCCATATCATTTTTCTCGGAAACCCCGCTCAACCCAACCTACGATGCTATGACGCGTTTTTTCTAAAATTGACACCTATGGTGAGATTAGAAAACTGGACCTACCGGATCTAATGTGGTAGGCGAGGATTGTATCCTCGCCAGCACAGGAGAGGTATCTTTGTTTGATAAATGTCAACGTATTTTCAGGTTTTACTATAAAATGACAAGTTTTAAGATTCCAAACTCATTGGCATGATGACACAGAGATGGTCTTCCTCACCAATCGGTTTAACAATGACAGGTTCCAACACGCCCGAGAACTCCAGCGACACAGCCCCTGTTCTAATGTGCAAAAGTGTCTCTATGAGCAGCTGAGCATTTATACCGATACGGATACTTCCAGTGCTGGATTCCACTGCTAACGTCTCATGCATCTCTTCGGATTCAGGGGTTTCTGCTGAGACCCGAATCTGTTGTTCATCTATCTCTAAACAGACCTTAAAGGTTTTCGGATCTGATACCAACGAAACCTTACGCATCACCTGCAAAATAGGCTCTTTCGGCACAACTGTCCTCACCATAGGAGACACTGGGATGAGTTTCTCATACGGCGGATACTCAGCGGCTACCAATCGCGTCGTCACCGTAGTGCGCTCATCCGCAAAAAGAATCTGATTCTCAAGGCGTGAGATTCTTATCTCTGGGGCATTAGCAAAGGTTCGTTCAATCTCTTTGATGGCTTTGAGCGGTACGATAAATCCATCTTTATTCTCAGACAACTTGAAAGGCTCACAATGTGCGATCGCAAGTTGTATACCATCGGCTGCAACGATCTCGGTTCTGTCCGCAAGCTGGTTAAAATAGAGTCCGTTTAGGCATGGATTTCGGGATTTCTTTGCAGGTGCAGCAAATTCAGTTTTATGAAGAACAGACCTCAGGGTTTTTCCATCAATAGCGAATGCTGCCTCGTCAATAGAAGGGAGTTGTGGGAATTCTTCATCGGCAAGTTTGACGGTTTTGTGAATGCCATTTCCAGAAGTGATTTCAATCCGATTGTTTGTCGTAGTTGTCAAGTCTATCGGTTTCTCAGTGGGCCACGCTTCAACGATATCCACCAATTTTCCGGCGGGGATAAAGATTGTACCCGCTTCTTTGACTGTCCCGTCAACTTTCATTCTGATACCGATTTCCGTGTCCGTCGCCATACATTCAATCGTGCTTCCCTCGGCGTGGATGAGAATAGGCGGCGTATTCTGCTCACTCGCGATGCCTTGCAGCACTTGTAGAGAGGACAAAAGGTTATCTCTTTCAAAGGTTAATTTCATTCCGAAATCTCCGTTCAAATGTTTTTGGGAGTGATGTTCCACTTCAATTGTGATATCTAACGCTTCTTGAATCATGAATTCATACTTCTTTAGCTGTTGCCGGGCGCGGCGGAGTCGACTCCTAATAGTGTTTTCTGGTACACCTAAGAAGTTAACTATTTCTGCATAAGTCATGCCTTCAAGATAGTGAAGCGTGATGACTGTTCGGTTGTTTTCCTTCAACTTCGCAAGCAACTTTTCGACCAGGTCGCGTCGCGCTTCAGCAAAAGTTTCGGCGTGCTCTGTTGCGACAAATCGGGAATATGCTTCTGTCTCTATTCCTGAGAGGTCGGCTTCTTCGAGTGGTTCGGTTTGTCGCTGGTTTTTTCGGAGCCACGCAATACAGAGCCGATCTGCAATCACATAAAGCCACCTTGGAAACCGTGTCGGGTCTTCTAAGGTTTCCAATTTCTGATAGGCTTGCAGAAAGGTCTCCTGCGTAATGTCTTCAGCGATATGGAAATCCCGAATTTTCCGCCATGCGAGCGTGTGGACCTGTTTCTGGTACTTTCTCACCAGACTTGCAAAGGCGGTCTCATCACCGGCAAGGATGCGTTGGATCAACACAACATCGTCGTTTTTCATCAAATATCTCCAGAAAGACTGTTTTCATCAAAGGAGCTTATGCGATTTCCATGTTTCATGGATAAGTGGGTTACACATCGCAAAGAAGCACTTTATCAATTCACTTCACTATAGTGACGCGAACTACGAAAAAAAAGTGTGCATAATTCTGCAAAAGAAGCGAAAAAACGCATTTGAAAGGTTCAAAAGGAAGTCGATAATACCTCTCGTTTTCTACCTATACGTATTTTAACCGAATTCCATTCTTAACTCAACCCAGATTTCACACCGTTTTGTGCGTTCTTTCTGGGTTGATTGTGTTTTGCCATGGGTATGCTTGTGGATAAAGGTTTTCAATTAGACAGGACTTACGCAAATTGAGAAAATATCGGACATTCAGACGCAAAAAATCGGTAATTTCCGTATTGAAACCCCCTAAATCCCCCTTATCAGGGGGACTTTAAGAGTATGCGGGCACCCACAAGGGGTGCCCTTACAAGAGGTCTATTATTTTTCGGTTTTACTATGAATATCTTTGTCGTTCCAAATTCTAATCTTTGCGCAGAGCTTCAATAGGGGAAAGCGACGATGCCTTCAGCGCGGGATACAGACCAAAGGAGATGCCGATTATCGCTGAAACCGATACAGAAATCAATATCCATTGTGGAGAGACAACTGCGGGCCATTCAGGAACAATTTTGACGATTTTGACAGCGAGCAGTGCCATCCCTTCACCGGCGAGAATGCCCAACCCAACGCCGATTGCACCACCTACACCACACATGATGACTGACTCTATTAGAAATTGCAGTAGAATATCCAACCGTTTCGCGCCGAGTGCCTTCCGAAGCCCAATTTCACGAGTGCGTTCGGTAACAGCGACTAACATCATGTTCATAATCCCGATGCCACCGACGAGGAGCGAGAATCCGGCGATGCTGCCTAAGGTAATTTTTATGATTTTACTGATTTTATCTAATTGCGCCATACCGGCTTGCATCTCAAATATCTCGATGAAATCGTCTTGATTTCTATGCCGTTTCCGGATGACGGTTTTTACTTCTTCAACTGCCTGAGGCACATCGTCAACGGTATGTGCATAGACTGTGATACGCGGAATCTGGTCATTGCCCGTGAAGCGTTCCTGGATGGTTGATACAGGAATAAAGACAAGGTTGTCGAAACTAACACCGAACCGGAGACTTGTACCTCTCGGCACGAATGTGCCAATAACCGTGAAGCGTTCCGTGGATCGTCTTCCCTCTTTTTGTCCCCACCGGTTGTGATATTCGCCGTCTCGTGCGATTTTGATTTCCTGTCCCAACGGTGATCTATCACCGAACAAGGCGGTTGCAACCTCATCCCCAAGCACACAGACTTTTGATGCGTTTCTAACCTCTTCGTCTGAAATAAAACGACCGTCTTTAACGTTCCAGTCCATTGCGGTGTTATAGTTGGCATCTACGCCGTTCCAGCCTGCACGGGTTTCAGAGCCGCCTGAAGCTTGGATGAGCACGCCGCCCCAGTTCCAGATTTGTGGCGTGGCTGCACGAACAGTTGGACATTCTGCCTCCATTGCCAACACATCTTCGTATTTCAGGTACTCGCTACTACGATTACGGACCCACCGGTTGTTTACGCGTTTGTACCACATACGGTACACGAAGAACTGATTTGCACCGCCTAATTTCTGTGCATCTTGCCGGACAATCTCCTTGGCACCATCACCAATCGCTATCATCGCTAATACCGAAGCGACACCGATGATAATACCAAGCATGGTTAATAATGAACGCATTTTGTTGCTACGAATCGCAGAAATTCCGACAGATACCGCCTCGACTATACGCATTTCATCCTCCAAACTATAGTGAAATCTTTGTATACTGATTTTCGATTAGATTTTTTGTTGTTGTGTATTAAAGGGATATAGGTTCAATATCAGAAACATAAGTCTGATGGAAAAAAGAAGCACTCTATCAATTCACTATAGTGACGCGAACTCCCAAAAAAAAGTAGGCATAATTCTGGAAAAGAAAAGTGTTCTTCCTTCTCAACTATTATAGATACAATTTTAGCGCGAAAAGATTGTCTTAATTTTATAGGACTTGCACACTTCACAGGTAGATGAGGTTTGTAACCGCGCCATAGGTGTTGATTTAGGGGTTTTCGCAGTATTTTGTGGAATAGCCTTTCTACAAATGCCGCCCCTACGGGGCTTGAGTTTTTCTGACCACATGCTGCTATAAATATATCATCCCTACGGGATTCAAGAGGGGTTTGAAACTTTCAAGGTTTTCGCGTAGAATCCGGCGCAGTTAGGTGAAAGACCCTACCGGATCTGGGACTACAACGGTTATTTCTTCTAAAATTGACACCTATGACGACGTTTGTAACCGCACCGATCTCAGAGAGGGGACGTTTATGTTGTCCGAAAACATGGGGCTCGGCTTAATCTGCCATATTGCCTCTTCTCGCATCTTGAGGTTATCGTTACTACAAACGAGTACCAAAATAGTTGCACTTTTTCTTATCGTCAAATGGGAAAGGTTTGTGGTAGGAGTCGTGGGTGCAGTTTTGGGAATTGCTTGAGTTGGGAAAGTGTTATTGAGTTGCAGTGTTTATAGTGAAACCTACAATTAATTGGTCACTCTCAAACAGTCTGAATGCCTATGACAGGCATTCAGACTGGAAACCCAAACTAACAGTTTATGCTACAAAGATGTCCACTTATTTATGGGCTTCACTATAAGCGTACCATGATGCTTGTGCGTTCCACATTTCGGCGTATAATCCCCCCACGGCAAGCAACTCTTCGTGCGTACCGTCTTCAACGAGTTGTCCTTCGTCTAAAACGAGGATTCTGTCGCAGAGGCGGGCGACCCCGAGCCGATGCGAAATGACAAGGGTGGTACGCGATTCGTCTTTGGTGAGGAGTTCTCGGATCATTTCAACTTCAGCGACTGGATCGATGGCAGCAGTCGGTTCATCAAACACAACGAATTGGCTCTGTCGGAAAAGTCCACGCGCAACGGCGAGGCGCAGCCATTCTCCACCGGACACATCGCGTCCGCCGAATTCATGTCCGAGCCAAGTATCGAGTTCTTGTGAGAAGGTGGAACCTGCTCTGTCGAGTGTGTGCCGCATACGATTGTCGTCTTGCATGCGATTCAGGTCAGCGAAGCCAACGTTGTCTCTGACGGGCAGTAGGAACTTCGTGAAGTCTTGAAAGACAGCACTTGTTGTGGGTTTTTCAGAAGTTGTATCGTTCTGTGCCCTCTGTGAAAATGTGAGTGTTCCACTATTTGGTGCGTACAGACCGAGTAATATATTTGCCAGTGTTGTCTTTCCTGCGCCATTTTTCCCGACGAGTGCAACGGTTTCGCCGGGTGCAATTTTTGCGGTAATCTCTTTGAGAGTCTGCGTCGCTGCGCGCGGGTATTGGAACGAGAGATCGTTCATGGCAACTGTCATCTCTCCCGCTTCTGAAGTAGGTGCTGGAGTGTCCTGATGTTTTTCTCTTGTGTCAGATGTGCTTCTCTCTTCAGTGGATTGCGTTGTGAACAGTGTCGCCAGGTCACGTAAGATGCCGCTCTGTTCGGCGAGATTTCCCATAGAGTGTGCCATATATGAGAGAAATCCTTGTAAGCCAGCGGCGGCGGCAATTAAGCCGGTGAAGATACCGGCAATTTTTTCAGGGTCTCCACTATGTGCGGTTCGGGCTGCGATGAAAACGATCACACAGTATCCGAGGACAGAACTGAGGTTGGCGAGTGCGTTCCAAGCGGTTTTCCTTTTCAGTGATCCTATTTCCACCGTAGCGAGCGTCCGATATGCGTCTTCCCATTTTGAAAGTAGCCACTGTTGGAGTGTAAAGAGGCGCACCTCTGGGCTGCTGACCCGTTGGTAAAGTCGAGCTGCCCACGCTGTCTGTGTTCGGTTAGGACGTGCTGCTGCTCGGTCTCGTTCGAGTTCAAGCCTCGCAATAGGTTTCCTTGTGAAGAGAATGATGGCGGAACTGACGAGCAAAGCGATCATACACCATATATTACTACTTAGAATGAGAGCCGCGCCCAACAATCCGCACACGCCTGCAACACTATGAATATTTGCCAGAACACTCTGAAACCAGCTGACAACGCGATCACTGAAACCTTGTGTTGCCCGGCTAAGATTATCGTGAAAGTCAGCATCCAAAAAATGGAGGAGCGGTGTCTGTCCGGCTTGACGCAGAAGATCTTCCTGGAAATGTAGCACAGCTTTATTGGAGAACCACATCTGTGTTACACCGTTGAAAACATCGGTTAGTATCTCCAAGATCATTAGCAAGAGATAAATCCCCATCCATAAAAAGAGTCCTTCAGCGTTTATTAACGCGTTTGTGAATCCGGCGATGATAATCGGCGAAAAACCGTGACATCCCGCGTTTATCAAACGGAGCAAAAGGATGACAAGGAGGGGAAATGGGGAAATCCGTATAAATTGCCAGATTAAGCGAAGAACCGCGCGTCGCGGTAATGTGTTTGTGTTTTTCATTGGTACCACTCACTTTGGGCTGCGAACATTTCAGCGTATTTTCCATTTCGCTGTAGGAGTTCAGCGGGATTTCCGATTTCTGCAATGTGTCCGTTATCCAAAACAACAACGCGATCGGCAAGCCGTGTGGGTCCGAGTCGATGGGCGATGAGCAGTGCAGTTTTATCCTCTACTAATTCAACGAACTGTTGAAAAATTTCCAACTCAGCGAGCGGATCCAGGGCTGCCGTGGGTTCGTCAAAAATGACGAATTCGCCTCCTTCTTTAATCAGACTTCGGGCGATAGCGACGCGTTGCCATTCGCCACCGGAGAAATCTACACCCCCGAATTCGGGACCTAAAAGCGAATTTAGCGGGAACCTTTCTGTTGGCAATCCGACTTGGGTTAAGACCGCCTCAATGTATGCATCGGTGGCATCGGTGTTGTCCAAAACCACATTTTCCTGTAGGGTGGTTGGATAGCGTGCCGGATGCTGAAACACTGCAGTGCAAGCGCGTCGGAGGTCTTCGGATGGAATTGTGGCGGTATCTATACCGTCTATTGTGACGTGTCCTGTCGTTGGAGAACGTAAACCTGCTAAGATGTGCGCTAAAGTCGTTTTTCCTGCGCCGTTTTCACCGACTATAGCGAGAATTTCACCTGGATGAATATCAATGTTAATATCGGAGAGCGCGTCTGTGTTTGCACCCGGGTAACGATACGCGACATCATGCAAACGGATACCCTCACGTATCGGGTGAGGATAGGGTGTACGTTTTGTAGGAGAATCTTCATCTTGGTCTCTTTCTAACAGATGGCGAAGGTCTTCTCCGTAACCAGCGTGTTGGACAAAACCAATGATGAAATGCTGCATGGAATTCATACCGGCAGTGATATTCCGAAGTGCGGTTAGCACCAAAGCGGCGAGTCCTGCTTCGGTCCTTCCCTGCGAAAGGGATGTAACGAGTAATGCCCCAGCGATGATGGCTACGAAAATAAACACTTGGAAGATACCTTGGGAGGCATTTTGAAAGTCGATACGCAAGCGTTCCCGAAGATATTGGGCGAGGATCGTCCGCCAGCGGTGGAGAAGGGTTTCGCCGATTGCCCATAAACGGATTTCGGGGGCACTGCGTCGTCTTGTTAGAAGTTGGGCGTAGTAATCCGCGAGTCGTTTGTTGCGTGTATTTTCCACTTCAAAATGGCGTACGCGCCCCCCCATCCGAATTGAAAAAACTCGCAGCAATATCGCGCCGCTGATGATGATGGCGGGGATCCAAATTGAAATCAGTCCTAAAACAACGGTACTGGTGAGTAGGACTGGGATAAATTCAATAAGGCTCAGACCATTCTGCATCAATTGGACAACGCTCGAATCCCCTCTGGCAAGGACGCGATTGATGAGGTCATGCGATTCTTCGTCGTCAAACGCCTCCAGTGGCAGTTTGCCTGTCTTTTGCAAGGCAGCACGCTGCAAAGTGAAACCGGCTCTAATGCGGAGTTGTTCGCGCAGAAGTGGGAGGAGTGTTGAGATCGCTTGTTCCACGAAAAAGAGGAGGCAGAGCGCAGCCAGCCATGGAACAGCACTGTTTATAAGGTCTGCATCGACGAGGGTGTTAACGGTTTCTCGGATCACGAGGAGCTGGGCTGCGCCGGCACCTGCGTTGATGAGAACAAGGATTATCCACACTGTAGCGATAAAAGGCGATGTTTTCAACACTCGTGCGAACAGCCAGAGTAAGTCTCGAAATGAAGGACGGGTTAATTTTCCTTTGTCCGACATGGTTTTCTATTCACCTCTAAATTTCCGTACGCCAATGGCAGGCAACACAGTGTTTGCCAGTGGTATCTCCTTGCGTTAATATTTCCTATTACACCTCAACACTCACAAACACAAGATATGCTGCAGACGAAAGAACAACGAAAAACAGAACCAACAAAAGCAAATCTATCGCCGCAGTGTTGAAATCACGACTGAGACTGATCGTATCTTCAAAGGTCGGAATTGATTCTGGACTGATAGGCTTCTTCGACATTCCCTCACGAACTCCAATAATATGGAGACTGTCAGGATCTGCTCTATCCATATCCGTGACGAATTCCCGATATTCACGAGCGTAACGATGCACATTCTCTAAAAATTGTTGATGCCGTTCAAACCCTGTTCCGACAAAAACTTCAAGAAGATGCTGGATAAGCGTAACAGGTGAGATACGGGTGACAGAACGTGCCAGTTGAATTTGGGCAATCTGTTGATTTAAATGTTCTTGGGACAAACGTTCGTCTTGTTCAGTACCTTTGGCGACATACTCACTATCTAACTGTATCTTTTTTTCTGGAAACCCACGCGTCTCTTGCAAAAGAGCAAAGTATTCATCCCTGAGTTCTCTGTGGTTCTGTCCGCCGCGTTTGTAGAATTCATCATAAGTCATTGGGTTTGAAAACCCACTTGCAATCAAAGCAACAGTACTCGGTATAAAAACGACGAAAGTACACCACGTCAATAGGAGTATCACAAGGCTCACCGCACTATTCCGCACAGATGACGAAACTAACAAACCTAACGCAAGAAACAGGCATAGGTACAAAATCGCAATAATGAAAATAATACATAAACGTATCCACGCGTCGGTGCCAAGGTGAATGTTGCTGGATATAGAAATTACCAATAGATTTATCAATATCGCGACCGTAAACGGTACGCCAATACTGACTAATCCGCCTAAAAATTTGCCAAACATTACAGTGTGGCGCGGCACTGAATTTGCCAACATCAATCGAAGCGTGCCGCGTTCGCGTTCGCCAGAAATAGAATCAAAGGTAAACAGAATCGCTATTAGACTCAAAACATAACCGATTACAAACCCCCAGTCTACTTTGATAGTTTCTGGACGAATATTTGATGAATTAGGAAACGCACCGGGATAATGCAGCGACCAGAAACCCCTTAAATTATTACTGATC
Organism: Candidatus Poribacteria bacterium; assembly: GCA_965116815.1. Lineage (GTDB taxonomy): Bacteria > Poribacteria > WGA-4E > WGA-4E > WGA-3G > WGA-3G. The sequence goes on along the minus strand of OZ220722.1, from coordinate 4,633,432 downwards.
CGAATGGAAGGGGTGCCGTAGACAAAATCTGACAAAAAGATGTCACCTCCTTCCGCACAAAAATAGAGTGGAGACGGCTTTTTGTAAAGATACCCAGGTCCTTCTTGCGCAATGCTAAATAAATCTGTTCGAGATCTTAAGGTATCCAGAGATTTTGTGGTCGCATCGTGATATTTCTGCATACGCTCAGGATGCTCCTGGACATGGATAACTGCATTAATCAACATCAAAACGAAAAGCAACACAGTCGTAAGTGCAAATCGGAGGCTATTAAGATTGTCATACAGTTCGCGTTTTGTTATGTGCCAAATCATATATCAGTCCTCAGTTATAAGCTTTCAGTTATCGGTTATCAGTTATCAGTTAAGACAGTCCTTGGAACACTTCCGTTCTCTGTGAAGGTTCCACTGCAAACCTCTTTAACTGAAAACTGAAAGGTTTTTCGTATGAAGTTTAAGAAAATGTTTGGGTAATTCTATGTTCCCCCAGACCCGGTAGGTGCGGTTTGCAACCGCACCGGGCATCGGTAAAAATTACCCGATTAAATTCTTAATCTTCATTAGAAAAACTGAACTGATAACTGACAACTATCCTACACTTCACTCCTTTGGAAAACCAAAAATATTACCATAAAGAGAATTAAGTTCATCATGAGCAGCAGGAGTAAATCCGGGAGTGCTCGCATCGCATTTATATCCACACCACTTCTCTGAAAAGAAAACTGAGGAAAATTTTCCCAGTCCGTTGACCCTTTGTCAGCAGAAAACCATCGTCGATCTTCAAACGCGTTTATATCGTAGAGATAGTCAATTACAGTCCTTCGGTACTTTCGCGTCGCCTCGTAAAAATCTCTGAGTCCGAATAGATCTGTACCTGCCCATGCTTGCGTCGCAGCGTCATACATCCCGACTGGCGAGACCCTCAAAAAGATGCGATCAACTATCGCTGGCTGAACGTAAACAGATTCCAGGACTTGTTTTCGTACAAGCCACGCCCGTTCCGCAGTGTCAATGGCCTTTGGCACGGTGAAGCGGTAATAGTTTTGCACGTGCGGCACCTGTGCTTCAAATTTATCATCAAGTTTCTCTATCGTTGAAACAGCAACATAGACGTATAGAAGTGTTGATTGTATTTTATGCCACAACTCATAGTTGAAACCTGAGCCACCGTGCATGCCAAAATGTGGATCTTCCCCGACCATACCAAAACGCGGATCCTCTCCTGGAATAGGATCATTGGCAAGGAAATGCTTACGTTCTCGGTCAAATTCCTCCCATATCTGTTCAATCTGATTAAAAGCAGATTCCAGACGGTCTTGGGAAGGCTGCGCGGGGTTAATCGCAACAAGAATCACATTCGGATATACCAATACCCAAAACCCCCAGACAAACATCGCAAGCATTAGTGCAGTGCCAGTTCCGCGAGTTACTGCTGAAATCAACATACCGATGAGGTAGAACACCGACAGATACACAATTGAACTCAAGACAATGCCACCGATACAAAGAAAATCATCAACATTTAGTGAAATAGTGGGGGACGTGGTTAGCAAAATCACCACAAGGAGCAAACTCATCAAAAGCGGCACCAGCAGACATATCATTGCACTGATGTATTTCGCCAGTAAGATTTTAGCACGACTCACCGGATGCGTTAGGACAAGACGCAATGTGCCGCGCTCACGTTCCCCGGCAAGTGCATCGTAGGCAAAAATAAGTGCCATAAGGCTCAGAACAACCTGAAAAATAAAGACAATATCAATCGAAGAAAAGAGATTCAGAAATGGATTCGTTGATCCATGCTTCTGACCATCCCACAGTGTGGGCACATAACTGTAATACACAAATACTTCGTTATTCAGCCGTTTATCCAATCCAACATTAAAGATACTCAACAGATTTGGTGGACGGATAACATCCCAACTTACGCCCGAATAGGTTTTTCTTTCCAGCATTGTCTCGTGATTCGATTTAACAGCAGCATTGTAACTTGCTAACCGTCGGTCATAATCCTTAATCAGCACAATGGTATTTGCAACAACAAGCAGCAGCATAATGAAAACCGCTGCTGCAAATCGGAACGTCATTAGATTGTCAAGGAGTTCTCGGCGAATGAGTGTTGTTAGCATCGTATTCCTCCAAAGTTTCAACAACTGGACAACAGATTAAGGTGCTTCCGTCGCACCTGCCTCCAAGTATTGCAGAGGACTTTCGACGATGTAATCTCCTGAATCTTCAAGGAACTGTTGGACGAGAAAGACGTGTGCGGCACCGATAATCAACAGAATGCGATCGTCGGTTGATTCGGTGATACGCGTCAGATTCACAAAGATTTTGAGATTCCGAGAATACCACAAATGCCCAACCCAATTGGCACCTGGGTACTGATCGCCGAGCCCAACACGCGCCATCCGCAAGTACTCTTGATGGTCAGCGCGTATGCCTTCAGGCTGATTGATGCGTCTGTACATGTCGGTTATCGGTTCGTATTTCTCAGGTTCAATCCAGATTGTGCCATCTGCATCCTGCGTAACCTCCCCTTCAGTCATAGGGGGTTGCTCCATGAGGTGCTCCTGATTATGTGCTTTTGCGAACTTGCCAGGACTTACCAAATCCCAATCAAAATCCTCTGGAAAAAACCCATCGGGTTCCTCAGAATAGTTTCGGAAATAATCCACGCAGTAGACCTTTGAATGTCCCACCTGCTTGGCTAACCGGAACCCGATCTGGTCGCTTTCATGGCGTTGGAGTTCGTACGCTCCTTTGAGATAGTCTTGATAGGTTGCGTTGGTCTCAGCGGTTCGTGAGAAATCTATCTCAAAAGCCATTTTGGTAGGTTTAAATTCTCTGAGTTGTTTAACCAATTGCTCAATCTCGCTCTGACGTTTTGGCGCGAGGACATCATCCATTTTATAATTGGTTCCATCCATTCCTGGATTTGCCAGATGGCTACTGCCGAGAATCATGATTGTCGGTTTTTGCGTCATTTGTTTAACTTCTCCTGTAGATACGTCTGTCTGACTATCACTTGTTGTTGTGGCGACCATAAACAACACACCTGCAAGGAGTGCCATTGTATAGGTTTTCCACTTTGCTAAGACTTTCATAGAACTTTCTCCCATCTGTAAAATTGTTTGATTGACGCTTACGTTGAGGTTGTTTTATAGTAAAACCTACAATTTAGACATTGTAGAAGGGCGAGGATACAATCCTCGCCAGTGGTGGTGAGGTGTTTTGTGTTTTCCAAAGTGCCCTCTTATTTTCGGGTTTTACTATAGTTTGTAGAGAGACATCCAACGCAAGCATCGAAAAGGCGAGTAAATCATATCCTCAATTCGTTTTCTCGGTTGAAGATTTCTCCTCTCCACCTGTCTCTAAGTATTGCAGCGGGCTTTCCAAGTGATAGACTTCGGAGTCTTCCACAATTTGTTTAAGGAATCCTAAGTGCCCAGCACCGATGATTAGCAAAATACGCTCATCTTCTGATTCCGTAATTCGGGTGAGGTTGACGAAAGTTTTGAGGTTCCGATTATACCAAAAATGTGCGACCCAATTCGCCCCCGGGTACTCGTCTCGAAGACCGATTCGGGCAATCCGTAAGTAGTCGCGGAGGTTTGTGCGGATCTTTTCATCCTGGTTTTCCTGTATGTACATGTCAACTATGGGTTCGTATTTCTCAGGCTCAATCCAGATTGTGCCATCTTCATCCTGCGTCATTTTTCCAGTAGGTGGCGGCCCCAGAAGATGTTCCTGATCGTTCGTCTCTGCGAACGCGCCATAATCTGTCAAATGATCCTCCCGATCCTCCCGAATCATTAGGTCATCGCGAAGATAATCTACACAGTGGACCTTTGGATGTCCCATCTGTTTCGCCAATCGGAATCCAATCTGGTGGATTTCATGGGGTTTAAGTTGGAAGTTGTCCTTCAGATAGGCATCATATTCGTTCTGAAGTTCAGCCTCCCAATTTGTATCAACTTCAACGGCTATCTTCGTCGGCTTGAATCTGGCAAGTTGTTCAGCGAGCTGCTGAAGTTCGGCTTGGCGTTTGGGTGCGAGGACATCGTCCATTCTATAATTGATTCGATCTGCTCCCCAATTTGCCAAATGTCCGCTACCAAGAATCATAATTGTTGGTTTTGTTTGGTGTTTCATCAATTAGTGTTCTCCGTTTTTAGGTATTTGAGTGGGCTTTCGACGATGTAATCTCCCGAATCCTCAAGGAACTGCTGCACCAAAAAGATATGTCCGGCACCCACCATCAACAAAATGCGATCATCAGCAGATTCGGTGATCCGCGTTACATTCACGAAAATCTTGAGATTTCGAGCATACCAAATATGAGTAAGCCAATTCGCTCCCGGGTATTGGTCATCCAACCCAACACGCGCACTATGTAGGTATGCTCGTTGGTTTTCACGGCTCCATATAGGTTGATTGAAACGTATAAGCGTGTCAACTATAGACTCATATTCAGGTTTTATCCAAGTTTTCCCATTCTCATCTACTATAACCTTTCCTGGATCTCCGGGATAGGATCCAAGAAGATGCTCCTGATTATGTTTCTTAGCAAAAGCACTCGTGTTTATATCAATATCGCTTCCAAAGACTGGATGGCCGCGTCGGGAATAATCCACGCAATATACCTTTGGGTGTCCCATCTCCTTTGCCAATCTAAATCCAATCTGGTCCGCTTCACTGCGTATGAGTTGATATGTTCCTTTCAGATAACCTTGATATTCTGCATTGATTTCAGTATCCTTTGAGAAATCTATTTCAAATGCTATCTTGGTAGGATTAAACGCCTTGAGTTGTTCGACTGACTGTTGAATTTCGCGTTGGCGTTTGGGGAGGAGGACATCATCATCCATTTTCGCGAAGTGAGTAGTGCCAAGAATCATAATCGTCGGTTTTTTCGTCATTTGCGGAGTATCTCCCGTAGATAACTCTGTCTGATTATCGCTGGAAACTGTACCGATTGTAAGCAATACAGCGGCGAGCAACATCAAGAAATAGAACTTGTATTTCACTAAGGCTTTCATAAAATTTTCTCCTATTTGTAGCGGGATTAACCCGCCTGAAAAGGGTTACCAAATTTTCAACGATTCAACATTTGAAGGGACAGGTTATGGAGTCTGCATTCCCTCCGTTTTTAGGTATTTGAGTGGACTTTCGATGATGTAATCTCCTGATTCCTCAAGGAACTGCTGCACCAGATAAACATGCCCATCACCAATAATCAGCATGATCCGGTCGTCGGCAGATTCAGTGATACGCGTTAGATTCACGAAAATCTTGAGGTTCCGGGCATACCAATCATGGGCGAGCCAGTTGGCACCCGGGTATTGATTGTCAAGTCCGATCCGTGCAATCCGCAAATAGAGCCGACGGCTTTTATGTAAACCTGCAGGTTCGTTACTCTGTATGTACATGTCAATAATCGGCACATATTTCTCAGGCTCAATCCAGGTCGCGCCTTTTTCATCCTTCGTGATTTTGCCTTCAGTGGGTCCGAAGGGTAAAAGGTGTTTCTGATCGTGAGTTTCTGCGAACTTAGGATAATCTATCAAATCCCAATCGAAATCATCAGGAAAAAACGGGTTTTGCTTCGGCAAATAATCAACGCAGTATACCTTCGGATGTCCCATCTGTTTCGCCAATCGGAACCCAATCTGGTCAACTTCCCATCGCTTGAGTTCGTATGTGCCTTTCAGATATCCTTGATAGTTTCTTTGGATTTCAGCCCCATGCGTTTTTTCATCCTGTTCAAGGGCTATTTTAGTGGGTTGATACGCCTTGAGCAATCGAACAAGTTCTGAAATCTCAGCTTGACGTTTGGGCGCGAGGACATCGTCTATTTTTGTGTTGTATACATCCGCTCCGGGATTCGCCAAGTGTGGACTTCCGAGAATCATAACTGTGGGTTTCATGTGCGTGTTTCTCCGTTCTACACTGAGACACTGCATTCGTTTCAGGTCTTAATGTCTCAGGGCATTCCTGTTTTAGGTCCGCTTATGCTGTCGCAAATTTGGAGTTTATCAATTGGTTGTTGTTGGGCTTAAGTATTGCAGCGGGCTTTCGACGATGTAATCTCCCGAATCCTCAAGGAATTGCTGGATTAGATAGACATGCCCGGCACCGATAATCAGCAGAATGCGATCATCGGTGGACTCCGTGATTCGGGTGATGTTCACAAAATTCTTGAGATTATGCACATACCACCAATGTCCAACCCAATTCGCCCCTGGGTATTGGTCTTTGAGTCCAATGCGTGCGGTGCGCAGATAGCCTTGATGGTCGGCGCGGAGTTCTTCAGGCTCGTTAATCCGGATATACATATCAATTAGAGGTTCGTATCCCACACGTTCAACCCAGAGTGTGCCATCTGCACTCTGCCGAACTTTTTCATCGCTTGAAGATATGCTCGGTAGGAGATACGCCTGATTGTGTGCCTCCGCGAACGCGTCGTAGTCCGTTAAATTCCGATCAATTTCATCAACAATCGGCCTGTGTTCCGGCCAGTCAGCAACACAATAAATTTTCGAGTGTCCCATCTGTTCTGCTAATGGAAAGCCGATCTGGTCATGCAGGCTCCGTGTGCGTTCATAGGTGCCTTCCAAGTAGCTTTGATAGTTTGCGTTAAGCTCCGCATCATAGCTGTCGTCTGCATAAACGGCTATCTTGGTAGGATTAAACGCTTTAATTTGAGACACCACTTGTGCCATTTCGCTTTGGCGTTTTGGCGCGAGGACATCATCCATTCTATAGTTGAATCTATTGATTCCCGGATTTGTGAAAAATGCACTACCGAGAATCATGACTGTCGCTTTCTCTCGCGGGTCTTCTCTTTTCCATTGCCCCTTTAATTTGTCTCCAAAATCGATGTCTATCGCACCGAAATTGCTTAGATTTCCGAGCAACTCCTCAATGCGCTCTGGTGCGATCTCCCCGACGATGTTGACAAAGGTGGCTTCTCCAGACCTTTTCGGGATGATGATAGCGAAGATCCCGTAAACTTTCTCTTCGTCAAACAGTAGATTGATTTCCACCGTTTCACCCTTTTCCTCAATCTTGACGAGGACCTCCCACTCATCCTTTTTGAGTTTTTGCTTGAAATAGTTAACTAATTTCTTCTCATCAATAGTCGTTCTATCGTAGGTACGGACATAGATGCCGTCTAACATCTGAATCAACTCGACGACCTCTGGTTGATTGCTCACCGATTTGGTGACCAAGTTGATGAGTTTCGCGGTTAAGTTAACCTCGACTTTCGCCTCAAGCGGCTCTGGGAAATCGAAGAGGATGAGTCCTTTTTTATCGGTTTTGTCCGATTTGTCTTGTTGCGCGACTGCTGAATGCGTCAGTGTTAGCGATAAGACTAAAAACAGCAGTGTGAACAGTTGTGTAAGGTGCTTTTGCAGTTTCATGGGTTTTACTCCTTTTGATGACAGGCGGGGACACACCGCCTTACGGGACTACGGACGGGGAAACCCCGCCCCTACGAGCTTTTACTGATCAGTTGTTGTGGTTTCTGGTTTCGGGGCAGGATCCAGCTTTCCGGAGTTAATCCTTGCGACCCACTGTTGCGGCACGGCGGCGTTTGTCCAACTGCGAACGGCTTTGGAGATCGCCTCCTCCGAATTAGATTCCAGAAGTTGTCCAAATAGCGCACCGAGTTTGTGAAAATCCATCTCTCCGTAGATATTTAAGATATTTACAAAGCCTGAATTCCCGTCATCTGTGAACATAAGGAAGATGCCGTGCAGTATGCCCGGTTTTTCGTCGTAGAGCAGACTAAGATTGAATTTGTCCCTGATTTTGACAATATGTTCCCACTTTTCGTTTTCAAGAATGCTACGATAGTGGTCGGTTATCTGGCTGAGATCTTTCATCTCTTTATCGTAGGATCGGATAGAGGCACCTTTTAGCATTTCGGTATACTTCGCATATTCGGACAAATCTACCGATGTATCTCCGGCAAGTGTCGGGTTGCTTGCGACACCGAAACTGATAAAGAGGTCCAAGAGACTCTTGTCCAAGTTAATTTCAACTTTGGGGACAGGGGCATCTGGCAGATTCATTTCTATTTTGCCCCGGACTGTCTCTGTTCCGTCGTTGTTCAGGGCATGCCCGTTGGTGAAGAAACAGCAGGCTATTAAAAAGGCTATACCTATTAAAAGGGCTGTAAGGGTGGATTTTTTCATGGGGTTTCTCCTTCTTGCTGTGAGCGTTGATGTTCTGGACCTAAAGTGTTCTGAGGGAATCGGTGAAGGCTATCCAGACCCCGGTAAAGTGCTGATGAAATACTGCTTTTCTGTTTCAAAGCACTGCGAGAGGCTTTTTGGATCTTCGCCAAAGGACGACCTGACGCTTCATTAATCTGCACATCTGGGAGTTTCTCGCTAACGACGTTGCCTGTTCGCTCCACGGCGTAATTCAACTTCCCAAGCGCATAAGCCAAGTCACGGGAGGCTTGCTGAACTTTCAAATGCTGTTGATACTGATAGGTACCAAACAGAGCGATTCCGATGAGGCACGCCAACGCACCCGCGCGAGTGAGTACCGAAGTTAAATCACCTGAGAAAGTGAACAGTTGGAATATCCGATTTAGCCACTTTGGTTCCTTGTTGGGATGCGCGCGAACGTAAGCCTCAACTGCGTTGAAGATTTCCGGTGGTGGCTCTGGTTTCGGAAGTTCATGTAATGCTCCACTAATTGCTTGAGCGAAGCGAACTTCATCCTGACACATTGAACAGGATGCGATGTGTGCTTCTACTGTCGCGTATGTGTCTGCATCCAATTCATTGTCAAGATACGCTTCTAAGGTATCCTGAACTTCCGTACAAGTTGGCTCTTGATGGGAGGTAAATTGGTTCATTCGTCATTTCTCCAGTAAGGATGCAGTAGTTCCCGCAATTTCTTGCGAGCACGAAATGCTGTTGATTTCACAGTACCTTCGGGTTGTTCTAAGACTTCTGCAATCTCTTTGAAACTCATGCCGTTCAATTCCCGCATAATTATCACTGAGCGCATATCTGGCGGCAATTTTTTAATGGCACAATGTACGGACTCTTTGAGTTCTTGCTCAATCACAATTTCATCTGGTGTCGGATTTGACCGATCAGAATGTGCGTTCATTAAAGTTTCGAGTTCTGTTTCAACGTCTGTATCGTCTCTTTCTGTTAAGTGCACCTGAAATTTTTGTCGCTTTAGCAGATTGAAACAGAGATTCTGTGCACATTTTAGCATCCATGAACGTGCGGTCTTTGGACGCAATTTGGAACGGTGTTCCCACGCCTTGATGAATGTCTCTTGTGTTATATCCTCTGCATCTTCTCGATTTTTGAGTAGATAGAGGGTGTGTTGATAAATTTGAGACTTGTGTTTATGGACAAGCTCAAGGAATTTATCTTCTGTCATGTTTCAACTCCGCGCATTTTGAGGTTGTCGTTACTACAAACGAGTTTCAAAAAAGTTGCACTTTTTTTTTATTTAAAATTTTCCGAGGGGTTTAAGTAGGGTTGTTTGTAGATAATTTCGGGTAATTGGACACCTAAAGATTGGCGGGATTATATGAAGATTAAGAATTTAATTGGGTGAACGTACAATGTTAATCGTCTGAATGCAGGGCGCATTTGGGCAAGTACGCCGCAAATCACGGATTACGCGGATTTTAAATGGGTTTCCTTTCGTCCGGCAGTCCCGTAGGTTGGGTTGAGCGGAACTGAAAAGCGGAATGTGGTGGTCCAAATACGCCTGAGATCCGATCTTGCCTTATCTCTACTCAACAATCCAGCGAAACCCAACTTTATACCTCTACATCTCAAGAAAGCACACAGAAAAACGTTGGGTTTCACTCGGCCTTTCTGTGAGGGAGGATGTCCTGTCCAAACATCGGTTTCTTTGACGTGTTAGCGTTTGGTTATGTCCGTTCAACCCAACCTACACCGTTACGACGCGAGTTTTCTAAAATTGACAGTTATGGTCCACCGAAAAACCACACCGTTTCTATTCCCATTGGAATACGGTGCCTAACAGACGCATCGGTTCATCGCGAAGCCAATTATATATTTGTGGTGCTTCATTGACGCTCACCCGATGTCGAATTAAGGGTGCGATCTTGACAGAACCCTGGCGGAGCAACCGACAGAGGTTTTCCAAATCATCACACGTAAAATGGCTGCACTGGAGGATGCTGATCTCTTTACCTTGCCCGACATTAAAGGTGTAATTGACATCGAACCGTCCGGCGACTAAGAGGAGTCTGCCACGGGTTTTACACGCGTAGATCATTGGTGTGACCATGTCTGGAACACCAGCGAAGTCCATCACGGCATCAAATTCTCCGTCTTGAATCTGTTTCTCCCAACCGTCGTTACTTGTGTTAAGTACGTGTTCGGCAACACCCAATTGACGAATCTGTTCGAGTCGGGATTCTTCGATGTCACAGACGGTGACGCGGGCACCCATAGCGTAGATGATCTGTGCAGCGAACATACCGATGCAGCCCTGTCCGACAATAAGCACTTTTTCTCCGATGCGCGGATCGACGCGCCGACAACAGTGCATTGCGACACCGGAGATGCCGAAGAGGGCAGCCTCGCCTGGGTCAACCTCTTCTGGCAATTTTAGCAGGAGTCCGTCTTCTGGGATAGTGAACCGCTCGACATGGTTCACACTGGCATAGATGAGATCGCCAACCTGAAGTTTTGTTACGTCCGGTCCTATTTCAATAACTCTGCCTACGTTTTGGTATCCATCAGGGGTTGGCAGCCGATCATCGGAGGTTGAATAGTTACCACCGATCAATTGATTCCGCTCCGTACCGTTGGTAAGTCCCGTAAATACGGCTTGACATAGGACCTCATTCCCGACGGGCGGTGCTGGCTCTTTCCAATCGTTGACAACAACCTTTTCGCGCCGTTTATCTGGTAGTGATTTGACGACAAGTGCTCTCACAATATTGGCAGCTCCTTAAAGAAATTTTTTAATGTGTAGTTCGTTTTTTTAATCTATCCAATATCCCCTGATTTGTCAAGGAATTTCAAGATTTTCGATTTCCATCGCGGGCGGTTTCTTAAAAAATTGTGTTGACAGATTGTTGCATTTTCTATAAACTTTTTAAAGGGCAAAATCGAAAATACTCGAAACCGTTTTTCATGTATTGGACGTTATATACTGCAAATTAGAAGGAGAATCCGTAATGCCGAAACGCGTTAATAAAGCGATTGAATTGTTAGCAGATGACCTGCCTGTTTTCTATACCGGCAGTCATACAGGCGCGGAACTGAACTATGACGCGGGCCGCGCGATGGCAAAAACTTGGGCAGACTATATCAATGTCGGCATGGAGCACGGGAGTTTCGATCTCTCCGGATTGGATAGTTTCATGCGTGGTCTTGCTGATGGTGGTCCCACCAATAGCGGACACAAGACCCCAGCTGTCATTGTTGAATTACCGGTGGATGGCATCAGCGCGGATGTAATTCGTGCCAACGGTTGGCAGATGCGGCAACTCCTCGCGCGCGGCGTACACGGCTTACTGCTTTGTCATGCTGAATCTCCAGAGGCGGTTAAAGCATTTGTCGAGGCGTGTCGTTATCCGTTCCAGACAATCGGTGTTGGTACGCAGTTGGATGTGGGGAGGCGCGGCTCTGCAGGGCAAGGCTCCGCTGCACCTATATGGGGCATTTCCGCTAACGAATACCTTGATGTTGCCGATCCATGGCCGTTGAATCCAGATGGTGAACTCCTGTTGGGTCTCAAATTTGAAAACAAGCGCGCGTTGGCGAACGTTGAAATCACCGCGCAGGTTCCCGGAATCGGTTTCGCTGAGTGGGGACCAGGTGATATGAGTTTTTCGTTCGGCTATAAGAGTGCACCAAGTCCACGTCCACAGGAATTGGAAGATGCCCGGAATCGTGTCTTTGCGGCGTGTAAAGCGACTGGTATTAAATTTTTGGAAAGCACGTCACCTGATACAATTGAGGCGAGCATTGACGCTGGTGTGCGGATCACTGGTGGCGGCGAAGAATCTGCACGCATCGGACGGGCATACGCCGGTAGAACAATGCCTGTCTAAGTGGTTATCAGTTATCAGTTTTCAGTTAAGAGGTGTTCCTTAGTCCCAAACCTGTAGCTCGTAATGTAATGGAGAGCGGATATAAGGAACGCACCTAAAAGTCCAAACGCACGTCGTTTAACCGCAAGGAAAATTAGAAAAATGGCATTAACAGAACAGGAAATGTTGGCGGAATTGCGCAAATATGATACGCCTTCGATTACGAATGTGGTTGCTACTTATCCGGGGAATCCTCTCTGCCTTGGACTTTACAATCCGTGGACAGAAAATTGGTACACAGATACAACTATCCGTTGTATGTATCCTGAACTCGGTGCTGTCGCTGGCTATGCAGTGACGTGCGTTTACGGTGTACCCGATCCAAACTATTCAGAACTCTCGTTTATGGATGTTATTGATGCATTGGGTGCCTCCGAGCAACCGACAATCTTTGCATTTGAGCAGAAGTTTCCACCGGAATTCGCGAATAAGGTCGGCTTAGCGGGCGGCAACATGACAGCAGCAATGAAGTCAATAGGCTGTCTGGGAGCGATCTCGAATGGTCCGTCACGCGATATTGACGAAATCCGTCCGATGGAGTTCCAGTATCTTTTAAGCGGTATCACACCAGGGCACGGTGCAATGGCGGTTCAAGCTGTCAATGTGCCGGTCTCAATAGCGGGGATGGATGTCGCGCCGGGTGAGATTATCCACATGGATGAAAACGGCGCATGCAAGTTCCCAGCGGACAAACTGGAGGCGGTGCTGACGAATGTCAAGGCACTCCTTGAAGAGGAAGGCGATCGGATTGGGAAGCTGCTCTCAGGTCCGAAGACGGCGAAACAGGTTCGTGCAATCTTCGGTGGGCATTCTTATGCGGAAGATGAAGATGAGTAATTCATTTTTTACGCATCTTGCAATATCGGTCTTGATGTAGCGATAAATTGTGACCGAGACAATCTGGAAAATAACGAAAATCGTTTTGGCATCTGAAGTGAAATTTATGAGTGGATTTATAGTATTATAGGCATCACAAACCTATGTGTTGTCTGGTTTGGATGAATCCGAAACATTTTCTGGGTAAAGGAATGTGCAGGGTAAATCCACTGCTAAAAAATATAAAATTGCTATATAGATAGAAGTTGATATATAATAATATATAAGGAAATTTTTAAACGTAGTTTCCAAATTTCTGTCTTAGATTGCAAGCATAAATTTTCTATCAATTTTCCCATCGTACTTCTTGTGTATTTTGGTGTGGAAGCTGTTTGTAGGTCCGGGTTGAGATGCGAACCACGCTGACCGAATTCCTTTAATAAAACCGAAAAAATCTAAATTCAAACAGGACAAAAAATGGACAACGTTTTTGAAGCCCTGAACGAACGAGGCTTTATCAAACAGGTCACACACGCTGAACAGCTCGCGCGCTTGTTAGCAGGAAAACAGGTTACCTACTACGTCGGTTTTGATCCGACAGCATCGAGTTTGCATGTGGGGAGTCTTGTCCCGATTATGGCGATGGCGCACCTACAGCGCGCGGGGCATAAGCCGATTGCAATCATCGGTGGCGGCACAACAATGATAGGTGATCCGACTGATAAGACCGAAATGCGCCCAATGTTGTCGCAAGAACAAATTTCGGCAAACGGCAAGGATATACTTGCTCAGCTGCAACGTTACTTAAATCTTGATAATACACTTACAAATGCCGAAAACTCACAGACTCCGTCGAGAATGGGTGGTTTCTTCAACAACGCTGATTGGCTACTTTCTATAAATTACATCGAATTCCTACGCGACATTGGTAGACACTTCCGAGTCAATGAGATGATGCGTGCTGAGGGTTACAAGCAACGGCTTGAGCGCGAACTCGGTCTCTCATTCCTTGAATTTAACTATCAATTGCTCCAAGCCTACGACTATTTATATCTTTTTCGTGAATATGGGTGCCAACTTCAACTCGGCGGGGACGATCAGTGGGGCAATATCCTTGCGGGTGTTGATCTTGTTCGCCGGATTGAAGGCGAACGGGTTTACGCGGTCACTTTTCCGCTGCTTACAACGGCGAGCGGTGCGAAAATGGGAAAAACCGCAGGCGGCGCAGTTTGGCTTGATGCTAAACGGACATCGCCTTATGAATTTTATCAGTACTGGATTAATGTAGACGATCGGGATGTCTCTCGGTTTTTAGCGTATTTTACCTTCCTTCCGATGGACGAGATTCGACGACTCGGCAGTTTGGAAGATGAAGCGATTCGGGAGGCAAAAGAGGTCCTCGCGTATGAGGCTACACAACTTGCACACGGAAAGACGGAGGCAGATAAAGCACAAGCGGCATCCCGCGCAGCTTTTGGCGGTGGCAACCTTGATGAGGCTGAGATGCCGACATCGGTTATCGCGGTGGAACGGCTTAATGACGGTGTTCCAATCATGACCCTGTTTCATGAAGTTGGATTGGCGAATTCACGAAGCGAAGCACGACGGCTTATTCAACAAGGCGGTGCCTACATCAACGAAAAGCAGTACCGTTCGATAGATATAGTTGTTGATGCTGACTTACTTGAGGAGAATGCGCTGCTACTTCGTGCTGGCAAGAAACGTTATCATCGGATTGTTCTCAAAGAAAATTAATTCATAACCAAGAGTATCTTTAAATAATAGGCGCGCTGCTAAGTGCGCATCATCATAAAACGGTTTTCGTCGGTGCACTTTCGCCGGTGTGCCGGTAACTAACCAGAGAGGTATGAGTATGACGGTTGATAATCCGAAAGGGGTTGATGAAGGGACAACCTCTCCGAAGCATTCCAGCGGAGGTAATCGGAAGGGGCTCGTTTTCACACCCTATTTTACCACGCCCGGCGTTCATCCCTATGATTTGTTGGAGTGGGAACGCCGCGATGCGGTCATTTATAATGAGAAGGGTGATGTTATCTTTAAACAGGACCAGGTTGAAGTGCCAGTGGACTGGACGCAACTGGCGACGGATATTGCGGCATCAAAATATTTCCGTAAGGCTGGGGTCCCCGGTGTCGAATCGGAGGATAGCGCTCGTCAGTTGGTTACCCGTGTTGCGCGTACGCTGCGTCGCGCGGGAGAAGAACTCGGTGGCTATTTCGCAAGTTCCGAAGACGCGCAGACGTTTGAGATGGAATTGACGCATATCCTCGTCACGCAGCGGGGTGCCTTCAACTCGCCTGTCTGGTTTAACTGCGGCTTGTGGCACGAATATAATATTGAGGGGGGCGGTGGTAACTACTATTGGGACCGGGACGCAGAAAAAGTCGAGGTCACTACCAATGCGTATCAACACCCGCAAAATTCCGCCTGCTTCATTCAAAGCGTTGATGATTCCTTGGACTCTATGCTTGAACTTCAGAAGGCTGAAGTGCGACTCTTTAAATATGGTAGTGGTACAGGTTCTAACTTCAGTAAAGTTCGTGCAAAGGGTGAACTCCTCTCTGGCGGCGGTGAGAGTTCAGGGGTTCTCTCTTTCCTTGAAGGTTTTGATCGGTGGGCAGGCAGTATCAAATCCGGTGGCACCACGAGGCGGGCAGCCAAAATGGTTATCCTTGATATGGATCACCCAGAGATCGCCGACTACATTGATTGGAAGTTGAAGGAAGAGGATAAAGCGAAGGCACTGATTGCAGCGGGGTATCCTGCGGACTTCAACGGTGAGGCGTACAGTACTATCAGCGGACAGAACAGTAACAACTCTGTCCGGATTCCTGATAACTTCATGAACGCCTACCTGCAGGGAGACTCTTGGAGAACCACATATCGAACGAGTGGTGAAGTCGCCGATGAGTATGATGCCAGAACACTGATGGAAAAGATCGCTTATGCGGCGTGGGCATGTGCGGATCCTGGTGTTCAATTTGATAGCACGATTCAGAAGTGGCATACGTGTAAAAACACGGGTCCGATTAATGCGAGTAACCCTTGTAGTGAATACCTGTTCTTAGACGATTCTGCCTGCAACCTTGCAAGTATTAACCTCGCCAAATTCTTGAAAGATGATAACAACTTTGACATTGATGCCTTCCGCGCCACAGTTCGGATATTTTCCACTGCGATGGAAATCATAGTGGATCTCTCTTCTTATCCAACAGGCAATATAGCGAAACGTTCTCACGACTATCGTCCGCTTGGACTCGGTTATGCTAATTTGGGTGCACTCTTGATGCGTTTAGGTATCCCTTACGACAGCGAACAGGCGTTTGCTTATGCGGGTGCTATTACTGCTATCCTGAGTGGACACGGCTATCACACAAGTGCGGAGATTGCTGAAAGCATCGGGGCTTTTAATGGCTACGCGAAAAATGAGGACTCGATGTTGGACGTTATGCGGCTGCACCGCGATGCTGCCTATAGCATTGATCCGGTTGCATGTCCGTCCGACCTGTTAGACGCGGCAAAGGCGGATTGGGATCGCTGTCTTGAGAAAGGTGAAGAGTGGGGGTATCGAAATTCCCAAATTAGTGTCATCGCACCGACGGGAACGATCTCCTTCTTGATGGATTGTGATACAACAGGAATTGAGCCGGAGTTTGCCCTCGTCAAGTTCAAGAAATTGGCGGGTGGCGGATACATGAAGATCGTCAACCAGAGCGTTCGCGATGCCCTGCAAAACTTGGATTACACGCTTCAGCAGACTGAGGCGATTATTACGTACATTGTCGGCACAGGCACTTTTGAAGGGACACCGCATATCAACCAGGACACGTTGAAGCGGAAAGGTTTCACGCAGGAAGATATCGCTCGTGTTGCGGAGATGCTGCCGAGTGCATTTGATTTGAATCTCGCCTTTGCCCCCGGTTACCTCGGTGAAGAGTGTCTTGAGCGGTTAGGTATCACTGAGGAAGAAGCGGCGGATCCGAGTTTTGACCTTCTTTCTACACTCGGATTTGACGAAGATGAGATTAGTATGGCTGAAGAGGTTATCTGTGGAACAGGCACGGTTGAGGGTGCCCCGCATCTTTCACCGATGCACTATCCTGTTTTCGATTGTGCTGTCCAGTGTGGTAAGCACGGAACTCGTTATATAAACCACATGGGGCCGTTGAAAATGATGGCGGCTGTGCAACCCTTTATCTCAGGTGCTATCTCCAAGACCGTTAACGTCCCGCACGACGCAAAGGTAGAGGATATCAAGACGTTATACGTGGAAGCGTGGCGGCGTGGTGTCAAATGCCTCGCCGTTTATCGGGACGGCAGCAAAGGCAGCCAACCGCTTTCAACCCGGAGCCAACAGGATGCGGAAAGTGAAACGGATGAGGCTATTACTGATACTTCTGCTGAGCGTCCCATCAGGAAGCGTCTCTCAGACACGCGTTCTTCTCTTACACACAAATTTAGCGTTGGTGGTCATGAAGGCTACATCCATGTTGGATTTTATGACGATGGTAGTCCCGGAGAAGTCTTCCTCCGTATGAGCAAAGAGGGAACGGCTGTTTCTGGGCTGATGGACTCTGTCGCGGTCCTCACGTCTATTGCATTGCAGTACGGTGTGCCGTTAGAGTCGCTCGTCAATAAGTTCAGTCATGTCCGTTTTGAGCCGTCAGGCTTTACGGCTAACCCTGATATTCCGATGGCGAAGTCGATTATAGATTACGTTTTCCGATGGCTTGGTACACAGTTTCTCTCTCAGGAACCACAAGTAGGGGCTAATATAATGGATATGGATGAAGAGATGGTGCCTCCAGAGGAGCTTCATCCGTATGGACATGGGAGTAACGGTGATACTGACTCCTGGGTGGCTCATGAGAAGCGGATTGCGCTGCAACATGCGGATGCGCCGCCGTGTCTTGAGTGTGGTGCACTCATGCTGAGAAGTGGTGTTTGCTATCGCTGCACGAACTGTGGCGCGACGAGTGGATGTTCCTAATTTCTGGTTTGAATCAATAAATTTTAGGCGCGCTTTCAAAGCGCGCCTTTTTTGTTTTCTTGATAAACTAAATCACTCTGAAACATTTTCCGATTTTATTGCCTTTAAGTTGTCAGATGGGTTATAATAAAAAGGCTTGAGTTGAGTAGATGGTCGCGTCTTGAACATAATTTTATGATCGGGATGAGGAAAGTCCGGACTCCACAGGGCAGGATGCTGGGTAACTCCCAGGAGCGGCGACGCTATGGAAAGTGCAACAGAAAGTAGACTACAATACCCGAGGGTGTTGTACAGGTGAAACGGTGCGGTAAAAGCGCACCAGTCCATAAGGTGACTTATGGAGCTTGGTAAACCCCGTCTGGAGCAAGGTAAATGGGGGATACGTAAAGATTGCCCGTCTCGTCCCCAGGTAACCGCTTGAGGTGGGTGGTAACATCCATCCCAGATGAATGATCATCACATACAGAATCCGGCTTATTCTCAACTCAAGTTTTTTGTTTGACCCCAAGCGATTGCAGCTTATACCGGTAACGTAAGATATGAGATAGGCTCAAGTTCATTTTTCGCGTTCACGAGGGGCTGATGCTTGATAAGTTGTATTCAGAAAATCCACCAACTCCTCAAACGTGTCAAAGATACGCTCACACAGTTTTTCAAAGAAAATACTTCTCGCTCCTGTGTAAAGTGCATACACTGGCTTGTTGTGGTGAGCAGCATAGTTCATTTCACTGAGAACACCGGGCGACAATTTGTCCGTGGGATAGATGACAACCATAAAATCGCTCTGATGGATAAATTGGTAATCTCGCGAAATGGTCCGTGTTTTAATCTGCTCGACCACGTCCACATACTCGTCCATCTCACCTATAGTGGTTGGCATACTCTGTTTTCCTTCACTCCTATCCTCTGCTGAGGCAATCAGTTCCATATCTTGAATTGAAAGCGGATCAAAGACAATAAAAGAATGCTGTAGTTTTTCGCCAAGTTCACGGATCTTCTGAATCTCCTCCGGGGTTTCTTCCAACATCACAATAGGATAACTAAGATAAAATTTCGGTTTGGAAGAAAAGAGTAACTCATAAAAATCATCAAATTCCTGCTGTCTAACAATAGTGTAATGCCGCTTTTTTGAAAACTTTGCGAGTTGCCTTGTCAATAATTCCTCCTCGTCCAGCCAGACATTAAGGGTTGCTTTTCCCATCCCCGCCCATTGTGTCGTTTCTTCCATCCGTGTTGATATATCGGTGATATTGTCAACGACGTTGATAAAGAGATCAGGCGGTATAATTTCAATATCTTCAAAGGAAAACCCCTCAATGAGGGTGCCGCGCCACCTAAAGCAAGTGTGTAGCCCAATGATGGCGTGTTCATAGGCTTCGGCGCGTCGTGCAATTTCATAGAAAGCATTGCGTCGTGCCAATGATAGAACCACAGGATCCGAATCAAGAACCTTTTCTGTGAAATGGACATCAGATTTCGCTGCGATAGAATGAATAAAGTCGCCAACGTTGAAAAAACCGATGTTCAATTCTTTTTGGACGCAGAATGCCTCAAATTCTTCCATTAATTCTCTGCGGCCTGAACAACTAATTCCAGTACAGATAATATTCATAATTTTTAGAATCTCTCTTTTAAGTGATTATATTCTATTCACCCATTTACTCAATGCGACCAAAGTCTTTCAGTGTTTTCAAAGTATCGACCGTGAACCTGGATTGCCATTCCCGTTTGGCAGTTCGCCACGCTTCTGGATATTGATCACCCCAGGAGAAATTCGGAGACCAAGAGCCGTCTTCGCCCTGCTGTTCGATCTCAAAGTCCAAGTTCATCTCTATTGCATCTTTGAGTCCAGCAGCTAAGGGTGATTCTGGAGAGGGCACCAACCACAGAGGTTTCAGAACGTAGCCGGTCAACTGCTCCGCGTTTCGGGCAACACTATGCACCGCTGCTTGAGCGAGCTTTGCCCAGACCTTATCCCTATTCGGCAGAGCCTCCGTCTCCGCGAGCCGGACGAAACACAGGGAATCATGCATCTCCATTTCGTCCGGTAGGGAATCCAGATGCTCCAAAACGGCTGCTGTTAATGTCTTTAGCAATTTCGTCGGGACACCCTCGCTAAATTCGTGCAGATATCCGACGATCTCAGCGCGGGGGTTGACCAGAAATTGGTCGAAGGTTTCGGGACTATTCTCATAATTCCACCAAGGCGCGTGAGGTGCATCATCCACTTCAGGTGGAACGATGGGCCATACCTGCTGCGACTTCTCATAGGTGGCGATAAAATACTGGATTCCCTTCCGGACCAGTATATGATTTGCGGGTGCTCGAATTTCTCTGAGGATCTGGAAACCTACCGTGGTTACAATCGCAGACGAAAATGGTGTTCTGATGTCAGGTTCCAGACTGTGGGCGAAGCCACCGTCATCATTTTGATAAGGTGTTAGCGCATCAAGAACGGTGTCGGTGGATCCATCTTCAAAATGGAATTCAAAACGCCTTTGGTCCAACGCTCTTCCCTGATCCATTATAAAGTCCTTTGCTCTCTGAAATGCTGATTGCGTCAGTTTTTTCATTGTCGTTCTCCGTAGTTTTTCTGTATTTGCTGCTGGAAATCGCAATCCCACCAAGTTGCTCCCAGTATCAAAATCTTCTCATATTATCGGTTAATATTATTTAGGTTATATATGATAACATATTTAATTTAAAAATGCCAATTATTTTTCTTTACTGCGCGCAGCATTTCTATACAGATGTCCGTGTTATGGAAAAATTAAGGTGGATAATTATAGGTGTCACTATAACAACGTTAATTGCTAAGACGAAAATCCGCCGCCACCCGGTGTCTCTATGCGAATAACGTCGCCTTCGCTCGTAGAAACGGAGACCTTACTGTCTAATAGATGTTCTTCTTCATCAGAGATGAGCAGGTTACGTCCAGGTTGTCCTGGTTCTCCGCCTTGCAAACCGTACGGACCTCGGGTTCGACGTTCTGAAAGGATTGTAACTTCCGCATCTGTCAAGAGTCTTAATGCTCGGATAACACCTGCGCCCCCTCGAAATTTCCCTGTACCGCCTGTTCCACGTCGGATTGAGTATGTAGTTACTTGCATCGGGTAGTTTGTCTCAATCGCCTCTATGGGGGTGTTCATTGTGTTGGTCATGTGCGTATGGATGGCATCAATACCGTCTCGGTTTGGACGTGCGCCCATCCCACCTGCGATAGTTTCGTAGTAGGTGAAGTCTTTTCCACGTGAGGCATCATAGCCGCCGATTGTGAGGTTATTCATCGTACCGGAACTGGCAGCGGGGATCTGATCCGGACAGGCTTGTGCCAATGCGCCGAGCAGTACATCAACAATACGCTGTGATGTCTCGACGTTTCCGCCTGCAACTGCTGCTGGAAACTTGGCGTTTACAACGCTCCCCTCTGGAGCAATGACTCGGATCGGTTCCAAACACCCAGCATTGGCAGGAACGTCTGCCCCGGCGATGCATCGGAAGGTATAAAAGACTGCGGAGAGGGTGATAGCGTAAATCGCGTTAACTGAGCCGCGGGCTTGTTCTGCCGTGCCAGTGAAATCAACTAATGCCGTGTCATTTTCGATCTCAATCGCGACCTGTATTTCAATAGGTTCGTCGGTAATACCGTCGTTATCAAGCACATCGGTGTATGTGTAGCGTCCATCAGGGATTTCTCGGAGGCGTGCCTGGACCATTCGACTGGCGTACGCGCACAGTTCCTGCATGTATGCTGTAATTTCTGTCGAGCCGTATTTGGTTAGCATCTCCTGTAATCGACGTTCGCCGACGCGGTTCGCGGCGAGTTGTGCTTCCATATCGCCGCGGCGCTCTTCCGGTGTGCGTACATTTGCAAGAATTAGTTCCCAGAGGTCGGTGTCGAGTTTCCCACCTCGGATGAGCTTGACAGGTGGAATCCGAATACCTTCCTGAATTACGCTCGTTGCAATCGGCATTGAGCCGGGTGACATCCCGCCTACGTCTGCGTGGTGCGCCCGGTTCGCGACGAAAAAGATGGGTTTATTTTCTAATTCGTTTTCATTTGAGAAAACAGGCGCGACGAGCGTGATGTCGGGCAGATGTGTGCCGCCGCGATAGGGGTCGTTAAGCGCGATCATATCACCGGGTGCCATCTCGGTATGCGCAATAGCTGCAAGGACGGAGAGCGGCATAGAGCCGAGATGCACGGGGATGTGTGCGGCTTGGGCGACCATTTTGCCGGTACCATCGAACACGGCACATGAAAAGTCGAGTCGTTCTTTGATATTCGGTGAGTATGCTGTGCGTTGTAGCGTTACGCCCATCTCCTCGGCAACCGAGGTCAGCATGTTTTTGTAAAGTTCTAATTTGATAGGATCTGTGTTCATTTTAATGTTAATATTTGTGACAAATAGCACCAATGTTCAGAAGTTGATTGCAATTTTAACACCTTCTCCTATAATATGCAAGGAAAGATTGGTTAGGAGGATCTCAGATGAAAAAAGTCAATATTGCCCTAATTGGCGCGGGTGGGATGGCAAACGGTGTTCATTATCCATCGCTCCGAGAGTGTGAAGATGTGAATCTTGTTGGGTTGTGTGATTTGGTCCCATCAAAGCTGCAGGCAACGGCGGAACGGTTTGAGATTGAACGGACTTTTACCAACTATAAAGAAATGCTCGAAAAGACGAGTCCGGATGCTGTATATATTTTAATGCCGCCGCAACACCTGTTTCCACTTGCTGTTCATTGCCTTTCGCAGGGGCATCATGTTTTTATTGAGAAACCGCCGGGTGTTACGCTCCATCAGACGAAGGAGATGGCACTCGCTGCAGAGAAAAACGATTGTAAGACAATGGTGGGTTTCAATCGTCGGTTTATTCCGCTCTTGCGAAAGGTTAAGGCAATTGTTGAGGAACGTGGACCAATTATCCAATGTATGTCAACCTTCCATAAGAACACGCCAAACGCCCTCTACTACGACGGTGTGATAGACGTTTTAACCTGCGATGCAATTCACGCTGTAGATGCCCTCCGTTGGCTTGGCGGTGGCGAGGTGAAAGCCGTTGCAAGCGACATCAATAGTTTCTATTCCGAGCGTGAAAACAGTTTTAACGCCCTTGTCAAATTTACGAGCGGTGCTTCTGGGTATCTTTGCACGAATTGGGCTGTCGGTGGACGTATCCATACGTTTGAGATGCACGCGCGTGAGATTTCCGCCTATATCAATCCCGATGCTGGTGGTCGTGCCGTGCTCTATACGCCGGAAGGCACAACTGAGATTACACCTGAGGAAGCGGCGGAGTCCGATGCCTCGCATAGGGCGTACGGGTTTTATGGGGAGAGTCGGCATTTCGTTGATTGTATCCAGCAGGATCGGCAGCCGTTAACCTGTTTTGCAGATGCCGTCAAGACAATGGAGCTTGTGTCGGCTATCTATCGGAATCGGATAGATGCTTAATGTCTCGTCGCTGACGAGCGAGAATAAATTGGCATGTTTCTTGCTAAGGTTCAATCAAGGATAGACTCGAAAAGGCTATGAAGACGCAACATATACCAGTCTTATGTGATAAAGTGATTGAGTTTCTCAAACCAAAACCGGGTAGTGTTTATATAGATGGTACCGTCGGTTTGGGTGGGCATAGTGCTACTATTCTTGAAACCTCTGCACCGGATGGGCGTGTGATCGGAATTGATTTAGACCTTGAGGCTCTCGCTATAGCGGCAGATAGGTTACGCGCCTTTGGGGGGCGCTGCTCCCTTGTTAGTGGCAATTTTGCTGAGATGGATGTCTTATTGGAGAGACATTCGGTGCCTGCTGTAGACGGTATTCTGCTTGACTTAGGGGTGTCGTCTCTACAACTGGATACACCCCATCGAGGGTTTAGTTTTAGCCATACCGGTCCGTTAGATATGCGTATGAATCCGAGGGAGGTGTTGCGTCGTGAGTCGAAAGCGTCTCTGACAGCGATGGAGGTCGTTAACGATAGTCCGATGAATGTTCTCGTTGATATTTTTAGGCGATATGGCGAAGAACGATTTGCTAAACGGATTGCTGATCGGGTTGTTCGAGCGAGGCAACAGGGGCCGATAACGACGACAACACAGTTCGCAGAAATTGTCAAGCAAGCGGTCCCGCGAAAGGCATCCAAAATCCATCCGGCGACTCGTGTTTTTCAGGCACTGCGGATTCATGTCAACGCTGAGTTGGAGAACCTTGAGGTAGGTTTAGATGCCGCAGTATCGCTCTTGAAACCGGGGGGTTGTTTGTGTGTGATCACGTTTCATTCTCTTGAGGATAGGATCGTCAAACGTCGCTTTCAGACATGGGCGAGGACGTGTATTTGTCCTCCCAAAACACCTGTCTGTATTTGTGAACACAGTCCATCAGTGAAGGTTCTCACGAAGCGTCCAATGCTACCGGATGTGGCTGAAATTCAACAGAACCCGCGGGCACGAAGTGCTAAATTGCGGGCGGTTTGCAAATTATAGCGTGAAGTGCCTTATTTCCTATCCTCGGCATGAAAAAAATTGTACCTTAAATATGGTATTTGGCGTTACAAGAAAGAGAGCCTTCGCTTGAGCGGAAGCACGCGAAAAAGTGGTGAAGTGACACGGTACTGAAGTTCTGAAACATAAAAATTCTGTCCTCTTAATATCGGTTCAATAAAATGCAGACACCACATCACTATTCAACACGTATCACAAAAACAGAAGATGCCAAACCGAAAAAGAAATTTCCATTAGTCTATATTGTTTTGGTATTGTCTTTCTGTACCTTTGCTGGCAGTATCTGGTTCTCATCTTACGCTAAGAAAGTTGCTTTACAACGACAGCCTGTCTACGAAAGGCAGAAGCACCAAGTTCAGGATGAAATTCATCGGCTTGAATTGGAAGAATCGACGTTAACCAGCGTTCAAAGGATTCGGAAAATCGCCACTGAACTTGGAATGGTTGAACCGACTGCAACCTCGCAAGTTCTCTGGGATAAATAATTTTCAGTGTTTGTATCTCCGCCTTTTTCGCCTTTCTGGAAGGTATTTGAATTTATTTTATTAATTTGATGGGAAAACATGAAAAACAATTCGCACTTATCTATTCGCCGCCTTGTTTTTGTACTTATTATTCTACAGGTCGGGTTCTTATTGTTGGTTGGTAAACTGTTCAAAGTACAGATCTCTGACAACGTATCGCGTGAGGAAACGGCTGATCGCACTTGGCTTTCGCCGCGCACAGCTGCGATAAAACGCGGCAAGATCTTAGATCGACACGGGAGCGTTTTAGCTTTGAGTCGCCATAGTCTCTCTGTCTATGCTGATCCAACGTATATGAAAGTGGATCCGCGCGAGGCTGCACGCAGACTCGCGCCGGTTTTGGAGGTTCCCGAATCTGAGTTGCTTACCCAACTTCGTCGTAAGGATAAGCGGTTTGTGTGGCTTAAGAAGGATATGAGCTATGAACGGCTTGATGAACTTCGCGCAATTGAGAAAGACATTCGAGGTATAAAGCACGAGGTTGAACAGAAACGTACCTATCCGAAAGGGAAACTTGCTTCCCAGGTCATTGGACATATCAACGATCAGAATATGGGTGAGGGAATTGAGTATCAGTACAACAATTACCTTTTGAGTGCGAGGGAGCGACAAGCCTCGCGACGGGCGGAAGCTGCACGCAACGAACCGGTAAATTTACTAACCGATGGGAAATCTACCGATGATTATGGATATAGCGTTGTCCTGACACTTGACGAATACATTCAGTATACCGCCGAGAAGGAATTGGCGGCGGCTTGCCGAAAGTGGAACTCACCACGGGGCACAGTCATTGTCTTAGCATCGAAAACTGCGGAGATATTGGCACTCGCGAGTTATCCGACATACGATTTGAATAATTACGCGCACGGAAACGAGGAAGCAAAAAGAAATTTCGGTGTTTGGTTTGCGTATGAGCCTGGTTCAATTTTTAAAATTATTGCATCTTCGGCTGTACTGAACGAAGGGGTTATGACCCCTGAGTCAACAGTTTTTTGTGAAAATGGGCGCTACCGGCTCTCAAACGGTAGGGTTATTAGCGACGTTTCAGGGAAAGGGTGGCTTACACTGGAACAGGTCCTGCATAAATCTAGCAATATCGGTATGATTAAGGTTGTGAAGCAGTTGGGACATGAAGACTTCAGGACTTATATTGAGAGTTACGGCTTTGGAAAAATGACAGGTATTGATCTGCCTTATGAGCACAGTGGAAGTCTTTATGCGGTAAAATATTGGGATATCAATTCTCTGGGTGCCGTGCCTTTTGGACAAGGTGTGATGGTAACACCTCTTCAGATGGTCAATGCGTTAAATGTCATTGCGAATGGTGGCAAGCTTCTCCGTCCATATATTACACGAGAAATTCGGGACAGTAGTGGGAAGCTCGTTGAAAAGAAATATCCGATTGAAGTTCGACAGGTGATTCGACCGATAGTCGCGAAACAGATGACGAACATACTTGTTGGTGTCGTTGAAGACGGTAGCGGTCGACGTGCGCGCGTTGAAGGATATAACGTCGCTGGAAAGACGGGGACCGCCCAAAAGGCTGAAAAAAATGGTAAGGGCTATCTTGGAAAAGAGATTATGTCCTTTATGGGATTCCTACCAGCAGAGAATCCTATGGTATCAATAATTGTCATGCTTGATGAACCGAAAGGGGCACGTTTTAGTGGACAAATCGCCGGACCTCTTTTTCAGAAAGTTGCTGCTCAAACGATGCAATACTTAAAACAGACAGAATTTTTTGGGCCAGAGCTTCAAAAAACACCTAAATATACATCTATTGTGACGAAACAGACACCGACACAACGCTTTACTGAGAAAGGAGAGGGGATGTGAGGCTTCATGAGCTGCTCCACGGGCTGAACATTACTGCAAGCACTGGATCGCTGGGTGTTGATATCACTGGTGTTGCCAGTGACAATCGGGAAGTCAAGCCTGGTAATGTTTTTGTCTGTTATCAAGGCATCAGCGTGGACAGTCATAGCTTCATTTTAGATGCTCTTCAAAGGGGAGCAGCAGCTATCATCGGTGAAAAGCCGGTGGCGGCTTTAGAGGTGCCGATAAAATCGATTACCTACGTACAGGTCCCTAATGGCCGACGTGCAATATCCTTGATTGCTGCCAATTGGCACGACAATCCTGCGCGACACCTTAAACTCATCGGTATTACAGGCACCAACGGCAAAACCTCTACAGCACATCTCATACACGCCATACTCAAGGCAAGTGGGTGGAAAACGGCACTCGTCGGGACGGTTGGACACCGATACACGAGCGATCAAGGCGAAGAAGAAACACTTCCAGCTTCCCTTACGACCCCTGATGCCTTTGCGCTTCACGCTCTCTTCAAGCAGTTTAGCGAGAATGGCGTGAAATATGTCACAATGGAAACCTCGTCCCAGGGACTGGCACTGCAGCGGCTGGCGGGCCTTACCTTTGATACCGCTGTGTTTACCAATTTCACCCAAGATCACCTTGATTATCACCAGACGATGGAGATATACTTAAAAGCAAAGTTAATGCTGTTTGAACAGCTTGGTGAAGCGAGTTTTGCAATTTTAAACAGCGATTCGCCAGTCGCGGAACGTATCGCCCAGGTCTGCTTGGACTCGCAACTTTTGATGTATGGACTTGGCGAAAACGCCGATCTACATGCCGAAGATATTCGTTATTCTCATAATCGATTGACCTTTACAGCAGTGACACCGTGTGGTCGGATTCCTGCTAAGTTGCAATTGCTCGGAGACTATAACCTTTACAATGCGCTTGCTGCTATTGCCGTTGGACTCCGTTACGATTGCCCTATCTCAGCAATTCAGGAAGGTCTCGCTACCACTATAGTTCCTGGACGGTTTGAACTCATTGACAGGGGACAGGATTTTGCCGTTATTGTTGACTATGCCCATACACCGGACGGCTTAGAAAATGTATTGACTGCTGCGAAGCGCGTCGCCAAGCGGGATCTGATCTGTGTTTTTGGGTGTGGAGGGGACCGCGACAATGGGAAACGCCCGAAAATGGGAAATATTTCTGCCCAAATTGCAGATTACAGTGTGATTACGTCCGATAATCCGCGCACTGAAGACCCAGATGAAATCATCGCGCAAATTGTGTCAAATTTACCACATGACACCCAATATGTGTGTATTTCAGAGAGACGGGACGCAATCCATCACGCGATCGCCACAGCGAAATCTGGAGATGTTGTTGTCATTGCAGGCAAAGGACATGAAGATTATCAAGAGATTCACGGTGAAAGATTTCCCTTTGACGATAGGGTTGTTGCTTCAGAGATTCTGGAGTCCTTTTAATAGTTCTATGAGCGCGAAATGTTTATAGATGCCAAGTACGGAAATTAACAATCTTAACATTTCATATCAGGTTGCTGGAGAAGGCGACGTAGTACTCCTGTTACATGGCTGGGGCGGTGAGGCTGCGAGTTTTCAACCGGTTTTTGAATGGTTAGCACAATCCCACAAAGTTTACGCACTTGATTTGCCGGGGTTCGGCAAAAGTCAGCTTCCACCTACCGCATGGGATACATCTGACTACGCTCAGTTTGTTACAGCGTTTTTGGGGAAGTTTGACATCCCGAAGGTCCACCTCATCGGCCACTCCTTTGGCGGTAGAATTTCGATTATTATCTCAGCGGAACACCCCGAAAAAGTTGATAAGCTTATTTTGGTTGACAGTGCCGGGATCAAACCGCGCCGAACTGCAAAATACTATCTCCGTGTAGGTGTTGCAAAAGTCGGTAAATTGATTCGTCGGTGTGGGAAATATGGTGTTCTCATCGCAAACGCGATGTCTGCACGTGTCGGTTCCAAAGACTATCAGAATGCTGGGGATATGCGTGCCACGCTCGTCAAAGTCGTGAATCAGGATCTGCGCGCGCTCCTGCCTCGAATAACTGCCTCAACGTTGTTAATCTGGGGTGAAGACGACAAAGATACCCCTGTATCATTTGGGAAAATTATGGAGAAGGAGATACCTGACGCAGGGCTGGTTGTTTTGAAAGAGGCGGGGCACTTTTCGTACCTTGATAAGTTTCCACAGTTTTGCCGAATTGTCGCAAGTTTCTTGAAGATCGCAAACGCGTAAAGTTCGTGATAAATATAATGTTGATAGAAGGAAAAGAGAAAGATGGTTTTGGGAACAATGAACACTATGCTTTTCTACTTCGTGATGCTAACCTGTTTGGCGAGAGCCATCGTCAGAACAGCAGGGGGACTTCATATACTCCAACTTGATGGTTACAAAACTGGTCGGTACCTGAAGTGGATGGGGCAGCATCTGAGAAACTGTTTTGAGATTAAAGAAATTCTTGTCATCGGCGGTTTCTTGATTCTCACCGCTTTCTATCCACAGTATCATAACACATGGTTCTTTTCTGTGCTGTGCATAACTTGCGGTGGGTTCCAAGTCTATATGAGCACGAGACGTAAAAAGGTTGAGGCGAAAAAACCGCTCGTTTACACGGCACGTGCGAAACGGGTGTTCGGACTTTCTATCTGTTTGCTCGTTTGTACAGCTGCGGTGCTTGTGTTGTTAACACAGAGGAGTCCATGGCGGATCGCTATTTTTCTCTTTAGCGAGATTGCTGTTATTAATTTAACCGTTGCCAACCTTCTCATTTATCCTTTAGAGCGAACAATAAATGGGGCGTATCTCCTTTCGGCGAGAAATCGGAT
Organism: Candidatus Poribacteria bacterium; assembly: GCA_965116815.1. Classification (GTDB taxonomy): domain Bacteria; phylum Poribacteria; class WGA-4E; order WGA-4E; family WGA-3G; genus WGA-3G. The sequence goes on along the minus strand of OZ220722.1, from coordinate 4,603,763 downwards.
CAAGACCCTCCGACCTAAAGTCATAGGTATTACAGGGAGTTATGGCAAAACGAGTACGAAATATATTTTACGTCAGATTTTATCCCAGAAATTTAATACCTTGATGACCCCTGATAGTTATAACACGCCGATGGGTATTTGCAAGGTCATTCGTGGTGAACTGACCCCTGAGCACGAAATATTCATTGTTGAGATGGGTGCTTATAAACGCGGTGACATCCGCGAATTGTGTAATTTAGCATCGCCGGAAATCGGCATCCTGACAGCAGTCGGTCCGCAGCACTTAGAGCGATTCAAGAGCATAGAGAATATAGCGAAAACGAAGTATGAGTTGATTGAATCGTTACCATCGGGCGGACTTGCAGTCTTCAATTGCGACAACGAAATTTGTGCAGAACTCGCTAATCAACGGGAGCAAAGCGGTAATCCTGTGCGTCGTTATGCGACAGAACCGTTTTCTGTGGCTTCAGTTTCTGACAGTGCCGAGTTAACTGCCGCGAATATTCGACATACCGATGAGGGACTCGCTTTCACGGTGCATGTATCTATCGGTTCTGGAGAGGTTACCGAAGCAGAGATTCGGACGCAACTTTTGGGGAGGCATAACGTATCCAACATACTTGCTGCAATGGCAGTTGCGGTAGAATGTGAGATGACGCTTGAGGAAATTCGAGTCGCGATTGCTAATGTTGAACCTGTTCCCCATCGCTTGCAATTGACTTCTAATGGCGGTGATGTAACTATCATTGATGACAGTTTCAACTCGAACCCTGTCGGTGCGGAAGCTGCACTTGAGGTTCTCACTGAGATTCAAGGTCGCAAAAAAGTATTAGTGACACCTGGTATGGTGGAACTTGGTGAGAGGGAATATGAAGAAAATAAACGCCTCGGTGAACGTGCCGCTAATGTCTGCGATTTAGTTATTTTGGTCGGTCCTACGCGGACTACCCCGATTTTAGATGGATTAAAAGCTGCGCAATACCCAAGCCAACAAATTATTGTTGCCCTTAACTTAGAAGAGGTTAAACAACATTTAACAACGCAGGTGCAAGCCGGTGATGTTGTCCTTTTTGAGAATGATCTCCCTGACAACTATAATGAGGAAAGAATTGCCTCATGATATCGGCTTCCAACTTTACCCCGCAAGCGTATAACTACAGTCTTCCTGATAAACCTATCGGGCAGTCGGCGCGGAGGGAAAAATAAAAAATGTCAAAACACAATGCAGCCCTTATATTTGGTGGATGCACGCCTGAACATGAAGTCTCAATCGTAACTGCACATCAGGTTTACCTTGCTTTACAAGAAAACTATCAAGTCTTCCCTATTTACATCACGAAAGATGGCGCGTGGTTAACAGGTGATGCGCTTCGTGATTTGTCTACCTTTACCGATGGAACGCTACCGCACCCATCCGATTTTGATAAAGTCACCATTGAATTTCATCCAAATCCACAATTTGTTATTACCTCCAAACATTGGCTTGGTCAGAAAGTTCACAGAAGAGAACTTCTTCCGGTAGATGTTGTCTTTCCAGCGATACACGGTATGCATGGTGAAGATGGGACGCTCCAAGGCTTGCTTGAACTCATGAATCTGCCTTACGTAGGTGCGCGAGTCGGCGGTTCTGCTGTCGGTATGGATAAGATCATGATGAAGGCGATTCTCAACGAAAATGCGCTGCCAATACTTCCCTATTTGTCTTGGACGCATCATGATTGGGAGGTGCAGCGTGACGAGATCCTTGAAACGGTGGAAGCGGAGCTCTCTTACCCGTTGTTTGTGAAACCGGCGATGAGTGGCTCAAGTATTGGAGTCAGTCGTGTTGAGAATCCGTCTGAACTCTGTAGTGCTGCCGAGGTAGCAGGGAGTTATTCGCGTAGAGTTCTCGTTGAAAAAGCGGTTGAAAATCCTCTTGAAATCAACTGTGCTGTCATGGGGATAGATGAGCCGATCCCTTCTGTCTGTGAGCAACCTGTGGCGCAAGCGAATTTTCTTAGTTTTGATGATAAATATATCCATCAAGATGGAGAATCTTCTGGGATGGCTGGTGCAGATCGAAAAATTCCTGCACCCATTTCGGAAAAATTGACGTTACATATACAAGGTCTAGCAACACATACTTTTCGGGTTTTAGATTGCGCTGGTGTCGCTCGTATTGATTTCCTCGTGGATGCAGATGAAAACGTTTACGTGAATGAAATCAACACTATTCCCGGTTCATACAGTTACTACTTATGGGCGCATCAGGGCATTGCGTTTCCTCAACTTGTATCAGATCTTATCGAATTAGCATTTGCAGCGCATGGGCAGAAAAATGACTTGACCTATACATATACAACGAACCTCCTAAGCCAAGCGGGCGCAAGTCTTGCCAAGTTGAAGGGGGATGGAAAACTTGGAAGCACGGGTTAAAATTAAAGTGTTCAAAGTGTTCCTGGATGAGGTGCCAAAATGTCTCCACTCCAAGCCTGTTGAATGCAACGAAGTGTCCTTAAATCGGATGTTAGTCAACCAAATCTATTTGCACGAAAGCTAGAGAAGAAATGTTTTATCATCTCTTTTTTGAGAATTTGATTGAGTTCTTTTCACCGTTCAATATTTTTCGCTATATTAGTTTTCGCGCAATTTATGCGACAGCTACTGCCCTCCTCATTTCCCTTGTTTTGGGACCTTTTATGATAGAGAAGTTAAAACAGCTGCGCATTGGAGAACATATTCAAGAGGAGGTCGCAAAAGCCCAGCAGGATACCGAAAATCAGAACAAAGCGGGTGTGCCAACAATGGGGGGAGTCCTCATTATTGTGTCTGTTCTGATATCCGTAGTATTCTGGTCGCGTTTAGACCAGCCTTATATCTACTTGATGATTTTGACGACACTATGGTTTGGTGGGCTTGGGTTTCTGGATGATTACAGCAAACTGGTAAAACAACAATCCTTAGGTCTTCGCGGATGGCATAAGATTGGACTCCAAACAATAGGGGCATTGGTGATTGCTTGGTATCTTTACCAGTGGGGGCCTATGGAAGCTGGGGATCCAACAACACGGACCTCACTGGTCCTCCCTTTTTTCAAAGATGTCCAGCCGAGTTTGGGTATCCTGTTTATTCCTTTCGCAACTTTAGTTATAGTTGGTGCCTCTAATGCGGTCAATCTCACGGATGGGATGGATGGATTGGCGATAGGATGCACGCTGTTTGTTGCGGGGACTTTAGGTATAGTCGGGTATATGACAAGCCACAATGAAATCGCGGCGTACCTGAACATCTTTCATTTGCCAGTGGGTGGGGAAGTCACGACCCTTTTCTGCGCGGCGTTGGTCGGAGCGGGTTTAGGATTTTTATGGTATAACGGTCATCCGGCACAAGTCATTATGGGGGACACGGGCTCGCTGGCACTTGGTGCGACACTCGGAACGGTGGCGTTGCTTATAAAACAGGAATTTTTATTGGTAATAGTTGGTGCTATTTTCGTTGCTGAGGTGTTATCTGTAATCATCCAGGTCTGGTCGTTCCGTACATTTGGTAGACGTGTGTTCAAGATGTCTCCTATCCACTACCATTTTTTACTTTCAGGGTGGAAGGAATCTAAAGTTGTCATTCGGTTCTGGATTGTGGGACTTATTTTGGTTTTAATAGCCTTGAGCACATTGAAACTTCGGTAGTTATGGTTTCCGATCGTGCGTGTTGGGAGAAATTGGGTGCAATTACAAGGGAAGCGTGTCACGGTCTTTGGTTTGAATCGGAGTGGGATCGCTGCTGCGAAACTGCTACGTTTGTATGGTGCCGTTGTTTCTGTTACAGACACGCGTTCCGGCGAAGCGTTGTCAAAAGAAATCGCTACACTTAACGGGTCCTCGGAACTGGACAAAACACCGACGGCTAACAGGGGGTCTGTGAGCACTTGTGATCCGTACCGAACATATTTCGGTGGGCATCCCTTGGAATGTATTACGGATACGGATTTTATAGTTGTTTCTCCCGGTGTGCCTCTTGATATTCCTATTCTGTGTGAGGCGCGGACCAGAGGCCTCCCGATTCTCGCGGAGTTGGAAGTTTCTGCGAGTTTGTGTCCAGCACCGATTGTCTCTATTACTGGCACAAAAGGTAAATCAACGACGACCCTGCTTACGGCTGCTATACTAAAAGCGGATGGCAGATTTCCGAATGTCTGTGTCGCGGGTAACATCGGTGTGGCGTTGGCGGCGGAGGTTCAAAACCTGACGGATCAGGATATTGTTGTGGTTGAAGCGAGCAGTTTCCAATTGGAAAGCACCGTTACTTTCCATCCGAAGGTTAGTGTCGTGCTTAATTTATCCCGCGATCATTTGGACAGACATGGGACGATGTCGGCTTATCGTGAGGCAAAACAGAAGATCTCCGATAATCAGACGGCTGCGGACTGGATAGTTCTCAATGATTCGGATGCGTCTGTCAAGGATTTTGCAGCATCAACGGCAGCACAAGCCGTTTATTTTACGGACAAAGGTGTTCCTGAGAATTTGTCGTTTTCAGGAACGTTTAGAGATGGTTCAGGGATTTTCGCTCAGCAGAATGGGACACGCGAGAAAATATGTGAGCTTGCGGATATTCCGCTTCCCGGCGCACACAATGTGCAAAATGTTCTCGCCGCTATTGCTGTGGGACAGATTTTTGGTGTAGCAGGGGATAAAATTAAAAAGGCACTTCAGTGCTTCGACCGATCGCATCCTGCCTTATCCCACGCTTTTGAGTTAGTTCGGACTTTAGACGGGGTCCGTTTCATAAACGATTCAAAGGCGACAAACGTGGCAGCAGTCAAAGCAGCACTCGAATCGTTAGTGGATTCCGAGGTTGTGTTGATAATGGGCGGGTATGACAAGGGCAACGATTATACGCCTCTGTGTGAAATTGTTCAAACAAGGGTCAAAGGTGCAGTCATGCTCGGTGAACACACCCAACAGATTGAAAAGACGCTTGCTGGTGCAACCGATATAATGAAAGCCGGAACAATGGCAGAGGCAGTGCAGATCGCCTACAAATATGCGGTATCCGGCGATGTTGTTCTGTTATCGCCTGCAAATGCGAGTTTTGATATGTACACCGATTATAAAGCGCGAGGTGCTGACTTTAAGGCGGCAGTTGATGCGCTTCAAGTGCTTGATTAGAAATTTTCAGAAACCTGAATTTTTAGGCGTTAGACAGCACGGAAAAGGATTAGAAACACCGCGATGGTACGCAACTACCTAAAAAACTCTTCCCGTAGCAATCGGGGTTCCAAATCTAACCCAAAATCTGGGTTTAAATGGACAAACACGCGCACCTATTCTGTTACGGAAGAACAGCAGGAGCAAGTCATAGAGGTGCCTCCTGTACAAAATGGGCGAATGGATAGAGGATTGATTGCGATTACCCTCTGTCTCATTGCGATAGGCATCTTGATGGTATACAGTGCCAGCCATCTTCTTTCTTCAAGACACTACGATGGTTATAGTTACCGTTATTTGCAGATACACATTATCGCATGTGGAATCGGTTTAGTGGGTATGTTTTTAGCGTCCTACCTGCCCTATAGGTTTTATGCGATGTATGCAAACCTTTTTTTGATACTTGCCTTTGTGTTGTTGTTATTGGTCTTCGTGCCGGGCTTAGGTTCAAGCGTTCAGGGTGCGGAAGGTAGTAGATTTAGACGCTGGATCCGGATCGGGAATTTGTCTGTTAATTTTCAACCTGTTGAATTTGCGAAGATAGCGTTGGTTATGCATGTGGCGAATTTTATAAGCCGCAATCCAGAGCGCGTCAAGAGTTTTTTTAACGGTATCGTTCCAAATATGCTGATTGTGGGGGCCGCTTTCGGTCTCGTGTACATTCAACCGGATTTCGGTTCGGCGTTCTTATTGATGGTAACTGTTTGTATTTTGTTATTTATCGGGGGTATGCGTATCTGGCATGTGCTGACACTTGGTGGTGTAGGTGGTGGGCTGCTCAGTTTACTTATAATTCGGGATCCGTATAAGTTGAAACGGGTCAAGGATTATTTTGCGATGTTGCAGTCTCCGGATGGCACCAACTATCAATTAACGCGCTCTTTGGACGCACTTGAAGGTGGTGGACTCCTTGGTGTCGGCATCGATAGTAGTCTGCAGAAAATATCTCGTCTCCCTTATCCGCACACGGATTTTATTTTCGCTGTTTTGGGAGAGGAATTTGGATTTATCGGTACTGTGGCTGTGACGTTTATTTTTATGTTATTTATATGGCGCGGGCTTCACATCGCCAGATATGCGAGTAGTTTGTTTGGGTCTTTGCTCGCCACCGGAATCACAATTATGATCGGTTTACAAGCGTTTATTAACATTGGTGTTGTAACGGGTTTGTTACCAACGAAAGGGATTACATTACCTTTTATCAGTTATGGTGGTTCTTCAATTGTTCTCAGTCTTGTGAGCGTTGGCATCCTTTTGAATATATCACGGGGTAGTGTTAAGAACACGGACTGAATTAATAGGCTTAAATTATGATGACTTCTGAGCGTTGCAATACAGATTTATCAAAGACTGACAATCCCAATTTACCGTCGCTGCAAGAGTGCCGAACACACAAGAAAGTTGTTATTGCTGGCGGTGGTACAGGTGGACATATCTATCCTGCGATTGGGATTGCGCAGGCACTGCATCGCTTGGATACTACGGTAGATATTGTGTTCATCGGTGGGGAAGGTAAGTTGGAATCAACCCTCATTCCGCAACATGGGTTTCGGTTCTTACCTATTTCGGTTGCGGGGTTTCCGCGCCGCTTCACTTTACAGTGGTTTCCGGTTATTTGGAAGGTTTTTCGTGGCATTATCCAATCGTTGCGATATATGAAGGAACTACAGCCAGATGTTGTTATAGGAACGGGGGGCTATGTTTCAGGTCCGGTGCTTTTCGCTGGTCTTTTATGCAAAATTCCGATTGCTATCCAGGAACAGAACGCTTCTGTTGGCTTGACGAACGGTATCTTGGCGCGATGGGCAGACGCTGCCTATCTCGCGATGGAATCAGTTCGCGAGAACGGTTCGTTTCGATCTACTATGCATGTGGCGGTCACAGGAAACCCGATTCGTCCGTCAATCACTACATTCCCGAGGCGCGACGAAACTTATAAAAGATTCGGGTTGTGCCCAGATCGGAAAACAATTTTTGTCATGGGTGGTAGTCAAGGAGCTCATGCCATTAATGAAGCGATTGTAGCTGCGTTGCCACACTTAATCGGATTTGCTGATAATATCCAGATAGTTCATCAAACTGGTGCAGCTGAGGTTGAGAGCGTTCAAGCTGCGTATGACCGGGAACTGGCATCGCATGAGGAATTTCTATATTGCGTGCGCCCCTTTTTTGATACTGTTGAGGAAATTTATAGCATCACGGACGTTATGGTGTGCAGGGCTGGAGGAATGACTGTTGCCGAGGTTACTGCATGCGGTATTCCGGCAATTTTCATCCCTTTACCGTCACAAACAGGAAATGATCAGGTGTTAAACGCTCGGACTGTAGCTCAACAAGGCGCTGCTGTTGTGCTTGAACAGGGTGCCTTCACAGTTGAGACATTGGTTGAAAATCTTACGAACATGGCGTTAGATGGAAACACGCGTCAGCGGATGGTAACCGCAAGTCGGGCTCTTGGCAAACCACACGCGAGTGATGATATCGCCAAGTCGATTCTTTCTTACGCTTAGTTAGTAGTGTTTCAGGGTGTCGTTTGCAATCCTTAAACTGGAAAGAAAAAACAAGATGTTTGGAAAAACAAGACATATCCATATCATAGGTGTTGGCGGTGCAGGCTTAAGTGGCATCACTGAGATTCTGCTGGATCTTGGATTTCGTGTGACAGGATCAGATATCCAAAAATCGTATACGACAGAACACTTGCGCAGTCGCGGGGCAACTATCTATTATGGGCATGCTGCCTCGCAAATGTGTGGTGCCGACGTTGTTGTTATGTCGCCTGCTATTCCTCCTGACAATCCTGAACTCCTTGCCGCAGAGGCAGAGAAAATTCCGATTGTTAGGGGCGCGGAGATGTTAAATGAGATCACCCGAATGCGCTACAGTGTTGCCGTTAGTGGAACGCATGGAAAAACAACCACAACCGCTATGACGGCGACAGTTCTTGCTGATCTCGATCCGACGGTTGTTGTCGGTGGAAAACTCGTGGATGGCAGTCACGCCCGAAGTGGTGAAGGCGATGTTATGGTCGTCGAAGCAGACGAGGCGTACGGCTCTATTGAGATGTTCTATCCGACCGTTGCTGTTGTAACGTCCGTTGATGCCGACCATCTGGATTATTATAGTAGTGTTGACGAGATTGGTGAAACTTTTCTTAAATTCATCAATAAGGTTCCGTTCTATGGCGCAGCTGTCCTCTGCTTAGATTCAGAGAATGTTCAAAGATTCATCCCACGGGTTAACAAGCGTTATGTTACCTATGGACTTGAGACAGGCGCAGATCTGGTTGCTGAAGGAATTACGGTGGAAGGTCCGACATCCCGGTATCGAGTCCGCAAAAATGGGCACCTGTACGGTGAAATTCATCTTAAAATGCCGGGTCGTCATAATATCTCTAACTCTTTAGCAGCGATAGCCGTTGGACTTGAACTTGATATTCCGTTTGATCAAATTCGGAAGCGTCTGGAGTCGTTTCGCGGTGTACATCGCCGTTTTGAAGTGCTCGGTGAGGTTAATGACATTATTGTTGTTGACGATTACGCTCATAATCCAGCGAAGTTGAAGGCAGCGTTGAGTGGTGCGCGCGATGGTTACAAACGCCGCATTGTCGCTGTTTTCCAACCGCATCGGTACCAGCGGGTCAGGGATTTAGCGGACGAATTCTCTCGTTCTTTTTATCAGGCGGATGTGCTTATTGTCACCTCAATCTATAGTGCTGGAGAGGTGCCTATTAAAAACGTCACGGCTGAAAAACTGGCGGAAGCGATACAGGCGCATGGGCATCGTAATGTTCACTATGTACCGGACACAGATGAAATTACGGATGTTCTGATGGAGATCACGCAGCCCAAAGATATCGTCATCACACTTGGAGCAGGCGATATAAGTAAAGTAGGACACAAGTTTATAAATAGGCTTCAGGCGGCGAATTAATCAAAACATACTTCTTTTGCCGTGGACGCGTTTTTTCGCGGCGAGGTTTACCGGAATTACGCACTTGACAAGTGAAACTAATCAGATGCAAATTCAATTAACTTCAAATAGACAACTTGCTATTACAAAAGAAACGAGAAAAAAGTCAGCGTTCTTCGGTAAAAAGCGTGGTGGATATACACGACAAAGTTCCATGCCTGCGCGGCGACTTGGTAAACATCCTAACGCAAAGATATATATGTGGCGGCGTGTGATATTCGTCCTCGCGTTTCTGATCACTTTATCATTTATCGGAAAGATAGCACTCGGTTTTTTTAGTGCTGAATACGTTTCTCTTGAACTTTATGGAAATATACACTATACTGATGTACAAATCTATGATGTGCTGGGCGAAAAGTTAGAAAATATCGTTACAGATTCTGAAGAGCAAACAGCCGTCTATCTTCAGGAGAATTTGAGTTATATTAAAGATGTGCATGTTGTCAAACATGTGATAAAGCGGATCCTCACCATAACTGTTACCGAGCGTGAGCCCTTTGCCCTTCTGCGGTTTGATGATGCCACGCAAACTTCTGCGTCTGCTGATAGTTCGTTTTTTCTGGTAGATATCGATGGACATGTGTTAAAAAATATAGAAGTTGGAAAAGCAGGTTTACAGAAATCTGGGGAACTTGAAGGAAAGGTAATACTTCTGGCGGAAGGCGATCAACTCCCTAAAGTTGGCACTGCTGTCCAGATGCCGGAGGTTACATTGGGATTAACGGTTCTAAAAATTGCCCTGCTTCAGGAACCGAATCTTGCGGCGCAGATGGAGACTATTGATGCCAGTGATTCCCAGAAAATTGAGCTGCGAATTGATGGGTTACCTGTGCCGGTATGGCTTGCTGCAGATACGATTGAATCTGGGCTTCATCATACGGTTCTGCTTCTAAAACAGCATAGAATTCGGGTCCTTGGGCTTATTAGTGATGCTCCAAATGCAACACCGTATCTTGATGCAAGGTTCCAAGATGCGCTCTACTTAGGGGGTTATACTGAAGACGATTAGTTCTATCTCGTAAGTACCGATGGGTACTGTGGAACGACGTCTCTGCTCCTGCCTAATGTCCTTGATACTAAAGGCGGAGGAGGTGAAAATATCTAAATGCCAAAACAAAATATTATAGCGGGACTTGATATCGGTTCAAGCAAAATTTCAGTAGTTGTTGGGAATACTCTGCACGGGAACGCCCAAAAAATAGGGATTATCGGCGTTGGACATGCTACTTCCGAAGGGCTTCGCCGCGGTGTTGTCGTTGACATCAATCAGACAGCTGAAGCGATTCGCAAAGCCATTTCGAGTGCTGAGTTGATGGCAGGTGTAAAAATAGACGCTGTCTGTGTCGGCGTTTCTGGTGAACATGTTATTGGTCAAACGTCGCACGGTGTTGTCTCGGTGGCAAATACTGAGATTTCGCAGGATGATGTTGACCGAGCGATGTTAGCGGCGAAAGCAATATCTATTCCGGCTGACCGAGAAATTCTACATGTGATCGAACAAAATTTTGTCGTTGATGCGCAAAATCGTATTAGGGAACCTGTTGGCATGTCCGGTGCGCGTCTTGAGGCTTACGCCTATATTATTACAGGTGGCACAACGGCTATTCAAAATCTGCTCAATAGTATCGAAAAGGCAGGGGTGCCGATAGTGGAGACGCTTGTAGCCGCACCTCTTGCTGCAACACAAGCAACTATCTCAAGAGATGAACGTGAAGTTGGCATTTCCCTTGTCGACATTGGTGATGGAACGACTGAAATTATCGTTTATAAAGAAGACTCTATCCAACATACAGCAGTGATTCCTGTCGGGGGGCAGCACATTACTAACGATATTGCTCAGTACTTAAAGGTCACTCTTCCGGAAGCGGAGGAACTGAAACTTAACCGTGGTTGTGCTTGGACAGAATTAGTGGATCCCGATGAAACAAGAGCTATTCCAGTTACGAGTGATTCAACGCCCCCACGTTTCATTGACCGAATTGAACTTGCCCAAATTATTGAGTACCGTATGGCAGAAATCTTAGAAGTGATTGGTGATGAATTGGGGGACATTCAACTCCCGGGTGGACTTGTCCTGACTGGTGGTACTGCCCTTATGGACGGTTTGCAAGAACTCGCTGAGGCTATGCTCCAATTGCGCGTCCAGATCGGTTACCCGCGCGGATTACAAGGCTTAACTGACCGAGTCAACCATCCGATGTACACTGGGGGGATAGGGCTTGCTCTTTATGGTGAAACTTTGCGGCAGCAGGAGCGTGAACATAACGCTCGCCATGGAGGCAACGCCTTCGGGTCGTTCTTGCAGCGTATCAAAGAGTGGTTCGGGTATTAGATATGTTCTTAATAAGACAAACCCTATTTACTCTAAACTTGCGGGAACATTTGACATAACTTCTCTAATAGCGTATAATTTAATGTGAAAAAGCGAATCCGATGAAAGTTATTAAAGGACCTCGGTCTGGAGATTGAGGCTACAACGATAGGAGGAATTAGGTTGCTGTGTCTTTGTTATAGTAACTGAAATCCGATATGATACAATTTGAACAGGAAGAATTTGAAAGTGTACGTGCGAAAATTAAAGTCATTGGGGTTGGTGGAGCGGGTGGAAACGCTGTGAAACGTATGATTGAAGCAGGACTCACGGGCATAGAATTTTATGCTGTCAACACTGACCAGCAAGCCCTTATGACTTGCCTTGGGGCTGCCCAAATCCAGATCGGCTATAACACTACCGAGGGCTTAGGTTCCGGGGCAGATCCCGAGATTGGCAGAAAAGCTGCTGATGAAGACAGAGAACAACTCGAAACTATTGTAGAAAACGCAAACATGGTTTTCATTACTGCTGGTATGGGGGGTGGAACCGGTACAGGTGCAGCACCGCTCATTGCTGCGTTAGCGAAAGAACGCAACGCACTCACCATCGGTGTCGTAACACGTCCTTTTAACTTTGAGGGACAACGTCGCGCCGCAGCCGCCGAAGCAGGACTGGAAGAGCTCCGCGCAGCTGCAGATTCCGTAATTGTTGTACCAAACCAGCGTCTCATCGATACTATGGACAGGAAGCTTCCGATCCGAGAGGCATTTCGTAAGGGCGATGAGATTCTTCTGCATGGGGTTCAGAGCATATCCGACATTGTGACGGAATCGGGCGAAATTAACGTTGACTTTGCCGATGTTGAATCTATTATGCACGATGCGGGCAGCGCGTTGATGGGCATGGGGAGTGCTACAGGCGATAATCGCGCACCAATTGCTGCAGAACAGGCGATCAGTTCACCGCTCCTTGAACAGACCGACATCGCTGGAGCTGTCGGTATGATTGTCAACATCACTGCTCCGCCTGATTTCATGATGCACGAGCTCGATGAAGCGATGGGGGTTATTCAGGATACTGCACCTGATGCCCAAATTATCTTCGGTCTTGTTTATAGGGATGAAATGGAGCACGGAGATGAAGTTCTTGTAACTGTCATCGCGACAGGTTTTGATTCTAATGAGGAAGAGGTATCTAGAGGCACTGACAGAAGTGCTGCGCGATATGATGACGAGGATACATATCAGAGACAGCCAGCGGCTGCATCTAAGCGGCGTGTTCCGGGTACTGGCAGGTCATTGCCCGGTGTTGGTGGACCGTCATCTGGTAGATCCACAGTTCCAAGGCGTAGGCGCGGGGAAGATACGACACCACCCGCGGAACAGGAGCAGGAACCCCAAGGCAGACAACGTAAACCTACCCGCGGAAAGGACCAAGGTACGCCGCAGCGTGAAACAGATTGGGAGATTCCAGCGTTTCTGCGTGTTCAAAAAAGGGGTAGAGACGACAAATAGGAATTATCTCTATATTAGCTCCTATCGTTTGATTCGGATTCCTAAACGGACTGACGCTGCATTGTGTTTTGATAGGACAATGTGGCGTGCATGGTATTTTCGCTTTTCGCTTATTTTATTTTTTAAGTGCGGTTTCTAAGCGCGCTTTTTTATCTTTGAGGCAAACATTGGACTTACGTCAGCACTACCAACATCTGCATAGTGAAGAACACGGCGCACATAATAATTTCAGAAAACCTAACACATTTGCGCTTGTTTATCCGAGCACGTACGCCCTGGGTATGTCAAGTCTTGGTGTTCAGGTAATGTACGCGACTCTCAACAGTCGGGAGGACACTGGTTGCGAGCGCGTTTTTGTGCCTGAGCTTGACTATCTTCGGAAACTTGCTGCCCAGAAAAAGGCACTTTTCTCGTTTGAGACCCAGACCGCGTTGAACCAATTTGACATCATCGGATTTTCAGTTTCCTTTGAGTCGGATTATGTAAACATTCCTCGCACGTTAGAGTTAGCGAACATCCCGCCGCTTGCTGAAGCACGTACAGAATGGGATCCACTTGTCATTGCAGGTGGCATTAATATTTCTTACAATCCAGAACCGATTGCTGACTTCGTTGATGTTTTTGTCGTCGGAGAAGCCGAGCTTGTCATCCATCAACTCATGGCGCACTTTGACGAGTGGAAGCGATCTGGCGCGCCGAAGCGTGAATTGCTTGAAACACTCGCGACTGTTCCAGGGCTTTATGTGCCCCGTTTTTACGATGTAACCTATCGCGATGATGGAACTATTGATGCTGTTTCTCCAAAGCCCGGTATGCCGCCTCAGATTCGTGCTGGTGCTGTTCCGAGACTTGATGATGTTGAGACCTGCACGCACATCCACACGCCAAATACTGAATTTTCAAACGCACATCTGATTGAAATTGTACGAGGATGCGGTAGGCAGTGCCGTTTTTGTGTTGCTGATTATGCACGTCGGTGGCCGAGGCATCGCTCTGTAGAGAGCACACTTGCACTTGCGGAACGCGCACGCGGCATTACAGACAGAATCGGACTCGTAGGTGCTTCTATCTCTGACCATCCGCATATTGATGAGATCGCCACAGGTCTCGTTGAACGTGGGTTCCGAATCTCTTGTGCCTCGCTCCGTGCTGAAACTGTCCGTGCGCCTTTACTCGATGCGCTTGCAGACAGCGAACAAGGGACGATTACCATAGCTCCAGAAGTTGCGACTGAAGAACTCCAAAAGGTCGTCAATAAAGCCATCCCGCGCGAACGTCTCTATCACGTTTTCGAGGAAGCGTTGAAACGGGACATTCTCAACCTTCGTCTATATTTTCTTATCGGTGTTCCGCATGAGACCCCCGAAGATGTAGAGGCTATTGTCGATATGGCAAAAGAGATGCGTACTATTCTTCTTCCACATGCAAAGCGAACTGGGAGGATAGCCCGTATCAGTTTCACCATCTCACCGATGGTGCCTAAACCACATACCCCTTTCCAGTGGGTAGCGATGGAACCCCCGAAAACCATCTCTCGAAAACTCGATTTTCTGAAACGCGAGATTAACCAGCTCGGTGGCATAAAGATTGGCTCAGCAAGTGCCAGACTTGCGCACCAAGAGGCAGTCTTCGCGCGTGGTGATCGACGGCTTGGAAAAGTCATCCTTGAACTTGCGCACGGTGTACCGTGGAATCAAGCCTTCCGTAAGCATGAATTAGCTCCACACTTCTACGCGACACGCCAACGCCCACTTCATGAAGTCAACCCGTGGGACCATCTTGATCTCAATGTCAAACCCCAATTTCTACAACTTGAGTTCCACAAGCACGAAAAAGGTTTTACGACCAGTGAATGTGATACGACCGTTTGTAAGAAATGTGGTGCCTGTTAGGGTTTTTGCTGCTTAGCATCCACCGAATAAACTTACACGGTCGTCTAAATTTAAATTAGGTTTCCCTTAATATCCGATTTATCGTTTCGACAAGTCATACAGCGTTTTGTATGATTAAAGGAGGAATTCACTGTGTACCAATTCGGAAAATTTATAGGGGTGCTTGTCGCGATATTCGTAGTGTTCACCCTTACAGCCCCTGTATATGCAGGATTAGATGACAAATCTCTTGTTTTATATCTCTCTTTTGATGAAGGTGATGCCGAAGATGGTTCCGAGCATGGTCATGATGGCGAACTTATCAAGGATCCAAAATCGGTGGACGGGCAATTCGGCAAAGCATTAGAGTTCGATGGAACGAAGGGACAGCATGTAAAGGTGCCTATCAACGACACTTTGCAGTTAAGAGAACAGTTCTCTATCGCTTTCTGGGTTAAACGTGACGATGATCAAATTCGAGAGTGGAACTACATGGTGACTGCCGGTACCTTGAAATGGGCATCAATTTTTAGAAATAGCGACAAGAAAACCTATTTCTGGTCGAGTGCTCCCGGTTGGGCACAAAAAGCGGTTAGCGATGACGTTCAACCCGATGATTGGGTACACCTCGCAGTGACCCACGACACCAAATCCGAAGTTGTTATCTACAACGATGGGAAAAAGGCTGGTGGTGGTGCTAAACCCCCAGCCGTTGCTGAGATTGATGGCTCCATGATGGTTGGGGCACGCCACCCCGGTGAAGAGTTTTTCACGGGTATCATTGACGAGGTATTTGTCTTCAACCGAATTCTCACGGCGGCAGAAATCGAAGAAATTATGACTGGCGATTTCCTACCGGTGGAACCCGCAGAGAAACTCGCGACAACCTGGGGTAGTATTAAATCCGATCGCGATTAGAGATACGCTTGATAAGGGCGGCACGAATACCGCCCTTACCTTACACCAGAGGCAAGGCGTATGCTAAAATATCTTACCGTCCTCATCCTTTTTAGCATTTCTGTAAGCATCGTTGTCTCCAATTCTTCACCTGCCGGAAAGCATTATAGGGATGCCACTGCCTATCACGCTATTGGAGAGTTTGAGCGCGCTATCTCCGAATATAAGAAAGCCGTTGCGCTTGATCCAAATTCCCCTATCATCTATAACAAACTTGGGATCGCATATTCCGAACTGAAGGAATATGATGCTGCGCTTGATGTTTATCAGAAAGCACTTGTGTTGTCTCCTATGACGGCTGAACTGCACTATAACATCGGCTTGGTTTATCTCAAAAAAGGTGCGTTCCCACGTGCCGCTGGGGCGTTTAAACGGGCTATTGCTATTGATGCAGAGTGGGGAGATGCTTATACCGGACTCGGTGAAGTTTACTTGAAACAGGACGATTTAGAACAAGCTGTGCATGCCTATAAGCAAGCCAGACATCTCAATCCAAAAAATACTGGTGCAATCCTCGGATTGGGTAAGGTCTATACGAGACAGGGACGCTTGGATGACGCAGTCGTTACTATTGAAAAGGTGATCGAAATTCAGGTGGATAACACAGAAGCACATTACCAACTCGCTCAAATTTATGTCAAACGCGGTGAAAAGGAGAAAGCCGCCCCAGCGATGGCGTTCTTCAAAGTCCTCCGCCAGACAGATCCACTCCTTAAGGAAGCCGAGATGTGGGTAAAGAGACACCCCGATGATGCAAGAGGTTATAACAATTTGGGGATTGTTTACCTTGCCCGCCATCGCTTTGAGGATGCAATTGATAGTTACAAACGTGCCATCTCTCTTACCCCTGATTTGGCGACCGCACATTATAACTTAGGGCATGCTTACCATAAGCAGGGAGAACTCCTCCTTGCCACTAAGGCTTATCAAAAAGCACTCGCTATTAATGTGGACCTCGCGATTGCCCATAATAATATTGCTGTCTGCTATGTGGAATTAAAGGTAGACTTGGATAAAGCACTCTCCCATGCTCAAACTGCTGTCCGTCTTGCTCCTACTGAGGCGAATTATTGGGATACGCTCTCTAAAATTTGTACTGCTCTTGGGTTGGAAAATGAAGCACAACACGCGCGTGAAAAACAGGAAAGGTATTCTCAGAAAAAATGAGATGCTTTTTCTGGATTGCCCTCTTCTTCACCTTGCCTACGTTCGCTTTTGCTGAAGTTCAATTCGTTGACGCTACTGCCGATGCAGGCATCACTTTTCAGCATGTTGATGGCAGAACCGGTGAAAAATTTCTCATTGAAACGCTCGGTTCTGGTGCCCTCTTTTTTGACTTTGATGTTGATGGACACCTCGACCTTTACATAGTGAACGCTACACATATCCCGCCGCCAGTTAGCGAAAAAAACGTCCAAATCCATCTCCCACGAAACAGACTCTATCGGAACAACGGCAACGGCACTTTTAGCGACATTACGGATAGTGCGGGGGTTGGTGATATCGGTTATGGGGTTGGGTGTGCATCTGCCGATGTCAACAATGATGGGTACCCCGAAATTTACGTAACTAACTATGGAACTAACCGACTCTATTCTAACGATGGGGATGGCACTTTTACTGATGTGACGCAAAAGGCAGGTGTCGGTGATGAACGTTGGGGAACGAGTTGTGCTTTCCTCGATTACGATTTAGATGGCGATGTTGACCTCTACGTTGTCAACTATATGAAATTTTCCATTGCAGAGAACCAGTGGTGGGAGACCAAGGGCATCAGAACATATTGCAGCCCGACGGATCAGATTGCTGGCAGCCATTTTGTAAGTGAACCTGACATCCTCTACCGTAATAATGGAGATGGCACTTTCACGGATGTTACAGAGGCTGCGGGGATTTCGCATCGTGCTCTCGGTCTTGCTGTCGCAGTCGGAGACTATAACAACGATGGGACACCGGACCTACACATCGCCAACGATATGGAGGCAGACCTCTTTTACCATAACAACGGGGATGGCACCTTTACAGAGACCGCGGATTTCAACGGGACAGGCTATGATGAGAACGGTTTTCCGGGAAGTGGGATGGGAAACGCATTCGGTGATTACAATAACGATGGTTTCCTTGATCTTGTTGTCAGTAATGCTTCTTCGTTGCCCGCGCTGCTCTATCAAAGCGACAATGCGGCATTTTTTACCGATGTTTCTTTCGTTTCAGGGATTGGGGCAGTAACACTTCCGTATTTTAAGTGGGCAGTCGAATTCTTTGATTACAATAACGATGGTCTCCTTGACCTCTTTGTTGCGAATGGGCATCTTCAGGAGAACATCTCGCTTTTTTCGGAGAGTACCTATGCACAGGCGGATTTGGTGTTTCGCAACGTGCGTAGACAAGATGGGACATATTACTTTACCGATGCGTCTACTGCGGTAGGGCTGACACGACTTCCGAAGAAGGTTAGTCGAGGTGCAGCGTTTGGGGATTACGACAATGATGGGGATATTGATATTTTCCTCAATAACTCCAATCAACCCGCAACGCTTCTCCGAAATGAGGGCGGTAATGGCAATCACTGGTTGACAATCCAACCTATTGGCACTCGAAGCAACGCATCCGGTATCGGCACGAAGGTAGTTGTGAAGGCGGGTGATTTGTCTCTTTCCAAAGAGGTACGTAGCGGTGCGAGTTATCTTTCGCAAAGCGACCTTCGTGTTCACTTTGGACTTGGGAAGAATGCAGCGGTTGACACTCTTGAAATTCACTGGCAAAATGGGCTTATAGAACGGTTTTCTAATCTGAAGTCGGATCAAATTCTCCGCATTAAAGAGGGACAGGGGATGATAGACGGTCAAGAAAGAAAATAAACGGAGAAAATGAACGCTGGCTTTTCCTTGAAATTGATTGTAGGTGTGCCTATAATTGATTCAAAGTCATCACCAATTGGAGAAAAACAATGGACGCTTACATTAACGTAAAAAACTTTGGTCCAATAGAAAAGGCGGAGGTAGACCTGCGTCCACTGACTGTATTCGTCGGTGAGAGCAACACCGGCAAGACGTATCTCGCCGCGCTGATTTATGCCTTACAAAAACATTTTGAGGGGGTCCCACAATTTCCTTGGGCAGACTCTATTACTTCTTACTTCAATCTTGTTTACCGTTCGCGAGACCGTTATCCACAAAGTCAGTGGGATACGTTAGAGAAAGAGATGTTAGAGGTACTCGAAAAATTGAACACGCCTAAGCGTCCGTTCACATTTTCCGATTTACCTCAGCAGATACATACTTGGCTGGAGACTAGACTCAAAGATCAGACAGATTTCACAGACCAGCTCAAAAGGTGTTTCGACCTTGAATCTGTTTCCAGGTTAATTCGATTCACTGGAAGTCGAGGCAACGAAATGAAAGTTTCACTGTCGGTTCGCGACCGAGATCAAACATGTTGGGATTTTGAGGCACGGGACGCTGGATCCGGTACTATTACAAGTGGGTACATCAATCCAGACATAATTCTTCTTGATGCAAGGCGTAAGATGGAGTTCCGTGAAATATCCGATGTTGAACGTCTATTTGGGGCTTTAGGCACTGATCGGCGGCTAAAAGTAGATTCCTACTACCTACCTGCGGCTCGGAGCGGCATCATGCAAAGCCACGGCGTGATCGCAACTGCCCTTATCAAGCGAGCGACGCGTATCGGTTTAGATCGGCTTGAAGTGTCTGCATTTTCGGGAATGATAGCGGATTTTTTGGAGCAGATCGTTAGTTACAGGGAACGCAGGGGATTCTCGAGCAGAATAGTTCGCGTTGCTGAACAGCTGGAGGCGGAGCTGCTGGAGGGCAGAATAGAGGTTGAACGCCCTACGCCAGAAGCGTATCCAGAATTTCTGTACCGTCCAGAGCAGTCGGAAGAGGGATTGCGGATGAGCCACTCCTCAGCGATGGTATCTGAGCTTGCCCCTTTAGTTCTTTTTCTGCGGGGTATCATTAAACGGGGTGACCTGCTCATTATTGAAGAACCTGAATCTCACCTGCACCCGGATTTACAAACCAAAATCGCTCACATTCTTGCTCGCTTGGTCCGAGTCGGTGTTCGCGTCCTGATTACGACACATAGCAACTGGCTCCTCCAGCAGATCGGTAACCTAATCCGCGAAGGTGAATTGCAGAAACTCGGGGAATCCACACATGAATCAGCAGACTACCTGAAAGCGGAAGAAGTCGGTGCGTGGTGGTTTCACAAGGACAAGCCGGTTACAGAACTCCCGTTTGATCTTATTGAAGGTATAGAGCCGGAGGATCACTTGGATATAGCGGAGGACCTCTATAACCGTTCGGCAGGACTCAAAAATAGAATTGAGCAAACGAAAGAGGAAGATGCAGTTGAATCTGAATAAAGGACTTACTCACATTCGAGAGCAGGTATTTCCAAACAGCCTCACTAACGAATGCAAAGAAAAAGGATGTCAGGCATTCCTTACCGGCATACCCAGACAGAAGGTCGTGATAGATGTAGAAAAAGAGTTTGATGCACGCGGAGACAACCGGAAAAGGTGTGACCGGATGCTATTTTACGACAATGATGCTAAAAAGACCTTCATCGCGGTTCCGATTGAACTTAAAAGTGGTAAAGCCGACGAATCGGATGTCCGAGAAAAGTTAGAAAACAGTTTGAAGTTTGCCACTACCATTGCTCCGGATCGAAAGACGTGTGGGGGAACCGTCTACGTTCCAGTTCTGTTCCATGGACGGGGTATTAACTGGACGAATCCGAGACGACGACGGCTTGAAGTGAACTTCAGAGGTAAAACTTTAACGGTTCTGATAGGGAGTTGTGGTAGAAAAAAGAACCTCGCGATCTTACTATCTGAGGCAGGTTATCTCTAATCTTAACAGGACTTATACAAACGGATGTCTGTGGAGATCCTTTGGGGTTGCTTAGGGAATTACCTTGACTTTTCTGTTCTATGCGGGGAACAAATTCCACAAGGGTCATAATTCTTTTCGGCTTCATCCAAATAAATCGCAAACTTTCCATCAGCGTATTGCTCCAAAAAATTGCAATTGTAGGTATGGTATTTCCTTCCTGTCTTCGTGATATAAACGATTGGCTCTGGCGGATCGGGCCACAGCAACAAAAGTGATGAGATACTCACAATAAACAGAACGCCTAAAAACAGGGCAAGTCGTTTCCACCAGTGTGAAGTTTTATGCTCTGCTCGTCCATCTATGGCTAAAGCCGCTGCCGATACAGGTTCCCAGTTCTCAATGCCCCGTTCAAAATCTTCCCGATTGATCTCAGCGAACCAATTGTTATACTTATTCTCGCAGAACTCCCAATTCCGGGGATCCGTGCCGACAGCGAGAACACCATACCGTGTATTCGTAGCACTCATATAACTTTTCAATTGTGCTCTCGCTTGTGCTCGTAGGATGGGGATGGGTAATTTTTTGCACTCCGCAATCGCGACAAAGTATCCTTTTTCATCTTTAATGGGCTGATGCAGAACAACATCCGCGATGCCGTGTCGCGTGCCGAACTGGATGTCACACTGCTGTGCTGTTGAAAATTGCGGGAATTGATCAGTGAAATAGGTTTTGACTGCTTGTTCAACTATGGCTTCTTTCATTGTCCCTGCCTAACCTGCCAAGCGAGGCTCTTTGAAGGCGTTATGGCGTTCAATATCTTTTAAATGTTTCCTGCATCTCTACGCTTTGATTACCACTCTTTCGTGAACGGGTATATCTCAATTTAAGGAGAAAACAATTCTACTATTTTTCTCATCATTTGAGAGTTGTTTCTCACCTATATATTTGAGATTTTTGAGTCTGGCACTGAAATCTTTGACTTTCTGCTGATATTCCTCGTGTGTCCATTTTCGTACAGATGCAATCGCTATTTTGATAAGTGCATCTTTATCGTAAACAGGTAGCAGGGCATCTCCTATAAGACTCGCGCCCATCTGGGTATCAGAGATACTCCAATAGTTCCCTGGTGCTTTTTCCGGTGTGAGTCCTCTGTGAATGACAAGTCCTATCCATTCAGGGAGTGCGTCTGAAACGATTTGATATGCGTCTTTCGCCTCTTGTCTCCACCATTTATCGCCTATACCAGAAGAGATATAGAAAGTGGCGGGTTGCAGTTCATACTCGATAACTGTGCCTTCCTTCCGCTTCTTGTTCTTAAATCTTCTCGCTTGGTGTAGGTGAAACATCCGCGGGGAATAATAGACATTTGGACGTAGGAGTGGATAGAGGATTCGCCCCATTGGAGTGTGCTTTTTTCGGAAGTTCGGACAACGGGTGTAGTCATGAAGTTGAAATAGACGGGCGACGGCTTTCGGCGCAATGAATACGCCGAGTCCCGGCACTGCCATTTGATGTTTCGGTCTGATGAGGTCTCTATCAGATTCACTTCCAATCGGCATTTACATTGCCTCCATTACGCCTTAAATAAAATTTCCTGCTGTATCTGCTTCCCTGTCCACGGATTTGCCAGCGAAGGGAGGGTCAATATCCGATCCCATCGCTCGCTGTTTAGGTAGTATTCCTCAATAGAGAAACACTGTATAGGGGCATAAGTGGTTTCACCCATCCTTATGGGGTCTAAGGTATGTTTCCAATTGCGCTGTGCAGTTTGCGCATCAAGTGTGATTAGGATGCCCATCGCGGCGTTCTCGTTTCGGATATTCGCGTGAAGCCTATCAAACTTCGCCTTCTGTGAGCCGGAGGCACCAGTGACTTGAACAATAATCGCTTTGCGATCCATGTTATCAGGTGTGTTAAGGAACACCCCGAACCCGTCAATACCATCATCGCCGACTTTCTGTGGGTTGGATGCCAAGCCGTCTATGAGTGAGATTGTCCAGTCCTGGAACTTGAACGGATCAGTTTTGGCAAGTTGATGAGCAGTATCCATATCAACAGGCACACCTTCGATTGGAAGCGGCGTTATACCGTTTGGTGCAAGACGGTAGCGGTTTATCAAACGGAGTGCGAAGGGCAGGATGTCTATACCGATAACATCCCGTCCGTTTTTCTTCGCAGCTTCTATGGTCGTGCCACAGCCCGCGAACGGGTCTAACACAAGATCGCCGGGGTTGCTACTCGTTTTGATGATGCGCTCATAGAGTGCGAGCGGCTTTTGGGTTGGATAGCTGAGGCGTTCAGGCGACCATGTTTGAAGGGAGTTAATATCCACCCACCAATCAGGCATAGAGGCACCACGTTCTAAATCTCTGGGTTTGTCATCTATGCTCACACCGCCACGACTCTCAACTAAATTTTTGCTCGCTTCTGAATACGGGACATATTGCTTGTTGAAAAGGTTATTCTTACCTTTTGCATAAAATAATAGAATATCGTGTTTGCGCGCAAATGCATCATTTGGAACCCCACCACCGCGATAGCACCACACAATCTCATTCCGGTAGTTCTTCTCACTGAAAATCGCATCCATTATGAGTTTGAGGTAGTGGCTGGCGTAGGGGTCACAGTGTAGATAAATGCTCCCTGTATCCTTCAAGATGCGGTGCATGATAAATAGGCGTTCCGCCATGTAGGAGGTATAGGACAGCATCTTGCTCTGTGGGATGAACCTTTCAAACCCAGCAATCACCTTGGACGCGGGGTTGGCAACAGCGTTTTTGACACGCGCGACGCGTTCCGCAGACGTATCGTCCCAGAGCCAGACATCATCAAATGCTTTGATTTGTGGATCAATGAGGAGTCCGGAGTTCTTGAAAACCTTATTGTATTTCTCGTTAGAGTTGAAAGGGGGATCAAGGCAGATCAGGTCGATACACTTGTCCTCAAAGTCCGCGATAATATCAAGGCAATCGCCGTAATAGAGCGTGTTGGGGGCAAATCGAATGTTCATAGTCCTCTCGTAGACTGCAACTGAGAATAAAGGAATACCCTTTTCTCTGGGTCTAAAAAAATGACAGGACTATAGGGGGAGTGCGCTGATAGGCGCGAGGGAATAGAAAGGTATTCGGAGACCACCTTCCCTATAGGGTGCTGGTTTCCATTAATTTCACATGCAAAGCGTCCGTTGTGATACAATGAAAACCAGCTCTGTCATACTCGCCTTAAAACTTCTATGGCAGTGCTGAAGCGTCGCGGGTATTGGTAGTACCTGCGGCGCACCTAATGAATTAGGAAGCTGCCCTGACGTAACCCACGCGAGACCGTGAATTTTTTTAACGTCAGATATATTTTAACACCTATTCAAAATATGTGCAACAAAAATGACTAAAATTGATTGATGAATATATATGTTTTGCATGACGCAACGCCAAAAATGCATCAATTGATAGCACAAACCTACCAAGAATAACATAAAAACTTTCCATAATATGTAAAATCTCAAAACTGTTCTGATACTTGTTTGGAGGTTAGTGTTTCTCTATACGCGGAGTGCTGGGGCAAGAGAAACGAATATGACGCGGATCCGTCATCAGGGCGATGGCAGAGTCGGCACATCCGGTCTGTTGATTCTTGATGTATGGTAAAACCGAAAAAAATGTTAGGGGCAAGTAACTACACAAAATTTTCTATGATAATCTAATGCTTTGCGTTGTTTTCTATATTTTTGAAAAATGATATTGTGTACTGCCATCGGAAATTAGGGCCGCCTTCTAAACCAAGATTGTGGTATAATATCTATCTCTCTGAAAGGAGTATTCGATGGCCAAACGAGGAAACTTCATTCCCGAGTTTAAAGCGGAGGTCGTTCTTGAGGTACTCAGTGGTGAAAGTTCACAAACAGAAAAATGTCTCTTTACCATAAACAGACGAGAAGTCAGGTAACTGCTATGACTATAGATCAACAAGCCAATTAGCTAACGATGCGACTTGATCTGGATTTGTCAAGTTCGCTACGTTTTTCAGAGTTCCTTCCTCAAGCTGGTTCCAGATTTCTTGTGCCATACTATCAGCAATAACAGCACCAATAAAAAAGAGATCTGGCGATAGGTTTTCATTAGCAAAAGCAGTTCTGATACGCGTTAAAGCAGTTTGAGCAGTTTTCCAATGTTCATCTGCGCCTGCTGGATCAATTCCACCTTTCAATTCTCCAAAAGCAATAAACCTTTCAGGGATTTTATAGATCGCAGGATTTATCTCATCTGGTGTACAGTTGAGCAAACAGAGGTCTATGTTTTTTCTCACGATGGGAATGGTTCGATTGTAAATCAACGTTCGAGTTTCTTTATGCTTTTTCCAGCTAAGTGCTTTAAGAGTTAATTCTATATCTGCTTCATCGCTTTTTCCTGCAATCCATGTGTTACTCACAGCGTTAAGCCATTGATAAGTCGTCTCGGTTAGTGTCAGGGCAGAAATGATTGCTCGGTTAATTTTTCTTTCTGCTAATTTACCGGCAATGTTACGCATAGAACCGCCTAACGAGTCACCTCGTGTTAACAGAAATCGGTAAACCAATTCCTCAACAAAATTCGTGCCTGCAGGCTCCAAAAATTTCTCTATGAAGTTTTGAATAGCCGTTGTTTTACCGGTCTCATCTGTATATGTAGCTGCTTTGTCTGAAAATCCTGATGCTGTTAGTAATGCAGTTCGTATTCCTTCAATTTCGAGCAGATCGTTAGGGGATTTGGCGCGCATTGCCGAAACTTTCAATGCGCGTGCTTGTTCAACAAAAGGGGTTGCCTGACGACTTTTTTCCAAAGCCAATGCCACAAAACCTGCTCTAATTTCCTCGGGCGGAGTTATGAGATCGGTACTTGTGGATAGATGTCGGAGGTATAGCATTATTTTTTTCTCCAGACATACACACATTTCCGAAGCGGCACGCGTCCATACGCTCCCATCTGTTGACTACTATTTCCTTTTTTCCCCGGCATCACAAGAATTTTCGCCACTTCAAAACCGAGAGATCGCGCGATGTCGGATAAAATCATGTCTACTGAAATGCTCACGCCTGCATAGCGGACGTTGTCGTTTACCATGAAAAGCCGGGCATTTGGTTTTAAGACGCGAGCACACTCACCGATGACACATGCCATCTCAGAAAAGTACCCACGAACCATTCTCGGAATGCCGCTGTTGTTTAATGTACCGGAGGTTTTTTCGTGTTGGAGGTAGGTATTTATCGTCCGTAGCAATTTCTGCTGGTTCGCTGCTTCTATAAAGGGCTCCCATTGCGGACAAATTTTCAGCAAATCCTTTTCTCTGTTTTCTACGGTGCAGCTCAACATCTCCTGCCGCAAGTTGGAAACTTCTGCTTGGGTCAGTTCCAACATGGCGAGTTCAAGGGCATAAGTCCGAGTGTAATCGTAACGGTTGCAATAGGGCGGTGAAGTCATAACTGCTCCGTAGGCATCTGTTTCAAGGGTCGGTAGCACAGCAAGACATGAACCTCCGAATAACCGAATATCTTTCGCGATGTGCTTAACAGGGAAAAGTGTTGCGGGGACTTCAGCGTTGCGGACATCCGATAAGATTTCTTTGAGTTTGGCAGTTATGGCAGCGTCAAAATCAAGAATTTCGCCTTTGTTGAATGCCTTTGTTCCAGGGCGTTGCTTGCCGGAACGCGCATCCCAGCGTAGGTATTGTCCATCTTTTCGAGTGTAGCTGATGCTTTCTAAGATGCACAGCAGGGCAAGCCTTAAGATTGCCTGAATTTTCTCGTTTTCCTGTTGAAGAGCACCTCTGTACCGTTCAATCGCCACTACTGTTTCTGGTGGATAGGCGTTTTCTGTAATCCGGAGGGTACTGAAGGGCACCCTTTCTGAGCACTCCTTCCACGGGAGAGAGGTTATCCAGTGTTCAAGCGTGACGAGGTCATTTGATGTCAGTTCTTTTTCTGAAAGGAGACGGGCACGGATAATCTCCTGACCGATGGGTAATAATTCTATACCGTCAGCGGGGATTCCTTGGGAACTCGCCGCGAACAAGGTTGTTCCTATTCCAGCAAATGGATCAAGGACTTTTCCGGATATTTGTCCATCGTAATTACCGAGGAAATATTCAACAAGGCTTGCTGAAAAGGCTTCCTTATATTTGTACCAACTGTAGGCGGGTTTGTCTTTATTTCCCTGAAAACTGACAACTTTTCGGGATAGAAATGGGGCTACCGAGAATTGTGCTTTGAAATCCTCTGTAAGTTCAGCGTCGAGCGCGGCGATTTCAGCACGCAATTCCGTAGTTTTTGGCTGGGTTTTATTTTTTTCGGATGTCATGAAGTGCTTTACGCGTCGCTGTCGGGGATTTCTGGCCAGTTATGCTCTGGTGAGTATCCTAAATCATCTGCTGCCTCTTTCCACGAAAAACGAGAATCTGCACGTCCGGCGACGGCGTTGTATGACCCGTATCTTACCTTCTGGGTCTCAATCGCACGGGCAACACACTGTGCAACGTCCCTCGGATCTACGTAAACGAACCAAGGATCCGTTACAACGTCAGGGGCTGACGGACCCGGGTTCTGTCCGTCTCCGGCAATGACTCCCGGGCGAACGTGAATCACGTCCAACCCGTGTGCCTGATGATACGCTGCACCGATCTGCTCACCGAGGTATTTCGCCAGTGCATAATAGATATCTCCGGTGCCGAATTGAAAATCATCGCTCACCTTGTACGGCAATTTTGCACTCGGAGCAGGTGGACACGCTGAAATACTGGAGATATTCACCAGTTTCTGAACGCCTTGTTTCACGCACGCTTCTGCTACGTTCCATGTGCCTTTCACCATAACATCTGCGAATAGCGAAGCGGGCTTATCGGAGCGTCCCCGGACTAAGGCAACGAGATGCACAACGGCATCCTGTCCTGCACACACTGCTTCGATTTCGGAGGCGTTTGTCACGTCTGCCTTGATAAAAGTCGTATCTGCAAACACATGGTCGGGTTCAACAAGATCGGTGAGTGTGAGTTGGTATTCACCGTGCAGCTGGTCGATGATAAATTGTGCCAGATATCCGCTGGCACCCGTAATCAGAATCTTTTCAATAGACATCGGTTTTCGTCCTTGGGTGGTTTAAGAGAAGGGTGCTTCCGTACTATAGAGCGTTTCGTTGAAGCCGACGAGGAAAACGTCTCCACTTTGCACTGTCGGTGCACGTAGGCTGCCACTTCGTCCCATCACGACTTTTAGAATTGATTCCCGTGTATCTTCAGTTGGGACGAAGTTTTCTATTCGTCTTCCTTTGGCGACGATGATCTGCTTCGCGCTGCCCATTAAATCCCATACGGCTGCGGCATCCATTTTCTCTTTTCGAGCGTCCGTCCGGTTTTCTACTTGTAAGTTGTGTGTGTCAAGAAACTCTTGCACTTTTTTGCACGAGTTTCAGCTGTTCCGAAAGTAAATCCAATCTATCATTTTTTTTATTTTCCTTGTGGTTTGGTGAAGTGGATTGGAGACTTCAAGTGCGTTTCCGTATATCCGCTTTCCACTTCGTTCCAAGCTTCGCGTTTTTTTAATTTACCTTACAGGTCCTCCACTTGGATAAATCTACCGGTGTCGCGGCTCTGGACCGCGGCATCAATTAGAGCGAGCGTCTGTACGCCATCAGCAAAAGGTGAGCGGATGAGTGTCCTATCGCCTGTTTCAATGGCGCGCAGCCACGCGCCGGTTTTGTCTAAACCTAAACTGTTTTCGGAGACTGCTGATTCATTGATAGTTTCGCCGTTAAGGTATCCGCGAATTGCATTTTCTGTCATATTTGCGTATAGTCGCAAATGCGGTCCGACGACTTCAACTTCAAAACTAAAATTTTCGGTGCCGCAGTGATTCATGTGTGTTCCGAAAACCCCGTTGTCCAATTGATAGGTCATTTGGATGGCATTTTCAGCATCGAATTCGGTCCGTTCCAGTGCCATATTTTTAATGGCTAAGGCGTGTGCCTGCACCGGTTTCGGGTTCCCCATGACAAACCGAGCACAATCCAAGACATGCACTGCTTGTTCCGGCAAGGGACCGCCGCTTATCTCATACTGCAGGAACCATGGCGACATTCTGAAACTGAGGTAATAATTGACGGTGCAGACCGTCCGAACGAGGTGCACCGTCTCCGAAGCGATTAATGCCTTTAACTGTTCATAGAGCGGATGATAGCGGAGTTGAAATCCGACAGCAGCGATGATATCTGCTTTCTCAATGGCGGCAAGGCATTTTCTGCCTTCAACCATATTTAGAGCAGGGGGTTTCTCGACCATGACAGAGATGCCACGATCGCATGCCATCTGGATGGGCACAAGGCGGACAGGGGGTGGTGTTGTGATAACTACGCCGTCCATGTCTACATCGAAAAAAGCATCTAAATCGGTAGTGGCAAGTGCTCCATCCGTATGCGTTGCGAGCTCGCGTGCTGCCTCAAGTTGTACGTCATGGACGGCAACGACGCTCGCGCCGTAGTTAGTTATCGCTCCCTGATGATTTCTGCCCATATTGCCAGAACCGATGATGCCTATTGCCAAAGGTTTTTGAGAGTTCATTGTATTTTGAGGTCTCCCCACATTACGGCGAGTTTGTCTTTCGGTTCAACAGAGAAGATGTTAAATTCCGGGGTGGTAACGAAAATGTTATCGAATTGCGCGTGGTGGGCGGCAGCACCCCGATTACCGCCTCGCGTGTAGAAACCGATCTTACCCTTTTCATATCTTTTCTCATTATCGCTCCATTCACCCACAAAAACGAGACTATTCCATTTTGCACCAACTTTACCGAGGTATGCCTTAAATTTGTAGTTCTTGCGCACCTCAAACTTAACGCGGTACCAGACGTTCTGCCTACGTTTTCTTTCGTCTGCGAACGGTGTTATTTCTACTGACCAGTTGTTCTCAAGGTTTATATGCCATCCGATGTGTTGTGGTGCGTACTTGGAGCCAGCAGTTGAGATCTCGTGCATATAGAAGTGCGTGTCGTTCTTCGCGTGGAAAACGAATCCCAATGAACCGCCATTTTTAGCATTGAAATCGGCGTAGTAATCAAATTCTTCTGGGAAATTGGTAAGATTTAATCCCGCGCCACCGCCCCAAATGTCAAGTACTTTTCTGCCGAGCACATCATGTCGGGTATCGTTATCTTTCGTGCTCCAACTCACGCGCGGTGTCCAGTTAGCGAGATCAATTTCTTGACGTTCAAAGTCGTCGTAAAATAAAATCTCGGCAGAACCTGTGCTAACACACAGCACAAGGATCAGAAAAATGGCATATTGTATGTCTAATCCTTTGATTAGGACGGATAGTAAGGGAAATCCGTTGGAGATCATCATTCCTGCTTTAGTTCACCCCATGTCAGAGGTAATTTCCCTCTTGGAGCAACAGAGAGAAATTCCGGGGTCGTCACCAGTATATTATCGAATTGGGCGCGTTCGCCCCAGCCCCATTTAATATTTCCTCCCAGTGAGAAGCCGATCTTTCCGCGGGCGAACTTCTTTTCATGATCGGTCCATGCTCCCACGAAGATGAGTTCGTTAGGATCAGCACCGACTTCACCCAAGTAGGCATAAAATTGATGATTCGCCCGGACCTCGAACTTCACTCGGTACCAAACGTCTCGTTTCCGAATTTGTTTGTCTGCAAACGGAACCTTCCAAACTAACCAAACTCTTTCACGCGCGAAGTGGCGCCCCCAACGGACATGTTGGGGTGAATATTTGGCACCTTCCGTCGCGATTGATGCCGAGTAATAGTTATAAATGCCATTTGCCTGAATAAGGCGGATTGGGTTCAATTCGCCTTCTTGTGCGTGAAAGACAAAGCGTGCTACACTCCCGGAAACGGTTCCTTCCATCGTCTTGAAATCAGCGTAGAAATCAAATTCTTCTGGGAACTCAGCGACACTTAATCCAGCACCATGCCCCCAGATATCAAGTACCTTTCTGCCTAAAACGTCGTGGTTATCCTCGTTGTCACTGAGTTTCCAACTCGGTATAACCATCCATTTGCTTTCATCAATGACGCGCCGAAGACGTGCGTTCTTCCGCTCAAAGTCATCTTGAAATAAAATATCCGCATAACCGATGCTGGCACACAAAGTCAGTATAACAGTAGGAATTATCTGCCGTATGGCGGTTTTCATGCCTACATATTGCATCTTTTTCCTTATCAAGGTCTACCTTGTTTGTTGTAGGCGAGGTTTTAAACTTCGCCTACAAATAGCAATATTACTCTGTTTTTATCCTTGCCCATGTCGTCGTAAACTTCTCTTGCGGTTCGACATCCATCGGGTCTCTGCCGCCGTAGATTTCGATTTCATCGACCCGCGCGCCACCATTCGTGCGAATATGGAGTCGCAACCACCGTGCTTCTACATCCTTAAAGGTAAATTCGGTGGTTTCACTAACTGGATCACCCTTGTGCGTATAGACCTTTGTCCATGTGTTCGCATCGGAGTTTGCATCCGCTTTAGTCGTGGCGACGAGGATATCGAAATCAGCGGTTGTCCGGTCGAGAAAACCTTGTGAATGATCGCTCGCGAAATAAATACGGTTTACATTGGCGACATCACCCATGTCAATTTGCGCCCAGCCGGGTATTGTACCAATAATCCAGCTTCGGCAGTTGTTGTAAAAACCGTCGTTGAGATATTCAATACAGTGCCTACGCGGACACCAACCCTCCAGCTGCGAGGAAGCTTCCGGTTTCGCATCTTTGAGGAGTGCCAAGTTGGGTTCATCATCCCGAACTGTTGGCACAAATTCAGGCCCCGGTTTGCCTCCAGCATCACATTCATCCGTTGCTGCTTTGATGTCCTGCTCTTTGAATTCGTAGCGCCCGAATTTATCGGGTCCCTTATCTTCATCGTGAACTGCAAAGACAAAGGGTATGCTTATTAGCATCGCCACGATTACAAACCACCAATACTTTGTCGGTCTCATTGTAGATCCCTCCATTTTTGAGGTAGTACTTTGATGTATATATTAACACGCGTAGAAAATTGTTGCAAGGAAGACACACTTGTTTTTCAGAGACATTCAACTTTCAGTAATTGAGTTGGAAGCATGGAAGGTTGGAAGATAGTGGACACAGCGAAAACGCCTCCAATCTTCCTGTACTTCCATCCTCTTTTCATAAGGTCGCTCCTACAAGGGAGAGGAAGTGGCTCTGGGATAGGGTAGGCGTTTTCAGTCGGCTGTGGACGGACCGGTTTCAGCGATTTTCATCAACGCCTCATCGTCCAGATCCAGGTCTACATCCTCTGAAAATGGTTGCGGAATCTTGTACGGGGTCTTGGCGTAAACCTCAACGACATTCTCATCTGGATCGTAGAAGTAGATCGCCAGAGAGATACCGTGGTTCACCACACTCCGAATCCGTACGCCTTCTTCCTTGAGGCGCGCGTGGAATTGTTTTAAATCCGCGAGATCGTTGACGATAAAAGAGACCTGTTGCACAACCTTTGCACCCGGTGGAGCATCCCTGCCGGGACACAATGCCAGTTCGTGGTGTTCGGATTCCGGCTGCGCACTCAGGAAAATAATATGCCCCTCTGGATGGGCATCGGTGACAGTGAGACCGAGAATGCGTGTATAGAAATCTTGGGATTTTTGTACATCCGTGCAGTAGAGTCCAACGTGGCCAAGTTCTTTAACAGCTAACATCTTTCTCTCTCCTAAATAAAAAGATAGGTGAATGCCTTATCGTAAAAACCTACAATGATACATAGGCGGGGTTAGAAACCTTGCTGGCGGAGCGAGGATCGAAACCCTCTTTGGAATGTCAACGTATTTTCTGTAACGACAGATACTATCCTATGTCCTTGTTTATGTCAAGTTTTTCTGATTTACAGCGAAAAAATTGGTAAATCCTACCATGGCGATGGGTGGAAATTCTACAGAATTATTTGATGAAATTTACTTGCATTCTTAACAGATTTATAGTATAATTAATATGTGTTGCCACCTAACAAGTTCTAAAACATTTGAACGTTGAAATCACTGTCTATGGGAGTAAGCATGGTTACCCGACAAGCTATTCAAGCGACATGTGATGATATCGTGCGCGAATTCGCCCCCTTGCAGGTGATCCTGTTTGGTTCCTACGCCTATGGCACCCCGACAGAAAGCTCGGATGTCGATTTGTTGGTAGTAATGCCCGTAACAAAATCGGAAACCAGCAAACAAGCGATAGAAATCTCGCAGCGTATTCGTCCCCACTTCAACGTAGATTTATTAGTCCGTTCACCTGAAGATATTGCGTATCGCCTCTCGCATAACGACTGGTTTCTCCGTGAGATTACTGAAAAAGGTGAGATCCTTTATGAGTCCGCTAATTTTTTCATGGCACCAGCGAAAAAAGAGAGAGGCACTATGAATTCGTTGACTCTGGAATGGATAGAAAAGGCGGAAGAAGATTATGCTATAGTTCTGTTGATTCAGCGAGAACAGAAGCCGATGTATAACAGTATCTGCTTTCATGCCCAACAGTGTATCGAAAAGTATCTCAAGGCATGGCTGCAAGAGGCGGATATCCCCGTTCCAAGGACTCACGATCTAAAAGAATTGCTGCAGCTAATTGTTCCAACTTTTCCTATATGGCACACTTGGGAGTCTGACTTTTCGACGCTTGCCAAACATGCAGTGGCGATTCGCTATCCCGGGGATTCAGCGACGATAGACAACGCGTCGCATGCGATGCATATCTGTGCTGAGGTGCGTCAAGCCGTTCGCCAGCAGTTAAAACTCCCACTTGATATTTCAGATGATAGAGGTTGAACGAAAACCGACCGAAAGTTTCTGTAGACGCTTTCACCCTTAATTGCCGTATATAGGCATGCCCATAAGGAAATCATTATGCAATCTCAAGACGCTATTGAGCAGCAGTACCACGAAGCCGTGGATGCACTCGTCGAAAAGGTTCAGAAGGATCCTTATATCCTTGCTGCCATTGTCGCGGGCAGTTTCTCTTATGCACAGGTATGGGAAAAATCGGATTTGGATATGGAATTCATTGGCAAAGATGCA
Source organism: Candidatus Poribacteria bacterium (assembly GCA_965116815.1). Taxonomy (GTDB): domain Bacteria; phylum Poribacteria; class WGA-4E; order WGA-4E; family WGA-3G; genus WGA-3G. Next base: position 4,570,035 of record OZ220722.1, on the reverse strand, counting down.
GTTCGTCCGACACAGTCTTTTTTCTCGCTCGTCGAAAACGGCGTAAATATCCACGCCAATGTAACGCCGCGTAATTCTTTTAAGCGGGCAATAGAGGGCGCGCAGCAGGGTTCCTTCATGCACTCCTATTTCTCGCATAGTACCCTTCTCTTTTCACGCGATGCCTCCATTCAGGAGTGGTATGATAAGAATGCGAATCGCAACAACATCGGCGAACGCGATAAACAGTTCCTGCTTCTCGATGTGGTTGCCAGTACGTTACCAAGCCTCATCTATGCTGAGAAGCAATTTTACGTCAATAAAGATTGCCTGATCTCTTTTCTCTCGATTCTGGAAGTGGTGCAGGGATTAGCAAGGATAGAGGTGCTTTTGAACGATGAAGTTCCAGTGCGAGAGGTAATTCAACCCGCACTCCGTTACAATCCCGATTTCTTTGACCGTGTCTATACGGATCTGATGAGCTGTGAAAAGAATGAGGTGGTCATTCAGGATACATTGGATGCCATTAACGCCTACCTTGATGAGCGACAATTTATCTTCCAACCAATTCTTGATTACCTTATTGCGCAGAAAGCACCACGCGCGAATACTGAATTGAACGCCGACTTGGGACGCAGTGCACATGGCAAGCGTGATGGTGACTCCGAATTTGATGATGAATCACTGGATCTGGTGTGCCAATGGTTGGCGTGGAAAGGTGTTATCAGGCAGGTCGCACTGCCGATGAAACTCACGGCAAAAAGCCAAGTCTCTTTGGAGGAACCGGCTTACTATTACGATGGCACCAAATCCAAGCAAGAACAGGTACGCTTGAAAGACGATATCCACGCGCAGATTCATAGTGCAGTCGACAGTTTAACAGAAACGCTCAGGGATGACCGATACATTCTCACTGCGATCCTCAACAGCGATCTCGCTGAAAATAATATCTGGGAAAAGACGGCTCCTGAGATTACACTGATTCTCCGAGATGGCACAAAATTCAAGCGGCAGCGGTATCAGTTAATTGAAGAGGGTATACCGATCCGGGTTGCACTCCATACCCGTAGTGATTATAGAAAGTTGTTAGATAGGGCACCGCAGGGCAGCGCAATCCATTCAATCCTCGCGGAAAGTCGCGTTCTGTTCTCAAAAGACAGCCTTTTTTCTGTAGATGGCGAAGCTAATTTCCGTGTGGGAGATAGCGTTGATCTACATGTGGGTGAACGGGATAAACACTCTCAACTTTTCAACACCGCAGCCATCGCGACAGCCATAATCGTAAAAGCCGAAAAATGGTTCCACATCAAACAAGACATTGATTACACATTTCTCTATCTGACGTATCTTGTCAGAGAATTAGCGCGTATTGAAGTCCTCATGCACGGTGAAACGCCGAAGCGAAAGGTTATTTATCAAGCACTTAAACACAACCCATCCTTTTTCAAAGCTGTCTTCACAGATCTGATAGACAAACCGAAGGATGAGGCGATGCTTCGTGATGCGCTTGAGCAGGTTGATAAGTATTTAGAAGATAATCTGCAGACACTGTTCAAGCCGCTCCTTGACTTTTTAGAGGAGTCAGGCGAGGAACGAACAATAACCGATATCCATACACATTTCGGTAAGCGTCGACTCGACTTCGACTTAGCATGTGAATGGCTTGCGCAGAAGGGGGTTATTGAACAGTTTTCTGCACCTATTCGTCTGACGAAGGATAGCAAGGTTTCTGTAGAGGAACCCGCATATTATTACGATGTAAATAACCCCTTCCTATAAAGTGGGGTTTCCAAAGTCTTTTGGAAAGGAGTACCCGAATGACTAAGATAGGTGTTCATGAAGCAAGGATGCATTTGACAAAACTTCTTGTGCGTGTTGAGAAGGGAGAAAGTTTTTCAATAATCAATAACGGTAAAGTGGTGGCGGTAATGGTCCCACCTCGTGATGTTGCGCAAATTAAGGCTAATGATGCCTACGGTCAATTAATTGCACTGCGTACGAAATCCCCTATTGGGACAGTTCGTGAGGTGATGGATTGGAAGAACGAAGGCCGCATTTGAAATACATGTTGCCTATCAATCCATATTATTCCATCAAATTCTTAAACTTCATTGTGGGAGGCTTTTATGAGACAGTCTGTCGCCGTTAAAGGCGCGCGAGAAAATAATCTACAAAACATTGAACTTGAGATTCCACGAGACCAACTCGTTGTCGTTACCGGTATCAGTGGTTCTGGGAAATCGTCGTTGGCGTTTGACACTGTCTATGCTGAAGGACAACGCCGATTCTTGGAATCGATGTCTACCTACGCCAAAAGGTTTATCACGCAACTTAAAAAACCTGATGTTGATTTCATTGATGGCTTGTCCCCTGTTGTTTCTATTGAGCAGAAAACGATTACGATGAACCCGCGTTCCACTGTCGGCACGATGACCGATTTGCAGGACTACCTGCGTATGCTTTTCGCAACTATCGGTGTTGCACACTGTCCTTACTGTGAGGGTGAAATCCCTATCCGTTCGCATCATCAGATTTTAGAACGGTTGCTCTCACTGCCGGAGGGCACCGAGGTCGAAATTCACGCACCTGTCTTCAAAATTTACGGCGAGGATTATGACTACCTTTTTGATGACATCCGTACGAAGGGGTGTCGGCACGTTAGGATTGACGGTATTGAACACGACATCAGCGAGGAAATTGAACTTGACCCGGATCAGGAATATGACCTTCAGGTTATCGTTGACAAATTTTTTATCAAAAAAGAAATTGACAGACAAGTGCTTGCCTCTCTTGAGCATGCGATGCTTGTAGGCGAAGGTTTCATGCGTTTTGATGCGGAGTTCCCAGAAGATGCCGAAACTAACGCAATGGAACCATTAGAAGGCTTTGGATGTCCCAAACACGGGGTTCTCATGGCTGATTTGGGGCCGCATCACTTTACCTTTAATGAACCGACTGGTGCGTGTGTGACCTGCTCTGGACTCGGTACCTACTTGCAGGTGCATCCGAACCTACTTGTGCCTGACAAGACGCGGAGTATCGCTGAAGGCGCGTTTGTCCATCAAGCGTTTAACTACGACCCCGATAGATGGGATGGTAGGACGATGTACAGTCTCGCTGCGCACTATGGGTTTGATCTGAACACGCCTTTTGCTGACCTTCCAGAAGAAGTTATTGATATCCTCTATCACGGGACACACGGCGAAGAATTTCCGATTAAACAGCCGGAAGGGGCACAACCGATTGAGAAACGCCATCTTGGTCGGAACATCCGTTTTGACGGGATCATCACCCGCATTGACAGGCACTATCGTCGTTATCGAAAGCAGGGTGAGGCGCATTCCGGAATGGAGGAATATCTCCGAAAGGTAATGGTAGAGCGCACGTGTCCGGATTGCAACGGTGCCAAGCTGAAACGACAGCGGCTTCTCGTTACGATTGACGGGCAAACGATTCACGAGGTTGGCGAATTACATTTTGAAGAGTTGCGGGATTTTTTATTAGGTATTAAAGATATTCCAGAAAAGCAACGAGAGGCAGGGAACCGCGTCATCAAAGAACTTACTACCCGAATTGAACTCCTTCTTGGTATCGGACTGGATTATCTGAATCTCAATCGTCGTTCCGCGACGCTCTCCGGTGGCGAATCGCAGCGTATTCGGCTATCCACGCAGATTGGCTCAGGGTTAATGGGGATGCTTTATGTGCTTGATGAACCGAGTATCGGCTTGCATCCGAAGGATAACGTCAAGATGATAGAGACCTTGCGAAAGTTGCGTGACATCGGCAATACCGTTATTGTTGTTGAGCACGATGAAAGCACAATTCGCTCTGCGGACCATGTTATCGAACTCGGCCCTGGACCGGGTATTCACGGTGGACATATCGTCGTCCAAGGTGAACTTGAGACGGTTCTTGATTGTCCCGAATCTTTGACAGGACTTTACATGAGTGGAAGACGGGAGATTCCGTTACCAAAACAGCGTCGCGACTTGAATGGGACGTTCCTGAGCATTACGGGTGCAAAAGAAAATAATCTAAGAAGCATTGACGTTGATATCCCACTCGGCGTATTTATCTGCGTTACCGGTGCATCTGGTTCTGGTAAGAGTACGCTCGTCAACGAAATTCTCTACAAACGGCTTTACGCTCTCTATCACGACAGCCGAACACTCTATGGGGCACATGACGAACTGGAAGGGCATGAGCATGTCAGCGATGTTATCAACATTGATCAGTCGCCCATAGGACGTTCACCGCGTTCAAATCCTGCGACCTACATCAAGTTTTACGATAATATTCGCAAGCTTTTCGCCAGCACACCACTCGCGCTTGCGAGGGGTTATACCGCTTCTCGGTTCAGTTTCAACGTCAAAGGTGGAAGGTGTGAAGAGTGCCACGGTGAAGGCACGATCACCACGCAGCTTCATTTTATGCCGGATGTTGAAGTCGTCTGTCCGACCTGTAAGGGCGCACGCTATAATGAGGATACGCTTGATGTCACCTACAACGGAAGAAATATCTCCGAGATTCTTAATATGTCGATTGAGGAAGGCGTTGACTTCTTCGCCGACCAACGGTTGATTCATCATAAGTTGAATGTTCTGCATCAGCTCGGTATGGGGTATCTCCAAGTTGGGCATCCTGCGACGATTCTCTCCGGTGGTGAGGCACAACGGATAAAGTTGGCAAGCGAACTCGGTAAACTCAAACGCGGGAAGCGTAACCTGTATATTTTAGATGAACCGACGACAGGACTTCACCTCGCGGATGTGCAGAAACTTTTGGACAGTCTCAACCGCCTTGTCGATAATGGACATACTGTCCTCGTGATTGAGCATCACCTTGATGTTATCAAAACTGCTGATTACGTTATTGATCTCGGTCCAGAGGGTGGACATAAGGGTGGAGAGATTTTAGCGCACGGTACGCCTGAAGAGGTTGCCAAAGTTGAAGCCTCCTTCACAGGGCAATTTTTGAAGGAATATCTTATCTGATTTATGATCAGGTGATGCAAAATGAGTAAAAATGTGTTTGATGGATTTAATGTGAACGTGTTTCTTGACGAGGACGGTGATTACTTGGCACATTTTGTTGAGATGCCCAATGTATCAGCGTTTCAGATACACCGGAAGGGGCATTAAGAGAACTTGCAATCGCTTGGGAAGGGGTTAAAGAGAGTTATCAGAAACATCGTGAACCCATTCCGAAAGCACCTGCTCAGGGAGAGGGTAGGACACCGTTCAAAGTTGCCATTGATGCACAACTTTATCATGCCCTGACATACGAAGCTGAAAAGTCAGGGATGAGCCTCTATACGTTCGTAGCCCAGAAGTTGAAATCGATGGTTTCTGTTGTTCAGGATTAAGTAAAAGAATAAATAGGTCCGCATCAATATCTAGTCATTTTAAAATCTCGTATAAAGCACACGAGTTAAGGCGTTACTTGCAAACCACCCTGCATAACTGGAAACAGGAGACCTTTGAAATTTCCTCTTGCCAAATTAATTCCAAATCGTATATACTTTAAATGACATGGAATTAAGGCACTGTACCGGCTGTTTGTAAATCTGTTATAGCACACTGGCGGGTGCCTCTTTAAAAACTATGAGACAAGGGGCAAGCTTTGACCGATAATCTGTTAAGATCTTTAAATGATGTTCAGCGCGAAGCCGTCCAGCACACTGATGGACCGCTTCTGATTTTATCTGGGGCAGGCAGTGGCAAAACGCGCGTCATCACACACCGTATCGCCTACCTGATTAAACATCACAATGTCTCTCCCTTCCGCATTCTTGCTGTCACTTTTACGAATAAGGCTGCAAATGAGATGAAAGATCGGTTGGATGCACTCGTGGAGGGTGGTGTCAGTCGAGAACTATGGGTGGCAACCTTCCATTCGACTTGTGCGCGCATCCTTCGTCGCGATATTGAGAAATTAGGGGAGCGTGCAGCGTCTAAAGGTGTTTCTCAATCCAAAAAACGCGCCTACACCCGTGATTTTACTATATTTGACACAAGTGAACAAGCGACATTGGTCAAAGATGTGCTCCGGCAGCTCAACTATAGTGATAAGCAGTACAACCCGCGCGCTGTCCTGAGTCTCATTAGTCGTGCCAAGAATGAATCCATTTCGCCGCGAAAGTACGCGGAAATCGCTGATGGCTATTTTGAGAGAATCGTTGCGGAAGTCTACCCGCTTTATCAAGATGCCTTGCGTCTGAACAACTCCCTTGATTTCGATGATCTGCTGCTTTTTACAGTGAAACTCTTGAATGAAAATCCCGAAGTCTGTGAATCTTATCAGAACAAATTTGAATATATCCTCGTTGATGAGTATCAGGATACCAATCGCTGTCAATACGAACTGGTGCGTTTGCTAACTGGCGCGAAACAGAATATCTGTGTCGTTGGGGACGATGACCAATCTATTTACGCCTTTCGCGGTGCGGACATCAGGAATATCCTTGATTTTGAACAGGATTATCCGAACACCCGTGTCCTCCGCTTGGAGCAGAATTATCGTTCCACGCAAAACATATTGGACGCGGCGTGGAATGTTGTACAAAACAATAAAGCACGAAAACCGAAAAAACTCTGGACGGAGCAGGAAGATGGCGAACAGGTTACCTGCTATGAGGCGATGGACGAAAATGACGAGGCAGGTTACGTCGGGACGCAAATTTCAGATTGGAATACCGAAGGCGTAGATTACAAAGACTTTGCTGTCTTTTATCGGACCAACGCGCAATCCCGTATTTTTGAGGAGGCGTTCCGAGCGGCAAACATCCCGTATCAGATTGTTGGGGGTGTCGGTTTTTATGATCGGATGGAAATCAAGGATCTTCTTGCCTATCTCCGTGTGATGTGTAATCCCAACGATTCTATGAGTCTCCGGCGTATCATCAATGTGCCGAGTCGCGGCATCGGTGCGACAACGCTTGAGCGGCTTATTGGTTTTGCCGCCGCAGAAGATATTACGCTCTTTGAGGCTGCCCAACGCGTTGATGAAATCACCACGATTAACCGCGGTCTTCAGGCAAAAGTGAAACGTTTCACCAAAATTTTTGATGAATTTGATGCATCGGTGCTACCTACCGATGCCCTGGATTATGTTTTAAAGGTAACCGGTTATCTCAAAAATTTAGAGGCACAGAGTAAAAATAATATTGAGGCGCAGAATCGTGTCGAAAATATTGAAGAATTGATTAACGCCGTTATTGAATATGAGGATAACGAACCAGAGCCAAGCCTTTCGGATTATTTGGAGAACGTGGCGCTCATCGCCGATGTAGATGCGATGGAGACCGACAACACAGATATGGTGACGTTGATGACCCTACACAGTGCTAAGGGCTTGGAATTCCCATTCGTTTTTATCGTCGGTATGGAGGAAGGCTATCTACCACATCAACGTTCCATCAGTACAGAATCCGAATTAGAGGAAGAACGGCGACTCTGTTACGTCGGCATCACACGAGCGATGGAGCAGCTGTATCTCTTACACGCCAGATCCCGGAGAACGTTTCGGGAGACAGAATATCGCGTGCAATCCCGGTTTATCGCTGAAATTCCAGAACATCTCATCAAGCATGTTGATCGGTACCGATCTCCATTTCAAGAATCGGTAGGCTTGTATGAAGAAACACCTGAGGATGCAGATGATTACTACGTTAACCAGATTGTTCATCATCCGCAGTTCGGGAGGGGTAAGGTAACGAAAATCAGTGGAGCAGGGCGGGATGTTTATGTCACCGTTCGTTTTAATCGTTCTGGGACGAAGCAACTCGCTGCGTCAGTTACGTCCCTGCGAACAGTGTCTGATTCATAAGGAGATTGAAATAGGAAAAATGGCAACGATTACTACCGAAGGCGTACGCCATGTCGCGAACTTGGCTCGCCTTGAATTTAACGAGGAAGAGACAGAGCATTTCACGGAGCAGCTTGCCCGAATACTTGATTATATCGGGAAGTTGAATGAACTGGAGACGGATGATGTGCCACCAACATCGCACATCCATCCGCATCAAGTTTTCATTATGGGTTCGCAGACCGGGGCGACGCATGTGGCTAAACCGGATGTTGTCAAACCTTCCTGTCCGCGTGAAGAGGTCCTCGCGAACGCTCCTGAAGTTGAAGAGGGATACTTCGGCGTTCCGAGAGTGGTTGATCGCAGCCATTAAAATAGTTGTCGGCTGTCGGTTATCGGCTATCAGTAAGATAGTTTTGTGGCTATCGGCTAAAGATTGTTTATACGCTCAATACGGTTGAGATTCACTGAAAACTACTGTGAAACGAAAATTTAATGGTGAAAAATTAAGGAAAACTGAATGTCGCTTTGTGAATTGACGGCGCACGCTTTGCATGAAAAGCTCAAAAATCGGGAAATCACTGCTGTAGAGTTGGCGGAATCTGTTTATGCGCGTATTGATGCTGTGGAACCTCATGTCAAGGGGTACCTGACGCTAACGAAGGACTTGGCTTTAGAACAGGCGGGTCGTGCGGATACAGGTTTTCAAAACGGGGACGAGATGCCTGCCTTGGCGGGTATCCCGATCGCGATTAAAGATGTGATATGCACGAAGGGTGTGCGCACGACGTGTGGTTCTAAAATCCTCGAAACCTTTGTCCCGCCATACAATGCGACTGTCATGACCAAACTTCATGAGCAGGGCGTTGTGATGGTCGGAAAGACGAATATGGACGAGTTCGCCATGGGTTCCTCGACCGAAAACTCGGCGTATCAGATTACGCATAACCCGTGGGATTTGGACACTATACCCGGTGGTTCAAGCGGTGGTTCTGCCGCGGTTGTGTCTGCGGATACAGCAATCTGTTCGCTCGGTTCGGATACGGGTGGTTCGATTCGCCAACCCGCTGCACTTTGTGGTGTTGTCGGGATGAAGCCGACGTATGGACGCGTCTCTCGTTATGGTTTGGTGGCGTTTGCCTCTTCGCTCGATCAGATCGGTCCCTTTACCAAAGATGTCACCGATTGTGCGCTGGTTCTCAATGCTATCTGTGGAAGTGATGCGATGGATGCAACCTCTGTTGATGTTCCGGTGCCAGATTTTACGCGGAGCCTTATCAATGATGTGGAGGGCTTAAAGATTGGTATCCCGAAAGAGTATTTCACGTCGGCGTTAGACGCAGAAATTGCTGATTGCATACACACTGCGATTGCTGCGCTTGAAAGCCTCGGCGCGACCGTCGAAGAGATTTCACTGCCACACACGGAATATGCGATCGCGACGTACTACATTATCGCTCCCGCCGAAGCGAGTGCGAATCTCGCGAGGTACGATGGGGTCCGCTACGGATACCGACATGAGAATCCTGAGGATCTAATCGGGATGTATAAAAAGACGCGAAGCGAGGGGTTCGGTGAGGAAGTGAAACGCCGGATTATGCTCGGCACTTTCGCACTGAGTGCGGGCTACCAAGATGCTTATTATAAAAAGGCACAAAAGGCACGGACGCTGATCAAATCTGATTTTGATGCCGCGTTTGAAAAGGTTGACGTTATCGCAACACCGACCTCGCCGACACCAGCGTTCAAAATAGGTGAGCGGACTGCCGATCCGTTGCAAATGTATCTTTCAGATGTTATGACGACGCCAGCGAGTCACGCTGGGTTACCCGGTATCTCTGTGCCGTGTGGTTTTGTCGAAAGCGGATTGCCTGTTGGGTTACAACTTCTCGGTGCGCCCTTTGCTGAAGAAAATGTCCTGCAGGTTGCCTATACTTTTGAGCAGAACACTGAGCATCATCGGCAGAAACCGCAAATCGGAACTGACGGAGTTGTTTCATGATGAACAATTTAACGGCACCAATTGGTGGACTCATTGGTGCAGTGATGGGCGGCGCGCTTTGGGCAAAATATATCCAGTGGACAGGACGCATTGATGGCTTCATCGCTATTGGTATCGGTGTGTTGACTGGCGTAGGGATACTCCTCACAAGTAGCCGCTGCCTTGAGCATGAGGCGAAAACGATGTGGCGCGTTGTGAGTATTGCCGCTGCCTTTTTCGCGATACTCGGTATCTTTATCGGAAAATATTTGGATGTCCAGTGGAATGCGGTCGCACAGATCGCGGAGCAGCTGAGCCAAGAGCATAATATATCAATAGCGCAAGCCATGCCGATAGCGACAACTGTGTTTAAAGGACAATCTGTCTGGGAATTAATGCAGGTACGGATGAGTGGCATCTACGATCTAATCTTCTTTGCAGCCGCTGCCTTTTTCGCTTTTCGTATTCCAAGTAGCCGGTGGTTACGAAATTATCTTTACTAACTAAAACTTACGCAAAATCCATCTCTTTGGCGGAATGGTTGTTGACTATCAGTCTGTAGCTGTCAACATTGTTTTCACCGGTCACACGCCTCTTTACCTTAACCATCAACTCGCCTACAGATACTTTTGCTAAAGCACGAGTTGATGGTTAATGCCGAAGAGTGATGGTTGATAGCCAATACGCCAGCAGGAGGAAGTAGACAATGAAACTTTTAACAGGCGGTTTTGGGAATCTACAAGTTTCGCCCAAAACCTGTTTTCACGTCTTTGTATTGATAGGTCTTATCTGCGCGTTTGTATCCTTCGGTTGGAGTTCAGAAGAAACCGAAAAAACGGATGATATACTCCTCGAAAATCTCGCTCTATTCTCAGAGATTCTCTCTCATGTCCAACAAAGACATCTTGATACGCCGGAGACCAAAGAGATCGTAGAAGGTGCCATCAAGGGTATGCTTCGCAAATTGGATCCATACAGCCAATTCATTTCGGACTATGCTGAATTTCGGACCCAGAACTATGGCAATTATGGCGGTCTTGGCATGACAGTCGGTATTCGAGAAGATATGCTGACTGTGATTACCCCCTTTAAGGATAATCCTGCTGCACTGGCTGGCGTGCAAAACGGTGATATCATCAGCCACATTGAAGATGAGTCGACAGCAGTCATGTCGCTGTCTGATGCTGTTAACCTGTTACGTGGTGAACCGGGGACCCCGGTTTCGATCACGATTGTGCGCCCGAACGAGAGCCGTCCGATTGAGCTTGCTATCACGCGTGAAGTCATTCGGATCCCGAGCGTCGAGCCAAATGTTATTGGGGATAAGATCGGTTATATCAAAATCAATCAGTTCCTTCAGACAACGGCTAACGACGTGGATAATGCCTTGCTTGACTTCAAGGCACAAAATGTGCGTGGTGTTATTCTTGACCTCCGCGATAATCCCGGTGGACTCCTCACTTCGGCTGTCGATATTGCGAGTGACTTTCTTGAGTCGGGTCAGCTTGTTGTTTATAGTCAGGGAATTGAAAAACGGGATGACTTTGAGGCAAAAGGGGAGAAAAGGGCGGATTTGCCGCTGATTGTGCTTGTTGATGGTGGTAGTGCGAGTGCTTCTGAGATCGTTGCGGGTGCCATAAAGGACCACGGGCGCGGATTGGTCATGGGCAGCAAAACCTGGGGTAAAGCATCGGTGCAACGCTTGTTCCCGCTGACGAATTCAAAGGCTGCTGTGAAGTTAACCGTCGCACGCTATTACACGCCGAGCGGGGTTGACATCAATAAAGTGGGTATCATGCCTGATGTTGAATCACCGGGGTTTAGTTTTTCTGAGCAGAAGATGCATTTGAAGCTTCGGGATCACGAGAAACTCAAAACCTTCATCGAAGAGCACGGCGACGATGTGTTAGCGAAACTCGCCACTGCGGAGGATGCACCGCGTGATGACCGGCACGCTGTGAAGCTCCTGCGGAGTTACCAACGTTTGACGGACGCGCTTACAGAGGAGCAGATTGTTCTCAGCGATATTGGTATGAAATACGCGCTTGCTGAGATTACGGAAGACCCACGTGACGAACTTGAACATGATCCACAGATTGTCGCGGCTATGGAACAGTTGAAGGTGCTTGAACTCTTCGCAAAGAAGGATTGAAGGAGGGAATCTGATGCCTGACGTACAAACGTCACTGCCGAATTATATTGATAGTACATGGCAACAATCCGCAGCAGATGAACTGCTTGACGTTACGAATCCAGCAACGGGTGAGGTGCTCGCTCAGGTGCCGCTTTCACCGGCTGAGGAGGTGGATCAGGCTGCGACAGCTGCCGCCGCCGCTCTCCAAGAATGGCGACGGACACCCCCTGTCCAACGCATTCAATACCTCTTCGCTTTGAAGAATCTTTTAGAGGAAAACTTAGACGATATCGCCAAAACGATTACGCTGGAGTGTGGTAAGACGCTTGATGAGGCAAAAGGTGAGATGCGGCGTGCCATTGAGAATGTTGAGGTCGCTTGCGGTATTCCGACGCTCATGCAAGGCACGAACCTGGAAGATATCGCGAGCGGAATTGATGAGTTTATGATTCGTCAACCTGTTGGTGTTTGTGCTGCGATTGCGCCTTTCAACTTTCCGGGGATGATTACCTTCTGGTTTCTACCTTATGCGATTGCTTGTGGCAACACCTACATCGTCAAACCTTCGGAGAAAGTGCCTCTCACGATGCAAAAGGTGTTTCAGCTGCTGGAACAGACAGGACTTCCCAAAGGCGTTGTGAACCTCGTTAATGGTGGAAGGGAGACTGTAGATGCGATCTTAACGCATCCAGAGATCCGAGCCATCAGTTTTGTCGGTGCGACTGCAACTGCAAAAGCCATCTATGCGAAAGCTGCTGCAAACGGTAAACGGGTTCAGTGTCAAGGTGGTGCGAAAAATCCGTTGATTGTCCTTCCAGATGCTGATCCGCAGTTTACTGTCAATGCTACGGCTGAGAGCGCGTTTGGATGTGCTGGGCAACGGTGCCTTGCGGCATCTCTTACGCTTACTGTTGGTGAGGCGCGTGGCTGGTTCACAGAAGCTATCGCCGACACCGCCACTGATCGGGTTGTCGGGAACGGGTTGGAGGAAGGGGTCGAAATGGGTCCCGTCATCACTGCCGAGAGTAAGGGGCGAATTGAGGGACTGATTCAGGCGGGTGTCGATGAGGGGGCGCAACTCCTTGTTGATGGTAGGTATCCGAGTATCTCCGGTGGTGAAAACGGTAATTTCATTCGACCGACAGTGCTCAATGACCTCAATCCAGAAGGCGAGATTGCCAGAACCGAAATTTTCGGACCCGTTTTAGGACTCATCCATGTTGAAACGATTGATGATGCAATCGCGCTTATCAATGGCGGAAGTTACGGCAATATGGCGTGTCTCTTTACGAGTAGTGGTGCGTCTGCCCGAAAGTTCCGTTATGAGGCGGAGATCGGCAACATCGGCATTAATATCGGGGTCGCTGCACCGATGGCGTTTTTCCCTTTCAGCGGTTGGAAGGATAGTTTCTTCGGTGATCTCCACGGTCAGAGTTGGGACGCTGTGGATTTCTTTACGCAGAAGAAGGTCGTCGTTGAACGCTGGGCGTAGCTTCAACCATTTGCCAACAAAAGGAGGAGGCAAAATGTCTCGTATTGCGGAAATTCAACAAGAAATTCTTGCGCTTTCTCAAACCGATTATATACAACTAAGGCGGTGGTTCAGCGAGTTAGATTGGGAAAAATGGGATCAGCAGATCAAATCAGATTCGGACGCAGGTAAATTGGATTTCTTAATTGATGAGGCTCTCGAAGAGAAAAAAAAAGGAACACTCAAGGATCTTTAGGTGCACAGAACAACATCCCGTTTCTGGAGGTATCTTCAGCTGATTAGATCCTAATTCTTTTTACCAAAGATGCTTATACGACGGCGCATTCGCAAAACGCTCCATCCCCAATTTCAAATCAATTTCTGTGTTCGGTGGCAAGTGGACACAGAGATGCATTCCGTTGATAGGCATTTCTTGCCCCTTCTGACCAGCATTGACGCGCACTGAAGTGAAATTGTGTTCACCCATCGCGCCTGCTTGCACGATGACCTCCCGTGGTTCTGTGGTATTGAGATTGACAAGCTGCAGTCTGGCAGTGTCCGCTGTCATTTCGGTAACCAAAGCACCAACATCCGGTGGAAGTCCTGGTCGCTTCTGCTGTGCATCAAAATGCCGAACCCGTGTCACGAGCAAGCCGCCGTTGTAGTGAGGTAAAGGACCGCCACACGTGAGCTGAACAAGTCCTTCACATGTAACGGGGTTGCGTCTCTGGAAATAAGCGTCTCCGTATCCTGCTGGGTCTTCCTCATCATTTTCCATGTAGTTGAGTCGTTGTTCAACTTGTGATATGTTATGATTGAGAATTGCTTCTGGATATTCGGGATAATCGCCTCGCATATACGCGAGCCACCCGCCATCGCGTCCACCACTATCTTTCGTATGATGCCACGCGTTGATGTCAAATTTTGACCCAGTCTTTTTTGCGATCTGCTTCGCGCGGTCTTGATCAGCCTCGTCCATTGACATTGCCCACAGATGTGCCACATCAGACGGATGCATCGGCATGAATTCAAACCAACCATCAATCTGTAGAACAGTGCCATCCTCGTTTGTTATTGGATACTGCATCCACGGTCCAGGCGTATAGTTTGCAATTCCAGGATCACCATATTTCTGCGGCACATAGAGTTGATCGTTGTGTTCTATACCGTGCTGTATGAGAACATCAATCTGGGAACGCGGGAAGTCCATATACGTTAAATCGCTGTGAAGGAGTGCCGCATTCTGTGCAGCAACACTAACCGCCTGACCAACACTATGCCACCCATGGGGCCAACTCCAGCCATAACGTGAACCGTACCATTTGCCATCTATATGTTCACCGATTATGCCCGAAAGCCCAACGTTATCGGGCACAATTCCATCGTTTTCTTCCGTGCGCTCTATCCATGCATCAACATATTCCTGAACCCATGTCTGATATTTCTCTTCACCTGTGAACATATATGCGTTGGTAGCAAGCGTCGTTGCAGCGAGATTGCCGACTGCGTCCCCTTTTCCTTGTCGTTCATAGATAATTCGTCCCATCAGATCGCGTAATTCTTCGCTTTCCAGCATCACATCACGACTTGTGCAGCCCGGAACATCGATAAACGGTAAATTGTAACCCATTGAGGGGTAAAAAGATTCTCTTTCAAGGATCCAAAATGCCGGTCCTTTACTGCCGTTCATCGCACACTTGATAATTTTGTGTTCCGGGTCGTAATTCTGTGCATCTGGATCTTCGTTCATAAAGAACCCTGCGAACCGTATCGCGCGTTCGACATTCTTTGCATGTGACGGATCCGCCATGCACAACATATAAAACAGATAGTTCCCTTCGCTTTGGTGAAACCAGTCATATCCGGGTTGATACTCTTTAACGACCATCGGATAGTCGTGTCCCGAACCGAATCGCGCCATATCTTTCGTGATAACCTCAAATTCGGTTTGCGCATCTACCAAGAACTGTGCATCTCCCCCAAGCATGTAAAAGAGGGGCCAATTATGGAAACTCTCATAAGCATCATCTAATCCATCAAAGCTTTGAAAATCTGGATGTGTTGGCCAATACAACGTTCCATCTGGACGTGTGTATTTCTTCAAGACTTGGGGTGCTGCGTCATTGATTTTGTCAATCAATTCACGTTCAAGGACTGCCCACGTTGGTGGTGTCTGGAGTTGTGTCTGTGCTTCAATCGTTGGGAAGGTCATCTCTCTGCTCCTATGAAGGGGTGGAATCTTTGGGTTACGGTTGGTTGTAGTATATCATGTTTTTCTATATTTGTGAAATTTATGTTTTTACATAGCAGAAACAGTTTGCGATGCGATGTGGGTTGTGCTATAATTACGCATAATATTGAACATTTTTATGAAATGATTTTGTGTCGTAGGTTTGAGCGGGCAGTAAACTGAAATTTTGGTGTGATTTTGAATTCTCGTTTTTAAGTTTGATTTACGTTACGTTGTTGTGATATGTTGGTACAATTGTATAGATAGATAAAATACTGTATAAGGGGTATGATACTTTGACTCAGCTTTATTCGTTGGCCAAGTGGGACGTTAATGATTTACTTACTCAGATTAAAAATGATGAAATTCTCATTCCTGCGATTCAGAGACCTTTTGTTTGGAATGATGACAAGGTGTGTGATTTCATAGATTCGCTTTACCGCGGGTACCCTGTTGGATATCTCATCGTTTGGCTGAAATCGAAAGTTCCTGTGAGAGACAGTCCTCAATCAATAAGACAAGGACGACAATCAGCAGCAAATGAATATATCACTATTGATGGCCAGCAGCGGCTAATGGCTCTTTTAATGACCTTACATGGAGGAGATGTTCTCAACAAGAAATATGAAAGAATGTCAATAAGAGTAGCTTTTAATCCTGTCGAAGAGCGTTTTGAGAAGTCCAAAGAGTCTCATAACAATAATCCAAGATGGATTTCTGACATCAGCACCGTCTTTCCAACTCGCGAGGCTGTCGATAATTCAATTAATACATATCTTGACGCAAATCAAGATTATCTTAATGAGAATCAGAATGTGACTCCGCGCGAAATCCGTGCTCGTATTAGTCGTCTGTCAGGAATTTGTGACAAAAATCTTGGCGTGATTAAGTTAAAACGCAAACTGGAAGGAGAAACTGTCGCAGATATTTTTGATCGCATCAATTCAAGAGGGATTCGCCTAACATCTCCGGATTTCATCATGTCTAAGATGGCTGCTAGCGAAGACTATGGTGGTCCTCATCTTCGTAAATCAATTGATTATTTTTGCCAACTAGCAACCTCCCCAACAACATATGAAAATTTAGCCGAGGATACTGATTTTGCAGGGACAGAGTATTTTCATCGGATGAAGTGGTTAAAGGACTGGGATGATTCAAACGATAAAATTTATGTTCCTAACTATACTGATATGTTGAAGGTAGTTTTTACAGTAAAGTTCGAGCGGGGGGATTTAAAAGACTTAATTCCTAGGTTATCAGGAAACAACGCGGAGGATTCGTTTTGTAAACTTAAAGATGGAATTCTGGAATACATAAATGAGCACAATTTCCGAAATTTCGTTATGATACTGCACTCAGCTGGATTCACAAATCCATCAATGATTAAGGCGAAGAATGCTGTTAATTTCGCTTATGTCTTATATTTGAGGTTACGTGAAGAGAATATGGATGAGGCAGAAGTCAAAAAATTAGTAGGCCGTTGGTTTGTAATGTCGGTCTTGACGGGGCGATACAGTGGTGAACCACAAGCTACTTTCGGAAGAGATATTCGAGGTATAACTGAAGGAGATTTAGAAGAATCTACTGAAGGAGATTTAGAAGAATCTGTTGGAGAAAAAGCAGATGCTTATCTCAACAGGCTAGAACTGACAGAGCTTTCGGATGCATTCTGGGATGTGGAGGTTCTGGATAAGTTGAATACATCATCAACTAAAAGCGTTTATTTCAATATGTTTCTGGCAAGCCAAATCAAACGAAACGCCAAGGGTTTTCTGTCACGCGATGATACGATACACCACCTTCTTCGAATTGAACATGACAAGCATCACATATTTCCTGAAAACTATCTAAAAGGGTTAGGTATTCGTAGAAAGAAGGACCGGAGCAACATTGCAAATTTGGTAGTGATGGAAAGAAATACCAATATTATACTCGGAGGACCCAATCCAGTTACATATTTTTCAGCGTTGCAAGATGGATGTAGAGACGGTAAACCTCCCTACGGTGGAATAGAGAATATAGCGGACTTATATGCTAATCTTGAAGATCACTGTATTCCGCTTGAAGAAAAGGGGACATCAATTTTTGAGGACTACAATAAGTTTCTGAAAACACGTAGGCAACTCATGGCTGAGAAGATAAAGAAGTACTACTATTCCTTGTAGCATAAGTTGAGAAGATTTAAGTGATGGATGGCACAATTAAACCTGTTGGATCCGTTTTAAGGGGACCGCATGAAATAAGAAGGGACAATTGACCCAATGAAAATAGCGAATGCCCCGTGTTCGTGGGGTGTGCTTGAATTTGAATTGGACGGGGAAGCCCCCGATTATACACAGGTATTAGACGAAATGCACGCTATCGGTTACCTCGGCACCGAGTTGGGTGATTGGGGGTTTATGCCGACGGATGCAGAACATCTCCGCGCCGAACTTGGGACACGCGGGTTGACAATGCTGGGAGCGTTTGTGGCTGTTGCACTTGCCGATGAGGGAACACATGCTGCGGGTGAAGCATCGGCACTGCGTCACGCACGCTTGTTGGCAGACACTGCTGGGAATACGCCGTTCATTGTGCTTTCAGACGACAACGCCACCGCGAAAGTACGTACCCGTTATGCCGGGCGTGTTCGCCCTGAGCATGGGTTGACACCAACACAGTGGGACACCTTTGTGAAAGGCGCGCACCGTATTGCTCAATCCGTCCGAGATGAGACAGGACTTCGCACCGTTGTTCATCCGCATTGTGCGGGGTATATAGAGACACCAGCGGAAGTGGATACATTGATGGCGCATACCGATCCGAATCTCATTGGGTTGTGTTTCGATACGGGACATTACCGATTCGGTGGTGGTGATCCGATTGCGGCGTTTATTCGTCATGCCGAGCGAGTCTGGCACGTTCATTTCAAGGATTGTCATCCCGATATCGCTGCCCGTTCTCGCAAAAATGAATGGGATTATTTTGAATCTGTTGGAAATGGCGTTTTTTGCGAATTAGGCAAGGGTGATGTTGACTTTCCTGCGTTCCTTGCAGAATTGCGGAAGCGGAGTTACGACGGTTGGATCGTGGTGGAGCAGGATGTCTTGCCGGGGATGGGCAGTCCTTATGAGAGTGCCGAGCGGAATCTTCGGTACCTGAATTCAATCTTATAACGGTAAGATTAACATTATTGGAAGGCGAGGATACAATCCTCGCCAGCATTGGTGAGCGTTGTTTTCCTAAAAACCTGTCTGCCTGTTTCGATCTTTACTATAAATTGTCCAAACTTTAGTACTTTTAATAAAGGTCTTTGATGAAAAACTCCTCAAGAATCGGTGTCGGTGTTATCGGTGCAGGACGTATCGGTAAACTGCATATAGAACACCTCGCCCAGAATATACCGGAAGTCGAATTAGTCTCGATTTGCAGCTTGGACCCCGCCGGTGTCGCATCCGTTGCGAAGCAGTTTAATGTCCCAAAGACAACCAGCGATTATACAACGCTTTTGGCTGATCCACAGATTGAAGCAGTGTTGATAGCATCCGCTACCGATACGCATGTTGAGATCAGTCAAGCCGCCGCGAAGGCAGGGAAACACGTCTTTTGTGAGAAACCGATCTCCTTAGATTTGGAACAGATTGATGAAACTTTAGCGATTGTGGAAAAAGCGGAGATTAAGTTTCAGGTCGGTTTCAATCGTCGGTTTGATACGAGTTTCGCGCGGATTCGAGAAGCAGTCGCCTCTGGAGAGATTGGCGAGCCGCACATCATGCGGATTACGAGCCGGGATCCGGCACCACCACCGATCGAGTACGTCAAGGTTTCCGGCGGAATTTTTCTCGACATGACGATCCACGACTTCGATATGGCGCGCTATCTCATCGGAGACGAGGTTGTTGAGGTCTACGCTGTTGGTGGGGTACGTGTCGATCCACAAATCGGCGAGGCGGGTGACATTGACACCACGGTCATCACCTTACAATTCGAGAATGGGGTTATCGCAACCATTGATAACAGCAGAGAGGCTGTCTACGGTTACGACCAGCGGGTTGAGGTTTTCGGCTCAAAGGGGATGGTTGCGGCGGCAAATCCACCGATAGATACTGTGACCTTTAGTGGTAGTGAAGGGACCCGCGCTGCGTCGCCGCCATATTTCTTTGTGGAACGTTACAAGCCTGCATTTCTCGCGGAGTTGCGAGCGTTTTTTGCGTGCATTCAGGAAGGAACGCCGCCACCGGTTACGGGTGAGGATGGGCGAGCTCCTGTTATGATAGGTTTCGCTGCGTTGAAATCGCTTCGTGAAAATCGTCCTGTTCTTTTGTCAGAAATTTAGTCGTGTGCACCCGCGTCGCCGTCATGCTCACCGCCAACATCACCGACTTCAATTTCAATCTCGTCTCGATTTCTGACACGTTCCACGAGTCCGTCACGGATGTCCACAATCCGATCAGAGACATCAAGCATCTTCAAGTCGTGTGTTGCAGAAATGACAGTGACACCCTGTTCCCTATTCAAGCGTTTAATTAGATCAATAATCTCGCGTCCTGTGATGGTATCAAGGTTTGCTGTCGGTTCATCAGCAAGGATGATGCTCGGATCGTTAGCGAGTGCTCTGGCGATAGCGACGCGCTGACATTGACCACCTGACAGTTCATCTGGAAGGTGATACATCCGATCTCCTAAACCGACCATGTCCAGCAGTTTCTCCGCTCTTTCATTACGTTGCTTCTCTGGCATGCCAGCAAAAATCAGCGGTAGCGTTACATTTCCGTGCGCGCTCCGCACGGGCAGCAGGTTGTAGCTCTGGAAAATGTAGCCCACGCGGTGGCACCGAAACGCCGCAATCTGTCTCTGTGAGAGTTGGGACATGTTTTGTCCGTCGATGTAAACTTGACCCTCTGTCGGTTGGTCGAGTGCGCCGATCATATTAAAGAGTGTGGATTTTCCCGAACCGGAGGGGCCCATTAGCGAGATGTACTCTCCGCGTTCAATCTCAATGTTGATGCCATCCAAAGCGCGAAGGATATTTGAACCCATACGATATTCTTTGACAACATCTTCAGTTTTCACAACGATATCCGGCATAATTTTCCTCCGTGCTTATACCTCGGTACGCATTGCTTCGGCAGGCGGTAGTTTCGCCGCGCGCCATGCGGGGAACGATGAACCGATAACAGCCAGAATCATGCCCAGAATGCATCCAAGTAAGATGATAACGATAACACCGAGTCGCATTGTTCCATCTTCAGGCTGCGCGGGTAACAAGGGGAAGTAGAAAAATAGGTCTAACCCATAGTCTTTAAGTCCTAAAAGGACAGCCCCGAGTGTGCCGATAAGTGCTCCGATGAGTGCGCCTGAAAACCCTTGAAACCCTGATTCAAGCAGGAACAGTCGAACCACGAATCCGTCTAACGCGCCGAGACATTTCATCGTCCCGATCTCGCGGAAGCGTTCTGTGACTGCCATTAGCATTGAATTCGCGATACCGACAACACAGACAATCAGAGACATAATAATCAACCAGATGTCTTTTGTGGAAATGCCTGCTTCCGTTGTATCTTCAAAGGTATTAATTGTTGATTGTCGTCCGCTCTCCTGTAGCGCGAGTCCGATTTCGTTGTTTGTCCACACTGAGACAAGGAAAGCAATACCGAGCGTAATACCCGCTGTCGTGATGATTGAACGACCAAAGCGGATTTTCAAACTCTGGAAACTAATCCGTAGCGATTCTACGAAAGGGAGATCAATTTGTTCTTCAATTGGTGCTCTTTGCTGCAAATGTCTGTCTCCTTATTTTTAATTTTATATTTATTCCAATGTTTATTTTACCAAATTTACAATTTTAGGTCAAGTTTTTCGTGAATTTGTTCGTCACACGAGATTGACTTTTCGGTTTCCGGTTGTTATACTAAGGACAGAGGCAGGTATGAATTGATGTTCCGAAGATTTTTCCCTTATTCATTGCTTTTGTTATCCGTTGGTATATTGTGTTGGTGGACACCGGTTTTGGCGCATGATGCTTTCTATCCACATCACCGCGAGGATTTTGAAAACATGACGCGCCGCCGCGAGTTGCGAGGCACTGTCCTCCTGAGCACCGCCGTTTTTCTTTGCGTTCTTGGAACGGTGGTCTATGTTGCCTTGCGAAAGAGCAAAGATACTGACAACACCGACGAGAGTGATACGAAAACAGTTCAGGAACGTTTGGGGGCTGCTGCGAATGGCGCAGCAGGTGCTGCGAAACGTGTCCTCAATGCGGACGGACACGTCGCGGCGGCTGCCGAAGCAGCACTCACGACCTATGCGGAAGCATCCGGTGTGACGTGGCGACCGCGTTCTGACGGGAAGGGTCGTGCCGAATCCGTGCCGTACCAAATTCGATGTAAAATTGGATCTGATGTCGTTACTCTTAGCATTGATGCGGAAGTTATCCAATTAAAGGCGGAACACGATTTTTCTAAAACAGGCTTCGGTTCGCACGGAGCAGCAGGAAAGGCAAGGACATCTGTTGTGTTAAGAATAGGGGATAAGGAGCAGTAGCGGGTAGAATACTTATGACTTGAGTTGGTTGATGAGTGACGCGCTATAACCAGCACCAAAACCGTTATCGATATTTACGACGGTAACGCCAGAGGCACAACTATTTAGCATCCCTAACAGGGCGGCGAGTCCACCAAAACTGGCACCGTAGCCGATGCTTGTTGGAACTGCAATGACGGGGCAGTTTACCAAACCGCCAACGACACTTGGCAGCGCGCCTTCCATGCCTGCGACAACGATAATAACACGGGCATTCAGGAGTTTCTCGTGGTTGCTTATTAACCGGTGTAATCCAGCCACGCCGACATCGTAAAGGCGTTCTGGTTGGTTTCCCATCATCAGTGCCGTTTCAACGGCTTCCTCAGCGACTGGCAGGTCGGATGTGCCAGCAGAAACAACAAGTATCCCTGGAATGCCCTCATCTGCCTCAGATTGCTTGACGGCGATCGTTCGTCCAAGCGCGTTATAGCGTGCTGTGGGTTGAACTTCTTTCACCGCCTCATACATGTCCGGGGTGGCACGGGTTGCAAGGAGTGGGTGCCCTGCTGCGAGGATATGTTCGCTAATCTGCTTGATGTGTTCAATCGTCTTTCCTTCACAGAAAATGACTTCGGGAAATCCTGTGCGGAGTTGACGATGGTGGTCGATTTTTGAAAATCCTAAGTCTTCAAAAGGAAGTGTACGGAGAGATTGAAGTGCATCGTTCACTGCAACCTCTCCGTCTTTAACCTGTTCAAGCAGGATTCTTAACTTTTCAATTTCCATTCGTTTACTATGGTGGGACCTCCACTGTTTGCAGCACTTGTAAGGAGGGATCCTACTGCCTGCCGCCTTTTATTTCCGTCCACACACTATGAAAAACACTTAGGCTTCCTCAGGAGCTTCTTCGTCAGTTTCGTCGCCATCAACACCTGGGATTGACCCGGCGATTTTGGTGCGGACATCTGCGGAGACTTTACGTCCTGTTTCTACAGCACTCTTCACCTGTTCGGTTGCTTGATGGAGGCGTTCTTTTCCGGTGTCTACCATATCGTGAACGCTCTCTTTGCCCTGTTCTACGATGGTCTGGACACCTTGCCTTGCGCTATCGGAGGCTTGGCTCGCGAACTCAACCGTCCGATTTTTGGCTTCGACTGATGTATCACGAATCTTCTTGCGGGTTTCCTTGCCAGAACTCGGGGCGTAGAGCAGGCTGATAACCGCACCTGCCATAAAACCAGTAAAAAAGGCGAAGATCATTGCGAGTCCGTTGTTCTGTCCGTTGTTACTCATTTTTTTGTCCTTTCTATTAAGTTAAGTTCGTTTTGGGAAAGCTTAACGATTTCCAAAACTTGATGTTAGAATTTACGAGAATCGTTATAAAAAGTTTCAATTCTCATGTTTATCTTTTGAAGCTACTATTTTTTAGTGTGTTCTATCGTAATACAAACGTTGCGCTTGTTGTGCTGCTTTAATATCGGTAGTCTATGAATCTCAGGCTATTCAGTTTGTTCACTCGGTGTATCAACTATCGGTTCGTCCTCTTCTGGTTCATCTGGTTGTGTAGAGGTGAAACTATCCCATCCGGCTTTGATACCTTGCCATAAGCTTACAATATCGGAAAGTGAGACTGCCAGTTGATTCCGAAAAAACGCCGCTTGCTCAAGTGTTTGTCCAGAAAAGTTACTCACTTTTTGGACCAAGTCATCGAGTTCTTGGATGCTTTGATTCAGAGCACCGCTCATTTCTTGGATATTGTGTACGGTCGGTTGAATTTCGGACTCGCTAATTCCTTGTAGGGAAGCTGTCAATCCGTTAAGGTTTTGTAGCAGCTGCGGTAGTTCCTTATTCACCTCTTTCACCGTTTTATCCACGTCGGCGATTAGTTCACCGATTTCCTGATTAACAATACTTTCTGTGGAATTCAGCGTATTTCGGATGCTATTTAGAGAATCTCTAAGGCTACCAACAGCAGCGCACATATATGCCGCCAGAGCTGTAAGCGCAAGTAGGAGGATACCTAAGCTGAATTTCCAAAAAAGTGAAGCAATCAAACCCCAATCCATGACGTCTCCTTTATGTATGATTAAGATACCATTTCCGGTAGACGGCTTTTCAAGAACGTCTACCTTATGAAAAGTGATGTTTGTGAATTCAAGTTTTCAATTGTTGTCGGACGATTTCACTGGCTGTTGCAATTGCTGTGTCTACTTTGCTCGGATCTTTGCCGCCGCCTTGTGCGAGTTCAGGGCGTCCGCCACCACGACCATCTGCCAACTGGGTTAATTCGGAGACGATTTTCCCTGCATTCAAACCAGGGTCCTTCACGAGGTCTGCGGTTACACCGACCACAAAAGCCACCTCATTTCCGGTTACAGCGGCAAGGGCGACGACCCCGGATTCTAAACGGGTTTTGAGTTCATCAACAAGCCGCCGCAATCCGTTTCTATCTGTGTCTGCTACGAGCGATGCGACGACCCGGATGTCTTCAACAAGCGCCGCACCTTCAACGAGGGTGCTGACGTTGGCGAGTGCGTGCTGGCTTTTGAGTTGTTGGAGCTGCTGTTCCAATTCTCGTTGTTCCTGAAGCAATCGTTCGATCCGTTCGGGCAAATCAGTTTTGGGCGTTTTCAGCAGATTCGCTGCGTTGGCGAGTAGAGCAGTATCTTCTTGGACGGTTGTTACGGCTGTGGTACCGGTCAGTGCCTCGACGCGTCGGACCCCTGCAGCGATACTGCTTTCGCTCATCAATTTCACAAAGCCGAGTTCGCCAGTCGCCTGAACGTGGGTGCCTCCGCAGAGTTCAACGCTGTATTCACCAGCCTGCACGACACGCACGATATCTCCATACTTATCGCCGAAGAAGGCTAAGGCACCCTTCTCTTTTGCCGCATCCAACGGCATTTCACTGATAGACAGTGCGTCATTTCCGCGAATTTTTTCGTTGACGAATTCTTCAATGTCCTGCATCTGTTCCGGTGAAACAGCTTCGTAGTGTGAGAAGTCAAACCGCAGCCTACCCGCTTCGACGAGCGAACCTGCTTGTCCAACGTGTGTTCCAAGAACGTGTCGCAGTCCGCTGTGCAGGAGGTGTGTCGCTGTATGGCTCACAGCAACGGCACTTCGGTGCGTTGTATCAATTTGTGCTTGCACAGCGGTGTAGGGTGTGATTTCGCCTTCAATCACCTTACACTTGTGGGCAACCAGGTCCGCGGAAGGTTTGAGTGTGTCTTGGACAGCCAACTTCGCGTTTTGACTTTCAATTGTGCCGATGTCACCGACCTGTCCACCCGATTCGCCGTAGAAAGGCGTTCGATTAAGGAGCACAAATACCTCTTCTCCTTGCTGTGCACTGCCTATCGACTCAGCCTCCGCAATTAAAGCGACGATTTCTGCTTCAATGTTGTTTTGTGTGTAGCCGACAAATTCCGTCTTACCGTGCTCTTTAAGGACTTCGGCGTAAATAGAAATCTCTTCGTCTTTGGTGCCACCTCTCGCCTCCCATGCTGCTCGCCCACGCGCGCGTTGTGCTTCCATACTCTGTTCAAACCCAGCATCGTCAACAGTGAACCCACGCTCCCGGGCGAGCATCTCTGTCAGATCGAGGGGAAAACCGAAGGTATCATACAGCTCAAATGCCCGTTTTCCGTCGAGTTGTGTGCTCTTTTTTTCTGTGAGTGTTTCAAATGATTGATCAAGCAGTTCGAGTCCGCGTTCGATTGTTTGATGAAAGCGGTGTTCTTCGCCCTGAATTGTGCGGGTAATAAACTCGCGACGCGGTAAGACATCAGGAAATACATCACCAAGCAATTCGATAACGTTGTCAACGAGTCGGTAGATGAAGGCTTCGTTCATCTGTAATTTCTTACCGTAAAGCACTGCGCGTCGTAAAATTCGGCGGATAACGTAGCCTCGCCCCTCATTGGACGGCATAACACCGTCGCCGATGGCGAAAGTTAAACATCGGATATGATCGGCGATAACTCGATGGGGTAAGCCCCGTTCATCATCAAAATAGGCAGTGTCTGTCATATCAGCAATAGTTGACAAGAGTGGTGTAAAGAGGTCCGTCTTGTAGTTTGAATCGACACCTTGCAATATAGAGGTAATCCGCTCAAAGCCCATGCCTGTATCTACGTGTGTCGCTGGCAGCGATTCAAGCGCACCGCTTTCGTTCCGATTGTATTGAATAAACACCAGATTCCAGATTTCTCGGAACCGATCGCTGATGTTCGGGCCGGTGTTTGGATCATTCGCGGTTTCAGGATAGGCTTCAACACCCATATCAACAAAAAGTTCGCTGCAGGGTCCGCAAGGTCCCGTCTCTCCCATTTCCCAAAAATTGTCCTTATCGCATCGACGGATACGTGAGAGCGGGATATCTGTCTCTTGGAGCCAAAGTTTCTCTGCTTCGTCATCTTCAAGATGGACTGTTGCCCAGAGACGTTCCTTCGGAATCTGCCAAAGTTCGGTCACCAATTCCCATGCAAAGGCGATCGCTTCCTGTTTGTAGTAATCGCCGAAGGACCAGTTTCCGAGCATTTCAAAGAAGGTATGATGGCTTGGCGAATAACCGACCTCTTCAAGATCGTTGTGTTTACCACTGACTCGCAGACATTTTTGTGTGTCAACGGCGCGCGTATACTCCCGCTGTCCAATGCCGAGAAACACATCTTTGAATTGGTTCATTCCAGCGTTGGTGAATAACAGCGTCGGGTCATCTGCTGGTATCAAGGATGCACTCGGTACGACTGCGTGCCCGTTTTTGCGGAAGTATTCTAAGAAACTGGCTCTGATTTCATCTGATGTCATTATGTGGATCCTCTCCTGTTTATCCTGTTCCTATTATAGTCTATTCTTGCTGAGAAGTCAAGAGAAAAGGGAAGATGAAAAACTTCAGTATTTGAGGAAGCATATCGGTTTCATCTTTAAAAAATTTGTTCAAGGACTTGCCGAACGGTTTCTGATTTGAACCCGCGCCGTGCCAAAAATCCGTGTAATCGACGCTTGGCGACATGAATCGGTAGCCGCTGATACTGCTTCATCCGTTTTTGGGCGATTTCAAGGGCGACTGTCGTTTCGTCTTCGGTTTCTACTTTCGCTACAACTTGCTCCGCTGTTTCCCGGTCGATACCTTTGCCGATGAGTTCGTGCTTAAGCAGTGTTTTTCCGCGCGGATTAGATTTTTGCCTGCGAGCTATCCAATTCTCTGCATACTTCCTGTCGCGAATATGTCCTGAACGAATCAACTCTTCAATGGATGTCGTAATTGCTTTGGTTGAGAAGCCTTCTCGTTGAAGCCGTTGTTCCATCTCATTTTTGGTGTAAATTTTTGACTTTGCTGCGGGACGAGAATGCTCTGATTCATCTGCTGTGGCGTTGTCTTTTTCTTCACGGATTAACCTGAGCGCGTAGTTTTTCGCACGCATTACTTCATCGGCTGCAATTAACTTTTCGATAGTCTCGGCTTCAATTTCTAAACCGATGCGCAAACCAAATTTTTCAATTAAGGATGCGTGGACTACAACAAACGGAGAACCGTTCAGAAAGAGTTGTTGATGTGATGGCAATTCGGGTGCTGCCTGAATATTGGTAATTTTCTGTTTCATGGTGGCTCTCGGCTTTCGGAAACGATCAGCCGTCAGCGGTCAAAAACCTGAATCGACGCTGAATGCATATATGGCGTTCAGTGGGTAGGGGCTGTGGCGGTTAACATTTCTGCTACTGCCACAGGTTCCCTCTTTGCCGAAAGCCGACTGCTTACGGCTATTCGTCTATTCGCTGCCGTTGCTACCTGCCCAGAGGGCACCGCGTTCTAAAAGCGTTCCGAACATGTCATGCTGGCACGCCGAAGGATCATGACCGAGCGCGAGGTAGAAAACTTTACCTTCGCCCCAGTTTTTTGTCCATGCCACTGGTGCCGCGGCACCTTTCCATAATGCGGATGCGAGTATATGGTTCCGTGGATCGTAATCAAGGATATACTGCTCATCTGTTACGATGAACTCGTCAAGTCCTTGTGTAATTTCGTGCTCACTGTCGACGATACTGACTTGATAGTCGCGATAGCGTGGGTGTGTAACAAAATAACCACCTACCATTGAGCGATACTCAGGACACCCACGGAACGAATCAGCTGCAGAGTGCACACCAACATATCCCTTCCCAGAAGCGACATGGTTGAGTAAGCCGTTCTTTTGCGCGTCCGAAATCTCACCGACTGTGTAATAGAAAACGATGAGATCATACGGATCTAAATTCGGTGAGACGAGGGCGTCCAAGTCCTCCTCGACTCTGGTAATCTCAAATTCATCTCGCTGTGAGAGCACATTCACGATTTCGTCACTGCAGCCTTTCCAATCATGGATCGCTCCACCTGCGAAAACGAGTGTGTTAATTTTTGCCATTCGTTAGCCTCCTTCTTATTTAGTATCGCTATTATACCACGCGCGCAGAAATACGGGTAACTTTTTTTCTCGTACGCTGGGGCTGGAGGTGCGTAAATATTTTGTTAAAAGTTTAGATTGGATGGGTGGAAGGCAGCAAGGATAGAAGTCTGATGGATGGATTTGCATGGCAAAGGGTCTTGTGATATAATGATAGCAGATATCAGAATATCTGCTGCGGTAGGTGGATGTGGTCACATTTGTGAAGGGTTTTTTATGAAGTTTCGGTTCCGGATATTGTCTACTAACAAACGGCGACAACGAGATGTGAGAAATTTCGGTCTGTTGCTACTGCTCATCGGTTTTTGTTTGCATGATCCAGGTCATAGTTCTCTCAAATACCTTGGTGTCCTGATGTTGCTGTGGAGCGGGATGTCATGGTTGGTACAAAAAGCGTGGTCTGCGGGTTGGTTCCAAGATGCTGCTTGGGTTCATCTGATCGCCCTCGTTGTTTTGATTTTCGTAGATGTCCAAGTTGGGCGCATCCTGCGCGTCGCCGAGACTGCTGTTGTCAATTTTTCAGAGCAGATGCTACAGAAAGGATTATCTGAGCCACCTGAAAAGCGTGAACCGGTTGCAAAATTTGAGCATGGAGATGCAATTCGTTCAATAGCGTTTTCACCTGTTGATGCTTCCGTTTTGGTAAGTGCTGGTGGTGATACGATAAAACTCTGGAACCGAGACGCACCCGACACACCAGAGATACTCCGATTTGAACGTTACACGGATGGTGTTGATTCCGTTGCTTTTTCGCCGGATGGCGAACGCCTTGTTGCAGGTGGTGATGAAGGTATAACGCTGTGGAGCGTCCCTGAGAAACGCTTTATCAATGCTTTTGATTATGATACGGCTACCGTTGCTTTTTCGCCGGATGGACAGCGAATAGCGGGAGCCGCTTGGGACCTAAATCTATGGGACATCACAGACAGCAGTAGTTTCAGGAAGGTAGGACTCTTCAAGCACCGCACGCACGACGCGTTCGTGCAAGGGATCGCTTTTTCACCGGATGGGAAATGGCTTGTCTCTGGGGACTCTCAAGGCGAATTAAAGGTCTGGGACGTTCAAAATGAGCGGGCGGCTATTCCACCGCTGAAAGGTGGAAAATCATCAATCCGTTCTGTTAAATTTTCCCCTGACGCAGCTAACCATATCCTTGCCAGCGCGGGACCTGATGGCGATGTACTATTGTGGCGTACAACTGATTGGCAAATTGGTCATAGGATTTCAACAGGAACTGTACTGGATATTGCTTTCTCATCTGATGGAAACACACTCGCCAGCGTAGGGTGGGATACAGTGGACTTCTGGACGGTAGAAAATGGGACATCTATCATCTCATTTAAAGAGAGAGCAAGATCCATTGCTTTCTCACCAAACGGTGCTACTTTTGCCACCGGTGGGACGGATGGTTTTCTTCGTATCTGGGACGTTCCTCAGCAGTTAGCGATGCAGGATGCCGTCCGAATTATTTACTTCCTTCCCAAGGGGGCTCGCCCGCAGCTGAATATACGGGCGAAAATTGATAAAATCATCAGGAAGGTGCAGCACTTTTACGCGGAGCAGGTAGAAGACCACCGATTGGATAGAAGATCCTTTACTTTTCAAACTGATGAAAAGGGTGAAGCGCGAGTGTATCTGGTAAAGGGTAAATTTACCGCTGCTTACTATTTGGAGAAGACACTCGCAAGAGTTGAGGACGAAATAGAGACGCATTTTGATCTTTCGAGAAATGTCCACTTTATTGTTGTAGAACTCGGCAGCAAAAGAATAGAAGAGAATGTATGCGGTCAAGGTCGAGTCAATTTGATTTGGGGTGGTGGAGAATTGTGGCAGGCAAAGTCGGGATTGGCGGGTATCCCGACCTTTAAAAATTGCTTCAATTGGCAGACCGTTGCACACGAACTCGGACACGCTTTTGGCTTAGATCACGATTTTCGGAATGATAATTATCTAATGTCTTATGGTAGAGGGTCAAAACGGCTGTCTCAATCTGCTGCACACTGGCTGTCTCAAACGCGTTTTTTCAAACCCAACCAACGGTTCTTTGATAAGCCCGCCACAATTAAGATGGAACGCTCGCCGCCGGATACTCAATTTGAAATTACTGATGCGGATGGCATCCATCAAATCCAACTGCTTGTTGCCCCAACAAGTGAAGTGCCTCCTGCGGGTTACGAAGTGAGCGCGGATGAAGAGAAGAATAAGGACAGTTGGAAAAAGTATAAAGAGGACAAGGGACTCATGTTACATAGCCACTATAGGTTGGATGGCGAAGAGCAGAAGGTTGTTGGGTTGCCGGATGTCCAAACCGAAAAAGTCGAAATTCAGATGATTGATGTACATGGCAATATCACCTGGCGGAGATTTGATCTCAGCGAAAATTCAGAGCAGCTACTCGAAAATCCCTAATTTTCACGAAAAGGAAACCATAATGTCAAAAAAAATTGCCATCTTTCCGGCGAGTTTCGATCCGGTCACGAATGGACACACCGACCTCATTGATCGGATTTGCAACCTCGATGTTTTCGATGAACTCGTTGTTGCTATCGGTGTGAATCCTGCGAAACCGGCGCGTTTCACGCTTGAGGAGCGCACCGAGATGCTGGAAGTTGTCATTAGTCCGTATCCGCAAGCGACGATTGATGGCTATGCCGGATTGACGGTTGATTACGCGCAGAAGCGTGGGGCGTGCGCGATTGTCCGGGGACTACGCGAAGTCTCGGATTTTGAATGGGAATTCAAGATGGCGCGGATGAATCAGCAGATCGCGCCGGATATTGATACACTCTTTATGATGGCAAATACGAAGTATGCACATATCAGTTCGACACTCGTGATGGAGGTTGTGCAGATGGCACAGCGAAAGTTAAGCGAAGAGAAATTGAGAGAGATGGTGCCGGAAATCGTCGTCGAATTTATCAAGAAAAAATTTGAGATCCTGTAAATGGTTGTCAGTCATCATGCTTCGCAGTGAGAATAGTTTTCAACTCAGAGTTTACGCACAAAGCGAATATTGCGGTGAAAGGCTGGAAGGAGTGGAAGAATGGAAGGCTCTGTTCCACGCTTCCAATCTTCCGATGCTGCAAGGAAAAAGGGATTTTGCGTAAGTCCTAAAATTGTTACCGAAACTCTTTTAACTCTTACTGTAAAACAAACTGCTGACCGATAACTGACAACTGTTAAAACCGATTGTCCAAACTCACGCTCACATTGAAGCCGGGTGCATTTACACCGGAACCGTGCGGCCGATACCGCTGATTAAGCAGGTTCTCAAGGGATAATGTCAAACGCGTGTAATCAAAGAGTTTGACACCGCCGCGGACGTTCAGCGTCCACCATCCGGGTGTTCCAGCATCTATTGCGGCACCGTTAGCGTCAAACTTAACTTCTGCTGGATCGCGCGTTGATCCCTGAATCCGTGGGTCACGGATGTCACTCCGGTTTAACCTTCTCTGGGCGGCGGCACCGCGTACAAAGAACATTGCCCAATACCGTGTATTCAGTGGTTCCCACTGAATCCCAACGATGCCGTTCAACGGCGGTTCTCTTCGGGTGCGTGCTTCCCAAGGCTTCTTCGGATCCGGTGCTTCGCCACCAATCTTGAGGACTTCTCCACGTATCAGTGCTGCATTTCCAAAGACTGACCAAGCCGGGAGGACTGGAACGAGCCCGGCGAATTCAATCCCCTGAAACTGTGCTTCATCGATATTATCAAACACGAGGACATCAATGCCTTCGTACTGTTTGATTAAGTCTTGATGGAGTTGAGGTATCTCTTGTCCTTCATAAGCATCTTGGACAGGTTTGCGTCCAACTAAACCGCTAACCCGACTGTGAAATAGTGTTAGGGCACCACGGAAGTAGGAATGTTGTGCCTTGAGGCCACCTTCGATTGTCCACGAAGTCTCCGGTCTCAGATCCGGACTCGGTGCTGTGACCCCCTCATTGGTAACTTCCACTGCGGTTGTGTCATTTAGAGAGGGTGCGCGAAACGCTGTTCCAAAGCTGCTAACGAAGTTCAACGAATCTATCAAACTGACGACCATTCCAGCACTCCCTGTCAAACTGCTATCGAATACATTGAATTCATCAAAAGCCGGATCTCGGACGGAGAGGTCTGCATTGGTTTGATAAAACGTCGCGCGACCACCGAGCGTGAGTTCCACTCGCTCATGAACCTGAATTTCATCTTGAAGGTACAGACTTGCATCCCAGAACTGAGAACCGTTAATGAAACGTCCTACGTCTTCATTGACATCTTCCTTGCCGCTATCAGTTTTGACGGTACGGCTCTGTATCGTATCCAAGTAGAATTCAGCACCGCCGACCAAACGTTGCTGAGGCAGGAGTGAGCTGACTGCTTGTGCGCTTAAACCGATGGTGTTAACGGTATCATATCGCTGCCGTCGAGCAGTTGCACCGCGTACTACCTCGTTTCGTCCCTCTTTTTGACGGTGATAAGAGGCTGTTAGGCGGAATGTATCAATGTTCCCTTTTACTGGGTTAACTATATAGTTCGCGTAAACGAGGTCACGATTTTGTGGTTCAAAGAAGAACTCGGCAAACTCTTGCGGTGCGATTTTATCATATCGCGGGGTTTGCGGCTGCCGCCACATCTGATAGGCAACGCTGATATTGCTCGTATCACCGAGTTGATACCCAAATTTTGCATCCGCATCAAAGGCTCTCCAGCCCAAAGGACCTTCCGTATCAATGAGCCATTTGTCAGGGATGTTATCCTTTGCGAGTGCGGTCACCTCATCATATCCATAGAGCTTCACACCTTTCGGTATTTCGTCCACTATTTCGTATTTCCGATTTTTGTAGTGGAGGTCATACCCACTTCCGGGCTTTATATTGCCGTAGTCTCGCACGCCACCGCCAACAATAAATCCGAATCGTCCTTGGTTCCCTGATACTTCTAACCGACCGAGTTTTTCTTGTGTAGCGGTTGAGTAGCGAGCAAGAAGTCGTGGGTGGATATCCCAAGTTTGCTGTGCTGGATTGATCGGTACTGATTTCGTAAAGAAGCTGACAACGCCCCCCATTGCACCGCTTCCGTATAGCATGGAGCTTGAACCGAGTAATACCTCTGCCCGTTCTAACATTTCTGGTCCGATGGTTGCTGTGTATTGATTTGGTCCCGAACGAAAGGTCGAATTGTTGAGGCGGACCCAATCAACTTGTATCAATGTCTGATAACCGGTTAAACTTCTAAGCATCGGCGAGCCTTGTCCGACCGTCGTCTCTTGTGCGATGACACCGACGGAATCGCGGAGTAGGTTGGACGCGTGCTCTACATTAGACCGTTCCAGTTCTTTCAGGTTGAGGACTGTAATAGCGTTAGGTGTTTTGAAAGGGTCTTTCGCGGCGCGTACGGCGGTCACCGTCACTTCCGGGACTTCCACAACCTCTTCGTCGCTATCGATATAACCTTCCGCACCCGCGCGTGGCATCCAACTTACTAACAGACTTAAACTTATAATAAAGAAAAGATAAAACGATTTTTTCATAATAGCATGCTCCTTCAAATTTCGCTTTTGCCGATGTCGTGCAGGCATTCTGTACCATCTGCAACCTGACACTCTATGGTAATTATATGCAAATTATATGCCATTTGCAAATTAGCATGAAATCGGCTAATTTCAATCCATTTTGGACATAATTTATGCTATAGTGTTCACTTATTGGACGGTTTTGCGTTTCGTTGGTGTATTTTGTCGGTGCGTTTGTTTAACGTATTCGTATTCTGTATCCGAAATTAAACCTTGCTTTTTGTTGTAGGTTGTGATAAGTTACGTTCGTAACTTTATCCATCCAAGGGAGAATGGAGCACTGGCACGTTTCAGGTTGACTTTCGTTTTGATTGTATGTGTGCTACAGGTCAGTGAGGCCGCCGTTGCACAAGAACAAGCCATTGCAGAAGGTGGCACCATTCACGGGTACATTATAGATACAACCCCCGCACAGCTTCCTATTGTTGGTGTGCGTGTTCAGATTGACAACAGAAAAGGGCATATTTTTGAAACAACATCTGCCGAAACGGGCGAATTCATATATAGAGATATACCCGCAGGTGATTACCTGATTAATATCCGAAAATTTGGATATCAGAGTCGAATTGGGAAACCTGTGGCGGTCACAAGTGGTGGCGTTCATTCTGTTATGCTTACAATGAACAAAAAGGAAAATATATTCACCGTATTCCAAGATTTGTTCATATCCAAGGAACCGCAAGATGGCACGCTTCAATTGCGGATTACAACGCCACCTCCGCAATCTGTTCCGATTGAAAATGCTGAAGTTAAAATTTTTGGGAAACCGCGTAGTAACAAAGGCAGCTCCCCAAATAAAGTCGTCGAGATCACTGGAACATCTGACGCGAATGGACAGTATCGGCGTGACAATTTACTATCGGGACGCTACTCCGTTACCGTTCGTAAGGACGGTTATCATACTATGATTTCAATGACTGTTCAAGGAAATCGGATTACGACTGCCGTTGTAAAATTTCCCATTTCTAACAGGACTGCGGACACCGACATTTTAACCTCACAGGAAACAGACACAAAATGGGTTATTCGTGGTAAAGTTTTTGATACCAACTTTCAACAAACTCCAGTAAGCGGTGTTAAAGTCAATATTAGCGGTAGAAACTTGAAATACCCTAAGAACGCTTTCTCCAATGCGGATGGTGAGTATGAGTTTTCTGTACTTCCAGGACACTACAGCATTTTCCTTTCTAAATATAAAGACGGGTATGAGCGCGCAACTGCCTTTTCCACGGTCCCTGTTAAGAATAGGCAAAGCAGTGTTACTGTAATTGCAGAAGGTGTGTTCGTTGTTTACGAGGCGGTTGCGAAGGGGAATGTGCTTGCGCTTAAACACGGCATGTCGAAAAGAAGTTTTTCCGAGAGACATAGGGAACTGATTCGGGACGCGCTTCTCTCCGTAATCTTCAGCTTCATCTGCGCTATATTGGGCGTTTTCGTTTCAAGGTTCTTAAATAGGCGGCAACGAATTCGTTTTAAGGTTCTTAAATAAGTGTCAACGAAAACACAGTCAGGAGTAAATATGTCAAAACAGAAATTAAACTTTGCGTTTATCGGGTGTGGTGGCAATGCACGTGGGCATGGACGCAGCGTCTCAAGCGTCGAGGACGTAGAGATTGTTGCCCTCGCGGATCCGAGTGAAGGTTCCCTCGATGCATTCAAAGAGACTGTCGGTTTAGATGATTCACTGCCCACCTACACCGACCATGTTGAGATGTTAACCGCTGCCAAACCGGATGCGGTCGTTATTAGTTCACCGCATGGACTTCATTTTCAGCATATCATGGACGCGCTTGGTGCAGGGTGCCACGTGCATACCGAAAAACCGATGGTTTGCACGGTGGATCATGCGAAACAGGTGATTGCGAAGGTGGAAGAGACCGGTTTACACCTGATGATTGGATACCAGCGGCATCTGAGTTCTACCTATCAATACTGCCGCGATGTCGTCCAGAGTGGTGAGTTGGGACGCGTTAACTTCGTCGCTGCGCATCAATCGCAGAATTGGTATCGGAATCAGCAGGGAAAATGGCGACAAGATCCGTTCCTCGGTGGTGGTGGACAGCTGAACGACTCCGGGAGCCACCTTATTGACATTCTACTCTGGGTGTTGGAAGCGAGTCCGGACACTGTTTTCGCAATGATAGATAACATGGATATTGAAGTAGATGTTCTCACGGCGATGTCGATTAAGTTTGATACGGGTGCCCTGTGCAATATCAGCATCGTTGGACATGCCTACGGTGGGGTGCGGGAGGCTTTTTCCGTCTGGTTGGAGGAAGGCGCGCTCCATCTCCGTGAAGGGACACTCTATCGTCAAGAACGCGATGGTCAGTCGGAACCTGTTGATACATCTGAAATGCCGGAACAATCGAACAAGGATGTTGCTTTTATTGAACTCATTCGCGGTGAACGGACAGAGAACCCGATCGGTGTTGAGAACGGTTTGCGCGTCATCCAATTGACCGAAGCTGCATGGCAATCCGCCGACCTCGGTAGACCGGTCAAAGTCGATCTAAGTTAGTGGAATAGGATTTACGCAGCATCCTTTGCTGGCGAGGTTTGAAACCTCGCCAGCGGTGTGTGGACCGTAGACTTTTATTACAAATTGCGTAAGCCCTACAGATATTGAAAGATAAAGGCGTTAGAATGGAAGGATGGAGACCTCATTCTTCCAATCTTTCAGCTTTTCCGCTAAGGATGCGAGAGATAATCATCGGAGCGTGGAAGTGTTGGATGTCCGGAATCTGTGTAAATCTTTTGACAAGAAGCCGTTTTTCACGGAACTCACATTTCAGGTGGGCGATGGGGAGTGTCTCATTCTACTCGGTAGAAACGGCGCAGGCAAAACACTCCTGCTCAACATCTTGGCAACTTTAGTCGAACCGACATCGGGTAGCGTTTCTATTGACGGTGTTGATGCGTTTGCAAACACAAAACAGGTGCGTCCCTCTATTGGGTATATCCCTGTCGCTTTTGAGGGGTATCCTGAGTTGTCTGTCGTCGCATACCTCAATTTTTTTGCTGCTGCCTATAAATTAGAGAAGCGGAACCGTGCGGACGCAATTGAGGCAGTGCTTGAGCTAATGGACATCCAGCACCTACGTAACATCAAAATTGGGACTTTGTCAACGGGTGAGCGACAGCGACTCTTGCTCGCCAAAACCTTTTTACATGAACCGCAATTGTGGCTACTCGATGAGCCCTTCGCGCCGCTTGATCCAAGCGGACAGATTGAGATGGCGGAATTGCTTGCGGAACTCCAAGCGATGCAGAAAACCGTTGTAATTGCTACCAATCGCCTTGACGATGTTTCTAAGTTATATAATACTGATTCGCGTCGCGAAAATTTTGTCGGGATTCTGTACAACGGACGCTTTGCTGTTTTCAACAGGTTTAGTGAGTTACAGCGAGCGGTTGCGGAAGCCGATAGTACAGAGGGTTCCCCGCCAAATTGGTTTAATGAACTCTTTCTGGAGGTTACAAAAACATAATGTCGGATATCGGAAAATTCTTTCACGAAAATGGATACTATTTCGCTAAGGGAGTCTATTCGCCTGACGAAGTTAAGGCGATGGAAAGCGACTTCGATCGGGTAGTGGATCAGCTCCTCAAAAGTGATGAAAACGTCAACGCGCGTTGGGGTGGCAGATTGATGGATGCCCTTGATGGTGGTGAATCCGTCATCATCCACACCCACAATATTCAGAGTTTTTCCGGGGTCTGGATGCAGGCGTTCTTGCAGGAGAAGTTCCTTGATGTCACTGAAGCCATCCTCGGACCGGATATTATGCTGCATCATTCCAAGCTTTTCTGCAAACCGCCGGAGACAGGTTCCCCGTTCCCGATGCACCAAGATTGGCAATACTTCCCTTCTGCGAAAGACACGATGATAGCGGCTATCATCTACGTCTCGGAAGCTACCGATGAGATGGGATGTGTTCGCGTCTATCCGGGTTCCCATAAGGAGCTTGGACGCATGGACGGTATGATGGGTAGTGGAAAAAACGCTGAAGTTACTGACCGATACCCGATTGAGAACGCGACCGTTTTGGAAGCAGAACCCGGAGATGTGCTTTTCTTCAGTTACTTCACGCTGCACGGTTCAATGCCGAACCATTCAAATAAGACACGGAAAAGCGTTCTCGTTCAGATGCTTGCTGGTGACGATGAAATTGAGGCTGAAAACCGACACACCCATGTCAAACTGGTGCTTCGTGGCTGGAACCATCTCGCAACCCGCTCTTCTGTTGGAAGGATTATTTGAAGGTAGCATATAGTTCTGGGTTTGTAGTTGCGCAATTTATATCCAGAATTTAATGTCGGTGATGTAGGTGTTGATTGTCTGAATCAGGATTTACAAGATGAGGAACACCTTGGGCTACTTGATTATCGGGTTGGTCTAACTATTTTTAGGGCTTTAACCATTGATGCGTCTTCCACATCTTTTAAGGAAACCTGTGTTGATGGTTAAGCAAATCACGGGATTGCGTAAGTCCTATTAGAAAAATGAAACATAGCCCGTAATGAAATGGAGGGCGGATCTACGGAATAGCACTTCAAATTCCAAATCCGCTCTGACCGAACCGCAAGGAAAATTAAAAAGATGATTAGAGTCGCAAAGATTAGTATGGCGCATGTCCACGCTGGTGGCTACGCCCGAAGAATTCATGAAAACCCTGAAACTGAACTCGTCGCTGTCTGGGACGAAGAGGAATACGGTGGCAGAGGTGCCGCGGAACAATACGAAGTCCCTTTCTACGAGGATCTTGATGAGATGCTCAGCCGTGACGATGTGGATGCAGTCGCTGTTGATGCTGTCACATCCGACCATCCGCGCGTAATGATTGCCGCTGCTGAAGCGGGGAAACATATCTTCACCGAAAAGGCACTCGCGATTACCGTTGCGGAATGCGATCCGATTATTGAAGCCGTTGAGAAAGCGGGTGTGAAGTTCATGATTTCGCTGCCTTCTCGTGCGAACTCGGAAATCCTGTTTGCGAAAAAGGCAATCGACGACGGACTTCTCGGCGACATCACATTCGGTAGGGGGCGGATAGCGCATTCCGCTGCACTGGATAGTTGGTTCAGCGGCACAAGCGCGTGGTTCGCGGATCCAGTACGCGCGGGTGGTGGGGCACTCTTTGATTTAGGGTGTCACCGTGTTGATGTTATCCGGTGGTTGATGGGTGAGCCGAAAAGTGCTATCGCTAAGATTAACAACTTTACAGGCAACTTCCCGATTGACGATAATAGCGTTTCTGTCGTTGAGTTCGCGAACAAGGCACTCGGTGTGATTGATGTTGCGTGGACGCACCGTTCCGGTCCAAATATGCTTGAGATTTACGGCACAGAAGGTTCGTTTGCTGCGGGACACGGCGAAATGCATTTTGAAACCCGTAAACTCTCTGATGAAGAGAAAGCGGACTACATCGCCAACGCACCGGCTGCACCCCCTGAACCGATACAGCAGTGGATTAACGCTATCCTTCGCGATGAACCGATGACGATTACGATTCAAGATGGACGTAACCTCACGGAATTGATGCAAGCGTTCTATATGTCCTCTGAACAGGGTCAGTCAATAGAATTTCCGCTCTAATACCAAATTAACGGGATTTATCTTATTTTCGGGCAGTAGGTGCGGTTTCCTAACCGCACCATAACTGTCAATTTTAGAAAAAATAACCGTCTCGAACCCAGGCCCGGTAGGTTCGGTTTCCTAACCGAACCGGATTTTACACAAAAATCTTGAAGACTTCAAAAAAACTCTTCAGTCCCGTAGGGACGGCATTTGTGTAGAAATCGACGTAATATATGAGTCAAGCCCCGTAGGGGCGGCATTTGTGGAGTCCCTACTCCCTAAATTGACACCTATGGTATGAAAAAAATAAAGACGAACAGATTACCAGTATATCTAAGGCAGAAACTCTGGAGGAGATAGCCGACTATTGGGACACGCATAGCTTGGCTGACCACTGGGCTGAAACACATGAAGTCAATTTTGAGGTTCGGATGCAGCGAAAGTGCCGTGTAACGCTTACACCAGAGATCTATGAAAAAATTAAAAAACAAGCACTATAAAGGATTTGCAGATAGCTTTAAGCCCAAGAGTAGATGGATAATCCGTAAACCTGCTATTCTTTGATGTTCTAAAATCACCTATCTGAAAAGGAGGTTGATAATGTCTTGGTTTTCCAATTGGCTTTATAAAAGGCAAATTAAAAAACATCTCTATCACTTAATTAAGGTAATACCACATAAGTTATTAGAAAACTATTACACCTTAAAATCCGTTGATCCTGACAGGCCCAAAATCGATTTGTACAAAGACATTGTAAAGGCTTATGGAGGTGCAAGCTTATATCCGAATGAAGAAGATTCTGATGAAATGGTGGAACGTGTATTGAATGACGAAAAATTGGATGAAATGACAGAACGTATATTATTAGAGACAAAAAATCTATGTGATCGTCATAATATTCCATTTTGTTTTAGGGAGATCGCTGTAAGTCTTATAACAATGGAAATAGTTAAGGTATATGAAGGAGGGTGGAAAATGGAGCATGCTATTACTTATGCTCGCAATATTGTGCAGGAGGCAATACCTGCCGACCTATAATACGGATATGATAAACGATCATAAATAAACACAATTTCGGCGACAACTAATGAACGTCCAGAACTACACCGTATTTTCCACGATAAAACCTGTGGGAGATGCAAAATTCCGCACTAATTGAGAGGTGATATAAATATGAATTTTAAACAAAAGTTAGGATATATGGCAATTGGGAGTCTATTCACTTTAGTAGGTTATTTACTCGCCACACTCGGCGCGGGTGGTTTCAACCCACAAAACGCAACCGCACAAGACAATATGAAACAGGTGATTGATGAAATCATCACTCGGAAATTAAAAGTTGTCAATTCCGAAGGTAAAACAATTGCTATTTTGGGTGAAGACGAAAGCGGTAATGGCACCTTAGTTATATTCAACAAAGCAAGTGGTTCCAGGGTAGAGTGTGAATTTGATAAGAATGGAGATGGCAGAATGTTTATCACCAACAAATCAGATAAAGTCGTTGCTGCTTTGGGTGCTTTGGACGGAAACGGTGGACTAGCTATATCCAACAAAGTAGGTAAACCTGTGATGAGTTGGAATATTAATAAAAATGGAGATGGCAGGCTGTTTATAGGTAACAAATCAGGTAAACCCGTCGTTGGCTTGAGTGCCTTGGATGGACACGGCACCCTATTAATTAACAACAAATCAGGTAAATTTGCTGCTGCTTTGAGTGTAAACGACTATGAAGGTGGTATCTTGTCCATTGCCAACAAAAATGAGATAGGTGTTGTTACATTGGAAGCAACTCTCGGTGACCATGGTAGACTGTCTGTTTCTAACGAAAAGGGAATATCTGGTATTACCTTGGCGGGAGCGAGTAGTGGCGGTCGGTACTTACCTACAGTTCAAAAAGCCAGAGAAAGGGAAGGCAAAAAAGGTGCAACTTTGAGTCCACTTGATTACACTACCAGTGCCGGCGGCGTTCTGTCCATCCACAATAAAAACGGGATAGAAGTTGCTACATTAGGGACAAGCACCCTTGACGGTGGCATCCTCTCCATCTATAGCAAAGAGGGGAAAGTCGCATCTCGAGTCGGGATAGATACCTATGGATGGGGTGGATTCCAATATTTTAAGGGAAAGTGGAGAACGTATTAACCTTTACCGTTTTTGAGTCGAAATTCAATTATGTAGCAGAAAGGAGAATAAAATGAAAATGTTGTCAGAAGATACTAAGGTTGTGAATGCACTTAAGCATATCTTAGAAGATTATAGTTACTTAGCATACAACGTATCAAGGCCGCGAAGGATAAGGAAAATACCCGAAGAATTTTTACATGTTGATGTAATTGATGAAAAGCCTGATTTTGCTGATAAGGACATGAAAGATATAGTAAGGAAATTAGAACACACTACTGGACGTTGTTTTAAAACCGGTCCGGGTTCGGGTCCGAGAGATTCTCGTCTGGGAGATGTGGGCAAGCAATGGGGTTATTTCAGAATACGTAAACGTAAAAAACCATAAAGGCGGCACCGAACCTCCGCAGTTTTGTGTCCGAAATTACTTATTGCGTTACTTTATCTACCGCTAACCCGAAATTGAGGAAAACCATGCAAAACTATCAACCAATCTCTCTTACCGATTTATGTAATGTCACCGCAGAAATAATTGGTGCAAACACAACGCCAACCTTGGGACAACAAACATTTCACGGACTCCCCTTCAACATTTCTGAAGGTACAAAATGTTTTTTAGGCTTCGGCGAAGGCGTTAGCACTGACTCCATTCAAGTTCCGGTCGGTGCAAGCCCGAAGCGGGTTATCTTTGTGCATCGCTTGCTTGAGTCGCGCATCCCTGAAGGGGAACCGATCGGCAGACTGATTGCCAATTATGTTTTCCATTATACTGATGGTGAAACGGAAAGCGTGCCAATCCGCGAACGCTTTGAGATCGGCAGTGTACCACAGGGATGGGGACAGCAGACATTCCTTGCGCTACCTGACCGGCAGGAAAGTTTGGCATCACGGCATGAGGGACCTTGGGGGTCCGCGGGTAACCGACAAACAGAGGTGAGCCAAGGGACACCGCGCGACTACTATTTGTGGACCTGGAAGAATCCAAGGGACGGCGTTGAGGTCGCCTCAATTGAGATCCAACCACAGGAACGGCGTTTTATTGTTGCAGCAATCACACTCGGTTATCTTGACGAGGACCCGATACCACGTCGTCCCCGCCGCGAAGTCAAAATCACGCTGCCGCAATCTGAGGATGCAGACAAACCCTTTGATATGGAAGTCAATGTCGACCGTGGCGTTGCAACCTACCCGTATCCATTGCCAGAGAACACTCCCGATGCCTTT
This sequence comes from Candidatus Poribacteria bacterium, assembly GCA_965116815.1. Taxonomy (GTDB): domain Bacteria; phylum Poribacteria; class WGA-4E; order WGA-4E; family WGA-3G; genus WGA-3G. Next base: position 4,527,003 of record OZ220722.1, on the reverse strand, counting down.
ATCAACGACGATTTCAAAGGGTGGGGCGAATCCCAGAACAATAAGAGCAGTCCTGCGTATGTTGAAGTATCTGCAACCCCCTCCGCAAGTGTTGAAGTCAAAAACCAAGGTGAGACGCTCGGCACTGTCAATTGGGGAGAGGTCGAAGAAAAAGGGGCTGTTCAACCCAACGAACGCGTCAAGGTAGAAGTCATTGACTCTGGTAGGAACTGGGTATATACCACCGTAATTGATGACGATACAAACAAACCTGTGCCCTGTCGTATTCACTTCCGTTCTCCACACGGCGTGCCGTACGCACCGCACGGACACCATGCGCACGTCAATTCAAACATGGGCACGTGGCACGTAGATATTGGTGGCGATGTGCGACTCGGACAGATTAGTTACGCCTATATTGATGGCACCTGTCAGGGATGGCTGCCTCGCGGAGATGTTATCGTTGATGTCGCTCGCGGTTTTGAATATACGCCTTTGCGAACCACCGTCAACATAAAACCGGGGCAGCGCGAGTTGACGTTGCGGTTAAAGCGGTGGTGCGATATGAACGCCGAACGCTATTTCAGCGGGGATACACACGTTCATTTCCTGTCTACGCAGGGTGCGCATACCGAAGCACAAGGCGAGGATCTCGGCGTTGTGAACCTTCTTCTCTCACAGTGGGGACATCTCTTCACAAATACAGAGGAATTTATCGGAAGACCTACGACCTCTGCCGATGGACGCAGCATTGTCTATGCAACGCAGGAGAACCGTCAGCACCTTCTTGGACATCTCACGCTCCTCGGTCTAAAGGAGCAGGTCGCGCCGTGGTGTTCGGATGGTCCGGGGGAAGCGGAACTTGGTGGAAACATGGAGGTCACGCTCTCACACTGGGCAGATGCGTGTCACGCCCAGGGTGGCACCGTGGTCTTACCGCATATTCCGAATCCGAATTGTGAACCGGCGACACTCATCGCCACCGGACGCGTTGATGCTGTCGAATATCTCACCAACGCGATGTATGGTCACCTTGAGTACTATCGTTATCTCAACTGCGGCTATAAACTGCCGCTCGTCGGTGGAACGGATAAGATGAGCAGCGATGTGCCGGTAGGCGTTTATCGCACCTACGTCCACATTCCCGACAATGAGGAATTCAATTACGATAACTGGTGTAAATACATGAGTGCTGGTAACACGTTCCTTAGCGGCGGTCCCATGATTCGACTCTCTGTTGATGGGCAACCGATCGGTAGCACGATTAACCTACCCGGTAATGGCGGCACTGTTGAGGTTGAAGCCTCCGCAGATTCCATCTTCCCTATTCATACGCTACAGATTCTTCAGGCGGGACAGGTTGTCGCTTCTACTGAGGAGAAAGATGGCGCGGCACATTTACATCTGAAAGCCAATCTGAAGGTGGACAAACATTCGTGGATTGCGGCGCGGTGCGGTGGACCTAATTACGCGCAAGCGGTTCCGCATCACGATGGATGGGGACGCGGTATCATTGCGCATACCTCCCCTGTCTATATCGCTGTTGGCGGTGAATGGTGGATGTTTGATCCGGAAACAGCGAACTATATGCTGACTTTGATTGAGGGTGGGTTGTCCTATATCCAGCAGACAGCGCGCCATCATGAACACGGGACTGTGACGCACCATCACGGCGAGGATGATCATCTGGAATTTCTCTCTCGTCCGTTCCAAGAGGCACGGGAGGCGATTCACCGTCGGATGCATCAATTAGGAATCCCGCATTAGTTAACCAAACTTGAGTTAGGACTTCCGCATGCTGCTCTTTTGTAGCATAACCTGCATCGAGGATTTTGTTTGGGTGTTTCTGCGGATTTCTTCAAGGTTGCCTCGCTCACTGTGAGTATTGCTGACAGGAGGTTGATTTGTGCCTCCTGTCTCTTTTTTGTTGCGCGGCAAGCCATTTTATGCTATCCTATGCTTAAAGGTCCGGTAAACCTACGACGCAAATGATCTACGGAAAAGGAGACAAACTTATGGCACCCCCACATCCTCTCCCACTTCCTTACGCACCCACAGACACAGTGGAACTCTACCCCGAATCGGATGGAAAACCTATGGCTGAAACTGAACGCCATTTTAGAGAGCTTCTAAAGAATTTTAATCGCATTGAAAACCATTTCGCTCACCTCTCGGATGTCTATGTACTCGGGGATATGATGATGTATTATGAAGAGGGAAACCCCCGTAAATCCATTTCGCCTGATATTTTCGTTGCCTTCGGTATCGGTAAGAAGGAACGCCGTATCTATAAGATATGGGAGGAAGGCAAACCCCCGGATTTCGTCTTAGAATTCGCCAGCAAAGGGACCTATCGCACTGACCTGACGCGAAAGGTGCAGCTCTATGCGGAGATCGGCATTCCTGAATACTTCGTCTACGATGTTGATAGGCGTTATTTACCTTCCCCTTTGCTCGGGTTTCGTCTCGTCGGAGACGCTTATGTTGAAATAGCGTCCCTCGCCAGTGGTGGTTTTCCGTCTGTGGCACTCGGTTTAGAGTTCCATGTGCTTGATGATAGTTTAGGAATTTACGATCCTGAGGCAGAAGCGTGGCTAAAAACGTCTGCTGAACGTGCCGAGGATGCAGAAGAACGTGCCGAGGATGCAGAAGAACGCGCTGAGGACGCAGAAGAACGCGCTGAGGACGCAGAAGAACGCGCTAATCAAGAAGCCGATGCTCGGCAAAAAGCAGAAGCCGAAGTTGCCCGGCTCCAAGAGGAGTTAGCACGCTTGAGCGATATTAGAAAATAAATGTTAGGCTTTGAGGAAGGATCGAAGCGCGGGAAGACTGGAAGGCCTGCCATGTTTGCTACCTTCCAACCTTCCGTTCTTCCAATTTTCCAATGGACCCTGAAGGCCAAAAACCTGAATTTAATATTGAAACTTGCTTGGGAGACAAATATGCCAAAAGAATTAGTGGCTATCGCCCCTCGGCAGCCCGTTTTGAGGGAGTATGAAGATGGTCCCGTCCCCGCTGATAGTGTCCGGGTTCAAGTTGAATTCGGCGCGCCCAAACGTGGGACAGAACTGACAGCATACTACGGATACAACAGCGCAAATTTCCCAATGGGACTTGGGAATATGTGTGTCGGAAAAGTTATTGAAATCGGGGAAGAGGTCGAGGGTTTCGAGATTGGGGAACGCATCACCAGTCATGGTCACCTTAAAGAGACGCACACATGGCGCGCTGCTGGTGTTCTCAAGATGCCCGACCAGATGACGTGGAAAGAGGCTGTCTGCTATGATCCACTACACTTCGCAATGTCCGCAATTCGTGATGGAAAAGTCCGCGTTGGTGAGCGGGTGGCTGTCTTTGGATTGGGTGCCATTGGGTTGATGACAGTACAGATGGCACGGATCGCGGGGGCTGACTTTGTCGCTGCCGTAGATCCGCTTGAAAGACGGCGGAAAGTTGCTGAAAAGACGGGGGCGGAGCTTGTCATTGACCCGATTGTTTCCAATACCGGCGAGGTGCTCAAAGAAGCGACCGGTGGGCTTGGTGTTGATGTGGCTGTAGAAACGAGTGCAGTTTACGAAGCCCTTGATGATGCCCTTCGGAGTGTCACTTTTGAAGGGACAATCGTCTACGCTGGACGCGCGAAAGCGTGTACGGGTGGTCTTGACCTCGGTGCTGTCGCGCATGTTAACATTCCGAACATCATCTTTGCGCGCGCTAACAGCGATCCGAACCGCGATCATCCGCGCTGGGATTTTCGGCGTATTGTTGATACCTGCTGGAAATGGCTCGAAGAGGGTAAATTTGACTGTGAAGATGTCGTTGATCCGGTGGTACCCTTTGAAGATTCAGTCGAGGCTTACATAGAAATGGACAATCATCCTGAACGGAGCGTCAAATTGGGGGTGTCCTTTGGGTAGTCCTCTGTCTATTAGCCCCTACGTAAAGTCGCTCCCATTGTTGATATGATCGGAAGATTGGAAGGATGGAAGCGTGAGTGGAAGCACCGTCATCCGCCTTTCTTTACACTATTGTTTTGTTATGAAAAAAATGCCCAATACCATTATCACTGCAGCGATCAATCGGCGTTTTGTATAGGTCTCTTTCAAAGCGTACCCACCGAGCAAGACAACGAAAATGACAGAACACTGCCGAACCGCGGTTACGTAGCTGACCTTTTCTGTCATCAAAACGTAGAGGATAAGTGAGTAGGAAGCCAACGAAAGCACCACAACCGTGAGTGTCCGTTTCCATTCGGTTCGTCCAATCTCGACAATCTGCTGGTGTGGAAACCGGACGAGGCAGGACAACCCATAAAAGATTTGTGAGATACCGTTCTCCATTAAATAGTAGGTCACAGCACGCCACAACGGGACATCTTTTGAATAGTGATGAAATTCAGACATCCCTTGCTTGTCTATCAGTGAGTATCCAATGACGCTCGCCAAAGTCGCAAAAGCCCAAATTGCATCGGGTTCGCGAAGAAAGCGAAGGAACGCCTTGAACTGGATACGCGCCTCGCGTTGTTGATAGAATAGTATGGAGATCATTACACATAAGATACCTATCAAGCCTTGGGCGGAAATTCGTTCCTTTAGGAAAAGAAAGGCGAAAAGTGGTAGAAAAGCTGGGGCAGCACGGCTGATTGGATAAACGAACGAAATTTCGCCAACGGTATAGGCGTGCGTCAGAAACAGACGGTAGAACAGATGAACCAGTGCGGAGGCAGCAATATAGACCCATACCGGTTTCGGAATTATCGGTTGCTTGATACCAAAAGCAACGAACGCTATTACGATGGTGTAAAATCCACACCAGAAAAAGAGGATTCGTGTGTCTCTGCTGGATTTGCTGTAGAAATTCCATAAGGCGTGGCAAAATGCTGACAGCAGAATTAAGGCAATAGAGGTAAGTGCCATAGGACCTTTCGTTATTTGTAGGTACAGGGTCTGTGTCCGTTCGTTAATAACTGTCAGCGTCCAGTAATCGGTTAAGAGGAGTTCGTTTCGTCTTAATCTCTTGAAACTGACTGCTGAAAGGATTTTGAAAAAAATCCGCCCTGACTGCTGACGACTATTTCAGGAGGTAATTATGTTCAAAAAGTCGAAAAAATACCAGTCTTTTATTTTCTTTGGGCTTGTCTTTGGGATACTTGCCCTCACAGCAACCGTTACCCTTACGCAAGAATCGTGGTTCCCTTCCGAATGGGGTGCCGATGATCGGCGCGGTGCCGTCAACCGCCTAACACCAGAGAAAGTATTGGAAGCCGCGAGTTTGATTAAAACGGGTGAAGTTTTTCAACTCGGCAGAGTCTATGAAAGTGGTATCCCTGTCTTCGGGACGCGGCATTATAGCCTGCGGATTCCGGCGATGTCAGGTCCACTCGGTGAGAACAAAACAACATGGTTTGAGGAAATCTTCAGCGGCGAAATCGGTCAGATCGGCACGCAGTTTGATGGCCTCGGTCACATCGGTATCGGCGACCTCTACTATAACGGATTGGATCAGCACGATTTCGCCAAAGCCGAAGGTCTCACGGAACTCGGTGTTGAGAACGTGGGTCCCATCGTAACGCGCGGTGTGCTGATTGATGTTGCTGGCTATAAAGGCGTTGACTGCCTCGGCGATAGTTATGAAATTACGCGCGCGGATCTGGAGGGTGCCCTGAAAAAGCAGGGTGTCGAGATTACCCCTGGCGATGTCGTTATCATTCACACCGGCTGGGGTAAATTCTGGATGACGGACAATGATCGCTACGGCACTACGGAACCAGGCATTGGGTTGGAAGCGGGTCAATACCTCGTTGACCAAAAAATTGTGATGTTGTGTGCCGATAATTGGGGCATCGAAGTCGTTCCGAATCCTGATGAAACGCTTGCATTTCCGGTGCATCAGCTGTTTATCGTCAAACACGGTATTTACAACCTTGAGAACATTATTACAGAGGAGTTAGCGGCAGCGAAGGTTTACGAATTCGCTTTCAGTTTTGCACCGCTGCGCCTCAAAGGTGCGACGGGTTCTCCTGGCAATCCGATCGCTATTCGATAGTTTCTTACGGTGGGACAGCAGCACTGCTGTCCCATAATCCCTTCTCTTTCCTATCTATGTCTGCACAAATCTGTGCAGTCATCTGCCCGTTTGCCCCATTTCGTGCAATCTGTACACACGACAAACCCACTAAATCCGCTATATCTCCTATTCTGTCCGTTATTTTGAATTGGCATGGAAATTGCTATTTACCTGACATGAAGCGCGGCACTGGGAGATATACAATCGTAAAAAGTATCTCTTTGATGTCGAAGTTGCGCCCGGCGATATACATCGACTCTATACGGGAAGTGAACTCCCGATAGCGGTTCAATAGGCGTTCAACCCGCAAGCACCGTAGGTAAAACACGCTCCTTGTAAAAAAAATGATTTATGTGTGACTAAACCGGTTCATGAAGAGGAGATAAAAATGAAACGACAAGTGACTTATATCATGTTTGGAACGACAATAATATTGGGGTGCTTCCTGTTTGCGGTAAACTTTTATGTCTACGCATCCGATGTTCCGTACATTGCCTTTAGTTCCAAGCGAAATGGAAATTATGACATCTACATGATGGATATAAACGGCAAGAATCTCCAGCAGCTGACAGACCACTTCGCCAATGAGACTTATCCTACGTTTTCACCGGACGGACAGCGGATGGCTTATGGTTCTTCTCGGGACGGTAATGACGACATTTATGTGATGGATCTCAATACAAAAATATCCGAGCGGTTGACGGACCACCCTGCCCGTGACCATAGTCCCGCCTGGTCTCCAGACGGGCGATGGATTGCATTTACCTCCGAGAGAGCAGGAACGTTGGACATCTACAAAATCGAACCTGATGGCGAGAATCTCCAACAGTTGACGCATGCGGATGAGAAGAACAACACTCCGGTTTGGTCGCCGGATAGCCAATTCATCGCTTTTCGTTCTTTCAAGGACCCGGCTGGCATTTATATCATGGATGCGGATGGCGGAAATCAGAGCAGGCTCAAAAACCAACCCGAACCGGGATGGACACCCGCGTGGTCTCCGGATGGGAAACGAATAGCTTTTACTGTGGTTTTAGGAGGAAATTATGACATCTATACCTTAAACGTTGACGGGAGAGATCTCAGGCGGATTACACTCCATCTGGAATTTGATGGGTCGCCAGCCTGGTCCCCTGATGGACACACGATTGTTTTCATGTCCCTGTGGGCGGGAAATTATGACATCTATCGCGTAAATGTCAATGGTGCCGTAGAGAATCGCCGCAAATTGACACGTCATCGGGAGATAGATATGGGGCCGGCGTGGGTGCCAACAGGTGCTCTTCCTGTCTCTCCGACAGTCAACACACAAGCGACCTTGTGGAGTAAACTCAAGCAGTCTGTCGGTGACTAAGTGAAGTTTCATCGGATCAGGGAGGTTAAATCTACTTCTGGGAAGGTTACAACACTGGTATATTTGAGGCATAAATCAGATATTTTAAATTGGGCACAACTTACCCATAACAGAAGTCATTATTTAGGGGGGATTTTCCATGAAAGTGCTACGTGTTTTCTTTTTCTGTTGTTTAAGTTTAGGATTACTGTGTTTTGTTTCTGTGGAATCGCTCGCGGCTGAGAAAATTGTGTTTTCGTCCAATCGGAATGGCAACTCGGAAATTTATATGATGAATCCCGATGGTAGTCAACAGGTTAGATTAACCAACCACCGCGCATCCGATTTCCGTCCAGTCTTCTCACCGACAGGAGAGGAGATCCTCTTTGTCTCCAATCGAAGTGGGGAACGTGATCTCTATATTATGCGTGCTGATGGACATGGTGAGCGGCCCGTGTTTCCTACGGCACCGGCATTTAGAGATTATCCCACCTGGTCCCCTGATGGGAAAAAAATTGCTTATATGCAACTTGACCGTGAGGCTAAACGGACAATCGTCTATACTGCCAGAGCAAATGGAACGTCGGTAAAGCGCGTCGTTGAAATTAAAAGTATGGGAGGTGCCGGAAACGGGGATCCTGCTTGGTCTCCTGATGGAACCGAAATCGCTTATGTTGTGCATGGAGAGATTCATTGGGCAAGCCGCCAAATCCGATTTATCAACTTAAAAGACCGCAAGCAAGAGACACTCCTACCGGATGATATTCCGCGAATGTCTGAACCGGTGTGGTCGCCTGCTAATAACAAAATTGCCTTTGTTTGGCTCAGACCTGCACAACGGTCCATATTCATGGTCAATCGTGATGGTAGTGGGCTTCAGCAGATTGTTGACGGACTGGTAAGCGCACCCACTTGGTCGCCGTCTGGTGATGAACTCGCCTATACCCAACTTGTTGGCGGTAAGTCTCAGATTTTCACAATCAATTTGGTGACGCATGATGTCACACAACTTACGCACGATGGAGTCAATTATGACAGCAATTGGTTTGACTCATCCGCTTTATCTGTTTCGCCGCAGTCACAGTTGCTCACAACCACATGGGGTGAAATCAAAACTGAATGATTATGTATGCCCAAACGGTATAATCTCCAAAACCGACATAAAAAAGAATTACAACGCCACAAGTGAATTCAAGTGGAAGTAGAGGTATTTCAGGTTATTCACTAATGAATGAGACGGAGGTAAAACCGATGTCAAGTAGAATCCATTCTTTACGCGTATGTGTGACAATTGGGGTGTGCCTACTCATGGTAGGTTGGGCATCCTTGTATCAGCCACTTCCAAGACGAATAGCGGCTACACAACTATCCTGTGAGGCGCATCCATCACTCGTTGATGGTGATCTTGCCACAACCGGTATCCTGAAAGTAAAAGGCTTTGTTGAAAAGGATAACGCTGCTTATAAGAGATGGCACCGATATGAGGACTGGGTGGAAGGTAAACATAGGACTGATGCCTTGATTCAACTTGACACGCTTACGCCTGTTGCTTACATCAAGGTGCATCCAGTTTCAACCATTTATCGTCTCTCGGTAGAAACATCGACCGCAGAGATAACGCATGGAAAAGCACCTCTCTTTGAGCCAGTGATAAGTCATAAGATTGCCAGATGCGAAAACGGCGAAGTGATACGCATTGACATCGACAGACCTGCGCGGATGCTAAGAGTTGCTATCCACGTCAATCGTGATTCAGCACGCACCACACAAGAACCATTGACTCGGAAAACTAAAGTGTCCTTTGAGGATGTTGTGATTCGAGAAATTCGGGTGTATCAGAGCCAGAACTTAACGAAGTAAATGATGAAACTACCACCAATTTCCATCGCATCACAAGGAGATTTGAAAATGAACAAATTTACACTGCTCGTATTCATCGCAAGTATCCTACTCGTCGGGTGTGCGACGACATCGAAGCATTTGATGAATGCTCCCGAACCCTCACCAGAGGAAGAAATGCAGCGGAAAGAAGTACAGCGAATTCTGGAAGTGTGGAACGGAAGGCATATTTCAACGGCGATTCAAAAATGGGGAACACCTCATGGAATCAGCGACACCGACACAGGTTCAAAAATTTACATCTGGCAGACACCTTCGCTGACTTTTCTACAGCAAGCACATCGCGAAATCATTTCCAACAGACGCTCAGTTAACCTCGGACGCCGGGTGACACAGACACCCGATACAACAGTTAAAATGTATCAACTTATGTTTCATACGGACCCAAAGGGTGTAATTTACAAAATTTCGGCGAAAAGAGATTTAAACCCCAGTGCCGGTTCTCGGAGTTCCCATTTTTCTCAAGAGAAGCCAGGAGGCACAAAATAGTACATGAAACTACCGACTATTTCTATCGCATCACATCGCGTCACGCGGCTTATCATCGGTGGTAATCCGTATAGTGGCATTTCGCACCGTTCTGCAGCGGCATCGAAAGCCATGGAGGATTACTATACGACGTGCCAAATTATGGCAGACCTCCGACAAGCGGAGGAGAACGGCATTAATACCGTTCTCGCTCGCGCCGATAGGCATATCATGCGCACCCTCAACGAATACTGGAACGCAGGTGGCACAATTCAGTGGATTGCGCAAACGCCAAAAGATACAGAGTACGCCGATCTCAGCGAATACCTACAGATTATTGCGCGCTATAAACCGATTGCTATCTATCATCACGGTGGTACGACCGATAAGTTGTACGCAGACGGACGACTTGGTTCGTTGCATGAGAGCCTCAAATGTATCCGCGATCTCGGTTGTGCTGTTGGCCTCGGCACGCATGATCCACAGGTCCTCAAATATTGCTATGCTGAGGGATACGATGTTGACTTTTATGTCTGTGCGTTGTATAATCATACAAAGCATAGAGAACTCTATCTGCCGAACGATCGGGATGCAGCGTTCGCTGCTATAAAAGCAATACCGATGCCAGTAATTGCTATAAAAGTGTTAGCCGCTGGTAGAAACGAGCCGCGAGAAGCGTTTCAACTCGCACTCGAAACTATCAAACCGAATGACGCGATGGCGGTTGGAATGTACACCCAATTCCAATCGGATCAGATATACCAGAATGCAACCACTGTTGCAAAATTATTATCTGCACGCACACCGCTGGCGAGGTTTAAAACCTCGCCAGCAACGGACGCTGCGTAAATCCGGTTATTGTCTGAACCAGGATTCAAGAAATACCACCGGAAAGGCACAACAGAATGAACAGGATTACGGAGCCGGAAGTGATGGATACGGCGGAAGCCGCGGAAGCCTACGATGCGATGGAGCACGGTGAGGTTGATCAGGCTTTCGTAGACCGTGTTGTCGCACTCGGCGCGAGCACCGGACATTTTCTTGATGTCGGCACCGGTCCCGCACAGATTCCTATCCTACTTGCGCAACGCTGTCCCGATCTCCACATCACCGCCATTGACCTGTCCGAGGAGATGCTCAAGATAGCGGAACGCCACGTCGCAGATGCCGGTCTCACCGATCGGATAACCCTTGAACTCGTCGATGCCAAAACCTTACCCTACCCCGACAACACCTTTGACGGACTTATCTCTAACAGCATTGTGCATCATATCCACGATGCGATGAAGGCACTCCAAGAGATGGGCAGAGTTGCTCGTCCCAAAGGCACTGTGCTTATTCGTGACCTCATCCGTCCTGAAACACCAGCAGATGCACAAACCTTTGTTGATCTGTATGCTGCAGATGACACCCCTTATCAACAGAAGTTGTATTACGATTCCTTCCTTGCCGCGTTCACTATTGCCGAAGTCAATGAGATGCTGACACAGATGGATATGCCGGGTGCGGTTGTCGTCCAAAGCACTGATCGGCATTGGTCGATTGAACGTGCTGGGTGATTGTCTGAACTGGGATTTACAAGATAAGATGCAATTTTAAGAGAGGATCTTTCTCTTATCCGCGAAATCCATGTAACCCGTGACAATCCGCGATTCAGACGATCAACACCTTTCGTTCACCAACTAAATTTTCCTACCAAATCTTAATTTTTTCTACACTTCTTTTCCACAAATATGTTATAATATTTACAAATCCCCAAGATACAGAATCTAAAATTTCGCGCTTACATAGGAGAAATCGCAATGCCCAAAGTTATCTTTGTGTTGACACTCTGTGCACTCCTCATTATTCCCAGTCTTAGTATCGCTAATGTTGCGGAAGATGGACTCGTCGCTTATTGGCCCTTTGATGAAGGCGAGGGTAAAGAAGCCATAGATGTCACAGGCAACGGACACGATGGAGAGTTTAACGGTAAGCCCAAGTGGGTTGAAGGAAAGTTCGGGACCGGACTCGAATTTAACGGCGTGGATGAGCATGTCGCTGTCGCAGACGATCCCGCCTTCGCCATTGAGGAAAATATTACCCTCATGGCGTGGTTCAGCCCAAATGATGTACTCACCAGACGACGCTTGATGGTCAAAAACAACTCTATTTTCATTATCTTTGACTTCGGCAACGTAGATAGTATTGATTTCCTCGTCAAACCGAACAACACTTTTGCTGAATCAACAACAACCGATTGGAAAATCGGTGAGTGGTATCACTTCGCTGGAACATTCGATGGAAAGACGATGAAAGTCTACGTGAACGGTAAACTCGAAGGCGACGCTGCCAACGGTGTGCCGATCGCACCTTCCGCATTAGAACTCTGGATCGGTGGTGACGATTTCGGCCGACCAACAGATTTTTTCCCCGGCAAAATTGATGAAGTTCGACTCTATGAGAAGACCTTGAGCGAAGCCGACATCCAGAAAGTTATGGAAACGCCGCAGGACGTAGAAGCGCGTGGAAAACTCACAGCAACGTGGGGAAAATTGAAGACAGGACTTTAAAAGATGGCCGCCGTTCAAAGAGTTTGGTAGGAGAACAGAGCCTCATGGAGGCACTTATGTCAACGCTTACAGCACAAACCTATCTGACACCCGAGGAATACCTCACATGGGAACGCAAGCAGCCCTTTAAGAACGAATACCACAACGGGCAGATAATTGCGATGTCTGGTGCGAGCCGCTGGCACAATTGTATTACAGTAGATATAGCTGTCCAACTTAGTAACCAATTGATGGGAAAAGAGTATGAAGTCTACATCAGCCAGATGCGTGTACGTACCGGTCCAGAGATCTCCTACTTCTATCCAGATGTTATCGTTGTCTGCGGTGAACCGCGTTTTGAGGATGACACCTTTGACACACTCCTCAATCCGATTGTTGTCGTAGAAGTGCTGTCTCCCTCAACTGCAGCGTTCGATCGCGGCGAAAAATTTGAGCACTATAAGCAGATCGTATCCTTGCAGGAATACATCCTTATTTCACAAAACAACGTCCGCGTTGAACACTACTGTCGTCAAGGTAAGCAATGGATCCACAACACGTTTCAGCGTCCTGAAGATATATTGTCACTCGCTTCTATTGAATGTGAAGTGCCTTTGGATGCGATCTATAGACGTGTCATGCTTGATGCATCATAAAAATTGTCAGTTGCTTCGCTTTCAGTTAAGAGGGTCTCTGTAGCAGCTACAGCAAACGGGACTGCCACAAGAGGTTTCTTAACTGACAACTGATAACCGATAACTATATGCAATAGGAAGGAATTTGTGTGACGAGCCAACCAAAACGCCCCATCGTGCTCATCATTCGGGACGGCTGGGGCAATAATCCGTATCCTGAGTTTCAACAATCAAATGCCATTCATCTTGCGAAAACACCCGTAGATGACTGGCTACGACAGAACTATCCAAACGTCCTAATCCATACTTCTGGCGAAGATGTCGGTTTACCCGCTGGTGTCATCGGCAACAGCGAGGTCGGGCATCAGAACATCGGCGCAGGACGCATCGTGAACCAAGAACTCCTCCGCATCAGTAATATGATCCGCTCTGGCGAGTTTGCTCAGAATGAAGTGCTTTTGGACGCGATCGCCCATGTCAAAAAACACGGGACACATCTCCATCTCATGGGATTAGCAAGCGACGCTGGCGTTCATAGTTCGCTTGAACACTTATATGGTCTCCTTACACTTGCGAAGACGAATGGACTCAAATCTAACCAAGTTTTAATTCACAATTTCAGCGATGGGCGCGATTGTCAACCCGACCTCGGTATCCAATTTTGCGAGCAGATTGAAGCGAAGTTGAAAGAGATTGGCATCGGGCAGATAGCCTCTGTTATCGGTCGCTACTATGCGATGGATCGGGATGACCGATGGGACCGCGTTGAGGTGGCATATCGCCTTTTAACCGAAGGGTGCGACAACCGCGTCGCTGCCGCTATGGATGCCTATCGTGACTATTATGAGAGTCCTGATGACACCAATCGTAGGGGGGACGAATTCGTCCGTCCAAGCGTAGTTGTTGATACCGACGGTGAGCCACTCCGCCGTATCACCGATGGAGATGCCGTTGTGTTTTATAACTTTCGAGGGGACAGACCTCGGGAACTCACCAAAGCCTTTTGCCTTGATGAATTTCCGTTTCAGGCGGAAGGAAAAGACGGTGTCGTTCGACAAATGGGTTTTAAACGGAATTGCAAACCTGACGTTAAATTTGTTACGATGACCGAGTATGAGCAAGGAATGCCGGTTGAAGCGGCTGTCAAGAAACCTCCTAAGATGCAAAATACACTCGGTGCTTATGTCAGCCAGTCGGGATTAACCCAATTCCGATGTGCAGAAACTGAAAAATTTCCACACGTTACCTTCTTTTTCAATGACTATCGAGATGAACCCTACGAAGGCGAAGATCGACAAATCATCGCCTCTCCGCGTGACGTAACGACCTACGACCAGAAGCCAGAGATGTCCGCACCCGGCGTGACCGCGGAGATGCTACGTCGGATCGGCTCCGACAAATATGACCTGATGGTACTCAACTATGCCAACGGTGACATGGTGGGACATACAGGTTCCCTTCCAGCTGCTATTAAAGCAGTTGAGGCAGTTGACGTGGGTGTTGGGAAGATTGTTGATGCCGTGCTTAGGAAGGACGGTGCACTCATTGTCACTGCTGACCACGGCAATTGTGAACAGATGATTGATCCAGAGACTGGAGGCATCCACACCGCACATACAACATACGACGTAGATCTTATTGTTGTTGATAACCAACGCAGAGGGCAGCAACTCCGTGAAGGGGGACGACTTGCGGACATCGCACCGACAGTACTCCATCTCCTCGGTTTAGCACAACCTTCTGAGATGACCGGTGAATCGTTGGTTCCATAGTAGCGTTTGTTAAAAGACATGCACAAATTGTAAGGAGGTATCGTAAAAATGAATGACCAACAACTGCAACCTACCTCAGCGGATGCCCAGTTAAGGGCAGAGCAAGATGCGGAATCCGATGCTAAGAAGATTAGCTGGTTCTTCATCGGTTTCTTCGGCAATATAATGGGTGCCCTTATTGCGTCTATTTATGAGCCAGCACCACCTGCCTCACGGCTGCTTGAGAAATCTCCTGAATATGTGGCTGCATATACAGATAGTTACAAAGCAAAGAGTCGAAGGATTCAACTACGTCAGTCCATAATTGGTCTTGTTATTCCTTTTATCTTTATGATTTTGTGGATGATATTTCTGGGAATTTTCATATAGAATCCGTATAGCCTGACAAAAGGCATAAGATTTTGAAGGAGATTTTGGCATGTCCCCACTGATTGACCAGCACGTTAACGACGATTTCAGGCTATTCGCCGGCAGCGCGAACCCGGCGTTGGCAAAAGAGATCGCTGCGATTTTAGGCGTTGAACTCGGTAAAATTACAATTGAGCCGTTTCCCAACCTTGAGACTCGCGTGCAGATTGAGGAAAGTATCCGAGGCACGGATATTTATGTTGTGCAGCCAACGAGTCAACCTGCCAACGAAAATCTGATGGAGCTGCTCATCACGATTGATGCGATGAAACGTGCCTCCGCTCGGCAGATTACCGCTATTATTCCTTATTTTGGGTATTCCCGTCAAGATCACAAAACGACGGGGCGCGAACCGATTAGTGCGAAACTCGTCGCGAATCTCTTGACGACCGCTGGGGCAAGTCGCGTCATGGCTATTGATCTACACGTGCCACAGATACAGGGTTTCTTCGATATTCCTATGGATCACTTGACTGCCCTAACGACCTTGACAAATTACTTCCGCGAGAAGCAGGTTGAAAATGGTGTAATTGTTGCCCCTGATGCAGGTCGCGCCAAATTAGCAGAAAAATATGCGGATATTCTTGGACTTCCGTTAGCCATCATGCACAAGCGGCGAACCGGCGTTGGTGGACAGGGCGTTAAGTTCGTCGAGCTTGTTGGAGACGTTGAAGGCAAAACCCCAATTATTACCGACGATGAAATACAAACAGGCGGGACGATTCGCCAACAAGCCATAGCCTTGGCAGAGGCAGGGGCAGAACCCGCTTATGTGTGTATCGCACACCCTATATTGGTTGGTCCAGCGTTGGAACGGCTCAGTCATCCAGCAATTCGCGAAGTGGTCACCACCAATACAATTCCTGTGCCTGCTGAAAAGCAGCTGAACGGGAAAGTTAAAGTGCTGTCTATCGCGCCGCTCCTCTCTCAAGCTATATTGAGAGTACATCAGCACCGATCGGTGAGTCAGGTCTTCCGGGATCAGCAGCTTGATTTCCCTGTCTAATTTGTAGGGCACGCAACTTGCCGCTGAGAACTAACTCACGTGATGGGCAGGTGGACAGATGGACAAGAAACCGATACTCTACCTCAGCCATTGCGGTTCGAGCATCGGCGGGGGTGAGAAGCAGCTTGCGTATCTCGTTGCGAATATTGACCGAGCGCGCTATTGTCCCCTCGTTGTTTGTCCGGACGATGGTGTTTTTGTGGAACATTTGAGGGGTGCCGATATTCCGACAGTGGTTCTTGCACTCCCACCGTGGCGGAAAGCGCGATCGTTGATAACGAGGTACAGTGCCGCCAAAAAATTAGTCGCGCTTGCTGAGACGCACAACGCGCACCTTGTCCATACCTCTGATTCGTGGTTGAATCCATATCTGTGGTTTCTCAAAAAGCGATTGAAAATCCCCATTGTTTCACACGTGCGGAACCTCCTTACACCGGATCAGGTACGGAAATACAGGTTCGATCGGATGGACAGGACTATCGCTATCTCGGAGCAGAGCAAGGACCCGCTCATTCAAGCTGGGATTGATGCGCAAAAGGTTGATATTATCCACAATTGTGTTGATTTGTCCGTTTTTCAACCCGCGTATGGACCCGCACACCCGGGGGAATATGTCGTCGGTATTGTGGGTAGGATTGAACCCTTCAAACGTCAGAAGGAATTTGTTGAGATAGCCGCCAAGGTCGCTGCGCAATGCAAGAAGGTTCGGTTTCGGGTCATCGGTGCCGCGTTGGATACGCCGGAGCATCGCATTTATGAGAAAGAAGTCCGCCAGTTGGTGGCAAAATATGGATTACAAGAACGCATTCATTTTGCAGGTCATCGGACGGATATGCCTACCGCGATGCAGGAGATTGACCTTCTCGTAACCCTTTCAGCAGGGAGCGTCATTGCCGAGGCGATGGCAACTGGTAAGCCTGTCATCGGCACGCCTATCGGTAGCACGGTTGAGATGATTGTTCATGAGGTAACGGGATGCATTGTCCCCTTAGACCCGATAGAGAAGATCGTACACAAGATTATTGAACTCGCCGAGGATCCGATCCAAAGCGTGCGTATGGGGCAAGCGGCAAGAAAACGTGCCGAGGAAACGTTTAGCGTTAACATGCATGTTCAAAAGGTACAGGATATTTATAAGAAATTGTTAACTATAGGTTGAAATTTTTAAGGGATTTGACGTATAATAGTGGCAGCATCATTTCGTTAGGAGGAGAGGAACAATGCTCACGCAAGAACAGTGTGATTTTTACGAGGAGAAGGGTTATATCGGTGTTGAGGCAGTGCTAACAGCGGAAGAGGTCGCCGATCTTCAACGCGTCACCGATGAATTTGTTGAGAAATCGAGAGAGGTCACCGAACATACCGACATCTTTGATTTGGAGCCAGGGCATACTCCGGCTAATCCGCGCGTGCGTCGCATCAAGAGTCCTGCCCTCTATCATACCGTCTATGATCAGACCTTACGGCATCCGAAGATTCTGGATATAGTAGAACAACTCGTTGGATCCGGTGTCCGGTATAATGGGCATAAATTGAATATGAAATATCCGGAGTTCGGAAGTCCTGTTGAATGGCATCAGGATTGGGCATTCTATCCGCACACCAACGATGATCTGCTTGCAGTCGGTGTCGTGATTGACGATATGACTGTGGAAAACGGGGCATTGATGATAATTCCGGGTTCCCATCAGGGACCGACCTTAGATCATCACCAAGATGGTGCTTTTATCGGTGCGGTTACTGACCCTGATTTCACACCAGAGGGTGCGGTGCCTGTTGAATTGAAGGCAGGCGGGATCACGCTCCATCATGTCCGTGCGTTACACGGTTCTGCCCCGAATACTTCTGGCAAACCGCGTCGCTTGCTTCTCTTCCAGTATTGTGCAGTAGATGCGTGGCCCCTGAAGGGCATTCCGGATTGGGACTCCTTTAATGACCTTATCATTCGTGGGGAACCGACGAATCAACCGCGTATAGTGGCTGCTCCGGTGCGTATGCCGGAACCGTATGCGGAGTTGAAAGGTTCAATCTACGAAGTGCAGTCTCTGCTTGACAACCCGCTCTATGCCAAGGCACAGTAGGTTAAAATAGAAAGTGCGAGGCACGCAGACCTCGCACTAACACACAGATTTGGGTCTTCTGAAAAAAGAAAAGGCGAGTCAATCTCGCCTTACCGACTAAGGTTTACTCAGCTGCTTTCGCGGTAAAACCGGCACCTTCAACAGCCTTTACGAGCGTGTCCGTTTCGACCTTGCCCTTCTCAACCTTCACAACGGCTTTATTCTCAGCCATAGAAACACTGACAACCTCGGAGACACCTGTAACCTTTTTGAGTGCTTCCTGCACCTTACTGGTACAAGCACTTCACGTCATTCCAGTCACAGTCAGTGCTACTTCTTCGACGGTTGCTTCAGCACTTTTTTGTTGGTCTGCACACGCAGCCACGAATAGGAGTGCGGCGAGGCAGATAAATACCATTCCGGCGTTTAACTGACGCATGGGTCTATCCCTCTTATTTGTAGAGCGATTTCCTGTCGCTCCTCTTCAACTCTGTCTATAAACAGGAAAGGTGGGTGAAGCCCACCCTTCCGGTTAAGCGGTTAAGCCTTATTCAGCGACTTTGGCACTGAAACCTGTGTCTGTAATGACCTTGGCGACTTTGTCAGCTGAAACTTTACTCTTCTCGATCTTTACAACTGCTGTATTGCTCTCATCAGAGACGCTTACCACTTCAGTCACACCGGGAGTGTTCTTGAGTGCTTCCTGCACTTTGCTGGTACACGCGCCTCACGTCATGCCCGTGACATCGAACGTTACTTCTTGGATCTTTTCACCGAAAAGTCCACAACCGACCATGAAGACGAAAACAACGAGCAAGATCAGCGATAATCTTGCGATATGCATGGGTTAACCTCCTTGAATTAGTTATCTACCATTCTAACATGTATTAATTTTTTTGGCAATAATTTTTCAAGTTTGATGCAGATACATCCCGAATTACGCGCCAAAATTCCAAAGTTACCGTCGACGATAGCCTGCCTGCTCTGACAGCGCGTAGAGCTGCGAATTTTTCATGAAACGAATATCCTGTCCTCGCAATTTCTGTCCATACCTCTTTTCCAAGAATTGAATGCGTTCCTGCCGGTCCGGGAGCGGCATCCGTTTGGGGGTCTGCATTTTGAGCAATTCTTCACGTGATACTTTTTTCGAGGATGTAGGTGTCTGTGGTTTATCATAGTAACATTTGGGGCATACGGCGTAACGCGGATAACGGAGCCGACCGCAGCGGCAACGTGCTGTTCCATCGGGCCCACCGAGGGTTTCTTTCTGCATTTTTTCTGTTGCCATTGGGTTACCTCCGATGTACATCTAAAAACGTGAAGACCTTTTGAATCCGTTGGAGCTGCTTTTGAAACGCTGCAGCGCGCTCAAAGTGAAGTGCTTCTGAGGCGCGGTCCCGTCTCTCAATCAGACTCGTCTGCACCTTTTCATACGCGCCGTCCAGTAGATTGACGATGTCCGTTATGGTCTCTCCATAGAGTTCGCGCGTGATAAGGGCTGCACAGGGCGCATCACAACGTTTCAGGTGGTATTGAAAGCATGCGCGAAAACCCGGAACCGGTGTGATTTCCCCTTCACACGTGCGAACCGGAAAAATCCGCTGCAAAACGTCAATTGCTTCATCCGTCCATCGACGGCTTGACAACGGACCAAAATATCTTGCACCATCTGGTTCGGTTTTGGAGACTCGTTCAAGGCGCGGAAAATCCTCTCCAACATCTATCCGAATATACCAAGATGACCGTCCAAACTTCATGGCGGTGTTATAGGAGGGTTGATGCTCTTGGATCAGGCGTGATTCTAAGAAGAGTGCCTCCTGTTCTGAACGACATATCTGATACCGAACATCTGTCGTCCATCGGATGAGTCTTTTAATTTTTTTGGGGCGTTTTTTGACCTTATGGAGGTAGGAGTGAACCCGCTTCCGTAGACATTTTGCTTTACCGATGTAGAGGATCGTCCCCGAGGCCCCCCGAAAAAAGTAGACACCTGGATCCGTGGGTACGTCGGCGACCATTTCTCGCGTTAGCATAGATTAATTCACATCGTGATGTTGTTTATTACAATTTATCCTATCATATTTTCTGAAACTGTTCAATGAAAAGGTACATCCAGTTCCTTGACACATTTTCTCCTTTCTGCTAAACTCGTATCTTATCAAGGGGGAAGAAAGCATGAAACAGATATTTTGGTTTGTTATCATTGGTGGCTTGTGTATAGCGATAAGCCCTCTTTCAGCGGAGTTGTTGGATGACGCAGTTGGCATCTGGCTTTTTGATGAGGGCAAAGGCGGTGTCGCAGGGGATACGTCTGGCAACGGAAACGATGGCGAGGTGAGTGGTGCGAAATGGGCAGAGGGTAAGTTCGGCGGCGCGCTGGAATTTGAACCGCCGCATGTTGTGAGGGTTGAGCCTTCCGATAGCCTCAATTTCAAGGATCAGATGACTATTGCAACTTGGGTTTACATGAATAAAGGTGTTTCCGATACCGCTATCCGGAGGAACGGTTCTTATCTATTGGAAGTTCAATCTGGAGGTGAAAGGGTGCCGGGGGGTTATGTCTTCGGTATCTGGTCAGGCGGTGGGTTTACCGGTGGCGTGTGGGGGAAAACCGTCGTTGAACCCGAAAAATGGTATCACATCGTTGGACTCTACGATGGCAGTGAGATGAAACTTTATGTGGATGGCACGCTTGAATCTGCCGTTAAACAGGGCGGTGATGTAGATCAGGCGGGCGAACTACTGTTCGGCACCTTTGGCGGTGAGAAGTTTATCGGTAGATTGGACGAGATTATCTTCTTTGACCGTGGTATTACAGAGGCGGAGATTGCGGCGTTGATGAAAGGCGTGGAGGCAGTCTTATCCGTTTCCCCAGACGGATTACTTACAACCACTTGGGGACGACTCAAGTCGAGGTAATAAGCCGTTGAAAGGAAGACACACTTATGCGTGATTGGAGACCGTCATCTGCCCAAAAAACGCAATACGAGAACGAGGGCTACTTTATCCTTCCGAATCTTATCTCAAAGGATGTGGCAGCACAACTCCGCGGCGTAATCCGCAATCACATCATGCTACCCGATCCAGGGGATTTCGTCGATATCGATCCGATGGATCCGATGGAGGACTCACCGCAAGGACGTATTGCCCGTTATCGTAAACTCAGTAACTTCTGCGTTCAATCGCCCCTGATATGGCACAACGTGCATGCTGCGCCAGCAGTGCTTGACATCGCGCGCTATTTTCTTGGTGACGACATCATTATGAAGTTTAATAGTTGCTTCCTCAAACCTTCGCTTACAGGTAGCGCGACTCCGTGGCACCAAGACAATGGACTTTGGCGCGATGGCGAAACGGAGCCTTTCAACTTCTGGATACCGCTTGAACCCGCAACCCGAGAAAATGGGGGCATGCAGTTTATCCCCGGTAGTCACAAAACAGAGATCGTTGAACACGTCTTGTATCCCGATAGCATACACGGTGAACTACCCCGCGAAGCCGTTCAGGAGATGATCGAAAAGCACGGCGTGCATCATATTGAATTGGATACTGGAGATGTCGTCATCTGGCACAGCAGTATGTGGCACTACAGCCCACCAAACAAAAGCGAAAAGAGCCGTATTGCTGTGGCGGGGGTCTATACAAACCCAAAGATTGTCAAGACAAGCAAACGCTTCTGGCACAATTTCAGATGGGTGATGAAGAACGGTGTGGTCTGCACACAATTTCCTCCGGAAACCGTCGAGATGAAAATCGAAAACCCCCAGAAACCGAAGCCGTTTCCATCTGCTAAGGATTACTAACCGATACACGACCGACCACGATTCTGAGTGGCCCCACTGTAAATGGACTTTATGATACTGACATCCGTCTGCCGTTCATAGCAAAATGGCACGGCGAAATTCCAACTAACAAGGATGCGCGCCGATGTCCGACATTGGAGGCGTTTACAAGGAGACGAAGGAGTACCAGAAACATGCAATTCAAACTGATAGACAATTACTTTGTAAGTCTGAGATCGTCGTTTTCGCGCAAGGCTAATTTAATAGGTTTTTCGGTTTTATTAAGCACTATTATTTTTTTCTGCCTCGCTTGTGATAATGCAGAGCGAACGACAAACATTATAACAGTGCCGGAGGACGCAGCCGAGCAACTCCCGCCCGGTGAAGGGTTAGATGTCGGAGCACTCGCCCCTGAATTCACGCTTCCAGATAGCGATGGGAAATCCCGTAGTCTGTCGGAATACCGCGGACAGAAGTTGGTTATTGTCTTCTATCGCACTGGCACGTGAGGCACCTGTCAAGCGCAACTCGGTGAGTTGCAAGACGGTTATGGAGACATTCAAGCCGAAGGTGCCGAACTGATTGCTATTAGTGCCGATCCGCTGGCTATTGTTAGTTCAGTACAGGAGAAACTTCAAATCACCTATCTCTTGCTGGCGGATGAAAATACAAAGACGATCGCTGACTATAATGTCGTTGATCCGAGTGAAATCGAGGTAGCGCGTCCAGCGACCTATATTATTGATCGGGATGGTCGTGTGGCGTGGAAATACCTTGACGCGAAGAGCGGTAAACGCATCGGACCTGATCCGATTGTCGCACAGCTAAATAAGTTTTAGTCAGGACAAGACTCACACAGCACCCTTTGCTGGCGAGATTTGGAACCTCGCCAGAGGCGTGTGGGTTGTCCGTAGTTACCAGAAAATTGTGTAAGTTTTGAAGATAAGGAGTTTTTTTGAAATGATTGATGTCTGCTTTTTTGCTGACGAGGTTTCTAAGACTGATTTTAAGGAAGCCATCAAACTCGGTGTTGAAGCCGGTGCGAATACCGTCGAAATACGCGGTGGCGTTTGGGGCAAACATGTAACTGAGATTGACGATGACGATGTTCAACGCGCCCAAGATGTGCTCAGCACTTATAACGTCCGGGTCGCCAGTATTGGATCTCCGTTTGGGAAATGCTCGATTGATGAGCCACAGGAGTACGAACAACACCGGAAGCACTTTGATCGGATGGTTACACTGGCACACGCTTTTGATACTCAGATTATTCGCGGATTTACGTTTTGGAATCCAAATCGGCGCATTAAAGGGGCACCACGTCCTGATATTAACGACTATATGGAACAGATCGTTGAGAAGCTTTCGCTTGTTGTTCCGATTGCCGAGGACGCTAACGTTACGCTCTGCTTTGAAAATGAGAGTGCGTGTCTCGCAGGAACCTGCGAAGAGACGCGTGCAGTCATCAATGCGCTCGGAAATAGTCCTGCCCTCACCTCTTGTTGGGATGTCAATAACGGGTTACATTGTGGTGAAAATCCGTTGCCGGATGGATATGCGCATATTAAAGGACTTGTGCGGCATCTGCACGTGAAACCGAATGCGGAGAAAAATCTTAATCCAATCGGCGATACGGATTTGCACTACGAGCAGCTACTTGAAACACTCGTTGCCGATGGATTCACTGGCGCGGCGAGCATTGAACATTGGGGACAACCGGAAGATATGTTAAAAGGCGTGCGACAACTGCGCGCTTTAGTTGATGCTCTGTAGCTGCTTCAGGACTTACGCAGCCCCTTCGCTGGCGAGGTTTGAAACCTCGCCAGCTGCACGTAATGTGTAGAGATTCATAGAAAATTGCGTAAATCCTATGCTTATAGGTAAAGGAGAATGCAATGCAATTGAAGCCGGATGCACCACAATTGACTTGGCAGGGAGCTGTCTCCCTTCAGGAAACCGAAGGCGGAATAATGCCGTGGCGGACACCGTACTCGTCGCATGTCCTATTCCCCGAGCCGTTACTGGAACGCTCAGCGATGCCAGCAGGCGTTCGTATCAGTTTTCGGAGCAACACGACGCGGGTTTCGGGTAACATCGCTCCGCAGAAAGAAAGCGGCATGCTGGATCTCTGTTGCGATGGTGAAGTCGTGGCATCGCTCGACTTGGCGAAAAAGGGCACCTTCACTTTTGAAAATTTGCCCGATGGGGAAAAGTTGATTGAGTTGTGGCTGCCACAATTCGGAAGGTTTCAACTCCGCAGCTTGGAGATAGACGATGGCGCGACACTCGATGCGTTCACGGATCCGAAACCTCGATGGGTGACGTACGGTAGTTCTATCACGCAGTGTCGAACGGCGGCATCGCCAACACAGACGTGGCCCGCAATCGTTGCACGTGAACACGGGCTGAATTTGACCTGTCTTGGTTATGGCGGACAGTGCCATCTCGATGCAATGGTAGCACGGATGATTCGTGATTTACCTGCTGACTATATCTCAATGTGCCTCGGTATCAACATCCAAGGTGCATCCAGTTTAGGACAGCGGGCGTTTCGTCCGGCGATTATCGGAGCGGTCCAGATTGTCCGTGAGAAGCATCCAGATATCCCGATTGTGCTGATGTCACCCATTTGTTCCCCACCGAGGGAGGAAAATCCAAATACTGTAGGATTTCATCTCAAACGGATGCGTGAAGAGGTGCAAGCCGCTGCCAAGGCACTTCAAACACACGGCGATCAGCATGTTCATTACGTTGATGGGTTGAATGTCTTTGGTGCTGACTATGTTCATCTACTCCCGGATGACCTACATCCGGATGCTGAGGGGTACCGGGTGATGGGTAAGAATTTCGTCGCTGAAGTTGCAGAGAAATTTTTTGTATAAATTCATCCCACGCAATCGCTGGCGAGGTTTCAAACCTCGCCAGCAAAGTATATAGCTATCTATCGGACTTTCAGCTTCGACCAAATGGTTGCTAACTTGCCTTTCGACGAGACATCTAATGCAACCTCCCAACCGCTTTCCATGAGGAGTTGAATGTCCTCTTCCTCTAACGCCACGCCTTGTTTCGTCACAAAGACCTCATCTAATCCACCCTTAAGGTTTTCACTTCCCCATCCACCGAATTTCAAGGCAGCCGGATTGTCCATATTCGCACCGACGTTCCGTTCTGTTTCCTTTTTCCCGTTCACGTACAACGAGATAACTCCTTTCTTGCGGACAGCGACGGTGTGATGCCAGCCCTTTCCAACGATGTCAGTTTTACCGTCGTCGATGTGGTTTCCACCACCCTCAAAAATAAAGAAACCGGTGTCTCTATCGATGCTTGAGCTCATCGCCCAAAACCCCGCGCCGCCGTTCCGTTTGATGACGACATACGCATCCTTGTTTTCTGAGTTCATCCAGCACCCAACGGTGAAATCGTCGTCTTCAAAGTTAAAGAGATCGTTATGTTCAATGGTGACAAACTTTGGAGTTCCATCGAATTCCAATGCTTTACCGAACTTCCCGTCTATCCATTTGGGTCCGTCAAATTCACCATCGTTTCCGTTGTCGGTAAGGTCGCCGACAACTTTTCCTTTCCCTTCATCAAAGAGCCACACGCCAGCAAAATCGTCAAGATTGATTTCAGCAGTGCCGAGCGAAACGATGATAAAACTGAGGCAGATACTGAAAAATATTACGAGTCTACCGAATTTCATTTTTATTCTCCTATTTCCACAGCGTTTCCTGTCTCTGCAGAAGCGTAAATCCCATCGGTTATTTTCTGAACAACAAGTGCGTTTTCCAAACTCGTTAAAGGTTGCCGATTTTCGCGTATACCGGCAGCGAAATCAGATAACGGTGTGCTGTGTTGAGGTTCCGGTGCTTCGCCTACTTCGGCGAGCGTTACGGACTCTACACCGCCTTCTGTTGTTGTGCGATTATAGATAACGTTTTCCGGTTTATCATTACCCATTGTCAACTTGAGTGAACCTTCTGTCCCGATAATTTCCCAACCTTCGTGGGTATGCATTGTCGTGAATTCACCGCGTTCCACGCTGAGCACGATACCGCCCTCGCAGCGAATGAGTGCAGTGTAGTGCGTTTCGGCATCGGAACCGGACGCGATATGCGATTGGAAGACCTGCGGCACCGTCCACGTCTGGGCAAATACGGTCTCTGGTTTGAGCTGCCATCCTGTAATGCCGAGCAGGTAGTCGAGGTCGTAGCATCCCCAGTTGACGAGGATACCGCCACCATTGAGAGACTTAGTCAACCGCCAAGCAGGACGTGGTGTATCCGGTTCTTTCCCCGCGCCTCTGATGGCACGGCAGTGTACGCTGCGGAGTTCTCCCAAACCACCTGACGTGATGAGTTGTGTCGCAAGCTGCGCAGCTGCTCTGAAACGATTACGCGAAGAACAACATCCTGAGATTAAATCACCTCGCGCAGCAATAAGTTGTTTGACTTCAGCGGCGTTCATCGCGATCGGTTTTTCAATTAGGACGTGCGTGCCTCTTTCAAAGGCGCGCAAAGCGACCTCTGTCCGATACTGCGTCGGAAACGCAAGGACAACCGCCTCAACCTCATCATCATTGAGTAGATCGAGGTCGTTGCTATACATTTTGGGCGGGTTGAAGCGTTCAACGGCGTTTGTTCTGTTTGCCTCGATCAGATCTGCTGCGGCAACTAACGCAATGTGTGGTGACTCCGATGCGATACTGAGATGTCTGCTTCCGATGACACCACATCCAATCACACCTACTTTTACGGGTTCCATAATATAATTAAAGGTCCTTTCTCTAAGGTGAAGTCTGGGTGGTAGGAGTAACACTGGGATCGCTGTCGCCAATTGGACGTTGATCCCAAACTTGTCCATTAGTATGGCATGAGGGAAAATTGATGTCAAGAAAATTCCGATATGTGGTAGAGCCGTTCGGTTCTCCCGCGACTTCGATGTCCCACTCGAAGCCACTTTTTATAAATGATTGGTGAAGGCTTTGTGTTCGCAATCTATGGGCTATGGTAAATGCAAGATCCCCGCAGCATATAGAAAGAGATATTTCTCGGAAAAAATCAGAGATAATTGCTTTTTCCCTGAAAATATCGTATAATTAGTAGTATATAGGCGTATAATTGTTTATTTTTTCTAAATAATTATAACAATTGACGTGTTATAACAACAATTGACGTGTTATAACTTAACATAGGTTACTACTTATGGGTTATGGTAAATGCAAGATCCCCGCAGCATATAGAAAGAGGTCTTTCTCGGAAAAAATCAGAGATAATTGCTTTTTCCCTGAAAATATCGTATAATTAGTAGTATATAGGCGTATAATTGTTTATTTTTTCTAAATAATTATAACAATTGACGTGTTATAACTTAACATAGGTTACTACTTACAGGATTTTAGACGGACAGACACCGTCTTTTATTGAAGAAGGTTCGTTATCCACAGAGGTTCGTAGCGAAAGTTAAAAGTTTGCACTACAGGCAACTTATAATATATGGAGTTAAAACTATGAAAAAACAATTCATTGGCGTACTATTTTTGATTTGCTTATTGATGCCATCCGTGGCAAAGGCAGACCTATCCATAGTTGTAGTAAATAATCCTGGGCCCGTCTATCGGGAAGGATCTAACCCGTATTTTCTGGTTGAGGTTCGGGTGGATGAGATTCCCGCGCAAGGTCACACAGTGACGTTTAGCATAGCGCCGGACGATGGAAATGTGTCGTTTGCCTATGGTGATGGAACCGACGTAACTGGTAGCAACGGACGGGCAGGGGCAACATTGAAAGTGGGGGATAGAGCCTCTGGCACATACACAATCACGGCCTCGTCCGGCACCGTTTCAGTGAGTAGAACTGTGACAGTTGGGACCGTACCGTCGCTATCGGTCTCTCTGTCTTCAAGTGCTTCAAGTGCTGCCCCCGGTGATACGGTTACATTTACTGCCACCGTCAGGGAAAATAACAATCCCGCATCAGGTCAGGCATTGACTTTTAGCGTTACTCGGTATACCGGTACTTCATTCGACATTGAATTTATTCCAGTCGCTGGAACCGCGTCGTTGAGTCCCACAAGTGCAACAACTGATAGCAATGGACAGGCAAGTACATCGTTGAGTATAGGGAGCGGTGCCTCCGGTTCATACGGGGTCGCAGCGACACTCAGCGATGGTCGACTTGGCGTTGCAATTGTGACAGTTGAAGGATCATCATCGCCGCCGCCAACCGATCCGAATCCAGATCCCCCAGAGATCAATCCACCACCAACCGATCCGAACTCAGATCCCCCAGAGATCAATCCACCACCAACCGATCCGAACTCAGATCCCCCAGAGATCAATCCACCACCAACCGATCCGAACTCAGATCCCCCAGAGATCAATCCACCACCAACCGATCCGAACTCAGATCCCCCAGAGATCAATCCACCACCAACCGATCCGAACTCAGATCCCTCAGAGATCAATCCACCACCGGAACCGACTGGTCCAACGGGTAATACAGATGTCCCGGAAGGTCCAACGGGTAATACACCAGGAACGCCGAATTCGGGCACCACTAACACGCCTGCCGATACGACAGGGACACAGACCCCTGATACACCTGAGCAGCAGGCATCTAATTTGTTTATTGACGCGCTTGAAGTGAACAAAGAGGTCTTGGATGCGGGTGAATCTTTTACAATTTCTGCGGATGTTAAAAATCAAGGCGAAGGATCGTCGTCTACAGCAACGCTGACCTACTATCAATACTTTGATGATGCGTCGGTAGAAAAGGTTGGTGAATCTGAGGTTGCCTCACTTGCTGCTGGCGAAACAACCGATGTCAGTATTACACTGACAGCACCAGAAACGTCTGGGACACATTCTTATTATGCCTGTGTTAGCACTCACTGCACATCTACTTTTGTCAAGATTTCTGTCAGATCAGAAACAAAAGAAAAAATAAAAGGTAGGACTTACGCAGCAGCGATTTATATCGCGGGAGATTTTAGTTGTTGACAAAGGTATTGAGAAAGTAACTCGTGTTTGATTTGATAAAGCGTTTTACCTGTTTCATGAGCCTTACGCATCAGGTGAACCCAAACAAGAAAGGCAGAGGCAATATGATTACGAACAATACGCGGGAGACGACACTGACAAGCTTCCAAACCCGTCAACTGTTTCGCTTCACGGTGAAATTGTTCAATCTTCCAGCGCACGCCGCACACTCGTCGCACGACGGACACATCGGATTGACTCAAGTCGTTAGTCGCAACATAATCCGTGCGTTGAGAAGACGCTACCCGGAAAACTTTCACTTTGTGATCTCTCGGGAACTTATGAAGTTTCACACGTTTACCTGAGTTTTCTTCTGCCTCTGTCCAGTGTAAAGAATCAATACGTTGATACGGTTTCTTGGCATTAGAATCATCAACAAGACGATTACATTTCAACGGAACATAATATGTCTTATCAAGATTTTCGATGTAAAGCAGCAGCGACTTACTCACATACCAAGAATCCATCAACACGGTTGAAAAACTGACATCACGAGAGTATACTAAGACCGAGAGCATATCTCGGACATGATCCAACTTCGATTTACCGTCGCCAGTTTTATCGTAAATACGGTAATCAATCAACCAATACCGGTCTAACTTCGGATTGACGTAGACGCAGGTAACAATGGCAATACCGTTAATAACACCACCCGCATTGCCAGAATGTTGTCTCTGGGCAAGTGCGATCTTCTTCGCATAGCGTTTATCAATAACGGTATCATCAAAGATAATATAGCCATCAGGATCCAGCACCACGTCATTTTTGACATGTTCCCAAAGCAGCCGCGGTGTCAGACGGTCTTCTGATAGATAACGGTTGAGCTGATCATGACTGAAACTTTCAGAATGGTCTGCGAAATGTGTGAGTGTATAGTTAATAGGGGTGATCAGTAGATATTGACAGTAATGTAGACGTGTCGGTCTAGCCATTTTTAAGGTCCTCCTCATAGAAAATATTACCCCGTCTATGAGGTTATGTCAAACATTATTGCGTAAGTCCTAAAAGGATTAGTAATTTCTTCTGGAGATAATCAGATGGGAACCCCTAACAACGATTTGCCTAATCCGATTTCTGTACAGGTATTAGGTGAAGATGGTATGGGTGTTCCACGTGTTTTAGTTATTTTTCGAGTTGTGTCGGGTAAAGCTCGCATGAGGAGAGCTGGGGGCCCTAAAAGGGAGCGCGGTACCTCTGTTTGGACAGATAGTGCGGGTTATGCGAAAGCGTATGTTACTCCGACAGGCACTGAGCCAATACAGATTCGAGCAAGTGTTGATGGTTTAGATCCAGTCGTCTTTACGGTTAATCCTGAACAGGCGGGTGGTGCTCCTTTCTTGGCAATGGCAGAATTCGACATTGACCTATCAAGATCTCATTATCCCCGGACCATCACCCCCGCTGCAAGCATGACATTTACTGTTAAAGTTCAGGAAGATGGGCGTCCAGTGTCAGGTGAAACAGTGACATTTAGCGTGACACCGGACGCTAAGCTTACTGCCGATGAGTTTGCGTCGTTAAGTCCGACAAGCGCGACAACGGATAGCAACGGGCAGGCACAAACAACACTATCGCTTACGGGTGATACATCAGCCTACCAGTATGTAGTCTGGGCGAAGCTTGACAACGGCCAAAGTGAGACTTATTCGGTACCAGTTGGTGTTGCGTCAGGTGGGGCCGAGTTAAGTCTGGCGATAGATAATCTACGCACCTACAGGCCTGGTGAATCAGTTGGATTTACTTTTTGGCTCCATAAAGGTCCGACAGGCATATCAGGTGAAACAGTGACGTTTAGCGTGAGCCCAAACGATGGAACAGCGTCGTTAAGTACCACAAGCGCGACAACTGGTAATACTGGAGTGGCCCGGACGAAATTGATATTGGGGAGTAATGCCTCTGGTAAATACAGGGTCACGGCGACATTGGACGATGGTAAATCTGTGAGCAACGGACCTCCAACGGTTCATAATTCAAAATTACCATCAGGTTTTATCCTCGGCATGCTTATTGATGATGGTGCTTTTCCTCTCAATCCAGGTGAGAGCAGAACGTTTACTGCTATTGTCCAGAAAGATGGGTATGTATCAGGTGAAACGGTGACGTTTAGCGTGAGTCCAAGCGATGGGACTGTGTCGCTGAGTCCGACAAGCGCGACGACCGGTAGCGACGGACGGGCAAGTACCTCGTTGATTACGGGGAGCGGTTCTTCCGGAACGTACACAGTCACAGCGACGCTGACTAATGGTCAATCTACATATGGAACTTCGACAGTTGGAGCATCATCACCGCCCCCAACCGATCCGAGCTCAGATCCCACAGAGATCAATCCACCGCCGGAACCGACTGGTCCAACGGGTAATACAGATGTCCCGGAAGGTCCAACGGGTAATACACCAGGAACGCCGAATTCGGGCACCACTAACACGCCTGCCGATACGACTGAGCAACAGGCATCTGATTTGTTTATTGACGCGCTTGAAGTGAACAAAGAGGTCTTGGATGCGGGTGAATCTTTTACAATTTCTGCGGATGTTAAAAATCAAGGCGAAGGATCGTCGTCTACAGCAACGCTGACCTACTATCAATACTTTGATGATGCGTCGGTAGAAAAGGTTGGTGAATCTGAGATTGCCTCACTTGCTGCTGGCGAAACAACCGATGTCAGTATTACACTGACAGCACCAGAAACGTCTGGAACCCATTCTTATTATGCGTGTGTGAGCACGAACTGCGCATCTATTGTCAAGATTTCTGTCGGATCAGAGATAAAAGAAGTCGGATCAGAGATAAAAGAAGTCGTAATTTCTTCTGGGGATAATCAGATGGGAACCCCTAACAACGATCTGCCTAACCCTATTTCTGTCCAGGTATTAGGTGAAGATGGCGTAGGTGTTCCAGGTGTTAAAGTTGTTTTCCGAGTTGTGTCGGGCAAGGCTCGCATGAGGAGAGCTGGGGGCCCTAAAAGGGAGCGCGGTACCTCTGTTTGGACAGATAGTGTGGGTTATGCGAAAGCGTATGTTACTCCGACAGGCACTGAGCCAATACAGATTCGAGCAAGTGTTGATGGTTTAGATCCAGTCGTCTTTACGGTTAATCCTGAACAGGCGGGTGGTGCTCCTTCAGCGCAACGGCGATCTCATGTAACTGCTTTATTGGCGAACTACCCGAACCCATTTAACCCTGAGACATGGATTCCTTATCGGTTAGCAAAAGCGTCGGAAGTTGTCGTGGAGATATTTGCTTCAAATGGGCAAGTCGTGCGTCGGTTAGAGCTCGGTCATCAATCCGTGGGCATCTACCAAAGTCGTAGCCGTGCGGCATATTGGGATGGCAGGAATGAATCCGGTGAACCCGTAGCGAGTGGTGTGTATTTCTATACGCTCACCGCTGGCAACTTCACCGCAACACGGAAGATGCTTATTTTGAAGTAACGCTTATCGGAGAAACAGGATGGAAAAAATGGGCGGATAATAGATATCCGCCCTATCAAAGGAGCGGAATTGGTTTAGAACGAAGATTTGATTTGCGCCCAACGGGTCGCGAGTTTACCTTGGGGTTCGACGGGGAGACCTTCCGCTTCAAAAACTTGCTCAACTTCATCTGCCGAGAGGGCTTTGCTATAAATCATGACCTCGTCAATAATGCCGACAAAACCACCATCGCCTGCTTTGCCGATCTCAGTTTCCGAACCTCCCGTTGTCATGGGCCCGTTGTAGTTCTGTTCTTTCTCTAATTTGCCATCAACATAGAGTTGCATTTCTTTCTTATTGACGACTCCTACTATGTGGTGCCATTCACCTTTTTTGAAGGCTGCGGCACCAAACCCGCCATCACCCTGCCATCCGGGTGTGACAATGAATTCCATTTCTTGTCCAGCATTTCTGCCGTCAAACCGCAATGCCCAACCGTTAACATCACGTTGTGCAACAATCGTTCCACAGCATCCAGCGACAACGCCTTTGACGGGACTATCACTGTCAGCATTCACCCAAGCGACAACGCTCATCTCTTCCGCGCCCGCAAATTCCAGTGAAGCGGTGCCTGGAATATGGACGAAATTTTCGCCGTTAAACTCAAGGGCTTTTCCAACTTTGCCAGCAACCGGTTTCGGGTTCCCGTCGAGTTCGCCATCGTTGTCGCCTAAAACGTCTTCAACCTTACCACCAGCGACGGTTCCTTCGTCAAAAGACCAGTAACTTACGACACCCTCTAATGGGAGTTGTGCGTCCGTTAAAGGAACTAACACAAAGAGGCACGCAATAAACAGAATTAGTATTGATATTCTTAGGAACATGTAATTTGTCTCCTTATTAAGGTAGATTTAGTAGTAAAAATGTGAATGTGTCCGTAGGTTGGGTTGAGCGGTAAATAGCCAAAACCCTTGGTTTATAGGAGAATGTCTATTCTTAATCAACTATCCGTATAAATAGATGTAGCGAAACCCAACAATCTAAGTGCCGTCGGTGTGAGAATGTGTACGCATGGCGAATGGTGTGGATCTACACGCTTAGGACAAACTCACGTTATGTTTGTTCGGTTTTAAGGAAACGGCGGACAAGTCATCTGAATTGCCCGCCTATAATATCAGACTAATACTGCTGTTTAACCTTTGCCCAAGTTGTTGAGAGTTTGCCCTCAGGTTCGACTGGTGTTAGAAGCAACGCGGAAAGCCCTTTGTCCATCATCGTCTGAATCTCATCGGCAGTTAAAGCAACATTAAAGATAGCGACTTCGTCAATAATTGCATCGCCGAATCTGCCATCACAGCAGGTGTCCCTACCGATGAATAGCGGCCCATCGTCAGCATCGAGTGGATCGGTATTGATTTCCATTGTGCTCTCTGCCACACCATCGATGTAGATATTCCACTCACCCGTTGCGCTGTCAAAAGTGGTGGTATAGAGATGCCAATCAGTAATGTCAGCCGGTCCGACTTCTCCGTCGCGCCAGCCACCGGGTTTGTTCCAGCAACCGCCGTTACAAATCGGCCACGAGACGTTTTTAGTTCCTGCGTTGGGATGGATGATATACGCATTCCGTTTTTCGACCATCCAACCGTGTTGATTCCAGTCATCTGTCATGCTTTTAACCCAGAGTGAAACGGTGATGGCATCAGTGGGATTTACGTGTGCTGGGACTTCAACGTAGGCACTTGAGCCATTGAGTTCCAACCCGGAACCGAACACGCCACTCACCCATACTGGATCACCTACCAACGCGGCATCAAGCGCGCTGTTGGAAGAATCTACGGCAACATCGCCACTTCCTTCATCGAACAACCAGAGTCCTGTTAGCGTGTCTATCCCAAGTTGTGCAGGAGCAGGATTGACGAACAGGCAGACGCTCAAGATTAAACTGAAGCCTACAAAGGTTAATCGTGTTATAAGTTTCATGAGGATCTCCTAATATATTTAGCACTTACGCAATTTTCTGATGAATACCTACGGACCACATACCGCTGGCGAGGTTTCAAACCTCGCCGGCAAAGGAAGCTGCGTAAGTCTTAATATTTAGATATTTGCGTCTACAAACCGAATTTGACGTGCTTGTGAGACGTGTTTAAGCCTAAGTCTGAATTATTATGCCACGAAATTGAACGGATGTCAATCAAATTTTGGGCGGTAAAAGTGGTTAGCGGTTTCTAAATCTGCCCTATTTCGTGCAATTTGACATGAAGTCTGCCCAATTTTGTGCAATGTTTTCTGGACATTTTACCAGAACTCCGATGGGTTGGATATTATTTTGATAGGCATGAAATTTGCTACGTTTTCAAAGTGAACGTCCCTTTGGATTTTAGTTTTCGGTTGACATAAATTATTAGGGCGTGATATTATATACGATAAGATGAAGCGTGTAGACTTCAGTTCATAGTTCTTGAAGAGTATATCGCACTACCTAAAGCGAAGGGCATTGTTTGCAAGCCCATTTTAAAATGTAAGAAGGAGGCTGGCGTACATTCCACACCGAAAGGGTGGGTTTCGACGCTGTGAAATCTGATGAAATTGAGAGAGCAGATATTATCTATTTTGGTAATCGTGCTACTGCTTGCCGCTGCACCGTTCGCGCTTGCACAAAGAACGTGGGTGACGGTGAGTGAATCCAAGTGGCAGGCTACCTTTTCCGATGTCTTTTTTGTAGACGCACAACACGGATGGATTGTCGGTAGTAAGGCAACAATTTTACATACCACTGATGGTGGACAGACATGGAATCAGCAACCTCTACCACTTGAGGCTGAGTTAAAGAAAGTTCGTTTTATTGATCCGCAAGTTGGTTGGGCTGTTGGTGAAAATGGTACGGTACTAAAGACCACCGATGGTGGGCAAACGTGGATGAAAAAGAATACAGGCACTCGCACGGCACTGTTAGCCGTCTCTTTTGCTGACGACAAACACGGCTGGGCAAGTGGAGATGGTGGACTTATTATCGGTACGAAAAACGGTGGGACAACGTGGGAAAAACAGACCATTGACACCAATAACACGATTGAAGGTATCCACTTTGTGACTCCACAGGTCGGTTGGGCGGCAGGTGGTGGTGGAACGCTTCTTCATACCAACGACGGTGGACAGACCTGGGGATTCCAGACAAGTGCAACAGTCAACACACTGGATGCCATCTTCATGCTCAGTGATAAAGCAGGATGGGCAGTTGGTG
This sequence comes from Candidatus Poribacteria bacterium, assembly GCA_965116815.1. Classification (GTDB taxonomy): domain Bacteria; phylum Poribacteria; class WGA-4E; order WGA-4E; family WGA-3G; genus WGA-3G. Next base: position 4,491,371 of record OZ220722.1, on the reverse strand, counting down.
CCGGTGGCGCGGTTGTCGCAACGGTTGACGGTGCCAGTTGGGAAGTCCAAGAGAGCAGCGTCCCGAATTCTAACGGCATGCCTGAACCGGTGTGGGATGTCCACTTTGCTAATGAAAATGTCGGTATCGCCGCTGCGGAATTCGGCGTAATTCTCCGTACAAAAGATGGTGGAAAGACATGGGCACCGCTTGAAACGCGACCTGTTGCTGCGCGTCTTCAAGGTGTGCACATGATGAGCACAACCGAAGCGTGGATCGTCGGCGATAAGGCAACGATCCTGCACACGGTTGATGGCGGGGACACTTGGGAGATTATTTCGAGTGCAAGCGAGCTTCGAGCGGTCCATTTTCACAACGATAAACTCGGTTGGGCAGTCGGTGAGGCAGGGAGCGTCTTACATACTATGGATGGCGGTGAAACATGGAAACCTCAAGATAGTGGAAACGTCTTTGACCTTTACGGTGTCGGATTTGTTGATGAAAACGTAGGTTATGTCGTCGGGACCAACGCTGCATTGGCTGAAACAAAGGATGGCGGAAAAACTTGGGGAGACCTCAGCGATCCGGGGGATGAAGGCCACGGCACCGCGGAACGAATTAAGTTTGAAGGGGATATGAGTTGGCTAAGTGCCATGGGTTCCTACGCCATGAGTTTTGGGAGTTCTACACACGCGTGGGCGGTAGGTGAAATGGCGAGGGTTATGCACACGAATGATGGTGGTCAAACTTGGCGGAATCAAGATGGTGCTGCTATGTTCGTCAATCTCTATGGGGCTCATTTCATCAATGAAAATGTCGGTTGGGTCGTCGGAGACGCTGGGACCGTATCGAAAACTATGGATGGCGGGCTAACTTGGACACCTATTTCGCAAGGACCAACGTGGAACGATGTTCACGCGATAGATGAGCAGACTGCATGGGTGGCTGGCGAACAAGGGGCTATTATGGCGACAAAGGATGGCGGTGTAACATGGATTGACCAAACAGTTCCTACGCAAGCCAATCTTAATGCTATTTTGTTCCGGGATGCCAACGAAGGTTGGGCGGTTGGAGAAGGTGGAACGATTCTTTCCACATCTGATGGTGGTGTTACGTGGTTGATACAGGAGTCGCCGACGATGAGTAATCTGCGAGATCTCGTCCAAACGCCAAGTGGTCAGCTCTGGGCAATTGGGGATTCCACAACCATTATCCGCTATTAGGTGCTCTCTACATAACAGAGTGAGCGGGGTCCTGTATCCGCTCATTTTCATAATTTTGCGTATGTATCATCGGCAGCTGGCGAGGTTTCAAACCTCGCCAGCGATGGGGTAAATCCTAATAATTTCATTTGCATATAGGAGGGCACAACCGCAATGAGTCTACTACGGTTCTGTCACTTTATCTGTGCCGGAACCTTTCTATTCCTTCTCATAAATCTCTCCGCTGTAGCACAAGAACCGCAGGCTTTGACCTTAGAGAAAAGTATTGAGATTGCTAAACAGAACAATCTTGACATTCAGAGTGCTGAGCAGAACCTCAAAGCTGCTGAGGCACAAGTTCGCACAGCACGCGCAGGACTCTTGCCAAGAATTACAGCGAACGGCAATTACACCTATTTTAAAGATATACAAAAATCGGTCATTCAAGCCGATGGCGGTTTTGGTTCCCCAATGCCGAACGGAGAAATGGACGGGATGTCACCGCCGAGTGCCGATAATGAGTCTGACTTAATTGAATTGGAGTTTGGCGCACATCACAATGTTCAAGGAACTGTGAATTTAACACAACCTATCTTCGCCTGGGGACGCTACTATTATGGCTATCAAGCTGCGAAACTCAACTATGAGGCAATGCAGCGTAGTGTTGATGTCGCTTATAATCAGCTCCGTTTGGACGTATCTGAGGCGTTTTATGGTGCATTGGTCGCCCAGGAGTTCGTTAGAGTCGCGCAACAAACCGTCGCGTTGGTTGAAAAACAACTCGGCATCGCGGAGGCATCGCTGGATGCCGGGGCTGCGACTAACTTCGATGTCCTGCGTGCCAAAGTCCAACTTGCAAACGCCAGATCACAACTCATTCGTGCGGAGAACGGGGTCCAAACCGCTAAAAACGCCTATAAGACAGTCCTTAACGTTCCGCTCGCCGAGAACATATCGGTTGAAGGGACACTTGAGATTCCAGACAACTATAAAATACTGGCGTTAGACCTTGATGGACTCATACAACGAGCACTTGAGAACCGTCCTGAAATGCACCGCACGCAATTCAGCGAGCATGCTGCCCAAAAACAGATTGACATTGCTAAAACGCGAAGTCGTCCAGACCTTGCTCTTTTCTCAAACTATCAAATTTCACAGAATGAAAGACTTACCGAAATGAATAGAATTTGGAGTGTCGGTTTCCAAATCAACATTCCAATTTTCGATGGCTTTGCAGCGAGGGCAGCTGTCCAACAGAGTGAGTCCGCTTTAAAACAGGTTCAGTTAGGTGGAGATCAAGTCAAAGTTGGTGTTGAATTTGAGGTGCGTACCGCCTATCTGAATCTTCGGGGTGCGCAGGCACTTATTGATGTCCAACGCGAAGCGGTTACCCAAGCACAAGAAAGCGTACGCATTGCCAATCTCCAATTTCAGAATGGGATCATTACCACGGTTGCATTGACTGACACGCAAATCGCACTCGCCCAAGCGGAAGTTAACCGCCTACAGGCGCATCACGATTATGTCGTCGGTTTGGCGAGATTGGAAAAAGCGATAGGGCAAGTGCTCCAATAAACATTTGGATTTTGTAATCTTAAAACATGAAACACAGATACTTGGAATCTAAAGCAAACACAAATTTCGATCTATTTCCAGATCACAGTGTTCCTATAACATCGGTTGAAGGGAGAAAATAAATTGAAGAAAGTACTGGTTTTCATTGTCATAGTATTAGCGATAGGGGTGCTTATTGCGCTGCCTCGGTTTCTGAAATCCGAAGGACCTGAAACGTCGCAAACTGCAACCACGGTGCTTAAACCGGTAGAGGTTATAAAAGCGAAGCGAGGAGAGATTCGTTCGGAACTTGAATTGTCTGGGACGATTCAAGCGGAGTCACAAGTTAGTGTTTTCCCTAAAATAGCCGGTCGCCTTGTTGTCTTAACTGTGGATGAAGGAGACAGCATAGAAAAGGGAGCACCGCTTGCGACTGTGGAGCATGAGGAATTGGAACTCGCAGTGCAGCAGGCGGAGGCAACACTCGAAGCGGCAGAAACCGCTTATTCGCAGGCGAAACAACTCGCTGAAGTCCGTGTCCATTCCCAGGTCGTGCAAGCGAAGGCACAGTTTCACGCTGCAGAGGTCGCCCGACAACAGGTCGTTGATCTCTCTGAAATCCGGGCAGTCACGCAGATAGAGCAAGCACAAGCGGCGTTGGAGTCTCTCGTTGCGAATCTTCAGAAAATTAAAAGCGGTGCCCGTGACGAAGATCGGCGGCAGGCGCAAGCTGGCTTGAGTCAAGCCGATGCGAACCTTACGAATGCCAGAAACAATCATGAGCGAATGATGCAACTTTTCCAGAATGGCGCGATTAGCCAACAATCGCTTGAAGGTGCGAAGACACAGTTAGATATTGCTGTCGCACAGCATAAGATTGCTACGGAGCAACTTCAGCTTATCGATAACGGTGCACGCACCGAAGACATCCAAGCGATGGAAGCACAGGTCCAACAAGCGGAAGCCTCTTTGCGATTAGCACAGACACAAGCCTCGACAAGAACTTGGGAAAAAGACATTGAACTCGCAAATTCTCAGGTCGAAACGGCACGTGCTGGGCTCATCTCTGCTGAGGCCTTGGAGACTGCAAAAAGTTGGGAAGCGGAGATTACATCGGCGAAAACAGTTCGCACGCAGGCGGATGTCGCCCTCAAGCTTGCCCAGAAACGCCTGAGAGATGCCACCATTCACGCACCGATTTCTGGTGTTATCTCTAAACGCCTCTTGGATTTGGGGGGCATGGCACTTCCAGCAGCACCGCTTTTCGAGATTGTCAATATTGATACTGTCAAAGCCACTGTTGATGTGATTGAAGCCCATTTGAACCAGTTGTCACTCAATCAGCAGGCATTGATAGAGGTTGACGGTATAAGTACCCAAATGTCCGGTCGTGTTGTCTTTATCAGTCCGACTTTGATGCCAGCACGTCGCACAGCGGCTGCTGAAATCGGGATTGACAATCCAGACGGAACTCTTAAACCGGGGATGTTCGCGAAAGTTACAATCCCTGTCAAGGTGCATGCGGATGCGATTCTCATCTCGCGTGCCTCTCTCATTGAAGATGCTGCCACAAAGACGCAGAACGTTTTCGTTATTGAAAACGGGGTAAGCCAACGTCGTGCTGTGGAAATAGGGCTTTTACGTGATGGTGAGGCTGAAGTTCTCAGCGGACTTATGGAAGGTGAAGCCGTCGTCGTTGCTGGACAACATTCTCTGAAACAGGGAGAGAGCGTTAGGGTCGTCAATCCTTAGTGTTCCTATTTCGGTGCTAACGAGCACCAATATAGAGGGTTTTGCAAGGGCAGTTTGAGAAAGTGCTTGATAAATTAACGAAGTTAGCGTAATATGATGTAGCAAACGCGTCTTATCTTCGTGACACTGGGGATATTTCAAAGAGATGTGCCATGTCAAGAGAATCTGGGCGAGACCTGTTTTATTAGCGTTTCTGTTCTGAGTTTGAAAAAGGGGTTACCAATAGCATCACTACAGAGAATTCCTGATTGGAAAGACAGATGAAAGTTGAACAACTCCACGGTCCCAGAGTGAAATCCTTTCAGGTTCTTGAGTTGGAGTATCTTTTACAGGAGGATTCTCCTGAGCTTTTCTTTTCTTTTGGTTTACAAAAGGGTGGACAAGTGATTGTCACCTGTGCACCAGCGAGGCTCGACATCATGGGCGGCATCGCTGACTACTGCGGCGCGAATGTCTTTGAAATGACGCTCAATCGGATGGCAATTGCCGCATGTCAAGCCAGAAAGGATAGAAACCTCTGTGCTGTCACACTCCGAGCAGGGGAGCAGTTCAACCCCAACTTTCATTTATCGCTTGATAGTTTCTATGTTAATGGCACTCTCAAAACGTATTCACAGGTTCAAGAACATTTCAAGGAAGAACCGGGAGCTGAGTGGGCAGGATACGTACTCGGCGCGTTTTATGTGCTCCTTAAGGAAGGGAAGATAGATCAATTTCCGCACGGTGCCACAATAGTTATTAAAAGTAATATTCCGGTCGGTGGTGGTGTTGCGTCCTCTGCGGCTGTTGAAGTCGCTGCGTTGATGGCAATTGATCGACTCTATGGTTTGGAGTTAAGCGCGCTGGAAATAGCCCGCCTTGCACAAATTGTTGAGAATCGAATTGTTGGTGCCCCTTGTGGTATCATGGATCAGGTGACCGTTGCTGCAGGCACGTCAACAAAGATTCTCTCGATTCTCTGTCAACCCGACAAAATCCTTGAGTCGGTCTTATGTCCGTCAAACGTGAATTTTGTCGGCATCTATACGAGCGTACATAGGAGCACGGCGAGCACTGCCTATATTGACACGCGCACCGGGACTTTTATGGGGTTGACGATCCTCAAAGCGGTTTTTTCATCGGAAGCTGAACTTGATTCCGCGGAAGGTGACCGTGCTGAAAAAATATCCGAGGCGTTAGCAGATAACTATCTATGCAATCTTTCTGTAGAAGTATTTCGCGAGCAGTGTGAGCGCTTGTTGCCTGAACAGATGCATGGCGCAGAATTTCTTGAGAAGTATACGGAAACTGTTGATACTGTTACGCAGGTGGACCCGCAGAAAGTGTATCCTATCAGGAGTCGAGTCCAGCACGCAGTTTACGAAAACGCGCGGGTCAAACGATTTATTGCTGCTATAAAAAACGCCGATAAGGATTCAGATAACATACAGGACTACCTTAGAGAAGCCGGTAGTCTTATGTACGAATCGAATGCCAGTTACCGCGATCTGGCAGGACTCGGTTCACTCGAAGTTGATGGACTGGTCAGCATTGCACGGAAAATTGGGGAGCAAGGGGGTATCTACGGTGCTAAAATTACAGGTGGCGGCGGCGGTGGTACTGTTGCCCTGCTGTGTCACGGTAATGTGGAGAACTCCCTGACACAAATCTTCGCGGCTTACAAACTTGCTTGGGGAATCGATGGCGAACTCATCCGCGGTGGTGCCGCTGGCGCGTTTGAGTTTGGTCATATCCTCTGGGAATTGAAAGAACTTGAACCGCCTACACATTTTTAACGAATGGTTATCAGCACTCAGGGCAGTTGCATTGCAACCTTTCGGAACGACTTTGCGGATAAATGTGCTATTTCTATAAGAAGCATATTCAATCACCGATCGCTGACGGCTGATAACCGACTGCTGTAAAGAAAGTGAAAATGGAGCAAAACTTAGACAGACAAGACCAGCACCGTGGAATCGGTGTCACATGGCGCGCCATACTTATTGCTATTTTCTTAATCCCACCTAACGTTTTTTGGGTTATTGAAGTTGAGTGTGTCTGGCATTCTGGGCATCCAACGACCATCTCCCTATTCTGGAACGTTGTTCTCAACATCTTTTTCCTGATCTTGATAAATCTCTTCCTGAAGCGTGTCGCGCCACGATCCGCGCTAACACAAGGTGAGTTAATAACTATCTACGCGATGCTCTCTATTGCGTCCGGCTTGGCTGGTCATGATACGTTAGCCTTGACGATTCCAGCACTTCCGCACGCCTTCTGGTTCGCAACAATTGAGAACGATTGGGCGGATATGTTTCACAGTTATATCCCACAACATCTCGTTGTCGCGGATAGAGAACTTATCCGAGGATTTTACGAAGGCAACACGCCCTTTTACAATGCTAAAATTGGCGGCGCGTGGATAATGCCGACTTTGTGGTGGACATCGCTTATTCTTGCCCTCGGCACTATCATGATTTGTGTAAATGTGCTGATTCGGAAACAGTGGACAGAACACGAGAAATTAGCGTATCCGATCATCCAGCTCCCGATGGCAATTACAGAAAGAGGCGGAGCCGCGCAGCTCTTTAGAAGTCGTATTCTATGGTATGGGTTTATCATCGCCGCAGTGATAAATGTCTGGCACGGTTTAGCGCATTTTTTCCCTGTCCTGCCGGATTTCAGTGTTCGTCATAACGCTCGGAATTGGGGCAGATTCTTTACTGAGAAACCGTGGAACGCTGTCGGTGGTATCCCTGTGCCGCTCTATCCATTTGTAATCGGCTTAGGATTCCTTTTACCACTTGATCTGTCCTTTTCTATGTGGTTTTTCTACTTGTTTGAGAAGGCACAACGGGTTTTCGGTAGTGCGCTCGCAATTCCAGCACCGTTCCCGTACGGTAGTGAACAGTCCATCGGCGGTTGGATGGCGATCTTTGTGATTGCCATCCTTGTAACCCGTAGGCACATTGCAAATGTGGTGCGCACGATCTTAGGCATGCCCGGTAGTATTGATGACTCACAAGAGCCTATCCGTTATCGTACAGCACTCCTACTTATCGTTGTTGCGAGTCTCTATATCATTTGGTTCTGTCTGAAGGCGGGAATGACGCTTCCAATTATTCTCCCGTTCTTTGCCTTTTTCTCTGCCATTTCGATTGCTATCACGCGCGTCCGTGCGGAACTCGGGCCTCCCGCACATGAGATGGCAGGCATGTGTAACGCGCAACAGTTCTTAATTAATATCTTGGGGACACGCCGTATCGGACCGAATAACCTGACAGTTTTCCCTTACTTTTGGTTTTTCAGTGGGCGTGGATATCGCGAACACATCATGCCGCATCAGCTCGAAGCGTTCAAGATGGCAGAACGGGCGAATATGAACACGAAACGCTTGGTGCTTGCGATGATTATTGCTGTCGTTCTTGGATCCCTTGCATCATTTTGGGCAACTCTCAGTGAACTCTATCGGCTCGGCGGTGCAATTACAGGCGCGGGGGGTGGTATTGGACCCTCTGTTGGACATATCGGTCAATTCGGCTGGCTTGCCGGTCTGTTTGCTTTCCCGCGCGACCCGGACGTTACCGCGATGGGTTTCATGGCAGGAGGCATGGGCTTCACCTTCTTCCTCATGGTGATGCGGATGCGCTTTATTTGGTGGCCCCTCCATCCTGCGGGTTATCCTATCTCGATGACGGGTGGCGTTGGCTACTTTTGGAGTTGCTTGGTCATCAGTAGTTTTCTGAAATGGTTGGCACTCCGATTCGGAGGACCGGGGACCTATCGGACGATGGTGCTCTTCTTCTTCGGTGTTATTCTCGGTGAATACTGTGTTGGTGCGTTCTGGAGTGTTTTAAGCGTCATTATTCGTGAACCTATCTACGACTTCGCGCCGGGATAGAAAATTGTAAAGTGTGCTAAAATGCCTAAGGTTGACGGGGCAATCAGACAATAGCTTGCAAACTTTAGCTTCACTTTTAAACTGAGAAACTCTATCTTACCGATAATCATTTAAGAATTTATGATAAAATTTCGACTGATTTACCTCTATCTTTTAACAGCAAGTCTTATTCCAGTGATGACATGCATCGCTGCTGATGAAGGCGCGCATACCGCCGAATTTCTCAGCCACGGTGTAGGTGCCCGGGCTTTGGGAATGGGAAGCGCGTTCGTCGCTATTGCTGACGATGCAACCGCTACCTACTGGAACCCCGCCGGACTTACCAAAGTCAAGAAGCATAGTTTTTCCGCCATGTATTCCGATACCTTTAGCACGGGGGATGGAAGTTGGTTGGGCAGGGGATTGGTTACCTATAATTTCCTTAACTACGTCTATCAGATTGAAGATATCGGTAGCGTCGGTTTAAGCTGGATTCGGCTCGGTATTGATGATATACCTCGCACGACCTTCATTGATGTCAACAATAACGGCTTCCTCGGCGATTTTCAGGACAAAAACGGCAACGGCATCAAAGATGAGGGTGAACCTTTCATTGACAAACCTGAAGTCGCTGAGTATTTCAGTAATACCGATAACGCTCTCCTCATCTCTTATGCGCGTCAGGTCCACCCGATGGTATCTGTTGGCGGCAACCTCAAGCTCCTCAACCAATCGATTTTTGAGAACAGCGGAAACGGTTTCGGTATTGACATCGGTCTGATTGCGGAACCTTACAAAGGGGTCCGAGTCGGGGCAATGTTGTTGGATGCGACAGGCACGCAAGTCCGTTGGGATACGCCTGAAAAGCCGACGTTTACCCGGACGCGCCGACTCCGAATCGGCGCAGCTTACCATTTTACTGTGCCGCGCCTCGGTAAAGGGGCGATTGGGGCGGATTTTGAAACCGACCAAGCGGATCTGGAAATGGGTGGCGGTGGCGGAGGACTTGTCCCACGCGTTGGCGCGGAATACTGGCTTTTCAATACCCTCGCCCTCCGTGGTGGCTGGAATGGACATGGGCTGTCGGCAGGTGCTGGACTCCGCTTGCGGATAAATGCCATGTCGTTTTTTGTCAACTACGCCTTCAATACCCACACCTTGGGTGGTTCGCAACGCATCTCTGTTTCTGGAGAGTTTTAATCGCAACATAATATTTTAAGGTTACACCCTAAAACTTGGTAAAAGGAGACCTTAGAATGCGGTTTGCCCATGTACTTGTTACGGTAACTGTTTTATTGTATTTTGTGCCCTTCAGCTTGGCACAACATGTCACTATACTTGAGCATGGCGGGGCTGTTCAATCGGTAGCATTTTCTCCAGTGGATAATTCTCTTATTGCGAGTGCCGGTGGACATAACACCATCAAGCTATGGTCGCCTCGCGCGGTTCATCCGGAAGGTGTCCGTCTCCGCTTCAAAATAACCGATCTTGATGGTCTCCATCAGGCACAATTGTTTGCTACAGTTGAGTATCTAAACGGCCATGATTTGAGCATACTTGATTGTAAATTCCTAGATGGCAGCAGCAACGTTGTCGAGTTTATCACCACGTCATTGACACTGACAGCTGATTCTGAACCTCTTCAGGTTCTAACTGACTCTGTAACGCTGCGGGTTATAGATGTGTATGGAAACTTCACGCATAAGGAATTCCCAATTGATATTACTCGTCTGCAACCGTCTGATATAAACGTGGATGGGACAGTTAATATCCAAGATTTAGTGCTGGTTGCTTCTAACTTCGGACAGCAGGGAGAAAGTCGTGCGGATGTGAACGGTGACGGAGCCGTAAATATCCAGGATCTGGTTTTAGTCGCTGGGGTGTTCGGTAACCCTGCGGCTGCCCAATAATTTGACTTTTCATAGGTTTTATGGTATATTCCAACCAATCGAATATCAGGTTGGAGACCAGCAGTTCAAGCATTGCCACTCGGCAATGTGCTGGTTTCCTCCCACTTGAACGGGGATAAATGCCTGATACCTGATATACCATGAGATTAACCTTCAAGTATCCTGTGTATCCTACGCAACCACAGGAACAAACATTGTTAGCGTGGTTTGACCACCTTTGTGAACTTCAGAATTCTGCGCGCAATAATCGCAAGTATGCGCACGAAGAAGAAGGTCGTTTTGTTTCGCGCTATGACCAGGAACAACTTTTGAAGGTTGCTCGTGAGAAATATGACGACTTTCGTGAAGTCCCTCAAGATTTCCAAGTTTCTGTCCTCAAGCGTGTTGATAAAGCCTTTGATGCGTTCCGTAAGCGGTGTCGCGAAGGGGCAGAGAAAAAAGGGTATCCTCGTTTCAAAACGCGTGTGCGTTCTCTGACGTGGTGCTTGCGAAAGCATAAACTCAAAACAGGTGAACGTGTCCGCCAAAATCCGATAATAGAAACCGATTTTAGACACAATCGCTTAAAAGTGCCAAAGTTGGGTGAAGTGAAAATCTACATGCACCGTCCCTTACAAGGTGACGCAAAAGAAGTCACGATCGTCAAAAAAGCGTCGGGTTGGTATGCACACATAACATGTGAATTACCTGATACTCCGAAAGTTGAATCGACTGATGCTGTTGCGGTTGACGTTGGCACGACACACTATCTAACAACTTCGGAAGGTGAAAAAGAGGACAACCCCCGCTGGTATCGCAAAGTAGAAGGATTATTGCGAAAACACTCCAAAGACCTTTCCCGAAAGAAGTTAGGTAGTAACCGCAGAAAGAAACAACAACACAAACTCGCAATACACCATGAACGCACAACAAACAAACGCAAAGATTTTATCGGGAAACTCGTCTATAAACTCTACCACCATTACGAAAACAATGTTTTAGTGGCAGAGGATTTAAGCGTATCAAACATGGTTCAAAACAAATACCTCAGCAAGAGCATTTCTGACGCTTCTTGGGCAAAGTTTTTTGAGTGGGCTGGGAACATAGCCGAAAGAGACGGTTTTCATTTCCACCAAGTCGATCCTAAGAATACCTCGCAAACCTGCTCTGCCTGCGGTCAGAAGTCGCCAAAGAAACTTTCGCTGGCGATACGGACTTTTGATTGTAGTTTTTGTGGCGCGATTTTAGACCGAGACCACAACGCTGCATTAAACATACTCTTACGGGCGGCTTGCGCCCATCGTGGAGAGCGTTGGGTTACCAACCTCTATGAAGCGAGAAACTTATCGGTAGACCGATAGGCTTGTTTTTTAACAAGCCCCCTACTTTAGTGGCGGGTACTTGACTAACAAAAAGGAAATTTAAGTCTATGAAAACAGCATTTTTTTCTACTTTGACAATTCTTTGTGTGATAACTCTGTTTATCTCTTACAACAGTTTTGCAGAAGATTCACCACAATGGCATCTGCCTGAAGGTGCTACTGCGCGTCTTGGTAAAGGTTGGTTATATGAAATTCAGTATTCACCCGATGGTACACGGTTTGCCGCTGCAGGTACCCTTGGCGTTTGGATTTATGATACCGCCACCAATGAAGAAATATCGCTCTTTCCCGGATACGGGGTTGGCGTTTCGGCATTAGCGTACTCTCCCGATGGAAACATACTCGCCAGTGGAAGTGCCTACGGGAGCATCCGCTTGTGGGATACTAAAACGGGTGAGGTCTTACACACCCTTGATGAACACAGGAGGAGCGTCCGCAGCCTCGTTTTCAATTCTGATGGGTCTGTACTCGCGAGTGGCAGCAGAGATGATACGATCCGTCTATGGAATCCCGACACCGGCGAACTCCTGAAAACGCTTGAGGGTCATACGGAAGGTGTCAATAGCCTCGTTTTCAGTGCTGATGATGGCACGATTATCAGTGCAAGTCGAGACGATACCATCGGTATATGGGATGTTGCCACAGGTGAATTGCAGCAAACGCTTAAGGAACATCGAGATAATGTGGCGAGTGTTGTTATCAGTCCTGATGGAGCAACCCTCGCCAGTGGTGATTTGAACGCCATTATCCACCTATGGGATACAACGACCTGGACAATCAGAGAGACGCTTCTTGGACATACGTCTCATATCTATGACCTGAAATTTAGTCCGGACGGTAGTATTCTGGCGAGTGCAGGTGAGGATGACACCGTACGATTGTGGGACGCTGCCACAGGAGACCCTTTAAACATGCTTTCCGATCATACTGCTGATGTCTTTGGACTTGCCTTTACGCCAGATGGATCGGTGCTTACCAGTGGGGCGTGGGATGCTTCAATACGTTCGTGGAATCCTGTAACAGGCGAACACCTGGAAACTATCACAGGGCATACGGATGCTGTCGCGAGCGTTACCTTTAGTGCTGATGGCAGGATCCTTGCCACCCGGAGTTGGGATAAAACGATCCGACTCTGGGATGCCGATACAGGTGAACTTCGGCATACCCTCATTGGGCACCAAGATGATGTTGACGTTGTTGTCTTTGCCCCTGATGGCAAAACACTCGCGAGCGGTAGCCAAGACAACACCGTCCGTTTATGGGATGCTATTACGGGTGAACACGTAAAGACGCTCAGAGGACATTATTCCTATCTGATAAGTCTTGCGTTCAGTCCGGATGGAAGTATCTTGGCGAGTGGTAGTGAGGACGACAGCATCCGTTTATGGGATGTTGCTACAGGTCAATATATCGGAGGATTGTGGGAGCATGAAGCAGGTGTCGAAACGCTTGCGTTTAGTCCCGATGGTACTATGCTCGCCAGTGGCAGTCGGGATAATACCATTCGATTGTGGGATGTCGAAATGCTTGAGGATCTCCACACGATCACTGAATTTGAGGATGATGTGTGGACGGTTGCCTTCAGTCCAGATGGCAAGACGCTTGCAAGTGGGGGCGGCGACACGGTAGCTCTCTGGGATGTTGCTACGGCAGAACTTCTACAGACCTTTCGTAGACCCATTGATCGCGAAGTACCGGTAGACGCACCGGAGGAATTGACAGGGGACGTGCCTACAGACCTTCCAGCAAATGCTACAAGTATTGTTTTTAGCCCTGATGCTAAAGTCCTTGTCAGTGGAAGTTACGACAGAACCATTCGCTTATGGAACATTGCCACGGGCGAACAGCTTAGAACACTTGAAGGACATTCATATTCTATTACGAGTGTCGCTGTTAGTTCTGGTAGTACTACAATTGCGAGCGGAAGTGTCGACGGAACAGTGCTCTTATGGGCATTTCCTGACGTAATGATCGCTACCGCGGTCTTAGGCGACTTGAATGGCGACGGTATGGTCAGTATCCAAGATATAATGCTGATTGCAGCCAGTTTCGGGGCATCTGGTGAGAACGATGCGGACCTGAACAGCGATGGTGTTGTCAACGTGCAGGATCTCGTTCTCATGGCAAATGCATTGGGGAACGCTGCGGGGGCACCTTCTGCACACGCGTTATCGGCAGCACAGGTGGAACAGTGGTTGCGTCTCGCCAAGCGAGAAGCGTCACGGACGATCCAAACTTCAGGCTTCCCAGATCGTTTCTCCTACGAGCGAGGAATTCTGGTGCTGGAGCAGCTTTTGAAAACGTTGGCACCACAAGAAACAGTGTTGCTTGCCAACTATCCAAATCCGTTTAACCCAGAGACATGGATCCCGTATCAATTGGCAGAACCTGCCGATGTTAGTATTTCTATCTATTCTGCGGATGGGAAGTTAATACGGACGCTGGAATTAGGACACCAGCCAATGGGTATCTATGAATCTCGGAGTCGTGCGGCGTATTGGGATGGACGTAATGCAGTGGGTGAACCTGTTGCAAGCGGTGTGTATTTCTATACGCTTGCAACAGGCGATTTCAATGCAACACGCAAGATGCTGATACGGAAGTAAAGCTTTTCAGATAAACATGGAAGATTGGATGAATAGGATTGGAAGAGTGGAGGATAACACTCTTCCAGCCTTCTACCCTTCTATCCAAAAACCCATTGATCGCTGCAGTTGAAGGCTGACAAAAGGAGAACCAATTCGTGAAACCGACCTTGTGTTCCATAGTAACGCTACTTACTCTTATGACACTCACGTTTGGAGCAAATAGTTTCGCTCAAAGAACCTCGCCCGAATATGTGGTGCGGCTCATATACTTTATCCCGAATGACCGCCAACCCGAGCCTGACATAAACGCAAAATTGGATTCATTGATAAAACATTCTCAGAAGTTTTATGTCGATCAGATGGAAGCACACGGGTTTGGTCGGAAAACATTTAGATTTGAAGCAGATAAAAATGGCAATGCTATCGTGCATCATATAAACGGTAAATTTAATGATGCGGAGTATCAGAGACGAAGCGTATGGCATGAAATTGGAGAACAGTTTGACACATCGTATTACACATCAAGGAATATTTATTTATGTTTTTTAGATACCGGTGAAGATTGTGTGGTTCCGCGACATAGCGAAGAAGTGGGTTGTACCGTTGGTTTTGCGAATGGAAATAGTCTTAATGGAACAGCTACTGTTCTTTACGATAGTATTGAGAATGAAGATCGTCATGTAGATTCTGAATACGTTGCTACCCATGAACTCTGTCATGCATTTGGATTGATGCATGATAGACGTTTCGATGCCAAACGGATTTTCGTTTTCCACTATTTCGACTGGATGCTCTCGTCTTTTTGTACAGCAGAGTGGTTAGATGCTCATCGTTACTTCAATGATATTAAAGGACCCTTTAATCAGGACACAACGGCTAAAATGATAACCCCTGTTCTCGGTTCACCCTGGCACAATATCCGTTTCCGTTTTGAAGTAACCGACCCTGATGGACTTCATCAAGTGCAGTTGCACGCGCCACAACGTGATAGTTTAATTGCTTATGAGAGTTTAGACGGGAGTTCAAATAGAACCGTTGAATTTGTCACGAACAATTGGCCAGGGCAATCCTCTTTTTCGCTACGCGTTATGGATGTTTATGGAAACTTTACAGAGTTTAACTTTCCGATTGATGTTACCAATTTATTGCCATCGCCTGAAGCGGTTGACATACCAGATACGTATTTCGCAGCACTTATAAGAGAGACGCTTGGCATTTCAAAAGAAGACACCATAACGCAATTAGATATGCTACAGTTAAAAAGTCTCAGTCCTTGGCACAGCGAGATGACAGACATTACAGGACTTGAGCACGCGTTGAATTTGGAATTATTAGATATCAATGGTACAAAAATTAGTGACATCACCCCACTGACAGGTTTAACACAGTTGAGGAGATTAGAACTACGTCAAACTCAAATCCGCGACATTATTCCATTGGCATCATTGACAGCTTTAGAAGAGTTGGAACTTTCTCATGGTCAAATTAGCGACATCAAACCCCTCGCAAGTTTGATACAGTTGAAAATATTATATCTATGGGAAAACCAGATAACCGACATCACCCCACTGGCATCGCTGACAGCATTAGAAGAATTGCATCTTCGGGGTAACAAAATCAACGACATCAAGGCATTGACAGGCTTAACACAGTTGAAATCATTACGTATGCTCGGCAATCAGGTGTCGGATGTTACACCATTGTCAGGTTTGAAAAAGTTGAGAGAGTTAGACCTACGGAGAAATCAGGTGTCGGATATTACATCACTCTCAAGTTTGACACAGTTGAAAATATTAGAACTGGGGAGAAATCAGGTAACCGATATCACCCCACTGGCATCATTGGAGGCTTTAAAATACTTGGATATTTCTAATAATCCAATCAACGACGTGTCCGCTCTAACAGAATTAGTAAATCTAAAAGACGTAAGACTCATGGGAAACCCAATTAAGAATAGAAAACCGCTCCTGGTCTTACTCCGAAAGAATCCAAATATAAGAATATACCTTAAGAACCTTGAGGAACCTTTGCCTGTGACGTTGTCCAATTTCAGAGTTGTGCACACTGCTGACGGTGCCGTTATCAACTGGACAACCGAATCGGAGATAGATAACGCGGGTTTTTACATCTATCGCAGTGAAACAAAGACCAGTGAATTTAAGGTCGTCAACTCCATTATGATACAAGGTGCAGGCACAACGAGTGAAAAGCACGTCTACACCTGGACAGACACCACTGCTAAACCAAATACCGTCTATTATTATCGAATAGAGGATGTCTCGCATTCGGGAGTTCGTAAGCAATTAGCGACAGTTCGCATGAGAGGATTTGTGTCAGCAAGCGGGAAGCTGACCACGAGGTGGGCAGATTTGAAAATGCAAGACTAATTTTCCGTAATTCTTCCATGTTTCTAAAGTGCATCCATTGATGTGTAACTAACGAACCAGGGCATTTTTTGTGAGGGACTGATTTTTTAGTCACTTTTGATATTTTTCTGCTAAAAACATCACACAATGGAGGAATTTAATGAACTTGGGTTTGTTGTTATCTGCTGCTATTTCTGCTGTGTCAGTAAACGAAAGAAATGAAAATAAAATTCGTGTAGATCATGAAGACGAATCTCTATTAACCGAACAGGAATCCAAAAACCTGAAAACTTGCACGTATAACTTGACTGCAATTGGTGAGGCATTACAGACCTATGAAAAAGAACATGGTAATTTTCCAGAGTGGCTTTCAGAACTTCACCCAAAGTTTTTGACAAATCCCAAGGCATTGATCTGTCCCGCAGATGAAGAGCAAGGCGTGCCAATTTTGCCTTACGACACCGACCCGAATCTTCCTGTAAGTTACAACTATGATTGCGATCCAGAATATTATCAGCGATGGCTGAAAAAAGAACGTCATGTCTATAACGACGCAAACCCAATTGTCCGATGTCCGCACCACGCAAACCCAGAAGCAGATAGTCCCTCAATTTCAGATCTCTATTTAAATTTAAGTTTCTCCAACACCATTTATTTATCAGAAGGGGATTGGAGAAAGCATCCGATAAGAATGTACGGAAGCCTTGAAGCAGCAATCGTTGGATATGAAAAAGCACTTCAACTCGTACCTGAAGATCCAGATTTTTTCTCCCTCTATTCTGAACTTATTCGTCTCTATGTGGAGGCAAAACGAGATAATGATGCTGAAAACCTCATTGATAACTTTGAATCCGTCATGAAACCGCATGATGAAGACATCATGCGGTTCCGAGACTATTGGACCTTTGTTGACATGCTTAAGGTAATCGGAAGGCATGAGGAAGCACTCCAACTTCTACAACACCTTGAAAAGACCGAACAGGAGAATCCTTTTAGAACAAGCATCTTCAGGGAAATCGCCATGATTCATGAAGAACAAGGTAACGCTAAGCTTGCCAAAACGTATTTTCTCAAGGCTGACGCAAGATTAGGAATGATTGGAAAGTCTGCGCCTAATTTCTCAGCAACAGACATTGATGGCAACCCGATTTCGCTCAAGGACTATCGTGGCAAGGTCGTATTACTTGATTTTTGGTCAACGACATGTGGACCGTGTGTCGGAGAGATGCCAAATGTGAAAAAGGTCTACGACGCATATAAGGGTGTGGGATTCGATGTAATAGGGGTTAGTCTTGACGATGATGAAGCGAAGTTGCACGAATTTCTAAAAGCGTGTGACCTTCCTTGGCGACAAATTTTTACCGGAGAAGGATGGGAAACGCCAATTAGGAAGCAGTACGACGTGCGCGGTATTCCATCGCCATGGCTTATTGATGGAGAGGGGAAAATAATATCTTATCAAGCCAGAGGCGCGGTGCTAAAAAAATTGGTGGCGGAAGCAGTGAAAGAGAAATCATAGGGAAATGAGGAACGGTATTTTACGCAAGTAGTGGTTGCTCAAAAACCTTTTCAGTTCCTACCTCAATCCGAACTGGTGCTAAGTACGGACGGATGGCTTCCGTGTCCACTTTCACACCCAGTCCGGGCAGCTCCTTCACTCGAACTGTTCCATCCGGTTCAACCTGAAACGGTTCCGCTATCAGCCGCTGCGACAATTCTGATCCCGCCGCTGGATATTCTAATAGATTGAAATCGGGGTTCGTTGCGAAGACGTGAATTGCAGCGGCAAGACTCAGGTGGCTCTTAAACGTGTGGTTGACGTACTGAACACCGTGCTGTTCCGCCAGTTGACGTACTCGAAAGGAAGGCATAATCCCCCCAATACGTCCCGCGTCAATCTGCACGAACTGAATGCCACCGTGGACGATAATATCTTCTGCCATACGATAGGTGTTGGATCCTTCGCCTGCCGCGATGGGAACAGATGGGTTCTTTTTCGTTAGCGAACCATAAGCATCAATGGCATCGGGGGCAAGTGGTTCTTCCAGCCATGTCGGTGAAAATTGTGCAAACGCCTCAGCACGCTGGTAGGCTGTTTCATGATCAGTCCTCCAGACAACCCCTGCGTCAATCATAATCTGGGCATCTATGCCCATGCCTTCGCGCGCTGCTTGCACAAGTGCGATGTCGTTTGCTTCACCGAATTTACCCATCGGACCCCATCCAAACTTTGCGGCACGATACCCTCGTTCGCGCAACCCTACGGCGATCTGATAGGTTGCGTCCGGTGTGCCGCCGAAAAGAACGGAGGCATACGGCAGCTTGGGGTGTGCTATCTCAGATGTATCTGACAACTCGGCGAGGAGACGATAAACCGGTTTTTCAGACTTCTGTCCGATAAGGTCCCATAGGGCAATTTCGGCACCACTATACGCGTGCTCTATCTGTTGAATGTCCAATCCATTCCGCAGCACCTTTTCACTGAGTCGAAGGACATCGTCAGGACTATCGAGTGTCTCACTGATGAGAGAGGCACGAATATTAATAATATTGCCGTGCGACATCGGGCAGCAATAAACGGCAAGACTTACTAACGGCGAGGCATCACATTCACCCCAACCTTCAAGCCCAGTATCGGTGCGAACTCTGACCAGAAGTGTGTCTTGGGTGCCATCCGCCGCGGTTGTGATGTTGGGCATCCGTAAATAGAACGGATCAACTGCGGTGATCTTCATTTGCTTCGTGGGTGTCCTCTTCCGATTGCGCGTTATCTTCTCTGGAAACAATTGGAGAGATTGTAGCGTCTATTTGTTTCACTCGCTGCACTGATAGGGCGCGCGCCGCTGAGATAAGAAACCATCCAAACAAACCGGCTCCTGCGCCGATACACATCGCTATTGCAGCACCTCTTGGCGTTGCAATCCGATCTACAGTCTCTTGGCTGAGTTCGCATGAGAGGTTCTTGATATGGCTGACAGCAACTATCCGTTTCTCACCATCTTGGATGTACTCAATAGTCGGTGCTGTGTCGCCTCCTATTTTAATATCGGTGCTTCCTGATGGTGTGTTAATCTCAATTACATTGTCCCCTTGATCGCCTATCCAACGCGCTTTTAACCCCTTTATGCCGTCTTCATCGCGGATCGGTTCGACGCGCGTACGGTAGAGGGCATTTCCCAAAAGATTTATGGCGATGTCTTTAGATTTTACTAAGGCGTTTCCCAGTTTTTCTGAATTCACGTTTTTCTCCAATCGTTTTGATATCCACGTCTTATGCAAGAGAGACGCGGAGATCCGTTTCGGTTCCTTCCCCTAATCCGATTAAGCAATTATAGCGGAAATTCTTTTGAATGTCAAGACCCGCGCAATCATTAGGTCGGGCTATTTATGGTAGGTTTAGGGTTACCTATACATTATGGACGATGAATGTGTGGGCACTCACAAGCGGAAGAAATCCGAAGAAATATCCAAGCAGAAACCTCCTATGAGATGTCTACGTATTTTCATAATTCATCGTAAATGTGCTCATCATTAAATAAAAACTATTGACGAATCAAACATTTTGTGCAAAAATATAAAGAGTGTTATACCTGAAAGTAGACATTTGTTTAATACATTACAAACAGGGGTTAGCCCTCTGCAAGTATCCAGCGTCACCACGCATCCATTTTGTATAACAAACATCGTGCAAAGAGGAGTTCTCACATGCAGAACGACCCAGTTTTATCAAAAGATCAAACATCTTATGAACGACAAATTCCGCTTTTTCCATTACAGGCAGTCTTGTTTCCCGGCGGATTTTTGCCACTGCACATCTTTGAACAGCGGTACCGGACGATGATTAAGTTCTGCTTAGAACATGAGTCTGAATTCGGAGTCGTGCTCATCAAAGAAGGAGAAGAAACGGGCGAAACTGCTGTTCCGTGTGAGGTCGGCACGGCTGTCCGAATCCTTCATGTTGAACATTTGGATGATGGCCGCATGCATATTGTTACCGCTGGTGAATACCGATTCCAGATTCTGGAAATTCAGGAACATCTCTCCTATCTCACCGGTCGGGTACGGATGTTGGATGATTTGGAGACAGAGATCGAATCGGTACCAGAATCACTTACGGCACAAACCGAAGAGTTATATAAAGCTTATGAGACGTTATCGAGTCGTTTGATTTTCGCTTGGAGTCCGCCTGAAGAACAGCCGGATGATCCAAGAGAACTCGCCTACCAAGTCGGGATACGGCTGCGTATTTCGCTGAAAGAGAAACAGACCTTGTTGGAGACAATTCCGTTAGAGCAACTCCTCACACGCGAAATCGAAATACTGACGGACCAGAATCGGCGGATCGCCTTTCAACTGGCAGCGCAGAACAATTAAAGCGTCGCGATTGTGTTGTGTGGAGTTGGCAGACCTCCTATTTAAAATGCTCGTCCCTACAACACACAATCCTATAAGCAACGCGATAACATAATGGCACTAAAAGCACCTGTTCACCAATTTACTGAGACTCAGTCAATTCAAATTACACGTCGGGATTTCCTCTACGTTAGCAATATCCTGTCGGTTTTCCGACTATTGACGGTACCGTTCATCTTTTATTTCATTTACAATGCCGAATGGCTATCCGCAATTGTTTGTGGTGCTATAGCCGTTATCAGCGACCTGTTAGATGGGTTCTTCGCTCGGCATTTAAAACAGCACACTCAGCTCGGTTATATATTAGATCCAGTTGCGGACAAGCTTGCACTAACGGCTGGAATTTTTGCGCTTGTGCTATCGAAGACCGATTTTCCTAAATGGGCATTCGCTATTATTGTTGTTCGTGATGTCTCAATTGTGCTCGGCAATGTTATTTTAGCGTATAAGGCGAAAATGATCACCCGCTCTAATCTGTGGGGCAAATGTACCAGTTTCTTTCTGTCGATTGTTGTGATGTTTTATCTGCTTCGACCGATAGTGTCGCGCTTACCAGCCAAGATTGAATTTTACAGTCTTTGCTTGGCGTTGGTATTTGTTTTTATCTCAACGGTGAGTTATGCTCACCACATGTTCCGCGTGTTAGAAACACAGAGTCGTTAATAACCCCCAATAGAACTTCAGAAAGACTTCGTAACAACGATCCCAATACTTTGGGACGCAGCTTTTATATCCATGTGAATGAGGAAGTATCCTGATGGCTTACAAAGAACTCGCAACGAGGAAACCTTTTATTGTTAACAAAAACTTGGGCAGTGCTGTTGAGGTCGAACCTGAAGAATTGACAACGACGAATGCTGATGGTGTCCCCGTCACTGTCCCAACGCAGAAACAGAAATACGACTTTGATCGAAACGGTTGGCTCCTGATTCCGAGCATTTTATCTGATACTGATATTGCGGAGATGTGTGAATTCTGCCAACGTCTGCACGAGGCACCGGAAGGTATCCTGGAACCGGAGCGTTGTGCACTCGGTGGTCCACTTCAAAAGCTTGCAGATCACCCAATTGTTGTTGGCTTTCTAAATGAATTTTTGGCATATCCACCCGCTGCAAGTGAGGATTGTTACGGATTTCGGCTCGAAGAAACAGCAGCTTTTTTCGGGAACACGTCATCGGATACTGCAGCACAATCAGGACTTCACAAGGGAAATGGATTGTTCCGCTTACCCGGGGATTCTCACCTCTATCGGTGCGTTCCGGGGCGTGGCTGGAGCGGGTTAACACGTGCTATATGGGAATTGACCGATGTCACTGTCCAAACAAACAGCATCCGTTTCATCACAGGAAGCCACAAAGCCGCGTATCCAGTGCCAGAAGCCGTGCAGGACTTGAATTCGTCACTCTGGGAGACTTATGAATGTCCGCCCGGTTCCCTCATTCTTTTCACGGAATCTATGACGCAGACGCACGTTCAGTCGAATGCTACCGAACGAGTTTCCGTCTCGAATTTATACAATACAGTGGCGAGCCGTTGGTCGAATTGGCTGCCCCATCCCCAACTTCTCGCAGCGATGCCTCCGAAACGACAGACACTTTTTCGGGAAGCTTATGCGGGGGGCAATGTTGTCAACGGAGATTTTAATCAACGCACATCCGCCTATCCGGTGGAAGTCTAACCGTTTGAAGGTGTAAGGAGAGATCTGATGGCAAAAGAAATAAGCAGCAATCAACAACCTTGGCTTGGGGCGTTGTTACCACCGGATGTCTGTGAATTGCCTACTCGGAATGGTGATGGCTTATCTATCCCTGAACTAACACCTGAGCAACGGTACGCTTTTGATACCCACGGCTGGTTTTTGGTGCCGGAGGTATTTACCGGCTCGGAACTCAAAGAGATGCGCGATTTCGGTTATCGTCTCCACCACGACCCGGAATCTATCCCAGAGCATGAACGGAGTCCTGTCGGCGGTCCTCTCCAGAAATTGATTGACCATCCGCTTGTTGTTTCGCTCCTCAACGAATTCACGGTGCATCCGGCTGTAACGGGACCAGAGTGCTACGGTTTCGCTGTTGAAAGTACAAGCCTCTTTTACCGCGCGCCGGGCATGGGACGGTTTGGACCACACAACGGCAACGGACTGCTTCGCTTTCCGGGTGATGTTCACTACTATAACGCCTTCCCAGGTAAAGGCTATAGTCCACACACCCGTATTGTATGGGAACTAAACGAGGTGAAAAAAGGACAAGGGGGCACGCTCTTGGTGACCGGTAGTCATAAATCGGTTTACACAGCACCGTCTGACATCCAAAATCCTGACTCTGATATTTGGAGTACTTACGGATGTCCGGGCGGGTCGTTACTCTTTTTCACAGAGGCGCTCACCCACAGTGCCAGGGAGTGGACAAATACTGAAAACGACAGGATTGCCGTTTTTAATCTGTATAGTCCGGTTGATAGCGGTTTCGCGAAGGTTTATAAGCCGCATCCAAAACTCCTCGCTGAAATGCCACCGATCCGGCAGACCCTGTTCCGGGACAGACATGTTGTGGACAAGGCTAACGGCGTGCTATAGCAAAGTAAAGGAAAAACCAATGGCTGATAACAACAATTTTAACGAGCTCCTCATCCATAACTTGAAACAGATCGCCATTCACTTGGACCGCTTGGATGCGAAGGTTGATGAGAAAGCAGATAAAGAAGATGTCAAACTCCTTACGGAAGAGATCAAAATTCTGGATGTGAAGGTTGATGAGAAAGCAGATAAAGAAGATGTCAAAGCCTTTGAGATGAAACTTGACAGGAAATCCAATAGAACAAATTTCAAAACCCTGGAGCAACGTTTTGACAGGATTATAAGCCGCCTTGACCAGATTGAAAATGATATTAGGACGCTCACATGGATGACAGGGATTGGGTTTGCCTGTCTCGGGGTCCTCCTTGTGATTCTTGATCCATTTTAAAACGTGCTTTCTAACAAAAATTTCTGAAGGGGTCCCTATGTCCACAAAACAGCCAAACGTGCTCTGGATTTATGGTGAAGATCTCTCTCCAGATCTCAGCTGTTACGGCACACCCGCCGTGAAAACACCCAACGTTGATCGACTTGCATCGGAAGGCACTCGCTATACCAATGCCTTCGTTACATGTCCGGTCTGTTCACCGAGTCGATCCGCGCTCATCACAGGCACGTATCAGACGCACTTTGATGCACACAACCATCGGAGCAACCGCGATAAACCGCTGCGAGCGGATATGAAACTCATCACTGATTGTTTCCGAGAGGCAGGCTATTTTACGTGCAATAGCCCAGGACCACCTTACGATCGTCCCGGAAAGACCGATTTTAACTTTCAGCGCGAACAACCCTTTGACGGCATTGACTGGAGCGAACGCTCTGATGGACAACCCTTTTACGCACAGATTAACATTCCAGACACACACCGTGTTTTCAAGCCGGATCCAGAACGTCCCATTTCCCCTGCGGATGTCGAATTACCGTCTTACTATCCAGACCACCCTCTGACTCGGAAAGATTGGGCACTCTATCTTGAAAGCATTCAGATTTTGGATAGGAAAGTCGGGCAGATTCTCAAACGATTGGATGATGAAGGACTCTCGGATAATACCATCATCTTTTTCATGAGCGACCACGGACGAGCACATATCCGTTGCAAGCAGTTCCTCTATGATGGCGGCACCCATATTCCACTCATCGTTCGATGGCCCCGACACATTGAATCCGGTGTCGTTGACGACAGACTCATCAGCGGTGTTGACTTCGCACCGACAACACTTTCGCTCGCTGGTGTTGATATTCCTGACTTTATGCAGGGTCAAGTTTTCCTCGGTTCAGACGCGACATCGCGCGATGCTATTTTCGCAGCACGGGATCGGTGTGATGGAACGGACGATAGGATCCGGTGCATCCGGACGCACCGCTATAAACTGATTCGCAACTGTCACCCCGAACGTCCGTATATGCAGTTCAACGGCTACAAGAAACTGCAGTATCCACTTTGGAGTTTGATGCCGCTGTTATCTGCAAACGGCGAGTTATCCCCTGCGCAACAGCATTTCATGCAGCAGACGCGTCCCACTGAAGAGTTGTATGATCTGGAGGCGGATCCGTATGAAATTAATAACCTCGCTACGGATCCACAGTATGATGCCGTGCGAAGCGAACTCGCCGCGCAGCTTGACGCATGGATGACAGAGACGGTGGACATGGGCGAGATACCTGAATCCACAGAGGTTACTACGTATTGGGATGAAAACATGGCGGAAAGGTTCAAACAGGACATGGAGAAGCGCGGACTCTCACACGATATAAGCGATACAGATTACGTCGCATGGTGGGAAAACCACCTGCTGACGTGAGGAGATATAAAACGGAGGTTTGCAATGAACGATAGGCTCTATGGACACGGTGATGGGTTTCTCACAAAGGACGGACGAAGGCTCTTTCCAATTGGGTTTTATGAGCACCCTTCCGAGGATGACGCGCTCAGAGATATGGCAGAATCGGGCGTTAACCTCGTTCTATGCGGTAGCGAAGAGTCACTTGACCACGCACAGGCACACGGGATGCAGGGCTGGGTCCCGTTGGGGCTTCAGTCCGGTGCGACACCCGAATTTCAGGAACGCATCCGAACCCTCGCTGAACACCCCGCACTCGCTGTATGGGAAGGTCCGGATGAGATAGTATGGGGCTTTACCGCCTATAGTGGTCTCTGGAAGCAAGATCAGTTAGCCGTGTTCCCAAATAAGGGGGAATGGTGGATGCAGACACCGCTCGCTATCGAATACTCTGAAGGACGTGCAGCTGAGATTATGCCTAAGATGCGGGAAGCTATTGAATTCATCCGAAGTGTTGATCCATACAATCGACAGATTTGGATTAATGAAGCGCGCGACAGCGATCTGAAATTCGTCCGACAGTACATTGATTGTGTGGACATCACTGGATGCGACGATTATCCGATTCGACCCGAGGGGCGTCCTGCTATTCGGCTCGCTGATTCCACTGACCGTTGGAGACAGGTTGGCAAAGGCAGACCCGTGTGGATGGTGCTTCAAGGATTTACATGGAACGATTTGAGTGATGGGGACACCGATATCATCGCGTTTCCCTCCTTTGCTGAGTCACGCCTGATGGCGTATGCTTGTATTGCACATGGGGCGAGAGGTATTCTGTATTGGGGTTCCAGCTATATGAAGTCTGAGGGAAAAGAAGCATTTCGGAAATCGCTCTATGCCTTAACGAGTGAACTCGCTACACTTCAACCTTTTCTTACAGCACCGGTGGAACAGTATGTCACGGTGCGTGAAATTGATGACGGACGCACCGATATATCACCCCCTATTTCGGCGCGCGGTGTGAGTGTGACTGCTCGTAGAATCGGACGCGAATGGCTCATTGTCCTTGTCAATGAAGATGAGCATTCTCACATGGGAGTAGAAGTTACCGGATTGAATGCCCTCAACGGTACTGAGTTTGTAGAACTCTACGGTGAGGAGGAAACCACTATATCCGAAGGAGCATTCGTGACGCGGATGCTTCCTTTTGAAGTCAAACTCTTTGCAACGCACCGAAGGTGGGAGACTGACCGGCGGGAGGGTAGAGAGTTTGCAGAATAGTATGCGGGATCGCTTTGGATTTGATGCACCAAAACACAAACCTATTGAGGAATCGATCCAATGGGCGGCAGAGAATGGGTTTGGGTATATTGATTTTCAAGCCGATGTCTCTCCAAATGACATCGCTTCGTTTGACACGGCGCGCGTCCGCAGGGTGCGCGACCTATGTGAAACCCACGAAATTGCCATCGGCATCCACCCGTCTTCTGCAATCAACAACGCTGAGTATGTGCCACTTATGTCTGAAGCCGTGGATGGCTACCTCTATGCAAATTTAGAACTGGCACAACGGCTCGGATGTGGCTGGATCATCGGGCATGGTGGGTATCATTTCGGAGATGTCGCCCAACGCCGAAACGCTGCGATTGAACGTATACAACGCTTACTCAAGCGGGCAGAACAAGCAGAGATTGTCGTTTTCTTTGAAAACCACAATCGAGAACCGGAGTATGCCGAAATCCATTACATTCCGCATAACGTTGAAGAGACGCATTGGTTTTTCGACGCGATTCGTTCCCCTTATCTCAAGTGGGCGTTCAATGTGGCGCACGGACATCTCGTGCCAGAAGGGTGGCGAGGCTTTTTAGATGCGTTCGGTGTGGAGAATATCGGTCAGGTTCGTCTCAACGATAATACGGGTGAATATGAAATCCATCTCGTTCCGGGCGAAGGGACAATTGATTTCGCAGATCTATTTGCGCAGTTGAAAGGGCATGGCTATGAGGGTTGGTTTAGTCTTGGGTTCGGCGATGACGCAGATAAGGTACGGATACGGAATCAGTTTACTATGTATTTGTAGGTGCCAGTTCCTGATAACGACAGTGGTCTTTAATTTTTCAACGTGATTCCTTACTAACCGAGAGCGAATTGGATTTAATTCCTGAGCATCTTGAGAATGTGCTTTGCCAAAGGATCTTTAAGCTCTCTATGGCGGGGAACTGGCTGAGAAACACGTGTGTTGGGACATCTTCATTGCTATATACTGGTTACTTTAGCGTTACTTTAGCGATAAAAAGAATAAACGGAGATACCCCAAATCAGTCGGATGAGCACCCACGTACCACCGACAATAAATTGCCCAAGAATTAGTCCCAAGAAAAGTGGTAACACTCGATGGTAAAGCCGGATACCGCCAAACCGCAAGATTAGATTCTTAATCGCCCAACTGATTAGCACGGAAAACCAGAGCCAGCCGAAAGTCCACATACTACTCGCTACTGCGTAACCGGTCGGATGAAAGGGGAACATCGGGAAACGGGTACGCAACCACCATAGCAACCCTGTGAACAAGAACCCCACGCCCATAAATGTAACTGCAGGGATGTTTGTTTCACTTGGATAATACAGCCAAGTACGTAATCTGTGATAACCACCATTTCCTAAACCCGGATTCGCACCAATGTCGTAGGATACAACCAGATATGACCAAAACGCTGCGAGGATACCGAAGAAAACACCGCACATCAGTGCGACTACCATTCGTCTTGCCCGCATGTTTCCTACCTCCACAAGTTTAAACGCTTCCAGTGTATGTGGCATTGGATGGGCACGGTATCCCCGATTGAACGCATAATACAGTGACATCATCGTCAGACTTGGTGGTGGAATCATGCGTGAACCGAGTGAGTCAATAATAAATTGCCGCGGGTTCGCTACAAACATCTCATGTGTCGGTGGTCCGACCTCCGCGCGGACCCGTGTAATGCCTAACGCGAGAAGATAATAGATAGCAAAATACAATGCGATCATCCAAATTGCCATCCCGCCGCGGTTTGAAAAGATAAAGAGGAAAAGAATACCACCTATCAACCCCGCCAGTGGCCACCGATAATCTGTTGAATCTTGCATTTCAGATGGAAGATTCGCGTCTCTCTTTCCGGTTAAATTTCTAAACATCCCATAGAAATGCTTACGTCCACCGTAGAGCGCAAAACAGGCGATCGCCAGATACGCGCCGACCCCTTGTGGTCCATCGTAAGGAAACCCCGGCAAAATCTGTAGTCCCATCGCACTCCCCAAGACGCGCTCACCTTTCCAGAACAGGTAGAAGAACCAGAGCGAGAAGGACATCTCTAACGGCATTAAAAAAGCAAGTCCCACACCGAATGAGAGGATATAGACAGGGGTCCAACCTATCGCGTTCCACGGTTTTTCAGTGAAATAGATTCCGAGGTTTGCCTTGCGAACCGGTATCTCTGGGAAGGTTGGAAAGAACGCGTGGATGCCGTTAATCAGGTCAATGCTCGCTGCAATTGCGAAGCCTGTCCAGAACATCTTGTTTTTAAAGAGCCTTCCGTCCGAATAGGTCATCTCTATCGGCAGGCGGACGATCGGATAGGTGAGCCGCTCCCGATCAATCCACTGCTTACGGAGGAGTAGATCGATACAAATCATTACCCAAATCACGACAGAGAGGAAGATCGTCCACCATAAAATAGGTTCCCACCATGCTGCCAGATACCTTGTCGTGTAGAAGGTGGTATCTCCATCGTAAAAATCTTGTAAAACGGATAGATCGCTAAGGGTCATCCAACTCGGCAGATACCGCCAGAAGATTTGTTGCCATTCGTTTTCAGGTGTAGCGAACCAGAAGCCGTTTGGAATCACAGGCACAACGGTCTGCATCATGTCGTGTCCCGCGATCGCCGAAGAAATTGAAAGGATGACGTAGATAGTGAGCAGTTCTCCTTGACGGAGCGCGAAACGAGGCAACAGCAGCTTCAGCAAGAAATTAAGACACGTTAGCACCGTCAACGTCACCACTACGTTGTAAATCAAGGACATCGTCGTTGGCAAAGTACTCCAGTAACGAAGGTGGTTTGCCATAATAAAATAGGTGTTTGGCGGGATAAGTATGATACCGAGTAGAATTGCGCGAAAGGTAACGCCTGGGTGTCCAGGCTGCGGTATTTCTTGAGGGTTTGAGGGGTATTTTGATGTGTTTACCATGTTTTTGAAGTCATATTGAGCAAAACCTTATGATTAACTTTTGCACCACTTTCAACCATTTTTAGTACGTACGCGCTATGGGTTCATTGCCTTTCAGCAGCACACAGATTCGCGTGTTAACGATAAAAAGAATAAACCGACACACCCCAGATAAGTCGGATCAGCACCCACGTGCCACCGACTACGAATTGCCCGAGAATTAATCCCAAAAAGAGCGGTAACACTCGATGGTACAGACGGATACCACCGAACCGCAAGATGAGGTGTTTGATGCCCCAACTCATAAAAACAGAGAACCAGAGCCAACCGAAGGTCAACGTACTACTTGCGACCGCATAGCCAGCCGGATGAAATGGAAACATCGGAAAACGCGTGCGTAGCCACCATAGCAACCCTGTAAACAAAAACCCGATACCCATAAATGTTACCGCCGGGATGTTTGTTTCTGTCGGATAATAGAGCCATGATCGGAGCATGTTATAACCGCCCTTTACCACCCACGGATTCGCACCGGTCTTGTAGGAAACCACCAGATACGCCCAGAATGAAGCAAGGATACCGAAAAAGACGCCGCACATCAGGGCGACGACCATCCGCTTCGCACGCATATTCGCCACTTCCACAAGTTTAAATGCTTCCAATGTATGTGGCATCGGATGCGCGCGATAGCCACGATTGAACGCGAAATACAGCGACAGCATCGTTAAACTCTGTGGTGGGATCATACGTGAACCGAGCGAATCGAGAATAAATTGCCGTGGGTTTGCCGAAAACATCTCGTGTGTCGGGGGACCAACCTCCGCGCGGACCCGTGTAATGCCTAACGCGAGGAGATAATAGATAGTAAAGTACAACGCTATCAGCCAAATTGCCATCCCCCCATGGTTTGAAAAAATAAAAAGAAAAAGGACACCACCTATCAAACCTGCCAGTGGCCACCGATAATCCGTTGGATCTTGCATTTCAGGTGGAAGATACGCACCTCTCTTTCCAGTCACATTTCTAAACATCGTATAGAAATGCTTACGTCCGCCGTAGAGTCCAAAACAGGCGATCCCCAGATACGCGCCTACCCCTTGCGGGCCATCATACGGAAATCCCGGCAAAGCCTGTAACCCCATCGCACTTCCCAAGACGCGCTCACCTTTCCAGAAGAAGTAAAAGAACCAAAGCGAAAAGGACATCTCTAACGGCATTAAAAAGGCAAGTCCTACGCCGAATGATAGGATATAAACGGGGGTCCAGCCGATGGCGCTCCACGGTTTTTCAGTGAAATAGATTCCAAGGTCTACCTTTCGGACCGGTATCTCTGGGAGGGTTGGAAAGAACGCGTGGATGCCGTTAATCAGTTCAATGCTCGCTGCAATCGCGAAGCCTGCCCACAGCATCTTGTTTTTAAAGAGCCGTCCGTCTGAGTGCGTCATCTCTATTGGCAAACGGATGATCGGATAGGTGAGTCGTTCCCTTTCGATCCACTGCTTCCGAAGCAATAGGTCGATGCATATCATCACCCATATCAGCACGGACAGAAAGATCGTCCACCATAAAATCGGTTCCCACCAAGCCGCCAGATACCGCGTCGAGTAAAAAGAGGCTTCCCCGTCGTAAAAATCTTGTAAGACGGACAAATCGCTGAGTGTCATCCAGCTTGGCAGATACCGCCAGAAGAGTTGTTGCCATTCGTTTTCAGGTGTGGCAAACCAGAAACCGTTTGGAATCACAGGCACAAGGGTCTGCATCATATCGTGTCCCGCGATCGCCGAAGAGATTGAGAGAATGACGTAGATGGTGAGCAATTCTCCCTGTCGGATCGCGAAGCGCGGCAGCAGCCGTTTGACCAGAGAATTTAGGCAGGTCAGCACCACCAGCGTCACCACTACGTTGTAAATTAGCGACATCGTTGTCGGCAGTGTACTCCGGTAACGAAGGTGGTTTGCCATAATAAAATAGGTGTTTGGCGGGATAAGTATGATACCGAGTAGAATGGCGCGAAAGGTAACACCTGGGTGTCCAGGCTGCGGTGTTTCTTGAGGATTGGATGAATGTTTTGGTGTGCGCGCCATACCTTTAATATCGTGTATTGGGGTTTTTAGAATTTAAGTTAAAATCGAAAAAAGAGAGGTGCTACTGGAGGATTTTCGGCGGAATTCACCTGCCGAGACTGGTTATATCTTATCACATTTTTGGGAGCAAAATCAACCCTTCTTTCAGTAAAACGCATACGTCTATGTTAGGGATACATCTGTTTAAGCAGAACGGGGAAGAGCAGTGAGAATAGCAGACAGAACAGCCCAATATTCCATATCCACAGGTGCGTTGGATCTGCACTGAGGATTGAGAGCAAGGCACATAGAGGACTCATTGCAGCTAACATCGGAATTGTGTCGAATGGTGGAAACGGAACGAGTGGAAAAAAGGTGATGAAGAGGACACACCCATAACTTATACTCTTCGCACGGAGCGGGGGATTCCATACGCCAAAACTGATGCCGATGAACGCGAAAAAGATACAACTTCCCAATAGTACCGCGCCGCATTTCACCAATTGCGACATTGCCAAACCACCTATGTAACTTGAGAGTGCCAGCAGCGGAATCGTCAACCAGATTCCCCATACCGCCCAAATGACAACAGCACTCAGTTTACCTGCCAAGATTTTCCAGTTTGTCAACGGCGTTAGGGCAAGCAGGGATCCGTTTCCGCCACGCTCATGTAAGCGTGCTTTGTAAATGTGTTCTGTGTGCCAAGCTTCGATTGCGTGCCTCGGCACCCAAAATTGGATAACGAAGAGGGCGATGATGAAAAGCGTATACGTCTGTTTTCCGACATCGACTGCTATTCCTGTCCGACGGTGTGCATAGAATTCAACTGTCGCTACAAACAGTAGCACTGCGAGAATGCATAACACCAGAAACTGGATACGCCGATATTTGACGGAATTGCTATAACAACGCAGCTCTTTGAGGATGATGGTTAGCATAATGTTACGGACACGACCTCCGCAAGTTTCCTGTCTTTCTCTCGTAAGTGTGATCTCGCTTTGTTGGGAACCGATGACGCTTAAGGGTTTTTCATTGACAAGTTTTTGTGAAACTGTTATCTTCAGTGTAAGCGAGATACACAAGATACCGAGACCTAAGCCCGCACGCCGCTGGCGAGGTTTAAAACCTCGCCAGCGAAGCAAGCTGCGTAAGTTCTGCTTCAGGGCAAACAAGATACCGAGACCCTATAAGGGCAAAATGTTTTATAGCTCACCCAGGAGGCTTTCCATGTCCAAACTCAATATTGCTTTGGTCGGTGCTGGACGGCGCGGCAGTGGCGCGCATCTGCCTGTTATTGCAAAACTTAAAGATATTTACAATCTCGTCGCCGTTTGCGATATAGACGAGGAAGCAGCAACGCGCTACGCCAAAGAATACGGAGCAACGCCGTACACGAATGTCCGAGACCTCGTCGCTCATGAAGACCTTGATGTCGTTGATATTACTGTGCCGGGGGTTGCACATCATGCCGTTGCGTGCTTTATGGCAGATGCTGGCGTTCATATTCTCTGTGAAACCCCTATCGCCGTCACGCTCCCTACAAGTGACCTGATGATTGAACGTGCTAAAGCGAATAATGTCAAACTTGAGATCGCCGAAAATTATTACCGCGCACCGCGAGAACGGTTTTTGTCAAAGGTTATTGAAGCAGACGTTATCGGCGAAGTCGCTCGAATTTACCGCATCTTCTATGAGGGCGGTTATCATGGAATGAGTATGCTCCGCCTCCGTGCTGGTGGTGAACCGGCATCTGCACTCGGTATTACACAAACGACACCTGTGATTCCCATTATTGACCGGATGAAACGGAATCACACCAGCGAAAGGTGGAGTCTCGGTTTCATTGAATTCGACAACAACGCGACGGCTCTCATGGTCTACTCCAACGTCATACATGCCCGATCTTTGGGACGCGGACAAACCGGCATCTCACAAATTGACGGTAGCAAAGGCACCATTGTCGGTGAAGATATCTACGTGACACCTGCAGACGAATTAGAATCTGGCGCGAAAGGTATCGCTTACCGCCCTAAACGCTCCATGATTGATGTTGATGGTGTTGATGTTATTGAGAATATCTCATTAGAACTTCCCGATCAGACAGTTACATGGGAAAACCCGCTCAAGAACTATCCACTCTCCGAGGGACAGATTGCGGTGGCTGATGAACTGATCAGCATCGCCACGGCTGTGCTTAACAATACAGAACCCGAATACGGGGCAGCACTCGCTCGGCAGGACCAGGAAATGAACATCGCAATGGGTGAATCTGGCAGTCGCAGCAAGGAGACCATCACGTTCCCGCTGACTGCGTTGACTGAAACAGAGCGTAGCACCCACGAGAGTTATCAGCAACAACACGGGCATCCGATTGAGGACATTGAAGCCGGGATTGATACGTTCTTCCCACGCCGCTAATATCATAGCATGTTGTGTGAGAGAATTCAAATGTTTTCCCTATAACCACTGCAGGCGGGGTTCCAGCCCCGCCACTTTTCTATTCCCAATTTTTGAAACCGCTGCCCCAATATTTACACACCGCCAAAAAGAAAAAAATCCGCTTGATTTTCTACGGAAAATATGTTATCATAACCCAAGTTGCTACTAACGGATTTTGTACATTTCAGAAAGGTTTTTCGGTTTCCGCTTTACACACCCCAGAAGGGTGATATTGCTTCGCAGTGAGAATAGAAAGTGGCGTATTTACCGTTTGCACTCCAGCGAAGTGCTATGTTTATGACAGGCGGCAGCTTGCGTTATCATATATGTAGATATAAGGTTTCATCAGAAATGCTATTTTCCAAGTACCGGCCGCAGGTCCGGTAGGTTCGGTTTCCTAACCGAACCGGATTTTAAACAAGAGACTTGAATACTTCTACAGAAACACTACCATCAAATATCGTGAAAATTCCAAATCAACTTAGAGGCAGATCCTAAACCTAAGAAAAAATATCTATTGTGAAAAACACCTCACATTCTTACGTCTCACCTTGGTTCTGCACGCCACTGTGACGCTTCAAACGTCACATAAAGATATTGAACTATAATAGGAGGTTATGGTGAATAAGTTATTTTCAACACCCGAATTTCCGAAATTTCCGATTGAGAAGTTTGAGGAAGAACTTGAACAGGAGCATGCTGAGTTTAAATCTGCCATCCAAAAATTGTCGCGAAAATTATTAGAACAACTCAAAGAGCAAAACCCGGAACCCATGGACATCCAAATTACTAAACCTAAACCAAATGATATTGAAATCTCAATAATATTAGGAAAAAGACAGCCCAATGGAATTTTGTTAGAATATCTCCAGCAAATTCAGGATATTGTGCTCAAAGATGTATATTCCCAAATAGAAAAGGCACTTGGACGACCAGTCACACCTGCTGAATTAACTTTTTCTGCATCTTCTATCCCTTTATCAGAAATTAAAAAGTTGGACCAAATAGAGGAGGATTACGAGTTGGCGGTTGCTAAGGGGCAGCTGAACCACTACCTTACCTGCATAGGTGAAAATATTCCTGAAGTCCAAACTACTCGACCGGACATAAGAATCTCTCTATATATGCCCAGTCAGCGTGGATCACGGATGTTTATTTACGCTGAGTCAAATGGGATAGTATTAATGGACCATATTTTTAAACCGCCAACTGTAACACTTGATACAAATGTGGTAAGAGAATGGTGGGACAATCGGTCTAAAGTTGAACATGTGAAAAAATTAATAGAACTCGGTGAAAAATTTGAAATTGATTTAGCAGTTACGGGAAGAATTCACGACGATGTGCCGGATCAGCCCTTAGCTGCCAAAATTAACGATCTTCCAAACCTATTAATCGATGAAATTGGTGCAATTATCCGGATTGACAACTGGAAGCCAGGTATTGATACAGGAGGGGTCACCGAATTTGTGAATTTTATCGGATCAATTGAAACTTCTGATAAATTTAATAACATGAATGAAAAGAAACGCCCAGATTGGCGTGATTGGGACCATATCCATACACATTATAGGTACGGCAGAAACTACTTTCTCACATGGGATCGTAGAATCTTACATTTTCAAAAAGAGTTTGAAGACTTCGGCATTAAAGTAATGAAACCTGAAGATTATCTTTCACAACATCAACAGTCGAATTTTGAAGAATGGGTACAGGAAACAATGGGTAATTCTTTACAAACTGATACTTCCAAAAAACAACAATCCTGATGCAGACAATTAACCCGTAGGTAAGGCCGCAGCACAAAGTGTATGGGATTTCAGGAAATAATTCGGGAAAGTATTGTTTTACAGATGGGATTTCTTATGGCTACTCTAAACCTAATAGCTATCAAGGCAAATTTCTTGAACGCATAGAGAAGGAACCTATATGACAGAAGCAACGCAAGGCTATTTCACCTTGGGGAGCGAAACCGAACAAACCAACCCCGGGTTCCAAAGCGTCCTCAATTACATCCGCGAACATGCCCAATCTGAACGCCAAAAAGGTGATCTTTTCGAGCAGTTGATGCAGAAATATTTCACCGAAGACCCCGACTATAAAGAACAGTTTTCCGAAGTCTATCTTTGGAAACAGTGGGCGGAACTCCAAACAGAATTTGATGGTACGGATATAGGCGTTGACCTCGTCGCAGAAAAGCACGATGGCGAATTTTGCGCCATCCAGTGCAAATGCTATGCTGAAGATACACGGGTTTCAAAACCACACATCGATTCATTCATTTCCGCTTCCGCAAGCGAAATCTTCACCTCACGAATCTTTGTGAATACTGGCGGTGAATTAGGCGAAAACGCACTGAGAGCAATAACACCTTTAGGCGACAAATTCCGAATCATCCGCTTCAGCGATCTCGAAAATAGCCCATTTGACTGGCCCGACTTGAGCCTACAAGATCCCACAGAACTCACCTATAAACAGAGACGATTCCACCTAAAAGATCATCAAAAAGAAGCGTTTGACGACGTTATGAACGGCTTCAAAAAGTCCGACCGCGGCAAACTGATTATGGCATGCGGCACAGGCAAAACCTTCACCACGCTCAAAATCGCTGAGGAAATCGCGGGGACCGAGGGGCGGGTGCTATACCTCGTGCCGTCTATCAGCCTGCTTTCACAGGCAATGCGGGAATGGTCGGAACAACGGGCGATAGACCACAGTTATATCGGGGTCTGCTCGGATACACGGGTAGGTGGTAGCACAAGCGAGGATGCATCTGTTCAGGAACTCAAGATTCCTGTCACGACCGATCCATTAAAAATCTCTCTTGCATTGCAAAACCCCGACAGTCGTAAGATGACCGTTGTTTTTTGTACTTATCAGTCGCTCCCTGTGATTGAAGAAGTACAAAAGGGTAAAGACGCGCCGCCGTTTGATATTATCTTCTGTGATGAGGCACATAGAACCACCGGTGTTGAGGCACCGAACGATAGGACTTCGCCGTTCGTACTCGTCCACGATGCGGATCGGATTCGTGCGAACAAACGCCTTTATATGACCGCCACACCACGAATTTACACCGAAGGGGCGCGGGCAACAGCAGTGCAGCACGATCGCGATGTGTTCTCTATGGATGATCCGAATACCTACGGGCCGGAATTTTACCACCTCCCGTTCTCTAAAGCGGTAGAGCTCGGTGAACTCTCGGACTATAGGGTTGTCGTCCTCGCTATCTCTGAGGGAGAGGTGAATACGGCGTTGAGAGGAGATACGCGCGAAATCAATGTGAACGATGCCACGAAAATTGTCGGGTGTTGGCGAGCATTACAAAACCCTGAACGGAAAGCGATAGACGATCCATCTATTAAACCGCTGAAGCGCGTGATCGCATTCACAAATAGAATCAGTGAATCAAAGAGGATGGTTCAGCATTGGAATGATATTGTTGAGGGTGCTATCGAACGACTACCTGAAGATGAACAACTGATCGACTTTAAATGTGAGACGAAGCACGTAGATGGAACAGTCCACGCCTTGAACCGAAGGGAGCGTCTTAATTGGTTGAAAGGCGATAGTGATGGGGAATGCCGTATCCTCTCGAATGCGCGGTGTCTTTCTGAGGGTATTGATGTTCCCGCGCTTGATGCTGTCCTGTTTATGACTTCAAGAAAATCGTATGTTGACATTGTTCAGGCGGTGGGACGCGTGATGCGGCGGGCACCGGGCAAGGAGTATGGGTATATCGTGCTACCGGTTGCGATACCGGATGGTGTAGACCCTGCGGACGCGCTTGACGACAATGAACGGTTCTCTACAGTGTGGGGTGTCCTGCGGGCACTGCGTTCTCACGACGATAGACTCAACGCTGAAATCAATAAGATTGATCTGAACAGGACGCTCCCGGAACGGCTTATTTTCGGTGGTATTGGTGGTGACGGGGATGGTGAGGGTGAAGGCGCACCTTCGGCTTATCAGATGTTCCTGCCGCTGGATATTCCGCCTGCGGCGATTCTCCCCAAGATTGTGGAGAAGTGCGGCGATAAGAAATATTGGGAGAGTTGGGCAAAGGATGTCGCAGAGATTTTTGGTCGGATCGTTGGGCGTGTTGAGAACTTGTTGGAGAATCCTGAAAACGAGGCTCTTCAGGAGCGGTTTGACGCATTCCATACAGAGTTGAAGCGTTCCATCAACGAATCTATCACTCGGAGCAATGCCATTGATATGATGGCGCAGCATATCTTGACGAAGCCAGTCTTTGACGCGCTTTTTGAGGGTTACGATTTTTCGTCTGGAAACCCTGTTGCGATCGCCTTGGATAATCTGCGGAGGGATTTTGCGGAATTCGGGCTTGAGAACGAGACGCGAGATTTGGAGGGGTTTTATGAGAGT
Source organism: Candidatus Poribacteria bacterium (assembly GCA_965116815.1). Classification (GTDB taxonomy): domain Bacteria; phylum Poribacteria; class WGA-4E; order WGA-4E; family WGA-3G; genus WGA-3G. The sequence goes on along the minus strand of OZ220722.1, from coordinate 4,452,931 downwards.
GTCCGATTGCGCGCCCGCGGTATCGACAACAGCGAGGGACGGCAGAAGGTGTTGTCCGAACTTTACGAGAATTTCTTTGTGACTGCCTTGAGAAAGGAGGCGGATCGGCTCGGTATCGTCTATACGCCGGTGGAGGTGGTGGACTTTATCTTACACAGCGCGGATGCAATATTACAGGACGAGTTCGGACGAAGCCTCAACGATGAAGGTGTCCATGTCTTGGATCCATTCACCGGCACCGGCACTTTTTTGGCACGTTTGCTGCAATCCGAGCTTATTGCGTCTGATGCTCTGGAACGGAAATATCGCGAGGAACTCCACGCGAACGAGCTGGTGCTGCTGGCGTATTATATCGCTGCTGTCAACATCGAGGAGGTCTTCCGTGGACGGCGTGGGGAGGATAGCGGTTACGAACCCTTCAACGGTATCGTTTTGACGGATACGTTCAATCTGAATAAGGAAGAAGACCTTACACTTTTTCCAAGGGAGTGGCTATCCGATAACAATGAACGTGCTGAGCGTCAACAGCAGCTGCCGATACAGGTTATCGTTGGCAATCCGCCGTGGTCGGTAGGGCAGCGGAGGGCAATGGATAACAATCCGAATGTGGACTACCCTGAACTTGAAGGACGCATCAGTGAAACATTTGCCTCTCGTGTAGAAGCAACGTTGAAGAACAGCCTTTATGACACCTACAAAATGGCGGTCCGATGGGCATCCGATAGGATTAATGAACAGGGTGTTGTTGCTTTTGTGACCAATGGGTCGTGGATTGATGGGAACGTTGATTCGGGGGTTCGGGCGTGTTTAGCGGAGGAGTTTAGTTCAATTCACGTACTACACCTGCGGGGGAATGCAAGGACATCTGGTGAACGTAGGCGTGCCGAAGGTGGAAATGTGTTCGGTGGGGGTTCACGCGCACCTGTGGCTATCGCGATCCTCGTCAGGAACCCGAATGCTACACACGATGGTTGTAAAATCTACTACCGCGATATTGGCGATTACCTTACACGCGAGGAGAAATTAGAGGCATTGCACGAGGCAGTATCCATAAATGGAATCAGCAATTGGCAGGCAATTACGCCTAATAGACATTATGACTGGATTGATCAGCGCAGCGATGCATTTGCTGAATTTTATCCAATCGGATCTCAAGGTGCGAGGGCAGGCAGGGTAGATAATGTAATCTTTAAACTTTTCAGCACAGGGTACTTGACCGGCAGAGACTCATATATCTACAATTTCTCAAGTAATGCTTGTGCGGAAAACGCAGAAAAAATGGGGCAAAACTATCTTGCCGCTCTTTCCGAACTTGAGGAGAACCCTGAACTCACAGTGGATGAAGTGGTAGGCCGACATAATTCACATATTAAGTGGGATCGGGAGCTTAAGAACAATTTGAAACGAAAGAAAAAAACCGAATTTGACTGTGACTATATCCGAAAAGTTATGTATCGGCCATTCATTGCTACGAATTGCTATGCGGACTATACTTTCGCACAGGTGAAGGCTCAGCAGGATAGAATTTTCCCAGATAGTTCAAGTGAAAATCGAGTGATATGTGTTCCCAATAAAGGATCAAGAAACCCATTTTCTGTCTTGATGACCGATACAATGCCAGATCGTCACTTTATTGAGGCTGCCCAGTGCTTTCCTCGGTGGCAATATCCAGCTCCCGAAGATGCGTCAAACATGGCAAATGTGAGCCAATATTTTGCCCCAGTATTGGATCGTATTGACAATATTTCAGATACTGCCTTGTATGCCTTCAGCACGCATTATGGACTCAAAAAAATCACGAAAGATGAAATTTTTGATTACGTCTACGGGATTCTGCACGCGCCGAGTTATCGGGAGCAGTTCGCAAACGACCTATCGAAGATGATACCGCGCATCCCATTCGCTCCAGACTTTTACGCCTTTGTGAAAGCAGGTGCCATCCTCTCATACCTTCATCTCAATTACGAGACGTGTGAGCAGTATCCAGATATTGAAGTTGAACCTGTTACGCCGTCCTTGCTTTGGGAAGAAAAACCGGAGCATTTTCTACTTGGAACGCGGGCGATGCGGTTCGCTGATGCGGAGAAGACAACGCTCATTATTAATGAGCATGTGCAGTTGACCGGTATCCCTGAAGAAGCCCATCGGTACGTCGTCAATGGTCGGACACCGTTAGAATGGTTTATTGATCGCTACAAAATCAAGCAAGATAGAGAAAGCGGTATCATCAACGACCCCAACGGCTGGTTCGAGAACCCTCGCGACCTCGTCACAGCGATTGCGCGGATTGTTTATGTGAGTGTGGAATCGGCGCGGATTGTTGAGGGGTTGCCTTCGGCGGTGGTTGGGGACTGAGATTATTGACAGTCATTTTTCTTCGGAATTAGTAGTTTTGGGATTGGGAAAATTTTAGAAAAAAACGCTCTAAACCCTTGATTTTATTGAGTTTTCGCTTGTTTTAATTTGTTAAAAATGGTATAATAATTGCAGTTAAAAAGGGAGTTGCTTCGGAACAGACTGTTGCTATTATACCCAAAATGGCAGAAAAAAGCAACTCCTTTTGAAATACAAAGGAGTCACCTCATGAATCTCATAGAGGTTATGGATGAAGTTATATTGAGTAAAACATAAGGATGTAGTCCGATAGGGAAAGAAAGGGAAATAATTTGTGCCCTTTTCTTTCCGCTTCAGATCCCCGTGGACTTTGAATTCTTAGTTCTTACTCGCTATGAGTTCGATCGTTTTCCTAATCAAGAGACGTGTATTGAGCATTTAGAACGTATCAGATGGCGAGGAACGCCTGCTTGCCCGAAATGTGAGAGTAAGGACGTGGTTCGTAAGAAAGAAGAAGGTGTAGGGCGTGTAGGACGCTGGAACTACCATACATGTAATACTTCGTTCAAGGTTACTTGTGGCACAGTCTTTCATGGCACGAAAATAGAGTTGCAGAAATGGTTTCTCGCAATTACTCTTATTCTCAATGCCAAGAAAAGTTTGTCCAGTTGTCAACTTGCAAGAGATTTAGACCTTAACCAGAAGACAGCATGGTTTATTCAGGTTCGTATCCGTGCTGAAATGGCAAATAAAACGAATCCTATTGTGCTACAAGGTATAATAGAATCAGACGAAACCTACATAGGTGGTAAACCACGCAAAGAAAACAAGAAGGCAGATCGTGAACCCGCTCCGCGTGGACGTGGCACGAGTAAAACTGCCGTAATCGGTGCTATTGAACGTGGAGGTCAGGTTGTTGCGGAAGTCGCGAAAGGATTAACCGGACGCGATATACTTGAGTTTATCCGTAGGGTTGTGAATGTCAAGGAATCTGAATTAGTAACAGATGAATACCACGCCTACAACACGCTTAGCAGTCAGATGAAACACGAAGTCATCAATCATCAAGAGCAATATGTGGATGGAGACGTTCACACAAACACGATAGAAGGTTTTTGGTCTTTGCTAAAACGAGCATGGTACGGTTCGCATCATCACTACCAGACGGCTTATACACCCCTTTACGTAGCAGAACGCTGTTATGTTTACAATAATCGACACCGAGAAACTATCTTTTGGAAGTTTCTCAATGAATCAGTAACAATATGAGGTGTAAAAATGGAAAAAAACGTACGTACAAAAAAGGGCTGCCCAAAATGTGAAAAACGAGCAGCCGAAGAAGATAAAAAGCGTGAAAAAAGTAAAGAAATGGCTAAGTTTATCTATCGCAATATTGTAGAAACAAACACACTATTGCGGCGACAACAGAATTCTTAACTCTTTAATAGTACTTTCTAAATCCTCAATAGTTTCTTTGGTATATCTTCGGATTTCATTGGGTGCGAGTTGAGGGTTAGTGATACACAATATAGACTTACAGAATGCTCTGCCTTGTAAGGCATGTATAGAACCAGGATGGGTAGCAATCGCTTCGTCAAATTTTTGGATTGCACCGGCATAGTTTTCGGTCTGCATTTGTTTTATGCCTGCCAAAGTTAAAATGCCAGCTTGCTTAGAGATTTCCATCTCTATTGTATATTGTCCTTCGGGGTCTTTTTTCACAATAGGTATTCCTTTTTAGGTTAGAGGGGGCGGAACCCCCTCACGATTGGTTTAAGATGTTTTTCGGATTTTTCTCACTATGTATCTAATGAGAAGTGTAGTACCACCAAATACCACAATGCCACCGATTCTATATGGAATATGGGTTGGTTCGGGTATTATAGTTGCTATCCATATTATCCCTGTGATTACTCTCGTTTTCTTGTTTTCAGAGAGTATAAAGATGATTACACAGATCGCACTAATAACCATCAAGAAATCACCTAAACTGGCTTCCCCTGATAGTATTGAAAGCATGTTTGTAACCTCTGGTTATGAGTAAATGAAATTTGAATAATTGGCATTAACCTTTAATGCCACCTTTTGGTCACCATGATACCCTACTCACTTTAAAAGTGGTGGGCATCCCTGGTGACCAAACCTAAATATCCAATTCTCATTAGATATGGGATACCCATAGTCCAATGGATATTTAGATTTGGTCTACTTAAAGGATACGATGTCTAAAGAGGGGGTGTCAAGTTAAAATGGAAGGGATTTTAGACTATTTATTGTTATGTCAAATTTAACCAACCCCGAAACTACTTATTGCGTTTTTCTTTACACGGGGTTAAAAATGTGTTATAATATTAAGAAATGGCACATCGGTGGGAAAATAAAACGCTGGTGAAACACAGATCGTGGCAGCCGTTTGCTTACAAAAGAACACGTTAAGCAGGGGGTGCGAGCTTTCGCTGAACTTGCGTTTAAGACTATACTGAGTGTGTATTTCCGAGTCACGTTGTTTGATGGCAACGTTCCTTATGAAATATTCGACATGATTTTTATTAACCTTACAATAAACACGTTGGTTCAGATAATACTGACCTTAATAAAAGGAGGATTTAAAATTATGTATAGAAAACTCAGAAACGCTCTTGATAGAGAACAACAACCAAGAATGAATAACAAAACGCGAGATGAGGCGAAAGTGAAGTTTGAAAGGGGTGAATTAGAACACCCATAGGAATAGGGATAGGGGGATGAATTGGTGATTCCCCCTACGGGTGTCCCAAAGCCTACAAAATAGGTAACGCGCATTATCCAACGCGATTGCCAATCCCTACATATTGTTCCTTTCCGCCACAGTACAAGAGAATATCCATTCGTAAGTGACGTATGATCTGCTCACGGTATCCTCTGAATTCGCTGATAAACGAAAAATTGTTGTTGATATCCCACGCTTGTTGACTTACCCAGATATAGTTCCTTGTAATAACCTTAAAAGAATTTACCAATCAACACAACCACGTCGGTACACTACTGCATTCCATACCATGAAAAGGAGACCAGAATTATGGCGCGGTATTCAGAAGATACACTAAACAACTGGAGAAAACCCCCAAGTGACACAGAAGAAACTAAACTCTCAAATATAGAAAGAATGGTTAGGGAGTGCATCAATGAAGATGCTACCCTAAAAAATATGGGGATTAAAACCTTTGGGCAGGGATCGTATGTAAACGATACAAACGTCAGACTAAACAGTGATGTTGACCTCAATGTTCAATATGTGGATGCTTTTTACTTTGACCTTCCTCATGGCATGACTGGGAGTGATTTCGGATTCAACAACCCTATCTCATATTCCGCCCCCAACTTCAAAAATGATGTGCAAAGTGCACTTGTCAGAAAATTTGGGGATGATGTAAAAAGAAAAAACAAATGTGTTGCCATTGAGGGAAATACCAATCGCGTGGGAGCAGATGTAGTGCCAACGTGGAAATACAGAAGGTATTCAAGGAACGGAAGTTATGTTGAGGGTGTCCGCTTCTTCGCAGATAGTGGACAAACGGTCACTAACTTTCCTATTCAACACATAGAAAATGGAAAAGAAAAAAATAGACAAACGCAACGTCGATTCAAACGGTTGACAAGGATTTACAAGCGAATACGGGCCAAGATGATTGAAGATGGGGAGAACGTTAATGGAAATATAACGTCTTTTCTACTGGAATGTTTGCTGTGGAATGTCCCCGACAGGATATTTAACGATTATGAGACCTGGACAGATAGATTAAAGGAGTCGATACGTTTCTTGTATCACAAGACTGAGGAAGAAAATAATTGCAAGGACTGGTGTGAAGTTTCTGGACTACTTTATCTTTTTAGTAGTGAGCGCAAATGGTCACCGGGAGATGTTAATGTTTATTTGCTGCAATTGTGGCGTTATTTGGAATACTCATGATGAAAAACATAAAAGGTAAGACAGCCCTATGGGTATTACTTGTTTTGTCATTTTTGCTGTTTTACGCTATATATTATTTTCAAGAGGCATCAGACTTTAACCTCGAAACGATTCTCCAAATACTACCTACAGTGGTCTTTATTGACCTTGTGATCTGTGGGCTTTTTGCTCGTTTTCTATGGAAACTCCCTATTTTCAAGAATTGGTTAGTTCCGTTTCCCAATCTTAATGGGACATGGAAGGGAGAAATCCATACAACTTGGATAGACCCTGAAACAGATGAAAGACCTGGATCTATACCTGCAATCTTGACTATCAAGCAGTCATTCCTTAACATAAGTTGTGTAATGAGGACCGCTGAGATGACCAGTAGAAGTCTCACCAGCGACTTTATACTTGATAAGGAAAATCAACTGGAAAGACTCGTTTATACTTACGACAGCAATCCAATTCAGACAGTCAAAGAAAGAAATCCTCAACATTGTGGGACTATGGCTTTTGAGATTGTCAGAGAGAATAAAAAGATTAAGTTAGCGGGTGGATATTGGACTGATAGAAAAACGACGGGGACTGTAGAAATGCATTTTTGGAAAAAGAAAAGGATTGATTCTTATGAAAAAGAAATCGGTTTACACCCCGTCAGTGAAATCAGAGAAAATAAAAGTTAAACCATTGTCGCTTCCAGTTTTCCAACTTCTCTTATCCTCGTCATCTACTAAATCCGAGATTCAAACCAGAAACACCTATATTCTGTGCTGTTGAAAACAACTCCCACAAACAAGCGCTCAGTGAAAATTAAGAATTTAATGAGTCAATGTGTCGCGTCCATCGCCTGAATTAGGGTCATACCTCGTTTTTATTTTTTATTTACATCTGTTGTTTATAGCATCCTGCTGAGCGTGAAGGCAAAATATGCTATGAAAGCGAGCAATGAATTCACAGAAAGTTCTCAAAACTCAAATACTGAAAAGGTGTAAAATATGCTACCAGATTTTCTGAAAACGAAAGAAAAACTAAAAAAAATGCTTGATTCTGAAAGGAAGAAAGCTGAGTTATTGCATTTGGGCCCGGTTGCTGATGCTCCGAAATCAATGATATTTGAAGGAAACAAAACCATCATTATTTACCAGGATGGTTCGTGTGCAGAAATGAAAATGGAGAAAGCAACAAGTACACTAGAGGTCAAGTGGGAAGAGGTTGAAACAATGACTCACGAGACAGTGCTCAATAAAATCAATGAGCCTGCAAAAGAAATGGCTGAACAAATCGCAAAATCATATTATGGAACCCTTATTGAAGCAGCCGAAGAAGCTAGCAATGTGACTTCCACTGATGGGAAACCTCTATCGGTTGATATGATTTTGGAAATGGTAAAAGAAATGCACCTATCATTTGATGAAGAAGGGAGGGCAAGCGGGTTAAGATTTGTTGGAAATTTTAAAGGATCTCCTTCATTTAGTGAGGTTCTTTCGCAAGCCCAAGCTGATCCGCGTTATGAAGAACTTATGGAGCAAAAAAGGGAGGAATGGCGTGTTAGAGAAAATAATCGAGAATTGGTTGGATAGCACAACCGAAAGGTCATTTGAAAAGCCGTTCTGTTATATGTTATCCGCTGAGGGGCATACAATAATTCATCCCACAAAACACAATGCTATGGAAATGGGAAAAGATGTTATAACTATCGCTCCGGATGGAACACCCTGTGCCTTCCAATTAAAAACTGGCAATATTTCCTTATCCAAATGGAGAAATGAGATCAGTTCACAGATAAATATTTTGGTCCAAGGAAAAATAAACCACCCATCTGTCGATAGTTCAAAACACCACAGATCTTATTTTGTCACGAACGGAAATATTGAGGAAACGGTCAGTCGTGAGATAGATGATAGCAATCAAACGTGGATGAACCTTGTTCATCCTGATTGTCATTTGGAAACTATTGTTCGTGGACAACTTATTAAGAAAGCTAAGAGATTGGGAACTGATCTATGGCCATCAGAATTAACGGATATAAAAACACTTCTTGAAATGTTCCTCGAAAACGGGAAAGGTGTACTTCCAAAGGAAAAACTTGTATCTTTGTTTGAACCCGCTTTTGGACTTGATAATGAAAAGGCACCTTCCGAAAATCGTTGCAGGCGTATAATAGCAAGTGCAGCACTTCTGTGTACAATCGCTACATCAAGTTTTACCAACGAAAACAACCATGTCGCTGAAATTGAGGCATGGGTGCTGTACATCGCTTACGTGCTTGCACTTGCGGAGAGGTGGCAACTTCCAATTAAGGTATACAAAGGCGCGTTTGAAATTGCAACACAGGCACTCTATAACTCCTTAGCGAATCTCTGCGATGAGATTAAGGAACGAGAGGAACTTATAGAAGGTGATATCTTGGCAGATTCCTATATTTACAGGGTCCGCATAACGTGGTTACTCGGATTGATAGGTATCTATGCGTTATGGCGACGGAAGGATGAGGTATCCAAAAATGAAATGGATGACTTTCTTCGAGAATTTTGCAAAGAAAAACGGCACCAATTAGAGTTATGGGGCGAAGCAGCAATACCTCAATTTCTCGCCTTTTTCTGGTATTTTCGGAAAATAGATGCAACTCCAGAACCAGATTTTCGGATCCTCTATAGTCTGATTTCGTCAATATGCAAACTAAATCACCCAAATACCGAAGTCTTTCTTGCCAATCCGTACTATGAAGCCGAGGAGACTTTGCCTCATCTACTTGCTCCCGTTCTTGGTAGTGTTGAGGATCCTCTGGAAGATATTTTCACTGGTAAATCCTACGCGTTAGAAGGACTCGTTCATCTGTTTGTGCGTAAAAACTGGAAACAAACTATGAAATCCCTTTGGCCTGACGTTACGAGATTGAATTTTATCTCCTTTGAACCTGCGAATTTCTGTGAATTCTATAGATGGAGGAGTGAAGAAGGCACAAACAAAATTGCGCATCCTAAACATACGCAAGAATGGGAAGAATTGAAAGCATTATCCTGTAAGTCAGAGGGAGATTGCATTCCGCCAACCATCAAAAATGACCCTATTCTCTTGCTTCTCTTTTTGTGTGTCTATCCACACAGGATGAACGCAGAAATTGTGAGATGGTTGGATACACAGATGAAAGAGATACCAAGACCATAAGTCTCATTCTCTTTCTTGCAAGATACCGTTTACTATAAAGACTCTGAAATTCGCGCGTTTTTCCGCGCCTGCAAGCTGCACCCGCCAACACATTTCATCTGTCTCTCCGAATCAGAACCGATACAAACACGTCACCTTTATAGGTTTGATGGATCTGTCAAAAACCCTTCTATAAACATGCCGCCCCTACGGGGCTATATTTTTTGGACACCGCGTTCTACATAGATGCTGCAGAAACACCCAAGCAAAAACCCCCTACGGGGCTTGGGTCTCAGTGTTCCATCCTGCAAATTCCGTAAATCCTGATTCAGACGGTTTCCACCAACTGAAAACCGATAATACCATATCTACATATCTAATTGGATAACTTTCATAACTATACGCATTGTGGAAGTTAACTTATGGTATATCTATAATTCACAGATTCAGATTTTGTACCTCTCAAAGTTGCTAACCCCTTCGACTTCTATCACCTCAAAGGACGCTATGACCTATCGAATTCACAACAGAAATTTAACAGATTTAACCGCCATGAAATTTTTCAAAATCGCTTCTAAACCCTTTTGTAGCTTGGGTTTGCGGTCAATTTTGGCAGATCCAAAAATTCTGTTATTTTCTGTGGTGGCTGATGTTTTGTTGTTTTTTCACCACTAAGTTCATAAAGCGGATCAGACGTTTTCGGTGTTGTGTAACAAACATCCTAAATCGTCCTTATCAGGCGACTGCTAAGAGCAACCTATTCTGATAACCATCCAAATAGAAATGGTATAACTAAATGCTGATTCTAAATATCTCCAAAAAAATTAGTTGCTAATGGGTCAATTTTATGCTATACTTTAGGTAGCAGTAAATTGCCACATCTCATCAAAGGAGGGATAAAGACATGGGTGGAATCGGTGGAATAGAGATATTTATAATCCTTATGGTTGCACTTGTCATTTTTGGACCGAAAAAGTTGCCGGAAATGGGACGTTCGCTTGGAAAGGCTATCCGAGAATTTAAGAATGTTGGTAACGATCTTCAGGATGAACTGACGAAAGCAGCAGATGAAATAGACAAGGAAAAAGATCCAAATATCAAGCCTCCGAACCCCTCTTGATCACGAATCTCGCGACGGGACGCACTATGCAATCTAACGATGTAGCAATGACCTTCTGGGAACACCTTGAGGAACTTCGACGGCGAATCATTATCTCAGCCATCGCGATCGCTGTTTTTACGGTGTTGTGTCTATCCTTTAGCAGACCGATTGAGAAGGTTATTATGTTCCCGTTGGAAACTTCGATGAGCACGCTGATTGCGAACACTATTGATGCTACAGCTGGTTCCGGGGGGTCAGTGATAGGTTTCTTCGCTATCGCTTTGCGTGCTGGAACTTCCAATGTCGATGCTGAGCTCATGAAAGTCGGTCCCTTAGAAGGTGTTATGGCATACCTGAAATTAGGGATTACTACCGGTATTTTGCTGGCGCTGCCGATAATCATTTATCATATCTGGGCTTTTGTTTTTCCTGCGTTGAATAGACAAGAGCAACGGTTTGCAGTGCCACTGTTTTTAATCATTGTCGTGTTTTTCATCTTCGGTGCTGTTTTCGCCTACTTTATTGTTACACCGGTGGTACTGCAGTTCTCCGCACAACTTTTTCCAGAAATGCCGAATAGATGGGACTTGGAAAAATATATTAACTTCATAACACGGTTAATCTTAGGTTTCGGTATCGCGTTTGAGTTGCCAATAGTGATGGCATTTCTGTCTCGGATCGGTGTGATTGACGCACGGGGCTTCCGTGAAAAACAGAACTACGCGTTGTTGGGCATCTGTGTGATGTCAGCCCTATTGACACCTGCAGATCCGTGGTCAATGCTGTTGATGGCAATACCACTGTTTCTTTTATATCAACTCGGTATTTTCTTCGCTTACCTCGTCGAAAAGGAGTCTGAAATATAATGGCTAAGGAGCCTTTACAGCAACAACTCGCTTTGCTCTACCGGTTACAAACGCGCGACCAAGAACTCTTGTCAATCCAAGAGAAACTTCAGGTAATCCCTCGTCAGATTGAGCAATTGGCGGCGGAGGTCCAGCGGTATGAGGAAGATATTGAAGCAAAATCAGCAGAGCTCACGGAGACAGAGAGAGTGCAGCGGTCCAAGAACGCTGAGATTGAAATGAACAGTGTTCAACGCGAAAAATATCGAGACGAACAGCGAACTGTCACGTCAAACGAAGCGTATACCGCCTTAGAACGGCAAATCGAATTTCTTGACGAGCAAGACGGAGAGGCTGAGGACGTTATATTGACGCTTATGGAGGAGAGCGACCGTCTAAAGGGAGAATTGGCGGAACTGGAAGTTGAGATCAACAAGGAAAAAGAGAAAACGGCTGCCGAAACTGAACAACTTCAACAAGAACTGCACGCCTTAGAAGTAGAAAAAGATGAAAAGTTAAAACAGCGAAAGGCGTTTCTTCCGAAAGTTGACAAGGGACTCAGAGACGAATACCACCGCTGGATGAAGGCACGGCTTGCAACCCAATCGAGTGCCGCTCGAACAAAAGCCGGTTTCGTCGCCTTGGAGGAGAATGGCACCTGTGGTACCTGTCGTATTGCTATTCAACCACAGACGCTCAAAGAAGCTCAAAAGTATGAGAAGCACGTTTACTGTTCAAGTTGTAAAAGGCTGCTTTACGTCCAACCTGCTCCATCGGATGGTGAGTCCTCATAGGGCGGGTATACATTGACGGGTGAGGATTGAAATCTACCGCTTTGCTAATTGCTGATAACTGACAACTGACGACTCTAACAACATATATCTAAACAGGAGGCATTCACAACCAATGCCCTTTTTTGTTATTGATGAGCAACCCGAAAAACAGGTTTTTGAGGGAGCAAGTATTCAGACACTTCACGGCGAAAAATTGATGATGTCCTTTGTCAATCTACAACCCCATAGCGTCGTTGCCGAACATAGTCATCCGCATGAACAGATGGGAATGGTACTTGACGGAACATTTGAACTCTCCATTGATGGCGACTCCCGGATACTCAAAAAGGGTGACGCTTACCTTATCCCTTCCAATGTGAAGCACAGCGCGAAGGCTTTTGAAGAGCCTGCTGTCGCCCTTGATATCTTTAGTCCGCCACGCGAAGATTATAAATCATGAAGTTGTATCACCCGATTCATGAACTCCAAACAAGCGGCGTTGTCACTGCTGGTATTAGTCTACGCCATGGTGGTGTTAGTTGTGCACCTTATGCGTCCTTGAATCTTGCTGAGCATGTCGGTGATGATGAGAGTGCCGTCGCAGCTAATAGGGATATGCTTTTTCAGCAAACCGATTTAAAGAATCTGCACTATTGCCGTCAGGTTCATAGTGCTTCCGTCATTGCTGTAGATAACGGGGCAGAAGCGATACCAGCGGATCCCCCGGAAGCGGATGCGCTTGTCTCTGGCTGTCGCGATGTCGCGTTAGGCATCTTTACCGCGGATTGCGTCCCTATTTTCATTTTAGATCGCGCGACCCCTGCTATCGGTATCGCGCACGCGGGTTGGCGAGGCACCTTTGCCCGAATTGCCGTGAATACGCTTGCACAAATGAAAGCGAGTTTCGGAACTCTTGCTGCAAACTGTCAGATTCATTTGGGTCCCTCTATTCAAAAATGTTGCTATACGGTTAGCACGGAGTTGCTCGATCAATTTGCAGAACGTTTCGGTAGCACCGTACACGATGGCAAAAACCTGAGTCTGCAAGAGGCCAACCTTAACCAATTGGTTGAAGCAGGCTTACCTCCCACCTCCATTTCAGTGTCTCCACTTTGCACCGCTTGTCGCACGGATCTCTTTTATTCACATCGGGCTGAGAACGGACGAACAGGTAGGATGCTCTCATTTATCCAACTGCATACCAAGAACTAAAGTCTACCCTATAACTACTGTCTTGTTGGACGCGATCTCGACTTGGATTGATAAACTGTTTGTTAATGGAATGTCTTGTGAAGCTTATCCAGTCCAATCCCGTTTTCCGTTGGAGGAACAAATCCTCGCAATGAAAAATTTGCATCTCGTCTAAAAATATGGTATTATTAATGATGAAATGCGGCGATTTCATCGTATTGCCTACCGCTGTAACTTTGCTGAATTTGTAACGTTATTTTCCTTAAGATATTCCAATTTGTTTAGGTGCAATAGTTCCTTAAATTTCGTTATTGGGTGGTGATTTGACACATAACTGGAGAAATTGAAGATGCGCGTGCTCTTCGCAATATTATCAGTTATTACAGGCATCATTGGGTTTGTTTTTATTGTGGGGGGTATTCGGCATCCTTCAAAATATCAGAAGGTTTTGTCGGAAAACGTGAGTGCGGCACAGGTCACGCAGGTTTATACGGAAGCAACGCATGAGATAGTCGTTGGTATTGGTGTTGTTAGCATAGCCGTCCTAATCGCCGTTATCGGTATATTCTTTCACGTGAGCAAGCCTTTAAGTCCAGATACGCAATCAACAGATGATCCTGAAAACTGACGAGTCCTTTGATTTAAACCAATTTTGGAATTAAGAAGCTTCGGGGTTGTGGGACGAAATGGGGACATGCTAAGTGAACTCGATTGTCGATAATCTTTCCAGTATCAATGAACGTATTGCCAACGCGGCTGAACGGAGTAGACGGACACCGGATTCAATAAAACTCGTTGCTGTCACAAAAGGGCGTTCAGTACCAGAAATTCAGACGGTTCTCGCCGCGGGTGCTACAGACATCGGCGAAAACCGAGTGCAAGAGGCGCGACAGAAGTACGCGCCAGTCAATGCATTCATAGATGCGTCAGGTACTGCCTCCAGTGATAAGACATACCGTTGGCACCTCGTTGGACATTTGCAGAGAAATAAGGTTAAAACCGCATTAGAGATGTTTTCGCTGATTCATTCAGTTGACAGTTTGCGGCTTTTGGCAGAGATAGCACGCCGGTCTGAAGAACGATCACAACAGACCGATGTTTTAATTCAGGTGAATACAACTCGCGAGGAAAGTAAATACGGATTGGCAGCAGATGATTTACTTCAGTTCATTGAAGACGCACAAGCATATCCGGCCGCGCGCATCGTTGGACTGATGACAATGGGACAGTTAACGCCTTCACCGGACGCGAATCGTCCCGCTTTTGCTTTGCTGAGATCGCTTGCTGAAAAGATAGAAACCCAAAAGTTCCCCGGGGTTACGATGCAATATCTCTCAATGGGAATGACGAATGATTTTGAGGTTGCCGTTCAAGAGGGGGCGAATCTCGTTAGAATTGGCAGGGCGATCTTCGAGTTATCGTCGTAGGGTAGTGTCAGGAGAAAAAAGTGGTAGAAGACCTTAAATTAGGTGTAATAGGCGTTGGAAAGATGGGCGGCATTATCGTTCGGAGTATTGCTGACACGGTGTTTCCCGCAAAGCAGATTTGGGTTACTGACCTTGATAGTGCCCTCGTAAAGCAGCTCTGCGATGAAAAAGGGACTAACAGGGCGAGCGATATTGCTGCCTTGGTGGAAGAGGCACAAGTTATTCTCTGTGCTGTCACGCCTGGGGCAGTCCCATACGTCTTGCCGCAGGTCGCGCGTCCCTTATCGAGACCACAATGGCTCATCAGTATAGCTGCCGGTGTAACGACCACGACGCTTGAATCCTATTTTGATACCGCACCGCCGATTGTTCGGGTAATGCCAAATATCTCAGCATCGGTAGGTGCTGCGATCTCGGTGCTAACAACTGGTAGTACGGCGAATCAGGAACATCTTGAAATAGCACAGCGAATCTTCGATGCCTGCGGGACCTCCTTGATTATGGATGAACACCATCTTGATGCTGTCACCGGGGTGAGTGGGAGTGGACCCGCCTATGTTGCACTCTTCATTGAAGCATTAGCGGATGCCGGTGTTCATGTGGGTTTACCTCGTGCCGATGCGCAAAAACTCGCCACCCATACAGTTTTAGGTGCAGCGACGATGTTGGCTGAAACACAAGAACATCCAGCAGTCCTCAAAAATCGTGTTACTACACCAGGCGGAACAACTGCGGCCGGGCTTCACGCCTTAGAACGAGGTGGTTTGCGGGCAACTCTTACCGAAGCTATCCTCGCTGCAACGGCGCGAGCGAAAGAATTGGGTAACGCATAGTTTTGTGAGGTCCTTTTAAAAGATTATGGAAATGCTTGCTTGGTTCGTCAGTGAAGTGCTTGAAATTTATATCATAATAGTCTTCGCGAATACATTGCTCTCTTGGTTCGTTTTTGGCACGAAAAATTCAGTTGTCAGACAACTATACTGGTGGACGAGTCGTATCGTAGATCCTGTTTTAAATCCGATTCGGAATGTGATCGGACCGATGACTCGGAATTTTGGTATTGACATTTCACCTTTTGTGCTGATTATTCTGTTACAGTTTATATCTTGGGTACTCTGGTAATTGGTGGATGGGTGTGCCAATCTGTTTGATGTCATAAAAAATTGGGAGGCGGCTGACACAAAAAAGCATAATCTTGGTAGCGATCCGTTTGTCGAACTGACAAGCGATCCAGAGACAACAGGCTGAAAAATATGAAGAAACGAAATTCCGCCACAAAAAGCACGACGCGTAAACGCAGTAAAACCACGAGGTCAAGCGAGAAACCTCAGTTGGCAGACCGTGCAAGAGAAAAAGCCGTTTTAGAAACTTGGGCGAATGTCAATGTATATCCGCTCGTGACGAAGAAAGCCAATGCTGTAGGAAACAACACAGCGAAAGGAAACGCTGCGCAGCGACAGGATTCCTCTCAACCGGAAACCTACGTCCTCCGCGAGATGCCCGCCTCAGTTCATGCCCTCACTCTCAACACGCTTTGTAGAAAAGTCTGTCAAGACATCTTCCTTAAAGCAGCGTTAATGCAAGGACATCAAGTCATATACGTACCAGCGTGGGAGACCTATCCTCTCTGGATTGAGGAGTCCGTCATTGCTGCCGCCAAATCTAAGGATCCAATCAAATTATCAGTTCTTCGGAAACGTTGCCGTGCAAGACACAAACAGGCATTAGAGGTTCAGAAGGAAAAATTCCATCAACTCGGCATCTTTGCGGATTGGGATACTTCCCAGAAAACCCTCGAATCGCGACAGGAAGCGAGACTCATTGCGCTTATTAGCCGACTCCGAGACTCTGACTACTTACACGATCTACCACAACTGAGTCCGTGGTGTCCTAATTGCACTGTCCCAATTAATGAGGCGAACCTCGTACAAATGCCTACACGCGCTTTGAATGGTTACGTAAAATTTCCTTTCACGCTTGGGTTAGAGGAATTTGGCATTGACGTTTTCTTTTGTCTCCAGATGCCACATATTTGGGAAATAGCAGGGATTGTTGAACTCGGTATTACCGACAATATTACGTATTTGCTTACCCAATGGAAGGATGAATATCTCCTTTTTTCGGAACCGCAGTTTGAACATTTTATGAAACACCTTCCAAAGCGGCAGTCTAGGCCGAAACTTGTCAAAGAAATCAAAGCCTCTGAACTTGCGCAATGTGCTGTAGCGCACCCGCTTTTTGCATCAAAAGACTTGAAGATCAGACTAATTCCTGAGGCCTTGGTGACAAATACGACCCGCGATAAATCAACATCCTCCTTAGAATCCGGCGTTATGCCCCTAAATCCGGCGCATCATCAACCCAGTTACAACATCGCCCAAGCGTTAGAAATGAACGCTACGCCTGTTTTTGATGAAACTGGCAGATTCACTGAGGAAGCAGGGCAATTGTGTGGCTTATATCTCTTTGATGCCGAGAATTTTATTGTTCCGCAGTTGGAAAGATGTGGGTATCTCCTCAAGACGCGGAACGACGAAATGCATGAACCTCACTGTCCTCGCTGTAAGGAACTGGCTGTTTTTCGACCGTGTTCAAAGTGGGTGTTCTCTATCTCCGAAAACCGCGCTACTGTCCAGCTACTCAACGCCCAAGAGTATTGGGACAACTACGGCGACACCGAGCATAAAGATATTCAAGATGTACAAAACGCCGTTCTCAATTTCGGAGGCTTGCCAGTTTCAGCACAACGGCAGTGGGGGATGCCGCTTCCGATTCTCCTCTGCGACCAGTGTGATGAACCGCTCACCGATAAGAATACACTCAATGCAATCCGGAGTTCTATACAGCGGGGATTTGAATTTTGGTTCCGATTGAGTGTTGAGGAGCTTTTACCGGCGGATGCACGATGTCTAAACTGTAATTCAAGTGACTTTCGTAAAGAGGCCACCCTCATTGATAGCCATTTTGCCAATTTGCTTCAGATCATTGACAACTCTGATTTCAAGAAACCACTCGGTGGCCACACCAGTGTCATGTTTGTTCCACAGACGGATGTAGCCGATTCCAAATGGACAGAGTGGTTGGCAGAAATCAGTGTCATCTCTGCTGCACTTAGCAGAAGTCGCCCAATTAAAGAAAGTCAACCCTTTAAGCAACTAAAGCTTAACACAATGCCGAAAGTTGACAGCGAAATAGACGTGGAAGACGCATTTCTCAACAAATATCCAGCTGATGTGGTTCGCCTCGTCGCAATAACACCGAGTATCGGGACGGAACAGGTGGACCAAAAACAACTTGAAAAACTCGCAAAAGATTACTCGGTTCAATATCAGCTGCTCCAGGGATTATTGGAAGATATAAGTACTCAGCTGAAGAATGATGGTCAGTCATCAGTTATCGGTCCTTACGGAGATGATTCTGTCGAACGAGAGTCCTCTTCAACTGATAACCGACAGTTGGGAACCGATAACTATTCCATTGATTCATTGGCAATCACCGTTACCGCTCAGTTTTTACAGGAAGTGCAGCAGGCTTATCAGGATGCAAATTTTTATGAAATGTGGACAATATTAACGGATTTCTGTGAGAATGATCTTCGCTTTTACGTTGGTGCTGTAAAATCACGTCCTGCTGAAACGCTACACGCAGCGCAAGTTACCTTGTCGCAAATCGGGACTGCACTCCTGCAACGCTTCGCACCTTTGACTCCTTTTTTGGCGGAACATTTCTATCCGCTCATTTCTACAGAAGGTGTGGTCGGTAACCATAGCATTTTTCAGAAAAATTGGCACCCACTCTCGCCTATTGACGGGCAAACCTTGCACGTTTCCGATATAGAAACGGATGCTGCAAAAGCGGAATGGGAGGTGCTCAAAAATACCTATGATGCAAAGTCCTAAGAAAGGTACATGGCAAACGCTCCTACCCTTAATCGGCGTAGCGATTCCAGTGTTAATACTGGATTGGGTGAGCAAATGGCTCGTACAAACCTATATAACTTACGTTACAGAGGTAATTCCGATTATTCCGGGTTTTTTCAACCTTCGGCACGATAGAAATCCAGGAGCAGCTTTTGGCGTACTCTCCGGACATAGGTTTTTGCTGATTCTCATTACAATTGTTGCTTTAGTTTTCATTTTTGCCTATTATCTTCGTTTCAGAGAGAGCCGTTGGATGCTAATCGCACTCGGGTTTTTACTTGGAGGTGCCGTTGGAAACTTTATTGATCGACTCTATTTGGGTGAGGTCGTCGATTTTCTCCAGTTCGGTATAGCCAGCAAAGGACTCTTTTGGCCAACCTTCAACGTCGCTGATATTTCTGTGTGTATTGGTGCGGGAATGCTAATTGTTTACCTTTTCAAGAACCGTGATCAAGCCCAATGAACTTGACGCCATGAGATATAATATAACTTTTTGTATAGGAGGGTAATTCGTGTGTAAATTGAGTGTGCAATTGTTCCTATTTAGTGTAGCCCTTCTTTCTATCATAGCAGTCCCACACGCGACAGCGCAAATTCAGATGGAACCTTCGACAGACGGAACAGAACAGGAAGAACCAGAGGTATACAGTGAAAGTGCTTTACGTCGGTTTGAGATTATCACGTTGAGTTCGCTACCGTTTACTGCTATTCACAGTTACGTGATAATGCGTGGTGTGAAAATGTTTCGTGAGAATCAATTCGCTCCTGAGTTGACACCGGGGGACTATCGTATTATTGGCATCGGTGCTGTCTCGTTATCTCTGTTCATTGGTGTCTGGGATTGGTTTCATACCCGCCATGTTGACAGGTCGGCACCACGTGTGCCAGAACCCCAAACACCACCGATTGAAGATGAGGAACCCGTGGAGGGGACACTCGCGAGACTCTCCGAAACCAGTCCGTCTACAGCAAGATATAGAGGTAGGTCTTTGGAAGACTCGGTAAATAAGGAACTCAATGGTTGGGCAAATGAACGCCCTGTCGGTTTCGCTGTACCGTTCATTCAAATTCGCTTCTAATAGTTATCGGGTCTCGGTTTTGACCAACAACTCGCGCATTCACAAAAGTATCTGTAGACGAGTTGTCGGTCAAGGTTAAAGAAATATCTGATTTAACCAAATTAACGTGAGTTTGATAATTAAACGTGGGTTGGAGAATAAAATACAAATATGGACGTAGGTTGGGTTGAGCGGTAAAGTCATAGGTACATTTTCACTATACACAGCGTTCCGTTTTTAAATGAACCCTTCGGGTAGATAGTAGCGAAACCCAACATCCCAAACGGTATCAGAATCATAATGCGCCCCTTCCCAGTAACGGGTGGGGACCCCGGGTTTCACTCGGTTTTTGGTGATTTCAAGTTTCTCTGTCCCCTTGAAAATTCCGTGTTGTATACGATTTTTAGTAGTCTCCGTTCAACCCAACCTACGGGACGCTTTAATTTTTATTTTCAAACTCACGTTAAAAAAAGGAGTTTTACAAATGAAAAATCAGTTTTGGGTATTACCCATTATATTTGTTTTCAGTGCAGTTGTTGGGTGCGGAACGGATGTCAAGCCGACTGCTTTCATAGATATACTGAGAGATCCCAACGATGTAGACGAACTTTCTACCTGTCTCTCCGAAGAGCCCGCGATTGACGATAAGACTGTCAAAATCACACTTGACAAACAGTGTCTCGTAGACTTCTCGAAAGTGGATCAAACCGATCCGAGCCTCGCGCCGTCTTTCGCAGAGATCGTTGCGAACCCTGAAATGTATATGGATAAACTGCTCACGTTTGAGGCAGTTGCAAAAAAGGTTAGCACTACACGTAACGTAGAGTTGTATACCAACGATTTTGATCTCCGGTTTTTCATCCATACACACGGTGCACCGCTCTATAGATTAGATGAAGAAGGCGAGCAAGTCCCGCTTGAACCTAACGAGAAATACCGATTCAAGTGTCGGATATACCAACTTTCCAAGCACGCGGATAGGGGGCGTACGTGGCAAGTTGATGCGGAATTTATCGTCTCTACGAGCAAGAAAATTATCTATCCGCCGGAACGGGTAGAATAATCATCAAAGAGGATTTTTCTGGCAAATTTGAATATAACATTTTTATAATTTTTTTGTTACGTTCATCAAGGAAAGGCATAAATGAGTAATAAAATACAAAACGAATTTGTTATTGGTTGATAGAAAGGATAAATAAAAAGAAATGATTGTGTATAAAAATGTTTGCTTGCTATGTTTATTGATGCTTATAGCTGTGGGGTGTGGAACAGATGTTAAGCCGACCACTTTTGTAGACATCGTGAGAGACCGCAGTGATATAGACACGCTTTCTGGGTGTCTTTCTTCTGATCCACAGGTTGATGAGAAGACTATCACGCTTACATTAGAAAAGCAGTGTCTCATAGACTTCTCTAAACAGGATAAGACCGATCCGAGCCTCGCGCCATCTTTTGCAGAGATCGTCGCGAACCCTGAAATGTATATGGATAAGCTCCTCACATTTGAGGCTGTTTTGAAGAAGATTCACGATTATGGCCCCCAATTGGAATTGTATACCAATGATCTTGATCAGAGGTTTTACATTCGTTCGCACGGCGCGCCAATTTATCGACTTGATAAAGAAGGCGAGGAAATTCCACTTCAACCTAACGAGACATATCTGTTCAAATGTCGGATATATGAACTCAAAAAACATGTTGACCATGGACGCGTGTGGGAAGTCCGCGCAGAATTCATTGTCTCCAGCAACAAGAAAATTATCTATCCGCCAGAACGGGTTGAATAATCCCTAAAGTAGATGGCAGGGCATGTGAGACTTAGACAAACATCCTGTCTTTATTGGAAGATTAACTTTCATAAAACGTGAGTTTGAAAAAAGTTTCACCTGTAGTCTTCTCTGTCAGTTTTGGCAAAAACGGAAACCCAAACTAATAGTTTATGCTACAGTAATACCGCTTTTTTAATTTCCATGAAAAGTGTTTAGAACGAACTCGCATTTTATTATCAAACTCACGTAAATTACCTCTTAACTGACTACTGATAACCACTAAAAAAAATGCGCATTCTCTTTATGGGCACCAGTGAGTTTGCTGTTCCAGCACTCAAAGCACTTATCTCCCACAAATTTGAACTCATAGGGCTTGTTACACAACCTGACCGACCGAGCGGACGCGGGAAACGCCTCAGTCCGCCACCTGTCAAGGTAATCGCTGCGGAACACAATATACCGATTTATCAACCTGAAAAGGTAAGAAAGCCAGATTTTGTAAAAACCCTTAAACATCTCGCGCCAGATGTAAGTGTCGTCGCTGCCTTCGGTCAACTGTTGCCCCAGACCGTTTTGGATATTCCACCGTGTGGGACTATCAATTTGCATCCCTCTCTTCTTCCGAAGTATCGGGGTGCCGCCCCGATTCAGTGGACATTGATTAATGGTGAAACCGAAACGGGTGTGACACTTATGTTATTAGATGCAGGTGAGGATACCGGTGATATTATTTCGGCAGACCGAGTCCCGATCCGAGATGAGGATACCGCGTTTACATTGACGGAACAGTTAGCACAACTCGGCGCAGATCAACTCGTCCGATGTCTCTCCGGTATGCCAAATGCGGGACCACCATCGGCGATTCCGCAGAACCATGCCGAAGCAACCCACGCCCCGCGTCTGACAAAGGAGGCTGGACACATTGATTGGAATCAACCAGCGACGACAATTCACAATCTTGTCAGAGGCACAGCAATCTGGCCCGGTGCTTATACGTTCTTTCGCGAGGAACTTCGACTCAAGGTTATCCGTTGTCAACCACTCCCTCGGACATTCGCTGCAGAACCGGGGACGCTTGAAATAATCGACAGACAGAAACTTATCGTTTCTACAGCGGAAGGAGTGCTTCAGTTGTTAGAAATTCAACCTGCGACCAAAAAAGTTATGGAAGCGTCCGATTTTATCAACGGTTATCAATTGCAAACGGGCGAACAATTTTTGACATCATAAGTTATGAATAGCCTTAATGATACCCTATTTGCGATATTCAAGGTTTCGTTATACTTCCTAATTATCTTCGGTATAATTGCTGTGTTAGCCATTTTCGTTATTATTCCGACTTGGGTTAGGACTGAGGAGGTGCTTGTCCCAAACCTTACCGGCAAAACCTACTATGAAGCTGTGCGGATCCTTGATAATGCCGGGCTTCGACCGGATAAGACGATTCAGGAAGCGAGTAGTGACGCACCCAAGGGTGAAATCGTCTCACAGAATCCACAGGCGAACTTTAGAATAAAATCGTATCAGCCAGTTAAGATTACAGTTAGCATCGGCTCGGAATTAGCACCTGTTCCGTCTGTCATTGGAAAATTGAGGGCTGATGCGCTTGATACCCTCACAACTGCAGGTTTTCGCCCAAATCGGATTGCTTTTGTCCATTCCGCAAATTATCAGCAAGATACCGTCATCGCGCAAACGCCTCCAGAAGGAGGGGGTCAACGGCGCGGAAGTCCGATTAATCTTTTGATAAGCCGCGGACCCACACCACAATTCATTGAACTTCCGAACTTCCAAGGTCAACCCGCTGCTGATGTCCTCGTCGAACTCGAATCGGTTGGACTAAAGGTTGAAACCAAATATAGTTCTCACCCCAAAATCCCTGAAGGCGCGATTATTGCCCATGAACCGCCAGGGGACGTGATGATAAAAACCGGGGACTTAGTCCTCCTTGAAATTAGTGGCGTGCAAGGATCGACTGGGGATATCGGAAGATTGCTCCCTTTCAAACACTCGGTCGGTGAAGGAGGGGAGATCTCACGTCAGGTTAGAATTGTTGTGATTGATGACTACGGTGAACGCACTGCCGTCAATCAACGCTATGCCCCTGGCACAGTGATTGATTTGGAACAGAAAGGGTTCCGCGTTTTCGGCAAAACACGGGTACTTGTCTATGAAGATGGCGAGAAGCTGCCTGAGATTCTTTATAGATAGGACTCAATCGAAGGAGTGTCCCAATTCTTACCGCTAAAATTGCGCCCTCATTGCTCGCTGCAGATTTTAGTCGCCTTGGTGAAGAGGTTAGTCGGATCGTTGATGCTGGGGCGGATATGCTTCACTTTGATGTGATGGACGGTGAATTTGTCCCTAACTTCGGTATCAGTCCTCCATTTATTGCTGCTGTTCGTCAAATAACCGAAGTCCCATTTGATGTCCACATCATGGTGAGGCATCCGCTTCACTATGTCAGCGCACTTGTCACGGTAGGCGCGGATCTCATTACGTTTCACATCGAAAGTGACGATGCGCCGGATGAAGTAATATCAGCGATCAAAGCACAGGGTGTTAAACCCGGTTTGGCACTCTCGCCGAAAACGCCGATCTCCGCAGTCACGCCGTATCTTTCAGAGGTTGACTTAATCCTGCCGATGAGTGTTGAACCCGGATTTGGGGGGCAAGCCTTTCAGCTGAGCACCCTTGAAAAGATAGCGGAATTACGGCAAATCATCCAGGAGTCGGACCTACAACTTGACATCTCCGTTGATGGTGGTGTAACGACAGAAATTGCCCCTCTCGCTATTGATCAAGGTGCAACAATTCTCGTCGCAGGAACGGCTATCTTCCACAGTCAGCAGCCGGAAACAGTTATTGAACAGCTTCGCATAGGTGCAACCTAAGGTGTTGCTCGCAAGATGCACACTTTCTATGTTCCTCCCTCTCAGATCCAAACTCATGTTGCCACGATTACTG
Source organism: Candidatus Poribacteria bacterium (assembly GCA_965116815.1). Classification (GTDB taxonomy): domain Bacteria; phylum Poribacteria; class WGA-4E; order WGA-4E; family WGA-3G; genus WGA-3G. The sequence goes on along the minus strand of OZ220722.1, from coordinate 4,428,464 downwards.
GTTCGGAACATCACCATCTCCGTAATGTTCTCCGCACAACGCCAGGTGAGACTATCCGAATTATTGACGGGCAAGGTAATGTCTATACCGCAGAAATGCTTGGGATAGACACAAATCGATCTTTAAACGAAGCCCGAATTCTCACCCACGAATTTCACGCAAAGCCACCACTTTCGCTCACCCTGTTTCAAAGTCTTCCTAAAAACGATAAGATGGAACTGATTCTCCAAAAAACGACGGAACTCGGAATCACACAGATTGTGCCGATGCACTCAGAGCATGCGCTACAAAAACCGAGTCAGAACCGATATGAACGATGGTATCGTGTTGTTGTCTCTGCCACAAAGCAGTGTAAGCGCGTGTGGTTGCCTGAGTTATGCAGCCCGCAGACGTTTGAGGCATCTCTTGCACAACTCGAAAAGTTTTCACTTCGCTTGTTGTTCATCAGTCCAAATCATAGTGGAGGATCACAGACACAACATATTAAGACAGTTTTGCGAAGGGTTCCCGACGCTACCACCATCGCGCTCTTTGTTGGACCGGAAGGTGGCTTTTCAGAGCAGGAAATTGCCGCTTTGGTTGATAGCGGATGCGTCCCTGTGACGCTCGGCACAAACACCTTGCGGACAGAAACCGCTGCGATTGCAGCTGTCGCTGTTGTCACCTATGAATACCAAGTGTAGGCATGATTCTGAAATCACAACGCGCTACGCTAAAAAATTCATTGACAAACTTCGCCATTTTTTGTAGAATTCCGAACTATGGATGCAAAAGAATTGACCAAAACCCTCATCGGGTATAATACAGTAAGTCCCCTCAGCAATGTTGAAGTTATGGATTTTCTGACGGGAACGTTGGAATCCATCGGTTGTGAGGTAGAGCGGGTTGAATACAGGGACCCAGCGGGTGTATTGAAGGTAAATCTGATCGGACGTAAAGGACCGGAGAACGGAGAACGCGGGCTTGCACTGCTTGGGCATATAGATACCGTACCTGCTATCGGTTGGTCGATGGATCCGTTTGAGGCACGGATTGCCAATGAGAAAATGTACGGCAGGGGCAGTTGTGATATGAAGGGCAGCGTCGCTTGTATGATTGAGGTTGCATCACACTATGCAGCGTCGGATCTAAAGGCACCGCTCTATGTCGTCATCACCGCTGATGAAGAGGTGGGCTACCTCGGGGCAACAGCGGTTGCCGAAAAGTCGCAGATGTTCAAAAAGCACGGCTTTCCGAAGTATGGGGTCGTCGGTGAACCGACAGAACTCCATGCAGTATATGCCCACAAAGGGACTGTCCGCTTTACTGCCACAGCCCACGGGCGTGCAGCGCACAGTAGTACAGGTGAAGGCGACAACGCGAATCTGAAGTTAATTCCGTTTCTCGCAGAAATGCGGGATATTTATCACGAATTGATGAGCGATACTCGGTATTTCAATGACGAATTCACACCGCCCTTTACAGACTGGAATATCACTATCAGCGATGGAGAGTGTGCGGGGAATATTACTTCGCCGTTAAGCGTGTGTTGTATCAATTACCGTCCAATGCCGGGGGACAATTCACAAGAATGGATAGACCGGGCGCGGGACTCGGCTGAAAAGCATGGGTTAATATTCGATTTGTATATTGACGCGCCTCCGGTACGCACGCCACCCGATGCGGAGATTATCCAAGCAGCACTTGAAATAACCGGTGAGACTGAACCGCAAACCGTCGCCTATGGCACCGATGCTGCTGTTTTCGCACAGCACATGGAAACCGTTATCATCGGACCCGGCAGTATTCTACAAGCGCATACGGTAGATGAGTGGATGGCGTTGGACCAGTTTCCGCAGGGGATCTCAATCTTTAGTCAGTTTGTGAAGCGGTTTTGTGCGGCTTAGGCGCATCAAAAAAGACGGCATCCGGTTTGACCCATTCTGTTTCGCCATCTGCCCACACTTCACGCTTCCAGATAGGTACGATCTGCTTGAGGCGGTCCATCGCGTATTTACACGCTTCAAACCCGTCTTTACGGTGTGGGGATGCGACTGCGACTGCTACGCTCACCTCACCGATTTCTAATTTCCCGACGCGGTGAACCATCGCAACACGGTTGAGACCCCATTTGTCTGAAATTTCTTGTGCGATCTCTGCCATCTTTTTCTCTGCCATTGGTGGATATGCCTCGTATTCGAGGTGTCTGACTGCTCTGCCAGCAGTGTTGTTCCGAACCGTGCCGAGGAATAGCACTACTGCCCCAGCATCCGGTCCTTCCACCGCTTCACGTACTTCCTCACCTGTAATGACTTCGGTGATTATCTTAAACATCACAGCCTCCCGTTACAGGTGGGATTAGGGCGACCTCGTCTCCCTCCGTGAGTTCGGTATTTTCCGTAGCGTATTCCCAATTGACAGACATTTGCATCACTTCGTAAAACTCGGCGATTTCGGGCCATTCTTCCTCAAGACGTTTTAATATCGTTTGTACGGTGGCACCGTCCGGTAGTTCCATCTCTTCTTCGGATCTATCTAACATTTCGTGGCATACGGCGAAGTATTTAACTGTGACGTTCATAAGAATTCCTTTTCAACAGAGTTTTGGCGGTTAGCAGCACATGAACTGTGTCAATAAAGTATAGCACAAAATCAGTTATGCAGCAACTTCTTTACTATAAACTTCTCGACAAAATTCAGAATTGTATTGATTTTTGTTGAAGGTTCTGATAGAATAAGAGAACCGTGTGAGTGTAATTCACCTATTTCGGACTTAACGCAGGAGGTAAACTATGAGACCGAAAGCGATTTGTTATTTCATCCTCGTTTTGCTGGTTTCCGCTGGACTGGTAGCTTGCGGCGGTGACAGCGGCGATGATACAGAAGCACCCGATAAGCAGACCCAGCCAACAGCGACAACATCCTCTGAAGCAGCCCAACCAGAGATCGCTGCTGGCAGGGAGGTTGACTTTGCCGTTGAGGAGCAAGCGATTCGCGACCTTTATGCGGAATACGCTGCCGCCCATGGCGACAAAGATACTGACACGCTTGCAGAGGTTTGGCTCAGAAGTGAGGAGAGGGATGTTCTTACCGCTTGGACTTTCTGGGCAGGTGCCTTTGAGAGGAATGTAGGATGGAAAGAAGTAACAAAGGCATGGGACGGAATCTTCCGACTGCGCGGCGGTAATATGGTGGTTGACATCACCTACATCGCTATTGATAGCAAAGGCAAAAAAGCCGTTTTGCGTGGTGAGTATAGTTGGGGTAATCAGAAAGGCGATCTAATTTCCGCACTGAACAATGATGGCAAAGGCTGGAAGATTCGCTCGATTGATTATACGGATGGAAAATTTGGGAAACAGGTTAAAGACATTGTTGAACCTGCCTATACCTTCGGAGAGATTGCCGAGGAGTAAAGTTAAGGGCAAGTTTTCACTTGCAAACTTCGCGCAAAAAAGATGGACAAACTCATCCTCAAAGGCATTCGATTTCACGGCTATCACGGCGTTCCCGAAGCGGAACGCCAAGTCGGTGGCCCTTATGAAGTTGATGCGGTCTTAGGATGTGCTCTCACAAACCCCGGCAGTACGGACGCACTTTCTGACACGATCGATTACGCTGAAGTCGTCGCGCGTATCGTTGAGATTGGTACGCAGCAATCCTTCCAACTTATTGAAGCACTCGCTGAGAAAATAGCCACAGTGATTTTGGAACAATTTGCTGTGAATGAGGTGCGTCTCACTGTCAAGAAACTAAATCCCCCTATAGAACAACCGATTGACTATTTTGCCGTTGAGATTTTTCGTAATGCATAGATTTTGTGTCGTTATCTGTTTACTGTTATTGTTAATGACAGCCACTGTCGCACAAGCCGGTGGTGAGAAAAAAACACTGTTTCCCGATTTGGCACAAGGTCTCCATCTCTATCGTTACGATTGGGATGTTGAAACGTGTGTGCTTTACGTAGCAGAGATGTCTCGTCATGAAGCATCGCTGCATTTTGAAGTAATGCTCGCAAACGCGCAAGTGCTCGGTAAAGAGACCGTTCGTTCGATGGCAAACCGTCGCACACAACGCGGAGACCGGCGTGTTCTCGTCGCAGTCAATGGTGGCTTCGGGGTTCTCGGTGACATGCGGGGTTACGGTGGTGTGTTGGAGAACTTGCATATCCAAGATGGCGAACTGATCACACAGCCAACCGATACCGAGGCGTGCTTCGGCGTGACTGAATCCGGCGAGTTCCTGAGCACGCCTGTTCAGATGAAAGCCAACTTACAAATAGGCACGCACACGCTTCCACTCGGATGCATCAATCAACGACGGCTTGATGGGTGTCAGGTGACGCTTTATACCCCACGACTCGGTGAATCGACGCGCACCAACCGCCGCCGAGGTAGCGAGGTGATACTCAGTGGGCTTTCACTCCCTTTAACACCAGATTATACACATTCCTACCGTGTGGAGAAAGTCTCACGCGATGGAAATAGCACGATTCCACGGGACGGGGCAGTCCTCTGGATTAACACACGCTTAAAGAATCCAAGTGTTTCCCAATTCAATACTGGGGCAGATGGTACGCTTACCCTCACCCTCTCACCGCCTGAGTGGAATCAAGTCCGACATGCTATTGGCGGACGGCTTCGACTCCTCAAGGGCGGGAAAATAAATGAAACAATTGCGAAGATGCACCACGCCGAAAAACGACATACACCCGGCAAACGCGCGTCAGTGCTGAATCTTAGCCATGAGCCACGCACCGCACTTGGCTACAATGCGGATAAACTCTTTTTAGTCGTCGCTGATGGACGGCAACCGAAGTATAGCACCGGTTTGACGCTCTACGAACTCGCCAGCATCCTCATTGAGCTCGGTGCAACGGAGGCGATTAATCTCGATGGTGGCTCCTCCAGTACCTTTGTTGTTGAGGGTGAGGTCGTCAATAAACCTTCCGGGCAGCAGGAGCGGGATGTTTTGAACGCTGTCTTTATTACAACAGAACCGTAGATACAACGGACAACCTCGGAGACGTACCTTGAAAATGGCGAATAGGTTTCTAATATTACTATCACTGCTCTTTTGCTCTATCTTAGCCATTAATTCCGCGAGTGCTGCTGAATTGCTCAGGGCAATCCCACTTTCGCAAACAGCTATTCAGTTACGATTTGACGGACAATTGCAAGCAGAGGTCGCGGAAAACCTTGATAATTACCTAATTGCCCCGGATGCCCAACTTGAATACGCGCTCCTTGATCAGCGACTGAACCGCGTCCTGCTGCTCACAACCCCTTTAGAGGTAGGGAAAACCTATCATCTTACGCTTCCAACTTCACAAACAGGCATCACGGTAACACTTCCACCCGTAAACGAAATAACCTTCGGCGCAGGCGACTCCGTTACGTTCTCTGGCGGTTTGCAAGACACGACGCTCGTCGTCAATAAAGATCGGAAGACCCGAAACAACAATTTCGGTGCGGAACCAAACCTCTTATGTGATCCGACAGGAAGCGTCTTTTTCGTCGCTTTTGATCTGTTTGATGCGTTTGAGGATATGGGCATCCGAGACCCAGCACAAGTCTTGGAAGCGACGATAAGTCTATATGCACAACAGTCTGATACCGACACTGCACAGACCGTTATCTTCCGGCGTGTTCTGCTTCCGTGGAAAGAGGGCAGAGGGACATCGACGCGCGCTGAGGATAACGAACTTACCTACAATAGTGCCTTGCATCGTAACCTGCCGTGGAATAAGTCCCCCGCACAAGCGATGTTAGCTGGGATAGATGGTGATAATGAAAGCGATTACAACGGTTCTGAGGATGTCGCACATCGGATTGATGGAACGTGCGAGATTCAGGAAGCAGGGAAACGTTATACGTTCAAAAGTGAGCTGCTCACGGATGCGGTACGTTTTTGGGTGGCGAACCCTGATTATAACTACGGGTATCTCTTCGCCTTGAGGGATGGCACCGCACCAGTCGTTTTTTCTTCAAAAGAGGTGGCCGATGAAAATCTGCGCCCGATGCTAACGATTCGCTACCAGACACATTTACGGGAAGAGAACGATCTACTAAGGTAAATTTCTTATGTTTTTGCTGTTCCAACTAAAGTAAAGTTTTTTATGGAGGTACACTGAGTTTGCCGAAAGTGCCCCTTGTACTTTAGTTCTCTTGTAACCTATTATGAGGTGATTCGTAGAGAAAACTTGATTTTTTAGCAAAACTTTTGACAGGAATTACAGTTTTGTGGTACAATTTTGCCAATGATGAAAGGTTATAGAAAATACTACGCACGCGTTTTTCCAAAACCTAATGAGAATGCTGAATAAATTATTGCGGACTATTTTTCCATTGGATTTTGTCCAATGTTCTATCCCGTCAATTGTGTGAATAGGGCTCTGTGTGCACCTTTCGCTCACAATCTAGACGACTCTTAATTATCGCGAAAGGAAGAACGAAGTGCCCTTAGGAGTTAAACAAGGGAAATCACTTAGTTTCCCAAAGTCTTCCGTTACTGAGAACGTCATAGATGTTCCTCAGATAAAACAAGAACAATCTAATTGGTGCTGGGCTGCTTGTGCTGAAATGGTTCTCCGTTATTATGGCGGACCCGCTACCCGACAGTGCGATTTTGCGAACGAGCTTTTTGGTAGAACTGAATGTTGTTTGAAACCTTCCAGTCCGAACTGCAATCGGCCATGTGAGATGCCAGATGTGTCAAATCTGTATTCAAGTAATCATATACACAATAGGCTTGTAGATAAACCTGTACCTTTTTCTAAGTTGCAGTCAGAAATTGATGCTGGTCGTCCGGTTGAAGTCGTGTACTTCTGGAGAGATTGGGGAAAACCAGGACATTCAGTCATCGTCCGTGGATGGCGTACTGATGGTAAGGAAGAATTTGTACATGTAAACGATCCAGCAGACGGTCCTACTACTATGTCCGGGATTGTTGCTTATTCTGAATTGCGGGCTCCGTACGCGAAAGGTGACTGGACCTATACTTGGGTTGAGATTCGAGGGTAAACAAAATGGCTCACGTTCAAAAGTTACCGGATAATGCCTTAGATGCTATTGCCAAGCAGGTTGGCAGATTGTACTCATCACTTGATAACAATGTGAAGCAACACCAGCCTTTGGCGGAATTAACAGAAACATTTCCTGTCTGGTTTTTGTCTACTGACGCAATTGATACAGGCAACGATAATTTGTTGGAACTTGCTCAGGACACGCTTCGCTGGCATTCTCAGATATCAATTGATGGTAAACCCGAAGGTGTGGTACGCACTATGGCATCTAACGGTGACACTGCAGACTGGACTGTTAGACAGATATTAAAAGGTGATTTTGCTAAAACAGTTGATGATGCTATTCGCTGGGTTGACGCAGAAGTAGAAACTGACCCATTGGTACGGATTCTTGAAATACCGGCATTTTTTATCACCGCCCTCTGGTTGATTGATGGGCAAGAATCCAATGTTGTCATCGCAAAGCTCCCCGAGTATTTACAGAGTCTAAGTCCTTTGGTACAGTACTCCTCTGAAGATTTTTTGCAGGTACTACGACGGGAATCCTATGCGGTTGGTATCCGTAATGAACAGGCCGAACCTCCGCGTCGAGGTAAATGGGGCACGTCTGAACGAGATACATTTAATGTTTTGTCAATTGATACAGGCATTGATGGGATCATCCCCGCAATGGTTCTTGCAGAAATTGAAGATAGGACAGGTGTACCTACAGCAGATAATTTTGATCTTATTGCTGGCACATCGACGGGTGGAAGCCTTGCACTCGGTTTGAGTACGAAAGACGATAAGGGTAAACCCCAGTATAAAGCAAGCGAGTTGGTTGATATTTACCAGACTTGGAGAAGTAAAATTGTCGCTACCTCTCTCCAAGATGCTTGGCCAGATCCAGAAAGCCTAATTGCGTCCGTGGGAGACCCGCTAACTGAAGGGAAAAATTTGGCACAAAGTCCTCAAAACTTACTTAATGCTTATTTTCACGATGCAAAACTTGGTGATGTCCTTGGGAAAACAAAAACTATGGTTGCCTATTACGACACTGAAGTAAGGGCACCCTTTTTCCTCAAGAGTTGGGAACCCGAACATACTGCTGTGGAAATGTGGCGTGCAGCATGGGTAACATCTGCTGCTTTTACACATTTTGAGCCATCTCCGCTTCCAATTGGATCTAAAGTCCGAACGTTGGTCGATGGTGGAGTATTTATCAACTCTCCCGTTGTATCTGTTTATGAAGAGGCAAAAAAAATAATATCTGAAGAAGAAACCTTCAAGCACTTTGAATACTCTGATATCTTTGTTTTATGGTTAGGAAGCAGATCTGCTATTGGCCATCAAAATTTGCCTTTTTTGGGAGACAATTATGTTCGCTTATATCCACCTTTAAGCGAAGTGGGTGCTCACATAAGTAGTGCTTCTAGAGGGGACATCACAAATTTTAGGAATTTAGCAGATAAATTGATAAAAAGCACCGAATTTCACAAAGCCTGCAGTCAATTAATGCGGCCAACTTGAACTGGATTTTAAGAGATGTTTCGGCTAAAATTTGGAAAAACAAAGGCAAAACTCGAGGCACAATGGCAAGTAGACCACTTTCCAAGACTATCACGCCTCCTTTAGACAATTTAGACAATTTTATTCTCCCAGTTCACACGTACTTCCGCAGATATCTTAAGGTCCGCTCCACCGCACCCAGATTCTCCTCAATCAACGCCTGTCCGATCCGTCCTGCTGTGACGCTTGCCTCTGTATCTTTTAGCCATACCGTGATAGCAGCTGCTAATTCTGGTGGGGTGTGCACCAATTTCGCTCCGCCTCGCTCCACGAGTAGGGACGCTTCATACGCGTTCTGTATCGTCGGACCGAACAGAACAGGTTTCGCCATTGCAGCGGGTTCCATCACATTGTGAACGCTCCCGCGGAAACTCCCGCCGACAAACGCTATGTCTGCCAACCCATATAACTTCGCAAGAAGTCCTACCTTGTCAACGATAAGGACATCCATCGCCGATAAATCTACTTCGGGTTCAAGTTCAGAGAAGCAGAGATACGCCAATTTTGCTCGATCCAGATGTCCACGAATCTCCTTTATCCGCTCAGGTGTTGGTTCGTGCGGGACCAAGATCAGATGTGGAAAATCTTCAGGTACGTTTTGGTGCAGCAGCTGGTAAGCCGGTAACAACACCTTTTCATCTTCTGTGTACGTGCTACCAGCGATGAGGATAGGGCGTTTCAGGCTTTGGTGTCCGTGGAAGAATTTGGTATCGGGTTCGACCGCGTGTGCACGTCGATAGACCTGCTCATAACGCGTATCGCCGGTAACAACGATCTCGTGTGCTGGTGAGCAGAGTTCCCGAAAACGAGCGGCATCACTCTCAGAAATAGCGCAATGTACCTGAATATACTGATGCACACTCCGAAAGAAGGGTTTCGCGAAGGTGGATAGTCGTTTTGACTCGGCGTGCAGCGTTCCAGCGACTACGATAATTGGGATTTTGTATTTAGAGGCTTTCCAAACGAGGTTGGGCCAAATGTCGAATTTGGAAAAAACGATTAGTGCGGGGTCAATAAGCCGAATTATGCGTTCCGCATTTCGTGGTGTATCAAGCGGAAGATAAACAGCAGCATCGGTGTAGGGGTAGGATCGGGCATTTGGGGCAACGGAGGGTGAGAAGAAGGTTAGAACAATCCGGGTCTCTTCGTAAATCGCTTCGATAAGCGGTTTCGCCTGTTCAAATTCACCGACAGAGGTAAAGTGAAACCACGCCGTCTTCTCTAAATGTCGGGCTGTCTGGAGTTGATTCTCAAGTGCCGCAAGTACACTCTTTCGTCCTTTGATGCCCTCCTGAATCTTGGGATTGCAGCACCCGGCTGCGTGGAAACCGACGAACATAGCAGGAACAGCGAACGCATTGTAGAGGAATTGCCAAAACATGGTGAATCTTGAAAGGAGAAAAAGACAAAAAGATAGGAAGAATGGAAGCGAAAACCTAATTCCTTTAATCTTCCAGTCTTCCATTCTTCAGAGATGTGATTACGAAGCGTGGTTGATTACAGAGCGTCTAAGATTTTTTTCTTGAGTGCATCTTTAGGCATCGCGCCGACAATCTGTCCATTGGGTGCCACTTTACCGTCCTTAAACACGAGCAGTGTTGGGATACTCCGAACGCCGTACTGCATCGCGGTCTGACGGTTGTCGTCAACATTAACTTTCCCGACTTTGAAGGTCTCCGAATTCTCCTCAGCGAGTTCCTCCAGGATGGGTGCAATCATTTTGCACGGACCACACCACTCTGCCCAAAAGTCAACAACAACGGGTGTGTCGGATGTAAGTACCATTCCTTCAAATGTGTCGTCACTAATTTCAAACGTATTCGCAGCCATGATAGCTCCTTTTTCTTTAGAATAGGACTTACGCACTGCTGACAAGGCTTCTAGGGAAACACCCCAGCAAAAACACCTCGCCAGCAAGGGCGGTTGCGTAGGTCCTGTAGAATTTGGTAGGCGAAATGCTACCTTGTAATATTATGCTTGCGCAATTCTTCTTATAAGTGCATTGGGGCATTAATATAATACGCTATTCTGAAAAAAATTGCCAATCAATTTTTCATCCTTGAGGAGGTACTTATAATAAAATCCGAAAATATGTTGACAGTTCGTCAGTGAACAAAAGCCTCACCGTCCTCCCTCTAACCTTCCAGTCTTCCAATCCAGCAAGGATCGAATTTTGCGTAAATCTTGCAATTGTGCTTCGCACGTTTTTTTATTGAGAAAAAATATGAAATGTGCTATATTGAAAGAAATTGAGAGATAACGAATTTTTAACCAACGCGATGCGTATAATTTTAATCCAAATTCACAATTTTAAGGAGGCACCGTATGCCTGAGAAAGATGAAAAGCAGGGGACGAACATCTCGCGCCGGAATTTCTTGAAAGGCGTAGGTACCGGTACTGTCGCAGCGACCGTTGCGCCCAGCGTCCTAATTGGCAGTGAGAAAGCCGCCGATGCTCAAACAGGCGACGCTGTCGCGAGCGCGACGATCCAACTCAATATCAATGAGGAAACATATCAGGTCGAAGTTGAGGCGCGCACAACCCTCTTAACTGTTTTGCGGGACGGGATTGATACAGGCGGAAACAATATTGACTTGACCGGTGCCAAACTAATTTGCGATCGTGGTGAATGTGGTGGCTGCACCGTTATGGTAGATCGGAAGCCCGTCTATGCCTGTATGATGCTCGCGATGGATGTGCAAGGCAAGCAGATAACGACTGTTGAGGGTTTAGCAGATGGCGAGAATTTGCATCCAGTTCAGGAAGCATTCATCAAACACGACGCGTTGATGTGTGGATTCTGCACACCCGGTTTCGTGGTTGCATCCGCAGCATTATTGGGTGAAAATGCGAACCCGACGCTTGAAGAAATTAAGGTCGGTTTATCTGGAAACACTTGCCGCTGCGGTACCTATCCGTTTATCTTTGATGCTGTGAAAACCGCGTCCCAGAAGATGTGATTTAAAAACAAGATTTAGTTGGCGAGATGCAGAAGTTTGTCGCTCCGTTGGAGCGCTCATTTATAGGAGGACAACACATGGCATCATGGGGAGAAGCAAGTGAATCTCGTCTCATCGGAAAACGGATAACCCGTTTATCCGGTAAGGACAAAGTCACTGGAAAAGCAAAGTATACTTTTGATATTAATGAACCGGGGATGCTTTATGGACGTATCTTGCGTTCCGAAGTCGCGCACGCAACCGTTATGGGTGTTGACCTAAGCGAGGCAGAAGCGTTGCCCGGTGTCAAAGCGGTTATTCCGTTGATTGAAGTTGGCAAGAAAGTCCGTTACCAAGGACAGGAAATTGCCGCTGTCGCTGCTGAAACGGATGACATTGCTAAAGATGCGATCCGCCTCATCCATGTCGATCTGGAGGAATTACCACACGTCGTCACAGAAGAAGATGCGATGGCAGCAGGTGCGCCGGAAATCCGAGATTGGGCGGGCAATCAGAGTGAGCCTGGTGTTAGGGAAGAAGGCAATATTGAGGAAGGATTTGCTGAAGCCGCTGTTGAGGTTGAGGCGACCTATCACACGCCTGTTCAGACACACGTCTGTTTGGAGACGCACGGGCATGTCGCGAAATGGGAAGATAATCAGAATCTTACCGTTTGGGCATCTACGCAAGGTGTTTTTGGGGTCCGCAACGACTTCGCGCAGCGCTTTGAGTTACCTGCAAACCAAGTCAGGGTCATTACGGAGCACATGGGTGGCGGATTTGGGAGCAAATTCGGACCCGGTTTAGAAGGTCACACCGCCGCTGAATTGTCCCGTATAACCGGTAAGCCAGTTAAGTTGATGCTGACGCGGAAAGCGGAGCACCTTGTTGCTGGCAATAGACCTTCAATGACGCAGACAGTCCGGGCGGGCGCAACAAGCGACGGACGGCTCATCGCTTATGATATGAAGGGCTACGGCACAGGCGGTATCTCCAGTGGCGCAGGTTTCACGGGACCTTATGTCTACTATGTTCCGAACAGTCGGACAGAACGGTTTAACGTGGCTACCAACGCTGGGAATCAACGCGCGATGCGTGCGCCTGGACACCCGCAAGGTGCTTTTGCTATGGATTCTCTGATGGATGAACTTGCCGAAAAACTCGGCATGAATCCATTGGAGTTCCGACGTATCAATGATCCAAACGAAGTACGTCAAGCACAATATACGCTTGGGGCACAAGAGATTGGATGGCATCGTCGTAATAACGTTCCAGGTTCCGGCACAGGCGTGAAGAAGCGCGGTATAGGTGTTGGCAGCGGACAATGGGGCGGCGGTGGTGGTCGCGGCACAGAGGCACGGGTCACTATCAATGCGGACGGCACTGTTGAAGCCGTTACAGGCACGCAAGACATCGGCACAGGTGTCCGGACAGTTATTGCGATTATTGTTGCCGAAGAATTTGGTCTTGATACTACCGATATCCGTGTGACGGTTGGCGATAGCCAACCCGGGTTGCCCTCTGGTGGTAGTGGTGGTAGTCAAACAACTCCTTCGGTGGCTCCGGTCATCAAAACCGCAGCGGCGGCAGCGAAACAGAAATTGTTTGAACGTATCGCTCCACTGCTTGATGCCCCTGTGGCAGATCTCCGTGTCGGCACCGGTACGATCTATGCCGTTTCTGATAGGACAAAGACCATTACGTGGGAACAGGCGACTGGGCAACTCGGTATGGAGAGCATTAGCGAAGGCGGAACTTGGGAGGAGGACCTCCGCCAAAACGGTGCCGCAGGCACGCAGTTCGCTGAAGTTGAAGTTGATACGCAAACCGGGGCTGTCAGACTTATCAAAATTGTCGCCGTTCAGGACTGTGGATTAGCGATCAACAGGTTGACAACAGAAAGTCAGATTAACGGTGGTGTTATTATGGGGTTGGGGCAAGCGTTGCTTGAGGAGCGTTTCATGGATCCGGTGACCGGACGAATGCTCAATGCTAACCTTGAGGATTACAAAGTTCCAGGGACCTTTGAGATCCCTGAGATTAAATCCATCGTTTTTGATACGCACCGGAAGGTTACAGGTGTGGGTGAACCACCCTGTATTCCAACGCCTGGGGCTATTGCGAATGCTGTTTACAATGCGATTGGCGTACGGGTTCGATCGTTACCGATAACCCCCGATAAGGTTCTTGACGCACTTGCTGAGAAGAAGGCATAAGGAGGTAAGCAATGGATAAATTCAGTTATGTTAACGCTACCAGCCTGGAGCAGGTCACTTCTCTCCTGAGTGAAAGCGGATGGGGTGAAGTTATGCTTATCGCCGGCGGCACGGATCTGATTGGGGAACTCAAAGAGTATATTGAGACACCCAAGACGCTCGTTAATCTCAAGACGTTACCGGGAATGGATAGCATTGAAGCCGATGCATCTGGTTTGAAAATTGGCGCGTTAGCCACTATTACCGACATCGCTATGCATCCGACGATTCAGCATCACTATACTGTTCTGGCGCAAGCGGCTGTCTCTGTCGCGACACCGCAGATTCGGAACGTCGGGACACTCGGCGGGAATCTCTGTCAACGTCCGCGGTGCTGGTACTACCGAGATGAAGCCGCCCATTGCCTCAAAAAGGGTGGAGACACCTGTTATGCGGTTGATGGCTTGAGCAAATATCATGCAATCCTCGGTGGCGATCCCGTTTACATTGTGCATCCCTCGGATCTTGCACCCGCGTTGATAGCCTTGGGTGCCTCGGTTAAGATTGTCGGACCTGAAGGCGAGAAAACCGTGTCGCTTGAGGAATTCTTTACCTTACCGGCTGCGAATCCGTTCCGAGAGAATGTGCTTGAACCCAATGAGATTGTCGTTGAGGTTAGCGTTCCGGCACCGAAGTCCAATACGAGAAGTTTCTATCTAAAGGCGCGCGAGAAAGGCGCACCTGACTTCGCATTGGCGAGCGTTGCTGGTGTTTTTCAGATGAACGGGAAGACCTGTGAAGCTGCCAGTGTCGTTCTCGGTGGTGTTGCACCTGCGCCTTGGCGTTCCAAAGAAGCGGAGGCTGCGCTCACCGGCAAGATGATTGATGACGCTGTGAGTCAGCAGGCGGGTTCCGATGCCGTCAAAGACGCACAGCCCTTGAACGACAATGCTTACAAGGTAACCTTAACACAGAATCTCGTCAGTCGAGCGGCAATGATGGCTGCAAGCTAAAGGAGCATCGATATGTTACAAGAAAAAGCACTTCCAATCTTTAATCGCCCGATATGCCAGTATCTCCGGACGAAGGCGATTTACATTCCGGGTGGCAACTTGCAGAACCTCGTTGAGAACAATCCGGGTTCGCATTACTGGTGCAATTGCACTATGCAAGTCGTTGGTCCAGACGATCAATTTGTGTCGCCGGACGCTTGCAAGCAGTCACGCCCCTGTTTTAACCCCGTTGGTGGCAAGCCGGTGGTATAACCTCAAGATGGCTGTCAGCCGTCAGCCGTCGGCTATCGGTAAAGAGGTTTTTGTGGTTGTCCCGAAAACTTCTTTGCTGATGGCTGTCAGCCGACAGCCGAAAGCCATTAAAAAATGTTTCTGAAGTCGCTGATACAGTGGATACATGTCGGATCCGTCGTGCTGATGATAGGAGGGTTCTTCTTTCTTCGCGTTGTTTTTCTGCCGATTGCCAACCGACACGCTGATTCGGAATCTTTGATTTCATCGGCACTCCGACGTTTCGGTGGTATCGTCTGGACAGCATTGTTAACCGTTCTCATATCGGGGTTGTATAATTTCATCACCTTCTTTCGAGCAGCACGTTCGGTTGCTGCCGCTGGAACGTTTGTATCGGATTACTCACTTTACATCTTTGTCTTGGGTGTCAAACTTTTCATTGTATTTTTAATATTTACATTGGCAATTGTCCTGACGTTTCCATATCCCGTTTTTGATGTATTTCAGAAGAAATCAGCACCATGGCTCAACCTTACTGTGGTTTTAGGATTGATAGTTATTTTTCTGTCAGCGTTTTTGCGCCGGTTGGGGTAAAATATTAATAAGGTCCTAATTTCCTGACCGAGGACTTTCCGTCCAATACAATTGGAGGTTTTTTAATTTTGACCTCCTGGGTCGCGCTCTATTCCATTACGCGCAGGTTTCTGGTTAAATCTCAACTGATTTTGGGAATTTTGACGTTTCTTTTCTCTCGGAAAAAAATAAACCAAAACGGTAGCCTGCAACAACGGCGCAGGCGGATTTGAGGAACGTACGTAATAGATGGAACGCACTTCATTTCACCGCAAGGAAAATTAAAAAAAGAGGAAAAAAATGGCAGTTTTGAGTTCTGCAGATCGCGCTTTCTGGGAAGAGAACGGTTATGTCGTTATCCACGATGCGGCACCTCCAGAGTTGATACAGAATGCACAACAGGCTGTTTGGGATTTCCTTGAGATGGATGCCGACGATCCAGACACTTGGTATCCCGATCCGCCTCGTAAGAGCATTATGGTCGAAATTTATCAGCATCCAGCGTTGTGGGCAACTCGCCAATTCCCGCGTGTGCATCAGGCTTTTTCCGAAATTCGGGGCACTGAAAAATTGTGGGTGAGTTTCGACCGCGCCAGCATGAGTCCCCCCAATGCCCCCGGTAAATTTGAGCGTACAAACTTAGGTCTCCACTGGGACATGACTGTGGAGGTCCCCGTCCGATTCCATGTGCAAGGTGTTCTCTATCTCACCGATACCGCAGCCAATCAGGGTGCGTTCACTTGTGTACCAGGGTTCCAGAATAAAATTGATGAATGGCTAAAAAG
Source organism: Candidatus Poribacteria bacterium (assembly GCA_965116815.1). Classification (GTDB taxonomy): domain Bacteria; phylum Poribacteria; class WGA-4E; order WGA-4E; family WGA-3G; genus WGA-3G. Next base: position 4,412,176 of record OZ220722.1, on the reverse strand, counting down.
TCTTCCAGAGGATGCGGATCCGAGGCAGCAAGATTTGGTAGCACTCGGCGCAGTTCCGGTGCCCGGAAAAGCCGGTGATCTCGTTATTTGGCACAGCGCGTTGCCGCATAGTGCAGGCATCAATACCGCCGATGCGCCACGCGTCGCGCAATACATTACGATGTCCCCGACAGGCGAGGCGAATCCAGAGGCACGCGAACGCCGCATCAACGCATGGAAGGAACGTATGGCAGGCTTCAGTGGTGAGCGTCCAGAAAAGGAGCATGAATCGGGAGAAACTGCCTATCTGACTGAACTCGGCAAAAAGTTGTTAGGACTTGAGACGTGGGGATGAACCCGCAACTCAACTATCTTGTTCGCAGCTACCTCCGATGGTGTCCGATCACTGACGGGAAGAGTTTCCTTTTAAGGTTGACGAAAGATTGGATTACGCCTGAAGATCCGATTACTGTCTTTGAAACCAAGTATCAGTTCCAATTGAAAGCTAACCTTGCGAATCCTGAGCACCAGTATCTCTATTTTTATGGGACGCATGATGAAAGGTATATCATCACGAAACTGCTGAGGATCATTGAACCAGGAGACATCTGTTGGGACATCGGAGCGAATATTGGGTTTTATACGTGCCTCCTCGCCTCACAGGTTGGGGATACTGGTGCAGTTGTGGCATTTGAACCGGCGGCGCGCACCTGCGGCTATCTCCATGAAAATGTCTCTCTGAATGGGTTTACAAATGTCACTGTTGTTAATAAGGGAATCGGGGACAGGGTAGAACAGCAGCACCTCTATTACTCCGAGGCGGGGCTTGCCGAGGGGACCGCTTCCTTAAAGTACACTGACAGACGAGCAACATCGGAACGCATAACACTTGACACGATTGACAACCTTTTCCGCGAACTATCGGCTCCGGATTTGGTCAAAATTGATGTAGAAGGATATCAGTTAGAAGTATTGAAAGGTGGTGAGCACTACTTAAAAACGCATGCCCCGCTCTTAATGGCGGAACTGAAGGATGTCGGTGAAACGAATCGTGCTATTTACGGAGAGATTGAAGACTACATTTCAGATTTAGGGTATCAACTTTACGAAATCGAGAAACATTCTATCCGACGATGTGAGAAGCTTTCTGACACAGCGAGAAGGAATTTCTTTCTTGTCAAAGAGCATTCCCGTGCCTTTTCCAGAATCTTACCGTGGCTGCGGTAGGTCAAGCCTTTTTTGTGTGAACCACGGCGACATTTTGGAAATAATACACGCAAAGTTGCGTGGGAGACACTTCTGAGGCACGGGACAAATCAGACAAAAAACGAAGGAGGTTTTTGTCATGAGACGTAGCATCTATAGTAGCCTTTGCAAGTTGTCCTTGCAATTCAAGATTTTCCTGCTGATTGGAGTTCTCTTAGGAGCTTCCACCGCAACGTGGGCAGCACCCGAAGTGTTCCTCTATTATGATGAAAACTATGGCTTTAATCCCGATGGTTGGGGAGATTGGAAATCGACGAAGAAGATTGAAGATGCCGTTATCGCTGAATTAGACGAGGCAAAAATCGCCTCTGTTGTTGGCGATGCGGATGCTTTCCTCGCTTACATGGAGGAGAATCCGGAGGGCGTTATTGTTTCTCCAATCGTCGTTCCCGAAATCGTTTATACGATTGGCATGAAAGACGACAGCCCGATTGAGAATTTTCTCTTCGGGGGTGGCGTGCTCATCTATTCCGGCGATACGCCGTTCTATGCCGTTGGGAAAAAAGATGCACCCGGGCAGAAGGTTGTCCCCGGCAATCAAGGTGTGAAGGATGTTCTCAACTTCACGGCACAGTACATCACAACCACCGCTGCCGCTGTTAAACCGACAGAGGAAGGCAAAAAACTGATTCCCAGCTTGGAACCCTTTAATCCGAATCGTCCGGGACTGATCAACGTGTTGGAAGCAGAGAAGTGCGACCCAATCGAAGTCTATGCTGAAGCCGGTAACTCAGCTGATCCGATCCTCTTTGCCGCGCCAGACATGAAAGGCTATTTCGTCCATTTCCACATGGAAACACTCGCCAATAAACCGGACGATTACCTCGCACAGGTCGGCTTGGAAATTGGGGAACTCATTACCAACCGGTTCGGTGAATTATTGGATGTGGAACCCCAAGGAAAGTTAGCGACCATGTGGGGAAACCTCAAGTCTCTCAAGTAACGGAAATCTTCACATAAGACTTACGCAATGGACGTTTGTACCGACTGTGTTTCGCAGGGGCCCCGTGCCCTGCGTGCGTTCAGTGATCGTAGGTTGGGTTGAGCGGTAAATGACCAAGAACTGTGCAATTTACAGAGAAGACCTATTTTTTATGAAACGTCCCTTTAAATAAAGATAGCGAAACCCAACAATCCAAACTACAAAGGATGGCTGGGTTTCACTCATGTTCTGGTGATTTCAGATTCCTGGTGAACTTGAAAACCCTCTTCTCTGTGAAGTTTTCAGTGAGACCCCGTTCAACCCGACCTACGGATTTATGCCGAACTCACATTTAACCTTATGTTAATCTTCCAAGCACTGGATACGCTGGGTCGTTATATCCTTTCCCAGTATGTTCGCCGGGTGGCACCAACGCATTGATAGTTGTTTCGTCGGTTTCCGTTGGCGTGCAATCTAAACACCCCAAGTTGTCCTCCAATTGTGCCATCGTGCGCGGTCCGATGATAACAGAGGTGATCGTTGGGTTTGCTAACACCCATGCCAATGAAAATTGCGTCAGGGTTTTGCCGTGTGCATCTGCCAGTGGTTTTAACTTTTGTGCCACCTCATAACTCTCCTCGCGGAGTTCTGTCTGTAATATTCGCCTATCTTTTCGCGCTGCTCTTGACCCTTTAGGCGGATCTTCGCCGGGCAGATACTTCCCTGCTAACACACCTCGTGCCAACGGACTATACGGTACAACGCCCACACCATACTTCTCACAGAACGGCAGCAGCTCTACCTCGGGATCCCGGTTTACGATGTTATAAAGCGGTTGGACGCACACAAATTCCTCCAGTCCGTACTTTTCGCTCGTCCAGAATGCCTCGCAAACGCGCCATGCCTCGAAGTTGGAGCAGGCAATATAGCGGACCTTTCCCTGTCTCACGCAATCGTCCAAAGCCCGTAACGATTCCGCAATTCGCGTGGCGGCATCCCAACGGTGCAGATAATAGACATCGATATGATCCGTATTGAGGCGTTTGAGACTCGCTTCCACCGCTGACATGATGTTGAATCGATGGGAACCCGCTGCGTTCACATCTTCGCCCATTGAACCGTGTACCTTCGTTGCAATAACCCATTTCTCTCGGTTTTCGCGTACGGCTTTCCCGATGATGCGTTCCGATTCACCGTCGTTGTAGACGTTCGCGGTGTCCATAAAATTAATGCCAGCGTCCAACGCTTTATGGATAATCCGAATAGAATCTTTTTCGTTTGTGGGTCCCCCGAACATCATTGTGCCGAGGCAGAGGGGTGAAACGTTCACACCTGCGCGTCCGAGTGTTCTATATTCCATATCATTTCTCCTTTTATAGCTAACGGCTATCAGCGGTTGGCAGTCGGTTCAAGAGGTTTCACAATTCATATATTCTTTAGCACATTGCAAGTGAGGGTAGATTATTACAGGAAACCTCTTAACTGAGAACCGACAGCTGACAACCACTTAAGCCATCCGTATCCCGCCGTTAACGTCAAGTGTTGCCCCGGTCACATAGCGTCCCTCTTCCGAAGCAAGAAAGAGGATAGCGGTTGCGATCTCGGCGGCATCGGCGACGCGCCCTAACGGAATTTGATCAGTCATATCTGGATGATTCTTTGCCATCTCTGTCGCTGCAACGCCGGGGGCGATAGAGTTCACCGTGATGCTGTACTCTCCAAGCACACGTGCCAGCGATTTTGTGAGACACATGACACCCGCTTTTGAGGCGGAATATGGGGCAGAGGCGACCAGTCCCCCGACTTGTCCTGCTAACGAACCGAGGTTAATAATCCGTCCAGAGCGTTGTGCCTTCATCGTCTCCATTACCGCCTGTGAACAGAGGAATGGGCCCTTGAGGTTCACAGCCATCATCCGATCCCATTCCGCTTCCGTACATTCGTCGATGCGTGTATAACTAAAAATACCGGCATTATTGACTAAGATATCGATCCGTCCAAACGTGTCAAGTGTTTCCTGAACCATCTTACGTACGGAGTCACCATCCGCTACGTCCGTTTCAATGACTTGACATTGCCTACCGAGCGCGGTTATTTCTGCTGCAGCCGCTTCCGCATTCGCTATATTTACTTCAGGGATTACGATATCCGCGCCTTCCTTGGCGAATGCGAGACATGTTGCTTTTCCGATACCTCCACCGCCGCCTGTAACGATCGCAACCTGTCCTTCTAAACGCATGTATGTTTCTCCTTTTCTGTTTTGAGTGGCACGCAGTCAAGTCAGCACTGCATTCTTTTCCTGCTTGCAAAATTGCAATAAATGTAGTAATATACTCTTATTATCACACGAAGCTTGGAAAAAGTCAACACATCAGATTGTGTTGGAAAGTGGCATTCATTATGATTTTTATTATTATTTTCTTAGAGGTAATTGGCCTGAGGAGAATTGAAATATGAAAAAGACCTTGTTTTTACGTTGGCTTAAGCCGGTTCTGGTTTTGAGTTTCGCTTATTTCTTTGCATTTGCAGCGACGGCACAAAATTATTACCCGGCAGACATCGGGAATATGTGGGTTTTAGAGAGTGAGGATGGTGAAGAACGAAGTACTTACACGCTTGAGGGATCCGAGACTGCTGACGGTGAAGAGCGTATCCTATTGAAGATTAAGACTGAAGAGATCAGCACTGGTGAGGCTGAGACAGATCAATATTTTTTGACTGTTGACAGTGACACCATTAAACTCCATAGTATTATCTTAGAGGATGCTGTTGCCACCCTGACTGCGGATTTCCCTACGCCCGCAACTTTTTTTCCTCTACAATTAGAAATGGGCGATAAGTGGCAGATAGTCGCGGATGCAGAAGCGAAATTAGTAGTCGGACTCACAATACCTGGCAAAAGCACCACTGATTTGGAAGTCGTTGGATTTGAGGAGATAGTAACACCGGCGGGAACGTTCCAAGACTGTGCCAAAGTTCAGTTAGATTTGAGTCTCACTGCTGCTGGAGCATTCCTTAATCTCGATATCGATCAGACTACCTATCAATGGTTTGCTCCGGATGTGGGTCCCGTGCAATACGAAAACAGTGACGGATTGATCTTTAGCTTGATAAGTTCCAACTTGCTCACCGAGCCTGAGGAACCCGATACCACAGCGGAAGACATTACCGCCGAACCACTTCCTGAAGAAGACCCGATGCCTGAACCGGTCCCTTACGACGTAACAGGGGACGGTGTTGTGAATATCTTGGATCTAACTTTCGTGGCGACTCGCTTCGGGGAATCCGATTCGGATGCAGATGTCACAGGGGACGGCACCGTTAATATCTTAGATTTAGTTCGTATTGCACAGAACTTCGGCAATTAACCGCGAAAATCCTGCGATAACAGATGTGTTTTGACTGTTATTTTTTGTTGCAAATTTTTGATGGCTGTGATAACATTTGGCATCATTACACGTCATTTGGAAAAGAATAGGTATGGTAAGTTGGAAAGTGGTATTGGCTGTTATTATCGTTGCTGCTTTGGCAATAGCAATTGGGATGTGGTTCGGATACCGGTACGTTTCGGAACATGATGACATATCTCCTGACGGACAGCGTGAGCCTTCTAATACAATGGACTCGCTATTTGTGCTTGCACCCGTCTATGCTACCGCACCGATCGCGCCATGATAGACCTAATTCTCTGATTTTGCGTAGGTCCTGCGTATTATTCAAGTTTATATCTTTTTGAAAAAGGAGAAATTTAAGTTATGAAAACTACCAAATTTGTGTCTCGACTGATGCCAATTTTGGTGTTAAGTCTTGTCTGTAGTTTCACATTTACAGCGGTGGCACAAAATCATTATCCGGCAGAGGTCGGTAATATGTGGGTTCTCTTGAGTACCGACGGTACGGAGCGACGCACCTATGCCTTTGAGGGACCCGAAACTGTTGATGGTCAGGAACTTATCCTCCTGAATGTCATCAAGGAGACAGTTGGAACAGACATAGTTGCGTTTGACAAGTCCTGGATAACTGTTGATGAAGATGGGGGGCACTTACTACATCAAGTTGCCTTCGACCGAGGGGCATTTGGCATCGCCGAGGCGACGTATGATACACCGGTTCTTAGTTTCCCCGCCGCACTACCCTTAGGACAGACGTGGGTGGTTGTGACGGAAACAGTCCTAAAACTGGTGGGAGCAGCGACTACTACCAGCACTTTAGAGGTTATTGCAATCGAGGACGTTGAAACCCCGATCGGTGTATTCAAAGACTGTGTTAAGGTGGAGACTAACCGAAGAGCCGTCACGGCGCTGTCGGTTCTGCGTGAGCATGAGATCCTATGGCTTGCACCCGATGTTGGTCCCGTCAAATTCCAAAACGATCAGGAAATTATTTTTGAATTAGAGAGTTACAATGTAGTCGCTGCACCTCCAGCTGAAGAACCACCGGCGGAGCCAGAAGTTACTGAAGAACCACCAGTGGAGCCAGAGGTTACCGAAGAATCAGTTGCTGAAGAACCATCAGTGGAGCCAGAGGTTACCGAAGAATCAGTTGTTGAAGAACCGCCAGCAGAGCCAGAGGTTGAAGAACCGCCGGTGGAGCCAGAGGTTGCCGAAGAACCAACCGATGAAGAAGTGCCGGTGGAACCAGAGGTTGAAGAACCACCTGCTGAGGATGTACCTCCCACCGAAGAACCTCCAGCTGAAGAACCGATGCCGGAACCAGTGGTGGAAGGTCCTGGTTTTGATGTCACGCTTGAACCCGGCTTGAACATGATTTCTATACCACTGATGCCGGCAGAGCCGTACACGGCGAAGTCATTGGCAGAAATGCTGGGCGCAACAACTGTCATTCAACTTGATGTGTCGAAGCAGAGTTTCGTTGGTTACACAATAGTGGATGAGAGTGATGGCTTCAGTATTGATGGTGGCAAAGGTTATATTGTGAATACACCGGAAGGTGGAATGGTGAAGTTCACCGGTGATGCGTGGGACAACCAACCCGAACCGCTGCCACCGCCGCCAGAAGAACCTGCTCCTGAGGAAGAAGCACCTCCGGATGACGTAGCCGCTGAAGATGCACCTGCTGAGGATGCCGCCGCAGACGACGCAGCCGCAGACGATGCTGCTGACGCAGGCGAAGGTGATGCTGCTGCTGATGCGGGTGGAGATGACGCAGCTGCTGACGCTGCCGATGCCGCACCTGCTGCCCCCGCACTTACCAAATTCAAGAGCGCATGGGCATTCATCGTCACGAGCGATATACAAGGTATGGAAACAGGGACGACGTACACCCTCGTCGCAGAAAACCTCCGCACCGGCACAATCGCTACGGAGAACGTCACCAGCGACGTGAGACGGTCCTCTGCTGTCTGGGCAGACCTCAACCGTAAGAGCGTTGTTGAAGCAGGCGATAAACTGAAGATCGCACTTTACAATGAACGTGGCACGATCGTTTCGGGTCCGTTCGAGCGGACAGTTGCGACGACAGATATCCGCGATGCGTTCCTGAATCTGGATTTAAGGGTTGGTGATGTTCAGCCAGAAGATACGATTCTGGCACAGAACTTCCCGAATCCGTTCAATCCAGAGACATGGATTCCGTATCAGTTGAGTCAACCGACAGAAGTGTCGATTCAGATATATAATGTATCGGGTCATTTGGTTCGGAGTTTAGATTTGGGTTGGCAGGCGACGGGTTCCTATATGATGCCCTCGAGTGCTGCGTATTGGGATGGTAGGAATGCTGTAGGAGAGCGCGTAGCGAGTGGTATCTACTTCTACACGCTGCAGACGGCAGACTTTACTGCGACGCGACGGATGGTTATCCTCAAATAGAGGAGACAGTAAACACGATTCACATAAACGCCTTGATGTCACCATCAGGGCGTTTTTTCGGCACGTTTTGTTGTTTTGAAGGGGAATAAAATGATTCGGAATACTATTTTGCTCATCATATTGCTTTGTGCTGTTGTCAGTGTAACCGATGCACAGAACTATTATCCCGCGGATGTCGGGAATACTTGGGTATTGGAGAGTGAGGACGGTGCCGAACGTGTCACTTACGCAATTGAGGCTGCCGACGAACCCATTGATGGCGAAGATGTCCGTATCCTGAAGCTTACAACAGAGGTCCTTGGCACAAGTACGATCAATACAAACACTTTCCTTGTGCAGTTAACAGAAAAAGGGATGAAGCTCCATAGGATTGTCGCGGAGCTTGGTGATGTTTTTGGTGTGGCGCGTGTTGATTTTTCACCGCCTGTTATCTTTTTCCCCGAAACGCTTCAACTTGGAAAAGTTTGGGAGACCCATGGAGAAACAGAGGTAGCTATCGTAGGGGCTGTTACAGTTTCCAGTGTGAATGAAGTTGTCGCCGTTGAGAACGTGGTCACATCGGCAGGAACGTTCGAGAACTGCTTAAAAATTCGGATGCGCACGAAAGCGGCTGCTGCGATAGGGGCAAGTCGCTCCACGAACTACCAGTGGCTCGCACCGGACCTTGGACCTGTCAAATTTGAAACAGCTCAGGATATCGTCTTTGAATTGGTGAGCTCAAATCTGCTCGCGCCCAAGGCACCCTATGACGTGAATACTGATGGTGTTGTGAATATCTTGGACCTGACCTTTGTTGCTGCTCGCTTTGGAGAGGCAGATCCGAAGGCTGATGTAAATGTCGATGGTACTGTTAATATTCTTGATTTGACACTTGTGGCACAGAATTTTGGAAATTAAGAAGATAAAAAATGGATCTCATAGGTATTGCGAGGGTACTGTTCAATGACGCTTTCGCTTTGGAAGAAACCCCCTAAATCCCCCTTATCAGGGGGACTGGCAAACTTTTATTTTTTCTTGTGTGTGTTGATATTAATGCTGGGCGGCACACAAGTCAGTACCGTTTTTGCCAAAGCTCCAAAAACGGCAAAAATTGCGTTTCATTCCACCCGTGACGGCAATTTGGAAATCTATATTATGAATTCAGATGGGGGTAAGCAAATTAACTTGACTTGGCATGCTTCAAGAGATTTTTATCCGGCCTGGTCTCCAACGGGTGAACATATCGCTTTTAACTCAAACCGAGATGGTGCTCATGACCTCTACCTGATGGAAGCAGATGGAGGAAATGTGCGGAAGGTGTTTCAGAGTCTCGCACATAGAGAATGCCCTGCTTGGTCTCCAGATGGACAACGAATCGCTTATTTGAGAAGAGACGATTGGGGCATCTATATCAGTACAGTAAATAGTGAACACGAGGAACGTGTTGCTTCACCAGGCTTTCTTGGTGGTTGTCCGGCTTGGTCGCCTGACGGTTCCGAGATAGCCTTTATATCAGCAGCCGATCCGGCAAGACGGCTCCTGAAAGTTATCAACCTTCAAACGCGCGAAGAGAGAGTACTGGTTCCGAATCAAGCACCGAGAACCCTCTGGGGACCTCCAGCATGGTCCCCGGATGCCACGCGTATAGCATTTTACTGGAGTCGAAAGGGCATCTATGTTGTGAATAGCAATGGCGAAGGTTTGAAACGCCTTATTTCAAATGCTATTCATCCGGCATGGTCCCCGCTTGGCGACGAGCTCATTTATAGAAAGAATAGTCAACTCTTCATACGCAATTTAGGTAACCGAACATCCAGGCAGATCACACACGGCGTATTGAATGGTGATCCAGATTGGTTTGACCCACAGTTTTTGTCAGTTCAACCGCAAGCCTCGTTGTTAACAACAACTTGGGCAGCTGTGAAAAAAGATAGGGATTAGAGTGAACCCTGTTGTATTTCACCTGCGTTGAGTGTTGTTGTATCCCACATATCCGCTTCACCGGTTTGCAATCGCCATGAAAACGTGAGGGGTGAATCGCCCCCGTTGTAGAAGACGACCTCTGTTCTCTTTTCTGTTTCGAGAAGAGGTCGTACCAGAGAGAAAAGCGTCTGTGGATGGTTTTGCTGATCGCCGTGTCGAACTTCCAGAAGCGGTGTAACTTCACTCTGAACCTCACGCGTGCCGAGAAGCAGAGGACCATAACACGCTGTGACCGCGCCTTGCCCCCAGTTTCGTCCGTGTCCCGCTGCAATTGAGCAGACTGCGCCGCCCATATCGGCGTGTTCCCGTCCACCTCGTAACACACGCCTCGCGATACGCAGACGCGTCGCAGCACTTTGCAATGCGCGCATCGCATAAGCAATTTCGCCTGTTACTTGATAGGCGAGTGTTAAGGTCGCCGTTGATGGTTCCTGAATCGGTTTCACGGATCCGTCATCTGACCATTCCCCCCAATATGCCATATCTGATCGCTTACCGACACCGGGTTCCCGACGGCGTGTCTCTTGCGGGAAAATCAACGCCAGCAACTCGGGCGGTTCATCAGGAAGTTCCACCAATCCCGCACGGATTTCCTCATCAAATTCGGTATCCTCGAATGTCCAGCGGTAATAACTCAATGCGGCGGCTGCTGGATCGTTATATGGATCGCTCAACGATGACACTAACGGTTCTACAATCCGCTTTGCCGCCGTTTTGAAAATCTCTTCTCCAGATAGTAGATAGAGATCTCCGAGTGCATAGATAGCACCAGAAGCCAATAGGACTTCAATGCCAGCAAGCGGGTCACCGGGGATGTGGTGTGTGCTTGCGGTGAGTCGATTTAAATTCTTCTCATTGACGGCGGCTTCGTCGAGTCCGTCTCCGTCGTGCGTCCAGAGCAATGGCATCGGGTCCGGTGCCGCAATAAGCTGCTCGGCGCGTTTGCTTCCATACCGTAACGCCCACGTCAGATAGCGTTCTTCGCCTGTCACGCGATATGCAGCGATTGCAATGTGGATAAATCGAAAATGTTCCGCCATTTCATACGCATTTTTTTCGTCGTTTGCCACATCTCGACTGCCGATGTTATAACCGATGAACGTATCTCGGTCGTAATCATACCACGGCGGAATCTCTGGCACCCAGTTCCCGATATGTTCCGCCGCATCCGTCAAAAGCGTGATCGCTTCTGTATCTTTCGGCATCAGACCGATGTAACGAGGCAAGAAGAGGAGAAACGGTTCCGGTCCGTGATGTGCTTCCGCCTTCGGTTCGTAGCCGTGAAGGCAATCGCGTTTCACCCAACCGAGCAGTGCTGCCTTTAGTGTATCAAAGTGCTGTAGCACGGTCGCATCACCGGTGATTAAATAGTGTGGGAACCACGCGAGCGCGTAGTTCGCTTCATCTTCGCCACCGTCGTTTGGACCGGGTGGGTCGAGCAGCATGCTCTGTTTCAGCCACCGTCCCATTTCGTTTCTAAGTGTACTGTATGCCTCGTAGCATTCATGGATAATGCCGTTCATTGCTCTCTCCTACAGCAGTGATTTCACAAATTCGATGCTTCGTTTCGCTATCGTCTGTGGATCCGGGTTGAAGTCGAAAACCTCTGTAGAGACATAACCACTGTAGTCAATCTCTTTCAGTGCCTCGATGATGGGTGGATAGTCTACGTTCCCAGAACCGGGCAGATAGCCGTTATCGTCGTTGGAATGGAAATGCGCGACGTGCTGCGCGTGGTTACGGATCTGCGTCGGCATATCCAAGCCCTCTTTTGCTGTGCTGCAGACATCCAGAATCATCTGGAAATTCGGGTGATTGACAGCATTCACCATCTCAGCTGCTTTGTCGGGGTTCGTGATGAAGTTCGTCTGGTCGCTTGATAAGGGTTCCATGCACAACATCACATCTCTCTCACCTGCGAGTGCCGCGCTTTCTGAGAAAGTCGCATGCGCATATTCCCACGCCTCTTCAAATGAGAGCGGCTCCATCACGTTCCGTTGTTGTGGCGAACCGATCACCATCACTTTACCGCCTAAATCCGCACATAAGTTAATCAACGCGAGGAAATAGTCCCGCGTTTCCTCACGAATCTCCGCGTCGGGGTGGTTAACATACAGTCCCGGCGGTGAGACAAGCAGCCAGTGGAGTCCTGCAATCTCTATCTTCGCACTTTCTGCTGCTTTACGGATGCGTGTCCGTTCGGCATCACTGATGTCCAAGACCGAGTCTGCTAAGGTGAACGGTGCAATCTCGACCGCCTCGTAACCGAGCTCAGCAGCATAAGTGAAAACATCTTCGATTTTCCAATTTTCAAACATTTCGTTGCATATTGCAATTTTCATTCTGTGTCCTACTTTCATTTTTTTTATTAGAACTTACGCAAACCCCTCGCTGGCGAGGTTTCAAACCTCGCCAGCTGCACGTGATATGTAAGACTTCATAGAAAAATTGCGTAAGTCCTATCTATTCTAACCAGTCGATACTTTTTTGTCAAACTTTGGTATTGTTCAGAAACGCCGCACCGCTTCAAGGCTCCAGAACCGCGGTTCATTGACATAGCCAGTCAGATTGTTGAAATCAATACCCCCAGTGGGAGACGTATCGTTGAGGATGTTGCGTCCGATAATTGCTACCTCTACATCGGCGTGTGGGAGTAGACAGGCGAGCCGGACACCGCCTTCCAAGAGCCAATCATCGGCATATTCCACAGAATCGTAGAGGAAGAACCGCACTCGGCTGCGATATGCCCAGTCCGTCGAGGCGATGAGACGGACACCCGCCGGAAGTTCAAGCATATAGCGCAGCGTCACATCTGCGATCCAACCTGGTGCTTGGGGCAGACCGTTACCGTCGATGGAAAAAGTTCCCTCGGCAGTGCCGCGCGGATCCAATACCGTACACGGTGCTCCGCAGCCCTGTATTGCCAAATTCGGGTCATCAATGCGGGTTTGATTGTAGCTGAGTCCGGCTGAAACCTCCAGTGCCGTGATGGGTAAGAAAGCTAATTCCACCTCAACACCGCGCCCAATCGTACGCTCAGCGTTTACCAACCGATTGAAGTTTGTCTCTCCACCCACCGCAGTAAGCTGCTGGTCTTGCATGAAGTAGTGGAACGCTGCCATATTCAGGTGCAGCCGCTGCTCCCACAAACGTAACTTTGTGCCACCTTCAAAGGAGAGAATAGTCTCTGTATCCGCCACCGTAACGGTGTCCCCAAACAGTAAGCGTCCCTGAATGCTCGGTGCGCGAAATCCTCGCGCTGCACGTAGATATGTCTGCACGTTAGGAGACACACTATAACGCAGACTCAGATCACCACTCCACACCGTATCCTCAGGATTCCGGTGGATAGGCGCGAGTGGACCTGCCCCCGTAACGGCGGGTGCTGCTTCTCGCCACGCTGTATAGTCCTTTACATCGTGAGACAATCTCAGTCCGGTTCCCAACTCCAAATCCTCAAGCATTTGGAAGGTCAACGCCGCGAATACCGCTTGTGCTGTGGCTTCCTGTTCTTGACGCGCTACGCCGTCCAAGGTGCCGCCAGCCAGCGTATCGTAGTTCAAATCTTCCATCTCTACGAACTCGCGGAAATAGTACAATCCGAACTGATAGGTGAGACGACGCGCTGCCGGACTCATCAAACGGACTTCTTGACTCAACTGGCTGAGTGAGGGGATACCGGACGCGGTTTCAGAAGGAAAGGGTATCTCGCCGGGACCACTCGGTGGACTGAACACTGCACCGTAACCGCCGTCAATGTCGCCACGCGAGAAATTGGTAAGTCGTTCCAATCCTGTCAGCGAAATTAGTTGGAAGTCTCCAATGTCGTAGCGTACTTCAGCGGCGAAGCCTTGTGTGCTCAACGTTTGCTCGTTACGTCCGTCGTGTGCGATTCGGTCACGGGCAAAATCTTTTACCAAACCGCCTTCACCCGGCGACAAGATATTCGCTCGAAACAGACGTGCAGTACCGTCGAGATCGCGAGCGTGAAACTTGAGTCGTGCTTCCAATTCCGGCATAGGTGTCCACAACAACTGGACACGACCCGCCACGTCGCGATGTCCGCCTAAAGCACTTTCCGCGCCTGCGTGTTCGTTGTTTACCCAGTCGTCCCGCCACTGCGCAAGTAGTGATAGTCTCGCGGACAGCACAGAACGGACGAGCGGTCCTGAGATCGCCCCCTCAAAATTACTGGTGTTAAATCGCCCGTAACTCAACCGTCCGTATCCTTCCAATGTCTGTGTCGGACGCGCCGACTCAAACTTCACGGTGCCAGCAGGCGTATTGCGGCCGAACAGTGTGCCTTGTGGTCCCCGTAGCACCTCAATCCGATCCAAGTCAAAGGCGGGAAATCCTTTCAACAGAGCATTTTCAAGCACAACGCCGTCGTAGAGCACCGAGACTGGCTGCGAGGCATTGAGGTCAAAGTCCGTGTTGCCGAGACCGCGGATATAGAAGCGTGGAAAGATACGTCCAAACGACGACTCCATCTGAAAACTGGGGGTGCGGTTCGACAAGAAACGCACATCCATACCCGATGAACGCAAGATATCGAATCTCTCACCTTGTAGCGTCGAAACGGAGAGCGGTACTTCATAAGACCGCTGCTCACGCTTACGTGCGGTAACCACGACCTCTTCCATTCTAATAACTTCGCTGGTTTCCTCCTCAGCAACAGTTGGTAAAGATATAGACAGTATCATCAAGAAAGCCAAAGCGTAAAAGTGTTTATTAAAGTTCATATTTTCCTTTAAATAATAAGACCCACACCGCCGCTGGCGAGGATTGTATCCTCGCCCTTTCGTTGGTGTATAGGTAATTACGGGTTAGCTATAAAGTTCATATTTTCCTCTAAACAGGGTGTGGAGGGTTTTGTGTAGAATGATGATATAGTGGCAGAAGATGCCGCCTCTAACATTTGGTTGCGAACAATATTGAAGCATACTGACGAAAAAAAGTCAATCAACGTCTGATACAGTTTAGTGGATGTGTAAATATTTTGGCAGCGATTCGTCCGTTGATGCGGCTTATCAAATATATCAAACCCTTTCGGAGCGGGAGAAGAATTTTCGGCTCTTACAAAAACCTTTACGAGCACGTCCCAGACCGCATAGCGACTGATTTGTCTATCAATTTCGAGATAATAGAGAATTCTTCTCCTTTTTTCTCCTAAATCGTTCTTTTTGTGCCGAGTTGATTGATGAAAAGCCTCGTCAAGGCAGATATGGATATTGCCTGTGAAGACTTTTATGAGCGTCTCGTGGTAGGGTTGTGCGCACCCTTCTTTGTCTTTTTTTGAAGTTTTCAACGTTTTCATTTTTTATCCCTTTAGATGTTCTGAAGCGTTGGGCATAACATCTATAGAAGTTTAGTTTTGACGTGAGTTAAAAAATAAAAATTGAAGCGTCTTGTAGGTGTTTTTGCTTGGGTGTTTCCCTTAGGTTGAACGGAGACCTACTAAAAATCGCATACAGCACAGTTTTTTCAACGGAACAGAGAAACCTGAAATCACCAAAAACCGAGTGAAACCCGGGGTCCCCACCCGTTACTGGGAAGGGGCGCATTATGATACCGACACCGTTTGGGATGTTGGGTTTCGCTGAACTATCTACCCCTCAAAGGTTCATTGAAGAACGGAAGGCTGTGTGTAACGAAAATGCGCCTGTGGCTTTACCGCTCAACCCAACCTACAAGAGCAGGGAAACCGTAAATTGGCACCTATGGTATATTATAGCATATATATCAACATTTGTAAAGTTAAAATAAATTTAGTTGTTAAGTTAGGTTTTAGTAGAACTTGTAAGTAACCCTAAGCCACTCTGCTTTTTTGCATAATTTTTCGATAATTTATGTGATTTATGACACTTTTTTTCATTTTATGCACGAAATCGCAAAAAAAAATGGTCTTAATAAGTACAAGGATATTCATGTCCATAAGTATAAAGATGTTCATGTCCAGCGAATGAAGAAGGAGACTATGGCTTTACAAACCGAACTTGAGACGAACCATTCCTTTGGTGAAATCATTGGCAAAAGTGAAAAGATGCAGCAGGTGTTCACCGAGATTCAAGCGACGGCAGCAGGCGATATTACCGTCCTGATTCAAGGCGAAACCGGGACCGGCAAAGAACTGGTCGCAAAATCAATACACGATAACAGTTCGCGAAAAGCACGCCCTTTCGTTGGGGTTAATTGTGCTGCAATACCAGCCGAATTGATTGGCAGCCTATTATTTGGCAATGAACGCGGGGCTTTCACTGGAGCAACCGAGCGACGGATCGGATATTTTGAACAAGCGAACCCCGGAACGCTTTTTCTTGATGAAATTGGGGATATGCCATTCACTTTGCAGGAGAAGTTACTGCGCGTCCTACAAGAACGCGAGTTTCAAAGGCTTGGTGGCGAAAGCACCATCTCTGTTGACATCCGTGTACTGGCTGCTACGAATCAGGATTTAGATAGTGCTATGAGAGACGGATATTTCCGTAGCGACTTGTACTATCGACTTGCGGGGTTTTCCATCGTGATTCCACCGCTGAGAGAACGGCGCGAAGATGTTCCTATCTTGGCATATCATTTCCTGAAAAAATTTGCCGCAGAAGCTAAAAAATCCATTCGCACTATTTCTGATGATGCCTTACACGTGTTGACACAGCACGGCTTCCCCGGCAACGTGCGCGAACTGCAATACGCCATTGAAAGTGCTGTTTTGCGTGAGACAACAGACCGGCTGCAACGAGAGAGTCTCCCGCCGCATCTGGCACAAGAGGGTTCACAAGCCGCTACAAGCGACCTGACGGATACCACCGATATTCTTACGCTTAAGGAAGCTGAACGGATAGCTATTATCCACGCCCTTGAAGTGACGGACGGTAATATCTCCGCTGCGGCACGGGCATTGGACATTGATAGATCCACACTTTATCAGAAAATGAAGAAACATAACCTACGACCGTAAAATGTGTTGTAATATACGACACTGTTGTATTTTACAACACAATACGCTTGAACCTGCTATGTCAAAGGATCTGAAACCCATACTGCTTCTAAACGTGTTGTATTTTACGACACTTGACGAAAAACAACTTTAAGTGATCGCATCACACGGCGTACAGCCCGTACCCCGCGTACCGCCTTGACGGACAAAGTTATAACAGGGATGGATATCACGGTTTTACCGATTGGCACGATTCTTGCTTACTTAAAATAACTTTGTTAAGCCAAACCCTTGAACAGGCGCGTTGCGCGTCTGTCCTGTTAATTGTTTGGATATAATTCATGGAGACGTGCTATATTGATTCACGTCTCTTTTACATAAAGGAGAATTTTAGAATGATTAGGAATTTTTTCTCAACCCCGAATGTCGTAGGTAAATTGATGATTGCCTTGCTTTTCGTTGGCGGAGTCGTTTTCGCTGGTGCGTTTAATGGGTTTGTTGTAGAAATTGAAGCCTCCAGCTGCTGTGGCGGCGGAATGGATGATGCTATCTTCTCAAGCAGTGAATGCTGCGACACGCGCACAAAAAGTTGTAAGAGCGATTGTAATGAAGGCAAGGCAGGCAAATGTGGGACAGACGCTGGTCACTCACTTTGTCCTACTAAGGGTGATAAATATGAATATACAGGAACAGAAGAGTATTGTTGCGAGCCCGACTATCATGGAAACTGCGATACGTAACTCGAAATATGTGAGGAGGCTGTTGTGCATAGAAGGCCATCTGATAGTGCTGATATAACCACTTGGGCACTCCCAGAGAGTGCTATTGCCCGATTAGGTCGCGGCGGAGTAAGTGGTAAAATGGCGTTTTCGCCCGATCGAACTGCTCTTGTCGTTGCAACCACAATCGGTTGCTGGTGGTATGACATCGCTGCAAGGCAACCGGTTGCCTTGTGGGCAACCGAAAGGGGGATGGTCTCTGCCATCTCCTTTTCCCGCGATGGGCGATGGATTACCACAGGCAACTGGGATGGCATCGTTAAGGTGTGGGATTCACAAACCCTACAGTGCGTCGCTGAAATAGACGTACCTGAACATCCAGTGGGAAAAGGAAAGGAGATTTCCCGTCTTATCTTTTCGCCGGATGGACAGTATTTTGCCGTATCTGGTCGTCACCGGTGTGCTGTTTATGCCTGGCGCAGGAACCTCAGCGTGCCTATTGTATGGTTCACTCTTAGTGAAACCCCCCAGACAGCATCAGTGGCGGGCTTGCCAATATCGTTTTCTCCTAACAGCAGCCTACTCGCATACAAGTCTGACTATCAAGTGACATCCGTGATGCATGTAGAAACCGGTGAAAACATCGCGGAATTTCCCAATGCCTATACTGAACGCTTGGGCTACTACCAACTCGCCTTTTCGCCTTGTGGACAATATCTTGCTGCTTGCAATAGAAAAGGGACTGTCCATGTCTGGAATGTTCACACTGGCACCCTGGAAATGGAACCAACGGTGTGTGGTAGCATCCAGGTGCTACCTAGCTATACATCGCATGGTACCTTACGGGTTGCTGGTCTTTATGAGAACGAAGTTGTGATCTGGGATGCAGCGCAGGAAAAAAAAGTGGACACCTTTGAATATCGGGCGCGGTTCAGAAACCCAGCCTGTTTTTCAGTCGATGGCACGCAATTCGCGATCGCCAGCGAACGCGGTGAAGTTCATGTGTGGACGGAGGGATCTTCATCAACGGTAGTGTCTCTCCCGGGACATATACTCAATACCCATTCGTTGGTTTTTTCTAAGGATGGTAGCACGCTTGTCAGCGGAACCCGTGGACACAGCGGAATCCTATTTTGGAATGTCGCACAGCGGCAGGTGGAACGAATATTTCCAGCCCTACCGTACCACGATCATCCCAGTTCAAGTCATTTTGCTTTTTCCCCCAGTCAGGAGCTATTAGCCACTAGTGGCCGGAGAAACACTAATGAAGTAGGTGTCATCAAAATCTGGAATCTTGTATCTGGTACCCAGGTTGCAGAACTCGTTGGACATCAAAAGTATGTGTATGTTCTTGCGTTCTCACCAACAACTGAATACCTCATCAGCGTCTGCCCAGAAAGTATTATTGTGTGGGATGCCCTGAGATGGGAGAAACGACACGTATTCAGCGGGAATATTGATGCAATTAGAGCGACGGCGGTATTCCATCCGAATGGCAAAAACTTTGTCACTGCCTCATCTGATGGACGTGTTCTCCTTTGGGATGTCGAGCGTGGTGAGCAGCTTTTCTCGTTCCGCACAACAAAACTCTTGGACACGACCTTATATAAAGGGAGGTCGGAGGATGTTCATCGCGTCATTGAACAGCAGGAATCGGATTCTCGGAGTACTCGGAGTACCAGCGGTCTAACCTTCTCTCCATGCGGTACTCTCCTCGTCGGTTCGATACGAGACGAAGGCGAAATTAGAGTCTGGGACGCAAGGACTTCGGAAACACGTATGGCAATATTGCTACCGCAGAGCTGCCAGCAGCAGCACCCGCTTACCTTTTCGCCTTGCGGTGACTATCTCGCCTCCGGGGCATGGTGGCAAGAAGGACAGGAAAAAGTCTCCATCCGGTTGTGGGAGGTTGCCACGGGTGAAAATATCGCCACTTTCTGGGGACACACTACCGATGTCCATGATCTCGCGTTTTCACCAGATGGCACACTTTTGGCGAGCGCGAGTTTCGACGGCACTATCCTCTTATGGGATATGACTCCTTATCTACAAAATGAAACCCCGTGATGCGACTGTCTCAGGGATAGTGCACCTCACGCAAAATAAACTCCGTGCTGGGTTATCCATCCTCGGTATTCTTATCGGTGTTACCAGTGTGCTGTGCATGATGGCTATTGGCGATGGGGCGAAACTTCTCGTCGCGGATCAAGTTGACAAACTCGGTGGTGCAAATCAGTTTCAATTCACCACTCGCTACTCAATCATTCGGGGAGGCCGGCGGGTACGGACAAAAGAACGGTTCAATCTCGGCGATGCCCATGCCATTGAAGCGGTGTGTCCCGGGGTGCTCTATGTGCTGCCGAAAAATGAACGGTATCGGATGCTCGTCACAAGCCGCCAGGGGAGAGAGACCCGCGCCTTTCTGGAAGGTGTCACTGCCAACTATGCGACCGGCATGCGGTGGCACATCCAAGCAGGCAGATTTCTCACTGAAAACGATACGGACCACGCGCTGCAGGTCTGTGTGTTGGGGAGTGAAGCGGCGACGGATCTGTTTGGCGCAGATTCGCCACTCGGCCAAGAGGTGAAGGTGCGGTATTATTGGAGGCAAGTGCCGGTCCGGTTTCGCGTCGTTGGTGTCATGATGCCGCGCGGGCTGAATCTTCGATGGGGCTGGTCTTTGGATAATGCGATGGCAATCCCGTTAACGACTTATCAAGAACGGCTGACAGGGAACGACTATATTGAGCGTCTCACAGTTTTTACCGAACCTGACGCAGATATGACACCGATTATCGCCTCGGCACGCGGAGTGCTTCTCAAGCGGCACCGGAACCAAGATGACTTTTTTCGGTATTGGATTCCGACAGGGGTGCACAGTCGGGTTGCCCGTATTGAAAAAGTCATAAAAATAGCACTGGGCAGCATTGCCGGTTTCTCTCTATTTGTCAGTGGTATCGGTATTATGAATATGTGCCTTGTCTCTGTCGGCGAGAAAACGCGGGAGATAGGACTTCGGAAATCCGTTGGCGCGAGACAGATTCACATTTTCTGGCAATTTTTGACGGAATCAATATGTCTCTGTTTCTGTGGCGGAGTTTTTGGCATTGTGGGGGGCTGGTTCGCAGCACACGGCATGGCACGCCTCGCTGTCCGCATCGTCCCAGTTGTGCCAGAGTGGCCCGTCGTCCTCTCTGGACATTGGATACTCATCTCCGTTATCTTTTCGATTTTTATGGGCGTTAGTTTTGGTGTCTACCCTGCCATGCGGGCGGCGCGGCTTTCACCTATTGATGCACTTCGTGCCGAGAACTAAAAAAAGATGAAACTACTACAAAAACTAATACCGTTGGCACTCTTGGGTGCTATTCTCATTGTCGCCTTCTATATTCGGATTCAAGGCGTTCCGAACATTCCGGAAGGACAATTTACCGGAAACGATCCGTATCTCCACTATTGGCAAGCACAAATTGTGTCTGAACAGGGCAAGCTGCCCGCGCGGGATATGCACCGCTGGCTCCCCCTCGGCAGAGACTATGGACAAAGCATGACTGCGTATGCTTACGGTATGGCTTACACGCACAAGGCGATAACAGTTATCTTTCCGAATGTATCTCTCTATCAAGTCGCACTGTTTTCGCCTGCTGTCTGTTTTGTGTTAGGGTTGGCTGTACTTTACCTTTTCCTTTACCGGACCTTCGGCTTGCTCTTTTCAAGCGTTGTTGGCATATTTTTAGCAACGCTCCCGGGTGTCGTTGAACGCAGTGCCGCTGGTTTCAGCGATAGAGACAGTTGGTGTCTGATGTTAGGCATTTTCGCGGTTACAACCTATCTTGCGTCCTTACAAACGCAATCGTCTCGCCTCCGGCTGCTCTTAACACTCGCTTCAGGTCTCTCTGTGTTCCTCGGCGGTATGAGTTGGGAAGGCTTCGGCGTGTTCGTTAGTGTCATCCTTGTTGTGGAGCTTTGGAGATTCCTCACATCTGAAAAGGAGGAAGGTTTACAGTTATATGCTCTCTGGGTGTGTACCTTCGTGCCGACGCTTTACCTCGCCTTGCCTGCCTATCGGAGTGGAGAGGGTTTCACAACGCACCTCTTTGCCTTTGTGCTGATGCCACCACTTGTCCTATTAGGGATTCGTGCGCTCCGACACTTTCTAATCACGAAATCGTCGCTGGCAAACAAATTCCGTCCACACGTCAGAAATCTGTCTCTTGGGTTAGTGCTTGCGAGCTTTGTGCTTGCTCTTGGGTACGTTTGGATACAATTGGATACCTTCGCCAGCACCACCGTCCCTCTGAGTCAAAACCAACTGATGCAAACCGTGGGAGAACTCGACACGCCGGATTATAGGTATTGGATCTTTCGATACGGCAGCCTCTTTTTTTGGGGAAGTCTGGGATTCACGAGTGTCGGCATCCATTTCTGGAAGAATAGCGGGACGGTGTTAGCCGTGTTTATATTCTTGTTTATGCTCAGCACCTTTTTTCAAGCGCGACTTGAGACGCTTTTAGGTACAACGGGGGGTAGCATCCTCTTTTTCACATCGCTTGCAGGCATTGCTCTTGTGCTTCTCTTCATCGCATGGCGGCAACGTGAATCACCGACATACGAACTTGTTTATGTTGCGATGGCTATCTGGTTTCTATTGTGGGTGGCACTTTCGCGTGATGCGAAACGGTATGACTTCTTTATTGGACTTCCGATTGCATTCTTTACGGCTGACTTGATACGCCGCACCGGCATTTATATAACTGAAAACCTCAAAAATGCCCAATTCCTCAGCGCAGATGTCAGAGAACGGTTGCCGTTGCGTGTGATAAAAATTGGTATCGCTGTCGTTATCGTTACTGCTCTCATGTACTGGACACCCGCAGGGGAACACGCAAAACGCTCAGTTGCAGCTGCAGCACGGATGCGCCAAGCTGCTCCGGGGGACACACCGGCTGCAGAGGCTTTTAAATGGATGAAAGCAGAACTTCCTCCTACCGCTGTTGTCGCGGCGAGATGGGGGTTCGGCAGTATGCTCAACGTCCTCGGTGGTGTCAAAACCGTTATTGATCAGGACCATTACATCCAGCACTGGATCCACCTCTACAAAGAAAATGTCCGCGATGCGACTGATGCACGAGCGGCGTTGGAATTTCTAAAAACTCACGGTGCAACCCATCTCATGCTAACGCAACGGCAACCCCCGGAAGTATTTCTAAAAGGCGAGTTAAGCGAGGCGTTTGTTCCTGTCTATCCAACCGAGAACTTTACGGAGGCAAGAGCCAAGGTATGGGAGATTCACTATCCATCCCACATCCAGTCAAATCCGAAATATCTCGCAACAGAACCGTAGGAGGGGTTTGTAACCCCGACACATGATTGCAAACACCATAACGCTCTGTCGTCTGTTGTTAACTTTCGTCGTTATTGTCCTATTTGGCACGCATCACACACTGGATATGGGGTTGATTGCAACTATTGCGATTATCTTCGCGCTTGATGGTGTCGATGGATATATTGCCCGCAGACGCAACGAGACATCAAAACTTGGCGAAGTTCTTGATACTGTCGCGGATAGAATCATTGAGAACACCTTTTGGATTTACTTTACCGCGATAGGGCACCTCCCGTTATGGATGCCTATCGTTGTTATGGCACGCGGCTTTATCACAGATGCCTTGCAACGGTCTTTTGGATATCCAGAAAGCGGGTGGACACACGCCCTCACGCGCTCACGTATCAGTCGTGCCATCAGCGGCATCACCAAAATGTTAGCCTTCACGAGTCTTGCGAGCGCGAGTCTTTTGAAAACCACTGCCTTGGCACAAGGAAGTCTCATATTTGCTACCATTGCCGTTGGGTTCTGTCTCCTCCGTGGGTTACCATTCCTTTTCATTACCAGATAAACTCGTAGAATCGCCGGTGGTACTGGTTGGTTTGTTCTTTCGGTATAAAACCGTAATCATACCACGGCGGGATCTCTGGCACCCAATTGCCGATGTGTTCCGTCATTTTTGGATGATTTATGATATTTTTCATTTTTCCCCAAAAATCTCGTGCAAAGTGCATCCACGAATGTGTATATGAGAAGTCGTTATTCAGAAACGGTATTAGAACGGATAGGTTTTAGGGGGAACATAAGAAATGTCAGAAAAAATAGGGACCACGCCCATTGTCGCTGACAAAGGTCATCCTATGAGCTGGGCTTTACCGGATGGTGCGATTTCTCGTTTCGGGCATGGATCTCTGATGGCGATGGCAGTATCTCCGGATGGAGCATACCTCGCAGCCGCAACCAAAATTGGGCTCTGGTGGTATGACCTCGCGACAATGCAACCTGTTGCTTTATGGGGAACAGAACGGGGGATGCTTTGTGCCGTTGCGATTTCCCCTGATAGGCGATTGGCTGCTACCGGCGACTGGGATGGTGTTATCAAAGTGTGGGATATCCAGCAGAGCGTCTGCATTACAGAGATTGTGCGGCCACTGAAAAAAGTTCGACGCCCTTATGGTACTGGAATTCAGTCTCTTGCCTTTTCACCTGATAACCAGCACCTGGCCGCAACTGGTATCCGCGACGAGATTGTCTACACCTGGGACCCCAGAACCGGCACACTGCTGACTACGTTCCATGACCCCCAAAGAGAATCACACAACCGTTCTCAAACTCTACCTATTGCTTTTTCGCCAGACAGTCGCCTGCTGGCGTGTACGGCACCCGCCGGGACAACGGATGATCCTGATGTTGTTTTGGTGTGGGATGTTGTATCAGGTGCGTGCATCGCCAGTCTTACCGAACAGCCAAGTTTTGTGTACAGCCTCAGTTTTTCACCTTGTGGACACGCTCTGGCGATTGGCGGATATAAAGGCACAGTGCAAGTATGGAATGTGAATACTTGGGAACAGGAGGGAGTCTATCAGAACTATGATGGCACCGCTCACATGAGCGTCTGCTATTCACAGGAAGGCATTCTTCATACACTGGAAAATGATCTCGAAAAAAACTCTGTCATCGTGTGGGACGTGGAACGTCATGAAAAACGGTACACGTACGTTGAAAAGGAATGGGAGATTAAAAAAGCACTTTTTTCAAGCAGTTCGCACTTTGTCGTTGCTGGTGCCAAGGAATGGGCAGTGTGGTCACCCGGGGATACCAACCCTCGCAATTTGCCTCATTTACATGTCGGTGTTCCGAATTCCGTAGCGTTCTCACAAGATGGCAAAAAGGTGGTAGGCCGGTATCTATGGTATTGGATCAGGCTATTATGGGATATTGCCAATCCCATGCAACCGCCCACTTTTTTCAAAATATCCAATGACCCACAAGCCGTTTCTGTGTCCACTTCAGGGAAAGTTCACGGTTATGGGTATGAGGGAAGGACTATGAGGATATGGGAGGTCGGCGAAAACACTCCGCCCCTGACATTTACACTTCCGGATCCAGAGGCAGTGGTGACTGCCGCTGCACGCGCCCCGCTACGACATCTCATCGCGTGCGCGGATAGCAAAGGGCATCTGTATGTATGGGATATGAGAAGTGGGGACGTGCGCTGTGTGCTCACACACACTCTCCCGTTAGAAGGGAATTGGGATGATGATAAGATCAGTCGCCTTGTATTCAGCCACGACGGTAAACATCTTGTAAGTGTTCCGAGCTCTTCTGGCACGATGGCAAATCTATGGGACATTGATACGGGGAAAGAAATTCCGGAGTTCCGTGTCGACCGTGTCGATACTGTCGCGTTTTCACCTTGCGGTCATAAGATCGCTTGTGGTATGGCAACGGAAATCCGATTGTGGGATGTCAATAATTGTCGAACTCTTTTGACTCTTCCTCATGCACCTACCAATGGAAATCCACGTGCCTTGGCGTTTTCACCTTGTGGGCAATATCTTGCTTCTGGCGCGTGGTGGAATAGGGGTGTGGAAACAGAAAAGGTGCCTATTCGCTTATGGAAAGTTGCCACCGGCGAAAACATCGCCACCTTCTGGGGGCACCCTACCGATGTTCAAGATCTCGCCTTTTCACCGGACGGCACCCTCTTAGCGAGTGGGAGTTTCGACGGCACCATCCTCCTCTGGGACATGAAACCCATGATAGGTTCTTAATCCGATTGATGCACTTCGTGCCGAGAATTAGGGAAGGATTCTTGAAAAGTTCTGTTTACCTCACTGAATACCAGAAACTTTGCACACGTTGAATATTTCCTTGACACTCAATCCGATGTCCATATAATAGCCATACAACACGACGTTGCAAATTTCAGATTTTGGAGATGCAAAATATGGCGAAAATACGGATGGCACAATACGGGACGAAACACGGACACGCGCGGGGCAAGCTGCAGGCAATGCTTGTGAATCCCGATGTTGAAGTCGCGGGTGTGTTTGAACCCGACGCACAACAACGTGAGAAACTTCAAAATGGCGAAGGGGCATTTGCTGATGTCCATTGGTTTGCGGATGCTGGGGAGATGCTCAGCGATGATACTATTGTCGCAATCGCGTCGGAAGGCAACAACGCCGAAAGTTTGGATCAGACCGAACAGATTGTAAATGCTGGCAAACACGTCTGGTACGACAAACCCGCTGGCGAGAATTGGGAGCAGTGGCAGCGCGTTATTAGCACCGCCCAAGAAAAATCTTTACACGTACAGATGGGCTATATGCTCCGGTATCATTCCTCCTTTAAGCAGGTCGCAGAGTGGGTGAAATCCGGTTTTTTGGGGGATGTTTTTTCCGTTCGCGCCCACATGTCGACCAATATTTCTCACGAGTCGCGCACCCGTATCAGCCAACACATCGGTGGTATCTTTTTCGATCTGGGTGGGCATGTACTCGACCAGGTCCTCTGGCTTCTCGGACGACCGGAGAAGGTGACCTCTTTCCTCCGAAACGACGGTGATTCGGTTGAACCTTTCAAAGATAATACCCTGACTGTGTATGAATTTGAAAAAGCGGTGGCGTTTATCTCGATTTCTGCTTTGGAACCGAGACCGGTTGCGCGCCGTTTTGAAGTCTATGGGAGTGAAGGGAGTGCCATTATCCTTGAACCTTTTGAGCCGGGTTTGAAGATTCGTCTCTGTTTGAATACGGCGAAGGAGGGATATTCGGAAGGTGAACAGATCGTAGAGATAGATGGTGAGAGCCGTCAACGCACTTATGAGCTTGAGCTTGACGCGTTTTTAGGGACCATTGCGGGGTCTCAACCACCGGATCGTCCAATATCACATGAGTTGCTGGTACAGGAGACGCTTCTGCGGGCTACGGGGGTTATACCGAGTTAATCCATTATAGTAAAACCCGTAATTACTTATACACCGACGCGAGGGCGAGGATACATGAAGGTTAAAAATTCGGTAATTTCTTATGGAAGTCCGGTGCGGTTGCAAACCGCACCTACCGGGCCTGGGGGCGAATTAGAATTACCAATTTAAATAATTAAACTTCATCAATCCTCGCCAGCGGTGGTGGGGTGTTTGTTCCCTGGCGAACTGTAAACATATTTTGGATTTTACTATAATGGTTGAGGTCTAAAAATCTGATGGCTGATGGCTGACCGCTGACTGCTGGCTAATCTTCCAATCCGCCTGCCCATTTGATGCAGCCTGTGATGTGTTCGTGGAACCATTTTTCACTCCAGAGCGCGTCGGGGTGGCCCAATGCGGTGTACATCACGCGTCCGTTTCCGTAGGTGTGGCACCAACCGAGGGCGTAATCGTGGTCCTCACGGTTACCGCGGGAGAGATCGATGGAGTCGTTGTCCAAACGCATCAGCACGTGTGTTTTAGAGCGATCCCACTCTTTGAACGTATAGATTTCGTCAACAACTTTGAAACTGCTTCCCAGCATACGGGTTGATGGATGGTCGCTATCTTCAACGATGACGTTCACCTCTTCGTGCCACGGGTGTCCAGCGAAATAGCCACCGAGCATCTCGCCGTATTCGGGCCAATCGTAGCATGTATCTGTTGCGTTGTGGATGCCGAAAAACGCTTTTCCGTTACGTACGAAGCTCAGCAGTGCCTCTTTTTGCGCAGCGTTGAAGGGCAAGTTACCCGTCGTTGCGAAGGCGAGGATGTCTTGATTTTCGAGGTTTTCAGCCGTAATCCGGTCGCATCGGTGTGTTGTGGTGACGTTCCAGCCGTTTGCTGCGCCAATCTCCTTGAGCGTAACCTCTGCATTCGGTAAGTAGGAATGCTCGAAGCCAGCGGAATGGCGTAACATCAGAATGTTCATAAAAACTCCTTTGTGCTATTGTGGTACACGAGATCGTATTGGGATTGATTCAATCGGTAAGTTTTGGAATCTCGCACTTTTTAGTATACATATTATACAAAATCGCGAGAAAAAATGTTAAACTATTTTGTGTTGTGTCGTAACATTAATAAGTGCTATACACTTGCACCGATGAGGTTTGTAACGTTGTCAATATGAGTTCGATGAGAAAAATATAAATGTAACTGTAGGTTGGGTTGAGCGGTAAAAGACCAAAAATCCTCCGGTTTGGACGGAAAATGTCGGTTTTTAATGGATTATCTGTGTGGATAGAGATAGCGAAACCCAATGCTCTCAACGCTATCGGTGTGAAAATGTGTTGGGTTTCACTGGTATCTTGGTGATTTCAGGTTTCTTGATAAACTCGGAAGTTATCTTGTATATGTGGTTTTCAGTAGGATTCCGTTCAACCCAACCTACGAACTTATGTCGAACTTAGGTTAACCTCACCAATAAAATCGAATCAATTAGGAGCGTAGCTATGCGATTTTTAAAAAAAGGCGAGAAAGAGAAGCCAAAATCTCAGCCCAGTTCTACGGCGAAAGGACATCCTGAACTTCAAGTCGTTAGCGGTTCACAAATTTCTGGACAACAACCCCGGCAACCGACACCACAGCCACAGCAGCAACAACAGAATATAACGTTACCGAATATCAAATATAAAATCGCGGTTGCCAGTGGAAAGGGCGGGGTAGGAAAATCTACTGTCGCCACCAACCTCGCGATCTCCTTGGCGAATGCGGGGAGCGCAGTCGGTTTGCTGGATGCAGATGCCTACGGTCCCAGTATCCCGACGATGATGGGTATTCAGGAACAGCCGAAGACGAGTCCGGAACGTAAGATTATTCCGCTTGTTCGGCACGACATTAAGCTTATGTCGATTGGATTTATGGTGCCGGAAGAGCAAGCGATGATCTGGCGGGGACCGATGTTACACGGTGCCATCCGCCAACTTCTCGGTGACGTAGACTGGGGTGAACTGGATTATCTGATTATTGATCTCCCACCGGGTACTGGTGATGTTGCTCTCTCTCTAACGCAGGCACTACCGCTCACTGGCTCGCTTATTGTTACAACGCCACAGGATGTCGCGCTTGCCGATGTTCGACGCGGTGTTGCGATGTTTGAACGCCTCGGTGTTCCTATCCTCGGTATCATCGAAAACATGAGTTACTTCCTCTGTCCGCACTGCAATGAAAAGACAGAAATCTTTAGGGCGGATGGCGGTAGAAACACCAGCGAACGATTCGGCGTGGCGTTCTTGGGGCAAATTCCACTTGATGCTGAGGTCTGTACTGCGGGTGACATCGGCGTGCCGATTGTCGCTGGACATCCAGAATCACCACAATCCGAGGCGTTCGGTGCGGTCGCGAAGGAATTAGGGGTTGTCTTAGAAGAGAATGGTAAAGAAGATGAATTGACAATACTCTAAGCCATAAAAATAGAACAAAGTTTACGCAGCTTACTTTGTTGACGAAGTTTTATAGTAAAACCCGTAATTATTTATATACCAACACAAGGGCGAGGTTCCAAACCTCGCCAGCGGCGGTGGGGTTTGTTCCCTGATGAACTGTAAACATATTTTCGGATTCTACTATAAACTTTGCTTACCGACTGCTGACCTTCAATTGCTGAAAACTGACGACTGATAACCGACAACTGATAACTGTCCCCAAGGAGTAGTTCCTAAATATTTTTTTCTATGTTTTTCTTGTTTTTTCTATGTTTTTGTGGTATACTTATAGTATGAAACACTATAAAACACCACGAGAAACATCGGAGATTCTCGGTATTTCGATAGATAGGCTCCGACGCTTAGCAGAGAATGGCACCATCTCTACTATCCGAACGCCTGGCGGACAAAGGCGTTATGATGTGCAGGGTTATCTTGATGAACAGACCGGAACAGATATTACTACCGTTGGATATTGCAGGGTTAGTGGAAAAGGACAAGCAGACGATCTTACGTCCCAAGTCGTCTACTTGCAAAAGCACTATCCGGACGCAGAAATCATCAAAGACTTCGGTAGTGGTATCAACTTCAAACGGAAAGGACTTAGAACCTTACTGGAACGCATCTTGCGAGGTGATAAACTCCGCATTGTTGTTGCCCATCGGGATCGACTCGCCCGATTCGGCGGCGAAGTCATACAGTTCTTGGTCGAACAAAACGGTGGAGAAGTCGTGGTTCTCGACCAAACTGTTTATAGCCCAGAGGAAGAACTTACTGCCGATCTCCTCGCAATTTTGCATGTCTTTTCCTGTAGAATGTCCGGACTCCGTCGATACCGTGACCAGATCAAAGAAGATAGAAATCTTTCCCACGGTAAAACAGAAAGCGATTCTTCATAGATGGTTTGGCACATCCCGGTATGTCTACAATGAATCTGTGTCTGCCTTAGAAGCGAAAGACACGCCTAAAAACTTCAAAGGACTTGTCCCGATTGTTTTTGACCAACTCCCGGAATGGCATGTAGAGACACCGCGTCAGATCAAAGTGGGCGCGGTGATGGATGCGTGTCAAGCGGTTAGCAATGCGAAGATAAAGGCAAGTGTCACAAGCGAGCGTCAAAATGTTAAGTTTCGGTCAAGAAAGAACCCTCGACAGACGCTGTATCTTCGCGCGGATTCGCTGAAGAAAAACGGGTTCTACGTGCGATTTTTAGGTGAGATGAAGATGTCAGAAGCGTTGCCAGCCAAACCGCAAGGCACAGGCAAGGTTTCAGAACGAGATACGGATGCGGAAGTCAAGGATTCTCAACTGATAATGGAAAACGGAAGATATTTTCTGTGTGTATCTTATGTTGAGAAGAAAAAGACGCGAGAACCAAGCGGTAGAATAGTAGCACTTGACCCCGGTGTTCGTGATTTTATGACGTTTTTCTCTGAAGAGAGTTTCGGTTGGTTAGGTATGCAGTGTATCAACCGTATTCAAAGGCTTTGTCAACACTGCGATAATCTCTATTCACGCGCGACGCAAGAGAAACGCCCGCTACGGCGTGCTTTGCGGAAAGCCGCGAATAGAATAAAGTTAAAAATCCGTAATCTCATTGATGAACTTCACAAGAAGGTTGCACACTTTCTCGTAAACAACTTTGACATCATTCTGCTTCCGGCTTTTGAGACGAAACAGATGACGAAACGGGGTGGGAGAAAGTTGCGAAAGCAATCTGTTAGGCAGATGTTGACGCTTTCACACTACCGTTTCAAAGTTTTCTTGAAACAGAAAGCGAAAGAATATGGTGTTCAAGTGATAGATGTGTGTGAAGCGTATACTTCCAAAACGGTGTCTTGGACCGGCAAACTTATCACCAACCTTGGTGGTTCGAGAGTTATCAAGTCATCGGAAGGTCATCGGATGGATAGGGATTTGAACGGCGCACGTGGGATATTTATCAAAAATGTCGCTCGTGCTTTGACGGTTCGTCCTTGCACTGCGAACCTTGGTGCGAGCAAGTCGCTTATACCTTCTGCCACGTAGCAGGTTGCGTTGGGTGTAGGCAGGAAACCAAGACACTGACGGGTGTCGTAACAGGGGATTAAGGACCCTTTAAGAATGCTATGGATTTCTTCAGAAAAACATAGGTTTTTAAGAACAGGCTGTCTCATGGCGAATACAGGTTGGGGAAATGTTTACAAAAAACTCGGCGCACGACCCGTCATTAATGCGACTGGCAACCAGACTGTCCGCGGCGGTTCTACACCCTCTGCAACCGTCCGAGACGCAATGCGTCAAGCAGATGAAAGTTACGTCGAAATGGAAGAATTGCTCGAAAAATCGGGACAATTCATCGCTGAACAGTTGGGGGTTGAGGACGCATATATCACATCTGGATGCTATGCCGCACTCGTCTTGGCATCGGCAGCGGTTATGACAGGGGACGACCCTGACAAGTGCGCACAACTCCCGGATACCACCGGACTGAAGGACGAAATTGTTTTTCAGAGGATGCAACACTACTCCTACGACCGTGCGTTTACAATTCCGGGGAGTAAACTCATATCTGTGGGTGACGAAAACGGCTGCACCGCGGAAATGTTGGAGAGTGCTATCGGCGAGAATACAGCAGCGGTCGCGTATCTCATCCAACCCAATCAAGGGAACGCTGTTCCGTTAAAGGAGGCGATTGGGATTGCACATGCGCACGGCTTGCCATTGGTTGCTGATGCTGCCTCTCAAATCTATCCGCTTGAGTACTTCTATCGGAACGCCCAATCTGCCGACCTCGTCTGTTTCGGTGGCAAGTATTTCAACGCGCCGCACTCTACAGGGTTCGTCTGTGGAAGAAAGGATCTCATTGAAGTCGTGCGGAAGCATGGGTTCATCGGACCGAGACCTGTTGGGCGTGGTATGAAGGTAGACCGGCAGGAGATTATCGGGTTGGTGACTGCTATTGACATCTGGTTATCGACAAATCATGAGGCGCGGTCGAAGGAGCAAGACGGAAGGTATGCTGTGCTTTCGGGAAACCTTGAAAATCTCGATGGTGTATCATGCGAGGTGCATTACCAAGAAAAGAGCCATACGTTGTCGAATCTGCATGTGACATTTGATCCTGCCAAGAGTGGCAAAGATGCTGCGCAGGTCGCTCAAGAATTGGATGCTGGTACGCCGCGTATCAAGGTGAACACGCATGGCAAAGAAACCGTTGTGATTAATGCGTATACCCTCAATGCGGGGGAAGAGGATATCATCGCAAACGCGTTGCGGCATCTCTTGCGTGGATAGTGTTTCCGTTTTTTTAAGTTTGATGGCGGGTCTTCGGACTCGCCTCTTTTTTTTTATAACAACGTAACCTAAGTTGCCACCTGTTTGTGCACATAGCACTCCGCTGGAGTGCAAGAAGTTGTGGACCCCGGTTTCTATAGATATACCACCCCGCTGGGGTGGGGAAATACCTAAACCGCTCGTTGGAACGTTCACAATTTGTTAGTAGCAACTTGGATTAAAAACGTAGCGGCTCAATGTCGAGTGTGTGTCTTGTCTGAATCAGGTCTTTTTTTTTATAACAACGTAACCTAAGTTGCCACCTGTTTGTGCACATAGCACTCCGCTGGAGTGCAAGAAGTTGTGGACCCCGGTTTCTATAGATATACCACCCCGCTGGGGTGGGGAAATACCTAAACCGCTCGTTGGAACGTTCACAATTTGTTAGTAGCAACTTGGATTAAAAACGTAGCGGCTCAATGTCGAGCGTGTGCCTTGTCTGAATGAGGATTCACAGGATTTTAGGGTTTTCAGGATTATGTACGTGATACAATCGCCATTAGTTGAGGCATCGGGAATTGGAGTTGCCGGAAAAAGTCGGGAAGCGGTTGTTTTTGCAAGCAATCAACACGCTAAATTGACCCCTATTGGGTTTGAGGGAAACTGAGATTACCAGACCACAAAATCTGCCCACGGTTTTATCTTAATCATCCCTAACAAGCAGAACACAGTCGCACCGCCGAGCGCGCCCTTTGCGGCGGCACTCAATCTCAAGTTGCGTGAGCTTGCCTTGTAAGCGTCTGTGTAAGCGCTGACGTATGCTGCCGGTTTGCCAAGGAGCCTCTCTGCAGGCGGAACAGGCTGATAAAAGTAAGCTCCACCGACAGCGACAGCACCGAGCGGAAGATTACCCGCCACACCTAAAATCCCACCGGCTGCAAGCCACAACGTTGTGTTCACGTCGTCTTCGGCATCGTATTCAGCGTCCGATTTTGCATCCAATGCTACACTGTTCTGCTGTGCTAAGCAGGGCAAGGACATGTTCAAACTCAGTCCTAACATCAAAACGACTAAGATGTGAAATAGCAGACCTCTTTTCATCTCAGCTCCTTTGTCCCTATGGCGGTAGAATTTCAATGGCGCGACGTTCCGTTGTTGCTTTACGTGCCGCTTCAATAATCGCAAGATTGTGATACGCCTTCTCGGCAGGCACCGGCAGTGCTGTTTCTGCCGCAAGTGCATTGAAGGTCTCCTTGAAATAACGGGCATGTCCACTTGCGTCCTGCTGCTCGGCTTCGTCAAATTCGGGGAGTTCCAACTGTTGCCATCCATCTGCCCTCGTGAAGCGACGGAGTGCATTTTCCACGTTGTGGCGATGGTTGACGCGTAGAGAGCCGTTTTCAGCATGCATCTCGCACCAGCCGGAATCGGTGCCAGGCACACACCACGCCCCTGAAACCGTCGTGACAGCACCGTTTTCATGTTCACATAGCAACATGGCGATGTCGTCAACGTCAATGTCGAGCCGTAGCGTTTGGACCCGTGCCTCAACATAACGGACCGGGGATCGCATCAGTGTACAAACAGAATAGATTTCATGGTAACTCGTGTCGATGATACAACCACCGCCTTTCGCTTTACTGGCGCGCCACGCGAAGGCCGGCGTAGGGTGATCCGCTGAGAAGTCAGCAGGCTTCAATCCCATCCCAGCGCTCCGTCCGAAATGAGATTCACCGAGGGCATCCAGTTCCGTCATCGCTGCACGCATTCCCGCGGTGAAGATATAGTTATGCACTACCGTGTAAGGCACGCCGTTGCGACGGACTGCTTCCATAATAGTATCCGCTTCTTCCAGCGTTGTTGCCATCGGTTTTTCGGAGATAACAGCCACACCTGCGTGCGCTGCTTCGATGACCTGTTCAGCGTGAAATGAATGCGGTGTGGCAATCGTCACGACATCGATTGCAGCGTGTTCCAGCATCTCCTGATAGTTTGTATATTGCTCTTCCTCGGGGACATTAAACAGTTCTCCGACCTTCTTCAGATTTTCGGGAACGACATCTGCGAGGGCAGTCACCTGAACGGTATCTGTGAGCGAGCGATAGGCACGCGCATGTGTAATTTGCACGATCCCACCGCAGCCAATCAGTCCTAAGCGAATCGGTTTTTTCATTGTGTGTCTCCTTTGCATCAAGTTTAACATATTTCGCGATTATGTCAAGTTCTTCCCTTTCTTCCATCAGGGCTATTTCGTTTTAAATAAATTATCGGATTGCCTGAATTTTTGAATCTTCTTTTTCAAGTCCGGTGTCCCTTCCCAGTAACGGGTGGGAACCCTAGTTCCAAACCGCACCATAGGTGTCAATTTAGGGATTTTTTAGAGATATTTTGTAAGGGTCTCTCTACAAATGCTGCAGAAACACCCTATCAAAAACCCCCTACGGGGCTTGAGTTTTTCTGACCACATGCTGCTATAAACATATCATCCGTACGGGATTCAAGAGGGGTTTGAAACCTTCAAGGTTTTCGCGTAGAATCCGGCGCAGTTAGAAACAGCGCCTACCGGATCTGGGACTACAACGGTTATTTCTTCTAAAATTGACACCTATGATGCGGTTAGGTGAAAGACCCTACCGGGCCTGGGGATCTAAAATTGAGCTAAAAAACCGAAAACTAAATCGTCCTGTTTCTTCCATCCATCCTTCCGTCTACAATTGTCCCAACGGGCAGTGGATGTGACAATTCGCTGTGTGATTTTTCTGATACCTGTTTTTGCGAAATATGCTATAATGCGTTCAATAAGGCAACATATCCAAGTCTTGCCAATTATAATAAAACCTACAATTAATTAGACATTGTGGAAGGGCGAGATTACAAACCTCGCCAGCGAAGGAGGGGTGTTTTGTGTTTTCCAAAGTGCCCTGTTATTTTCCGGTTTTACTATGAAAAATCAGAAGGGAGTTCAGTATGAGTCAAGAAGAGAAAAAAGAGTCTGAAGAGACCACGGATGAAGAAAAACAACCGGAGGTACCTGAAGATAAACTCTCGGTTACACACCACACCGCTACGATTAATGGTGAAGAGATTCGCTACACAGCGACAACGGGGACGCTTGTTCTGAAAGAGGAGATCGACAAGGAAGGGGAAAAGCCGAAAGCCTCTGTTTTCTTTATCGCCTATACGCGGGACGATGTGGAAGACGCGTCTAAACGTCCGATAACGTTCTCTTTTAACGGTGGTCCTGGATCGTCCTCGGTGTGGCTACATCTGGGAGTCCTCGGACCGCGATGTGTCAAACCCGATGAAGATGGCGAATTGCCCCAACCGCCTTATGCGCTAACCAATAACGAATGCTCTATTTTGGACAAAACCGATCTCGTCTTCATTGATCCTGTCAGCACTGGGTTCAGCAGAGCGGTACCTGGTGAAGAAGCGAAGCAATTCCACGGATTCAAACGGGATATTGAGTCGGTTGGCGATTTTATCCTGCTCTATTTGGGACGCTACAAACGTTGGGGGTCCCCTAAACTCCTCATCGGTGAAAGTTATGGAACGACGCGGGCAAGCGGGCTTGCAGGGTATCTTCAGGGACGACACGGTACCTACCTCAACGCCATTATGCTGGTTTCGGTCGTGCTGAACTTTCAGACGATTCGGTTTGCACCGGGCAACGATCTCCCCTATATCCTCTACCTACCGACTTATGCAGCGACTGCGCTTTATCACAACAGATTGGACGGAATTGATACCGAATTTGAGGCGTTCATGGACGAAGTGAGAGCGTTCGCGACCGGTGATTACACCGTCGCCTTGATGCAGGGGAGTGCTGTAACCGCCGATCAACGTGCGAACATCGTTCAACAACTCGCAAAGTATACCGGACTGACACCGGAATACCTTGAGCGGACGGACTTGCGGATTAATATTGCGCGATTCTGCAAGCAGCTGCTCCGAGATGAGGGACGCACAGTTGGGCGTTTCGATAGCCGCTACAAGGGAATTGACCGCGATTCAGCGGGTGAAAATTATGAGTACGATCCAAGTTCGGCAGTGGTACAAGGGGCATATACCGCCGCACTCAACAATTACGTCCGCGGCGAACTTGAGTTTGAGTCCGATTTACCCTATGAGATTTTAAGTCGGCGTGTCCATCCGTGGGACTACAGCGACCATCAGAACGAATACGTTAACGTTGCCGACACACTTCGGCAGGCGATGACTGTCAATCCTGCCTTGAAGGTTTTTGTGGCAAACGGTTATTACGACTTAGCAACACCGTTCTTGGCATCCGAGTATACCTTCAGTCACCTCGGACTTGATGAATCCCTACAGGATAACATTACGATGGCTTACTATCAGGCGGGGCACATGATGTACATTGACCAAGCGGAATTGCGAAAAATGAAAGACGATTTGGATGCGTTCCTTGATGAAGTGCTTCCGTAATTTCTGTGCCTTAACCGAGATAAAAGTTTCAAAGTTGCGAAGTGTCCTAAAGTTTGCAAGTTTAAAGAGACGCGTTTGCAACTTTACAGATTTTAGAACACGCTACAACTTTCTATCAGGCATGTAGCCTGCAACAACGGCGCAGGCGGGTTTACGGAAAGGAACATAAAATCCCCAGTTTACTTGACCGAACCGCAAGGTAAATTAAAAGTATGAGTTATTAACTTTCTATCAGACATGTAGCCTGCAACAACGGCGCAGGCGGGTTTACGGAAAGGAACATAAAATCCCCAGTTTACTTGACCGAACCGCAAGGTAAATTAAAAATATGAGTTATCAGAGGGAATTTGAGAAAAGGTTAGATGTCGCTGTCGTCGGTGTGGGTTCACACGGCTATCGCAATGTTTTGCCGACGATGACATTTCTTCCGGTCCGACTGAAGGCGTTCTGCGATCTTGATATTGACCGCGCCCGCGTCACTGCCGAACAGTATGGCGTTAAGGCGTGTTATCCGAGCATGGCGGAGATGTTTCGCAACGAAGAATTGGATGCTATCTTTCTCTGTGCACCGCCGCGTCTTCACCCCGAATTGGCTTGCGAAGCATTGGATGCAGGGGTGCATGTCTGGATGGAAAAGCCACCGGGGATGTTCGCTGATGAAGTTAGGGCAATGATTCAGCATCGGAAAGATAGGGTTGTTGTTGTTGGATTTAAAAAGGCATTCATGCCTGCTACACAGAAGATTATTGAGATTTTTGCAACAGAGGAATACGGTCCCTTGCGAAGTATTTTGGGTGTCTATCCGATGCGGATACCGAGCGATGGAAAGCGTGTGCTGCGAGAGAAAGAGCATACGAATTGGCTCCAAAACGGGTGTCATCCGCTGTCGCTGTTTGTGGCAGTCGGTGGAAAGGTTTCAGCGGTGACCGTTCGTAGAGGGCAACGCGGCGGTGGCGCGTGCATCTTGGAGTACGAAAGTGGTGCACTCGGCAACTTTCATCTGGCGGATGGTGCGCGGCATGGACAACCTTCCGAACTCTATCAATTTTTCGGGGATGGGTGTCACGCTGAAATTCGGAACAATAACCGTGTACTCTTACAGCGCGGGATGCCCTTCAACTATAGCGGCAGCACGAGTTATGTGCCTGAAGGTTTTGAGAGTGGTGCTGTCGTCTGGGAGCCGCAATTCAGTCTCGGCACCCTTGAGAACAAGGGGCTTTTCGTCCAAGGTTTCTATCAAGAGATGCGATATTTTTGTGATTGCATTCTGGAGGGCAAATCGGCAGAGCAAGGGTCACTTGAATTTGCGCTGGAAGTGATGAAGGTGTATGAGGCAGGACTCCGTTCAGAGGGTGAAACCGTTCCTGTTTTGTAAGGATGACTACAATCGGAGACCAAGATGCTAACAAAATTGATTTGCCGTAATTTCAAAAATTTTACGGAGGTTGAGGTTGAATTAGGGAATCCTGTCGTCTT
Source organism: Candidatus Poribacteria bacterium (assembly GCA_965116815.1). Lineage (GTDB taxonomy): Bacteria > Poribacteria > WGA-4E > WGA-4E > WGA-3G > WGA-3G. The sequence goes on along the minus strand of OZ220722.1, from coordinate 4,373,664 downwards.
CATCGGACCAAACAACTCCGGTAAAACAACTGCGTTACAAGCCCTTGCTTTGTGGGAAATAGGACTCAAACGATGGAATGAGAACCGCAAGGGAAAAACAAATCCCGAAAAGCGTCCGGGGGTTGCTATCAATAGGCTTGATCTCATTTCTGTACCGGTACCGCGTGCCCAATTACTCTGGCAAAATCAGCAAGTCCGTGATAGAAAAAAAGTTGATGGTAAACAACGTACCCAAAATGTTCGTATAGATATCATTGTGGAAGGCATTACGGCGGGTAAGAACTGGAAGTGTGGTTTTGAGTTCGATTATGCCAATCAGGAATCCTTTTACTGTCGTCCGCTCAGGATATCAGAGGTAGATGGAAAAGTGTCCGAGCGAATGCCTGTGCCTGACGAGGCGGAAAACCTTTCTGTTGCCTTCCTACCACCGATGTCTGGACTTGCTTCCAATGAAACACGACTTGATGAAGGTGCAGTCAATGTCCGGATCGGAGAAGGGCGGACAGCGGAGGTGTTGCGTAATCTCTGCTATCAGATTTCACAGAATGAAGAAAAATGGGAGGGACTTTGTAAGCAGATCAGCGATTTGTTCGGTGTGCAACTTGATAGACCAGATTACATTCAGGAACGTGGGGAGATTGCAATGAGTTATACAGAAGAGTCTAATGGTTCCTTAGACCTCTCTTCTTCCGGACGCGGTTTACAACAGACACTCCTATTACTTGCCTATGTCACTGCAAATCCGGGTTCTGTTCTACTGCTGGATGAGCCGGATGCACATCTTGAGATACTTCGTCAACGACAGATTTACCAAGTGCTGACAGAATTAGCAAGGGAACATGGCAGCCAGATTGTCGCCGCTAGTCATTCTGAAGTGCTCCTTAATAACGCAGTGAAGCGTGATGATGTCGTTATTGCCTTTCTTGGTAAGCCTCATCGTATTAATCGCGGTAGCCAACTTCTAAAATCGCTTAAAGATTTTGGTTTTGAACATTATTATCAGGCACAACAAAAGGGGTGGGTTCTCTACCTCGAAGGTTCTACAGATCTGACAATCCTGCAGGCGTTTGCCCAAAAACTTGGGCATCCCGCGCAAAAGGTGTTGGAGACACCTTATGTCTATGATATTAGTAACCAACAAGGGAAAGCCCATAACCACTTTTATGCCTTGCGCGAGGCAAAACCGGATTTGGTAGGATTCTGTCTTCTTGACCGAATTGCTGGTGAACTTCAGAGGCGTTCTGGATTGAGAGTCTATGCGTGGCAGCGGCGCGAGATTGAGAATTATATTGTATTTAGCAAACAATTACTAATTGACTGGGCACGCGATGAAGCTGGGCGGCACTTTGGTAATTCCGTGTTTTCTGAATATCGTGTGTCTATAATGGATGAAACCGTTGAAGAGATTGAAAAAGCCCGAGCAACACTTCGTCAAGAATCGCCTTGGTCACCAGATATCAAAGTAACTGACGATTTTTTAGATCCACTTTTTGAAACTTTTTTTGAGAAATTGGAAATGACGAATCTCATGCGAAAGACAAATTATCATACTTTAGTCCAATATGTGCCAGTGGACCAGATTGACCCGGAAGTCACCGAAGTGCTTGATGCTATTTTAGAAATCTCGAATAAAGCTGTGCCGGTAGGAGCGATCTCCTGATCGCGACAATCGTATGTCAAATGGAGGAAAAAGCGTGGAATATAGAAGACTCGGAAGAAGCGGACTTAAAGTGTCCGAAATCTGCTTAGGCACGATGACCTTTGGGCACGGTGCTGACGAGACAGAGGCGAAACGCATGGTGGATTTGGCTTTGGATGCCGGTGTCAATTTTTTTGATACCGCTAATTCTTATGGTGATGGCGAATCCGAAGTTCTGCTTGGGAAGGCACTTAAGGGGAGGCGGCGCGATGCGGTTGTCGCAACCAAGTTCTTCAATCCGATGGGCACCGGTCCCAACGATTCTGGCATGTCTCGCGTCCACATTATGCAGGCGATTGACGATAGCCTTAAACGCCTCCAGATGGATTACGTGGACATCTACTATATTCACCATGTTGACTCGCAAACCCCATTAGAGGAGATGCTTCAAGCATTGGACGATCTCGTCCGACAAGGGAAGGTCCGCTATACAGCGTGTAGCAACTACCAAGCGTGGCGATTATCCGAAGCCTTGTGGCTCAGCGATATGAACAATTGGGCACGGTTTGCCTGCTATCAACCGCAATATAGTCTCGTTGTGCGGGATATAGAACAGGAACTCGTTCCGCTCTGCGAACTTAAAGGGTTAGGTGTTGTCGTATGGAGTCCGTTAGCGGGTGGATTCCTTTCTGGTAAATACAAGCCGGGTGAACGCACACAAGGTGGGACGCGATCCGAAGAGGAATGGGCATACCCAGAACGCTATTTTGCGGACAACGCCGATGAGACGTTGCAGACACTCCTTGACCTTTCTGATGACCTTGGACGTAGTCCCGCACAGGTTGCACTCCGTTGGGTGCTTGAGCACCGCGCGATGACTTCAGTGATTGTGGGTGCAAGGCATACGGAGCATTTGCGCGATAACGTCGGCGCAGCAGGGTGGCGACTCGAAGGTGATGCCCTCCACAAACTCAACGAAGTTTCACATCTACCGGATCGCTACCCTGAAGCAATGGAGAAGAACATGCACGAACGCCGGGATAGTGCCGTTGATATGCCTCAGTTGTAGAAGTCGAATGCAGCAGAAATCCGAACTTTTCTTTTTCAGATTTGACTAACTTAAACACTTTCACATGAATGAGGGTAGCACGAAAGGCATATTATTTTACTGAAATCAGGAGGGAGTCTCCATGATAGGAAAATTAGGGAAGTGGAAAATTATTGCGATTGTCGGCGCGGTGCTACTGGTAGTAGCAGCGGTTGCCGTGGGGCGTATCGTATTTACAAATTCAAATGGAACAAACAATGCTGAAGCAACGCAGGTAAAGACTGCAATGGTTGAACGGGGCGACATCGCCGTAACAATCGATGCGACGGGGACTATCAAACCGTTGAATATTGTCAAAGTCAGCTCTAAAGCGAGTGGAAAAATCTTGGACCTCAGGGTTGATGCTGGTGATTACGTCGAGAAGGATGAAATCATTGCGGTCATCGAAACGACTTACGTGCAGATTAGTTTGGAGCAGGCTGAAGCCGATTTGCGATCTGCGGAAGCACGCCTCCAGCAGGCGGAGATTGACATCGAACTCCAGAGAGAACAGTCGGCGATCCAAATTCGTCAAGGGCAGGAGTCTCTCGCTGAAGCCAAGCAAAGGCTCGTCCAGTTGAGGGAAGAAATTCGACTTGAAAAGATAGCGAATGCACGTGGTGTATTAGATGCCAAAAACAGTCTTAAAATTGCCAACATCCGGTATAAGTTGCTAACCTCTGATGAAGTGCGGGAGGAAAATAGGCAGCGCGCAAAAAACTCCCTGGAACAAGAAGAGGCAAACTTAGAATTGGTAACAGCAGAACATGAGAGAAATCAGAAACTTTACGAGAAAGAACTCATTTCACAAGCCGCATTAGAGTCTTCACAAGCACAACTTAAATCGGCACAAGCACGGCACCGGTCCGCTGAGGAAAATCTGAAATTGGTAGAGAAGCCTGCTACTGAAGCTGAACTTGAATTGGGACAAGCCGATATTAGAAAGGCAGAATTCAACCTTGAAATCGCCGAAGAACGGGTGGAGGCTGAAGCCACGCGAGATATGGATATTGAACTTCAGCAGCAACGGATTGTACAGGCTGAAGAGTCTTTGAAACTCACACTGGCGAATCAGAAACAGATTGAACGTAGGGAACGCGATCGGGAGACTGCACGCTCATCGGTCAAACGCAGTGAAACGCAGTTGGAACTCCGTCAAATTGAGTATGACGATACAATCATCAAGGCGCCCATCTCTGGAACGATCCTTGAAAAACTGGTTGAAGAGGGCCAGGTGATTACTTCACGCCTCTCCTCAATCGCCTCAGAAGAAGGACAGACGCTTGTTACGATGGCAGACCTTGACACTGTCTATGTCGTAACAGAGGTTGATGAAACCGACATCGGTAAGGTCGAGATAGGACAACCGGTGACTATCACAGTCGAAGCCTATCCGGATACACCGTTTCAGGGTGAAGTCTTGAAGATAGCACCGCTCGGACAAGCGATTCAGAACGTGACGACCTTTGAAGTAACCTCCGAGTTGAAAAATGTCAAGGCTACCCAATCATCTCAAGGTTTCGGGCGTGGCGGTGGAAGGGGACAAGGCGAAGGTTTCCGTGGTGCCATGGCGAATATGACGGATGAACAGCGCGCACGTTTCCGGGCAATGCGCCAGCAACGCCAAGCAGAAAATGAGGGTGCTGCGCAAACACCAACCTCAGCAACCCCCGCCCCGGACCCAACACCCGCGCAGCCATCGGAAGAAACGTCTGTTGCGAAAACAGAGGAGGCTGATGAGGAAGACGATTGGGGCGGACTCTTCGGCGGATTTTTTGAGGAAGCACCGGCTGCGGGTGCTCCCACGCAACCCGAACCGGCAGAGACTGAAGATGCAAAGATACCTTTCCTTAAACCCGGCATGAACGCTACTGTCCAGATTTCGGCTGTCAACAAAATAGATATTCTCACCCTTCCACCCGAAGCGGTTCTTGATATGCGGGGCAGGAAGATGGTCAGAATTCTCGGGGAAGATGGGCAACCCGGGAGACCACAACCTATCGTGACGGGGGTCAGTAGTTTTGACAAGATTGAGGTTATCTCTGGGCTTACCGAAGGGGATGTCGTCGCAATCGGTGGTTTTGCGCCCGGTGGCGGTGGGGGTCGTAGTGAAAATTGGCGACGCATGATGCAGAACCCCGCTTCCACAATGCGTCGGATGACTGGTGGCAGAGGACGGTAAGCACTATTAGTTGACTTTTAGGCGTGGATAGAAAGAAGGCAACCACGCACAGGAGGAGATGCTATGAGTATCTTGGAGAGTCTAACAAACGCATTGAGTGCCTTACTGGCGAATAAACTTCGATCTATGTTGACGATGTTAGGCGTAATCATTGGGGTGGGTGCGATTATCACTACGACTTCGATTGGTGAAGGTGCGAAAGCCGATGTTACTGAGCGAATTCAGACGTTGGGCGCGAATATTCTCGCTGTTCGTCCAGGGCAAAGTAGATTTCGAGGACGCGGTTCTGCTGACGCACGCAGAACTCTCACCGTTAAAGACATGGCAGCCCTACAGGAACGCGGAACGACTTTTGGGTATGTTACACCCGAGGTCAGCAGCCGCGCACAGGTGAAGTATCTAAATAAAAATTCAAATACAACCATCGTCGGAACATCCCCGGCGTACCTTGTCACTGCCAATTTTAGCATTGAGAAGGGGCGGTTTTTTACAGAGGGTGAGATCCGATATCGTGAACGTGTGTGTGTCCTCGGAAAAACTGTTGTTGACAATCTCTTTGGGGAGATGGAACCGGTTGGTCAGACAGTGAAAATTAAGAATGTAGGTTTCCATGTGGTAGGTGTTATGAAGGAGAAGGGCGCGAGCGGATGGCGAAACCCGGACGATCAGGTTTTCATTCCGTATTCGACTGCCATGAAACGCGTTTTTGGAAATGATTATCTATCGAGCATCAGTATACAGGCAAATGACGGTAAACTTCTTGAGGCGGCAGAGACCGAGGTAACCGAGCTTCTCCGTAAGCAACACAAGATCCCAATAAACAAGGAGCCCGATTTTCACATCCGTAACCAAGCGGAATTCATGGAAACACTTGAAGAATCAAACCAAACCTTTACGAACCTGATTTTAGGAATTGCCGTGGTATCGTTAGTTGTCGGTGGCATTGGTATTATGAACATTATGCTCGTTTCTGTGACGGAGCGGACAAAGGAAATCGGGCTGCGTAAAGCCGTTGGCGCACAGCGTTCCGATATCCTCGCTCAGTTCCTCGTAGAATCCACGAGCCTTGCACTTGTAGGCGGTATTATTGGTATCGGTGTCGGCATAGCCGGTGCGGAACTGGTTACATCGTTCTGGGAGTGGCGAACGCTTGTCTCGCCGATGTATGGAATGGTTTCTTTTGTTGTTAGCGCGTTGGTAGGTATCTTTTTCGGTGCTTATCCGGCATGGAAAGCGGCGAAACTTCATCCGATTGATGCCCTTAGACATGAATAGACGACACAAGAGGTGCGGTTTCTGATCGCATCTCTTTTCGCGAAGAATGTAGGGTGGATTGAACCGCAAGTGAAACCCAATTCCTAAATTTTCGTCTATATAGAGCATATTGTACTTAAGGTAGACCAACTCCCAAATTTTCATCAGTCCTAAAGGAATTACTATGGAAAAAACAGCGGTTATTGCAGGTGTCGGTCCTGGCTTAGGGGCTGCACTCGCCCGTAAATTTGTAGAAGAGGGATGTAACGTAGCACTCCTATCGCGCTCGTCCGCCTACATTAAAAACCTATCCACGCGATTGGCAAAATCCGGACGCACAGCCATTCCGATCCCGACGGATATTACCGAACCTGAACAGGTGGATCAAAGTTTTGATCGTATTCGAGAAGAGCTCGGAGATCCTGACATCTTGGTGAATCATGCTGGGAATGCTGCGTGGGGAAGCTTCGCAGACCTCACCCCCGAAGCATTTGAAGGCGCGTGGCGCGTTTGCACCCTCGGTGGGTTCCTCTGTTCAAAACAGGTGGTGCCAGGAATGCTTAAGAAGGGCGGTGGAGATATTATATTTACGGGGGCTACCTCTGCTGTACGCGGCAGGGCAGGCGCGTTGGCGTTTAGTAGTGCCAAGTATGCAACCCGAGGTTTAGCCTCGGCACTCGCGCGCGAAGTCGGTCCGCATGGCATCCATGTTGCCCATGTGATCATTGACGGTGTTATTGATACGCCGGGCGTGCGGCAACGCTATAAACTCAGTGAAAATGAACCGCTCCTTGAACCCGATGCGATTGCGGATACCTATTGGGCTTTAGTGCAGCAGGAACGGAGCGCGTGGACTTTTGAGGTGGATGTCCGTCCCCATAACGAGGAATTTTTTACGTAGATTTTCCTATCACATTACGGTAGGCGCGGTTTGGAACCGCGCCGGTCGTCCAATGAGGGTGTTGCCTTTCCAGTTGGCGAAGTTTAGAACCTCGTCCTACTGCATTCATCAATCTAACCTAAAACGTGCTTTCCCTTGAGGTCAACGGGCACCAGCGCGTCGTTTGAAGGTAGTGGAGCAATGCCTCCTTTGCCGCCGGTGTCCCGATACGGTAAAGCGCGTGAACCGCATCGCCGCGCACATAGCGATTTTCATCGAACAGCATATTTTGTAGACCTTCAACAGCACCGTCGGTATCCTTACCGATTCTCGCCAATGCGAATACTGCATTTCGCCTTGCACCATCGTGCGGATCTTCCAATGCCTTCACGAGACCCGGAACTGCAACCGAACTCGATTGGCTTGTTGTGCCTAATGCCTCTATCGTGTGCGAACGGACGGAACCGGATGCATCCTTTAGCATCTCCACCAACGCAGGCACCGCCGGTTCTGCCTTATTTCCTAAATCACCGAGTGCCTCTACTGCGTTATCCCGCACGTATTCACGAGAATCTTTCAACGCATCCTGCAACGTCTCAACAGCCGGGGTTCCCACTGCGTTGAGCGCGTAACAGGCATTTCGCCGCGTCATCTCGGACTCATCTTGCAGGCACCGCACCAAAGCAGGCACTGCCTTTTCACGGAATTTAGGCAACTCGTAAGCCGCCTGCAGCCCTGTCGATTCCGATGTGCTGTTAAGTGCACTGATTAAACCCGACAGCGATTCACCGTTCGATGTTCCGTTCGTGTCGCTATCTTCCACCGCTCGATGCCAATTCCAAAGGTATCGGAACATTTCCTGATGTTCGGCAGGTCCCACAGGCGTGCCGTTTGCCCAATCGGTTTCCTTATTCGCCCAAGTCGGTTCCTGCGGCTCTGACATCCGAGCGTAGAGGAATTTCATCATATAGCGTTTCTTTTCACTGCTGTTGGGCATTGCGCGGTGCCACAGGTCGTAGTTTGCGAAGGCGACGGTTCCCGCTTTCCCCATGATGGGTTGTTCCGGTGAGACTTCTGACCCTTCCCTTGTGCTGTAATAGTGACTCATCGGGACCACACCAGTCGGACCGAGTTCAACCGGTGTATCCTGTGGGTAATAGAAGACCAGCAGCCTGCGTGTATGATGCGACCACCGTTTTCCGCCGTCTTGATGCATGCCTTGCCCTTTGCTGCCGGGAGGGTTGTAGTGCGGGTGACGGTGCGGTTGCATATAGTAATCCGGTCCAAGCAGACTTGTCAAAGCACCGCTAACGTTCGGATCGTCAAAGACCTGCTGAATCTCTGGTATCCTTGGTAAAAGGTTATTCCCTGGGTTTCCTTCTTTATCAAAGACGCTTACCGTCTTTTCGTAGACTGCATCGTGAAATTGCGCGGGCAACTTAGTCGGGACGGTTACGAAACCGTTCACAATGAAATGCCGCATCTGCGCGTCGCTTAAGAGGTGTACTGCCATTTTTAATTCCTTCCTCTTTTTCGGAAACTTGCTATAATTCCCATCTACAAAAGCCTAAGTTGTTTTAATTATTTCATAAAATCAGACAATTTTCAAGAAATTCTCCTGTCAAATCCAAAATTATGTTAAAATAGTTAAAATTGGAGCGGATTTAACGCATAGGATACGAATATTGGAGGTTTCTGGATGGGACGGAGTTTTGAAAAATCACTCGCGTGGAAAGAACGCGCGAAAGCAGCATTAGTCGGCGGTGGGCAACCGCATAAACAGAGTCAACCACCGAGACCTGTTATGGTCGCAGGCGCGAAGGGCGCGCATTTCTGGGATGCCGATGGGAATGACTATATAGATTATCTGATGGGATACGGACCCATGATCCTTGGGCACGCGTATCCCACTGTGATTGATACAGTCACGAAATACCTCGTGGAGCGTGGGAATGTCTATAATTTCGGGCATACGCTTGAGGTGGAACTCGCCGAGAAATTAGTGGAGATTATTCCGTCCGCTGATAGAGTCGCCTACTTTGTTGGTGGATCAGACGCGACGACCGGCGCGATTAAGTTCGCTCGCGCGTATACCGGTAGAGAAAAGGTGATTCGGTCGGGTTATCACGGATGGCACGATTGGTGTAGCCACGCACGCGGGCACCTGCCGGGTTCCGCCGCTGCGACGCTCAGCGTTGATTTCAACGATCTTGAAGGACTTGCCGCCCACTTTAAAGCGCACCCTGATGAGATTGCGTGTTTGATTATGGAACCCTCCGGGCATGATCTCCCGAAAGATGGATACCTTGAAGAAGCAAAGAAACTCGTCAATGCTAACGGCGCGTTAATGATTTTCGATGAAGTCAAAACTGGCTTCCGCTATTCTTTAGGCGGTGCACAGGAATACTTTGGTGTCACCCCCGATATGTCTGTTTTCGGGAAAGCACTCGCGAACGGGTTTGCAACGGCTGTCGTCGTCGGAAAAAAAGAGATCATGGATGAAGTGAGCGATGTTTGGGTCGCCGCGACCTTCCACGGCGAGGTATCGCTTGTCGCTGCTGCAATCGCTACAATTGAGGAACTCGAAGCGAAAGACGGTGTCGCCTTCATGTGGAAACAGGGGCAGAAATTGTTGGATGGTTACAGAGAAATGACTGCGCGTCTCGGTATTGATAACGCCCGCATCGGTGGTATTGGACCCATGCCGTACTTCGGCTTAAGTACCGATAGTGATGATGAAAAACAACAGCGATTCCACAAAACCTTCTATGAAGCGACTTTGGATGGTGGTTTATACCTACCGGAAGGGCATATCTGGTTTATGTCCATGTCCCATACCGATGAAGACGTTGCGAAGACGCTCAGTGTTTCTGAAGATGCGCTCAAACGCGCAAAAGCTGCATAGCGATTAGCAGTCGGCAATCAACAATCAGCAAAAAGAGACTATTCTTAAACGAAAACCTCTTAAAACTGACCGCCGATGGAAACTGATGGAAACCGACAACTATTCCTCTGACCGCGATAGCCAATACAAAGGATGTCTACTATGAAAGAAGTTACGGACCACACAAAACCTTTTATTGTTGATAAAAACCTCGGGGCGGCACTTGACATTGATAACGCACAACTCACAGAAACAACCTCTGATGGCACATCGGTTGTCGTACCGACCCAAGAACAGAAGTATCTCTTTGATATGCGCGGTTGGCTCTTAGTGCCTGGTGTGCTGTCTGGCGATGAACTCGCAGAGATGCAGGAGTTCGGGTATAAACTCCGCCACGAACCGGAGTCGATTCCGGAGCATGAACGCTCACCGCTGGGCGGTCCGATGCAACGCCTTGCCGATCATCCGAATGTCATCGGCTTTCTCAACGAATTTCTTGCGCATCCAGCGTTGTCGAGCCAAGAGTGCTACGGGTTTAGGATGGAATCGTGTAGCCTGTTCTATCGCACTGTGGGCGATGGAAACTTTGGACCCCACAACGGGAACGGGATGCTCCGTTTTCCCGGTGATTCGCACCTCTATCGGTGTATTCCGGGCAGAGGGTATAGCGGGTTAACTCGCATCGTCTGGGAACTGAATCCTGTCAAATATCGACAGGGTGGCACGCTATTTATTACGGCAAGCCACAAGGCGGTCTACACAGCCCCCGATACAATCCGAAGTCAAGATTCGCTGATTTGGGATACGTATGAGTGTCCCGCCGGGTCGCTCCTCTTTTTCACGGAGGCGTTGACGCATAGTACGCACACGTGGACGAATGAGGAAAATGATCGTCTCGCTATTTTCAGTTGCTACAACACGGTCAATAGTAAGTGGCACGATTGGGATCCACATCCAAAGCTGCTTGAAGAGATGCCTGCCAAGCGACAGACGCTTTTCCGGCCTGTTCGCGCTGCCAATAACTTAATCGGTGAGGCGTATCGTCATTAGATCAGTTTCTTTCAGTTATAGGGATCAGGATTTAGAGATCGTTCCTATGAGTGCTGAAAAACTGGAAGGCGGTTGACTTTTCAGAAAAGTAAGGGTATACTATCTATATGCGGCAATTTGATCCAATCGTCAAACATATTATGGACCGCTTTCGTACAGAGTTTGCGAAGCTCCTTTTCAATGAACCAAATCTTGAAGTGATCCAACGATTGGATACCGCGCAGGTTACCATTAAGGTCCATCAAAACGATATGACCTTCAAAGTCAGACGTTCTAATGGCGAGGTTGTTCTCTTTCACATAGAGGTGCAAACCGACGATAGTACTGACATACCTATGCCGCTTCGGGTCTTGGGATACGCGAGTGCCCTTGTTCTTCGCTATCGGATGCCGGTATATTCCCTGGTGCTCTACCTCGCGCCGGGCGCGGGCCACACCGATCCGGGGACCTACGGTTATGGGGATGACACACTCGGTTTGTATCTCAATTATAAGGTGATACGTCTGGCGGATTTAGATGGCGAATCATTTTTAGAGGCACCTGCTGTCGGTTTATTGCCTTTCACGCCTTTGATGAGACCCCCCGCCGGAATGACCCCTGATGCTTGGGTATCGGCTTGTGTTGCCAAGACACATGCTTTGCCCATCGACAGGCAGACACGGGGGACCCTTTTATTTGCGCTTTCACTTCTTGGAAGTTTAGCGCACGATCCGCAACTTTTTGAGAAGTTGATATCGGAGGAAATCATGCAAGAGTCTCCATATTACGAGCTTATCCTGCAGCGCGGTATTGAGCAGGGCGCACGCGAGACAGCCATCAAAAATATCAGTGCTGTCCTTACCACGCGCTTCCCGGATAGTGATATACATACCGCGACACAAGCCCTTGAGGGTTTTGATGACATTGAACGCCTCACTCAGCTTTTTAATACTGCTCTTGTTACACCTAGCTTCAAGGCCTTCTTGCAAGCTTTTGACAGATAGGTCTCCATCAACACGCCGCAGGTAGGGTAAAAACTCCACCTGCATCTGCCCAAAAAACAGAGGTATTTAAATATCCTATCACAAGCATCGAATTATTTCGCGTAATTACCTGAAATTTTCGCAGAGGTGTTTACATGCGTCAAATTGGATCAACCCCTGTAACCGCGCCGGGTTGGACTGCGAAACCGAAAGATGGTATTGCCATCGTCGATTGTGATGTTCACCACAACTTTCGCCATCCGACACAACTGCTGCCTTACCTGTCAAAATTCTATCAAGAACATCTCCTCGACCAAGGGCTGCATCTCGGTGGGTACCCCAACATCCCGATTCGGAGTAACCGTGTGGATCTCAAAGGGAGAGTTGAGGAAGCCATTGAATCAACCCCCAAGAACTCCGGTGGCGATCCGCGGGATTTTAACTTCACATTAGAGTTCCTCCAAGAGGAACATCTCGATGTCTGGAACATTGATGTCGCGTTGCTCACCGGACCGCCTCCATTTTACGGGTATTCTGGGTTACCGGACCCGGATTGGGCGGCTGCGCTTTGTCGTGCCTTTAACGATTGGACAATCGAGCATTGGCTTGAGCGAGACGAGCGCGTCGTCAACGCGATTCTCATCTCTCCATCCGATCCGCCGCAAGCCGTAGAAGAGATTAACAGACTTGCACCTCGCAAGGACACTGTCGCTGTCATGGTGCCGATGGGGACGAGTCGTCCGTTTGGCAACCGATTCTATCACCCTATCTGGGAGGCGTGTGAAGCGCATGGTCTCCCTATAGTGTCTCACATTGGCGGTGGTGGCGGTGCAACCCGAAACACACCGACCCCGGTCGGGCACCCCACCTACTACATGGAATCTCGGATGAGCCGACCTTACGTCGCCAGTTCACACGCGACATCCCTTATTTGCGAAGGCGTCTTTGAAAAGTTTCCCAACCTCAAGTTTGCCCTTATTGAAGCCCAACAAATGTGGGCGGTGCCGGTGATGTGGCATCTGGATACTGACTGGAAAGCACTACGCGACCAAACACCATGGCTGAAACGCCTGCCGAGTGAGTATTTCCGTGAACATATCCGAATTGGATCACAGCCGATGCACGAGCCTGAGAAACCGGAGCAGATGTACCAGATGTTGGAGATGCTGCACGCGGATGAAACGTTGATATTCTGCTCGGACTTCCCGCATTTCGATTGGAACGATCCGGTAACGGTTTTCCCCAAACTCCCAGACGACTTACACCACCGTATCTTTGCCCAAAACGCGCTCGATATCCTTCGATTGGATTTAGAGGAAACCAACGGATCCGAGAATCCAGTAGCAAATTAACCGAAATACAAAGCCGTAGCCTGCAACAACGGCGCAGGCGACTCATGAGAAAAGCAGTTGAAGTTTCAAACTCCTGTCATTTCTCCGCAAGGTAAGTTAAAAATATGGCACGTGTTGTTGTCGGGAAAGTGTGGGAGATTCCACCGGGGAAACGCAAAATCATCGTGCCGTTCCGTGGGAAGGCAGGCATAGGTGTCTTTAACGTTGATGGGAACTTCTACGCTGTCCGCAATATATGTCCGCATAAGCGCGGCCCCCTCTGTACAGGCGAACTCAGCGGTCGGTTTGCTGCTGAGGCACCGCCTTCAATTCATGGAGCGATGCTTTCTGTTGATGGTTTGGGTGAGGTGCTGCGCTGTCCGTGGCATCAGTGGACATTTGATATTGCGACCGGACAGTGCCTTGTTGATGAAACATTACGGGTGGCGACTTATCCTGTCAAGATTGAGGGTGATGATGTTATAGTTGAATACGATGGCTAAGTTATCTGAAAAATCGGTTTCTCTGGAATAGTTAGCAATTTAGGTAAATTAGGAAACTTAATCTTGCCGGAAGGCATTCAATGTTCCGAAACGGGGGACCAAATGATTAACAAAGCTCTGAGACATAAGTTTGTTTTAGCCGTTATAGCGACTGTTTTAATAGCTACAAACGCAGCACACGCTCGTCAAGCGGTTACCGATGGATTGGTAAGTTACTGGTCCTTTAACAAGGATTCAGTCACAGGTAAAACGGTTAAAGATATTTTTGGTGCTAACGATGGAACCATGGATGGGAATATCGCGGTCGTTGATGGTAAAGTCGGTGAGGCACTCAAGTTTAGTGGTGGACATGTTGATTGTGGAGCAGACAAGAGTTTAACCGATATCGGTGATCAGGTTACATTGGAGGTGTGGATAAAACCTGAAAAACCGGGGTGGGCGATTTTCGCAGGTATATCGAGGTCGGGAAATAATTCCTATGTGATTGCGTGGTCAGACCAAACGCGGGTTGATTTTAATCTCTGGAACGGTGCCTTAGAGACGTGGCCCTTTCACAGTGTAGGTCAGCCCGATGTGGGTAAATGGCATCACATTGCTGGTGTTTATGACGGTTCCGAAGCCATTATTTATATCAACGGTGAAGTGGATAATGAAAAGAAATTCGAGGGTGCTCTCAAGCACAACGGAGAGAATTTTTGGATGGGTGCCAGAAAATCGGATGGACTTCCTTATCACGGTCTTCTTGATGAACTCCGCCTCTACAACCGCGGGCTCAGCCAAGAAGAGATTGAAAATAACCTTGACGCGGAAGGACTTGCTGTTGAACCAACCCAAAAATTGGCAGTCACTTGGGGGATGATAAAGGTTTCAAAGTAGGGACATCCTTTGTGGTTGTTCCTAAAAACTGCAGATGAACGAGCAATCACGCTTTTCCATTGAAGAACTCACAACCGACCATCCGGATTGGCGGGAGTTTGTCGCGCTTGTCAATGACTTAAACCAAGAGGACTGGGCATTTAATCCGTATTTTGAGCGGTTTTCACGCTATTTTTTGGCGGCGAAGCAGGATGGGATTATCGTCGGATTTCTCATGTTTGTTGTGTGGGATATAGGTCCTCATGATCGCGATCACCCACCACTTCAGATGTATGGGAAAACACTGAGAGAGGTGAAGATCCTCGCGTTTGGCGTGAAAGATGGCTATCGGCGGCAAGGCATCGGCACCGCACTTCAAGAATATGCTATCAAACAAGCGAAGTTGTTTGGCTGCTACCAAGTGCGATCGGTTAGTGGCGAGAATCATCCCGCAAACCATCAGCTCAAACTCTCTATGGGATTTGCAGTAGAACCGATGGAACGCGATGAAAAGTGTTTGGCTTTTGTCATGCCTCTTAAATCAAAAAAAAGAAGTAATTTCTCATGAAACAATTAACGGACACTGAAAAGCAGCAGCTTGATGCTAAGATTAAAGAAGAACAGAAACGGCAGCAAGTGCTTCGAGAATCGAATCCAGACCTACCGGAATCTTTTAAAGCCGCCTCGGCAGAAACACAGGGTATGAAAAGACTTGTCCCGAAGTATCTCTGGAAATACGGTTTCCTCGTGGTTATTCTTTCCCTGCTTACCTTCAACGTGTTTCAATTTTTCAGGTGGGGTGATTTTGGTTCTAACAGGGGTATCAATCTCAACCTTCTGACTGCGTTAATGCTACTATTCATTCACATTGCTTTTAACTTCACAAAAACAGGGTGGAAAAGTCGTGTGATGAAAACGGGCGCGTATGCTTGGATAGTATTGGTATTCGTTTACCTATACATCTCTTGGGGAGTTTAGGGATTGGATCGTTTCTTACAATTTTTCCAGACGACATGGAAGCGCAATTTTTCTATCAACGAGGAGTTGTGTGATTTGCTATAGGCTATGGGTTTTGCTATCGAGTCGGTGGAACGTAATGAAAAGTGTTGGCTTTTGTCATGCCTCTTAAAAGTGATGAATAGGAGATAGTTTCTCATGAGCCGATTAACGCCAACTGAGAAAGGGCAGCTTGAAGGAAAAATTGAAAACGAACGAAAACGGCAGCAAGCCCTTAGAGAAAGAAATCTGAACATCTCTAAAACATCAACCGAGGTTGAGTTTAAATTGTTAGAACATTTCTGGAACTATGGTTTCCTCGGAGTTATTCTTTGGCTTCTTGTCCACTGCGGGATGCGCCTACTGGAGTCGCAAGACTTTGCTTATGACCAATATGGCACCCTCGTCATTGGCTTGATGCTACTGTTCAATCATATTGCATATAGTTTCACGGAAATAGGGTGGAAAAGCCGTGTAATGAAAGCAGTTGCACGAGTTTGGATAATAATTGGATTCGTTTATATCTTTTGGGTGGCTTAGTTAACCCTTTTTTGTAATTTTTTGGGACATTGGAGAGGATATAGTGAAGAGTCTCATGTTGATATTAACCACTGTGTTGACTGCTGGTAATGTTCCGTTTGTAGATGCAGCAGAACAACTAAAGTCTGGAGTGTATTATATCACGCAGTCGTGGGTACAGGAGACAGCGTTCAAGCGTCCGTATTATGTCAGTGTCCCTGAAAGTCCAGATCAGCAAAAACTACCAGTTTTCATTTTTTTGCATGGCCATGGTGGAAATGCGAAGAGAGCAATGGATGAATTCATGAGTCGATACACGGCGATGGCAGCCAGGTATGTCATGGTGTTTCCCAACGGATACAAGACAGGTTGGAACATCATGTCGGAGTATTCGCAGGCAGACGATCTCGGATTCATTGAAACGATTGTTAAAAAACTATCCACTTATGATAACATTCAGAAAGACAATTTCAGTGTCATGGGAAATTCAAATGGTGCCGCTTTGGTGAACCAGTTGGCGATCGAAAGCAAATTACCGAGCCTTCGGAATTATGTGAGTGCTGTCAGCCCATTAAATGTGTATCAACACGATGGGAAGAATTTCAAAGCCAAAGGTGCTGACAACAATTATCAAGTTGTGGCTACACCGATGACCGGCAAGCGTTTGATGAATATTTCGGGCACTACCGATGATCTTGTCCCGTATCGTGGTGGTCCTTCAAAACACATCCCTGCTAAGGACGGCAAGTTGGGCTTTGTTGATGCCGAAGAATCGATTTTTCTGTGGGCGAAGCAGATGGGATACGACGGAGAGCAGTTATCTAAACCGAGCAGAATTGATGACAATCTGGAAATCTTCAGTTATCTCAATGGTGACGTGATTCACTACAAGGTTATCAACGAAGGACACGGCGCATCGCGGGCGATCAGCGAGAAAATTCTACTTGAATTCTTGGAAGGCGACGAAAGAGGGAAGTAAGTGATTAAGGCAGTCTTCTTTGACCTTGACGGCACGCTCTGCGACTCAGATACAGCATGGGACATCGCGCAAAGAGATATGTTTCAACTTTTCCGCAAACATTATCCAGATGTTTCGGAAGAGACTCTTACAGCGGTATGGAGAACCGTCCATCAGGCACTTTTTCAGCAACTCAAGGCTGGAAAATGCTCTATGGCAGACGTAAGAGACTCACGTTTTCAGTGTTTATTCAGAGAATTGAATTTGCCCACAAATAGCGTTATGGAAGAGATAAATGACTTCTTCTGTTTACGCTATCTCACAAGTTTGCGTCTTTACGAAGATGTCACCGTTCTTGAGGAACTACACGCGTATCATGTCGGTATCATTACGAACGGCGCACACGATGAACATACCGACAGTCAACTTTCTAAAGTCCGACACCTTAGACTCAATGAACGTATTCAATCGCTAACGATTTCCGATGAAATCGGTATCAGAAAACCGAAGGTTGGAATTTTCAAAGTGGCTTGTGAGCGCGCTGGCGTTTCACCGAAAGAGGCGATGCTCGTCGGCGATACGGTTGAAAACGACATCGTTGGTGCCAACCGGGCGGGTATGACAAGCGTTTTTATCAACCGAGAATCAGATGTGTTGGTGCCGAAAATAGCAGATGAACGACCGGACGACTCAATCTCAAATCTATATGATGTTTTGTCCTGCTTGTAGCACAAAACAGAAAAAATAAGAGGAGTCTCTAATGAACAAGACCTACAACGTTGCAATAGTTGGGTGCGGTGGGATTTCTCACATGCACGCCGGATGGTATGTGAATGAACCGAGGGCTTCTCTGACTGCGATTGCTGATATTAATGCAGAGGGGTTGAAGGCATACGGTGAAAAGTACGGGGTCGAAAAACAGTATACCGATTACATTGAGATGCTCGAAACAGAAGATATCGATCTCGTTTCCGTGTGTACGCGTCCGAAACTGCATGCACCGGTTGCAATTGAGGTTGCGAAACGCGGTGTGAAAGGGATTCTATCTGAAAAACCGATGGCGGAGAACCTCGGACAGGCGCGGGAGATGCTTGAAACCTGTTCACAGCACGGCGTGAAATTGGCGATTGACCATCAAGTCCGATTTAGCGCGCCTTACGAAGCCGCGAGACAGATGATTGCGGACGGTATTATCGGCGATATCTTTCGCATCCACGGTGTTTGTGGCGGCGGTGATCTGAAAGACAATGCTACACACACTGTTGATCTTATGCGGTATGTCTATGGGGACCGCGCTGTAAGTTGGGTGATCGGTCAGATTGAACGCATCGGCACACCGACCAAATACGACCTACACTCTGAGGATTTCGCTGTTGGTTACTTCAAGTTTGAAGACAACGTTCGGGCTATCATTGAATCGGGCAGCGACACTGCTCCGGGTTATCACCATATCTACTGCTATGGGACCGAAGGCGAGCTTGAACTGGCTGCTCCGGGTGGACCCTCTATCCGCTACCGCACCTCAGAATCAGGTGGAGATTGGGTAACACCGGAACTCCCGTCAGAAAGCAATCCTGTGCGAGACATGATTGCAGCGATTGAAGAGGATCGGGAACACCGCTCAAGCGGTCATCAAGGATACGCGACGCACGAACTGCTCATGGCAATTTATGAATCGTCTCGGAAGCGGAGACGGATTCAGTTACCCCTTGAAGAGATGGAATCACCCCTAACGTTGATGATTGAGGATGGCTGGATATAGCCAGCGGTATTTATAGTGAATCCTATAATTACTTATGCAGTCTTGATTCTCCGAACCCCCTAAATCCCCCTTATCAGGGGGACAGGAATTTGGATGTGAGGTGCTCCCATGAAAGCGTTATTTATTGATGACCATGATGTTGAGGAAATCGACAATCTCGCCCGGAAACTACATCCGCTGCAAAAGTTCGACAAAAACGTCGTCCTTCGACCTGAACACCGTTGGGAAAACTGCGGTATTATGATGTGGACAACCCCGGCGTGGGTTCCGGATGAAGCGATTTTCAAGGTGCTTTACTACGCCAGTGCAGAGTCAGATGATCCGGAGGTTAAACTTGACGTAACGGGTGCCCCGGTTGGTGGACGGAGTTTTATCTGTTATGCAACCTCGGAGGACGGTGTGAACTGGGAGAAGCCGGCTTTGGGACTTCTGGATTATGATGCCCTCACGTGGCGAGGCACCGCGATTGGCACAGATAATAATATCCTACCGACGGGAGTACCGCTGGGACCGATCTACGATCCGCATGACCCAGATGAACAACGGCGCTACAAAGGCATGGGATGGGGGAAAGGGGGTGGTGGATTGACACCAGCAGTCTCCGCCGATTGTCTTCACTGGACATACCTTGATACCCCAGTTGTTCCAAGTTCAGACGAGGCGCACTTCGGTTATGACGAGGAGGAGGGTCTATTTATCGCCACCGTCAAGCACGCTGGCTCCGATGGTAGATCGCCTTACGGACGCAGTTTCTGTTTGAGTACCAGTGAGGACTTTGAGAACTGGAGCGGGTTAGAACTGGTTTTTCATGCCGACCAGGTTGATCAGGAGAACGGAGAGGAACGGATACGAAAATTCATTGAGGATCCCGATTATTTGACCCCGATATACAACCGACCTGAAGAATGGCGTACCGACGTTTATAATTTTCCGGTGTTTCGCTATGAGAGATTGTATCTGGGTTTACCTGTGATGCACCACTGGACAGGGAGGCATCCGCCGCTGTATGAAAACGTGGACAGTCGCAAGTCGGTGGAACTGGCTTCGAGTCGAGATTTGCGACAGTGGGAACGGGCCGCGAACCGCACGCCGTTTATTGAGTTATCACCTGTAGGAGACGGCAGTGCTTACGATACAGGGCAGATCTCGGTTGTCAACGGACCGATCAGACGTAACAACGAGTTGTGGTTCTACTATCTTGGGTGTCGTCACCGCAGTCAACCTTTGACAGATATAATGAATAGAAAATACCTCAACAACTTTGCCATGGCACTTGCGAAGCTCCGCGTTGACGGTTTTGTGTCGCTCAAGGGGGGCATTGAATGGGGTTCAGTGCTGACCAAGCCGCTGGTTGTGGAGGGTAGCGAACTGCGCGTTAATGTGGATTCTTGGCGCGGGCGGGTTAAGGTTGAGGTTCTCAATGCCGATGATGGACAGCCCCTTCCGGGGTACACCTTCGACGAAAGTATCCCGGCGATGATCGATAGTATTGACGAACCGGTACGTTGGAAGGAGAAGGCTGATCTCGCTGAACTTCGTGGCAGGACTGTGCGTCTTCGCTTTTCTATACTTGAGGCAGAAATTTACGCCTTCTGGTTCACTGAGTGATCCCTACGAAGGACACTAAAACCATGGATACAGCCGCAGCTCCTCGTAGGTTGGGTTGAACTGATTAACATAGGGGAAACCAAAACCATGAACACAGCCATCAAAAAGACAGAAGCACTTATACATTCCACACGCGTACTGGATGCAATGTATGCGGACGATCCTTATCGACCGTGTTATCACTTCACCCCGCCGTTCGGTTGGATGAACGATATCAACGGTTCGATCTTTTGGAAGGGGCGGTACCATATCTTCTATCAGCACAATCCTGAGGGTGGCTATTGGAAATGGATGCAGTGGGGACACGCGTCAAGTGTTGATCTGGTGCATTGGGTGCATCATCCAATCGCTTTAACGCCCGATCTCGACGGACCGGACCGTGACGGCTGTTTTAGCGGCGGTGCTCTTGTGAATCTGGAAGATGTCCCGACATTCATCTACCATGGAGTCCCTGACGGAACGTGTATCGCAACGAGTGATGATGACTTGCTCATTACGTGGGACAAGCATCCAGCAAATCCGGTGATTCCAG
Organism: Candidatus Poribacteria bacterium; assembly: GCA_965116815.1. Lineage (GTDB taxonomy): Bacteria > Poribacteria > WGA-4E > WGA-4E > WGA-3G > WGA-3G. The sequence continues at coordinate 4,352,662 of OZ220722.1, read as the reverse complement.
TCCCAAAACCGGGTGAGGAAGGGCATGGTGAATATATTGTGTTTGACCCGTGCGCTTGGGTGGAAGGCGATACCTATTACGCGCTCATCGGGAACACAATACCCGGACAGAGTGGAGACGGAACTGCCCTGTTTAAGTCGTCTAATCTTGTGGATTGGGAATTCGTGCGTTCCTTTTATCAATCGCGGCGCGAGTGGACAGATGCAAAAGAGGACTGCGCCGTCCCTGATTTTTATGCGTTAGGTGATAAGTACATGCTGCTGTTTTGTAGCCATTGGCAAGGCACGCAGTATTACCTTGGTAGATTTGAAAACGAGCGGTATTATGTCGAAAGTTATGGACGGATGAGTTGGGAGGGCGGGCTGCTCGGTGGACCGCGCTCGCTGTTGGACGCGCAAGGACGCCGTATCTTTTTCGATTGGATTCGCGAGATTCGCGGTGTTGAAGAGGAGCGTGCGTCGGGTTGGTCCGGGGTTATGACAGTGCCACGAATTCTTTCCCTCGCAACCGATGGTAGTTTGAAGATTGAACCGGTGCCGGAGTTAGAGTGCCTGCGGATGAACCCGAAGGCACTTGAAAATATCACCTTGAGTGCTGATGGCGAGTTGAACTTGGAAGAGGTTCAGGGGAATTGCCTTGAGTTGGCTGTCGAAATTGACCCCGGCGATGCAACTGAGGTCGGCGTTCAAGTGCTCTGTTCACCTGATCAGGCTGAACGAACTGGGGTTCTGTATGTTCCAGCGGAAAGAACCTTAAAAATTGACATCAGTCGTTCCACCTTAAACGAAGCCATTCAGTATCCGCACTACCGAGACGCAGGCGGCAATGCGAGATTGCCAGAATCGGAGCGGTTTGTTGACGCACAGCGTGCCCCATTTTCACTGAAAGATAGCGAAACACTTCAACTCCGCATCTATGTTGATAAGTCTGTGGTTGAGGTATTCGCGAACGGTAGGCAGTGCATTACACAACGCGTCTACCCAACGCGAGCCGACAGCCTCGGTGTAAGATTGGTGAGCCGCGGTGGACAGGCACATTTCCGATCCGTTCAGGCGTGGGAGATGGCACCCGCATTTTGAGAGAAGATTGACTTTTGCCTCGAAATAGCATATACTCTTCCTAACATTCAAGGGTAAATTAGCAATTAGCAATCAGTAATCAGCAAAGAGGTGTTCTTAAAGGATAATCTTTTCTACTGACTGCTGAAAGGATTTTTTGAAAAAAATCCGCCCTGACTGCTGATAGCCATAGAGGTGAATATAATGGCTTATGAGATTCCGAAAACAGTTTTAGGTCGCACAGGTCTGACGGTTACGCGACTCGGTAGCGGGGGCGCGTATTGTGAATCCGTTGATGGTTATCGGAAAGCGATTGATGCCGGTATCAATTATATGGATACAGCACGAGCCTACAGAGATGGCGAGGATGAGAAGGTCATCGGAGCCGCTATAAAAGGACAACGCGATAATCTCATTCTTGCGACGAAAACCGCTAAGCGCGATGCAAAAGGCGCACGGACAGAACTTGAAACATCGTTACGGATGCTTGGCGTTGATTACATTGACATTTATCAGCTGCATCACCTGAACTCGCAAGGGGAGCGAGAGCAGGCGTTGGCACCCGATGGTGCATTGGAAATGGCGCAGAAGGCACGAGATGAGGGGCTTATCCGCTTTATCGGTGTTACTGGACACGATTGGGTCGAGATACAACACGCCGTTGACACAGGATTCTTTGACACCGTCCTCTGTTGGTATAACTGTGCGATGAAAACGCCAGAGGATACAGTTTTCCCGGCTGCTGACACGCATAATACCGGTGTCGTCATTATGAATGCTTCGCGCAATGACAGGCTTTTTGGGGACGCTGACGCGCCGTCTCCAGAGCAGTTCTACCGATATGTGCTCAGCCATAAGAGTGTAAATCTAACAATTATGGGATTGAGGGATGTTGAACGATTCCATCGGATTGCAGAGGCACTCTCTGAGCAAGAAACCTTGACACTGGAAGAACAAGCAGTTTTGGAAGAATATGGAGCACGGCGGCTTGAAGAAGGCGCGCTGACATAACCCCGATACTGAAAATGAGGAAACGAGTGAATTTGTCAACAAATGACTGGAATTTCAATGGATAAAAGCGCACCAGATCAAACGAACGACCTTTCGGAAGAACCTTATCCGCATGAAAAGCGCAATTTAATTGTATTCGCGCTAAACCAGATTCTGATGCGTCTCGGTTGGATGTTCAAATCCGAGTCTGTAGTCATTCCAGCGTTTATTGATGTCTATACCTCGTCTGGAACCATCCGCGGATTATTACCGCTCATTCTGCGAATCGGGCAGAGCTTGCCCCAGTTTTTGGTCGCGCAGCGTGTCGCCCGAATGCCGAAAAAGCAGGGATTCTTCATTCTCACAGGATTCGGTTTTGCGATTCCGTGGTTCGTGTTGTCTGGGACGTTAACCCTGACACGCTGGTCAGCAAATGTTATTGTCGTTGTTTTTCTCGTGCTGTGTACCCTGCACTGGCTCGCGGTTGGTTGCAATCATCTGGCTAACGGAACGCTACAGGGGAAACTTGTCAGTCCCGAAAAACGGGGCAGATTACTCGCCTATTCCAATATCATCGGTTGTACACTTGCGATCGGTGTTGCTTTTTACTTCCTACCGCGTTGGCTTTCTGGGAGTGCTCCACGTTATGCGATGCTGTTTAGTGCAACAGCCTTTTTCTTTGGTGTCGCAGCAGCAGTCAGTTTCTGGTTTAGAGAACTCCCTTCACAGCCAGAGGGTACGGCACCTTTTTTCAGATTTCTCGGCGACGCGCTCCTATCGTTACGATACGACAGAAATTTTCGGCGATTTGCAATCGTTATCCTGTTGTTTTACTCAATCTGGCCCCTTTTCCCACACTATACGGTTTTTGGAAAGCGGACATTAGGGTTAGTTCCTTCTGGTTTCGTCACGTTGATAATTGCACAAAATGCGTCCAATGCTATCGGTGCCGGTATCATGGGCAACATCGCAGACCGTTCAGGGAACCGATTCGTCTTGCGTATCCTGATATTAATCAGTGCCTGTATGCCACTGTTGGCGGTTGGTATTAGTCGAATGCCTTCCGGTGCGCAGTTTTACTGGATTATCTTTGCCCTTATGGGATTCACACCGGTATCAGCGCGCATCGTCACAAACTATACCCTTGAAATCGCGCCACAGGAGAAACATCCCCAATATCTCGGCGTGATGAGCCTTTTTCAGGCGATTCCGTTGTTCGTTTCCCCTTTAATTGGGGCATTAATCGAGGAATTCGCCTTTGAACCGGTTTTTATCGGGTGCGGTATCCTTGTTTTGTTAGGGTTTTCGCTAACTTTCCGATTGGCTGAACCCCGATTTAGCCAAAGTTCCTAAGAATCGGTGTTCCGTTATGGGGGTATTGTTGAAACGCAAAGTTTATTTTTCTGACTGAACGATTCTATCCAAGTCCCAGAGGAGAATACTGTCATCACCACCGCTACTGGCGAGGGTTTTTCCATCAGGTGAGAATCGCAATGTCCTGACAGTACTTGTGTGTCCGGTGAGAGTTGCCAGTATCCGTCCACTTGGAACTTCCCACAGACGAATTGCGTTAGAACGACCTTGCGTATGATCATACACACTTCCGCCCGCGAGGATTTTCCCATCGGGGGAGAATACTACAGCGAACACTGTGTTTGTATAGGTTTGGAGCGTAAGGATTTCGTTACCGGTGATGGCATCCCATAGTCGGATGGTCATATCGTCGCTGCCACTCGCAAGGATTTTCCTATCGGGTGAAAACGCGAACGTCCAGATATCGCCTGTATGTTCAGTGATTCGATACATTTCGCGACCGGTTGCAACATCCTGTACCTGAATGTGCTTTCGATCTTCGTCAATCTTTGCAGAGATTACGCGATTGGGTAAATTCGGGGAGCGTTTTCCGAGCGTTTCTTTAAGATTAGGTGCTGAGATTTGGACACCCGTGGTTGTATCCCAAAACAGCAGTTGATCTTCGCTACCCCAACGTACAAGCCGACTGATAAGTGTCTGTCCATCTTCGGAAAACGCCAGCACGTCGGCACCTCTGCCGTGCCCTGTAGCGAAAGTAGAGAGATATGTCCCTGTTGCTGTCTCCCACTGGTGAATTGTGCCATCCCAGCTGCCCGTCAAGATGATACTGCCATCAGGAGAGATTGCTAACGCTTCATGTTGATCCGTATGCTTTGTGTAAATGGATTGAAGACGTTCACCAGTTTCTGTGTCCCATAGGTGGAGGTTTTCGTTTTCTCCTTTCCAAGACCGCCAATCGAAGCCGATGAGGGTTTTGCCATCGGGAGAGAAGACCAAGTGTTTCGTGGAATGCTTTATCGTAAGGGGTGCCTGTGGTTTGCCTTTTTGGAGGGTATATAATATGATGTTATCTATTGAACTGCTGGCAAGCGTTTTCCCATCAGGTGAAAATGTCAATCCGTCAATGCCTCCCCGTTTGTGATCTCTCAGGGTTGAGAATTTCCGTCCGTTTTCTGCATCCCAGAGTCGTAGAATTCCATCCCGATGTCCGCTCGCAAAGATTTGCCCATCGGGTGAAAAAGCGAGTGCTTTAATAGCATTTGGATATGGTAGGGTTCTATGCTTATCAAGAGAAATTTGGAGTCTGCGCATCAAGTTGTCCGTGTATAGGGTGTGGCGTTCAAGTTGTTCACCGGTCTCTGTATCCCAGAGGATCAGCGTGCTCTTCCATGTGTCGCCACTGACGAGGGTTTTTCCATCGGGAGATACAGCAATGGCTTCAATTCCGCCAAAGTGTCCAGCAAAAACGGCAGTCTGTTTGCCGGTGTCTATGTTCCACAACCGGACTGTTTTATCGAAACTTCCACTTGCGAGGAAGCGTCCATCTGCCGGGAAACCCAATGAGGTAACCCTACCCGTGTGTCCTGTTAGGAGAGCGAGTTCCTTTCCTGTCTGCGCGTCGTATATCCAAATGCCTATATCCGTTGCGACTGCTATGCGGTTACCATCTGGTGTATATTTGATGTCGTGTAAGTTGCCTTTTCCGAGTCGAAATTTGACACCTTCAGGAAGTTGCCACCTGTTATAGTCTTCTGCTGAGAGATTTGGAATGAACTGGAGTGAAACGAAAAATAGTATGAGCGAGGTGCGTTGTATAATTTTCATTTTTTATGTCCCTTTATTTTTTTAAAGCATCTGTCCGTAGAAGTTCTTTTAGGAATCGAAACTTCATACAAAAGTATAACACGACAGGTTTTGGATTGTCAAACGGCACGGAAAAACGTCCCTGTTTTCCATAGACTTAGCTTTATATTTTTGATAACATGTCCACCAAGTGAAAGTTGTTTCGCTGATAGTTGTGTTTGAACCTTACATTTCATTGAAGAGGGCGGACAGAGATGGGTTTAATCTTTTGTAGAAGGGGTTTGCAACCCCGATGAAGGAGGAACACCTCCATGATAGAAACAATAGCGTGCCCAATTTGTGGCACTCAAGTCGAATATGCTATCGAAAATTCGCCCGATTGGTATCGCGATCCGTCCCTACCGGTCTACCGAATTGATTGTCATGAGAAATGCAGACGGTATTGGCTTGCAGCAATTTCTGATCCGCGACCACGGATCGACCCAGCTATTTTGTCCATCCTTGATAGACTAAATGATAAACAACGGATGTTTATATCTGAATCAACACAGCGCGTTTGTGATACCGGTAGTTGGATAATTTATGACAGTAGTGAGTTGCAACGACTTGTCAACGATTATCACTATGCAGAGGTGGCTATTATGCTCTATGGATGGCGTAATGCCACCTTCCAGGTTAGCGGTACCGGATTGGATGCTGAGAACCGACTGTTTTTTATAGAGAGTGAGGGGACACGGTGGACCCTGAGACTCCATCAGCTTGGAACGTCTGTCGATAAAGTCCGCTCTGAAGTCTATTGGTTAAAAGCACTGTGGAACGAGGCAAAGGTCAAGACCTTATCTCCGGTGCAGGGATGTGACGGAGAACTGGTTCAATGTCTCTCCGGAAACGCCCTACCGGTGCGATATGCTACTGCCTACAATTGGATTCCCGGCAAGACGCTTAACCTACTCTCCGAGGATGAAAAAACGCCAGAACTGATTCGGAGTCTTGGGACCATGCTGGGTCGCATGCACGCTCTCTCGGAGACCTTAAAACTGCCCCATTGGTTCACCCGTCCTCGATACAACATTGATTGGATCAATCTGAAAGTTGAGAAGGCATTTGGGATGGATTACAAGCTTTATTCATCGAGGGATCTCGAAAAACTCTCCACCGTTTCTTCGCGCTTCTCGCAGTTTGCCGCGGAACATGGGGAAGGTAGACACGTTTTTGGACTCATTAACTTGGATTTTGAACCCCATAATATCGTTATTTCGGAGACACAACCCTGTCCAATCGACATGGTCCACTTAGGGTTTGGTTATTACATTTCAGATATTCTGAATGTTTCGCGCTGTTTTGATACGGACGAACAGCCGATTTTCTTCGAGGGGTATCAAGAAATTCGATCACTACCCAAAGATTACCGTCAACAGTTTGCTCTATTTGATGATATAGGTCTATTATAGTAAAACCCATAATTATTTATACACCGACACAAGGGCGAGGTTACAAACCTCGCCAGCGGCGGTGGGGTGTTTGTTCCCTGACGAACTGTAAACATATTTTCGGATTTTACTATATAATCCAGCGGGTAAGTCTCCCTAACAAGAACAGATGGAATGGTAGACATGCAAAATTGGAAAAAGATGGTGCAGGAGGAAGGCTATCATGACAAGGAAAATGTCATGCCCATTTTGTCAGACCCAAGTTGAATACGTTGTCGAAAATTCGCCTGGTTGGTATCGCGATCCGTCCCTACCGGTCTACCGAATTGATTGTCATGAGAAATGCAGGCGGTACTGGCTTGAAGCAATTTCTGATCCACACCCACAGATTGATCCCAATATCCTTGCCTTCTTGGATTCACTTGATGACGAACAACGAACCTTTATCTCCGAATCGACACGATATGCTTGTGACAACGGCATTTTGATAGTTTATAACAGAAAAATTTTACAATACCTTATCACCGATTGGCACTACGCAAAAATGGCTGTTGTGTTGTATGCGTTAGATAATGTTTCATTCCGAATTAGTGGTCTTGGGTTTGATTTTGCGAATATGTTGTTTTTCTTAGAGGCTGAGGACGCTCGGTTCACACTGAGAATCTATCAAGCAGGAACCTCTGTTCATAAAATTCTATCTGAAATTTATTGGTTAAAGGCTCTTTGGAACAACGGGCAAATCAAGACCCTCTCTCCTGTTCCAGGACGTGATGGCGAAATGATTCAAAGTATATCTCCAAATGACTTACCGTCGCGCTATACGGTTGTATACGATTGGATTTCCGGTGAGACGCTTAGCGCACTCTCCGCAGCAGAAAAAACGCCAGAACTGATTCGGAATCTTGGGACCATGGTGGGTCGCATGCACCATGTATCGGAGACCTTAGAGCTGCCGCAATGGTTCACCCGTCCCCGTTACGACATCGACTCGGTCACCTCGAAAATTGAAGCGGCACTTGGAAATGATATGGACGCTTCAGCAGCGGAGCATGCAAAACTATCCTCACTTTCTTCGCGCTTCTCACGATTTGTTGCGGAACAGGGTGAAGGACGAGACGTTTTTGGGCTGATTCATTCGGATCTGGAACCCCATAATATCATTGTTTCGGATGGACAGCCCTGCCCAATTGACGTGGTCGAATTCGGATTTGGCTATTATATCTCAGATATTCTGACGCTTTCACGCCATTTTAGTGAAGATGAACAGACAATTTTCTTTGAGGGGTACCAAGAAATCCGGGTACTTCCGACAGATTATCGTCAACAACTGGCTCTGTTTGAAGAGTTACGCGTTCTGTAACCTAACAATCTCGTAAACATTTGTGAACATCTTTAGAAGATAACCACTGATTAGATAAATTACGACCCTGACCGCTGATTATTGACGGCTGAAAACCGAATGTGTTACACTGACAAAACCATTTTTTGACAATTTAACTTTTCTGTGGTATACTTTAATTTACTCTTGGGTAATTTATGTTAAGCACAACTTTACTATTATAACCTGTCCACCCATAAGTTCTCGGAGTCTAACATTGTGCAATCTGAAAGCATTAAAATAAACGATTTTACGACGAACTAGTTAGTAGGTTCGCGGGGATATGGATCATGGCTAAGTCCGTTAAAGCACTCATCACGCCAGAAGTTCTCAAGTGGGCGCGTGAAAGACGCATTAGATTAGAGATTGATTACGCGGCAAAAAGATTGAAGATTAAGTCCGAAGACCTTGAAGCATGGGAAAACGGGACCGAACAACCCACTTTCGCGCAGCTAAAGAAAATTGCGAAACTCTATAAAACCCATATTTCTCTATTCTATCTGTCGGAACCGCCTACCGATTTTCAGCCACTCACAGATTATCGAGTACTGCCCGAACAACTTGTCACGGATGAAGAGCAGGTCTATAGATTGAACGCTAACATCATTGAAGCGTTTGAAAGGCGCGAGACCCTTATTGAACTGTACGAATTGTTAGAGGCACCGCCTCTGGAGGTTACACTAAATGTTAACAAGTATGAAAATCCGGGGCAAGCAGCGCGAAAAATAACAGAATTTCTTGAGTTCAATAGGGTACAACTACAAAGAGCGAATGACCAATATGCTGCGTTGAAATTTTGGAAACAGATTATTGAAGCAAAAGGCATCCTCGTCTGTCAAACATCTGTGAACACACATCTTTCTGTTGAACTGAAAACAGTACGTGGATTTTGCATTGCCCAGAGACCTTTCCCCATAATCGTGGTGAACCCCAAAGATAGTCCGTACGGTCGTATTTTCACACTCATTCACGAGTTAGTCCACATTGCACTCGGGGAAAGTGTCATCCAGAATACTGGGTTTGAAGAAGTAAATACCCTGAATCTGGATCCTATTGAAGTTTTTTGCAATCAGGTGGCCGCCGATTTTTTAGTTCCAGAGAATGAACTGCTTGAGATCGTAAATTTGGAGACGCTCCAAGAAGATTTACCTGAAATCTCCAAATTCTTCCATGTCAGTCCTGAAGTTATTATGCGGCGATTACTAACACTCGAAAAAATCTCGCGACGTAACTACCAAATGTACAGAAATCGTCAATTGGGAAAGTATACGGACGCTCCAAGACAAACGGGTGGAGCTGCCCCTTACCATAATCGGCTTCTCAATACTTCCGGTGAACATTTCGCACGAACTGCTTTTACGGCTTATTACGAACAGAAAATTACACGCGCTGAACTCGCCTCTGTTCTTTCTAATTCTGACACAAAACATCTTGCTAAAATCGAGAGTGCTATCTTTGTATGAATTCGTTGCTTAACCAAGATCAGGTAATTTACAGCCTTGATACGAGCGCGCTGATCGCCGCTTTTCATGAACGATATTGAGAATTGTGTTGTCGTAACAGAAGAAAACCCTACACATAGCCAAAATAGACCGAAAATTCCTGATGTTTGCGTTCATTTTAATCTTCAGTGTTTCAAAATAGTAGACTTGATAGAAAAAGAAAACTGGATCTTTTAATCCCCAAAAAAAGTAAAGTAATTCGACCAAATTTACAGAAGCATTGAGTTTTCGATTCTTTAGTCTGGTTTTCATCTAGCCGCTTAGGGAGATTTCGTTGTATTTTATAGGAACGTCCCTACAAATGCCGCCCCTACGGGGCTTGATCGGGGGCGCGACCGTTTTTCTACACAGATGTTGCAGAAATACCCAAGCAAATAAACCCTACGGGACTGAAGAGGGTTTCTGGCGTGTACAAAGTTCATGGCTAAAATTCGGCGCAGTTAGGTGAAAGCCCCTACCGGACCTGGGGGTGCGACGGTTATTTTTTCTACAATTGACATCTATGGTGCAGTTTCCTAACCTCACCAGATCGTTAAAAAAGACATTAAACCAGACAATTTATTAAAACTGAATGGCTCTGTGAAACACACCCGTTGTGATTGACTTGCATTCATATCTGTGATAGTATACCCGCGCAAAAGGGATGGGATTTCTAAGGAGCCGACACATGGAACACCGCTATCTTTTCCTTGACCTGCAGCACATCACCCGCATCGAAAGACTTTACCGCCGAATACACCAACCGCAACGACATCCCGATAACCCGGTTTTACGCGGTGAGAATCCGTGGGAGAGTGTCGCATCCCTCTACGGTACGGTGCTTTATGACCCGCAGGATTCACTCTTCAAAATGTGGTATCTCACAGGACCTTACGCGGATGGAATGGTGAAAGTCCGTCAGCGGGACGCGCTCGGTAATATAACGCTCCTTGCTTATGCTACTTCAACCGATGGGGTGCACTGGGAGAAGCCTATCCTAAATCAGGTCGATTTTGAAGGCAGCACCGAGAACAATCTGGTTGACATCGGACGCACAAACTGCGAAGGTGCAGCTATCATCTACGATGAAGGTGAGACCGATCCTGCGCGTCGTTACAAGGGGTTTTATTGGGAGCACGGCGGAATCGACACCTTTGTTGAATACGAAGGGCGCACGATCTGGGGACACGGTGAAGGAGACGGCATGTGGATGTCGTTTTCACCGGACGGTGTTCATTGGACGGACTGCGAAACCAATCCCGTCATTCCGATGGGTAGCGACACAACCCAATCCTTGGTGTGGGATCCGAAGATACAGAAGTACGTCGTGTTTGGACGGTTCGGGGCAGGTGGTCGCAAAACGGCTCGCGCCGAAAGTCCCGACGCGATCAACTTTAGTGAACCGGAACGTGTCTTTGAGTGCGATGAGGTCGATGAAGAAGGCACCCAGATTTACGGTATGCCGATTAACATCTACGAAGGCATCTATCTCGGTATGATTTGGGTCTATCGTGAAGGCGTTGATGGCACGATTGACACCTCACTCGCGATGAGCCGAGATGGTATCAACTGGCAACGCGTTTTGGATCGTCAGACATTCCTGACGCTCGGAGAACTGGGGAGTTGGGAAGACGGCATGGTGCGGATTAGCCAGAATTTCATCACACATAACGATCAGATCTATTTCTATTACGGTGGTGTGAATGGACCGCATACCGGCAGGAAGTTCAAGCAGGTAGAACGTAAACACAAAACCATGCTCGGCTTGGCGACGTTGCGCCGTGATGGGTTCGTCTCCCTTGATGCTGGTGAAGCCGAGGGATGTATGCTAACGAAACCGTTGACGCTTGATGGCAGAAAGTTATACCTCAACACCGATGCAAGTCAAGGCTACGTTACCGTCGCTGTCACCGATGATATGGGCGTGCCTTTGGAGAATTATACCTCTCATCAAATTGTCGGGAATCAATTGGATATAGAAATTGAATTTAATCATTCCTTAGAGGCACTTAAAGGGAAAGAGGTACGGCTCCTATTTCAACTCAGAAACGCCAGCTTGTATTCCTACTGGTTCGCTTAAAAATATGATCTCTATGAAAGGTGTCATCTATGGCAATCAAGAGTATCCTCTTTGATTTGGACGATACGCTTGTTGTAGAGGGTGCCGCTGCGGACGCAGCCTTTCTGGCGACGTGTGAGCGTGCACACGAGAAACACGGCATTGATCCAGAAGCACTTCATCAATCGGTCCGCTACCATGCCCGCGAGTTGTGGCGTGCATCTACAACCATTACCTACTGCCGTGCTATCGGTATCAGTTCATGGGAGGGATTGTGGGCGCGCTTTCTCGGTAGCGACCCAAATCTAAAACGGCTTTGTGCATGGGCACCAACTTATAGACGTGAAGCGTGGTTCTGTGCGCTTGCTGACCACGGCGTAAGCGACTTGTCCTTTGCTGAAGAATTGTCTGCTACTTTTCTATCGGAACGGCGTGCGCGGCATACACTCTTTTCCGATGTTGAAGACAGTCTAACACATCTTCGCGAGGTCTACCAATTAGCACTCGTCACCAATGGTGCGCCCGACCTACAGCGTGAAAAAATTCAAGGTGCTAACTTGGCGCAGTACTTCAACACAATTCTAATTTCTGGAGAAGTAGGTGTCGGAAAGCCGGATTGCCGAATCTTCAAACTGGCACTTGACGCGCTTGCTGCTTCGCCATCTGAAACGGTGATGATCGGGGATAGTTTGACACGGGACATCTTAGGCGCGCAACGTGCCGGCCTCAAAGGAATTTGGCTGAACCGCTCAGGGAATGATGCGACCGACCAAGTTACACCGGATGTTCAGATTACAAACCTGAGCCGATTGCATGAACGGCTGTTGGCTTTAGACAATGTAAACCTAAGTTGCTTCTAAAGCGTTATATAAATGTAGGTGTGGCTTAGACACGTAGGTTGGGTTGAACGGATGCCTGCGAAAGATCGCCCATGGTCGCCAATCAACTTGGGTGTCCAGAAGATACCTGAACGCCCCAAGGTCCCAGAGAAACCCAACGATGTTTTCTCAAAGCAGTGGGTTTGTTGGGTTTCGCTCTCTCTATTTACAGAAAGCGAGTCTTAGCGAACTGCAGTTTCGGTAGCAACAGAAGGGGCATGAGTTTTTACCGCTCAACCCAACCTACATCCTGAAAGTAAATTGGCATTTTGTAAGCAAAGATCCTCTCCTTTACTGGCGAGGATACAATCCTCGCCAGCGGCGGTGGGGGCCTTGTTCCCTGACGAACTATGATATATTTTCGGATTTTACTATAATCTTGGAGGAAAAATTGAAGCACATCTATCACAAAGAAGATGCCGAGGTCGTGCGAATTGAAGGCGAGGCACCGCGGACCTTGTACACCCTCGTCGAGCCGAATACTGTTGGCACTGAGCACTTCTCAATGGGGTTAGAGGAAGTTGACCCCAATAGCGAGATTCCTATGCACTCACACAGTGAAGCGGAAGAGATTATTTTTGTCTATGGTGGGCAAGGGAAGGCGTATGTTGGCGATGAAGTCGCCGACCTAAAACCGGGCACGGTGATTTATCTCCCGCCGAATGTTGAACACCGGTTTGTCAACACAGGCGATGAACCGCTCTGGATCACGTGGACACTCTCACCACCCGGCTTTGAGAAGCAGATTCGACAGATTGCAGATGGCTCCGCCGGAATGGAAGTCTTTAGCGAATCTGAGTAAAAAATCTCTGAAACGTCAGTGCTGAAGATTTGTTAAGTCTGCCCTGTTTCGTGCAGACGGATATAAAATATGTACCGTTTTGTGCAGTGCTTCTTCGATATTTGGCAAAAATCCCGTCAATACAGTATTATTCACACTGGCACGTAATTTGCTAAGGGTTTAAGGTAAGAAAACCTGTCATTATGAAATGAAAAATATTGCATCTTTTTTCCCCCTAAAGTGCGTCACTGTTAAGTAACATCGCAGATATTTAAATTCGCTTTTGGCAAGCGATTAAAATCCTCAAAAGTTCTAAGTGCTTTTCCAAAGCTGCCTATTCACTCAAGGAGCCCTTCTATGTTTGGACGAGAAAAATGTTCAATTGTCGTGTGTGTGTTGTATCTTATATCCTGCACCCTTTATCTTTCCTCGATTACCTTTGCCCAAGACGAACAAATTATTGAGCGTTACAAGTTGATGCTCAGTCGCAATCCGAAAGAAGGGAGTACGTTTGATCGGCTCTACCAGTTTTATCTGGAAGGTACGGGTTTAGATGCCATGGTAACCGACTATCAAGCGGAGGCACAAGCCAAACCGGACGATTCAAACGTTCAACTCATCTTGGGACACATCTACAAACGTCTTGGAAAGGATCTTGAGACCGTCGCAGCGTATCAACGCGCTGTTGAGCTTGCGCCGAACGATTATTACGCGCATTTTGCATTAGGACAGATGTACGCAACATTACGGCGGCACGAAGAGGCGATCGGTGCGTTGACGAAGGCAGCAGAATTGTCGGAAGAAACACAGGCGGCATCTCCTGAAGAGTTGATGAATGTATATAAAGCACTTGGGCGCGCCTACTTCAGCCGAGACCGGGTGGACGAGGCGATTGCAGCGTGGGGAAAAATCCCTGAACTTGATCCGGAGAACATCTTCTCTCGTATTGAACTCTCGGATCTTTTCCGAGAACAGGAACTCTATGATCAGGCAATCGCACAACATGAAGCGATTATTCAACTTAAAACAGAGGATCCATATCGGATCTGCTTGAGTCGTAGAGAAATTGGGAACATTCACGAGGCAAAAGGCGATTATGAGGATGCCATTCAAAGTTACGATACTGCGATGGCTTTAACGGCACCGGGCAATTGGCTACGGAAAGACCTTCAACACCGCATTATCGGTATTTACGCCGCTGATGGCAATTGGGAAGGGCTGATTGGACACTATCAAAAGAAACTTGAGGACACACCGAACGACCCCGAGCTCATCGGGCTGCTCGCTGCCGCATACATTGAGAATCAGCAATTAGATGAAGGTATCACTACATATCAGAAGGCAGCGGAACTCGCCCCGACAGACACTGGAATCCGATTAAACTTAATTACCGCCCTCCGTAGTGCTGAGAAATTTGAAGACGCAGCAGCTGCTTATGAATCCCTCAGCGAGCAACAACCTGACGACTTCGGCATCTATCGCGAACTCGGCGAGTTGTACTTGCAATTAGAGGATGAAGGCAGGGCAAGGGCAACATATCAGCGGATGCTTGACCGGGATCCAGATAACGCAGGAACACACCTTATCCTCGCCGAAATTTATGCTGGAAATGACTGGATAGACGATGCCATCGCAGCATACCAAAAAGCGATTTCCCTTGAATCTAATAATCTTGACTATATTGAATATTTCGGTGAATTCTACTTCCGTCAGGGCAACCGTCAGCAGACTGTGGAGACGTGGAATCAACTGGTTGCCGGTGACAAAGCGACCGCTGAGAACTATGACCGATTGGCGAAGTTACTTGATGCCAAAGATTTTCGCACCGAAGCCATCGCTGCGAGTCGAGAGGCGGTCGCGTTGATGCCCGATGCCTATCGCTATCGTGAAGCATTGGCGCAGCGGCTCACAGCGGCAAAAAACTACGACGAGGCATTGGTAGAATATGCTGAGGCGGAGAAACTCGCACCCAACGAGTTTTTCGCTGAACAGATGGCTGACCAGCAGATCGAAATCTATCGGCGACAGGGAACGC
This sequence comes from Candidatus Poribacteria bacterium, assembly GCA_965116815.1. Classification (GTDB taxonomy): domain Bacteria; phylum Poribacteria; class WGA-4E; order WGA-4E; family WGA-3G; genus WGA-3G. The sequence continues at coordinate 4,337,455 of OZ220722.1, read as the reverse complement.
TTGTCGGGAAAATTGAGGCATTGGAGGCGGAACTTAACAAGCAAGGAACTGACCCTGCTGATGCCTTTACCCAACAGAAGCAGCTTGCCAAGATGTACCTCAAGTTGGGCAATATCACATACGCAATTGAGGTGCTTTTGAAAACGAAAGCACTCCAACCCGATGATATACTCATCAACCGTTGGCTTGCGGAGGTCTATACCCGACAGGGTTTGCGCGATGAAGCCGATGCTGTCTACACACATTTGATTGAAGTTGATAGCGCGAATGCACGGGAATACTATGCAAACATTGCACGCGCCCATCTGGCGATTATGGATTTTGATACTGCGACAGACGCAGCGAAACAGGCAGTGGCGCACAGTCCCCGCAATCCTGAAGGGCATCAGATGCTCGCGTTGATCGCTAAGCAGCTTGGCAACTATGAAACCGCTATTGACAGCCTCAAGCAGGCGATTCGCCTTCGACCGGAAGCGACCGACCTCCGTTCTGAACTGGCAGAAGTTTATAAGATTTCGGGGAATCCTCGACAGGCGATTGAGCAGTACTGGCGGTGCTGGGAGTTGAGCGAGAGTGTGAATGATAAGCTCGCATTCGTCAAACCGCTCTCCGAGATATATTACGACTTAGGGCGACGGGGTGAGCTGGAAGAAAAGTTGAAACAGATGTCGCAGACGAACACGTTTGGCGTAGGTCCTGTCGTTGCCTTGGCGGAACTTTATCAGATGGAAGGCGATCTACCAAGCGCACGTTTCCAACTGGCGCGGGCATTAGATCAGGAGCGTGAAAATTCGGATCTGTTGGCACAACTCGTCAAAGTCAGTCTTGATCTTGGTGATACTCAAGAGGCACTCACCTATCAACAGCGACTCGCCAAGGCGCAACCCGATCCGATCCATCAGCAGCGACTCGGTGAATTGTTGTTTGATGTCGGGCGCGAACAGGAGGCAATCCAAGCGTGGACAAAATTGCTGCATGCCAAGAATCAACCGCTTGAGGCGGAGATTCGGCTTGCGACTTTGCTGATTCGTCACGGATTGCTCGATGAAGCGATTTCTGTCCTTGACCGCGCGGCGGAAAAGATAACGGGGTCAGATACCCATATTGCGCTGTATCAACTCGGTGCAGCGTTGGTTCAGATGAACGAATTTGACCGCGCACAACCACACTTCCAACGGATTCTGGATATGCCCGAACCCTCTAAGAGCACACCGCAGAATACCACGGCGAGTTCATTTTGGGGTCCCCCTGGAATCAACATACGTAAATTTGAACTCCCGCAGCAACTCGTCTGGGATATTCAAGGACAGTCCTTTGGACGCAGCGGCGGACAGCGGTGGATACCGAAAAATTTTGAGGAGGCGCAAGCGGGCGCGCTCGTGCAGTTAACAACAATCGCACAACAGCAGCGGAAATTGACTGAACTGATTGAACAATTTGAAGCAGAGGCTGACGCGAATCCTAAGAACATCCAGAATCTTGAAACGCTGGTACAGATCTATATCTTGACAGAGAACACCGACAAGACGAAGGAAACAATCGAGTTGTTGCTTGCTGTATCCCCGAACGATCCTCTCTATCAAAGCCTGCGATTGAGTCGGACAATGCGGCAGGATGTTGATTACGAGACTTTAAAGAAATACCTTGATGAAATAACTGGACTGACACCCGAGGCACGACTCTGGTATATCGCGATGTACGCCGGTGATTTCTATCGTCGCGGATCGAAAGCGGATGCCGAAAAACTGGCAGCGGAACTTGAGGCAGCAGAAGTAACCGACCTCCGCACCGGTTCAATGCTGGTGAGTGCCCTCGCGCAGATGAACAGGACCGACGCGGCAGAGAAAATTCTCGCGCAACTTCCAGTACCAGCACTATCGACCGGTCCCCAAACTTCGACGATGGGGCGACCTTCACCTATGCAGCAACAGTGGAGCCAGTATAGAGGTATCTATCAGAGTCTCGTTAGTGCTTACGTTCGCTCGGAGCAGACAGACAAAGCGGTTGCCCTGCTCTGGACATTCTTTGAGCGAACCAAACCCTACGCTGCGAGTGCACGGCGCGTCTCAAACATCGGACGCTCTTCTCACTCCTACAGTGGTTATACACCGCTTCAATCAAGTTATCCATCGCCCACAACTTACTACGATCAGAGCCGTTTACAGTATCTCCAGCAGGTTTTCAGCCAGTTGTGGATCGCAAATCAACAGGACGTTTTGTACGCCAAATTACAGGCTGAATTGGATGGCGTGAAAGGCAGAGAACGCATCTATCCCGGTTTAGCGTTGAGTTACTGCTATTGGTGGGAAGGACAGCGCGACAAAGCGGAGGAAGTCCTGTCGGCGTTGCAAAAGGAGCTCCCTGATGATCTTACGCTCAAACTCAACACTGTTTTCGTCCTTGTTCAGACGGGACAGCATACAGAGGTGTTAGATTTACTTGAGGAACTTGCCGCGGCAGATCCAAGAAACCGTCATCAGTATTATAACCTCACACTCCAACTCGCCGCACATACAGGGGACACCGTCGCCGTACGTGAGTTGGTAACAAAGGTACTGAATTCGCCGATCGGTGTTCGGGAACTGCATCAGTTTTCGCAAAAACTCCAACAGAGTGGGCTTACACAGTACGCCGTCGCTGTCGCCAAGAAAGCATCGACGCTGGCAATGTCACAACGCGATCCAAACTTTCTGATAGATTTAGGTCGCCATTTAGAGGATTTAGGTCGCGGGAAGGATGCAGCACGTATTGCTGAACGTGCCCTGCGTTTTGCCAACCAACGCGACCGGTACGGTCAGCGGCTGTATTCATGGCATTTTCAACAAGCATCACAAATGGTCGGACGTTCCAAAGCCATACGAGAGCGCGAACCTCAATTGGTTGAAGCCGTCCAAAATGACCCGGATTCGTTCCAGGCGCGCGTCAAACTGGCGACCTTCTACGAAAGTACCAATCAACTGAAAAAGGCATCGGAAGCGTTTGAGGCAGCACTTGAACTGCGACCCAAGGACAACATGACTCGACAACGGTACGCCCAAATGCTGCAGCGGAGTGGACAGGCGAAAGACGCTGTTACCCAATACATCATCCTTCTCAAAGACAACCCGAATGCAATCGGTTACAACTATTGGGAGGTAATGGAAACCTTCTTTCAGGCAGACAAGGTTGATGAACTCGTTTCGCTTGCAAAAGGGATGATCGTACCGTCTGTTGGCAGGAATTTCGGCAACGATTTCGCTCGAAGTGTTGCGCGTCAGTGTGTTGAAAATAACAGAATCAAAGCAGCGATTGAACTCTATGAAAAGATTATTGAGGTTCAGCCTGATCAGACCTATACATATAACGATTTAGCGTCTGCCTACGCTGCTGCCGGTGAAACTGAGAAAGCGATCCAGTTCTTACGCGAGAAACTGGACACTCTGGATAAGGGACTTACACAAGATTCTTATGCACACGTTCAAATTGTAACGAAACTCACCGAACTCTATAAAACATCGGGTGGAATAGAGGCGTTGGTAACGGAATATGAGGCGAAACTCGCTGAGAAACCGGAAGACCCGGCGTTGCTCTATCTCGTTGCCTCAATGAAGATTGCTGCAAGCGATATTGAAGGGGCAGAAACATTCGTTGACCGATTGCTTGATGGTGATGCTGTATCAGTGAATACCCGATGGTTGAACAGTCTCGCGGATGCCTACCGAACTGCAAATGACCGGGACCGTGAACGCCGACTGCTTGAGACTGCAATTACAAAGATGAACCCAGGAGATACATGGGGTCTTTCAGAAAGTTACCAAAAACTCGGCACAGTGTACGCTCGGCAAGACGAGAAGGAGAAAGCACAGGATGCGTTCCGTAAGATGGGAACCCTCCGGCTGTTGCAAGGGAGAGGTTTCTACGAAAAAGAGCAGATAGCGAACACATACATGCAACACGAAATGTTTGATGATGCTGAAGTGATCTTTACCGAACTCATCAATGACTTCTCAACACAACAGTGGACTCGGCAGCAAGCACAGCGGCAGTTGGCGGAGATTAAACGACGACGCGATAGATCAACAGCGACAACCCGAGCGACTGAAGAAACACCGAAGTTCAATGTCGGAATGCAGCGAACATTAGCACAAGAACATTCCCAGCGCGGTGAAGTCAGGAAGGCTATTGATATTTATGAGCAGATTGCAAAGGTGATGCCTGAGGACCTTGAGTCACGAGCGCAGCTGGCGAAACTCTATTCACGCCAAAATAAGCACGATAAAGCAGTTGACATCTGGAGTGCTTTGCTTGAAGCTGACCCAGAGAATACGAAGTATCAGGACGGACTTGTTGATACCTACCGAGATGCCGACAAAACCGATGAAGCACTTGAACTCGCGCAGCAATACATTGCATCGGATCCTGAAAGTAGTGTTCACCATGTCCGGCTTGCTGAGCTCTACGCTGCTGACGATCAGGTGGATACGGCTATTGACACGTATAAAAAAGCGATTGAACTCGGTACCGGCGATGGAGAGGCGTTTCTCAAGTTGGCGCAGCTTTATCTCCGTAAAGATGACCTTGACGCGGCAGAAAAAGCGTTTACGGATGCCATTCAACACACCGGTCAAGAGTGGGAGCGACGGAATATTGAGCGGCAGCTCATGGATCTCTATCGCCGCCAAGGTAAGTTGGAGGAGATGCTAAAGCAGGCGGAGGAGGTAGGCACGCTGACGCTTGAGATGCAACAGGAGCGCGCCCAAGAGTACCGTAACGCTGGCGAATTGGAAAAAGCCGTCACTGCTTACAAGAAAGCGTTGGATATGACCTCCCAAAGTTGGGAACGTAGTCGTATCGCTAATGAATTGCTGCAAGTCTACGCGCAACTCGGTGAAAACAACTTGGCAATAGAACTCTATGAAACGCAGTCTCAGTCCCGTTCGATGGGTGTATCAATCCACCACGGTCCGTCAGGTATCAAAGTCATGTTCGGTGGAGATGAGGCACGCGAAACCTTGATTAATGCCTATAAAAATCAACGGAAACTTGAAGCGTTGAGGGGCATCTTTGAAGGTAAGCTCGAAGCGGATGCGGATAATCCAGCACTGCTTGAGATGATCGCTGAGATTTATCGGAATGCCGACAACCATGAAAAGACGGCGGAAGCCTATCAGGCACTCTGTAAAGCGCAGCCCAGTAATGTCCGCAGTTTTTATTATGCTGCCGCCGCTCTCTATAAGACTGATCAACCTGAGTTGGCGAAAGAATTGATGGATCAAGGAGAAGTTGCGCTGTCGGCGAACAACCGCAGTGGAGATATGTGGTTCCTCGCGGCACTTGCATCTATCTGTCTTGAAGGTGAGATGTATGAAGCTGCCATCAAATTCGTTGAAGATGCGATCGCTGCAAGTTCAAGATACGGTGGTTTCTCGTCGAGTACGGGGAATTTATACGGGATTCTTGGGAAAAGTTACTTAGGTGCGAAACAGTACGAGGAAGCTGCCAGTGCGTATCAGCAGATGGTAAACCTCTCCAGACACAATTATGAGCGAGATCGGGCGGAAGCATCCTTACGCCGAGTGCATAGGGAAGGCAACCTTTATGAAAAGAAAATTCCCGAACAGTTGCAGCGGGTTGGGAACAATCCGGACGATCCAGATGCCCACTTCGAGCTCGCTCAAACCTATGAGTGGAGCGGTAAAGTTGACGAGGCAGTTGCGCAATATGAGAAAGTTGTCGAACTTCAACCCGATAACGCTGAGTGGCACAAAAAGGTTGGTGAGCTCACCCAAAAGTCGCGTCAGGGAGACGAAGCATCGCGCTTAGCGAAGGCAGGTGCTGCTTATGAAAAAGCGATTGAACTTGAGCCGACTTCATATCAATCCTACAGTTCGTTGGCACAAACGCACGTAAAAGCGGATCGGCTATCCGAGGCGGAAGCGGTATACCGTCGTGCCTTAGATGCCTCGCTTGAGGATCACGAATATAGTAGTGCCCTCCGAGGCATCTGGAAGCTTTACGCTGACGCGGAGCAAAAAGAGAAGGGCATCGCTGTCCTTGAAGAATTGAAGATAGTTTTTGACGAAAAGGGGCGCACAAATGCTATGCTACTTGAACTGTTGGGGGATGCCTACAAAGAAGCAGAGGATACCGAGAAAGCGGACGCTGTATACACCGAATGGCTGGCGATTCGACAGAAAGAGGTGAATCGGACGCAACGCGAGTGGGACTATCGTCATCTCGCTGATCAGCTGCTGAAAAAGGGCATCATGCCGGAGGTGGCGTTGGAAATCGCTGAGCGCGCCTCACAGATGCGGAGTGATTGGAGTTTCGCCTTAACGTTGGCAGATGCTTATGTTACTAATGACCGGTATGAGGAAGCACTGGAGCAATTCAAGCGCGGTATGAACAGTATGAGCCAGAGATACTCAGATACGGGGAGGCAGTTTTGGTCACGCGTTGCTCAAGCAGGCAAGAACACCAAGGACGAAGAGCGTTACGTTGAAATGGTGAAGGATTTGGTAAATCTTCCTTCCAGTAATCCGACGACTCAACTACATGCCGATGTGACACTGGCACAGTTCTATCACGAACGCGATCTCCCTGAAAAGGCGAAAACGTATATGGATAAAACTGCCTTCATCGCTGAGGATACATGGTGGATCATTGGTACGTTTGACAATGCAGACGGAATCGGTTATAATAAGGTTTACATCCCGGAGACCGAGACGCAGTTTGACACAACTGCGGAATATGATGGCGTAGATGAGCAGGTGAGTTGGAAGGAGCAGGCAGATGATACTTTCGATGGATTCATTGATTTGCGACAAATCTTTGACAAAAACGTCAATTGGAGTACCGCCTACGCTTGGACGACCGTAAACTCACCCGACGAACGAGAAGCCCAACTCCGTTTCGGCAGTGGTATTCAGGCGAAACTTTGGTTAAACGGCGAAGAGGTTTTCACCCATAGCGACGCTCATACCCTCGCGATGGATCAGGATACCATCCCGATAACGCTCAAGGCAGGTGAAAACAGTATCCTCGTCAAAGTGTGTAGTGAGAATACATACGCTTTGGGATTCTATCTACGGCTTACCAATATGGATGGAGAACCCTTTGCGGATTTGAAACTCAGCAGGTCGGAGGAGAATTAACTGGGAATAGCAAATAATTCTGGGTTTGTAGTAGCGCAATTCATTGCGCGTCTGTAGGAGTCTTGTAGGTTGGGTTGAGCGGAACTGAAAAGCAGGATGTGGTGTTACAAATACGCGTGAAGTTTGATATGTGGTCATATCCATTCAACAACGCAGCGAAACCCAACTTCATACCGCCAGAATCTGGGAAATTTTGCAACAAAGACTTTGGGTTTCACTCGGTTTCTGTTTGATATAGTGTGTATTGATGGACTTCATTCTCTTTAACTTTTCGGAGATTTGATGGAATCCGTTCAACCCAACCTACGCTGCTAAGGAGACTAAACTTCTGTAGGGATTTAAGTTATAGATGCGGTTTACAACTGCGCTCAAAGAACAGACATACAAGAATTAGAAAAGGAGAAGCCTCATGGACGAAAAATTAATTCTCGAAAAAATTCGGCATGTCCGCCACCGTTTGAACATTCAACGGTATTTTCAAACCTTCGCGACGTTCCTCTTCTACGGATTTTTGGCGTGTGTTCCGTTAGTTATTGTTGACAGCGTCACATCCTTTAACATCCCACCCCTTGTTTTTCTTTGGGTGGCACTCGGTATTGCTGTGGGTGCCTTTGCGGTTCGCCTCATTCGACCTGTGAGTCTCTACGAGACGGCGCGGAGAATTGATACAGATGCTTCGCTCAAGGACCGCGTCGTGAGTGGCTTGGAGCAAATTCAGCAACGGATTAATGAACCCTTGACGGCTCTGCAACTTCAGGATACCTCTAACAGGTTAAAAGCAGTACCCGTGAAGCAGGTCGCCCGCTACGTTGTCCCGCGCGAGACGAAGTTCATTGTGCTCATCGCTGCTTTCCTCGTTGCCTTTTCGTTTGTTGAGTTTTTCGCACCCTCAGCGACTTCAACGGAGATTGACTTCTCGCCGCAAATCGCAGCCGAGGCGGACACGCTGTTGAAACGGATTGAGGAAGCGAAGAAGGAGGCGGAACGGGACGAGGATACAGAACTTGAGGAGCTCTTGGAAGAGATTGAGAAAAGAGCACTGGAATTGAAGAAACCGCAGATCGCCCCGAAAGAGGCACTTGCCAGAATGACTGAGTTGAGCGCGCTCTTGAAGACAAAGATTGACCCCCTCAAAATGGCACAGCAGCAAGAACTCATGAAGGGGTTAGGGCAACAGTTCATCGGTAATCCCTACCTCGGCGAATTCGGACACCAGTTGAAACGTGGCGATTACCAACAAGCGGCGACGAAACTTGACGACGTAACCAAAGATTTGCCGAAGTCCGATAAGGAGAAACGTCAAAACCTTTCTGATGCACTCAAACGCGGCGGTAAGAGCCTGCAAGGCACAGAACTTGACGGACTGGGATCTGAACTGTCAGGCGCAGGCGAAGGTTTGGATGGTGACGATATCGAAGGTGCAAGAGTTCGGCTCCGCGCTTCAAGCAAAAAGATCCGGGATCTCGGACTTCTTAAGAACCGAAACGTTCGGTTAGCGGAGTTACTTTCCGAATGTGAGGCTTGTAAAGCAGGTATCGCCGGGGCTTGTAGTGCCGCGGGAATTAATAAGGCTACGGGGTTGGCAAAGGCACTCAGCGTCAGTCCGAGCAATGGAGCGGGTAGCAAAACATCGGCGAGTCAACTCGGTCAAGTGACATCTCTTGATTCTGTCTTGAATCTTGAACAGATTACGGGTGTCCAAGGAGAAGGTGCCTCGACCATCCAAACCTCTAAGGCATCTGCAGAAGGTCAGCAATCCGCTGTGAGTTATAAAGATGCGTACACGAAGTATCAGAAGCTTTCCGAGGATGTCCTCACCCAAGAACAGATTCCGTTGGGTTATAAGTTTTACGTGAAACGCTACTTTGAATCCATTAAGCCGAGTCGTAAATAGTTTTCAGTTGTCAGTTTTCAGTTGTCAGTTAATCTCTGTGGCGGTAACGTTTTCTGTTTCTATTCTCACTGCGAAGCAATATCACCCCTAATGAAGATTAAGAATTTAATTGGGTAATGTAGGTGTTCATTGTCTGAAGCAGGATTTACAGGATTATGGAGTCTTCTTGATTGAAAACTGTGCTTTATAGAATTACCCAAATATTTTATTAAACTTCATACGGGGTGAGGAAAAAGACGAAAATCCTTCCTGAAATGTGCGAAACTTGTTAGTAGCAACTTGGGTTACTATAGGAGAAACATGTCCGAACACGCTGAAGAAAAATATGAAGAATTCCGTGAGACTTTTCTGAAAATACAGCAAGAGGTTTCCAAACGAATCGTCGGGCAAAAGGAGATCATTGAGGGCGTTCTGATCTGCCTCATGACGGGAGGGCACGCGTTGTTGGAAGGTGTCCCTGGATTGGGAAAAACGCTGCTGATCCGAACGCTGCACGAGGTGTTGGACCTCAAATTTTCCCGAATTCAGTTCACGCCGGATCTGATGCCAGCCGACATCATCGGTACCACTGTGGTCGCTGAAGATGAAGACGGACGCAAATTCTTTGAATTTCAACCCGGTCCTGTATTTGCCAATCTTATTCTCGCCGACGAAATCAACCGTGCGACCCCTAAGACACAATCCGCTTTGTTAGAGGCGATGCAGGAGAAATCTGTGACCGTTGCAGGACAACAGCGGGAATTGGATCTACCTTTCTTTGTGATGGCGACACAAAACCCTTTGGAGATGGAAGGTACCTATCCGTTGCCCGAAGCGCAACTTGACCGGTTCTTTTTCAAACTCAAGGTTGAATATCCAAGCCTTGATGAACTCGACCTTGTTATGGAGCGCACGACGAGACGTGAGATGCCAACTGTTGATAAAGTCTGTGATGGTGCGCAGATCAATATGTTGGAACAGAGTGTCCGGGATATTCTCGTCGCTGAGGACGTGCGTAGGTACGCCTTGCAGTTGGTATTGGGTACACACCCCGAAGCAGAAGATGCTCCAGAACTCACTAAAAAGTATGTCCGCTACGGTTCGAGTCCGCGTGGGGCACAGGCGTTAATTCTCGGTGGAAAGGTCCGGGCGATTCTCGATGGCAGGTACAATGTTGCCCGTGAAGACATTCAAGCTGTTGCTTTGCCAAGCCTGCGGCATCGTCTCATCCTTAGCTTTGAAGGCGAAGCGGAAGGGATTGATCCCGATGGCATCATTCAGCATTTGCTGGAAGTGATTGAATGATGAACGATACACAGGCTGCCTTCGACAGCGAATTCCTCAAAAAACTTGAATACCTCTACATCGTCTCCAAAAAGATTTTTGCCGGACGCATCAAAGCGGAGCGGCGGAGTACACGCCGAGGGGTCAGCGTTGAATTTGCTGATTATCGCAACTATACCGCAGGCGACGATTTTCGCTACATTGATTGGAACGCTTTCGCACGTTTGGATGAACTCCTGCTGAAACTCTATGAGGAGCGGGAGGATCTGCACATCTATTTTCTCGTTGATGCGAGCCAGTCAATGACATACGGCGAATTGCCGAAGTTAACCTACGCGAAACGCGTCGCTGCTGCGCTTGCCTATATCGGTTTATCCAACCTTGACCGGATTAGCATTACCGCCTTCAACAACACGCGTGTGAATCGACTTCCAACAGAGCGGGGCAAGGGTAAAATCTTCACCGTGCTTGACTTTCTTGAGCAGATTAATGGCACGGGCGAAACGGATTTAGAGAACGCCTTCCACAACTTTATTCATACGACCAAACGCCGTGGGCTCGTCGTTCTAATTTCTGACCTCTTTGATCCGAGTGGGTTTGCAAATGGGCTGAATGTGTTGAAGTTTCAGAAGCATGAACTCTTCGTAATCCAGGTCATTGATCAGAAAGAGGTCACCCCCGACCTACTCGGTGACTATCATCTCATTGACGTTGAAACGGATCGGCTCCGTCAAGTCACTATCAACGAAAATCATATCAAACGGTATCAGGCACTTTTCCAAAAATATTGCGACGATCTGGATTTATACTGCACACAACGCGAAATCAGCCTTGTACGGACGACGACAGAATCACCCTTTGAGGAGCTCATCCTACGCATTTTCAGGATGGGAGGCTTTGTTTCTTAGTAGTTGTCAGTAGTCAGTTACCAGTTAAGACTCGTGGTCGATACGATAAAACAGACTGCCACAAGTGATTCTTTAACTGAAAACTGAAAGGTTTTCGCAGAAAACCGTACTGACAACTGACGACTCTCTTAACCGATGGCTGACTACTGATGGCTGATAGCCGACGGCAAATAAAAAAATGAATTTCTTATCCCCGATCTCACTTTTTCTATTTGGGCTGGCTGTTCCGATTGTCGCGCTGTACATCCTCAGATTGCGGCGGCGACGCGAACCTGTTTCCACACTGATGTTCTGGGAAGAACTTTTCAGAGAGAGACAAACGACCTCACTGTTTCAGAGACTGAAGCATCTCCTATCGCTCCTGCTGCAGCTTCTATTTCTGGCACTTTTGGTGCTTGCCGTGGCACGACCACAGTTCGCGTTTCTAACGAAGTCGGCTCGGCAGCTCGTATTGATTATCGACCGATCAGCGAGCATGAACGCCGTTGAGGATTCCGAGGGACACACGCGGCTGGAATCTGCTAAGCAGAGCGCACTGCAAACAGTAGATGGACTCCGTTTTATGGACGAAATGACTGTGATTAGTTCCGATAGGCAACCTGTAATTCACAGTCCATTTACCAATCACCAGAGATCGCTGCGAGAGGCGATTGACGCAATCCAATCAACCGACATCAGCACGAACCTTGAACCAGCATTTGATTTAGCATCCGCGATTGCCCAAACGAAGCCCAATCCGGAAATTGTTATCCTTAGCGATTTCCAGTCTGTTTCCGAATCGCTGCGTGCTAAACTCAATAGTAAAGTAGAACAGGACGAGGACACCGAAGAATCAGACTCAGAAATCAAACACCGTCTGGTCAGGATAGGAGAAGCGGAAAATAATGTCGGTATCACGCAGTTCCGCGTCCGAAAGAGTCTTGTTAACCCTTTTGATTACGAAACGCTTTTGCGCGTCGTGAATGCCTCAGAGGAAGAACGACAGTTCAACGTTGAACTCTATTTCAAGGAGGACCTCTTTGACGTGCGTCCCTACACGCTTGCACCGGGCGAAAGCAAATCCGAGATTTTTAGCAATTTTACATTTGAAGGTGGGAAACTCAAAGCGGTTTTGGATATTGAAGACGCACTCTCCACAGACAATGTTGCTTATGCAGCACTCCCGAAGCGTGAGCGTGTCTCCGTTTTACTTGTAACAGAGGAGAATCCATTTCTTGAAAAAGCACTTGCTGTTGATGAGCAACTCGATCTCAGCGTCGTCACACCAGCGGCGTATGAATCCACTGCCCCCCTTGAAAGCCATAACTCGGAAGGCAAGCGTGCCTATCAGGTTGTCATATTTGACCGATACAGTCCGCCGACCCTTGGCGATGGGAATTACATGTTTATCTATCCACCCGTTGCATCTTCATCGTTAGAGACTTCCGGCACGGAACTGAAGTGGGACATCGGTGCGTCACTGGAGACACCAATTATCACGGATTGGGAGCGGACACACCCAATTCTGCGGCATGTTCATTTGGAGAACGTTCAGATAGGTGAGGCGTATCAGATTACGCCACCGGCGACAGCACAGGTGCTTGCCCGTTCATTCGAGTCACCAGTCTTGTTTGTTGACGTTGCACCGAACCGAAAAATTGTCTTCGCAGCCATTGATATTCTGCAATCCGATCTGCCGCTTCGCATCGCCTTTCCTGTGATTATTGCCAACACGATTCAGTGGTTTCAACAGCGTACGGGGATCCAAGAATACTATCTCCAAACAGGGGAGGTCCTACAGCAGCGGATTGAGCCGCTATCGGAAGCGGATGCACCGCAGGACGTGCCGAGAAGTGTAACAATCACGGGACCTGGAGATGAGAGGTGGGAGATGCCTATTGAGCAGAACGAGGTGCTTTTTGATCAAACGCAGCGTGCCGGTTTTTATAAGCTGAAACTTGCGAATGGATCGCTACCGGAGGCAACCACACCTACAAGAGAGGAGGATTCACCATTGGAAGCAGCCGCTTCTGCAGAGGAAGAGAGCGACGGAATTTTGTGGGCTGTCAATCTCGCTGATGAAACGGAGTCACACATCGGGACAGACGCAGCAATTGAGGACCTGCTTGAAGAATCGGTGTTACCGAGCGGTGCTGCGCTTTTGCACTACCCACCGTGGGTTTATTTGGTATTCCTCGCTGTCGGATTGAGTGTCGTCGAGTGGTTTCTATATCAACGGAGGCGAATCGATTAAGGTAGTAGGGGCGAGGTCACCTCGTCCACACGGATTGGGGGATTCAGTCTGGGAATAGACTGAATCCATTCCTTGTATTACATTCCCAACCCCTACGATGCTTGATGAACGGATATATAAGTGAATAACAGCAATACATCGAGACTCCAACCGATGAGATTTGCCGAGATTCTGGACACAACTCTCAATCTCTATCGGGAACATTTTCTACTATTTCTGCTGATTATTTCCGTTGATTTTTTCGGGAGTTCTGTGGCATATTTGTTAGGGCGTTTCCTCCCTAATTTTTTTCTAAAAGACTTCCTAACGAACCTTGTCAGTATGCCTTTTACACTTGTAAGCATGGGCGGGATAATCCTCGTTACGGCTACAGTCTATTTAGGTGGGCATATTACAAGTCGTGACGCGTTGAAGCAAACCGGACACCGATTCTGGCACCTGTTAGCATGTCAGCTCCCATGGGGCTTCATTTTCGACATACCGCGTATGGGTTTTGGTTATCTTATAATTTTTGTAATTGACCTTGAAATGACGCTGTTCATGTTCGTTTCCGTTTTATTATTTGCTCCTTTCTCAATTCGCCTTCCCATTCGTTTGGGAGGAATCATCAGTTCGGTGTATCTGTTCTTCGTAAGGCGTGGATTGATGTGGGTCCGGTTCATTCCGGTAGTGCTCGCGCCTTTCTCAGTTTATTTTGCTGTCAGATGGCTGTTCACCACCACAGCTGTCCTGCTTGAAAGGGTTTCCATCCGGCGTGCTTTTGAAAGGAGCAGCGAACTAACTCGCGGTAGATGGTGGCGAGCGTGGGGAATGCTAATCTCCTTTTCTCTGTTAAGCTATGCTATCCAGCGTATCGTAGAAATCACGGTTGGATTCATCCTTACCTTAACAAGATTGGTGGGGGCAGCAAGTCCTATGGACATTATCAAATGGTTGGTAATATACACACCAATTGATGTTGACCCACTTTTCTACACGATTATGGTGTGGACGGGTTTCGTCGTTAGAATGCTTATTTTTCCGATTTGGGTTATCGGCATTACCCTTTTATACTTCGATTTACGAATACGAAAAGAGGGATTTAATGGCGAAATGCCACTAAACAGCACCACTAACTGAATACTTCAATACACACCGCTGGCGAGGTTTGAAATCTCGCCAGCGAAGGATGTTGCGTAAGTTCTCATAGAAGAAGTTTATGACCCTACGGAAATAAAAATATGGAAATTACACGCCCCCTTTTACTGCTACTTCTACTTTTCTTACCGGCTCTTTACTACGGTTACCGGCGGAGCCTCGTGGATTTGTCACGAAGGCAGCGGGTCATTAGTTTGGTCGTTCGGATTATCATTGTCGTCCTGCTGATTCTGGGTGTTGCTGATGTCCAGTACCTGAAAACAGATGACAAATTGGCAGTTATGTTTTTGGCAGATATTTCGGATAGTATCTCGGACGATGGATTGACGAAAGCAACGGATTATGTCAACGAGGCACTGAAATCACGAGACGGGAACCAACAAAGTGGTCTCATCGCGTTTACGGACAGGGCAGAGGTCGTCCGAGCGTTACTTAAAAATGGAGATGAGCCTGACGCTGAATTGGAACTCACTGAAGTCAAGCAGGCATGGCTGGAGACAGATGAGGACGCTGGTGACACAACGAACATCGCACAGGCAATTGAAACCGCATGGGGAACTTTCCCCGCAAATGCGAATAAACGCATTGTCCTGATTACAGATGGTGTTGAGACACAGGGAGACGCTGTTCACACTGCACTTCGTGGGAAGGACTTCGGCATACAAATCGACACGGTGCCGCTATATCCGAGCGATGAACCGGAGGTCATGGTTCAGAGGCTTGATATGCCCGCACAGGTCAAACAGGGTGCGCCGTTTAATGTTGAGGTACTCATCCACAGCAACCATGAAGATGTGGCAGAGATCCGCCTCTTCAAGAACAAATTCGAGGTCGCTAAACAGGAGGCTCGGCTTGAAGAGGGTGAGAATCGGGTAGTGTTTACCCAGACAGCTATGGACAGTGGCACGCTTACTTACGATGCGCTCTGCCGAGCGACGAAAGACACGCGTTATGACAACAACCGGGCACTCGGTATCGTTTCGGTTTCCGGCAAGCCGAAAGTGCTGCTCATTGATGAAAACGAGTCGCAAGCGCGCTATCTGACGCGTGCGCTTGAGGATGCCAAAATTCGCGTTGATGTCCGTAACGGATTGGGTGTACCCAATGAACTCGCGGACTTGCAAAACTATGAACTCGTTATTTTCAGCAATGTGCCCGCCAACCGACTCACCCAAAATCAGATGGAACTTATCCGCACCTACGTACAAGACCTCGGCGGCGGTTTCATGATGCTCGGTAGCGAAAACAGCTTCGGACTCGGGGGCTATTACAAAACGCCAATTGAAACGATTTTGCCTGTCCACACGGATACAGAGAAGAAAAAAGAAACACCTTCTTTGGCAATGGTCTTGGTTATTGACAAGTCTGGGAGTATGGGTGGCATTAAGATTGAGTTAGCGAAAGCGGCAGCGCGTGCCACCGTTGAACTGCTTGGGAAACGCGATAAAATAGGGGTTGTCGCTTTTGATGGTTCCCCGTTCTGGATTGCGGAGATGCATGATGCTTCGGACAAATTGTACCTCTCCGATCAGATCGGTTCAATCACCGCGAGTGGTGGCACGAATCTCTATCCAGCACTTGAGCAGGCATATTTCGCCTTGACAGAGACGACAGCGAAACTCAAGCACGTCATCGTCCTCAGTGATGGACAGTCGCAAGATGGGGACTGGTATGGCATCGCCAGTTCTATGCGGAACGAACGTATCACGATCTCAACGGTCGGTATCGGGAGTGGGGCTGACATGAATCTCCTCGGGAACCTCGCCAACTGGGGTGGTGGACGCGATTACTTCACGCAGGACCCGTATAGCATCCCTCAGATTTTCGCGAAGGAGACTGTTACGGCTTCCAAATCTGCAATCATTGACGAGCCTTTCATACCGCAGCGTATCAAGCCCACTCAGGTTTTGAGCGGGATAGATCTTGAACTCGCACCCTTCCTGCTCGGTTACGTTGCTACACAACCACGTCCGACGGCTGAAGTCTTCCTTGTCTCTGACCGCGGTGATCCATTACTGGCAAGTTGGCAGTACGGCTTGGGAAAATCTGTCGCGTTTACCTCTGATGCCAAAGCGCGCTGGGCTTCGGATTGGTTGGATTGGGGCGGTTATGGCAAGTTCTGGACGCAATTGGTGCGCGATACAATGCGGAAGGCGACACTCAGCAACTTTCAGGCGGAAATCAAGAAGGAGAAGGGAATCGCGCATCTCGCTATTGATGCGCTTGACGACGCGGGGGATTTCCTGAATCAACTCGAAAACGATGTTTCCCTCATTTCGCCCGATCTTAAGAAGAAGCAACTCGCTGTCACACAGACCGCCCCTGGGCGATATGAACTCGATTTTCCGACGCAAGATGTTGGACCCTATTTCCTGAATGTCATGCAGAAACAGGCAGGCGAGGTCGTCAATACTCAAGTGACCGGCACTGTCGTCTCTTATCCACAGGAATATCTCGTTCACAACGCCGATGACGCGCTTCTTACACAACTCGCTGCGGTGTCGGGTGGAAAATTCGATGCTTCAGCCGAGGATGCGTTCCGTCCGCCTGAAGAGCAGGTTGCACTTCGTATCCATCTATGGCGACCGTTCCTGATTACTGCCCTATTTCTATTGCTCGTAGATATTGCGCTGCGGCGCGTCGATTTCAAGCGAGGCTAAAACTGACGAGAATTTGCTGATGATCATGACAAAATGGGTTGCAAGCGCGTCCTCAAAGCATTTCACCTATAAAACGGAAACGGCGCGTCCATGGACACCTAAAACGGTGCTTGAACTTTTAGAACAGGCGTATCAGGAATTTGAAAGCCTCATGGGACCGGGCTTGGATACTGTGATTGAAGTCGAAGACCGAATCTGTGAACCTAATAACTTAGGTGCGCGCGCCGAGATAAGCAAACAGGTTCACTCTGCTCAGGAGTCTACCGTAGAAGTCAAATTTATCTGTGAATTTCCGAAGAACTATGGGCACACCGAGCAAGAACGGAATCTCGCGTACCATTTTTTTGTGCATGAGCTTTTCCATTGCTGGATTGGCGGGAATGTATCGAACAATCATGGATTGATCGTTGAAGCGATTACCCAGTATATGACGGATTGGACGCTTGTCCACTTGGGATGGTGCACCGAAGATTTGCTGATTCAGGGACGAATTAATAGTCAACAAATCGTAGACACCGCAAACCCACCCCACATCACCATCGCCAGATACAAACTTCTGTTTGACCAGATGCACACCGATGATCTGAAGAATCTATTTGCTTTCTGTAGAGATTTAGCCGACTGTTTCCGTCAACAACGGAGTCGGACAGAAACAGATGTCCTTCCCGTTTTACAGCGATATTTGGGAACAATGTAGAAACGTATTGCCTACGACTTTATTGGTAGGCGGGGTTAGAAACCGCACTACTGTGTGGTAGTAGGCAAGATTCCATAATTTTGCGTAAGTCCTGATTAATTCGCCTCACAAAAACACAGTATATAATTTGTCCAACAGAAACAGGACGACAATCAAGTTTTAGATTTACTGGCGTGTATCTCAGTGAATTCTTTTGACGGATTCTTATTGGATGTGCTACTATAATAGATAACGCAAGTTGCCACCTGTTTGTGCACATAGCACTCCGCTGGAGTGCAAGAAGTTGTAGACCCATTTTCTATAGACATGTTACCCCTCTGGGGTGAGGAAAGTGCGTGAAAAATCTCCTTGAACCTTCAAAACTTGTTAGTAGCAACTTGGGTTAATAGATAGAATGTATTGAAAATACTGCAAATTGATATATTCCAAAGCCTAATCTAATAAAATGTTGACAACACAATGAGGTCGTGGAGATGACAGAATGAGTATTACACAATTCACAATGGAAGAGGTCCGCTGTTTCAGTGACCGTCAGACGCTTGAAATTCGTCCTCTGACTTTTTTAGTTGGCGAAAATAGTACTGGTAAAACCACCGCATTGGCATGTTTCCAAGTGTTAGCAAATTATTTGCGCGGTGAAGGGGTAGATTTTAGTTCAGACCCCTATTCCATGGGGACGTTCAAGGATATTATCAGAAATAATAAAAAAAAAGAAAAAAACTTTAAGCTTGGATTTACTGCTGAATATAATAATGAAAATATTGAAGAGACAATTGAATTCGTTGAGAAAAAATCAAGCGTAGAACCAGTCGTTAATTCTATAACAATGAAACTCGCTGATGGTGAAATTATTGTTCAATCTGCGGACGAAATGGGTAGGGAGTTACGTTTAGATTCCTTTGATAAAGAACGAAATCGATATAGAATAGCGTGTGATACTGATAGATTGAACGAATATTCTGTTTTTTTGTTTTTCCCTCCTTTCACACAAGAATCTGAAGGTGAAATAGTTTTCAAAAAATATTTTAATAAAAAAATTGAAAAATTGGCGTGCAGCCCGGGGGATATCTTTCGAGATATGTCTGTATTTAGTACATCGCCGGTTCGTTCACGTCCTAAACGAACCTATGATCCGACAAGGGAGTTTGATGATCCAGAAGGCAGCGATGTTCCTATGTATTTAATGCGGATTGAAGCGACTGAGAAAAAGAATTGGGAGGCATTGAAAACACAATTAGTCAAGTTTGGTAGGAATTCTGGGCTATTTGAGAACATAGATGTGAAAAACTTTGGACGCTCCTTAGGTGCGCCATTCCAACTACAGGTTAAGGTGCGCGGTCCTAAAGCAAATATCACTGATGTGGGTTACGGTGTCAGTCAGATTCTACCAATTTTAGTGCAGATTTTAAATCCGAGTATTTCTAAGAATGTTCGGCGTGATCCAATGCAGTCATTTTTTTCTTTATTACAGCAACCTGAAATCCACTTGCATCCAAGAGCACAGGCAGAATTCTCTTCTTTGTTGGTGAAATTGGCTAATAAGGGTGATCAGTCATTCATCGTTGAGACGCATAGCGATTATATGCTTGACCGGGCACGTATTGAGATCAGGAGGGGGAATATCAAACCCGAAGATGTGTCTCTAATCTATTTTGAACCGAAAGGAAATGTTGTCAAGGTACATAATATTAGTTTTGACAAAATGGCTAACATGACAGGTGTACCATCACATTATAGGGATTTTTTTCTAAAAGAATCCAAACGACTTATGGGGTTTGAAGATTAAGTGATGTGTGTGATTTTAGATACGAATACGTTTGGTAAATTCAAAAATCCTGCTGATGAAGATATGGCACCTGTGTGGAAATGGTTGGATAACAGAAACGGCAAGATTGTCTACGCTAACACTGAAAAATTTGAAGATGAATGGGAAAAAGGCGGGATGAGCCATCTGAGAGACCAGATGAGGCGGGCAGGTCAACTTAAATTAGTGTCTGAAGGTGTACAAGAGAAAGCAGATGAACTCAAAGGTAAAACAGCATCAAACGACGAACATATTATTGCATTGGCTATAATAGCAAGGGTAAAGGTGCTAATATCTTACCGAGAGGGCGACAGAGATTTATTTGACGATTTTAAAGATAAGAATTTGGTTGGCGGTAGAGTATATACACGGGAAGCACATGCGCGAAGAATGTTAAAAAAAGATACCTGCCCGTAAAATGCAGTAGTGCGAGTTACAAAACCCCTTGCACTACTGCACGATTTTTAGGAAGGTATCCACGTCCGTGGTGCAATCCCTTCCACATGCGTTTTCACATCTACGACTGCTGGCTGACCTGAAGCAAACGCCTGATCCAGAGCACTTGAGAGTTCACTCGGTTTATTGACCGTGATCCCGAAACACCCCATTGATTCTGCCATCTTCGCGAAGTCCGCATCCGGGAACAGCCAGAGTTCATCGGAACCCTCTGTCCGTCCGCCGTAAACCGACTCAACACCGCCTTGTTCTTGGTTCAGCGAGTGGTTATTATTCACAACGATAACGGCATTAATTCCACATTTCATTGCTGTGTCCAATTCGGTCATGTGGTACCAGATGCCGCCGTCTCCTGTGAAACAGAGCACGGGTCTATCGGGTTGCGCGCACTTCGCACCCATCGCCGCGGGGACACCCCATCCCAACGAACCTGAACACCGTATGAAGCTCTGATCGGGGTGTTTGAAGTCGATCATCGTGCCGGTCCAGATGCCTGAATGCCCTGTGTCGGACACAAGGATCGCATCTGACGGGAGATAGTCTGTCAGTTCACGACAGAGACGCTCCGGTAGCATCGGGAGTCGCTCCGAATTAACTTTTTCGCTGACGCTTTCTCTCCAGTTTTTCACCAATTCTTGCACGCGGTTGACCCATTCGGTGCGGGGTGTGGTTGTTTCTGCCGCTTCAAGCATCCGTCTTAACGTATTCCGCACGTCTCCTTGCATCCCCAACTGAATGGGATAATTCCGTCCGAGTTCATCTGGATTAATATCGAGCTGTATAATCGGGGTGCCTTGTGGCGGGATTTTGTATCCGTTAGTTACCTGCCCACCGGTATGGCTGCCGATAAAGAAGACAAGGTCTGCTTCGCATACCGCTTGATTGGCGCACGCCCGCGAGTATGAACCCGGAGTCCCGACTGCCAGCGGATGATCGCTGGGGAACATCGCCTTGGCGTTTAGAGAGGTCGCCACCGGAATTGAGAGTTTTTCTGCCAGTCCCACGAGTTCTGCGCGTGCGTCTGAAGCCGTTACGCCGCCACCTGCTACAATAATGGGTTGTTTCGCGTTGGAGAGGCGTTTGAGAGCCTCCGTTACCTTTTCTGCTTCTGCTTCCGGTCGGAAGGGTGGGAGTTGGGTAAACGCCTCTTCAACGATTACCTCAAGTTCGCCTTCCCGATCGATAACCGACGACCCCGCGATGCCTTCAAAGTCGAGATGCGCGGGTCCTGGGGTCCCTGTTGTTGCAGCACGGAAGGCTTGACGGAGATAAAAGGGGAGCTGTTCCGGTGTCGCGACATAAGCACTATATTTCGTAACAGCAGAAAACGGATTAACGTGGTCTACCTCTTGATAGGCGTGCCGTTGCTGATTGATTTGGTTTTCTTTACCTGTGAGCGCAATCACCGGTGAGCAGGCGAGGTAGGCATCTTGTAACCCGGCGGCGAGGTTCACGGCTCCGACAGATTGTGCCATACAGAGACTCGGCGCGCGGTTCACACGAGCATAGGCATCCGCCATATATGCTGCTGCTTTTTCGCCGTGGGTCTGGACCCGCTTAATCCCAAGATTTTCCATCTCCATTAAAGCCCGCGGTCCGATATACGGCATAAAAAAAACGTGGGTAATCCCATACCCGTGAACGGTTTCAGCAATAAATTTAGCACCTGTCATTTTCGGCATAATTTTTTCTCCTCTTTATGTCGGCGTGGTTTGCAACACGATGTGAAATCCATTCTACCAGTTTTCGGTGTAACATGCAAGTGTGAACTTGGATTTTTGGATTTGAAAAGCAAACTAACAATCTTAACGCTTTAGTTTTGGGACCAGCCCACATATCTCGTGCGGATGCATCAAAGAAGATTTGCTTTTAAGTGTGTTTTGCCGTATAATCCTTATACCAGCAGTGGAAGGCAATGCGATCTTTCGTATCCTTGCGAAAGTGCTTTCCTGTCCGAGTTGCATAGAGGATTTTGCTGTTTGTTGGAAACTCCGATAGGAAAGGGACAATAACGCACTACTAACTCGAAAGGAAGTTATTTTGATAAAAAGGCGTGCTGCTATGAAAACAACTTACATTTTTCTGATTTTACTTGTTGTATTTTCCGCCTGTGATGAAGGTAAGAAAATGGTGGACGGTGTCATTCAAGAACCCGCACCTCCTCAAACTCAAACACCGACACCCACTGAAACTCCAACGCCGTCTGCTGAAGAAGTGATACCCGAAGTCACGCACTCTAATGCTCTGAGGTTGAGAATCGGCGAGACATACCGAATGCGACCGTCAGGTTATTTTGAATTTGAAAACGGCTTTGGTGATTCGCTCATCTGGTATATTTATTGGGGCAATGTTGATAGGGAGGGGCGACTGCATAAAGGCGTTTCACCTGATGATCCGAAAACGCATTTGACATTTCATCTAGATCGAAACAACATAGATAAACTACCTTATAGTCAAACGCTTGATGAAAAGTCCGTTATTGACTGGATAGAACAAGACGATGGAACACTCATACACGATGAAATTGTCATACGGATTACTGAAAGAGTCTTCGCGGATGAAACAGAATATATTGGGGGACCCAGAGGCGATACATTTACTTATGCAGTCGCTCAATATGGGGCAGTCGCTATTGAAAACTTGACAAATCCCGATCGGACATTTGAATACGAGTAGTTTTATTCCGACGATACGCTCCTATTTATCATACATTTTTAGGGTGTCGAGAGACTTGCACTCGGTTTCTTTTTACGTGATGAAACAAATTCTCAATCAAACCGCTAACGCTTGTATCTCTATTAGGACTTACGCATTTTCTTTAAAGTCCCCCTGATAAGGGGATTTAGGGGTTCAATCTCGAAAACCATACTAGAAATTTTCCGTAGATGCGGAAGTAGACCGCTTCTGCAAGGGGGAAAGCACTATGAAAACGCTGATCTATCTCCTTACGCTTACACTGATTATTGTTGCACTTTCCAACAACGGATATACAGAGCCAGTGGTGACAGATGGACTTGTGAGTTATTGGACTTTTGACCGGCAGGACATTGATGGCGACACAGTCAAAGATGTCTGGGGCGAAAATGATGGGAAAATCGTCGGTGCTCCAAAGATTGTTGACGGTCACGTCAGGGAAGCACTCGAATTTGATGGCTCAGATGATTATGTCAACTTAACGAACCTCGGCGACTTTGGAGAGCAGGTCGGCAGCTCTACCTTTGAAGCATGGGTCAAAACCAGTTTCAAGAAGAATTGGACGACGCTATTTAAAGTCCTTGATCAGGGGTGCAATATGGCATGGGCAATCGATGTCAACCGGAGCGCGAAAGCAGGTTTCCCGTTTGCTGAAGACATCGTCCACTATTATGTCCGTCAGAAATCGGCGGCGGGATGCAACGCCATCGCTGTTGAAATTGAATTCGCCTTGTCGGATGGCAAATGGCATCACATTGTTTTTGCAATTGAGGATGCAGGCAAATCCGAGGTCAGCATCTATATGGATGGCGAGCCACAGGAAGTTATTGAAGGTGCTGTAAAAGACCTTGACACCTTTGTTCCATTTGTGGAACCGGTCTATATCGGTGCGGCGAACAATCGTGGCAACGTTGAGCGGCATTTCCCCGGTCTCATTGATGAGGTACGTATTTACGACCGACCGCTCACAGCTGACGAAGTAACCCGTAATTTTGAATCCAAAATAGGGTTGTCCGTTCAAGCTGCTGAGAAACTGCCTATCGTCTGGGGAACCCTGAAGACAGTATTATAGAACGGAAAAGGATTATCTCCTTTGTTTATGTGATAGATTTCTAACTTCTCCAAATTTAGACTTGTGTAGGAACGTTGGAAAATGATATACTCTGTCTATCAAAGAGATTTGAAGGCAGATTTCATAAGTGTCCGTTGTGTAGGCATACCTTACCGTGCGATTTCTGTGCATCTAAAGGAGCAGTTACCATGAAAAGGCTACTTTACCTGCTGACAATTGCCCTAACTACCTTCATGTTTTCCTACACCGGGAACACTGCGGTAGTAACAGATGGGCTTGTGAGTTATTGGACATTTGATCAGCAGGACATTATTGACGACACAGCAACGGATGTTTGGGGCAAAAACGACGGCACAATTGTAGGAAATCCCAAACTTGTTGCCGGTCGAGTGAACGCTGCTCTGGAATTTGATGGCTCTGGCGATTATGTAAACCTGACAAATCTCGGCGATTTTGGACGTCATCTCCAGACGTTTACATTTGAAGTTTGGGTCAAAACCAGCTTGAAGAAGGAACGCTGGACCACACTCTTCAAAGTCCGAGACGCAGATTGTGCCATGGGTTGGGGAATTGATCTCAACGGATGGGCGGAACCCCTGCATCCCCATCTCAGGGATTTACCGTTTGAGCAAAGGGTTCTTGCTGATCGCTTTGTCAAGGTTGGACCAAATTTTGATGAGAACATTAATTTTACTAAGGATGTCATTCGTTTTTATCTTACCGATAAAAGTGAACCTATACCGGGGGGACCGACTTTATGCAAGCATTCAACCTCCGGATTGCGGTTCCCAATTTCGGATGGAGAATGGCATCACCTTGTTTGGGTCAATGCAGCTCTTCATGTAGGTGAAGACGGACGCGAACATCGAGAAATGGCCATCTTTATAGACGGCAAACGGGAAGTGCACGGTTGGGGTAGTAGGAAACCCGCTGCTACTTTTATTCCGTTCATGGAACCTGTCTATCTTGGTGCCGGGAACAATCGTGGCAAGGCAGAAGCGTTCTTCAACGGCATCATTGATGAAGTCCGTATCTACAACCGACCCCTCACTGAAGACGAAGTGACCCAGAATTTTGAAATAGGATTATCCGTTGAGGCAGCCGGGAAACTTCCTGTCGTTTGGGGTGCTCTGAAGACAGCACAGTAACGTTACGTTAACAACAGCCATAAAAGGAATTTAATGCTCGCACCTCACGAAAAATGGTTTTTTGACCACCACGGATTCATCATCCTCCGTAAAGTCGTGCCACCTGAGGACATCCAACGAATGGTTGAACTCGGTAACCAGTGGCACGATACGTCCTTGGATGAGCTTCCCGCACCGCTCACCTCTACATCCCGAACTGGCGATCGTTCCCCGACAATCGCCCACTGGATTAATCACATCCAATACGGTGATCCCGTCTTCCAACGGCTTGTGCTTAACCGCGAGATTATGCGGGTGATTATCGCGCTGACGCGAGGGACTCCGTGTCTCGTTGATTGTGCCTTGACGAAGAACTACAAAACCTCCGATGACATCCATTTCCATGCAGCCGGTCAGGATTACAGTGTTGAAGAATCAGGACCTCGTGCGGGTTTCCTCAACGCTGGGACTTCGTTAGTTGATGTGCCATCAGGGACAGGGTTCGTCTGTCTGCCCGGAAGCCACAAGCGTAACTTTGAACCGCCCGATGACCTCTCAATTTATGATGGACCCCCTACGGTTATCAACGTTCCTGTTAATGCTGGCGATTGTGTCATCTTTACAGAGGCACTCTATCACGGTGGAAGACGCTGGACAGAATCCTATCCCCGATACACTATTTTTAACCGTTATATTGACAACGCATCACACAATTCCCTTCCGATTGAAAGCCACAAACACCTGATTTCGGACGAGGTCTACGAGTTGGAGCAGCCCGCGGTTCAGGGACAGCGGAAACAGGTCGTGGAACGGATTTTAAGTGAATTAGACGCACGCTGAGGTGCTACGATGCAAACATGCCAGCCGTATCCACTTGGCGAACCGGGACAGATGGCAACGTATCGGTATGAAGGTGAAGACCCGCTGCCGAATACGATTGTGAGAACATTCACTTGGGCAATCGGTTCGGTTGAGGAAAAGGCTAATGTGTCGTCCCAATGGAGATGTCTCCGCGCAACGAAAGTATCTGGTGAAAAATTTGCTGTCTGGTTGCTTAGCAAGAGTTTACCGTCCGAAGATTTGAAGGAAGCCATCGCGACCGCGTCCCGTTACATCCTCCAAATTGGAGACGACATTCCTTTGGAATTCCACGATAGATTCACAGGCAGACCTGTCCTGCCCAGACTCGGCGCGTGGCAATATCTTTTCCCTAAACCCGAGAACGAAACAGCACAAAATGACCCCTTCCCACAAACAGTAAAATACCTTGGACATACCTATCGGCTCACGCAGATATCCGACTCGGGCGGATCTGACGCACCGCCTGACACGCAACTCCTTTCTCTCCGTCCCGATGTCCTTATTGGGCCGCCCAGCAACACAAGGCAGAAGGATGAAACCCGTCGTTATGACCTGTCCGATTATGAACTTGTTCCACTCACCGAAGCCGATTACGACGAGATGATTGCGGCGGGGATCAACTGTGTCCGTGTTGATCCAGAACAGGTCGAATGGGTTAAGAATCGCAACGTTTTTTATTGGGGGATTGACGCGGTTGCACTCGGCTATCCTGAGTGTTTATATCGAAGCAACTACCTCGGTCCTGCTATTTTCATGGATGAACCGGCTGTCTGCACACGGGACCATGTGCTTCGACCCAAGTTGGAGGCAGATGCGGCATTTCGGAAAGCGATAACACCGCAACTCGCCTTTGAAGCCTTCCAAGACTATTTCCACACCGCCAAATACGATGGCGCGCCTACACGGCTATACAAAGGTTTGGAAGCACACCCGGACGTGGATTTGGGAGACATGGAGTTTCTTCAGCAGAATCTATATACGTGGGAGACCATCGTCAGTTCAGCAGTGTACCAGTTGTCAGAGGGAGACGCGGAGACACCAGCTGCGATAGTTTTTGAACCACCCGGTAGGGTTGGAACGATGCGAACGCTGCCTGAAATGAATATGACTTACGGCTGCCAAATCGCGATAGACAACCCGAAAAATCTGGCGAGTATCCTCTACGGATTTCTGCGGGGTGCCGCGAGACAAACTGATAAAGGGTGGGGCATGAGCATCTACGGACAGGTACACCGTGCCGACGCGTTCTGGCTACAGACGCATGCTTATGACTTGGGTGCGCGCCATTTCCACTACTGGGATAGTTATCAACTCGCTTGTGTTCCTTATGGTGAAATCCTTGCACTTTCACGAAATCTGAGTGCCCATGTTGAAAGCCATCCGCATAGGAACCTTGAGAAACTCCGTAAAGCCGCGGAAATAGTCATTCTGTTACCATCGGGTTACAATCTGGGACATGTTGAGATGGGTAGGGGTAGTCTCTGGGGTTTGGGTGAACTCAATTTAGAGAGGCGCAACAGAGAGGGTATCAAATATCGCACCGTGATGCACAACTTCTTTACCGAGATTGAGAGAGCACTCAGACTCGGTGTTGTTTTCGATCTCCTATGGGATTTAGCCGAACTCAAGTTGTCCGATTATCGTGAAGTCGTCCGGATTCGGGAGGATGGCAAGGTGGAGATCCGTGAAGGTGAGGAGACCGTCTTACACGAAGGCGCGAGGACACCACCCCGTCCAACCGGTGTCTCGCCAACGTTGACTGTTGATGTGTCTGTTTCACAAGTCAATACCTCAGTTGAGGTTCGTGCTTGTGCGACTGTGACCGAAGGATCTGCCTCTGTTTACTACACGCGGGGTGCTGACGAGAATGGTGTCTACAGTAACGAGATGGTACTCTGGGAGTTGTTCGGTCCAGGAGAAGAGGATTATCGTTTCTTGAATAGAGAACAATCGGAAATCCGCATTACTCAAACGGAATCGGTTGTGAGTGTAGAGGTTCGTTTTGACCTTAGACATCCCGGGGACTATCGCCTTCGAGCCGCAACCGTTGACATGGCGGGTCGCACGGCGGTCGCGTGGGAAACTATTACCGTTCCCGATAAGCATATCTAAATACATTCTTTTTTAATTTTCCCATTTTAATTCTGAAATTTTCCATAAATCTTACATTTTATGCAACCTTCCTGCCTGCAGCACATCTCTTATATATTATGAGAGACAACATGCTTTTGGAGGTGGCGCATGCGAAACAACGACGCTGAATTAATTCAACAAACCTTAACAGGCGACCAGCGAGCTTTCGGTACACTTGTACGGAGGTACCAGAAACCGCTCCACGCACTCGTGTGGCGGAAAATTGGCGATTTCCACATTGCCGAAGAAATCACGCAAGATATCTTCCTTAACGTTTACAAAAAGCTACAGACATTGAAAAATCCGAATCGGTTTGCCGGATGGCTTTATGTGATTGCTTCCCGCCGATGTATCGCTTGGTTGAAAAAGAAGCGGATTCCGATGAAATCGTTAGATGCGATGCCGCCAGAGGAATTGGAAGAGCTGGCTTACGCACAATATCACGCTGAACGACAAGATGAGGTTGTGTGTGAACAACACCGCGAAGTCGTCAAACGTCTCCTTCAAAAATTGCCGGAGAGTGAACGCACCGTTGTAACGCTCCACTATCTCGGTGACATGACATGCGAAGATATTAGCAAGTTTTTGGGGGTATCACCGAACACGGTCAAAAGTCGGCTGCATCGCGCTCGCAAGCGATTGAAGAAAGAGGAACATATTGTTCGTGAAGTTTTGGGCGGTTTCCAGTTATCCGCGTCGTTAACTGAGAATATTCTGCGAGAAGTTGCCCATATCAAACCGACAGCACCGGCGGGGGGTAAGCCGTGGATGCCGTGGGCAGTAGCAGCCTCAACGACCATTTTCGTTATACTTTTGATGGGAAGCGGTACGCAGTATTTAGCCCGTTTCCAACAGCCCTATAGTTTGAATGTCCGATCAGAGACAACCGTTGAACTCGTCGATGCTCCGCTTGTCCATGCCGAAAAGAAAAAACTTGATGTCAGAAATCAATTCGGGAACACTGACGTACCGGGTAGAAATAAGGCGAACACTCATCTTGGAAGGGATGCGCGCCAAATTGTTGCCGACCCATCAGAGCAATCCGATACATCCATTGTAAAATCGCCGTGGATTCCCATGGGTGGACCAGAAGGCACTTCTGGTGGCAGAGCAGGTCTCTTTGCGACCTCCAAACGACAACTTTACGCTGTTGCAGCGAGAGGTGTTTATCGTTTGACAGAAAACGAAGATGCCTGGACCCTTATCTGCGAAAGCAGCCCAACCCGTCAGTTTCAAACACCGATGGCAGAACGGGATGACACCCTCTATGTTTTAACCCCTGATGAACTATTAGCCTCAACCGATGAGGGTGAAACATGGGATACCGTCGGTCCTCGACCGAAGGGACGTGCTTTTGAGTTGCTCATCACAGACAGAGCATTTTACCTCATTTTTGAAGAACATATTTTTCGGTCTGATGATGCCGGTAAGAGTTGGATACCGATGATGCAGGAATTGCACGCCGAGATTACAAAAAGGAATGATTCACCTGACATCTCAATTTCGGACGCTGTCGCGCTTGACAACAACGTATTTATTGGGACAAACCAAGGACTTTACCGTGTTACCACCGGCGTTTGGGAGAGGTTGCCTTTCTACGGTCCCCAATTTATTAATTCATTGATAGCTACCGAAAGCAGTCTCTATGTTATAGCAGGTATCGATTTTACACGGGCTGCAAATTTGTTCGAGGAGTCTCATAGACTTGATCACTTAGTTGAGATGTTAAGATCACCGCCGAAAATTTTTCGTTCAACCGACTTCGGCAATACGTGGGTCAATATTTCGCCGGTAATAGGAAAAAACAAAAGAGGTAAATTATGGATGGCGTTACCACCAACAGATGACAATTTCCGGCTCCAAACGTTCAGTGGTATCCAATTAGTCGCAGTTGGTGAAATGCTTGCAGTGATGGGGACACGGGTCTTACTGCAATCGTCCGATAGTGGTGATACATGGACAGACATCGGGAAAGACATCGGCATTGGCGAGAATGTGTTGAGTCAGAGTATCTTTCCCGTTGTCGCGTTGGACGAAAATAACTTTTATACATCGGACATTTCTGGGATAGCTCGGTCGATGGATGCCGGTGTTTCGTGGCACCCTTTTTCCACTGGAATGGTGAACTCTCATGTTTTAAGTCTGGTTACCGTTGAAAACGCGCTCTGTGCACTCACACCTGAGGGGCTTGTCAAATCAATGGATCTTGGGGAATCGTGGACATTCATTCCAGTGGAGGCTGCTGGCGGTGTCGTTGTCAATGGCGTGAAGTTTCAAAAGAAACAAGTCGTTCCAGCTTTGCTGAGTCTCGCGAAAATAGCGAAGGCTAACGGTTCACTTTATGTCAGCAACAGTACATTCGAGAACATCGATTTTTTTCACCTTTCTGCTGACGGAAGTGTGTTGATGTCCGTTCAAGGAATACCAGCTTTCGCGGAAGATACGCTACAACTTGAATGGCGAAAAAAGTTTGAAAATGCTCCTCATAATACGAATGAATTGAGTCGCCAGAAAAAAATTGATATGCCCCGTATCATTGAAGAACGACTAACGAACGGTGGGTTTTCAATGACTGACGAAACTGTCTTTATGGAATTCCGACACAAACTTTTCAGATGGCGAAAAGGTGAAGCGCAATGGTTCAATACCGGCATTGTAGATACCACTGAACGCGCGCCCGGTGCGGATACATTCAAAGGTCTCACCCTCGCGGCTTCGCAGAACGTCGTCTATGCTGGTAAACGCGATGGATCCTTATTTCAATCGTTTGACGGCGGAGAGAATTGGGAAGAGATTACCGCAGACTTACCTTTTCCGTTTGCATATTTTGAAGAGATAGCGTTTGCCGGTCCAACTGTTTATCTGGTAACAGATCAAGGCGTTATGAACTCTCATAACGGTGTCAATTGGAACGCACTCACCGATACCGAAGGGCATCGAATTCTCATCACTCGGATAGCGGTAGATGCTGATATGGTCTACGGTGTGTGCAGCCAAGGTGTTTATCGCATAGACACTGGAACAAATACATGGATTCAGATGGCATCCGAGATTCCATACAAAATAACGGTTTTCGCTGTTGACCGTGGTATCTTCTACATCGGTACACGCCACCGCGGTGTGCTCCGCCTGCATCTTGACCAATCCAACAATTAAATTTTGACGGAGGTCTCTCATGAAATATGTCAAAGAGACACTTTTAATGATCCTCTTGACGCTGCCTTTAACGCTCTCTGCGGCACCCCATGAACCCTCTCCTGCTGGAGGGGGTTGGCTTGAACTGAATCCCGAACTACCCCTCGTGCAAACCGAAAAACCTTGGTTCCCTGATTATCCCGGTCCGCTAACGATTGAGGCGTGGATATATATAGAAGAACCGCCGAGCCTTCAAAGTGCTTTCTCACTTGTTGGACAAACAAGTCGTTTCAATTGGGCAATTCTTGGATATTCTGGAGATAGTAACTTTGATGGTGTTCCAGATTCCATTGGAGGCATTCTTGCTCAGGAAAATAATGGAACTTCAGGTATGGTCACCACACATCTACCAGCGAGGAAATGGGTACATTACGTAGCGGTAATTGACAATGGTGTTACTGTAGGAAGCAGCGGTTTTATTACACAAATAAGTCACGGGAAATCTCTGGCAACTGCTAACAACCCATTGATCATAGGTGGGGTTCCAGTATTGACTGAAATTGCTTTTCCGAACAAGCAAGAAACGGTTCTTGGGACACGGGTATATATTGATGAACTACGAATCAGTCGTGTCCTGCGCTACAAGTTGGGTAAAAATTATACTGTTCCAACCAAGGGGTTTACATCAGATATTGATACACTCGGATTATATCATTTTGATGGGGAATCAACAGAACACTACAAGGACGCGTCAGAGCACCGGATTCCGTTAATTCGTAGTAGGGAAAATGCCGAATCCAAAAAGGAACAGTTTAGGGTCGAAGCCCCCAATAAATTCGCCACTATATGGAGCACCCTGAAATCTGCACGATCAAGGTTGGAAGTTTTTTTCTTGAACTAATGAACCTAATGATCATAATGATCTGATTGGGACAGTAAACGTAAGGATCGTCAGCATCGTAAATGGGCTTATACTACGTATGGATTTTATTTGACCATTATCTCCGACAGGAATTAAAAATACCTGCTATTCTATCAAAACTGTGTAAACCCTAATTTTGAAGGAAGTAGATTATGCAATATATTAGAAAAACTTTTTTGAGAATCATAAGCATTATTTTTATAATACCTTTACCACTTCATGCAGCACCGCATGAACCTTCTCCTGCTGGAGGGGGTTGGCTTGAACTGAATCCTGAGTTGTCACTCGTCCAAACGGAAAAGCCCTGGTTCCCCGATTATCCGGGTCCGCTAACGATTGAAGCGTGGGTATACATAGACAGACCACCGAGCGTTCAGGATATCATATCATTGGAAGCTGGATCTCGTGCCGCCTTTTCCATAGCAGGTCAGACAGACCGGTTCACCTGTGCGATCGTTGGTGATGGATACGAAGCCAGTCCTGCCATCGTTACAAGGGGAGTTGACGGTGGATCTGGAAAGATATGAGGGACACTACCTACCAGGCGGTGGGTCTATTACGTGGCGATAATTGACGGCGGCTCTACTGTCGGATGTGGCGGAGCTATCTCTGGACTAACACCGGGGAGCCGTCTCGCATCTGTGAGTGAACCTCTCCTTATCGGCGGTGTTCCAGTTTTAAAGAAAAGTGGATTGAAAGCGGTTCCTGCCTCTGGGATGTATATTGACGAACTGAGAATTAGCCGCGTTGTGCGTTATGACGTAGGTGCGTATAATACACCTATTGGCGCATTTACTTCAGACGATGATACGCTCGGTTTGTACCATTTTGATGGAGCGTCAACCGAACGTTATGAGGATGCATCTCGTCATCGGATCCCATTAATCCGTGTTAGGGGGAAAACCGAGTCCGGATCAAATCAGTAAGTACCTCTAATTTCTACCTCCTCTATTCTGGGAAACCCACTTCAAACTTCATACCTTCCGGCTGGCAAGGTTTCCTAACCACGCCTTTCGCTGTTTCCTCAATTTAAAGCCTTTTTCAAAAACGTCAAACGTGGTATAATAGTATATCAAAAGATATGCAGAACAAAACCGTCTGGTGCGCTGTCAGATGCATAAACACAGCACAATGAGGTGTTTCTAACAGACGCGCAGCATTAAACATTAAGACCTTTTTCAGCGTCTTATAGTAAAACCTATAATTAATTGGGCACTCTCGAACAGTCTGAATGCCTATAGCAGGCATTCAGACTGGAAACCCAAACTAACAGTTTATGCTACAAAGATGTCCACTTATTTATGGGCTTCACTATAATAGAATTACAGATACACGTAAAATACATGAGGAGGAACAGAAGTTTGCACCATTGGAAATCAAACCTTTTTCGACTATTTACTTGCTTTGTTCTGGTCGCCCTTCCGATGCACGCCATCGCTAGCGATTGGCCGACGTGGCGGGGACCAAACCAAGACGGCACCTCAACTGAAACCGGATTAATCTCATCTTGGTCGGTTGAAGGTGAGAATCTACTCTGGGAAACGGAATTTATTGGACGTTCAACACCGATTGTGCTCAACGGCAGAGTTTACGTCATGGGGCGGGTTGGTAAAGACATCACCGAACAGGAACGTGTCGCCTGCTTCGACGCAGAAACCGGCGAACGTCTGTGGAATTATCAGTTTAACGTCTTTCATACGACTATCACCTTCAATCGAGTCGGCTGGACGAGCCTCGCAGGCGACCCAGAAACGGGGAATATCTATGCGCACGGGGTCCAAGGGCTTTTCTTCTGCTTTGACAAGGATGGCAATGTCCTTTGGTCGCGTTCACTCACAGAAGAGTATGGACGTATATCTGGTTACGGGGGTCGTGTTCACACGCCTATTATTGCTGGCGACCTCGTCGTGATTAGTTTTCTCAATGCAGGATGGGGTGACCAAGCTGCGACACGCCATCGTTACTTCGCTTTCGATAAACGGACCGGCGAACTGATTTGGATTTCAACCCCCGGCGGTAGACCCTTAGACACAACCTACTCCACGCCAGTCGTTACCACTATCAATGGACAGCAGCTCATTATTGGCGGGAATGCTGATGGCGGTATCTACGCCATGAAACAGAATACCGGAGAGATGGTCTGGGGATTTAAACTCAGTCAACGCGGTATCAATACATCTGTCATCGTTTCAGGAACAAAAGTCTACGCCTCGCATAGCGAAGAGAATATAGACAATACAGAGATGGGGCGCGTCGTCTGTATTGATGCGACCGGCACCGGAGATGTTACCAAAACCCACGAACTCTGGCGGTATGACGCGGTTAATGTTGGATATGCGTCCCCGACAATTCAGGGCGGACATCTCTATGTCGTGGATAATTCCGCTAACGTTCACGCTGTTAATGCGGATACAGGCGAGTTCCTCTGGATGCACAACATCGGCAAAGTTGGTAAAGGTTCTCCTGTCTGGGCAGATGGAAAACTCTATGTCACGGAAGTCAACGGTGGTTTTATGATCCTTCAACCCGGCGAAGGTAAGTGTGAGACGTTAAGCACGCAAGAGATCAGTCGGGCAGCGGAGGAACATTACGTCGAAATTTACGGTTCACCCGCTATTGCTGATGGACGCATCTATTTCACAACAGAAGAACGCCTCTACTGTCTCGGAGGGAAAAATTAATGAGAAATTCTATCCCGCTTTACGTTATCCTGATCGTATGTATTCTCGCCACCGGTTGTGCCAGCAAAGAGATGGCACCGGAGCCGATGAAGATGTCAACTGCCCCTGCTGTCTCGCTCCTGCTTACACCTGCCGAGACACTCACATCAGGTGAATCTGTTGCGTTCAGTGTCATTGGGTTCGATGCAGAGGGTAAACAGACAGAAGCAGTCGATGCTATAGAATGGATGCAAACCGGCTTGACCGGTACGCTTCAAGATGGCACATTCACACCGGATAAGAGTGCAGGAGCACACGCTGGCACAGTTACTGTCCAATCGGGCAATATAAAAACGATGGCTCGTGTTCGTGTTATCCCGTCACTCCCGTGGTCAGAAGATTTTGAAGCGATTGAACTTGAAAAGATACCCACGCACTGGATTGGCGCGACCGGCAAATTCTTTGTGCGCGAGAAGGATGGCAATAAAATACTCATCAAACCGCCGCCCGTACGCGGTTTAGACAGATCTAATGTCTACATCGGTCCTTCAACAATGAAAGACTATCAGATTCAAGTTGACTTAATGGGCACAAAAAATAAACGCAGAGTACCGGATATGGGACTCATTGCGAACCGATATACGTTGGATATGCAAGGTAGACACCAACGTCTGCAAATCCGTTCCTGGGCATCAGACTTACGAATGGCGAAGACAATCGACTTCGCTTGGGAGACAGGTGTCTGGTACACAATGAAAATGATGGTAGAAATCGCAGATGATAAAGCAATAATCCGTGGAAAAGTATGGCGAACTGGCGAATCTGAACCGGCAGAGTGGACGATCACTGCTGAAGACCCACTGCCGAATCGTGAGGGAAGCCCGGGTATCTACGGTAACTCTCCCGCTGATATCTATTATGACAATCTTAAAGTATGGTAATCCACTAAGGAACATCATGCGTAATATGAAAACAAAGGAGTCGTTCAATTGAAACCTTTTTGGAAATCACGATTTATCTACATCATAAAACTCGCGGTACTTTTCGTTTTTGTGGTATCCGCTGCCTCGGCGGAAAAAGAGATCGCCTTGTGGGGCGGCACGCTAAGCCGTAATATGGTCTCCGACGAAAAAAATATCCCCGCAAGTTGGGATCTGGAAACCGGTGAAAATATCAAATGGACAGCAGAGCTCGGTTCGCAAAGTTACGCAGGACCCCTCATCATTGGAGGGAAAGTTTTCGTCGGTACGAATAACAAGGCACTCTACAACCCAAAACTGACCGGTGATCGCGGGAATCTTATGGCATTTCGCGAATCCGATGGCAAATTCCTCTGGCAATCGACCCACACCAAACTCCCGGCGGGCAGGGTTAACGACTGGCCCCTGCAGGGCATCTGTTCTACGCCGTTTATTGAAGGAGATCGGCTCTACTATATCTCCAACCGTTGTGAAGTGGTCTGTGTTGATACTGAGGGTTTCCTCGATGGTGAAAACGACGGTCCCTTTACCGACGAAACCGAAACAAGTGAGATTGATGGGGACATCATCTGGAGTTATGATATGATGGATGAGTTGGATGTCTTTCCACATAATCTCGCCACCTGTTCACCACTTGCTGTCGGTGATCTCCTCTTTTTAGAGACGAGTAACGGTGTTGATGAAGGACACATCCACATCCCTTCACCTGATGCCCCATCCTTTATTGCTTTGAATAAGAACACAGGAGAACTTGTTTGGGAGGATGCCTCCCCCGGCGAAAATATACTGCACGGGCAGTGGTCAAACCCCGCTTACGGTGTTATCAAAGGTGTCCCACAGGTTATCATTCCGGGCGGTGATGGTTGGGTCTATGCCTTTGCGCCGGAAACCGGTGATATCATCTGGAAATTTGACTGCAACCCGAAAGATTCTGTTTGGGAACTCGGTGGGCGCGGCACCCGTAACAACATCATCTCAACGCCTGTTGTTTATGACGACAAGGTCTTTATCGCTGTTGGACAGGACCCAGAACACGGTGAAGGCGTAGGACATCTCTGGTGCATTGATGCCTCCCAAACCGGTGATGTTACCGAGACGGCGGGTGTATGGCACTTCGGTGACAAACAGTTCAATCGCACGATGTCCACTGTAGCGATTGATGACGGTCTCCTCTATATATCGGATCTGAGTGGATTCCTTTACTGCTTGGATGTGAACACTGGAGATCTCTATTGGAAACATGATACCTTTGCCGCAATTTGGGGCTCGCCCTATGTTGTGGATGGTAAGGTTTATCTCGGCGACGAGGATGGCAATGTTCTGGTTCTAAAAGCAGGAAAGACTGAGCAAGTGTTGTTTAAAAACAATATGGGCAGTGCGGTCTATACCACACCCGTGGCAGCGAATGGGGTGCTTTATATTGTAACCCGTAATACCCTGGTTGCGATTTCAGAATAGGAGACTGCTAAATACCAGAATCATTTGGAATCTATCGCATATCTTGTGAGGTACTATTACATGGCGTATAGTAACTTTACATTGGAAACAGTACGGAAAGCATTTGACATAGAAGAGGTTGATATCGCAGGACTTTTCTCTGATAGTGAACCGATGGCTCCGAGTGAACTGCTTACCGCCGTGTTGGCGCGAAATGTACCATTAGCCACGGCTATCGGCACCGAGAAAGCAAAATCAGAGATGATTGTCGCCGACGTTCTTGTTGAACTTCGCGAACAGTTAAATCTAAGCATCAGCCTCTTTTCTGGCGTTGATTTCAATGTTGATAACGAGAATGGACTGGTAGGTGTGTGTGATTTTCTGATTAGTCTGTCACCAGTCCAATTTGTGTTGGAGGCACCTGTGATCGTTCTGGTTGAAGCCAAGAAAGATGATTTGGAAGTCGGGCTCGGACAGTGTGTTGCAGAGATGGTCGCTGCACAATACTTTAACGCCGAGAGAGGAAATGACGTTCCGTGCATCTATGGTACTATCACCTCGGGTAGAGAGTGGCGGTTTCTCAAATTAGAGGGTAAAAAACTCTACATTGACATGGCAGTCTACCCAATCGCACAGTGTGACAAAATCCTCGGTATCCTCGCAGATATGGTAAAACAAAAGGTGTAAGTTATGCGCTTTAGTTCTGTAAATAAAAACGTAAAAAACGGATTTTTATACAAATGAACCTTACCCGAAAAATTAATGAAGCCCGAAAAGCACTCGATGCACACGTCAGGGAAATCGTCAAATGGCACTTTAGCCCAAAGACCGGATCTCCCTTCTGGCTGGAGTTCGCAGAAAACCTTGATTTTGACCCGCGGAAAGAGATCGGTGGCTATGCGGATCTCAAGTGTCTCGGACATTTCCAAGACGAATGGCTCCGCGGTGGCCCCGTCCGACGCTGGGTCCCGAAGGCTTACGCCGATGAGCCCATCTATGTCTTTGAAACGGGTGGCTCGACGGGCGTACCGAAGTCGAGAATTAGCGTCCGGGACTTCCATATTGACTATGAGATGTTCAGTAAGACGCTTTCCGATGAGAGTTTCCCACCCGGTAGCGATTGGCTCATGTTAGGTCCGACGGGGCCGCGGCGTTTACGGCTCGCCGTTGAGCATCTCGCGCAGCATCGGGGGGGTATCTGTTTTCACGTCGATCTCGATCCGCGCTGGGTGAACCAACTTGTGCGTTACGGGAAGAATGAGGAATTGGACGCGTATAAAAACCATGTAATCTCACAGGCACTCAACGTGCTGCGCGCTCATGAAAACGTCCAATGTCTCTTTACAACACCGAAGTTGTTAGAGGCGTTGTGCGAAAAAATTTCGTTACCAAAGATCGGTATTCAAGGAATCTTTTGTGGTGGCACGGAAATGGACGCACAATTCCACCGCTTTGCTCGTGAGGAACTCGTTCCGGGCATCGATTTTATTCCAACATACGGCAATACACTTATGGGTTTAGCCACTTGTAAGCCCTTCGATCCAGCGGACAACTATGCGATTATCTATTATCCACCGCATCCGCGCGCTGTTATTGAGTTGGTTAACCCTGAAAACCCGGAGGAGCTTGTCGATTACGGCGAAACTGGGCGCGTCATGCTAACCACGCTAACAAAAGAATTTTTTGTGCCACGTTTTCTGGAACGTGACGAAGCCGAACGCGCCGAACCGATTCCCGAATATCCTTGGGACGGCGTTGAAAACCTCCGCCTGCTCACGGAACTCCAGGAGAGTGTCGTTGTAGGCGTTTATTAAACACACCTATGAAAAAATACAGAGCATGGCATGAGGTGCTAATCGCGCAACTTGCGGATCCGGAAGAAGCACTTGATTATCTCCAATTTGCATTGGAAGGATACCAAGAGGATGGGGATACGTCCTTCTTTCTAAGGGCACTTCGGACTGTTATTGAAGCACAAGATCAAATTGTGGGACTCTCTAAGAAAACTGGTGTTGCCCCAGAAATTCTTTCAAAAATCTTGTCGAGCGACGAACCACCACAGATTTACACACTCGGAACTCTCCTCAATGCTTTTGGGTGGCGGCTCTCAATTGAACCGCTAAAGCATGTGGAACCCAATCTTCAACACCAAAGCAAAGAAGTATCTGGACCGAACGCGGGAATAGAGAAAACTAAGAAGCGATTAGTCGAATCGCCTTCACCTTGATGTGTGTGGCAAAATTTTAACACAAGAGGTAAATAATGGTAGATTTTAGTAAGATTCTTAGCGGTACGGCGAGTGTGCAAGTGCAAGCAGATTGGGAACCAATAGCGGATGCTACGTACAACTTGCATCAACCAACACAAGAAAAGTTTGATCGACTCAAGGCAGGGTTGCCAGAACCAGTGAACATGGAGTTGGAAGACGCGTTAGAGTTGTTTAATTTCAAACCCTTGCACCCACTGAAAAATTACAGCACAGCAGATTTTCAAGTTTTTCTACCGCCTTCGACTGCTAATGTGGGAGATATTTGGGAACTTGACCCGAAAGGAATTCTCCCTTTCCTCTGTCAGTTTCACTCGGGTGCAACAACGGAGATCACTATCTTTTCCCGCAGAACACATAGATCTGAAGGGTCAAAAGCGTGTTTACGGGCAATTTCGCCCGATTATGCCGAGGTTGTCTTCCGAATTCATGCGCAGTTCGTGCTGGACGTGTCCGGTATCCGTTTGTTGCCAGCACAGTTTGCAGGACGATTGGTGCTGAATCGAAAGGAAGGAGCAGTTGTCGAGTTTTCTCTGTTTCTTCCGCCACGCAATAGCAATGTAGATGTTAATGCGTTCAGGGCAGCAGACATGGCTTTTATTCCTCGCATGGAACTCTTCACTTTATCAAGCACACCTGGACGCGAGATAGTATGGGAAACAGCCATCACTGAGGAGGAAGCCCGCAAAAAGTTAGCGACTGCATTCTACAAGTTTGCTAAAATTGGGTGGAGTCCAATTGAAGATGCTGTTGAACTCGCGAAAGCAACAAATCGTCCTATTCATGCGTTAGTTTTATTTGGTGCACTTGTTGATGAATCGTGCTGAGGGACGGGTAAAATTTTGAGAGCGGGTCCGCTTTCCTCAACGAGAGTTATCAAGTTGCTTAACACAAAGTTTGTGAATACATGGGTTTTACTCAGAGAATTATCGGATATTCAGAACGGCACCAAAGGGGCTGCTGCAGCTGTCTTAGCCACAAAACTCCAAGAACACTTTGTTTATCCTGTTGATCCGATGATTCTAACACCGGAATTAGCATTTATCCAGCATCTACCGACAAACGAGTTTATCAAGTCTGTTCCAATCGCTAAAGAACGGAAATCCCAATATCTAACGTGGCTAAAGTCATCTTTAGCGCAAGTAGATAGATAGACACTCAAGAGGAGTCTAAGCATGATAACGAAAATTGAAAAAGTCTTCCGGTCACCCTATTCTGTGCCAAACGGTTTGCAAGTTACAGATGACGGTTTATGGATCGTTGACCAGATTACCGATAGAGTCGCCTTGGTTGAAATCACATCAGACCCGGACTATACCGTGCCGAAGCTCATCCGCGACATTCCGAGCGAATCTTCCAACACAAGCGGGATGACTTATGGAGGCGGTTCGCTCTGGTTAGCGGCGAATGGTACTGGCGAACGCTGGCGTCCCGTCCGGGATACGGATGCCGAGACAGGTGAGGTTTTCCAAGTTGATCCGGCTACTGGCGAAACCCTTGGACGCTATCCTATACCTGATGGCGGCGGTACCCACGGCATTGAATATGACCACTACGATGAAGGACATCTCTGGGTCCAAACCCTCAAAGATCAGGTTACACATAAGGTCAGGATTTCGGATTGGTCTATACAAAAGACGCTTCCGTTACCGCATGGACGTGGACACGGCATGGTTCGCGTTGAAGATGGGCTTTGGTCAACCCATACCTCTGATAGGGTTATCGTCAAACTTGATCTTGAAGACGGCACGCCGCTTGATGTGATTGAGGTGCCTGAAGACTGTCCAGAACCGCATGGGTTATCCCTCTATGAGGACAATTTCCTTTATTGTGATGCTTCTTCTGGA
This sequence comes from Candidatus Poribacteria bacterium, assembly GCA_965116815.1. Lineage (GTDB taxonomy): Bacteria > Poribacteria > WGA-4E > WGA-4E > WGA-3G > WGA-3G. The sequence continues at coordinate 4,296,136 of OZ220722.1, read as the reverse complement.
TGGGTAGCGAAAATTACATGGTAATAAGTTATCAGTTATCAGTTTTCAGTTTTCAGTAACAAGAGGTATTCGGTAACAACTCACTACCCTTTGGAATATTCCAAGTGACGAGGGATTGTTACAAAGCATCTCTTTAACTGATGACTGACAACTGACAACTGAAAACTATAAATGATGATACACATTCCAATTCTACGCGCCGGACGTTCTTACAGAAGTCTGAACACTGTCCGTGTGCTGCATATCAAAACAGGCGAACCTTTAGTCGAGGTGAGCCAAGCCAACCGTGGCTTGATAGCCAAAGACCTCGTGGACATCACCCTCCAAAAAGAGGTGCTTGGACAACGTTCTGTCGCCGAATTAGTCGCTATCTGCAAGGAGGCAGCACGCCTTTTCACAACGGCGACACTTCCACTTGACGGGACCGACCAATCGCCGACGGATTATATCCAACAGGTCTCTGGAACAACCGGTCTGCCCGAAGCACTCTGTCAGCAGAATTTAGTCAAGATTCAGGGTGTCTTGGAAAACATAGACACGGTTTTGGACGGACTCACCCGCGGACTCGATTTTCAAGTGCTTGACACCGGGTGGGGTGTCCAAAATGGACGGACGTTGAGTTATGTCTGTGAAACAGATTCCTTGGGTGCTGTCCTGCCGAGCAATTCGCCCGGCGTGCATTCGTTGTGGGTGCCTGCTATTCCGTTGAAGGTCCCACTCGTCCTAAAACCCGGACGCGAGGAGCCGTGGACCCCGTATCGGATAGCACAGGCGTTTATCGAAGCGGGTGCTCCGGCGGAGGCGTTCAGTTTCTATCCTACCGATTATGCCGGTGCTAATGAAATCCTTGTCCGATGTGGACGTTCTATGCTTTTCGGTGGCGGTTCGACCGTCGCACCGTGGGTCAACACGCCTCGCGTTGAAATCCATGGACCGGGACGCAGCAAGATTATCATTCACGAAGGAGAACAGAGTAATTGGGAGCAATATCTCAATCTCATCGTGGAATCGGTCGCCAAGAACGGCGGGAGATCCTGTATTAATGCTTCTGGTGTCTGGGTGACAGCATACGGACGTGAGATTGCCGAGGCGTTGACGGAACGCTTAGAACGTATCGAACCGAAACCCTTGGATCACCCAGAGGCAGGAATCGCAGCGTGGGCGAATCCGAAGGCTGCCCACGGTATCTCCTCGCTCATTGACCGCCACCTCAAAGAACCGGGGGCAACGGAATTGACGACCGGTGACCGAGTCGTTGAATTAGATGGCTGCACTTTCCTCAGACCGACTGTGATATGGTGTGAGGACGCGGAACATCCGTTGGCGAATACCGAATTCCCGTTCCCATTCGTGAGTGTCGTAGAAGTGCCACCAAAACAATTAGTTGAATCTATCGGCGCGACACTCGTTGCGACCGCGATTACAGAAGATGCATCGCTCATACAAAATCTCATAGCAACACCCCTCATTGACCGGCTGAATTTAGGCGCGATCCCGACGAATCAGATCTCTTGGGATAGTCCGCATGAGGGAAATCTGTTCGAGCATCTTTACAGACAACGCGCATTTCAGCATGGATAAGCCCTTGAAAAGACTTGATTTTTTCAAACGTTTGGTATCATAGTCATGACCGATAACCCGAATGTCATTCTCATCTTCGCGGACGATCTCGGACGCGGTATGCTCAGTTGCTATGGACAGCGACATTTCGAGACACCGAATATTGACCGCCTCGCAAACGAGGGGATGAAGTTCAACCACGCCTACGGTTGTGCATTCTGTGCCCCATCCCGTGCCAGCATGTTGACAGGTCTTCACGATTGCCATGATGGGACGTGGACCTATACGCAGGGTGGACTCTACCACAGACTGAGTGCTGGGGAACTAACACTGGATCAAATTACAGAGTTAATCCATACAACCGGACTCCAAGCGGGTCCCGACGATGTCTTCTTGGCACAGATCGCCGAGGAAGCGGGTTATGTTACAGGACAGATTGGGAAACTCGAATGGGGTTTTGCCACGACTGGCGCGCGTATCCGTCGGCACGGTTGGCAGTATCACTACGGTTACTATGACCATCAACGTTGCCACGGTTTTTATCCACCTTATCTCTTTGAGAACGGGCAACCCACGCCTATCCGCGGCAATACCCATGACGATTGCGGTGTACATCCGAATACGGAATCTCCTGAAAATATGGAGATTCGCAGCAATCGTCAAGGGAAAGCGGTATACTCTCAAGACATTTTCAACGAGAAAATCATAGAATTCCTTCGCGACCACAAGGATACCGCTTTTTTTCTCTATCACCCTTCTCAGTTGCCACATGGACCGATCGCCATTCCTGACATTCATCCAGCAGTGAAACACGCTTCGGCGTTGACAATGTTTGAGAAAGAGTACGCTTCCATGATCCTAAAACTGGATGAGACCGTCGGGATTATCTTGGATGAACTCGAACGCCTCGGCATAGACGACCGTACGATGATTGTCTTCTCCGCTGATAACGGTCATGAAGTGTACTACCGTCAGGAAGGGAGAACGACAGGTCGGCAAGTAGATTTGAATGGAAACCCCTTTGACGACATCACAACAAAATTCTATTCGGAGACCGGCGGTGATGTGTTCAATGGAAACGACGGTATGGGGGGCTTGAAGTGGTCAAGTTGGGAAGGCGGCACGCGAATCCCTTATCTCGTCCGTTTCCCTGGCACGATTACACCCAGCAGTGTCTCCGACCATATACTCACGAACTACGATCTAATGCCGACCCTTGCAGATTTCATCGGAACAGAGATGCCACAAGACAAAGATGGTATCTCGTTTTTGCCGACGCTGCTTGAAAGGCATGAAGACCAGCAGCACCACGAGTGGGTTATATACGCCTCTCGGCTCGGTCCGGCACTCGTAACGGCAGATGGTTGGAAGCTACGGTACATCAATAGCACAGACAGTTTTCAGTTATATTGTCTCCCCAACGACTATCGTGAGGAAAACGACATTTCAGCCGATCACCCTGACCTCGTTGGTCGACTTAGTGGCTGGATGCTCCATGCGTGTGATGGTGATTATCGAAACGGTACACCCGGCGCACATTTAGCTGGGTATCCCGATGAAAATTGACCTAATCCGTCCAATTTCAACCCATCAGAGAGGAATGTTTTATGCTCGTTGTTGATGCCCACCTTGATCTATCCATGAACGCCTTACAAGGCAACCGAGATTTACTGAGTTCCGCCTATACGATTCGTACCCAAGAGGCGCGTACGTCTGGAAACCAAGGCACCGTCGCACTCCCAGAGATGCGTCAAGGACGAATTGCGCTAAGTTTCGTCACGCTATTTGCCCGCTCGACCGGTAGACCCTCTCCGCATTCCGATTTTGCTTCGCCTGCCCAATCTTACGGCATCGCGCAGGGGCAACTATCTTACTATCGCGCTTTAGAAAGAATGTCATACGTCCGTATCATCACGGACCGGGAACAATTAGACAGCCACATCAACGCTTGGCAGACGTGGGAGAGCACAGCAATAGGCGACGCAAGCGACTACGATAATGCACCGCCTTTAGGGTTTGTAATTAGCATGGAGGGTGCCGATCCGATTCTTTATCCGACCCAATTACAAGATTGGGTTGATGGCGGGTTGCGTCTGATCGGACTAACACACTACGGTCCCGGACGTTATGCCGGTGGAACAGGCACAGAAATCGGATTAACCGAACTCGGTCGCCCCTTGCTCGCTGAGATGGAACGTTTAGGCGTTATCCTCGATCTCACGCACTGCTCCGATCAGGCGTTCTGGCAGGCATTAGAGCACTACAACGGGTTAGTCCTCGCGAGTCATAATAACTGCCGGGCATTGGTGCCGCATCAACGTCAGTTTAGCGATGAACAATTGCGCGCAATCTTTGAGCGAGATGGGGTCATCGGTGCCGCCTTTGATGCGTGGATGCTTCAACCGGGTTGGGTTACAGGTGAGAGTTCCAATGGCGGGGTTACTTTGAACAACGTCGTTGACCATATTGACTATGTTTGTCAACTTGCGGGCAACAACCGGCACGCTGCTATTGGAACAGACTTAGATGGTGGCTATGGGCGTGAGCAATCCCCCAGCGACTTGGACACCATCGCTGACCTACAGAAGATACCGGGCTTGTTGTCAACTCGCGGCTATAGCCACGATGACATCGCTGCCATCATGCACGGTAATTGGCTGCGGTTCTTACACGACGCGTGGAGTTAGAAAAACGGAGCAAGTTATCCCTAACTTTCCTCGTTTGTGGTAGAGCTATCAACGCTGATTTGCGCAATTTGTAAGGCAAGGTCTGACAACTCTGCAATAACGATTTGCCATACGACTTCAATGTCCACACCAATATAGTCATGAATAAGTCTATCCCTTGTGCCTGCCATCTTTTTCCAAGGAACATCTGGATATCTGGTTCGGAGTTCAACCGATAATTTTTTCGTCGCTTCCCCAACGATTTCTAAATTGCGGATAACAGCATCCTGTGTGCGCGTATCTGAAAGAAATGAATTGTAGGTCATTTCATGCGTATAGGCTTTTATACGGCGCAAAGCCTCTTGAATATCATACAAGAGTTCCTTATCAGTTCTATTGGACATAGACAATACTTTCTCTGATGGATTGGGCAACATACGGATTCCGGATCCCTTGAAGCCCACCCAGAGTAAGGACATCCACCGGTTTCCCGAGAAGCTCTTCAAGATAATCGGCAAAATCCATGAATTTAAAGCCTAATGGCGTTTCAAATTCGACGATGATATCAATATCACTGTCATCAGTGTATGTACCTTTGGCATAAGAGCCAAATAAGCCGATCCTCTTAACGCCATACGCCTCGACAAGGTATTCGGATTTTTCAGCAAGGATGTTTGTGATTTTTTCCGTTGTTAGTGTCACGTATTTTACCTCAAAACTGTTTGGGATGGGAGACGCGATACAAATTATTTTACTACGATTCCACTGACATGTCAAATTTTAGGATTAGATATTCTAAGTGTAGTATAATTAGGAGGAAACATGCTAGAATCGAACGATACATCGCGAAATCGCAACAGTGAACCTATTGTGATAACGACTGCTCCTAAACTGATGGGATTTGGGGATATTCTGGATGCAACGTTTAGTCTCTATCGAAAACATTTTTTGCTATTCTTGGGACTTATCGCTTTTTCTGTCTTTGCAGAACTTGCATCACATCTTTTAGTTGATTTTTCTGAGTTTTTCTTTCACCGTTCTCTCCTATTGGGAATAGCAACAGTCCTAATTACAGTTACGTTTTCTATTATCGGCATAGGTGGAATAGTTATCGGTGGCTGTGCAACCTATATAGGTGAGAACGTTACAATTCATTCAGTTTTGCGACGAACAATGGATAGGTTTTGGCAGTTGTTAGGTTGTTCTCTTCTTTGGTTGTTAGTTATAGCGGTTTTGGCAGTTACGATCATCGGTATACCGTTTGCAATCTATTTTGCGGTGCGTTGGGGATTGTTCGTTGAAACAATGATGTTTGAAAAGCCTGTCATAAGTCTCGCCCTGAAACGGAGTAGTGAACTCGTTGAAGGGATGTGGTGGCACATGTTTGGAATGTTTCTTGCAATCCTTTTGTTGAGTACCGTGGTTCATTCAATAATTGAAATTTCCATCGGATTCATACTTATTGCAACAAACCTTGTGAGTGAAATAGGTTTTATTGATATTCTTCAATGGGGATTATTCGGAGGATCTTTTGAAGGCGTTACACCATTTTTTTACGCGATTTCGGTTGTTATACACCTTGTTGTCTACGCGATTTCTTATCCAATTTGGATTATCGGTATTACCCTTCTTTACTTTAACCAACGCATTCGGAAAGCAGGTTTTGATATTGAGATGCAGGTCCCGCAACCTAACACTGTTGAAAGTGATTTAGGTTGATTTGTTGGAAAAATTCCAGAGTATAGGTACAGAGATTTTGCTACTTGAAACGAAAACGGAAATCTGTTATGATTTATAGTAGCACCCGTGATTACCTATACACTAATGCAAGGGCGAGGTTCCAAACCTCGCCAGCGACGGTAGGAACCTTGTTTTCTGACGACCTGTAAACATATTCTCGGATTTTACTATCATTCCTGAAAGGGAACTCTCTTGCGTACTTTTTGGTATGAAGATACACAAAATTCTCCAAACTTTAGGATAAAAATAGCAAAGGGAAGCTCATGCAAGTCAATATTCAAAATAAAAACTTCACAATTTTAGAGATTCAAGGAAGAGTCGTTGGACAAGATGCGCTCGTGCTTAAAACTATGCTTGAGGAACATATTCAGACTCTTGAAGCGCAAGGTGGAGTTCCCACACTCATTTTCGATATGTCTGGGGCACAGACAATGGATAGTGCTGGATTGGGCGTTCTGATCACTACCAGCACCCAGATCCGTCAGAATGGTGGACGGACGGCACTTGTTAACGTCAATAAAGGCATCAGACGTATGTTAATTCGGACAAACCTGACATCACTTTTTGAATTTCCCAAAAACCTCGCGGAAGCGATAGCCAAAAGTTTCTAATCGGACGAAACTTGGGAAAGAAAGAGTTTTACTCCGTATACCCTGTCCTATCTATGTTCCCGCCATGTTTCAGCGCATAAATCAGCAGATTCGACATAAACCGATAGACATCCGTAGAACGTCGGAGCCGTAGCATCGTGCGGCTCTCAATTTCTGCGGTTTCCATTGCACACATATAGTCCTTACGATTGTAAACCACTGCTAACCTATCGTCGATGATAATCCCTTTCTGAAAACGGAACTGCGTCGGTTGTGCGTTGTTCTCGTTGCCCCAGAATACATCGCCACCGATAGGCGGTTTCGGCAAATTGTAATGGATACTGTAGATTTCATGATCGTGCGGTAGGATATCGAGTGGATACTCTGGGAAAATCTGCCTGAGTTCATCGGCGACGACGTGTGCGAAAAGCCCGTTGAAACCGCAGTCATCGAAAAACAGCATCCCACCCTTTTCAACGATATATTTCCGAAGTGCGGCACGCTCTGCTGATGTGAAACCTGTCTGCAGCGGACCATCTTTCGCCAGCCCTCGCCCGACGGTAATATCTTTGTCGTGTCCCGTCATGATGATGAGTGGGGCATCCATAATCTGTGGATCGGTGAGCCGTAGCGCACCGCCAGCGAAATCCATATCCGCTCGAATCGGTGTGTGATCTTCCAACCATTTGATGAGTGCTGGAATGGCAGTCGGATCCTGCCACCAATCCGAGAGCGAATGTTTAAGTCGAATCAACCGGATATGCCCACGGATCTCATTCCCTGTTCCTTCAAGGACACCCCCCAGTTTCTCCTTCGGTATCTTCACAAGGTTGCGAAATGCCGTATCAATTCCATCTCCCAAACCACCTGTCGGCAAAGAGTTGTCCAGAAATTCTGTGAATCCAGTATCGGATGTTCCTCTACTTTTTACTGTAGGGGACATGGCTCTTTCAATCATTGGTCCCCCACTTCCAGGAGTAGCAGTTGTATGTGCTGATGAAGCGTTCGGGGTCTCAACATTAGACAGTGTAGGGGTATCCGTTTCCTCTACAGGCTCCAGTGCGTCGTCAAATTGTGGTACTTGTCGTATGACCGTTGTCCGCTCTTGGGGCAGCTGCGGTAGATGAGATACCTGCGTCGGCGTGCGAGGTATGGAAGCCTCTGTTGTAAGTGTAGGGTTAACAGTGACAGTTCGGTGTGTCGGGCGGATTTCTGTCTCTATTTTCGTGGGATTGAGTTTGACGAGTGTAGCTTCAAACGCATCGTTATCTAACGCTCTCTGTTCAGATAACAACAATGCCACGATTAGGACAAAGAGTAGATGTAATCCGATTGAGGCGATGGCTGCGCGGAAGCGTCTCTGTTTCATTTTATTTTTATAGATGCCGCTGAATTTGTAGATAACTCTGATCATCTAACTCTCGATAATCCGGAATATCGTACCGATTCCCTTGGACGTCTGTCACAAAAAGTCGTGCCGGAGGCACCTGTTTGATATTCTGATTCAGCCCACGCACCGAGAACGTTATACGTCCGCGCTCCGTTTGGACCTCCCACTCATGGATACCGAATTGCTCTTTTACACGATAAACCTTCTGAATTGTCGGTGTGAAATACCGTTTATCCAACTCTTCTCGTAGGATTTTCTGACTCTCCGGTGTGAGTTCTGATGGGTTCACGAGAATCCCGATTTCAGTGTCCTCATCGGCAGCGATAGAGATGTAACCATCTGGATTGCTGAGCGGCATGAGCCTTCTCACCACCACGCGTAGATGACAGACCTCACCCTGAATTTCGAGCCGCGCTGTCCCGACTTCGGAACGCGTAAACGTGAGTTGAGCAGCATCCAAATAACGCGGCGTAAAGTCATCCGGTTCAGATGACTCCGGTTTTGTCGTATCGTTTGTGGTGGATGTGTCCTGTTTCACTCTATTTTCGTTCTGCATGTTCATCTCTCCACGGCTTGTGCTTGGGCGCGGACATTGGCAGCTTCCCTTTGGGTTTCTACAAGTTTGTAATAGATACCCTGTTGCTCCATGAGTTCCTCGTGAGAACCGCATTCAACGCCTTTGCCTTTTTCGATCACGAAGAGACGGTCAGCGTTTCGGAGCGTTGAAAGTCGGTGTGCAATCGCAAATGTCGTCCGGTTCTGCACGAGTCTGTCAATCGCTTGCTGAATTTTTTTCTCTGTCTCTACATCTACGGATGAGGTGGCTTCGTCGAGAATTAAAATACGCGGGTTGTGCAAAATCGCCCGTGCGATTGAAATGCGCTGTCTTTCACCTCCAGAGAGGCGTCCACCGCGTTCACCGACTTCTGTATCGTACCCGTCGGGGAACTTGACGATAAATTCGTGGGCATTCGCTGCCTTTGCTGCTGTGATAATATCCTCCATCTTGGCATCGGGATGCGCGTAGGCGATGTTCTCGGCAATCGTGCCGCTGAACAGATACGGTTCTTGTAGTACCACCCCAATCTGTCGGCGCAAATCCTTGAGGTTGATTTGCTTGATGTCTTCACCATCAATCTCTAACTGTCCGGAATCGGGCGTGTAGAAGCGACAGATGAGGTTGATAAGCGTTGATTTCCCCGCTCCGGAATGACCGACCAATCCGATCATCTCACCGGGTTGCACGTGTAGATTGATGTCTCGAAGCACCGGTTTATGGGAGTCGTAACCGAAGGTCATATTGTGAAATTTAACCTCTCCTGTGATATTCGGCATCGCTTTAAGGTTGCCGTCGTCCAACTGTTCTGGCTGTGAATCTATGACCTCAAAAAGCCGTTCCGCTGCTGTCATTGAACGAGAAGCCCAGTTGATAAGCGGACTGATGAAACGCAACGGTTGATAGAACATGGCGAGATAGCCATGAAAAGCAAACAGGGTGCCAAGCGACATCGGCCCAGTGATAACATCAAGCCCACCGACGTACCAAACGATGAGGGTACCCAATTGGATTGCAAACATCAAAGGCGGGTAATACGTTGCCCAAATCATCTCGGCATGGGTTTCATAGTCTCGCGCATCAATGTTAGCAACTCCAAATCGATTGACTTCATCCTTTTGTTGTCCGAAGGCGCGAACAACTCGAATGCCTGATACGGAATCATTAACGATATCGAATAGTTTTGAGCGCCGCCGATAGGCGCGGTGCCAAAGGCTTCGTACTTTCTTCCAGAACCAGCCTGCCCCCAAGACGATTAGCGGAATAGGGATTAAGATAAAGCATGCCAATCGCCAATTCATCAAGAAAAGCACACTTCCAATCCCAAAGAAGAGAAATACCTGCACAGCAAGAAACGAAAGTCCTTCTAACATGAAGTCCTGCAATCTCTCACTGTCCTCAGTAATGTGTGAGATAACCGTTCCTGTTGTTCGCTTGTCGAAAAATCGGATGGACAGGTTATGCAAATGCTGATAGACATGTGCCCGGATGTTTGCAGCAATACGGAATGTCAGCCAAGCCCCGAGCCGTTGTTGGAAAATTGTGAAAATTTCGCGGATGATGTATATGACTAACAGGCTGCCTACAGCCACGGATAAAGCGATGGTGGCTGGTTGAATCGTACGAAATATTTCACCCAGCCATGTCTCTGATGCTTCTGGTGCGGCGTTGGGTATCTCACTCAGCCGCAAGATGTCATCAACCAGGATGCGAGAGAAATAGGGAGGCACTAACGTAATTAGTGTTCCAACGATGATGAATATAGTATAAAGGATTGCTCTGCCACGATACGGTTTTATATAAGATAAAATCCGTAGCATCACCTTATGCTTCTTGGTACATGCGGGGCAAGGCGAGAACTCATCTGGCAAGGGCAGCCCACAGTTTTTACAGGCGTGATCTTCGGGTTTATAGTCCCAAATGGGTGCTTCATCGCGTTTGCCTTTTCGGAACTCAATCTCATCTCCGATGAATCGCGCGACAAACCCGAACTTTGAGGCACAACCATTGGAATACCGGATGAGGTCTACTGTTCCTTCTTCTGTTTCCAGTACCAAGAGTCCAGCATCCACTACGGTTTCTGGACGAATGCCAAGTACACTCTCATACGGGATGTAGTGAAGCACCTCACCCTCGCCGGTTACGGTAAATATCGCCGCTTCTGTTAGCACGAACCATTCTTCACCATAATTACCGTTTGAACGGACATCACTTCGGACAGCAAACCGTATCTGTTCTATCGGGGTATCCAAATTTTGTAATGTCTCTTTGAGTGAGTCGGGCAGCGCGTCAAGCGTACCCGTTGGTGTCTCTGCAGTTGCCATTCCTTCTTTGTTCTCCCATACTTACTTCCCGGGCGTGCGCTCGTCCGGATATTTCCAAAGGACTTTGCGATCAATAGACTTCCAACGCCTCGAATCAACGCGTTGGGTAACAAATATCTTCTTACCACACCTGCACCGTATATCGTGAACATGTCCGTTTGAACAAGTCTTTTTTTCAACAAAGTCAATACTGTCTTGGTGGACGCGATAGCCGCGCCTGCATGAATAACAGACTAAGTACATAACGTGTATCTCTATCTACTGTGTTGCTGAATGTGACTGGCTAATGCCGCATCATTTGACGGTTGATCGCCAAAACAGTAGCATTTACAAATAGTCCTCCGTTTTCCTGTTCCTTTTAACCCATTTCAGCGGATACAATTCAGATAATTACGCTACATTTCAAACGGTAATGGAATACTTCTCCAGAACCTCGTCGTTCAGTTCAACGCCCAGTCCGGGCTTCGCTGACGGAATGATGTATCCATCTTCCCACTGCAACGGCTCCTTAAGTATTTCAGCGTGGAAACCATCCCATGTGTGGATGCCCTCTTGGATCAGGAAATTCGGGCTACAAACATCTAACTGGATATTCGCCGCACCTCCGATGGGACCGCCGTATAGGTGGGGTGCGATCTGGGCATAGTGTGCCTCGCCCATGGATGCAATCTTCTTCGCTTCAAGGATACCACCTGTAATCGTCAAATCCATCTGCAAAATAGATGCTGCCTGTTGCTCCAGCAGGTCTGCGAACTCATATTTTGTCAGCAATCGTTCTCCGGTGGCGATTGGAATGCTTGTTGACTGGGCAACGCGTGCCATCTCTTTGATATTCTCCGGTGGTATCGGTTCCTCGAACCAGAGCGGATCGTACTGTTCCACGCGTTTCGCGAAACGGATTGCACTGTTGGTATTGAATTGTCCGTGTGTCCCGATTAGAATATCACACCTATCACCAACGGCATCACGAATGCCACGGATGACACTCTCAGCATAATCAAGTGTTTCTAACCTATCGGCAGTGCCTGCATCGACCGGGTCAAACTTGACAGCAGTAAACCCTTTTTCGACGTAAGAGAGCGCGAGTTCGCCTGTTTGTTCTGGAGAGTCGCCGCGCCGCCATTGCAAGAGATAGGAGTAGGCGCGCAGTTTCTCATGGAACATGCCACCTAATAGATTATAGATCGGCTGATTCAGTGCTTTTCCGACAATGTCCCAACACGCCATCTCGATCGCGCTCATCGCGGGTGTCGTCAGTGGGCCGGAGTGCCGTACACAGGGTCCTTCATAGAGCGTTGACCAGATTTTTTCAATCCGAAACGGGTCCGCTCCAATCAAGAAACGCTCGCCCCAATCTTTGATGAGTTCAACGACGACATGATTCAGTTGCGTATGATAGGTACATTCGCCTACGCCTTCGATGCCTTCATCGGTTATCAGTTTGACGAAGATCCAACGTCTTCCACCCCAATGTGGCGGCGGCACATCAACGAGATACGTTTTTACATCAACAATCTTCATTTTTTAATTTTCCTTTTTTTAATTTTCCTTGCGGAGTAATGACGTGGGTTTGGCCTTGACATGCCTTTCAAAAAATCTAGGGGAAACACCCAAGCAAAAACCCCTCCACTACGTTACGGACTACGGTTTTCTGGTAGATAGTAGAAAAGAGTCGCACATTTTTAGATTTTCCTTGCGGTTCGGTCAAGTCAGTTTGATGAATGAAGGGTCGCTCCGTAGATCCGCCCTCCACTACGTTACGGGCTACGGTTTTCTGGCGGATAGAAGTAAAGAAGTGCAAAACATTACGGATTCCACCAAAATGTTACTTTACCGACCAGAGTTGTATCCATCAGCCCTGAAGTCATGCTGTCCGTCCCGTATGTCTGGTTGAAAACGAAATAGAAATCACTACCGGGTCGGTAGATGTAATTGACTAAGAAATTCGTTGTAACCAGATTTCTGTCACTGTTCCATTGGACATAAAGTTTGGTAAAGAGGTCGGTTGAGAAGGAATAAACAACACGTCCACCGAAGACGTTTGTATCAAAAGAGACCTGTTCGTCAGATTCTCCTTGTTGCGGTAGTGTGACGCGGTTGAACTCGTATCTCGGTTCCAAACTGAAGCGTCCACCGAACCGAAGGTCGAGACGGAGGTCAAATCCTCGTCGGGTGCCGTTGTAAAAATCCCCGACATTGAATCCGAAACGTCCGTTGAAGACATTGCCTTCAGCGTTCAGCATGAGACTATAGTTATTGTAATTGTATTTGCCTCTTGGAATGATAATTCCTTCCCGAATTTCAAAGTCGTCAATGAGGTTCTCGAAATTTCGGTAGATTCGGATGCCGCCCCAGCCGTTCGTTTCCAATTCGAGCCACGTGCTCCAAATAAAAGTTCGCGTTTCTAATTCATTGTCCGAATTGAGAATGATGTCAATCTCTGGTCCAGCCCACATCCGACGAAATCCATACCAACGGAGATAAGGCGTGGCGCGGACTTCGCTCCGAAACCACCGACTGCCTGTACGATACACGTAGCCGACTTCCGGATTGAAATCGTTACCGATATCCGTATAAGAAGCGTTTACTCGTGCGACTTCGCTCTGCCAATTTCCACCGAAGTATAACGCGTTGGTGTTTCCCGCGGGTGTTTCGTTGGGTGGGATATTGTTCCCCGGAGAGCCTTGTCCGTTCTGAATTTCGCTCGGTTCAAAGGTGCGTGCCCAGAGTCCTCGAAAATTCATCTTGTCGGTGGGGCGATAGATAAAATCAACACCAGTTGCTCGATTGTGTGTGTCAGGACCTTGCTTATTAATCCCAATCACACCGAGGCTTGAACCTGTAAAAAGATCGCGCTTGATACGCAAAACTGAGTAGTTTATTCTATCAAGATCAACCGCGTCTAAATTTTCTGTAGCGTCCGCTGCATATTTATCCGTGAAAACGTTCAGAAGTCCAACACCGAAGCCTCCGACTTTACCTGTAATCTTTCCGCCTGTCAAAATCGGGATGGCGTGTCCTTCTTCAATACCGATGCGACGACTATAGAAAAGTAGGAGTGGTGGCGGCGCATTGAAACTTGTGCGTGGGATGCCAAAATCGAATAAGCCAGCACCCTCTAAGAAGAATTGACGTTTTTCTGGGAAAAAGAGGCTGAACCGCGTTAAGTTCGCTTGTTCTTGGTCTGCCTCAACCTGTGCGAAGTCTGTGTTGACGGTTAAATCGGCTGTCAGGTTCGAGGTGACACTCACCTTCATGTCTCCTCCAAAGTCGAATACACCAAAGGTTCCTTCCTCATCTGTCCGGGCGACACCGGGGAGGAGATACGGTAGGAGCTCAATATTCCGTCGTTGTGAGATCCCGGATAAACCTGTGAGCGTTCCTAAGTGCGTTGTCCGATAGCGTGCGAGGAAGGTATAGGCTGCTGGTACGGGTGACCATGTGCCTTCTTCCTGATTCTTTTGGATGGTGCGTCCAAGATTCAAACCCCACGTTAGTGCTTCTTCACTCTTAAACCTCAATTGGCTGAATGGGATGGCAATTTCTGTTGTCCAATTGTCGCCGTTAATTTTCGCTCGAGAATCCCAAACCGCGTTCCAGTTCTCATTACGACTGTCGCCGCTGTCCATGAGCGCGACATCTTCTCGGGCACCGAGTGGATTAACCCGAAAAAAGAAACCACTACGCCTATCGTTATAGGTATCCAGTAGGACAAAGACGTTGTCTTGGTCCCACATCATCGCGTCGCGTCGCATCTTATTGGCGATAATCTTGGAACGGTCAGGTTCACTACAAACGAAACCGAAATAGATGTGTCTGTCATCGTAAAGGATGCGAACTTCTGTTGATTCGGTCAGCGGTTCGCCAGCATCGGGTTCAAATTGAATAAATTGACGGATGGGTGTTGCTTTCTGCCAATCGGACTCTGTGAGTTCACCGTCGATTTCAATGCTCTCATAAGTGCGGTATGCTTCCGCTTGAAGTTCATCAGTTTCCGCATGGACACCAGCACTGATACAAAAGAGGAGTAGGATTGATAGCCATCTACATAGATAATCCATGGTATACAAAGTGGGAACACGGCCTCCTTGATTATCTTAAACTTCTTATGTATTATACCACATTTATTGAAATTCTGCACATTCTTATACCATTTCTATTTGCATAGTTTTCATAATAGGTCGTCTTTAGTGGTTACTTAATAAGGAGGATTTAGGACCTTTCTTGCACAACACTGAAAACGTCTGATCCGCTTTGTGAATCCGGTAGTGAAAAAACAACAAAACATCAACTACCACAGAAAATAACAGAATTTTCGGATCTCTCAAAATTGACCGAGAACCTAAGCCACCAAAGGGTCTAAGAAGCGATTTTGAAAATTTCATGGGCGGTTAAATCGGTCAAAATTCTGTGGTGAATTCGCCACCTCATCGCGTCCTTTAAGGTGATAGAAGTCGAAGGCGTTAGCAACTTTGGGAGGCACATAAGACTAATTTGTGAATTATAGATATACCATAAGTTAACTTCCACAATGCGTATGGATATGAAAGTTATTCAATTGGGACTTACGGACCGCACGCCGCTGGCGAGGTTTCAAACCTCGCCAGCAAAGGGAGCTGCGTAAGTCCTGTCAAATAAATATGGTATTATCTATGCGACTTTCAGGGATTGGAAACCGCTGATTTGAATCTGGGGAGAAAAATCCGCCCTTTTGGAAAGGAGCAAAACGTTAAAAAAGATTTGACTTTGGGCAGAAATTATGGCATGATTAATACATAGCACTGGCAAGTATAGTAAGCATAATCGCAAGGTTATTCTTGGCAGTATTGAATGTAATATATTATGGGAATAGGATGTAAGTCTCCCTTTTATACCACTTAGTCCCTGTTTTAGAAGTAGATGAATGAAATGGTTATTTTAGGGTATTTATCCTTAAAATGACAACTTTCAAGGACTCATTTGAATTTTTGAAACGGGTACTTAGGGAGAATATGTCAAAGAACAAGCTGGAAAAAATGTAGAACACGATTGGAGCAAATATGAGCAACGAAAGTAAATGCCCGGTGATGCACACCTCTCACGCACGGGGCACTATAGCGAACCAACAGTGGTGGCCGAATCAGTTGAACCTGAAGATGCTCCACCAGAACCCACCCTCAGCCAATCCTATAGGAGAGGATTTTAACTACGCTGAAGCGTTCAATACAATCGACTTGGCGGAACTGCAGCGTGACATCGAAAAAGTGATGACGACATCGCAGGAATGGTGGCCCGCTGACTACGGTCACTATGGGCCTCTCTTCATTCGGATGGCGTGGCACAGTGCAGGCACGTACCGCATCCACGATGGACGCGGCGGCGGTGCCTCCGGCACACTGCGCTTTGCACCGCTCAATAGTTGGCCCGATAATGCCAGTCTCGATAAGGCTGTCCGGTTGCTTTGGCCAGTCAAGCAGAAGTACGGACGAAGTCTTTCATGGGCAGACCTGATAATTTTCACTGGAAACTGTGCCATTGAGTCAATGGGTCTCAAGACCCTCGGATTCGCTGGGGGACGAGAGGATGTCTGGGAGCCTGAAGAAGACATCTATTGGGGATCCGAGACCACGTGGCTCGGTGATGAACGCTACACCGGCGACAGGGATCTGGAGAAACCCCTCGGTGCCGTTCAGATGGGTTTAATCTATGTGAATCCGCAAGGACCGAACGCTAACCCGGATCCGGTCGCTGCAGCGATAGACATTAGAGAAACATTCCGTCGCATGGCAATGAACGATGAGGAAACGGTCGCGCTCATCGCTGGCGGACATACATTCGGTAAAACCCATGGTGCTGCGGATGCGGACGAGTACGTCGGGCCCGAACCCGAAGGGGCCTCCCTTGAGGAGCAAGGACTCGGTTGGAAGAACAGTTTTGGCAGCGGTAAGGGCGGCGACACGATCACCAGTGGATTAGAGGGTGCCTGGACCGCCACACCGATCAAGTGGGACAATGGTTTCTTCTACAACCTGTTCAATTACGAATGGGAGCTGATAAAGGGTCCCGGCGGTGCGTGGCAGTGGACTCCCAAAGACGAATCTGCACAGGACACCGTGCCGGACGCTCACGATCCGTCGAAGAAGCACGCGCCGATGATGCTCACGACCGACCTATCTCTGAAAGCGGATCCAGCCTATGAGAAGATTTCCAGACGTTTCTACGAGGACCCGAACGAGTTCGCAGATGCCTTTGCGAAGGCGTGGTATAAGCTAACCCATCGCGATATGGGACCTCGCACACGATGTCTCGGTCCTTGGGTGCCTGCGGAACCGCAGTTGTGGCAAGACCCCGTCCCTGATGTGGATCATGAATTGATTGGGGAGCAAGACATTGCTACCCTCAAGGATAAGTGTCTCGAATCAGGGCTGTCCATTTCCCAACTGGTCTCGACCGCTTGGGCATCTGCGGCAACATTCCGTGGCACCGACAAGCGCGGGGGTGCTAACGGCGCACGCATTCGCCTTGCACCGCAGAAGGATTGGGAAGTCAACAATCCGTCTGAACTGGAGAACGTACTTCAGACTCTGGAAGGGATTCAAGCGGAATTTAACGGATCGCAGTCCGACGGGAAGCAGGTCTCACTTGCTGATCTGATCGTTCTCGCTGGATGTGCAGGGGTTGAGTCAGCTGCGAAGAACGCCGGTATTGACGTGGAAGTTCCGTTCGCTCCGGGACGGACGGACGCGTTGCAGGAGCAAACGGATGTCGAATCGTTTGCTGTGCTTGAACCGACCGCCGATGGATTTCGCAACTATCTCTCAAACGGGGACGAGAGAACAGCCGAAGAGCTGCTGGTGGATCGGGCGCACATGTTGACGCTAACCGCTCCTGAGATGACGGTTCTCGTCGGTGGCTTGCGCGTTCTGAATGCAAATGTTGGTCAGTCCGACCTCGGCGTTTTCACGAACCGTCCCGGGACGTTGACGACTGATTTCTTCGTGAACTTGCTTAGTATGAACATCGAATGGCTGGTGTCCTCTACAACGGAGGGTGTGTTTGAGGGGTGCCATCGTTTGACAGGTGATCTGAAGTGGACCGGCACCCGTGCCGATCTCGTATTCGGTTCAAACTCCCAACTTCGAGCGATTGCGGAAGTCTACGCATGCGATGACGCACAAGAAGCATTTGTGCGTGACTTTGTGGCTGCGTGGAACAAAGTTATGAATCTCGATCGCTTTGACCTTGCCTAATCTCGGTGAGGTAAGGGCAGTGGGAGCGTGAAATCCTCACGTTCCTACTGCCTCCCACTTCGCTTAAAACCATCCAGAATCCTGAAAATCCCTTAATCCTGTAAATCCTAATTCAGATGATGGACCCCGTCCATGTCCTACCCTGTCTGATCGACTCCTAATTGCTGACCGCTGATAGCCAATTGCCCTCAGGGCTATTTAGTTTTAAATAAATTATCAGATTGCCTGAATTTTTGAATCTTCTTTTTCAAGTCCGGTGCGGTTCCAAACCGCACCTACCGGGCCTGGGGATCTAAAATTGAGTTAAAAAACCGAAAACTAAATCGTCCTGAATTGCCCTAAAGAATCTTATTGATTTTCTTGGCAAGATGTGAGAAAATGCAGGACAGATCCCGACCTTATCTCTTTGGAAATAAAAGAACTATGAAAAACGATGAGAAAACCATTTTCGGTTGGTGTATGTATGACTGCGCGAATTCAGCCTATATCACCACTGTGATCGCCGCCATATTGCCGAATTATTTTGCGAAAGCCATTGTGGGCGAAGCCGGTGTGGACATTCTCGGCATGAATGTGAGTGCGACGGCGTTGTGGGGCTATATGTTGGGAACCGCGGCGTTCTGCGTGTTCCTCTTTGCACCCCTGCTTGGCGCGATTGCCGATTTCTCTGGCGCGAAAAAACGGTTTCTTATGGGGTTCGCGTATATGGGCAGTATCTTCGCAACGATGCTCTATTTTTGCGGGTCGGGTGATGTCGGATTGACGATTGTGCTATTTCTCGGTTCTCAAATTTGCTTTGTCGGCGGTAATGTTTTCTATGATGCGTTTTTACCACAGATCGCCTCCGAAGACAAGATGGATTCCGTTTCTGCCAGGGGATATGCGTTCGGGTACGTCGGCGGCTCGGTGCAGTTTACCATTGCTCTCGCCCTCGTCGCTATGCAAAAGACACCAGCGGATCAAGCGATGGCGGCACGCATCGGGATGGCGATGACGGGTATCTGGTGGGCAGGTTGGACCTTGTTGACGCTGAAATACCTAAAAGAGGAAAAAACGCCGGATCAACTTCCAGAGGCACACCGCAACAAACCCAAACCTATCGCCTATCTTATCCTCGGCATCAGTCGGACGCTTTCAACCGCGAAACGGGTCAGACGCTTTAAACACCTCGTCCTCTTCCTCATCGCCTATATGATATACAACGACGGGATCCACACCGTTACCAGCATGGCGACAATTTACGGCACAGAAGAATTAAATCTTTCGACAACGGAACTCATGGTGACACTCCTGCTGGTGCAAGTCGTTGCAATAGGCGGTGCGTTGATTTTCAGTCGACTCGCAAAGCGTATCGGTGCGAAACGCTCCGTGATGTTCGCCTTAGTCTTATGGAGTGGGGTTGTTACGTATGGCTATTTCATACATACCGCAACGGAATTTTTTGTTTTGGGAATAGTTGTTGGTGTGGTCCTCGGTGGGACACAGGCGTTGAGCCGTTCCTTTTATGGCGCGATGATTCCGGAGCAGGCAAGTGCGGAGTTTTATGGATTCTATTCTGTCTTCAGTAAGTTTTCCTCGATTTGGGGACCCGTAACGTTTGGTGTTATCGAACAGATCACCGGCAGCGCACGTCTCGCTATCATTTCATTGATGATTTTCTTTATCGTTGGATTGGTACTGCTGGGTTTTGTGGATGAGGCGAAAGCAAAAGCAGATAGGGATAGGTTTTCATTCTGAAAAAATAAAAAAATTGACACTTGGTAGATTTTAGCACATAATATATAGAATGCAAAGAACGTGGGTTTGAAAATAAAAATTGGAGTTCCCGTAGGTGTTTTTGCTTGGTGTTTCTGCGGATTTCTCTTAGGTTGAACGG
The DNA here is from genome assembly GCA_965116815.1 of Candidatus Poribacteria bacterium. Lineage (GTDB taxonomy): Bacteria > Poribacteria > WGA-4E > WGA-4E > WGA-3G > WGA-3G. Next base: position 4,276,205 of record OZ220722.1, on the reverse strand, counting down.
AGACCTCCTAAAAATTGCACACAGCACAAAATTTTCTTTGCTTTTCCCTAAAAATATTGTATAATATTAGTCAGGTATGGTCTTTTAATTTACTAAATTGGAATAATAAGGGAAAAATTAACAAAATTATAACCTAAGTTGCGGGTTGTAAGTTTAAGCGAAAGCCAACATCTCACTTTTATCAAACTCACGTTATAGAAGGAATATATCTGACCCCATCTTGTTGATTGTGCAACTTCGTCTGATCCATAATTAGCTGAACCGAATTTGTCTTGTTTTTTCGGTGTTTCTTCCTCAGAATTTATAGAAAATACAGAGGCCGTATGTATGCATTATGACTAATGGGTAAAGGATAAACTTCTCAAGAGTACGCTCCTTTACCTTGGAATAGGACCCAGTTTGCAGGTCCCTTACAAATAGGCAAGGAGTGAGTCATGAGAACAAAACGTGACATTTCTCAACCTGATAGGCTTTATGCATCCCTCAACCGTCTTATTTTTCACACTGTCCTATTATCTGCCCAAGAGGAATATTCCCTCGCCTGTGACGGGTCGCCCAAAGCACGCGACCGGCTCATCTTGTCCTATCTACCGCTTGTTAAGTCGATAGCGTTCCGTTTTAAAGATTATGACATTGATGTGAAAGACTGCTTCAATCAGGGAGTGGTAGGCCTCATCAAGGCTATTGATAGATATGATCCTACCCGTGGTAGGCTCGCCGCATTCGCTCACCGTTTTATCCTCGGCGAGATCCTTTGTTATCTCAACAAGAATCAGAAATTCCTGCATCTGCCAAGTCCGTTGCGCCGTGCCGTGAATAGGTTTTGCCGAATACGCAAACGACTCGGAGAAGGCGCGACAGATGTGGATATCGCAGCGGCGATGAACCTATCAGGTGGTGAAGTTTCCTTTTTGCGTGAATGTGCAGAATACACGCTTGAAAGCCTTGACGCGCCTTTAGCGGACTCAGAGGATGCCCCGATGCTGGCGGATACGGTTGGCAGCATTGATCCGGGGTTTGCCGAGGTCGAAACCCGGGTATCAGTTGAACAACTCCTGTCTCATCTTTTGGAGGTGGAGTGTGAAGTGATTCGGCTCCGCTACGGTCTTGATGATGGCGTTGAGATGAGTCTCCGCGCAGTAGGGGAGCGGGTTGGAAAGTCGCATGAGTGGGTTTCCAAGATGGAGAAAGCCGCGCTTGCGAAGATGCGAAGATACGAAAGCTAAAAAAAGTTGACAGTTTAGAGATGTCAGCACATATTTAAGGCAAGTGTTTCAAAGTGTTGTAAAATTACAAAATCTGTTTTGCGTGCAAGTCCTGGAATATTAACGTGGAGGGCACCTCATGTTACGTGATCTTCTCTCAGGCAGAGCGGTTCTCGCTGCACTCGTTTTTTTTGTTGTGGTTGTCGGCGGAAGTCTGCTGTATAGTTGGCACGTCCATCGCACGACTAATGCCGAGTTTGGAAAGAGACCGCAACCGGTGGTGTCAATTGAAAACAGGTCTCCGTCGACAAACACCACACCTGTTGATTTTCAAACCGAAGACGTTGTGAACACGCCCGAAGAAAACACGGACACACCGATGTCCGATGAAACCGAGGCGGATACGATAGACGCGACCGAGTTCACGGATATGGCGGATACGTTCCTACCCGAAGATGTTGTGTCAGCGGATGCACTCGATCCTTCAAAGATGTCACGCTTTGGACTCGGGCCCTACCCCGAAATACCAAAGGAGTGGAACTTTATACCCAATTATTGGGAATTCATGGTCGAAAGCATAGAAGATGAATTGCTCAGTCGTGTAACCATCAAGATGAGGAAAGAGGGCATACGTTCCAAATACGGTAGTGTTGGTGTTAGTCCTACTGGACTGGTTATAGCTCTCGAAAGAGGCAGTATCCTTGTTGAATACGAGATTGATGAGAATGGCGAGAAAAGTATATATCGCACACTTGCTCATCCCGATGATCTATCGCAAGGGATGTACACGCGCTTTAGCGAGATTCCTTCACACCTGAAAATTGTGACACCTGATGAAATAGCGTTTGACCCCTACGAATACTTAGGGCTTTCTAAGTAAAGGAGTTTAATTCATGAAAAAATTGACAGCGTTCTTCACCATTGCAATACTCGTTTGTATTGCGACATTTGTTGTTTTTGCTTCTAACCAAAACCGCGATGTGTCCCATTGCTTTTTAATCCGTTCCGTACCAGAGGGTATGGTGCTAATTTCAGCAGGTGAATTTGAGATGGGAATTAACTATCCAGATGCATCGCCTAATGACGAACAGCCAGTATATACTGTTCATGTTGATGCTTTCTTCATGGATAAGAATGAAGTTACCAATGCAGAATACCAGCAATTTCTCATTGAAAATCCGCAGTGGCAAAAAGAACATATTGATGAAAGATTACATAACGGCAACTATCTGGCAACTTGGAATGGAAACAACTATCCTGACGGGAAAAGCAATCATCCCGTAAATCACGTGAGTTGGTACGCTGCAATGGCTTATGCAAAGTGGGTGGGAAAACGTCTACCAACAGAGGCTGAATGGGAACGCGCCGCGCGTGGGAACTTAGAAGGGAGAAAATATCCATGGGGAAACAAGATTACTACTAAAGATGCCAACTACGGTCAGAGTATTAGCGATACTACTCCTGTTGGTAAGTACCCTCCGAATGCCTATGGCTTGTATGATATGGCGGGTAATGTGTGGGAGTGGTGTTTAGATGAACATGAATTCGGTCACTATGATTCTTTTTCCGCTAACACGACTATAAGTCTAACGAATTGGCTCATGGATAATTTCGCAAATGTCAATAGCGATCGCGTGTTTCGTGGCGGTTCTTGGGCGAGTAAAGCAGCGTCTGTGCGGTGTGCCTCTCGTCTCGTAATATCTCCATCAGAAGCGTACTCCGGTGTTGGTTTGCGTTGTGCAATGGCAGTACAACATCAGTTCTTGTCACAATAATTTCTCAAAGGAGACGAAACGATGAAACCTATGAAATTTCACCAAGTGCTGCTCATGAACCTTTTAGCCATATTTGGATTCTCCATGATATGTGGATGTTCAGCGTTCGGACCGAAAAAAATTGAACGTCCCGAAGTTCCGCCCGATTTTCCGTTTCCTGTCGTTTGGCTGCAACCAAAAGAAAAAGCCGTGCGTATTGATGAGCTAACCCAACGAGAATTGTGGGGGCTCGTTATGGTTAGGAAATGGAATGAAGGAAACCGTTTTGTTGGGACCAGCATGGATCCGGATACTGGGAAAGTGTATTTGTGCTATCCTAATGTTGTTTATGTGAAATGGGAGGATACCCAACTGCCTGATGGTACACTCACTAAATATGCGTCTGAGATTTCAGGACCAGGAGGTGGTAGCACAATTTCGGACCAAGTCAGAGAGGGCATACTTCCGCCAGGTGTCTTAGTATTAGACATGGATTCTTCGGGCATAGATCCGTATGTGTACCTATTAGATTGACTCGGAGGATGCCCCGATGCTGGCGGATAGGGTTGGTAGCATTAATCCGGGATTTGCCGAAGGTCACTCTTGAACGTATTCATCCATCCGACATCCATTATGGGTATCACAACCCGGAGGTTTATCATGTTCCGTGACATCCTCTCAAGCAGAGCAATTTTTGCTGGACTCGTGGTTCTCGTGCTACTTGTCAGCGGCAGTCTGTTCTATTATTGGCACGTCCAACGCACCAGTAAAGCCGAGTTTCAACGCAGTGAGCGATTTTTGCAGGAACTCGAAGCACAGAACCCAACGCGCCCTGCACAAGTTGTTGACGTTCCGACAGACACCCAAACCTCCGATTTTGTTAACACGCCTGATGAACACACGGACACCGCTATGTCCGATGAGACAGTGGCGTTACCCAACGAGACCGACTCCGTTGACCTTTCAGATGTGTTTTTACTCAATGACCTTGTTTCAGAAGCAGCACCAGCAGAAGATGTGCCTGTCTCGCCCCATGGATTTGGGGCGTATCCTGAAGTACCAGCTGATTTTCCTAAAGATGTCAACTGGTCTGATTATGAGGAAGACCTCCCTGTCTATGAATTGATGACCCGCGTGCAAATCAAATTATGGAAACAAGGACACAGGGCAATGGGAATTTCTGAAGAGTATGGGAGGATGTATCCTGTGATTCGCGGGAGGGTTTACGTCAGATGGAGTCGTTCGGGTAAAGAGATTCTTGAAGTAACAGGACATCCCGCGGATATGTCGGATGCTGTTGTTAATCAGATAGAGTCTGGCATTATTCCGGCAGGACTTACGGTTCTTGATTATGATACAGCGGGCATAGACCCGTATGCGTTTCTTAACCTACAATAACGGGGAATTTCTCATGAAACAATAGAGGTGAGGCATCGCGCCGCCTCTACTGTTGCTTGTCTTTTCAGTAGTAGGTCAAGCTCGGCTGTGCCTCGCGTACAATATGACTATAGTCCCTCATCCGCAATAAGATTGGCAGCTATGGGATGACATGAAGTCGTCCCTACCTATGTTGCGCTATCGTGGCAAAACCGGTGTGGTTCCCAACCGTACCGTAGGTGTCAATTTAGGGAATTTTATGATATTCGAGTGCTTATAAACAGGTTTCCGCCCTTACAGGGCTATATGCTTAGTTTCAACGCTTTTCTATAAACATATTGAAGAAACACCCAAGCAAATAAACCCTACGGGATTCAAGAGAGTTTTGAAGTTTTCAAGGTTTTCGCGTAGAATCCGGTTCGGTAGCAAACCGAACCTACCGGTCCTGGGTCCGCGAGGGCTATTTTTTCTAAAATTGACAGTTATGGTGCATTTCTGAAGCGCGCCACTTAATTCGTCAACTCGAAAATAATCGGGATTTCGAGTCGCAGGCTGTTTCCCTCTTGTCCTTCGGGGAAAGGTGGATAAGGCACGGCGTTTCGGACGGCGGCGAGCGCGGCGTTGTCCAGTGCTTTTGAACCGGAAGAATCTGTAACCACTGGGTTCTTGATGGTTCCGTCTTTGAAGAGTGTAAACCGGACCGTTGTGGTGCTACCATCGTCTAAATTGCGGACGCGTGGTGGGAACCGTTGGACGTGTTTTATGCGGTCCCGCACCGCTTTTAAGAATTCGTTAAATGACTGTTTCGCATCCCCTAAGTTAAAGGAGGCGAGTTCAAGATTGCCCGGATCGTTGAATTCCGTTTGTGCGAGGCTTGTTCCCATATCCATTCTCGTGACCAAACTGGTGGACTCAAACTTCGGTACCTCAAACTTTGGCATTGTTGTAACAATGTTTGCCTGTTGTCGAGTTGCTCTGAACAGATTTTTACCGATTCCAGTTACGTTGGGTGCCATCACTGGACGTGTGGAGACATCGCTCGTCGGCAGTGTGAAACGTGCGTTCCCCATCGGGATTTTAGCATCCGTTGTGACGGGTTGTCCTTTGGGAGCTTGGAGTTTAGAAAACTTCGGTTTTTGCGGTTGTCGTGTTGTACGAGGTGGTGTACGGCGTTTCGGCTCTGGTTTTGATGCTTCCAGAACAACACTCTCTACTTTGTCTTTGTTCAAATCTAACACGGTTTTTTGAATAAAGTAGATACCACCGGCAATAATCCCAACGACATGCAGTCCGATTGCGAAACCCCATGCAATTCGGATCGCTTTCCTTTTCCGTTTTTGGGCGGCTTCTCGGTTCTGCCGCTGAACATCGGTAATCGTCATCATATTCTTTTTCTCCCGTTTCCTTAATAATTGTTAGTAAATCCGGTAATTATCTATATCAACACGAGGGCGAGGATACTAGGGGAAACACCCAAGCAAAAACTCCCTCGCCAGCGGCGGTGTGGTAGTTTCCTTCAACCGATAATTGATAATCATTTAGTCTTCATAACTCAGTAACTTATATCTGCCGTTTTTAACAACTACTGAGCCGAGAATCTTCAATTCCCTCTTTTCACCCGCGGCGTTCTGTAATGTCAAAGCGGTTCCACGCAGAAGTTGGAACCCCTCATAAGTCTCGGGTGGTCGATCAAAGCGGATGTCAACAAACTTGAGGTTGTGCCCTCCGAAGTGAGCAATCCATTTTTTCATACCTATATTGCACTTTTTATTTAGATTTGACCAAGCAAAATCACTCGGAAAGTTATTCGGTGGTTGGCTTGCAGGGAACGCGGGCCAAATCCAATCAAGATACTCCTCGCGTTGCACACGCAGTCGGTCCATCTGTGCAATATCTTTCCGATTGAGTGCGTCTACGACTGCCAGACCAAGTTGGGCTGGCGAGCGTAGGGGTTGGGTTACCCAACCCCTACGCTCCGATTTCTCACATCCTACTGAACTGCTGTAGATAAACAGTGTCGTTAGCAGGATGTAAAACGTGTAAACGGTGCGTTCATTACCTCTGGGCACTCGTTGTCCATCCCGTGGTCCAGTTATTGCTTGGGCTCACGCCGCCGACGAAGTCAACCTGTTCAAAGAAACCGTCACTGGGAGGATTCGCAGGCGTTACGGCTTTCGCGCCTGCGCCCGGTGTGAAGTTCGGTGCGGACTTATTGAATGGTGCTACCAAACCCGGATCAGTTTCTTTATTGTCGTTGGCGGCTGCAAAACCGGCTTCGTCGAAACCATCTTCGTCTTTTTCATCACCGAAATTGCCTTTTCCATTTTCAAAGAAGATGCTGTTTTTTACAACCAGTTTACCGCTGTCGGCTTGTGCATGGGTTGCTTCGTTGTTGATATCGAGTCCGACTTTGTTAAATCCGGTAACAATAAAGTTTGCGAATATGCCAGCGGCACCTTCACGAATCAACATACCGTTATCGCTTTCCGGACCAGCAGGATCACCGACGAGTGTGGCATTGTAGATGGTCGCGGCGGAACGTGGCGTTGCCTCGTTATCTTTACTGCTGTTATCAACTTCAAAGCCGTTGTCTGCATCGTCGCCATACTGCTGTACGACGAGGAACTGCGCCTTACCTGTCCAGCCATCTGTCCAGTCAAAGGAGTCATCGCGAGCACCCGTAACCATGACATATTTGAGGTTGACGGTGCCGCCGAACATTTCAACGCCATCATCTTGGTTCATGTGTACTTGGACGTGATCCACGACAGTACCAGATCCAACACCTTGGAAGGCGATGCCGTTCAATTCGTTATCAGGACTAAATTCGATGCCTGCGTACTCGACACGGACATAACGGAGAACACCGCTGCTGTCGGCAGGATTGTTTCCACCGAAGGCACCTGTATCGCCTTCACCGAAAATTACACCTTGATTCGTAGGGGCATTACCGTTGATAATCAGACCGCCCCACTGTCCACGTGCGCGGGAACCTTCAAAGGCATCGCTTGACATAACGATGGGATCGGATTCTGTGCCTTCCGCTATAATTTTAGAGCCTTGGGAAATAATAAGTGTGCCGTTACTTGCTTGTTCACCGTAAATTTTGACACCCGGCTCAATGGTTAATGTTGCGCCGCCTTCGACAAACACTGCACCTCGGAGGAGATAATCGTAAGATGCTGAGAGTATTTTATCGGCATTCAATTTGCCTTCAAGGACGACGACTTGACGTCCGTCAATATCAATGATAGTTTCTTCTGGAACCAGTGCTTCTTCGGTTTCTTCTTCATCGCTGCCACAACCGACATAAGCCAGTGCCAATCCAACTGTGAAAATGGTCATTATCAGGAACAGCCAATTTTGATATAAGCCTCTTTTTCCTGTGGATGCGGGGGCGGCCCCAATATTTAACATTAGTAACTAAGCTCCTTTTTATTTTTTTATAATGCCCGACCGATCCCACGGACAGGTCGGACAGGTACCGATGGTTGCGACTTGGCAATACACATCGCCGTTAACTTTAAGTCGCTGCTGTGAATTTCTATTGTAACTTAAGGATACTCATAGATTGTTGCAAGGAAATGACAATATTATGATTTTTTTGCACTTTGAAAGTTGCTGTTATACTATAAATTGTAGCTTATCCCAAATGAAAACGATCGACCGAGTTTGTACTCAAGATAGGTGGCTTCTCCTATCTTGTAATGGACGTAGGGGTCGAGCAGATTTTTCGCCGAAATGCTGAATTTGAAATAATTCGCAACCGTTCGACTAAAACTTGCATCCAGTTGTCCACGGGGCTGCTCATACACATCTGGTACACCGTGGTTACCCACTTCAGAAAGCCTGCGCCCAAAGATGTTATACGCAAGTGCGCTGGAGATACCCCAGTTGGGGTCTTCAAAACCGATGGAGACATTGACGATGTATGGACACTGTCCTTGTAGCGGACGTTCGGAAGAGGTCTGGATGCCGACATCCTCCGGCAAGACGACTTGGGAGGAGATCAGTGCCGCGTTTGTATTAATGGAAAATTTACGCAATACCTCTGTGATGACACCTAAATTTTGACGCGCTTCTAACTCCAAGCCGTAATTGTTGGCACCTTCGGCGTTTTCGTAGGTGATTCGGACTTCTGCCTGCGGTTGGACGATCTGCTCGATCGGTTTTTGGAACCGTTTATAGAACGCACTTACCGCCAAAATACCGCCTATCTGTGGAAAAGTTTCCCAGCGGAAATCGAAATTGTTGATCTGAGTCCGCTCCAAGTCTGGATTGCCAAGAATCGTTCTACCGCCGACGAAATCTGTAAACTCAAAGGGTGCGAGTTCACGGAAATCGGGGCGCGTAATCGTTCGAGAGGCCGCGAGACGCAGATTCATCCGTTCTGTTAGACGATATGTCACATTCATGCCCGGCAACCAATCAAGTGTTTGCAAATTTGCTTCGATCTCCTTTCGAGAGGCAGAGAATGGATCGTAGGTCGTAACCGTTTGATCTGAAGACTCTAATCGAACCCCGGTCATGACCTGCCATTTTGCAGTAATCGGTAGATCAAGCATCAAGTAACTTGAGTAGATATTGTGGTCTGCAAGATAGTTATCCGTGGAGCGCGTGGACTCCCGCAATTCAAAAACACGAGGGGCTATGTTTTGCGTTTGGAAAAGGATTTCAGGTGGATCGGATAGATTGACGGTAGCGTCTACTTGGTCAGAAGGTAGGAATCTAAATCTACGTACATCAAATGTTCGCGCCCGATCTCGCAAGAGTCCTCCGAATTTGAAAAGACCTTCAGCACCAAGCGGAATTTTCCAGTCAACCCGTGCGTTGTATTCATCGTCCTCAAGGTCAAAGAAGAACCTACTACCGCTATGTGTGACATCACGGAAGGTGTATGTTCCATCGCCTCTATCTTCGTAAATATTCTCACGCGTGTCGGGTTCATCGCGTGATGCACGCGAATAGGTCAGTCGCCACTCCATAGAGACATTGGGTTGATTTGGACCTTCTTCTGTGGTTTCTAATGCGGGCGCGCCAAAATTAAAGTCGTGCGTTCCTGCGAGTTGTCCGGAGAAGAGTTGGCGTTCAACGTAGCGGAGGCGGAAACTCCGCATATCTGTGTTTCTATCGGCGTTGAAGCCCTCCCATGTTCGCGTTTCGTCTTCAGCCGTATGCGTGAAAAGTGTCTTTATGCTGAGTAAGTGTTGCGGAGAGAAGCGAAGACTGGCATTTAAGACGCTGCCCCAATCTACTTCATTACCACTTCGTTCAACGTTATAAGAAGTTACGGGGGAAAGCGTCTCGTTCAAACCGATACGGAAGGCGTTGCGAACCTGCGTACCGTAACTATGACTATTGCCGTAAGAGATGACACCTAAATAGCCAAACTCTTTACCGAGAATTTTATTACTATTACCGAGACTGAATTTATAACCTTGGTTGATTGGTATTGATTGTCGTTCTGGCGACCAGACGTTAGAAAACGATTGACCGAACTCCTGAATTTCTTTGGGGGTGAATCCTAAGGGTGTAAAACGCCCACGTTCTCGAATCGGTAAATCAGCCGCCCGATTTCGCACGATGCCGGGCAGATCGCGTGAGCCATCGTCAAATCCTAAGAAATCGAAATCGCCACCCGGATACGTCAAGCCCTCTTCGCCTGTTGCCTGTGTGTTGAAACCGCTTGACATTGATAGTGACATCGTCAACTCTTCTGGAAAGTCTTTGGTGAACACCTGAACAGAACCGCCAGCGAAACCGCCCGGCTGATCGGGGGAGAAAGTCTTGACTGTCTGTAGACTCGCGAGGAGGCTTGCCGGAAAAATATCCATCGGCACGACCCGACGGTTCGGCTCAGGACTCGGAATCTCGACATTGTTCAGGAGTGTGTTACTGTAGCGTTCTCCCAACCCGCGGACGAACACATAGCGTCCACCAACAATGCTGACCCCTGTTACCCGTTTAATAGCCTCACCGGCAGACGATGCGGGAAGTCGGCTAATTTCTTCTGTACTGATGCTGTCTTCAATTCGGGAGCTGCGCATCCGCTTTTCAAGGAGACCGCGCTCACTGGCTTGGCTCAGTCGGACTGGTAACTTGATTGCGTCAAGTTTTACCACTTGGGGTGTCAGTTTAACTTGAAGTATTTCTGGGGTTGTGTCCGTGCTCACCTGAACATCGGTAATGACATAAGTATTATAAAATGGTGCGCTTACGTGAATCTTATAGGTGCCACTCGGCAATTCCAGCGAAAACGCACCTGTCGCATCTGTTGTTGCGCGAATCTGAGTATCGGTAACCCGAATTGACACTTCTGCTATTGGTACTTCGGTGTCGTTATCTACAACCGTACCTGTTATTTTGACGAGCTGTTGCGTTTCATGGTTATCAGCACCTACCTCTCCGAGTGCGATTCCTGCGCCAAGCACCAAAAGCAATGAACAGATGCGAAACCATTTCTCCAAAGGTGGAGCTTGCAAACCCATGTTAAGAAATTCTCTCCTTTTGTTTCATTATCCGTGTATGTAAGCTTAAAATCCTCACGTCGTTTGGTCGCGGTGCTTTCCAAGCGCATAAGGATGGATTGGAAAATCCGCCCTTACTTTATAGAACGCGCGAATGGTGTTCCGTCAACGTTTCTATTCCTAACACTATTCCAATGGTAGAAAAATTGTAATCCTCAAATGCAACAAAAGTGTGTTATTTTTTTGTTAAATTGTAAGAGTTATCAGTTATGGGTACGATTTTTCTGCGAAAAATCTTTCAGTTATCAGAGGAATGGTTATCAGTTATGGGTACGATTTTTCTGCGAAAAATCTTTCAGTTATCAGTTAAGAGATAATTTGTGGCGGGACTTTTCTCATAACTAACACAGGAATATAACTGACTACTGAAAACTATCCCTCTGAAAACCATTTTCCTTGATATTTTCTCCTGTAGGTCTTATAATAATTATCAAGGACAGGCGACTCTGTTGTATGAAAGGTGAATTGATGCTACGCGAGCTGCTTCGGAAAAGCATTCACTTATCGGGGCTTACACTACCGGTTATCTATCTCTTCTTGGATAAATCGACGATGTTGGTTTTAATCGGGATATTGACCGGATTCGCGCTTGCTGTCGAATTGGTGAAGTGGCTTTTTCCACCTTTCGGCGATTTCTTTTTCCGAATTTTCAAACCTCTCCTCCGCACACATGAGCGCAAAGGCGCGATAACGGGGGCAACCTACTACCTCATCAGTGCTTTCTTGTGCATTTTCTTTTTTGCTAAGACGCTCGCTATCGTTTGCATTTTTTTTATGATATTGGGAGATCTGGCAGCTGCATTGGTCGGTAAACAGTGGGGTAAAACGAAACTTCTCGGTAGAAAGAGTTTGGAGGGGAGCGCTGCGTGTTTTGTTGTCTGTGCCGCTATCGCTTTGGTTAAGTTGAATCCTGTTATAGCAATCATCGGTGCTTTGGTTGCTACAATCGTGGAACTCATGCCCTTCCCGATTGACGACAATCTCACAGTGCCGCTTATTTCCGGTGCAGTGATGCACTTTCTAATGTAAAAAGTAGCAGTCAGCAGTCAGTTCGGATTTTTTCTCCGAAAAAATCCTTTCAGTTTTCAGCTACAAGAACGGCTGGATGTCTCAGCGTCCTCTTTAAACTGATAACCGGTAACTGATAACTGACACTCATATTATGGCGCACATCAAACTTGAGAATATTGTAAAACGTTTCGGCGATGTCGTTGCTGTCAAGGATTTTAACCTTGAAATTGAGGACAAAGAGTTCGTCGTTTTTCTGGGTCCCTCCGGCTGCGGAAAAACCACAACACTCCGCCTCATCGCTGGCTTAGAAAACCCTGAAGAAGGCGACATCTTCATTGATGGGCAGCGCGTCAATGACCTCTCCCCCGCCGATCGCGACATCGCTTTTGTGTTTCAATTCTATGCGCTCTATCCACATCTGAGTGTCTACGATAACATCGCTTTTCCACTCAAAGCGGTGAAGGTCTCAAAATCCGAAATTGACACGCAAGTTAAGCGGGTCGCCGAGATTTTACAGATATCCAGTATGCTTGATCGGAAGCCGAATGTGCTTAGTGGTGGTGAGATGCAACGCGTCGCGCTTGGGCGGGCAATGGTGCGTCAACCGAAAGTTTACCTCCTTGATGAGCCTATGGCGAATTTAGATACGAAGATTCGCGTTGACACGCGTGCCGAAATTAAACGGCTTCAACACGAAATCGGTGCGACAACCATCTTTGTAACGCATGACCAAGTCGAAGCGATGTCCCTTGCGGACAGAATCGCAGTTATCCACCAAGGTCTATTACAGCAAATTGGCACGCCACACGAGGTCTATAACAAGCCGGAAAGTCTTTTCGTAGCAGGATTTATGGGAATGCCGACCATGAACCTCCTCGGGGCAGAGTTAGCCAGTCAGGAAGGCGAATCTGTTCTCCGCCTGAGCCATACTGATGTTTATCTTCGCCTCTCTCCAGAACGACAAGCACGTATCAGTTCAGTTTCACAGGAAAATGGCTTGGTATTTGGCATTCGACCTGAGCATATCAGAGCCGCGAATCAACCGAATGGACAAAGCATTCCTGCTCATCTGCATCTCGTTGAACCCCTCGGTGCTGTGAACATCCTTGATATCCGTCTCGGGACGCACCCAGAGACACAGGAGCCGATACTACTTCGGGTCAGGACACACCCAACATTTCAGGTCGCAATAGGGGATACTATCTGGTTAGATTTTAGCGAGGAAGAGATGCATCTCTTTGACCGAGAAACAGAGCGCGCAGTTTGGCGGTAGTTGTCAGCAGTCAGCAATCAGTGGTCAGTAGAGAAGTCAACAATCAGTAAGAGTCGGGAATCAGAATTCCGTCCTACCAAAGACAGAATAGGAGCAATAAACTAAAAAATGAAAATACCGTGTCGCTTGGCGGCTTTTGACTTAGATGGGACGCTTCTAAATAGTGAGCATAAGTTAGCACCAAAAAACCGCGAGGCTCTTCAGGCACTCGCGGCGAACGATATTCTTGTCGTATTAGTATCTGGAAGAATGCACCGTTCGATTCAACCGATTAGCGATCAGATCGGACTCGAAAATCCTATCATTTCTTACAACGGGGCGATGGTACGACATGCGACCACTGGGGAGGTGTATCATCACACTCCTGTTCCGGCAGATTACGCGATGGCAGTTGTCAATGACTGCGTCGAACAGAATTTACATCTCAATTTCTGTTTGAACGACGAACTTTATGTCGCTGAACGGAACGCGTGGAGTGACCTTTACGAAACACGAACGGGTGTTCCAGCTACACCTGTCGGGGACCTACGCGAATTGGCGGGTGAAACACCGACGAAGATGCTTCTTATCCACACACCCGAAAAATTACAACCGCTTTTAGAGCGTTTTCAGACCGATTATGCGAAGAAACTTTACGTTACGCAGACCCAAGCAGAATATATTGAGTTTATGAATCCAGAGGTTACTAAGGGACGCGCACTAACAGCTCTCGCCAATCAATTCAACATTCCAATGAATACGGTTGTTGCTTTTGGCGACAGTTACAACGATGAGAGTTTACTCAAAACAGCCGGGTTCGGCATAGCGATGGCAAACGCGGTTCCACCGATCCGTGCTTGTGCCGACCATATCACAACGACGAATGATGATCACGGGGTCGCAAAAGCCGTATGGGAATTGATCTTATAATGTCTTCGTGCTGTATTCCCGCAGCTTTGTTTTCCATTCCTACAACTTTATTAGCAGTTGGCTATTGACCTGCATTCATGTCGTGGAACTTTTTGTAAGGAAAGTCCGCGACAAGGACATAGGAATTTCCCTTCTGTTTCAAGGACACCTGAACAGAGTTGACTGAAAATTCGAAATACTTTGCCAGCACCTCTGCTAATTCATTGTGCAACCTTGTCATAAAGCGATCATCAACATCCATCCTATCTTGTGTAATGACAAGTTTCAAGCGTTGTTTGGCGATATTACTGGATTTGGGTCTTCGCCCGAATAGTTGTTTTATGCTTATATTCATCGGGGGACTCCTTATCTTTTCCTTGTGAACCAGTTTATAATATTCGTAAGCAAGCCTTTATGCTCTAAGTCAGGGATCGGGATTCGTTGTCCGGTGAGTCGCCGTGCAATACGCATATAAGCCTGGGAGCCGGGTGAAGTGTCTTCATACACTAAAGGAATCCCTCGGTTTGTGGAGGTGATTACACCACTATCTTCTGGGACAATACCGATCAAATCGATATTGAGGATGTCCAACACATCGGCTTGATCCATCATACTGCCGTTCCCTACGAGTTCGGGAGAGAAGCGGTTTAAGATGAGATTGATGGGTTCGATTCTTTCGTTTTGCAACAACCCGATAATCCGGTCAGCATCCCGAATTGCGGAGACATCTGGGGTGGTAACAACGATGGCTTCGTCAGCACCTGCGGAGGCATTACTAAAACCGCGCTCAATACCTGCGGGCGAATCGATCAACACAAAGTCGTGTGTTGTCCGCAATTTTTCACAGATCGCTTTCATTTGCGCCGGTTGGATGTCGTCTTTGTTGTTTTTCTGGGATGCTGCGAGTAGCATCAACCCATCAACGCGCCGATCTTTGACGAGAGCTTTGCTGAGTTCGCACTGCTTTTCGATGACATCCATTGACGTGTAAACAATTCGGCTCTCAAGTCCCATGACGATATCCAGATTCCGAAGCCCGACATCTGCATCGACAACCGCGACTGTTTTACCGAGAAGTGCGAGTGCTGTCCCTAAATTGGCAGTAGAGGTTGTTTTTCCGACACCTCCCTTTCCTGATGTCACTACGATTACTTTTCCCATAGCCGGGACCTCCTGTGTTAAAACTTAACGAATTTTTCAACAATAATTACATCTTCCACCCCAACGCGCGCGATTTCTGGATAGCCTCGGGGTTTTTGACCAATCGGTCGGCGATTTACGAAGTCACCAATCTGAAGTTGGACAGGAATTAAGTCCATAGCGATAACTACGGCGGATAACCTACCATTCATTCCGGCGTGTGCGTTTCCGCGGAGGGCACCGAGGACAACAATATCTCCACCGGCTCTCACTTCACCTCCCGAATTCACATCGCCGTAGATAAGAAGGCTCCCTTGTGGAAAATCTTCTGTTTGTCCCGAACGGATCGTGTAGGGCACAATCCTTGCGGGTTCGTTATCGCGATTGTTCTGCACCTCTGCTATTTGTGAAATAGTGTGGGTCGTTGGCGCAGCGGCAATAGGCGGAGCGGGCTGTTCATCAAAGGATTCGATGCTCCGTACTGTCAGATCATAGGTCTCTTGGAGTTTAGATCTTAAGTACGCTATCTCCTCCTCTTTCAGGGTTGGACACTTAAGATCAATCTGCACAGATGCCCCAATTAAAGGACGATTCATCCGGGACATTTCCTGTTGAATAGCTGCTTCAACTTCCGTGATAGACAGGTGAGGCCTGATAATCAGGTGCAAGCCATCCCTATATGCTCTGAGTGCCACAATGGAGTTTGCCATTTTGCTACTTTCGCCTCAACTTTTACATTATTAAGGCTATTTGCTCAGTCGGTGCGACTTTTCAATTGCGAATTCTATTTGCTATTAATTCCCTGCCAACTTTGCTAAAACGTAGGGACCTTCAGGAATTACTGCGATTTGGGCATCTTCTCCATATCGCGTTAAGAGTTCTTCGACGCCTTCCTGCGCACTTTTCAAGGGATGCACGAACAGTTTTGCGCGTTGGTGATAGGGAATTCCATCGGTATAGAAATAGATATCTGCCTTCCGTGCAACCTTTGCCAATTCTTCCAATTGCCACTGGTCGATGACAAAGTTTGCTGGATTGTAAAGTCCTTGCACAAAAGCAGTTAAATCATCCGTTTTGAAAATCAGATCTGTGAACGGTTTGCTACCAATACCCTCGCTACATGCCGCGACAAGCAGAATACTACCTCCCTGTTTTACAATCTCGACGGCAGTCAGTAAACCTTTGATTGCTTGATAGAAGGTTGTATCTAACGGGTAGCCTGCACTCGAAACGACGATGGCATCTGCTGCGACAGGTAAGGTAACCTTCGCGTGTTTCTCAACAAACGCCGCCCCGACACGGTGTGATTCGACCAGGTCGCCCGCGAAAACGCCTGTGATCCGACGCTGCTTATCAATTGCGACGTTCAGGTTGAAATCAGCCCCGGCCATCCGCGCGATTTCTGTGGCTTCTATATGAAACGGATTTCCCTCCAGAATCCCGACAGCTGATTTCGGATGCTCCATCAATTCGGGCCCGTGCATCACCTTCATTGTCTCAACTGAGGCGATTCCTGGACAGATTGCCTTCCTACCGCCGGAATAGCCTGCCATCAGGTGAGGTTCGATCAATCCGGTGGTAATTTTCAGATCTGCTTCGAGATAAGTCTTATCAATGTGGACTGGGGTGCCGTTCTGTGTTTTGCCTAAATATGCGTGCATCTCTGGTTTCTGTGAGAAATGGTTGACAATGCGATACGTCTTCATAATATCGCTTCCAACCATCGTTTCGAGTTCTTCCGCATCGTTAGGACGGTGGATACCGGTCGCAATGAGGATCGTAATTTTTTCGCGTGGAATGCCGGTTTGTTCAAGCACTTCTAACATGGGTGGAAGAATGACTTTGTTAGGCACGGGTCGCGTTATGTCAGAGATCACAATACATGCTGACGCTCGACCTTTTCCTATCTCAGCCAAGGGTTGTGAGGCAATAGGTTGCGCAATCGCCTCCCGAACGGCTCTGGCTTCGTCCGGCAGCGGAGTGCTTTCCGAAATTTCGAGAACCTTGGCTACATTCTTATCCGGAATTTCGATAGGTAAAATTCCGGTGCCATATCTCATTTCCACTTTCATGTTGGAAGATTAACCTTTCAGTCTAATTGCACGCGGTGTGGGTATAAATATACCACTAAGTAAAAACTAATCCCTACCAGTATTATACCAATTTTTCATAAAAAATGCAAATTTATTTTGTTTATATGCAATTTTTTCAAATTTTACGGGGTTTTATGCACTTTATGCAACGAACGTAGTCTTTTAGATATGGAAACCGGAAACCGAATCGCCTCAAAATTTATGATTCAGAGACTTGACTTTTTTGACACAACATGTTAGAATTTTTGAACAGAATATGTATACCCAACCGATAAAGTTCTCAGAACGGATTGCGGACAACAATTTACGATCAAACGGAGAAAGAGACTGATATGCACCGCATTGAAATTACCACCAAACCCAACGGCTCGGGACGTAATTGGTTAGAAGTTGGACATTTTGAAACAGACGCGCTTGGTCGCAAACAGTGGGTGAAAAAAAACGTGCCGCATCAAGAATCAAAGTTAACCGTTGATAGGCAGTATTCCGCCCGGGGTGAAACGATTGACTGGATCGTTATTATTCCTGAAAACTACCCGTTTACACTCGTCAAGGTTAACTATGATCGGCTCAATCCGAAGGAACTTGAGGTGCTTTGGGATCCGGATGCAGCAGCGTCGCAATCTGAAACCGACCGTGAGGAAAAAATTAAACGCGTCTTTGAACTCGCCGATGGCAACGATGAACTCACTACCCTACTAAAGGAGCTGCTCTAACCTTCACCTACCATCCGTACCGCTCCGGTCCCCAAGGTTTCGTCACCAATTCCTGTTTTGCCATTATCATTGTTTTGCTTGGAACGTCGTCGTATAGAATCACGCCGGGCCCTACGACACTGTAGGCGCCGATGCGTCTACCGGGCATTATTATCGCATTAACGCCAGTGCGGCAATAGTCTCCCATATAGGTGGCGTTTGCCCCGTAAGGTGGGACTTCGTAACGTCCTTCTACTTGCATCGGTGTATCCCTATCGTCGAATCGGAGGGTGCCACATACCGTCGCTGCGCCGATATCGGTCGCACATCCGAAAACGCCGGACATCTCACAGTAGTGATAGAGATAAACCTTGTCAAACAGGACACCTGCCATCTCGGCACCGTGCCCAATAATACAGCGGTTTCCGATGGCACTGCTGCCGACGTCGCAATAATCGCTGATCCTGCACTGATCTCCGACGAAAATATTTCCGTGTAGAATGGCACCGTTGGTTATGTTGTTGTTTGCACCTGCGATGAGAGTTCCATTAATGACGACGCGGGGCCCAATTACGGAGTTTTTTCCTAAAACGACGTGTCCATTAATTTCAGCGGCATCCGAGATTTTGGCACCTGTCGCAATCTGGTTTTCTGTGACCTGTTTCGCAAGGTGGTCAACCAAACGTTTGTTTGCCTCTAACACGTGCCACGGCTTGTCAACGTCAACAAAAAAATCTTCTGCTTGAACCGTCAGTACTGTGCGCCCATCGTCAACCATGAGTTGCATAGATTGCGCGATTTCGGATTCTGGCGGCGGCATTCCACCGACAGGCACCTGTGTAACGATGCCGGGGTTTCTTAATAGGTAAGGTGTTACACTCGGACGAAAGGCGTAGACTCCACAGAGTCGGTGTGAACCACCACGCGGGTGTCCTTCAATACCCGTAAGTGTTGAGACGCTTTTGCCCTCTGATTCCGTCGTACCGACACCGGCACACAGCCAGTCGCTTGCGTCTTCATTACCAAACCGTTGTACTAATGCCGCCGCTTCCGCGTTGTGCGAACGAAATTGGTTGATTAAACTACGAAAATTATCAGGAGTGGTTACAATATCGCCGTAAACCACAAGATAGGGTTCATCTTCGACATGCGCTAATGCACTCAATACTGCGCTTGCGGTGCCGTCAGTTGGATTTTGTGTAACGAAGGTAACGTTTGATATATCGGAAAGAACGCCGCGCACCTGTTGGGCGTAGTGTCCCACCACAGCGATAATTCGCTGGCATCCGACCTCAATCAGATTCTCGACAATTCGACGGACTATCGGCGTGTTGGCGACAGGAATCGTGCATTTCTGCCGAAATTCGCCGTAGGGCCACACCTTCCGCCCTAATCCTGCGGCGAGTACGATCGCCGTTTTTATCTCCATATTAAAGTATTCCTAATCTCTGCCATGCGACGTGTTGATTCATAAATTCTGCCAAGAAGGTCACATCGGGATGAGCAGTATCCAGTCGTTTTTCATAAGGGACAACACCGATCACAGGGATACCTGTCAAATTCTCGATTTCAGCGGGGTTTGTCGCTTCGGCGAGTCCTGCTGTCTCGGCGCATAATCCGTTCAGTACAATACCGGTTATCTGAAGTTCAAACTGTCGAGCGTAGGCGACGGTCAAGAGTGTATGATTTAATGTGCCCAACCCTACCTGTGCAACAATGAGTATCGGCAGTTGCAACCGCTTGATGAGATGCACGACGAGAAAATCGTCTTGGATGGGTACTGCGATGCCACCGACACCCTCTACTATCACGAAATCATATTTTTCTCCGAGTTCTGCAAAGGCGGTCTCAACGCAGGACACATCGATTTCTCTGTCTTCCATCCTCGCTGCCACAGATGGTGCCAGTGGATGTCGGAGGTAGATCGGGTTAATCGAGGAACGCTCATCGTCGACTTGCGCGGCGTGCGTAAGGAATTGGGCATCAGCGGTATCGCCTGTACTGATCGGTTTCATCACGCCCACATTCATCCCCGTCTGTTTGAGGGATGCCGCTAACCCACCAGCGATCACCGTCTTCCCGATTTCTGTCCCTGTCCCTGTGATAAAGATGCCTTGTATCATATTGTTTCTATTCTACAGAAAGAAATGTTTTTCGTCAAGGAAAAGGGGTGGAAGATTGGAAGGGAGTTCCCTAATGGAAGTTTGGAAGGATGGAAGAGAGTTACCTATTATAGTAAAATCCAAAAATATGTTTACAGTTCGTCAGAGAACAAACACCCCACCGCCGCTGGCGAGGATTGTATCCTCGCCATTGTGTTGGTGTATAAGTAATTACGGGTTTTACTATAATATGATCGGAACGTTTGCGTTCAGTGTTTTTTAATGTTATGCTTAACATAGACATATCTAATTGCTTTGATTTGTTGGGATGTCGGCAAAGACGTTTGCGTAAAGTTTGGGTCTCTCAACTGATCTATGTTTTATTTCTGAGGCATATTATGTACCGAGCATATCAGATGGCACGCATCATCAAAGTTGCCGAACTCATTCACAGCGAGCCCCGTCAATGGACGCGACCGCGGTTAGCAGAACGATTTGAAGTCAATATAGCGACCATCCAACGTGATATTGATTTATTGCGTGAAATGGGGATTGAGGTCGTTCCTTATGGTAAACAGGGATATGAGATGATCTCCGACTTTTTCCTTCCCGCGCTCAACCTCGATTTTAAAGAGGCACTTGCACTCATAACAGCAGCGGGTTTTTATTGCGCAGCAGAAGGAAAAGAAGCAAGTGAGGTGATGAATCGAGCAATCCACAAGATTACTTCTATTTTGCCGAAACAGGCAAGCAGCATCTTAAACCAGATCGCACCACAGATTGAAGTGCCGCATCTACAGATGAGTGAAATTGACGAACCACATCTGTATAAAGAGGATATTTACGAAGCCATTCGGGAACGGTGCAGGGTCAACATAGCATACAATTCTTTTAGCAGTGGACAGAAGACTCACCATCAACTTTCACCCTACGCAGTGCTATTTCGTAAACACGCCTGGTATGTTATCGGACGCTCCGAAAAGTTCAATCGGATTCTCACATTCCGCATCAACCGCATTGATTCTCTCTCCATAACGAATTTGGAATATAAAATCCCCGATGATTTCTCGGTACAGCGATACCTTGATAAAAGTTGGGATGTCATGCTCGGACCCGATACACATGTTGTTATCTTGTTCGCGTCTCGTATTGCTCCACTCATTCGGGAAGTCAATTGGCATCCGACACAACGGGTACAAGAGTTGCCTAACGGTGTAATTCGCTTTGAAGTCACAGTCGCAGGCTGGCAAGAAATCGGGTGGTGGGTTCTCAGGTGGGGCGACGAAGCAACGGTCGTTAAGCCGAAAGCACTGCAAACATGGATCCTTGGGACAGCTCGGAAGATGGTAAAGTTGTATGCTGGCGGTTGAATCGGAGAACCGAAAGGTAGCAGGAAGATTGGAAGGACGGAAGGGTGGGAGAAAAACAGCGGTTTCCCAACCGCACCTGATCCCCAAAAAAACAAAACCGATAAATGACTCTGTTCATACACGATTTTGCCATTGACAGAAAGAATTTAGTTGCGCTATTATAGTATGGGGACAAGAATCTCGGTTACGAGATTGAAAAATGGTTGCGTTATATTTCACCCCACCTAACGGTATAATAAGAACCTCGATTACGAGAATATTTTCCTTAGATAGTTTCGATTTGGCGTTAAATTTTTTTGACTTTTTTCATATTTGACGGTATAATATTTGTTATGGTAGCGTTATACAAAAATCGCGGTGAAATTTCGGCTCAATTGGGATATGGGAGACAGCATGCACCTAACTTATATCGAAGACTCTGGAGATGAACAATCATGTGTATTTTCAGCCTTAACGATCCGTGCTGATAGATGGCGTTCTTGTCTTCAGGAAATAAAAAAATTCCGGCACGATATACAGACGAGTGATGGCATCTCTGTTTACAAGGAATTCCATGCCTGGAAGTTTGTTTCAGGAAGGGGGAAACTTGCTGATAGAGTGGTGACCAAGGGACGGAGATGTCAAATTTTCAAACAGACGCTTCAAATGATATCGATGTTGCCAGAAGTACGACTTTTTAACACCGTGTTTCCAGTGAAAGCGAGTGAACCTGCTTATGAAGCGTTACTCGAAAGTATCAACTGGAACCTACAACAACAAGATAGCCACACCATTTTAATCTGCGATGAAGGTAAAGAGACTATCTACACAAAATTGGTTAGACGCATGCAAAATTTAGCAAATGGCGCAATTGATCGTATTCTTGAGGATCCATTTTTTAAGCAATCCGATCAGTCATATTTCATCCAGTTGTCTGATTTTTGTGCTTATGCGCTGCTGCGTCAAGAACATCCAATTGCGTCTAAAACGAAGTATGGTCTTGACCAGGCGTTCAATTTGTTAGAGCCAATATCTGAGGGAATTATACGACCAGATTCTTGAAGAAATGAATAGCAGGAAATAAAAAAGCAGGGCTTACATCCACCGCCGAGGGAGGGTTCAGTCCTGCACTATGAATATTATAACATTTAATCCAAGATTAGTCAAGTTTTTTCAAAATATTTTAGCAAAAATGGGATTGAGCAAAATTTTTTGAGATTTTTTTATCAGTCGCAGGTTTGTGTGACTGGTCGCGTGGTATACTTAAATCAGTTTGAAAGCGGAACGATAAAATTCCATATTTTCAGGGGTATAAAATGAATCCTATTAAAGTTTTACCTGTCTACTCTCGACTTTCTCAATCTGATCCGATTGCAGACATTCCAACAGAACTATCTTTACGGGAACATCAAGTTAAAACGTTTGATGCAATTTGCAATCCTGATGTTGATGTTGTTTTCAACACAGCAATGACGGGCGATGGAAAGAGCCTTGCTGCATATCTGCCAGCATTAGTTAACAATCGTCGCGTTTTGGCGATGTATCCGACAAATGAGTTAATTCTCGACCAATGTAAACAAATAAAATCTTATTGCGATTTGTTTGGGCGAGATATTACGCCTGAATGTATGTTCAGTGAGTGTCTATATGATCTCCGCGCAGAATTGGAGTTGGGCAGCCAAGCGAGCGCGATAGAGTTTTTGGCAGAAGGACATGAAGTTTTGCTCACGAACCCGGATATTTTCAACCTTATTGCCAATTTCAAGTACATGAGTGAGCACCAAAACCCTGATCGGTTATTGGCGACTATCTTGAATTGTTATGACTTATTTCTGTTTGACGAATTTCATATCTATGACGTTTCGCAGGTTGTGTCTGTCCTGACTGCAATGTTGTACATCATTGAACAAACACGAGGAATGCGTGAACAGAAGAAATTTATCTTTCTCTCTGCTACTCCAAACCAGCTACTATCAGAATGTTTGGATCAATCCGGACTTCGGTATGAAATCATTGAAGGTGACTATCGATTTGAAAATGCTGCTGAACAGAATTGGGATCAGATTTGCCAACCCTTCACACTTCACTTTCATGGCGTTGGCAGGCAGACTGAGGCATGGATTCAAAACCATTATCAGGAGATGGTGAATTGGTTTTCCGACAACCCAGATTCACGCGGGGCGATTATTGTCAATTCAGTTGCAACAGCAAAACGTATCGTAGAGTTTTTTAAAGAACGTCGGAAAACAGATGATTTTCCGTTGAGTTTCGGTGAAATTACTGGGTTGACCAGCAAACGAGAAAAAGAATCCGCCCGTAAGGCAAAATTAATTGTGGGCACATCTACGGTTGATGTTGGCATTGACTTTGAGATTAACTATCTCATTTTTGAAGCGTTGGATGCCGGCTCTTGGGTTCAACGCCTCGGGCGACTTGGCCGCCATAAAGAATATGAACAGGATGGAAAAACGTTTACTTTTGATAATTTTGTGGCACACTCCCTGCTGCCCAAGTATGTAGCCGAACGGACAGAAACTGCCAATATTCCTGAGGAGATCAATAAAGTATCGTTGGTGGAATCCATGAAAAATGACGACAAAGAGAAACGTATTTTCTCACCTACCAACGACTTTCGGAACTATCAACGCTCATGGGGTTGGTTACACCCAGCTCACATCATTAACACATTGGGGCACTCTCAGCTGCGCGATAACTACGCATCGCTACGGGAACAACTGACAGAAACCTACAGCCATATCTTTAATGTAGACATTGGTGAACGGGTGAAGTGGTATTATAAAATTACGCAAGAACGACCTGAAATCATTGAAAATGCTGTGACTCAGTTTCGTGGTGAAACACCCTTTACATGTGGTATCCTTGATGAAGATGATGGAGAAATTAAAACCTATGATTTACTATGGATTCTCAGAA
The DNA here is from genome assembly GCA_965116815.1 of Candidatus Poribacteria bacterium. Lineage (GTDB taxonomy): Bacteria > Poribacteria > WGA-4E > WGA-4E > WGA-3G > WGA-3G. The sequence continues at coordinate 4,251,857 of OZ220722.1, read as the reverse complement.
ATGCTGAGACCGAATGGATAAGCAAGTATGATTTCATGCAAACCGTTGAAGCACGTGATATTCAAACCCACAAGTATAAGTATGTTGATGTCCATCTGCGGTTGCTAAAATATCGTCCTGAGCCCGAGCGATTGAGGCTCCGCTACAATAAGGCAATTTTGAGCGGATTTAGCGAAGACGCGTATTGCAGAGTAAAGGTGCGTCAAGGCTTTCAGATTGATGGCAATTTCCAAGACATTAACAAGATTAACCGCTTACTCAAGCACAAGAAACTTTTGTGCCTCATTCGTAAGGAGCCAACAGATGAGCTGAGAGCGCGTTTGCGCCTGCCTCCACTTTTTGGTATTTCTCGTTTAGTTGACTCCGAAGGGAATCTACTGAGCGTTATTTTTTTTAAAGACGCGCTTTTGTTACAATCACTACCCTATATTTGGGCAAAGGAGGAATAAGCATGGCTGAACAACTTAAAATGTTTGGTCAATTAGACAACAGCGAAAAGAAACGCGAAGTGATACCTATTCCTACGCAAATCGATCAGCTGGTTGATCTACAGGGTGACGAGGCTGAAACTAAAGAAGTACCTGTTTATATTGCGCTCCTGAAAGCGGCAATTCCAGATGATGATCATGTGTTGCAAGATTACGTTGAAATTGTGGGACCCCAGATGCAAAAGGAATACACACTGCGTTCCGCAAAAGGGAGTTCCGTTGAAAGATATGCCCACAATGACGATCAGAGCATGCTTACGCACGTTTTAAACGGAGTTTTTCCAACGTTGCAAATTGTAAGAGAATCTGGAACGGCTTTGAGCGATGTTGAGAAACAAATCTACCTTATTGCTTATACACTCCATGACTTGGACAAGTTAGTAAATGTTCAAAGGTTAAGTGTAGCAGATGTTGAAAAGAAAAGCGAGTTTTACGGCTATCTTGATGATTGGGTGGAACGGTTACACTTTGATGTGTTCTGTCCAGAATACGATGAGTATCGAGAGGATATTGGCTATTTAATCCTAAATACGCAAGTGAAATATGGAGCTGATCTCAATCCGCAAAATTTTGATCGACAACTTCCGAGCAGTCGTCACCCGTTTTTGCAAAAAATGTGTCGATGTTCAGATCTCATCGCTTATTTCATGAAAAACCCTGCGAGTTTTCTGGAAAGGCAGGATATTCAGGACTCACTTACCCATTTAAGTCGCGGAAAACTTGTGTTTGCGTATCACAAGGTTTTCGAGAACCGGGGAATGTTGACGAATGTTATCAATAATGCCGTGCTTGCGGAGATGCGTGACAATTTCGGTTGGAAGCCGTTCTTATTTTTTCCTACTGGGGTGACATATCTACGAGCCCGGAATTCGGAAGATAACGCACTCTCAACAGGAAATGAGATTGCTGAAGTTGTTGTGGAGAAACTCAAAGCATACTGTGCCTCCCGACTTCGACAGAATCTGAACGGGTTTACACGTGGTGGGAAAGGTTTCAAATATGCAGATTATTATGATGCTTTCTTTCAACCGGACGAAATGTTGGAATTAATCCAAAAAGGTTGTTTTAAGATTCTCCGACACGATAAAGCACCGTCCGCGGGAAAACGATTAGCAAAACTCCTTCAACTTCAAACAGAGGGTAAAATTTCTGAAGATATTCTATTGGATTTTGAAGACGACCTTCGCGTTGATCAGTTAGCAGAATATCTCGTTGAGGTGGAGAAACTAATTGGCAAATTCGCATCACGGGATGTTGTTGCCAATGAAATAATTGCTTATCTCGGGCTGAACGAGTGGCAAGAAGTTTTTACGTTGATTCCCAGTCAAGGAGGGGTGCCTTTACCATGGTATTTTATAGCGGGTAAGTACCTCTTACAAAATCGCGGTAAAGATGAAAATGACATGCGAGAGTTGTTTAAGGACATAGCCGATCATGTTACTAAAGTGTTTGCTGAAACTATCCAGAATGAACCACAATCGGATAGTTTTTCTACGCTGCGGGCTTATGTTAAGCAGACAGTTGATATTAACGGGCATCAAAGCATCCACCAAGACTTTCAGACAGAACTCACTCGGTACACCAACACGAAAAAAGTTGGTCGAGGTTCAGACAAAGGATGTTCGCTCTGTTCATCAGCTTTCCAGACCCAAGAATCTGCCGAAACAGATGTGATTTTTGCTCCACAGGTCTACAGTAACAAAAATCCGATTAATTCAGGTAGGGTCAGGCGGGGTATTTGCCAACTGTGTCAACTCGAAATGATGCTCCGCCAAATCTTGCTCCGTTCTCGATGGAACCTTGTTGGCGCAGGCTACGAGAGTGTGAAAATTAAGTGGATCTATCTTTATCCGAGTTACTTCTTTACACCAGAGACATCAGAAGTTATCGGTAGAGCCTATCAGAACCTGAAATCCTTAGATTTCTTCGGTATTCGGAGAAAACTCCACAAAGGTAGTGCTGTAACGGATTTAATAGAGCTTGATGAATTCATCATTGATACTGAAATTCCTGATATAGAAAAGGAAAATCTACTCAAGATGGATTTTAGCACAAATGACTTGGCAACGTTCTATTTCTGTGGCATCCCAACACTGGGAACAAAACCTACAGATACAGAGTCTTGGGCAATGCCCACACTCCTCGGTCTCCTCTCAACAATTGCTTTCAACGCAAAAGTCGTTGTGACGGAGTCACAGGTCCCGCTGTATCATAGTGCAGAAGAGTTTAAGGAAACGGTGGTCCTCAACGCCCCACATCCTTTTGTCACCCACACTTTACAAAAGGAGAGGCTCCGCATTGATGAAGTGGAGAAGAGTTTGGAAAAAATCACCGCGCTCTATGACATCAACATTGATGCTTTTCGCGACGGTGCTAAACCGCAGTATCAGCATCTTAACGGAGTCGCGGGGAATATAGAGAGCGATCCACTGTACGTATTCCATTATCTTGATGTACTACGCCGAAAGAATAAGTGGGATAGTTTTCCAAAACCCAAAGACGGGGATATATTCATCCCAGAACGTTATTTACAATTTTATGAAACCCTTGGAGGTGAAAAAATGAGTCTAATTGAAGGCATTGCAGAACGGTGCTTCAATTTCTACGGCCCTGCTGATCGTTTTACGCCACATAGCGTCTTACGGGTGATTACCTTAATAGAAGATATCATCATCAATAGCGAATCGACGGTTAAACAGATTGATCTCAAATGGCAGGCTCGCGGTGTGGTTCAGGACCTGATGCGGCGGATCAGAAATCGTAGTGCCCAAGGTTATTACCGTTTACCTGACGAGCAAGAGGAACTTGAAGCTATTGAGGTATTGGTGGATTACTTCTATGAGGAAGTCTTTAAGAACGATTGTGGAGAGCAAAGGGCGATCTTACGCGCTCGGCGCAACCTTTTAAACTCTGGTATCAATGCTTGGTACCAAGTGAACTGGGAACAATTCCGAAAAGAAAAAAATGAGGAGGCAACTGATGTCAATAATTGAGATTCCCCAAACTATTGTCCCTGAAACGTGTTTCTTAGACACGATTCCCAAGGCACCCGAGGGGCGATACGCCCACATTGTCCTGATTCGGGAGACAGAATCTTATCCTGTATTCCAAACAGATGGTACATTGAACATCGCCAACATCAAAAGCGGTTTGCAGGAGACAACTCCGTTAATTCGACTTGCCATGTTTAAACGGAAACAGACTTCTCCTGAACGGTTAACTGGCAGAGAACTTCTGAGGCGGAGTAGTATCACACAAAATCAGGATGATAAAGCGAAGCCAAAATACTGTGACTATAATGAACACTTCTGCCAAAGTTGCCCAGATTGTGTTTATTATGGGTTTGCGATTGGGGACGCTGGAGCTGAAAAATCAAAGATTTATGTGGATACTGCTTACTCTATCAACGGGTACGACGAATCGCATCAGCAGTTTTCATTTAACGCCTTGTTTGAAAAGGGAAACATGAGCCAAAAAGGTAAAGTCCGCTCCAGTTTCGGCGAGCAAGACCACATTGTGCCGCAGGTTTACTTTCCGTCAGTTGTTACCGTCAAAGACGTGACTGTTAACAGTTTTGCTTATGTGTTGAACAACTTATTACGGACAAAACGCTACGGTGCACAGACAACGCGAACAGGTCGCCTCGCAAACCATATTATTGGTGTTGTGTTTGCTGATGGCGAAATTTTCTCCAATCTCAAACTAACGCAGGCGAGCTACGATGAACTCTCAGATGCTGGACAATTGGAGAATATACCACTGAATCAAGCGGCGGTTCTTGAAAGTGCTAAAGCTGTAATACCTCAACTTCTCAGAAATGATGGTGTCATTTTTAATCATGTGCACGGTAATTCGCTTGACGAGTTGATTAGTTGTGTGACCACCGTAACCACTGACGCGGACAAACTCCTGACGTTTCTTGAGGAAACCAACGCTGAAACCACTGAATATTCAGAACGCGTTATCCAAAGTGAAAAGAAAAAGTAAGGAGCCGCCGATGCATGTCGCAAAATGCTACCTCACTTTACACGACTCGCTCTATTATGCAACCCGTGAAATGGGGAGGCTTTATGAAACAGAAAAGGTTATCCACAACTGGGCATTGACATACGCATTAGGATTCATCCAGAAGCCGTATTATTGCCCCAATAGCGTTCCAACATATCAGGATGATCTTGAACCGATTAACAAGGCAGGCGTTTATGTTACGCCTGCCAAACCTATCCATTGTGATTATATAATTAACACCTTTAAATCCGCAGACAACCGGCACCGCGCGTTTTCAGCCCCCAATCGCACCAACAAACCGTCTTATGGAAAAGCAAAGGAACTGGCACCTGAGAGTAAATTTGAGTTTTACATTGTTGGTGACTTGCCTGATCGACTTCCAAAATGGATCCGATTAGGATTGTGGATGAGCAAAGCACGAATTGAGGTAAAGAAGGAATTGTCCTTAACTCCAAAACGAGGTAATTTCACTTGCTCGCATCTTTTAAATCCGATAGATCTCCCTATTTTGCCGGAGTTGTATGATCTCATTTCAATGCCACCAGTGAGTCTACTACAAAACGCACGATTTAATAGCGGGTATGTTGAATTTGATGATGTCTGTTTGCCAATATCTATGGCTTACTTCGCTGGTGCAACGTAAGGAGACAACCCATGCCCATCAGTACACAAATCTCACTCATACCCGAGACCGACGTAACGCTCCGCCCAACCATGGGGCACTACGCACACGCAGCGTTTCTCTCAATCCTACGCGAAACCGACCCCGACTTTGCAGAGACGCTCCATGCCCAATCAGCACAAAAACCCTTCACGGTCTCGCCACTCGTCGCGAAGGCACGGCAGTCAAAGAAACAACTTCATATCCGGGCAGGCACCGATTGCAAACTCCGATTCACCTTTCTCGATGATGCCCTCTTTACCGCTTTCGGACGCGCTTTCCTGAAATTTGAACTCCCCACCATTCGGCTTGGGGGTGCCACTTTTCAGGTAAAGCAATTAATCTCGCATTCAACAGAGACGCAAGATTGGAGCGGCAACGCAACTTATGCGGATCTCGCAGAATCCGCAAAGATCGCAACCGAGATCGCTCTCAAATTCCATTCGCCAACAGCCTTCCGTGCCCTGACACCGCGCGGACAGAAATCCTATAACCACACACAAGTCGATCCTGTTCGATGTTATCAGAGTTGGATCAACAAGTGGAACGCCTTCGCACCGCTGCAATTCGACAGGGACGAACTCCTCGCTTTTATCACCGAGCACATTCGCGTCTCGCGCGCCGACACCCACACCCAAGCACTCAATTTCGGGAGACATACCGAGATCGGATGGGTCGGAACATGCACATTTCGTTTTGATCAGGAAAGCCTAATTCACGAAAATTTACTCCGCGCAGCAAACTGTTTAGCAGATTTCGCCTTCTACTGTGGCACGGGTTACAAAACAACAATGGGAATGGGACAGACAAAAAGAATATAGCAGATTGGAAGCGTGGAGGGTTGGAAGATTGGGAGTCCTCTTCCACCCTTCCATCCTTTAAAAAAGGAGCGATAAGCATGTCAGCAAATTATATTCCACTTTCACAAATAAACACTTACGTTTTCTGTCCCCGACGGTTCTACTATGAATCTGTTGAGGGGCATCAAGTCGTCAACGACCACGTTGAAGAAGGCAAAATCAAACACGAACACGTCCACACAGCCGTGACAGATCGGAAAAAAGGTGACAAAACGATCTCTCGCCGACAATACCTCGCTTCGGATGTGCTCGGTGTCTCTGGTTATACCGACCTCGTTGAGGAGAAAGACGGCATCCCGTATCCAGTTGAATTCAAAAAAGCAGGCACGGGCGATTGGCTCAACGATCAAGTACAACTCTGTTTGCAAGGACTCCTATTAGAAGAAAAAACAGGAATCTCCATTCCACACGGTTATATCTTCTACATCGGTTCCAAACGGCGGCGGAAGGTCCCATTTGATCAGGAACTCCGCCAGACAACGCGCCAATACGTCGCCGAAGCACGCGCGCTGCTTGGTTCTGGAAAGATTCCTAAACCGGTACACGATAACCGATGCAACGGCTGCAGTGTGCGCTCTATCTGCCTACCAGATGAAGTTGCTTATCTCCACGAATTAGACGAGCGTCCCAAGCGTATCAAGCCCGCCCTCGGTATTGATAACGTGTTATACGTCGATGAGCCGGGGTGTGCGATCAAAAAGACAGGCGAACGGCTCCTCGTCGTTAAAGAAAACGATGTTTTACGCGATATACCCCTCATCCATCTCGGGCAAGTCGTTATCTCTGGCAATGTTAACCTCACGACACCTGCGATGCAGGTGCTTTTACACGAGGGAATCCCTGTTGTGTTTCTCTCGGCGTACGGACGGTATCACGGTGCATTGACACCGCAAGTATCTCGGAATTCGCTCTTACGTGTTGCCCAACATAAGGTTGCAAATAACCGCAGTGGTTGTCTTGAGTTGTCAAAGGCATTTGTGCACGGCAAAATCACCAATATGCGGACGATGCTCCAACGCCGGAAATGGCAGGCACCAGATGCCGAAAATCCTGCATTGGAATCGTTGTTAGCTAACATTAAAGCCATGAAAGCGATGGAAAAACGCATCTGTGGAGCGACAGTGCCGAGAAACAGACGCTCATGTTGCCGGAACCTGATGAAAGCGATGGAAAAACGCATCTGTGGAGCGACAGAACTGCCAGAGTTGTTGGGCATAGAAGGTAACGCGTCTGCTGCGTACTTTAGCGCGTTCAACTTTATGCTCAAGTCGGAGATGGGTTTTGACTTCCAACGCCGAAGTCGTCGTCCACCTGCCGACGCAACCAACGCACTCTTAAGTTTCGCCTATTCGTTGCTAACAGCCGATCTCATGTCGGCAATTCAGACCGTTGGGTTAGATCCTTACATCGGTTTCTTTCACCAACTCAAGTATGGTAAACCGTGCCTTGCACTCGATCTGATGGAAGAATTCCGTCCGATTATCGCTGACTCTGTCGTTATTACCCTAATCAACAACCGGCGTATTAAGCCAGAAGATTTCACACAGGTTCATGATGGTTGGTATCTCAAAGAGCATCGTCGCAAGGTATTCTATGCTGCGTATGAATCACGAAAGAACGAGACCATCACACACCCCTTGTTTAAATATAAACTCACATTTCGGCGTGCAATGGAGTTACAAGTCCGGTTACTCGCAAAATATCTAACTGGCGAAATTGATCAATACACGCCATTGACAGTTCGGTAGGACCAAAACCCATCAGCGCGGAAGAAAAAGAATGGAAGAATCGGGGACTGGAAGGATGGAACGTTGGAAGGTTAGAAACCCATTCTTTCATCTTTCCACGCTTCCATTCTTCCAACCATCTTTCCACCCTATATTGACTTTGGAAGCAAGAATTTAATGAGGAATCGCCAAATGCATTACACAGTTGCTTACGATATTACCGACGATAAACGGCGAAACAGAGTCGCCAAAATTCTAAAGGATTTTGGGACTCGTATTCAATATAGTGTCTTTGAATGTAATACAGATCGGCGCGCACTGCTGCGCTTGCAAAGCCGATTGGAAAAGGTAATTGATTTCGGGGAGGATTCGATTACATTTTACCATCTCTGTGCAGCCTGTGAAAAACAGATTGACCGGATAGGTTTGAAAAAAGGGCTTGATAACCAGTCATATATTGTGTAAAATTATTTCTATGAGCAAAAGCGGATCGAAAAACCCTTGACCCTCACGGAGAGGTAGAAACCCTTATGACTCGTGCTTTGTGCCGATACGTAATATGTTTTCATCATCTCCGCGCCTTGCAAAAAGCGTCGCGCGTGGAATCGCTACGAGTTAAGGCAGGTATGACAAGGCTTCCCAACGTCGGCTCTTGAAATCAAAAGAACCTCGATTACGAGATTGAAACCCTAACCACCCTAAATTGTAGCCCAGCCCATACCCACTTGAAATCAAAAGAACCTCGATTACGAGATTGAAACTATCAAGATCAGCACGCCATAGGCGATATACACTTCTTGAAATCAAAAGAACCTCGATTACGAGATTGAAACTACGCGCAGGTTACGCAAGCAAGCGAACATGGTGTTGGCTTGAAATCAAAAGAACCTCGATTACGAGATTGAAACGTTACTGCCAAGTTTAGGAGCGTATCGCCTAATATCGGCTTGAAATCAAAAGAACCTCGATTACGAGATTGAAACCAGAGCTGCTGTGTCTATACCGCTACCAACTTCGCCACTTGAAATCAAAAGAACCTCGATTACGAGATTGAAACAAAATAGACGACACGAACCTTGATGTAGATACCCCGTCAAACTTGAAATCAAAAGAACCTCGATTACGAGATTGAAACTTATCGGGAGTTGGCGTTTCGGTGTGAGTGGTTCTCGGCTTGAAATCAAAAGAACCTCGATTACGAGATTGAAACGCCAAGCGGGTTTGAGACGCGCGACGGTACGGCGATCACTTGAAATCAAAAGAACCTCGATTACGAGATTGAAACCTGGAGTTGCCGTCTGATAATCAGGGTGTTGCGCTGTCTGCTTGAAATCAAAAGAACCTCGATTACGAGATTGAAACTCCGGAAAATACGCGCTTACGCGTGATATTGGATTGACTTGAAATCAAAAGAACCTCGATTACGAGATTGAAACCTTGTACAATTCATCAACGAGGGCTTCTACAGCTGTTCTCTTGAAATCAAAAGAACCTCGATTACGAGATTGAAACTTAAGGTAATTCGCTGTTCCGTCCGCTGCTCTGGGTCCCTTGAAATCAAAAGAACCTCGATTACGAGATTGAAACATCAAAGGCGGAAATTATTGGCATCTGATCGGTGTTACCTTGAAATCAAAAGAACCTCGATTACGAGATTGAAACAATCGATGACAGAAGCCCTCACATATATGCGAAGTCTCCTTGAAATCAAAAGAACCTCGATTACGAGATTGAAACTTCGCGAGACATCGCATCGGCATCGCTCGCAACGATTTTCTTGAAATCAAAAGAACCTCGATTACGAGATTGAAACACGGATGGCACGACTGCTTCCATTTCGTTCCTCGACCTTGAAATCAAAAGAACCTCGATTACGAGATTGAAACTGATCCGTAGCAGCATAGGCATGCGTATGGTCCGTAGCACTTGAAATCAAAAGAACCTCGATTACGAGATTGAAACGCAAACACTCGGATTTATAGAACCGTTGGCGTAAGCCTTGAAATCAAAAGAACCTCGATTACGAGATTGAAACGTCCAGCTGCGCAAACTTTTCAAACATCGTTATCTCCTTCTTGAAATCAAAAGAACCTCGATTACGAGATTGAAACGACCCACAATAGAAGTGTGGGTTCATAATCGTTATTGCCTTGAAATCAAAAGAACCTCGATTACGAGATTGAAACATCAAGATTATTAAGACAAAAGACAGCACGACCAGTTGAACTTGAAATCAAAAGAACCTCGATTACGAGATTGAAACAACCCATCCGTTGATTTTGCCGACATCGATGATTTCGCCTTGAAATCAAAAGAACCTCGATTACGAGATTGAAACTTCTCCTATATACCGTCTGCGGCGACGGATTGGAATCTCTTGAAATCAAAAGAACCTCGATTACGAGATTGAAACTACAACTGTTCATGCTTTATCACAAGCAGAACAGAAACTTGAAATCAAAAGAACCTCGATTACGAGATTGAAACTCCAAAAAGACCTCGGCGAAAAAATTGACGAGTTCAAGGAGTTACTTGAAATCAAAAGAACCTCGATTACGAGATTGAAACCGTTTGTTAGGTGATGCGAATATCCACGAGCGGACACATCCTTGAAATCAAAAGAACCTCGATTACGAGATTGAAACTGATGCGCGACTAAGGCTTTGATCGCATCAACCGCCCTTGAAATCAAAAGAACCTCGATTACGAGATTGAAACCGAGCGAGGATACCGGGCATTTATACTGAAAGCACACTTGAAATCAAAAGAACCTCGATTACGAGATTGAAACAGGCTTACTGCTACCTGCATCCTACGTTACCGAACCCTTGAAATCAAAAGAACCTCGATTACGAGATTGAAACTCAGAACGGAGAATTGGATTACCTGTTCGATAACTGGTCTTGAAATCAAAAGAACCTCGATTACGAGATTGAAACCAGAACCTACTCGGCTATCAGATCGTGCCCGGGCAATTCACTTGAAATCAAAAGAACCTCGATTACGAGATTGAAACATTTATGCGATGGTCTTGAAGTATCGCCCAGATGTCCTTGAAATCAAAAGAACCTCGATTACGAGATTGAAACTACTATTAGTGTATCTCCAAATAGTTGTGTATTTGGTCTTGAAATCAAAAGAACCTCGATTACGAGATTGAAACCGGTGAGCATCTGGGGCGGTGATGAATCCGAGAAAGACTTGAAATCAAAAGAACCTCGATTACGAGATTGAAACCTCTTTTGTTGCTGTGCCTTCCTGTGTGTTCCAGAATTCAGAGTAAAGCTTGAAATCAAAAGAACCTCGATTACGAGATTGAAACATACCGTGTCCAATACGTCTGATACGGACATGTTCACCTTGAAATCAAAAGAACCTCGATTACGAGATTGAAACATTTAAGTTCACCGAACACAAATGATTTCTTTTTCAACTTGAAATCAAAAGAACCTCGATTACGAGATTGAAACTATAATATGCTTTCGGCACTTGATGCGAGGCGGAAGTCTTGAAATCAAAAGAACCTCGATTACGAGATTGAAACTACACTCCCTCCACGCGGATCTCAACGACAACCAAACTTGAAATCAAAAGAACCTCGATTACGAGATTGAAACAATGTGAAAGCGACCCATCAGCGGGCCGCCTTCGGCTAACTTGAAATCAAAAGAACCTCGATTACGAGATTGAAACTTTCAAAAGGAACGCGCAAAAAGCGGTCATCCCATGACTTGAAATCAAAAGAACCTCGATTACGAGATTGAAACAATAATAGGAGTCCACACCTCTATACAATCTCGCCAACTTGAAATCAAAAGAACCTCGATTACGAGATTGAAACAATCCTGAAACCTTACGAGTCTGGCGAAAAAAAGGTGACTTGAAATCAAAAGAACCTCGATTACGAGATTGAAACTAAACATGGAGCTTTGAACTCACCGCTTGACCTTGGCTTGAAATCAAAAGAACCTCGATTACGAGATTGAAACCAGCGATTCTTTATGTGTAATCTTGTAGTTCTTTGGGTAAGTCCGGCGCAGTTGAAAACAGCGCCTACCGCTTCTGGTTATTCAAAATCGGACTAAGGTAAGGCATAGAAAACTAAATAACTCCAAACCATTTCCTTTTGGCTTGATTTTTTTGAAATCTGTTATTGTTTTAACCCATAAATAGGATTACAGAGAGAAGGAAATGCATGGCGAATTATCAAGAACTGGCAAATCTGGTTTGGGATGTGGCGGATGATGTTCTCAGAGGACTTTTCAAACCGCACGAATATAGTGATATCACCCTCCCGTTTCTGGTGCTGCGCCGAACCGACTGTTCATCTTCTGCGATAAGTTTACCGAAATCGATTTACATCCCGATAAGGTGGATAACCACACGATGGGACAGGTCTTTGAGGAGCTGCTCCGCCGATTTTCAGAGATGTCCAACGAAACGAGTGGGGAACACTACACGCCGCGGGATGTGGTGCGGTTGTTGGTCTCGCTGCTGTTTGCGGAACACCGTGAGGATTTGCGCGGGCAGGGAGTTATCCGCAGTATCTTTGATCCGTGTTGTGGAACAGGCGGCATGTTGACGGTTGGGAAGGAGTACTTCCGCGAACAGATTAATCCGAATGCTGACATTCGGCTGTTGGGTCAGGAACTGAACGCACAGACCTACGCAAAATGCTGGCATTGGAACGGAAAAGTGAAGGCTTGCTGAATGAGGTGTTGGGTTTATAAGAGGGATAAATTATGATTACCGACCACTACCTATTCCGAGCTCACGTTAATATAAGGGTGAGACAAAAACAATTAGCATAGGTCGTAATAATATGTTATTATAGAATACAGATTAGTAAAGATTGGTATGGTAAAATGGGTGCAGTTGATTCAAACTCACCTACTTTACTTAACGCGAAACTCACGTAAAGGTGAGATTCATTTCTATAGAGGATTGAACGACATGAAAATTATGATGGTATTGGCAGGGTTTGTGTTGATGATAGCCTATTGTATTATCGGCACGATCGACATAGCACAGGCAGAGGAAGTCTTGGGTACAGGAACGGATTCGCTGCTGGGAGGAGACCTAACTGACCCAGAAGACGATGGTGAACCTGAAGCAGATAGCGGTTACAACGCCATTTTCTCAGCCAACGATGAACCCGGATTCGCGGGTGGTGAATTTGCGTTTAACGTTTTCGATAACCGCCTTGGTCCGAGCAATGACAAATGGTGCTGCGGACGTGGCGGCGGCATTCCAGAGGAAGGTCTACACGTGACAGCTGAGTTTGAGGAGGCGTACGCCTTAACACACTTCACTGTATCTTCAGCGAACGATGTTCCTGCGAGGGACCCCACAGTGTGGGAGATTCAAGGGTCGAATGACGGCGAGGATTTTACGACCATTTTTTCTCACGACGGGGATAGCTTTTGGAATCAGCGACTGCAAGTCGTCCGTTTTGAGGCGGGGGAAGATTTCGACGTTCAAACCACTGGGTATCGTTTTTTCCGGCATGTTACTTTTGACACCGCCTCGAATCCAGCTGGCGCGTACTTTCAAATTGGCGAAATTGAATACTTCGGTGCTACTCTTACCGCCGTAGACCCTAAAGCCAAGCTCACAACTACATGGGGAAGTATCAAAAACGCCCGATAAACGCACATATCAGACATTTTCTAAATCGGAAACCTGAATCGAGTAATAACTTGGTTTGGGTTTCCGTTTTTCATATCCGCTTGAAACCGCATTGATTAATTCAGAACCGGATGTCTTAGCAGATATTGTTGAAGCACAACAAGGATTAGCCGCAGGCGGCGGCAAGGTGTGGGCACAGATCAAAAAGGAAATATGTATAATCCGCGATTCAGACGGAAAAGTGAAGGCTTGCTGCATGAGGTTTTGGGGTTATGAAGTCTCTGGTATAAGGAAGGGAATAGAGTAGATCGGGATTCATAATTTGCGTGGTAAAAAGTAGAAGATGTGGTATAATATCTCAAGGTTAAAAAATTTTTAATCTTGATCCGCCTTCCCAGATGTAAACGGAGGAAATCATGGCGATAAATGCTGTCCAAACATACCTTAGCCCAGAAGAATACATCACTTTAGAACGTAAAGCAAAACCTGACGCGAACACAGTCAGAAACGAATACATCCAAGGTGAAATTATCCCTATGTCCGGTGCAAGTTTTACACATAATCTTATTAAAGGGAATATCTTTGTTCAACTTCACAATCGCTTGATAGAAAGCAGTTGTGTCGTTTTTGCGAATGAAATGCGTGTCGGTATTCCTTCAGCAAAATCCTACTTTTACCCTGATGTAGGTGTCGTTTGTGATGAACCGCGTTTTGAAGACAATGTTTTTGACACACTCCTGAACCCGATTGTTATTGTAGAGGTACTCTCTCCGAGTACCGAGGGCTATGACAGAGGTGAAAAGTTCTCGCGCTACCGACAGATCGATTCCTTGAAAGAATATATCCTTGTTTCACAAGATAGCGTGAACGTTGAACGTTTTCTGCGAAAGCGTGATGACTGGAGTTACACTTTCTTTGAAGGACTTGAGCAGCACCTTCCGCTAACTTCTCTTCAGTGCGAATTACCGTTGCAGGAAATATGTGGGCGCGTCACATTTCCTGAAGCGTCTGACGGAGCTATAAACTGATGGAGAATTACGATGTCTGGGGAAAGAATGACTGTAGAGGAGATGTCTAAGAAATACCCGAACGAATGGCTGTTTATTGTGGCGGAAATAATATGATAAAATCAGCAGCAGAAACGCTTTTTGAAAAAGGCTTTGAGCAAGGCTTTGAAGTAGGATTTGAGGAAGGCAGAATAATAGGCAGAACAAAAGTTATTCAGCAAGACATTACAAAAAATATTGCAAAAATTGTTGAACAGGGCATTGCAATAGGTATTGAACCAGACATTGCAAAAGACATTGAAAAAGTTATTGAGCAAGCCAAAGTAAAAATTATTCAGATGGGCATTGCAAAAGACATTGAAAAAGTTATTGAGCAAGCCAAAGCAATAGGTATTGAGCCAGACATTGCAGAAAACACTGATAAAACTATTGAACAGGGCATTTTAATGGGTATTGAGCAGGGCATTGAAAAAGTTATTGAGCAAGTCAAAGTCGAGGTATATCGTGCTTGGCACGCAGATTGGGAAAATGAAGACAGGCAGCAGCAGATGCCATAATAACACCTTTCATAAAGTAAATGAAGACTTCATTAACACAATCTGAAGTGCCAACGTTAATTTAGACCAGAAATCGGTAAAGTTAAGATAAGTATTGTTGTTCAAATTCCATAGGTGTCAAATACCCTAACACTGAGTGAGGTCCTTAGTTACGCACTTGTTCGATAAAATGCCCGATCCGCGTTTTTGCCTCTATTATATCATCATAGTCATTGAGGTGAACCTCTTCCTCTTTGAGAGTTAAAAGGGGTTTTCAACCCCGATAGGGCAGCGATGATTTGACACGAGGATATCTTAAAATCCGCGAAATCTGTGTAATCCGCATAATCCGCGATTCAGACAAAGAGGTGTTAGCATTATGAAACGTTACGCTGAATATAAAGAGAGTGGCGTGGAGTGGATTGGTGGGATACCCAAAAATTGGGGAATGAAGCGATTAAAGTATGTTGCGGACTTAAACATGGGGCAATCACCACCTTCGGAAGAATACAACAGCGATCAGATAGGAACGCCTTTTCTTCAAGGCAATGCGGAGTTTGGGCTACATCATCCAACACCGAAAATTTACTGTCCAACAGCAAGGAAACACGCGAACTCCGGTGATATTTTGCTGTCAGTCCGCGCACCTGTCGGAGCAATCAACATCGCGAATCAAGAATATGGGATTGGTCGTGGTCTATGTGCGATACGCCCCCAAACGAATCAACTTGAACGCCGTTATGCTAAGTATTTACTTGAGGTTGTCCGTGACGAGTTACATGTCGTTGCGACTGGCACCACTTATGACGCTGTTACAGTAGATGATGTTTCTAATCTCGCTTGCGTTGTGCCACCATTTTCTGAGCAAATCCAAATCGCTAACTTTCTTGACCGGAAGACAGGACATATTGACGAGCTCATCCGCATCAAAGAACGACAGGTAGAACTACTGCAGGAACAACGCACCGCACTGATAAATCAGGCAGTAACAAAAGGGCTTGACCCGAATGTGGAGATGAAACCGTCGGGCGCGGAATGGGTTGGAGATATACCATCGCATTGGGAAATCAAAAAACTCAAGCACGTTGCGAAGATATTACCCAGCAATGTTGATAAACACATCTATCCAGATGAGATTCAGGTCAGGTTATGCAATTATACAGATGTCTATTACAACGATTATATTACAGTTGATACTGTTTTGAACAAGGGCAGTTGTAAGGAACGTGAGTTTGCGAAATTTGTTTTGAGGAAAGGCGATGTTATTATCACCAAAGATTCTGAGACTCCAGATGATATTGGTGTTCCCACATTTGTCAAAGACGATTTAGACAATGTTGTATGTGGTTATCATTTAACAATGATTAGACCGCTTGCTTGTTTTGGGGAGTTCATTTTTAGATTTATTCAATCTGATAGGACGAGAAGATATTTTGAGTTGGAGTCAAATGGAATTACCAGATACGGTTTGGGAAAACCATCAATTGAAAATCTACTCTTACCCATCCCTACTGATTTTGAGCAGCAACAAATCGCCAACTTCCTTGACTGCAAGACCGGACAGATTGACGAATTGATAGCAACAGAGCAGCGAAAGATTGAACTCCTCAAGGAATACCGTCAATCCCTGATCTCCGAAGCAGTAACCGGCAAGATAGATGTCCGAAACGAGGTTTAGATCCTATCTTGTTATTCTCGGAGTTGGCGTGCGATACATATCGCGTTGATTTTTTCGATGTTTTTATGCTATACTTTTCAAGACGATAAGGAGTTAGAGACAATGGCACAGACAACGGCTGAGTTTCTCATAGAACAAGGCAAAGCGGAAGGTAAAGCGGAAGGTAAAGCGGAAGGCATAGAACAAGGCAAAGCGGAAGGTAAACAGGACGCGGTGCTCAAACTCTTGCATCTCCGATTTCAGGACGTGCCAGAAGTGCTTTCACGTGAAATCGGCAACATCCACAACTTATCGCGCCTTGATATGCTTTTAGAGCAAGCGAAATAGATACGCATTTCTCCTTAAACTCTCCCTGAAATGGACGATGTGGTCCAGGAACAACCCTTATCTATTTCACGAGGTGTAGAGCCGTCTATCTTTGGGAAGACATCCTACAGCGCGATAAGTTGTTTTTTCGGTATTTCTATGCTATACTCTGCAAGACGTTTTTTCAAGACTTGGAAACTATAGACATCTATGCCCGAAACACAAGATACGCAGATAGAACACTTCCCGGACCGTAGCCTCAGACGCTTGCTTCAAGACAGGGAATATGTGCGCGGGCTAGTCCAAATTATCGCACCGGACATCGAGATGTTTCTCGACTTCAGCCGGATCACATACCAGAAAAGAAGTTTTATCTCTAAAGCCCTGCAAGAACGCGAGTCGGATGTTCTACTGAGTGTCCCGTTTCAAGAAGACACAGATGCCACAGATACCGATGCGCTGCTCATCTATATCCTCATTGAACATCAATCTACAGTGGATAAAACGATGGGGTTTCGGTTATTGTCTTACATGGTGCAAATCTGGGAGTCGCAACGGCGGGAATGGGAAACGGCGAAGATTCCGGAAAATGAAAGATGTTTACAACCGATTCTGCCAATTCTGCTTTATACGGGTGACCGTCCGTGGACAGTGCCGGTGTCTGTGACGACGCTTATGGATGTTCCTGAAATCTTGGAGCGTTTCGTACCGAGTTTT
The DNA here is from genome assembly GCA_965116815.1 of Candidatus Poribacteria bacterium. GTDB lineage: Bacteria > Poribacteria > WGA-4E > WGA-4E > WGA-3G > WGA-3G. Next base: position 4,234,241 of record OZ220722.1, on the reverse strand, counting down.
GACACGCTGTTTTTAGGGGTCAAGGAGACTGAGGCAGAGGCACTGACGCAATCCGGACATCCATTGGGCTGGTTGTTGCGTGTGCTTCAAAAGGAGCATGCAGGCGAGACGGAGATAAGCGAAGCATTAGCAGATGCCGTGTCGCATTTAGCGTCAGTAGATGAGGATTTCGCCCCGCAAATTGCGGAGGCACTCCGGTATTTTGTGCAGTTGATATTCCATCGACGCTCTCTTGACGAGCGCAATGCGTTAGTAGATATTATCAGACAACATATTCAAGACCATAAGGAGTTAGAAACGATGGCACAGACAACAGCCGAATTTCTCATAGAACAAGGCAAAGCGGAAGGTAAAGTGGAAGGTAAACAGGACGCGGTCCTCAAACTCTTGCATCTCCGATTTCAGGACGTGCCTGAAGTGCTTTCACGTGAAATCAGCAACGTCCACAACTTATCGCGCCTTGATGTGCTCTTAGAGCAAGCGATGACTGCGCAAAGTTTAGATGAAATAGATACGCATTTCTCCTTAAACTCTCCGTGAAAAGGAGTTAGAGACAATGGCACAGACAACAGCTGAGTTTCTCATAGAACAAGGTAAAGCGGAAGGCAAAGCGGAAGGTAAAGCAGAAGGCAGAGCAGAAGGTAAACAGGACGCAGTACTCAAACTTTTGCATCTCCGATTTCAGGACGTGCCAGAAGTGCTTTCACGTGAAATCGGCAACATCCACAACTTATCGCGCCTTGATATGCTTTTAGAGCAAGCGATGACCGCGCAAAGTTTAGATGAAATAGATACGCATTCTCCTTAAACTCTCCCTGAAATGGACGATTCGGAGTTACGTGATACCGATGATGCAGCAGCAACGAAGCATCCCTTTGCACAGGAAACCAACGGTCTCCTATGCTACAGTTATATGATACCGATGATGCAGCAGCAACCTTTATCTGCTTAACGGGGTTTGGACCGTGCCGACGTATACAGAACAAAATTTTGAGGACCACATCGAAGCACACCTGAATCAGTTGGGCTACCAGTCATTAAAATCTTCCCATTACAATAAATCCCGCTGCCTGATATCCAGTGAGACACTGAAGTTTATTCAGGATACCCAACCGAATGAATATCAGAAACTGGAACGCCAATACGACGCGGATACACCGGATAAACTCCTTGATCGTGTCAGCAGGGAGATTAAAAATCGCGGGGTGTTGGACGTGTTTCGGAAAGGGATTCGGGATAGAGGTTGTCATTTTAAGCTGACCTACTTCCTTCCCTCAAGTGGCATGAACCTCGACCATCAACACCTCTACGCGCAGAACCGATTCTCCCTCATTCGACAGTTAAAGTATTCAGAGAAGAACGAGAAATCGCTCGATATGACCTTGTTCCTCAACGGGTTGCCGTTGGTGACAATGGAACTGAAAAACAGCCTCACCGGTCAGGTTTTGACAGATGCGGAGAAACAGTACCGAATAGATCGGGATCCGAGAGAACCGTTGTTTCGATTCAAGCGATGTCTGGTGCACTTTGCGGTGGGCAACGAGAAGGTTTCGATGACGACCCACTTGCAAGGGGACAAGACACGTTTCTTTCCGTTCAATAAGGACATTGAAAACCCCGTAAATCCAAAAGGACACAAGACCGCCTATCTTTGGGAGGACATCCTGCAGCGCGATAACCTGATGGCGTTAATCAACAACTTTATCCATGAGCAGGAGACCACAGAGAAGGTCTACGATCCCAAAACTAAGATGGTGAGAGATGAGAAGCACCGTGTGCTTGTTTTCCCGCGATACCATCAGTTGGATGTGATTCGTCAATTACAAGCGGCTATCGTGAAAGAAGGCGTTGGACATAACTACCTCATCCAACATACCACCGGAAGCGGGAAATCGAACTCCATCGCGTGGTTGGCGCACCTGCTGACGCATCTGTTCAGTTCTTCGGACACTACAAATCGGATTTTCGACTCCATCATCGTTGTGACAGATCGGCGCGTGCTTGACAAGCAGCTGCAGGACACAATCAAACAGGTGGAACAGGTCGACGGTGTGGTGCATGCCGTTGATCAAACCTCAGCGCAACTCAGAGGTTTCCTTGAATCCGGCAAAGACATCATCATCTCGACGATTCAGAAATTCAGCGTAATTGCTGAGGAAATTGGCAAACTTAAAAGTAAGACCTTCGCCGTGATTATTGACGAAGCGCACTCCTCGCAGAGCGGTGAATCTGCAAGGAATCTCAGGCTTTCGCTCTCGCAAGGGATTGATCTGGGTGTAACGGAAGATGATGCCGACGAAGTATCAGATATAGACGCTAAAATCCTTGAGGTGATGGAACAACGCAGGATGCAGGATCATATCTCCTATTTCGGTTTCAGCGGCACACCAAAGAACAAGACTTTAGAGCTCTTTGGGCGGAAGGACGAAGACGGGAAATTTGTCCCGTTCCATGTCTATTCGATGCGCCAGAGTATCAGCGAGGGTTTCACATTGGACGTGCTGCAGAACTACACCACCTTTAAGAGGTACTTCCAACTGGTTAAAAGTGTGCCGGAGGATAGGGAGTATGAGAGAGCTCGGACGCTCCGGGCGTTGACCAATTACGTTGACCTGCAATCTCATAGCATTGAGACCAAGACCAAGATTATGCTGGAACACTTCACCGAACACACTGCAAAGACGATTGAAGGAAAGGGACGGGCGATGTTGGTTACGCCGTCCCGATTGCACTGCGTCAGATACAAGCAGGAATTCGATAAACAAATGAAGGAGATGGGGCTTCCCTACGGGTGTCTGGTAGCGTTCAGTGACACGGTGCATGACACTGATAACGGGGTGGATTACACGGAAAACGGGATGAATGAATTGCCACCAAGCACTTCGATTGTGGACAGTTTCAAGAGTCCTGAGTATCGGATTCTAATTGTCGCGAGCAAGTTCCAAACGGGTTTCGATGAACCGCTGCTACAGACGATGTACGTCGATAAACGGTTGGACGGGCTGCAATGTGTCCAGACCTTGAGTCGTCTAAACCGTGTCACCACCGGTAAAACGGACACATTGGTGCTTGACTTTGTGAATGAACCGGAGCAGATACAGGAAGCTTTTCAGGAGTACTATCAGACCACGATGCTCGCGGAGGAGACTGACCCGAATCGGTTGTATGACCTACAGAGCCAGTTGGACACTTTTGACCTCTATGATGAAGGAACCATTGATCAATTCTGTCTTATCTTTTATGACCCTAATCAGCCTGACGAACTGCTACAAGGCGTTCTTGATGGTGTTGTTGAGCGATGGGCAGAGCTTGAAACAGATGACAGGGAGGCGTTTCGTTCTACCTTACAGAGTTACATTCGACTCTATGGGTACATCTCACAGTTGATTACTTTCACCGACGTGGCGTTGGAAAAGGTGTATATCTTCAGTCAGAGTCTCAACAAGAAACTCCCCAAACGCGAACACTCGCACCTACAAGGGCTCCTCGATTCCGTGGACTTGGATTCGTTTCGTGTGCAGAAGATGCATGAGAGTTTACAACTCTCCCTTGAAGAAACAGATAGCGAGGTCGAAGGGTTTGGCAGCGATGTCGATACCCGCAGGGATCCTGAGCAGGATTTCCTCTCCAATATCCTTGAGAATCTGAACAGTGCCCATCAGACAGATTTCACGGTGGAGGATAAGGTTGATATTGAGACCCTTCACCGAAAGATGCACGAAAACGAGGAACTGCGACAGGTAATCGCCGGAGATAATACGGAGACCAACAAAGAATATAAGTTTAATCAGGTGTTTGATGAGATTTTATTGAGTTTCGTCAATAGTAGGTTGGATCTCTTCACGAAATTATCACAACCGGAGATCAAAGCGGATCTCAAGCGTCAGCTTTATCAAGCCTATCGTGAGCAATCGTCCTCTGTTGTGTGAGGGGATCATTATAGTAAAGCCCGGAAATATGTTCACATTTCAATAAGTAATACCATTTCTGATTGAAATTGTAGCATAAACTTTTAGTTTGGGTTTCCTTTGTAGCATAGACTGTTAGTCTGTGCACTAAGGTGTGGTTAATGCGATATAAACTTTTAGAAATGGTATAACAATTCCACATACGCTCTCGCTGGCGAGGTTTCCTAACCTCGCCAACGTAAAGGTAATTGTGGGTTTTACTATAATGGTCCTACTTCATACCTCACTGCCTCAAACTGTGCAAATGACCAATTTTATACTTGACTTCATAAGTTGGATGAGGTATGATTTTAATATCAATGGTAAGAAGCCTCTCGATTACGGGATTGAAACCAAGAACTCCATGAATTGATTGCCCGGTAACCCTAATTTAAAAAAAAGTATCTCGATTGCGAGATTGAAACACAGGACCTTTTCTTTCTGGACATAAGATGGTATTCCCCGTAGAAAGAAAAGTATCTTGATAAACAGACCGACTTCTCCTCCGCTCCCTGCATTTGTATCCCTACTTGCCACAAGCCCGACCAACTGACAATGTTTGAATAAATGTGGATATTGCTATAAATGACCTTTGGCAATTCGATGTTTATCTTGACCGCTTTGGCGAAATGCGTTATGATTGTAAGTGTTTATTGTGGTGTACTTTCTTAAAAAATATTATCAAAAATAAAAGAAGGAGAAATCCTCGTGCAACAAATCCATGAATGGACGGCTCAGCAACCTTACACGCGTCTCATCACCCCGAAACGCATTCTGCTCGTGATTCTCGGTGTGATAGTCTTAGGGTGCTTAGCGACGAGTTTTTATACGGTTGAGGCGGACGAGATCGCGGTTGTGCTGATGTTCGGCAAATCTGTCCGACAAGCCGAACCCGGACTCCACTTCAAGCTGCCGCTCGGTATTGAGAGGGCGATTAACGTGCCTGTCCGCAAAGTCTTCAAAGAAGAATTCGGTTTTCGGACGCTGAGAGCCGGGGTTCGGACGCAGTATGACACCCGTGACTATTCGGAGGAATCCCTCTTACTGTCGGGTGACCTGAGCATCGCCGATGTCGAGTGGGTGGTTCAGTATAAAATTAAAGATCCGAAAATGTTCCTGTTCTTTGTCCGAAACCCGCAACGGGCTTTGCGCGACCTTTCAGAATCGGTCATGAGTCGGGTCGTCGGTGATCGGACTGTGACTGAAGTGTTAACTGTCGGTCGTATCGAAATTGCCGCAGAGGTTGAACAACATCTACAGCAACTGCTCGATCTGTATCAGACAGGTTTAGATGTGGCAACCGTGACCTTGCAGGATGTGAATCCACCGGAAGCGGTGAAGTCCGCTTTTAACGCCGTTAACGAGGCGAAGCAGGAGAAAGAGCGGTTAATCAACGAGGCGTGGCGCGATTACAACCAATCCGTTCCAAAAGCCAACGGCGTGGCGGCACAGCGAATTTCGGAGGCACAAGGATACGCACTGAAGCGGGTGAACGAAGCGCAAGGTGATGCGGACCGGTTCAAAGCGATTCGCACGGAATATCAGAAAGCGAAAGAGGTTACCCGTCGCCGACTCTATCTCGAAGCGATGCGAGAAGTGTTGCCACAGGTGAAAGAGATTTATGTCATTGACGGTAAAGCCAACGCACCTATCCCACTTTTGCAGCTCAAAGAATAGCGTATTTACAAAAGGAGTATTCCGATGAAGTCGAAAATAGTTCTTATTCCCTTAATTGTTGTTGTGTTGCTGGTGCTGCTGGTTGCGTCAGGTGTGTTCTATACCGTTTATGAAGGTGAACAGGTCATTATTACCGAGTTTGGTCGTCCTATTGGGCAACCGATTGTCACCGCTGGGTTGAAAATAAAAACACCTTTTATTCAGCAGGTGCACCGTTTTGAAAAGCGGGTGCTTGAATGGGATGGATCCCCGAATCAGATTCCGACAAAAGACAAGAGATTCATCTGGTTGGATACTACGGCGCGGTGGCGTATTACAGATGCACTCAAATTCTATCAAGCACTCGGTACAGAACAATTCGCCCAGTCCCGCTTGGATGACATTATTGATTCCGCAGCGCGGGATTTAGTTACAGCACAACTCTTGATTGAAGTCGTGCGGGATTCAAATCGGGTCTTAACCTTGGATCTGGAAGTCCTTGAAGGCGAGGAAGGACAGACGGGTGAACCCTTGGAGGAGATTCAGATTGGCAGGGAACGGATCACACGCATGATCCTTGAGAAGGTCCAAGAGACGGTTCCGCAATTCGGCATTGAACTCGTCGATGTTCAGATAAAACGGATCAACTATGTGGACGAGGTCCGAAAGAAAGTCTTTGACCAAATGATTTCGGAACGTCAACGTATCTCTGAGAAGTACAAATCAGAGGGGCAAGGTGAAGCCGCCGACATCATGGGACAGAAACAGAAGGAGTTAGAGCGGATTCAGTCTGAAGCGTATAAGGAGGCAGAACAGATTAAGGGAGATGCGGATGCGCAAGCCATCCAAATCTATGCTGAAGCACACGGTCAGGATCCAGAGTTTTTCGCCTTTATTCAGACCTTAGAGACGTACCGCCAGACGGTAGGTGAGAGTACGAAACTCATCTTGACAACGGATAGCGACCTCTATCGGTATCTCAAAAGCAGTAGTTTACTCGGGCGTTGATCGTACAAAATAGATGCTGGGTAGGTGCGGTTTGGATTTCACGCGTATTTGGAACAGCATATCCACTTTTCGATTCCGCTCTACCCAACCTACAAAACCCCAGAGGTTAAAATGTGAGACGGATGTAATGCTGTAATCTTGAAAATCCTGATTCAGACGATTAACTGATAACTGGCAACTGAATACTGACAACTACTTTCTGTGAAGCGTCAACGCTCTCCTCTCAGTTTGAAAGCCGTTTGCATCGGGCTATTGCTGATTCCGATGAATGCGATGTGGCAGATGATGGGACTGCGCTGGGACATCGCACACATGTCGATGGTCTCCCTGCTCTATAACACGATCACACTGCTGTTCGCACTGACAATCGTAAACCGATTCACGAAAAAAGTCTCGCCTCAATTCTCTCTTTCCACCGCTGAACTCCTAACAATCTATGTGATGCTGTGCCTCTCGACGGCTATCGGTGGTCACATGTGCGTGCAGATTCTCCTCCCGATTATCAGTTACGCCTTCGCCTACGCGACACCAGAGAACGATTGGCAATCCTTGTTCTGGCACTATATCCCGTCATGGACATCGGTGACCGATAAGCGCGGACTTGCCAATTTCTTCGACGGTGGTTCTACGTTCTATCCACACTTGGCGGCATGGAGTACCCCATTGTTGTGGTGGGGCCTCTTTCTCGCCGCGCTATTTTCGGTGATGCTCAGTATCAATTTCATTTTCCGAAGGCAGTGGACCGAGAATGAGAAGTTGAGTTATCCGTTGATCCAATTGCCGCTGGCGATGGCGAATCCGAGAAGCGGGTTTTTCCGCAGCAAAGCGATGTGGATCGGGTTCGCAGTTGCCGCTGGCATTGATCTCCTCAACGGGGTTAATTACTTGTTCCCGCAAGTGCCGCGACTGAGCGGTATCCGCGCTTACGACATCGCCGATTTCTTTACCGTCCGTCCGTGGAATGCGATCACGTGGTTTCCAGTTGGTATCTATCCTTTCGCTGTTGGATTGGCGTTTTTCATGCCGCTGGAATTGTCGTTTTCCTGTTGGTTCTTTTATTTGTATTGGCAGGCACTCCGGGTGTTAGGCAGTGCGGTTGGTCTGTCGGCACCGTTCCCGTATGCGGCGGAGCAATCCTTCGGGGCGTATATCGGTATCGGTATCATTGCGGTGTGGAGTGCGCGCCGATACTTGACTCAAGTGTTCCGTAGGCTGCTTGGTGTGCAATCTTCATTTACAGATACGGAAGAACCGATCTCTTACCGTGCGGCGGTCGTATGGATGGTGTTGAGTGTGGTGTTCCTTGTCGGGTTCTGCTACAAGCTTGGGATGTCGTTGTGGGTAATCGCGACCTTCTTTGGACTTTTCTTCGGGTTGGCGACGGGAATTACGCGGATGCGTGCCGAACTCGGTTCACCCGTTCACGACCAGCATTATGCCGGTCCCGACAGGATGATGTATTCGGTTTTTGGGGCGAAACAGCTCGGTGCGAGCAACCTGACGGGGTTGGCGTATCTCTATTTTTTCAATCGTGCGTACGATTGCCTGTTGATGCCACACCATCTTGAGGGGTTGAAGATAGCCGAACGTGCCAGCATCGAAAACAAGACCTTCGCACGGGCAGTGATCGTTGCTATCGGTGTCAGCATTGTCGCGACGATTTGGGCATATTTGCATGTCTCTTATCAGGACGGTGTTTATACGGCGTGGGCAGGCAGAGAGACGTTTAGTCGGCTCGGTAGAAGGTTGGTCCAACCGGCGGGTCCTGACACCGCGGTGCTGAGTGCGGTCAGTGTTGGTGCTATTGTCGCTGGGCTGTTGGCGTTCCTACGAGGACGATGGGTGTGGATGCCGTTCCATCCTGCAGGTTATGCCGTTACCAGTACCTTCACGATGAATTTCTTTTGGTTTTCGCTCCTTGTGAGTTTCATCCTGAAATGGATTATTACGAAGCATGGCGGGATCGGTGGTTTTCGGAGGGCGGCACCCTTCTTCCTCGGTCTCGTGTTGGGTGAATTTGTCGTGACGACCTTCTGGGGAACGGTGGCGATTCTGTTTCGCGTGGAGACGTATATAACGATTAATTTGTAGGAATTAGTTGTCAGAAAAATGGTTGTCAGTTATCAGTTGTCAGTTAAGAGGTTCAATCAGTGGTCAAGAGGTTTGCAAGTGTATCTAAAGTTGCGAAGTGGACTAAAGTTGTTGATCATTTTACAGACTTTAGCACACTTTACGGACTTTAAAACTTTCCGATAACTGATAACTGACAACCGACTCTAATCTATTTCCCATTCCTTTAAACCGAGTGGGACAGGATCAGGACGTTCCGTTGTGCTTGCGATGACGACGTGTTCGCCTGTTTCGGAGGATTTGTCGAAGGCGCACATCACCTCAAGCACGTGATATGCTAACGCTCCGTTTGCCCGATGCGTTCGTCCCGAAAGAATCGCGGATACCATATCGATGACCCCAATCATCCGAGCGTTGTTGGGGAAACGGATCTCCTCCTGTTCCCAGTCACCACCTGCTGGACAGACATTTACGGGTCCGCCGAATCCGTTCGGATCAGGAACCGTCATTGAGCCGGTTTCGCCGTAGATTTCGATACAAGGGAGGCTGTGCCGCCACATATCGAAACTCATGATCATCGTAATAATCGCGCCGTTCTGGAATTCGATGGTGCCGGTGAGATGTGTCGTGATTTTGACAGGGATACGCAAGCCTCGCACGGCTTGACTCGTTGCGATGCGTTCTTCAAAGGCTTTCGTGGTAATCGCTGCGACGCGCTTCACGGGACCCAGAATGTTGACGAGAGCCGTCACGTAGTAAGGTCCCATATCCAGCATTGGACCGCCGCCAAGGTCATAGTAGAAGGCGGGATTTGGGTGCCAACTCTCGTGTCCATGTCCGCACATGAACGCTGTTCCGGCAATCGGTCTCCCAATTTTTCCAGCATCCAGTGTTTGACGCGAAGTTTGGATTCCCGCACCGAGAAAGGTATCCGGTGCCGAACCGACGCGGAGTCCTTTTTCGGCGGCAGTGTCAATCAATTGCTTTCCGCTTTCGGTATCCACGCCGAGCGGTTTTTCGCTGTAGACGTGTTTACCTGCTTCCAAGACCTGTAAACCGACTTCAATGTGTGCTCTCGGAATGGTGAGATTCACAACGAGTTCTATCTCAGGATCTGCAAGCAATTCATCGACGGTGCATGCGTGGCTGTTGTATTTCTCGGCTTGTGCCTGTGCTGCTTCCATTCGGAGGTCGGCACAGGCTTTAATTTCTAAGATGTCGGTTTTTCGCGCCCCCTCAAAATAGGCACTGCTGATTGTGCCACAACCAATAATTCCAATCTTCATATATTATGTTAGCCTTTCAGATATTTTAGCACAGATTTGATCTGTAGGAGGGATCTCCGAATCCCGACTGCTGCCTATATAATAAGTATTTAAGTTCTTCGTAGTAGTGCGATTCATCGTACGTTGCAAAGTGCGAACGCGCAATGAATTGCGCTACTACAAACAAAAGTTATACTTCATCCTCGCATAATGCTAATCAGCCGCTTCGGTCTCTTCGTCCTTCGCATCGGATGCGATGTGGAGTTGGTGACCCTGTTCTTTGAACTGTTCGCTCTTTTCCGCCATCCCTTCTGTAAGTGCTGCCTCAGCGGTGATGCCTTTCTCCTCGGCATATTTACGGATATCCTCCGTGATTTTCATTGAGCAGAAATGCGGACCACACATAGAGCAGAAGTGAACGGTTTTTGCTGATTCACTCGGAAGGGTTTCGTCGTGGTATTCGCGAGCGGTTTCTGGGTCAAGACTGAGATTGAACTGATCTTCCCAGCGGAACTCGAAACGCGCTTTCGACAGCACATTGTCGCGTTCTTGCGCGCCTGGGTGTCCTTTCGCGAGGTCTGCCGCGTGCGCAGCGATCTTGTAGGCAATCACACCTTCCTTCACATCGTCTCTGTTCGGCAATCCGAGGTGTTCCTTCGGGGTCACGTAGCAGAGCATTGCGCATCCGAACCACCCGATCATTGCTGCACCGATACCACTGGTGATGTGATCATAGCCGGGGGCGATGTCTGTTGTCAGCGGACCGAGCGTGTAAAACGGCGCTTCGTCGCAATGTTTGAGCTGCAGATCCATGTTCTCCTTGATGAGATGCATCGGGATGTGTCCGGGTCCCTCAATCATAACTTGGCAATCGTGTTCCCAGGCGATCTTCGTGAGTTCGCCGAGTGTTTCCAGTTCCGCAAATTGTGCCTCGTCGTTCGCATCGGGAATCGCACCCGGACGCAGCCCATCACCGAGAGAGAAGGAGACATCGTAGGCACGCATAATCTCACAAATTTCGGGGAAATGGGTGTAGAGGAAACTTTCCTGATGATGTGCCAGACACCATTTCGCCATGATACTCCCACCGCGAGAGACGATACCACAAGATCGATTCGCTGTCAGCGGTATGTAGGCGAGGCGAACGCCAGCGTGAATGGTAAAGTAATCGACCCCTTGCTCGGCTTGTTCTATAAGCGTGTCTCGATAAACCTCCCAGCTCAGTTCCTCCGGTTTACCACTGACTTTCTCCAGTGCCTGATAGATCGGCACTGTCCCGATAGGGACGGGTGAGTTGCGCAGAATCCACTCTCGCGTTTCGTGAATGTTTTTGCCTGTTGACAAGTCCATCACGGTGTCAGTTCCCCATTTCGTTGCCCACCGCATCTTTTCGACCTCTTCCTCGATCGAAGAAGCAACAGCAGAGTTACCGATGTTCGCATTAATTTTCACGAGGAAGTTTCTGCCGATAATCATCGGTTCACTTTCGGGGTGATTGATATTCGCTGGGATAATCGCCCGCCCGCGTGCGACCTCATCTCGGACAAACTCAGGCGTAATGTATTCAGGGATATACGCGCCGAACGTCTCGCCCGGATGTTGATGGTTCAATCGGTTGCGGGTCCGATAGTCTCCTTGAATGGCTTCATACGCTTGTGCTCTCCCTAAATTCTCGCGGATGGCGATGTATTCCATCTCAGGTGTTACGATCCCGCGTTTCGCATAAGCTATCTGTGTAACAGCTTCGCCGTTCTTTGCGCGTAGCGGTTTCCGTTTCAAACCCGGAAAGTTTTTCAACCCACCCTTTGATTCCGATCGCATACGAGCGTACTGTTCGTGTCCTTTGGTGAGATAGCCGTTATCCTGTGGCTGAATTTCCCGTCCGTCGTATGCTTCAACATCGCCACGCGCCTGAATCCAATCTTGCCGCATCGGCGGAATCCCAGATTCCACATCACACGATTGTGAGTCTTCGCCCCACACACCGCTTGTGTCGTAAACACGTAACGGTTCGTTCTCCTCAACTGTTCCGTCAGCGACGTGCGTCGGGGTGAGTGTGATTTCACGGAAAGGGACGCGGATATCAGGGTGCACGTTACCGGAAACGTACACTTTTCTACTGTTCGGAAAAAAACCTTCAGTTTTAGAACCCATGATATTGACCTCCAATAGCCTCATCGTCGTTCTGTTTGCGTTCGTGTTAATTGTCTGTGCATCTGTTGCAAGTTATTCTGCGGCGTGATTTTTCACACCTTTCGTAATATGTTTCGCTTCAGTGAGAAAGGTAAGTCTCTATTCTGCTTAACATACTAACACAAACGCTACATTTTCGCAAGTCGCATGAGAAGGGTGTGGGACTTCTGTCAAAAAGACGTTGGCAATTGCCTATAAGTGTAGTATAATCTGATATTAAAACCGTCTTAGGTTAGACGCAAAACTGTCCGGAGGTATACAGCATGGAACAGCAAAAACATCGGAGATCCACTCGTAATTTTACGATCAGAAAAGGTGGATACATCACCAAATCCCAACTCGGAAAACGTGGCACGATTCTCTCTGAATCCCAACTCTTTGATTTTGAAGTGGAAAGAAAATTAGGGAGAACAGTAGATGGTGTTACTGTGATTACATTAGAGGATTTAAACACGGTTCGGCTATTTCGTTACAATGATATTGAGAAAGCAGAAAAAAAATTGATGATTGAGAATTTCCATGATGTCTCAATGCGGAGAAGATTCTGCGAGATTTGGAATATAGAAATAGAAGAGCATCCCGACACCCACTTTTCGTACGAAGAATTGTTGGAGCGTGGGCATTGGACCCCCGAACGCGTGAATAGATTCTTGTCGCCTGAGTCTTTCTCTATAACTTTTTTAGGAGGGCGCTTAACCTATTCAATTTATCTAAAATCCGATGTTCGCAAAGTCGAACGTTCAGAAGATTACAAAATGTTGTGGCAAACTGAAAAGCAGCAGAAAGCTGCAGCACGCAAGGCGGTGCGTGAGAAAGAAAAAATCACCCAGTCACGGCTCATCTCTGAACGTGGTTGGACAAAAGGTCTCATCCGCGAGTTGTTAGGCGAACCAGATGTTTTTCTGGATAACCCGCATTATAAATCTGCGGCTCCCATGCGCTTGTACTTCTTGGATCGTGTTAAACAGATTGAACAGACGAGCGATGTGTTTAAATCGCGGCGGAAGGATCGGCGAAAATCCGAAACTAAAAAGCCATAATTTATCAAAAAAACAATTGACAAACTATGGATATATTGCTATGATAAATGGCAATTCAGGCGGAATGGTTTGTCGATGCAACGAAGCATCGGTTGACGGAGATTCAACACCCTATAAAAGCACCTTGGAATGGAGAGAATAGCATGGGAAACCGAATTGAAATCGGTAACCTCAGAATAGATAGAGATTTGTATGCATTGGTGAGAGATGAGATCGCACCCGGCACAGGAATAGAAGCAGATGCCTTCTGGAAAGCGTTTGGCGACATCGTTGCGGCATTCGCACCTGAAAACAAGGCGTTATTGGAGAAACGGGACACACTCCAGCAACAGATTGATGCATGGCATCTCGCGCATAAAGATGAATCGATTGACGGCGAGGCGTATGCGGCGTTCCTTACCGAGATAGGTTATCTGCTCCCTGAAGGACGGGATTTTACTGTGATTACCGAGGATGTTGACACAGAGATTTCGCTCATCTCAGGTCCGCAGTTGGTTGTACCGACCGATAACGCGCGCTATGCGCTAAACGCGGCGAACGCGCGCTGGGGAAGCCTCTACGATGCACTCTACGGCACCGATGTTATTGATGAGTCGGACGGTGCTACACGAGGAACTACCTATAACCCAATTCGAGGTGCGAAGGTCATCGCGTACACCGAGCAGTTTTTAGATGAAATGACAGCACTTGAAACTGGGAGTTTCTCTGACGTTACAGAATTTTCCCTCAAAGTCGTTCACGGTGAGCAACAGTTACGCGCCACACTCCGGGATGGCAGTGAGGTCGGTTTGGCGGATCCGACCAAATTCGTAGGTTTTACACAAAACGGTGGCGAACTCAGTGCTATTCTGCTCCGAAACCACGGGCTGCACATTGATATACAGATAGACCGAGAACACCCGGTAGGGAAAGCACATCCTGCTGGCGTTGTCGATGTTATCCTTGAGTCTGCGATCACGACGATTCAGGATTGCGAGGATTCGGTCGCGGCAGTAGATGCGGCAGATAAAGTGCGCGTCTATAGCAATTGGAACGGTATCATGAAGGGGACGCTGGAGACAACGTTTGAGAAAAATGGCGAGATGTTGACCCGCCGCCTCGCGCCGGATAAGACGTTTACCGCCCCCGATGGAAGCACGTTGACGTTACCGGGTAGGAGTCTTCTCTTAATTCGGAACGTTGGACTCCACATGTACACAGATGCCGTCACGACAGCAGAGGGTGACGAAATTCCCGAAGGCATCCTCGATGCCGTGGTAACGAGTTTCGCTGCAATGCATGACCTCCAGGGCAAGGGACTCTATACGAATAGCAAGACAGGTAGTATCTATATCGTCAAGCCGAAGTTCCACGGACCTGAAGAAGTTGATATGACGATTCGGATGTTTGAGTGGATAGAGTCGGCACTCGGGCTCCCGACGAATACTATTAAAATTGGGATTATGGATGAGGAACGGCGAACGACCGTCAATCTCAAAGAAGCGATCCGGGTGGCACAGGAACGACTCGTCTTTATTAACACCGGATTTTTGGATAGAACCGGCGATGAAATCCATACGAGTATGGAGGCGGGACCCATGACCCGCAAAATGGACATCCGCAACGAACCGTGGATGCTCGCTTATGAAGATTGGAACGTCGATATTGGGATTGAAACCGCTTTGCTCGGTACCGCGCAGATTGGGAAGGGGATGTGGACGAAACCTGACCACATGGCGGAAATGGTTGAAACGAAGGTGAATCATCCGTTAGCGGGTGCGACAACCGCGTGGGTGCCGTCGCCGACAGCCGCAACGCTTCATGCGATGCACTACCACCGGGTTGATGTCGGAAATTGGATAAAGGAATTGTCCGCAAGGCAGCGCGCCAGCATGGCGGATTTGCTAACGCCACCGCTATTAAGGGAACGCCAGTTGCAACCCGATGAGATTCAGCAAGAGTTGGATAACAACGCACAGGGTATCTTAGGATATGTTGTCCGGTGGGTCGATCAGGGCATCGGCTGCTCAAAGGTCCCCGATATTAACGATGTCGGCTTGATGGAGGATCGGGCGACCCTACGGATTTCAAGTCAACACATTGCGAATTGGCTGCACCACGGGATTGTTACGAAGGAGCAGGTAACCGAGACGTTCCAACGGATGGCAAAGATTGTTGACGGACAGAACGCCGGGGACCCGAATTATCGGGACATGTCCGCAAACTATGACGAGAGTGTCGCATTTCAGGCGGCTTTGGATCTCGTGTTCAAGGGGTGTGAGCTGCCGAACGGATATACGGAGTTTGTACTGCATCCGCGCCGACGGGAGGTTAAATCTGGCAGCTAACGAGGAAGATTACGACAAAAGGGGAAGCGTGGAAGACCTATCCTTCTGTGCTTCCCCTTCCCTTTTTTACGCTACGAATCGAGTCTGTAGAATTTGATGGCGTTGTCACGGAAGAGGTTACGTAATTCCTCGGAGGAGCACCCTGATACAGCCTCTTTCAATGTCTGCACCCATCGTGGATAATCAGTCGCTTGCGTGGAGACGGGCCAGTCACTGCCGTATATGACGCGGTCAAAACCGAAACAGGTAATGATGTGTTCAATATAGGGTTGTAGGTCGTCGGGTGTCCACGCGTCAAAGTCCGCCTCTGTTACCAAACCTGATATTTTGCAGTGAACATTCGGGAAGGCTGCAAGCGTCTGGATTTCCTGCTTCCACGGATCGAAAAGTTGGTTCTTAATGTCGGGTTTGCCGATATGGTCCAAGATGAATTGGACATGTGGACACTGTTCGACTAACCGAATTGCATTGGCGAGTTGGGGATGGAAGATACAGATGTCGAAACTCAATCCGTGGCGGGAGAGCGTTTTGACACCATTCACAAAGTTCGGTTGAACGCAGAAATCCACGCTTTCGGATTGGATGAGGCGACGGATACCTTTGACGAGCGAGTTCTGTGCCAATTTTTCAACGAAAGGGGCTACCTGTTTGCCTTCTTCGAGCGGTGCCCATGCGACAATGCCTTGAATCCGGGGCTCTACTGTCGTCGCAAGATCGGTAACCCAGGCTGTCTCTTTCAAGCCGTCATCGGGGTGTGTATCGCACTGAACGAAGACCATGGATTCGATTTCCAGTTCGCCGTACGCGTCGGTGTAATCTTTTAGGAGATAAGGTCTGTTTAGGACTGGTACTTCCGTAAGCCATGGGTATCTCAGTTGTTTGGGGTGCCAGAGGTGAACGTGTGTGTCAACGATTGGAAATTTCTCCATTATGGTGCTCCTTCATTGTATTACGTTTGGGAGTATTTTAGTGCTTCCTTCTGCGATTGTCAAGCATTAAAAAATTGACATCTACAACGAGAAGGTGTATAATACTTTAGCGTTGCGATAAAGACATTTTTCTGTTTTTTACATTTGAATCTGCAGGATCCCACTGCAACTGGGCTTTCCCTTTTACGAGGACTTGATTATGAGTGAGAAGACGCTGATAAACTCAAAACTTCAGAAGTGGCGTGAATGGATGACGACTATTGAACCAGAGATTCGGTTACTGCTTCGGGATGCCAGGGTGTTCTGGGAAATCCAAATCATAATCGATGGACATCGCCGCACCCAGGATTTTCACTATGGATATCTCGAACGCTCGTATCTGGATTACGTGATCGCAAGTCTGCGTCGACAACTTAAGCCAGATAAAGGGCATATCTCCTTTGTGGGATTACTCCATGAGATTGCTGAAGATCCGCAAGGATTGCCCCACACTTCCTGTAATTCTGACCGTTCAGATCCGAAGGATATGTCCGACTCCGCTTCATGCTCAGATGTTATAGGTACGCATATTTGTCCAGAAATGGTAATCGAAGACATAGCACAACTTACATCGGCGTTAGAAGCATGCGAAGCGTTTGCTGATGAACGACTTGCCTATTGCGCAAAGCATGCATCGAAAAATATACTGCTATCTAAGGAACTCGATGCCTGCTTTAAATTGTTGGATAAGACCTACGTGAAATATCACGAGCTGTTTTATAGGAAGGGCCTAAAAACCTTGCAACCCCCTCGTCAAGCGGGTACCCTCAAAGGACTTATTAAGATTGCTGACGATTTTGACGCTGAGCTCCCAGAATTTAGGGAGTATATGTAGTGAGATACCTGCTGGACACACATACGCTGCTTTGGTTTATTTCTGAAGACAAAAAACTCAGTGACAAAGCGCGTCAATTAATCCTGGATTCAAGCAGTGAGATTTCCCTCAGCATCGCGAGTCTCTGGGAGATAGCAATCAAGATCAATATAGGAAAACTCACTTTGGACGAACCTTTTGAACAATTATTTCCGAGGGAGCTGCATTTTCATAAGATTAGAATTTTGGATATTACAGTTGATAACCTCGTCCGGTTGACTACGCTACCTTCCCATCACCGAGATCCGTTTGACCGTTTGATAATCGCTCAAGCACTTGATGAAGAAATTTCAGTCGTCGGTGTGGACACCAGATTTGATGGTTACGGCGTAAATAGAAAATGGTGACAGTTTGGTAGGCACTCCTTGAGGGGTGGCAAGACATAGGATATGATACACTGATAAGTATTCCAAACGGAGGTTTAAAATATGGCGAAAAAATCTCGAATTGTTATGGTGGCAGGAAGCGCAAGTCATGGTGGTGGTTCGCATGAACATCCGGCTGGGTGTGCCTTTCTCGCGGATCAATTGAACAAAAATGTGGAGGGTGTGGAAGCTGTCGTCTCTCAAGGGTGGCCTGAGAATCCGGCAACTTTCGCAGATACAGATGCAATCATTGTTTATTCAGATGGTGGTGCCGGACACCTCAGCATTCCACACCTTGAACAAATCTCTGGATTGATGGATCAGGGTATGGGGCTTGCGATGTTGCACTATGCAGTTGAAGTACCGAAGGGTGAACCGGGAGATCGCTTCTTGGATTGGATCGGTGGCTACTTTGAAACGCACCTTTCGGTCAATCCGTACTGGACGGCGACATTTACTGGGTTTCCTGATCACCCGATAACACGTGGGGTAGAACCGTTTTCGTTGGAAGACGAGTGGTATTATCACATGCGGTTTCGTGAAAATATGGAAGGTGTGACACCTGTGCTGAGTGCAATCGCCCCTGAATCAACGCTCGAAAGACCCGATGGACCGCATAGCGGCAACCCGCATGTCCGAGAATCAGTGGCAAAGGGTGAGCCACAGCACTTAGGATGGTGTGTGGAGCGTCCAGATGGTGGGCGTGGTTTTGGATTTACTGGTGGACATCTCCATAGCAATTGGGCGGATGACACACTCCGTAAGTTCATTCTCAATGCAATTGCATGGACGGCGAGGGTGGAAATCCCTGAAGGGGGTATCTCTACGCCAACCCCGACGGAAGCAGAATTGGACGCGTATCTGTAGTTGTAGTGGTATTCTATGGGTGCGGTTGAAACCGCACCTTTTGGCTGAGGAGACGGAACATGGATCAAGAGATACAGGATTATTTATTCGACTTGCAAGGCTATCTGCTTTTGGAGGATGCCATCTCAGAAGACGATCTGGATAAAATGAACCAATGGATTGATAGACATTGGGAGTACGTTGAGCATCCGTGGGAGGAAAACGGGAACGACAGACGGATTCCGCGTTGGATTGGGAACATTGAAACGCATACTTACAACATTGAGAACGGCGTGAATTTCCAGAATATCATCGAGGGAGGCGAGGCGTTTCAGAAGTTAATCGACCACCCTGCTTGGATTGGACTGGTTCGGAAATACGTCCATGAAGTCAATGGGCTTTCTATCCACGAGAATTTCCTTAACGTTCGCGGTCCCGGTGGTTTCATTCATATCCACTGTGGCGGACACGTCCCACTGAGTTATCTGACCTTCCGTCAGGAGAATACAGGCGAATGGATGGTGGGACAGATTAACGTCCTGATGGCACTGAACGATATTGGGCCGGGAGATGGCGCGCCGGTACTCGTGCCGGGAAGCCATAAATGTACCGAGATACATCCGCGTTTGAAGCACGACGGGAAAGGTTTAGTTTATGACGGCATAACCGGTAAACCCGCAGGAACAGCCTTCGGGACGAAAGAAATCTATCTCAAAGCAGGCGATGTCGTTATGTTCACAGACGCGATTACGCATGGTTCGGCAGAACGGACGAATGAGGGGTATCGTCGGTCGATTGTCTATCGCTATTCTCCGAGATATGTCCGTGAGCGTTTTGACTATCCGCATTCAGAGGAGTTATTGGCACGTTTGACACCAGATCAACGCAAGATTATCCAACCGATGTCGATACGCCGTCCGCCGCAGGTTGTGTAACAGACCAATTATGTCTTTACCTCTGAAAGGCAAAGGAGGTTCATGATGCGAAAAGTTGACTTACAACAGCAGGCAGTTAGGTTAATCAGGCAACTCTCTACCGAAAGGCTTAAATCTGCTGTTGATTATCTCGTTTATCTTCAAGATGCAGAGACGCGAAATGTCTCTTCTGATCACGAAATTCCATCACAAAATCTGGGAACGGCGATCCACGAAATGTTCAAATCTTTTGGCGGGGTGGAACTTGAGATACCCCCACGGGAACCGGCGCGAGAACCGCCTCGCTTTGACTAAAGTATCGATCATGCTATATTAACAATTTCTACAGAGATTCCGCGCATTAATTTGGTTTGCCGGATATTTCAAGGAGAGTTTTGATGATAAAGAAATTTCTGATGCTAGTGACTGTAGTGATAGTTTTTACTTTAAGTATCACCGGGCATCCGCAGGAAAAACTCGCATATCGATTTCAAGTTTACGTGGAGATAGAAACAGACGAAAGCCTTAAAGCCGTAATAGAAAGTTATATAAAACGAGAATTGCGCAGTTTACAAGACGTAGATATTGTTTATACACGCGATGGGATGCCTCATGAAATAGTAGTAGTAGCAATGGAAATGGAAACAGAATCGGGTCGTAAGACAGGTGGTATCGCATTTGCTGTTAATTTTCAAACACAGTTGAGATCAGGTCTTTATTCTTTGCCTAATTTGATGGTGCAAACAGGCGACAAGATAGCTCTGGATGGGATGTGTAAAAATTTAGTTGCTAGATTTGATACAAATTATCTTGAACAAAGACGAAAGTATATCAGGGAATTGGAAAAGAAGAAGTGATATGTTTTCGGATATGTTCATGAACCATGTTTACAACCTTTAAACTGCCTGTGAAAAGTATTTCATAATGTTGTAGTAGAGGCTGTTAAACTGTTTGCTAAGAAATCTAACCATGAATCAGAAATTTATAAAAAGTCCGAAACTTGAAAAGTGGCTTAAGTCGATGCAGACTATTCAGGGTGAAATTATCCCCCTTCTTTCAGATGTTAAGGTATTTTGGGGCGTACAGGATATAATCAGACAAAATTCTCACATTCAAAAACCTAGCTATTTCTATCGCTATCTTGAGCGTTCTTATATTTCTCATGCTTTGGCAGGACTACGTCGGCAGATTAAACCTCAGAAGGGTAGTATCTCCTTTGTAGGCCTGCTTAAGGACATTGCTGAAAATCCTACTGAATTATCTTTCTCTTACTACCTTTCCATCCGAAAATCCGAGTCTGACTTGCAGCGTTTCCAGGAATCTGGAGTGCCTTTTTCATACCGAGAGATGATTGAGGAGGAGTTTAAAAAATACGCAGATCCTAACTGTCACCATATTTGTCCAAAGATGGTAGAGAGCGATTTGAAGAAACTCAAGGAGACTGCAAAAACATGTGAGGATTTTGCTGATAAACGTATTGCTCATTCGGATAAACGAGATCCAAAAAGTGTTCCGACGTTCGCGGAATTAGATGATTGCCTCAAATTGCTAGATAAGACGTATGTGAAGTACTACCACTTGTTTTATGCTGAATCGATGCAAACATTGGATGCTGAGTTTCAATATGATTGGAAGGCCATTTTTTATGAGCCTTGGTTAGTTAGGGAAAATTAAAAATGAAAAATAAGGACGACCAAAATTGAATAAACAAGAACAACTACTGATTAAAGAAGAGAGACCATATCAGAGAGCGATAGAACGCGTAAAACAGGAAATGTCTATGAGTCCAGAGGAACTTCAAACTCACAGACGAAAAATAGGATATACACGTTTCCATCCTGTGCTGGAGAGATTGATTCGGGAAGGAATAGAACTTGGGTACACAGGGGCTCGCCTGGATCGACACATCAAAAGAGGCATGATGGAAATGAGCGAACGGAGACAAGAGGCAAATAAACAATGGAAGGGTGAGCAACGGAAAGTAATAGAGAAATTGAATGAGCACCCACTGAATCAACAAGCGAAAAGACTTTTGATGGCAGCAAAGGAAGGGATACCTTTTGATCAACTGCACGTGTTATCACTAATGTGGGCGTATCCCCTTGGAATAGATGCCGAGATCTCAGAGTTTGATGAATACAGTCCTATAGTGTCGTTGATACTTGATATGGAGTATTATTGGATGCCTCAGGAGGTGATGGCGGTTCTGATGTTATCGTCCGACCCACCTCACGAATTGGTTTTGGATGCCACAGAACTTGAGGCTGTAGAAACCTTGAAAGGTGGGGCATGGCTGCTGATAACCGCACTTCAGAGTTATATGGAGTATAAAGAAAGTGATTGGGATGCTATATCAAAAGAGGAATTAGCGCGAAAATGGTTACTGATGGAACAGAACCCACGACAGACACTAATACATACACGACAGGAAAATATGGGAAAACCGGAAAAAACGCTTTGGGGTGGACGTTTTAGCACAAGCCTCACTACAGAGACAATAGCCTTCACGCACTCTGTTGAAGCCGATACGCGCCTCATCGGATACGACATCTGGGGAAGCCAAGTGCATGCGATTATGCTCGCCCAGCAAGGGATTATCTCCGATGCAGACCTGCGCGAAATTTTGTGCTGGCTCCAGAAAGCAGAGATAGATTTCCAGAACGGTGATTTTACACTCGATCCGAATAAAGAGGACGTGCACATGAACGTCGAATCGTATCTGATTGAGAACGCTGGGCGTGAATTCGGTGGCAAACTCCACACTGCCCGTTCCCGTAACGATCAGGTACTCGTGGATGCACACCTCTACATCCGCGATGAGATTCTCAACGTTCAGAGCGGGCTCTCCTCACTCTGCGAAGCCTTCCTACATATTGCCAAAGAACACGCCGACACTGTGATGCCCGGCTATACGCATACGCAACACGCACAACCGATTAGTCTCGGTTTCTGGGCGACGGCTTATGTGAGTATGTTCTTACGGGATCAGAAACGTCTACAATCTGCATACACACTCGTCAATATGAATCCGCTCGGTGCTTGTGCTTTGGCTGGCACAACCTTCCCTATTGACCGAGAATTGACAACAAAACTGCTCGGTTTCGATGCGCCACACGAACACGCACTTGACGTTATCAGCAGTCGGGATTTTATTGCAGAGGTGCTTTTCGCGCTATCGCTCGTGATGGCGAACCTCTCACGGATTAGCGAGGAATTAGTCTATTGGACAACTTATGAATTCGGGATGGCGGTGCTTGACGATGCGTATAGTTTTGGGAGCTCCATCATGCCACAGAAAAAGAATCCTGACATCGCGGAACTTACGCGGGGTCGTACAGGACGCGTCTATGGAGCTTTACTCGATCTGTTGACGAACCTCAAGGGGTTGCCGATGGGTTATAACCGGGATTTCCAAGAGGATAAACCGCCACTGTGGGAGGCATTCGATGTTGTGAAGGCGTGCCTCGGTCTGCTACCAGAACTCCTCAAAACGACAGATTTCAAGACGGAACGGATGGCTGAATTGGCAAATGCAAACTTCGCGACGGCAACCGAGTTAGCGAACTATCTCGTTAAAGAGCGTCAGATCAGTTTTCGGGAGTCCCACGAAGTTGTGGGATGGCTTGTCGGAGAACTGGTTCAGTCAGAAAAGACATTCACCGATTGGGAGTTGACGCAGGAGCTTTTGAAACAGAAAGAGATTGACATACCAATTTCGCAGCTGAAACAGATTTTGGATGCAGAGTTAGCGATTCAGAACAACCAGAGCCTGGGCGGTACTTCCCCCGCGGAAATTCGTCGGATGATAGACAACTTTGAGGAACAACTCAATGATATTGCGCTGAATATCTATAATTGCCAGACACAGATTGGGGAGGCACACCGGGAAGTGCTCCGAATCATTGATGAAGTTTTAAAAGTGCCGGTTTAGATAATATTGTAAGCGAGGGAATACAAAGAATTAATGCATACAGGTCCGTCGTGTGTTGACACACCCGGAATATGATAGATGGAGGCTCTGAGGGAGTGGAATCTATTACTGAAAATGTTAGGAGTAAATTATGGTAACTGAAGAACGCCGTATATCTGACGTATCGCGAGTAGAGTTAACACACAACCCGCATAGCAATCCGAAATCACTTGCGGCAGCCGTAGAAGTTTTAATTCACGCGGTTGGTGCCTACAAAAACGACAATATCCCGACTATGACCGAAGACGACTACGAACACCTTGTAGTCCTGCTTGGTGACTTAACCGATGTCGTGCGTGAAGACGAAAATCACATTTTCGCGCCATTGATGGAATTTGCTATCCTGCTTATTGAAAAATATGACCATGTACAGATGCCAGAACTGGCTGCGCATATTGAAAACTGTAGAGCACAACAGGTCCCTAACGCGAAATCCGGTCCCACTCACTACTCGGAAGCGCAAGATCCAGAAAACACCAATACACTTAAACACGGATAAGGAGGCGAAAATTGAGAGACAGGTTAATAGTCGCATTGGATACGGATGATGGTGAGGAGATTGACTGGCTATCTGGAACGCTTATGGATATAGTCCGTTGGTTTAAGATGGGCTTTCAGGCGTTCAGTGCGCTTGGAATGGAAGCTTTTCCGTGGTTCGAGCAGAACGGACATAAAACCTTTGTTGACCTGAAATTCCACGACATCCCAAACACAGTAGCACGCGATGTCGGCATGATGACGAAGCACGGCGCAAATATGATTAACATGCACGCCTCGGGTGGACTTATGATGATGAAGGCAGCAAGAGCAAGCGCGGATGATGCCGCCTATCAGGCGGATGTTCCGAGGCCTATTCTGCTCGGCGTGACCATTCTGACAAGCATCGAAGAAACCAGTTTTCGATTGAGTTTTGCCTCAGCACGGACACTCTCAGAGCAAGTCGTTTATCTCGCACAGTTGGCACAGGAAGCCGGATTAGACGGTGTCGTCGCATCGCCGTTAGAGATTGAAACTATTCGGAAAGCGTGCGGCGATAATTTTTTGATTGTGACACCGGGCATTCGACCAGAGTGGGCAGAGAGCGGCGATCAACGTCGTATCACCACGCCAGCAGAAGCGATCCGGCGAGGCACGGATTACATTGTTGTGGGTAGACCCATTATTGAGGCGGAGGATCCTTTGGAAGCTACCGAAATGATTCTTGATGAGATGAGAGAGGCTTAAAAATATGAATATCGTCTGTATTTGTTTAGACACCTTTCGCGCTGATATTATCGGCGACGGCAAGAAATATAGCCACGTGCAAACGCCGAACCTTGACGCGCTCGCATCGGAGTCTGTCCGTTTTACACGCGCATTTGGTGAGGGGCAACCGACGCTTCAGATCCGTCGTGGTAACTTTACGGGGATGCGGAGTTTTCCGTGGCGGTATAATTTCGATCGGCGTGGACATTGGCACCACGCACCCGGATGGCATAAGATTCCACCGGAACAGGATACGATCGCCGAAGTCTTGCTGGAACGTGGTTACCTCACCGCCCTTATTGCTGATACCTATCACATGTTCAAGCCGACGATGAATTTCTCGCGCGGGTTTGCGCATTTCGATTTCATCCGCGGACAGGAGTCGGATAACTGGCACAGCGGCGATCCGAGGTTGATTGAAGCGCAACTCCGAAAACATGTTCGTGAACCGATCAATTGGCAGCGACATGCTGGACTCGTTAACTACCTGTTATCGCAACGACATCGCCAATCGGAGGATGACTATAGTTGTGCCCGTGTCTTTCGTGCCGCATCTGACTGGCTTGAGGATAATCACACCGTCGGTCCATTTTTCTTATGGGTGGATAGTTTCGATCCGCATGAACCGTGGGATCCACCGAAGTCTTACGCGGACATCTATTTTCCGGACTATTCGGGCAAGGATTTCATCACACCGGGCAGTGCGAATGAAGGGGATGGACCTACAGAAGATGAACTGCGCCGCATTGAGGCTCTCTATCTCGGAGAGGTTACGTTTGTCGATAAATGGGTCGGCGTGCTACTTGACAAGATAGAGCAGTTGAGCATCAAGGACGAGACGTTGGTCGTCCTGATGTCTGACCACGGCACACAACTCCGTGACCACGGGAGTTTCGGTAAAGGCGCGAACAAATTGCATCCTTTCAATACGCAACTCAATCTCATGATACGGCACCCGGAAGGACCGAACGACAAGGAAATTTTCGCGTTTGTGCAGAACCACGATTTGATGCCAACGCTCCTGAATCTGCTTGACATCCCGTGCGGTTGGACGGATGGCGAGGATATGTGGCAACTCGTTACACAAGAGAAGGCGTATCTCCGTCAACGGATTATTACCGGTTGGGCAGGCTTTGCTACGGGCAATGCGCGTGGACGTGTCAGTGTGCGCGATGACCATTGGAACTTCTGTACGTCGGTAGGCTATAATGATGAGAAGGGTGATGAACTCTTTGATGTTCGGAACGATCCAGAGGAGAAAGTGAACGTCGCTAGTGATCATCCGGCAATTGTTGCGGAACGAAGACGAGATGTGGAGGCATTGATCGGACAACCCTTGCCGGGGCATTTCATTGAGGTCTGTGATCCAGGACACGCACCCATGACGCGGTGGCTTCAGAAGAAGTTGGCGGAGATGTAGAAGTGGCTATCAACGGTCAGTAGTCAGCCAATATCCAAATCATTTGTCGCTTACCTTTTTGAATTCCTCCCAATTCCAGAGGAGGATTGTGCCGTCGGTACTTCCACTTGCGAGTGTTTTGCCATCTGGGGATAGTAGCAGCACCTGTATTAAATCTGTGTGCCCTGCGTGCGAGGATAACAGTTTGTCCGTGTAGACATCCCACAATTGGATGATTCCTCTCCCGTCTCCACTAACGAGGATTTTTCCATCCGGCGAAAATAGCAACTGGCTCACTGTTACCCGCGGCTCGACGATATTGGTGCTATTTTGCTTACCGTTTTCTGTATCCCATAAGATGATTTTCCCATTTGTACTCCCACTCGCGAGTGTTTTTCCGTCCGACGAGAACGCCAATGCTCGAATCTTGTTGCTATGTTCTTTGAGCGTGAAAAGTTTTGTACCTGTGTGTGCATCCCACAAATGAACGGCTCCCAAGTTACTACCACCTGCGAGCATTTTTCCGTCGGGTGAAAATGCCAATGTGCGGACGTGAACCGGGTGTCCTTGGATGGTCAGTTGAGGATGCCGTGTGTCGGCAAAACCGAAAAATTTCTTGAAACCGGAGGGTTGCTGCACAGTGGCATCCCATAAACGGACCACATTGTCCTTGCCGCCGCTTGCTACGGTTGTGCTGTCGGGAGAGAAAGTGAATCCTGCTTGGAAGGAGGATGCGCCTGCTACCCTTCGTTTTTCCTTCGGTGGTCCCTTCAGGGTGGCGCACACGCGTTTTGCGTTCACATCGCACAACTGTGTTATGTTCCTTTCCCAGTAATCGTGAGCGACAATCGTTTTACCATCAGGTGAAATTGCCGCAAACTCGTTCTCTATATTCAAGAAACGAACAGATAGTTGGTTTCCTGTGTTGATATCCCAATCCTTCAGTTGAACGCTGTTCCAAGTGAGAGGATACACACTTGTAAAAGTGGAACCCGTTTCAGAAAAGACGAACCCCAACGGATTTCCGAAGTGTCCTGAGCAGGTGAAGCGTTCACTTCCGGTGGTGGTATCCCATACTCGGATGTTACCGTAGGAACTGGCTGTGATCAGCGTTTTTCCGTCCGGCGAAAATGCTAACGCGGAGACTTGATTTTTATGTCCTTTGAGTGTTAGCAAAGGCGTATACTGTTGGAGCATGCCCGATCCCACCTGTTTTTTGACGGTAGCATCCCACAACCGAACTTTACCGTCATTGCTTCCGCTTGCGAGGAGTTTGCTGTTCGGTGAGAAGGTTAACACATCAAAGCTGCCTGTAGATGTTTTGAAGATTGCGCGAGATGTCCCGGTATCCACATTCCACAACCGAATTCTGTTGCCTGTATCACCACTTGCGAGTGTTTTGCTGTCGGGTGAAAATGCCAATACCTTAACCGGTAGCGTGTGCTTCTCCAAACTAAACAACGGTTCCCCGGTATTCGCATCCCAGATCCGAATCGGATGAATTCCATATTCCGGTGATGAAGCGGTTGCAAGGCGCGTAGCATTCGGTGAGAGTGCTATGACGACTTTGTATCCCAATTTAGAATCCGATTTTGTATCCGTAATAATGGGTTCGGTTGTGTTGGGTCTGAATTTCCATAAACGAATCTGTCTATTTTGTTCGTTGGCGAGTGTGATGCCATCTGTGGAGACGGCAGAGACTGCCTTCGTGATTATTTTCGGACCTCGGAAGGTTGCGCGGAGCTTGGCTGTGGATAGCTCCCACACCTGAACTTCCCCTTTTGCGTCACTACTTATGAGTGTTTTTCCGTCTGGAGAGAAGGCTACAGTTTTGATGTTTCTCACTCTTTCGTTGAGGCGTGCGATTTCTACGCCGGTGTGTGCATCGTATAACCAAATACCGATACTCGTCACTACGACGAACTGTGTAGCGTTGGGTGCAAACTTTATGTCCCTGATATGCCCCTTCCCGATACGTAGTGTCGCACCCTCGGGCAGTTGCCATTGGGCATAAGCAGGAGCCGCTACTTGTGTTTGGGAGTCTGGTGGGGTTTCTTCTAAATACTGTGAACCTATCCAACGGAGCAGCAGACTGAGCAACAGCACGCCGCAGATGAACAACAGTGGTATAAGGAGAAAGCGTGATTTTTTCATCGGTTGTTCCTACTGTTTTATATCCCAAAGGAGAATTGTGCCGTCGGCACTTCCACTTGCGAGTGTTTTGCCATCTGGAGAGAAGCGCAGCACATGAATGGATCCTTGATGTCCCGTGAAGATAATTCGTATCTTTTTGTGTCTGGGGTCTAATTCCCATACCTGAATTGATCCTTCCCCACCTCCAATTGCAAGTGTCTTTCCATCTGGGGAGAAGGCTAACGCATGCACGTTTTCCCGAACACCGATGGTGCCCATGGGATCGCCAGTGTGGGCGTTCCATAGATGGATCTCGCTGCCACCGCCGCTTGCGAGCACTTTGCTGTCTGGGGAGAAGGCTAACGCACTGATAGGCTTCGTGTTTCCCGTGATGAGGTTCAATAGGCTTTTGCCCGTTTCGACATCCCATAAAACGATGGTTCCGTCTTCACCACCACTCGCGAAAACCTTGCTGTTTGGTGAGAATGTATATCTGCTCACTGCACCTTTGTGCCCTCCAAGTGTGAACAATTGATCCCCAGTGTCTGTCTTCCAAATCCGGACTTTGTTGCCTAAAGCTCCTATTCTACCTCTACCCGCAAGCATTGTACCGTCTGGTGAAAATACGAGGGGCCAGTAACCTGCCATCCGCTCCGTTCCCCTCAAAGTAGACAGGCGTGCTTTTGTCGTGGAATCCCACACCTGAATTCCGTGGCGCAAGGCACGTCCCGCAAGTTTTTTGAGGTCCGCCGAGAACATGAGTTCGATAGCGTCTTGGGGCGGTGTAAGGACAGTCTCTTGTGTGAAGGTTTCTACGCTCCAGACGCGCACCCTTCCTTCAAGGGCGTTATCACTGACAAGATGTTTACCGTCTGCGGAAAAGGCGAGGGCACTTACCCAATTCGTGTACGCACCAAGAGAGAAGGATAGTTGGTAGCGTCCGGTGTCAACATCCCAGAGATGGAGACTTCCGTCACTACTCACACTGATGAGCTGCGTGCCATCTTTAGAGAATTTCACGCTATAAACGTCATCCCGTTTCTTTGGAAGGATTCCCTGCTCAAACAACTTGACCACTCGATTTGCTGCAACTAATGGGTTAATTGCATCATCAGGCGTAGGGAGGCTTTTCTGTTCGGTGCCGGTGTTGACATCCCAGAGTCGCAATGTCTTATCGCTACTCGCGGTGATAAGTGTGCTACTATCTGGTGAAAACACCATATCGCGAATTTTGCCGGTGTGTCCTTTGAGACCCGTTTGAAGTGTACCGGTATCGACATCCCACAAATGCACCGTGTGATCCCATCCACCGCCGGTTGCAAGTGTTTTACCGTCTGGTGAAAATACGAGCAGGCTGATGGATCCCAAATCTTTACTGTCTGCGTGTAGCAATTCGCCTGTGTTGGCATCCCACAGACGGAGCGGACTTCCCGCACTCGCAAGAATCTTACCGTCGGGTGAGAACGCGACTGCGTTTACTGCACTCGGATGTCCCGTTAGGCTTTTGATATATTTGCCAGTGTTGACCTCCCAGAGATGCACCGTCCAATCTCCACCTGCGGTGGCAAGTTTTGTGCCGTCCGGTGAAAGTGCGAGTCCGTTAATTGAATCCGGGTGTTCATCAAGCATCGCAAACGCGTTGCCTGTGAAGGTGTCCCAGACGTAGATACTGTTTCCATGAGCAGTCGCGATAACTAATGCGTCAGTTGAGAAGGTCAGTGTCTCTGGTGGTGTTTGGATAAAGAAACCGTCTTTTTTTTCAGCTTGTTTCTCTGTGAACATTGAAACGACTTCGCCGGTTTGGGCATCGTAAATCCAGATGCCGACGGTTGTTGAGGCGACGACTCGGGTACTGTCCGGTGACAGTTTGATGTTAATCAATTTACCCCTTCCGAGACGCGCTTTCGCCCCTTCGGGTAGGTGCCACTGTGCTGCGAAGTCTTGTGCGAGACTGTCTAATAGGAGTAAGTTGGCAAGTAAAAGGCATACGATATAGAGAAGGTGAGTCTTTTTCATGAATCTGAACCCCTTTTGGGAAATGGTTTTGTTGTTGGAATATCTATATCATATTGGATAGCAAATTTCGTGCCGATTTGAGCGATACTACATTGGTGAAGTTCTTAGCAAAATGCACAGGAAGCACTGCACAAAATTGGGCATACCTTGTACCGAATTGCACGAAATCGGGCAGATTTGATGCATCGTGCGTATTTAAGTTTATCACGAAAGACCTGTGAGATCAAGCAAAGAGGCGTTTCGTTTCAGATTACTGATAAAAGACTTGACCTTGATTTTCGTTTTCGGTATAATATGTGGAAAGGTCGTCAAAATTCTATCATTTTTTCGGCATAGTTTGCGAGTCGAAACTTGGTATAGAAAATTTGAAGGGAAAAATTATGCAAAGAAGACGCTCCAGAGCGCAATATTGTAAAGGTGAACTAATTGAACGCGAAGACTTTTCTGAAGATTTAGCAGCGTTCAAATTCCGTGTTGATAAGCAGCTGCCATTTATACCCGGTCAATACGCCACGATCGGTTTTCAAGTTGGCGAAAAGATTGTTCAACGTCCGTATTCGATTGTCTCTTCACCACACGAACCGTTTATGGAGGTTTTCGTCGAATTGGTGCCGGAGGGTGCAACCACACCGTTGTTTTGGGAACTGAAACTGGGGGACAGCGTGTTTATCCGGGACCGCCTCGTCGGAAAATTTGTCTTAGACACGGAAAGCGGAATGACACGCCATGTTATGGCAGGCACTGTAACCGGAGCTGCGCCGTATATTAGCATCGCGCGAACACAAAAAATTGAGCAGGAACAGGGCCAGGCAAGTCCGCATCAGATCCTTGCGATCGTTGGTGCGAGTCGTTCGTGGGAACTTGGGTATTACATGGACGAACTCAACGAGCTCGCTGCACAGGAGGAGTGGTTCACCTTTGTCCCGACGGTGAGTCGTCCGTGGGAGGATCCGGAATGGCAAGGCGAGAGCGGACGTGCTGAAGATGTGGTTCGGAAGTACGGCGATCAACTCGGTTATGATCACACGAACGCTGTTGTCTATGCGTGTGGACATCCGCAGATGATTGAGAATGCGAAAGCGATCTGGGCGCGTGCGCGTTACCCTGAAGAGCGGATTAAAGAGGAAAAATTCTTTGTGATTAAGGAAGAATAGTGGATAGATAATCGACGCTTAGGGCGTGGATGTTACAAGGTTTTAGTTGGACTGGGCGCGCTTTGTAAGCGCGCCCGTTTTTGTTCTTATTTTTCGTTTGCTGCTCTCTGTCGCATTTGATAAATAAACATGTTTGTCATGAACCGATAGACATCCGAAGAGCGTCGTGATGCGAGGGGCGCGCGACTATCGACCTCAGCGGTTTCCATGCTGCATAGGTAATCGAGCGGGCAGAATACGACTGCCAAACGAGGCTTGCCTAACCGCCCTGGCACCAAGATACCTTTGATATATTGATATTGGGTGTTCCCGCCCTTGTATCCTGTTCCCCAGAACGTTGAGCCTCCGACAGGCGTTTTTTTCAGTTTGAAATAGCACTGAAAAATCTCATGTCGTATATCGTCCAGGGTTTTCATCGGATACTCAGGGAACACTGTGCGTAACTCGTTTTCTACGAGCCTTGCAAACGATTTCTCATTACCGCCATCACCACAATAGTCGAAAAACAGCATGCCGTTGTAATCGAGAATGTATTTCCGAAGGGCTGCGCGCTCCTCACTGTTGAACCCTGATGCTTGTGAATTGCGGTCGGCTAACCGTTGATAGGATACGGACATCGCTTGGTCGTGCCCTGTCATTATCATTAGTGGTGCATTCATGATGTCCTCATCTGTTAGCGATAATGAACCACCGGCGTATTTCATATCGGCAGTAATTGTGGGTGTGTGCTCGCGTAACCATTTTATTAGGGATGGGATCGCTGTTGGGTCTTGCCACCAATCGCTCATTTGATGCTTTAGACGGATTAGCCGAATATGTCCCCGTACGATGCCGTCCTCTTCATCAATAATGCTGCCGAGTTGATCGCCGATTTCGTCTGCATAAGTACCAACAAGATCGGAGATACCTTCACCGAATGCATCTTGTCCTGTGCCTCCTGATTGTGTTAAATTTCCAAGACCTTTCCCCGTACCTCCACCGCCTGTGCCTTTACCAGGGGTATTTCCGTAGCCAGAACCTGTTCCATCCTGACGATAACCTCGCCCGTCCTGAATTTCTCCACTTCCTCTTTCTATTGTTGCTGAGTTTGCTTTAGTGTCTGCAAGGATGGACTCCGGTGAAGGCGCGAGTTTTACCACTGTCGAAAGTGGAGGTGCTTCTAACTTCGGTTTTTCGTTGACTTTCGGAATTGAGGACATTAATGAGGGTAGCCGCTTCGCTGCTGGACTTTGAATGGATGCCGTGGCAGCAGCATTGCTCTGTTCGACCTCTCGAATTATTTTTTTGGGTTTATGTATCCGAGGCGGCGGTGGAACAAAATCCACAGCAATCGTATCTTCTATCTGTTCTACCAATGGTTTCAATAACCATATCGCTGTGAAAATAATTGCGATTGCATGTGCTACCAAAGAGAATACCAGTGCTCTGTTTCTACGTTGTTTAGCGTAGTATTTTTCGATCATTCGTGTGTTCATGATTATTCCTTTATTGGGGTTTGAATTATGGTATTCGGGCGGTATGCTGAGAGCTTAATGCCAAGGGACGGTTAAATTTATAAGTCTATGGTTTTAAGTAGCACCCGCCGTTTTTTATTTTTGTGCATAGTAACGTGAGTTTGAAATAAACATCATTGTGGACGTTCAAAGAATGCCCTGGAACTGACGAACAGCGAAAACAACTGTTGTTCTCGCTGATGTATTTTCGTTTTGTTAAAAGCAAAACACCTACTGGGTTTGAACCCATGCAAACAAAAACCGCGACGGAACATCCCGTATGAGATAGAACGCGTGCGGTTACTTTTAATGACAGAGACGTGGCTCCTGCCACTGCTGTCCTGGTGATGATATAAATTGTTAGAAACGCTAAATTTTTCGGGGGGGGGGGGGTAAACCTATGTATAGTTAAAACTGAGTGGGTGTCAATGCGTAGCGGGCTTGGACCCCACAATAGCAAAAGCTCGTTGGCTTGCATATTAACTTTTTCAACTGCGGTATTAATACATCGGTTTCTCACGTTGGTTACCCGTAGATAGATTTTGTCGTCTTTGCCTTGATGGTTTATATGTATTTCGAGAAGAAAACTTTACTGAAGCTATGGGAACTTAACAACGAATTTCCAACCTACAGGTCCTCTATTCGCATTTTTGATTATCAAGTTTACTTTAGTTATAATAGGTCAATTTTGGTAATTATTCAAGCAAAAAATAAATAATTTAACCTATGTCTAACTGAAAAATTATATGGAATTTTCAGGGAAAAACTGAAAACTAAATGGCTCTGGTGCTTTAAGTGCTTTGCCTTCTTTGGTTGGGATTATGAATTCCGTATGTAGCATTTGTACTCGGCTCAGAGGACTGGTTCGGTGAGCGGCATTCGACAACGGGAATGCGTTTCCTTTTCCAATAGAAGCCTTGCTACAAACCTGCGGGTTCTACAAATTGGCAAGGGGTAGTTGAAACCTCGTCTACTGGTTCCAATGAAGGAGAGATGTGAAAAAATTAGCCCAAGATGGGTTTGTTGTTATGAGAAAGAGAGTAGGGATATTTGATAACTCCTTACCCTTTCCTCATTCGCTTTATTTTCAAAGTAAACTTTTGACTACCGAGTAGTTTTCCATCGTTGCCGAACAGTTGGATCTCCAAGGATTGGTCTCGTTCACGCACATTCTTATCTGCTGATATTGAGACAGCGATAGTTTCTGGGTTATTCTTACCGAGTTTTGAAATTTGTGCCGGCTGGTTATAAGGTGCTCCAGAGATAAAGGGCGGATCAATTCTGACCCCTACGTTGCGAACCGTGCCACCACTATTCCTAATTATGAGCCTAAGACGACCTGTTTCGCCAGCATCAAGAAAACCATTCCCTGAAGGTTCCTCTAAAGAAACTGCTATTGAAAGGTCGGGAGGTGTTGGAGAGAATACAGGCAGCGGAATTATATTAAACCTGATAGCAACAAACGCACCTACTGCGATGACCCCCAAAATAACAGCATAGACCCTGACTTTCTTCCAAATTTTTTTATTTCTCTCTAAGTTTCTGGCGAACTTGATGATTTGAAGGAATTCGCGTGCTTGCCGATGGTTTGGATTGCGCCTTAACGCCTCGTCTGTGGCAGCTTTTGCATTGTCAAATGCCCCTATTTCGAGGTAAGCTTGTGCTAAGCCATAGTGCGCCTCTACCAAACTGGGATCTACCTTTATTGCTTTTTTGAATGCGGCGGCGGCTTGATTATATTGCCTGTTATTGAGAAAAACGTGCCCTCGTTCTAAGTCTTGTTTTGCATCAGATACGTCTACCAGTGCTGTACTTGTTGACTGCGTCGGTGTGGGTTGAGGAGGCGTGGGGCGCGCCTCTTTTATACCCTCTAAGAGTTGGTGCGCCGACTGAGAATTAGCATCAACCTTTAGTGCCGCGTTCGCTGCGTTTTCTGCGTCATTGAGTTGTTCTGTTTCAAGATAGGCTTCACCTAAACTGACGTGTGCGGTTACAAAATCTGGATCCAAATCTATCGCCTTCTTGAACTCTGCAATCGCTTCTGTATACATTTTCGCGTCTCGGTAAGCGATGCCGAGTTCATAGTGTGTTTCCTGACTTGATTTTGCAGCGGGTTGCTGGTCTACAGGTTGCTCCAGTTCTGGGGGTGTCGTCGTCTCTGTCTCAGGAGGTGTGAAGTTTGGATCGATGGCTTCCAGAAGAGAGTGTGCGGGTTGATAATTCGCATCCAATTTCAGTGCCTCTCTCGCTGCCGCTCTCGCCTTTCCGAGTTCCTGCTGTCCAAGGTAAGCGAGAGCAAGCGCGTGATGTGCTGCTGTATAGGTACTATCAAGGGTTATCGTTTTCTGCAGTGCCTCCACCGCGCGGGGATACGTTTCCGTTTTGAGGTAGGTTAGTCCCAAGTTATAATGTGCGGTGGTAAAATCGGAGTCGAGGGTTATGGCGTTCTGAAAGGCTGTCGCAGCTTCACTATAGCGTTCACCGTTGAAGTAAGTGATGCCTCTGTTATAGTGTGCCTGTTTTATCGTATTTGCGAGTTCGTGGGCGCGTTGATAGTTGGGGTCGAGCCTTAGTGTTTCTGTGACAGCATGTGTTGCCGCTTCCAAATTGCCCGATTCTCGGTGTGCGCGGGCAAGATTGTAGTGTGCACGTTTAAGATTCGGTGCGATGGCTATAGCACGTTCAAGATGCGGGACCGCTTTATCAGGGTGTCCTTGTTCAACGTAAGCATAACCGAGGTTGTAGTGTGCATCGACAAGATCGGCATCTAAGGCTATCGCGTTTTGTAACGCATCGATTGCCTCCTGATACGCCTTCAGTCCAATATAAGCGGCACCGAGATGGGCATGGATATGCTTATTTTCATCGGAAACCTCCGCGCTGTGGCGTAAATCGGCATCGAGGGTTAAGGCTTTCTGGAATGTGGGAACGGCTTCAGTGTAGCGTCCGGCATCGAGATGTTGTCTGCCCCTGTCGTAGTATGCTTGTGTTATAGTGTCGCACAACAGCATCGCGGGTTGGTGCGTGGCATCGAGTTTTAACGCTTCTGTGACCGCTGTGTGTGCTTTCTCTAATTCGCCCTGTTCGAGGTAGGCGCGACAGAGCGCACAGTGCGCACTTATGAAATTTGCATCCAGTTTTATGGCTGCTTCAAATTCAGGGATGGCTCTGTTGTATTGTCCTGCTTCCAGATAAGCAATACCGAGATTATAGTGTGCTTCTTTTATAGCGTCCATTTGCTTGGGAAAAGAGAAGGTTATTTTGGCATTAATTTTTAGACTTATTTTATCAGATTTGCTTTAATTTTGCAAACAAAAATCTTGAGTGAGGTTCGGTTCTGCTGTATAATAATGTCGAGCGTTTATAGGTAAAACAACGCACGCCTCGACTGGAAATCTCTATGCTGCAACACTCGCCTACCCTCTCTACGTCTGTTTCTCACCGGAGAATCCGTTGGCGGATTATTTGGCTTGGACTTGTGCTCATTCCCTTCAATAACTATTGGGTCTTTGCATCGCTACGTTGGGATCAGGGGTTCCCGACGACGATGTCCCTCTTTTTCAACACCATCTTCGCGCTTACCCTCCTGATAGCCCTGAATACATTTCTCCATCGATTGGCACCGCGCGCTGTACTCACCCAAGGTGAATTGTTGACGCTTTATGCAATGCTATCTGTGGCATCTGCTATCTGCGGACATGACTTGTTTGAAGTTATTATTACAAATATCGCCACAGTTGGTTGGCTGGCGACAGAGGAGAATGAGTGGAGTACACTTTTCCACCGCTATCTTCCAGAGTGGCTCGCCTTGACGGATAAGAACCGCTTAACAGTGTATTTCACCGGGGAATCCAGTCTTTATTTACGTCCACATCTCCAGTTGTGGTGGCAACCTGTGCTTGCGTGGAGTGGCTTTATCATTGTTCTACTTTCCACGACGTTTTGCATCAATGTTATGCTGCGGAAGCAGTGGATTGAAGTGGAACGGCTCAGTTATCCGATTATTGAGTTGCCGTACCAGATGACAACGACGCGTTTCTTTCGCTCAAAACCGTTGTGGATAGGCATCATCCTTGCCGGTGGGATAGATGTGGTTAACGGACTGCATTTCCTCTATCCAAACTTCCCTGGACTTGGTGGAGAGTTCTATGATTTGCGTCCGTTGTTTACGACAAAGCCGTGGAACGCTATTGGTTGGACCCCGATTGTCCTCTTTCCGTTTGTTATCGGGATGGCGTATTTTATCCCGCTTGACCTTTCATTTACATTCTGGTTTTTCTATATCTTCTGGAAATTTGAGATGATCTTTGGGAGTATTGCTGGCTTGCAGCGCATTCCAGGATTTCCGTTCATTTTCGACCAGTCGTTTGGGGTTTGTGTCGGTGTGTTGGGTATGACCTTGTGGAGTGCGCGGAAACATTTACGGAATGTGCTTACGCAGGCGTGGCGTGCGAATAGAGAAACAGTGTCAAATGAACCGATATCCTATCGCACAGCGGTGATAGGACTAATCGGTGGGTTTCTGCTGCTGATAGGTTTTTGGTGGGTGGCGGGGATGTCTTTGTGGGTAGCGGTACTCGTTTTCGTTATCCATCTAACGACGGTGACGGTGATTACCCGTGTCCGTGCTGAATTGGGTCCACCGATTCATGACTTACGATCCATGGGACCTGATGTCTTACTCCCGAAAGTGTTTGGGATGCGCAGACTCGGCGGGCAGAATCTGGCACTCTTTTCGCTTGTGTTCTGCTTCAATCGTGCTTATCGCGGGAATACGATGCCCCATCAATTAGAGGGCTTAAAATTGGCGGAACGGTCGCGGAGTTCTTCGCGACGGATGGCAATCGCGATGCTCCTCGCAATGGTACTGAGTCCTTTTGCTGCCTTCTGGGGCGCACTGCATCTCGGTTATGAGAGTGGCGCGATTGAAGTCTGGTCGGGTTCGGTGTTTAATCGCACCCAGAATTGGTTAACGAATCCGATGCCTGTTAACATCCCGTCTTTGATTGCTATGATTTTCGGACTTCTGTTTGCATTTGGTCTTACCTTGATCCGACTCCGCTTTTTCTGGTGGCCCCTATATCCGATTGGGTATGCCATCTCTGGGACATGGGCTGTAAACTTTTTCTGGTTTTCGGTCTTTGTCAGTTATTTCATCAAGTTAGCGATTCTGCGTTTCGGTGGCGTGCGGACGTTTCGGCGGGTGGCACCGTTCTTTCTCGGGCTGATTTTAGGCGAGTTCTTAGTGGGGAGCGTCTGGGGACTTCTCGGTATCTTCCTACAAAAGCCGATGTATCGGTTTATTTGGTAGGAAAGCCGCATCTCTCGTTTTTCGCTTGACAAAGATGTGTGAACTTCTTAGAATATATTGAGGCTTTTGTGTATCGGGTATGCCGTGGGACGTTCACAGATTGAAGGTTTCCAAGACTTGTTATGGGACACATACAACAACTTCGTCGAATTACAATATGGGGTGTCGGTTTAATCGGCGGTTCGCTTGGGCTTGCACTGAAAAAGAACGGATTTCAGGGGCAACGCGTCGGGTTAGGACGTAACATCGGCAGACTTGAGAAGGCACTTCAACACGATGCAGTTGATACCGTTACCACGGAGGTAACAGAAGGAATACGCGGGAGCGACCTTGTTGTTCTGTGTACACCTGTTGAACTTGTGCCAGTTTTGGTACAGCGTATCGTTGCGTTTGTTGACACACAGCAGCACCGTCCGGTGTTGACGGATGTGGGCAGCACGAAATCGGTGTTGGTAAAGACAATTGAGGCACAGTTGTCGGAACGCGGTTCGGATGCTGTTTCTTTTGTCGGTGGGCATCCGATGGCAGGCTCACATGAAACCGGTGTTGACGCTGCACTCGCGACGCTTTTTGAAAACGCGACGTGTATTCTGACACCCACAGAAAATACCGATGCGGATTCCTTACAGTTGGTTAAGGATCTCTGGGAATTTGTCGGGGCAGTGCCACATATCCTCTCACCCGAAACCCATGATCTACTCATCGGTGTTGCAAGCCATCTCCCACATCTCATGGCGAGTCTGCTCGCGAACACCGTTGCGAATGTTGAAACGGAAGGGACAAAAGCGTTGGACTTTACCGCAACCGGTTTTCGGGATTCCACCCGGATCGCTGCGGGGTCACCCGACTTATGGACCGGTATTTTCACACAAAATAGCGATGTGCTTTTATCACTCATTGATGACATCGTTGACAACTTAACCGAATTCAAAACCTTGCTTCAAACGGATAACCGTGCTGAGATTGAGCGTGTCCTTCTCGAAGCGCAGGTTATCGTTAAAAAACGGAGGGAAGCATTAGAAGGCGCATGAAAACAACAGGATCTCAGGTGACGATTGCGATGGATGGACCTGCCGGGTCTGGAAAGAGCACGGTGGCTCGACGCATCGCAGAAAAACTCGGCTTGCTTTATCTCGATTCCGGCGCGATGTATCGAGCGGTGACGCTGTTGGCGATACAGGAAGGGCTTGAAGCGAATAGTCTCAAGCTCATCGACCGTGTGAAGGCGTGTCAAATTGAATTCACAGATAACGGCAAAACGATTTTACTAAATACCGAAGATGTGTCTGTTCAAATTCGCACACCAGCAGTCAACAGACTGGTTGCGGATGTCGCAAAAATACCTGAGATTCGCTGTGAAATTGTAAGACATCAACAACGAATCGGGGCAGAAGGGAATATCGTTGCTGAAGGTAGGGATTTGACAACGATTGTTTTCCCAAACGCCGATTTTAAATTCTACCTTGATGCTTCTGTAACAGAACGTGCGAAGCGTAGGCTCGTCGAACTCCAGGCACAAAATGTAGAGGCGACGTTAGCAGCTGTTGAGGCAGAGATTCGCGCACGCGATGAAAAAGATACAACCCGAGAACACAGCCCATTGCGTACTGCTGACGATGCAATTGTTATTGATACAACATGTAAAACCGTTGAGGAAGTCGTTGATTTTATTGTCGAACATATCTATAGAAGTGAGGCGTGTAAGCGGTAAAGTTATGTGGTATACTGATAATCAATTCTGGACACCCCGTTCACTCTACCGATGGGGACATCGACTCACAAACCTTTTCTGTAAAACGATGGGACGGCTTGAAGCACGAGGCATTCACCATATTCCGAGGGAAGGTGGGGTCTTACTTGTTTCGAATCACGTCAGCTTTCTTGACCCGGTTATCGTCGGTTCCGCTGCGAACCGTGAGATCCATTATATGGCGCGGAGTAATGCTTTCGACATTCCGGGCTTAGGAAAACTCATCTCAGCCTATAATGCCTATCCTGTGAATAGAGGTGCCCCCGACTTAGGTGCATTACGGCGAACTATTTCGCTTTTGCAAGCAGGTAACGCCGTACTTATATTTCCAGAGGGTACTCGTAGTGTTGATGGGACATTGGGTAAAGCGCGTGACGGTGCCTGCTTTATTGCGCACCGGGCAGGTGTGCCAACCATTCCTGTTTTCCACAGCGGGGCGGAACGGATGTTGCCGCGTAACAGCAAGCGGCTGCGCCGAGCAAAATTGACTGTTACCTTTGGGGACCCGCTTGAACTCACTGCCGAGGGATTTGAGACGAAACGTGAGATGTATCAACAGATGGGCAATCAGATGATGGAAGCGATTGCAGATTTACGGGATAGCGCGCTTAGTTAGTTGAATTTGCCAGAATGAGTAAGACATCCCCCTCTTGGACTTGGTAGGTTTTGCCCTCGGCTCTCAGCAACCCTTTACTTCGCGCTTGCGGATAACTACCACATTCGATCAAGTCAGCCCAGTTAATTGTTTCCGAACGGATGAAGCCTTTTTCAAAATCGGTATGGACGCGACCGGCTGCCTCAACGGCACTTTGTCCCTCTTGCAGCGTCCATGCCCGTGTCTCGACTGGACCGGTTGTAAAGAATGTGAGCAGTCCCAATAACTGGTACGAAGTCTGGATGAATCGTTCTACTGCGGATTCTTGTAACCCCATTTCCTCCATAAAAACCTCGGTATCCGTTTCATCGAGTTGAGACAGTTCCATTTCTAACTGTGCAGCGAGTACAATAACCGCTGTGTGTGGTTCTGCTTCATATTTGGTGAAACGTTTGTGAATCTCGTCAGCCGTGTCCAGTTGTGTTTCACCGATATTGCAGACTAACAGCACCGGTTTTTGCGTCAAAAACCCGTAACCGCGTATCACCTTTTCTTCATTGGCAGATAAATTGAGGATACGAAGTGGTTTGCCCTTTTCTAAGGTTTGTTGACACATCTCCAAAAGCCGAATTTCGCTTTGCTGTTCTGGAAGTTTCTGATTTTGAAATTGCTTACGGAGTCGGGTGAGCCTACCTTCAACGATCTGTAGATCTGCCAGTGCAAACTCAAGGGCAATGCTTTCGATATCTCGTTCTGCGTCAACACTTCCATCGACATGCGGAACCGCTTCATCTTCAAAAAGCCTGACGACATGTGCGAGTGCGTCGACTGTGCGGAGTTCTGCGAGCATCCCTGCTTCTAACTCCCCCTGTTCCACATCCGATTTGGTCACCCCGGCGACATCTACATAATCAATCATTGCAGGGGTCATCTTTGGGGATTCAAATACCGCTGCTAACTGTTCCAAGCGTTCGTCTGGGACGTTAGCGGTACTGAGGTTTATTTGTCCGCGGCTGGTGTAGCCCCCAATTTCAGCGTTGGACTGTGCTAAGGTGTTAAACACCGTCGTTTTTCCGACCTGTGGTCTGCCTACAATGCCTATTTTCATCTTTTTATGACCCTGTTTTGTTTCCCTTGCGAAGGTTCCAACCTTACTGGTACTATAGAAAATCTATTGACAACATCCGTGTAAAGTGTTAGTATAAGAGGTAGTTATAGAATCCAACGCAGAGGTAAATTGCGCATGACTGACCAGAAGAAAACATGGAAACGGCACATCGTTAAAAGTTTAACCATTCTCTTAATCTTTATGGTATGCCTTGCAGTTTTACAGTGGTTTATCATCAGAGAATTATTTGATTTTGGTGCAGACATGGTAAAGGACGCGCTCATTCAACAAGCTCCAGAAGGTGTAGATCAATATAACATTGAAGCTACATTTGATCGCGTCAAAACGGCTGGAATGCAGCTGCCGTTCAGTTTTCTTACCGGAAAGATCAGTCTTCG
Organism: Candidatus Poribacteria bacterium; assembly: GCA_965116815.1. GTDB lineage: Bacteria > Poribacteria > WGA-4E > WGA-4E > WGA-3G > WGA-3G. The sequence continues at coordinate 4,192,196 of OZ220722.1, read as the reverse complement.
CAAAATCAGAGCCGCTGGCAGATATGCAATCCAGGCGAACGACGATGGATCTTGGGACGCTGATGAGATTAACACACTCCTGCGAATGATGGATGCCTCTGTCGGAGTTAAAGGAGGAATCGAGTGACTTGCATAATTGATTTGCAAGGGACGCTTAAACAATGCGGACACAGTTAACTCCCCCCTATGAAAAATTCGCCTACGCCTATGACCGAATGATGACCAACGTCAACTATACACGTTGGACGCATTACATTGAGTCGCTTTTTGAAAAATATGATTACAAACCCCGCAGCCTTCTTGATGTGGCATGCGGCACTTGTGCTTTGACTATAGAACTTGCACTAAGAGGCTATGAAATGACCGGCGTGGACCGGGCTGTTGGCATGCTCGATATTGCGAAGGAGAAAGCGGCAGCGCACGAGGTAGATATTGAAGTCCATCACGGGGATATGTGCGATTTTCAACTGAATCAAAAATTTGACGCAGTTCTCTGCACTTATGATAGCATTAACTATGCTTACGATGAAACCGAATTAAGCAAGGTCTTTCGGTGTGTTGCTGAGCATCTCGAACCGGACGGTTTGTTTATCTTTGACGTGACAACAGAGCGAAACATCGTTGAGCATTTCCATAACAAAACATTCTCTTCAAACCATGACGATTATACCTACATTTGGAAAAACAACTACCTCCACCACTCCAAAATGTGCCGCACGGTGCTGACCTTTTTTATCCGAGAGGGTGAATTATTTAGGCGTTATGAGGAGGTTCACCAACAACGAATCTTTGAAGTCAATACAGTCAATGACCTGCTCAAAGCGGCTGGCTACAAACCGCTGAGTGCTTACGATATGTACACCTTCAACCGTTGGAACCGCTATTCAGATCGCATTAATTTTACGGCACGTTTGCTTTGAAATATGGATAGTTCCAGATGCCTCTTTTTAATCAACGAATTGCTAAGGACTACCTATTATGAAACCCTCCAAATAGCAATGGTATAATAACTGACAACCCCTCAGTTTTCTTTGGCGAGATGCATTACTCAACCGAAGGTGCATCCCATAAGAAAATTGTGCCCCCACTTTCGCCGCTGGCGATGGTCAGACCATCAGGTGAAAAGTCCACACCGACGATAAAAGTCGTATGTCCAGTGAGTGTTTTCAAGTGTTCTCCTGTAACAGCATCCCATAACCGAACGGTGGCATCCCAACTCCCGCTGGCGATCGTTTTGCTATCTGGTGAAAAAGATAGACTGGAAACAAAATTCGCATGTCCTGTGAGTGTGTCTGTGGGTTTTCCTGTCGTGGAATCCCATAATCGGATGGTATGGTCTTCACTCCCGCTGGCGATCATTTTGCCATCCGGTGAAAAACGGACACTCAGGACAGATCCCGTATGTCCACTAAGTGTTTTCAGGTGTTCTCCGGCAACAGCATCCCATAGGACAAGGGTATTGTCCTCACTCCCACTTACAAGGGTTTTACCATCGGGTGAAAAAGATGCGCTGGTGACAGAACCCATGTGCCATTTGAGTCTTTTTAGGTAGTCAGTGGTAGCGATGTCCCATAGCCAAACGGTATCGTCATGGCTTGCACTGGCGAGGGTCCTGCCATCCGGTGAAAAGGATATGAAATTGATAGAATTCTTATGCCCTATGAGGGTGTTCAGGTGTTTTCTCCGAATAGCATCCCATAACCGAATGGCGTTGTCACTGTAAAAGTTACCACTACCACCGGCAATGGTCTCGCCATCGGGTGAGAAGCACACAGTATAGACACCACTCGAATGTCCGATGAGGAGGTCAATTTCTTCGCCGGTAGAGACGCGGTAGAGCTGGATGCCCATCCAAGATGCCACAGCAAGTTGCGTGCCATCTGGCGAAAACTGAAGATCCTGTATTTCGCCTTTTCCGAGGCGCATCCTGGCACCCTCGGGTAAATCCGATCTGCTATAGGCGGATGGTAAAAACAGGGCAAGGATCAGTACCAGAACCGTGAGATGCTGGTAAACTCTTTTCATTTTTTAACCTCCGCTTGATTTGTCCCGCAAACACATTCAATGTATTCCATAAACCGGATGAAAACGCGTCTACCTGTAAATGATTATAGTCCTTCAGCAATCAGGTCGCCAACTTCTTCAGTCGTATAGCCCATTCGTCCGGCACCCAGATCTTTGATTTTCCCACTTGCGAGCAAATCACTGATAGATTTTTCTACTTTGGCTGCTTCTTTTCCATGTCCAAGGTGGTCGAGCATCATTCCGGCTGCCGCTACTGCAGCAATGGGATTAATCTGATTTTTGCCGGTATAGCGCGGGGCGGAACCGTGGATCGGCTCAAACATAGCGACACTCTCCGGGTTCAAATTGCCAGATGCTGCAACGCCCATACCTCCCTGAATCATCGCTCCGAGGTCAGTGATAATGTCTCCGAACATGTTACATGTCACAACGACATCGAACCATTCTGGGTTTTTCACCATCCACATTGTTGTCGCATCGACGAATGCGTATTCTTTCTTGATGTCTGGGTAATCTTCGCCTACTTCATCGAAAACACGTCGCCATAGATCGTGCGCATAGGTGAGGACATTTGCCTTGTCGCAGAGCGTCAAGGTGTTTTCCTTGTTACGCTTTTTGGTGAGTTCGTACGCATAACGGACACAGCGTTCTACACCTTTGTAGGTGTTAATCATCTCCTGAATTGCGACTTCATCGCGCGTGCCGCGTTTCAGGAAACCGCCGATGCCAGCGTATAGACCTTCGGTATTTTCGCGGACGATGATGAAATCGATTTCTTCAGGTCCTTTATCTTTCACAGGAGTCGGGACACCGGGGTAGAGCTTGACGGGACGGAGGTTGATATAGAGATCGAGTTCAAACCGGACCTTGAGCAGGATACCTTTCTCTAAAATACCGGGTTTGACATCAGGGTGTCCGATTGCGCCGAGGTAAATAGCATCTAATCCGCGAAGTTCTTCTAAAACTGAATCTGGTAACACTTCACCGGTTGCGAGATACCGGTCGCCACCGACATCGTATTCGACTGTCTCGTATTGGATGCCTGCTTGTGCCGCTGCTGCCCCGAAGACCTTCATTGCTTCGCGCGTCACTTCGGGGCCGATTCCATCGCCAGGGATGAGACCGATTTTATACATAGATTTTCTCCTAACATGTTCTTATCATGAGTAGGGCTTACGCAATTTACGACTGAGGAACTACGGTCCGCACGCCGCTGGCGAGGTTTAAAATCTCGCCAGCAAAGGACGCTGCGTAAGTCCTAATGGGTTTTGATACCTTATATTTTAACACATCTGGCGTGATATTGCAAATTGGGCGTTTTGGGGAAAAGTCCAAAAAAGGTTGACCGCTAACGGGAAATCAGGGTATAATAGTTCCAAGCGGACCACAAAATCTTTATGATTCGTAGCGCACGGATGTTATTCTTTTCGTGGCAGACTTTAGGGAACCGGTCCCGGGGCGTGATGAGGACGGTGTTATGTTAGAAACAGATATTGAGGAAATCCTAACTTTCTTAGGAGAACCGTTGCGGACGTTCCCCGACCGGAGTGCGAAATGGCTCTTAGCAAATAGCGACAATCTCCGGGCATTGCTTCAGATCATCGGCAGTGACATCGTCAACGCTTTGGATTTTAGTAGGGTTCAGCGCGTCAATACCACTTTTATCGCCGATAATCTGCGAGAACAAGAATCAGACCTTGTGTTTCTGGTGCCTTTTCAGGGTGTTGATCAAACAGAGGTGATGATCTACATTCTGCTTGAACATCAATCCACACCAGACCCTTCGATGGGGTTTCGGTTGTTGTTTTATATGTGTCAGATTTGGGATCAACAGCGGCAAAAGTGGCTTGCTGAGAAGATTCCGAAGCGGGAGTGGCGTTTCCGTCCGATCATTCCAGTTGTGTTTTACACCGGGAAACAAGAATGGCAATCGCTCCCGGTCTCCGTGGAAACATTGATGGATGTTCCGCAGGCACTAATGCGTTTTATCCCGAAGTTTGAGACGCTTTTTCTCGGTATCGGTGCCGAACCGGATGCGACTTTTCTCAAGACGGGGCATCCGTTTGGTTGGCTCCTAACGCTCCTGAAACGTCAGGACGCGGAGCCTGCGGTTTTCATAGAAGCGTTAGAGCGACTCGGTGAACATCTCGGCACGCTTAGTGCTGAGGACAGCGCAGCATGGAAGCAGGCGATTTACTTTCTTCATCTTCTGATCTTCCACAAGCGTTCAAGCGAGGAACGTGAGGTATTAGAGCAGATTCTCTCTGAACACCAGGGAACTGTCGGACTCACGAAACAGGAGGCAGAACTCATGCAGACTTTGGCAGAACATTACCTACAACAAGGTATTGAACAAGGCATAGAGCAAGGTATTGAACAAGGCATAGAGCAAGGCATAGAGCAAGGCATAGAACAAGGTATAGAACGTGGAGCGCGCGAAACGACGATTGAGAACACCTTAGCAACCCTAACAACGCGATTCACAGATGTGGATGTCAACCGTCTCAAATCGTCTCTTGAAATGATTGTCGACCTGGACGACTTGAAGCAGTTAAACCTAAACGCTTCATTGGTGTCGAGTTTTCGTGACTTCCAAGAGGCATTGGACCGGGCATCACCCCGGAAGCAGACGAACACATAACCCATCCGACAAACTTTCACAAGACGATAGCGGCTTCTGTTGTCTGAATCGCGGATTTTCACCGATGACACAGATGACGCGGATTTTTTAGCAGGTTTTTGGTGGGATCCGGGGCGGTTGCAAACCGCACCTACCAATTTTGGGGTAAAATTCTAATTATTGTTTCTTTAGATCTGCCCATGTGCCAACGACGGTCTTTTTGACGAGAGAGGGTGCAGCAGGCGCGGGCACCGGAACCGTCCACTCCGTTCTGATGTAGGTCGCCGCATCCCAATCGAGCGTCTCAAGCAGCACGTTCCGTAAAACCCTCGGATCTTCCATATCCTTGAGAGCTTGGAAAATACCAACCCGCTTATAGCAGGCGATCCCAAAGTCTACCTTTCGACCCGTGTCATCATACAACCGATAATCAAAGCCTGGAACGAGTGCCCCCGTAAATCCCATCCCTATCATCGGGAACGGATCCTCTTCCGGGTTTTCTATGAACGCAAAGCCGCCTTCTACGCCTTCAATGTTTGCGTCAACAATAACGGAGTTCTCAGCTGTCAGCAGATAGTCTCTATGATGATTATACGGGACTGCGACTTTGAGTTTCCATCCGTCCAAGGTCTCAAGTCCTTCATCTGGATGCACATAGATAGCGACAGAGGTAGGTTTATAGATAGAGATTCGGTTCTGTAAATCCATTTCCAAGTTGACTTCATAGAGGAGGACTCGCGGGTTCGGGCGCGCAAACCTGTCGGATCTCTGCCAACCGACAGGACACTCCAATATAATCCGCCGCTTCGATGGTTCTTCGACTGGAATCGTTGAAAACCGAATCCATGGGAAGACTCTATCGACAGCTGGATCTATCCGTCCACTGTCGGTTTCTGTCGCCCCGGCACGCACGATGACTCTTAGGAGTCCGGCGGCATTGGCGGGCAGGGCAATCGTTGCGATATAGGTCTGTTCAGGTTCTGTTGTCGGTGTCAACGCCTCTAAAGTGGCAGTGCCGGTGCCGATCTCCAGTTCTGTCTCTACGATGATATCGTCGATTTGAAAGCCAAAGACGGGTTCAGAGAATCTGATGGTGAAGGGAAAAGTCTCGGTGAGTGGATCTCCCGGTGGATCTTCGGAGGAAACTGCCCGATTGGCATCAATCGCGGAGGGTCGCGTCCATAGGAAATTCTGCAACACAGCCACATTGTTGTCTTTGACATCTTGAAGACTGTTAACCGTCGCGTCAGTAGGGTGGAGCCTCAACCAGGTGAGCGAGGTTAGGACTGTCAGTTTTCGGAACTCACCTATATCCGTAATTCGATTACTATGGAGCTGCAAAATTTGTAAGTTAATTAGCCCCACTAACGCATCGAGATTACTAATTTTATTACCATGGAGATCCAACCATGTTAGGGCGGTTAGTTTAGACAGCACTGAGATATCACTGATGTTATTATCAGAGAGATCCAACCGTGTTAGGGCGGTTAGTTTAGACAGCACTGAGATATCACTGATGTTATTATCAGAGAGATTCAAGTCTGTTAGGGCGGTTAGACCTGACAGTGCTGAGATATCACTGATGTTATTCCCGTTGAGAACCAATTCTGTTAGGTTGGTTGCATATTCCAACCCGGTGATGTTTGTTATCTCACGATCGTTAGCCGCTAAACTTGTGAAGCCCGTGTTCGCCATATCAGCTCGCGTAAAGGTAGTAGCAGTGGAAGGTACTATATTCTTGCTTATGAGTCGTCTCAGCACTTCTGCCCGTAAGTTCGCATTCGGCATATCCGTCGCAGTTATGGTTTGCGCAGTGCTAACTTCAACCCAAATTCCCAACATCATTATCAAGAGTGCAGAATATATACAAAAGATTTTACAATATTTCATGCGCATGGTCTGCTCCTTAAAAATGAATACTTTCATTTGTGAAGTTTTGTGGTATCGTCGTGTCAGATATTTCACATTTGTTAATGTATATAGTATCACCGATCTCGGTATTAATCCACCTAAAAAGTGCGATAAAATCAATTGTTATAAGGGTTTATGCAAATATTTGATTAAGTCATGTTTTTCAATATAAATAACAATATAATAATGACTTTATCTGATATTTGCGATGGACGCGACTTTTTCCAAAACTGCTCCGGTCTATATTTCATAGCAGACGCGGCGGCAGATCAGACTGATGGGGCAAAAGACTTGTGCGCACCCTAACAGGGGACGCTACAAAAAATAAACGAAATGCCCCTGATCATTCACTTAGGGGAATTTGGTGTTACCGCAAAAAGAACGGATGTGGTATAATAGTTATCCACATTACAGTGTATTTGAGGCACCGGAGGAACACATTGATTAGTGAAGCGCGCCTAAAAACAATTCTCAATCAATTTCGCGACCAACGTATCCTTGTTATTGGGGATTTTTATCTTGATGCTTACTGGTACATAGACAAAGTCCGATCAATGTTGTCGTTGGAAACGCCGTGGCATACGAATCCTGTTGTCGAGCAACGCTATAGTCCGGGCGCGGCAGGCACCGTCACAAATAACCTGAAATCATTAGGTGTCGGAACGGTTTATACACTCGGTGTCATTGGCGAAGATGGATTTGGAGGGACGTTGCTGAACTGCTTACAGACGAACGGATGCCGGACGGATTTTATGATACAGGTGCCGGAGTGGGTGACACCTACCTATCTCAAACCGATTCATCGCGGCTATGAAGGTGTGGAGACAGAGGGACCGCGGTTTGATATTGAAAACCAATCCGCAATGCAAGAGGCGGTTGAAACTGCCGTTATTGATGCTCTACAGGAGTGTATTCCACTTGTTGATGGTATAATTGTCGGTGATCAGATGCCAATTGAGAACCTGGGGGTTCTCACCAGCCGAGTGAGAGAAAAGTTATGTGAGTTGGCAGTGGCGTTTCCTGAAAAGGTCTTTTTCGCCGATTCCCGCACGCGGATTGGCGCGTACCGGAATGTAATTATTAAGCCAAATCGGTTTGAGGCGAAGTGTGCTGTGCAACCAAAATGGGACAGGCAGGAGGTTGATATGGCGGAAGCGAAGCGGTGCGCGATTGTACTCGCGGAACAGACACAAAACACGGTGTACGTTACTCTCGGCGAGAACGGGATTCTTGTCTACTGTAGAGGGGAGTTCACCCACATTCCGGGCATCCCAATTGATGATGAGACCGATCCTGTTGGAGCAGGAGACAGTGTTTCGGCAGGGCTTGTAACAACACTTTGTAGTCTGGGTGTTGATGCCGCTGTTGATGCCGCTTATATCGGGAATTTGGTGGCTTCAATTACTGTCACCAAAATCGGTACGACTGGCACTGCTTCACGCACAGAAATCCTTGAACGCCATCGGAGTCTTGCGAATTGATGAATATTTTTGAGGCGATAACACAGCGCCGAAGCCATCGCGGAACATTTCAGAAACGTGCGATAGATGCTGCTGACCTTGAGAAACTCATTGAAGCCGCGCGGTGGACACCCTCGCCGTTTAATGTTCAACCTTGGGAACTCGTCATCATTCAGGAAGCGGAGGGCAAAATAGCACTCGCCGATGTCACTGAGCGTTCTGTCGTTGAGCAATTCAAGGATGCAAAATTCCTGGATGACAACAGTCGATGGATGCGTCTGACAGAGGCGGAATGGCAGGAACACGGCGACGGTGTTCTCCTCGAAGAACACGTCACGCTACCGAAACCGCTTCAGGACGCGCCTGAAAAGTTATTGCAAAGTCTGTTAAAAAATGCGAAATCTTTCACGCTTTTGGGGCATTTAGGCGCTGGTAAAATACCTGCCAAAGAAATTGCTACACAGGTCCGCGAGGCACCGCTCCTCATATTGGTGACAATGAATTGTAAAAGGTATCCACCGGGTGAAGGCGGAACTCGGTGGATGTGGCTGAGCATGGGAATGTTGATCCAAAACATACTGCTTGCTGCGACTGCTTTGGACATCGGTGTGCAGTTTGTGAGTCCGCCGCTCGAACGCGCAGCTGATCGTGAGCATATCCGCCAACTTTTCGATATTCCTACCTCTCATGAGGTGATTACACTACTCAGGATGGGCTATGTTGAAGGGAGGGGTGGGAGCTCTGTCCGGTTAAAACCGTCAGAGTTTGTGCACTTTGAAAAGAGAGTGTAGGCGGGTACAGCAACCCGCCGCCATCTATAGTAAAACCTGCAATTAATTAGACATTGTAGAAGGACGAGGTTACAAACCTCGCCAGCGGAGGAGAGGTGTATATTACGCACCGCGATTCTGTAACAATTCTTTCAATGCCGCTTTTTTTCTTTTCAGTCGCCGTTGTTGGCGTTGGCGGATTTGTGTCCGACGTCGGACCTGTCCGCTTTTACTCCGTGGCATAATTTTCCCCCCTTTCTTCGATCGTTTTGGCGAGGTACATGACTGCCGATGTGCATCGTGCTTCTACCTCTGCCATTGCAATAGTAAGTTCTGCTTCTGAGCGGGCGTGTAACTGCAGTCGCTCTTCGGTAACCGTAATATAACGTTCGTTCTCTACATCGACAAATTCGACCTGTTTTTCGTTTTCATTCACTAAATCGTAGTTCGTCAGGCTTTCTTCTGCAGAAGTGTCATCTCTCTGTTCCTTAAAACGCTCTTTTATTTTTAATCCATTAAAATTTTTGTAAAGTGCCCGAGCAGGCAGTTCATCAGGGGACACCAGTGGTATTTCTATCGCTGCAGCGGGCGGCACTGGATCCTCCACAGGAGAGGTTGACATCTGTTCCACATCAATGCTTTCTGGTTCTACCCCGTCTGAATGTGAAGAAGCCAATTCAGGTAGGACGGGTTTCGGAGCCTCTACCTCGCCGTGTTCCAAGTTTTTTCCAGCCCCTGAAAATACGGAAACCGGTTGAGATTGATGCCCTTCTGAATCTTCGTACTCCAGAACATCTGAAAGGATTTCTTTGACCTCCTCAGGATCATCAATAATGTCCGGTTCTTCCACCAGGACTCGCAGCGTTTCAATGCCAATCGTTTGAATCATCGGATGAAACGCGAGTATTTCCGGTGGTGCTTTCTCAAAGAGCGATCGAGTAACAGAAGCCACTTCTGCGAGTTCTCGGGCACCTGTCAGTTTGAGACGCGTTTCGCATGCCGTAAGTGCTTGCTCTAATTGTCGCATGAAGTCTGGTGTAACGAGATGTGGAAGCACTTCTAACTGAAAATGTTCGCATGCGCGTTCGGCTTCAGGCAAGGTATTTAGTCGATCTGTGTTCGCTACCGTTTCGTATATTGCGTTTGTTAAATGGGCGGAATCTTCGGTGGGTTCAAGAATATCCGCTGATTCATCTGTGGGTGCCTCTATTCTGTCTACTTCATGAGTACTGAGTGATTTCGTCACCCATTTGTAGGTTAGTTCAAAATCGAAAAGTACGCCTTCAAGTTCGGGTTCGTTCAGAAGTTGTTGGCTCTGTGAGATACAAGCGTGTAAATGCTCTTCTTCCGATTTTTCGTAAAGAAGCCTGCGTTGTTTTTCAACAGCGAGTTGTTTTTGTCTGGATTTCCGGTCGCGATTTCGTTTTTCACGCTTCCGTGCCACATTTATGGAGCGGCGGCCCTTTTTCTTTGCCATAGTAATGTTTTTTGGGGTCAACGTAGTTATTTGGTGAACTCTAATTCCAAATGGGACACAACGTCAAATTTCGTATATTATTAAGTATACATCAACCCTAATTTATTGTCAAACTTAATATTGGAATAAATGATAACCAGGGGTTCACCTAAAGCGTCGGGTCTTGGCGTGAAGCATAATAATTTTCTATTATGCATGTACATAAATTTGCCATAATTTGCTTAATTATGCACATAATTTGCTTAATCACATATCATTGGGTATAATTATATAAGTGGAAGCGTGAGTTATTAATTGTGCTTCATGTTTTCCATACGATTTAAATTGTTATTTCCAATAAAATTGTTGCTTTCATCATAGGTTTCACTTTCATCGCATTCAATGTTTACGGGCTGCGACACGAAAGATGAAAAGATACCACACCCGAAACCCAGTAGGGCGGTAGGCGTATAGGAAGTTTATTAGGTTATATAGCAGTTTTCAACGTCTGACCTTCACGTTAAAATTAAAGGGGAAAATTGTATGTATTATAGTAAATACATTAAACCGATTGTTTTCGCGCTCAGCATTATTATAGGCATCTTGGTGTGCGCGTTTGCGACGGTTATAGCAGATGAACACTCCGAAGAACCGGAAGAAACAGAAACGGCGAGCGAGGCAGAAACGACTGAAGAAGCATCCGAAGGAGAGGCTCCTGTGAGACTTGAGAGCCTTGTTGTCGTGGGGACCCGTGCGCAACCGCGCTCCGTCTTGGATTCGGCAGTCCCGATCGATATTGTGTCAAACGAGGCCTTTGAAAAGCAGGGTGGCGCGGATCTACCGGATTTGCTGAGAACTTTGGTGCCATCTTATAACGTCAATACGCAGCCGATTAGTGATGCGTCAACAGTGGTGCGTCCGGCGAATTTACGGGGGCTTGCCCCGGACCACACGCTGGTGCTTGTCAATAACAAGCGGCGACACCGTGCTGCAGTGATTCACTGGCTCGGAAATGGTCTGTCTGATGGCTCCCAGGGACCTGACCTGGCACCTATTCCGGCGATTGCCCTGCAACAGGTTGAGGTGCTACGAGATGGTGCCTCCGCGCAATACGGTTCTGATGCCATTGCTGGTGTGATGAATTTTCAATTGAAAGACAACTACGAAGGCGGCTCATTTGAATTTAAACCTGGTATCTACCAATACGGTGACGGTAGGCAATTTGCGCTCGCTGGTAACATCGGTTTAGGGAATCCAGACGCATGGACTAGCCTCAGTTTTGAATACGGTGGCGCGGATCCGACCATCCGGTCTGTGCAACGTGATGATGCCATAGCCTTGATTAACGCAGGCAATTTCAGTGTGAAGGACCCCGCGCAAATTTGGGGGCAGCCGATTATAGAGAATGATATCAAATTGTTTGCAAACTACGGTGCCTCTCTCACAGATACGATCAATTTCTACGGGCATGCCAACTACGCACGAAAGCGCGTTGAAGGTGGGTTCTATTTCCGAAATCCAAACACTCGCAATGGTGTGTTTAGCCCAAGCGGGAAGGATGATACGTTGCTCGTCGGAGATTTGCGGGGGTTGTCAACCGAGATGGCGGACTGGGAAGCCCGCAAGAAGGCAGCTGAGGATGCAGGACAGGAGTTTACTGAACTCTCACCTCACGATGCTGACGATATTCCGATAGTCAACCACGTTCCTGATCCCGAACGGTTGCAAGCCGTCAAGAATGACCCGAATCTATTCAATTTTCAAGAGATGTTCCCAGGTGGATTCACCCCCAGATTTGGTGCATTCATGTGGGATAGTTCCGTCGTCATTGGCGTTAAAGGCACCGCTCTCGAAGAAGCGTTAGGTAAACCCTTAACCTGGGATCTGAGCGGCTCTTTTGGACGCAACCATGCTGATTTCTTTATCTTCAACACTGTTAATGCTTCGCTCGGTCCAGATACACCGACCTATTTTGATCCGGGCGACTATATCCAGACGGATTATAATCTCAACTTTGATGTAACCTATCCGCTCAGCGACATGGTGTTCCTCGCTTCTGGTTTGGAATATCGGGACGAAGGATTTGAAATCATAGAGGGCGAACGCGAGTCGCATCAGATCGGGCCCCTCGCAGCGCAAGGCTTCACGGCTGCCTCCAACGGATTTTCGGGGTTCAGCCCAGTTGCGGCAGGCAAGTGGTACCGTTCCAACGTTGCGATGTATCTGGAAACTGAAATCAGACCGATTGATCCGCTCCTGATCGCGCTCGCTGTGCGCGGTGAACAATTTGAGATTTTCGGTAGCACCCTGAACTACAAAGCCGCTGCAAACTACAAGGTTACGGAAACGATGCGGTTGCGGGGAAGTTATAGTACCGGGTTCCGCGCACCGACACCCGGACAGCAAAATACGTTCAACATTACCACTGAATACGATTTTGCGAAGGGTGATCTCGTTAATAAAGGAACAATTCCTTCCACCAACCCCGCTGTCGACGTTGTGACGGGCAAGGAAGATAACTCGCTTGACCCGGAAACATCAAATAATTTCACAGGTGGATTTACTGTCGATATTTTGGGCGTAAATTTCACGATGGACTTTTTTGATATTCGGCTGAAAAACCGGTTATCGGTGTCACAACACTTTGCATTGACTGACGCGCAGAAGGCGGATCTCATCGCCGCAGGTGTAACCAGTGCAGCGAATCTGGAAACATTCCAGTTCTTTATCAATGACTTCTCTACTACAACCAATGGTATTGATGCCGTCGTTACAGTCCCTGTACTGAACGGAAATGTTATCGCTGTGTATAACTTCACGAACACCACAGTTACCGATCACAATCCGGACACATTGGACGATCATCGAATCAGGGAACTGCAAGAGAATTTACCCGAACACCGCGCCAGCCTGACTGTTGCGCAATCCATAACGGATGAGTGGGGGGTGCTCGGGCGCGCCAGTTATTTCAGTGGTTGGTTCGATTCTGAAGATTACTTACAGAATCCAGATGTAGAAGGCACTGGAGAATACACTGGAAGAGTTATTTTCGACTTAGAAACCTCTTACACCGTGGGGGCGGGATTGACTCTCACGCTCGGTGGAAGAAATATCCTTAATACCTTTCCCGATGAAAATCCGAATGGTGCTGGTTCTGTCGGCAACAAATATGGGCAGTTCAGTCCGTTCGGTTTTGATGGGGCGTTCTGGTATGCTAAAGTCGGATACAGTTTCTAAACCTATTTCCTGAAAAGTGCTATATGCTTTTCATAACAGGCGCGGTTTTTAACCGCGCCTATTCCATTTGTATTAAATTTATAAATTCTGTTTTAGATAAGGGTGTCTTTTCAAAAATAATGAAGGAGATTTATTTATGAAAGTCGCACTTGATTATAAAACGTTACGGCTTCTGATGCATGGTGTTTTAGTTATTTTTATAGGTTTGGCATCTATAGCGGTAGCACAAGAGACTGAAATGGAATCAAGCGATGCAGCATCTGAACAGGAAGTTATAACGCTTGAAAGCATGGTTGTAGTTGGCACCCGAGCAAAACCGCGTTCCGTTCTCGAATCTGCCGTGCCGATAGATGTTTTACCGAGTCATGATTTCGTCAAACAGGGAAGCACGGATTTGCCAGACCTATTGAGAAGTTTAGTACCTTCATACAATATTAATACCCAACCGATCAGTGATGGTGGAACTATTGTTCGTCCGGCAAACCTACGAGGACTAGCTCCCGACCATACGTTGGTGTTAGTTAACGGCAACCGACGGCACCGTGCTGCTGTCATCACATGGTTTGGAAACGGGCTTGCTGATGGATCACAAGGCCCTGATATCTCTGTGATTCCGTCAATTGCATTAAAGCAGGTAGAGGTACTACGTGACGGTGCCTCCGCGCAGTACGGGTCCGATGCTATTGCGGGCGTGTTAAACTTCCAACTCAAGGATAGTCATCAAGGGGGGGCTCTTGAGTTTAAACCCGGTATTCATCAGGAAGGCGATGGTGAATTGCTGATGTTCGCTGGCAACCTCGGCTTCGGTAGAGAGGAGGCTTGGGGAAATCTCAGTCTCGAATACGGCTATTCCGGTCCGACCGTCAGATCCGTCCAGCGAGCGGATGCCGCAGAATTAATTGCCGCAGGCAATACGGATGTCGCAGACCCTGCCCAAATTTGGGGGAAACCGGAAATTCGAGGAGACCTGAAATCATTTATCAATTATGGTGCCACTATTACAGATACTGTTAAAGTCTATGGACATGCTAACTATGCCACTAAGGAAGTCGAAGGTGGTTTCTATTTTAGAAATCCCAACACTCGCCTTGGCGTTTTTAGCAATGATGGCGGTGAAACTTTGTTGATTGGAGACTTAGATGGAGTCGGTCAAGGTGGAGAATGCGTGACAGTACCTATTGTTAACAATGTTCCGGATCCTGATGCACTTGCCAAGGTCTTCAACGATCCGAACTGTTTTTCATTTCAAGAGAAGTTTCCAGGTGGCTTCACGCCGCGTTTTGGTGCAAATACGAGCGACGTTGGAGTCCTATTCGGAGTTAAAGGGACGCTCGCTGACTTGCAGTGGGATATAAGCGCATCTTATGGGAGAAATGAAGCCGATTTTTTCATCAACAACACAGTAAATGCCTCCCTTGGTCCCGATACACCGACGCAATTCGATCCCGGAACTTATATTCAAGATGATGTCAATCTTAACTTGGACGTAAACTACCCACTTAGCGATATGGTGTTCCTTGCTTCTGGGTTAGAATATCGGACTGAGAATTTTGAGACTGTGAAGGGGCAGATTGAATCCTATCAAATTGTCCAGCCTTTGGCGAGCCAAGGTTTCAGCGTCGCTACTAACGGGTTCCCGGGGTTCAGTGACATCGCAGAAGGCAAATGGGATCGAGCAAACGCTGCTATGTATTTTGAAACGGAATTTCGTCCTCTTAACGATTGGTTGATAAATGCCGCTGTACGTGGCGAAAATTTTGCCAGCTTTGGGACAACACTCAATTATAAACTCGCAACGAGTTTCGGTGTTACGAACATTTTGGAAGAGATTTTAGCATCTGGAAACCGTCTCCCATTTGCCGTCAAAACTCGCGCAAGTTACAGTACAGGTTTCAGAGCACCCACGCCTGGACAACAGAACGCTTATAACACTGCTACTGACTTTGATCTCGAATTAAATGAATTGGTAAATAAAGGCACTATTCCGTCAACAAGCCGGGTTGCCGAACTAAAGGGCGGTAAACCGCTCACGCCTGAAGAATCCCAAAACTTTACACTTGGCGCAGTCCTCGAATTTTGGGATGCAGCACTTACAGTTGACTATTTCAACATTCAGTTGAGAGATCGGTTAGCACTGTCGAAAGATTTCGATCTTGATGAGCAACAGATAAACGCCTTACTCGCGGAAGGAATAACAAACGCGAAGACTTTGCAGGGCTTTCGCTTCTTTATTAACGACTTTGCTACGGCAACACAAGGAATTGATGTTGTGCTTACCGCACCCGTGGCGAAAGGGAACATGAGTCTGGTTTACAATTATACCGATACTGAAGTGGTTTCTCACACTGATACGCTGAGTGAAGATCATGTTAAAGTCTACCAAGAAGGCGTTCCGAAGCACCGGGGACACCTCAAAGTAAGCCAGACCTTCATGCGTAATTTGAATTTGCTGGGACGCGTCAACTACTATAGTTCTTGGTGGGACGCAGGGCACTTTTCCGGAATTACGCAAACTTATGGAGACGAGTGGACAATAGATGCCGAAGTCAGCTATGCCTTTGAAAACGGTTTGATAGCAACTATCGGCGGTCAAAATATCCTCAATGAATATTCTGACGAGAATGAACTCGCTGATATCCTTGGTAATAAATACAGTCAATTCTCGCCGTTTGGATTCAGCGGTGCGTTCTGGTATACCAAAATTGGCTATAGTTTTTAGGAATTATACAATTCATATTTTGTGTTGGGAAGCGGTTTAAACCCGTTGCTCAACGCGAAGAGCAGTCTTTATGCTATTTTTTTAAGTGAGGTAGTTAATAATGAGCAATCAGAGCAGAGATGCAGAATATACAATGGGCCGCAGTGAGGAAGAGACACAACGCTTGATCGAACAATCGCAGCTTTATGACGATGTAACACGCCGTTTTTTCCTCAGAAGCGGTATCGCTAAAGGCATGAAAGTCCTTGATGTCGGTAGTGGGGCGGGTGATGTGGCACTCACACTCGCTGAATTTGTGGGGACCGAAGGAAACGTCGTTGGTGTAGATGTCAATCCTGATGTTCTCAAAACAGCACAGACTCGCGCAGAGGCATCCGGTTTTTCAAACGTTGAATTCATCGCTGGTGATGCGCGAACGCTTGAACTTCCAAACGACTTTGATGCTATCGTCGGTAGACTTGTCCTGCTGTATATGTCAGACCCAGCAGAGGCACTTAAAAAGCTGGTCACCCGTCTTCGCCCGGGCGGAATTATCGCCTTTCAGGATACTGAACTCGCGCTCTACCGGACGGTTATACATCCGGATACACCTTTGATAAATCAGTTGGTTGAATGGGGGCTCACAGTGTTTGAACGTTCAGGGGCACATCTCAACATGGGTATGGAACTCTACCGGGTATTCGTTGATGCCGGTCTGCCTGAACCTACCTTACACTTTGAGGCACCCATGGGCGGTCCTGAGGGCTGGCCCGGGTTTGAGTATCTCGCCAACAGTTTTCGGAGCCTCGTTCCGCTCATGGAGGCGTATGGCATTGCGACAAGTGAAGAGATAGATATCGACACACTTGCAGATCGGATTCAAGCGGAGGTCACGACCTCAAAACGACCGCTCCTGTTGCCGCCGCACATCACAGCGTATGCCTCCCTACCGATATAAGAGGGATCGATGTATGGCGAAAGATCACGCGAAGAACTTGCACGCGTCAAATAGCGATGCTACCTATACATTGGGACGAACGTCACACGAAACGACTCGTCTCATTGAGCAATCAAGGATCTATGGCGAGTCAACGCACCGGCTTTGCAGACGAGCCGGTATAACGAAAGGGATGCGGGTGCTTGAAATCGGGAGTGGTGCCGGTGATGTTGCCCTCATGCTTGCTGAACTCGTTGGGCAAGAGGGGCAGATTGTCGGTGTGGATGTCAATCCGGTCATCCTGGAAACGGCACGTTGGCGCGCAACCGAAGTTGGTATGCGGAACGTTGAATTTATTGCTGGTGATGCGCGAACGCTTGATTTTGCGGATAAATTCGACGCTATTGTCGGGCGATTTGTCTTGATGTATATGGCGGATCCGGGAAAAGCATTTGCTAAACTCGTAACGCATTTGAAGCCGAGTGGTATCGTCGCATTTCAGGAACCGGAGTACACGCTTTACCCAGCACTCTCGCATCCGGACACGCCTCTTATGAACCAACTTGTTAAGTGGATCTTGGACGTGTTTGAACATTCAGGGGCACATCTTGACATGGGAATCGGTCTTTATCGCGCTTTTGTTGACGCAGGTTTGCCACCACCAACGATGCATCTTGAGTCTCCAATCGGTGCCGCCAAAACATGGGGAGGTTACCGATATATGGCGACTATTTTTCAAAGTCTCCTTCCGCTCTTAGAGAAGTACGAACTTGCGACGGCCGAGCAGGTAGATGTCAATACGTTAGCCGCACGTCTTCGGCAAGAGGTACTCGCATCGAAACGTCCGTTTTTCTTACCGCTACATATCAGTGCGCATGTCCGTATAACTGCGCAGCCGGTACGCCCAACCTAAATTATCAAAACTGGCTGCTGAGAACCGCGGTAACTGAAAACTGAAAACGATAAAAAATGTAATTTTTGGTTGATATACGGATTGAAATGTGGTATAATTTATTAAATAAAATTAACTTAACATAATTCCATCTAACCAGTAATCGTGCTTTTGGCGCGCTTGCGTCAGATGGGGTTCACTTAATTAATCTCTGCTCCCTGCTTTTGTTGCAATCGCGGTGGAGCCATTAGTCCGAAGAGAGGCACGAAATTTGAAACCTTACGAACTCCTGCTTATCATCACACCCGACCACGATGAAAATGAAGCAGAGGCTCTTACGAATCAAGTAAAGGGCATCATTGAAAACAGGGGGACTCTCCTGAAAATTGATCCCTGGGGAAAGAAACGACTCGCCTATCCAATCCGGAAACGGAGTGAAGGCTATTATGTGCTCTACATTTTTGAGTGCGAAACAAGTTTTGTCGCTGAACTGAATCGATCCTTGCATGTCATTGAACCCATTTTGCGCTATATGGTCGTCCAATACGAGGATGATATTGAGAAGTTGAAAGCGGAACTCACCGGCAAGACAGGCGAGGATAAGGAATCGGCATCAGATGAGAAACCCACATCGGATCAAGCATCACCACCGAGTGAAGATCCGACATCGGGTGATGATACAGCGGCTGAAGAGACAACAGATGATGCAGCGGCTGAAGATGCGACAGAATCTGCCTAAATAAGCGTCATCCAAATTTAAACGAGTTTTTGGCTTGTAGGCAACCTCTAAAGGTCCGAGCCTACAGATGAAGAGGAGAAATCATGGCAAGTTACAACAAGGTCATCCTAATGGGCAATTTGACCCGCGACCCTGAAGTAAAATTCCTGCCGAGCGGGACAGCTGTCGCGAATTTTGGGTTGGCTATGAATGAAAGTTACACGGATCAGCAGACTGGTGAAAAGAAAGAGTCCGCCTGTTTTGTTGACGTAGAAGCATGGGGTAGGCAAGCTGAGATTGTAGGTGAATATTTCAGTAAGGGCAGACCGATTTTGATTGAAGGTTCCCTCAAATACGATTCGTGGGAAGCCGAAGATGGCACGAAGCGGAATCGGCTTAAAGTCCGCCTGCAACGGTTCCAATTTGTTGGGAGGCGCGATGACGATGAAATGGGTGGCGGTTACGCTGATGCCCAACCCGCAGCGGCACCGACACAGGCCCCTTCTTACGAAGACGCACCGGCACCTGCACCGAGCGGCGCACCTTCTGAAACAGAAGACGACATCCCATTTTAAATATGGCTATCAGCCGTCGGCGATCAGTCATCAGTCTATTAACCATAGGTTCTCTATCAGCAGAGACTGCGTTGACGACGCGATCTTTGCTGGCTGCTGATTGCTGACCACTGACGGCTATACTAAAAAAAGGAACTGAATTAATATGGCATTCCGTCGTAGGCAGCGCTACAACAAAATTGAATCTTTCGATTATAAGGATGTAGATATGCTGCGAAAATTTATTAATGAACGTGGTAAAATTGTGAGCCGCCGAGTTACAGGACTATCGGCGAAACAACAGCGAATGGTGACGCGTGCAGTGAAGCGCGCACGCAATATGGCACTGTTGCCATTTACACGATAAAAGTGGGGTTTCAGGCACAATAGAACTGGTTTCCCTACAAAAAATAGTTTAGGTTTTCAATTATGGAAGTGATTTTAAAGAAAAGTGTTGAAGGGCTCGGTGCACCGGGCGATGTTTTGAAGGTCGCAGATGGCTATGCACGCAACTACCTCCTCCCGATGCAGCTGGCGGTGCATGCAACGGAACGAAATCGTCGCCACCTCGAGCATGAAAAACGAGTAATTGACCACCAGGAAGCGAAAAATAAAGAGCAAGCACAGGAACTCGCTGCGCGGATGGCTGGTGTTACATGCACATTGAGTCGGCGTGCTGGTGAAAATGACCGGCTTTTTGGTTCTGTTACCTCTATGGATATTGCTGAGGTCGTACGGACTCAGGGCTTCGACTTGGAACGCCGATTCTTTGAACTCGTAGAACCGATTCGTGAACTCGGTGTGTTTATGGTGCCCGTTAGGTTGCATACGGATGTCGTTGTTGAACTCCGTGTTGTTGTTGAACGTGAAGAATAATTATGCAGGCACAAGCGGCTGATACCCTCTCTGACAAAGAAGCTGAACAAGCAGTACTCGGCGCGATGATGACTGAAAAGGCGGTCATTCCTCCGGTAGTTGCTCTGCTTGGGCATAATTCTGATGCCTTTTTTACGACCGACCATCAGCTTATTTACGCAGCTATCCTCGCTGTATATGAACGCGTTAGCAATGCGGATCCGCTTCTTGTTGCCGATGAATTGAAACGGACAAATCAGATCAATCGGGCGGGTGGTGCTGGCTATCTGTATGAGCTCCAAGCCCCTATCGTCGAGACAGAGAGTACAGAATTTTATGCCGATATTCTGCATGAGAAAGCGACGCGTCGTCAGTTGATTCAGGCGGGAAGCCAGATTCGCGAGCTCGCTCAAGATGAAACTGTAGAACTTACAGAGATTCTCAATCAATCGCAGGAAGCTGTCTTTGAGATCGGACAAAATGAATCTGAACGTGGATTTCATCCTATCCGTCCACTGATTACAACAAGTATAGATGCCATAGAAAAACTCTACCACAAAGCTGATCGTTTTTTGGGGATACCGACCGGCTTTATGGATTTCGATCACATGACATCCGGGCTACAGCCTGGTAATTTTATTATCATTGCGGCGCGACCAAGTATGGGAAAAACAACATTGGTGCTAAATATGGCGCAAAACATTGCCCTTGAACAGGAGCGGCCGGTTGCCATCTTTAGCCTTGAGATGCCCGCACAGGATATCGTCATGCGGATGCTATCCGCGGAAGCCCACATTGACTTTGGGCGGCTCCGAACCGGTAATTTCAGTGAAGATTATTGGAGACCATTAACCGAAGGCGCAAGTCGGTTGGCTGAAGCACCTATCCTCATTAACGATAATCGGGGACTTACCGTTCAGGGACTACGCGCCGAAGGGCGACGGTTGAAAGGCGAACACAATGAGCTCGCTCTCATTATCGTTGACTATTTGCAATTGCTCAGAGGAACGGGTAGGTATAATGCTCGTGAACAGGAGATCTCCGAAATCTCACGGTCCTTGAAGGTGCTCGCATGGGAACTCAATGTCCCGATTATTGCTTGTTCGCAGTTGAGCCGTGAAGTTGAACGTCGTCCAGATAAGCAACCGCAACTTTCAGATTTACGCGAATCTGGTGCAATTGAACAGGATGCTGATCTTGTTGCCTTTTTGTATCGTGAAGATTATTACGAAGATGAAGAGGTCGGAGATAGGGTTGAGGCGAACCTCATGATTAAAAAACAGCGTAACGGGCCAACTGGAACAGTCGTTCTTTATTTTACGAAAAAACAGATGCGATTTGAAAATCCTAATTAAACAAAAATATGGATCAGCAATCCACTAAAAGTGAAGCCTCTGGTGGTTTCCGTGATTTGATTAAGATTCGGTTGCATAATGTGCTTTCCGAGATAGGGCAAGCCTTTACGCTCTTTTTTCAAACCCTTATTCAAATTTTCCGTCCTCCCTTTCAGTTTGATCTGTTAATTAAGCAATTACTGTTAATCGGTTTCAATTCTCTGGCTGTTGTTATTGTCTCAGGGTTTTTCACCGGAATGGTGCTCGGTGTTCAGGGGTACATTCAACTCAAACCTTATGCGGTGGAAGGTTCAGTCGCGAGGTTTGTCTGTGTCTCAGTCGTGAAGGAACTCGGCCCGATGATAACCGCATTCGTGCTTGCAGGACGTATCGGCGCATCAATTACTGCTGAACTTTCGACGATGAAGGTTACCGAGCAAATTGATGCCCTTGAGGTAATGGGCACAAATCCAGTCAAATATTTGGTTGTGCCGCGTTTTCTCGCTTGTTCTATGATGCTACCGACGCTGACTATCTACTCAACATTTGCGGGCATTGCGGGCGGTTTTATTGCTGTTGTTGCTCTGTTTGATGTAAATGGCTCCTTTTTTCTCTTGGAAGTACAAAAAAATCTTTTTGTTGGAAGTGTTCTGATTAGTTTAATTAAAGCAACCTCTTTCGGGATGGCAATTGCTGCAGTTGGGTGCTATAAGGGGTTTACTATCTCGACAGCAGGTGGTGCTGAAGGTGTTGGCACTGCTACAACCGGTTCCGCTGTTATTTCGCTTGTTGCTATTCTTGTACTGGATTTTGTCTTAAATCATATCCTCTTTAACATCCTGGGGTTGATATAATCAGCGCGGATTTGACCAAAGTTTCGCCCAACGAGGAATTGCACCCGTCAGAATAAATGTGTCTTGTTTCATATCTTGCGCTAAGGTAAAGTATGATTTCGATTAAAAATGTTACCAAAAATTTTGGGGGCAAAAACGTTTTAAACGGACTGAGTCTTGAGATTTCGCGTGGTGAGACGCTCGTAGTTATGGGGCAAAGCGGGTGTGGTAAAAGTGTACTTCTCAAAATTATCACAGGGCTGATTTCTGCCGATTCCGGTGAAATCTGGTTTGATGGCACAGAAATATCAAAACTGAAAACGAAAAAAATGAATATCCTCCGCCGAAAGATCGGGATGCTATTTCAGTCTGCCGCCCTTTTTGACTCGATGACTGTCGCTGAAAATATTGCTTTTATGCTTGATCAACATACCGATCTTAGCAAGCAAGAGATGCGTAAGGTCGTTGATGAGAAACTGAGCCTTGTTGATTTGGAGGGAGTCCAAGACTTACGGCCAGCCGAATTAAGCGGCGGCATGCGGAAACGAGTTGGCCTGGCACGGGCACTCGCGTTTGAACCGGAAGTTATTTTTTATGATGAACCTACAACAGGACTCGATCCGGTTACCTGCACTGAGATCAATCAACTTATCAGAGACCTTCACGAAAGGCTACGAGTCACCTCCGTCGTGGTAACGCATGATATGCACAGTGCTTTCAGTGTGGCTACACGGATGGCTATGATTCATGAAGGTGAAAAGATTGCAGACGGAAGACCAGATGAGATCATCAACATCGACAATCCCATTTTGCAACAGTTCATCCTATTTGGCGCACCAGACCAGATTCTCAACATGGAAAATCCCATTTTGAAAACATATTTGGGGAGATAGGATCGTATGAACTTCTGGACCGCATCCGTAAAAGTCGGTGTAATGATTCTAATAGCGATCGTCTTTTTGACAATCCTTCTTACAAATGCTGAGAATTGGCCGTGGGCGGCTGCTGGCGACGAATTGACCTTTGAATTTCGATCTGTCAATGGACTTTATGTCGGCGCAGGTGTTTATCTATCTGGCGTTCAGATTGGCAAAGTGACCGCCATTGAGCTCCGTCCTGAGACTGATAATGTTTACATCAAGGCGAAAGTCAGAAACGGATTTGAATGGTTAAGGGAGGACTGTGGTGCCAGAATTTCTATGAACGGGTTCGTCGGTGAGATTTATATTGCGCTTGATAATGGACCTATTGGGAACCCGCTTTTAAAACCAGCGAATCTACCGATTGTCGGAAAAGACCCGGTTAATGCCTTGGAACTTCTTGAACAGACAAGTGCCGGTATGACACAAGCAATTGAACTTACAAGTGCCGCGAATGAGGTGCTTCAAGCAAATCAAGAAGCAATTCAGCTCGCCATCAAGGAAATTCGGGAAGTTGTTGCGATCACTGGCAAAACTATTGAAAAATTAAGTGCTGATTCTGAGGAAACAGTGCGGACCTTGACACAACTCGCCTTAGAAAATGATAAACGTTTTCAGGAGACGCTCGTAAAGGTGAACAACCTGCTCACGCAGCTTGAAGGCGATTCTCTCATGGTCAGCAGCCACGTGTCTGACATTACACGTGAGGTCTTGCGATTGCTCAATCAAAATTCGCCGAAACTCAATACTATTTTTACTGATGTCCGAGCAACGACATCAGAATTCCGACAGATAGCACAGAATTTTCGGATGGATTTCAACACGTTAGCTGCTCAGGTTTCCGCCCTCGTTTCGCAAAGTAGCGAGGCTATTAAAACGGGAGAAGCCAACATTGAGCCAATCTTAGAAAATCTACAGACAACAACAGCTGCAGTCGCCTCATTGGAGGCAAACGTCAGTCGTCTCCTTGACACACTGAACGAAGGAGAAGGCACCTTTGCACAACTCCTAAATACATCGGAGCCGCTTGAAGATGCGCAGCGCACCTTGCAAGATTTCGGTCAAGCGATGAACGCAGTAACAGAACTCTCTCAACGAACCGAAAAACGATTACAGACTTTTGAACTACCACAAGTCAGATGGGATTACGAACTCCGCTATTTAAGTCTTGAAGAGCGACTCTATAACGAATTGGCGTTTTCATTCTTCCAGCGTCCCAATGCACGGTATAGGTTCGGGGTGGGTATTCAGGACGAGAAGGCTCGATTTGAATTTCAGTATGAACACAATGTGACCGATTTTCTCCGCGCACGTGCTGGAGTTATGCGTGCTAAAGTCGGTGCTGGATTGGATTTGTGGTTGTGGTCCCGACGCTTCGGTATCAGCGTGGAAGGAGTGGGATTAACGAGTAAGGAACCGGAACTGAACACAGAAGTGGCATTCCGGTTTTTCCGCTACGGACAATTCCTTGTTGGTGCTGAAAATTTGACCGGTGAACGGCGGTGGACAACAGGATTCCGTTTTTTTACAGGTGAATGGTAGTATTAGCAGTGTGCTTTTGGGAATCAAAAATTCGGTTTCAAGCCACGTCAATAGCAGCGTGATTGGGTAACATCGCAGATGGCACGAGAGAAACGTAAATTTGTCTGTCAAGAATGTGGATATACAACCCCAAAAACACTCGGACGGTGTCCGAGTTGTAGAAGTTGGCAAAGTTTTGCCGAAGAGATAGAGACCCTTGACACGCCATCAAAACATCGCGGGATCGGACAAGCCGCTCGTGGTCCTGAACCTATCTCGAAAATTACGGCGAGCGACGTAGAACGCCATCTAACTCAGATGTTGGAGTTTGACAGGGTACTCGGCGGCGGAATCGTGCCGGGCTCTGTGGTTCTCATTGGTGGTGATCCAGGAATAGGCAAGTCTACATTGTTGCTTCAAGCGGGCGACGCGTTGAGTCAGAACTATGGAGACGTACTTTACGTTTCTGGTGAAGAATCTGTTAGCCAGACGAAACTCCGAGCAAATCGGCTCGGTGTCGTGTCTGATGCGCTCTATGTATTGTGTGAAAACAATTTAGAGCAGATTCAAAAATATATTGAAGAGCGGGAACCGAAGGTTGTCATCGTAGATTCTATTCAGACGGTTTATTTATCGAATATTCCGTCTGCCCCGGGAAGTGTTACGCAGATTCGTGAGTGTGCTGGTCATCTCTTGATTTGTGCAAAGAATCGGAATATCCCAGTATTTCTGGTTGGACATGTAACAAAAGAAGGCGCGCTCGCTGGTCCTCGGGTCTTGGAACACATGGTGGATACCGTCCTCTATTTTGAGGGCGAGCAGCATCACATCTATCGTATCCTCCGAGCGATTAAAAATCGATTCGGTTCGACGAATGAACTGGGTATCTTCGAGATGCAGAGTACAGGTCTCGTAGATGTGATGAATCCATCAGAGCTTTTTCTCAGCAACAGAGACGAAGAAGTTTCAGGTTCTGTCGTCGTTTCAAGTATGGAGGGGACCCGCCCATTGCTCATGGAGGTACAGGCACTCGTTGTGCCTACCCATCACGGAAATCCTCGTAATACAGCAACTGGCGTGGATCGGCATCGGATTGCTTTACTCATTGCTGTCCTCAATAAACGCGTGGGGATTGATGTAGGAGATGCTGATGTCTTTGTTAACATTACGGGTGGCTTACGCGTTGATGAACCCGGCATTGATCTCGGTGTCCTGATGGCGATATGCTCAAGCCATCGCGATATTCCTGTGGACAGGCACACTGCTGTAATTGGAGAGGTTGGACTTGGGGGTGAGATTCGGCCCGTAACACATGTTGAGAGACGAATTCGGGAAGCCGCAAAATTGGGGTTCAAACGCGTGATCTTTCCTGAATACAACCGTAAGGGCTTGGAAATTGATGAGGATATTGAACTTGTGGGTGTTAGTGATGTATATGACAGTTTAAGTGCTTTATTATAATATGATTCATGATTTTTTGGTGGTTGTAATGTTTTGTAAGTGTGGATAAAAACAGCAGCTGTGAGGGGGATGGCACTGTTTTTCAAGTTACGCTTGGAGTAGAAAAAATGAAAATTTGGGGTATTCGTCTTTTTTTTATTATTGCAAGTGTCGGAGCTTGCTATATCGTCTACGGTGAGTTGTTCGCTGTAATTGCTGGACTTATTGTGGCACTTTTCCTTGTTGGGGCAGAATTTTGCCTACATATACCCAATGTACGTAGCATTATCACGGCGCTAATGGGACTCTTTATAAGTTTATTAGTTTCTTTCGCTGTGCTATCTTTTCTTCCACAACCTAATGGTAATCTAAAGATAGCGGTTGTTCTCAGCCTCGGTTACATCGGTATGATGAGTGGGTATCATTTCTCTGCAACGCTGGATCTAACCCAATTTCTGCAGTCAAAGGCTCCTGCTCGATCTGGCGAATCACGCGCAACTCAAATTGCAAGTAACTTCAAAATTTTAGACACAAGTGTTATCATTGATGGCAGAATCCTTGAAATCTGCCAGACGAAATTTATTGAAGGCACACTTGTCATTCCGCGGTTTGTTCTCAATGAGTTGCAACATATTGCTGATTCAACGGAACCACTTCGTAGAAATAAGGGACGGCGTGGTTTTGATATCCTCCGCGCACTTCAGACCAATCCTGCAATTGAAGTTGAAATCTCGGAGGAAGAGGTGCCGCATCTGCCCGAAGTCGATGCGAAGTTAGTTCATCTTGCTCAGCAGCGAGGCGCGACGATCATCACAAACGATTTAAATCTCAACAAAGTCGCCGAATTGCAGAGTGTAAAGGTTCTCAATATTAACGAGTTATCAAATGCTGTCCGGCCTGTCGTCATTGCCGGTGAGGCGATCCAGGTACTTCTTCTCAAAGAGGGGAAGGAACCGAATCAAGGGGTTGGTTACCTTGACGATGGAACAATGGTCATCGTTGAAGACGGAAAGCCGTACATTGGGAGTACCCTTAACGTTGAGGTTACGCAGATGTTACGGACGAGTGCAGGGCAAATGATTTTCACGCGAATCAAAGAACATGAAGTGGACATTGATGAACAGCAAGGTATGCACCCTTATTCCCGCAGCTGGTAAGGGGAGCCGGATGGCGCATTCCGTTAAAAAGCCGTACTTGGAATTGGCGCGAAAACCGATTTTGGCGCATACGATTCAGCGGTTTGAGGAAAATAGTGCTGTAGATGCAATTTTCGTCATTGTTGACCAAGCCGATTTTAGCGAGTGTGATGCCACCGTGTTGCGGCCCTACGCTTTTACGAAGGTGCAGAAACTTGTTGACGGAGGGGAGACCCGACAGATATCTGTCTACAACGGTATACGCGCCTTGTCGGCGGATGTCGATTTTGTGATTGTCCATGATGGTGTGCGTCCTTTTGTGACAGATGAAGTCATTTTTGCATGTCTCGCTGCGGCAGATGAGTGTGGTGCTGCTGTTGCTGCTGTTCCAGTCAAGGACACAATCAAGATCGCTAACCCGGACAGGTTCATTGTTGAAACACCGGCACGTGAGCAGCTTTGGGCGGTGCAAACACCACAGGTCTTTCGGAAATCTCTTTTGGAGGAGGCACATCAAGCAGCACACGCGCGGCAGCTCACTGCAACCGATGATGCCTCTCTTGTCGAACAACTCGGCTTTCCTGTCAAATTGGTCAAGGGAAGTTACGCGAATTTGAAGATAACTACGCCCGTTGATTTACAGATTGCTGAAGTATTACTCTCGGATGCCACGCTTTGGTAGGGAGTTTTGCTTCCGCCTTCTGTGTGCGTCTACTGTAATGGAAATGTGCGAGAAAAGATGCGAATAGGTATTGGGTACGACGTTCATCGATTAGTCCCTGATAGGAAATTGATTTTGGGCGGCGTTGAGATCATGTATCATTTGGGATTATTGGGACATTCAGATGCGGATGTTCTAACACACGCAATTGTGGATGCAATCTTAGGTGCAGCCGCACTCGGTGATATTGGAACACATTTTCCTGATACAGATGATCGTTATGAAGGGATGGATAGTCTTATTTTCTTGGCTGATGCTGCTGCGAAAGTAGGACAGTGTGGCTACCAGATTGAGAATGTGGATAGTACAGTTATCGCACAGTCCCCGAAATTGGCTCCGTACATTTCGGAGATGCGCGCGAAACTTGCAGAAACGCTTAATATTGACATAGCGCAGGTAAACGTTAAGGCGACCACTGCCGAAGAATTAGGCGTTGTCGGCGAAGGAAACGCGATTGTCGCTCACGCGATCGCCTCCCTTTCCCGGCTATAAGTATCTTTTGTGGGCAGTGTCAACAGGAGTCTGACATAGAGAAAAATGGGAATGAAAATCTATAACTCAATGAGCCGACAGTTGGAAGATTTTGTGCCCCTAAACCCCGAACAGGTGTCAATTTACAGTTGCGGCCCGACTGTTTACGATTACATTCACATGGGCAACGCACGCACCGCTTTAGTGACAGATATTATTCGACGCTATCTGGTATATAGGGGATACAACGTCAAACTGGTTCAAAATTTGACGGATATTGACGATAAGATTATCAATCGTGCGGCAGCGTTAGGAGTCAGTGCAAAGCAGCTTGCATACGAGAACGGCGAAGCGTTCTTTGAAGACTCGCAACGTCTCGGGATCCACCCTGCAGATGTCCATCCGAAAGCGACTGAACACATCCCTGAGATGATCAGTTTAATTCAGACGCTGCTTGACAAGGGCGCGGCTTATGTCATTGATGGAAGTGTTTATTACCGCGTGAATCAGTTTCCTGAGTACGGGAAGCTTTCGCATAGGAAACCGGAAGATTTACTGGCGGGGGCACGGGTTGAAATTGATGAGCGGAAAGAGGACCCGCGTGATTTTGATATGTGGAAGGCCGCTAAGCCGGGTGAACCTTCTTGGGAGAGTCCATGGGGTAGGGGCAGACCCGGATGGCATATAGAATGTTCCGCTATGGCGATGAAGCATCTCGGTGAAACGATTGATATTCACGCGGGTGGCGAAGACTTGCAATTCCCACACCATGAAAATGAGATCGCACAGAGTGAATTAGCCACCGGATGCACCTTCGCACGTTACTGGATACACGTCGCTTTTCTAAAGATTGATGGCAAACGGATGGGCAAATCGGAACAGAACTTTATTCTGCTCCGAGACGCTCTTGACAATTATCCGACCGAAGTGATTCGCCATTTTCTTATTTCAGCACACTACCGACATCCGCTTGACTACAATCCAGAGAGTTTGATGAAATCGGAAGGTGCCCTCAGGCGTTTGAACAATTGTTTGGACGCTCTAAAAAAATACGATGGGCAATTTGAATCGAATGGAAATGGGACTTCATCCCTTCAGGACGCGGTCCAGGCGATGAAATCGCAGTTTACGGCTGCGATGGATACGGACTTCAACACCGCCCAGGGACTCGGTGCTATTTTCACCCTCGTCAGTGAAGTCAACAGATCGCTCAGTGCCTCCAATCAAGCAGATGCCCCCGCGCTCGCGCAAGCGTATCAGGTATTGACCGAAACCTGTGAAGTGCTCGGGATTTACAATTTCGATGCCCAAGATGGTAGTAATGTGGAGCAACGCGACCAACTCGTCGATCTCCTTTTGGAAATAAGGCAGGATGCTCGAAGCCGTAAAGATTGGGACACATCCGACAAGATTCGAGACAAGCTTAAAGAACTCAACATTGAAATTCAGGACACCCGTGAAGGTGCCACTTGGAAAATTGTGTCGTAATATGAGTGAACAGAAGATTTGTCGCACGAAGGCTTCTGCCTGCGTGCGGTATCAAAGGAGTAAAAAGATGATTTATCGATTCACTGTCCTCTTTGCACTGTTTGGCTTGGTTTCCGTTGTTCTCACAGGATGCAGCGCACTCTTTTCAGAACAGGAGTGGAGCGAAAATTATGCCCTTATGGAAGGTGTGCAGTCAACAGTTCCACAAGCAATTGATGGTAAGTTAAACACTATGGGTGAAACGACTTTCCCCACGGGTATGGAAGGGTTTATGGGAGCGAACGCCGCATCGCAAGTTGTAATTACGTTGCCGGAAAAAAAGGTTATCCGGCGCATTGTGATACACTCGGATAATTTGTCGCAGTTTGATGTTTACGCCGATAAGGGCAGCATCACAGCGAATGAAGACTGGCAGCTTATTAAAGATGTGAAGAGCGTCAAAGAGCATCCGATTAAGGTTTCGCTATTGGTTCCGTTCCCGACAGATCGAATTCGGTTGCGTGTTTTAGGCACTAAAGATGACGCGCTTCTGAATCGGCAGCGACGCGCAAGATCAGGCGGATTCCGTGGATGGGATGCTAACCGTCGCGCAGCTGCTAAGATCCGAGAAATTGAACTCTACGGCTATAAGACCGCTGAGCAGGTGGAAGAGGAACAGGCTACTGATAAGCGTGAAAAAGAACTTGATGATTTACTCCAATTGGAGTAACATGGAGGAAAACACCACCCAAGGTGGCTGGTTTGCAACATCGCTTTAACTTTATCAGGATTTACGCAAAATTGAACCGCAATGCCTATCTTTGGACAGTACAAACACTTACCATTATAGTACCGGTGCGGTTGCAAACCGCACCTACCAGGGAAGTGCGTAAGTTTGGCAGCAGAGATGCAGTCCGGGCAGGGCGCGTCGGAAACCGCACCTACCAGGGAAGTGCGTAAGTCCTATGCATATTATAGTGAACGGCATCAGCACCGTTCTAAGCAACAAGGAGGTAATATATGCGTTTTGGATTATTCGCAATAATCCTCTGTGTGGTGGTTGGAATGTCTGGCTGTATTCTCGCGTCAAACCCTGCGATTAACCGGAGCAAAAACATCGCACTTGACGCTACAAGCGAGGATACCAAGTTCCATGACGACAACATCCACACCCGAGGAGAAACCGGTCCTATTCTCGAAGATGAGAAGGATGAGGCATCACAACGGGAATCAGATAACTATACCGAAGCTGTTCTCAAATGGCGGCAGCCTCAGACGATTCAACAGGTCGTGGTGAAAGCTGAACCGGGTCAATTGGAGTTCTTCGCGGTTCAGTACGGTAATGAAGATGGCGAGTGGGTCACGGTCAAAGAGGTACGCGACAATATGCGTCCAGTTTACACGTTTACCTTGAATAAACCGATTGTGACAACGAAGTTTCGCCTCAAGGTTCCGCGCCGTTGGGATTCGCGTCGGGTCGGCGGGCAGAAACGCTCAACCCGTGGTGAAACTGGGGCACCCAGTGCACAAGAATATAAGAAGATTCAAGAGATTGAACTCTATTACGCGCTCCCACCAGATCCGATGGAAGCTGGAACAACGGAACAGTAGCAGAGTCGTTGTCAGTTATCGGAGGAATGGTTATCAGTTATCAGTTATGAGGACTTTTGTAACTGATGACTGACGACTCTGACAACTGACGACTGATAACTGACAACTATTAAAGATGCTGTCTAACGAGACGATTAGTCTAATTCATTTAAATCTAATTCAAGGTGTCGGACTAAAAACCGTTCAGATCTTGCGCGACGTTTTTGGTAGCGC
This sequence comes from Candidatus Poribacteria bacterium, assembly GCA_965116815.1. Taxonomy (GTDB): domain Bacteria; phylum Poribacteria; class WGA-4E; order WGA-4E; family WGA-3G; genus WGA-3G. The sequence continues at coordinate 4,160,396 of OZ220722.1, read as the reverse complement.
GGAAGGGGCACTGCAGGCGACACCGGACGAACTGAAAAAGAACGATCAGCTTTCACCGACGGTATGTGATCTCTTAACTCACAAACCCGTTTTGTATCCTATAGAACGTGAACTTGAGTTGATACACAAATACGGTTGTCAAGTTATAACGCTCTATGATGCTGCCTATCCATCCCACTTGAAGCAGATTGATACTCCACCACTTGTGTTGTATGTCAAAGGGGAACTGGTGCCAGAAGACGCACTTAGTATTTCTTTCGTCGGTTCCCGAAATGCAAAGGACTATGGGCGAAAGGTGAGTTACCGCTTGAGTTACCAGCTCGCGCAGCGCGGCTTAACAGTGGTTAGTGGATTTGCCAAAGGTATTGATACCTCAGCGCATCGCGGCGCGTTTGAAGCGGGGGGTAGAACAATCGCTGTGATGGGAAACGGGTTGAGCCTTATCTATCCTGCAACGAATAAGGAACTTGCTGAGAAAATTACAGAATCCGGAGCGTTGATTTCTGAATTCCCCATGGGTGCCAAACCGAAACCGAGGAATTTTCCACGTCGTAACCGCATCATTAGTGGTTTGACGCTTGGAACTGTTGTCGTAGAAGCATCAAACCGTAGTGGTGCATTGATTACCGCACGCCTCGCAGGTGAACAGGGCAGAGAAGTCTTTGCTGTACCCGGGGAAATCTTTTCAGAACTCTCAACGGGCACGCACAAATTGATTAATAACGGCGCGAAGCTTATCAACACCGTGGACGATCTGCTCAACGAACTCCCGCCGTATGTATTAAGTCAGGTACAGTCTGAGGCATCCCCCGTGCCGGATATGGAGACGGAACCTACGCAAGAGGCATCTGTTGACAAGAGTACTGCGGAACCTGTATCTCCGCAACCTTCCCTTGAAGCGCAGCAACCCGTTCCTACGCCTCCTCCACCGGATTTAACCCCAGATGAAAAGACTATTTTTGATGCTATCGAAGTGCCATCCTCACATATTGATACTATCGTTCGGACGACACAACTACCGATTAGTCAGGTTTCAAGTGTCCTTTTAATGCTGGAGCTTAAAGGAGTCGTTCAACAGTTGCCGGGGAAGCAGTTCACTAAAGGAAATTAATAGATTGTCTCACAACACAAGAGAGCGAGGGACTTGCTGATGAGAAATGAATGTATGTCTACAGTCTTAGTGGTGCTGATGTTATTGAGCAGTGTTCTACTGACAATAAATGTCGTAGCACAAGATATAGGTTCCGAGTACATTTCCTTCTCTACTAACAGGAACGGCAACTATGATATTTATATGATAGATAGACATGGTGGCAATCTGCAAGTGCTTCTTGATCAACCTGCAGATGAGATTCACGCGAGATGGTCTCCGAATGGACGCTACTTAGCTTATGCCTCCAATGAAAATGCCGTCTTCTTTGATATTTATGTTATGGATATGCGAACCCAACAACGCTGGCAGCTCACCGACCACCCTGCCAACGACACGACCCCGACATGGTCACCAGATGGGACGGAAATCGCTTTTATCTCTGATCGAAGTGGAAAGTATCGGGTCTACAAGATGGATATAAACGGCGAAAAGGTCAATCAATTGACCAAGGGTGGGGACGATTGGGGTCCCGCTTGGTCTCCGGATGGCAAATGGATCGTATACAATAGACTTCAACCTGATAATCGTGTTTACCTCTATATTGTATTCGCTGATGGCAGAAAGCCGAGACAGTTGGCAAAAGCTGGGGGGAAGGGAGGCAGTGCGGCATGGTCTCCTGATAGCAAGAAGGTTGCGTTTTCCAGTTGGGAGCTTGGGATAGGACCAAAAATTGTTACTATAGATGTAGAGAGTGGGAAACTCCATCGTGTGACGCTTGGAGGCCGCCTTCCTGCAGGGCGTGTATTCATGAAGTACGATCCAGCATGGTCGCCAGATGGGAAATGGATCGCTTATGTTTCGGATAACTTGGAAGTCCAGCACCGGACTTTTCTCTATGTCGTTGATGCCGCGGGTGAAAAACGCGCAGAATCCATCAGACTCACGACACATCTGTCAACGAATATATCGCCTGCGTGGGTGCCAGAGCCGTTCTTCTCTGTTTCACCAAGCGCGGAAAAAATGACAACTCTCTGGGGCAAACTCAAGCAACAGGAATAGTTAATCGAACCAAACACCTGCCCGAAATGAAGTGGGGAACAGCGCGAAAGTCCATAATTAAAAATATGAAAATACTCGGCATTGACACCTCATGTGATGAAACCGCTGCTGCAGTTGTTGCTGACGGCAGAGAAGTGCTTTCTAATGTTGTGGCTTCACAGGTCGAAGCGCACCAAGAATATGGCGGCGTTGTCCCGGAACTCGCATCCCGTAAACATATCGAAGCGATCAACTATATCGTGAGTAGAGCGTTGGCAGAAGCGGATGTTGCATTTAAGGATTTGGGAGCGATAGCGGTAACGAATCGTCCGGGATTAATCGGTGCGTTGCTCGTCGGTGTCGCGGCGGCAAAAAGTCTTGCCTATTGCCACAACCTTCCGTTGCTCGGTATCAACCATATTGAAGGGCATATCTACGCCAACTATATGGTGCATGATACCCTAACATTTCCGCATATCTGCCTCACGGTTTCTGGAGGGCATACACAACTCGTTGAAGTTCACGAAGGGTGGCAATACAAGGTATTGGGTGGCACACAAGACGATGCCGCCGGTGAGGTCTATGATAAGGTCGCGAAATATCTCGGACTCGGTTTCCCCGGCGGTAAAATCATTGACGATCTTGCGCAGAAAGGCAACCCGTCGGCGATAAAATTTCCCAGACCGATGCGAAACAGTGGGGACTATCAATTCAGTTTTAGCGGCATCAAAACCTCAGTACGTTATTTTGTGGAGAAGGCGCGGCGCGCAGGCATACTTGTGGAAGGTGAAAACGGGAATGCCAAGGACACAAATCCTGATATGGTAACTGTTGAAGACGTTGCCGCGAGTTTTCAAGCTGCTGTTGTTGATGTACTTGTTTACAAATCGCTCCATGCAGCCAAAGCTACCAGTGCTAAGGCAATAACACTCACTGGCGGAGTTGCTGCGAATAGCGAACTTCGTGTTTCACTGAAAACTGCCGCTACGGAGATCGGTGCCGAAGTCTACTACCCACCGATGAGTTTATGTACGGATAACGGCGCGATGATCGCGGGGATTGCTTACCAAAAATATCAGCAAGGGCTCCGAGATGGACTTTCTCTCAACGCCGCAGCGAACGGTTCTATTGTCGATGTCTAACAGAGGAGACAGATTTTGGAAATAGACATGTGTGTTGAAGCTGTCCAATGCCTGAAATCAGGGGGTATTGTCGCTATTCCTACCGACACAGTCTATGGGTTAGGTGCCGACCCCTTTAATGCGAGTGCCGTGCAAAAACTCTACACATTCAAGGGACGACCGGACGGGAAACCGATTCCGCTTATCCTCAGTTCGGTTGAGGATATCCATAGCGTTGCTCAGAACTTACCCGGGTTTTTCTTCCATCTCACAGATCGATTTTGGCCTGGCGGTTTGACGATCGTCGTTGAAAGCAAAGATTTATTACCAGTGTTGACAGCCGGTGGTAACACTGTCGGGGTGCGGATTCCAGACAATCCGCTGCTTTTGCAAATCCTCCGAGCCTTTGGCGGCCCGATGGCGATAACAAGTGCGAATGTCTCTGGAGAACCGCCAGCTACCTCTATCCAAGAGATTGGGGAAGAGCTTGCATCACGAATTGATGTGATCGTTGATGGTGGTAAAACGCCGGGACCTGTCCCTTCAACGGTTTATGATATTTCTGTCTCACCGCCTATCATCCGACGGCACGGCGTGATTTCAGAAGAAACTCTCGCCAAGGAGTTTGCGTGCTACAACAAGCATTAAAACAAATCCTTCAATTCTTAGCCACTCCGACCGGAAATTGGGTGATATTTGGCGTGGTTAGTTTTGTTGCATTAGCGATCGTCTATAACAGAAAAAGACAGATTCCGGGGCTGACCGTAGAGGTTATCCCGGAGGATACGTGGTTTATCAACCGCGATGATAACCACCGCCTCGCTATCGTTGTGTCGTTACACCTGATTAACAAATCGAGCGCACCTATCCGCATTCGGAAGTGTAAACTGAGTGGATATTCACCCAAACCACCGCCTGAGCAGTTGCTTTTACAAGGGCACGATGCGAGCGTTGAACTTGCGTACCCAAATCACGATCTTTTTGTCGATGTCGGAGCGCACCCGTCTGAGCATACTTCCGAATACGTTCTCAACCCTTATACAGAACAACGCTTATGGGTTTTTTATCACTCCGGCATTGTTACGATGACCAATATGCTTCGCGCACCGATTGTACTCACGGATGTGAATCGGAAGCGCAAGTCTATCCAGATAGCGGTGCCTCGCAATATGGAACAGATTCAACTCTATCGCGAGGCAGCGATGCGGTGGTGATTTAAGCGAGTTCGGACAGTTTAACTGTTCTGCCACCTGCCTCTGCCGACATATCGGCGGCAAAAACTACGCGATGCGTTTCAAATGCTGTGTCAAAATCGGTCAGCGGCATCGGTTCGTTTTGCCTGACGCTATCTATGAATGCTTGGAATTGCGGTTCATACGGATGGTCGCTGACATCACCAGAATCAATGAGTGATGTCTGAAGTTCGCTCCATCTGCTTTTGTCCATACCTTTAAGTTTCGCGGAATAGATACGGTTGTCAAGCAGGCTCCCTTCACTGCCGACAAGGTGGATGTGGAAGTAGTAGGGTTGTAAGCAATCAACACAGGAGGTGACTTTCCCAATCTTTCCGCCGCCTTCAAACTTAAGGAGGCTCACGCTCGTTGTTTTATACTCATAAGGTTGAAAATCGGCACCTGTGGATTGTGTGTGATAGCCCGTCACCTCTTCGACGTTTCCATCCATAAAGAAGAGGAGCGCATCGAGTGCATGACAGCCAGCGGTGAGTAGGGTGCTACCGCCGAAGTCCTTTTTGATGTTCCATTCGTATTGCCCGTACCAGGGGCCGATACCGTGGTAGTAGTCAACTTCAGCGTAGTGGAGTTCACCGAGCAATCCATTGTCAATGACGGAACGGATCATCGTGAAATGCGCGCTATATCGGCACTCAAAGCAGACACAGACGTTGACACCTGTGCTTTTGACGGCATCACGGATGGCTTTTGCGTCTTCATAAGTAAGACAGATCGGTTTTTCTATGATGAGATGTTTTCCCGCTTCTGCAGCGGCGATGGCTTGTTCAGCATGAAAAGGGTGTGGCGTACAAATATCAATGATATGTACGTCCGGATCGGCAAGCATCTTATCAAAATCGGTATAGGCTTTGAGAGGGGTCCCATAAGTCTCCGCCAATACAGATTCATCGTGTTCTCGGCGTGAGCAGATAGCGGTGACATCTGAACCTGTAACGGCTTTGAAGGCTTCAATATGCGCACCGGCTACCCAACCAAGCCCGACGATTCCAACGTTTAGGTTATCCATTTTTTTACAACTCCTTTTATCCTGTGAGGTATCCTAACATCTGCAGCAACACCCCGGCTAACAATTGCAAGTTTAACGTTGAAGGCATTATATCACAGATACCGATTTTTAAGAGAAAAAACTGGTTGCTATAATTTTCGTTTTCCTGTATAATTAAACAGAATAGGGGTTACGCGTCATCGGTTTTTAACATACATTCCAAAGGGTCGGCAAAACACAAGGCGCGGAACAGAGGCAGAAAATGAATCAAGAGAAGTTTAAGGAGATGATCCCGATGGAGACCAAAATTTCCGATGTCTTCCCGCCGAAATTCGCAAAAGAAGGGTTAACTTTTGACGATGTTTTGCTGATTCCGGCTGAATCGGATGTGCTACCGGATCAAGTGGATACGAGTACACAGCTGACACGTAATCTGCGGCTGAACATTCCTATCTGCAGTGCTCCTATGGATACTGTCACCGAATCTACGCTTGCTATTGCGATCGCGCGCGAGGGAGGCATCGGAATAATTCACTACAATTGTACGATTGACGAACAGGTATCTGAGGTTGATCGGGTCAAACGGTCGGAAAGCGGTATGATTACCGATCCAATTACGCTGACGAAAGATAAGACAATCCGAGACGCGTTAGCGGTGACAGCGCGCTACCATATCGGGGGCGTACCTATCGTTACCACGGATGGATATCTCGTCGGTTTAATTACCAATCGCGATCTCAAGTATGAAGATAATCTTGATCTTCCTGTAACCGAACGGATGACACCAAAAGAGGGACTGATTACTGCTGCAGAAGGAATTACACTCGATAAAGCGAAAGAGATACTCCACAAATCTCGAAAAGAAAAACTACCGATTGTGGATGAAGATTTCCGACTCTGTGGGTTGATTACTATCAAGGATATTGACAAAGTGCAGATGTTTCCACAAGCGTGTAAGGACAGTGCTGGACGTTTACGTGTTGGTGCCGCTGTTCTGCCCTCAACTCCATTGGAAAATGTTGACAGATTAGTGGAGGCTGACGTGGATGTGCTTGTATTAGATACAGCACACGGTCACTCCAAAAACGTAATCCGCTCGACAGAATATATCAAATCGCATTTCCCAGATGTTGAACTCGTCGCTGGGAATGTTGTTACACCTGAAGGGACACGAAGCCTTATTGATGCGGGGGCCGATGCAGTGAAGGTTGGTGTTGGCCCGGGCTCCATTTGCACAACGCGTGTTGTGGCAGGGGTCAGTATTCCGCAGATCACAGCGATTTATGATTGTGCACAGGAAGCGGATAAAGCAGGTGTCCCAATTATCGCCGATGGTGGTATCCGCTATTCTGGGGACATCGCGAAAGCTATTGGGGCTGGTGCCAGCTCTGTGATGATCGGCAGTTTACTCGCTGGAACTGACGAAAGCCCTGGAGACACTGTCATCTATCAAGGAAGAACGTATAAGATTCACCGCGGTATGGGTTCGTTAGGCGCGTTACGGAAGCGAAGTGCTCAACTCTCAGACGATGGTAGCGAAGATGTGTCTAAACTTGTGCCGCGTGGAATTGAGGGACGTGTTCCACACAAGGGGAAGCTCAGCAATTTTGTCTATCAATTAGTCGGTGGGATTCGTTCTGCGATGGGGTATTGCGGTGCTTCTGATATTGAGGCATTAAGGCGGGATACCCAATTTGTACGGATGTCGAGCAGCGGTTACCGCGAAAGCCATCCCCACGATATTGATATTACCGAGGAGGCACCCAATTACACGGTAGCGAACCTTAACTCATAACTATTCAGGACTTACGCAGCTTCCTTGCTGGCGAGGTTTGAAACCTCGCCAGCGGTGTGTGGGATGTCCGTAGTTATCAGAAAATTGCGTAAGTCATAATTATTGTTTGGACGCTCCTTTCACTGTGCTGTCGGCAACTGATGACGCACTGCAAGTGTCAAAAACATAGACGTGCAAGTTACGGAGACCGTTCAAATTCACTGGAAACCTGCCCGAAACGAAATGGAGGGGTTTTTGCTTGGGCGTTTCTTTAGCCAAGGAGGCCATAATTAAAAAATGAAAGTTAACGAAGAAATGTCTTTTTGGGATAGACTCTATATCCCCGCTTTGATTAAGGGGATGTTTACCACATTGAAGCATATCCCGAAAAAGAAATTGACGTATCAATACCCGGAAGATCCGAGGAGTGTGGATGAACGAAACGATCGGTATCGTGGCATCCACAAACTGACGACAACAGAAAAAGATGAGATTAAATGCGTAGCCTGTTTTTTATGCGCAACTGCTTGCCCTGCTGATTGTATCACGATTCAGGCGGCACCGGCACCGGAAGGTTGGCAAACCAAGGAAGGTTATCAGCGCGAAAAATACCCCGATGTTTTTGAAATCAACATGCTGCGTTGTATCTTTTGTGGGTATTGTGTAGAGGCTTGCCCGGAAGATGCCATCCGCATGACAGGCTTAACACTCCCGCAATACTTCCGTGAACGTCAACAAGAGGGAGAAAGCCTGGGAAGTTCCCGTAGTGACTTCATCTTTGATCGGGATATGCTTGTTGCTAACAACGACATCCGACAAGATGGACTTAGTATCGAAGCGAAGTAAGTGGACCGGTCAAAGAAATTGATGGCATCATACGCTCCCTTCCCGAATAAGAAGTATGATATTATATACGCGGATCCGCCGTGGGACTATAAGGGGCAGCTCCAGCACACAGGGAGTGGCGGCAAAGACAGTGGCGGCGCAATTCGACATTATCCGACTGTCCCTGTATCGGAGATGAAAACGTGGGATGTGGCTTCGATCAGCAAAGAGAATTGTCTGCTTTTTATGTGGAGTTCCTCTCCGCATCTCGATCAGGCGATTCAGCTTGGCAAAGCATGGGGGTTTCGGTGGGCAACCGTTGCCTTCGTCTGGGATAAGCAACGTCCAAATCCTGGTTTCTATACGGTGAGCCAGTGTGAATTATGCCTCGTTTTTAGACGTGGCAGAATCCCGCAACCGCGAGGTGCCAGAAACATGAGGCAGCTCGTTCAAGTTAAACGGACTCGCCATTCTGAAAAACCGGATGCTGTGCGTGAACGAATTGAGAAAATGTTTCCAGAGCAATGTAAAATCGAATTGTTCGCGCGAAAACAGTCCCAAGGTTGGGATGCATGGGGACTCGAAGTCCTCGAGGCTTCGTGAAATCTGATGTGCCGTTGGCACATGAACTCAACCGATAACGCAGGAGCAGAAATATAAATTTTTTAGTTATAATTTGGGTTGATGTAAGCAAAGCACACGAAACTATAGAGGGTACCTCCAGTTAAAGTTGGGGTTATGTCCATATCACCGAACTTTCAGAACCACCACGACTTTAAGGGGTGCCCTATACGAAAATGGGACACATTTTCTGTTTCAGATGCTGTCAACCTACGAATTTATTTCACCGACCGGGCATGGCGGTTTTCGTTAAACGTTAAAATAGAACCGCTATGTTTTCACCGATCATTCACAAATTTATTTGCCTAAATTCACTTGAAAGGCACAAAATCGAATCGACCCAATGCAAGGATTATCGCTTAATTTTCGTTCAGAAACGCTTTTCGCGTTGACTGATAAAATCAAATCCAGTATTGAGGGGCGGATGAGTTGGGGAGATACCTTTGGCTTAGGGCTCGGTGTAAAATCGGATAAACATCTGATTGTTTGGACACCGAAGCAGAGTTCAGAGGGCGACATTCTACCCGGTTTCGACTCAGAAGATGGCGAACTTACAGTAAAGATGCGACCCCGTCCGGGGGCATGGGTTTCTTGGATCGACGAAGCAAAAGTCACAGCTGAGACAAGCAACGACTATGACAGGGTCCATAGAAGCATACAGGAATTGGAACGGAATGCACGCCAGATTACAGATTTCGCCGATGGTGTTGTTTCCGAAATCGCCATTCAAAACCTTGGGAAAACCCTGACACTTTCTGAACTCACGCAAGAAGTTTTGAAAGCACGGCTAACAATACCCAGCACCATCAAAACTGGTGGTTATGTGCTCACAAAGGTTGATGACGTTGGGAGTGACGGGATATCCCGCGCTGATGTTATCGTTCCAGAGCAAACCCACATTCATCGCGTCCATCTCAATGAAGATGCTCTTTTTGATCAAATCCTAACCGAGAACTATAATTTACTCCTTGTAGTTCTCAGAACCCATATTAAGCAGTACCCTGACCTAATTGATTTGGGATACAGTTTAACGCTTCATACTCGGATGTCTGATGTTTTGGCTGATGAAGATGGAGAGACACCGGAGGCAGTTAAAGACCTTGATCCCGTTCAGGTGCTGGCTACAGCAGCCGTTTACGATCCTCTTGAACCGGAGACGCTTCAGTTCGTACCTATCGCGTTTGACGCACCTGCTGAAGAAATTGAGACCGCAATTAGCGAGAGTTCAAAGAAAATCGAAGCGTACACAGTGAAAGCCAATCAGCACGCCTACCAACTCATGGCGCAATTTCAACAGCGTGTGGAAACCCGCTTGAAAGCACTTGTGCTTGGACCTGGACAGCGCGTCCATAATAAGGTGTGGGATGATCTGGTGATCCGTGAACTGCGGAATACGATGATCGCTTTTGTCGAATTCTATGCGGAATATCTCACTGAACATTTTGATGGGGAAGTCGCAGTGCCGAGAACTGACGCACTTGCGGAAAATATTGACCCCATGATAGAGTTTTGGCAGCTACAAGATAATCAGCAGTTAACGCTGAATCACCTCATTCAATCCTCTTACAAATTGGCGAATCAGGTGCTTGATCGAGCAGCAGGGTTGTTTCATGACCTGGTGTTTGAACAGGATTTCATTGAAACCGCGCTTGTTAAGCAGGTGGAGCTCTCAACTTTTGAGAATAACGAACGCTTAGACGAAATTTACTTGCCGAAGTGGACGCGCGGGGCGGTACGTGAAAAGATGGCAGGTATCACGCTTCGCTCGACTTTACATGCTACCCAAGTCGAACGGTTGACAACCATCTGGCTGGAATTACTGGAACTCGCGAACTTCGCAAGTCAGCACAAGCAGGATTTTGAAAATGTAATTCAACCGTTAGTTGATCTCCTCTTAGCAGCCAAAACTGTGCAAACGCAGCGACGGGGGCAGCAGGCACAGCAACGCGGCACGACCGCTTTTCCCGGTTTTGAGATCCCTGATGACGCTTTTGAACAGTTACTTGATCATGTAAAGTTGTATTTACCGACTATAAAGCAGTGGTTGGAAAATATCCCGCCAACGGTGGATCAGCAACAACATTACGCAACTTTGTGGACATTAGTGCTTGATGGTAAACTCCGTGAACGACTTCTCGCCAATGTTCAACCTACTTGTGATATTAATCTCAGTGTACCAGACCAGACGAAGAGGTTAATCAACCTCATGTTAGGAAGCACACTGATTATCCAAGCTGAAAAGGACCGCAAGTCGATAGAACGCAACCTAAATCGGGCGATTATCTCGAAGACCGGGCATGAGTTGTCGAATATCACCACAGCTTCGATGCTTGCTATTCATGGCGATGCCCTACTTGCGATGCTCCACGAAGAATTGCTGGGTTATCACGGCACTTTGGTGAAGCGGGCAAATAGGCTCACGAATGCACCTCAAAAAGGGAAAAAGCGGAAACGTGGGCGACCGCAGAATGGCGATCCAGCAAACGCTGAAGCGGTTGAGGCGGAACAGCAAAAAGTTGAGGAGCTCATGACTTTCCTGAGACCCTACCGCCAAGAGGAGGTTATCGTCACCTTAGCAGACGCTGGACTTGATCCGCGCGCGACGAGTCTTGAAGAGATCCGCAAGCAGCAAGTGCTCAGTTTTGATGTAAGTGATTTGCCTCCAATAGGTGAAACGTGGCTTGGTGATAGTAAGAGTGTTGAAGATTATCCAAATTTGCGGGTGTTCCTCCTACAAAATCAGCTTCCGGTGTCGACAACCGGTAGGTTGCTTATGGGATTACGGCAGCAGTTTCCAGATGAACTCTTCAATCACGTTTTGGGACTTATCCAAGAGGTTAAAGCACTTCAAGACGACGATTATGAGGGGGATCTGCTTGATCAGTTTGTCACCTATATCTCCGAGAAGGTCTGGCGATGGGAATTAACCCAGATTACGGAAGCCGAACTCCCGCTCTTCTTAAAAGAGAAGGTCCTTGCTTCGGCGATCTGCTATGAAAAAGAGGTTGATACTTTGCTTGAGTACGTTGAACGTTACGATGACTTGCTATCTACTAAACTGGTAGCAGGTTCAGAAATGGACAACCACCGTCAATACATTGAGGAGCAGTTTCAGGCAATCGTTGAAACCCTTTTGGTGTAATTTTAATGTTCCTTGCGGTTCGGTGAGGCAGGTTGTGTGAAAAAGTCGTTCCTCTCCGTATATCCGATTTCCCAGCGTGATGCTTGGGCTTACAATCTCTGGCGAAAGAGCCGAAAGCCGAACACCGTGAGGCTTGGATTCTGAAAAGGAGGTTTTTTGCAAACGCTACCTGAACAACTGCAAGAAAAAATTAAAAAAAATGAAAATAGCTTTATTGGGCAACAGTCAGTTAGCCGTCTCGACTGCCTGGGGCTTAAGTCAATTAGAGTCGGTGCGTGAAATCGTATTTGTGTCGGATGCGACATCGAAAAAGAACAGGTTCGTTTCTCTAAAGGAGGGCACACCGGAAACCCTCCGAGATCTGGTGGAAGCAAACGCGTTAAGTGGCAGTGATGCTGCGATTTACTTTTCCGATTCGTTAGAGAGCCTGTCTGGCGCGGATGTGATTGTGCTGATGCCTCCAATGGGGCAATCTGGTTTCCGTTCTCCTCAAGCCGCGAAGACAACAAGTATTGCCCTTACACGACGATTTGTAACTGGAATTCAGCAACACGCATTAGATGCCAAGATCCTGGTGGCGATGTCGCCCACCAATTACATCGCTTCGTGGATTCATCAGACACTCGGCGGCGGACAAATTATTGGTCTCGGAAACGGGGCTGCTACGGCGCACTTAACCGCTGAAATTGCGAAACGTGTTGAGGTCTCAGTTCAGGATGTGATGGCTCTGGCAATCGGGAGCGACCAAGAGACATACCCCCTCCCGCAATACTGTCGAGTAAACGGTATCCCGCTCCTACAACTGATGTCTGAAACTGACATCGAAAGTCTCTGTGAAGCTGTTGCGCAGCGTTCCCCATATACCACCAGTGACCAATGGGCATTGGTGAGTTATATCTTGCAGGTTGTTTCAGCCATTGCCCTTGATAAAAGACGAGTGATGAGTGTTGGTACCCACATATCAGCGGGTGAGATGTCGGTTTACCTGAACGTTCCGGCGCAAGTCGGATATGATGGCGTTGCTTCTATTGTCCCACTTGAGTTGACTGAACAACAACGCCAGCAATTTCGACAATTGGTCGTGCAGAGTGCCGAAGACCAATCCCTATAGGAGTTTCGATAGAATAACGGGCATTCCCGATTTATCGGGCAAACTGTGTGAAGTTTAAGTATTTAAAATCGGTAATCTTTTACGAATTTCCGCTTACTGTAGGCACGAATTGTGTTCGTGATACTTACTGATTGCTACTGGCTATTTTTCTGACGACTGATAACTGATGACTGACAACCACTAAAACATGAGAGAAATATACCAAAAAATCCCAGAACTAATTGAATCCGCTCAGGTCGGTGCCTATTGCACTGTTGTGGAGACGAAAGGTTCAACGCCACAAAAGCCCGGCTCGAAACTTTTGATTCTCCCCGATTTGCGGAACATTGGCACACTCGGTGGTGGGTGTGTTGAGGCGGAAGCGCGTCGACAGGCGATAGGATTGATGCAGGACGGTATGCCGCGGCTGCTTGAGTTTCAATTGGATAGCGATTATGGTTGGGACGATGGACTCATCTGCGGCGGGAATATGAAAATCTTCATTGATCTGCCCAAAACGCGCGCCGAAGCGGAAATGTTTGAGCGACTTCAAGCACTGAACAGCGAGAAAACACCGCTCGTCTGTGCAACGGTTGTAACGAGTGCTAAGCAGGGTATTGATGTCGGTATGAAGATGATCTTCGCTACCACAGGTGAACGCATCGGCACATTGGGCGATTCAGCTTTGGAAGCGGCAGTGGAGGAGCAGACTCCTGAGATACTTAAAAAGAACCGCGCAGGCTTGTTTAGCGAGAACGAGACAGCATCGGTCTTTTTAGAGCCATTACAACCGCGCCCGACGCTACTCATTGCAGGGGCGGGGCACGTTGGACAGGCACTCTGTCATCTCGGTAGTTGGTTGGATTTTGACATCGCTATTGTTGACGATCGCGCCGACTTCGCTTCCACCGAGCGGTTACCAGAGGCAGACGAGGTTATCATCGGTGATATCGCGACCGAACTCCGAAACTATCCGATTACACCGCTGACATACATTGTGATCGTTACCCGTGGACACCAGCACGATGAATCGGCGTTACACAGTGTTGTTGAATCGGATGCCGGTTACATTGGATTGATAGGGAGTCGTCGCAAGATTAAACTGATATTCGATGATCTAATGGAGGCTGGGATTTCTACGGAGAGACTCCAACGGGTTTATGCCCCCATTGGGCTGGATATTAACTCGAAAACTGTGCCGGAAATTGCTGTTAGTATCGCATCACAACTTATCCAGATCCGTAATGCCGCTGACACTGTTCAAACTTTCGATACACAACCCGTGCGAATGCCTACTGTTAAAGTAACAGGAGGGGAAGAAAATGAGTGATGCTTATATACATATACCGGATATTGTCCACATTGATCAGCCTGCCGAGCTGGAAGGTATACGACTCAATTGGGGTCCATCAATATTTCGGAAAACTCGCCGCGGTTCCCGCGACCTCCGCACTGCCCCCGCTACTCCAGAGTTTTGGGAGGTTTGGAACCGGAACAAGGAGGCTCTTAAAACCGCCGGTATCTCCTGCACCTGCTACGATTCAGGTGACTGGTGGGTAGAATGGTGGATCGACGTTTCGGATGATGGAACTGATGTAACACCAGTGGATGATATTGATATACCTGAAGACGAATCTGATACACTCAGCTCCGATTATATAACACCAGTGGATGATATTGATATACCTGAAGACGAATCTGATACACTCAGCTCCGATAGTATAACACCAGTGGATGATATTAATATACCTGAAAACGAATCTTATACACTCGGCGAAGTCATTGACCTTGTCCAGCGGACATTGGACAAAGTTAAGGAACAGACCCAGCACAACGAACTTCAATATTGGTCCAAGGATGTCTATTTTCTCTTATATGATATGCTTCGGTATGTGAATCAGAATGTCTCAGGTGTGTTTGTACTCCGACAAATCCAAAAAGACACATACCGAGTGAAATACATGGCCGAAGATTTTTCAAAACAGAGATCAAGTAGAAGACTCAAGAAAGAAGTAAACCAAACGGCGCGTTATCTTGAAGAGTTGACTGGTCGAAAGCCATCATGGGGTGACGAAGAGTAGCTGCTGGTAATAGTATTCCTAATGAATAGCGTGTTATGAAATAAGGAGCGTATTTCGTGAATCAAGAACCTAAGGTAACAGTTGAAGATATTGAGATGTCTGTGGACGCATTAGACGTTCAAAAAGCCGCGGATATCTTTGAGGAACACGGGTGTCTCGTCGTGCGTGGTCTGATGGCACCGTATATCGAAGCACTTCATCAGGATATTGAGGCGGCCGCGGCGGAATCCATATCGTTGCTTGACAAGGCAGAACGGATTGTCGAAGGGTGGCGTACACCGAACGGCACACTATTCCTGCCAGCACCAGAAGGTTACGAGCGCGACAAACAGATTATGGTACTGTCGATAGGCTATCAGACGAGTGCGGCGTTTTTCCAATCCGCTTTCGATGAAACGACAGTTAGTATCGTTGAGGCGATCTTGGGACCGAATGTGGAAATCTTTGGTAACGGGCAGTGCCTCTATAAGGAACCGGTCGGGGGACACCCGAAGCATCTCCATCAGGATTCCGCGTATTTTGAACACCGCTATCAAGGACCCGTCGGTATTCTGAGTTATGTTGTAGACACTGACTTGGTAAATGGGGCGTTACACGTTGTGCCGGGTTCACACCGACTCGGACAACTCAAGCATATTGATACGTTCTCGCATCTCGGTTTGGAGGAGGATGAGTGGCCCTGGGAGAGCGCACTCCCCGTTTCTGGCAAAGCCGGTGATTCGATCTTCTTTAACGTCAAGACCATTCACGGTTCCAAACAGAATATGTCGGACAAACCGCGTCCGATTTTCATCAACCGCTACCGTCGAACAGATGACTTTGTAATCATCGGTGGGACAACCACAGCAAATAGGGCGGAGGCAGAGAAGCGAGCAGCCGCAGCTGAGGAAGCGAAGAAATCTAATAGTGATCGAGGCTTAATGTTGCGAGGATTCCGTCCGTTTGATTCACAGGATTAAACTTGTTTTTTTAAGTGTTTTAACTCCTTAAATCCCCCTTGATAGGGGGATTTTATTGTCTAACGGGAAAAGGCTTCTTCTGTTCTACAACCGGTACAACATTAGATAGATAATCACGCCTGTTACCGAGACATAGAGCCAGATGGGGAAGGTAATCTTCGCGATGCGACGGTGTGCATCAAACCGTTCGCGCCACGCCAAATAGAGGGTGCGTAACGCCAATGGTACGATGACGAACGCCAAAAGGATGTGTGAAATCAGAATGGTAAAGTAGACGGGACGGATCCATCCGTGTTTTGTAAATGGCTTTGATCCAGCGTGATAGTGGTAAATAACATAAGAGATAAGAAAAAGCACAGACACACCGAAAGCCGCGAGCATGCAGTTTTTATGTGCTGTAATTTTCCGCTGCCGAATGAGAATATACCCGATTGTCAGCAGGATACCACTGATTGTGTTTAACGTCGCGTTGACTGTAGGCAGATCTGAGATCTCAAGCACGTTCTCTCCTTTTACTCCCGAGGCCATCGATAGGCTTGTGCGCCCTTAGAATTCTCTAACGCAAATTCCCACCGTTGACACCATGTTTCATATTGCGTGTTACCGGCTTCAGGTCGCAGACGACTCCGCATCAGAAACGCAGGATAGAAAGGGCGACCCGTCGGCTGGTAGACATCGTGGTAACGCAGATCAAAACTCCACCGGACACTCTTCGATTCATTCGGTTTCGCGCTGTGGAGCGTGTAATTGTGAAACAGAATAACGCCACCTGCTCGGATCGGTAGTGCCTTCGGTGTGAGATTAGATGGTTGATTTTCCGACGTGACCGCCAATCCGCCCTCAGTCCAATCGTGCTTGTAAAGTCCCATCTTATGACTCCCCGGCATTACCTGTAGGCATCCGTTTTCCAACGTGGCATCCACGATCGGAATCCAGACAGTGAGCATAAAGTACGGGTCGGTATCGGGCCAACACACGCCCGCGTCCTGATGCCAAGGTGTAGGTGCCCGTTGTGAGCTCTTTTTGGGCAGGACGGCACGGATATGTTGGATCGGGTTACAGATAATCTCGGAACCGACAAAAGATTCCGCGATGTCGAGGATTTTGGGGTTCTTAAGGAAATTGAACGTCGCTTCACCGCGCGCTTGCATAATGTCCAGATTTGCCGTTATTTCCTGTGCTTCATTAGAGAGGTGAAGCAGTCGTTCGGTGAAGGGTTTGTCTGCGTATGTATCGCTGACTTTCCCTTCGGCGTGCAATTTCTCGGCACGTTCTGCGATAATTCCCTTGTATTCATCAATGACGGGACCGAGGTCGTTTTCATCAAGCGCATCTTCAAGCAGTAGATATCCGTTATCGTGAAAGAAGGAAACTTGAGATTCGGTTAAACGCATAATTGCGTCCTCCTTGCGTTGTGTACTATCCCCATCGCTGTTCGGGTGGATCGAAGACAAATCCGTGGAAAAATTTCCGCTGTTCGGGTGAGAGTTCCTTGTTGTAGAAGTCTTTGGGATATCCCCAATGTTCCTGTGAGGCGATCATCCAGGGGTGCTCGTAAGCGTAATAGAGCATTTCACGGCAGCTGTCCGTTTTGGTAAAGATGCCAGCAGAGTGCCAAAC
This sequence comes from Candidatus Poribacteria bacterium, assembly GCA_965116815.1. Classification (GTDB taxonomy): domain Bacteria; phylum Poribacteria; class WGA-4E; order WGA-4E; family WGA-3G; genus WGA-3G. Next base: position 4,142,794 of record OZ220722.1, on the reverse strand, counting down.
GGCGTTATGGAACAGAATAGCACTCCCGGGTGGTGCGCAGACCTCAAGCGCACCCGGATATTCATAAGGATACCGTAAGTCTTCGTGATTCGGATCATACATCGCCGTGTGGCTACCCGGTATGAGCCACAAATTTCCCTGTCCGCCTTCTGTCATGTCTGTTAGGTAATAGCCGATTTTGAGCTGCAAAAACGGAATTGGGCGTAGGTTACGATAGCCTTCATCGTGTCCATCGATGTGCCAGCCCATCGAACGTTCCATTAAATCCGAAGCGTGTTCAACGATGGCATCCGAGGCATGGTGGTGTGGCATCTTATTGAGCAATCCTGTGACGTACGGCAGAATCGGTTGCCAATCCAGAAGTTCCAAGAACGCCGGATGGTCGCCGAGAATATAGAAGATACGGGTGCTTTTCTCGCCGTGAATGTGTGTCATTCCGGTTTGAGGTAACCCATTCTCCTCACGTTCGCGCCGGTTCTCAATGACTTCAGCGAGAGCACTTCTGAGTGTTTCAACATGTGAAGGTGTGAGGAAATCTTCTAAAACAAGATAGCCATTATTTTCAAAGAAAAACTTTTCGGCATCGGTCAGTTCGTGTGGCATGTCGTAAACCCTCTTTTTTACTGACGAGTTTCTCAATTTAAGTCGAACAACGCTATGGCATTTTCACCAAAAATTCGTGCTTTATCTGCTTCAGGGATGGGTAACTCCTCAATCAGACGGACAAACCGTGGCATATCCACCCATGGATGATCCGTCCCAAACAGCAGACGATCCGCACCGGAAAACTCGTAGGCATACTGCAGTGATTGTGTCGATGGCGACACGGTGTCCAAGTAAATGCGTTGCAGATACACGCTTGGTGGTTGCGCGATGTGTTCTCTGGCTCGTCCCAATACTTCGGTCTGATGGTCAATCCTGCCGCTCATATATGGAAGGATACCGCCAACGTGTGGCATCACAATCTGGAGATGTGGATGGCGTTCAAGAATCCCACTCAGAATCAACCGCAACAGCGCGAAACTGTTATCCACCTGTAGCCCCATCATACCGATCATCCAGTGGTCTTTGATAGCCTCTCCCCATGTTGGGACGGTGGGATGCATGACAATCGGCATCTGAAGTGTTTCGGCGTGCGCGTAGACCGGTTCAAATTGTGGTGAATCAACAGATTTGCCGCCGATATGGGAGTAAAGCATTATCCCGCGAAACCCCATCTGTTTCACCCGATCCATTTCTGTGATTGCTTCGTCTGGGTTTTGCCACGGGAGGCATGCCAATCCTGCAAACCGATCTGGATGTGTGTCCACGAGTTCGGCGATGGCATCGTTGATCGCTTGCGCACCCTTATTGCCTAATTCGGGTGCAAGCATGCACGGTGGAGGGATATTAGTGCTGAGCAGTGCCATATCAACCTTTGCTTCGTCCATATCTTTGAGTTTCCGCTTCGGATCGTAGGCATCGTCTTGTAGACGAAATGTTTGAACATCGCCGTACGTAACGACAGCCTCACTGCCACGACGGATAACTTGGGGCGGGTGTGGGTTCTGCGCGAGGATTTCGATATAGGCGTTTGGAAATATGTGGCTCTGGCAATCGATTCGCATTTTTTGAGTCAAAAATGTTCATTTTTATATGTCTTTTAGTATGCCATGTCTAACCCTTTTTTATCAAGGAATCTTTTTCATTATCTCGCTATCATATTTCCAAAACTTCTTGCGTTTCAAGCCCGTTCGTGTTATCATATAAAATATGAAGGTTGATTCTCAAAAAAAAATATATCGGGTTTATATCGACTCAACGATTCCGAGTTATCTGGTTTCTAACCCAAGCCGCGTTGCCAAGACTGCAGAAAGGCAAAGAATCACAAGACAGTTTTGGGATGATTCCCGTTTTGAATTTATTTTATCTGACTATGTTGTTGAGGAAATATCAATAGGAAATAGGGAACAGGCGGCTAATAGACAGCACGTGGTTGATGGACTCACTGTTGTAGTTGCTGCGTCTCTGGAACTTGATTTTGCGAGACTTTTGGTTGCTGAAAAGGCACTTCCACACAATGCTTTTACTGATGCTGTCCATGTAGCTGTTGCTGCAACACATAATATTCTCTATCTTGCAACTTGGAACTTCGCGCATCTTGCAAACCCACACACTAAACCGAGGATTGAACAGATATGTCGTAATGCGGGTTATACACCACCCCACATTGATACCCCAGAGGTAATATTGGAGGTACTCTCTCATGTATGACGAATATGACGAAATTTTGAAAGAATGCCTTGATGCCAAAGCACGTCTTGTTGACCTTTTCGGAGACTTAGAGACCTACATGGAATTCATGATGAAGAAACAGGAAAAACGAATGAAGCAAGGCGTAAAATATGCAGATTTCTCACCCTATCGCAAAAAGAAGCAGGAAAAACCTAAATCCTAAAGGTGCCTACACTATATTCTGACAAACTCCGCTAAGGGGCCAGTATGAGAGGGCGCGAGCAAGAGCATAAGATAAAACCTATAATTTGGGTGCGTTCATCGCATAAGAAGTTGAAAATCGCTCAAGACTTAGAGAAAGGCAGATAAACGATGGTAGACTATACTCCGAGTTCAGGGAACGTTTTTGAGGATTTAGAGCTTCCGGCTCCCGAGGAGAGATTGGAAAAAGCAAAGTTGGCATATAAGATTAATCGTTTGATTACCGCCCGAGGCATGACGCAAAAGGCAGCGGCTGATTTTTTGCGGATACGTAGATCTAAAATGAGCGATCTGAGAAATGGACGGTTACAGGATTTCACCATTAATTACTTGTCCTTTCTATTGGAGAAACTTGATGATCACATTGAGTGTCCTCCAGAAGCTGTCCCGGAAGAAATGTCATGAATGATGAAATTTTGAAAGAATGTCGGCAGGCAAAGGAACGGCTTGCAGCTCTGTTCGGGAAAGTAGATACTCTTATGGATTTTATGATGAAACGGCGGGAGCAACGAATAAAACAAGGAATGAAGTACGCGGATTTCTCGCCCTATCGCGAAAAGAAGCAGGAAAAACCTAAGTCTTAGAGTTGCCTATATTGTAACAAGGTCCGCCTCTAATTAAGGTTTACAACTTCGCCAAAATATGAGATCTCATTCCCAATCAAACTACATAATCCAAAGGAGAAAGCGTACATGCAAACTGTCAGTAGGAATAGGTTTCATATTTGCTCTGTCGCACTCGTATATCTATTGATATTCATCGTAGGTTACCAAAGTGCAGATGCCCAACAAGATCTCGCGCGGCAGGCGTATGCTATCTTTGAACAAAACTGCCTCAACTGCCACGGGGAACACGGTGCCTATACGGAACAACTCATCATTGAACATACAGCGTTAGTCGCACCCGGTGGGGCAGTAATTCCGGGAAACCCTGAGGCGTCTGAGTTCTATCAGCGGTTGATTGAAACTGCGCCAGAGAAACGGATGCCACTCAACGCATCTCCGCTCTCACAAGCGGCGATTGACACCATTCGGGATTGGATCGCTGTAGGGGCACCGGATTGGCGAGACACCTTTGAAGTAGAGGGCACCTTCATCACGCCCAAGGAGATGCTTGAGACGATTGAGAATCACGTCAACTCACTCTCCCCGTTTGACCGCACCTTTGCACGCTATTTTACACTCACACATCTCTATAACGCTGGCGAGACGACTGAAGCACTCCTTGCCTATCGGCGGGCACTCTCTAAACTCGTGAATAGCCTCTCATGGGGACGTAAGGTTACGAACCCACGACCCATTGATTCAGAAGAAACAATCTTCTATATCGACCTCCGAGATTACGAATGGGAGATCGGAACCAATCGATGGACACTGATTGAGGCGGAATACCCTTATGGGATTGCGTTCGATGCGCCAACACAGACAGGGCTTCGCGAAAAACTAATGAACCTGCGAGAGGAACTGGATTGCGAGGTGCCGTTCGTTCACGTGGATTGGTTCCTTGCGACAGCGTCCTTACCCCCGCTCTACCACGACATTCTTGGTCTCCCTGAGACAGATCGGGAGTTGGAAACACGACTTGAGGTGAACGTTGTCGAGAACCTTCGGAACGCAGCGGGCAGGCGCGTCTGGCGTGCGGGTTTCAACGAGTCGGGTGTGTCGAATCACAACCGCGTTGTGGAACGCCATGAGTCTCGATACGGCGCGTATTGGAAAAGCTACGACTTTGCTGGGAGTGTGGGTTCACAGAATATCTTTACACATCCGTTGTCCTTCACACACGACGGCGGCGAGATTATTTTCAACCTCCCTAACGGCTTGCAAGCATACTTGTTAGTAGATGCCGGAGGCAATCGCCTCAACACAGCACCAATAAGCATCGTTCGGAATCCTGCTGCGAGCGATCCAACCGTCCGCAACGGACTCTCCTGTATCGGTTGTCATACGGAGGGGATGAAGGTGTTTGAAGATGAGGTGCGTGGTGTTGTTGAACAGAATGCCAACCCTCCCTTTGACAAAGACCGGGCATTGCGGCTTTATACAGATCAAGCGACTATGGATGTGCTTGTGGCAGAGGATACGCAACGTTATAGGGAAGCACTTTGGGAAGCAGGTGGGGTGTTTGGTGGTATTGAACCGATCCAGCGATTCCATGAAGCGTTCCAAGGTCCAGTGGATGCCGCGCCCGCTGCAGCCGCTGTCGGATTAGAAACCGAGGCATTTCTCCAAGAAATACGCGAAAATACGAGTCTAAAAAACTTAGGTTTGGCGGTGTTGACAGGGGGGAGTGGCGCGGTAAAAAGAGATACATGGACCTCAAATTTCAGTGAAATAATTGCCGTACTGGATTCTCCTGACAGCGATATCGTTAAGCCGGTTATTCCTCAGACGGAACGCATCCCTGGGGAGTCTGTTCACATCCCGGAACCGAACTTGCGTGCCGCAATTGCAGAGGCTCTCGGCAAATCTCCCAATGCCCCGATTACCGCAGGAGAAATGGAAACTTTGGAGACGCTGCATGCGGAGGACAAGAACATCAGCAATTTAACAGGGCTTGAATTCGCGAAGAATTTGACAGAATTATATCTTTGTCATAACGCGTTATCAGAGATTTCGCCGCTTACTGCTTTAACAAAATTGCGTCGCGTAGTAATCTGCCACAATCCCTTATCAGATATCTCACCCCTTGCCGCTTTGACAAAATTACGTGAGATACATATTAGCGACACTGAAGTAGCCGACCTTTTGCCTCTATCGGGATTGCGCGATCTTGAAGAACTTGGTGTCGAAGCAACTCGTATATCAAATCTTGCCCCGTTAGCAGGACTGAAAAATCTGCAAAAGTTAGACACCGTCCATTCTGATATTACTGACCTCTCCCCCTTAGAAAAATTGACAAATCTAACAAGACTCCGCTTATATGACAGCAAAGTAACCGATTTATCACCCTTAAAAGGCTTAACGAAACTGAAATGGCTGGGGCTTACGTTTACCAATAATATCACTGACTTCTCACCCTTGTCGGGATTAACAGAGTTGAGGCATCTCGACCTACACAATACTGGGATTTCTGATATTTCCGCACTCTCAGGGTTAGTTAATTTGGAAACGCTGATACTTACTGAAAACCGAATCGTAGATGTCTCACCCCTTGCATCTCTGCGGAACTTAAAAAATTTACAACTTCGCGGGAATAATATCTCTGACTTTTCACCTTTAGACGGCATCCGTAAAAATCTGAAGGATTTCACGTGGTACGACAACCCAGCTTTCCCCCAAGGGGGGCCGAAAATTGCAGGCCCCTGGCAATGGTTGATGTTACCTGTTCAAGCAGAGGGCTGGGGTGGCGTTGGACTGCTTACCGATTATTTGGCAGCAGCCTCCGAGGGTAAAGTTACGGAACAGCAAATCGCTACCCTCGGTGCACCAGCGGGGGATGTAGTAGGGGACAGTGTGTGGTCAGTCGGGACACTTGAATCTTATAACTTTAGGGACTTAGGGCAAAACAGAAACAATCTTAGGCGATTACTGGATCCTCAAGGTGCGATTGAAGACCCTTCGGACTCTCATTACCCGAAGCAGGATTTGGAATTGGTCATCTACGGCTCTATCACTTTGTATTCGCCACGGACCCAGCAGACAAGAATATTCGTAGGGGCCAGTTTGGGTCGGAAAGTTTGGCTTAATGGCAAGTTACTCCATGAAGAGAATATTATTGATCGAAACAATCACAATTATCAAAATGTTTTCCCTGCCACGCTGAAAAAAGGGAAAAATGTAGTGTTAGTGGCAGGTGAGTATTGGTATAGCCGATGGTCTCTCTTTTTCGGATTTGAACCCGGCACCGAATATCAGGTATTTAACCCCAGTGTCGGGTACACCTTCTCTGAGCCAAAAATCCATGTCGGCGATACATTTACCCTCGACCTCAGCACAGAAAATGTCTTTGATTTAGCAGGCTGGCAATTTGATATCGCCTTTGATCCAGCGGTGCTTGAAGCAATTGAGGTAAACGAAGGTGATTTCCTCAAGGAAGGAAGCGAAACCACCTTCTTCCAAAAAGGAAAAATAGATAACCGATCTGGGAAGATTACCAAACTGAGTTCAGCAAGACTCAGCGAAGATGGGGTCAGCGGCGTAGGAACGCTTTTGTCGGTGACGTTCACAGCAAAAACAACTGGACAGACGCAATTGAAACTCGAAAACTTTCAACTTGCTGATATCATGGGTGTGTCTATCCCCGCGGGACCACATGAGATTGTTATCACTGTAGAAGAGCAACTCGCTACTGGGGATGTGAATCGAGATGGACAGGTAAATATTCTGGATATGGTGCTTGTTGCTCGACATTTCGGAAAAACCGTGCCTGCTAACTCGGAAATTGACATGAATGGTGATGGTGTTATCAATATCCAGGACCTTATCATCGTGGCACAACATCTCGGTGAATCAACCCTATCAGCCGCACCTTCCATGACAGCAGAGAAGCTGAATCCTGCGATGGTCCAGGCGTGGATAGCACAAGCGCAAGTTGAAAACGACGGCTCTATTGCCTTCCGACAGGGTATTGCGAATCTTCAACGCCTCTTGGCATTGTTAATTCCTGAGGAGACAACACTGCTGCCGAACTATCCGAATCCGTTCAATCCAGAGACGTGGATCCCGTATCAACTCTCTGAACCGGCGGAGGTCACAGTGACTATCCATTCTATAAACGGTGCCTTGATCCGAACGTTAGCGTTGGGGCAGATGCCTGCTGGCATTTATCAAAGTCGTAGCCGCGCCGCCTACTGGGACGGCAAAAATGACGTAGGTGAGTCTGTGGCGAGTGGTGTCTATTTTTATACGCTTACCGCAGGAGCGTTCACATCAACGCGAAAAATGTTAATCCGTAAATAGTATCAAACGACCTTATGATAGCTGGAATGCTGATGTTTATTAGTTTCCCAGCGATCGTTTCTGAGTGGGCTGAATTGCGTTCGCTGGTATCTTCTTTGAGAAATGAGACACTTCGCGATAAATGTGTCCGAAGCACAGCGAAACTATTAGCAAACGGGTGTGTAAAGTTTTTGTGAGTGTTTCACTCATTTCGGTAGCCTTTGAAATATTATTCCTAACCGGTTCAGAGTTCTTCACACCAGCGGTGTGATATGTCTATAGAAAACCGATACACACAGAGACCGCACTCCGTAGGAGTGCTATGTATCTCAAACCTCTTGGATGCGTGGGAACAGGCTATTAGTCTGTCCAGTCTAAAATTAGGAGTGCCCCGCTCGTAGTCGTGCAATTCATAGCCCGTCCTGTCCTACGGACATGCGATAAATCGCACGACTACGAACGAATACACCTACAATTCAAGGGTGGACAGACGATTATTATAATAGCGCAAACCACTTATTTACAGACATAGCACTCCTACGGAGTGCGGTCGCTTAAATACGGCGTTTCTATAGACATATTGCTCCGCTGGAGCAAAGAGTAGATCGTCGGTGATGCGAATACACCTACTCTTGTTAGGGTAACTCATACTATTAGTTTAACTCATGGGGTCATTTGATACAAACTATAAATAGAGCAGCAGTGGTAGAGCGATAAAAGGGTGGGAGTTAAATGCCTTCCACCCTATTTGTTTTTAATGGACACACTGGAAAAATTTTGCCCTTCGAGACTTTTTGTGTTATTGTATGAAGTATGATGTTTAATTTCCAAGCAAACGCTATGATATAGTGCTAAGGAGAAGGCGTGACGAACCATAAATATTTCATCATAAACATCGGTCTCCTACTAATATTCACCGTAGGGTATCAAGAAGTCAATGCACAACAGCTACCTTTCGGTGCCAAAGCCCGACTCGGTACCAATAAAGGCGCGATAAGCGACGTAGCATTCACACCAGACGGTGCTCAAATCGCAGTTGCAAGTAGCCTCGGTATTTGGCTCTATGATGCTGCGACGGGTACTGAAACCGCCTTGGAACCCGCAACGCCGTTTGGGGTCTCTGCGATTGCCTTCTCACCCGATGGCAAGACGCTTGCAACAGGCAGTGAGGAAGGCGCGATTTGGTTACGGCGTATAGACACAGGCGCAATTAGGCATTTTCCTCCCTTGCATACGCTAAGAATTTCTTCAGTTGCGTTTTCACCGGATGCTAAGACGCTCGCCAGCGGAAGTTTTGATAAGACGATTGGATTATGGGATACAGAGACCGGTAAACTTCGTAACCACCTCAGCGGACATACAGAGGAAGTCAACATCGTTGCGTTTTCACCGGATGGTAAAGTGCTTGCCAGTGGGAGTTCAGACAGGACGGTGCGTTTATGGCATCCAGAAACAGGTGAGTTCCGGAACACCTTCCTTGGACATAGGAATATTGAGAATGAGAATTTTATCACGCAATTGGCGTTCTCACCAGATGGCAAAATGATTGCCAGTGGTGGCATCGAGTGGCCACTGTTGCTTGTGTGGGATATAAAGAGCGGTGAAGTGCAGTTGGAGCATCATTCGCATAACTGGTCGGTTGACGCGTTAGCGTTCTCTCGCGATGGTACTAAACTCGCTATTGGTGGAGATACAAACGCAGTTGAATGGTTGGACGTTAGTTCCAGTGACATTGACACCGCTATAACTCCAACAGATGTATTTCCGACAGATCATCCGGGTTGGGTGCGTGCACTGGCATTCTCACCAGACGGCAAAACACTGACGACAATAACGCGAGATGGCACTATCCGATTTTGGGACATAACGAACGGTGAACAACGCTTTCCCGCCATAGCCCACAAGAACTTTGGAAATGTGTTAGCGTTTTCGCCCGATAGTCGGACGCTTGCCACGGGGAACGCCGATGATACAATCCATCTGTGGGATATTGAGAGAGAAAAGGCAGAAACGATCCGTCATGAAAATATGAGGACTGCGACAGCATTGGCATTTTCACCCGATGGCACCACACTCGCGAATGGGAACGCCGACGATACAATCTATTTGTGGGATATGAGAACAGGCAAAGCGTTGTTGATTCGCCGTGAGGACATGAAAGCCCCGACGAGCTTGGCGTTTTCATCAGATGGCACTACACTCGTCAGCGCAGGATTGTCTCAGAGAATTTGGTGGTGGGATGTCCGAAGCGGCGAGGTACTCGGAGCTGTTAGAATAATTGATGAAGCACCCGCTAAAATAGTTGGGTTTTCGCCAGACGGGACAATCCGCGCAAGTGTGGACCGGAATAACGTAGTCCGCCTGTGGGATACGATTAATGGCGAATTGATGTCCGCTTTTATTGGAGATACACATCATGTGATGGCAGTCGCGTTCTCGCCGGATGGAAGTCTATTCGCAAGTGGTGGATCGGATGCGTTTTTACTATGGGATGTGCATCGTCGCCGAAGGATCGCGGCTTCCGAAGGAGACCATCATCCACTATGGACCTTGGCATTCTCGATTGATGGGGGGACACTGGTAAGTGGATGTGTTGCTGGCAAAGTCCAGTTGTGGGAGGTCGCCACTGCTGCCCACCTTGTAACGCTCATAGATGATACCGAGCCAGTGAATGTGGTTGCGTTTTCACCGGATGGCAAGACGCTCGCCAGTTGGAGTGCTGGGGGCGAAATTCTGCTATGGGATTGGGATAAGATCCGTCCAGATCAGTAATTGCGAACGACAATCTACCGCTTTCATCATAGAGACGCAATTGATCACCTATCTGCGCCTCGACTGAGGAGGCCATTTGATCACATAGTTAGACGGCACCTCACGAACGAACATGGACGTGGAACGATCACCAAAACGATATCTGGTAGAACTGAGATAGAGTTGCTCTTGAGCGCGCGTCATACCGACATAGAAGAGGCGGCGCTCAGCCTCAATTTCCTCCTTGGTTATATTCTGTTTCCACATCGGAAAACTTTCCTGCTCCATACCAATAATAATAACGACTGGAAATTCTCTTCCTCTTGTCGCATGTAGTTTCATTAGACGAAGGCATTCAGAATCCGTATCAGTTTCATTAAGATGATTCAGAAAATTTTCGTAACTCAAGCCAACTGATTTAAAGGCGGAAACTTCGTTCATGAACTCAGCTTGGTATTTTCTCCACTTCACATCCTCAGAGGACTCCATCGGTATTTTGGATCGCTCTAGTTGACGAAGAAGTGTCACTACCCTTCTTTTATCTTCTGGATTAAAAGATAGGTGGCGAAGTAAATAAGAACGATGTGTTTGCACAAAACGCACTGCAGCATTAAGGAAGGCGTTACCCTCTGTTAATGTTGGTCCTCTAAGAGCGACTTCTGGTTTGGATGTTTCTACTTCTTCTGTAGAGGTAACCTCTGCTTGCGACAACTCAGTTTTGGCAAGAATACCAACCCCTACAAGTGGTAGAAGTTCGGTAAGGGATTTTACCTCGCGTTTGTATGCATCTTTTTTAACAAGTTCTTTAAAAATTTCTTTGTTGAGTCTAACATCTTCCAAAGCATCGTGTCGCTTCTCATGTTCAATCTTGAATTTTTCGGCTTCCAAAGCATCGTGTCGCTTCTCATATTCACGCTTGAATTTTTCGGCAAGGGCATCAATGTTACAACGTTGTCGCGGGAAGAGCCTACGTGCCGTAGTAAGGGTGTCGTAATGGGGTGCCGATAAATCCCTGTCTAAGTGTCTTCTGAGGTCACGTTTGAGAATTTGATTATCAAATTTCTCTATATTATGTCCAACTAGAATACGGTCTTGGATAAACTCACAAAATTTTGGGAGTACAATTTCAATACTTGATTCATCTTTGACTTTTTCCGGCGTAATTCCGTGAATAATTATGCTTGACTTCGGAATGTGCCCTCCTGGTGGTTTTACGTAGAGATTAAACTCATGTTTATCTTCAATATCTTTAATATGTTTGATTGTATTATCTTCAGTAGCATTGAGATGAAGTGCTGCAATCTGGATGATGTTTGCCTCTTTGAGGTCTAGACCTGTCGTTTCAAAATCATAGATAACCATATCTTCTACCTTTGCGGTTTCAAAACGACTAATAAGACGTTGGCAGAACTTGAGTGCTGCGATGCTCCGAACACCTTCAGCTTCAAGACGGATTACGTCGCTATCTGCTGTATCTGCCGTACCGATGAGAATTATTCGCGCATCCTGTCCTTTTTCTCCAAGTTCTTCAAAATCACCAATTAGTAAATGCACGCCGCTGTCCAATTGTGTCGGTTTATTGTCATCAGGAGAAAGGAATTGGAGTTGCACACTCTGGCTTAGATAGGTTTCAAGTGTCTGATGAATAATGTGCGCCGCGGCGTACTCGTCAATTCCGTGGCTGGCAGTAATCTGAATTGGTTCATCCAAATTGAGTGCGCTATAAAGTATATCCTGTGCAGTTGATAGATTTGGTACTTCAGGTTGTTTTTCGATGACTTCTAGTTCCTCGGTACGGTAGGGTGAGCGACAGAGATCTAAAGTGCCAAAGAGTTTAGAGAGGGTTTTATCAATTTTTTCGACATCAATTTCAGTTGATAATTTCTCGATTTGTGTCCAGAATTGGCGAACATTTAGACGGGTCGAAGGACTAACCTCCTGTGCGTATATCTCTATATTTTTTAAAAGTTCTATGAACTCAATATTTTTACGCTGTGCGAGTTGCTTGAGACGAGCCAAAGTTAACTCATCAATTCGGATTTCAGGAAAGTTAATAGCGCGCTCTAGATCATTCGGAAGTTCCCATTGTATGAAACGAAGATAAGAAAGAACACCTTGTCTGTATTTTCTTTCCGCTTCAAAATTTGTAGGTCGAATCCGATGAAAATTAATACCAGTCTGTAATAACTGCCCAGCCAAAATATCTGCAAGTTCATCCGTGCGGTAAAAGATCGCGATGTCGCTATAGGAGTAGCCACGTTGTGTTACCAGCTTTTGAATAATTTTAGTGATATCGCGTGCTTCTGCTATAGGTGTATCAAAGATATAGTGAAAGATGTCGCGTCCAGCATCTTTATGAATTTTGAAAATGTGCTGCTCCTGGTATTCAGGGTCTTTGATGATAACTCCCTCCGCGGCGCGTAAGATTTTTTCACTACACCGATAGTGCTCATTCAATTCAATAATTGACGGATCAAAATCATCTTTGAAACTCTTAATATACTGATGTGGGTCCGACCATCGCCAATGATCAATAGATTGGTTTTTGTCGGCGACTACCATGAGATTCTGTTCTGATGGCGTACAAAGAAGTTGTAGCAGGCAGTATTGAGCTCTGTTTACATCGTGAAATTCGTCAACGAGGATATGAGAGAAGGACATCTCCTTATCATAAATTTCTTTTATCTCTTTTGTTCGTAATAGTTCGACGGTTTTCACGAAGAGATCATCGAAATCGAGCGCATTGTATTTGGCGAGTTTGTCCTGATAGCTTCGCAGTACATTTTGGAGATGTTCAACAGTACCCAACCTTTCAAGATCTTCTTCACCTATTATATTGATTGGATCTTGTAGTGTGCATTTTGACTGACGGATGATATTCCGCAGCCACCACGGTGGATAGTCAGAAGTGCTGAGGTTCAATTCGCGGATGGTTTCTTTTAAAATTTCGTCTTGGACTTCTTGATCAAAAATCGTAAAGTGCGTGTTAATATTCAATTTTCTGATGACTTTTTTTAGAATTTCATTTTCGGCTAGGGTTTCTGGATCAGAAATCTTACGTAGAACACTAACGCAAAAAGAATGGAAATTGGTAATCTTCACGTCGGGACCGTGCAGTGCGCTGGCTTGATTAACGCGTTTGCGCATTTCTTTTGCAGCGTCGTTAGTAAAGGTTAATGCTAGGATTTTCTCCGGTTTGATACCAACAGGGCGAATTAGATAAGCTATGCGACGTATGATGACTTCTGTTTTCCCTGTGCCGGGGCCCGCAATAACAAGTAGGGGACCATCTTTGTGTGTTACAGCTTCTATCTGTTTTTCGTTTAAACCATCAAGTATGTTCATCGGGGTTCCCTCCGTACATTCTATCGGGGGAAATTTATGCGTTTTTTAAAGTCAATGTGATATAGTGTTTACATTGAGAAATATAGTGCTGATAAGCAATCCACCACTACGAATAACCTACGATTATTATACCTTATTTGACGTGAAAAATCAAGGTATTTTTGAGCGTAAACGAGGCTGTGGACTTCATTTTTTTACCGTTAGATGGGAAGTCCTGAACCCAATTTGCTAAGGTCATTTCGTTCTTTTGTAGGAGGGAATTCCGATTCCTGACTCATCTATGTGGGAATGACCGTCCAATGGCGACTTTCCAACTTTGGACAATTTTTTATGAATTTTCGTCCGATGAGTTGGGTTAAAAAGAAATACTTGATACTATTGCCCTGATTATTCCAAAGTCCAAGAGTTAGATACATGAACACACAAAATCCACAACCCTACACGCAATGGGAGCTTCCCACAGGTGCCTTAGCGCGCCTCGGCAAAGGTGGAATAGCGGATATTCAGTATTCGCCAGATGGGATCCGTCTTGCTGTTGCCTCTTATATTGGCGTTTGGTTGTATGATGTACATACCTGCACCGAACTCGCGCTCCTTAAGCATGGACAGGATCAAGGTGCTGTTTCGCTTGCTTTTTCGCGCGATGGTACAATCCTTGTAACTGGAAATGGGGATGATACGATTTCGCTATGGGATGTTTACACTGGTCAGTGTCGCTCCACAATGAGACTCGGAAATGCTGAAGATGAAGTCTGGGCATTCGTCGTCTCACCGGATGGGAAAACCCTCATCAGCGCAGGACTGGATGGGAAAATTCAATTTTGGGACCTTCACATAGGTCGCCTGCACTTCGAGATCATCGGACATGCGTATCCTATCACGAGCTTGGCGTTGTCACCGGATGGCAAAACCCTCGCCAGTGGGAGTAATGATTTCACGATCAACCTCTGGAATGCCCACACAGGAAGACAGCTTTCCACCCTCACAGGACATACACATAACGTTATGGCGTTGACGTTCTCCCCGAATGGCATGAATCTCGTCAGTGGCAGTCGGGACGAGACGCTCTGCTTATGGGATACGACTACCGGTGAAAAATTAGAAACGCTCGCCACCGACATCGGTGTTGCCGGTAATTTGGAGTTTTCACCCGATGGGACATTCCTCGCGAGTGGGAGTGGTGACCAGAACATTCGGCTCTGGAATGCGGATACAGGCACCGAACAAGCAACGCTCACGGGACATAAAGATGGTATTTGCGGCATTTCTTTCTCTCCCGATGGAAAAACGATTGCCAGTGCAAGTGGTGATCATACCATACGTTTTTGGGATCCTGCTACCGGTGCAGAGAAGGCAATTATTGGCGGGCATATCGGGTGGATTAATGCCGTAGCATTCTCTCCTGACGGGAGTCTCCTCGCCAGCGGGAGTGATGATGAAACGCTTCGGTTGTGGGACCTGTATACGTACACTGCGTCTCAAACCTTCAACGGTCATGAATATCTGATTGATGATGTCGCGTTTTCTCCGGATGGTGAAATTCTCGCAAGTGCAAGTCAAGATGAAAGGATTTGCTTGTGGAATGTGAATGCTGGCACCAAGACGGCGATTTTGGATCATACGGATATGGTTACCGCATTGGCGTTTGCGCCGAATAGTCCTAAACTCGCGAGCGGCGGTGAAGACAACGCTGTTCGATTGTGGGATGTTGACACCGGAGAGCAATTGGCAGTCTTAACGGGCCATACCGATATTGTTACGACAGTCGCATTTTCGCCGAATGGAAGAACTCTTACGAGTGGCAGTGAGGATAACACAATTCGGTTATGGAATGCGATCACTGGTCATTATCTCGCTGTGCTTACAGGTCATACCGATATTGTTAAGGCAGTAGCGTTTTCACCGGATGGAAACATTCTTGCCAGCGGGAGTTCGGACAACACCGTTAGACTCTGGGATGTGAACAATTGTCAGCATATCGCTACCCTTACGGGGCATACCGATACTGTTGAGACCGTTGCATTTTCGCCAGATGGACGCACGCTTATGAGCGGCGGTGATACTGAAGATAACACGATCCGTTTATGGGATCCTGTCACCAACCAACAGCGTGCACTCATTAAGAACTTTAGGGTTTGCACGTTGGCATTCAGTCCCGATGGTAGAACCCTTGCCAGCGGCAGTGCTGACGGCACCATCCTCATCTGGGACCTCGCAACCGTTGAAGCTACGTACGGTTTAGCCTATTCTATTTAGGTTTTTTATCAGTAGGATTTACGCACCGAAAAACATTATTTAGACGATATGGACTTACAAACGCCACAACCCTATACGCAATGGGGCCTTCCGTCAGGTGCCAAAGCCCGCATTGGTAAAGGTACAATAGGAAATATTTCATATTCACCGGACGGAACGCAACTTGCCGTTACCGGTTCGATGGGCATCTGGTTATACGATGTGTACTCTTGTGCCGAAGTTGCTTTTCTGAGGCCCGGGCAAAATCAGGGAACTCCCTCGCTTCCGCTATCATGGGGTGGCGCAACCCTTGTTCGCGTAAATGTGGACAGTACGATTTCATTGTGGGATACGCACACCGGGGAACGTCGAATTACCCCAATGGAAGGTACAGAAGATGTCTGGGCAGTCGCACTCTCTCCGGATGGCACAACCCTTGTAAGCGCGGGATGGGATAAGACAATCCGCTTTTGGGACAGCCGCACAGGTCGTCTCCTTTTCACTGTCATTGGGCATACCGAGCCAGTTGGCGCGTTGGCGTTCTCTCCAGATGGCAAGACCTTTGCGAGTGGTAGTGAAGATAACACAATTCGGCTCTGGGATGTGCATAACGGTAGGCATCTTGCTACGTTCACTGAGCATACGGATTGGGTTGAGACGTTGGCATACTCTCCCAACGGTGTGATTCTTGTAAGTCGAAGCAGGGACGGAACGCTCTGTTTGTGGGATGTCACTACCGGTAAAAAGCAAGCGACCTTCGCTACAGACTTGAGCAGGTTCGTCGGTCATTTAGCATTTTCACCGGATGGCACCCTCATCGCGAGTGGTGGTAGCGGTCATACGGTTCGGCTTTGGAACGCCGATACAGGCACCGAAGCAGCAACCTTCACAGGGCACGAAGACGTGGTCTATGCTACAGCGTTCTCCCCCGATGGGACAACGCTCGCCAGTGCAGGTGAGGATAGCACCATCCGGTTCTGGGATTTAACCAGCGGCACCGAAAAGGCTGTCATCACGGGACATTGGGAATGGGTGGGTTCCGTCGCGTTCTCACCGGATGGTAGCCTTCTCGCCAGTGGCAGCAATGACAAAACGCTTCGATTGTGGGACACCCACACCTATACCGAATCCATGGCTTTTGATGGGCATATCAAATTCATTGATCAAGTCGCATTTTCCCCCGATGGTACGACGCTTGCCAGTGCCAGTCGAGATGACAGGATTTTTGTGTGGGATATGAACACCGGTACTGATCGGGCAATCTTGCAAGGGCATACGGAGATGACGCGCACATTAGCATTCGCACCCAACGGCACGACACTTGCCAGTGGTGGCGACGATGATACCGTTCGATTATGGGATGTTGATACCGGAGACCAATTAGCAGTCTTGACTGGGCATACCAGCCGAGTTGATACAGTCGCGTTTTCGCCTGATAGCAGGACTCTCGCCAGTTCCAGTGCTGATGGGACGATTCGATTATGGAATGCCATCACCGGCCATTATATTACTGACCTTAGAGGGCATACGGATATGGTTGAAACGGTGGCATTTTCCCCAGACGGTAGGCTTCTCGTCAGTGGAAGTTCAGATGAAACCCTTCGGTTCTGGGATCCACATAATTGTGAGCATCTATCGACCATAGCGGTGCCGAGTCACGTTTATGTGGTGGTATTTTCGCCTGATGGCAGGATCCTTGCCAGTGCCGGTCAGGACGAAAAAATCCGGTTCTGGGATCCCCTCACTGGCAGCCTATGTGCGATCCTGAATGGACACACTTCTGATGTTGACACGTTAGCATTCAGTCCTGATGATAGAACCTTTGCCAGTGGCAGCGCAGACGGGACGGTCCTTATCTGGGACCTCGCAAGGATCGAAAATACATATAGTTAGAGCATATTACATGGATAGATTTGTTGGGCGAGGTCCCTGTGCCTCGCCCCATTCATTAATCCTAACCCAAGTTGTCACTTATTAATTCTCACTGCGAAGCAATAGCACTCCGCTAGAGTGCAAGCACGTAAATACACCATTTTCTATTCTCACTGCGAAGCAATATCACCTTCTGGAGTATGGACGGAGGTTGAAAAACCTTTCTGAAATGTGCAAAATCTGTTAGTAGCAACTTGGGTTAATCCTATGTAACGGCGCACAACGTGTGCCGTTACTATTTTAGATGTAATGACGTAAGGTGTGCCTGATACTTTAACAGGACTTGCGCTGTGAGCACGTCTACTGGGGATAGGTTCCCTGATGAATCGCGTGAGTCCTAATTTTGAATATCTAATGACACACGGCGTGTGTCTACTGCTTTGAAAGGAATAGAATGAAATATTTGAACGTGTTGAGAAACACAATCTTTTTGGGAATATTAACCTTTTTAGTCTATCTTTGTGGTTGTGAACGGGTTCAGGATATGCTTCCTGCCGATCAATCCGAGATGATGTATGCTACCTCGATTCGGGTGAGTTTCGTGTATCCGGGCGATTGCCTTGGTGATTCCTCTTACTGTGATGTGCTCTATAACGGGGCACAGAAAGCGAAGATGGAACTCGGGATTGATGTCGTCGAAATGGAGAGCAACGCCGAGACTTGGGATATGCGTTTACGGGAAGCCGCTCAGACCTCAGGTTTAGTCATCACTTCGGGTTACCAGATGGCGGATCCGGTTTCACGCGTGGCACCAGAATTTCCGGAAGTTATGTTTGTCATTTTTGATGCTGCTGTGGATCTGCCCAATGTAGTCTCTTTCACCCATAGGGTAAACGAAGGGACTTTCCTACTCGGGGCGATCGCTGGGTTAAAAACGCAAACTGGAAAAGTCGGTTACCTCGGCGGCGCGAATGTTCCGTTACTCCACGAATTTGAAGCCGGTTACCTCGCTGGGGTCAAAGCCGTCAATCCGGACGCTGAGATTATGAGAAGTTATGTCGCCGACGATCAGCAAGGTTTCTACAACCCGGTCAAAGGACAAGAGATTGCATCTGCTCAATACGAGAGTGGTGTTGACGTGATTTACGCAATGGCGGATCAGTCAGGACTTGGTGCTGTTGAAGCCGCGAAATTAGCGGAAAACAGATATGTAATATGGAACTATATTGATATTACCGATGCTGCCCCTGGTGTTATCTTAACGGGGCTGCGCGTCGGAATTGATGTATCAGCGTTCAACGTTATTCAAAAGTTCGCTGCTGGTAATCTGATGGCTGGTGTCCATTCCGTTGGTCTTGCTGAAGACAATGTTGGCTATTTGTTGACCGATGGCAATAGAGGTTTGATCTCTGATGACATCTTAGAAAAAGTTGAAGCATTAAAAGCGAGTATCATCGCTGGCGAAATTACTGTGCCAGTAGTGCCTGAGATTGAGGTTGAAGGCACAGTTGTACCGCCGTCAACATCGGAAGATGATGATGCAGCTGGGGAACCGGTTGTTGAGAGTACAATTATACCACCAATAACATCGGAGGAAGATGATACAGATACGACACCGGTTGTTGAGAGTACAATTATACCACCCGTGGTGGGTAACTTAGAGATGCCGTAATGCCGAATTTCGCTTTACCGGCGTTGATTTCGTTTGTTGGCGAGGTGTTCAAACCTCGCCACTTTAAATTACGGCTTGGTATCGGTATTAACGGGTGGTTCGTCGTTGTTAATAAACCTTTCAATTGTGTTAATCGTTGCTGGACTCGTACGGAAATCGGCGACCCACGGTTCACGGAAGTATGCCTGCTTTTCACGTGGTAAAGCAGAAAGTACTTCGGGGGGTGTCTTCAACCGATGCCAATGCGTTGCGAGATGCGCGTAGGCGTTTAGGACTGCTACGCGCGGTGCCTCCCGTTGCCAAACAGGACCGGCATGACAGAGGTTTTCTGTAAAGAAGATTGCACTCCCCGCTGGGCATTCATACGACATCAGGAACGGACTCCGTTTCCCTTCCTCTAACGACATGTGATCTGCGTGCATTGGGAAGTTAGACTTATGGCTGCCTGCTATGAAATGTGTTGCCCCATCCTTTTTAGTGACATCCGTGAGTTCAAAGACGACGCGCACCATCCCCGCATGAATCCGTCCGTTGTTGACGCGGTATCCGAAAATCGGGTCGCCTTGTTGCGGACCACCCCCGTGAAGTCCACCGTGTTCCTGTCCTTTTTCACGCCAGACGGAGGAGCAGTTCTCCAACCGAACATCAGGTCCGATAATTTCGTGCAACACATCAAGGACCTTCGGATGGTCAATCAGGACACTTGCCGGACCGCCCGGTACAGCGCGGTGTTCTGGCGGTAGGGATTCAGGATTATGGTGTATCTGCTCAATCTGATCAACGATTGCGTTCACCTCGTCGCGTTCAAGGATCGCAGGACGCACAAGGAATCCGCTCAAGTCAAATCGAAATTTTTCTTCGTCTGTCATGGGTTATATCTCCTTCATTGGTTCTTCTGATATAGGACTTACGCAATTTTTCGATAACCACGGACATCCCACACGCCGCTGGCGAGGTTTCAAACCTCGCCAGCGAAGGGAGCTGCGTAAGTCCTATGAGATAAAGGATTATCGTATGCTTTTGTTTTCCCTGTGAGATCTTTTTTTCAGAGAACCTCGAAACTTTGGAACGGTCTACCCTCTCAAAACTAAAGCGAGATTCTTCGGTTCGCCACATTTGCGCCGCTTAATAACTATGTTCCGACTAAAGAAACGAACTTTGGCGCGTTCAAGCTCGCGGAGTTGAAATCTGTCAATACCTTTACCGTGGAATAGCGAAGGTACGCATGTGATTTCGAGTGTATTTAGTACCGCATTCGCCTCCTTAGACAATTTTCCAAATAATCCTGCGACGAAGTCAGCAGCACCTTGCAACTGGTCAGCGACGGGTCCTGTTTTAAAGGTGCCGCTTTTGAGTTCAATGAGAACAACAACCAAGCTGCTTTGAAGTGCCTCCGTGTAGAAGATAACATAGTCACAACGTTTTGTGTCTATTTTACGCTGTTTAAACTCACATTCAAGATTTATGATAACCCGATCGGTTGGAACATCTGTCAGGTATACACGACATCCATCTCCACTACAGGATTTACTAAGGCATTCTTCATTTACTTGCTTCCCGATTTCTGCGAGAAGCTCTTTTAATCCCACTCGCTGTTACCCCCCGTTAACTTTCTCAAGTAGGTCTTGGAGGTTAACCGATCGATCATAGAGTTTATAAGCCACATCTTCGTAATCTTTCGGTTCTATGCCTTCGGTCAGATCAAAAGGAATCTGTTTCACTATCCCGTCCTTTTGGAACCACCATGTTCCTACTTCTTCTGGTAGCAGCCAGTGTATTGATTCTATCTTTTTTACTTGCGGCACCCCTTTTCTCTTGAGATCCCCTATCCGCATTAGATTCGCTATTTCTTTGAGCATCCAGTCGCTGTGTGTTGTCACAACGACACGCACACCGGCACGAACTAACCCCGCGAGGGTTAATGCTATCTCAGTTTGCGCCCCCGGATGCAAGTGTGCCTCTGGTTCCTCAATGATAAGCATATCGCTATAACGAATTCCACCGCGGAGAAACAGCACAAGCGGAGCAAGTTCAGACACCATGGACGCTGCGCGTGTAAGACGTACCTCTTCTCCCATGTCTGTCGGACAATAAAGGAATTCTGGATATCCACTGGCAGACGGTTTCATGAGTATCTGACCCACGAGCACATTGGATTCTATAGTTTCGGCGAGATGTATCATTTTTTCGTTAGGTCCGTCAAATTCTTTGTAGAGTATGAGTTGCTGCATAAAGTCCGCTACTATCCCTGAAAATGTTGGAACCTCTAAATGTGGAAGACCTCCACGAGTTGCACGCTCGACCAGTGAACTTGCAATCACCCGGTGACTCTGCATGATGCCACTTCGTGCGGCTGGTAAGTAGGATCTGTCTCCTGTCCATCTGCTTAATTCAATAGGAAACTGGGAGTATAAATCATCAATGCCAAATTTCCCCTTTGACGCTAACAATTCTTTGGAACAAAGGACTAAATTTTTGTTAAACGATCCGCGCGTCGCAAGGTACGATGCGGATGCCTCCAAGTTGAAGTTCCATAGACGCTGGCTTTCCTCGCTGACTTTCAGAGAAACATTCATTTCATCGCGTTGACCGTCTTTTAAACGAATCAGTTCCCTAACTGAATTAAGGTCAAAGCAGCGTTTGAGTTCGGCCCTTAGACTTTCGATATCTTGGATTTCTGACTGTAACATGACACGAGTTGCCTGCGGCAAGTCAGAAAACTTAAATGATCGATCAAGTGTATTTAGTTTTTTGAGAATCGCTTGACGGTCAGTGTTATTCCGATGCAACAAGCTGTAGAAATCGAAGTCCCCTATTTGTCTGGACCGATCCGGTAATCGAGAGAAACCATTAAAAATGCCGTGCAATGCATAGATAAGCGTAGAGAAGTAGGTTTTCCCAGTGTTGCTTGGACCAACAAATATCGTTAGTGGACGCAGATCGATCGTGGCTTCTGCAATCGGACCGAAATTCTTAACAGCGATTTCAACATTTGGATGTTCAAATGTTTCAGGCGTTTTGACTTCGCTCATTTGAATTTCTCCGTATTTTTTGTATGAAATGCCTGAACAACGTCAACGAGTTTATCCGCGCCGAACCGCACGACATCCGTTGCAGGTAATCCGGTCTCTGCCTCCGCTTTGCGTATTGCCTCACGCGCCTCACCTTCAGACAAATCAAAGCAATTCAAAGCGAGCCCAATCACTTTGGCAGGTTTTATGGGTGCAGCCATCGCTTCATACTGTGCGATCATCTCGGTGAGTGGGGGCAACGGCACTGTGTACCGTGCAACCGTATCCCGTGAGGGTTGATGACAGAAGATCATTGCATCTGGTAGGCTGCCGTGGAGGAGGCTTAGCGTCACACCTGAATATCCGGGGTGTACGAGCGAACCCTGTCCTTCAACGATGAGTAGATCGTGATTTTGCGCACCTTCAAGTACAATCTGCTCGGCTGCACCGGCAGTGAAATCAGAGACGACGGCATCGATCGCAATACCCCATCCCCATACCATAATCCCGTTTTGCCCTGTTGGACAGAATTCGGCGTTGACCTCACGGGTTCGCAATGCACGTGTAACCTCTATTCCAGATAACATTTTACCCACACGGCAATCTGAACCCACAGTCAGAATAACTGTGGCATCGACATCGTCGGCTTTGCACGTCGCGACGGGTAGATCGGCAGGCGGTTTTCGGGCATCCCATAGGAACACATCGTGTGCCGCTGCGAGTTCCGAGAGTTCGGCATCTTCACTCAGAAATTGATGCAAACCACTCATGACGTGTAAACCATTATGTATTGCTTCGTGGAGGATCGCGCGCCACGGATGTGGCAACTCGCCTCCCGGAGGTGCAATGCCGATAGCGAGCATTGTCGGATTGAACCGCATCGCCTCGGCGAGGTCTCGGACGATTGGAATCCCCTCACCGATTTCAATAATTTCGCTGGTATCTCGTCCTGCATTGGCACTATCAATGACTGCCACCACATTGTCAGGGAGGTAGCGCACGAGCACTGTGGCAGTTTTCGATTCAAGGACACCGAACGAGCCTTCGGCAAGAATGGCGATTCTGTGTGATTTCGGTTGTAATTGCTTTACCATTTTTTATCCGCCGTTTCGGAGAGAATGGGATACATTTGTAGACTAACACAGATCGTAATCAATTTCAAGGGGGTGAGCGATGGATAAATCCATTCAGTTTTCTGACTGACAACTGATAACTGACGACTGACAACTATTAAAGGAATTGCCGGAGATACCTGCCACCGAGGGCAAAGCCGTCTAACCCTGGCGCACCGCGATCCTCGTTTTCGACACAAAGCACATAGTCATAGCCGGATTCCTGCAACGCACCGGTGATTGTGCCCCAATTCAATTGACCGCGTCCGGGTACACGATATTGCCACCACCAGTTCCCAATGATACCTTGCCGAAATTTCATCTGTGGACTGATTTCGCAGTCCTTCACATCGGCGTAATACCACTTACCGTTGAACATACGGATCGCATCTTCAGCGGGTAAAATGCCCATCCATAGCCAATGCGACGGATCGCAGGACAACCCCAGCGAATCTGATGGGATCGCGTCGAGGATACGTTCCCACATTTCAGGATTACAAGCGATGTTGCCCATGCGTACGGCGCAATCGAGTGCAAGCTGCACGCCTTTCTCTTCGGCGAAACGGACGACAGGTGTCCACATTTCTTTGAATCGTCCGACGAGTTCAACCGACCTATCCCCCGGGTTGCCCGGTTCTGAAGAGAACTGCCCGTAGAAGTGCCAACTCACAGGACTGCCAGCGTAGGTCACGACCACTGGTGCCCCGAGAATAGAAGTCGCTTCGATTGCCTGCATCAAGGCGTCGCGCGCGTTCTCTCGTGTTTCCGGGTCATCGTCAAGTAGGTTACTATGCGCTGTCAAGGCGGCGAGGTAGATGCCGTGGCTATCCAAAATTTCCTTGACCTCTTCGCCACCAGATTGTATAATAACACTCGGTTCGACAACGCCGGTGGCGTTAGGACGGATTGCGTCAAATCCGTTGGCTTTTGCCCACGCTGCGCATTCGGCGAGGCTCCAACCGCCGTCGCCTGCGCTGGTGCTGAAACTTAAATCCATGATTTTCCTTTTTCCTACAGCATTGAGGACTTTTTACGTATGCAAATTCTATGTGAAGAGAATATTACTGAAAAACTATTTTCGCTCTATAATCAACTTCTTGCGCAACATGGGCATCGTAAGTGGTGGCCCGCAGATACGCCGTTTGAGGTGGCACTCGGTGCGATCCTAACGCAAGCGACATCGTGGCGCAATGTCGAGAAAGCGATGGAGAATCTCAAAAGTGCCGATGCTTTTACACCCGAAGAGATAGCTTCTATCAGCCAAGCCACATTGGAGCGGTTAATCCGACCCTCGCGTTACTTTCGCATGAAGGCACAGAAGGTCCGAGCGTTTGTGGAGTACATCGCTGAACGTCCCATGCACGTAATGTTTAAGCAGGATGTTCCTGAATTACGTGAAGAACTGCTCTCCATCTACGGTGTCGGTCCTGAAACAGCGGATACGATTATCCTCTATGCTGCTGGTAAACCGAGTTTTGTTGTTGATTCCTATACCTATAGACTTTTCTCGCGACTGGGGTGGGTTACTGGGAACTATAACTATGAGAAACTTCGTGCCCTATTTATGGACAATCTCCCCCACGATGTCGATCTCTTCAACGAATATCACGCGTTAATCGTTGGGCACGGTGCGCGGGTCTGTCAAAAGAAAACACCGAACTGCCAAGAGTGTCGTTTACAGGCATCTTGTGCCTATTACGAGTCGTCTGAGTGACGAGCGAGTTGCAATCGGCGTGCCGCTATAGTTTCGCAAAAAAGTCCGTTTCTGTCAGAATTGGGATGTCCAATTCTTCCGCCTTCGTGTATTTACTTCCCGCGCCTTCACCAGCGATGAGGTAATCCGTCTTGCTTGTTACGCTTGATGTAACTTTACCGCCCCGCGTCTTAATTTTCTTAGATGCTTCCGTACGCGTCATACCTTCAAGAGTTCCCGTGACAACGAACGTTTTGCCGCTAAAGAAAGTATCAGTCACGGCACTCACTTCCAAACGGGTATCCTCTGCTGCTATTGTGAAACAGTGTAAACCGGCTTTCCGCAATTTGTCAATCAACGGCTGATTTTGAGAGAAGAAGTTGACGACACTCTCCGCTATCTGCGGACCGATCCCGTCCACCGATTCAATTTCCTCAAGTGACATTTCGCTGAGTTTGTCTAAAGATAAGAAGTGTTCAATGAGCAGCTCCGCGACAGTTTCTCCGACATGAAAGATACCGAGTCCGAAAAGCACCTTTTCTACCGGTACCGTCTTGCTCTGTTCAATTTGATGGACCAGATTGCGCGCAGAAGGAACCCCCATCCGATCCAGTTCGCTTAACGGTTCTACCTTCAGCGCGTAAAGATCGGCGACATCGCGAACCAGTTCTTTATCCACCAGTTGGTCAATTGTCGCGGGACCGAGACCTTCAATCTGGAGGGCATTGCGCGAAGCATAATGCGCAATGCGCCGTTTCAGTTGTGCAGCGCAGGCTACGTTCACGCATCGGACCGCGACCTCTGTCTCTGTACGTTGGACAGACGTACCACACGCCGGGCACGACTCTGGAAATTCAAAAGCGACTTCATTGCCGGTCCTGTCTGCCTTTAGCACCTCAACGATTTTAGGGATAACATCCCCCGCGCGCTCAAGCACAATCCGATCACCGATACGGATGTCTTTCGTCTGAATTTCTTGTTCGTTATGTAGGGTGGCATTTGTGATTGTCGCACCAGCAAGCAACACAGGTTCCAAAATCGCCACCGGTGTTAGTACGCCTGTTCTTCCGACTTGGACCTCAATGTTCTTTATCGTTGTGATGGCTTGCTGTGCGTTGAATTTATAGGCGATTGCCCAGCGCGGATATTTGGAGGTTGCGCCGAGTTCACGTTGTTGGGAGAATTGGTTGACTTTTACGACAACGCCATCGGTCTCATAAGGGAGTTCATGACGTTTTTCTATCCAGTGTTCGTAATAGTTTTGCACATCTTCGATGGATTTATGGTGGGTGGTATGCGGATTACACTTGAGTCCCCAACGCTTCATGTTTTCGAGCGATTCTGTATGGGTTGCGGGAGCAAGTCCTTCGGCGTAGTTGAGGGTATATATGAAGATATCTAATGGGCGAGAGGCGGTTATGGAGGCATCTAACAGGCGCAATGAACCGGCGGCGGCGTTCCGAGGGTTCGCGAAAGGGGGTTCTCCTTCTGCTTCGCGCTGCACGTTAATTTCATTGAGACAATCTTTCGGGAGAAAGACTTCGCCTCGCACTTCTAAGACAGACGGCACTACTGACGCTGTGTCAACAAGTCGCAATGGCACGGAACGGATTGTTCGCAAGTTGTCGGTTATATCTTCGCCGTATTCGCCATCTCCGCGCGTGAGTCCTTGCGTAAATATACCGTTCTCATAGATTAGCGAAACCCCGAGACCATCTATCTTCAGCTCTGTCACATATTCGACCGGGGCATCCTCTAATAACCGCTGCACGCGTTCCGCGAACTCCCGCAATTCCTTTTCGTCATAACTGTTATTTAGACTGAGCATGGGGTTACGGTGCTGTAGACGGGTGCCTAATACAGCACCACCACCGACCCGTTGCGTCGGTGAATCTGGTGGGATAGGTGCTTCATTTGCTGCTTCGAGTGCCTCAAGCCGCTGCATGAGCGCGTCAAAATCCGCGTCAGAGATTTCCGGTTGGTTGTCTATATAGTATTTACGCTCATGATGGCGTATTAACGCTCTCAGCTCATCAATCTCTGTTCGCATAACACTTTATCCGGTTTTAAAAGGGGTTTTGAAAGATTCAGGACGAACGCCCTCAAAACAGATACTGAAGGATGAAAGGAAGGGGAGGGAAGCATGGAAGGAGCGGTGTTCAATCTGCCAACCTTCCGACCTTCCAACCAAGAATTTTCCACTCCCGCAGGCAAACGAAGGAATCTTACGTAACCCTTAAAGTTTTTAAGCAACCTGGACCGGTCGCAAATAAATCTATTTGCGTCACTGTGTGTGTGCAGATAAATTGCCTGCAAGTGTTAATCGTCTCTGGCGTGTGAATGTGCGTGGACGTGTGAAGCCTTCGCCTGTCGGTCCCGCTATTGTCATCGCTAAGAAGCCTTCGCCTTCCAACCCACAAGACGCGTAAGAAGGAGCATTAATAACAACAACGCTACAGTCCATCACTTTGTTGAATTGTGTGATACGTTTGGCATTATTCGTATGGAGCACTGCTGTGTGTCCGCGTCCACCCTCTGCCCTGAGCGCACCTGCTAATGCCTCATCGAAATCTCGGCACCGAACGACGGGCAGAATCGGCATCAGGTATTCGTTGATAACGAACCCGTGGTCAGCCGGAACTTCTACAACAATCGCGGTCGTCTGTGCGGGTGCTGTAATACCTGCGGCGTTTAGAATCGTCAACGCATCTTTGCCGATGTATTCTTTGTTTGATTCCTCTTTTTCCGTAACAACCGCTTCTAATGCTTGAAGTTGGTTCGCGTCGAGTAGATGTCCACCGCTCTGTGTGAGTGCTCGAATCGTTTCATTCGCAACAGATTCAATTACGAAGAGTGCTTTTTCACCGATACAGAGCAAATTATTGTCGAAACTGGTGCCTGCGATGACGTGCTTCGCCGCTTCCTGAATGTCAGCGGTTTCGTCGATAATTGCCGGTGGGTTACCGGGACCGGCTGCGATTGTCTTTTTGCCGCTCGATAACGCTGTTCTGACGACGGAGGCACCACCTGTCGCAACGAGCATAGCGATGTCAGGGTGCTCCATGATCTCCTTCGCTGTTCTTAGACTGGCGTTAGCAACGGAGGTGAGCAGATTGGCAGGACCGCCTGCCTTGACAATCGCTTCGTTGATGACGTGCATGGTCTCTTCGGTGCAGTCACGAGCGTTTGGATGTGGGCTAAAGACAACAGCGTTTCCTGCTGATAGCATTATGATCGCATGGTTGATCACTGTTGATGTCGGATTGGTGGTAGGCGTAATAGAATTAATAACCCCGAATGGAACGTACTCAATCAAAAGTGTTCCGGTGTCACCTGACATCGCTTCTGACAGTAGATCCTCAACCCCCGGCGAGAGTGTGACCGCACCCTCATTTTTCATCACCTTGTGTACGGCGTTGCCCATGTTCGTATCTTGGACTGCTAAATCCGCGAGACGTTTCGCATTGGCAAGCGATACCTCTTTGATCGCTTCAATAATCTCACGTCTTTTGGCGAATCCGAGCTTAACAAGTGCCTCTTGTGCCGTTTGCGCCGCTGCTATCGCCTCCGCTACTGTCGTAAAAACCCCTGCCCGAGAAGAACTCGCACCCGTAACTGCTACAGGCTGTGCTGCTGGTCGATCTTGTTGCAGTGTTCTCAAGACTTGGGAAACAATTTCTTCAATCTGTTTTTCGTCAATTTGTGCCATTCAACCCTCCAGTACCTCACTGCGCGGGGCGCGCGTCCGAGAACACAGACTGAAACCACCGGCTGTACAGTCCGTGGTAGTGCGAATGTGTTCTCTGCTAAACCGGTGTAGGGCTAAGGTGCGAAAGTCATCCCCCACCCTACAAATTCGATTATTTAGCCTTGCTCTCCGCTGCCGGCTTTCCACCGAGAATAGTTTCCACCTCTGTATGTGGACGGGGGATGACGTGTACGGACACTAATTCGCCAACAGCTTTCGCGGCTTCTGCGCCAGCATCCGTTGCTGCTTGCACCGCGCCAACATCTCCGCGAACTAAGACAGTGACAAAACCGCCGCCTACCTGCTCTTTTCCGACTAATTGGACGTTTGCGGCTTTTACCATAGTGTCGGCGGCTTCAATCGCACCGACGAGTCCGCGTGTTTCAACCATTCCTAATGCTTCATTGCTCATGTAATTAAGCTCCTTGTCTTTAGAAAAATAAAATGACCGTGCAGCGCACCACCGATATCTGTTTGTAACGTTGCCATAGTGTGAATGCGTGCATAGTTCCCTGAATCAAATATGCTCGTTAATAATGATACTACAAAATCCGCATTTCTGCAAGTCAAATTTTTCTGTAATCCTGAAAATCCTTGAATCTTATAAATCCTGATTTAGACAATTAGGGTTGCCCTTTCACGAACCGTCTCTTACTGACAACTCTCACTGCGAGGCGAACTGATAACCGATAACTGATAACCCATAACTAAAACTATTTTCCAATTTTATCTTGACTTTTGATTGGAATTCTGATAAAATATTTTTTAAGGTGTGACGGTCAGTCAAAACTTTTTTAAACGGAATCTGAAGCACCGCATCGTCCTATTGTGTGAAAGGTGGTTGTGTGGAGCTGGACGAGTTAAATTTCGGAGTAGCTTACAAGAAGAACTTTCTATTAAAAAGTCAACGAAGGAGAACCCATTTTGAATAAGAATTTGGAGGCGAAACAGGTAGCCGCGGTCGAAAAAATCCTGTCGGACGTGCCAGAAGCCTCAGCGTATGCCCCAGTAACGGATTCCTTAAGCAGAGCAGCTGAGTTAGGTGAGGATAAAATTGTAGCTGTGCTTAACAGCTTCAGTTCAATGCCTCAGTCAACAACTGTTTTCGCGAATCCTGCACTTCACAAGACCGCGGTTGACTGTGCTGGCACGCAGATAACATTGAACATCCGTAGTTTTGCACTTCGCGGTATTGTGTCCGAGAGTGAGATTATCGCAAATCGGCTCAGTCCCGCGTATGTCATCTTCGTAGGGCTTTTCGGTAAGAGACCTGAAACCGATACGGATGGAATTGATGAAGAAGCACTGCTATCAGAATTAATAGATAAGAAATTTTATGAGGTCACGACGGATCGCAGAGAGAGTCTCGCAGGTAACCAACGCCTCGTTAATCAGATCGCAGAATTTGTTAAAGCCTTCCCAGAAGCAGGTCCTGACGCTGTCATTCAACATTTCTCAACACTTCGTAAACTCAGCAATCCAGATCAAAAAGGAATTAGTGGTACAAGGGATTCCAGTGAACTTCTTGCCGAACTCATTGACACGCACATGGAGAATGTCGCCGTAGGAACGATCTCTGCCTATATGCGGCATCACCTCCGCGAGAACAACGCACTGCACCCCCAAGTCCTTGCAATGCGCGCGACTGATCTCATCACAGAACACGAAAAGAATGGTAAAACCGCTTTCCAGACCGCCTATAGCCTCCTCTTGGGGCGAGAGGCGAGCACCATTGAAGCGGATATTCTGGAGCGGATGGGCATCATACAGACCCACCACGGTTCTGCAGGTTCCAACGTTGTCGCACGTTATCTCGCGACTTTACACACCGGCGCGGTCTCCGACTTTTTTGTCGCCTCTCAGATGACTTTAGATGGGAACCGGCACTTCGGCGCAATTCATGATATGACAGCGTTTATTAACGAAATTGAATCTCTTGATGACGCTGCGCTTGAAGAGGCGATCCAGCAACGAATGCTGACTGCACTCCCGACCTTTGGACACCCCGAAATCGCTGCCGCTGGACGCTCCGATGAAATCCAGCAGGATCCCAGACCCGCCATCTATTTTAATCCCTTCTTAGAGGCTGTTGACAACGGTGATATTCAACTCAATGATCGGCAGAAAAAGCGTTTAAGTATCGCACAGCGTATTTACCAGCTCGCTTTCATTGAAGGCTTTGTCCGACCGGGACGTGAAGACCAGCCACCCCTCCGCTTAACGCCAAACACCGACTTTGGCGGGTGGTCTGTCCAAGAAGGTATGGGCATCTATGAAAATGATAGAACGCTGTTGACATACATCTTCCGAGGTTTCGGCTGGATGATGGATGCACGTGAACAACTCCAGTTGAAAATTATCCGACCCGTTATCCCACCGCACCCTGATATTATTCCGAAACCTACCGACGATATGACAATTCCAAACGAAGTCGTTGCATTACATAACCGGATGGCAGGTACGAACGCCTTTTAGAAGTTATCAGTTATTAGTTATCGGTTATCAGTTAAAGAGGGAATTTGTTAAACTCAGATTTCTTTTGACTGTGTTCTTAACACTGATAACTATTTGGAGAGGAACAATCAGTGATTGAATTAGATCAATTAACAGTGCCCACAGCGGGTGAAAGAATAGGATACGTTAACAGGCAGCTTGTCGTGCCGAATAAGCCAATTATCCCTGTTATTGAAGGCGACGGCATCGGACGAGACATAATGAAGGTAACGCGTCGTGTCGTTGATGCTGCTGTTCAGACCGCCTACAACGGCGAAAATCAGATCGTTTGGTTTGATGTCTACGCTGGCGAAAACGCCATGGCAAAGTACAATGAGTGGTTACCACAGGATACCTTTGACGCGATCGAATACTTCCGCGTTGCCCTGAAAGGACCCCTCACAACGCCTGTTGGTGGTGGATTCCGTAGTTTAAACGTGACGCTCCGTCAGGTACTTGAACTCTATGCGTGTGTCCGTCCCGTCCGCTATTTCCAAGGCGTTCCCGCCCCCGTCACGCATCCCGAAAAGATGAATGTCGTTATCTTCCGTGAGAACACCGAAGATGTCTACGCCGGTATTGAGTGGGAACAAGGCACACCGGAAGTGAAGAAGGTTATCGAGCTGCTCCGCACCGAAATGGGCGTTGACATTCGCGAAGATTCCGGTATCGGTGTGAAACCGATCAGTATTTTCGGTACGAAACGCTTGGCACGGATGGCGATCCAATACGCAATTGACCACGGGAGACGCAGTGTTACCTTTGTCCACAAGGGTAACATCATGAAGTTTACCGAAGGTGCGTTCTGCGCGTGGGGATATGAACTCGCCAAAGAGGAGTTCGCTGAGCAAACCATCACGGAAGACGAACTCTATAGCGATTATGACGGTAAGTGCCCAGAAGGCAAAATTGTTGTCAATGACCGAATCGCCGACAGCATGTTGCAGCAGATTCTTACACGGACGGATGAGTACGATGTGATTGTTACACCGAATTTGAACGGCGACTATCTCTCGGATGCCGCCGCTGCACAGGTTGGCGGGATCGGTATGGCACCCGGCGGTAACCTCAGCGATGAGGTCGCGCTCTTTGAGGCGACGCACGGTACCGCACCGAAGTACACCGATCAGGATGTGGTCAATCCCGGTTCACTGATTCTCTCCGCAGTGATGATGCTCGAGCATCTCGGTTGGCAGGAAGCCGCTGATCTGATTATCAACGGACTTGAGAAAACCATCCTCCAAAAACGCGTGACCTACGATCTGGAGCGTCTGATGGAAGGCGCGACCAAGGTCCGCACCTCCGAGTTCGGCGCAGCGATTATCGAAAACTTTTAGCGATAACGCTGTCACTGCACATAACGAAGGAGCAGCGCATGTCCTTAAAAACAAAGATTATTCTTGGAGTAGGTGTGTCGGTTGCCATCGGCATCGGATTCGTCCTTGAATTACATCGCCTTCACAGACGTATCTTAGAAGAGTTGGTCGAAATCCGTAAGCAAGGTGAACAGTAGGCACATTTTCCAGCCGGACCATAGGTGTCAATTTTAGAAAAAATGCCTGCCTAACTTGTAGGTGTTTTTGCTTGGGTGTTTCCGTCAGGTTGAACGGATGCCACCAAAACCGTCCAAATCATAGAAAAATAAAACTTTCTACAGATACGCCACATCCAACAGAAATCCAGTGAAACCCAACACTTTTGATGTGAAGTTTCCCGGACGGTGAGCGTTTAAAGTTGGGTTTCACTACGTTCTTGAATAGATATGACAGGAACCCGTTGACTTTGAGGTGTTTTTGGCGTATCAACATCCACCTTTTCAATGCCGTTCAACCCAACCTACAAGACTGAAGGTAAGGTAAAATTAGTGTTAGATGATGATCGACGAAAAAACATAGGAGAGATAGCGTGATCTACGAGATAAGAACCTATAACCTGAAACTCGGTCAACTTAACGAATACTGGGAACGCTTCGGCGAAAAATTACCGGCACGTCAAGAATTATCCAAACTCGGTGGACACTGGTATACCGAAGTAGGACCTTTGAATCAGATGGTCGCCGTATGGCCCTACGAAAGTCTTGAACAGCGAGCGGAGACCCGACGCGCTGCAGAGGCGGGGCCGAACCCGGTATGGCCCCCCGATACAGATGATCTCATTATATCAATGGTCTCTGAGATTTTTCTGCCAGCCCCGTTTATGGAACCCTTAGGTGAAAAAGACCTCGGTCCGTTGTATGAAATGCGTTTGTACACCTATCCCGTCGAGGGCATGCCGCAAGTGTTGGAGGCGTGGGGTGCTGCTATCCCCGAACGCGTAAAATACTCACCGTTGGCAGGTTGTTGGTACTCGGAATACGGTGGGGTCAACAATTTCATCCATCTATGGGCGTATAAAAGTTTTGAGGAACGCGCCCGGATCCGAGCAGACACGCGAGAGAAAGGTGTCTGGCCTCCCAAAGGTTCTGTCAGACCCATCACACAGGAAAGCAAACTCCTGCTTCCCGCACCTTTCTCACCGATGCAGTAATTTGACTTCCACAACGATAATCCATCCCATTGCTGGCGAGGTTTCCTTGGGAAAAATACCCAAGCAAAACCCCTCGCCATTTTCACGCACTATTCCCACGGTAGGCGAGGTTTCTTGCCGGAAGGCACCTAAGCAAAATCCCTCGCCGGTCTGATGAAAGTCATAAGTCTTGCAAGGCAGAAATATGCTTGATTTCTAATGCGTAATCGGTTAAAATTGCAGTATGAATCGAAGATACACCTTGCTTGACAAAGCACGGCGAAACCCAAATGGCTTGCAATTTCGAGAGTTTGAACGTCTAATGCGCCAATGTGGATGGACACAACGCCGGCAGCGAGGAAGTCATCGAACTTGGTACTCGCCAAACGGATACCGTCTCATTGTCCAACCGGATCGCTCAATGGCAAAAGGATATCAAGTTCGGCAATTTTTGAAGCAATATAATCAGGAGAAAGCAGATGGAGAAGAATAACCACGACGATTTTGATGGTTTCATGGTTAATATATTTCTTGACGAAGATGCGGACTATCTCGCGCACCTCGTTGAACTCCCTAACGTCTCGGCTTTCGGACCGACTCCCGCCGAGGCATTGCGTGAATTGAAAACGGCGTGGGAATTGATGAAGGAATGTTACCGAGAGGACGGTGAATCTATTCCGAAACCACCTTCGCGGAATGGATACGAGGGACCGTTCAATATTCCTGTTGATGAACAACTTTATCGTGCCTTGACAGATGAAGCCCAGAAGGCGGGGATGAGTCTTTACGCGTTTGCAGCACAGAAGTTGAAGTCAACTGAGTCTGTTGTCGAAAAAAATGAATAATCCATTCTACACAGCCACGCCATTGCTTTCTTCAAGGACGCTTTCCCGCTTGTGAAATTTTCAGAGTAAACTTCCGATCAACATTAGAACAAACCGCTCAAAACCCAGTCATCGCATAGGTTTACAACCTTTTCAAAACCTATGGTGTTTCAAGATTTACTCTGAAATACTCTGAAAAAAGCCCCGTTTCTTTGAGACTGATATAAACATCTTCTCCTATCGTATGTGATTGCTTTCCCATCGCTGATTGCTGACCCCTGACTGCTGATCAGTAAAATAGGTTTGACATAAACCTCTGAATGTGCTACGCTACTTAAAATTGTCCTTTCATTCAAAAGACAGCCACCCAAATTATAACGAAGGAACACGATATGGCACGTTCAAAACAGTCCGACCTGTCATTAATGGAGCTCTATAAACACATAAAAAAACAGCACGAAGATGCCATACTGCTTTGTCGGGTCGGCGATTTCTATGAAGCCTTTTTTGAAGATGCAGAACTGATCGCACGTCTGCTTGAGATCGCCTTGACAACGAGAAGTCATAAGAATCAAAAATCCCCGCCGCCACCGATGGCAGGTATCCCACACCACGCGCTCGATTCCTATCTCTACAAACTGGTCAAAGCCGGACATAAAGTCGCCATTTTGGAGCAAACCGAGGACGCACAACTCGCACGAGACGAGAATCGACTCGTCAAACGCGATGTCGTCAGGATTGTTACACCGGGCACCGTGACCGATCCGAAGGTGCTTGAGCATAAGGTAAACAACTACATCATCTCAATTTATCTTGACAAAGGCACCTATGGTGTTGCTGTTGCCGATCTCTCCACAGGCGAATTTCAGGTGACTGAACTTACGGATACTTCACGCCTCTGGGCAGAGATCCATCGGTTTTCTCCGAAAGAGTGTCTCTTTGCTGAGACCTTTGAAGATGAGGGGATGTTTGACCGCCTCAAAACCGAACTCAAAGCGACGCTTAATGACCTACCCGACTGGCGATTTGAATTTGATACTGCCCGAACGGAACTCCTCCAACATTTCCAAACGATTTCGCTGGACGGATTCGGATGCGAACATCTACCCACTGCTATCTCTGCTGCGGGCGCGCTCATCTATTACCTAAACGAAACACAGAAACAGGAAGTCGAACACATCGTCTCGCTGCACACCTACACGCTCTCGGATTTTATGGTGCTGGATGCCGATACACAGCGGAACCTTGAATTGACAGCCTCCATTCGCGACGGTTCTACAAAAGGCACACTCCTTGAAATCTTGGATCAGACGGTGACGGCGATGGGAGGCAGGAAGGTGCGTCAGTGCCTCTTGCAACCCTTGCTTGATGAAAAAGAGATTGAGGAACGCCTCGGCGCAGTTGACGAACTCAAGACCCAAATCAACCTGCAGGAGGAATTGCGAGAGGCTCTTGGGCAGATGTACGATATTGAGCGACTCATTTCGCGTATCAGTCTCGGCTCTGTGAATGGGCGCGACCTCCACTCACTCAAGGACTCCCTCCGCCTAATCCCCAATGTCAAGACGCAGCTGCAGGACTGCGGTAGCCCGATGTTGGTATCTCTCAATGACACCTTGAACCCGCTCCCGGAGTTAGTCGAGTTGATTGAACGCGGTATCCATCCTGACCCACCCGCAACGATTCGTGAAGGTGGTGTTATCTGCGACGGCTACAGCGAAGAACTTGATGAACTTCGTCAGATTGTGGGAGAAGGAAAGGACTGGATCGCCGCAATGGAAGCGGAGGAGCGTAAACGTAGCGGTATCCAATCCTTGAAGATCGGATTCAATCAGGTCTTCGGCTATTACATTGATGTGACGAAACCGAATTTGAGTATGGTGCCTGACGATTATATCCGTAAACAGACGTTGCGGAATTCCGAACGGTTCATCACGCCTGAACTCAAGGAGCAAGAGGCGAAGGTCCTCAACGCCGAGGATCGGATACAAACCTTGGAGTATGAACTCTTCTGTCAAATTCGGGATGAGGTGTCGAAATGGACGGAAGCCATCCAGAAAATCGCAGCGGCACTCGCGATGGTTGATGTGCTCGCCAATTTCGCGTACATCGCATCGAAATACAACTATGTAAAGCCTACTGTGGCAGCAGTGGACGAAATCGTTATCCGAGATGGCAGACACCCGGTCGTTGAGCAGTTGTTCACACAAGAGGGTTTTGTTCCCAACGATACGCTCCTGAATTGCGATGATGAGCAATTGCATATCATCACGGGACCGAATATGAGCGGTAAAAGCACCTATTTGCGGCAGACGGCACTTATCGTTCTAATGGCGCAGGTCGGCTGTTTCGTGCCTGCCGCCGCCGCGAAAATCGGCTTGGTGGATCGCATTTTCACACGTGTCGGTGCGTCAGACAACCTCGTGATGGGGCAGAGCACTTTCCTCGTTGAGATGAACGAAACAGCGAATATCCTTAACAATGCGACCCGCAACAGCCTCGTTATCTTTGATGAAGTCGGACGCGGGACCAGTACGTTTGATGGGCTTAGCATCGCATGGGCGGTTTCGGAGTATCTCCTTGATGAAAAACGGATGGGGGCAAAGACGCTCTTCGCAACACACTATCACGAGTTGGTGGAACTCGCCAGCAAATATAAACGCGTAAAGAACTACAACGTCGCTGTCCATGAAGATGGGCAGAAAGTGACATTTCTCCGAAAAGTTGTCCCCGGTGGTGCAGACCAGAGTTACGGTATCCACGTCGCTCGCCTCGCTGGGCTACCCCAAGTTGTAATTACACGCGCACAGCAGATACTCGAAGTGCTTGAACAGCATAATCTCAGTGTTGAGGCAGACGGAGCAACCGGACAACAGCCGAAAGCGCATCCAACAATGCCGAAACCCCGCCGTCGTATCTCACGAAAAGAAATGCAGAGTGATTCGCTGCAGATGGCACTCTTTACACCGAAGACGCACCCGCTTGTTGAAGAGATCCGACGTTTGGAACTCACACAGGTTACACCCTTAGATGCGGTGAATATTCTCTATGATCTGAAGGCGAAGGCGGAAGAATCTTGAGGGTTAGGCGGCAGCGATGCAATCCCCTTCTAACGCACCGAGTGTAACGCGCTGAATCTGATTGATCGCACTCTCTGGCGCATCTACGAGGACGCGAAGATAGTTGTCCGTAAAACCGGCGAGGTGGTTGTTTTCACCTTCTCTGCTCGCTTCGATGAGCACCTCTTTCTGTTTTCCAAGCATCCGTTGTCGAAACGCTGTATTGAGGCGTGCGCCGAGTGCAATCATTGCTTGGCTACGTGCCGCGGAGACGTGCGGTGACACCTGATCTGGATAGGTCGCTGCAGGGGTGCCTTTTCGAGGGGAATAGCGGAATACATGCAGTTGACTGAATCCAATCTCTTCAACGAATTGGCATGATTCCTCGAAGTGTTCATCCGTTTCACTGGGAAATCCGACCATAATGTCGGTGGTAATCCCGACATCATCGCTAAAGACCCGTCGTAAGTTCTCAACGAGGTGCGCGAATTGTGTTGTGGTATAACGCCGCCGCATTTGTCGCAACACATCATCGGAACCGGCTTGGAGCGGTAGATGGAAGTGGGGCATGCATTTCGGGAGTGCTGCCATCCGTTCACCGAGGGTATCTGGAAAATACATGGGTTCAATGGAACTGAAACGGATGCGTTCAATGCCCTCAATGTCGTGGATGTGTTCTAAAATATCAGCGATATCCTTGTCTCTGTCGGTGTCTTGTCCGTAGGCACCCAGATGCACACCGGTGATGACGACCTCTTTGATACCGCTGTCAGCGATACGGTGTGCTTCATCGGCAATGTCGTTAAGCGGGCGGCTTGTCATCCTACCTCGCACATAAGGGATAATGCAGTAGGTACAGAATGCACTGCATCCGTCTTGCACCTTGATGAGCGCGCGGGTGCGTTTACCAGCCTCGCTCACCCCTTTGCTAAAGCGTGCGTGTTCACGGATCGCGTCGTGCTGAACCGGTTCTATATCGAGGAGCGAATTTGGTGTGTGCATCCCCTCCGCTGGCGAGGTTTCTAACCTCGCTTCAGAGGACGTTTCGGTGTGTAATATATCAAGGTAGTCCTGAAAGTCAGCCTTTTCCCGATTGCCGAAAACGACTGTCACGCCCGGTATTTTTTCGATCGCCTCGCGGTCGCTTTCAGCATAGCAGCCTGTAACGAGCACTTTTGCGTTCGGATGCTGTCGGATTGCTCTCCGAATCACCTGCCGTGCCTTCTGATCCGCGGTGTTTGTTACAGTGCATGTATTGATGAGGTAAAGATCAGTCTGTTGCTGCTGCGTCTCGTCATCAAGGACGGTATATCCATTACGTCGAAGGGTCTCGCGCATGGATTGCGTATCGTATTGATTGACCTTGCAGCCCATCGTAATCAGTTTCGCTGTTCTCATTTTTTAATTTTACCTTGCGGAGGAACAGTGTGCGTTAGAACTATCGGACGCGTCCCTTAAATCTGCTCTTCAAATGTAAAGCATTCTCACTGCGAAGCAAAATTATGCCATTTAAGGAACCTAATTTCATTACAAACTACGGGTTTTGTTTTATGAGACCTCTATTTTCCAAGTAAATATTATACCGAATTTTTGCCCGAGTTGCAAATTTCAATAGTTATCGGTTATCAGTTTTCGGGCATCGGTTAAGCGGGTTCGATTTGACAAACACCTCTTTAACTTTGACCAACAACTCGCCTACAGATACTTTTGCTAAGGCGCGCGTTGTTGGTCAAAACCGAAGACCGACAACCGATACCCATCTATCATGATAATTCAACGGCTTTACCGGTGCGGGCGCATTCGTAGATAGCCATGTTGAGCGCGACAGAGCGTCTGCCCTCATAGCCGTCAACTGCTGGCGAGCCACCGTCATTGATGACTTGGAGCGCGTCCTCAATCACATTACCCGGATAAGGCGGGAGTTCAATTTCGGGTTCGTCATCATCGACGAACTGCCACATCTCCGGTCCGAGACCGACGATCCCTTTTTCACCGTGGACGTGGATCATTGAGACGCTACTGCCGGGGAATGTTGTCGTCGTCAGGACGTGTCCCAGCGCACCGTTTTCAAATTCGAGGATCGCCGAGGTCATGTCCTCGGTTTCACAATTTTCGTGATCGTAGACATCGAAATGGGCACCGATGACGCGTTTGACGGGCCCCATGAACCAGAGCATCAGATCGATGTAATGTACACCTTGGTTCATAATAGAGCCGCCACCGTCAAGTTCCCATGTACCGTGCCAACCGACGTAGTAGCTATCTGGACGTTTCCATTTCAT
This sequence comes from Candidatus Poribacteria bacterium, assembly GCA_965116815.1. GTDB lineage: Bacteria > Poribacteria > WGA-4E > WGA-4E > WGA-3G > WGA-3G. The sequence goes on along the minus strand of OZ220722.1, from coordinate 4,102,837 downwards.
ACGGAGTTCACACAGCAATGGTCTACCGAGACCCCCTGTTTCCAGGACGTGCTGGATTCGGCGATTGTGTGTGCCGTAGCGTTCTCCGAAATCAACAAGCAGTTTGACATTGTTGTCTTCGCATGTTTTAATAAGGGAGTTGCAATTTTCAACGCTGACGTCCATCGGTTTTGTGGTGATGACGTGTTTGCCGCGGCGTGCCGCTTCTTCTCCAAATTTTCCGTGGAGACCGCTTGGGGTCATAATCATTCCCACGTCGATGTCGTCGCGATCGAACATCTCAAGCGCATCGTCGTGGCTTTCGCAGCCGAAACGTTCTTCAGCTGCTTTGCGCCTCTCTTCGACGAGATCCGCTACAGCGACGAGTTCAGCACCGTCCGTTTCGTGAATTACATTGGAGCGGTTCATACCCATACCTAAACCGACAACGCCAAAACGTAGATTGTTAGCCATTAGAAATTCTCCTTTTTTATAAGTTGTCAGTTATCGGTTGTCGGTTATCAGTTAAGAGCCGTATTTATCATAGCGCATTTTTCCTGTGACCGATACCGAATGTGGGTAATCTGTTAAAACCCCAATTCTTAACCGATAACTACTGAAAACTGAAAACTGATGACCATTATAGCATATACATAGACCATGCGTTACAAAAAATTGACACTACCCACAATCGGCTTTACTTTTCTGCTGTTTATCCTACAGTCTGTGTCGCAACCCAGTGATCCACAAAACGCTAAGCTCCGTTTCACCGATATAACAGCGGAACTCGGCGTTGAATTTCGGCATACCAATGGTGAGCGTGGCGAAAAATACTTTATCGAACCGATCGGAAGCGGTGTCGCACTCTTCGATTTTGACAATGACGGGGATTTGGATCTCTACTTTGTCAACGGCAGCACCTTGCCAAAGGTAGACACGCCAATGCCACCAACAAACGTCCTATATCGCAATGATGGAGGTGTTTTCACCGATGTAACGAATGAAGCATCTGTCGGCGATACGGGGTACGGTCTGGGATGCTGCGTTGGTGACTACAACAATGATGGTTTCACTGATCTCTACGTGACGAACTACGGCGCGAATGTGCTTTATCGAAACAATGGGGATGGCACTTTTACGGATGTTGCTGACAGTGCTGGGGTTGCTGGCGATCAATTCAGTAGCGGTTGCGCCTTTGTAGACGTTGATGCTGATGGCTATTTGGATCTCTATATCGTCAACTATGTTCAGTTCGATCCGAATACGAATCCGGAGTGCACTCGACTGGGAGTTCGGACGTATTGCACACCAGAGGCGTTACCGGGAGCGGCGGATGTTCTCTACCGTAACAACGGCGATGGCACTTTCACAGACATCTCAGGGAAGGCGGGAGTAGGTGCGACGAGTGGAAAAGGTTTAGGGGTTGTTTGCGGTGATATAGATAACGATGGCGATGTAGACATTTTTATTGCGAACGATACGACCCCAAATTTCCTCTATCGCAACGAGCGCGACAGTCTTAAAATGACGGAGGACGCGCTTTTCGCTGGCGTTGCGCTTAGTGAAGAAGGGCGCGCCTATAGCGGGATGGGGGCGAATCTCGGCGATTTTGACAACGACGGCTATCTCGATATCGTGATTACGAATTTTCAGGATCAGACGAATAGTCTCTATCACAATGTACAGAGCGGATTTTTCAACGAGGTGAGTTTCGCTAAAGGAATCGGTGAGAGGAGTCTTCCCTATTTAGCATGGGGTGTCGATTTTATCGATTTTAACAATGACGGTTGGTTAGATATATTTGTTGCCAATGGGCATTTAGATGACAATATCGCAGAGATGGATCCGATCGGTACGTACCCACAGCCAAATCAGCTTTTTTTGAATAACCGAGGCGTTAATTTTTCGGAGATTCCTGACGCGGCGATAGTACAGCGGAAGGTAAGTCGAGGGACCGCATTTGGTGATATAGATAACGATGGCGATGTGGATGTTGTTATCTCCAACCTCAAGGATTCACCGACTATTCTGCGAAACGACGGTGGTAATACATCTCAGTGGTTGAACGTCAAACTCATCGGTACACATTGCAATCGAGATGCGATTGGGGCACGGGTAACGGTCGTCTCTGGAGGTTTGACCCAGATTCGTGAGGTCAAAAGCGGTTCAGGTTACATCAGTCAGAACGATCTCCGTTTACACTTCGGGTTAGCGGACGCATCGCGGGTTGATACGCTAACAGTGCGATGGGTCTGTGGCAAAGTCCAAACCTTACAGAACGTTGAAACGAATCAGGTGCTTGTTATTTCAGAAAAATAGTGTGTTTCTATGGTGTCGCGTAATCGTCCGGATTGTTCTTCCGCCAATTCGGGAGATACCCCTCCGTATGTCCAAAGCCGTAAGAGGGACCAATTTGGTTCACGCTCGACCAGGGCCACGCCTGCCCACCGATCAGACGAAATTCATCACCCTTCCCGCAGAGCCAATAGAACATGTGTGCCACATATCTCGCCACACCGTGCCCGCCATATTCGGCAGTCTGCAGGTCAAATTCCGGTTCTTCCTTCCAATCCTGTGTCGGTGGCACTGTCCGCCAGTAGCTATATTTCAGCATGTGACGTAGCCCTTCCGCAGTGGATTCACCGCGCCGATGGAGGATGCTCTGCGAATGGATAACGAAAGAACCCGCGGGTCCTTCGCTAGAGACACCTTTCTCGGCTATGTCTCGACTTGTGGAGCGGATATGTGAACCGGGCATGAGTTCCGTCGGTCCCATTTCCAAGGGTGTATCCTGTGGGAAGTAGAAGACCTCAACAAAGTTAGTTTCAGGTCCAAAGACGTGGTCAGCATCGTGGTGCCATCCCTGTGCAGGCATCGGGCATTCAACACGGTGGTTGCTTACCAGCACAGGCAACCCGACGTTCTTACCGAGCAGCGAACGCAATGCGCCAGCAAGTTCCCGATTCAACAGCACATGCTCAATATACCAGTCCTCAAGCAGAATGGAGCTCGGTTCGTGTGTATCTCGCATGCGTTCTAAATCAGCGTGTGTTATACCCTGCGGAATAAAGCACGGATTTATCGGTAAGTCGCCGTTGAGATAATCACACGTGCGCTGATTAATCTCATCGGGGACAACGCCTTGGAGTTGCAGATAGCCGTCTCGGCAATACTGCAGTACTTGTGTATCGGTGAGCGTCGGTTCACAATCAAATGTGCGATTGACATTATCATATTTCATTGTTAATTTCCTAAGATTTTCTAAACTAAAGTTAGAAGCTCCAACCTTCTCTTTCCATGAATCCTTGCAGGTTTGTCCAGTCCGCATCAAAATGCTTGCAAATGTTTGGAATTTTTGCAGCATTTGGTTTTCGCTTTCTTGTGTGATGACACAACAGTTCATGATCTTTGCTTGGGCAATAACAAACGGATCCGCGAAGGGATTTTTTCCCAATTGTGTTCTATTCGGCAGCGATGCTTGGAAATGTGGGACTGAAAATATCTCGTTGACCAATTGCATTACTGCTGGGTTTGGAGTGAGGAATATATGTTTGTGGAGTTTTATCCACTTGACTAAATGGTCTTCAGCTGCATTTCTATCTAATTCTCTGAGAACTTCCCGCACGGAAATTATTTTGCCAACTTCTACCGCCTGATTGAATTTTTCCCAAAAGCTTGGGAATTGTTCTGGATAGTAGTGCCCCATTACTATGAAACAATTCGTGTCAAATACGTAAGTCATTAACGGAGAACCCTTTTAAATAGGCGATCTTCTAACTGAGGTAGGTGTTTAACCTTCACGTTCAAATGTTCTGCAAGTTGTTCAATAGAACAATGTCCGTCACGATATTTTCCAAACGCGAGTTCTATAAATCTGTAACCCAAATATGTTGCACGGGTATTGTAATAACTTCCACCACTTGAAGTTTTGCCACTTGTCTTTTCTTGTATCTGATATTTGTATTCCTCAATCCACTGATCTATCTTTTGCCAATAGTTTGCTTGCGTAAGAATGCCTTTTTTGACTAACTTCAGTAAGATGACTGGACGACTCACCTTATAGTAATGTGCTAACTCTTCTATTGTTTTGTCGTTGTAATTAGTAAAAAAATTAAGGCGGTTCTCAAAATCGTTGGATGGCACCAAAAACTCGCCAGCGAATTGGTCACAAAAGTCTTCAATTTCCTGAGTGGTGCCGCCACGAAAAATACCACCATGGAAAATATTACTCCGTGTGATGCCATTCTCACTGAGTAAAAGGTGTGCTAATTCATGAAAGAGTGAAAAAATCTGTCGCACCGGTGGTCTACTGTTGTTTAAGTAAATTACAGGAAATTCGTCATGTATGAGACAAAAACCGTCAACAGAATCATCTTGGAACGCCTCCTTAAAAACGAAAACGCCTGCTTCCTCAATACGATCCCGCCAATTTTCAAATGCTTTTACAGCGGTGTTCCAACCCGTTTGCGTGGTAACATCCACGTTCAAATACGCTCGGGCTTGCTGTGCTAACGCCATTGTTGAATCATTAGGTTGTGCCTGAAGGTCACGAAAGATTTTCTGTTCCGCTGGGTTCGTGCCCATGTTCAGTTCCATTAAGGAAAGCTGCCGAGCATAAGCCTGTCGAAATAAAATATGGATGCGCGGCTCCAATGGGGTATCATCAGAACTTCGTAATGCAAGATTTTCAGCTATATTCGGTTCTTCAGGAGGTTCAGGGAAAAAGAAAATAGCGATGGGCCGCTCGTACTTATCTGCTAATTTCTCGAGTTGAACATAGGTTGGCGCGCGTTCACCTGACTCCCAATTGTTGACAATTGAGACCTTTTTTTTCAAAAATTTGGCGATCGCTTCGACAGTGTAACCGGAACGTTCGCGCGCCCATTTGAGGATGTGGGGGTTAATCCCATTAATGTGTTCAGCCATAAAGGTAATCTCAACATCTTAGGCATAGAATCTCATGAGGTAAATTGATTCGGACCTGAGTTTTATTCCCTGTAAATAAACAATACTACCTTGATATATGATAACATTAACAAAGAATCTGTGTCAAATGTCCAGTGAATTAGGGATTATTTTTCCATTCTGAAAACACCAATTCTGAAGCCGTAACGCTTGTAAAAGGCGACGGCATCCTCGTTGTGGGCGAGTACATCTAATCTGACTTTCTTATCCGTCCATACGTTTTCGTATAACCAATCGAGCAACTGCGTAGCGATGCCTTTCCGTCGATGTGCTCTGTCTACGTACAACTGACGCATATAATAGTGTCCACCGTCGTCTCTGTATAGGCAGTAGGCGATAATATGTCCGTTTTCTCTCGCTATATAGCAGATATAGTCGGTTGCCAACCATTCTTTCATCCGTTCGGTGAGTTGTGCTATGTTCATCGGATTGGGGTGCTGCTCGTCCTCAATGAGGTGCTGATTCAGTTTTGCGAGTATTTCCGCATCGGTGAGTTCGGCTCTAACGATTTCCATTGTGATTAACCCGATTATGTCAACGTCACATTTTCCTGTTTTACAAGGTCCTTTATTTCCCATTCTGATCCGTAAGCGGCTAACGCTTTCGTCTCAGGAGACAGCCTTTCCATCACTTCTGGGGGAAAGAGTTCTCGGTTGCCCCGCTCGTCTTGAAAGAACTGTGTCTTATACCGTAAGATTAGGAATCTTCGATCGCGATCTGTCGGTTTCCACACCAGCACGCCGTGTGTTAACATTTCGGTGATGATTACGACATCTCCCGCTTTTGGTGTCACATTGACGATAGCCGGATGGAGCGGTGCATCTGGGTTGTCAGGTTCCGGGAAAAACAGGTTTTTCGGACGCTTAAAATTGCGTTTATGAGAACCCGGCAAAACGATCAAACCGCCGTCCCCTGGATAGACATCCGTAAAATAGAAGAAAGCAACGACATCGTTGGTGAAGATTTGACCGTTTTTGACATCATACCGCCGGGTCCAACGGAAACCTTCACCCGCACAATGCAGCGGTGTCATCTCCTGCCGCTCGTGCGTATTGACAACAAGCGACCCGCGATTGAAACGCGGTTTATTCCAAGTTAGTTCTTTGATGATTGGCCACGTAACGGGATGCAGCGTCAACGCTTCAAGCGATTTATCGGCAGAGAAACCGTTTGAAAAACCTTCACCGCCCCTGCTAATTCCGGGTGGCAATTCATCCGGTGGTGATTGGACAAGCCGTTCTATTGCTGCCTGTGTATTGCTGAGTTCTTCTGGTGTCAGGACGTTCTCTAAATGCAGGTAGCCGCGTAGGTCAAAGAGGTATTTCTGTTTTGGGGTCATGTCCTTTCCTCAAGTGAGATAAGGTTGATTTTCTCTTCCCAAACATGATATAAAGGTTTGTTTTAAATATCAAGATAATTTATACTATTAGAAACTATCCGAAGGTTTCTTGCTGGTCGTGAAAAGTCCCGCGGATAAACGACAAGGACGGTTCTTTTACACCTGTTATAAAATACCTTAACGGAGGAATTAAGTTGGGAAATCAAACTATCCTTAACAAAGAGTTTATCAAGCAAACACTTGTGGACAATCGAAAGACACTGCGGAAATACGGGGTCAAACGGATCGGTTTGTTCGGTTCCTACGTCCGAGGAACAGCAACCCCCGCGAGTGATATTGATTTCCTCGTTGAACTCGAAAGGCTTACTTTTCGGGACTACATGGGGTTGGCTCTTTTTCTTGAGGATCTGTTTGAGAAAGACGTTGACCTCCTTACACCTACCTCCATCAAACCAGGTTACAAACCTTATATTGAAAAAGAGATAGAGTATATCGCTGTTAACGGATGGAGCGTTCGTAGTAGTGCGATTCATCGCACGTTCTAAAGGTGTGTTAATGGACAATAGTTTACCCTACTCGAAGCGAATAAGTTCGTAGTAGTGCGATTCATCGCACGTTCCGAAAAGATTGATAGATAGGTATGTACAATTATCGTAAGCAGACACCCGAACAGAAAGTCGAAACCTTGTATCAGCGACAAGCGAGAAACTTACCATTGCATGAGCCACCGCACTTCCGTCTTGCTGAGGGTTGGTTTCTGATTACTGCATCTACTTACGAACATAAGAAATATTTCCATACCAACAAAGAGCAAGCGTGGCTTTTTAGAGAATTAGAAAATGAACTTCAAGCTGCCAAGATTCCACTTAGCAGTTGGGTTGTGTTACCAAATCACTATCATCTATTAGTTCAATGTCAACCACTTTCGGTTATCAGTCAACCCCTACGCCGCGTTCACGCCCGCACGGCACGAAAGTTGAACCTGAGGGACAAACTAACAGGACGTAAAGTTTGGCATCTTTTCAGTGATCGACAAATTCGTAATGAACGACATTATTACACAACACTGAACTATATCCATTACAATCCAACAAAGCATAACTATGTGAAAAGACCTTTAGATTGGGATTGTTCAAGTTTACATTGGTATGAAAAGCATTTTGGTATTGAGTGGTTACGAGATCTCTGGCGGCAATATCCTGTTCTTGACTATGGAAAGGGTTGGGATTAGTTATGTTAGTAGTGTAAATCATTGGAGGTCCTATAAGGTTCGTGGTGGTAGATTTACCACGAGTAAGAACGGGCAATGAATTGCCCTACTACAAACGATTAACCTCAAATTCACTCATAATCCCCCAATTCATCCCGCAACCGTTCCAATTCCGTCTTCAATTCCACAACAACGTTCGCATACGTCGGATCAGCATAAACATTCTGCATCTCGTGTGGGTCTTTCTCCAAATCAAACAGTTCCCATTCTGGTGGTGTCGCTTGGTCGATTGCACCGCCTGACCCTAACGGTTCACCGTAATAATAGATGAGTTTATACTTTTCCGTCCGCACACCGTAATGTGCCGGAATGTTGAAATGTGCGAGGTGCATCCAATACCGGTAATACATGGATGTCCGCCAATCCGCCGGTGTTACATCTCTCGACACCGTTCGGAGACTATGTCCTTGTATATCGTTTGGAATCGGCGCGCCTGCGTAGTCAAGTAGTGTCGGTGCGAAATCGACGTTCAGGGCAATCTGCTCGCTGATGCCCCCCGCTGGAATCTCACGTGGATACCGGACGAGCAACGGAATCCGCATCGATTCCTCATACATGAATCTTTTGTCATACCAGCCGTGGTCGCCCAGAAAGAATCCGTGATCCGCCGAATAAATGACGATGGTGTCCTTTGCTAAACCTTCTGCGTCCAGATAATTGAGCAGTCGTCCTACGTTTTCGTCGATAGCGTGTGCACAGCGCAGATAGTTCTGCATGTAGCACTGATAGTTCCACCGCTTCAAATCATCGCCTTCGAGACCTTCAGGTGTCGGCTCCGGTAGATGGTTCTTCCGTTGCATGATATCCACTTTTGCTGTGTTCATCGCTGCAGCCGCTGCTCGGTTTTCATAATCGTCGTTGAAGGTCGGCGGCTCAGGAATTTCGTCCGTATAGAGGTGTAGATGCTTCGGATTCGGAAAGAACGGATCGTGTGTTGCTTTATAGGTCGTCATCAAGAAAAAGGGTTGATCCGGCTCCCTATTTTGTAGCCAATTCAGCGAGTTATCCGTCACGATGTCTGCGGAATACCCCTCGAATTTCTTCCGCTCTCCCATCTCAATCATTTCAGGGTTGATGTGTGCTCCCTGCCCTGGAAACACGTTCCAGTAATCGAAACCGTGTGGATCGCTGACACCACCGTGTCCGAGGTGCCACTTCCCGACAATCGCTGTCTGATATCCCTCTGCCTGCAGCATCTGTGCGACCGTCCGTTCCTGCGTGTGGTCAATTGTATCCGCGAGGGTTTTGATGCCTGTTTTGTGGCTGTATTTCCCGGTTAGAATAGAACCGCGTGCCGGTGTGCAGATTGCGTTCGTGCAGAAGCAGTTATTAAATCGCATTCCACCATCACCGATACGGTCAATGTTGGGAGTGTGGTTCAGCTCGCTACCGTAGCAGCTAATCGCTGGTGCCGCATGATCATCGGATACGATGAGAAGCACATTTGGTCTGTGTGTTCTTAACATAACTTATTCCCAAGGTTTGAGGATAATCTTCGAGCTTTCATGAGAGGCAGAGGTTTCAAATGCCTGCTGTATCTCGCTCATCGGGTAGATATTGCTAATGAGTAAATCAAGGAGGGACGATCCTTCGATGACCTTCATCAAGCCCGGGAATTGGTTGAGGTTATAGTGCCACGCGCCAGCGAGACGTAATCCCTTGCCGATGAGATCCGGACTAACATGGATGACCGTGTCATTTCTACCGCTCTGCCCGACGAATGCGATCGTACCGCGCCGACGTGTCGCATCGATGCAAAGTCGATGTGCTTGGACGTTTCCAGAGCAATCGAGTGCGAAGTCAACACCCCTACCATCTGTCGTGAGATCGCGGATCTGGTCTACTGCATCTTCATCTGTTGGGTTGATAACCGCTTCAACGCCCATCTGTTTTGCGCGTTCAACACGCCACGGAATCAATTCCGCTGCGATAACTTTCGCACCGCGAAACCGAGCGTTAGTAATCGCACCGAAACCCACGGGACCGATGCCGGTGATGAGTACGGTATGTGTCGCATTAACGCCCATTTCGTCGAAGGCACGGTATGAAGGTCCCAAGGCACAACATGCAAGCGATGCATGTTCGTAGGAAACGTTGTCCGGTATTTTTGGAAGCAACCAAGATGGTTTTAGAATATACTGCGCCATTGTCGCACTCCCATAACCGGATCCGACGAATTCCTCAAAGTTGTAGTTATTTTCGCAGTGGATGTAATCGCCGTCGGTACAAAGCACACATTTCCCACATGGATATTGCGGCATCACGACGACACGATCACCGATTTCCACTTTTCCGGGTTGTGCGATGTCAACAACCTCGCCTGCTGCTTCGTGCCCCATCCGATCCGTTTTGCTTCCGTGCTCAAAGGCGTGATATTCGGTACACATCGGCGAGGCATGGATTTTTACAACGACCCAATCCTCTTTCGGAGTCGGATCTGGTACTTCGACGAGTCCGGCTTGATGTTCACCTAAGATTGCTGCGACCTTCATAGTTGCTCCTTATGTTTTTTGCTAAAGATGTAGGGATATTCTGATTAAACCTTCGCGTATTTTAGCATAGGTTGCTCTATAAAGCAAATTGTGGAGTTTTGATATCCAGAGCCATTCAGTTCCCTCACGGTTTTGATTTTTGCTCAAGACTTCTTCGCTGTAGGGCGACCTCCCAGGCGCGACACCATGTCAGTGATTCGACGACAGAAACTTGTTTCTTTGCTAAATGCTCTTTGCTGATTGCTGACCGCTGACTGCTGATAACTCAAAAGTTTGCTTGACAAAATTGGTGAAAATCTGTTTAATAGTAGAGGCAGTATCAAACAATCATCGCAAGTTTTGAGCTGCCAGTTACGCCAAAAATGTTGTGTTTGTGGCGTATTAGAATCTAATCCATTTTGCAAAAGGATAATCAAATGAAAATAGAACAACGACTTGAAGAATTAGGTGTGGAATTGCCAGAACCTGCGGTTCCCGTAGCGAATTACGTCACGACGGTGCAAACCGGCAATCTTGTTTTTACATCGGGGCACGGACCTGGAACAGGCGAAGGTCCGATCTATAAGAGCCAACTCGGCACCGATGCGACAATCGAAGAAGGATATGCTTCCGCGCGCCAAGTAGCGATCTGCTTGTTGAGCACCCTCAAACACGCACTCGGTGATTTGGATAGAATTAAGCGTGTCGTCAAGGTAATTGGGTTCGTCAATTCGGCACCCGACTTTACCGACCAACCCGCGGTCGTCAACGGTGCGTCCGACTTTCTTGTTGAGGTCTTTGGTGATAAGGGGAGACATGCCCGCTCAGCAGTCGGTATGGTCCAGTTACCGGGTGGAATCCCTGTTGAAGTCGAAATGGTCGTCGAAATTGAGGACTAATCTCTTGAGGAAACTTAAAATCGGTATTATGAGTTCCGAAAGCGCAGCCCGAAACGAAGTGGAGGTGACTCGGGAGGAGAATACTCCAAGCATGAAACCACGCTTCTTACGCCGCAAGGAAAGTTAAAAAATGGCAGTTCAAATTGTTAAACCTCGGATACGCGGGTTCATCTGTACAAATGCCCATCCCGTTGGGTGTCAGGCAAATATCCTGAGCCAGATAGGCGAGATTAAACAGGGTATTCCTTACAAAGAAACAGATATGAATGCGCTTGTCGTTGGCGCGTCGACAGGCTACGGACTTGCATCTCGCATCGCTTTGACTTATGCTTACGGTGCCAAGACGCTTGGGCTTCTCTATGAACGACCGCCTGATGACAGGCGCACCGCATCAGCTGGGTACTATAACACTGCTGCTTTCCATCAACAGGCGGCAGCGGATGGCTTTTTCGCACAAAGTCTCAACGGAGATGCCTTTTCCGATGAGATGAAGACGGAAGCTATTGACCGACTCAAAACAGACTTCGGCAAAATAGATATCCTCGTCTATAGCATCGCTGCCCCGCGCCGAGTCCATCCGAATACGGGTGTCTCATACGAATCTGTCCTCAAACCGATCGGTGCACCCTATACAGGAAAGACAATTGATCTAAGTCGTGAAGTTATCGCACCTGTAACGATTGAACCCGCGAGTGAGCAAGAAATCACCGATACCATCGCTGTGATGGGTGGTGAGGACTTGGAGATGTGGATTGACGCATTGGCGGACGCGGAATTGCTTGCCCCAGAAGTCACTGTTGTTGCCTATACCTATATCGGGAGCTCCTTGACTTGGTCCATCTACCGAGACGGGACTATCGGTAAAGCAAAGGACGATCTCAAGGTGCGGGTAGACGCGCTTGACGAGCGACTCGCGGATCAATTCGGTGGCAATGCCTATATCTCTGTTAACAAAGCCGTCGTTACACAGGCTTCTGCAGCGATCCCCGTCGTGCCACTCTATATCAGTATCCTCTATGACATTATGAACGCCAAGGGTATTAATGAGGCACCGATTGGACAGATGCGACGACTTTTTTCTGAGCATCTCGGACCGGGTTTACAGCCACAACTCGATAGTGAACGCTACATTCGTCTTGATGACCGCGAGTTGCAGTCTGAAGTGACCGACGCGGTAACCGAGCGTTGGGAGCAAATTGACACCGACAATTTCCATGAACTCTCCGATTACGCAGGCTACAGACAACGCTTCCGAAACCTCTTCGGATTTGAAGTTGAAGGGGTGGACTACGATGAAGCAGTAGAGACGGAATTAGTGTTCTAAGAGTAGCGGATTTTTGTTGAACGGAGTGGAGCGCAAATTGCCGGAGGCACCGAAGGAGATAGCGGATGAGAATTATCCGGGCACACCAAGAGAGAGCGCAGACCCGAATCTTGAAGTCTCTACCGACAGTAGTGATATCCGTTAACTGGATCTATTCAGGATTTACTATAGTTGAGCACAAAAACCTCAGCAGAAGTTTTTGACATATTTCTGTTATTAGACAAGTAAGGAGAATTTTATGGCACAACCAATTCAGGTTACGGTCTGGAATGAATTTAGGCACGAGAAAACAAACGAAACGATTCGCGGTATCTATCCGAAAGGCATTCACGCTGCAATTGCTGATGGTCTGGACGACTCCGGCGGCTTTAAAATCCGGAGCGCGACGTTAGATGAACCCGAACACGGCTTGACCGACGATGTTCTCTCAAGCACGGATGTTTTAATCTGGTGGGGACATGCCGCACACGGGGCAGTTGAAGACGCTATTGCTGACAAGGTTCGCGCACGTGTATTAGATGGCATGGGACTTATTGTCCTGCACTCTGCACACTATTCTAAACCCTTTACCCGTTTGATGGGCACGTCGTGTAGTCTTAAGTGGCGTGAAGCAGGCGAAAAGGAACGCCTCTGGGTCATTGAGCACGGACATCCGATTGTCGAAGGCTTAGGCGAATACTTTGAAATTGAACACGCCGAAATGTATGGCGAGCCGTTTGATATTCCTGAACCGGACACACTTGTTTTCGTCAGTTGGTTCCCCGGCGGTGAAGTCTTCCGAAGCGGCTGCTGTTATTATCGCGGGAGAGGAAAAATCTTCTATTTCCGTCCCGGTCATGAGACCTATCCGATCTATTACGACGAGAACGTTCGGCACGTGATCGCGAATGCTGCACGATGGGCAGCACCGGGCAATGCACCGACCCCTGTCTTCGGGAATGCACAACCCTTAGAGCCGTTAGAATAAAGCATATTGTGTGGTGGTGAGCGGGCTTTTTGAAGCCCGCTCATTGTTATTAGGAAACCTTTTATGCAAACAGAAGAGACACAAACGACTGAACCTGTTGATATTCCACCTGTCAAAGGTCCTTATGCTGAACCGTGGTCGCTGAAAAAGATTATCGCGCTTGCATCGGTATTTGGACCCGCGGCGATTGTTGCGTCGGTGAGTATCGGGGCAGGTGAAACGATTGTCGTCGTTCGAGCAGGATCGTGGGCAGGGTATAACTTGCTCTGGCTTGTGCTCCTCAGCTGCGTCGTCAAAGGCGTTTTTGTTACCTATCTACTCGGACGCTATACAGCAGTCAGCGGTGAATACATCGGAAATCGGCTCGCGAAGCTGCCTGGACCGCGAGGCTGGCTCCTCATTGCGATTGTTATCTTTGAGATGGTAGGTGCGCCTTTAGCATGGGTACCGATCGCCAAACCGTGCGGCGCCCTGCTCCATTTTCTGTTCAGAGACACGCTATCTTCAAATATCGCGCAACCTGTTTGGGAAAATCTAATCACGTCCTGTTTCATCACGCTTGCACTCCTCTTTGGTTTACGTATCTCCTTTGAAAGACTGGAAAAGCAGCAACTCATTATCTGCCTGATTCTTGTTGTTGGAACGATTATTGGCACGTTGATAGTGCGTCCAGACTTTGGTAAGGCACTCGTAGGGAGTCTCCGTTTTGGGTATCTACCTGAATTTCCTGAATGGGCACCGCAGGACGCGGTTGAGAACCCTTTGTTGACAATGGCGACGGCGTTCGGTTATGTCGGCGGATCTGTGATGGGATACGTCGTTTACGCAAATTGGGTGAGCATGCATCGCTGGGGCATGACATCGCATCAGAACATAGGTGCTATCCGTCAGCGCGCCGCGACTCGTGATAAAATTGATTATCTTCCTGAGCAACCTGAACGGGTGAGCCAACTGCGACAAATCCTCGCCCCGCTGCGATGGGATGTCGGTATGGGCGCGATCGTGCTCTTCATCGTGACAGGCGCGTTCATGATTTCGGGTGCTGCTGTTCTATATGGCATGCAAAGCACTTTTGAAGGATGGAGCCTGCTTACCGATCAAGCGAGCGTCTGGAAAAATATTCACGCGTCTCTCGTGTGGGTATACTATATCTGTATCATCGTCGCGCTGTGGGGAACACTACAAGCACTTCCAGAGATTTACGCACGGGTGATGCAAGAGTTCTTCCAAGCAATCTGGCCCCAACGCGAATGGCGTTACGATACACTTCGCAGATGGGTCTGTCTCTATATTTTCCTTACGACGATGGTGCTCATCTGGTTGAATATTCCATTTGACATCTTGACACAGATTGCTGGTTTTATTTTGGCGAATTTCTCAATCGCGTTGATGATGCTTGCGGCACTATATCTGAACGCGAAGCTACCTGCTGCTTATCGGACGCGTCCGTTCATGTTTGTAGGTGCCCTGATTTCTGCAGCAGTGCTTATTGCGTTTGCTGGAATTAGCGGCTGGGGATTATTCGTCAAAATCGCCAAACTTCTCGCCTAATGATTCTAATTAAGGTTGACACCTTACCCTTAAAACCATAGAATACCGTCAACGACTCTGAATCTTCAAAAGGAGATGAAACTATGGCAGATATGAAAGATAAACTCGCGAAACTGCAGCAGGACGGTTTCGTTTTAATAGAGGGCGCGTTGTCGCCAGAAGAGACGGAACATATCCGTCAGCGCATTAACTACGCACGGGAACAGGGTTGGGAGGAAGGTTTAAACGCTGTCGGAAATATGTGGTTTGATACCTTGCTCGACCGTGAGCCGGATACGTACGAATCACTTGTCGGGCATTCGAGTGTCCGTCCTTACCTTGAAGGATTGATGGGTAAACAGTGTCAACTGCGGAGTCTACGGGCGCATATCAACCCCGGTCCGTATCTCCAAGAGTGGCACATGGATTTTTACGGCTATTGGCAGGAGCAGCGGTATGTCAAGGAACATCCGTTTGCGATGGCACCCGTGGGGATTAACACAACGTACTATTTCCAAGACAACGACCCCGGTGAGGGACACCTCAAGTTTATCAAAGGTGGACATCTCTCGGAACCCCCGCATCTTTACCCATTGGATCGCCCGAAATTTGAGGCGTGGTGCGAGGCACAAGAACACGTTATCCTACATCCAAAGGCAGGCGATTGTGTCGTGTTTATCAATCACATGCCGCACCAAGGTGCCAAAGAGCGAGACGATATGGAACGGAGCAATGTCGTGTGCCATTATCAGGTAACCCCGATGTATGAAGGCGTTTGGCACGTCTCTCGACCGCGCGGGTATCAAGGCACGTTCCCGTTTGCTTAGAAATAAATACATGTGTTTTGTGGGCGGGTGTGTTTCACATCCGCTCATATTGTTTAACGACTTAACTTCTATAAGATTGCGGAGGCTACTCATGTGTAACTTGCGAACCGAAACTGGCTATACGATAATAATTTGCTTATGTGTTGCGTGTTTGGTGGGGAGTTTACAAAGCGTCAGTACAGCAGCGGAATTAGAAGGTTTAGTCGTCTACTTTGCCTTTGAAGAGGGGACAGGGAAGACTGTTGCTGATCTTTCTGGGAACAAACAGAATGGGAAATTAGAAGGAGATACGTCATGGACCGACGGTAAATTCGGGAAAGCGGTTAATTTCGGCGGGAAAGATGGGATTGTTCGGGTAGAACATTCCGACGCGTTTGAATTTACCGATGGGATTACGATTGCTGCTTGGATTAAACCTACTTTGAAGGCGGGACCCGGTACATGGCAACTTATCGCGGCGAAGGGACCTGATGTGCAAGAATTTTTCGAGGTGCTGCTCCATCCGGACGGTTTTATATGGATGGGATGGAAGTTGACAGGTGGACGGAATGTCCCGGCACAGAGTCCTCGTGATGTCGTCAAGGACAAATGGCAGCATGTTGCTGTTTCGTTTCAGAGCGGAAAGTGGTGGACGACCTATCTTGATGGTGAGGTATTGATAGATTACCCGAAGACCGGTGATAAACTGGTGCCGATTGATGCTCCGCTTATGCTTGGTACTGAGGAACCACCGGCTCTCAACCGCTACTATAACGGTATTATTGATGAGTTTGCCCTTTTTAACCGCGGTCTTTCACAGGATGAGATTAAAGAGATTCAGGGCAATATCCAAGAGATTTTGGCTGTTGAACCGGATGCAAAATTGCCGACGACATGGGGGTTCCTCAGACAGAAGTACGGGGTGCGTGATGGGTCAAATTGACGTATGAAACCACAACCCTTTTAAGATTGTGCCAATTTGGCAGACCTTCAGTGAGAATTTCCACTATGTCACGCAATTACTATTGGCATAGATATTGCGTACCATTCAGTAAAATCTGAAAATATGTGAACAGGTATTCGGTGGAAAAGGCCTTACCTTCGCTGGCAAGGTGTTTTTGCTGGGGTGTTTCCGCTAATTATAGGCTTATAATCAATAGGCGCATTGTTACAGCGATGTGCCTACCTTAAACTATTCATACAGAGGAGAAATTGGAAATGAGTAAAGTCATTGGAATTGATTTAGGTACAACAAATTCATGTGTAGCCGTTTTAGAGAGCGGCGATGCCAAGGTAATTGAGAACGCCGAGGGAAACCGGACAACCCCTTCGATTGTCGGTTTTACAAGCGACGGCGAACGTCCCGTTGGGCAGGTTGCCAAAAGACAAGCTATCACGAATCCACAAAATACAATCTTTTCCATTAAAAGGTTCATGGGACGAAAATATAACGAGATTGGTGATGATGCCTCGCGCGTCCCTTATGAATTAAAAGCCGATAAAGACGGCGATGTCGCTGTAAATATTGATGGCAAGGATTATTCACCTCCCGAAATCTCCGCTATGGTTTTACGGAAGATGAAGGAGACTGCCGAGGCGTATCTCGGTGAGGAAGTCACGCAGGCGGTTATCACCGTACCTGCCTACTTTAACGATTCCCAACGTCAGGCGACAGCAGATGCAGGCAAAATTGCCGGATTAGAAGTTGAGCGGATTATCAACGAACCTACGGCTGCATCCCTCGCCTATGGGCTACAAAGTGAGGGAGATAAAAAAATTGCTGTCTATGACCTCGGCGGTGGGACGTTTGACATCTCTATTCTCGAAATCGGGGATGGGGTCTTTGAGGTGAAAAGTACCAACGGCGATACGCATCTCGGCGGGGACGATTTCGACCAGACCATTATTGACTGGATGGCACAGGAATTCCTCAGTAGCCAAGGCATTGATCTCCGCAATGATCAGATGGCGTTGCAACGCTTAAAAGAAGCAGCAGAAACCGCAAAATGTGAACTCTCCAGCACGCTACAAACAGAAATCAACCTCCCTTTTATCACTGTTGATGCCGCGGGTCCGAAACACCTTAACTTGACGCTCACCCGCGCGAAACTGGAGCAGATTACGGACGACCTCGTTCAACGTTCGCTGGAGCCGTGTCGACAAGCACTCGCTGACGCTGAGATGCAACCTTCTGACATTGATGAAGTCATCCTTGTGGGTGGACAGACACGTATGCCGAAAGTCCAGGAAGCCGTGCAGCAACTCTTTAACAAAGAGCCACACAAAGGGGTCAATCCGGATGAAGTCGTCGCCATCGGTGCTGCAATTCAAGGGGGTGTCCTTGCAGGCGATGAGGAAGTCAAAGACATTCTCTTGTTAGATGTCACGCCTCTTTCACTTGGAATTGAGACACTCGGTGGGATGTTCACGCGGTTGATTGATCGGAATACAACGATTCCGACCAAGAAATCGAATACCTTCACGACAGCTGAGAACAATCAGACCTCGGTTGATGTGCACGTCCTTCAAGGCGAACGCGAACAGGCGGTTTACAACAAAACGATCGGACGTTTCCGCTTGAGCGAATTGCCACCCGCACCGAGAGGTGTGCCGCAAATCGAAGTAGCGTTTGATATTGACGCAAACGGTATCCTCAATGTATCCGCCAAAGATACCGCGACCGGCAAGGAACAGAAAATTACCATTACCGCCTCCTCTGGACTCTCCGATGCCGAGATCGATCAGATGGTAAAGGATGCCGAAACGCATGCGGAAGAGGATAAGCAGAAACGGGAAGAAGTTGAGGCTCGCAACCGTGCCGATTCGATGGTTTACGAAACAGAGAAAAACTTGGGCGAGTTCGGCGACAAGGTAGATGATGCCTCCAAGGAGAAAGTGAACGCTGCTGTTGCGCGTGTCAAGCAAGCGTTAGAGGCGGACAACCATGCCGAAATTCAATCCTCAACAGAGGAGTTGACGCAGGTTTGGCATGAGGTTTCTGCACAGATGTATCAGCAGACAGCAGACGCAGATCCGAGTGCCGCTGCAGAAGATCCATCCGCTGCGGACGCGACAACTGACGCTCCTGAAAGTGATGTCGTTGACGCTGAATACGAAGTCGTTGACGAGGACGAAAAGAAAGAAAGAAGTTAGATGGTATTGCTAAGTTGTGATCCTGTTGGTCCCATATAGGAGATTTTATCAATGGCTTACAGCGAGTTCACCTTAGAATCGGTGCAGAAAACATTCCAACTGGAGACAGTTCGCTCTGTAGGAATCTTCTCTGAAATGGAGCCAGTGGTGCCAAGCGCGTATCTGACGACAGGGTTAGCAAGAAAGGCATCATTGGCCACCGCTATCGGCACTGAGAAAGCCCGGTCAGAAATGATTGTCGCCGATGTACTCGTTGAACTTCTTGAGCATTTCGATCGCCGCATTAGTCTATTTTCTGGGATTGACTTCAATGTTGATGCTGAGAAAGGTTTGACTGGCGTATGTGATTTTTTGGTCAGTTTATCGCCAGAACAATTTTACTTGGAGGCACCCGTCATTATTCTTGTTGAGGCAAAAAATCTTGACTTGAAACTTGGAATCGGGCAATGTGTGGCTGAAATGGTTGCCGCGCAGCATTTTAATACCGAAAAAGGGAATGACATCTCTTACGTTTATGGAGCCTCCACGACCGGAATAGATTGGCAGTTCTTCAAGTTAGAAGCAAAGTGCCTGCACATTGATATGGCAACCTATACGCTTGAGCGGTGCGACAGGATCCTCGGCATCCTCGCCAGTATGGTGGCACAGAAAGCGTGAATGAGCGTTTCACTGTTTTAACCGACTCAGGAGGAAACAGATATGGCTTATAGCAATTTTACGCTGGAAACAGTCGTAACAACATTTCAATTAGAAATCGTTGAATCGGCGGCACTCTTTGCTGAAATAGAAGCCATAGTGCCAAGTTCTTATCTCACAGAGGTGTTGACCAAAAAGGTGCAGTTAGCCATTGCCATAGGCACAGAGAAGGCAAAATCAGAACTGATTGTTGCGGATGTTCTCTTTGAACTCCGCGAGCAATTCAAGCATCGCATCAGTTTTTTTTCGGGGATTGAATTCAGTGTTGATGAGGAAAGCGGATTAACCGGGGCGTGCGATTTTTTAGTGAGTCTATCGCCGGTGCAGCATTTATTACAGGCTCCCGTCATCGTCCTGGTTGAGGCAAAGAAGGATGACCTGAAACTTGGTATGGGACAATGTGTCGCCGAGATGCTCGCTGCTCAACGTTTTAATGCAGAAAGAGGAAATGATATCCCCTGCGTTTATGGAGCTTCCACAACAGGGATAGATTGGCTGTTCCTTAAGTTGGAGGAAAAGTGTTTGCACATTGATATGACGACCTACCAAATCGCTCAGTGCGAAAAAGTCCTCGGCATCCTCTCCGGTATGGTTGCACAAAAGGCGTGATACAGGTAGCGTTTGATAACGTCTTCAACATCATAGAAATAATGTTTTTGTTCATAAACCTACAACGCACATTAATTACAAAGGAGAATTATAATGGCTACTAAACATGATAAAACTGCCGAACAAATTGCCGAGAATAAAGGTGCTTCGTATAATAAGGGCCCGGGGCCAGATGTCAAGACACCCCGTCAAACCATTGAAGTGGAAACGCCTAACACTATTGGAGATGCTGGTCGCCAACTTCAGGGGCACAGAGGTCCCGTCTATATCGCAGTAACAGATGACAAGGACATTCCTAAGGCTGTGGAACGTTACGATGGTACAACGATCGGTGTTATGGATTCTTCAGGCAAGGTTGTAAAACCTTCATCTCGCAAAAGGTAATCTAAATTTGAAAATTAGGGGTTGTCAACCGTGGTAGATTAATTATGAACGAAGCCGAAACGCGTATCAGAAATATAGACCCTATACTGAAAGAGTCCGGCTGGAACGATTCAAACAATCCGGACGCGCCATCTTTTATACGTGAGCACTATTTCACCGATGGAAAAATAAGAGGGGAAGGGATACGCGGGAAAGCGAAACGAGCAGATTATCTTCTTTACTACCGGCAGCCCCATTTTCCTATTGCTGTTGTTGAGGCAAAAGCAGACTACAAACTTCCATCTGATGGTCTCCAACAAGCAAAAACTTACGCTGAAATGTTAGGGCTTAGTTTTGCCTATTCTACCAACGGCAAACTTTTCGTGGAGTTTGATTTTATAACGGGTTTAGAATCAAAGTTCTACAAAATGCCTCAGCCCTCAGCACTCTGGCACCGTTTGAAAACAGATAAAGGTTTCACTTCGCAACAAGAAGAAGACCTTATTCTTTCACCGTTTGACCTCACCGGCGGCAAAACTCCCCGATACTACCAGCAAATTGCGATTAATAACGTTATCTCAGCCATTGTGGAAGGGAGAAAACGAATCCTTCTGACAATGGCAACCGGAACAGGCAAAACCACTACAGCCTTCCAAATCTGTTGGAAGCTATGGCAGCAGCGTTGGAATCTCAAGGGGCACTCGCTTCATCCGAAGATTCTTTATTTATCCGATAGGACAATTCTCGTTGATGATCCAATGAATAAAGAATTCGAGGCTTTTGGCGAGGCACGACATCGGATAGCACATGGCGAAGTTGTCAAAAGCCGGGGCATCTATTTTGCACTCTATCAATCTATCGGGCCGAGAGAGAATAATCCTGGCATCTATCGTGACTATGGTGAAGATTTCTTTGACCTCATTATTGTCGACGAATGTCACCGCGGTTCTGCTCAGGATGACAGTTTGTGGCGTGCAGTTCTGGAATACTTTGAGCCAGCGGTGCAACTCGGTATGACTGCTACACCTCTTCACGAAGAGACTCGGAACACCTATCAATATTTTGGAAATCCTGTCTATACCTACACGCTTAAACAGGGCATTGAAGATGGATTTCTCGCGCCTTATCGCGTCCGACACGTTAAGACTACAGCGGATGCAGAAGGCTGGCAACCTGACCCAGGTCAGACGGATCGACATGGTGAAAGAATACCTGAGAGGCAGTACAACACTGAAGACTTTGAAAATACACTCGCTTTAAGACCGCGTACGGAAGCGATTGCTAAACATTTGGCTGGTTTATTGAAGGCTGATCCGTACGCCAAAACTATTGTTTTCTGTGTTGATCAGGAGCATGCAGACACCATGCGGGAAATTCTGTCTAATCTAAACGCTAAGCATGTTCAAAGACACCCCGACTATGTAAGTCGCATCACTGCCGACGAAGGTGATTTTGGGCGTGAACGCCTCAGCCGGTTCCAAGATATTGAGGATGATTCTGTTATCATTGTAACGACTTCTAAACTTCTTACTACCGGTGTTGATGCACCAACAGTGAAAAATATTGCTATCGTGCGTGGTATTGGCTCAATCGTTGAGTTTAAGCAGATGATTGGTAGGGGCACTCGTGTTTGCGAGGAATATGACAAATTCACTTTTGATATTATTGATTACACAGGAACTTCGTTTAAACATTTTACAGACCCTGATTTTGATGGAGAACCGATAGACGAAGATGAAGAGGTTATAGAAACCGGCGATAAACAGAACAGAGGCGAAAGGACAGGAACTACTGGTCCATCCTCGGGAGGACGAAAATTTTATGTTGACGAAGGAACTGTGACGATTGCTGAAGAAGGGGTTCACATTATGAATCCTGATGGGAGCCAGCAACATAAAACATATGTAGAGTATGCTGGTGGACAAATTTATTCTCTGTACAAATCTGAATCGGAACTTCGCGAAAGGTGGATAGACCAAAAATCAAGAGATGAAATTATTGCAGAGTTAGAGAAAATCGGTATTGAAGGAGATCTGTTGGCGAAAGAACTAAAATTTACCAATGCCGATACCTTTGATTTATTCTGTCATGTCGCTTTCGGAACTGATCTTCAGACAAGAGAACAACGTGCTGAGCGAGTGCAAACAGATACTGACTTTTTAAATCAGTATACTGTTAATGGTCAATTTGTACTTGGAGAGTTGCTTAAAAAGTATAGTCAACACGGACCCGATGAACTGAAAATCCCTGATGCTTTACATGTGCCTCCTATTTCTGAATTTGGTAATGTTCCGGAAATCCTCAAAATTTTCGGAGGCGCAGACGAACTCCGAAATGCTGTGGCAGAACTTCAAAAATTACTTTATGAGGCATAATGTGTGCATCGAAACAGGACTATTTAGTTTTATAGTTTAGAAACTCATTTTCAATAGCCCCCGTGCTGTTTATACACTGAGGACCCTTGTAGCATAGACTGTTAGTCTGTGCGTGTATAGGGCGCAAACTAAAAAGAGAAAACTAAATGACCCTCTGCATCGAAAGGAAAATGATATGACACAAAACGCGAAACAGTTGAAATTTTTAGAAAACTCACAGACAACGGCTCAGCAGTTGGGTGCCCTTATCAAGTCCGCCCGTGACATCATGCGCAAGGACAAAGGATTAAACGGTGAATTGGACCGCATTCCGATGCTAACTTGGATTATGTTCCTCAAATTCCTTGATGACATGGAACGCATTCGGGAATCGGAAGCCGAACTTGCGGGCGAAGATTATCATCCACTCATTGAAGAACCGTACCGTTGGCGCGATTGGGCGGCAGATGAAGGCGGCATCAGTGGGGACGATCTGATAAACTTTATCAACCTTGAAGAAGTCAATCTCCCAGATGGTACTAAAGGTCCAGGACTCTTCCACTATTTGCGGAACCTACGTTCCGCAGATGGCAAAGGTCGTCAAGAGGTTATTGCAACTGTTTTCAGAGGAATCATTAATCGGATACAATCTGGTTTTCTCCTTAGGGATGTTGTCAACAAAGTCAACAATATTCATTTTGATTCGTCTGAGGAAATGCACACCCTTAGCCGATTTTACGAGACGATGCTTAAAGAAATGCGTGATGCTGCAGGGGATTCTGGTGAAATTTATACCCCTCGACCCGTCGTCAAATTTATCGTTGCTGTAACCAATCTTCAACTCGGTGAAACCGTGCTTGATCCTGCCAGCGGTACCGGAGGTTTTCTCGTTGAAGCATTTACCCACCTTGAAAAACATTGCCAAACTATTGCTGCTCGCTGGACTCTTCAAGAATCAACTGTTTATGGAATGGAAGCCAAACCGCTGCCTTACCTTCTCTGTCAGATGAATCTCCTTTTGCATGGATTGGAAAATCCACAGATCGGCTTTGGAAATTCTCTCACTGTCAAGAGGCACAACGAAATTGGGGACAGTGACCGATACGACGTTATTCTCACGAATCCACCTTTTGGTGGTGAAGAGGAGGTGAGCGTCAAAAACTATTTTCCAACCAACATGCAAACCGCAGAAACCGCGTTATTATTTCTTCAGATCATCATGCGGAGACTCAAACGTCCTGAACGCAATAAGGGGAAACCGGGGCGCGCCGCTGTTGTCGTGCCGAACGGCACTCTTTTTGAAGATGGAGTCTGTGCCCGTATCAAGGAAGAACTCCTTACTAACTTCAATCTTCACACGATTGTTAGATTGCCAAAAGGGGTTTTCGCGCCATATACCAACATTCCGACGAATCTTCTCTTTTTTGACCGTTCCCATCCGACCAAGGAAATATGGTTTTATGAGATACCACTTCCTGAAGGCAAGAAGAACTATACCAAGACAAAGCCTATGAAATTTGAAGAATTCTCAGATTGTATCAATTGGTTCCATCCGATTGCAGAACGGCAAGAAAACGAGCATGCGTGGAAGATTAACGTTAAGGATGTCTTAAAGTACGATGCAGAAGACAAAGTTGTCTCTGCGGATTTAGATATCAAAAACCCAAATAGCACTGAAGCTTTGGTGCATCTGCCCCCGACTGAAATTGCTAATAGCATCGTTCATAAGGAGCAAAGAATTCTGGAATTGATAAGGGAAATTCAAGCGGAATCTCTAACAGAATCTATAAGGGGTGAAGATTAAGATGGCAAAGTGGGAAAAGGTTCAACTTGGTGAAGTCCTTATCGAACGCAAAGAAACCCCGGATCCTGTTGCGCTGGAAATAGGCGAAATTCGTATTGTTTCTAAAATTGGTTTTAATACGGGCGAGATGGAATTTCGGAACAGCACTGCTACAAAAACCAAAATGATACAGTTTCAACCCGGAGACATAGTTTTTTCTGCTATTAATGCTGTTAAGGGAGCAATTGCTATCTACCCCAGTAATGCAGAAAAACCAGCCTCGGCCACTAATCACTACTGTGCATACGCTATTAATCCGGAACGAGCGGACGTAACATTCTTGTGGTGGTTGTTTAGGAGTAAAGCATTTCAGCACATTTTGTTCCGGACTCTGGCCGGTGGAATCAAAACTGAATTGAAACCTAAGCATCTTCTACCGATTTCAGTTAGTCTCCCGTCCTTATCAGAGCAACGCCGCATTGTAGAGAAAATTAATCACTTTCTTACCAAAATCAATGAAGTCCACACGTTACGCGAACAATTAAAGACCGAATTGTCCGTGTTCGTTAGTTCAGTTTATCGCGATGTTTTGAAACCCTGTAAAGGTTGGGTGGTTAAAAGTGTTAGCGAGTTGTGTGATAAACCACAGTATGGGTATACTGCCTCGGCTGCAACTGAACCAATTGGACCTCATTTGCTCCGTATTACAGATATTCAGGATGGTTTGGTCAACTGGAAAACGGTGCCTTACTGTGACTGCCCGCAACCGGAAAAATATCTTCTTGAGAAGGACGATATCTTATTTGCTCGTACGGGTGCGACGACCGGTAAAAGTTTCCTCATTGAAGAGTGTCCAACAGCCGTGTTTGCTTCATATCTGATCCGTCTTCGGGTTCGCGAGTGGGTCACGCCACAATATCTCTATACCTTCTTTCAATCCCCAAGTTACTGGGAACAAATTTCAGCAAACGCAGTTGGTAGTGCCCAACCGAATTGCAACGCAACGAAACTCGCAGCCATCAAGGTTGCAATTCCATCTCTGGAAGAACAACACCGCATCGTAACCTATTTAGGTAATTTTCAAGAAAAGATTAGCAGCGTTAAAGCACTTCAGGCACAGATGACACAGGAATTGGATTGTTTTCTTCCTTCTTTTATTGATAAAATATTGCGGCAGAATGGATAACTTCTGCTGCACAAGGCAATCCTCTTCTCTACAACTCACACAAACCCTTATGGATTTCAAGCATAGCGCATGTATCTAATTTGCAATACGCTTTCAAATTTTTAATCATATCGCTTTTCTTTTCTTCATTTATAGTGTTGAGCATCAGATTCCAGACAGCTTGCGCTTCCAGACCATCTTGGATGTCTAAATTTTCATGGCTTAACGATGGCACTAAAACAGGAAGCACATTTTTGAGAGAATAAGATCCGCAAAAATCTGGATGTTTGTAATAGTTCTTAAATATATCCGACTGATCCCAAAGTCTATTGATGATTGATTGAAGCGTCGAAGAGCGTTCGGGAAAAGCGTCAATAAGCTCGTTGAGTCTATCTCGTTCAAAGAGAGTATAAACAGCTACAGAACCGCGAGAAGAAATGTCCGTCAGCAAAGATTCTAATAGAGGTTTTCTTGGATCAGATGTATCAGGATGCAGGTATTCGTAATGTTCAACCTTATCATCCAGATGCAGGACATGACAACTGTACTGAAATGGAAAGTGTTGGTACGGACGTAATCCATCGAATTTCGGAATCGGAGGATTATCTGTTTCAAAATCAAGAAAATGGATCGGATATTGCAAATTCGCCAATTCTTGTTGAATCTCATCTATATCGATCACTGGCTCATTATGAAGAACGCTATTGACGTAAACCCTTTGTTTCGGACCCAATGAATAATCGGCAGGGAGATCTTCAAGGCTAAAAATACTCTTTTCTATCAACTCGTTCTTTTTATTCCAACGAAGCCCTGGAATAGTAAAAATAGATTTTTCAGGGACATCTCGCCAACAATATTCTTTAAACGGACAACGATAAGGCTTGTCACACTGATTCCCGATTAAAACCTGAGGTTCATCGTCCCGATCAAGTACAGTTTTGAAGGTTTCTACATTGCTATGAACATCATCCATCAACGGATTGACCTCATCCGTTGTATCCACAAAAGAAAACAAATTAGACAAATCTGGGTGAACACACTCTGCACTGTTTATGAGCATCAATTGCGTTTCAGAGACCGATAACCCGCATCCAGTTAAGATGTACTTTTGAATAGCCAAGTCGTGTAGGTATTCTTTCTTGATTATTTTTGATCCATCAAATGTTCGGTTAACTGTTGATGTCTTTACTTCAATAATTTTCCACGAATCTCCGTCTTTCTGAAGAATGTCACATTTGACCGAAACACCGTTAAATATGAAAGCGGCTTCAAAGAGGCATGTATCGCCACGTTCTATAGTTTCTTCGGTTTGTCTTGCGGAAGTCAAGGGATCTATAGCGTTAATCAGAACTCCATCAGGAAAATAGTCACGCGCTAAGATTCCGACTTCTTTACCCTGATCAAACCTTCGCTGTTGTGCCCTGGAAATATTTGCTTTTCTCTCTGGATGATTTTTTTCATACCAAAGCCGTTTGTGACACTGTACCCCATGCAAGTATTTTGATTTTGTAAGATGATTTAACATAGGCGTTTCCTTCGAGAAATAATCTCAGTACTTCCATCAGTACGTTATACCGTCACTTTAACCCCTTCAATCCGAAGTTTCAGTGTCGGTAGATTCCGAAATTTTTGGCTCTTTATTCGGCAGCTCGGCGAACCTATATTTGTCGGACTGTCGCATCTGTTCTTGTAACTCCTGATAGTGCGCGACCATCCGACCAACATCGTGGTCAAACCTTGCTGATATTTTATGCCGAATTTCGCGGACCTCCTTAACGATTTCGCATTCGGCACTTTCTTCGTTTTCTATAATTTCTCTGTCTTCCATTATGCTTCGGAATCGTAAAAAACGCTCATAGCGCAAACTGAAAGTTTACGCTACAAGCTAAGTTGAACTCACGTTCAAAATAGTAGAATTGCTTAGTATCCCAACAACGCAATCCCTTCCCGATAGGTTTGTGCCGAGTGCTGTAACGAACCGAGTTCGTCGTCCGTTAATTCGATTTCAAGAATCTCTTCTACGCCGTTTCCACCCAGTTTAATCGGAACCCCGATATAGAGATCGTCGATACCGTATTGTCCGGTGAGGTGTGCAGAGCAAGGGAGCAGTCGTTTCTTATCCAGAATGATCGCTTCCGCCATCTGTGCCAATGAGGAACCGGCGGCATAGTATCCACTCGTTTTCAGGAGATTGACGATTTCAGCACCGCCATCGCGCGTCCGTTGTGCCATCGCTTCAATACGATCTTCCGGGATGAGTTGCGGAATCGGGATACCGTTGACGGTCGTATAGCGCGGGAGCGGAACCATCGTGTCGCCGTGTCCACCGAGGACGAGGGCATGGATGTCTTCTACAGATACGCCGAGTTCAAGCGAAATAAAATAACGGAACCGCGCCGAATCCAACACGCCTGCCTGTCCAACGACGCGGTGTGATGGGAACCCCGAAACCTTCCATGCGTGGTAGGTCATGATGTCCAACGGGTTGGTGAGCATCATGATGATACAGTCTGGCGACTGTTTCACGACGTTTTCTGTGACGCTTCCAACGATATTGGCGTTCGTTTGCAACAGATCTTCGCGTGTCATCCCCGGTTTACGTGGGGAGCCTGATGTAATAATTACCAAGTCGGAGCCTGCGGTCGCAGCGTAATCCAGATCTCCGTCAACTGCAGCATCAAACAGTTCCACGGGCCCCATTTGTGCCATATCCAATGCTTTACCTTGTGGGACTCCGTCAACAATGTCTAT
This sequence comes from Candidatus Poribacteria bacterium, assembly GCA_965116815.1. Classification (GTDB taxonomy): domain Bacteria; phylum Poribacteria; class WGA-4E; order WGA-4E; family WGA-3G; genus WGA-3G. The sequence goes on along the minus strand of OZ220722.1, from coordinate 4,074,413 downwards.
CATGACGACATCCCCGAGTTGTTTTTGTGCGATCAGGAACGCCGCTGTTGCGCCGACGTTCCCCGCACCGATAACACTGATTTTTTTTCTTGCCACTTCTTCCTCCAATTCATTCTACCATTTTAAAAATATGTATTAGGACTTACACAGATGGATTTGAGATGTGTAAGTCAACAATAATAATTATACCCAGAAATCTGAAAATAATCAAGTCTACAATAGTTTTCAGTGTCGTCAGTTATCAGTAGGCGAGGAATCTCGGAACTTCACCAAACAGAGTTGCATTACGGGAAATACGTTGGAAAGTCTGAAGACTCTCCGAAAATTGTGAGATGACGACTTAGGTTTTCACAACAATTGGGTTAAAATGAAAAAATTGTTGTGTTTTATTTTTATTTTTGCTATAATATCTTTCGGCATCCGTAAAATCCTTTAGAGTTTAGAGGTGGTTGGGCGAGAGATCCAGTCTCCCCAACCGCGGCACTGCCAAGTCTAGATTGCCAGTGCGAGTTTAAGTATACCATATATATCGCTTGATATGTCTGGTATTTTAACCAGCATCGTAATGATTACTTGATTTTTGCTTGATTTTTTGGGCAAAATCTTGTATAGTTACGAGTGGACGTTGGAGACGGATTGCCGAGGTAGATCCCTCTACCTCCCGTCTCCACCCAACTGGCAATTGGGTATACGTCTGAAAATACGACGTCCAAATTCCACTATTTTTTTGATTGGCTGATGGTTGTGCATTCAAACATCGCACTCGCGCGCTGCGCGCGGGTTCTGTTGGCAATGCGCTCGACATCAGCACGTGAAAGGATTTTTATTTTTCATGCTTATCGATGAATTCGATCTCCATGAACGCATGCCTGAACTTTTGCTATTTCGATATAACTTGGACATCCCTGCCTTCGTCCAGACTGCCGTGCGCGAGGAGATGACTCGTGATGAGATTTTAGCCGGACTGCATATCATCACCAATACACCCTGCGCAACTGAGAAGATGTGGCGGATAGCAATCACCGCACAAAACACGGAACTCACCCGCAATGAGCTCCTCGTCTGGCTTCATATCTCTTATGGCGGATTAACGGACCCAAAGCACCTCAACCGAAAGTTACACATCCCTCCTCACATCGCGGAAGAGGCACTCGTTACGCTGGCAGAGAAAGGGATTATTCGGGAAGGGAGAGTGGTTTGATGGGTTTGTGTGGCAGAGCCTTTCAGTTTCCCGTTTTGTCTGGCTTCCTCGCTTCGCTGACGCGGTTGCAAACCCCACCTACTGACAACTATCAAGACCATAAAAGCCCGAGGTTTAACACACCTCGGGCTTTTTGTGGTTAATCGGGTACTGCCTTAGATTTAACTGTTCATCTATTTTTTTTGCATAACAGTGCTATTGTCGTTGTCAAAGCCATTCAGTCCATCTTCCAGCCTTCCATCCCTTCCGGCATCTTTAGAAGGTAAAGAAATCCGCTTCTTCCATAATTTTTTATTTTTCTGAACCTTTTAGCGATAACGCGTCCTCTATGCCCGAATCCAAACCGGTTATCGCTTAATGGACAACGATATAGTAACGACTGAAAGCTTAATTCGGAGGCTCCAAGCAGAGGATGATGAACCTCTGAGTGAACTAATGAGACGCTACAATCCGCGTATATGGCCGCTGATTTTGGCAGAATCTCGGAACTACGAAGATGCCAAGGAAATACTCAACGGCACGTGGGTTTCGGTCTGGGAGAATGTCAACGGCTTGCGGGATGTGAACAGTTTCGGCGGATGGGTGCGTCAGATCGCTTACAATCAATGTAGGCGGTATTACAACAACGCGTACCATTCGCAAGGCGAGCGTCCTTACGAAGACGAGGCATTGGCGTGGCATGTCAATAGGAGTGCTGAGATTCTCTTTCGTGAAGAAGGATTGAAGGCAGAGGCTATTGAAACAGTACTACACCTGCCGAGTAAGCCTGAACATATTCGTGAGGTTGCTATATTATTTTATCTTCACGACATGCCGCTAAAGGAGATTGCAGCGGAACTTGAGCAGCCACTCGGCACGGTCAAGCGCAAACTTCATGAGGCACGTGGGCTTCTCCGTAAGGAATTCGGCGTAGAGTGAGTGAAAGTAGCGGTGTCTGGTTGGATTGTGTTTTGGCTTATTTTTTCTGATGCCTAACTTGTCTGTTGAGCACAACACAACTTTCCAATCTAGGAGAAAAAGTATGTATAAACATTTACAATTGACAACACTGATTATGCTGATCGTACTGATGCTTACACCGATGTCGGTTTTAGTGGCTCAGGTATCATCTCCTTTTCGTTGTTCCGAGTGTGGTGGTGAACCGCATATAGATCCGACGGCTTGTATCAAATACGCACACGCCTCAGATTGTCCGTGTGCAGATTGTGTTGCGAAAAGGGAATCCGCTGAAGACGATAATGATACTAGCCTAATGGACGTACTGACAGAAATGTCTAATCTAATGCCAGGGACCTCACAAGCTCGCAAGGTATGGAATTACCTTTGGGACCGCTGGGAGGATTTAGTGGATATACAAACAGTTCCCTATATTGAAGACCCTGAGCATATTCCTTTCAATTAATATTGTTGTAACTAAGATAAGGCGAGGTTATGATACCTTGCCTTATCCCTCGTCCATTAAGAAACTATGGAAGCAACCACGAACAATAAAATCATCAGAAGAACCGCTGATGTAATGTGTACCCAAAGTTTATCAGGGACCCATCCTGACTGCAATACCCATGAAAAGCAAACCCAGATCATACCCATAATGCCAATCCCAAAGAAATCTTCTGATACCTCAAGGTGCCTCAGGAAAATCCCACTAATCAGCAAAATCACAGCAGCATCAAACACCCTCTGACGCCTTCTTTTACAAGTTGTTAAGACTCTAAATTTCATCCATGTACTCCTTGTGGTGTAATAAAATGGAAGCCCGTGTCGGATATTTTACGTATCAGTTCAGACCCGAAAATGTGCTATATCTGATGTCATGATCTACGTAAACAATATGTTAAATTCCTTGATTGGATTCAATCATCGTTCATAGATGGTAATTCTGCATTAAGTCGCTCTTATAAGTAAGGAGGATAAAGTTTCACTAAAAAGGTTCAGAAAAATGCAGAGTTTTCTCACATCGGGCTAATAGAATTTTCTACCATCAGAACGCCCATCACTATTTTTTACGCGCTGGTGGGAGTCACCGCCACTGCCAAATACGCCAGGAAAGCAGTCTTAACATCGTAGGTTGGGTTGAGCGGGGTTTCCGAGAAAAATGATATGGACACCCCAAGCACATTTTACCACTCTATACCTTTCTATCAATCAAGGAAATAGCGAAACCCAACGAAAACCTACCGCGCTGTTTGTAGCGTTTGACGCAAAGAACTATACCGTGCAAATTAACCTACCATATATCCCATTAAGATTAACGCCATAATTATGAAGACAACTAAAGTAGGAACGTGGATTGCAGTTGCTAATTCTTGTCCCGAGTTTTCCTGATTCCTCCGTGCTAACCAGGAGAGACCAGACCAAACAAGTAAGAGAATCCCGAGATACTTTAAGTCTGTAGCTCCATGCGAATTCCGAATCAGAATCCCAATAAGCAACAATATAGCTCCGAAATCTCGGGCTGTTCGCTGTCTGCGTTTATTGGTAGACAAAAAACGAAATTTCATTTGTAGGAAAAAGAAAATAGTATCTATTAGAAGTTTACTTCGCTCTTGTCCTATCTCTACGGTGTGTGGATAGAAATTAAGCGTTATCAGAGCTTGAGTTCTTTATTCTTTTATGCCATAAGAAACGCTATCAAGCACACAACAATGAAGATCAGAAATAATGCCCCTATATTGCTCCAAACGGTGTTCTGGAAGTTTGCCCATTGAAAAGACCACGAAATCCCACACCAAGCCAAGAAAAGGGCACCAAAACACCGTAAGTCCTTGGCAGGACCTCCCTTTCTCAAAATTATCCCAATAAATAGTAATAGCAGACCTGCATCAAATACTCATTCTAATAAGCGTTTATTCTCGCTCCAAATCCGAAATTTCACTTTATCCTCCAGAAAAATAAAAATAACTGATACGGTGTCCTAGCCCTGAACACACTTGGTAGCTGACTTAGTATGAGCGTTTGGAACCTAATTCCAACAAATGATGCTCTGACTTTCCAGTTTATAAACCGGAAGCCGATTAGTCTGGCTTACCTCTTAATAAAGTAGTGAGGATAAAATTTTATAAAAAGGCTCAGAAAAATGTAAACCTTCTCACATCGGATAAGCGGAACCTTCTACCACCATTTCTTGCGCTCTGCTGGAATCGAGAGAATGGAGGGTGTACACTAATCTACTAACTTTATTTCACCCCAGCGTGCAGCTAATTTGCCACGTGCTTCTACGGGATAAGGCAGACTTTCCGATTTTACAAAAACATCGTCAACAGCGACCTCAACCTCTTGGTCGGCTGTCAGATAGATGCTCCACCACGGGAATTCGCCTAAATCGGCGTTAGAGGGGATGTCGTCCTTTTTCCATTCCGTCTTTTCACCCGGATCGACGGTGACCGCCATCTCATGTTTCGCATCGTTCCATTCCAAACGGAACGTTCTGAGCATGTTGGTATTTTCGGGGATGTCTTCGTAGGCAAACGCCTTCCAACCGCCACCTCCGAGCAGTCCAACAGAACCTGAACCGAACACACCCTTGGGTCCCCAACCGTGTTGATGACTCGGCGACATACCGAAAACCCAATTAGGATTTTTCCAGTTCGGTTCCTCATTGGTACACAGCACCCCGAACCACCCACCGGCTTCTGAGAGTTCAGCAACCTTCACAGTGAACTGGATACCGCGGATGTCCGGAGGATCCCATCCAAAAACGAGTTTGAATCCCGGATCGCGTCCACCGGGACTTTTAACTTTCATCCGAAATACACCATCCGCAATGCCCATTTCTAAGCGTTTTTCTGGGACAAACTGGACCCATTTCGTACCGAGGTCCGGTATCTGTCCGGGTGTCTCGTCAATAGCGTCTAAATCGCCCTCAAAATCGTCGTAAGGTTTCCACTCAGGTGCGGCAAAGGCACTTGATAGGGTAAGTGCTGCCAGCATGGAAATAAACGATATAGTTTTCATAGGGATGCTCCTAAATGTGCGCGGGGGTACGCATAGCGAAGAATAAGGTTATACGCTGTTAAACTTTGAAGCGATTCAAATAAATCTTCCTTAAACGAAAGGTATAGGTATATTACCGTAAGTATTGAGAAATATTAAACTTTGTTCAGCAGGTTTTCTAACCTCGTTAGTCTTTCCATGGGAGTCGAGGGCCAGGCATTCCCAATATCAAATATATTGTAGACATGATGCTTACGATGAAAATTATACCAAACCACCAGCGTACCGAACGGGAATCCGGATAGAGTCTCTTTGTAAAGTAATATTTAAAACTTGATAACCATAGCACAAAACTTTCAATGCTTCGGTCTATAAAATTGTAGTCGTTATCTGAAAACAGGCGAACGAGATACACAACCGCAAGAGATGTAATGGTGATGCCGTACGTAAAAACAAATCTGTCTGACTCGCAGAAACTGAGAAATTTTTCTTTTAAAGCTTTCTTCTTCTCCTCTAAAGTTTCGTCTGATTCCTTTAAAACTTCTCTTTTCATTTGAAAAAATCGTAATAAGTAGGACAAGTGGGCTTGTGCTAAAGGAGTGAGTCAGAAAAAATAATAGGGCGAGGTTACATCCCTCGCCCTGATATCTTAGAGATTAGGCGTGTCGAGGACCCATCGCATAAGCTGGATTTTCACCGAGGTTCTCAATGAGCCAGCCGCGGAGCGGCACGTCGTCTTCGGAGGGGACGTAGCGTCCGTTGTTTCTGGTGGCTGCCCCGAGCAGCTGCCGACGAATCGCGTCGCAGCGTTCATAAAGCGGTTCAACCGTCATCTCGTCTTTGGGACGGATCCAGCGGTAGCCGTAGCCGTAGAAGAGTGCCTTTCGTGTAATTTGCGAGCGATTCGGACTGCGCGAGTGCCAGAGTCGTCTATCGAACAGCACAGCGGTTCCGGGTTCTACACAGACCGGCATCGCATCGTCGGGCACATCGTCTGCCGTTGCTTCGCGCGGGTCGCGGCTAATCTCATGTTCTGGAACAGACATATCAGACTTTAGGTGGCTGCCCGGTCGAATATAGAAGTTGCCACGTCCGGGTTCGGAGACATCTGTAAGAAAGTATGCCACTTTCATGGACAAACGCGGACGTGGATGGGTTTCCAGCTCAATGTTAACGCGTCCACTGTCTTGATGCCATTCCAGCCACCCTTCACCCTCGTCAGCATCCGGCGATGCTGGCGGTTTGACGTGCATGTGGGCGTGGTAGAGGTAGATATTCCATCCTAAAATGCCCCAAATTTTGGGCAACGTCGTCGGTAGATCGACGAGATTTAAGAGTGCGTCATCTGCACCTAAGAAATCCGACCAGCCCCAGTGCGAGCCGGGCGTTGCTCTGCCATTGGCGAGGGCTTTGGTGTGCAAGGTGTCTACAGCGTGTATCAGTTGTTCACGCATCTCTGTAGAGAGGGCGTTTGGGATGTATAGGTAACCTTGTTCTTCAAAATGGGTGCGTTCTTCTTCTGTGATGAGGTGGGCAAGGTACTTCTCAGGTGCGGCTTCCATGCCCATATTAAGAAGTTCTTTCATCGTAGTTCTCCTTAGTTGCGCTGTTGCCTTTTCTGGATAGCCAGACGTGAAAACTCCTCCCACAAAGGTTACCGGACGAACTCATCAAGGAATTCACGTGAACGGCGCAGACCGTCCGATTCTGCTTCCCATGTTCGCCAATAACGGTAATCTTCAAGTTCCACGCTGACGATACCATCGAAACCTTCGTCTTCTAAGCGTTGGACGACTCTCAGCCAGTCCACGATGCCGTCGCCGGGAATGGTATAACGCCACCAATCTTCACCGAAACCTTTCGCACTTTGGAAACTCGGTCCCAAATTACCGTGCAGGTAGAGTGCCTCTTCGTCGAAGGCGGTGTCTTTGCCGTGGACGTGTTTGATATACGGTGCGAATTCGTTCAGCGCACGTAGGTAGTCAATCCCTATTCTGACGAGGTGCGATGGATCGTAGTTGAGCCCCAATCCCGGAGAGTCGCATTCCGCGAACATTGCGCGCCACATTTCCGGTGTACAGCCGAGGGCGGGATAAGCGGGACCTGGACCGGGCCATCCCTCTACCGCGATCGTCACGCCTTTGGAGGCGGCGAATTCGGCAATAGGTGGAATGGTATCCTTCCAAATATCAAAGTTTTTTGCTCTACCGAGGCTCGCATCTTCTGGAACAAAGACACAGAACATGATGTGAACGTCGTTGTCAGCGGCGGCTTGGATAGCAGCTTTTGCTGCGGCAGCACCGGCTTTCTGTTTGGATTTTTTGGCACTGAGTAGATCGCCAGTACCGGGGAGATCCGCACTGCCAATCGCAAGACCGGCATCCCGCGCGGTTTGAACTATTTCGGGGGTGACTTCTCCAATGTCAACGGCATCAAACCCGTTGTCTGCACACCACTTGCAAAAGTCTGCAAAGGGCAATTGACGGGCTGTACCGGGAATACGTAAACCAATCTTCATAGTGTTCCTTTAATATGTTATCGGGAAAAGATTTCTCAGGACTTACGCAGCTTCCTCGCTGGCGAGGTTTCAAACCTCGCCAGCGTCGTGTAGTCGTCGATTAAATTGTTACTGAAACTCTTTTAACTGAAAACTGAAAGCCGACACCCCTTAAAACCCCATCAAACCGCAGCATCGGCGACATACGGGCATAGGACCGTCGTTACTTACGGACTGTCGGAATTTCATCGCCTTCTGATTATTCCACATATCGACAACCTTGTCCGTTTTAATATTGCCGATGATGTAATCGTGGTAATCGCGGCAAAGGCTAACATCGCCATTGCTATCAATTTCCATCGTCATGTAGATACTGACACACTGGTTGTATCCGAAGGTTTGGTTGTGATCTGTGTAATAACGTTGGATTTCGCCTTTTGTGTTGAGTCTGGGCATCATGACAGGCGGACAGCGTTGCTGCTTGTCAGAGAGGTTTTCCATCTCCTCAAAGCGATCTAAAATGACACCGTGATCAAAGTCTTTCCATGTGCCTATCCAGCCGTAGTGTGTTTGCGGTTTGAATCCGAAACGTTTCTCAAATTCTTCTGTGTGTTCCTGTGCGGATTGTGAATCTATCCACCATGTCAAGTAGAAGATTTGCGCGTCTGCATATTGGCTGGTGAACTTATAGAGGTCTACAACAACATCAATGTTATACATTGTGACGCAGCTGAGCGGAATAATATAGGGGAAAGCGGCGTTCCGCTTCTCTTTTTCTGCGCTCAGTGTTTCCAGTGCTGCTTTGACATCCTTAAAGTTGTCGTAGTTTTCAGATACACCGGGACGCTGCGTGTTGTGAATTTCCTCGTTTGGACCATCGACGCTCAGGTAGATGATTTTGCAGGTTTCTAAGATGTCGTCTGCGCGTCTTGCGATGTTGGTAGCGTTGCTAACGAGCGATATCGGCATTCCCCGCTCTTTGATGTAGTGCATCAATTCGATAATCCCGGGGTAAAGCATCGGTTCGCCACCCCAGATATACCAGACCGGTGACCACCCTTCGTCAACAATCTGGTCGACGAGGTTCTTATAGATTTCGACGGGGACTTCTCGTTGTTTGAGGTCTTTGAGGGATTGACCAAGAAGATAGCCGTTATCCCCCCATTGCCCACAGGAGTGGCAACGGAGATTACACATATCGGTAATGCGGAGGCTTACCAATTGAATCGCGTCGCCTTTGCCATGCTTCGCACCGAGTGGGTGTCGCCAGTTGAAGCTTTCTTTGGCGAGTTGGTAACGCATGAACTTGCGCGAAGTCCCCCAATCCTCCGATATAGCAGTAGCGAGTTCGTTGACGAGAAATCTTGATGAGATTCGACTTCGTAGTGCCATCAATCCTCCTTTATAAGTTGTCAGTTATCAGTTCGGTTTTTCTGCGAAAAACCTTTCAGTTATCAGTTAAAGAGATATGCTTGATAAGGCACTATCCGTAAGAGATTAACTGACCACCGACCACCGATAATTAACTTAAGATTCATCTTCCGGTTTTACCAATGTTAGTGCCGCAGAATTCATGCAGTAACGTTTGCCTGTTGGCGGCGGTCCGTCGTTGAAAACGTGTCCAAGGTGTGCGTCACACCGGCTACAGACGACTTCGGTACGTGGCATGAAAAAGATGCTGAAATCTGATTTCGTCTCAATAGATTGGGAAGAGACAGCGTCCCAAAAACTGGGCCACCCTGTGCCAGAGTCGTACTTAGTTTCGGAACTAAAGAGCGGGCTTCCACAACAGATACAGTGATAAGTGCCTTGTTCTTTACAATCGTGGTATTGCCCTGTAAAAGCGCGTTCTGTCCCTTTCTTCCGAGTTACTTTAAATTCTTCCGGTGTCAGTTGTTCTTGCCATTCTTTGTCTGATTTCGTAACTTTTTTTGCTCCCATTTTCGCTCCTTTCATGACGACAGTGGATTTCCCTGTGAATACTATACCACATTGTGACAAAAAAGCAAATGATATTTCCTTAATCGCTGTTTTTCTGTTTCGGCTTTACTGTTCCTAAAACTCGACATTTTGTCGCGGACAGAATTTCGTAACGCACACCACCCCATGTAATTTTGCGTTGGAATACGGCATAGAGAGCGTTGATACCTCCGAGGAACATTGAAGCTGAAGTGACATAAGAAGTTACGCCGATTGTCTCCCGCATCTTGGGCATTTCGCGGAGCCATTTCGGCAGATTTTTGGCGTAGAGTCTGTAGCTAAATGCCTCCAGAAAAGGGATGAAGACGATCGGTAGCAGCCCCTCGCGATAAAATAGGAACGGAATCATTCCAAACACAAAAACGCCTTTCGGTAGACACACAATGAGACTCGCAAGCCACTGCCTCCAAAGCCCCATGTGGAGCGTCATAATCATCTGGCGGTTCGTGAATTCAACGATTTGGTGCCATGTGCGATTGGCGGTGCGTGTAATGGCTACGCAGTCTGGGACAAAGTGCACCTTGTGTTTAACATCTCTCATCGCAAGTGTGGTATTGAGGTCTTCGATGGTTGCCTCTTCCCAACGTTGAAGGATGTGTGCTTTCTCGAGCATCTCGCGTCGGAACGCGTTGGAACCACCCCACACCATTGAGAACGGATGGTCGCCTTGGAAACTCATCTGAAAGTTTACCCAGATCGCTTCCACAAGGGATGGGACATTCCATGTTTGCGGAAAATAGAACCGTCCACCGACGGTCGTTCCGATCTCTTGTTCTTGGAGTGGGTTAACAAGAAGTGTTAACCAATCCTCTCGGATAGCAACATCCGCATCTACAAATGCGATGACTTCGATATCGTCTCGGAGTTGTTCTATTGCGGTGAGGAGGTTCTGCACCTTTTGCGAACGGGGGAGATCGTTTTCAACGATGTTGGGTGCGAGCAACACATGGGCGTGCGAATGTGCTTTGGCTATTTCGCACAGATGTGGGTAAGAGACATCATGTCCTATGTCTGCTTTTTGGTGTGTAACGTAGAAGATTTCATACTCACCCGCATAATCTTGATGCAAAAGTCCTTTCGCATGCTCCGCTGTATCGGCATCCCATCCATAATGAGGCGCGATGATCGCGACTTTTGGCGTGTAAGTAGGTCGCTCTGCTCTACGTTCGCGCCGCGCGTACCGAAAAGACCGACTGATAATGAGCAGTTCGATAATAAAGAGAAAGTAAGCGGTTGCGATGATATACGTCTGCATAGCGTTCAATCGTTACTTCGCACGCTGTTCGCTACGGAGATCCCTGTTCCGATGTACGAAGCAGTGCGAGCGTTGTTTTCAGTTTTGGAACGAGTTCTGCATTGAGCAGAAAAATTAGGTTCGGTTCATGTTGGAGCCGGGCGTAAAAACGTCCGGACGCGTCTGCCCTACCGACTTGCAAAGTATACACTTTCTGGTTTCTTAATTCAATAGTAAGTTGGACCTGTGGGGAGTTAAAGCCTGTAGTGGTATCAGTGAGAGTAGGTTCACTCCCTACATAAGCGTCTGCCGTCAAATCGTCGAGTTCGTAAATGATGGCGTTAACTTCTGCATTGTTCGCATTTTCCTTCACTGGCGCGGTGAGTCGCCAGTTGGTGCCGAGACGTTGACAGGTCAGCGATTCTTCCCCGTGCAACAACGTGAGTCGGATCACATCGTCGATATGGAAGTTGAGCACCTGCTTATCCCGCAGCCACGCTGTCCCTAATGCGATCTTATCAATTAAGGAACGTTTTACACGAGCAACTTGATCAGAATGTTCGGGTTTAACGTAGATGGTGCCGTCCTCCGCATGGTCTCCGATGAGCAGCACCGCAGGCTTTTCTTCACCACGTTGCGTGAATGCAACTTTAATTGACGGTGCTGCTAATCCGTAGGAGGCGAGACTTTTAACTGGCTTGTCAACAAATGCTGCGGCTTCAAGGGAGTCTACGCCGAAAAGCAGATCGTCTACTGCCTTTGCGTCTGCCTTTATTTTCCCTGTGGGAGTTTCTAATTCCCATATATCGTCATAGTTTTTTGTGCCGACAATTTTTTCATCGTCCTGTTGGCTTCTTTTGGCAATGGCAAAGTTGACTGTATCCGTCCGTTGAAAATCAATAACCCGTTTATCCCGCAAATCAAAAGCAGATTTATTGAGAAGTGTATAGATGTCGTCGCTGACGGTATAGATAGCATCTTGGTGAACAGATTTGACATAAACGCGTTCCTGTGTTCCGCCCTCTGATGGGACTGCCGAACCGACGTGAAGTGCGTAGGTTTTATCTCCATCTGTGAGTGCTATCTGGAGACGCGGCGTGTCTAAACCGGAGTTCTCTAATCGTACCGGAACGTTAGCCTCTACTATGTCCGCTTCAAAGGTTGATACTTGCAATGCCCGCAATTCCGAAAGAAGGGTCTCAATTTCTTCGGCATCTGCCTTTGCTTCAATCGGATGTGTGACGAGCCACGTGTCTCCTCGCTTTTCGCAATTAACGGTGTTTGGTTGAGAGGTCGATCCTTTGTCTCTGTGTTCAATCTGAATGTTAGATACTGATTCTGTGCTGAACTTGATAACTGAACGGCTGCGAAGGTCAGTGGGAGATTTCGTCAGGTCATCAAGCGCACTGGATTCGATCAAAAAAATATGTGCTTCAGACTTCTCTTTAACATAGACAGAAAAGTTAATCGCTTTCTTACCGATAAGAAGTGTTGCTGCGGGTGATGCTCCCGCTGTCCAAAGCGAAAGTGTTATACTCGGTGTATCCAACCCGTACTGTGTGAGTCCTGTTACCTCAAGGTTCTGCTTGACGCGTTTGTTGAGGATATCATCTAACATTTGGTTTACTTTTTCGCCATCTGCATCCGCCTGAAACGGGTTTTCCAGCTGCCAATCACCCGTTGTGTCTTTTACTAATCTTAGGTCTTGGTATGCCGCATCCGCAAACGAGATTTCCACCTGTCGAACATTTTCGCTCGCTATGCCGTAGACCTGATGGATGCGCTGCTTTTCGTTTGCCGATGTTTCATCTGCCGATTCCTGAAAAAACAGAAAGTACGCACCGCCAATGCCTGCAAGGAGAACAATGATGATGAGGGTCGTGCGGAAGTTCACGCGTTCTCTCCTTTGCGGCGCTGCCACCAGACAATGAGTCCAGCAATAAAGACAATTGAAGGCATCAGGAAGACTGAAGTTATTTGAACCAAACGTCCGTCTTGCACGTGCATCTGGCGCAGCGTTTGTCCTTGTAGGTCGATAGGACGGATCCCAATGAGGTCCTCCTCCAACGTGAGCCAATTGATTATAGATAGAAATAGGTCTCTGGCGGGTGCTCGGAAAAGAGCGTTTGCTGCGAAATCTGAATCCCCAAAAACGACAATGCGGGTGAGCCCCCCGACGGTTTGGTCTTCGTTGTTTTGGTCAGTTTTCTGCTCAACGGCGACAGCAATCGACACAGGAGGCGGTGTGTCTACCCCGGTTGTATAAGTGGAGTCTTCGCCGAATGTGCCGTCACTGATACGTTGTGTTTCTCCCCAACTGTCTTGTGTACCACCGACGGTCTTCATGAGGGATTTAACACTGAGACTTGCAGGTCTATCTTCTATGGGTGTCACAGAACGCGTATACGGAAACGCCACGGGTTCTCGCATGGGACGTGTAATCTCGTGCAATTCGGGTCCCGGAACGGGTGCCTTCGGTCCGAACAATGGAAAAAATTGGGTCTCGTCGATGACGAGGTCGTTTCCTATCCTGATACCCCATCGTCTCATAAGTCGGACGAGTCCTCTATTGACATCTTCCGCTGAGGTTACCGATGGGTCCAGCATCAGGAACAGTTTTCCGTTGCGCCGCAAATATTTCGACACTACGTTGATTTCATGAGAGGACAAAGTGGTTTTTGGACCCGCAATGACAAGTGCCTCGCAATCCGCAGGGATATCCGATTCTGTCAAGAGCGAGAGTGCGAACGCAGCGTAATTCTGGTTTTCTAACTCTGTCTGCACGGTGCTATATCCGTTATTATTGAAGTCCTCGAGTCCGTGTTCTTCATGACCGACAAGGAAGTAAATTTTTTTCGTTTCGTCGCGGATGAGTTTGAGAATTGCACTCGTGAATTTCTGTTCCTCAACGCTGGTTACCTTCTCCAGCCGCTCTCCACTCTCAAAAATTGTTGTGCCGTCCCACAGAATATTATACTTGTTGCTGAGTTGGATGTCAATTTCAGGATCTTTAAATGAGACGGTGAGGTATTCGGTTTCGCTCTGATACAATTCCAGCATATCTTTGACGCGGGCTGCTTGTGAGTTACTATCTTTGAAGAACGCTATTACATGGATTTCTTTCTCAAGATTTTTGAGAACGGTTTGCGTTTGTTCCGAGAGCGTGTAAAGCTGCAACTTCGTTAAGTCTACTTTTTTATCGAATCGATTTATAACAATGGCGTTGACAAAAACCGCGATGCCGATAACGCCAACGATACTCAAGGCAACGTTCGCACCGTAACGCGCTTGGCGACTAACAAAAAAATTCATGAAGTCAGCAAATTGCAAGCGGGCAAAAATAGCTAGCGAGACAAGGGCAAGAAGCAGACAAATCCAGAAAATGGGGAATGCTTGGAAAATCCAACTGGCGATGGCGATGAAGCTGAAAATTAATGTGAGAAAACCGAAGAGCGGCCCCGTGATTCCTTTGTTAGTTTGCATGTTCTACCTCCATTTTGATGATTCGACGGACTTGAACGTCGCAAACAGGCAGACACCTGTGAAACTGAGGTAGTAGACAACATCTTTCAAAAGGATGACACCACGGGCAAAGTCGTGGTAGTGTTCGGATAGCGACAAGTAACTCAGGAATTGGACGATGGATCCACCGCGGGCTGAGAGCGCGCCGACTACCCATAACGTTATGAGGATACCGAAACTCGTCAATGCTGCGACGAGTTGGTTCTTGCACATTGATGACATCAGCATCCCTAATGCCAGAAGCGAAGAACTAATTAGGAAAATACCAAGATAACCGCTTAGCAGGAGACCCTTGTCGAGATAACCGAAACGTTGTGTCAGTAGTGGGAACAGGAATGTCAGACTGAGCATGATGAGCACCAGTGTACAACTCGCGAAAAATTTCCCGAGAACGACTTGCCCATCTGTGATTGGGGAGGTGAGGAGGAGTTCAATTGTCCCCGATTTCCGTTCTTCTGCAAAGAGTCTCATCGTCAATACTGGCGTAAAAAAGATCAAGATGATAGCCATATTACCGAAAAGTGTCCCCATCACGAATCCGCCTGTACCGCCACTGTTGCTTGCAGTAATGAGCATGATGGAAAAAAGGAATCCTGAAATCGCTGTGAAGACAAAGCAGACGAAATAGGCGATCGGTGAGACGAAATATGTATAAAGTTCTTTTGCGCAAACGGCAAGCACATTTCTCATATTTTCATTTTCCTTGCAGTATAAAAAAATCTCTTTTCGTCACGCTTGGTGTCTCATTGAAAATTGCTGTCGAACCTTCCCTACAAAGAACGGACCGAGCGATTCAATGTATTTGGTCGTCTGCTCTGTTTGCCGCATATCCTGTATCAAACGCGATAATGGATATAGCTCAGGACCGACTAAACCGATAACAAATTCATTGTCGTTTGTATCTAATCCGAAGCAGGCAAGTCGGATGTCACTGGCATATCCTCCCGCGGCATAACTGCGACCGAGCATAGCGTGCTCACCTAAAATTCGTCCCCGATCGCGGTGTTCAAGGCGATAGAACTCAGATTTTCGGCGCAATGGATACCAAATCGCCCACGGAAAGTCAGGATTGAGCGCATTTTGGCGCGGTTTGTTGAGCAGCCACTCTTCCAGATTGGGTTCTCTGCCGCTTGAATAGGTTCGACCCATCATCGTCATTTCTGAACGATACAAAAGGTCAGGAACCTCCTGTGCTTTCAAGAGTAAGGTTCGCGACGCTGTCATTAACACTGCTGGGTCTTCCGCCATTAAAAGCACACCGATTCCGGTCGGATGGTTCAAATCGTCGTATACAACTGCGTCTAAATTTCCCTTTTCAAGTGTCTCAGTGATGAATCTGGGGTCTAAGCATCCCTCAAGGACGTGGAGTTGGCAGAACAGACGTCGGTCACTAATCTGCGGTTCACCATCAATCGGTGCACCGATTTCTCGTAGGTCTACCGGTTCTGGTCGTGGTGGTCTTTTTCGTTCAGTGTTCATAATTTTAATGGCTTTCGGATTTATGGTTGACGGTTATTTTTCCCGACGGCTGATGGCTGACTGCTATTCTCAACCTTTTGTGGTGTACGATTCCCGTATCCACTCTTCAAGTACCTGATCTGGGTTTTCCAGAACCGACTTTGGAAAGGTGAATGTAGATTGTCCGGTGTTCTGTTTGATGAGGTTCAACCCGTGCTGGTAGCTTTCTAAGAGTTGATCACAGACCTGTTGGGTTGTTTGTCCGTCTGCAATCACGCGTTCACAGATGAGTGCCGTTGCTTCGTCATCGAACTGGATGTGTAATTGGTGTTCTGCATGGAACTGCGCCTCATATCGACGAATCTGCTCGCACATAACAGAATTGCGGTTGTAATCGCTATCTTCGATTATCCGTTTGAGTTCGGCATCTGGATCGTCAACAACGTCAGCCGTCACGACGAATTCCTCGACACCGGTGGAAGGAAGCTCAAATTTATAATTACGCAGCACCTTTTCGCAAACCGTCATTAAGGCGCGCGCCCCGGTCTTTTGCGCAATCGCTTTTTCGGCGATTCGCTGTAAACCGCTGTCCGAAAACAGTGTTGTGATGCCATAAGCGCGAAAAGCGTTCTCATATTGGCGGATAATGGAGCCTTCGGAGTGTTTCAGAATGTGGAACAGGTCATCTACCGCAAGTTCCGTACAGACGACATGCACGGGAAGTCGTCCGATGAACTCAGGTTCAAAACCGAAGTCGATGAAGTCTTTCGGTGTAACGTCCTCAAAATACTGTGCTGTCTCATCGGTTTGGCTGGTAATCTCGGCATTGAAGCCGATTTTGCTTTGATGCATGCGTTTCTTGATAACATCTGTCATACCGGTGAACGCACCGCTGATAATAAAGAGGATATGCCGTGTATTGATGACCTCTTTATCGACCTTACCGCTTTTCTGGAATTCCATAGCAGCACGCATCTGCGAGGCGACATCGTTTCCAGCGCGCAGGTCAACTTCGGTCTCCTCCATCAATTTGAGAAGCCCGATCTGCACACCGCGACCGCTTACATCACGTCCGATGATATTTGGAGGTGTCGCGATTTTGTCTGCTTCGTCGAGATAGATGATGCCGTACTGTGCCAATTCGAGGTTGTCTTCCGCTTGTGTTACCAATTCACGGATTAAGTCGTCTACATTCGCACCGACGTAACCCGTCTCGCTGAATCGGGTTGCATCCGCTTTGACGAACGGCACACCGATGAGTTTGGCGATGTGTCGGATGAGATACGTCTTGCCAACACCGGTTGGTCCGAGCATAACAATGTTCTGCTTGGAGTAGTCGGCATCAGCAGCGGTCGGATCTTCGTGGCACTCCCGGACGTGGTTATAGTGGTCACAGACGGCGATCGCGAGTGCCTTCTTTGCATCGTCCTGTTTAATCACGTATTGGTCGAGGTATTGCTTAATCTCCTTCGGTTTGAGATCGAACTTCAGATCGAAGGTCTTTTTCGGCTCCGGTCCTTCGTCCTCTTCTTGTGCTTCAGGTGTAGCTTCACTGGCGGTCGCGTTAATCAAGCGGACACTTCCACCGTACTTCTGTTGCACGAATTCTTGGAATTCCTTTTCGATTTCTTCAGGTGTGGGTATTTTCCTGTTTGTGCTCATAACTTTTTAATCTTCCTCGCGGTAGTTTTTATCTTCACGCCTTGTGTCCAATTAGGAGGATACTCCGGCGAGTTCATGACGAACAATCTCAGTACCGGCTACCATCGTTTTAAGTTTGGCAGCGGCTGCCCATCGCGCTGTCTGACTGAAACCGCAATCCGGTGTAATCGCAAGTTTTTCGGGACGCACATGCTTGAGTGCTTCACGGAGTAACGCTGCAACGTCTTCTGGGGTCTCCACGTAGTAATTTTTGACATCGATAAGCCCTGCGGCGAGTTCTTTATCGTTCGGGAATTCGCTCCACAACGCGATTTCTGCCATTTCTCGGTTTGCGAACTCTAATGCCAATTGGTCGAACGCTGCATCAAGGATATGCGGAAAGAGGGGACGGTAAGAACGTTTGCCGACTGCCCTGCCGCGGTAGTTGCCGAAACAGATATGTAGTCCAATCTTTGCCGATACACCTTTGAGGGTGTGGTTGAACAGTTTCACAAATTCCTGTGGTCGATCTGGATAAACAGCGTAAGAAGGTTCGTCTAACTGGATGAATTCCGCACCGGTGTCAACGAGTTGACGGAGTTCTGTATTGATAATCTCGGCACAGGCGTAGGCAACTTCGAGTCGCTCTTTATAGATACCGCCTGTCTGAATTCGTCCGGAAAGGGTGAACGGACCGGGGCATGTTACCTTGAGCGGTTTCGTCGTTTCGTTTTTCGCAAATTCAAATTCTTCGAGGATACCGAGTCCGTCAGGTGCTACGAGTGGAACAGAGGGCAACCATTTGCCCCGCTGATCGTGTCCATCCGGTCCCTGTGTTCTCGGAGCAGGGAGCTGCTCTAATCCGGTGAACCGTTCATAGAAACCGAGCACAAAGTCCTGCCGCCGCATCTCCCCCTCTGTAACAATGTCAACGCCAGCGCGTTCTTGATCGGCAATGGCGGTTCGGACTGCGTCGTCAAGGGTTTCGTTGATGTCAGTTTCGCCGAGTTCTCCGCGTCCAATTGCTTCCAGTGTCACGCACAGCCAACTCGGTGGTGCATAGCTTCCGATCGTACTTGTAGGTATCAAAATGTCCGTGTCTTGCATCAGACTCCTCTGGTTTCCTTGTCTATCTGCTCGCGGTTTTCTATGTCAGACTGTTGAGTGGTTTTCTTCGCTTGACGCGAAGCTGCCTCACTTTGCAAGTAGGCAATATAGCGACCTATATCGTGATCGAATTCTTCGGAAATTTTTTTGCGAATGCGCCGGATATCTTCGACAATAGGAGAATCTTTAATCATTAGGAGCCTCCAACGTTTGCATAGAAAAACGGCGGCATTGTCAAGGCGACCACATCGTCATCACCGGAGATTTCGCGTGCCATTGCGAGTGCATCGTCCAAGTTTTTCGCCCAATCAACCCCCAACCGCTGCGCGACTCTCGGTTCCTTCGGACCGACGAGAATCACCTTCGCGAGGTATTTCAACGGATACGTCGCCCAATACCAGACAGTGAACGGATGAAAACCGTGGTGTGCGAACTTGTTCCGATAGCAGTCGATGAGATACTCGTCCTTCGCGTATTTTTCCTGAAACTTCTGCTGCATCTCAAAGGGTTCCGTCGTTTCGGCGAGGACTTCATCGTAAAACTGCTTGTAGGCGACGTGATACTCTTCATGGAAAATCTCATACGTTGGGTTCATGATGATAACAACGCCGTCCTTTTTGATAATAGGTTTGTTATAGAACCAGTTGAAGACGTAGCCTAAGATGTCGCTCACCACCAGAACGGGATTGATACGCGCATCGACAGCGTAGGGACTCATATCAGGGAGTCCGAAAACTAAAGTGCTGAACTGGCGCGGAATGTCTATTGCCAACTGATCCTTCATGGATTCCAGCGTTCTCGCATGGACAGCATCAATGTCGCCTGCGTTGATCTGTATCGGTTCATAGTCTGTCCGTACGCTTTTGAGAATTGCGTAACGCAGTGATTCAGGCAGGAGTGATAAGGTCGCCGGTGTAAAGGCTTTTATGACGCGCTCTGCCACGTTACAGTCGCTGTTCGGTTTTCCGACGTAGCGAAGATGAAATGGATAGATCGCACCGTTCATTGCCGCTTCGAGTACCAAGATGGGTGTCTCTTTCTGAATGAGACGGCTCATCCGCTCAATACAGGCGTGCATGTGTGAACCTTCCGGTTGCATCACGTGTGGACTTTCCGATGTCATGTGTGGCGAGTGGTGCGGTGCGATGGAGTTATACGTCCCAAGACCCACGGCGACAGATTTATGCCCACCGTTGAGTGGGATCTGTATCGTATCCACATAAATCACCAGATCGGCTTCAAGCACGGCTTTATCTGTTTCAACGATTTCGTCTTTTTCTGTGTGCCCTACATGAACAATCTGCGCTGCATCCTCCGCATCAAAGTTTCGGAGTTGGTGTGGATAGAATTCATCCATAATGTTTTTGCCGAGCATATAGGCGAGTTCGTGTTCTTTCATCTTGCGGTGCAGTGCAACGGCGCATATCAGTTGGATGTTCTTCTTCTCTACACTGTACCCGTAGAGCATCCTCAGGAGCGTCTCAATCATAATTTGCCGCATATCCGGCTTTTTCGTGGCTGGAAAGGGTTGGCAGTTGTCGTCGAACAAGATAAGCACTTTTGAGTTGCCGTTGACGAGTTCGCTCAGAGGTGGCATCTCAAGTGGGTTTTCAAAGGCGTGCTGCGTGTGTTCGCCCAGTGCGTCGCGCTTAATTCCGGGTAGCGGCGGCTTGGCGTAGTAAACCTCAGAATTGTCCGGTAGTTTCGCGTTGATGAGATGGTTACCAAAATAGGTGAAATACTTCATTTAAACGGGGTAGCTCGTTTCATAAGATGGTTTCGGTTGATGTCTTTACGGTTTACAATCGCCAATTTATTTTAGCATAATTTATGTAGATGTGCAAATTTTTTATCAGATTTAGGCATTCATACTGTCGTTGGTATGAGCAAGTTTTGTGCCAACCTAAACTGCATCAAGACTGATATTTTTGGCAAAAATTGCACAGAATAGGGCAAGGTTCATGCTGAGTTGCACAGAATGGTGCAGTTTCAAGGTTTTCGTTGTTTGACGGGGTTTTTGGGTTATTTATTATAGGTAAGGCGTGAATTTTGGAGGCAGTGATCAATCAAGAGTGGTTTTAGCGGGTATGATGGATGACTGATAAACGGACGAGGGTTGATAATATCAGCGAGTTTCAAAGTGCCTACCATTATGGTCTCCTGTCTCTTCGTGGCACTTTCAATAGTCATACGATTCTTGCTTTTTTATCACCCCATTTTGCATCGACTGAAGGGGCGCAGAGATGGTCACGATTGGATTGTAAACCAGCTGCCGCATCGTAGTGATGACCATTTTTCAACTCGGATATTTTCTGATTGTAATATGCAATTACGCGGTTATACACCTCTTCTGCTGTCAAACCATCAGCAAACGCCCGATCTATTTCAGAATCACAGTCAAAAAAAGCATCGGAAATATGCATGTGAACTGTGAAGTTTTCATCGTAGCCAAAGTAGGCGAGACATCCATTATTGACAAAGTCCCCACCGAGTTCAGCAGCGGTTTGACAGGCAAAAAAGTGAACGACCTTGTTATCTGATTCTTGGGGTTGATAGTTCCCTATATCAAAAATAGGGTTGCAATGTTCTCCCATATATGTCCTATAAAGACCATGTCCTACACCTGTCATGTAGACGATGTCGTGTTGACATGCTACCGATTCAACATGAATGCGACGTGCGAATTGGGCCTGACATCGTACAATCTCAAATCCTTTGGATTCCATGTAGGGATAAACATGCTTATTCCGATAGACACAAGAAGCGTGTGTGATCTCATCATAACTGGAATCAATAGCAAGGATTTTCAAATTAGGCACCAATTCGATATGTCAACTTTTGCATAGGACTGCGTTCTAATTTTCTGTTGTGAGTTGTTAAAGGTTTCCTGCACGTGCACTTTCGATTAACATTTTAATCATTCGCTGCTCAACATCGATTAAGGTGCATCCTATAGACGTTCTCGCCCGAACTTCGTTAATAGCACGCTTTTTGCTGAGTACCCCCAGCCCCAAGATACCTACGTCAAATCTGGGGCGTTGTCGAATGCGTTCCGCAACCAATTCTGACTGTTGCTCAAGGGACAATTGGACAAATGAAAACCGAGCGGGTTCTTCGTCTATCACTTCTCGTAAAGAGATCCATTGCCCGTCGGGAGCCATAGCCACCGGACGAGTCCAATGGTCTTCGCGGGTCATTGGTACGTTATTTTTCATGATTATCTCCTTAAAAATGGTTCAAGTCTTTTTAGAGAAGTTGGTGCCTAAATATCAGGGAAAGATCACCGGATAAACTTAGATCTTGCGACTCGATGCCCAGTGTCAGCCGCAGGATGGGTTAACTATGTAGGCATTATACAACAAAAACAGGTAAAAGTCAAGAAAAATACGGAGCTGTTTGCCCTATATCAACCGGGCAGTAGACGATAGCCGATACCCGTCATCAGTCCAACAATAATCCAGATACCGCCGATGAAGCACTCGCCTAACACAACACCTAAAACGAGTGGACGGAGTTTACGGTACTGGACAACACCACCGAACTTGAGGACGGTGTATTTGAGGAGCCAACCGATGAAGAATGAACCCCAAAAGCAGTAAGTCGCATAACTGGTCATCAGGAGAGAGCCAATCGGGTGCAGTTTCCACCAGAGATAGTGGTGACGCATCCAGAGCATCCCGAACATCGTGGCACCACCGAAGATGAACGAACCGATCCGTTCCAATTCAACACCAGTCGGGTTTTGGAGGATGCTTGTGAGGCGATTGAATGGGGTGGTTGTGGAGATCATGTAGGTCCAGTGTTGTAGGTTCACTGCGCCGTGCGTGTACGCGAGGTCTAAAGAGGAATAGTAGGAGACCCCCATCGCTAAGACGATTGCGATGCCCATGGCGAGCAGAAGCGGACGTTGTCTGAGACGCAACGGTTCTGCGAGTTTGAAGTTGTTCATCACGCCCGGCATCAGGATTTCCCGCATATCGAACATCAAGACCCGTTCATAAGCGACTAAAGTCCAGCTTGAGGCGTTCACACGGGAACTGCCGAACAACGTAATCAGGAATTCGCCGGGCAGGAAGGAGTAGATGATAAACAGTAAACCGCCGTTCGCGACCATCCACGTCCCGACCGTCGTTATGCCGAGGAAGATTCCGAGCATAACGAGTGCTACCCATACACTCATACCCGCCATACTACATATCAGGGTCAGCAGTAGGGTGCCGACGATTAAGCCACCTACCGCCCAGACGTAGGGCAACGGTTCGTTGGTGTCATCGCTTGCCTGTCTTCCGAAAAGGGTAGCAAATGCCCTTCCGAAATGGCGTTTGCCGATAAAGAGAATAAATCCGATAAAGACGAGCAGCGCACCCATCTGTTGATTTTGGTGAAACGTCCACTGATTCACTTTCGAGCCTGTCGCATAGATAAGCACCGTCTCCATCTTTCCGAGCATGAAAAAGAACCAGAAGCTAAACGAAATTTCGAGGGTGAGTAGATAGACGATGGCGATAATCGAAGGGTATATAAACAGATGCACGGTGGGCCACCACTGCAAAGCGGACAACGGTTTTTCGGTGAAGTATCGGGCAATCGCAAAATCAAGGGGCGGGTTCGGGATGGCTGGAAAGTAGAGATGCAATCCCTTCAAGCCGTGCAGTATCACGGGGATCGCAAAACCGCACCACATTAGTCGAGATTTAAAGAACCTATTCAGCAGCGCACCCCCGGAGGGAGATTGAAACATCTCCTGTGGCAGCTGAACGATCGGAAAAGTGAAACGCTCGTGTTCTACCCACTGCTTTCGGAGGAGGACTGTCCAGCAGATGGTGACAAAATAGAGAATCAGCACAAACGCGCTCCATCCGACAATCGGCTTCAGCCATGCCCGCCACGGGATCGAATCACCATCTGGTAGTTTTTCATAGAAATAGAAAACGGCTTTCGGGTCTTTCACGACCATCCAATCTGGAAGGTGTTGATGAAAAAGGGTAACCCATTCGTTTTCCGGGGTCGCGAAATAGTGTGGGCTGACAGCGAGCGGAACGAGGTATCGCATCAACCCTGAAGAGGGGATGCCCGATGCGACCAACATCATCCCCCAGATGATGAGAAGTTCACCGCCTTGCAACTCGGTGCCGGGTTTCAGTCGCTTGAGGAGCACATTGACACTAACGACGAAAACCAGCATGGCGAAGACAATGGCGATGGGCAGATGGTTTCCCGCAAGGTAGGTGCCGCCGACGTGGAAATCGTTATACGGGGTGACGAGGCATTGGCATATCACTGCCGCCATACCGATGAGGACGCTCCGCGCCGTGAGTCCAGTATGCGTAAGATGGGAGGTTTGCAGGGGATTCTGAGAGTGAGGCGCGGTGGGAGGTGTCATAGGAGGCGTGTATCAGTCAGTTGCTTAGGGGTACTATTTCAAAGTAGAAAATTAAAAATAAAAATTTTGTTCCCTACATATTGATATTTTTTCGCATATAGCGTATAATAAAATGAATCTGCCCATAATATAATTCAGGGCTTCAAACAACGATTTGATATATTATGAACAAGGATAAAACAATAATACATGATGAACTTTGTCCAGAGTATGATCTGAAAAACTTGCGAGTACGGAAGTTTGGTCCTGGGCGTAAACAGTTCGGTAACTTTGTCAAGTTAGAACCTGATGTTGCAGCGGTGTTTCCAGACGATGTTACTGTTAACAAAGCCCTGCGATCTCTGATCCAAGACTCCGAGGAAAACACAAGTACGCATTCTTGCCACTTACCAACGAA
Source organism: Candidatus Poribacteria bacterium (assembly GCA_965116815.1). Lineage (GTDB taxonomy): Bacteria > Poribacteria > WGA-4E > WGA-4E > WGA-3G > WGA-3G. Next base: position 4,050,060 of record OZ220722.1, on the reverse strand, counting down.
GATTTTAGACTCAAGGTCTAAACAGGATTGTACTTCTATTGTCAAATTAGAATCCGACATTGTTGCGGTGTTTCCAGACGCTGCATCTGTTAACAAAGCCTTACGATATCTGATCCGAGACTCCAAAGAAAACGGTGAAGGATTTTTCGCTATCCAGCAGCCGAAAACTAAATAGTCTTATCAACATACCTCATTAACACTGCCAAAAACGTTACACACCTCCTCAGAGATTATAGCACCTTCTTGATTGAAGGCTGTCTCTTGTGAGATTACCTTAATGTTTTCAGAACCGTAAATCAAATACGGTTTTCACCGTGGTGGTCTTGCCTGTGTTCAAAGCAGTCTGGATGGCACGTTTGTAGTCTTTCAGTGGAAAGAGCGAACTCACCAACGGACGCAAATGGGTTTCCATCTTCTGAAGGAAACGCATACCGAGTGTGAAGGTGTGGATTTCTTCCTCGTTATGCGTTTCGAGCCCGTACGTATAGGCACCTGTTACGCGCAACTGCTTATACCAGATAGAGGTCCAGTCAACGTTTTTGGGTATCCCCGGCATACCGACTAAGATGATCTCACCACCTGCACGTGTAAAACGGAGCGCGTCATCTATTGTGACGCTGGAGCCGATGCAGTCAAAAGTAACGTCCACACCACCGATTAATACCTGTTGTCCCAACTCCGGTTGATGCGATTCCGCGCCCGTTAGCTCAGAGAACGCCGCATATCGATCGCTGTTCGGTAATAACACGTCATCTGCACCGAGTTCACGCGCCAATTGTTGTTGGTGCGGGTATTTGGCGAAGATAATGATTCGGTTCCGATGACCGAGTGTCCGAAGTGCCGCGACGGTGAGCAGTCCAATGGTGCCACCGCCGATTATACAGATCGAAGCGTCAGGGTTACAAATCCCTCCTACCGGATGTTGCGCTTTCAGAACACCGTGTAGCGCGCAGGCGAAGGGTTCGAGGAGCACAGCGATTTCGTCTGAAATGTCGTCAGGGACGAGATGAAGTTGTGATTGATGGGCAAGAACGGACTGGCTCCACCCGCCACCCGTATCGCGGCAGTAACCCGTCTGAACACCTTCGGAGATGTCTCCTTTCGTGATGTTCTCGCAGTTAGCGAAGCGTGCGTTTTGGCATTGATAACACGGTGGTGAAATGCCTCTCACCTTGCATGAAAGCGCAGGTTCAATGACTACACGTGCACCAACGGAAAAGTCGTCCACAGCCTCCCCGACCTCCGTAATATCGCCGACGATCTCATGTCCTAATACAAAAGGCGTTGATGTGAACGGCGAGAAATAGGGACTCCCTTTCGCAGTGATTGTCGCCAAATCGGAGCCACAGATACCGCTGAGTCGGGGCTTGACTTTGACCCATTCAGGTGTTGGCAGTTGTGGCTCCGGTAAGTCAACGAGATGCACACAGGAGACGGGCGACGTGTAGAGACTTCGCCACCGTTTTCCAAGGTAGCGCATCGCGAGATAACGTGGGATGCTTTTGGTATATCGAATAGCTTCCACTGTGCTATACTAATTTGCCTTAGTACCCTATAGGGTGCCTATGTGTTAACATTCAAGTGTTTACTGCTAATGTGTCATTAGCACATAGTACGTAGGTTGGGTTGAGCCGGACTCCATAAAAGGTTGGTAACGAGAAGATATTTTCAATAGTCCATTCGATTTGAAACTTCCGATAAACGGGCGAAACCCAACGCTTGCGATTCTCCACAAACTAATACGGTGCCGTAATATCCGAAGATTTCTTAAGGATCGCTATCAAACTCCTTTGCCGGTGTTTTTACCTGAACGAAAGGCGGGACGATAGCGTACGCCCGCCTGCGGATAGATTACTTACGCGTTCGCTTCAGACTGGTAGTACTCCATCAAAATCTCTGCGACTTCAGGACGTGAAATTTCTGGTGGGAGTGGTTCGCCAGCGGCGAGCATCTCACGCAATTTTGTCCCAGAGATCTCGAAATAATCGTCTGCATCGTTCGGGTAGTCGCGCATCATGATGATTTTATTGCGCTTTTTGCTCCATACGGTGAAATCGCCACGGAAGATGCCGATTTCGAGTGCGTCTTCAGGGATTGTGTCGAAAATCTCCTGTGCATCGAATGCGCCGTAGTAGTCGCCTGCGCCTGCGTGGTCGCGTCCGACGATGAAGTGCGACGCACCGCAATTCTGACGGAAGACGGCATGGAGGAGTGCTTCTCTCGGTCCAGCATAGAGCATATCGAACCCGTAACCGGTGATAGAGACGGTATTTTCGGGGAAATAGTGTTCCACCATCGTACGGATGCAAGCATCACGAACAGCAGCCGGAATGTCCCCAGGCTTTAGCTTACCGAGAAGCATGTGAATTAGAATACCATCGGCATTGACTGCTTCTTGTGCGATTTTGCAGAGTCCCTCATGGGCACGGTGCATCGGGTTACGCGTCTGGAACGCGACAACTGTATCCCATCCACGCGCTGCGATGTCCTCGCGAATCTCAACGGCTGTGCGGAATGTGTCCGGGAAGTCTTCGCGGAAGTAGGAATAGTTCAGCACTTGAATAGAACCGGATAGGACGTTATCTCCGACCTCTGCGAAAGCAGGGACACCCGGATGTTCCGGATCGGTAGTTCCAAAGGTCTTTTCGATGAGGAGTTGCTTCTGTTCTGTTGAGAGTGTCTCGATTGCCGAAACCTTCATAACAGCGAGTGGCGGATTCCCATCAACGTTCGGATCGCGTAGGGCAATTCTATCAGTATTCTTTACTGCATCCGTGAGTTGTTCCGACGGAACGATGTTCATCACGGGGACGGGCCAGAAGAGTCCGTTTGGCAGTTTCATATCTGCGGCGACACTCGTCGCTTCGGCGATGTTCATGTAGCCCGTAAGCGGTGTAAAATATCCCGACGCGAGCATAACGGCTGATGCAGCGGCACCTGAAGATATAAGTACCGACGGGAGTTGCTCCGCCTCTTTGGTCAGTTCAGCGCGTTCTGCATCATCCGAAACGTAAAGTGGCGTTAAGGTTTCGGCTCCATGTGGTTTAATCATTCAATCAATTCTCCTTTTTTCTGTCGGCGAGGTTGAAAACCTCGCCAGCGAATATAGCACTTCTATAAGGTATGAGTTATTTTGGTTGTATTTGTTCGACTACACAGCCGTTCCAAATCCAGAAATGATCTTTCTTGTTCCATTCAGCGTCAGTCTTTACCCGGTCTTTGGGGGTGAAAATGACTTGAGTGAGATAACCATCCGTAACTTCGACGGTATAGGTGTGCTGATGCACTTCAACTTCTTTTGTTACAGTGAATCCTTTGAGCATTGGCGTTCCGTTTGCTAATAGGTTGACTGTATGCTTAGCATTGCCTGCCGCTGAGAAGGTGTTGGTTACACGATAGTTTCCGTTGGGCAAATCAAGTTTGAAAGCAGCGTCCTCCTTACTCCAAACAGCATCCTGCGCGAGTTCAGTTTTACTCTTGTTCCCGCGGTATGCTTCATGGGGCGCGAGCGTATCCCACCCGAATTTACCGCTCTCGTATTCCGTATTCGGTCCGATGGCGTGATGATCGGGAGCAGTTGCACTACCATCGGGTTGCATGTCGAAGCGGATTATCAGATTGCCCGCTTCTGTTTTATCCCACAAATCGAGCATCGGTCCTGGAGCGCGCTTTTTTCTATAGATTTGAAGGTGTTCTGTTTCATGGATAATTTCATAGTTGGCGGTTTCCCTGCGGAATGCCTCTGTATCCGGTGGGTACCACGCAACGAAATAGTCTATCGTAGCACTCGCGTTTTTGCGGTTTACAGGGAAGTAGTAATACGCTGCCTCGTAATTTTCGAGGTGTCCCACGTCCTTCGCGTATACACCGTAAAAGGCTGTAGAGTGTACAAAGGGTGTCACGTATTTGACTTGATTCTTGAGCTCCCATTTCTTTGAACCCGAATTGTAATGTTCAAACTGAGCGACCGATTTGTGCCAACCTGTACTGCGGTGTCTAAAATTTGTGTGTGGTTCTATCAAGTGTGTGCCGGATAGAAGTTCGGCAATCTCTGGGGAAATGCGGCCATGGTCATAAGCAGTCCTGCCGCAGTGAACTAAACTGAAAAGGATGAGGCAAGCTGTGATAACGTAGCGCGGGAGTTTACCCATATTCGGAATTAGCCATGCTGCCACCATCAACAGAATATAAAGATGGATCCTGTCATTGATCCAACCACCAGGTCCATAACTCCACGGTGCCCTGATGAACATATAGGTAAACAGGAATGCGATGAGCAAGAAAACATCCGTCTGTTTCACCCACTCCTTTCGGTAAATTCGGTAGCCGATGGAGATCACAATTGCTATTGCTAATACTGCGAGGAGAAAACGGTTGACAGGAACATGCCAATCGGTGAAATAGACGATTGATTTAACGCCCAAAAAGTAATCCCAAATCCACTCCATGCCGCGATGGTTTCCTTGTGGATGTCGTTTTATACTCTGTAGGTAGTACTCTATTAGCACAAAATACATCGGCACCATATAGAGGAAGAAGCGAAAAAGAGGCTTGAGGCTAACGACAAACTTTTGACACATCGCAATGAACCCTTCACTGCGTGCTCGCCACGCTTCGGCTATCGCTGGTGCCCCCGACAAGCATCCGCCTGCTATGGAGATACCCAACATAACGAGACCGTAAGAGGCAATGTGCGACAGATAAGTCAGCAGTAACAACACATAAAGCCCAATGAGATGCTTTACTTGGATGTCATCCTTATGCTTCCACCAGAATCCGAAACTAAAGAAGAAAAACGAGATGCTCAGTTGGAAGTTGTAAAAACCCATGTAAAGCAGATAATTGAGGGCAAACGGAAAACCGAGCCAAGCGTACACAAATTTCTCATTTTGACCTTTGTGGACAGCACTGAGGAAATAGAGGAAAGCGAACGGGACCATGCCTATCGCAATTGTGAGAAAGACCTTCTCCGCGATAACGGGTGGGAATATGTAGAGGAGTGCTGCGAGTGAAATATGGGATAACCAGTTCGGGAATACGGTAATATTCAACTCCCACGCATCCCGCATCTTATAGTTTTCGTGTTTTGCATACTCTTTTAGCACCAATCCGTTGTAGACGTGGCTAACACCATCTTGCGAAGGGAAATAGGCAAAGATCCAGATGGGAAGGATGTGTAATACCAACAACACCACAAATAGATGTTTCCATGACAGGTTTCTCCAATTAAACATATTTTCCCTCCGATACAGAGAAGCACTCCCTAAGCCTGCAAGTTATCTTTAAAGTAGAGGCAGTGCTGCGTCAACGGACACCGTTCGCATAACGGCTTTCGGGCATCACAAATTTGCCTGCCAAAATAAATCAGGTTTATATGGAATGGATATGCCTTTCCCTCTGGCACAATCGGTGGTAACAGTTGATGTGCCTTTTCCGCGCTGCAATTCGGTGGAATCAGTCCGAGACGTTTGGAGATGCGCAGGATGTGTGTATCAACTGGGAAGACCTCCCGACCGCACGCGAAGGAGAGCGTAACGGAAGCCGTTTTGATACCGATGCCTTTGTGTTGACACAGGAATTTTAGTGCTTCCTCCGTTTCCATATTGTGCATGAATTCCAATGAGAGTTCGCCGTGTTCGGCGTGGAGCCATGTGAGGAAATTTTTGATAGTGTTGCTTTTCTGTTCTCCCAGTCCGACGATTCTTATCGCTGCCTCTACCGCCTTAACATCGGCGTGTAGCACATCCTCCCATGTCGGGAATCGTTCTTTGAGCCGAGCATAGCCTTTGTCGCGGCTGACATCTGTTGTATTCTGCGATAGGATTGTTAGGATGAGACTTTCCAGCACATCTTCTGCCCCGTCGCGCGTCGGCACACCGAATAACACCTCAAGTGTGTCTGATATAATTTCTGCTTTCTGCTGTAGTTCCAATTGTTTTCTTCCAAGGTGTCGCTTTTTTAATATTATACCATAAACACAAAAAATAGCAACGCCTTTTTCACCTCGTGTCCGTTGTGGACTTAAAAGAGGAAGCGATACATGGGTTGGTCGAGTACTACAGCGAGGAGGCTCCAGAACGAACCAATCACGAACTCACCGAGCACAATGCCGAGGAAAAACGGAACCGCTTTCCGGTGCAAGTGGAGTCCACCGTATTTCAACACAAGCCATTTGAGTAGCCATCCGACAAAAATTGAACCTACCATTGGATTAATCGCCCAACTCCCAGAGATTGCGTAACCCACAGGGTGTAGATTCCACCAGATGAATCGCATCCGCATTGCAGCGAGGAGTAGTGTCAACCCAAACCCTAACGATGCGAAACCGATTGCTGGCACATCGGGAGGCGCGGCGTAGGTGAGCCATGTTTCTAACCGATTAAAGGATTCGCGTCCGAATCCGGCGAAACCGCCTTCTGCATAATACATAGACAAATATGCCCAAAATGAGCCGAGCGCGCCCAGCGCGGAAGCCAACATCATGAGGACGGCAAATTTTCGCAGTGGGATGTTGGCACCTTCAGCCAATTTAAAGCCTTCAAGTTGGTGTGGCATCGCATGTGAACGGTGTGCACGGTTCAGGCAGTAAAGATAAGCAAACCCCGTTAAGTTCACTGAACCCAATCGACGAATGCCTAACAACCTTGGCAACATTTCATCGGGTCCGATGAAATGCAAATCGTGTACAGGCGAACCGAGTTCCGCACGCAGACGTGTAATCGCCATTGCAATCGCAAACCAGATAGCGAAGTACACGATGATAATCCAAAGACTCATGCCCATTTTCAGACAAAATCCGACGATAAACACCGCTCCGCTAAGGAAACCGAGAACAATCAGGCGATATGAAATCGGTTCGCCTGATTTTGGGGAGATGAGTTGGTGGGCGATCCCTTTCAGATAGCGTCTGCTCATCCAGATAGCGACGACGCAAAGCCCTAAATATGCGCCGTGTGATTGTTCTGCTTCGTAGGGAAAGCGCGGCAGTCCACGCCACCCCGCGATGACACCTAACAGGCGTTCTGCTCGCCATATCAACCAGAATGCCCAACATGAAAAGGAGAGGTCTAACGGTATAAAGAACGCAAGCCCAACACCGAAAGGGAAGACACCAAGTGGACTCCAACCGATACCGCTCCACGGACGCTCTGTGAAAATCCTACGCAAATCGTACAATTTTCCGCCGAGGCTTGGAACGGCAGGAAACAGGAAGTTTAACCCGTTGATAATGTCAATTGTGACACCGATTGAAAGCCCAAGCCACATCCATGGTGAGCGGAAGAAGTTACGGCTGCGGGTCGTCATCTCGAAGGGTAGTTGGATGATGGGGTAACTGAGCCGTTCGGATTCAACCCACTGCTTCCGAAAGATCAGGCTGAGGCAGAGCATCACGAGATGGATCGCAACTATGAGAAGCGTCCACCAAAAGATTGCCGGTAGCCACGCGGTTAAGTAACGCGATTCGTAGATACTGGCAAATCCGTTGTAATACCCTTCAAGCACGCGCTTATCGCTAACTGCTAACCATTGTGGAACGTGCAGATGGAACAGGTTTGCCCAGTCGTTTTCTGGGGTCGCGAACCAGTGTGCATGCCCGATAATCGGCATGAGCACGAGGAATCGGTCAACCCCAGCAAGCCCGGCACCTACTGAGATGCAGGTGTAGATGACGAGCAATTCAGCGCGGTTGAGCGCAAATGCGTGATGCAACCGACGCAAGAGAAGCCCGATACCTAATAAGATTAAAATGGTGATAACGGCATTGTAGAAAAGCGAAACCTGCGTTGGACTACCACCGCCACGGATGATAGAGGCAGACACCCACCAACAGTTGGCAGGCACTAACACGCAGATAAGGAAAATAGTGAATGGCCGAATTTTGAGATCTTTGGTCGGAACGTTGTTCACCCTCTTTCAAGAAATAGCGTTACTATTTTACACTGTTTTTCAGTTTCAGACAACCTGTTTTTTCATGTTTACTGTTGGGCAGATTATAGTTCTGCTTTGTAAACGCGCGAGATGGCTCGCCGATTAAGTTGTTCACTGAGAACGAAATGTGGTATAATCGAATAAAAGTAAAGACGCAGCTGCAGCAGAAATTACTAACACGGATTTTTGGTAGTTTAGTAAAACTTACCACTCACGGAAATCTCCCTATCACGACAAAGGTCTCAAAAGCCGATGCCTCTGAACAAATCGAAAAAAATCATTTTCATCAGCCTAATCGTTCTTATTGGGGTTATCATTTTGCTATCCATTATCTATCACCAGCGCGCGTTGTGGGAACCGGAACAGCATCTTATCACACTACTTCCGAAATCTCCAATCTGTTATCTGACGCTCAAGCAGTTGAAAGGTTTGGTGGAAACTTTCAATCGTAGTGAGTTTGGAAAACAGACGGCTAAGATGCCGATTCTCGCTGAGATTAAAAAAGAGCGATGGTGGAAGGAGCTTGTCTATCAGAAGCAGTTGTGGGAATACGAGATGGGTGCTGAACTCGACCTCAAGACGATCACCGGCTATTTTGGGGAGGAGACCATTCTCGCTATTTATCAGCGTGAGGGTGAGTTCTCCTTTCTGCTCATTAGTGCAATGGGCGGAAAGGAGAAACTGAGCATTGAGGCGATTACGGCGACAGATGCGATCAATCCAAAATACGAACGCATCCAAACCGATTACGGCGACTTCACGATTAATACCATTATAGGGTATCCACGCGCCTTTAGTTATACCTTCATCGGAAAAATCGGCATGTTAAGCCTCGACCCGCTGTTATTGGTAGAGACACTTGACATCTATACCGGTCTTTCCAGCGGAGAAACTGCGCCGGAGAAGCAGGGATTTCTCACCGAACACCCAATGGCGGCGGACATACAGGAAGGTTATCTTCAGGACAAAAGTACTGGGTATGTAGATGTGCAAAGGTTGGGACCTCTGTTAGAGAATGTGGGTGCTCATGCGTTGGTTAAGCAAATTTACGGATTGCTTGGGGATATGCAGTTCTGGACGTTCAGCAACCGATATGAAGATGGCGTGATTGTTTCACGACATCGACTCCGCACGGAAGCAAACGCGAGCCCTCGCTCCGTTCCAGTTACGGAAAATTCAAAACCATTCCTTACGTTTCCAGAGCGAACCGCCTTTGCTACGACACTTCACGTTCCAAATCAGATGAAGGAACTCTTTGGTGATGTAGATCTTTCTCAAGTTTTGGGCACCGACTTAACCGTCCTGTTAATTGCACCTGAAGCCGATCAAGCATCGGTAATGCCCTCATTGATTTTGGCTGCTCATGCCAAGGCTCCCGACGCATTAAACGCTGTTTTGAGAATCGTGAGGGACGGAAATATCTCTGTTGTAGGCAAACCGCTTGAATTCCTTAAACCACAAGATTACAAGGGAATCGCACTGCAACCCGTGCAACTCCGCCTCAATTTTCTATTGGCAATTACAGGCGGATATGCAATCGTTGATGATTATTTCCTCTTCAGTACAACGCTTGCTGGGTTAAAATCTGTGATTGATACGACTATGGGTAACACACCCGCTTTGAACGACCTGACATTCAACACAGATACGAATGGTGTTCAGGCATTCATTCAGCCTGATTTGCTTGTGCCAGAATTGAAACGCTTCCTCCCTGTCGCAACAACGCTTGCTACGCTTTCAGGGCAGAAATTGGATACCACAGTAACGCAGCAAATCACAGAGAACCTATTTCCGTTAGAATCCCTGGGTCCGATTTCTGCTGAAGTGAATTTTGGTGAACACGGTGTGGATACAGCGGTTAGGATTGTTTTGGAAAAGTGAAGATGTGTTAGCAGGACATCCGAAGGCTTTTGTGGTATTCTTATAACAGAGAAGAAAAAAAGATATAGGAGGTTTTACGATGGAAAAAGCAACACTCGAAGATGTTATCCAGCGTTTGGATCGGTTAGAGAAGATGATTACAGAGGTGAATGAGCAACTTTCTTGGCTTGCTGAGAAATTGGTGCCAGATGTTCCAAGGGATCCCGAGGCAAGGGCGAAAACGAGGGGAGCTGAGGCACTCAAAAACAACAAGCAGGATGCTCATATTACCGAGGAAATCTTGGACAAACTATTTGAACAAATGGGGATTCCGCCTGATTTTGAACTCCGACCGCTTAAGGAAGTTCGTAAGAGTATGGTTGAGAGCGGCATCCGCCCGGAAGACAACGAGTTTAGTCGTGCAATTATCGCTGAACGGGAAAGATAAAGGAGATCTTACAATGGAGAAGGAAACGCTTGAAGTTTTTACTCAACGCTTAGATCGCTTGGAGCAGGCGGTTGCAGAAGTAAACCTTCGACTTTCTTCAGTTGTTGATGTGTTAGGGTCAAACCCTCTGAAGGATTTCAAAACAGGCGAAGAGGTGATGGCATATTATGGACGAAACAAGAAGCAAAATGCCAAAATTGTCCATAATATATTTGAGAAAATGGGGATTTCCGGCGAACCAATTCCTGCAGAAGAACTGCAAGCGCGCATGGCACAGCAAGGCATTTGTGCTGAAGATAATGAGTTTAGCCGTGCTATTATTGAAGAACGCGAGAAGTAGATATGTACTATTTCTTTTTTGATGCCAGTGCTCTTGTGAAAAGATATACCCAGGAGATCGGTAGTGATAAGATTAATTTCTTATTCAACAATGTTGCGTTGAACCGCATGATGTGTTTGGTTATAGGCATCGTTGAACTGTTTTGGGTTTGCGTCAGGAAGAAAAATGATGGGCGAATCACGAATCACGATTTTTCTCAGGCGGGGATTAACCTTGATTATGAAATCATTGACAATCAATCGGATTTCAAGACAATTTCGGTCCCAGATCCTCTTATTTGGAACTCAATGCATTTGATTGAAACCCACTCGCTCAATAGTATTGATGCAATAGTGTTGTGCTCCGCGTTGGAAATAGCAGCAGAACTTCGCGACACGGAAAATACGTTAGTACTTGTTGCCTCAGACCAACGTCTTCTCCGCGCTGCGCGTGCTGAAGGATTACAGGTATTCAACCCGGAAGTAGATTCACAACAGATACTCACAGATTGGATAAGTTAATATATGGAAACAAAAATTGGTATCGGCATCATAAGTTTCGCCCATGGGCACGCCAGCGCTTACTGCAGCCAGATGCAAGCGTTTGACGATGTTGAACTCGTCGCTTGTTGGGACGATAACGCTGAACGTGGTGAAGCCGCCGCAGCGCAATACGGCATGAATTATTCACCGCATCTCGAAGATGTTATCAACCATCCGGGGATTTATGCCGTTATTGTGACGTGTGAAACGAATTGCCACGCGGAGATGGTGGCGGCAGCAGCGTTGGAAGGGAAGCACATCCTCTGCCAAAAACCGATGGCACTCACGTTAGAAGATTGCGATCGGATTGCCGAGGTCGTCGAGAAAACAGGTGTGAAATTTATGATGGGTTATCAGATGCGGCGCGATCCGGCAAACATCGCCATGAAAAAACTGATCGACAGTGGCGTTTTAGGTAAAATTGGGGTGCTACGCCGTCGGCACTGTATCAATGCCTTATTTAGTGAAGCCTTTGTGACGGGACCCAGTCGTTGGCATATCGATCCAGAGAAGAACATGGGGATGTTTATGGACGATGCCTCTCACGCAACCGATTTTATCCATTGGATGCTCGGTAAACCGACGAGTGTCATTGCCGAGATTGATAATATTTTGACCGATGTCGCGCCTGATGACACGGGGTTGGCTGTTTATCGGTTTGCAGGTGGAGAGATGGCGATTCTGCTGAACACATCTGTGACGCTCGCTGGTGAGAATACAACTGAAATCTACGGCGATGAAGGTGTAATAATTCAGAACTATGGCGACGCACCTTCTTGCAATATCCCGCGTCCCGCAGACGCTGTTGCGCTTAAGTTGTATACACGAGACGAACCCTCATGGAAAGATCTTGGTATCCCTATTCCAGAAGGCCACGGGGAACGAATTGGTGGTGTACCGCGTCCCTTTATCGACTGCCTGAAGAACGGGACGGAGCCTGATGTCACAGTGGAGGATGGACGCGCTTCGGTGGAGATGATTTTGGGGGCATATCGTTCTGCACAGGAGGGACGACGTATTACGTTTCCGCTGTAAAATATCACTTCATTTTTGTGCTTTACGGGCTGTTTCGACGCATGATGCTGAGAATTTGGCCCGTCATGCCGCTGGCGGGTGGTTGCGTCGCGAGGAAAAGTGCGGATGCGACAACCTGTTCCGGTTCCTTCCACGGATCGCTTTGCGCTCTGAAAGTTCCCGAATTCTCCCAAGCAGGTTTTGAGAGTTCTGTTTTCACGGGACCAGGGATAAGAACGTTGGCGATAATACCGTCCTCCCAGACCTCTTCAGCAATTGATTGTGTTAACCCGTGCAGTGCTGCTTTGGAGGCGCAATAGACGCTGAGGTTTGAACGCCCGACCTGTCCGATACCGGAACCGACGTTGATGATGTTCCCGCTTCCCTGTTGCTGCATGATTGGCAACGCCGCGCGACAACAATGTACAACGCCCATGACATTGATTTGCCATCCCTGTTCCCACTCTTCATCTGTGCTCTCCAGAAACGGACCTCTTGGATTGATACCTGCGTTGTTGACAAGGATATCTATTCGACTGAACTTGTCAACGGTTTGCTGAATAAGGTTTTCCACTTCTGTACGGACTCGTAAGTCGGTTGGCACGGTAAGGACTTTTCCACCTTGTTCGGTTATTTCGGCGGCAACTTCGTCAAGTTGTGCGGTGCTTCGCGCTGCGATAACGACCCGTGCACCTTCGGCAGCATAAGCAGTGGCGATGGCTCTGCCGATACCGCGTCCCCCACCGGTGACAATAGCGACTTTATCTTTGAGTTGCATGATTAATTCCTTTTGAGAAATTTATGATATATGTGCCAAGAAATCGCACTTACGAGTTTTTTGGAATGTGTTAAGCTGAGTGTGAACGGTGCCATATATTCATCAGGCGTGCCAGTTGTCCGCGACTCGCCTTGATTTTTCGTTCTAAGTCTTTGGCGAGTGCTGTAAGCAGGTCTGTTCCTGCCCCTTTCGCGTTTTCGACCTGTTGTTTGAGCTGGTAGCTCCGTCCCGTCTTAACTCGATTTATCTCTAATCTCAATTGACTGGCTGCGCGGTTAAGACTTCGCAGTTCTGCTTGTAGTGCCGCGCGTTTTTCAACGACCGTTTTTTCGGAGACATGCAACCCTGTTTCACCGAAGTTTAACCGCTCTAAGGTTTCAACGTCTTGTTCATTATAGGCTCGGTTAATCAGCGGCATTAATTGCTCTCGTCGTTCCTCTTCCTTCGGGTCTACAGCCTTATCGGGATGATACCGCTTGGCGAGTTTACGGTAGAGGTCTTGTAGATGCTTCGCTTTGGTGTCAGGAAGTTTCTCCTCTTGAGGTGTTGGTTCTGATTCCGCTGTTTCCTTGTATGCGTCAACACGTGCACGGCTCGTTCTAAAGCACGATTCTACCCGTGCTTCTATCTCTTCCTCGCTCACGTTTTCCCGACGCAGTTGTAGTCGGAGACGATACTCTTTCATTTCGAGTTCGACTTTATCAAGCTCAAGATAGTAACGGCTGATATGAGCATTGTAGCGTCGCTCAAACAGGATGACTTCTGACTTAAGTGTCTCGATTGCTATCGTGAGTTCCTCTACCTGCGCCTGTGTCGCTTCAATAGCCTCCAGTAGCCGCGCTGTTTCCTTTTGGTCATTGGTATTGATGTGAACTAAGGCAGCAGGTTTCATAGGAATTTTCCATAGAGTGGTAAAACCGTTTTGTTCTCTAAACAGGTGCGCGCTTGAAAGGTACTCCTGCAAGGATCTGGACCGATGCGCGGCGAAAAACCGCGCCTGCAAGTCGGTTTAGGAACTACTTTTTCCGGTAGGTAATACGTCCCCGCGTGAGATCGTAGGGAGATAGTTCCACAGTCACCTTATCACCCGGCAGAATTTTGATAAAGAACTTTCGCATTCTACCGGAGATATGTGCAAGAATCTGATGCTTATTGTCCAATTCCACACGGAACATCGCGTTAGGTAAGGGTTCCACGACAGTGCCTTCCACCTCTATTTTATCGTTTTTAGAGGGCGTTTTCTCTTGGTCTTCGGATTGAATTTCCGTATCAAGATTGGCATCAGCTTCTCGTCGCTTTTTGGGTTTCGACTTCTTTTTCGAGCGACCGGGGTTGCCATATCGCTGCTGCGGCTTTCGTTTTTTTCCTGAAGGTCTCCGATTCACGGTATAAATCTCCTTTTTTATAGGTGTAAGGGGTGGATGCTTCGCACTACGGCATACAGTAAAACACCCACGGATTGGTGCACGGACGAAGTCCGCCTACTTATTCATCTTCAAAACTAAAACGTTTCCCAGCTTCAACAACAAGTTCTTGGAAATAGGACGTGGCAAGTTGCAGTTGTGTTTCGGCATCTGCTTTGTCGTTACTTGTTGAAACGAGGTCAACTGGCATAGTGCTTCCGTCCGCTTTACGGAGAGAGACATACGCCTTTAGATAGACATCGGGGTGGCGTTCCATCACCTTCTGCATCAGTGGTGAAACTTCGGCTTCAAACATACTTACATAGACACGTGTTGTGGTAATCTCTGCACGGTAGCGTTCAGCAATCAAGGGTTGAATGTGGGTTTCAAAAACCGCTTTCATCTCGCGCGGTGGACCGGGCATCATCATGAGCGTCGATTCCTTATGTTCAACACTGACGCAGGGTGCCCATCCTGCTGGATTCTGCAAAACGGTGGCACTTTCCGGCACAGTCGCCATTTTTGTGAGTGCTTCACTGAGGGCATCGTTCTCAGACATCTCGCGACGTTTCCGAAATTCGGCGACGGTCTCTTCGCTCACCACAGGTTTTGTGCCGATGAGGGAAGCGACCACCTCGACCGTCATATCGTCAGGGGTTGGTCCGAGACCGCCCGTCATAAGGATAAGCGATGTTTCCCGTTCTACTGCCGAATCCAGTGCCTCGTACATCTCATCGGCGTTGTCGCGTAGCATTGTGACGCGGCGTAATTCGCCACCGATCTGAAGGATTTGCTGTGCGATCCAGTGAGCGTTGGTATCCTGAATCTGCCCAAGGACTAACTCTGTCCCGATCGAAAACAGTTCAATTGCCACTCTATTCCCCTTTTTTATAGGACTTACGCAGCTTCCGCGCTAGCGAGGTTTGAAACCTCGCCAGCGGCGTTTAGTATTATAGGACCTGTTTGAGAAACTCAAATGCACCGACACCGTGGAAGCTATGCCCTGCCTCAAATACCTCAAGTCCTAATTTGTCCTCCGCATCAAAGCATTTGTAAATCGCTTTTGCCTCGTTAACAGCAAAGCGCGTGGCTTCAATGGGAAAGATCGTATCTTCCGTGCCGGATTCAACGAACATCGCACGTGGCGCGATCAACCCTGCGATGTCGTACATCTCGGCATATTGTAGCACATTTGGTATATAGTTGTCTATACAATGGCTGAGGCTCAAGATACTATCCCGAAATGTATTGAAATAACCGCTTACGACTGCCGCTTTGACCCGTTCATCAATTGCAGCAGTGAAGAAGGTTGTTGTGCCGCCACCAGAGATGCCCATTATGCCGAGACGGTTCATATCGACCTCAGGGCGAGTTGCCAAATAATCAAAGGCGCGCATAGCATCGTAAACCCGCCAACCTACCATTGTGTGTCCTAACAGGAGCGCGGCACCCGCACTCGGTTGGCATGAGGAGCTTCCACCCCCTTTTTGATGCGCGACGGCATCGCGTCGGTGTCCAAACCCGAACTGTTCGATGGCGAGCACAGTATACCCGTTTGCCATACATTGAAGTGCAAAGTCGTTCTGATAGCCTCCATATTCTGCGCGCATGCTGCCATCTTCTTCAATTCCAACGATGTCATCTACGCCGCGTCCGTGACCTGCTAAGCAGAGGATCGTCGGATTTGGGGTTGAAGCGTCGAGGTCCTTCGGAGAAAGGAAATACCCAAAGATAGCGGCGTGTGGACGACTCTGAAACTGCACCGTCTCACGAAAATAGGTAGGAAATTCACAAGCGTCCAGAACTTCCGGTTGTAGGGCGCAGACTTCCTGTGGAAAACCTCCCACCAATTCGATGAGTTTTGCCCGCAGTTCGCGTTGCCATGCCTCTGCTTCTGACACGCTCGTCGCTTGAAATGCGAGTTGGCGAGGTGTCTCGGCATAGAGTTGGTGCGAAAATGCTAAAGTATCTCGATCCTGTTCGTAGTACATCGTCTCACCTTCAAAAGTTATTCCGTATTACGTATTCAACAGGTTTAAAACGAACCCAGTTGCCATCTTTGGATAGAAGTAGGTAGATTTCTGTGGCATTGTCGAACCTGCCATAGCCACCTCCAAGACCTGTTCAACCGGGGTCGGATTCATCAGAAGTGCGGCGCGGTCCGCGCCCCCTTTCACGTGCGCAACGGCATCGTCCGCGTAAGCGGTATAACTGAGATGTTCCGCTGCGGTTTCAATCTGAAATAGATCTTTAATAAGCACTTCCTGAACGAGCGTTACGTCTAATTGCTTAGGTGTTGTTGCATGTGGGATCAGCAGACGATAAGTATCATCTGGTGTATACATGCCAACCGAAGGAGATTGTCCTTTCAGTGCCTCTAATTTTGCCATGAGAGTTGCTTGCGTGTCAACTTCATGGACCTCGAACACTTGCGGCAGTTTAGCGATAACGCGTGCTATCTGATCCTCACTGAGGTTGTGCAACAGTCGATGAATCGCCAAGACAGCCAAACCCGGTGATTCCATTCTGACGAGGTTCATCATCATATAGCCGTAGCCGGGGGACCCGGTATGCGCCATTTCATTTTGGAAAGCGAGAGCGGTTTCGTAACGATGGTGCCCATCGGCAATCAGGAGCGGTTTTGAAGCGAAAAGGGTTTGAATTTCACGGTTTCGTTCTGCGTCATCTAAACACCATAATTGGTGTGTGCTGCCGAAGGTTTCTGAGCAATCAATTTGGGGTGGGTGTTCATCGGTAAAGCTTTCCATTATCTGTTCGATGTCCCCGTTGGAATCGGCATAGAGGAGGAAAATAGGACTCAAGTTTGCGTGGCACTCCCGCATAAGGTTGAGCCGGTCGGCTTTCGGCCCTGCGTGTGTTTTTTCGTGCGGTAGGATTACTCGCTTTTCAAAAGGTTCCAGTTTCACGAGTCCTATTAAAGCACGACGCGTATAGTTTTTTCCATCTGGAGCACTAAAGGATTGATCGTAGATATAATAACGGGGTGTTGCGTCACGGACGAGGGTGCCGTCTGAAATCCATCGGTTCATGAGCACAGCGGCGCGGGTGTACTGATTTGCCCCATCGGTATCGTCTTTATGGGGTTGGCTTAGAATTAAGCGGATGACATTGGCAGAATGGTGTGCCTCTAAAGCGACCCGCTCTTCGGGTTTAATAACATCATAGGGCGGTGCTATGACATTCTCGATCTTTTCTACCTTGGTCGTGTTATAGCGTAAGCCGCGAAACGGAATAACTGTCGTTTCCATAGAACTCCGTGGGTTAATCCCAAAGTCTTGTGCTGAAGTAACGTTCGCCCAAATCATTGAAGACTGTGACGATAACGCCTTCCTGAATTTGTTGAGCGACTTTATATGCACCGTAGAGATAACCGCCGGAAGATTGTCCGACGAACCAACCCTGTTGTGCGAGACGACTGCACATTTCGTAAGCGTTTTCAATTGTCGTCGGGATGCGGCAATCAATCACCGATTCATCCAGAATTGCTGGCACAATATTCTCTGGGTCCCCGAGCGGTTTGAGTCCCTCAATACCGGGAAACACCTCCGGTGAAATTGAACAGACTTGGATGTCTGGATTGTAGTTTTTGAGTCGTCTGCCGACACCAGTAACGGTGCCACCAGTTCCTACGCCTGCGACGAAGTGTGTAACTTTTCCACCAGTTTGGTTCCAGATTTCGACACCGGTGGTTTCATAGTGCGCCAGCCAATTGTTTTCATTGTCGTATTGCGAATTGAAAAAATATCGGTCAGGTTGTGCTTCATAACGCCGATCAACTTCCCGTAGTGCCTCATCGTAACCGAGGAGAGCGTCGGTATGGATGATGGTTGCCCCGTGTGATTGGATACGTTTTATCCGTTCTTCGCTGGCGTTGTCTGGAATCACGAGTTCAACTTTGTACCCAAGGGCTGCACCTATCATAGCATAAGCGATTGCAGCGTTGCCGGAACTGGAGTCGAGGATAACCTTTTCGTGTGTGAGTTCTCCGGACGCGATCGCCTCCGTGAGTATTCTTAAGACCGGTCGGTCCTTAATCGAACCTCCGGGGTTATAGGTTTCCAACTTCGCATAGATGTCAACGTTCGGCAACTCATCAGCAAAGATATCTATTTTCGCGAGCGGGGTTTTTCCTATTACTTGAAGCAGTGGATATTCTGAAAGATTCACCTTTTTAGGCTTTCGCTTGCTCATGTAGCGTTATTCGTCCTACCTTTTTATGTTATTTTTTGGCGTTTGCAGATTTTGTAAGGCGTTCGTCCAGTAAGCGTTCCATATAAGTTTTCGCTGCATCGCCTGTTAATTGTCCGTTGAGAATGGATTTTACTTCAAATTCGGCTAATCTCACGGTTGGATTGAGACCGTGCAGGGGCGGCAACCAGTCTCGAAATGTATCAAAGAAAGCGCGCTGCGCTGCACGACCATTTGTATATGGGAAGTCTGCCGTCCGCCGTCGAAACCGATCCGGTCCTTTTGCGAGTGCTGCCGTGTGGTACTGTTGGCAGAACTGGCGATATTTCTGTGGTTCATAACCGAGCGGAATGTTCCCTGAATAAAATCGAAAGGTCTGTTCCCGATATTGCGTAAAGTGTTGAAGTTCATCAAATTCAAAGATGAAGTGGTACGGCTCTGGAAAATAGGCATCAGGTGTCAGATAACCATCGGTTTTTGCTGTTGTATTTTCCCATACGCCTTCTAATTCTGTGTAAAGTGCCATCACAGCGTCGTAATGTTCGCCAAAGTCTTCATGTCGTGGTTTATTGCGGAGCCAGTCAAATTCGGCACGGCGTTCCGCTGCTATTCCAAAGACCTTTTCTACCAGTGCGATGATGCCTACCTCTAACCGCATGGAGACCCTTCGGGGCTTTAGTATCTGATGCCCTTTGCTTGCGAGACGATTCTTAATTTTAGACCGGATCCATGTCCAAATCTTTCAAAGCATCCCCGTTTGTCGTGTTAATCAAACTCGCTAAGTAGTCTCGGTCGCGTTGGAGTGCTTCCAATTTATTGTCGCCGTGGACGAACTCTATCTCTAAGTATCCGTCATATCCAGCGGCAGTGAGTATCTCAACGATTCGGGCGTAATCCACTACACCGTCTGCAATAGGACATCCTTTGCCACTCTCGTCGAAGTTTTGTGCATGAACATTTGCGATGTGTTCGGCGAGTTTTTCAGCAGCAGTGTGTGGTTCATCGGCATCCGAGCGCGCGAGGGGTTGATAATAGGTCTTTAGCGCAGGTAGTCTAACGCCTTCAATCGTCTCCAAGATGGTGTCTACACTGTCGGTGAATTGATTGTTGTGCATTTCCAAGCCGAGCCGGATATTGCGAAAATTTGCCCACTGTGTGATGCTCACCAAACGAAACTGGATCAGGCGTTTATCCGATGGCGCAATTGATTTGGAGGGACCGCCGCCTGACCAGATCCGGACGAGGTCAGTACCTAATTCGTACGCGATTTTAAAGGCTTCCTCAAAGTGCTTCTGGTGGAGAGACATCAACGGGTCCACATAGGAACCGAACGCTGAAATCGCCAATCCCTTCCGATGTGCCATGTCCTTAACGTTTCTGACATAGCTTTCATCGTAGTCCTCTGGTAGATGCGGTGGCTTTCCCCACAGTTCGATACCATCGAAGCCGTGATCCGCCGCTATATCTATAACCTCTTCCAAAGGTTTTTCCTGAAAGGCGATGGTGCATAAACCTAATTTCATTGTTTTCCCCTATCATCTATTATTCTATAAATAGAATATCATAGGTTTATAACGGATTGCAAGAAAAGTTACTATTTGCTCCCATCTGCGACTTTGAAGCCGAGTGTCTCTGTTCTATTTTCAACAGACTTGACTTAGTTTAGCAAATCTGTTATCCTTGTCAAGAGTTTTTTGTGAATCAACGGATGTGTAGAACGGAATAATGCAGCGAAGTGTTGAATTTCTCACTGCAATTAGCATAGTGTTCGTGTTCACCGTACTTTCGGGGTGTACGACAGATAAGCAGAAACCGCTTGAATTAAGCGTCTTCGCCGCCATCAGTTTGACGGACGCGCTTGGTGAAATTGGGACAGCGTTTACAGCGGAAAGCGGGATTAAGGTCTATTACAATTTTGAAGCCTCTACGACGTTGCAACGCCAACTCGAAAAGGGCGCGTCAGCGGATGTCTTCATCTCGGCGAGTCCTCGCCAAGTCGTTGCCTTAGAAACGAATGGACTGCTTGAAGCCGAAAGTCGCCAAGATTTATTAACCAATCGGTTAGTGCTTGTTACTGATAAAATCGCGGAAATTTCTGTGGAAACGCCTGATGACCTTGCTGTGCCTGAGATTTCGAGAATTGCTATCGGGCATCCAAATATAGTGCCTGCTGGCACTTACGCGAAGGAAGCCTTGACGCACTTTGGATTATGGGAGACACTACACCCAAAGTTGATTTTCGGTATGGATGTGCGTGCAACGCTCGCTTATGTCACCGCTGGAAATGTGGATATTGCCATTGTATATAAAACGGATACAACACTGACTGAAAATATAAAGGTGCTTTATCAGTTACCGCCTGAAGCTTATGCACCGATCGTCTACCCGGCTGTTGTTATGAAGAATAGCCCGCGAAAGCAATTGGCGCGTCAATTTATTACGTATCTACATTCTATGAAGAGCGGTGAAATTTTTGAAAAGCACGGCTTTGCCTTTCTGGTACGAAAATGAGGATAACTCCCGCCGAAATTGCCGCCCTCTCTTTATCTATTAAAGTTGCGTTGCTCAGCCTTGTTATAATGTTCCCACCCGGGATATTGGTCGGTTGGCTACTTGCGAAACGGACGTTCCTGGGTAAGGCTTTCCTGAATACACTTGTGATGTGTCCGTTGGTACTCCCGCCGATCGTCAGCGGATATGTACTCCTTATTCTATTCGGCAGGCACGGATTCATCGGGGGATTTATCTATCGAGCTTTCGGTATAGAGATCGTTTTTTCACAGGTGGCTGTTATCATTGCAGTCTCAATTATCTCGTTTCCGTTGTTAGTGCGTGGTATTGTGACGGGGATGGAGTCTGTCCCACTGGAGCTTGAAAATGCAGCACGGACGCTTGGGGCATCACCCCTGAAGGTGTTTTGGACGATAACGTTCCCGCTTGCGTATCGCGGAATTGTCGGTGGAACGATCCTCGGTTTCTCCAAAAGTCTTGGGGAGTTTGGTGCCACTATCATGGTAGCAGGAAACATTCCGGGCAAAACCCAAACGATGGCGTTAGCGATTTTCAGTGCTGTCCATCTCGGAGAAGATGCCTCCGTCTATCGATTGGTGTTTATTTCAACCATTGTTGCCTTCATAGCACTCTGGTTAACAGAACGCTTCACGCTCCGTTAAACATAAATATCAGGACTTACGCAGAAAGCGAATATTTGGCTGGAAGGATGGAACCTGCCATCCGTGCTTCCACCCTTCCAATTTTCCGATGCTGTAGAAAAGGAAGGGATTTTGCGTAAGCCCCAAATATAGAACGTTTTATTCACCTCGATTCGGAAAAAAGGAGAAAAATAATGGGTTTGGAAATCTGGATATTTTTAGGCTTAATCGCTTGTGGTGCGCTCGTCTGGTATCTATACCGACGTTCACAAAAAGAGGCAGATAAAAAGAAAAAAGATCAAACTGACGATAGGGATACTGTTGATCATGCTGATGCTGGCTATGAGGATCTGCTTTTGACTGGCTTGATGCTCAGTGAGGTATATGATGATGACGATCCACCTAAAGATGCGGGTTCTGATGGATTTGAGAGCGTGGATGACGGTGGCGGGTTTGATGGTGGTGGATTCGACGGTGGTGGCTTTGACGGCGGCGGATTTGAGTAAGAGGATTCGCTATGGCAGATAGCACCGAAATCAGACTCGATTTTCGCAAAAGCCTCGGTAGTTTCACGTTAGATGTCAATTGCACGCTGGAAACGAAGGTTTCGGCGTTTCTGGGTGTATCTGGGAGTGGTAAAAGCACGCTTCTCAATTGCGTTAGCGGGACACTGACACCTGATGAGGGTGAGATCGCTTTTGGAGACGAGGTCCTTTACGCATCTGCATCTAAAATTAATCTGCCACCTGAAAAGCGAAGATTCGGCTATGTTTTTCAGGAGGGATACCTTTTTCCGCATCTCACGGTTGCGCAGAATATCCGATATGGACAACCGAAGTCGAGAGAATCATCGGCTGCAATAGAGGTGCTTGAAATTGCGGAACTTCTCCAACGGTATCCGAATGAACTCTCTGGCGGTCAACGTCAACGCGTTGCGATCGCGCGCGCACTCGCTATGGAGCCGCGGATGCTTCTGATGGATGAACCCCTTGCTTCGCTTGATGGCGCACTGAAAAATCGGATTATACCGTATCTGCACCACGTTAAAGAAACTTTTGCGATCCCTATCCTTTATGTTACCCACGTCTTTTCCGAAGCAATGGCACTCGCTGACGAAGCCTTCCTGCTCGCTGATGGTGAAATCGTGGCGAGTGGCGAACCGCACCGATTGTTAACGGCACCCTCCGCAATGCCCATCGCACAATTGACGGGTGTCGAAAATATTCTATTCCTTCCTGTGATGGCTTCGGACAAGGCACGCGGTTTGACTTCGTTGGAAATCGGTAACCAGTCCCTGATGATACCTTATATTGGTATTGAAGTCGGCGAGGTTGTTCCGATCGCTATCCGTGCTGAGGATATTATTATCTCGCTTGAACCAGATCTCTCGATTAGTGCCCGCAACATATTACCCGGAAAAATTCAGGATATTGATGTCAAGAACGAAAGAACATGGGTATCTATTCTCGTTGAACGGCATCACCTTGCGGTGAAAATCACGCACGAAGCGCGGGAGCAGTTGCAATTGACGGAGGGGTTAGCGGTTTACTGTGTCATTAAGGCAAGTGCTATCAATCTGATGTGGGATTAGTGCGTTAAAAAATAAAAGGGTAGGTGCGGTTCCCAACCGCACCGGACTTAGACCTAAAACGCGCGGCCGCTAAAAACTCTCTTTAGTCCCGTAGGGACGGCATCTGTGCAAAATGTTTTTACAAATTTAAAAATAAATTTGACTTTCCTCAAAAATTATTGTATAATTGGCACGCGATAGTAATATTACAAGTATTATTATCCCAAGAACAAGTCTTTGTACGAAACAGTTACTATACAAATAATTACTAATTAAATATAAAGAGGTATAACCATGTGTAATGTGCAATTACCAACCGACTGGCGTATTGCTGATTATGAAGGTAATCGCTACAATTTAGGCTTAAGTCCTGTTGATCTAAGTTTAGATTACGGTGTATACGTAATCTATACTGTTTCTAATCGTTCGTATACCGTTCTATATGTCGGAGAAGGTGATATCAGAGGAAGGTTCTATGCTCACAGGAATGACCATAGACTTTTGAAATGTGTCGAGCAACAACGTTCAAAATTATTTGTTGCTTGGCTAAACTTATACTATCCTTTCTGCGATCTTGCTGGCGGTATTGAGCGATATTTTGCCAATACCCTTGAGCCACTTGTGGGTGAACGCTGGTCGACTGAGAATCCAATTACTGTTGATTTACCACCTTTCTAATTGTTTTGACTTATGTATGTTTCAATTGAAATTCAATCAATTCGTTTCATTTGAAACATACATAATTATACAAATTTAGGTTGGGTTGGACTGCGTTGACCGGTCAGATGTGGGTGTTTCAAACACACTTCAAATCCAAGAGGCTACCCTATACACTCAAGAACATAGTGAAACCCAACTTCATGCCCTCAGAGGTGCAGCACTTGAAAACAAAAGCGTTGGGTTTCACTCGGTTTCTGTTTGATGTGGCGTGTCTGTAGAAAAGTTTGTTTTTTTATGATTTTTACAATTTTGGCGGCATCCGTTCAACCCAACCTACGATGAAGTCTGTGCTCGCGACCCTCTACTCACCGCGTCTCTGAAGTCTCTCCCAAAGTTCATCTATCTGTCTATGGAGCTCTTCAAGCGTTCCTTCATTCTCTATAACAACATCCGCATACTTGACTTTTTCTGAAACCGGCATCTGTGAATCAATCCGTGCCTGAACTTCGGTTTCCGTGAGGGGTCTCCCTTGCGCGATACTGCGTTCTAACGTGCGTTGCAGCTGCGTCTCCGGCGATGCCGTCACGACGACAATCAGATCAACGGTGTCATAAGCACCGGCTTCGATAAGGAGCGGCGCGTCGAGTAGCACGACGCACGTCGGGTTTTCCGTGACGAGTTGGCGTGCCTGCCCGCGTGAGTGTTCAATAATCAACGGATGCAGGATGCTGTTCAATCGTTCTCGGGCGGTTTTATCCTTGAAAACAATTGCCCCCAGTTTTTTCCTACTGACATCCCCAGATTCTTCCAGAATCTCCTGCCCAAATGTCTCGGTAAGTTCATCAATGACAGGACTGTCCGCCTTGAGGAGTTGGTGTCCAATTTCGTCCGCATTGATCGGAATCGCCCCCTTCTCTGCGAGAAGGTCTGAGACGGTCGTCTTTCCGCAGGCAATCCCCCCTGTAATCCCGACGATGGTGCCGCGTGTGCGGTGTGTTGTTTCTGTTTTCATGCTTCTGAGTGTATACCAAATGCTGAAATTTGTCAAAGGTGAATGGTTGTCAGTTATCGGTTATCAATGTTGGAAAGTGTGCTAAAGTTTCAAAGTGTGCTAAAGTTGCGAATGCCTCGCAGTGAGAGTAACTTTACGGACTTTAGAAACACTTTACGGACTTCTTTAACTGATGACTGACAGTTGACGACTATTCCGAGCTTTTGATTGACACCAGCAACTTCTTCTGCTACGATGTTAACCCACTACATCTATTTCATTCGGAAAAGGAAGATTTCATGGGAAGATTAGAGGGTAAAGTCGCAATCGTAACAGGTGCTGCCAGAGGGCATGCCGAAGCAGTCGCACGGAGATTCGCAAAGGAAGGCGCAGCGGTTTCCATCTGTGATGTTATTCCTGTGCAAGAATTAGAGGCAAAGGTAGGTTCAGAAATCAGAGCCGCCGGTGGGGATGTGATCTGTTTTGAGACTGATGTTTCGCAAGAGGTGCCCGTTGATGAGATGGTCGCTGCCACCATCGAAAAATTCGGCACCGTCGATATACTCGCCAATGTTGTCGGCATTGCTGGACCGACGAAGGACGTTTGGGACATGCGTTTGGAGGAATGGCGGCGCACACTTGAGGTTAACCTCGATTCGCTGTTTATCTGTTCTAAAGCCGTCCTACCGGAGATGATCCGAAAGAAATACGGGAAAATCATAAACTTCAGTTCTGGGACGGGTAAACAGCCGCTTTCGCATAGGGCACCTTATGCGACTTCTAAGATGGGAGTTATCGGTTTCACGCGCACACTCGCCGCCGATGTCGGACGTTACAATATCAACGTCAACGCCATCTGTCCGGGCTGGCATACGGAGAGAAGTCTTGAGCTTGCAAGGGGCAGAGCGGAATACATGAATAAACCTTTTGATGAAGCAGCATTGCGTGAGCGATACGAACAGACAAACCCGAAGAGCGTCATCGCTGGTAGATGGTGTTCGGATGAAGGGTATAGCGATAAAGGTTCGGGGTCTGAGGATGCCGCAGCGTTGGCTGTCTTCCTCGCCTCAGATGATTCCGCGAACATGACAGGGCAGGACATCAACACCGGTGGCACGGTGATGTGGTAGTGAGAGGAGAACCTATGAACCGACAACCCACCAATAGCGAAGATACCATCACCGTCCTATTCGTCGAAATCCTGATGCCGAAAATTACCGCTTGACATTTTCCCCGATTTCTGCTAAGATGAATACTGCGACACAAAAAATGGAAGGAGCAAAATAAGTGGCACAAGACACAATTCGAGTCGGTATTATCGGTGCAGGTGGCAACACAACATCACGACATATTCCGGGACTGCAAGCGATTGAAGGCGTTGAGATCGTCGGGGTCTGCAATCGGAGTCAGGAATCTTCGCAACGGGTGGCTGACCAGTTCGGCATCCCGAAAACTTATGGTAATTGGCAGGACGCAATCGCTGATCCGGATACCAATGCGATTGTTATCGGGACATGGCCCTATATGCACTGCCGCGCGACCGTCGCAGCACTTCGGGCAGATAAGCACGTGATGTGTGAGGCGCGGATGGCGATGAACGCCGGAGAAGCACATAAGATGCGAGAAGTATCGCGTCAAAAAACACATCTCATCGCGCAGATTGTCCCGTCGCCGATGACGCTGCGGGTGGATAACACTATAAAACGCCTCATCGCTGAAGGCTATATCGGGGACGTGCTTGCGGTGGAAGCACGCGCAGGTGGTGCGTTTCTGGACAGCGAAGCACCCCTCCAGTGGCGACAAGATTTTGACCTCAGTGGTCTGAATATTATGAGCATGGGAATCTGGTACGAGGCGTTGATACGTTGGGTGGGAGAGGCGACGCGGATTATGGCGATGGGCAAGACATTCGTCAAAATGCGTCCGGATGCTGATGGTGTAATGCGTTCCGTGCGGATTCCTGAACACATTGATGTCGTTGGGGATCTGGCGTGCGGCGCACAACTCCATATACAGGTTTCTAACGTTGCGGGATTAGCAGGCGCACCGGAGGTTTATCTCTTCGGAAGTGATGGAACTTTGCGTTTTTCTGGGAATAAACTCTACGGTGGTCAGAAAGGCGACACTGAATTGACGGAGATCGACATTCCTGAATCAGAGGCTGGGGCGTGGCGAGTCGAGGAAGAATTTGTGAACGCGATCCGTGGTGGAGAGGTTATCAAGCACACTGACTTTGAGACGGGTGTGAAGTACATGGAGTTTACGGAGGCAGTCACGCGGAGTATGCAATCGGGAACAGCGATTACTTTGCCGCTTCATATTTAGCAGGACTTACGCAGCTTCCTCGCTGGCGAGGTTTCAAACCTCGCCAGCGGTGTGTAGTAGTCGCTGTTCGTAAGGAAATTGCGTAAGTCCTATTTAGAACGGATTGCTGTATAGCGGGGTGTATTTACTATAAAGGAGAGACACTTGACACTCGGAGAACTTTTTAATCTTTGTCAAGACATTGAACTGCGGCAGGCAAAACTCTATGCTTCCCTCTCGTTGCGTTTGGGGGGTGTTGACGAACGGATCGCGCGGTTTTGGGAACAGATGAGCACGGAGGAGTGGCAGCACCACATCCTCGTGGATTTCGGGCGGTCTTTGTGTGTTAATGCCTTTGGAATTGATTCACCTGTGACGGAGTTATCGGATGTCCCAGTTCAACAAATTACGGACGCGCTGGATGCCCACGAACAGAAGATCAACAGTGGCGACATTTCACTCGATGAAGCCTTCGATATTGCGATCGCAATTGAGGGTAGCGAGGCGGATACTATCTATATGCACCTACTTTCTATCATGAGAAAAGCGATTGAGCAGAGCGATCAACCGTATCTGATGGATCGGATTGTGCAAGTGGAAAAGGATATGGTATCGCACGTAGATGGGTTGGTTAAGGCGACACAAAAGTTTGCGCGGGATGCCGACCTGATTCGGAAGGCGCATCGTTTAAAGGCGGAGCACAGTTAGCGAAACTACGAGTGTTGCGCGTTGCACAGGAGATTTCCTGCTTGTGCACACGCGACCTGCTCTAACTGTACAGTCGTGTGGCTGATGCCGAAGTGTGTTTGCAATTCGGTGTTGATCTGTTCAAGAATCCGATCGGGAGCTAAGGTTGTGTTTTCATTGATCACAACATGCGCGCTCAAGGCAGAGTAGTTGGAACACAACGACCAGATGTGCATGTCGTGGACATCTTTGACTGCATCTAAACGGCAAAGATGAGTCGCGACGGTGTGCGCGTCTGCGTTCCGTGGCGAATTTTCCAGCAGAATATGCACTGCTTCTCTCGTCACATTCACCGCCCCGAAAAGGATAATCCCGCCAATCAAGAAGCTAAGCAACGCGTCAATCGGGTACCAACCTGTCCAGAAGATAATTACACCGCCGATGACAACAGCGACGGAGGAGAGCGTATCGCCTATGACGTGAAGCATCGCGCTCCGAACATTGAGGTTTCCATGGCTTTCGCCGTGCAGCTTCCATAAGATGAGAAGATTCCCCAGAAAACCGAGACACGCCACAACAAACATTCCTGTTACTTTTATCTCTGTCGGTGATGTGTAACGTTGATATGCTGCGTAGAAAATCCAGCCGGAGATGCCGATGAGCGTCACGCCGTTGATAAACGCAGCGAAAACTTCTGCGCGGTGATACCCATAAGTCCGTGACGAGGTGGCGGGACGTGTTGAGAGATAAATTGCGAGCCAACTAATCAACAGCGAGAACACATCCGACATGACATGTGCCGCATCGCTTAGCAGTGCGAGACTGCCCGACCAGATACCGCCGATGAGTTCACCGAGGAAGACACAGAACGTGACGAGTACAGCAAACTTAAATTTCTTCTGAAGATGTGTTTGATGGCTATGCCGGTGCCTATCGTCGTGATGGTGGTGATGGTCGTGACTGTGGTTGTGCACAGCGTCTCCCTTTAAAAGTAGTAGGCACACGCCGTTGTGCCGAAACTAAAAACGTAACCGAGTTAAGACGTGAACCTCGCTCCATAATACTGATTCGTTCGGTTCTAATCGGTAGATTTACTTTTCGATTCGCTACTCGTATCGGTCTTCTTTTCTTTTTTCTCCCCTTTATCGGATGAAGTGCTTTTGTCTGATGACTCGTTTTTATCCTTCTTCGCCGATTCTTTGTAGCCTTCACTTCGATAGTCTGTGGTGTAGAACCCAGAGCCTTTGAAAATCAAGCCTGCGCCTGCGCCGATGAGCCTTTTTACTTTTCCGTTACACTCCGGACACTCCTCAAGTGCGGGGGCGGTAATGCCCTGAAACTGCTCAAATCGGTTGTCGCATGCGAGGCATTTATACTCATAAGTGGGCATGTAAAATTATCCTCCATTTCAACGTATGCTGTGAACAGGTGTCCCTGTGGAAGCACTGTTTCTCCAAACCCTGACACGCTGCCGGAATAAAAAGTTTATTGATAAAAAGAACGTATTCTGATAAATTTTAATCGTTACGTGTCCAAAAGTCAAGTAATTTTGTAATTGGAGTTTTTATGTTTCGCCTTCCTATTGATTCTGAAAGCTTTCCACTCGGCAAGGGACCGATGGTAATGCTAATTCTATTTCTTATCTCTACCCTTTTCATCTTCGGACGTTCCGAGGAAGAGGGTGAGAATCTCGAATTTTGGATTTTTGCGAACACCCATTATGAGGAATACCAAGCACGCGTCCCTATTTTTGAAGCACAGAATCCTGGGGTTAACGTCCAGCTCATCAATTTCGGCGGCACGATGCACGATAAACTCCTCGCCGCCATGCTGTCCAATTTCGGCGCACCCGATCTCGTTGAGGTGGAGATTACATCCATCGGTCGATTCCTCAAGGGGGCAATCGACGAGGTTGGTTTTGTCGATCTCCGTCCGCGTTTAGAAAGCGAAGGCTGGATGGAGAAATTAGTCGTTAGCCGATTCACCCCGTGGTCCTACCGAGGCAAGATTTTTGGTATCCCACACGACTTACACCCGGTTGTACTGCTTTACCGGGATGACCTTTTTAAAGCCGCTGGCGTTGAGATGACGGAGGTTGAAACGTGGGACGATTTCATCGCTGCTGGGAAAAAAGCGACACGCGATCTTGATGGTGATGGCGAGATTGACCAGTACGCAATCGTGTTAGATCGGCGCACGGAGAGTGACTATTTCAGTCTACTCCTTCAACAAGGGGGCGGATTTTTCGACGAAGAGGGCAACGTCATTATTGACAGCGAACTCGCAATTGAGACATTGGAGTTTTTTACGGCGTTGTTCAACGAACATAAAATCGCCACCCCTGTATATGGAACATGGCACGGCGATCCGAGTAATTTCGCTGCCATGCAGGATGGCAAGATTCTCTCTATTCTGGCACCAGATTGGTACGTCGGTATTCTCAAAAGTCAAGTGCCACAGATGTCCGGTAAATGGAAGGCGATCGGCATGCCCGCGTGGCACCCCGGCGGCAGACGAACCACAACACGCGGCGGTACAATGATCGGGATGACGAAGCAGTGCGAAAATCCGGATCTCGCGTGGGAAGTTCTCAAATTTACCTATTTTGACAGGCCCGGTCTCGTCAACCGATATGAGACGACACGGATTATTCCACCTCTCAAGTCAGCATGGGATGCGCCTATCTTCAAAGAACCCGATGTCTACTTGGGTGGACAACCGCTTGGGGAGTTATTCATCGAGTTAGCACCCGATTTACCGCCACGCTATCAGAATCCGTATTGGTCGGAAGGAGCAGATTTACTCAACGATGCCATCTTCGCGGCTGTTACGGAGAAACAGACACCGAGAGAAGCGTTGACAGAACTCGCAGAGAAAGTGCGCGTACTTATTGCGAAGGATACAGGCAGATGGGGAGAGATGTAATTTTCTTGCCCTGTGCGCTTTAAAGAAAGTTTTTATGGATAGGAAACGTACAACGAACCCGTTTTGGAATCAACAGCAGAAAATAGCACCGTATCTCTTTATCGCACCGTTTTATCTGCTTTTCGTCATCTTTATGGGGTATCCGCTCGTTTCATCGCTCGTTATGAGCCTGTATGAGATGCGCGGTTTCCAGAGTCGAATATTTGTCGGCATTGGTAATTTTACGGACCTGTTTCGCGACCCAATTTTTTGGAAATCCCTTCGGAACACCGCCTATTTTGCAGTAGGTACGCTCACCCTCCAATTGCCGATCGCCTTACTATTGGCGATTTTGCTCAATTCCAAGTTCGTCAGAGGGAAAAATATCCTACGTCTCGCCTTTTTCGCACCCGTTCTGGTCGCTGGTGTCTTCGTTGCGATTATCTTCAACCTCGTTTACGATCAGCGGGCAGGCTTAGTGAACCAAGAATTTATCCTCTTTGGCAAGGAGATCGGTTGGCTGAACGAGGAGAACTATGTGATGCCAGCGGTCATTTTGACAGGTGTTTGGCAGTGGGCGGGGTTCAATATGATCTATTTTTTAGCCGGTTTACAGGGCATCCGACAGGAGCTATATGAAGCAGCAGCGGTCGACGGTGCCAACTGGTGGCAGGCGTTTATCCATGTCACGCTGCCTTCATTGCGACCAGTGATTGCCTTCGTTTTCGTCGTTTCGATGATCGGTTCGCTCCAACTCTTTGATCTACCTTTCATTTTGACAAACGGCGGTGAACCGGCGGATGCAGGTTCAACGATCGTCATGTATCTTTACAAAAACGGGTTTCAATTTATGCGCCTCGGCTATGCAGCGACAATCGGCTGGGTGCTCTTTTTTATTATTGCGGTCATCTCAATCGTACAATTGAAATTGCTCGGTATTTTCCGAGATGAGTAACCGTTTTGATGGGAAAAAACAAACTAAGGTGCGTAGTTCGTAATACAATGGAGAACGGGTATACGCAGAGAAATTTTCAATATCCGAACCCATCTCAACGAACCGCAAGGAACGTTAAAAAAATGCAGATATTACCCGCAATCGATCTTCGGGGTGGAAAATGTGTAAATTTGGTACAGGGTATCGCCTCACAGGAGACGGTCTTCTCGGACACACCTATAGAAATGGCGTTGCAATGGCAAGCCGAAGGTGCGGAATACTTGCACCTCGTGGATCTGGATGGCGCATTTCAGAGTGAGTCAGCGAACCTCCACATCGTCAGCGAAATTGTTTCTGCGCTTGATATTCCTGTCCAGCTGGGGGGTGGTATCCGCAGTATGGAGCGGTTGGAAGCGGTTTTGGCGTTAGGTGTGGATCGCGCTATTTTAGGTACGGTTGCGCTCAAACAACCGGATTTGGTGAAACAAGCGTGTGCCGAATACGGTGCGCGTATCGCTGTCGGTATTGATGCCAAAGACGGAATGGTCGCGACAGAAGGATGGTTGGAGGTCTCTCAAAAGTCTGCTGCTGAATTTGCTGTGGAAATGGCGGAAGTGCAAACGCTTATTTACACCGACATCAAGAGCGATGGGATGCTCAAGGGACCGAATGTTGGCGCAACTGCTGATATTATCAATACTGTATCTGCCAATGTGATTGCTTCGGGCGGGGTTACATCGCTTGCTGATATATCAGCTTTGAAAGACATCGGTGCCAGCGGTGCGATTATTGGGCGTGCTTTGTACACCGGTGATATAGCGTTACGAGATGCGATTGCTGCTGCTCGCTAAAAAATAAAACAAGACTTGCATAAACATAAGGCAATATGGTATACTTATGTTAACTCTAATTATGGAGGTGCTGCCGCTATGAGAATCATATTGGTGTTATGTGCTCTCGGTCTTGCACTTTTTGCGCAGACAGTGCTAGCTCAAGATAATCCGGTCGAACAAGAAGCACGGTTCACGAAAATTGAAGTAACCTTAAAACATCTGAATGAAACCATCGGTAACATAGATGCGCGGTTAGATAATATCTTATTCGCTATTATGGGTTTGTTCGCTGCTTTCTTTATCCCGATTTTTATTTTAATCCTTCAAATTAAAACGCAACTCAGAGACTTGGCGAATGATACGAGTAACCTAAAGGATAAAGTGAATGGACTTGAAGAACAGATGGTGCAAAATCGGAAAGAACTTATGAGGCATACAACCGACCTATCGGTAACAACGCAGAAGCAGCTCAATCAAATTCGAGAAGCACTTGCTGTACAATTGGGGATTGTGCTTGAGCCTGAAGATAAAATTTGATAAAAATGCTCACGCCATGCCAGTCACAACACCGAATCCGATTCGTACACCCATCTTCTTCACCTCGAATCGAGTCCCAACCTCCATCACCAGCGGGAGTTCAAGCGTAAGAGAAACGTCAGCATAACCCCCCGGTGTAATAAGAGAGAGACTCGGCGGGAGTTTTAGATGCGCAGGCATGTCAATACTCCATAGATGGATGTCAGGTCTGTCATTTTCAATGAGCGGGATATGTGTGCCACTTTCTTCGTGTGTAAGTAGATAAATAAGCGCAGTGAATTCGGAATGCGATTTAACCGTCTTCGGTGTGCAAAGCACCTGCCCAACGGACAACCAATCGGGTTCAGATTCGACGCATACTTCGTCCTCCTTTGTGCTGAGAACCCGGGTCTTAATCCTGTCGCCTTTACCCACAATATCTACTGCTTGCCCAACAGCGAGTTGCCCCTGCACAATATCACCACGCACGGATACACTCTCGCCCGTTTCTTCGGTGATTTCGTAAATGGGCATGATGAGCGGTAAACGTGCGGTATCCGCCGGTGTGGGCATTGCACGATTCAGCGCAAAGATAAGGTCAACAATCGGTTGCCATTGTGCGGAGGTGATTTTGTCACCCTTGTATTCTAACGCCCTGCGGGCATCACCAACGATTATCGGCGAGGTTTCCCCATCCCATCCACATGCACTCAGCAGTTCGTTCATTTCCTCTTGGCAGATGTCTAAGAGTTCATCGTCTTTTGAAATATCGTCTGTGTTAAGAAAGGAAAGCACTGTTGGGAAATGCATCTGGCTCGCGAGGCGGAGGTGCGCTTCAGCGTCGGGTGTGACTCCTTCGACTGCGTTCACGACCCAAATCGCACCTTGAATTGGCGGTGAACCGCTGACAAGCATTTTGACGACATCGAGGTGTGTTTCGCAATCAATCTGTGTGTAAAGTTTGCCGCTGGTTTCATAAACGATTGCACGGTAGGCGATGCCAACGCCTTCTCGGATTGGGTGACTGATTGGGGGTTGTGCTTCAAAATCACTGTCTCCATTTGTGTGAATCGCCCCGATTCTTGCAACGACTTTCGCGATTGCTGCTGTCAAAGTTGTTTTGCCGTGTCCGTCCGCGCCAAGCGTGCAGATAGGCAGTCCCCGATGCATATATTCTTTTTTCTCCGTCATTTATTTTCTCCTGATGGGCATAATTTTTTTACTACAGTTTCCACTTCATTGTAGCACAAATTTGGGAATTGCGCAATGTGGAAAAACTTGCCAAACAGTCCAATGCGTGATAGACTATTAACGTTTTAAAATCTACGGTGAGAAAGCACGAAACGACTCTTATCAAAAGTAGAAAAATGTTAAACCAAAAGATTTATCATCGCAGCGAGCTTGCATCCATCCTTAAGCAAGCAAAGACCGAGGGTGCCGTTGTTGTGACAACGAACGGTTGTTTTGACGTACTGCACTTGGGACATCTCCGGTATCTTCAGGCGGCGCGTCAACTCGGAGATCTGCTCGTCGTGGCTGTCAACAGTGATAGTTCAGTACGGCAGCTCAAGGGTGAAAATCGTCCGCTTGTGCCTGAAGCAGAACGCGCAGAGATGTTGGCGGGGTTGGCATGTGTCGATTACGTCGTTATCTTTCCAGAATTGACACCCATTGATCTACTTTCTGAGCTTAAACCCAGCATTCACGTTAAAGGGGGCGACTATAAACTGGAGCAACTCATTGAAAAGGATGTCGTTGAAGCAAACGGCGGTAAGGTTGTCGTCGGTTTGAACGTCCCGGGTAAATCCACGACCAATCTCATTGAAGTGATATGTGAGCGATATAAAGATGCACAGTCACCGTCGTAGGTTGGCGGGAGCGGTGAATGACCAAAAAACCTCAAATCTATCGGGAAAATCCCTTTTTCAATGATCTATTCATAGAAATAGACATAGCGAAACCCAACAATCTAAGTGAGGAGGCAATCATAGTCCAATGCAAATAAACCATTCATTACGTCCCACCGATCTGAAGCCTCAAATTGAAAGACTTTTTGAATGCTCCGGTCAGAAAATTTTAGCCATTGAGGACACATGGCCCCCTGAAAAAGGCACCCCTGTTTTTACCGTCGCTGGCACCTACACAACGCGCGGCTGGACGGAGTGGACACAAGGATTCCAATTCGGCTCTGCGATCCTCCAATTTGATGCCATTGGCGATGAGCAATTCCTTGAGATCGGCAGACGGAACACGATTGAAAAGATGGCACCACACGTGACGCACATCGGTGTGCATGACCACGGTTTCAATAATGTCTCGACTTACGGCAACCTTCGCCGTTTGATGCGGGAAGGCGTAATTCCGCAAGACGATAACGAGATGCATTTCTATGAACTCGCTCTCAAAGCCTCCGCTGCCGTGCAAGCGAGTCGCTGGACCCGAATTAAAGATGGAACGGGATATATTGCCTCGTTCAATGGACCGCATTCGCTTTTTTCAGACACTATTCGTTCGCTACGAGTTTTAGGACTTGGACATACACTCGGTGCAGTGCTGATGGGTGAAGGCGATGTCGCTACTCCTCTATTGGAACGTCTGCTTCAACATTCGCAGACGACGGCAAACTATAACGTCTACTATGGCGAAGGACGTGATGCTTATGACATACGTGGACGGGTGGTGCATGAATCTATCTTCAATACGAACGATGGGAACTACCGTTGTCCAAGCACACAGCAGGGCTATTCGCCGTTTACAACGTGGACGCGCGGGCTTGCATGGATTGTTACAGGGTACGCTGAGCAGCTGGAGTTTTTTGATACATTATCTGCAAATGACCTTGAACCTTACGGTGGATATGATTTGGCAACAGCGCATATACGCAAGGCAGCAGAAGCCACCGCCGATTTCTATATTGAAAACACAGCACAAGACGGTATCCCGTACTGGGATACAGGCGCGCCCGGTCTGGCTGAACTCGGCGATTATTTGGCCGCGCCTGCCGACCCATATAACGATCTCGAACCTGTAGATAGTTCCGCAGCGGCGATTGCCGCACAGGGGTTAATCCGACTCGGTAACTACCTCAGAAAACACGGTGCGTCTGAAGCCGGAGATTCCTATTACCAAGCCGGTTTAACGGTAGCCAGAACGCTCTTTGCTGAACCGTATCTCTCGGAATCCAATACGCATCAAGGGTTACTGTTGCATTCGGTATATCACCGTCCGAATGGTTGGGATTATGTGCCGGAGGGCAGGAAGATTCCGTGTGGTGAGGCTTCAATGTGGGGCGATTACCACGCCCGCGAACTCGCAGTCTTATTATGGCGGGAGATCAACGAAAAACCGTATTTGACGTTTTTCTAATTTCCGTTTGAATTGTACTATGATGAGTTAAAAAAATATACCAGTAATTTTATGCTTTCCCCAGGCCCCGGTAGGTGCGGTTTCTAACCGCACCGGACATCGTCAGGAAATTAGTGGATTAAATCTCATGTGAGCGCGCCTGTGGGAACAAATCGCGTGAGGGAAATGACGGTGAGTGAAGTCAAAGATACACAACAACCGAAGGTCGAAATCTCGGTTGAGAATTTCGGTCCCATTGCAGAGGCGAACATTGATTTGCGTCCGTTGACGGTATTTGTCGGTCCAAGCAATACGGGGAAAACCTATTTTGCCACGTTGGTGTATGCTTTGCACGGTATTCTTGTGGGGTTCCCGCGATATCCTTTATTGAACCATGCTCTATTTTCCTTACCCAAAACCGTGTTCAACTCAGATTCATTCGATGACGTACTTGAGGCAATGGATGAAATAGATAAATTTAATCAATTGGTTGAAAAAATAAAGAAAAATGGCAAACAGGTAAAGTTCTTAGAACTCTCTCAGGACATCCGTGACAAAGTGAGATCTGGACTCAAGAATCTGACAATTTTTGAGGAAGAACTTAAACGCTGTTTTGATCTTAGGTCGGTTTCCAAACTACCTCGGTTGGACAACGGACAGCGCCATAGAATGGATGTTTCTTTATCGGTTAGTGAAGCAAATCAGGAACTCTGGGCAGTTGAGATAAAAGATTCCGGTGATAGCATCATAATAGATGATCGAGTTAACGATGACATGGTTGTTAATCCTGTTGAATTAATCAAACCACATGTTTCTTATGCTCTATCTATTTTGGAGGGTTCGCGTACCTCTATTAGGTATTTGCGAAGGTACTATTTACCATCTTCTCGAAGCGGCATAATGCAAAATCATAAATTAATCGCTAGTTCATCTGTAGCACATATTAGCTATCCATTCATGGAAGATTCCTCAAATGTTGCTACGTTATCAGGAGGGCTTGCAGACTTCCTACGGCTGCTGATACTCTACGAAGAAAATGATACACCTAACGATGAATTGTTTACAATCGCCAAATCATTAGAAATTGATGTACTTGCTGGTGACATAATCACAGAATCTTCTCCAAGTGGTCCCTCAGAGTTTCTCTATCGTTCACAGGAAATGGAGGAAGCTATTCTTGTGAGTCAAGCCTCTTCAATGGTATCTGAACTTGCTCCGTTGGTGCTGTTTCTTCGGAGTGGCATTGAACCTGGTGATACACTTATTATTGAGGAACCTGAAGCACACCTGCATCCCGGTGCCCAAGCGGACATGGCAGTTATCCTTGCGCGTTTAATTCGTGCGGGGGTAAGAGTGATCATAACAACACATAGCGACTGGTTGCTTGAGGAGATCGGAAATCTAACCCTTGAAGGGTTGATAGGGGAACAGACCGACGGTCCTGCGAGTTGGCTGTTGCCGGAAGAGGTCGGGGCATGGCATTTTCAAAAGGACAAACCGGTAAAAGAAATCGCGTTTCATCCAAGAAGGGGATTTTCTCCTAAGGATTACCAAGACGTTGCTGAAGGACTTTACAACCGTTCGGTGAATCTCCAACAGAGGTATGAGAAACAGAAAAATTAAAGCGGACGTAAGTCTACATGAAGCACTTGAAGAGATTCGTCAACAGGTAGCGGACAACAAACCCGCATCTTATACCAAAAAGGGATGTCGCGTCTCTATGGCGGACCTGCCATCTGAGCGTGTTGTCTTGGATGTAGACCTCGCTTTTCCAACAGACAAAGCAGAGACGAACCAGTGCGATTTTATTCTCTTCTACATTAACACTGACCAGAGTAGTATCGTTGGTGTCCCTATGGAACTCAAGGGTGGTGGTGTTGATGCGTCAGAGGCGATTTCTCAACTGCGAGAAGGGGCGCGCATCGTTGACAATTTTGCTCCAAGAAATGTTGCAATTGATTTAGTTCTTGTCTTGGTGCACGCCGATGGAATTCACAAGGCACAGTTTGAAAAACTTAGGGATTCTAGAATCAGGTTTCGCGGCGAAGAATTTCCAATTAATACGACCAAATGCAGCTATCAAGGCAATTTGGCACAAGCTTTGGCAAAGTCAAGTAAGCGTTGACTTCTTCCTTCAATCACTCAGCAACCGGCTCAACCTGTCCTGTCTCCAATGAGTGGTTCGCAGCGAGGGTAACGGCAAGGCTCTTCGCAGCATCGGCGTAGGGCGAGAGCACCAATCCTTGATCGTTTGCGTCAACCGCATTGATGAACTGCTCAACCTGTCGGAAATAACCGGCTTCCGTGCCGGTATAATCAACTGCCTCACCGCTGATCTGACCACGCAATCCGAGGTCGTGCGTGAGTTTGAGATAGAGGTCATCGCCGACTAATTCAGTTGCGAAATTGTCGTGTGCACGGGCGACACAGGTGCTGGTGATACTCCCGACTGCTCCGTTTTCAAATTGCATGTTGCAGACGGTACATTCCTCAAAATCGGCAATCCCCTCAGAAACGCCTTTGATACCGTAGGCATGAACACTTACCACATCACCGAGGAAATAACGGATGAGGTCAAAGACGTGGGTCGTCTGCTCGACCATCTGTCCGCGCGATACCTCGTATTTTCCCCACCACGGGTGGTTCGCACCCATCCGCGTGAGAAACCGTCCAATCCCCATAGTGAGTTTCTGATTGCCGACTAACGTCTTCGCTTTTGCTGTAATGTCGCTATATCGTGCCATGTAACCGACTTGGTTGATGACACCG
Organism: Candidatus Poribacteria bacterium; assembly: GCA_965116815.1. Classification (GTDB taxonomy): domain Bacteria; phylum Poribacteria; class WGA-4E; order WGA-4E; family WGA-3G; genus WGA-3G. The sequence continues at coordinate 4,010,893 of OZ220722.1, read as the reverse complement.
GCGGCAGCAATCGCATCACGAGCGTGTTGCGCGGTTTCTAAGTCTTGTGCAACGGGTTTAGCAACGAAAACCGCCGCGCCCGCCGCTGCTGCATCAGCAACCTGTGTCGTGTGGGCACCCGGTGGAATACAGATGAAGACAACATCTGGTTTCTCTTTCTGAAGCATTTCGCTGTGCTCAGTGTATGCCGTGGCGTTTTCCTCAGCGGCGATCGCTGCGGCGCGTTCTGCATTTATATCACAGACGGCTGCGATGGGACGTTCGAGTTGATTGAGGCTTCGGCGGTAGTTGCCAGCAATACCACCAACGCCGATGAAAGCAATTTTCATATTAATTCCTTATCCTTTTTTAAAAGTAGGGTGGAGTTCAGAAATCTCACCCTACATTTTTTGTTAATCATCAGCAGAGATTGAGACATCCAGCAGCTCTTCTTCTGAAACGGGACGGAAGCGTTCCTCTGGATTTTTCAGGACAAGTCCGCGTAGATCCGTTGTGATGGCATATAATCCGGGCATCACAAACAGCGTCATCAATGTTGCAACGGCGAGTCCGAAAATGATGGTATACGCCATCGGCATCCATATAGGCGACTTGCCACCTAACCCGATTGCCATCGGAATGAGTCCGAAAATCGTCGTCACCGTGGTGAGAACAATTGGACGCAATCGGAGACTACTGCCTTTCAGAATGGCGTACCACTTGTTATACCCCTTTTCTCGGTACTTGTTAATGAAGTCGATAAGAACAATTGAATCGTTCACCACAATTCCAGCGAGTGCAACGATACCAAACATAGCGACGATGCTAAGGGTCGCATTGGAAAGTAGGAGTCCAACCATCGCACCGATCATACCAAATGGAACAGCAAACATAATGATAATCGGTTGTATAAAGGATTTGAATTGTGCACCCAATACGACATAGATGAGCAACAGCCCAACAATGAACAACTTCCACAACTCGGAAAAGGATTCTGTAATTTCATCAAAAACCCCTCGAAAATCGAGTTGGTATCCCGGATACAAAGATTCTATATCAGCAAATGCGCTGATGAGCGATTGATTCACTTTAAAGGCAGTCGTCTTTTCTCTATCTACGGATGCATAAACCGTGATTGCTCGTTCCCCATCGAAGCGGTGGATATCTGCGTACCCCTTTTCTTCCCTTATATCTGCAACGTCCTTAAGGGGAACAGCGGCGCCAGTGGGTGTCGCAACCAAGAGATTGCTAAGTGCTGCGAGATTCCTAAGCGTGTCTTCCTCATATTTGACGATAACATCAATCGCCTCGTCTTCTTCTCGATAGGTGGTTGCCTTGGCACCCTCAATACTCGTTTGAACGGTTTGTGCGACCTGAAACGTGGTTAATCCATATTGACGCGCTTTCTCCTGATTTAAGTAGATGCGCAGTTCAGATTTTCCAATGCTGAAATCATCTTGGATATCGTAAACGCCATCTATCTGAGATAGGGCTGTCTTAAGAACGCCAGCGAGTTCAGTCAGATTCTCAAATCTCGGTCCTTTTACTTTGACTCCCACATCTGCTACTTGTGGGGCACCCCCGTCTTGTGTGACGAAACTCAGCCGCTCAATTCCACTAATTGTGGCGGTTTTCGTCCGTAGTTCTGCGATGATCTCATCCACACCTCGGGTGCGTTCTTGTTTTGGTGTGAGCTCGACGATTACCTCTCCTAAATTTGAGCCGTAGTAAACACTTCTTCTTACCAAACCTGACATAAATGTGTGTAAACCGACATTGCTGACGACCGCGTCAACTTCAGTTGATGGAAGTCCTTTAGCCATATCTTCAATTTGGGCAATTACTTCTGTTGTTTCCTGTATTCCGTAGGAGGGTGGCATCTCGGCTTTGACATAAAATTGTGGGAACTCTTCACCAGGGAAGAGTTCCCTGTCAAGAACAAAAAATGCCCCGATGCATGCAACCAATCCGAAGAAGAGGACACTCCCTACAAACGTATATCGGTGTCGGATGGTTATTTTCAGGATTCTAACATATCGGTTCCGAATTAATTCAAAAAACATGGCAAACCACACGAAAAAGCTGACAATGCGGACACCGAGAGTGAAACCCCTCGGGGACCCGGTTCGGAGATTTTCAAGCCTGCTGCGTCCTGTGCGAATTTTGGCTTTTCCCCATTCAGCGACGTGTGCTGGTAAAATTACGAACACTTCAAAAAGAGATGCTATCAACACCAGAATCGCCATAACCGGCACGATCCGCATAAACTGTCCAGTAACACCGGACATAAACATCAACGGTCCAAAAGCACAGATGGTCGTCAAGCTTGCCGCTACAACGGGCCAACCGACTTCTTCCGCACCACGAACAGCAGCAACTTTCGGGGATGCGCCTGTTTCAATATGCCGGTAGATGTTCTCTATGACGACAATAGCATCGTCGACAACAATCCCGACGACTAAAATAAGCCCAAATAGGGAGACACCGCTGAGTGTATAACCAGAGATGGACATAAACCAAAACGTTGCCATGAACGCCACCGGTATGCCGAGTGCCGCAAATAGGGCATTCCGCCATCCAATAAAGAGAAGGAGCATTAGCACAACAAGCACCAGACCGAAAAAGGCATTTGTTTCAAGGATTCCCAATCTTTCTTTGAGGACAACGGAATAGTCATTAACAACCGTCAACTCAGCACCTTCAGGAAGATCCATTCTCCGATTGTTGACTAATTCTCGAAGGTTAGTAACTAATGCAATTGTGTTTCCCTCAGTCTTCTTTTGCACACTCAGGCTAATCGAAGGTTGTCCATCAATTCGCGATAGCGTTCGCACCTCCTCGTAGGTGTCAGAAATCGTCGCAACATCTTTCAGACGGAGAAGCGTCCCTATAGGCTGAACAGTGATAGGAGTTTCGCCAATAGTGTCCAAATCGGTGAATTCTCCCATCGTTCGGATCATGAATTCTGTGCCTCCCAGTTCCATTGTGCCAGCGGGGAGATTCAAGTTGTTTGTTTTCAGCGCGGTAATGACGGCTGAAATTGGGAGTCGATATGCCTTCAATCGATCCGGGTTCACCTCAATCCATATTTCCCTCTCACGGAGACCTGCCATTCGGACAGAAGCGATGTTTTTGATGTCCGAGATTTTATCTTTGAGATTTTCAGCAATATCCCGCATCTGCGTTTCCGCAATATTTCCACCTACAACAATTGTCAAAATAGGAAAACCAAATGAAGTATCAAATTCTTGGACCCTCGGATCATCTAAAATTTCCTCTGGCAGCTCATTTACCTGCTCAACAGCGGTGCGTAGGTTTTCAAGTTCCTTGTCAAAATTCCGGTCGCTTATCTCCTCAAAATCGACAAAAATAACAGAACGCGCCTCTGAAGAAGTAGAAAACAATAGGTCAACTTTGTTGACGTTCTCCTCAATTGCGTCTTCAATAGGCGCAGTGACAAGTTTTTCAACTTCTTCTGGGGATGCACCCGGATAGAGTGTTGTCACAACTGCGCTCTGGACTGAGACTTCTGGGGTGAGTTCCCGCGGTAGGTTTATCCATGCGTACAACCCAAAAACGATGATTATAATCATTAACATGTTCGCTAAAACAGGATTGTTTACGGATATCTTGGGAATGGACATGGTGATCGAATTTTACTGTGTGGGATTTGGATACGAGTCTTTACCTGCGGATGTTTTGTCTCACAAGGACAAAATTGTATAAGACGAGGGGCAGGAAACCTCGTCTTATCATTCTATTTAGTCATCAGCCGGGACCGCAACACCCAACAGTTCCTCGTCTGAAACAGTTTGGAAACGTTCCTCTGGATTCCTCAGGACGAGACCTCGTATGTCTGTTGTGATGGCATAAAGTGCAGGCATCACAAATAGCGTCATCGTGGTTGCGAGTGCAAGCCCGAAGATGATGGTATACGCCATCGGCATCCAGATAGGCGATTTACCGCCAAGACCGATTGCCATCGGCATGAGTCCAATAATTGTTGTGAGTGAAGTGAGAACAATCGGGCGTAATCGGACATACCCGCCTTTCAGGATGGCATACCACTTATTGTAACCGCGTTCGCGGTATTTGTTGATAAAGTCGATAAGCACAATTGAATCATTCACCACAATACCGGAGAGTGCAACGATACCAAACATCGCAACCATACTAAGCGTTGCATTGGCAAGGAGTAGCCCAACCATCGCCCCTATCACTCCGAACGGAACAGCGAGCATAATGATAATCGGTTGTATAAAGGATTTGAATTGTGCACCCAATACGACATAGATGAGCAACAGCCCGACGATGAACAACTTCCACAACTCGGAAAAAGATTCTACAATCTCATCGAAAAGCCCTCTAAAATCGAGTTGATATCCCGGATATAGGGATTCGACATCAGCAAATTTACTGATGAGTGCTTGAGTCGCATCGAACGGGGTCGTTTTTGCCCTATCTACGGAAGCATAAACTGTAATCGCCCGTTCACCGTCAAATCGGCGGATATCGGAATATCCTTTCTCTCCTGTAATGTCGGCAACATCCTTGAGCGGGACGATAGCACCTGTGGGTGTTGCAATCAACAAGTTATTCAGTGCAGCAAGGTTTCCAAGCGTATCTTCCTCGTATTTGACGATGACATCAATCGCCTCGTCTGCTTCGCGATAAGTTGTGGCTTTGGCACCCTCAATAGCGGTGCGCACTGTTTGCGCAATCTGGAATGTAGTTAATCCGTATTGATGTGCTTTTTCCGGTTTCAGGTAGATGCGAAGTTCGGATTTACCCGTGCGAAAATCATCTCGAATATCGTAGACACCGTCCATCTGCGAGAGCGATGCTTTAAGGGTATCAGACAGTGCCGTCAGTTGTTCAAATCTGGCTCCTTTTACCTTGACTTCAACATCTTCCCCTTGCGGCGGTCCGCCTTCCTGTGTGATGAAATTCAGTTCCTCAATTCCACTAATGGTTGTGGTTTTCGTCCGGAGTTCTGCGATGATGTCATCTACACCTCGAATCCGTTCCTGTTTTGGTGTGAGTTCAACAATAACCTCACCGAAATTGGATCCATAGGTAACGCCTTCCATCAAACCGCCAGTCGGCGTGTGTAACCCGATGTTACTGACGATAGCAGCGACTTCACTTGATGGAAGTGTTTTGGCAGCTGCTTCGAGTTGTGCTACCACTTCTGTTGTTTCTTGCATCCCGTAGGAAGGCGGCATTTCGGCTTTGACATAGAATTGTGGGAAATCTTCACCGGGGAAGAGCTCCCTATCGAGAACTAAAAATGCGCCCACGCACGCAATCAAACCGATAAAGAAGACACTTCCTACAAAGGCATATCGGTGTCGAATCGTTATCTTCAAGATTCTAACATATCGGCTCCTGATAAAGTCAAAAAACAGGCCGAACCATGCGAAAAAGCCGGTGATGTAAGCACTTAGGGCAAAGGCATCCCGAGATCGGGTGCGGAGATTTTCAAGTCTACTTCGTCCTGCCTGCGTTCTCGCTTTTCCCCACTCGGAAACGTGTGCTGGTAAAATCACGAACACTTCAAAGAGAGAGGCAATCAGCACGAGGATCGCCATGATTGGAACGACTCGCATAAACTGTCCAGGAACACCTGACATAAACATCAATGGACCGAATGCACAGATAGTCGTTAAGCTGGCGGCTAAGACGGGCCAGCCGACTTCTTCCGCACCGCGAATAGCAGCGATTTTCGGGGGTGCCCCTCTCTCAATGTGTCGATAAATGTTCTCTATGACAACAATAGCATCGTCGACAACAATCCCGACGACTAAAATCAGTCCGAACAGGGAGACACCGCTGAGTGTATAACCACCCACAGACATAAACCAGAAGGTTGCCATGAACGCCACCGGTATGCCGAGTGCAGCGAACACAGCATTCCGCCAACCGATAAAGAGGAAGAGCATAAATACGACGAGCACTAAACCGAAAAACGCATTTGTTTCAAGAATCCCCAACCGCTCCTTGAGAATAACCGAATAATCGTTGACGGCTGTCAATTCGGCACCTTCAGGGAGATCAGTTCTCCGTTTTTCAACTAATTCTCGAAGTTGGGCAACTAACGCGATCGTGTTTCCCTCGGTCTTTTTTTGTACGCTCAAACTAATAGAGGGTTCCGCATTAATCCGGGATAGGGTTCTTGCCTCTTCGTAGGTGTCCGAAATAGTGGCGACATCTTTCAGCCGGAGCGGCGTACCTGTCGGTTGAACGGCGATGATAGTCTCGCCGATCGTGTCTGGAGTGGCGAATTCACCCATCGTCCGGACCATGAATTCTGTATTGCCGAGTTCCATGGTACCCGCTGGGAGGTTCAAATTGCTTGCACCGACTGCAGTGATAACCATCGCAATCGGAATCTGATAGGCTTTCAGCCGATCCGGATTCACCTCAATCCAAATTTCCCTTTCCCGGAGGCCTGCTATCCGGACGGACGCGATGTTTTTGATGTCCAAGATTTCGTCTTTGAGATTTTCGGCGATGTCGCGCATCTGGGATTCCGAAATTTTCCCGCCTACAGCAATCGTTAGCATGGGGAAGCCGGAGGAAACATCAAGTTCTTCAACTTGCGGATCCTCTAAAATCTCTTCTGGGAGCTCATTCGCCTGCTCTACAGCAGTGCGGAGGTTTTCAATTTCCTTGTCGTAATCCCGGTCGCTCATTTCTTCAAAGTCGACGGAGATAACGGATCTGCCTTCAGAAGAGGTAGAGAACAACAAATTGATTTTGCTAACGTTTTCCTCAATAGCGTCTTCAATGGGGGCGGTGACAAGTTTTTCAACTTCTTCTGGAGAGGCTCCGGGATAGAGTGTTGTCACCGTGGCACTCTGTAATGCGATTTCAGGGGTAAGTTCCCGTGGTAGGTTTATCCACGCATACACCCCGAATGCAATGATTATAATCATTAGCATGTTTGCTAAGACCGGGTTATTTACGGATATTTTGGGGATGGACATGGTGCTAACATTTCTCCTTGTTCTCTAATTTTTGCTTGCCTGGGTGACTTTAAGGCTGTGTTTTTGGTGCTCTTCGGTTCTGTTTAAGACATATTATAGGGGCGGTGCTTGCACCACCCCGTTTTAAATCTGTTTCTCTTAGCAGGGAAACACGTTCCGATAAAGGTTATTGACTCGCTTTGAGGGTCCCCCATATTGTCGCTAATTTACCATGTGGCTCAACGGACATGGGTTCAATCCCTTCGCCTTCAATGGAGAGCGTATCGACCATAAATGTAACTGTTTGACCGCCCCAACTGTTCATGAAACCGACACCGACGCGCTCTACGTCAAATTTGTGGTTCCACGTTTTGTTACCGGACAGCGTCCAGTCCTCTTTTTCGCTTTCGCGGTAGTAGCCAGAGAACAGATCGCCCTCTTTGACAATCTTGAGGTGAATGGGAACATCAAAGCCGGTTTGGAAGTGTCCCTTGTCCTGCCAATTGGCTTCAACCATACTACCGATGAGTGTTTTCTGCGGTTGGTTGGCTTCGCCACCAAATAGTAAACAGGCGTAGTTCAAGTCGTCATCGCTATAAAGGAAAATACCAATCCATGAATCTGCTGGTTTCTCTGGTTCGGTGGTAAAAATCCCACTTACCGTTATGTTTCTCGCTGCACTTTTCGGGATTTCCCGTTCAACCATCGGTTTGTCAGGCGTGGTATGTCCCCACCCGCCCTTCGGATTGGTCATCTGTAGGAAGCCATCTTTGACTTCAAACGTTGTAACTTTGTCGCGATAGTCGCGAAATTCCCACTCTTCAACGAGTTCGTTGCCATCAAACGGATCCGTCCATACACCGGCAGAACCTGTCCCGATGACGCACATCAAGAATCCGCATACAAGAATCGTGATTCGCATAGCAATCCTCCTTTTGGTTTAAGTCATTATAGCATATAACGTAATGTTATAGTTAACAAAAAATAAGAAGAACTCAATAGCGATATTATTATAAGTTAGCGATTTGCTTTAAGGGTTGCCCATGTTGTTGCCAATTTGCTTGTCGGTTCAACGTCTAACCCACCGAGTGCCTTTGCTAATCCATGTTCCACGATAATTGTGAGATCGTCTTCACTGAGAACAGTGTTGAAAATGGCGGCTTCGTCGATAATACCGACGAAATACGAACCACCACCCCACTTACCAATCTCAACAGGATTGCCAGTAACAGCGGTTTTTCCCGGACGTGTGCTCACCCCTGCTTTCTTACCATTTACGTACACAACGAGTTGTTCAGCCTTCTCATTGATGTCGTAAGTCGCTGCGAAGTGAATCCATTTTTTTTCATCAGGAACATTCGCTGAAGCTCTCGGTTCCCAACTTCCACCCGGTTTGACAAACGCTGACATTTTATTTCCCTCTTGTGGTGGATCGATGCGTAAGAGATACTCGTTGCTTTTAGCAATCAGTTGCCTCCAAGTGGAAATATCCGTGGCGTAAAACCACGCCATCATAGTGAGTTCTTCACCGAGTTGTAGTTCTGGTGTCGAGTCAATGGATACCCACTGTGCCCCGTCAAACTCAAGTGCTTTTCCGATTTTTCCGTCTTTCCACTTAGCACCGTTGATTGTGCCGTCGTGTCCTTTTCCTGAAGCGTCCTTGGTTGTTTTACCCGCGCCTTCATCAAAGAGCCACACACCAACGGCTGTTTCGGGGTCGATTTTAGCGGAACAGATCTGTGGTAGTGTCCAAGCGATCAGGCAAGCAATTCCTAAAATCAATATCAATTTTCGCATTTTTGTCTCCTGCACTCATAGTATTTTTGAACAGTTCCTCAACGATCAGACTTTGGCAAGTTGTATTATTATACCATACTGCACGCGGCTATAACAAAGAAAAAAATTGGAAGCATCGCTAAATTTCTAATTGGACATTCAACCAGAATTATGGTACACTAAGTACAAGCGTAACCAAAAATCACCATGAAAAAGGAATAGGCTATGGAACAAAAAGAACAACTCATCGCTGATCTTACTGCGCTCCTCGGTGCTCGAAATGTTCTAACGGATGCAACTGCCCTTTCGGTATATGAATGTGATGCTGCGCCCTCTTTTAAAGCGATGCCAGATGTTGTCGTCTTCGCAGATACGGCGCAGCAGGTGTCGGATATCGTAAAGTTAGCGAATAAATACGAGACACCGTTTATTGCACGCGGCGGTGGCACGGGCTTAAGTGGTGGTATGCTCTCTGTTCAAGGTGGAATTATCATTGCGCTCAACCGGATGGACCGTATCTTAGAGGTGGATCTTGAAAACGAACGGGCAGTAGTTGAGCCTGGGGTCGTTAATCTCTTGTTAACGCAGGCGGTCCAAAGTCAAGGCTATCACTACGCACCGGATCCCTCAAGCCAGAAGGCATGCACGATAGGCGGAAATATCGCCGAGAATTCGGGGGGACCACATACCCTGAAATATGGTGTTACGTCTGATCATGTGCTTGGCTTGGAAGTTGTTCTGCCCGATGGTGAAATCATAGAATTCGGAAGCACTGTTGAAGAAACACCGGGCTACGATTTGCGTGGCGTGTTGATCGGTTCCGAAGGCACATTCGGGATTGTGACGAAGGCGATCGTCCGTCTCACCCGAAATCCGCAAGCATACCAGACGGCACTTGCCGTCTTTGAAACAATGGATGACGCTTCAAACGCTGTTTCAACGATTATCGGTGAAGGTATTATTCCGGCTGCACTCGAAATGATGGACAGCCTTGTTATCCGTGCTTTGGAGGAAGCCTTTCAATTCGGTTTCCCGCTCGATGCTGAAGCTATCCTTATTGTCGAACTTGATGGTGTTGAAGCAGGGATGCAGAACCAAACGGATCAGATTCTGGAAATCTTCACACAGCATAACGCTCGGAAGGTAGATTACGCCAAAGATGAGGCGGAGCGACAGCAACTCTGGAAAGCGCGAAAAAGCGCGTTTGGTTCATTTGGACGACTCGCACCGAACTATATCACTCAAGATGGTGTTGTCCCAAGGACAACACTGCCGAAGGTCTTACGGCGCATCTCTGAAATCTCTGAGAAATACCAGATTCCGATTGCGAATGTGTTCCACGCCGGGGATGGCAATATCCATCCCATCGTTCTGTTTAACGAGCGCGACGCAGACCAGTGTGAACGGGTGGAGCATGTGAACATGGAGATTCTGTCTGTATGTGCTGAGGTCGGTGGTACAATCACCGGAGAGCACGGTATTGGTGTTGAAAAGATGGATTACATGCCTCTCATTTTCAGTCCTGCGGATTTACAGGTGATGGCAACGGTCAAAGATATTTTTAATCCGACAGGACTCTGCAACCCCGGAAAAATTTTCCCGACTGCCGAATCTTACGCGAAGCTCGGTTTGCAAACGGATGCAGGGAGGAACTTCTAAATGAAAACCTTTTCTAAAGATGATGTTATCAACGCTATCCGAGATTTACTGCGAGATGTCACTGAAGTTGAATCTGTTGAACATGTCGGTGGGAATGAATTCTCGGTTCGCATTATTATTACGAAAGCAGACAAGACCCCTATCATTCCTACGCACAGTTATGAGCGATTTATTGACACTTTTGGTTCTGCGTTAGGAAATAAATTTGATACTGAAGGTAGCATCTCAAGTACCGGTGACAAGATGGAATACCTTGATAGTAAGTCAGGAGAGTACTGGACGAGACGAATCAACCTGAGTCTTGACCAGATTAATGTGGAGGGATAGCGGAGTGATAGAGGCAAATGTAATTGTTGCTTTACTTGCAGCAGGAGTACCTGTATTACTCGCTATAGTAGGTGGCATAATATGGATTGTTCGAGAGTTTGGAAGGCTTAATTCACGGTTGTCTCTACTTGAGCGGAGTGTGAAACGTTTGGAAGATTCACCTGTTTACCAGACTCTTTTCCAATTGGCACAAGGCGAAAACATAGAGGGATTTGAAATACGGATTCTCACGAAGAAATCCGAAACATAGCTGTTTACCATCGTGAGGAAGAAAGAGAAGTATATGGAAAATTCGCGTGCCTTGCAAGATGAACTTAAGCAAATTATCGGCGAATCCGGTGTCTTGTCGGAGGAACAGATTGAATCTTACGCTTTTGATGGGTGTGTGCCGAAAGCTGTCGTTTTGCCGGGATCCATCCAAGAGATACAAGATGTTCTCCGATTTACGTCAAAACAGGACTTATCGGTTATGCCTGCAGGTGCTGGCACGAAACTTGGCATGGGGAATCTACCACAAAAGGTAGATGTAGTACTCGCGACAACACGACTCAATAGCGTCATCGAATATGAACCGGCGGATTTAACTGTAACTGTGGAGGCGGGTATTCCTTTAGCCGTTCTTCAAGCTGAATTAGCGAAATATCGGCAGTTTCTCTCATTGAATCCACCTTATGCAGACCGATGTACTATCGGTGGAATTGTAGCAACAAATGTGAGCGGCTCTTTCCGTTTACGACATGGGACTGCTCGAAATCAGGTTTTGGGGTTGAAGGTCGTTCACGCAAACGGCACCGTTGCCAAAAGCGGCGGAAAAGTGGTGAAAAATGTCGCAGGTTACGACCTCAACAAACTTTATATCGGTGCTTTTGGAACACTCGGTATTATTACCGAAGTGGCTCTCAAATTGTCCCCGATACCCGCACGGCAAGCGATCCTTACAGCAGACTTCCGAAATGTTCAAGACGCTGCTAACACGGGCTTAAGCATTGTAGGTTCGCAGACATTGCCGCTGTTTGTAAATCTATTTGCTAACGCAGATCCAAGGCTTAGTGGTGCCACTGCAGCTAAAAATGAACCGGTGCTGACAGTTGGGTTCGGTGGCGATGCCGAGACCGTGGCGTGGCAATTGACACGCTGCCAAGAGGTTATGGAACAAAATGGCGCGATCGGTGTGTCAATTGTAGAAGACGAATCGCAACAACAGCTTCAGGAGGCCATTCAGGAATTCCCAGTAGATAGCAGAGATGTTGAGGTTGTGATTGCCAAGTTGAATCTGAAACGTACCGATGTCGCCAAATTTGTTGCGCAAGTTGGGGACGCGGATTGGGCGCGTGGCGTTCAGATGATGGCGTTACTTGGGAGTGGTGTGTTATATCTCATTATTCCTGTAGCGTCCGACACAGATTTTCAACAACTTGCGGATGCGCTCACACAGCTGCGTCAATCGGCAATGACGGCGCAGGGGAACCTTATAATAGAAACCGCACCGTCTGAACTTAAACGACATATTGACGTTTGGGGTTCCGTCGGAGGCACGCTCAGTTTAATGAAACAGGTTAAAGCCAAATTCGATCCAAGTGGTTTGTTGAATCCAGGACGTTTTATTTCGAGTATTTAGTTTTGTTGTTAAGCAGAGCATCACGTCGTGTTTTCTGCTTTTTGTTGAAAATGCTCACCCCGAAACATCGGGCAGCTGATGGATTGCCCGTTTTATTAAGATGTAGGATACACTTTGTGAGCCTATGTTGCGTTGTTGTCAGGCAAGTTTCGGCTTGCGTGCTGCGCCAAAAAGGGGGTATAACATGCAAGAGAAAAAATGGAGGATTCTGTGGATTCAGACAACTGATGTAGAGCAATCTAACGCTCAGCTTGAAAACACATATAACGAGCAACAGACGTATATAACACCCAAACCCTACATTCGCTTCTTGGAGTTTGAAGGGTACAATGTTTCCTTAGTGGACACCGGTGCTGAAGGCGTTTCTTTACTCCAAGAAGAGACATATCACGCAGTTTTATTAAATTATGATGCACCGACGCAAGGGGAGAATCTGCTTTCGCGTGTTCGGAGTGTGAACGCGCATATTCCCATTATTCTCCTAACGCACGAGAGCGGACAGGAGGTAATGGAGCAAGGAAGCCTTTACGATGTTGACGATATTTTCGTAATCTCAACAAGTGATCAGGAGGAAACCTCGCACAAGCAGTTATCAACATCACTCACCTTTCTGCTTGAGAAGCGAGCAATCCGTGAAGCATATACGCCGCAAGCGTACAGCCGGAGTTTTAGTGGAACACAAGCTTTAGGTGAGACGACGCAGGACTGGGACGCTGCCGATGATTGGGAAACATGGATTGATACCTATTTGCGTCTTGTGGAATGGGATCTGCGGCTCGATACACTTGATAACGTTGACGAACTTAAGTCTATCCATGAAATAGAGAAGCGGGAGGCAAATGCCGCCTTCGCTAACTATATCGAAGACAACTATCACAATTGGCTTGTAGGTGAAGCGTCCCCGACTTTATCTGTAGATGTCGTCTACAAATATGTCATTCCTGAAATTCAAGCAGGAAAGCAGGTGCTGTTTGTTGTTATGGATTGTATGCGGTTGGATCATTGGCTGAAAATTGAGCCGTTGCTCTACCCGCTTTTTAACATGACAACTGATTACTACTATTCTATCTTACCCACAGCAACCCGTTATGCACGGAACGCTATTTTTAGTGGATTGTTTCCACTTGAATTTGCAGAAAGGCATCCGGATCTATACGCGGAACCGGATCAAGCACACACAAGCATCAATCGCTATGAGAAAGCACTCATGCGCTTACAATTTGAGCGGCATGGGATACCTCTGAAGCCACCCCTCCATTACTTCAAAATTTTTGATACACGAGGGGAGATGCAATACCTACATTGGTTAAGCGTCACAGATCGAATTAGTTTGACAGCACTCGTTGTTGATTTTCTGGATATGTTGACACATACACGGCATGAGGTGGATTTACTTCAACAGCTTGTTCCAGATGAAACCGCATTCCGGGCACTCGTACAGGCGTGGTTTCAGCATTCACATCTGTATAAGGTATTTAGAATCGCTGCCGACCGCGGTATGACCGTCATCTTAACGTCTGACCACGGTTCGCTGCTCTGTCAAAATGCGGCGAAAGTTTCGAGCCAAGCTGAACTCACCACGGGGCTTCGGTTTAAAGAGGGGAAAGGTATTTCATGCGCACCTGAAGCCGGATGGCTCATAAAGGATCCTGTCGCATACCGTTTGCCTGGTGAAGAAGCTGACAAAAGTTATATTCTCGCCAAAGAGGATTACTATTTCGTTTATGACAGGCAGTTCAATATGTATAAGGAAATATTTCAAGGCAGTTTCCAACACGGTGGCATTTCACTTGAAGAGATGATCCTACCCTGCGTGGTGCTTGAACCGAGGTAGTTGAGGAGAACTAACGTATGTTGAGAACCAGCAAATTTCATAAATATCTGTTCTGGTCCGTGTTGACGCTTGTTACGATAATTTTCCCGGTTCATGTTCAAGCGCAGTTCGCAGATTTTGGGCTTGATGAAAAACTGCCTGCTGAGAAACTTACTGCAAAAGGATACCTCTCAGTCGACAAGGTACAACCTGGAAGTCAATTTCAAATGGCTGTCGTCGTTGAGATTGCGGAAGGGTGGCATGTCAACGCTAACCCCTCTGGTGAAGGACTTATCGCGACCGAGGTCATCTTCCCTGAGATGTCGCATCTCACTGTCGGTGAGATGGTATATCCTGCTGGTGATGTCCTGGAACTTGGCTCAATTGGGGAGGCACCGGTCTATCACGATACCATCACTATCGGTGTCCAAGCCGATTTAAGTCAAGATGCGCCAATTGGTCCCATCACGATGGATTTGGAACTGAGATATCAAGCGTGTAACGAGGAGCAGTGTCTGTTACCTGAAGTTCTGGCTTTTGAGGTTCCTATCGAAGTTGTTGGTATAGAGAACACTGTTCAGCGAGTTAATGAAGCAGTTTTTGCCAATATTCAATTTGGGGCACTACCCGGTGCTGGTGACGACGAAGGAACCCTTGCGCGTGCGCTCTCTGGTGGACAGGTTTGGCTCGCATTTTTGCTCGTGTTTGCTGGCGGTATCTTGACCAGTTTAACCCCCTGTGTCTATCCACTCATACCGATTACTGTTTCCGTTTTCGGTGCCAATGAATCTGCTGGTTTTCTCAAATCTTTCCTGCTCTCTATTGTGTATGTTCTCGGCATTGTCGTTACCTATTCAATTTTAGGTGTGGCGGTTGCATCGACAGGCGCAGTCTTCGGACAAATAATGGCGAACCCATGGGTTGTTGGCTTCATCAGTCTAATTCTTGTGAGTTTGGGATTGTCTATGTTCGGTGTGTTTGAGATTCGATTGCCGTATGCGGTGCAGAATCGTCTCAACACCGTTGGCGGTACTGGATTTGCCGGAGCATTTGCTATGGGAACGGTCGCAGGCGTGATCGCGGCACCTTGCACAGGACCAGCATTAGCGGTTGTCCTAACCTATATCGCAACGACGGGCAGCCTCTTCCTCGGATTCTGGCTCATGTTCACTTATGCCCTCGGAATGGGTTTACTCTTTATCGGTATTGGCACGTTCTCGGGGTTACTCTCTGCGCTGCCGCGTTCAGGCGGCTGGATGTATGTCTTGGAGAACATCTTCGGTATTGCGATTATTACGATGGCACTCTACTTTCTTAAAGATGTGTTCCCACTATTGCAGAGTTTCCTGCAAAATTCGCTACCGTTTTTCGCTATTGCCGGTGGTTTAGTCCTGATTGGCGTGTGGCTCGGTAAGTTGACGGAACGTTTCAGTGGCATCTCTTCATTGATGAAATTCCGAAAAGCGTGTGGTCTTTTGTTAGCGGTTTTTGGTGCTTATATGCTTGTGGGAGGCATCCAGCAGCCCGGTGGCCCCCATCTGGATTGGGTTTACGACGAAGCCGAG
The DNA here is from genome assembly GCA_965116815.1 of Candidatus Poribacteria bacterium. Classification (GTDB taxonomy): domain Bacteria; phylum Poribacteria; class WGA-4E; order WGA-4E; family WGA-3G; genus WGA-3G. Next base: position 3,995,188 of record OZ220722.1, on the reverse strand, counting down.
GGATTTGAAATCGCTAAGCGGGAGGACAAACTCGTAATGCTTGATTTTTATGCCTCTTGGTGTGCTGCTTGTAAGGAACTCGATCATCTGACGTATGCAGATCCCGCTGTTGCCGCGAGACTCGCTGATTATGTCAATGTCAAACTCGATTTCACCCGCACCTCCGAAACGACGAAAGCACTCACCGAGAAGTACCAGATCCCCGGATTACCAGTTGTCATTTTCTTGGATGCCGATGGTGTCACTCTTAAGCGGTTCACCGGTTTCGTTGATGCGGAAAAGATGCTCGGTATTCTTGACGAAATTGAGAATCGCGTACTGTAGGGGCGAGGTCACCTCGCCCTACACGAGGTTCCCTCCCCCTGCGGTGTATCATAGTCTTGTCCACTACATCAAGACAAGGGAGTAAACATGTCATTTAACACGAAATCCCTATTTTCCTTACGCAGTTGGCTTTTTTATGCCGAAGTATTTGTCGTCATCGGTTTTGTTGTGCTTGCGTTTTTCTATATCCAGCGAGGCAGTGCGGAATCCGGATCACCACCGGTGTCGCAGGTAGGTGGCTTCGTTGAGAAAGCAGACACACTCTTTGCACAACAGGATCTCGTTGATGCCGCGCTTTTTTATTGGCAAGCATTGCAAGCATTAGAAGAAGATGTGGAAGCGCAAAAGCATTTGATAAATGGAGCCTCGAAAACAGGGGCAGAAATCCGTTTGCATGCCAATCTTCGCATCGCTACAATCTATTCACAAAGTGGTTGGCTGAAAGATGCGAAGGCGCGTTTGGAACACGCATCACGTGTCCAACCTGACCATCCTGATGTCCGTCTTTTGCGTGGGAAACTGCTCCGTGATGACTATTTACTCAGCGAAGCCGCGGCGGAGTTCCTGGCAGTCGTTAAAGAAGACCCAAGCAATGCCGAAGCACACTATCTCCTCGGTGTCCTCTATCAGGGAAGTAAGCAGTTTGAACAGGCAGAGGAACACTACAAAAAAGCGATTGAAAATGATCCTGAGTTGCGAGTCGTGTTGTCCGAAAAAGCACCTATCGGTATCCTTGCACGTCTGCAGCTATCGAGAACATACTCCAAAATGCTGCAGAAATATCGGTTTTTAGACCGAGAATACACGATTGAAGATTTTACTGAGGTTACCCGACTTGAATCGGAGGCAATTCTCCTGCTGGAGCAAGCACTTGAAAAGCGTCCTGGGATGGATGAGGTTATTACCGATCTCGTCGGACTGCTTTTTGCCCGAGCGTCTGCACTTGAACGGGAGGATATCGAAACGCGTCAATATGTGGATGCACTGCAAGTCTACGAACGCATTGTGGAACTTGATCCTCATGAGGTTCGCGCATGGGAACGGATGGGGGAAATTTATGCGAGTTTTCTCGGTGATAAAGAGGCTGCGTTGGAAGTGTATCGGAAAGTCTATGAAATCGAACCGCACCCGACGGTCTTAGCAAATATCAAATCGCTTGAGGAAGATGTCGCTGCTGAAGCAGAGTAGTGGGAAAGTGGGTAGGCAAAAACAGAGAGCCGATGAGAGGATTTGAACCTCCGACCTACTGATTACGAATCAGTTGCTCTTCCACTGAGCTACACCGGCTTAGCAAATTATTGCGATTAAAAAAAGATGCCGAGAGGCAGAATCGAACTGCCGACACAAGGATTTTCAGTCCTCTGCTCTACCGACTGAGCTATCTCGGCATCAGATATATAATAATACCATAAAACAGAAACGTTGTCAAGTTTTTTGAGAAATATTTTTCCGCTGCGTCTATGGAAAAGTAAAGGGCACGCAAGACAGCGTGCCCGTTCCTGTACTGTAAGAAAAATGTTTCTGTTCCTACAGTGAAAGTGCAATTTTCAGGGTTTGACGACGAAAGCACTTTAAGATTCCAAGCGCATTGGATTTATCAGACAAATATGTCTTTCCTCATTGGTCGGTTTAAAGGCTACAGGAGCCACTGCGCCAGTAAATTCTATCGCGATTGATTCCGTTTCAATATGCGCCAGCGTCTCTATCAGTAAGCGGGCATCAATTCCCAACCGTACACGTCCAGTGCTCGACTCCACAGGAAGCGTCTCGTGTGCCTCTCCTAATTCTGGGGTTCTCGCTGAAATCTGAATCTGTTCAGTATCGATCTCCAAACAGACGGCAAAGGTCTTTGGATTTGATAGCAATGCGACTCGGCGTGCGGCGTGCAGAATCTGTTCTTTAGAGACGACCGCTTTTTCTACTGTCGAATCAGGGATGAGTTTCTGATATGGTGGATAATCCCCTTCTACAAGCCGTGTCGTTAAAGTGGCGTTCTCATCAGCAAAAAGAATCTGATTTTCAAAAATTGAGACCTGCACTTGATCAGATTCAGCAAAAGTGCGCTCAATTTCTTTAACGGCTTTGAGTGGGACGATGAAGCGCTCTACATTCTCCGGGGTCTGAAACGGTTCACAGCAAGCGAGTGCGAGTCGTATCGCATCAGTGGCGACGACTTCTGTTCGGTCAGGAAGGAAATTAAAACACAGACCATTTAGGAAGTAGCGCACATCCTCTGTCGCAGCGGCGAATTCGGTTCTGCGGAGGACAGCGCGCAGCGTTTCTCCCTCAATCGTTAGTGAATGTCCATCAACAGAAGGCAATTGCGGAAATTCTTCGTCCGGGAGTCCGATAATCTTGTAAACGCCATCGCCGCACGTAATCTCGACGCGGTCGTTTGCTGTCGTTGCGAGGTGTATTGTTTTATCTACGGGCAACTCTTTGACGATGTCTGCCAGCTTCTTAGCGGAGACAGTGATTGCACCGTCTTCTTGAATGACACCTTCCACCTTCATCTTAATCCCGACTTCTAAATCCGTGGCGACACACTCAATTTTCCCATCTGCGGCTTGGATGAGGACATTTGAAAGAATGGGTAAAGTCGTACGCCCGCTCGCTACACCTTGTAAGACTTGTAGGGAATATAGGAGGTCATCTTTTTCAAAAGTTAATTCCATTTCCAGTCTCCTTAATAAGCATTTTTACAATTATAACAAAGAAGCATTTTAAAGTCAAGTATTTTTTTAGCGTATGTTAAGTAAATTTTGGGTGATGATTTGGATTTTCTGTGCGAATTAAGATAGGACGTTGCTGTGACTAAAGGTTAAGCGGCGGGCATTGAGAGTCTGTTCTGTTTTGTGAGGATGCTTTGTAGGTGTTACCTCACTATTGAGGACTTCATGTTTGAAATGCGAAGAGACTTCGGTCTGACAGGAGAATAATCTCCTACAGACCGAAGCTGACTGGAAAAGAGGACATCTCAGGCAAGCATATTGCTTGACTCGAAAAATCCTATTTCCGGTCCCTCTATGCGCGTATTCTTAACTACAAACGAGTCGCAAAAAAGTTGCATTTTTTTATTTTTTCAGGGATTACAGATGTATACCTGTTTATTCGTTCCAGATGCCAATTTCGCTATAGAAACGGATAGCACCCGGGTGGAAAGGCGTGCCTGTATCCTTGACAACATTTTTCGGATTAATCGCTTTGCCAGCACCGTGCCGCTTGACGACTTCTGCTCGGTGTGTATATAAGGTTTTCGTGAATTCGTAAACCATATTTTCATCTACGGCTTCGGCGGTGATAAGATGCATTGCGCCTACGTTCATACTGTCGAACGGCTCCGTCTGTCCTTTGTAGGTGTTCGCGGGAATGGTTATCGCATTAAAGAACGGATACTCTTCAAAGAGAGACTGTTTCGCTGTTTCGTCGAGCGGGATGAAAAAGATGTTTTGGGACGTGCTGGCTTGCGTGACGGCTGGTGTTGGAATCGCGCCTCCCATGAATGCCGCAGCAGCGGAACCGTCCGCTAATAGATCTACAGCACCAATGTAGTGGCTGTTGATCGGTGTAAAGTCTTCATAGGCAACGCCGTGTGCTGCCAGTATCGGTTTCAGGAAATACTCAAAGCCCGCGCCTGCCGGTCCGACGACAATCCGTTTTCCAGCAAAGTCTTGAATTGTACGAATACCTGAAGACTGTGATGTAATAAACAAGCCAACATTTGGGGCAAGCGTCATGACAGTGCGGATGGCGTGTTCCGTTTCCCACGCTCCCTCGCCGCGCACAGCAAAATAGGAGATAGCAGCGTTGGCGAGTGCGAATTCCAGTTCACCGCTTACAATGCGGCGGATGTTCTCTTGTGTGCCTTTGGTGGCTTCGGCAGTGACTTCCCAACCTGCTTCCGGTGCATTACCAGCGACGACCTCAGCGATTGCGGAGCCGACGACGAAAAATGCTCCTCCAGCAGGAGCCGTGCCAACGCTGACGAAGCGGCGTTTTGAGGCACTATCGTTCACTAACTTGGCAGTTGTATCACTTTTTTCGCCTTGGGCGGTGTCGCGTTTTGAGGCGTTATCGCACCCTACGGCAAATATCACACAGATGATTGATAAATAGAACAGAATTGATTTCATGAAATTCTCCTCTGGATATGATGCGTATTCCGACTAACTGAGCGGCACTTCAGGTGGAAATGGGCACATTTCTGCCATTGCTGGGAAGATGTGCGTTACGTCTTTCCTAAACACATCCCCGCTCAAAATATCGACAATGCCGCCCTGATGCTCTGGGTATTCTGACAGAAATCGCGCAAAACTGAATTCCTTTGTGTAGAAGGCGTAAACAAGTTTCCGAAATGCCTCCATTCCCTCCACAAACGCCGGTCCGAAACTCCCAAGTTGTGCTTCGGAAAAATCATTTTTTTCAAAGGCTTCGATGATGACATCTGCTGCCATTTCACCGGACTTGAGTGCCAAGAACAGCCCAGTCGAGTAGACGGGATCCAAGAATCCGAATGCATCGCCCACCAATACCCAATTATCGCCTGCGATACGACTGGCACGGTAGGAAAAATCTTTCGTGGTCTGGATCGGGAAAAGCTGCTTCGCACCTTTGAGGCGTTGTTTCAATGGAGCGCACTTCTCAAGTTCTTCGGTGAAAATCTCTTGAGCATTGAGTTTACCTTCGGTATCTCTTCGGTTTTGAAGGAGATAGTCCAACTCGCCGACGACCCCGATACTCGTCCGGTTATACGGGAGCGGGATCGACCAGAACCAAGAGTCTTTCTCTTCGGTGTGTAGGATAAGTGTCGCTCCCTCGTCGAGGCCTTCGTCTCTATGTCCACCTTCGTAGTGTGTAAAGAGCGATGCCATTTTGAGGTTTGCTTCTGTAGTGTTCAGGTTTAACTGTCGTCCGATGAGCGACCGCTGTCCAGTAGAATCGACGATGACGGTTGCGTGAAGTGTTTCACGCGTGCCATCTGTATTTTGTGTAACAACACCCGTTGCTGTGCCTCCGTCAAAAAGGACTTCCCGTACGCTGGACCCTCGGTGAACCTCTACACCCTTCTCTTTGGCATTGTCCAAGAGCATCTCGTCAAACTCACTCCGCAGCACCTGCCACGTGACAGCACTTTCATGCGGATTGGTTTGAAAAAAGTAGAATGGTGTGGAGGCTTTGCCACTGGGTGAATAGAACTGCACACTGTACTTCTGTGGGAAGTGGCTCGCCCGCAGTTTTTCCAGCATACCGAGCCGTTTAAAAGTCCAGTATGTGGCGGGAATCAGCGATTCTCCGATTTTGAATTTCGGTTCGGCTTCCCGTTCAAGCAGCAGCACGCGGTGTCCCTGTTCGGCAACAAGGGTCGCAACGGTACTCCCCGCAGGTCCGCCCCCGATAACGATGGTGTCGTAGGTGTGGTGTGTGTTCATTTATGTTTCTCTGGACGAATTGTACTTTTGAGTTTCAATGTTTGGATAATTGAGCAGCATTGTCAATGTCGATCAGATGTCCAGTATCCTATTATATTTTCCTTAGAGCCCGACACGGTTTACTATCCAACGGACCAATCCTCGCACCTTTGCCTCTCCCACTTTCAACCAATTACGGGCATCTTTTATTTCTGTCAGAAGTTCTTGAGCAGGTTGGTAGTTAGGATCGAGCGTTAATGCCTCTTTTGCCGAGGTTTCTGCTGCAGTAAGATTGCCTTGTCTGAAGTAATCACGTCCCTGCTTTAAATAGGCGTGCACTATATTCTTTTTCAGAAGTTCTTGAGCAGGTTGGTAGTTAGGATCGAGCGTTAATGCCTCTTTTGCCGAGGTTTCTGCTGCAGTAAGATTGCCTTGTCTGAAGTAATCACGTCCCTGCTTTAAATAGGCGTGCACTATATTCTTTTGCAGTTTTAGAGTGTCCTGATCATTATCATCAAGCCTTAAAGCCTCTAATACTGTTTCACTTGCGTCTTGTAGATTTTCCATTTCAAAGTAAGTGTCAGCAAGGTTGTAGTATGATCTTTGATAATCTGGTTTGATTGCGATTGCACGCTTTAGTAAGTCTACTGCTGTAGCGGTCTCACCAATTTCGCGGTAAACGAAACTGAAATCGCTATAGGTTACATGAGATCTTTCATCAATGCCTATTGCTTTCTGATAAGCTGTTATCGCGTCGTCGTATTTTTTCATCTTCCGATAAAGGATACCGAGATTGTGATAAGCTTCCTTGTATTTATCGTCAATGCGTATTGCTTGTTGGTAGGATTTTAGTGCTTTGGTGAACGCGTTTTTCTTCCGGTGGTCATCGCCGTGCTCTTTGTGTTTCTGTTTTATCTTTTGTAATAGTTCCTTTGCAAGTTCACAGTTTGAATCAATCCGTTTTTGAAATTTAAAAATTGCTTGAGTGTATTCCTCAGGGTTAGAGTAAATCTTGCCATTGTTGTAATATCTCATCTTTATATCCGTCAAAAGTTTCCGGGCAGGTGGATATTCATCCCTGAGTCTTAAGGTTTTTTCTGCTGCGCTTTTCGCTTCCTCCAGCTTACCTTCTTCAAAGTTTACCTTGCCGAGTTTATAGTGTGTCGAGTGTGCCGCAGTAAAAATGGATTCTAAATTCCATTCACTATTGTCCAAGAAATTGCGATCAGACCGATAATGCTTTATAGCCTCCAAAAGTTTTTGCGAATCAGGATCATCATTTTCCGAAAGACTTAGAACTTTTTTGGCTGCAGTTTCCGCTCTATCCAAGAATTTATGAATTGCTTCTTCGTTGGAACTTTTAGATTCACCTCTCGCTTCTATAGTATCCTCATAATATGATGCCCAACTCATGGCAACATTCTCCTTTATTCTTTATACTGAACTTTGGACAATTTTAAAATAGGCAAAGGTTTTGACCGGGCACCTCTTTTGTAGCATAGACTGTTAACCTATAGCATTGCGGTAGAGACTGTTCAGCAAACCGTACCTCTCATTTGCGAGATTCTGTTATTTTTCGACAAGTCCTGACAGATGTGAAACTCGTAGAAAAACCTCGCAATCTTTGAAAATTCAACCTAAATCTGATATGAATTGTCCAAACTTTAGTAATTCATAATATTGTCCAAACTATAGTTGGTTTAGAGTATGGTCTAAATTTCCGATGGCAGTACGACGCTTCCATAAAAATGGATTTTGCGTAAGTCCTGGGGGACCTATTGTGTGCATAACAGCTTCTCGTTGGAATGGATTTAGTCTATCTAAAAGTTTTGACATCTTAGTTTCGTTTGGATTTATTTCGGAAATGGAAAATTCGCTACTCAATCCGCAGCTTTCTCGTCATCCGATTTCGCAGCTTCTGGTTTCTCATCCGGTGGATCCACAAATTTATATTTGCCAGACTTCCGGTAGTCTTCCTCTAATTTTCGGTAGTACTCCCCGAGTTTGCGGGCGTCGTGGTCAAACCTTGCTGAGATTTCCCGTCGGATTCTACGAATCTCATCAATTTCATAATTTGCCATTTTAGTCGTCAACTCCAAACTAATTATAATCTGTAGAGCGTTGGATGTCAAGGAAAACGGTGGTAGGTGTTTACCCTGTTCTCTTCAGAGAAGTCCGCTCGTCGGTGAATCTGTTTGACTTCAGTTCATATCTCGGTAATGTTCCGAGTGGCATCACTTTCACAGTAGCGCGTAAGCCTAACTCGTCTCGAATCGCAGCAGCGACAGCAGTGGTGGTGTCAGTAGGGTTTGTGTTCGTCGATTCAATCTGGATTTCGAGTTCATCGAAGGTCTCTGTTCCGTAAACGCGACCGGCAAACTCTTGGACATCGGGAAACTTGAGGATGATGTTTTCGAGCGTCGCAGGATATACGTTCAGTCCGCGGATGATGAGTGCGTTATCTAAGCGTCCGATAACACCACCCTCAAGGACACGACTCGCCATACCACATCCACACGGTGCTGATTTGAGCTTGACGTGATCTCCGGTCCGGTAACGGATAACAGGCGTACCGACGCGTCCTAAATTGGTAATCACTAACTCGCCTTCGTCTGTCGGATTATCGGTTTGGGGATCAAGCACTTCACAGATAAACTCGTTTTCGTTGAGGTGGATGCCCGCCTGCGGTTCACACATAACACCCCACGCGCCGACCTCTGTTGCGCCTGCATGATCGTAGGCACGCGCGCCCCAACGTGTTTCAATGCGTTGTTTTGTTGCTGGTAGGCTTGCTCCTGGTTCACCGGCATGGATTGTTACCCGAATTGAGGCTTCTTCACGCAGGTTGATACCGTCCTGTTCGGCGACTTCGGCAAGCCGCAATGCATAAGTTGGTGTCGCGATGAGCACTGTCGCATCGTTGCTGAGGATAGCGCGTATCCGCTGATCGGAGGTCATACCACCATTGGGGATTATGAGCGCACCGAGTTGTTGTGCACCGTGATAAGCACTCCAGAAACCGATAAATGGACCGAACGAGAAAGCGATCATAAGTCGGTCTGCCGAGGTCACACCCGCAGCATTGTAGATTTCGCCCCAACATTTCCCCCACCAATCCCACGATTCTGCTGTATCTAACCATCGCAACGGCGCACCTGTCGTACCTGAGGTGCGATGAAGGCAAGTATACTGCTCCAGCGGAAAGGTCAAGTTCGTGCCGTAGGGTGGATGCGACACTTGATCCGCGCTAAGTTCTTCCTTCGTTGTGAAGGGCAGCTGTCGGTAATCCTCCAGCGTTTGTAAGTCGTTTGGATGTGTAATTCCTGCTTCAGTGAGTTTTCGTCGATAGAAAGCGTTTGTTGCTAACACCGGAGCAAGCATCTCACGGAGGCGGTGTAATTGCGTTTGTATCTCCATGTTTTTCTGTGTAATTGGAGTATAACTGGTGTAGTATAGTTGATTATGGGCCCTGGCGAATTCTAACCCTTCCGGGTGAAATAACACTGAAAGCCTCCAGCAATTCATCCTCGTGATTTGCCAAGACTGTTGAGATACTTGTTGCTTTTGCTCGCAAAGATAAACCCGAAAGACGAACAAGCACTACACCCATGTGCACTAATCCTTGACGGAATACGAGTTCACCAAAGTCTTTATCTTCAGTAAGTAATAGTGCCCGGTTTAGGTTGGCTTGATGCAGTACTGCCTCGTCATCAATACTTGGAGCAAATTCGGCGATGTATAATACGTTAGGGCCATTTTGCCGAGGTTCACTTACAATCGACTTGCCAATGCTCTCGTCCGCAAGTAGGTTTATGGCGTTTCTTCATGAATTGGATAGACAATATCAGCGCGAAGAACCTGAGAAGGAAAATAAAGTGCTGCACGTACACCTTCCTCGGTCAAGCGCGGATACTCCTCAAGTAATTGTTCAATCGTCTCTCCCGCTGCGATTTTTTTTAAGATTAATTCGACAGGGATGCGAGTACCTGCAATAACAGGTTTGCCCATCATAATTGATGGGTTAGATACGATGAGTTTAGTATCCATATTTTTTTACCTTCCATGATAGAAAATATATTTATTGAATCAGGTTGCTTAGGTATATCGTGTGTTCTGATATTCAGGCGCATAGAACGCCGGGAGCAGGCTATCCACTTGGAGTAATCCGCGCTGGGTCAACTGGATTTCATCTGATGTGGCGTTGACGCGCAACATGCCGTCGTTTTGCAGTTTTTCGTAAGGTTCGGCGAAAATCCCAAGGATATCTGCGTTGAACTTCGTTTGGAAATAGGAGGGGCTGATTTCTCCAAGTTTGAGTTGCAGTATCATCTCTCGTGTCAACCGTTCTGCTTCCGTAGGTTTCAGCGCACGGTAAATCGGAAGTCTATCTTCCTCAAGGTTGCCGAGGTAGTCTCTCCATGAGGGCGCGTTCTGAAAGTGGATTCCGCTGAGGTGGGAAAAAGAAGCAACGCCTGTGCCTATCATGTCGCTGCCCTGCCACACCGCGTCGCGGTAGACAAACTGGCAATTCTTATCTTTCTTAAGCACCGTATACGCGCTGGATTGTACGTAACCGGCTTGTGTAAACTGCTCAAAGGCGTATTGGTGCCATTCGCGTTTCAGTTTCCAATCTGCCACTGGAAGCGTATCGCCGCCGAGAATGTCCTTAGAGTAGACGGTATTGAACGGCAATTCGAGCTGATAAACCGTAACGCTGTCTGGATCGAGTTCTATGGTCTTCTTGACGGTGTCTCGCCAACTCTCCCATGTTTCACCTATCATGCCTGAGATCAGATCAATATTGACTTGGTCAAACGCCAACGTCTTTATCCACGGCACGATGCGATAGACCTCTTTGGAAAGATGTGCTCTACCGTTTTCAGCGAGGATTTCATCATTCAGGTTTTCAACACCGAGGCTCAATCGGGTTACACCGATCCCTTTGATAGCCTCTACTTTCTTTTCCGTCAAGGTGCCGGGTTCACACTCGAAAGCGACCTCTTCAGCAGCGTCCCAGGGCATCACCTGTTTCACTCTATCGACGAGAGCTGTCAAGTGTTTCACGCTGATATAGGACGGCGTGCCACCACCGAAATAGACGAATCTCAGCGGTCTACCCGAAATTGCGGGTTGCGCGCTATAAATTTCGACCTCTTTCGCGAGCGCATTCAGGTACGTGTCAATTTCCGAACTGTTTTTGTCGGTATAGACGCGAAAATAGCAGAACTTGCACCGCTTACGGCAGAACGGAATATGGAGGTAAAGTCCCAGCGTCGCATCTGGGCGCGGCGGTTCAACCAGTGCTTGGTGCACTGCTGGTACATCGGACTCGCCCCATGTGGAGTAGGGCGGGTAGTTAGAGACGAATACACTCCCTACGGTTGTGTCCTTTGAATCTATGCCTGCTGTTGCAGGTTCCGGTTTTGTTTCAGGCATTATTTGTGCTCCTTTACCTTGCACATGTATTGACATCTTCGCGATCCTGCGACACGAGATGTGATCTGTAACATTCGTATAAGTTCATGTTAATTATAACATGAAACGGTGAACCGTGCCAATTCTATGTTGACAGCTCGTGTTAGCGGACGTTATAATTAATACAAATGGATTAACTCGTGGGAGGCATACCCGATGGACACAAGCACGATTCCTGGTTCAGATACTATTATCAGCGAGCGGCTCAATAAACTATTTGTTGCACAAACCGCCAGACCACCGACCTTAGACAACATCAAACCCTCACGATTAACGCCATTCCAGCGCGCACTGCTCGTCACCGATGGAACTGTCACACATCTTATTGAAGCATATACGTTTTCTCCGGTAGAAGTCGTTCCACTACGAGAAATAGAGCAAGCTTTAGGTATTGAATACGCTTGGCTGGAACTCCCGATAGGCGATCCGGTTGTTACGCGGGAAGTCGTGCTGCAAACACCTGTCGCTGATACGCAACTACCGAAAATCCACGCCTACGCAATTTCTCATATTGTCTACAAACGTCTACCCAGCAGCGTTGTAGAGGGATTGAAATCAAGGACCGGAGGATTGGGTGTACTTTTGCAAAGAACTATATGGGAAACGCGCCGCGACTTATTGTGGTGGGGTGTTGAGCGCACTGTAGGTCTACCAGATGCTATCGGGCATCTCGAATCAAAAATGTTTCTCAGCCGCACCTATAGGGTCGTAGCAAACAAAGATCCGCTGATGCTCATTACTGAGAAGTTTCCGCTTGACGAATCCTCCCTTAAAGACTAATCTATCCAAAACAATACAGGATCCCATCCTCGGTTCCGATGTAAATTCTACCATCGGAGACGCTGGGTGATGCGACAATAGAGGAGCCTGTTGCGAATTCCCACACCAATTCCCCAGTCTTAATATCTAAAGCAATAATTAATCCGCGAGTTGTTCCGAGGAAAACGTTTGTACCGGCGATGACAGCGGAAGACTCAATGCGAGATTTAGCGGTATGCGTCCATAGTGACTCGCCGGTTTTTGGTGAGAGCGCATGCACCATTTTATCGCGTCCGCCAATAATAACGCTATCTTCGGTAAGAGCGGCTGAAGCGAAGAATGGAAATCTGCGTTTCGGATGCCGATACCGCCATTTAATTTCCCCGGTGTCTAATGCGACGCTCAATATTTCAGTGCCATACGTACCGCAGTAGACGTGATCTTGTAAAATCGCAGCACTCGCGCCGACATACGCGCCGAGTTCTACTTGTTGTGTTTGTGTGCCGTCGTCAATGTTGATGACGCGAAGATAACTATCACATCCGGTGACAATCACAAAGTTCTTCGCCTGCCCAGAATCGCTGTCAACTTGTGTCCAGACACCGGGGGTGCCGTGGACATAACCTTCTGTCTCAAATTTCCAAACCAATTCTCCGTTCTCTCGGTTGAGGCAGTAGAGGAAGCCGTCATACGAACCGAATAGCACACGATCACCAGCGAAATTCGCCGATGATATAATTTCACCCTCCGTACGAAACTGCCATTTCATTTCGTGAGTGTTGATATCCACCGCATGAAAGACACCATCACCGTCACCGAAATAGACGACTCCATTGTGGATAGCCGCGGACGCTTTAATTGAGCTGTTCGTCTGATACGTCCACTGTCTTTCGCCTGTTTGCGCGTCGATCGCGTAGAAAATGCCATCTAACGCACCGATGTAGACGGTGCCATCAATGACTGCAGCGGTGGATTCAATCATATCTCCTACCTGAAAAGTCCAGAGCAATTGGGGGTTTTCAAGGAGTTGGGAATCGGCGACACCGGTGAGTTGTGCATTACCGCGGAAACTCGTCCAGTTGCCAAGGGTTGCCTGTGAAGCGAAGAGCAGTAGCACAAGAGTGAAGAAGGTAGAAGACACACTCCGTTGTGCCATAGCCTTTGACTTTTTAAGATATGTACGATTCCACTTACCTACTTGTATTTCAATAAACCTGTTCATAAAGTGTCATAAAATCTCTAATATTCAAAGGACGCGGATTGAACTGCGCTGTCCATTGTGTCGCCGCTTCCTTTGCCAATGTTGGTATGTCTGCAGTTCCTATCGTGTATTGGACAGGGTAATCCCGAAGTCTGTTCGGTAAATTGCCAATCTGCTTTAGTATTGTGATTCTGTCTGCTAAGTCTCCGTCTGGGTATAACTCACGATAAACTTCTCCCGCGACGGTGCTATTGAGTCGGATGACATGTGGTAGCATCAACGCCACAGCAACACCGTGGATGACATCGTATCTCGCTGTTAAGGGGTTAGCGCAGGCATGTGCTGCACCAAGCATCGAGTTTTCGATTGCGAGTCCTGCCAGATACGCACCGAATAACATCTTGCATCGGGCTGTGGCATTATGGGGGTCAAGGCACGCCTCAAAGTGAGCGTTTAGCAATTCCCATGCATGTCGTGAGAACATTTGTGACATCGGGTTGTGTCTGGTTGAGACGAAACTTTCAACAGCGTGCGCGATAGCGTCTATCCCTGTGATTGCTGCGATCGGTGTCGGCAAAGTCTTAGTAAGCGTTGCATCCAAGATGACAGTGCCGAATCGTGCCTTTTTATCACCACATGCCATTTTGATATGGGTGTCCGCTTGTGCGATGAGTGCGAAGGACTGTGCCTCGCTGCCGGTGCCAATGGTCGTTGGAATGCCGATGGAGGGAAGCATCGGTTGGGTCGCCTTATTGGTACCCCAGTAGTCCTCCATTTTGCCACCGTTTGTGAGTAGGAAGTTTGCCCCTTTCGCACAGTCCATCGAGCTGCCCCCGCCGAGTCCAATGATCAGGTCTATCGGCGCGTTGATTTTCGCGACTGCTACCGCAGCGTCAACATCTTCTGTCGTTGGATTGGGCGTGACATCGGCAAAAATGTAAGCGGCGATCCTTTCGCTTTGCAACGCTGAAACGGCTCTCGCGAGAATTCCCGCCTTTTCGATCCCCCGATCTGTTGTGACGAGAACGCGGCTCCCTCCGAACGAGCGTGTCAGCTCACCGAGTCTCTCAATCGTGTTATCACCGAAGATAACTTGTTGTTTCAGTTCGCAGTCAAAAGTTTCCATAGATGAATCTGATATAATAGGGCGTGTTTGTCAATTTTAGTTCTTTGCAGGTGAGGGTCTAACCTCACCTTTTTCAAGGCGTGCCAGCAAAAGATTAAATTGTATAGGTTCCTATAACAGGATACCAGATTCTAAAACGGAAAGTCAAGGGAAAGGTGGATTGCCGCAGCGACAAGATTTTCTGGAGGTTGGGAATTTGATTTGGAGGTGTTGGTGTTAATTGTCTGAATCACGGATTACACAGATGGCGCGAATTTCGTGGATTGAAGATCTGTAATATCAGGTTATTCACTCAAGAGATAGTTTCTTGACTGCTATGCCTGCGGGGGTGTTAGCATGGCGGCGATGTCTTCTGGTAATTTAACATCGGGGACCTGTTTAAAGTTGATGATGCTTCTATTGATGTGTTGGAATGAGCGGATGCTGTCTTTTCCTATGATTTTAGCGACAGTTAGGTCTAATCTTGCATTATCCCATTTTTGTAGTTTTGACCATACCGCCCCACGATTATAATATGCATCGGCATAATTGGGGTTAGATTCAATTGCTTTGTCAAGGTCTTTGATGGCAAGTTCCAACTCACCTTCGGCGAAGTAAGTAAGGCCGCGATAGTTATATACTTCGGCAAAGTTTGGATTGAGTTCTATTGCTTTGTTGAAGTCTACGGTGGCTCGGTCAAGTTCGCCTTTTGCATAATAAGCATAACCGCGATTACTGTACGCGTGAGCGAAGTCTGGTTTGAGTTGTATCGTCGCGTCAAAATCTTTGATGGCAAGATCAATCTCGTCTTTTTTGTTGTAAACAACTCCTCGATTGTTATACGCTACTGCATAATCAGGTTGAAGTTCTATTGCTTTTGTATAGTCTTGGATGGCACGCTCAAGTTCACCCCTACTTTCGGAGGCAACGCCGCGATTGCAATAGGCTTCGGCAAGTTCAGGATTTAGGTGTATCGCTTTGTTAAAGTCTTTGATAGCAAGGCTCGTTACGCCTTTTCTGACATAAGCATAACCGCGATTATTATAGGCATGTGAGAAGTTAGGCTGAAATTCTATTGCTTTGCTCGTGTCTTCAAGTGTCTTATCAGCATTGCCTTTATCTCGATAAGCAAGACCACGGTTGTTATACGCCTTGGCAAAATCAGGTCTCAGTTGTATTGCTGTATTATAGTTTTCGATAGCGAGATCAATTTCATTCATCTGATGATAGGTTAAGCCTCGACCATTGTAGGCATCGGCAAGGTTTGGTTTGAGGTCAATAGCCTTGTTAAAGTCTCGGATGGCAAGCTCAAATTCGCCTTTTTTGCTATAGGCAACCCCGCGATCACAATATGCATCAGCATTATCGGACCTGAGTTCTATCAGTTTATTATAGTCTTTGATGGCAGATTCAAAATCACCTTTAATGCGATAAACATAGCCGCGTATACTGTAGATAGGCGCGTAATCGGGTTTCAGTTCAATCGCTTTATTGTATTCTTCAATGGCTTCGTCGTACTTTCTCGCGAACAGCCTCTGGTCACCACGTCGCGAATGTTTAAAAAAAAGGCTGTCTCTGTCGGTTAATTTGTTATTCATAATAGTATCCCTCAAGAGTCAAGTGCGTCAACTGATAAGTTATAAGGCTGCGTAGCACTATTTCTCTCAAAAAAACCGAGTAAGTCGGAAAATAAGATTCTTTCCGAGATTCCCATTTTTTTTAATGCCGTTCTGATATTTGCTTTGTCAGCACTATGGATTGTGATTTCTTGTGTGATTATTTCTCTATCTATTTCCGGTAACCCAAATAAGAACACCGATTGCTGCATAATCAGTCGTTGGGTATCTACTATTTGACTGTCCAGCGTGGGAGACCATAGATACCAATTTTCTTGATCAATCGAAAAAAACACCGCCAGATCCTGCTGAAGTTGTTCAATAGTTGTTATCTCTTCAATTTTTTCACTATCGTTTTCCAACACAATAATCTTGCCATTTATGTTTTCATTAGTACATGCGAACCAGAGAGCGACCAAAGGACTAAAGGTAAAATCAATTAAGCCTGTGGCAACCCGATTGTGCTGTAAATGCGCCATACACTCTAACGGAGACAGATCTCTATATGTAGATGGATACCTTAATTTAATCTCATCAATGATTTCAAGGAGATAGTTCTGGTACAAATAGCGCAACGAATCAAGTGGAAGATCAGTTTCTCGTCCCAAATCCTCGGAACTGCTTACCAAGCGACGATACGCACTGCTGGTCACTCGCCACGTTTCGTCTTCCTGACCGCGATAGAGATATTTCTTTTCCGGATGGGTAATCTCGTCTATTTGGTTGATATATTCTGTTAAACTGGATATCTCAATCGGTGTGTTCATGCGTTGATATTCTGCTCTATATTCCTGCCGGTTAATCCAATGTTTATTATACAACTCACGAATGAGTTTGTCAATCTCAATTTAGAAGGGAATCTGAATCACGGATTGTCTGGAATTACAGGGATGAGGCGAGATTAAAAATACGTAAAATCTGCGAATCTGCGATTCAGAAATTGATTAAGGGTGGTTCATAAATCAGAGCAGTTTCCGAATGTAAGGAGCGCGTGAGAGAGTAATCAGTCTCTGAAGGCCGGAAAACGATCTAGCGCAACTATGAGCGGAAAACTACACTGAACAGTTATGGACCACCCTCTATTAATGATGAATCTTTAGTTCACAAGAACGCCTGACTTTATTTATACGCAGACTTCAGGCTACCCCATGTTGTGCTCACTTTGTCAGTGGGGTCAACGCTGGTGGTTGCATCGACAAACGGATCTTCAGGCGCAGTAGCGAGGTGTGCAATCTCATCTTCACTGAGTGGTCGATGGAACAGCAGGAACTCATCCAGAAGCCCGTTGTATGCCCATGTAGGTCCAACGTTAGCGTCAAACGCACCTGCCTCCGAACCGATTCCGATGAACCCGAACCGTGCAGCCCCAGCACCGATGACTTCTGCCGGTGCCTCAATTTGGTCATCTAACTTCCCATCAACATAGATACGTTTCATTTGCCCATCAAAGGTTGCGGCTATATGGTGCCACTGATCATCGGCAACATCTGTTTTCCCGAACCAGTCATGGCAACACGGGCAACAGGTGTCGAAAGCCACGAAGGTTGTTCCGTTGTTTCCGCCTACGTCATCGCCAACAGCGAAACGGAAGAATTCACTTCGATCCCACGAGGCGACCATCCCTCTTACGCTTGTCTTAACCCAAACAGCGAGGGTTATTTCCGCGAAGGGTTCTGCGTACATGTGTTCTCGCACCGAGATGTATTGGGAGGCATCCCCTGGGAGATCCATAGCACCCCCTACTTTGCCGGACACAATCTGTAAATCATCGCCGTGGAGGAAACCATGATTCCCGTTCCCAGACACATCGAGAACATCATCCGCTTGCTGGGTGTCCTCATTGAAACTATAGTAGATAACAAGATCTGCGTCACTAACGCTCTGCGCGTGGCTTGTCAGTGCCGCTCCTGTCAACATTAAACCTAACATCAAGAATCTGAACATGAAAGAAGTTTTCATTAGTGTTCTCCTTACTATGCAAGCGTGTATTTTCAAGACGCTACTGTTCCAAAACATAAGTAATTACGCATACTATGCGATTGCAGGCGAGATGTCCTAACCGAACGTTACTACCCTCACAGAAGATGTGATTGCAAACTTCACCTGCAATGCAAGCGAATTGGCGTAAGTCCTAAAGTTTGTTGAATTGTATGAGTTATAGGTGAATTTGTCAATATTATTTTCAAAGGGGAAGCAAGTGTATCGGTTAAGCTATTGATAGTAAAATCCGGAAATATATGGACAGTCGGTCAGTGAATGGGGAATGAACGGAAGTTGTCTCGGATACTGGACTGAGGGGATGTGTTCTGATTTGATATGCTAAATAGACAGGGCGCACAAGTCATCGCTGTGCCAGTGAACGGTGCGATCATCAATCTTCGCTGCACCCCGTTTCAGGTACCCGTCAATTGATTTACCTTCAAGCACGCGGACTTCAAACGCATAAGGCGGATTGATTTTCAATGGAGTAATCTCAGAGATATTTCGGCAGGCATCCGCGGCAGTTTCTCGAATCAATTCTCGCGACCGTTGCGGTGATAGATGCAATGCGAGTTCTTGTCCGAGCCCTTGTTTCGTTTCAACGCCATAAATGCCGGGGATAAGCTGCTTCGCTTCTGCAACCGCTTTATCGTCGCCGGAGATGAAAACCGTTGGGACATTGAAAGTGCCTGCGAGTGCTGCACGGCATCCGAACTCTCCGATCATTTCACCGTTGAGTTTGTAGTATTCAATTGATAACGAAGAATATGTATGACTCAACGGGGCGTTTGGCGTGCCTGCCATCGCGTGTTGTCCTAAGAAAAAGAGCGCGTCATAGGTCGCGTCAAGATAGTAGGGCGGACGAATAGGACCCCGCGCAATTAGTTTCGCCTTTGGATGGAATTCGAGTACATCAATCCCGCCAGTCCCGTGTCCATCCCAGACGATGATTTCTGCGTCCGAATCCACATCAAGAATGCCATCGACAGCAGCGTTTAACTCCTGCGTCAACAATTTCATGGCGGTTTGTTTCTGGGGACCCTCTTCACGGGTTTGACTGAAGCGCGATACCATCGCGACACCTTCTAAGTCGGTCAAAATGTAAATCTTCATTGTCGGGATCCTACCAAATTGGACAGCCAATCAACTTTGAATCGGGATGACCAAATGTATATTGCCAATACCTATCCAAGAACATGTCAAGGTATCGTGCAGTCCTATGACACAGTCCACGTTTCGCCGTCGTTGAGAAGTGCCTCAAGGTCCCCGTCGCCCATACGTTCTTTGGCAGTGCGGACCTGGTTTGTCATCATATCCTCGTAGCAAGGGTGACGAACACTACGAAAGATACCCATCGGATGCGGCATGTCAGGTGTGTCGCTCATCCCCGCGAGGAAGTTTGCTAAGGTAGTATCCTCGGCGTATTGGTCGTGGACGATGAGGTCATCAATGGTGTGCTCGCCGTCTGTGAGGTCAACGACTTCGGGTTGGAAACCGTTAAGTCGGATACCCTTATCGCGCTCTGCCCCGAAAACGAGCGATTCGCCGTGTTCGAGAAGCACTGTATTGTCGGTCTTAAACTCTTTTTCTCTGTATAGCTTGAAAGTTTCGTCGTTATAGATGTGGCAATTTTGGTAGATTTCGATGAAAGAGGTGCCTTTATGTTCAAAGGCGGCCTTAAGCATAGGACGTAGGTGACCTGAATCTATGTCAACAGAACGTGCCACGAAAGTAGCACCCGAAGCCAGGGCGAGACTGATCGGATTAAAAGGTTTATCCAACGAACCGAGTGCCGTGGACTGATACATTTTGTGGCCTCGTTCAGATGTCGGTGAATATTGTCCCTTTGTGAGCCCGTAGACACGGTTGTTGAACAAGAGCACGTTGATGTCGAAATTCCGGCGCATCAAGTGAATGAAGTGGTTGCCCCCAATTGAAAGGGCATCGCCGTCACCCGTGATAACCCATACAGAGAGATCAGGGTTCGCCATTTTCACGCCAGAGGCGATGGTAGGTGCTCTGCCATGGATGGTGTGGAAGCCGTAGGTGTTCATGTAGTATGGGAATCGGCTTGAACACCCGATGCCAGAGATAAAGACGATGTTTTCTTTCGGGATGCCGAGTTCAGGCATAATGTGTTGCGTCTGGGTAAGGATTGAATAGTCGCCGCAACCCGGGCACCAGCGCGTGTCTTGATCGGATTTAAAATCCGCTCTTGTGAGAGTCGGTGCCCCGGCGGGGATGCGAGAAGTTCTTTTCCTTTTCATGGTGTGTTACCCCTTTGGCGTTTGAGACTAAAGGTGTCCTATTTCTTTAAGTATCTCGTCAATTTTGGCATGCAACTCAAAAACGTGGAAGGGTTGCCCTTGCACCTTGTTAAGTCCGACTGCATTGATGAGGTAGGTGCTACGAATGAGTTGGAGGAGCTGACCGCTGTTGAGTTCGGGAATTAAAATCTTTTTGAATCTCTGTAGAATGTCGCCTAAGTCGTTTGGGAACGGATTGAGGTGTCGGAGATGTACGTGTCCTATCGGGAGTCCTTCGGCAACGCAGTTTTCCGCTGTCGTTCGGATTGCGCCGTAGGTGCCGCCCCAACCAAGCAAGAGGATTTCACCTTCCTGCGCTCCGAATATCTCGGTAGGTGGGATGTCATCAGCGATGCGAGCGACTTTTTCCGCACGGATTTCCACCATCTTCTCGTGGTTTTCGGCATCGTAACTGACGTGTCCGGTCACATCCGATTTCTCCAAACCGCCGATGCGGTGCTCTAAGCCGGAGGTACCGGGTTTTGCCCACGGACGCGCCAATGTCTTCGGATCGCGTAGGTAGGGTTCAAATCCATTATTGGTATCTGCGCTCACTGCAAAGTTTGCTCTAATTTCTGGTAATTCAGAGAGTTGAGGGATTTTCCACGGTTCAGCTCCCATCCCAATGTAGAGATCTGATAGGAAGATCACCGGTGTCCTATATTTCACGGCGATACGGCAGGCTTCATAGACCGTCTCAAAACAGTCATAAGGACGAGACGAGGCGACGATCGGAACAGGCGACTCGCCGTTCCTGCCATAAAACATTTGCAATAGATCCGACTGTTCTGTTTTTGTTGGCATTCCCGTTGAAGGACCGGCACGCTGAATATTACATATCACGATGGGAAGTTCGGCAATCATGGCGAGGTTGATGGCTTCCGATTTGAGTGCAAGCCCTGGGCCACTGCTGCCGGTAACGCCGAGTGCGCCGCTAAATGCTGCGCCAATTGCAACACCCACAGCAGCAATTTCATCTTCCATCTGCATTGTGACGACCCCGAAATTCCGATATTGTGCGAGTCCGTGGAGAATATCGCTCGCGGGTGTTATCGGATAACTGCCGTACACCAGCGGTAAACCGGATTGGTGTGAAGCTGCGACAAGTCCAAGGACCGTTGCCATATTGCCCTCAATATTTCGGTAGGTACCGGGTTCAAAAACAGCCGGTTTGACATCGTATGAAACAGCG
Organism: Candidatus Poribacteria bacterium; assembly: GCA_965116815.1. Classification (GTDB taxonomy): domain Bacteria; phylum Poribacteria; class WGA-4E; order WGA-4E; family WGA-3G; genus WGA-3G. Next base: position 3,973,822 of record OZ220722.1, on the reverse strand, counting down.
AACTGCTCGGTGGCTTCGCAATAGGTATTTCCTGCGCGGAGTGCGAGGATGTTTGATTCAATGTACTCAGGTTTTTTAGCGAACTTCACCTTGATCCACTTCATCGTGTATTCCATCGGGCGATTGTAGAACCAGAGGATCATACCGAGTGCGAAAAAGTTTTTACACCGATCAATTTCTCCTGTTGTCAAGTTCGTTGTTTCGAGTGCTTTTCGGGTGAGCTGCGTGAGCTCAACTTGGAAAACTTGATATTTTGTAAGTGCATCGTCTTCAAGTGGATTACTTTCATACCCCGCAAGGCGTAGATTGCGATCTGCAAAATTATCGACATTTACAATGAGGATACCGTTGGGTTTAAGTTTATTTACGTGAACCTTTAAGGCAGCGGGGTTCATTGCGACGAGGACATCGCAGAGGTCTCCAGGGGTATGAATCTGTTCGCTTGAGAAGTGGAGTTGGAACCCGGACACCCCTGCTAACGATCCTGCGGGTGCGCGAATCTCAGCGGGGTAATCGGGGAGTGTAGCGACATCGTTACCAATGAGGGCGGTGGTTTCTGTCATTTGCGTGCCAATGGTCTGTGACCCATCGCCGGAGTCGCCAGCAAATAGAATTGTCGCTTCCTCAATTTGCTCTACTGGCTTACGCATTACAATCGTTCCTTTTTTCTATGATAGGTGCGCGGTTGAGAGGCGCGCCTTCAGGATATTCAAACATAGGGTTCGCACTCGGAAACCGCACCTGAAAAATATAAAATTTTAAAAAATATCTACGCTCCCTCGCGGGCTTTAAAGGCATCTCGAACGGGTTTCGGAGGTAGCGTTAAAACTTCTTGTGGAAATTCTTCTACGAGATAGGAGATCACGTCACGAATGGATACCATACCGACGGGACGATTCTCGGTATCAACAATAGGAACGTGGCGGTAACCACCCCGTGCCATATAGAGAATGGCGGTGTTCAATGAGTCTTCTGGTCGCGCTGTCTGTGGATCTGCTATCATAAATTCTTCAACGCTGATGTGGTCTAAGTCTCCAACTTGCTTGTTGAGGATTTTGTTTAGCACGTCTCGTTCACTAAAAATCCCACGGAGCATGCCGTTATCTACAACAGGTGCTGCACCGATTTTGTGTGCTAAGAGCAGATCAATTGCTTCGTTTGTGCTACAGTTGATATCAATGGTGACAATAGGACGCATCAGATCTTTAAGCGAAATCTGAATTTCTTGCGCGCTCCATGCCTTTAACGCAGCATCTTCGTCCATCTGCTCTAATTCTTCATCAATTGCCAAGTCGTACAGCACGGTTACGCCTCCTACTCCTGATTTTCTATGAATATAGCGATATGTTCGAGAATATCACGGGTTGAAATTATGCCGATGGGATATGCTTCTTCTTGATCGTCCCAGACGCAGAGGGGGACATGCCGGAAGTGCCCGAGGTGCATCAAGTTTAATGCGAACGCAATCGGATCACTGGCGCGAAGTGTTTCTGGATCCGGTGTCATTACCTGTTCAACCTTAAATTCTGTAGGCGCGGCGCGCTGCCCACTCACATGCTGTAGCAAGTCCCGTTCGGTGATGATTCCGACCAATTGTTCATCCTCATCAACAACGAGAACAGACCCGCGTTCGCTCTCCTGCATCATATCAATGACGATAGAGACAGGGGATCCAATTGGCACGGCAACGGGTTGTTTGTAGTCTAATGTGCTAATCGGTAAAGACAGCGTTCTCGCGTCCATCGCATCTATTCCTTTAGTATAACGTTAAAAAACAGGTTTCAGTTTCTTATTCTCTTCCTTAAAAAGGATACCACATTTTTGGGAGATTTGCAAAAATATTTACCGCGAAGGATTCCTACTGAATTTTGGAACTTTAATCCCGGTTTGGATGGTATCTATACAACCATTGTAACTGCGCGGGAACTCGGTGAGCCCCAGCCGGGGACGATAATGGTCCACCTGCCTGCTGGTCCACCCGCTACCATGAGCAGCAGATCTTCCGCTGCGTATTGTTGTGTCGTGTCAGCGATGTATTGCCGGATGTCGGCTCTGCTGAATCCGTCTTCTGAGATTGTTTTCGCATGTTCAACGCCTATGACGAGGAGCGTCTCTCCGCTGCTGTTCCCCGGAGCAGCGATATTTTGTGCGATTGTGTTGAGGATGCCTTCTGCGGTGTTGTTACCGTGATCGTTGACGGTTTGAGGGCCGGCAGCCGCGAAAACGGTGATAGTGCTATCGTCTGCTTGAAACCCGCGTTTGACGTGCAAGGGTTCCCAAGGACTCGCTTCCTCTTTTTCAGCGATGCAGCATGTGTATTTTCCGGCGTGTCCGAATGCTGCGCGGTCGAGTTCACCGGGTAATGCCCCGCCGATATTGGTGCAAACAAGTCTCAGCGTGCGACCGATGGTCGCATTTGCACGCCACCCTTGCCCAAAGAGATTGAAGCCATCGTTGATTTCTAATTGTTTTCGGATGGGGCCGTTCACAACGAGCATCGGTCCAACGTGGGAAGTCGTAACTTGAACACCGTGAAGGTTGAACTGTTCGGTTGTCATCGCTTCTACTGCGGTGAGAATAAGCGGCAGATATACCGGTTTGCACCCTGCCATAACAGCGTTAATAGCAACCTTTTCGACTGTGGCTCTACCCCATTTAGGCGGGACCGCGGCGATGAGTTCGTCCGGGTCCCGATCTGTCCCACTGAGCATTCGTTCAACGCGCTCAGGTGTCGGTGGAACGACAGGGAGACCATCTGTCCACCCATTTTCATAGCAGACCTCAATGAGATCATCAGTTTCGTCAATTTCTAATTCTGTGGAGTGCCATTCTTGCGCCATGTGCGTTTCCTTTCGCTGCGATTCATTTTGAATGTGCGCCGTAAGATATGTTATCATATTAGCATAGATTTTTTACGTTTACAAGATACTATTTTTAGGCATCATCAGTTTTGGGTTGTCAGTTCTCAGCACGGTAAGTAGATGCTTTTCTGGCAACTGACAACTATACTAAAGGAATGAAATGGGAACTCTTAGATTTCAAGACATCATTGCCGCGAGAAAGGTCGTGGCGCGGTTTTTAAAACAGACACCCTTAATTCATTATCCAGAATTGTCCGATCGACTTGGATTTCAGGCATACATCAAACACGAAAACCATCACCCAACGGGAAGTTTTAAGGTGCGCGGCGGGTTGAATTTCATGCACCACCTACCACAAGCACAGCGTGAAAAGGGAGTGCTTACGGCAACCCGTGGCAACCATGGGCAGTCGATCGCCTATGCGGCATCACAGTTTGGCGTTAAAGCTACCGTTGTTGTGCCACACGGAAATAACCCCGAAAAGAATAGCGCAATGCGGGCGTTTGGCGCGGAACTCATTGAACACGGGAACGATTTTGACGAGGCACTTGCGTTGTGTGAAACACTCCAAGCAGAACGCGGGCTTTATTACGTTCATCCGTGTATGGAACCCGGACTCTTCCACGGTGTCGGCACCTATTCACTTGAGATTTTTGAAAACCTTCCGAATGTGGACGCTATTATTGTGCCAATCGGTGGTGGAAGTGGTTGCTGCGGGGCTATCACGGTTGCAAAGGCGATTAATCCGAAGGTCAAGGTCATCGGTGTACAAGCGGAGAACGCTCCGGCTATCTATCGTTCTTGGAAGACCGGACAGCGCGTAGAGACCGATTCTTGCGATACGATTGCGGACGGTATTGCGACCCGTGTGCCGTTCCCCTTGCCGTTTTCCGTTATTAAAAAGGGCATTCACGATATGGTATTGCTCAGCGAGGACGAACTGAAGGAAGGCATCCGTTTGGCATTGCGATGGACGCATAACCTTGCAGAAGGGGCAGGCGCGTCGCCAATAGCAGCTGCGCATAAACTCACCGATACATTGGCAGGGAAACATGTTGTGATGGTGATGAGTGGTGGGAATCTGGACACCGAAACGCTCAAAAAAGTACTTGGCTACCAGTTGTGAATCACGTAGACCGGATCAGAACCATCTGCCAGTTGGATCGTTGCCCATTCTGCCCCTCCCACAAATTCGTTGCGAAGGGCGTTTGTCAGGTCGGGGTGGATGTGTAATGACGCAAGATCCCATCGTAAATTCTTGCTGCTTTCCACGATAACGTTGTCGGCTTCTGCGATGAGCGAGACGCGTTGTAGGTTCCTATTTTTTCGCGTTAGCCTCACTACTGACAAAACATAGTGGATTGTTTGTTTTGGGTCACGCATTTCGGCACTGTAAGGTTCGTCTGTGGATACTCGATAATGTCCAAAGCGCATCAGTTTTAGATTACCAAGAAACTGGTCGGTCTCGTATGCTTCTGGACGTGGTAAACCCCCATAAATAATAATATGTCGGCATCCGTATTCTTCCAGGGCGTAATCCACAGCGAGTTGCCCATCAGTGTGGTCTTTGTCTGTCTGTCCGATCCAATCCTGAACGATATGCTTTGCTTTTGTTTCCGCCTCTTCAACCGAGTCCATATCACCGATGAGAACATCCGGTACAAGATGCGTGTTTCCTCGTTGATTTAATTCGTCGAATATTCTAATACCGCCATCAGCACAAATAAGCGGAGAATGGCTTTCCATTGCCTTTTCAATTTCTTGGCGGTAAAAATCGAAATGCCGTTTGTCGTAGTAGCCGTTGAGGAAAATAAGTGCTGGTTTCATCTTTTTAATTTTCCTTACGGTCAATATTGTACGACGAAATCAGTTGGCAAGGGTGATAGGAACGTTTGACGCGCTTTAGATTTTCCAATCCTGAATCGTCCATAGCGTTAATCCACTTGTAGGAACCCATCAATTCCTTACAGAATTCGCGATAGATAAACTGCGCCAACCCTTTTATTCTAAGGTCTGTAATCTCAAATAGGACACAGAATGTGTCTGCATTCAGTGGATAGCCGAAAGTATAGCCTTTCATTTCCCCATCAATACGAACAACCCTACCGAGAAGTCCGAGTGCCTCCGCATGCGCAATCGCAATTCGGTGTGCTGATTGAGAATCCTCAAGCATCGCGCGATAGATTTCGTCTTCACATTTTGCGATGCGTGCGGTGTGCCACGCGTCATAGAGTGCGAGGCACGCACCACTGTCAGCGGTGTGATAAGAACTAAATGTCGCCGACGGATACTGCTCGATAAAAGCATTATAGGCATTCCGCTTGCTCTTGAAGCGATTCCCGCTTAACGCACTGAGTGTTGCTGTCTCATAGAGGTATTCGGTTTCCTTCAAGGTGCCACGAAATCTGTTCTTTTCAAAAAAAGTGAGCATCTCTTGTGGAACGTTTTCAATCCGGGCGATGTGTGGGTTCCGATTTGCTGCTAACATAAACTGATACACTTCGCCAATGACGCTTAGGTAGTCTCGATTTTCGATTTTATACGGCATCGGCAGAATCGGCATGAAATAGTCGTCACCTTGCTTTGCAAAGATACAGAGATAGTCCGATAGCAGCGTCCAGTAAAACTGAAAGTGCTCCTTCCATACATAGATCGGTGCGAAGGCGTAGTTGGAAAGATGTGTACATGTCCGATCCGCGTATGCGTCAAAAATTGGTTTGTCGTTAAGTGTGAGCGGTTGAAGTCGCATCTGTCAATTGTGCTAACGTATGGACAATTTTCACAGTGTCTTGATAATCGCCGATGAGGCTCCAGTTGGCAGCGATCTGTGCGGTAACCGCTTCAGATTCAACGTAATCAATAACGTGGCGGATGTGCCGTTGGAAGGTTTCCGTTTCGAGGTGTGCTTCACCGAAGGGACAAAGGGTATCCACACCGAGCACAACTTCGCTTCCATCCTCGCTGAACATGAGGGCGAACGGGTAGAGTTGACAGTCGAGCGGGCGAATCGGATAGATGGTGCAGTGACTCGTCTCTGGGTCAAAAAAGGGACAGATGTAGAAATCTTTGTGGGGTTTAAGCAGGATCTGTGCACTTTTCCCATCTGCTTGTGGACGAAACAACGCAAGATCGGCACCGTGTGCTACGACGTTCTCTCTCTCTTTTTCGGTGAAGATAGGCGCGAGTGGACTGTCTGCCTCTAAGAATCGGCAACAGACATCACACGAGAAGCAGACCTCGCTGGGGATGATTTGATAAAGTTTGGCGTTCGCTGCATTGGATGTCTTTCTCATTTGGACTATGGATATAAGATTTCTGGGGCTTGATTATGCGTTCAGAATCTTTCCTATTACCTCAATCACGGTATAGATGTCTCCATCAGTCAATCCTGGGTGGAGGGGTAAACTCACGACGCGTTCATAAGCTGCCTCAGCACACGGAAAATCGCCGACACGGTAACCGTATCGCTCCTGATAAAACTCGAAGAGATGTAACGGGATATAGTGGACACTGCATTCAACGTTCGCTTCGCTTAAGGAGGCCACAAATTCGTCGCGTGTGCCGTTCTGGAGTTGGATAATATAGAGATGCCACGAATGTTCGCGAGGATTATCCGGTACTGCAGGTGTGCTTATCTGTGGAAATTTCGCTAGTTCTGTCTGATAAATTTGTGCAAAATTTCGGCGGCGTTCATGCTGTTTATTGAGTTTCATCAGTTGGCACAACCCCATCGCCGCTTGGATGTCGGTCATGTTGTATTTATAGCCTTCAGTAGTGATGTCATACCGCCAGATGTCGCGCTGTGATTGACGTGCCCAAGCGTCTTTGTCGATACCGTGGAGCCGCATTGTCCGAAGTGGTTTAGCGAACGCGTCGCTATTAGTGGTTATCATGCCCCCTTCACCCGTTGTTAGATTTTTATTCGCATAAAAACTAAAAGCGGATAGATCGCCGATATTGCCGATGGATTGACCCTTGTATTCGGTTGGAATCGCGTGGGCTGCGTCATCGATAAGAATGAGATTGTGGTTTCGGCAGAGGTCCTGTATTGCATCCATGTCGCATGCAATACCTGCGATGTGGACGGGAAGGATCGCCTTAGTCTGTGGCGTTATTGCCTGTTCAATCTTGGCTGCGTCAATGTTCAGCGTATCGGGATAGATGTCCACAAAAACCGGCTTGGCACCGACGTATCGGATTGCCTCAGCGGTGGCGGTAAAAGTGTAAGGTGTCGTGATAACTTCGTCGTCGTTACCGATTCCGGCGACAACGAGGCTCAAATGCAACGCAGCTGTGCAAGAACTGACGGCGATGGCATGCTTAACACCGAGGTATTCGGCGAAAGAGCGTTCAAACTCGCGCACTCTGTTGCCTGTGCTGATCCACTTAGAGGCGAGTACTTGGCTAACGGCTTCTATTTCGGTATCATCAATCCAAGGACGACTAAACGGTATAAATGGGTTTTTTGCCATTTTTTTAATTTTCCTTGCGGTTCGGTCAGTAAGGTTAGATATTTAACGCGTCTCTCCGTAGATCCGTCCTCCACTTCGTTACGGACTACGCGCTTAGATTTCATGGCTCCAAGATAGAAAAAACGTCAACACCCCAATCCCAGTGGTGGATTAACCGAAAACCTGCGCGTAATGAAATTATGCCTTAAATGGCATAATTTGTCTTTGCTTTACATTTGGAGCGCAGCCCAGGTGCCCATAGTTTAAGAATTAGTTTGTTGCAGAATGTGGATCATTGCCTCAAGGGCAAGCGTGTAACTATGCGTTCCGAACCCACCGATGACACCAACAGCAACCGCTGATATATAAGAGTGATGCCGAAATTCTTCGCGAGCGTAAATGTTAGAGAGATGGATCTCTATAACAGGTCGTGCGACAGTAGAAAGTGCGTCTCGGATGGCAACGCTGGTATGTGTATAGGCAGCAGGGTTAATCAGAATGCCATCTGCCCAGTCGATATGGTCCCCGATGATGGAGACGAGTTCGCCTTCGTGGTTAGATTGAAAGATTTTGAGAACAATCGCGTGCGGTGATGCCGCTGCGTACCGGTCGAGTGTAGCGTTAATGTCCGATAACGTTTGGTGTCCGTAAATCTCCGGTTGGCGTTTTCCCAAGAGATGTAGATTCGGTCCATGTAGGACGAGGATGTTCATGCGTAGGGTTCCTTTTTCGTGATGTATTACCTTACCACCATAAGCAGTATATAATCAATTAGAAAAACTCGCAAGACTTTTTATAATGCCACCGGACCGATTTAGATTTTATCAGATGGATTGATCTGCTGTGCGCTTTATTTTTTCCCGCTTTTGTCGATCCGAGTGCCAAGAACGCGTGCCCCGTAAACAATCGTTAGGAATATTATGAGATAGGAGAGAATACGGAGGCGTTCCCCATATCTGTGCCATCTAAATTTCCAAAATTCAAGGGAAAAGAATTCATGGGCGAAATCATACCACACGAAAAAGAGAATACCGCCGGAAAGACACACTACTGTAAAAACGAATTGTAAGTGTCGCTCTGTCTCTTTGAGACTGCACCAGAGCAGCACAGCACACCAAATTATCATAACAACAAGGCTAATCTCCATTATTTTCCTCTCATCTTGTCCGAAGGAGAAATAAAACAATGCATCTGGACACTAATCAAATAGCATGGCAATAATTTCGTAGCGATGTTGAGATGGTTGGAAATTGTCCTATCTTAGATTGTGGAAAATTGACACTGTGGATAGGATCTACGCGTCAATGGCGTGCCCGAATTTTTGACGAAACTCGTCGTGAACCATCTGCTCATAACCAGTCGTTTTCGTTATTGGGATGTCGATGGGCATCATTCCGGTCCGTGAGGATTCGTATAAAGCGATACACATTTCCACGTCTTTCCGCCCACCGATGCCGTACTCCGGTGGTTCTCCTGTGAGTGCTGCCCTCGCGATGGTCATGATTTCTTCAGCGGTTCCGACGTTCCAATCGTCTATTGCGTAAGTTCTGAAAGGATTTTCATAGACAATCTGTGGATCGGTATGCACGACGATTTTGGAAAGGACATCCACCCCGTCAACCTTGTGTCGTTCCGTCTCTATCGGAACGTCTTTCATTTCGCCGTTGACGAGAGCACGCAATGGAAAATCAGATGTCCAATAATCAACATCTGTTATCACACCTTTCGTTCCCATAATCTGTCTGTACTTAATCGTTTCTTCTCCGACCTGAGAGGTCTCATAAACACCAATAGCACCACTTTCAAATTCAATCAGCGCGTGCCCCCAATCTTCGTAAACCCTATCGGGGCTGGGAACGAATTGCTTAGTGATTCCCGTGATTCTTTCCGGTTCGCTTTGGGCGTAAAATCGAATCTGGGACATCCGATGAACACCCATGTCAATGCAAACACCGGAATGGGAAGTAAATGTCGATATAGGTGACGCTATCCCTTGCGGTTTTCCGGCACCATGCGCAAACTGCCTACGTCCGAAGGGTTCGATAAAGTGAACCCGCATAATATCGCCAAGCACCCCTTCCTGAATCAGCTTTATGATGATTCTATCCCCCGGCATTCGGAAGTAGTTCTCGGCGACTTCAAAATGCACACCGTTTTTTCTGCAGCTATCTATTATCACATCACAACAGGCGAGGGTCGGTGCCATCGGTTTTTCAACGATGGGGTGCATCTTGTGTTCAGCAACCATCTTCGCGATCGGATGGTGTGTGTAGTCACCGGTGCTAATATCTACAACGTCAATATCGCTGTGCTTTTCCAGCATCTGCTCGACATCTGTATAATAGGGTAGACCGTACGTCTCACCGGCTTCGCGAGCGATGTCCGCATCTGCATCGCACACAGCGACGTAATCCAAATCCCCTCTTTTCGTCAATTCGGCGATTGTAGGGAGGTGCCAGCGTTTTGCTACCCAGCCACAACCTACCGACGCAATCTTGGCTTTCCACATTCTTTCATTCCCTTCTACTCCTGAGTGAAATACATATTTTTTAAGGCTTACACATAACACAAATGTTGAGGAAGGATCGACTTTCCCACACTTCCAGCCTTCCAATTTTCCTGTCTTGCGAACAAGCGATGGAATTTTGTGCGTGCCCTATTAAAAATTAACACCCGCGGTTCGTCACTGAACAATACCTACCTCTTCGCGCCAAGCGTCGAGCAGCTGCATGTTGCCGAGTGTATCGTCCCAAGACATTGCCGGTGCTTGCCGATCCGCGATATGATTGGCTACAGTATCCGCTTCATAAGTAAAGAGATCCCGATCTACATCGACCGTAATCTCAGTAGATTCCCGACTTTGATGAGATTCAACAATAATGGTTGTGGATGGGAAGGTTGTATTAAGTGGCAACGGTTCTCTGGCACCACGGCACGGTGATGATGGCAGCCACGGGTTCGGAATCGTTAATGTTCCCTCCGTACCGTAGATGGTGACACGACTCCCGTAATTGCATTCGACGGCACAAATTATCTCCGCGATGATGTCGTTCTCAAATTTGAGGGTCGCAGCTGCAATATGGTCAACACCTGTGGGACCGATTTTTCCGTTCCCTTTTACAGAAATAGGATTCAGAAACAATTCGTTTGCCGCTGCACCTGCGACTTTCCGAGCCATTGAGGCGGTATAACAACCAATATCAAGAATACCGCCGCCCCCCATTTCACGATTATAGATGCGACTTTGTGGATTGAAACCTGAGCGATAGCCGAATGTCGCCCGAATGACTTGGACCGCGCCGATGGTGCCATCTTGTATCAGTTCAACCATTTTTGCTATCTGCGGGTGGCACCGGGACATAAAGGCTTCCATGAGAAACACGTCATTTTCGCGTGCTGCGTCTACCATAGCCGCCGCTTCGGCGTGATTCATGCTGATCGGTTTCTCGACGAGAAGATGTTTTCCTGCTTCCGCGCATTTTATCGCCCACTCCGCGTGAAGTGGATGAATCGTCGCAATGTAGACAGCATCGATATCGTCATCTGTCAAGAGGTCTGCGTAATCGTTGTATTGGCGGGAAATTCCGAAATCGGTAGCCAGTCTATCTAAACGTTCTTGTGTGCGACTCGCCACGGCAAGGATTTGCCCTGAGTCTGTGAAACGCATTCCATTACAAAAAACATAAGCGATACCGCCTGCTCCCATAACGCCCCAGTTTAACATCTGTTATCTCCTTTTATGATTTCTTTGCGGCTTCGCGATTACTTGCCAACGGATGCATAATTCCCGCACCTGGGGGCCAGACCCCTGGTTCCGCCTTAATCCAGTCACACAGTTTCTGGGCGTATGGTGTCAATGTCTCCCAAATTTCGTGGGGCATAATCCGACTAAAACCGTGCTGTGTCCGCCACGGCGCGGCGTATTCAACATTTGGTAGGGCACGAATTTCCTTTGAAAGATTGGGGGTTGCCCCGTGCCATGCTCGATTGTCACGGAACACACCGGAACCGGCTGTCGCCCCGACGAGCGTTGAATGTTTCATCCAGTCGGGTTCGTCGCCAGGAGGTGGTGGATTCTGCTGCAGTGTATGTGTTCCTGGAATCTGACGGATCGGACCATTTTCCCACGTCAGGTCGCACATCACGAAGTTAATCGTTACCGTTGGCGGTGTCATCTCCATAATCATTTTTTGCGTCGGGACATCAAGGTTGCCGTCGTTGTCTCTATGGAGTTGAACACCGAGTAATTTGGCTTGCTTGATACGTGCTTCCGAAAGATGCTGTGGGTCCCTGCCGTCGGGGTGCAAATGCTGATACTCTATTGCCCCGGGGAGGCAGAGGTCGCCGCCGGAACCCCAAACCCGATAATCTGAAGAGCCGAAGATTTCTGCAACGATAGGCGTTGTTGTCGGCAAGTCGATCATGCTCGCCCAAGCGGCGTGGTGCAGCATCTGTCTTGAAGCGGAAGAGGTGCCGTAACTATAGCGATGTGGCAATCGTCCGGTTTCGGTTGTGTATTTTCTGTTCCCGGGTCCCGGTATTGAGAGAATATCGCGTAGTGCTTCAGCACACCCTTCTCTCCAGCGCGCGAGTTGCTCGGCATTGAGAAGGTCTTTGACGACAGCAAATCCATCGCGGTGGAAAATTCGAGCGATTTTCTTAGTTTCGTGAGGTTCACAGATTTCAAGTCCACGGATACCATTGTGCTCGCGTAGTTTGTCGCGAAGTACCTCAACTTCAGGGTCATCATAGACCCGACGCTTCGGCGAGCTGGGATCCGCTACACCGAAGCCTCTGTTACTGGGCGGTGGGTTTCCGTTGGCATCAACGGTTTCATTAACCGGTGTATTTTCATCCCACCCGACCCGCGTTTCGCCGTAGACTTCCATCTCTTCGAGTTCTGGGGTTAAGGTCCGTTTGTTATCTTTCATGAGGCTAACTCCTTGTTTCCCGGAATGCCGTAATTGGGAAATCTATGTTCCTATCCGAAAATATTGGATTTCGTTGTGGACAACGAGTATAAGAACAATCGAGTTTAGAATAGGTTTTAATTTAGCACACGCCGCTTTTTTGGACAACGATTAATTTGTTTGAAAATAGCGCGTGGATGGATTAGAAGGTGTGATTAGAGAGAACAATCCTGTCTGCTCTCTAAACTTGTGAATCCAGATTCTGACAATTGAAAAAGGCGAGGTGTTTTTGTGGGGGCATTTCTGCAGAACACCTCACCGAATAGGTTTTGAAAAGGAAATTATGGAAAGTCTACGTGTGATAAAATGACTTATCCGTTTTTTTGTCCTCCTTCAGATCACGGATTTTAACGAGATGAGAAGGCATAATTGTTGTTTGTAGGCGCGCAATCCATTAGATATTGCTATCTTGGCGGTTAGCGAATTGGACCCGGAGCCGTTCTAACTCCGCTTCTACGTCCCTTCTGCGTTTTGCTTCTTCAGCGGCGAGTGTCTCCGCTTGCTGCCGCCGTTGTGCTTCTTCAGCTTCGCGTATTTCTGCTTCTTCTCTCCGTTGTGTCTCTTCCAGTCGAAGGTGATGCTCCTCCATAGAAGTCGTAATCGGAGTGCCATCCGGAAGATACGGACGTAATAGTCGCAGCTCAGATGCCTCATGAAGTTCCCACCGAAAATAGAGATTTAACGACGCACTAAACAAACCAGCCGCGCCATCTTCTTCAATCTCAACGATGTTGCCCACGGCATCCCGCCGCCACCCGCGAAATTCTGTAGGGCGATTCATATCGGGTTGATGGATAAAATACTCCTGAACACCCATATCACGCAGATATACCTCAACTTTTTCATCACGATCCTCAGACGCTGTTGTATCTGAGAGGAACTCAAAAACTGCCGTAGGCACGGCACCTTCTGCCCATGTATAAAAACTGCGCCGAAGTGGAAGTTTCGCGGCACCGAGGACGACATATACATCAGGAGCGACGACCTTTCTGAGATCGCCTTCTCGGTAGTAGATGAAGTTGTCCATGCCGACGTGGATGTTTTCATGAATTTGAAAATATCGTAAGAATTGGTCAAATAAGCTATGCATCTGCATAGCGTGAAATCCGCCTGCTGGCATGGGCTCATCGTCCTCATAGGGGTAACCTTCAATGTAAACGGTCGGTTTTCCGATTGCTTTTGGGAAGACAGGTATATATTTTTTTCCTTTGAATTCAAAGTCGTTTAAAGTAGTCATGATCGCCTCCGTATCAGGGCGGGGATGTTCCTGAACGTTTTTATAATTTTAGCAAAACCTCTGTCTTTTATCAAGGAAAATGTAGAATAACGAATCTGTTTGAAAATAAGTCTGAAATTTGGTATGATACCTCTACTATATCTTCAACATACGCCTTGGCGTAATTCACGGACAGTTATGAAAATCATACACACTGCTGATTGGCACATCGGACAACGCCTCCACGAACGTTCCCGACTTGATGAACACGAGCAATTCCTCGACTGGCTTCTTAACACAATCCAAGAGCATAACGTTGAGCTCCTCCTCGTTTCAGGCGATATTTTTGACACCTCCCTTCCGTCAGCAGAAGCAACGAATCTCTACTATCGGTTTCTCTACTGTCTTTTTGATGAGACTGACGCATACACCGTGATTACCGCTGGCAATCACGATTCAGCGAGACACTTAGAGGCTCCACGCGAATTTCTTGAAATGGGCAGAATTTACGTCGTCGGACTTGCTGATGAACCCGCCAAATGTGTCTTCACTTTACCGCGTGATAATCCACGAGTTGCAGTTGCTGCTGTCCCCTTTCTCTCAGAAAGCGACCTCCGTCATCTCTCATACGAAACAGAGGCAGATAGGAACGAACGGTACCGCGAGTGGCTCAAGACTTTCTATGCTGATTGTGTTGCTATCATGCCAGTGGAACTCCCGAAAATTTTGATGGGACATCTCTTCGTTCAAGGTGGAAAAATAGGGGATTCCGAACGGAATGTCCAGATTGGGGGCGCGACCGCTACCCACGCAAGCGATTTCCCTGAGGATGTGAGCTATGTCGCTTTAGGACATCTCCATAGACCACAGACGATCAACGGACCCGATTATCCAATCCGTTATTCCGGTTCACCAATTCCGCTGAGGTTCAACGAAACCAGTTATTGTAAGGTCGTGTACCTGCTGGAACTCTCCGATGATAGCACGCTTATCCGAGACGAGGAAATCAAGATTCCCGTCTTTAAAGAATTATGTACCGTTGAAGGTGATGAAGCATCAGTAACATCAGAAGACACAATGGCTCGGAATTGGAAGGATAAGTATATTCAGGTCAAACTGAAATTGGATGCACCGAGGGTTGGCATCAGTGATGAAATTCGGAAGCAATTCGGAGACCGTGGTGGCGATGTCCTGAGCGTTGAACTTGAACTGCCAGAAATGATGCAGGGACCGACGATACCGATTGAAGACATGAAACGTCCAGAAGAAATTTTTGCACAGTTTCATAGAGCAAAATTCGACGGTGAACCACCGGATGAGACCTTGGCGCAAACATTCAGTGAATTAGTCCAACTTGTTGAGGAATTTGAATGAAAATATGCAAATTGAAACTTAAAAATCTAAATAGTTTTCGGGACCCAGTGGATATTGATTTTGAAAATCCACCGTTAGATGACGCGTCTCTTGTAGCGATTACCGGTCCAACAGGTTCAGGAAAAACGACGCTGTTGGATGCGATCTGTGTCGCACTCTACGGGAGAACCCCGCGATTGAGTGGAACCGGGAGCCAAAATCCGAATCATCTCATTAGTCATGGTGAAAAAGAAGCTTTTGCCGAAGTGCTTTTTATGGCGAACGCCACCCGTTATCTCGCGACTTGGTCTATTAGGCAAAAAGGGGCCCCGAAGGTACAGTTATTTTACGCCGATGATGGCAAATTGATAAGCGATAAACTATCAACACGTGGCAAATCTCTTGGTTCGAGCCAAAACACGGTCAGTGAAGAGGTGGAGTCCATTTTAGGGCTTGATTTTGATGCTTTCAGACGGTCAGTTATGTTAGCACAAGGAGAATTTGCAGCGTTCTTAAAAGCGAGCAACGAAGATAGACGTACAATTTTGGAAGCGACCGCGGGGGTTAGTATCTACGATGTACTGAAGCAGGCGTTAAATGACAAGGTTAGCGAGGTTGAGGCTGCGAACGCCGAAGTCTACGATAAATTAAATAAAATTCCAGAAGCTTCCCGTGAACAACTCGCTGAGGTCAAAGCGGAACTTGACAAATTACAAACTGAAAACGACGCTTTAGGTGCCGAAAGTCAGCAAATTCAGCAAGAAAAAGATCGGGAAACAAAACGTACAGAAGACTGTGAGAAACTCCAATCTTCAGAAAAACGACAAGAAGAACTTATAGATCAGCAGCCAGAGATTAATGTATTTCAAACGGAACTCGAAAACGCGAACCGTGCCCAGCGTCTTCTCCCTGAAAAACAGGCATTTGATACTGCAACATCGGAACTCGAAAGTGCAGACGAAGCCTTCCGTGTAGCAACAACCGAGAAAACGGCGGCAGAAAAACAGGTTGAAGTCAATCAAGTTGATTTTGATGCAAAAGAGGAGGTCTATCAGAGCGCATTCGCTGAACGGGATCGGAAAGTGGAAGTCTATACTGCTGCGAAATTAAACGTCCAACGCGCAGAAGAGCGATTTGCAGAGGCAAAGAAGCGAGACCCGGATTTAGCGGATTTGGGCAAACAGATTGATGCATTGGAAAGCGAATTAGCCGAAAAACAGACTGAACAAACCCAATTGCAGGGACAAATCGACGAAGCACAAACCTTTTTACATGCAAATCACCTGCCGTCAGATCGGCAGCAACGTCTTAACCGAGCAACCGGTCTTCTTGCACAACTTGATTCTCAAGAAAAACAGTTGGAAACAGAGTTGACGAACAAAACGAACGTCGAAAAGAATGCGTCATCATTGAAACAAGAAATTAAGAAATTATCGAACGCTCAGCAAAAAAGTCTCTCGGAAACAACAGAAGCAGAGACGACGTTGGAGAAAGCCTCTACACAATTGAACAAACTTTTAGCGACTGGCACCTACGAGGAGTGGACTGATCGAAAACAACAAGCAGCCCGGGCATACCCCGTCGTGCAAGGATATGAAAAGATAGTGGCAGATGGCGAAGATATCTCGGAGCAATTAGACGAATTAAGCGGCACTTTATCAATGCTGAATGCAGAACTTGAGCAAATCGAAGCAGAATTGCAAGAACAAATAGAAGTGTGTCGGCATGCTGTGAAGGCAGTTGAACGTTGCGAAGAGGTTCTAAGGTCCGAGATGTTGACAAACCCCATCAATCAACTCCGGCAACACCTGCACACCGGAGAACCTTGCCTGGTGTGTGGTGCAATAGAGCATCCATACGCCGGGGTTGTGGAACCTGAAAATCGGGAACGGCTGCAGGAGGCTAAAGATGCCTTAGAGAATGCGAAAGCCGAAGTACAAGTCTCGCAAGACCAGATGCAAGTTCTCAAGACTAAGCAGGCGCAGACTGAACACGATAGACGTAATGCCGTCAACCGAGGCGAGGAACTTGTTATAGAAGCAAGGGCACTCTGGGATAAAAAGGAGGCACTTGATAGACAGACGGAGGAGGTCTTTGCAGATCTTAAAGTTGCGTTCGATTCGATGTACGAAGCCGAACAGGTCGTTAATATTTCGTTGGATTGGATACTTGAACAGATGAGCACCGCGGATACTGCTATTGCAGCCCTCGGAGAGGCAGAGCAGGAACGAACAAAAACATCGCACATTTATGAAATGGTATCACAAAAACTCGAAACCTGTGAGAAGGACATTAAACGCGAGACAAACGACCTGAACGCAGCTGAAAAACAACTCGAAGGTCTCAACAATACGATTGCGGATTTGCAAGCGGATACTAAGGTTACAGAGGAACGTTTCTGGGAATCTATGCCCGATACCTTTCACGGCATTACACCAAAGGAGGCAGTAGATCAATTTGAAGATAAGATTGAAACGGTAGCATCGCGTGAAGATGAAATTGGTAAAGCAGAGGCGGATATTCTAGTGCTTAATGCGAATATCAAAGCAGAACAAGGTACACTTCAGAACCTGAAAGACAACCGCGAAGCATTGAAAAACGAAAAAGACGGATACCTGCATGAACGGGAAGCGTTTCTAACTGCCGCTCGTGAGAAAACCGGTGGATTGGACACCGAAGATGATATTAACGCTGCTACTGAAGCGTTACAAACCAACATACAAGCGAAAGAGAACGCGCGGGATAGTGCTGACCAGCAACTACAGAACAGCCAAAACTTGCTTACACAAAGACAGACTACTCATAAAATGCGCGAGGAAGATTTTAATAAGTCTGCTGAAAAGTTGGATGCATCACGCGAGGTCTACTTCAATAAGTTAAAAAAAGAAGGGTTTGACGCGCCAGAGGCACACGACAACGCCTTCCGAGACGATAGGCAAATACAAGACTTAATCGACCAAATTAATGCACATGCAACTGAAATGCAACAACTCGCGTTAGAGATTGCTGAGTTACAGACTCGATTTGAGGAAAATCCGTATGATCCAGACGCATTGGGACAGATTGAGACTCAACTGGAAAAGATCGAAGCACAGATCCAAGAGGCACAACAAGATATTGGCGCGCAACAGCAGAAAATCAAGGGCATAAAAGATGCGCTTGAAAAACGTGAGGCTCTCGGTGATGAACTCGGAGCAGCACAGCAGGAATTGGAACGTTGGCAGCACTTACAGGAGACAATTCCGGCCAATGCTTTACGCGATTTTGCGCTGGAGATTATGTTCAAGCAGATGGGTAATTTAGCAAATGAACAACTCAAATACCTCACCTCAGAGCGGTACCAACTTGAAGTCGAAACTATCGGTGACTTATCTGTTGTTGATCGCTGGAATGCGAATGAGAAACGTCCGGTTGAGACACTCTCCGGCGGGGAATCGTTCCTGACAAGTCTCGCTTTGGCACTTGCACTTTCCGAACTCAGCCGCGGGCGTGCGCAACTCAATTCGCTGTTCCTCGACGAGGGATTCGGCACCCTTGATACCGAGACGCTTGACATTGCTATTGCTGCGCTGGAGGGACTCCGTATGCAGGGACGAAACATCTTCCTCATCAGCCATATTCAGGAATTAACAAGACGTTTACCTGTCAAAATTCAAGTTAATAAAAAAGGAAACGGCAGTTCATCTGTTAAAATTCAAGATTAACCTAACAAAACTGGAGGCTTTACATGCAATTTGGTTTTATGTCGTCTGTCTGTCCACCGCTAACACTGGCAGAACTCATTGGCAAAGCGAAACAGTATGACTATAAACACTTGGAACTCCGCGTCGAGTGGGATCACGGACACGGTGTCGAACTGGATTCTACACCGCAACAACTCAGCGACGCGCGCGCCCAATTTGTTGATAGCGGGATTGATCTCTCCTGTATCGCAACGGGTGTCCGGTTCATTGATCCAGACGCGCAAAAACGCGCCGAACAGGTCGAACTTCTCAAGCGTTACATCGATCTCGCCGAGACCATGGGGGCTGCGAATATCCGTATCTTTGGGGACAGGGTGCCAGAGACACCGGTTGAAGTGTCACAGACCTTGGATTGGGAAGCCGATGGCATTCGTGAATGCGATGGATTGGCAGGCGATGCGGGTGTCGCGCTCTGTTTAGAGACACACGGCAATCTCATCGGCAGTTACGTTGCGGAGACACTGCACCGCGCTGAAGCGCAAAACACTTTTGTGAATTGGCATGCAGCGCATCATGTCCGGCACGGAGAACCGGTCAATGTCGCTTATGTGCATCTACGTGGCAAAGTCCGACACGCACATGTCAACTTCGGGGACGACGGACCGCTACCGGATACAGAAAGAGATTCGCTCACGCTCCTTGCTGAAGACGGATATAACGGATTTATCTCCATAGAGGTTATCAACCCACCGGATTCAGACGCGGTGTTGCAACGACATATAGAACTCTATAACGCGTTATAAACGGTCTCTTTCAGACAGGCATCTGCTCTGATGATTAGGAATAGAGCGTTGCTGTTAAGTTTCGTCTGCCACCGCGGTTTCGGAATTCGCAGAGATAGATGCCTTGCCATATCCCTAAATTGAGGCGATGGTCGGTAATCGGGACAGAGATGGTAAAACCGACAAGCGACGCTTTGATATGCGCGGGCATATCGTCATCACCTTCTATTGTGTGTTTATAAAACGGTTCGCGTTCCTTGACGAGCCGATCGAAACTATTGGCAAAATCTTCGCGGACCGTCGGATCGTCGTTTTCGTTGATGGTCAATCCTGCTGAAGTATGCTTGATAAACAGATGCAGGATACCTTCTTTCGGCAATTCACCGAGCGATTTCATAATCTCATCCGTGACCAGATGAAAACCGCGCGGGTATTCGGGTAAAGTTATTTCGATTTGTTGAATCACTTTTTACTATGCTCCAAGTTTGATGATTGATTCCGTTTATTATACGTTATTTATTCGATTTTTCAAGAGAATTGTTTGACAATTAACTTTTTCACAGGATATAATAGGGTATATTTTCAACTATTACATAAAAGGAGTTACACATGGAGCAGGTTCATACTATTGAAGTCCAAGAACAGGGATTTGACGAGATTTACACGGTCCATGCTGAGCAAAACGGTGATGGATGGATTGGGTGGATACAAGAACTTCCCGAGGTAAATTGTGGAGGAAAAACGAAAGAAGAATTGTTGAAAGTGTTGGAAATTGAACTTCATGAACGCTTAGAGGTATATAGAACGGAAGCGGAAGTATGGGATAAACAGTTTGAGGAAGACGCTAAGGCTGGAAAACTTGAACGATTCGCGAAGGAGGCGCTCACTGATTTTCGAGCAGGTAAATGCGAAGATATATAAAACACGTAAAAACGCAACGTTTTCGGAAACATTACCGGGACCTTCCTCACCATGTTCAGCGGCTCGCTGACAAAAGTTTTGAATTGCTAAAACAAAATCCACAGCATCCATCGTTAGCTTTAAAGAAAGTTAATATCTATTGGGCGGCAAGGGTTGGTCCTAAGTATCGGACGCTTGCTTCTGAAAGAGAAGGCACTTTCTTCTGGTTTTGGATTGGAACACACGACGAATACATGCGACTGATATGATGGTTGATGGGACTTATCTCCTTAAAATTTTCTGGGCTTGATAGGAAGGAATTTTTATGGACATTATCTGTGCTTCTATTTGTTATCGAGGCTATGCCGAAGATGAAGTTGCTGCAACCTTAGAAAACGCACCACAGATCGGCTACCGCCTCATGGAAATACATGGACCGCTTATATGGAGCGTTGATGCCGCACATGCGTTTGACATAGACGCTATGAAAGCAAAGATTGACGCATCTGGCATGAAATGCGCTGGACTCTATCCACCCGGGTGGGGCGGACAGGACAATGCTGATGTTGACGTACGCGCCGAGGCAATCGCGAGGTGTGTGGAGGTCGCTGAAGGGCTCGGCGCGACGCATTTGACGACAAGCGGTGCACAACGTAGAACGGAACCCGGGGCATTGGACAGGGTTACTGCTTGTGTCCGCGGGGTTTTGCAGCGTATGCCAGCAGAGAGCCAAATCAAGTTGACGCTTGAACCACACCACGGGAATGTGTTGGAGCAAGCGGAGGATTTCCAAACAGTGTTAGATGCTATTCCTGACGAACGGGTCGGTGTTTGCATAGATACAGGACATTTCCATTCGTCCGGCGTGGACACACTTGCCGCGATTCGTCAATTCGGTTCCCGTATCTATGCGATACATCTCAAGGACCATCTCGGCACCGTATCCGTTGGTATTGGGCGTGGCGAACTTAACCTCAAACAGATTATCGAAACACTCCAAGAGGTAGACTACCAAGGCGACCTGACATTAGAATTGGAAGTCGAAGATCCAGAGAATCTGCCGCGCTATACTGAGGAAGCGTATTTCTATCTCAGTGGAATGCTCGGTTTACCGCTATAGTTCCCACGTTTTAATGAAATCAGCAACACCGAAGTTAGCAGGCATTTCATTGAAATAGTAATGCATTGGACCAGATTGGAAACCCGGTAGGTCCAGCTCTTCGTCGGTTTTGAGGCGTGCATCGAGTGGCTTAAAGCGTTCCCACAGAGTGGTTGCTTCCTCCTTTGTAAACCGTTCGGCGAAGGGGGGTCCCCAATTGAGGGTGATTGCGTGGAACCCTTTGCCACGATTCTGGAGGTCATCAGGGATGTCTGTGAGTTCGCAACCGTGCGTTAGTGCGACAAAACAGGCAGCTTTGCACAAAAAGACGGTTGAGAGCATCTTCCCTTTTTCGCCTCTATCTGGATGCAGTTGTTCAAGTGCGGCGTGGTAGGCATCGGCACTCTTTTCGATGGCTGCTCGAAGTGCCTTTTCGGTACTCGCTTGCATTTGAGTGCTGCGTTCGTTCCATCGATCAAAGTTTTCTTGTACGGACGGTGAAACATAATCTACATAATCAAGTGATGGATAGTGTGTAAAGTTTGAAAACCCACCGTGAATCGTGCGCCGCATCTTGCGGCTGTAGTTGCTTCCCCAGTGCAAGATCGGTAGAATGTAGACGACACCGTCGCCTGCGTTCAGATGTGTTTGAACCGCGCCGGGTAACGGCACCTTCGGATCCGCCAGCAATTGTTCATTTTCCGCTTCAGTATTGACGCGTAGATGGCTGCCGGGGAGTACCCACAACACGCTGTCGTCATAGAGTGAGAGGTTCCATTGCACATAGCGCGGTCCCGTCTCCACAATATCGTCGATGTAGCCTTGTAATGGAGCAGTATCAATAGGGTGATGATCTCGGTGCCACGTGGCAGGTCCGCAGTCTTTGACTGGACTACACATGAGCATCATCTCAGTAACGCCTGCGTCCTCCTCGCCAAGCAGCTCACTGCTGACCCCTTGCATGTTTTCATGTGCCCAAATCTCAACAGCACTCGCTGTCTTTTCATCTACAAGCCCGGCAAGTGGCTCACGTCCAAGGAGCAAACGCGGTTGTGGCGAAGTCTCCCATACGCCACCGGGAGGATCTTGTGGCGAGCGTTCTCTTGCCCAGATTTCTCGCTGACGCGATACCATCAGTTCATAACTTTCCCGAAGCGCGTCCAGTTCTTCAGGTGGAATTACCTCTCGGAAAACGAGATAGCCTTCTTCCATGAATTGGGTCCGATTCACTTGCATGATTGCCTCCAACTAAGCGTTTATGAGCGCACACGCTACCCACGTCCGACATAGAGCTGACCGACCGGTAGGACAGTTGCATCCAACATATTTATATTCGGTGGAAGCGTTGCCATTAGAACGGCGGCTTGCGCGAGATCGTCAACGTCCATCATCGGTTCCATAGGTTCTTCTGGACGGTTCTGGATGCGTTCCACATAAGTGTTGCCCGGTTTCAAACAACTCGCTGTAATCCGGTGCGGTCTACCTTCGAGTGCTGTTACCTGTGTCAATCCCCAAATCCCGAATTTAGTGGCACTGTAAGGTGCTGTCCGAGGACGCACTCGATGTGAAGAAATACTGCCGACGTTGATGATACGTCCACCTTCACCTTGTGCCTTCATAATTGCAAATGCCTCGCGCGTGCAGAGAAACGGTGCGCGGAGATTCACACCGACGACCCAATCCCAGTCCTCTGTTGAGAGTTCGTCTATAGGACCGGCATTGAACGCCCCGGCATTGTTTACGAGGATGTCCAAACGACCGTACTCGTCCATCGATTTTTCAAAGAGTGCTTTAATCTGTGCTTCGTCAGTTACATCGGTCGGAACAGCCAACACTTTTGTGCCGTTTGCACGTAATTCGTTCGCCGTCTGTTCAAGGAGTTCGGTGTTCCTTGCGGCGATCGTCAGACTCGCGCCTTCAGCGGCAAGTCCTCTCGCAATTGCTTTACCGATACCGCGATTTCCACCCGTTACAATCGCAAATTTTCCATCTAATTGTCCCATTATCGATTCTCCTTATTTTTTTGAAAACATTTCTGTTAATAGGGATTCTGTTCTAACTGCTTGCACCGTCCCACCTGCAAGTCGCATCGCCGATATGTGCGCATACAAAAACGCCAAATCTTCAGCCGTATCTATGTCATACCATGGCGGTAGGAGTCCCACCGTTATCTTTAGCGAACGGATGCGCGCCAGTGTTTGTCGAAAAACGTTCGCTGTGCTCCATGCGATGTCTTCAAATACGGATGGCACTGTCGTTGCCACGTTCACTGCAGAAAAACCGATGAGGTAATAACCGCCATCTGTACTCGGTCCGATAGCGATGTCTCGCGAGTCAAGCAGTGTAAGTGCTTGTGAGATATATGAAATTGGTAACGTCGGACTGTCAGATCCAACGAGTAGGATTTTCGTATATTCCTGTTCTGCTGCCCACTGTGTTGCTGAAGTGAGGCGTTCCCCAAGACCTGCTCCGGTCTGTGGTATATAGACAGCACTGTCTCCAATTAACGCTTGTAAATCTGACTGTGCCTCTGGGGGTGTATATGTGATAACAAGGTCCACTTCGGAGAGTTTACCCAGTGTCTCGCACCAATCTGTGAGAAACGCTGTGTATAATGCTGCCGCTTGTTCCGCCGAGATGGATGGGACGAGCCGCGTCTTGACTTGATTCGGCACTGGATTCTTAGCGAAAACAATAACGCAGGTCTTCACCGGTAAATTCCTTATTCTTGCGGTTTTATTTCAATAATAGGCAGAGTGGACACGCTGCTTCTACAGATGGAGTGCTTGACGTAGACGCGACAGCAATCTCCCCGCGAAGTGCTTTTGCGGAGGATTTTCTGGTTCCTCCAATGCCTCAATATAGAGATCCACTACGCCTTCAAAGGCAGCACGTAGTTCTTCATCCGTGTTTCCGTGGAAACAAATAATATCATCAATACCAACAACATCACCGACGAAAAAACCATCTTCGTCACTATAGTGGATTTCAGCGGTGTAGCCTTTATACGCCATTGTTTTCATGGTGTTATTCCTACTTCTTCTAAGAAATTTCGCGCACGTCTGATTTGGTAACGGTGTGCTTCTTTTTGGGGATGAGGGATATGAAACGTAACCCTTTTCCCATTCAGATGAAAGACTATCCCAGAGCCCTTCCTTTCCTTTTTTATTCCACCCAGTGCTATAAAAAGGGTTTCAATACGCCGCCATGGCAACGTAGCGGGGACTTGCTTACTAAAGAGGTCCTCTAATGTCCTTTGATGTTTTTTGTTTAAGCGTACATTCATTACGATTTTTAACTTTACCACATACCCATTGAAGTATCAACTTAAAAATGTCGGTCCCCTCAGAGGACAGGATACGATAATGTGGAGCCGGATAGGTTAAAGAAGTCGCTCTATCGCTATCATCGTGTTAATACCAAACCCGGTACACAGGTATCTCAAAAACCGCGCCCACTAAACTCCAAAACGTTCCGGTCAGAAAATCGCCCAAAATCATCCCGACGAAAAATGGGGATGCCTTTCGATAGAGGCGCAACCCACCGAATTTGAGTAGAACCGCCTTGATAATCCAACCGACACAGACCGCACTCCAAACCCAAACCATTCCAGCCGATAAACCGAGCGCATAACCCGCAGGATGAAAAGGAAACCAGATAAACTGTCTTCTCAGAAACATTAATCCCAACGTAAACAACGATGCAAATGCCGTGAAGCTCAATCCTATGCTATCCGTGGCGTGTGGCTGTTGCAACCACGGCAGAAGCATCCGTTCAAAAGTTTCAAAGCCGATACCGATAATGTATCCCTCCGTCCGAACCGCGCCGTGTTGATATATGAGATGTAAATATGCCCAAAACGATACAGGCGTTGCAACCAGTAGAGCGACGATCATGGCAATCGCCATCTTTTTCTGTGAAACCGGGGCGCGTTCCGCGATTTTAAACCCTTCTAACTGACTCGGCATCGGGTGTGAAACATTATCTCGAACGTACGGGTATAAAAAAGAAAGGAGTGTTAAATTCGATGCACCGATTCGTCGAACACCTAAAACTGAGACGAGCATCAGTTGTGGATGCGTCCAAATGACTTCGTGATACGGCACACCGACCGCTGCACGCGCATAAGTTATGGCGATGGACATGAGAAAGTAAAGAAATAGAAAGGCGAGGAGAATCCCAACGGACATACCCGCTTGCTGAAAAATAAAGACGAGAACCGTAGTACCTATCAAGATGCCGAGCAGGGCAGTACGGTATTGAAAGGGTTCGTTTGTTGGGGTGGCAGACTTCAAAACCATCGTAAACACCGTCTTGAGATGCGGACGGCTTACCCATAGGATGAGGATCCCAAGCGTCAACCATGCCCCGATCCCCTGCTGATTGTAATACGGGAACCCCGGTAGCGATTTCCAACCGCCGATGCTCCCTAAAATCAACTGAAATTTTGTGAATAGGAAAAAGAACCAGACCGAAAACGAAAGTTCGAGCGGTACAAAGAAGGTCAAGCCGATGACCCAAGGGTAAAAGAAAAGTGGAAGCCAACCAATCGCACTCCACGGTTTCGTCGTGAAAATTTTCGCGCCGAAGTCGGGAATTTTGAGTGGCACGCCGGGTACAAAAGGATACAGATAGTGTAATCCATTGAGCAATTCTACCGTCGCACAGATGCCAAATCCAAGCCACAGCAACCTCCTTGAGAAAAAGCGCGGCGTGGTCATCTCTATCGGGAGTTGCGCAATCGGATAACTTAACCGTTCCCGTTCACTCCACTGCAAACGCTGGATGCTGTTGAAGCACATCAGAATGAAGAAGAGAACAAACGTAACAAACGACCAAAGCAGAATGGGACCGATCCATGCGGACAAGTGTTTCGCTGTGTATAAACTCGAATTGCCTTCAAAGAAACCGGTGAGCGCGCTTTTATCTTGGGTTGTGAACCACGACGGAATATACCGATGAAAAAGTGCTGCGTATTCGTTTTCAAAGGTGGCGAACCAAAACGGATGCGCGAGGATTCCCAAGATAAAGTCCATCGGATTGTGTCCAGAGACGACACAGAGTATCACCAACATCTGATAGACTAAAAGCAGTTGGGCGCGGCTCAGAGCGAGTTGTGGGCGGATCCGCTTTAGCAATGTATTGAACAGTACAGCGAAAAAGAGATTGACGATGGGGGTGATAAACAGGGAGGCATAAGCAGGATTCAGGGAGTGATGGATACCACTCACCAACGCAATCCAATACGCGTTGATGAGAATCAGTACCACACCGATGGCAAGTGGAAGCAGGAGCGAAGTCGTTTCAGTTCCGATTTGAGGTTGGTGTCTTTTTCTCACCTGGCTGCCTTCCACACAAGCACCACCTTAGACTGAATAGTATTGGTATAAGCAGCGTCTTGACTTAGTTCGCCAGAAACTTGTCTTCCTGTTAAAATGCCTTTTCATCGGTGTGTCTATAGGTGAAAGGCTTGACGGAGACGCGCTAGGAATCTCCACGCGAAGTGCTTTTGGGGCGGATTCTCCGGTCGCCCTTTGACTTCAAGATAGTGATCTAATACGCCTTCAAAAGCGTTCTGCAGTTCCTCGTCGGTATCACCGTGAAAAGAGACAATATCATCACCAATACCAACAACATGCCCTACGAAGAAACCGTCTTCATCACTATAGATAATTTCGGCTGTATAGCCTTTATACGTTATTGTTTTCATAGTGTTATTCCTGCCCGTTTTTAAAAATCCCGAGCGTCTCGTATCTGGTATCGGTTCACCTCTTTTCGAGGATGCGGGCGGTGAAGTGTAGCAGTTTTCCCATTCAATTCAAAAGTCACGGAAGATCCTCTTTTCTCATCTTTTGTAGCACCAAGTGCCATGAAAAGGGCTTCAATGCGCCTCCATGGCAACGTCGCCGGAATCTGTGTGCTAAAAATGGCCTCTAATGTCCTTTGATGCTTTTTGTTTAAGCGTCTATTCATTATTGTAGCCGTAAGTGTGCTTCGGCTGTTCTATATGCCTGAGGGCAGCATTCCATTGATTTCTATTCCGTAATCTCTGTCAAATCTTCTACATCAGCTAGCGAAGTGAAAAGGGCGGAACGACGTTTCTGCATCTCATTTCCTTTTTAGGGATCAAAGTCAATCCATATGATGTCGCCGGCCTCTGGAATGTATTCTGACATAGATTATCCAATAAACTTCTACCAAACTTCATTTCCAACTGCGGGTCCGGTGGAGATCTCTCCGTGTGCATTTTCTTCTCTGACTTGGGCTACAAGGTCTTCTAACTTGAGACGAGGTAGTTTCACAGTTCGACGAGTTTTTGTGCACTGATGAAGCTTGGTCTTTTTTGCTTTAACATCCTCTTTATCGCTACATTTTTCCTGTCTTAGAGAAGTATTGAACTTCTTTAGTTTTTTCTTGGAAGAGCTCATTTTTTTCTCATAGTGTTCCTCCTTTTTATGCTGTGTTTGAAAAGTATAATGCATTTCAGGGAAGAAATCAATCCGTTTTTGTTTTTGGTATAAGTGGATAACTGACATGCTCGCTGCTACCGATCCTCAATCATCTCTCGGACGGGTGAACTCGCTGGCTCCACTGGTTCAGGACGCTGGTCCAACCACCATGCAAAGACGACAACGAGGCACGCAAGCACAATCGCACCCAATGCCATCGGAATACCTGTTGATTCTCCATCGCTCGCATCAATCTGGTATTTCGCGACAACCGCTGATGCCACAGTAATAACTGCCAGTACGAGATTTACAGTCCACGGGACCTGAAAAAGCACCGCGATTACTGAAACCACAGCGACAGTGAGACTCAATTGCGCAAGCGGATGATAAGGTGTCGCATCGAATTCCTCAGCATCGTTGGGGCGGTGTGGAACGGGAGTCGGTGCGCCCTCTTGATACGTCATTTCGATGAGACGGATGAATTCGGCGAGTAATTTTCCTTCTTGGATCCACTCGAAAAGATCAGGGTATTCGTGGCGGAGGAGGATGACAAACTCTTGACGTTGTGCACTAAAGTCTGTGAACTCTTCCCAATCGTTCTCTGGCACGGTGACGTAGGGTTCAGGACCGACGCGGAGCTCATATCCCTGTCCCGCGACATAGACAACACTGCCGATACCTTCACGTTCTGCCATTATGAGTTCTGACGAGTCCTCTGGCGCAGTCTGTTGGTTTGTGTCGTTCTGGACGACAGCCATATCCCGTTGCTTGAGTGCCTCCGCCCTCTCTTCAGATTGCATCGCCATTTCATTATCCGTGACGGCGACACCGATACGGCTTACCAGTTCCATGGCTTCTACCTCATGTTCTGGTGCCACGAGGAGCACTGTTTGGCGTTCTTCTTTCAGTTCGATGGGTCTGCACCGAATTTGTTGCGCGTTCAAGGTGGTCTTAACCAGCTGTGCTTCCCATTGGTCACTGGTGCGATGGATTTCTACCCATTCGCTGGTATCACCGATAGCCTCACCAAACAACTGAGATACCTGTCGGACTTGCCCTTGACTCGCTTGGGCACCCTGCGGTGGACTGACTGTTTTTTCTCTCATAATAACTCCTTTGAGCCGTGAAGAAATCTCTTAATACGTTTAGGACTTACGCTACTCAATATTCATTTTGTGGGTCTATCCTGATGCTGTTAATAATTCTGTGTAAACGGCTTCCGTCAAAGCGGTATTCTTTTCGCTGCTAAATAACTGTGCGGCGCGATCGCGTGCGGCTTTTCCCATTGTAGTCAATCGTTCTTGATCAGCAGCGATGGTCGCGATAGCCTCAGCAACTGCCGATGCGTCTTCAGGTGGCACTAAAATCCCTGTTTCAGGTGTGACGAGTTCTTTACTACCGCCTAATGGCGTAGCGATGACGGGTTTGCCGACTGCCATCGCTTCAATAATAGTACGTGGACACGCTTCTGGAATAATGGAAGGGACCAACATGATGTCAAGTAGACTTGTTACAACCCGTGTATCCGACAAAAATCCGGTGAAAATGACCGAATCTTCGATCCCTAAATCTGTGACTTCCTGTTTTAGCTCCTTCATATAATCGACATCTTTTTCAAAATAAGGACCGCCGACAACCAGCAATCTGATTGGTATTTTTCCCTTAAGTTCTGCCATCGCACGGATTAAAAAGTGGATCCCTTTTTCCGGTGTAATCCGAGTCACGACCCCCGCGAGTAATGACGCGTCAGAGGCATCGTGAAAGAGTTCGGTCCGAAGGGTTTCTACCTCTTCTGACGATGCCTGAAATGCCTCTAAATCCACACCGTTGTAGATTAAGGTCTGCTTCGTCTCGGAAGCGAAGTTCCACCGTGTCGCTTCCGATACCAGAATCACTCGATGCAGGAGTCTTTCGCAGAGTCTGTCCAGAATACCGTAAGAGGTCGCATAGCGTTTGTGCATCAGGATCGGGATGCGATTTATCCTTGCAACAATGCCCCCAAGCAGTGCTACCGACAGGGAATTCGCATGGATGAGGTCAATCGCGTGCTGTTTTACTGTCCTATGGAGTTGACGAATAACCCGAAGTTGACGGAAATCTTCAAGCAGGTCGCCCAAGGTAAACCGTCTCACCTTATCGGTTTTATTGTGTGCGGCAGGGAGAGACAGTGGAACAACACTTGCCTCTGTCTTTTCGACTTC
The DNA here is from genome assembly GCA_965116815.1 of Candidatus Poribacteria bacterium. GTDB lineage: Bacteria > Poribacteria > WGA-4E > WGA-4E > WGA-3G > WGA-3G. The sequence goes on along the minus strand of OZ220722.1, from coordinate 3,943,857 downwards.
CGCTGCAAACGGACTATCCCCAAGGCATCCAACAAAGGGTGTAAAACGCTCCTTGTCGAGTAAATTTAGCAGGAGCAGGAGGCTCCGTTGCCCACCTCCGATGCCCGAACCGCTATCGAGGTATAGGATGTTGGATTTCAATGTGTCGGATGTTTTCATCTTCAGGACTGTATGATATTGGCTCACTATCTTCTTCATCGTGTGAGACGTTTGCGTCAGCAAGCGTTATGTGTACCTTGATGCAGGTATCTGGCAAAGCGTCTGTCATCCGCTCTGCCCACTCGATGATGCAAATCCCGTCGCCTTCCATATATTCACTGAGCCCGAGTTCGGCGATCTCCTCACTGTTTTCAAGCCGATATAAATCGATGTGGTAGATTGGCACCTTTCCGTTGTATTCGTTAATCAGAATATAGGAGGGACTACTGACGACCTCATCCGGGGCAATGCCGATGCCGCGCGCAATGCCTTGTGTCAAGCAGGTTTTGCCGGTGCCGAGGTCACCGATGAGTGCGATGACATCCCCCTGTTTGAGCGTCTTACCGAGTTTTTCGCCGAGTGCTTGTGTCTCTTTAGGGTTCTCTGTTTTAAAAATTTTGTTTCTGTTTTCCATCTGATTTTTGTACTGTCGTTTCTTTTTTCTATCAAATCAAGGGACTCAACCGCCAGCTGCACACCTTAAAATGTCTTCTTGGGTCAAATTATCGTTGAGAAATTCCCCTGTAATTTTACCTTCATGTAGTACTAAAACCCTGTCGCTCATGCCTAAGATTTCTGGGAGTTCGGAGGATACAAACACAATGGCAACACCCTCTTGTGCGAGTTTTGCCATCAGTGCGTGAATTTCTGCTTTCGCACCGACATCAATGCCGCGGGTCGGTTCGTCAAGAAACAACACTTTCGGGTGTGTCATCAACCATTTACCTAATACGACTTTCTGCTGATTTCCACCGCTGAGATGGTTCACCGGGTCATTCAACGAAGTCGTCTTAATCTGAAGGGAATCCACATAGTGTTCGCTTTTTTGAAACGCCGTGTTTTGGTCAATTAACCCATAAGATGTAATATCTGACGCTAAACCGAGACTCGCAAGTGTCATGTTGCGGACGACATCCACATCTAAAAGTAATCCGTAGCGTTTCCTGTCCTCACTGACGAGTGCCATCCCGTGCTGTATCGCCGCCCACGGAGAATGAATCTGAACAGCGTTCCCGCCTATAACGATTTCTCCGTTCCATCTACCCTCGTAAGCACCGAAGATAGTGCTAATCAATTCTGTTCTCCCTGCACCCATCAAGCCTGCGATGCCGAGAATTTCACCTCGCTGCACCTCGAAACTGATGTCTTTAAGGTGCGGTGGTTCTGACGGATAAGTGCTTAAGTTTTTTACCCGAAGTGCTATCTCTTCTTGGTTCGCTCCATTTTCAGCAATAGGGTTTGTTCTTCGTTTCGGAAAGAGTGCTGTTAACTCTCGCCCGACCATTTCAGAGATGAGTGCTTCTTCGGTACATTCAGACGATTCAATGGATTGTGTTGCGACTGTTTTACCATCTCGTAGCACCGTCACTCGGTCAGCAATTTGAAAAATCTCCTTGAGTTTATGAGTGATATAGATACAGGCAACACCTTTCTCTCGGAGTTGAGCCAGAATCTGGCGAAGGATCTCCACTTCGCTTTCGGTCAAAGCAGCTGTCGGTTCGTCCAATACAAGTAACAGCGCATTATCAGACTGCAAACCGCGTCTCTGCTTAATATGGGCTTGCAAGCTGCGCCGCTGCTCAATATGGGCTTGCAAGCTGCGCCCTAAAGCCTTCGCGATTTCTACGAGTTGTTGTTGTCCGATACCGAGTTCGTGGACGGGTTTATGGAGTGGAATCGTCAATCCAAATTGCGAAAGGAGTTCGCCTGCTTCATGATAGAGACGATGCCTGTCAATAGTCCCGAATTGACACGGTTCCTTACCGAGATAAATATTCTCCGCGACCGTCATTTCCGGGATAAGTGCTAATTCCTGATGGATAATTGCGATCCCCGCCCGTTCTGCGTCGCGCACGGTGTGGAATTGCTGTTCGTTCCCATTGATGTACAGTTGTCCGTCGTAGGTTCCGTACGGGTAAACACCACCGAGAATCTTGATTAACGTCGATTTACCTGCGCCGTTTTCTCCACACAGCGCATGGATTTCACCCGAACGCACCTCGAAAGTGACGTTATCAAGGGCACGCACCCCGGGGAAGTCTTTGGTGATTGCCTGCATCTGGAGAAGTGGGGCTGTCACTGTTTGTCAATGCTCCAATACTCGGTTTCTTGCTATTATAGCAAAATTCAGGATGGAAATCAAGTTTATAGAACGATGTTTAAATATGTTTTACAAATTTAATTTGACATAATCAAATCAGAGTCATTATGATTTTCATATAGAAACTGTTTTGTTGACAACCTAACTGATAAGACTTATGCAATTTACTGATGAGTACCTACGGCGCACACACCGCTGGCGAGGTTTAAACCGCGCCAGCAAAGGACGCTGTGTAAGTCCTAACTAATTTGATAGCGATATTACTCCTGCGAAAGGATCCTTACATGAAACTTTTTACGTCTTTAGTTACCTGCTTTGCTATTACGATCTTTGGTGGGTGTGCAAAATCCCACCTGAGAACCCGCAGCGTCGAGCCTGCTACTTTCACTGATATTGTCAACGATGTTGCAAAACATGGAGCCAGTTCAAAATACAAAGGACAGAAGGTTACAATTACTGCTGCTGGCAGAATTTATCCGAGTGCTGATGGGGATCCTCCAACGTTAGAATTGTTTACGCATCACAATAAAGTACATTTTTTTCTCACGGATTCAGACGCTAAGTCTGTGCACAATCACTATTATACAAACTACATGCAAAGTGATCTGGCACATATTCGGAGTTATACAACTTACACCTTCACATCTCGTATAACAGATATTTCCGAAGACACAACTATACACGGAGATCGTTTCGTCATCATCCGGTCTGATGTCCCTGAACACACCGTGAAAGCAGATATTGAGGTTATCAACACGACGCTTGAACAGATTGTGGCTGGTGGTCAAAGGTATGCTGGCAAAACAGTACGTCTTCAAGCGACAGTTGCACTTGATAGGCTAAATGAGCTGCTGGGCATTCGAGATGATGTGGACCCGGAATTGGTGAAGGTTTATTCAGGCGCGATGACGCTTGCCACAAACAGTAGAAATGTGACATTTTGGATTATAGATGATGTGGCAGCGGGCAGTTCCTTTCCTTCAAACCTGCAAAAATACAAAAACCATCAGATGTATACGTTCACACTCTACATTGAAAGGATCGTGACAGAGGGAGAACAGGTCGAGATCACTACAGGCATTGCTGACGATTGATGTAGATGAATTATTTACTTGAAAAATCGGATATAAGGTGGTATCATACACCTCATATCGGGTGTCGCATCAGCTTGAATATAAAACAAACTATGAACTAATAAAATCGCATTTTTTCTTTGATATATATCTAAAAATATGTTATACTAATTATATGTTTAGATTAGAAATCTGATGTGTTTGGAAATCGGAGGATATTATGGCTGAAGAAAAAAAGGACGAAATGGTACCGGTTACGGCTGAATATGAAGTCGTTGATCAGGTGGACGATCAGGCTATCATTGAATTGATGACTGGACAGACAATTCAGGATTATGTCTATTCCTTTAAACAGGGCGGACGCACCGTTGAGGGATTGACCTTGGCGGGCATTAACGAAGCCGCGAACCGCCGCGGCGGTATCCAGATTGAAGAGATTGATTATGAGGAACGCGAACATTCTTGGATTGCGACTGCCAAAGCTGTTGATACAATTACCGGTTCATCTCGCTATGGCGCGTATGAACAAGCAAAGATGGCTGGGAACCGTCCCGATCCGTTCGCTTTCACCAAAGCAATTCACAAAGCACAACGTAACGCAATTAAACAGTTAATACCTGTGCCTGTTATCCGTGAGGTGCTGAATTTCTATCTGCACCGAAAAGCAGGGAGTGGTAATGCAACACAACAACCTCTGCCACAACAGAGTGATGGCAATATCGCTAACGCCCAGAAAGCTGCCTTCGCGATTGCAAACAATCTGGAAGGCCCTCTTGGAGAGAAGGGCATTACTAAGGCAGACCTCTGGAATTACATCAAACGTAAATACAGTGTAGAATCCCGGAACGATATGAGTGAAATGCAATGGACACAGCTTTCCGCTGAACTGAAAGCAGCAGAAACGGCACCGAAATTGCTGGATGAACTCTGCGAACGTATTAAGCAATTAACAGCGGCTGCACAGGAGAGCGACGTTCCGGCATCTGAGGAACCCGCGAATCAGGAAACTGTACCTTCCAGTGACGGTCAGGCAGAAACCGCACAAACGCAAGATTCACCCTTTTAATGCTTTATCCACTTTTACTATAAGAACCCAAGTTGCTACTAACAAATTTTGAACACTTTAAGAAAATTCTTCAAGTGTTTCTCCACCGCGTAGGGGTGCTATGTAATGAAAAAGGTGACAACTTGGGTTATAGTAAGACTTATGCATTTCCTCTTAAAGTCTCCTGATAAGGGGGATTTAGGGGGTAAATCAAATGAAATACCGATTTTTCCGGGTGAAATTTCTTGTCGTTTTACCAATTCTGTTGGTTTCACGACATGTTTCCAAAGCAATTCTAATCGGGAGGAAAGAGTGTATGAAATATGAAGACAGACAAATTCCCAAATCGCTGGGGGTGATACTCACAATACTGCTGTTCTTTGGGACGCTCACAATAACCCGGGCGCAAACAATAGAGCAGATTGCGGAGAAAGCTCTCGCTGCCACCGTTTATTTAGAGATGCAGGATAGTATCGGTGAAACTCTCAGTATCGGCAGCGGGTTCTTCGTCCGGCAGGACCTGATTGTGACAAACTACCACGTCATTGAGGGGGCGGCACGCGGCACTGCCAAGTTAGTTGGCAAACACACAAAATACACCATTGAAGGTGTCGCCACCACGAATACTTACAACGACCTTGTACTCTTAAAAATCCCGGCTTCCGGTGTTAAGCCATTGCCTCTTGTTGAGAACAGCGATAGGGTGAAAATTGGGGCTCGGGTCTATGTAGCAGGCAATCCAAAGGGATTGGAGGGAACGTTCTCGGATGGTATTATTAGTAGCAAGCGGGGTGGTCCTGCGAAAGGATGCCTGCAGATGACAGCACCGATTTCGCCGGGAAGCAGTGGCGGTCCTGTGCTCAACACGCGTGGCGAAGTGATCGGTGTCTCTTTCATGACGATTGAGGGTGGACAGAACCTCAACTTCGCGATCCCATCCAATTATATCAAGACCCTTTTGGCAATCTCAAATAGGGTGAGACCTTTGTCGCGCGTCAGTTCTACTGTATCCGCTGAGACCTATTTCAGGCGGGGCTATATGAAATATGAGTCAGGAGACTATCAGGGAGCCCTTGCAGCCTTTGATAGCACTATTCAGCTCAGACCTGATGCTGCCGAAGCATACGTCAATCGGGGAAATGTGAAAGGTAAACTAGGTCAACTGAATGCTGCCATTGCCGATTATGATACTGCCATCCGCCTCAGACCTGATTTAGTAGACGCATACGTCAATCGGGGAGCTGCGAAGGCAGACTTGGGTCAACTGAATGCTGCTATTGCCGATTATGATACTGCCATCCGCCTCAGACCTGATGATGCCGAAGCATACGTCAATCAGGGAAGTGCGAAATACAAACTGGGTCAGTTTAATGCTGCTATTTCTGATTATGACACGGCCATCCGCCTCAAGCCTGAGTATGCCGAAGCATACTACGATCGCGGACTGGTGAAACGCAAACTGGGTCAGTTTAATGCTGCCATTGCCGATTATGACACGGCTATCCGCCTCAAGCCTGAGTATGCCGAAGCATACCTCGGTCGGGGACTGGCGAAACGCAAACTGGGTCAGTTTAATGCTGCCATTGCCGATTATGACACGGCTATCCGCCTCAAGCCTGAGTATGCCGAAGCATACCTCGGTCGGGGACTGGCGAAGGATGCCCTGGGACAATCCAATGTCGCTATTGCTGATTTTGATACTGCTATCCGCCTCAAGCCTAATTATGCCGAAGCATACGCCAATCGGGGAAGTGCGAAAGGCAAACTGGGGCAGTTCAATGCTGCCATTTCTGATTTTGATACTGCCATCCGTCTCAAACCTGATTTAGCCGAAGCATACGCCAATCGGGGAGTTACAAAAGCATCGCTAAATCGAACCTGGGAAGCGAAGCGGGATCTCCAAACCGCATTGCGGCTCGCTGAAAAAGCAGGAAATGCCCGTCTAAAAGCCTCTATTCAAGAGATACTTCGTATGTTGGAATAGAAAACGATAAAACGTGAAAGAAATGGGAGAAGATTGCTCAAATTTTAGCAACTGAGCAGGTACGCTCGACTCCGCAGTGCATCACGCAAAGAATGTGAAGTCGGTGTGTTTTCAAGCAGCAGGTCACCGGTATAACCGAGTATTTTCAGGTGTTTCGCAATTGCACCGAAGTCAACGAACCCATCACCCACTTCTGAGAGAACCCCGTCCTCCGTTTTCTGCTTGAAGTGTATCGACGTGAGATCCTCCATTTTAACGGTCCCCCAGAATTCGTCCGGTGGATTCATCGTTGTTCCGTCAGCGTGGTAGGTATTTGTCTCGTCGTACGTGAGTTTGGCACCGCCCGCGATGGCTAACTTCAAGGTTAGTGTGGCGGTTTGTCGCGCATTCTCTACAGCGAAAATCATCGGATAGTCCGGTAAGAGTGCTTTGTAACGCTTTAGGTTCGCGATAGCAGCGGATTCGTCAATGTCCCCTTCGCTGTCAAGATCGACAAGCCGGAGGCGAGGTCGCGACGGACAGAGTAGATATGCCAGTTTCTTAGCACTAATAATCTGTTGCGTGTCTGTTTCCGTGTCGTTTGGCACTGAAAGCCAAGGGTGGGACATCGCATAACTCAAGGTGAGTCCAGATGCTTTTTCGGCGAAGCGTGCGACCTCTTGAAAAAGTGTGGGGTGTTTTGTTTCGTAAGGCTGACCAGTCCAGACAGCATCACAGATGGTTTTGAATTCGGCATCGGTATAAGCGGACATTGCAGATTCCAGTTGTTGAATGAGTTCGCCGAATGCAGAGTTGCGGAGGTAATCGCCTTCGCGTACCTCCATATCCTTGAACCCGTTTGCACCGAATTCCACCATCAGTTCATCGAAGCGTGCCCCGTTTTCTACCTCTTGGGACCAGATATTGGTTACAATTCCGAGTTTCTCAAACATTTTGACATCCTTTTCGTCTTAAAGTATTAGGGCTTACGCAATTTCTAATAAAAACCTACGGTCTACACACCGCTGGCGAGGTTTGAAACCTCGCCAGCGAAGGAGGCTGCGTAAGTCCTAAGTATGATATACAACTGAGATTATCGCATATTTCTAAGGAGTTTTGATAATACCTATGGCAGAAAATAAACAATTTACCGATGAACTCAGACTCACAGCCGCGCCGATTTGGGAAGCCGATCTTAAGCACCCGTTTGTTCGCGGTATCGCTGATGGAAGTCTCCCTACGGAGAAGTTCAAATTCTATCTTATTCAGGATTATCTTTTCCTATTGGACTATAGCCGTGTTTTTGCACACGGTGTTATCAAAGCTCACGATGAAGCCACGATGGCGATGTTCTCACAGCTTCTCAACGCGACCCTGAACACCGAAATGGATTTGCATCGTGGATATTGTGAGAAGTTTGGTATCTCTGCCGCTGAGATGGAAGCCGCCCCGATTGCACCTACGACGCATGCATACACCCGACATCTGCTCAATGTAGCGGAAGTCGGTACTTTGGCGGATCTCGTTGCGGGTGTTTTGCCCTGCCAGTGGGGCTATGCTGAGATCGGTACAACGCTTGCCGAACAAGGTGGTTCACCGGAACCGCTCTATCAGGAGTGGATTGATATGTATGCCTCGCCTGAGTTCCTTTCGCTCGGCGAGTGGTTACGCGGTCTACTTAACAATCTCGTGGTGGCGTATAGTCCTTCAGAAAAAGAACGGATTAAAAACTACTTCTTGATGAGTAGCCGTTATGAATACCTCTTTTGGGAGATGGCTTACACACAGGAAGCGTGGAAAATTTAGTCTGATAGTGGCACAGCGACATGGAATACGCTCCCTTGCCCTAAAACGCTGTCCAGCCATATCCTCCCGTTATGACGGAGTACAATGTGCTTAGCGATCGCGAGTCCTAAGCCGGTGCCTCCCATTTCTTGTGCGCGTCCTTTGTCCACTCGGTAAAATCGCTCGAACACGCGAGATTGGGATTCCATCGGGATACCGATACCCGTATCTTTTACATGCACGATGACTTCGTCCATGCTCATATCAAGTTCGTCAAATACGTCGCTTATGTCAGTCTCTGCCGAGACCGTGATGGTGCCGCCATCTGGTGTATATTTAATTGCATTATCGATCAGATTTACAAAAATCTGCATGAAAAGTTGCCGATCTACGTTGATCTCTGGAAGTTCGTCAGGAATTTCCCATTTTAAAGCCAGTCCCGATTCCTCTAATAGCGGTTCAAACACGTCTAAAATTGGCTCATGGAAAGTATTGAGGTGGTGGGGCGAGCGTTTCAATTCCACTTCACCTAACTCCAACCGAGAGAGTTCCAACAGGTCCGAAACCAACCTTGAAAGTCGCGTTGAATGGTTGAGGATTTTCACAATAAATTGTTCACCCGTCTTTGTGCGAACGGAATCCTCACCGAGTAGAGTTTCGGCGTATCCTCGGATTGTTGTGAGTGGTGTCCGGAGTTCGTGTGAGACATTCGCCACAAAATCGGCGCGAATCCGCTCTAATTGCCGTTCCCTGGTGACATCATGGATAACGATAATGTACTCTTGACCGGCAGAAACAGGCACGACCGTGACCTCTACCTCCGGTTCTGTTAGGTTACCGAGACGGATTTCTGCGAACGCGACAGTTTCTTTCTGTTCCGCTTTCTGTAGCAGTGCTTGGAGTTCAGGAATTCGGTTGATTTCAATCAATGCTTTGCCAATATAATCATCAGGTAGACCCAACATAGAGATAGCCGTTGGGTTGGCATAGGTAATCTCAGACACCCCGTTCACGAGTAGTACACCTTCACCCATGTTCGTTAAGATGGTCTCGGAACGTCGGTGCTCTTCTGAAATTTTGTCAATCTGTTCCTGTACCCTGTCAACCATTAGGTTGAAATTCTGGGAGAGTTGTCCCAATTCATTCCGAGAATCGACCGGGACACGCGAGTTTATGTTGCCAGCAGCAAGTGATTGGGTCATCTGTGTTAATTTCTCAATCGGCTTTATGATGGCACCGGTGCTAAGGACGCTAAACACAATCGCAAGAATCAATCCGACTATACTCGCAATTAGGACCGTCCGTCGAAGGTCGCTGATCGCTGTATTAACAGCTTCCATCGGGAGCGCGACACGGCAGATACCGATTAGGGTTCCTTTTCCATTTGACGAATCTTCTGTGTTAGTATTGCGATATATGGGCATCGCGAAGTAACGAAATCTTGTTTGAGTTGTATCGCTGTACCGGTCCCGAATCCCAACCCCGTTTTTAAGAGCGTCTTGTACCTCTGGACGGGCAAGGTGGTTGTCCATCGCTTGCAGTGCCTGTCCATTCCGTTCTGTATCACCCCAGACAGTTCCATCCGTCCCAATGAAGGTCACCCGAGCCTTTTCGGTCTTTCCGAGTCTATCAACAAGAGTATCTATGGCATCGTAACTAAAGTTAGCCTCGGCGGGGAGTTTGTCGATGAAGAATTCTGTTGTCAGTGCTGCCTGAAGTTCCAACTCACTGGTGATTCGCTTGCTCATGGAGTCTTTGAGCATTGTGCCGAGATAGAAATACATGGCGAGCATCACCAAAAGCACAATGCCTATGTACCTGAGGGTTTGTTGTGTACGAATGTTCATTTGTGATGCATCCTTCAGCGCGCGATGCTATTCCTCGTAACCTAAATACATAGCGGACAATCTATGTATGATAGAAGTCAAATTCTGATATAATGATAGCATGTTTTGGCGTAACTTACAAGTGAGGATTTGTAATATTCTGTGAACCTGAAAATCCTTGAATCTTGTAAATCCTGGTTCAGACAATTACGATTTCTGCTTTATGAATCTGCAACTACTGACAACTGAAAACCGAAGAATGAATACCTGTTTAATTACGTATATTTCTTTGACATCTAAATCAAATTCTGCTAAACTGAAATCTTAAGATTGACAGATGTGTAAGGCATTCCTTGCAAGCCATATTAGTGCAAAGATTACAATTACGCCTCATGGGAGGTATGCATGAGTATCCAATTCAAAGGCATTTTTACACCGACAGTAACACCGCTTGACGAAAAAGAGCGCGTCGATGAACGCGGGTTCGTCAATCAACTTAACCGACTAATTAACAGCGGTGTTCACGGTATCTACCTACTCGGGAGTTCGGGTGAATTTACGACGTTAACAAATACAGAACGCGAACGTGCAATGGACATCGCTCTCAAAGCAATTGGTGGTCGTGTCCCGGTTATCTGTTGTGTAATGGATACAAGCACCCAACGCGTTATTCAAAACATTGAAATCGCTGAACAGTTTGGTGTTGATGCTGTCGCCGCGACACCGGGTTACTACTATCCCTCCACCGACGATGCGGATCTAATCGAATTTTATCAGACAGTCGCCGCGAGTACGGAACTCCCCGTTTTCATCTATAATATTCCCTCCACCGTTAAAACCTTTATTAAGCCGCAGATCGTCGTCGAACTCGCGGAAACCTGTGAGAATATCGTCGGGGTTAAGGACAGTACCGGTGATTGGACGAACTCTCTCAATCTCATAGCATTGCTCGGTGATCGAACAGATTTCTCTATCTTCCTCGGTTCGCATGTTGCGCTCGGTGCAGCTGTCCTGTTCGGTGCGGACGGTGGTGTTGTCTCAATCGCGAACGTCGCGCCGAAGGAATCGGTCGCGCTCTACAACGCTGCGAAGGCACGTGATATTGATGAAGTCCATCGGCTACAAAAGTGGATGCTGCGGCTCAGTAAGATGTATACCTACGGACAGGGGGTCAGCGGTATGAAGGCATGTCTGGAAATTTTGGGAGTCTGCAGCGCACGTACGACAAGCCCACTACTACCACTCACTGATGCCGAGAAAGCGGAACTCCGCGAATTGCTAACGGAATTGGGAGTGCGTGAATGATTGAAATACAACCCCTTCGTAAGCCGCTCGATGCTACGATAGAGGTACCCGGTTCCAAAAGTTATACGAATCGGGCACTGTTAGTTGCTGCAATGGCACGCGGTGCTTCAACGGTGACCGGTGCCCTCTTCAGCGATGATACGCGTTATATGTGCAATGCCTTGCGGAAACTCGGTGTTGAGATTGAGGCTGATGAGAAGAGAGCAACGTTCGATGTCCATGGGAATGGTGGCGATATTCCGGTTTCGAGTGCTGAACTCTATATCGGGAACTCAGGCACAACATCACGTTCTCTTACCGCTTACGTTTCGTTAGGTCAGGGGAAATTCGTCATTGATGGTGATGAACCGATGCGACACGGTCGTCCTATTTCTGACTTACTGGACGCGCTCCGGCAAATTGGGGTTTCGGCGCGCTCACAATTTGAGAACGGACATCTTCCTGTTATCGTCGAAGCAAATGGACTTACGGGTGGAAAAACTCGACTTGATGTCAGTAAGAGCAGTCAATTCTTAACTGCGTTGCTCCTCATCGCGCCGTGTGCCAAAAACGACATGGAGATTGAGATCGTCGGTGCCCGCGAAATGCCCTATATTGACATTACGCTGTCAGTCATGGAGGCGTTTGGTGTACAGGTTATCAACGAAGGCTATAAGTACTTTCAAATTGAAAGCGGACAGCAGTATCAGCCGCGGGTCTACAACATTGAGCCTGATGCTTCTAATGCTTCTTACTTCTTCGCTGCCGCCGCACTCACCGGTGGACGTGTTACTGTCCAACACCTGCACTTGGATTCTGCACAAGGTGATGTTGAATTTGTACATGTCTTGGAGCAGATGGGATGTCAGATCGCGGTTTCTGACGTTGGCATCACTGTCACCGGACCGCGCCAGTTAAAAGGAATTGATGTGGATATGAGGGCAATTTCAGATACTTCCTTGACCCTCGCAGCGATTGCTCCGTTCGCTGATAGTAAAGTAACTATCCGCAATATTGAACACACACGCTGGCAAGAGACTGATCGAATTCATGCGATGGTGACGGAACTGCGGAAATTAGGCGCGTCTATCGTTGAACACCGAGACGGACTCGAAATTTCACCTGCCTCTATTACCCCTACTGCGATTGATACATACCAAGACCATCGAATGGCGATGGCGTTCTCACTCGTCGGCTTAAAAACACGCGGAATTCAGATTAATGATCCAGAGTGCGTCAGCAAGACGTTCCCGAACTATTTTGAGGTACTGCGCGAGTTATATTCTTGAGGGATGTATCTTTATGTAGGGGCTAAAATAGGTAACTAAAAACCAATGCCGCTATTTCGGCTCTTGGCAAAATTAGTAGTTGATGTGTTTTCGTGGTATCCTTAAATTATACGATTCATTGCAGGAGATTTGCTACGACACAACAAGTGGTGATAGTGAAATAGGACGATTAATCAAACCGAAGTCTCGCTCGGAATTCACCTAAAATAGTAATTCCGCCTCCGTAAAACAGCACTGCCAACGGGATCAACACCCAAATAGAAAGAGATCCCTTCAATAGCGTCAAGCCGATGCCCATCATACCGGAGAGGACTCCTGCTTTCAAAAGAGTGTGGAATATAAGAGGTGTTTCTCGGAACTTGACAATGTTTCTTGAGATGTAGCCGATTCCAAAGATGAGTAGAAATGCCTCACTTATAACCATTGCTATTGCTGCCCCGACGTGGCTGGAATGCGGAATCAGATATAGATTCAGACAGATATTCAGGAGTGCGGTTGCTCCCATGAGAACTGAGAAGGCGCGGCGTTTGTCTGTTGCCCGAAGTACCGACAACACTGCTGTCGTTACAAAGATGAGTCCGCCTGCCCAACTGAGCCATTGAAGTGCTTTCGATACTTTATTGAGTTCGTCCGGTGTATAGGTCCGCGGAAGTAACACTGCCGTGATTTCGGGAGATAGTATCGAAAGCCCAACCGCGAGCGGCAGTCCACTCAGTACCATCCATCGCATACCGAATGTGTACGCCCCCGGAAATCTCCCTTTTTCTCTTTCCCACGCACGAGACAGGACAGGAAACATCGCACCCATCATGAACGCTCCCGGCAAAATTGTGAAGGCGGTGGCAATCGTATACGCTAAGCCGTACCACGCATTGGCATCTACCCCGTCTGGACTCAGTTTTGACAGCAGAATCGCATCGACGCGAAAATAGAGCAGATGGAAGAGGTTGCCAATCGCAAACGGCAATGCCTGCTGCATCAGCACCTTTACTGTCTCTTGACTCGGTTTGAACCGGAGTGGCGTAAATCGGAAACGGGTAAATCCAACGCTTAAAATCAGGTTAATACAACTCGCTATCAACGTTGCTTGACAGACAGCCACCAGTCCATAGTCGAACAGAATCGCCCCTCCACCGATTAAGAGAAATCCGGTGCGCTCGGCTATTACGGTCAAGGCTTCATATTTCATCTCCTCGTGTGCACGAAAGACGCATCTGTATAATTGCGCTAAAGAATTCACAATCTCTGCGAGACCTAAGAGAACTATCATCTCCACGATTATCGGGGTGTAGAGCGATATACCGCTGACAATCATGATGCCATAAGCGATAATAGAAAGGATACAGCGCACGATAAGTGCGTTGCCGAGGTAGTGTCGAGTCTGTTGCAGATGCAACGTCATCTCTCGGATGAGCGGGTTTTGTATACCAAGTTCTGTCAGGCTTGCCACCAGATTAGTAAGCGCGATTGCAACAAAATAACCGCCAAACTCACTTTCTGAGAAGTAACGCGGCATGAGCCAGACCGTTATCATGAGTGAGCCGAGGCGGCCGATAAGGTGCGCGCTAAAAAGGCTGGACGTGTTTTTAAAGATACGGTTCATCTATGTTGAAGCTGAGAGAGTTGTTCAAGGATCAGTTCCCGAGCGGGACGATCCGAATTTCGATTACCGATATATAGCCATTTCAGGTTACCTCCTTTATCGACTAAGAACGTCGCAGGTAGGTACATATTCTGCCGGTGGAAGTGATAAGGTTTAACGATGCCGTAAGCTTCATGAACAGAAGAACCAGGGTCGGCGAGCAGTGGAATCTTCATTGTTTTGGGGTCCTTAAATTTCGATATGACTGAGAGGGGTTCCGGTTTAATCGTTACAACAACAGTATCGTATTTTTCATCAAATAGTTTTCGATCGGTCGCGAACTGCGCCGTGTAATTGGCACAGACCGGTCAGTAGGTTTGAAGCAGTAGACTGACAAGCACGTTCTTTTTTCCATGATAGTCGGAAAGTCTGAACTCTGTTTTTCCATCCGCTTCAGTGAGGTTAAAATCCGGTGCTACCGAACCGATAGGTAAGGGTGTGTTCCGTTTAAGCTTGGCGAGTTCTCTATTCCGATCTTCCCGTGTTGTGCTTTTTATTTCATGCCCATAATATGTCCACTGAACGTAACCTGATTTATCGATAATGATTATTGTATCTTCTGCGTTCGCGGGGATTTTTCGCACCAGCATTACTGCGTCGTATTTTTGCCTGAGTACTCTGGTCGTGGGTTGTGAGATTAACTCCCGATCAGCATTGACGAGGAACATAACGATTAGATTCCTTTTTCCGTGATAATTCTTGGCGTATTTAACCTCCGTTGCAAGTTCAGAGTCAAACACGCGGTCCCCGACTTCCAAAGCGTGTGCTGCTCCAGTAACGCCTACAAAGAACATCGTGGTAAGAAGTGGCATGAGTAAGGACCTATGAAAGCGTAAAAATAGCATAAGAAGTCTCCTTCAGCGTTTTTGGTCAATATAATCCGACTCTAACGTAGTTCGGTACTAAGGTCCAGTAGTCATCAATATCGCCATTCTTCAGGTGTTGTGCCCCAAGGTGGGCAATAGTCGCGCCGCGCGGAACATTGAAAATAGCGTCTACAAAGTGGACTCTCTCACCAAGCCTTTCTCGGACTGCGTCTCCGTAAGTTGCAAGTCCATCACCAACGAAGTTGATAGGAGCATTTGGAGGCGCGTGTGTGTCGAGTTGATCCAGAAAACCATCAATTGATAGGCAAAGGTCTTCGCTGAGACGCTGCCACTCAGTCCTTCCATCAAAAATCGCACCGTAGATTTCACTTCGTCGAGCATCGAGAAGTGGACAGATAACACCGTTTGTCCATCGGAGATTATAGGCGATTGCTTCCAGAGTTGAGATCCCCACAATCGGTTTATCGAGAGCGTAGCAGAGGGATTTGATCGTCGCGACACCGATCCGGATACCGGTAAACGATCCAGGTCCAATACCAACAGCACATCCATCTAAAGCGTCTGCCGTGATATTGCCCCACTTCAGGACGCTATCAACAGCGGGCATGAGTCTGGAGGAGTGTGCTTGGACAATATTGAGCGTATGCTCAGCAACTAAGTTTTCACCGTCTATTAAGGCGACACTACCGATAGGAGTTGAGGTGTCAATACCTAAAATTTTCATCCTTTGATTTTCGTGTTCCCTAACCTCTGGAATTATAAAGCGTAATTTCTCTCATGAAAGTCCCGAAGGCTTGAAAAGCCTTCGGGGATCTAATACAAAAACGAGCGTTCCAAACATCTACTTCATTTTTACCCTTGCCCAAGTCGTGGCGAGTTTACCGGATGCCTCCACATCAAGCGTGTTTGGCAGCAATTTTTTAATCTCTGCCTGACTGAGCACAGAAGCATAGATGCGTGAATCTTCGATGTGAGCGTCAAGATCACCGGGACCGCCGCCCAAACCACCGTGCCGCTTGCCCCAAATCGCCTCGGCATCGTTATTATCAAAAGTGACAAACTGACCGAATGTATAGTCGCCAATTTCGTTCCCGTTACGATATATTCTCACGCGCGCCGTTCCACCATCATCTTCATACGAGATCGCCATCATAATCAACTCACCCGCTTTCTTTTCCTCAAACCCAGGCTCTGGGTCCTTGGTGCGGTGAAACCATCCGCTACCTGCCATCCAACGATGATGCTGGCGTTCTCCAAAAACAATCGCGTCAAATGTCGGATCAGAGAGGCGGTCAATCGTCAATATCGAGCCTTTCTGAACATCAAGGTCATCCATGATCGCCCACGACACCAACGTCTTTTCTCCGATGTCGGGACCGTCATACCCACTGGCGATTGCCCACTTACCAAGATCGACATTCAATTGCCCCTCCTTGATCTCAGCACCCATGAGTGTAATGTCGGCAAAGTTACCCATAAGATCTTCCAGTTCAACGCCTTTCTCAAATGTCCAGTGTCCAACAAGGGTATCTGCCTTTTCCGCCTGTCCGAACACCGGTATTGATACGTTGAGCAGAAGCAGCACCGAGCACATCCAGGTGCAATAGTGTTTCAGGTCCTTCATGATTATCTCCTCCGTTGTTAATTTGGGTTGAGATTTTTCTAAAGACGGCTGAAATTCAAATACAGTGTTTGCCTCTATCCATCTTGCGGACTGCCACGGACTTGGAAGCAGGAATTTGCCTCACAGCGGGCATCCGCTAATTAAATATCCGGACGCAGTGTATAATGTCCGAAAAAAGCGTCGTATTTTTGGGAATATCTATTTTTTTGTGGGCGATAATGCGTGTGTCGTCCTAATCTTAATTCAGACACGAGAGCAGTTTTTCGAGATGTTGTATGTTACGTTCCACTGCTGTGGCATCCGGTGGTGTTTCTGCAAGTTGAAGGTACTTCTCAAAGGCAGTGATACCCTCACTATATGCGTGATTTTTATAGTATAGATAACCGAGCAGGCGATAATCGGCTGCGACGTTCGGCAGCAACCAAGTGATACGTTCGGTCGCGATCAGTGCTTTGTCATAGTTCTCAAGGAGTGTATAGGCACGCGTTAGGTTCCGCAGAATGCGTGCTAAAATTTCCTTGTCTGTTGCTTCGGCTAACATATTCGGTTCTAATACCACCACTTCGTCGAAATTTGCTTGAAGTTTTGCCCGAAGCGTATCCTCGGTCATGAATGCCCCATTTTCAAACACGTCAAGCAGAATATCCAAATGTTCAGACTGGTATTTCACAAGGAAATGCCCTGGGAAATTGACACCGACGAGCGGCAAACCCGCGCGCCTACCCACTTCGATATAGACAACTCCCAGCGTAATCGGAATACCTGTCTTTTTGTCGATGACAAAGTTCAGAAAATTGTTACCTAAGGCGTAATAGTTATCGGTATTTCCTGTGAACCCTTCTTCTTCAAAGAAGTAACGGTTCAGTTCAGCGACGTGTTGCTCGGGCAGCGTTAACTTTTGAATCCGTTCTCGGATGACCTCTGCCATCTCGTCCAGTTGGTCGAGGTAGCTCTCAATATTAAGTTCACAATACTCGCTTTGCGCAATAAGCAGAGCACCTGTTGCGAGTTGTGTTTCGCCAGTATCAAGGTTCGCGAAGGAGAAAAATGGGTCTGTTTGCGATTTTTTTGTCATTTTTCCAAAAAAAGTAAATTTTTCTTGCATTCCCTAAAAATATAGTGTATAATTAAGACAATCTTTGCGTGGGGGATTAGCTCAGCTGGGAGAGCGCTTGCATGGCATGCAAGAGGTCACCAGTTCAAGTCTGGTATCCTCCACCTTTTTATTTTCTCTACTGCTCCGAAGACGGCGTAGCGGTTTCGTCTTTCTTCTTTTTTTCACTTTGCGCCTTCATTGTTCTGCGGGGGATGCCGTTATCCAGCACACCTAAAAGTGTTAGATGGAGTTGTGCTTGTGTCGGCAAAGTCTGAATTAACCCTTCCTCAATCCCATCAATTTGTTCCTGCATTTCCTTCCGTTTCGCTCGAAATTTGTCCAAAGTTTCTTGGATCTCCGCGTCTTCAGCAAGTGAATCCTTTGCGAATCGATTTAGGGTTTTCAAGTTATCAACTGCTTGAATATACTTTTGCCGTTTCAGGTCCCATAGTGCTTTCAGTTGTGTTTGCTGTGCTTCTGTTACACCGAGGTCTTTGAGAGTTTGCTCCTGTTTGTTTTCACTGCCATTCTTTTGTGCCCATGCGATAACGCCACACAGCAAAACGCATATCAGGATACCCACGATGTATTTTATCTGGATATGTCGGTACTGGTTTTGTGTCTTTTTAACTTCTTGCATAAGTTCTCACCCCTAACTTTGGTATGGAACGTGGTTGGATACTCTTATATCATAGTAACATGTAAATCGTACAGATGTCAAGTTTAAACGGCGCGCAAAGGTCATAATAAACATTGACTACGAGGGCTCCTTGAAAAAATCACTTGACAAAAAACAACGCATCTATTACAATTATTTCTAACATTATGCCTCAGATGACGATAGGTTACGCGAAGGAGATTCGAGTGCAAGGGGGAGTTGAATGCTTTACAAGGGCTTAAAACTGGATCCGTTTCAGGAGGAAGCGATAGCGGCGATTAACCGGGATACCTCGGTAATTGTCACCGCACCAACAGGTGCGGGTAAAACTGTCATCGCTGAGTACGCTGTTGAAAAGTGCATTCAAGAAGACCGTCGCGTTATCTATACCGCACCGATCAAAGCCTTAAGTAACCAAAAATATAGGGACTTTTATGCCGAATACGGGGACAAGATTGGTATTGTTACGGGCGATGTCGTACTCAATCCGTATGCCCAAGTCCTGTTGATGACGACGGAGATTTTTAGGAATACCATCTTTGACAACATCGAAAAGCTACAAGATGTCTCTTACGTTATCTTTGACGAAATCCATTATATCAACGATATTGAGCGCGGCACGGTGTGGGAAGAGAGTCTCATCTTCGCACCTCAGCATATCAAGTTTGTTTGTTTGAGTGCCACGATCCCGAACATTAATCCATTCGCAGAGTGGATGCAGAGCGTACGGGATATTGACATTGAGATCGTCGAGGAATTAAAACGTCCCGTCCCGTTGGAGCATCACCTCTATTTTAAAGATTACGGTGTGGGTAGTGCGGCGCATATCGCTGCCCTTCGTAATATATCGAAACGCGATGCGCGTAAACGAAAATTCGATCCGCCTAATAATAAGGAGACCCAAGCACTTCCGCCTGATTTTACAGAGACAAGACTTATTCCGCATCTTCGTCGAAAAAAGCAGTTACCTTGCTTGTATTTCTGTTTTAGCCGCAAAGGTTGTGAAGAGAATGCTACGTCATTGGTATACGGATCGCAGCTACAGTTGCTTGATAAAAAACAAAAAACACAGATTTTGAGGCAGTTTGATGAACTGTGTCACCAATTTGACATTGTTGAAGAAAAGAAGATTACTGAATTTCGTAGGTTAGTTAGCTGCGGGATTGCCTATCATCACGCTGGCATGCTACCGACACTTAAAGAGGTTGTTGAAAGATTATTTACTTCTGGATTGATTCAACTCCTTTTTACCACGGAAACTTTCGCTGTCGGTATTAATATGCCAGCCTGCTCAGTGGTCTTTGACAGCCTCGAAAAATTTGATGGCTTCGGATTTCGATACCTCAAGACACGCGAATATCACCAGATGGCTGGACGCGCGGGCAGGCGTGGTATTGACACCATCGGCTATGTCTATGCCCAAATTGAACCCGCGTATGTCGATTCAAGCGAGGTTCGCAGTGTTATTTCTGAGAAGATAGAACCTATAGAGAGCCAGTTTAATCTTTCCTATTCGAGTATTCTCAATCTTTATCAAAAATATGGTGATGACATTTACGATGTATACACGATGAGCCTAAATAATCATCAAAACCGCACGCGCGTTGCTAACCTCAATAATCAAATTGAGGCGAAAACGGAGGAACTTCGCACACTACCTAAACCTGAATGTATTCATGAGGGTGTTGATGGGCCCCAACAAATCCAGAAGCATTATCGTGATAAGCGAAATCGTGAAAAAAGTATTCAGCGTTTCCATGTAGAGAAAGAGCAGGTCAAATCAGAAACACGCAAGAAGAAGAAGCAAAAAGAACGCGTTAAAAGATTGAATGCTATTCACAAAAAGATTATACTTCTTCAAAGGGAGGCCGAGCAGAGTCTTTGTCACGGATGTGAACATTTACACACATGCACTGGAAGATACCAAGCCATTCGCAAAGCGGAAGAGCAAATTCAGAAACTGAAAAAAAGGACGACACGAATTGAGAATAATCCAAGGCGGCAGATAGCAGCCCGTCTTAAGGTGCTTGAAGGACTCGGCTACATTGAAGAACAAACGCTTCTACCACGCGGGAGTACTGCTGCCCATATCTATGGATATGAGCTCCCGTTGACCCAACTCCTATTCAGCGGTTTTTTTGAACGGCTCACGGAGGACGAAATTAACTGTCTCATGGTGGCGATTGTCTCCGAGCCGCGTAAAGATGGATATTTTAAACCCCTCAAGGAGGAGCACTTGTTGGATATCCTCTCTGAGGTGAGTTCCGAAATTTCATTAATCCAGTATTTAGAGGGTCAGCACAATGTAACAGAAGGCACGCCTATGTTAGAACTTCGACTTTGTACGGCGATGCTCGCCTGGAGTCGTGGTTGTGACTTTGATACGCTTGAAAAATATGCCCGTTTAGATGCCGGTGATTTCGTCCGTGCCTTTCGACTCGTCATTGATCAACTCCGTCAGATTCGCCGTGCTATGACTGGCCACATGACTCTTGTTGATAAACTTAACCGATGTATTGCAAAGATTAACAGGGACGTTGTGGATGCGGAACGGCAATTACGCATTGCGCAAGAGGAACTTGATGGAACAACAGAAGAAAATATTGTGGATATTGAACAACCACCGCCTGTTGCACTTGAGAATTCCGATGGTGCTGAAGCAGAGGATTGAACCTCACTTTCTTAGTGAATTGCTTTCAGATCGTAACGCTCTGAAAATTGCTTGTAATGTGAAATAAATTATATTACAATCGTGTAATAAATGGGTGTACATACTGGCTATCCAGACGCATTGCCATTCAGTGTGCGAAGATACCAGCACCCCCTAAGTAAGGTAAAAAAATAAAGGAGAACCATATATGGCAAACCAAGACTTTGACTTAGCCGGTGCCCTCAAGGTACGCCCGGCTGAAGAAGATGATGCGGCACATTTACACGCGTATTGTTTCCCTGAAAAAACCAAAACAGAGGTTACAAAAGAGCTGCAAGCCGACTTGGAAGCAGATAACGGAATACACCGACTCGTTGCGGAAGCCAGTGGATACCCGATTGGACAGATTACTGTGAGGCGGAACGCCAGCGATCCCGACATTGCAGAGGTCGGAAACCTCGCAGTGTCCGGTCCCTTCCGGCAGTTAGGCGTAGCAGATCATCTTATGAAAGCCGCTGAAGATACCGCTGCTGGAGATGGTGCGAAAACCCTTGAAATTGAACTTCCGTCCTCAGAAACGAATGTCATCCAGCGATATAAAGACTGGGGATTTTCTGAAAAACCGCTTGTTATCCTCCAGAAAGCACTTGGTGATTCTGAAGAAGAGGAAGCGGAAGAAGTAGAAGAGGCAAACGCAGAGGAGAATGAATCTGCTGAGACAGGCGCAGAACAGCAGGAACTCCTTGGTACCTAACGGCACGTAGGTACTGTTCAATTTAATTGGGTATGGGAGTGAATCGTCCCAACAATGCTTCTGTGAAGCGGTTCGTTCCCACCATACATGAACGCGTAGGAGAATGAACTATGCAAAAAATCTGGCTTGTTCTTACACTTGTCCTCTTTGCTGTGGGGTGCGGCACCCAGAACGAGAACCTCGCGAAGGGAAAAGAATTAATTAAATCGGATAAGCGACGTAAAGAGGAACGCGCTGTCCGAGAATTTAAACTCGCACTCCAGCAACCGACTGATAATGCCGAGGCACACTATCTGCTCGGGTTTTACAACTCCCAAGAATTCTACGAACCTGACACCACGGATTGGCAGGAAGCATCAATTGCTGCGCGAGGTGAGCAAATGTTCCTTGCGTATCAAGCAGAACAGGGTAAATATCTTGAAAGACTCGTTTTTGAGACACTCCGCGATGACGATCTGGATGTCCAAAATGCTGCGCTTGATGCCCTAAAACAGATCTATAAGAAAGGCGACCGAAAACGGCTCCTCAACCAACTCCAAAAGGCGATTAAGTCCAAAGACAATCGTGATAGACATAATGCACATTGGGTTTTGGGGCACCTCGGTAAGGATGACCCGGGAACAGTTGTTCCTATTTTGGTGAAACTTTTGGATCATGGGAGAATGGAAACCCGTTTGAATGTTGTCAAGGCACTCGGAGAAGCTGGAAGCGAAGAGGCTATTCCAGCACTCGCTGCACTGATTGAGTCCGGTTCTGCGAAATGGAAGCGGGACCGGGAAGAACCTGAGGTTCGGCAACTCGCTGTGGAAGCACTCGGAAAAATTGGGGGTGCTGCTGTTCCCGAGTTAGTCAAGATTGTACAGAACAAGGGTTCATCGCTGCGCGTTGATGCTATCCGCGCTTTGGCTATACTCGGTGACGAAAAAGTTGTGGAACCCCTTTTAGATGCTTTGAAGGAACAGAGCAGTCGAGAGGTCGTCATTCCTCTTAATTGAACTGCGATCCGTTCGCGCTGCTTACAAGCCGAAACTTGTTGTTAGATGGAAAGGATTCTGTATGCTACAAAAAATAACGCGGTTTAGCAGACCCCACTGTTACGGCTCTATTGTGCTGCTTTTTGTACTGATACTCGGGCTTGGATGTGACAATCAGTATCACGATGACCGCCTGAAGATGCAGGTACAGCAATTGGACAGCGACCTCAAAAACCGCTGGTCGACAAGCGGTGTCGTCGTTTTAAATACCACACCCAATGGACCGGCACATAAAGCGCAACTTGAGACAGGCGAACTCATCTCTTATGTCATTGCTGAGTATCCTGTCCGAAATACCGGGGACTTTAAAAGCGCGATGAAGAAGGCACTTGATGAGGATAATAACCTTATTCTCTATTTGAAAGACAAGCCCCCGCTCCGTATTGCTCTCCGAAGACAGGGGGATAAAGTAGGACTGAGTGTTGAAGGAAACGGCACCGTGCGCGTCAAACAGATTCAGCACGGCACCCCCGCGGCAAATACTGATATTCAGGTAGGGGATATTGTTGAGAAGATTGTTGATGAGCGCAAAATTTACAGCATTGATGACTACAAGAAGGTACTCGGAAAACTCTCTGAAAAGCAGGTTACCTTCCGAACCTCTGAATTGATAGGCGTGAAAATTGCCGCAGTGACCGCACTTGGCGATTTAGGCGATATCCGGGCAATTGAGCCACTCGTGGACCTCTTCAAGAGTAGCCCGGAGTTCTCACTCCGAAAAGCGTCAATTAGTAGTCTTCAACGCCTTGTGGAATTGAGCGTCCTAAACGAGCTTTTCCAGCAGTTCCAGAGTGCCAATATAGATCAGCTTCCAACCGATAGCCTTCAACCCCAGCAGTTGGAGTCCGCTGCGATTCTCGGTTTGCTTACTGTAGACAGAATCGAGAATACTGCTACGCTCAAAGCCCCCTTCGGGACGCAATTCAGACACAGATCCGAGAGGCTCTATCAGAAGATTAACGAGGGACAACTTGCTGAACTTGCTCAGGAGTATATCCAGATTTCGGTGGAACCGGAACAGGAAATTAGACGCGCATGCCTCTCGATACTCGGAATTCTTAAGCCTGTTTCTGCTATTGATGCTCTCATCGCTGTTCTTGAAAACCCTGCAGAAATACCCGGTATTCGCTTCCAAGCGGGGTTGGCACTCAGCCAGATTGGTCAGCCCGCTGTTGACGCGCTCATCGCCGCGTTTGAAAAAGGGAATGCAAGCACGAAGGATATCGCTGCTTCAGCACTCGGCGGCATCGGCGGAGCAAAGGCGCGAGATCGGTTGATTAATGCACTGGAACGTAACAATGAACCCGCTATTCAACTCACGCTTGTTGATGCTATTGCCAAAATTGGCGATATGCCTTCGATCCAAGCATTGGAGCGTCAACGCCAACAGTATCAGCAAGATGATGATAGTGGGATACGCATCTTTTTAGACGAGGTTTTCAAAAGCTTGGACAATGGATCGATGTAAGTAGTTGAATGAAAGTTGGACTCATTTCAGACCTGCACACAGATGTTACGTCCTTAAACAAGCAGCTCGTACCACATCTTATCGATGTTGTGAAGGCAGCAGAGCTTGACGTTTTAGTGATGGCTGGCGATCTCGCACGGCACTTAGTCCAACTTTCTGAAACGCTCAATGCCTTTCAACTCGCAGATCTGGCGTGTGAGAAATTATTTGTTCCGGGCAACCACGACATCTGGGCAATTGAAACACCCGATGTCACAAGCGAACAGAAATGCAGTATCATTTCAGAACTCTGCCGTGAGTGCGATTTTCATCCACTCATGGATGTTCCGTTCGTCAAGGAGAAGATCGGTTTCTGCGGGACTATCGGTTGGTACGATTATAGTTTCGCACCGGAAGGTTATGACTTCTCCGACGCGCAGTATGCCGAAAAAGAATTGATGGGGGCGGTTTGGAACGATAAGCGATACGCCAAGTGGGCAGACACTGATCGCGCTGTTGCTCGGCGTTTTGAAGCGGAGCTTGAGACGCAAATCGCTACTATTCGGGACAATGTATCACGTATCATTGTCGTCACACATCACGTCCCGTTTCGAGAGTGTATCCAATACCGCGGCGAATTACCGTGGGATTTCTTTCGTGCGTTTATGGGTAGCAAACGTCTCGGGACACAGTGTTTGCAGGAGCCACTTGTCACACATGCCCTCTTCGGGCATACGCATCGGGCACTTGATATACAAGTTCGCAGTGTCCGGGCTATTTCTGCTCCTGTTGGCTATTTATACGAAGAACCTACCATGGGATTGCAGGCGTATGCAGCACAATGTTTGACTTGTTTTCAAGTATGATTGAATTCGGAAAATAGAAAGGAAACAACTATGGAAGTAACAGTAACCAATAGTAACGATGCCGGTGCTCTTGAATTTCCGTGGGGCGCGATTAAATGGCTCTGTAACGATCAGATTGACCCAGAGGCTGAAATGACATTCGGAGTCGTCTACATTAACGCCGGTGAAGGCAATCCTACCCACTACCACCCTAACTGTGAAGAACTTATCTATGTCCTCTCCGGTGAATGCGACCACAAACTCGGAGATGAGGTTATCCCACTCAGACCAGGAATGATGTTGCGTATTCCGCGCAATGTCAAACATAACGCTGTCAACACTGGTTGGCAACCTGTAACCATGATTATTTGTTATTCGGATGCCGACCGACAAACTGTCTTTGAAGAGTAAAACTCAGACCACGTTATTGAACCGCAAGGTATAACTAAAAAATGCACAAAGAATCCCGCTGCAGTGTTAAAATCTGTGGCATTACCTCTATCCATGATGCGCAGCTTGCTGCTGATGCCGGTGCGGATTACATCGGTGTGTTAGTTGATGTTGCCGTATCTGAACGGACCCGTTCTACCGCTGAAGCGTCCGAAATTGCGAGTGCAAGCCCCATTCCCACCGTAATTCTACTATACAATCGCACGACATCCGACATCGAAAAAGTAGCGTCGCAAACTCATCCGTTTGCAGTGCAGCTTCTTGGGCAAGAATCCCCACAACAGGTTGAAGAACTGAAACGCACCGTGGCGTGTCAGCTCTGGAAATCGGTCTACCTACCTGCCGGAAGTCCTGAAAATGTGGATGTGCCTGCAGTCCAAGACGAGATGAAAGCATATCGTGATGCCGGTGCGGATTTTCTCTTGTTTGATAGCGTGGATATGAGTCTTGAGAAACCGAGATACGGTGGCACAGGAAAAACCTGTGATTGGAATGTTGCCGCCGAGCTTATCACAGACAGTCCATTACCTGTATTCTTTGCAGGCGGAATCCGTCCCGAGAATGTCAAAGCTGCTATTGAAACAATCCGTCCGCAAGGTATTGATCTCTGTTCCGGTGTTGAGGCATCGAAAGGTATCAAAGATCCGAGTAAACTGGAACGCCTTATGGAACAAATTGAGCAAGCTGATTAAAAAATAATGGTCAGCCTTCAGTTAAAACGAACGCTGGTTTAACAGCCTATCTCTTAACCTTAACTATCAACTCGCCTCCGTTATAAGTGTTAAAGCACGAGTTGATGCAAAACTGATAACCGATAACCGACAACCATTAACAAGGAGATTCGCATGAATAACCTTCTTGCATGTCCTCGACAGATTTTCAACAACCTCTTTAAATTAGTTGTTATCTTAATGATTTGTATGATGTCTTTTGTTAGTTTTTCTACTGCCTTCGCCGATGCGCATGAAATGGAAGGTGAAGCGGCAGAAGAGAAACCGATGGAAGAAAAACCAAAGATTACGGGATGGTTTCAGATTGATGTCGATAGTTTAGGCACCTATTTTTTAGTTGGTGCAAGTCATCCACTTAGCGGTGGTATTTCATTTGATTCTAATATCTATGTGAACGATCATTTGGGCGAGTTTGATATGGGCATTTCATTTCCCGTTATCGCGAATGATAGCATGGCACTGCTGCTAACACCGATGCTCGGCGTTGGGTTCGAGTATACCAGTCCAGACGGTCCCTATGCCTTATACCCGCAAATCTTTGCTATCTTACCAGCTGGTAAAATCTTCGGTTTCCACTGGACAATCAGCACGGTCAAGACCATATTTGATAGTGAAAGTCTTAATGAAGTCTACAATCGAACTTACCTTACGTATGCCTTAAACGAAACGGTCGCGGTGGGTCCACAGTTTGAAACAGTGCTGGGACTTGGCGATGGTGGCGGGCTGTGGGCAATGAATTTCGGTGGACGTTTGAACCTCGGTTATGGTGAGAATAACACACTCGGCATATATGTCGGGTATGAGACGAAAAAAGAGGAAGGTGAAACCGGACTTACCGGTAGAATGAATTTTACGCGTAGATGGTAGCATGTTGTTTTCGCTTTTATCCTGGAGATTTGCGATCACCGTTTTGTTAACGTAGGTTCACTAAAAAAAAAGTGAAGTGCCAACGCTAATTAGTGCCAAAATTTCGTAAAGTTAAGACAAGTTTTTCGCTGAAATTCGGCACCTGATCGCATCGACAGACCTCAACGGATACCTTGAGGCGATTCACCCAAGGCTGTAGACCGTCAAGCCATCTCATGGTTTGACAAGCAATCCGTTTGACCGAAACCGAGAGATTCTTTTTTTCATCAATCGGGCGACGCGGCGATACCCAATGGTGTATCCCTCATTCGCCAACAACTGTGTGATACGCCTATACCCGTATGTCGGATAACGCCCACATAACTGCTCTATTTTCTCTTCAAGCACCTTTGAGGAGGGTCGCTTTTCGGGTGATAATAGAGAAGACTTCGGTTGAAACCCAGTGTCTTACAAATCTCTCGAATTGAATAATCGTCCCGCAATGCCTCAATGAGGTTTCGCTGCTCAGGCAAGGTCAGTTCAACCAGGTTGAGGCTTTTTTCTATGTCTAATGCTACAGTCAACCTCCCAACGAGCTGCTAAAGGTGTGCAATGCGTTCCGCAGCGTCCTCAGATGCCTTATCACTTGATTCAAAGAGAGACGCTGCATTTTCAACGAACTGCAGTTTCTGCTTTGAGAGTTGATCTTCGCTGAGGTTATAGGGTTTCCGACACACTTCCACTTGGGAACTTTCACCGCTAAGTACCTCAAGAATAACTTTCGCTTTAAAATCGGCGGTGAATCTTCTTCGTTTGGTCATGGGATACTCCTTTCACTTAGATTGTCATTATAGCACAATTTTGGTTTAGGGGGTGGCCCTAATTTCCGATGGCAGTACACTTTTTTCAGTTCGGTATTTATATCGAACTCACGTTAATAATTATAAAATCTGCTGTAAGTAGATCTGGGAATGAACATATTATTTGGCTTTTTAACCCTGCCATTACTTGTAACACTCGGCATTTATGGGCTTAGATTGTTATGCACGTTTGCACTGGGTGTTTTTATTGTTAATGTCTATCAGTGGACACATACCAAAGTTCCACAAAAATCATTTACTGACACACTTATCATTCTATGTATGCTGATTTCAGTAGTGATGGTGATTATAGGTGATAGTATTGCACGGGCGTTTAGTTTAGTCGGTGCGTTGTCTATCATTCGGTTTCGTACGACAGTCCAAGACCCGCGTGATATTGGTTTTGTCTGCTACGCGTTGGTGGTCGGTATGGCAGTTGGGGCGGGTAATTTATCTGTCGCAATTTTGGCAACTTCTCTCATCGGTATCATTATTCTCGGCATCTACCATTGGCATCAACATTTTGGGAATAATAACGAATTCAATCTTAAATTTTGCCTGCCACCTGACCGGAACTCTGAAACCTTTTATCGTTCTGTTTTCGACAAGCACTTGATTTGCGAAAGTTTACTTGAAAAACGAATCAAAAAATCGAAAGTAGTCGAACTTACATTTCGGGTTAAATTGGTGAACCCAGAGGAATGGATTGTTTTTTTTACTGAGCTATCGGGCATTGAACATGTCACGAACGTGGAATTGGATAAAGCGTAAAATGTACTGCCCCCGGAAATTCGGGCCACTCTCTAAGACAAGATTGTGATATAATATCCATCTACTTGAAAGGAGTATCCGATGGCGAGACGAAAACGAAGAACCTTCACCCCCGAGTTTAAAGTCGAAGTTGTTCTTGAGGTACTTAGCGGTGAAAGTTCCCAAGTGGAAGTGTGTCGGAAACCCTATAACCTCAGCGAAGATCAACTCTCAAAGTGGAAGAGACAGCTTCTTGAAAATGCGGTGTCCCTCTTTGAACCCGCTGATAAACAGTCTGATGCCTCTGCGGAGCGGATCGCCCAACTTGAGCAATTCGTTGGTCGGTTGGGCGGTGGTTGGGCAGTTGACCCTTGCACTTGACATCGAAATAAACGGTAGTACTTCAAAATATAGGTTTTCTATACCAGACAAGCCTAAAACTGAACATACCATCGAATAAGCATTCATTAAATGCTCATCTACTTCATATGGGATGTATCTCAATACACTGAAGGAAAAATGATAACCCTATCAAAGTCTACTATAGCATGTGTGATCTTAATCCTTGCTTTTTCTGTGAATGCTACGAACGCCCAAGAACCGCTCTTATTAACCTACTTGACAGAGCCTATCCAAATTGATGGTCTGAGCGATGAACCGGGATGGCAGAGGGTTGAACCCCTCCCTATGATCATGTACAAACCCATTTATCAAGGTGAACCTACCGAGAGAACTGAGATCCGAATTGCTTATGATAAGGATTATCTTTACTGCTCGGCGCGGTGTTATGATATGGACCCCTCTGGGATTCGTGTGAACTCGCTCTATCGAGATAGATCGAGCAAGGATGATAAATTTGGAATCATTCTTGATACCTTTAACGACAAGAAAAGTGCGCTGTCATTTTGGACGACACCAGCCGGTATTCGCGGTGATGAATCCATCTTTAATGACGGCAAATCTGATAACAAGAATTGGGATACTTATTGGGATATCGCCACGGTTCAGAATGAAAAAGGTTGGTTTGTTGAAATGCGTATCCCATTTTCTAGTCTGAGTTTTCAGGATGAAGCGGGTAGAGTGACCATGGGATTAATCGCTTATCGAAATATTGCTCGAAAAAACGAGCGGGTGGTCTTCCCGGATCTGTCACCGGAGCGTGGGATTGATACACCCTCGCGAGCACATCCTATCGTTTTAAATCAGGTTTACAGTCAAAAACCAGTTTACTTTACGCCTTACGTTATCGGTGGACTTGAACAGATACCTACGTTAAACGATACCAGAACCGCCTATTATCTCGAAAACGAGTTAGCAAGAAATGTTGGGCTTGATATTAAATATAATGTCACCAGCAATCTCACCTTGGATACTACACTAAATCCTGACTTTGCCCAAGCAGAAGCTGATGATCAGCAAGTTAATTTAAGCCGATTTTCGCTGTTCTTTCCGGAGAAACGGCAATTTTTTCAAGAACGTTCCGGGATTTTCTCCTTCAATTTCATTGATCGTGCTCGGCTTTTTCATAGTCGGCGGATCGGTATTCAGGACGATGAACAAATCCCGATCATTGGTGGTGCTAGACTCGTTGGGCGTATTGGCGATTGGGATCTCGGTTTTCTTGACATGCAAACCGCACGTAAGGAAGACGTCCCCAGCGAAAACTTCGGGGTACTACGGCTTCGTCGGCAAGTTCTTAATCCATATTCTTATGCTGGGGTCATGGTAACAAACCGTATTAATGAGGAAGGCAATTACAACTTCGCGTACGGATTTGACGGTATTTTCCGACTTTTTGGGAAAGAATATTTGACCCTTAAGTGGGGACAAACTTTTGAAGAGCAAGCCATTCAAGAGCAGGCATCCAATTTTTTCAATACAGCGATGTTTCTCGCAGAACTCACCCGGCGCACCGATGTTGGATTCGATTATGAACTCGTCGTGGCGCGGAGGGGCAAGGACTTTTCGCCCGGACTTGGATATACAAAACGAAAGGATTTCACGCAACTGCAGTGGGGTGTTCGTTATGATTGGCTAATGAAAAAAGGAACCTCAATTAGACAGGTAAGTCCGTTGCAATTTAAAGGGTTTGTTGTGCTCCGTAATGAAGATAGTTCCGTCGAATCCGCACAACTTGACTATGATATAGATATAGGGTGGAAGTCTGGGGCAGCTGTGAAATTGGACCTTCAAATGGATTATGAGGATCTCACTAAAGAAGAGGATTTTCCGCAAAACACTGTGGTGCCAACGGGTAGTTACACTACCTTTGAGGCTAAGGGCGAATTGGATATGCCCAGTAAAAAATTGTTCCGTACGGATTTCGATTGGGCTTTCGGCGGTTTTTATGATGGATGGCGGCTGGAATGTGGAGTTAAACCAACTTGGAATGTGTCTCGGCATTTAGAAATGATCAGCGAGTACGAAGTCAATATTGTCCGTTTTCCTGAGCGTAATCAGGGGTTTAATGCACATGTTGTCCGCCTTCGCACTCGCGCAGCTGTGAACACACACATCTCTCTGAATGCCTTTGTGCAATACAATAGTGCTAATGATCGGTTCTCAAAAAATATTCGGTTTCGATATAATTTCCGTGAGGGGAATGATCTATGGTTGGTCTACAATGAAAATCTCAACACGGACAGAGAAGATAAAATACCAAGGAAATTGTTGACGAGGGGGCGTACAGTGTTATTAAAGTATACGAATACGTTCGGCATATAACGCTGTTCTTACAACCGTGCGATTTCTGGCAGAAATCTTCCATCTGTTGTATTCTACTCCAGGGCATAAATATGAATTGTCCTGTCTTTCGCTCGCGAGAAGGCAGGTAGTGTTTTTACGAGATGTCCGCGTTGGCGAATCCAATTGCGGACATTTTCATTTGCATCAAAGACGTTAAAACTCGCCACGTCCACAAGAAACCATAACCGTTCTCTCCCCGAAGTTTCCCACTCTTTCTCAAACGCTTCCGAGTCGTCTAACAGTCCACCGATGTAGATGGGTGTCAATTCTGGAAGATAATACCTGCCCATCTCAGGTTCGGAAAGCATTACTTTATCGGTGGGTTGTTTCTGGGTTTGGATGGCTTCAAACGCTTCACGCCATTTCGGTCTCCCGCCGTTTTCGATTTTAAAATAGAGATAGTTTTGTGATAGAAGTGTCACCAGAAGGACGCACGGGACAAGTGTACCGAGCGTCCTTCCTTGTTTCCTCTCTATTGATTG
This sequence comes from Candidatus Poribacteria bacterium, assembly GCA_965116815.1. Classification (GTDB taxonomy): domain Bacteria; phylum Poribacteria; class WGA-4E; order WGA-4E; family WGA-3G; genus WGA-3G. The sequence continues at coordinate 3,911,852 of OZ220722.1, read as the reverse complement.
CCAAGTCCGTTCGCAGGCAACGCCAGCAAGAATAAAATAGGCGGGTGTTGTCCAGAATAGGTAATACCCAGCGACATTTTGAAGTTGCGATGCAATAAGGAAAAGTCCCAACGGGACACCAGCATAACAGAGTAAAAAACGGGTGGACTTGTTGAATGGTGTCGTGACAAACCCGAAGAAAGCGGCAACGGCTATCGGCACACTCACTCCCTGGACAAGCGTTAGCATAATATAGAGGGGACTCCGCTGCCATTCGTTGCGTCCCCAACCGGAGAAGAGGTAACCCCGAACATCTGGGAACGCCAGAGCTAACGCTGGAATCGCAAACGGGATGAAGAAAATAAGTAGATTCAGCCACCGCTTGCTGTTGGAGGTTTCTAACAAACAGATCACAGCATAAGCCGCTAAAGCCGGAACAATCACTACAGAGAGGGTATGCGAGAGAATTAAACAGAGACAGGAAACGAGCGCACCTATCGTCAAAAGCGTTGAATCCCGTTCGAGAGATGTGTAGAAAAACCACGCCGTCAGGACAGCAAAGAGAAAGGTAAAAACAGGATAACGAGCGTTCTGTGCCCAAAACAGGTGCCAACTTGAGCATGCCACAAATGCCCCACCCAGAAGCCCAACCTGCCAGTTGAAGAGCGTCCTACCTAACCCAAAGACTGCTGGAATAGAAATGATACCGATGAAACAAGGGATCAAGCGACTTCCCCATTCGCTACTGCCAGCAAGCAAGATCGACAATTTTACAGCGAGATAAGGAATCGGATTCGGGATGTTCCGCCAACTCTCGAATGAGAGGCTTTGTGCATCCCGAACCGTGAAGACCTCATCAATCCAAAAACTCCACTGCCCTAAGTTCCAAAATCGGAGTGCTGTCCCGAACAGCACAATGACACTCAAAAGCGCGATTTGCATCTTTTTTGGGCAATGTTTTGTTGAAAATTTCAGCATTTTATTAAGAGTTTGCCTCGCAGTGAGAGTTACCAGTTATCAGTTACCAGTTTTAAGAGTTTGCCTCACAGCGAGAGTTATCCATCATCCATTATTGGTAGGACTTACACAAGACCCTCGCTGGCGAGGCTTGAAACCTCGCCAGCTGCATGTAATACGTAAGGCTCCGTAGAAAAATTGCATAGGTCCTAATCGGTTAAATGCTGGTGGTATTTACATTACTGACAACTGAAAGTGAGCGAAGAGAGCGCACTGACAACTGATAACTATTAATTGGCACGCGTTTTGCTTTAAATGAAAATAGGTGCGCAGACGAAAGTCACTATATCACAGGTTTGTGCCAAAGTCAAGTGCTCTCTTTCTCCGTAAAAGTCGCAGATTGGCACGATCGCACCGTGATTGTAGATTGCTTAAATTTGTTATAACCATGTAGGCGTGTTTTGGACGCGCATATTAGCAGGGGAATGACCCCACATCTGATTTTGAAACAGAAAAATCGGAGTAAAACTCCAAGAGGTAAAATAATGAAAACGCATAAATTTTGGTTGGTTCGATTGTTAATGTTGGTTTGTATTTTTGCAGTTGGGAGTGTTCCCATGGTCTATGCGGACGCTCATGAAGCAGGTGAAGAGATGGCAGAAGAAGAGTCATCAGGTGCTTCCGGTTGGTTCCGGACCGATACGGATAGTTTAGGAACGCAGATCTGGGTCGGTGCCAGCCATTCTCCGAGTTTCCTCGGCGGTCTCTCATTAGATACCGACATTTACGTTGTTGGGACGTTCGGTGAATTGGATATCGGACTCGGCATTCCGGTCGTTGATAGCGATTCACTATCTCTCAGTTTCCTCCCTATGGTAGGTATTGGGTTTGATTATGCCGACCCAAATGGGCCTTCTTCCTTGATTGCACCGCAGCTTTTTACCTATCTCACCGCTGGTTCCATCTATTTTGAGTCATGGATACAAGGGTTTTTCAATTCGCCTTTTGATTACGGGGACGACTCCATCTACACCCGAAATTTTGTGCTACTGTCGCTCAACGATACACTCTCTGTTGGTCCGCAAGTGGAAGTAACCCTCGGTTTAGGAGATGAAGGTGGTCTCAGCAGTTTAGCTCCTGGTCTCCGTGCTAACGTTGGCTATGGCGAAAATAACACCCTCGGTGTCTTTGTCGGATTTGAAACCCAAAAGGATGACGAGCATACAGGAATTACTGGAAGAATGACTTTCGTCCGCACTTGGTAAAGATGGGAACTATCAGTTGTTAGTTATAAGTTATTGGTAACAAGAGATGTTTGATGTATCAATCTCTCTTCACTGACGACTGATAACTGACTGCTGTCCTACAAGGAGATATCCCAAATGAAAAGAAAGGTTATCATAACAGTTTTTGTGCTCACCTGCTTGCTGAGTTTGAATGCTTTCGCGCTAAATGGATTGGTAGATAGCGATGGCAAGCTGGAAAAGGTTGAAACTTCCAAATATATGGGAGACACATTGTGGGTGCTTGTCGCTGCATTTCTTGTTTTCTTTATGCAGGCAGGGTTCGCTATGGTGGAGTCCGGGTTCACGCGTGCCAAGAACGCTGTCAACATTCTCATGAAGAACCTAATGGACTTCTCAATGGGTTCGGTCGCTTATTGGGCAATCGGCTTTGCTATTATGTTTGGTGCTGGTAATGCGTTCATGGGAACGAGTGGTTGGTTTGTGCCTTCTCAATCCCTTGCAGAAGGCGCAGCGACTGATACGAGTGTGTTTAGCGCATTAGAGTGGAGTTCAGTCCCAACTTATGCGGCATGGCTCTTCCAACTTGTATTTGCCGCGACTGCCGCGACGATCGTTTCCGGTGCAATGGCGGAGCGTACACAGTTCAAAAGTTATCTGATTTACAGCATCTTCATCACAGGTATTATCTATCCGGTTGTTGGACACTGGGTTTGGGGCGGTGGTTGGTTGGCAGATGTAGGTATGTCAGATTTTGCCGGTTCAACAGTCGTCCATTCCACAGGCGGTTGGCTCGCATTAACAGGTGCTATCGTTTTAGGACCACGTATCGGTAAATACGATGGCGACGGAAACCCCAGACCGATTGCGGGACACAATCTGCCGCTTGCCGCACTCGGTGTCTTTATCTTGTGGCTCGGTTGGTTCGGATTTAACCCCGGTAGCCAAATGGGCGCGGATGCAGCAGAGATTTCCAGTATCGCTATAACGACGAACCTCGCAGCCGCCACTGGTGCGATTCTCGCAATGATTACCGCATGGCTTATCCTCGGCAAACCCGATGCAGGCATGGCACTCAACGGCGCACTGGGTGGATTGGTCGCCATTACTGCAGGCTGCGCGTCTGTCACGCCAGAATCCGCTGCGATTATTGGTGCACTCGGTGGTATTGTTGTTGTTCTGAGTGTTCTGCTATTTGAAAAACTCCGCATTGATGATCCAGTTGGCGCTATCTCTGTACATGGAACCTGTGGTGCCTTAGGCACAATCCTCGTCGGATTTTTCGACAGTTCAAGTGGTGTTTTCGCCGGTGGCGGATTCGCACTTCTCGGGGCACAGGTCATCGGTGTCCTTGCTGTTTTCGTATGGTGCCTCGTTACTGGTTTTATTCTCTTCTACGGAATCAAAGCCGTTACAGGTTTGCGGGTTACGGAAGAGGAAGAACAAGCAGGGCTTGATTACGAAGAACACGGCGCAAGTGCCTATCCTGACTTTAACGTCTCTTCGATGCGTTAGTGTTGTTATATGTAGTCTTTGATCCAAACAGAATCGAGACTAAAAACCGAATAGGGACCGTCCGCACGAAGTTTCACTTATATCCCTGAGTTTACTTCACGGCTGTGGGCGTTCCCTTTTTTCGCTATCTGTATCTTACTACCTTTTTAAACTTGATACTGTTATAGTATTCTGCTAAAATTCTGAATCAATACTTCTCAGAATTAGGCTCTCTTTTCAGGAAACAATCGGTAGTACGAAAATAGTTGTCCGTACAAAATTGGAATTGGAGAGGTAGACAAAGTTGTCTGCCTTCACGGAAACAACAGAACAAGCAGTATCTGCTTGTAAATATTTATGGAGGATTCCGATGCAACAACGATGTGCATCACAGTCTACAAAAAAGCGATCTGGTTATACACGAATTGGAACGCTAATTGTTATTCTATTAATGTGTGGTGTGCCGGGTTTGGCGATTGCACAAGAGACAGCAACGGCTGATTCCGGTGATACCGCTTGGATGCTTACCGCAACCGCCCTCGTGCTGTTTATGACAATCCCTGGGCTTGCCCTCTTTTATGGGGGGCTCGTGCGCGTCCAAAATGTACTCTCTGTCCTTATGCAATGTTTCGCATTGACAGGGTTAATTACTATTATATGGGTTGTCTGTGGCTACAGCCTCGCTTTTGACACTGTCGGCATGGAGGCAGGGAAAATCACCCTCACGTCTTTTGTCGGTGGGCTTAGCAAAATGTTCCTGCGGGGCATTGGTGTGGATACTGTCTCTGGAACTATCCCCGAAACAGTTTTTCTTACCTTCCAGATGACATTTGCGATTATCACACCTGCCTTGATCGCTGGTGCATTCGCTGAACGAATGAAGTTCTCGGCGATGTTAATTTTTTCCGTCCTGTGGTCGATAATTGTGTATGCACCTCTCTGTCACATGGCATGGTCTGGTGACGGTTCGTTATTTGGTGATATTATCGGCGCACTCGATTTCGCAGGCGGAACCGTTGTGCATATTAACGCGGGGGTAGCGGCATTAGTCGCTGCTATCTTGGTCGGAAAACGACTCGGTTACCAGACAACGGCGATGCCACCGCACAGTTTGACAATAACTGTCATTGGTGCATCAATGCTTTGGGTCGGCTGGTTCGGTTTCAATGCCGGTAGTGAACTTGCAGCGGATGGTACTGCGGGTATGGCGATGCTTGTCACTCAGATTTCGACGGCGACTGCTGCTATTGCGTGGATGTTTGTTGAATGGGTGAAACACGGCAAACCGAGTGTTTTAGGTATTGTAACAGGTGCTGTTGCTGGCTTAGTTGCTATTACGCCTGCTTCCGGCACGGCGGGGCCAATCGGTGCCCTCGTCATCGGACTTGTCTCCGGTGTCGTCTGTTTTTGGGGTGCTACCAGTCTGAAAGCTCAGCTCGGTTATGACGACTCTCTTGATGCGTTCGGTGTTCACGGCATTGGTGGAATTGTCGGTGCTTTGTTGACTGGCATTTTTGCTGCAGAGAGTTTAGGTGGTGCTGGATTGGCAAAAGCCAGCATTGGAATGCAGGTCTGGGCGCAGTTCCTTAGTATCGCCGTTACGATTGTTTGGAGTGGTGTGCTTTCGTTTATTATCCTCAAGATTGTGGATGCTACAATCGGCTTACGCGTTGAAGAGGATGAAGAACGCCAGGGTCTTGATCTATCACAGCACAACGAACGTGGATACAACCTCTCATAACGGGTTTTGTAATCTTCCGCAGTTGTAAATCGCGTCTACAAATGTAAAAAGGGCGGACCTTAGTGTCCGCCCAATTTTTTTACGAGGCAGCTTGCAAACCTATATTGCAAAGTCTACGCACTTACCCTGTTGTTACCTGTGCCGTTATCTCTTCATCAGATAACCCTTCTTTTTCGACAAGTAGGTGCTGGCTTGCACCGATATTTCCATAAACCTCAGCAATCCATTCCGTATCAAACGCATCACCTGTGTTATGGATAATCAACGGTCGAGGCGCGACGAGTGTCCCAGCTGTCCGAAAATCTCCTACGCGACGGATACTCGGTATCGGTAAGGTCTCTAAAAATGCATCGTCGCTGCTGTTACCAAATTCTGCGCCATCCACAACAACATTTTTGACCTCTGTAAATCCTGCCGCCAGTAGGCTCCATAAACCCGCTTCACCGATCCCAATCAAGTTCACCTCTGATACATCGCCTCTACCTGTAAAACCGCGCAGCGTCGTTACGATGTCTTGCACGCGTAACGCTGCGGTTGTTCGGTTATAAGTAGTAAAGTAGTTGGTATCTTCTGATCTCTCATAGCTGCCGTGTTCACCCGTTCCAAATACATCAATGGTGAGAACCTTCTGATCAGCACTAAGTAAGGCGGTGATGAGTGAGGCGGGTTCGCCTGTCTCCGAGTTGATTAAATTTTCCTTACCTCCCGGATGAACGATGAGTGTTACCGGGTCGTGCCCTACCTGTGGTTCCGGACTAAATAGAACGGCAGGGATAGTGTCACCAACGCCTTCCGTACCAATGACGAGATGTTTCGCAGACAAATTCGTGTGGTAGGTCGTCGGGAATGCGCCTTCCGGTTCAACAAGCGTTACGTCTGTCCTTTTGGGAATGTGTAATCCGAGGGCATATTGCAACCCACTGCCCATCTCTTGGTTGAATGTCTGAAGTTCCGCTTCGTTCGTCGGTTTCCGTTTTTCGATTGCATGCTGAGAATGGTCGACCCAAGCCGGTAAAAACTCTTCCTGTTTCATCGCATGTGCAGGCATCTCGCGTTCCGAGAAGACTAACAGATCTTCGTCTGGCTCAACCTGAAATTCAACCTCTGTAAACGCCGAAGCATCTTCTGCCCCCAAAAACCATTTGGCGAACCAAGCATAGACCGCCTCGCGGCTCTCTTTGTTGTAGTTGTGCTCAGCGTCTACCTGCACCTGATGCACCTTGTCTTCTGCATTGAAATGGGCGTAGATGCTTCGGATAGCAGGATATTCAACCGTTGGTGTCTTCACCGTCCAATCGCCTGTCGCAGAGACGAGTAGGAGCGGGCGGGGTGCCATCAACGCACCGATTTCGATATTGCTTACATCTAAACGGAGGTTCGGGGCGTTCTCACAGATACAGCCTCCCTGCATCGTCGCAGAGATCATATTGACAGGTGCTGAGACCTTAATGCGTTCATCAACAGCAGTTAATATAAAGGTTTGTGTACCGCCGCCTGATGCTCCCGTACATCCGATGCGTTCGTTGTCCACATCCGGTAGGCTCTCTAAAAAGTCGATAGAACTGATACTGTTCTGGAGTTGAAGGCCCATCGCACTGAGTCCCCACAGCCCTTCGTGTTCACCACCATAGCCATGCTCTATCTGTTTACCGCTGTCGTTGTAACCGAGCATATCGTAAGCAAAAATGACGTAACCTTGCTTGGCGAAATTGATGCAGCGACCGGGGATTGAACCGCGTTCGATATTCTCAAGTCTCCCGCGCCCCCAATGTCCATGCGGACTCACGATTCCGGGGAAGGGACCCTGTTTCCCTAACGGACGATATAGATTTCCAGTTGTGAAAAAACCGGGCAGAGGTTCAAAATAGACCTTTTCAACGCTGTAATCTTCCCGCTCAATTCTTCCGAAGATCTCGGCATTCAGTGGTGTTGATTCGTGTGTCGGCACTAAGCCGTTGGCAACACGAATCTGCTGACGTAAGGCTGCAGCTTTTTCTGTCCATTCTGCTTTGGTATAACCCGGAAAGGTATAGGGGGTGTTAAGGTCGCGTGGGGTGCCACCGCGTGCGTCGCTAACGCCTTGTGAAGCATCAGTAAAGACGTGGCCAAGTTCGTGATGTTGTTCTGCCATTATTTATTCCTCCAAGTGCTTCTTAACGATAAACTTCAGAAGTTGGACGATGTGTTCCGCGTCCCATATTCCGTTGTATACCGGCGAGAATTCGATTGTGAAGGTCGGTTTTTCGGTCTCAATGTCGCTAACAGTGCCGCGAACAAATGCCCAGCTGTCGTTGACGGTGTAACATCCAAAAATTTCCTGCTCTGTTAGGGACGCGGGCTCAACCGATGTGTCACTGTTTCTTTTCCAAGTGAGCCATGCAGCGGCGAGCATTTCACCATAGAGTTGGAATTGGGGCTCGGGTGCCTGAATGCCACGCTTCGCCTCATGGACGATAAGATAAGGCGGTCGAATCTGTCCACCGAGGGTGGGGGCAAGCGCACCATCTGCCTCACCTTCTAATACAAACGTAGAGTAGGTGGCTTTTAACGGGACGCTGCTCCATGCTTGAATATGTGCTCGTTCTGCGAGGACTAACATGGGATAAATTGCGCGCGCCCAAAGAGTAGTTTCATTCATCGTAAGTAAGTGGCGGTGGCGCAAAGTTGATTTGATGTCGTCAAGTCGTCTTATCTCTTCTGATGTAAGGGCTGCCTGCATTTTCTCCCATTTAGCTGGCGGCGTGTACTTTTCGTTCAATGTCACGAGTGTCTCAAGGATTTCTTCCGAGAGTTGTGAAAAGATATATGTGTTCATCGTTCAAACCTCTGCCCAATGTGTGCCAAAAAACGGTTGTCTTACTGATTTCTTGTTTTCCGACGACTAACAGTTTGAAATGAATGGATTAAGTCTAACACATCTGTAGTTATTTTTCTACCGAACTTAAAACCTTTGATTTTCCGAACATTTTATGATACAATACAATCAAAAAGGATATGCGAATGAAAATTCTGGTTATCGGGCAGGGTGGGCGTGAACACGCCCTCGTCTGGAAACTTGCCCAAAGTCCACTCGTCGAAAAAATCTATTGCGCGCCCGGTAATCCGGGCATTGCTCAAATCGCGGAATCTATCCCAATGCCGGAGCGGTTTACCGAATTGGCAGAATGGGCGGGATCCGAGAATATCGCGTTGACTGTTGTTGGACCGGAGGTTCCATTGGCTGAAGGGATCGTTGATACGTTCCGCGAACATGGACTTAAAGCGTTTGGACCGGATAAGCGTGCAGCGCACCTCGAAGCAAGCAAGGATTTCGCCAAGCAGCTGATGGTGAAAAACAACATACCGACAGCGAAACATCAGACGTTTACGGACGTTGAAGAGACGATGGCTTATATCGAAGATTACAATGCCCCTGTTTTCGTCAAAGCAAATGGACTTGCTGCAGGAAAGGGCGTTATCCCCGGACGTACCTTCAAAGAAGCGTTACAAGCTGTCACAACTATTTTGGTGGACAAAGCATTTGGGGACGCAGGGGATAGTGTCGTAATTGAGGAAGAACTCATCGGTGAGGAAGCCTCCTTCACAGTGCTTACCGATGGAACTTACTGTCTCCCGTTTGTCAGTTCGCAGGACCATAAGATGTCCCACGATGGTGATACCGGTAAGAACACCGGTGGCATGGGAGCATACTCACCAGCACCCGTTATCACGCCGGAACTGCACGACGATGTGATGCAGCGCATCGTTTATCCGACTGTCAACGGCATGGCAGATATCGGAAGACCCTTCAAAGGGGTGTTGTACGTCGGATTGATGATTACCGATGCCGGTCCGAAAGTGGTGGAATTCAACTGTCGCTTTGGGGACCCCGAGGCGCAAGTTCTCTTTCCTCGCCTCAAGAGTGATTTAGTCCCTTTGCTAATCGCATGTATTGATGGAACACTTGAACAGCACGCCGCTGATGTGCAATGGCATGACGAAGCTGCAGCATGTGTCGTTATGGCTTCCGGTGGGTATCCAGATCCATATCAAACGGGTAAAGTCATTACAGGACTTGAAGATGCCGATGCGATTGAGGGAGTGAACGTCTTTCATGCCGGAACGGGACAGGATCGTGAGAACATCGTCACAGATGGTGGCAGAGTATTAGGTGTGACTGCTGTCGCAGGCGGATTGCACGAGGCCATTCAACAGGCATACCAGGGTGTTTCTACCATTCAGTTTGCCGATGCACATTTTCGGAAGGACATCGGATACCGCGCATTGGAACGGGATTGAGACGCTAATATAACTTCCGTTGTACTGCATAGTGGGGCTATGTGAGCAAAAAGATGCAACTTAGGTTCATATATGGTGTTGTAATGGGGCAAAGAGATGGTAGATGCACTAACGTATAAAATCGCGAAGTGTTGCGCACCACAAGAGGATGATGCAATTACCGGTTATTTCAAAGAGGACGGCACCATTACTGTCCATGATGCTACGTGTAACGCAGTACAGGGTTTCCGAACAGAACGATTACTGAATGTAACGTGGGATGAGATTCAAAAAACCGAGACACCAGCGGATTCAGACGCACTTCCACCCGAATTTGCTGAGCTTGACGAGACCGATTACTTTATACTGAAACACCATCAAGAGTTAGGGATGGACTACTCTATTGTTGTGGCTGAAACTTTAAGGATTCCGTTGGAGGAGATGCACCAGCGACATCGCAAATTGCGGGACCTCGGTGGTTTGAAGCGCGTTGAAGGACGGATTATCCACTATCGCAAGAATATCGTCAAGGGCAAATGGATCAAACATCGGAACCATACTTATTATGAACTGACACCTGAAGGCAAAACGTGGATTCAGGCTTTTGAAAATCAACAAGCTGCGTCAGGAACGTAGCACCCGAAATCTGAAAACTTATTACTGGTAAATAAATCTATAATTTCAAAACGGACAGCTAAAAAGAGACACGAAACTCGGAGGACGTTATCATGTTAAATCATCTGCTGAATTGGGGTGTTGATGCAAAACGACGTAGAAACCGCACGCGCTCAGTTATCCTGTTATCTCTTATTTTACACATGATTTTTGCTATTACTTACCTTTTTCTTCCAATAAATCAACTCAGCCAGGAACAAGCAGACGCACTTGCTGTTGACTTGATTAACAACGCAGAGGCTCCCAGAAAACGGAAACCGAAGCCGAAACCACCTCTCACCAAAAAAATGTATGATCCCAATCAGCAGCTCGCCAGAGATGCGACGGATAAGAAAATTGAAACCGCTCGGAACAAAATAGATGAGGTTGTTAAATTCAGTCCGCGAGTTGTGATTGAAGATGTGGAAGTTAACAAGGCACCCTTGAGTGAGTTCGTTCCAGATGTCATGACGGATGCAAAATTGCGCGAAGCCGAAGCCTCGAACCTCAGTCGATTAATCGCGCAACCGGGACGCACCGATGGACGTGGCCTCGTTACCGGCAGAGTCCGGGCGCGCGGAGACGGCATGGGCAGATTCCGTGGTGATGGACAGGGCGGCGGCGACGGACTCCTCGGTGGCGGTGGAAGTAGCGGTATCGCAGATCGACTCGGCATCATCGATTTCCTTGATGAATTCGGGGGACCCAAAGAGGTCGTTTATTGTCTTGATATTTCCGCAAGTATGCAGGCTGCAGGACTTAACAAACTCGAATTGGCTGTTAACTCTATTAAGGACTCTGTGCTAATGCTTGGCAGCCACGATACGTTAAACGTAGTAACCTTTTCTGCGCAGGCACAAGTTATGCACAAAGAGATGCTACCGGCGAACGCCGAGAATATGAAACGCACCTTGAAATACCTTGACAAATTTAAGCCTGAGCGTATTCACGGAAATGTTGGAACAAACATTCTTGCGGCACTTCAAGCGGCACTCGCGCTTGATTCTTCTGTGATTGTTTTAGTGACGGACGGGCTTCCCACCACAGTCAAGGGGTCTTCAATTGAAACAAACACGGAGAGGATTCTTGATGCTGTGCGCGAGCATAACCGTAATAATGCCGCTATTTATGTCGTTGCACTTGAGATTGACTTGAAACGTTCCCCTGGTGCGCAGCTGCTTGTTTCTCTCATTGAAGAGCATAACGGAAAAATAAAGGTGGTTAATACAGACCTATTGCGTCAATATGCAGAGTCCGAAGATTTATCGGAGTAGATTAGCCGAAGCACAAACATCACGAGACTCAGCAAAGCCCGACTTTACTTAGTTCCTGTTACCATTTGTGGATTTTGTTTACCGAACTCACATTAATCAAGAACAACCTTAATGCGTAGCACACATCCTTAATGCGTAGCACACATCCGCGAGAATTACAATTCTATAAAGATCCAAATGGCAGGGAGCCTTTCAATGAATGGTTTCAAACAATTCGGGATACAAGGGCACAAAGTAGTATTCGGTCGAGATTTATCTATCTTGAGCAGGGCAATTTCGGCGATTACCGCTCTGTCGGTAGTGGTGTTTTTGAACTACGTATCCATGTCGGGGCAGGTTATCGTGTTTATTTTGCGGAGGTAGATAACACAATTGTGCTTTTGCTCTGCGGAGGGGACAAGTCATCACAGGCACGAGATATTCAACGGGCAAAAACCTATTGGCAAGAATACAAGGAGGCACACACGTGAGAAAACTAAGAAAATGGCGCGATGTTCTCATCGAAGACCTTACCACCGACCGCGAGGCTGCGATTGGATTTCTTCAAGCAGTATTAGCTGATTATCAAATATACGGAGACCCCGCCGCGTTGATGAGCGCGCTCCAGGCAGTCATAGACGCACAAGGAGGAATCCCGGAACTTACCAAGCAAACTGGAATGGATCCACAAACGCTCTTGGACGCACTTTCAGGTGAGGCGGCACCGCGCGTTGATATGCTCCTAACTATTCTTACCGCGCTTGGATATCGGCTTTCAATTGAACCCTTAGAGAACACAGATTTTCATTCAGCGCGTGTCGGTGCGGATACCCGGATCGCACCACCAAAGGGTATCAAACCCGATATGGCACGCGCTACAGACAACAAATAAGATTGGACGGAATACACCTGATTAATCGGAGTAAAATATGAATCAAAAATCCGCTACAGCCACTGTCCAACAATTTCAGTTGGATGGCAAGGTGAGCCTCGTCACTGGGGCGAGTCGTGGCATTGGGCTTGCGATGGCAGAAGGGCTTGCAGGCGCAGGTTCCGAACTCGTCATCGTGGGTAGGAAAATAAAGACACTGACCCCTATCGCTGAACAAATTGCCGGTGAGACTGGCAGAAACGTCCTCCCAATTCAGGCGGATGTCGGCAACCTTGACGAAATTGACGCACTCGTTGCCCAGACCGTGGAAACTTTCGGTAGACTTGATGTACTCGTCAACAACGCCGGTGTCAATATACGCAATCCTGCTCTTGAATTCACCGAAGCGGATTGGGACTTCGTTACGGATGTTAATCTGAAAGGTGCGTTCTTTCTCGCGAAAGCCTGCGGGAATGTAATGCAGCGGCAAAAATCGGGTAAGGTCATCAACACGTTGTCGCTTACCTCAGCGATCGGACTACCGACGAGTGTCGCCTACACGGCAGCGAAGGGCGGACTCCTTCAATTGACAAAACTGCTCGCCGTAGAGTGGGCGGAACACAACATTCAGGTCAACGGCATCGCTCCGGGCTTCATCCGAACCGAGATGACTGCCCCCGCACGTGAGGACAACCGAAATCGGTGGATTCTCAATCGCACTCCGGCAGATCGATGGGGTGAGCCTGAAGACTTGGCTGGCTTGACAATCTTTTTTGCGTCTAATGCCTCTGACTTTGTTACTGGACAAATGGTCTTCGTCGATGGCGGGTTCATGGCTGGTAGTGACTGGAGGCGACAGTCCTAAGATGACAAAAGATCCTGACAAGGTGCAAGCCGAAAGTCCTGCAGCATTGGTGGAAGTTGAGCAGATCCTACACGAATTCGAGTTGGAAGACGTTTCACTTTTTGACCATGCCCCTGTTTTACGCATACAGGTCTCGGATGCCCAATTTGAACGTGCCCTTCAATTGCGGGAAACCTTAGTGGAGCGGATAAAACCATTTGGGTTCCGTTTCGTCGCACTTGATTTAGATGAATTGTAGAGTATGAGCAGTACGTAACCTCTACTGTGGTTTGAATCGTTTACTTCTTGCGAGGCGTAATGGGATTGAATCCTATTCAACAAAAATTTGATTTTCACCCTGTTATATGGTATAATTTTAAAGCAAATTTTGGAAGTCAACGCTTGGTGAATAGACCCCGTCCTGAAGGACGGGACTTCTGCAATCATTTGCAGAAGTTTTCGTGCGATCAACGACCGCTGCTTTCTCTGAAAGACTCATGCAGCCTCCTGCAACAGACGCTACCCCGACTGCGACACTAAAGTGTCCTTGCGAAACTTGTTTTGAGACGTATTTTTCAAACGGGATTCAGCATGACCTGTCTTTCCCTACTAACGTCTGTAAGCTACGACTTTACGGCTATGACTTTAGAGCTTTACACTATAGGAGTCTAACCAAGAGGCGAGTAACAGCCCTCTATAGTAACCTTACACTCTGAAAGTATCATAGCAGAATTAATAACTTATTTCAAGGAGAAACAGCGTCTACATCTCCATGCTAAAGCATCGGGTTTTGACGCTGAAGAATATGATAAAGCCCGGTGTCCGTGCTCAGGGATCCGATGAAACTATGGCAGGACTGAGTGAAGCAAAAAACGGCGCAAAACGTAAGGAAAGCGATGCAGAAGACTGAACAAGAACCCTCACCCACGAAGCACCTTGTCACAGAATACCTCAGCGATGTAAAAAATAAAGTTGATGCCTGTATTTTCGAGTTCTTACCGACCGACCACGAGCACCCGGATGTACATCAGTTGTACCAGATGATGTTAGATTACCCACGCCGCGCCGCGAAAGGGTTGCGTCCTGCCCTCTGCATGCTCATGTGTGAGGCATTCGGTGGAGATACCCAACGCGCCGTTAACACCGCCGCTTCACTTGAACTCCTCCAGAATTGGCTCCTGATCCACGATGATATTGAAGATGGCTCCGAACTTCGCAGAGGCGAACCGTGTCTCCATCAAAAGCACGGTATCCCGATGGCGATCAACGTCGGTGATGCTCTTCACTGTAAGATGTGGGAGATGCTCCATCGGAACACTGACATTCTCGGACATCAACTCGCCTTTCGCATTTTATCTGAATTCATACAACTCAGTAACCAGGTTGTTGAGGGACAACACATTGAGTTAAGTTGGGTGAACGATAACCGCTGGAATCTTGATGAAGATGATTACTTGACGATGTGTGTCCAGAAAACCGCGTGGTATACTTGTATCACGCCGTGCAGGGTTGGGGCAATCATCGGCGGCGCGAATGAGACGGAAATAGATGGACTCGTAGAGCTCGGCAAAGAGATCGGAGTCGCTTTTCAAATTCAGGACGATGTCCTTAACCTTATCGGCGATGTCGGCAGATACGGAAAAGAGATTGCTGGTGACATTAGCGAAGGCAAACGGACCCTTGTTCTCATTCATCTTATCAATGCCTGTAATGCTGCTGAGGCTCAGCATATAATTGACATCATGGCGCGACCACGTGATGAGAAAACCGAGGCAGAAGTCGAGAGTGTCCTCCACCTCATGCAGAAATATAAATCAATTACCTACGCGCAACAGCGGTCTCAAGCACTCTTACAGGAAGCCGCTGGACGTTTTAAGAACAATTTTGCCCATCTCCCTGATGGACGGGCGAAGCAGCTATTTTTCTCTTTAATTCGTTTTTTCGTTGAACGTGAATACTAAATAGCCATCAGCGGTCAGCAGTCAGCAGTCAGTAACAAGAGGCGTTTGTTAAACGAAAACCTCTTAAAACTGACCACTGAAGACTGAAGGCTGATAGCCGACAGCCACTGAAAAAGGAGAAGTTAATTAATGAACGATATTTCCTCTGGAAAATTGCGGGGTATCATGAAACTCGCCGATGCGAATGGTCGGTTTAAAATGATGGCGATTGACCAGCGCGGTTCTATGGTACAAGCCCTTGCAGATGCACTTGATAAGGACAAAGGGGATGTTCACTACGACGATGTCGCAGCACTCAAAACTTTGATTACCCGCGTCCTTTCCCCGAACGCCACCGCCGTTCTCACCGATCCAATTTACGGACACCCCTACTCTATCACCGAGATACCGCGGGATGTCGCATTGCTGCTGGCTTATGAAGAATCGGGTTATGTCAGTGAAGGGGTTGGCGAAAACGAACGCCTCTCTAATCCCATCAAAAACTGGAGCATCGCTAAAGCGCAGCGTGCCGGGGCAGATGCGATTAAACTCCTTGCTTATTACCATCCTGATGCTTCTTCTGAAACCCTCAAGCACCAACAAGCCTTTGTGCGCCACGTCGGGGATGAGTGTGAAAAGCAGGATTTGCCGTTTCTGTTAGAATTAGTCAGTTACGCCCTTGAAGGCACTACGAAAAGCGTCGCCTTCGCAAAACAGAAACCCGACCTTGTGATTAGGAGCGTCGCTGAATTCACAGATCCAAGTTACAAGGTTGACATCCTGAAATTAGAATTTCCTGCCGATCTGAAATACACAGCAGATTATCGGGATGCCAGCTTTTATGCGGGAGATTCGGCGTATGAACTCGCTGAAGTGAAGGAAGTCTGCCAGAAGTTGGACGAAACCTCAATGCTACCGTGGGTCATTTTGAGTGCCGGTGTGGATATTGAGGAGTTCATCGAAAACGTCAACCTCGCAGCTGGGGCTGGGGCAAGCGGTTTCCTCTGCGGAAGGGCGATCTGGAAAGATGCCGTTCAATACTATCCTGATATGGGTGCGGTCATGCAGTTCCTTGAAAATGAGGCGACGACAAATTTCGAGAACGCAAACGCCGCTGCAGAAAGCGCGTTACCGTGGTTTGAACATCGCCAGTTCGGTGGTGCCGAAAACGTTCAGGTTGCCAAGCAGTCCGCAACGTGGTACCAAGATTATTAGGTGGTATGAATATTCGCTGGGTTACCGTCGTTTTCATGGCGCGGCATTTTCAATCTTCTTAAAGATTTTTTTCGCAATACGGAGGGTTGTTTCCTCGGGAACCCGCCCTCCGATTTCCGCGACCAGCACAACAACAGTCTCGTGGACAAACAGGAAATTCGCTCCAGCCTGCCACACAACGTTACCCAGTCCGTGTTTGTTGTTCGGCGGAGGTTGATAGATAGAATCGTGTCCACCCAATTTCATCACAGTCTGTGCTGAAAGCCGAAATCTGCCTTCATCAGCTGCCGTACATGCCTCATCGTGTGACGCGAAGAACCAGTAGTTAATGGCAACCTGCTGTGCTGCTGTGTTATTCAACCACCATCTGTCGCGCCAACCGAATTGCGCTGTGGGCGGCTTAGGTGCCGTTGGAGAATAAAGTTCTTGGGCAGACGCATGGCGTGCTGCTACATCCGTTAGATCATCGGTTGTGAGTTGAATGAATTCCAGCGTAAGTTCCATATAGATATAATAACATCTCTGTAACGAAATTTCAAATTAAATGAAGATTTTTCCGATAAAAGTCAACTCATAGAATAAGAGAGCAATATCGGCTTATTGTAAATCAATAATTCAGGACCTACGCAGCGTTCTTTGCTGGCGAGGTTTAAAACCTCGCCAGCGGCGTGCGTACCGTCTGTATTCATCAATCTATTGACTGGCATACCTGCCACGGAATGTTGACAGCTGCACCAAGGCCATGAGAATATTAGCAAGGTATATACTTAAAGAATTTTTTCCACCTTTCATAATAGCACTTATCTGTTTTACCTTTATCCTCATCTTTGATGATCTTTTTCGATTGACGAATCTTTTTGTGAAGAAGGGGATAAGTCCGCTTTACCTCGTTGAATTGCTCATCTATGTGATGCCAGCGACGGTTGTACTCTCTCTTCCGATGGCAGCTTTGGTCGCGATTTTGCTCGCACTTGGAAGATTGTCTACCAATAATGAAATCATCGCCATGAAAGCGCACGGTGTCGCTTTCCATCATCTCATGCTACCCTTTTTAGTGGTTGTTGGGCTATTGAGCATCGTTGATCTCGTATTGATGGACTATGCACTACCACAGGCGAACCTTGCTTACGCTGCGCTCAAACGCGATATCCAAAGGCACAATCCAGCCTTCGTTTTAGAAGAAGCCACTGTCATGAAAGAGTTAGAAACAGAAGGCAAGCTTTGGATGTACGAATCCACAGATCGAAGAAGTGGTCGTATGCAGAACGTCAAAATATGGGATGGTATCTGGAGTGGACATCCTCGCTTCAGCCATGCACAAGAAGCCACCCTCGGTTTTGAAAATGGTAGAGCAATGCTTACGCTTTATGATGGACGCACTTACGAACCCGCAACCGATAATTCAGACGGGTATCGCGTAACAAAATTCCAGCAGCAGAACCTCGCGCTTCAGTTGACTGAAGATCTCGAACGCGGCACATTTCAGAACCAAACACCACGCTCAATGCGTATTGCTCAACTTAGGGCATTCGTTGATACGTTAGAAGGTGCGCTACAAACAAGCAAAAATCCCGAATTTACCCTTAAGAAACTCCGTTTTGCACAGGTTGAGTATCATAAAAAATTCTCTATTCCCTTCGCATGTCTGGCATTTGGATTAATGGGGATCCCTCTTGGATTGATGGTGAAACAGAGTGGAAAAATGATTGGATTTGGAATCGGTTTAGTTGTGATTTTGGTTTACTATTTGCTGCTTCAGGTCGGTCAAAGCGCGGGTTTGAATGGTATGTTGTCTCCTGTCCTTGCTATGTGGCTTCCAAATATCGTTATCGGTGCGTTCGGTATTGCGCTAAGCATCCGTGTGATGGGCGAAGGGAAACTGCGCACTTGGCGCGATCGCGATAGAAAGTTACCCCTTGTTGTTAATAGGAAAGCCGAATCGTAAACGAGACTTCCCACCGTGTACAAACGCAATTTTCAACCCTGTAAAATCGAAGATATTTTATCATAGGACGCACGCCTTGAATATTCTGGATCGGTACCTGCTTCGTGAATACCTCAAAGCTTTTCTTGTTGGACTTCTGTTCTTTATTGCCTTACTTATTGTCGTACGTTTATTGGATAAGGACATCAAGAAGTTTGATGATGATGTCGCTTACATGACCGCTGTTAAAATTGTTGTCTTCCAAGCACCTCGCCGGATTATGGAAGTCGTGCCCGTTGCAGCGTTTGTGGCTGTTTTTTTTGTGCTCGGTAGGATGATCCAAAGCAACGAATTCGATGCGATGAAGGCGGGCGGTTTGAGCGTTTACCGGCTCCTCGCACCGGTCTTAATTGTGACACTTCTTATCTGTGGGCTCTTTGCTGTTTTTTACAACCGCGTTGCAGCACCCGCTTTTCATGAAGCGCAGCTCTTGCAAAATAAAGTAAGACCGCGTTACGGTAGGAACATTGTTTTCAAAGGTAAAAACAACCGCCTCTTTTATTCGCAGCGGATTACCTTAGATGATCGTGAAATCCAGCAGCTCACTATCTATGAGTATAACGCAGAAGAGGAACTCGCTCGCATAACATTCGCAAAATCGGCAACGTGGACACCTACACAGTGGAAACTCGCCAATGGCTACATCCGGCATTTTGAGAAAGGCATCGAGGTCGGTTATGAGGATTTTGAAACGCATGCTATTGAACGCTACGAGGATCCTGTCCGTTTTATCGGAAGTGAGAAAGATCCCAGGGCGATGACTATCAAGGAACTTCGTGAGCAGATCTCCTACAAACAAGAAGCCGGGCAGATTTCACGCAAGGAACAGGTTAAGTTGTATCACAACACAGCATATCCCTTTGCCGCTGTTGTCGTTGTTATGCTTGGCGCGCCTATCGCCATTCGCCTTGGTAGATCGGGTTTTTTCGCAGGCTTAGTGATCGCTTTTTTCCTCTCTTTTATTTATTGGGCACTCACTTTCGCGATACTGCAAGGATTCAGTGAGAGCGGCAAACTTCACCCTTTCCTTGCCAGTTGGGGACCAAACATCCTATACGCTGGCGTCGGCAGTATCATGATCTGGCGCACACCGAAATAAGATGTAGGAACAAGAAAAATTAGAAAAATCGGCAACTTTTTCTTCAAAATCCGCAGTTTTACGCCTATTCCGTTTATTTTCGCACTTCTCTATTTTGCAGCTCCGGTGTGGTACATGGTCGCAACTGGCGTGCTTTTTATTGCCACAGGTGAATTTCTTCGGATATGGGCAGTCGGATATGCAGGTGCATCCACCCGTGCCAGGACCCTCGGTGCCGCCCGCGACCTCGTCACGACTGGTCCATATTCATACGTCCGTAACCCCCTTTATCTCGGTAACTTCCTGCTCAGCCTCGGTGTCTGCCTCGTCGCAAATGTCTATTGGCTCGTCGCTCTGTTGATTGTGGGCTATTTCTTCCAATACCTTCCGATTATTGCTGTCGAAGAAGCATATTTGCTGGAGTCTTGTGGGCCCATCTATCAAACATATCGGGAGCGGGTGCCTCGTTTTCTCCCTCAGTTTCATTCCTACCCAGAAGCGTCTCCGCATGATTTTTGTTTCGCACGTGCCATAAAAAGTGAAAAACGAACCTTGACAGCAATTGTTTGTGTCGTTGGGTTAATTTTCGTGAGACAGGGTACCGGTCTGTTTTAGACACATGTTTTCCTTGCAAGACGTGAAACACTGCTCCTTGTAGTAGATTTCAAAAAAGATGTCAGTAATCACGACGAACTGATGCAGCAACTTTTCGGTAAGAGAGATGAAATGTTTGATAGAACTGTAAAAGTATCCAAAGTAACGTGGAAAACAATACTCCTGAATCCATTGATTTTCGGGACTATGGCAATTCCATCGGATAGCGACAGTGCATTCTTATTGATTGCAACGGGTGTGGTATTGGCTGCATCAGGTCTAATACCACTTAGCATTCCGCGCGTGCGTATCTCCACATTCATTGCTTGTGGTATTATATAGGACTTACGCAGCAGCGATTTATATCGCGGGAGATTTTAGTTGTTGACAAAGGTATTGAGAAAGTAACTCGTGTTTGATTTGATAAAGCGTTTTACCTGTTTCATGAGCCTTACGCATCAGGTGAACCCAAACAAGAAAGGCAGAGGCAATATGATTACGAACAATACGCGGGAGACGACACTGACAAGCTTCCAAACCCGTCAACTGTTTCGCTTCACGGTGAAATTGTTCAATCTTCCAGCGCACGCCGCACACTCGTCGCACGACGGACACATCGGATTGACTCAAGTCGTTAGTCGCAACATAATCCGTGCGTTGAGAAGACGCTACCCGGAAAACTTTCACTTTGTGATCTCTCGGGAACTTATGAAGTTTCACACGTTTACCTGAGTTTTCTTCTGCCTCTGTCCAGTGTAAAGAATCAATACGTTGATACGGTTTCTTGGCATTAGAATCATCAACAAGACGATTACATTTCAACGGAACATAATATGTCTTATCAAGATTTTCGATGTAAAGCAGCAGCGACTTACTCACATACCAAGAATCCATCAACACGGTTGAAAAACTGACATCACGAGAGTATACTAAGACCGAGAGCATATCTCGGACATGATCCAACTTCGATTTACCGTCGCCAGTTTTATCGTAAATACGGTAATCAATCAACCAATACCGGTCTAACTTCGGATTGACGTAGACGCAGGTAACAATGGCAATACCGTTAATAACACCACCCGCATTGCCAGAATGTTGTCTCTGGGCAAGTGCGATCTTCTTCGCATAGCGTTTATCAATAACGGTATCATCAAAGATAATATAGCCATCAGGATCCAGCACCACGTCATTTTTGACATGTTCCCAAAGCAGCCGCGGTGTCAGACGGTCTTCTGATAGATAACGGTTGAGCTGATCATGACTGAAACTTTCAGAATGGTCTGCGAAATGTGTGAGTGTATAGTTAATAGGGGTGATCAGTAGATATTGACAGTAATGTAGACGTGTCGGTCTAGCCATTTTTAAGGTCCTCCTCATAGAAAATATTACCCCGTCTATGAGGTTATGTCAAACATTATTGCGTAAGTCCTATTATATTTATTTTAGGATGCGGCGTGGGCAGCTTGGGACTGGGAAATATATTAGAGCGTCAGTTCCCCAATTTTCCAACTGTGAGTCAGTGGGAATGGATTCGGTGGTTACCTTCGGCTTTTGAGAATCTGGCAATTTTGATATGGGTTTACGTTGTCCTGAACATATCTCCTGTAACCCGTTCTTTGTCTGTTAGTGCAATTCTTGTCGCTGCTGCGGCTGGATATTCGCTCACTTCTGATGCTCTGGCAATCAGAGATACCCTCGTTTTCGGTGTGACTCGCGAAGTCGCAGACTGGGAACAAGGACTGAAATTTCTTTTGAATGGTTGTGCATTAGCAGCCTGGGTACGTCTTATTATCAGGAAACTCGCCTCTACCTCAGTTGAGAGATTTACTGGAAGATGTATGCTATTTGTTGCGGGGACTTTCATCCTAGCAGGAATTTTTCAGATTCTGTGGGACATTTTTTAGTGATGCTGAAATTTATAAAAGGTTAGGACTCACGCAATCTGCTGATGAGTACTTACAACCCGTACACTGCTGGCGAGGTTTGCAACCTCACCTCTGCAATGTCCAAGTAACTGTAGATTTGCTCTAAACCCCACCAGCAATAGGTACAAGGTTTCGTTAATATTCTAATGGCTACGGTGCATCAATCTGTGCTAACCCTGCCCGCTCTCTAAAACGGTTGAACGTTTTCAGAATCCCCTGTTCCATTGTGTAAGCAGGAACAAATCCCATTTCTTCAGCGATAGGCGTTGCATCATAATCCCACGAGATACCGAACACACCGGGTTCTAACATAATCTCAGCATCTGGCACCAGCCTTTTGAGATATACCACACCCTCTTTGACCGGTCGGATACCACCCTTCACATTGAAAACGCGTGTCTGTGTGGTCGGACAGGTGCATGCCATGACGATTGAACGGGAGACATCTTCCACGTACTGCCAATCCACTGCATCATCGCCAAATGGACATGTATGTGGTTCACCCATTGCCACCGCCTCGATCATCTGCGTCGTGAACGAACTCATCCCGCGCGTCCTGCCGACACCATAGACAGCGGTAAACCGAAGTCCGATTGAATCAACACCATAAGTATCGAAATAGTGCGTTGCGTATTTTTCATTGAGGGATTTGCACGCACCGTAGATGAACTTAGGATAGTGTGGTGCGTCGTTGAGGATTTGTTCGTGATTGTAATCCTCTGGTGCCCCGAAGACAGCGACGCTGCTTGCCCAAACAACACGTTTGAGTTTGAAAATACGCGCCGCTTCCAATATATTGATCGTGCCTTCACAAACTACCTTTAACGCTTCCGGTGGGTTCGCATTGCACGCCGGTACCTGCCACGAAGCGAGATGAATAACTCGATCAATTTCATACTCTTGGATAGTGCGTAAAATGTGCGGTAGGTCGGTAATGTCACCCTGCACAAAGGTGAACCCTTCAATCTGTTCGTCCGTGAGGACCATTTTTGGAATGGTTAGGTCGTAAGCAAAATCGTAAACGACTACCTTTTCACCGGCTGCCAACAGGTCGCGGATAACATAAGTACCGATGCATCCCATGCCACCGGTGAGCAGATATGCCATAATTTTTCTCCTTCTCTTCAATGGGCGCGATCACACGACCGCGCCCCCTTATCCGAATAGGACTAACTCGCTTGGAGAGGCGTTTCGACATCTACGAGAATATCTTCGCCCTCTACTTTAACAGGATATGTGGGTAATTTCTCCTCACCGGGCCACACGCACTCACCCGTTGTCACATCGAACTCCCACATGTGGAGTGGACAAGTAACACATTTGTCGTCTAAAAAGCCGTAACTCAAAACCCCCCCGAGGTGAGGACAGATATTGTTCATGGCATAATATTCACCCTTTACATTGTAGATGCCGATGAAAACGCCTTCAACTTTCACACCGAGACATTTACCGGGCTGAATCTGGTCGGTTGTCGCGGCTTTTACAAATTGTGACATAATGTCTCCATTTTTTCGTGTCTCTTACAAAACACAAAATTGAAATCGTATCAGAAAACGCTCCTGAAATTTTCCGATTGGTGCTATTACTTCTGAAGGAGTTCGGTCCCAGGCTTTGGTGTCGGAATAAACCAGAGCCATCTGGCACCGAAGTCCACTTGCTAAATCACACGAAAAATTTGTTTTGCTTATTTTGTATGATGCCTATGCGTCATCCATTGGGTACAGGCTACAGCCGCCATCTACGAGCAGCGTTGTCCCAGTCATATAATCTGCAGCGGGACTACACAAAAATAGAAAGGCGTTTGCCACCGAATCCAGCGGTTGCATAACGCCGAGTGGAATCGCTTTCTGTGCTCGGGCGCGATAGATTGGATCCGTATCCCACTGTTGTTTTGCAAGTCCAACGCTGACGATTCCCGGCGCGACCGCATTTGCACGAATGCCTTTGTCGGCTAATTCGCGGGCAAAGGAGCGCATTAACTGTTTCATCGCAGCCTTGCTTGCGTTATAGGGGCCAATCTCTGGCCACGGCACGTCAGCGACCCAAGATGTCGTAAAAATAAGTTGTCCTTTAACACCGTCTTCAAGCATTGAACGGGATGCAGCACTGCCGAATAAAAACGCCGTTCGGGCATTGACGGCCATTGTCTCATCCCACTCTTCTGCCCTATATTCCAGCAAGGGTTTCGGAATTACCATACCAATATGACACAACGCGACATGGATAGGTCCGAACCTTTCGCGTGCGTTCCTTACCAACATGTCGGTTTCATCGGTGTCCGTTAGATCTGCCTTGACATAGTTTATTTTCTCTATGTCGAGGCCATTTTGACCGAGCCGGTCTGTTGCCTGTTGATCTGACAGAATGTCGTTTATCGTTATGTCCGCACCGTGTGCCATCAATTTTTTGACGATTCCAAGACCAATCGCACCACACCCGCCCGAAATTACGATATGCAATCCTGCGAGGGCATCCTCGCGAAAAACCATTGTTAGATCTCCTATTATCATATCCTTTAGCGTCAAAACTCCGTCCTGTCAAAACTCCGTCCTTTAGGGCGGAGATGTAGACGCTTTTCCGTTGATAGAAGTTGTGAAATCTGCTATAATGTTAAGCGTATTCGGCATAGGTTGTGAGTTGATGCACTGGTATATTGCTTGATATTGAGACAACTACGTAAAAGCCTATACACCTCATAAATATCTAAAATATGCTTG
Organism: Candidatus Poribacteria bacterium; assembly: GCA_965116815.1. Classification (GTDB taxonomy): domain Bacteria; phylum Poribacteria; class WGA-4E; order WGA-4E; family WGA-3G; genus WGA-3G. The sequence goes on along the minus strand of OZ220722.1, from coordinate 3,887,105 downwards.
ACATCTGTTCGGGAAATCCAAGTAATGTTGTATCCCAAGAGAATGTAAAGAGATTAAGAGTCTCTCATAACAGATCCAAATGTTCGTAAGGCACTTCGGTGCGAGGGCAGGGTAGTGTCCTTTGCGGTTAGGCATAGTAAGACTTTCGTTTTTGACATTCTCAAGACAAAGCAATGTCGCTTGAACCCACAATCGCTTTCGCATAACTTTGCGGAAGCCTCGCCCTTTAGGGCGAGGTCTATCACTTCGTCATCACTTTTCCTTCGCCTCGTGGATCTGTACCACCGTCTTGGTAAGTCCCATTTTCCCAGAGACGAATACCGTGTCCTGGTCCCCCAATACCCGCGCTTGCTGTGATTTCGTGCCCCAATTCCCGCAATGCTTTCAGCGTTTCTTCACCTGCACGCGGTTCGACCTGGATAGGTTCAGCACCATCGGTATGAAGTCTCGGTGCATCTAATGCCTCTTGGATTGACACTTGTAGGTCAAAAAGACTGACGCTGATGTTAAGCTGGTTGTTTGGAATAGTCCTGCCACCGGGTATACCGTAGGTAGCAAAAGGCATACCCTCCCGCGTGGCGAGAAACGGTGCCATATTGTGGAGTGGGCGTTTTCCAGGTCCGACAGAGTTCGCAAGTCCAGGTCTTGGGTCAAAACGACCGACACCGTGTCCGAAGAGCAAACCTGTTCCCGGTACCGTCACCATTGAACCGAATCCACCGCCGTGCGTTTGCGTTAGCGATACCATATTCCCTTGTGCATCCGCCGTGGAGATATGACTTGTGCAATTCATCGGTTCATAATAGACGACTTCTCCCGGTTGCGGGGATTCAAGGCCCGCCTTTAGTTTTGCCCTAAGTGTATCGGTGAGACTATCCGAGAGTTCTGTTTCAATGTCTATGTCGACGACACGCGGGTCACCGAATCGACGGAGCCTTTCGGGCCAGCAAACTTTCATCGCTTCAGCAAAGAGGTGAAACCTTTCAGAAACGGACATCGCTGTCAGATCAAATTCCTCTATCAATCGAAGCATCTGTAGGGTCGTCAATCCACCAGCACCGAGTGGTGCTGTATAGACCGAGTAGCCGCGATACTCGATTTTGTAAGGTTGCGTGGTAAAAGGACGGTAATTCTTCAAATCATCCGAGGTCAAACATCCGCCGAGTTCCTGAATGTGGTTTGCGATTGTTTCGGCAATTGCGCCTTCATAGAACGCAGCAGACCCTCCTTCAGCGACCGCCTCCAAAGTTCGAGCAAGTTCAGGATTGGTGAGTCTTTCCCCTTTCTGGGGTGGTTTCCCGTTTTTGAGAAAAACTCGCGCCGTTTCTGGAAAGTCCTGTTTCCACCGTTCCGCATTCCCCGCTATCCCACCGCGGTTCGCACTGTTCGGCGCATAGCCGTGGCGTGCAGAGTTGATGGCAGGACGGAGTACATCCGCGAGCGATAGACTCCCAAACTCCTCCAATGCCAAACACAAGCCAGCCACAACTCCCGGTACCCCGATAGATAATGGACCGTGAACGTTTACGCGTCCCGGCACTCGGTAACCTGCGGGTACATCAGGAGCATCTTCGATCGTAAACATATCTTCGGAGGCAGCAGCGGGTGCTGCTGTGTTGTAATCTATAGCGATGACATCTTCCGTTTTCCTGCGATAGATAAGCGCGCAACCACCGTATCCCGCTATACCGTTATGCGAAGGTTCCACAACACCCTCCGTAAAGGCAGCGGCGACGGCGGCATCAACGGCGTTCCCACCGGCAAGGAGCATTTCAAATCCTGCTTGTGCAGTCCGAGGATGTGGTCCTGCAACGGTACCATAGTCTCTTTTGTATGAATTCACAAGTCCTTTCCTTTCATTGAAGGCTAATATGTGGCATTTTAAAAGTTTTTGACAGAATTGTCAAGTATTTCAGACATTGCATCTGATTTTTTCTCTACTTACCAGTAAAATCTGCAATTAAAACGTCTTTTTTTGTAGATTTTCAAATCTCACCAGCGGTTATACTTGAAGTTTTGTCCACTCCGACATTTTTGAGGAACCATTCAGTTTTCCTTGACTCCGATTTACCATTGATAGACGCTTTGCTTTAGGGGGTTACTCACTGATATCTGGCTGCCTCTTCCAGTATTTTTGTTTGACATCCGCTCTAAAATCTTGTATAATACAGGGAGCATCTATAGTGGAAATCCTTCACACGTCAACAATTTAGATTCGGAAAGTCAGGACTCGTAATGTCTCCTCGTAGACAATCTCGCATCGTTGCGATGCAAATGCTGTATCAAATTCAACTTATCAACGCGCCGGTGCCAATCGTCATAGAACGATTTTGGCAGAGCCAGGACACGTCAGTTGACCTCCGCCCATTTGTGGTGCAACTCGTTGAGGGCACCACTGCCCATCTGGAAACAATTGATACACTACTTCAAAACACATCCAAAAATTGGAAACTCCACCGAATGCCTGTCGTAGATCTCTCTATCCTACGATGTGCAACCTATGAAATCCTCTATGTCAGGGACATTGATGCAGCGACCTCAATTAACGAGGCTATTGAGATTGCCAAATCCTACAGCACCGCGGATTCGCCAAAATTTATCAACGGTGTCTTGGACGGTATACGGAAAAATCAACCGAATGTTCCTGAGGGCTAAAATACCTCATCACAGAACAGATCACAGGTCCGAAAAAATAAGAAAGGCAAAAGGCGCGTAGAAAACCAGCAAATGTTTAACCTAAAAAACCTAACGTTTTGTCTGCTGTTCCTTGTTCCAGTGTACGTAACTGCTGCACAAGAATTTAAGTTTGTTGGCGAGTTCGGTGAAAAAGGGGAAGGCGAGGCACAGTTCGCGAAAACCTTGTTCATGGCGTTTGGAGCTGACGGTGCCGTCTACGTGACGGATACGGATAACTTCCGAATTCAGAAGTTCAATGAAATTGGGAGATTTGTATTTGACATCCGGGCGGAGAAGGGAAGCGAGTTTCGATTCATTAATCCTACGGCTATTACTGTCGGTATGGATAGCAGTATCTATGTAATGGATTGGATGTTCGTTCAGATTTCGGACCCTAACCTCCAAACAACATCGGGACCCAAAATCTTTAACTACGGTCCGTGTATCCATAAATTTGACGCACACGGCGTATTTGTCGTAAGTTACCCGATTCAAGATTTGAGCCAACGTATAAAAGCACTTGAAACCGCTGCACCAGGCTTGGATGCTGATGGCAATTATGCGCTCATTATTCCACAAGGCGACACGAAACGGAAATTTTTGTTAGCAATAGATGCCCACGACAATCTCTATGTCTGCGACAGCGATGTCCCGAGTAAAATCGTCGTCAAACTGGATGCGAACGGTAAACGGATTGCCCAATACCCTCTCGCTCAACCCGGAGCGGGACACCTCATGCATCCGGTGGATATGACGGTAGATAAAGCCGGAAATCTGTATATTGTTGATGGGAAGGGACATCGGGTGCTAAAATATAGTGCTGATGGAAAGTTCTTGAACGCTTTCGGTGAGTATGGAGACGCAGCGGGGGAATTTATAGCACCTTTTCGGATAACGGCGTTGACAGATGGAACACTCCTTGTCGCTGACACGGCGAAGTACCTGAAGGATTTCGCCTCCACGCTTCCGAGACGACTTGACGATCCGATCCGATACTATGGTAATGATGCAAAGTTGTTTCGCTACCGGTTACGGCGTATCCAACGATTTACGACAGAGGGTGTGTATACACAAAAATTGCTTATCCCGTTTCGGCGGGAAGTCGAGACAGATGTCTCTCTCCAACTCAAAGGGATTGACGGAAGTGGGAACCTTTACTATCTTAACCCAGCAAAATTGCGGTTTAGGAAGTACACACCGACGACATCCTTGATATCTTCGATGTTCCAAACGGAGCTCAAACTCCGCTACACACGCGATCTGCACGACGTTGAAATTGACAATCAGGATGATTTAGATGCCGATCTCTATACCAAATCCGATTTTGATGAGCAGATTATTCGAGATGCCGCACATGCAAATTTAATCTTTTCTTACGATTTCAACGAAGCGTACCGCGTCGCGTTATCCAATCGACTCACTTACGTCCGGATGACCGATACGAGTTATTATCGCGCACGGGATTTTGAGGACTTCCGCGGACGGTTCAATCAAGATGATAGGGCAACTGAAAACTCTTGGGACGATCGGATCCAGATTGACTTTACATGGATACGCGATCATCGCCTCTATAATTATCGCGAGGCGCGGGCATTTGCGTATTTCAGCCTCATCCGCCTCGATTTCATAAACGATGCCCTTGACCCGTTCAATCTCCGGTTCTTTGACTTCAACGCGAATCTTTCCGACTGGGGAGCGGGTCTACATTACGACTTAAGCCGAACATTCCGCTTGAATTTTGAAATCACACATTTCTTCGGTGAGAATCGATACACCTATATTGACGAAACGAATGTCCTCTATGCCACCGGTTTTCAGGAAGGCAACTTAACGCGTGCGGTTTTGTTTGTAAATGGGATCTTTTAAAACGGTTGCAATATATTCCAAAATTAGATATTATCGGATTTGAAATCCTTTTGGAGCGGGCTTCAAAAGTACCTGAGCAGACTCGAAGGAGGTTTTCAAAAATGCAAACGTATCCATTATCACAACTCACCGAAGAAACGCTTAATACACTTGTGACCCTGTACGAGCGGCCAGATATATCTGACAAATGGGATGAAATGACGTTAACGCTGAATCCGGAAGAAATCAGACTCCTGAGTTATCTGAAATCTCTGTTGCAGGAACGTCAACTTATACTAATGAACGAAGCCACACTCTGGGCGCGTGCTATTTATCCGTTGTTGGTACTTGCAGAACAAGGGCATATTCAAGCATGGTCAGGAGTCCCACTCAGAGCGAGTTACCCGACTTTTGAGCTAGAAGGCGAAGCCGATGGTGCACTCGCTCCTTGTATCGCAGGACGAATGCACCAACCTTACCTCGTCGTTCATGAAACTAAACGCGGACTTAATGCACCGAACCCACAATTTCAGCTTTATGGAGAAATGATCGCCGCCGCATGGCTCAATTGGAAGAACAATGCTAAGACTGATCAGGAGATTTTTGGATGTTATACGGTCGTTGATAGTTGGACTTTCGTTCACGGAATTGTTGGAGACATTGAAACTGAAAAACCGACGTTTACTGTTGAACTCTCCAAAACTTATAACGGAGTTTGGGAAGCAGAACGCATCGTCCAAATTCTGAAATCTATTGTCGCCAAGTACGTAAACATTAGCACCTAACAGGAGGTATAACTATGGCAACTTTTGGAACAGGTGATTATCAATATGAAGTCGTAGAAGGGTGGGGTATGATTCCGCAACTCGGACTCGTTTCCGGCGTAGCGTGCGACTCGAATGATAGGGTCTATGTCTACAACCGTAGCCCACAACCCGCTATGCTCGTTTTTGAGGCGGATGGCACATTTGTCACTGAATGGGGAAAGGATATTTTCCAGAAACCGCACGGCATCTGGATAAGTCCCGACGATGAAATCTATACCACGGATACTGTCGATCATACCGTGAGAAGATTCTCTCTTGATGGGGAGCTGTTGGAGACATTTGGGACTGTCAATCAACCGGGCGCGCCGGGAGGTCCCTTTAATGAACCGACGCGTGCTGTCCTCTCCAGTTCTGGCGAGATGTACGTCTCCGATGGCTACGGACAATCACGGGTACACCGAATGACTGCTGATGGTGAAGTCATCGTTTCGTGGGGCGCACCGGGGACAGGGTCTGGGGAATTTAACCTCCCACACGATGTCACCGTGGACCACAACGACCGCGTCTATATTCTTGACCGTGGTAACCTTCGCTGTCAGATTTTTAATAACGACGGTGAATACTTGACCGAATGGACAGATCTCCGCTCTCCAAACGACCTCTTTATCGACAGTGATAATGTTATCCACATCGCCGAGGGAGGACAACGCATCAGTATCATGACGCTTGACGGAGAGGTCATCGGACGCTGGGGCGAAAAGGGAGACGCTCCCGGACAATTCAGCGATTCTCCACACGGTATCTGGATCGATTCAAACGGGAACATCTATGTGAGTGAAGTCATTGCGGATAGGCGTTTCCAGAAATTCGCGAGGGTTTAGTAAGTTTTGAAGAAACGTGATTACCATTTTAGCGGCGCAGCTTGCAAGCGCATATTGCAAGCCAGTATTATTTTTATCGGTGTTGTCGGATGCGCGTTGGTGTTTGCTGACGAAGGGCATGAACATTCAGGCGATCGGATAAAGGAACTCATAAACCGACCGCTTACGCTCCAATTGGCGATTTTTGCCCTTGTAGTTTCATTCGTGCTTGGTGGTTTGCACGCGCTAACACCCGGACACGGGAAAGCCATCGTTGCTGCTTATCTTGTCGGTTCTAAAGGCAGGGTAATTGACGCGGTCTTCCTTGGGCTTGTCGTTACCTTTACACACACCTTCAGTGTCATAGCACTCGGAATCGTCATGCTGGTAGCACAGGGATTTGCACCGGAAGACATCGTTCCGTGGTTGAGTCTGTTCTCTGGTGTTTTGATTGTTGGTATTGGTGCGTGGCTGCTTGCCAGAAACATGAAGCAGTACTACAGTGGTAGGGCACAAAGCCACGCAGATGGACATCATCACCCGCATCCACACGATCATTCGCACGGACATGACCATTCACATGACCACGATCACGATCACCCGCACGCAGACGACCATGATCATGGACACGACGACCATTCACATGACCATTCGCATGATGATGACCACGGACATTCACACGACCACGCCCTTACACACAGCCATGGGGGGCGGACGCATAGCCACGCGCCGCCAGAGCGGACCGGTTTTTGGGGGTTGTTATCGCTTGGGATCTCCGGTGGTATCGTGCCGTGTGTCGATGCACTCATTGGACTCCTGTTCGCTATTAGTCTTGGCAAACTTGTGTGGGGGCTAATTATCCTGTGTGCTTTCTCATTAGGGCTTGCTGCTGTGTTGGTCGCTATCGGTATCCTGATGGTGATGGCAAAACCGGTGATTGAGCGTTTCACAGGCGAGGGTATCTGGCTACAACGCCTACCGATGATCAGTGCCGCTGTCGTCATCCTACTCGGTGCAATATTAGTCTTCAAGGCATTCAACACTGTCGGTCTTCATATTTGAAAAAGGGGAGATAATCTATGCCCAACACAGTCGGAATTTTAAGCCCCGGTGATATGGGGCACACTGTCGGGAACGTCCTTCGTGAAAACGGTTTGCGCGTCATAACCTGCCTACAAGGAAGAAGCCAACGCACCCGTGAACTCGCTGAGAAAGCAGGCATTGCAGATGTGCCGACGTATACGCAACTCGTTACTGAAGCTGACCTTATCCTCTCAATTATGGTGCCTGCACAGGCGATGTCCGCTGCGTCCACAGTCGCGGAGGCACTGCAACAGACAGATACAACCTTGACATACACCGACTGCAACGCCATCGCACCCCAGACGGTGCGCAAATTAGGAGACGTTATTACTGCAGCAGGCGGAATATTCGTCGATGCCTCCATCATCGGTCCACCGCCGCGCACACCGGGGGCGACGCGGTTCTATGCATCGGGACCACACCTCGATACATTCTCTAAACTCAACAATTATGGCTTAGATGTCCGCACGCTCGGTGAGGAGATAGGACTTGCCTCTGCGATTAAGATGTGCTACGCGTCTCTAACAAAAGGACTAACCGCGCTTTGCACCGAATTGCTCACCGCAGCATCCGTTTTGGGCGTTTCAGATGCACTCACTGCGGAATTTCAGTTGAGTCAATCGGCACTTTTTGAGCGGATGGAGAGAGGATTGCCGAGCATGCCACCGAAAGCGAGACGCTGGATCGGTGAGATGGAAGAGATTTCAGCGACTTTCGCGCATGTCGGGTTGACACCGAACATCTTAACAGGTGCGGCGGACATGTACCGCTTTGTTGGCGACACGCACCTCGCAGATCTTCCACCAGAGGCACGGGACGAGTTTCCAACCTTAGCAGAATTGATCGAAATCTTAGCGGAAAACCTGAAATCGGAGTAGAGAATGGTATCTATCTTGTAGGATAACGCTATGGGCAGTGCCTTTCGGTTTTAGTCCGCGTATTTATCCTGCACTGCTTCCGCCACGAGTTTCTCCAAATCTGCCCCTCTTGCATTATGCGAGATGAGTCTGCCTTCTCGGTCAATGAGCAACGGTGCTGGGATCGAACGAATGTTATACTGGCGCGAAACTGGACTGTCCCACCCTTTTCCACTAACAATCTGCCGCCAAGGGATGTTATTCGCTTTAATATAATCCCGAACTTCGTATTTATGATGATCAAGACTGATCCCGATGACCTCAAATCCCGCATTCTTATAGGTATCGTAAACCTTTTTGATATTTGGAATTTCGTCAATACACGGCGAGCACCATACTGCCCAAAAATCGAGCAAAACGACTTTTCCACGGTAATCGCGAAGTGAGATCGGTTTACCATCAAAGTCAGTCGCAGAAAAATCAGGAACAGATTTCCCTATCAACGCTAACACTGGATCAAACTTGATGTGATAAGCCTTAGCTATCTCTACATTGCCGAGTTTTTCATGAACTTGGGCAAGTTTCTGGAAAATATATCGGTTGTTCGATCCCTGCTTTTCCAATTCCCCATAGACCTGAAGTGCTTCCTGATCCCGACCCACCATCTCAAGCATATCACCGAGGGTGAAGTTATCTTTAATGTGTTCAGAGTCCATGACTGACTTGAAATTGTTGACAAGAACATCGACTTTTTGTTCCTGTTCGGTTTCGACGTAGAGTCGAACGAGTGCAGGATACAACTCGAAGATCCGTTTATCATCTGGAGCGTCCTGAAGTTTGACTTCAAGCGTGGCAATTGCTTTTTCAAAACCTCCATACATCGCCTCTGGTTCGTATATTGCCCAGGCAGCAGTTGATCGATAAATGTTAGCGGAGAAGCTTAAGTTTAAACACGTAAAATCTTCATTCGCGTGATGCCCACAGCGGACGATGGGTATGACATCACCATAAATATAGTGCTTCTCGGCTGTCAATTCCTGAAAGCCAGCATCGAACTGTGCGTAGTCGTAACTTACGGGCAATTCTGGGTCAGTTCTACGGTAATAACTTGGTTTGCCTCCGTTTTCATCTGCCGGACAAAGAAGATTGTTTTCATCCGCCAAGTATTTGCCATGCAGATCCGAAAGCCACAGCGGAAGTTCCCCATGCTCTTTTCGATAGATTTGAAGTGCTTTGCCAATCGCAACTAAATTTTGCGTGCAAAGTTCTATGTTTTTCTCGTTTTGTTTCGTAGGAAAGTCTTCATTCGTCCTTTCTGTGGGTGTATCTGCATAAGCAGAAGTTAATAGAATACTTAGCACTATTGCTACTGTCAAAATTACTTTCATTTGTGTATCCTTTCCTCTGTTTCCAGAGCATTTGTCAAACAATAATATTTCCGTTATTTTCCCTCGTATAAGTTGAAAAATAGCGGACTGTCCACACTAAAATTACGGTTTGTAGGTGTTTTTGCTTGGGTGTTCGTGTTTTCCCTCTCTGGATTTCTGATACTCGGTATAGTATCTTATCAACTCATCAATATAGGCGGTTTTATAGGCTTCCCACGCCTCTGTTGATGAGACACCCTGAATTTCGGTTTCCCAGAGATACGGATTGTCCTCCCAAAATGCCAACTGATACCGGTGTCCCATAAGAAAAAAATAATTCGCAAGGTTTTCTATAATGATGTTTCTCTCCAAAAGAAGTTGAAGCCATGTATTTCGGGGATATCGTGCATCTATCTCTGTAAGCGTGAATTGACTGGAGATACCTTCCTTTGAAAGCAATTCCTGCCATGCATGTGACCCTGTCACTTCGTCCGGATTGATTTCAGCGATACTTTCCCTCGAAAATACAGTCACGATGGTGTCTGAGTGCTTGAGGTTGTAAATTTCATCGAATACGTTCATCAGGTCCGGTATTGTTTGGGGACCCGTGTACTCTTTCGAGCTATATGAGATTCCACCATTGAATTCCGTCCGGACTAATGCCATCTGTGAGGGATCCCATTTATCACCCACGTGCCCCCATGTCATTGCCTTGCCAATTGTTATTTGATCTGTTACTTGGTCCGCTTGCCTTTGAAAAAAAAGGCGGTCTTGTTCTACAGTGTTACCCAAAGCGGTAGCAGCCTGCCCAACCTGATTCCGCACATCGGGCTTTGACGGAAGATCAAGGACAATGGGTGCGTCAATAATCTCTACTGTCATCTCGGATGTAGCGTCAAAACTGTAAGGCTGCTGAAAACGCGCTGAGTATTGGTTGCTAATGCCAAGTCCTATCACAGTGAGAATAGCCATTGAGGTGGCCATTGCCCACGGAACAACAGGTGTTTTTCCACCAGTAGGCGGTAGGGGTTTGATACGCGGAATTTCACGCATGATGTTCTCGCTTAAATTGGGAGACAATTGAAAACTGCCAAGTGCCTCTCGAATCATCGGTTCGTACTGCTTTAAGCGTTCCCGTGCACGGTGAACACGCGTCGCTACGGTATTGACGGATACGCCTAAAAACTCACTTATCTCCGCGTAGGTCATTTCACCGAAGTAGTAGAGTGTCAGAACGGTGCGATCGCTTTCCTTCAACTTCGCTAATAAGTTTTTGACCAATTCGCGTTTAGTTTCTATTGCGTTTTCTGCCTGCTCTGCAGCGACGTGTCTCGAATATGAAGTACCCTCTACCATTATTATATCCGTCTCCTCCAATTGTTGTGTCTGGATCCGTTTCTTTCGGAGCCACGCAAGGCAGCGGCGGTTAGCGATGACATAAAGCCACCCCGGAAACTGACTCGGATCTTTCAGCGTCGCCAATTTCCGATAAACTTGTAGAAACGTCTCCTGCGTAATATCTTCAGCGATATGGAAATCCCCAATTTTCCGCCATGCGAGCGCGTGAACCCGCTTCTGGTACTTCCTAACCAAGTCCGCAAAAGCAGCATCATCGCCTTCAAGGGTACGTCGAATCAGTTCAGCATTGTCGTTTCTCATCAAACGCCTCAAAAAAGAAAGTGCCTTATCCCTCCGCCGTCAAGACCCCTGCCTTCAGGTAGTGGATGTAGACGGCGTAAGGGTTGAAGGTAAAAAACTTATGACATTCACCTAAAAATGTGGTATAATTAAAGTATCAAGTTGGCAGACATACAACGCATTACCGCTTGGTAATGTGTCTGCCTCCCACGTTGTAGAGGATAACGACTTGATACTTGATATACCATGCGAAACACGACACATAAACTCTTTCACGATAAGTCCTTGGAGCATCTGCACGACGACTTGAATATCATAGGCGTTGTGAGAAATCACTTCATTGCATTGTGCATGCGATATTACCGTCGGTATGGGAAGGGGCTTTCCTATAAGAAACTGTCCAAGCACTTGACGAAACTCAAGAAACTTGAGAAGTATGAGCATTGGAATATCCCTTACGCGTGGTCTCTGCAAAATATGCTCAAACGTCTGGCGCAGTCCTTTAGGAAAATAAAAACGCTTGGACGTGGACACCCGCAATTCAAGTCGTGCAAGAAACACAAGGGAATGACATTTGACGGCATACAGGCACCGCTTGAAAAAGTTTTGGATAAACAGAAATACGAAAGAAACCATCCGACATATCGTATTCGTCTCAACGGACGTTGGTATCGTTTCGCCTTGCACCGTGCTATTGAAGGTGAAATCAAACGAGTTCAAGTTACAAGGGACGCACTTGGAGATGTGTACATCACACTCACTGAAGATTTTACGGAAGTCAGATACGAACCCAAGACGGGTAAAGCCGAAGGGTTCGATTTTGGTATCAAAGACTTCTTGACTGGCAGTGATGGCGAAAGACGCACGTCTCCGATGTTCTACAAACTCAATGCTAAGAAATTGGCGAAAGCACAACAGGAGCATTCCCGCAAGGTCAAAGGATCGAATAACCGAGAACGCAGTCGTAAGGCAATTGCACGCATTCATAAGAAAACGGAAAATCAGAGAACCGATCACCACTGGAACCTCGCGATAGAGTTGTGTCGTGAGTTTGATATTCTGTTCTTTGAAGACCTGAACCTTGAAGGCATGAAACGCCTGTGGGGTAAACAGGTCTCCGATCTTGCCTTCGGTGAGTTCATACAGAAACTCAAGCACCAAGCAAAGAAACGGATACGCGCCGTGCTGAAGATTGGGCGGTGGACTCCCACCACAAAGTGGTGTTGTGTTTGTAATCATAAAAATCAAGACCTCACCCTCGCAGATAGAGAGTGGACGTGTCCAAAGTGTCATACACATTTAGACCGCGACCAGAACGCTGCTATCAACATTCTTAAGGAGGGGATAGCCTCCTTTGTGTTAGGAGAAGTAAGCCCGATCGTCCTGTTCAACAAGATTGTCGGCATCTCCGTTGAAGCGACCAGTCCGCTTCTGAAAACCACAAATGCTTCCGTCGTTTAAGAACGGAAGCCCCTGCGTTTACGTAGGGGTCTATCACTTGGTATATAGTGACGCGACTTGACAATAAAAACTTACATAATTCCGCGAAAAAATAGTATTTTTGTGGAAAAATATCGGTCAGAAGGGTGGACGATATCGGTCAGAACGTTTGCCCAAAGTAGACGTTATTTTCACCTGACTTTACGAAACGTTCTTTGCTGACTGCTGACAACTGGATGCCTCTGTCAAACATACCATTGTGCTTGTGCCCTGAAAAACTGCGCATAAAGTCTATCATTTGCTAATAAGGTTTCATGGTCCCCGTCTTCAACAATTGTGCCGTTATCAAGGACGAGGATGCGATCACAGGTGCGGACTGAAGACAAGCGATGCGAAATTATAAGTGATGTCCGTCCGCTGCTTCGTTGAATAAATCGTTCATAGATCGCCTGTTCGGCTAAAGGGTCCAGTGCAGCAGTCGGTTCGTCGAGGACGACCAACCATGGTGTTTCTCGCATAAAACCCCTTGCTGTCGCGATGCGTTGCCATTCACCACCGGAGAGGTCGCGTCCGCCAAAAGTGGGACCTAATACAGTTTCGTAGCCTGCGCTAAGTCCATCAACAACTGAAGCGGCACCACCAGCAACTGATGCCTCTTCCATACGTTCAGGATGTTCTAAATCACCAAAGATAATATTCTCGCGTGCAGTAAGGTGGTAGCACGTGAAATCCTGAAACACTGCACTACAATGTGTTAGCCACTGCTGACGCTCTTCTTCGTTTAAAGGTATATCTCCCACGCGAATTAAACCTGTTTGTGGTTTGTATAGCCCAAGAAGTAGACGTGCCAATGTAGATTTTCCAGCACCGTTGGGGCCAACGAGTGCGACCCGCTCCCCTTTATTCAATGTTAGGTCCACCTGACGAAGCACCGGTTCTTGCGCATTTGGATAGAAAAACGAAACATTTTCTATCTGTAGATGTGAAGGTTCTTGTGAGGCTGTCAGATTGGGTGCTTTCTGAGATGTTGAAGGTTCTTTACCCACTGTTTTAGTGTCACGATCCAAAAACGAGTACAAATCTCCTGACAGACGGCGCATCTCGTCCGCAATCAATAGAAAATAACCAGCGACTCCGTCCCAGATGCCATCTAAGTTAACGATAGCGACGGCAGCGGCGATATAGGTGCCGACTGTCAACCTACCGCGAGAAACCTCCAGCAATAAAAGAATAAGCGAACAAGCGTACAACAAGGCGCGTGAGATACCAATTGCAAGATGCGCCCACAATTTACGCCGTTCAATTGTCTGTTGTTCTTGTATAAGTTCTTTCCATAACTTTCGCCAGTGTTCTATCCATGAGTCTTGTGCTTGGTATAATCGCACTTCCTTGCCTGCGCCGCGATCCGTCAGAATACCTTCTAACGCATCTCGTTCCCGTCGCTGTGGTGTCTGTTGTACATCAAGACTGTAAGCATCAACAGCGAAGCGTGAACCACTCCACCAAGACGCTATACCGGTCACCGTCGGCAACAGTGCTAACAACGGATGGAGATTCCACAGCACGATACCAAGCGCAGTGACGCTGATTAATTGTTGAATGCTGTCAACAATCCACCAAACAATCTCTTCAAGTTCATCACCGGACATGGTGCGCGCTCGCGCCAGCGCGTTTTGGAATTCTGGGGTCTGGAACTCGACCAACTCTATTGTATTCGATTTCCGTGCGATACCCTCACTAATCCAAATTTCGATATTTTCTCTGACATTGAGGCGTAACGGTTCTCGTAACTGGTCTGCAAGCGTACTATAGATTTGTAGACCGAGTAGACCGAGCAACCACGGGACAACCTGCTGCCACCAATCGGTGTCGCCTATAGCAGCGGTGATTGCATTGACTAAACGTTCCGTCACGAAAAACTCGCCTACAGGTAGAACGCCGAGAGATAGTGTGAGAAACATCATACCCGAAAGCGCGAGCGCACCGCTCCGCCAGACAATCGCGAAAGTACGGAAGTATGCGATGATACTTTCTTTCGCAGCCAATCCCCATGTCTTCCATTTTCCATTAGCGTTTTGCATTTTTTAATTGTTCCTTGCGGTTCGATCAAGTCGGATTGATATTTGCTATCTACCTCCGTAGAGCCGTTCTCCATTTTGCGGCGTATTCGCCCATAAGTGATCTGCTTCATTCCGAACTCGGTTTTTGGAATTATCTTGATTAATTGTTCCTTGCGGTTCGGTCAAGACAGTTTCCATTCTTGTGAGCAATTCCTATTGGTACCAGTGTGCTTGTGCTTGAAAAAATCTGGCGTAGAGTCCATCTTGGGCAAGTAACGCCTCATGCGTGCCGTCTTCAACAATACGACCCTCATCTAATACCAAGATACGGTCAGCAAGCCGCGCGGATCCGATTCGATGTGAAATCAGGAACGTCATCCGTCCAGCAGCAAGTTCGACGAAACGTTGATAAAGTTCGACTTCGGCTTGTGGGTCTAAGGCAGCAGTCGGTTCGTCAAGGACGAGAACTTGCGGATTCCTAACTAAAGACCGCGCAAGTGCAACTTTTTGCCATTCGCCGCCAGAGAGTTCCGCGCCCTCACCTTCTTCACCGAGTGAAGGGTCAAGGAAGGTATCCAACCCGCGCGGAAGCGTCTGAAAACGCTCCTCGAGGCCAACCGCATTGATGACGCGCCGGAGTGCCTCGTCGTCAATATGGAGGTTCGGGGGACCTGGCACCAATTCCTCACGTACAGGTCTACGAAATCGCGCGAAGTCTTGGAAAACGGCGGCACAGTTAAGTGCCATCTGTTCCGGCGCAATTGCGGCTATATTTTTATCATCATATCGAATTGTTCCATCGTCGGGCTGGTATAATCCGAGCAGTAGTTTGATAAGCGTCGATTTGCCCGCGCCGTTAACACCTACAATGCTAATTACCTCACCGGGACGCACATGAAAGTTTATGTCTTGTAACACGTCGTTGGTTGCTCCGGAGTAACGGAAACGTAGATTGCGAACCTCCATTCCTTGCTGTAGAGGTTGTGGAAATGTCTCGGTGCCTGACTGTGTACGCGCCGTTTTTCCGCGTTCTAAGAGGAGATGCAAATCACGAAGCAGGGGTACGTCTTCAAGTATTTTTTGTATTTGTCTAAGCAATCCTTCCAGGTCTCCTTGGAAGAATGCAGCAGCACCGGTAAGAATCACATAATCCCCAAGCGTAAGGTCGCCATCCACAATACGCGCAGCAAGAATGCCAATCGCTACTGCATAGGCAATCATTTCAGCGATAGCTGTACCGATGGAGCCTCTCGCTTCTGTCCAGATCTTTGCCAGCGATTCTTCCTTCCATTTTTGGTGGTTCGTTCGCCAGCGTCCGAAAAGCAGATTGAAAAGACCGTAGAGTCGCACTTCCTGTCCAGAGGAAGTGCCGAGCAATAAACTCAGCATATAATCCATCATACGCCGGACAGGTGTTGTTGCGTAATCGTGGCTGTACCTGCTTTCAGCTGTCTTAACTTTAATCCAAGCGGAGGGTAGCGCGGGTAACGCGACTACGAGTACCAACAGTGGATCCGCTATCCATAGGAGGACCCCGTACCCCGCTAATGTCACACAGAGTTGCCCAATTTCCGTTATAAATCTCAGTAGATTCGTGAGTCGATGTCCCAGTGCTTGTCGTGCTCGTTGTATCAAATCATACGTTTGTGGTTGATCAAAAACGGCAAAGTCGATATGCGTTGTCGCCTCAAGTAAGGCTCCTTGCTGGTGGAGACCAATGAGGTTTTTCATCTTCCATTGCAAATATCCATCACAAGTGCCTGCTATATTTCTGAGCATTGCCAAAAGCACGAGTGCTACCACCCACGGTGCTGCGGTTTCTAAACTCAAATCCGCTTCCTCATCGAGAAAAGCAGCGATGAGGTTCACCAGTTCCCGGCTTGCCCAGAGAATGCCTATCGGAATACACCCGTGTGTGAGTGTCAGCAGTGCTTGCGCAATTGCACCGAATCGGCTGGCGTGCCACGCAACAAAGAAGAAACGGCGCAGCGTCTTTGTGGCAGAAGGACGAGGTTCTGTGTCTGAAGCGTTAGAATTTTCCGAAACCATTTTTCTCTCCAATAAAAAGAGTCTACGGCGTTTAATCCGAAGACTAAAAAAAAAATCACTTAAAGTTTCAAAACGGACGGATGGTGATCTGCAAAAGAATAGGCACCAGGTAAATTTTTCAGGACTCATCCGGTGCCAGGGCAGTAGCAGATTTTATTGTTCTGTGTCTTGCACTTCGGGTTCTGGACGTGTAACGATCCACTCTTGGAAAGCTGCCATATCCGCAAAAAACGATCGCATGAGCGCGAATTCACCGGGGGAGGCAATCGCGCATCGCAGAAGTCCTTCCTGTTCTCCGTGTGTTTCTAAGCGGTTACGCCAAGCTTCTTGAAACACTTTGCTGTCTTCTGTCATGAATATGGAAGACATGCCGATTTGTACGATTTTGGTGTGCCAGCCGGATACTTCTTCATCGCTCTCCATCAAGGGTCCTATCAAATGCGTCTGCTGGAGTTCATTAAGTTCTTTCATGTTATCCCGCGGGTCTTCAACTGTGGTGCCCCACTCTCGAACAACGAAGTAGTAATTCTCCCAAATTTTTAGTTCTTCTTCCGTCATATCTACGCCGATAGTGGCTTTGATTCTGGAGAGTGCAGTAGCTTTGATATTTTCTGTTGGCATGGCGTTAACGTACGCCGGAAAGGCTGCGTAGTCCGTTCCTTCTTGTGTCTTTAGATAGGCGAGATAAGGATCGCTTGACAGAATGCTTTCTAAATCGCTTGGTGTTTGTGCTACGGAGGGAGCCCCTGCAACTTCAAGAAGTTGGGAAAGAAGTTTCTCTTGTTCTTCATTCAACGGTTCACGTGCAGACGCTCTTAGTGCTCGTCTGTGTTGTCTGTGTTTCTCGGTCATCTGCTCCATCTCCTCCATCATTTTCCCAAACCATGGAACAACAAACACAGCACCACCAACGAGAAGCAGAACGCCTATACCGATAAGAATCAGAAATACTGGTTTTTTCATTTCAAGTTGCCTTTCTATCTATGTTGCCCCTCATCATAGCATCTTTCAAAGTGGATTGCAACCTTTTATAGTAAAATCTACAATTACTTGGACGTTGGGAGGCGGCGGAGACAGATAGTGCTCCGTTACTTAAAATTCGTATACGAGTCCACCACCGATAACAAAAAAGGGGAACCGCACTGGACTCTCATATTCTCCTGATTCCAGGTCCAACGGAAATTCTTCCGAGTCATCCTCAAGTCCTGCCGCCCTGAATTCCTCAACGAATTTGTCAGAGAGGTTAAAACTTGTTTTATTTGGACTGTTGTAGATATTCCAGATTTCCCAAAACGCTTTCACAGGTAATCCGAACAAGGTCGTTTTTTGACTAAAACGGAGATCTAAGCGGTGATACGTCTGGAACCCTGTTGGAACAATTGCGCCTGCGACATCAGAAAGGACTGGATGCATACCTAACGTCACAGGATCTTGAATCATCAGGAGTCTATTTAGAGGAACCTCAGAGGTGCCGCTGGAATATTGCCACTTTGCACCGATCTCCGTTTTCGTTGTCGGGCTATAGTTGGCGACAATACTAACAATGTGTGTATTATCGAAGAGGAACGGTTTGTAGACATCGTCCGGGGTCTCACGCCGTTCAGCGTGGGTATAAGCATAAGATACCCATCCGAAAAACTTTTCACTAACACGGTGCCGCAGAAACATCTCTGCTCCATTCACAAATCCGCTTCCTTGATTGAGATATGCCGTTGTAACTGCTGCGTCTGAGTCATCGAAAAATGGGTCAAGATTGATGGATCTTGTGACCAATTCTCGCATGTCTTTGTAATAAACCGCTAATTTGAGTTCCGTTTGTGGTGATAACTTGTGTTCTAACTCCATGATATAATGTTCAGTCAGGCTCGGTTTTAGATCTCTATTGCCGTCTTCTTTTAGTACCTGATACGCCAATGGACTCTGTTCATATCTACCGTAGGCAAACCTGAGCGTAGAAGTCGTTGGCAGCGTAACACTCAGACTTCCACGTGGCTGAATCGAGAGTTCCTCTGTCAAATTGAGATAATCGAACCGAACGCCGAGTGCTACAGACAGAAACGATAAGGGATCATAACGCGCTTGCAAATACCCCTCAGCACGCTGAAACGTGTAATTAAAATCGTCAAGTTTCTGCGTCCATGAAGGTTCCTCATCGCTTTCAAAATCTATGTTTTCTGGAGAAGAGGTGTGTGCGTGGCTTTTGGCTGGACTATAGGCGAGAAGGAATCCCGGCTCGAATTGAAACTTCGGTGTTAATGTGTAAGATATATCTTCGCGAAGCGTGTACGTTGGGGCGTTCACCTGGACATTGTAGATAAATCTCTCGTTGGCAGGTCTATCATTTTCGCTTGATTCGCCACGCAAATTAATATTGAGAAAATTGTGGGAACGCGTAAGAGAGAGATGAGACGTGAGTTTGTCAGTGAAATCAGAACGGAGATGGATGCCTTCTGCTTCAAACCCGTTTTTGAAATAGAAGGAGAAATCAACGGCTTCTTCGGACTCTTCTGATCCAAAATTAGACAAGTCAAAATGGTCCGTCGCGCCTAAGCCGTTGAGTGTGAGGTGATGCTTTGGTGTAAGCTGATATGCAAATTTGAGTTGATAGTCCGACCAGGTTGGAAATGTCCAATGAAAAAAAGGTCCTAAAATGAGATTAATGGTGGTAAATCGCCCTGCAAGCGACGCGTAACCCTCGTCTCCAATTTTAGTTTCAATAAAGCCAGCGGGAGAAAAAATGTTCATATCTATTACGCCTGCCCACTGTTTTTTCAAGCGTTCACGCGAACGGATATCGATAACTGATTGTGAATCCAATCCAAATTCGGCACCATACCCACCAGCATAAATCCGTATATCCTCAATACTATCTGAGTTAATCGTTGAAAACAACCCGCCATAGTGGAATGGATAGCCGAGTGGGGTTCTGTCGAAATAGATAAGCGTTTCTCCAGGTGCACTCCCCCGGATATAGAGAATACCAAAGAGGTCATTGGGTATGCCAATGCTCGGCAACGTCGTGAGTCCCTTGAGCGCGTCACGTCCAACCCCAGGAATCCGTATGAGTTCGCTGCCTCGAATTTCCTTGCGGCTAATTGTTGGTGGTAGATGTCGCCCTTCCACAACAACTGTTTCGAGTCGGACCGCTGCGCCGAGATATATTTTCACCTGTGTGGTGTCGCCCGCTGTCACCGTTATTTTCGCGGTTGTTGGTGTTTTGTGTGTCGCGTGTGTGATTGACAGGGTATACGTCCCCGGAGCGATCCCTGTAAACTGGAAATTTCCAGATGCATCTGTTTTCGCGGACGTGTCAATTTCGACAAAACGCACCTCTGCCTCAACAAGCGGTTTACCTGTCGTCGGGCTATAGACGTGCCCATCAATATCTCCGTTAGCGGTAGCGTTGATAAATGGCATCTCTGCCCCGGGATAAAATCTCCCACGGAGTGTTTCACCGGCGCGAATCTCAATTGGAATTTCTGTTGGAATACTATAAGTCGAGTGTGAGATGGAGAGTGTATATGTTCCGACGGGAATTTCGGTAAAGAGAAACGTTCCGTCTTTACCTGTTTTTTCGTATTGATCGGTCTCAACGATGTACACCTCTGCTTCAAACAAGGGTGTGTCAGTATCGTGTTGAAAGACTGTGCCTTCTATATCGCCCGTGCGGGGAAAAATCCGCTGCCAGAGGCTTCTTTCGGTTTTTGTGCTATTGTCCGTTTCAGAGGAAACAGAGAACGGCATCATGAACATTACAAACAAAACTGAGTGTAAGCAAAATTTCATAAAGGGTTTCGACCTCCGTTTGGAATCTGGATTATAGACTTTAACGCTGAATTAAAAATTCTCGTTGACAAGGAATTGCATTTTTCAACAGAACGCAAAACAGCCAAACCTATGAGGAATCATCAATTCCCACAATAATTTGGCTGTAATTGCGAAACGGAGTTTATTTGAACTTGTGTCCTAAGCCATATTACATCAGAGTAGGTTGGCTTAGCGGCATAAAATATGCAATCTTTTCCCTCACGGAGAAAACAGGTTCATTCATCTGTTTTTTCTTTCTTTTCTTTCGGCTCTTCTTCTGTTTTCAAAGGTGCCTGGATCCATTTTTCAAATGCTGCGGTGTCCTCAAAAAATGAACGCACGAGAGCGAACTCAGCAGGCGTTGCAATCGCACACCGCAAAAGTCCCTCCGATGACCCGTGTTTTTCCAAACGCTCGCGCCACGCGTCATGAAAAACTTCAGTGTTCATCTGTGCTATAAGAGTGGAAACCATGGACATCTGCGTCAATTCTGATATATGGGAAAACAATTCCGCTGCCGGATAGATTTCCATCAAGGGTTCCATTAAGTTTTTGGTTTGAAATGCGACAAGTGCATTGCTTTTAACAAGAATGTCTGGCTCTTTCACGAGCAGCGAGCGGAATTTGAAGTAGTAATCTGTGCAGATTGATAGTGCTTTCGCCTTCGTATTTGGAGATAACCTTTCTTTCAAAGAAAATAGCACTTTGGTTTTCCGCTTCGGTGTCGGCATCGCCGCAACGTAGTCTAAGAAATCCTTATACCCTTTCCCAGTTTCCGATTTCAGATAGGCTAAGTAGGGTTCACTGGATAAGATGTCATCTAACGCACCGGTATTTTTAGACAGTTGACGCAGCAGTTTTTGCTGTGCTTCAGTCAAAGGTTTCTTGACTAATTCCTCCAGTGCCTTTTTACGCTTCTCGTGATCCCCCATTACATCTTCCATTCCCTTCATCATTTCACCTACCAGTTCATTTTCTGCCTCCGTTTCAGGTTCGATTTCTTCGGCACCTTCAGCGGTGTTGTGAATGTAGAGGGAGAGAAGTAGAAACAGTAAGAAAAGAATCCTGAATTTTACGGCGTTTTGCTTCACGGTTGAACCTCCTGTGGTAAAGATTGGGGTGCCAGTTGACGAATGTCGGGTTTCGATGGTGGTGCTTCTGTCGATTGTTCAGAGAGCCATGTTTCTATTTCAGCAGGTGAATCGAAACGTTCCAGAAGCCAGCTCGCGCCTTCTGTGTCGGTTTCAAGAAGCTGCAGCAAGCCCTCATCTGTTCCATGCTGAGATAGGATTTCCTTGATAGAATTTATTCTCGCAGTGGACATTGGCATCGGTAAATCTATTTCAGATCCTTCCGCTATGACCGGCGCACTTCCGCTTGGATCGACAGGTTGAGATTCAATCGTTTCTGTCGTGTCCGTCGCGGTTTGTGATGTTGGTGTTGACACTGCTGCTGAATCTTGGGGAACGACTTCTGTAAGCATCTGTGTGAATGTAGACAGGTCTTCTGGGATATCATACTGGATGTTCTCTAATTCACCTGCCACCAGAATTTGGTCCGTCATCCATTTTATCTGTTGACCTATCTCGCCTTTAAAGTTAGCAAGTGCCCAGAATTGGAAATCTTGCTCCCGAGCGAGATTCATCGTAACAGCCGACATTACCTCTTGAAAGTTGCCAGGTGTCGATGCAACTATTTCGTGGATTCGCTGTGCCATTTCCACTTCATAATCCGCGGGTTCACCTTCAGGAAAATGCTCTCGGAAAGCCTCTTGTGAAATTTCCGCGAAATCAATCTTGGGACCGTTTTCACCCATAAAAATGTTCATGTATTCCTGGATATTGAAATCGGGAAATTCCCCCTCCTCTAAACCTTCCATTTTTTCCTCCATGTACTTCATAGCGGCATCCATTCGGGCTGCGAACTCTGGACCCGTAGCCTCCTTAATAAGTTCGGGGTCTTTTGAACGCAGTGCCTCTTTGAGTTTGTCGATATCTACGTCTGACCCAAATATTTTGGAGAGCTCCGGTTTGAGTTTATCCACATCTGCGTCTGACCCAAATGCTTGTGAGAACGCATCAGTTTCGGTAAGGGGGTTCGCCCCATTGTTTTTGGACATATCGGTTGGCTTGACGTTTTCTTGAACCGATTCCATTTCGATGGGTACCTCCGTTTGGCGACTTGGTGCCCGTAAAAACGCTACGCCAATAAGAGAAACAAAGCACAACGCTATAATAATCGGAAACAGACGATTTTTCATGAGAGACCTCCTGTGTCTTCAATGTTATGAAACATCAATTGTTTTCTCCAGGGTTTACGCACCTTCCTTTGCTGGCGAGGTTTGCAACCTCGTCCAGCGGTGTGTGGAGCATGCTGCACGTAGAAAATTGCGCAAATCCTATTCTTTTTTAAGCGAGATATGAAACATCCCACGTTGTTTAGTCGCTACATAAAGCCTATCACCCTTAATAGTGGCAGAGAGGATACTGTCCGGGACCTCTGGCGAGATTTTTTCCCATTCGCCACGCTTATCCAATCGGTGCGCGCCATCACTGCCGACACCATAAACCGTGATGCCAGCCACAGTCATTCGGTCTATGATGGTGTTCATCCCTGTTTTGTCAGTTATCACGCCCCAGTGTTCACCGTCTGCTGATGTCAAAACCCCCGCGTCTGTTGCGACATACACCGTTGAACCTGCAAACGCTATCTCGTTGATATGTGCAAAGCGAAGCGGTAGGTTTGAAGTCAGGTCTTTCCATGTATTGCCACCATCAAATGATCGAAATAGATGACCATCACGTTTTCCCACGTAGACGGTTTCATCGGAAACAGCCAGCTTTAAGTTTTCCATACTGTCTCCCAGACTTTCAATATCCTTTGGGAGTCCTGCCATATCTATCAGTCCAGTATTGAACCATTCAGATTCACCGCGTTTCCATCGAAAAAGCCTGCGCTTATATTCCACATAGAACGTCTCGCCGCTGACTGCGAATCCACTCGGATATTTCTCCAGATGTTGCATCAGATCCGTCTGCTGAATTATATCAGTGAGGTCATCTGTTTTTTCAGTATCACCAGAAGTGTTATCTGCTATATTTTCTTTGGGCGCTTTCTGCGATACTGCTTTTACTTTCTCTGTGGAGAGATCGCCTCGGAAAGGCGGAACCCCTTGAATAGGGACGAAGATACTGCCGTTCGCAGAAAGATGGAAAATGAGCACTTCATTTTCTTCTTTCGCTCCAATACCGTAGAATATATCGTCAGAAATAGCTGGCTTAGCGGAAACCAAAAAATGGTTTGGAACGACTTCTTTTTCTGGTTTTAGTGTAGGTTCTCCGGAATCGAGGCGAAGTGCTTTCCAAGACTCCCCGCCATCAGTTGACCTGGTAATAGACGTAGCAGTCTTGGTGTAGAGGGCATTCTTGAACGCAATCAAGTTACCTAATCTGGTGCCCACCATCCCTTTCATAAATGGATGCCACGATTCGCCCCCATCGGTTGAACGGGCGGGTCCGAAGAACCCAGCTTTGAAAAGTGTATTTTCGTCCGACGCCACAGCAGGAAATATACTCGCCATCATAGAATTCATCATTGAATTTAGATCAAGCGTATCAGGACCGAGTTCAGTCCATGTTTTTCCACCATCCGTTGAGCGGAATGTGCCCATCAATCCCAGTGCTAAGACGGTTTCTCCAGCCGCTAAAACTTTAATACCTGGCGACATTTTCATCATCATCAAATTGCCCGTCGGGGTTATCTCAGTCCACGAGTTTCCCAAATCTGTTGAACGGAAGAGTTCCCATGCCTGTGAATTGTTACCAGGCATAAGTTGCCTCACGTACGCAGCTCTACCTTCAGCGGTTCTAAGTTGATATAAATCGGGACCTGTCCCGACATAGAGATTGTTTTCAGAGACTGCCAAGGAGTGGATAGCATTGGTGGTATCCACCGGCAATTTTTCCAACGTGCCTGCGTGTAAGCGGTAAAGCCCTTGAGTTGTACCAACAAATACCGTGTTTTCAACAGCAGCAATTGCGAGAATGATTCTACCTTCTACTTTATCCACTAACGGGGTCCACTGTTTATCGGTATCCGTAGATCGGAAAACCTGCTCGTCGAGGGCAAGGTAGCGTCCATCATCCGTTATAACGAGTCCGATAGCATGTCCTTTCGGGCGCTCGCCAAGCGACTTCCAGTTCTCGCCTCTGTCCGTTGAAGCAATCACTTTGTCGGTAGAGACGAGATAGAGGGTATCCCCTCGTTCTGCCATCGGCGCGTTACCCGTAATCGGTACGGAGGCATTGATGAGCGTCCATGTAGACGCGTCTGGTGTCAATTTATAGAGACCGATGGATGAAGCAGCGTATATGTCGCCTGTGGCACTTACTTGTAAACCTAACACGGAAGCCCCTTTCGGACCACTTGCTTGTACCCACTGCTGCTGCGTTGACTGGCGCGTCTCCTTTTCTACCCGTCCCGCACCGAGGACAACAGGTTCCGAAAGTTGTGGACCCGTACTGCCGCGCTCGCCGGTGTTCTCGAAACGTCCGGCTTGATCCCGTAAATCCGGTTTTGCCTGCGAGTCAAGTACGATAGGTGCGTCAATAAGGTCAACGGTGATTTCCGACTGCGCGTTCAGATTGTAGGGTTTCTGAAAGCGAGCAAGGTATTGGGATCCCACGCCCATTATGAGAAAGATAACAATGGCGGTTGCAGCGGTGATTGCCCACGGCATGAGTGGCTTGTTGATCGTAGGACTTACCGGTTTTATATCGGCGACTTGCCTTATAATGTTTTCGGTAAAATTTGTAGGGAGATGTACGTTGCCAAGCGTTTCTTGAATCATGCTTTCTTGTTCTTTTAAGCGGTTCCGTGCGCGTTGGAGGCGACTCTTGACCGTGTTTGGCGATACGCCCAAAAACTCACCGATCGCTTTAGATGTCATTTCTCCGAGATAATGGAGTGTTACCACCGTGCGTTCGCTCTCCGGCAGTTTTTCTAAAAGGTTTCTAATGCGTCTGCGGCGATGTTCAACAGATGCTTCTTGACGCTGTTCGTCTTCGTAGTGACGATAAGATGATCCGTCTATCTCCTCTCCACTCGTGGTTTCCAAAGATTCTATTGGTGGTTTCTGCTTTCGATGCCAATCAATACAAATCCGATCAGCAATCACATAGAGCCATCCAGCGAACTGGTTCGGATTCTTCAACGTCGCGAGTTTCTGGTATGCCTTGAGGAAGGTGTCCTGTGTAAGTTCTTCAGCAATGTGGAAATCGCCAATCTTCCGCCACGCGAGCGCGTGGACACTCTTCTGGTATTTTTTTACCAGCGTCGTAAAAGCATTTTCGTTGCCTGTCAAGAATTGATTAACCAATTGGGCATCTTCGTTTTTCATTAGATTACTCCCATAAAATACGGATGTGTGATTTTAAAACACGACCATCGGACTGCCTTCACTAATTAATGACGTAATTTAAAATGCGGAAAGTTGCATAATGGAAAAAAAGTTGAAAAAATTATATCACAACTGTCCTGAAATGTGTCTTTTCACATAGTGAAAGGCGGAATTTATCGATTGTTTGTGGCGGATACTGCTGTATTTTTACATCGGATTTTTCAGCAGCGCGCGAAAAAGCCAAACCTACGAGGGAACTTCAATTCCCATAATAGTTTGGCTATAATTGCGAAACAGAAAATCGTTATAGTGTTTATTCTATTGTTGCGTCTTATTGATGAAATTCTCCAGCCATCCATCTCAACAGCACTTGTGGATCCGTAAAATCTTTGAGAATATATCCGATTAACACGGGATTCTCAAGGGCAAGCCAAATCAGCGCGTCCTGATCGCCGTGTTTATCCAGCAGTTCCTGAGCACGCGTAGCATCCGCCTGCTCAATTTCTTGAACGTAAAACGTGATTTCCGCGAGAAGCAAAATGAGGTCGAATCCGATTACCCGGTCATCATCTACAAAATGCCGAAGTGCTATATCCATTCCGGGACCTCGTACCAATGTCCACCACTTGTCCTGAAACCTCTCAGGGTCTTCACCGTGGTATTCACGGGTCATAACGTGCCGGTCATGTACTGCAAAAAGGTGTACATTCGCGATATCTTCTTCGGCTGGCTTCTCAAGATGCTTCTTCAAAAATGGCAGGTATTGCGACGGATCTAACGCTGCGATCTGCCAGAATTCATCAAAGGTCTGATATTGATCTTCTACAGGATAGTTATGTCTGAGGAAGTCTAAATAGGTTTTGGACATGACAAGCCGTTGGAGGGTTTTGAAACCCTCATCTAAAATGTCACCAGGGTTCTCACGTTTGAGGTGTTCAAACGTTTCCTCGATCGTTGGTGGTCGTGCGATTGGCTTAGTACTATCCTCCGTGTCAAGGTCCTCTTTTTCGGGTTTGAGAGTACTTGGATCGGGACTTGATTGACACGCAAAAAATAGCGAGCCCGCTAAAAGGAGATAGATCTGCAGTCGGTTGAAAAAACGCTCACACTTAAAGAATCGCATGTTCGTTATATCCTCAGAAGGTTAGGGTGTTGTCCGAAAGGGCACTCGCAGTAACACGATGTCTACACTATTGGAGGAATCCAAGCACGCGTGCGTTGCCTGGGCGTTGTTTTTTCTGCTGACCAGCATTTTTACTAAATTCTCCATCCACCCATCTTTTGAAGATTTGCGTGTCTGTAAAATCTTTGAGGATGTATCCGAGGCGTACGGGTTCTTCGAGTGCGACCCGTAAAAGCCCTTTTTGAACCCCATGTTCAAGAAAAAGTGCCTGGACGCTTTCTCGATCTTCCTCTTGCAGTTCTTTAGTCCAAAAGGAAAACAGAACAAGAACTTTTATCCAAAGTAGAATGTCTGGTCCATCGTTGATCAAAAAGAAGCGTTGCTCTGTCCAACTGAGCACGGGATCAGTGCTCATCATTTCAAAACGAGTATCCCGTTCTACGTCCTCCCCGTGATAGAGACGGATATTGATGTAGCGTTCATGCAGTGCCATATAATGAATGACGCTAACATCTGCTGCAGTCGGTTCAGCGTGTGGAGGCTTAAAATATGTGTTCAAAAATTCCAGGTACGCCTCCTCATCCACGGATGCTAACTCCCAAAACTCATCGAAATTCTGAAACTGATTTTCCTGCGGGTAGGTACGTTTCAAGAACGCTACATAAGTTTCTGACTTGATGATTTCTCTAATCCTCGTGAAATCTTCGTCTAAAACGTTGCCGGGAAATTCGAGACGCAGCTCTGCCATCGTCTCCGCAATAGTAGGAGGTCTTTGCCTCGGTGCCATTGGCGCGGCAGCAACTTGGGGTGTGATTTCCATTTCTGCTGCGAACTTGTTTTTCTCTACCTCTGCCAGCACCTCTATTAGCATTTCTCTGGAGATTGCGTGCGGCGTTTCCGTCGCAGACGGGGCTAACTCGTTACGGTTCTCCGATTCCGAACAGCCACAAACTGCTGCAAATCCGAGAAGGACACAAAACGTCAATAGTTTGGACAAATATCGAAAATAGATCATCCAACTTTTCTCCTTAGATAGAGAGGTAAATTAAAATAAACAGTAATAACACTCACGCAATGCACAATAATGCACGTCGCATTTGGGCGAGTACGAACGACGCTGCTTTTGAGAACCGCATGTATTTTCGCGGTGTTTCATCTCCGCACTAAAGTGTAAGGCTTTCACACGGCAACATTAGGGTAATTCTGCAATGTGTCGCTGTGGTTTTAGCGCTATCTCAATCTGCTTTCGACCTGTGCTCCAATTAAGTATGAGTTCGACTTTATACGTTAGCAAAGAATCAATGGGATTCTCTAAATCTGCGGGTTCTGTCTTGCTAAATGTAAGGTATAACGTCACAATGTTGTCGATTTGTTCCCATTGATGTTCGTAATCCTTGTGATTAATGACGACTTCAATGATTTTTAAATCCACCGGGGGTTGTGAGAAAACCACCTCTATTTCAGCCTCCCAGCTCTGGTCGCTGAGTTCGTAGATCTCGCCCTCCTTCACCTTGGCAATGCGGGCGGCTTCTGTTGGATCAATGTACCTATCCGCATTGCACCCAAACAAACAGCCAAGAAGTAGAATAAATATCGAAGGTTTTCTAAGCAGATGATTTTTCATTTATACGCTTCCTTAGTCTGTCAAGAAAATGGTGCTTGCGTGTTTGCGAGCGTTCAGGATTTACGGTTGCTGTGTTCCGTTCAGCTGCCTACTATTCTTTCTCAAGAGGAACATAAAGCATTCCACGCTGTTCAGTCGCAATATAAAGTCTATCGCCTTTAACTACGAAAGAGAGAACGCTATCTGGCACTTCTGGTGAAATTTTTTCCCATTCCTCACGATTATTCAATCGATAGACCCCTTCGTCACCAGCACCGTAAACTGTCGTGCTATCCACAGCGATTTGATCGATGAGAGGGTGCGCTCCTGCTTTATCGGTGATTGCGTGCCAATGTTCACCATCTTCCGAGGTCAAGACACCCGCGTCCGTAGCAACGTACACTGTTGAACCGGCAAAGACTATATCATTGAAACGCTCAAAACGCAGTGGCAGATCTGAAGTCAAGTCTTTCCATGTAACCCCACTGTCAAACGATTGAAAGAGGTGGCCATCGCGTTTTCCGACGTAGACGGTTTCATCGGAAACAGCAAGATTCAAACCTCTTATAATATCATAACCATCATTGGCGGATTCTCCTGTATCTATGAGTCCGGTCCTAAACCATTCCGACTCACCGCGTTTCCACCGAAGAAGTTCCCGCTTGTATTCTACATAGAAGGTCGTACCATTGACCGCAAATGCCCCGGGCAATTTTTCGAGAGAATCCATTATATCTGCCCACGCCTTTAGATCTGTTATAGAAAACTTTTTGCCAAGAGCCGGTGTCCCTTGGATGGGAACTAACACATTACCGTTCGTGGAAAGGCGGCAGAGATGAAATGTATTCTCTGTGGCTGAAGCAGATGCGATGCCATAAAGGACACCGTCAGCAATTGCTAATTTTGGAAAAATTAGTGGGGAAGTAAAACTGTTTTCCTCTACCGGTTTTAGTGTGAGCTCACCTGAAGCCAGCCGAATATGTTTCCACGATTCACCGCCATCGCTGGATTTAGAGACACCCTTGGTGGTACTTGTGTAAAGTTCATTTTTGAACCCCACTAAGTTGAATACTGCAATACCTGCTATTCCATCCATAAATGAGTGCCACGATTCGCCACCATCGGTTGAGCGTGTAAGTCCAGAGACTCCGGCTTTGAGGAATGTATTTTCATTCACTGCTACCGCAGGGGTCCAACTGAGGATCGTCATTGAATCCTTACCCAATTCTGTCCACGTTTTTCCACCGTCGCTTGAGTGGAAACTTATCAATCCTAATACCAGAATACCCTTTTCAGCTGCTAAGACTTTAACTCCCGACGAGATTTTCATCATGTGCGAATTGCTGGTCGGTGTTATATCGGTCCACGATTCGCCCAAATCGGTTGAGTGGAAAACTTCCCATGTCTTTACATCCGAATTGATGTT
This sequence comes from Candidatus Poribacteria bacterium, assembly GCA_965116815.1. Lineage (GTDB taxonomy): Bacteria > Poribacteria > WGA-4E > WGA-4E > WGA-3G > WGA-3G. Next base: position 3,857,106 of record OZ220722.1, on the reverse strand, counting down.
GCTCATGACATTCTCTAAATACGCCTGTCTGCCTTCAGAGTTTCCCAACTGAGAAAGATCGCGTCCAGTCCCGACATAAAGATTATTTCCAGAAACTGACAAAGAATGGATGGCTTTCGTGGTATCTATCGACAATTTCTCCCATGTCTCTGAATGTAAACGATAGAGACCTTGGTTTGTCCCAACAAACACTATGTTTTCAATAGCAGCGACTGAAAGAACCTCGCTGTCTATTATTTCATTGTTAAGTGGTGTCCACTGCTTACCCGCATCTGTAGATCGGAAAATGCCTTTATCTCGAAGCACAAGGTACAACGCATCATCCGTTATCACGAGTCCAATAACACGTCCCTTTGGACGCTCGCCAAGTTTTGTCCATGTCTCGCCTCTATCTTTTGACGCGAACACACTATCAGGAAAAACAAGATAGAGTGTATCGTTTCGTTCTGCCATCGGTATCCCATGGTTGTCTGTGGTAACCCCTGGAGGGAGTGGACTCACGAGCGTCCAAGCAGTGGCCTCTGGTGCTAATCTGTAGATACCGATTTTAGAAGCTGCATAGACATCCCCCCATGAACTTACTAATACACCCGATACTGAACCTGCTTTTTCAGGCCCGCTTGCCTGTATCCACTGCTGTTTTGTTGACGGACGCGTCTCCTTTTCTATCTGTGCAGCGGCAAGCAGCACGGGTTCGGAAACTTGCGGACCGGCACCTTCACTTTTACCGGTAGTATCTAAACGTCCGGATTGGTTCCGTAAATCTGGCTTTGCCTGTGTATCAAGGACGATGGGCGCATCAATGATTTCAACGGTGGTTTCCGATTGTGCGTTCAAGTTGTAGGGTTTCTGAAAACGGGTGAGGTGTTGTGATCCCACACCCATTATGAGAAAGATAAAAATGGCTGTTGCAGCAGAGAGTGCCACCGGCACTAACGGTCTGCTGCTCACAGGGGGCGTTGGCTTTATATTAGCAGTTTGTCGCATAATATTCTCAGTGAAGTTGGCAGGCAAGTGTACGCTGCCGAGTGTTTCTTGAATCATGTTTTCATGCTCCTTTAGACGATTCCGTGCACGCTGAAGGCGGCTCTTAACCGTGTTTGGAGAGACACCTAAAAACTCACTAATTGCTTTATACGTCATTTCGCCGAGATAGTGAAGTGTCACAACTGTGCGTTCGCTCTCCGGTAGTTTTTCAAGGAGGTTTTTGATGCGTCTGCGCCGATGTTCTACGGAGGCTTCCGTGCGCTGTTCGTCTTCGTAGTGGCGGTAAGACGATTCTTCTATTTCTTCTCCACTCGTGGTTTCTAAAGATTTCATTGGTGGTTTCTGCTTTCGATGCCAGGCGATACAAAGCCGATCGGCGATTACATAGAGCCATCCGGCGAACTGGTTCGGATTCTTCAACGTTGCGAGTTTCTGGTATGCCTTGAGGAAAGTATCCTGTGTGAGCTCCTCGGCAATATGGAAATCGCCAACCTTCCGCCATACCAGCGCGTGGATACTCTTCTGGTGTTTTTTCACCAACATAGTGAAGGCATTCTCGTCACCTGACAAGAATCGGTGTACGAGTTGTGCATCTTCGTTTTTCATCAAATTTCTCCTACGTAGAATACAGCAGCGTGATTTTAACGCGCGACCATCATACTGCTGTTACTATTAATGACGCGATTTAAAAGACAGAATGGTGCATAACGATAAAAAAGTTGGGAAAATTATATCACAACTACGCTGAAATGTTTCTTTTGATATAGTGAAAGGTGGGATTTACCGATTGTTTGTAGCGAATACTACTGTATTTTTTACATCAGATTTTTCAGCAGAACGCGAAAAAGCCAAGCCTATAAGGGACCTTCAATTCCCACAATGGTTTGGCTGTAATTTTGAAACAGAACTTAATTCTTTGTTTTTCGTTTTGATTTACTTTTCAGGCATAGTAGTTAATTGCCTCGAAACGCAGGAATTAACATCATCGCGATACTGCTTCCTACCATTCTTTCTCAAGAGGAACATAAAACATCCCACGCTGTTCAGTCGCAATATAAAGTCTGTCGCCTTTAGCCACGAAAGAGATGACGCTATCTGGCACTTCTGGCGAAATCTTTTCCCATGCCTCACGATTATTCAATCGATAGACACCTTCGTCACCAGCACCGTAAACTGTTGTGGTATCCACAGCGATTTGATCGATGAGGGTGTGCGTTCCTGCCGTATAGGTGATTGCGTGCCAATGTTTACCATCTTCCGAGGTCAAGACACCCGCGTCTGTAGCAACGTACACTGTTGGACCCGCAAAGATTATATCATTGAAACGCTCAAAACGCAGTGGAAGATTTGACGTTAAATCGTTCCATGTAACCCCACTGTCAAACGATTGAAAGAGGTGGCCATCGCGTTTTCCGGCGTAGACGGTTTCATCAGAAACAGCAAGCTTGAGTTCCTCAGAACCATCATCCATACCCTTGGAGAATTCGTCTTTATCTATGAGTCCAGTGTTAAACCATTCGGACTCGCCACGTTTCCACCGGAAAAGCCGTCTCCCAAATTCTGCATAGAATGTCTCTCCGCTGACTACGAACGCTCCAGAGAATTTTTCGGATTGTCGAGTTACATCTCCCAGCCCTATTACGTCCATTATGGAGCGATTTCCACCGAAAATAGTAGGTGCCTGGATAGGCACTAACGCGTCGCCGCTTGCAGAGAGACGAAAAAGACGCAGTTCCTTTTGTGATCCTGAGTCAGGGGCGATGCCATAAAGGACACCATCAGAAATCGCTAATTTTGCGGAAATCAACAGGTCCGTAGGTATGCTTGTGTCTAACGGTTTTGATTCAGGTGCTTCGGGATTCATGGAAAGGGTTTTCCAGGAATTCCCGCTATCAATGGATTTGGTGATACCCAAGCCTGTATTTAAGTAGAGCGCGTTTTTGAATGCTATCAAGTTAGATATTCTGGTACCTGCGATCCCTTTTGTAAACGAGTGCCATGACTTACCACCATCGGTTGAACGGATCAGTCCATCGCGAAGCCCAACTTTCAGAAATGTATTTTGGTCCTCTGCTGCTGCTGGAAATATACTGAGCGTCATTGAATTCAGCAATGCATTCCTGTCAGATGTGTCAAACCCGAAGTCTGTCCATGTTTTCCCACCGTCAGTTGAGCGGAATGTGGTTATTCCTAATGCTAATAATGTCCCTCCAGCCGCCATGACTTTGACTCCCGGTGATATTTTCGATATGAATGAAGTGCACATCGGCGTTATCTCAGTCCATGTATCGCCCAAATCGGTTGAGTAGAAGGCCTCCCATCCGCTTGCATTATTGCTGCGCATAACTTCACCTAAGTAGGCTCCCATTCCCGCGGTGGTTTTCAATTGAGCAGGATCGGGCCCCGTCCCGACATAGATCCTATTTCCAGAGACTGCCAAAGAGTGGATGGCTTTTGTGGTATCCACAGACGATTTTTCCCACATCCCTGAGCGTGAACGGTAGAGGCCGTGGTTTGTGCCAACAAACACAGTGTTTTCGATGGCAGCGAGTGCAAGAATGCGGGTGTTTCCGTGTGCTATTCCATCGTTCATCGGAATCCACCGTTTATCTGCATTTTCGGATCGGAAAATCTGATTTTCAAGGGCAAGGTACAATCCTTCGGCTGTTATCGCGAGTCCAATCGCACGTCCCTTTGGACGCGTGCCAAGCGACTTCCAATTTTCGCCTCTGTCGGTTGAAGCGAACACTTCATCAATAGACACAAGGTAGAGCGTGTCACTGCGTTCGGCCATGGAGATTAAGTCATAGCCCTTGGAATTTTCTGGGTTGACAAGCGGCACGTTTGTATTGATGAGTGTCCATGCAAGCGTGTTCGGTGCTAATCTATAGATACCGACGGGTGAAGTAGCATAGATATCTCCTGTTGAACTCAGCAGCAAACCAGACACGGAAACTTCTTCCGGACCGCTTGCTTGTATCCACTGCTGTTGTGTGGACGGGCGCGTCGCCTTCTCTACCCCAGCTGCACCAAGTCTAACAGGTTCCGAAAGCTGTGGACCTGCCCCGGTGTTCTTACCGGTTATCTCAAAACGTCCGGCTTGGTTCCGTAAATCCGGTTTTGCTTGTATATCAAGGACAAGGGGCGCGTCAATAATTTCAACGGTGGTTTCAGAGGGTGCGTTTATATTGTACGGCCTCTGAAAACGGACGAGGTATTGGGAGCCAACTCCGATTAAAAGAAAAATGAACATTGCTGTTGCAGCGGAAAGCACCCACGGAACTACAGGTTTACCACTTGGCGGGACAGTCGGTTTTATGTCGGCGATTTGCTTCGTAATGTTTTCGGTCATATTGGTAGGTAATTGGACGCTACCAAGGGTCTCGCTAATGATGTGTTCTTGATCCTTTAAACGGTTCCGGGCGCGTTGGAGACGGCTCTTAACCGTGTTGACGGATACGCCTAAAAATTCGCCGATCTCTTTGCATTTCATTTCTCCAAGGTAGTGGAGTGTTACAACTGTACGTTCACTTTCTGGTAATTCCTTCAAAAGATTTTTGATGAGGCTGCGACGGGATTCAACATCGGCTTCTTTACGTTGTTCATCCTCGTAAGATCGGTGGGATGATTCATCAATATCTTCCGTACTGGTGGTCTCCAACGACTCCATTTGGGGTTTCTGCTTTCGCTGCCACGCAATGCAAAGCCGATCGGTAATAACGTATAGCCATCCGGCAAACTGGTTCGGATTCTTTAGGGTGGCGAGTTTCTGGTATGCCATGAGGAGGGCATCTTGTGTGAGTTCCTCAGCGATATGGAAATCGCTAACCTTCCGCCAAGCAAGCGCGTGGACGCGCTTCTGGTATTTTTTTACCAGTTCAGTGAAAGCACTTTCGTCGCCGTCTAAGAAACGGTTAACGAGTTGTGCATCTTCGTTTTTGTCTTTTTTCATATCTCTTCATTATGTGGATAAAGGAAAGCATCTCCGGAAGGACATGGCAACCTATCCGTATAAGGTGCTCATCTAAAAGATTCACAGAATAGGGTGTTTTGTGTTGCAATTAGGTGAGTGCTGTTATAGTCCGATAATGGTAGTGTCCCCCCGAGCGGCGTTAGGACCCCACAGAGGAAACTGCCAAATATGAATACCATTATAAAAAAAAATAAAAAAAAGTCAAGTCTTTTCCATGAACCGCGTAACCTACAAAGCAGGTCCCCGAAACAGGGGTTCTTAAAATTGCAACAGCGATTTTAGTAAATCGTTAATCCGGAGTGCTAACTTTTCCGAATCCTCGCGCCTCACCAAAGACTCCAGGTCTGTTTGCTGTGACTGAACGACTCGACTAATGGATTCGTGAGTTAACGGTGGGTGGTCAAAGTCTTCAAACTCGTGGATGAGTTCATAGAAGATGGGTAACAATTCTGAAAGCCCTTGAACCCCAAGCATCCGATAGCTTTCACCCGTACCATAAAAAGTTGCTCCAAACCATGATTTGATCGTCTCCCATATACCTATTGGATCCCGTTCTACCACAACTCTCTCGACACCAGCAGTTTGTTGGACCTGACGAGCAATTGCTATACTATCGCCATGCAAATCTTTCCAGGTCTCCTCGTCAACAGAATAGTGGCTGCAAAGAAGGGTAATAAGAATTGTTACATGTATCTCAATCTCCTCTGGATTATCTCCACTCATCAACATAATCATCGCTAAAGGATGGCTCATTTCAGCAACAACAAATGAGCACCTGTCAATCTTTGCAACTTGATTCAATGATTGCTGCAACTTTGACAAGGAAGCATTTCCCGGAAGCCGTTTAAAAAGTTCTGTCACCAAATCGGTCAAGCCGTCTCCTTTCGTTGAGGAAACCGGAAGGATCTGATCGTTAGAAATTTCGTTCCAAACACGTAGCTGTTCCTTTGCCTCCTCATCGGATACTTCTTGGAGTACGTTAAGATGGGTACCAGCAACGACGAGGTGTTTCCCAAACTTCTTATCAAGTTGTGTGAAAAATAAATCTAACGCATCTCGCATCATGTTGTTAAGCGGCCTGGATACATCTACAGTCCAAAGCACAATGTCAATTGGTGCCTCCTTCCTGATATCTTTTTCTGAAAGTTGAATTATCTTGTCAGCGTTAGGATCCGTCTGAAAAGGAACACTCCTAACGCGCGAGGCTGGGTTGTAACGCTGCCTCAAGCCGATAAATGACCGAGTGATATTCTCAAGTTTTTCATCACCGAAGATTCCAGGCGTGTCATAAATAACAAGATTGCTCGGAAACTGGACGCGAAGAACCGATCTCGTTGTATCAGCTGTAAGTTTTACTTCCGCAAGTTCAGAACCAAAGAGCGCATTGACTAACGCCGTTTTTCCGACCAATGTTTCGCCAACGATGGCAATTCGGGGGGCAGAACCCTCTCCCACTTTTAGTCTATGTAGTGCTCTTGAGACAACGCTGCCTTCATTTTCTTCCGCGCTACCTAAAAGTTCTGAATCATTTTCTGTGAGATCCATGATACCGCGTATCAGATCTGTCACGCCCTTTGCCGTTTCAATAATAGTTCTGACTGCCACATACAGTTCGGGAATATTCATAATTCTTTTCCCTTTCGGTGTATGCCAAATTGTAGTGAATTATCAAAGTATGTAAACGTCCAGTGAACTATAAGCGCGAAAATTTACCTCACTCCACGCCCTTCCATCCTCTCCTTCCGTAATCCGCGACAACCCGCAATTCAGACGGAAGCAGGTCTCTAATCCTAAAATCCCATAGTCCTATACCATGAGGGCAACGTTCCATGTTGACACTTGACCGGAATTAACGAGGCTTTTTACCAACTTCTCGATCCTCGGTTTCTTGTACTACAGGTTCCGAAGAAACCACCTGCCGTTTTAGGACCTTGCGGAGACGTTCCATCCGCTCCTCACAACATCCACACGATTTCTTGGTTGATTTTGTTGCTACGGCAGATTGCGTCGCATCCTTCGACTGACGCTTGAGCGTTGCGGCCTGTTGTTCCGTCATTGCGACAGGACTGACCAGTGTGTAGACGATGAAACACACGGCAATCACACCCACACAGAGCAATGCTTTTATTGCAAACACTATACTTTTCTGTCTCATTGTGCTCATTGTGTCTTCTCCTGTCTTTTCAGCAAGGGTTCAATCTGTTTGGCGATCTCTGGATCGTCAGTTTTCAAACGACGGAGTCCTTCCTCGGGGCCATAACGTTTCAAAGTAGACATCGCTTTTTGATAACGTTCCGGGTTAAACTGTTCTCGGAGGGAAGCCTCAAGTTGTGCTTCAGTTGGAAGTTCAGGAGTTAACTTGTCGACATCTGTCTCTGGAAGGTTCTCCGTCAACAGTTCTAAAAGTTCCGTTTCGGTTGTAGGAAGTTCTCCCTCCGATGCGGGTGTTTCAGGTGATAGTTCCGCAGCATCTGTTGGGGGCACTAAGGGGTCTTGTATCTCCGTCGTGTCTTGGGCATCTGGTGGCATCTCAAAGGTGAACTCACTTTCGCTGACGACAGTCTCCGGCGTTTGTTCAATAGGTGAGGGAGCTGGATTGCGGAGGGTTTGAACGACCCATTGCCCGAATGCGTCATTATTTCCTTGGAACCTGCCAGATATCCATGCGTAATTCCGTTCATCTTTAAGGAATTCTGTAACGAGATCCGTGAAATGATTTAATTCTTTACGGTTCTGTGGTTCAACTCCTATTGAACCGACGGTTTCTACTAAGCGTTGGCGCATCTCTTCCTCAAATTCTTCCGGTTCCCCGGTTGGGAAGACCTCACGGTATCGTTCCGTAAACATATTGCGATTGACTTTCACACCTTGAGATTCAAAGAACGCCAAAGTGTCGGCTAAGCCATTCGGTTTACTTTTCAAAAACGCTTGTCCCTCCGGGGAATCCAGAATCTTAAGCATCCGTTGCACTTCTGGATTTGCGAGTTGTTCTTCAGAAAGGAAAGCACCGAGTTTTTCTGTTAGTTCTGTTTTGCTTGTCTTAGGTAGAAGCGTGCTTGATTGAGGGAGGTTATCGTTATTAGTGGGTCTCTCCTGCTCATCAATTTGACGATTTGGTTCGTTCATATTGGCAGATCGCGAAAACCACAAAAACGCACTAACACCCACGAGGATTAGCACAATGCCAAAGACAGAGTAAAATAATTTGTTCATTCTGTTATTTCTCCTTATTCCTTATTAATGAAATTCTCCACGCATCCATTTCATCAACACTTGAGGGTCCGTAAAATCTTTGAGAATATATCCAATTAACACGGGATTCTCAAGGGCAAGCCAAATCAGCGCGTCCTGATCGCCGTGTTTATCCAGCAGTTCCTGAGCACGCGTAGCATCCGCCTGCTCAATTTCTTGAACGTAAAGTCTGATTTTCATGCTAAATAAAACGATGCTAAACGCAGGCAAAACATTCCTGACAGGGTCTACAAAATGCTTATGCCCTATATCTACGCCAGGGCCTGTTATCAACTTCGTCCATTCTTCTATAAACATATCACGGTTTTCGCCGTGGTATTCGCGGGTTATAACATGTCTGTGGTGTACTGCGAAAAGATGGACATTCGAGGCATCTTCTTCGTCAGACTTCTCAAGATGCTCCTTCAAAAATGACATGTATCGCGATGGATCGGATGCTGCAATTTCCCAGTACTCATCAAATGTCCGATATTGATCTTCTATCGGATGGGTCCGTCTAAGAAAATCCAGATAGGTTTTGGACGGGACGAGCCGCCGGAGTATTCTGAAGTCCTCATCTAAAATGTTACCGGGATTTTCCTGCTTGAGGTGTTCAAACGTCTCCTCGATCGTTGGTGGTCGTGCGATTGGCTCAGTGCCATCCTTCGTGTCAACGTCCTCACTTTCAGGTTTGATGAGGGTACTTGGATCGGGACTTGATTGACACGCAAAAAGTAGCGAGCCCCCTAAAAGAAGACAGATATGCAGTCGGTTGAAAAAACGCTCACACTTAAAGAATTGCATGTTCGTTATACCCTCAGAAGGTTAGGATGTTGTCCCAAAGGGCACTCACAGTAACACGATGTCTATACTATTGGAGGAGTCCGCCAAGCCTGACGTTGCCTGGGCGTTGCTTCTGCTGACCGGTATTTTTACTAAATTCTCCATTTACCCATCTTTTGAACACTTCAACATCAGTAAAGTCTTTGAGAATGTATCCAAGGCGGACAGGTTCTTCGAGTGCGAACTGTAAAAATCCTTTTTGCGTGCCATGTTCAAGGAAAAGTGCCTGGACGCTTTCTCGATCTTCCTCTTGCAGTTTCTCAGTCCAAACGGAAAACTGAACAAGAACTTTTATCCAAAGTATAATGTCTGGTCCATCGTCGATCAAAAAGAAGCGTTGCTCTATCCAACTGGACACGGGATCATTGCTCATCATTTCAAAAAACATATCCCGTTTTTTGTCTTCCCCGTGATAGAGACGGATAGCGATGTGGCGTTCATGCAGTGCCATGTAATGAAGGACGCTAACATCTGCTGCAGTAGGTTCAGCGTGTGGCGGCTTAAAATAGGTGTTCAAAAATTCCAGGTATGCCGCCTCATCCACAGATGCTAACTCCCAAAACTCATCGAAATTCTGAAACTGATTTTCCTGCGGATAGGTCCGTTTCAAGAACGCTACATAAGTTTCTGACTCAATGATTTCTCTAATCTTTGTGAAATCTTCGTCTAAAACGTTGCCGGGAAACTCCAGACGCAGTGCTGCCATCGTCTCTGCAAGGGTCGGGGGTCTTTGGATCGGTGCCATTGGTGCGGCAGCGACTTGGGGTACGAATTCCATTTCTGCTGCGAACATATTTTTTTCTACCTCTGCCAGTACCTCTGTCAGCATTTCTCTGGAGATTGCGTGCGGTGTTTCCGTCGTAGACGGGGCTAACTCGTTACGGTACTCCGATTCCGAACAACCACAAACTACTGTAAATCCGAGAAAGACACAAAACGTCAATAGTTCGGACAGATGCTGATATCGACATCGAAAATAGTTCATTCGACTTTTCTCCTTAGACAGAACAGATGAGGAGTATCTGAGTCGATTCCGAATGAGAAACAGGAGTCGACTCAGATATCATAGTTAGGCGTTGTTGCCTCGAATGTTAAAATGGGCCTCGTCCACCAATGTTCTGGTGAGACTGCAGGAAAATTTATTAATTACCACCACCAAAGCAAGCATTCCACGCGTGCTCGCACTTCTCTATTGCAGTGAAACCAGCCGCGATACATTCCGGATTAACGCCATTTGCACATGCCTCCAGTGCATCTGCGATTGCATGGATACATTCCACTGCTGCCGGAATACATCCATGGTGAGCCTCTGCTTTTGGCACAAAGTTATCTGTGAGTACGAATGCACCCATTGCAGCAAAAGCGATGAGTACGAGAACAGCCGAGGTTTTGACATGAAAACGATTCATGTGATTTTCTCCTTTTTTCAGAATTTGCGGATTGCATTCGGAAGGCAAGTTATCAAGTGTGTTTTGCATTCTTGACAATCCGCTGTTGTATAAGATACTCACCTAAAAGATACACAAAACAGTACGTTTTATGCTACAATTAGATAAGTGCTGTCCATAATCGGGTTATGGCAGTGCCGCGCCGGTCGGTGTTCTGACCACCATCGGCGCACCTATAAAGATATAGGAGACCACCACGTACGAATAGGATTATACTAAAAACTTTGGACAATTCATGCCACATGCAATTTGCGTTCTCAACGGACTGCTGAAAATTGTCCAAAGCTACGGTTAAGTGCCGTTACTATTAATGACGCGATTTGAAATGGAAAAGGTTGCATAGTGAGAAAAAAAATGCAAAACGTAGGTCCTATTGGATTAAAATGTTCTACTTGACAGAATAAAAAAAATGGATATACTGAGGTATATATGAAGCTCTTATCTATAAACGTTTCAAAACCGAAGCCTATTCAATACGGCGGTAAAACGATCCAGACCGGCATTTTCAAAGAACCGGTGTCAGGCACTGTCATGCTCAGAGAAAAAAACATTGACGGTGATGGACAAGGCGATCTGCGGGTACATGGTGGCACCTATAAAGCCATCTACGGGTATCCGATTGAGCATTACGCCCACTGGCAGCAGGAATTACAAAGAAACGACTTGACGTACGGGCAGTTCGGCGAAAATCTCACCGTTGAGGGTTTACTGGAAGCATCTGTTCATATCGGTGATGTTTTTCAAATAGGTTCAACGGTGAAGTTACAGATTACGCAGCCGCGCGTGCCGTGTTTCAAGTTGGCGCATAAAATGGGACTACCGGAGTTCCCCAAACAGTTTTTAGAAAGTAGGCGCGTAGGCTTCTATTTCCGGGTGCTTGAAGAAGGCGAAATCACCGCTGGTGATGCGATTGCGCGCATTGAGGCCGCACCGGAACCGATGAGTGTCACGGAGATCGTCAACCTCCGTTATTTTGATAGGGACAATCATGAGAAGATCGCACAAGCCAGAAAACTACCCGCCCTCTCACCGAGTTGGAAACGGGATTTCACGAAAATACTAAACGGATGAATATTTTCAAAGCAACCACCAAACGAGAAACCAGCGAAGCGGCGGCACACGTCGCCAGTACAAAGCTGCGCGAAGCACTTGATGCAGATGGAAGTGCGAGTTTCATTGTCGCAACGGGTGCATCGCAATTTGATTTCCTTGCCGCACTCACCGCAGATGAAACGATTGACTGGGACAACACGACGATGTTCCATCTGGATGAATATATTGGTATCCCTGAGACGCATCCCGCGAGTTTTCGCAAATATCTGCGGGAACGCCTCGTGGATGTCGTGCATCCCGGAACGGTACATTTCCTGAACGGTGAAGCGGACGAACCTCAAGCCGAGTGTGATCAACTCAATCAGATTATCTCGCAACATCAGATTGATGTCGCGTTTGTAGGCATCGGTGAGAATGGACATCTTGCCTTCAACGATCCACCGGCAGATTTTGAGACAGAAGACCCTTACATCCTCGTTGAATTAGATGAGGCGTGCCGTCTACAGCAGGTGGGTGAAGGCTGGTTCACCGGACTTGACGCGGTGCCGACCCAAGCGATTTCGATGTCCATCCGCCAAATCATGAAGGCGCAGGCGATTATTTGCACCGTGCCGGATGAGCGAAAAGCGGAGGCGGTTCGGAATTGCTTACACGGCGAAATAACGCCGATGCATCCAGCCTCTATCTTGCAGACACACTCGGATTGTACAGTGTTTCTGGATACCGGATCGGCATCTCTATTGTAAGGTGGGGTTGGTAACCGTACCAGCGGGACCTAACGAACGGCTTTAATCTGTCCCCAAGTGACAGCGAGTTTGTCTTGTGGCGCAATGTCAAACGGAATCTGACCTAAGGCGTAGAGGATTGAACGGTGGATGAGTTCCCAACCATCGTCTGTTACCTGCTCCCAACCTGTGGAGTGGGGCCAGATGTTAACATGTCTCGCTTTCGTAGAGCCTTTAATCGTTTTCGCACCTTTTTCGTAGACAGAAATAGCGACGAGATCGTCGTTGTCAGCGCGCACGGCTAATATATCAATATCACCTTCAAAACCGCTGCACGTCATGAGTGCTATCGCGGGTTTGCTGACTGTGATGTCGCCCTTGAACCCTTCGGTTATCGGGTGCTCAGTATCAACGATGGTGAGATCATCACCCGCATCAGAGTTGAATGTGCCATCTGCAGCAAACCCCATATCATCATAAGTCCACGTCTCGGCATTGACGACCGGGACAGTTGAGTTTTTGTAAGCGTCCAAGATGTTGCCACTGGAGGTTGATTCTGAAATAAAGACGAGATCAACATCTGCGAGATTGACAGGATGTTTCGCCAAATGCTGATGCGGTTCAACGACGTAACCCCACTCTTCGAGGTGCTCTATCAGTGGAGCATCCTTCGGATCGGGTTCACCGGAGCCAACGAGTACCAGTTTTTCACCCTCAGCGATGACAGAACCTACGGCGAAAAGTAACACGAAAATCGTTAAGAAAAAGTGGCGGTACATGAGAAGAATTATCCTCCTTTTGGATTAGGGTTTAGGAGTGTGGGGCATCTGCAGACAACACTCTAAGCGTGCGGCAGATCCTCCCAAAGAATTTGATTGGATTTCAAATTAGGCTTAGATATACTCTACAGGAAGACACAAGACAAGTCAAGCACTTTTGATTTGGTGTGTTCAAACCAGATTTACGGAAATGGAGGGTGTGGATGAAAAAAGATGCAGTTAAAGTTGGAATCATTGGCGTTGGGGGGACAATCGGTAGCACAACTGTGATACTCAACGGAGAACCGAATGTCCAACTTGTCGCTTTAGCAGACCCGGATGCCAACCGTCGGAAAAGGGTTTTGGGCGATATTAAGGGTGTCCGCGTTTTCGACGATTACAAGCAGATGTTTGACGCATGCGATTTAGACGCAGTTTGCATTGGACTTCCGACGTGGATGCACGCTCCCGTTTCACTGGAGGCAGTAGAGCGTGGGATGCATGTGCTCTGTGAAAAACCGCCCTCAAACGATGCAGCGGAATTAATACCGGTCACGAAACTTGCTGAGGATAAGGGCTTAGTCTATATGTTTGTCCGGCAGTCTCGGTTCACAGCACAGTTGACGGAAGGACGTAGACTGGTGCAAGCCGGGGAACTCGGCGATGTATACTATGCTGAAACTCGGTGGGTCCGTACACGCTGGTGCTCTGCACGCGGCTGGCGACACGATAAGGAAAAAGGGGGCGGTGTCCTCCTCGATCTCGGTATACACGCCATTGACAATGTCTGGTTTATGATGGGATGTCCCCGTCCTACAGAGGCGATGGCTGGGTTATATTGCAACTTCGCCCACCTTGCACCCCCTGAGCAGACCTATACCGCAGACGATGCAGCATGCGGATTTGTGCGGTTTGAGAATGGGTGTACCTTACACTTCGCTGTCGCATTTTCGCTGAATACTACAAACCGACACGCTCCGGCAAAAGGGAGCGATTTGGTCAAAAGCGAGGTTCAGGAGTTCCATCTTTACGGCACGAAAGCAGGGCTGGAAAATGGAAAAATACTGGTTGGAACACCGGACGGTGTTAAGGTCAAACCTATGAAACCAGCACCGCAAAAGGCAGATGATATAACGCTTCAGGCACGGGAATTCATCCGAGCGATTCGGGACGGAGATGACCCTCTCAATCCAGGTTCAGAGGCGGTGATGTTGATGCAGATGCTCGATGCATCAATGAAATCCAGTGAGATTGGTAGTGCCGTTGCGATTCCGCCAATTTCATAAGTTCAAAATGGAGAAGTAGTAATGTCTGTACAACATGATCAGATCGGACTCACAGCGCAGCAGAAGCAGCAATTTCACGATGACGGCTTCTTATTTGTCCGAAACGTGCTGCCAAACGAGGCACTTCAGCCTTTGATTGATGAGTTGGCACAAAAGGTTGATGATGGCACGCAGGCAGCTGTCAAACACGGAATCCTTGACCCGTCGGATACTTATGAGGACGAGCCTTTTGACACGAGGTTGGGGATGGTATCAAATGCCTGTTCCGATCCGAACTGGATATGGAGCAACTATTTCCGCGACCAGAAGATTCGGACGGCCGGGATGTTCACGCTCAGAACGGCACCTACGCTCCTTGATGTCGTCGCATCTCTCATCGGTGATGAGATTTTGGCGCATCCACAGTTTAATTACCGTGCCAAGCTGCCGAACCAAGATGTTACGGTCATCCCGTGGCACCAAGATTTGGCATATCTCATACCGGAAGAAGCCGGTGAAACATTGGTTGTGAACGTCTGGCTTCCGCTTATTCAGGCAACTGAAGAGAATGGATGCATGCAAGTCATCCGAGGGTCACACCGCTTCAATCTGATTGACCACAACTATCAAGATCCGACACCCGGGCACACCGGCGGCAAGGGAATTAGCGATGTGGAATTACCGCCCGGCGACATCGTCACTGCTGAACTGGATGGAGGGGATGTCTTGCTAACGAGTGAACGGGTTGTCCACCGTGGACTTCCGAACCGTTCTAACACTGTCCGTTGGAGTGTTGATACGCGCTACAGTCAGATCGGTTTGCCCACAGGTCGTGCATCCGTTCCGGGTTTTGTCGCTCGGAGTCGGGTGAACCCTGAGAGTATCGCGAAGTCGCATCACGACTGGAATCACCTATTTGCGTCTAACTGATGATCTATGAACGCATTATCCACAAGTCTTTTAGGCTGAAACACTTTGCATGGTCACAAAATCTTGACATTCCCGAATTTTTGTGCTATTCTAAATAGGTATGAAAATGAAATTAGCTAAAAGAACATCACTTACGTCTACCTTAGAGGAGGTAGTTTATCATGATGTATCGAATAGTACTTTCCTTTTTGATTCTCGTTGGATTCGTACTGATGCCCTTCAGTGCGACAGCATTGGATCTAAAGGATAAGGAGCTACTGCTGTATTTGTCATTCAATGACGGTAAGGGAAAAGCAATAGAAGATCTTTCGCCACACGGAAACGATGGAGAACTCGTCGGTGATGGGGATTGGGTTGATGGTAAATTCGGAAAAGCCATGGAATTTGGTCAAGCAGGCGAAGTGAAAGCTCCATATATTGAACTCAACGAAAAGAGTTTTACGGTGACAATGTGGGTCAAGCCAGCACTCAGTGGCGCAGACCAGCAGTGTGTTTTCACCCAAACACAGGTCAACGCGCAGAATACAAGTCTGCACTATCGGATCTACAACAGCGGCACTGTCCGTATGGGGTTTTATGCCAATGACCTTGACGCACCTGCTGCGGTTAAAGCAGACAAATGGGCACATATCTGTTTCTGGCTGGATGTAAAAGGCAAATCCCGACAGATTTACATTGACGGTAAGTCTGTGGCAGAGGACGCAGGCAAAGCTGGGATTGAGTACCTTGGAACGGCAGGCGATACGATGATCGGCTCGTGGGGCGCGACTGGACAAAAATTCAACGGGATCATTGATGAAGTCACGGTCTGGGATAGGGCTTTGTCGGAAGACGATATTGCGCGGAGCATGGAAGACCTAACTGCTTTGCCTGTAGATCCCGCGGATAAACTCGCAACCACTTGGGCAAGTGTTAAAGCGTGGCGTTAGAGTTAATCTATCTGTCGTATTTCAACACGCATTATAATGACCGTAGGGGCTGGGTAACCCAGCCCCTACTGGGTTACTATCCAACATTCTATTCTATTGAACCGTCCCCGAACTTCTTCTGAAACAACGATACCGTATTGTGGTCAGGGTGGTTCGGAAGTTCAGCGGGTGACTCCCATTCTTCGGGAACATCCGTTAATTTCACAGGTTTGCCGTCATTTTCCAGAACGGATTTCCAACCCGCAAGGAAGACATTCGTCTTGTGCAGGAGCTGCTCAAACGTCTGTGGCATCTCGTTGTGGAGTGCCATGTTCTGGAACGCCCAAATTGTCGGTAGCCAGATTTCTGTTTTATCAAACGGATAACCGGTACCCGTGTGAATTCTAAAGTTCTCACCGCCATAGGCTTCCTGCGTGTGAATTTGCACCGTGCCCCAAGAACCGCTGACTTGATGAAGTGTCCCGTAGAATTGCCGTCCATTGTCGTCAACATGCTCCAAAGTGATGACCCCAGGTGGACTATGCCAACTGTCCGCTCGATATCCGACGGATACAACTGAGTTCCCGGCTTCTGCAATCGCTTTGCAGACCATGTAGACACCGTGAATCCCGTGTGTCGGGTAGTCGTCAAACGAGTTGGTCGCTGTATAGCAGACAATCTGTTTATCGCTTGCCCATGCCTTCGCTCGTGAGATGGCATCGTTGTGTTCATGACTTGATGGCGCAAGAATAGTCGCCCCGTGCTTTTCCGCGAGTTCAATCATTTGCTGCGCTTTGGCGAGGGAGTTCGCAAACGGGCGGTTAATCAGGTTTGGCAGCCCAGCCTCCAGATACGGTTCATGGAGAATGTGGTTCCACGGGTGGTTGTAGTAGCCACCGGAGATCACGCCGTCCACTTTCCCCAACATATCATCGAAGTTCTTGACGGCTGTGCAACCGTAAGTCTTGGCAATTGCTTGCGCCTCCTCGGACTCAATATCCCAGCAGTGCGTGATCCGCATTCCTGTGAATGGGGTATCTTTCTCTCCCGCACGCGGATTGATGTGCGGTGCCCATAGTGGCATGTGCGAATACGATGCAACGTTCAAAAATCCGACGCGAAAAGGTTCAGTATTAGGTACTTGCATGGCTATCTGTTCCTTTGAACCTGCGTATTTACAGAAAAGTCTCTGTAAATCGCGGTTTGCATCTACCTAAGTAGATGGACGAACCGTCAAAGCACCTGCGACATTCTTGATGAATATCCCACGTGCGCCGTTCAAATCCCTATCCATACGATGACCTTCCGATGACTTGATAACTTTAGAGCCGCCGAGGTTCGCGACGATTTCACCCGTCCAAGACACCGTTTTAGAAGTATAACCTTCACAGACATCAACAACTCGCACACCATATTCCAAAGCCTTGTGTTTCAGAAATATTTTGAATCTATAGTGTGAGAGTGTTAGCATCTGCCGAACGGACTTCTTTCGCAACTTCCGCGCGCCTCGTTTCGTCATCTGTTTCGTCTCAAAAGTCGGAAGCAAAATGATGTCAAAGTTTGTTACGAGGAAGTGTGCGACCTTCTTGTGAAGTTCATCAATGAGATTACGGATTTTTACCTTTATTCTATTCGCAGCTTTTCGCAAAGCACGCCGTAGCGGGCGTTTCTCTTGCGTTGCGCGTGATAAGAGGTTATCGCAGTGTTGACACAATCTTTGAATACGGTTGATACACTGCTGTCCTAACCAACCGAAACTCTCTTCAGAGAAAAACGTCATAAAATCACGAACACCGGGGTCAAGTGCTACTATTCTACCACTTGGTTCTCGCGTCTTTTTCTTCTCAACATAAGATACACAGAGAAAATATCTGCCATTTTCCAGTATCACTTGAGAATCCTTGACCTCCGCATTCGTATCACGTTCTGATTTCTTACCTGTCCCTTGTGGTTTAGCAGGCAAAGGCTCTGACATCTTCATATCGCCTAAAAAACGAACATAAAAACCATTGTTTTTCAGGGAGTCGGCACGCAGATAAAGTGTCTGTCTACGGTTCTTCCTTGACCGAAACTTGACGTTTTGACGCTCACCTGTCGCTTTTGCCTTTATTTTGGCATTGCCAACTGCTTGACACGCATCCATAACCGCGCCTGCCTTGATTTGGCGCGGTGTGTCTACATGCCATTCGGGGAGACGGTCAAGCACAATGGGAACAAGTCCTTTGAAGTTCTTCGGTGGGTTTCCTTGCTCTTGTAGAGCAGATACCGACGCGTTATAAGTATACCGAGACGTGCCAAACCATCTACGAAGTATTACCTTCTGTTCCACTGTCGGAAAGATTTCTATCTTCTTTGATTTGGTCACGGTATCGCCGGAGTCTGGACATTCTACAGGAAAAGACACGCAGAATTGCGAGGAGATCGGCAGTAAGTTCTTCCTCGGGGCTGTAAACAGTCTCGTCGAGAACCACGACTTCTCCACCGTTTTGTTCGACCAAGAACTGTATGACTTCGCCGCCGAATTGGGCGAGTCGATCCCGGTGGGCAACAACAAGGCGGAGTTTATCACCTCGCAAGATGCGTTCCAGTAAGGAGAGAAGTCCTTTTCTTTTGAAGTTGATACCACTTCCAAAGTCTCGAATAATCTCTGCTTCGGGATAGTGACTTTGGACATACGCGACTTGGGACGTGAGGTCTTCTTTTTGCCTGCTACTGCTGACTCTACAATACCCAATGGTAGTAATCTCTGTTTCGGTTTGCGCATCAAGATAACCCTGCACATCATAACGCCTTTGTCCACCTGGCGTTCTAATAGTAGAGATTGTGCCGTTCTCTGCTAACCGTCGGAGTCTATCTATAGAAATACCGAGAATCTCCGATGTTTCTCGTGGTGTTTTATAGTGTTTCATACTATAATGATACCACAAAAACATAGATAATTAACTATTTAGGAAGACCTTTCATAGTTCTCAGTCGTCAGTTAAAAGAGGTATCTGATGTGTGTCAAGGCTCTCTCGTACCGATAACTAACAACCGACAACTGACAACTTTTATCACATTGAAACCCAGGTCGAACCGTTCTCACAAGATTCAACGGCTTTGTAAATGAACTGCATACCCCTCAATCCATCATGGACTGTCGGAAAATCGTATGCCTCGGTTTCCATTGGGGTACCGTCAATGTGCTGCCGAATGGCTTCAACAACACCCACATAAATTGTCGCGAATGCCTCTAAATACCCTTCGGGGTGTCCGGTTGGAATACGCGCGCCTGCTGCTGCTGCATCGGAGAGGTAACCCTGACCGCGGGTAAGCGTCTGCCTCGGTTCACCGTAACGATAAAGTTCAAGATAGTTCGGATTCTCCTGTGCCCATTTCACCGCGCCCTGTTCGGCATAGACGCGAAGCGTAAGCCCGTTTTCTTCTCCGGTGGCGATCTGACTGATGCTTAGAACACCCTTTCCACCCCCCTTGAAACGGAGCAAGGCGTTGACATCCTCATCCAATACCCTGTCTGGGAGGAAGGTGCTTTTGTCAGCACAGAGTTCAGTAATCGGATCGCCGGTGACGTATTCGAGTAGGTTAACGCAGTGCGTGCCAACATCGCCCATTGTGCCGCCGATACCTGACTGTGACGGATCCACACGCCATTCCGCTTGCTTCTGCCCGAGTTTCTCGTGCGGCACCATCAGGAAATCCTGAAGATATTCAACGATAACTTTACGGATTTGTCCCATTGAACCTTCAGCGAATAGGTCACGGGCATGCCGCACGAGTGGATGCCCCGTATAGTTGTGTGTCAACGCAAAGACAAGCCCTGAATCTTCGACGAGTTGGACAAGAGCTTCTGCCTCATCGAGACTGTAAGTCATCGGTTTATCACAGACAACGTGGAAACCCGCATCCAAAAAGGTCTTCGCGATGTCAAAGTGCGAGATGTTCGGCGTGACAATGCTCACAAAGTCAATACGTTCATCTTCGGGGAGCGCAGCCTCGGCTGCCGCCATCTCCGCGTAACTGTCGTAACAACGGTTCGAGTCGAGATACAACTCTTCACCGGTGATTCGTGTGTTTTCCGGGTCGCGCGAGAAACACCCCGCGACGACTTCGATTTGCTGATCGAGCGTGGCAGCGATGCGGTGAACACCACCAATAAAGGCACCCTGTCCGCCGCCTACCATACCCATTCGTAACTTCCGTTTCCAAGATTCCATAGTGATTCACTCCAATTTGGTTGTCAGTTATCAGTTTGCCTCGCAGTAAGAGTCTTCAGTTAAGGTGCCTTCTGATGAACATTAGACCTTTCTCTAATCTTTAACTGAAAACCGAGAACCGACGGCGATCTTTAACTCAAGCCCAGAATATCTCTATTTCGTTCCACGTCCGTTTCGCCGCCTGCGAAGTCATCGAAGGCAACGTCGGTTGTTTCGATGATATGTTTAGCGATAAACGGTGCACCTTCTGCTGCGCCCTGCTCTGGGCTTTTGACACAGCATTCCCATTCCAGCACTGCCCAACTGTCGTAGCCTGCTTCAGTCAACAATGTAAACACCTGTGTGAAATCCACCTGTCCATCGCCGAGCGAACGGAATCTCGCCGCACGCCCAGCCCATGACTGATAGCCACCGTAAACGCCAACCCGACCTGTCGGACGGAACTCGGCATCCTTAACATGAAATCCCTTGATACGTTCCGCGTAAAGTCGGATGAAGTCGATATAATCGAGTTGTTGAAGGAGGAAATGGCTCGGATCGTAGTTGAGACAGGCAGCCGGATGGTCGTCCGTGTAATCCAAGAACATCTCATAAGTTGCACCGTCGTAAATGTCTGAACCCGGATGCAGTTCGTAGGCGAAGACCTGACCGTTCTCGTGTGCCAGATCCAAAAGTGGTCGCCACCGTGCAGCGAGTTCCTTGAATGCCTCTTCAATGATTCCATCTGGACGTTGGGGCCACGGATAGACGGTGTGCCACGCAAAACCACCTGAAAGCACGGGGATAACATCCAGTCCCATATTGACTGAAGCGTGGACGCATTTCGTCAATTCGCCTGCTGCCCATGCCGTCCTTTCGTCACCGCGCAAGCCGGGCGGATGGAACGCCTCAAACATGACTTCGTACGCAGGATGCACAGCCAGCACCTGACCAGCGAGGTAACCTGCCACCTCCGTGGCTTCAAGCCCCATTTCATTGAGTGTTCCTTTGAATTCATCGCAATAGGTTTTCGACTCGGCAGCTTTCCCGATGTCAATGACACGGTCATCCCAACCGGGGATTTGGACACCTTTGTATCCCAAGCTTGCAACCCATTTTCCGATATTTTCCATGGTGTCGTATGGTGCCTCGTCCCGCATGAATTGGGCGAGGAAAATAGCTGGACCTTTGATTCTCGGCATTGTTCCTCCGCTCTTTTCTTTCTGTAAGTTCCAAGAATATAAGAAGTGTGAGTGTTATTGCTAAGTGCTTCACTCTGTTTCAAATCGGCGAAAAATAAATTACCAAATGTTCACGAACTTTGGGTATAATATATAAGAGTGCCTGTGAAATGTCAAGAGTTTTGGGAACTACCAGTTTAGTGAGAGGAAAAAAGGTGGAGCAGCCTATCTATGGATTAAATGTCCGCAGGGTAACGAAACATTTTCGCCGAACCAAGCGGACAAGTGGTAAACTGCGTTTTCATCAGAAGATTCAGCATGTGTTCAAGCGAGAGAAAGAGGTCATTCGGGCAGTTGACGACATCTCCTTAGAGGTTAACATCGGGGAAATCTATGGTATTCTCGGTGCAAATGGCTCAGGGAAGTCAACCTTGATTCGCCTTATTTCAACGCTACTTACCCCCGATGCTGGCAGTATTCATGTCTTCGGAGACGATGTTGTAACGGAGAGCCTAAAGGTGAGACAGGTAATGAACCGCGTCTCTGTCGAAGCCTCGTTCTTCAAGCGTCTCTCTTCAGCAGAAAATCTGGTTTATGCTGCCCGCCTTTACGGTATTCCGGCTGTTGAAGCCGAGCGAAAATCAAAGCAAATTTTAGAAAGACTCGGTTTTGACCCAGATCGGATGAACGAAGAGATGGAGCACCTCTCGCGTGGGATGCAACAGAAAGTCGCAATCGCACGCGCCCTACTCACCACGCCTATGCTTCTTCTGCTTGATGAACCGACAACAGGACTCGACCCCAAATCCAAGCGCGATGTGCAAGCCTTTATTGAGGAAATCCGTCAAGAACGCAATGCTGTCATCGTCCTAACCACACACGATATGGTAGAGGCTGAAAAATTGTGTGATAAGATCGCAATTATTGACAAAGGACGATTTATCGCTGAGGGGACTGTCGAAGAACTCATTGCTAACACACCATCAGAGAATGGTGACCTCGGAACATTGGAGGACGTTTTTATTGCCCTTACTGGAAAGCAGATTGAGGAGGAAGAGTAGTTTCTCACAAGCTACACCCAAAAATGCTGAATTTTATACGTGAAACCGTTGTCTCTTATGCCTTTATTGAACGCAACTTTAATCTACTAAAGCGGTATCTGAGTTGGGAAATACTCTTTTTCAGTTACTCCATCGTCAATGCGCTGACGATTGGCTTGATTATGGTCGGACGTGGCACCAGTAAAGATGTACTCTACCTCGTCATTGGTGCATTGATCTGGGGATTTCTCTCCATTATGATGCGCGAGGTCAGCGACGCTATTACGTGGGAGAGATGGGAAGGCACGATCGAATATACCTTTATGGCACCCATCTATCGTATTACCCATCTTGTTGGGTCTTGCTTCTTTGCGATCCTATATGGGTTCTTACGAACCGGTTTAGTTTTGGCGATAATGCCTTTCTTTTTCGGTGAACACATTGACTTAGGAAATGCGAATTGGCTAACGATGGCGGTCACTGTTGGCATCTCAAGTCTCTCTTTCATTGGAATTGGTTTGATGGCGGCGATTTTCCCTTTACTTTCACCGGAAAAGGGACAAGCCGCAACAGGTATCATCGAATCGGGACTACTATTGGTTTCCGGTATCTATTATGAAATTGAGGTATTACCGGAATGGATCCAACCGATTTCCAAAATTTCACCTGCCACCTATACGCTCAGGTCCATTCGTGCAGCGATACTGGATAATGCTTCGATTGAAAGTCAACTGGGAAACCTATTTCTATTACTCATCATTGGTGTGCTACTCATCCCACTCGGATTTTGGGTTTTCCATTTGGGTGAAAAATATGCCAAACGCGTCGGTAGACTAAAGAGAAGTGGATAGGCTGGTAGAGTCGCTTGTAGTATTGTAGGTTGGGTTGAACGGCGTTGAGAGGGCAGATGGTGGTATTTCAAACACCCTGCAAATTCAAGAGGCTGCCCTATACACTCAAGAACATGGTGAAACCCAACTTCATACCGTCAGAGTCGCAGCACTTGAAAACAAAAGCGTTGGGTTTCACTCGGTTTCTGGTTGATGTGGCGCGTCTGTAGAAAAGTTTGTTTTTCTGTGATTTTTACAATTTTAGTGGAATCCGTTCAACCCAACCTACGAGGCCATAATACAGTTTTTTCTAAAATTGACGGCTATGGGTGCGATTTCAAACCACACCAGTAACCATAACCATTTAACATGGAGGAGTCAATGTCAGGATATTATAGATTCCCGACAGTTTGTCAGGATACTATTGTTTTTGTGTGTGAAGATGATTTATGGACGGTTCCCGTTGAAGGTGGGATCGCGAGACGACTCACGTCGAATCTCGGCGCGACAAGTTCACCACGTTTATCACCGGACGGTAAACGACTCGCATTCACCGGACGTGAAGAGGGACCGTCAGAGGTTTATGTGATGTCTGCGCTCGGTGGTGAGGCGAAGCGACTCACTTATCAGGGGGGCAATGCTGCTATCGTCGATTGGGAGGCCGATGGTAAGACAATTCTTTATTCGAGCAACGCTGGACTGGCGTTTGATCCATGGATATGGAAAATCTGTGCAGACGGAGGTGAACCGCAACGGCTGCCTTATGGTCCCGCGAACCACATCGATTTTGGTGATGCTGGTGGCGTTGTACTCGGCAGATTGACACGAGAACCCGCACGCTGGAAACGCTACCGCGGCGGCACGGCAGGACAACTTTGGGTAGACCTTGAAGGGGATGGGCAATTTCAACCTCTCGCTCCCGTAGATAGTAATTTCACGACACCAATGTGGATCGGTGAACGTATCTATTTTATTTCGGACCATGAGGGTGTTGGCAATATCTACTCCTGTCTTCCTACCGGCGAGGACATTCAACGCCACACACATCAGGATACCTACTACTGCCGTTCTGCGCAAACAGATGGTACACGTATTGTCTATCACGCCGGTGCCGACCTGTTTGTTTATGACATCCAAAACGATACTGAAACCCGTGTTGATGTCCAATTCCACAGTCCACGTATCCAGCGACAGCGGAAATTCGTTGCTGCCTCGCGCTACCTACAAGATTATGCCCCGACTCCAGACGGGCACGCCTTGGCACTGACGGTTCGAGGGAAACCCTTCACGATGGCGAATTGGGAGGGGGCGGTTCTCCAGCACGGCGAGCGTAGTGGAACTCGTTACCGCTTCACACAGTGGCTCAACGATGGCAAGCGTCTCGTTACCCTCTCTGATGCTGAAGGTGAAGAAGCACTTGAAATCCACACCCGCGATGGGAGTGTTGACATTGTTCGCCTTGACGCGCTTGACATCGGACATGTTCGGCGACTTACGGTTGCTCCCCAAACTGAAGATGACGAGAAGGATCAGTTACTTCTTATCAATAACCGTCTTGAACTTTTGCATATTGATTTAGAGACACAAGAGATTCGGGTACTCGACAAGGGGCATTATCGCAATATCCAAGATGTAGCATGGTCGCCGGATGGTAAATGGTGCGCGTATAGTTTTGCAGCAACAGAAACCACCCGTTCAATCAAACTTTGCAAGATTGAAACGGGCGAGACATGGTTCGTCACGGACCCAGAATTCAACGATTTCGGTCCCGCATGGGATCCAGAGGGGAAGTATCTCTATTTTCTCTCTTATCGTGAGTTCAATCCGGTCTACGATGCACTCCACTTCGATCTTGGATTTCCTACGGCAATGCGTCCATTGCTGGTGACCTTGCAGAAGACGTTGGGAAATCCATTCGTGCCAGAGCCTCGTCCGCTTGAAGAAGAGAAGGAAGATAAAGACAAAGAGGATGAGGAACAGGACGAAAAAGACAAGGCATCTGATGAGAAATCTGAGAAGAAAGATAAACGTGAACCGATTACCATAGATGTGGAAGGTATCACACAGCGCGTCGTCGCGTTTCCATATCCGCATGGACGTTATGGGCAGATCGCTGGCATTGAAGGCAAAGCGATTTTTACGTCGTTTCCGGTACAAGAAACGCCTCAGGATGATGATAGCAGTAGCACTCCGAGAGGGGCACTCCACGCCTACGACTTCAAGGATCAGAAAAAGGAGACGCTTGTCTCTGGCATTAGTGACTTTCAACTTTCGCGCGATGCGAAGACACTTGTTTATTCTACAGGAAATCGGTTGCGCGTTCTCAAGGCTGGCAAAAAGGCTGAGGGAGAGTCCAAATCCGAGAGCAGGGGAGGTCCGAGCCGACAGACCGGTTGGATTGACCTAAATCGTATCAAAGCCTCCGTCGTCCCGACAGCTGAATGGCAACAGATGTATCGGGAGGCATGGCGACTTCAGCGGGATTACTTCTGGACGGAGAATATGTCCGATGTAGATTGGGAGCATGTGTATCAACGTTATCTACCACTCCTTGAGAGGATTGCGACACGCGGTGAATTTTCGGACTTGATGTGGGAGATGCAAGGGGAACTCGGCACCTCGCATGCGTATGAAATGGGTGGAGATTATCGGAGTTCACCGAATTACGCGCAGGGGTTTCTCGGTGCTGATTTTATCTACGATACGGAGCGTAAGGGGTATCGCATCACGCACATCCCGCGCGGCGATGGTTGGGAGGTGACGAAGGATTCACCGCTCAATGCGCCGGGAATTAATATCCGAGAAGGGGATGTCCTGCTGGCTATCGCCGGGCAGCGTGTCAGTGAAAATGTTTCGCCGGGTGAACTGCTCGTGAGCCTTGCGAATCAAGAGGTACAAGCGACATTCCGAGGCGCGGACGATGACGAGGAACGCGTCGTCACACTCAAGGTATTGGGCGGCGAAAACGAACTTCGATATCGCGAATGGGTATCTAAAAATCGGCGGTACGTCCATGAGAAAACGGATGGTAAAGTCGGGTATGTTCATATTCCTGACATGGGACGGCGTGGGTATGCAGAATTTCACCGCGGTTTTCTCGCAGAAGTGAGTTATCCCGGACTATTGGTTGACGTACGTTACAACGGCGGTGGTCATGTCTCGCAACTGCTTTTAGAGAAGTTGTCTCGCCGTCGCATTGGATATGACGTGCCACGATGGGGGACACCGCATCCGTATCCAGATGCCTCGGTCTTGGGTCCGATGGTGGCTGTCACGAATGAGAATGCAGGTTCTGACGGTGATATTTTCTCACACTGTTTCAAACTGATGGAGTTGGGTTTGCTTATCGGGAAGCGGACGTGGGGTGGTGTTATCGGTATCTCGCCGCATCAGATGTTTGTGGATAGAGGCGGAACGACGCAACCGGAGTATTCCTTCTGGTTTGTTGATGTCGGCTGGAACGTTGAGAACTACGGCACTGATCCAGATATTGAGGTGGATTATCGTCCGCAAGACTATACCACAGAGAACGATCCGCAGCTTGACCGCGCAATTGAAGAACTCCTCCGGCAGATGGAGGAGAACCCGCCGCAACTCCCCGATTTCGGTGAGCGTCCGCGTTTAACCTTGCCCACGTTGCCGAAAGCGTGATATGATATGCGTAACTTCAGGGTTGAAAAGGAATGTGTCTGTTGAAGGCACATTCCTTAAACAATGAAAAGGATAACGCCTATGATACCCGATATAACAAAGTTAATCATAAAAATTGAGCAGCTTGAATGGGATTTAGCTGAAGTGAAAGAGGAATTAGTAAAACTTCAAACATCTGAGATGAAGTCGCTCACACCTGAGGAGCGCGCAGCTGCGTATTCTGCCCGAACACGAGCACAAAATGAGAGATTACGTCCATCGATTAAAAAAGCACTCGGAAAACCCGATCCTGATGCTAAAATTCTTACGGCTGAGGAACTCCAGCAGCTTCAATTGGAAGAAGGTGTAAAGTCAGAGGATAACATAGGTAGTCGTGCTATTATCGAAGAGCGGGAGAGGCTGGGCAAGTGAACTTTTTCTTCTTAGATGCTAATGCAATTGTTTGTAAAAGCAAAATAGGTAGGTGAGGTAATCTCTATGGCAAAGACAGAAGTTGAAGTCCAATTCAAATTTACACTTCCTATTGACGAGAGTTGTTTGCAACACAAAACTGATGCCGAACGTAAAGCGAAAGAGGCTTTTGTGCTTGAACTCCTTCGGCACGGGGATATTAGTGCTGGTAGAGCTGCAAAACTCCTTGATATTTCCCGATGGGATCTCTCAGACCTAATGTCTGCAGCTGGAATCTCTCCTTTTGCTGAAGTTACCGCTGAAGAATTAGCCGCTGAAGTTGAAGCCGCCTTGAAGGCTTTGAATAACCAAAATGATGAAGGTTGTCACGAATAGTACACCGTTAATTGAACTATCGAAAATTAATCAGTTGGACCTTCTCCGAGATGTGTACGGTACAATCCTTATTCCAGAAGAAGTTTACGTTGAAGTGGTCATTGATGGGATTGGAAAATCGGGTGCTGCAGAAGTAGAAGCAGCAGAGTGGATCCACCGTCAATCAGTAGTTGACAAATATCAGATCAGGACCCTTCAAACCCAACACTCACTTCATTTAGGTGAATGTGCCACTATTATACTTGCTCAAGAAGTTAATGCAGAACAGGTGATCCTTGATGACAATGCTGCGAGGCAAGAGGCAGTAGCAAGAGGATTGCCTGTTATAGGTACAGTGGGTGTTTTGCTTGTTGCCAAGGCCCAAAGTATAATTCCTGCTGTCAGACCGATACTTGATAATCTTCGTGCTCAAGGGACACGGGTTAGTCAGGATCTCTATTATCAAGTAATAGCGGAAGCGGGCGAATAATAGAAAATAACTCAATAGAGAAACGAAAGACTACTATGCATATCCTCTGTGCCAATGTAGGAAGCACCTCATTCAAATACCAAATTATTGATATGGAGACCACAACCTCCCTCGTCAAAGGAGGCGTGGAACGTATCGGTAATTCACCATCTGCCTTTACACATGCGGTGCCGGGCAAGCCCGCCCGAGAAGGCGAGATCGATGCCCCAACACATACTGCTGCGATCGCTCATGCCATGGATCTCATTACCGATGCCAAAGTCGGATGCTTTGAAGATTTGGGACAATTGGACGGCATCGGTTTCAAAACGATTCTTGCCAGAGGCTACTGGCGTTCGGCGCAGATTACCGAAGACGTAATAACCGCACTGGAGACATCCACACCGCTCGCGCCGATGCACAATCCCGCCTATATCGCGTCTATCCGTGCCTTTCAAGAATTGCTTCCAACGACACCGCTCGTTGCTGTTTTTGAGACATGGTTTCATCAGACAATCCCAGATTACGCCGCCGAATTCGGTGTACCTCGTTTCTGGGTAGAACAACACGACATCCGTCGGTACGGCTACCACGGTGCTTCCCACCGATACATCTCTGAACGCGTGCCGCAGCTGCTTGGACGAGAAACAGGAGAAGGATTACGCATTATCTCTTGTCACCTCGGCGGGAGTTCATCTCTCTGCGCTATTAAGGATGGGGAATCTATTGATACATCAATGGGAACGTCTACCCAATATGGGATGATTCAGTCTACCCGTTGTGGAGAGTTGGATGCATTTGCGGTGTTGTATATGCTCGACAAAGAAGGGTTTTCCACTGATGAAATTCGTCGTCAACTGATTGAGGATTCAGGGCTGAAGGGGATTTCTGGAACGAGCGGGGATATGCGTGATGTAGAAGCAGCAATCGCAGCAGGTAACGATAATGCCCGTTTGGCACTGGATACTTACGTTTACGGCGTAAAGAAATATATTGGTGCGTATATCGCCGCGCTTGGTGGGGTAGATGTTATCGCTTTCGCTGGTGGTATCGGAGAGAAAAGTGCTACGACACGCGCGAAGGTTTGCGAGGGACTTGAGTGGTGCGGTATTCACTTGGATGCCGCGAAAAATGAGCAGGCGACCGGTGAAACTGATCTCTCTGCGGATAACAGTCGTGCAAAGATTCTCATCGTTTCTACGAATGAAGAGTTGATCGTATCACGTGAGACTGCGCGGGTTCTCAAGGCACACGATTGAAGGCGACTCACATCAAATATTCTCGTTCCTTGAAAATTCGGATGGCGAGCCACAGCAGCACCGCTGTCAATATGAAAACTACCAGAAGTGCTACCCATGTTGACGGCGGTGAGGTCCCTAAGAATTCATTGAAATCACTTCGAGGCAGCTTGTAACGCGGAAATAGGACAAAAAGATAGTGGGATATAGAGGTCCGCTTGATTCCTGTTGGCATCATCGGACTTGATGTAATCCGTTCCCATCCCATCACAAATAGCAACCCCCATAATACCGGATTTTTAAATTTGACTGCCAAAACCGCAGCGAGTGCCCCGTAAACTAACAACCCTAATGCCATTGCGCCAGTGTAGTGCAAACTCATACCCAAGTGAAAAAGCACACCCTTCTGTAGTTTCGGGTGTGTCATCATGATGCCGGTCAGAACCAGGTGGGATGCAGCAATAATCGCAATAGTACCGATGAAGTATGCGGTGAATTTGCTGAGCAGGATTGTCGATTTGTGGAGGGGACGCATCTGAAGATACATCAAACCTTTACCGTCAATTTCATCAGAGATGATCGCAGTGCCGTAAAAAATCGCCGATAGGTTCATCAAGAGTCCGTAGAGTGAGAGTGTTATGAGTGGGATGAATCGGTTAACGCTTCCACCGCCTCGTGCCATGAACCGAAATGCGAGCGCGATAACAAGTGATAACAGACATCCAAGCAGAATCAACACAGTCCGTCGGCTCCAGAACATCTGACGGAAGGTCGCCTTGAAGAGTGCGAAATAGGCAGGAAATGTATTTGTGTTCGTAGCCATCAATAACCTTTCAGGGGACGAGAGTGTTAAATAATATTAACATTAATCTGTGAGTTTCGCAAGTATTTTACACGGCAGCGTTAAATGACTTTCTCTGATTTATCGATCGGATTGCAAAATTAAATGTAAATATGTTATGATAGCGTATCACTGATGAAGTTTTCTGACGTTGTGGGAACCAAATGTAACCGAGGTTTCCTATCCCTCTTCTTAGCCTAAGGTTGCACCTGTAATGAAATGGAGGGCGACTCTACGGGGAGGCACGTCAATTCCAAATCCACTTCAACGAACCGCAAGGAAAATTTAAAAAATGAATCAGCATGATTTTACTGTCACCGATTCGGAGATTAATTTTTTCAAGACGTTCGGTTATCTCAGTTTTCCGCAACTCATGGCGGATCGGATTACGGCGATCCAAGACGCTTTTGAAGATGTTTGGGAGGAGAGGGGCGGAGGTCATAACGGTAAACCGCATGAAGGCACAGCCCGTTCCTGCATCGTACCCTTCATCGACCAGAGCGAGGAGTTGTCATCGCTGCTGGATGATCCAAGGATTTTAGGGATCGCGAAGGCGTTGCTCGGCGACGATTTCAACTACATGGGGAGCGATGGCAACTTTTACGTCGGCGATACCGGTTGGCATTCTGATGGTGGGCATAAGTTGGAAGACCCGATGCACATTAAGATTGCTTTCTATCTGGACCCGTTGACGCACGAGACCGGGGCACTTCGCGTCATTCCGGGGAGTCATCTCTTTGGCGATAACTATGCCGATGCACTCTCTCAGCAGGTAGGTAAGAGCCAAGAGTTATGGGAAATACACGGGAAAGATGTTCCGGCGAAGATTTTTGAGACAACCCCCGGCGATCTGGTCCTGTTTAACCATAACACGAAACACGCTGCGTTCGGAGGCGGCGCACGTCGGCGCATGTTTACAATGAATCTTTGCCAACGCTATCCTGATGATAAATTAGATGCATTGCAAGCCTATATCGCAGGATCTGCACGCTTCTGGATTGATCGAAAGTATGGCGAGAAGATGATACGGACAGCGACATCGGAACGGTGGATACATCTTGAACAGGTCAGGGCAAACGATGGGCATCTCGCCGAGCTTTCCCGTCAAGCGCAGGAGCGGATGAATGAACCTTCACGCGGGTAAGAATAGTTTTCGGTTATCAGTTCTCGGTTGTCAGTAAAGAATATCGGCTTCCTTTGATGGATGCTATGCATGTTCCCACGCGTTTTGGACGTAGGCGATTGACTGTTCAAACCCGTTCTTTCCTGAACGGCTGGCTTCTTCAATGCTGAGCCAGCCGTCGTAGCCTGCCCGTCTCATGCGTGAAAAGATTTGGGGAATCGGTGAGGCACCTGTACCAACACGGACCGCTTCAAACACGCCGACTTCACGCAGGTCGAAGATATGTAGCACAATGACTCGGTGAGCAACTCTTTCCAGAAGTGCGAGTACATCTTCACCAAGAACGAGTGGGTTCGCTGTGTCGAAACAGACACCGAGGGGTGTATCGGAGAGAGCATCTAATATCTCTAAGAAAATTTCTGTGGGTTGTGAGAAGTCCCAATAATCCCACGGCGCGCCTTTCGTGTGGTTTTCGTACGCAAGGGTGATACCGTGTTTTTCCGCTTCGTCGAGGGCACGGCGAAACCCATCTGTCACCCATTGCACGCCTACTTCGCGTTCAATACCCGGATGGTTTTGTCCCGCTGTTACGCGAATAAATCTTGCGCCTAACGCTTTTGCCAATGCAATATCCGCCTTTAGGTCCGTTAACTCCTGAGCGCGTTGCACTGCGTCGGGATGCGTAAAGTCGGAATAGCAGGCGAGCATGCACGGTTCTATGCTCCACCTTTCAAGGGCTGTGCGTGTCCCTCTTATCGTTTCCGCATCGCGCTTTGGGAAGAATTTGATGCTGAAATCAACCGCATCTAACCCTAATTCAGTGCCGAATCGGATCCAATCGGCGACGGTGCTTTTTCCTGTGAAGATGTCGTCGTAAAGAGAGACGGGAAGACAACTAAGTCTCATTGTGTGTTTCCTTTGGTGATCTAAAACATTCTATAGACGTAGCAAGCCGAAGAAAGTGTGGGATTTTTCTACGAGTTTTATATCGCAGAGTCCTTGGAGAAAATAACCGCAAATCGCTAAGACATTGCACAGCCTAACAGGCTATGCTACAAAGAGGGCATCGCATCAACAACCTGAGTGTCATTTAAAATAATTGTTCAAACTGTAGTAAAAATTAAAGAATCGTCCAGAAAACGTAGCCCGTAATGTAATGGAGGGCGGGTCTACGGGAAAGGGCGTGAAAACTTCTAACCCGCCTGACCGAACCGCAAGGAATAATTAAAAATTAAAACATGAACCGATACATTGGACGTTCTAAAGCGATACCGATTAATGTCCAGATCGCTCCGAGAAGGAATTCGCCGATGACTAATCCAATAAAAAACGGCATCGCGCGGCGGTATGTTCGTAAACCTCCTGCCTGAAAGAGAATCGCTTTTATCCCCCACGACAAGAAGATTGAGAACCAATACCAACTCGTATTCCAAAAGCTCAGCGACAAGGCATAGCCAGCAGGATGGAAGGGCCACCAGATAAAGCGGCGGCGTAACACCATCAGGAGTGTTGTTAAGGCGATTGCTCCACTGGAGGCTGAGACAGCACCAACATCTATAGATTGTGGGTTAATGAGCCACTGCTTCAGCTGCTCGTAAGTCCAACGGCATTGCGCCTGCTCGCCGTAGACTGCTCCGCCGTAGTGATAACCTTGCGCATAGTATGCCCACGCCGATGAAATTGTTCCGACAACCGTCACAAGGATGATGGCAACGATAAAGCGATTGTGCGACAGTCCACGAACTTGTGCGACCTTGAAGCCTTCTAACATAATTGGCATCGGATGAGAGCGATAAGAGCGGTTGAAGCCGTGAAACATACTGAACGTCGTTAATCCCTCAGCACCGATACGGCGTGTACCCAAGAAGGAAACGAGTACTTTATCAGGTCTCCAAGGCACATCGTGTGCCGGTGGTCCAACTTCCGCACGAATACGGGTAATGGCAATGGCTAATGCGAAGAAAAGCGTGAAGTAGCCGAAGATACTGAAAATCGGTGTCCCTGTGCTTTTGAAGAAAAAGAGAATGAAGATGCTTCCGAGTATCAATCCAATTATCGCATATCGGATATGTGCTGAGGGGGTGCCATCTGTAGGAGGTTCAACGTTGTTTCCTCGAAAGGCGTTTTTCACCTGTCTCACAATGAATTTCCGCGTGAGCCATATCGCAGAGACCCCTAAGCAAAACCATGCCCCGAACGATTGGGCATCCAAAAATGGGAATCCCGGTAAATGCCCAATGCCTGCCATCGTGCCCCATACACGCATCATTTTGTGGAAGAGATAGAAAAACCAGATGGAGAACGAGAGCTCCAACGGTATAAAGAAACTCATCCCGATAGCAAACGGATAGACAGCAATAGGGAGTCTG
Source organism: Candidatus Poribacteria bacterium (assembly GCA_965116815.1). Classification (GTDB taxonomy): domain Bacteria; phylum Poribacteria; class WGA-4E; order WGA-4E; family WGA-3G; genus WGA-3G. Next base: position 3,823,285 of record OZ220722.1, on the reverse strand, counting down.
CCAATTGCACTCAGTGGTTTTGTCTGGAAATACTGACCCAAATTGTAGAGACTTCCACCTAATCCGGGAACGACTGGGAAAAGAAAGTGGAGTCCGTTAAGGAGATTAATCCCACCTGCCAGCACAGCACCTAACAAAAACAGTCGATTACTCAGGAGGGTGCGACCCCCGTTTTCGGTCAAATGCAGCGGAATCTGAATGACAGGGTAACTCAGTTTTTCGTGGTTTACCCACTGATGTCGGATGAGGATCGTGATGCAGAGCATCATGAGCGTTAGCACAATGATTAGTGCTGACCACCAGAGCACAGGTGGCATCCAGAGTTGTAGATGTTGGACAGTGTGAAGTGAGGCATCCCCTTGATAGAAGCTTGCCAGCACGCCTCGTTCTTTGATAGTGAGCCAATCCGGCATGTGCTGATGGAACAGCTCGCCCCATTCGTTCTCAGGACTTGCGAACCAGATCGGATAGGTCAGCAGGGGCCACAATATTTGAAGTGTGTCGTGTCCAGCAATGGAAGAAGCAATAGATACGAGTAGGTAGACCACCATCAATTCGGCATCAGTGAGGGGTGCACTTTTCCGAATTGCACGAAGTAATGGGTTTGCCGCCATTAAGATTAGTACGACGAAAATGACGTTGAAGTAGACGGTCGAGACAGTAGGGAAGCTCTGGCCTGTGCCATAACCGCTGGGACCCCAATTAATCATGAGCCAATAGGAGTTCGGGATAGTGATGAGGAGTGCGAGAAGCACAGCGCGGAAGCTGACGTTTCTTTTTGACATCTTTTGAGTTTCCCGTTTTCATTATACAGGGAACATCGGAAATTGTCAACGATGCGTAAAAAGGAAAGCCCATAGCGATTGCATATCAGCGTGATTCGCAAGCCAATATCGCAAGCATGGGCTTATCTATCTACCCTACCCAAAACGGTGTGATAACCTATTTAGACACTGCTTTTAAATGTCCCCAGATCGTTGCTAATTTACCGTTCGGTTCAACAGCAAAGAATGCTGAATTTTCACCGAGATAATTTAGTACGTTTGCTGTGAGGTTTCTCAGGTTGTCTCCCTCCTTCGATTTTGCATCCGTATAAACGCCGTTGTGGTGTCCGAGGGTAATAATTATTCCGTCGCCGACCTCATATTCGACGAAGGGACGTTCTCCGCCGCCAGCACCGCCGCCGCGTGTTTTCGTTCCAAGAATCGTGCCTTCTGGGTCTCCTCCGAAGTTGTGGAAATCTGAGGTAAACCCTTCCTGTGCCATACTGGTCAGGAAAACCGGTTTGCTGGTATCAAATCCTTCAAAGACTGGATGGTTTTTACCATCAGCAGTTGGAACAATTCCGATTTCAGGAGGATCCTTGCCGAGGGGTCCAAAAACGCGAGGGTCTCCGCCTTTTTCAACACCAAGTTCAACAACATACCGGAGTGCTAATGCTGAGAGAAACACGCCTCCACCTGCTTCTACGTAGTCAAGAATTGACTTCACGGTTGCATCAGCGAGGAATGGGTCCGGCAATGTATTTGTTTCTGTATAGAGCATCCATAAGACAGCGAAGTCTTCTGGTTGCAACTCGGTACCGCTGGTGTTTTTGAATTTACCGCTTTTGTCTACGAGGAGTGTTGTGGTTTTGAAGTTGTCCTTCGCCCACGCGTAGGCGGCTTCTTCTACCTCACCGAGTTTGTTACTACCCGCGAGAAATCCAACGGTCACCTCTGCTGAATACGCTGGCATAATCATGCACGCTGAAAAAGGGAAAATTAGACATAAGCAGTATACTATTAGCGACTGTTTCACTGTTTTGTCTCCTTTGATTTGGGAGTTTTCACTGAGTTAGTAAAGACGTTGATTATATATTAACACCTGATCGCACGTTGAACAGCCAACGAAACGGTTTGAGCATAGAGATTTCCTGTGTTCAAGCCATTTTTTGGGGTCGGTCTACCGGCGGTGCGGTGCATATTCCCAATCAAAGCGCTGTCGTCCATAACGCGTGCCGTCAATCTCGGTTTGGTGGCAGACGAAGCACCTATGGGCTTCGGTAACACCATGCAGCTCGTGTACTAACTGGATTTCTTCTGTGTTATGTACATGGCATTTGATACAGGTATAGCTCCGGTAATCGGAATCAGCGTAGATGGCGATTTGATCAGTGACCTTCCGGATATAGTAGGTGTGTTTATTTTCGGTATCGGTGACTGTCCAAGAATTTCCGGGTTCCTTGATAGAAATAGGCGCAGTTATGGGGACTCTGCGTTCATTTTGTAAGAACCACCAGTGCAAGTCTTCAGGAATAGTGTCTGACGTGTCCAAGTCTTCCGGAAGCGTTGTCTGAACATGGAACAGTAAACGTTCAGGCGTATGGCATCTCGCGCAAGGCACGTCGTGGACATCGGTGAGTGGAAAGAATTCGTCATGCTCCAATTTTTTTTGACCGTGGAATACGATGCTGACGAGCAGGATCGGGGCAAGGATGAGATGGCATCGGAGCAGAATCCGGCGCGCCCCGCGAGATGTCAGACTCACAGCGACACCCGTACCTAAATTCGATAAGGCGAGCAAAAATGTCAGCCACGAGTGCCACACAAGCGGTTGGAACGCGGAGTGCAGTAGCACCAAAGACAACCCTAAAGAGGCAAGCCGTTGATGGTATTTCAGCCATGTCTGACGATTGCCCCACCGAATCCAACGACTTCGGAGGAGATACAGACTGGCAATAACAATAGCGATCGCGCCGATGATGCTAAGCGTATGTCTCGCTTCACCGAAACTCCCTGCCTGCCAAATGCATAGAGCTGAGATAACAGCGGCACCCACAATGCCGTGTCCAATCTGAATGAAAACTCTCATGGTAGCAGTTTAGCATGGGAGCGCGGGGAAAGCAAGTAAAAAATCCGCTGATGTAAAGGGAACAGAGACTTTCTCGGAATAGATATATTGGGTTGGCGGGGAGCATCTACTATTGGCTAATTTGCTTGTCCTTCAGGAGCTATCCAGCGAAGGAAGTCAGCAGGGGTTACAGGCTCGATAAAAGTGTTAACGATAATTCCGAGAACCCTGGGTTCTTGGATCGCAAGCCAAATCAATCCTTCGTCTTGCCCATGTTCATGCAAGGTGTTTTGTGTTTTTTCCCTTGCTGTCTCATTGGCATCTTTAACAAATTTTCTATAGTCTTTCCAAAAAGCTTCGCGTATATGCGGATCAAAGTCTTTTGGTGGGAACCACCTGAAAAGTGGTAAATTTTTAACTGCGCGCTCTGCTGCTTCTTTTATCCGTTGTGGCATGAGCTGGAAATGGAAATTAAGATTTATAAGGATAGCTATGCTTTGTTCTATGATAACAAATTCATAAAAGCCTGCTATATCTTGATCGTTAATTGCCAGATGTGCCAGGCGCTTTTTTAAAATAGGACGGATTTTCTTTTCAGCCTCCGGTGGCATCGTTTCAAGGAACTCATCAAAGTTTTGAAAAGGTTTCACTGGTTTGAAAACGCGGGAGAGAAATTCTATGTAGGTATCTGAGTTTGCAAGAGCACGGAGTGTTTTAAAGTCCTGATCTAAAAGGGGGCCTGGGAATGCTGCTCGGAGTTTAGAAAACGTTCTTTCCTCCAAGTTTGCGATAGGCTCAGAACCGACAGTAGTAGGATTCGATCTTGTTTCCTCAGAAGTCATTAGCATGTCGTCTGACTGCTCTGTACATCCGGAAAGTAGCAAAATGCTAAGGCATAGAAACCCTATAAGTTGTTGGCGAGTATAGATTTTATAAGTCATAAGAATGGATACTCACAATGAGAAGATCCCTTGTTTAAATACTGACTAAAAATCCTCCTTAACGGCGTATCACCATAGACGATTGTTCAATATTATACCACATTCTGCAGAAAAGATGAACAGCCTTGCCTCATAGTCAGTACTATTTAGTTTTCGGTTTTCTAACTAAGATTAACATCTTAAATCTCCCTTATCAGGGGATTTGACGCATTTTCTCTGGAAAACCGAATCACCCTACTATAGATGTAAACCTACTTGGAAGTGTCTCGTTTAATGTGCTATAATAGTCGAGACTTATGGATGAATCCAAAGGAGAAGAGAGATGAAGTTGAGAGTGGCTTTCACACTACTGCTTTTAGCGATGGTCGCATTTGTTGGGTGTTATACGCAAGTCGGCTATCATGCATCTTCGGGTTTTGATCAGAAATACAATACGGTTTTGGAAAAAGAAAAAATGGAAGGTGTCTCTGAGGCGGAATCGGAGGGATTAGAGTCAGAGAAGGTTGGAGAATCGGAAGGTTATTACGGGCGACGGAAGTATACCCGTCGTACCGTTTACGCGTATCCTTCCAGTTACGGCAACTATTGGATGCCTTACATGCCGTATCTGTCCGGCTATTATCCACCGGTTGTGCGATATTATCCGCATCCTTGGTTTTACGGATACAGGTATTACGGTTATGCACCCTATTATCGAGGCTATTATCCTTATACAAACGTCTACCGACGGTACCATCGCGGGAGCCGATATGTACCACTTTCACGGCGGACGTACAAGAAGGGTGATTTGCGGTTGGAAAATCGGCGTTCTCGGAGTTCACGCAGCGTGACTTCACCAAAGTCAAGGTCGGAACGACTGCAGCGACGGGCAAAAAATCGGAACGAAAAATAGTGGAAGGGTGGGTTTACGGAGAAACGCTTCAAAATCCTTGGGGAAACACCCACCTAAACGAACCGCAAGGAACAGTTAAAAATTGGAGGAATCGAAACGATGAAACGAACAGTGTATATGACTTTCATTTTCCTGTTTGCTGCCGTATTTTTTACGACTGTCGGTGTGGCACAAGTAGAAGAGATGGCGATCGGGAATACGTTCGGCGTTGGGGCACGGACGATGGGAATGGGCGGTGCCTCTGTCGCACTCGCTGATGATTTCACCGCGCTCTATTGGAATCCTGCGGGGATGGCGCAAATCCAAAAATTTGAATTTTTTAGTAGTTTTTCGCATAACACAGCGAGTACAGATACGTACTTTGCTGGTGATGAGATAACAGGGACAACCCGCTCACAGATGCGTCCGAATTCTATCGGATTTGTTTATCCAATCCAGACGAGACGCGGGGGGTGGGCAGTTGGTTTCGGGTACAATCGTCCACAAAACTTCGACTACCAGACTGCTATTCAAGGCGTTGATCCGAGCTCAGGAACTGACTTTAGCGGGTTCGCTGTTGATGAAACCAACATAAACAGTGGCGGCATTGGGATATGGAGTTTTGGCACGAGCGTGTACGTCTCAAAACGTGTCCTTATTGGCGGTTCGCTGGACTTTTGGCAAGGGAGCAGCTTGAATGAGTTGGATGCGACAGGCACCGATCTATTGAAGGTAGATAGTGACTTGTCACGCTTCAGGTACGACGATGAAATTGACCGAGAGTATTCAGGTTTAGGCGGTAGGATAGGACTTTTGGCGAACCTGACAGATATTCTCAGTCTCGGTGTGACCTTCGTTACGCCGGTCGAATTGGGTGTTGATGAACTCTGGTATGAATCAACTCGGGTGGTCTATGATGACGGTGAGGAAACATCTGATGCACTCGACGGTGCACAAACGTATGATATTGAGCGTCCGTTTGAGATTGGAACGGGGGTTGCTGTGAAATTGCTAAATAAACAGTTAATCCTGGCGGGTGACATCCAACTCACAGATTGGACCCAGACGCGCTACGATCCAGCCCCTCCTGCAGATGACATTTCAAAGGATAACTTTGAGAAGTTCTATGCAACAACGCTCCAAGCGAGGATCGGTGCAGAATACCGAATACCCGCTATTGGCACACACGTCCGTCTCGGTTATTTTCGGGATACGATTCCATTCACGGATGCCGAGGTTGAAAACGCACGTGATTTCTTGACACTGGGGGCAGGCCAAATCTTTGAGGATTCGCTGAAACTTGATGTCGCGTATATGCTCGGCACTTGGCAACGAAGCAAAAATCAACTTACCACGGAACGGCTTACGCATCGCGTATTCGTGTCCGCTGCGTATCGGTTTTAATAGTTGTCAGCAGTCGGCTATCAGCGGTCAGAAAGAGAACCTCTTTACCGACTGCTGATAGCCGATAGCCGACAGCCATTAGACCAATTGAATATAACCCATCTGGGTGCCATCGCCTTTTCGGAGTTCACCTCGTATGATACGTGTGTATCCCCCGTTTCGGTCTTGATATCGCGGTCCGATGTCATCGAACAGTTTACGCAAAATGCTCTGTTTATCGATGCCACTGCCCTCTTCTCCCCTTCTGGGTTTGTAGTGCAGGTTGGTCCCATAGAGCATCTTTGCAGCTTGCCGACGTGCGGGTAAATCTCCGCGTTTCGCGAGCGTAATCAACTTTTCAGCGACACGCCGAAGTTCTTTACACTTCGGTAATGTTGTCCGAATTTGTTCGTGTTCAAATAGTGCCGTGGCTTGATTGCGGAAAAGTGCTTTTCGATGGCTTGTCGTTCGTCCCAATTTCCTTCCACGTTTTCTATGGCGCATCGTTTTCCTCCATGTACGCGTTGTCGTGAAGAATTTACGGAGCCGGTTGCAAGGGGGCTCGCATTATATCTTCTTCGTCGATGTCCGCGTCGTCTACATCGTCCAGATCCATTCCGAGGGAAAGGCCCATGTTGTCAAGTTGTTCCTTAATTTCGTTCAGCGATGTCCGCCCGAAATTCTTGTACTCCAACATATCCTTTTCCTCTTTTGTGACAAGTTCTCGTATGGTTTTAATGTTAGCAGTTTCAAGACAGTTGCTGGCTCGGACTGAGAGTTCAAGCTCGGAGACGGGCTTAGCGAGATAGCGGTTGCGGCGCAGTTTCGCCTCATCAATCTCAGGTTCCGGTTCAACATAGTTTTCGTCAAATTCTGTAAAGATCTCGAGTTGTTGCAACAAGATGTTGGCAGCGCGTGTGACAGCTTCCTTCGCTGTGATAGTGGCATCCGTCCAGACTTCGAGGTTGAGTTTATCGAAGTTCGTCATATCTCCGACACGTGTTTCCTCTACCCAAAAGTTGACTTTCTCAACAGGTGAGAACTTTGCGTCAACCGGAATCAATCCGATTTCGTGCCGCGGTGGTCTGTGCTCTTCGGCGAGAGAATATCCTCTTCCGGTTTGCACGTGAATCTCTATGTCCAATCCTTCGCATTCATCAAGGGTCGCGATATGCTGGTCAGGGTTTATAATCTCAACGTACGCATTAGGACGAATATCAGCTGCCGTGATTTCACCGGAGCCTTCTGCTTTCAGTGTGAGTCGCATTGGATCGTCGGTTGATATGTTTAATCGGATCTCTTTGAGATTGAGAATAATCTGTACTACATCTTCCAAGACTCCAGGAATCGTAGCGTACTCGTGCTTTACTTGCTCAATTTGAACAGCTGTAATCGCTGCACCTTTAATTGACGAAAGGAGGACTCGGCGTAGTGAATTGCCGAGGGTCATCCCAAATCCACGCTCAAAAGGTTCAGCGGTATACTTCGCGTAATTGGGGCGTAAGGAGACTGTATCAGTTTTCAGCCGTTCGGGCATTTCTAGCTCGGACCTTATCATCGATTTCCTCCTACAGGAATAGATTAAGTGTTAGCATACGGACAAACTGAGCGGCAGCGTGTTTGTGTTTAGTACACGCCCTCTTAATTTTCTGTCTGTATTGTATTTTGGGACATCCCCTAATTTCCTCGTGTGAGGTAGATTGCTGCTAAGCTCTTGATTGTATATAATAGGTACGCAGTCGTATTGCATACGGGCTTATAAAACCTAATAACTTATATACAGTAACACACGGGTATGGGGATGTACCTATCGGGAGTAAAGTTCAATGATGAGTTGCATTTCAAGGTCCGCAGCGATCTGCTCCACCACCGGTGCACCCTGAACACGCCCTTCTGGTTTGTCCCTATCAATTTCCAGCCATTCAGGTGCCCCACGATGCTGGGAGTAATCTAATGCCTCTTGAATGGTAGCGAGGTGCTGACTCCGTTCGCGTGGCGTAATCACATCCCCGACTTTCACTACATAAGAAGGGATGTTAACTCGCTTGCCATTCACGGTGAAGTGGTTGTGCTTCACAAGTTGCCGCGCCTGATTTCTGGAAGTTGCGAATCCGAGTCGATAAACGACATTGTCTAACCGGCGTTCAAGGAAACTAATTAAATTCTCGCCAGCGATACCGGTTTGGCGCGCTGCTCTGAAATAATAACTCCGAAATTGTTTCTCAAAAACACCGTAAGTGCGTTTGACTTTCTGTTTGGCGCGCAACTGTCGGCGGAAGTCGTCACCGCGACCTCTGCGCTGAATAGTCTGTCCGTGTTCGCCAGGTGGATAACTGCGGCGTTCAAAAGAACACTTGGGACCATCGCAGCGCCGCCCTTTCAGAAAGAGTTTTTCACCTTCCCGTCGACATAATTTACAGACTGAACCTAAATATCTGCTCATTCCCTCTCCTTGTATATAAAAACCCTTAAACCCGCCGTCTCTTAGGTGGACGACATCCATTGTGTGGGATCGGAGTCACATCCTTCATTAAACTAATTTCGAGACCGGCTGCAGCGAGTGCACGTATCGAAGACTCGCGTCCTGACCCGGGACCCTTGACTCTAACCTCCACGCGTTTCACGCCGTGATCCATTGCTCTGCGGGCACACGCCTCTGCTGTTTGTTGTGCAGCAAAGGGCGTTGACTTCCGTGAACCAGTAAAGGTCATACCGGCGTTTGCCCAAGCAACAGTATTTCCGTTTAAGTCTGTTATCGTAATAATTGTATTATTGAAGGTCGCCTGTATGTGTGCGATACCCTCAGGAACGTTCTTGCGTTCTCTTCTTCTTCCACGCAAAACGATTCTCCTTTCTTATCAGTGGTTGTCAGTTATCGGTCATCAGTTATCGGTTAAGAGCCACTTGTAACAATTCATGAATGCCATGGAGTACTCCAGGTTTGGGATGATTGTTACAAAGAAACCTCTTCACTGACTACCGACAACTGATAACTGATGGCTTTTAGCACTAGCCGCCCTTGCGCGCTGCCTCTTTAGCTTTTCTACCAACGGAAATCGTTCGTGCTTTTCCTTTGCGAGTACGAGCGTTGGTATTCGTACGCTGTCCACGAACAGGTAGCTGCCGGCGGTGCCGCAAACCACGATAACTATTGATATCCATTAGTCGTTTAATGTTCTGGTCGATTTCGCGCCGCAAATCACCTTCAATCTTGTATTCTTGAACTTTGTCTCGGAGTTGGCTAATCTCATTTTCAGCGAGGTTGTCAACTTTTTTTTCCGGATCCAGATCAAGATCCGTGACAATTTGTGATGCGGTATAACGACCGATGCCATAAATTGCTGTTAGGGCAATATCCACCCGTTTGTCTCGGGGTAAATCAACCCCGGCGATCCTTGCCATGAGTTTCCTCCTTCTCGGAATCCGAGAGGTGTAAACGGATTAGCCTTGTCTTTGTTTGTGCTTCGGGTTTGAAGGACAAATGACGCGGACTACCCCTTTTCGTTTGACAATTTTACACTGGTTACACATCTTTTTAACAGAAGGTCTGACTTTCATGAGGTCCTCTTTCAGGTGAAAGCGCTTAACGCCGTCTGCCTTTGAGTTTACGATCTTTTAAGAATCCTTCATAATGGCGTACCGTCAAATAGGATTCGATTTGTGACATTGTATCTAACACAACACCTACCACAATTAAGATAGAAGCACCTTCCACCATGTTGCCAACGTTAAGCCGACTTGTGATAATAATCGGAATCACAGCGATAGCGGCGAGAAAAATCGCCCCTGGAAGCGTGATACGCGTGAGTGTGGTATTAATGTAATCGGCAGTCTGTTTACCTGCGCGGATACCGGGGATAAAACCACCGTATTTTTGTAAATCTTCTGCCATTTGAATCGGGTTGATTTGCACGGCTGTGTAGAAATAGGTGAAGCCGATAATTAACAATCCATAAACAGCGAGATACAACGGTGTTCCCGGAGCAGTGAGGGCTTCTACACCAGCTACCCATCCCCAATCCCGTGGGAGAAAGCCAAGTACAGTCGGCGGGAACTGGATAAGCGTGACAGCGAAAATGATTGGAATCATGCCTGCTGCGTTAACACGAAGCGGCAAATGTGTCGATTGACCACCAATTACCCTACGTCCGCGAATCTGCCTGCCATATTGCACCGGAATCTTCCGCACAGAAAGCGTGATAAACACAGTTCCCATGACCGCTACAACAACAAGACCGACTAAGAGAGCGAGTTGTAAAATGCCGAACTCTGGTCTCGTTACCAGATTGTTGAAAACAGTTGTAACACCACCCGGCAATCCAGCAATAATACCGACTGTGATAATTAACGAAATACCTTGTCCAATGCCGCGTTCAGTAATCTGTTCACCCAACCACATTACAAAAGAGGTGCCTGCTGTGAGCGTCAAGACTACGAGGAAATGCCACCATAAATTAGGATCCCTGACAATCTCACCCGCTTGTCCTGTAATGTTCTCTGGATTCCGCAAGACGATGCTAATCGTTATGCCTTGAATGATACTGAGTATAACCGTTCCATATCGGGTATACTGGGTAATCTTCTTTCTGCCATCAGGTTCTTTGGAGAGTCGCTCCAATGAAGGAACAATGACAGCGAGGAGCTGCATAATGATTGAGGCACTGATATAAGGTTGTATACCGAGCGCGAAAATTGTCATCTGGCTAAAGGCACCACCAGAAAACAGGTCAATGAATCCAATGACATTACCCCCACGCTCCATAAGTTGCTGAAAAAAAGCTTCAAGTGCCTGGTCGTCGATACCCGGAAGCGTAATGTGGGCACCAAGGCGGTAAACAATCAAGAGCAACGCTGTAAACATGATGCGTTTCCGCAATTCCGGTATTTTAAAAGCGTTTTGAAATGCCTTAATCACTTATTTCTTTTCCTCCTCGCCTGCAAGTTCTCACGCAGCGTTGCCAGTATTCGCGTGCATCTCAAGGACTTCGGTTGTGCCACCTTTGGATTCAATTTTCTCGATTGCGGATTTTGAGAAACGATGCGCTTGGACTTTCAGCTGTTTTTCCAGTTCACCATCGCCGAGTATCTTTACCAGCGCATTCTCCCGTTTAATTAAGCCTGCTTCGCGTAGGGCTTCAAGACTAACGACCGCTGCGTCCTCAAACAGATTAAGGGTTTCTACGTTAATAATGTCGTATACAACCCGTTTATGTGCAGTCCGCCGCGGTCCTCGCTTCGGGAGCCGACGCACGAGCGGCATCTGCCCGCCTTCAAACCAGGCCGGAATTGAACTGCCAGATCGAGATTTTTGTCCCTTGTGACCACGACCACAAGTGCCACCCTTGCCAGAAGCGTTGCCTCTCCCTACCCGCTTTCTGGAACGGTTCGCACCAGGTGCAGGTTTGAGTTCATTCAGTTTCATCAGGATTTACTCCATTCCTTTATGGCTATCCGCTGTCGGCTTTCAATTGTCAGGTAAGAGGAATTGGAATGTTCAATTACCTACTTTCTGACCACTGACTGCTAACCGCTGATTACCAATCTTTAGCGTTTCTTGAGTAGTTCTTCGACGGGCAGGTCCCTTAACCGTGCGACTTCGTTAACATCTTTGAGGTTCCTCAACCCTAACATAGTAGCTTCAGCGATATTTTTCACGTTTCGCGAGGAAAGGCATTTCGTCAACGCATCTCGAACGCCTGCAAATTCGAGGATAGCACGTGTTGCATTCCCTGCGATGATACCTGTCCCTGGACTCGCCGGTTTTAACAAGACTTTGGCAGATTTGAATTCACTGACGATCTCATGTGGAAGTGTGCCGTTGACGATTGGAACCCGAATCAGATTTTTTCGGGCATCCGCGAAACTTTTTCGAAGCGCACCCGCTACCTCGCTCGCGCTTCCGAATCCAATGCCAACAATACCGTCACGATTGCCAACAACGGTGAGCGAATTGAAACTCGGCGTTCGCCGCCCTTTACCGACTCGCATCACGCGGTTGATTTTAATCATGCGCTCCTCAAATTCAAAGTCATCAGGGTTGATTTTATCTTTCAGCAAAAAAATCTCCTATCCGGTGTTAGTCCTGTTATCTTAGGTATTGCGTCAATTCTACAATCTTTTTGACAACAGAGCCCGGTTCGCGGGGTATTTAAAACTTCAATCCTTCCGCTTTCGCAGCTTCAGCAAGGGCTTTTATGCGCCCATGGTAGAGATGTCCGCCCCGGTCAAAGACCACTACCTCAATCTTCTGCTGTTTGGCTTTTTGCGCGATAAGTGCCCCAACGCTTTCCGCTGCCGTTACGTTTCCGCCGGTTGAAAGGTTTTCTTTCAGTTCAGGGGACAAAGTTGAGGCCTCCGCGACCGTCACGCCAAGTTCATCGTTAATAAGCTGCGCATAAATATGTTTTACGCTTCGAAAAACAGAGAGCCTCGGTCTGGTACCGGTGCCACTAATCTTTTGGCGGACACGCTTCCGGCGCCGTAAATGGCCCATCCGTTTCTTTTTAATGAGTGCCAAGGGGTCTCCTTATACTATAAACACGCTTGCTATTTCCTAACGGGCAAAGTCTAATAACGTTAGCCAATAGCAGCTTTTCCTTCTTTATCTCGAACGCGCTCCCCGTCGTAGCGGATACCTTTGCAAGGTTTGTAAATTTCCGGTTTCTTAATTTGACGAATGGAAGCTGCTACTTGTCCAACCAGTTGTTTATCAATGCCACTGACAATAACAGGTGTATGGGTCTGGCCATCTATTGTTTCAGTCGCTTCAACACTCAGTGTTACCCCCTCAGGTGGGGTGTAAGTGACGGAGTGCGAATAGCCAACGTCAAGAACCAAATCTTTATCGCGATTGACTTCGGCGCGATAACCCGTACCAACCACTCTTAGTTTTTTCTCAAAGCCTTCTGAAACACCGGCAATCATGTTAGCGATCAGGCTACGTGCCAACCCGTGCAAGGCTTTGTATTGTTTGAGCTCACTCGTTCTTTGGACGGTTAGGACGTTTTCCTCAAGCGTCGCATTGATTCCTTCGGGAAGTTTCCAATTGAGACTCCCTTTCGGGCCATCCACCTGCACGTCGCTTTTGTCCAAAGCTACCTGCACCTTGTCAGGCACCGGAATCGGTTTTAGTCCAATACGTGACATTCTATCTCTCCCAACTCGTTGAGAGTCATCAGCAAAATTTTACCAGACGTAGCAAAGGACTTCACCGCCGATTTTTTCTCTACGGCATTCTGGGGTGGTTTTTAGCCCCCCAGATGTCGATAAGATCGCGACACCAAGTCCTCCATAAACCCGTGGCAAATTACCGGCTTTCGCGTAAACCCGCCTGCCGGGTTTGCTGACGCGCCTAAGGTTTGTGATGACCTTCTCTTTTTTTGTGTTTCCGTATTTCAAGTAAATTCTTAAAATCCCCTGTTTTCCGTCTTCAAGTAAACGATAGTTGCGGACGAAACCTTCTTCTGCCAAAATGCGTGCAATCTCAGATTTGACTTTTGAAGAGGGGATTTCAACGCGTTCATGTCCTGCCATATTGGCATTGCGGATACGGGTCAACATATCTGCAATCGGATCGGTCATCGACATGAAAGATTCTCCTTATTTGTTCTCGTTTTTGAAGGGTCGCTGTGCCCATCATGGTTGTGTAATTGAGGACAACTTTCAGCTTTTACCAACTCGCCTTTCGGACACCGGGGATCTTACCGGCGCGGGCAAAGAGGCGAAAACATATGCGACACAATTCAAACTTGCGAAGATACCCACGCGCCCTACCGCAACTTTTACAGCGGCTGTATTTTCGGGTTTGGAACCGCGGGGTTCTTTTCTGTTTCGCAATCCATGATTTACTTGCCAATCTGGATGCTCCTTTCCTGACTTATCCGTAACGTGTACGGATGTTGGAAGTTAGCTGCGGATTCACGGAAACCTACGTCCTTGTTTGTAGATTTACCAAAAAACTCGGCACACTCAATCTATTGCCGAAACGGCATCCCCAGCAGTCTTAGCAACTCGTGGCCTTCTTCGTCCGTTGGCGCGGTCGTAACAATGGTTACATTCAGCCCGCGGATGTCGTTAACTTTGTCGTACTCAATTTCAGGAAAAATTAACTGCTCAGTGAGACCGAGCGAATAGTTACCGCGGCCATCAAAGGAATCAGGCGATACACCGCGAAAATCCCGAATTTGGGGTAGGACGACATTAATCAAGCGATTCAGGAACTCATACATCCTTTGCTGCCGAAGCGTAACCTTACACCCGATAGCCATGCCTGGCGTACGCCCTAACTTCGATGGACCTCTGATTTTGAAGGCAGAGATCGACTTTTTGGCGCGGGTGATGATTGCCCGTTGACCCGCAATTAGACTCAATTCTTCGACGGCATCTTCCAATACATTTGGAGTCTGAACCGCTGCACCAACACCGATGTTCAGTGTAATCTTGTCCAATTTCGGGATCTGCATCACATTTTCATAGTTAAAGTGATTTTGCAGCGACGGTATGACTTCCGATTGATAAAATTCTTTGAATGGGCTCATAAGCCTTGTATCCTATAGAAATCGTGTATTCCATGAAGGGTGCTTTTGCACGGCACATCTTCTACGGTGTCTGGAGCGATCTGCTCCGGTTTAGGCATCAACCTTTTTGAGGTTAGAAACGTGAATGGTGCCTTCGCGTTCGACAATACCGCCTTGGCCCGCTTGATTGGGACGAAGGTGTCGTGTGATGATATGAACGCCTTCAACGATTGCCCGCTGTTTCTGTGGGAACACCTCTAAAACCACGCCTTGTTTACCCCGGTCTTTCCCACTGAGAATCACCACTGTATCATCCTTCTTGATATGTAACTTTTGCTTTGTCACAATCGTCCTCCTAAATCACCTCGGGTGCGAGCGAGACAATTCGGGTGAACTCCTTTTCCCTGAGTTCACGAGCGACCGGCCCGAAAATTCGGGTACCACGCGGTTGATTCTGCGGGTCAATCAGAACCGCAGCATTCTGGTCGAATTTAATATAGGAACCGTCTGCACGTCGATATTCTTTGGTAGTACGGACAACGACTGCGCGCACAACCTCACCGGCACTTACCTGTGTATTAGGGGTCGCTTCCTTAATGCTTGCTACGATCACGTCGCCTACACGCGCATAGCGACGACGAGTTCCGCCAAGCACGCTAATGCACATTAACTGCCTTGCGCCAGTGTTATCAGCACAGGTTAATCGAGTATATGATTGAACCATTTTTATTTCCTCCTCTATCGTTTTCAAAACGGTTTGTTTGGAAACGTCAGAGTGGAGATCAAACCCTTTCTTCTCAAGTGCTATGCAATCCACGTTGCTACGCTGTTTGGTTTCACATACACGTTAAAAACCACGCGTGCTATTGGTGGTGGCACTTCTTAATCGTTTGCGGGCTGTACTGAGCTCACTATCGCTTGGACCCGCCACCTCTTATGACGACTCAGCGGCCGGGTTTCGACAACCTGCACCACGTCACCGACGTTACAACTATTTTGCTCGTCGTGAGCCAAAACCTTTTTCGTTTTCCGGACTACCTTTTTGTAAAGGGGATGTTGATAGCGCCGAACAAGTGACACTGCGACAGTTTTGTCCATACTGTTACCTGTAACAAGACCTGTCCGAGATTTGCGATGTTTTCGTCTTTCCTCGTTCAACTTTATCCTCCAAACCAGTCAAAACCTATTTTTTCTAAGTACACAGTACAAATTTGATGAAACGGAATACTGCTGAGGCACGCAACCTTGCCCTATAAGTTCCATTACTCTGAACGGGACCGTAGAACAGTTTTCACACGTGCAATGTCCTTCCGGATCTTTCCAATAAGCGTTGTGTCCTCTTGTTGGCCTAAGATATTTCGGAATTTCTGGTTAAACAAATTCTCTTTCAGAGCCTTTAGTTCACCTTCTAATTCTTCGGTTGTTTTTCCGCGTAGTTCATCCGCTTTCATTTTTCCGAATCTCCTTGCGCGTTCTCAAACCACGGTGCAGCGTCACTACACTCATGATTTTCCAACGTCGGAGTCGCAGACGAAATTACTCATTCCGTGCAACGAACTTAGTTTTGATTGGCAATTTGTGGGCGGCTCGTTCCATCGCCCCTTTTGCATCTTCAAGCGAAACGCCGCTTAATTCGTAAAGGACTCTACCGGGTTTAACAACAGCAACCCAATGTTCAGGCGGACCCTTTTTACCTTTACCCATGCGCGTTTCAGCAGGTTGTTTACTGAGTGGTTTATGTGGAAAAATTTTTATCCAAATTTTTCCACCACGGCGCACATACCGCGTAATAGCGACACGTGCCGATTCAATTTGGTTACTGGTAATCCAACCAGCTTCCATCGCTTGCAAGCCGTACTCACCAAAGTTAATCCTTGAACCTCGGAGCGGCTTTCCACGGCGTTTTCCGCGATGCACATACCGGTGCCTCACACGTTTCGGCATTAACACTTAAATGCCTCCTTAAAAGTCTGTAAATGCGGTTATCAGCGACTCTCAGAGTTTCCACCGCCCCGACGTTGCCGACGACGACCTCTGCCTCTACCCTGTTCACCGGATTGTCCGGAACGTCTGTCACTACGGCGGCGTTCGGAACGTTGCGAACCTGTGTCTTCACGCCGTCCAGATTGACGACGGACAGACGATTCACCTTTTAATTTATCCGGGACCCCAATAATTTCACCTTTAAAAATCCACGTTTTGACCCCGATCTTACCGTATGTCGTGTTTGCTTCCGTAAACCCGTAGTCAACATCGGCTCTGAGTGTGTGAAGAGGTACCCGTCCTTCGATACTCGACTCGGCACGGGCAATTTCCTTGCCATCCAACCTGCCACTCACCATGATTTTAACGCCCAATGCACCTGCTTGTATTGAACCGGAAATTTTACGCCGCATCGCTTGCTTAAAGCCAGCACGGCGTTCTATTTGGGTCGCTACGTCTTCTGCTACGAGTTGGGCATCAAGTTCCGGTTCTCTGATTTCCGAGACATTAATCCGGACAGAACAACCGATCTCTTTTTCGATGAGTGCTTGTAACTTCTCGGCTTCTGCACCCCGACGACCAATCACGATACCTGGGCGGGCTGTATGGATATTAATGCTGCAGCGGTCAGCGACGCGTTCCACTTCAACACGCGAAATACCAGCACGCGCAAGTTGCTCTTTGACGAACTCTTGAATTTTAAAATCTTCGTGGAGCCACTTGGCGTAATCGCGTTCACTGTACCACTTTGAATCCCACGTTTCAATGATTCCTAAGCGTAATCCACGCGGGTGAGTTTTTTGTCCCACGCAAACCTCCTATCAAACTATTTCCCGTTCGCGATGGTGCTGTCGGTGCGTTGTCAGCGTGTTGTTACTCATCATTTACGTTACTCTCTTCATCAACAACAACGACGATATGACTGCTCCGTTTTAGAATTCTGTTTGCCATGCCTCGCGCCCGGGGACGTATCCATTTCCGCGTAACCCCTTCATCAACCCGAATCTCTTTGACATATAAGTTTGTCATATCGATGTTCGGATCCTGGTATTGGGCATTTGCAGCTGCTGACTGAATCAGTTTGTAAATTATAGGGGACGCGGCTTTATGCGTAAAGCGCAGCTGACTTAACGCATCCTCAACATATTGATTACGGACGAGATCGGCTACTAAGCGCGCTTTCCGCGGCGCAACCGACGCGTTCCTAATCTTAGATCTGGCTTCCATCAGTGTCTCCTAATAAAAGCAATTGGTTGATTTCATCGTGATTTATATGAGACATTCAAACGCATCACTTCATAAAAGAGTATGCAACGTACCTCAATCTGCGATGAAGGCTATCACAAAACTATCTTCTGACACCGCCGCCACCAGCAGCATGAGAGCGGAAGGTGCGAGTTGGCGAAAATTCCCCGAGCTTGTGTCCTACCATGTTCTCCGTAATGTACACCGGAAAGAACTTTTTGCCGTTATAAATCGCCAAAGTGTGTCCTACCAACTCAGGGGTAATCATTGAACGACGGGACCAAGTCCGGATCACCCGCTTGCTACCAGAACGTTCCATAGCGGTTACCTTCTTAGCAAGTTTCGTATCTATGTAAGGTCCCTTTTTGAGAGAGCGCGCCATTATGTTCTCCTCTACCTTATAAACATTAAGCCTGTACTGAGCGAGGCGTTACGAAAACGATTACTTACGTTTTCCAACAATATAGCGACCCGATTTCTTCTTCGGATTTCGGGTCTTATACCCCTTCGTTTGAACGCCCCAAGGGGTAACTGGATGTCTACCACCGGAGCTCTTTCCTTCTCCACCACCATGTGGATGATCAATCGGATTCATCGCCACGCCACGAACCTTCGGCCGTTTTCCGAGCCATCTTGAGCGGCCCGCTTTACCGATGACGATCTTGCTAACGTTGCCAACTTGTCCAAGCGTTGCCATTGCTTGCACCGGGACAAGCCGAATCTCGCCTGACGGAAGTCGGACACGCGCGTATTTTCCTTCTCTGTCAACCAATTGCGCAGCAGCACCGGCACTCCGCACCAGTTGTCCACCTTTGCCAGGACGCATCTCTATGTTATGAATTGAGGAGCCGAGCGGAATATTTTCAAGCGGTAAAGCATTACCGACACGAATTTCCGCGTCCACACCTGAACTTAACATGTCGCCAACCTGAATACCAACAGGCGCAAGGATGTAGCGTTTTTCGCCGTCAACATAGTGTAGCAGTGCTATATGTGCTGACCGGTTCGGATCGTATTCAATTGAGGCAACTTTAGCAGGGATGCCAAACTTGTCTCGTTTGAAATCAATGACCCGGTATCGACGTTTGTGGCCGCCACCACGCCGTCTCACTGTCATACGACCATTGGCGTTTCGACCAGCTCTCTGCTTCATACCTTTGACAAGAGATTTCTCCGGTTTGTCCCGCGTAATTTCTTCAAAGGTATACCCCGTCATAAACCGGCGACTTGGGGTTATCGGTGAATAAGTTTTAGGCACTCTGATTTCCTCTTTTAATAGCCGTTAGCTTTCAGAGCGGGTTTTCTACGAAAACCCTTTCAGCCTTCAGGTACAAGAGGTTCACCCGCATCGGGAAACTTCTTTGCTGACTGCTGATTGCTGAACGCTATTCCTATATAGTTTCAAAGGCTTGGATGGTTGTCCCTTCTCTTAGGGTAATAATCGCTTTCTTCCAATTTGGTTTCCTACCCCGTTGATAACGCAACATTTTACCTTTAGGTTTGCCGCGAACGCGCATGGTACGAACTTTGAGAATATCCCCTTCGATATCGAATAATTCTTCCGCAGCTCGCCGAATTTGAGGTTTCGTTGCATCACGATTGACAATAAACGCGTATTTGTTATCATCGCGGAGTATTGTGCTCTTCTCGGTGATTAGTGGTTGTAATATAACCTGATATGCATCTTTCATCAGCTTTATCCTTCTGTTTCTGAACTAATGCTGACAAATTTGGATTCCAGTTTCTCAGCGGCGTTTTCAGTGATTATCAGTGTGTCATGCCACATGACCTGATAAACATTGAGGTTATCCCACATGCAGCTATTAACTTGTGGAATGTTCCTTACAGAGAGGTGGATATTCGGGTCGTGTTCATTGAGAACTAACAACACTTTTCCTTCAGCATTCACCGCCTTCAACAGGTTGACGATGTCCTTGGTTCGTGGGCGTTCAAGTGTGAAATCTTCAACAAGAATGCACTGCTGATTCTGAAACCTGTCTGCAAGTGCACTGTGGAGCCCAAGTTGACGAACCCTTTTCGGCGTGTATTGCCGGTAACTGCGCGGCTTAGGTCCGAATGCGACACCACCATGCACTCGATTTGGAGACTTGGCATGTCCGACACGAGCCCTGCCCGTTCCCTTTTGCCGGTAGAGTTTTCTCCCACTCCCTTTCACTTCACTCCGAGTTTTCGTTGACGCAGTACCTTGCCGTTGATTGGCGAGGTAGGCAACGACACACTGGTGGATCACAGGGGCATTCACCTCAGTATTGGTAAAGGCATCGGCTAATTCCTTTTCGTGAAGGACGGCTCCGGATCTGTTGTGTACAGCTAAAGTTGACATATTTTCCTCTTAACAATCTGTTTGGTGGAGATTGTCTACCTATGCACTTGGTGCTTTAGATGCCTTTCTAATCAGAAGTAAACCGTTGGGAGGTCCAGGAACAGCCCCTTTTATCACCAACAGGTTGCGTTCAGGATCGGCTTGAATCACAGGTAAATTTTGGATAGTATGGCGTTTAGCACCCGAACGTCCAGCCATCCGTTTCCCTTTGAAGACTCGTGAGGGGGTCGCGCTCGCTCCAATTGAGCCAGGACGCCGAAGGTCTTGTTCCCCACCGTGGCTCTTCTTACCACCAGCGAACTTCCAGCGTTTTACCACACCAGTGAAACCACGTCCTTTTGAGGTGCCGGTCACATCAACAAGTTCACCTTCTGAAAAGACACTGGCATCAACAACACTTCCTACGGATACGTCTTCGAGGCTCTGCACACGAAACTCCCGAAGCACAAAAGTTGGATCAACTTCGACTTTGGCGAAATGTCCACGCTTCGGACTATTCACGCGGCTTTCCTTCTGCTCTCCGAAACCCAACTGAACTGCTTGGTATCCGTCTTTTTCTTGCGTTTTGAGTTGAACAATTGGACAAGGACCTGCTTCAATGACGGTAACAGGCACGGCTTCTCCTGAATCCTCAAAGACTTGTGTCATGCCGACTTTGCGGCCAATAATTCCATTAACCATTTTCTTTCGCCTTTTTTAATGGTTGTCAGTTGCCAATTGTCAGTCGCCAGTAAGAGGTTTTCGTTTAACGAAGCCCTCTTTAACTGAAAACCGATAACCGACGACTATTTTCTAAAGAAGCGTAATTTTGACATCGACACCTGCCGGCAGGTCCAAACGCATCAAAGCATCAACGGTTTTAGGTGTCGTCTCTAAGATATCCAGCAGACGTTTATGAATCCGCATCTCAAATTGTTCACGCGACTTCTTGTCTTTAAACGTTGAACGTTGAACGGTGTAGGTATGCTTTTTCGTCGGCAATGGAATCGGACCAGAGACAGCTGCGCCCGTACGTTTCGCAGTTTCTGCTATCTGCTTTGACGACAGGTCTAACAACCGATAGTCAAATGCCTTGAGCCGGATGCGAATTTTTTGATTGTCCATCTTTTCGTATCGCCTTTATCAAACAGAGCATTTCCGCTGTTTTACATACCGAACGCTCTGTGTTGATAGCATTAAAAGGGCAGGACGTGAGTCCTGCCCTAAACGTTTTATTCAATGATTTTAGAGACAACACCGGCACCGACAGTTTGTCCACCTTCCCTAATCGCGAATCGGAGTTGTTCTTCCATCGCAATAGGTTTGGAAAGTTTTACGGTGATCTGTGCGTTATCGCCAGGCATAATCATTTCGATGCCTTCAGGGAGATTCATCTCTCCCGTTACGTCGGTTGTCCGGAAATAGAATTGCGGTCTGTATCCGCTAAAGAATGGATTCCAACGTCCGCCTTCCTCTTGTGTGAGAATATAGGCTTCGGCTTCAAATTGGGTATGCGGCGTAACGGTCCCGGGGACTGCTAACACTTGTCCACGTTCGACTTCCTCACGCTCAACACCACGTAGCAGCGCACCGAGATTGTCCCCAGCTTGACCTTCGTTGAGGCTTTTCTTAAACATCTCAACACCGGTCACGACGGTGTCCTGTGTTTCGCGCAGACCGACGATTTCAACCGTGTTTCCGATTTCAATGGTACCACGTTCCACACGTCCCGTAACAACAGTACCACGTCCACTGATGGTGAAGATGTCTTCAATCGGCATCAGGAAGGGTCTGTCCGTATCACGCAGAGGTTCTGGAATGTACTCATCAACAGCTGCCATAAGTTCCAGAATTGGTTGACATGCTTCGTTGCCCGGATCGCCGCCGGATTCCATCGCTTCAAGAGCAGAACCTGTGACGATAGGAATATCGTCTCCAGGGAAGTCATAATCGCTGAGTAATTCGCGAACTTCCAATTCAACGAGTTCAAGCAGTTCTTCGTCATCAACCATATCTGCTTTATTCAAGAAAACAACGAGAGATGGCACATTCACCTGCCGCGCGAGTAACACGTGCTCACGCGTTTGCGGCATAGGACCATCAGCAGCGGATACAACCAGGATTGCGCCATCCATCTGTGCCGCACCGGTAATCATGTTCTTGATATAGTCGGCGTGTCCAGGGCAATCCACGTGTGCATAATGCCGATTCTCGGTTTCATATTCAACGTGTGCTGTGTTAATGGTAATGCCACGCTCTTTTTCTTCAGGTGCCTTGTCGATTTCGTCATATTCCATGACGTAATCGGTGTCGGCAAGCTTTGAGAGCACCATAGTAATTGCTGCTGTCAGCGTTGTCTTACCGTGGTCAACGTGGCCGATTGTTCCAACATTAACGTGTGGCTTAGTCCTTTCAAATGTTTCCTTAGCCATTTTTCTCCGAGCTCCACTAAAAGTTTATTGTTATATTGGTTATCAGTTCGCCTGCAAAGGCTTTCGGTTATCGGTTTTCAGTGAACAGATTTTCGTTTAATGAAACCCTCTTGTAACCAACAACTGACAACTGATAGGGTTGCGTAGCAACCCACACTGAAGACTATTAAATTTTTGTGTCCGCTTATGGGAAGTGAGAACACTCCTACAGTTCGGACACTTCACAATTACTTAAGATTCGCTGATGAAATTAAGTCCTCCATTACGCTCGTGGGGACTTCGTTATAGTGTGCAAATTCCATAGAGTAGTTGGCTCTACCCTGTGTGAGCGACCTAAGGGTTTTGACATACCCAAACATTTCCGAGAGAGGCACATCAACACTGATAACTTGAATACGAGATTTCGCTTGTGTTTCCGTATTACGTATCTGTGCACGCCGCGAATTTAAATCGCCTATCACTTTGCCGAGGTATTCGTCAGGGACGATAACCTCAACGTCCATAATCGGTTCAAGGAGTATTGGTGAGGCTTCCTTCATCGCGTCCTTAAACGCCATTGAACCGGCGATAGAAAACGCCATTTCCGATGAATCTACAGCGTGATGTGAACCATCAACCAGTCTTACGGCTACATCAACAACCGGATACCCCGCAAGGACACCTACATTCATCGCGTTCTCAACGCCTTTCCGTACGGCTGGAATATATTCCTGGGGAATAACACCACCTCTGGTTTCATCGATGAATTCAAAGCCAGTCCCTTTCTCAAGCGGTTCAACTTCAATCACGACGTGACCGAATTGACCTCTACCACCAGACTGACGGACGAAACGCCCCACAGATTTGACCGGTTTAAGTATTGTTTCTCGATACGCAACCTGCGGATTGCCAACGTTCGCTGAGACATTGAACTCACGCACCAGTCTATCAACAATGATTTCAAGGTGAAGTTCTCCCATCCCAGACAGCAACGTTTGTCCTGTTTCACTGTCTTGATGCACTTTGAAGGTTGGATCTTCTTCGGCGAGTTTCGAGAGCGCAAGGTTCAGTTTATCGATATCCGACTGTGTTCGTGGTTCAACTGCGATAGACATTACTGGAAGTGGAAACACCATAGTTTCCAGCGTAATATGCGCCTTCGGATCGCAAAGTGTATCACCCGTTGAGAGGTCTTTTAATCCAATCGCTGCAGCAATGTCGCCCGCATAAACTGCTTGATGCTCTTCCCGCTTATTCGCGTGCATCTTCATCAGTCGTCCGATCCGTTCGTGCTTCCTTGTTTTACTGTTATAAACTGTATCCCCTTTCTTGAGGACACCAGAGTACACACGCAGATAAGTGAGTTTGCCAACGTGTGGATCGGTCATAATTTTGAATGCCAAAGCGCAGAATGGCTCATTGTCGTGCGGTGAACGTGCTTCTTCGTCTTCCGTCACTGGATTAAACCCTGCTACTGGCGGTACATCCGTAGGGGCAGGTAGATAGGAGATAATCGCGTCTAAGAGGGGCTGAACACCTTTATTTTTTAAAGCGGTTCCGCATAGCACTGGGACAGCTTTACCCGCAATTACAGCGTTCCGTATTCCTGTTTTAATTTCCTCCGGCGAAATTTCAATGCCGTCTACGTATTTCATCAGGAGTTCGTCATCGTAATCAGCGATAGCCTCTAACATACGATCCCGGTAGTCATTTGCCATCTCCTCCATTTCCTTCGGGATGTCTGTTTCTTGAATAACAGTACCATCACTACCGGCATCGTTCCCTATGTTCCATATCTGCCCCTTCATGGAGATGAGATCTACGATTCCTGTGAACTGCTCCGCCGAACCGATAGGAAGTTGCACCGGGATTGCGGTCGCACCGAGGCGTTCTTCCATCATTTCAACAGTACGGAAGAAGTCGGCACCCGTCCGATCCATTTTATTCACAAATGCGATTCGCGGTATGTCGTATTTATCCGCTTGTCTCCAAACGGTTTCAGATTGGGGTTCAACGCCACCAACTGCACAGAAAACCGCCACCGCACCGTCAAGGACACGGAGGGAGCGTTCAACTTCAACGGTAAAATCAATATGCCCCGGCGTATCAATAATATTGATAGAATGTTCTTTCCACTGGCAAGTCGTCGCAGCCGCAGTAATCGTGATACCGCGCTCTTGCTCTTGCACCATCCAGTCCATAGCGGTGGTGCCATCGTCTACGTCGCCGATCCGATAGAGTCTACCGGTATAGTACAGAATGCGTTCGGTTACAGTAGTCTTTCCGGCATCAATATGAGCCATGATGCCGATATTTCGCATGTGGGGCAGTTCTAAGCGTTGCGAATTGTTGTTTTTCTTATCTGCCACGATCGAGCGACTCCTTTTGTATATTTACGTTTCAGCTATGAGCTTTAGGCACATTTTTTACCATCGGTAATGCGCAAAAGCACGATTGGCTTCTGCCATTCGATGCTGATCCATTTTCCGGCGGATTGCGCCGCCTTCGTTACGCGCTGCTTCAAGTATC
This sequence comes from Candidatus Poribacteria bacterium, assembly GCA_965116815.1. Taxonomy (GTDB): domain Bacteria; phylum Poribacteria; class WGA-4E; order WGA-4E; family WGA-3G; genus WGA-3G. Next base: position 3,798,251 of record OZ220722.1, on the reverse strand, counting down.
TCGCCTGCAAGGCGTTCTGCCATCCGTCTTTCACCACGCTCGCGCGCCGATTGGATAAGCCAACTAAAAGCCAATCGCTGTTTCCGTTCTGCCTTTACATCGACGGGGACTTGGTAAGTCTGGCTACCTACACGCCGTGGTCTAATTTCCAACACCGGTTTAACGTTATTGATCGCTTGGCGGAACACAGCGAAACCATCTTCATTCGCCCGAGATTCGATAATCTGAAAACTCTCATAAAGGATTGATTGTGCTGTACTTTTCTTCCCATCCAACATGAGACTGTTGATGAATTTTGACACTAACTTACTGTTATGAACTGCATCGGGATTCACATCCCGTTTGCTGATATTTCCACGTCTCGGCATCTACAATTCCTCCGCTGTTTAACCCGGTTTCCGTGCACCGTATTTTGAACGACCTTGACGGCGGTTATCAACACCTGCTGTATCTAACTGCCCACGGACGATGTGGTAACGCACGTTAGCGAGATCCCTCACTTTTCCACCCCGAACCAAAACGACTGAGTGTTCTTGCAAATTGTGATCAATCCCCGGAATGTAACAGGTGGCTTCATAGCCAGTCGTGAAACGGACCCGAGCGACTTTGCGCAGTGCAGAATTCGGTTTTCTCGGTGTTACCGTTTTTACCTGTAAACATATACCGCGCCGCTGGGGACACTGCTCAAGCACCGGTGATTTCGTCTTCTTCCGGGACCTTTTGCGCGGTTTTTTGATTAATTGATTAATCGTCGGCATTTCGTAACCTCCGCAATGGCATCTTATGGGCTTCTCGCATTAAAAAAGCCCCGCGCGGGGCATCACAGCTTCAACAAATTAACGTGGAATTTTGGGTACGACGTTAGAATGTTTTCCGGATAAGTGCCCCTCGTTTCTAAAAAAAGATTGATTAGGCTTTCCAAAACATATATTATACACCATAAATTGGGTGATGTCAAATTTTTTTTGAAAAAAATGTAAAAAACGCTAAAATTCTACGAATTTTCTAATTTTTCAGCAGTTTTCCACGTAAAATCACCTTCTGAACGCTTAAATCTTCATCCACAATAACGATATCTGCTATTTTACCGGCGGCTATCGAACCACTTGATTCCGCAACATCTAAATTTTGGGCAGGCGTTAGGGTTGCCATTGTTAAGGCATCTTCGACGGAATGCCCCCAGTTTATAACGTTGCGAATGCCATCCATGAGCGTAATTGTCGCACCCGCAAGCCGTTCAGTAGGTTCCCCGACATCTAACCACATTGCCCCGTTACGGATGTATTTCTCGGTGCCGTTAGCTTCATCAGAAATTATATCTTCGTTGAGGCGATAAGCCTTAAGTTCAGGAACATAAGTTGCCGATGCCTGCCATTCTTCCGTGGGAACACCCGCGAGTTCTGTGCAATCTGTAATTAATCCGACTGCATCAATACCCTTCTGCTGAATCAGGTTATTGCCCCAGAAAGGGTGAACATGGTGTTCATCAACGATGAGTTCTGCATGGATATCTGGATGGGAGAGGACAGCTTCAATGGCACCAAGATCGCGGTGGTGCATTCCGCTCATACCGTTATAGGTATGTGTAGCGCGTGTCACACCTGCGTCAATCGCTGCCATCGCTTGTTGATATGTTGCATTTGTATGCCCTATCGCAATGACGATGTTGTTGTAAGCGTCTGCCTTAAAGGTCGAGAGGTGTTTGATGAATTGAAGGTTCTCGTCGTTTTCGGGTGCGATGGAAATAACTTTCAAGGTGCCATCGGAAGCCGCCCACATTGCATGGAATTCTTCAAAATTCGGAGGTGTAATATACTTCGCGTTCTGTGCCCCATTTTTAGCGAGACTCCCAAATTTCCCTTCCACATACGAACCTAAAATCTGAGAACCATCTGCTACCGGTTCATCGACGATCTGTGCAATAGCAGTTAAGGCACCGTTGATTTGTGCCATGCTCCCCGAGGAAATCCCTAACACCAACGAAGTGACACCGCTTTGTGCATGTGCGCGCGCAATTGTCGCAATGTCTTCAACTTGACCGGTCATGCTATCATAGCCACCACCACCATGCACTAATCCATCAATCAACCCCGGAATCACGAGGCATCCCGATGCATCAATAACCTCGCCCGCTGGTTGAAGTGCTTCTGATGTTATCGCTGAAATTTTGTCATCTTGAATGACGATACTGCCCTGTCCGTAATGCGTTGGGGTATAGATGTCGCCATTCACAATCGTCAGTGTTTCCATATCTCCAAAATGCCTCGAATTTTTTTCCTAAATCTGTTCCGCCACCCACAAAATACTTTGTGCAAGGAATCGTAAAAAGGGTTCTACTTCAAAGTCTTGCTGATGTCCCAAAGAAGTATAACACACGCGACCCCCGTTATGCAAACGCGTCCATGCGACAGGCTCTGAATGTTCATCTGTGTGTCCCATTAGCAGTAAAGACGTATCATCGCGGAGCGATGGATTCTTGTAGAGACTCCCATAACAGTCGAATGCTGGTATATCGTTCAGAATAGGGTGTTCTGCCTCAACGATTTCAACACGCGTCATCGGTCCATGACCGTAATGCCCTTGATAGTCACCCCCGAGAACGTCTTTATCAAACGCTAACCAGTTTTCATACGCATGACTCGCTGTCCGAACCCCGACGATCGGTCTACCTTGTTCACAGTACGTTTGAAATTGTCTGAGCGATGCCCCATCTGTATTGAGACGACGTGTGAAAACTAACAAAGCGTCTGCGTCGTCCAACCCCTCCAAAGACGGGTCGTCATCCTCGGAACCGTAAACAATTAAATTCGCTTGAATCGGATAATGTTTTTCAACAAAGGTCTTGAAAGTCTTCAAAGATACTTCGGAGTCGTATTCAAAGGAACCCGAAAGCATACACAAATTAAGCACGAGTTTGCTCCTATTTTCTTTCTAAGAACAGAAAACTGTAGGGATAAGGATTTTTCTCATCGGGTTCACCATCAATGCGTTTCACTTCTTGCCACGCTTCCATATCAAACGCGGGGAAATAGACATCACCTTCAAATGTAGCGTGAACCTGTGTAAGGTAGAGCCGGTCCGCGTGCGGTAAAAAGGCTTCATAGATGGGTGCACCACCACATATCATGAGTTCTTCTGAATCCTTACAAACGTTAAGGACCTCTTCTACCGAATGCGTAACGATACAACCTTCCGGTGCTTTGTAAGCCGTATTTCGCGTGAGAATGATGTTACGCCGTTTGCCAAGCGGACGTTTGAGCGTTTCAAAAGTCTTACGTCCCATAACCACCGGTTTACCGATTGTCATATCGCGAAAATGCCGTCGGTCAGCAGGCAGCTGCCACGGAATATCCGGTCCGTTGCCAATAAGCCGGTTTTTGTCCATCGCGGCGATCATTGAAATTACCATATTTAAGGGGATACGCCTCCTTCGCGCTCTCCAGCCTCTAATCCACTCAAGACCTGTTCAGCAAAACGCATTACTGTCTCTTTTATCATCCGAGGTGCCAACTTGATCTGATTACTGCGTTCCCACTCTATCTTAAATTGTCCTGTTTTCACGAGTTCGTTGATCCCTGTTTGAACGTTTTTCGCATTGGTATCAAAGTGTTCGGCGAGTTTACGAAGGCTTAAAGGTTCCTCGATTTGAAAAGAGAGCACTTCAATCCATAACCACATTCCCAACCGCCGGGCGAAGTGTGAGAGATCCTCGGTTGTTTCCGACAGATGAATAATTGAGGCAAAACAGTAAGCGGCGTGATGCGGATAGTCATTTAAGAGTTCGTCAAATTCCTCAAAAATGAGGTGGATAAGGAACGCTGCCTCCTCCGACAGTGTAAGTTCGTCTGAAACGGAGCCGTTACCGTTCTGTTCTGAATTGCCGAAGTGACCTTCGTTTTGTTGTTCTTGTGCCATTGTTTCGCTAAATACCATTTTTAGTGAGTTAGATTAGAGGAAACGCGGAAATATCCAATGAAAATCTCAGGGGTTTTGCCCACTCCTATGCATGTTATCTCTTCTTGGGGATGCGTGATAGGGAAAGCCAGTTCTTTCATCCAGTTATCAGGTAATTCTCGAGACTCCATCCATTTATCGCTTATCGCCTTTCCTGATGTCCACTTGTACCCTTTCTTTTCTGTCCTTTCTGATCTGCGCCAATACGCCGTAATTCTGTCACCGGATCGAAAAAATTCTGCCTTGGTGAGATCACCAACCTTGTTATCACGGTCCCATCCTGAACCTTGGTATGTCGTGTATGTACTTCGAGTGCGCGGAAGTCTTGGGTGCGCCTGCAGCAACGGATTAACAACGATATGAAAAATTGCCAAATCATCAAGTGTGCTCATTCCTTTAACTTCAAGGGTCTCGTCCTTTTTCAGCATTTTGATAGGAAGGTTCTGTGTCTCTCGTTGTTCACCCTTATCAATTTCCAATTCCAAGACGTTATCCCTGAGTTTGAAATCAGCAATTTTTGTATCTTCTTGCAAAGCCCAATAAACTGTTACCATGTCGCCTGAGCGAAATATTCCGTGCTCGTTTGTCTCTATACAACCTGCGAGGAGCAGTGTAATGCAGCTCATCAAGACGATCTGCTTTTTCATTGATAACCTCTTCTATCGCGTTGGATCTCAAGGATTCTAAACGATCATAGGAGCGCGGATCGCGTCGTGGTGTTGATAATCTTCTAATTGGATGTGTTGCATCTTGAAGGCATCAATTGACTTAATCTTCCGGTTCAGTTCAAGTCGGGGGAGCGGGTAAGGTTCCCGTTTCAATTGCATTTCAACAGCTTCAAAGTGGGCATGATAGATGTGTGCATCACCTAAAGTATGAATGAATTCGTATGGCGTTAAATCTGTTACCTGAGCCACCATGTGTAGAAGGAGCGCGTAGGAGGCAATGTTAAACGGGACACCTAAAAACATATCACAACTCGGCTGATACATCTGTAGCGACAGCTTACCGTTTGCGACAAAGAATTGAAACAACGCGTGGCAGGGTGTTAATGCCATCTCATCTAAGTCCGCCGGGTTCCATGCCGTAACAATATGTTTACGGCTATGCGGGTTTGTCTGAATTTGTTCAATGACCCTGGCGAGCTGATCAATCGTGCCTTCTTCCGTTTGCCACTTCCGCCACTGAACACCGTATATCCGTCCAAGGTACCCATCGCGCCCCCAGGCATCGGCGTTTGCGTTCCATATCTGTGTGCCGAGTTTCTCAAACTGCTCCGCGTGATCATAGCCTCGCAAGAAACCTAAGAGTTCCGCTTTTACGGAACGGAACGCAAGCTTCTTGGTAGTTACAGCGGGAAATCCGTCTTCCAGATTATATCGCATTTGCATACCAAAGAGTGCACGAGTTTTCCCGTTTCTGCCCTCTCGATCAACCCCGGTATCTAAGACCTGCTGAAGTCCTTCAAGGTATTGTTTCATGCCTGTTGATTACCAATATTTGGTACTGGTATTCCTCCCTTAAGACGCACTTCGTAGTTTATGACTACCGATCTGTGCTGCCAAATCCGCCGCGAGACGGTGTAGTCATCTGTTCAACTTCGTTCCATTCTGCCGTGTCCACACGCACAAAAATTCCTTGTGCAATCCGACTGCCTCTTTCAACATGCACAACCTCATCTGTAAAATTGTAAACCTGAATCTTCAGTTCGTCCTCTTCGCCACAATAATCGTTATCGACGATGCCTACACCTTGTGGCATCATCAATCCCAATTTACGCGGCGTGCTGCTTCGCAGACATACCATCAGCATATAGCCGGGGGGTGTTTCGACGATAACATTCGCAGGGATGAGGACAATGGAGTGTGGGGCAATCTCTGCCGATTCGCGACAGATCAGATCAAAACCTACAGACCCTGCAGTTTCATATTTTGGCAACGGAAGCGTTTTATCTATGCGTTTTATTTTGATGTTCATTGGCATCACGGCACTGCGACCCCAGTTGCTTTGCATTCTACTCGATAGACAGAGGTACTCGCCGTGACAAACAGACTTGTCCAAGCATCTCCACCCCATGCCAAATTCGCTGAGCGTTCTGGAACAAGGATAATTCCGAGGTGCGTTCCGTCCGGCGCGAAAACCCAAATACCATCAGGACCGGTTAAATAAACATTTCCGCGTGTATCGGTTTTCATTCCGTCCGGTTTTCCGGTATCCCCTTCCTCTTCGCCGAAGACGCGACCGTTAGCGATTGTGCCATCCGGCTGTACATCAAATGCGCGGACGTGCATCCGTTCGGTGTCGTTGATATAGAGGATGGACTCGTCTGGTGAAAAACAGATACCGTTGGGTCTGTCAAAATCGTCAACGAGAAGCGTCAGTGTATCACCGTTTGGGGACAAGCGATAGACACCTTGAAAATCAAGTTCCTTCTCCGATTCAACGCCGTATGCTGCGCTTAACCCGTAGGGTGGGTCGGTGAAATAGATGCTTCCATCGGATTTCACGACGACATCGTTCGGACTGTTCAAACGTTTTCCCTGATAGTGCGACGCGATTGTGAGCACCTGTCCATCTGCCGTTGTTCGCGAAACCCTGCGGTTTGCGTGTTCACAAGCGATAAGATGTCCGCCCTTATCATACGTCAAACCGTTTGACTTACCGGAGGGTTCACGAAAAACAGTCATTCCAGAATCCGCATCCCATTTCCGAATCTTGTTCGCAGGAATATCGCTGAACAGCAAAAACTGTTCTGTCGCGTGCCAGAGCGGTCCCTCGGTGAATTCGCAGCCTGTTGCTATCTGTTCAACAGCTGCTTCTGCATCAATCAAATCCAATAGTCGTGAATCGCGTACGTCAAGTGCCATATTTTTCCTTTCAAACGTCCTTGACAGCCATCTTAATTCCTTGACAACTATCTTAATTAATGTTAGGATAGTCTTTAAAGTGAAGTGGTGGATTAGGGTTTCGTGCAGTTTGCACGCCCATTAAGTGAAAAAACGTGCCTGGGGCGACTCGAACGCCCGACCTTCAGCTCCGGAGGCTGACGCTCTATCCATCTGAGCTACAGGCACATGAATTTAAAATCAGGAAGGTTGCAAAACCAAGCCTGAATTCACATATATCTTTAATATTTTAACAAATTCGGCATCTTTTGTCAAGTTTTTTCCGTGAAAAAATCTAAGGAGGAAGATCAGGGTGAAACGTAAATTTCAAAAATTCTCAATCCTCGCTGTTTTGGTTGTCTTTTTGTTTAGTTTCGCACCGGATATTGTAGAGAGTCGTCGCGGTGGTGGTTTTCGGGGCGGACGAAGTTTCAGTCGCAGCCGGAGTTATAGCCGTAGCACGACTCGACGGAGTACCACACCGAGGCGTTCTTATAGTACCCCGCGGAGTTCGACGCGGACGACACGCAGTACAGGCAGCAGTTATAGCAGAAATAGGGCGACGAGAAGTACCACACGCTCCAGTACCGTGGCACGCCAGAGACAGACCGCCACAAACCGTGCGAGGACAACAACCGCAACGAACCGAAACACGACCACAACGCGCGGCCAGCAGCGACAGGTGAGAACACAGAACCGAAAACAGGTTCGGCAACTCAAAGCGGAAAACCGCAGTTTGAAACGCCAGAACCGAAGGGCAAATCGGGAAACCGCACGTGCGCGTCGAGAGGGACGCCAAACGATCAACGTCAATAATTTCGGTGGTTACTATCCTATGATGGGATATTCGATGTATCCCTTGGCTGCATCTATGGCGTTTAACAATCTCATGTTCGGTATCTATTTCCATGACCATTACAACCACGCGATTCGCCATAGTTACCTGTGGCACTACCACCATCGCGACTATGACAGATCGCATTGGAGTGCCGAAAAGCAGGCGGAGTATGAGTATTACAAAGAGTACTACGAAAGCCAAGGCGTCGAACCGAACCCGAATTACGTGGACCCGGGCACGAGTCGCGATGAAGATTATGTCGCGAGTTATGTCGAGGAAAATCCTGATAAGTTTTATGGGGAAAATGCTGAATCTTTCACTGTTGATGAGCTTCCAGATGAAGAGGCATTAAAAGCAGAACTCCTTGCAGCTGCCCAAGAAACGCCTAATGTAACTGCACCCGCATCCACCACAAGTACAGCGCGCGCACCACCCACGCGAACCGTTGTTGTCCAGAGGGGGACATCCGGTGGGACTTGGTTCCTTCTGATCTTCGGAAGCGTCCTTGTTGTTGGTGTGATTGCGTTGGTGATGTATAATAAGGGTTATTTTTAGGTGAGAACATGGCACTATTTGGCAGAAAAGACGGCAAATCCCTGTTTGGTAGACGAAAGGACGCTGAACCCAAAAAGCCGGAACGACATGAGTTAGTTGACATTCCGATTGACAGCATGATTGAACTCTCCGACATCATCACGTATGAGGAGACCGGAGATACTTCGCATGCCTTCAAACTGGTCACGCGAAAGAAATATGAAGGCGACAGCCTCCGTCGCTACATGTATCACATCCGTGACGCAGAGGAGGAGGTCGTTATCGGTGTCGATCATGTTGCCGGGACTAAGGACGACTACGAGGTTTCCCGATGGATTGTTGGTGACGAATGCGAACTTGAAGATCCGTTGCCGGATGAAATGACCTTCTATTTTCCGGATCCGGAGAATGAAAACGAAGACATCGCTATTGAATACAACCGACAGGATGTTGTTCCCGCAATGCTCACCCTTACCAATGCAGAAGGGGAAGAGAAATTCGACGTTGAGCTTCACGAGTACGCCAGCGATAACGACGAGTACATGTCTATTGAACGCTGCGGCGACTGGTTGACTTTCTACGTCGGCGTACTCATCACACAATCCGATATAGTCGTCTATCCAGCGATGGAAGCGCAACCTGAACGCAAGTAAGCTTTGACCCTGATGTATCCATAAGGCGAGGTTTTTCATGCCTTGCCTTATGTTTGTTTAAGAGAGGGAATTTTTGCTTGGACAGGCGAAATAATTCTAAGGGCAAATCTGAGGATGGGTATGCTACGGTGCCTTGATTCGCTGAACCGAGCATCTATAGAGGAAAAGTCACGGTGTAATTTTAAATCAGAGGTGCGAAATTGGGTTGAGGTTGGGTTTAAAAATGTGTTAGAATGTTGATATGATCCTGAGGAAGAGGAAGAATAAAATATGAAAAACGGATTTGACGGAGAACAGAATTTATCACAGGCACCCGTGAGACTTCAAAACCGTAGTCTTGAATTATCCCCACGGCAAGCTGAAATTCACCGAAACCTGGAAGCTATCGGTCCCGAAATAGCTGCCTTTTATCTATCTGGAGTAAAGGTACTACAAGACGATGACTTGGAAACTTCTTCTTATCTCTTAGCACATATTGCTCGGGAAATTGAGGGTGGTTTAAGAGATGTACTGTCGGCAAAGAGAAAAGAGGAACTTAAATTCGTCATTGAGACTCCTGATGGTAACAAGTTAACCTGTGAGAAAGGAAAAGAAGGCAGTTTTAAGTTCGCTAGCAGTGTCCCTGGCACTATCAAAGTGACTTACAACCGAATTGGCAAACATAAAGCCTCAATTCTACAATCCTTGGGTGTTGATGAAAACTCGCCTATTGCTGAGAGGTGGATAAGTGTTGCTAAACGTTTTGCTGAGTTTGCCCATCGCCACGGGGCATGGAAACCACCTCGACGCAGGAAAGAATTTTTCCCACTGTGGCACGAGTTTGAGAAGATCTTGGCAGAGTTGGTAGGGAACTACTTAAATCTACTTAATAGATTAGATCGGATCCTTACTTACGAACAACCAACGGAGGAAATCATAAAAACGCTTCCTAATCTGTTAAAATCCGAAACAAGACGCGAGTACTTTTTTAAAAACCTTGATTCACCCGCCTGGCTACAACCACTAAAAGAGGATGGGTGGTTTGATCCTGAGTCTAACGTGATTGTAAGACCTAACCGAACTTCCGTGATAGAACTTGATTGGTATGGTTGGTGGAAACCGATTATAGACTCAGGATGGTTTGATGCTGAATCAAATTCATTCGCTAGGACAAGTGTGAGAACTACTAATGAATATAATACGGTTTTACCCTGGCATGCCTTGGAATATGCAGAACGGATTGCTGAACATACCAAAAAACATCCTTGTGCCGAAACCATCGGTACCCTTGTGGAAATCGTAGATATTATTGTTGATTGTGCTGAGGATACAAGGGAAAAGATTATTGGAGATCGGGGTCTATGTCAACGGATAATCAATATCATCTTTACTTTGCCTAAAGAGAAGATGAAAAGTAAGCATTACACTTTCATGGAACCTGCATTGGAGAATTGGCATAATGAACATAAAGTTAATATAGCACGTGGAGAAGAAGCACATCATTTTATAGAGAGCATAGAACAAGGTACTAATCCGGCACTTAGAGAATTTTTGTCTAATAGGTCTAGAGCTGACAGGATTAAATTTCCAGGGGAAATACGCGAAATTGTAGAGGGGGAGAATCATCGTATAACTGAATCAGGATTAGCAAGTGTATATACTGAACAAGGATTAGCAAATATATATAGAGAATATGTAGTCGTAATTTTGCAACGGTTTACGAGTTGCCTAAGCGTTTTCCAAGATATCCTTTCGCCTGATCAGTACTCAACTTTGTCTGAATTGTTGACTGCCTTACACAATACAAACAAGATAGATTGGGAAGCGTTACTCGGGTTTATCCATGGAATCCTCTCGTCAGAGGATTTCTGGGTTGAACACGAGATAAGAGGTTTTAAATATAGGGATCAGTTTCTTGCTGACACCGCAGAGTTGATAGCAGTTGGGGTAAATGATGATACCCATGCTTTTGATCCACAGTTCTTACCTCTTGCAGAACAAATCCTTTTGGTGCTTGTAGAGAAGATAGAATCAAAATGTGGTTTGGAAAAAAAACCAATGGATGCCTTTCTGAATTCATCCAGAGGTATGGTATTTCGGGCGATGATGGGTTATACTTTGCGTTTTACTCGTACCAATAATAATCAACAAAAAGATTCCCGATGGCCACAAGCAATCAGAGCAGATTTCACCAAAAGGTTAGACAGAAACCTTGAATCCTCTTTTGAATTTTCTTTCATGTTGGGAACTTACTTGCCGCAGCTGTTATACCTTGATCAGGAGTGGGTAATTGATAATGTAAATCGCATATTCCCGAAAAATGATGAACATCATTGGTATGTAGTCTTTTCAATGTATCTGATCTCTTCTGGTAAAATCTGTAAATATCTTTACACCTCGCTTAAGGAAGGTGGACATTATCAAAAAGCACTAAATACCAATTTTGATCATCACCCTGTGGAGACCGCACTTGCTACACACATTTGTACGTTTTGGTTAGAAGACTATGAGGAATTAAGCGACAAAACCAGCCTCATTTATCAAGTAGTAAATAGCAGTAATGTAAACTATCTTTCTGCAATTGTTGATTTTTGCTGGGATCAAAGGGATAATCTATCCGAGGAAGATAAGGCAAAGGTTAGGGCTGCGTGGCGCGTTATGTTTAAAACTCTTTCCCAAAACAAAGATGAAGAGATATATTCGGATGAAAAGATATACCCAAACGTTTTAGATAAATTATCAAAATGGGTAGTATTCATTGATAGTATAGATGAGGAAGTCCTCGAGTGGTTGAAGTTGTCCGTAAGGCACGTTACTTGGGATATCGGTATTCTCGTTAAAACATTGCTATTGCATGCCCCCGAGACCCCAACGGAAGTCGGCATTGTTTATTTAGAATTGTCTAAGAAAGGGATAGGAGAACTGCTTGAACCGTTTTTGGAACAGGACGAAGTTATAGAAACTATTCGTATTCTATACAATGCTGGACCTAAGGAGATCGCTGATAAAATCTGCATCCGATTTGCAAAGAATGGTTATAACGTTTTAAAGCCTCTTTACAACGAATATCAGCATTAACCACTTTCCATAACGAACTTGTCAAGGTACCTATACGTGCCGTCAAACCGCTCTTTAACAGGGCAAACGCGCAAAAATAAAAAGGAGAACCTTTATGATACCGCCTATCACGAAACTACTCATAAGAATTGAACAGCTTGAATGGGATTTAGCAGAGGTCAAAAAGGAGTTAGAGGCACTACAAGCCCCCTTCATGAAGTCTCTTACACCTGAGGAACGTTTAGCTGCGCGGTCTGCAAGAGTCCGGGCACAAAATGAAAGACGGCGTTCTTTACGCAAAAAACGCGATCCCGAAGCTAAAACCCTCACGGCAGAGGAACTTCAGCAGCTTTCGTTAGAGGAGGGCATAAACCCAGAGGATAATCTTTTGAGTAGTGCTATCATTGAAGAACGGGAGAAAAGAAACGAGTGAATTTCTTCTGGTTAGACGCAAGTGCGTATGCCAAACGGTACGTAGAAGAAAAAGGGACACAATTGGTTAACTACCTCTTCACACGTGTTTCTTTAGAACGTATGATCTGTTTGTTTGACGGTGGAGGCGAGGTTATTTTCGTCTTCGTACGCAGGAGAAATGAGGGTAAAATTACCACAACGCATTTCAATCAACTCCGAGAACACTTTGAAACTGAATTTGTTGATCGCGACGAGGTAGAGCAGGTATTCCAAACTGAGGATCAAGTAACCGATTCGTGGGATCTTATTGAAAAGCATTCGATCAACAGTACCGACGCTATCCTCCTACAATGTGCACTTGATAGAACTAATGAACTACGGATAGGAGGCGATAATTTGGTTCTTGTGAGTTCCGATAAATGTCTTATCAGAGCCGCACAAAATGAAGGACTGCTCACATTTAATCCTGAAACCGATCTCCAAACTTCCTTAGATGTCCTTATTGATCCACCATAGTAAACTTCTATGTGTGTACAGTGAAAAAATAAAACTTGTGGATTACCTCTTTTCAACGCCGCATATTCACAAGATAAATCCCACCTGCCACGAGAACAGCACCCGCCAATAGACTGAGTGTTAGTTCGTCTCCCAAGACCAGGGAACTAAACACGACACCCGACAGGGGCGTTGCGAAAAAAAGCACAACCAATTTGCTCGCACTGTATCTCTCAAGTATTGAAGTCCACGCCAAAAAACAGTAGCCAGCGATAACGCCGCCTTGATAAAGGAGTGCGACAGCACTTGAAAGGGTCAGCTGCATCGGGTCGCTGCGTTCCAGTAGCAAACTCATTGCGGCGTAACAGGGGAGACTCAAACTTAAATACCAGACGAGAAGTCGGTACGGGTGTATTGCTTGGACGAGTAGTTTTGTCACGACGACGCGTAGTCCCAAGAAGCCGCCACTGATGAGGACGAGAAGATCGCCGAGAACATGCGTTTCACCTTCACCGAGGTTCGGGGCAACTGTTATGAAAACGCCACTAAAAGCGACAATAATCCCTAATGTCTTTGCGGTAGAGAGGCGTTCACCGGGAATCCAGAAATGCGCAAAGAGTGCCGTGAAAAACGGATAGACGTTGATAAAAATAGTAGAGCGGGATGCAGTCGTGAGTAATGTCCCAGTGTTCAGGCAGATAATTTGGAGTATAAAAATCGTTGTGAGCAGGAGCAATCGAGCGAATTCACCCTTGCGCAAGGAGAGCGAAACCCCGCGATAGAGCGACCAACCTCCGATCACAATAAGCCCGATCACAAAACGGAGGAACGCCAACGCCATCGGTGGAAAATCTTGCAAACCGACTTTTATGGAGGGCGAATTCCCACCCCAAAGAAACGCGAGGAGCAAACTCAGGGCAATAATTTTCCCGTGCGGCTCCTCGCTAATAACGTTTGGTCGTGGCGATGTCCCAATACTCTCTTTTCTGTTCAAAGGAAACTGTTATCCTTTAGGACTTACGTAGTCCCTCTTAAAGTCCCCCTGATAAGGGGCGGGGAATGCCATAGGGCATTCATACCGTTGATTCTTTAGGGGGTTTAAATACCGAAGTTACCGCTTTTCTGCGTCTGAATGTCCGATATTTTCTCAATTTGCGTAAGTCCTGTCCTTGATGAAGGTCATTGTTCTCTGAAAAATTTAGGATCAATCGTAGGCACCAGGGCGGTGATTGCCCATTAAGCGTTGTTGCCGTTCCGTTGCTTGCTCCAAAATTTCCTCATTGAACTGAAACCGGTTCAGATAGGGTGGGAATTTCTGCGTTATCATCCGCTGCGCGTAATGCACTTGTAAAAGATAGCGGGTTTGCTCACTACGGTTCGCTGTGCCTCGGTGCCAGACTTCACTTCGGAAAAGCACTGCATCACCGGCGTTGCAGAGAATACTCTTTTCTGATGCACCCTTCCATTCTGTCTCGCCGTCGGGTCGCCGTCCGGAAAGATGGCTACCCGGAACGAATTTTGTTGGACCCAGGTCTTCATAGAGGTCATCCAAGTAGTAGTGCGCCGTTGAGATAAAAATTGGCACCTTAACACGTGGGTCTTCAAGAAGGTCCGCTGGCAGTGGGATCGGCAGCCAATCCGTGTGTAACCCTTGGTCGGGACGACCAGGACCCGTTACCCATGCCGTCATACCGATGACGTGGCAATCCGCGCCGTGCACCGCCTCTGCCAATTCAATAACTGGAGACAAATCAAGGTATCGTAAAAAAACGGTGTCACGGTTGAAGGCATTATTGATGTGTTTGTTAAGGAAACCGTTCCCATTTTCTGGCGTGCCGTGCCGATCAAAACTTTCGGGGATTGCTGTTAGCCGATCCATCGCAGCACGAAGTTCCGTGAGTTGTTCGCCCTCAATAACCTTTGGTAGATAGGCGTATCCGTCTTCCTCCATCGCCTTGACTTGGCTTTCAAGGTCAGGATAAGCTACAAGAGGTAAGGCTTGGCTCATTCTTTTTTCTCCTTATTATATATATAGCGAAGCGCAACATCTGATGTCGTATCTGTCCATTTTACAACTTTTGAGGCTTCATGTCAACTTTTTTCCGAACAATTCGTTAATAAAGTGCATCCAATATAGTGTATAAAGTAACAAACAATTACAAAAAGGAGAAAATAGAAAATGAGAAATGAAAATGTAACCACCCAAACCGATGAATCTACTAACGCAGGTGAATCTACTAAAGACGCAGCTATCCGTGTAATTGGGGTAGTTTTGGAATCCCTACCCGGTAATCTGTTTCATGTGAAGTTAGAAGAGAACGACCACAAAGTTGTGGCGTATCTCGCTGGCAAACTCATGCAACACAAAATCTGGGTGCTTCCCGGCGACCAAGTCACCCTTGAACTTTCGCCTTATGACCTGACGCGTGGACGGATTATCTGGCGAAATCCAGGGACTTAGGTAGGCACGGATACATCAGGAATTCCTTGATATCTACCTTAAGCCGTCGGACGCTCTAAACGCAGCGTATTCTACAACGCTCGCTTTCACAGGTAAATCTAAATATGGAAGGCATTATCATAAAAGCACGAGGTGGGACTTATGAGGTACAGGTGGGCAAACAGTGCTATACTTGTGCCTTACGGCACCACCTTATTGAAGATGAAAAGCGGCGACTCGCTGAGACGAAAGAGATGCCGTACGTCGATTTAGTCGCTGTTGGGGATCGCGTACGTATCTCTACCGCAGCGTCTACAGCGGACACTGGATATATTGAGGAATGTCTCCCGCGTGAAACCCAGTTTGGGCGTATCCGAATGGATGGTTGGCGACAGGTTATCGTCGCCAACCTTGATATGCTGCTCATCATTTTCGCCGCACGACACCCCACCCTCAAACTCCGAATGCTTGACAGGTTTCTCGTCACCGCAGAGGCATCTGATGTCGAACCCGTTATCTGTATTAACAAACTTGATTTGGCAAAATTCGAGAATGTACAACGCGAACTCAATTTATATGAAGAATTAAGTTATAAAGTGGTTTATACTAGTACTGTAACTGGAGTTGGTATTGAAGAATTGCGGGGGGTGATGAAAAACAGAATTTCAGCGATTGTAGGTTCATCGGGGGTCGGGAAGTCCTCTCTGCTCAACGCCTTACAGCCGGGACTCCAATTGCGCATAGGTGAAGTAGACGAGCGCATCCACAAAGGACGACACACGACAACGGAAGTCATGCTCCTACCACTTGAATTCGGTGGGTTCGTCGCAGATACACCCGGTATCCGCACCCTCGGCTTGCTTGAAATTGATGATGAACAGGGATTAGATATTCATTTTCCAGAGATGCGTTCTTATATCCCGGAGTGTAAATTCGCAGCCTGTACGCACCAGCACGAGCCATCGTGCGCCGTCAAACGCGCAGTTGAAACTGGCGATATTAATCCACTTCGATATGAAAGTTACCTTCGGATCTCTGGATTCACGGAGGGGAGATATGAACGAAACTCAGATAAGAAGAGAACGGACCGAAACGCGCGGCGACGCAGACGCTAACCCGCAAAAGTGGGCGGATGCTATCCAGAACTTACTACGTATTATTGAAAGAAGTGAACAGAAACTTGGGTACTTCCAAAACCGTGTCAAGCAAGCGAAATTCATGGATCAGCCGAATCAACGCATGGTTCGTGCCGCGGGAGCACAAGTCGGGGCGCACTCAGCGCAATTGGAAGGATTGCGGAGCCAATTGCACCAGTTGGAACGCCTTCACGGCGGGGGCATTTTCCTCCGACAGATTGGTAAAAATGAACTCCGCCGAATTTGGGGATGGATAAACCGACCGGGCATCAGGAATTTCCTCTATACAACACAGGTCTCTTTTGAAACCTTTGTTTCAGATTGGCACCGTTGGGTAGCAGACGAGCAGATGCACGCCCTTGCTATTGAAGTTCATAACACACGCCTTCTCATTGGATTTATCCTGCTCCGAGACGATACCAACGCCGTTACCCTCGAATTCGTCATCATTCGACCCGATTATCGTGCTCGCGGATACGGCACTGATGCACTCCATGAAGCCGTCCGCTACGCCTTTGAGGAGCTGGAGGCTGAACACATTACCCTACAGGTATCCCCGGACAACGGACCCGCACTGATATGTTTTGAGAATGCTGGGTTTCAATACCTCAGTTACACTGATACAGCGGAGCAGGCTTATATGATGGGTATTGAACATGCCGAATGGAGAGGCGAGAAGTCAATAGATGAACAGACCGTAGCCCCACGGCTCAGTACACCGCTCAAAGCGTTTTTCGACCCCGAGGAATGATTTTATCCGAACAACTGGATATGTATAGACGCGTCGCACAACGTGTCGCGCCCTTTAGAAGAGGACAGAGAGTTGATACGTCTCTGTCCTCTATTTTTTAAACGGATGTCTCCGTAACTCAATTTCGGATAATTTGTATAATTCTACGCAACCCGCAAAGTGCATCCAAAAATGTGTACAAATAACCTAAGTTGCCACCTTTGTAGCACAATTTTTATGAGGTATTAATCAATATTTCGGTAATTTGATATTTTCCCCAGACCCGGTAGGATCGGTTCTAACCGTACCGAATATCATTAGGAAATTATTGCTATGAGAACCGCACGATTTTTTAGTTTTGTTCTAATGACTATTCTTTTTTTGCCAAACGGTTTCGCACAAGATTACACCCGATGGCACCTTCCCGAAGGGGCTATCGTTCGCTTTGAGAAAGGTGGAATCGGCGATTTCGCGTTCCTTCCGGATGGAAATCGGCTCGCTATTCAGAGCGCAATCGGTCTCTGGATATATGATGTACACACAGGTGAAGAACTGGATCTATTCACAGATTTGGGAACAAAACTAAGGTGGAATCTCATGGTTCTCAGTCCTGATGGCAGGACGCTTGCTGCTGCAACTGATAGTGAAGTCGTCTTATGGGATTTACAAACTAACAAACTCAATAAACTACTTGTGGGACACGAGGACAGAATCTATTCGTTGGCGTTCAGTCCGACTGGAGAGATACTCGCGGGTGGAAGCCGGGACACCACAGTTCGCCTATGGGATGTTAACACTGGTGAACTCCTAAAAGCCTTTTTTGGACACACAGATAGTATCCGCTTCGTCGCGTATTCAAATGACGGAAAGACGTTAGCGTGTGTTGGTTGGAAGGACAGTACGATTCGTATTTCAGATGTGAGTACTGGAGAACTTCTGGCAACTATCGCTGATAAGGCAAGTGGTATCTATAGGATCGCGTATGCTCCTGATAGTCAGACGCTTGCAAGTGGAGGACGGGATGCCAAGATTCGTATTTGGGATATTGGCACCGGAAAACTCCTGAATACCCTTCTTGGACATACAGATCGGGTCGGTTCTATAATCTATTCACCAGATGACACTACACTTGTGAGCGGGAGTTGGGATAAGACAATCCGTATGTGGGATGTTCGCACCGGTGAGACTATAAAAATTCTTAAGGGGCATACACGCGACGTTGATTCTGTAATGTATTCACCAGATGGAGAAACCGTTGTGAGTAGCGGATACGACGGGACGCTGCGCTTTTGGAATATTGACACTGGAGAACCCCTGAAAATCTTTACCGTACATAGGTTTGGAGCGAGGTCATTGGCTTTTTCACCGGATGGCAAAACACTTGCAATTAGTAGAGGCAACAATACAATTGTGCTACGAGATGTAAAGAGTGGGCAAATCGTGAAAACTCTCACGGGACATACAGATGAAGTTCTTTCAGTGACTTATTCTCCAGATGGTGGGACGCTGGCGAGTGGAAATCGGGACGGTAAAATCCGTATTTGGGATGTTCATACCGAAGAACTCCTCAAAACCATCACTGCCCATACGAAAGGGGCGCATTCTATCGTCTATACACCCGATGGTAAGTCCCTTGTCAGTGGAAGTTGGGATAATACGATATGTTTGTGGTATGTCCACACCGGGCATCTCCTGCAAACGATCACTGGGAATATAACTGACTCCGATTCAGACATCGGAGTCAGAGCTATTGCACTCAATCCTGATGGACGGACGCTTGCCGTGGCGACTGACGAAGAGGTGATTCGATTGTGGGATATGCCCACGGGTAAAATCAAAGCAACCTTGCCCGCGGAGAGCGTTAATGCCGTCGTATTTTCTCCAAATGGCACGATGCTCGCGAGTGGTGGTAGCGACCCCTGTTTGTGGGATGTGCGCACCGGAAATCTGCTACATAATATCGTAAAGGCAAGAGGCGTTGTCTATGGTATCGCCTTCAGTCCGGATGGACAAACACTTGCAAGCGCGAGTTGGCAGACGATCGAATTGTGGAATACTGTCACTGCCGAGCATATAGGGACTTTCACTGGATATCCGGGTTGGATTAAAGCTGTCGCGTTCAGTCCGGACGGGCAAACGCTTGCCAGTGGGAATAACGGGACAGTCATTCTGTGGGATATGGACCAGATTCCAAATCAATAGCGTCTGAAAAAGATAGCAATCATACTTTAAAAAAGATGGATTTATGCAGCAAAGACTATCTTCTCTAAAATCATTCTGTAACCTTAGGAAATAATTTTTTATTTTTTTTTTGCAAAAACATGCAAAAGTGCATCCGAAAAGGTGTTTAAGTGAATCATTGTCATTTTTATGACGATGGTATCCTATTGCCGCTGTATTGTGGCAAGCGAAAAAAAGGAGGTATTTATTATGTTAGCAAACCAGAGGAGGTGTGACACTTAGTGTTACGCCCTTGCGGTGTGACACTTAGTGTCGCACTCTTTGGAAAGGGACGGAGGGTTCAACCTCCTCTGTCCCCTATTTTGCCCCATTTTGCAAAATATGCTACTTCTGCGGTAGAACGCGGTTTTTGTTAACTATCGCGTGCTGAACCGAATTTTTATCGCATATTTTCGCGTCTTTTGTTATACTATCATGTACGGTTTGCAAAAAGTCATTGACATTGTTGCACCGTTCCCAATTATAAAACAACAAGGAGGATAAGGAGGTAGCCATTATGTTACGTATAAGCCACGCCACACTTCAGTATTTAGTCTATGGCGATGGTGCCTCTGCCCTTTATCGATAATTTGATTAAGGCATAGGCGCAGTCGCCTCACATTTGAGGGAGTTGCTTATCTATGCCCAAATTTAATCCCGATTTTTGGGAGATCCCGGTGCCACCGGAGTATTTCGATCAGCTCACAACCGAGGACTATTTCTGGTATCAAGCACCTGATGACGAATATGCAGAGGCACGCCGTGCCAAACGGCAGGTAGTTCTGAAGCAAATTCGTTGGATTATCGCGCAGGAACTAACCAAACGTCAAGCCGAATGTATCCAACTCTACTTCTATAAAGGTAAAACGCAGGAGGAGATTGGAAATATTCTCGGTATTTCTCGCCGTGTTGTAAGTCAACACCTTTTTGGTGTTACGCGAGACGGAAAGCAAATAGGCGGCGCGATTAACAAAATCCGAAAGGTGTGTCGAAAACTCGGAATAGAGTTTCCGTAGGTCTGGAGTGAGATCTGTATATCAACCCTACAAGTGCAATTCAACGCGAGAGGAAACCTTGAGAGTTCCCTCTCGCTTGGAAGCACTTTATCAGTGGTCAGCCATCAGCAGTTAGCAGTCAGTGAGCGTCGGGATTTGAAGAACCTTCCTACAAGAGGATCGAATCAACTGTTCTCAATTACTTTCCTTAAAACGATACCCAACCCCGTGCACAGTCTCAATATGCTTACCCAATTCCCCAAGTTTGCGTCGAAGTCGACTAACGTGTGTGTCCACCGTTCGGTCAATGCCGTAATACTCCTGTCCCCAAATCACATCCATCAGAACATCACGGGTAAAAACGCGTCCCGGTGAACGCGCAAATAAGGTGATGAGTTTAAACTCGGTTGCTGTGAGGTCGATTGGACCGTTGTCAGTCAGGACCTGATGTTTGTCGAGATCAATTGCTAACCCGTGTGTTTCGATTTGCTTTGTATTTTCTGTCTGTTTGCCAACCTGAATGCGGCGTAAAACAGCGGACACCCGAAGTACGACTTCCCTTGGGCTAAAGGGTTTTGTAATGTAATCATCTGCACCAAGTTCCAATCCAGCAACCCGATCTCGTTCTTCTGCTTTCGCCGTTACCATCACGATAGGAATATTTTTCGTCCTCGGATCATTCTTTAATAAGCGACAGACAATGAGACCATCCACCTCTGGCAGCATCAAGTCTAACAAAATAAGGTCCGGTGGTTTTTCAATAGCTCGATGAAGAGCATCAGCACCGTTTCGTACGTAATCTGTGTCAAAGCCTGCTTCTTGTAAGTTATATCGTAATAAATCTACGATATCACGTTCGTCTTCAACAATTAAAATCTTTGCATCCATTTAGATTTTCCTTACAGTCGATTTTCAGAGGCACTCAGTTCTCCTACAGTGTCAATTTCAGGATAGAGCCACCCCACTGTAGCGATACCCCAGAGAATATAAATCAGAAACCGAAAACTAAATCACACCGATCAATTTTGATTACAATTCTATTTTAACAGATAAAGTAACATCGTGTCAATTTTTGGAGACATTTCTTTAATAGCAGACTGTCGATTTTCTATTTTATGACAAAAAATGGTAGAAAATCGCGTGAATAAAAAATATAGTGAAAACACGTGTGAAATGTGGTATGCTATTCATAAAACAGAAGGGGGTAATGACTTATCACAACGCTAAAAAATATATTCTATCTGCCAAGGCAGACGTGGAGACCGAATTTCTGTCTTATCTGCATACTTGCCGTATTTGTGCTTTCTTCGCATAATGTCTTTGGTATGCGTGGCTTCACAGCAGAAAGTGCTGCCTCACAAAAGCAGTATGAAATCCGTTTTAAGGAACTGGTATCGGCGGAAAGGTGCCAGCATAAATTGCGTTTCCTGAGCGAGGAACCTCACCTCGCTGGTACAGAGAATAGCCGCAAGATAGCGGAATACCTGCGTACAGAATTTGGAAACTACGGTTTACAGGTTCAGATGTATGAATATCATGTATATCTTCCGCATCCCCTTGAGGTGCATGTAGAACTTGTTTCACCTACCCAACATCTCGCTGTGGGCAAGGAATCCAGTTGGGAATGGGACAAGGATTCTTATGAAACCGAAATTGTACCCGGATACAACGCCTATTCACCCGATGGGGATGTAACCGCCCAACTTATCTATGTCAACAAAGGATTGCCCGAGGACTACCAAATCCTCGCTGAACAGGGCATCTCAGTAGAAGGCAAAATCTGTATCGCTCGATATGGGGGCAGCTATCGTGGTGTGAAAGCAAAAGTGGCTGGTGATAACGGCGCGGTTGGTTTGATCCTGTACTCAGATCCAGCAGACGATGGATACATGCGCGGGGATGTTTACCCTCGCGGTCCGTGGCGTTCAGATGACGCAATACAGCGCGGCACCGTCAAGTATATTTTTCAGCACGCCAGTGACCCGCTGACACCCGGTTGGGCGGCGACTAAAGATGCCGAAAGACTCTCAATTGACGAAGCTACAGACCTCCCCAAGATTCCTGTCGCTCCGATTGCTTATAGGGATGCCGAACCGTTTTTGAGGGCACTCGCGGGACCGAATGTTCCATCACAGTGGCAGGGCGGCTTACCTTTTGCATATCATATCGGACCGGGACCTGCGAAGGTTCGTATCAAGGTGCGTTGTCAACACAGCATCCGTCCAATCTATAATGTCATTGCGACTTTGGAAGGAACAAAATATCCTGATCAGTGGGTAATCTTAGGAAACCACCACGACGCATGGGTGTATGGCGCAGCAGACCCCGGCAGTGGCACGACCTCGCTTTTAGAGGTTGCACAATGTTTGGGGGAACTCGCTAAAACCGGAGTGCGTCCCAAGCGGAGTATTGTTTTCGCCTCGTGGGATGCTGAGGAATTCGGCATCCTCGGTTCAACCGAGTGGGTTGAGGATTTAAAAACAACCCTCCAGCAGAAAGCCATTGCCTATCTCAATGTAGACATCGCCGCAACCGGTGGGCGGTTCTATGTGAGTGCGATTCCATCACTACGAGAGTTGATACGAGAGGTAACGCAGAACGTTATTGATCCAGGAACACTAAAGCCGGTTTACGAGAGTTGGAAAACATCTCAGGGTAAGGAGATTCCGCAAGTTGGTAATCTTGGAAGTGGTTCAGACCATTCGCCGTTTGTTGGGCATGCTGGCATCGCTGCTGTCAGTATGGGATTCGGTGGTCCTTATGGGGTCTACCATGCCATGCAGGATAACTTCTACTGGATGGAGCACTTCGGCGATCCGACGTTTCAGTATCAGGCAGCGATGGCACAGATTTGGGGCATGCTTGCACTGCAGCTTGCCAATGCCGATATTCTGCCCTTTGACTATGAGACCTACGCGACAGACCTCATGACACCGTTGAAGTTGTTGCAGAATTCTGGGTCAAAAAACAAAATTGCCAAAGACATTGAGAAGTTAGATGGTTTACTCACAGAGTGGCAACAGGTAGCAGGGTCGTTGAATCAGGAGCTTGCACGTTACCTCGCTTCTGATGATCTATCTCAGGTTGCGGAGATAAACCAACGATTGTACCGATTAGAGCAAAATTTGACGGATCAGGCAGGCTTGCCGTTACGTCCTTGGTTTAAGCATCTCGTCTATGCACCCGGACTCAACACAGGCTACGCGGCGATTGTTTTTCCCGGCGTTCTTGATGCATTAGAGAATAGTGATGATGCCGCAGTCCAGGCAGAGATCGACCGGCTGGTTGAAGCATTTACACGAATGATCCAAGGGATTAATGAAATCCGAGGTATGTTATAATTCGGAAAATATCGCAATTAGAAATTGGTCCTACAGATGCTTCTTGGCACACTTATGTGTTTTCAGGCATGACTGCCACTGCTGAAGCTGCTTCCAAGAGCACAGTGTCACCAATCTGAAATGGACAACGGTAGTCGGTCTGAACGAAATAGTGCTTTCCGTCTACCTCGACCTGATAAGTGAAATCGTGTCCTTTAAATTCCTGTCCCACGACACGACCACTTTTTGCGAGGCTGTTTTGAGAATCGGGTGCTATCATCTTCAAGCATTCAGGTCGGATAGAGAGAAGCGCGTCCTCTGTGTCAGCACTGTCTACTGTTACGCGTCCGAATGGCGTTTCTGCAATCCCCTCTTTGATGTTCGTTTGAATGAAATTCGTCTGCCCTAAAAAATCTGCGACATAAGCCGTTTTCGGCTGGCGGTATACCACTTCAGGCGTACCGATCTGTTCAAGCGTGCCTTCTTTCATCACTCCCAACCGTTCGGCGAAACTCAATGCTTCCTCCTGCGCGTGCGTGACGAGAATTGCGCTAATCCCTTCCGCTTTCAGAAGTGATCGGACCTCTTCGCGCGTCGCCTGTCGCAGCCCTGGATCAAGACTTGAGAAGGGTTCGTCCAAGAGGAGAAGTTTGGGACGTGCGATGATCGCGCGTGCCAGTGCCACCCGCTGCTGCTCGCCACCAGAGAGATAGTGCGGTAGACGCGAATGCAAATCCGTCAAACCGACCATATCCAGCACCTCAAATGCCCTTTCTTGTCGCGTCTTTTTCGATACCTTTCGGAGACCAAAAGCGACATTCTCAAGCACGTTTTTGTGTGGAAAAAGCGCATAGTCCTGAAACACAAACCCAATGCCTCGTGATTCAGGGGGCACGTGGGTGGCACTGTCGGCAAGTGTACGTTCTGCCATTGAGATTGTTCCAGCATCTGCAATTTCAAATCCCGCTATGATACGCAGGGTTGTTGTTTTCCCGCAACCGCTGGGTCCCAAAAGCGCGAAAATTTCCCCTGGATAAACTGAGAAGCTCACGTCCTGCACAACGGGAGTAGCGGCAAATTGCTTTGTAATAGATTCGACAGTCAGCAATGGTGTCATTCTCTAATCTCCAGCGAATGCATAGTTCGCGTTGAACCAATGTTCTGTCAGGCTTATTTTGAGAGATTGTAGGTTGGGTTGAACGTAGTGAAACCCAACGTATCCTGTCTATAGTCAGTGTTTGCTTAGAATTGGTAGGCGAGGTTTCCTAACCTCGCTACTGATTACTGACAACCGAAAACTGATAACTGACTAAAGTGTATGCCCTGCACCGGACGAAGGCATATAGAGATTCAAAGCAAAACTGATGAGACTCAAGATACTTCGCGGGATGTAGTCACCTAAAACTAATCCGAGGAAGAAAGGGATCGCTTTACGATACATCTGCCAACCCCAAAAACGGAGAATCAAGAACTTAATCAACCAACTTACCATCACAGGAAACCAGAAATAGATGAGTCCGCCCCACGACGCGCCTGAAAGCACATAGCCCGATGGGTGTAACGTCCACCACAGCAGACGGGTCCGCAAAAAATTGAGAAGGAACACGAACGCGAACCCACCAGACATAAAGACAACCGCGCTGATATCCGGTTCTTTGGGGTGCTGCAACCAACTCTGAAGTGGGTTGAAGCTCTCCCATCCAAATCGTCCGACAACGCCTTGACATCGTGCCAGAACACCGTAATGATAGGCGACTTGCAAATAGGTCCAGAATGTCGCCAATGCACCAACTGCGATGGCAAGTGCCATTCCCAGCAGCAAGGTTTTTCCGGGCATCCCTGAGCGTTCACCGATCCGCAGAGATTCAATCTGGTTCGGCATCGGATGCGAACGGTTGCAACGATTAAAAGCGTAGAGGAACGTCATTACAGTGAGGTTTGCACCCCCCAATTGTCGTGTGCCGAACATACTCACCATCATTTGCCGTGGGTTGATACCAATAACTTCGTGGTAGGGGGGCCCAAGTTCAGCACGCACGCGTCCTATTGCTATAGCGAATGCGATAAACAGCGCATAAAATACACTAATTGCCCATAACGACATACCCGCGGCGTAGCAGAATCCGAAGACAAGTCCTACACTCAGGACTGTTAGCACGGCTACCGTCCGGTAGGAGAGGGGTTCGTTGCTATCATCACCCCACTCGCGCCCAATCACATGTCGGAAGAAACGAGCGAAGTGCCGCCGACTCATCCAGAGCGTCAGCACGGCGATACCTACCCAAGCCCCCGATGCGCGATCGTTAAGATGCAGAACACTGATATTTGTAATGCCGACTGCACTCGCAATCACACGTTCCGCACGTGTGAGCCAGAAGAAGAACCATGTCGAGAATGCAAGGTCTAGCGGCATGAAATAGGTCAGCCCAACAACCGCAAGATTAAAGGACATTGAGGCATAACCGATCGCGTTCCAAGGTCGCTCCGTGAAGTGCCGATCAAGCCGATAGTTGGGCGGAAGCGCGGGGATAACCGGAAAAATGTCGTGCAACCCAGCCATCACTCGGAGCAACGCAGCGAATCCGAATCCGAACCAGAGCGCGCGGGAGCGAAAAAAACTCCGATTGGTTGTCATTTGCAACGGTAATTGCGTTAGTGGGAAACTCAGCTTTTCGCGTTCCATCCACTGCTTACGGAGTAGCAGCCCTAAACAGAGTAATGAACCGTAGAGTAAGAAAATGAATCCAGACCAGAGAAGTGCCGGTCTAATCCAGATCCGGAGATGTTCTGCCCAATAGATACTGGATTCGCCTTCATAATAACCCGCTAACCATTCAAACTCGTGTACCGTGAGCCATGACGGGATGTGGTGCAGAAAGAGTTGCGCCCATTCGTTTTCAGGACTTGCGAACCAGAAAGGGTGTGCAAGCGTTCCCATGAGTATCGCCATCATCGCGTGTCCGGAAATAGTGGACACCATCGTCACCATAATGTAGATGAGCAGCAATTCTGCGGGGGTAAAGGCGATGCGCGGTGAGAGTTTACGGAGTAGAACGTTAAGAACGAGGAGTACGACTAACGTGAAAACGGCGTTGGAAAACGGCGAAACCAGTGTGTAGACCGCATACCAAAGTTCACTCGCTATCCCCACCCAATAGGCATTGACAACCACCAAGATTAATCCGACGATTAGTGCTTTTTTGGTGATGACATCGGGTGGGTTCTCGGTTCTGGAATTCATGTTTTATATTCAGGAGAGCGCGGTGATGGGTGAATGGGGTTACTCAGAGAAACCGTTTTTCGTTTATAGTAAAGCCCGAAATATATAGACAGTTGTTCAGCGAACCAACCCCTCTACCACAGATTGCTTATTCTTCAGTTGTCGTCTCATGTTCCGGAGGCATATTCGCTTGTGTCGTTGAAGGCGGTTCCGCTGTTTCAGGTATCGGCTTGAGATACTTCTCAACTTCATTCGCTTCAATGATGCGGATTGCCTCCTTCAATTGTCGGTCATAAGCTAAATTCACGACCTGATCAATACCGACATAGAGGTTAAAGTACTGCTCTGCGCGCTGTCTAAGCCATCGTAAACTGAGGGGGATATTTTCTTCTGCTTCAAGGGTTCGCTGCAATTTTGGAAGATCTCTTTCGAGCAGGGAGAAATCTTTTGGCATTTCACCTGGCTTCTGATGCGCGTCGTCGATCCATTTTGAGACGAAATTTTCGACGGAATCGGTTGAATCGAGTTTTCTGAGCATTATATGTTCTATTTCATCGGGTTCTTCACGCTCGATAGAGACTTGTGGTGTAATCCCCACCTCGTTAATTGAAGTGCCATTTGGTGTATAGTAGGTTGAGATCGTGAGCGACATTGAGCTGCGATCTGACAGTTCGTAGCGTTTTTGGACGACCCCTTTGCCGTAAGTTTTCTGACCGACGAGTATCCCGCGGCGCGTATCCTTAATCGCACCCGCTACGATTTCGGAAGCACTCGCACTATATTCATTGACAAGGACAACGAGCGGAATATCCAATGGACACAAGAGATTCTCTGTCGCTGGATATTCCTCATCAAATTTGCTGTTCGTTTCACTTTTTGTTGACACGATGAGACCTTTGTCAATAAAGGCATCAGCGATGTGATATGCAGCGTTCAGAAGTCCGCCTTGATTGCCTCGTAAATCTAAAATCAAGGCTTTCATGCGAGCGGCTTTGTGCGCTGTAAGCGCATTTTTAAACTCTTCTTCTGTCCCTTCCTTGTTTCCGATGAATCCTGAAATCTGAATATACCCGATATTCCCGTCAAGCATTGTGGACTTCACACTCCTGATCGGAACAATCGCACGCGTTAGTGTTACCTCAAAGGGTTCAAGAAATTTGCGTTGCACTGTGATTGTTACATCGGTGCCGGTTTTTCCTCTTAGTAAATCGATCACATTGTCCCGTGTCATACCGGTTTTTTCGCTCAAGTGGATCCGCTTGCCATCGACTTTGATAATGTAGTCCCCCGCTTGGAGGTTTGCCAGTGCAGCGGGGGTATTCGGAATCGGTTTAGAAATCTTAATGAACCCACGGTGGTCGTCATAGATTTGAACACCAAGTCCTCCAAATTCCGCGTTATAGAGATTTTCAACAGCGCGTTGATGCTCACGCCTCAAGATATAGTACGTGTAGTCATCTTCAAGGGATGCCAACGCCCCTTTGATCGCCCCACGATACATCTTGTTGGGATCTTCTATCGGTTTGTAGTAATTAATTGTCGCCGTTTGAATCGCTTTTTCAAGTGCGTCCTTTAGCAACTCGCGAGTCACGCGTTCATCTCCACTCATGACATCTCTTTCATTTGGAGTAATGAGTAGAAATGGAATGCCGATAGCAATCACTAAAACGATGAAGGACAAAGTGTATCTTTTCATGAGAGTTTCCCTTTATAATCTAAAATTTATTTTAACGTAAACTTTGTCAACATTTTCCGAATTCGTTCTATTTTAACACGAATTCAGACTTGATGCAATACAATTTTTATCTCGAAGGTTGTGTTTTCCAACGATTGTGAAGCCATAGCCACTGTTCAGGGTATTTATGGATATATGTTTCCAATTGTGCCAACATCTGTGTTGTGTAAATTTCAACATCCTGTTCAAGGTTATCGGAGGCTTCGACGTGAATCGGAGATGAGATATAGACCCGGTGCCGATCACATGGTTGACGGACACTGAGGGAGAAGAGGAGCGGTGCCCCAGTCTTGCGTGCTAAGACAGCGGGACCGCGGGCTGCTGAAGCTGGCTTCCCTAAAAAATCGACGAATACACCTTCTGGACCAGCATTCTGATCTGCGAAAAACCCGACTGCCTCATTGTTTCTAAGGGCACCCAGTGTCTCTCGGATCGCACGCTTCCGAGGAATCAGTTTTAGGCTCATCTGCTCGCGGTGCTGCCAAATGTAAGCGTTAAGCAAAGTGTTTTTTATCGGGAAAGCGATAGCTTTCGCCCGATTCGGAATTAGCGCACCGTATACAAGCGAAAGCAGCTCCCAATTCCCGAAATGTGGCAGGAAGACGATCGCGCCTTTACCTTCCGCCAAGGCGGCGTGGAGATTTTCTGCGCCGTCTACAGAGACCTCGTTCCAGATATTTTCGGCGTTTAGTTTAGGAAATCGAAGGAATTCAATGCAGGTCTTGCCGACGTTGATAAAGCTCGCCTTGCAGATTTCTGCGCGCTTTGATGTTGTGAGATGGCTACCGAACGCGATTTTCAGATTGCCCAAAGCGATGTCCCGCCGTTTTTTGACGAGATGATAGAAGAGGATGCCGATACCTTTCCCCAATAGCATCGCCCACCTTTTCGGAAGGCGACGACACCACCATCCGAAAACAGACACTATTCCATATACGCATCTATCCTTCCATCGAACACGCGCAGTAGGCATCCCGATTTCTCCTTTGCCATGAATTCTATCGTAGATAGAGTATACCACACCTGTCTGCGCAAAGCAACGCATTCATCTTTACGCTTGGGTTTACATCGACGCACGTTTAACTGCCTTTTGCATGCAGGCAAGGTGGCAAACCATATACATTCAACAACCACGAAAATCTGAGGACAAATGCAGAAATTTTTCTTGACTATTTCCCTAAATCTGTTATCATTATTGCAATTATTGTAAAGTCCGAAAATATGTAGACAAGTTATCCAACGAAAGAAATCCAACCTCGCCTACTGCATGAGGAGGAGTAGACACATGAAAGTCAGATTGATATGGATAGGTATAGTCGTGCTGTTTACTATAGGTATACTAACGACTTCAAGTTATGCGCTGTTAGACCCCGAAACCGTCGTAGGCATATGGAAATTTGATGAGGGTAAGGGGGATACTGCAAAAGATTCCTCTCAAAACGGGAACGACGGGACACTCACAAATAAACCTAAGTGGGTGGACGGCAAATTTGGTAAGGCTCTGGAGTTTGATGGTACATCTTTTGTGGATATGGGGAATGATAAATCACTGCAGTTCCACGGAGATGTAACAATTGTTTATTGGGTTAGACCTGAAAGTGTAGGTGCGGGTCGCCAGAACACAGTTTGCAAATCTTATGGCGGTGAAGGCTGCTTGACACAGGAACCAGATGGGCGGTTGAGTTTTTATTGGGGTGATTGTGGCGGAAATTGTCAGCCTTATGTAGAGGTTACAAGACCGTCCCCTGGGACTTTCGTAGATGATGAATGGATTCACGTCGCTGAGACGAGAAATGTCTCAAAACGCGAGTATAAGATGTACAAAGACGGTGAAGTCACCGCAGAATCTAAATGGCTGAAATGTGGTGCTCACCCGTGTGGGGACTCCAGTCCGAGCGATCTCAATTTGTTCATCGGCTCCGGTTACGCTGGTAAATACAGAGGCATCATTGATGAAGTGGGTATTTTTAGTGTGGTTCTGAGTGAGGATGAGATTCAGAGTATTATGGATGATGGATTGGAAAAGGCGTTCGACGTTTCCCCCACCGACAAACTCACCACCACATGGGCATACATAAAGCAATAACGGGTCTACACATAAAGGCAAGAACACACCGTTCTTGCCTTTTTCTTTTCTTTTTTCTCTCCGGTATGCCATGCACCCATAGTAGATGTTAGAGGCAATGGATACATCGAAATTAAGGAATTA
Source organism: Candidatus Poribacteria bacterium (assembly GCA_965116815.1). Lineage (GTDB taxonomy): Bacteria > Poribacteria > WGA-4E > WGA-4E > WGA-3G > WGA-3G. The sequence goes on along the minus strand of OZ220722.1, from coordinate 3,767,437 downwards.
CCAAGAGCCAACACTTCAGCCGATGCGGTTCACGGATATTTTGGATGGAACCTTCAGTCTCTATCGGAACCACTTCAAGTTGTTTTTAAGTATCGCTGCTGTTTATCATATCATAAGGTTCGGAAGCGATCTCCTCTCCACGTTCCTCCTTTCACCGATTCCTCAATTCATCGGAGCAGTGTTGAATTTTTTCGACTACTTTACCGATATGGGCAATCGGACCGACCCTTCTTTACTTTGATTTGCGTATCCGAAAAGAAGGGCTTGATATTGAGATGCGAGTACATAACTCGTAAATTTGATGTAAAGCACGAAATGTGGTAAGATAGGTTGTAAAATAACTACCCTCAGACCTTGGAGAGAACATGCAAGAACACAACGAATTGGCACGGACAAACGACAGTCAAACCGATACAGCCCCTCTACAACCGATGAATTTCACGGACATTTTGGACGGGATATTTACGATCTACCGTGACCACTGCCAGCTATTGTTAGGAATTGCAGCCGTTTATCTCGTTTTAGGATTCGCAGTAGATTTGATCTCTGCCTATTTTATAATAGAAGCGACACCGAGTACGATTTTCATTATAGCAGGGTTCAGTTTAATGGCGACTTCTGTAATTTCTTTGTTGGTGACTATGGGGTTAATGTACGCGAGCGCGCAAGTCTACTTAACAAGAGAGATAACCTCAGGATCCGCCTTTCAACAGGCGTTCCGTCGCTTCTGGGCCTGTCTCGGCAGCAGTGTCCTCTATCTTTTAGCTGCGGGAGGCTTGTGTATTACGGTTATTGGTATTCCTTTCGGCATCTATTTTGGAGTTCGGTGGAGTCTCTATAGTTTACCTGTCCTGATTGAGGAGAGCAAAGCGTGGAATGCATTGGGGCGCAGTACGGAACTGGTTAAAGGCAGTTGGTGGCGAGTTCTGGGAATCTTGATAGCAATTTATCTAATCTCTGGGATGATAACAATCATTCTTTACATTTCTACTGAGTTTATCCTCACATTGGCAGGGATTATCGCAACTGAACAAACTGAGGGGTTTACCGGTCTACTCGATACGCTCCGCCGTTTATTTGCGCCAACCCCAACCGAGGCTGGGTGGGTTACTTACGCTATTCAGCGTTTTGTTGGGCTACTCATTGCCACGCTCACAATGCCGATTGCACTCATCGGTTCGACACTGCTCTACTTCGATCTGCGGATTCGGAAAGAGGCTTTTGATATTGAGATGCAGGTAACGGACTAAGAAGTCGCTTCCACGCTTTTCAAACACAGCGTAAAGGAAATCAGAATGCTTAAAGGTCAACGCACCAGCCTTTCTGGAACAATTGTTACGCTCTATCGCAATCACGGTGGTCTGTTCTGGCGTATCATAATGCCGGTTGCGATCATCGCAATTATATTGGATATTGCCCTGTTTTTCTATAGTATTTCACGACTTGAGCAGGATATGAATGATTCCGTCAACAGACCTGTCGGCACAGTTACCGCTAATGTTAACACGATCAGCGGGATTCATCCGACGCTTACGAGTGTTGGGACAGATACAAAGTCGTCAGGTGTGAGTTGGCAATTCTATCTGATACCCTCTTTCCATTCAACCGACGATAAAGGGATTACATGGAGATGGGAACTCAACTTCCGAAGTTGGGAATACAGTCTCCTCATCCTTCTACTGCTAACGTTCTGTCCACTTTCCCTTGCTGTTGCCCGCATATCACGTGACGCACAGGCTACCGATATTGTACAGGATCCGACTTCTTTAACTGCGCGTGAAATGTGGCGGCAGACTGGACGCAAGGCATTCATGGTTATCGCCGCCCTTTTGATTTTTATCTTACTTATAGATGTGGTTGCTAATCTCTACGGCTTGGTTTTATTGTTGATGCCTTCGTTGGGTCGTATATTACCCTTTGAACTAACGTCCTTTTTGATTACGGTTTCCAATGTTTTCTATATCTATTTTCTCGTGACATTGAGTCTCTACAATCCGTGCCTCATCCTTGAAAATAATTCCATCATAGGCATTTTTCGTCGGAGTCATGCGTTGGTCAGCGGCGCAAGATTACGTTTTTTCGGGATTTATCTCCTAACGGGTTGGATCGCCTCGGTTATTACCTCTGTACTGCTCGGTATTGCGTTGTTCGCGTTTTCTGTGTTTATCGCGGATCTCGCACAGGTTCGCGATGCGTTACCGCCTCTTAAGTTCTTGAGTCTCTTCATTGGTGGTGATATTGAGATCGTGCTGCCGCAATTATTGAGTGTTCCGGCTACGGTGGCGATCCTGATTGTCAAAGGTTTGATTGCTACCTTCTTAGTCCCGATATGGGCGATTTTAACGACACGCCTGTACCTTGAGCGGGTAGATGTCCAAACAGATGCTGTAAAAGGGATGGCATAATCGTGAAAAAAAGAGTTTGTCTTTGTGTCGTCGTGTGCCTTATCGGTTTTTCCGCGCTCTTCGCAATGGAGACTGAAGAACAGGCGTTTCGCGAAGAATTAGATACACGCCATGAAGAAATGGAGATGTCTTACAAAGAGTACCGGGAGGTTTTATTAAAACTCCTTGAACCCAGAGCTGACTGGGATGCTAACCTCAAGTTTCTTCTGTTTCCTCTTGGAGCCATCGCACTGGGGATTGTGATCCTCTTTTTCATCCGCCAAATCCGGACGAATTTGATTACCGAGGCATTTGACGACGTGTCAGACACCGAATTGGAGCATGTAGAAACAGAGAGGGCTGCCCTTGCCCGCGCCAAGACAGCAGAGGCTGCAAGCGACTTTCGCGGCGCACTCCGATTCCTCTATCTCTCAGCAATTTTGCACCTTCAAGAACGAGGGATGCTCCCTTATGATAGGAGTCTAACAAATCGCGAGTATCTCCATCAAGCACAAACAGACATCGACCTATACACTGCACTCGGACCTGCGATTACTGTTTTTGATGAAGTTTGGTACGGACACAAGCCGTGCGATGCAGAGACGGTCGCGAATTATCGAGACCTCTTACAAAAAGTCTATGTCAGGAACTGAATTAATAGTATCCGCGCAGCCGAAGTCAAAATGCACACACGCCGCTGGCGAGGTTTAAAACTTCGCCAGCAAAGGATGTTGCGTAAATCCTGTTAATAGTCTCTGCGCAGCCAAAGTCAAAATGCGAATTGTCCAAATATCTATTTTCAGTCTCATCTTGATTACTTATGCCGGTTCCCAGTTATCGGCTGATTCATATTTATCTGATAGAGAGGTACTTTCCCGTATCTTAAGCAACTTAAGGTTCAGCGTTAGAGAAATATCAGTGCTATATCCGGCGCGACTGGATAGATACGATGCTTTGTTCCTGCATGACATCGACGAGACACCGACTCTGACTGAAACGGAGGTCCAGGATATAAAAAACTTTGTCAATGCTGGAGGCACGTTGATTGTGGCGGGTAAAAGTCAGGCATTGCATCAACTCTACGCAGCGTTCGGCTTAGAACGCCAAGAACTCACGAAAAGGTTGGAATTCTCATATCGAATTCCAGATGAACCGCTTTTCCCACAGCATCCGGTTGATGAAATTCGCGCGAGTACGGATTTTGCTATTAAGACCTCTGAACGCGAAGTCGCGACACTCTACGGAACGGAGGACAACGCCGTGGTTGTAACGCTGCGCGATGGAAAAGGACGCGCCTTTTTTATTGCTTCCGATTATATGTTTCGTAAGAGGGGGCTGCGACATGTTGGCAATGCTATGTTTCTTTACAACTTAACTTCAACGTTTCCACGCAATGCACGGATCGGGCTTGCTGTGTGGAAATACTACACGCGTGAATCAAAGCCACAAAATCCATTTGCAACACTCTTATTTAGAACACCGGGTGGTTTGGCGGCTATCTATATTTGTCTCACTGTCTTCGTTTTTCTGATATTGAGAGGACGGCGGTTCGGCAAACCTTTGGATGTACAGGAGAGGAGTAGACGCTTGAGTTCCGAATACGTTCACGCAATGACTGATCTGTATCAAAAGGGCAATACACGCATGGAGATTTTGAGGCATATTCGCGAACAATTTAGGTATGATCTCGGTATGCGTTGGCGTGTCAGTCCTACTTTAAGTACAGATGCCTTTTTGGAAGAATTAACCCAACGCGGTGCTATTGATGATGACGAGCAGCTCGCGGGCCTGGTGATGGACTTGGAAGCTTCCAACGATATATCCGAAGCACAGTTGCTCGACCTCGCGCAGCGCGTTGAGGCGCATCGTGAAAGCGCAAAGATTGGAAGAACAAAATTGGCTGGACATCGGAGTTCCTAAATTTGATAGGATTTACACAGCGTCCTTTGCTGGCGAGGTTTTAAACCGCCCCAGCAGCGGTGTGCGGGCCATAACGGTCATAACGCTGCATGTATCATCTTCTAAACTTCCAACTTTCCAACCTATTTGGGAAGGCAAAACTTGAATGTTAATACTTAAACTTGCTCAACCTCCCTCCTATGAAAAGGCACATTGATATATGACGAATCTCGTTCAAACAGTTTATGAAAAAATGAAACAAGAAGCACAAAAGGTTATTGTCGGTCAGACTGAGCTTTTTGAACTTGTTGTTGTCAGTCTATTTTCAGGTGGGCATGTTTTGTTAGAAGGTGTCCCCGGCACAGCGAAAACACTTATCGCGAAAACGTTAGCGATGATCGTTTCTGGACAATTTAGCCGTGTGCAGTTTACCCCTGACCTCATGCCGTCGGATATCGTTGGCACGAGTGTCTACGACTTAACGACAAACCAATTTAATTTGAAGCGGGGCCCCGTTTTCACGAATGTGCTGCTCGCTGATGAGATCAACCGCTCACCTGCCAAGACGCAATCCGCACTTTTGGAGTGTATGGAAGAACGGCAGGTCAGCATCGACGGCATCCGCCATGAATTGCCCCCACCGTTTATGGTATTGGCAACCCAAAACCCTATCGAATATGAAGGCACATATCCGCTCCCCGAAGCACAACTTGACCGCTTTCTGTTCAAATTGCGAGTGAATTATCCCATCCCAGAGGTGGAAACCCAGATTTTAATGAACTATCATCACGGGTTTAACGCCACCCGCTTGGAGACAGTCGGTATTGAAAGCATCGTTGATGGCGCATCGCTGGAAGAATGTCAGGTGGAAATTCAGAAGGTCACCGTAGAAGATTCAATCTTCAATTATATTGTCGGTTTAGCCGAGGCATCTCGGAATTCAAATGAGTTAGTTTTAGGCGGTAGTCCACGTGCGTCAATTGCACTGTTGTTAGCAAGTAAAACCTACGCAGCACTACAAGGACGAGACTATATTCTACCCGACGACGTTAAATTCTTGGCACCGCATGTCTATCGCCATCGCATTCTGCTGAAACCGGATGCCGAGATCGAGGGATTAACCCCAGATGATATAATTGATCGACTCCTCGCGGAGGCAGAAATTCCGCGTTAGGTCTAAAGATGCATTTAAGCAATCGTCTCCTCATCTTCCTGATTCCTGTCGCTATCCCGATTGTGCTTTACAACGTTTCACCTTATTTGTTGATTGTCGGTGGCGCGTATGTAGTGCTGCTGTTCATCGTGAGTACAATAGATTACGTAACGAACCCGGTGTCTAAGAACGTTGAGATTCGCCGTGAGATGAATTCAAAGTTCTCGTTGGGTGTAGAAAACGTCGTTGCACTGAAGATTGTTAACCGCTCGCGCTATAGACTTAAACTACGTCTCAAAGACGATTTTCCCAATGAATTCCTGTTTGAGAAAGTCCTCCACGATTGCTATGTGTCGCCGATGGACGAGATAGATATATCGTATCGTCTCACGCCGTTACGGCGAGGCATCTATCAATTCGTTGATATTCATCTGCAGTGTTGGGGTGTTTTGGGATTTGTGGTTCGGCGGCATTGCGTACCCGCAGCGACTGAAGTAAAGGTTTATCCAAATCTACAAGCCGTCCGACAATATGAACTCTTAGTGAAACGCGGGATGCTCCACCAGATCGGGCTTAAAACGTCTCGACAGTTCGGGGAAGGAACGGAGATGGAGCGGTTGCGTGAATATTCACCCGACGACGATTTCCGGCGGATTGATTGGAACGCAACTGCTCGTCAGCGCAAACCGATTGTCCGAGAATTTGAGACGGAACGGAGCCAAGATGTCGTGATTATGCTGGATACCGGTAGACTTATGGCATCACCGATCCTTTTAGAAAACTCCGCACCCTCCACCGGATCGTCAACATCGCAAAAGGCGATGCTCAAATTGGATTACGCCATCAATACAACATTAATGACGGCTTACGTCTCAACACTCAAAGGAGATAAGGTGGGATTGATCGCTTTCGCGGATACTGTTCATCAGTATCTGGCACCGAAGTCGGGCAAAAAGCAGTTTCTCACGATGCTGGAAACGATCTATGCGTTACCGGTTCATACCGTTGAAGCGGACTTTGAAACGGCGTTCAAATACCTCGCATCAAAACAGCGAAAACGTGCCCTCATTATCCTGTTCACCGATATTCTGGACAAGGATTCTGCCGAGGGGGTCGCCGCCTATGTTGCACAACTCTCCAGACATCACCTTGTCGCTTGCGTAACCTTGACGGATTCCGGCATCGTCGAATTGGCAGAGCAGGCTCCTGCGGACTCCAAATCGATGTATCAGAAAGCCATTGCCGAGCGTCTATTGCAGGAGAAACACATGACATTAGAGATCCTACGCCGTCAAGGGGTCATCACAATTGATGTGCCTGCGCATCAGTTAACGATGGCAGTGGTAAATAAATACTTAGAACTTAAAGCGAAGTCTCGGATTTGAATGCTGTTGTTTAATCTTTGTAGGTTGGGTTGAACGGAACTTCAAAAGTAGGCATATTGAGAGTAGAACCTTTGAACTTTCAGAAAATTTCAAATCATGGAGAAACGAGTGAAACCCAACACTGTAGGTTGGGTTGAATGGAACTTCAAAAAGTAGGCATATTGAATGTAGAACCTTCAAACTTTCAGGAAACTTCAAGTCATAGAGAAACGAGTGAAACCCAACACTTTTTCTCTCAGGGTGCGGATGTATTAGCATCAGGGGCTTTCATCGCAAAGAGGTAGATGAACAGTAAAATCCCCGTTACAGCACCAAATCCGATTTTGAAAACGCGTGGTAAACTCGAAGGCGACACAAAACCCTCAATGATCCCAGCAACGACGAGCAGCGCGACGCATCCAGCAAGCAAACGGATAGCCGTTTTTGCAGCATCCGTCAAAGCACGCTTCCGCGTAAACAGCGACGGCGCAATGAGCGAATATCCCAGTTTCAATCCGGCACCACCAGCAATAAAAATCGTTGTCAGTTCAATATAGCCGTGCGGGGACACAAACGACCAGAGCGACAGTGCCGCCCCGTGAACGTGACACAATCCAGCAATCGCACCGATGAGAATACCGTTGAGGACTAAAATATAAACAGTGCCTATCATAAATGTGATGCCCCACGCAAACGCAAAGAAAGCGACCTGAATGTTGTTCGTCATCACAAAGGAGGCAAATAGATTTCGATTTTCCGCTGATGTATCGTTCCACTCGCCGCCTTCTAACTCCTTAATATGGGATAGAACGCGGTCAGGGACGAGTTTTTCTGCAAATTCGGGTGTTGCCAGAGCGATCCAATAGGCTCCAGCGAACGCAAGGACAAACATCAGGAACGATGCCCCGATGAAACTAAGGTTCTCTCGGAACAGTGTAGGGAAGCCGAAGTGGAAGAAATCCCGAAAGGTACCGCGTTTGAAAGGAGAGGTTTGGTAGACCTTAGAATGCGCGCGTGATGCCAGCGCGTTCAGATACGGGACACACTGATCTTGGGGAAAATCACGACGGGCAACCGCCAAATCGGACGTAACGCGCCGGTATAGATATCCGAGTCGATCAAGGTCTCTCGCACTCGCGCCACGTGAATGGTTTAGCAGCACTTCAAGTTCGTCCCATGTTTTCTGTTTTTTGGCGATGAATTCTGTAGATAGCATTATTGTAGGTTTTATTGAAATTGCCCAGATCCGGTAGGTGCGGTTTGCAACCGGGGTCCCCACCCGTTACTGGGATGGGGGGCTCCCACCCGTTCCTGGGAAGGGACACCGGACTTGTATTTAAAACTAAATAGCCTGTTATTGTAGGTTTTATTGAAATTGCGTTATAATTGAAATGGATAAATTACCTGCAACATAATTAGACAACATTTTGTATCAAAAATCAACCTTTTTGCGCAGAAAGGGACTCGCTTCCACAAATGAACCAACAATTATCCGTAGAAACACCAGAGCAGATCGACATCAACTTCCAACAAGCAGGTATTGGCTCGCGTTTCTATGCAGCGCTTATTGACTTTTTACTGCTCTTGCTGGTTTTGCTTGTCGGATACTACGTCAACGAGCGTTTTATCTCGGAGCTGGGAGATATTCTCGGCAAATGGCTTAGCGCGTTGGGCGGTGTCATTGTCTTTGCACTCAACTGGGGCTACTACATGGTATTTGAGATTACCACGAATGGGCAATCGCTCGGAAAGCGCGTGCTCGGTTTGCGCGTTATTAAAGAAGGTGGATACCCGATTAGTTTCGCTGATTCTGCTATCCGTAATCTGGTGCGGATCGCCGATTTTCTCCCCCTCTTTTACGGCGTGGGTCTACTTGTCATGTTGCTGAACAAAAATTGGCAACGATTAGGGGATTTGGCTGCAGGGACACTTGTTATTAAAACCGTACGCACGGAGTTGACGCTTCCTCAAGCAGGTTCATACAGCGTTTCACCTCAAGAACTTATATATGATGCTTGGATCCAACCGGCGTTAGTCACAGAAGCAGAAACGCGCACAATATGCGAATATCTCACCCGTCGTGCCAAGCTCTCTGAGGATCGCCGCGCAGCGTTGGCGAGTGCCATCGGCAGCCCGATTGTTGAAAAGATGGGGGCGAGTGGTTCAATCAACTACGATAAATTTTTAGAAGAAGTTTACACCCTTAAAATGTCAAAGACAACCTAAATGTCAGAACAGACCGATCCATCACAACTGAATAATGAAACCCAAAAACTACGTCCAATGGGGTTTGGAGATCTACTGGATGCCATATTCAGTCTCTATCGTGCGCATTTCTTGCCGTTTCTTGCGATAGCCTCCGGTTACTTCATTACGATCCTCATTGTGATTTCAATCGTTTTTCTTGACGATTCGGTTGGAAGAGGCGCGAAAATAGCAATCTGGGTTTCTACTGTCAGTGTTACCTTCGGTGTTTCTATTTTCGTCGTAAGTGGACTCGTGTTTGCCAGTACCGAAGCCTATCTGAGTAGAAACATTAGAGTCCGTGCCGTGCTAAGACAAGCGATGCCTCGATTTTTACCCTGCTTCGTTGGTTCGCTTTTATTCGGATTGCTCGCGTGGTTCTGCGGATTTCTCGCAAACATTCTGTTCGTGCTACTCATAGATTCTTATATAAGCACTATAGGTGTAGGCAGTGTAAATATTTTTCTCGTGAATTTCACTATTGGCTTGGTTTTTGTCATCATAACAGTTTGCCTCGCCGGTTTCTTCCTACCTTACTGGAGTTTCTTCGTTTCTACTGTTTCGTTAGAAGGAAGGTCCATGCGGGCTGGGTTGAGACGCAGCCGTGAGCTCATCAGAGGGAGACGGTGGCGCGTTGTTGGCACGGTACTCGCGATTTTCCTCCTTCCTTTCGCTATCGGTTTTGTACTCCGTGCTGTTTTTGCGTTCCTACTCGTTCTAACCGGACTTGAGGGGGTGGGCAGTTTTTTGGAAACTGTACGATGGATGAGCCTGTGGGAACTCCCAACAAATCTTGAGGAGTTGCGTCTTTCCTATGCGCTGATGTACCTTTTTAACTTAGGTGTTGATACCTTCACAATGCCAATCTGGGTTATCGGTTGTACGCTCCTCTACTTCGACCAGCGTATTCGGAAAGAGGGATTTGATATTGAAATGATGGCAACAGGTCAAGAAGAATAGAGAAATGCCAAATTTCGTGGAAAACACAAATGCCACTATAGGTGTCAATTTTAGAAAGAACACCTCTGGTCCCCAAGTCCGGTAGGTGCTGTTTCCAACTGCGCCGGGTTTTAGCCATGAACTTTGGACACGCTAAAGACCCTCTTTAGTCCCGTAGGGACGACATCTGTGTAGCAGCGTTAAAACCAAAGGAACCAAGCCCCGTAGGGGCGGCATTTGTGGATCCCCTACTACAAAATGGTGTGAAAAATCCCTAAATTGACACTATAGTGCGGTTTGTAACCGCCCCGGATCTTAGACGCAAATCGTGTATGTCCAAAAACCTTCTTCAGTCCTGTAAGGGCGTTATATTTATAGCATAAAACGCTATCAAAAAGCCACTAAATTGACACCTATGGTGTGGTTGGAGATCACCCCTTCTTAATTTTTCTTGTAGAACGTGTTTTTTGGGGAAACACCCTGATTTCTTTTGTATAAGAAAATCCTTTGTTAAGAAAATAGAAATGTCAAAACAGACCGATCCATCACAAGCAAATAATGAACCCCAAAAACTATGTGCAATGGGGTTTGGAGATCTACTGGATGCCATATTCAGTCTCTATCGTGCGCATTTCTTGCCGTTTCTTGCGATAGCCTCCGGTTACTTTGTTGGGATGCTCATTGTGATTTCAATCCTTTTTCTTGACGATTCGGTTGGAAGACGTGCAATGATAGCAATCTGGACTCCTACTGTTATTGTTAGTTTTAGTGGTTTTGTTTTTATGGTCAGTGGACTTATATCCGCAAGTACCCAAGCGTATCTGATTGGAACTGTTAGGATAGGTGCTGCATTAAGGCAAGGGATACGCCAATTTTTTCCATGTTTTGTTAGTTCACTTTTATTCGGATTGATCGCAATATTCTTGGCGGTTTCCTTAGCGGCGGTGTTCGCGATAATTTATAATAAGTTTAACTCGTCCGACACCGCTTGGATTTTGGGTGGTGTAGGGATTATACTAATCCTGATCTGGGTCACAGGTTATTTTGTTGCCTATTGGTGTTTCTTTATTTCTCCTATTTTAGTGGAGGGAAAATCAATGCGCGCGAGTTTGAGGCGAGGTCGTGATTTAATCCGTGGCACGTGGTGGCGCATCGCTGGTATGGTCCTTGTTATTTTCCTACTCTCTTTTGCTATCGGTTTTATACTGCGCTCTACTTTTGGGTTCCTGCTAACTTTAACAGGAGGTGCCAGTGAGGATTTTGTGAAGATACTCCGAATGGGGCTATGGGATCTCCCTATGACGCGACGCGGGTTAAACCTTTCTAAGGCACTAATGTATGTTATCAATTTAGGTGCTGATACCTTCACAATACCGATCTGGGTTATCGGTTGTACGCTCCTCTACTTCAACCAGCGTATTCGGAAAGAGGGATTTGATATTGAGGTGATGGCAACAGGTCAAGAAGAGTAGAGAAATGCCAAACTTAATGGGGTTCATCCCACATAAGGCTCAGGATTGCGCTCAACCTCTGCCAGAAGCGTATCTACATACGTCTTAATGTGGAACAACCGACAATCAGAATCTCCCACCCGACCTCGCCGCAACTGACCCAACCCCTCCCAGAATTCACCAAGTGCTGGACGGTTCAACCCGACAAACTGTGCCTGTGCATCGTCAGCAAGGCGTTTATTCCAATGGATAACCTCAACGAGATGGATATAGGTCGAGGTGTAGTAATCGACACCGATCATGAGGAGTTTAGCGTTTGCCTTGTAGGCACGGAACATCGGCGAATGCGTGCCGTATGTCTTTCCCCACGGGTGATGATCCCACGGCGATGCGTAGCCTTCGCGTCGGAGGTGATCGGACACAAACGCCGCCGCGTCTTTCCCGCGCGCAGCAACGGCGTGCGAATAGTGGTCAGAGCGGTAGGTGCCGGGCATCTGCCGAAAAAACTCCGTCAACCATCCCACCGTAGACGGAGTTGTCGCAACATCCCACGACGCAACGCGTTCTTCACGACTCGGTAAAAGACTAAAGGACGGCATCAGAATCAGCCCACCCTGTCCGATAACCGCTTCGAGCGCAGAGATTACCGTACCGGCACCACCCTCAACAGGTCCCAAACTCTTGAAGGACGAATGAATAAAAAGCGTATCTGATTTTTCGATGCCGAGGTCGGTAAAATCTTGAGTGAGTCTCTCGCGTGTGTAGTGCATCTTAAGTCTTGTAGGTTGGGTTGAACGGCGTTGAAAATCAGGGGTGTGTATCCTAAACACCAAACTGAACGTCCTGTTATATGTCCCAAGAACCGAGTGAAACCCAACAGCATTATGAAATGTTGGGTTTCACGTCTAAACCGCATCATACCTCCGCAACAATTCAACAATTTTCCGCGCATCTGCCCTTCGCATCCGCTGCGCCACTTGCAGCGGTGTCAAACCTTTCCCATTCTTAAAGTTCGGATCTGCCCCTTTAACAAGCAATGCCTCTATAGCAGCACGCTGTTTCTCGCCGTCCTTTATCGTCGATCGGATCGCCTCAAACAGAGCAGTTTCACCGTTGTTATCGGGCGCATCAATCATGGCACCTTTTTCGATGAGCAGATCAATGACACTAAGAAAACCCGCTTTCGCTGCACAATGCAACGCCGTTTTTCCCTTGTAGTTCCGTACGTCAATATCGGCACCGAGTTCTAAAAGCCTCAGAACCTTGTCCGGGTGCTCCCTATTGTCGCCGCGACATACGTAAACAAGCATGGGCCACCCCATGTCACCCTGAGCGTTTATATCCTTAGGTGGGACACCGTAACTTTTGAGCAGCTCGCTCATTTCGGAACCGTCATCCAAAATACGTGGGGCTTCGTTCGGATCTGCCCCATTTTCGAGTAACAACGTGGTAATCTCTATCCGATTCCCTGAGACCGCATAATCCAGAAAACGTTCGCTATATGGCTCAATGGTCGCACCGCGTGAGATAAGCAGTTCAACGATTGCCGGAACTCCGCCCCTGATGGCATAACAGAGCGGTGTTGCCCACGCCGCTTCTCTGTGTTCAAAGCTGTGGGGTTGCCCTGCGGGTAGCATGACCGCCTGCAGGTATCCTTTGTTAATAAGACGTGGATCGTTATCGAGATGTGAGTAGACTGCATCGTAGTCTCCGAGATAGGCGGCGGTGTGGATGTCAATTGTCGCGCCCTGCTGAAGCAGATAGTCTGCCACGAGGTCGCGTCCCTCATACCGCGCCACACAGTAAGGCGTTATCTCAAGGCGATGCTGGATGTGATAGCAACCGGGCAGATCTATATCGGCACCCCGTTCAAGCAGAAATTGAACCATCTCCAATTTCCCACGATATGCCGCCTCCCACAACATCGTCCGACCATGTGAACCGACGGTATGAATCCAAGCGGGATTATCATCAAGTAGTTGGCGAACAGTATCAAGCTCCCCGCGCCCTGCCGCCGCAACAACGATTTTAAGAAAATCGCTCTGATTTCCAGTAAGTTGAACCTTTGCCATTTACACTTTCCTTCTCTGTCCCAGACCCGGTAGGGGCGGTTTCCCAACCGCACCGGATTTCTCAATCTGGATCAACAACGCGCGGACGACTGCCAATAGAAGGTGGCAACAACATCCGCTTCTGCTGTTCGCTCAGTTCGCCGTATTTGCTAATGTCATAGTAGTTCCCCGACCATGAGGAGTGTCCCGGACTGTACTTATAGAGCAACGACCGGCGTTGATGACCTGCTGCCCACGGCATCGTTCCATGAATGAGGGCTTCCGTGAAGAATAGCACGTCGCCTGCTGCCAGAGCCGGTTGAACGACATAGTGCGTTGGACGTTCAAAGTGCCGCACTTCCGATGGGATTTCTCGCAAGAAATTGCTCTTATGGCTGCCCGGAATACAAGCAAATCCACCCGCACCTTCGGGAGCATCTGCCAGATTGTAGGTCATCACACATAACCCGTTCCGCATGATACCGTCGCGATATTTGTACCAGTGATCCGCTTCGGGACCGCCGGGACCACCACCATCTTCGCCACCGTGCAATCTGCCACCACTTTGACCTTTTTCCATGAAAATGGCATAGTCATGGTCAAGTCGGACGTATGGACCCAACAAGTCAATGAGATACGGCAAAATTTTCGGATGATCAATGAGCCGCTTAAACGGTTCTCCCCAGAGACTCGGCGGTCCCTGACGCTCTCCGTTATCAATAATCTCGTTCATCTCAGCAATTTCGTCATCGGTCAAAACGTTCTTTATGACGAGATACCCTTCAAGGTCAACCTGAAATTTTTCTTCACCTGTCATAATAGATAATCCTTTTATAGTTAGGACTTACGCAGCCCTTCGCTAACGAACTCCCACCACTGCTGGCGAGGTTTGGAACCTCGCCTCTTTAGAATGTCTAAATAATTCTAAAATCTACTATAGTTTTATATACCAACGGTAGGTGCGGTTTCATGAAGTTTAAATAAATAGTTCGGTAATTCCATAAAAGATACCTTTCAATCAAGAAATCTATAATCCGCGTCATCCGCGTAATCCGTGTAATCCGTGATTCAGACAATTAACACCACACATTACCGAATTTCTCATTCCGAATCAACAACTGACGGTCGTCTACCGATAGACGGCGGCATCAGCATCCGTTTCTGCTGTTCCGTCAACCCCTCATATTTACTGATGTCGTAATAGTTCCCCGACCACGCGGAATGTCCCGGACTGTATTTATAAAGCAGCGACCGCCGTTCATGTTCCGCTGTCCACGGCATCGTCCCGTGAATGAGTGCCTCCGTGAAAAACAGTACATCTCCCGCCTCAACGGGCGGTTGAACGACATAGTGTGCAGGACGCTCAAATCGCCGAACCTCTGACGGAATTTCCGGTGCGAAATTACTCTTATGGCTCGCTGGGATACAAGCAAACCCACCGGCACCTGCTGGCGCATCCGCCAGATTATACGTCATCACCGACAACCCATTCCGTATATGTCCGTCCCGATACTTATACCAGTGATCACCGACGTGTCCACCGGCGCGTCCGCCATCCTCACCGCCGTGTAATCCACCGCGCCCTTGTCCTTTTTCCATGAAAAGGGCGTAATCGTGGTCGAGTCGGACATGCGCACCCAACAAATCAATAAGATACGGCAAAATTTTCGGATGATCAATGAGCCGCTTAAACGGTTCACCCCAAAGACTCGGCGGTCCTTGACGATCCCCATTATCAATAATCTCGTTCATCTCAGCGACCTCGTCATCGGTCAAGACATTCTTTATAACGAGATACCCCTCAAGGTCCACTTTGAATTTCTCTTCACCTGTCATGTCTAAAGACTCCTTTCATTTCGGCTGTCGGCAATCAGCCATCAGCCAAGAGGCTTCTTATATGGATAGCATCATAGGTGTCAACTCAAGAAAAACACATCCTCGGTCCTCAGGCCCGGTAGGTGCGGTTTCCTAACCGCATCATAACTGTCAATTTTAGAAAAAACAACCGCTGCAGTCCCATATCTGGTAGGCGCTGTTTCTAACTGCGCCGGATTCTACGCGAAAACCTTGAAGGTTTCAAACCCCTCTTGAATCCCGTAGGGATGGTATCTGTGTAGAAAAACGGTCGCACCCTTGATAAAGCCCCGTAGGGGGTTTTTGATAGGGTGTTTCTGCAGCATTTGAAGACACCGTGCTACAAAATGACGTGAAAAATCGCTAAATTGACACCTATGGTGCGGTTTCCTAACCGCATCGGATCTTAGGTAGAAACCGTGTATACCCTAATCGCCTTCTTCAGTCCTGTAAGGACGGAATGTCTATAGCAGCGTGTGGACCAAAAAACCCCAAGCCCTGTAAGGGCGGCATGTTTATTACATCCCAAGCTGCAAGCCTTGTAAGGGATTTTGCTTGGGTGTTTCTGCGGATTGCTTCAGCATGTTTATCACATCCACTATAAAACGCTGCCAAAAATCCCTAATAACATTCAAACAAACTCTGTTGTAAGCTCCGATAATTTAGTTATTGTCCTCACACCAAGCGCGAATTCTTTTCCCTCCAAACCCTCTTTATTGACGCTAAAATCAAACGCATTGCCCTCATTTTCCCGTTGTATCACTATCGGCACAATACCCGCAGCACGAGCCGCCACTGTATCGTCTTCCGTATCCCCAACATAAACGACCTCTTCAGGCTTCATTCCCGTCTCCGCAAAAGCCGAGTCAAATATGCGTGGATCCGGCTTCTTGACACCCACTTCACCCGAGATAACAACCGAGTCAAAAAAATCCGTCAGACCGAGGTTGCTGAGAACAGAATGAACGTGCGGTGGATGATCGAAATTGGAAATGAGCGCGAGTTTTTTAGAGCGATGTAGTATTTGCAGTACATCTAATGCTTCAGAATCCAGCACTATATGTTTTTGCCAAGCACCGGCAATTTTGTTTGCGATCTCTGTTATATCTTCAGAGGTTAGAGTCAGATCTAAATCCAAACAGAGGTTTTGGATACGTTGTTCAAACACCGTCATATTCTGTTGTCGCGGTGTCGGTTCGCTTTTACCAAAAAACTGATCGCACGTTTTCGCAAACGATTCTATTGAACACGTCAACCCCTGCAATCCGAGTCGTTTATGAAATTCGTTTAGCCAATCAGACCATGCGACATCCATATTTCCGTACACCAAGAGTGTCCCGTATAAGTCAAAAAAGATTCCGTTAGTGGTCATCTTTGCGTCCAATTCCCCGATGATAGATTTAGTTACGGTGGGGCTTTTGTTGTAAAGCTTCCACCCCCACTGGCGAGGTTTGTAACCTCGCCTCTTTAGTCCCAGGCCCGGTAGGTGCTGTTTCCAACTGCGCCGGGTTTTAGCCATAAACTTTGAACACGCCAGAATCCCTCTTTAGTCCCGTAGGGACGACATCTGTGTAGCAGCGTTAAAACCAAACGAGCCAAGCCCCGTAGGGGCGGCATTTGTGGAGCCCTACAAAATAGTGTGAAAAATTCCTAAATTGACACCTATGGTTCAAAAGGTTTTCCGATCTTTCGGTGCGGTCCCCTCAAAATCAAAACCGCCAAGCACATCGCCGTTGACCTCCAATTCAAAGCGGTGCCACCCAAGACACGCTTTGCCCTCATCATACTGCTTCAGCGACGGCAACGGAAACAGAGATTTTTCGTACGCGACACGCTGCCTCGGTTTCAACTTCCGTTGACTGAGCCGATAACGTTTGCGCGTGATATGACCTGATGGACGTTTATAAGCAACAACGTAATAGGTCAGGATCGTCTGATCCGCGTCAGATTCGCTCTGCAGGCTGAACGAAAAACGAAACGCCTCGTTGATAGGAAGCACCAGATATTCGGATTGCAGCTCGGTGAGTGTGATGTCTGCCTTGCCTAACTTCGGCACCGCGCCCAGACCGAGGAGTTTAAAAGCGCGTTTGTCCCCAATCTTCACTTGATACTTGAGTGCCTGCTTGAGAATCTTCTGCGTTTCCGATTTACCGTCCTGACTCCACCGCTCCAGCGTGGCATACCCCACCTCTGGATACTCCTTAACAATATCGCGCATATCTGTCGCGACCTGTTCCCGAACCCGCGCATCCGGATCGTCTTTGAGTATCTCCAGAAATGCCAGAATCGGTTGTGGGTCCTCAATAAACGGGCGCAGCCATTTCTGCCAAGTGCCACGCATACAAAGCGACGCTGCCACAAACAGACGGAGATTGGCGTTTTCGTCCGAAACCCATTCACCGAAACGTTCAAAACACCGATCCGCGTCCTTGATGATAAATTCCCGAATCTCCCCACCACGGGTACACCGATGTTTTGAGAGTTCACAAAAAGCGTCCAGAGATGCCTCAAAATCTGCTAACCCATAGAGACTGATAAAATGGCCAATCGGTCTCAGACTCGTCTCAGTTTCGGCAGTGGGATGTCGAGCCGGTTCCGGTGGAGCCTCAGTCTCAACGAAATCCATCAAGAGAGCGAGCGCATCCGAGTAATCCTGCGGTAGATACTGGCGCAGGACGCGTCCGATAGCATTCGTCACGTTATAGATCGTCTGCCCCTCCATCTCCGTCCGGACATCCGCAACAAACGCAGACACATCGAATTCGGGATAGATACGCTGAATCTTTTCACCGATGACCAGACCATCTTGTGTCAAATCAAAAAGCGTGCGTTGCTCTCTCATAGTCAAGAGATTTTCCCTTAAGAGATTGGTAGTTTCCGAGCGTATGGAAATAATAGCATATCTGGTGGAAGGGTGTCAACTGAGAATTGGATATTCAGTTCTTAGGTGGGGTATTTATAATAGTATCTGAAAATGTGTAGGTGTTGTCAGGGTTTCGATGCTTATCTTGTCTGTCAGAAGATGGTGCCTATATTTAGGAAATTAATCCCCTATCAATTGTATGATTTCATCAAAACCGAAGTTCAGAAGAAATTCTGCGTAATAACTGTCAAATAGGTCTTTGAGGTAAGTACCCAATTCAACACCGGAATCCGTACCATTTTCTTCTTGCACAATCTCATATTTATGTGCCTTTGTAATTGAGTACAAAAACAGTGTGTGAGAATATACAGAAGCGATGTACTTCTTATTAGCTGTCTCTAACTGTTCCTGATTAGCATTTCTGGTTCTCGCTTTGGAATTCTTCAAAACAGTACTATCCATGTTGATGTAAACTCTCTCTAACTTCTCACCATTTACCATAGGATACATCACAGTAGCGTGGTCCATTTCCTCGCCTGTTGCTAATGCCACTTGCTCCCAAGTTAATTCGCCGTTTCTTTCCGGTCTCTCTTCCTTGTAAGCGAATTTCAAATCAGGTAACCCTAAGCTCGGGGTTTCCTTTTTTTTAGGTCTTGGCGATGGCTGCGGAGATGCTTTTGGTTCACTTACCTTTACCCAGAATATTTCCTCAAATTCCCCTGTTGGAGATCCTAAACTAACCTTAATTTTTGCTTCATCTCCAACGCTTACTTCTTTTTTAGGATTGAGGTGAATCTTGATTGTTCCATTCTGAGGACTGCTTTTCCCGACATTAAATACATCATCAATCTGATCAACTGTGCCCGGAGCATTTCCACCTTCTGTTTCATTCGTTTTAAAGTCAAGAATGGCAATTTTCAACTCTCCAGGTTCTTCTATGCGGTCAAAATAATTGTTTTCAACGTCGGTGTCAAAGAAAATCGTTTTCTCGCCTCCAAACGGTATTGTCACTACTTCCTTATCTTTTTTTTCTTGCACACGGCGTTTGAAAAGTGCTGGAAATCGTTGTGGATTAAAGGGTTTCTCTTCCTTTTTACGCTGTTTTTTCTTACTTGAGCCGTTGGTGTTTCTTTTTTCATTGCCTTTAGGAGGTAAGTCTAAATTTAAAGTTTGCTCCAACAACTTCAAAAGTTCTTCATTTCGTGAGAAATTCTGTGCGAAAGATTTAAGCAAGTCTTTCGCATCCTCACTTTCTACTGCTATTGAGTCTTTCCGTCGTTTCTGAATTTCCACCAAGCGACCGTCTTTTATAAGCTTTTCTGCCAAGAAGTTTCGCAAGGCACGAGTTTCCTCGCCTCCCTTTAATCGGTCCCGAGAAGCCATAAACAATTCTTTACGGAAATCGTAGTTCATGTTTGTGCAATCAATGTGGATAAGGAGATATTCTTTAAGTATGTTCAATTTTAGAGAACGAGTTATAAATTCTGATGTGTAGTGTCCATGAACTTGTCCGTTAACCGAAAATAGCACGGACATATTATTTTTGAAAAATTCTCTGCGGATTGTCTCCTTCGTCTCTTTGACAGATCTGTCATCAATTTTGGTTCTGAAAACGTAACATGTCACCTTCATCTTTCCAAAAAGCGCGTCGTCAAATTCTTCGGAAAAAGACTCTTCAACGTATTTGTTATCTTCCTGCTCTAATCTGCGTTTTAGTCCGTATAAACCCCTTCGCAAAGAACTCTCAGGATAGCGTTCCTCTTTTTCAATCGTGTAGACTGGCAAGACAGGTTCAAATAGGTATTCGTTGATGCTTAAGTTCAAATCCCTTGAAATATCTGAAATCCCGGCAAGATGGTAAGAATAGAGTTTGATAATGGTTCCGGTTGTGAAAGGCCTCTTATACAATCCCAAATCTTGTTGATTTGTTTGGAAGGCTGGGATTTTTCCATCAATTTTCAGGTATTCGTACCATGTATTCTTTTTCGTTCCTTCTTCTGCTTTACTCAGTGGATGCTCTCTAATCAACGTGAAACCGAACTCTCCTGTGTTATCGTAACGCTTTGAGCCGATTAACTGGTACCGTTTTTTGCCGCAGAAAACAATAGCACCGCTACCACCCATATTGTATTTGCCTTGAACAAAGTGGATTTCGTTCTTATTTCCTCGCAATAGAGACAGGAAGGTGTTTTCAAATTCTTCAGGATGTTGTCCTTCGCCATCATCATAAATAATTAGAGAAGTTTTGCCCCGCGGTCCATCGGCAAGGATTTGGATGCTCTCGGCTTGCTGGTTTCTGAATTTTGGCAGATCCCAATTTCTGTGGTTTGGAAAGAAATTTATTCTCGCTTCATCCATGGATCGCGGAGCTTGGTTGGATTTAGGATCAATACCTGCTTCTAAACACTTTTTCATTAAAACAGCATCAATTGAATTTGTGATTTTCTCAATTAACGCGGCTATAGGGGCAGACTGTTGGTTTTCGATGACACCGAAATAGTTTTCATCTCCGCCGAGGGGATACCAATTTTCATCAATGAAAATATTAGGATGAGCGTTGACAACTTCATCAATATCATTCTCGGTTTGAGCGAAGTAAAATTCGTTGAAAAGTTGTTTCGTACTTATCATTCATCACGCTCTTTGTTTTCTTTGATACCGTCTATTACTGATTTCAACAGTAAAACCTGAATCTGGGCACCTGACTTCGTGTTTTGGAGGTAACGAGTTGCTCCAGGATAGACCAGATCTTCATGATACATACTGTGCTCTATTGCAGCGAACCCAAACTGATCAGAATTTGAAATACCTTCATCCCATGCAATCACCAATTTTAGTTCACGAGGATCCTTAGCCTCCCGTTCTAAATCTCGAATCAAGGAGGAGGCAGTAACTTTAAATTCAATCGCTTGAAGTTGCCTGTCATCTGCTGGGACTAGAGGAGGATTTTTATCTCCTTTGCGTCTTATGAGGAATCGTCCATCATACGGATCCATCTGTGATAACCCAAAACTCTGGTAACCTGTGAGATATTCTCTACCGAGCAACTCAAAAAAGAGGGCAATAACATCATTCTCATCCCTGGGGACTGTTTTGACAGCAAGTTCTGGGATGCCAAGACTTTCACGTCGTAAAAAGAAGTCATGTTGCTCTTCAGGATCTGGAGGTGTTATTCTCCCAACCCAATTAGCTGCAGCCGTTTGAATCGTGGTGGCATAAGCATCGTTCACAAATCGTCGGATACGGTTAACCAGATGGGTATCAGTCAAGTGTGATTTCCCATAGTTAAGTTGTGCGTTCATATCAATAACTAAATCGAAGCAACGGACATACGCCTGATTACGCCCTCGAGTGAGATCTATAGCGTGTGTCGTAGCTACTCCATTTACCGAAATCACACGTTGACTTCCACCCGGAAGGAATTCTTCAAACAAGGGAATATGACCAATAGTGAGGAGAATTCCGTTAATTCTCGGAAACAATTTTTCTCTGTACTCCTTGATTGACTCTTTTACTGTTTTGGGTAATTCTCCATCTTTATTGGTGAGAAGTTTTTCGTAATCTTCTGTATCAAAGTAGCTACAAAAATTAAATCCTTTCCAGGTCCGGGTAAGATTCATTCCTCCACGTCCCAATGCTTCATGGTATAAACCCGGGCGATTTTGCTGTGGAACCCAATTAAGGTTATCTGAGACAAGGAGATATTCAGGACTAATTTTGAAGTCAAATTTTGTTTTCCCATCGAAAAGTTCTCCGATTTCAGCCCCAAAAGCATCATACGGGTCAGAGCAGGTGACGTTTATTTTGATAGTAGCATCAGTTAATTCTTTTTTTCTTCCAAGGTAATTTAAAACGTCTCCGGCATAGGTGTGGCGACGAAGAAAAGCCTCCATTAATCCTGAAAATCGATTTTCATAAAAGCCTCTGTCTACTGCCGATTTTAAAGTCTTGCCAAATCCTGTATCATTACCTTGAGGTAAACACTGAGTGTGCATGTTTTGCATGAATTGCTCAACACGATCTTGCGCCATCTGTTTGGGAAATTGATAATAAACTTCTGTTCCCTTTTTTAGTGGAGATGAATCGGTACGGAATTGCCGCCTAGGCACTTGTAGATTCGGAGATGAGTCTTTATCAAATTGGTAAGCATCTGATATTTCATAACAAAATGCCCCATCACTTGAATGTCCTCGGATGCTAAATTTTTTGGAAGAGAACAATACAACTTTTATTCCTACTCCTACAAACCCAAAAAGGCGCGGGTCGCCGTCGCGTTTTGTTCCACCTCCCAGAAATAGGAGTTTTGGATCGTTCGGAAAACCAATACCAGTATCAGTAACTTTGACAGACCTATTATCTAAGTCAAGATTAATTGTGATTTCGTGAGAAGTACCATCTGCTTCAACGATAGCATCAATGGCATTCTGGAGAACTTCTCCTAAAACAATTTGCGTCGGGTTATAAGCACTAATTGTCTGTTTAAGTTGGTGGCGATAAAGTTCACCAAAATCCGGAAAATCCGAGGGGTTTAGTAAATTGTAGTACTCCATGTTATGAACTCCATTTCAATTGTATCATTTATGACAAATTAGACAAGGTTCCTCATCATCCTCGTCATCGTGAACATCAGTGAGGATTTCTATTAGACGACGATTCGGTTTTGCCGTTTTCTGGGATGCCATTGCTTTTTCGGTGTTTGCCTTAATCTGTGCTATCCGTTCAGGTTTTGACAACTCCTCCAAACTTTCTCCTTGACTCCACGTGAACCGTTCGCCTGTCTCTGTATTGAATTTCTCATACTCTTGGGCAAGTTCAAATAATTCCGGATGTTGCTCTAAGAGTCCTATCCATTCGGATTTGCGTTGGAAGAAACAGAAATAGCACCCGGAACGTGTCCGCCACTTATAATAGTCGGGCAAACCGGGGCCCTTATCCTCAAGGATCCGGTAAATGTCCTCTTTAGTTTTGCCATCCTCTTTGAATGGATATTTTGGGATTATATTTCGGAGAGAGGTCGTTTTCAGTGGTTTATAACCGACACGATCTTCGTCAGCACGGATAGCAATGTAGTGATACGCTTTATCTTTCCCGACGTATTCCTCAAAAGGTCTTATTTTGAGTTTGACGGTGCACCAGCGGATCTGGGACGATGGCAGCAAACCCCCGTGTAGTGTTAGCCAATGATCGAAATCGCGTTCAACGTTGAGGCGAACAATCGGTTTGCCGAGGAATGCCTCTAATCGCTCCAAATACTCATAGGTCTCGGGCAGTTCTTTTCCGGTATCAGTGAAAAAGTATTCCATCTCTGGCACCTTATTCCGCATGTAAACGGCAAGTGCTGAGCTGTCTTTGCCACCCGAAAGTCCAAGCAGATGACGTGTTTTTTGTGCCATGATTCCTCCTATAAAAGCCTTTAATCGAGAACTGTTATCTTAAATCAATTTTAACAAGATAGAAACAAAAAGTAAAACTAAATTTTATTTTCGTATTCCTCTTGCCGTTGCATCTCTTTTTCTACAATTTCTGCTAAAACCCAGAGGAGGAGTTTAGATTTTTTATCCTTATCAAGATTTTCAATGAAAAGTTGAATTTCTTTTAACATTTGATTAGCTTGTTTTTCATCTGTTGGAAACAAGGTGACAACCTGTTCCTTTTCAGGGATATTTGGTTTAGTAGTCCCTATCCGAACTGTTTTATTTCCTGGTAATTCAGGATATTTCTGTTTTTCATAGGATACCACTTCAAAATGCCGGAATTTTCTTATGAGTTCAGAAAGGTTAATCTCAAAACGTTCTTTATCTGTGTCTATCCAAGATGCAGGTGGTTTGGTGACTACGGAAGTTGCAATTGCTTCAAGCCAATTATCTAAATCAAGTTCACTATCGCAAATCCGCGTTAAAAATCCTGTGAGTTGTGTGCTTCTTGTAACTTCCTCTAAGGGTTCAGCTCTATTGATTAATTTTCTTTGGAGTTGTTCACCTTTATCTTCTAAAGAGAAATTAGATGCTAGCTGTTGCTCAACAAAATTTAGCAGGGACGGATAAGTCTGTTCTAGTTCATCTAATGCGTTCCGCAATTCTTTGAAGAATTGGTCTGTCTCTATTGAGTTAGCATTTGTTTCTGCACTGAAAGGGAGATACCCGATGACTTTAGGTAAATCATGAAAAAGCAATGTATCAGGTTCGCGAGCTTGTGAAACGACAGCCCGCAGGTTTTTTGCATTCTCACTCAGAAATTGAGTCATCAAAGTGTACTTGGGAAGTCTGGCAACAAAGAGCATAAGTTGTGTAGCTACTGTTAATAGATTTGGAGTATCCATATTTACTTTTTGATCAAGAGCATCTAAGTATTGTGCCAAAATATCTGTCCGGTGCTCTGTCATCCGAAACCTTTTCAGTTCAAATTGTTGTGGCACTTTCAGCAGCCGTTCAAAAACTGGCATCGACAAATCAGGTACAAAGGAATCGTTTTCATAGAGTGCTACTTCTGTTCTGTAACAGAGTATCGCAGCACACAACAGAATTGGAAGTGGACCCCTTCGGATCCCATAAGGCTTTGCCATCAGTCTTTTATAGAGTTCTGTAATAGGTTGTCGCTCATTTTCGCACTCGGTAAGAAATTCCTCAATTTTATTCCATGTGGGCATTATTTTATTCTTATCGTGTTCTTTGGTAGGGCGATGGAATTCCCATTTACCATACTTACGGCGATGTATTCCTGAATTCAATAAGAGTGAACCGTAAATGCTCATTGCAGGTGGATAACCGGTGATACCAAGGTTTTCTTGGTCACCCTTTTCAAGCATGGCCTGAATTAATTCCCGTCTTGCTGCTGTTATTGTGCCAGAGATTTTCTGTCGATTGATGAGTTCATTCCGAAGAATTGGTGTTTTTTTGTAAACTTGGTCGCAGATTTTTGACAAGTACACGTTTCTGGCACTATGGGTTGAAATATTTTTCCTTTGTTGTCCTTTATGGTACCAGCAGCAAGTGTTCTCGTTGTTTTCGTCAAAAATTGCTTTTAATTGTCTC
Organism: Candidatus Poribacteria bacterium; assembly: GCA_965116815.1. GTDB lineage: Bacteria > Poribacteria > WGA-4E > WGA-4E > WGA-3G > WGA-3G. The sequence goes on along the minus strand of OZ220722.1, from coordinate 3,742,204 downwards.
GAAACATCTTCTTCTGCTTCTATAAGTCTTGCTGATAGTTCACGTCTTGCGACCTGATTCCTCTGTAATTCGGATGTATTTTGTTGAACCCATCGTAATTTTGCTACCTCAAAAGCTGCCTCTTGCAGAGAACCAATAGAGTTAGGAATTGCAATCAAGATTTCTTCTCGGTTTACTTTTTTTGCTTTTTTACGTAACTGTTCCGATTCAGATTCACTTATAGGTAATGCGTAAAGTACGAGGCCATCTGCATCTTCAAACAATTCTCTCAAATCCGCATCAAAGTTCTCAAGATCGGTGTAACGGACAGTAAAGTACCGTAAAGTGCCTTTATCAAATAGATGTCGCCGTGCTACCAAGGAACGTTTGGGTAGGTAGTGCGATAGATTTGTAGCAAATGCTCCCGTTGTGTTAACATGTGTTTCAGCTTCAAGGAGTTTTGCTTCGATGTCAATGTCACTCCCTTCCCATATTGAAAAGGTATTGTTATAACTACGATAGGTAATAATCGAATGTTTTTTTAACTCGGTGATTGCAGAATCAAAGTCTTTTGCGAAGGTTTCTGAATTATCGTCAAGAGCATAATAAAGTAATTTTTCTGACGCTTTTAAACTGTTGATTGCCTCTCCGGTGATACCGAGTAGTCCAATAGTTTTAATCAGTTTAACCGTTATTTCAGTAGGATCCGGTAACCGATTAATAGCGTGTTCAATTTCAGCCCATTTCTTACCGGTCCCAGAGGTATAGAGTTTATTACCTTGCGTGATGTTAAGGTAATCGTACAGGTTTGCAAGTCTATACATTGGTAGCCGGTTGCCATCATAATGTTTGTTTGAAAGGAAGTGTTGTAAGCCGTACGGTTCACTTGAACTCAGAAAAGTGAAAAGGGAACGTTCGTTCTGTGCGAATCGTCGAAAGAGTGGTCCAATAAGGAGTGCCACTGTAGGATGAAGCGGAAGACAACTTTCCAAGAGTTGGATAAATTCGGTATCGTCAAGTTGGTGAAGTTTAAGCCCTAATTCAGTTACATTGTTAAAATTATCTTCGCAGGTAATTTCTGAAGACTTCTCAAGTGCTTTGCCAACTAAGCGGAGTAACTGCTCTGTAGGTTCAGTAAACGGAACATCTTCAAATCGCCCTTGGATCTTTGCCCATTCCTCACGTTGTAATTTTGCGGTACGTTGTCCGTACATTTCAAACGCTTGATGAAGGATAGTGAGTAAAAATAACGGCGTTTTTCCACTTCTCTCAGCAAATTGGGCAAGTTCTTGTAGAACATGTATATCTCCTTGTGCCGGATATTGAGAAGCATACTCAAGAAACTTCCCAAACTCATCAATCACGAGCAATAGTCCGGTGCCTTCATGTTCCTCAATTTGGCGCATTGCTGATTCAAAGAGTTTTACAATTTCAGAGGAGTTGGGGAGAGTTCCTTTTCCTGCTGCTTCCAAACATTTCTTAATTGTCGGAAGTGGGGGTTTTGTTTCTGATATTCCATTGAAAGAGGTAAGACCCCGTTGCAAACCACGTAACAGAGCAAGCGAGATTGGGGCACGTTCTCCAGAAATAAGAATAGGACAGAACTCAAAAGAAGACTGTTTGTTACCCTTTATGTTAGCGAATCGTTTATGTAAGAGCGGATTGCGTTGTTCAAGTAGTTTTAATGCTTGTCCCTTTATCGGGGAAGCGGAACTCCCGATCAGGTTTGCAGTGAAGAGTGCGAAAGCTGATTTTCCAGATCCGTAAGGTCCAGTGAGAGACCACGCTTTCGATGCCTCTCCGTTTTCTAAAGTTGAAACGACACGTTCTAACATTTCAAGTGCTGTTACTGTTACAACATACCCTTCCAAAAGATTTTCATCGGTATAGAAATCCCGTTCCAGGTGAACTGAGCGTCGGAAACGCCCTTTAACGTGAAAAATGTCAGATAGTACTTTACTCATAAACACCTTTCAAAAGTTCTAGCATATCTAATTTTTTGTGTCGGGAAATCTGCTTTAATCCTGCAGTATCATCATAAGTCATATTACCATCAGTTATTGCCTCAAGTTTTTCAAGGGACATTACTAGTGTATTCTCATCAAGTTTGAAAACTTGACCAGGACTTAATTTTGAATACATGACTTTTGAAAAAGAAAGTGTGTTCGCGTTTGGAAAACGATCATTCCAGAATTCGGTTATAGTTAGAGCAAGCATTGAATCTGTCAACGATGATTTTGGCCCCAAATTGAATTGATACCTGTTTTCGCCTTGTTCAACCTGCACTTCGCGAATTAAGTCTAATTCGACCAATGGGCAATCAAATGTGTCCTCAATAATTGCAGTTTCTGATGAGTGTGAAAGACAATACGTTCGCAAAAAGCAGTTGACATCCTTTTGGATTGTATTTTCAGAAAGCTGTTTTCTTATGTTTTTTTGCTGTTTTATCCAATAGATAAGGTCCTTAGTTAAGGATTTTCTTGTGAACTCTGGATAATTGAGGAAATTAAAAGCCCAAGACCACGTAGCTGCTTGATCTTTATTTGTTGCAATTTTCCAATGGATCCACCACAAAGTAGATGGATTTTCGAGGTAAGGGTCAAATCCGTCTTTATCATTGAAAATTGCTGTACCAAACTTGGATGGCTTAAATCCACCGTGAAGAGCAGAACCGTCTTCTATTTTTTCGATAAGATCAGCAGTTAAACACCAATGCTGAATGGAACGCACCATGTTTTTACCAACTCCTAAAGTAACTGGTGCATCATCGTCTGTAAAAACGTTTGCATTATCCAGACCCGTCACTGCATCAACGCCCTTCTTCAACCATGTGTACCGATCCGTCACTGCATCAACGCCCTTCTTCAACCATGTGTACCGAAAAGGAAACGTCTGGTGTCCCGAAAAAGAGGGTTTCGTCAAATACAGAAGGTTTGTGGGTTCGGCGATGAGAGAATTCTCCATATTACTTATTATACGATAAATAGTCGAAAAAAGCAACAGATTTTTTACGAAATGAGGCTAGAGATTTCATTAGTGGATATAAGGGGAGTGATATGTCGCGATCGGGAGATCACTCCTACAAGTTACGTGTTTTCGCCAAGCGTCCCTCAGCAATTGCCAGTTCAATATCTGTCTGTGCTTCTTTTTCGCTTACCGTTGGCACTTTCTCCCATATTCTATCCAACACTGAGAAGTGTTTCTCACGCCGTTGAAGCATCTCTTCGTAGGCTTCAATTGGGACAATAGCGGCGAATGGTTTGTTGGCACGCTTGACTATCAGTCGGTCTCCATTGCGGTGGACCCCATCAAGTAATTCACCGAGCTTCCTATGTAATTCCGTTGCAGAAACTTCTTTCCTCATCGTTTACTCCTGTTATTTATTTTTATGTGTAAGGGACAGGACATATATTCCAAAGTATATCATAAGTTTAGCGAAAAATCAAAGATATTTCATTAGGTGTTCAGTTTTCAATCATAAGTATTCAGTCGTCAATGCGTATCGCGACCAGAGCTCGCGCCTACAGAAGAAATTGAAACGGAAGTTAGTGATGTGCTATACTAACATTGTTATTGTAACGCTGTATCGGAGGACGAACACGCCTACATGCACATCGAAACGCTTGATTACCCGCTAATCCATATCCCCGCTGGTGAGTTCACGATGGGAACGATTCCGACCGGAATGCGGAAGACCGATCCAGAAGAACCCCAACGCAGTGTCCAACTCGATGCTTACGCCATCGGCACGTATCAGGTCACGAACGCGCAGTACGCCCGATTTGTAGAGGCAACGGGACATCCACAGCCGCTGTTCTGGACAGAAGAACATCTCAACGCGCCCGATTTCCCGGTCGTCGGTGTGAGTTGGAACGATGCGACGCATTTTTTGGAGTGGCTCGGTTCACTTGAAAACGCCGAATATCGCTTGCCGACGGAGGCGGAGTGGGAAAAAGCCGCACGCGGCACTGATGCGCGCGAGTATCCCTGGGGAGATATATGGGATGCAAGCAAGGCAAACACATCGGAATCAGGAAACAAGCAGCTGCTACCTGTCGGGAGTTATCCGTCCGGTGTGAGTCCTTACGGGTGCTACGATATGGCAGGCAACGCCTACGATTGGTGTTCCGACTGGTTCCACATGGAGACATATAAATACTCGCCTGCCGAGAATCCGATCGGCGCGAGTGAAGGTAGACGGAAGGTCATTCGTGGCGGTTCATGGATCGCACGAGGCGAGTTCGCCGCACGCTGCGCCAACCGTGCAGCGTATGAACCGATACAGGCGATTCACAGCGTCGGCTTCCGGATTGCCATGGATGTGGAATAGTTGTCAGTTACCAGTTATCAGTTGTCAGTTGTCAGAAAGATGAATTGGGGCAAACCTCTAAGATGAGTTCATTTCTTACCAGATGTTTTACCAGATGTCTAAAAGACACAGACATTCTAATCCTGAAAATCTTTGAATCCTGAAAATCCTGCTTCAGACAAGCAACGATTCAGGCGAATAAATATGCACAAAAAACCCTTACCCGAACACTACCAAGATTTCCGAGACGCGCTCGTAGCGTGGTTCAAGAAATACCAGCGCGACATGCCGTGGCGGAACACGGACGATCCCTACCGGATTTGGGTCTCCGAGGTGATGCTCCAACAGACACAGGTCAAGAAGGTTGTCGGATACTATGAGAGATTCATCGAACGTTTTCCAGATGTGCAGCGTTTGGCAGTCGCGCCGCTACAAGATGTACTGAAGGTATGGGAAGGCTTGGGGTATTATGCGAGGGCACGGAATCTCCACAAGGCAGCGCAGGTGATTGTCAACGAACTGGATGGGAAGGTCCCACAGGACTATGCAACCTTTCGGAAGTTGCCCGGTGTCGGCGATTATAGTGCAGCGGCGGTGCAAAGCATCGCTTTTGACGCGCCATACGCGGCGGTAGACGGGAACATCAAACGCGTGCTGGCGCGCCTGTTTCTGGTGGACGCACCGATCAACGACGCGAAGTCAGCGAAGGTGTTTCAGACGAAAGCAGACGCACTTTTGGATCGGAACGTGCCGGGACTTTTCAATCAGGCGATGATGGAGTTAGGGGCAACGATGTGTCGTCCACAATCGCCAGTCTGTCTTGTCTGTCCCGTGAATTCCTTTTGTGAGGCGTTCCACACAGGCTACCAAGCCGAATTTCCGAAGCGACGGGAGACGAAACCGGTTCCTGAACATCACATCGCCGTTGGGGTTATCTACAGGGCAGGTGAGGTCTTAATCACACAACGGCAGCTGGACGGTCTGCTCGGCGGACTTTGGGAGTTTCCGGGTGGACAGCTCACCGATGGTGAAACCGCCGAAACCGCTTGTATTCGTCACATTGCTGATATCGTCAACCTCTCTGTCACCAACGTCCGGTATCTCACCCGCGTCAAACACGCCTACACCCATTTCAAGGTGATTGTAGATGTCTTTGAATGCGACTACCAAGCCGGTGAGGTCGTTCTAAATGGACCGCGGGACGCGAAATGGATTGAGATTGCAACACTACGGGATTATCCCCTCCCGCGCGTGACGCATAAGTTTTTAGGTGAGTTGATGGATAGCAGTCGGCAGTCAGCAGTCAGTCATCAGCAATCGGTTGGCAGGATTTCATGAATTAAAAAAGTTCAGTAATTCTGTAAACGACAAGCATCGACTACAGAGTCTCTCTAATCCTGAAAATCCGTGAATCCTGCCCCCTTGATAAGGGGGATACAAGGGGGTTATCCTGCTTCAGACAGAGGTCCCCATAGCGATAAGCACATGGGGTAACACATACATTTGCCACGGTGTTCTCTTGCTGACTGCCGACGGCTGATAGCCTCTTTAACTGACAACTGACAACTGATAACTGACAACTAATTATCCAAACCGCGCCCCATATTTCTCCCATACCTCATCAGGTAAAGGTGTACTGGCGGCTCGGACATTTGCCTCAAGCTGCTCGACATTGAGACTCCCAATGTTGTTGCCTTGAATCCGCTCTTCTTTCAGACAGAACTGGAGTGCAAGTTGAAGCAAACTTATCCCTTCTTCAACGCACCATTCCCAAATTGGGTATGCTGCTGCAACATCACCTTCTTTTTTCCAACGTCCACGTTCAATCTCAGCATCGATATCGACACCTGTGAGGATACCGCGTAGGATTGACCAACCGTTCATAACCCCGATGTCCGCTTCAGCAGCGGCAGGGAGGAGCTCATCAGCGGCACTCTGCCGGACGAGGTTGTAATCGTTGAAGCATAGGATGAGATCAACATCACCCGTTGCCATCGCCTTGAGGTGGAAATCGTGCTGACGCATGCCATATCCGACATGATTCACGAGTCCACGTGCTTTACACTGGAGCAAACCATCGAGCGTACCACCCTTTTCAAGTGTTGGGTCGATCTCAACGGGGTCGTGGATGAGCATGCCATCGAAGTAGTCTACGTTGAGAAGTTCGAGCTGGTCTTCAAGGTCAGCGATTGCGCGTTCGGCGGAGTAATCGGGTCTACCCTGTCCATAGCCACCCCACTCAGCTGCGGAATGGCAGCAAAGCCGACCCGTAATGATGACATCCTCACGCGGAATCTCCTTCATCGCCAGACCGAGTTTCCGCATTGAATCCCCATAACAGCGCGCACAGTCGAAATGGTTCACACCAATTGACACCGAGTGTTTGATGAGTGCGACAGCCTCTTCATCAGAAACGAAGCCAAAGTTATTTCCGAACCCCTGCGTACCGAACGGAACCACAGGGATACTCAATTCCGTCCTTCCCAATCGTCGCCTCGGAATTGTAGGTAGATCTTGATTAGTTTCCATAAAATTCCTCTCTATCAGTCGTCAGTTCTCAGTACGATTTTTCTGCGAAAAATCTTTCAGTTGTCAGTATAGTCGTCAGTTTTCAGAGCGGTTTTTCTGGTGAAGTTTAATAAAATATTTGGATAATTCTATGTTCCTCCAAAACCGGTAGGTGCGGTTTCCCAACCGCACCGGACATCGGAGAAAATTACCCGATTAAATTCTTAATCTTCATGCGAAAAACCTTTCAGTTTGCCGTGCAGTGAGAGAAAGAGAGTTGGGATACTCTCAAAACCTCTTAACTCTCACTGCGAGGCAAACTGAGTACTGACAACTGAAAACTATTTCCCTAATACTGATCCGAACCTTCAAGTGGAAGTGCAACTGCCCAGACGTTCCGATACCTGACATCGTTGCCGTGGTCTTGCAGACGGAGTGGACCAGGCTCGGCAGCCTCACCCACGCTCCCGCCTGTTGAACCAGCCAGCTGCGCGTTATTGATGATGACCAAACCGTTCTGAATGACAGTTATCCGGGGTCCTTCGGACATCTCGCCTGCGTCGTTGAAACGCGGTGCGCGGAAGGTGATATCGTAAGACTGCCATTCGAGGGGCGGTTTGCAGGCATTGACGAGCGGTGCGAACTGGTTGTAAATTGCGCCGCAATCGCCCATCCCGGGCACATCAATACCATAGGAATCCAAGACCTGAACTTCATATCTACCTTGGAGGAATACGCCGCTGTTGCCCTTTGCCTGTCCGCTGGCTTCAGGCATATCGGGACACCTAAATTCGATATGGACGAAGTGATCCGTAAAGGTTTCTTTGCTTATTATGTCGCCGGTCCGTGGGATGACAAGCATCGCGTCGCCTTCAACCTCCCAACCCGGTTCGCTACCATCGAGGCTTGTCCAGTTGCTGAGGTCTGTGCCATCAAAGAGAACAACTGCCGATTCTGGTGGTGTTTGTGTCATGAGTTTTCCTTTCGTATGCTAAGCATGCGCAAATTGGTATAGTCAAAATTACAATCCTGCACTATTTTAGCGAAATCCATTTTTTTGTCAAGCGATCAGATATTTTGGACAGAATCATTCAGGTGAGATTTGCGATGGACGTGCTTGGAGGACTGGAATGACATAACTGTGAATTGTGCAATCATCAACTGTATCTGTTTCCACTCGCGGCTCTGGGTTTTCGCGATAATCAAACACCACATAGTAGCCTTCCGTTGCGTTTTCTAATTGAAGATATGCTGCGAGTTGTTGCTTGCCTGCCTGATAGCTTCGTTCACTACGCCACACTTTCGTTTCAACAACGTATGTCTGTCCGCAGTGAGAAATGACGAGATCGGCTCTGCCTCTACCGGTTGGAACTTCTAAGTACATAGCGGCACCAACGATTTTCACAAATTCATCGAGATAGGCAAACAGGAGATATTGCCCGACGAATTCTTGTGGTGTATCGGGGACTTGGAGTATTCTGAATCCCGCGCGTGCGATGAAATCTTTGAAATTTTCCATGAGAGTAGGCATCTGAAGTTGTCCGGTGGATGTAATATATTCCGAAAAGTCAGCAGCACTTTCTGGGGAGAAGTATTCGTCCTCAAGTCCATTTATCAGGGGTTGGAATGCTTGCAAAACCCGATGTAAATAGATTGGATTGAGAATCTGACACATTCCGTCTTCATCTGTTCCAATGATACCGTAAGTTGCTAACTCACTGATGATGTCATCGTAGAGATTGAAGCGTCTGTTTTCTTGATAAAAGGCGATACGCATAAGCATCTTTTCAAAACGTGGATCTCTGCGAACATTTGTAATAAGGTGTGAAATGTTGGTGTTTCTCTCCGACAAGAGTTGTTCGTGTGCTTGTGAAAAGTGAGACATCTGAATCGTATCGGCTTTGGGGATACCTAATTCCTCTGTGAGAATCTGTGCAAACCTATTGACGAGGAAGGGTTGTCCTGCTGTCTGTTTATGAACCTTCTCAACCACTTTCGGCGCGAATTGCTGTCCGACTTCATCGGTGTACTGGGTAAGGAGTTCATGTACCTGTTCTATACTGAAGTTTGGCAACGTAAATTCGTCTTGTATGTTGAATGGTGAGATCGAACGATCATAATTGAGTTGTGTGATATTTTTAACCCCGACAATGCCTACGCTATAGGGAGCGCGCCCTTCGCGTCCAGTGAGGTATATCCGGCGAAGCGAACGGAGGAATCCGTTGAGCGCGTCCCGTGGAATGCCGTCAAATTCGTCAATAATGAGAACGACCCGTTGATTCTCCGCGAAGAGGATGAACTGTTCAAAAAATTCACGCATCGAGAGATGGTTCGTTATCTGCGCGTTCACCAAAAAATTGTCGAGTTCCGAAGAGATCTGCTCGCCACGGACTCGGAAGACCTTCTGGATTTCTCTACAGATTTCTCTACAAAGTGATTGGTAGAACTCTATGGGCGTTATGTATTCGTACTCTTCAAAATTGAGTTGTATTGGGAAATAGTCTGTCCCTTCGACTGCAAGTACTTTGAGGGCATCTTGGAAAAACGTCGTTTTACCCGTCTGCCTTGGGGCGAACAGCACAATATATCGTCCCTGTTTAACGCGGTCAATGAAATCGGCGAGTTCCTCACGCCGTGCAACGACGTAGTTATCTTGAGGATTGACGGGACCTTGCGTTCCAAATCGTCTCATGTTTTTCCCCTATTGTTTCAAGTCAAAGGTATTGTATCAGATTTCCGTGTGAAAGTCAATTATGGGTGTTTTATGCGTACAGACGTTTAAGTGAAAAATGAAAAATTCCTTTTTGAAAAAGGAGAGTGTATGTTATAATAGAAATGTATTTAGACGCATTCAGATGAGAAACAAAACGCTATGCTAAAACCGAAACCCAGCATTGACACGATTCAACCCTATCAGGGTGGTAAACCGATCGAAGAGGTCCAGCGCGAGTTCGGCATTACCGATATTATCAAACTCGCATCCAACGAAAATTCGCTGGGTCCATCGCCATTAGCGACACAGGCGATTGCTGAGAGTGCCGCGCAGGTGCATCTCTATCCCGATGGTAACGCTTACTACCTTAAAGAGGATCTCGCGCAACATATCGGTATCTCTGAGAAGCACCTGATTCTGGGGAACGGATCGAATGACGTACTGCAATTAATCGCTGAGGCTTACATTGCACCTGAGGATGAGGTAATCTATGCGGCGGGAGCGTTCGTCGTCTACAGTCTTGTAACAAAACTCTGCAGTGCAACAGCAGTTGTCGTATCCATGCAGAAGGATACACACGACCTCGCCGCCATGGCAGCAGCAATTACCGATAAAACGAAGGTCATCTTTGTCGCGAATCCGAATAACCCTACGGGTACGATGGTCACAGCGGACGAGGCAGCAGCGTTTATGGAGCAGGTGCCCGACAATGTTCTGGTTGTTTTTGACGAAGCCTATTATGAGTACGTTTCACGTTCAGACTATCCACAAACGCTCCCTTATGTGCTGGAGGGACGGAACTTCGTCATCACTCGGACGTTCTCTAAAATTTATGGGCTTGCTGGGCTGCGCGTCGGATACGGAATCGCGCCGCCTGCGTTAGTTGAGACATTGAATCGCGTTCGCCAACCCTTCAATTGCAGTTTGATAGGGCAGGCGGCAGCACGCGCAGCACTAAAGGATACCGATCACGTCGCGAAGAGCCAAGAACACAACAACATTGGTAAAGCCTTCCTTTACAATGCTTTTGATGACCTCGGACTTCGGTATCGCAAGACTGAAGGCAATTTCATCATGTTACACGTCGGGCAATCTGGTGCAGAGGTCGCCGACGCGCTTCTGAGAAAGGGCGTTATCGTCCGTCCGATAGCAGGCTACGGCTATCCAGATGCAGTCCGCGTAACGATCGGCACACAACAAGAAAACGAAAAATTTATCAAGGCTTTAAAAGTTGTCAGTGGTCAGTTATCGGCTATCAGTTAGGATACCCTCATGAACAATTCACGGTTTCTTGGAGTGTTCCAAGAATGTAAAACCAAAACAAATTTGGTTTCGGTGTTGAGCAAAGTTTGGATGGATTACAAAAGAACCTCTTAACCGATTACTGACAACTGATAACTGACAACCAAAAAAATGAAAGAACTCATACAGCTCAACAACAAACGCCCTACACGAAAAATCATGGTAGGGAATATCCCGATCGGCGGCGGCAGTCCCATCTCTATCCAGACGATGACAACCACGCTGACGCACGATGTCGATGCTACGCTGGCACAGGTAGAACGATGTGCAGAAGCGGGCGCACAGATTGTCCGGGTCGCTGTCCCTGAAGCACCGGACGCAAAGGCACTCGGTCCGCTTGTGAAACGCTCCCCAGTCCCAATAGTGTCGGATATCCACTTCAACTACCGGTACGCACTCGCGGCGGTGGATGCAGGTGTAGCGAAGGTTCGCATCAATCCGGGCAACATCGGTAGTGAGAAACGGATTGCTGAAGTGCTATCTGCAGCGAAAGCAGCGAATATCCCGATCCGTATCGGTGTCAATGAGGGATCGCTTGAGAAGGATTTATTGGATAAATATCCGTCCCCAACAGCGGAGGCTTTGGTCGAAAGCGCGATGCGGCATGTCAATATCTGTGAAGAACACGATTTCAGAGACATCGCGATCTCCGTCAAGTCGAGTGATCCGCTTCGGATGATAGAAGCGAACCGCCAGTTGTCAGCGAAGGTCCCATATCCGTTACATCTCGGTGTGACAGAAGCCGGTACGCCTCGGCGAGCGCATGTCAAATCAACGCTCGGCATCGGCACGCTCCTGCTGGAAGGAATTGGAGACACCATCCGCATCTCGATTACCGGCGATCCGGTTGAAGAAGTCTTGACTGCCAAAGAACTCCTCCGCGCACTCGGTATGGCAGAAGACATGCTCGACGTTGTTTCCTGCCCGTTCTGTGGGCGCGGCGACCCTGCCGCAGATTATGAGAATATCGTCGCTGTCGCTGAGGAACTTTTAGAGAAACACGGTATTAATATCCCGGTAGCGGTGATGGGATGTGAAGTCAACGGTCCCGGTGAGACACGTAACGCTGAGGTTGGCATCCATTTGGGTGGTAAAGAACTTGCCGTTCTGAAGGTTCGTGGCGAACGCGTGCGTACCTTCCGAGGAAAAGACGAAGTGAATCCGGAATTTTTAGCGAATGCGTTGTTAGAAGCAGCACAACAGTTGGAGACAGTTCAAACCGATAAAGCCGTATAGAGAGATGAATCACTCACAGCAGCGTATCCAAAAAGCGATTCGATTAATTCCCGTCCAGATTGGATTGCTCGCGCTATTTTTCTCTGTCTACCACATATTCCTGTTTTACATCATGCGCGAGACCTCTGTCAATCTCGGTGCGGTGAGGTTCCGAACGCACATTGTACCGCTTTATGCCGAACCGAGTTTCGACTTGAGTTGGTGGATATTACCGGCTATTGTCGTGTGTGCGGGTTTCCTCTATCTCTGCCATAAATACCTACTTTCTGGTGCGTCTGAACGACGCTTAATCGGGGTAGCGTTCCTCTGTTTCCTCGCGATTCATATTAGCGTCGCCCAAATTGACGGCTATCGCGAATATGAAGAGGATGGTGAACAGAAACGGGTCTTGACCCTTCTGGAGCCGTATATGCGTACGTCGTTAGAGTATTATGGCGATGTACCGCGGGTTGACGAACTCGGCATCCGCAGGTTTCTTAGGGATTATAGCAAACCGGAACTGTTTAATACACTTTCAGGACACACGCGCACCCATCCGCCGGGCGGTGTGCTTTTCTTATGGCATGTCAGTGGACTCTTCGGTTACAATCTCGTATCGGCATCGTTAGTCTCAATTCTCTTCACTGCGCTCACAGTGATACCCATCTATCGCCTCGGCGCGTACCTCTACGGCGAAAAGGTCGGACGGTATGCACTTCTTCTCTTCCTCGTCACCCCCAATTTCGTGATGTTCACCGGTACGTCGATGGACGGACCCTTCAGCGTTTTCCCAATTTTAAGCATCTACCTCTTTTATAAAGCGCAGGAACGCGAAACCATACCCGACCAGAAGTGGCATGAGTTCCGCCTCTACAGTTTACTAACAGGACTTTCGCTTGCCCTCGGAATGTTCATGACGTATTCAACGGTCGTTGTCGGTGTATTTTTATGTGTTGTTGCTTTATTGGAGCGGAAGCAGTTCCGGCAGTATCTGAAGGTTTTACTATTCGCGGCTTCAGGATTTATCGGATTTTACCTATTGCTTTTCGTCTTGACCGGATTCCGTCCGATTGAGGCACTCTGGGCAGCTATCAAGAAAGATGAAGCGGGCATGGGGACAGGTTATGAAAGCATCAGCCGCTATTTCCATCTGAGCTTTGCCAACCTATTTGCCTTCCTGATCGGTGTGGGATTTCCGATAACGTTGGTCTGGCTCCGAGAGATTGTGTCTGCCCTGAAACAGTGGAAACAAGACAGTACGTCACCTGAACAGACGAGTAATGGCGCGCGTCTCCCTTGGATATTTCGTCATGAAAAATTGGACACGTTCATCATCGGTTTCCTAATCACCCTCCTCTTTTTCACATTTTCGACGTTGTTTACAATGGAAGTCGAGCGGATATGGATTTTCATGGTACCGTTCTTCGTTATCCCTGTCGCGAAACATCTCACGGCGCGTCCGATATCGGATTTCTACTGGGTCATAGGTATACTCGTCGCGCAACTCATCATCGGAGAAGTTCTGCTCTACACGTATTGGTAGGGAGTGGCTGTCGGAAACCGTCAATAAGTCTTGTAGGTTGGGTTGAACGGAGGTCTCGTAAAAATGGCACACAGCACAGTGTTTTCAGGAGACCAGAGAAACCTAAAATTACCAAAAACTGAGTGAAACCCAACGCATTATGATACCGAAGTCTTGTAGGTTGGGTTGAACGGAGGTCTCCTAAAAATGGCACGCAGCACAGTGTTTTCAGGAGAGCAGAGAAACCTAAAATCACCAAAAACTGAGTGAAACCCAACGCATTAATCAGAGCATTTTCCCCGCAAGGAAAATAAAATTGCGAATTCTTTATGTCATTGATTCCATGACAAAGGACGGTGCCGAGTCGCAGCTGCTCAAAACATTAGATCGGTTGCCACCGGAGCAATATGAAGCTTGTGTTGTACTGAGCCGTGCTGAAGGAGAACGCGTAACAGAACTCACCGAGGTCCCCTGCGTAAAGGATGTCGCCACACTTGGAAGCGAAGGCAGACGCATGAAGTTATTGGAAAAAGCCTTCGCACTTGGTGGTATTGTCAATGCTGTTAAGCCGAACATCGTGCATAGTTGGTTATGGTATTCCAATTTCCTTTGTGGACTTTCCCGTAAACTTGGGTTGTGGCGGAAGATTCCATTCATTGCCTCACAACGCGGCGACTACCACGCGAGATACGGAAAGTTTCGACTCTGGCTCACAGAGAAACTTATTTATAACACCGCTGACACCCTACTGACGAATTCAGTGCAGATTCAACGGTATCTCCACGAGCAGTATCCAGAGAAAAAGATTGTTAGTATTCCAAACCTATTGGAATTACCGACCGAGGAATGGTCTCGGCAACGCGGAGACGATACCCAAGAAAAGTTAATCGTCAGTGTAGGACGCTTCGCACCCGAAAAAGGGCATCGATATCTGATTGAGGCGTTAAATTTACTGAACCAGCAGGATGTCGCGTGGCGATGCACGTTTCTCGGTGAAGGTGAACTGGAAGTGGAACTCCGTGCCCTCGCGTCGGAATATGGACTCTCAGAACAGATAGCGTTTCCCGGTTTCTGTGAGGATGTCTTTTCTGTGCTTTTGACTGCAGATGTTTTTGTGCTCCCTTCGCTCCACGAGAGCTCGCCAAATGCCTTGATTGAGGCGATGGGCATCGGAATGCCCTGCATTGCTTCGGATGTCGGTGGCATCGTAGATTTGATTGAGACTGAGACAGACGGTATACGGGTTCCACCACAAGATCCAGAAACGTTAGCAACAGCACTGCATCGGGTGTTGACTGCTTCTGATTTTGCAAGTGCGTTGGGTAGAAACGCCCGCGCAACGATTCAAGAGAAGTTTAGTAGTGAGGTGTCTATCCACAAATTGAAAGAGATTTACCGTGAGTGTATACGCACCGCAAACCCTCTTTAGTCCCGTATGAAGTTTAATAAAATATTTGGGTAATTCTATGTACCCCCAGGCCCGGTAGGGGCGGTTTCTAACCGTACCGGACATCGGAGAAAATTACCCGATTAAATTCTTAATCTTCATTAGGGACGATATCTATGTAGAAACGCGTGTTCCCGCCAATCAAGCCCCATAGGGGCGGTATCTGTATGGAATCAATGTGATAGATGCGTAATTTCATTAAAAATATGATAGCAATTTTTGTCTGTCTATCGGGCATGCCATTTCTTATCCGAGAGTGGATTTGTCGGCATCGGATTGCTATCCTCCTATATCACAATCCGAAACCGACGGTTTTCGCCAAACATATCGCCTACCTCTCACGCCATTACACGGTTATCTCATTGGACACCCTTGTTGCGGCTATCCACCGAAAGGACACTTCCCAGATTCCGCCAAAAAGTGTTGTGGTTACAATGGACGATGGGCACGTTGGCAATATCGAACTTTTGCCGCTTTTCAAACAATATCATGTTCGTCCGACGCTCTATGTGTGTACCCAAATTATTGATACACACCGGCATTTCTGGTTTAAGATAGACGGACAATCTAAGGCAGAGAAAGAGAGATTGAAAAGGTTGTCGAATGTGGAACGGTTAGCGTCCCTGAAAAATATGACTAACTTTGAACCTGAAAAGGTGTATCCAGACAGACAGGCACTCAATAGGACAGAAATGAAGGAAATGCTGGAAAGCGTTGATTTTCAACCCCATACACGGTTCCATCCGATCCTGCCCCACTGCCCGGAAACGGAATGTAAGCAGGAGATTCTGGAAAGCAAAGCCGATTTAGAGAGACTTTTGGAAATCGAATGTTTCCATTTCAGTTACCCGAACGGTGATTATACCGAGCGCGAGGTTGAGATTGTAAAGGCAAGCGGTTTCCGCTCGGCGCGCACAACGGATATAGGGTGGAACACGTTGGACACGCCACCGTATCAACTGAAGGCTATCCCAATCACCGATGATGCTGGACTTACGCTTTTCCGCGCCGAGCTCACAACAATCCCACAAAGGCTTGGCAGGTGGGTGAATTCTTTATTCTGGGGAAAATAGATTGACAAAATGGCACCGCTCCTACATCCAGAATGCTTACCGCGAATTAGAACGCGGCATCACGCGACAGCAGCTTGATGCTTTGGGTATCAATGCTAAAGGCAAAAGGGTGTTAGACGTTGGATGTGGACCGGGAAACCTGCTTGTCGCGCTCTCCGCTGATACTCCCGAACTCCTTGTTGGCGTTGATGTAGATGCGATCTTTTTGGCGGTTGGACGCTCTGAAATCGAGAAGTTGATTGAAAAATCCGCTATGACCCCCGTTTTGCTACGTGCCGCACTCCCGACGCTCCCCTTTGCAGATGCGTCTTTTGATCTCGTAACCTGCTTCCTCGTCATGCCACACGTACCCGATGACAGAGTCGCTTTGACTGAACTCGCGCGGGTTTTGAAACCGGGTGGGACGCTCGCTATCTCTGGACACGGTTTCGGATTTCCACTTCGCTATCTCAAACGCTTCAGACTAAAACCCTTGCAGATGTATCTCGCCAGTCTGATTTATAGATGCGCTGGAAAAAAATGGATTCGGAACACACTTCAGAACGATAAGAAAATGTGCGACATCTTAAAGAGTATAGGTGTACTCCCAGAAATGCAGCACTACAACAGAAAAGTGCTTGGGTGCGTCGCGACTTACTGGATTAAGGCAATTAAGAGCGAAGTGAGTCCTAAAGCGATGCAGTAGTAGGAGAACACCGAGAATTTACCTCGGTTAAGCATGACTAATAGAAACCGCAACGCGATGTAACCGACAATAAATGAAGCGAGCATTCCGGTCCCCATGATATGAAGCGGGACACTGGGATCGCCAACATCCCGGATTTTAAGCACAACCGCACCGAGTATGGCAGGAATTGAGAGCAGAAAGGAGTATTCCGCAGCTATTTTTGCTGGGATTCCCAAGAAGAGAGCCAGCGAGATTGTCGATCCGGAGCGGGAGATGCCGGGTGTAATTGCGCATCCTTGTGCAATCCCGATGAGCGGCGCGTGCCACGTTTTCAATTGTCCGACTGGGTTATCTGCTTTCTCTCTACGAAACCGGGGTAATTGAAGGATAACACCGGTGAGAATTAGCATCATGCTCACGAGACGAACTTCATCAAAAAAAGATTCTAACTCTGTCTTGAACAGGATGGCGATAATACCCGTCGGAATAGAGCCGAGTAATATCAACCCTATAAACTTCAGTTCAACCGAACTATTGAACGTTACACCCGGTTGTCGCCAAAATTGCCTATCTCCGAGTGTAGAAAGTCCGCCAACCACTAATCTCTTTATTGCATCACGATATGCGACAAGCACGGCGGCTAACGTTCCAACGTGAAGCATTACGTCGAAAAAGACGAGGGGTTCCTTGAGTCCTAAAAACTGCTGTGCTAAGACGAGATGTCCTGAACTGCTGACAGGTAGGAATTCCGTTAAGCCCTGTAGGATGCCGAGGAGAATCGCTTCAAGAAATGTCATGGTGTTATTGTAGCACTTAATGCCTTGACTCGCAAGACGAAATTTTCCGTGTGTTTGCCTATTGCGGGCATCTGTGCTAAAATAACCTAATTTTTCAAAGGAGGCATCTATGCAGAATCTTTTCTTTGCACTCGGTTCAGGTCTGAGCCTATTGGGAGTTGTTTTCGGGGCGTTTGGCGCACACGCGCTGCGGTCAAAACTATCACCAGAAATGCTTGAGACGTTTGAAATAGCCGTGCGGTATCAGATGTACCATAGTTTGGGGCTGATCGCTGCGGCGTGGGCAGTCTCACAATGGCAGAATCAACTCACGGCAGCATCGGGATGGTGCTTTTTCGCTGGCATCCTAATCTTTTCAGGGAGTCTCTACATCCTCAGTCTCACAGGCATTCGGTGGCTCGGGGCAATTACCCCAATCGGTGGGTTGGCGTTTATCGTGGGGTGGGGTTGTCTAACGCTCGCTGCGATTCGTGGGTAAAACGATTGATATAATTCCAAGAGTGTTGTATAATGCATTGACGCTACTCCAGATTTGTGTTAAAATTCTTGTTGAAATACTTAAGGAGGAACGAAAATGCGTAAAAGTCTAATCCTGTTGGGACTTGCAGTGATCTGTGTATTTGCCGTGAGTCTCTCCGATGCTGTTGAGGAAAAGGATGTCCTCGTCTATTACTCGTTTGATAAGTTGAGCGGTAACAAAGTCACCGATGATTCTGAAAACGGGAATGATGCAAAATTGGTCGGAAAAGGTTCGCTTGTTGAAGGTCCGTTCAACAAAGCGATCCATCTGAGCGGGGGTGTCGTCCAAATGGATCAGAATGACTTCATCGTTCCAATCGGGGAGATAGGGGAAATCACGATGGAAGCGTGGTTCTTCCTAAATAAGCATGTGGAGTACGATGGAATCATATCGATTGAAGCCGCTGCTGGTGGATGTTGTGAATTCCGCACGATGGTGAATCCCAGTTTCAACCCATTTTGGGATGCCGGACATCACGCCGACAAGAGGCTCGGGAACTTTCAGTTTGAATTAAAAGAGTGGTATCACTATGTTATGGTTGCTGATGGTAAAGATGGCAAAATCTATGTCAACGGTGAATTTATTGGTGCGCAGCCAGAGAATTTTAAGTGGCCCAAGTTCAAAGAGGCCGCAATTTACATCGGCGCAGGCGAAAATCCGAACCTTCACAAAGTAGAAGATGCCATTATTGATGAGGTCGTCATATACGCGAAAGCGTTGACTGCAAAAGAGGTTGAGGAATCGATGGAACAGAGTCTCCCGGGTGTGCTTGGTTGGCTCGCGGTTGAAGCACGCGACAAGTTAGCAGTGACGTGGGGAGAATTGAAAACCGATTTCTAAGATAATTTGTTGTAGGGCGAGGCACTTCCGCCTCAGCCCTACATTTATTTGGAGACGCTATGAAATTTGGATTCTTATCAAAAATTTTTGAAGGTGCTTTGAGTATCGAAAAAACATATAACCAGTGCGATAAAGCACTTGGTGAACTAAAAGCCTATAATCAAAAACGCCAAGAAGCGGATTTTCGTATTTCAGATGAAGATAAAGCTGCATTAGATGAAGTTGTCAACACTGCTCTTGAGAATGCGACCCGTATTATAGACAAAGAAGGCGAGCGGAATTGGCCCGGGGTCTTTCGGGAAATGCACAAAAATTTAGCGAATCTCTATTTGGAACTTGACGAACACGATAAGGTCCGGGCGGCCTGTGAAAGTCTTCAAAACTATGGTGAAGTCGGCAGACTTGATGCCGATGAGGTCATGCAAAGCCTCGAGGAGAAAGAGGATTCTTAATATTCCTTGCAGTTTAGTAAGGTAGGCTGGAGACTTCACATTCCTTTGCGTAGACCCGCCTTCCGCTACGTTTCAGGCTACGCACTTTGGAAGAACAGAAGAAAGGAGGAGGCGAAAGCACTTCTTAACAGCAAGTTTTGGAAGAATCATCAGTTATTAGTAGTCGGTTGTTGGGCTGTGCCGGTCACCTCTCATTTCACCATCACAAATATCTCTTAACTGAAAACTGAAAACTGATAACCGACGACTATAATGCAATTCCTGAATCCTGCCGCGTTTTATCTGCTGGGTGTTATTCCTATTGTGGTCGCACTTCACTTCCTAAAATTGCGCCGTCACACCCGCCTCGTCCCAAGCATTATGCTTTGGCTCTCCACCGACGAGGACCGGAGAGCGAATGTTCCGTTCCAAAGACTCCGTAACCTCCTGCTCCCACTTCTACAAGTACTATTTTTACTGCTCCTCACATGCAGCATAGCACGCCCTGCGTTGCACAAGCCGGGTTTCATGCCCGGAAGAGCGATTCTTATCGTTGATAATTCCGCAAGCATGTTATCAACAGAGATGGGGCAGACTCGCCTTGCACTCGCAAAGCAGGAAGCACAGAAGTACATTAAAGAGGTTTCCGCGAGCGGTGGCATGATGCTCATGACCACGAATGCACTGGGAACCTATATCCAACAAGCGTTCACCACAGATACTGCGAAACTCCACCGCGCAGTAGAAAACATTACCTCAGCCTATACCCCTCGAAATCTTCGTCCCGTTTTTGATGCAGCAACGCGCTATGC
Organism: Candidatus Poribacteria bacterium; assembly: GCA_965116815.1. Taxonomy (GTDB): domain Bacteria; phylum Poribacteria; class WGA-4E; order WGA-4E; family WGA-3G; genus WGA-3G. The sequence continues at coordinate 3,722,069 of OZ220722.1, read as the reverse complement.
CGAATCGCCACAAGACAAGGTTGTTTTTATCAGCGACACCTTTGAAAACCTACCGGATATATCGCTGCCTGTCCATAAAATCGGAGTGGGCGGGAAAGCGGATAATGTCGGTATCGTTCGGTTCAGTGTTGAAATCGTCGGGAACCGATACGAGGTGTTGGTCGGGGTCCAAAACTTTACAGAGACACCCAGAGAATTCGACGTTCAATTGGCAGTCGAAAATGTCTCTCTTGATGATAGAACAATGTCTATCCTCCCCGGCAAGACCAGGGCAATCCTATTTTCAGATGATCCGAGCGGCTTAGAAGGGAAAGTCATGAGTGTGCATCTTGATATAGAAGATGATTTCGCGCTCGATAACAGTGCCTCCGCAATACTATCCGCTGTCCCTCCACTTCACATTTTACTTATCAGTGACAATCAAAATTCTTTGCTCCCTAATCTTTTAAAATCATACGGAAGTCATCTGAAGTTGGAGCAAGTTGATCCTATGGATTATCACGGCACTGTCGATGCAGATCTCATAATCTTTGATGGTAGCACGCCCACTGGGCGCGACGCACTTTCTGATTTTTCTGAAGTTGACTCGGAGACCCATCTAATCTTCATCGCTCCAGGCAGTAACCTACCTTTCATTCTTGACGATGTTTCCGCTGTTGAAATGGTTGAGACACCTACACGCGTCATCAAAGAGGATGAAGGTCATCCACTCATGGTTGGTGTATCGCTGCAAGGAGTGTTGGTGAAAGAATCTTGGTATCGAGAGTTGCCACTCTGGGGGGATTCGCTTATTGAGACAGAGAAGGGATCACTGATATGGAGTGGTCAGAAATCGGACAGTCAACTCCTCGTTTTCGAGTTTGATGCGTTCAACCCTAAAATCTCTGATTTCGCGTTGACAATTCCAGCTGCTCCACAGTTTGTCTATCAGTGTTTAGCATGGTTTGAGGCAGGGATTGCGCCTCTTCAACCGCTTCTGTTTCAAGAAAGTAGAACCCGGCATGCATTTCAAACTGGAGAACAGGTGAGAGTAGGATTGACACGCGAGGGACGCACGCTTCACGTACAGAAACCGGATGAAACAATGGTTGAACTCGACAATCCTATATTTACCCAGACAGATCAGATTGGGGTCTATACCCTTTTTGCTGACAATATAGAACTTGAACGATTTACGGTCAATCTGTTGAACGCTAAAGAGTCAGCACTGTCGCATTCTTCAGTGTCAACGATGCCAGAAGATTCGAGGGAAGGGGAAACCGGTTTGCAACCCATCGCGCAGGAGATATGGCGTTGGTTTGCACTCACGGCATGTCTACTCCTTTTCGTGGAGTGGTGGTTTTACCACCGAAATGGGTTGTAATACCAAATGAAAAGAGCGGATACATAGATCCGCCCTTGCGCCTCCCCTTCGCTGGCGAGGATTGTATCCTCGCCTCTTCAAAACGCCTCCCCTTCGCTGGCGAGGATTGTATCCTCGCCTCCCTTAATTTCCTTCAATATCTATCGCGCTAAGCACCTTCTGAACGAGCTGGTCTTTCGGCATTTCGCGTGCAAAACGTCCGACTATCTCGCCATCTTGGAATACAATGTAAACAGGTTGTCCTCTAACCAAATATTTTTGAATTGTATTTGGATTCTTATCATTGTTCAACCGCGCGACGACAAATGTGTCCTTTTTCTCTGATGCAATTTTGGCGACAACTGGCGCCATTCTTTTACAGGATGGTCACCAATCCGTATAAAATTCAACCACGACGGGAACATCAGATGCAAGCACAACGGCATCAAATGTCTTGTCGCTAACTTCGATGGGAATGCCATCGTATGTAATGTCAGTACTAAAGGTAATGTTGATATCCGTTTCGTTGCCAGCAACGTCTTCGACTTTCCCTGCTATTACGTAAGTTACGTAAGTTGTCTCGGCACCAAGTTCTTTCCCTTTGACCAATTCGAGGATTCCTTTATTACCTTCAACTCTGCCAAGCCAACCGATGTCAACGCCTGCTGCGGTTTGCAGTGCGATGTTCCCGCTGACCTCTTCACTGAACGCAATTTCGATCCTTAGGTTGTTGTTAATTGCTTTAGGGTCAACATCTTTGTCACCATCGCTGACGGTTCCACTGGTAATATCAGGAGCATCGGTATCCGGTTCGGTGACAATGTAAGTAAATGTTAGACTCCCATCATTCCAACTGATTGTTAAGTTAAGGGGACCCGGAGTAAAGGGACCTTTGATTGTCACGATTTTACCATTGATTGTAGCGATACCTACATTTACTGTAACATCATCGGGTGGGCTGTCAAAAGTAAAGGTGATAGTATCATTCACAGTAAGCTCGGAGTCAATCCTTGGATCCACGCCAACAAAAGCCACAGGTTGCTTGACAGTGTAGGTGAGTGTTTGCGTTTGAGTGCCTTCCGACCAAGTAATTGTCAACGCAAGAGGACCAGCAGTGAAGGGACCTGTGATTGTCACGATCTTGCCATCGACTATAGCGACCCCTGTGCTCACTGTAACGTTCTCTGGGGTCTTATCAAAGGTAACGGTGATAGCATCGTTCACGTCAAGCTGCGAATTCGTTGCTGGATCCGCGCTAAGAAACAATGGAGTACTAACAAACACGACAGGTGGCGGAACGGTTTTACCGAAATGGCTGGCGACGAGTGTCAGATCAAGGATGTTAACAGTGCCGTCCGCGTTGATGTCTGGATTAGGGCTCTGATCTGCGGTGGGTGTCTCGCCGAAGTGAGAAGCGACGAGCGTCAGATCGAGGATGTTTATCACACCGTCCGTATTGACATCAGCTGCCCGCAAGATATCAGGATCCGTATCTTGAGCGTAACTCACCCTTGAAACGACCAGTGCCAAACTCAATATTAGCAGCAAACAAATTAATTTTTTCATGAGTTTCTTCCTTACTTCCAAACTTCCAACTTCCCTACCCAATTGGGAATGCAAAACTTGAATATTAATACTTAAACATGCTTATTCAGTTTCTTCAATCTCTAAGATTTCCAGGATTTGCTCTACCAATTCAGCCTTAGGCATCGCTCCAGCAAGCCCACCTGCGATCTCTCCATCTTTGAATACAATGTAAGTAGGTGTTCCACGGATATGATATTCCAATGTCTTTTCCCGCTGGGTGTTCACGTCCAACTTAACGAAACTGAACGTCTCTCGATATTCTAATGCCACTTCTGCGACCACCGGTCTCATCAGTATGCAAAATGGTCAGGTATCGTCTTTAAATTCTACGACAATCGGCAGTTCAGAACCCAAGACAATGTCATCAAACGTCGCATCCGTGACTTCAAACGGAATTCCCGATTTTCTGCCGAAATGGCTGGCAACCAAGGTCAAGTCAAGGATATTGACGGTATCGTCCCCGTTGACATCTGGATTAGGGCTCTGATCTGCGGTGGGTGTCTCGCCGAAGTGTGTGGCAATGAGTGTCAAATCAAGGATATTTACAATGCCATCGGCATTAACATCCGATGCCGTTAAAGCATCAAAATCTGCGTCCTGTGTGCGACCTGCGTTCAAACCTATCAGCATTAAACTTGTGATAAGCAGTAAAACTACGATTTTTTTCATATATTTTGCTCTGCAGACGGTTTATATTTACGCTCGGTGCCATTCCTGCACCGCTTCTGGAATCGCTTGGAGATTTTCGATTGTCGTCTGAAGCGGGATTGCGCATTCCGGCCCGATCAGTGGTACCCCCGCCTCAAGGTTTTTTAGGACCTCTGCTTTAACGTCTTCCGGTTCTTTGGAGAATAGCGTTTCGGGGTTATTGATATTTCCGACGAGAGCGATGCGCTCTTGGATGATGTCCATAGATTCCTGAGGTTCGTTTTTGGAGTCGTAATGGAAAGCGGACATGCCGGTTTGAGCGATGTATTCCATTCTGTCAACAGTGCGTCCGCAGATGTGCAGTATTAAAGGAATGGGGATACGCTCGACGAACTCAATGTGTAGGTCTCGTAGGTAACGTTGGTAGTATTCGCCACTAACGAGGTCGCCTGTAGCATGGTCTGGAAGCGTAAGCGCATCGGCACCTGCCTCAATTTGTGCGACACCGAATTGAACAGTCGCTTCCTTCATCCGATCAAGGGCGAGTTTTGTTTTACCCGGATCGTCAAGTGAGAGCAGCAAAAAAGGTTCAACGCCGAAGCAGTGGTAGCCGAGCGACCAAGGTCCCATCGTTTTTCCAATAACGGCGACTTCATCACCATATTCTTTTTTCAGGATTTTAATTGCTTCAAGTACACACTGCGTGTCCGGATGTGTCAAAAAATCGTTCGGTATAACGATATCGTCAACGTCTTCCCAGATCGGTTCTCGCATCCTAACAGTCGGCCAGTTGTCCTTCTGTTCCCACTGAATCTTACAACCGAGGGCACTTGATTCTTGGATAATTGTGAAGACGGGCATAATGGTGTCGAATCCGAGTTCAGTATATCCCGTGGCGGCGAGGCGTGCCATGAGTTCCGGTTCTCGATTTGCTTCGGGGAAGGGCGCATCAACCAAATCCATCAGTTCAACAGTCGCGACGGAAGTGGGATTGCAGACGGGTGTTCGGTCGGTCTGTTCATTGCGGAGCGCAGCGAGTACACGTTCACGACTCGTCATTGACATTTGCATCTTCGATTTCCTCTATGTTTGTTGACTTGGGGCAGAGAGCACACCACGTGCGGCATCCATCTCTTCTTCTCTGAGGACAACTCTGACGTTCGGCGCGCGAATCAGTAACAGCCCAACAAGTGCGTCATGGGATTGTCCACAGGCGAAACCAACTGTATCTTTATTATCTGTTTCGATGTTCTCCATTTCACCCAATTTCATCAAGCCACCTGCAATCGCAGAAATTCGCCGTGCTGCACCCCTTCCTTCACCATTTGCTGTAACCCGATAGATACCGGATCCGGTCGAATCCACTGTGATCGTAAGTTGCGATTTTTTATCAAGTATATTTAAGGGACGTGCTTCGGCTTTGGTGTTTGACGCGAGTTTACAGGCTTCTAAGAATACGCGACGACACGCCGCTTCGTGCGCATCTTTACAAGGAAAATAGAGCAAACCTTCGGAGGTTTTCAGCATCCCCCCGAGTATTTGCATTGATTGTATAACTTCCTCAATTCTTTCAGTAGCACCTGAAATCTGACTATAGGTATGCACTAAGAAAGCAGGGAATGCTTTTCCAAGAGTTGGATCGGTGATTTGTTGTCGGTAGAGTCCAATAGTGATGTCGTGGAAGTGTGGGTCAATTGGTATGAGTTCAATGCGTCTGCCGATGTCAACAATGCGTCGCATAGAAATTCCCTTACATCAATTAGCGGCGGGCGAGTCTACCACCATAGTGATTTTCGTAAATGTACTTGTAGGCACGTTCCGAGAGTCGCCGCAGGATATAGCTGCGTCGATCCCTCCAAGTGCCAAAGGACTGCCACCGATTTCTGCGGTTTGTCTTAGTTCTGTCCTCCATCATGCCGATAAAAACGTATGGCCTTGGTTTGCCTTGTGGATCCTTGAGAACCAATATACCGCCATCACCTACCAATCCATAGACGGTGCCGGTTTTATTGTAAACCGTCACTGATGAAGGGATGTAGGTCTTTTTAAAGATATAATCTCCGTTTTTGAGTTTGAAGTACCACTTCATTTTTTCGGAGTGAGGGAGCCTCCCGTGCCATAAGTGCAAAAAGAACGTGCTGAGATCACGTGCGGATGTCATATTCTTATAGGTGCGTCCGCCTCTGGGGATATACTCGACAATCCGGGTCTGCTTAAAATATGGATAATTAGCGCGTAATATCTTATCTACTCGTGCCGGCCCACCGAGTAACCGAATGAAATAGTTGGTGGATGGGTTTGAGCTCCACTGAATCATTGCTCTGAGGTGCCCCTTATTAACAGCAGTATGTGCTTTTCGCCCATATCTGACTTCATGAAAATAAGCGAGCATAACAAAGTTTTTGATGAGTGAGGCCGCCATCATCTGCCGATCTTCGTTGATTGACACTAATTTTTTATTTTTTGAAATGTCGTAGACGACGAAACTCGTCCGGTCGGTTGATGACAATATCCGACGATTCCGCCGGTGTTTGATATAGAGTTCAAAACTCGCTTCCAAAGGCGAATCAATTGTACCTTGAAATTTATTCGGTATGTTCCAGTATTTTTCTGCTAACGCTGTAGATGCCGGAAACAGTAGTGTGATGCTGCAACAGAATAAAAATAATGATGACTTTCGTATATCTCTGAGCATTCTACTGTTTCTTCCTTTCTCATGCTTTCGCTCTCAACCGATATGAGGATTGCGTTATGAATGCAAGGATTTGTCGGTGATAAGAGCTACTTTGTGTTGAAATCGGTATTCATGCCGATAACTGGTAGTTGATAGCACGCTGCTTCTTGGTCATTTCGGACGAGGAGGTAGGAACCAGCGATTGCTGGCGTATTCCATGTCCTCCCTTTTAGTGCTTCAAAACGGGCATGCTCTATATGCTCTTCTGGATCAGGTTCTACAAGAACGATTTCACCAGATTCCGTCAGCACGAGCAGGACATCCGAGATTAATAAAGTTTGCCCGTGTCCATACCGACCGCGTTTCCATTGACGGGTCCCGTCAGCGGGATTTACACAGGCGAAAATTCCGTCATCAAGTCCATACAGATAGCCGTTGTGATGAATAATGTTCGTAAATTTAGCTTTGAATGAGATCGTTTCCCATATAATTGAGACGTTCAATTCGTCTGTAAGGTTACGGGAAATTTGAAATAGTTTAGCACCGACACCGTAGCCTGTTGAGACAAGCAGTTTGTCATTTGGAAGCGGCACCGGTTGTGCTACACATTCTACGATAGGCCACGGTTGTTTCCACAAGAGTTCACCGCTCGACGGGTCATGCGCAGTGACTAACCCTTGGTTAAAAATCACAATTTGCTCGACACCTGCCAAGGTTGTGAGAAATGGCGAACTATAGCCGCTCTGGACCCTATATCCTGTCCAGACAATTTTACCCGTCTCTCTGTGGTAGGCAACCGCGCCGCCAGCACTGACAATAACCAAGTCACCCAAAACAAGCGGAGAAATACTTACGCCCCAAGGCGGCATTTTTGCCTTATGCTCTTCAAAGATATTCGTGCTCCAGAGTTGTTCGCCTGTCTCAAAGTCCAAGCAGTTGAGAATCCCTGTTGAACCAACGGTATAAACTCTGTTCATTGAAATCGTTGGTGTTGCTCGTGGCCCGAGACCGGCAGGAGGGGTATTGTATCTTGCCTGATCTTGGTGGCTCCACTTTATCTCACCCGTGTGCAAATCGTAACACACGACTTTTTCCCAGTCGCCTTCCTGTTCTTGGGTGATTGCCGAATTCCCGACTATTGCGAATCCTGACCAACCGGCACCAACAGGCTGCCGCCATACGAGTTCAGGTGGATGGGTTTCCCAATCAAGATTTAGCTTGATATTGCTCACGACCCCGTTTCGATCCGGCCCAAGAAATTGTGGGTAGTTCATTATGGACATTTGCGGATTTGGAACGTTCCCAGAGACCATCCGAAAAGTGGTCTGTTTTTCCCGCCAACGTCTTTCAAAAACAGGCACGAGGTCGCCATTAAATCCTTTGAATTGGTATAGATTTGTACCCAGAAAAACGCACAACCCCATCACAGCGAGGGCAATCAGCTTAACATGCCATCTCAATTCGGAGAAGAATAACAGCCATAGTAAACTCAAAATGATCGTGACAATGACGATCATAGAGGTCAAGAGAATTTTGTCTTGGCGATGACCCGCGTCCGAGAGCCATGTCGCTATAGTGCCTAAGATAGCGAGAGTGATAACAATAAAAAGGGGCCACCAACGAATTGGTTTTTGCGGACGTTCCATGTATCAGATTTCCTTTTTCCTTGATGAAACGCGAAACTATGCCTAAACTTCAGCGTCCTACCTTGATTCACTAACTATAATAGTGGGTTTTACAAAAGTTTGTCAAGTTAAAATTGGTGAATATGTTGTAGAAATATATTATTCCGCCGGAAATCAGTGAAACCTTGCAAAATTAAAGGGTGTTATGGTAAAATAGTGTAACGCAAAGGGAGAAAGAACAGAAATTGTGTACAGGAGGATTAGATGCGTTTTGAGAATAAGGTCGCATTTGTGACAGGCGGAGGCGGACCTTTAGGAATCGGTAGAGCCGCGTGTTTGGCATTTGCGCGTGAAGGGGCATCGGTCGTTGTTGCTGGTGGTAGGAGTGCGGATGCTGTCGCCGCGGAAGTACGTACCGGAGGCGGAAAGGCTATCGCTGTGCCTTTAGATGTCACCGCACCTCAGCAGGTTCAGGACGCTGTAGAGGCAGCGATAGAGACCTTTAAACGAATTGATATTCTGTTCAATAATGCAGGGATTCTCGGTGGACAGCCTTTGTTTGAGGTAACACCAGAGCAATTTGACAGGGTGATGGGCGTTAATGTGAAGGGATGTCTACTCTGTGCGCAGGCAGTCGCTAAGGTGATGATAGAACAGCGGATACAGGGACGCATTATTAACAACTCATCTATTTATGCCGAAGAATCACACGTTGGTGTTCTCAGTTATTGTGTCAGCAAAGCGGCTCTGAATAGACTCACGCGCAGTCTCGCCCTCGAGCTTCGTCCACACGGTATCACTGTGAATGCGGTCGCACCGGGGGGCGGCGCACCAACCGGTATGAATGCTTCTCGGAACCTTCCCCAAGATGACTCCTTACCCGATTTACCCGCTGTTTCACCCGATGCACCTCCACTTGAACGGGGCGCAACAGTATGGGACTATATTGGCGCAGTATTGTTCCTCGCATCCGATGAAGCCGCCTATATCAGTGGCGATATTATGACAATTGACGGGGGAGCCGTTTCGCGTCGCTAATGTGTTAGGAGAAACTTCTTGTCGTTTATTAACCTAAAAATTTACTGGCAGATGCTCAGTGCCTGGTTTATGGGACATTGGGTTTTCCTTGTCATCTTCTCTGCCGTGAGTTTTATCGCGAGCATCGCCGGTTGCACAATATTACTTGCCTCTTTGCCCTCAGACTATTTCAAGACAAAAGAACGGATCCACCGCATCCAGAACCGTATCTTTCGCATCTGTTTATCTATCCTGAAAAATATATTTGGCGGGTTGCTTGTTGTTGTAGGGATAATTCTGTCTGTGCCGGGAATACCCGGGCAAGGTGTTTTAACAATTTTAACGGGACTAATTATCAGTGATTTTCCGGGGAAGCGGCGGTTAGAACGTAGACTTGTTCGCTTACCATCTGTATTATCAGCAGCGAATCTGATTCGCTCCCGTTTTAAACGACCTCCACTTGTGTTAGATGATTGATACAAACTAACCTGAGAATGTTTCCTTCTATCGCTGCACCAGTTTCTTATGAATCTCCAATAGCCGTTGAAGCTCTTCTATCGGTTTTTCGGAATCGTCCACCCGCAAGTCGATATACCGGTCATTGAAACCACCATAGCCACTATTCTCTTGGACAACCAGCAATGCTGCTGACTGTTGTCCACGTGTATCGCCCCCCGCCTCTTGTCCAGCGAAAAGTGCTGCCATCAATTTTTCTGCCAATTCACCTTCTGTTTCTTCAAACGCTTTTCCCATCGCCTTGACGACCCCTTCACCGGCGAGAATATTGCCTTGAGCGGTATAATGTTTACCTGAAACAGCACCTGCCCACGCGTTGCATTCATCACCTGTGTAATTAGCGACCTTGCCTTTCGCATCTACGATGCCTACCTGCCGAGTTGCCCTACCCGGATCATCCGCGACAAGACGTTCCAAAGTCTGTTCCGCGGAAAGTCCGCTTTTGAGGAACTTTAGACCGTTAGGCCCGTATGTCGTGTTTGCCCAAGATTGTGTTGCAATCGCACCAACGCCTGCTTCTGCCCACGGCACAACCGAACCGACAGCGAAGAATTTGGATTGCACAGCAATGCCGAGCGCACCAGTTTCTGCATCGTATCCGACGATTGAAAACGTTGCAACGGGCGGCAAAACGGGTTTCGCAATGGATATATCAGGTTCAGAGAAGTGAAACAGTAGACTAAACGGAATGAGAAGCATTTTATCTGTTTTCCGTGTTAATATGCAGGATTAGTTATTGTAGGTTGGGTTGAGCGGTGAAACACCAAAGACCCTCCAGTTTATACAGCACATTTCAATTCTTGACGAACCATCCATGTAAATAGGTATAGCGAAACCCAACATCCCAACTAATCTTCTTCAAATCGGATTTTCATAGCGGCGGCGTGCCCTTCGAGTCCTTCAACCTCAGCCAGTTTAACAACTGCCGGTGTGACCTCCTCTAAAGCCGCCTTGGTGTATGAGATGAGGCTTGTTTTTTTCAGGAAATCGTCAACGCTGAGTGGTGAGGCATAGCGTGCCGCTGTCCCTGTTGGCAAGACTGCGTTTGTTCCAGCAATATAATCACCAACGGCTTCCGGTGAATAGGGACCTATGAAAATAGCCCCAGCATTACGTACGTCTCCGAGCCGATCAAATGGATTTTCAATGTGAAGCTCAAGATGTTCGGGGGCAATTTCGTTGGCGAGGGTGAACGCCTCGGATAGATTCGCGGTGATAAGCGCGGCACCGAAGTTCACAAATGCTTCTGTAAGGATGTCACAGCGAGGTAAGGATTCACCCTGAACCTCGATAGCCGATTTGACCTGTTCGGCGAACCCAAGTGAAGGGGTGATGAGGATTGCGGCGGAGTCGATGTTGTGTTCCGCTTGTGAGATCAGATCTGCGGCGACGTAATCTGGATCAGCTGTGCTGTCGGCGATGACAAGGATTTCACTGGGACCTGCTAATTTGTCTATATCAACATGTCCATAAACCTCTTTCTTGGCAAATTGGACATAGAGGTTCCCCGGTCCTACGATTTTGTCGACAGGTGGGATGGTCTGGGTACCGTACGCCATCGCTGCGACGGCTTGTGCACCGCCACATTTGTAGATTTCTCGGATACCACATTCTGAGGCAGTAACCAGCATATACGGGTTAATATCTCGACTTCGCATCGGAGGAATACAGACAGCGATCTCTTCAACACCCGCAACGGTAGCGGGGATGACGCTCATCAACAATGAAGAGACGAGGAGTTGGCTGATGGCTGGAACATGAACACCGACACGCCTTAAGGGACGAGTCAGATGTCCGAGCAGGACTCCGTTCGGCTCCATTGACATCCATGAGGTCCGTAACTGCTTCTGATGGAATTTCTCGATGTTTGTTCTCGCGTGCGTAATCGCGTCTATAAATTCAGACGGAACTTCTAAATACGCTTCCCCAATTTCTTCTCGTGATACCTTTAGTTCCTTTGCCGAGATACGGGGTGCGTCGAGTTTGCGGGTATATCGGACAACCGCTTTATCCCCTTCGGCTTGCACATCGCTCAAAGTACGCCGGACTGTCTTTAAGATACTTTCATCTGTTAGTTTCCCCCGCGCCTTCAACTTTGAGAGAAAATCCTCAGCCTCTTGGGTACCTGTCTCGACAATTTGTAACATCCTTCAATAATCCTTCTTCTTCGTTACGGACTTTTGTAAAGCAAATTTTGAAAATCTACAAGCGGTGCCAAAAGTAGTTAGACTTCTTCGCCACTGTCGCTAACTCGTGTGATGTTTGCACCGATGTCGTTCAATTTTGCTTCGAGTAATTCATAGCCGCGGTCGATGTGATATACACGCGATACGACAGTTTCGCCTGACGCTGCCATTCCAGCCGCAACCAGTACAGCGCCCGCGCGTAGATCGGAAGCCATCACAGGCGCACCACTGAGTTTCGAGACACCATTAATCACAGCTTTGGTGCCATCAAGCATGATCTTTGCACCCATCCGGTTCAATTCTGCGGCGTGAATGTACCGGTCTGTGTGCACATTTTCAGTGATAACACTTGTCCCAGAGGCAAGGCAGAGCAGCCCCATAATTTGTGCCTGCATGTCTGTCGGAAAACCTGGGAAGGGGGCAGTCGTTACATCGATGCCCTTTATCTCACGGGGTGTGGTAACACGTACCCCGTTATCGTTCCAATCTAATTGGACACCTGCTTCAGTAAGTTTTTCTGAGATCGCGGGAATTTGTTGTGGATCGATGCCTTCGACATAAACGTCCCCTTTGGTAATAGCGCCTGCAACCATGAAGGTACCCGCCTCAATATCATCGGAAATGACAGTATGTTCAGTTCCGCGTAACTGTTTGACACCTTGAATTGTCAAAACAGAAGTACCGATGCCTTCTATGTCTGCTCCCATGGCGTTGAGGAAGTGGGCGAGGTCCGAAATATGCGGTTCACACGCTGCACCGCGGATAACCGTAGTCCCTTCTGCTAAGGTCGCCGCCATCATAACATTTGCTGTTGCCCCGACACTCGGCCCGTGCTGCCCCATGAGATACATCTCTGTACCCGCCAAGCGTTCCGCTTGTGCGTAAATGTAACCGCTATGCACTGTGACTTCCGCACCTAAGTGTTCCAACCCCTGAATATGCAAATCAATCGGGCGAGGTCCAATAGCACATCCGCCCGGAAATGAGACTTTCGCCTTCCCAAGTTTCGCCACGAGTGGTCCTAAAACGTAGATGGAGGCACGCATCTTTCGGACGAGTTCGTAAGGGGCTTCATACTCTAAGTGATTTATTGGTTCAATGTAAAGTGTGGAATTTTTGAGTTTTATTGTGGCGCCAAGCCCTTCCAATACTGCACTGAGTGTTTTTACATCTGTTAGATTCGGTACGTTATGGAGTACACTGACCCCGTCGCCGAGAATCGCAGCGGCGACTGCGATAGGCAGGACTGCGTTTTTGCAACCGCTGACTCGGATTGTCCCTTGTAGTCGAGTACCACCTTTGACGATTAATTTTTCCATTTGCCTACTCCTTCACAAATTTTCGTCGCGGAATATGGATTGTGTTATTCCTACCTGCATAAACGATGCCAATTGGATATATGTTACAAACTATGGCGTTACAAGGTTTTTCGGTTTGTGAAGTTGTGTCCAAAAAGACACATGTTGTCTTAGAGAGAGTTAATATGGGGATAAATTGGCTCTTTTTTCAGAGAATTTTCTTGCCTTGACAAATAATTTCTGATAATATAACGCAAGTTGCTACCTTTATAGGAGAATCTGTTAGATTGTGAGAATTATTGTAGCATAGACTGTTAGTCTGTGTTTCTGTGCCGCAAACGAACAGTTTAGGGTGCAAAAACGCAGGAAACCTCATAGCTAAAAATCTTGTCCTTAGCAACTTGGGTTAATATATGATTCTTGTAAGACAGAAGTTCTCCGTTAAGAATGCGTTTGTAACAAGCCACCGAACCTCGGGTCTCCAGAAAGTAGTGAGTTGTTACAAATTTCTGTCTTAACTGAAAACTGATAACTGATAACGATAAAAGGATATAACAGATGGCAGATAAAACATATCGTGTTGGAATTATTGGATGCGGCGGCATGGGACGTTCCCACGCAAATAATTGGACCAATACAGGGCGTGCCGAAGTGGTCACGGCTTCAGACATCAGTGAAGCATCCGCCGCGAAATTCGCTGAAGAATTCGCACTCCCAACCCACTATGCTGACTTCGGTGAAATGTGTGAGAAAGAGGACTTGGACATCGTCAGTATCACCACATGGCAGAGTGTCCGCGCTGAGCCGACGATCGCTGCTGCTGAAAACGGAGTGCTGGGGGTTATTACCGAAAAACCGATGGCAGCTTCCGTCGGCGATGCACAGGACATGATGGATGCCTGTGAGAAACACAATGTGAAATTGGTTGTCGGACACCAACGCCGTTTCAGTGGTCAAAACTGTGAGGCTCGCCGCCTTATCCAAGAGGGAGCAATTGGTCAACCGCAAGCAATGCTCCGTCGCGACGGACACGGGTTGCTGAATCGTGGAACACACGAAGTTGACGAAATGCGTTTTATCCTCGGAGATCCAGATCCGTTATGGCTTATTGGTCAGGCAGCACGGAAAACTGATCGCTGGGAACGCCGTGTGAGAACTGAAGACCTCTGCATGGCGGAAATCTGCTTTGAAGGCGGTATCCGTGGGATCTATGAAAGCGATTTACCGGAACCCGGACTCCGAGGCGATGCAGTTTATGGTGCTGATGGGCAGCTCCGTCGCGGTGAAAACGGGACAATCGAATTGCTCAATAGCAAAGCTGCTGGCTGGCAGGTTATTGAACCCCGCCAAGGTGAACCCAATCAATTTGATGAGATGTTAGCCTGGATTGAAGGTGATGTTGAGGAACATCGCAATGCTGGCAAACATGGGCTTTGCACGATAGAAATCCTCATGGCGATTTACGAATCGTTGCGCATTCAGGACGTAGTAACCTTCCCCTTAACAACGCGTCCGAATCCACTTGATCTATTGGTTGAAGGTGGAAAGTTACCCGTATTTGTTGAAGGACGTTATGACATCCGTGCGCCGTTCCCCGAACAGACGAAGTAGCGTAGTAGCAGTCAGCAGTCGGCGGTCAGTAGAGAGGACTAAAAACCTTTTTGCCGATAGCCGATGGCTGACTGCCAATCAGCCGATAACTGATAACTAATACTCAACAATCCACGTCTTTCCCTTCACTTCCGTAAACTTCCATCCGTTCCTGGGTCGTAATTTCTTTACAACTCGCCGGTTTATAATGGAACTGTAGCGCGCGGCGCCGTTGCTCCGATTGGTTAACAGGACTTCCGTGGTGCGTCAACCCGTGCCAGAAGAGACAACCGCCCGGCTTAAGCGGGACCATTGTATCACGTCCTACCGGCACATCCGTATCGCAAATCTGCCAATCCCGCCGTTTAAAGTGGATCATCGGTCCCTCATTATTTGAGCCTGGTATAACGTGTAAGCATCCGTTTTCGGGTGTAGCTTCGTCTAAGGCGATCCATACGCCAACAACTGTTGTGCCTTCTGGTAGATTGAAGTAAGCGCAATCCTGATGCCACGGTTTTTCCGACCCGTGACGCGGCGGTTTAACAAGTGCCATGTCTTGAAACAGTTCGGGTCTATCCCCCATAATTTGCTCAAGCACACCGAGAAGACCTGAATGGGATGCCAGTGCATTCAGACGCGGTTCATAGTCTACGAAACGGAAGATTTTTCTGATAGCGTCCCGACGTTCTTGAACTTCCATTTCGTCCTTCTGCTTGGCGAGTTTCGGTTCAAATTGAATCGCTCGGAAATCAGGGCATTTCCCATCCATCAGATGAACCATCCCTGCTAATGCATCTTCGACTTCAGTCGGACTGAAGGCATCATTGATGACGAGGTAACCGTATTGATGGAAGTATTCGATGTCTGCCTCGGTTACGGCTGGAAATCCACCAGAAATCCCTTTAGCGGCTGTGTCGAAACGATAAAGGTCTACTGGATACGGAAATTGAACAGCGTCTGTATGTGCTCCCGTTGCTACGTTATTCATAAAAAAACTCCTTCTTGGCAAGTTTGCCTTAAATCTCTCCCTTGCTTTCGCGGGTCATTAGCGTCAGGAAATCGTCAACCCGATCAATAGCCGCTTGGGCGCGGTCACGTGCCGATGCGTCTTTCTCCTCTTCTGCCAGCCACTGTCTCCTTTGTGGCAGCCACTCATTTGTCAGGTGGTCAAGTTGGTTCAAGAAGTGCGGGTCCTCATTTTCACTGACAAAATATTCGATGATACCGAGCAGCCCGTACTTCCGATTGATCTCCATATCGTCTAATTCATCTACCATTTGCAAGAAAAGTCGCTGATTCCTGTCCTGTCGCCCTTGGGCAAGTTCACGAGAGGATTCGGTTAGAAGTTTGTCAACGAATTCCTGCTTGGAGTTAATCCAGCGCGGCAGGTTCCGTACATAATCCTCTAAATCGAAACTTCCGCGTTGGAGTGCGAAATAGGCGTGAATGTGAATGTTTCGGAAAAAACCGGTATAGCCGACGTTCGGATCCATCGTGTCTGCATCATAGAGGATCTGGTTTTCAATCCTGTTGTAGAGCAGTTTAAAGTTCTCCTCTGTGAGGTTCGTAGGCTTTAGATGTGCGAAGACAACAGCTGTCGCAGCTTCTACGAAATCCGGTTCAAAGTCGTACATCGCCAAGATATTCTCAGTAATAACTGCCCCAGATTCGTGATGGACCTTACCGTGGAGGTTATGCTTGTTGTAAAGTTCCGTAACGATGTTCTGACCTGCTGGTGTAAGCGTCTCGTTTAACCAGAAACCTTCAGGGTTGAAGACACGTTTTCCTTCCGTGTCGGTCTTAAAATCACCGTCATATCGTTTAGTGATGTCGTGCAGCGTGCCAGCAACTTCAAGCAGTTTCACGTCGCCGCCTTCCCGCCTACCGAGTTCCATACTCGTCGCACGCACACGCATCGAGTGGTTCCATGTATAGTGTCGCCATTGGAAGCCGACGCGGTTGTGCTCCCAAAGTGCGAAGGTTTCATTGACTAAAGTTTCCAATTCATTCAAGACCTGGGCATAGTTCATGAAGAACTCCTTTTAAGTAGTTGTCAGTCTTCAGTTATCGGTTATCAGTTAAGACGGTTTTTGTAACCAATAATGCTTTCTGGGAGACTCTAAGTGCTTGTGATTTGCTAAAGTTTCCTTTGACTAATTGCCGATAGACGGTAACTATTCACCGTAAAAGTTGTGGGTTGTTGTATTTAACCTGAATGAGGGATAGTCCGTGTGCTGGGACTGATACCCCTGCTGCATCTCTATTCTTTGCCTCCAAAATATGGCGAAGCTCCGTCTCGGCATCTTGGCATTTCGTCCGTTTAGTGCAGCTTGTAGGTTTCCAAAACTTGCTATTAAGAGTTAGAAGGGTGCCAGTGATCGCACGAACCATACCTCGTAAAAACGCGTCCGCTTCGATTTCAAAGTAGATATACGGCTCTTTCTTCCACCAGCGAGCCTCATAGATTTCACACACAGGATTTAGCCGATCGCTTCCAGTCTTCTGGAAAGAGGAGAAATCCTGTTTTCCGACCAGAATTTGGCAGAGGTCGTTCGTTCGCGAGATATCAATTGCTTTCGGGAAGAGGTAACTTGTGTGTCGGAAAAGTGCGGCGGGGTACGCCCTGTTCAAAATCGTGTATCGGTAACGCCGACTTGTGGCACTGAAGCGAGCGTGAAATTCCGCTGACACCTCTGTCGCAGCACAGACAACGATATCCCGTGGCAGAATGGCGTTCAGCCCTTTCTGGAATGCAACAAGCGGTATCTCCGAATCTGTGTAGAAGTTTGCGACCTGTCCCTCCGCGTGGACACCACTGTCGGTCCTCCCCGCCCCAATAATTTGTATCGGGCTTTTGGTTAGTTTGGTCAAGCTCTTCTCGACTGTTTCTTGCACAGTTGGGAGGTTCGGCTGTGTCTGCCATCCATGGTAATTCGTGCCGTCATATTCAAGCACGAGTTTGATATTTCGCATCGTGTCACCATAGGTACCAAATTTAAGGAAAATAACAGCCTTGACTTCCATATCTGGTAGGAGCAGTTTGCAACCGCGCAGGATTTTAGACAGAAAACCTTGTATATCCTAAGCTCCTTCTTTAGTCCCGTAGCGACGGAATGTTTATAGCAGCTTTCAAGCAAAAATCTTAGCCCTGTAAGGGCGGCATGTTTATATTTCCGTTGCTAAAACATTGTCGAGAACCCTAAAGTGACACTTATGGATATTTCGCATCGTGTCCCCCTATTGTTGGGGACTTAGAAGTGAGATAAATAAAGAGTATCATATTCCGTGTTAAGTGTCAAATCAAAATTATAAATGCAGGATCGAAGATTGACAAATATGAGCCGAGCGTGTATAATGCCTTGAAGTTCAAATCCGAAGTTGATTTGGGGAAAGAGGAAGATTTTTCGTGTATGAATGCTTGACAGCCAGAACATCCGCCAATGGGTGCAGCAGAATTCCGCAATGAAAAATGAAACCTGGGTTTACGACATCCAAACAAATCAGTCTGGTGAGCGCGTGGATCGATTTCTTCTCAATGTGACTGAGGGAGTATCTCGAACCTATCTTCAGCGATTGATTCGTAATGGTGATGTCACCATCAACGGTAAAGTGGCTAAACAACCGAGTTATGGGCTCCGAGGCGGCGACCGTGTGTGCTTGACGCTTCCTCCACCACGCCCCTTAGAGACGCTTCAACCTGAGCGAATCCCTCTTGACATTCTTCACGAGGATAGCGACTTGATTGTGTTGAATAAACCCGCAGGCATGCTTGTTCATCCTGCGAATGGTGTGAATGTCGGTACGCTCGTCAATGCATTGCTTGCGCACTGTCCGACAGACCTTTCCGGCATCGGTGGTGTGGAGCGTCCGGGGATTGTTCACAGACTGGATAAAGACACGTCGGGTGTTCTCGTTGTCGCGAAAACAGATGTCGTGCATCGAGGGCTTTCCAAGCAATTTGAGCAGCATAGCATTACGCGCCAATATGTCGCTATTGTGTGTGGGACACCTGCGAAAGTCACAGGAACGATTGACGCTCGAATTGCTCGGAGTCGAAGAGATCGACGGCGGATGACGACAGTTAAAACCGGTGGACGACACGCTGTCACACATTATGAGGTTTTAGAAACCTACTCTCAATTTGCGCTTGTTCAGCTAACATTGGAAACTGGAAGACTCCATCAGATTCGAGTACATCTGCAGCACATCGGTTACCCAGTGGTTGGAGATGCTATTTATGGCGGTGAACAGCGTGCTTTGAATGATGCCGATACAACGGAACTGAAACACGCACTCGCGCAACTGAAACGTCAGGCGTTGCATGCGCGCATGCTCGGCTTTGAACATCCAGCCACAGGCGAAAACCTGACTTTTTCAGCACCGATGCCGAAAGATATGCAACGGGTTGTAAATGCCTTGCGAATGCAGGCGAATGGCAGTAAAACCCGTGATTAGAAGATAAACTAAAGTAAAACCCGAAAATAAGAGAGCACTTTGGGAAACACAAGACACCTCACCGCCGCTGGCGAGGATTGTATCCTCGCCCTCCCAAAATGTCCAATCAATTGTAAGTTTTACTATAAATTAGTCTATGAGAGGTTAAGGAAATCTATCTATGGAATATGTCAATTTTGGAAAAGCAGGCGTTAAAGTAAGTCCGCTCGCATTGGGCTTGGGGCTCAGAGGACAAGGCGACGCGGATGAAGCGCAAAGACTCATTGAACACGCCATTGACTCTGGTATCAACCTCATTGATTGCGCCAATATCTATGGGCTTATGGACGATCGCGCCAACATTGGTCGTTCTGAGGAGGTTCTCGGTAAAGCGATTCAGGGCAAACGCGATGACGTTGTAATTACGTCAAAGGTTTTCAGCCAGATCGGTCCAGGTCCGAACGATCAAGGATTGTCGAGATACCATATCATGCGCGAGGTCGAGCGTTCCTTGAAGCGACTCAACACTGACCATATTGATGTTTACCTCATCCACGCGCCCGATGAAACGACACCACAGGAAGAGACTGTCCGCGCGATGGATGATCTCGTGCGTTCGGGCAAGGTGCGCTATATCGGTTGTTGTAATCATCAAGCGTGGCAGGCGTGTAAGGCACTCTGGATCGCCGATAGCATTAACGCAACACCCTATATGTGCATTCAGAACATGTATAACCTGCTAAATCGAGATATGGAGACTGAGTTGTTCGGCTTGGTCCGTGAGGAAGGATTAGGCGTTATGGCTTATAGTCCGTTAGCCGTCGGTTTATTGAGTGGTGTCTACTCACCCGGTGAATCACCACCGACTGGGACTTTATGGGGAACGCGATTACGCGAGGAATTTGCGCAACGGATGAGTGGTCCGACCGGACAGGTAATCATAACGCTCAAACGGCTCGCAGCGGAGTTAGGTAAGACCCCCGCCCAACTCGCCGTAGCGTGGGTATTATCGCATCCGGAGGTCACCGTTGCAATTAGTGGGAGTGATACGATTGAACAGCTTGATGATACGCTTGGCGGTGTTGGTTGGGAACTTGATGCAGCAGTTCGAGAGGAATTGGATGAAGTTTCCCGCTCGTTTGTACGTCTGATCGCACCACCGGCTTAGCCCTCCAATTAAGGTAGGTGCGGTTTTGCGGCGTACTCGCCTGCCCCCTTAATAAGGGGGCTAAAGGGGGGTTGCGCCCTGCATTCACCGCACCATAACTGTCAATTTTGGGTCTTTAGGATTCAGACACCGTCTGGTAGCGTTCCCATTTGTCGCCTGCAGCGGCGGCTTGACGTTCCAATTCAGTCCGCCACCCAACGACTTTGCCTGCTTTGATGCGTTCGATGTCAAAGCCAGCGTAGCGGTCTTCAAGTCTATCACCGAGCTTGAAGTTTGCTGCCCAGCGATCCCATGCTGTTTTCATCCATTCGTGCGGGAGTGCTTCGCGGACGGCAGGATCGAGCTGCCATGCGAATCGCGCATCGATGACCTTCGGCTCCTCGTCGGAGGGACCGCCCCACTTCGACCAACCGATTGAGAGCGTATTGCGTTCGCGCTCAGGTACGGTGTGTCCGGTATGGATCGTTGTCCCGTTACGGATGAGTGCTTGGCCAGCCTTGAGCCGAATTGCGACCTGTCCGGGCAGCGGATCCGTACCGTTCCAACTCGGTGTATAGGGAACACCCTGATCCTTCATCGATTTTGGGAGTAGCACGTCATGCTCAAGAGGAGTCCGCCACCGGCTGTGGCTCCCCACAACCAGTTCATGGCATTCATCATCTGCAAGTGCTAAAAACATACCCACACCTTTCGGTTCGGTAATTCGCTTCTCATTTTCCTCCTGAATTTCTTTCCAGCGGATCCGCTCAACCTCCTCGGAGTAGGCTTCTGGACCTTCTGTGCGACTTTCTTGTGAGAAGTAACCCTCTCCAGTACCCCACCATGTCGTATCTCTGTGCCATCCGAGTTTATGCTCGTTTTTGCGCGGATTGCACCAGAGGAGTATGTTCGTCATGACAAGGTCTTCAGGTGCCGCACCACACCAAGACTGGACAAATCCAGTGAAATCTGGCGACCCGTAAAATTCAGCGAAAGCGGGTTCTTTAAAAGCCGGATGAATGATACCTCGGATTGCCCAAGGTTCATTCCCGCCGCCGCGGTGAACGTATCCCTTTGAGCAATCGATGATGTCATAGCCATTTTCTGGCGCGCACGCTTGTGTAACTCGCCTGCCCGCCTCTCGGAGCATTGGAATCCACGGATTATCAACAAAGTCGTTGATGATAACGAAACCGTGCTCCTTTAAGTGCGCCAACCGTTCGGGTGTGGATCCGGGTGCCGCAAGTTCCGGTTTGAAATCAGCAAAAGCCGGAGCGCGATAGACTTCTTTCTCAGGTGATTGATCGTTGTTCATTGTCGTGCCTCCTTTGAAGAAACTTTTTGAACACTCGTCAAAACTTCAAATTATACTATCACATACTTCCACAAATTTATCAAAAATCACAATCTGGTGATCAGAACCATTTGATCCATTTGTCGGTCGCCATTCTCACTTTCTTTACTGAAAACTGACGACTGATAACTAATAACCGACAACCATTTAATGCATCTCAATTGACAGCACATAACTCAGAATCGTTACCAAAAGCCATGTCGCAACCAGCACGACACCGAACGGGCGTTTCAGTTGGTCGCCTGACACGAAAATACCGCATCGGAAGACGATCAAGATAAACAGCATTGCTGGGAATAGGAATTGGAAGAACTGCCCGTCTGCCTGTAAACCACCTTGCGTTGCGGAAGCGGAGACACCTGCCACAAAAAGCACATTGAGAATATCCGCACCGATAATGTTTCCGACTGCCAATTCGCCGTGTCCGCGCCTAACCGCCGTTATCGCTGTCACCAGTTCAGGGAGCGATGTACCAAACGCAACAAGTGTCGCTGAAATAATATGCTCCGGTACCTGAATCCTTTTTGCTATTTCGATCACACTTGGAATCAAGATCTGAGCAGAGACAACAACGAGGGCAATCGCTCCGATGAGTTTAAGGAGTGTTCTGAATGCCCCTGATGCTTCTTCATTCTCTTCTTCTGTGCTTTCAGCATCTGACGGTGTCGCACCTGCCCATCGGATGGACTGCCAAATATACAATGCCAGAAGGATAACGAAAACGACGCCTACGAGTTGAGGTAGAACGCCGCCTTGACTGAAAACTTTCGCTGGAGATGCCCACGGGAAGCAGCCTACCACCAAGAGAATACCAGCGCCTACCTGTACATTTGACAGCCGTGAAGCCAATTGACGATTGAGAGGTAACGGAGCGATGAGGGAGGCTAATCCGAGGATGAGTCCTGTGTCACAGATGATTGAACCGACGGCGTTTCCAAGCGCAAGCCCGGGTTCTCCTTGTATTGCCGACAGGACGGAGACAGCCGCCTCTGGTGTTGTTGTGCCGATGCTCACAACTGTCGCACCGATGACCGCTTTTCCTAAGCCCCATCGGGTTGAAAGAATTACCGCTTCATCAACAAGCCAGTCCGCACCTTTACCGAGCGTATAAAGCATCACCGCAATTATCAGGAAAATGAACGGGCTGGCTAACCCACTAATAAGATTTGTGATCCATTCTTCCATTAACTTTACCTTTCGAGGAGATATAGGATGTTAGTTTCTAAAGAATAGATTAACATATACCCTTGGTGAAGTCAAGCGTGTTTCAGATATATTTATCCAGCGATTCGTTTTGTAGGACTATCTGTCTGGTGTTATGCCCAGTTCTTTTTCTGAAATTGGGATGTTAAAAACAGCGCGATGCACTTGCATGATAGTCCTGCGCTGTACTGGTGGCGGTTGTTTATCTTCATCACCCACGACATACGAGTTTTCCATGATGACAGTTTTTGGAAACCAGATATCGGGTTCAAACTGTGCGAGTTGATATGTGTAGTTGGTGAGTCTATACTCTCTTTCTGGTGGTAATGGTATAAGTTTACCGTCAGGTCTTGCTTCGACTAATTTGAGAATGGATTTGCGGTGTGTTAAAATTCGGGTCGATCGGTACGCTTTCTGTGGATCCAGCCAAATTTCAAAGGTCCGAGTCGTATGAGGGTCTGTGCGTTGCAGTGTCAGGAAGTTGTACTGGATTCCCTCAACGTTAACTTGTTGGACATTAATGGGTCTAAAGATGCGAATCAGTTTTTCGAGTTCAAATCCCCACGGAGGCCAACTCCACCAGCGAGGGTTGAACTCTTCCTCAAAAGTGCTTGGTGGCGTTGGCGGGTGTCGTTTCCACGCTGTGTCGGCGTTTGCACGAAAATGTAGCGTTTCACCAAGCATTCTGTATTGATGGTGAATCTCTTTCCAGTTCGGGAGGGGATTTCCATTTAATTCCATCTTTTTGCGCATCTTGACATCGTAAAAGTGGCGGTCACCATCAAATCGGTAGGTGATGTGCCAATACCCGTGGTCTTCATACTGGATCTCTTCCTCCTCTTTTTCCGATGGCATCAAGAGGTTCCGACCCCATCCGAAAAGACGTTCAAGAAAATTCTTCTCTTGTCGGATTCGTTCACTCAACGTGATTGAGAATTCGACCTCGCCGCTTTTAAGTTTGGCATTATAGGCAGCTGTGCCAGTTATAATATCTTCGAGCAGTTGTGTCGCTTCTGCGGAAAGGGGACTTGGTATTAGGACTTGTCCCGTCCAGTGCTCCAAAAAGTGGTCGCGGGAAATGAATGTCGCTGCCGCTCGTGAGGATTTCCGGGACGCACCAAGCACACGTACCGCTTTCTCGGTTGCGGATTCAACGACAATAAAATCTGCTATAAGGATAGTATCTACTTCCGAATCGCTTTCGTCATCAAGTGGAGTTTTGAGGCAGGCAATAACGGGTGTTTCAAGTGCCTGTAACTGATCATAGTTGAGGTTGCGTTCCTGCAACTCAATTCCGACTGTCCTTGCAGCACCAATGATAACGAACTTGACGACATAAGATCCCTCCGCTTCTTCCACGACGATGTTTTTGACCTGCTCAGGCGATACCTCAATACCCAAGATATTGGCGAGGTGATAGAGGCTGGTGGCACCAGAGGCGAGTTTGTCGTCCGCCGCGGGTGAAAAACGGCGTATGAACAACGCTTTGTCGTCCGCCGCGACGGCGGGTGAAAATATGAGCAAAGCGATGAAGAGGGAGCAAGCGAGTCGTTTCATTTGCGTTTCTCCTATTGTGGCGATACCATATCTAATTGATAGGACTTACGCAGCTCCCTTCGCTGGCGAGGTTTGAAACCTCGCCAGCGGCGTGTGGAATGTCCGTGGTTATCAAAAAATTGCGTAAACCCTAATTGATTGAATAACTTTCATATCTATACGCCTTGTGCAAGTTAACTTATAGTATATATATAATTCACAACTTCGTCTTAAGTGCCTTCAAAGTTGCTAACGCCTTCGACTGCTATCACCTTAAAGGACGCGATGACGTGTCGAATTCACCACAGAAATTTGACCGATTTAATCGCCCATGAAATTTTTCAAAATCGCTTCTCGGACCCTTTGGTGGCTTAGGTTTTCGGTCAACTTTGAGAGACCTGAAAATTCTGTTATTTTCTGTGGTATCTGTTTTTTTATCACTGGGGTCATAAAGGAGCATTGCACATACTAAAAGTTCGCGCTACAAGTGGAGACCTCTTACCGAGGTCATGTTATAATAATAGCACATTATACGGAAAAGTAAAGTCTACAATTTTTCGGTTTTTACTATGACGGGAGGGGCGCGAGCAGAGCTCGCGCCTACAAGATGTTTACATATTTTGAGAATCCATCCTAATAGTAAAAGGTGTACGTCGGTCTATCAAGGAAAATGCTTAAGATATTCCAAAAGCTTCCGATGACAAAATCCCCTAACGCAAGTCCAAGAAAAAGTGGCACTGTTTTCCGATAGAGACCGAGTCCACCGTATTTTAGCACACTCCATTTGGCGAGTGCACTGATGATAAATGCAGCCCAAAAGAGATGGAGATGAAAAGATACACCATAACCGAGTGGATGAATTGGCCACCAAAACAGGCGACTGCGTACCACTGAAAGCAGGATCGTAACACAGAAACCGATCGTTATCGCAGCAATATGCCCTGGGTTTGCATCTTGTGGTGAGGTGAGCCAACCCTCAAGAAAACGATAGGCACGTCCACCAAAACTGTTAATCTGTCCGCCTACCTTACCGGAATTAACGCCAAGCGCAAAGAACGTATCCACCAGCATGAGAATGCACAACGGCATCGCGATGACTGTTAGCATAAGCATCAAACGCGATAATCCTTTTACGTCGAGGTTACCCCGTTCAGCAAGCTTAAACGCCTCAAGTTGGTGCGGCATCGGGTGACTCCGATTGTCTCTATTGAACCAGAAAAAGAGCGAGAACCATGTCAGATTCTGTGCGCCGATGCGTCGTGTACCCAGCATGCTAACAAGACTGTGGTGCGGTCCGATAAAGGTCGTTGAGTGAATAGGAAAACCGATTTGCGCACGAATACGCGTCAACGGGATCGCAATGGTAGCAAAATGCGCAGCAAAAAATAGCACAGCAATCCACATCGCCATCCCACCACGCACCGCAAATCCGATGATGAATATGCCACCAAAAACGATTCCCAAAAATGCGGTTCGATAGCGCATCGGTTCTTTCTCATCTGCTGTTGTTCGTTGGATAAATGCTGTACGAAATGCCCGCCAGATCTGCCGCCGCGTGCCCCACAATGCAACCGCACAGATGCCGATATACGCACCGATATTCTGCTCGTATGGATAAGGAAAACCCGGAACGTTCTCCAGTCCGGTTAGGATAGCGACGAAATATTGCCCCTTATATAAGAAGAAAAAGAGCAGACACGATGTCAGCAATTCAAGCGGCATCAGGAAACCGAGTCCAACAGCAAACGGATAGACGATGATCGCATCCCCGCCACGGAGAAGGGCTGTCCACGGTCTTTCAGTGAATAACCCACTGAGCGGTATGTGTTTATTCGGAAAAGCCGGAATTGATGGAAAAAAGATGTTAAGTCCGTTGACGAGACTAATAATAGCCGCGATACCGAACCCCCACCACATTGCTCGGCTCCGTAAAAATCGATTTGTGTTGTAAGCGAGTTGATACGGGAGTTCAACAATCGGATACACGAGACGTTCCTGTTCCGTCCACTGCTTACGGATGATAACGTTAATACACTGCATCACGAAAATAAGCGCGAAAGTAAATATACACCACCAGAAAGTTGGGATCATCCATTTCGTTATATAATGGGTTTCAAAAAGCGGTTCATCGCCGAGGTAGAACGCACGGAGCACGCTTGGATCGTTGATTGTCAGCCAGTCCGGTAGATAGTCCCAGAACAACTCGCGCCATTCGTTTTCAGGCGTGCCGAAATAAAAAGCGTGAACGATAATTGAGACGAGTGGAAGGAACATGTCATAAGACATGAACAGTAATGTTATTGACATCAGTACATAGAGGCTGATCAGTTCACCACCTGTCAGCGCGTGTTTCGATGCATATTTTTTTAACACGATGTTGAACACCGAGATGACCAGCAGTGTAAAAACAACACTATAGAAAGGTGCCATCAACGTTGGGAAAGTGTATCGCAATGCCTCACATTCAATATGCCATTTGTAAATGAAAGGCAGGAGTAGCAACGATATGAGGATAGTGCGCAAGGTGATTTTTTCGGGCATCGGCATACCTGTCAGCGGACTTAAAGGAAACCTCGTGAGAGTTTAGTGAGTGAGTAGGCGGTTGGTGAAAAGCCTTGACGTGTTCTCGCAGAAATGTGAACCTTCTCTTTGTATTTTACGTTTATTCAGGTAAAAGTTCAAGAAAATCTATCGTGAGCATCAGGGGATGTTTAGTTATGAAGATTACACAGGTTGAAGCTTTCGCGCTCAGATTCCAAACCGACAAGTCATCCGAGCAGCAAACCGACAATTATTACTTGCCAGATAAGGGATGGCGTTGTATCTATGCACGTCACCATGAAACAATGGTTGTGCGGATTACTACGTCAGACGGGATCGTGGGGTATGGCGAAGGGCAGAGTCCAGTCTCGCCGCGCACCTCAAAAACAATCGTCGAGGATTTGTGTCGTCCGATACTGATGGAGAAAGACCCGTTTGATGTGGAATATCTCTGGCAACGTATGTTCACAGCGATGCGGGAGCGCGGACACTATACCGGCTTCTTTATCGATGCACTCGCTGGGTGTGATATTGCGCTGTGGGACATCATCGGGCAGGCGACGGGGAAACCGGTTCACAAAGTGCTTGGCGGCAGGTATCGGGATACGATTCCTCTGTATGCTGGCGTGGGCGGCAGCACACCCGAAGCAGCAGCATCCAAGGCATCGGAATATGTCGCACAAGGTTATGGTGGATTGAAGATTCACTCGACCAGCAGCCGTGAGGAAATTTTGGAGATCGTTGCAGCCGTGCGCGAGCGGGTGGGGCCACAAGTCAAGTTGATGGTGGATGTCCATACCCAATACAGCATCCCTGATGCGATTCTGCTCGGACGCGGGCTTGAGGAGTTAGACGTGACGTGGTTGGAATCGCCGACAGTGCCGGAAGACATCCCAGGGCAAGCAGCGTTAGCACAAGCATTGGATATGTCGGTCGCTATTGGCGAATGGACACGCACCCGTTTTGAATTGCGGGAGGTATTTGAGCGTCGAGCATGCGACATCACGATGCCGGATATTGCGCGTACTGGACTCACGGAAGGAAAACGGATTGCGAGCCTCGCGGATACTTATAACATTCCGGTGACACCACACATCGGCGGTGGTGGCATCTTGTCGATTGCGGCAACAGTCCAATTTTCCGCGACAATTCCGAACTTCCTGATTATGGAACATTCCCCCGAGGCGTATGAAATGAAGGGGCAAATCACCACGCGAAAGCCGAGGGTTGAAGATGGGGCTTTTGTCCTTGATGATATGCCCGGAATCGGTGTTGATATCAATACGGAAGCGTTAGAAGCCTTTACAATAGAGGCTTAAAACAACTGGTTCGGTAATTCTAAACGTTTTGGAAATCTTGCCAATCGATTCCCAATTGACGGATGGCAGTACGAATCGTTCCCAATTTCAGGTCACGTCTACCCCAATCTGGAACAACGGTGCCTTGTTGCATGTTGGGATTAAACCATTTTCGATGCGACCCACCGCCTCTTCTCTTTCGTTCTTGACAACCAAGGGCTGTTAGTTTTCGAGCAACTTCTCGATATGTCCCGGTGCTGATACTACCGTTTCTAGCCACACGGGACTCTTTGCGTCAGGAATGTAAGTGTTCTCCGGTAATGAACGTCCCATGTCCTGATATAGTTCAATGACGGCAGCAAGAGCATCTTGGACGTTTTCTAATGCTTCCTTTAACGAGTCCCCTTCGGTGACGAACTCAGGCAACAGCGGAGAAGTCACTGTATATCCACCTTCAGGTTGCGGGGTTAGAAGGAGTGGTATTTTGTATTCCATCAAAGGTGCTCCATTTTAATAGCCTTTGTCCTTGTCCACAACGTTAGTGAGTGGTTCACCGTTCACGTATTTGTGCATGTTGTCAATGAACAGTTCCATCGCGCGTTTGGCGATGTTCTGTGATGCGCCAGCGGTATGGGACGTTAAAATCACGTTCGGGAGCGTCCATAACGGATTGTCGGGCGGACACGGTTCCGTATAGGTTACGTCTAATCCCGCCCCTGCCAATTTTCCACTTTCCAGTGCAGCAATCAAGGCATCTTCGTCAACGACCTTACCGCGACTGACATTGATGAAAAAGCTGCCCTCTGGCAGGGCATCGAATTCTGCATGGGATAGCAGTTTGTGGGTTTGGGGTGTGATTGGACAGCAGACCGTCAGGACTTCTGAGCGGGAGAGGAACTCTGGCAACCAATCGAGTTGTCCCAACTCATCAACGGTATCCGGTTTTTCCATCGGTTCCGGGTCTACTGCGATCACGTTAAAGTCGAACGCTTTGGCGCGTTGCGCGACAGCTCTGCCGATACCGCCGAGTCCGAGAACTCCCATCGTCATTCCTGATACCTCAACACACGGCAGCCACTCCCATTTTTTCTCCCGCATCAAATCGAGTTGTGTGTTGATGCCGCGTGTCAGTGCGAGGAGCAGCGCGAACGCATGTTCGGCAAGCTGCGGTCCATACAGGCGTTTGCTGTTCACGAGTGTGATAGCACTCTCTTTAAAGGCGGGATACATTGAGCCTTCCACCCCTACGAATGGCTGCATCACCCATTGAAGGGATGTCGCGTATGGGAGTGCCGCCTCTGGCACTGTCCCGTAGAGGATTTCAACGTCTGAAAGGTGGTCGCTGAGTGATTCGTCTTTCGGTAAAAAATGGATGTCCATCTCCGGTGGGGCATCCTGCAGCATATCCGCAACCTCTTGGCTGATCCCGCTGGCAATCAGGACTTTGACTTTTGCCATTGATCGTCTCCTTTGCTGTAGAAATTATTGTGAGAATTCTTTACATAAAATGAATGTATCAATATGGACGCGCTTGCCGTTCAACCGGACTCGACGGTGGATCTAAAAGGAATGGTAGAGCCACGGGGATAGGTTTGGCGTTCGGGAATAGCGAACCCACTCTCGGCTTCAATACTTTACCGAGATATGCCTCCACGCCGCTGAGGTAGGATGGTGGTAGACTCGTCCATGTAACGAGTAAATTCAGATGCACGTGGGCTTGAATTTGAGGATCTGTGCGATGTGCTGTAAGCCTATTCCGGATATTTCCTTGCCCAACTCTGACTGTTACAGGGTTCCCGAAGTTATCCCAATACCAAATGATATAAATTCCTTCACAGTTATCATAGTAACTATGGCTTAAATCTACATTGTGCAATGAACACCATGCGTTGTTCTTGCATTTCACCCAAAATAGATGCAGCTTTGTTTGATTCATCATTTTGTTGCCTCCGTTTTATTGTGGCTAAATGGGTGCGCTCACTTGTATTGTCTTGAAAGAAGATTTACCCTAAGTCTCTGTTTGATGTTGTTCTTGTTGCGCTTTCACAACTTCGCGCTGATTGTAGATGAGTGCATTATTAGGATCTAATTGGATTGCTTCGTCATAATCAGCGATAGCAGCATCATAATCGTATTGTTCCAGTTGTGTCTTCGCAACCCCGCGTTGATAGTAAGCAGAGGCATAATTCCGGTTTAGTCGGATTGCTTCGTTATAATCAGCAATAGCGTCTTCATATTTCTCCATCTCTGTCTTTGCAAGTCCGCGCGAGTAGTAGAGGAATGCATCGCCAGGTCTTCGGTAGATCGCTTTGTCATAATCGGCAATAGCTTCTTCAAATTTATTTCTGCGGACTGCTTGATCAGCGCGCTTTATATTCTCATCAGCACTGAGTGGTGTATATGGTGTAAGGTCATCACGTAGACTCGCGAAACCCTCAAAGTCAGGAAATAACCTTATCTCAGTAATACCTGATACGCGCTCCAATTCGGTCCGAATCCCTTCCTTCTTACATTTCTGGATGATACACGCTGCATCTTCCTTAAATTCGTAATCTCCAAAGAAGAAGATAGATTGCTGTGCAAGAATACGGTTGTTTTGTTGCCGAGGCTGCCAATGATACAGTTGGGGTGCTTTTTCATCTAAAAAGTAAGGAACGGACTCTATTAGGGAATCGGGTTCAATTTCTATAAACCTATCTGCCTCCTTATGCACCGCGAATACCTTACCATTTGTGGAATCTGAGGTTTTGGAATCTTGCGCACAAGCAAACCAGAGTGCAACTTGCGCACTGTAGGTAAAGTCTATCAAACATGTCGCCGCCTTGAAGTGTTGAAGGCCAGCGAGTATTTCTAAATCGCCGAGAGGCCGTCCATCTTTCTCATCGTATCCCCGAAGCCGTGCTTCACGAATCAGTGCCATATTAATTTCAATGAAGGTCGGAAAGCCTTTGTCTTCAGAATTTTGTTCGTTTTCAGGCACTCGACGGTAAGCGGATGCCTGTATCTTATATTTGTCATTTGGAACACCCCGAAATACATAGGTTCCCTCGTC
Source organism: Candidatus Poribacteria bacterium (assembly GCA_965116815.1). Taxonomy (GTDB): domain Bacteria; phylum Poribacteria; class WGA-4E; order WGA-4E; family WGA-3G; genus WGA-3G. The sequence continues at coordinate 3,691,021 of OZ220722.1, read as the reverse complement.
GAATTGGCTTGCCCATTCAAAGAAATCACTCAACGTTTCAACAGGTTCAGATTCTGTTTTCGCCACTTAATCTAATCCTCTCAATATGGGTTTTCTAATTCTATTTTTATACTTTTTCGCCTGCCCGTAAAAATAGATCGAGAGGCAGATATACCGTGCGGAGAACTCACTTTTTAGTGCTAACTGGAGTTGGAGATTATATAATCTATCACATAAAGCGGAAAAGTGCAACTCAAATCTCAAATCAGTTTTTATTCAGACGCATTCAGTTTTCAGCAGTCAGCGGAGAGCATCGCTCCTACAAGAAGGTTTGAAGCGTCGGAATTCGGATATCCCTCCTACAGGAGGTTTGTTTTTTCTTGACAGATTCTATCGAAGAGGGTATTCTCAAGTTAAAACCGAAAGCGAGCAGGATATTATGCTACAGGTCCGATACGCACGCTATACTCCTCATGATGCCTATCTCCGTTTAACAAATGAACATTACATCCTTGATGTGGACAGACGGAGCGGTGTTATCAAAGGGCTATACTTGACAAACGACGAACAAGGCACAAACTTCTTCGGGAATGAGCAGAACATGCGCCTCAATATCTGGTGGAAGCAACGGCATGTCCCGGAAAAGGCACAACGTATCCCCATGCACTGCTGGACTGGCGATATTGTGCTGAAAGCACGCCTTGAGGATGAGACAGAATGGTGCGAGATGCACACCTTCCTCAGCGACGATGTCCGCACGGTGAATTATGACGATGATTCGATAACAACCTGTTACGCAGGCGATTCTGTCAACCGAGGTGGGCTTCAGCATCTCGATATTGAGCAACGTTATGAATTTGGCGACGATGCGATTCTATGGACGATCACGCTTGAGAACAGAGCGCAGACACAGGTCGAAATCGGTGAGCTGGGATTGCCGATCACGTTGAATACGAATTACAACATCGGCGATGAGAAACAGGGATTCAATCACAGGTCCGTTGAGTCTACGAAATATGTCTTTGAGCAACGCGTGATTGAGAGTTCATTTGTTTCCGGGAATTCGTCCTATATCCTCGCAACCCGTGCGAGCGGTAAAGGCGATCATTTGCTCTTTATTCCGCAGGACAACACTGCGCTTGAGGCAATTTCAGGGTATGGATTATTCCCAAATACCGAGATGATGAAGGGTGAGGGTTCCATGTTTTACCTGTTTTCCGAGGCGACAGTGGTTGAGCCTTGGTATAACGGACATCGCTCGCTCACTCTGGCTCCGGGTGAAAAACGGACTTTTGCGTTCACACTGTGTCGTGTTAAAGACTACGCTGATGTCAACGAGACGTTGTATCAGAATGGGAACATTGCTGTGAAGATCGTGCCAGGGATGGTGCTACCGATAAACACAACAGCGCATCTTCTGCTCCGGTGTCAGAAACGGATTACAGCCATTGAGACAGACGGTGGCATCGACGTTGAACCTGTCGCAATAATGGGCGATCGCTATACGTATACCGTTCGTCTCACATCAATGGGTGAACGGAAGGTGACAATCCGTTACGGAAATGGTGAATGGACACACCTACTGTTCAAAGGGATTGCAGCGATAGAAGATTTGATGAAAGCGCGTGCGAAATTCATCGTCGAGAATCAGCGGGTTGAGGATCCTGATGACCTCTGCCACTACAGTTTTCGTATCTGGAACAACGAGGCTGAAAGGCTCATCGTGGAGGCGGAGGCACCCTGTGGTTCAATTGATATGGGGGGCAGCGATGACCGGTGTTTCGCGCCACCCGTATTTCTCTCTGGGAAAAACGCCTATTATCCTGACGAACGGGAGATCCACGCCTTGGATGACTTTATTGAGAATTTCCTCTACGGCAAACTACAGGACAAAGACAACTATCAGGTATTGAACTCGCTCATTGGGCTGCGGGAGGGTTCGTGGCGGCGGTGGGATTACGTCTGGCGTATCTATAACTATCCGCACGTCTACAACATCTATTATCAGATGTATCGGATTACTAAGTCGCACGGGATACAGACGAGCCGTGAGCCATTGGAATATCTCGACCTCGCCTATAACACTGCGCTCGCTTCCTATCTCGATTCCACCTACGAGAGCGTCTATGAGACGAAAAATTACATTGATTACCATCGCGGCAATATGTCGAAAACGCATGCACCGATGGGGTCACCGATTTTGGCACATGTCCTGAGATCGTTGAAGATGGAGGGCATGGATGCCGAATACCGGACGCTCCGAGACGCTATTGAGGAGTGTCTCCCGTTTTTCCTTGAGGAGGAATACCCCTTTGCATCGGAGTATTGTTTCGATCACGCCTCAAAGGCGGCGTTATACTACTTGGCACAGGTTGCTGACGATGAACCGCTGAAGAAGCGGACTGTGGATACGATCCTCGCAAGTCGTGATGCCACGCCAATGTGGTTTTCTTACTGCACGAATATGCGGTATATTGGGTGTTATCCGACACCGCTGTTGGCGCGTCCGCTCTTCGACAGATACGACCAAACGGGTGATTTGCATTTCCTACAGAAGGCTTACGGCGCGACTTTAGCGGTCTGGAGTTGTGTGGATCTGTCGGGTAAGGGCTACAACGGTCGGGAGTGGCGGTTCAATCCGCCGGAGAAGGGGTCGCCGGAATATAACTACTATCGGAACGGCTGTTTCTCTGGTGAGGTCGGTATGGGACTCTACGGCAACTTGAGTATGCTGAAGTCCTATCTCGTTCAAGATCCGGATTTTGGGATTGTCGGCTACGGGTGTGCTGTCACCGAAACGGCGAACGATTACACACTTAGCCCGCAAGATGGATTGGGTGTTAGGGCATCTTTTGTGCCGCTCGGCGTGGCGTTGGAGACGTTGAAAGCGCGTATTGAGAAGGCGACACTTACGAAAGATTTGCGGCGGTTGGAGCTGGTTTTGTCAAAGCCATCCAAGCATGCAGAATGTGCGCATATCTCTATTCGGGGGATGGAGACGGATTCCTACGAGTGTAGTGCGGGGCATGTCAAACGCGGTGAGCAGCTTGAGTGGGTCGTGCCTTATGAGGAGGAGCAGGAATCCATTGTTGTGACGTTGGTTTGCTGACCGCTTTCATCTTGTTTTCTGGCGGGAGGGGTTTGTAACCTCGCCTCTTTTTTTTCTGAGTTGGAATTGAAAATCCCCCCTACAGGTCGCGATCGGGAGCTCACTCCTACAGAAAGAGAGAGGGAGAGGTCGCAGGATAAAAAAGGGACTGGTTGGACCAGCCCCTGTTGTTTGACATGACGATTGGATTTTGGAGGCTAAGTGGATAGTTCCGAAATTGCGGCATCCTCGCTGTCGAAATGTTCAAACTGACTCACGATTCGGCTCAGAACGAGTAGATTTTTGATGTTTTCCCCGACATTGATGACACCGATGCGTCCTTGCTTTTGGTTTGCCAAGGCGCGTGCCTCCATAAGGGCACCGAGTCCTCCGCTGTCAACCTGATTGACATCCGAAAAATTAATGAGGATGCGCGGTGTATCAGCAGCCTCTATCTGTTGTGAAATTGTTTCCCGAAGTTCTGATACCGCGGCACCCATTATCCTTCCGGTGGGTTCTATAATCGTAACACTGTCTTGCTGGCGAACCTGTGTTGCCATTATTTTCCTCCTTTTGTTTTACCCTGAACAAAAATATAGGTTCAATCATAAAAATTGGGGTTGGGACGCATTATTCATAGAACAAATTTGTCCTAATACGGATTATACTCGAATCCGGTTTCTCAGTCAAATTAATTGGTAAATAAAGGATGGGGCTGCTATACTTGTCTGGGAGGTAGATACGGAAAAATCACACGATGCAGAATGCTAAACTGGAACCCCGCACGAAAATATTGATGATGCTGATAGGCGGATGCCTTGTCATTTTGCTGGACAGTCCAACGGCACTGTTCGTCTGTTTTTTGGGGAGCCTCGCGCTTGTGGTGTTATCCGTCCCGACATGGCGGCAGATCGGGTTGCTCTGCGTCTTTCTCTTTTTTACGACGTGGGGATTAATTTACAGTCAGGCGATCTTCTATAACGAGTTTCCGCGCACGGTACTATTTACGCTCGTGCCAGCGGAATTCCCGATCTTCGGGAAGATGACGGGCGGTATCCGTGTCTATCGGGAGGGATTGTTTCACGGGATTGTCCAATCCCTTCGTTTCAACACGACGCTTGTGATTGGGTGTTTCATCGTCTGGACGACGCAACCGCGGGATCTGCTCCTCGCGTTGGCGCAGTTACGTGTGCCAGCGACTCTCGCTTTTATGGTGACGACCGCTTTGCATTTCATTCCGGTGATTGCGAACAAGGCGGCGGCTGTCTTCCGTTCTCAAAGGCTCAGAGGGTTCCGGTATCTCCGACTGAATTTGTTGGCGACCTGTCGGGGGGTTCTCAATAGTTTCCGACCCATCTTGGCGGGGAATATCCGGCACGCGACGCATCTCGGTAAGTCTGTTGAGAGCCGGGGGTTTGCGCCAGAGGCAGCGGCGCAACGGACCTCTTTGCGGGCTTTGAAAATGGGTCCGTGGGATTTTGGGCTGCTCGCGGTGTTGTCTGTCTGTTTGGTTGGTATTGTGGCGTTGAAGCTGCTCTATTTCTGCTATGCGAACGGTATCTATTACGCGTCGTGGTTACGGGAGATTTATACGTTTACGCGCGAAATATTGTGAATAGTTTTAACCATCAACTCGTGCCTTAGCAAAAGTATCTGTAGACGAGTTGATGGTTAAAATTATCAGTTGTTGGCAATCAGTTAAGGAACATTTTGTGGCAATCTATCCTAACTTGATGGACTCCACAAAGGGGTAAATTGTTACAGAAGTCCTTCTTAACTAACTGAAAACCGATAACCTTTTAGCGTCCGACTTCCCATGCCAGATGTTGCAGTTCCGGTCCAATCAGCTTTTCCCATGCCAATTGCACCGCGGCGGTTGAACCGGGTGTGGAGATGATCACTTTGCCGCGGTAGACACCCGCGGTCGCTCGTGAGAGCATCGCTGCTGCACCGACTTGATCGTAACTGAACATCCGAAAGAGTTCGCCGAATCCGGGGAGCGTCTTTTCCAACTTCCGATTGAGAATATCGAATGTAGTGTCGCGCGGAGCGATGCCGGTGCCGCCGTTGAAAAGGATGACCTGTGCATCGCTTTCCGCCATTTCATCTAATACCGATGCCACTTGGTCGGGTTCGTCTTTAATGATTTGATACGCAGCGACGTTGTTTCCCTCTGCAGCGAGTTGTTCGCGTAGGAATGCTGCGTTTTTGTCGGTTTCGGGGGTGCGTGTGTCGCTCACGGTGACAATCGCCACAGCGACAGGTCCCTCTTCGGTTGCCATTTCTCGGTGTTGTTGTGTACTTGTAGAAGTTGTTGACATTATAGTGTCATCTCCTTTCGGTTATTCACTTTTGGATCGGTTTTAATCCCGTGATATTGAAGCATCCTTCAAAGAGAACCGCAGTGTTGCATTCGGTCTCTGATCAATGTAATGATAAGGTGCCGTGTCGTCTGACTCGGCGGGATTAATGAGTTCGATGTGATAGTCTGTGAGTTTAGGGCTTCCAATACCCACCCATTCCTCTATTCCTTCGATGAATCGGTCCACAAGTTGTGGATTGCCGTAGACATCCATACGCTTTCCGGTCTTAGTGGAGTATACGGATTGAGGAACATATAAGGCAGGCAATTCTTTATCCAGCAGGGCAACGTGCATTCCGCGTTGCCCTTTGTATTCCCAAAGCGTTTGCATCGGGACTCCGTTTAGGCGGAGCCAAAAGGCGCAATCCGTTCCAAAGGCTGTCGGAAATGGAACAGTTGTCGGTTCCTCTTGCAATAAGGCTTCTACGACTGGATCCGAAGATGGCTCCAGCGCGTTCTCAGAATCGGATTTGAAGTTTCCTTGTAGGTTCATGAAACCTGCCCATTGCGTGAATTTTCCTGTCAATTTGTCGCCCCGTTTGTGGAGCTGAAGGATTGGGTCTCCCACCCCGCTTGTCTTAAGTGGCATCACCAAAATCCCGTCGTCTGTCAAGGATTGAATCCACGCTGGCGGAATATCGGCGGAGCCGACTGTAACGATTATCCGATCGAAGGTCTCTCCGTCCCATCCAAGTCCACCATCACCAGCTTTCAGATTGACACGATTAAATCCGGCGGAGTTCAGATGTTGTCGCGCTTTCTCTACCAAGTCGGCTTGGAGATCAACAGAGTAGACGAGGCTGTCGTCTCCTACGCTGAACGCTATCAGTCCGGCGTTCCAGCCGCTTCCGGTTCCAACTTCTAAAACTTTGTGTCCGTGGGTCAGTTGGAGGTCCTTTAGCATGCCGAAGATAAGACTGGGTTGGGACGCTGCACTGTGTGGTTCCTTTCGGATCATCATGCCTCTATCCGAGTAGATTTGTTTCAGTTGTTCTGGTGTCGGATTTGGGGATCTGACCTGAACGATTCCATCGGGTCCCTTGTCGTCGTAGTATTGTTCGATGAAGTGGTGGCGTGGCACATTGAAAAGTGCCTGTTTCACCCAATCGGCGTTGGGTTGGAGGTCGGATCTTTTTATGAGTTGGTTGGATAGGTGTTCTATGTGTGTGTGGATTGTTGTGTTCATAGTGGTTTTTGACGACATCAACATTCTCTTTAACTGATAACTGATAACTGACAACTTATTGATTTGGATATGTTTTGCTTAGATGTTTCGGCATTGTGAAGAAACGTCCACCTGTCTGTTCAACGAGGGCTTTCTGGAAATCCGTGGCACGCGGATGTCCAATAACGTAGGCACGGATACCTAACGATTGACACAGACTGATTGCGCGTTCAGGCGGATATTTGCCTGTCGTCGGTTCGTCTGTCAAGATGAGCAGGAATCGGCTCGCATACGGACTGAATTTCACTTTCGGAACGCCTTCCACAATTGCGTCGATGAGATGCTCGTCTCCACCAAATGGATCCTCCATGTAACTTTCCAGCATGGATTCATTGAGCGGCATCTGCGTTACAACTGCGCCGTTGATGACCTTGATCGCATCTTTCGCCTCTGCGAAACGGATGAGTCCGATCCGATATTTGATCGGCAGGATGTCTAACCTACCGATAAGCGTACTCAAGCCAAGCATGATCGCTTGCGATTTGCCTCCCATACTCCGGCTATAGTCAAGCATAACGACGATGTCCACAATCGGTTCAAATCCTCTCACTGCCTTGTCCGGTGCTGCGCTGAGTGCTGCGCCATCGTAGATGTTCAATCGGTTCTTTTCGCTTCGGATGGTGTACATACGCTTGTTGTGTTGGTCGTTTATGAGCCATCGCCTGCCATGTCGTTGTGGCATTGCGGTGAGATTCTCAGAGAGATTCCAACTTTCAGGAAAAGTACCGGCATAGACGTTCAATTTGTCACCAGCTTTGCGGATGGTGTAAGTGCGACCGTTTACATAATCAGTGATTACCCACAGATCTCCCTTTTCTTTCTCCCAGACTTTGGCATTATTAAATAGACTTCCACCGTTGGATAAAGAGATACCGTTTCGCTTGAATTCGCGATGCAACTTTTGCATTGGGATATCGCCGTCCTCAAGTAGCACCTCGAATTGAGACTCCATGCTAAAGAGTAATTTGCCACTGTTTCGGCGAAGGTCGGTGACAATATCCCGAAATACCTTGAGAAATCCTGCGTTGGCGACACGATCACTTGGCAGCGTCGTTGCACTGCCTAAACCTCCTGGAATCGGCTGCCAGAGGCCACCCGTCACCCCCGCTAACTCTTGCTGGAAGGGTTCTGGAACTCCAAGGACATTGACGCGGACCTCCTGTAATTGATATTCCTTGATGACCTTTTCCCGCATTATGTCATAAGAGCCATCCTTTTTAAAAGCGGTGGTTGCGGGTTCGTCGGTTACGAGGATGATATATTTATCCGCATCGGCGTGAAAGTCGATACGATACGGGGTATCTGCGAGTGCGTCAAGCGCGTGCTCGTCCCCGCTGAGTGTGGCTTTTTGCATCCGTCTGCGGAGCATCCCAACATCAGGGAGCAGGGAGCGAATCTCCAGATTTTGCCCCTGCTGTCGGACACTGAATTCCGACATGCCGAGATGGTACTCTAAATTGACGAGATCGAACTCATCGGTCATCGCGTACAGATTTGCTGCAACTTGCTGTATGTTATCACGCATGCTCGCGCTCGTGTCAAGGACAAAGACGACGTTCACCTTGTCGAGTTCTCGTGTTCCGATGATATGGTCAGCGACGCGTTTCAGTGCCTCAGCGAAGGGGTTGGTAGAATCACCTTTACCGGTTCCTTCTCCATCACCGGTGCCATCTCCGTCGCCAATCGCGCCGATTTCAGAAGTGCCTGTGGATTGTAGTTTATGAAATCCACCACTACCGTCCCCTTTGACGCGTTGCCGTGGACTATCTACACCGGCACCTGCAGTGGTTTCAAAAGGACTGGCGACCTCTTCTGAGATCGGTGTTGCTCGGCTGTTGTACTGTTTCGCCGCTGTTGTCACATCGGGAAGTGTCGTTTCGGTGTCAGACACGGATCTCGTTGCGTTATGGAGGAGTTCCTCCTCGGATTGGCGCAGGGTTTCATCGAGTAAATTCGCGGAAGCCATCAGGTCCAGGTGTCGTTGGCTTGACTCGCTGGACGGATCTGTCTGCTGCGGGGTCCGTAGTTTTTTGGGAGGCGGCGGTTTGAGGGTACGACGTTTTTCCGGGGCATCTTTCGGGTCGATTAACTCCACTGCCAGCATGTCTTTATTGTTATGTTGCCTCTGCGTATAGAATGAGAACGTGAAAACGATGGCAAGGCAGAGGTGGATAACGGCTGCAAAAAGCAGCGCGCGCATGGAACGTTGTCGTCTGTAGGAACGGTTCATGATGTTTTTTCCGTTGTGATTTAGCACTATTTATCCCTCAATCCGATTCGCACTATTGGGTATTCTGTTTAATTTTGACTTTTGCCCATGTTGTTGTTAGCAAGTGTGGTTGTGGTTCTACAGGCAACCCATACGCTGGGTCAAACCAATCCCCGCCAAAATTTCCAAATCTTGGCATCCCAACATGTGTCAATTGCGTCTGAACACCGCTGTTTACGTCAACTTTGAAGATCTGGTGCTGTTGCTTAACGACTTTTGTATAAAGGACTTCTGCTCCATTTGGTGATAGTTCCGGATGCTCTGCCATGGGACCGGCTTCATCAACAAGTTGTTGGAGACCGGTACCGTCTCGGTTTATAATATAGACTGTTCGCTTGTTTAGCCATACTTCGGGAACTGGTTCTATACCGACCTTGTGATCTGGCGGGAATGGGTTTTTATTCCAAACAAAGGCGAGTTTGTCCCCCGCAGCAGACCAAGATGGGCCGTTTTGCCAAAACATTGCTTTTCTCGGTAGGAGTTGTTCTTGTTCGCGTGTGTGGACGTTGATAAATGTGAGTCGACTACGTACGTTGCAAACAATTTCCGTTCCATCTGGCGACCATGCTGGATCCGTACCACGCACAAGGTGTTCCGCTTCTTGTTCACCTAAGGTCGCTATGTATATACCAAATTTGCGGAAATTTTCGTCCCGATCCCATTGTTTGTAAGCAAACTGTTTGCCATCGGGCGACCACGTCGGGTCTGTTCTCCACTCCGTTGTCTTAAATTTGAAGACGCGGCGGACATTAGAGCCATCTGAATTCATAACGTACAGATCACGCGCACCGCCACGATCGGAGGTAAAAAGAATCTTCTCGCCCGTTGGGGACCAGACCGCTAACAGATCCTGTGCGCGGTGCTGTGTTAGGTTTATCTGCTCACTTCCATCTGGGTTCATAATGTAGACTTCGTAATTGCCATCTCGTGCGGAGGTAAACAGGATTTTAGGGGTTGTCGGTGCCTTTGCAAAGAGCAGAGAAACACTTACTTTGTGCACAAACAGGATAGATATGGCAAAAACTAACAACCGTATCGTTTTCATAAAACGTAACCCAAGCGATCAAAATGCGTTTCCATAATAGATGTTGGAGAAAGGGATAATTAGTATTTTCCAGAATTCGAGTTATTATATCATACATAACGGCGTTGTTCAAATTAAAGTTGACAGAATTAGTATTTTTTGCTAAACTTTATAGAAAATCGGTTGTTTTGCACTTTTTTCTTGCAATTTATATCTGAAAAGTGCTATAATTTATTTAAAGTGCATTCTATCGACTTCTCGGGGTGACGTATACTACCTCGCGAAGGATCAAAAAAGGAATCGCACCGCTGGCAAAAACCGTCATCGGTATCGGTTTACCGATAGGATGTCAGCCTTAAAATGCGTGATTTGCACGCAGTACTGCTATCACCAAAAGTAAAATTTGATGAGGTGATGGGATTTTGAGAAGCGCGCTTCTTGCTCAAAACTCTGAACCTTGTGTATATTTAAAGAAGGAGTTTCATAGCTATGAAAAAATTCACAATCTTTATCACACTTGCTTGCGTTGTCATGATTTCGCCGATGGCATTCGCACAGAATTGGCAGCCAGCAGGTGATAATTGGATTGCAAAATGGTGGGGACTTGACCTCGTCACCGATACGGGCGGTTTTACCACATCTGCAGGTATTGACTACCTCGCTGAAGGCAGCGGCGGTTTGATTTCAAACGCCTCCGTCTCCACACGCGACGGTGCCGGAAAAACGGCGAATGCTGTCGTGAATCTTCCAGACAATGGTGGCGCACTCGCTTGGTCGATTGTTGACATCAATACACAAGACCAGCTGAACATGTCCACAAGCCACGGTCTTACTGATGGAAGAGAGATCACATGGCACGGTATCATCGTCGTTATTGCACCGGAGGCACAGACGGCGACAATGTACCCCGCACATGACGATCACGCCCAAATCTGGATTAACGGTGAGCAGGTGTATGATGAGTCCAGATGGACAGGCGGCGTTCGCGAAGTCCTGACACCAACAGAGGTTAACTTCAAGGCAGGAGAGAATTTCTTGCACTTCAAATGTGGTGAATCGGGCGGCGCGGATTACGTCAACCTCCGCTTTGATGCCGCTGATACCGACCTTCTCATCGCACCCACGTTGGATAACCAGTTCTTGGATGTCCTGACACCGGTTGAACCGAAAGGCAAACTAGCGGTTCGGTGGGCGGATCTCAAGCGTCAGTAATCTTTATTATTTAACTAACAAGGAACCCGTATCCGAGTGTGGATGCGGGTTTTTTGTTGTCTACGTTTATTGGTGAGTGTGTTTTGAAATCGTTCTACTCTTCCGATTCTACAATCGTCAATATCTGATTGGCGGATATGTCTTCCAATTCTTGTAGGGTGCCGCTTTGCCAGACGATGGATACCTTCTTAACGTGCTGACTCTCGCCTAACCCAAACAGCAGGCGCGTATCACTGCCCGAGGCGTAACTTGAACCGCTCTTTACTTCCCTTATCTGTGTCATGTCCTCTGTCGTGAGTGTGACCTTTGCTCCAATTCCATCTCGGTTACTCTGTGTGCCGACCAGTTTAATGCCCAGCCAGTTTTTCCGATTTCCGCCGTCGTTCCGAAGCAGGACCGCACGTTGATTAGAATTCATGATGACGATATCCATATCGCCGTCGTTGTCGTAGTCGGCAGACGCGGCGGCTCTACCAACGAGTGCCTCCGAGAAGTAAGCCCCGGCGGTTTCTGATATATCGCTGTAGGTACCGTCGCCGTTGTTTTGAAACATCTGGTCGCGTTGGGCGTAGGTGTCATGGTCCACCAATAGTTCAACGACATCTTGTGGGTTTCCATTTGCACAGAACATGTCGAGGTGTCCATCGTTATCGTAATCCAGAAAGAGCGGACTGAAACCGATGAACGGCAGTGTCGGTTGTTCCAACCCGCTGGCTGCTGTTGCATCAAGAAAGAAAAGTCCCTCCTCGTTTTTATAGAGGGTTGCTTTCTCCGAATTCGCAACGATCAGATCGAACCATCCATCACCGTCATAATCAGCGCTGTCTACTCCCATGGAACCTTCGGCAACCCCTCTCTCATCATAACCCACGCCGATGAAAGTACTTTCGTCCGTGAAAGTGCCGTCCCCGTTATTATGATACAGGAAATTTCTGTTGGTATCGTTAGCGACGTAAATATCAGGCAATCCATCTTGATCGTAGTCCCAGGCGACAGCTGCCATACCTCTGCCCTCGACAGAATTCGTTACGCCCGCTGTCTCTGCGATATTGGTAAAGGTGCCATCGCCGTTGTTTCGGTAAAGCACATCGGGAGTGCCTTCGTAGCTGCGCGGATGCCCGTAACCGATAATACCTTTGTAGGTTGTCACTGGCATTGACGTTTCATACACGAGATAATTGACCACGAAGATGTCCAAATCCCCATCAACATCGAAATCGAGATAGACTGCAGCAATACTCCAGAGGGTGTTATCGATACCTGCAGCTTCAGTGATATCGGTGAAGGTGCCGTCTCCATTGTTTCGGTAGAGTTTGTCCTGCCTAAAGTTGGCGACATAGAGGTCGGGATCACCGTCGTTGTCAATATCCCCCGCAGATGCTGCCATCCCGTACCCTGTATCCCCTGTCCCTGAGATTTCGGTAACATCTGTAAAACGTCCATCGCCTTCATTTCGGTAGAGGACGTTACCAAAGGTTTGCGGTTTTCCGTCGGGAACGTTACCACTCTGAAGAAAATAGAGGTCAACGTCGCCATCGATGTCGTAATCGAAGAAAACAACGCCTGATCCCATCGTCTCAATAATATGCTTGTGATCGGTTGCACCGCTGTTGTGTTTGAAGTAGATACCTGTTTCTTCGGTGACATCCACGAAGATGGGGGGTTGCGAGGCGGCACTACCTGCGGTTAGCAGAAGGAATGAGAGGATCCGTAAAAACGACTTTAGATTCTGATTTTTTCGCATTGTATGGAATTATCGCTGACCTCGTTTACTTTTCGGTTTTTTCGGCAGTTTTTGCCAATCGGAAACCGACAAAGGAGGTTTTTAGGTTAGGGTAGAGATAGAACCGGAATGTGGTGCTGCATCGGGCGATCGTGTCAATCCATGAACCGCCGCGGATAACGCGCCAGCTGCCGACAGCCGGTCCCGTCGGATTCCGCTTGGGACGTTTCGTCGCGGCTTGTGAACTGTGCCAATAGTAGACATCGCTGTACCAATCGGCTGTCCACTCCCAAACGTTGCCTGCCATATCCATTGCGCCATAGTAGCTTTTGCCTTTCGGGAAGCTTCCGACCGGTGCGAGGCGATTCTCATAGCCGTCATCGTCGGCAGCAGTGTTCGCGTAGGGTTCTAACGCGTTGCCCCAGGGCCATGTCCTGCTGGTATAGCCGCGGGCGGCTTTCTCCCACTCTGCTTCTGTTGGCAGCCGCATGCCTTTCCAAGCGGCGTACGCATTTGCGTCGTGCCACGACACACCGACAACAGGGTGATTCGGGAACTGTTCTGCGCGTGCGGGCCAGTTACCAATCTGTGAGAGATGTGTGAAATTTTCTGGCGTGTATGGCGGCGTTTTTTCTGGAGAGGTGGTCTCTAAGTGCTGTTTCCAGAATTTGTAATACTCGGCGTTTGTGACCTCGTATTTGCTGATGTAATAAGCATCAAGGTAGACTTTGTGCATCGGCTTTTCATCGGGGGCGCGAGTATCGCTGCCCATCGTAAAGGTGCCTGCGGAGATTAATATGAGTTCCTCTGTGTCCTGCGCGAATACCCCGAAACGGATGCCGAGACTGAAGAACAGGATGATGATGCCGAAGTAACTATTTCTTCTGCTGAGATAAAAGGTATTCATAGACGCGTTGGTGTTCCTGCGCGAGTTTTTGGTTGCCGATGCCCTGATAGAGTCTTGAAAGGTTGAGGTGATAATAAGGCTGCGCGCCGTCGAGTTCAACCGCTTTTCGGAACGCGCCAATAGCTTTTTGTGAGTCGCCTTGCATCGCATAGGCACTGCCGAGGGTGTTATAGAGAATCGCCTCGTTGGGCATTAAGTGGATAGCTTTTCTGACAGCTTCTGCAGCGTGCTTCGGATAATTGAGATTCATAAAGGCACGGCTCAGTCCGTGGTGAAAATTGGCATTGTCAGGTGAGAGTTCGATGCATTTCTGAAAGACTGGAACTGCTTTGGCAAAGCTCTTTTGGTTCATTAGGAGTGTGGCTAACGCCGTCCATGCCTCAAGGCTATTCGGTTCTGCCCGTGTGAGACGTGTAAGGCGTTCGTATTCAGCAAATCCTTTTTGGAGTTGTTGGTAAGTTTGCATTGCCGTTCTGCTTTTTTCTCTGTCACCTAAGCGGAAATACGCGGTACCGAGTCCATGGTACGGCTCAGCGTAACCGGTTGGTCCATACGCTATTGCCTGTTTGAAGTTTTCTATCGCTTCCGAGTATGCCTTTAAATTGAGGTGTGCCATGCCGAGTTCATAATAGAGTCCTGGTGACTGCGGTGTCAGTGTGAGTGCCTGCAGCAAGATGGGGACAGCCTCCGCATACTGACGCAGTTTTACGAATGATTTGCCGAGCATCTCATAGCCGCGTCCGTGTTTCGGTGAGAGTTCTACAATCCGTTGAAGCACTTCTACTGCGTCTGCCCACTGGTCAAGTTTGAAATAAACAACGCCGAGTGAATAGAGTGCCTCGATGTTGTCAGGCATCAGTGCTAAGGAGCGTTGGCAGCTTTCGGCGGCTTTGTTCCAGAATTCCTCTTGGGCGTGTGCCATGCCGAGGTAGTGCAGAATTTCAAAGTGATCGGGTTCAATCGCCAACGCGGCTTCAAACTCGGAGATAGCTCCGAGATTATCGCCTTGGAACATGAGAATGAAGGCTTTTTCTACGTGTTGGACATAAGTGCTATGGTCGCCGGTTTTTTCGTCGGTGATTCCCGACAGTGGCGAACAGAGCCAAAGAATGATGACAATTTTCAACCAGTTTCGCATTTTTTTGCTTTTCCTTGCGGTTCAGGCAGGAAGGCTTATCAGAAAACTCCATTGTGTATATCCAGCACGGCGAGTTGCTTGTGCTTACTTCATCTTGGATTAAATTTTAACCGTAATGCCGAAAAACGTCAAGTTTTTTGTAGTGAAAAAGGTGTATCGGTGCTATACTTGTCTGTAGGTTTTAAAAGCATCACTTGCAAATCTATATTATAAAGATGGGAGAATTAAAACGAGAATGCAACAGGTTACAATCTATCGTGAACCGGGCCGCTATGCGGGCTGGCCAGCGAATTACGGCATTTGGGCGTGGGACAACGAGATCGTTGTCGGTTTTACTGTGGGGTATCATAAATCGGATGCGGGGTTCCATCGCCGGGACCGCGATAAGCCGTTTACCGGGATGCAGGCACGAAGTTTAGATGGCGGTGAAACATGGCAAATCTCAGAAACCCCCTGTCGTCTACCAGCAAGAGGGACACTCTCCGCAGATGAGCATGTAGAAGAACGACACAGACTGGAAACGGACGCTTCATTTGAAACACCGAATCGCGTCGATTTTTCACATCCCGATTTCGCAATGATGTGCAGCAGATCTGGGTTAAGAGCGGGAGCCTACTCATGGTTCTATACCTCCACAGATCGGTGCCAAAGTTGGGACGGTCCGTTTCGGCTCCCGATGTTCGGTTATACCGGGATTGCAGCGCGAACAGATTATCTCGTCTCAAGTCCAGACGAATGTATACTGTTTCTCACTGCGTCGAAAGCAGACGGTGAGGAGGGTTTGATATTCTGTGCACAGACAATTGATGGAGGTGAATCCTTTTCATTACTGTCTCAGATTGGACCGGAACCTGAAGGTTTCGCGATTATGCCAGCAAGTGTTCGGTTATCTGATTCAAAGATTCTGGTGGCGGTTCGCTGCCGCGCAGGTGGTGATTCCCCATCCGACTGGGAGAAATGGGAGAACTGGATTGATCTCTACGCCTCAGATGATAACGGACAGACGTGGAATTACATGAATCGACCTGTGGAAAATACAGGACGCGGTGGGAATCCACCAACGCTCACCCTCCTTCACGATGGACGGCTCTGCCTTATCTATGGATACCGAGATGCACCCCATCGGATGTGTGCGAAGTTGAGCAGTGATGCGGGGACGACATGGAGCGAAGAGATCGTCTTGCGCGATAATGGCGGAGATCACGATGTCGGGTATCCTCGCACGATTCAACGTCCCGATGGAACCATAGTAACCGCCTACTATTTTGATGAAGAACCCGACGGCGAACGGTTCATTGAGGCGACTTTGTGGAAGCCTTAGCCTCAGTCTTTTTGAGCAGTGAGCGAAAAGCAGATTAACCTATCATCGCCTCGGACGTATAGCAGCCCGTTTGACACCACAGGTCCTGACCAAGCAGGATATTCTATAAATTGCCTCCCATTTTTGTCTCTTGGGATTGTTTCAGAAAGGATGTCCATCTGTTTTGGCGTGCATTTGAGAAGCATCAAACGTCCGCGCTCACCAAGGTAGATGAAGTGGTCGTTCACCCAGAGTAGCGACGCCCGTTCGTTAACGCGTTGTGTCCATCTGACCTTACCCGTCTTGAGTTCCACGCACCGAATATCCGCGCCACTGGAATGTCTTGCGCTACAGCCATAGAGGTAACCCTCGTGGTGGATAGCGGTATTCCAGTGTAACCGCATCGATTTGTTTCGGCTGCGCCGTGAGTCTTTCCAAACGACTTTGTAGCCGCCCGGATACACTTGGAGGACGGAGCTGCCAATCTCGTAAGATTCACTGATAAAAACGAGGTCGTCAGCAACAACTGGAGACGAAGCGTTGACAGATTCGATCTTCGAGCAGCGCCACGGGTAATAGAAGTCGAGTTCCCCCGTCGCCGGTTCAAAACCGACGAGTCCACCGCGCGCAAACATGAATCCCCAACGTCGTCCGTTGATTGTTGCCATGATAGGACTGGCGTAACTCGCTAATTCGTCGCTGATTTCGTAAACCGTTTCGCCTGTCTTTTTGTTGAAAGCGACGGTACCGGTGCCGTTCGGCGGTGGTTTGCCGTTTGATGCCCAGGGATCCTTTGGAGTTCCGGGTGGAGAACCGCCGATTTGTGCAATGAGTAGGTCGCCTTCAACAACCGGTGTTGAGGCGGAACCGAAAAAGTTTTGGACTACGTTGAAACGTGCTGATGTGTCTATCTGCCATAGCAACTCGCCATCCGAAACACGCAGGCAGTGCAACATTCCTTCGGCACCGAAGGTATAAACGCGGTCTTCATCAACAACGGGACAGGAGCGCGGTCCGTTGTTGTAGCCGTACATATCTTCGTAGTCCGTTGGATATTCAAACCGCCAGAGTTCAGTTCCAGTATCGCTTTCCATGCAGGTGAGGCGCGCCATATTTCCATGACGCGCGAACATGAAAAGTCGTCCGTCTGCGACGACAGGTGCGCCGTAGCTAACACCAATCCTCTTGTGCCAGACAACCGGTGGACCCGTTTCTCCCCACGGGAGAATGTCTATCTTTTCTTGGGACTTGCCGTTTCGCTCTGGACCGAGGAAATCGTTCCAGTCGGCAGCGAGCGTATCTGCCAGCACCATCAATAGCAGGCTGAGCAGTAGTAAAATGGTTCGTGCAGGTGCCCTCACGCAGCGACCTCCTCATTTGCTCGCTTCACCAGCGCGTTCATGTAGGCGATCGTGTAGGCTGTTCCGATACGACCGTCACCGCCCATTGATGGGATATGGTCGGGAATCAGCACACCGTTGAAATCCACTTCGCGGAGTGCTTTCGCGACTTGATACATATCCTGATAGCCGTTGTCAACGAAGGTTTCAACGAAATGCGGGAGCGGCTGATCGACGTTGCGGAAATGGACTTTGAAAATCTTGTTCCGTTCCCCGAAATAGCGAATAGACTCAATTACATCTTTGCCCATGAGTTCGCCACCTTCTAACCAGCATCCGACACAGAAACACATCCCGACATTTGGGCTATCAGCGATTTCGAGGGCGCGTTTGTAGCCTTCAAAACTGCTGAAAATACACCGCGGAATGCCAGCGAGATGTACTGCGGGGGGATCATCGGGGTGGATGCCGATCATTACACCGGCTTCCTCAGCGACAGGTGCTGCCTGCTTGATGAAGTAGGTGTAATTATCCCAAATCTCCTCCTCACTGAATTCGCGACCGTGTGAAAGCGGCATCGGATAGAGTTTGCCTCCCCAGTGTCCCTCTTGTGCTGCCTCAAGGTTAAATGCCCTTGCATCTGCACCGCCGCGAGTGGTCTCACGTTCTGTGCTCCAGATGCCGTTGCCCATGTGCGCGTAGGTCGTATATGGAATCCCTGCCCTACCGAGGTCGCGAATATACCGCTTATATTGTTCAATCTTGGCATCGCGGTTTTCCAAGTTCAGCACGATCCCGTCCTGATTGTGGACATCGCTGTTGCCAAACCCGTAGATTTTGAGTCCCGCGTTCTCGAAAATCTCGCGGCGACTCATGAAATAGTCGTAATTCGCATTTTCGCCGTTCGTCCAGAGGACGACATATTCGACATCCATCTGCTTAGCGAGCTGTAGGTCTGCCTCACTCGGTTCCGGCGACATCTGTGCCGTAACTTTCATACCGGGTGCAATTTTGCTCAATGGACTTTGGTTTGCCATTTTCTGCCTCCATTTTTTGTAGCAATCAGCCATCAGCAGTCAGCGATCAGTCAGAATTTCTGTGTAGCGGATAGAACGTTCCTAACCGCCAAAACGAGTAAGTACTTGACAATTGACTACTGAAAGTCAAGGTTATTTCCCTTGCCAATAATGAAAACATGTATGCTAACTATTCTTCATCGCCTGCTTCTGCTTTGAGTCGGTATAACTCTGCTGTCAATTCGGTGACGATGTCTGCATAAGCTGGATCGTCGTAGACACTGCACATCTCATTCGGATCTTTTTCAAGATCAAAGAGTTCCCATTCTGGTTCTTTCGGTTCATCGATTGAACCTGTTGTACCAAGTGCCTCACCATAATAATAGATGAGTTTATAGCGATGTGTCCGTATCCCGTAGTGCGCAGGAACATAGTGATGCGTGAGGTGCATCCAGTAGCGGTAATACATTGAGGTTCGCCAATCATCCGGTGTCTCGCTGTTGAGAATTGGACGTAGGCTGGTGCCTTGCATATCATCTGGAATCGACAATCCTGCGTAGTCGAGCCAGGTCTCTGCGAAGTCGATGTTCAACGCCATTGCATCGGATGAACTACCCGGTTGAATCTCACGCGGATAGCGGACGAGAAAAGGCATCCGTAAGGATTCTTCATACATGAACCGCTTGTCATACCAACCGTGATCGCCTAAGAAGAAACCTTGATCGGAAGTATAGATAATGAGCGTATCATCTGCGATACCTTCTTCGTCGAGATAGTCAAGCATCCGTCCGACGTTATCATCAATTGAGGCGACACAGCGGAGGTACTCCTTGATGTACCGCTGATACTGCCAGTTCGCCAACTCCTTCTCTGACAATCCTTCAGGTGGTGGACCGAGTGTGTCAATCTTGAGATCTCTTTCGCTCATGTGCCCGAAGACGCGCATCTTTGCATCCTTTGCGGCGTTTGAACGATTCGCGTAATCGTCGAAGAAGTTGTCCGGCATCGGAACATCTTCGTCCTCAAACATGTCGGCGTGCTTCTCATCGGAATCCCAGGGGCGGTGTGGTGCCTTGTGGTGACACATCATAAAGAACGGACGTTCTTTGTCCCGATTCTGTAACCATTCTAACGAGAAATCGGTGATAATGTCTGTCGTGTAACCTTGGTGTGTTTTTCTGCCGTCCGGCTCGATCATTACTGGGTCGTGATAGAGTCCTTGTCCCGGTAAGACGTTCCAGTAGTCGAAACCGGTTGGGTCGGCGTTACCGCCATGCCCGAGGTGCCATTTACCCACCATTGCTGTTTGGTAGCCGTCCGCTTGGAGCATCTTCGCAACGTTCGGTTTTCTGCCATCAATAGGATCCGATAGTGTTTTGACACCGTTGAGGTGGCTGTGTTTACCCGTCAAAATGTTCGCACGACTCGGTGTACAGATGGAATTGACACAGAAACAATTTTGGAGAATCATGCCACCGTCTGCGATACGGTCGAGATTTGGTGTTTGGTTAATCCGACTGCCATAACTGCTGATAGCGTGTGATGCGTGGTCGTCGGACATGATGAATAGGATATTTGGTCTGCTCAATTGTGGCTCCTTTAAATTTACGATTTTCCCTATCATATCCTATTCCATTTGAGAAGTCAATCTTTTTTGGAGAGATAGTTGTCAGAATCAGGATTCAGGGATTTACAGGATTAGAACTGCTTCTTTATCATGGCTCTTATGTGGAGTGGTTATCCGCCATTTCATTTATTGCTGGTGGCACCTCGGCAAGGGTGTAGTCTCGTGCCTCTGCTTCGGTTTGGCGTTGCCACCATTTCACCCAGACTTCCGTCTCTTTAGCAGTGCCTTTTACAGTACCTCTCGCCTCTTGGTAACTGAAAATCAAAGCAATTATTGTCGCAAAAAGAATTGGCTGAAGATG
Source organism: Candidatus Poribacteria bacterium (assembly GCA_965116815.1). Classification (GTDB taxonomy): domain Bacteria; phylum Poribacteria; class WGA-4E; order WGA-4E; family WGA-3G; genus WGA-3G. The sequence goes on along the minus strand of OZ220722.1, from coordinate 3,670,510 downwards.
TATAGATTCATCGTATAGGAAAATGCAGACAGAAAGCCAGCAAGTCAACTGCACTATAAGACAGGTCGGGTAACGTACCATGAATTGAAGTGCTTTTTGTGCTGTCCTGAAATAAGAATCCTTTTGGATATTTTCCTGTGGTGGTGGTTCCGCAAAAGTGTTTCCATTCCTTATTATTTCCTGTCGTCGATGATACCACTGCATCCATACGCGCTGCGTTTTAACAATGCCTTTTAGGCTGCCTCTTGCTTCTCGATAACTGATAAAAAGAACAATAATAACAATCAAAGGAAGGATGTATCCGAAACGAGTTACCAAATCAAATATCTCAAAAATATCTTCAGGTGTATCTTCTGGTGAGAGTGTCGTAAAGAATAGAGGCACAGACGCTAAAATCCAGCACATAAGGTGAACAATAAATGGTCTCAAGTTACACCTCATGAAATTCCATGTCGCTGAGATTTCTTCCGAAGAATAATAAGCTTCTAGGTCTTCCAAAGAACCTCCATTGTTCCATGGAGGTTCTTTAAGAATGTGCCCTTGTGTAATTGCTCCAATTTGCTGATAGTACCACTTTGCCCAGATATGTTTTTCCAGTGCCGCTCCTTTTAGGTTTCCTCTCGCTTCTCGGTAGCTAAGTATGAAGGTGAATATAGCGGCAGGTATAACAATTTCAAGAAGCGACCACATGAAATCGTTTATGTTAAATGAGATAGGGAGTGCCAGCAGCGCACAAACAAAAATCCAGCATACGAAATAACCAACGAGGAGTCTCAAATCCTGAAGCATCAATGTTACTGTTTTTCGCGCGGCTATAAAATAGGGACCTTCGGGTGCATATTCCGATAATGGTGGTATCTCATAAGTAACTTCCTGTGTTCTTATGAGCTGCTGCCGGTCATACCACTGCATCCACATTTGTCGCTCTGTAGCGATACCTTTTAAGGAGCTTCTTGCTTCCCGGTAACCAAATACAAGTGTCGGAAGAATGGCGATCGCCCATGGGTGAAATGAGAAATCACGCACGACTTCATCAATGATGATGAAAAGGGCTGCAACTAATTTCCAGATGGACCAAGGAAAATTCTCAAAGGAACCTTTTGCTGTCTCAAGTGCATCTGGTAATGTCCCGGATATGAATGGGTCATTCGACATGGTGATTGAAGCAGAAAGCAAAATCAAGCATACCCAAAAATAAAAAGATAAAAGTCCTGGATTCCAAAGCATGAAGAACAGCGTTTGTCGGACTTTCATGACGTAGTTTCCTCATCTATGGCTCTTTTTCCATGAAGTTGTGTTCCGTAACTGTTAATGTAAGTTTGAAAAAAGTTTTAGAAGTTAGAAGGCATATTTATCAAACTCACGTTACAATAATAGGACTTACGCAGCAGCGATTTATATCGCGGGAGATTTTAGTTGTTGACAAAGGTATTGAGAAAGTAACTCGTGTTTGATTTGATAAAGCGTTTTACCTGTTTCATGAGCCTTACGCATCAGGTGAACCCAAACAAGAAAGGCAGAGGCAATATGATTACGAACAATACGCGGGAGACGACACTGACAAGCTTCCAAACCCGTCAACTGTTTCGCTTCACGGTGAAATTGTTCAATCTTCCAGCGCACGCCGCACACTCGTCGCACGACGGACACATCGGATTGACTCAAGTCGTTAGTCGCAACATAATCCGTGCGTTGAGAAGACGCTACCCGGAAAACTTTCACTTTGTGATCTCTCGGGAACTTATGAAGTTTCACACGTTTACCTGAGTTTTCTTCTGCCTCTGTCCAGTGTAAAGAATCAATACGTTGATACGGTTTCTTGGCATTAGAATCATCAACAAGACGATTACATTTCAACGGAACATAATATGTCTTATCAAGATTTTCGATGTAAAGCAGCAGCGACTTACTCACATACCAAGAATCCATCAACACGGTTGAAAAACTGACATCACGAGAGTATACTAAGACCGAGAGCATATCTCGGACATGATCCAACTTCGATTTACCGTCGCCAGTTTTATCGTAAATACGGTAATCAATCAACCAATACCGGTCTAACTTCGGATTGACGTAGACGCAGGTAACAATGGCAATACCGTTAATAACACCACCCGCATTGCCAGAATGTTGTCTCTGGGCAAGTGCGATCTTCTTCGCATAGCGTTTATCAATAACGGTATCATCAAAGATAATATAGCCATCAGGATCCAGCACCACGTCATTTTTGACATGTTCCCAAAGCAGCCGCGGTGTCAGACGGTCTTCTGATAGATAACGGTTGAGCTGATCATGACTGAAACTTTCAGAATGGTCTGCGAAATGTGTGAGTGTATAGTTAATAGGGGTGATCAGTAGATATTGACAGTAATGTAGACGTGTCGGTCTAGCCATTTTTAAGGTCCTCCTCATAGAAAATATTACCCCGTCTATGAGGTTATGTCAAACATTATTGCGTAAGTCCTAAATAATTAAAGACACAATTTTTTCACCAAACGTTACATCCTGTGAAAAATCATAAGACAGTGGTTTACGATTGCAGGGTGAAGTTTCGATTCCCAACGTTTCTCTGGTAATTGACCTTCCAAAAATAAACTTGCTGTCAAAACTTGCCTTTTCTCAAACTCACGTTAACTGTTAGTAAACGATGGCGGCGACACGTCAAAAGGGACTCCTTGTGTTTTTGCTTCTTGCCGTTGATGATACCATTCTGTCCATGCCTGCTGTGTTTTGGTTATCCCTTTCACGGTGCCTCTTGTCTCTTGGTAACTGGAAATGATGGCGAGTATAGCAGCGACTATTGAGAGGTAAACTGCAGCTGACAAAAAATTACTGGCGAAGTTACCTGCTGTCCGAACCATGTCAGCAATATCTGGGAATTCCGTTATGAGAATCAGTAAAAAGTAAGTGGGAATCCAGCATAGAAAATGAATGAGGAGTATTTTCGGGTTACGAATCATGAATAAGAATGTTTTTTGTGCTTTCCTGAAATAGGAGTTGGCTCGTCCATTTTCAGGGGGTGCGGACGCTTCCTGTTGCTGACGATGCCATTCCGTCCATATCTGATGCTCTCTGGCAGTGCCTTTTAGATTGCCGACTGCCTCTCGGTAACAGATAAGGAGAGGTGGCATGACAACAAGGATCCAAAATCCATTACTCCGTATATCTGCAACGATTTCGTCAAGAACAATCGATGCGGCTGTGACAAAATTCCCAATTGATGAAGGCGGACTCACAATCTGAACAATATGGGGCCACGTCTCGTCTATGAATGGATCGTCTGATACGACTCCCCAAGCAGCAAACAGAAACCACCACGTTAAATGAGCGATGAGGGGTATTGGGTTCCGAATCATGAAGAGCAGCGTTTTTGGGGTTTTCATGGCGTGTGCCTCCTACGGACGTGCGCTGTTTCCATGGCGGTTAGTAAGCGTTTAATGGTGGTTGTGGGGGTGCCTCGGTGAGGGTGTATCCGTATGCTTTCGCTCCGTGTTGTCTCTGGTGCCATTTCATCCACATGTCATACCATTCGATCCACGTTTGTCGTTCCGTGTTAGTTCCTTTTATACTGCCTCTTGTGCCTTGATAATTGGAGAGAAACGCGTGTATAACAGCAGGGATGGCAATATCTGGAAAGGACCTCACGAGATAATGCGCTGCTTCTACAATTCCGTTGCTCGGTTGCATGATCGTAGCTAACAGGGCAAAAGCAGAAAACCAGCATGAAAAGTGAACGACAAAGGACATCAGATGTTGAATCAGGCGGAACAGGACCCTTCGTGCTTCCCTGAAATGGGAAGTGCTCCCTATGTTCCCCGATACAAACGGCATCTCTTGAAAGATGTTTCCTTGTGTTATTGCATCTTGTTGCTGGCGATACCATTGAACCCAAATCTGACGTTCTTTGACAATGCCTTTTACGTGACCCTGCACCTTGCAGAAGCTGATAAGGAGGGCGGAGAGTATAGCAATTGGATACACCTCATATGCGAAATCGGCAACGATTTCTCCAATGATGAGTGCAAGAGAGGTCCGAATGGAGGATGCCGCAACCACATCTGGCCATGTGCCATATATGAATGGATCGTCTGAAAGTGTAGCTAATGCAGAGAATGAAATCCAAGACACAAACAGAGAGACAGTGAAGCTTATCAGGTTAGAAACAGTGAACGCAAATGTTTTTGGAATTCTCATAGCATTCCATCTCACGAGCCATATCTTTGCAAATTTGACGCTAAGGTTGGATTGCAGGTTCTGCTTTGAGTTCACCCCAATGCACCGGCAATTTGCCGATTGCTGTGATGCCACCGGCATTAAATACCTCAACATCCAGAGAACGTTCTCCGTTTTCTCTGTCGCTGCCAAGGATATAAATCTTGTCGTTGACTGCCGCAGCACCAAACGGGCTATTTTTAGTTGGCATCGGCGGACTCTCGTCCCATTTCTCTGTCTCTGGATCATAGACTTCCACTGTCTTTAAATACCCGTCAAACCTTTCAAGCGCAATACCATAACCTCCAATGAGATAGATTTTATCATCAACGATGACCGTCGAAAAGTTAGCTTTGAGATTCGGCATGTCTGATTTCTCGCGCCAGCGATTCGTTTTGGGGTGATACGCTTCAATGATAGCAAGAGCGGCACCCAAACCAAATGGGGGCCATCCAAACCCGCCGATGACGTAAATGGTGTCTCGAACAACCGCTACCTTAACCTCATCGCGTCTTGATGGCAGGTCCGCTCGCTTTGCCCAAGTATTGCTGACAGGGTCGTAGACTTCCACGTGATCGATCAGCTGTGGCTTCTCAAATTCAAAGAAATTCTCGCCACCAATGGCATAGATTTTGCCGTCAACCACACCGATACCGAACTGTCTACGAGGAACGGACATGTCCTGTTTGCTCTCCCATGTATCGGTTTGTGGGTCGTACACCTCAACGACTTTCAGTATCTTCATGCGTCTGTTTATTACACTATAGCCGCCGACGACATAAATTTTTCCATCCACGACTGCTGCTTCCGCATATAATCGAGGCGTTGGCATATCCGCGAGTCGCTGCCAACTGTTGTTTTTCGTGTCATAGACTTCCACGGTTGAAAGTCCACGGGTATTACCTTTCTCGTTTTCAAAGAGAAGACCGCCGATGAGATAAATTTTCCCCTCAACGACTGCCGTCGAGAATGCCCATCTCCCTGTTGGAAGTTGAGAGACGACCTTCCATTTTTTCGCAGCACTGTTTTCTATGGCTACATGGAATAGCACAAAAGCAGCTAAACTCACAACAATCCATCGTAGATATTGAAACGTTTTGAACATCATTTCGCTTTAATCTCTTCCCATGCGCGGTTGTAGTGCCTTGTGAAGTCTCCCGCATCTTTTAGCCATTCAAGGGATTCTAAGACCTCTTGCGGTGGATAGATAAATTTGTGTTCCCGCAGATGTTCCGGTAAATATTCTTTCGCTGTAGGCACGCAGGTCCCATATTTCGTAAAAGCCGTAATCTTGGCGTTGATTTCGGGACGAAGAAGATAGTTAATGAACTGCTCAGCGAGGGATTTATGCGGTGCGGATTTCGGGATGCAGACCGCGTCGATAAACTGGCTTGAACCTTCTTTCGGAATGACGTACCGGATCGTAGGGCGGGTTTCGGTTGCCCGGAACGCATCGCCACTCCAGCAGTGCGCCATAACGACATCACCAGCGATGAGGAGTTCTTCCGCCTCGCTTTTATACTGTTTGACAAGCGGTTTCTGGGCAATGAGTTTTTCTTTCGCCGCTTTAATCTCTTCTGGATCGGTTGTGTTGAGGCTGTATCCGAGCAGTTTAAGCGCAGCACCGATTGTCTCGCGTTGGTCGTCCAACATGCTGAATTGATTCTTATATTGCGCGTCCCAAAGCACTGTCCAACTATCTGGTGCTGGTGAGACAACAGCCGAATCGTAGGCGATACCTGCGGTGCCGAATGTATAGGGGATAGAATATCGGTTTTCGGTGTCGAAGTATTTACCGAGGAACAGCGGACTGATGTTTTTGAAGTTAGGGATGTTGTCCCGGTTCAATTCGGCTAATAGATTTTGCTTGATTAGGATGGATACCATGTAGTCGGAGGGCATGATGATGTCGTATCCTGTCGCGCCCGCTAACAACTTTGCCAGGAGGTCTTCGTTACTGGCATAAGTATCGATGAGGACACTCGCCCCAAATTCCTTTTCAAACCCCTCGCGGATGTCGTCGCTGACGTAACCTGCCCACGTGAAGACGTTGAGTTGTTTCTTTTGTCCATGGCTATCGCCGATGAAGAGCGCGAGAAGTATGACTGCTAAAAGGATATATCTATTTCGCATTTTTTCTCCGTGTGGTGTTGGTTTTGTCGCTGTGTTCGCGCGATATTGTTTGGATTAACAGGAAATAAATAGTTTTTCTAATAAGAGTGAATATGTTCGTAGTAGTGCGATTCATCGCATGTTCTACAGGTGTGTATAACAGGCAATAAATCGTTTCCCTACTACAAACCAATCGACTTAAAACATGCGCGGAAAACAGAATTGTCTTGCGCAATATCGAGATTTGACAAGGTTTGTTATCTATGCTAATCTACGTACATTAGATGTGCTTATTCGTCGGATTCTTCGGTTGGTAATCCTTCGGCTTTCCAGCCACGGAAACCACCCGTCAGCACTGAGACATTTTCATAGCCCATGTTTTTTAAGGTGTGTGCGGAGAGTGTCGCACGGGTGCCGCCACCGCAATATGTAACGATGTGTGTATCTGCGTCAGGGGCAATCTCATCAATATCGAGTTCGATATAGCCGCGTGGGAGTGAAACCGCATTCGGCAAATGCTCTTCGTCGTAGTCGGGTTCGTCGCGGACATCTAAAAGGATAATTGACTCTGTAGCTTCTGTGAGTTCGTCAGGTGATATGTGTCCAACATTCGCTTTCGCTTCGGTGACGAGTTGTTCAAGGGTTTTCAATGGCATTGTTTTCCTCCAAAAGAATTGAAGATTGCTGGTTGATTTTCGGGCAATTTTGGTATTGTAGGGCGCAGCTTGCAAGTCCATATTCAAAAGTACAAGCCAAAATTTATTGTTACAAAATATAGCATAATATCCACAGATTCGTCAATATTTTTCAGGTTATTTTTCTGTTGTAGGAGCGACCTCCCAGTCGCAACACCTACTGACCGCTGATAACTGACTGCTGACAACTAAGAAAGGAGAAAAAATGGAATTGCTTAAAAAATCTGTTCAGTCTGTGATTGAGAAGGATCGGATTGGAAGTCCAGTGTTCCTGCGGTGTGTTCTACATGTAGCAGGTAACACAGTGAATCTGCTGCCGTCATTGGGAGAGGCAACTGCGCTCGCGAATGGATGGATACCTTCAGCGCCGGTGCGCGTCTATGCACAGGGAGGCGGAGACGCAACGCAGATGACGGTCATGGTTCACTATGTTGGGGGACAGATGGCACTGGTGAGTGTCAATCGGGTTGATGCTGAAACGGCAATCGACATCATGTTGGTTGGGAATAAAGGCGTTATCTACCACGAAACACCTATAGGCAGGCACTATCTGAATGCAGCCTCGCCGGAACTCGGTGGTGCAGGTGAACTGACAGAGGCTATCGTGCAGTCCCTTGAAAGCGGACAGCCTATAACATTGGAGGGTTAAACATGCAGCAGAACGGAAAATATGGGGTTCTTTTGCTCGGTGGGAATCGGACGCATCAAGAAAATTACGCCTTGAGTTTTGCCCAAGATGCACGCTGTCGGTTGGTGGCGTTCGCGGATGAACCGGACGCACCGCCAGAACGGATTACGTTGGCACGTTCGCTGGCTGAATCGATGAATTTGCCTTTCATAGACCTTGACGCAGCATTGGCACGCGAGGACGTGCATATCGTGAGTCTCTGTACAGATGTGGAGCGTCGCGGACGTATAGGGGCAAAATGCGCAGAAGCGGGAAAGCACGTTTATCTTGATAAGCCGATGGCACTCAACGCGGAAGATGCAAACCGAATCGTTGAGGCGGTTGCGAAAAGTGGTGTCCGTAGCCAGATGTTTAGCAACATTCACAGTGCTTGGGCGCGCACCGTTCAAGGGGCGTTGACGAGTGGACACATCGGCGAACTTCAAGCGATTCATTGTGATGTCCTGTTCTCCAAAGGGCACCCGGGCACCGCACCGATCGGAGAAAAAAGAATCCAAAAACCAACTCTGGACCGCTATAGTTTCGTTGAAGCGAAACCTGAGATGTTTGACGTTGGGGTCTATGCAGTGTCTATGGTGAATTGGTTGACCCAGAAACGGGTGCAGCGTGTGTTTGGTGGAACGGCGAACTATTTCTTTAAGGAACATCGCGACTGTGGTCTTGAGGACTTTGGTGCTTTAGTTCTGACCTTAGAAGATGGAATTACGGCGACGATTGTGGGTGGACGCTACGGGTGGCAGAGTCACGCACAGGGCGGCATTCGGAAGGTGCATCTCATCGGCACCAAAGGTACTTTGACGTTTGATGCTTCAGCGAACCGTTTAGAGGTTTTCGCTGCGGAACCGGCATTTGAACCGCCGACACCGCATCCACTTGATCCAATGGGGATGTGGAGTAGCACGCAAGCAGAAATCGGAATGCGTCCGAAGCAGCAATGGATAGATGTCGGCAGTGATGACGATGGACCACGAGAATTCAGCGCGTTTGTGGATTGTGTTGAGAACGGTATTGAGAGCGAGATGAACGCTGAGTTTGCAGCACATTCCGTGGAAATCATCTGCGCCGGATATCGTTCCGCTGCAAGTGGAGAGGTGATTGAACTTGAATAGATGACTTCAGAGGTAGCATCAGAATATAGCATAGCGGATTTTCTCTATAGAAGTGCGGTGATCGTTACATCTCCATTTGTTACCACATCCAGTGTTACACGACTTCCACGAAGCAGTGACATACCAACTAATGGTTGCTTGTCTGTTTGCAGAACTTCTATATCGCGTTCTTTGCCGTGCCAAATCACTTTGGCAAGATACAGGTCGAGAAGTACTGCCCTGCCATGAGCAATAATTGTGTGCCGGGTCCCAATCTGTGGGAGCCTTAAGTAGTCAATTAAAAACTCTGGTAGTGTCAGGTAGCCCGTAAATCCGGTATCAAGGGTTGCCTCAATTTTCGCGCGTTGATTTAAGCCGATTACTACCACTTCAATGATAGCTACGCGTTCGTCTCTAATTTTCCCTGTTATCATTATAGTATTCCACATTACATTCCATGAAACTGAAGCCGATACCGTGGGAAGCCGGGTATCCAATTCGCACTCCGTAAGTCATAGCCTTGGGATTCTTAGCAAGCAGACGTTTTGTAGCTTCCAAATCCTCATCGGCGATTTCATAGTTTTCCGTTTCAATGTCAACTACAAAAAACTGACCTTTGTGTTGAGCTTCAAGTTCTTCGCGGTACTGCTGATAGATTTCTTCGCCGCGGGCGGCGATGACTTCAGAGGTAGCATCAGAATATGACATGGTAATTCTCCTGCTGAAATGTTGTTATAAAACACTACACTGTGTTCATTACACATTAACATTATAACACAAAATTGGGGTGCGTGCTAAGGCATGATTTTTCCCATTATCCACTAATTCCGATGACTTCGAGTTGGGCAATCTGTTTCACCCACGATTCTCGGATTTCTGGAGAATAGTCGTCAGGGAGTAGCGATTTTCGTGTGCAATTCACGAGAGCTTGCAAGGTTTGATAGTGTCGGATCGGTCCGATATTCGGCAGAATTCGGTCTTCTACGACAGCAATGATTTCATCGAGTGTCAGTTTATCATTTTTGAGGAGACTGGCGGCTTCCAGATCCGAGCGCAGCGATGCGAAACTCGCGGCGGAATAATCCTCAGTCAGTTTTGAAAGTTTTTTAACTGCCTCTTCGGGGAGGGGACCGGGAAGGACTTTGGCAATCGTCCAATGGAGGAACGCCTCGCGGTCCTCGTCCTTTGGGTCAAGCACGGGAATTACCATATCGCCGACTCTGCCTTCGCGTCGTAGGTCAGGTGAGAGGTTGTAAATTCGGGCGGTCATCAGGAGCCATGTGATATTGCCGCGGAGTTGCGGGTCCGACATCATTGCCTGTATCTTTCCTGTCAAACGACGTTCTGTGCTGTGTGCATCCTTCCCGACATCGCCGAATTGCGTATCTGCTTCGTCAACGAAGATGAGCACCTTTACGAGTGCCATCAGCAGTCGTCGGAGCCGTTCAAATAACACGTCTGTCTGTCCAAACCACATGCTCCGAATGTTCTTAAGGACAAGCACAGGGATGTCGAGTTCACCGGCAAGCCCCTCAAAGATGAAGGTTTTTCCGCTACCGATGGGACCACAAACGCTCATGCCGGGGATCGCATCGGGACCGGTCGAGGTAATCCGCGGAATCAACTGTGTCTGCAGAAACGCCACCAATTTTTGGTTGCCAACGATGTCTTTAAGACTGTGCTCAGGCTTTTTAAACTCTACGACATCCTCACCCAGCTGCCCCTGGATAAACTCAGACACTTTCCCGATAACGTCCTCAGGTGCCAGTTTTTCTCCAGAATAACAGGCAGAGAGAAGCAGCTGACGTAGTGCTTGTATGGATAAACCTGCTGTGAGCATTGCGAGTTGCGCTTGCGTGCCCCAAAGGTTTAGTGGTTTCTCTACGAGTTGTGGTGTGTTATTAAACCATGAAATGAAATGTTGACGCTCCTCCATTCCCGGCGATGGGATTTCGACGGTGATGACCTGTGGCAGTCTGATAATTCGAGAGCTCACAAGGCTTGCCGATTCCGTGATGAAAATGACGGTATCGTTGCCGTTCATGAAACTGGAGTCGGATATCCAATCTTGAACGATGCTGACCCGATGTCTGTCTGGGAGTGACAAGCTCCGAATTTCACCCTCCGGAAGCAACATGTCTGTTGCTTCAATCAGGATTATCAATTTTTCGGTGAGCAGCTTTTCGCCCTGGGCATTCGTGGATCGGGACAACAGGCAGAACTGTCTTAGGAGTTCAAGTGCCAAGGTTGGACTGCCGATTGCATCGTTCATGTACTGCTCAAAGGAGGCATCAGTTGGAGCGGCGGCATTGAGTGCGTCTTGCAACGGTCCCCGTCCGCTGCTTGCCTCTATGTCGAGGTTTGCATCGGTTGTGCCTCTCCATAGCTCGAAAGCGCGTTTAACTTTTTCACGTTCATCTTCTTGGGCAAAGCGGATGGGTCCATTGAGTTCGTAAACTATCAGGATGAACCCTGGGATGTCCCAGCTGCGGGTCAAAAAGGGGATGAGTGGAATATAGTCCGTATTATCTCCGTCGCGCAGAAAAAAGAGATCGTGGATATTTCCAGATAGGACGAGGCTACGGGACGTTCCCGAATTAATGAGCATTCCGGCTTCTTTCGGAAATGTGTAAGTTGGACTTTTAACGGCTATGAGTTCTCGCCCCCTTCTGTTTGAGCTGATAACCTTAGGGTGAAGTGCTGCGTCTTTCGTCGGACGTTAGACTGGCAATTCAGAATCGGAATCTGTTGTTTCCTTTTTCGTCTCCGTTTCCGTTTTGGTGTCAGTCTGCTGCGCGCCGAAGATCAATGCATCAAATTCGTCGGAGGTTGAAGATGATCGCGCTGCAGCAAGGAATTCCTGTTCTTCGTTTTTTGAATCCGTACCCGCCAATTCCTGTGCAACTTTTGAACGCCCTTTCGCTTTCTCCCGGATTTCTCGCATCCGCGTCAACTCGGCAGAGGTGCCGTCCATGCTGATACCAGAGAGCATATCAGCGATTTCTTCCTGTTCTCGTGCGGTAATCAGATCCGCAACCGCTTCAGATTGTTCGGACTTGATCTTATCCAAATCGCGATGTAGATTCGTGATCTGAAGTTTATGAGACTCAATATCCGCTTGGGCACCTTCAATCTCACCTTCGAGTTCCGTAATGCGACCGGTTTTCTCCTGCAAATTGGAATTGAAATCTTGATAAGCGGTGACACATCGCGTATATTCGGCGTGCACCTTGATTTCTTCCTGTGCCAGTCCTTGACCTTGCAGGTCAGCAGCGGTCTGCTGTGCCTTCGCGATCGCTCCTGATTTTAGTTCCTCAAGTCGCTCGACTTCATCAGTGAGGTTTTTGACCGCGGTTCTTTTCTGTTCAACGAGCGCAATCAGCTGACCAATTGCTTGCTTGTAGCGTTGAATATTCCCCTTCTTGTCCTTGATGATGTCCTCGTAAGCCCCTCTGACAGCTTCGGGGTTTTCCATCATTCTATCCGCGGATTCGTGTGCCCGTCCTGTCAGTGTGTACCAAATCGCCTTGAAAAATCTTGTGAATCCATTTGCCATTTTAGTTCCTCCTGTTGCGCGTTCCAGAAACGCAACCTTGCTGTGTTGGTTTGTGAGTTATGCCAATGTCCCTTTGCACGGTTCTCCACCGCGATGCAAAACTCATCACATCGTATTTTAACATATTTTATCTAAAACTTCAAAGAAAATTTTCATAACACCCTGTTTTCAATTGGTCTCTGTGGTAGGTAAATTGGGTTGGACACTTTTAGGAATTCATAAATGGTTTCATATCCCAGAGCAGGATAGTGCCATCATAACTGCTACTTGCCAAGAGTTCGCCATCCTTTGAAAACGCGAGATTTTGAACATCTGAGGTATGCCCCCAGAAGGTATGGATGTTTTTCCCAGTGGCAACCTCCCATAAACGGACAGAGACTTTGTCTGTTTTATTCCACCAAGAACCGGAGGCAAGATACCGACCACATGGAGAAAACACGATGACACCGACAACCCAGGAGCAACTCTCAGGTAGAATCATCCCCATGCGCGGCTCTAAAGTTGCAGCATCCCATAGATGAATCCCACCGTATAATCCACCAGCCAACAAAGTGCCGCAAGGTGAAAATGTAATTGAATGGAGATTCCTTGAAGGTTTGTTACGTGACTGGGTTTGTCGCTGGATTTGTCGCATATTTCCTTTCCTTTATATAGGGCAACAAAGGTGGTGTCTACAGAAGGTGAACCAAGCTGTTCACCACTCGTAACGTCCCAAAGAAATATATTACTCCCGTCAGTCGTAGCGAATTGCTTTCCGCTGGGATGAAAGGCTGCTGTCCGAAACGGCCTTGCATGCCCTATAAAGGCATGCTGCTTTTCCCAATGTTGGACACGCCACACAACGAGTTTGCCATCTATATCACCGCTGATGAGGTGTTCCCCTGACGGCGAGAACACTACGGTGGTGATTGAACTCTGATGTTCAGTGAGTTCTGTTATTTGGGTTCCGGACGCAATGTTCCAAACTTCAAGTGTTTGTCCATCTTCTCCGATAAGAGCCAGCAATTCTTCACAAGGGGACATTGCATACCTTTTGCCCCTGCATTCTGGGGGGATTGGGGGAGGTATCACCTGTTTCTGAATAACATCCCAGAAAACGACACCTTCATTCCAATATTTGCTAATCAACATCTTATCCGATTGATAAAAAAACAGAGAGTCGGGCACCTGATGAGGCACTGTGAGGGGTGCTACTACGGTAGGGGTGCCTGCACGCCACACGCGGATATCGCGGTTAGTGAGAATTGCGAACTGCTGTCCATCGGTTGAGATACATTGTTCTATCCTATGTCTACGTTTTCCTTGTGGATATTCAATGGTATCAAGTTTTTCCCGGCGGGACACATCCCACATTACTACCTTGTCTATATAAACATCGGCAACCCGTAAGGTGCTATCAGAGGAATAGGCGAGAATCACCCGAGTTCCGTTGTAGTCTGTGTAAGTTGTCTCCAAGGTTTCTTTATCAATATTCCACACCTGCACCGCGATATTCTCACGTGTGGTCGGATCCTGAATGCTCGCAGCAAGAAACTGACGACAGGGTGAAAAGACGAGATCATAAACATGTCCTGATTCGCGCAGATGAGGCTTTGGATCCAGATAAGCGAAGCATTCTTTCGTTTTTAGGTTTCGGACAGTAAGGGTGTGCCAGTCAGTAAAATAAGCGAGCAGCTGCCCATCCGCTGAAAAGCAGAGTGGGAAACGGACAGGGGGCTGTTCATCTTCCTTTGGTTTACCTTCCATTTTGAAACTGACGACGTGTCGGCCGGTTTTTGCGCACCAGACGTAAACGTCGCCATATTCGCGGCCAGATGCAGCGATGTATCGGCTATCCGGTGAAAAGGCAAGTTGGGAAGTACCACCGTGCCATCCTTGTATCTTCGCGACACGCTGCTGGGTCTCTACTTCTCGCACATTGATGATGCCGTCCGCGTTGCTGGTGGCAACCCATTTTCCATCGGGTGAAAAGACGATGTTAGAAATCATGCCCCGTTCGGTTTCAAACAGCGTGACGGGCTGCATGGTGTCGAGTTCATACATCCATACTCCGACACGAGTGCCAACAGCAAGAGACGCGTTATCGGGTGAAAACGCCATGTCAAATATGAGTCCTTGTCCCAACCTACCAATTGCACCTTCAGGCAGTTCCCATGTTGCCACATCGCTGTTTGTCTGGGTAGATTGTTTGGTTGTCTGTGATCGTCGATTTTCCATCAGATATCTCCGATTTTATTGCGGCAAGCAATACCTTAAGAACCGATAACAGGTTTCATATCCCAGAGGAGAATGGTGCCATCAAAACTCCCACTCGCTAAGAGCTCACCGTCCGGCGAAAAGGCAACATCTTGAACGTCTGTAGAGTGACTCCAGAGGGTATGAATGTTCTCACCAGTAGCCACTTCCCAGAACCGGATAGAGGTTTTATCTAATCCGCTGCACCACCAAGCACCGGAGACAAGGTAGCGTCCACAAGGCGAAAATGTCAGTGCCCACGGACGCGGACGAATAATCCCTTGAGATGGAAGTATGATCATACGCGTTTCTAACGTGGCTGTGTCCCACAATCGGATCTCGTTGGTTAACCCGCCGACGATCATGGTGCCGAGTCCGCCAGCAATTAGGGTGCCACACGGCGAAAACACGATGGATTGGATGTGTTGATGTCGTTTCCATTGTGGATGCCCGCCGTTCATAGCTCGTTCGATTTCCTCAGGCACGCCTCTGTATCGGGTGACATCCTCTAAGGTATCTGGTAATGGCAGTGGTGCAACTTGTTCACCGGTTTCAACATTCCAGAGTCGAGCTGTCCCGTCCCTGGAGGAAGTGACAAATAGTTTTCCATTGGGATGAAATGCGATGTCCACAACCGAGCTTGTATGAGCCGTAAGTGAGTGTCGTTTTTCCCAAGACTCGGCATCCCATACGTAGACTTCATCTGCCCAACCACCGCTAACAAGGTATTCCCGTGTAGGTGAGAATGTCAACGTAATTCTACGCGTCTCGTGTTCAGTGAGTTCCGCAATTAGAGTTTCAGACGCAATATGCCAGATTTCGATGTTCGCATCGCTCGTATCGACTGCCAGCAGTTCCTCACACGGGGAAAGTGCCATACCTTTTTGAAAAAAAGACGTACGCTCAGTTAGCGGTGGGAATATCCGCTGCGTTTCCCTGTTCGCAACATCCCAGAACACTTTGCCGGTTGTTCCCCAATGGTTACTGATCAATGTGCTGCCGTCCTGCAAAAATACGACTGACTCAGCGGTGCTTTTAAATCCAGAAAATAGTGCCGCCGTGGAAGGGGTTCCTTCTTTCCAAATTTGAACATTACCGCATGTACTACAGACTGCGAATCGCGTCCCGTCGCTTGAAAAACGTGATGCCCGGTCTGTGTATCCCTCAGTTTCAAAGGCATCTAACTTTTCACCCTTTGACGCATCCCAAACCATGACCTTGTTCCGATGAACGTCCGCAACCCGAAGCGTGCTATCAGTAGTATAAGCCAGTCTCACTCGATTTCCCTCATAAGTAGTGGGCTCCATTACGAGGGATTCATTCTGAATATCCCATATCTGAATTGTGGCACCGAGGTTCGCACCGGCGAGGTATTGTCCACAAGGGGAAAAAAGAAGCGAGTGCAACGGCGCAGTGTGTCCGGTGAGTTCCGCTATAGTTTTACCGGTATTTATATCTGAAATCGTAACCATGTGCGGAGAAGACACGAACGCAAATAGATTGCTATCGGGTGAAAAAGCGATAGGAAAATTTCTATCGTAGGCGGCATCTTTTTTTCTGTAGTCGTCTGATTTGAGATCTTCAACCGTAAAACTCGTTATAGGCGTTTCACAGTCTGTGCGCCAAGCATAAACGGCACTGTGTCCGAAACCAGAGGCAGCGAGGCGTTGATCGTCCGATGAGAAGTGGACATGAAAGACATCATCAAACCGATGAGTGCTTCCGTAATCTATTTTCTTAACGCACTGTCCATTTTGCGTGTCCCATACTTTAATCGTGCCATCCTGATCGCCGGAGGCAATCCATTGCATATCGTTCGAAAAAGTAACGACATTGGACATCCCTCGTTCAGCCCCCCATAACGCTCGAGGTGCCGTTGTTGTCGTGTCATATAGCCAGAATCCGATTTCGGTTGCAACGGCAAGATATGACCCATCAGGCGAGAATCCCACATCGCGTAATTCACCTTGTCCCAACCTACCAATTGCACCTTCAGGCAGTTCCCAAGTTGTTACATCTGTGTCGTCAAGGGGTCTCAGCGCGGGGATTATGGATTGTCTATTTTCCATGAAAATATCTCCTATCACGGACAGATCTCTACAGTAGATGCGCTGTCTATGTATGAGATGCAGATGAAGCAATCTTTGTCTTCTTCATCTCAACTATGAACAGATTTTACGTCTTTTTGATGCAATATGCCAAGATTTTTTAATTCAAAATCTCACCGCAAGATCGCCAATTTCTCCAGATAGGTATAGGTCTCTCCCTTTGAAACCACCGAAACATGGCAGACATAAACCCCCGGTGATACCGCTAATCCGTAGGAAGTTTGCTGATTCCACCATGTCCGCCAGATACGTTGATCCAACCTGTCCGCGACACCTTCAATCCGCTTTATCAAGTTCCCGCCCGAATCATAGATGTGTACCCGCATGTCTGTCATGTCTACATTTGCAGTGACGCGGAATTCGGTTAAATTGTCCGAACGTGCGGGGTTCGGAAACACGATTACATCTCTCCAAGCGAACGCTTCCGTCAAAACAACCGATTGTGCGACTGAAGTCGCACCAAGCGGATAGCGTGCTGTCACACGGAGAGTGTTCTCGCCAGGGTGTAATGGCACTGTTGCTGTGTAGGTTTGCGTTTCTCGATCCAAGGTTGCTACGATTTGGCTCGGATGGACAATGATGTCAATCGGAAAACTTGAATGAAACGTTCCGTTGATTTCTAACTCGCTTTCTTTTGTGGTTGGCGGAAGTTCTAATGTCACTTGTGGAATCTCCCGTGTTGCTTCAAACATGGATGTGAGGAGACTGTCTGTTGTAACGAGCACAAGTTGTGTTATCTTTCTCACTAAACCGAAGTTAACCTTATCAGCCGTATCATTGGATGTGTGATAGAACGGATTAGCATCGTAGTTTTGAGAATCTCGCCACGGTGTTGAGCTTTCCGTTAAAGTAACGGCGTTGTAGCCAACATCCCAGAAGGGTTTGTGAGAGGAAATATCAACGAATTCGTCTTGGGTTCGACGGATCTTCAAACCGATATTGTACCACGTATTCGCAATTATGAGGGCGCGACCTATCCATGCAGAGTCGTTATTCGTAACGATCTCAACGAGATCACTTTTCCAGTTGAAACCGAACATATCTAAGTTAAAAACTCCGACGATGTTTTCGGGAACAGAAGCGGTGTCGTTCGCATCACTCCCGCCTATAGCCGATGCCTCTCGAACATAGTGACGGCTGCCGAGAAAACCGAGTTCCTCGCCCCCCAATGCAACGAATCTTAGTTCGTGATCGTATTCATAGCGACTTAGAAGGTAGGCAATTTCTAACAGAGCCGCAACGCCAGTCCCGTTATCGTTTGCACCCGGTGCGGTGGAGGCTAACGGATTCCAATTCGGATCACGCTCAGCTTGCGAGTCATAATGCGCGCAAATGATGAAAATACGATTGCTGGACGAAGTTGATCGCGCAGGTAGAACAGCCGTCACGTTTCTGATGCCTCCAAAAACCTGTTCACTGACTTTCAAGCGCGGCGAGCGGCTAAACTGACTCATAATGTAACGGACAATGTTATCGGTTGCTTCTCGGTGATGTGCGCTGCGTGTGCGGTAGGCGCGCAAGTTACGCCCCGGGGCAATGTTTTCCTGCAATGCCACTACCCGCGCCTCAAGTGCCTCAGATTGTACGAGTGTGAGCAGTTCGTCCCCGCGGTTTAAAAACGAGTTGCCCTCTTCCGCGATAGCAGAAAAGATAATACAGAGGAGGAAAAAGATTGGACATTTTTTTATTCTGGTTTGCAAACTGCGTCTTAATTGCCTTGACATAAGCGCAAAAATTTTGTATCCTATTTGGTAGTTTCTCTCATTTTAACAGATTTCACTGTAGTTGTAAATAAAGATAGTTCTCTTGCTCCGAAACTGACGCGTATTGAAATTGACGCGCCTATGGAAGTGGACGAAAAATGCCAGCAAATCTGCCCCCGACCTACTATAAACTCAAACACCAACACGAAGCCGCCAAAACCGATGAAGAGCGACTGGGCCTGTTAGAGGAGATGTTACGGATCATTCCGAAACACAAAGGTTCAGAAAAGGTGGTTTCCGATCTTCGTCGCCGTATCGCCAGATACAAAAAAGATCCTTCAGAAAAAGGCGGCAAGGGATCCGGCAAAAGAAGCCACAGTGAGCATATCCCAAAGCAGGGGGCTGGACAGATAGTCCTCTTCGGACCACCGAACGCTGGCAAGTCACAAATACTGGCAAACTTCACAAACGCCAAACCCGAAGTTTCACCGACCCCTTATACGACAACACTACCGATGGTCGGAATGCTACAATACGAAAACATCCAATTCCAACTTATTGATACACCCTCTATCATGTCAGACTTCATTTCCTCAACAGTGTTGACGCTCACCCGTAACGCCGATCTTGTTTTGCCGGTCATAAGTCTCGCGAGCGATAATCTATTGGACGATCTTGATATGGTGGTAGCGTTTCTTGACGAAGCAGACTGTGAGACGTTGGGAACTAAACCCTTCATTGTTGCGAATCAACTGGATGCCGCAGGAGCAGAGGATAGATTGGAAATTCTCAAAGAATTCTATGCTGAAGGATTTCAGATTTATCCAATTTCTGCCGAAACCGGTATAGGCAAAGAGACCTTATTGCAAGAAATCTATAGGGCATTGGACATTTTGCGGGTCTATCTCAAGGCACCCGGTAAAGCGGTAGAACATGACGATCCAATTGTGCTTCCCACCGGTTCGACCGTCCTTGATGCGGCTATCGGTTTACACAAAGATTTTGCTGAATTCAAGTTCGCTCGGATATGGGGTCCCCAATGGCACGACGGACAATCTGTCAGTCGCAATGATGTTGTTTACGATGGCGATGTGGTTGAATTTCACCTATAGTTCCTCTAAACAAAAAGGACTTGTATAGATGTTAAGACGGAAGAGGACATCTCCATACCTCGTATACTCACTCCTTATTCATGCCATACTCTTGTTGGCAATATGGTGGGCAGTTCCAAAGCAGGTGCCACTGGTCCCCTTCCATGATGATATAGAGGTTTCAATAACGCATGTCGAGCGACCACCGCTCCCGATTAAGCCGGTGACTTTTGTCGAACCTGCTGCTCCAAGTGTCGCACCAAAAAAGGAACCGCCCCCACCACCGAAACCGAAAGCAGGTTTGTGGCAGATGGAAACGCAACGTCCAGCGGATGCTCCAAAAACAGAAACACGCAAACAAGGAGATCTCGCTAACGCGCGGCAAATCGGGGATGGGCTGTCTCCTGTAGTGGGAAAACCTGTAAATTACGGGACTGAAAGTCTTGTGAAAGTGAATTCGCCTAACCAGCCGACGGTTGACTTACCCGCCACACCAAAAACAGACTATGTATCACCACAGGGGGATACAAGCCCGGTCGTGTTAGATGCCGATGGCACTTTAGCTTTAAATAGCGTATCGCCGACAGTTAACACACCGAAGATCCACTACGGTAGTGAACGCGGTGATGCGCTCCGTGCTACCGGTGTAGGCAATTCTTGGGGAGGCGGTGGCTCTTCTGGTGGCGGCAGTGTGGGGGGAGTTTTCGTCTATATGATGAAAGACCTTGCCCGAACGCTTGTATCCGCGAGCGAGACGCAAAAAATTGATGTCATCTTCGTCCTTGATGAAACTGCGAGTATGACAGATAACATTCGCGGTATCCGTGCCTATGTTGATTTTCTCTTTGAAGCGTTCGAGCGGGAAGGGCGCGATGCTACCTTCGGACTGGTGACTTTCACAGACAGCGTCCGAAAACATGGACAGACTGACGATCTCGGAACCTTTAAGAATTGGCTTTTTGATATAGGTGTTGACGGCGGTGGAGATATCGCCGAGGCAGGTTTAGATGGACTTATGACCGCGGTAACAGAGGCTAAATTCCGAAAAGGTGCGCAACGCTTCATTGTCCTCGCCAGTGATGGTGCTTTTCACGATGCGGATTACGATGGAAGGTCGGCTTATAGTTTGGATCAGGTTATTGAAACCCTACAAAACGCGCAGGTCCGAGTTGATGTAATAGGCATCGACTACCTACCCATCCGACAGATTGCACTTGCAACAGGTGGCACATGGCGTGCCATTCCCGGCAGAGGATATTTGGAGTATGTTCCACCCTTAACCCTAACTGTGAAATTATTCTCCAAATTGGGCACGCTCAACCTTGAAAACGAACAGATAGACGATAAGATTACTGTCTATATCAATAATCCACCACGTCCGAAGCAACTTACCTTGATATGGAAAGTCCTCAACCCGTTAGGAGAAAGATGCTACGGTCCCTTCACAGAGACGAAAACTATTCCAGATAATGGTTCAAAACAGATAGAATTGAGACCAGTGATTGACCGGACAATCTTTGAAGCGATGTCGGGAGTTTATACCATCATATATCACCTCGAAAATGAGCAAGGACATCAGAGCATCTTACGGCGTACACTAACCTTTTAACGTTCATTCCAAATCACTGTAGGAGTGATCTCACATCCGTATTGGAAAAAGTAATTCAAAATGAAAAACTTAATCTTTGAACAGTGCCACCGTCATTTTAATGACATCGTTGCCATTCGACGTGATATTCATCAGTATCCTGAATTGGGATTCGAGGTCCATCGCACCGCAGGGATTGCAGCGGACGCGCTTCAGGCACTCGGTATCCCAGTCAAAACGGGGATCGGTAGGACAGGTGTTGTCGGAGATTTAGAGGTGCCCGGAGCATCAAAACGTATCGCGTTGCGAGCGGATATGGATGCTCTCCCGATTCAAGAACTTACCGATGTGCCCTATAAGTCTAAGATTGATGGTAAAGCACACCTGTGCGGACACGACGCACACACGGCGATGCTTATCGGTACAGCCCGAATCCTTTCAGAGCTCCGAAGCAATCTCAAAACACACATCAGATTTGTCTTTCAACCGAGCGAAGAGGCATTACCGGGTGGAGCACCCGCCATGATTGCGGATGGTGCATTAGAAGATGTTGATGAAATCTATGGAATACACGTCTTTCCACTCTATGCTGTTGGAGAATATGCTACGTGTCCCGGTCCAATGCTCGCGCAGTCCGATACCTTTAAGATTACACTGACTGGAAGAGGTGGGCACGCTGCGTTTCCGCATCTTACTGTTGATCCAATTATGATTGGCATCCAGTTTGTGACAGCGGTTCAGTCTATTATTGCGAGAAACGTTAATCCTTTAGATTCGGCGGTTGTGAGTGTCACCCAATTTCATGGCGGAGATGCGAATCTGCAAAACGGACTGGCAGGTGCAGCACTTAACGTCATTCCGCCGAGTGTACTAATCGGGGGCACAGTGCGCACACTCCAAAAAGAGGTACAGACCCGAGTTCGAGGACAGTTAGAGAGCCTTCTCTCAGGATTAGCGAATGCGCATGATGCAACCTACACTTTTGATTATCAAGAAGGGTATCCGGTAACTTACAATCATGAACCTTGCGTCACCACTGCTGTGGACACAGCGCGGGAATTGGTGGGAGAAGATAACCTCATATTTCCGGTGTCTCCGATACTTGGCGGTGAGGATTTTGGATACTATTCACAGAAGATCCCCGCTTGTTTCGTTATGGTAGGTGCCGGAAATGAAGAGAAGGGGATCGTGAATATGTGCCATCATCCACAGTTTGATATCGACGAAACTAGCATGATTTATGGCATGGCGTTGCTCGTAAATCTCGCAATGCTCTGATATTCGGAGTGTTAGGAATCTCGCCTAATGGAATTGAAGAAGGACAGTTCTGCACCAACACCCAATCCACAGCCTCATCTGCCAGCCGGTACTCTCACCTTGATGTTCACTGATATAGAAGGTTCAACACTCCTTTGGGAGGCGCACGGCAATGAGATTATGGCGGAGGTTATTAGTACCCACAACACGATTTTGCGAGCTGCAAATTCGGCGTGGGGTGGCACAGAGATCCAAAATGATGGCGACGCTTTTTTCTTTGTTTTTCCTACTGCAAGTGCTGCCGTTATGTGTGCGCTTGAAATACAGTTAGCCCTTAATTCATATCAGTGGCATGAAAGTATCGAGGCGTTGCGCGTTCGCATCGGTATTCACACAGGTGATATGATTCTGTTGGATGACAAATATCACGGAATGCCTGCGAATCTTGCCAAACGAATTACGGATGCAGGACACGGTGGACAGATCCTGCTCTCCGCTGTGACGCATGCGCTCGTTAAAACGCAGTTTCCACCTGGGAGTTTCATCGCACTCGGCGAACATCGGCTGAAAAACATTCAGCATCCGGAAACAATTTTTCAATTTCGTGCGTCGCAAGCCTCTATTTTAAAAATTACTGGTGAAGAAAGATGGCAAGAAGTCTTCAGTAAAACGGTACGAGAAGACATATCGCAGGATAGGAAACCTGCAGACAATGCCCCTATTCCCGAACTACAAACTGAGTTCCCACCTCTGAAAACTGTTAACAATTTGCCCAATAACCTACCAGCACCTATAAACAGTTTTATCGGTAGAGAAACCGAAGTCCACCGTATTACCGAGTATTTCACTGATAGGCAGGATCGACTGGTGACATTGACTGGACCTGGAGGTATCGGCAAAACGCGTCTGTCCCTACAAGTTGCAACGGAGCTTCATGACACTTATCCTGATGGTGTATGGTTCATTGCGTTAGCTGATTTGAAACAACCTAAGCATGTCATCACGGAGATTGCGACGGTCCTCGCGCTTCCCTTGAAATCAACGCAGGATGTCATGGAACAGGTCATCTCACATCTTTCAGGGAAAACACTGCTACTGGTGTTGGACAACTTTGAACACTTGATGGAAGCCTCCCAAGATATCAAGACGTTATTGCTCAGATGTCCGACCTTATACTGTTTAGCCACATCACGGGAACCATTAAAGATCGCGGGTGAACAGCGATTCGTCGTGCCTCCCTTATCTGTTCCATCGGAGGACGTGGACGATGAGGTCTTCCATCATTATGAAAGCGTCCAACTCTTTTTGGCGCGAGCCGAAGCCGTCGCGCCGGACTTCCAATTAACAACCGACAATGCCGAAACAATTGGTGCGATTTGCCGGATGGTTGATGGGATTTCCCTCGCTATTGAACTTGCTGCAGCACGTGTTCGCGCGATGACACCACAACACATCCTTGATCGCCTCAAGGTTTTACTTGAAAGTCCATCATCAAGTAAGCCATCTGCACTTCTTTCAACAAGCAATCGAGATGTCCCAGCGAGGCATCAAACCCTTGAAGCCGTGATTGACTGGTCCTACGAACTTTTAGTGCCGGAGGAACAACTCTTACTTCGTCAACTCGCATTTTTTTCAGGTGGATTCTTCTTGGAAGCCGCTGAAACGATCTGTAGCTCAGCATATGTTCTTGCAGAACAGGATTTGCCCTATACAGAAACAATTGATCTCGTCTTCAATTTACACGATAAATCGTTACTCATGACCGAAGAATACCTGGCGCGAACCCGCTACCGACTCGCTGGCCCGCTACAATTATATCTCCGGGAGAAGCAATATCCCACTGGATTCAGAGAGGCACATGCCCATTATTATCTTACATTAGCACAAGAACAGGAGAAAAAATTAGAGGGGCCAGAACAGAGCGATGCACTCTCAGAAATGGCGATTGAACTCGATAACTTTCGTGCTGTTTTTGGGTTTGCGCAGGAGAATAATGAATGGCTCCTGTTCGGGCAGCTTGCTGTTGCGCTCTCAGAATTTTTCTATGTCCGTGGGCTATGGAATGAAGGATTGGAATGGTTGAAACAAGCAGAGACCGAATTACACCAGCGACTTGAAGAACATCAAGGATTAGGAGACCTGTCTGAAACGGATGAAACGTCGTTCCAATTGACAATAGCAGACCTTCGGGTGGCTCTTGCGAAATTCTATAATGAACGACAGGAGTGCGAAAAAGCCCGGCAATTGTGCGAAAAAGCCTTACAAGTTTTCAATACAGCAGGGCAGCAACTCGGTGTCATTAAGACATTAAATCGTCTGGGTATTATCGCAAGGTATCAAGAAAATCTTGAAGAGGCAGATATACACTTTACCGAAGCCTTAGAACTCGCGAGGCTATTAGATAACAAGTGGCATATCGCTTTCGCACTAAACAATCTCGGACTCACAGCGTATGATCGTCGCCATTTTCAAGAGGCGAAACTGCGTTATACGGAAAGCCTGCACCTCGCTCGTGAACTTGAAGACAAACCGGGTATCGCCTATGCCCTCAACAATCTTGGGAAGACGGCAAGCCAGCAAGGTTTACGAGAGGAAGCGAGGCGCTACTATACAGAAAGTCTACGTCTCGCTCGTGAACTCTCTACCTCCAGCACCGGACTTCCTTATCTACTCGATGGCCTTGGCAGAGAGGCACTTCGCCACGGTAAATACGAGGAAGCGAGACACTGCTATGCAGAAAGTCTTGAGTACCGTAAAGAGAACGGAAGTGCCCGTGAGATCGCAGACTCACTCTATGAATTCGGACGGCTAGCTCACACGGAAGGCGAATTTGAACAGAGCTTGTGTCTCTTTCTTAAGGTCGCGTCAATCTACTCGGAAACAGGAGCGACAACACCGTTCCATGTAAATTCAGTCAATGATGCTATCACTGCATTAGAGATAGAACTCGGCAGCGAAAAGGTTGAGAGACTCAAATCGGAGATGGAAACGCGAACGCTTGAGGAGATCGTTAACACGTGTCTAAATCAGTAAAAGTGGATACCACAATGCAACAACGAATCATCTGTGTTTTTATTTTACTACTACTGTTTCTTATTACAATTGGAGATAGTTCGGACACTTTCGCTCAGGTTCCGGACGTTCCACGCGCATCAACGGCGCCTCTCATATCAGACCCGATTGAAGCTGCCCATGACCATTACCATGAACGTCGGTATGCAGAGGCAATTAAGATGTATGAGGAATTGCTTGAAAAAGGTATCCCAAGAGATACTAATACCTACATCACCCTTCGGCAAAGCCAAAAGGATTCAATTCGCTTGATGCTTGGGCAAAGCTATGCCAAGATCGGTGAGGATCCTGCGGCACAACGCGTCTTTAAAGAGATTATTGATGAAAATCCCGATGGTTCTTATGCCACACAAGCAGTTCATCGGTTAGGGAATCTCTATTGGCAGCGCTATCAGTTCAGAGAGGCGATCAGACAATGCAAGCAAATTCTCAACCAACATCCACACACCACTGCCGCCGCCACGGCTGCTTATCTCGTTGGACAATACCAACAGACAGAGGGGAACTCCGAAGAAGCAATAGAGAGTTACAAGGACTTTCTCAACAACTTCTCAAGTTCACCGTATCGCACAAGCGCCGTCACTCGACTTATCCAACTTTATATGACGAGTCAACGCTATGCAGAGGCTGAAAAACTGATTCAAGAGCGACTGAAACAGTATCCAGACGATACAATTTTACTGGAGCAATTGGCGGAGCTTTACCAACAGCAGAACGCCTATCCAAAGGCACTTGAACTTTATCGGAAGGCGATCGAGCGGAATCCTACCAATGCAACCCTCCGCAGAAAATTAGGGGCACTCTATGCGGAAACCGGTAGAACAGACCAAGCGGTAACCGAATGGAAAAGACTTGTTGCAGATGAGACAAATCAAGGAGAGCAGCATCAACAACTTGGGGCTATCTACCTCTCCCATAAAATGTATCCAGAGGCAATCGCAGCGTATCGAAAAGCCATTCGGTTGCGTCCACGGGATGCTTACCTCTACACGCAGTTAGGGGCGGCATATAAAATCCAAGGACAAATTGAAAAAGCCGCGTCGGTCTACATTGACGCGTTGCAACAGGTTGGACTTGCTGAAAATCAGCGCGAATCAATCTGGGGTGTTATGCTCGAAATTTATGAAGGTGCCCGGCATAAATCCCTACAAGAGAAACTTATTGCGCAACTTCAAAAGCAGCAGTCACGCGCACGGCGCAATCCGAACATTGTTATGACGTTAGGGGAGCTCCTTTTCTATGCTGGGAAAGTGCCGCAAGCACTTGAAACGTTTAGGCAACTCCATAGAAGTCATCCGATTTACATTGACATGGCACTCAAGAAGTATGCGCGGGTACTCGAACGAAACGAAAGTCCACGAGCCGTTGACTTCCATAAAGCACTGATAACGGGATCCACAGATAAGAAACGCATCAGAGATGCACGTTCCGACCTCGCGGCACTTTATCAGAAAATGGAGCAGTGGGACGATGCGGTCGCACTATTAGAAGAACTGGTCGAGAACCGGGAGGCTACCGTCAAAAACAGATTGTTGCTTGGGCAATTGCAACTGCACGGTCTGCGCGCACCGAAGGTTGCACAAAAGACCTTCCAAGCCTTACTCACACAACGCTTGGTTACGACCCAATTGGTAGAAGCGCAATTGGGTTTGGCAGAGTGTCATATTTTACTGAAACGCTATACGCTCGCGAGAGAAGTGCTTGAACCGATTGCCAACCGGACCAATCGCTTCCGAGCCACTGCCCGCAAACTGATTGGCGATTCCTATTTCTTCTCTGCAGACTTTGACCAAGCCATCAAGGAATACAACGAGGTCATCCGAATTTCAAAATCCGATCAACTCACAAACGACGCGCTTGAACGGATTGTTCTGATTCAGAATCATTCAGACTACCTTAAAATCCCGCTCACGGATTATGCGATGGCAGTGCAACTCTATTTAAGTGGACAAACGGAAGATGCAGTGCAACAGTGTAAGCGGACACTTGAAGTCTATCCGCAAGCTACAATTGTAGACGATATATGGTTCCTCATCGGTAATATCCGCCGCGAAGAATCCAAAGCCCCCGAAGCAATCAAAGCATACCAACAAGTCGTTGCACAGGAAAGCCTTATCGCTGCGAAGGCATTGGTGAACATCGCGGAAATTTATCGACAAAAAGCCGACCTCGACAACGCTGCTGCGACGTACACCACACTCATTACCGACTATCCTGACAATATTATTGTCATCTATGCACGCCAGCAACTTGATGAAATTATGAAACTCCAGCAAAAAAAATAACGGATAGAAAACCGAAAACTGAATCCCTATGTCCTCATCTTCAAAACAATTGAAATCCCATGCTAACTTGTGGTAAAATGATTAAGAACTATTTCTAATACAAAGGAGTTAGCAGATGCCCCACCCCGCCCACAATCTCTTTAATACGCGCCAAACCCTCGAAAGCGAAGGGCTTTCGTGCAACTATTATTCGCTGCCTGCCTTAACAGAAGCGGGTATCGGGTCAATACCCACTTTACCGATCAGTCTCCGCATACTACTTGAATCTTTATTGCGAAATTACGATGGACACCAAATCACAGAAGAAGATGTTGTGAATTTGGCAAATTGGAACGCACGTTCCCCAAAAGCCGCGGAGATTCCGTTCAAACCGGCGCGCGTGGTAGCACAAGATTTCACAGGTGTTCCGCTCGTTGTCGATATTGCTGCGATGCGTTCCGCTGTTGCAGAGCTCGGTGGCGATGCCAGTATGATAGAACCGCTTGTTCCTGTTGATTTAGTCATTGATCACTCCATACAGGTCGATGCGTATGGCTCGGAAAACGCATTCCAGTACAATACACAACGGGAATTTGAACGTAACAAAGAACGTTATGAGTTCCTCAAATGGGGACAACAGGCATTTGAAAAGTTCAATATCATCCCACCCTCTATCGGCATTGTGCATCAGGTGAATCTGGAATACCTCGCGAAAGTGGTTATGACAGAAGACTTACTCGCCTATCCAGATACTGTTGTCGGCACCGACTCGCATACCACAATGATTAACGGTTTAGGTATCGTCGGGTGGGGTGTAGGTGGTATTGAAGCGGAAGCCGCGATGTTAGGACAACCAGTTTACATTTTGACCCCTGAAGTCCTCGGCGTTCATCTGAAAGGTGAACTCCAAGAGGGTGTGACTGCAACAGATTTAGTGTTGACTGTGACGCAACGCCTCAGAGCCGCTGCGGTTGTTGATAAGTTTGTCGAATTCTTTGGTGTGGGTGTAGAGGCACTCTCCTTACCTGATCGAGCAACGCTCTCCAATATGTGCCCCGAATACGGCGCAACGATCGGATTCTTTCCACCCGATGCCGAAACGATGCGATACCTCCGCCTCACTGGGCGCGATGAGGCACATGTTGACATGGTAGAGGCTTATCTTAAAGCGCAAGGTATCTTCGGTATCCCACGCCTTGGAGAGGTTGCGTACTCCGATGTTATCGAAATCGATCTCGCGGATATCGAACCGAGTATCGCCGGACCGAAACGCCCGCAAGATCGTATTGCCCTGTCCGATGTCAAAGAGACCTTCACAGAACTTCTGTCACGTCCTGTCGCGGAAGACGGATTTGGTGTGTCAGAGAGCGATAGCGATGGCAACGATATAACGCACGGATCGGTTGTCATTTCCGCGATTACCAGCTGCACGAACACAAGTAATCCCTCTGTGATGATTGGTGCTGGGCTGCTTGCTAAGAAAGCCGTTGAAAAAGGGCTGCGTGTCCCGGATTACGTCAAGACGAGTTTGGCACCCGGTTCGCGCGTCGTAACCGAGTATTTACAAAACACCGGTTTGTTGCCTTACTTAGAAGAACTCGGCTACAACGTCGTAGGCTACGGCTGCACAACCTGTATCGGTAACAGTGGACCGCTGAATGATGTCGTCCAAGAGGCAATTGATGAAGGAAACCTCGTTACCGCCAGTGTCCTGAGTGGCAACCGGAATTTTGAAGCACGTGTGCATCCAGAGATAAAAGCTAATTTCCTCATGTCGCCGCCGCTCGTTGTCGCCTATGGGATCGCAGGACGCATCGACATAGACTTTATCACAGAACCGCTGAGTCATAACGACGCTGGCGAAACCGTTTTCCTAAAGGACATCTGGCCCACCCGCCAGGAGATTTCCGAGATGATTGGTGCAGCCGTTGACCGGCGTACGTTCCGGGAAATGTATGAATCAATCGGTAACCAAGCACCGGAATGGGAAGACCTTGCTGGTGCGACTGGTGTCCTCTATCCATGGAACGAAAGAAGCACCTACGTCCAGCATCCGCCGTTCTTTGAAGGCTTTTCGCGCGAACCTGCTCCTATTTCGGATGTTGTGAATGCGCGTGTCCTTGGTATCTTCGGAGACTCTGTGACCACCGACCACATCTCCCCAGCAGGTGCTATTGCCGCAGCGAGTCCAGCAGGGCACTACCTCCAAGAGCACGGGGTCGAGACGCAAGATTTCAATACCTACGGTTCCAGACGCGGAAATGACCGTGTGATGAGTCGTGGCACCTTCGCCAATCGGCGTGTCCGTAACCTAATGACACCCGATGTGGAAGGCGGATTCACTGTTCAGTATCCAGAAGAGACACAGACGACCATCTATGAAGCAGCACTCCACTATAGTGAAAACGGAGTCCCAACTGTCATTTTCGCTGGACAGGATTACGGCATGGGTAGTTCCCGCGATTGGGCAGCAAAGGGGCCCAAACTTTTGGGAGTCAAGGCTGTCGTCGTAGAAAGCTTTGAACGTATCCACCGCAGCAATCTCATCGGTATGGGTATCCTGCCGTTGCAGTTCAAGGACGGCGAAAACGTCCAGACGCTCAATCTTGATGGCAGCGAGATTATCAGCATCACTGGATTTGCCGATGATCTCCAGCCGGGACAAATGGCGACAATGAGCATCGTCCGGTCAAACGGCGAGACACAGACAACGGAGTTGTTAATCAGAATTGATTCACCCGTGGAGGTAGAATACTACAAACACGGTGGGATTCTGGATTACGTAATACGGAATTTCTTGTCTGCTTAGTCTGCTTTTCCAACGCTAAGGTAGGTGCGGTTTTCTAACCGCACCGGATCCTTCTTTACCCCATCTATTTTCATCCTCATACAGTCCCACGGCACAGCCATAAAGGAGAAAGAAATGACGAAGAGATTCTCTCAAGTTTCAATCGCCTTGATGAGCATGATTCTCTGTTTAGGGGTCTCCACCTCTGGCGACGCAAAAATTGATGAAGACACAATCTTAGGTATCTGGCTCTTCGATGAAGACATCAATAAAACTGTCAGTGACACTTCAGGTAATGGGCATGACGGGCAGGTCTTTGGGAAGCCTAAAGTTGTTGATGGGAAATTTGGAAAGGCACTCTCTTTCAGTGGCGCGGGAGATAAAATCGAGATTCCACATGATGACGTGTTTACGACACCGACGTTACAATAACATGGAAATACGATTCCTGACAAAATACATATCCTTACTTATATTAATTCTCTTATTCCTTACTATCGGATGTGACCGAGATGAACACATAGAAACCCTCATCATAGGCCCCTACACCCAAACCTGCCAAGGGTTCATTGAGCAGGAGTGCTACCTTGAATTCAATGAGGAAAGCCAACGATGGGAGTTTTTCTATGAAAACATACAGGGATTTGATTTTGAGCCGGGGTATATCTACACACTAAAAGTCAGACTTGAAGATAGAGGGACAGAGATCCAAGATGTCGGACGGTACGCCTATCATCTTGTTGAGGTATTAAGCAAGGAGGAGGCATCCGTAGATGAGAGACCACCGCGGAAACCGTAATTAAACGAGATATAGAGTCGCGAGTACAGCTCGCTCCTACAATGAGGATACTTTAGCGTATGCGGCACGGTTAGAAACCGTGCCTACCAATCGGAAATAATTGACTATCTCCCATGAACTGCTCGCAAATCTAACCGTCCGTCCACGTTGTCCGACACAGCGTTTGTCCAATTCACATCGTCAATGCTTTGTAGGCTCATCAGTGCAACATTCACCATCGGGTTCGAGAGCGAATAGTTGAGCAGGAAACTATCCACATCAACATTCGCCATCTCGTTGGAGAAGCAGTGCTTCATGAGGTTCTGGAAGGCGTTACTGGTGGTAGAGCGCATTAGCACAATCCCCATCTCCTGTGCGACAGCATCCGGAATGACTCCGCGTCTGCCGAATGCATCGCAGGTGCTCTGATACATCAAATTGTAATGAATCTGCATCATGTCAAACGCACCGGTGGCAATAAATTGCTCTGTGCCACCTGAGGGACCATCCGCAGAGAAACCGATAAAACGAACTTTCCCATCCGCTTTCAGTTTGAGATACGTCTCCAACCCACCTTTATTGAGAATTGTGTCAACATCGTCGGCATAAAACCAACCACCGTGGAACTGCAGGACATCAATGTAGTCAGTGCCGAGGCGTTGCAGGCTACCTTCCACATCGGAGGCGATACCATCTGGGTCATAGGCTTCCGTCTTCGTAGCAACGATGCACGATTCTCGCCGTCCCGCAATTGCCTTGCCGATAATTGTTTCACTGTAACCCCCACCATAATCAGGTGCGGTATCAAGATAGTTAAGCCCATAATCCATAGCGTAATGGAGCATCCTAACGAGCGATGTCTCATCGTGCTCTGGACGAACTCTGCCACCACCGTATCCAATTTCTGAGACGCTAAGTCCTGTTTTACCGAGTGTGCGATACTGCATAATAAGCGAATGATCTCCTACACAATTTGAGAGACGCACTTGTAAAGCGCATCTGCTGGAAGTTACACATAATCCATCTGCGAAATACGGCTTTTATTCCGACGTATTGTGCGATTGCTTGGCTTGATACAATCCGCGCCAAATAAACCCTCTACCTGCTCAATAACTTGCGGTTTATACGCGACATTGTATTTCTCACCACATCGCGCGATAACTTCGCCGTAACGGGGACTCATGAGGCGCAGAATTAGGTCGTGGTCGCCTCTGTTGGCACGTGCGATTTTCTGAAGGGCTTCCAATTTCTTAGTGTTTTCGAGGTCAGATTCTGGAATCGTTACCTCAAGCGCAGAGGTCTGTTGCTCACTGACAGACTCAATGTCCAATATTTTGTCCGCTTGAATCTGGCGTACTTCTTTCTCTTTCTGTGTATCATCATCAGAATTGTTGCGGCTTCTGTTATCAAGCTTGATGGTTCCACGAATCCAAACTACTTTTCCTTCTACAAGTTCAACAGCGTTTTTGTATGCCTCTGGGAAAACGACGACTTTTACGGCACCTTCCAAATCCTCCAATTCAATGACCGCCATGGACGCTCCTTTTTTTGTCGTGTGATTATTCACTTCTGTGATCATACCGGCCACATCGACTTCGGAATCAATACGGTTTTCAAAGAGGGTTTGGGTACTTGTGCTCGTATAATTTTCAATGATGTCGCTGTATTCTTCAAGCGGATGCCCGGAAACATAGAAACCGAGCTGCTCCTTTTCTCGCATAAGCCGTTCCAACGGATCCAATTCCGGTGCTGCTACGAGTGCTACGGTTGCCGTCGCTGCTTCTTCGCCATCTCCAAAGAGACTCATCTGTCCGCGATCGCGTTCCGCTTGTGCGTTCTGTGCTGCTTTCATGATATTCTCTAAACTCGCGAGGTATTGTGCGCGATGTCCTTCAAGCGAATCAAATGCGCCGCTCAGAATCAGGCTTTCGACAGCACGTTTATTGACCTGTTTCGTGTCCACGCGTTCGCAGAAATCCTGTAACGATGTAAACGATCCACTTTCCTCCCGTGTTTCTACAATTGAGTCTATAGCAGTATCGCCCACGCCTTTTACAGCAACAAGCCCGAAACAGATATCGTTGCCATCTACCATGAATTCTTTTCTGCTGCTGTTGACATCCGGTGGGAGTAGATTAATTTCCACATCTAAAAAGTCGGCAAGTTTTTTGCATTCGGCGCGGTAACGGGTAACTTTGCCTGAATCACCTGCCTCTCCCGTCATCATTGCTGCCATAAATTCGTGTGGATAATAGGTTTTCAGATACGCCATATGGTATGCTAACATAGAGTAAGCAACGGTGTGGGACTTGTTGAAAGCGTAGCCACCGAAGGGTTCAAGTAGGTCGTATATCTCCGCTGCCTCATCAGCACGGATTCCCTTTTCGGTCGCACCTTTGATGAATTTTGGGCGCTGCTCCTTGAGCAGGTCTACTTTCTTCTTTCCCATCGCATCGCGGAGGATATCTGCCTCACCCAATGTAAAGCCTGCCATATCGCGTGCGATTTGCATCACCTGTTCCTGATAGATACACACACCGTAGGTGTTTTTGAGGGCATTTTCAAGCGATTCATGCAGATACTCGACTTTTTGCAATCCGTTCTTTCGGTCTATAAATTGTTGCATCATACCGCTTTCTATCGGTCCGGGACGATAGAGCGCGGGGATTGCGGAGAATTCCTCAAAATTATCGGGTTTGAGCTGCATAACAACTCGATACATACCAGCGGAGCCTTCTAATTGGAATAGACCGGCGATGAGTCCTTCACTGATGAGCGAGTAGGTTTTCTTGTCATCAAAGGGAATCTCTGCCAGCTTAATGTCCTTGCCGTGGTTTGTCTTAATCATCTGTAAGCAGTCGTACGTCTCAGTGAGGCTTCGTAGACCGAGCGAATCGAACTTGACAATACCGACCCCTTCAACAGTTTTCCCTTCAAACTGCGACGCAACTTGGTCGTGTTTATCTTTGAATAACGGGACGTAATTTGTCAAAGGACCGTTTGAGACAACAATCGCAGAGGCATGGCAGGAGACGTGCCGTTTCGTTCCTTCGACGGCTTTACTGAGATCCATTAACTCTCTATTTTCAGAACGTTCAGCGAGTGCCTGAAATTCTGGCACCTGTTCCAAAACTTCATCAAGGGTTATGCCCGGAATGGACGGAATAAGTTCTGTCAACTTTGCCACATCCTCAAGAGGCACTTCAAGTGCGCGTCCGACATCCTTGATCGCAGCTTTAGCACCCAATGTGGCAAAGGTAGCGACTTTACCGACAGAATCTTCACCGTATTTTTTAACAAGATAATCGATAACGTGTTCTCGCGCGCGGTCGGAGAAATCAATATCAATATCGGGAGGACTGATACGTTCAAGGTTTAGAAATCGTTCAAAGAGACAATCATAGTTCATCGGGTTAAAGGTAATCACATCAAGCGCATACAACACAAGACTGCTGGCGGCAGAGCCGCGTGCAGAGAGCGGATACCCCTGTTTATGTGCGTATTTAACGTAATCCCACACGATGAGGAAGTAGCCGGGGTAACCTGTTTTACTAATAATATCCAGTTCGTAATCAAGTCGCTTCTGAATTTCTTCAGAAAGTTCCCCACACTTTTCGCGCAAGCCTTGGTAGCACAATTCCCTGAGATAACTGTCATTTGTATGTCCTTCAGGTACCTCATATTTCGGCATCACACTCTCGCCATAATCAAGCTCAAGGTTACACCGATTGGCTATTTCAAGCGTATTCGCGATGGCTTCGGGTGGATAAGCCTTAAGCACCTCCCGCATCTCGTCAACGTTTTTAAAGTAGAAATGGTTGTCGAACCGCAGCCGTTGCTGATCGTTGACAGTTTTCTTTGTCTGGATACAAAGGAGGAC
Organism: Candidatus Poribacteria bacterium; assembly: GCA_965116815.1. Lineage (GTDB taxonomy): Bacteria > Poribacteria > WGA-4E > WGA-4E > WGA-3G > WGA-3G. Next base: position 3,635,395 of record OZ220722.1, on the reverse strand, counting down.
ATCGTGCATCCCGTGGTCGGATTTGCGGAGGTAGTGACAATCGTTTGTGCCGACGAGCGGAAGGTTAAACTCTTTCGCCAAGTCAACCATTATGGGATATGCCTCCTGCTCCTTGTCAATATAATGATTCTGAACCTCAACGTAGAGATTCCGTTCTCCCATTATCTCCATCAGTGTTTTGAAGTGTTGGATGCCTTCTTCTCGGCGACTTGAGCAGAGGAGTTGCGGGACCTGTCCTTGGATACACCCTGTCAGTGCGATGATGCCATCACGGTATTCGCGCAGGATTTCCATATCGATGCGCGGTCTGCTGTAGAACCCTTCGGTATATCCAAGCGATATTAATTTCAGGAGATTATGGTAACCGGTTGCATCCTCTGCGAGCAGTGTAAGGTGATAAGGACCGCCCTGTTCCTTCCCGCGCGTTTTCCGGTCACCGGGTGCAACATACGCCTCACAACCGACGATGGGGTTGACCCCTGCCTCTTTCGCTTTACTATATAATTCCCATGCGCCGAACATGTTGCCGTGGTCAGTGAGTGCGACAGCCGGAACACTGTTTTCGACTGCCCAATTGACCATGTCCTCAATACGGCACGCACCGTCGAGCATGCTGTACTCGCTGTGATTGTGTAGATGAACAAATTCGGATGCCATCCGTCCTCCAATTTTTAAGTATGATTGCTGAATGAATTAAGAACTATGAAATCTCCTTTAATAATATCAAAAATATTCTAAAATTACCATAATAAATTTTCCAGTGAACATATTTCTAATTATCCTTTTTCGCGGAGAAAATCTGCCATTTAACGCGGCGAAATTATATGTAAATCAGGTTTTTAGATTGACATACCCATCTTAAACTTGCTATAATAAACGATAATATTTTTTATAAACTGCTCCCCAATCATACCTATCAATTGGAAAGGACACGTATTTTTCATCGCGGATTTTCGCGTTCAATTAGATGGACAAACCGAAACTTCTTCTACTGTTCCTAACCCTATTTTTTGTGATGCTTGGGTTTGGCATCATCATTCCGAACCTCGCTTATTACGCCAAAGATATTGGGGCAACCACCACTGAAATTGCTATATTAATGTCTATCTATTCCGGCATGCAACTACTGTTCGCACCACTCTGGGGTAGATTATCGGACAAACACGGCAGAAAACCTTTAATTCTGCTCGGATTGCTTGGGAACGCTGCTGCCTTAGTAGGCTTCGGACTGGCGAAAGCCTATATATGGCTCTTGATTGCCCGCGGTGCAGCGGGTATCGCTTCAGCGGCGGTACTGCCGAGTGTGATGGCTTACGTTGCCGACGTTACTACAGCGGAGGAACGCGGCAGAGGCATGGGGCTAATGGGCGCGGCGATGGGGCTCGGTTTCATTCTCGGACCGGCAATTGGCGGCATCATGGGAAGTCACGATATGCCGTTTTTCGTCGCAGGTGGTTTATCGCTACTTACGTTTCTCTTTGCATTTATTTTACTTCCAGAATCGCTTCAGAAAGGTCTCATAGGTGAAGAACTCGAAGATCGGCATGAATGGGTCTCTCCGCGCGAAATCTTTCGCCAGACGACTTTGAGATCGCCGCTTACGCCGCTTTTTCTCGTTGCCTTCTTCTCAACCTTCAGCTTCGCAGGATTGGAGATGACGTTTCCATTGTTCATCGAAAAAGGATGGAACTATGGAGAGCGAGAGATGGGGTGGATGTTTATGGTCATGGGCGCGATTGTTGTGCCATTGCAGGGTGGATTGCTTGGAAAATTAATTAATAAATTTGGGGAGCGACGGATTATTCTTACCGGGTTGCTGCTCAACGCACTCGGCATAGTGTTATTGATCGCAGCTTACTCCTTCGCATCGCTGACTTTGTATCTTACCATCGCTGGTATTGGTAATCAGTTGATCCGTCCGACGAACACGTCGTGGATTTCTAAGCAGACCCAGATTGGTCAAGGTGCAGCGATCGGTATTATGGATGCTTTTTTAAGTTTAGGACGCATTTTGGGACCACTGCTCGGCGGGTGGCTCTATGCGAAAGAGGCGTATCCTTATGTAGTGCTGGCGGGCATCTTGGTGGTTGCAACGCTCTGTCTTTATCTCCCCTTAAGGCGAATTAAAAATGAAATTGCATATACCGCACGATGATCGTGTCCCTACGTACCAGTTATGAGGTAAAAGGTTAGAAACCTCCCTAATGAAGATTACCCTCTACTCCACTGTATTACCTCCAAAAGGTGGTAAACGGTGCTCAACGCGCCGCGTGTTATATTTAAGCTGATACTGCTGATGCACTTCGTCATCCGGATAATGCTCAGTTTCAGGATACGGATAGGCAGACATCCCATGAAACGGCAGCGGTTCAACCGTCTGTGATGTGAGCGTATTGATGTCGCCATCTTTATCCCATCCGTCGCTATAGAGGATAAAATCACGTACCCAGCCCGCTTTTAATGTTGGTAAGCGCGACGCTTCAAATTCTACCGTGATTTCGTCACCCGCGTTGAGAATAACGTACATATCGTCAACTTCCTGCAACAACGGGTTGACATCGCCATAACGGGTATAATACCCAGCGAGGTCACGCCACTGTGCCTCTGTCGTTACCTTTTGGTAATCGAACAGATGTGGCGCGTGTGGATTCGGACGATACATTTCAGAGAAACCTCGGTAGTGTAAATCGGCACTATCTGGATTCAACGTCGTCATCTCTATGGGTACGTCTTGTGTCCCTACGGTAAAAAATGCCGCGTCCCAATAAATCTGCATATCAGTTTCGATCCGAACATGCCGATCGTCCGACAGAAATTTACCGGTCAAATCGACGGTAATTGTCTTATTTTTACCAGCGGGTAATCCAATCATATCAATAACTGTTTTCCATTGACCAGTTTTATCTTTTACAGAAACTGATGGGAAGTTGGGATTAATTTCGGGATTCTGGAACAGCGCGACATTGATGCTGGTATCCGTTGGGAAGATCCATCCGCTGAGAAAGAGCGTCACAGGTGTGTCGTTCGACACGTCACCGAGATCAAGGACTATCGCATGCGGTTCAACAACGCCTTGATAGGGACCGGGTGCGTGTTCAACAGCATAGTGGTAATCGAATTTTTTCAGGGCATCGGATACATCTTTACCGCGGTGATCAACGGCAGATTCTGGGAACAGTTTCTCGGCGACACCGTAAACCTTGAATTCCGCGAAAGGTGGTGGCGTGTATTGTTCGTTCACAAAGATGTCGGTGTCTGCCGGATGATCAACTGCTATGAGTTTGACCTCGTCGAAATAGGCAGTTTCCCACAATTCCTCTGTAATCTGAATGGAATATTTGCCAGATTTCGGTTGTATCTGTGCCCCTGAAATTTTCACAAAATCCTTTGTTTCATCAGGTGCGACAAAACCCATTGAGGTGACGAGTCCCAACGGTGCGCGCCAGAGCAGATCGGTGACGAATTGGTACTGTTCCCCGTCGTAAACATAGAGGAACGGGCAGGATCCTTTCAACACCTGTTTTTCCAAAATACGTTGTTTCGCTTGTGGTTTGACGATGTTCTGTGGCACGCCGTTCGTCCAGACGACACGAACGACATCCGCAGCGTCAAACGTGCCTAACCCGAAATGGGATACTTGTCCGGTCACATATCGCAGCTGATACAGACTACCAACTTTCACCTCTAATCTCGAGCCGATGCCATCTCTATTGACCTTGTTATTTCCTGCAGTGATACCCTCCAATCGCACCTGTATCCAGTTGTTCTCATTTCCACCCTCGTTTTGCAGTGTTCTTAGTTGTCCTTCATCATTGATGAAAAAGAGGTCGAGATCGCCATCGTTATCATAATCACCAACAGTTCCAGCCTTCGCGCTCAGGAGAAGTGCACCACTTACAGGCGTAATCGATCCTATCAACGGATAGGGTTCGTCAAACATTTCCATACCACCATCGTTCCGAAATAGAAACATTCCGTCTTGCCCGCTAACCCATACGTCAACAAATCCATCGTTATCGTAGTCAATGTTTCTCAATAGAGTAGGCGGGAGATCTTGCACACTTGTCGGCAAATCCGGCTCGCTGACAAAGGTCCCATCCCCTTTATTAAGGTAGAGATAGGTAAAATCTGCTGTAGCCAAGAACAGGTCGAGATCACCATCATTGTCATAATCACCCGCGGTAGCTGCAGTATAATGGACATCTTGTGGGATTCCAGTTTCGTCGGAAACCGCACGGAGTTTTCCTTGGCGGAGGTTATCGAAGAGTGTGCATCCCGTTTCGTTATGGATAACGAAAATATCTATATCCCCATCGTCATCGAAATCGGCAGAGAATGCCTCGGCAGGGCTTTGTTGTTCGGCGGACGCACCATCTGTATCAGCCGTTACAAATGTCTGTTCTGTGACATCGGTGAACGTCTCATCACCGTTATTCTGATCGTTGCTATTATTCCGATACATCGTGATGTTGGTTCGTCCTGAAAAGAGATCAAGATCGCCATCATGGTCGAAATCGACAGGGAGAAGCACACCGGTTTCAAATTCTGCTTTCTGATGCTGGACGAGAGTAGATGTTCCCCAATTCCCATCTGCATCCATTTGGAGAGACGTTATCCCATCGCGAGTTTGCAGTAGAAATTCTTGTATCCCATCTTTGTCCAGATCTGCGAATGCAGCGGTATGCGGTTGTAAAGCCTGTTGCGCTAATATTTCTTGAACCTGCTGAACAGCGACAAACTTCCCATCTGTATTTTGGAAGAGCATTCCCGTGAGTGTTGTATAGAGATCCAAATTTCCATCGCCATTGTAGTCAATCAGCGAAACATCTGTGGAACTTGTATGCACGCCTTCTACGTCGGCAAGTCCGATTTGCTCGGTGACATCCACAAACTCCACTGTAATCGGTTCGCTCTGTCTGGCGGTGATCCGAGCCTTAAACCCTGGGCGAAATGTCTCTATCGGATGCCCACGGATGTTGGTTACCAACTCACCGATGCCTTGCTGGTAGCGAGGACTTGCCCGATGGACGTTCTCAAAAATTTTCATATTCCGCGTAGCAATCTTCAGATCACCCTGCTCTATTGCCTCTATTCCTTGTGTAAGGTATATGAGTTTGTCTGGGTCGGTATCGCCTAAAAGAAGCATCAATTCCTGACAGATATCTCCGGCAGCTTCCAATTGCTCCTGCGCCAACAACGCCTGCGTCAACTTCAATAACACGACAACATTCACCGGTGAACGGGCGTGAAGTTCCTGCAGATGTCGAGCTGCTTCTCGCTGTGCTTCTGGATCGTTCCGCTGTGCGAGATAGTGGCGAACCAGTTTGTAACGAAACTCCAACTCATCGGGTGCTAAACGCACGGCTTCCTTCATCGCCTCCACGGCTAAATCATGCTTCCCTTCTTGTAGTTGATAGACCTCAGACAGGATGAAGTGTAATTGGCTGTCCATCGGTGCGACAGCGATGCCGCGTTTGACCCACTCTTCGGCAGTATCTACTTGTTGTAAGCGCAAGTATGCGACAGCAAGATTTCCATAACCGATTGCTTCATTGGGCAGCAATTCAATAAGCGTCTTAAACGCTTCGACTGCCTTTGAGGGTTGTGATTCTTCGAGGTAAGCCAACCCTAAATTCTGTTGTTGGATCGCCTTTTCAATAATTTGGCTGCTCTCTGTTTCCTGTGCATTCACCGTCCAGATAGCAAAAAAGCACATTACGAGCAGTGCACACTGCACACATTTTCCTACATTCGGAGACGCGAATCTAAATCTCATGCATTTTCCTCTTTCTGAATATCGTCTGCGGCTTCTCGGACTGCCTGTTGTATACTGTTCTGCCGGAGCTTGAGTGAGTCTTCAAGTTGTTTGAGGTGGAGAAGCCATGATTGCTTAGAATCGCCTTCCTCCTCGCCGAATCCATCTGTCATGGAGAGTCGAATATATTTCAACCGTTCTGTCTGTAAAATCTTCATCTGGGCATCGTAGTCCTCAATTCCAGATTCTAACAGAGAAATCAGTTCACGTATCTTTTCCAAGGTTTGTCTCCTTTTAGGTTGTGTTTTAACAATTAGGTGTATCAAGGCGATATGTAAAAATAGTGTATCTTATTTTATGTTTGCAATCAAATGAAAATGGATTGGTTACCAATAGTTAGTCAGCTTTTAGTTGTCAGTTGTTGAATGGTCTGAACGCTTAACCGGTGTGTAAATATTTTGTCAGCGATTCGTCCGTTGATACGACTTATGAAATATATCAAAGCCTCTCGGAGCGGGAGAAGAAATTTCCGCTTCTACAAAAACCTTACAATCGCGTCTCAGACCGCATGGCGACTGATTTGTCTGTCAATTTTGAGATAATCAAAATTCTTCTCCTTTCTTCTCCTAAATCGTTGTTTCTGTGCCGAGTTGATTGATGAAAAGCATCGTCAAGGCAGATAGAGATATTGCCTGTGAAGACTTTTCTGAGCGTCTCGCCGCGGGGTTGTGTGAACCCTTCTTTGTCGTTTTTTGAAGTTTTCATTTTTTATCCTTTTAGATTTTCTGAAGCGTTGGGCATAACACCTATAGAAGTTTAGTTTTGATCAGAAGTGTTTGAAGAATCGTGTTAGGTTCTGCAGCGGTGGTCTGCTGTGTGCTAACGGTTCAAATACGTTATGGGTATATTATAACATATATATCAACATTAGTAAAGTTGAAACAAATTTAGTTGTTAGGTTGGGTTTTACTGATTTTTGATTGGTTTCAATGCGTTTTGTGGTTTCATGGGTGTTTTTCTATTCCGTTCAACCTAATCTGAATGTCAAAATATTTACACATCCACACTTAACAACCTTAGTTGCAATGATTTGGCATTTGTGATAATATGTATAACATTAGGCAGGCAGCATTATGCCTATTTCACGGGTGTGGATGAGCCGTATAAGCAGCTACAACGCGCCCTGAATTCGGGAATCGATGCCGAGATGTGGGAGGCACTCTATCGGAAAGAGAGCCTTCCGTTTGCGAAGCCTGAGACCGGTAAAATCGCGGTGAAGGTCATCAATCACTATGGGGATGAGGTGATGAAGGCGTATAAGGTGTAGCGGGGTTCTGAATCGTGGATTACACGGATAACGCGGATTATCGCGGATTTTAAGAGTGTTTTCTGTAAATCCATGTCTCTGCTGCAATTTGGATTCCTTTGAATTTTCTCGTGAAACCGCGTATAATAGGGTTAACACGGAGGCACAGAAATGATTACATATATACGGATGCAAAATTTTAAATCTTGGCAAGATAGTGGTCCGGTAAAACTCGCTCCTTTGACAGGTTTCTTCGGGACAAATAGTTCTGGGAAGAGCAGCCTATTGCAAATGCTGTTGTTGTTGAAGCAAACTATTGGGAGAAAGGACGTTCTCTTCTTTGGTGACGAAGCTTCACTTGTTAACCTTGGTGATTTCCGTGAAGTGATCCACCGACACCAACCCCAATCATATCTTGGATTTGAGTTTGCATGCAAACTTACTCATCCCCGTTCTGCCTATGAAATTCCTGAAGATGGTTCCGCGTGGAAACAGACAATAGACCGATTTGCTTTTGATAGTGTAATTCAAATTGAAAATGGAAAATTAATCGTTAAAAGGCTTACGTATGGTGATACTCCAAGAGGTTTTGCAGAAATAGTCTATGAAGAGGGTAATGTGTCTTTCCCAAACCAGTACAGCAACAAATACGAACTGGAACTGGAAAACTGTTATGGTATACTATCATCGGGGACAACCGAATCCGAAAAGTTTTTAAGGAAATTTTCATCTGCGTTTGAGGAATTGTTTTCCTATGTCTATTATCTTGGTCCGTTTCGCGCTCGACCCAAACGCCACTATCATTGGGAGGGTAGCCATCCAGAAGATATTGGACGGTGGGGCGATAAGGCAATTAATGCTCTTCTCTCGGCACGCGTAGACAAACGTACAATTCAGCGTGAAGAGAAGGAAATATCGATTGAGGATCTGATTTCAGAATGGCTTCAAGAGATGGATCTCGCACATTCATTTATACTTGAGCGAACTGGCCCATCGAGTGAAAAAAATTACGACGTTCGCATTCAAAAACGTGAACATGGTACTAAAGTCACATTGGCAGATATGGGATACGGACTATCGCAGTTTTTGCCAATTCTGGTCCTTTGTTATTATGCTCCGGAAGGTTCAACCCTAATTTTGGAGCAACCTGGTATCCATCTTCATCCAAAGGTTCAATCCCAACTTGCAGATCTTCTTATAGAAGTTGTCACCGAACGTAGACTTCAGGTTCTAGTAGAGAGTCACAGTGAACACCTATTAACGCGGCTTCAACGGCGCGTTGCAGAGAAACAGATTAGCCAGGATGATACTGCTCTCTACTTCTGTCGTAATAACAATGGGTTTTCTTCCATCGAACGGTTAGAAGTAAACGAATTCGGGGAGATTAAGAACTGGCCAGAAAATTTCTTTGGCGATGTAATGGGCGATATGTTTGCTATGACTGATATCCAAGCCAAACGGATGAAAGAACAGAATCCGGAGGATTGATGGACGCAGTCATAATTGATACGAATGTGATGGTTGTTGCGAATGGTAGAGACGCGGCTCCACAGGCAACCGAAGAATGTGTCACCCGATGCAGAGTAAGACTCGCAGAGATTCTCAGGGGTCCTGAGAAAATACTCCTTGATGATAAGAAACGGATAATTCAAGAGTACAGGAACAACCTGAATGAAAAGGGACGTGGATTTGGAGACCGGTTTTGGCAAGAGTTGGTGAGAAGGATGTGGCGGGAAGGAGAACAGGAAAAGGTTATCATGGTACATATTACCCCGTTGGGAGGAAATGGAACAGATTTTGAAGAGTTTCCGAACGATGACCCTTCGCTAAAGGGTTTTCACAAAAAGGATAGAAAATTTGTTGCTGTGACACTTGCTTATCAGCGCAATAGCGGACAAGAAGCACCCATTCTAATAGCAGATGATAGTGGTTGGGAGGAATTTAGAACTGCGCTTGAAAGTCATGGTGTCTGCATCGACTCTATCTGTGACGACAACAGTTAGGACTCCTAAACGAAAATGCGTCGTAATTACCATCTCTTGATACTCCTCTTTCCCGTTGTATTCTGGCTTATCTGTTTCTTCCTGCTCCCGCTTGTATCTGTCTTTATCTATAGTTTCATAGAACGCGGGACGTACGGTGGTGTCCGATGGAATTTCACACTGGAAAACTATCAACGCCTGTTTGATGGACTGTATCTCGGTATCCTCTGGAGATCAGTATCAACGGCATTGGTCTGTACTGCGATCTGTCTACTCCTCGGTTACCCATTCGCCTACTATCTCGCACGCTATAAGCCGAAACACCGAAGTATCTTATTGCTCCTCGTCGTCGTCCCGTTCTGGACGAACTTCCTTATCCGAACTTATGCGTGGATACTGATTTTACGCACTGAAGGACTCTTGAACAGTCTTTTGGGATCCGTATTTCCCAACTGGAGTCCATTAGAACTGCTGAACACACCACTCGCCGTGCAAATAGGGCTTGTTTACGGATACCTACCGTTTATGATACTCCCCTTGTATGCAGCATTGGAACAATTGGATATGTCTTTGCTTGAAGCCGCGCAAGATTTAGGGGCATCTCCGCGGCGTGCATTTTGGCACGTAACCGTGCCACTCAGCCTCCCCGGTATCCTCGCCGGATCCATGTTAGTTTTTATCCCGACAGTAGGTGCGTTCCTAACGCCGGACCTCCTCGGTGGCGGAAAAGTGAGTTATATCGGTAATGTCATTGAACGGCAATTCAAAACGGCACGAGATTGGCCCTTCGGCTCTGCGCTCTCATTCATGCTTATGGGGATAGTTCTCGTTGGTACGGTGCTGTACTTCCGTGCTTTACAACAGGATGAACCTAATTCAACTTGACTGCTCCGAATAGGGCAAAATTAAAAAATGAAACGGATTCTTGAAGCCAACATAGGATTAGTTTTTCTTTTCCTCTACGTTCCGATCTTAGCGGTTGTAGTATTCTCATTCAACAGCGGCGAGCAGCTCTCCGTTTGGGAAGGATTCACATTCGGTTGGTATTCAAAACTGTTTGAAGATGACGCACTCTGGCGTGCCTGTAGAAATAGCCTTATGGTAGCAGGCGTTGCCACTGTCATCGCTACTGTTATCGGAACGGCAGCCGCGCTTGCGATAGAGCGATACCGTTTCCGTTTCCGAACTGCCCTCGTGCGGTGCCTCTATCTCCCGATTATCATTCCAGACATCGTGCTGGCGATTGCGTTATTGACGTTTTATGTACAAGTCCGTATCCCGTTGGGTTTAATCACTGTGATTATCGCACACGGTGTTTTCAATATCGCGTACGTTACCATTGTCGTGCGGGCGCGTCTACAAGGCTATGATAATACCTTAGAAGAGGCGGCTCGCGACCTTGGTGCCAATGAGTGGCAGACGTTTTGGCGGATAACGCTCCCTCTCATCGCCCCCGGAATTATCGGCGGTGCGTTGCTTGCCTTCACGCTTTCTATAGATGACTTTGTGATCACGTTCTTCACCGCTGGTGTCGGTTATACGACACTGTCTGTGCATATCTATTCGCTGCTGAAGTTCGGTATCACGCCAAAAATCAACGCGATCTCGACGATGCTATTGGCGAACTCTATCGTATTTATTCTGCTGTTCTCATGGTTTCAAGGCGGTGCCACAGCCTCCCAAAAGCAGGAAGCATAATAGTATGCCTATCGGCGGGAACGAAACTCCTCGCAAATTTGTGTCAGTTGTGGTATAATTTTTCTGTTGACACTGCAAGGTTAAAAGACGACATGCATTATTTCCGAACACACACAGAAATCGATCTGCAAGCAATCCAACACAATGCTGAAGCAATCAAGGGACATACCGGCAAAAAGTTGATAGCAGTCATAAAAGCGGATGCCTACGGGCACGGTGCAGTCCGTGTCGCGGAGGTCTTAGACGCGACCGCTGATATGTTCGCCGTCGCAACGATTGAGGAAGGGATTGTCCTACGTCAAGCGGATATCCGAAAACCGATTCTGGTTCTGTTTAGTTCTTTACCCGCGCAGGTGGCACCAATAGTTGAATACGAATTGACACCAACGATAGGTGATTGGGAGTTTGCAAAGGCATTGAACGAGGTTGATTCTGTAAAGGCTCATGTCAACATCAATACCGGTATGAATCGGAGCGGTGTGTGTTATACGGAAGCGATGGCGTTTCTGAGCAAACTGGAAAGACTGCCTCGGCTTGAAGTTGGAGGGTTGTTTACACATCTTGCTACTGCGGACGAGGCGGATAAAAGTTTTGTGTCGGTGCAGCTAAAGCGGTTTTCGTCTGTCTTTGCAAACGTTGATGGGAAGATAATTCACGCTGCGAACAGCGCGGCAGCACTTTCAGTTCCTGAGTCGTATTTTGATGCCGTGCGTCCGGGTTTGAGTCTATATGGTATCTACCCTGCAGCTGAAAAACCTATTTTCTTAAAACCGGCACTTACATGGAAAACGCGTGTCGGTTGGATAGACACTATCCGGGAAGGGGAAGGCGTAAGTTACGGATTAACCTATAAAGCACCGCCTCAAACCCGCGTGGCGATGTTGCAAATAGGCTACGGCGATGGCTATCCGCGTACGCTTTCCAACAGTGGTGAGGTGTTAATTGATGGGAAACGCCGTCCGATTATCGGGAGGGTTTGCATGGATGTAAGCGTGGTGCAACTCCAACTCGAAGATAACGTGTCGGTTGGCGATGAAGTGGTGTTGATAGGAAGCCAAGGGGATGCGGAAATCACTGTTGATGAAGTTGCGCACCGTGCTGGAACAATCTCGTATGAAATCTTAACACAGATAGGCGCACGCGTAAAACGAACCTTTCTTCCATCATCTGTAAAGAAGACTATAGTGAATTATGAAAACAAATAGACATTTTGTAGGGGCACTCCTTATGGGGGCCCGTAAACTACCATAATTTAAAAAATGCTGATTGAAATAAAGAACGTCTCACTCTCTTTTGGTACAACGACTGCTCTGGATAATCTTTCATTAGAAGTTCAAGGTGGTGCTGTCGGTTTACTGGGACCTAACGGTGCGGGGAAAAGCACTTTGCTAAAAACGCTGCTCGGATTCGTCCAGCCGAATCAAGGTACAGCTGCTGTGTTTGGACTGGATGTGCAAACAGATCCATTGGAGATTCGGAAACAGATCGGGTACATGCCGGAGGATGAATGTTTGATTCAGGGGATGAACGCCGTTCAGCTTGTCTCTTACGCAGGCGAACTCTGTGGAATGCCGAAGCGCGATGCACTACAACGCGCACATGAGGTGCTCTATTACGTCGGTTTAGATGAAGAGCGTTACCGGACCATAGATGGCTACTCGGTCGGCATGAAACAGCGCGTGAAATTAGCGCAGGCACTGGCACACGATCCAAAGTTGCTACTCCTTGACGAACCAACAAACGGAATGGACACCAGCGGTAGAGAGGAGATGTTGGAACTCGTTAAAGACATTGCAACGGATAAGGGCATCAATGTGATTTTGTCCTCACATCTACTTCCCGATGTAGAGTTCGCATGCCAAGAGATTGTTGCTCTCTCACACGGAAGCCTCGCTATTCAAGGACACATAGAAGCACTCAAAGAGAACAAAGGGCAGTTGTTTGATCTGAAGATTGTGGGTGACAGTGACTCTTACATCGCCGCTTTAGAACGCCACGATTATCAGGTTGAACTGCATCCGGATAAACGCCTCCGTGTTACGTCCGACAATCAGGAGACGGATACAAAATTTTTCTTTAAACTCGCTTATGATACTCGGGTCCAACTCCGCCAATTACGCGAGGTGAAACATTCGCTGGAGGACATTTTCGCTGAGGTGATGAGTGTGGATTCACAATAGAACGAGATGCCAGCTCCTCATCACTTTTTTGGTATTTTGTATCTTAGCCGCGATTATGCCATCATCCAGCACCGCAAACGAGATGCTCCGCATTGCGGGGATGGGCGGCACCCGTATCGCACTGCTGGCAGATGATGCGGGTATATTTGGAAACCCCGCATCGCTTGTGTCCGTCAAACACCACAACCTCGCGCTCGGTATTACTACTGAGGATATCTACTGGACAGAGTTACCGAAACATGGAACGACACAATTCGTCGCTGAAGCCAGTATCAACGTCTCACCGGCACTCTACTATTCGTCCGCTTTCGGTAAATGGGGTATGAGCGTCGGCTATGCCGCGAGATCCACGAATTTTGCGAACTTCACGTTTGACAGAACGCATGCCGAATATAACCGAAACTCGCGTCAGTTTACCGCCACAACGGATCTATTCACAGATTACAATCTGCTCCAAGAGGGAAGCTGGATAGCAGGCTTCAGTCGCGAGTTTGGAAAATCTACAGCAGGTGCGCGCCTGAAATGGGTGCAGCAAGCCGTAGACCGAGGCACGATGATCTCGACCTTAAATTTGGCAGCGCGTCACGGACCTGAGGTAGACGTAGAGATGCCCGAAGAACTGATTGAGGCAATCATTGATGAATTGCAATTCGGCGATCGGGTTCGGGAGATCGTCCATGAACGACAGCCAACGCTTGAGAGGACAGTCAGTCGATTAGAGTTGGATATCGGTTTTCAAAGAGAGGTTTGGTTCGATGCAGCACAGGTAAATCCGCCGCTGCAGGTCGGTATCCTTTTTGAAAATGTCCTGCGCACAGACTTGGTGGAACCCTTTCCATTCCGATTTGGCATCGGTGTCGCCTATGAACCTCTGCGATGGGTTACAGTGGCGACAGATATCTGGCGAGACAGTGGACAGAAAGGAATTAGTTTCGCTATTGGTGGTGAATTACACAAAACGTGGATAGGCACAGTTCCAAAGACTTTGGCGCTCCGAGTTGGTATAGGACGCACAAATTCAGAGTTCCGTTCCGCTCTTGGTGTTGGGTTGAGGCTTGGTACCACATATTTGGAATACACGACAAGCATCGAAAATTTCACCTATGACGCAAACAAACATCTATTCGCATTCACCCTACGATTCTAACTCAAATAGGATTTTCACACCCTCGCTGGCGAGATTTGAAACCTCGCCAGTGGCATGTAGGCATTAAATCCTATCGCGGAGGTAACCCGGTATGGCAGACAAAAATAGTGTTATTCAGGTTGGTGTCGCCGAAGTCGATATTACGCCAGACTATCCGATTCGGCTCAGCGGTTACGGCAGCCGTCGTACAGAATCCGACGGTATTATTCAGCGGATATGGTCGAAGGCACTCGCTATCGGCAATGATACAGATGAACCGGTTGTTTTAGTGACAGTTGAAAATTGCGGTTTACCCGATGAACTCACCGAAGAGGTGTCACGCCGAATCAAGCAGAAAACTGGGATTTCCCGTGCCCACTTTGCGGCATGCTTCACACATACGCATAGCGCGCCCTGTCTCACAAACGCCGCACCTTTTCTATTTAGTTCAGATATACCACCGGAACAGCAGGAAACAATTGATCGCTACACCGAGCAACTTACCGACTGGATGGAAGCCGTCGCACTGGAAGCACTCGCAAATCGCGAGCCATCACGGTTGACATGGGGCATCGGTGAACTCGGATTCGCGAAAAATCGGCGAACCGAAGGGGGACCGGTGGATCACTCACTGCCGTGTATGCAAGTCAGGGATTTAGACGGTACATTACGCGCTGTGTGGGCGAGTTACGCTTGCCACTGTACAACGTTGGCTGGAACGGACAATCATATCTGTGGCGACTGGGCGGGATACGCACAAGATGCAATCCAAGACGCACTTCCGGGTGTAACTGCCTTAATCACAATCGGATGTGGTGCCGATGCAAACCCCGAATCACGCATGATGCCGATGCCAGATGGGGAAGAGGAGGTTTTCAGTACCCGCCTCGCGTATGCAAAAGCACACGGAGAGGCACTTTCAGAGGAAGTGCAACGGATGCTGAAAAGGGATGCCAATCCGCTTTCTGAAGTTCCGACAGGTGCGTTTGAACGGGTTAATCTACCGTTTGACACACTGCCGACCCGTGAAGAATGGGAGGCACGTGTAGCAGCAGGCGGTCACGATGCCTATCATGCACAAAAACACCTCGAACGCTTACAGCAAGGACAATCCATACAAACGGAACTCTCCTACCCCGTACAAGCGTGGAGTTTCGGTGATGAACTCGGTGTTGTTTTCCTTGCGAGTGAAGTCGTTGTCGATTATTCACTGCGTCTGAAGAGCGAATTGGATGCCGAAAGGCTGTGGGTAGGGGCATATTCAAATGCTTTTCCGTGTTATATCCCGTCGGAACGCGTGTTAGCCGAAGGCGGGTATGAAGGTGGCGGTGCGATGCTCTATTTCGGGCCGCCGACTCGATTCGCTACTGGCGTTGAGCAATTGGTGATTGACACAGTGCATCGGCTGTTGCCAGCAGCGTATCAGCGGTAAGCAGTAAGTACTTCACGCCTCTTGGTTTACCATGCTGGAAAGGATACCGATAATTTTGTCACACTGCTGAATCGGATAAATTTCCATATCAATCTGTAGGTTCTTTCCCGCTAATCTGAGGAATTGCCACTCTGTGCCCGTAGTGGTGGCACCGTAAACAGCCGGGATGTCATTCCCTTTTTCAGCGTTAAAACGTTGTGCAGCGAGCATCTCGGCAACACATTGCCCGAGGCCGAGTTTTGGATCATCCTTCTTCGCTTCAACAAGAATGATGAGAGGTGCTTCTAAAAAAAGAAGAAAACCATCGCAATAGATTCTGGGATGAGTCTGACAGTAGTTACTGGTAGCATCATGTTGTTCCAGTTTCCACTGTCAATCACTTATGAACAGACTCCATTCTTGTCGTTAGATTGCACAGGATCAATTATTTTACGGGCTGGACGTAACAATCTCTATGAACTTCCTCGCTGATGTTCCTACGAACCAGCCTACTAATGCGGTCCCAACGGCAAGCCCAATGAATATGAAGGCATTGATATAGAGGTTGATTCGGGGTTGTCCATTGTGAGGTTTACCAGTTAGACGCACGTTCTCTACGAATAGAATAGGCACAACAATAATCGCTATCACTCCTGAAATCACGTTGAATCCGATCCATGGATCCAGTTTAGACAAGTCAAGAATAAAAGCCCACATGCCCGCCAATATCCCAATGCTGTAGAGTGAAAACCACTTTAAGGTAGGTGCAGACCAAGCCTTTTTCGGTTTCTTTATAAAACCACGAAAAGAGCGAAACTGACGACGCAGGTCAGAGTTCACACGATTTTGGACTTGTTCCATGGAACCGTCAGACATTTCGATGCCCCCAATTCAAAAAAGAAGGCGCGATTGGAATATCGCACCTACCACCTTTTTCACTAAATCAAACCCGTTTCCGAAAGCGTATTCCGCAAGGATTCAAGGTTCGCGGGAACCATCGGTGCAAGTGGCAACCGCAATTTCCCGTTGAGTTTGCCTATCAACTGGAGCGCAGTTTTCGCAGGAATCGGGTTCGTCTCAATAAAGAGATCAACCGCCAACGGCAGCGTTTTATAGTGAAGTTTTTGAGCGAGTTCAAGGTTGCCTGCATGGAAAGCATTACACATCTCCGCAACATCTGCTGGTGCGATGTTCGCCACAACTGAAATAACGCCTTTACCACCAACAGCCATAATCGGTAGGGTATTGACATCATCACCGGAGAGCACGACAAAGTCATCGGGACATAAGTTGACGACTTCGCTGGCGCGTTTGAGTTCACCAGTCGCCTCCTTGAGTGCGACGATGTTCGGGTGCTCTGCAAGCCTTGCGATGGTAGGTGACAGGATGTCAGTTCCGCATCGTCCGGGGACATTATAGACAACGATCGGGATGTCCACCGTGTCGGCAATTTTCATGTAGTGGGCATATAACCCCTCTTGGGTCGGTTTGTTGTAATAGGGGGTGACAATCAGGGCAGCATCCGCACCGGCGGCTTTCGCGTGTTCCGTTGCGCGCAAGGTGCGCGTTGTCGAGTTGGAACCGGTACCCGCGATAACAGGCACCTGCCCATTCACAGTTTCGACAGTGAGTTCTATCACCCTATCGTGTTCAGATTCAGACAGCGCAGGAGATTCACCTGTTGTGCCACACGGGACGATGCCGTGTGTGCCGCCGTCAAGCTGAAATTGAATCAGTTCCTTGAGTTTCGCTTCGTCAAGCGATTCATCGTCCTTAAATGGTGTGACGAGTGCAACATAAGAGCCTTGAAACATGTAAACCCTCCTTGCTGGCTACGGCACAATAGGGTGTGCCTGCTACTTTTAATAATCCCATGCGTCTGTTGTGAGTTCACCGACGTAGATAACGCGAGCATCACCTTCGAGGTAGACGTTCTGAGCTTCTCCGTTTTCTACGTCAAAATGGATTTTAAGAACCACACCACTCGCTGTTTTGATGGCGACAGGGGATACAACTTTCCCTAATGTCGCTGCGACAATCGCGGAGGCGATCGACCCTGTGCCACAAGCGAGCGTCTCATCTTCAACGCCACGTTCATAAGTTCGGATGTCAATTAATCCTGATGACTGAACACGGATAAAATTCGCGTTGGTGCCGTCGGGCTTGAAATCGTCGTGATAGCGCGTCTGTTGTCCCAAATCAAAGACATCCGTTCCGTCCAAGTCCTCTACAAAGAAAACAACGTGCGGTACACCGCTGTTCGCGAACCCCACGGTATGCATCTCATCGTCTAACTGAAGTGGGACATTAAGCCGAATGTCCGTGGGATCGCTCATACGGACTTTAACGCTCGTACCCACTATCTCGGATTCATAAATTCCAGCGTTCGTCAGAAACCGCATTTTTTCAGACGCGATTCCATTGAGATAAGCGAACTTAGAGATACAGCGTGCGCCGTTCCCACAGGTCTCTACTTCACCACCATCGGCGTTGAAGTAGCGCATGCGAAAATCGACATCGTCCGCTTTTTCGACGAGCAGAACACCATCAGCCCCAACCGACATACGACGTTGGCAGAGTTTTTTGACAAAATCTGTATCGGTGCTATCAACAATTTCCGCCAGATTATTAATGATGACGAAATCGTTACCTGCACCGCTGAGTTTCATAAAGGGTATTTTTTCCATTCCAGGTCCTTTACTGCGGAAGCATAGTTTTAGTGTATGATAATATTATGTGGTTTTCAAGTCAAGTGTTTTTTCAGTCTCTTCGAATCCTATTTCTACGAGAAACCTAACGTTAGGGCATGCGTCCGGAGTTCCGATACAATGCCTAAAACACCGTCGTAACTATCACATGTGACAAGACGATAGCGAAAGGGTTTGACGTGTGGGATGCCCTTAAAATAGTTGCTATAGTGCCGACGCATCTCGACGAGACCGAGTTTTAATCCTTTCCATTTAATGGAAAAATCGAGATGTTTTCTAAAAACCTTGATGCGTTCATCTATAGAGGGTGGTGGGAGCAATTCACCTGTTGCAAAATAGTGTTTTATCTCGTTGAAAATCCACGGGTAACCGATCGCGGCGCGCCCGACCATGATGCCGTCAACACCGTATTGCTGCCGCATCTCTGCCGCTTTCTGTGGACTATCAACATCACCGTTGCCGAAGACAGGGATCGTCATACGCGGGTTGTCTTTAATCCTACCGATGAGCGTCCAATCGGCATCTCCTTTATACATCTGTCGGCGGGTTCTGCCGTGAATAGCGATTGCTTGAATACCGACATCCTGTAACCGCTCGGCGACTTCAACAATGTATTTCGTTTTATCGTCCCAACCGAGACGGGTTTTGACGGTGACGGGCAACTGCGTGGCTTTGACCATTTCGGCAGTCATTTTCACCATCTTCGGTATGTCTTGTAGGATACCGGCACCTGCGCCTTTGCATGTAACCTTCTTGACGGGACACCCATAGTTAATATCAATGATGTCCGGTTGGACCTTTTCGGTGATCTCGACAGAGGCGCGCATGGAATCGATGTCGTGCCCAAAGATTTGGATGCCGATGGGTCTTTCCGCTTCAAAAATATCCAATTTGGCAACACTCGGTGCCGCGTCACGAATAAGTGCTTCGGAGGAGATGAATTCTGTGTACATGAGATCCGCACCATTTTCTTTGCAGACGGCGCGGAAAGGCGGATCGCTCACATCTTCCATCGGTGCGAGCAGAAGCGGAAAGTCTGGGATGTTGAGATTGCCGATTGTTAACATGATGTGTTATTTGTGAGGTGATTTCGTAAAAGATTTAATTATTAGATGCGTCGCATGTATTCGTCATGTTTGCCGATCCAAAACCAGACGAGGATACCATCTTCTTCACGTGCTAAAGCGCGATAGTCCTTATTAATACGAGCGGACCAACGCGTCCCTACTTTCTTTAAGTGCAGGGCAGGGTGCCTTGGATTTTGCTTCAGCAGCTCAAAACCTTTGTCGGCAAGTCGCTGAACCTCTCGCGGCAGATTTTCATAGTATGTCCAAAACCTGTGAGTGGTCCTATAAATCTTTGCACCTACCTGCCCGTAAATCCTCAAGAGCTTCATCGAAAAGTCGGTCTAATCGACCGGCTTTCACGTCTTCTTCAAATTGCTCACACCAGGCCTCCCATTCATCTGCCAGAACTTCATGAAGTTCGGTTTTAAGAGTTTTCAGTAACTCCTCTTGCGTGTCTTTTTCTCGCTTCAGCTCAGGAACTTCCTGTATCCATCCTATCCATTTACTGCCATTTTTTTGAATGTGGGCAGTATAGGTTTCAAGGTAGTCTTGATATTGGATTTTGAAGGTCTGAATTTTTTCCATGTTTGTCTCCTTGGGTCGAGTAAAATCTCAATCTCACGACTCATTAAAAGGCAGATCGGATCTGTCGCATGTATTCGTCATGTTTGCCGATCCAGAACCAGACGAGGGTGCCATTTTCTTCGCGTGCCAGCGTTCGGTAGTTAATGCCGACTCTTGCTACCCAGTACACGCCAACTTTTTTGAGATTGAGGGATGGATGTCTTGGATCTCGTTTCAGCAGTTCAAACTTTTCGTCTGCAAGTCGTTGAACCTCTCGTGGCAAGTTCTGATAATTTTTCCAAAACTCAGCGTTAGTTTTATAGATCTTTGCACCTACCTGCTCGCAAATCCTCAAGGGCTTTTTCACCAAGTCGATCCAGTCTTCCGGCTTTTATGTCCTCCTCGATCTGCTTATCCCAAGCGTCTGCCCGAGCTATTAGGACCTCGTGAAGTTCGTTTTTGAGGACTTTCAATAGTGCGTCTGGCGTACTTTCCTCACATTTTATCTCGGGAACTTCTTGTATCTGTCCTAACCACCCAGCTCCATTTTTTTCGATGTGAGCAGTATAGGTGTCTCCGTACTCCGGGTTTTGGATTTTGAAGGTCTGAATTTTTCCCATGTTTGTCTCCTTGAGTTCAACCTGTTTACGGTAAAGTTATTATACCCGCTTGAGGTGTGAATGTCAAGGCGATTTGATGCTTGACACTTTTCCTGTTTCGTGATAGATATAAGGACACACTGTGGTAGGGCACTGTTCATTTACACCAATTCAATAGCGAGGTTTTTTTCATGAGATGTATTTTTGTGGGTATCGAATATGCTGGAAAATCGACATTAGTAAACCTAATGACAGACTATTATCAACATCGGAAATTAAGAGTTCACGTAGACGATCACTTTACGATCCCTGATTCGACGCTGAGTCCCGAATCAAGGGCAGCGTACATCCATTTTCCAGAGGATGTAAAGGAACGAATGCAGCGGATGCAGCTTCAGTATCACGTTGAAGTGATAAAAAACTATCCGAACACGCTCATCGCGGGATGGCATATTGAGGAGCTCGTTTACTCGTCCTTCTATGGGGATGACCCAGGAAGCACGTATTATTCTAAGTATCATATCAATGCGCAGCGCGGCTATGAAACGCAGGTTATCGAAGCACGATTGCCGGATGTCGTGATGATCCACGTCACCGCCAGCGACGCGGCAATTAAGGAACGGATGAAAACAGATCCACACGAATACCAGATCATCAAGGAAGCCGATATTCCAGAGCTGAATCGTCTGTTTCAAGAGGAGATTGACAAATCCCTGTTTACGCAGAGTGGACGCAAGATTGTGCTGGACACAACGGACAAAACACCGACCGAATCGCTTGATGAACTGCTACTACTTTCTGAACCGCTGATTACATTCGGTGAACTTGCTGTGCGAGCAATGGACGTGCCGGATACCGATTATCAGGTACGCTACGAAAATGGTGTTCGGAAAACGATACCTGCATAAAAAAATGGCGAGGCACGGAGACCTCGCCAAACATATATCGGTTCTAATCTTACCTGCTTAACGGATGCTCACGGTTCGCAATCGGGAACGGGACACGTCCACCAGACAATTGGGATTCGTAAGCACCGAGAATCATCTCTAATGCAGCGACAGCGTCTTCAGCAGCAGAGATCGGTTTCCGGTCGTTCTCAATCGCGTCGATAAGGTCTCGGATAGCGAGTTCATTGCCTTGAGAGAAGGGCGTTTGGTCTAAATCCATCGCCTCCCACTGCTGTTCTGGATTTGCAGGCACCAGCACCGGATACGGGTAGATCATCAAGCGATTTGCGACATCACCGCGAAGCGAGAAAATACCTTCACTGCCGACGATTTCCATACCGTATCTGCCTGAACCAGCCTGATCTCTCCGGGACTCGAAGAAGCCGGAAACACCGCTTTTGAAAGCAAAGTAGCTGTTGATGCAATCACCCGCGACGGCTCCCACAGGTTCTGTCGGTTTATGGTCATCACCGTACGCAATCTCTTTGCCGTTTGTTGTGACGTGGGACTGCATCCATGCGACATCACCGACGTAGAAACGCATCATATTAAAAATATGGGTACCGAGGACAATCATATCCTCACCGCCACCGCGATGATCCTGCTTACCACTGGCATAGATGGCTTGGATAGTGCCAATCTTGCCATCGTCAAGCATCTGTTTGATAGCATGCGTCGCAGGAAGGTAGACCGCCTGATGTGCCACAGCAACCTTTAAACCGTTTGCTTTCGCTGTCTCAACGATCTTATCACCGTCTGCGAGCGTACTCGTCATTGGTTTCTCGGAATAAACGCTGCATCTCGCCTCAAGACAAGCGGTTACCATATCCACATGTTCCGATGTCCAACGCGGACAGACGCTCACGATGTCAAGCGTCTCCTTCTCAAGCATCTCTTGATAATCGGCGTAGCTGCGCAAAGCCCCCGCCTCTGCTGCTGCCTTCTCTCTGCCAGCCTCATCCGGATCAGAGACAGCGATAAATTCGACGTTCTCTATATCTTTATATGGGGTATGGAGTCCATGTCCGAAGTTGCCAGCACCGGTGTGCCCAATTGCAGCGGCACGATATGTTTTCTGACTCATTTTCTCTCCATTTCTGTGTTGTGATTTAGTATCCCTTTTGTTTATCAACGACGTTGACTAAAGGCTCACCTTCCACGTAACGATGTAAATTATCAATAAAGAGTTGCATGGCGCGTTTCCGAATGTGCTGCGAAGAGCCTGCGCTGTGCGAAGTTAAAATCACGTTCTGGTGTTCCCACAGTGGGCTTTCCGGTGGGCACGGTTCCGTATACGTTACATCTAACCCAGCCCCCGCTAATTTCGTACCCTGAAGTGCCTCTACCAAAGCCTCTTCGTCAATAACCTTGCCACGACTGACATTCACAACGTAACTATCATCAGGCATCTGATTGAACTGGGCGTATGATAGGAGTTTATGTGTTTCAGGTGTGCTCGGACAACATACCATAAGGATATTTGACTTCGCAAGAAACGCCATCAATTCATCTAAGCCGAAGAGTTCTGACACGGTATCAGGTTTGTCAATCGGTTCTATATCAGCAGCAATTATATTAAATTCAAACGCCTGTGCGCGTTCTGCAATCGCTAGTCCGATACCACCTAATCCGAGGATACCCATTGTCATACCCGCCAGTTCGACACACGGAACGCGCTCCCAATGCTTCGTCTTCATAAATTCCAATTGGTCAGGAATCCGTCGGGTGATGGACAAAAGTAAGGCAAAAGCGTGTTCAGCAATCTGTGTGCCATACAAGCCGCGACAGTTGGTGAGTATAACATCACTCGCTTTGAAAGCAGGATACATAAATCCTTCAACACCCGCATGCGGTTGGTGCACCCAACGCAGCGCAGTTGCTTCCGGTATTGCTTCTTCGCCAAGGTGTCCAAACAAAATGTCAACATCAGCGATGTGTTCACGTAAGGATTCACCGTGTGGTAAAAAGCGAACTTCAACACCCGGTGGGACATCCGACAACATCCCCTCGATCTCTGGTGCCTGTCGACTTCCAATTAAGACTTTCATGCGTCTCTCCAATGCGCGTTGTGTCATTCCCATCTATAGGTAACCGGATTAACCGCTAATTGAATCGGCGTGCTTTGCCCATTGAAAATCCAATTCACTGATGCCATCCGCATCGTGCGTCATCAAATCAATTGTCACACGGTTATAGACGTTGAACCATTCTGGGTGGTGATTCATGGATTCCGCGATTAAGGCGAGTTGTGTCATAAAACCGAACGCTGTAACAAACGTATCAAACTGGTATTCCTTGTGTAGTTTACCGTCTTCCACTGTCCAACCGTTGAGTTGTTCAAGGTTTTCCTGGATTTCGGCATCTGAAAGTTTTTTTGCTGCCATTGTCTTCTCCTCAAATTATGAAAGCCATTTAGCGATGTGTAGTCGTCCAATTTTTGCCGAAGGGCAAATTTCCTAACGTTAGGTGTGAACTAAATGGCATTGACCGAAATTGTAGTGGAAAATATAAATAAATGCAAGTTAAAATAGTAACAGCACTCTTCATCACGACGTTCTTAATTTCTCGTAAGCACACGTTACGAGTATGCATCAAAATAAAAAGGCTTTAAATTTAAAGAGGAGGCATCAATGCCAGGCGCAACGACCCTTTATTTTCCAGAAGTAGGACCCCAATGGCAAGACTGGGTCCAAGTTACGAATGTGGGTCCTGAAGATACCCGTGTAACTGCGATAGCGAGACATGCTCGTAACGGACAACCGACTTGGTCCGCGGAGAAAACGATAAGTTCCTTTGAGTCCTGGATACCAAACGTTGAGGAGATTAAAGAGAACTCCTCTATGCAGTTCACTGCGGACGAACCGATTGTGGCAGAACGGCACATGCACAAAGACACGAATGTCCTTGATTTCATTGGCGCAGCTCCAGAATACGGGACAGTCGGGCAGCGACTTTTCTTTCCAGAATTAGTTTCCGGTGCCCACGATTGGTTTCGGGTACTAAACGTGGGTGAGGCGGACGCGCACGTCAACATCACCGTCCGAAATAGGAATGGCGATGTACTGAGACAACGCCACCAGGTCGTTGATCCGCTCTGCTGTTGGGACCTCAACGAAGGTGTTATGGGAAACGTCACCGGCACGGTTGAAATGCAGAGTTCACAACCCATTGTTGGTGAACGCCATCTTCATTACCAAGGCGGGAAGACATCCGTGGGGCAATTTGGACAGTTGATTTCAGACGCGCCTCGTACCCTCTTTTTCCCAGAGGTCGGACCCGCATGGCAAGATTGGGTTGTGATCGTCAACGTTGGAACAGAAGAGGCAGAAGTGACGATGATCGCTCGTAAGGATGACAACGCGCAAGCCACATGGACAAAAAAATTCGATGGACTGAGACCTTTTCAGTGTTGGACCCCGCCTATAGACGACATTAATGTAAATTCCTCCGTAGAGGTCCGTAGCGATCAGCCGGTTGTCGCCGAACGACACATGCACAGCGGAACAGCCATTGTCGACCTCCCCGGAGCATCGGTGGAGGGAGGGCAGGTCGGAATCCGACTCTTTTTCCCTGAAATTGCGGGGGGGGCATGGGACTGGTTCCGATTTCTTAACGTCGGAGAAGCAGATGCCTTGGTCAACGTCATCGTCCGCAATCGGCAAGGTGAGATTCGTCGGCAGGTGCACCGCCAAATCAAGCCGTTCCACTGTTCGGATATGGATGAAGGGGCTATGGGGAAAGTCCGTGGGACCGTTGAAGTACAAAGCACACAACCTATCGTCGGTGAAAGACACTTACACTACCAAACCGGGCACAAAGGCGCGGTCGTAGGTGAATACGGCGTGGTGATTGGAGAGTAAAATGGCATGGATTCGCACTGTAGATGAAGCCGAAGCAACCGGTATCGTGAAAGAGGAATACGACGCTGCAATCGCGCGGGCAGGACAAGTTTACAATATCGTCAAACTGCTCAGCGTACGACCAAAAAGCATGCGCCCGTTCATTGAACTCTACATAGCGATAATGTTTGACGAGGACTCGCCGCTGAGCCGAATGCAACGTGAAATGATTGCGACTGTTGTCTCGAAAGTGAACGAATGCCACTACTGAATAATCGCGCACGCAGATGAGTTGCGGGCACAACTCACAGATGGGCAGATTGCACAGATTTTGACGGATTTTCACACGGCTGATATTGACGAGACCACAAAAGCGATCCTTGACTTTGCCGTTAAAGTAACAAAAGCAGCAGCTACTGTTACACCAGCGGACCTTGAACACCTCCGCAGCTACGGACTCACCGACGAAGCACTCTTCGCTATTGTGGAGGTCGTTGGTTTTTTCAGTTACATCAATCGGATCGCGGATGCGTTCGGCGTTGAATTGGACGATTTTTTGGAACTCAGGAGGGATTTTAATGAATCTAACGGATAAAATTGCGATTGTGACAGGCGCAGGGCAGGGTATTGGTAAAGCGATTGCCATCAGACTCGCGAACGCAGGCGCGAATGTCGCTATTATGGATTTAAACATAGGGGCAGCTGAAGCGGTCGCGCAGGAGATTGAATCTGCTGGACGCAAAGCGCTGCCCGTTCAGGCAGATGTTTCGGTATTCACCGATGTCAATGCTGCTGTTGAAAAGGTTATTTCCACCTTTGGTCGTGTTGACATTCTCGTCAACAATGCGGGGATTGCAGGACGCACACTTCCATTGACGGACTTAGAAGAGGCGGATTGGGACAGTGTGATAGGTGTAAACCTGACGGGTGTTTTTCTCTGCTGTAAAGCAGTGATTGCTCCGATGATCGCACAGGACTACGGCAGGATTGTGAACATCGCCTCGATCGCTGGCAAGGAGGGTAATCCGACGCTCATCCCGTATTCCGTATCTAAGGCGGGGGTCATCTGCCTAACGAAGGCACTCGCTAAGGAGGTAACGGACTACAACATCCGCGTGAATGCGGTGTCTCCAGCGGTTATCGAAACACCGATATTGGAAGGTATGGCACAATCAACCATCGATTATATGGTAGGTAAGATTCCGTTGGGACGCGTTGGGAAACCGGAGGAAGTCGCTGCTGTAGTGAATTTCTTGGCATCAGATGAGGCAAGTTTTGTGACAGGGCAGTGCTACGATGTCAGCGGCGGAAGAGCGACATATTAGATTCTTGGCTGTCAGTTGTCAGTCGTCAGTTAAGAGGTTTTCGTTTAACGAAGTTCTCCTGTAACTGACAACTGAGAACTAATTACTGATTACTCCGCAATGCAGTAGAGATACTGACCGCCACGGAGATATAACTCCGAACCGACAATCGCTGGCGATGCGTTGAAACTATCGTCCAGCGTGTTTTCTGCTATGACGCTAAATTCAGGACCGTGTTGGAGAACATTGACGACACCGTTCCGTCCAGCGATATAAACGCGATCCCCTGCGCCAACAATGGACGCATAGACACCCGAAACGCCTTGTAATCGCTTAGGTCCATATCGTGCTTCTCCCGTTTTGATATCGAAGGCAGTGAGGATGCCTCTGTTCTCTTTTAAGAAATAGATTGCATCCTTATAGAGGAGTGGTGATGGTACATACGGTGTATCCCGATCATATTCCCAGGCAATTGCGCCAGAATCGGTAATATCACCATTTGCCTTAGCAAGGTAAACTGCCTTAAACTCACTACCACGAAAACCACTCATGAGATAAACAAACCCTTCAGCAGCAACAGGTGAAGGGATACTGTTAGCAGTCAAGCCGTCGCCATCCCATAACAGTTTTCCAGTCTCCAAATCGTAACTACGAACACGATTCGTCCCTGTCGTAACTACCTGTGCTTTTCCATTATCTTCAACAACGATAGGTGAGAACCAAGTTGTTCTTTCATCGCGGTCGGTTTTCCAGAGCACATCCCCTGTCCGCTTGTCGAGCGCGGTAATAAAGGAATCACCTTCGTGGTCTTGCACGATAACAAGCGTGTTTCCATGAAGGACAGGCGAACTTCCTTCACCGAATGTGTTTCTCTTATACATTGTACCGATGTCTTTTTCCCACTTCACATTGCCCATCATATCCACGCAGTAAAGTCCACGTGAACCGAAATAGGCATAGATGTACTCACCGTCGGTGACCGGCGAGTTTGAAGCGTAAGTAGCATCCCCGTGCGTTCCTTCGTGGGGTTGTATTTCTCGGAGCGTCTTCTGCCAAAGAATACTTCCATCACTCCGGTTGATGGCGAGAAGGTCAAATTTATACAGTGGTTCCTTATTTCCTCCGAAGAAGCCGCTGAATGGATTATCATCCCCCTCAGACTCTTTTGCCTTAACCTCAATAGCCGTCTGGATGAAGATTTTGTCTTCCCAGATAATTGGTGCAGCGTGTCCCGTACCGGGGATAGCGACTTTCCAGCGGATGTTTTCGGTTTCACTCCATGTCGTCGGAGGGTTGGCATCGACAGCGGCACCCGTAGCATGTGGTCCGCGCCAATGATGCCAGTTTTTCTCAAAACCGACCGGCTGTGAGGCAAGCACCACAACCGCTGCTAAAGCAAAGATACAAATCGTCAAAATTGCAATTCTTTTCATCTAATCTTCGGGTTGGAAACCCAAGTCTTCAGACTTGGGAGGAAAACCCGCTCCTATAAGTAAAGTTCAAGCGTCTTAGCACTTTCAAATCAGAAGTTTTCGCGTTCTGGCAAAGACGAGTGCCCGCTAAATCGTAGAGAGAAATACCGCGTTTGCCAAAACCACTTATACGCGCCAATCCATGTTTGATATGTTTGACGAGCATGTTTTTTACCAGTCCATGCTGAGTTGTTCCACCATAGCGTGGACGTTTACCCCCTTTTTGAGGGGTCTGCCTGTGAAGTTCGCGTCTGGCAATAGGGATCGGTGAAACACATATCACGTCTGTATTATCAGGGACAGAAACACCGCCAACACTATGATGTGCCAAACACCAACTATCTACACAGTGGGCATCAAATGTTTCTGAAAGTTTCTTAGAGGATTTTTTCAGTCCAAGTCTATCCCGTATCTCTTTGGTCTCCCACCCGTGGAGAGTGAATAACTTCCAACGCTTCTCTATTTCAGTATAGAACCATTGTTTACCGACTTCAAGGGGACTAAAAGAGGTATTCCACTTCTTAGCACGTTCTATCGTCCGTGCCTTAATATCCTCAACACAAACACGCGTTATCGGATAGAGTCTCGAAAGCCAATGAAGTATCCTTAGCTTCCAATCCCACCTCGCACGTGTGCCCGCGGGGATACGCTCTCTATTGGCAAGACAGTTCGTTCTGTTTTTTCGGTTTGGACACTTACGAGAGCGTCTACTCCTTCGTAGCTCACGACGCTTTTCAACTTTCTTACCCACTTTATTATGAGCGTCCGCCTGCACGTTCAAATAGGTATGCTTCTCTGACTTAACAGTAAATCCCTCCTTCTTACTACCGGGGTCTACACCTACGACTATATCTTGCGTGTGTTCGTCTGCTGTAGCGTAGTTAAGTCTGATACAGAATATACCATTAGACCAATAGGGCGTGGCTAAGCCTTTCTTAATCAGCACGCCCGCTTTGTTAGCATGCGTAGGCATTAATGTCTTACCAGATTGACTCTTTACGGGAACAAACATCGTTTGTAATCTCCCTTACGGGTTGTATATTGCCCCATCCAGATCACAGTATCCAAGAGGAATCAGACTTGGGGAGCATCCGAAACATTGTGCTGGCTGCCACGCCAAGAGACTGCGATATATTACTGTAGAAAACCGTTTAACTTGTGGGTCCCCGTGTGGCTACGGATGTTCACAAGACCAAGTCTTCAGACTTGGGTAGTTGACCTTTCATTCCTTTCATTTTACTGTAAAGGTAGGTATGTATATAAGTAAACATAGGTTTAACTTAAAATATCTTCAATGACGAGAGGTTGTGCCAATTCGTTGTTCGCGGCTTCCAGTTTCTCACGACTTGAAACGGCACACACCGCGGCTTTATCTCCATTTTCCTCCAAGAGTTGGAGCAATGCGCGTTTCACCTCAGCAGGGGTGGCACGTCGGAGTTGTGCGTAGCGTTCCTCACGCATCTCGCGCGTCTGCCCAACGAGATGTTGACTCAGTGCCGCTCTTGCTGCGAAACTCGGACGGATCGGTCTCTCACCATCTTTTGCCGTAGCGATAATCGCGCGGTCTATGTCTGTCTGTGTCCATTCCACCTGTTTAACGTAGTTGACAGTCTGCTCAAAAACATTGATCGTGCGTGCAACGTGTGGATCGCGAAACGAGGATTGGCAGAGGACTGATTCATAAGGACTATAGCTGAACCTTGCCCCATAAGCGTTGCCTTTAAAGCGGATTTCACTCAGTATGTAATCGAGCCGGATGAGATGTGCACCAATCGTCAGCAGCGTCGAATCCGGATGGGAGTAGTGCGGTGCCGGCATTACGTGTGCGCAGTGCGCAATCTGAATGGGACCGGCTAATCCTTCTCTCGGTGGTGTCTCAAACTGCTGGAACGCTATTGGCTCTGAAGTAACGGGTTCGTCCCCCATCGCATCAAGCCATTCACCGAGCTTGGTCCGCGTTGTGTCAAAAGCCGGATCGGAACCTGTGAAACTGACGGTCACCCGTCCACGTGTTAACAGGAAATCGCGAATCCCTTCTATATGACCCATAAGGTCGGCGTTAAGTTCGTCAAAATTGTTAAGGAGGGTTTCGCTATTGCGGAGTTGTGGCAGACCATAGATAATTTCAGCGAGATACGCGTTCGATGAAAGTCCGCGTGAAGCGTGATGAATTGCTGTACCTGAGCCGTCGTGGATCATCTCTGTCTGGTATTCCGCAACCGCTTGAACCATCACGTCCCGAAGGCGGTCCGTGTCGCGTGGATTCACAGCGAAAAGTAGATCGTGCAGGACATCCAACGCGGCATCCATTTTACCATCGAGTGCTTTAAGCTGAAAGGACATGCTTTGCCTGAGACGATTGGGATCGAGCACGTGTGTAGAAAACTCCGGTGAGCATCCAATCCCACCGGTGAACGCCGATGTCCGTTGTGCCATTTCTTCGTAATTCATATCAGCAGCACCGAGTTTGCTAATAGCATCGGTATATCTGGGTAGATACGTCCAGAGATGCTCTGGCAGCCCTTGCAAATCGAAGTTTAGCACGAAATAGTTGACCCCGTTAGCGAAAACATCGTTACGGAGCAGAACCTGTCCACCGATATTTTCAACCGTTGTAGGGATATGTTTCGGTTTTTCAGGGAGATCGCTGACTTGGAGTTGTGGTAGATTCGCGAGTGCTTCTGGTGAATTCGGTACGCCATTAAGACGTTCAAGTTCAGCAGCATCGGCGGCAATTCGCTCGACTTCTTTATCCGTCAACTGTGACCGCGTCTCCTTCATCCGTTCAACGAGTTCAGCGTCTGTTTTCGCCTGCATGTCACGATCAGGAGAGAGTACATTCGTCAGGCGATGCGGGTTCTCAATAAACCTTTCCCTGATCAATTGGTTGAAAATTGATGGATTTTCCAGCCACTGCTCACGGACATCAGTGAGGCTTTCTCCCATCTTCAGGAAAGTGTCAGGATCTTTTTCATATATCCAACCTTCGATAACACGGTAGAGCATACGGAGCGGGAACATTGACGCGACTTCTTGATAGTGATAAGTCGCTTGTTGAAATGCTGCTTCCACCTTTTCGCTGTCAATCTCTGAATCCGCAATCTGTGTTAGGGTGTCGTTGACCAGCTGCGTAAACGCTTCAACGCGATCCGCTTCACTCCCCTTGAGTGCAATGTAAAAGGTGGCTGCGGGTCCAATAGAACTCGCACCAGAAAACACGATGTCGGCACCGAGTTTGGAATCAATAATCGCTTTACGGAGCGGCGCAGCTTCGTTGCCAAGTAGAATCAGGCTCAAGATTCGACCTAAGACAACCTCTTCGGGGTTGGTCGCATCCCCGATGATCCAACTGAGCATGAGATACGTCTTTTCTGTAAGCGGTTCATCCGCCCCGACAGGATAGGTATCCGTTACAATCCGTGGCGCGTCCCACTTCGGTTGGTGCGTGACTTCCGGTCGCAAGGGGCGCAGGGCAGCACTTACAGCGTTTTGGGGGATCCTATCCAACTTATCAGCGAGGAACGCAAGATAATCGCTTGTTGGAATGTCACCATAGAGGACAAAATAGCCGTTGCTCGGATGATAATAGGTTTCATGGAACCCTTTGAGCTCCGCATAAGTCAAATCCGGGATGGCATCTGGATCACCGCCCGATTCGTAGGCGTAAAGCGTATCGGGAAGGAGTTGACAAATCATTGATCTATATAACCGAGCCTCAGGATCCGAGAATGCCCCTTTCATCTCGTTATAGACGATCCCTGTTATCTTTAAATCGCCGGTGGGATCCGCTGGATCGACGGGTGCGAGGTGGTGTCCTTCGCGTTTGAAGGTGTTTTCGGTCAATAAGGGATGGAAGACCGCGTCGAAGTAGACTTCCGCTAAGTTGAAGAGATCCTTTTTGACGTTGCTTGATACCGGATAGCAGGTAAAATCGGCACTCGTCATGGCGTTAATAAACGTTGCCATGCTCATCTTAATCATCTCAAAGAAGGGTTCTTTAACCGGAAATTTGTGTGAGCCTGCCAAAACCGCGTGCTCGAGGATATGTGGTACACCGGTATCATCCGATGGCGGCGTTGGGAAATTAATAGAGAAAAGATTTTCCGTGTCGTTTGTGTAGAGATGTAACAGGCGTGCCCCACTATGCTGATGTGTTAGCTCAATGTTTACTGCTCGCAGTTCATGAATCGGTGTGACGGATTTTACCGCAAAGCCGTGAAGTTGTTCGCCAGGGCGTAAATTTACCTCTGGTGTCCGAGTCGTGTCCAATACTTTAACCTCCGTGGTTCAGTTTTATTTTTCGTTTTTTGCTAAGTTTGCACAAACGAGTTCATTGTCGTTTCGTGCGAAGACGTGTTTATAGGCAAACGCAGGATGCGCCCACGTAACGCCGCCTCTTCGGTTCAATTGGTCGCGCGTCGGTTCGATTAATTTGGCGCGACTGATGATGTTGAGTCCTTCAGGAGAGAGTTCCGTGATGAGAAGTTCGCCATGTTCGTTGAACATCCATACCCTATTATCTGATGCTGCTGGATGACTGACGAAATGGATATTGCTCCAGCGTGCTTTCCGCACAGCGGTGAGGTCTTCCCAAATCCGATCACCGTTTCCGGCGTTGAGACAGCGGAGTTCGCCATAACTATCCACGCCATAAATGTAATCGCCTATTCGGACAGGTGTTGCCATTGTCGTCTGAAGCGCATCGGTGTTCTGTTCGTTTTTCCCCTTGCGATGCCAACCGAGTTCAACTGCTAACTTATCCGTTGGCAGCTTCAGGAGCAGAGACCCTTGACGGAACTCAGTAACAAACAATTCATTCTGATTGAAAATAGGTGTCGCGATAGCGATCTCAAAACTTTCCGGTGGAAATGGATAAAGCCAGTGTACTTTTCCTGTTTGTGGGTCAAGTGCGGCGATGTTAGCACCCGTCCAACAAATTAGGACGCGTTTGTCTGCTTGCGTAATGACGATCGGTGCCGAATAGGAGGCGTTATCGTCCAATGCTTTCCACTTCTCCTCGCCTGTTTTCCGATCGAATGCGACGATACAGGCCTCTGGCTTCCCGCCGATTTGAACGATCAGGTTTTCGCCCTCAACAATAGGTGCGCACGCGATGCCCCAGATCGGCATGTGAATATCATATTCAGCATTGAGATCTCTTTTCCATACGACTTCACCGGTGGTAGCATCGAAACAGTGTAGATGCCCCATCGCACCTAACGCGTAAGCGAGTCCATCATGGACGGTAACATTTGCACGGGGTCCTGCCGTATAGTCGATTGTATAGATGCAATCGTAGGTGTAAGACCAGACTGATTCGCCTGTTTCCCAATCGAAGCAGTGAACGCGCTCAACCTGTTTCGGCTTTGTGAGTCTGTCCGTGACGTACACGCGCCCATCAGCAACACTCGGTCCGCTATAACCGCTGCCGATGGGGACTCGCCAACGGAGCGGAATCTCTTCGCCTTCAAATTTTTCAATAATACCCGTTTCTTTCCAAACACCTTCTCGGTTTTCACCGCGCCATTGGTGCCATTCATCAGCAGTTGCGAATTGCACCTGCACGACTGTTATAGCAAATACGGCAATAAATAAGCATGTCAGCTGCTTCATAAGTTTTCTGTATAACTCCTCAACCAGAGAACCATCTGTCGATAGACCTCTGTTGTCTCTTTATGTTCCGTTTTTAGTCTCATTAATTCGGCATGTGGTCCATCGATTCGGCTCTGTTTGAGTGCTTCCGAATTCCGGTGCGTATCCCCTTGATATGTTATCTGTACCAAAGGTTCAAGATGCGCAACATCAACACCGATGTCGATCAGATATTCCCAGATGAGCCGAGTTGCACAGGTGCTATTTCTGTTCTGAAATGCCGGAGGTTTGTGATCGAACCGGTAATTTTCAGGAGAGTATGTGTTCCCAACATCTACCACACAGTCGGCATGTAACATAAGCCTTTCCGGCACTTTTCGGCTCACAAACAAGACCTCTGAAGCGTGTTCTTTGAAGAGGTAATCTTGGGCGATCCATGCGCTGACAATAGCATCGAGGTCTGGGTCTGCATGTGTGATAATCTGTTTCAAAGCACACTCCTTCCACGCCTATCTATTATACCGAATTTACGCGAAGCTTGTCAAGCAAGTCAAATTTGCCGTAGAGATTTCCATTCTTGAGCACTATAGGCAGATACGACGTACATATAAAAAAACGCTCTTATATTCCCACCTCAAGGGCAAGAACATAAGAGCGGAAGGTTAAAGCGTACTAACGAACTGATTTTAGCTGACCCCAAACAACGCTTATCTTACCTGATGGGTCTACGGCTTTTGCAGTCGCAAAACGGTTTGAAATGAGTTCTGCGTATTCCGTAGCGATTTGATCGTTCGGCGGTATGGCTGTCCCACAACACGAGGTATGGAAATTGATAAACCACCCCTCCATGTCTTTCGTGCGGTAAGCGATTGGATCCGCGTTTACACCGTCGTCGGCATAACTTTCATACTCAAAATCGTTCCCCTTCAAAACAGCGAGACCGGATGGACGATTGGAACTCCACTT
Organism: Candidatus Poribacteria bacterium; assembly: GCA_965116815.1. GTDB lineage: Bacteria > Poribacteria > WGA-4E > WGA-4E > WGA-3G > WGA-3G. The sequence continues at coordinate 3,600,879 of OZ220722.1, read as the reverse complement.
CTTGAGAGAAGGGATGAGCTCCTTACCGAGATCCGTCGGGCTAACTTGCGAAACTGTGCCGTTTGTGACTGTGGCACCAAACACGCTCTGCTGTCCGGCACCTGCAGCGGTAACACGTGCACCTTTATCCCAGTAGTAGTAGAACGCGTAATCGCCGATGAAGCCGCCGATCCCGCCTTCTCTTAGCCATGTATAAACAAGGTCTTTCTTGCCTTCCTTCTTAAATATCGTGCCAGGTGTATTTCCCTGCGTGATGATATAGATCCCCTTTGGGTTCGCCTTCATATACTCAGCTAACTCATCGCTATCCACAATTTCAGCAGTTAACTTTTTCTTTTCAAGTTCCTCTACAATCATTTCCGCTAACTGCAGCGGGTTTGGAACGGCTAAACCGCCCCCATTCTCAACAGCCGCGTCATAAAAGACTGCGACATCTTGCGCAAATGTGTGCCCTGTGAAAATTAGTGCCAGCACACACGCAAAACAGAATAGCCTTTTCATTCTTTATTCCTCCTCGTCTGTAATTTCAGATCGGTTTTAATGTTATCTAACCTTCATCGTCTGATATAGGATAACACATTTGGAGAGAAATGTCAAAAACTCAATTGGATCGTCAGATCAGGAAATTTTCAATTCTGTTTCTGGCATAAAATGATTTGTCTCGATTTTACGGAAAGTCAAGAAAATTTTGACTTTTTTTCGCAAAATATGTTAAAATTGCTCTGTTAGAGAAAAATTAACCTTTGGAAAAGATTATATGTCCCTCAGAGAAATCTTGTTACAGTACGAATATCGCTCCGATGGCGCAGACCTTGTCACAGATTTTTATACACCGTGTTTGAGAAACTCTACGCGATATTGGCGAGCAGTAGGTTATTTTACCAGCAATGGTCTTGCGCTGAATGTGAAAGGATTGTCCACCTTTATTCGACATAATGGACAGATGAGCTTGGTAACAGGTCCTAAATTAATGTCAGATGATATTGAGGCAATTCGGCGTGGATACGATGCCAAAGAACAAAATATAGATTCCTCCCTTGATTGCGATTTTGAGAAAATTTCCCACGATAGATTAATGTTACTCACGTGGCTAATCGCACACGGTCATTTAGAGATTAAAATCGCCTGTCCCTCCGATTCAAGCCCAACTTATCCGCATGCAGTTTATCACGAAAAGACTGGTGTTTTTTTAGATGATAATAACAATGCTGTGGCATTTTCGGGATCATCTAATGAAACTGTAGGAGGTCTATTAAGCAATTTTGAATCTATTGATGTTCATTGGTCATGGGATGACACTCAAGAACGCGTTCAACAAAAGGTGGATAATTTTACGCGGTTGTGGAATAACAACACGGACAAGTTGGAAGTAATAGATTTTCTAACTGCTGTTGCAGAAGATGTTTTAATCGACCAGACGGTCTATGAAACAGGACAAGTAGAAACAACAGATAAACCAGAAATAATTGAACAGACCATTCCGTATTTGCCAAAAGACATAGTTCTAAGAAAGTATCAGTCTGAAGCGATTGATGCTTGGTTTGAGAATGGATGTCGTGGTTTATGGGAAATGGCAACGGGGACGGGTAAAACCATCACAGCCCTTTCTGCTCTGGCAAAATTGAGAGAGAAAAAGAAACATCTATTTGTAGTTATCGCATGTCCATATCAGCATCTCGTCGACCAGTGGAGTGAGGAGGCTGTCAGGTTTGGATTTGAACCGATCCTGGCATACAAAAACTCTGCAACCTGGATAAATCGGCTTAACACCGCGTTGGTCCGATACAATTATGGTGTTTGTAATATTGTTTGCACTATTACAACACAAACTACTTTTATTACGGAAACTATGCAGAAACTGCTATCCAAATTGAAGCGTGGTGCTGTTTTGGTGGCAGATGAGGTTCACCATCTTGGGGCAGAACGGAGCCGTGAAAGATTAAGTGATGTTTTTAATAATCGACTCGGTTTGTCAGCGACACCTAACCGCTGGTTTGACCCATTAGGTACAACTGCACTCAGTACTTATTTTGGAGATACAGTTTACGAATTTTCTCTGGACAAAGCAATTAAAAACGGGTATCTCTGTCCTTACTATTATCATCCACATCTCGTTGAGTTGACTGATGACGAATTTGAGGTGTACGAACATCTCACGGAAAGTATTTCAAAACTTTATCATCAAGTAGAATCTGGTGAAACAAGTGAAGTACTTGAACGGTTACTGATAAAACGAGCAACGCTACTTAACCGAGCCGAAAACAAACTGGCAAAGTTGGCAGAATTATTGACTGACAAAACTGACTCACTACATCATACGTTATTTTATTGTGCTCCTGGGCGAATCGTTCCAGTCCTTGAATTGCTAATCGCTTTAGGGTTACGAGTTGCAAAATTCACAGCCGAGGAATCAGCTACTGAAAGACAAGAACTGTTAAGAATGTTCGCATCTGGACATCTTCAAGCTCTTGTAGCAATGAAGTGTCTGGATGAAGGTGTTGACGTACCGAGCACTCAAACGGCTTACATCCTTGCGAGTAGTAGTAACCCAAAAGAATTTATCCAGAGGCGTGGGCGGATTCTTCGACAGTCTCGTGGTAAAGAACACGCAGAGATCCACGATCTAATCGCTGTACCACCTATAGATTGCCAGCAATATCCAACGGCAACATTTCGCACAGAGCGGAAAATTATTGGGCGAGAATTAGAGAGATTTAACGAATTCGCTGGAATGGCATTGAACAAATTTGAGGCACGTGATAAAATATGGGAACTTGCTAAAGATTACGATCTGTTAGGAGCATTGGGAGTATCTTGATGGAAAACATGGAAAACAAAGTAGAAGAATTTAGAAAAACTTTACCATCTTCTGTGAATAAAGTTATTGAGAGAGTTCTTAAAGTTGAGCTTGAAAAATTGGAGATGAAAAGACCACAAGGTATCAAACGCGAAATCCGCCGAATTATTCAAGAAGAGGTTAGGCATCAGTGAAGATTAACAGTATAAGATTAAAAAATTTTAGACCGTATTATGGAACACATACTATAAATTTCGCCACCGACGATGAACGTCATGTAACTGTAATCCAAGGTGTCAATGGTGCCGGAAAAACTTCCCTGTTCACAGCTCTCAACTGGTGTTTATATGGTGATGATTTTGTTAAGAGGAACATCGGTCATATCGGTGAATTAGTGAATAGACGTGCTTTAGCAGATGGAGGAATGGTCGAAACCTCAGTGGAACTTCGCTTTACTTATCAGGGAATTTTCTCCGATAAGGAAGTCGAATTCTGTGCCAAACGGGAAATACACAGGAATTTGCGATTGGACGGAACAGCACGTACCATGACGCGACTTTTCTTAGAAATTACCAATTGGAGAGAATTTCACGATGCCGAGGCATCAAACTGGATTCAGGCAATAATTCCTGAAAATGTGAGTGTACATTTCTTTTTTGACGGTGAGAAGATTGACAACTTTACTAGGCCAAACCGCGAAACGGAAGTTGAAAGTGCTATTCGCAATGTCTTAAAGATTGATGAAATCGAGCGAGGCATGAGGCATTTAGAAGATGTCGCCAGCGAATACCAACGACAAGTAAACAAACATGCATCAGGCAAGTTAAAACCATTGCTTGAAGTAAGAGAAACAAAAAAATCCCTTCGCAGTAAATTATCCAAAGATATGGAACTACTGGAAAAAGAAGTTAGGCTTGCTAAAAAACAAAGACAGGATATTGATGCTCGGTTAGAAGATATTAAGGGTTTGCGTAAGTTGATTGATGAGCGAAAAGCAATTGAATCGGAACTGCATCAGTTTAAAGACAAAAAAGTCGAGTACCAAGAGCAGACTCGTCGTTTGGCTAATCAAGGCTTTATTCCTTTAGCAAAACCAGTCCTTGATAAAGGATTGGAAATTCTTCGAGAAATCCCAACCGGACTTCCAGATACACTTTTGAATGAATTGCTTGATAAGATGCAATGTCTTTGTGGTAGACCTATTCGCGACCAAAGTCCAGAGATGGAAACTATCAAGAACCTGCTCAATAGATCAATTTCGACAAATTTGGGCCATATTGCCCAGGAAACCCATGGAGACTTGAAACATTTAGTGCGAGCTCATGTTGAAAAAATTCCGAGTAATCTAAAATCAGTCTTAAGTGATGAGGAAGAATTGGACCAGAACGTTAAAACGAAAAATGGACGCTTGGAAGAGATTGAACGCGCATTAGAAAATTTTGATCACGATGAAGCCAGTAACTTGGAAAAACGACGTAAAGAGTATGAACAGAGTATTCCGAAATTAGAAGGTGAGATAAATCAGATTAAGGGACGAATTCAAGAAATTGGCATGGAAATAACCAAACTAAGTCAGAAAATTAATACTGAAAAGGATTCAAACGCTAAAGCAGAAGAATTAAAACGTTATTCAAAACTTGCCGAGGATTCTGCAAAAGCAATGGGTAAAATATATGAATTATATGCAGAAAATATGAGAGGACATGTACAATCAGAGACCGAGAAAATTTTCAAAGATTTAGTGTGGAATGGCGATCATTTTCGAGAGATATTGCTCAATAAAGATTATGAACTTCGTGTGATTGACGAGTCTGGTGGAGATGTACTCCCTGAACTTTCTGCTGGACAGCGTCAAATTCTGAGCCTTTCTTTTATTGCTGCAATGGCGAAAGTAGCAGTTCAGGAAACAATCCCTCAACTTACGGAAGAACCTTTTCCAATTGTAATGGATACGGCTTTCGGTAGACTTTCCAGAAAGCATAGAGAAAATATAACGAGAGTAATGCCTAATATTGCCAACCAGTTGGTGTTGTTTGTAACTGATGAGGAATTACAAGGACAAGCCAAAGCAAATCTTGCATCCCGAATTGGTGCGGAGTATGAATTAGAATTTGATCGGGAATCGAAAACTTCCAAAATCAAAGAAATTTGGTAGGAGAAATACAATGCTTCAAAACGTTGAAGAAGATAGAAATCAGCAACCCAGGAGACCACGCGATCGTATCCGCATTGATAAAATACATCATCCGACCTACATAGCATTGACTAAACCAAGAGAGAACGAAAACCGTCAAGAGTTATCACCCTTCGAGTCCATGAAAAACATTTTCATGTTAGCCACCTTTGTAGGTTACAATGAGGAAAAACGGATTCCACTTGGAAAAGATAAGGAGATGATTTTCGCATGGGCTCGCTTTTCACCTGAGGAAGATGTTCCATTACTTCGAGCTTTAGCACTCTCAGAAACAGAAGATATTGAAGTGTTAACAGATCAAGATCAAATTCTAACGATTGCTGAAGAATATGCCAACGGTGGAATTACGGAGATTCAGAAGCAAGTTGAAGATATGCCCGGGGATAGAATTACTAACTTAGTGGATTTACTTAGAAATTGGAATCCATATAAGGCATTGGTATAGATGATTAATGGAAAATCAATTTATTTGAGGAAATAATTTTTTATGGCACACGACACAAAAGGTCCGAGATTTGAGAAAGAAGTACTGAAGACCTTAGACGGCATGGGTATTGAATGCTATGGTTCTCGCGGTCAAATTCCGCTTAGTAATCTTTATCCTGACAGCTCGCCAAGTGAACACCTTGAAATTGACATTGTTTGTTTGATTAAAGGTGTTTGTGTCTTGATAGAAACTACGAAGGAAAAAGGCAGGCCAAGCCCAAAAATAAAAAGATTCATCCGGCACTGTGAATTAATCAGGAATAGCGAATTGGATAAACGTGAAGTATTTTGTCACTTTAACATACCAGAAGAAAAACTACCAGCCTTCACAGGTATAAATACTTGGCGGTATCTATACATAGGAACAGCCAACGAGTTAAGCAGACAAAAACCCAGTAGATATCCTGAAACTGATTTTTTACATATATTTGATGAAGCAAACTGGGAATACTTTAAAATTCTGGAGCGTGCCATAAAATTTACATCACGATACGAATTTTTTGCGGCTTTAGAAATTGGTCCGGATGATTTAAAAGATCCTGTTTTAGGAAACTCTCTCCCTGCTAAACCCTACCTATCACTTACTAATATCACCCTTGGATCTGGACAAGTTCAGGCAAGTCTCTACGTTGTTATCTTTACACCTGATGAACTCTTACGCATTGCGAGGGTTTCACGCTTCCAAGGACAACCTTTGACTGTATCTGCAGTATCCTCTAAATCAACAGAGGATTCCACTATGAAAAAAAGTAGGGGCTACCAGCGGATCCTGAGTTATGAAAAATTAAAAAAAATAGCAGATTTTGTTGATGATAACCCTAATATTACCTTTCCAACAAACTTAACATTGGTTTTGTCTAAGGAATGTGAGATTAGGGACGAGGAATTGTATCTTCCCGCTCAATATGCTTCTGTTGACATGATTGATGGACAACACCGTTTGTTTTCATACACCTTATCTGATAATGAACAGGTTCGCAGCAATGCTAATCTAATAACAACCTGCATAAAATTTCACACAGAGAAACCTGAAGAAATAAACCAATACGCTGCACAGACTTTCATCACCATTAACAGAGAACAAACAAAAGTCAAAAGAGAGTTAATTCTCTTAATTTCCTATGACGTTCTTGATGAAAAAACCCCAGAAGCTGTTGCAGCAAAAATCCTAAAAATGTGTGATGACAAACCTAATGGGGTTCTTGAAAGAATATTTGCTATAAGAGCCTTTATCAAGAAAAATCAATTTGATCAACGACCAATTCCTATTATTTCAGTTATTGAAGAATTAGCACGAATTTCCAAACTTGAAAATTTAAGTATGATCAGAAATGTTTTAGGAGAGTGCACAGAAGATGCAGAAGGAATTCAAGAAGATTATGAAATGCTTATTCAAGTAATGGTAACCTTATTAGAGAATTATTTTTCTCTAATTAAGAAAGTATTTTCTGTTGATTGGGGAAACTCAAACTCTTTGTTAATGTGTGCAAAATACTTCGCAGCTTTCATAAAATTATTGGGAACACTTACTGTTACCGACAATCAATTTACTATAGATGAAATAGAAACTGAACTTTTCAAAATAAAACAGAATATTCTTAACAAATACAATAGAGGACGGGACAATCATCCAAACCTTGTATTCAATCCAGATGCCTATCATGCCACAAAAGCAAACCTACCGAGTAAAAGTGGTGGAAGTATTACGAAAATTCACGAGTTATTAAATGAAAACCGGTAACTCAGTTTCTCCATTATGAACTAAAATGAAACTTGTTGCCAATTTCAGGGCAAAAGATTCACCAAATCCTCTAACCTTTTCACTCTGGCATAAAGCAGACGTACCCCTCGATTCAGATGTGCCCTGAAGTATTTGAGAAGCGTGTCGTTATCTGTCCCTATTCCGTTGGTAACGCACCATTCTTCCAATAATGCCACAATCAGCGGATCCCACTCTCCCATTAGTGTGTCGCGATGAAGTTCTGATCCATCACTTGCATCTATATCAACTTCCGGTAGATTAAGCTCTGAAAACGATAGCATTAACCCGATTCTACAAAGAATGTTGGGTAATAATCCTGTACGCGATTTTAAGATGCTCAGTTTATTACGAGAATCTTCAGAGGTATGAATTCGATTTAGGTGCATGGGACACTACCGAAAATAGCCTTCTTCTATTGTCGTGTGCCCCTCAGTTTGTTGATACACCAAGCGGAATGTATGCGAGATATGAGGTTTCAACAAAGATAGGAGGTTACCTACAATTTCAGTATCAGTTGAAAGCAAAATGACTTGATGACTGACATAAGGAAAATAGTGTTCAATCAGGAGTTGGCGGTGGCTGCTGTCTAAACGTCCAAGTGGCGTGTCAAGAATCATTGGTAGTGGTTTACCAGAGGTTCTCGCCAATCCCCATAAGAGAGCTGTCGTGTAAATTTGTTGTTCTCCTGCCGACAATTCATCTTTTGAAATGGAACGATCGGACGTATCATATAGTGTTACGGCAAAGGTCTGTGAATCGAGTTCAACATGTTTGATTCGATCAGGCTTGTGTGAAAGTTGATTGAAACCTTCTGCGATGGCATTGCTCAGTGTAACTATCTTTGCTTGTGTAAGTTGCGCAGTATATTCGGCAAGTACCGTCTGTACATCCTCTACTTGTTTTGGACGTTTGATGTGTGCTTGTCTTTGCTGCTGGGTGTGATATAACATTTCCCGTCTCTGTTCAGATTTTTCTATCTGATCTTTTAATGAGCGAATCGTTTCATTGACATTTTGCTCCTGTATTTGTAGTTGTCCTAGGTTTTTATTTAATTCTGATAGATGCTCAATTATTGGTTTTAATACATCCTCGGGAGGCACTTTTTGAAGAGCGTTTTCTACCTTTTCCAGTTCTGATTGAGCAATCTCCAGTACATGGTTCAATTCCCTAAATTCTTGCGGCACCTTATTTAGACAAATATCAATCCATTCCAATATACAATCATACTCAGCAAGTGAGCGTTCCCGAATTTTTTTGAAATCACGTAATTCCTCGGGGTATTCAAGTGGTTTTGTGAACAACGAGGCAACCTTGTTTTGAATCTCTGAAATTTGTGAAGATTCCAAATCCAAAGAGATGTCTGCCCAAAATTCATCGGATGGAAGGTGCTCCAGTAATAGATCCTTGTGTGCTTTTATAGCGCGATTTTTTGCTTCCCATTCATCCAATTGTATTTCTTTAAGAAACTGTGCTTTCAATTGATTCAGGTTTTCTGGAACTAAGGCGAATGGAAACAATTTTTCACACTGAGAGCGAATTTTGTTCTCCAAGTCTTCAATATCGGTTTGGAGTTGTTCCTGTTGCCGTTTCAAATTTCCGCGTTGCTGGGCATAATTTCCACCTTCGGTTGCAAGTCGGTATTCTTCTTGTTCAATGTCATTTTTTAATTCGTCAATTCGTGTTATGGTCTTTTCGGATTCAACTTCAACATCTGCAAGCCTACTTTGGAGGTTTACGATTTTCAATTCTACTTCAGTAATTTCCTGTTGGACCGATTCCGGACTGTCACGTTTAATCAAACGGTTTGAGTAGATATGAAGATCGGATTGCAATCGTTCTACTAAATTTAACCCGAACAACGCTTTAATCGAATCTCTAAGAAAAGCATCGTGACCAGAATCATCTACTAATCTTCGAACGTTTTCACCATCAAAAAAGAAAAACTGGGAAACCCCAATAGGAATCAATTCGTTTATGTAATCTTGCCAGTGCTCTGCTTCAAACTCAGTGTTTAACCTATCATTTTCATAAATGGTAAGGGCTTCTTTAACCGCTTTTCCACCCCTTTGGCGTTTCCATGAGCGCTCGACCGTGTACCTTTTTTTTTCACCATCGCGGGCATATTCAAACTCAAGTGACACAGATGCCCAATCGGGAGTTGAATTCGCGATAGAGTTCCGATGAATCATTTCAGGGAGGTAATTGTAATATTCATTATGACTGACTCGGTTGCCGAGTGCCCGTTTGCCGTATAGGCAGAGGCGGACTGCATCTAACAGAGTCGTTTTGCCTGCACCGTTCATCCCACCAATGAGGATTATGGGTCTGTTAGTATTTGGAGTGAGGGTAATAGTTTGCCGACCATGGAACAAGCCGACATTATTGAGAGTAAGTTTGTGGAGAATCATTGTTGGGAATCACTACTATCCAAGCTTGACCTGACTTCTTCTTCTGAACGCCAATCCTCATGAAAAATTTCATCAATTCGGGACTGTATCTTGGCACGCCGACTCATTCCATCCATTTGTTGCTCTGTGTCAAGAAGCTTTGAGACAAGAGTGATAGGAACCCCCTGTTCATCGCAAATTGCTGCCAAGATTTTTTTATCTTTCTCATTAAGGGTAATTGTATCATCAAAGACCCAATCTCGATCCCCAACAATCTCAGCGTAAATCTGTGGTACAGCATCCTGCCAATCTTGGCGTTCGGTTCGCCAAATTTTACGAATCTCTTCAAGTTCGTCATCCGTGATAAGTTTGATATCCGGGTCAGGTCCGTCTTTGCGTACTTGCTGTTGGGTTGTGAGAAGTTTTTCTAATAGGTCCTTGCAGAATTCCAGCGTGTAGGGACCATGTACAAGTTTATCATTGAGGATCGTTATCTGTCCGTTCCGTCGTCGATGTTCACGAATTTCGGGCTTCTTCTTAGGGTCTTGGGTTTCGGCAAGAAAGTCTCGAAATTCAAGTAGCGGTTCCATCCATTCTTCACCGTTATAAATCAAACCTTCCATCGCTTTGTCTTTTGTTACAACAGTACAGGTCCAGCAACCAAAGCGACTGTTTCCACAAGATGGAGTTGTCTCGTCAACCACCAGTGGGCACTCACCTTGCGCGCTTGTGTTTCGATAAAGCGTGACAAGTTCTTTATTATTGTTATTCCACGGTGAAGGGACATTCAATAAATAAAACCATACATCGTTCAAACTGAAATCAACGATAGGCGCGTAGACAAAGGCATTAGGTAATGTGCTATGTCGCAATAGCAACGAATTCTGAATGCTATGTAAACTTAAGACCTGGTCACGTGTGGCACTTTCACCTTTACGTACCCCGAGAACCATAATAACTTCACCGTGTTCAGCAACTTTGTCCAAGACAAATTTATTCGCTGGTCGGATTTTCATTCGGTCAGTGCACCACCGGAAGCGAGTATAAGGGGCAGGGTATCCTCTGCCAATGAGATTGACCCAAAAAGTATCATCGGTCTTCGGATGGACGATATCTGTCTGAAACGGCATCTTCTGTTCGCGCGCAGTTGCCTCAAGTCTCTCCAAGGTGCCAGTAATATAATTAACAATCACTGGGGTCTCAACAAGCGTATCGGATGAAATCACGTAGACAGGATACTTCCGTTCTTTTTCTGGTAATTCAGCAAGGGCATACCAAACAAGTTGGAGTGCTGTCGTTGAATCTTTTCCGCCGCTGTAGCCGATGACCCACGGTCGGGCATTTTCAAGATAAACTTCTTGAATTTCACGGTGGATATCTTCCGGGGTACGTGAGTCGAAAATGCTATAAGGTGCCTCTGCCATAAATCTTGTCCCTTCTCACGAAAATATGCATATAGAGAGCACAACGCTTGATTCTGAACGTTGGTCCAGAAAGTATATCACAAATCCAATTTATGTCTACACTTATCAAGAGGTTAAATGTATGGAATGAAGCCTTGCCAGTGAAGAAGGATATTTTTTTAGGTTTTACTATGCACGCTTTTGTTCCATCTCGCTGAATTCGGATGTTGTAATCTTAATTTGCTCAAGCATGGCGTGTGTATCGAAATCAATTGTCCAAGCATGATTGAAAAAGAAGTGGTGTGTTCCTTTAGGTAGTGAGTCGGGCCTCCTGTCCACTGCGAAAATTGCTATTCGAGCGGAATCCACAAAATAGGTGTTTTTGAAATTATCAAAGAACCCACCGTCACCATTCGTATAAAACCTATGGTAATAAGGTTCGTATTTCCGCAAATAGCGAGGATCACCGATAATATAGTGCCCGGGCGGCAGCGTAACAGTTTCTTTTCGCATGTGAGATTATTCCTTTCAGAGGTTGTTTTTGGAAGAATGCTTACTTTTCATTTAGATGATGATATAGTATCATATTATATGTGAAAAGACAATAAATATTTTAGGACTTACGCAATTTTGAGAGGAATAGTAAGAGATTGCGATTGTTGTAGGAGGTAATCATTAGGACAGAAAACAGAAGAACTGGTGAAGTGATAATAGAAGGGAAGGTAAGTTATCGGTGCAAGTCAATCCCCATTATCGAAAAATGCTGATCGAAAGCAAAAGCCTCGCGGATGTTATTTTCCCTGCACACCACAAAACTTGTGCAATCCGTAAAAGATAATCGTGTCGAGTCATACTGGCGAAAAAGTGCTATTGCTTTCTCAAACACGTCTTTATCAATTTCTACAATGGTTAGACCACCTGTCATTTCAGCGTTTCCAATAAACTCAAGGAACGCAACCGCTACTGAATGGTTTGTATCATATCTGAGTCGAGTTACGGCTTCATCAATCACGTAATCAGTGGTTAAAAGTTGGATTTCTCGGTCTCGTAAGTCGTTGTAAATTGCCATAGCTTCGCGATGGTGCCGGTCATTCCGCTTGTAAATAGCAATCCATGCCCCAGTATCAACAAAAATCATGGTTTTGACTGTAATTCGTAGATAACTTCATCATGATTGACAGAAGCATCAGTTGTACCGGAATCAACAGATCCAACCATTTCATCAAGAATAGCATAAGCGGCCTTAATTTGATTTCTCTTAATGATTTCAGGGATCCGTCCGCTACTCACAAGAGCGATGAAGTAATCAAGCGTGTCTGAGGCACTGTTTAGGATGTTAGCAAAAGCATGCCGTGGACTCTGATTTTCAACCCCAAAATGCTCCGCTATTTTTAAATAGTTTCGTCCTTTCCGATGCGCGCTCTCACTTGAGCGAAGGTTCTGGAGTTTTCGTAGAAAGGCAACGTGAACATCAGCACCTTCAAGTTCATTCAAATGCAGGACAGCTTCAAGAAGAGCAATTCCTCTTTTATCTTTAAACTCTTCCTGTTTCTCACAAGGGATCAATTTTCCCAGCGATTTTTCATTCAGAGAGTCAATTAGCATCTTAGTAAGGCTTAACACCATGCTATCAAAATCCCGTTGTTCGTCAGTAGCAGGAATCCTCAAGGATTGTCGGTGATGAGCATCGGCAGTTGGCAGTGGCAACAACCACTGCCAACCCAACTGTGCTTGACTCACTTTTTGCAAATCGTCATAACGTTGTTTAAATGTATGTTCTGGTCTACCTGAATTTGCAAATTGTGCTTCAATCTGACGAGCGAAATATGTTTTGCTTACACCACCTATTGGTGGAATATTGTGTAGGTGCCAGTGTCCTTGTTCGCTGGACGGCAAGTCGCGTCCGAGGTCGCCTAACCACGCACAAACTATGTCATCGTGATGATTATCAATATACACGCTCCATAAACTACCGCAGCGAAGGATAGAATCCTCTACAGAGTATTTACTTGGTTCGTGGTAGTATTTGTCTAAGACTTTCTTACGGAAGTGAACGGGTGTTAGATAACTCGGTGCCTCCTCATCTACACAGCGAATATTCCCCGGATCCGCTGGCGTTTTTAGTTCATCTGGATTGGACGTGTAACTAATTTCATTCCCGTTCTCATCGACATCAATAATAAATGAGGCATATTCCTGTTCAGATACTTCAGCAAAAGGCCAGAAACCACTCTTGGTTTTTGGCAGCGGTTCAACGAGTCGTTTTCCTACTAACCGACTAAACGCTCTACAATTACCAATGCCATCAAGATCCCCATAGCGTTGCATCCAATGCATCATCCCATCTCGTCTATCTTCCTCACCTGCTGTGAACCCGAGTCTTTCCAACGACTGCGTTGAGGTTTCACTAAAGATGAATTGAATGGCGAGATGCATCTCCTTAATCGCTAAAAATTGGCGAATTTCTTTGAGGCGGACCCGGACATGGTTTGGTTCAATAACTGCAACAATTTCCTCATTTCCATCTTCACTGATTTTGATGTATCGATTCGTTTTTCTATCGTGATAAAGATTATGAAAGAGGCGGAATTCTTCGGATATTTCCCTATATTCATCGCGCAATCTATGAAAATTTCTATCAAAAATTAGGGGTTCAACACCGTTATCAACACCATAACGGAGATATTTGTGTTCTTCTTTAGTGCCTTTATGGGAAACCATACCACTGGGCATGCACTGTGAAAATTCCAAATCCCACGTTGAATCAGACAGGGCTTCTTCAATGTGATCAGATGGTATCAGCGCACAATAAATGTAACGTTTGCTATATTCCTCCTCATGTTCTTGATATACAGTGAGCATCTCGTTAAACTTCTGGATGCTCTGCACATTCTGCAGGTTCTGCGTTTGTGAGAGTCGCCTCTTGTCTCCATTAACACTCATGGGGTCCTCCTTTCTATAACCATATAGAATCATATACCTTGAAGTATATCACATTTTTCCCTTGCATTGCAAACCGATTTCGTCTAAACTTTTTGGCAATTCTATTCTACGCATGAGGAGATAGCAATATGACGATTCGAGTCGGTATTGTCGGTACGGGTGGTATTTCACGGGCGCATCAGAGGGCTTACACACAGGTGGGCGGTTTCGAGATTGTCGCTGTGTGTGATATCATCAAAAGCAAGGCAAACGAAGCTGCTGATCAGTGGGGTGTCCCCAGAAAGAACGTCTTCACCAGTTACAACAAGATGCTTGAGATGGACGAGATTGACACAGTGAGCGTTTGCACCTATAACCAAGGACACAGACGACCAACAGTGGCTGCACTGAACGCTGGCAAACACGTCTTCTGTGAGAAACCGATGGCAGCGACACTCCCCGATGCGACAGCGATGGTGCGGGCAGCGAAAGCGTCTGGCAAAATCTTGCAGATCGGTATCCACAGCACGTTTAATCCGAGACTCCAATTCGCGAAGAAAGTGATTGATGAAGGACTGCTTGGTGACATCTATTATTCTGAATCTGCAGCATGCAGGCGGCGCGGGAATCCAGCGCGTACGTTCATCTACAAGAAAACAGCAGGTGCCGGTGCGATCGTAGACATCGGTGTCTACAACATGCACGATTCACTGTATGCGATGGGATATCCGAAACCCGTGCGTGTCTCCGCGATCACCGAGGATTACATCTCACAGCAAGATCCCCAATTTCGAGGGATTATGGATGTCGAAGAGTTTGGTGTCGCATGGGTGCGGTTTGAAAATGGTGGCGTGATGGTGTTCAAAATCTCTTGGGCAGTACATCAAGATTCGCTCGGTCCAAGCTTTTGCCTCGGTAAAGAAGCCGGGATCTCTCTGAATGGACCCGTTGTCTATGCCGATGCCTATACAAACGATCTTAAGAAGCTCGTCAAATCCGCAGGACTCACCGCCGAAGCGAATCCGCCAGAGGGTATGACGACGATCCAGTTTTCTGGGTTTAAAGGTGTCAATGTCTGGCAGGAACAGATGACGGCATTCCGTGAGGCAGTTAAGGCGGACGCACCATCACCGATACCCCCAGAGGGCGTACTGCTCACAAATGTGATTATGGACGGCATTTTCCGATCACACGAGGCAGGTAAAGAGGTTGCGGTCCGAGTGCCAGAAATTTAGTAAAGTGCGCTGTTATTCGTCTGAATCGCGGATTATCACGGATGACACGGATTACGCGGATTTTAAGAGTTTTTTAGGGTTGTGATGTCTTTAGTCCCGTAGGATTTATTTGCTTGGGTATTTCTTCAGTATTTATGTAGCATTGGTTTCAACACACTAAACAAGCCCCGTAGGGGCGGCATCTGTGTAGAATTTATTATGAGGAGAGAACATTATGACTGTCAAGGTTGGTATTATTGGTACAGGTGGCATCTCACGTGCGCACCGGAGCACTTATGAGAAAGTAGGCGGTTTTGAAATCATCGCGGTGTGTGACATCATCAAAAGTAAGGCGAACCAAGCCGCTGACGAGTGGGGTGTCCCAAGAAAGCATGCTTTTTCAAGCTACAACAAGATGCTCGAAATGGACGAACTTGATGGTGTGAGTGTTTGCACTTACAATCAGGGGCATCGGCGACCGACAGTTGCGGCGTTGAACGCCGGTAAACACGTCCTCTGCGAAAAACCAATGGCGGCGACACTCCCCGATGCGACCGCAATGGTGCGCGCAGCGAAGGCATCGGGCAAAATCTTACAAATCGGTCTCAATCCGACATTTGATCCAAGGATCCAATTCATCAGAAAAGCGTTCGATGCAGGATTATTCGGTGATATTTATTACTCTGAATCTGCAGGCTGTAGGCGGCGCGGGAATCCGGGGCATACGTTCATCTACAAAAAGACGGCGGGTGCCGGTGCAACCGTTGATATCGGTGTCTACAATATGCACGCTTCGCTGTATGCGATGGGGTACCCGAAACCGGTGCGTGTCTCTGCGATCACCGAGGATTACATCTCACAGCAAGATCCGAGATTTAAGGGCATCATGGATGTTGAAGAGTTCGGTGCAGCGTGGGTACGGTTTGAAAATGGTGGTGTGATGGTGTTCAAAATCTCTTGGGCAGTACATCAGGACTCGCTCGGTGGCAACTTCCATCTCGGGACGAAAGCAGGTTTCGCGTTAAGTGGACCGGTTATTTATGCCGATGCGTATGATGGTGAGCTCAAGAAGTTTGTCGAAGCAGAAGGATTAACAGCGGAACCGAGCCCACCGGAAGGGATGACGACGATCCAGTTCTCAGGTTTCCCGCAATCTGATAATTGGGCGAAACAGATGATCGCGTTCCGTGAGGCAGTTAAGGCAGACGCGCCATCGCCGATACCACCGGAAGGTGTGCTCCTGACGAACGTGATTATGGATGGTATTTTCCGTTCACATGCAGCCGGTAAAGAAGTTGCAGTCCGAGTGCCAGAGATTTAGTCCTCAGCCGTCAGCCATCAGCAATCGGTAGACGGGGTTTGATGAAGTTTAATTATTTAAATCGGTAATTCTAATTCGTCCCAGGTCCGGTAGGTGCGGTTTGGAACCGCACCGGACTTCGCTAATACATTACCGAATTAATTTTTTAATCTTCATCTAAGCAAGTTTGAATATTAAATATGCACGTTTTCTGTCAATGGCGGGCAGGGAAACCCTGCCCCTACGGGTTCGGTGCCTGCTGAAAAAATTGGAAAATCAACGATTTATTATTTAATATTGCTTAAGCAAGTTTGAATATTAAATTTACGTTTTTGATCTTCATGAGAGTTGGAAGGATGGAAGATAGACGGGACGCTGTTTCTTCCAGTCTTCCTTCCCTTCCATCCATCTTCAAAACCTAAAATTCGTTTCTTAATATTGCTTAACCCCACCTATCCGAAATGTCAAAGTAATTGTAGATTTCACTACGCGCTATGTAAAACGGATGACATATATCCATGCTTGTTTTCCACGGACATCGACTGTCAACCGTTGCTGAACACCGAGAAAACGCAGTTTTTCCAGTTCGTCATCGAGAAGTGTACGTTGCGAGGTGAGCAGCACCATCCTCCCCCTCCGTTTCAAGACGCGCGCATATTCCTTGAGACAGTGCCGATATAGATTCGTCAACTGCGGCATGTTTCCGATCGTCTCACCGAACGGGAGATTACAGACGATTTTATCAACTGTGTTCGGTTGTAGTGGTAAAGTGCGTGCATCCCAGTGGAAAAATTGACGCGGTTGATGTTTCCTACCGAAATTCGTTACGGTAGCATCTAACGCCTCTGTAGAGACATCACCACCGATGAGATAACGGTAGCGACCGATAAGCGCACGTTCCAAAAGAATCGTTCCGGCACCACACATAGCGTCTAAAAAGACATCGTCAGGGTGGGGTTTTGAAAGGCGCACCATACTATACGCCAACGTCGGTTTGAGGGACGCGGGGATATGCGCCTGTTTATACGGACGCTGCGCCATATCGTTTGAGGAAAGTTTGATACTGATATAGCCATCGTCTCCGTGCACCTCTGCCCAGACATCGAGTGCTGCCTTCGTTGATGCCAAATACCATCCTCGCTCCGATAAGGCGCGCTCAATCACCCGCTGCAGATCGAGTCGTCGGAAGTTGCGTTTGCCAGACAACCGACTCGTCACGCGAAACGGCATCCGTTTCCGCACATTGATACCCACCTGCCGACAGCACTCGGACATCTCCTTGAAACTTAAGCGCGCCAGTGAACCACGCAGCACTGCCAACGAATTGCGCGAGCGTGTCATCTTCGGTATCCGCTTTAGAATGAGAAAGAGATGTTCGGCTGTTCGCAGAGAGAGCAGCTCACGCGGGTTACCCGCATATTGGAAGAGGATGCGCTGGGGTTTACGTTCCAGGATTTTCAGATTGGTTTCAAAACGCGCGGATAACTCCTCGCGTGCGATGTTCTCTAATCCAGCACTAACGATGATAGAATAAAGCATAGTTTTTATAGTAGATTCTGTAATT
The DNA here is from genome assembly GCA_965116815.1 of Candidatus Poribacteria bacterium. Classification (GTDB taxonomy): domain Bacteria; phylum Poribacteria; class WGA-4E; order WGA-4E; family WGA-3G; genus WGA-3G. The sequence continues at coordinate 3,582,850 of OZ220722.1, read as the reverse complement.
ACCTATACACTACATAATGGCGAGGATACAATCCTCGCCAGCGGTGGTGGGTGCTTGTCCGTAACGAACTGTAAACTTATTTTCGGATTTTACTATAATAGTTGTCAATTATCGGTTGTCGGCAGGTATCCCTTTCCGTTTTCTGAGTGAAAAGTGCGACACCAGCGTAATCCTGAAAATCTGTGAATCCCGTAAATCCTGCTTCAGACAGAAGAAGGTTCGGGCCAATCGAGGTGCCGATGCAGGAACCGGAACGTTTGATCAGAATTAATCTGGTGTCCTCCATCAAAGAATTCAATCTCCGTTTTATCTGCGATACCCAACCGAACGTAAAGCCGCCGGACGACAGCGAATTCATGTGCCACCCATTCATCGGGTGCAACACCGTCGTCATGCCCACGTTCCACCATAAACGGACGCGGTGCAATCAACCCTGCCATCTCGCCGTAGTTAAACGTGTTCCCTAAATCGAACTCCGGCATCTCGTATTCACCCGTAAACATATAACTGTAGCCGGAGTCAAACGTCGCATTCTTGACGATCCACTCGTTGAAATCAGCCGAACAGATGGAACAGGCGTAGCGTTCAAGCACTGCGGGGACACGCATCGCCGTTTTACCACCGTAGGATAATCCATAAAACCCAATCCGATCGGCATCGACGAAAGGCTGTTCCGCGAGCCAATCAAGCGTCCGTTCATGCTGACGGATAATCAACGAAAAGAGCGACCATTTGATCGGATTTGCCTTGCGTTGAATGACTCGGAAAGCATCTTGACCGATATAGGGATTCTGCGGTGCATAGGTGATAAACCCTCTGTCCGCCAAGCTTGCAGCGTAAGCGTGATAAACCGATTCTATTCTCGGGTCCGCCGTATCCTGTGGTCTACCCTCTAAACCGTGTTGACAGACAACGACAGGACGCTGTTCACCCGGCTGAAGATCGTTTGGGAGCAGCAAGATACCGTAGGCGAAAACACCGTCCCACACATCAAGCACGACCTCATAACCTTTCCAGCGGGGTTCGTCATAAATGAGCCTTGTTCTCGGATTAGCAGGCACATCGGGTGCTGGACATCTGCCGATGACTTCGTCCCAGAAGTAGGCTTTAGCGTCCGTACACGTCTCCTCCCATTTTGTGAGCGAAGAGGTATCGGTTTTCTCCCAGAAAAATTGTTGCCGCCGCGATGCCGCTTCCCGCAAGAAACGTTGGCTCAAATTCACCAACTGTGTGAACTGCCGCTTCTGCCTCGCCTCGTAATCAAAATCGTCAATGTTGGGAACAGAGCGCAGATGGTAGCCCTCAATACGCGCATTCTCAACACCGAGTCCCGTAAGAAAGGCGGTTAAGGTTTCTTCGGAACCCGGGGATCCATCTACAGCAGAGACGAGGCGCAAGGCATCTTCACTGCCGAGCTGACGATAAAAATCGTGTGCGCGACTGAATTCTATCTCAACGGAATCGGTAGGTGGCGACACGAGTTGCCCGGGTGCTGCGCCGCCTCGCCCATTACCAACCGGGGGCGGACCGGCAACTTCAGGTCCAATGCTTCCCTCTATAATCAACGGACGTGGCGCGATGAGACTTGCAATTTCAGCATCGCCAAACTCGTGTAACTGTCCCCAAACGTTTCGGTAGATCGGTTCTCGCCAGACCTCTTGCCGCGATTGAAAATATCCACTGACAGCTGCCGCTTGAATTCGTGTATCAACCGCTGCACTATGGAACGCAATCAATCCACCTTCACCGTAGCCGATAACACCGATCGGTGCTTCAGTAGAAGCCATCCAGTCCACCAACGACAATACCTTCTGCACCTCATACCCGATGATATGCCTGCCAAGTTGATATGCCATCCGGTAGATGAATTCGCGATGCGGTTGATTCGTCATTCTACCGATGGTTGAGTTGCCGGAATAGGTATCCTCGCGGTTGATAAGGAGCGGAACAACAACGCGACATCCTGCTCTTGCCAAACGCCTCGCAAATTGGGCACTCGGTGGCAAGTCATCTGTTACACCGGCGATCATCTCCGGGGTCCAATCCGCATCGGGCAAGGCGACGACCTGAGCAACAACAGGAACGTTGTGCATCGGTTCCAACAAAAGCCCTTCACCTTCCACTTCATCGAAAACCTGCCAACGCACGCGAGAGACGGTGTAATTCTCATCCTCTGTAATCTGCGCGGCGGATGTCGTTGTAGCCACATAAGCGAGGTCCTCGATTGGCAGACGCGAATCGAGACACCCAATCTGTTTCCTAAACCGTGCGCGGTTCGGTTCGACAGATTCAGTATACGCCTCGTGAGAACTATAATCGCGATGCCACAAGGTTTCCCGTTTTTCAACGGAACGTGCCACCGCATCGGTAACATAACCGTCGAGAACCTCGACCATCTGTGCAGCAAGATCACCCTCTAACGTCAGAGCAGTTGTTCCATGTAACACTTCTGCGGTTTTGTTTGACATGTGAACTCCTTTGAGGATTAGCCATCAGCCGTCAGCTGTCGGCTATCAGCAATCAGTTATCAGTGGTCCGTAGAGCGCGTCTACCGGATGGTGTCGTTCACTTATATAACACCATCCTGTTTTAACTTTGCTACTTCGTCTGGAGACATTTTCAATACATCGGTTAGAATCTCGGTTGTATGTTCACCGAGACTCGGAGCAGGTGCGTCTACATTTCCGGGCGTTTCTGAAAGTTTAATCGGCACCCCCGGCACCTCGACTTCTCCCGTGATCTGGTGTGCAACGCGTGTAATCATCTCACGTGCCTGCACCTGTGGGTGACTGACGACCTTATCCATCGTATTGATGGGACCGCACGGCACACCGATGTTTCCGAGTGCGTCAATCCAATCGTCGGTCGTCCGTTGAGACATGATCTCCGAGAGAATAGGAAACAATTCACTATGATTTTCTGTTCGGTCTGCGTTTGTTTGGAACCGTTCATCTGAGATGAGTTCCTTCCGGTCAACATGTTCACAGAACTTAGACCAGAGCGTATCGTTTCCGAGGGCAATGATAACGTGTCCATCCGCAGATGCGAACGCCTCAAACGGCGTAATCGCTGGGTGTCTGGCACCGAGCGGTTTGGGTGCTTCACCGGTAGCGAAATAACGGACAACAGCGTTCTCCAAGACAGCAACGAGGCTGTCCAACATCGCGACATCCACAAGCTGCCCCTGACCTGTTTGATTGCGATGGTGCAGGGCGGAGAGGATGCCGATTGTCGTGAAGAGGGCGGCGGTGATGTCACTGATAGAGGTGCCGACACGCACCGGCGGTCCCTCCGGTTCACCCGTAATGCTGATAATACCGCCCATGCCTTGGATAATCATGTCGTACGCGCCTTGCTGCGCATAAGGACCAGTCTGTCCGAAGCCGGAACACGCTGCATAAATGAGCGACGGATGCTCGGCTTTCAGTGTCTCGTAATCCAAGCCCAAATTCTTCATCGTTCCGGGACGGAAATTCTCGACGAGGATGTCAGTCTGCGCCAACAACTGCTTGAAGATTGCCTGTCCATGATCGGTTTTAAGGTTGAGTGTCACGCTCCGCTTGCCACGATTCACACTCATAAAATAGAGGCTGAACCCATTTTTAAAGGGACCAAAATTGCGAGATTCATCCCCTGTACCGGGCTGCTCAATTTTGATGACCTCTGCTCCAAGATCACCAAGAAGCATCGTCGCGTAAGGCCCCGCGAGAACCCGTGTGAGATCCAAAACCTTTATACCTTCAAGTGGGCTTGCCATCTCTCATCTCCTCTGTCCAACGGAAGTCCAACGCTACAGCTCTTCGCCGACGATGAGGCGATACGCTTCGCGGTACTTCTCGCTCGTTTTGGAGATGACCGTCTCAGGCAACTCGGGTGCGGGGGGTTCTTTGTTCCAACCGATTTCGGAGAGATAATCCCGGACGAACTGTTTATCGAAACTCTGCTGCGGTTTCCCCGGTTCGTAAAGTTCTGCGGGCCAGAAGCGGGACGAGTCCGGCGTAAAGACTTCGTCGATGAGAATCAGGTCGCCATTGAGCTGCCCGAACTCAAACTTTGTATCACAGAGGATAATACCGGCACTTTCCGCGTGCTGACTCGCACTTCTGAAGAGCGCGAAACTCGCATCAATCAAGCGATCCGTAAGTTCGCTACCGACTTCGTTCTTCATCTCCTCAATAGAGATCGGTTCATCATGCTCACCGTGTTCGGCTTTAGTTGTCGGTGTAAATAGAAGTTCAGGGAGTCGCTCAGATTCGCGTAGTCCCGCGGGAAGTTTCTGTCCACAAATCTCTCCTGTCTTCTGATAGGAGGACCAGCCGGACCCAGCGAGATAGCCGCGTACCACGCATTCAATATCGACCCGATTCGCTTTACGGACGAGCATAGAGCGTCCTTCTAAGAGTTCCACGTCAGGGTGTAACGTATCGGGGTAATCTTCAACATCGGTTGCAATGAGGTGGTTCTTACAGACAGATTCCGTGTAGTTGAACCAGAATTTGGACAGACCGGTTAGAACTCTGCCTTTGTCCGGTATACCGTTCGGTAAAACGACATCAAAGGCGGAAATCCGATCTGTAGATATAATTAGGAGTTCGTCTCCGAGGTCATAGAGATCACGCACCTTACCACTGTGGGCAGGGGTTAAGTTGGTTAGTTGTGTAGATGTAATAACGTTTTGAGACATATTTCGTTCTCCTAAGCAATAGTAAAAAATAAATTTTAGGTTTTGAGGAAGTGTGGAGCGGAGGAAGGCTGGAAGAAATACCGTGTTCCTTGTCTTCCAAACTTCCAAACTTCCAACTTTCCAACCCAATTGGATGCTTTGCCACCACCGCTGGCAAGGATTATATCCTCGCCCCTCTCAAACAAGCAGTGTAGATATTATTCCTCTTTCAGCAAGTTTTGTAGGACAATGGCAGTCCTGTTTGTTGTATCAATTTGGAGTGCCTTGTTAGTCTCCTGCTGTGCCGATTGATTCTCGCCGAGGTAGTAGTAACATGCCGCTTTCAGTGCATAGAGTTCGGCATTGGAGTAATAGTCGTGCCGAAAGAGATATTGCGGGTCCCCCTGTAAGGCATTATCAACCGCTCGGATAGCCGACCTGAAATCGGTAGCATCTTTGTTCCGTAAATAGAGAAGGTTCGCAAGCCCAACCCATGCATCCGCATTTGACGCGTCGAGCTGGACGGCATTTTGGAACGCTTCCTGTGCCAACGGCGGATTCAACGATAGACTGAGATGGCTCCACCCGACCCCGTTATGTGCATCGGCAAGTTCCGCATCGAAATTGATTGCCCGTTCAAAATTGAGTAACGCTTGTGGGTAGTCGCCTGCCTCATAGAAACGCCACCCGCGTTCCGTATGATCCAGCGCGCTTGGCGTATTCGGATCGGAATCGCTGGAACACCCGTTCTGCATCAGAAGACAGAAAACGAGTAGAGCTGCACAAAGGATGTGAGGCGTAGTTCTGAATGTAACAGGATACATAACGTGTTCCCCAAGACTGACCAAATTGGAAACCCACCTGCTAAAACTTTAAAGAAACGGACGTGAAGAGTTCATCTACGCGAAAAGCCTCGTATACAAAGGCTTTATTCCGATTTAAGCGTTGACAGGAGTGGGCTTCGGAGTGCCACGGCAACGGCAACAGCATTTGCAATTATACCAAAACCGAAGATGAAAAGCAAGGTAATTGTGAGGGAAAACCATGGAAAGGAAGGGAGATGTCCCTGCGAAGCGAGAATTGCAGCAAGCCCAGCGACAATTCCGATGAACATCCCTATCGCGAGAAGAAAGCAGCTTTCAATAAAGAGCATCCGAGCCAGGAGTCGCCGTTGGAAACCCAATGCGCGTAGTGTCGCCAATTCTCTGCGACGCTCAATGATATTTCTAAAGAAAACCAGTGCCAACCCGAAGGTACCGAGCAGCACGCCCAAACCGCCGAGACTCTGGAAAGTGGAGATATAGGTATTTTCAACCGCTCGATAACTTGCCAGCCGCGCCGCTGCTGACGTAAGATCGAAACCGTAATCGCCCAATGTTTTCTCCAAAACTTGTGCGGTCTCCTCCCGCAGCGCGGGCGGCGTTTTGATGAGGAAAAACTGGTAACCGCTTTGGCTCGGAAAGTATTTCGTGAAGTTAGGCTCAGAGATAATCAATTGACTTTGGAAAAGGCTGTTTTCAACCGTTTCAAGTTCAAGGCGAAGCACTTTTCCAAACTCATCTTGGACGAGGAAATCCTCACCAGGGTCATGGTGTAAAATCCAACGAAGCGACTTCTCATCACCGATAGCAAGGACGCTACCGACTTTACTGACCTCTCGTTTGAGTTTGCGCCAAGGGAATTCGTCTAACATAGCGTCAGAAGCACCCAAAATTTGCGGTTTCTGAGGCTGATAGAGGTTGAGGCAGCTCACATCTTCGCCCGGCAGTACACGAAACGGAATTATTTCCGATGCACTGAGCAACTCGGAGTCACTCTCGGAGAAACCGAGTTCAAACCTGCCGTCCGGTGTATTGAGACTGTGATGTAATGGAAGTGCCGACTCAGCAACAAAAGCATATTCTGTTTCTGGTGGTGCATCGTGTCGATTCGCGCCCACTGCGACGATGATGCAACATGCGATACTAATTGTGGTAACGCAGGTTGTACTCCGCCCGGGCTGCCGTGCTGCGTTTCTGATGGCAAACCGCGCCCTGCTCAGTTGTTCAGGCACATTCTGTGATTTTAACCATCTATCAAATAGCGTCCATCCTATACCAATAACAACGAGTGCCACACACAGTAAACGAACGATAGGGTGCGCCACCAGTATGCCCACGCCTATTCCGATCAAAGCGAACAGGAATGGAAGATATCCCCTTTTCCGAGTTTTGGGTTTACCTGTTGTCGCAGCAACAAAATCAGTTCCACCCGCGAGGAGTGATACAACCGAAGTTCTCCCCAATTTGTGGACGGTCAGTCGGATGGAAATCATCACAACAGCCAGCGAGATAATCACGCCGCTCAGTAGGCTCCACGGACTGGCGTGAAGTTCCATAAACGGCGTGCCGATGGCAGGCAGCCACCACGTTTGTAACCCAAATATCATCAGTTGTGCGTAACCTACAGCCAGCAGACACCCTATCAGACTACCGATACCAGCGATGATGCCTCCCTCATAAAGAAAACGACGACGGACCTTGACAAGCGGGTAACCAATGGCTTGCAAGATACCGATTTCACGCGATCTCTGCTCTACACCGATACGGAAAAGCATTCCTACCAATAAGGCAACAGCGATAATGATAAAAGCACTCAGGCTGCCAAAGAGCATCCCGAAATCTGTTGCCCCTGCAGAGGCTTGAAGCCCATCCGCTTGCAGCGATAAGAATTGAAATCCAACCGCCTCTGGCTGAATTTCTTTGAAGAACTCGGTTTCAAAAAGGGTGCGTGTCTCATGAATGTCTGTGTCCGGTGCGGCGGTCATCCGAATACTTGTGAGGTCCCCAAATCGGTTCTGCCACAATTGCTTACCGGTCTCCAGCGAGATAAACGCTTTCGGTGTCGCACCGTATTCATCCCAATACGCCTCGTCCTTGTCGCGAATGATGGCATAATCAATTGGAAAAGGCGATTCCCATTCGGACATATCGGCAGTATCATGGATGCCGGGAAAGGTGGGGATGATACCCCTATCCGTAGCGATGCCTTCAATTGGCAGGATTCCCTTCAGAAGGAAAGATGCTGTCTCTGTGATGTACGCTTCATCTATTCCAACACGATAGTATGTGATATTGATTCTATCGCCGATTTTCACCCCAAGGTCTGCTGCCGTCCATGCGTTTAGAACAATTTCATCCAGTTCGCTGCGATCATGCAACGCATCAAGTGCGCTTTTAACTTCAGCCAAATCAATAGAAGCTTCGTTGAGTCTTTGCTCGTATTCTGTTCTGCCCAGTTTTGACCCCGTTTCTCCTAATGCATCCACCTCTTTCGTTATTCTGTCTATTTCTTTTTCCAGTTCTTTACGTTCTTCAGAGATTTCAGATTTGAGTTTCTCGACTTCTTGCTGATATGCCTCTCCATACGCGAGGCCATCTGCTTCAGTTATATGTTGCTCAAGAAGTTCCGCAAACGTTCCGCCATCAGTCGGAAGCGCAATAATTGTAGAGTATGGAACAGTTTTGCCGTTCGCAGAAATCGTATTCGCGAGATAGGTGAGCGTTGGGAAGGTCGGAATGTGGTGCCTCGCTGCAACCGTCAACGCAGTCTCTGAAAAGATCGGCTTAAGGAGATACTCTTGACTTTGGAGATCGAAATGGGTTTCATGTGCTTGAATACGCAATCCGAGTGCTTCAAGCGTCAATGCAAGCTCCTCAGGTGAAATCGGAGTCGTCTCTTTTGTAAACAGCGCGTTTATTTTATGTTCCTGTCCAAGTACTTTTTGTAAAACCGGAAGTGCAATAAAGGCATTCAGCGGAAGGCTTTGATGCGCACGTAGGCTGAATCTACCAACGTTTTCGGAAGGAACAATGTCGCTGACAATCAAGCGAAGGCTTTGGATAGCCTCGGACGCATCGCGCTCGCCGAGGATGAATTCTGGATGGATGTCCGCTATCTGCGGGATATTCACGAGCAGCGTATCGCCGACTTGGACGTTCACTTCCCTTTGGAGTGCCTCGTTAATGACAATTGCATTGAAGGGTTGCCCAGCTGCTTTGTTTAGGTTTGGTGCAGTCTCCGCGTCCCAAAATGTAAAGAAATTTTCCGTTACGCCGAGGATATTTACTTTCGATGCTCGCGTCTGTGTTTGCGGCGCAACGATTGTCCCATTCAGTAAAACCGCTGGCACCTTATCCTGTCGTTCCAATAGGTTGGGCTGAAAAAAGTGATCTGCGAGGAGGGCATGTTGGATGGTGCCAAGTCGTTCAGTTGTGAGGCTCCGTAGGCTCCCACGCACAGAATCGCCAACAATTAACGCGCCAGCAAGTACACCTGTCGCCACAGCCGTACAGAGTGCAACGGTAAGGTGTATCTGCCAAAAGTATTTGAATGAACTCCCAAAAAATCTACGCATGTCAGTTGTCAGTTATCGGTTATCAGTCATCAGTTAAGACTTGTGGCGATTGCGAACGAAGGGCATCCACAAGGGATGCCTCTACACCGAGAACCGAAGACTTTAACCATCAACTCGCCTACCGATACTTTCGCCAACGCACGAGTTGATGGTTAAGACCGATAACTATTCCTCCGAATCTACTGTGCAAGCACCGTCTGTGAGTTGGAGGTGTTGCTGAAAACGCGAGGCGAACGTAAGATTGTGTGTGACGACAATCAACACGTTTTTTTCCGCTTGATGCAGTTCAAAGAGCAGATTGGCGATAGTTTTGGTCGTAGCAGTATCAAGGTTGCCTGTCGGCTCATCGCAGAGGAGAATATTCGGTTGGTTAATAAGCGCACGCGCGATCGCAACGCGCTGCCGTTCGCCACCCGAAAGTTCACCAGGGCGGTGCGATATCCGATCCGTAAGCCCGACCCGGTTTAGGAGTTCATGCGCTCGTTCGTTTGCGTCAGGCTGCTGTTTAAAGGCGAATGTAGGCACGAGCACATTCTCAAGCACAGAATATTGTGGGAGCAAATGATTGTCCTGAAACACAAATCCGATCACGGAATTTCGATATCGTGCCAGTTCAGGTTCGGAGAGGGCAAACGGGTCCGTATTGTTAATCCTAACCTGTCCGTTAGTCGGTTGCTCTAAAGTGCCGATGATGTGTAAAAGGGTACTTTTACCGGAGCCGGAGGGACCGGTGATAGCGACGGACACACCATCCGTAAAACTAAATGAAACATCTCGTAAGACCTCAACCGAACCGTAGTCTTTAGAGAGATTGGATACTTGAAGCAAAGATGAGTTGGTAGGGGATTGGCGCATGATTTCTGTAATCCTCTGTGAGGCGGGATTGGAAAGATCTTCTACGATGAAGTGTGTATCTGATTGGCAATGAAATCGGGGATAGGAATTGCACGCAGCTTTTCACCGGGATTTGTTATACAACAGACCGTCGTGATTTGTCCACGTGCGATGTCCTCTCCCTGATGTGTAAAATGAAACTGGTAGGTGAGCGATTTCGTCCCTTTTTTGGAGATGAGAAGATGAATATCCACCTCATCTTCAAACCGAAGCGGGCTTAGGTATTCACAAGAAGCAGCGAGCCGGGGCCACCCGATTTTATCGCCATTCCATTCCGTCGCAACGCTCGTGCCTAAACTACGGAGGAACTCGTGCTCCGCAGTCTCCATAAAGACAAAAAACCGTGTAAAATGGACAATCCCCGCCATATCGGTATCGGCGAACTCAATTTTACGTTTGGTTCGGTACTCAGTGTGCATTTTTTTATGAGTTTTAACCATCAACTCGTGCCTTAGCAAAAGTATCTGTAGACGAGTTGATGGTTAAAGTTATCGGTTGTCAGTCCTGATAACCGATGCCCGATAACCGACAACGGCAATTACATCTTCGGGAAATCCGGGACATCTTCATAGCGACTCCATGTCTCGGAGTAAATTCGCCAATGTCCATCTGCCGGATCCACCATGAGATTCAGTTTTTTCGTGCCATAGTCAGAGTAAGCAGGACGGCTACCGCTCGCTGGTGTGCCAGTGAATTTTTGTAAGAACTTGACATCCGCCACTGCTCGATCCCCGTTAACCTGTAAATTGGAGATAGACACTTGAATTTCAGCGTACATCCTGTTCAGTTTCTTCATCTGTTCGTGAAGCTGCACTTTTGAGAGATGACGCTTAGTTTCCTTGCCACCACGCACGCTGACACGGGTAATTCGGGACCTTTCCGAATAGATGGACATATAGGTTTTCAGATCCTTGTCTTCCCAAGCCGCCTGCCATTTCCCTAAGACCTGTCGCACCTTGAGCTGCGTGTCCAGCGGAGCGTTCCCATCGAAAGCACCACCGGACTCTTCACCAGAGACAGTATCTGCCCCTGATTCGTCTGGCAGGTATGCGATAGCATCAGATACCACACCGATCTCATCGTTAATGATTTTCCATTTTCGTCTGAAAAACCCCTTTTTCTCAATAGTAAGTGTGCGAATGTGTGTCTCAAGAACCTCATCGCCACTTTGTAAAGTTACGTGAATGTGATCAACAACGTGGCGATTTTTATGCCCTGGAACAGCCGTATAGGTAGCACCCGTGATATCTATAATATGGGTTTGCGACATCATTTCTGTGGCGCGCCCAAAACTTGCGGCTCGCCGTTTTCGGGAGGATTTATCCCACAAGTCAGTATAGTTCTTTACATTTTGGGTCTCTAACGCGTTTTTCCATGCGATGACCAAAGGTGCCACAGGGCTGTTTGGTTGTTCCACAATTCCAGTCTGTTGCGTGGGCGCAGGCGTTGACAGTGTAGCGGTTAACTCACTGCCAACTGTTTCATCCATAACAATTTTCCATCGCTGTTGAATGAGACCTCTCTTTTCAATAACGAGATTTCGGAACTGCTTTTGCACTTCGCCAGGATAAGTGACAGTGAGCGGAATCGCCTCGATTCGGAAACGATTTGCATAACGGGGCACTCGATAGGGTTGCCTGGCATCTCCAAGGTTAACCTCAAAATTTACGTTATCCGTAAGGAGTTTCGCTGTATATTGATAGCCAGAATTAGGACGCTGCCGCGCACTTTTTATCCAAAGCGATTCATACCTCTTAAGATCCCCAGATTCGAGCGCATTTTTCCATTTTGCCATAAAGGCGGCAGGTGTCTCACTGGAACTCATAAAGATCACAAGGAATAAAGCAAAAGCGATAACAATTGCTACAATAGCACCACCCCAAATCAGATTCCGTGACATAGTGAATTTATCTTGGCTGTCTTGCCGATTTTGTGCGTCGTTCACAATTTAACCTCCGTTCTTAGTTGAGATAGGCACTTAGAAATTCGGCACGTTTTCATAGATCTGCCAGATTTCATGATGAATTTTCCAGTCATTACCGACTTGATGCATCCAGATTTCGCGAATCCAAATGTTGTAGAGTGCCGCAGTATTTTCGTCTGCCGGAGTAGCCAACTGGGTCAATCGGTGGATACCGATGACGTTTTCTCCCTCAACCTCAGTGTCCGTTTTCGCTTTGCTCCAAGCACCAGTACTCATTTGATGGAGTTCGGATTCCAGTTGTTGCAGATCGATTTTGCTCCGCTGCTCTTTACTCTCGCGAATCACGACTTTATCGGCAATAAGACTCGGTTCATAGTACGCAAGATGGGCACTGAGGTTTTTCGCATGCCACGCCCGTGCCCAATTACCGAGGGCAGTTTTACCCGTTGCGATCTGTGCTTCAGAGAGAGAAGTCCGCCCTGTTTTGGTAGGGTGAAGTGCTGGTTGACTGTCAACATAGGCGCGCGCCTCTGCTGCCTTCTGCTTGAGATATTTCGCATGCTCCGTATCCGAACTCGCCTGACTTGCTTCAGCGAGTTTCTCGGTATAGATTTGCGCTTGTTCACGGAGTTGCCTTCTCAGGGTATCTATCTCAGCGACAACCGCTCGTTTCTGATACCCCTCTTCTTTCACCCTTCTGTCAGCGACTTCAAGTTTTCGACGGAGTGAAGCGACCTCTCTACCGTAATTGCGAATCTCGGTTTCTGCCCGTTGCGCGCGTGCCTGAATTTCTGCTAAAGTTTCAGAGAGCTGCGCCACCTGTTTCCCGTAGGCTGCCCGTGTATTGCCCAATTCACGGTTCTCGTTCTGTAGGTCGTGAACCGCTTGTTTCAGCTGCTTTTCCTCTTTCTGAATGTCCTGAATCTCAGACTGAACGCCTGCGAGTTCCGTCTCTTTATGACGGAGCGAATGGCGGAGGTCTTTCGCCTCAGCCTCCTTCTGAAGTATAGAGGCGTTCAATTCTGAGTTCATTGTAACGTTAGCGGAATTCATTTGTGCGAGTCTCGCTTCAACAGTCGCTTGATATGCGAGACGGAGGGCATCGTCCCCTCTTTTCTCAGTAAGAGCCGTTTTCGCGGCTTCAAGGTTGGTTTTTGCGGATTCAAACAGATCAGACGCAAGCGAGGGAGCATCAGCGTCTTGTGCCGCTGCAATGGCTGCCTCCGCGTTCACAATTGCCGTGTCAACCGTTGATGTTTCAATCTTTCCGAGTTTCCCGCCACATCCTGCTAAACCCAGCGAAGCGAGAATCAACCCGATGAATAAACTCAGGGCGATGTTGTTCTTCCGCGATAAAGCGACGAACCATTTCATTTTCTGACTCCTTATTACATGTTTTTGTGTCAGGACTTACGCAGCACCCTTTGCTGGTGAGGTTTTAAACCTCGCCAGCGGCGTGCGTGCCATGGGTATTCATCAGCAAATTGCGTAAGTCCTATGTGTATAGGGTTCTCGTTTAAGTTTTATTTTTTCTCTCTCTATTAGACCACTCAACTTGTAGGGATAGGTCTTCGGTTTTCCTACCCTACATCTTTCTCTTGTAGGGGCACCCCATGTGGGTGCTTACAAACTACAAACTCACCAGTCATAATGTTCAAGTAACTCTAAAATTTATCTTAGTTAACAAAGACACAATCTTCTAAGGGGACATTTCTCTTTTCAGTATTCAATATAGACAAATCAAGGACGTGGGGTTGCGTAGTCGTTGTTTTCATTTGTGCGAGGGCATCCTTAATAGTCGATGCCCTCGCCTTTCCTACCCCATCAACTGCCTGAAGTTCACCAACAGCAGCTGTGTAGATGCCATCCAACGTTTTGAATCTGTGAACGATGTTTTCAATAGTATCGAATGGAATACAAGGCACCTGACTCAGCATCCGGTAGCCGCGTGGTTTGAGATCATCGAAAGTGTTCCCAATATCACTCGGATACCCTAAAGCCTCACTAATATTATGCTGACGCGCGAGACTGTCCGCGTCAAGTGCCAGAATTTTTTCAAATGCCTCAGATTCGCCGTGCTGACTTTCGTGATGGTAATCTTTGGTAATCAGAAAACCGCTCTCAATTTCAGTGGTGAGTTCAGGAATATGTTGCAGCGATTGCCCTTGCGTCCCCAATTCGATTCTGTAGCGGTGTAATTCCTGTTCAGCGCGACGCACCCGCTCACACAACTGGATAGCAGTGACGACATCCACCAAGGAGACATTTCCATTTAATTCTGCCCAGTTGAGAAGCGTGACAGCGTTTTTTAGTGCTTTGAGGTACTGCGTAAGCGCAAGCATCGTTTGGTTCGCTCCGGAAAGCAATGTGGGACGTTCTCGGAACATATAGTGCTGATTTTTGAGATACAAGGTGAGGGTATTCCGACTCTGAGATACAGCAAGCACGATATGCTTAGTCTCTCTCGCGAATTTATCCGCCGAGCGATGGCGAAGCCCGGTTTCACTTGAAGGGGTAGACGGACTTATCCTGAGCGTCACATTGGCACGCACAATGCGTTTTATATCTTCAGAAAGGATAATCGCTCCATCCATTTTTGACAACTCATATAAGCGTGTCGGTGTATATGGGCAGTTAATCCGGAAGCCACCTTCTGTCAAGTCCAGAATCTCTGCCGTATCACCAATGACGATGAGCCCCCCAGTTTTGGCTTGGATGATATAATCAATACCTTCCCGCAGATAAGTACCGGGCGACAGTAACTTCAGCGTCGCAAATAGTTCGCGCGTCTTCTGATTTTCCGTTGAGATGTTTTGCACTGCAACCACCTCCTCATTAATAGGGTACCATGTCCAACTTTGCAGCGTCAAGGCGAATCGATCTGCTATCAGAAGCAGATCGTGTTATTCTTCTTCAAAAAACGCGGGGTTTACAGAAAACCGAAGCAGGAACCTGAAAAAGAGTGACTTCAAAATTTTGCTTGACTTCACGCACAAATGTGTGTATAATGTATACCAACTTTTGCTTTTACCGACGAGCGTCATTGATGCATTTATATAATATGAATGTGGGTACTCATCGGAGATTTCTGATATAACCCAGATAAGGCTTACGTTGGTAATTTTCTGAACAGAATGCCTGAACACAATAAATGTCGCGTAAACCTTGCGGCATTTAAGATAAACCAAAAAAGGAATTCGTGAAAACTCCCAGACTTTCACATTAAAAACTATGCGATTTAGTTTATTAGGCGCGTTTTTCGCGGCACTCGTCTCATGCAATACGGATCAATTACCTTATGTAACGATTGAAACAGAAAAAGGAAACATTATTATTGAACTTTACCCAGAAGCCGCTCCAGCAACGGTTGCAAACTTCGCTCGGTTGATCGAAGCCGGGTACTACGATGGCGTGATTTTCCATCGGTATGTCCCTGGTTTTGTTATCCAAGGGGGCGACCCACAGGGAACAGGTAGAGGTGGACCCGGATGGACAATTCCGGGTGAATTCCAAGACCCAGACCTCCTCGAAAAAATGCCGAAACATGAAAAAGGCGTGGTCGCGATGGCACGGACACAGAACCCTGACTCCGCTGGAAGCCAATTCTATATCTGTATCAGTTCAGATACAACACCTTATACGCATCTAAACGGCAGCTACACCACGTTCGGAAAGGTTATCGAAGGAATAGATGTCGTAGACGCACTACGCGAACGCGATGTTATGAACAAGGTAACGATTGAGAACTATACGCCAGCACCGTAGCACATTCATCAATTCGGCGCACCACAGTCTTATAGTAAAGCCTGAAAATAAGTTAACATTTGGCAAACAAAGACCCCTCACCACCGCTGGCGAGGATTGTATCCTCGCCCTATGGTTGACGGACTTTACTATAAAACACAGCGGTGCTCACGAGCCTCTTATGCTGCGCCGCGCCTACGGAGCACCACGCGTAACAGCGGAAATTTGGAAAGGATGGACATAATCAATGGAAGAATGGAAACAACTTGTTAGAGATACTGTCAACACACCAGAAAAACTCGCCGCCGTATTCGATGTTGATGTGGATGAGATGCGGCGCATTCACGAAGAGTTTCCGATTCGTATTAACCCGTATTATCTCAGCCTCATAGAAAAGCCGGGTGACGCGATTTGGAAACAGGTCGTTCCAGACCCCAAGGAACTGATGAGTACGGGTGTAGAGGACCCACTCCACGAAGAAGACGATAGCAAAGTACCGAACGTCACACACCGATACCCTGACCGGGCACTCTTTTATGTCAACTATATGTGCCCAATCTACTGCCGTTTCTGCACCCGTAAGCGGAAAGTCGGCGACCCACACTCAATCTCCGATAACAACATTGAAACGGGGCTTGCATACATTCAGGCACACCCAGAGATTCGTGATGTCATTATTTCCGGGGGCGATCCCCTCATGCTGACCGATAAAAAAATCGAGACGATTGTCGGTGGCTTGCGGGCAATTGAACACTTAGAAATCATTCGGATCGGTTCGCGCGTGCCGGTAACGTTGCCCCAACGCATCACGCCAGAGTTGTGTGCGATCTTAAAACGGCACCACCCTTTCTATATCAACACCCATTTCAACCATCCACGCGAAATCACACCTGAAACAGAAAAGGCGTGTGGTATGCTGGCAGATGCAGGTATACCGCTCGGTAATCAGACAGTCCTCCTGAAAGGCGTGAACGACGATCCCGATGTGATGGTGGAACTGATGAAGGGACTGTTGCGGATTCGGGTTAAGCCTTATTATATCTATCAAGCCGATCTCATCGTCGGCACCGATCATTTCCGGACAGCCGTCCAGACAGGTTTAGACATTGTCGCTGCGTTGCGTGGTCACATATCTGGGCTTGGTGTGCCGCATTATGTCGTTGATGCCCCCGGTGGCGGCGGAAAAATCGCGCTAATTCCTGACCCAATCGTCGCCTTTGATGACGATGAAATCCAACTCCGCAACTATGAAGGCAACGTCTACAGCTACCCCAGCACACCGTTTTTTGATGAGGATTGGTAAGGAAACGCTCATCGACGCTGGCGAGGGTGTTTTTGCTTGGGTGTTTCCGCTAGCATCCTCGCCTTCCTGTAATCACCAAATAAGTGTCAACTTTACCATAACTTTGTTTGACGCGCAATGTTGAAACCTTTTAATATTTTTCTATGAATTTTCACGCGAACCTAACTCGGTGAAAAAACGTCTCATCTGTTTCCAAGAGCTGCAGCCTCGTAGGGAGGACTTGTGATGGAATGGGTAGCTTTTTTTACATTGGCAGTGGTTATCGGTGGACTCTGTGTAGTCGCTGGACAGGCTATACGTCATGCTAACAAAGACTAAATCCGCATCTGCAAACTGAAAAACCAGAGCGGTTCTGTAAAATCTACTATAAATATGGCGATAAAAAAATCACAACTCTATGCTTCGCTGTGGCAAAGCTGCGACGAACTCCGCGGTGGGATGGATGCTTCACAGTACAAAGACTACATCCTGACGCTGCTCTTCGTGAAATACATCTCCGATAAAGCCGAAAGCTCTATCGGTTCACTGATTGAAGTCCCCGATGGCGGCAAGTTCGCTGATATGGTGAAACTCAAGGACAATATTGAGATCGGGGATAAGGTGAACAAGATTATCGGCAAACTCGCTGAGACAAATGACCTGAAAGGGGTCATCGATCTCGCAGATTTCAACGACGAAAGCAAACTCGGCAGAGGCAGGGAGATGGTGGATCGGATCACCCGACTTATCGGCATCTTTGAGCGACTGGACCTCCGAATGAACCGAGCCGAGGGCGATGATCTCTTAGGCGACGCTTACGAGTATCTCATGCGCCATTTTGCTACCGAATCCGGCAAGAGCAAGGGACAATTCTATACCCCGGCGGAAGTCTCTCGCGTCATGGCGAAAGTCATCGGTATCGGTCAAAATACCCGTCGATCAGATACACTTTACGACCCTACGTGCGGCTCCGGTTCCCTACTGCTTAGAGCAACTGACGAGTCTCCAGACGGTATGAGCGTCTTCGGACAGGAAAAGGACAACGCGACGCACGCATTGGCGAAGATGAACATGATCCTTCACGGCGATGAAACCGCAGAACTCAGGCACGGCAACACGTTGGCGGATCCGCATTTCAAAGATACCCTAAACAACCTAAAGACCTTCGACTTTGCTGTTGCCAATCCACCTTTCTCTGACAAGGCGTGGACAACAGGGCTGAATCCCGATCACGACGAATATGAACGTTTTAAACACTACGGTGCGCCACCCGCAAAAAACGGTGATTACGCCTTCCTACTCCACTTCATCGCGTCTCTGAAAAGTACAGGCAAGGGAGCGATTATCTTGCCACACGGGGTCCTCTTCCGTGGCAACAAAGAGGCAGACATCCGCCAGAATCTCATCCAACGCCGTTACATCAAAGGCATCATCGGCTTACCCGCCAATCTCTTCTACGGCACCGGTATCCCTGCCTGTATTATCGTTATTGACAAAGAGAACGCTCACGTCCGCAGTGGTATCTTCATGATAGATGCCAGCAAGGGGTTCCTCAAGGATGGCAACAAAAACCGGCTCCGCGCCCAAGACATTCACAAAATTGTCTCGGTTTTCAATGCTTATGCAGAACTGCCACGCTATTCCCGTATGGTGCCAATCTCTGAAATCGCCGATCCTGCCAACGCCTATAATCTGAACATCCCGCGCTATGTTAATGTGAGTGAACCCGAGGATTTACACGACTTGGATGCACACCTCAACGGTGGTATCCCTGACACAGATATTGACGCACTCAACAACTATTGGACCGTCTTTCCTACACTCCGCAACGCCCTATTTAAAGCCAACGGTAGACCTGGATATAGCGACCCACTCGTCGAAACACAGCAAGTGAAAACGACTATCCTCACACATCCCGAATTCAACATTTATCAACAGCAGGTCTCCGCAGTCTTTGAGGAGTGGCGCACAGCACACCAAGACTTTATGTTGCGTATCGGAATCGGCACACTTCCGAGAGAAGTCATCCACACGCTGTCGGAAGACCTATTGGAACGGTTCACTCCTCTACCACTGCTCGAGCCTTACGATGCCTACCAGAAACTCATAGACTACTGGAACGAGACGATGCAGGACGACGTTTATCTCGTCGCTGCGGACGGATGGGTTGCAGCCGCAAAACCGCGCGGTATCATTGAGGATAAACAGGCGAAAGTTAAGGAGACACCCGACCTCGTCATCAAAAAGAACAAATACAAGATGGACCTGATCCCACCAGCGTTGATTGTCGCGCGCTATTTCCCCGGTCTACAGGAAGCTATTGAGGTGTTGACGGCAAAGCAAGTGACCGCTGCGAGTGCGTTAGAGGAATACATTGAGGAACACACCGGTGAGGACGGATTGCTCACCGATGCTGTCAACGACAGTGGGAATATCACCGCCAGCAGTGTCAAGGCATGCTTGAATTCCCTCAAACCGCAGTTGTTGATGCTCCGCGGGCCAGAGCGAAACATCATGGCCGAATGCGATGCCCTTGAGCACTGTCTCTCGTTATTTGATGCAAAATCCAAAGCGGAGAGAGCTGTAAAAAATGAGCAAATCGAATTAGACCAACGGGTGTTGGCGCGCTACGCCACGCTCACCGAAACGGAAATCAAGACTCTCGTCGTTGAAGATAAATGGTGCGCCAGCATCCAATCAGCGATTGAAAGTGAAATCCAGCGAGTCATCCAAACCCTGACGGAACGTGTGAAAGAACTGGAGGAACGCTATGCACAGCCATTGCCGGATCTGACGCGCGATGTGGACACATTTAGTGCGAAGGTAGAGGCGCATCTGCGGAAGATGGGGGTTGATTCGGTATGAAATCGGTTCCGACCAAGCAAGAGTTGCTACACAGTATTGATAGTTCAGTTGTCCCATCTGGATACAAACAAACGGACCTGGGTGTAATTCCCGAATACTGGCATATTAGACAGTTGGCTGATATATGCATACCGCAGGGAATTATTCGGGGACCATTTGGAGGTATGCTCAAGAAAGACATTTTCGTTACTTCTGGATTCAAAGTCTATGAGCAGCAGAACGCCATTTACAAGAACTCCGAAATGGGTTCCTACTTTATTGATCAGTCTAAATACGCTGAAATGCACAGATTCAGCGTTTCGCCTGGTGATTTTATAATTAGCTGCTCTGGGACAATAGGTCGAATCTTTCAAATACCTCCTGATGCACCACAAGGAGTGATAAATCAGGCACTGCTGAAGCTTAGGACCAATGACGAAGTCGTTTACGACCGGTACTTCTATATCCTGTTTGCATGGAACGAATTCCAGATTAGGATCATCGACAGCACCCAAGGCGGCGCGATAAAGAACCTCGTCGGAGTGGATGTCTTTAGGACTATTACTGTTGCGCTTCCTCCACTCCCAGAACAACGCGCTATTGCCGAGGCATTATCAGATGTGGATGGATTAATCAACGCCTTGGACGCACTCATCGCCAAGAAGCAAGTGATTAAACAAGCCACCATGCAGCAACTGTTGACCGGTAGGACGCGCCTGCCCGGGTTCAGTGGGGCGTGGAAGACAAAGCGGTTAGGGGAAATTGCATCGTTTTTTAAAGGCTCAGGTCTGTCAAAAACAGATTTATCCCTTAACGGAAAAAGGCGATGTATCCATTATGGAGAATTGTTCACAGCCTATGCGGAACGTATCACCGAAGTTTTACATGGGACCGATCGAGATGGAAAATTTTTTCTTTCTCTCTGCAACGATGTACTGATGCCCGGATCGGATGTAACTCCTAATGGCCTTGCGACAGCAAGTTGCATATCTGCCTCTGATGTTATCCTTGGGGGAGATATTCTGGTGATTCGTGTTCCAGCAGATGTTCTCAACGGGACATTCCTCGCGTATGCAATCAGGATGAACCATAATCAGGTGATGCAGCTCGTATCGGGAACAACAGTCTATCATTTATATGCTCGTGATATGGCTAATTTTTCTTTCCTCGTGCCAAGTGTCCCAGAACAGAATGCAATCGTCCATGTCTTCTCAGACATGGATGCCGAAATTACCGCATTGGAACAGCGTCGGGACAAAACCTGCGCCATCAAGCAAGGCATGATGCAGCAACTCCTCACAGGGCGGGTGCGGTTGTCTGAATCGCGGATTGGCGCGGATGACACGGATTAACGCGGATTAGGAAGAGTTGGTGTTTGTCGCGTTTTTTGTCTGAACAAACGGTAGCACTTCAAACTGTGATACATCAACAGCTGCTATTTACTTGAGATGTTTTTAGGCTTGCATTAAAATCAATTCTAACATAAAAAAATAGTCAACAAGGAAATCTAAAATGAGTTTCTTAAACAAATTTCATAAAGTTAAGGTTATGGATGATAGAATAATTATCATTAATATAAGTTCTATCGTGGGATTCACAACTACATGTACTGATCCTGTCGGTCAAAAAGGAACAAATTATGCTGTACAAGCGTTATTTGCCCTGCTGAGGAATAGAGTTCGGTTTCACCCGTCTGCTGATGACGATATTAAATTCGAGTGTATAACAATAAAAAAAGGAACACAAAAGGAATGTGAAATATTTTTGGATAAATTAGTAAGACGAATAAGGTATAAAGATATGCTTATATGGATAACAACTCTGACTATACCAGTTTTGTTGTCATTAACAATAATTAACACAAACAAAATATGGAAATATATAGAATATTTGATAGATCTTCTGAAAATTTAACGCAGGAAACTGCAAAACACAACTGTATAATTGGCAAGGTAATAAATTAATTATCATTACAACGTGACATATAACAACCACGCGTTAAGGAATCTCCAGTCTTTAGACTGGAGGGGATTTCAAAATTTGCATACGATAAGATTTGGCAATGAGTTGGCACTCATCGTCAAGGAGTTGTACTGCCAAATGAATTGCGCCACTACAAATGGGAATGTTCTTAAAAATCCGCGAAATCTGTGAAATCCGCGATAATCCGTGATTCAGACAATACGCGGTGCGGTTAGGAATGCAGGAGGAGGGCTAAGCAATGTCGATAAAATCTATAGAACAAGACTTTATTCATAAAGTCTCGGCAAAGGTTCGGGTTTTACCTGATGGCAGAGACCGTTTTCGCGTGTTTACCCCTTTTCGATTTGACGACGGTGATCACATAGCCATTGTTCTAAAAAAAGAACAGGGACGTTGGTTACTCTCAGACGGAGGGCATACCTATATGCACCTTACCTACGATATTGATGAGAGGAAATTATTTAGCGGTACACGCGAAAAAATTATTTCAAATGCTCTGTCTACGTTTAAAGTTGAAGATCGTTTTGGAGAATTAATTCTTGAAGTCAAAGACGCGCGCTTCGGTGATGCGTTATACGCTTTTGCCCAAGCACTTGTGAAAATGGGGGACGTGTTGTGCTTGTCAAAAGAACACACACAATCGACATTTATAGCAGATTTTGAAACACTGTTCCATGAAGTTGTTCCAGAAGCAGATAGGACTTTCGACTGGAACGATCCAGAGCATGATCAAGCAAAAAGATACACAGTAGATTGTCGAATCAATGGAATGGCTGAACCGCTTTTTGTATATGCCCTTGCGAATAATGATAGAATCCGTGATGCCACAATCAAATTACAAAAGATTACGCAGTGGAACATCCCGTTTCGTCCCTTGGGAATCTTCCAAGATAGAGAAATTGCGAATCGTCAAGTGGTTGCTCGTTTCGACGATGTGTGCCCCGTGCAATTCTCTAATCTCGAAGCAAACCGACAAGAAATTGTAGATTATCTGGGGGAGAACATTCAAAGAGTACTGGGACAATAGCAGTGTTAAGGAACCTGAGGCTGTAATTCATGATTGAGAGGCGTTTGGAAGGATTTTGGAGCAGTTTGCAAGGCAAGAAACCGCATCTACCGCATTTTCTGTCGGCAATCCGCTTAGATGGTATCCGTGGATTCAATAACTTAAGAGTACCATTTGATTACCCAGTAAGTGTCGTTGCTGGTGGAAATACGACTGGCAAGTCAACGGTTCTTTTTGCCGTAGCGTGTGCTTATAAGGTACCGGGTGCCGGGGTTAAGGAATTTGTCCCGTCCACACTCTTTCCCGATTATCGTCCTAAACTCGGTAGACACCAAGATATACAGCAAACGGTCACAATGGATTTCTATTACCAGACTCCTGAAGGCGAGGCCTCCATGCGATGGCGACGTGCCAAAGGGTGGAATCGGAGTTTCTTCGGTCGTAAAAACGCCAGTCAACCGGAGCGACAGGTCTATCTCAGAACGCTTAGCAATCTGAGGAACCCGTCTGAGGTGCGCGGTGTTCTCAGCATGTCGCGTCTGAAAGCCGAACCGGAAGAAACACCTTTAACAGCATCACAGATCGAATTTGCACATCAGATGCTTCCTTTCAGATATTCAGAGGTGGTGAGTCTGGTCAGTGGCAACAAAAACCTACTATTTGCTGCCCAAGAAAGTGGTGCGACTTACTCTGAACTACACATGGCAGCTGGCGAGCGCGCAATCCTTCGACTGTCACAAGAAATCACGCAACTCAATGGTGCACTCGTTCTGATTGACGAAGTGGAAGCTGGACTGCATCCATGGGTGCAACAACTACTCATGTTGCACTTACAGCAACTTGCCTTACGCAATGATCTTCAAATCATCGTAACTTCACACAGTCCGGTCGTTCTCGACTCGGTCCCACTCAACGGCAGGATTTTTCTTGACCGAGACGACGCATCAGGCGAGGTTGTTGTGCGCCCGGCATACCGCGACTTAATTCAGAATGCACTCTATGGACGCTCCAGCGAGATGCTCAAGCTGCTCTGTGAAGATGAAATTGCTGAAGGTATCTTGGAAGGCATATTTGACTTTTTACTCCCAAAAGAGGGAATGAACAGAGAAGCAATCCGCATTGGACGAGATACAGGGGCAAGCCAATTTCCAATGCACGCTGAGACGCTAAGAAAATTCGGTCAGATTCAAAATACTGTTTTCATACTCGATGGTGACCAAAGAGATGGTGAAATCGCTCTTAAAATACAAGACGCTGCAAAAAGTACTGTGTCCATACTATTTCTTCCCGGTAGTAGAGCTCCCGAAAGTTGGGTATGGGATCGGTTAAAATACATTCCTGACGTAGAAATCGGACGACTCGGAAACACACGTGCCGGTCTGTCTAACTTAATGAACCAGTTGGATGCGATATATAGTTCAGCATCCGATTCGCCGTCAGAGATTGCCAAAAACAAATTTCGGAGCCTCTCCGAAAACTTACGTAGAGAGGCATCGGAGATCTGCCGAATCGTTGCTCACTTAGAAGTGGATCAAAGAGAGAGCGACATTCGCCCCCTTGCGGATGAGCTGCAGGGAATTTTAAGACAGTGGCGGGAGTAGTCACAAGTGCTAAGCTTGCTTACCGATGGTCCAATATGGAGGTCCGAATTATCCCAGTAATTAGGACAGAAGAAGCCTACCGGTCATCTCTACAACATTATTCGAGATCTTTGAGATGATCAGATGATTGAATACACGCTGCCAGAGAAACCCACAAGTCCACGGCAGCAGTACCGGCTGACAGACAAAGGAAGGACTGAACTCGCGAATCTGAAATCAGACAATACAGTATAAGACGCAGCCAGAGTCGCAGCCAGAGTCGCAGCCAGAGTCTTTCTATACACCTATATTGTGGGAAGGGCCCCTAATCCTGAGAATCTTAAAATCCTGTAAATCCTGATTCAGACAATTACTGGTACGAAGGAACTCCGATTCCCGACTCTTAATTGACAACCGATAACCGACAACTGACAACCACTACCATGAATACCATTGGTCAGAAAGAAATACGCACACAGAAAAACGTGATCGCCTTTTTTAAAGAGGAACTCGGTTACAACTACCTCGGTGACTGGCATCACCGTCAGGACAACAGCAACATTGAGAAAGCACTGATCACCGATTGGTTGAAACGTCAAGGACACAGCGACCAGATTATATCAAGGGTACTGTTCGAGCTAAACAAAGCGGCAACACTCGCTGGGAGTCAGACGCTCTACGGCGCGAACTGTGAGGTCTACAACCTATTGCGCTACGGGGTCAAAGTCCAACCGAGTGCCAGCGAACAAAATATCACCGTCTGGCTCATCGACTGGGAGAACCCCTTCAACAACGACTTCAGCATCGCTGAAGAAGTAACCATCGTCGGGAAGAACACCAAGCGTCCCGACATTGTGCTTTACGTCAACGGTATCGCACTCGGTGTGCTGGAACTGAAACGTTCAACCGTATCCATCGCCGAAGGAACCCGTCAGAACCTCGACAACCAGAAACCGGCGTTTATCCGTCCGTTCTTCACGACGGTGCAACTGCTGATAGCAGGAAGCGACTCCGAAGGGCTACGCTATGGTGTCATTGAGACGCGGGAAAAACAGTGGCTGAGTTGGAAGGAGGCAAGGATAGATACAGAGACTACCGACCTGCTCACCGAATTGGGGCAGCTTTGCGAGAAGACACGATTGCTTGAAGTCTTACGCTACTTCATCGTCTTCGATGCAGGCACTAAAAAGATCTGTCGGCACAACCAGTTCTTTGGCGTAAAAGCAGCACAAGCACACGTCAAACGCAGAGAGGGCGGTATCATCTGGCACACCCAAGGCAGCGGCAAAAGCCTCACAATGGTCTGGCTTGCCAGATGGATTCGTGAAAAAGCAAACGCACGCGTCCTAATTATCACCGACCGCACGGAACTCGATGCACAAATCGAAATGGTTTTCAACGGCGTTGGAGAGGACATCTACCGCACCAAGAACGGTGCCGATCTCGTCCGATCGTTGAGTGATCCCACGGAGCCGCTCATCTGTTCGTTAGTCCAAAAATTCGGCAGGTCCGGCGAGATAAGCGACAGAGATGTGGAGACCTATATTGATGACATCCAGCAGAACCGTGCCGACGGTTTCCAGCCGAGTGGCGAATTTTTCGTCTTTGTTGATGAGTGCCACCGCACACAGTCCGGTAAACTCCATACAGCCATGAAGGCCCTCTTACCCGAAGCCGTTTTTATTGGGTTCACAGGCACACCACTCCTGAAAAGCGATAAGCCGCGGAGTCTTGAGACCTTTGGTCAATACATCCACACCTACAAATACGACGAGGCTGTCTCGGATAAGGTGGTGTTAGACCTGCGTTACGAGGCACGCGACATCGACCAACAGGTGACCTCACAGAGGAGACTTGATCACCTCTTTGAACTCAAGACCCAAGGACTGACCGATGTTGCCAAGGCGCAGCTCAAAAAACGGTGGGGCACCATGCGGAGAGTCTTCAGTTCTACCGATCGACTCAACAAAATCGTCGCCGATATTGAGTTCGACATGGAGCGATACCCGCGCCTAAAAAGCGGACGCGGCAACGCAATGCTTGTCTCCGATAGCATCTACTCCGCCTGTCGGCTCTTTGAACTCTTTCAACGGACGGAACTTGCGGGGAAGTGCGCGATTGTGACCTCTTACAGACCGACACCAGAGGCTATCAAAGGTGAGGAGACGGGCGAGGGACTCACCGAAAGACTCCTGAAAAATGAAATCTATCGAAAGATGCTCGCAGATCACTTCAACCAATCCGAAGATGAAGCCGCGAGAAAAGTCGAACTTTTTGAGCAAGAGGTAAAGGGACGTTTCGTCAATGAACCCGGACAGATGAAACTCCTCATTGTCGTGGATAAGCTGCTCACTGGATTCGATGCACCGTCAGCGACCTACCTCTATATCGACAAGCACATGCAAGATCACGGGTTGTTCCAAGCCATCTGCCGTATCAACCGTCTCGACGGTGAAGATAAGGAGTACGGTTATGTCATCGATTATAAGGACCTCTTCCGATCCTTGGAAAAATCAATAAAAGACTACACCGGCGAAGCCTTCGCTGATTACGATAAAGAGGACGTAGCGGGTTTATTGAAGGATAGAATTGAACAGGGCAGAGAGCGGTTAGAGGAGACACGCGAGCAGATTAAAGCACTCTGCGAATCCGTTGATCCACCGCGCGATCAAGATGCCTATCGGCGTTTCTTCTGCGGCACCGATGCGGAGCTCGAAGCCAATAAACAGCGGCGTGTAACCCTCTATGAGCGGACGCGGGCGTTCCTGCGGGCTTACGCAAATTTAGCAAACGAGATGGACGCGGCAGGCTACTGCGACACTGAGGCACAGAAAATCAAGACAGAAGTGGCATATTACGAGAAGGTTCGTCAAGAGATCCAACTCGCAAGTGCCGATTATGTCGACTTAAAGGCGTACGAACCTGCAATGCGGCACCTGCTGGATACCTACATCCGGGCAGAGGAGAGCCAGACCCTCTCGGCGTTTGAAAATATGACATTGGTGGAATTGATCGTTGAGCAGGGCAGTGCGGCACTCGATCAGCTCCCCGAAAGCGTCCGTAACAGCGAAGCGGCAACCGCAGAAATCATCGAAAATAACGTCCGGCAGGTCATCGTTGAGAAGACCCCAGAAAACCCGAAGTATTACGAGGAGATGTCGGAGGTGCTTGATGCACTTATCCGTCGACGGAGACAAGAAGCGATAGAATACGAAGCGTATTTGGCGGAGATTTTAGCCTTGGCTGAAAGAATCGGTCAGTCCGGGACACACGGAGCATATCCCACAGAGATCCACTCTCAGGCACAGCGAGCATTGTTTGACAATATAGTTGGCGTATCAGGGTTGCAGGAAGATGACAAGGCGCGTAGGACAGAGATTGCACTCGCATTGGATGAGACCATCCGCAGCGTCCGGCGAGACGATTGGCGCGGACACACACTCAAGGAACGCGAAGTCCGTCGGGCTATTGAGAAGGTTGTGCTAACAGAACTCGGTGACAACGCCGTTGACATTGATGCCCTATTTGAACTCGTGAAGAACCAAGATGAATACTAAAGTCAGTTGCTCACATATTGAAGTGCAAGGGATCGCTGTAGAGGTGGTCCGTAAGGACATCAAGAACTTCTATATCGCCGTTCATCCACCCAACGGTCGCGTGCGCGCATCGGCACCACTGACCTTTGACGATACCGCTGTCCGGATGGCGGTCATTTCACGGCTCGGATGGATTCGGCGACAACAAGACGCATTCACAAAGCAAGACCGGCAATCCCAACGCGAATTTGTGACAGGCGAGAGCCACTATTTTGCCGGTAGACGCTACCGACTCGATGTCATAGAGCAAGATGCCCCACCTACGGTCTGGCTCCCCAATAACACAAAGATCGCTCTGAGTGTGCGCCCAGGATCCCATCGGGACACACGCGAATCAGTGCTTCACCGTTGGTATCGCCAGCATCTCCGGTCGCAGCTACCCCCACTCCTTGAGAAATGGGAACCTAAACTGGACGTGTCTATCAATGAAGTACGGATTAAGAAAATGAAAACGCTCTGGGGGTCCTGCAACGTTGATGCCAAACGTATCTGGCTCAACCTCGAACTCGCAAAGAAACCCGAATCATGTCTGGTTTATATTTTAGTACATGAAATGGTGCATCTTCTGGAGCGCGGGCATAGCGATCGATTCCATGCGTTGATGGACAAGTTTCTACCCCAATGGCGAACATATAGAGACACGCTCAACCGCGCACCACTTGCATACGAAGATTGGGGGTATTGAGGAAACAACGATTCGACAATCCTACTATTTGTCCTCGCCTTTTATCTTTTCAATGAACGGACTCAACAGATCTATCGGAATTGGGAAAACCATAGTCGAATTCTTCTCCGCGCTGACTTCTACCAACGCTTGAAGGAATCGGAGTTGGACAGCGGTCGGGATCCTACTGAGGATTTCCGCAGCATTGGTTAGAACCTCGGCAGACTCAAATTCACCCTCGGCATGCGTAACCTTGGCACGCCGTTCCCGTTCCGCTTCCGCCTGTTTCGCCATCGCGCGTTGCATCTCAACAGGGAGATCCACATGCTTAATCTCCATCGCAAGCACTTCGACACCCCACGGTTCACAATGTTTCTTGATAATCTCTTCTAAATCCTGATTCAACTTCTCACGTTCCGAAAGTAGGTCATCCAGCTCAGCACGTCCAAGCACACTACGAAGCGTTGTCTGTGCAACTTGGGAGATGGCAAAACCGAAGTCTTCAACCTCGATTACTGCTCTATCGGCTTCGGTCACTCTGAAGGTCAATACTGCGTTGACGCTCACGGAGACGTTGTCCTTTGTAATCACATCTTGAGGGGTGACATCGTTGACGATAACCCGTAGACTGATGCGTTGCATCCGTTCAATCCAGAAGGGTATCATAAACACAAGACCGGGACCGCGGGTGCCCGTTAATCGTCCGAGACGGAAGATAACAGCACGCTCATATTCTTTAAGAATCCGGACACTCGTCCCAAGCATAATGACAACAGTAATAACAATGGCAAAATAAATTGGATCAATTTGTGGCATATTTTTAATTTTCCTTCTTCTAATTTTCCTTGCGGTTCGTTGAGGATGGATTGGATTTTGACGTTTCTGCCCGTATAGCCGTCCTCCATTTCATTACGGACTACGTTTCTTTTTTTAAATTTTCCTTGCGGTTCGTTCAGGTGGTTTTGAATATTGACGATCCTTTACGTAGAATTCCTTCCACGCCGTTTTAGGCTCGGTTCCTGATGTTATCAAGAGTTGAAGCTAGTGATGTCGCGAGCCTTCTCAAAAAAGGCGCGTTTGCGCGGTGTGTTGATTTGCCATTGCACCGGCACGGATTGGTAACCGTTACAATAGTCGTTTTCACCGGGGTCGAAGTAACCCCATGAGGCGTATTGGCTGACAGCAGCAACGAAGTTGTTGAGTGGCTTATTGAAATTGAAATGATCGTCCTCGTTAAAAAGAATCGGCATTGGACGGTACCCCGGCACCTCGCGCGTCTGTTGCACCATCTCAATGATGCGGTTCGGATCGCTCACGCCATTTCCGTGAACAAGCAGGAAATCGGAGGAACGGACGACGTTTTCAAAAGGCACCCTACCACCACCGTAACTCGTCCCGACGAGGCGTCTATTTCCATTACGAGTCGTCGCCTTCACGCGTTCAATCAACTCGTGTACCCGTTGCGGCTGTAGAATTTCATGTGAGTATCTCACATTGCATTCGTTGTTCACTTCAACGATAACGTTGGTATATCCCTTGTCGAAAAGCCAACCGGTTGCGTTGTCCACGGCACGCTTGACAGCACTTTCATCCGCCAGCCGATGGTCCTGACCAAAGTAAAAATAACCGAGAATGACAACCATACCGAGCGTATCAGCAAAGTCAATGATGCGTTCAAGTCTCGATAGATAATCCGAATTGAGACTACCGTCGGCTTCTATACCGGAGTTATGCCACGGTTGCGCTTTAGAGTAGCCTTCCGGACTACCGCCTTGAAGATTGATGGTAAATGCCAACACACCGTGTGCGCGCCACGTCGGCATTGCCGCCAAAAATTCACGAGTATTGCGTTCGGCGTCCCATTCACCGGTATCTGGATATTCCCACAGGTGAACAGTTTCCGAATTCCGGTCATCAAAGATGCCTTGAACCATACGGGTATTGATAAGTAATCCCTCTATTTTATGGTCTTGGTAGAAACGTCCCGGATAGGTGATTTCTCCGTTGATATAAAACGCATCGTCAACAATACTAACCGCTGTCTTCATTGATTTTTCCCTTTCGTTTATATATTTTAGGACTTACGCAATTTTCTTACGAACAGCGACTACCACACGCCGCTGGCGAGGTTTCAAACCTCGCCAGCGAGGAAGGCTGCGTAAGTCCTGTATTCGTCAATATGAGTTTCATGACTGTCCGCGTCCAGTCGTGAGGTGCCGTCAGCGAGAAATAGTCCTGCCAATGCGGAGCCTCTGCTAATCAAAAAATTTCTACGGTTCATGCATTCTTCCACTACGCTGTTTCAACAGAACCCAATCTTGGACAAACCCACTTACTGCGTCTTCTCGGAAAGTGCTTTAAAATACTTTCGCAGCTGCTCCCGGTATTGGAACGGAATGTCCTCAAACTCTTTTGCGTGCGGTGTCGTTTCTAACTTCCGAACGATTTCGAGTAATTCAGGGTGCAAAGGCGGAACTTCCTGTGCCGGTGCCTCAGGATTTTCCGCGACTTCCGCCTTACGCTGTTTACCGACATCCCGTTTCTGCAGCGATTTTAGACTGTCGAGCATCCGCGTCAAAATCTGCGATTGTCTATCGAGCACCTGTTCGTCGAGTTCACCCTGACGAAGTGATTTTTCAACCTCTGTCATCTCCTCAGCGACATCTTCAAGACTACCGAGCATCTGTGCCATCTGCTCTGCCCGTTCGGCGAGTCGTTGGGCTGCCTCTCGAATAAGCTGCTGTTGGTCGGCGAGTTGCTGCATCATCTGTTCAAGTCCGGGAGTTCGTCCCTGTTCGCGCATCTGCTGGTTCAGGTTCTGCGCCATCTCGTTGAGCTGCTCCTGACTCTCGGCGAGTTGTTGCAGCTGCTCCATCATGTTCTCAAACCCGCTGGCACCCATCCGTTGGTTCATCTGCGCCATCGCGTCAAGCAGTTCAAAGATAGCCTGATTGAGATCGGCGAGTGCAGTCCTTTGGATCGGCAGTGCGAGGTTCGGCTGTCTATCCTCCAACGCCCGTGCAGCACGCGAGAGCGCATCGTTTGAGGCGTTAAGATGCCATATAACCTCAGGCGGTACTTCCATCTGGCGATTCCCTAACTCCCAAAGCTTACTGGAAAGTTGGGTAATGCTCTCCGCTGCACCGAGTTCATCAGCAGCGAGTTGCTGCAAGCGCACAATCTCATTCGGAATATAGGCATCCGTTTGCCCAGCGATGAGAATGTCATTGGTTTCCGTAAGAACCTTTTCATGGAGATGCGAGAGATGCAACCCACTTTGAACGGCTTCCTGCAGTGCTGTCAACGTTTCGTTCGCGTTCGCACCTTCCATGAATGCGAGCGCGTTATCCAAACCTTGCGCGACCTCTGTGAGTGTCTGTTCTGCTTCCCGTCCGGATTCGAGTGCCTCACTGTTCTGTCCACTTCGGAGACGCTCACTGGTCGCCTCAAGCATTTCCGACAAATTCTGGTCGTGTGCAAACTGATTGAGCCGTTTGATTTCGTCCGCAAGTCGCTCTATTTGCGGTGGAGCATTGTCGCTGTCTTGAGCCATTTCCTTCATCTCGGTGCCGAGTTCATCTAACTCCTCGCTGAGATGTTCAAATTCGCTTGCGACTCTGTCCTCCTTTTGCGCAAGATCATTTGCGGAGTGTGCCTCCGACTCCAACGTATCCATCAGCTGCTTCTGTTGTTCAGCGAGAGCCTTTGCTTGTTTGGCGGCAGCCTCAAGTCTTTGTTGGAGAAGGATCTGTTCATAAAGCGATTTGGCGCGTTCCAATTGTTGTAAAAACTGTTCTTGACTGAGATTCGCTTCCGTCATCGACTGCTCTTGCTCGCTCATCTGTTGTTTCGCCAGTGCTTCTGAAAGTTTCCGCAAAAGTTCTTTATGCTCTTCAGAAAGTGCTTTCTCCATCAGATTTTGCAGTTCCTGATACTTCTCGATCGTTTCAGTATCAAAGAGCTGATCCTGTTCCATCTCCTTCGCCGTCTGCTTCATATCTTCGATCAGCTGCTTGGCTGTTTCCTCAATCTGTTTCTGATTCTCAAGCACCTGCTGCATCACGCTCTCATCGTTGAGGGTAAGCTCCTGGCTCTTCCTAATCTTATCAAGGAGCGTGTCAACCAAACCGGTAGCATCCGCCTGTTCGTCAACAAGCTCTTCAAGTCCTTGTTGTTCAACCTCTTGTTCGGAAGCAATCGCGTCGTATAATTCGGAGAGGGACGGGAAACGGAGCGTATAGGTATGAGATTTCCCGATATTCGGTCCTGAGACGTTATCAATATCCAATGCTTGGACGTAATAAGCAAGCACTTCACCCGGAAAAATGCCTATCCGATCCACGTCCCATTCGTATGTCACAGAAACCGAGCTGCGCACAGCGGCACCCGCTGAATCCCAACGCTTCAACGGGACATTCATCTCCTCGGCCCCCTCACTCTCAACGCGATATACCAACTGAAGTTCCTGTATGCCATAATCATCTGTGGCTTCTACCTTCAGTTCTACCAGCATAGCATCATCCAAGACGGTATCCCGTGCAGGCTCGACAATAGTAACCTCAGGTGCGGCATCTTCAAGCACAGTGAGCATATACTTCACCGGATCCCGATTTGTGAAACCCTCAACGTCAGTAATTTGGATATGATAGTTCTCACTCTGTTGCGCAATAAAAGATCCTTGAATAGTCTCTTGTAAATGTTCCGTAATTTCTAATGGAACATTACCTGACGCTTCAAAGACGAGAGATGCTTTCTGGAGCGGTTTATTGCTCTTCCCAGTGAACACAATTTCCGTTCCAAAAAGCACTTGAATGTCTCCGATGTCCACCGGAAGTGTCTGGGGCTGCAGTCGCGTGTAGGCTGGGTAATTGAGTCGATACTGGAACTGTGTGACAATTGGCTCATTGCTGATTGTCACCTGATACCGCGCCGATGCTACCTCATTGACAGAGACATAATATTGAAGCGGACGTGCCACATTTTTAAGTGTCGCGCTGTATGGAAGTAGCGTATCAGAAGTTTGTGAGACGCGCCCGGCATCAATGGGGGTCCGGGACATCGGTAGTGGCTGCCATTCAGCGGTTGATGCCACCTCATCACCACTTCCAACGCGATAGTAGAGCGAGACAGGGGCATCGAAGTGTCCGCTTACTTCGGCAGTCACCTTAACATCGCTCCCTCGTTCAATCTGAATACTACCGGGTTGAATTTCTGTAATTTGAATGGTGTCTTTCAGATAGGCGGAATCTTCCTGCAGTGCTGTTGGTAAGGTCTGAAATGCCAGGGCAAACCCTGTAAAAGCGGTAGGTAAGAGAAGATGTGTAATCAAGAGAAGCCCTGCACCTGCGACAGCGATACCTGCATTTCGTTTAATCTTCTGAAACTCGGTTTGGAATACCCGCTTGGGTTGGAGCTGTTCTATGTCTTGACCGGCTTGAACGATAAGGTGTTCGATAAACTCAGGTGCGTATCCAAGCGGATTATCCGTCAGGTTTTTCCGAAGTTGTATAGCACTGAGAATTCGGTTTTGGGAGGAAAACTCCGTTTCCGTCTGTGTTGACTCAAGGCGCGCCGCGACCGCAGTATCCGTGAATTTACTGCTGAGAGGTAGAATAAGTGTTCGGATGACCACATAGATAGCACCGCCTATTGCCACTAAAAGGATCGCGATACGTATCCAGCGTGAGAAAGGAAACTGCCATGCTTGGAAACTCAACGTCAAAATGATAAGAGTACTTGCCATCAGCAACGCAAGAATCGCAAAGCATTTTAGTACACTTTCGGAGAAAATGAGCCATCGCCACTGTCGCCGAACGGCACGCAAGCGCGTCATAATGTTTTCGTAAGCGCGGTTTACATCTCGTGTTTCCATTGTATAATAGTTGTCAGTTATTAGTTGTCAGAGGAGGAGTCATCAGTTTGTCTTGCAGTGAGAGTTAAGAGGGTTCTTGTGGCAGCCACAGTACCTCTTGTCACTGATAACCGAAAATCGATCCTCTGAAAACTGAAAACTGAAACCTCCTTTAGTGCATTAGGGCATACACTGCAATATTTACCGCCATCTTTGCCGCGAGTTCACGCACTTGGGGGGTATCATCTGGGTGTACGTCGGCATCTTCAAGCCCATCGCCGATGTCAGCACTGTAAGCGTAATAAACAACCATGCGTCCGTCATGAAAGAGTCCAAATCCTTGGGCAGGCTCCGTATCATGCACATGAATTTTCGGCAAGCCTTTCAGTTCATAGAAGCAGCGATAAATTAGATGTGTATTCGGTATCGGTTGCAACTCCTGTTCTGGAAAGACCCGACGCATTTCACGGCGAAAACTCTCATCAAGTCCGTAATCGTCATTGGCAAACAGAAACCCGCCGCGTGTGAGATAATCGCGCAACGCTTCAACCTCACTCTCGGTCAACCGTATATTCCCGTGCCCTACCAAGTAGAGCATCGGGTATTGATAAAGCGTATGATCCGTCAACTTAAGGATTACCCGGTCTTTAGCGGTCTCAATACCGGTTCGGGTTCGGAGGAGTTGGAGCCAATTCTTAATCGTCGTCGCGTCGCCGTACCAATCGCCACCACCGCCATAATGAACTTGGGCGATCGTTAGCGGAACATTGGAAGCCTGCAAACCTTGCCACCCCTGTGTTCCAATCAGCGCACAAAGTAGGAGGCAACCGACCAAAAGTAGGTTCCATTTAATTGATCGTATCATAATACCTCTTGTAACCGATAACTGATAACTGACAACTATTTCTCAAGTCAGTCCAATCCGCTTACGCAAAAACCATTCAGTCCCCAACAACCCGACGACTGCAAGAAGAACCAACGGATGTGCCCAGAGTTCACGTTCTGCATCGACAAACATAGCGTTTTGAACATCGGCAATGTTCTCAAGCATCAATTCCGCATCAGCGATGGGAAAATAGGCACCACCCGTTTGCGAGGCGAGTTGTTTCAGTAAGTCTTCATTGAGTTGCGGACTCTCTAATTCCGCAAGCTGCGGATGGACGAAAATATCAAGCCGATCCTCGCCTAAGTTTAGATTGCCACTTCTACCCATTGCGCGAATACGGTAGTTTCCCTTCTGTCGCAGTACGAATTGAGCCGTGTAGAGATTCCCCATGTTGGCGATTGTATTTTGTTGTGTCACCCCTTCATTGGTGCTTTCAGTCGCTGCGCGAATCTGGAGCTGGAAGGTCGCTCCATCGGGAGGCACCACTTCAATCTGTACCGTCGCACCTGTTTGGGGTTGATATGTTTCAGAGTACAAATACGCTGTAACCTTTGCTGTATCCCCTATAGCGTAAGCCGAGGCATCGGTCGTAAGGTATATGTTCTTGTCGTCGGTGTCTGTTGCCATCCATCGCAACACCTGTGCCCAAAAGCGTGGATAGATCGTATGATAGCGAGTGTCTTTGAAAGTTTTAACACCGAAGTCCCAATTCCAGAGACCTTCTGCCGCGATGAGTAGACTTTTGCCCAATCCCGTTCTCTGAAGAATCAGAATCGGTGTACCTTTTCCATTCTCCATCAGAGGCGTTGCACCGCCCCTGAGACGAAATCCGCTGAAGAATCTCGACAACGCTGGCATGTTTCGCCATAAGGTTCCACTGCTTTCGCCTAACATTGTGGTTCGGCTCGTTTGTGTATCACTCAGCTGCAACATCGGGTGAAACGCTCCGGATGGCGTCGGTTGCACAGTGAATTCCGTATTCTCTACACGACACCCGTTTCGCGGAATCTCAATTGGTAAAAGCTGAGCCAATTCTGTATTTCCAAGCCCATTGGCACTGAGCATACGCCGAGAGGGCAGAAAGATAATCGGTTTCCCCTGCACTTCAACGAAATCAACAATCGCGCGTTGTTGGGTCTCGGTAAGATGTGCTGCCTCCAAATCACCTAAAATCAGTACATCATACTCGGAAAGCGCAGTCAGCGTTTCAGGAAATCGTGGACTGTCCGACGCGGGTGTCGGTTGTGGATAATATCCATCTAAGCGGTTAAGTATAGTCCCCGCAAGTTGTTGCTTTAATCTATTGTGTGATAAGATCGCACAAGTCGCCTCAATATCAGGATCCCGCTCTAATGCTCGTTTTAAGAACGTGTAGTCCCACCTCGGTGTGCCTTCCAGATAAAAAACGTTGAGTTTCGCTTTTACAACCTTCACCGAAAATGTCTTTTGATTGTTTGCCTCCGTGAGTTCACCGTCAAGCGTTGGAAGCACAACAGTATATTGAAAGTTCCCCTCTGTTTGAGGCGTCAACTTTAGTTCAACAACCTGTTTTGTGCTGTCACTCGTGGAATCCGCGTCCTGAGACGGTTCAAACGTCAACGTCGCGTCATCTATGAAACGCTTACTATTCGCTTCTCGCAACGACAGGCGGGTCGTTTTACCAGTGTAGCCTGTTTGCATAACACTCACACGAACAGTGCTTTCATGGTTTGTGTAAGCAATCGGTGTATAGTCAATACGTTGAATCTGAATATCTTTCGGTGGATCCACAGAGCCGACACCTATAGGATAGATCGGCACCTCCAATGCAGTAATCCGTTCCAATGGAAATTGCCCAGAATTGTGTGCACCATCTGTAATAAGGACAATACCAGCACTCTGTTGCCCTTTCCACGCTGCTGCCGCCTCTCGGACAGCGGTTCCAATATCAGTGAGCGCACCTTCCGGTTCAAACGCTGGCATGGCGGAATCGTCGTCTTGTACCAAGAGAACGCTTTGATGCAGTCCCGTATCGAAAGGATATAGATGAACCTCAAACCTGTCCTGTAAAGCTTGCAGGAATTGCTGTGGCACATTGAATAGAAGTTGATTCGCCTGACTGATCCTCGATTCGGACATCTCACGCGTAGGTGGATCAACGAGTTGCATACTTCGAGAGGTATCCACTAAAATGGAGAGATGCGTTGACGGCGTGACATCCTTCTTTTCAATGACAACAGGTGCTAAGAGACATCCAAGCAGAATCGACGCTGCAACGACCCGCAGCACGACAAGTAAAAATCTATATCTTGGATCTATGGGCCGCGCGACCCGCAAGTAAAAGAATACGGTTATACCGATGACGATGCCAATACCGAGTGCAACTGCCCACCCGGGCCAAAAATAGGTGAATCGCATATCTGGTTTCAATCCTTTCACAACATATTATAGTCTAATTCAGAGGTAGCTGTCAACCTGCTTTTTCTCTCTTGTCGGAGGGACCTCCGATTCCCGACTTTCTTCTGTAGGCACGATCCGTCGATCGCGACTCTTGTTGACTACTCTATAAACGTCCCTTTTCTAAGGAATGTCCAAACCACCGCACCTACTGCTGGTGTAGTTTCAACACTCAAGCAAATACCTCGCCTTTTTCTTAGCAAAAAATAATTTTGACAATAGACGACCCTCTATGCTAAAATATGCGCAATTCATATTTATAGAGGTGAAGTGGAACATGGCAGAACAAAACAATAACGAGAATGCAACCGAAGCACAAGATCAGACACAAGCGCAAAGCGGCATAATTATTAACGCTGTGCAAATGCAGTCGCTTGATATTGGCGATCGGTTCACTCGAACGAAAACTGAAACCGGTTGGCAAATTAAGTTGGAAGCAGCGGCACGCGTCACCATCAACTTTATGACCAGTATGCGAAAATTTGAAATCACGTTAATGCAAAATGACACCATTGAACGTGATGGGGAAGACCTGATCTTAATCCGAAATCAACCTGCTGACGCTTACCGTTCCCAGAGAGGTGTATCATCATCACCGCTCGCGCGGAGTAATGAAACACCCTTGGCTTCTGAACCGACTGAGGGCAGGACAGTCTAATTCTCTTTCCACTATGAAATTATAGGGGGTGACTGCCCATTTTAGAACGCATCTATCGGCTTCTCTCCAGCTTAAAGGGTGGAACGATGATTCCAATGGAATTGGTCCTAAGCCCACAAAGTTACGCGAAAATTGTCTCGGAACTCGCTGAAAAACTTGGAGTCCAAGGCGTATCGCATTTGCAACTCGCACATCACCTCGCCTTGACAGTTTCTATCCAAGCAGAAGACACAGACCTCGTCATTGTAAAAGAGTTGACCCCTAACCCCTGTCCTGTCTGTCAGCACCGCTTGACGTTTCTTCGGGAAACGATGGAACGTTTCACGGACAATAGTTCCAATCTAATTCGTTGTCCGATGGGACATCGTTACCCGGGTGAGTTAAAGGTGTACTACCTGAATATTTTCCAACACAACGCAGCGGACGAAATAGAAAAACCGATAAAAATATGTCCAGAATGTGGCAGTAAAAACATCCAGTACTTGGGACCGAAGGTGATGTTCTGTCTTGATTGTGATTGGGATAGCGGGATGGAAGCGCGGTATCAGATACAGAATAATGAAGTATAATAAGGAGGTCCTGATCAGTAATGACGGTAGGAGCACCTGCAAAGCCTCCAACAAGCGTAGTGACCTGGTACGCTTGTAAACGCATTATACATACATATCAATTTAGGGATTTTTGGTTACGGGTGGCATTTAGCGCGTCCGCTGGAGCAAGATGTTAAGTTGCAACATCAATCTGTTTCAGCAATCAAATTATCAACTGATGCCTTCCAATTACCTTCAAATAACAATCGGAATGACATTGGTTTTTCATTGGGTAAATGTGCAGTGAACTCTCCATGCTCTGTTGCATTCTGATAAGCTGCCTCCAATGTCTTGAACAATTTTTCTTTATAGCATGTATCGGTGTTCCCTGCCAGATGCAGCCCCTTGGTTTCAAATACGACAAGCCGTTTCGGTTCTGTTTTGTCTCGTTCGAGACAAGCAATAAAATCAGGATAGACGCGGTCACGCCGCCAACCCTGCAAGAAATATCCTTGCCTTGCAGCAACGCGATGCCACCATTGGAACGCCTCTTTTTTATCAATATAGATGGCAAAATCTTCTTCAAGGTTGTTGAATTCTCCTTTAAACACCTTTTCAAATAAATTGCGTTCAATTTCATCACCGTAATCGCGGGTTAGTCTTGGGGCATCACGAGAAATATTGATTTCAATTGTTTTTTCTATTTGATAATTCAGCGTCAAATCAGTGTCAAGTCTAAACCTTATTTCATCGTCCTTGAGTTTTTGTTGGAATAAGCTTTCTGCAAGTTTGTCAATCTGAGCACGCAATTTATTTTTCATATCCTCAGAAACATCAACTTGTCGCTTGTATAATATTTCGTCACCAATACCTCTTTTCTCATAAGCCCCAAACGTTTCTTGGACAATACGTGCGGCCTGCCATGGGTTAGGAATAATGTCGCTTATACGTCTAATAAAATATCCGATATCATTGCTGATAGGAACGGAAACTTTGTCATATTTATTCGATACTTGGTCATCTTCTTGTATATCAATTGTAATATCGGTTTGGTATGTTTCTTCTTCCTCCCAGTTGACAGGTTCTATGGCTTCAAGTAAATGCCAATCAATAGCACCAAGTATGTCTCGGTCATAATCAAGCGTGTCCCACTCTTTCCCGCGCTTATGCAAAACTTTCGGTAGAAAAATCGATATTTCACGGTATGGTTTTCTACGTTCAATAGTAATTGGCTTGCTTTCATCATCAGTGCTAATATCCTTAACAAATTCATCAAGCCCAGTTAAACCGACTGACTCTAAGCCTTCCTTTACCTTCTCAATAGATTTCTTGACATCTTGATTGTAGCAGTAGATATAACAATTATTCAGTTCAGGGTATTTTGTGGCGTGTGCATAGGGTTGACGCATAACTCTGCCAATCATCTGTGTCATCGCTGTTTGGGCCGTTGTGTTATCCAGAAGTGCAAGAATATAAGCGAATGGGCAATCCCATCCCTCTTTCAAGGCATCCTTCGTGATGATATAACGGACAGGGCACTCATCACTCATGAGGTCGATCCCCGCAAGTTCATCTTGATTTGAGGACTTTACTTTGATTTGTTCTTCTGGTACTTTCAAAACATTGATCAGTTCCCTACGAACATCATCCGCATGAATCTTTTTGCCATCTTGCTGGTCTTTACCTGTGCGTTCCACACGAATTAGGGCAATAGGACGAATATGGCGATTTTTCTCTTTCCGATACTGTTCTGCTACTTCCTCAAGTTTGTCACGTTGCTCTTTTGTCTTAGCTAAAGTAAACTTCCACCCATTAGGAAAGTTGCGGAGTTGAATTGGAAGCTTTATCATTTCCTCTGATTTTAGCGCAAGTCCTGAGATGTTAACAAGGATGTTGCTGATGTCGACTTTTGGTGTGGCAGTGAGTTCAAGCACAAACCGCGGATTGAAGCAATTCACTGTCTGTGCACATTGCTTGTGTTCCTTCGCGGTACTCCTACTACCATATGCTTTGTGTGCCTCATCTAAAATCACTATTGGTCGCAGAAGTTTGAATACATTAGATAGGCTCCGTTTGACTTGTAAATTATCTGCCTCCATCTCTTTGTCTGCATCTTCCTGCTGATCTTCTTCATCCGGTTTAAGATTAGGAAATTCTTTTAATAATTTTTGATTTGCCTCTATATCATCCTCAACAGGAAAAAAAGAAGCATCGCCACTGTTATTACGGAAAATTTTGAGAAATTCATCGCCTTCTCTATTTGCTGCATGTAGACTCAAAACCATCACACACAAATTTTGTTGAACGTCTTGTAATGTGAAATTGTCTTGTTTTTGAAGTAGTTTGATATGTCCACCTGAGGCGTGGGCGAGAACTTGTCGATATGGATGGTCTTTGTCACGAAATGTGTCCCATGTTTGCCTATAAATTGCATTCGTCGGTACAACCCACAACACTAAACCTGTTTTGACTTTCAAATGACGCAATGCTTCAACACCTAACAACGTTTTTCCGCCACCCGTTGGTATCTTCATACAGACATGTGGTATTTGATTACCGTTTCTACTCTTTCGGCGGATATGTTTTGGAATAACACTTCTTCCATTTTTATTGGAAATACTCGGCAATGTTCCTGCACCGCGTAATAATTTCCACGCTTTCTTTGGATTATCACGTCCTTTTTTACGTGATGCCTCCAGGGCCTCTAAATAGCGATCTAATGCCTCTAACGCTTCTTGCTGATAACTTTTCAATTCCATTTAAGGCTTTACTCCTTAATACGATAGATGTTGTATGGTAACTGGCAGAAAGTGATTTGCATGTCAGTTAAATCTTTCTGGCTGATATTTTTATGTGACGCATATACGTACGCTTTTTTACTCGCATTCTTACAAGCGTTTTCTATTTTTCGCGATAGTTCATAGGTCAAAGCAGAGTCTCTACTCTGCATAAACGCTAATTCAGGTTCATAGATAAGATAAAAAAGGATATTTTCAGTTTCGCCAAAACAGTAGTCTTTGGATTTCTTGATAGGTGTAAAACTGCGTTTCCCTGTTGTGACAAAAGCGATGTAGTTAGCAACCGTCTCGTAATCGGGGAGCGGCTCACCAGTGAGTATGCGTATTTCGTCAATTGTTTCGCCGAGGGTGCAGTAAGTAAATGAACCGCCAAGTCCCTCCTTGAGGCTTTGGTCTTTGACATTCTCAACCCCTTTTATGACGCGGCGAACACGTTCGGCTGTGGTGTCATCTGCATAGTCTTCTCGTTCTATTAAGATAAACTTTCGGTTACCTTCATCTTCTTTATTGAGGGCAAGAACAGCGTGGGCAGTGGTGCCACTGCCTGCGAATGAGTCGAGAATAATATCGTTTGAATTACTTGACAATTTTAGCAAGTATGAAACAAGTTCAACAGGCTTAGAAGTTTCAAATTCACAGTTACCTAATATATTAGTTAAATCCTTTTCGGCACTATCACTGCTACCGCAGCTTTCAGGTAAATAAGTCGGGTGAGCAGATGTAGTATCCTTGTCCTCAAAGTCGTAAATTTTTTTCTTAACGAGTCCATTGTGTATGATAAAGCGATTCTTCGCTTCTAATTCTCTTGCTGTTTTTTCACCAATCTGCCATCTTTTGCCTTCACGAGGATGCCGCCCTAAAATTTGGAATTGCATCGTCTTTCTCTCAGATGTGCCAGTATTTTTCTTTTCAATTATCTCTATTCTGTAATTACCTTGTTTATCTTGATGGGGATATTTCCTAGTTTCTTTCGGAGTTATTCTTGGAGTAATTGTACTGCCACCGGAAATTTAGACCACTCTCTAATATAAGATTGTGCTACAATGACAATCTATTTGAAAGGAGCATTCCGATGGCGAAACGAAGAAGATTCACTGCTAAGTTTAAAGCAGAAGTTGTGCTTGAAGCCCTCCGTGATGAAAGTTCACAAGCGGAACTGTGTCGCCGGCATAACCTCAGCGAAAACCAAGTCTCAACGTGGAAACGGCAGTTTCTTGAAAATGCCGAAACCTTTTTTGAATCTCCAGAGAAGCACTCTGATGCCTCTGTGGAACGCATCGCTCAACTTGAGCAACTCGTTGGGAGGTTGACGCTGGCGTTGGAAATCCAAAAAAAAGCATCGACGTTGTTGGATTGAATCCATCTCAACAGCGACACATCGTTGAGACGCTGCGCAAGGAGTATTCGGTGCGACAGATTTGTGAGGTGCTGGGTTTCAATAAGAGCACCTTCTATTATCAACCCAAAAGCGATCCGTCTGAAGACGTTTTGCGAGCTGAAATACAGCAGTTAGCAGCGGAGTATCCCACGTATGGGTATCGGCGTATTACAAAGATGCTACTGCGTCAAGGATACACTGTCGGGTATAAACGTGTTGCCCGGTTGATGAAAGAAGAGAACCTCTCGGTTTCGGTGAAACGCGTCTGTCAAACCACAAGATCCTTTGAAGGTCAACAGCCTTGGGTTAATAGAGTTCAGACCCTTGAGATCTCTCGAGTCGATCAAGTCTGGGTGGGCGATATTACCTACGTCCGTCTCAAGAAACGCTTCATCTATGTCGCTGTGCTCATGGACATCTTTACCCGAATGATCAGGGGATGGCAGGTCAGCCCACATTTGAATACATCTCTGACGTTGAAACCGCTACAAGAGGCACTCTTTGAAAGCGGGGCTCCGGAGATCCATCACAGCGATCAAGGCGTGCAATATCTTTCAACAGCTTATCTCTCGACGCTCAAAGAACACGGTATTCAGATTTCATTAGCACGTCGCGGGCATCCTTGGGAGAACGGGTATGCCGAAAGGTTGATCCGAACCCTCAAGGAGGAAGAAGTTTACCTCAATGACTACGAGGATATTACCGAGGCTCGACAACGCATCGGGCAGTTTATCACACAGGTGTATCACCAGAAACGCCCACATTCGGCGTTAGGGTATCTGACACCTCTTGAATTTCAAAGAAAAACCTTCTCTTAACTTTGCGAAATTTCGGTCTAAATAAAGGGTGGCACTTCAAATTGATCCTACAGCAGATTTCCGATAGCATACTTGATAATCAGCTATTGGACTCACTGTAGCCCCTTCAGTATTAGTTGATGTACCCTTTTTCTTCCAAAGGAAAGTTCCTATAAAATTTTTCTCCCCAAAAATCTCATCCATTAACATTCGTAGGTGATGTTGTTCGTTGTCGTCAATTGAGATAAAAATTATACCCTCATCCGACAGCAACTCATGCAATATGTGTAGCCGAGGCCACATCATACACAACCATTTATCGTGACGTTCCATATCTTTGGTATCAACATATTTATTTAACCACGCTTTCATCTGAGGACTATTGATGTTGTCGTTGTATTTCCAACCTTCGTTGCCAGTATTGTATGGCGGATCAATATAGATGCACTTAATGCTATTCGCGTATCTTGGAAGGAGTGCTTTCAATACTTTTAAATTGTCGCCGTGGATAATCAGGTTATCGTCAAGTGAAGGCTCGGCTTCGCCTGTGAAGGATTTTTTGTCATCTATCTCTAAGGTCCTGATGGGAACAGTCAAGTGATGTCCCCTTATAAATTGTTTGCCATTAAAATCGAGTGTTGGCATTGTTAGTCCTTTTTGTGTTTATTTTATACGTTATTTCAAGGGTGCTGCTGAAGTAGAGTTGCTTGTTAGTTATTGCTGGTGGGACGTTGGGTTTTGCACGTTCAATCCAACCTACAGACTATTGCCTATCTTCAAGGAGCATTCAAATTTCATTAACCTAAGTTGCCACCTATAAAAAAAGTTGTAAATCCATGGGATATCCTTTATAGTTTTTGTATCATCATAAAACCAAAGGAGTACCCCATGGACTTGACTATTGTAGCAGTTTATACGATTTGTGACGACCTTTTAATTTCACTCC
This sequence comes from Candidatus Poribacteria bacterium, assembly GCA_965116815.1. GTDB lineage: Bacteria > Poribacteria > WGA-4E > WGA-4E > WGA-3G > WGA-3G. The sequence goes on along the minus strand of OZ220722.1, from coordinate 3,537,994 downwards.
AACATCAAGAGCATCCACAAACACAGATGACAGATGCTGAAGTGATGAACACAGCACTCGTTGCCGCGAGATACTTCGCAGGCAACCAGCAAAACGCATGTGCCGCTTTGAAGACGCTCGGATATATTCCAAATATGCTCCGACATTCACGATACAATCGCAGACTTCATCGGCTCAAATCGCAGTTTCAGACGCTCTTTGATCATTTCGCTGAAACTGCGAAGACCGAGAATACGAATAACATCTACTCGGTGGATACCTTCCCTGTCAGTGTTTGCGATAACATTTGAATCTCTCGGTGTCGCAGGTATCAAGGCGAAGTCTGGCGTGGGAAGATCGCAAGCAAGCGTCGGCATTTTTACGGTCTCAAAGTCCATCTGATGGTCTCTGAGACAGGAGAAGTTATTGAAGCATTCTTCACTCCGGGTGAATGCAACGATGTCTTAGGCATGCGGTGTTATGCGTTTGATTTACCAGAAGGCTCCACAGTTTATGCTGATAAAGCTTATTGCAATTATGGCATTGAAGATGCACTCGGTGCTGCGGGTATTGTGTTCAAGCCGCTGCGAAAGAAGAACTCCAAGCGTCAGTATCCGCCTTGGGAGGTTTACTTACAACATCATTACAGAAAACGTGTTGAAGTAACAAACAGTCTTGTTGAACAACTCTTACCGAAGTCTATCCACTCGGTGACGGCTGCGGGTTTTGAGTTGAAACTCTTTTTATTTCTCATCGCTACAAATATAAAAATGCGATTTGAAGATTAGTGGCAACTTGGGTTTTCATTAGAGGATTTCCATTTTATATCAACAGAAAGCACTTCTGTCAGTTTATCTTGAACAAGTTTTTTACAATCATCAAGGGCTGAATAGTTAGCATAACGAGATGGATATATAAAAGTGATTTCGTCTAAACCTGTAATATCAATCTGTGTGTTCGCTAATAATCCCTCATGAAAAAGTTTTCTACATTTTCCTTCGGGGATATTATTCATATTCCTTATAACCTCTTCCCACATATCAGATATTTTAACTATAGCAGTAGCATCCCATGCTCCTGCGTTGTTCATAAGGGCATTAAATAGAAGACAACGGCTATATTTTGCATCTATTTCGTGTTGGAATTTTGCTATAATGATGCCATTATCTCTTGGATCAACATTTCTATGTCCTTCTACAAAAATATAAAGAGTATATTCCTGACCAACTGGGTGAATGTTAACTCTGGCATAATGGTCAAAATTTATTATTTCATGGTTTTCAGTCCAAATATACATTTTGTACTCCTTTGTTGTTAGCGCGGGCAGTTTAAAGTCCTTCCACAGTGTGAATGTAAATAACGCGCTGAATTGTGCTACTGTGAAGGAGTGCGTTATTGAATAGTATGAATCTGCCTACCATTACGTGTTTTCCATGCTGCTATTAGATTATTGTTTGTAGCAAGGTCTATGATAAATAATTCAATATTAAGGTCTTCAGCAATCTGTAAAAGTATTTTTACCTTATTCTGATTGCTTAGCGCAGTCTGTATGTAGCGGCCTGGTGCAATTTCAAGTTTCTGATTAGGTCCAGGTTCATTTGAAATGAGTAGTCTATTTGGAGTTTGAATACCAAGATTGTACACGTCCTCTACTCCAAGCATTTTAATTACTTGATTGAAAGTTTCTCTTGGACTTCGACAACGGATAGGTATTCCGCTTGGGATTATGACTATAAATTTGCCACGGGTATCCCAAAGTCCTATGTGTTGTTCCAAGACATTTTTGGTTCGCCCAAGGAGTTCACAAGTTTCAGTAAGTAAAGTATCTCGTGTTTCATTCATATTGTTGTTCTCCTTATAGTAAAACCCATGGTAAACCTTAGAAACAAGTAGACATTTTAGTGAACCCCAAACTCAAAAATGTCCCTCTACTTGGCAGGCGCGATTTGATGAAGTTTAATAAAATATTTCGGTAATTCTATGATAGAATTTTCAGTCAATAAGGACATCCAATCCTGAAAATCCTGATTCTAACAATTAAGAGGCGCATTACCAAATTAAATTCTTAATCCTCATCAAGCGCGCCTATGGATGAATGAACCTAATGGAAGTGACCAGCATGAGGATCAGCAGCGGCTGCCGCTGGATCCGGTGGTTCTTCAATTTCTGTAATGAGGGTTTCGGTAGTTAGCAGCAAACCTGCGATACTGGAGGCATTTTGTAATGCCGAGCGGACAACTTTCGTCGGGTCAACAATCCCCTCTTCAAGCATGTCGCCGTATTCGTTTGTGGCAGCGTTAAACCCGTAATTGCCTTCACCTTCTTGGACATTCGCGACAACAACGGACCCTTCCATGCCCGCATTTTCCGCAATAGCACGGATGGGCGAGAGCAAACTTTGACGGATAATATTGCGTCCCGTGTCTTGGTCACCCTCCAATGCCAACGCGCTCAGGGACGATGCAGCACGTAAAAGTGCCGTGCCGCCGCCAGCGACTATGCCTTCTTCAACAGCAGCACGCGTCGCAGCGAGCGCATCTTCAAATCGTGCCTTCTTCTCCTTCATCTCTACTTCCGTGGCAGCACCGACATTGACAACAGCGACACCACCCGCGAGTTTCGCGAGGCGTTCTTCTAACTTCTCTCGGTCATAATCGGAAGTTGTCTCTTCTATCTGTGTCCGGATCTGCGCGACCCTTCCATCAACGCCCTCTTTAGCACCCGTACCACCGACAATTGTGGTGTTATCCTTGTCAATAACAACACGTCGGGCTGTTCCCAGCATGCCAACAACAATGTTTTCCAAGCGGATGCCGGTCTCTTCGGAGATGACCTGACCACCCGTTAGGATCGCAATGTCTTCCAACATCTCTTTGCGTCGGTCACCGAAACCGGGGGCTTTAACAGCAGCAACCTGAAGGTTTGCACGCAGTTTATTCACCACCAGTGTAGAGAGTGCTTCGCCTTCAACATCCTCAGCGATAATAAGCAAGGATCTGCCGAGTTGCATCGTCTTTTCAAGAATCGGCGCGAGATCCGTTACTGAGGAAATTTTCTCGGTATTGATGAGAATATAAGGGTTCTCAAATTCGACAACCTGTGCCTGCTCGTCGGTTACAAAGTTAGCGGAGAGGAAACCGCGATCAAATTGCATCCCCTCAACAATATCAACCGTCGTTTCTGAGGTTCTCCCTTCCTCAATCGTGATAGCACCGTCTTTTCCAACCTGTTCAAGAGATTGAGCGACAATAGAACCAATATTGCTATCGTTTGCTGGATCATTGGCTGCGATTGAGGCTACCTGTAAAACCTCTTCATGTGTATTGACTGCACGGCTCTGTGCAGCGATTGCATCAATGACAGTGGTTACGGCTTTGTCAATGCCGATTTTTAACTGCATTGGATCCGCACCAGCTGTGACGTTCTTGAGACCCTCATGAAGAATTTCTTGACCTAACAGGGTCGCGGTGGTCGTGCCATCTCCGGCAACGTCATTTGTTTTGGTTGCGATCGATTCGAGCAGTTGGGCACCCATATTTTCGTATGGGTCCGGGAGTTCAATTTCTTTTGCGACGGTAACACCATCGCATGTTACCAGCGGTGCCCCGAAAGACCTTTGAATGACAACATTCCTGCCACGGGGACCAAGAGTGACTTTCACGGCATTCGCAAGCGTATCCGCGCCGCGCTTGAGTGCCACCCTCGCTTCTTCGTCAAAGATAATTTGCTTTGCTGGCATTGAATTCCTCCTGTATAGATTTTTAGTGTTGCAATGTTAAATATAAAAGTGTTGCGACTACAAATCGCTGGTATAATTATAGCATAGACACCCCATAAAGTCAATTTTTTATACGAGAACGCGCAGAGACATTCAGTTCTTGGTAGGAGGGAACTCCGATTCCCGACCTATCATTTGTAGGGGCATCCCTCGTGGATGCTCTTGGTAGGAGGGAATTCCGATTCCCGACCTATCACTTGTAGGGGCACCCCTTGTGGGTGTCCGCTCACCTATTGGAGCGCGAAAACATAAAAATAGGCGAGGTGTTTTTGCTTGGATATTTCCGCAAAAAACCTCGCCTGCGAGTAAAGCAATTCTTAGAATCCACGTGGACTTTTCAGGTTTCCCCATTTAACAGCCAATTTTTGTGCGGGGTCAACTGCAAGTGTTGCTTCACCTAAAGTAATCGCCGGAATGACGGGAACCGAACCTAATTCCAAAGAGACGGCATCTATCGTCTCAATCCAATCATCGGGGCGCGGGTTTTCCCACTTTGTCGTAACTAACCCTGCGTGCCCACAGGGACCGCCTTCCTTCTTAATCCACCCCCAGACAGAATTATCGTCTTTAAGTGCAGCACCGTCATGGCACCAATCATCCGAGTTAAAACCCGAAATCATCTCAAGTTCCTCTTTCTTGCCACTCCGATAGTGCATCACGAACTTGTAACTTGGAACACCATTCTGTTCCCATCCAGTCGCATGGAAAAAATAGACGAATTTTGCCTTACCACCAATGACGATATCGTTGACTGCCTTGGGCCATTTCGCGGCATTGGTCCCGAAGAGCACGATGGCACCGTCTATAATTTGAAACTCTACCTTTCCGTCCGGTCCCTCAAATTCGCCAACCTCATCAATCGGCAAACGTGAAAGCGTACTATCACCAGGGTTCAGCGTCCACCATTGGTGGTCAACCAATTTCGTGTTGACAACATCTTCCAAGTCAATATGTACCCATTCGTCTAACGCCGTAGCGATTCCTACTGAAAAAAGACTGACGGCACAAAACATTGCAATCAGTACGAACACCTTAACCAGTTTCATAAGAGTTTCTCCTATGTTCATTTTGGAGGATAGTATAACAGGGTTACGACTTGATGTCTATAGATTTTGCAGATTGGTAGGAAAGTGTTTAGAGTGGACACGCATCGGAATCAACTTCCACGATGTTTGTTATAGGCAAATTCAAGCACAGGTCGAAGTTCTGTTATATCATCAGGGATATAGTAATAGATATAGTTTGTGCTAACGGCACAAAATTCACATCCATGCTGACGTTCCAATTGCTCTGCCTCTGCTTCCATTATTCGGACAAAGAGTCTAGGAGGAGTAGATGTTAAAGAAGAACCAATCACCTCACCGTTCCTATCTACACTACTTCCATGAGGGAGATGAACAGGAAGAACAATACCAAATATCCTTCTTATTCTTGTAACACCTCTATCTCTTAGAAAAAAACCACAAAGCACTTTTCTAAATTTCGGATCTAACCTCCATTCCTCCTTTTCTATTAAATTCTGTACTTCGGCAGCCCCCTTGTAAAACAAATCGCATCTTTCTTCAGGGTATCTTGTGTGGTAATTCCTAACCTCCTGAGGTAATGAATTTCTAACTCGCTCTATTGTCCACTCTCCGCTAATTTCGGAAGAAACTGTAGTTTGCCCTTCTTCCGGTTGGTCATCAATTATGCTATCAGTAAAGCCAGAATCAGGATTAATTGAACTTGGTTCGGAGGCATCAGCTTCTTCTTCCAATGCAATTTCGGCGTTCAGTTCTGCTTCGCCGGACACCACATTAGATTTTAGAAGATATTTCTCCAAATTGGCGATGGCATCCTCTCGGTTTTCGATATCCGTTTCACAAAAAATCCTGTCACTCAAACTTGAGGCTTCCCACCAAGAGAGATAAAACCGCCAAAGTTTTCCATTTGTAATTATTGCAAGCGGAACATTTCCACTATAGGCGTAAAAGCAGATTTGCTCTTCGTTCCTTCCAATCACTTGATTCCACCGTTTGCACTCAATGAGCACCATAGGGTTCTGCTCTTGTTGGATGTGCAAGGCGTAATCAGCCCTTCGACTTTCAACCTTATATTCTGGTAGAATTTCCATAGATGCCAAGTTGGTGTCATCCCATCCTAAAGCCCGTAAAATGGGCAAGACAACATATTGTTGGATGGTCGCTTCATTGGCATCTACTAAGTGTTGTTTATGCTCAAGAATATGCGCAATCGTGTTTTTCAAATCATTCATACAAAATTTCCTTTATTCATCCTTAGATTTTGGCACAGCAGGCTCAACATAAAGTGTCTTCTCACGCGTATAATGCACATAACCCGCGACATTACCTTTCCGCTTCACGACATACCGCGCCCACGTATAATCAACAGGCACATTACTCGCGTGATGCGCTTTGCTGTAATAGGCAGCAAGTTGCGCCGCTTGTAATAATGTCGGCATCGGGATGTCCTGACGGTTCTCCGGGTTTCGGATGATAACATGCGAGCCGTGAATTTGCTTCGCATGAAGCCACATATCACGCGGCTTAGCAATCTGACGCAAGAGCAGGTCATTAGACTCGCTGTTCCGTCCAACATATATCTGGAAACCGTTGGCAGAGGTATACCTTCGGAAGGGACCGTCGCTAACCTCCTGTTTCTGTTTACCCCGTTGTGCGGCCTTGAGATAGCCGTTGGCGACAAACTCCGTACGCAGACGTTGCAGAGCCGCTAACGTGTCAGCCGTTTCTAATTTAGACACATAGAGCTGTAATGTTTCCTGATCCGCCTCTATGTCGGAAATCAGCTGTTGGATGCGTGAATGCCCCCGTTTCGCTTTCGTGTATTTTTTGAAATAGGTCTGTGCATTTTCAGAGGGACCCTGTTCAGGATTGAGCGGGATGGTCAACATCTCAAGTTCAGAACTGTAGTAGTTCTGCAGCGCAACTTGTTTCTGTCCGCGACTGATAGTATGTAAATTAGCGAGAATCAATTCACCCTGAATGCGGTAATCCTCCGCCTTTTCTGCCCGTTCTAAATCTTTGTGTAGTCCTGCTGCCTTCCGCTGGACCAGATTCTCCTGTTTCGTCAATGCCTGCTTGAGAGCGCGACGTTCTGAAGCAATGTTTTCTTTCAGAGTGATCGCATCGTAGTAAGCAGCGAGTGCATCGCTCATCGTGTCAAAAGCCTGAGCGGATGCGTGCGGAAATTGATGCAACGGTAGGGGTGATGCTGCAAGAGGTTCATCTCCATCCATGAGCAGCTGCGGTGAAACATTTCCCGAATCGAAATAGGCAATTACCTGCTGATAGGCACTCCAGAGATCTGTTTCAACTGTCCGCGCGATAATTTCCTTCGCCAAGGTCGGACTGAGACCGTCAATCTTATTAAAAAGCTGCCGCCAACGCACCTCTCCTTGTGCATCAAATAGTTGCATAAACGTTGATTCGTCCAAGCTTAACGGATCCAATTTATCTTGCTGTGGCGGTAAAGTGTAGGTTTCGCCGGGCAAAATCTCTCGATGTCGGCTCATTGTCTCATCAATACGCTTGAGACTCTCCAAGATTCTGTCATCGCTCGCATCAATCAGGATAATGTTGCTATGCTTGCCCATAAATTCAGCGACAATCGCTTTGGGAGATGGCTGTATCGGATCATCAGAGGTGGGTTGAACGGTGATCTTAAGTATCCGATCCCAACCGAGCTGCTCGATTGCGGTAATCGTGCCACGTCTGAGGTGCGTAGCGAGGAAATCCGCGAGATAGGATTGTTTTTGTCCGGGTGGAGGTTTTTCGATGAGATGGGCGCGGGCATGCAATGAATGTGCGGATAAAGTAAGCCACTGCGTCTGGGCAGCAGGACCTACCTTAAACGAAAAGGTGTGAGGGTTCGCCTGTTCAATATGTCGAATCGTCCCGCCTAAAAGGGCTGCACGCAACTCTTCAACAACCAGACGAAGTGCTAAACTATCGTAAGACATCAATGGTACCGCTTTAAGTTTTGCGCTATCTCGCGAAGCTGCTCCTGAATTTCAGATGGGACACGCGGGTTAAATGGACCACCAGTCCCAGCGGCGATGTCGTCAAAACCGCTTAAGATCATCGCCTCAATAACAGCGGAATAGTTATAAACCCGTTCGTTCATGAAACGGATATCCTCAAGGGGTGCGATGTCGGCTTCAATGCGCGCTGAGGTCTCATAATCGCCTCGGCGTTGGGCATTGTTAATCTCGTCAGAGGTGCGCGCAAATGCAACTGCAATACCGGAGGTATGCCCTTTCGTCCCCAACTGCGCAGGGCGGGTGCATCTGTCCCCGATGCCCCACATCACAATTCCACTCTCTCCAATTCCTTCAACGAGTGGTGCAACGTCCTCTTCACCTGTGCCTATCTTCACACCAACGAAATGGGGAGAATCGTTTAGGAGCCGAATGACCGCTGCCATATCGCGTTTCTGACGGAAATAGTAGAGAAACCGCGCACCACAAGCAGTGCCGTAGTCTTCTCCAAATTTCATATACTCTTGATAAATACCCTCTGGACTGGAGATGCCACTCAAGGGCATCAGCAAGTACACATCTGGTGGTCTACGGAGTTCGGCTTGTGCCTCAATAAGCTGCCCGGCTTGACGAATCGGATTAGGAACAATACCGGACATGAGGATGCCATCATCTCCTATCTGTTGTCCAGTTTTGTCGATGAGACGAAGCTGCTCTGTTTCACTGATGTGATGAATCAAACTCGTCCCCGCAATAGCAATGACCCGCTGCCGCCCTTCGTCGAGATAGTTGTTACGCATCAAATAGTCAACGTTTTTGGCGTGTCCGGTGTAATCAATTTTGCCTCCCTTAAAAGGGATGATAGGAATCGCGGTAACCGAATTGAGTGCTTCCAAAAGATTTGATAGTTCTAATGGCATAGTAGTCTTCCTTATTCCGTTTTCAGTTTTCAGTGAGAGGTTTTCGACTAACCTTCTTTATGTTTTAAAATAGCATCAAAACTTGTAGTCCGTAACGAAGTGGAGGACGGACTTAAGAAACATACATCAAAGTGCAAACGTCCCTTGTTCCTCCGCAAGGTAAAATTAAAACCTTTTCCGTAGAACAAGTGCGCTTGTTAGTCCACTTGCCGATATGTCAGTTTGGACATCTATTTCAAAAGCGTTGACTCCTGTCTGCATGGGCGTATTTTGCACGCGGGTGTTGAAACGTTTGGTTGTAATCCGTGCTTCCACTGCACTCACAACGTGGTTCAAAATTGCCATCCCCAAAAAGAATTTCGCGCGTTGAAAGGTATCGTTCGCTTTTTGCCGTAGGTCAAAAGCTTCTAAGCGATGAGGTGAGTCAAACCCAATATCACCATCTTTTTCATTTTTGAGTGCCGGGTCGAGATCCTCCCAGTACCACTTTCCAGTCCGTGCTCGCGTCTGTTCTGAATCATAGACATGGTTCCATGTTTCATACTGTGTGGCGTGCTCAAAATCCTCAACGGGATCCCAATCCTCAAAGGAACCAGGACCGATAAAAACAACGTGTTCCCTGACAACATCGCGATAGTCGTCTCGAATGTTTGAAGCACTGTTCCAGAGGATAAAATAGCTCGCGAGGAAAACGCCCTCTGCTGCCATGTAAAAATAGCCACGCTTAGCACCCGTATAGAGTTGCCCCATACCCGGAATAACGAGCGAATAAAGGAACGCCTCATTTGGAGATTTCAGCGTCGGGAGTTCTTGGATCGCCTTCATAGCGACAGTGGATTGATTTGCCAGTGAACGATTTCCAAGGGCAGAATCCAGATAAAAGGCTGTGAAGGGTTCCGCCTTAAAACTCTCGGCAGCGAAGCAGATACCAGACAATAACAAGCAGAAGATCAGCACAAGTATTAAAGTTTCGGCGTTAAATTTCACTTTTCGTTACTTCCCTCTTAAAAGGCGACTATTCCTGTTACTTCAATGAGCCGCTGATTATTTGGACCAAAACTCGGCCCGTAACTCAAATCGAGATTAAATAGAGATAGCTTCGCGCCGATACCACCCGTAAAATAATCCGTCCAGTTTGCGAGGTGGATACCGGGCTCAACTTTGTAACCCACTCGGAGCGCAAGTAGATCGGCGATCCAATACTCCAAGCCGAGATTCTTTTGAAGATGTCGCCATTCAAATGCTCGGATACCTACCCCGCGATCGGAAAGGAGTTGCTCACGCGTCAGCTTTTCCTCCCTTTCAGCATTAAGCCGCTCTAAATCAAGGGCTAATTCATCTTCATCCTCTGCTAATTTATCGATATAGGCTGTGAGACCACTCACCAAACGCACGTGGTTATACTGATCCTGATAGAGACTCACCGAAGTACCAAGCCGAAAAAAGCGTGGTAACGGATCCGCTTGGTTCTCATCAATGAACGATATGCCGGGTCCAACGTTCTGGATGGCAACACCAACTGTCGTGGGCATGAGCTCAAAAGGAAGAAGATATTGCGCACCTAAATCGATAGCATAAGAACTACCATTCTCTCGCCCGAGCACCATTCGAATCATTTTACCACTAATTCCGGCTGACAAAGACTCTGTAATCCGGTCCGCATAAGAGAATGTGAAGGCGAAGTTGGTTCCGAGACTCTCCTCACGAAGGACGTCCGGCGAATCGGTTGTCACAGCGATTGTGCCTTGCCCTTGCATCTGAAGGGTGGCACCGATAGTTCCAATATCACCGAGGGGCATCGCACCAGAGATGAACGTATAATATAATCCTTCTCCGGCTTCCCCGAAAGGCGCGCTGTAATCGGTATAAAACATTGAGGTTTGCGCCGCCTTTTTGCCGGAACGGAGTTTGCTCTCGGGCATATCTGCAAGTCCGCTTGGGTTCCAGAGCGATGTTGTTACATCACCAGACATAGCAGAAAACGCGTCGCCGAGGGACCTCGCTCGCGCACCGCCGCCAAGATTCAAGATTTGTGCACCCGTTCGTCCGGGTCCCGCAAAAGCGGTAATGGGGAAAAAGACGGCGAGCCATATAAGTAGTGTAAAGGTTTTACGTGTAAAAAAGCACACTGAAATGTAACTCCTCTTGTCAGTATTAAATGCTATTCTGATTTTAATATGTTTGCGATATATATAATAACGCAATTTACCTTAAAAACGCAAATCGCTTTAATTTGGTTTACTTTAAAATACTGAATGACTCTGACATCCTCTCCTTTTGATATTGACAGAAAAACAGATCAACGCTAAAATCATAAAACAGACTGAACATCAAAAGAAGGCTATGAGTACATAAACTAATGCGAACAATTAGGGCATGGTTTGCAAGCCCATATCTAATATTAGCAGCCTACTTCATTCTCTATTTGTGGGGATTTAGGACATCGCCCGCAGACACCGGTGATGAAATCCTCGAAATTTCTGAAAACCGAGTAATTGAAGCAGTACGCACCGAAACACCTCCAAAAATCGATGGAAAATTGGACGATGAATGCTGGCAAAAGAGTGCCAAAACCGGTGAATTGATTCAGTTTGAACCGCAGCGTGGCGAACCCGCGACGCAACCCACCACTATTTATGTCGTCTACGATGCGAATAAACTTTACGTGGCGTTTGAATGTTTCAAAACCGATATGAGCAATCTCGCCGCGAACCAAACCCGACGCGACTCCTTTTTCTTTTCTGATGATCATGTTGAAGTCTTAATCGATACCTTCCTTGATGGCAGAAATTGCTATGCATTCGCTTTAAATCCACTCGGCACACAAACCGACAGGCGTTTGATTAATGAAGGTGCGAACAGACGCACAGGACAATCCAGGATTGGCACTGCGATTTCATGGGATTGCGATTGGCAAGGTCAGGCAGCAACAGGGACAGACAAATGGACAGCAGAATTTGCTATTCCATTCGCCGAACTCCGATTTTCAAAGGGAACGGAAACAGCGACATGGGGTATCAACTTTTGGCGAAATGACGAAGTCCCTGCGGAAGAACAGACGTGGTCGGATTTGGGCGATCGACAGTACGCCGTGTCAGAATTCGGACATCTAACGAATCTTCCTATTTCAGACTTGGTTACCAAACGACCGGTGAAATTCAAACCGTATGGTACACTAAAGCCACAAATACTGCAACCAAAAGACGGCGAAACGACAACATCTGTGAAACCGGACGCTGGACTTGATCTCCGGTATCCGATCAAAGATTTTACAATTGATTTGACGTTAAACCCCGATTTCGCACAAATCGAGGCAGATCCCGACCTCGTGAACCTTAGCGATGTTCCGCTCCGTTTTCCCGAAAAACGCCCGTTTTTCCTTGAAGGGAACGAACTCTTCCAAATGCCACTCGACCTATTCTATAGCCGACGGGTCGAAGATTTACTCGGTGGTGGAAAGGTCATCGGGAAATTCAGTAAGTATAATCTCGCCTTCATGCAAGCCGTGGCGGGACCGGAAAACCCGGATAAAGAGATAGAAGCAGGCGAATTGCCCCTCGCGAACTATAACTACTCCGTTTTTCGACTGCAACGGGAGGTTGGCAAAACGTCGTCTGTCGGATTCTTAGGCGTTAACAAACAACGCGGTGCCACGTACGACCGTGCAGGAGGACTCGATGCCCGCATTCAACTCCCCGCCGCTACGAATCTCAATTTGGAATATGCAAGGGAATGGAAAGCAGGCGGGCTTGATATGGCAGAGAGCACCGCGGATGACCTCGTTTTTGTCCAACTCTCCCGTAGGACAAATGTCTTCTCCCTTGACGCAATTTACGCAGATTTCGGGGAGCACTTCAATCCTGAAACCGGTTTCATCCCACGTGTTGATAGACGCGGCGTTGTCATCAGGAGCCGTTATAATAAACAGTATAAAGGTGCTATTGAAAGACTGCGCGGTGAAGCGGAATATGAACGCCTCGCGAACCACACAGGTGAATTGACAAACCATAGAGCAAGTTTTAGCGGGCTTTTTGGGGTTTACAATTTCTTTTTCCTGCTTGGACCCGAATGGTATTATCACGTCGATGATGACAACAAACCTTTTACTGACAGAACTGTTCGTTTCTTCGCTGGATGGTTCCCACCAAAATACGTGCAAATCCGAAACACTGGACGCTTCGGTGTCCGCGACGATAAAGATACATTTTTCATCCGCCCTGAGATCACGATTCGTCCCACAGCAAAACTCAGTTTCGAGTTTATTTTACAGCGACTTCATGAGAAACAACCCAATGGAATACAGTGGGAACTTTCAGAATGGACACGCCGCTTTATTGTAAATTACCAGTTTGCGCAACGAATGTATGCGAGAGCAAGCGCAGAATTCACGTTAGAGAGGGAGCGTCGTGTTTTCGCGCTCTTCGCTTATGAGTATCGCCCCGAAAGCAATTTATTTATTGTCTACAACGACAACCGGGACGTAGAAGGCGACACTGAGCGAATCGTGTTCATCAAAATCGCACATCTATTGAAAACAGATCTTTTTTAGTTATCAGTTTGTAGGTTGGATTGAACGAAGAGAAACCCAACACGCGCTTGAGAATAAGGGTAGACCAACTCAATTCACATACAACTCTGTGAAACTTCAGAATTCCCTTGACAGATGCCAATTCCGTAGCATAAAATTAAAGTGAGGCAAATATTAGAAAACGGAGGGTATCCCCACGGAAAACTTCTTGAAACGCTACCAACACTGGATACTTGCGGCACTTTCAGCATTACTGTTGTTTCTCAGCTTCCCGAATTTAAACCTCTTTCCATGTGCTTGGGTCGCGATGGTGCCATTCTTCATTGCATTGACGCGCGCGACAGACGGTAAATCCGCTTTCTGGATCGGTTACCTGACAGGTTTCCTATTTTTCGCAGGTCTGCTTCCCGCCATCTTCCTTCTCTATCCGTATGCGAATATTTTCGCGACAATGGTAGGCTACCTACTATTAGTCGGATATACTGCCGTCTATTTCGCTGCTTTCGCTGTACTCATGAGGTTTGTACCGTGGCGTTCCGGTGTGTTGTTTCCTATCGCAGCCGCTTGCATCTGGACAGCATTGGAATGGGTACGGAGTTGGATGCTAACAGGATTTCCGTGGGGAAGCATTGGTTACTCACAATGGAACAATCTACCGGGGATACAGATAGCCTCTCTCGTTGGTGTGCACGGCATCAGTTTCGTCATCGTGCTTTTCAATGCTGGCATTGCTGTCCTGATTTGCAACCGCTACCAGTGGCGGCAGGAAATTCGCGCCGTAGTTCTACCATTAATCCTGACGCTCCTCTGCTTTGGTTATGGGATCTTTCAACTTAAGGATACCAAACCTATAGACAATAGCACAAACGCAGAAACGTTAAAAGTCGCACTCATTCCCGGTAACATCTCACAACTCCAAAAATGGGACACAGGTCAATTTTCAACGATTTTGCAGCGTTACATGAACCTAACATATAAAGCGAGAAAAGAAAAACTTGATTTAATTGTGTGGCCCGAAACAGCTATCTGGAGCCAAGCACTAACAGGCGAGTGGCCAACGTACTACGGCAGATTCGTCCAAATGCTCCGCAACACAGCAACGCCAATACTCATCGGCACGGCTAACCAAGGGGAAACAGACAAGGCAATAGGAGAGTTCTCCAAGAACGTCAAAAAGAGTGAAGATATATACAACCGTGTCCTTTCAATATCTCCAGATGGAAAGATACATGGAAGTTATGCAAAGATGCACCTCGTCCCATTCGGTGAGTATGTGCCTCTGGAACACCTGATTCCGGATTTCATCCCCAATTTTATCCAGTTCAAACCCTTTACCCCCGGAAAAACAGTAAACCTTTTACCGGTGTTTAACGTTAAAGATAAAACGGAAATTGTCAGTAATGGGTTGGGACCTCCCTACCGAGAGGCAGTGTCTGATGTGAAAGATAAGGAGGCTCCCCAGCGAACAGACGTTGGTGTTTCAATCTGCTTTGAGTCAGTGTTTCCGGACGAATTCCGCAGACCTGTCCAAAAAGGGGCAAGGGTCATGGGAATCTTCACAAATGACGCTTGGTTCAAAGGGACTGCTTTCCCAGAACTACATCTGTCGATGGCACCTTTCCGCGCGATTGAAAATCGGATCGCAGTATTCCGGTGTGCGAACGGCGGGTTTACATGTGTAGTGGATAAGTTCGGTAGAACAACGACATCCTTGATAACACCGGACACCACCGCCCAAACGCTTATCACATCCGTTCCACTGCTGCCGTTTGCGGAACGTGAACAGACGCTCTATACCCGCTACGGCGATTGGTTTCCGATTCTCTGTGCTTTAATCTGCGTTGGATGGTTCGGTCGTCTAATCGGCCTCCGATTCCGTCGTAGACATTCATAACGATTTATGAGGAATGAAATGCTTGTAGATTTAAAAAACCAGGTTGAAGAGATGCAAACCCGCCTTCTGGAAATCGGAGGCTATCTTTGACCTGGCTGAAAAACAGAAAGAATTAGCGGAACTCGAGGAAGCAACCATCACTCCGGACTTCTGGAGCAATGCCCAAAGGGTTCAAAAGGTTAACCAGCGTATCGCTATTCTCCGAGACGAAATTGGCGCGTACGAAGAACTCAATCTCAACATTGAAGACATCCAGACCCTCGTTGAACTCGCTACCGAAGAGAACGATGAAAGCCTGCAAACCGAGATTGTAGAAGGATTGGATAGCATCTCAAATCGCCTTGAACAGATGGAACTTCGGTTAATGCTGAAGGGCGAGTTTGACGAAAACAATGCTATTCTCAATATCCATCCCGGTGCAGGTGGGGTTGATGCCCAGGATTGGGCGGGGATGTTAATGCGGATGTACCTCCGCTGGTGTGACCAACGCGGCTATCAAACTGAAATTCTTGACATCACCGCTGGCGACGAAGCTGGCATCAAAGGCACAACCATCCTTGTGACCGGCACCTCCGCTTACGGTTATCTCCAGTCCGAAGCTGGTGTACATCGCCTTGTTCGCTTGTCCCCTTACGATTTCAACAAACGACGCCACACCTCCTTTGCTGCTGTTGACGTTACGCCTGAAGTTGACGACACCGTGGAGGTCGATATTCAACAGGAAGATCTGCGGATCGATTTCTATCGCGCGAGCGGTGCTGGGGGACAGCATGTCAACGTAACAGACTCAGCCGTTCGGATTACACACAAACCGACCGGAATTGTCGTGCAGTGTCAAAATGAACGTTCACAGCACAAGAACCGCGAAATCGCCATGAAATTGCTCCGCTCGCGTCTACATGAAAAGTATCGTGAAGAACGTGAAGCAGAAATTTCAAAACAGCGAAGCGAACGTCTGGAAATCGACTTCGGAAGCCAAATCCGTTCTTATGTACTGCACCCGTATCAACGCGTCAAGGATCTGCGCACAAACGTTGAGAGCGGTAATGTTAACGCTGTCCTTGATGGGGCTTTAGATGCCTTCATCGAAAGTTATCTTAAAATGAAGGCAAAACAAAAATAATAACCGGATAGCGCACCCGAAAACGCACTGGTCGGTATTTGTCGCTCACACGATCTCAAGATTGAATCTTTTATTTCCGAATTTCCATTTTCATGGTCAAAATGTTAAGACCGATATACCACCGCTTTTTTGGTTGCTTTATCAGCGAAACTGAAGTATAATTATTAGAATATTCAAAGGATAGTATTGGCAAAGCGAACAGTCCGTAATAGAAAACAAAACGAAGAAGGGAAAAAACCGTGGAAGAAACAAAGGATTTAATTCAGCAACGTCGCGAGAAATTGGACGAGATTCGAGAATTCGGCGTAGAGCCGTATCCACATAAATACGAGCCTACACACACAACTTCCGCGATCCATCAAGATTTCGCTAATGTTGAAGAAACCCCCGACGAAGCGCAGAAAATTCGTATCGCAGGTAGAATTATGACGAAGCGCGACCACGGGAAAAGCAGCTTCGCACATCTGCAAGACGGTGAAGGCAAAATCCAGATTTACGTCCGCCGAGATAAAGTCGGGGCGGAACCCTATAAAATCTATCGACGCTTTGATACCGGTGATATTGTCGGTGCTGAAGGAACGGTGTTCCGAACACGAACAGGGGAATTGACAGTACTCGTTGATTCCATAGAACTCCTCTCCAAATCTATTCGACCACTTCCCGAAAAATGGCACGGGTTACAAGATAAACAGACACGCTATAGACAACGATACGCCGATCTCATCATGAATCCCGAGGTGAAGGATGTCTTTCTAAAAAGGACACAAATTGTCCAAGCGATCCGCGACATGCTCAACGCCCAAAGTTTTATTGAAGTCGAAACACCTGTCCTTCAACCGATTTATGGTGGTGCAAACGCGCGTCCGTTCACAACTTATCACAATACATTAGAACAATCGCTCTATCTACGGATCGCAAACGAACTCTATCTCAAACGTCTGATTGTAGGCGGTTTCGAGCGGGTTTATGAATTCTCGCGCGATTTCCGAAATGAAGGCATGGACAGGGATCACAATCCCGAATTTACAATGTTGGAACTCTATCAGGCTTATGCCGACTACATTCAGATAATGGAACTAACGGAGACGCTAATCGCTGAAACGGCGAAAACTATTCACGGGACAACGAAGATTCCCTATCAGGATTACGAACTCGATCTCACACCGCCGTGGCGTAGGTTAAGTATGGTGGATGCAATCCAAGAGTACAGTGGCATTGATCCAACACCATTATCGGGCGATGAACTTTACAAAGCCGCAGTTGACGCGGGAGTTGACTTAGCCGGTGATGAGACGAGAGGCGAAATTATAGCCGAACTCTTTGAAATATTCGCGGAATCAAAACTGATCCAACCGACATTTATAACGGATCACCCTATCGAGGTCTCACCGTTCGCTAAAAAGAAGCCAGAAAATCCAGAGTTCGTTGAACGCTTTGAATTTTTTATCTGTGGGATGGAGGTTGGAAACGCTTTTAGCGAACTTAACGATCCGATAGACCAACGCCAACGCTTTCTTGAGCAGGCAAACAGTTTAGAGGCGGGTGACGATGAAGCCTTTATGGTAGATGAGGATTACCTGCGCGCGCTGGAGTACGGTATGCCACCAACAGGTGGTCTCGGTATCGGTATTGATAGACTGACAATGCTGCTAACGAATCAATACTCCATCCGAGATGTAATCCTGTTTCCACAGATGCGTCCAGAGAATTAAGGTGAAAACCGCTCCAACGCTTCATACAGAAAGGTTGATACTCCGTTCATTTACACCTGAAGATGCAGCCGATGTGCAAAAACTTGCTAATGACCCCGATATGGCATCGACAACCGATGAAATAGAGTATCCGTATGAAGATGGTAAAGCAGAGGAGTGGATTCAGTGGTGTCAAAAATGCTTTGCCAATGGTGAACGCGTGAATTTTGCGGTCACACTGAGAACAGACGGTACGTTGATTGGCAAAGTTAGTTTGTTATTTCTTGTTCACTTGGCTCGCAAAAGTGCTGAGCTTGGCTATTGGATTGGGAAATCGTATTGGAACTGTGGGTATGCCACAGAGGCGGCGAAGGCTGTCGTCGCTTATGGATTTCGTGAGCATGATGTTGATCTGATTTATGCCTATTATTTCAAACGAAACCCTGCTTCAGGACGCGTGCTGGAAAAAATCGGGATGCGCTACATTGAATATATTCCGAAAGACCCAAAAAGATATTTTTTTGAAGATACAATTCAGTGCCGTATACTAAAATGTGAGTTGATAAAAAAATGAGGTCCGCACCACCGCTCCTTACAGAAAGATTGATACTTCGCTCCTTTACACTTGAAGATGCTCCTCATGTACAACGCCTTGCTGGTGATCGTGATATAGCATCAACATTAACGAATATGCCGCACCCCTACGAAGATGGTATGGCTGAAGAATGGATGCGCGCCTGTTCCGATAAGTTTGAAAAAGATGAAGCACTAAACTTCGCAATTACACTTAGAACAGAGAAAAATTTAATCGGCGGAATAGAACTTAGACTTGACCAAAAGAACGAAAACGGTGAACTCGGTTATTGGATAGGTAAACCGTATTGGAACTGTGGGTATGCCACAGAGGCAGCAGGAGCAGTTGTTGCGTATGGCTTTGAAGTGTTGAAACTGAATCGACTTCATGCGAAACATTTCAAACGAAATCCGGCTTCAGGACGGGTGCTGGAAAAAATCGGAATGCGCTACGAAGGGTGCTTCCGGCAACAGATAAAAAAATGGGACAATTTTGAGGATTTAATGGGATACGGGATGCTAAAAGCGGACTTTGATTCATTAGCTCCTATCTCGTCTGAGGATATATGAGATTTGAATGGTTCGTGGCTTCCCGCTACCTACGCTCACGACGAAAACAGTCCTTTATCTCAATCATCAGCATCATCTCTATCGGTGGTGTTGCGCTCGGTGTAGCAACCGTAATTCTTGCGATTGCTGTCTTAAACGGCGTTGAGCATGGACTAAAGGATCGGTTTCTTGCCAATGAAGCACACGTTGTTTTCCATTTGCACGGTCACAGCTTCTTCAGTAATTATCAAAAGCGGATTGAACAGATTGAAACAATTGATGAAGTTGTCGCCACTTCGCCCGTTGTTTTATCGCAAACTGCTGTTTTCCCGGAACATAGTGATGCCATTCAGGACGTAATTTATATCAAAGGTATTGATCCAGTTCAGGAAGACAAAGTCACCGGCTTCTCAGAATTTGTGGATGGTTCAACCGACTTTCTAAACTCAACAATTCTTGAAGACGCTCGACTCATCAGAAATGAAACCATTACCGGAGGCATTATCCTTGGGTCGCGTTTGGCAGCACGACTCGGTGTTATCAAAGGCGATATTTTGCGGTTCATTGTGAAACTCGCGAGGCACCCTGCGAACGAATCAATGCTTTTGCCGGACTTGGCGAACTTCGTTGTGATTGGATTCTATGAGTCCGAGATGGCGGTTTACGATAACAATTTCGGATTTATCCATATAGATGCTGCCCAAAAACTGTATAACAAACCGAACCGGATAAATGCCATCTTTGTCCGATTAATTGACGCGGAATTGGCACCAGAGATTGCCAGACGAATTGAGGACACGGTTGATTTTAGTGTATTAGAGGGGATGCCGGACGTAAGAACGTGGATGGAGATGCAGGCACCACTCTTCTCAGCACTTCGTATGGAGAAAATCCTCACCGTCGTTATTGAAGCACTTATTATTTTAGTCGCGGCTTTTAACATCGCAAGCACACTGATTATGACCGTGATGGAAAAGACAAAGGCAATCGGCACTCTCCGGACGCTTGGCACATCACGGGGCAACATCATGAAAATCTTTATGATTCAGGGCAGCGTTATCGGGTTACTCGGAACGATGCTCGGCACTGCCCTGGGTCTCGCGCTCTGTTGGCTTCTGAGTTTCAACAATGTGAGACCCTCTTACTGGTTCACGCTTGCGCTTATTGTGCCAGTTTTCTTACAGGTGTTTATTGCCTTGCAGCGAGCGCTGCCGCGTCGTGGAGGGTGGAAATTCGGACTCGGCGTTCTATGGCTCATTGTAATAGGGTTCGCCCTCTATTGTGCTGTTAGACCGATTTCGCTCGCAGATCTTGGACTGAGTCAAGTCTATCAGATGAATCAACTGCCGATACAGATTAATTGGTTTTTTGTCATCTTCATCAACGCACTTTCATTTTTGATCTGCTGGCTTGCAACGCTGTATCCAGCATGGCAGGCAGCAAATTTGAAGCCAGTCGAAGCCTTGCAACATGAATAGGACTTACACATTTGACTGGTAGGTGCGGTTTCTAACCGCATCGGTACCGAATGAATAGAAAAAAGAGGAAGCCTGTGCCGAATCCATCAGAAACAATTATCCGCGTTGTAGATTTACACAAGTCCTACTATGATGGCGAGGCGGAGCTCCCAGTCCTTCAAGGCATCAATCTTGAAATATATATGTCAGAATTACTTGCGATCATCGGCGCATCAGGAGTAGGGAAAAGCACACTGCTCCATCTCATTGGGACGCTTGACCGACCGACAACAGGAAGCGTTTTATACGACGAACACGACATTTTCACGCTACCCGATACGGAACTTGCTCGATTTCGGAATAAGGAAATAGGATTTGTGTTTCAATTCCATCACTTACTACCGGAATTTACTGCACTTGAAAATGTCGCAATGGGGGCTTTAATAACATCCTCAAATGATAAACAGGTTTACAAAGAGGCAGAGGCACTGCTTGACTATGTTGGACTCTCTGAAAGACTTTCGCACTTCCCAAGTCAACTGTCCGGCGGTGAACGGCAACGCGTCGCAATTGCACGCTCTTTAATCAATAAACCGAAGGTTGTCCTCGCCGATGAACCGACTGGCAACCTTGACCGGCGAAGTAGCGAAGCAGTGTTGGAACTTCTATGGGATCTGAACTCGAAATCTGGACAAACTTTCGTTATCGTAACACATAATCAAGAACTCACCCAACAAGTCGATAGGGTCGTGCAACTCGTTGATGGAAATATCAGCTCAGGATAACCAGAAACCTGCCCGAAATGTAATGAAGGGTTTTTGCTTGGGTGTTTCTTAAGCTCAGGAGGCCATAATTAAAAAATGTTGATTTATATCGACGGAGAATTTTTACCGAAAGCAGAAGCGAAAGTCTCGGTGTTTGACCACGGTTTGCTTTACGGTGACGGCGTTTTTGAAGGCATCCGTTCCTATAGCGGTAGAGTCTTTAAACTCGACGAGCACCTTGAGCGACTTTACGATTCTGCGAAATCAATTATGTTACAGATCCCTATGTCTATTGAAACAATGAAGGCAACGGTTCTGGAAACACTCCGTCGGAACAACCTTACAGAAGCCTACATTCGACTGGTTATAACTCGCGGTGTAGGGGATCTCGGACTTGATCCGGATAAGTGTCCAAAGCCGAGTATAATTATTATTGCAGATAAAATCACCCTCTACCCACAAAAGTTTTATGAAGAGGGACTGGAAATCGTAACCGCCTCTGTCCGACGAAATTACGCGGAAGCCATCAATCCGCGCATTAAGTCATTGAACTATCTCAACAATATCTTAGCAAAAATTGAGGGAAAACAGTCGGGCGCAGAAGAGGTACTGATGCTCAATGCAGAAGGTTACGTTGTCGAATGTAGCGGCGATAATATTTTCTGGATAAAGAACGGGGTACTTGTCACACCACCGGTTCACATAGAGATTTTGGAGGGTGTGACCCGGAACAGCGTTATTGATCTCGCCCGTGAAGCGGGTATGCGGGTTGAGGAGCGTGTTTTTACACGGCACGACCTCTATATTGCTGATGAATGCTTCCTCACCGGCACTGCTGCCGAAGTTATACCTGTTGTGAAAATAGACCAGCGCCCTATCGGAGACGGACAGCCCGGACAGATCACAGAAAAACTAATCGCCGCATTTCGGAAGTTTGCACACAGCTGCGGCACACCGATCTATAACTCTGAAGCATGAAGGAATCATAAACGCGCGCGGAGACATATAAGACACAGGAGGATATTTAATCATGAATGCATCAAAAAACATTCTGATTCTGATAAGTCTAATCGTCGGACTTGCGGCAATTATCGCTTCGGCAGAAGAAGTGATAGAAAAGACAGATACAGTGTTGGGGCCTCAAGCAGCAACCGCCGAGCAACAGGAAAAATTAGAAATCGATAAGGACACCACAACAAGTGCCACCAAACCACCTGTTGACGCAATGCTCCTCGTCAAGAAAATCTCTTTCGCAGGTGTGAAGACGAGTTCCGAAGATATGCTGCGTACCCTTATCCAGACGCAGGTCGGCTCCGAAGTATCCGAAGAACTCCTTACGCAAGACTTGAAAAGTCTTTATAAAGACACAGGTTTCTTCTCCGAAATTAATGTAGCCGTGGAACCCATTGAAGGCGGTGGATTAGAAGTTATCTATAAAGTCGTCGAAAGCCCAAAGATTTCTGGGATTAACATTATTGGAAACGAAAACTTGAGCAGCGGCAAACTCAAAAATGAGATTACACTCCGCCCCTCAGAAATTTATAGTGACCGGCGACGATGGGCAAGCGAACGAGCACTCGAGAAACTTTATCATGAAAAAGGGTATTATCTCGTCGGCATCCAAACCCACCTCGGAGATAGAGACGATGAAGCCAATACTGTTCAGGTCACTTTTGAGATAAACGAAGGACCAAGGGTGCGAATCGAGGAGATTAACTT
Source organism: Candidatus Poribacteria bacterium (assembly GCA_965116815.1). Lineage (GTDB taxonomy): Bacteria > Poribacteria > WGA-4E > WGA-4E > WGA-3G > WGA-3G. Next base: position 3,515,022 of record OZ220722.1, on the reverse strand, counting down.
TATTGGCAGTACAAAAGTCTCCGACAACACACTACGGAAAAAACTCAAAACCCGTATCGGTAAGCCTTTCGATCAGATGCTTTTTGAAGAAGAGGACTTATCTCTCAACCTCCGAAATTATTATCAGGATCGCGGGTTCGCACAGGTAAAGGTCCACGGCTATGAAAAACGATTCACAGAAGATAAGACCGGTTTAATGCTTGACATCACCGTTGATGAAGGTCCTGAATTCATCATAGGAACTTACACAATTGAAGTGGATGGTGGTGCGAAAACCCTCTTCTCTGAAAAAAAGATACGTGGGATGCTGGACCCAGCAGAAGGTGAGATTTTCAATCGCGGCACCTTTGACGAATCAATCGCGAAATTACAGCAGGCTTACCTTGACAAAGGCTACCTCCTCTCGGAAGTCCTACCCAGCCCTGTCTTCAACGAAGTAGATGGTGTGGTTGACATCACCTTGAGCATTAACGAAGGAGATGTCATAATTATTGATAAGGTAACCATTACCGGATTAGAAAAAACGAAAGAACACGTCGTCAAACGCGAACTGGACTTTCTAAAAATTAAGTCTGATGAATTATTAGATGTGAAAGCACTCCGCAAAGCGCGGCAACGTTTATTCCAGATGGGGTCTTTTATCCGTGCCGTCGATTTTGTCCCCAGTGATACATCCGAAGAAAACCGAAAAGAGTTAAGAGTTAACATCGCCGAAACCCCGCGAACGGGAATGTTGAGTCTCGGTGGTGGCTACGGCAGTGAAGGCGGAATCTTCGGTGTCGCAGAGGTTGGACAAAACAATTTCCGCGGGCGCGCCTATCGGGTACACGTAAAAGGCGAATTGGGTACCCGTGACCATCACACAGCCGAACTCAGTTTTGGAACTCCATGGATTTTGGGGACACCAACTCGGCTTAACGCCAGGCTCTATAACAACCGCCGCTTCCGACGCTACTATGGAACGGTCGGGGCACTCTATAATCGTCAGTTGGGAAGCAATTCCATATATGATCGGTACATTTGGGCAAGACGTGGCGCATCGCTAACACTCGGACGACCAATCGCACACGACATCGATCTGTCCGTGCGCTTTCGGAACGAAAGTGTGCAGTCATACAACCTTGATGAAAAACTATACGACCGCTCTACGCGAAGTATCTTATTTGCCCTCGGAAGGGATACCCGCGATTATCGTACCTCCCTGTTTGATCCAACCGCGGGTACATTTCATACACTCTCCTATGAATACTCCGGTGGTTTCTTGGGAGCGGATAACAAATTCCAAAAATATTATGCGGACACCAGTTGGTTCTATAGTCCTTGGTGGAATCATGTCATTGCCGCGCATGCCCGCGCCGGTTACATGCGAAGTAAAAGCACCGATGCCTATTACCTATTCTATGAACGCTTTTTCCTCGGCGGTGTAGATAGCATTCGTGGTTACGAAGATTGGGAAATCTACCCTGATCCAGATGAATCGGGTATTCCTAATCCTTATGGTGGTGACAAGGTATTCTTCGCCAACTTGGAGTATCGAGTTCCCATTTCTCAGCAGCTTACAGGTGCTCTGTTTTTCGACATAGGGCAAGTATGGGATGAAAGCGTTACAAATCCATTTACCCAAATCAACTTGAAACGAGGACTCGGTCTTGAAGCCCGGTTTACCATGCTCGGTATGTTAGTTCGGTTGGGTTGGGGATATGGGTTAGACCGCGTTACCGGTGAACCCGCTGGTAAATTCCACTTCACAGTTGGACCGGGATTCTAAGAATGGGAGTAACACCTTGTAGCATAGGAGACCGTTGGTTTCCTGCGCATCAATTGAGGATATCAAAGTTAGGGGTGGAAATAACACCCGTTTAAAGTTTTCGCTCTGAAGGGCGAAGAATTCATCGACAAACGCATATACTTGAAGTTCTGGCAGCAAATGTTAGAACTTCAGCAAATAAGCCTACTAATTTCTTTCTCAAAAGAAAGAAAGGATTTAAATTATGAAACCATTTCGGTTGGGTGCTTGCCAAGTACGCCTAATTCTATTAATTGTCGGTCTCACAGTCTTCTGTTTTAGTACTGGAAGCATCGGGCAGCAAGCCTTCAAAATCGGTGTCGTGAACACACAAGAAGTCTTAGAAGGATCTGCAAAAGCGAAGGACGCAACGCAAGTGCTCCAAGCGGCAAGTGAACGCCTGAAGGCGAAGTTACAGCAGCTGGGCGACGAAATCAGGACCCTACAAGAGAAGAAGGCAAAAACCGAGCTCTTCGTGGAAAGAGCGCAGACCGCGGATTTGGACAACGAAATTCTCCTCAAACAACAGGAATACCAACGTGAGGTCGAAGTTGGTCAACAGGCACTCCTTGAAAAAGAGCAAGAGTTGATGGAACCGATTTACAACGGTCTCCAAGAACTCATTATCAAAGTCGGTGAAGCCGAAAACTACGACATTATCCTCGAAAAACGGCTCATCACGCTTTATGTGAAAAAGGACTACGATTTGACGCAGCAGTTAATCGGCTTGATGAATGAAGACGACAAGAAGGACAAAAACGACGAAAATCCTGAATAATGTTGCACCGCCTAAACTCCGGTTGTGGGAGGGGTTTGTAACCCTGAACAATCATTACGGAGAAAGGATTAGGGTTAGATGCGTATGAAACTCAAGGAAATTTGTGAACGCTTGAATGGCGATCTGTCTGGGGATGGTGATATTGAGATTACAGGGGTTTCCGGAATCATGGAGGCACTGCCGACTCAAATTACGTTTGTCGCGAACCCCAAATATATCGCTGCCATAGCAACAACACAAGCCGGTGCGATTATTATTGGCCACGGTGTTAAGGGAAACGGAAAACCAACCATTCGCGTTGAAAATCCGTATTGGGCTTTCGTTAAAGTGCTGGAAATGTTCTCGTATGACAAAAACCATCAAGCACTACCGGGGATCCATGAGACGGCAATTTTGGGAGAGAACGTTAAACTCGGTGAGCGCGTCTCAATTCAGGCATTCGCTTATATCAGCGACAACGTTGAAATCGGGGATGACACTGTTATCCAACCCTTTGTCTACATCGGCGAAGGCAGCAAGATCGGTGCTGACGGACTCATCTATCCACACGTTAGTATCCGAGAAGAGATAACCATCGGTGATCGGGTGATCATACACTGCGGTGCTGTTATTGGAAGCGACGGTTTCGGATTCGCACCCGTTAGCAACCGGCACCATAAAATCCCGCAGATCGGCACCGTCGTCATTGAGGACGACGTTGAGATCGGCGCGAATACGACGATTGATAGAGCGACGCTCTCCGAAACGCTTATCAAACGCGGCACTAAATTGGATAATCTCGTTCAGATCGCACACAACGTCGAAATTGGGGAAGATTGCTGCCTCGCCGCACAGGTCGGTATTGCTGGCAGCACAACGCTCGGTGACCGAGTCAATATTGCGGGGCACGGCGGTGCAGCCGGGCATCTGACACTCGGCGAAGATAGCGTTGTCTACGCAAAATCCGCGGTTACAAAGGATATGCCCGCGGGAAGCCATCTGTCCGGATTCCCCGCGCGTCCCCACAAACAGGAATTGCGAATCCACGCCGCGACCCGGAAATTGCCGGAATTGCTACCTGAATTCACGAAACTCCAAAAACGGGTCGCGGAGTTAGAAGAAAAACTTCAGAAGTTGGAGGATGAATCGTAGATACACTATTAGAAACCAGATGCTTCAATTTCTTGACTATCTGGCAGTTTTACGACCGACGCTCCTCTTTCCGGTCTGGACACTCGTCCTCTTAGGCTATCATCACGGAAGTAGGATGCCAGAAGCACCGACAACATCTCAACCCATAAGGTTGTGGGCAACGCTCTGTCTCTACACACTCCTCATCGGAGCTGTTTACATCGTCAATCAGATAACAGATCGTGAGACAGATGCAGTTAATAACAAGTTATATCTTGTTGCGCAAGGTTATGTTAAACTAAAGGTGCTTAAATGGCAAATTGGTGTCCTGATAACGCTCTCAATTCTCCTGAGTCTGCTCGTTTTTCCCAATAATCTCACCTATCTTATCCTCATTTCGCTCTCAATCCTACTCGGATTTGCCTACTCTGTCCGCCCTTTTCGTCTGAAAGGAAAGCCTATTCTCGATTTGTGCGCCAACGCGCTGGGTTATGGAAGTCTCGCCTTTCTCGTAGGTTGGATAACAATTACACCGATTGATACCGATGCGATCTGGCGAAGCCTCCCATATCTGTTCTGTGTCGCTGCAGCCTTCGTCAATACGACGCTCCCCGATTTAGCAGGCGACAAACAGGGTGGAGATTACACAACAGGCGTGTGGCTTGGAACAAAACGGGCGTGTCGGTTAAGTTTAGCCCTGTTACTCATCGCTATCGGTAGTGCTATATTCTTCAAGGACTGGATTGCTGGCACAGCAAGTATCGTCTGCCTACCAATCTTTATCTATATGAACTTTCGTCCGAAGCAGAACGTCATTATTTGGGGAACACGCATTGGGATTCTAACTCTAAGTCTGTACGCAAGTTTGTTATTTCCATTGTATCTACTCTGGTTTGTTGCGATATTATTCTCTGTCCGTTGGTATTATAGGGCACGCTTCAATATCCGTTACCCGTAACAAACTTTCTTTTATCGGATTGAGGCTATGAGAAAATGAAGACGTTAATCGCATATCTCGAACTGGCACGTCCACTTAACGGAATTATCGCCTTTATTTCTGCGTGGCTCGGCGGGATGTTCGCCAGTCAAGGAAGTATAGAAAACCTTTTGGATATCCGTCTCCTACTGGTTTCGGTTTCCGCGCTTGTCCTGCTTTCTGCTGGCAATGCCATAAATGATTATTGTGATTACAACATCGACCAGATTAATCGTCCTCAGCGTCCGCTCCCTTCCGGACGAATTCGACGTGTGGAGGCACTCATCTTCGCCATAGTCCTTATCGTCATCGGTATCTGGTTGGGAGCGGTGATTAATAAAAACGCAACAGGCATTGCAATCGTCGTGTTTGTTGCACTTGTGAGTTATGCTTTCTGGTTGAAACGTACGCCTTTCATTGGTAATTTAGTTGTCAGCGGATTAACAGGTTTAACCTTCATTGCTGGCGGCGTAGCAATAGACTCCGTCCAAGGCACATTGATTCCAGCGATCTTTGCCTTTTTGTTCACAATGGCACGGGAGATTGTCAAAGACCTTGAAGATACAGAAGGCGACCTCAAAAACAATGTAAAAACGCTTGCGACCCTCAATCCGCGGATTGCCGCGTGGATAGCGATCAGTTTCATGGCACTGGTTATCCTGTTTAGTCCCGTTCCATATTTATTCGGGTGGTATTCATGGCACTACCTGATTGTCGTGGTGCTGGGTGTCGATCTGGTGCTCATCGGTTTGGCAATTCGTCTATGGCGGGATGTATCCAGAGAAAGTTGCGCGTTCGTCCAACGCTGGATGAAATGGGATATATTCGTCGGACTCGGCGCAATCTACCTTGGGACGTTTCTATGATAGACTACGATAAAATCTTTGATTTCTTAGAAAAAGAGCACCTGAACGTAAACGCGGTGTCACGTTTCAAACAGGCGTATCGGACTTTCCAAGAAACGGGCAGATGGCATCCTGACTATGAGGTATTCGTTACAGGTTGGCAGCGGCTTGACGGGGTTATGCTCTTGGAACCGACGGATATACTCAACAGCGATTACCAAGTTCATCTCACAACGATAAACGAACGCGGTTTGCGAGAACTGTTGCTTGCATTTCCACGAGGCCGTACTGGTCTGTTTCCGCTCACAGAGAAATGGATAGTAGACAGACTCCACGACCTTTTAGATGGGGATACGGTTCAGACTAGCACCGGTTCTTTCTATCGAGGTGTCAAACGAGGCAGCAGCACAATATCAGAACAACGCGCTGTCTCAAAACGGAAAGATACAGTCGTTTCGCATCTTCGCAAATTAGCCTCTTTGAGAGGCAAATTTGACCATGCCCAATTTGTCATTGAGGGGCATCTGACAGTGGAGCGAGCCGTGGAAGGTGGACTTCCGATCGAAACACTCCTCTACACCACCGAATTCGTTGCGACATCGGAAGGGCAGGCACTTCTCAAGCGCGCAGCAAAAGAAAATCTATCTTTTTATCAGGTAAGCAACGGCGTGATGGGTTCGGTCACAACAACACGACCAGTGCCATCAATAATCGCTTCGGTTCATCTCAACTATCCCAACTTCCTTGCGGAATCTGGTAGCCTTAATTTTCGCTTCAGTCCGAGATGTTCATTACTCATAGCGGAGAACATCGGCAACCCTGACAATCTTGGAATGACGCTACGGACAGCAGACGCGGCGGGTGTATCCGCTGTCCTATTGAGTGGAGAAGGTGCGAACCCCTTTCATAAAAACTGCATCCGCGCCTCTCGCGGGGCAGTTGGACGTTTACCCCTATTTTATACACCAGACACCGTTAGCGCAATTGAAACTCTTCATTCGGCAGGTTGGTGCGTATTAGGTGCCACGGCAAGTGCCGAAAACCTGTCGTATGAGGTAGAATTTTCGCTACCCACGGCTATCGTTGTGGGCAATGAGAACACGGGGCTCACTGTTGAAACCCGTGAACGCTGCACAGAACTCGTCCGCATTCCGATGGCACCCGGACAATCGTCACTCAATGTCGGGGTCGCAGCGGGCGTTTTACTCTATGAGTTAGCACGCCAACACAGAATTTGACAAATTGTCATAAATGTGTTAAAATTCTTAACATCACCGCTGATTCACAATTCCCTCAACTTCAGAAAGGGCATGGCTTGCAAACCGAGGTTTAACGCAGGGGAAAAAGGAAAATTGCATTTGAGATCAAATTGGGTTCTTGACTACTTCCACGAGGTCCTGAAAAAACACCGTGCTGGCTATTTCGTTCTGATCGATCCAGAGCAGTGCGAAGTTGAAAAATGCGTCAAACTTGCGAGGGAAATTGAACTTGCAGGCGCAGATGCGATTTTGCTCGGCGGCAGTTTCTTAACGAACGATTTGCACCCTATTGCGAAAGCCCTCAAGCAGGAAATAGAACTTCCTCTCGTTCTGTTTCCCGGTGATTCGAGGCACCTCACGCCCCACGCTGATGCGATTCTATACATCAGCCTTGTAAGTGGGCGCAACCCGAACTATCTCATTAGTGAACAGGTCAAAGCCGCGCCGTGGATACAGCGTTACGCGCTCAAACCCATTCCTACCGGCTACATGCTTATTGAGGGTGGCAACAAAACCGCCGTTGAATTTATGAGCGGCACGATGCCTATCCCGCGTGATAAACCAGACATCGCGGGACCGCACGCGTTGGCAGCGCAGTACCTCGGTATGCAGATGGTATATTTGGAGGCGGGGAGTGGTGCGAAATACCCCGTTCCAGATGAAATGATAGCGACAGTGAAGGAGCAAATCAGCATTCCACTAATCGTCGGTGGCGGTATCCGCAGCCCGGAAATCGCCGCGGAAAAAGTAGAAGCAGGTGCCGATTTCATCGTCACAGGCAATATCCTTGAAAAAAACGGATCCTTTGAACTCATGGAAGCGTTCGCTAACGCCATTCACGCGTAAACAAACGCAGTCCCTGTCTAAGCTTTTAATCTTTACACAAATGCACACTTACCAAAAGATACGAGGATTTCATCATGTCTGAAGTTAAAGAAATACACATAAACGCAGAAGTAGAAGAAGTGTCTACTGATGATGATACAGAAGCGTCTACCGATAACGATGCCCCCGAAAATAAAGAAAAAACGATTGCCACCCGTATGCGAGAACTGGCGGAAGGGGCACTTGACACTGTTAAATCCGAAGTTAAGAAAGAGATAGAAGAACGTGTTTCACGGGTCGAAAAAACTGCTGCCAATCTTAAATCGGACGTTAAAAAAGAGGTAGAGGCTATCGTCCAAAGAGTACGGGAGCAATATGAATCGGAACGCGAAGACCTGTTGCTGACAGAAATCGAAAAAGAGGTGGATGCTGCCGTACAACAGGTGCATGCGGAATACAAAGAGGAACGCGACCGCCTTCTACGCACAGCAGCAGAAGCTGAAAACACTAAAAAACGCTTGCAGGCTGACTACCAGCGACAAATTAAGTTCGCTAACGAAGGCATCCTTGAAGGAATGGTACCGGTATTGGACAGTCTGGAAGCCGCAATTAAAAGTGCCGTCGAGAAAGTTGAAGCAGATGATGCCTCACCTGAATTTACAAGCTTCAACGAAGGGGTAGAACTCGTTCACAAACAATTATTGGACGCGCTCAAAATCCACGGGCTTGAGCCAATTGAAGCGGTTGGTGAAGCATTCGATCCGAATCAGCACGAAGCACTCCTCGTCACGCCATCGGACGATGTACCGGAGGGACAAATAATCGAGGAATTTCGGCGTGGCTATATGTTACATACCCGTGTCCTACGCGCCTCACAAGTTGTGGTCTCGCAGGGACCGGCTGAAAAAGAAGAGGAACCAAACGACGATACGTCAGACGATACCGAGACCACTGACGTTGTTGAAGAGGCATAGGAAGGACAGTCTATGAGACAAAAACGCGACTATTATGAGATTTTGAGTGTGAACCGTGATGCCGACGAAGACGAAATAAAAAAGGCTTACCGTAAACTCGCTATCCAATTCCATCCCGACAAAAATCCGGGCGATAAAGAAGCCGAGGATAAATTCAAGGAAGCCACAGAGGCTTACGAGGTACTACGTGATCCTGAGAAACGAGGACGTTACGATAGGTTCGGTCACGCAGGACTCGATGACCTGGGAACTGACTTCGGAGACTTTAGCGTAAACCTTGATGACATTTTTGGTGATGTCTTTGGTGATCTCTTAGGCGGATTCGGTGGCAGTCGACGCGCTCCCAAGCGTGGACGCAGCTTACAATACAACTTGGAAGTCACTTTGGAAGATGTCATTCACGGCAAACAGGTCACAATTCAGGTGCCACGGGTTGAATCGTGTCCGGAATGTGAAGGTAGTGGTGCGAGAAGAGGGACGAGTGTGGTAAGGTGTCCGCAATGTCACGGCAGAGGACAAGTCAGCCAGTCTCAAGGTTTTTTTACAATGTCCCGCACCTGCCCAAGATGTCGTGGCGAGGGTGAAATTATTCAAGAACCCTGTCAGTCTTGTGGTGGGAGAGGTGCTGTCCGAAATACGCGCGACATTAAGTTGAACGTTGAGAAAGGCGTTGACACCGGTTTCAAATACCAATTGCGAGGTGAAGGCGAAGTAGGCGTACACGGTGCGCCCCCAGGTGATTTATTTGTTGTTATCAATGTCTTACCACACCAGCGTTTCCAACGCGACCGAAACGATCTGATTACATCAGCCAGAATTTCATTCATCCAAGCCACACTTGGCGGGAAAATTACAGTCGAGAGCATAGATGGAGCGGAAGAATTAGATATTCCACCCGGTACACAGTACGGCGCACAACTCCGTATTCCCAACAAAGGGGTCCCGCATTATAAACGCTCCTATTCAGGCGATCTGGTTGTGAGGATAGAAATTGAGACACCAGAACACCTCAATCCCGAGGAACGAAGAGTGTTAGAAGAATTTGCGAAATTGCGCGGAGAATCCTATCAGCACGAACATGGCGGATTCTGGGATAAATTGCTTGGGAGACACGAAGACGAAGAAGACGAATAAAAAGTGCGGTTCAGTTTTCCAAGAACGCGTGAGCGCGTAGGTGCGAAAAAATGAATTGGGCAAAGATCACGGTAACGACCTCTCAAGAGGCATCCGAAGCTGTCGCGCACTGCCTCTTTGAAATGAACGCAACCGGTATTGAACTCAAGGACAGCACCGCGTCCACAATAAACCTTATCGCGCACTACCCTTTAGATGACAGAGTCGGGGCGCGGATGCAGAGGCTCCGCGACTTTCTTGCGGAACTTCCAACGTGGGGCATCGAACCACATCCCGCCACAATTGATTTACAACATGTCAAATCTGAAAAATGGGAAGAAACCTGGAAAGCCGCCTTTCCACCCCAACGGGTCGGAAAACGGATTCTCATCACACCGACGTGGCACGATACTCGCTCCAATGAAACAGACATCCTGATTCAACTCGACCCGGGTATGGCGTTCGGCACGGGTTACCACCCGACGACGCGACTTTCCCTTGAACTATTAGAACCTACCGTTGAACCGCACCACAACATTGCCGACATCGGAACAGGTTCCGGTATCTTAACGATTGCCGCTGTCAAGTTAGGGGCAAAGCAGGTTGACGCTATCGAACTTGATCCGACAGCAATTCCCGTCGCAGCAGAGAACTTTCAGGCGAACGGTGTCGCATCACAGGTGCACTTGTTTCAAGGCGATGGACTCAAGGGAGTGGAACGCAAATACCACCTTATTATCGGAAATATCTTAACAAAGGTGATCCTTCCGATTATTCCGGACTGTGCACCGCGGTTGCATCCCGAAGGCATCGTTATTTTTTCTGGGATTTTGGAGACTGAACTTGCACAGGTTCAAGCGGCTTTAGAGGCAAATCGGTTTGAAATCCTTCAGATTGTCAGCGAAATAGAAGACAGTATCACTTGGGTAGGAATTAAAGCTGCGCTCTGATCTATACACGTTATTTAGCGTCCGCTTTCTCCTTTGATAATCCATGGCAGAGGTTACACCGACCAACATTGAGATGTGGCATTGTCGGCGACTTCTCATCGCCTCTTAAGTGGCACTTCAAACACTCAGCTGCTTCCTCTGAACCGCGATGCACCTCAATGTTGGAACGCGCGGGCGCAGCATTAAAAAAAAGAATAACCATAACAATCGCAAAGATGAGACCAATAACGCTGACAATAACAAAAAGCGTCCTGGCACTGGCTTGTTCTGTTGGCATATCGTTAATACAGGACTCCTTATGTGAAAAACGGGAAGAGAATTGGGATATTTTCTGCGGTAAGCGAGGAACCGTATTCGCTGCCCTCAAATGCCTCAGCATATTTGACCTGCGCGCCTGTCTCTTCGCCATAGAGTGCTATTAGCACATCGCGATACTTTTCAGCGGTATCACTAAAACGATTCAACAACCGTTCGGCAAGCCATGCGCGCCGCGCCGATTCTCCAGTAGGAACAGCGTCTAATGTGCCACCGTTGTAAGGAAGCCATTCGTAAAACTGTGAGACGTGGCAGTGGAGCATATCAATCTTCTGCTCAACAACGGCATCAATGCCGACAATAACATCTGGCGTGAACGGATAGGGTTTCATGAAGCCATCGCTCAAATAGACAATAACAGGATTTTTTCTCAGATGTGGCGTGAGCGCACAGATATTCGGCACCGTAACCATATACGCCGCATCTTGCACCAACGTTGACGTATACCGATGGTCGGGATGATAATCGTTCGGGCGGTGCGTCATAATCAGATCTGGACGGAATTCACGTATTGTGCGAATAATCTTATATCGATTTTCCAACGTCGGCATCAGTTCGCCATCGTGATTGTCCAGCAGTTCATATTCAATACCGATAACTTCAGCGGCAGCTTGTGCTTCTGCATATCGCCTTTGCGCTAAGGGACCGCCACCCATTTCGTGGTGACCAGCATCACCGTTTGTAACAGAGACAAACTTAACGCGATGTCCTTGTTGCCCATACAAAGCAGCGACACCACCCGCTTTAATATCACAATCATCGGGATGTGCCCCGAAAACTAAAACATTTATCTGTTTTTTTGACATCTTTTGTTTTCCGATTAAAAATAAGACAATTAGTAGTTTCGGACTTGAAGATAACTTTATTAGGACTTACGCAGCATCCTTTGTTGGCGAGGTTTGAAACCTCGCCAGCGGCGTGCGGGCAGCAAATACTCATCAGCAAATTGCGGAAGTCCTATTTATAAAATCTTGAGTCGCTTTTTCCATCTGTGCGTTTCGTATTATACCAAAATCTGCCAGAAAAAAGCAACTCCTTTCTGAACTACAGGCAGAGGCATTCAATTCTCCAGTAATTTTGATCTTCTGCCTAAGGACTCTTCGCTGTAGGGGCGGGTGTTTTTGCGTGGGTGCTTTTTGTCGCTCGCGATGCTCCCGCTTGACGAATCCATCAAAATATGGTATAATGCTACCAACTTTAGCAGATCCTGTGATGTGGATACTTCCCCGCAGAAGTTGAAACAGCCTTAAAAGAGATTGACAACCTGTTACCAACAACAGTATAATACCTATCAAGGTCCTTAATCCTGTTTTTCACCATCCCACGGCAAAGGAGAAACACCCATGGATACCTACAAAAACGGGCTCAACATGCCTTACGCACCTACAGACACGGCAGACCTCTACCCCGAAACGGACGGTGAACCTATGGCAGCCAGCGACCTCCATCTCGAAATCCTCATCTGGCTTTTACAGACCCTAAAGGCGCATTTCTCCCAAATGCCCGATGTCTATGTCTCCGGTGATATTCTCACGTATTACACCGAGGGCGACCCACGCGCGGTCGTCGCACCGGATGTCCTCGTCTCCTTCGGCATCGGTCAAAAGCATCGACATACTTACAAGGTATGGGAAGAGGGGAAAGTCCCTGACTTTATCATGGAGTTTTCAAGCAAAACCACCTATCAAAACGATCTAACAGACAAGATGGACCTCTATGCTGCGCTCGGCGTATCAAATTATCTCCTCTATGATGCCGAGGCACTCTATCTGCCCTCGCCCTTGATGGGTTTTCGGTTGGTAGACGGTGCCTATGCCCCGATTCCGCCGAGTGTTGAGGGCGGTATCCATTCAGATGTACTCGGTTTAGATTTCCATATACGGGAGAGGCGTTTAGCGGTTTACAATCCAGTTGGGCAGCAGTGGCTCCAAACCCCTGCGGAAGCTGCAGAGGCACGCGCGGAACAAGAAGCCATCGCACGACAGAAAGCCGAAGAAGAAGTAGAACAGCTCAGAGAACAACTCACACGCTTACAAGCACGCTCCTAAACTGCTGACATCATCCAAAAGACAGAAGAATCTCTATTTTATGAAAAACTGGAAAGTTGAAGTCTATTATAAACCCGAAGTCCCCGACACAGTGGGACAGGGCATTCTTGAAGACATCGCCGACCTCGGCATCAGTGGCATCGATTCTGTCCGTACAGCCACGGTTTACTGGATCGAAGGCGCGCTTGATGCGCAAACCATTGACCGAATTGGTGCTGAACTCCTCGCCGATCCTATCACACAAGCATATACCTTCGCTGTTCAAAACGATCCTGCAACAGGTTGGACGCTTGAAGTACAATTCAAACCCGGTGTCACTGATGCAGTGGGGGATAGCACTGTCAAAGGCATCAAAGACTTAGGCATCACAGGTGTCACCACCGTCCAGACGGGACATAAGTACTGGTTGACAGGTGCCCTGAACGCCGAAATCCTTGAGAGTATCGCGCAGCGTCTCCTCATGAACGATGTCATCCAAACGTTCTCCTATCAAGCACCCGCATCGTAACACACGTCCACTAACTCGCGTACACCCGAATCACTGTGCCCAAGTGAAGTCGGACGAGTGCAGCGGTCGCCGCTTGGCGGAGCGCGAAATGGACACCTGCTGACGGACTAACGCGCTTCGGTTTTCCCAACGTGATGTTACGAAAACCGTGCTTCCGAAGCAATTTCGGCAAGGAATGCGCAGAGAAATAGTAGAGATGATCCCGCGGATGGACATAAGGCCAATCCGCTTTCTGGAGACGGCTCTGCAAACCCTCGCCGTTCGGGACCTCAATAACCAAGGTGCCTGCTTTTTCCTCAGCACCTGCGGGCTTCAAAATCCGGCGTAACTCACTGAGAAGTGGATTCAGTTCAGGGATATGTTCTAACACATGGTAGAGTGTGATTGCGTCAAAATGTGCGGACGGAAAATCTGCATCAAACAGGTCGCCACACTGCACATCCAGTTTATGCGCTTCCTTTGCAAAAGTACTACCACTCTTGGAAGGCTCAACGCCGTGCGACTCCCACCCGTGTTCACGCGCGAGATGGAGAAAGGTGCCGATGCCACATCCGACATCCAGGAGTCGTCCTTTGTTCCGATGCCGCTTCTCTAATTCTGTGAGACGCTCTGTCATCTGCAGCCATTCCATACTGTCTGTCCGGATGCGATCCACTTTATCAGGTGGATAATAGGTCTCAATATACTCCGATTCAAGCGTCTGACGATTGACTCTCGGATTGACATACCGCAATCGGCACTGCTTGCAGGCGACCACCGATAGGGAATCCTTATTAAAGAGCAGTTCCGTCTCATCGCGTTCACAAATGGGACAGTTGATACATTCGAGGTTGTCTGTGTTCATCATCTTGTAGGAGGGATTTGTAATCCCCACTAAAAAAGTGGCACGCCTTGCGCTTCCACATAAACCGAGTAGAGCGATTGACTCCCCATCATAAACAATCTGTTCCGTTTTACGCCACCGAAACAGAGATTTGCACAGATTTCTGGGAGATGTATTTGTCCGATACGTGTTCCATCTGGAGCAAAGACATGCACACCATCGTAGCCGTCGCCAACCCAACCCGCACTTGCCCATAGATTTCCATCAACATCACACCGAATACCGTCAGCAATCCCCGGAGACATATCGCAGAAGACCTCTTGCTCACCGAGTCGCTCACCATCTATCACATTGTAGACGAAGAGATGCCGCGGCGTGCCCTCTTTATGTGTAACACCCGTATCAACGACATAAAGTTTATCATAATCCGGTGAAAAACAGATGCCGTTCGGTTTTTCGAGTTCATCTATCACGACAGTTGCATCCCCGGTATCAGGATTGAGGCGATAAACACAGGTCGGCAGTTCAAATTCGGCGATATGCCCTTCGTAGTTGAGCATGATGCCGTATCCGGGATCGGTAAACCAGATATGCCCGTCAGGATGGACCGCTACATCGTTCGGTGCGTTGAGCGGTTTCCCATCAAAGCTATCCATCAGCACGGTAATCGTGCCGTCGTATTCGGTTCGTGTAACGCGCCGTGCCCCGTGTTCACAACTGATGAGTCTCCCCTGCCGATCGCGCGTGTGTCCGTTGCTATAGTTAGAGGGCTTACGATAGACACTTACCGCACCGTTAGACTCTTCCCATTTCAGAATCCGATTGTTCGGAATGTCGCTCCAAAGCAGATAGCCGCCATCGCCGAACCAGACAGGACCCTCTGCCCAGCGCGACCCCGTCCACAACTTTTCAACAACGGAATTCCCGATTTTATATTTTCCAAAACGAGGATCCAGTACCTCAATCGCAGGATCCGGATAGCGGACGACCGTCCCATCCCACTTTCTTTCTGGTGGTGTATTCATGTAAATTTCCTCCAAGTTGTGCTAAACAGCAGAACGCTTTCAGTTTCCGTAACAGTATACCACATATTGAGAAGTTGTATACAGAAAATCACTGAATGGTTATAGAGAATGATCCTGACGCAACCAAAAGGTTGACTATTTACCAAAAATGCTTTATACTTAAAAACACACCAATTATTGAAAAATCGTCCAAAAAGGAGTAAAAATATGGCAATCGCTAAAATCCTCGAACATGGACAAATAACTATCCCTAAACCAATCCGAGAAAGTTTAGGACTTAAAAAGGGCGATGTTGTGGATGCTCGAATTGAAGGTGATTCCGTCGTGATTACGCCCCAAAAATTAGTGACATCGGAAGACTGGGAGAAACTCCTACAACTAATAAACAGCGTCCACGAACAAAATAGAGGTATCAGCGAAGAAGAAGTCTATCAAGATGTTGAACGCGCAGTTGCTGAGCTTCGACAGGAAGAATATGACAAACAAAAGAAAACTGCATCTGGAGGAAATCATGGCAACCCCTGCAGCACAAACACGCCTTACCCCCGAGGAATACATTGCTTTTGAACGCAAAGCACTGCCAACCCCAGAAATAATCAGACACGAATACATAAACGGCGAATTAATTGCGATGTCCGGTGCGAGTCGCGCCCATAATCTGATTACAGGGAACATATCTGGTGAACTCCGCACTTTACTAAGAGGCAGCAGATGTGAAACCTACGCGAACGAGATGCGCGTGAGCACACCTACGACAACCTCCTACTTCTACCCAGATGTCGTTGTCGTTTGTGAGGAACCGCGCTTTGAAGACGATGTCTTTGACACACTTCTCAACCCCATTATTTTGGTAGAGGTACTCTCCCCATCAACTCAAGTTTATGATCGACGCGAAAAATTCGCACACTACCGGCAGCTCGCGTCGTTGCAGGAATACGTCCTCGTCTCCCAAGACAAGGTTCTTGTCGAACACTACCGTCGTCAAGAAAGACAGGAAACCGCACCGCCTACACGGAAGGACTGGATTTTCACCGACTTCCAAAAACTTGAGGAAAGCCTGCCACTCACCTCCATCCATTGCGAACTGCCTTTACAAGAAATATACGAACGCGTCCTATTTTCTGATTAAAGTTGAAGCATCTATGTCAAATAAAAACACACCCTTAAAATCCGGTATCCGAGACAACCTCCGTAGAGGAACAGTCTACGAATTCTTAGCGCAAGAAATCAAGAACGGCTCCGCACTCTCCATTGTATCCGCATATTTCACCATCTACGCCTTTGAAGCACTCCAAAAACCGCTGAACCAAATAGAAAACCTCCGCTTCTTGTTCGGCGACCCAGACTTTATCAAAAACCTCGACCCGAACAACACCGAAAAGAAAGCGTTTGAAATTACCGATGCAGGCTTGGAACTCAATAAGCAGCTCCAGCAGAAGCCGATCGCCAAAGCGTGTGCCGAATGGATCAAAGAGAAGGTCGAAATCCGCTCAACGCGAGAATCAAACCTTCTCCACGGGAAAATGTATCACATTGCCAACAACGGCGTTGAAAAAGCGATTATGGGCAGCTCGAATTTCACCATGCACGGATTAGGACTGCGTAAAGGGAGCAGCAATATCGAACTCAATCTGGAGGTGGATAGTGACCGTGACCGCCAAGACCTGAAAGCGTGGTTTGACGAAATCTGGGAGGACAATAAACTCGTTGAAGATGTCAAGGAAAAAGTGATTGCCAAGTTGGAACAGATCGGGAAAGATCACGCGCCGGAACTCATCTATTACAAAACGCTCTATGAACTTTTCCGTGAGGAAATCGAAACCCGAAAGACCAACGACCAAACGCTTGAAGATACACATCTATACGATACCAAAATCTGGGAAACGCTGTACGAATTTCAGAAAGAGGGCGTAAAAAGCGTAATTGCCCGTCTGTTGCGCCACAACGGCTGCATCTTGGCAGATAGTGTAGGGTTGGGAAAAACCTACACGGCACTCGCGGTTATCAAATTCTTTGAACTGCGAAATGAACGCGTGCTGGTGCTATGTCCAAAAAAACTGCATGACAACTGGGCACTTTATCCAGCATACAACTCGCAAGACACCAATCCGTTCCTTGATGATAAGTTCGGTTATACGCTGTTATCGCATACTGATCTCTCCCGTTACACCGGTGAATCTGGCAGCGTTAATTTGGAAAATTTCAACTGGCGCAATTTCGACATGATCGTGATTGACGAATCGCACAACTTTCGCAACGACACCAAACCCACCCGCGATGCCGATGGCAACTTTGTTCGTCACAGTCGCTACACACGGCTTTTGGAAGAAGTTATCAAGGAAGGCACGAAAACGAAAGTGCTGATGCTATCGGCGACACCTGTGAATACATCGCTCATTGACCTTCGCAATCAAATCTATCTGATGACCGAAAAGCGGGAGGATGTCTTCAGGGAGAGTCTGGGCATCGGCAATATCGGTTCATTGCTGCGACAAGCGCAAAAGGAATTCAAGCAATGGGAAGAGGATGGCGGTGAGACCGCTAAAAAAGACAAAGCGAAGTTGCTGGAAGCACTCGGTGCCGATTTCTTTCAACTGCTCGGTGGTGTCTCTATCGCCCGTTCTCGACGGCATATCAAGACCTTCTACGCCGAAGAAATGACACGCATTGGCGAGTTCCCGATACCACAGAAACCAGAAAATTGCCATCCACTGACGGATTTGACAGGTGAACTCTCCTATAAGGCACTGGCGGACCAGATCGGCGAATTTGAACTCTCCATCTATAGACCGTCCAGTTACGTCATCAGTGAAGCAGCGAAACAACGACTGGCAAACGAAAAACAGAAATTCCGTTTCAATCAAGAAGACCGTGAACGATTCCTTATCGGCATGATGCAGACCAACTTTCTCAAACGTTTGGAAAGTTCCGCGCATTCGCTTTCGGAAACGCTTGAACGCACCGTCAACAAAATTGACGAGATGCTGGAGAAAATCGACCGGTATGAACAAAACCCGCGTATACAGGATACACAAGCCGATGTTCTGCCCGATGCCGATGAAGAGGATGAGGAGTTTTTGGTGAACCGTGCGCGTAACCCGTATCACCTCCGCGAATTGGATTGCACCCGTTGGAAAGAAGACCTCATCAAGGACAGACAAACCTTAACCGCCGCGTGGGATAAGGTCAAAGCCATCACACCGGAACGAGATGGCAAACTCAAAGCGATTAAAGCACATATTCAGGAGAAAGTCCAAAATCCGACCACTGACAAAGACGGAAATCTTAATCGCAAGTTGTTGGTCTTCACGACCTTCAAAGATACGGCAGTTTACCTTTACGAAAACCTGTCCGATCTCGCGGCGGAATTGAATCTGAACATGGCAATGATTTCTGGAAGCGGTACACAAACCACCTATGGACGAAACGATTTCAACGTCATTTTGACCAATTTTGCCCCACGTGCGCGAGGACGCAGCGGCGGCACAAGTGAAAACATTGACCTCCTCATCGCTACGGATTGTATCTCAGAAGGGCAAAATCTTCAGGACTGCGGGACAGTGCTGAACTACGACATCCACTGGAACCCTGTCCGTATTATTCAACGTTTTGGACGTATTGACCGCATCGGCAGCCGTAATTTGACCGTGAAAATGATTAACTATTGGCCCACCGAAGATATGGAGGTCTATCTCCGCCTACAAAGCCGTGTAGAATCCCGCATGGCACTCGCCGACACAGCCGCAAGCGGTGATGACGATCCGTTGAACGAACTCACCTACGAACAAGCACAGATGGAACTCAATTTCCGTGACGCGCAATTGAAGCAGCTCCGCGAAAATGTTCCCGATCTCGATGATTTTTCCGATGGCGTTGCCATGAGCGACTTCACGCTCGACTACTTCTTTGCCCAACTGCTAAAGTATCTTGAAAGAAACAGGGCAGAGTTGGAAGGCACACCAAAGGGGGCGTACGCCGTAACTACCAACGAAAACAATCCCACAGAAGCCGGTGTCATCTTCTTTCTCCAGCAGCTTAACATCACCACGGACAAGGAGAAAAAAACACCGAGTCCGGTCTATCCGTATTACACCGTCTACATCCGCAAGAACGGGGACATCCGTTATGGGTGTGCAAACACCAAACAGGTGTTAGACCTATTTGAAGCGTCCACTGACGGAAAGAACGAGGCATTGTCAGAATTGTGTCTCCAATTCGACCAAGAAACCCAACACGGCAAAAATATGGGAGACTACAACAAACTGCTGAACGCTGTCATCGCCCACATCACACGGTCGCATCAAAAGACGCAATCCAAAAGTATTGGGAGAAGCGGCACCCGCGGCTTCAGATTGCCAGTCGCATCCGAAGCCCCCAAGGATTCCAGCGATTTTGAACTGGTAACATGGCTAATCATCACAACGCGATAATCTTGATTCTTTGGACTGGGTTATGGTATTATAACCTAAGTTGCTACTAACAAGTTTCGCACATTTCAGAAAGCGTTTTTGTCTCTTTCCCCACCCTGTAGGGGTGATATGTCTATAGAAAATGGCGTATTTACGCGATCGCACTCCGTAGGAGTGCTATTGCTTCGCAGTGAGAATAATAGGTAGTAACTTACGTTATTGTATTTCAAAGGAAAGGCACAAACGATGAAAATTTACGGAACATGGCAGGCTTTCCTCATTGAGCAACTCGCGGAAGAAGAAAATCTGGGAGGTTATCTTGATGCCGTCATAGAAGAATATCAGATACATCGGAATCTCACCACAGTTCAGTTGGCACTTCAATATGTCGTCGAAGCACAAGGTGGAATTTCTGAACTCGCCAAGAAAATAGACATTGAGCCACACCTCCTATCGAAAGTGTTAGATAGCACGAAAACACCAAAGGGTGACACGCTTAGCACCGTTCTTAACGCGCTTGGATGTCAACTATCAATTGCACCGCTGTCAACTACAAATCTACATCATGAAGTTTAATAAAATATTTGGGTAATTCTATGTTCCTCCAAAGCCGGTAGGTGCGGTTTGCAACCGCACCGGACTTCCACAAGAAATTACCCGATTAAATTCTTAATCTTCATCTTGAAGATACTACTGAAGATTCTTCAGTTGCCGCAATAAAGTTAGCAACCTCCAATCCCAAACCTGATGAACACCACGTTTTAACAATGGATTTCTTTTGACGCGATATTTCAATTTATGGTATAATTTCCCCCGGATCAATAACGTTTTATTTTTTTATGAACGCCAAATCGCAACTCCGCGTCGTCTTTTTTCGCACGGACCAGGGAACTGAACCGGTACGGGAATGGTTGGAAGGGCTTGGAACAAGAGACGAAAGGATAATTGATGCGGACATAACAATCGTAGCTGAACACTGGCCCTTAGTGGCACGCACGCGTCTCGTCAAAAAGTTACAGCATAAAGGAAATTTGTGGGAAATCCGTACCCGTATCAGCGAAGGAAAGCGCATTGCGCGAATTTTGTTTACTACTGAAGCCGGTGAGATAATCCTTCTGCACGGTTTTATTAAAAAATCTCAAAAAACACCGCGGAGAGATTTACGGCTGGCGCGAAAACGAAGCGAACTATGGAGAGGAAGGAGCAGATCACATGAATAAGCATCGCGGTAGTAACTTTGAAGATTATCTTAAGGAACGCGGAATATCGGAAGAAGTCTCGACACTTGCACAAGAGCGGTGGGAAGTCTTACGTTCAGAAGCACCGGATGAAGCAAAAAATATTGCTGAGGTTTCCGATAATTCATCTAAACCTATTAATAGGCTTTTACATCGACTTCGGCATCTGATGAGTCATCTATTTTCATAGTCGGGTTGTGTAGGCTTCAGAAAAGAAATAGAATAGCACATGAACAAAGAAACAATCAAATCTGCCCTATCAGCAATCCCCACCGATGACTTCTTAGAAAAAGCGAAAGGCCTTTTAGCAACGATAGGCTACCGCAGCGAACGCACGCATGAACTCTCGGGCACCGTCCACGACTTTTTTGAAGAATTCCCACCACTGAACCCGAACACCAAAACCGAGCAAGAATTCCGCAAACACGCTGGATCCGTGCAACTCATTTTCCAATTCACAAGCGATGAAGTCGCTGACGATATCCAGCAGAAACTTTTCGAGGCGGACGCTTTCGATAAGGCAAACACCGACAGCTTCCTTTTCTGTGCAGTCGAACTAAAAGATAACACCTACTCTCGGACCCAATACGCCGAGTTTACACGCGAAATCAACAAGCGATTATTAGCACCGACTGTGGTGCTGTTCCGCGTGGCAAAACGTCTGACTGTCGGCTTTACTGACCGCCGTCCACACAAAACAGAGGAAGACCGAGATGTGCTTGGACAGGTCACACTCATCAAGGACATCCGCCTGAACGACCCCCATCGCGCACATCTCGATATTCTCTCCGAATTGTCACTGGAAGCGTGTGCAGCGTGGATGGATACCAACAAAAAACCGAAAAACTTCGACGGATTACTCGCAGCATGGCTCGCGAAACTGGACACCGAAGAGCTCAACAAACAGTTCTATCGGAAACTCTTCGCGTGGTATGAATGGGCAATCGAGACAGCAACGTTCCCGACAGACGAAAACCGCACCTTAAAACCGGAAGAGCATGTCATCCGTCTTATCACGCGCCTGCTCTTTATCTGGTTTATCAAGGAAAAGCGATTGGTGACAGATGCGTTATTCAACAAAGCACAAATCCAAGACCTACTGGAAGAGGATGACTTTGATAACGGCGATGCCTACTATCGCGCCGTGCTACAAAACCTCTTTTTCGCCACACTGAACACCGAAATAGACAAGCGAAAGTTCAGCACCGTCGGTTACGCCACAAATCGTGATTTCTCACGCTATCGCTATAAAGATCAGATGCGCAACCCCGACAAACTATTGGAGCTGTTCGGCAAAACACCCTTCATCAACGGCGGCTTGTTCGATTGCCTTGATAGTTGGGAAGCAACAGGCAAAGAGAGTTACCGAATCGACTGCTTCTCTGATAATCAGTACCACAAGTTATCCATCCCCAACCGCCTCTTTTTTGATACACAGCAAGGACTCATCCCTCTACTTGAGCATTACAAATTCACTGTTGAGGAGAACACACCGATAGAGCAGGAGGTGGCACTCGACCCTGAACTGCTCGGCAGAGTTTTTGAAAATCTACTCGCCGCCTACAACCCAGAAACCGGTGCAACGGTACGTAAACAGACCGGCTCCTACTACACCCCACGCGCTATTGTTGACTATATGGTGGAAGAAGCATTGGTCGCCACGTTATCCCAAAAATGCGATCCAACCGACGGCGACGCAAACTTGTGGGATGAACGGTTACACTATCTCCTCGACTATGCCCAAGCGTTTGACGATGCCAACGAATGGTTTGATGATGTCGAAACAGACGCAATCGTCCGAGCAATTTCCGAACTCAAGATACTGGATCCCGCAGTCGGTTCCGGTGCGTTCCCTATGGGGATGCTCCACAAACTGACGCTTGCACTCCGCCGACTCGACCCAGATAACACCCGATGGGAAAAGTTACAGAAGGAACGCGCCGTCCAACGCGCAGAAGTCGCTTTTGATACACAAGACGATAACGCACGCCGTGAAGAACTCGTTGAAATCGACGAAACCTTCAAACGTTACCGAGATTCAGACTTCGGACGCAAGTTATACCTCATTCAAAACAGTATCTTCGGCATAGACATCCAACCCGTAGCGTGCCAGATCGCCAAACTCCGCTTTTTCATATCGCTTGCAATTGAGCAAGAACCGGAGCAGAACACAGAGAATTTCGGTATCAAACCCTTGCCGAATTTGGAGACACGTTTTATCGCTGCAAACACACTGATTGGTCTCAAGGCACAAGGAACGTTGACGAGCAACACAGCGCAAGATTTGGAACGGGCACTGCGCGACAACCGCGAGCAGCATTTCCACGCCACGACCCGCCAGAAAAAACGCGCCTGCAAGATTAAGGACGAAGAATTGCGAGCAGAATTGGCAACCGAACTAAAGCATTTCGGCATGCCAGCAGATGATGCTGAAAGGATTGCCCGTTGGGATCCCTACGACCAAAACGCCACCGCCGATTGGTTTGACGCGGAATGGATGTTCGGAATCATAGAGGGGTTTGATGTAGCAATTGGCAATCCGCCTTATATTCAGTTGCAAAAGGAAGGTGGGCGACTTGGAAAACTTTATCAAAACGCAGGGTTTGAAACCTTCATCCGCACCGGTGATATTTACTGTTTGTTCTATGAAAAAGCGAATCAACTTTTGAAAAATAACGGATATGTCTGTTTTATCACTTCCAATAAATGGATGCGCGCTGGCTACGGTAAAAAGTTGAGGGATTATTTCGTAACGCTTACCCAACCGATTCAACTGCTGGATATGGGACCAGACGTGTTTGATGCTACTGTTGACACAAACATCTTGCTTTTCCAAAAGATTGTATCCAATGCTCCTACTGCTTTTGTAGGGGTATCTCTCGGAGCAGACTTTGACAGACAGACCAACAACATCGCCCAATATTTGAGTGATAATGGCGCGACAATGGAGATACCTCTTAAAGGTGAACCGTGGGCGATACTCTCATCTGCTGAACTTAACCTAAAACGCAAAATAGAGGATATCGGCAAACCGCTTAAAGATTGGGATATAAACATCTATCGTGGAATCATAACAGGGTGTAACGAAGCGTTTATCATAGATGAAGCAAAACGTGAAGAACTTATAGATCAAGACCCGAAGTCAGCAGAAATCATCAAACCACTTCTACGCGGACGTGATATTGAACGCTACCACGTCAAGCAAGCGGGATTATACGTGCTAGCAACCGGTTACGATCTGGATATTCCAAGAAGATATCCAGCAATCTATGAACACCTTGAGACTATAGGGAAACAAATAGAATTGGGGAAAATAAAAGCAAAAGGTAAAGGGCTTTTCAATCGAGACGATCAAGGTGAAAATTGGTGGAATCTCAGAGCTTGTGCTTACTACTCAGAATTTGACAAGAATAAAATCGTATACCCTGATATTTACCGACACCAAAGTTTCACTATAGATACCTCTGCTTCTTACTGTAGCAATACTTGTTATTTTTTATCTACAGAGGAAACTTGGTTATGTGGTTTACTCAATTCCAAATCTGTAGAGTGGTATTATTCACGGTTGGCGAACACATTGGGAAGTGGAGGCTCTCGTGGATTCAGTATCTTTATGAAGCAAATTTGTGTTCCTTATATTGACTCCGCTCAAAAATCCATTGTTACCGATTTTGTCAATAATATCATTGCAGCAAAAGCCACAAATCCAGACGCTGACACTACAGACTTGGAAAATGAGATTGATAAACTGGTGTATGAATTGTATAATTTAACGGAAGATGAGATTGCCATTGTGGAGGGGAGTGTCTGAATCGCGGATTAGGCGGATTACACAGATTTCGCGGATTTTAAGCACATCACATCGGCATAACCTACCGAAGCGTCAACATGCTATATTAGCAAACATGAAAATACAACTTGATGATACTAAAGTCAATAATCCGCGAAATCTGGTAATCCGCGATTCAGAAAGTAGCAAGGTTTCATCCGCAAATAAGTTGCCATTATGGAGGTGAACGAAAATGTCAAATCAATCCAGCACATCAAACGATAAACCACGAACAGTTCAGGACATCATCCGCGAGATAGAGGAAAAATCGAAAGGGGGCGGTTATATCTATCGCGGTGAACGTAAATTAAATGAAGCCCCTCCATACAATGGGAAAGTTTCCTCAAATCTTTGGCGTGAATACGGTATTGAGGATGAACAATTTGATATAGAGCTTGTCCAAAAAGAGTTATTGGCTGCTGCGAAAAAACATACAGGGGACCTCCCCCAGGACTTTCGCCTGGATGTCATGGCACCACCAAACGTGATAGTGGAGTTGACAGAGGAAGCAAGAAATTTTGAAATTCTTACTGAAATCCAACACTACGGTGGTAAAACGAATCTCATTGACTTCACAACAGATTACTTTATCGCCCTTTTCTTCGCATGCGATGGTCGTTATGACGAAGATGGTCGGATTATCCTCCAAAAAACAGATGAGATAAGCGGGATGATCGCGAACCCTCGGAATCCACGACACCGTGTCATTGTCCAAAAGAGCGTATTCATCAGACCGCCACGGGGCTTTATTGAACCACACAAGAGCGATATAGTCACTATTCCGGCAAATCTCAAAGAACCGTTGCTCCAGCACCTGCGGAATTATCACGGCATATTTACAGAAGCTATCTACAATGACATCCATGGGTTTATTAGAAACCAAAATATTCATGGGGACGCGTATACACACTTTTATAGAGGTTTTGCCTGCGGAAATAGAGGAGATAGCGCACCAACACCTGAAGCAAAACAGCAGCAATATGAAGAGGCCATCAAGCACTATACCGAGGCAATAACATTGAAACCCGATCTTGACGATGCCTACAACAATCGTGGCAATGCTTACTACAAAAAAGAGGAGTTGGATAACGCCATCAGAGACTATAACACTGCTATAAAACTCAACCCAGATGATGCCAGTACCTATAACAATCGTGGCAATGCTTACGATAAGAAAGGGGAGTTGGATAACGCCATCAGAGACTATACAGAAGCAATAAAACGCAAACCTGATTATGCCGAGGCCCATCACAATCGTGGCAATGCTTACGATGAGAAAGGGGAGTTGGATAACGCTATCAGAGACTATACAGAAGCAATAAAACTAAAACCTGATCTTGCCGAGGCCCATCACAATCGTGGCGTTACTTACTATAAGAATGGGGAGTTGAATAATGCCATCAGAGACTATACAAAAGTAATAAAGCTCAGCCCCGATCTTGTTGAGACGTATAACAATCGTGGCACTGCTTATGCGCTCAAAGGGGAGTTGGATAATGCTATCAGGGACTATACAGAAGCAATAAAACTAAAACCTGATCTTGCCAATTCCTATAAGGATCGTGGCACTGCTTATGCGCTCAAAGGGGAGTTGGATAATGCCATCAGGGACTATACAGAAGCAATAAAACTAAAACCTGATCTTGCCGAGGCGTATAACAATCGCGGTGTTTCTTACTCAAAAAAAGGCGAGTTTGATAATGCCATAAAAGATTTTGATAAAGCGATACAAGTACAACCCGATAGTGTTGAAACATATAATAATCGCGGCGAAGCGTGGTTACACCTGCAAGAATGGGAAAAAGCAAAATCAGACCTCATCACTGCCAAAGATATGGGTGTGGATATCATTGATACATTCCATAACGACTACGAAAACGTTGAAGATTTTGAGCAGAAAACCGGCATTCAATTACCAGAAGACATCGCCGCACTGCTAACTCCCCCGCAGGCATAGGAAAAACAAAACCATCCGCTTAGCAGATAACTTGATGTTACAGAGTGCCAATCCGCGTCATCCGTGTAATCCGCGATAATCCACGATTCAGACAAAAGATAATCCACGTCACCCGTGAAATCCGTGAAAATCCGCGATTCAGAAAAAGGCGCAATGAATTGCGTAACTACAAACAGAAACACTCTTAAAATCCGCGAAATCCGTGCAATCCGCGATAATCCACGATTCAGACGAAAGCGCAGCACAACCCCCGATGCCTACGCCTTGCAATCCACGTAATCCGCCTAATCTGAAATTCAAAAAAAGTTACATTTTTCTCCATAGAAACTTCAAATCGCTAACCCCGTCAATTAGAAAGTGCCCATTAAACCCATTGATAATCGATTTGAGTTGTGGTATACTTTCTTAACTATTTGCTGGAAGAGGTGAACACCATGAAAACGCTCGCGTTAGAGACTGATTATAAGATCAAATTGCCCCTTGACTGGGTAAGAGAATTAGGGTTGGAATCGGGTGTTGTGCTTGAAAAGACAGATGATGGCATCCTAATTCGTCCCCACACTGTCCAGACGTGGGACGAGATTTATGCCAAGAAACTCAAAATGGGGGACCCTTCGGCATTGGACTTGTCTGAGGTAAGCGGTGATGACCTTATCTTCTGATCAATTCGCGTCGCGTGGGTTAGACGCGATGCTTATTGTCTATTCCTTGTATGCTCTAATATCGGAAAGAACCCATATTGTGGAGAACAGCGTTTGAACACACAAGAAACCGAACTGAACAGGATTCTGGAGATAATCGGCAGGATCGCAGAAACAACTGCCGATGGCGACTTCATCTATCGTGGCGAACCTGAACACCATGAGAAAGTATCTTCAAGTTTGTGGCGTGAATGCAAGGATGTACTGGGAACGGAGGAATTTGATATAGAAGCGATCCAAAAGCGAATGCTCGAAGCCTCTAAAGACTATACCCACGAAGAAGACGATTTTGAAATTCTCACAGAACTCCAACACTACGGTGGCCATACCAATCTTATAGATTTCACAACTGATAACCACATAGCCCTTTTCTTCGCGTGTGATGGGTCCCCTGACAAACCCGGTAGAATTATTTTGTTTCAAAGAACTGAAGAGATAAATGAAGAATATAAAATTAGAGAACCGCAGAATCCGAGAAACCGTGTCATCGCACAGAAAAGTATTTTCGTTCAACCACCCAAGGGTTTTCTCGATTTAAAAAAATATGAAGTTAT
This sequence comes from Candidatus Poribacteria bacterium, assembly GCA_965116815.1. Lineage (GTDB taxonomy): Bacteria > Poribacteria > WGA-4E > WGA-4E > WGA-3G > WGA-3G. The sequence goes on along the minus strand of OZ220722.1, from coordinate 3,486,999 downwards.
TGATATTCCGCAATCGCTTAAAGAGCCGATGTTAGACCATCTGCAAAAACAACACGGTATTTCAACACAAGCTGTTTACAACGATCTCCATGGATTTATTAGAAACCAGAGCATCCACCAGAAAACATATATAGAAGGTTTCAGAGTCGGAACGCAGCCGAAGGAGGATGTCTTCCAAATCGCTCCATCTCAACCGAGCAACAAAAAGGGGATGTAAAACATGCAGGCACAAACAAATCGGGCATCTTACGAAATTGACATCCAGCACTATAATAAAGCAATCAAAGAGTTACCCACCTTTGCCCAAGCATATAACTATCGTGGTGTCGCTTACGGCAATATAGGTGAAATTGACCGCGCCATTGAAGACTTTAACAAAGCGATAAGACTCAAGGAAAACTATGCAAAAGCATACAGCAATCGCGGTGGTGCCTACCGTATCAAAGGCGACTATGACCGCGCCATCAAAGATTGTAACACCGCGATAAGACTTGACCCAAATTTGCCAGAAGCCTATAACAATCGCGGGATAGTTTATAAACTCAAAGGCGAGATAGCACCTGCTCTTAAAGATTATAACACAGCAATAGAACTGGATCCCAGTTTTGCTTATGCCTATTACAACCGTGGTATCGTTTACTACGAAAGAGAAGCGTATGATCTCGCAATTATAGATTACACCAAAGCAATAGAACTGAGACCGGACCTTGTCGATCCTTATAACAATCGAGGGAATGTTTACATTAAAAAAGGCGAGTATGAACGTGCCATTAAAGATTATGACGCAGCAATAGAACGCAATACTGATTTAGCAGAGCCATACTACAATCGCGGTATGGTGTTTGTACGCTTGCAAGAATGGGAAAAAGCCAAAGAAGATCTTACGACTGCCAGAGACAAGCAGGAAAATATCATCGTTGAACAGTTTCGCAAAGAATACGAAAATGTTGCCGACTTTGAACAGAAACATGATATTCAACTACCGGAAGACATCGCCGCCCTGCTAACACCCTCGCAGGCATAGCAGCCTAACAAAACTATCCGCTTATCAGATAACTTGATGTTACAAAGTATCAATCCGCGTCATCTGCGTCCTCCGCGATAATCCGCAATTCTGACAATAATCCGCGTCATCCCTGCCATCCGCGTCCTGCGCGATTCTGAGAAAAAATAACGTCCCACTCAAATAGCACCCCGCACCGCTAAATTTTGACAAAATATTTAGGCATCCCAAAAAATCTTGAAAAAAGTACCCAAATATGGGATAATGTATAGTGGAATCAAAATATCACGGTAGGGCGAAACTTGCACGCCCAGATTACAAAGCAAAGGAGAAAATACGCAAGATGCCACTCAACAGAAAAATCCGTTACGGCATGGTAGGCGGTGGACCGGATGCGTTCATCGGTGCCGTCCATCGGAAAGCCGCGGCACTCGACGGGGAAATCGACCTTGTCGCTGGCGCGTTCTCATCATCACCCGAAAAATCTAACCAACAAGGTGCTGAACTCTTCCTTGACGCGGACCGAGTCTACGGCTCTTACCACGAAATGGCGGAAAAAGAGAGTCAACTGCCCGAAGGCGAACGCATTGATTTCGTCTCAATCGTAACACCAAACCACGTCCATTTCGATGTCGCTAAAACCTTCATTGAAGCAGGGTTCCATGTCGTCTGTGACAAACCGATGACCACAACGATTGCTGACGCTGAAACGCTCTGCAGCCTCGTCAAACAACACGATGCCATCTTTGCGCTGACACACAACTACACAGGTTATCCGATGGTGAAGCAGGCACGTGAACTCGTGAAAGACGGCAAACTCGGAGTGCTTCGCAAGATCGTCGTGGAATACCCGCAAGGGTGGCTCGCCACGTTCTTAGAAAACGAAGGCGCGAAGCAAGCCGTCTGGCGTACAGACCCCAAGCAAGCAGGCGCGTCCTCATGTATCGGGGACATCGGTTCCCACGCCGAGAATTTGGCACACTACATCACAGGGTTGGACATCGAAGAAATCTGTGCAGACATGACCACTTTTGTAGAGGGACGCTTGTTAGAAGACGATGGCAACCTATTGGTGCATTATGAAAACGGTGTCCGCGGCGTTCTGTATGCGTCCCAGATATCGGTCGGTGAAGAGAACAATCTACGCATCCGCGTCTACGGCACTGAGGCTTCACTGGAATGGCATCAGGAGAACCCGAACTATCTCTATGTCCGTTTCCCGGACGGTCCCGAACAGGTTTACAAACGCGGAAACGACTATCTATCGGAGATCGTCCAGCACAACTCACGGATACCCTTTGGACATCCCGAAGCATTTATTGAGGCATTCGCAAATATCTATGTGAACGCCGCACGCACGATCGCAGCGAAAATCGCAGGCGAAGCCCCTGCTGAATTTGATACCGATTTCCCGACCGTCCAAGACGGCGCACGCGGCGTACATTTTATTAATGCTGCCGTAGAGAGCGGCAAACAGCGTGCATGGATCGATGCAAGCTACACGCCACCGGCATAGACGACTGACAACTAAAAAGGAGCAACACTATTATGGCAAGACCTGTAACACTCTTTACAGGCCAATGGGCAGATTTAACGTTAGAAGAATTAGCAGAAAAAGCGAGCGGATGGGGCTATGATGGCTTAGAACTCGCTTGCTGGGGCGACCATTTTGAAGTCGATAAAGCACTCGCAGACGACAGTTACTGCCAAGGCAGGCACGATCTACTCGCCAAATACGGGCTAAAAGTCTGGTCAATCAGCAACCACCTCGTCGGACAAGCCGTCTGCGATAACATCGACAGTCGGCATCAAGGCATTTTGTCAGAAGCCATCTGGGGCGACGGCGATCCCGCAGGCGTTCAAGAACGCGCCACTGAAGAGATGAAGAACACCGCGCGCGCTGCTGCAAAACTCGGCGTGAATGTTGTTAACGGATTTACTGGCAGCTCTATATGGCATCTCCTGTACTCTTTCCCTCCAAACGATCCGGGACAAATTGATGCAGGTTTTGAAGATTTTGCGAACCGTTGGAACCCGATTTTCGATGTCTTTGATGAGGTGGGTGTCAAGTTCGGACTCGAAGTCCATCCGACTGAAATCGCTTTCGACATCGTCACTGCCGAACGCGCGATTGAGGCAGTCAATGACAGAGAAACATTCGGATTCAACTACGACCCAAGCCATCTGGGTTACCAAGGGGTTGACTACGTCGCCTTCCTTGAACGGTTGAGCGACCGAATTTATCACGTCCACATGAAGGATGTCTGGTGGGCAGACACACCGAGGTTATCTGGTGTGTTCGGTGGACACCTGAACTTCGGCGATGCCCGAAGGAACTGGGATTTCCGATCCATCGGTCGCGGGAATATCAACTTTGAAGAGATCATCCGGGCACTGAACAATATGGAATACGATGGTCCGCTTTCTATCGAATGGGAAGACAGCGGTATGGACCGAGAACATGGTGCCCGCGAATCTTGTGCCGCCGTCAAGGGCTACGATTTTGAACCTTCCGCCGTAGCATTCGACGCTGCCTTTGAAGAATAAGAAGTTCAGATATTGGTTCGGCGGGTCCCTATGCCCGCCGCTCCTTATAGTTTTGTAAGATCAGTGTCTGTGACAGACCACATCGTTTAATGCAAGGAAAACCAAAAAGATGGCGAAAGGCACAGTTCACCCACCCGAATCTCGGACCTTTTACGATCGATGCACTGGCACGCAAATCCGGCAGGTGACGACCGCGTCTGCCCTGCACCACCATCCCTTTTTCATCATACCGGCGTATGACAACGCAATGCAGCGGTTGATCTTTATCTCATACCGAACCGGCACCGCACAGATATTCGCGGAAGAGCGCGCCACGGGTGAACTGCGTCAATTAACAGACAGACCCGATATTGAAGAGTGGTCTGTGCATCCCTCGCGGGACGGAAAAGCGGTCTTCTTCACCGCTGGCACAAGTGGCTGGCGACTCGATCTGGAGACATTGGAAGAGCGAGAACTTGTTAACTTCACCGCAACAGCGATGAAAGAAAAGGGGATGGTCGCTGCCGCTATGGGGACAACATCCGTCAGCCATGATGACCGGTGGTGGGCAGTCAGATTCAACTACCCCTCTTCAGTAAAAGACGATGGGACCAGTAAGGAAGCAGCACTCGCTATTGTAGACACAGACACCGGCAAGCACGATATTATCTTACGGAGAGACAGCATTGGACATCTTCAATTCTGTCCCGATGATTCTAACCTGCTCTACTACGCAGGTCCCCTCACCGATCGGGTATGGGTAATTCATCGCGATGGAAGCGGGAACCGTCGCCTTTACGCGCAGAACCTCGAAAAGAATGAATGGATCACACATGAAACATGGATTCCGGGGACGCGCGAACTCGCTTTCGTTGACTGGCCCCGAGGTGTGAGATGCGTCAATGCTGATACAGGTGTAATTCGACAGGTGACAACGTTCAACGCATGGCATGCCATTTGCAATCCTGCTGGAACGCGCATGGTCGCAGATACCAACTTCCCAGATATTGGTATTCAAACCTTCGATCCGCGCGACGGCATTGGTGAACCACAAACCCTCTGTTATCCTAACGCTTCATCTATTGGTGCGCATTGGAACGGACCCTTCCCGTATGCGGGGGGTCCGGTTCACGTCTACGCCCCTCAGCATACACATCCACATCCGTCTTTCAGCCCAGACGGACAACATATCGTATTTACATCAGATCGAAGCGGGTATGCTCAAATCTACGAAGCAACTTTTAGTGAAACATAAACATAGTGAAACATAAACAGGACTTCGGAAACTCCGGAAAGAAAGAACCGCATTGAAATGAAACGCTCTTTTACTGAAAACTGACAACCGATAACTAAAAAATGGAGATAAAAAATGCCAATCGTCATACCGCGCCTTATTGTTGAGGTGTTCCAACATACAAACTTCCGAGGCAGAATGGGATATGTTGTAGAACCTGTTCAGCATACGCGCACCATTGGATTTCAAGATAATATTTCTTCGGTTCGTGTCTATAAGGGTCCAAACTTCTCGTCAAATCCGAACTATAAAGCCATCTTTTACCAGCATGTTAACTACCGCGGTAAAAAGTTGGCACTCGGCCCCGGATTCTATCCGAACTTGCACGATACCTCCTACAATTTTGCGGACAGAATCTCCTCCATTAACTTCGGCTCCACATTGGAAGTCGTTGGACCCGAATGGGGAACGATCCCGCTGATTGTAGATTGCTATGAACACGTCGAATTCCGCGGTAGAAAAATAACGATCCTACGGGATATTGCCAACCTACGGGACGCACAAGGCAGAACTTGGTTTGAAGATCGGATTTCCTCAATTCGTATCTTTAAAGGTCCCGATTTCCCACGAGATGGTGCGGAAGTCGTCTTCTATGAACACCCCGACTTTGAAGGCGCGAGCATACCGATCCGTATGGAACCCTCGGAATATAAAAAGGAACTGCCGAACCTCCATTTACTCCCCCAAAACTTCGGGGATTCTATCTCCGCCATTAAGATTGAAGGATGGGCATCCTCTGGCGAGTTCACGGAGATGGTTTTTGAAGATGAATTCATCGGGAACAATATGCGCCCAGAATGGCGATGGGAAGATCCGAAAGGTGGCGGCGCATGGACGGAACGCCAAGGCTACCTCGAAATGCGGACTGAACCCGGACAAGACCTGTGGCACGGCCCAGACGGTAGAAGTGGCGATATGAGTGCGCCACGGCTCCTCATGGAAATCGTAGGTGATTTCGCTATCGAAACCCGCATGCGAATCTCGCCACAATTGAAAGAGCACGGAGGTTTGCTGGTATGGAAAAATCCAAATAGATTCCTCCGTTTAGAGAAAACCTCAGGACCGCATGCCTTTAGGGGCGATGTTCGATTTGAACGTCATGTTGGACGCTCCTTCAATTTGCGTGGACGCAGTAGTGGACTCAGAAATGTGCGAGAACTCTTCTTACGTCTGGAACGCAGAGGTAACCAATTTTCGTCTTTCGCCAGTGATGACGGCATCCAATGGAGAAGTTGCGGACAAACGAATGTTGGCATGGGAAATTCGGTACATGTTGGCGTACACGCACTATGTCCCGGAAATATCCCACCAACCTTGACCCGCTTCGACTTCTTCCGAGTGTTCAAGCGGAAGAGTGAGGTCGCTGAATATCGTCCCATTACGGCTGTACAACACGATCAAATGACCGATGAGGAACGCGAACGTCAAGATGCCGATCGGCGGGAACGTGCGATGCGTGACATGTTCTAAACGCGCCTGCCTATATAATGTGACTTTGATAAATGTAGCGCAAACTTTCCAGTTTACGCCAGATATGCTACACCGAAAAGCCGGTTCGTAGTCGCGCAATTCATTGCGCTCTTACATCTAAAAACTTTTAATGCCTTTCAAAACCACTGAAATGCGACTTTATTTTTTAGATGTGGTATTATAACGCAAGACATTCGTACATCATGCCCTAACGAACTAAAATTACAGGTCGTGGCATTCATGCCTCGACGATCTGATACCACTTTAACAGGTGAAAGGAGTGAATCATGTATCTCAAAAGCGATGCTCGTTTTCAAGATAGACATTTTGTGAAAAATTCACAATGCTTCACAGTCTTTGCGAATGCCAAATGCCCATTCGCCTTTCTCCTTCTCGCGCTTCTCGTATGGAACGCGCAGCCTGCCGATGCAATCACCGGTGCGGTTGAAGATGGTTTAGTCGCTTATTGGTCTTTCGACAAAGATACGGTAAAGATTAAAACAGAGGCAGCAGATGTCTTGGAAGGACTCGTTGCCGCTGTCAAGGGGGACCCCGAACTCGCACCCGCCTCCGATTGCAAAGTCGGAGAGTGCATCCTTTTCGATGGCAGTGTTGACCGTCTCCTCGTTGAAGATTCAAATCCACCGACAATTGATCGTGATTGGGATGAGATCACTTTGGAATGCTGGGTCTACATCAACGCCCTCGATGACAGTTGGAATAGGATTATCTCACTCGACGATATGCCAGCAAACACCGCAGTCGCGAGTCTCTACTACGATGATGATGACAACCAACACGGCTTCTTTATCAGAGCCGGTGGCAAATCAACAGTTGCAGCAAAAGACAATGTCCTAAAGGATATCCCACTTGAAGAATGGCTGCACCTTACCGGCACCTACGACGGTGAAACAGTTCACTACTATGTGAATGGAAAACAGGAAAAGAGGTACGCCATGAAGGGCGGTAAAATCCCAAAAGGTGGGCTTTTCCTCGGTATTGGCGACCGTTCAGATGGGTGTGATTGCGATACAATTCAAGGGTATATCGACGAATTCCGTATCTATGACCGCGTCTTGAGTGCAGCAGAGGTTCAAAACAACATGAAAGCCACAGGGCTTGATGTCAGCCCTTCCGCGGACCACTTGAGTACGACTTGGGCACACATCAAAGCACGGCGAAGATAGTTTTTTAATTTACCTTGCGGTTAAACAACGTGGCGTTGGCGATTGATGTTCCCGTCTTAAACCCGTCTTCCACTACGTTACGGACTACGTGTTCTGGATTTTTTCTTAACGTTTTTGCTAAATCACCCGAAACGAACCGCAAGGAAAATTAAAAAAATGGAAACGATTGGGATTGGTGTTATTGGGTGCGACGATATGGGCAGAAATCTTGCGACGAGTGCCCATGCTGTTGAAGGCTTAGAGGTTATCTGCGTTAGCGACGTGCAAGAAGCACTAGCTGAAAAACTTGCAGCAGACCTCAATGTGTCATGGACATTGGATTATCATGAATTGCTCTCAGATGACCGAGTTCATGTGGTGTTAATTGCGACATCACCTTCAGAAAAGATCGTAGCTGATACGATGGCAGCGGGTAAATATGATTTTCATAGCATAGCACCACTCGACACAAAAGGAATTCAACAGATGCTCATTGAACATTTACTCCCTCCAGAGGAATTTTTTGATAATCTTAGAAACACGTAGATATTTGTTAGTAGGTGCATCATTAGCGAGGTTTCCAAATCCCTTCCTGATAGGATAAGTTAGAGATTGGTTTCTGATCGAAGGTGTATACGTAATTACAAATCCACCATAATTAAACGGAGAGATAAATTATGGAAACGATAGGAGTTGGCGTTATCGGATGTGGCGGTATGGGCAGAAGCCTTGCCACCAGTGCACACGCCGTTGAAGGAATAGAGGTTATCTGTGTTAGCGATCTGCAAGAAGCATTAGCAGAAAAACTTGCTACAGATCTCAATGCGTCCTACACATTAGATTATCACGAGCTACTCGCCGATGACCGGATTCAAGCGGTGCTGATCGCGTCGCCCCCCTTTATGCACTCACAGATGGCAGTCGATGCCGCGAACGCAGGCAAACACGTTTTTTCCGAAAAACCGATGGCACCGACGCTGTCCGATTGCGACGCGATGATCGCTGCTGCCGAAGAAAACGGTGTCAAACTGACCATCGGCTTGGTCTGTCGTTACCATGCAACGCACTCCAAAGTCCGCGAGATCGTGCAAAGCGGTGAACTCGGCGCGCCCGCTTGTATGATGGTGCATCGTATCGGTGGACCTTGGAGCAGTGGGTATAGTCATACCCCGTGGCGGTTAGAACGTGCGAAATCCGGTGGGACCCTCATGGAAATCAACGCACACGAAATCGACTTTATGCGCTGGACCTGTGGGGATGTCACCGCTGTCTATGGTGCTGGTGGACAATACGGACCAGATAAGAGCGACTATCCAGATGTCGTTCTTGCTTCTTTGAATTTTGCAAACGGTGCAGTCGGTTTGCTTCATTCCAGTCATGTGTCTGCCGTTGGTGGATACGGTGGACGTGTCGATTGTGAAGGGGGTTCCATCTATTTCCCACAGACCTGGGGTGGCGATGCGACTATCCAGATAAAACCTTTTGAGGGTGAAGGACGGCAGATCAAGATTTCTGAAATTGAGGTGCCGCCCCCTGTTCAAGAAGAGATTCGTGTCTTCGTGGAGGCAATCCGTAACGATACCCCGCCTCCGATTACAGGATTGGACGGTCGTGCTGCAGTCGAAATCGCACTTGCTGCATACCAATCCGTTGAAAGTGGGCAACCCGTTCCATTGCCCCTTTAATGGCAGGTGGCAATAAATTTTATAGTAAAAGCGAAAAATATGTTTACAGTCTGTCACGGAACAAGGGCCCTACCGCCGCTGGCGAGGATTGTATCCTCGCCCTTGCGTTACGGAAAAGCATATCAACTTCCTAACTACGCCTATTGAACCGCAAGGAAAATTAAAAATATGAAAATTTCAGTCTGGGATGGTGGACTTTCAGATAGTTATCTCAAACAGGTCACACAACTCGGCGCGGACTGCATCGACTTCGGAAACGGCGGTGCTTTCCCCGGCGTTAGTGAACAGGGTTACCCCGATTTAGACGAAGTGCTAAAAATAAAGAAGCGTATCCGCTCCTGGGGACTCGACATCAACCGCGTAACGCTCCCGAACATCACAGAAAAGTTTATGACGGGACAACCCGACGGTGAAAAAGAACTGGAGAACACATGTAATGCGCTTCGGGTTTTTGCTGAAGCCGGTGTGCCTATCGCACGTCAACGCTTCTGGGGAGATACCTTCGACTATCTCATGACGCGTTATTCTTCTGTCCATAGGGGTGGATATACCTCACGCGGCGAAAGCCGTGCCGCCACCAAGAATCCGCCAGACACACCGACAATGGAAGCACTTGACGAATGGTGGAAACGTTTCACCGAGGTCTACGGCGCACTCGTCCCTATCGCCGACGACCACGACATCAAACTCGCCATTCATCCGTCAGATGTGCCAAACCCGGACACACCACTCGGCAGCCTCGGTTTTCATCGTGTCATTGATGCATTTCCGAGTAGGAACGTCGGCTACCTTTACTGCTGTGGCACTCGCGCCGAAGCGGGTGGTAGCACCATTGTCCTCGACGAAATCAACAACTATGGACGTAAAGGACGCATCTTCATGGTTCACCTGCGGAACGTACGTGGAAGTCTCTCAACGGCTGGAGCATTCGAGGAAGTCCTCCTCGACGATGGCGATATGAACGCCTTCAAAATTGTCCGAGAACTCCAAAAGGTCGGATTCGATGGATGCATCAATGCCGATCACATTCCAAGATTAGAAGGCGATGTCGGATTAGCCTATTCTGTTGGCTATATCAAGGCACTGTTCGCGGCGTTGGCGGCATAATCTTTAATCTACATGTGTACACCGTAGAACCCCTTACCCCTCAAAACCAGAACGAGTGGGACACCATTATTCGGCAGTGTCCGGGGAGTACTGCCTTCCAGAGTCTCGCGTGGCGAGATGCGTTAGCGAATGCATTCAAACAACTCACCCCGGTCTATTCGTTCATCAAGCAAGAAGACGCAATAGTAGGCGGGCTGCCCGCCTTCGTCTTTCAGCCAATACCGGGCATCCGTTTATGGCACTCAATGCCGTGGAACCTATTCGGCGGTGTCCATCTCGTAGATTCCTTGCAGGTGAACCCCGAAGCGTTGATAACGTCTATTGAAACAGCAGCAATGGAAAAAGGGTGGTGTGAGATTCGCTGGACGTTGACCCCAGAGCACACCGCGATCTACAACGATTTTCTCACCGAAGCGGGTTATGAACGCACAAATCACTTCACACATCTTTTGAAGACAAACGGGGACATCGATGCGCTCTGGCACGCCTATAACAAACGCGTGCGAGGAGCGGTGCGGAAAGCAGAAAAATCAGGTGTGGAAGTCACGAATATGGACAATTCTGAAGCATTATCTACATTCTACAACATGTATCTCACTACGGTAAAACGATTAGGTGGCACACCGAAGCCGCGATCACTTATGCAGACGCTTTTACAGCAAAAAATCGCCAGACTTGCCATTGCGACATATCGTGATACAATGATCGCTGGATTGCTCTATCTACACTTCAACCAGACCGTAACGTTGTGGTGCGAAGCATCCGTGCCAGAATTCCTGAAATATCGCCCTAACAACGCGATTTTCCACTACATCATTACACAGGCGTGTCGTGAAAAATACGAATGGGTGGATTTCGGTGCATCACCGCCGGAGAACACAGGGTTAATCGCGCATAAGGAGCAGTATCGCGCCGTCCGAACAGATTTCGCCAGTTACACAAAGGTTATTTCGCCACTGAAAAGGGCGCTGTGGACCCAGAGTGAGGGAGCACTTCGTCAGATTTACACATGGATGCAGTGAAACAGAACAGTCCATCTTACCCTATTAGGACTTACGCAAGTTTCTGGTAAACCGTAAGGTCCGCCCACTGCTGGCGAGGTTTGAAACCTCGCCAGCAAACAGGGCTGCGTAAGTCCTATCTATAAAGGAACAGCAATGGAAACCACCCGTAAACCTAATCTAATTTTTGTTTTCGGCGACCAGCATCGCCAATGCGATGTCGGATGTGCAGGAAACCCGCAAGTACAAACGCCTGCGATGGATCAACTCGCACAGGAAGGGATGTTTTTTCCGAACACCTTCACCAACGTCCCGATATGTGTCCCTGCGCGTGGATGCCTCATGACGGGCAAATACCCGTTGAACCACAAAGCCGTTTCCAACGATCTACCGCTCCCTTTGACGGAAACCGGTATTGCGGAAGTCTTCAAAGAAGCGGGATACGCAACCGGTTACATCGGCAAATGGCACCTCGGCGGCATGCCACGGGATAAATTCATCACCCCTGAAATGCGGTTCGGCTTTGACCATTGGATCGGATGGAATTGTCATCATAACTATTTCAATGCACCTTACCACGACTCCGATGGGAATCAGATGCAGATTAAAGGTTACGAACCGGAGTTCCAGACCGATCAGGCGATTCAATACTGCCGCGACCACGTCGATGAACCCTTCTGCCTCTATATGAGTTGGGGACCACCGCACAATCCTTATGAACATGTCCCTGAACGCTACAAGGAGATGTATCCACCCGACCAGATTCAGTTACGTCCAAACGCGACAGATACACCCGCGACACGAAAAGACATCTCCGGCTACTACGCGCATATCACGGCACTGGATGAAAATCTCGCACGTTTGATGACTGCCCTAGACGAACTCGGCATCGCTGACGACACCATCCTCGTTTACACGTCTGATCATGGCGATATGCTCGGTAGCCATGGACACGTCAGAAAAGAACGACCATGGGAGGAATCTGCCCGTATCCCTTTCATGATCCGCTGGCCCCGTAGAATTCCAGCAGGCATTACCCGCGACACGTTGCTCAGTCTTGTCGATTTTATGCCGTCAATGCTGTCCTTATGCGACCTACCGATCCCGGCGGGTGTCGAAGGCATCGATCTATCAGACGCAATGCTCGGCAAAACAATTGACGAACCACAATCTGTCTTCCTTGGAGTTCCATTACATGGGAGTGAAGGCTTTCACTTCGGTATCCGCGAGTGGCGTGGTGTCCGAACGCATCGCCACACTTACGCGCGTCATTACGACGAAACGGGATGGCTCCTCTACGACAACGACAACGATCCATATCAGATGAACAATCTCATAGACGATCCAGACTCACAAGGACTTCGGGCAGAATTAGAGACTGAGCTCCAAGAGTGGCTAACCCGAGTAAACGATCCATTTCTACCCGGAATTGAACACATTCGGCAACTCGGTCTATCGGAGTTGTGGAACATCAGCGAGCAGCGGTTCGGCGGAGGAAAACCCCGCTGGGCATAAGAAGCGAAAACCTTCACTGACGTTGGCGAGGATTGTATCCTCCCCCTTTCACAATGTCTAATTAATTAATTGTAGGTTTTACTATATATGAGACGCGCTGTATGTATTTCATACTTTATCACAAAGCCAACATAGGAGATATAACCTATGACTAATGAAGAAAAATTTCGATTTGACTTAACCGGATTTCTCGTGCGTCCCGCGATCCTTGAACGCGACGAAGTAGACGCAATTGTTGATCAAATCGACCGGATACATCATGACAAAGAATCCTTACCACCGGAACACCGTGCCGTCCCGGGGGGTCCCGCGAGCGTCCTGATAGATCATCCCAAAGTGCTTGAGGTCCTACACGAAATCATTGGACCCGAGATCCGGTTAGAGCACTCCTACTCCGTCTGGCGCGAAAAAGGGCGGAGACACGGTGAACTCCACGGTGGTGGACCGCAACAGGCAGATCCTATCTTCGGATACCGTGTCAACAACGGACAGATCCACGCTGGAATGGTGCGCGTCGTTTTTGAACTGACAGATGTTTCCAAAAATGATGGTGGAACGCACTTTATCGTCGGTAGTCACAAATCCAACTTTCCGATGCATCCTGACCACATGTCGTTAGAGGAGGGGAAGCGGAGTCCGTTCCTGATGGCCTATGAATGTCCCGCAGGCAGTGCAATCTTCTTCACGGAAAACCTCTGCCATGCCGGTCCCGTGTGGCAACGGGAGACACCGCGTGTCGCAGTGCTAAACGCTTATGCACATCTCGCGACACATTGGCACCGTCTACCGATTCCACCTGAAGTGTTGTCCGCTTTACCGCGTGAAAAGCAGGCGTACTTCCGTGAACCGTGGGTTGCCGATTTCCGCACGCGCCCAGCAACGAGAAACACGATTGAGCGGTTTCTTGACAACGACGAACCACCTGTTAACACGGATACCAAGCCGTGATTTAAGCAGATTTAATAATTAAAAAAATGAAGAAACGCGTCCTCATTATCGGTTGGGATTGTGCCGCACCGGAACTCGTCTTTGACGCATTCAAAGACGATATGCCCAATACACATCGCTTGATGGCAGAAGGTACGTACGGAGAACTGGAGAGTACGATCCCACCTATCACCGTGCCAGCGTGGATGTGCATGATGACCAGCCGCGATCCCGGCGAACTCGGTATCTACGGCTTTAGGAACCGCAAAGACTACGCCTACGATGCTTTGACGATTGCCAATGCACATGCCCTAAAGGTGCCAACCCTCTGGGACCTCTTGGGACAGGCACAGAAGAAATCGGTCGTTTTGGGAATGCCGCTCACCTACCCCGCGAAACCGTTTCCGGGGTGGATGGTCACCAGTTTCCTCACGCCCGACCGCAATCCGCAGTGGACGTTTCCGAGGCGACTGTCGCGGGAGATTGATCAGGTCGCAAGCGATTACATGATAGATATTCCAAACTTCCGAACGGATCGGCGCGCTGAACTGGAACAACAACTCCTCAAGATGACATCTGAACGCTTCAAGCTCACACGCCATCTGATTAAGACCAAAGAGTGGGATTTCTTCACGATGGTTGAAATGGGCTCTGATCGGCTCCACCACGCTTTCTGGCGATTTTGGGACAAAACACACCGGAAATATGAACCGAATTCGCCGTTTTCAGAAACAATGCGGAACTACTACTGCGTCCTCGATGCAGAACTCGGAGAGACATTAGCGTCCGTAGATGAGAATACCACCGTCATAGTTGTCTCCGATCACGGCGCGAAACGAATGGATGGCGGTATCTGCGTCAACGAATGGCTCCAGCAACACGGCTATCTGACTCTCAAAACTGAACCGCAAGAGATTACACGGTGGACACCGGATATGGTGGATTGGGAAAAGACCAAGGCGTGGGGAGAAGGCGGATACTACGGACGAATCTTTATAAATGTTGAAGGTAGAGAACCGAACGGAATTGTCAGTCCCCAAAACTATGAGAGTGTTCGCAACGAACTAAAAACACAACTCGAAGCAATTGTAGATGAAGTAGGAGATAATATCAACACGCGCGTCTTCAAACCGGAAGAGGTTTATCGGGAATGCCGGAACATTCCGCCGGACCTCATCGTCTACTTTGGAAATCTCTTTTGGCGTTCAGTTGGAAGCGTCGGTTACAACAGCATCTATACTTATGAAAACGATACCGGTCCCGACGATTGCAACCACGCAGAAATGGGCATTTTCATTCTCAAATCTGCGCCACATTCCTCTCAGTCGCGGCAAATAGGAAACATGCCGCCCAAAAGCATATACGACATCGCCCCAACAGTCCTCAATGAATTCGGGGTAGATATCCCTGAAGCGATGCAAGGGAGACCGATGTAGGGGTGAGCCATGTAATACAAGGAATGGATTTAGTCTCTCCGCAGACTAAATCCGGTCTATTCAAAGACCAAATTCCCTCGTCTTCACGGCGTTAGCAATCGCCGCCGCGACAACCTCCGCAGCAAGAATACCGACAGTATTCACACCGCTCCCCGTGTGCGCCCCTGTAGCGAGCGCGAAAAGCGTATCTCCATCAAACATCGTATGTGACGGACGAATCGCGCGTGCCATCCCGTCGTGCGCCATCTCTGCGATCCGATTCACCTCTGCTGAGGTAAGTGTAGCGTTTGTTGCCACAACACCGATAGTTGTATTCGCTCCACGAACGATATTATTGGCATCTAAAAGCCGTTCAGTAATGTCCACGAACCCACCGTTCGCCTTTCCACCCGCGAGAATCTCACCCGTTCTTGGATGCACAACATTTCCCAACGCATTCACAACCACAACAGCAGCGACAATCAAACCGGAATCGAGGTATTTACACGCTGAACCGACACCTCCGGCAGAAGATGAAACACCCGGAGCCTTACCGACAGTAGCACCTGTCCCCGCACCGATGGCACCCATTGCGACCGGTTCGTCCGTCGCATTCAGACACGCCTGATACCCCATCTCTCGATCAGGACGCACCTTCGCGTCTCCGACACCCAAATCGAAAATCACAGCAGTAGGAACAATCGGTACACGAACAGGACCTGCGGGAAAACCGACGTTTTGTTCCTCAAGATATTGGACAACACCGCCTGCAGCATCTAACCCAAAAGCACTTCCGCCCGTCAGTAGTACCGCGTGTGCCTTTTGGACTAAACGCCCCGGACGGAGTGCTTCCGTCTCCCGTGTGCCGGGCGCAGCACCACGCACGTCTACACCTGCAGTTGCCCCTGCTGGACAGAGGACAACAGTACACCCGGTTCGGGCGGTTGCGTCAGTAGAATGCCCTACTTTAATGCCTTCAATTGCAGTGAGGGTTTGATTCGTTGATTCCATTGTTTACACGGTGTTTTAGGTTTCTGAAGATTACTATAAGGGATCCCGATTAAATCTGCAAGCAAAATGCCATGAACATTATGCTCCCAACGGTGCTAAAGAAATTGACAAAAAAAGGACACATTGCTAAAATCAGAACTATTCATAACACTAGAGCAGATAACAAGGGGGACACGGACATGACAAAGTTGGCAATAAATGGTGGTGAACCTGTCGTTAAAGGGAGTTTAGGGAAAAGTTGGCCCATCTTTGATGAAACCGAAGAGAACGCACTTTTAGAGACTCTGCGAAGCGGCGCGTGGAACCGACGCGAGAAGGTCGATGAAGTCGGTGAAAAGTTCGCGGCGTTTCAGGACGCAAAATACGGAATACCGCTCGCAAACGGCACGGTGGCACTGCAATGCGCACTAAAGGCTGCTGGGGTCACCGCGGGTGATGAAGTTATCGTTCCTGCGCTGACATTTGTGGCGACAGGAACATCGGCTGTTTGCGTCAACGCCGTGCCGATAATCGTTGACATTGATCCGCTCACTTATAACATCGCGCCTGATGCAATAGAGAAAGCCATTACACCGAGAACGCGAGCGATTATCCCAGTGCATAACGGAGGCTATCCCGCAGATATGGATGCCATCATGGAGATTGCCGAGAAACATAACCTCAAAGTGATTGAGGATTGCGCGCATGCACACGGTTCACAGTGGCGCGGAAAAGGGATGGGTTCAATCGGACATCTCGGAGCATTCAGTTTTCAGATGGGGAAGACGTTGACCTGCGGCGAAGGTGGGATGGTGATAACAAATGATGAAGAACTCGCAGGAAAAGCAGGTAGTTTCGCGCAGTTAAATATGCGGATGACAAACTTCCAAGCAACACTTCTATTGAACCAACTGGAAAGGTTTGAGGAACAGGTCGAAACGCGTGAACGGAATATCGCCTACCTTTCCAAAGGTATGGAAGCGATAGAGGGGCTTCACCCAATCCCACGCGACGAGCGTGTCACACGTTGGTGTTTCTACTATTGGGATTTCCGATTCGTCTCCGAAGAATTCGGTGGTATTTCACGCGGAAGGTTCATGGAAGCACTCAGTGCAGAGGGCATCTCATGTGGTGTTGGCGCACACGGCGAACCGATCTATAACGAGGGACCCTTCGGTAACCCAGAGTTATTTGATCAATTGGGATTACCTCGCAAATATCTCGGAGACAAAGCGATCGACTATAGCGCACTCAATTGTCCAAACGCAGAACGGGTCTACCAGGAAGAAGTTTGCAGTTTCGGACATTCCATGTTTTTAGGCGATACAGACGACATGCAACTGATTTTAGATGCTTTTCAAAAAATTCGGACGCATGTTCATGAACTGTAATACCATTTCTAATTGAATACTTCTCAATGGCAAACCTGTAGCATAAACTTTTAGTTTGTGCTACCGCGCCCCTTTCAGAAAGATTGCGTATACAATGTGAACTTTCAGACATGATATAACTGACTCACTCAGTTTGTGGTAGAAATTTTCCAGATACCTAAGAGCGCGAGGATCGACAGATTTGGAAAGAGAAGGGGCGCGAACAGAGGCGCGCCATAGAGGAATTTATCTATCTGCGTAACACCTGGGGCTTGTAGATCTACCGCCAAATGGAAGAAGAACCCCGCGATACCAACGATGAAGTTGATTCCTAAAACAATGACACAGAACCTGAGAAAAGTAGGTTGGTGAGGAACAAAAAATAACGTTGCCAAACATCCGACGGCAATAGCACTCGTAAACACAGGCAACCACTCAGACGGATTGAAAAACCCGTTTTGCGCGTGGTCGAAAACGGAGAGAATAAAATTACCGCACCATCCGAAGCCCGCCATAAACACAACCCATTGTGCCCATTCTAAATCCGTATCGCGAATCATACCGTTCATTATTAAAAGCAGCCCTACCCCGGTAAAAGCCAGAGGAGCCACAAATGGTGCCGTGTAGACAAGGTTCTTGAGGGTCAAATCAGAAAAGAATTCGCTGCCCAGATGAAAAAACATGCCAGAAATGCCAATACAAACAGCACCCCACCCAACGCTAAACCGACACCACTCTCTCCACCGTCCTCTTTTCCGAAAAAGTGTTAGAGCGAGCAGTACGGGCGCACCTAACGAGAAGTAGAAAGGGATCCATTCCGCAGGATGTGCAAATGCGTTGACAGAGTGCGCTAAAAACACGTCGAGTGCCAAAAACGCAAGGTTTGCAATAATAAAAGAGTCGAGCAGTCTGGCAGCCAGCCCCTTACGGTTTCGCAGCATTTTCTCTGAGTTCTCGGGCAATTCTTTTCAACTCCGTCATCTTCAGCAAAATCTCATAATTTCCGTGCCACTGAACAAAATCCGCACCCCCCATGAACGCGCCATGTTTTGCTGTCCGACCGTAATAGTGCCACAGGTCGAAGTAGAGAAATTCAATAGGTTCATCAAAAGGCGTTTCAGTCAGCAATCCCTCTTCACGTAGCGATTTCATCAGCACTACGGCTTCCGAAATTTTACGGTTGGTATCGGCAACAACACCTTCAGCCTCCTGATAGTAAATCTCTACCTGTGAACTCGCATGGCATTTTAAGCACGTCTCCTTCATCGCGTCTTGACCTTGCTGATAGGTCGGACGCTTTTCAGAAACCGCCGCAAATAGCCAATACGAGAGTCGTTCGGTTGTATCGTGTGTCACATTTAAGCCATCCAAACCGCTCAAATGACACGTCACACATGTAGGCACAGTCATATCTGCTGTCGTGAGTGCTTTCGGTGGTGCTTTGAGATTCATTTCTGATTTTTGGGCATTGTAAAGCACGCCGTGCTTGGATTCATGGTAGATTTCAATCTGTGAGTGGTCAGGTCCCATGTGGCACTGCCCACAAGTTTCGGGCTCCCGCGCCAGCGCAACTGAGCTTGAATGTCGCGCATGGCAGGCTGTACACGTCCCAATGGAACCATCTGGATTCGGCTTACCTATATCGTGGCATCCCAAACATCCAACATCTATAGCACTCTTACCCTCTGCAATCGCTAAAGGATTCGCAGGACGCTCTACGGCACCCTTGTGGTATTTTTCAGCGAAGGCGATCTGTTCCGCTGTAAAATCCTTCGCACCCAATACCGCTGCCCAAGCCGGTGCCGCGTGTCGGCTTCGGAGAAACTGCGAATACTCGGTTGTATGGCACTCGCTACAATTTTTTGCCGTGAGCTGCTTCGCGATTGTGAAACTCCGATGTGCCTGTGTTTCCTGATTTTCCACAGCTTTGTGGCAATCCAAACAACTTACGCCGTGCTTTGCATGCTCGCTCCGTTCAAATTGGTGGACAATTGCAGACGTTTCGCGGCGATGGCACTCCGCGCATTTCCCCGTCGCCCGCACAAAATCAGCACTTGGCTGATCTACTTCCATGGCAGGCCGTCTCGCATTCAGGATTAGCACAACAGTAATCAGAACTGTCCCCAAAAATACCGAAATGAAGATAGATTTAAATGACACCATATAACCGTATTGACTCCAATTATGCATCTACGTTCTATGAAGTGAACATGAAGCACCAAATGTTTGGGATTATTCTATCACAGCACGCCATCTTTCTCAACCTAATCATTAGTGTTTGCGCGACCACAGTACACCAGTCCATAAGACAAGAGGACTATTTGAGATGAAATACAGGAATAGAATCTGATGATCTACATTCTCTACCGGAGTTGGAAGGCATACAACTTGGCACTGTGAAGGTGAAATCTGAGCTGAACTTGATCGCCGCTTAAACCGGCTAAATCTTGACTCGTTTCCCATTCCACGTGGGTGTCCGTTCCAGTCGTGCGAATTGGTCTGCTAACAGCGCGTTGGCTACCTGCTTTATCCAGAATGGCGACACGTACCGAACCCTCCTCCCATACATCCGCCGTGATACCAACAGATGGATCAGAAAAGGTTAACGGCTGCGTTGTTATGACAGCCGGGGTATCTGCGTGGGTCGATTCATAGCCCGCCCAACCGTGGGGGCGAAGCGTTGCGAGTGCGAGGTACCCCTTGCGCCAGTTAAAAAAGTAGCCGTCTCCAGCACCGTAATAGATGCGAACCTCATCGTCAAAGAAAATCGGGGCAGAAGGGAAGATCGTTCCCCAATCATAAGGCAGCGCGCCATAACGTTCCGTTTCCGATGGCGTATGCCCGATAAATGGAGTCCCTTCTTGTATGCGGTGCCATTCGAGGGTGTCCGGACTCCAAGCCAACTCAACATGCTGCTTGACATCAGCATCAGAGTCCCCCGGATAAACCATTATACCGAGCAACCCGATGTAAATCCCACACGTCGGGAATACGATCATATCATGCGTCTGTAGGCGCGAGCTCACACCTTCAAGAATAGTTTCGTCCGGTGTCCACCGCACAAAATCGGCAGATTCTGTCCGCGTTACGAGACGAATACCACGAGCATGCTGACGGGTAATACCGACGTATTTGCCTAACGTCTCTGCCCAAAAAGCGTTGGGGTGTGTGCCGTGTGCTTCAACCTCTGGGATCGGAAGCGGTTCACTCCAGTGCAATCCATCTGCGGAGAACGCGACCGTCATTTGTGGCTCTCCGCAGAAGAACATCTTATACCGTCTTGCCGGATCGGTTTCACGTTCATCCTTGAACACACCTACACCGTTCACACGGCGCATCAGAATGTTGTTCTGTGTGTTACCTTCAAATTCAACGAGTCCGAGTTCAGGTTTCTCCCAGTGAAGACCATCCGTTGAGAAAGCATAACAGACCGCCATTTCCCGATCCGATGGCTTTACATCCATGTAATTGCCCCAATCTGGATGCCGTTTTTCAAGAGGTGTGTGCGTTACCCGCTCATCTATGATAAACGGATTATACCAACATTTGTAGAGCCGATCGTCTGTATCATAGATGACGTTGGCGTAAACATTGTCAAAGCGCGGTTCCCACGGTTTATCCTCACCAAGAAGTGGGTTCTGAGGGTGTTTGGTAATCTGTCCAAGGGTGAGTTTTGCCGCTACAACTTCGTCAATGATGCGGTCATCCAGAACAAGATAGCGGGTTTCATGAAGTCCGGTGGAAACAGTGTGATGCATGGCCATCTCTATTTCCTTAGTAGTCAGTATGAAAAGGTGTTAAGTGCGCAATTAGGATAGAATTAGACGTGGCGAGGCTAAAAAACCTCGCCAACGAGAGAAATGACGTGCGACTTTATCAATAGCCACGTTTTACTTTTGCCCAAGTCGTTGAGAGCTTATCTGCTGGATCAACAGCAAATGTGCCGGAAATATTTTGGTTAATCTCCGCTTCGGTCAATGCCTTGTCATAAGCTCGGACGATCGCAAATGAACCGTTAAAAGTCCGACGGCGTTCATCGAAAGAATTAGCACCGATTGAGATGTCGTTTATCGGTAACTTCTTGTCGAATTCAAAACCGGCTTGTTTGCTGACCTCTTTACCGTCTTGATACGCCACAATAGACTTGCCACTCGTGCCGACAACCGCTATCCAGGTCCAGACCCCCTCCTCAAGTTTGAGGTTAAGCGGTTGAACGCCCTTCTTACCACCCCCGGCATGGACGGAGATGTCCAAATTCTGACCGCCGACGATCCAAAGCCGAATTCCCTGCTTGCCTTCTCTTGGACTGTTCTGGAAACCGGCGAAGTGATGCTCTTCAACGAAGAAATCGCCGTTGCGTCTACAAAGGAATTCCAAGGTCCAATCCTCGAAAAAGAGCGGTGTATTTTTCTGTGGTGGACCCCCAAAGGTTGAATGGGATTCCTTGGTTGTGTAATACTTCGCATTCGGTTGAACAATCCCGAGGGCAGGAATCTTAATTTCGCCCTCTTCGAGTACCATCGGTTTATCCGCGGCGAGCAATTCACCGCCCTCGGTACCGAGGTTCTTCCATGCCTTGGGGTCGGCAGGATTGTCAGCGGCATCGAGATAGAGCACGGGATCTGGAACAACATTAGCAAACGCGATAGTGCATGCCATTAATAGGAAAAGCAAAGTGGTATATATTGAAACAAAGGTTTTCATGTAAGTTTCCTCCTAAGGTTGGGATTTCATACTACGGATCCAACACAAAGCATGACGGCTTTAGACTTTCGCCGGAAGGACAAGACAACACAACAGTCCGGTTCCATGTCCCTGTTTTAGCATTGTATCGTTGGATAGGGTTGGTAGAGATTGGTAACCAAAATTTAGAATACCACATAATCATCTAATTATCAAGAAAATTATGGAGCACTCGTTCATAGATGAAATTACGGTAATTCTAACGGGATCTCCAATGTTTCTGGAAATAAGCACTCAGTGTCATTACACGGTTGGTAGGTAAGTTTTAGAGTGACCTTGGAACTTCCCGTTGCAGTCGATTTCTGCTTCAGTTTCAGCGGGATCGTAAGACTGTCTTCATAAACATTCAAGGATTCATCACTAAATTCAAAACGCATAGATTTGCCTTTGGGATACGCTATATCAACAATCTCGACTGGCATATCCGTATCTACTTCGAGGGTTGTCGGAATCAGATTATCTTGTCCTGCGGGGTTCGCGTTAATGTGCCAACCGGCAGCGATTTCGAGGTGGACTTCCACTTCAAATATTTCGTCGCTTTCGGCTTTAATTGTAGTGGAGGCAGTCACGAGTGACGGCGTTGCAGCGTCAACCCCTTTCTCTGTGGTCATCAAGTAGTGGTTCAGTGCGAAGTGCAGATGCATAAAGGATGAGGGGCTTTGTGCCATAGAGTCAGAAAAAATACGCAACGTCTTTTCCGCGTAATCCCGATAGTCTGCGCCGAACGCTAACAAATTTTTGACTGCAACAGCGTTGCCAGAGGGAATAGCGGAATCATAAGGTTTTTTGGTACGCACAATAAGGTGTTTCGCATCCGCCTTCGTGTAATAGAATCCGCCGCTTTTATCATCCCAAAAAAGTTGAATCATCGTATCAGTAAGCGTTCTTGCTGAATCCAACCATTTTTCCTCGCCTGTGGCATCATACAACCCCAGCAAACCACGCACAAAAAAGGCGTAGTCATCAAGGTAGGCATCCTGCTTTACAACACCAGCGGTATAAGTATGCCACAACTCGCCATTGGGTTTCCTCAAAGTGTCAAGCACAAACTGTGCAGCTTTCGACGCTGCAGCAAGATACCGCTCCTCACCGAGGACATGGTAGCCGTAGGCAAGTGCGTCTACCATCAAACCGTTCCAATTGACAATGACTTTTGTATCCAGCAACGGATATTCCCGTTCAGAGCGTGCCTTTAAGAGTTTCCCTCGTGCTGCTGATAAGTCTTTCACAGAATCTTCCACTGCTGACGTTTTAGGAACATAAAGAACACTTTTACCTTCAAAATTGGGACCTTTATTCACACCGTAAACATCGTTGAAACGCTTTGCATCCTTTTTGCCGAGAACCTTCCGAATTTCATCTGCAGTCCAGACGTAATACTTCCCCTCTTCAGCATCCGTTTCAGCGTCCAACGCGGCATAGAATCCACCTTCGGGTGCCGTCATCTCCCGGAAGATGAAACCGAAAATCTCATCAGCAACGCGCTGGTAGCGTGGTTCTCGTGTCAATCGATACGCGTGGAGATAAACTTTCGCCAATTGTGCGTTGTCGTAAAGCATTTTTTCAAAGTGAGGGATAAGCCATTTCGCGTCAACAGAATATCGGTGGAACCCGCCCCCCACCTGATCATACATCCCACCGTAAGCCATCATATCCAATGTATGTGTTATCATTTTCAACAAGGTTTCATCTTTTTTTGTAGGAGGGGTTTGTAACCCCGAATTTCGTTCATACTCACTCAGTAGGAATTCGAGATTGGCAGGACTCGGAAACTTCGGTGCACGACCAAACCCACCGTAGGCATGGCTATAACTGGTTTGGAGGTAATCTAAAGCAGCAGTCGTAAGTGATCTATCAAGTGCTCTGGCGTTCAGCGCGGTGAACCCTCTGCTTATCGCCATCTCAATCGTTTTTGATATCTGGTCCGCGGATTCAATGACCTCTGCCTCTCGTGTTACCCATGCTTCGTGTACCGCATCAAGGATCGTTGGAAATCCCGGTCTGCCCGGCATATCCGTGGGAGGGAAATAGGTGCCAGCATAAAACGGCTTCAAATCAGGGGTGAGGAAGACGGAGTTGGGCCATCCGCCACGTTGAATCAGCAGCTGCGTCGCTGTCATATAGATTTCGTCAAGATCCGGACGTTCTTCTCTATCAATTTTGATATTGATAAAGTTCTCGTTCATCATCTCAGCAATTTCCGGGTTTGAGAAGACCTCCCGCTCCATGACGTGGCACCAATAACACGTAGAATACCCAACAGAAAGAAAAATCAATTTGTTCTCTTTCTTTGCCAATTCCAATGCCTCATCATTCCATGGATACCAATCTACCGGATTGTGTGCATGGAGGAGTAGATATGGACTCGTCTCATTAACGAGCCGATTGGTCCACTTCCACGAGCCATCTGGATGCTTGAGTGCAGCTTCATCAGCTCTTGCTATCCACACAAAATTGAGAAGGAACAGACACACAAAAAACTTCTGTATTGTATCTTTCATATTGGGAACCTCTGCTGTTGAATGTGACATACAAAAATGCTCACTTAGGACTACTATTGCACGAGTGCCTGCTGTGCGATCGTCCGTCCCTGCTGTGTTAAGGTTAGCTGCGTCTCCTTCTGTAAAACACAGCGATTATTCAATGCATACTTCACGACCTGAGTTGCGAATGCCGGATCCCAGCGGAGATGCTCATGGAGATGTGCTATCTCTGACTCCGCTTCGGCTTCAGGAAGCCCTTCGTGATTAAAGAGATGGATGACCAGCATCGTCTGCGCAAACTCCCATTTCTGGCGAGAACGTCTACGCGCAATAGCAATAAGTCCACGGCTCGGAACAACCATGAAAACCAGTCCGAACACAAGGAGCGTCACCGTCGCAATTGATCCAGCAATAGAGACATCAAAAAGGAACGCGAGCCAATATCCACACACAGCATTGATGCCCCCAACAACCGCACTCAGAATAAGCATACGCGAAAGCCTATCTGTCATGAGATAAGCCGTCGCGGGCGGTCCAGCGATGAGCGCAACTACCAATATAGAACCGACCGCGTCAAACGCACCGACTGTCGTTACGGATACCAACGTCATCAATCCGTAGTGGATAATCGTCGGCGCGAACCCTAACGTGGCAGCTAAGCTTGCGTCAAAAGTTGCTAACTTCAATTCTTTGTAAAAGAATAAAATAAAGACGAGGTTCAACAGAAGAATTGTCCCCATCACATACAGAGAAGCGGGGCCTAAGTCGGTTCCGAAAGCCTCTAATCGGTTGAGCGGTGCATAAGCAAGTTCACCGAGGAGGACAGCATCCATATCGAGGTGCACGTTACCAGCAAACCGAGAGATCAGAATTACGCCGATGCTGAAAAGGGCAGGGAACGTCAAACCGATTGCAGCATCCTCTTTCACCAGTTTCGTCCGTTGTAGCAATTCAACGAAAACAACAGTGAGCACACCAGTCCCTGCAGCAGCAAGAATTAGGAGCGGCGACGAGAGACTCTCCGTGAGGAAAAAGGCGAGCACGATGCCGGGAAGAATGGCGTGGCTAATCGCGTCGCTCATCAACGTCATCCGTCGTAGAACCAAGAATACACCGGGGAGCGCGCACGCCACGGCTGTGACAATCGCAATGAGTTGGATTTCAAACTGACTTTGGAGCATTGTCTTTAATCGTTCCCTTGCTGTGGCTGCTCTGTCATCTTCAGGTTACGTCTGTTCCGTTGCTGCCGCAGCCGATCCCACAATAACCCTCGATTCGAGGCAAAAACGATCGAAAATCCGACCACGACCGTCGCACAGAGGACAATCGTCGGACCGGTCGGGATGCGTGAAGCAGTACTGCTAATGATAGTCCCGCTCACGCCAGCGAGTGCACCAAAGCACGCAGCAAGGAGCATCATCACCCTGAGTTTATTCGTCCACTGCCGTGCCGCGACTGCTGGCGCGACTAACATCGCACTCATCAGCACAGCACCAACGGCTTGCAAACCGAGAACAATTGCAATAACAAGGAGACTGGTCAAAAGAATGTCCAGCGCACGGATCGGGAACCCAAGCGACGCGGCGAAACCATCATCGAAAACAAGCAATTTCAACTCTTTCCAAAAAATAAACGTGATGACGATTGCAATACCACCGAGGATACCTATCGTCAAAATATCGCGAGCCAGAATTGTAGCAGCTTGCCCGAAAAGAAACGTATCTAACCCCGCCTGATTCGCATTACCGGTCCGCTGAATCAGTGTGTGCAGCACCAAACCGAATCCGAAAAAGGTGGAGAGCACGATGCCGAGCGCACTATCGTATTTGATACGCGTCAACCTCACAACGCTCATAATCAGGAGTGTACCTAACCACCCCGCGATTGCTGCACCGAGTACCAGAATTAGGGGGGATTTGCTTCCTGTAAGCAGGAACGCGATAGCGATACCGGGGAGCGCAGCATGCGAAATAGCATCACCGAGGAGGCTCTGACGGCGCAAAACAGCATAAGTGCCGAGCGAACCACTTACCGCACCGAGCAGTGCTGCACCGATGGTAACAACCATGAGGGTATAGTCAAAATGATTTAGGATATTCAAAACTTCCATTTTAAGGATTGTCGGTTATTAGCTCTTAGTTTCCAGGTAGGAGATGTTGGTAACAATTCTCCCCGCTTAGAGCATTCTAACACCATTTCTGTTAATAATAGGACTTACGCAGCTTCCTCGCTGGCGAGGTTTAAAACCTCGCCAGCGGCGTGTAGGAGCCGCTATCGGTAAGAAAATTGCGTAAGTCCTAATTGTTACAGAAAACCTCTTTAACTGATAACTGATAACTGACAACTGATAACCGATAACTATTTCACAAATGCAATGCGTCCGCCGTAAGTCTCACGTAAATTTTCGGGTGTGAAAATTTCCTCAACGGGACCGCTCGCAATCCGGCGAATGTTCAACAACATCACCCAATCAAAATAGTCGGTTACAGTCTGCAGATCGTGATGTACGACAACGACCGTTTTGCCATTCGCTCGGAGTTCTTGCAGGAGGTCTACAATTGCGCGTTCGGTGGTAGCATCAACGCCTTGAAAGGGTTCATCCATCAAGTAAACTGTAGAATCCTGAACGAGTGCCCGTGCGAGAAAAACACGCTGTTGCTGACCACCAGAGAGTTGACTGATTTGCCGAGTTGCATAGCCCTCCATGCCGACCTTCTCTAATGCGCTCATTGCCAGTTCGCGCTCCTGCCGCCGTGGTCGTCTTATCCATCCAAGTGCGCCGTAGCGTCCCATCATGACGACATCCAAAACATTCGTTGGAAAATCCCAATCAACGGTGCCTCGCTGCGGGACATAACCGACAATCCGACGTTGTGCCTCATAAGGTTTGTCATAAATTAAGACGTTGCCAGCGGCAGGGCGCACTAACCCCAAGATCGCCTTGATTAACGTCGTTTTGCCTGCCCCATTCGGACCGACAATCGACAAAAGCACGCCGGGCGGTACGTCAAGATCGACATCCCATAAGACAGGTTTATCCTGATAGGCAACCGTAAGATCGGTCACTTCAATGGCTTTCGTTTCAAGTGCTTGCAATTTAGTATTCCGTTGTGGAAGATGAGGTTGCTGTCGATTCCGCTACCAATGCCTTCACAATTGTATCAACATTGTGGCGAACCATCCCGATATAGGTGCCCTCAGGTGTCCCTTCGTTTCCCATCGCATCAGAGAAAAGTTCTCCGCCAATTTCCACCTCAAACCCTTTTGACTTTACGGCAGCTTTTACTGCTTCCAAACTCCTCGTAGAGACAGATGACTCCACAAAAATTGCGGGTATCTTTCGCTCTGCGATGAAGGTCGCCAACCCCTGCACATCAGCGATGCCAGCCTCTGTCGCGGTACTAATCCCTTGCAGCCCGCGAACCTCAAACCCATACGCCTTCCCGAAATAGTTAAAAGCGTCGTGTGCTGTGACGAGCACTCGTTGTTCCGACGGCACGCGTTCCACTTGTGCTTTCACGTATTCGTGCAGCTCAGCGAGTTTCGAGAGATAACGTTCGGCATTGCTCCAATACATTAGCGTGTTATCCGAATCAAATTCACTGAGAACATCACGAACCTTTCCTACCGCTTTCATCCAAAGCGTCACATCAAACCACAAGTGCGGATCGTATTGCCCCTCAAATTCCGGTGGCGTTAACAACAGGCTTCGGTCAGCGGCATCTGTCACAGCAAAGGTTTTATCTCGGTATTTCCCGACATTAAGGAGATCACCCATTTTCGATTCAAGGTGCAATCCGTTATAGAAAATAAGACTTGCCGAATCCAGCTTCTGGACATCACCCGCACTCGCCTTATAGAGATGCGGATCTACACCGGGTCCCATCAATCCTACCACTTCAACGCGATCCCCTCCAACGTTCTTGACGACATCGGTAATCATCCCTATCGTCGTGACGACGCGATATTTTCCAGTGCCCGATGCATCCGGTTGCTCCTTTGGATCGCAACCCGTTCCAGCGAGTAAAACCATCAAGCATAATAAAATGTATATTCTTTGCATAATTTAAATTCCTAAAAGAAGAAACGTTCTAAAAGTTCACCGACGAGATAACCTACCCCGGCAACACCAAGCCCCACGGCAAACATGTCAATACCACTTCGTACCAATCCACGTCCGGTGAAGAAGCTCCGTGTCGCACCCACAGCAAAGTGAGACACCATCGCCAGTGTAAACGAGATCCACATGGCAGTCATACCTTCTGTAAAGAGAAACGGCGCGACAGGAATGAAAGCACCGATAGCAGTCGCGAGTCCCGTAATCCAGCCCTCTTTGAGCGGTGTTGCATAGACTTCACCGATTTTAAGTTCAGTCTGGATTTTTTCCGCCAATGCTCTTTCCGGGTCGCTCATCACCTCCTGCGCAAGTTCCCGAGCCTGCTCCTTTGGCACACCGCGTGCCGTATAAATGAGTGCGAGCTCATCCTCCTCAAGGTCGGGCATGAGGCGAATCTCCTCTTTTTCAACCTCAATCTCGTGTTCATAAACTTCTAATTCACTTTTCGCGGCAAGATATCCGGAAGCTCCCATAGAGAGTGCATCAGCGACTGTCCCAACGATACCGGTCACAAGAATTGTAGAGAGATCGGATGTCGCGGCGATGACACCAGCGACCAATCCAAAATTCGCCGTTAAGCCATCGTTAAACCCGTAAACGATGTTGCCTATCATACCGCCAGATTCGGTTTTGTGCCAGGGTTCGCCAACGGTGCCGGTAAGTTCCTGTAAGCTCTCTGTATGTTGTGCCGACTCCTTGGCTAAAGCAAGTGCCGTCTGTTTCGCTTCTGCGAGCGTACTGTTTCTATGGAGTTCCAGATAGTCTTTGACCTCGTTCGCTTCCTCCCCCAGCATCTGTGAGAGCGGAAATGCGCTACCAAACTGATGAGCATACCACGCCATCAAACGCGCTTTCATCGTTGGTCCCTGCTGTTTCCTAACCCCTACATTGTATGCCATAAGCATCTCTTGCCAACGGATTACATGCTGATTTTCCACCTCGGCAAGCTCACTGAGGATCTCTTTCCGCTTAGCATCAGGTTCAAGACTTGCGAAAACGCCATAAAGGAAACTTGCATCAATTTCATCTTGTAAATGATTTTTCCATACTTTGACCGTCTTATTATCCGGTCGAACCCGTTCTTGCTCTTCCATTTTTAGATTCCTTTCGGCGGTAAGAAGCGCGCTTTCACAGCGCGCCTACACATTATCTGGATCTTGTACTTCATCAACAAAAACATGTTTCGCAACTTCACGCCCAATGACAACCTGTTGTCCTGCAATGTCAATCGTAAAGGGACCTTCAAATGGAGCGACCTCCACAACTCGGAACGCCGTGCCCGGGTAAAGATTGAAACTCCCCAAATGTCGGAGCAACGCCGAATCAGTATCACTCACTTCAGCGACAACGCAGGATTGTCCTTCACGTAAATCTGTCATTGGAATACGTGTTGTCTTTATCACAACACCGTTTTTATCAGGGATCGGCGCACCGTGGGGGTCAGCTGTTGGATAGCCAAGAAACTCGTCCATCCGTGCTTCCACGTCTTCTGAAATGACGTGTTCCAACTTTTCGGCTTCTTCATGAACGCCATCCCACGGTACCCCGAGTGCCTTGAATAGATAAAGTTCCAACAAACGATGGTGCCGAATAATTTCGAGCGCAATTGCCCTACCGGCATCTGTGAGCGTCACACCTTGATAGCGTTCATGACTCACTAATTTCATCGTCTTTAGTTTTTTGATCATCCCTGTCGCCGATGCGGGCTTCACATTGAGATATTCCGCTAAAATACCTGTCGAAACCTTACCAACCTTCTCTTGTAACTTGTAGATCGACTTGAGATAATCTTCAGCTGCATGTGTAAGCATTGCCTCATCCAATCCGCAAGAGAAACGCTCTCTGTTTTCCCTGCGGTAAATATACGGGCTTTTCACCCATCCAGTTTTAGGCACTATGTGCCAAAATTGTTAGAAATATTGAGAAATTATTTTAGGCATACCTAAATTATATAAAATGCAAAGAAATTTGTCAAGAAAAATTTTACATTTTTTCAGGATGTGTTTGGAAACACATCTACTGAAGGTTCACGAAACGCTATTTTAACGCAAGCTGCCATCTTTGTAGCATAGACTGTTAGTCTGTGCCTGTGTGCCTGCAAACTAACAATTTACGCTATAAAAACGCAGGAGACCTCATACGTAGATAAAACCTTGTCCATAGCAACTTGGATTATTTTAGAGAAAATTAAGATCTAAGTTTGATAACATGAATTCTAATGAAACAAAATAGGACGCGCTATTCATTAAAACTTGACTGAATTCCTGCTAAAATTCGTTGAACACTTTCACCGGTTGCCCCGTCTCAATAGATTCCCACGCTGCGACACCAACAGCAATAGATTTCGCGCCGTCAATCACATTTGGCGAGGGTTCTAAATCTTCCTCAAGACACTGCTGAAAATGGCGCATATACCGGATAACCGTCTGTCCATGTCCATAAACGCTTGTATCTATCTCAGGAGGACAGATCACTTCAAAGGGTTCTCTGGTGGCCATTTTATCGAGCATCAACTTGACGTGGCCCTCTTTGTTATCCGTAAAGTCCCCAATTACCGTCCCTTTACTTCCGAAAACGGAGATTTGCTGCATCGGCATCGGTGGATGGACGACATCGTAAAGCCCCATCGCTCTCGCGATCTGCCCGCTCTTAAACTTCAGGTTGAGAAAGAAATTATTCTTTATAGGGTATTCCGGTGTGAGTAAGCCTTTCGTCCCACAAGCGTGCACCTCATCTATATCACCGAGGAGACAGCGCAATAGGTCAACAGGATGCACAATACCGCCGAACATCAAATCTTGCGGTTCATGGAGTCGCCACGGCGTGAAATCGTAGACCTCGCGCATGTCGTGGACATAATAGGCATCTGCTAACATAATCTCGCCTAAATCGCCATCGTCGAGGAACTGTTTCATTGTCAAAAACTGGAGGTCAAACCGCATCGACTGCCCCACAAGGAATTTGACTTTATGCTCGCGCACCAGATCCACCAATTGTTGTGCGTCGTCTAACTTGGTTACCATTGGCTTTGTGCAAATGACATGTTTCCCGGCTTCAATCGCAGCAACGCAATGTTCGGCATGCAAATGGTCCGGGGAATAGATAGCAACGACAGAAATATCCTCGCGCTGCACCAATTCTCGATAATCTGTCGTCCAAAAGTCCACACCAATTTGGTTGGCGTAGTTTTCAAGCACATCCGCCCGCTTTGCACAGATACCACGAAGTTCATATTTCAGATCTGGTACATCCTTCAAAAGTGTTGCAGTCGATCCCATATTCGTGGGATTCATCCCAATAACGCCCAATCCTATTGCCATTTTGTGTCTTCTCCTTGAGTTAGTTGACGTGCTGCCATTCTATCACAATTCACCTTTGCTGGCAAATAGGAGATTATTTTTTTATATCTGAGTCGAGTTCCTTCGCCTTTTCAAAATCTGCCTTCGCTTCCCTTTTTTGCCCAAGTAACACTTTCACAATGGCGCGATTGTAGTAGACTCTGGCAAAATCAGGCTTAAGATCAACGGTTTTATCGAAATCATCAATCGCGCCATTGTAGTCATCAAGAGTTGCCTTCGCAACGCCGCGCGTGTGGTAGTAATAAGGGTTCTCAGGAGCCAGTTGGATTGCTGAATCACTATCGGTTATCGCTGCTTTGTATAAGGCTTCGGCTACGTCTGTATTTCCTCTACCCGATTCAAGATAGCCTAAGCATATTCTGGCATATCCACGAACCCCATAGGTATATCCGTAGGTATAGGCATCTGCTGGGTCGAGGCTGATAACTTTATTAAAGTCCTCAATCGCGCCAGCATAGTATCCAAGTGCTGTTGCTGCACGCCCTTGGCTGGCTTGAGAGAGACCTAAAAAGACTTTTGTTACCCCGCGATCCGTGTATATAGGCGGGTACGTTTGGTTGTGGGTGAGAGCTTTATCAAGGTCTTCTATGGCTTGCTGATAGGAGCGGCGCGCTGCCGCTATGTTCCCATTGGAAAAGTCTGTATGTCCAAGGTACGTCTTCGCATGTCCCCGCTTGGCATACGCGGCAATATTCGCAGGGTTGTGGGTGAGAGCTTTATCAAGGTCTTCTATGGCTTGCTGATAGGAGCGGCGCGCTGCCGCTATATTCCCACTGGAAAAGTCTGCGTGCCCAAGGTACGTCTTCGCATACCCACGATTGTAGTATGTCGGGACTATCCCAACGTACGTCCGACTATACGCAGGGTTTAACGCCATACCTTTATTGAATTTCGCTGTTGCATTGACATAGTCTCCTGCAGAGAATGCCTTGTGTGCTTCACCAAGGATAACATAGGCACGCACAGAGTCCCTCTGTTCCCACTGTCCGACAGATTCCAGTGTTCCTGACCCGACGAGTAATATTTTCAGTGCGTTTGATACAATCGCATAACCTGAAAAACCAGAGCCAGCGACATTCATCCCGATGACTTCACCTTCAGTATTCAACATGGGGCCACCGCTGCTGCCCGGAACGATATGGGATGTCACCTTGATGCATGTGTTACTCCCCTGTAAAGAATCCACACTACTCTTCACAACATTGTATCTATCCAAGGAATATCCCACAGAAAAAACAGTATCGCCGCTTCGCACTGCCTCACTGTTGCCTAAGACAAGCGGTACTCCCTCACCAGATACCTTAAGGACAACAAGATCGTTTTGGGCATCATGAGCGATGACCCCTTGAATCGCATAATCTGAGTCTCCACTTCTCACCCGTAAGGTATCAAGATCAACCCCGGTAACAACATGAATGGCCGTGGCAATCTTGTTCGGTGCCACGAAAAAGCCACTACCTTGAGCCCCCTCACTGTCAATCACTTGTACGATAGATTTTCTGACTTTTTCCGCGTCCAAACCTTCGGAGACCCCCAGAGGGACACTCGATCCCAATGGCGTACCACGTGGCATAGCATACACTGGATGTAGTTCAATCTTCTTCTCATCGAAACCCAATGTGTTTGATGAGATTTTTTCGTCAACTTGATACTGAAGTATCGGGGCACATGAAAGGACAAACCCCAAAACAAAAAAACTGAGTAAAATAGTAGGACGTTTCATAAATTGTTCCTTTCCACAGTTGAGATTCCAGTTGTAAATTTAGGCGTTACCGATTGTCTTCTAATGTTAAGTTAGTTGCTGATCATTCTGGTTTCTTTAAGAAAAAATGGAAGCATTATAGACATGCCGACCGTATTAGACTAAAAATGACTTATAGAAAACCGCACCCACCACACGGAGAGTGTACTCACCTGAAAACTATTTGCCTTCTGCCCCAATTTGATGTAAAATTATTAGCGGAGGAAAGATGAAACAAACTGAAACGAAAGAAATCACTGGCATTGACACCCAGCGGACTGAACTCAAAAAAGTATACAAATGGATTTTTGAACTCGGCGCAGCTGCGCTTGTTATCTTCTATATCTACAGCGCAGGGTTCGGTAGTGCCAATGAGCAATATCACCTCGGTTTCTATCTTCTGCTAACCTTCTCACTCATAGGTATCTTTTACCGTTGTCGTAAAAACTCTCCGGTCTCCCGTCCATCTATACTGGATCTGCTCCTGATAGCGTTTAGCATTTTTACAATCGGCTATTGGATTGTAGAGTATCCAGATCTCGTCAATCGGGCAGGCAACTACAACCGACTTGATATTTTCGTAGGTGCAGTCGCTATAGTAATTAGTTTTGAAGTGAGCCGTCGGACGGTAGGTTTGGCACTCCCAATTATTGCCGTAATCGGTATCTTATACGCCCTTTTCGGCAGGTCGATGCCGGACGTTATCGCCCACAAAGGTTTTCCACTCCGACGGATTATCGAATACTGCTTCTTCAGCCAAGCTGGTGTCTTCGGCATCATGGCAAACGTGATGGCGACCTACGTGATCCTCTTTATTTTCTTCGGAGCGTTTTTGGAGAAATCTGGGGTCGGGCAATTCTTTATCAATCTGCCGATGTCCTTAGCCGGACGTTCGATAGGCGGTGCGGCGAAAGTTTCCGTCATGACTTCCGGTTTTTTCGGGTCTGTCGCGGGAAGTGCAATCGCAAACACAGTTGCTACTGGCACGTTCACCATACCCTTGATGAAACGCACCGGCTTCCGTCCGCACGTCGCTGGAGCGGTGGAGGCTTCCGCCTCCGTAGGCGGACAATTCCTACCACCCGTGATGGGGGCAGGTGCATTCCTGATGGCGGAACGAACAGGCTTGCCATACAGCAAAATCGCACTTTTGTCCATCATGCCAGCGATTCTCTATTTCTTATCCGTCTGGGTGATGGTACATTTTGAAGCGAAGAAGGAAGGACTTGAACGGATATCTGAGGAAGAAATCCCAAAATTCCTTTCCCTTCTTAAAAGCGGTTGGTATTACCTACTGCCACTGCTTACCCTCATCGGGATGCTCATCGCCCGTTATACTGCTTACAAAGCGGCGTTCTTTGCGATTCTTGTCACAATCGGGGTGAGTTATTTCCGTCCAGAGACAAGACTGACACCGAAACGTATCTGGGAAGCGATGGTGAGTGGTGCAAGGAATTCGCTCGCCATTGGTGGTGCTGTTGGCACGATCGGCATCATCGTCGCTGTCATAGACTTAACAGGCTTGGGACGGATATTTCCAGATTTAGTGCTATCTGTCGCAGCCGATAACAAGGCTATTGCGATACTATTCCTCGCCGCCGCCTCTTTAGTTTTGGGGATGGGAATTCCAGTGACCGCCGCCTATCTCATTACTTCCGAACTCGCTGTACCGGTTCTGACGACTCCAGAGATGGGTTTATCGGTTATTGCAGCGCACCTGATCATTTTCTGGCTGAGCCAAGATTCAAACATCACGCCGCCAGTCGCGTTGGGGGCTTATGCAGGTGCTGCCATCGCTCGTGCCGATCCGTGGAAGACGGGATGGGCATGCTTTAAATTCGCCAAACTTCTCTACGTGATGCCGCTGCTATTTGCGTATACACACATCCTCTTCACAGATGGTACAACGGTTGAATACATGTTGTCTGTGGCGAGTGCTGTTGTCGGCACGATTATTTTTTCGATGGTCACGATGGGTTACTTCGTCCGAAAAACGCATTGGTATGAATGGATACTGCTTGCGCTCGCGGCGTTCCTTGCATACATTTACAACATCTGGACGTTCATTATCGCCATCGTAATAATTGCTGTCGTCTACATCCTTCAAAAACGTTCAGAGGTATAGGAAGCACTTTTCAAGGCGTGCCAACGATTTCTTGGAGTCGCTGCAAGAGGCTATCTGCCATTCGGCGAGACGCGCGTAAGTTGAACTGCTCAACGACTTGCTCGGCACGGAAGGTGTTTCCTTGGTAGTAACGCCAGAAAATGAATGTACCCCACAGTGCTGCGTCCATATAATGACCATCCAACACTGCATTAACAGTCAGAAAACCGAGCGCACCGTTCAGCACAAGCGCATTTAACCCGTCCCTCCAATTACCTACGTAAATTTGCCCCATCCCAGGAAGGATCTTCGACAATACTCTGGCAACTCCGACAGACTTCTGGGGCATATTAAGAGCATCGTCAAAAAGCGTCCGAAGTCCTTCATCCGTGGTATACGTTTGTAGTACTTCGCGTGCCTCTTCCCACTTGAACTGATAGATACAGGCAACACCCTGCAAGAAAAGTGCACGCCGATACAGCTCGGTGGAAGGGGAACGCATCATGACCTTAATCGATTCCAGACGAGCGAGATCATAGTCCTGCGCGGCGATCAACGTCACGGCGAGTTCCAGTTGATATTCTGATTTCGCTTCGCTATCCCCAGCGAGATGTATTGCCGTCTGGAGACCAATGATGGCTTCCCTCCACAATCCCTGTGCTCTATAGGCAAGCCCGATGTTGTAATATACCTCGCCAACACGCGTATCGTCTGGGTGGAAAAAGAGAAAACGCTTATACTCGGTGATGGCAGCATCGTAGTTTCCCTGTGCGGCGAGATGTCTACCGAGGGATAAAGGAGATTCTTCTGCGACTGCAGCGAAGCCGCTGAAGAGCAAAAGGGCGATTGCGACCTCATAAATCTTTGGACGATGGCGTTTGATCAATTCACTGAACCCCTCGTCATCTCCGGCTACTGCTTTCTGAACGTAAACATTATCAGGAATCATAACGTTTACCTCGTTGAGCGTTAGGTTTGTTTGCAGTATACACTTTCACAATCGATTTGTCAAACCGGCTTTGTTTGAAAACAGCAATTACGAACCTTTTTCAGGATCATGTGTCTAAACTATATAGTAACCCTAAATATTACATATCGTTTTTAACTAAACACACTTTATTCATAAAAGAAAGAGAATTGCGACTATGAAAACAGACACAATTAGGAAACCAGGAACCCTCGTTAACACACGAATGAAAGCACTCTTTACAGCACAAGAAGATAGTCCACCAACATTAAAAAAAATAAATCTTGCCCGTCTCACACCCTTCCAACGCGGACTGCTCGTTACGGATGGAACAGTTACACGGTTCATTGAAGCATATACACTTGCACCGATAGAGGTCGTCCTGATACAACAAGCAAGACAGACGTTACACACCGAACATACCTGGCTCGAACTACCCACCGGAGAAGAAATCATTGCACGGCAAGTTGTCCTTCAAACCGACTCGCGGGACGAACCATCTCCGATAATTCATGCCTATGCAGACTCACTAATTGTGCCACAACGCCTACCACAATCGATTTTGGACGGGTTAGAATCTGACAAACAGGGGTTAGGTGGACTTTTACGGCTTAGTGGTTTAGAGACTTGGCGGGAGCTGCTCTGGTGTGGGATAGAAACCTTGACCAATCTACCGTCTGCGGTCAAACATCTTGAGGGCAAGACTTTTATCAGTCGCGCGTATCGAGTATTCTCGGACGAAGCCCCACTCATGCTGATTAATGAGAAATTTCCACTTTGATGGTTATTAATGGTCAGCCATCAGCGTTCAGTTAAAACTGCCTCTGATTGAACAGACTCACCTTTGACTGATAACCAATAACCGACAACCGATAATGTACGGAGCAATTTCCCCAAAGGGATCTTCATGTTACACAAAATTCTAATCACATTTAAGGGATCTTCATGTTACACAAAATTCTAATCACATTTATTGTACTCACCTTATCGATTACAGTGGCACTCACACTCAACATTTTCGATGCGCCCACCGTTGAAGCAGAAAAGACAGAAGGAGTCGCTGAAATCTCCACAAAACCGTCAATTGTCGCGTTGGCGACCGTTATGAAGAACTTCCGCGCATCGTTGAGCGACGAACTCCTTGACGAAGCCTCTTTTCCACTTGGACATAAAGAGTCCTATTCATGGACGAATACCCCACCAAGCATGGGCGGCGATCGCGGCGGTATCCGTTTCGGTGCGTTATCCGAAGATCAATTAAACCTCTTCTATGAAGTCCTAAACGCCTTCTTGAGCGACGACGGCTATACCAAAGTTTCGCTCATTACGAAAGACGTTGAAACACATCTCAGCACAATCAGACCCGGGTTTTGGGATTCTGATTTCTACCATATCGCCTTATTTGGAAATCCAGAGACAGATGGTTCATGGGGTTTCCAGTTAGATGGGCATCATTTGGCACTCAACTTTCTGGTGCATGGCGATGAAGTCTCTATTGTGCCTGCCTTTATCGGATCCGAACCAGCAACTATCAATGGCACCGAAGTCCTTGAAGATGAAAGAGGCAACGCCTTCGCTTTACTCAACAGCCTCGACGCAAGTCAAAAAGAGGAAGCAATTGAAACAGGTCGTCGTGGACTTCAAGTCGGTCCGGGCAGATCGGCAGATCCTTTCCTGAATTACGATTATTCCGAATTTGTAGGGGTCGGTTTGAAGGCATCAGAAATGAACGACACACAAAAAGAGCACCTTCGGAATCTTATCAAAACTTACGTTTACAATCTTGAAACCGAGTTTGCTGACATCTGGATGGCGGATATAGATGCCGGATTTGACGATACCTATTTCGTCTGGATGGGTGGCACGACAACAGATGATCCGATTTACTACCGTGTTTTCAATCCTGCCGTTTGGATCGAATTCAACAACGAAGGCAGAGTTGGTGGTGCTCGAGGTGGTTTGGACCACATCCATACCATTACCCGATCACCGAATGGAAAAGACTACGGTATTTTTGCCCTGAACCACGGTCCCAAAACGCTATTGGAACACTATGCTTCCGCCGATCATCACAAAGTAGTGCTCGAATTGTTTGATTATCACATCGCTGATCCGCAAGACACGGATAATACGGAGACACCATAATGTTAGATCAAGTTTTGGAAGAAGTTGAGGAACAGTGTCGCGCAGAACGGGTTCCGATGCTCGGACCCGACAAGGCAAAACTGCTTGCGAGTTGTGTTGAAGAAGCAAAACCCTCCCTAATTGTAGAGTGCGGAACTGCCATAGGTTATTCTGGATTGTGGATATTACGCGTACTGAAAACTTTAGGCACAGGACGTTTGATAACAGTGGAAATAGAGGATGCCAACGCACAGCGAGCACGCGCAAATTTTGAAAAAGCAGGTGTAGCAGATCTTGTGGATTCCCGTATCGGAGATGCCGCAGAAGTCCTCAAAACCATCCAAGAGCCCGTCGATTTTTTGTTCCTTGACAATAACAAAGATGGCTACTATTCTTGTTTCCAAGCCATTGAATCGCGCCTAACGAACCCAGCAACGCTTGTCGCTGACAACGTCGGTAGAGCAGATGGCAGATTACTTAGAACATGTTCGCTCACAGTACGATTCCGAAACACACTGGTTTGAGAGTCGGCGGCGACCCGGTAGACGCGACGGCATGGAGGTTAGCATCTATCGCCGTTAATGTAGAAAGAATGGACTGATGGCGGCGTTTATGGCTCACCTCACAGAAGTTGCTAAAAAGGAGGTACTTACCTATGATGTCACACTTTATCTTTGATGTTGAATTTCAGCAATGTTGGCGAAAGGTGGGAATTTTAACACTATTGTGGGTCTGTATCCTATCTGTTTCCATCAGGGTCGATGCACAGACAGAACGCGAGCTTCCGCGTATGTCAGCACACCGGACTTCTGAAGAAATCAAAGTGGATGGGGTGCTTGACGAACCCGTTTGGCAAAGTGTAGAGCCAATCCGTCAGCTATACCAGATCCAACCCGACCAAGGTGATCCTGCCACAGAACAGTCCGAAGTACGCATTCTTTACGATGACAAAAAATTGTACTTCGGATTCATTTTTTTTGATGAGATGGACAAGATTGTCGCGAACGACATGCGCCGGGACTCCTCAGGCTTGCGTTCCAACGATTACGGTTTTCTGCTGCTGGATACCTACAATGACCGGCGGAACGCCGTTTTCTTCCGATTCACCCCGGTGGGTGGGATGGAAGACACTGCGGTTTCCAACAGCGGTGGGAGTCTCAATACAAGTTGGGATATTGTTTGGGAATGCCGTTGTAGAATCAATGAAGACAATTGGACAGTGGAAATCGCAATTCCGTTCAGTCAACTCCGTTTTGAACAAAGCGAGGTGATGAACTGGGGATTAAATTTCGGGCGCGAAATCGCACGAAAACGAGAAATTGCGGCATGGAATGAGGCACCTAAGACCTACGGTGGACTCGCAAAGTATCGCACTGCCTACTTCGGCACGCTTGAAGGGTTAGAGGGCATTTCGCCCTCAAGACATCTGGAGTTGCTACCTTATGTTTTACCCGGCGCGAGTTATGAATCCTCAATGGAGGAAACTGAGGGAGTATTTGATGCGGGTTTGGACCTTAAATACGGTGTAACCCCGAATCTAACCGCTGATTTAACTTTTAACACCGATTTTGCCCAAGTAGAAGCAGATCAGGAGCAGGTGAACCTCACACGTTTCGACCTATTTTTCCCAGAGCAGCGCCCGTTCTTCTTGGAAGGTGCCAGTATTTTCGATGTCGGGATTCCACGCCCAAGCTTCCGTAGACCGCCTCCACTATTGCTCTTTTATAGCCGTCAGATTGGGCTTGCGGAAGGGCGCGCAATTCCGATTCTCGGTGGTGGAAAAATGACAGGGAAAATCGGTCCCTACGGTATAGGAATCCTGAACGTGTTGACAAACACATTTGAAGAGGAAGAAACAAGTATTCCCGAACAGGACATGTTTAGTGAACCGCGCACGAACTACTCGGTGGTGCGAGTGAACCGAGACATCTTAGCGGGGTCAACTGTTGGCGGAATTTTTATCAATAAGCAAGACGCTGATGCATATAACCGCACAGCAGGACTTGACTTTTCTTACCGCCCAACACGAGAGATTAATATCGAAGGGTTGTGGTCTCGTACCTTTGAATCGGATATCCTTGGAAACAGCAACGCTTTCTTTATTGGGGGTGATTGGCGTACGAATCTGTTTCGCCTTGATACCTCATACACAGACATCGGCGAGGATTTCAATCCTGAAGTCGGTTATATTCAACGTAGAGATGTGCGTCGTTTTCGCGGTGGTGGAAGTTATACACCGTGGCCCGACAAATTTGGCATTCGCGAAATTCAGATCGGACCGGAAATCGATCTCGTGCTGACCCAAGAGAATGAGTTGGAAACTCAGGAGATAACCTTTGATACTCAATTTGAATTTGAAACCGGAGACGACATCGGGTTTGAAGTCAAGAATACAACCGAAAATTTGGATGTCGGGTTTAATCTTCAAGGGGAGGAAATTCCAGAAGGTGATTACAATTTTACTTCATTTCAGGTATCAGGTCGGACCAGCAGCAGTCGGATGATTTCTGGACAATTGCAAGTGGAATTCGGTGAGTTTTATAGCGGTACGAGACGAGGCTTTTTAATAGACGCAACCGCTAGACCCAATGCCAAACTTAGTATAGAACCGTTCATCGAATTTAACCGCATCACGCTACCTGGTGAAGAATTCGATGCCAATGCCTTCGGCGGACGTGTCAGTTATTCCTTCTCAACAATACTTTTCACGAAGTTGTTCACACAATGGAGCACCGACAGAGATGTGCTCTCTGCCAACTTCTTGGTGAACTACATCTACCGTCCCGGCAGCGACTTCTACCTCGTCTTCGACCAGAGTTACGATACCCGTGATGGCGGTGTTAAACTCCTCGGTTGGACGGTTGTCGGGAAACTTACGTACTGGTGGAATCCTTAGTACCTTTCAAACTGAAATGGAGACCCTTTAATGAAAAGAAAATTTAGAATAAAATCAAACATATCTTTGTTTTTTAATTGGGGATGGCTACTGGCTATCTCACTCACTTTCCATTTGATACATAATGCTACAGCTGAAAGCTGGACCCAAAAAGCAGACATGCCGATTCCCAGGCTTTTTTTCTCCGTATCCACTGTTGACAACGAACTTTACACTGTCGGCGGAATGCTCGCTGAACCTGTTGACTTTGTTGATGCTTATGACCCAGATGCGGACAAATGGGTTCAGAAAGCACCTCTGCCAGCGGCACGTGCCGGGGTTGTAACCTGCGTCGCTGGTGGGAAGATTTATGCTATCGGCGGGTGGAGCGCGCAAGCACCAGCCCTCGGAAGCGTTGAAGAATATAACCCAGCAACCGATACATGGACCCAAA
This sequence comes from Candidatus Poribacteria bacterium, assembly GCA_965116815.1. GTDB lineage: Bacteria > Poribacteria > WGA-4E > WGA-4E > WGA-3G > WGA-3G. The sequence continues at coordinate 3,444,563 of OZ220722.1, read as the reverse complement.
AAGCAGATATGCCAACACCCCGCTCCTTTTTTACTGCGACTGCCGTAGACGGTAAAATTTACGCAATTGGGGGTGTCGCACAAAATATTGGACCTATACTGCCGACCGTTGAAGAATATGATCCTGCAGCTGATACATGGAGCAAAAAAGCAGATATGCCAACACCGGTTTCAGGAATGGCTGCTACAAGCATTGATGGAAAAATATACCTCATCGGCGGGACACCTGCGGTGCAAGGCCCCGTACTCGAAACGGTTCAAGAATATGACCCAGCAACCGATACATGGACCCAAAGAGCAGATATGCCAACACCCCGAACTGCTTTGGCATTGGGCGTTGTGGATGGAAAAATTTACGCCGTTGGCGGGACATCTGTTGTGCAAGGTCCCGGGCTAACAACCGTTGAAATATACGACCCCGATAACGACACATGGACAGAAGGTACCGAAATGCCAACGGCGAGAGTTTTCTTGGGCGTTGGCACTATTGAGAAGAATATCTATGCTGTTGGAGGTGTTGCGGAAGGATTGGGGCCCGCGATTCTGCCAACCGTTGAGCAATTCGTTCCGAGCGGTCTGAGCGTGACAGTCCTAAATAGATTTCTTACAGTCTGGGGTGAAATTAAGAAAACGAATTAGCCTTAACAGTGGCACTCTATACCAGTTGCCAAGTTTCAGAGCCTTGCTGCTGGGATTGGCGAATTGTGCCTACGGTGGGCGCGATCGGAAGAAAATCGCGCCCTTCATATTTAATATCCCCACGGTCGCGCTTGTTTGATTGAGAGTTTCCCGTCGCTCGTAATCTTGAACTCAATCTCCATAGCGAAATCCTTCGTCCGCCCAACGGGCCCATAGAGCTGACTGAACTTATTGTGTATCATACCAAGATAACGACTCAGTTCACGTAGATAGGCATCTGTCAGAATCCGTTCGTTGTCCGTTGTTCGGTTTGAAGTCTTCACAACTCTGTAGTTACTGCTGTCCCACCAATCCAAGAGAATCTCTTCTGGAACGGATTGCTCTTCAGGATTTGTTACAAGGTTCTCGCCGACCTGGGTGTTGAGATAGTAATTCCCTATTGTTTGGTAGACCACATCATCAGTTACAGCAACGCCATTCGCCAATTCGTTTGAAAAATTAGGATGGACAAGTACCGCCATAGCCGTAGCAAAATGGTCAATCCGATAGAAATCGCGTGCCTCAAACGCACGGAAATTCCAGAGGCTTGCAAACACCTGTTTAATCGACTTTGATAGATGTCCTTCGTCCGGGTTATGTGTGAAGGAATCGTATAAACCTGCACCGCTAAAACCGGGCAAGTCTTCGTTGTTCGTGCTGGAACGGCACCGGAGAGATGTCCCTTCTAGCAACGCGCTTTGCAATTCCAAAAGCGTCTCCATCATCCACGCTGGCATTTCGCCCTTTCTAATCTCTGCCCGAAATTTCTTCAGTTCCGCTATTTTTGTGTCCTGTTCACGCTGAAACGCCGGATCTCTCAGCAAATTCTCAAGCTTTTCATAGAAACCGTTATGCTTCATGAATTCGTCATAGAAGTAAAAAGGAACACCAAATCCGTTTGGCACGGTGCCTTCTGGAAATCCAAATGTGCGGAGTGTTGCCACGTTAGCGGTCTTGACACCAAAACCCGATGAATCCGCAAAACGGATATTATCAAGCGGTAGAATCTCCCTAAAAGAGAGGTTGCGTTCAGGTTTCTGTGTATTTGTGGGACGCAAATCGGCAAAATGGCTATCCACTTCCTTGAGTGTTGCCTCTCGAATTTCAAAGCCATCTGCGTCCACCTTATAGTAGACGTACTTGCCAATGAGTGGCGCGACTCTTTCGCTTTTCCACGCCTCAGCGATGAAGGCGTTGGGAACTTTGTCCTGAATAGCACGAAGGTTGACATGCGAAAGCGGTGTCTGCCGAACACCGGTGATAACCCCAGCAACCCGCGGCATCTCATTCGGCAAAGTTTTGCAGATAACAATATCCCGAACTGTAGGACGTTCATCCACCTCCAATACACGTAGGCGACCGAATGACGCTGCCTGATTCAGCGGAAGGTAGCCGATGTTGGCGTAAAGGTCATCTTCAAAATAGACAGGGAATTCCGCTGCGTCGTAGAGTGCTTTTTCGCGATTATAAATACCGATGGCTCCCCATAACGGGCAATAGCCGAGCCGATTTCTCAGGATCGGCATCTTAGCGACGAGTAGGTCGTGAGCAAGCTTAATTTCCACAAACGGGAAAGCATCGTTCGGATTAAACTCAAAGGTATAAACACCGGGTTCACCATTCGGAGAAGTGAAAAGTGGACGATAACTGAGCACACCGCGCATCTGTCCCTGACCGCGTCCCAAACCCGCAGCACCCATGAAACTGCCGTGGGAACGATGGGTCTCTGTATTCATAAAGTAAAGTTGTGGATTTTGTGTATGTGTCCTCTCAATCTGAAACTTTACAAATTCAATTCCGGTCAGTTGCGTATCAATCCGTACATCTGTCCCCTGATATGAGAGCTTTTTAAAAGTTTCACGGTCGGGAATTGTGGCTGCGCCATCTTTGAATGCAACCTGCTCTGGATCAAGGCGAGGTCCTGAAGGTTCTCTGGAACCTCGTCCCCTACCAAATCCGCCTCCTCTACGAGATCTATTTCGTTCTCCACTTTGCATCTGGCGAATCTCGTTCTCGCTGAATTTGTTTCCTCTGGAGACTTCAAGGCGCATTACTCTAAACATGAGCTGCTGTTCAGCCTCACTGAGCTCATCATTCCGATCGAGGTCAAACCGTTTCTCCTCTACGGATAGTTTACTCTGGGTCCAGGTATTTAGTACAACTATCGTTGAAAACATTAGCACACAAGCAAAAAGTGCTATAATAAAGTATTTCTTTTTCATGGATTTCCTCACTAACAGTTAGAAGTTTTGGTACATCTTTCTCTGTTAGATTAGGCAAATAAGGGCGGGATTTGTTCAGAAAAAAATAGCATCCCTTTCGCAACACAGGCATTCTTCTACAAAGATACGTTTCATGAAACTTCAAAATTCATTTATAGTAAAGCCGAAAATAGGTGGACAGGCGGTCAGTGAAAGAAATCCTCACCACCGCTGGCGAGGATTGTATCCTCGCCTCCCTCAATGTCCAAGTAATTGGGGGCTTTACTATAACCGATACATAAGAACCAGATTCTTGTAGGTTGGGGTGAACACGGAAGACAAGGCATACCAGTATCAAAAACGGTATTTTGAGGTAGGCTGTCATGTGAAACCCAACACTTTCAATAGCCGGTGTGCCATGAAGCGTTGGGTTTCACGACATACGGAACTCGAACTCACGTATTAGTGGGTTCCCGTTCCAGTTTTCAATTTCGCCCAAGCTGTGGTTAATTTTGCTTGCGGAGAAACCGCTGCAAAACCGAGTGCGATAGATAATCCACTGTCTGCAATCGCTTTCACATCATCATCTGAGAGCGCGACATTGAAAAAGGCGATTTCATCAATGAGACCCGTGTACGCCTCTTGCTTGTCGTCTCTGGAACCGATATACTTAGCACCCGTTTTAAATGGACCTGCGGCGGCATTAGATGCTTCTAATTCACCATCGACATAGACATTCACTTTTTTACCGTCATAAGTACCCGCAATCTGGTGCCACTTGTCGTCGTTTAACAAGGTTTTAGACCATGTATTATGCGGAATCGGTTGTGCACACTGTCCAGCGAAATTTAATTTATGGTCCCTTAATGTCAAGATAACGTCGCCGCAGGGACCTACAATGATGTCAGACCATGCAGGAGCTGCAGGCGTTTTAATCAAAGCGACGATCGAGACTTCATCATCATAGTCAGCAAAATCACCGACAGCAACGTGAGCACCACCTTCAAACTTTAAAGCACCTTCAAACTTGCCATCAACCCATTGGGCATCAACAATTTCACCATCATTGCCATTTTCGGAAGAATCTTTTGCCGTACCGCCTTTACCTTCATCGAAGAACCATATTCCCAAAACTGCTTCCGGATCGAGCTTGGCAGAACTTAGATCTGGGGTCACGAAACTAATACAGACCAGCGTTACGGACACCAAAATCGCTCTTGCTAATTGGACTACTCTCATTTTTACCTCCATTCATGAATGAACGGTTCAAAATACGTGAGAAAATCTATTCATTAACTCAGGCACCCAACATGCCAGAAATCCGCTGGCATCGAAAAATTAGGGAGCGTTCAAACTTCAGGTTCAATAACGAGATAACTAACGCTCTTTGCTTCCATCTTAATAGGAATCTCAACATTGTAATCCCGGTCGATTTTGTGCCTTTTAGGTTCACCTTCTCCTTCACGAATTTTAGCAATTTCAGACAAACCAGTATAATAAAGCGGTAATTTCAAGGTCATCTGTTGCGCTCTCCGCGTAGGATTATAGAGCATCGCGAGTCCACATGGACTGATTTGGGCGTTGGCATGGAGGACACAATCAATGGAGCGACCATCAGGGCGGTGCACGTGAATCAGGTCAGACTCTAATATCTCACGATATTTTTTGAAAAAGTCAACCCATTTCTTGACGACCGCTTTCGTCTGTTCCGTATCAAAAAGCCGAGGACCCCGATAGCACGCAATCACACCACTGCCGAAGTTTTGCGCTAAATGTGATTCGTAGTCGTCACGATGTTCACAAAGCGGCTCAAATGTTGCGGCTGCTCCGCCACCGTGGTATTCCACCAACGGGACGAACATCCAGCCCATACTCGGGGTTTTTTCATAAGTACCATCGTAGATATTCTGCCGAGCAATTAGAATTTGCCGCTCACGAGGCAAGCTGAAATTTGTTTCGCGATAGCCCATACCACATTTGTTTGAACCGTTGAGGTAATATTGATCTGGCGAATTGATATAGATACCGCGTGCTCGGCATGCATGGTAAAAATGAACGCACGCTTCCCACTGCCGTAACTGCGAATCCGCCAAACCGTTATGGTATTCATGCGTCGTTGATGCACAGACATCACCATGATAAGGACCATCGGTCTCAATGATATCCATTCCGGTGGCATCCATGAAATTCAGCACCCGTTGGAAATAGCCATCTGCCCAGCGGCTCGCAAGACAAGCACTCTGTCCAAACCGACTTCCGGGTTGTCCAGTGTCTGGGTCAATACAGTTGAAGTCTTCACCCACACCCCGCGAAGCACACATCAACGTATAGCCACCGATTTGAATATCCTTGCGATGTGCATAATCAGTCAATTCCTTCATCGTAGCGATGTATGCCGGGTCTTCGCTCTCGATATTGAAGCCACTCCCAAATGTCATAATCACCATTTCAAATCCGACTTCGGCGCACTGATCGATCGCCAAACGGACCGCGTCCGGCTCGGCACTCCGAACGTGCATGAGGATAGGATTCTCGGTGACCTGTGGCGCGACTGTGCGATACATTTTGCGATGCGCAAGTCCTTTCCGCTCACGTTCATCACTATCATGCAGAATCTCGAAGGTGCGAAAACTCCTGAAAGTCTCTCCCGGTTGAAGAGATATTCCCGGACCGAGTGGATAGTGGCTTGTCATTAACAGTGGCATCTGATAGTGATAATCGACTTGCGTCTTGTAATCCGCATCTGGACCCCACTGTGTCGTTTCCATTCCACTGAAGGCGTAATCGCTCTCGACATGTAGCCGATGCTTTTCCTGCTCGTTGACCGCAAGGATTTCACAGCTTAAGGCATCCAATTGAATAGGTTTTTGACCCTCATTGCGAACAGTGATCCACTTAGACAGGACCGGAATGCCTTGGTAGAGTTCATAATGCACATAAACCTGAAGGCAGTCAACGGATGGTGGTGGTGAAAACGCAACCGTCAGTGTCAAACCCTCTGGTGGATATACTGAGGTCGTAGAACGTCTGTGGACCCACGGATAGCGGATTTCAGTGCCACCGGCTCGATATCCGCGAAATTGAAATGCGTTTTCATCGCTGGTCAAGTCCACAACCCAATCCGAATCAAGATAGGCATAGTCAGGTTGTCCTTTCAAGCCTCCCACCTCAAATTCGTCCCCGTCAATCGTAAGCACTGCCTCCGGTTTGATGCCACGCAGAAGACTACTACCGGTAATTTGATTGGTATAATCAACTGTTGCGAAATTAGGTGAGGTGACGAACGTTCGCCGGATGAGACCATTATCGAGAATAAGCCGATTGTCCCTTTCCTCCACCGAAGCGGGTTGACGAAACGGTTGAACCAGCCAGTCATTTTGCTGTGATGTGTACTGCATGTAGAGTTCCTATTCGATTAAAATGTAATGTGCTCCCTGAAAGTCAGTATAACGCTTAAAAAAAATAACGCAAGAACAATTCCGTTAATATGGCATGCCCATTTTAAAATTGCGGATTGCATCCATCCATGCTAAAATGACAAACCATACTTAAGAAGGAAGGATTTACCATGCGAAACGCTATAAACACCCTATGCTGGCTAACGTTCGTTTCCCTGTTAATATTCGGCGGAAGTTTATCCAGTTTTGCACAAGATGAACATACCGTCCTCCTCTACACTTTTGAGTCAGGCGCGGGGAAGGTTGTCAAAGACCTCTCTGAACACAAGAACGATGGTGAACTTATGGGTCCGAAATGGGGAGAGGGAAATCCCGGTGGCGGGCTGGTCTTTGGAGGAAATGGCCCCAGAGATTTTGTAGAAATCGCAGATAGCGACAGTTTAGATCTGGTTGAGGGTCTCACTGTCGAAATGTGGCTCTATCTTGAGGCATGGTCAACGGCTGGTGGCACAGGTGCCACCAAAGAGACAACCTACAAAGTGGGACCTCGGAGCGATAAGAAGGTGCTAATCCGGATGACTACGGATAAGCATGCCTGGGGAGCTGCAGTCGCTGCCGGTAAAACGGATATGCCACTAAAAAAATGGACGCATATCGCTGGAAGTTACGATGCCAAGTCCGGCGATGCCAAGATTTACATCAACGGTGTCTTAGACGGCGAAGGCAATATCGGCGGTAATATCACCCCCAATAATGATGTCTTGTGGCTCGGACGCGGTGCCGGTCCCTTCTTAGAGGGACGCATGGACGAAGTCCGAATCTCCAACATCGCACGCTCCGAGCAAGAGATTCAGGAACTGATGAACAAAGGCATTGAAGGTGTGTTGGCGATAAAACCACAGGACAAGTTAGCAACAACATGGGGAAAACTGAAGTTAAATCTTCCACAATAGCGATGAAAACCTTTAATGCCAAATGTCTGATGCTTTTCTTCGTTCTTGGAACAATAGTGCCAAATACCACAGACGCAGAAAAGAACCTTCAAGCGAAAAGATATATGAGAAATTATCCTTCAATCTTTCAGGCATGGAACGACATCGAAAATAAACCCAGTGAAGGCGAACTCCATCGTCTTGCCCGACACGATCTCATTTTCCACGACCCTTATTCGTTGTTAAGAATTCCTTGGAGTATATCAGAGCAGCAGCCTTATCAAGGTATAGCAACAGCCTTGCATCCAAACCAACTCGATGTTGCCGGTGAAAGAAAAGAGAAACTCCTATCCTTAAATCCGCATCTTTTACTGCTTGTTGAAATCCGATGTAGAGATGGGAAATATCTCTCGCCGGAGAATGAAGCGCGAGTGGAAAACTGGTGGGATGTTGGCTTCTACCCGCCGGACTCACCTTACTGGCTCACGGACAAGAACGGTGAACCTGTTATCGGTTGGGGTGAGGATACCAACGGTGATGGAAAGATTGACGAAAACGATACTGTCCTCAGCTACCTCATAGATTTCACAAATCCAGAAGTGCAAAATCTGATAGCCAATCAAGCAATGGCATTGAACGCGTCTGGTCTCTTTGATGGTATCATGCTGGATTGGTGGAACGAGGATGGTGCGACCAGTTCAATCGGTGTTGATGACTGGTCAGATACTATTCTCACACGAGAGGCTGAATTAGAAGCAAGATTGGCCATCTTGCACAAAATTCGGGCGCAAGTAGATGACGATTTCCTAATCCTCGTCAACGCGAATACGCGTCAAATCCCAAAATCCGCACCGTACGTAAACGGCATCTTTATGGAATGTTACAAGCGGGAATACGCCAAAGGATATAGTCTTGATCAGATCCTGCAGATAGAAGAGACGCTACTGTGGGCGGAACAGCATCTGAGAGAACCACGAATCAACTGCTTAGAAGGGTGGCGCGTGGTAACGGATTATATGGGGGATTTAGACACACGAGTTGCAGAACGAAATAGCGAAGAAAATCGACGATGGATGCGTATGATTACCGCGCTTAGTTTAACGCATTCTGACGGTTATGTGTTGTTTGGCGATGACAATGCTATACCAGTCCCCGATCATCTACACAATTGGTATGACTTCTGGGATGTTGATTTGGGACAACCCATTGAAGAAAAAGCGGTCCAATATCAAGGTATTGCCGGTCTCTTTGTCCGCGCCTTTGAAAACGGTTGGGTGGTCTACAACCGTAGCGGTTCTCAACAAACTCTCACTTTCAATGAAAGCACTGTCGGGGTCAACAGTGGCAATCGCCAGCTGCATCACGAAATTGCAGACTTTGACGGCGAGATTCTCTTGAGAGAAAAAAGAAGGTAGGATATGTAGGATTTCGCAATCAATACGGTATTTCTACAGCCAGCGTCGCCAAAAATTCCTCCGCTACGTGGCGATTGTACACGCGGGCTGAAATTACCGAGCCGTAGATGTTGCCGACATAGAAGATACCACTAAGCGTGCCGATTGTCCATCCCTTCACCGATGATATACCGTCCCTACGGAAACCATCGTAAGCCTGCCACCCTGTAATACCAACAACGAACAAAGAGTTGAGGGCATCGCCGATTCTACCTGTATAGAACCGTCCGGCTCCAGGGACAATTGTAGAGAGCACGCCAGCCAAAAAAGGACTTCGGGTGGGTAGATGCGCCCCTGCCTCCGCATACTTATGATATACTTTCGCTTTTTCGCTAACCATAAGCATACCCGATTTTTGCAACGCCTCAAAAACCTCGCCCGCTTCAGACCACTGTTTCTGCATCAGATAGGAGAGTCCAATAAGTTGCTCGGCTTCGGCATGTTGTCGTGTATCAGCTATGTGTGGCAGTGCGCCAAGTAAAAACTGCACAGATTGTTCAAACTGATCCGTCAGAAAATAGGTAGCACCGATTTGATAGTAAGCACGACTGGCAAATTGACCTTCGGGGTGCGTTTTCAGAAGCGTTTCAAAACCCCGAATTGCTTGTTCGGCTTGACCAGCAAAGCGATAACAGACGGCAATTTTATAGCGAATCTGATCGCCATCTGTTCCTTCACCAGTGGAGCCCCTTTTTAAGCGCGCCTTTGAAGTTGAACTATAAAAAAGATAACGCTGGTACTCACCAGCGGCGCGGAGGTAGTCGCCTTCCTCATATAGAAAATCGGCGAATTTACGGACGTTTTCGGGCGTATAATATTCAATGGGTTCTTCGGCGGCTGCGAAGGGTAGAAGCGTAACAGTGAGAAAAATTATGAGCAGGAATCTGTATATTTGCGTAGTGTTCATAAAGTCTGTAGGTGTTTTTGCTGGGTGTTTTTGCCTGGGTGTTTCTGTGGATTTTCCCAGGTTGAATAAAGTGAAACCCAACTTTCTTTAGTAAGGCAGAACTATTTCAAGGTTGCATAGTCCGAAACGGGGTCAATATATTTACCTGTTACGCTATCTTTGTGGTAATGCTGCCACTGCGACCCGTTGCACCGGATTAACCTATCAGCAGTAAGCAGCAAACCGCGCCCCATACCGTATTTCTGTATACACGCCATGCCAAAACGCGAACAGGACGGGTGGAAGCCACATGCCGGTACGTCTTGACTGGAGATGAATTTCTGATAGAAACGAATCAGTCCGGTTGCTACTAACTTCAATTCCGAAGTTTCCTGCGGATTAAAACGAACAACCTCTTGTGGTTTCGGTTTCACAATTGGGTTGACCTTTCGGATGAATGCAAGATCAGCGGCTTCACCCGAAAACGCTGGCAAAACGAAAATAATGGCGGATAAACAGGACACACAGAAAAGAACGAGACGATTTACCATTTGATCTCTTTAACCTCCACCGATTCAGGGATTGTGAAATTTAGCAGCGGATTGGGTGAATCCACGTTTACTTGTGGGTTGCTATAAAGGATGTGTTCAGACCGAAGCACTTCAGATTTCGGTCCATACGCGCTGGAGGTGACCTTCATCGGAATATAGTTAATACCGATTCTACTGTGATCCTGATAGTGCGATCTGGCAATGATATACCCCTTTGGGTTTTTGACTTCGGCGGAGATAAGCCGGTCATCCCGCATGCCGAGGATGACAGTGCCGAGTTTCTCTTTTGCCTTTTCAGGCGGTGCCCAATAGGTATAGAGCACCTTATCTACAATATCGTGTTTTTCCAAAGAATACCCCACCGCTGTCAACCCATACTCTGCTTGCGTGGACTGGATGATAGATTCAACAAATGGAAGCGGAGTGCGTCCTTTGGAGATAAAACGGAACGCCTGTTTTTCTGTAGGATAATAGATTTCTAACGTCTTCTCCTTCACGACCATTATCTGCTTAAGCGGTTGGGTGACTTCAACAACAACCCGCGCTGCCTTTACATCGTAGTGGAGTATGCCTGCAATGTGCTCTGTTTTGCCGTTTTCGGTTAACTCGCGCGTAAAATCTAAGGAGAGCGTCTTTACCGGTGCAGCGTAAAGCGCATTGACAAAAAGAAGTGTGAACAGAAGCGTTATGGAAAATTGGCGGTTTTTAGGCATTCGTTTTTTTAGGCGCGTAGTGGGAAGGATCCAGTCCGCGCTACACCGTCATTCTTCAAGTACAGCCGCGGCTCCAAGTCCAATACCGACTCCGACTGCAACAACTAACCCTCCAACTACTACACAACCACTGACACATCCTGCAGAAGCCCATCGCGCTTGAATATTTCCTCTTTTTGATTTGTAAGTTGATGTGTAAACATCTACATATACCGGCGGTTTGCCCATGAGTCGCGAAAGTGGAGGATCCGGTTGATAGAAATAGGTTCCAGTGAGACCTACGGGTGGTAAAAGCAAACTATACAAACCAGGCAAAGGGAAAAATGTGAGTCCCGAAAGCAAACAACCAGTACCAAACCATAGCGGTTTATTAACATCCTGGTTAGCATCTGCCTCAGCAGCAGCTATTGCCTCGGACAGCACCACATTCTGTTGGGCAAATGTGACAAAAGTCATACTGAAGGTCAGCACTACCATCAAAAACACGAAAACATGAAATGTTGAATTTATTTTCATTGAATTTCCTCTTAATCAATATGGATTATGGATTCAAATTATATTCTATTTGCTATGCAAAGTCAATATTTTTGCACCTGCACAGCACAACCGATTTATTTTCCGTATCAACCTGCTGACTCAATTTCATGTAACGGAAGTTTCAGCTGCGTGCGGACGGCTTGACGCACCTCATCACAGATGTGCATCGCATGCTCTGTATCTTCGGCTGTTCTTGAATCCCCGGGATAGCGGGGATCCACTGCATACCCTGTTATTCTCTTAAAGTCAGACTGCCAATCGGACCAAACAGGCAGGGTAGGTATAATCAACGCCAGCAATTCTTCAAGGTTATGCGTCCGTTGAACAGGGACGTTCGTCTCTTGCAGCCACGCCTTCAGATATTTTTCAATACACTGTTGGGCATGGAAACAAATAATATCATGCAATGGATTTGATGCTTGTAGAAGCTGCTGGACAGCGGCATAATCGTTTTCAGCTTTCTCTATCCATTCCAGCGTTAACGGGTTCATGCAGTCCCTTTTCTTTTTAGTAACATTCGCGCCGTAATACGTGTTTTGTAAATTTTTGACATTGTAGTAGGCATTGGTGCCATAAAGCACTTCGCCTCTTTCGGTGATCTCTCGAAGAAACCAATCGTTATACGAGACCCGATAAGCGATTTCTTTGGGCGAACGCACTAACAGGTCCATACCGAATGGGTATGAAATACGTTGCCGGATTTCTATAGCTTTGTTGAGAAACTCCGACTTCGGAATATCCATCACAACAAGCAGATCTACATCCGAATCCTCTGTCGGAGTGCCGTAAGCATAGGAACCAAAGAGGATAACTTGTAGTGGCGCGAATTCGCGCACGATGTCATCACATGTAGCCTGGATTTCCTGTCGGGTAACCATACGAGCCGTCCTTTTAATTGAAGTATAACATACTTCATAGCGATTATCAAATTCTGTTCTTGAATCAAGGCTCTTTGTGGTAGAACATGATTGGCGAAGTGTTTTTGATACGGGTTTCCCAAGGAAACCTCGCCAGCGGACAGAAAGTACTTACCATAGGAACTTTCGGGATACCTTCAATGAAAATTCAACCCGATGCTAAAACCTTTATAGAAATCCTTAAGAGAGATCTGGAAACCCCCAATAATACTTATCGTCGGTGAAATTTCAATCTCCAAGCCTACGCCGCCTACAAAGCTAAAAAAGGTCGGATCTCCCCTCACTTCTACACTTCCATCCTTAGTATCCAGGTTTGTCCCTGCCTCTGAAAAAACTATACCACAGAAAGGACTTAGAGTCCACCCAAAGTCCGCCTCTAAACGTTTTATCAGACCACCTCCACCGGAAAATCCAACACTACGCGCACTTGCAAGTATCTTATTTGTAGAAGCATCAAGCGTCCGAGAAAATGTAGTGTGAACGCCTCCGGAGAAAAAATAATCTAAACCTGTTTGTCCTAAAGACCTAATATGGATTACCTCCACCCCACTCCCGAGGGCTGGCGGAAGATGAACACTTGAACTATCATACAAGTCTTCATTAGCAAAACTGAGACCCACTGTCAGAGCAACCTTTGTCCTATCACTAATACCATAGCCAAAATTCCCTCCTATCCCGCTCGAATTTTGACTTCTGCCGAAACTAACGCCAATAGCCATCTCTCCTCTCGACAACCCGTATAAATCTGTCTGAGAATACGCCATAACAGGACACAGAACGAATAAGAAGACTATGCAGGTCCATCTTTCTTTTCTCCGCATCTTTATTCCTCTTCTTCCTTAACCTATTTGGCGAGGTTAGGAAACCTCGCCAGCCGGCAGAAAGTACTTACGGTCGGAACTCTCTGGATACCTTCAATGAAAATTTAACCCGATGCTAACACCGCCATCGAAATCTTCAAAAGAGACTCCGAAAGCCCCTATTACACTTATCGCCGGTGACAATTCAATCTCCAATCCTACCGTACCTCCAAAACCAGAATATATCCGATTGCGTTCCGTTTCTTCACGCGTCCCTTCAGTCCATACACGTGTCCAAGACCGTGAATAGGATACCCCACAGAAGGAGTTTAGGACCCAACCAAAGTTAGTCGCTAAGTGAGTTGGCAGAATTGAGATAGCACGCGAAAGCGGGTTTAGTACCCGACCAAAGTTAATCTCTAAGCGTTTTGAAATACCACCTCCACCGGTAAGCCCATTAGTTCGGACACTGAGAAGTCTCTCATTTGTAGGATCGTCAAGCCTCCGAGAGATCCCACTGGAAAATCCTCTGTAAAAAGCACCCGTTAAAAAATAATCTAAGCCTGTCTGTCCTAAGGAACCAACATGCACCGGTCCAACGCCTATTGCGACCGGCGGCGGAACATCAAATTCTGAACCATAGTACCGGGCTTCATCAATAATGCCCACGTTCGTTACGAGAGCAATCCTTGTCCGGTTATTAATACCGTAGCCAAGACTTACCCCAATTCCAATAGCGTCTTGACTTCTACTAAAGTCAAGTCCGACAGCCATTCTTCCCTGTGGCAATTCGTATAAACCCGTTTGAGCATACGCGGGAACAGGAAGTAACAGGGATAAGAAAACTACGCAAATCCATCTTTTATTTACTTGCATTCTCATTCTCCTTTTACAGTGGATGCCATAATTAATAATACATCGTCAATCGGTACGCATACAAAACGCCTCTACTTTTTAAGTCGATTCATCTACCACAATTCAAAGTAGTTGTCCTTAGATCAGCATATCCGATCCAAGAACATCTAATCCGTTATAACGTTTCAGCAGTAGATGATGTTTACATCACATAACAATGAACAAAACCCGTCAACGGAGTTAAAATGAAAGTTTTCACCGTGGTTGGAAACTTATGAGTGAGAAGAAAGCAATTATAGCGATGCCTGCTGTAGAAGTTCGGGGTTAGCAAAGGCAATATAGGGCGCGCCATCAAAAATCAATTCGCCATCCTGTAATAGGAGGACGCGATGCGCGTATTTCAAGGTGAGTTCTGTGTCATGCGTTGCGAAAATGAGGGTTTTATCCTCTTGCTGGATCTCATCGCAAAGTTCGTCCATCAACTGATGGAGATGCTGCGCATCCTGTCCGGTGGTGGGTTCATCGAGAAGGAAAAGGTCAGGATGTAATGAGAAAGCAGCAGCAACAGCAACCCGCTGACGCTGCCCACGCGATAACGAATAGGGTGCCTCTAAGGCAAAATCGTCCAAGTCAAACTGGGTGAGTGTCGTGTTGACTCGCTCTTCAAGAATCTGTGTAGAGAATTTAAGATTTTTGGGACCGAATGCCACCTCATCGCGAACAGTCTCCGCTTGCAGCAGCAAATCAGGATTCTGAAAAACGATACCGACTTTACCTGCCAACTGATGGAGTTTCAGGCGACTGGACGACTTTCCATCAATAATCACCTCACCTACCGATGGACGTAGCAAACCAGCAATGAGATGAATCAAGGTTGTTTTACCGGAACCGTTCGCACCCATAATTGCGACGACTTCTCCACGGGGCACCTCACAAGAAATCGAACGCACTGCATTTTGATTAGTGTTTGGATAACGGAACTGAAGCGCATGAATGTTGAGGAGAGGGGTCTGCGATGCGGTTCCTCGATCGCGCGCAAGAGGTATTTCTACTGATGGGTTCCTGCTTTCTGGTATCTGTACACCTAAACGCTGATACATGCTAAGGTTCTGAAACGCCTCCGCTTTCGGTAAATCCAATCGGAGTTGCCCTTCATCCATTAGCCATACGCGGTCACACAGCGAGGCAACCTCTTTCGTTCGATGGGTTGCTAAGATGACCGTTATGCCTATCTCTCGATTGAGCCGCGCAACAATATCGAGAATGTCCCGCGTCCCCCTGGGATCAAGGTGACTCGTCGGCTCGTCTAAGAGCAAGACTTGCGGTTGCATCGCACAGACAGCAGCAAGCGCAACACGCTGTTTCTGACCACCGGAAAGCGATGTGATCTCCCGCGACGCAAAATCGGGCAATCCTACCTGTTCTAAGGCGACAGTGATCCGTCTTTTAATTTCTTCGGGGGGAAAACCGAGGTTTTCGAGTCCAAAGGCAATCTCATCTTCAACCAGTGTGCAAAAGAGTTGATCGTCAGGATTTTGGAAGAGGAGAGCAACCTGTTGGCATGTGGCAGCGAGCGATTGTGCTGCGATGGCTTTACCGTCAAGACGAACCGACCCTGTGAGTGTTCCTGCCGAAGCGTGCGGGATTAAGCCATTCAATGTCCGCAATAACGTAGACTTACCACACCCTGTTGGACCCGTCAGCAGCACAAAAGTCCCAGCAGGGACGCGTGTTGTAATACTTTGCAGTGTCGGCGTATCACGACTCGGATAGGTAAAACCGAGATTTTCTATCTCAATAGACACCATGGTCTGATTAACTGAGCCCGTCAATCTGTACAGGAACAGAACCGAAGAGTTGTTCTAAATGCCCTTTGACAGAGTCATGGAAAGCGTCAAAGGTTTCCTGGGCGTTCTGCTTGAAATCGTCGTGGAGTTGTTCGTGTTGGGCACGGACACGGGCGAAAAGATTGTGGACATACGCTTGGAGTTCGCCGAGTTTTTCTGTCTGTGCCTTTGCGAAAGTGCTGACAGCCTCTTTGAAAGCATTGAGCTCCGCGTCAAGGTATTCCTTGAACATTGATTTTTGGAAACCGGCAAGCGCACTATGTGCAGCGTATTGAAAATCCTCGTGAATTGAATCGTATTCCTTCCTCACGCGTGTAAAAAGTTTCCGGGAATAACCCTGAATCTCGTTCATCCGACCCCCGCGCGCTTGCGTAAACTGAGAAATCTTCTCTTTAAATGTATCCATTTCGCGAGCCAAAAGGTTTCGGAAATCCTCAACAGCAATAGTGTTACGCGTCGTCTTCTCCAAATGATAACCCATGACTGCCAATCGGACCGCTTCAGGGAACATGTTCGGATAGTCTTTGAGTGTCTTCGCTAAAAACCGTGCGTACGCCAAACCTTGTCTGGAGAAAAGTTGTTTCTGGAGTGAACGGATAAACGCCACCAACTCCTCTTTCCGAATGGATCGCACATTGTGCGAAGTCTGAGGCATGTGCTCAAGCAGCGTCAAACATCGGGCGAAGTAGTTCTTCAGCGTGGGATCATAAAGTGTAGAAACAACCCGTCGATATTCCGCAAGAAGCTCATTGCGCGGCATTTCCGGTACAAAATTAAGGGTCATGTCGGTCTGATTTCCGCTGGACTCCCCAAGCAACCGGTCTTCCTGTTTCAATCGGTGCCAAAGGTCGGTCTCCTTCAAGGCAGTGAGCAAGCCAGCCATTGCCATCGGTATGCCAGCTTTCTGAATAAAATCGATGTGCGAATCAAACTCAGTATCGCCGTCAAGTCCGATGATAAATCCACCTGTGACCTCCATCCCTCTACTCTGTATTTTCCTGATAGCACGCAAGAGATAACTCCCCGCATCCTCCTCTTTACTGGTATTCTGTCCTTTAGAGGTGCTGAGAAGTGCTTCATCATTAGGAGTTTCAATGCCGAGGAACACCATGTTAAATCCGGCATCGCTCATTGCATCAAGCATTTCAGGAATCTCGACGAGGTTCACGCTCGCTTCGGTATAGAGCGAAAAGGGGAATTGGCGTTCTTCTTGCCACTGCTTGACAGCCGGAAGCAAGCGCATCGCGTCGCGTTTGTTACCGATAAAGTTATCATCAACAACAAACATTGCGCCGTCCCAACCGAGTTTATAGAGCATTTCAAACTCGGTAAGCATCTGTTCATTGCTCTTCGTCCGCGGCACCCGTCCGAACAGCTTCGTAATATCGCAAAATTCGCAATTGAAAGGACATCCGCGCGAAAACTGGAGTGCCATCGACCCGTAAGCGTTGATATCGATGAGGTCATAACGCGGTGGGGGTGTCTTCGTGATATCCGGCTTGCGAGTCTCGCGATAAATCTCTTTCGCACTCCCGCTCTCAAAATCGGTTAAGAAGTCTTCAAAGATCTCCTCAACCTCACCAAAGAGGAAATGGTCAATCGTGGCATCAGTCTCCTCCTTGATATTGTCATAGTAGGAGGTCGGATGCGGTCCGCCAGCAATTATCGGCACGCCTGCCTGATTACAACGTTCTGCGACTTCATAGAGCGAGTCCTTTTGAACAATCATTGTTGATGTCAGCACGACATCTGCCCATTGAAGATGTGCCTCTGTCAGCGGTTCAATGTTCATATCAACGACCTTTAAGGCATAATTATCAGGGAACATTCCAGCGATAGTCAATAACCCAAGCGGGGGCATCGATGATCTCTTACCAAGAAATTCTAAGGCGTATTTAAAGCCCCAATAAGATGGCGGGAACTTCGGATAAACAAATAAAGCATTTGACATAATATATCCGTATCTCCTTGCAGGCGTAACTTTAATGATTGTGGTACGTGTTGAAATCTTGTATAAATAGATTATAAATTTAACGCTTGCTTAATATAATACCATATTTGCAGAATTTTATCAAATTTTTTCTTATTCACGAGGAACATATCGTTTAAAATCACCATTCAAACATTAATTTTACGGAACTCCCTATCAGGCATATAGTACAAATCCGCTGATCAGGGAGATTTAAGGGGTTAACGATCAAAGGTGCGTAAGTAATAAAAAACTACTACCTACGCGAACGGATCGTTTGCTTTTAACGCATCGCACATGTTAAAATACTTATTTCGTATAGATGTGAGTTTATCGGAGACAATAAATGCCTAACCCACGACTGCCACGAATTATCCTACTTTTCAGCTGCTTACTCCTCTCTTTGACGGGTCTTTCCGAAATACTATCCAGTTCTGAAACCACAGAACAGGACCCTGTCTCAGAAACGACAACACCCAATAACGAAGGATCGGAGAAAACAGAACCGCGTTATCGCATTCATCGACTCCGTTTTAATGGGAACGAACATTTAAATCAGAAAAAGTTGATAAATCTATTCGGATGGGAAAAAGAAAAGGCTTATTCTCGCTTGGAGATTATAGAGGCATTTGAACGCATCGTCGCAGCGTATCAAGAAGCAGGTTTTGTGTTCGCAGAAACGTCCTCTAAGGTTACACCGATTTCCGAAATCGGACAGATCGACAATGAAGCCCATGTATCCATTACAGTAGAAATTGTCGAAGGCAAACAGATTCGCATGGGGACACTCACACTCACTGGAAACCAACGTTTTTCGGAGACCGAAATTCGGGACGAGCTCGGTTTAAAACAGGGGAAACTTTTTACACAAGTCGCATTGGAGCGTGGTATTGACCGCCTTCAAACCCTGTACAGCGAACACGGATATCCAAAAGTTGAGATTGCCCCTCAAGACTTCCAATTCTCACCGGAAATAGGCACCGTTGACTTTAAGGTGAACATTCGCGAAGGATCGCAAGTTAAAATTGGTGAAGTTAAGGTTAGCGGACTCGAAAAAACAAAGAACAAGGTAGTCCTTCGGGAAATCCGAGTGAAACCTGATCAAAACTTCGACCAGCGCGACATTGATACGAGTTATCGTCGCCTACGAAATTTAGGGTATTTCTATCAAGTCAATCCGAATGTATTGGAAGCAGGCAATACAGAAGACAGGATTAACTTCCATGCACGGGTAACCGAAGCAAAGACAGGACAGCTGAGCGGTGTCATCGGATACGCACCGCCGGACTCAGATGCGGACGCTGCACCACAACTTACCGGTGTGTTTGAAGCCCGCGAAACCAACTTGCTCGGAACAGGAAGACAGTTTAATTTCTATTGGAAATCCGGTCTGCTCAAGATCCTTCGACTCGGTTATGCAGAACCGTGGATATTCGGTAAACCTTTAATGATCGGTATAGAATATGGACAACTCAAAGAGCAGCGTACAAATAGGGAACAACTTACCACTGAAACAGTCTCCGAAGAGCGGTCGAGTAACTTAAGCGCGACGACGAACTTCGGACGCGTCTTTGAAGGAACCATGACGTTAGGGTATAAACAGATTAACGTGCCAAATTCTGCTACTCTACTTCCGTCAACAGTCTCTCCACTCGATATCCAGTCCCAGACATCACTCTTTTCCGAACCAAGTCTTATTCCGCCAACCGAAACAGAGGCGTATAGTGGGACAAAGTATAGCCTCACACTTCGGCTGACACGGGACACCCGCGACTATTTTCTGAATCCAACACGTGGACGGCGTGATAGCATCGCCTTTGAAGTGTCACGGAGCGATTTTCGGCTTCGGAAGGCGTGGCTTTCCCTGCAGCAATACTTCCCAACATGGCGAAAGCAAACGATTGCTGTTGAACTCCACGGTGCTGCAGCGTGGGGGGTCAACATTCCTCCAACTGAACTTTTCTACCTCGGCGGCGCGACTACGTTACGCGGGTATGATGAAGATTGGTTTTCCGGACCGCGGCGTGTATACGCGAACCTTGAATATCGATTCCTCGTCGGACCCGATTCACAGATTTTCGTTTTTACAGATTTAGGTTCTGTCACTTTGATTGAAAAACCGTCTGTCTTCGATAAACTCCGAGTCGGCTACGGATTTGGAGCGCGACTTGAATCAAGAGGCGGCATCTTACGCATCAATTATGGTCTCGCCGCAGGAGATTCCCTATTGCGAGGAAAAATTCATGTTAACCTCGGCGCGGCGTTTTAGCAGTCTCCTTAATAACTCCGCTGTAGGAGGGATTTCCAAATCCCGACTCTTAATCTACCACAAATTGCCCCACCCTTTTAATTTGCCAAGTGGCGAAATATGTTATAAAATATATAGGAGCAGTAATAAACGTAATTTAACTAACAATTGGAGGTTTAAATGACGAAAAACAAGAAATTGCAGAATTGGGTCGAAGAAGCGGCTGAACTTTGCCAACCCGATTCTATCTATTGGTGTGACGGTTCCCAGGAAGAAAACGATCGGTTGTGTGAAGAATTGGTTCAGAATGGAACTTTCTTCCGCTTGGACCCAGAAAAGCGTCCAGGCAGCTACGTTGCTCGTTCCAGTCCTGCGGATGTTGCACGCGTTGAAGACAGAACGTTCATTTGCTCAAAAACACCCCTTGAAGCAGGACCGACGAACAATTGGCACGACCCGGACGATATGAAGAAGACTCTCAAGGGACTCTTCAAAGGCTGTATGAAAGGCAGAACGATGTACGTTGTACCTTTCAGCATGGGCCCCCTCGGTTCACCGATCTCACATATCGGCGTTGAAATCAGCGATTCGCCCTACGTCGTTGTTAATATGCGGATCATGACACGCATGGGCAGTGCAGTGTTAGATATCTTAGGTGAAGACGGTGATTTCGTGCCGTGTCTACACTCCGTCGGAATGCCACTCGAACTCGGACAAGAAGATGTCGTTTGGCCCTGCGATCCAGATAACAAATACATCGTTCATTTCCCCGAAGAACGTTCCATCTGGTCCTACGGTAGCGGCTATGGTGGGAACGCACTGCTTGGAAAAAAATGCTATGCCCTCCGTATCGCTTCCATTATGGCGAAAAACGACGGATGGATGGCAGAACATATGCTCATTTTGGGTTTAACAAGCCCCGAAGGTGAGAAAACCTATATCGCCGCAGCGTTTCCGAGTGCATGTGGTAAGACAAACCTCGCAATGCTCACGCCGACAATACCCGGTTGGAAAGCGGAGACTATCGGTGACGACATCGCGTGGATGAAATTCGGTGAAGACGGACGGCTCTACGCGATTAACCCAGAAGCAGGCTTCTTCGGTGTGGCTCCGGGCACGTCAATGCATACCAACCCGAACGCTATGCACACACTTGCATCAAACTCGATCTTCACAAACGCTGCTCTCACAGAAGACGGCGATGTCTGGTGGGAAGAGATGAGCGAAGACCCACCCGAAACAGTCACAAGTTGGCTTGGTGAAGAGTGGCATCCCGGTGACGAGAAAACAGCTGCACACCCAAATTCACGCTATACAACTCCAGCCGCACAATGCCCAATCATCGACCCGAATTGGGAGAACCCGAACGGTGTCCCAATCTCGGCGATCCTCTTCGGTGGGCGACGCGCCACTACCGTCCCCCTCGCGTTTGAAGCCTTTGATTGGCAACACGGCACCTTTATCGGTTCCATTGCTTCCTCCGAACGCACCGCAGCCGCCGCAGGTACCGTCGGTGAACTCAGACGCGACCCGATGGCGATGCTCCCGTTCTGTGGATACAACATGGGCGATTACTTCGCACACTGGTTGGAGATGGGTGAAAACACCGATGCCAGCAAACTTCCAAAGATTTTCTACGTCAACTGGTTCCGTAAGGATGCTGATGGCGGATGGCTCTGGCCCGGCTTCGGCGAAAACAGTCGTGTGTTGAAATGGATCGTCGAACGCGTCTCTGGAAACGGAGAGGCAGTCGAAACCCCGATCGGTTATCTGCCGGCATCTGGTGCAATTGATACCAGCGGATTGGACGTAACAGACGATCAGATGGCAGAACTCCTGAATGTCGATGTTGAGGAGTGGCTCAATGAGATTGACTCCATTCGAGAACATTACGCACGCTTTGAGGAAACACTCCCAGAAGCATTATCCGATGAATTAGCAGCATTAGAAGCCCGTTTGCGTGAGAAGCAGTAAAACAGTGTAAAAGCATTGTAGGGCGTGGTCTCAGTGCCTCGCCCTATTACTATTCCGAAGCGAATTGTTCGTTAAGCAGATATTCAAGTTATGTCTTTCCTCCCAACCCTAAAGTAACTCGTTTTGAATGCAGTAACGAGGCACTGGATATAATGAAAACTATCACTTTTTCCCTAATTTCAGTTATTTTTTTCTTCGGTATTGTTTATCAAGGAAATACTTTTACCTACCATTGGGAGATAGACGAAACTCCGGAAGGAAGCGAAAGCGCGACAGTCGTTGAGCCTATCCAAGTGACGCTGCTGGATGAACCGATACAAGTTGCCTCGCACAGTGCTTCTTTAGCGTTAATGCGGAAGTATTCTGTGTATCTGGGTCCAGAATGGAACCCAGGACACGCTTACAGATTACTCCAAACATTTGAATCCATACCGCAAGAAACGAACAATCTTTACGCTGGAAGTCCCGGAGTGGCATCGTCTATTTGGCGGTTAAGTGACCGTCATATTCAAGATGATATTTCAGTGGAATACCGAGATGGGCAGCGAATTGTCACCATTGCTGAAGATGCGTTCGTGCATGCGGAACCCCTGTTAGCGGAAATTGAAGGGGTACGAGGCAGGTATTTCTCCAAACGACTCCATCATGCTGTGGTTCGTTTTGTCACCGATGATGGGGCGGATAGATACGCACTTGAACGAATATTACAAGAACGTTATGCAGTCAGTATAAATATTCCCGATTATAGCGAACTAACGCGATATACAACCGGTGAACACGCAGGACGTTTTGCTGAGTTCAAAAACGAAGAACTGATGGCATTAGTCTCAATGCTTGAAGAATTCCCACAAGGCATGATTAAAACGCCAGGTCTCAAATATCTTGTTCGACGGTTGGATGGAACTCCACACCCGCTTTATCCACAGGCCCCTGCCGTCGCATGGCCCAGTGCAGGCTATATTGAATTTATGGAGTCTGCGTTTAAGGGGCAAGGACCTGACTATATTCACCGTTTGATTCTTCATGAAAAAGCACACTTTTTGTGGGAACATCTTTTTGACGAGCAGCTTAGACAAGATTGGATTGAACTCGGCGGCTGGTTTGAAAATCCCGATGATAAAGATGGTTGGTCAACAACTAAACAAGTTGAATTCGTCTCCGCTTATGCACACGGCGTAAATCCGAACGAGGATATGGCAGAAAGTATTAGCTATTATATTGTTAATCCAGATAAACTTCGTTCCCGATCACCTGCTAAATACGAATTTATTCAGAATCGGATTATGCACGGTACTCGTTATATCTCAAAGATACGTGAAGACCTAACGTTTGAGGTTTACAACCTCTACCCTGATTATGTCTATCCGGGTCGGATTATCCGTGTGGACATACAGGTCGAAGGTGAACCGGAGGAAGATAAACTCATAACGGTAGAGATTGAACTTCATCGTGAGAGTGCCTTAGATGCTGCCCAATCAGCATATATCAGAGTTTTTAGTGAAAAAGGCACCTTCTTTGATCTCGCGTGGATGGAACCAGTTGATGCCAATAGAACACGTGTTGACTCCGGGCATATTTTGCGCAAGCAGGTGACTTTATCACGTTATGCAGCGGATGGATATTGGATGCCTGACGCTATTCGAATCTGGGATGCACAAGGTAACGAGCGTCACAGCGGACAACCCGATTCTGGTTGGAAACTTTATGTTGATAATCCATTAGCGGATTGTGAACCACCAGTTTATGTCAAAAATTCAATGCGACTCTCTTTATCAGAAGCCACAACTGAAGACGGACAACCTTATCAAATTGTCACCGCCCGGTGGCAACTGACTGAAAAGAACAGCATCAAAGGGGTTTATGCTCGTCTAAATGATTTAAATCGTGAAACTTATTCTCGTCGCGAAAGTTGGGGAGAATATAATCCAGAGACGGGTGAAGCGAGTGTTGGACTCATTTTTCCAGATTATTTCCAAGGTGGTACATACAGCCTTAATTATATCAAGATGGAGGATGTCGCATTGAATGCTCGGGGTGTATACTTCACTGATCCGAGACATGCCTTAAGGGATGAACAGGAAATACTTGATGAACTCCCTGCTACAATTGACATCGTAACGACTAATCCAGATAGCACGCCGCCTGTCTTGGATTTAAATCGAATTACCATCAAAGCAGAACCGACACAGCCAAAAACACCGAATGGCGAAACGCGGGTTGACATCATTTTTAGAATCAAGGATAATATCAGTGGATATGCAAAAACAAATATGCTTTTACGTGATCCTCAAGGCGTAACACACTTCTTCAGACATTATGATAAGGATTTTTGGACAATCTATTTTTCACGCGATCCGACCATTTATCAGACATATCATAAGACAATTATTTTGCCAGTTGGCAGTGCCCCAGGTATATGGGGTCTTGCTGAGATGACTGTATTTGATAAGGCGCAGAATGCACTCCGAGCAGACTTCACTGAAATCGTTCGATTTGAGGTAACCGATGTACCTATTTATGCTCAAGCAGATGTTAATCAAGATGGCACGGTTAACATTCAGGATTTGGTACTCGTAGCGAATGAAATTGGAAAACCAGGTGTAGCGAATGAAGAAATAAATACTGACATCAATGCCGATGGTACCGTCAATATCTTGGATTTAGTGCAAGTCGCCAACAATTTCGGAGAAGGTTCACCAGCCGCACCGAGTGCTAATGGTCCAACCGTCGAACAGATTCAAAGTTGGCTAACACAGGTGAAACAAGTCAACGATGGTAGTCCAACCTTCCGTCGAGCCATCGGTGTGTTGGAAACCCTCTTACATTCAATTCATCCAGAAACAACTGCGTTGTTGCCGAACTATCCGAATCCGTTTAACCCAGAAACATGGATACCTTATCAACTCTCGAACGCAAGTGATGTCCGGATCACCATCTATGATACGAAAGGTATTGTAATTCGCACGTTAGCACTTGGACATCAATCAGCAGGCTATTACACGAGCAGAAATCGTGCTGCATATTGGAATGGTCGCAACGGTTTAGGAGAAAAAGTAGCAAGCGGAATTTATTTCTACCAATTACACACAAACAACATTTCACCCCTGTGCAAAATGGTTATCCTGAAGTAATCTATATCTGATAACTTATGTAAAAAATGACCGCGATTTTTGCAATAAATATACCGAACCCTTAGCATTGATTCCGTAATCGCATCCATTCTTGACACGAGACTTGGAGGCATTATGAGGAGAGGTAAAAAGTCGAGAAAGCGGACCAAAAATAGAATTGCCGCGCTTAATAGAGCCCTTATCGAAAGAATCCGGAAACGTCCGCTAACACCGAAAGATGAAAAGGAACTGGCGCGCACACGGCAGCTAGGGCTAAATCTCAAAGCAAAATTGGCAGAAATAGCCGACCGACCAGAGGAACTCGTAGACAATGTCCCGTTAGTCGTATATGGTACCGCGCCAACTTTCAATGATATTGTCGAATTCCTCGTAAATCTCGGATTGGACACATCACTGTTTTATCCTGAGGACGCTGAAGAATGCAGAGAGGATCCCGATCACATAGGCGAATATGCACACGGGGATATGTCTGAAGCGTTCATTCGGGCCTTGGTTGACCTGACAAACGAAATGGGACTCTCAAATCTCACAATTGATGAAAACGGTTTCATGATAGGCGTTGCACTTGAATTTTAGATAGTTGAAGAAGTTCAGAACAACTTAATCAGACAAAACCCAACTGCTATCCATAGCAAGGAGAATATAATTGTCAACTGAACCATGTACTACACGTCCAGCCGATGAAGCGGACATTATTCACCCTCGTGTTCTACCGTTTATAACTGTTCACCTCGTATGTCTCGCAATTTTCTGGGTAGATGTTCAACCGATCGACTGGATTATATGTGGTGCATTATACGTTATCCGCATGTTTGGGATTACGGCGGGGTTTCATCGTTATTTTTCACACCGTTCATTCAAAACAAGTCGTGGCTTCCAATTCTTTTTAGCATTTCTGGGGCAGAGCTCAGCACAACGAGGCGTGCTATGGTGGGCAGCGAAACACCGTTATCATCATAAGTACTCTGACACAGAACAGGATGTCCATTCTCCTGTACAACACGGATTCTGGTATTCTCATGTGCTTTGGATTTTCTCCAAACGCGGGCGGATAACAGATTACAGATTAATTAAAGACTTCCAGAAATATCCAGAACTCGTTTGGCTTGATAAATGGGATAGAATACCGCCAATCCTATTAGGCGTTCTTGTTTGGGCGATTGCAGGTTGGTCAGGACTCGTCGTAGGTTTCTTCGTAAGTACGGTACTCCTGTTTCACGGCACATTTACGATTAACTCACTTTCCCACGTGATAGGCAAACAACCGTATGTCACCGGCGATGATTCTCGTAACAACTGGCTTCTCGCTATCATTACCTTGGGAGAAGGATGGCATAACAATCACCACCACTTCCCAAGTGCTACACCCCAAGGCTTTCGTTGGTGGCAAATTGATATTACCTACTATATTCTGAAAATTTTGTCCATTTTTAGGGTTGTCTGGGACCTTCGATTGCCGCCAGCACATGTAGTAGCGGGTAAACGTAAATTGTCGTTAGCTACCATCGAAAACACAGCGCAACAACTCGCTTCAAGTTTTTCGATTGAGCAAATCGGCAACACGGTGTTGAAAGCATGGGCACATACACCGAAGTTAGAAGAATTGCGTAACCGTGCTCGTATCAGTCAGGCAGAAGTTGAAGCATTTCTTAAAGAAATGAAAATTCTTGAACTGCCCTCAATTGTAGATCTGAAACACCAGGCACAAAAAATGTTCGCCCATATTCCATCGTTAAATCCTATTGTTGAACGAGCAAATCAGATACTTATTCAGGCAGTTTCCGTATGGTTAGTCCAGAACAATGTTTACGAAACAGCGGTTGAGGTTTCGTAAGGCTTGACCCTATCGCAGCTGACTTCAGCTCGTAGACAACTGCAATTTTGTTGCCCCAAATCCAATAGTTACGCTCTGGGTTTGGGGCATTTTGTTATTAGCGTTTGACGCTTCTGCTAAAATATGGTATTCTTAATTGAATATGCGTTCACCAAGTATTTAACCAGAACCCGCAAAGGTTAATCACATCTGCCCATTCTCGTGCTATCGGATACAAAATCTGCCCTATTTCGTGCAGTTACTTCTGGGCATATCACAAAGAACCTAATCAGCGTGGCATTGTCCAAATTGGCACAGGATTTGCTACAAAACCAAATGAAAGGAGTTCCAATGAATACCGAACAGAAATATCGTGTTGCACCCCCCGGATTCACAGCAGAACAGTGGAAGACGTTCAACGAAGACGGCATCATCTTCATCGAAGATGCGATTTCCGATGCAGATATCCAGACCTATATTGACGCCATGGATCGCGTCGCGGCGACCAATCCGAAATATAAGCCTGGAGGCTACCTCGGTATGCAGAATATCGTTGAACGAGACCCTGTGTTTGCCAACCTAATTGATCACGAGCGGCATGTCGGTTTTGCGTATGACCTATTTGGGGAGCTCCTTAAACTCCATATAAGCCAGTTTTTCCTGCGCCCACCCGGAGGCAAGCAGTACAATCAATGGCATCCGGACGGTGCGCGTGCGCTCCCTTATGGCGTATTTTCGCCCAAGCTGCCGTTGCAAATCAAAGTCGGATATTGGTTGACCGATTTGCCAAGAGAGAAGATGGGCAATCTCGTCGTGTTGCCCGGAAGCCATCGCCAACAGTATATGGACGGCTACGATACGCACGAAAGCATTCCGGGAGAAAAGGTCGTCTGTCCGCGTAAAGGGACGATGACAGTGATGCATTCCAGCATCTGGCATCGTGTTGAACCTAACGAGAGTGAGGTTGTGCGCTACAACATTTTTGTCGCCTACTGCCCGTCATGGGTTACACCTGCTGACCGTTTTCATTCCTCACCTGAGTGGTTAGAGACACTGAACCGTGAACAGCGGATTATCATGCGGAGCTATAGCAACGCGTATCACAACGCCAAGCCGCCCGCGTCCGATTTTCCACTCTTCTTAGAACGCGAGACCGGTGTTGAAACAGATGAAGGTACGTATCAGGAACACGTCCAGCTGCATCGCCGCAAACGACAAACGATGCCCGAGCGGCTTGACCGATTTGTAGAAAACAATCAAAGCCAAACTGTTAGGTAGAGGTTGCTTTGAAAAAATTTAATAAACTGCTGAGGCTGATGTCACACGCATCCAGTCTAATGCTAATCATCGTAGAGTTTATATGTGGTGTCTGGATTTGCCTGATTCCGATAGGATTTTTTATCTATTTCAACCTCACAGCTTGGCGGGCAACGGATCCAACACTCCCTACTATAGAACGTTTTAAGCAGACGAACGAGGCAACGTTTTGGGAAAACATTCTCGCGTTAGCATTACTGATCGCTGTGCGGAAATTCATGTACCGGGCAACCAAATATTCACGCGAAACTGAATCGGACTGAAATATGAAGACCTTATTTCTCAAAGACATGCGCTATCGCCAAGCGAGAGTTGTGCTAACAGCACTCGGCATCACCGTGCTGATCTCGTTGATTCTACTGTTAGGCGGTATCATGAACGGTATGCGTATCCAAGCGCGACAATACGTCGAATCCACGGGGGCAGATGTCTGGATCTCTGCTGAAGGCTCTGGTGGCGCATTCATCGGATTTTCCATGGTCGTTGAGGAATACATGGCATTCCTGAATTCAGGACCAGGCTTAGTGCCAGACTCCGCGGCCCCCTTGGTTTTTGCGCAAGCGCGTCCCACCGTCCGCGGAAAATCCACCAAGGCAATCGTTGTAGGATATAAATTAGGACAACTCGGCGGACCGAAGACCGCCGTTGAGGGTAGAATGTTCACTCGGAGCAATTTTGAAGACTATAGACCCGAGGACCCAGTCCCTTACGAGGTCGTCGTTGACGAGAAAATGGGACTGGAAATCGGGGAACAGATCACCCTTGGGAACGAAAAGGTTAGGGTTGTTGGAAAGGCGAAAAGCCTCATGTTCGTCTTGGATACACCGCTGCTCTTTATGGATGTCCGCATTGCCCAGAAACTTCTACTCGGCAACACGCCACATGTGAACATGATGATCGCTAAAACAAACAAAAGCGAACTACCTGTCCAGATCGCCGCCGATTTAGATGCCTTGGAAACCATCGAAGCACGCACCTTACAACAGACGCTCAGGGACATCATTGCCTATTATGTTGACGAACCGATGAAGGCGGTGCAATTCCTGCGGGTGATGCTGTGGGTAGCGGCAGGCATTCTCATCGGGATGATTACCTATGTGACGATGCTGGAAAAGACACAAGAGATTGGGGTACTGAAGGCAATCGGAGGCTCAAACGCCTATGTGATGGGACTCCTACTAAAACAGGTCGTTCTGATCTCCGCTGTCGGTGTGTTGCTTGGGCTTATGCTGTCCTACGTTTTTGCGGCGGCGGCACCGATTTTTGTTTTGATTAATTTCGTCGAATCGATTATCGTTGCGTGTATCAGTTTTGTTGTCTGTTGCGGTAGCGGTTATCTGGCGGCACGCAAAGCGATCGCGGTAGATCCAATGATTGCATTCCGGGGAGAAATCTAAGTCAATAACCCCGCCCTAAGGGACGGGGCTTGTGGAAGATGGTAGCCACCCTATAACTTCTATGAGGGCAACTTATTGACTACAGTAATATATCACAGTATCTTGGTGTGGCAACCAGAATAATGTTTCGGATGCTCCCCAAGTCTGATTCCTCTTAGATACTGTGATCTGGATGGGGCAATACAGACTCGAAAGAGGTTTACGTCATCTTCGTTCCAGTTGTAGATAAGAATCAGCATCCTCTAATGCCTACAAAATCCTCACGGGCGAGGCGTTGGATACAATCAGGTAAAGCGACACCGTTTTGGAAGAACGGTATTTTCTGCGTCCGTCTAAACGTTGTTCCATCGGATACCGAGTTTCAAGAAGTTGTTGTCGGTGTGGACCCCGGTAGTAAAAAGGAAGGTTTTACCGTCAAATCACAAGCACACACTTATTTGAATGTGCAAGCCGATGCTCATGGGGGTGTCGGTAAGAAAGTAGAGAAGCGTCGAGAGTTGCGTAGAGGTAGACGTTCACGGAAGTGTCCGAATCGCAAAAATCGCACCAATAGACTTGCCAACAGAGAGCGTGTTCCTGCTGGCACTCGTGCGAGATGGGATTGGAAATTTCGCATCCTTGATTGGCTGTCCAAGTTGCATCCAGTCACGCATGTCTGCGTCGAGGATATTAAGGCTCGGACAAAGCAGTATCAGCAGCGATGGAATCAGTCATTTAGCCCACTTGAAGTCGGTAAACAGCGGTTCTATACCAAAATCCAAAAGCGATGGGAGTTACTGACTTTGCAAGGTTGGGAGACAAAAGAGATTAGAGACAATCTTGGTTTGAAAAAGTCGTCAAAGAAGTTAGCAGAAACCTTTGAGGCACATTGTGTAGATTCTTGGTGCTTGGCATATCATGCTGTTGGTGGTGATATCACACCTGATAATACCGATATTTTTTGTATATCTCCTATCCCCATACGCAGACGTGAACTTCACAGGCAAAATCCACAGAAAGGTGGAAAGCGTCCACGATATGGTGGGACTTTGTGTAACGGTATAGTGAAAAACACACTTGTTAAACATATCAAACACGGATTACTACGTGTTACTGGATATGATAGAAAAGGAGGCATCAACCTCAGTGAAATCAATAGTAGTAGGCGTATTGTGAGAGGTGCGAGACCCAATATGTTTCGTATACGCAAACGACTTAACTTTCAATATGGATAGGAGCGGACTTTCCCCTCCATGCTTTAGCATGGAGGGGAAAGTCCGAAGATATAGATGGCAGCGATAGTAGAAGGCACCGGTTTAACCAAACGTTTCGGCACAGGCGATGCAACCGTCGTCGCGATTGATTCTGTTGACATCACCATTGAAGAGAGCGAATTGGTGATGATTATGGGCGACAGTGGCTGCGGAAAGACGACACTCATTAGCCTCCTCGGTTGTATCCTAACGCCGGATGACGGTCAAATCCGAATTGATGGCGAACCGATTGATCCCGATGAGCAAGACATGAGCGTGATCCGCCGCGAGAAGATCGGATTTGTCTTTCAGATGTTTCACCTACTACCTTACCTCACGGCACAAGAGAACGTCATGGTCGCCATGGATCTCGCCCGAAAAAATACCGCTGAAGCCGAAAGCCGTGCGACCGAGTTGCTCACACAAGTCGGTCTAAGTGAACGGCTGCACCATCGGCCCGCCCAGCTCTCTGGTGGTGAAAAACAACGCGTCTCTTTCGCACGCGCACTCGCCAATCGCCCGAAAATTATCTTCGCTGATGAACCCACCGCCAACTTAGATAGTCGCCAAAGCGATAACCTGATGAACCTGATTCAAGAACTACGCCAAGAACATCAAACCACTATAGCGATTGTGACGCACCATGAAGGCTTAAAAGAGAACGCCGATCGCGTCATCCAGATGAAAGACGGAAGGATTGTCGCTGCATGAACAGAAACAACGTCCTCACGCACTATTGGAGTGGCATCTTCGTCTCACTCATTGGAATTTTTATCTTTCCCCTAATCCCACCGACCTTTGCCCAAGACAATACGCAATCCACCACCATCGAAGAAGACCAAGCCTTAACTGAAGTCACACAACCGGATTTCCTAACAAGCGGATTATATGGTGGCGGCTTGACCTTCATCGGCAGTGATGCTTACATCCAACTTCAACTCCAACCCGATATACCGCTCGGAAAAATTGGCATCGGATTAGATTTGATTCTGCTTTACAACCCTTACGCGGAGGGAGATGAGCCTCAAATCCTCGCTGAGGATGGCGAAATGTGGGATAACCCAAGCACTTGGTTAAGACTCATCCGTTACGTTCGCTACGCGCACCCTTATGATCCTTTCCATTTTCGCTTCGGTGAATTGGATTACCTAACAATCGGACACGGCTCAATCATGTCCGGCTATTCTAATTACGACCGACGAGGGTTACGTCTGAACCTTAGAAACGCCGAAAACCGTTACGGCATTGAAACAATGATGAACGACATCGGCAATCCCACAATCTTCGGAGGACGTGCGTTCCTGCGTCCGTTTCAACGCCCTGAAAACAACAACCTCCTAACACGATTTGAACTCGGTGCAACCTATCTCACGGACATCAATCCGAATTTACAGGAGGAAGGAGAAAAACCGCTGAGCGCGGTCGGACTTGATGTAGGATTCCCAATTTTTGAGACGAGCACGTTCCGATTAGACCTCTATGATGACATCGCCCTTCTCAATACGTTAGAAAATAGCGATTCAGAAACAGAAATCACTCTTACAGAAGGAAGTAGCGTAACAACTGACCTCGCCTGGGGCAACGCTGTCGGTCTCGGTTTCTCCTTTACCCAAACGCTCTTCAAAATAGAATACCGCATCTTTGGAGAAGGCTATATCCCGTCCGTGTTCGATTATACATACCACTCCGCGAAATCTTTATCCCCGGAACCCGGCATGCCTCAATTTTTAGGCTTGGAGACGAACACAGAACCGAGACGCGGCTTTTTCTCACAATTCATCTGGCATCCACTACCACAAATCCATTTTTTAGGCACGCTTGAGGATTATACGAACAGCGAACCGAAACTTTACATGGGAATTACAGAATCGGGATTCGTGCCGCGTTTCTCTGTACGTGCATTCTATACAAAACGCGATATCGGCGAGGGTGCCGAGACGAACTTTTTTGGGGACCTGTTCGATCTGGATGAAAAATCAGCATTCAGTGTGGAGGTCCGCTACGAAGTCTTTCCACCGGTCGTATCAATTGTTACCCGTGAATACACATTCCGCCGTGTTGAAACAGCGGAGGGCATTTCCCAATTTGAACCGATTCACAAAACTTCGTTCATGGTAGGTGTGAGTACGGATTTTTAGTGCTATCTCCAGCAATCAGAAACACATCAATCTGTTTCGACGGCTAACTGCTTAGCAACAAGTTTGTCGAGACTGCGAGCTCTTACATTAACCGAAATAACCTTGCCTCCTTGATCCAGGAGAAACATTCTCGGAATACTACGGACACTATACTGTTGGACCAAGGGACCCTCATACCGATCGCCGTCAAAAATCTGTCGCCACGGCAACGGGTTTTCCGCAATAAATTCGCGCAACAACCTCTCATCTACATCAAGATTTATTCCAATAATGTCAAAACCTCTGTGATGATACTTTTTGTATATGGCTCCGAGTGTTGGTATCCTATTATACCGCGTTGCCCAAAAATCAAGCAAAAGAACTTTACCACGGTAGTCAGCAAGTGAAATCGGTTTGTCATCCACATCAACAGCAGATGAGAAATCAGGCAGGACTTTACCCACCCATGCCAGTGTGGGATCGGCGTTCACCCGATATGCGTGCGCGAGTTCGGAGTTGCCTAACTTTTCGTGGAGGTTAGCTAAGCCTCTCCAAGCATTTCGGTCATCCGGATTCTGCTTTAACCGATCTTTCAATACCAACTGGAACCTCTGAAAAACCGCTTGAGCTTCTTCAGTATTCCCTAAAACTTCGTGAATTTCAGCCAACATCCTTGTATGAATCCATTCGCCAGGTGCCAGTTTTACCTGTTCTTCAAAAACGAGTTGAATCCTGCCAAGCACGGCAGTCCATCGTTCCCTTAGCGGGTGGTCGCCTTCAAGCCGCTGATAAAAATCGTTAGGTCTTGATGTTACATACTGGTAATCATAACAGAAACGGTATACCCATTGTGATAAAGCAGGTTTTCCATTTTCCTGCACGTTCCTTTGAAAAGGAGATGTCTCAGTAGGTGTTTGATGTGCTTGATGTCGTTCAAAGAGTCTTTCGAGTGCGGTAACGGCTTCTTCGTGGAGATAATCGAATCCAGCCTTTTCAAAAGCCAAATAGCAGACTTCAACGTCGTTTGGCAGCAGGACCATTGCTTTCTCAACAACATCCCAGAAATCATCGTGTGGTATGTCCCACGCGGTTCCTGCAAGGACTATAGCCGCCAACTTTGCAGCTGCTCCATTGTCGGGGCTGCTTTCCAAGACCGCTTGGGCATGCTCATACAAGTCCTCACGCAACGCCTCAGGAAAACTCCCAACGAATTCGTACCAAACGAGATTGGGCGGGAGTGACGTTTCTCCATTAACAACGCCTGCATCAATTTTTGTTTTGAGATAGACAGTTAACGCTTCCTGAAACTCAGGCACGCTCGCCCAGTAAGTTTCCAACTTCCCTCTGTCATTGTGGTGCAGATTCGAGAACACATCCCAAACATCTCCGGAATCTCCTATTATCATTTTACCCTCGCGTGGTTCACAAAACGATTTGTTCAGGAGAATCGGACAGAGCCAGAACACAACACCTAAAAGAATTACGTATATCCAATTGGATTTCACCGTTTTACCTCAACTTTGATTTCTTCATCTTCGACAATCAAAGGGTACGTCCTGATGCGGAGGCGCGGGTCGGTTTGACATTCACCAGTTTCTGTATTGTATGCGTAGCCGTGAACGGGACACACAACAACACCGTTCCGAATCCTACCTCTGCCGAGGGAACCCATGGCATGCGGACAGGTATTGTCCACAGCGCAGAACTCACCATTCTCATTGAGTATAGCGATCCGCCTTCCATTGACGGTAAAAGCCTTTCCGCGCCCTTCTCGTATTGCTTTCGTTTTCGTGACTGTAGTGTAATCAGACATTTTTTATTCCTTGACGCCTCCTAAAGTAATTCCCTGCACAAATTCACGTTGCATCGCTAAAAACAGAATAACAATCGGCATGAGCGATAGCAGCGTTCCCGCCATCAACATACCGTAATCTTGTCGATAGATGCCGACAAGATTCGCTAAACCGATCGGTAGTGTGTATTTCACCTCATCCCGTAAAATGATGAGGGGCCAAAGATAGCCATTCCATGAACCCAAAAACGAATAAATTGTCAACGCACCCAGCGCGGGTTTAATAATAGGGAGAACAATCCTGTAATAGATACCGAATTCTGAACAACCGTCGATACGCGCTGCATCGAGCAGCTCTGATGGGATCGTAACAATGAATTGGCGCATCAGAAACACGCCAAACGCACCCACCGAAAATGGGATGATAATCGCCTTGTAGCTATTGAGCCAACCGATGTCATACATCAACCCAAACAACGGAACGAGTAACACCTGAAAAGGCACCATCATGGAAGCAAGAAGGATACCGAACAGGATTTTCTGACCACGGAACTGATATTTGGCAAAGGCATAACCACCGAGAGAACAGAAAAACAGCGTGAGCAGCGTTGATGCGGTAGCAATAAAAACGCTGTTGACAAAATAACGACCATACGGCACCGTCTTCCACAGATTCCGATAGTTTGAGGTGAACTTATCCCACACAATAGAGAGATAAGCCGGTTGATGAAGTGAGAGTTGCAGGAACAATTGATTCTCCGCACCCGTTTCTATAGTGGATTGAACAGTGTGGCTCGTTTCCACTTGCTGCATTGTAATGTGTGATGACTCCAACTCACCCGGAATGCCGTGGAGTCGCCACACCGCATCCTTCCACAAAGCACTCTCTAAAACGAAAGGACGTGTCGGTTGATATGTCGTCCCGTTGCCGACAGATACGGCTAAAGAGAGACGGTGATACGAAGCATCTCCACGCACAGGCAGCGTGATGCGTCGTATCTGATCGAGCGGAATCGGTGAAGCAACCGTAGCCGTCATGTAGGTGGTGTTATTGTCTTGGAAATCGTAGGATAAACTCGCAGCCGTCTGGGCATCGTTTGATGGACGAATACGCGTGCCTGCTTTTGCTTCCCAGTCCACAATCTCAATCGGCGTACGATTGAAGTCAAGATCCTCTATCTGGAGTGTTCCAACCGCGACTTCACGATATACAGAACTCCAGATCGTATCAACCGCTTCCGGGATAACCGCATCCTGCACCGCCGCAGCGATGGATGCCGTTGTGCCGCTCCAAACCTCATCAGGTAAACTCGCGACCAATTGTTGCCACAATCCCTCTGTCATTTCGGTCTGCAATTCTTCGGATGGCACGTAATTGGAAAGCTGCCCATTTGCTGCGATGTGCGTCTGCGTTTCCTTCCAAATCGCCTGTGTAAGTTCGGGTTGCAATGTTTCCCACACCGCCTCATCCACTGCCATCGGTTTTTCAATCTTGGGATACGCATTTTCGACGATATAAGGCGACGATGCAACACGCGGCGGAAAACTCGGAAACCATTGAATTGGGACAGCGAAGATTTCATTGGCGGTCTTAAAAGAGGAGGTCAACAGCCACAACAGAGGTATCATCGTACAAAAGGCTGCAGTGACCAATAAGAGATAACCAACACCTCTAAAGATTTTTACTTCAACACGTTGGTTCTTTTTATTTTTTCTCATAAGTTTTTCTACAAGTCTGATTGAGGTTATCAAGGGAACCTAATTACTCGCCCCATATTATTGCTTCAATTTTGTCGGAGACTGCATCCATTATTTCATTGCCAACGGCCGGACCGGTATCCCATTCATTAGACTCGTCGGATCCGTTATTTTCCCTTGTATCAACAAGCAGCTCCTTTAATTTTGCGCGTGAGTGGGTCGTAGAGCGCCCGACCTTTTCAACTCGATGAGGCTTGAGTCCCCCTGCTTTAACATTCTCACACTGATCAGCACAGACTGACTCTTGAGCCAGCAAGTCCTTTAATTTTGCGCGTGAGTGGGTCGTAGAGCGCCCGACCTTTTCAACTCGATGAGGCTTGCGCAAGATATCTGTTTTAACAGAGATCCGATTCTCGTGTTTAGTTTTGGGTACGATAACAAAATTAAGATATGCAATAAGTACTAAACATTCTTGAAATGACATCGTTTTCTCCTCAATCATAATCCTAATTCAGACAAGTCCACTGCGCGGGCACGTTGGACATCATCCTGATATTTGAAGACGCAGCCAAGCGTTTCCGCAACGATATCCGCATCCAATTGCGCCTTACCGAGTGCGACGAGCGCGAGTCCCCAATCCAAGGTTTCCGCAACACCCGGTTTCTTATAGTAATCCCCCTGCCGCCACAGCTGCATCATCTGACAGAGCTGCAGTGCAAGGTGTTCTTCAATCTGTGGCAGCTTCGCCTGAACGATTGCCAATTCCTTCTCCACAGTCGGATAGTCGATCCATTGATAGAGACAACGCCGTTTGAGTGCCTCATGCACCTCACGGGTCCGGTTTGATGTCAGCACAACGTAAGGAATATGTTTTGCTTGAATCGTACCGATTTCTGGGATCGTAATCTGGAAATCGGACAAAATCTCCAGCAGAAACGCCTCAAATTCACTATCACTCCGATCTACCTCGTCAATAAGTAAGACGGGTGGCACATCGCCGTCGCTCTGGATAGCCTCCAGCAGCGGACGTTTCAGTAGGAATGCTTCGCTAAACAGGTCGGTGCCGATGCTTTCTTTGTCGCGCCCGCGTGCTTCGTCAATACGAAGTTGCAAAATTTGCCGTGTGTAATTCCATTCATAGAGTGCGCTGTTTGCGTCCAAACCTTCATAACACTGCAGTCGGATGAGTTTCGCCCCTGTTGAATCCGCAAGCACCTTAGCGACTTCAGTCTTACCGACACCGGGTTCGCCTTCAAGAAAAATGGGTTTTTTGAGATGATGCGCGAGATAGAGGGTCGTTGCTAAACCCCTATCCGCGATATACGCATGTTTTTCACACACGTTTTGAACGTTTTCGATGGATGTAAACATTGTATAAAAATTTAATCGGTAGACTCCTCTTGATATTGCAAAATTTTGGACGTATTATAGCGAACTCACGTTACTCAAACAGTTGTCTCACGGGACAGGTAAACCCTGGCACGACATCCTCACCCGTCAATGTGGCTTCGTGCGTAAGTATCTCAATATCGCTTTCAGAACGATACACTGTCACCGATTTGGAGACAGGATCAAGTACCCAGACGAGACGGGTCCCCGCCTCCAGATAGTCGAATGCCTTGCGGACAATACGGTAGTGAACATCTGTCGGAGAGATCACTTCAATCGCCAGGTCCGGAGGTATTGGAAACCCTTTGTCTTCGTCAACATCCAGGCGGGGGGTTGAAACGAACGCAACGTCTGGTTTCATCACACGTTCTCCGACCTGGAACGTCGTCTCTGCCGTATACAATTCCCCCAGCCCATTTTCGTAAACATGCAAGTATAGATGCCAAATAACCTTGGCACTAATCTTACCGTGTCTTCTCGTCGCTGCGGACATCGGTATTAATTCTCCTGTCGCGTATTCATATCCTGGAACATCATGCTCAAGAAATTCTGCCAATGTCATCGTGGTAGGGATTGACTTAGGAACTGTTGGCGGTGACTTCAGGACTAATTTGCCTTCACTATATTCATATCCTGGAACATCGTTCTCAAGAAATTCTTCCAACGTCACGGTGGTCGGTATTGATTCGGGAATTTCTGGTGCGTCTTTGCGAGATTCTTTCATTTTTCTTCCTCCTTTAGGGCGCGTTCATAGTCTTCGCGGTAATCAATATCTCGTAGCACCCGATCTGTATCTACTGTGACGTAGTGAATATCGTCACTATACTTTTTGAAGAGCGTCCGCACGCCACCACTCTCCGCGCTCAAGGCAAGGATATCGTCAGCATACTGCCGATGGAAGATAACGGGGTGCCCACGTCGATAATTATAACTCGGTAGGGCAATCCGCTTGTCCGTTTGCGTATAGGCATCAATAACCTGATCGATTAATACGGAGGTAATGAAGGGTTGATCTACCAACATGAGTGCAAATGCGTCACTGGCTTCGAGAGCGCGAACACCCGTCTGAGCAGAGGTTAGCATACCTTCTCGATAGTCAGCGTTAAACACCGTTCTGATCGGACGTGTCCCCAATTGCTCCTGAATTTCCGCTGCGCAATGCCCAACAACGACGATAACCTCGTCAAACTTGGCATCCAACATACTGTCCACTACGATCTCAACGATAGTACTTTCCCCAAAAGGGAGCAGCTGCTTTGGCTCTCCCATCCGAGTAGAAAGCCCTGCTGCAAGGAGGATCCCCGATATGAAGGCAGGCGGCGTATGTGTCATGGTTTAATACCGAATGCCGAAACTCTCATATTCTCCAGTAAAGGAACGTTCGTCAATATCAAGCGAATCAACCCTCGCATAGCGCGGTCCCTCCTTTAATAAAGCGACTAACGCGTCCAACTGCGCCTTATCGCCCTCTGCGACGACTTCCACAGTGCCGTTTGGTAGATTCTTAGCATAGCCGTTGATACCGAGCTGCCTTGCGTTAAGTTGCGTGAAATTGCGGAACCCGACCCCTTGGACCTTTCCAGTAATTATCAC
Organism: Candidatus Poribacteria bacterium; assembly: GCA_965116815.1. Classification (GTDB taxonomy): domain Bacteria; phylum Poribacteria; class WGA-4E; order WGA-4E; family WGA-3G; genus WGA-3G. The sequence goes on along the minus strand of OZ220722.1, from coordinate 3,405,125 downwards.
AAACAGTTGCATTTTCCGGTTAACCTCAATCGTGAGTGTAACAGGTGTCCCAAGTTTAGGCAGCAAGGCATCGTTCTTTTTATAGATGTTCTCCTCTGACGATTCAGGGAGCGGATTCTGGAAGAGGGCACTCGCATCAAATAGCCTCAAGGCGACAAGATCGTTACTCATAAATGCCTGCGGCATCATTGCGTCCTCATCGTCGCTATCGAGGTCAGGTACGACACGCGAACCGGAATAGATCCAAGCAACATTTTGCAGCGGTTTTTGGGTTTTCACGTTGAAAACGAGTTCTTCGGCACGGACCTTTTTCGTTTCACCACCGCTCTTCCATTCAGCGTAAATTAGAACCGCAGTGCCCTTTGGTGGTGTCGGTTCATCCTTTTCCTCATCATAGCCGGGCGGTTCACCTACCTGAACATCAAGTTTGCCGAGTGCATCGTAAATTTCCTTTGCTGTCGCATCGACAACGATAATACTCTCATATTCCTTGCCGTTGCGTCCACAAACGAGATACTCAACGGCTCCCTTTAAATGCGAATCGTATTCACCGAGTGCTTCAGAAATTTTACCCTTTAAGACAAGCTTCTTCTCCTTTTCCTTAATTTGAAGGTGCCCATCTGCCCACGCGATACTCGACAACGCAATAAGACATACACCGATATAGACGATTATTTTCACCTTCTGCATAAGATGCCTCCTTTTTTTATTACTATCAGCAGCTGACAGATCGTTGTGTCTGTTGCTGAGGCTTTGTTTCCCCAAACTGCTATAACTGACTGCCGACGGCTGACAACTGACGACTATTAAAAAGTATACCGCAATCCGTTAAAAATTTCTACATCATGTTTTCGGATGCCGGTAGGAGGTTCACTGTCGTATCGGAGGTTCACTCGGAGCGGGAAGGCTAACTTCGTCGTCAGGCTGAAAGTGATACTCCCTTGAAAAAGAATGCGGTAATCTTGAAACCGCCGGACATGGACCTGATAATAGCCCGTAGCACTCGTTGTAATGCGTTCATCCAACTTTCCAGTCCAATTAATATAGTTGGTTGAGCGAACAATCTGAGTCGTGATTTCACCGTGTTTCGTGTCATTAATACGTTCATGCTCCCACATCGCACCGATACCGAGATAGACATTAAATCTGGAATCCCGCGGATGCAAGGCGAACCTAACGCCGCCGCCTGCTAAATTTCGGTCGTTCAGTAAAATGGATTCATTGAACTGTTTCTGGACAAAGGATTCAACAAGAATATGCTGCGTGAGGCTTCGGATAATTCGTGCGTGTGCCATACCTTTGTTCACAAAAAACACATCATCTTTTCTCCCCTGCTGAAGACTCCCAAAGACAAAGCCGTGATAGGTTTTGGTGAGATAATCTGAACGAAATCGGGTGCGTGTCGTAAGCAGATCTGAATTACCAGAGCGGTAGGTTAAATCCAAGTTAATGCTGTTATACCAACCGGATTCCAACTGCATCTGCTTCATCGTCTCACCTGTGAAGATATTCACCTGTGCGACAAGCGAAGGGCAGCAGATAATAAGCAAAACGAAACAGATACCAGCGACTTGTCTGTATCCGTCTTGACCGGAGACATGGTTAGCAAAATTTATTGAATAAAATCGTTCCATAATGGTAAAATCGGTAAAAAACACGCGATACAGGAAGATAAATAATGCGACGAATCCTTATAGACACAGATCCCGGTGTAGATGATGCCCTCGCAATTCTTTTTGCGCTGCGCTCACCCGAATTACACATAGAAGCAATAACGACCGTCTGTGGAAACGTCCCGGTCACACAAGCGACACAAAATCTGCTTACAATTCTGGGCGTTCTTGACTTGGACGAATTCCCACGCATCGCTCAAGGTGAAGCACAACCGCTCGTCAAGCCCCTCGTGACGGCAGCACATGTCCACGGTGAAGATGGTTTAGGCAATGTGAGCCAATTGCGAAATGCCGACGGCAGTCCACGCTACGCGCAGGCAAACACCGATATTTCTTCAGAATCGGGGGTTGACCTTATTCTGGAGATGGCAGCGTCCTACCCAGATGAACTCATCATTGTTGCCCTTGGTCCCCTGACAAATATCGCGAAGGCAATTCGCAAAGACACCATCAAGATGCAGCGACTTCAGAAGATTGTTTTGATGGGCGGTGCGTTTGAGGAATACGGTAATGTTACGACGACTGCAGAATTTAACATCTTTGTCGATCCGCATGCCGCGCACGAAGTTTTCCAACTCAACGTGCCTATTCATATTGTCCCGCTTGATGCGACGCACCAAGTTGTCTTAACCGGTGAACGGCTGCACGCCGAAATTGACAAACGAGAAGGCAAGGTTTCGCACTTCCTCAAGGATGCTACTCAACCCTGCATGGAATTCTACCGCCAGCACGTTGGGTTCTGGGGATTCCATATCCACGACGCACTCCCGATCGGGATATTTACACGTCCAGACTATTTTGAAAGTGTTCCCGCGCATGTACAGGTGGAAACCAAAGGCACCTTGACAAACGGCATGACAGTTGCCGATCTGCGCCCTGAACGCCAATATCCTAATCTAAACGCACAAGTCTGCATTAAGGTAGCAGCGGAGGCGTTTCTGGATCACTTTTTCGAGCGGCTTCGGTGAAATCACAGAGATCTCTGGAAAATTTCGGAGACCTGCAATCTTCAGCAAAGGTATTGCCTTCAAATAGAACATCTGGATTGTTCTCGCCACGGATCATCACCGCACACCCACCGGTCTGGAAGCAATTGTTATAGAGACGGATATTACGAATTCCTTCACTCCTACAATCAACCGCAGCGGCATCCCCATCAGCAGATTGGGCTGTAAAGATTGTATTTTCACGAAAGATTGTATCAGTGATACCACCGTTTGCGCCAGTAGACCAGAGATGAATACCGCCGTAACGGTTCCGTCTGCCATCGTTCACACTTACGTTATGGTGGAGAACGTTACCGTAAAATGCGCGAGCACCGCTGAATTGTGCTAACAGATACCCAGGTCCGTCATTGTCGTGTGAATAGTTATACCGAACAATCGAATTCCGCACGCCTCCGTCCAGATCAAACCCGCCACCATCTTTGCTGCTCCCGGTGTGATTGTGATGGGATTCGTTGAACTGAATAATAACCCGATCTGCATCCCATACCCAGATACCAACAGGTCCACCGCCTTCATAATCGTTTAACCCCCCGTTCTCGTAAGCACGGCAGTGTTCAATCAGCGCACCCTCAACCTGCGCTAAAACAATGCCGTTCCCTGAATGGCTCTCTTTTCCGGGGATGCCGACGTTCCTGTAAGCACTACACTTGCGAATATAAAAATCAGTATATGCATAACCTTCGCACTCCGGATTCCAAACACCGATACAACTGATTCCGGCATCACCGTTGTCATGACTTATGGTATGCGTAACCCTAACATCACGGAATCCACTCCAACTCCCATCTTCTGGATCCGCCGTGAAACAGATGCCGGAGTCCTTGAAGCCACTAACATCAACACAATGGATCCGAATATCCGCCAACTTAACGCCTTCAAGCAGCGTATTGACAAACAAAATACCGGAACCGGCATTCCTTGACGCGCCAGCACCGACAAAATTGAGTCCTACGAGATGGACACATCCCATATTCCTCACGAGGAAACCGGTGCCGTCCTTTGCGTTAATAGTTGCTCTGCCCGCCCCATAGGAACCAAAGGTTACGGGTTTGTCTCCTAAACGCGCACCTTCACCTGTCAGACAGAGATTTCCAACGAAGGTCTGATTGGCGTGAAACCGGACGGAATCACCGGGCAACAACTGCGTGGCGTTTACCCGTTCAATACTTCGCCAAGGGTACGCTTTGGATGTACCGACATTGGAATCATCACCGAGCAAACTCACATAGTAATCCATTGGAGACGCTCAGAATACATTCACACCGCCAAGCGGATGGTTCGGAAGATAGCGGAGGTCGTTGTAGGGGTCGCGCTGGAGCATCATCGGCACCTCCAGCTTAGGGAGTTTCAACTCAGCGAATTTAACACGTTGCTCAGGCGTAAGTTCCGCAGCGATTTCCTCAATCAAGTCTTTAATCTCGTCAATAAAGATTTCACGCTGCTTCAGAAATTTCCGCGCCTCGTCTCTGAATGCATTCAGTTCCCGGCGGCTTCGACTATCCCTGAATCCATCCTCGTATCGACTGTATTGGCGTTGTGTTATACCAGCACGAAATACCTGATAATCCACCTCTAACTGCTTCTTCTCAAAATCGTAATCTTCAACAATATCGCGGATAAGCTTCAGTTTTGGATGAACTACCTGCTGCTGTTTCGTCGTGAGTTGCAACGCAGCGGAACTTTTGGAAACGTCAATTAACTTGAGTCCACCACAGGCTTGCAAAAAGCCGCAGAGGAGCAAAATGAGGAAGGGGATGGGAGAATGGAAGACAGGAAGGATGGAAAGAGGGGACATCCCCGACGCTTTCAACCTTCCACGCAAGAATTTTCCAGCCCTCCAGTCAACCGCCTCCAATTCCGCAAATAAACGAAGGAATCCTGTGTAAGTCCTACAAGTCATATAATTCACCATATTTTGTTCGGAGGTACGCCATATAGGGTTCAATCGACAGAGGACTTCTGGTCGCACGTTGAACAATTTCCGGTGCCGTATATTTCGACCCGTGTTGATAAAGATTTGCCTTTAACCAATCGTGGAGTGTGTCAAACTCGCCATTCTCAATTTCAGAAGGGATTTCAGGATGCGCTTCGCATGCAGCCGAGAAGAACTGTGCACCTAGGATATTACCCAGCGTATACCTCTGAAACGAACCACCAATCAACCCAAAATACCAATGCACATCTTGCAAAACACCGTCTTTGTCGTCCGGTGGCGCGATACCGAAATCCGCTTCAAATCGCTCGCGCCACACCTCCGGTAAATCTCGAATCTCTAAGTTGCCTTCTAAGAGGTCCAACTCGAAATCGAAACGCAACATAACATGCAGGTTGTACGTAACCTCGTCCGCATTTGTCCGAATGAGGGAACGCTCTACTTTATTGATCGCTCGGTGAAACGTATCTAAGGAGACAGAACCGAGCTGCTCAGGAAAAACACCTTGAAGTTGTGGATAGAAGTGTTGCCAAAATCCCCGGCTACGTCCGACGATATTCTCCCAAAGTCTCGATTGACTCTCATGCACCCCCGATGAGGTGCCACCAGCGAGCGGCGTGCCTTCCAAATCCATGCGGATACCCTGTTCATACAAGGCGTGTCCGGTTTCGTGCAGTATGCTGAACAACGCATCGCCGAGGAAATCCTCTTTTGTACGAGTCGTGATTCTCACGTCACCGAGCGAGAACTTCGTCATAAATGGATGGTGCGTTTTGTCCTGCCGGCCCCGGTTCAGATCGTAGCCGAACTTCTGGGCAACGTCTAAACCGAACGCCAGCTGTTTCTCCTCAGGAAAGTATTGGTGCAAACACGAATCGTCGGCGAGTGTCTGCGACGTGATAGCAGACACAACCGGAACAAGTTCTTGGCGCAGCTCGGCAAAGACGCGCCGCACATCCGCCGCCTTCATACCGTAATCGCTGGATTCAATGAGCGGATCTGCTATGTGCTCATATCCGGGAAAGAAGTCAGCAGCCTGTCTGCTATACACCAGCGTTTTCTCCAGATACGGGCGCACCCGCTCAAAGTCGTTTGCCGGACGTGCCTCAGTCCACACCTGATAGGATTCCGATGTATGGTTCGTTACCTCTGCCATGAATTCAGCGGGAATTTTCGTTGAAAGTTCGTAATCTCTACGCGTAACACGGAGGAAACTTGCATCGTCCGAATCGTAAGCGAGACTTTTTTCGTAGGGTTCTAAAGCGTCAAGCAATTTTCCGATGGCTGGGTCCGTGAATTTTTCGTGTGATAACCGGCGCAGCGTAGCACTTTGACGGGCACGAGCAGCGGCTCCGCCGGGTGGCATGTAGGTAGATTGATCCCAATAGAGCAGTCCAGCGGCGGACGATATATCATTCGCCTCAAGCAGGCGAGCTTTGAGTTCTTGAAATTTCGATTGCACAATATCTCCCCTATTCTGTTGCGTCACGGTATATTTGATACATGTATTTCCTGATAAAATCTGTTCCACAATTTTAACACAATCGATTCCAAAAATCAATGGTGAATTATCAAAAGCGAAAGCGTCCGATCCGCTTTATGAACGCGAGGATTAAAAAACCACAAAAATCAAACACCACAGAAAATCACAGAATTTTCGGATCTCTCAAAATTGACCGAAAACGCAAGCTGCGAGAGGGATGAGAGGTGATTTTGAAAAATTTCATGGCGGTTAAATCGGTCAAATTTCTGTGGTGAATTTGAAGGTAATCCGGTATCTGAAGGCGATAGAAGGCGAAGGTGTTAGCAACTTTTGATATTTATTGAAACTTCATTAGGGGACTTTAAGTGGAAATGCGTAAATCCTAAATACAACACATATCTTCCGAACATTTGATAGCAAATTACAAAAATTCCGACCTTTGTCTTATTTTCGTAACAATTGAATGCTATAATTTAAGTTAGAATTCAGTAGGAGAGGCAGATTGATGGAAATAAAAGGTCGGATCGGTTATATGGTGCTATGCCTTCTTGTCGTTTTAGTATGCGGCTTCGTTATGAAGGGTTGTTCACCTAAGGATAATGCAAGCGTTGCAAAGACAGAACGGACACAATTCACCATTAAAAATAAAGGCTCAGATACGATGGTGAATTTGGCACAGGCATGGGCAGAAAAATACACGGGGATCAGTAGCACAGCATCAGTAGAGGTGTCAGGTGGTGGTTCCGGTACAGGCGTTGCTGCACTCATCAATGGTACTGTAGATATCGCAAACTGTAGTCGCCAGATTAAACCAAAAGAGTTAGAACTCGCGACACAAAACACCGGCAAAACCCCGCAGGAATTCATTGTCGGCTACGATGCTCTTGCAGTCTATGTTCATCAAGATACACCCATCGACAAAATTACGATTACGCAACTCGCCGAAATTTATGGCGAGAACGGCACAATAACCAAGTGGAGCGACCTCGGTATCTCACATAAAAGATGTCCAAGCGACAAAATTATCCGCATCAGCCGTCAATCTAATTCCGGCACCTATTTCTATTTTCGAGAGGCACTTCTCGGCAAAAGCCGTGATTTTGGCATCGGTTCCTTGGATCTACACGGATCCAAAGATGTCGTAGAAGTTGTTGGAAGGACCCCATGTGCTATTGGCTACAGCGGAATGGGGTATGCAACCTCCCATGTAAAAATGTTAGAGGTTGCTGCCGATTCGGATTCGCCTTACTATCCCCCGAATCTTGAAAATGTCCTTGCCAAAACCTATCCTATCGCGCGTCCATTGTACATGTATTCCCTCGGTGAACCGGCAGGAGAAATAAAGATGTACCTCGACTGGATTTTGTCCGCAGAAGGGCAAAAGATCGTTGAGAAACTCGGCTTTGTACCGTTAGAAAGTAAGTAATAACAAATATGAACATCCTACGCAAAAAAAGCAGGGCAAATCTGTCGTTTTCCGAGACCGCGATTGAATTGTTTATCCGCCTCTGTGGCATTAGCTCAATCATTTTTGTATTTGGTATCTTCTTCTTCGTGTTTCGTGAGGGAGCTGGTTTCCTTTTCAACGGTTTAGATCTCGGACAGTTTCTAACAAGCGTAGAGTGGCAACCAACTTCACTGAACAATAAACGATATGGTGCCTTCGCTTTGATTGTCGGGACCTTTAGCGTCACCGTCTTAGCGATGTGTATCGCTGTCCCATTTGGACTTGGGGCGGCAATCTTTGTATCGGAGTTCTGTAGCCCAAAACTGAGAGAAGCATTCAAGATCATCATCGAATTGCTCGCCGCCATCCCTTCTGTTGTGTGGGGATTCATCGGATTGACATTGATGAATCAATTGATTATCACAGTGTTCAACGCTCCGATTGGTTTAACAATGCTCAATGGTGGCATCATGTTGGCATTAATGAGTGTGCCTATCATCGTCTCTATAGCGGAAGACGCGCTAAAAGCCGTACCAGATTCCTATCGTGAAGCGGCGGAAGCACTCGGTGCGACCCGATGGCAGGTGGTTTACCGTGTACTTTTACCGGCAGCGAAAAACGGATTACTGGCAGCGGTGCTGCTCGGTGCTGCACGCTCTATCGGTGAAACGATGGCGGTGCTTATGGCAACCGGACACTCCGTGAACATTCCGTCAGGACCCCTCTCTTGGATTCGCACGCTTACAGCAACAATCGCCGCCGAATTAGGCGAAGTCGCGAGAGGCGACGAACACTATCAAGTCCTCTTTATCATCGGTATACTGCTTTTCACCATCACGTTTGTGGTGAACCTCATTGCCGACTTAGTGATTAAAGGTATCCGTCAAGAACAATAATATTAATTTAAGGATAACACGGAAACATGAACACCGATATGCAGGCATCACCGCAAACAATGTTTACCGAAACAGCACTTGATAAACAGAAGCGGCGGATAGAGAATGTAATGCGAATCTTCTTCCTCGTGATGACGAGCCTGATGATTCTTCCACTGCTGCTGATCATCGGTTACCTCTTCTATAAGGCACTGCCGGTCCTCTCCCTCGATTTTCTATTTACGAATCCGAGGGACAATATGCGAGCGGGAGGACTCTGGGCACCCTTCCTTGGCACAATCTACTTGGTGGTGGTTTCTCTGTTAGTATCGGCACCCATCGGTGTGTTCGCAGCGGTGTATCTCAATGAGTACGCCCGTGAGAATTGGTTCACACGCATTACAAATTTAGCGGTTGTAAACCTTGCAGGCGTGCCGAGCATCGTCCACGCGCTGTTCGGTGTTGGTGCCTTTGTGCTGTTTGCAGGTTTGGGCGAATCCATCTTAGCAGCTTCACTCACATTGGCAATCATGACGCTTCCGGTAATTATTGCCAGCACGACGGAAGCCCTCAAAGCCGTACCTATGTCTTTCCGAGAGGCGTGTTGGAACCTTGGTGCGACCCGATGGCAAACGATCCGTCGCATCGTTATCCCAAACTCCATTAGCGGCATTTTGACAGGTGTTATATTACAAGTATCGCGCGCAGCAGGCGAAACAGCACCTATTATGTTCACGGGTGCTGTCTTTTATAAAGCTATTGCAGAAGGAAACCTTTTTGCCTATAATATAACGGAACAGTGTATGGCACTATCCCTGCACCTCTTTACAATCTCAACACAGGTTCCCGATGTCACAGAAGGCATTCCGTATGGGACCGCAGTTGTTCTTGTAGGCAGTGTCTTACTCGTCAATGCAGTATCAATTGCGCTAAGGGTGTATTTCCGAACTCGGAAGAAATGGTAGGATGGCTGTCAGCCGTCAGCAGTCGGCAGTCAGAAACCGGTGAACGTTGTGGCACGGAAACGACGCTAAGCCCTACAACGATCTATTGAGAACCGTTAGAAATAAAAATGAACAAAGAAAAATTAAGAGCGATTATTGAAGGAAATATCTGCAGCGGTCTCATCCAGTTTCTGATTCTTGCTTCCGCTGTCGTTTTTGTGGTGGAATCTGATAGTGAAGACCCACACGCCCTTCACTTCATTGTTGTGGATGGGATGTTTTTTGTCCTATTTTCGATAGAATACATCTTGCGCGTCTACATTGAGCCGAGAAAACGGGATTTTATTTTCAGTTTCTATGGCATAATAGATCTGCTCGCTATTTTACCGTCCCTGTTTCTGCTGCCGGGGTTCCGTGTTCTTCGGATATTACGGTTCCTACGAATTTTCAGAATCTTCAAAGCGACCCGATTTATTCTTGCAGTTGATCGATTGACTGAAGCACTCAGCGAAATCCGGCGAGAACTCTTAGCACTGGTTATTCTGTCATTGATGTTAGTCTATCTCGCTGCATGTGGTATCCACTATTTTGAAAAAGATGCACAACCTGAAGATTTCGGTTCCATCTTCGATTCCATGTGGTGGGCTATCGTGACACTAACAACAGTCGGTTACGGAGATGTCTTTCCGAAAACTCCAGGTGGAAAGACCTTCACAGCCCTTGTCACCCTTGTTGGTGTAGGGCTGATTGCGATTCCATCTGGACTGTTAGCCTCAGCTTTGACGGAAGCACGAGTGGAACGCGAACAAATAGAAGAGAGAGAAAAAAGCGCAGAAAATCAATCCATGGAAGGCAATGACGACACGCATGCAAACGAATAACCGCAACGGTTCGCAAAATACACCTGTAATTGAGATTATCGACTTGAAGGTGCGCTATGGCGATAGTCCTGCCTTGAACGGTATCTCACTTGATGTCTACCAAAACGAGATTCTCGGTATCATCGGTCCCGCGCAGTCTGGTAAGACGACGCTTCTGAAAGTTATCAACAGGACCCTTGAATTTACACCCGATACAACTGTGGAAGGCTCCGTAAAACTGGATGGCGTGGACATCAATACAATTGGCGATGTATATGGCTTACGCCGACGTATCGGCATGGTGCTCCCTTTGCCAGTTGGATTGCCACTTTCTATATACGATAACGTTGCCTTCGCACCTCAAACAGCTGGAATCCGAGCGAAATCGGACCTGGATGAAATCGTTGAGCGATGCCTGCAGCAAGCGGCACTCTGGGACGAAGTAAAAGACCGATTAAACTCACTCGGCACCAAATTATCAGGTGGACAACAACAACGTTTGACAATCGCTCGTGCCTTGTCGCATCAACCGGAGATTCTTTGTCTCGACGAATTTTCCATTGCTGTCGATCCTGTTACAACGATGCGCATTGAAGAGGTACTAAAAACGTTACAGACAGAAATGACGATTTTGCTCGTCACGAACTTAGTGCAACAGGCGAAACGTTTGGCGAACCGCACTGCCTTTTTTCTCAACGGTGATCTTATCGAGATTGACACGACAGATGTAATCTTTTCCGAAAATCCAGCGAATCAAGCTACCTATGACTACGTAAATGGGACGTTTGGGTAAATTGGCTATCAGCAGTCAGCAGTCGGTAATCAGAATAGTAGGGGCGAGGTCCCCTTGTCCACACGGGTTGGGAGACTCAACTGCTCACGGGTTGGGAGACCCAATTGCTCACGGGTTGGGAGACCCAACTGCTCACGGGTTGGGAAACCCAACCCCTACTAAAGACAAAAGATATGAATTATAGCATTGAAACTGAAGATCTCAACCTCTGGTATGGTGATTTTCAGGCACTCATTGATGTCAACGCGAAAATACCCGACGGTCAGATAACGTCACTTATCGGACCCTCTGGATGTGGGAAAACAACGCTGCTTCGCTGCTTTAACCGCGTGAACGAACGTTACGGTAACGTTACGACAAAGGGGAAAATCGAGATTCTGGGGAAAAACATCTACGACGCGGATGTTTCTTTGCCGGAACTTCGGAAAGCTGTCGGTATGGTATTTCAGAGACCGAACCCGTTGCCGATTTCGGTTTACGAAAATGTCCTGTTTGGATTGCGGATTCACTCGCCACTGCGGAGTATGACACGAGCAGAATCGGATCAGATTGTTGAGGAGGCACTAACATCCGTTTTCCTCTGGGAGGACTTGAAAGACAACCTGAAGGTGAGAGCGACATCCCTCCAACTTGAACAGCAGCAGAAACTCTGTATCGCCCGCTTGTTACCGCTTAAACCGAAAATCATTCTGATGGATGAACCGTGCTCAGCGTTAGATGCAAAAGGCACAGGTGCGGTTGAAGAATTAATGGAAATCCTCGCTGGGACGTATACATTTCTAATCGTGACACATAACATGGCACAAGCGCGACGCGTCAGCACAGAGTGTATCTTCATGTTTCTCGGTGAACTGATTGAACACAGGGAAACGCAAGCACTGTTTGAAGACCCACAACACGAGAAAACCGAGGATTACGTGCAGATGCGATACGGATAGAGTAGCAAGCAGCCAAGAGACCGTTGTGTCAGTTAGAAACGCCTGCGCCTGCCACAACGGGTTTCTGACAATTGAAAGCGCAGTGCGCTGATAACTGGCAGCCAATATACTGCGCGCGAATAAGATAGACCTATCATGAATTCCTTGATGAGGCATCCAGGACTCAGAAAAAAAATTGTTTTGCTGGGCATTACTGTTATAATAGAGATTGTCGCGCTCATTTTCTTTTGGAATGTCTTGAAAAAAGCAGATGTAACGAATATACAAACGGTGCCAGCAGTGGGCATTTCAGACGGACTGCCGAACCTGCTCGGCGATCTCAATCTCATTCTACCCATCAGTTTTTTGGCTATTTTGCTTGGGATCGCGTGTGCCTTTTACGTAGAAGAATGGCTTTCAGCGACAAATTGGGTCCGGCGTTTCATCGAAAGTCAGGTCGCCTTTTTGACTGACATCCCTTCACTTTTGTATGGACTTTTGGCGGTCACTGTTTTCTTCGGCTACGCTGGCGTTTTCAAAGTGACTCTTCAGAATGCGGAAGGATCCGCTTTAGCAGGAACACCCTTTCAGCGTAACACAGCCCTGTTTTACACGGAGACGTTAATCTTCATTTTGACCGTAATGCCAGTCGCAACCAAGACGACGCAGAAAGCACTCCGATCAGTGGAAACACCAATCCGTGAATCCGCTTACGTATTAGGTGCCACCCACTGGCAAGTCTTAACGAAACAGGTTGTGCCACGTGCGTTTCCACGAATTCTTGCGGGAGGGGGTAGGGCAATGGCTCGTGCATTCGCCGCTGCTGCATTGCTCGTCGCTATTCAGGCATGGAGTTATACAATGGAATTCAGAGGGTTTCCTGACAGATTCATTCTATTTTTAGGCGGTGCACTGCTATTGAGTAACGCCTCCAGTTTCCTTATTGAAATATGCGTGCCAGCTTCAACACAACACAATTGATCGTTATAAGACTTAACCCCCTAAATCCCCTTATCAGGGGGACTTTAAGGGAAATGCGTAAGTCCTAAAGATAAACGGAGAGGCAATCCCAACCTCCCACGGTGCCAGCGATGCAAACCGAAGGCAAGCAACCTATCTTGAGCATCCGTGACCTAAATGTGTGGTTCGGCGATAATCAGATACTGAATTCTCTCTCTTTTGAGGTTCAGCAGAAACAGGTGACTGCGCTTATCGGACCTGCCAACTGCGGTAAAAGCACGCTTGTCCGGTGCCTCAATCGCTTAAATGACTTTACATCGGATTTCAAGTTCACCGGTGAAATACTTTTTAAGGGCAGCGATATGTACGCCAAAAAAACGGATGTCTCTGCTATTCGGAAACAGATTGGGATGGTGTTCCGAAAACCGAGACCTTTCCAGTGTTCCATCTATGAGAATGTGGCATACGGTGCTCGAATTTCAGGCGTAAACCGTGGCTCACACCTGGATGACATCGTTCAGAAGAACCTTCAAAAAACAGGACTCTGGAAGGAGGTTGAGCCTATTTTAGACGGAACACCAGAACAGCTCTCTACAGGACAGCAGCAACTTCTCTGTATCGCGCGTGCCTTAGCAGTTGAACCAGAAATTCTAATATTTGATGAACCGTGTGGTGAACTCGATCCGATTGAGACCGTCAAAGTTGAGACACTCGTGCGGAATTTGACAGACGACTGCACGCCTATCTTTGTCACCAACAAAAGAAGGCAAGCCGCTCGTGTCTCTGACACCGCAGGGTTTCTCTATTTCGGCGAATTAATTGAATTTGGAATGACAGAAAAGATTTTTACAAATCCACAGGACACCAAAACAGAACAGTATGTGACAGGAAGATTAGGTTAAAATAGTTTTCAGTAGGAAGGGGTTTCTGTGGCTTCCACGGACCCTCTTTAACCGACAACTGATGACTCCTCCTATGTTAGAACACGAAATCACCGGACTTCAGCATAAACTTTTAGAAATGGCGGGGCTTGCAGAACAGATGCTGCGCCAAGCCGTTGAATCTGTCTTAACGCGAGATAAAGCGTTAGCGCAACTCGTTGTTGATACAGATGATAAGATTGATCTGCTTGAAAACGAGATCGAATCATCCTGCATTCAACTAATCGCGCTCCATCAACCAGTAGCGACAGAGCTCCGATTTCTCACAACAGCGATGAAGGTTAACCACAACATCGAAAGAATAGCGGATAAAAGCGTTGCCATCGCCAAACGGAGCATTGAGTTGTCGGAACATCCACCGGTCAAACCCTTTGTAGATTTGCCGTATGCGGCACAAGTGATTCAGTCAATGGTAAAGGATGTGCTGGATGCGTTCGTCAATCGAGATGCCGAATATGCGCTAAAGATTCGAGAACGGGACAGCGAAGTTGATGAAATCTATGAAAGAATGTTGAACGAACTTCTGACCATTTTGAGTGAACATCCCAAACTTATCCAACCGGGTATCAGTCTCCTACTGCTCTTCCGGCATTTGGAACGGATAGGGGACCTCGCGGCACACATCGGCGAAGAGGTCTATTACCTCGTCAAAGGCGATGTCATCCGACACTCCTAAGCCCTGCCAATACGAACACCCTATCAAGACTCCCGTTCAGTCTCCGTCGGATAAAAGTGGACATCCCGTTGTGGGAAGGGGATTTTAATGCCGTGTTCTTTGAATTTCTCCCAAATCATAAAATGGAGATCGCTGGCAATATCGAAACGTTGAAAGCAGTCGGGAATCCACGCTAACAATTCAAATTCCAAGGACGATTCCCCGAAGTTAACGAAGCGGACAAACGGGGCCGTGACATGTTCCATAGTCGGGTTCGGTTCTTTAATTATCTCCGGATGCGCCTGAGAAACTTCAAGGAGGATTTTTTTCACCAGTTCCACGTCCGAATTATAGGATACGCCTACCAGAATTCGCAGACGATAACGGTCGTTATAGTGGGTAAGATTATGAACGGCTTCCGTAATTAATTGAGAATTCGGGACGATAACCTCCTTCTCATCAAGCGCAACGATGATCGTTGAACGAAGATTGATGCTACTGACTCTACCAAATATATTAACGTCCATGATCTCGACGAGATCCCCAATTTTGATAGGGCGTTCAAAAATTAGAATGAAACCCGAAATCACGTTTGAGGCAATATTCTGTAAACCGAAACCGATACCAATGCTCAACCCACCGAAAATTATCGCTAAACTTGTGAAACTCACTCCGACGGTGCTCAGGCTGATAAGGACACCAATAATGATCAGACTGAAGTGAAGGAAGCGGAGTAAGATAAATTGCGTATGGTCGGCAATTTGAAAGGCTTGTAGTACCTGCCGCCGCAGTACCCATTGTACATATTTTGACAGGATAAACATCCCGAAGACAATCACAAACCCATAAAAAAGCCTTGCCAAAGTTAATTTACGGACATCTTCAGCAGCATCAGTTTCACCAGGTCTTTGGGACGGTTGAAATAGATCTGTGAGTGGGTAATCAAGAAGTCTACCAAAGAACCCAGTGCTAATTCCCGCGATTCGGAATGCCAAACCGACTCCAAAAATCAGAACAATCAGAAACAGAAGCGCAAGTAATCGATTGCTGAGGTGTTGTGGCATCCCGAATCGATTGAAGAGCCTTCGGAACCATCGACGCAAAAAGCCAGCGGTGGCTAACGTAGCTGCCAAAGTTCCAATTAACCAAACAATTTGGATGACTTTTACAGGCTCTTCACCCAGAGTGATGACACGCGTTTGAAGTAAATCGAGAAATTGTTGAATCAACTCATCCATCTAATGCTTTACCAGTTTTCAGTTTTCAGTTACCAGTTATCAGGAACAAGAGATGTTGTGGCAGCCACATCTCCTCTTTTAACCGAGAACCGAAGACCGAGAACCGATAACTATTCCTCAGGTATAGCTTGCTAATCAATCGAGATCTGCTCAATTGCATGAACAAACAGGACGTCGTTCGTGCCTGCATAGGAGCGCAGGATTTGCCCCAATTTTTCAGAACCGAGGTCTTCCCCTGTTAATCCTGCGATGACCAAATCCGTCTGAGAAGATCGGTGTTCTACCTCTTGCTCTAAAGCTTTCTGGCTGCTGTAAGACACGGAAGTCACGTTATGCATTGAAATCGGCAGTCGTCCCTCTTTCATTAGTGTCGAGAGTTTGTCTGCTTCACGCTCAGCATCTGTAGCCTCGGAACAAGCAAAAAGGCGAATTTCAGCGCGTCTCCAATCCGGGTGTCCGACAATAATATACGCGAGCAGTAGCATCATCGGAGCGTTCTTCAAATTGTCCTCTGTCACCCAAACATCAATCGTGGAACGATATCCAAAGCGGTAACCCGTTGAGCGCAGGACAAGGACATTGAACAGCGAATTCGCAACAAGGCGTATCCCTTCCTCGACCTCCTCAATCTCGTCAGGATTTTCTCGATCGAACTCAAGGAGAACACAGTTATTTGGTAAACCAGAAATTCCGGGCATTTGTAGTATTTGTGACAGCGCAAGTTTAAAGGTCGGGCAAATTACGGAATCGACGAAGATACCGGCTCTGCTAACCTCCGTCCTTTTAATCAACTCGTCAACATGGATACGTGCCTGGAGTTCGCTGGAGAACGAGTAGTCCCCGTGGAATAGGCGAATGAAGTGCCCGAAGCCGTGCCTGTGGCAGATCCAGCGGAGCAGATCGAAATGTCCAAGGCGCCGCTCACCGAATCGGGTCACTGCGACAATCGACGGCCGCCACCCGCCCTCAGATGAGATAACACGACTCTTTTGTAAAGTAATCTGAAGCCATCGGGTTAGTTGAAACATCGTCCCTTGGAAGATGGCAGTCAAGTCGCGTTGTCCCTTATGACTTCGACGGAGACCGAGGTAAGTTACCGCCATAAGCCCAATTGAAATGAAGGCATACAGCGCGCTGATTTGGAACATCATCAAACCGCACATCACAGTGCCTAACAGGGACAAATACCAACGAGAATGGAAAGTAGGACGATAGGACGGATTACTCGCAAAGTGCTCAAGGAACGACACTGCACACAACGCACCGTAGGTTACCATGAAGAACATCGTCAGAATCTGGGCGATAAAGTCCAATTCGCCGATCGCCACAAATACAATCGCAATTATTCCAGATACAAATGTGGCATACACCGGTTCCTGCGTCTCTCCAATACCCTTTTCCATAAGACGGTTCAACTTAGGAATCGGCAGCACATTATCGCGAGCGAGCATCTGGAGCGTTCTCGGAGCCACCATAATTGAGCCGAGCGCAGAGGAGAATGCCGCTGCACCTAATCCGACGTAGATTGCTGAACTCCAGAGGGAGATCTTCGCCATGATAAACTCGTCTGCAGCCAGTGCTTCAGGGGTAGCGCTCTGCCCCAATTTGATCGCGACAAGTACATATATGACCATACCAGCGAATGTTGCAGCGATCGTTCCAAGCGGTATACTTCTTTGAGGATTCCTTAGATCACCGGATAATCCCAAACCCGCAATCATACCAGTGAAAGCGGGAAAACACGTCGCGAAAACCGTACCAAAACTATCAGGTGCCTCAATACGCGCTGTAAGGTTCAACCCTTCAGGTTGGATTGATTCGGGTCCCGATCCAAAAAGAAATGAGACGATTGACACCGCCAAGATAACACAAACAACCCACAAGACCCGAACACCCAAGCCAGCCCCCTTCGTGAGCATAAGCACAAGAAGCAAAACGGTAAAAGGTAGACTTACCCAGCGCGGGTCGGGGGTCAACACATACGTCGCTGAAACCCAGTCATAGACAGGTTGAAAAGATTGCGCAAACGCGACAATATAGAAGGCAACCGAGATCGCTTGGGAGATGTACAGGGCAATTCCGATGCTGCCCCCGATACTCTCGCCGAAGGAACGGCTGACAATATAGTAGGCACCACCGCCCGCGACACGACGGTTCGTGGCAATCTCGGAAACAGCCAGAACGGTGGGAACAGTCACGAGATGACCAAGTGCGACCACCATGAGGCTACCCCATAGCCCAGCATGTGCCACGGCATAACCGAATCGTAAGAAAAGAATTGCCCCGAGAATCGTACTAATCGAGGCAAGAAATACAGGTGCGGTGCCGAAGCCGTGTCCGTGTTGGGGGCCCGGAACACCGCTGCCAAATCTGGATTCAGATCGTTCTCCTGAGCTTGAGAGCATCGTCGGTTTTCCTTTCGTTTAAAAAATTTAAATAAAATAGGTAGCCGTCCGGTGTTGAAATTTCAAGCAAGGCGTTACATTCTTACAAAGTCACACGTAATATGGATAGGACTTGCGCACTTTTCTGATAACTACTTACCTCCCACACGCCGCTGGCGAGGTTTTAAACCTCGCCAGCGAGGGGCTGCGTAAGTCCTAATGGATAAATATTTGTAATACCACTTCTCTGTCAATGGTTCACTATTATATGTCATAGAGCCACTTAAGCGCAAGCTTAATCGAGTGGATAGGGTAAACGTGATGGCAGGCTCTGCGGAAAATAGGCATCTAAGTTTTGCCAGTTCTTTTTCCCGCTTGTGCGCTATCACACCGACTAATCCCGAGTGCGCCTGTACAAAAGCGTGATTAAATATATCTCTATAGGGGCACCAACGAGACAACCCGCCAATGCCCAACTATACTGAAGTTTCTTCGTTTTGACCTTATAGGCATCATAGTAGAAAGCAACATATTGCGGGGACTTACCGAGGACGCGGGCGGTAGGCATAAAAGGTTGGTAGCGCTGCGAGAAAATAGGACCGACCAACGGGAAAAAACATCCGGTACTAAACCACAAAGTTCTATTAAGATGCGCCGCTGCGTCTTTTTCAGCATCAGCTACTGCTTGCTCTGCGACAGACTTCAGAGCATCCGGTGTAATGGGTGAATCCTCGACTTCAACAATCTCGTAGCGTTTGGTTTCAATAACGTCGTACTTTTTCGGACGACCATTGACTTCGGCGGTGATCCGCTCATTTTCTGCGCAAAAACCTGACATATACGATCCAAAGATGAAGGTAATGATCAAAAGTCCCAATAGATTGAAACGTAAATTTATCTTCACTGTCTGCTCCCTTTTAATGTGCGCGTTATCCATAGATTTTATCAACCTCAGCGCGCAAAAAACGCATAAGTGTTAATTCAGTTTTTGGTAGATATGTCCGGTGGAGGTGGCCGTCCAAAAAAGGACTAATAATTCACCGTCCCACGTATAAGTGCTCACAATCGGTTCGGTACTTCCATCAGAGAACCAATAGATGGTCCCTTTTCTCTCATCAAAGGGTTCAATCAATTTATACGAACCGAAAAAAAATGCGTTGTTACTCTGGTATTCTCTGGTAAATGTTGCTGTTGTTAGTCGCATTGATCCGAAGGCTTCAGTTGTTTCACCGGCTAATTGGGTCCGGACGAGTTCATAAACGCCACTGAGTGCCTCAGCGACTCTGTATGATTTTGAATAGACGATAATTGCGGCAGATTTTGAAACAGTCTCTTCCCCCTTATCTCTAACGGATACATGAACCGTAATCGTTTGGTCCGGTGCGATTTCTGAATCACGGAGTTCAGGAGCTATCCACTGAACCTCTGCTCCGTCTTCTCCAGTCAATGTTCCAGCAGATACTTCCCATGTGTAAGTTAATTCGTCGTTCTCAGGATCGGAAACACCGACTTTAAGTTCAACGCTTTCCCCGTAGCGCACCTCTTTTGGAACAGTGAACGTATTGATTTCGGGTGGATCGTTTGTCCAACTTTCATACTCGTCGCAACTACTGAATATCAGCAGCGGGGAGACTACTAAAAGAAGCACTCCGAGCCGTAGCGCGTAAAGCATAGGATTTAAAATTTTCATAACACAACTCCTTTTTAACAATCAACAAAAAGATACTAACACAACACCGCTGTAGCACCCTATGTAAAAATTCAGAGCCACTTTCTGAACTTGAAGAAGACAAACATGCCGATGCCAATACCTAACATAACTAACAGCACAACAGGATATCCCCATTGTGTTTCAAGCTCAGGCATGAACTTGAAATTCATTCCATAAATACCAGCAATGAACGTTAAAGGAATAAAGAACGTAGCGACGATAGTCAACACCTTCATCACTTCATTCATCCGATGGCTAACTGCTGAAGTATAGACATCAAACAGCCCTGAAACAGCTGATCGGATCATCTCTAACATTTGGATCACCTGAATTAGATTGTCATGAAGGTCACGAAAGTACAGATGTGTGTTTTCATCAAGTCCGGGAATTTCCCCATGTAGAATCTCGTCAATAACGTCCCGTAGTGGGAGAATCGGTCTACGGAGAAGCAGAAATTCCTTTCTTAAAATATTAATTTGCGTGAGAATTTCTGGTGTAGGATTTGTAACCGGTTCTGTTGGCTCTTCGCCAAGATAAACAAGGGTTCCGGGGGGCTGCCCCACCTTCTGATCATATCTTTTAAATAGGTTTAATAATGGAATTCTCAACTTAGCACCTTCAAAGTAAGTTAAGTTGACATCGTGCCCCAAGAAATGAAATCACCCAACTAAAAAACGGATATATATTATACAATAGAAGCCGCTTTGTCAAATTAAATTAGAGATGCTGCGATATGCTTTCCAGTCGTTAGCGGTGTATAGAAGGCACCACCAGAGTTCCTAAAAAAGTAAAAAAGTGCCTTCATTTGCTAAAAAAACACATCTATGCTAATATACCATATCACACACTTTTACCAAAGAGGGGTAAATCATGGCGGTTCAGATTGCAATTATCGGATGCGGTGGGATGGCAAACGGACATCTCAACGCTTATCTCACAATACATCAAACAGAACCCGGAAAAGTGGAACTCGTCGCAATGTGCGACGAAGTCAAAGAACGCGCAGACGACTTCGCGAACCGAGTTAAGGATGTGACAGGTAAAAAACCCGCGGTGTTCGATGACACCGATACGATGCTCGCAACAGCGGACTTAGACGGGGTAGACATCTGCACTTCGCACGCGCACCACCATATCAACGCGATAAAGTGCCTCAACAACGGCGTGAACGTGATGGTAGAAAAACCGATGGGCGTTACCGTCAAAGCGAGCCACGCGATTATCGCAGCAGCGAAAGCGAATAACAAAATCGCGGCAACCGCCGAAAACATTCGTCGGATGCCGAGTCGACGGACAGCGGAATGGTTAATGAACGAAAAACAGATGCTCGGAGATTTACGGATGTTTTCCGCACAACACGCCAGTTATCGGGCACCAGATCCGCAAAGTCAATGGCATTGGCGACTCGACCTAACGCTCGGTGGCGGCGGTATGGTGATGGATTCCGGGGCGCACTATTGTGATACCATCCGCTACCTCTTTGGTGATCCGAGCACTGTGTACGGACGCGTCTGCCAATTTGAGGATTTGCAAGTTACCAAAGCAGGAGAACTCGTCAAGAACGAGCAAGAGGATACTTGGGTAGCAACCATCAACTTCAAAAACGGTGTCATCGGACTCTGGACCTGTACATGGGCAGCGGTTGGACACGGCTTCCATCATGTCGTTTACCACGGTAGCGAGGGCTGCCTGCTCGATGATGGCGATATCTTCCACGGTCCCTTCGATGGTGCCGAAGTCATCCTCAAAGATGGGACCCACCATAGCATGGAAAGCCTTATTCAGGAATATATGGCAAGTCTCTCAGACGAAGAGGCAGCGCGGCTTTTCCCACACAACTTCACCGACGGTGTAGTGCTCGAATGCTACGATTTCGTGGATGCTATAGCAAACAACCGTCCAGCCGAACTCGATGCTGAGGTCGGGCTCCGTGCGAAATCGATTTGTGAAGCGATATATGAATCTAATGCTTGTGGGCAGGCGGTAGATTACGAGGAGGTCGTAGCAGGAAATATTGAAGTTTATCAGAAACCGATCAACGAACGCTGGGGTTTGTAATTGTCTAAACAGGAACGCACCCCAATAAAGTCCACGGTAGATCGCCAGCGGGAAACCAATGAACCGACCAGTTATACTGGAAAATCGGTCGGCTATCTTCAACTCATGCGACAGAATCCGAACTTCCGCTGGCTCTGGGGTGGACAGGTGGTCAGCCTGCTTGGAGATTGGTTTAACCTTATCGCCTCTGCGATATTGATTGCTGAGTTGACGGGATCTGGTCTGGCAGTGGGTGTTCTGTTTACAATTCGGATGTTGGCACCATTTGCCGTCGCTCCCCTCGCAGGGATATGTGCCGACCGCTACAATCGGAAACATCTGTTAATCATCACCGATCTCGTGCGTGCCGTTGTCGTTCTTGGGTTTCTCTTCGTCCAAGACGCAAACGATATCTGGTTACTTTACACCCTCACGGTGCTTCTGTTCGGCGTAAGCGGTTTCTTCAGTCCCGCACGGAGCGCGATCCTACCAGACATTACCTCCCCACAAGAACTCGGCACTGCTAATACGCTCGGTGCCGCGACATGGTCGGTTATGCTTGCTGTCGGTGCCGCCATTGGTGGTTTAACAACGGGGCTTTTTGGGAGCCAGACTGCCTTCGTTATTGACGGATTCACCTTTGCTATTTCCGGAGGACTCCTGCTTAAGATTAGACTGCCGCGAACATCGTCCGAAACGTCAGGAACGCCAGGACGTGCGAAGGTAACAGCGTTGCGCTATATGCTGCAGCACCCCGATATCCTCTTCATAGCGATGCATAAGGCAGCGATATCCCTTCTAATGTCTACCGGCATTCAGGTCATACTGGTTGAAATCGCCAAAAATTATTTTGTTATCGGGGTCGGTGGCGCGCTCAGTTTAGGAGCGATGTACTGTATGAACGGCATCGGCAGTGGCATCGGACCGATTCTTGCTCGGCGTTGGACCGGGGATCGAGACAAACCACTGAGGATAAGCATTAGTTGGGGCTACCTGATCGCGGCGATCGGAATAGCCGTTATCGCGCCCCTTTTTGATTTTGGAACTGTGCTTTTTGGTGGACTTATCAGGAGCATCGGCGGTGGCATCGCATGGGTGTTTTCAACGCAATTGCTGCTCCAACGCGCCCCGAACGAGATTCGCGGACGCATCTTCGGCACTGAGTTCGCACTTTTTACACTCATGGGTGGTGCCAGTTCACTGATTATCGGTGCGCTATTAGACCAGTTTCAGGTAGAGACTATCTTATGGGGAATGGCAGGACTAAACCTTATTCCAGCACTGCTGTGGTGGCTGTGGTATAGACATCACAGTCGGGTAGAACAGAAATAGAGGTCTATACCTAAAAGGAATAGGACTTACGCAAAATTCTTTCCTTTCTTTGTAGAATCGGAAGATTGACAACCCCATCCTTTCCTCCGAATATTCGCTCTCTGCGTAAGTTCTAATTAAAAAAACTATTCTTTCCACCTTTGAATAAGCTTCGTATCTATGCCAAACTGATCTAAGATTTTTGTGACAATGAAGTTGAGTAGATCGTCCACGTTTTTTGGGTAGTGATAGAACCCGGGCATCGCTGGCAACACACAAACTCCCATACGCGACAACTTGAGCATGTTCTCCAAATGAATCGAACTTAAGGGCGTTTCGCGCGGGACAAGCACGAGTTTGCGATTCTCCTTGATACACACATCCGCAGCACGTTGGATAAGGTTGCGCGATATGCCCCCGGCAATGGAAGCAACGCTCCCCATACTACAAGGGACTACAATCATCCCTTCAGTTCGGAAAGAGCCGCTGGCAATCGGCGCGGCGATGTCTGATTCGTGGTGGTAAACAAGGCGCGGTGAGGAGATACCGATGAGTGATTCTAACTTGAAATCGTCAAGGTCAACTTCAATCTGAAGTTCCTCCGACAAGGCGCGCGCCCCAGATGAAGAAATCGTTAGATGGACCTCTATATCCTCGTGCTTCGTGAGCACCTCAAGCAGACGAACGCCATATACCCCCGCACTCGCGCCGGTTATTCCTACAATTAATCGTTTCAATTTATTAAATACTCCTTGAGAAAATCATGCTCAAACCACAAACGGTGTGTGCGCTTGCAAAGTATGCCTATTATATCCATTTCTGAGAAAAGTTCAAGGACAAACAATCGTAACTGACCGCTTGACAGAAAAATGCACAAAGGGTAAATTAAGCGTAGAAATCCATAGTCTACATCACGAGGAAACTATGAACATCACTGACTTCGACACACCGACCCTTGTTGCAGATCTGGATGTGCTTGAGCGAAACATCAACGGGATGGCAAGACACTGCGATCAACTCGGCATTCCGCTGCGTGTTCATACCAAAACGCATAAGGTGCCAGAAATCGCTAAATTACAGGTCGCCGCCGGTTCCGAAGGTATCACTTGCCAGAAGTTAGGCGAAGCAGAGGTGATGGTGGATGCCGGGGTTGACGACATCCTTGTTCCGTATAACATCGTCGGAAAACCGAAACTGAAGCGATTGACAGCACTTACAAAACGTGCCAAGGTTATCGTCGCCCTCGATTCGGAAGAGACAGCAATCGGTATCTCCGAACAAGCAACCGCTGACAGTTGTGTTGTGCCTGTTATCGTGGAACTCGATACTGGCAGCGGACGCTGCGGTGTGCAGTCCCCCCAAGAAGCCCAACGCCTTGCACAGCAGATCATGAAAATGCGAGGCATTGACTTCCAAGGTGTGATGACATATCCGAGCAACATCCGAGCGAAGCCGTTTATTGAAGAAACGCTTGACCGGCTCTCAAGCGACGGGACCCCTGTAAACATCATCAGTGGTGGTGGCACAGGTTCGGAGGCGGCATCGAAAGAGATCGGCTGTACAGAGACCCGTAGCGGTTCTTATGTCTACGAAGGTATGACCCGAATCGGGGGTTCAGAAATGCTAACACCTGAAAGGTGTGTGTTGCGGGTTATGGTAACCGTTGTTAGCACGCCTACACCGGAACGGGTTATCATTGATGGCGGGATGAAGACTTTCGCCAGTTATCCGCCAACGCCTTATGGGCATATCGTCGAACATCCGGACGCGAAGATTTATGGAATGTCGGTCGAACACGGACACGTCGATGTCAGTGAATGCTCACACCGATTTAAGGTTGGGGAGCAACTCTCCGTTATCCCGCTACACCAAGGGATGACGAGTAACCTCCACGATGAACTGGTAGGTATACGAGGCGATAAAATTGAGGCAATCTGGAAAATCGCGGGCAGGGGCCGCGTTTCTTAATTTGGCGCAAAGCGTACAAAGATAGTTTTTGGGCCTATAACGTTTTTCTTTTAAGAGCCGCAGGCTGCCGTTGTCGCCTGCTCACATCACCTTAATACGTCAAGAGAGGGAAATCATGATTCTACCAACACCGACAGAAAAGAAACAGTGGGAAGAAGAAGGGTATCTCGTCTTTGAAAACGCAATCCAAGGGGAAGACCTCAAACGACTCCAAACCGCTTTCGACCATTGGGCAGACGCATGCAAGGAAGAATG
Organism: Candidatus Poribacteria bacterium; assembly: GCA_965116815.1. Lineage (GTDB taxonomy): Bacteria > Poribacteria > WGA-4E > WGA-4E > WGA-3G > WGA-3G. The sequence goes on along the minus strand of OZ220722.1, from coordinate 3,379,733 downwards.
GCTAGACAGAGTCGAAGCAGGGGAATCCGTCGCAACCTTCTATGACATCCCAAATCCGCTTGAAAAGGACCCTATCTTCATTGATATTATTGACTATCCAAGCTACTACGGTGCGTTGATGGAGTTCACAGATCACGACCTGATTTTGTTGGGACCACAGGTTCGGACGGTGGCACCGTGGCCCGTGAGCTATACCGGCTGGCATCCCGATGTGGGATATGACAATCCACTCCACATCAAGGTACAAATCTACGTTAACGATGTCGAACAGGGAGGTGGGGAATTCGGCTTTGTGCCGGGCAGTCATAAACGGGATTCCGGTCCGTACACGCGTCCGATGCGGCAAGAGAGTATGACGGGACACAAAACCTTTCCGGGTAAAGCAGGCACAGCGATTATGTTCAATTCGTGCGGCTGGCACGTTTCGATGGACAATCATTCTGATACACCGCGTAAATCCATTATCCTAATTTACGAAAAACGAACACCCGGACGTATTGGACCGCAACAGTATGCATCTATCTCGGAATACTGCCAGACTCCGGAACGCCGCAAACTGTTTAGTTTGGACGGCTAATCAAAGGAGGGTTATCCTAATGCCACGAATCGATGCACATCTGCACGTATTCACAAAAGCCTCCGCCGAGTTTCCGCGGGAGACATCAGACGTTTGGCCCGCAGAACGGGAAGAACCTGTCGAAAAGCTGTTAGGCGAAATGGAGAAACACCAGATTGATCAGGCAGTCCTTGTCCAGATGGCAGGCGCGAGTATAGAGAACCATCGTTACTTACTACGTTGTCTTAAAGCGTATCCGAATCGGTTTTTAGGGATCGGATTGGTACCAGAGGGACATCCGAACCCTGCTGACCACATGGCGGAACTCACAGATAACACTGGGATTATCGGGTTCCGATTTTCTACATTTGGGGGACCGCGTGATATTTTTGCGAAGATGGATGTTCGCGAGTTCGCTGCGTATCCGATCTGGAAGTGCGCTGCCGAACGCGATTATGTGCTATGGCTCTATCCGAATGCCATCAATGCACACCTCCTGCCATACCTGATACAAGAATTCCCACAAGTGCGTGTTGTGCTAAACCATCTCGCCGTGTGCCCCGGAAAAGGCAAATTCAGCTGGGACGAATTCGGGAGACCTCAGATACAGGTGACAGGTTATAACCTCACTATGCACACCACCTATCGACTCGCCCGCTTTGAGAATGTTAATGTGCATCTCTCCGGTCAGTACGCTTTTAGTAGCGAAGAATTCCCCTATAAAGATTTGGCGGGATGGCACCGGGGGCTTCTGAGTGGCTTTGGGGCAAAACGGTTGATGTGGGCAACCGATTTTCCATGGATATTGGAAGAACCGGGGTATGGGAAACTGACGACAGTGATAGAAGAATTACTACCAGATATATCTGAAGCGGAACTGGCAGACATCATGGGCGGAAATGCGAAACGGATTTTACGGTTCCCTGACCTGTGAAGCACTGAAATCCACAGTTAATGTAGTGAAGTAAAACAAAAGATAGCAGTGGTGCGTCTGCTGCCTTTATCAGATTAACTGTCAAGAAATGTTTGATAGTCAATCGTATTGTCGTCTAAAATCTGAATCTCTTCAGGCAAAGACCGTTGTTGGTGATCATAAAGTTCAACAATAGCATGAAACGCATCAGTGACGATCTCTTTAATATCGTCTAAAGAGTCGCATTCTGTAATCAATTCGGGTAATTCTTGACAAGTTATTGTGAATCCACCTTCTGGTTGTTCTTCCAGAATCAGTGTTAGTTTACATCTCATAGTGGGTTTCCTATTCAGAACTGTTCATTACTTTTTTAATCTCTTTCCAACCTACACTGAAACTTACAGAGAACAGCTCAAAATCCGGTTTTGGCTTGAAAAGCGAAGGCACTCTCGATCTGCTCAAGTTTTAACAACTCCAGCTGCGGGGACAGGTGAATGGCAATAACATCAAAACGGCACGGCGTGTCTAAGAGATTGTGAGATTGCAGATATGCCAAAGCAATCTTGGAGATCTGTCGCTGTTTCTGGATGGTTACGGCCTCTTGCGGCAAGCCGAATCTGAGGCTCCGCCGCGTTTTCACTTCCACAAAAACGATAAATTCGCCATCCCGTACGATGATATCTATCTCACCGCGTCCGGCGCGATAGTTCTGCACAAGGATTTTACATCCACGCGCCTTGAGATGCTTCGCTGCCAACGACTCACCAATCTTTGCGATGTTCAAACGTGAACGATCCATTTACGTCTTCTATTCTCCTTTTATAGTAGATTCTGTAATTACCTATACACCACACAATGGCGAGGATACAATCCTCGCCAGCGGCGGTGGGGTGCTTGTCCGTAACGAACTGTAAACTTATTTTCGGATTTTACTATAAACACATAATTTGAAACATCACTACTGTTCCCTTTTGAGGGTTCCCCACAAGGTTAGCAATTTTCCGTTGGACGAAACAGATAAAGGTTTTGGGGACCAAGCCGGTGTCAGAGCCAGTTGTAAGTCTTCAACAACAGGAATACTCCCATTACCATCAGCATTCATCACGTATATACCGTAAAGCTTCTGCCACTCTGATGAATAAGCAATCTGTGTGCCATCTGGCGACCATGTCGGATGTTGGTCACGGGATTTGCTATTCGTCAGATTCCTCTCATCTGTGCCATCTATATTTATGATATACACATCAAAGATTTTGTTGCGGTAAGACGCAAATGCAATCTGTGTGCCATCTGGCGACCACGCGGGTTGTGTGTCCCAAAACCGCGAGTCAGTGACGCGTGTTACGTTGGTCCCATCAGTATTCATAATAAAGATGTCCGATCCAGAGATACGAGTGGATTCAAATGCAAATTGTTTCCCATCTGGCGACCACGCGGGTTGGCTGTCTAAACCTGGATGGTTGGTGATCCGTATTTGGTTCGTACCGTCGGTGTTCATCACATAAATTTCTACGTTCCCATCCCGCTCTGATGTGAAGGCGATCTGTTTCCCATCTGGTGACCACGCGGGAACACCGTGATCAGCCGGATGTTGGGTTAGCTGAATCGGTTTCCCTCCGCCTACGGTCATTACATAGATTTGAAAGAAGAATCCCTCTCGTTCTGATGTGAAGGCGATCTGTTTTCCATCCGGAGACCAAGTCGGTTCCGCGTCGTATAACTCGTGGTTGGTAAGCTGTTTAACATTTTTACCGTCAGAAGTCATCGCATAAATTTCTGGATTTTTAAGACTGCCAGACATAAAGGCGATTTGAGCCTCAGCGCACCGTGTTACACTTACCAATACTAAGGTGCTCAAAAATATAAAAACAATGAATCCTTTTTGCAGCTTATTTCGTAAAGTCAATAGTCCCAATAGGATTCTCATTTTTTCACCCCTTCGCAAAGTCCAGAAGCAACCCGTTTTAATAATTGAAATTTCATCGTGCCTCATTATATTCAATCGCGTCCAACAGCACAGACGTGTAAGTTGGTTAAGCAATGCCGATTTCATAATTCCGCTCCTTTCTTATCAATGCGGTGTTTATCTATTCTTCTTCAAGCAAGATTTGAAAGAGTCCAAGTTGGTAGGTAGCGACGTATAGCCTATCAGTACCACCAACAAGAGAAACAACCCTATCCGTCTCAGATGCGTCGAATTCCCAAGGTAACCGCGTAGCATTATCGTTACTGGTAACAAGAGCGGCAGCTTCATCCGAAACGCCCGGAGAAATTTTATGCCATCTGCTACGATCACCTAATCGGTAGACACCCGTATCACCAACGCCATAAAATGTGGTGCCATTCATAGTGAATCTGTCTATGGCGACATGCGCTCCTATTTTATTGGTTACCACGTGCCAATGCGTGCCAGTTTGTGATGCAAGGACTCCGTTATCCGTTGCGACGTAAACCGTTGAATCTGCAAAGACTATCTCCTTGAAATGGTCGAAGCGAAGTGGAAGGCTCGACGTAATGTCCCTCCAACTGTCCCCACCATCAAACGATTGAAACAGTCTGCCATCCCGTTTCCCAACATAGACGGTTTCATCTGAAACCGCTAACTTGAATTCTTTATCCAATTCGCTATCAGGCTGTTTACCCGTATCTACCAGTCCAGTATTTGTCCATTCTGAATCACCGGGTTTCCATTTGAAAAGTCGCCGTAAGTATTCTACATAGAATGTATCACCACTGATGGCAAACCCACCAACTCCACCATATTTGTCAAGAAGGTACAGTGTAGCGGGTACATTATCAATTACCTGACGGCCCGCTGCTAAGTCCGCTTGTTTCAATTCTTCAAACTGTGCCTCCGTCCAAAACTCAAGGACAAGTGTTTCGCCATCAAAATCAGGTATTTCTTGAACCGGTATAAGCTCGCCCCCATCTGTAGATAAACGGAGAACACGCAAGTTTGCCCTTTCACTTATAATTACATAGAGAACATTATTAGAAATGGTTAACTTTGAATACGGAAGCAAACCACCGTAAATACTCTCCCATGACGCACCCCTGTCGGTTGATCGATAAATCCCATCGCTGGTATGCACATAGAGTTGATTGTTGAACACAACCAAATCGAGCGTCATAGTTCCCACCATCCCTTTCATAAATGGATGCCACGAGTTTCCATCATCGGTTGTACGATGAACACCGAATATCCCTGATCTGTAAAAGGTCTTTTCATCCATTGCTAAAGTTGGAAAATAATTTGGTGCAAAAGAATTGATGTCAAATTCAGGATTCTCCAAACTTCGTCTCCCCTCCGCTGAGTGAAGCCCACTGGCACCTCGCGCCAAAAGCCTTATACCAGTTGGTGTCCGCACAAACGTGGATCCATCTTCGGGCGTTATATCAGTCCACGACGCTCCTAAGTCAGAGGAGTGGAAAATTCTGTTTGAACTTGCGTTGTTGTCGCGCATTATTTCCTTTACGGTTTTTGTCCTTTTAAAAAGGTCGGGCCCCGTCCTAACATAGAGATCGTTTCCATAGACTTCTAAGGAATGGATAGCTTCGGACGCATCCACAGGCAGTTGCTCCCAAACACCTGAATTGAGACGGTAGAGTCCCTGATTTGTACCAACGAACACCGTCCTGCCAATTGCAGCCAATGCATAAATTCTTTTGCCCGTCAATCCATCGTTAAAAGAGTTCCACTGTTTACCAGCATCCATAGACCGGAAAATACCTTTATCCAGAAGGGCAACATACATTGTGGTCTGCGCTTGTAGATTGTGCGCCTGCACCTCATCTGTAATGGCAAGTCCAGTAGTATATCCTTTCGGTAAGAAATCACCAAATGGATTCCACGTCTCACCACGATCAGTTGAAGTAAACAATTTGTAAGAAGCGAGATAGAGGGTTCCACTATGCTCCGTAATAGGCACGTACGACCATGTGGGGACACTTGTGTTGATAAGCGTCCATGCAGTTCCGTCCGCTGCCAATCTGTAAATACCTGTTGATGCCACAGCATAGAGATCTCCTCCGGATGTAGCAGAGAGATTGATGTCGGCACCCCCTTGGAGTCCATTCATTTGGCTCCATTGCGAAGTAGAAAATTTTTTGGGATCCCCGGATGGATCAGATGCTAAAGTCGTCTCGGAAACTTGTAAGCCAGTGCTATTGTTTCTACCCGGAGCAGCACGTCCAATCCGATTTCGGACTGCCGGTTTCGACACGATATCAAGCACAATAGGTGTTTCAACGATTTCAATTGTAGGTTCAGATTGCGCCTCGAAACTATACGGTTTCTGAAAAGGGACAATGTGCTGACTGCTTACACCAAACAGCAACATAACTAATAAAGTAGCTGTCCCAAAAGCTGCCCAAGGGAGCACATGTTTCCCGGATGAAGGCGGTGTCGGCTTCGTGTCAGCGACTTGTCGCATGATATTCTCGGTGAAGTTAGTAGAGAGTTGTACGCCTCCAAGTATTTCGCGGATCATCGGTTCGTCATTCTTTAAACGTTCTCGCGCCCGTCGCAGCCGACTCTTAATTGTATTCACTGAAACACCTAAGAAGTTGCCTATCTCTTTTGCTGTCATTTCGCTCAAATAATAGAGCGTCACCACTGTGCGCTCACTCTCCGGCAGCTTTTCCAGCAGTTTTCTAACGATTGCATGGCGGTGCTCGGTTGCTTCCGTCTCACGTTGTTCTGAAACGTAACGGTCATAAGAGGCTTTCTCCACTTCATCCACAAATGTATTCTCCAGTGATTGCATCGTAGGTTTATTCTTTTGGATCCACTTAATACAGAGCCGATTTGCGATCACATAAAGCCATCCGGCAAACTGATTACGATTCCTTAGTGTGGCGAGGTTCTTGTGTACCTGGAGGAAGGTGTCTTGGGCAATCTCTTCAGCGAAATGAAAATCCCCAATCTTCCGCCACGCGAGGGCATGAACGCTCTTCTGGTATTTTCGGACTAAGATGCTGAACGCCTCGTCGTCACCATCCAAAATCCTATGAATCAGTTGAACATCGTTTTCTACCATCAGAATTCTCCATGATTAACGTTAGCAGACAATGGAACTGTGTTTACATTCACCTGAACTCAGCGTGAATTCGACTTAAGAATACTAATTGGATTAGATTGTGCTTTAGCGACTTCTTACGTGTATCCGCTGGAACGCTTCTGCAGATAAATATTTCCCCAACACTTCCCGAACGCTTGCCTCTGTGAGCCGCTGCGGTGTGATTAAGACACATTTGTTCCGAGAACTCGCCGCCCAATATATCTCAAAATCCTTATAACTCACCCGACGTTCACCAAAGTCAACAGGGTTTTGGAGAAAGACTTCACTTATTAGATCGTTGTAAGCAGAGAAGGGCAAAATTTCCGGACTCCGCCCCTGCAATGGAACCATTACAATAGGAACCCATCCTTCTGCAATAAATGCTTTCAAAACATCAAACGAAATGTTAGAGACAATCGCAATATGCTGCGTTGTACCGCGGGTCGTCGCATAAAAATCATCAAGTCCACCTTGACTTATGCGTGGGGATTCTTTAAAAACGTTTCTGACGTAAGGCAGCTCTCGCACATCAACTGAAGCAGCATCTGGTAAACGCTTCTCAGTCTCCATTGATTGCTTCGGTGCTGTTTTTGCAGCAGCAATCGCCGTTTCAGGAACGTGATACTGCCCTTTAGGAGCGGGACCACAACCTATTATCAAAACCACGCATACAAGCAGCGTAACACAAACAAGCGCGGTTGAATACAAAAATCCGATAAACAACCCCAGACAAACTTCTCGTAGCAAAAACAGATGGCGTTTCATGATTGCATTCCTTCTTGTGTGCTACAGTCGAAGTGATTTATGTGTCAGCATCAACCTACCTCGACGGCAACTCCCTATTTCTCCTGTCATAATTTCACGATATATGGATCCACTCACTTATCAGTCTGGTCGAAAACGAAATATACAACAGCCAGTAAACTGAAACTGTTAAATTTAAAACGTTACCTGACCGCTTGATTGTTAATGATACAATTTTGAGGTGAAAAGGGTGCATAATCTGAAAAAAAATCAAAAAAATCGATTTTTGTAGCATTCGCAAACGTTTCTATTGATTAGATGAGCGAGGGAAATCGGGCGTTCTAACTTGGAGTTCGATAAGCGGGTTTAATCATCTGGAAGGAGTTTAAAGGTGTGACGATGAATCTCAGACACACCAAATCGGGCGATTGCTTGTCGATGTTGTGAGGTGGGGTAGCCTTTGTGTTTCGGGAATCCGTAGTTCGGATAACTACGATCCGCTTCAACCATAAGCCGGTCGCGGGTAGTTTTGGCGATAATAGAGGCTGCCGCGATAGAATAACTTCGGCTATCGCCTTTCGGAATTGCTTCGCCCGCAATATCCGTTGCGGGTAAATTCAAGCCGTCAACGAGCAGATAATCGGGTTGTGGGGTTAGTTTTTCAACCGCTTCCTGCATCGCTAACAGCGTCGCCTCAAGGATATTTGAACGATCAATAATTTGATGATCCGCGGCACCGACACCTACGGACACAGCAACGTCGTGGATTTCGTCAAATAGGCGGGCACGTTGCTTCGGAGACAACTGCTTTGAATCTTTCAAGCCTTTAATGTCGCAACGAATCGGTAAGATGACTGCAGCGGCAATGACGGGACCTGCCAGAGCACCTCTGCCCGCCTCGTCAATGCCTGCAATCCGTTTGTAGCCGCTGCGTTGGCAAGCGAGCTCAAAAACATTCATCTCCATCAGGTTATCTTCTACGTTCTTTAACGCGTGCGGATCTGCCAGTGCGTTCACGCAAGTAATACAATTTCGCGCGCCGAACAGCACCGTAACGAACAACCTGAATGCTCTCAATATTGGGCGAATGGAGCGGGAACGTCCTTTCACTTCCAGCACCGAAAGCAACGCGTCGAACCGTAAACGTTTCTTTCAATCCACCATGGTGACGACGAATCACGGTTCCCTCGTAAGCCTGAATTCGTTCCTTCTGTCCTTCTCGGATACGGGTGTTCACCTTGACAATATCTCCAGGTCCAAACTCAGGAATGTCGCTCTTCATATATTGATTTTCAACAGATTCAATTAAGTTCATCTTATTATTCCTCCTTAATATAACGCAAGTTGCCACCTATTTAATCTCACTGCGAAGCAATAGCACTCCTACGGAGTGCGGTCCCTTAAATACACCGTTTCTATAGACATATCACCCCTACGGGGTGAAGAAAGAGACAAAACCTCCTCAACAGACTCGCCCGCTTTCCGAAGTTCATCGCCCCTACGGGGTGAAGAAAGAGACAAAACCTCCTCAACAGACTCGCCCGCTTTCCGAAGTTCATCGCCCCTACGGGGTGGGGAAAGAGACGTAAACCCTTTCTGGAATGTGCGAAACTTGTTAGTAGCAACTTGGGTTAAAATAATATAAATTCTGCTATACACTTGATATAAATTTACAAGCCCTAAAAAATTTTTAGTTTACTCCACCAACCCTGCCGTTCTGAGAATTTCAATATCTTCCTCGCTCAGTTCCATGTTCTGTAGTAGATCTGGACGGTGCTTTGCGGTGCGTTTGAGTGCCTCCGCATACCGCCACTTCTCTATATTCTCATGATGTCCACTCAGAAGCACTTCAGGGACACCCATCCCAGCGAATTCAGCGGGTCGAGTATAGTGTGGATGGTCCAACAATTCATGACTGAACGAATCAACATGTGCGGATTCATAATCGCCGAGGGCACCCGGAAGGACACGACCAATCGCATCAATCAAAACGAGGGCAGCGATTTCCCCTCCGCTCAACACATAATCTCCGATAGAGATTTCAGTTTTCACCAATTGGTCACGCACTCGTTCATCCACACCTTTGTAACGCCCACATAAAAGAATGAGATGCGTTTCCAAGGAGAGCGATTCCGCCAAGCCCTGGGTCAAAGGGACACCTTGTGGGGTCAGGTAGATAACGTGCGCATTTACCTCTGGATTCAACGCGGCAATCGCTGCAAAAATAGGCTCCGGTTTCAGAATCATCCCGGCGCCACCGCCATAAGGATAATCATCAACGGATTTATGTTTGTCGGTTGCCCAATCTCGTAGATTATGGAGATTGACGGTGAGTTTATCAGTGTTCTGAACGCGCTTGAGGATGCCTGTCTCTAATGCCGGTGCGATTATCTCTGGAAACAGGGCAAGAACATCAATTTTCATCTTTACTGGCTTTCGGAGACCATCAGCCATCAGTTAAAGAGGGATATGATAGTTCTGGGGAAACACCCAAGCAAAACACGTCTTTTCTGACTGCTATTCTCCAATCTACTCATCTGCCCTGGGGTGTTCAATCAGTTCAAGAATAACCTTTTTATTCGCTTGCAAGCCCGCAGTATAGAGGACGCTTCTTATTGCTTTAAGCGTCCGCCCATATCTACCGATGATCTTCCCCAGGTCCTCCTCCATGACAGTCAACTCAACAATAACGACCGTTTCGCCAGTGACTTCTTTAACCACCACTTGGTCGGGATGATCGACGAGAGATTTAACGATGTATTCAATCAATTCTTTGAACATAGTTGACTTTCGGATTTCAGTAGATATATCCGGTGCTTGCGTTTTCGGGCCCTATAGAAGCAGATGCTATTCTTCCTCTTCAGCGGATTCAGATGCTTCTTCTTGTGTCTCGGTCTCTTCAGAATCACCTGTTTCCGTTTCAGGTTCCGTCTCTTTTGCCTCGGTAGGTTTCGGGTCGTCTGTTTCCGCGTCCTGTTCTACGCCTTCTTGGTCCGGCATCGGTTTTCCCAATTTTTCGTACTCGAATTTCATCAAAATTCCATTTTTACTGAGTAGACGCTTTGCGGTATCGGAGGGTTGTGCACCCTGTCTCAACCATTTTAAGGTTTTCTCTTCATCAATGAAAACATCTGCCGGTTCCGTCATAGGATTGTAATGACCGAGGCGTTCTAAAAACACGCCATCCCTTTGGGCACGTGCATCAGCCGCGACGAGTCGATAAAACGGACGTTTTTTTCTACCGTGTCGTTGTAATCTAATTCTAACTGCCAAAAAATACCTCCTAATGGCATTCATGCCGCGTTTATAAAAAAGGCGAGTTCCTAAGGACTCACCTATCGCTATCTGCGGCGTTTCCGTTTTCGGGGTTTTCTCGCTGCCTTCCGTTTCGGACGAGGAAGTGCACCCATTTTCTGCCCCATTTGCGGCATTGCCATCGCCGCCTGCTGGTTCAACATACGATTCATCATCTGGAGTTGAGAAACCAGCATATTTATCTGATTCACCGTCGTCCCGCTACCTTTGGAAATGCGGAGCTTCCGACTCCTATCTAATAACCGAGGGTTCTTTCGTTCCTCAAGTGTCATTGAATGAATGATCGCCTTTGCCGTTTGCAAATGGCTCTCATCCGGTGTCAGGTTTTTGACGGGCAACTGATTCTTAAAGGGCATCAGATCCATCAATTGATCTAAGGGCCCCATATTTTTGAGCTGCTCCAGTTGCGTGAGGAAATCGTCAAAATCTAACCCTTTTTGCTCTGTAAGTTTACGTTCAAGTTCTTTCGCCTGATCTTCGCTGAAAACTTCTTCCGCTTTTTCAAGCAACGTTTGGAAATCACCCTGTCCGAGGATGCGCGAAGACATCCGTTCCGGGTGGAACTCCTCTAATGCGGCTGCCTCAATCTTCTCACCGACCCCGATGAACTTAATCGGTTTCTGTGTGATGTACCGAATCGAAAGTGCTGCACCACCGCGAGCATCCCCATCCATTTTGGTGAGGATAACGCCGTCAATCTCCAAATCATTGTTGAAATTCTCAGCAACATTTACTGCATCCTGCCCTGTCATCGCATCAACAATCAACAGGATTTCAGAAGGTTCAACTCGCTCCTTGATTTGCCGCAGCTCACCCATCAATGTGTCATCAATGTGCAAACGACCGGCGGTATCAATAATAACGCAGTTATGTCCGTGCGCCAAAGCCTCATCGACAGATGCCGCCGCGATGTCAACTGGAGAAACATCCGTTCCCATGGAAAACACCGGTGTATCAGTCTGTTCACCGAGGACTTGGAGCTGCTTAATGGCAGCTGGACGATAGACATCAGCAGCAACGAGCAGCGGTTTACGTCCGTCTTTACGGAACCTCAGTGCCAATTTCGCCGCGACCGTCGTTTTACCGGCACCTTGCAACCCAGCAAGCAATACCACTGTTGGGCCACTCGGCGCAATGTTAATCTTTTCTGCCTTGCTACCCATCAATTGGGTGAGTTCTTCACCAATGATCTGGGCGATCTGTAGCTCAGGCGTAAGGCTCCCCAGCACCTCTTGACCAAGGGCACGTTCCTTAATTCGATCAATAAACTCACGCGTGACTTTATAGTTAACGTCCGCTTCGAGAAAAGCGCGCCGCACCTCACGCAGCGTATCAGAGATATTGCTCTCCGTGAGTTTCCCCTGCCCTTTGATTTTTTTCAGGGTGCTTTGTAAGCGATCACCTAAACTTTCAAACATTGTCCCTGCGTCCTTTTTTAATTCCTGAGCACTAAAGTTGCACAACGATAGATCAGTTCCTAACTATACAATTATAGCAAATTTAACGGCTGATGTCAAACTTTTTTTGAGAAGTCGTCAGTTGTTAGTAAACGTCACGATCAGGAATTCGTTTCTACAAGAAAGAACCCATGATTGAAAACCCAAATTGTGGAAGAGCTGAATGGCTATGTTTTCTTTCCTACTTGACATAAAGCCACATCTATGGTAAAAATATAATATGAAAATACCAACCATCACACAACACTATCGGCAACTTATGTCCTACAAATCTATAATTCCGCTTATCTGTGCCTTAACCGTATTCTACTGTGGCTGCCAAGGCGAGACCTTCAACGTCGATATCGGCGACACCGGTTCAGAAATCATAGAGAAATCTGGTGAACTCACAGAGGACGAAGTCTGGGACGGACGTATCTATATCACTGACACGCTCGTTGTGCCAGAAGGCATCACGCTGACGATCCGATCAGGAACCATTGTCGGTTTTGAACCGACAGATACACCGAGCCAGATCATCGTGCATGGCGAACTTTATGCAGAAGGATCACCGGACAGAATGATCGTCTTTGGTTCCTTAGGGAGAATGCGTGAACGCCAACAAGCACCCGAAGTAAATACAACGCCTGATCCAATAGCGACCGGCTTTACAACAGGGGCGGATGGATATACCAACCCCAAACCCCAGAAAACCGTCGCAGCGGATCCCCCAAAAGCAGGGGATTGGGCAGGAATCCAGATCGAATCGGGAAGTCCGAACAGCCGCTTAACATACTGCCGCATCCAACATGCGAGTGTTGGTATCACAGCACGAACAGACGCGGTCCAAATCGAAAGGTGTCTGCTCAGCGAAAACAAAACGGGAGTCCTTTCTGAGAGTACGAATCCCACTATTACCAATAACGAGTTCAACCGGAACGGCACAGGTTCCCGGTTCCAAGGAAGCGCGTCGCCAGATGTAGAATACAACGAATTCACGGCTAACAATTACGGTATTATCTGCGAAGACGATTCCCGCCCGCGCATTCAATATAACATTCTCCGCGCCAATTACGAGAATGCTATTGCCTGCTATTCCACCTCCTCACCGGAGATAATTTCCAATAATATAACAATGAACGTCGGTTGGGCAGTCTATGATGGTGGTAGACTCCGAGACAACTTTATTCAGGGGAATAAACAGGTTGGACCCAATATCACCGAACTCGGTGTCGGCACACAAAGCGATCAATTTTACGGCGTAGAGGAAGCATACGAGCCGAGAAACTCTCCGGTAACAGAAGCAGGCGTGCCACGAGAAAATTTCTAACAGGAAATTGATATATGGACCGCTTCAAAGCCTATCTCGAACTCATCCGTTTCCCACTCTTTGCGATTCCGATTGTTGCGACACTCCCCGGCGTACTCATTGCGAGTGAAGGACATCTGACGTGGCGGGTCGCGGCGGTACTGGTAATCGCGCTCTGTGGTTACTTCGCTGGAATGATAAAGAACGACTATTTTCACCACGAAACAGACAAGCATACAAACCCAGAACGTCCGCTTCCATCACAGCGTCTAACGCCGCGGCAGGCGATTGTCCCCGCGAGTATTATCTACGGGCTCTGTGTCATCGGCGGTTTCTGGCTCAATATCAAAGCAGGTCTGCTGGTGATGGGATTGGTCGCGATTTCGCATCTTTACAACGCAATTTTCAAAGCGAAAGGTATTTTAGGAAGCCTCACACTGCCTTTAGGAATTGGGCTATTGAGTGTTTTCGGAGCATTAGCTGTGAGTGGCACCGTCCCACGATTGGTGTGGTATGCCTTCGCTGCGACAGCGCTTTACGACCTCGGTACACATATTACGACGACGTTCAAAGACATCTCACGGGACGAACAACTTGGAATCGTAACGACCCCACTCCAGATCGGTGTTCGTCCGGCACTTCTGCTCTCAGCGGTTGCTACTGTCCTCGCTTTTACCATCGCCTTTTTACCGTATTGGACGGAACCGGGGCTTCAAAAGTCCTATATCGTCTGGGTCATCTTAGGTATTATAGCGACCGTGGGTAGCCGTATCTCACTCTACCTTCAACCGAACGAGAAAAACGGCTATTTCGCACTGAAGGGTTCAATGATAGGTTCGATTCTCTTTTTTCCGTGCCTCATCGGTGCGCAGGTGTCTATCGCTATTTCTGCTGCGGTCATCTTGCCATTGCTATTAGTGACACTACTTCTCTTAAAAACAACGCGCCAAGAGGTCTGAGGTACGATTTGGAAAAAGGAAGAAAAATATGAAAACCATCCCAAAAGTTTTCTGGTTTTGGTTAATACTAATATCCGTTATGAGCCATGCGGAGGAGGCTGCTGAGGAATGGATGCCAGATGCGAACCTGCGCGCTGCGGTTCGAGAAAAGCTTGGATTATCCAATGACGTGCCGTTGACCAAAGACAATATTAAACAGTTGACGCATCTTGAAGCACAGAACAGAGAGATTCGTTCAATACAGGGATTAGAATTCGCTGAGAATCTGGAAGTGGGTCTCAATCTTGGAGGAAATCTCATACAAGATATAACGCCGCTGCGAAGCTTAACAAAATTACGTGGATTAGTTCTGCTTGGTAATCAAGTCTCAGATTTATCGCCATTAGAACCTTTAACCTCCCTTTTATATTTGAATGCAGCCCACAATCCTATAAGCGACCTCAGAGTGCTGTCAAACCTCATCCATTTAGAAGATTTAGATTTGGCAGCTTGTCAAATCTCGGATGTAACTCCCCTTGCTGGATTGAAAAACCTAAAAATACTAATCCTTGGCAGTAATTTGATCACAGATGTCAGTCCATTAGTAAATCTCACCGAGTTGGAAGTGTTGAATATTATAGATAATCCTATCTGGAATTTCAGTGCCTTGCAGCATTTGAATCTGACCAGATTTGAGTCTAATATGTTTTGTAAAATACCGTCTTTACCTGTTGAAGAACGTATCTTAACACGTTTGTTCCCATCTATTTTTAAAGCGTGGGATAGTCTCATAATCGCAGGATTACCTAAACATGGTGGTATAGATTATCATGATCTCGCTTTCAGTCTGACTTTTGGGCTTAATTGGCACACAACTCCGAGTCAGAGCACACGCGGCTTGGCGACTCAGGTTGCGGGTAATTTAGAAGCTGCTCAAAATGAACGTGATAGACTTCTTGCTCTAAATCCGAATATAATTTTCCTTCGACATATCATTATTCATGGAGTTTCGCCATCAGAATTTCCACCGGACTCTGATTTCTTGCTTAGAAATAACAAAGGTGAAATAGTTTACAGCGAGATTATTAATGCGGCAATGATAAACCTTATAAATCCGAAAGTGCAGGATCATTTCATTGAACGGATTGTGAATATTGCTGAGTGTGGACTTTATGATGGCATTATGATTGACGGGTTTGCTTGGAATGCTACTGGTTTTGTCGGACGAGACATCTTCCCTCACACCGATGAAGAAATCATCGCTGCAACAACCCACATATTGCGTGAGGCTCGAAACCGGGCTCGGAAGGACTTTCTGATACTGGTCAATGCTGGTAGATCAAAACCAACAGCCTATGCCGAGTACGTTGACGGAAGCTTTATGGAACTTGGTAGAAACCATCCAGAAGGTTATACTTATCGTGAACTCATTGAAATTGAGGATATACTACTTTGGAATGAAGAAAACCTACGCTCCCCGCGGATCAATTGTTTGGAGGGTGAGGGTATTGGAACAGAACCGCCTGATAGTCCTGAGAATCGACGCTGGATGCGGTTATTTACTACAATGGGATTAACACACTCCGATGGTTACGTGCTTTACAATACAGGTAAGCGAAATCACGGCGGACCTGACCATGAACATATCTGGTATGACTTTTGGGATGCCCCACTCGGTCACCCTGTCGGTGGTGCTGAAACAAAAGGGCAGCTTTACGACAACCGCGATGGCGTATTCATTCGTGAGTATACCAACGGCTGGGCAGTCTATAACCGCTCCGGTAAGGAACAGCAGATACAACTCCCAGAGCAAACCACCGGTGTTGCCAGCGACACTACCGACACTCAGCACACAATATCCAATTTAGACGGCGAGATATTCTTGAAAACAGCCACATCACCGGCGGATGTTAATGGAGATGGCACAGTGAACATCTTAGATTTGGTTGTCGTCGCTAATGCTTTTGGTAAACAACAACCCGATCCCAATGGCGATGGAGTTGTCAACATTCTTGATCTGGTTATCATCGCAAACGCCTTCTAATGATTGACAAAGTTATGTAGAAGAAATTAAGGCATCATTATCCAGAGCGATAATGATTTCATTAGAAACCGATGGTCCCCTCAAGGAGGCGATCATAGCGAGGTTAATAGTTAAAAATATGAAAAATATCGTTTTACTTATTACCGATACCTTCCGGTATGACAATTTAGGCGAACGGGCGAGACGACCTATTCGCACACCAAGGCTCGATAAATTTGAAGCAGAACGTGCGACTGCTATCGACAAATTCTATATGAGCAGTTTCCCAACGGTGCCGCACCGCACAGATATTATGACAGCGACAGTCGGGTGGCCCCACTATCCGTGGCAACCAATCAATCAGAGTGGACGGAACATCACCGCGAGACTCCTGAGCGAGCAAGGATATGCAACGCAGCTCATCTGTGACACCCCACACCTATTTAACACACGGTTCCAAGACGCTTTCGATGCGGCTTTCCAACATCGCGGGCAGGAGGGGGACAAACCGCTTCTCCACCACAACGACGAGATGAAAATCGTTATGCCGAATGAGAAGACACGACCGCATCCCTCATATAGAGGACACACCCTGCCGAACACGCACCGCTGGACGAACCGCTACTACCAGTATGAGACGGAGACGTTCTCCAGTAGGACCTCCGAGACCACAATTCGATGGTTGGAGGAGAACCATCGCGCAGGTCCCTTCTTCCTCTGGGTTGACTTCTTTGATCCACATGAACCGTGGGATCCACCTGAATATCTCGTCAAACGCTACGATCCGGATTACACGGGTCCGCCGATGCTACATCCGAACTACGGTCTGTCGTCCCTCTTTACGGATGCGGAATTGCACAACCTCTGGGCACACTACGCAGGGGAGGCAGAACTCATTGACCGACACATCGGAAACGTTCTGCAGAAAGTGGAAGATTTAGAGTTATGGGACGATACTCTCGTCGTTGTGCTATCCGATCACGGGATGTCCATCGGCGAACACAGCAGGACAGGCAAATCCAACATTGACCCAGAAGATTCTCGCTACTGGCCCACGTACCCAGAGATTAACCATGAGATGTTCCTGATCGCTGGTGGAGATGTCCCGTGCGGGCAACGCCTCGACCTCATCGCACAACCGATGGATATTATGCCGACACTTTGTGAATTGGCGGGCGTTCCCTTAGATCCACCGAAACCTTTCGAGGGACGCTCCTTCGCACAGGCTCTCCGCAATGGCGATGCACAACACAGGGAATACGCTGTCACCGGTTGCCATATCGGGGCACCAGATGGGACCGTGCCGCGTCGAGCGACAACACCGTTCCTCGTCACGGAACGCTGGGGATACGCGCCTGTCGGTGAATACGGCAGACCGGAACTCTTCGATCTGCCTGCTGATCCAATAGCCGAGAACAATATCGCTGCAGATAACATGGAACTCGTTAAGGAGCTGCATGAAATGTTTATGGCGCATCTCACGGAACACAACGCCCCTGAGAAGTTCCTTGATCTCTGGAAGGAAGAACCCGCCGGTGACGGACGCGGTAAATGGTCGATCGACTATCCAGAGGACGATGAATAGGAAAACCGAAGGTTAAAACAAAAATAGAGGCTTTAGGTAACAACACCCTAAAGCCTCTCTACATATAGTCAGGGTTGGTTTGACTAAGACGCACGCCTACTCGAAAATCTCAAATTCACCATTTTTAACAATCAAGACAATCGGATCGTAGACTGCATCTCCAAGGTCATTAAAAGAGAACGGACCAAGGATTGTGTCAAAATCTCGAATCTTCACGAGCGCAGCAGCAATCGCCTCTGGCTCCGTTGATTGGGCATCTGCTATCCCTTTGGCGAGAATATGAACAGCGGCGTAAAATTGTGCCGCCCAAACATTCGGTTCAATCCCGTACTTAGTGCTGTAGTTCTGAACAAAGGTTTGATTGCCCGGTGTATTTGCTGCGCTATCCCAACTCGTAAAGGTGATCGTTCCATCGGCAGCGTCTCCCGCAGCATCTACTAAATCTCTGGTCAGCGTGAGATTGACAATGAACGGAATATCAGAAGGAACACCGAGGGCGCGTCCTTGAATCAGAATATTGGAAATGTCCCCTACTGTAGATGAGATAAAGATAACATCCGGATTCAATGCTTTGATGTGCGTAAATTGGGTAGACAAGTCAGTCTCCCCGGTTTGGAAACTTTCTGCTGTGAGAATCTCAACACCACTATTCGTGAGCACTTTCCTCAATTCTTTATCACTCGTCTGAGAAAAAAGATCAATATCATCAAACAGCGTAGCCACTTTTTGGTATCTGAGTTTCTCTTGGGTCACTCTGACTCCGTTTGGAATAAGCACATCTGTGGTGAGATTGGTGCGGAAAACAAAATCGCTAATTGCACTCAAGCCAGAGGCAGCTGAGGAGGGACTCATCGCCACAACTTGATTCTGATGCGCGATTGGAAAAGCCTCCTGTGCCTGACTTGAGGATCCCGGACCGAGGATGATAGGCACCTTGTCTTGATGAATCAGTTTGTTGAAAGCTTCAACCGCGCCCTCTACGCTACTCTGACCGTCCTCTGTAATGACTCTGATCTTCACACTGCTGTGTTGTGAGGTGTTAATTTCCGAAACAGCGAGGTCAATACCGTATTCCACCGAAGGTCCTGCCAAACTGGATGGCCCTGTGATAGGGTAGACAGCACCAATTAAAATCTCTTCCCTATCGCCTTCCATCTGAGGAACAGTCGGTTGGACAACCTGCTGGACCCGTTCGCAGCCGATAAAACTCGCAACCAACAAACCAATAACTAATACAAACGCAAATGTTTTGATCTTTTTGATGTCCATAGCGTAATAACCTCCATTCAGAACACATTATCAAGGTCAGCATCTGGTAACTCGCGGCATTGTTTTAAGTGAGAACTTCCAGCCATATTGAGGGTAAAGAAGTTTCGCTGGAACCCACCATTTGGCTTAAAGAGATCGAAACCTCGATCCATTTGGATAGTAGCGTGTTCGGCTTCCAAAAACCTTGCATGAAATATATAATCCGGATCATCCTTTATAGAGAATCTCACCGGCCAATAAGGAAATTTTTTCTTTAATGGCTCAATGAGGTTTCGGATGACTTTTTGGTAATTATCCCGATTCCGCTCCAACTTACTTGTTTTGGCATGATCTGTCTCACTTTCCGAAATCCGTTCAGCACTACAAGTATATATTTCAACGCTCCCAGTCCCTTGTTGAGAGGCAAAAAAACCGTGTTCATACCAGAGAGATAAAATATACTCGATACCTTTTCGGAAACGACTTGTATTGCTGCCGGTGCCAATATAGGCATCATAAAATCGCAGCCATTTCGCAAAACGGATTGAACGGATGAGGAGATCTTCCACTTCCGATTTGGGAAGCGTATCTATAGGACCCACTCGGGTCTCATACATCTCTCGGTCTTTCTCAAAATCGCTATCACGATATTCTGATAATGGAATGATGCTCTCATTAAACCTTCGGTTAGATTTCAGCGTTTCCAGACTTTCCTTTCCAACAATTAAAGCATCAGCTCCGGTGTCCGCTTGCAGGTGATATGCTAAGTCCAAAAGGGTCACCGATACTGTATCATTTAGCGAAACGAAACACGCAATAACTCGCTTAGATTTCTTTTTCAGGAGGAGTTCTTGGATCAAAAATCGCAATCGCTGCTGAGGCTTGATTGGAAGAGATTTAACTTGTTCAACCAAGGCATCACGTAATCTATTTTCCGAATCAACGATTAGTAGTCCATTTCTTTGGATACCCTTTAAGAAATCTACCGTCTGAATTGTATAAAGTTCATCAAAATACGCCACATCAAACGCAGAAGGATCAACGACTGCACTCACCAGCATCTACGCAACTCCTTCTGTTATCTCAATTCCCGAAGGCGTTCAAGGAAAAAGCCGTTAGGCCATTCATCAATAAAATCGCCCTCATCATCAAGACGCAAGCGTTCTGCTTTTGCCCCTTCAGCTCCACGGCTGACATAGATAACCGAGACATCTTCTGGTTTTATCTGTTTTTCATAGACGAGGCGTTGCAGACGTAAAATCAGATGCTCGCTGTGGGTTTCGACAATAAATCGATTTTGACGTGGTTCTTTAATAGCTTCTGCTAAAAGGTCCCCAAGGTCCGCTTGCAATTTCGGATGCACGTGAACTTCTGGCTGTTCAATGGAGATAATTTGTTTCTCTGAAACCAAGCTCTGGACAATAAAAGGTAGGAGTTGGCTGACACCAAAACCGACATCTGGCAGTGCTACACTTACGCGTTCTTTTCGTCGCGTATCTATGAGTCTCACTTCAAAAAAATCTCCTGAATCGGCACCTATCGGTTTTACTTCAAGTTCATAGTCGATTTCAAGTCGTTTGAGCCATTCATTCGTTTCGTCAACCAGTTCAGGACGACGGAGGAGTAAATCCGGGAGCAGGTCACCTTGATATCCGACATGTTGAGGAGTGGTACCCTTAAAGATGTACCATCTCTCCGGTGGTCTCCGAAAAGGGCTCATCGGGAAAAGATCCTCGAAAGTTCGTTGCAGTGTGCCACAAGTCGCCGTAGTGAGATCAGCAATATGAAATGTTGATAGTGGCTCGTAGTGAATCCGCTCACGAAGTGTTGGCACATATGCGGTTCCAACTGGTATGAACCCCTCAACTCCTAGAACTGTGTTCGTCTCTTCCTTGTGTCTCTTGGAAATGTAAGTTTCCAAATCAAAATCTGATGAGAGAAACACAATCTCATCATTTAAGTCCTTGAGTAGAAATTCCCGAAAACTCTTATTATTTTTTTGAAATTCCTGGATAGAGTGTTGAAAATTCTTTAATTTTTCTCTCAGTTTCTCAAGTATGTGCTCCTTATATTCTTTACACGCCTCAAATTCGGGTTTCCAATACTTTGCTTCTTTCGTTAACCATACGCACTCCGCTGCAGCTATTTTTGAAGGAGAAACACCATGAAAATAAAACATTCCTCTCTTATCCAAAGTTTTACCGGATAGCCGAAATTCAGCGATACACTCAGAGGATTTCGCTTCATAAACGCCAATTTGATCTAAAATGACTTCTTCCTTAAGGGAAGGTCTCTTAAAATTAAATTCAATAGCTATCTTGTTTTCTTTGTATGGTAATTGAAGTATATCATTATCTATTATAGTTTCAACGCGAACCGAGAGTGTCCGCTTCAGGTCATGGTCAAAAAGCATCTCTTGAAAACCGCCGAGGTCAACAATCCCATTTTCAGTTCGCGGGAGCAACAAAGTCCCCGTATCTCGGCTCTCCAGCGTCTGCTTGAGGAGATAAAGTGCCTGCAAAATTGTGCTCTTGCCCGCGCTATTTTCACCAAAGATGAGCGTTATCGGTGCAAACGGAATGCGAGCCCGTTTTCCAAATGCTTTGAAATTCTCTAATTCCAGTGCATGAAGCATCTGACTTCTCCTAATCGGAAATTTTTGTCCTTTGGTTTGTCCTTAGACCCGAAAGAGATCTCAGTTATGCATGAGCGTGTGTATCGGCACCTCATCAACCGCGGATATGCAAAAAGAAAGTCGTTCGGTTTCCAATGCTGGGTTCATGATTTACAAGAGACCTAAAACTTAAAGCGCATCCGAATGTTCAAGCACGACATCCAGCTGACCCATCACCTTATCAAACGCTTCGACATAATACGACATCAACTCAAGGTCGTTGGGGGGATTGACATCAAAGATGTAGCAGTGAGAATCAATGAATTCAACGGCTCTGGGATAGTCCTCAGTCTTATATTCAACCGTTGAATTATTGCATCGCCACGGACAACCTGTGCCGTAACCGATTTGGTTCTGGAAAATCTCTTGAGATGGGACGGGAAGCCGTTGCCACTGACCGGTCGGCACTCCTTCAGCGCGTAATGCCGCTTGCACCTTTTCACGTAAGGTTCGTGCGGAAATATCCAATCCCAACGCCTCTGGATCAAAACCGACGACGTAGTTGTAATAAACCGGTTCGCATTCTTTTGGGGTAACAGGCGTTTCAATGCCATCAATCTCATCCAGATGTTCCGTGAGATAGTGGCAATTCCTGATGCGTAGCGTGTTGTTCAGATCAAGCCGCCTGAGTTGACTACGGATAAACGCCTGACTGAACATATCCCCACGATACATCCATCCGAGTCCATACGCGTTATATTCCTGTTCCTCGCGTTCCTGACCCGGCACGACTATTTCCCCGAAATACTGCAACAACGCTGCACGTTCGTAAATTTGCGCATCATTTGTCGTGAACAAACCGCCCTGGCAACCACTACTCAACGTTTTCGATGCCTGCGTGCTATACCCAGCGGCATCGCCAAAGGCACCACAAAGCTTGCCTTTATAGTACGCCCCGTGCGCCTGCGCGACATCCTCAATGACCTTCAGATTATGCTTTTTCGCAATGGCTAAAATCGGATCCATATCGGCGGGCATGCCATGAATATGAACCGGCAGAATCGCGCGAGTGCGCTCGGTGATTTTCGCCTCAATCTCATTCGGATCAATACAGTAGGTTACAGGGTCAATATCAACGAAGACAGGAATAGCGTTGTGATGGAGGACGGCTGCTGCCGTCGCCCAGAAAGTGAAGGCGGGGACAATGACCTCATCGCCCGGCTCAATGCCGACACCTGCGACACACAGATGCAACGCAGCTGTCCCGCTGTTGACAGGAATACAATACTCAACACCCATGTATTCCGCCCATTCCTTCGCGAGACCTTCGGATTGAATCCGTTGCTGTTCGGTAATTCTTTCGGAGGCGATAACCTCGGCAATTGCGTCCCTGTCATCTTGGGTAACCTCTGGCCACGGTTGAATTAACCCATCAGGGACAGTCTTCTTTCCACCAGATATAGCGAGTTTTGCTGTCATGAGGGACCTCCTTGCGGTGGACTTCCGCTGGGAGCGTGATGAAGATTAAGAATTTATCGTCAAAAACGTCATCGCCTTTGGGATCCGCTTTAAAACTTCGTTTCTACCGAGCAGCACAACAATATCAAAGAGACTCGGTCCGAACGATGTCCCCGTCAGCGCGATTCGCAATGCCTGCATCGCCGCGACGCGTTTGATGTTGTTCTCATCTGTATATTTCCAAATTGCCGCTTCAATCGTTTCTATGTCAAACGTAGGCGTTTCTTCCAAAATCTGTGAAACATTCGTCAGAATGTTTCGCGTATTATCTCTCTTTTCTTCTGAATTTCCCCACCACTTCTTGACCGCTTTCGGTTCATACTCGAATTCATCGGTAAAGAAATAGCGAGTCTGGGGGATAATGTCCTGTAGCGTTGTGAGACGTTCTCCGACTGCTTCTACAATACTCTCCAGCCAGTCGCGATCCGCTGTCGAATCCAATAATAAGCCCTCTTCCTGCCAGAACGGGATTACCGCATCCGTCCGTGCCGCCACATCAAGTTGATTAATATAGTGGGAGTTGAGCCACTCCAGTTTCTTAATATCAAAAACACTGCCACTCTTCCCAACCCGCGCAAGATCGAATTTCTCAATGAGTTCATCAACAGAAAAGATTTCCTGCTTGTCGTCGTAGGACCAACCGAGTCGGACAACGAAGTTCAGCACGGCTTCGGGTAGATACCCTTGCTCACGGTAGCGGTTCACAGCGACGAGGTCACCGTGATGACGTTTGCTCATCTTCCTGCCGCCACTATCCAACACCAGTGGGATATGCGCAAATTGTGGGACATCTAAACCGAGCGCATTCGCAATTGCAATCTGCTTCGGTGTGTTATTCAGATGCTCTGTTCCCCGAATCACGTGCGTTATCTGTATCTCTGCATCGTCGATAATCGAAGTGAGATTGTAGTTCGGCATCCCGTTTGAACGGACAATCACTTCGTCCTCTAAGGTATCGGGATCGATACTGCGTGAACCGAGCACGATGTCCTCAACAAGGATCGGTGTGTCAGGTATCTTTATGCGAACGGCCGGCTTTCTGCCCTCGGCGACAAAGCGTTCTACGTCTTCCGATGTCAGGTGTCGGTGCCTTCCATCGTAGGAACGGGTCAGCTTATCGGCACGTGCCTGAACGCGGATCTCTTCAAGTTCTTCAGGTGTGCAATAACAATGATATGCATTGCCACTTTCAAGCAACTGTTCGACGTAACCCTCGTAGATACTTTTCCGCTCCGATTGGACATACTGTTCATCCCAATTGATGCCCAACCACTTCAGCGCGTCGTAAATCTCGTGCATGGATTCATCAGTGGAACGCGCCGTGTCTGTATCGTCAATACGGAGGATGAATTTGCCGTTGTGGTGTTTGGCAAACAGCCAATTGAACAGAGCCGTTCGCGCGCCTCCGATGTGTAAGTAACCGGTGGGCGACGGTGCCATTCGCACCCGAATTTGATCTTTCACAGCGGAAATCGATGTCCTGCTTGGTGTGTCGTTCATTTCTGCCCTCTTTGAATCTTCGCCCAGCTATCCCTCAGCGGCACTGTGCGATTGAATACCAACTTCTCTAATGTTGTATCTGGATCTACGCAAAAATATCCCATTCGCAGGAACTGATACCGGCTTTCAGGCGGTGCGTCAGCGAGACTCGGTTCAACCTTGCAGTTATTTAGCACCTCTAAAGAGTTCGGATTGAGGAATTGCATCCAATCTGCCCCTTCCGCTGCGCTTTCCGGTTCACGTTCTGTAAAGAGCGAATCGTAGAGGCGCACCTCAGCATCAACAGCGTGTTCAGCAGACACCCAATGTAATGTGCCTCGGACCTTCCGTCCATCTTCTGACCAACCGCCACGCGTTTCGGGATCATAAGTGCAGTGAATCTCGACGATCTCACCGGTGTTTTCGTCTTTAACGACCCGTTCACACTGAATATAATAGGCGTGCTTAAGCCGCACTTCTCGCCCGGGTGCCAATCTGAAGAATTTCCGTGGCGGATCCTCCATGAAATCTTCACGCTCAATATAGATTTCTCGCGAAAATGGGACTTGCCGCATCCCTGCGTTTTCATCTTCTGGGTTATTTTCGGCATCAAGCATTTCGACCTGTCCCTCCGGGTAGTTGTTGATAACAACCTTCACCGGATTGAGAACTGCCATGACCCGTGGGGCGCGGCGATTCAGATCGTTGCGGATAGAATACTCAAGCTGCCCCATCTCAATGAGATTATCCGCCTTTGATACACCAATACGGTTGCAAAAATCCCGAATAGATTCGGGGGTATACCCGCGGCGACGCATTCCAGAGAGTGTCGGCATTCTCGGATCATCCCAACCACTGACGTGTCCACCTTGCACCAACATCCGAAGGTTCCGCTTACCGAGTACAGTATAAGTAAGATTCAAGCGGGCAAATTCAATTTGACGAGGTTGGTAGATTTCCAATTCTTCTAAGAACCAATCGTAGAGTGGACGGTGGTCCTCAAACTGGACATCACATAACGAATGTGTTATCCCCTCAATTGAATCGGATTGTCCATGCGTGAAATCGTAGGTCGGATAGATGCACCATTTGTCGCCATGACGATGGTGGTGTGCACGCAAGATGCGATACATCACGGGGTCCCGCATGTTTAAATTTGGGCTTGACATATCAATTTTTGCCCGAAGTGTGCGCGAACCGTCTGGAAACTCACCGTCGCGCATTCCTTGGAACAACGTCAGGTTCTCTTGAACCGATCGGTCTCGATAAGGACTATTTTTTCCGGCTTCGACCAAGGTGCCACGATAAGTTCGTGTTTCCTCCGGTGTCAGATCGCAGACGTACGCCTTTCCTTTCTCTACGAGTTTGACAGCATACTCGTAGAGCGTCTGAAAATAATCCGAAGCGTGATATTCTCGTTCCTTCCAATCAAATCCGAGCCAGTGGACATCCCGCTTAATCGCTTCTACGTATTCACTCTCTTCTGTGATCGGGTTGCTGTCGTCAAACCGCAAATTGTAAAGTCCACCATAATCCTCGGAAATGCCGAAACTAATGCAGATAGCCTTGGCGTGTCCTATATGAAGGTATCCACTCGGTTCTGGCGGGAATCGCGTATGCACGCGACCGTCGTATCTGTTGGCTTTGAGATCTTTGTCAATCTCTTGACGGATGAAGTTTGTGTCAGTGGGATTATTCGTATCTTCTTTTACAGGGGGATCTGAATGCTTCATATTTTATACCGTATTAACCTATCTTGGGCGTGTTACAGAGACTTCCACTCACATGCAGCGGTCATCTATTGAGGTTGGAATATCTTGTTAATAATTATACCCTCAAAACGTGATAAAGTCAAGATTTCCAGTTTTTCCGCAGGAAGGATCTCTGATCCCAACTCTTGCTGACTACTCCAATCCTGAAAATCCTAAGATCCCGCAAATCCTGATTCAGACAATTTTATCCGCCAAAACACCTCACCCACTGCTGGCAAGGTTAGAAACCACGTCCTCTGACGACTGAAAGGCTATACTCAGACAATTATTTGAAAAAAATGCAACCTTTTTACCACTAATTTTACCACTAAGTTGTATCTATAGGATAACAAGGTTCTTTAATTTTAAACTTTTCCGGTGTTTGCTCTATCAGTCGCGACACCGCGTAAAAAATAGGCATAGACGCGTATTATTCAAGATTTTTTCGCCATAATGCTTAGCATTTGGGTATTTGTAGAGGTGGCACGGTTCTTGCATCACACTGTTGTAAAGAAAAAAGAACCTTGTAAAAAGGTCCCTAAGATGCCGTGTTTATTGGGCTGCGAAGTTAAAATTATACTTTTTTTAAAATAAGTGTAACCTTTTCCCTAAAACTTCCGTTTAAGCGTATATTAGGGAATATATACACTCTATTATTTATCATAAACTCAGAAAGGGGTAAAAGCTATGAAATCCACTGATGTCCGCAAGAAGAACCATCCATCCTTATATGAAACGGCTTTATGTCTCGCAATAGCGAAAGCGCGCCGAGATGAATTTCGTTGGGAACTTTTCATTGATAATTTGTCTCAGATTTGTGATACATTCGCCGACCAGATCGCTGCCAAAGGTGCCACCCCTTCTAAGGGTCCAAAACGCTAAATCGAAGGTTAGGAACTTTCCTTAGACCGATTCTTGAAGTTTCGGGTGGTCCCTAAAGATTTTAACAAGAGAGCGGACTAACTTTTCGGGGTCGTGGCGGATAACGTTCATTTGAACACCGCCCAACCACGTCCCAAATTCAGTGACGACCATGTCCCGAATGAGGTCCGCTTCAACAACAGAGATTCCTTTGGCTTCCAGATTCTCCTGTTCACGATTGTAAGAGACCTGCACTTTTGAAGCGTCTGCGACCTGCATTGTCTCAGCAGACAGTGAAGAAATGTCTTTCGCAAGGTTCAGCACGTCCATAAGATGTTCGGTATCCTCATAGAGCATCGAAAGCCCTTCCTCGGAAAGCGAACGAATTCGAGTGAGCTGCGAAACTAATTCCTTACGAACATATTCTTGCATGATCTCCGTTGGGGCAGGCTGGTTGTTAACAACGACGTAGTGTAAGGGAATCTTTGCGTGATCCAAGATAGCGTTGACATGATCCGTAACAGCGTAACCGTCGGTTTCACCGGGTTGCGTCATAACGTTACAGACGTAGATTTTAATCGCATCTGAACGCTGAATCGTTTCGACGATTCCTTTGATAACTAAGTTTGGCATAATGCTGGTGTAAAGGCTACCGGGACCGATGATAATCACGTCTGCGTTCATCAGTGCCTCTATAGCACCTTCGTGTGCTTGACACTCATAAGTTTCACCAGGTGAATGATGCGCTTTCCCATTCTCGCGTTGTTCAAAGAAAACGCGCTTGATCGGTTCCCGATTCTCTCTCACCGGTATAGTGGATTCACCTCGGACAATCTCACCATCCGCGAGTTCTGCGCACAAGACAGTATAATCCAACGTAACGGGGATAATCTGCCCGCGAACTGCGAGCAGCCGTGCGGCCGCTTGAATTGCTTTCGGAAAGTTTCCCTCAAATTTTTCTGTTAACGCTGTTAGCAGAAGATTACCGACGGTATGCCCACCGAGTTCACCATTGCTTGAAAAGCGGTGTTCAAAAAGTCCTGCAAGTTCATCAGCATCGGATAGCGTAAACAAGAGCCTACGAATATCCCCCGGCGGCAGCATGTCAAATTCTTCAATGAGCCGTCCCGAGCTCCCGCCATCATCAGAAACGGTAACGATTGCCGCCAAACTATCCAAATCAATAATAGTATCTTTACCTACTTCCAGATCGGCATGGTGCTTAATTCCGCTAAGCAAAGCGGATAAACCACTTCCGCCGCCGATGCAGGCAAGTTTCAAAGCCATAATTTCTCCAAACTAAATCGCGGACAGATGAAACCTCAGGATTTCCGCGGATGATAAACATTGCGCCCTAAAGGCACCATAATAGATAACGCAACTAAAAGGAAATTTGTTTCATTAACATCCTCAGCGTTTCAAGGGTTTCATCACACAATTGCTCCGCCTCTTCGGAAGTTGGTGCCTCGCTAAAAACCCGGATGACCGGCTCCGTCCCGGACTTACGGATGTTCACCCATCGGTCATTCCACACCCGTTTAACACCATCTGTTAGCTCAAGAAGCGGCTCCGTTCCGGTAGCACTTTCCGCTTCATAACCCTTCAACGCGAGATCTACGAGGCGCGTCGCTATTTCTTGTGATGGAATTTCCAATTTCCTTTGACACATTTGGTAGTGCGGCATGCTGTCTACAAGTTGCGTTACTGTACCACCAGATTCGACCAGGTGTTGCACAATCGCAGCAATAGAGGCGATTCCATCGGTCGTATAGTGGATGTTCGGATAGATAACACCACCGGTGCCTTCACCACCGATAACGGCGTTAACCTCATGCATTTTCTCAACGACCCAACCGACACCTACCTTCGTGCGATGGAGTGCGATGCCGTGTTTTACGGCAATATCGTCTAACATTCGACTCGTTGATACCGTCGCAACGATGTCTCCCTTCGTTTGCGTGAGGATAAAATCAACCACGAAGGCAAGGGTCCATTCACCACTCAACGGAACGCCACGTTCGGTAACAACGACAAGTCGGTCAGCATCACCATCGTGAGCAAAGCCAATATCTGCCTTAGAGGCACGAACCGTTTCACACAGTTCATCTAACGCCACAGGTGTAGGTTCAGCCGGGCGGCGGAAGTGTCCATCCGCGACACAATTAAGTTCAACAACCCGACAACCGAGTTTCCGTAAGAGCGACGGACTGATGGCACTGCCAGCACCGTTTCCGCAGTCAATGACGACCTTCAACCCAGCCTTTTGAATCGATTCCGATGCGAGCCAAGGGGAACACAAAATCTGTTCCAGGTGATATGCCGTTGCGCCTTCGTGAGTTTCAAGTGTCCCCTGTTCATTCCAAGGGGCAAGTGCAAAATCCTCTGTTTCGTAAATCCGCATCAGTTCATCGCGTTCTGCCTGTGTCAGGAGGTTCCCCGAAGCGGATGCAAATTCGACCCCGTTCCATTCAACCGGATTATGACTGGCTGTGATGGTAACACTCCCCTGTGCGTTCAGTGCCTTTGCCATCAGGAGGACCGTCGGTGTCGGGCAGAGTCCCACGTCAATGACGTGACATCCTGTGGCAAAAAGTCCGGAAAGGACTGCGTGTCGGAGTGTTGGACTTGAGGTGCGAGAATCTCTACCAACGACGACCGTTCGACCGCCGACAAAGGTGCCGAAAGCCATTGCGAATCGCGTAATGACACGAATATCAAGCGAAACGCCAACCTCTCCACGAACACCTGAAACACTAATAATCGGTTTTTCTGCTTTGCCCATGTCAGCCTCTTTTTTATATAACAGCACCCCTACGGGATCTACCGATCTGCCACGTCCCCAAGAAACAGCATGCCCCAATCACTATCT
The DNA here is from genome assembly GCA_965116815.1 of Candidatus Poribacteria bacterium. GTDB lineage: Bacteria > Poribacteria > WGA-4E > WGA-4E > WGA-3G > WGA-3G. The sequence goes on along the minus strand of OZ220722.1, from coordinate 3,349,514 downwards.
GCCATACGCCTACAAGATACCACGGGTTTGGATACCTATAATCATACGAGGGAACAAGTGTTAGTTCGTAGAGCAGCGGATTTCTAAAGATGTCGGATCCAAAGATACAGCACACAGCAATAAGCGGGTTCAGATGCAAGACGGGTGGAATGAAGGGTTGGAGATTATTCACATAACGTCCTAAAGGATTGAGTAGAAACGCACTACCAATCAAAATACACCAGAAAAAGGTGGCAACCTCTGCGCCAAAGAATGCGTCTAGGAAGACCTGCGCGCCGCACATTCCAACAGCACCCGCCGACAAACTATAGATTCCCAATATAACGAACATCTGTAACACTTTTACGAATGGGACATCCATAACGAACAAAGCGATACCTGTTGATAAAAATACCCAGCATAACAGCGGGAGCTGACTAAGCACAAGTAACCTCAACAGCCACCCACCTGAAGAAGGGATAGGACTGAGAGCGAACAACGATGTAGAAGAAGGCGTACTTGTGTTGAGAACGTCAGAACGAATCGCGCGGGCAGCCAAATAGGGCGATACGAGAAGCACAACGAACACTTGCGCCATAAAAAGACACTCTATCGGCAAACCGAGGTTCACCCGCGTCAATAATTGATAGATCGGTAAGAGCAAGAAACTTGGGAGGATAAGCCAAATCGCAAGTGTCTTTAGAAAGTCGTTTCGATTGCTCATAACCGTATCCATACACTAACCTCGCTTGCCTTCTGTCTGGTCCCGAAGTCGCAAAACCGCTTCAGCAATAGAGATAAGGTTTGGGTTGATAACCAACGCTTGCTTGTATGCGTCAAGTGCCTCGTCAATCTTACCGAGTCTGACATAAACATGTCCCATTCCGGCGAACGCACCGAAGTGATTCGGGTTCAGGGCGACAGTGCGTTTGCAGTCACGGATGGATTGACTCCATTCCTCAAGCATGAAGTAAGCGATTGCGCGTTGATTATAGCCTTCGGCGAAATCTGGATCTGCCTCAATTACGGTGGTAAAGCATTCAACGGCTTGCTGATACGCCTCATTTTTGAGTAAGTTTTTTCCATCCTCAAGCATCGCGTCAACAGCGTCATCACCAGAGTGCGACCAGATTTCCCACAACGCGTATTCAGCGTTGAAACGCGTGCCACGGTCAGGTTCTCTGAGAGCCTCTATCAATGCGGGGATCACTTCTGAACTCCCAATTAACCGAAGGGCAAATCCTGCAGCGCGCCCAAGCAACGGATCTTTGCTACGCAGATAAGCGGTCAGATCGGCTTCCGAATAGTTAGAAGTCAGAAGTTGTTTGAGTTTCTCCTCGTTCGCCGAATTCTTGAATATCAGCTTCGTTAATTCGGAAGATCCGTTGGTGTTATACATGGCGGAACCTCGCTGTCCTACCGAATTTAAATTAAGTATAACAGATTCACAATGGAATAACAATCTAAAATTCCAGCGTGCACAAAAAACTTGCAATTTAGACAGATAGCTGCTACAATTTTTTCTCCAGGCAGGTTAATATGGCAGAATACCAGATAACGGAGCAACACACAAAGCGTGAAAAGACGAAAAGTTCTCATCCTCTGTATCGATGCGGGTAGCCATGACTACCTCGCAGCGAGCGATCTCCCCACCATCCGTCAGTTGGCAAAAACCGGATTCTATGTACACGGCAATGCCGTTATCCCCTCCGTTACGAATGTGAACAACGTGAGCATTGCAACCGGCACATTTCCCGAAACACACGGCATCACGACGAATTACCACGTAGACCGAACAACCGGCAAAGGGGAATTTATTGAGGACAACCGTTTCCTTCTCGCTCCGACACTCTTTGAGACCGCCAAAGCCTGTAAATTCGCAGACAAAACCGCCTTGTTTGTGACGAAGAAAAAACTACTACGGATGCTGGAAGCGGGGACGGATATAGCAGTCGCCGCCGAAGACCCACCGCCTGAACACATCCATACAGCGGGGCCGGTTGAGCCAATTTATTCAGTTGAGATCAATTGGTGGTTACTCCGCGCTGTTCGAGAAACGCTGCGTAAAGACGACCCTGAACTCGTCTACTGTTCAACAACGGATTGGGTTCAACACAAATACGCGCCCGATGAGGAGCTATCCCAACAGCATCTTGTAGAGTTGGACAGGATTATCGGGGAAATTATTGATGATGAACCGGAACGCGAGATTTACATCACAGCCGACCACGGGATGTTGGAGAAAACGACCGCACTCGATCCGGGACGTGTGCTGACAAAACAGGACATCCCCGCAAGTTCGATTCCAATTATCAAGGATCGGTACGTCGCACACCACGGCAACTTGGGGGGTGCCGCTTATATATTCCTTGAAAATCAAGCGGATACACCGGAAGCGATCCAAATCCTTTTGAACACACCCGGCATTGAAGAGGTATATTCTGCGGAAGACGCAGCACAGACGTTCCGACTCCATCGCGAGCGGATCGGCGACATCTTTGTGTTAGCCGATGAAACGACTGTTTTCGGTGAATTGGAAACAGCAGTAGAACCAACCGCTGTGCGTTCACACGGGTCTCGCCACGAAAGTTATGTGCCGATCATCGGCTATAATAGCCCTTGGTCAGCAACGGATTTTGAATATAACGTTGATGTTGGAAGACTCTTTTTAGAAAGTTTATAGTAGTTGTCAGTTATCAGTTATCAGTTAAGAGTCTTTTCAAGATGCTCCATTATCTCTGAAGCCTTTGGACAGGACTGTTCTTCAGCAAAGGAAACCCTTACCGCCGCTGGCGAGGATTGTATCCTCGCCTTCCCGTAATGTCAAAATAATTCTGAACTTTACCATAGACGAAATATAAAGGAGAAAATATGTTAACAGAAAAAGAGAAAAATGAGGGATGGATATCCCTATTTGACGGTGAGACACTCACTGGTTGGGGTGCCACCGGAAACGCTGAAGGATGGGTTATCGACGATGGAAGTATTCTCTGCACCGTTCAGGGCGGAAAATATCTCTATACCGAGCAACACTACGATAACTTCATATTGTCACTTGCGTATAAAACTGAGCCGAAAGTCAACAGCGGTATTTTTGTCCGATGGGCAGATCTTGAAGACGCAGTTCAGAGCGGACTTGAAATCCAAATTCTGGACACGCACGGCAAGGAACCTACTGATAGTCACGATTGCGGTGCTCTTTATGATGCCTTGGGACCGACCCGGAACACCTGTAAACCCGCAGGCGAGTGGAATGAGATGATCATCACATGCGATGGAAGTACTATTGCCGTGACACTCAACGGTGAAGAAATTGTCCGCGCGGATCTCGACGAATGGGATACGGCACACCAAAACCCGGACGGAAGTCGGAACAAATTTGGCATTCCGCTCAAGGACTTCCCACGGAGTGGACATATCGGCATCCAGGACCACGGCGGCAAAATCTGGTGTCGGAACATTAAGGTCAAACCGCTATAAAAAGTCCATAACCACTTCGTTTCCTCTGTAGGAGGGAACGCCGATTCCCGACTCTTGCTAAGTGCTGACAGCCCATCTTGTAGGACGGAGCTCCGATTCCCGATACCTCACTGTAGGCGCGATCGATGGATCGCGCCCTCCTTTTGGATGAAAAAGCAAAATTGATCCTGAAAACCAAATTTTATGGACAAATAGGCAAATGTTGTGATATACTATCTATATCATGCCAACGAATCTTCAACACATACGGAATTTCTGTATTTTAGGACACATCGATCACGGGAAAAGCACGCTGAGCGACCGATTGCTCGAGCACACGAACACACTCACCGAGCGTGATATGCGCGAACAGGTGCTTGACTTGATGGATCTTGAACGCGAACGCGGTATTACCATTAAAGCAACCGCTGTTAAACTTCACTATCCCGCTGACGATGGAAACCGCTACGAACTCAACCTGATTGACACACCTGGACACGTGGATTTTACGTACGAGGTCTCACGCAGCCTCGCTGCGTGCGAAGGTGCAATTTTAATTGTTGATGCCGCCCAAGGTGTCGAAGCACAAACCCTTGCCAACGCTTATCTCGCGATTGACAACGACCTTGAGATTATCCCCGTCGTCAATAAAATCGACTTGCCAACGGCACAACCCGAAGAAGCCAAACGGCAGATAGAAGAAGTCATCGGTATTCCTGCTGACGATGCCCTCCTCGTTAGCGCGAAGATGGGAACTGGTATTCCCACCATACTGGAAGCAATTGTCAACCGGATCCCCGCCCCCGTGGGTGAGACAGAAGCCTCTTTGAAGGCACTCGTGCTTGACTCCGTCTATAATAACTATCGCGGGGTCATCATGTACACCCGAATCTTCGATGGCAGTGTGAAGTTGGGAGAGAGAATTCAACTCATGGAGACGAGACGTTCTTATGAAGTTGAGGAGGTCGGCATCTTCACACCAGAGATGCAACCGACTACAGAACTCCGCACTGGTGCAGTCGGCTATCTTATTGCAGGCATTCGAGAGATTGACAAGGCGAAAATCGGGGATACAATCACACACCACACAAAACCGACAGCGACACCACTTCCGGGTTACCGAGAAATGAAACCGCTTGTATTCAGCGGTCTCTATCCAGCGGACACGAACCAATTTCATGCGCTGCGCGAGGCACTCGATAGACTACGCCTGAACGATTCCTCTTTTAATTTTGAGCCTGAAACATCCGTCGCACTCGGTTTCGGGTTTCGGTGCGGCTTTCTCGGATTGCTTCACATGGAGATTATTCATGAACGCCTCGAACGCGAATTTGGACTTGAGCTTGTCCGTACCGCCCCGAGCGTGATGTATCGGGTCCACCTGAAAACAGGTGGACATGTACCGGTCGACAACCCCGCGCACCTTCCAGACCCGAATAATATCGAACGAATTGAAGAACCATACGTCAATATTGACATTATAGTTCCTCGCGAGTATATTGGAAATGCAATGGAACTTTGTCAGAAGCGTCGGGGTGTATATAAGCGGATGAACCAATTGGACGCAAGTCGCGTGCAATTGCTCTACGAACTTCCACTCAGCGAAATGCTAATGGACTTCTATCCAAAACTTAAATCGTTGACACGCGGATACGGTTCGTTAGAATATGACATCGGGGAATACAAAACCGAAAAACTTGTCAAATTAGATGTCCTGCTGAATGGAAAACCTGTAGACGCGCTTTCGACGATTTTGCCACGAGACGAGGCAGAAACGCGTGGAAAAACATTAGTGTCAAAGTTGCAAGCGTTAATTCCGCGACAGATGTTTGAGGTTCCAGTCCAAGCCGCAATTGGAAATAAGATTGTTGCACGCGAAACGGTACGAGCACTCCGAAAAAACGTCACTGCGAAATGCTACGGCGGTGATGTGACACGGAAACGGAAATTGCTTGAAAGACAGAAGGAAGGCAAAAAACGGCTCAAACAGATCGGTGAGGTTGATGTCCCTCAAGAAGCATTCATGGCAATGCTTGCGACTGATGAGTAGCGCACAATCGCGACCGACAAAAGCACTGAGATAGGAGAAAGGAGATCACCGTTTTACCCGACGGTTTTATCATGAAGAAGAATACACAAAAACGCACACAAGTCCCTGAACCCAAATTAGCCAAACAGAAAAGACTTCAAAAATTAAAGGTTCATGAGTGTATAAAGCAAATTATTGTCTCACTCATTTTTGTTTTCGGTTTCGTAAATCCGTTTATTGTTCAAGCGTATAGAATCCCTTCTGGATCCATGGAAGATACACTCCTCGTCGGGGATCAGATTTTGCTATGCAAGTTTATCTACGGAGTCAAGATTCCTGGCACAGATATAAAAATTTTTGATTTTCACGAACCGACACGGGGCGATGTCGTCGTTTTTATTCCATCACATGACGAGCGACATTTTATCAAGCGCATTGTAGCCATTGAAGGGGATACGGTTGAAACGCGTGGCGATACACTTTATGTGAACGGCGAAGCCGTTGACGACAGCACCTATACAAAGCATCTGAGGTTCAGCCCTTTCAGAAAGGATTTCCCGCCGTTCCGGCACCCTGAATATCTCCCGACTGGTGAAAATTACGACGACTATACCTTGACCGAAAGTCAGTTTAGGCGAAAATTTCCTGAAGGAAAACCGTTCACGGTACCTAAAGGGACGGTCTTCGCTATGGGTGATAATCGCGACCAGAGTAGCGATAGCCGTTTCTGGGGCCCCGTCGCTGTAGATACTATTAAAGGACAAGCCTTTATGATTGCTTTTTCGTTTGCCAATCGTCCGGCGAAGTTATGGGAACCGTGGAAACTGATAGGCAATATCCGGTTTAATCGAATTGGTAAACTTATCCCCTCAGAATCGGGCGTATTCGAGGTAAACTATAGTAAATCTAAGAATTAATGAGGCAATCTTCAGCGGGCGAGAAAACCTCGCCCCTATAGGGTAAAGGAGAGCACTTTTTAGTCATAGAGGCTTCATACTATTATGAATGGTAACGACACCCAATTATCTAAATGGCAAAAATTTCAGAAAACGATCGTATGGGAATACGCGCAAGTTATCGTTGTTGCCCTGATTCTCGTTTTCGGATTCATACGTCCGTTTGTTGTTGAGGCTTTCAAAATCCCATCGGGTTCAATGGAAGATACGCTCCTTATCGGAGACCGGATTCTGGTATGCAAATTTATCTACGGCGTTAAAATCCCCGGCACGGACATCAAAGTTTTCGATTTCCATAAGCCGGACCGTGGTGACGTTTTCGTTTTTATCCCGCCACACGATCGAGAACGAAATTTTATCAAGCGCATCGTAGCCGTTGAAGGAGATACAATTGAAACCCGCGGCGACACACTGTATATCAACGGCGAAGCGGCTGAGGATAGCCATTATACAAAACACATGACATTTAGCCATTTCAGAAGGGGTGATTTCCCACCCTTCCGTCAACCAGAGTATCTGCCAGAGACAGAGGCTTTTTCAGACTACACATTAACCACAAATCAATTTAGGCGTAAGTTTCCTGACGGAAAACCCTTCACTGTTCCCAAAGGCACGGTCTTCGCGATGGGTGATAACCGAGACCAGAGCAGCGATAGCCGCTCTTGGGGACCTGTAGATGTAAATGACATTAAAGGGCAAGCATTCATGGTGTACTGGTCATTTGATGCTCGCCCGGCGAAGCTGTGGGAAGTGTGGAAGATGGTAGGTAACGTCCGATTCAACCGAATTGGTAAACTCATCCATGCACATCCTTGAATAGTTATCAGTTATCGGCTATCAGTTGTCGGTTAAGAATAGTTATCAGTTATCGGTTATCAGTTGTCGGTTAAGGGTTTCTGCTTTGGAGTAATCTCCTCAAACTTGGCGGGATATAGGACGTACCAAATTGTTACAGAGTGTCTCTTTTTTTACTGAGAACTGACAACTGAAAACTGACAACCACAAAGACTTATGCATCAGGATAGACGACACCTCATCATTGGAACAGCAGGGCACGTTGACCACGGAAAAACTGCGCTCGTTGGAAAACTCACCGGAATGGAAACAGACCGCCTCAAAGAAGAACAGGAGCGCGGTTTGTCCATTGAATTAGGTTTTGCCTACTTCGACCTTCCCGACGGTTCGCGCGCCGGTATTGTTGATGTTCCGGGTCACGAGAAATTCATCAGAAGTATGCTCTCCGGTGCCTATGGTATGGATATCGTCCTCTTCGTCGTCGATGCGAAGGAAGGCGTTCAGGAACAGACCCTTGAACATTTGGCAATCTTGGATCTGCTTGGGATTTCAAACGGTATCCTCGTGATGACAAAATCGGACTTGGCAACGCCCGATGAATTGGCGGAAGCGACCGAAATGACGCAGGAAATGCTCGTCGGAATGAGTCTCGAAGGCATCCCAAATGTCAGTGTCTCTTCGATAACCGGTGAAGGCATCGAAACGCTAAAGCAGACGATTGTCGAACAGGTAACAGTCGCAACAAAAGCAGAGGAAAACGATGGAATTCCGAGATTATACGTTGACCGAGTTTTCACGGTGCAGGGGTTTGGCGTGGTTGTGACAGGCACCCTCATTGGTGGCTCAATTAACCAAGACCAACGGATGGTGATTCTCCCGCAAGGTGCCCCTATCCGCGTGCGCGGGATACAGGTACACAACGAAACTGCACCGGTTGCACAAGCAGGACAAAGAACAGCATTGAATCTTTCCGGTATCTCCGCCCAAGACATTCAACGCGGCGATGTGCTCTGTCCAATTGAGTTTTCACAAGTAACCGACAATATCGATATGTCGCTGCAAGTGCTAACATCATTTCCAAGGATACTTGAACACTGGACGCGTCTGCGTGCGTATCTCGGCACCCGCGAAATATTTTGCCGCCTGATCCTATTGGTCGACGAAGCGATTCTACCGGGCGACACCGTGCAAGTGCAACTCCGCTTAGAGCAACCGATTCTCACGTTTAGAGGGGATCGAATCATTCTACGAGATTTCTCAGCGCAATACACGGTCGGCGGCGGCGAAGTTATTAATCCGTTTGCGCCACGGCACAAGCGGTTCGTCCCAGAAACCATCGCTACTTTAGCGCAGTGGGAAGAAGCCAACGATGCCCAGATAGTGAACATTGTGTTAGAAAACAGCGATACCCTTTGCGTACCGGAATCGTTTCTTTATTACTATCTACCACATTCGCAGATGAACGTGAAAGCCATTTTCGACAGTCTTGAAGCGGACGAGAAAATTGTGCGATGGGATAAATCGGGGAGAACACCCCTCGTTTCTGACGCTGCACGCACGACAACAGCGAAAAAAAACATAATGGAGACATTGGCAGATTTCCACGAAGCCGAACCCCTCCTTGCCGGTCAAAATGTTTCGCAACTCCGTCGCGAACTTAAATTGGACGAGACCGGCTTTGAGAAACTTGAGAACCGACTCATTGCCGAGAATCAACTCGTCAAAGAGGGAAATCTGATTCGGTTGGCATCCCACGAAATCCAGTTTTCCCAAGAGGAGGAAGATGCGAAGGAGACGTTAGAAAAACTATTCTTGGAGGCAGGCATCAACACACCGACGCTCAATGAACTCAATACTTCACTTCCAGAATACACGCCGCAGGTGATTGAATCCACATTTTTTGCACTCCTGAACTTGGGACGGTTCGTCAAAATAGCGGATAATTTCTTCATTCATCAAACCGTTTTTGAGGAGACACAGGAATTACTCATCACTTATCTCCGGGAAAATGATATAATAAGTGTCGCTGAATTCCGTGAAACGGCACAAACCTCGCGAAAATACGCTGTCCCGTTCCTTGAGTATTGTGACAGCCAGAACCTTACGGTTCGAGACGGCAATGTCAGAAGGTTGCATCCGCGGCACAAGGAAAGATAACAGGACTTACGCAGCTCACTTGCTGGCGAGGTTTGAAACCTCGCCAGCGGCGTGTGGAATGTATACGGTGTTTATGTGCAAATTATGGGGGAGGATAGGGTCTGGTGGCTCTACCGGTCTTCAAAACCGGCTTGTCCATGCAAGTGGATAGGTGGGTTCGATTCCCACCCTCTCCCGCCATCGACTAAAACAAACTAAGCGGCCTTCCTGACCACTCCCGTTAGGGCGAAGGTAAAAAATGTTAAAGACACTTCCACTCGTTGAGCCAAAAACCCAACAAAGACGACATCCTGGATGGATTAAAGCACGGATGCCGAGCGGCGGTAACTACGCTGAACTCAAAAAACTCATGCGGGATTTGCAGCTTCACACGGTTTGCGAAGAGGCGCGATGTCCCAATATCGGTGAGTGCTGGAATAGCCGTACTGCCACGTTTATGATACTCGGAGATGTCTGCACACGTCGCTGCATGTTTTGTGCTGTTAAAAAAGGTACGCCCGGTGGTATCGTCGATACTGATGAACCGCGTAGACTCGGCGAGGCTGTGGGTTATCTAAAACTTAATCACATCGTTATCACCTCAGTCAACCGCGACGACCTCACAGACGGTGGTGCGAGCGTTTTTGCGGAATGTATCGCTGAAGCTCGGAAACACCGTCCCGGATGCACAGTGGAAGTCCTTATCCCCGACCTTGAGGGAAACTGGGATGCACTCGCCGTCATCGTGCAAGCACATCCAGAAGTGCTCAATCATAACACAGAGACAGTCTCGCGCCTCTACCGCCGTGTCCGTCCGTATGCGAATTACCAACAAACCCTGAATCTCCTCCGAATCGGTAAACAACTAGATGCACAGATACTTACAAAATCTGGACTCATGGTAGGCTTAGGCGAAACCGTGACAGAACTCTTAGAGACAATGCAAGACATCCGCAATACCGAATGTGACATTCTCACCATAGGTCAATATCTCTCCCCTTCTCCACGCCACTTGCCGATCCAACGCTACTACACCCCCGAAGAATTCGAGGAACTCAAAGAAGCAGGACTCGAAATGGGATTTCGACATGTAGAATCGGGTCCATTGGTGCGGAGTTCCTACCACGCTGGCGAACAAGCAAGATTAGACCAAAACTAACAACATTAGGGCTTACATGTTCCCTTCACTGGCGAGGTTTTAAACCTCGCCAGCGGTGTGCATCCGTCTGCAATAAAGGTGTAAACGAAGGAAATACGACTGACGTTACTACTGTGGAAAATGGTGATTTTGAAATAGTCTTTCTCATTCGCAGAACGACCCATTAGGTTTACACAACTACCCAGGGGGTTTCCAACCTCGTTCATAAGGAGGAACCTATGAATCCCAGACGTGAATATATAATGCTGTTTGTCCTCTGCGTGCTTGTACTCGCAGTAATCGGATGCGCGACACACACCATAGAACATGACCAAGATGTTGAAGCCTCCTATAGTCCTTGGCTGAACCAATCCTTTGAAGAATTTTTGGAGAAATATCCCGATCCGGAACAGTCAATCCCTATAGGTCAAGGCAACTATAGGCATACTTACGTTTACGATATTGAATCACAAACTGAAATCGTTATCAATCTATTAGCCGTAATGGGAGACACAAATACGGGGCACGACGATTACTACCATATCTATGTTTATGTGAACAGTGCCGGGGTTATCTATAAGATGGATTACCGACGCAAATCCGAGACATGGTAATGATCCCAAGGAGGCAAATGAACCGTGTAATTCGGGTCATACTGATTGCAATGCTATTTATGGTGAATTATAGAAACAGGTAAGCTGGGGGACGGATTGTAACCCCGACTTTTCTCAATAGACACATCGCCACCGTTGGTGAGATTTCCTTGGGGAAATCCGCAGAAACACCCATGCAAAGACTCCAAGCAAAACACCTTGCCTACCGGCAGCGAAAGTGTCTATCTATTTTTATAATTCATCATAAATAATCCTACCGAGAAATTTTTCACACTTTACATAAAATCCGATTTTTGGTAGACTAATGTTTGAGGCATCTATTTTTGTAACGATGTGAAATGCTACCCCTTTTCTTTACGATATAATTTCTAAAGCGACAGGAAATTGCAATTGTCTGAGCAGGAAAACACGGAGGCGGAACATGAAGAGGTACATTTTTCTCGAAGCAGCAACCCTTGCCATCTTTGTAGTAGCCTTAGTCCTTGTTGCGATACCGATCACCGTTCCGGTCAACGCTGGAACAGAAAACATCCAACCTGTCACCAACGAGATGCTGCTTTCAGCACAAGACGATCCGGAAAGTTGGTTGATGTACGGACGGGACTATAGAAGTTGGCGATACAGTCAACTGACAGAAGTTAATACCGAAAACGTCAACAGACTTGTCCCGAAATGGGCATTCCAAATTGGCACACCCTACGATAAATTTGAATGCACCCCACTTGTCGTCAACGGCGTGATGATCATTACAACACCTTATAGCACGATCTACGCCGTGGATGCCAGAACCGGTAAGGAAATATGGCGGTACGATTATGAACTTCCTGACGATTTGGCGATCTGCTGTGGTATGGTGAACCGTGGGGCTGCCATTCTCGGCGATAAAATCTTCTGGACAACGCTTGACGCACACCTTCTCGCGCTTGACGTGAAAACCGGCAGGGTATTATGGGATCGAGTCGTCGGTGATCTGACAAACGCTGAATCTCTCACCGTTGCCCCGTTAGTCGTGAAAGACAAAGTAATTGTGGGTATATCAGGAGCAGAATACGGCATCCGCGGCTATATCGACGCGTATTACGCTGAAACAGGTGAACAAGCATGGAGATTTTATACCGTCCCTTCAAAAGACGAACCTGGTGGCGATACATGGGAAGGCGATTCATGGATGACAGGCGGCGGATCCGCCTGGGTCACAGGTTCCTACGACCCAGAGTTGAATCTCGTCTACTGGGGCACGGGTAATCCCGCACCAGACTGGAACGGTGCTGTCCGGCGAGGCGACAACCTCTACACAGACTGCATCGTCGCGTTGGATGCCGATACAGGAAAGCTTAAATGGTACTTTCAAGCGACACCCCACGACCTGTGGGATTGGGACGGTGTGAGTGAACCTGTCCTGATTGATATGGAAATTGATGGCGCACCGGTTAAAGCGTTGATGCAAGCGAACCGCAACGGTTACTTCTATGTCCTCGATAGAACCAACGGGAAATTCTTATATGCGAGCACTTACTGCGAACAGAACTGGTCTGCTGGACTCGACGAAAACGGTCGCCCGACTGTCAAACCCGGTGTGTCTACTTCAGAAGAAGGCACGATTCGCGTCTGTCCGGGTGTTGAAGGTGGCAAGAACTGGCCCCCCTCAGCCTATAATCCACTCACAAATTACCTCTACGTTCCTTCGCTGGAACTCTGTGGCTCCTTTCATCAAGGCCGCGTTTTCTATTTGAAAGGATTGCCCTATCTCGGAAGCGGTATGACAGCAGAGAGAGACGAAGCCGGGGACATGATGATGTGGGGACATATCAGTGCGATTGATATTTCTACGGGTGAGATTAAATGGCGGCACAAAACGAACTTCCCACAATGGGGTGGCTGCCTCACAACAGCGGGCGGTCTCGTTTTCTCAGGTGATTTAGAGGGACGATTTATGGCACTATCAGCGGAAACCGGTGAAGTACTTTGGGATTTCCAAGCCGGCTCCGGGGTTTTCGCACCACCGATTACCTATCAACTCGACGGTGTCCAATACGTTGCGATAGCGTCAGGTGCTGTGAAATATGCTGAAGTGAACGCGCGCCAAGGCGGAACCCTCTTTGTGTTCGCGCTCTTTGATGAGTAGCCATCAGCCATCGGCTATCGGCTTTCAGATAAGATCACTGTGCCATTGTCATCGTCAGCAAATGCCACACGAACTACTGCTGCTCTCACTGCAAAGCAAGTTGAAAAAAGGAGATAGCAACCGTGAAACATTATATCACTTTGTGGATTGCGCTTCTCATATTGCCTATTTTGACGCTATATAATGCAAACGCTGAGAGCACTTTGAAAGAAATTAAGGCAAAGGGTGTCTTAACGGTCTGCATGGATGTCCGAAATCTGCCTTATTCCAATGCCGATCCGGAACTTCCTGGGTTATATGTGGAGATAGCACATCTATTGGCAGAGGAACTCGACGTTAAATTGGAACTCCACTGGCTTAACACCCTCCGTGATAGCCTGCTTGCTGACATGATACGTGGGCATTGTGACTGTGTGATCGGAGTCCCTATTGAGGAGCGTGCCATGGCTGAAGCAATCCAATTAGGCGAACGCGTTGACTTCTCTAAACCCTTTTACGGCACAGGTTATGTATTGGTAAAGCGGAAAAACAACCCACAATCACCTAAGACTTTGAATGACATCAAATCAGAGATGATTGGCGCAGAAGGCGGATCTATTGCAAGCGATATTCTTCGACAGCAGGGGTATAATCGCCGCGTCTATGGCTCACAAATCGCTGTTCTGGACGCTCTCAAGAAGGGACAAGTCGCTTACGGATGTGTCTGGGCAAACGCCGGTTGGCTGATAGAAAAAGGTTCGCGAATTCAGCAAGCAGAACAGACAGACACTGCCTATCCCGAATTAGAAATTGTTAAGGGGTATATACCAGAACCTCGCTTCCGTTGGAACGTCGCTATCGCTTTCAGCAAAGGAACACCAACACGAAAAACACAAGATTTTCAAGAGGCTGTTAACAAAATCATCAAAGAGAAATGGAGCGCGGAGAAACTTAAAGAACTCTGTGAGAAGTACCATTTACCTTACTTCACTCCATTTCAGGAGGATGAAAAGAAATGATGTACGCCACTCACAAATTTGTAAAGGTGTGTTGTCAGTCTATATCTAAACTGTGTGAACGGACAATTTCGATCTCATGCATAGCGTGCGGCGTTTTCTTCCTTCTTTCGGGTGTTGGTTTCTTCTTTTTTTCTGCTGTGAATGCCGAAGATCTGGAGGTAGACAGGGCACCCGGGGCACCGAGAGAAGATACCACTGAGGAAGATGTTATAGACGGCGCGTTCTATTTCCGTTTGATGTGTTGGGGATGTCATGCAGGAGAGACACGCGGTACGGAAGCACCAGACCTCTTCAAACCGCAGTGGCTTTACGGGTGGACGGATGACGGTATCTTCCAGATAATATTCAACGGACTTCCGGGGACGCGGATGCAAAAGTTCGGTGGCAAACTCTCTGACGAAGCGATTCACATGATTGTTGGTTACGTCCGATCGGAACAAGCAAAAGCCGCAGGGGTTTCCGTAGAGGAAACAAAACCTACTGAGGATTGGACCCCCTATATGCAGGGCGATCCCAAAATAGGAGAAGAAATCTTTTTCTCAGAAGGATACGCTTGTGGTAAATGCCACACAGTTCACGGAAGGGGAGCGACGGGGACCGGAAGCGAGATAGGTCCAGATATGACCTATATTGCCCGCACCCGCGCACCACAATTCATTATCGAATCCATCCTCAACCCGCGCGCTTATATCGCGCCTGAATATGAGATGATTACCATCCTCACCAAGGATGGGAAGGAAGTTACCGGTAGAAAGCGTTATCTGTACGATCACAGAGGAAGAGAGGACACTGAAACGATCCAGATACTTGACGAATCTGGAAAACTGTGGACAACTTACTTTAAAAAGGATTTGATAAGCACAAGTGTCCCACAAGCAGGCGTTATGCCTGAAAACTTCGCTGATATTCTTTCAGTCAAGCAGATGCATGACCTGCTGGCGTATCTGCTCACGTTGAAATAGCCATCAGCAGTCAGGTCGCTTCGCTCTCAGCTTTCAGCAAAGAGGTTTTCGTTCAAAGTTCAAACCCACGTCATTTAACCGCAAGGAAAATTTAAAAAATGATTCGTGTAATTATTAATGGGGCATGCGGCCGTATGGGACGGCTCATTATCCAAGGTGTCTCCCAACAAGCCGATATGGAACTTGCCGGAGCGATTGAATATCCTGAACACCCACAAATCGGGAGCGATGCGGGGGTCGTCGCAGGTATCGGCGACATCGGTGTTCCCATCACAGGAGAACTCAACGACGTACTTCAGAACGCCGATGTTGTCATCGAATTCTCCAAACCTGAAGCAACCATTGAGCACCTCCGACAGGTCGTCAATGCCGACAAGGCGATGATAATCGCAACAACCGGATACGATCCTGATGAACTTGCGACCGTCAAGGAACTCGCATCACAGATCCGCTGCGTGATGGCACCGAACATGAGCCTCGGTGTCAACGTGATGATCCAAGCACTTGAATTAATCGCTAAGGCTCTTGGAGACGATTACGATATTGAGGTTATAGAGGCACATCACAACCACAAAGCAGACGCACCGAGCGGCACCGCACTCCGTTTAGCCGAAACCGTCGCTGAGGCACTTGATCGAGACTTAGACGAGGTCGGCGTTTATGGCAGACACGGCATTGTCGGCGCGAGACCGAAGAAACAGATCGGCATCCATGCCGTGCGAGGTGGTGATATTGCCGGTGATCATACAGTGCTGTTCGCAACCGAGGGTGAGCAATTGCGTGTTGTCCACCGCGCCCACAGCCCAGAGGCATTCGCCAAAGGTGCACTCCGTGCAGCGAGATGGGTCGTCGAGGCTCCCAAAGGATTGCACGACATCAGCGAAGTCCTTTTTGAGAAGTCATAGGCACGACCTTTAACCTCAAGGATACTTCTTAACAGCGACCTTACTCATTTAACTCAAGTTGCTACTAACAAGATTTTTAGGTATGAAGTCTGCGTTTTTGTACTGTCCACTGTTAGTTTGCGGGCGCAGAAGCACAGACTAACAGTCTATGCTACAACAACTGGAACGACCTAACAGATGATGTTACAAAGGTAGCAACTTGCGTGAATTTAATCAGAAACCACCGTGAAACGAAGTGGAACGGTGACCAGAGGTCCATAATTAAAAAGATGATTCGTGTAGTTATTACCGGTGTCTGTGGTCGTATGGGACGGTGCATCACACGAGGCATCGCTCAACAGACTGATATGGAACTCGTTGGGGCTATCCAATATCCATCGCATCCACATATCGGAAGTGATGCTGGGGTTGTCGCGGGTATTGGTGAAATAGGTGTCTCCATCACAGGTAAACTTGAGGATGTCCTCCAAAACGCTGATGTCGTGATTGAGTTTTCAAAACCGACAGCGACCTTGGAGCATCTTCAACAGGTTGTCAATACAGAGAAAGCCATAGTTATTG
Organism: Candidatus Poribacteria bacterium; assembly: GCA_965116815.1. Lineage (GTDB taxonomy): Bacteria > Poribacteria > WGA-4E > WGA-4E > WGA-3G > WGA-3G. Next base: position 3,332,857 of record OZ220722.1, on the reverse strand, counting down.
GAACGACCGGATTTGATTCTGATGAACTCGCAACCATCAAAGCACTCGCCTCCCAGATTCGTTGTGTGATGGCACCAAATATGAGCCTCGGTGTCAATGTGATGATCCAAGCACTCAATTTAATTGCAAAAGCCCTTGGAGATGATTATAATATTGAGGTAATAGAAGCACATCACAATCACAAAGCAGATTCGCCGAGCGGCACCGCACTCCGTTTAGTAGAGACGGTCACTGCATCACTTGAGCGAGACTTAGAAGAGGTGTGCATTTACGGCAGACACGGCATTGTCGGCGCGAGACCGAAGAAACAGATTGGTATCCATGCGGTACGTGGCGGCGATATTGCTGGCGATCACACAGTCCTGTTTACAACTGAAGGTGAGCAATTGCGTATTGTTCACCGTGCGCATAACCCAGAGGCGTATGCCAAAGGGGCGATCCGTGCCGCGAGATGGGTCGTCAATGCTCCCAAAGGCTTACACGATGTTAGTGAAGTCCTTTTTCATTCTCAGAAGTCCGATTAATTGGATGCTGCAACGCCATTCGCGTGTTCCTTTCGTGTCTGTTGTCCTTATCATTGCATTATTTATAATCGGATGTGAAGATATAACGTCTAAGGAACAAACACGGTACAGATGGAAAACCGTCATGGAGGGTGATTGGAGTTCGCACCTATACGATGTCCATTTTGTAAACGAGCATATAGGATGGGCAGTTGGCAACGCGGTAGACCTAATTCCAAGTCTCGATCATGAAAAGGGAGCGGAAAGCCTCATTATCCATACAAAAAATGGCGGGCAGACGTGGCACAGACAGAATAGTGGCGTTTTCAACAAACCTTTGCGAAACGTGTATTTTCGTTCTGCCTCAGAAGGTTGGTGTGCCGGTGAAGGTGGTGTTCTGATCCATACAACAGATGGTGGCAAAACGTGGCAGCGCATCGAAACAGGCACAGAAAACAACTTGCACGATTTTTTTATCGACGAGGCTACAGGCTGGATCGTCGGAGACTGGGGCACACTGCTAAAAACAACCGATAGTGGACAGACGTTTACAAAGATTGATGGAAAGGTATTCAGCAGGAAATCGCTGAAAGGTGTCCATTTTGTAAACGAAAATATGGGCTGGATTATCACGTACAATACACCTACATCAACAAATAATGAAAAAGCGGGTTACATCTATCGAACAACCGATGGCGGACAGACGTGGCACGCCCAATTCGAGACAGAAGCCGCCCTGTTCAATCTTCATTTTACAGACGAACAGACGGGCTGGGTTGTCGGCGACCGGCGGAGTGTTTTCGCAACAACTGACGGCGGAGAGACTTGGCAATTTATTACGCACGGGACAAATGAACGTCATAAAAGCAGTTACGGACAACCGGAGTATCTTGGCAAAGAGCCACTGCACACTTTCACACTTTACGATATTGACTTCACGGATGCCCAAAACGGTTGGATTGTCGGCGACTTAGGTGTGATCCTTCATACCTCATCTGGTGGGAAAGGGAAGTGGAAACATCAACGCGGCGGTCCCCGCTTTCACAACAGCGCGGACGCTGTCCTATTGGGGATCGACTTCGTCTCTAAACAATTGGGTTGGGCAGTCGGTGAAAACGGGACGATCCTACATACTCGCAATGGCGGTGTAACATGGGAATCGCAATCAAGTCCGAGCCACCTCCTCGTGGGTGTTTGTGCCACTTCGTCTAAGGAAGGATACGTCGTTGGTGACCGAGGTGCGATCCTACGTACCGAAGATGGCGGTTTTGTATGGGACGCACAAGACAGCCGCACGACCGAGTGTTTCGGTGCCACCCACTTTGTGTCCTCACAAGTCGGTTGGGCAGTTGCTGAAGCCGGTGTGGTTCTGCACACGGCAAACGGGGGAAGCGTTTGGCATCGTCAAACTTCAGGGACGCAGCAGGACTTACTCTCTCTTTTTTTTGTGGACGAAGAAAACGGATGGTGTGTAGGCAGTGGCGGCGAAATCATCCACACAAATGATGGTGGGAAAACGTGGAACCGACAAAAGAGCGGAACGACTTGGAATCTTTTTGACGTTCACTTTACCTCCAAACAGCGCGGTTGGGTGGTTGGGATGAATGGCACAATGCTTTCCACAGTTGATGGCGGCACCAATTGGAAGTTGGCATCTATCAGTGGAAGGCATCCATTTTTCTTTTTAGATGCTGTTACCTTCGTCTCACCAGATATTGGATGGGTCGTAGGATTGGATCTACGCAGCTTGGGTATGGATGGGTTGATTCTACATACGGAGAACGGCGGAAAAACATGGCAACGCCAAGAGAGTCATACTGCCAATTTTCTTGACGACGTATTTTTTATCTCAGAAACAGAAGGTTGGATCGTTGGAAAAGAGGGGCTTGTCCTTCACACAAAGGATGGTGGACAAAATTGGAGACCTCAGCATACAGAGACCCGAACGGATTTGAAGGCTATTTATATAAGCAGCAGAGACAGCGGATGGGTGGTTGGTCAAAACGGAACAATTCTCAGGTATGAGGCTGTTCCGTGAATAGTCGTCAGTTATCAGTTTTCAGTGAAGATACACTCTGTAACAATCTTCCGAAACTTGGAATATTCCAGACTGAGGTGAATTGTTACCAGAAACCTCTTGTGCCTGATAACTGACAACTGATAACCATTTCCTCTGAAAACTATTCTTCTGACAATTGATGACCCTACAAAAGGAAAAGGACCATGACAGACGAACAAAAATACCTATTTGACTTACAAGGTTTCATCGTGCTAAAGAGTGTTATCCCGCAGTCAGTGGTTGATGCGTGTAACGCTGTATTAGATGAATACGAGAACATGCCGCCTGACGATTATCCGTCTCCACTGTGCCTCGGCACCCAACGAACGGAGAAGGAACTCTATATCTCCAATATTTTGGAGGCAGACAGTGTCTTTAACGACCTCATCGACATTCCAGAGGTGCTGGACGTAATTCAAGGCGTAACCGGCGGTCCTTATCGACTCAATCACACGTATACGATTTACCGATGGGGCGGCGGCTATACAGGGTTGCACATGCACGGAACACCGATTATCCCGAAATGTCAATACCACTGCAAAAACGGAGAGATGGTGTCAACCTTAACAAAAGCAGTCTTTCCGATGCTGGATTGCGATGTGGAAGACGGGTGTTTCGCCGTTATACCGGGTGCCCATAAGAGCAATTTCCCAAAACCTTGGGGAGGTCATCCCGACGAAAACCCAGTGCTGACACCGATTCCAGCAAAAGCAGGGGACGCTATCATCTTTACGGAGGCACTCACACACGGTTCCGTTATCAATGTTTCTGGCAACCCGCGTCGGACGCTCTATTACTGCTACAGTATCGGTTATATGCCAGATTGGGGCGGTCAAGGTCTGCATTTCAGTCCTAACGTCATGGAAAGCCTCAATGAAGCCCAACAGTCAATCCTTCATCTTAAATAGTTGTCAGTTATCAGTGCGATTTTTCTGCGAAAAATCTTTCAGTTTTCAGAAAGAGACTTTAGGATTATCAGATATCCCTTTTAACTGATAACTGATAACTGATAACTGACAACTATTGATAACTGACAACCGATAACTGATAACTATTAAAGGAGAATACTTTGATTACGATCGCAGAACGGTTAGAGAAACTTCCACCCTATCTCTTTGTAGATTTACGTCAAAAAATGCAGGCAGCACAAGCACGAGGCGTTGATGTGATTAGCCTCGGCATCGGTGATCCGGATATTCCAACACCAGACCCAGTTGTTGAAACCTTATGTAGCGCGATTCAAAACCCAGATGACTCAGACAGACACCGCTACGGATGCGACATCCCTGTTGACGATTTTCCACAAGCAGTCCTCGACTTTTACCAGCATCGTTACAAGGTTACACTGTCCGATGAACAGGTCGTGACAACGCTTGGTAGTAAAGACGCGATTGTCAAAATGGCACTCGGTATTCTCAATCCGGGAGACATCGGTATCGCGGCGAGTCCGGGCTACCCAACCTACAACATCGGACACGTCTTTGCCAGTGCGACGACCTACTACACGCCGATTCTGCGAGAAAACGGTTTCTATGTTGACTTTGACGCTATTCCTGACGAAGTGAAACGCCTTGCCAAGGTCCTCTGGATTAACTATCCAAACAATCCCACAACAGCCACTGCTGACCTCGATTTTTTCGAGCGCGCCGTGGAATTCGGACGACAAAACGACATTCTTATTGCGCATGATAACGCTTACAGCGAAAACACTTACGATGGGTATCGTTCACCAAGCATTTTGCAAGTGGAGGGTGCCGCCGAGGTCGCTGTCGAATTCTTTTCACTGAGCAAAGCATTCAATATGACAGGGTGGCGATTGGGATTTGTTGCTGGCAATCCAATCGCTGTCGATGCGGTCAAGAAGGTCAAAGACAATATCGATAATGGTTCGTTGCGTGCGCTCCAGTTCGCCGGTGCAAAGGCACTCTCAATAGTAGACGAAATTACACCAGCGATAAACGTAGTTTATCAAAAACGCCGAGATATGGTGGTAGATGCGCTTACGGATAGCGGATGGGCAATCGAGAAACCGAAGGCGACAATATATGTTTGGGCACCGGTCCCACCGCGGTTTAACGGGTCGAGTCGTGCCTTTGCGACAGCACTGCTTGAGGAAGCAGGCGTTGTTGTAACACCTGGACTCGGATATGGACAATGGAGCGAAGGTTATTTCAGAATTTCACTTACGTATCCAGACGCAGTGATTGAGGAAGCAATTTCCCGCATTCGTGATTTTTCACATTAATTGTTAGACGGGTCAGAAGATCCTACCTATAATGACAAAAAGATTATGACACACATTAACTCTTGTTCAGCGAGTTTTAGGGATTTGCAAACCACAACGAAAAACCTCATTTTACTCTTTAGCGTAGCACTTGCCACGGTCTTTATTTCTGTTGAGACAAGAGGTGTTGAGCAAGTTCAAACCTACACCGTTGCTGATGGATTGGTGGGTCCAGTCGTTCCTGTTATTTTCCAAGACAGTCGAGGCATCCTATGGTTCGGTTCCAATCAGGATGGGGTAAGCCGGTTTGATGGGAATACATTTGAATCCTACATTGGATCCCCAGACGCTTCGGCAGACCTACCTGTGCCGGATGAAAAAGCGGGTGCGCTGCTCGGAGAAACACGACGCATCGTTGAAGATAAATGGGGGCATATCTGGTTCCTCACGCGTGTGCCTTCAGAAACCTCAGGCAGAGTCAGTCGGTTTGACGGCACTTCAGTCAACCTTATCGGTAGAGGCAATTGGCTGATTGTTGATCGAAAGGGTGATGTTTGGGTGGGTGACAATCAGAGAATAACGAAGTACGTTACCCCAGGCGTCCAACGCCCGCCACAAGCACAGCCAAACGAAATCATAGGCGAGGATCTCGCTCGTTCAATGACTTTGACAATAAACGTCATCTTTGAAAGCAAAGATGGCACCCTCTGGCTCGGCGGACATGAAGGTGCGGAAGAACAGAAGGGCGTAATTGTGAGTTTTCGAGAGACGCGTTGGGTGCGCGAAGTCCCAGAATCCAACGATAGTGATCAAGCAAGTGATGCAACAGAAAACCAAATGCCGAGTGTCAGCCAAGGCGCTGGATTCAAACGGTACGATATGGAGAATCTAAACACCATTGGTGCCATCGAAGCGATAGCCGAAGATCCGGATGGAAACCTCTGGTTCGGTGGTTACAACCTTCTCTTGCGGTTCGATGGGCAGACTTTTGAACAGGTGCTTCCTCTTGCTTGGGGACAAGGCAGCACAAGGACGCGTAACCCTTCACTGACCGGAAAGAGAACGTCAATTCAAAGTGACAAGCAAGGACGAGTTTGGTTTAGTGATGGACGCACCACAAGGTGGTTGAAGGGTTCACTACACGGAAATCTGATAGGATTCCTTGAGCTGGAGGATGCTTTGGGAAATCTATGGGTGACGGATGAACTTGGGGCACACCAATACGATAGTCAGCTTAATTTAGCATCTGATAGCGTCTATAGTGAACTCGGTATTGAGGGCATCCATACGATTGTTGAAGCCGTCGACGGTAAATTGTGGTTCGGTCACAATAACGGTACGACAGTATTCGACCCAACACCTGTAATTAGTACACATGCTGGGCTCGGCACAAACAGGGTCCGAACGGTGTATGAAGATAGTCGAGGTTATCTCTGGTTCAGTATTCTTGGCGGCGTTAGGCGTTATAATCCGACGACAACAGAACTTACCACACATTTATTCAGAGTAGATTCAGCACAAAACATTTTGTCCCCCAACTCCCAAGCTAACCCCAGTAGCATAAATCGCTCTCGGTTACCTCGAACTGAAATTGAAAAAATATTTGAAGTTGGCGGAGATGTCTGGTTTATTGATGAACCGAGAGCGCGCGCTGGTGCTACGCGACCTATATATACGTTTTTTCGGTTCGCAAGCGGAAAAGTTGATCAGGTGTCTATTCCTATCCGAACCCAAGTCGGACCCGGCGGAGAAATGTCGGGTAGCAGCACGGATATACACATTATTGAAGGGAAAGACGTATGGCTGGCTTTTGGTGGGCATCTCTTCAAAGCAGACAGGACAGGATTATTGCGGCTCACGGACACCGGCTTCCAGAGAATTCTTTTTCAACAAACCGGTCCGGGGACAGTCCCTAAACCAATAAATCCACTTGATCACGGTGCAGCTGCCATCACTGATTTATACAAAGATACCAGCGAGAGACTCTGGGTCCATTTTGAGAACGGAACAGTGCTGCGCTATCCGAAAACCATTGCGGAATTAAAACCTACAGATCGTCCTATTAAGCCAGAAGTCCTTCCCCTAAAAGCAACAATGTTGTTGAAAGCCGCATCGGGAAGCAAATGGTTTTTTAACGCGGTAACAGGAAAGTTGATAATCTGGAGCGACACTGAACTTGGTGGACCAATTTTACTCGACGGAGAGTCCAGTTCACCCCCACTCGCGGTATGGAAGGATCCCAAGCAAGAAAATAACCGAATAACTTTCCTATTCCGTGATGTTCTCAAAACCTATCACGGCATAGCCCTCATCTCTGTCGACGACCTTGAACTTGCCGATGTTCAAACTTCTCTAACCTCACAAGAAGGGGTCCTCTGGTTAGCAACATCTCAGGGTGCTGTTCAATATGATGGGCAGCGAGTCACAAAATACGCAAGAAAAGAAGACGAATTTCTTGTTAGCAACGTACGAGATGTGATGGAAGATAGCCGTGGAAATATATGGTTCGCAACGTGGGGCGGCGGCATCCTACGCTATGATGGCGAAACCTTCTACCTCCTTACAACGAAAAACGGTTTGGCGCATAATAACATCTCGAAAATTCATGAGTCCTCTGATAAAGACCTCTGGTTCGCAACCGAGGGTGGTGTTACGCACTATACACCGACGATTGGTGGGCTCCCATTTTGTCGGTTAACTGCTTTAGAGGCTGATACAACCTATACTGACCTCTCATCAAGTTTAACGCTACCATCACGCGGATCGAAGACCTTTAATGTGAAAGGCATCAGTCCGCTCCGTGCAGGACTCTCTTACGAATTCAAATTGACCGGGCTAGATATCCCGACGTGGACCACTCTTTCGGCAGAGGCGTTCTCTCTCTTGAAAACGGGTTCCGGCGTTCGATCTAATGAGTGGACTGACGCTTCGGCTATCGGATTGCCAAATCAACAACTCCTGCAGGATAGCGGCGTTACACAAGAATTCCAAAACCAAAATGGAATTCTGCGCATTCGGTATACAGGTCTCAAAGCAGGAAACTATAGCTTCCTCGTCAAGGCGTTCCGTAAAGGTACGCCGTACACGGAACCCGCGGCAGCAGTGGACTTTAGCATCTCGCCGCCCTTCTGGACGCGATGGCGAAGATACCTTCCGACACTCATCTTTGTGACCGTCGTCATTTCTTTAGTTGGACGTTTGGTCGTCAATCGCCGACACACGGTGCAGCTGCGCAACGAAATGCGTGAAAAGGAAGAGGCGGACGTGCAACGTATCCGAGATGAGTTGAGTGAAGCGCAGAATATCCAGATGGGGTTGCTACCTACGGAAGCCCCCGATACCAAGGGGTTCGATGTCGCGGGGATGTCGGTGCCCGCAACGCAGGTAGGCGGCGACTTTTACGACTACCTCACCGTTGCAAATGGGCAAACCGCGATTGCCGTGGCAGATGCCGCAGGAAAAGGATTACGAGGCGCGATGAATGCAGTGCTAACGAACGGGATGCTATATGAAGTGGCGCGTTTTAAATCCGAAGCGGACATCATTCTCACGGATCTCAATACAGGGTTAGCACCCCGTATGTATGGTCCAAGTTTCATCGCGCTCAACCTTGCTATCCTTGATGAAAAGAAAAAACAGATTGACTATGCCAATGGCGGACAACCTTATCCTATTCTCAAACGAGGCACGAGCGTCTTTGAAATCGACAACAGCGACCTCCCTCTTGGCAGTATGAAAACGGTCGAATATGAATCCATCACTTTCGATTTAAAAGAGGGTGATGTCTTGATTTTCCATTCAGATGGTCTCATTGAAGCTCTCAATACGGATGAGGAAATGTATGGGACGGAACGCTTAAAGGAATTAGTTTCAAAAATCTCGGATAGTTACACTGCGGCGGAAGTAATTCAAAGCATCGTTTCGGATGTGCAAGATTTCGTCGGTGACGCGGAACAATATGACGATATGACAATAGTTGTCATCAAAGTACCGGGACATACTGACACCGCAGGCAATGGCACGTAATTGGAAACTTCCTTTGCGTGCCCGATTTTCTATGCGTTCCTGAAATCAATAACCGTTTGCCGGTATTCCTCTGGAAGACCGATGTCAAAGCGCCGTCCTTTGACGACATACCCTGAAAATCCATCCGCTTTCCGCAATTCATCTAAACAGGATGTCAGCTGGAATTCTCCGCGCTCGCGCAAATTGTGCGTGATATTTTGTTCCAGAAACTCGAAAATCTGAGGTTGAAGCACATAGATGCCAAACACCGTCAAGAACTGGTCTATATCCATTCCATCTATATGTAAATGCTCCATTGCATACTCAGGATCCGGTTTTTCATAAAATTCAGTCACCGAAAGCAGCGAATCCTCTTCTTTCCATACCCCCGTGACGCAGCCGAAATTTGACAAGTCCTCAATCGGTGTCTCTTTAAGTCCAACAACGCTATGCCCCACCTGTTCATAAGCCTCAACGACTTGTTGGGCACAGCATTTCTCCTCATCTGAACCGTAGAGATGGTCTCCAAGCATTAATAGGAAAGGTTCGTTTCCAACCCATTCTCTGGCACAATAAACGGCATGCCCAAAACCTTCTTGAACGTCCTGTGTGACGAATGTCACCCGACTCCCCAATTCCAGCAGATAGTCGCAATAGGTTTTATTTTCTTTACTGAGTTTATTGTAATGTTCAATCGGCGGTGGCGTTTTGAAAAACGACTCAAAGAGTTCGGTATCCCCACTCTGAACAATGAGACAGACTTCCTCAATGCCAGCGTCCACCACCTCTTCAACGATTGCCATAATCGCCGGTTTTGCCTGTCCTGAACTGTCAATCACAGGAAACAACTCTTTTTTCATCGCTTTTGAAGCAGGGAATAACCGAGTCCCAAACCCAGCAGCAGGAATGACGGCTTTTCGGACGTGGCTGCTCGCTTCGATAACCAGTTTCAGACACGACATCTCCAAATCCTGTTCAATAATCTCAATGACACGCTCCTGACACTCTTCATCCTTCACAATAAATTGAGCGGATCCGTCTCCTTGCGAACCGACCCCCTTACCACCCCAAATATAGGGTTGAATTGGTTCATAATTGAGGACTTTGTGAAGGACAGGTGCCGTTAATTGTGAGGGGCATGCCGGAATCAGGTGTTTGTCAAACTCAGTTTGGGCGCGCGTCATTAGTTTGCCTACTGTTTCTGCGTCTCCGTCCCGGAGTGCTTGATATGCCTCTTGTGTAATCTGCGCGCTTATGGGACCGAGGTAGTGTTGTACATTTTTCTCTAATTCGCTCTCAGCAAACGGATAACAGTGATTTAATTGGCTCAATATTAGACGTGTATCTTTACCAGCACCGAGATCGACAATCACAAGGTACAGATCTTTCGGTACACTGAGTTCTCGGACATCGACATTGTCGCCGTCAAACGTCATGAGGATAGGGCGTTGGTATGCACACCCTTGATCCATCCGTCCACAACGCGAAGGGGTCGTTGTCTCACCACGGTAGGCGTATTCCATTTCACCGCGTGTCGTCATTTTGAGATCATACGTACGATTGAAGGCACGCGCTACCAACACACTGATGGCTGCACTTGAAGACAACCCTTTTTTCACAGGCAAATCGGTGAGATAATTGTCAATTTCCAGCCCCTGCACCCGGTAGTTGGTCAAAATTTGATATGCCACACCGGCAGCATAACTGAAAAATCCGCCTTTTTCAGCTTCGTCGAGAAGGGCGCTCCGCTCCATGGGCAGGCTATAAGGACCGTGCCGGGTTCCATCACTGAGAGTTGTATTCAAAATCAGCTGCGTTGGATGTGGTTTAACCTCGGCGTATACCCCTTGGTTTGTACTGGTTATTAGCGTATAACCCTTTTCAATCTCTGAGTTATTTTGCCGGTACCTTGCTGCCCAATCGCTGTGTTCCCCGAACAGGCAAATTCTTCCCGGCACAAAAAGTTTCATAGTGCGTCCTTATAAGTTTTATAGAATAGCATTGTGTATTAGCATCCTCACGCAAATCGATATTGGATTCCTTCGGCAACAACAGAGTAGCCTATTCGGCGGTAGATAGAGTTGGAAACTGGGTTACCCAAATCGGTGTAGAGAATACACCGGTGCCCTTCATCCCGAACGTGTTTCGAGAGACTGGCAACACACGCGCTGGCGTACCCCTTACCTCGATTCTTCGGCGGTGTATATACGAGTTGCACTCGAACGACCCCTTCGACAGGCAGTGTCAGCGCTGCCATTGACACAGGTCCAGCACTGTCCCATAGCCAGACTTGTCCAGCGGAAATCCGCCGGTCAACAAGGGATTCGGCGTTGCTCTCTTGCACCGCATTTGTATCAGCCCAAAAATGGCGAACCCAATCAATGAGGCGTTCCCGGTCACTCGGAACGGCTTTCCGCAAGTGCCCTTCAACACCAGTAGGTTCCTCTACTTCCTCTACTTCATAAATGCGCTGTCCCATGAACGGGACCACTGCTGACTTTTGCCGCTCCGCCCACTGCCCAGCAAAGTGTGCCGTTGTTGTGGCATCTCCACCCACACCGGGCAATTTTACCTTTGCATCTGATATTGCATCCACCACCGATCGAACTATGTTGGATTCCATCGGCGTGACAATTGCGGGAAGATTCAAAGGGGACTGGAAGACGACACCGACAACAGCGTTTCCATCCATCGCTACCCAGTAGCGACCGGGTATAAAGTGCTCAACCCGAGCATGTAAAAGTGCAAGAATCACATTGTTATGGACAGGCTTTGAACTCAGAAATACCTTTGCTTTGTCCAATACCCAGCCTGCCTTATCGCTAAAGGAAACTTCGATCGCCATACTTATATTATATTATAGAGTTACTCAGTAAGTCAACTCAGTTTTTTATAGGAGACGGGAAACATCGGATTTAGTCTGGGGTTAGACTAAAATCCGTTCCTTGTATTACATTGCAAAAACACTCCGATTCCCGCGCCCTCCATCCCAAAGCATCTCCTCTGCTGACCACTGACTGCCAATCACTGACAGCCATTAATAGAATTTACAATGCGCGACGCTGTGCCCATTGACACCGCTGTATCCAGTCCTTTGCTGAAAGGACAACTCCTAACGGGAGTGCTGTGTTCTCCGCTATTGACCGGAATGCGTTTTGTGCAGCCTCATAATCTTTCTGATGATAGGCGTTGATGCCTATTGTCCGCCGGGCATCTAACATAAGACTTTGGTACTGTTGTGGTGTTAGTTGCCCCAACGCTGGGGTCTCTGGAGAAATCTCACCCGATACCTGTTTCTTCTCTAAGAGTGCTACTGCACGGCGAAGATACTGATTACTACTCTGCCATGCCTCGTCACCGTGAAGCAACTCACCAACTGAGAAATACGCCAACCACATATCAGGTTCTGCCTGTATGCACATCGATAGATACGCCATCTTTTCAGCCGAATCTACGCGTTCAACTAACACAACACGGAGTAACTCACGTAGGGACCGATTCTCTTGCATCGCTTCATCCAATTGGGCATTCCAACCTATTGGAGTTACATCTGGATAAGCGAGTGCAGCAATACGTTTGATACGTCCACGCTCAATTGTCTCATGTTCCGTTTCGATCGCTGTGTACGTATTTATTGCTTCTTCACGATCACCTTTTAGCCAATAGATGTCGCCCTTCAAGAGCATCGCTTCTGGACTGAATCTTGTGTCTTTCGCGCTTATAATACGAGTCGCTAATGATAATGCTTTATCATAATTCCGCATTCGATATTCGGTGTACATTAAGCCCCGCAGCGTGCGCATGTTGTCTGGTTCTTCCGATAGCATTGTTCCAAAAGTTTTCGCAGCGGTGGCAAAATTTCTTCGATAATATGCCTGCCAAGCGGTATCTCGCAATGCTGCCATTTCATGAGCACAGACCTGTTCAAAAACACTCGGTCGTTTTAAGCGGTGTGTCGCGTAAGTCGTATCACTGTCTTGTACCGGAATAGTTTCCAAAAATTCAATCCACTCTGTTTCCAATACGGACAAGTCTTTCGCGTAGTGTTTCACAAAATTACCGGTCGGAAAAACGCCCTTAAATTTTTCTATGCCGTAGGTATCAACAAGGAAGCGGACGAAGGAGCCAGCTAACAAATAACTCTGCGAGCCAGCATGTCCCCAGAACCCAAATCCCATAACACTTGATAGGGGTGGTGCAATTTCCATCTGATGCATCGCCTTTGCCCATTGATGCCCTATAAGTCTGTCTTCACTCCAATCCGCGGCAACAGCAATCCCTTCGTGAAGTCCGATTTTCAGGCTGACCTTCAATGGGGACCAGGGCACAGTGAAAACATGCGCCAGCTCATGTTTCAGGACAGGATGCGGAAAACCTTGTGCATGGATATGAAATCCGTGTCCAAACGGGTCTTCGACAGATGTCTCGCGTGCGCCAATTAGCCGCTTTTTCTGTCCAGGAGAGGCATAAATATACGCGCGGACCTTCTGATATAGTTCGTCTCCTTCAGGCATGAGATAGGCAGACAATTGCGCGTACTGGAATTCGCAATCCTCAACGATCCGTTCAATTTCCGCTTCAAGCTCGCTGGCATAGAAGATTTCAAAATGTTCTGTTTCACGGAACCCCCCAAGTCTTTGTGCAATATCGTTGCGAGTTGGACGAATTCCCAATGTTCCTGCATAGAACTGAAAACCGAATAAGCAGACAATCAACAGATACAGCCATACACGTTTTGTGAGTGGACTGAAAAGTTTACGCCACCGTAATTGTGGCATCAATTCGGTGTCTCTACTTACCTCACAAATACCGACAGTAAGCCCCAAAAACAGCAACGCCCACAACAGCGTTTCTGCTCGTGCAATTAGCAATGTGTCTGTTATCGGGATAACGAAATCGTAGATCGGTCCAGGGAAATACCCGAAGGTTGCATGATATGCAAACACCGGTGGATGAAATATTAGATTGATCACCACTGGCACACAAGAAATCAACAGATAGCCGAGATAGGCAAGATATGCCAACCACCGTTTCTTAATCCAGAACCCGAAAAACACGCCTGCCGCCGTTGCGTACGCACAACTAATTACGGACAAGATAACAAAAAAGAGGAAACCTTCACTAAAGTTACAGTTTTCGACGCGAAACGCGTTCAACAAAATTATACCGAGCGGCAATACGAACAAACCCAAGTTGAATATCAGCGCCTCCCAAAAACACCGGACGACAATTTGTCCCGGTGAGCCAGCAAGCGCATCGGGCTGCCGTCTCATCTGCTGCACCACCGTCAGTGTTACGTGTGCTCCAGCGAAAGAGATACCGAGTGCCATCACCGCGCAAAACTCAAAAGCAAAAATGTTAAACAACGGAACATTGGCAAGTACCAGTGCCAGCACACTGAACGCGATAAACCACAGCCAATATGAAAATGCCTTATGTATTGTAGGTTTTCTGCGCATTTCTTGAAGGTTGAAAGTCGGATTTAGTGTGCATTTTACTTGGATATCCCCTGCCTGTCAAGCAGAATTCCTTCTCTGTAGGAGGCCTCCACACGTTATTCGGAAGAGGTCTCAACTTCGGTCATCTGGCAACCAATCGCTTGTTGCTGACGATTCTGTAGAAGCAACACTCCTTGCTGACAGTTGACTGCCATGGTAGGAGGGAATTCTGATTTCCGACTTATCCGTCTATCTCCATATTGATAACTATTTTTCTTCACGATTAGTTGTCAATTGCTCCAGTTCCCTTCAAAAAATGGTTTTACCTCATACAATGCTGCATCTAAATATAACATTGACAAAAACCGAATAAGCAATATATAATAGACATTATCACTGCTTTGCGCAGATACATTAAAACAAAGAGCAATATGTCTTCAGTGCCTGAAAATCAACTATTTTTATAGCGCGTATACTCGTGTTTCTTACGATATTTACCATCAAGCATCTTTATTTCAACGAATACGAAGAATCGCTTAGAGAACGACGGGAGGAGTCCTGAGAACTCTTCAGGCGTAAAACCTGTCAAAGACAGAAGTTGTTGTTGTTTATCCTTGACAACTTCATAACGAATCATCTGTTGGTCTCCTATAACTCGTTTTTTCTCAGTTTATCATAGACCAACTAAAACTTACAACTAAATCATTATAATGTCTACTATACAAAAATAGAGCTACAAGAGGAACAACGCGCACGACAAAGAGGTATCGGATAGGTATTTCTGCAGCATATATGAACCGCCCTGTAATCTTGATGGAACTCTCGAAATGAGGGACAATCCCGAACAATATTAAACCGAGAGGGTAATTTAATGAGAAAAAATATCAATTTCTATTTCATCCTGCTACTTACTGCCGTCATATTTTCTTCGTGTGCACAATCCGTTGATCAACAGAGCGATTTGGAACTGCTGACTTCTGTCGAAAACGCTTTTGTAAACATTGCAAACCGAAGTAAACCTGCTATTGTCGGGATTTTTGTCACAGGTCCGGAAGGATCTGAACCTCAACATCGCGTGGGATCAGGATTCATTTTTCGGGAAGAAGGCTACATTCTAACAAACAACCATGTTGTGCGGAACGCGCAACATATCGCGGTGACATTGTTAGATGATACCAGATTTGAGGCAGAGCTTGTCGGGGCAGACGTAAACACTGATGTCGCAGTTCTGAAGATTGAACGGGAAGAAGCCTTCCCCGTTCTTCCATTAGCGGATTCATCGAAGGTTCGGGTAGGACAATTCGCTATCGCTATCGGCAACCCATTCCGACTTGATTACACTGTAACGACGGGTGTTGTGAGTGGTAAAGGGCGATCTATTCTCCAAGGTTTTAGCTTGATTCGATACCAAGATTTTATTCAGACAGATGCTTGGATTAATACCGGTAGTAGCGGTGGTCCGTTGCTGAATATCCGCGGTGAAGTTATTGGCATTAATGCCTTAATTCGGCGGCTTGATAGCGGTGAAAATACACCGGCTCCCGTGATGGCAGGGGCAGGATTCGCGATTCCCATCAACCTCGTAAAGACCGTTGGCGATCAACTGATTACCAGTGGACGCGTTATCCGCGGTTACCTTGGTGTCTCGATGCGGGAGACAAGGCAAGGCATCCGCATCAGACCTGTCGGAGAAAATACACCCGCATACCTTGGAGGCCTGCGACGCAACGACATTATTTTTGAATACAACGGCAAAAAAGTGCAGAAGTCTGTTGAACTCCAAATGCTCGTTGCAGAGTCACAGGTAGGTAAGCGATCTGTAATCAAGGTTTTGCGGCAAGGACACGAAAGAACATTGAATGTGATTATCGGTGAAGTGCCACCCGAATGGACAGGGCAGGCTGTTGACGTTGAATCTGTCTCTTGGAAAATGCTCGGTTTGTCGGTTCGGAAGCTGAGAACAGGCGATTTTGAAAGATATACTTACTTAACCGATGAGGATCAGGGCGTTATCGTTGAGAGTGTTAAGGAAGAAGCACCCGGAGACAACGCCAAAATTCCACGCGGTGCACTCATTGTTGCGGTTAATGGACAGAATATTACCAACATACAAGAACTTGAAGCAGCTCTTCAAAAGCAACAGGAACTTGAACAAGAACTTGAGCAACTAATCCTCGATATTAAGAGTAGCCACGGTGAAGAAAAAATAACTGTAAAGTTAAAACCGTAGAAATGGAAACAGGAAATCTTCTAACGCTTAGAGAAATATTTAGTCCTGGCGGGTTCATCTCACAACAACTTGAAGAGTATGAGTTCCGCCAAGAACAACTACAGATGGCACATGAGGTCGCTCGCGCCTTTGAAGCCTCTGAGCATCTGGTTGTCGAAGCAGGGACTGGTGTAGGTAAAAGTTTCGCCTATTTAATTCCCGCGATCTCTCTCGCGCTCAAAGCGGAAGAGAAGGTTGTCATTTCAACGAATACGATCAGTCTACAGGAACAACTCGTCACGAAAGATATTCCTTTTCTACAGCGTGTACTCCCGCGCGATTTCAATGTAGTGCTGGCAAAAGGACGACGTAATTACCTCTCGCGGAGACGGCTCAAAAATTTGCTGCATTACGAACGTGGATTGTTTGATACATACGAAGAGGTGGAAGAGGTAGCAAAGATTGAGGAGTGGGTAGATCGGACAGTAGATGGGAGCAGAACTGACCTCTCCTGGCAGCCTCAGCCACAAGTCTGGGATAAGGTCGCTTCCGACAGAGATAATTGTCTCGGACGCAACTGTGAGACCTACGATACCTGTTTCTATTTTAAAGCTCGACGGGAAATATACGATGCCGACCTGCTTATCGTGAACCACCATCTCCTTTTCAGCGATCTTGCGATCCGTAAGGACACCGAGGAAGCCATAGGAGTCCTACCTGATTACGACTATCTCATCATTGATGAAGCACACCACTTAGAAGCGACAGCAACTAACCACGCGAGTGTTAATTTCAGTAACACTCGCGTCAAATGGGTGCTTGATTCCCTTTACAATGCACGAAGCAGAGGGGGTTTAGCGAAAAGGTTTACTTCACCACAACTGATGTTGCAAGTTGAAGAGGCACGTAAACAGGCGAATATTCTTTTCAGTAATATCATTGATTTCATGCAAGAAATTGATGCTGAGCAGAGCTCAACTACGCTTACACAGCGTATTGATGAAAGCGATTTCGTTAGAAATGTATTGGATGCTCCGCTTGCCGATATTCAAAAAACACTAAAACGTCTCCGAGAGGGTGTTATGACGGAGGATGATGAACAGGAAATTACTGCACACCACCGCTATTGTGAACGCCTCCGTGATGAATTAGATATGATAATTCGGCAAAACGATCCGGATTATGTTTATTGGGCTGAAATATCAACGCGCGGACGGACACCGCGCATCCTCCTAAACGCTACGCCAGCGAATGTAAATCAGATGCTGCAAGATCATCTATTCACCACAAAAAGTAGTGTCGTGATGACGAGTGCAACACTTTCCACCAATCGCAACTTTGATTACTTTAAAAACCGGGTCGGGCTAAGCGGATGTCGCGAACTTCTCGCACATTCACCCTTTGACTTTAAAAAACAGGTACAGATCCATATCCCGCCTGATATGCCACACCCGAACAGTAATGCGTTTGTGCCAGCAACGATCGAAAAGATTAAGCACTATCTCAAGTTGACCCACGGTAAGGCGTTTGTCCTCTTCACGAGTTATAAGATGATGGATGAGGTGTACGATTCCGTCGCACCTGACTTGGAGGAGATGGGGATCGACGCATTCAAACAGGGAGGCGATCTTTCACGAACAGCTATGCTTCAAGCATTTCGTGAGGATATTGACTCAGTCCTATTTGGAACTTCCAGTTTCTGGGAAGGGGTTGACGTGCGTGGAGAATCACTCAGCAATGTTATTATCACGCGGCTGCCTTTTGAGGTGCCAACGCATCCAGTAATGGAGGCACGCGTGAAGCAGATTAAGGAACGTGGTGGAAACGAGTTCTTTGAATTTAGTTTACCGGAAGCAGTCTTGCGCCTGAAGCAGGGATTTGGGAGACTCATCCGCACGCAAACTGATGAGGGAATTGTGGTTATTCTTGATCCGCGGATTAGAACAGCCAGTTACGGGAAACAGTTTTTAGATTCACTGCCAAACTGCGAGATTGTAGAAAATTAAAAAAAATGCCCGCGGTATATGTTACCACGGGCATCATAATTCCTGCAATTTTCTCTTGCGAACGCGACTCTCATTAATAGCGTCTCGGTGCCGGTTGTGCGACGCGAATCCCCTTATCATGCGTGAAAGGGAACTTGAACTCTATTGTTTGATAACGCTGTGCTCCGCCCGGTGGTGGAGCCTTCTCAATCGGTAAGATAACTTGCAATTCGATAGCGTTCGACTTGGTTTGTACAAACGGTAAGAAGCCTTCAGCACTCTCACCTGGCGGGACACCTGTCCGACGTTGACCCACCTGTTTTTCAACGATGGGCATCCGTTTCTCAATTAAAATCCGGCGTGCAGTTTCAAGCCCATTTTTGACATAAAGTCCTGTTGCCCGCGCCATGTATAAGAAACGCTCTTCTAAATCATCGTAATCCATCCCGTTATAGAGATTCTCACCTTGGTCAATGATCTGGCACTTTTTGACATCAAAGATGATATTTTCGCTCCGATTGTTAGTAATCTTCACGTAAAATACATCGGTTTTGTCGCCCTGAGGGAGTGCCTCCGTCTCATAAAAAGGTGAAAAAGCATTTCCTCGATTGTATTTCCGATCAAGATCGGGTCGCCGCCAATACGCGATGGAAACGGTGATTCCATCCTCGGTTTTGGTTAGGATTGGCTGCCTCGACTGAACGTCAAAGAGCTTCGGATAATCAGACATCATGATGATGTCAACGATCTTCCTATCTTCACCTGTGCCTATTTCAATCTGAGTTTGCGTCTCGGGCCACTCGCTAAGGAAATTAGTCCATTCGTTGTCGGCGTGTGCAAATTCGTCAAATGCGACGATGTAAGTTAACGCTTCCATGTTAGCATCACGCGCTTTCCCAATCCGGAATCCAACAGTACTCATACCGTATTTGTCCAGCACCGGCTTCGCGATTGCCTCAGAAGGGACAGCTGGAATAACTACCTCTTCATTCGGGTTTTTATTCTGTTCCGTCATTGCCTTCGCTATATTGTGGACAGGTTGAATCGGTGATAGATTACTGAGCGCAGTACCACAACCCGCAACGCTAAAGGCGAGTATAAATAGTAAAGCGAAATTGAGTGCTGTAGATTTATTCAACCATTTCATTGATAATATTGCCTCCTTGGTTACCATTCTACGAATGGCAAGTTCGTTTTTCGCTCTCTACTCCGGGGCTACTCAACGGATCAGCACGTTATCATTTATGACTGATTTTGAGAACGCCGGATTAAAGTCCAACTGGCGCGTCTAAAACTGAATTTGTTTATTAAGTTAGCATAACTACAATTTTTAGTCAAGAAATATATGAGAAGAATTTATTGGGATCATTTTATGACACTCAACTTCCCAATTTCTTGGACAAGCACATCCGCTTGAACCGCAGAAATACGATAGATATAAACGCCTGATGCGACAGGTGCGCCGCTGCGGGTTGCAAGGGACCATTCAAACTTTCCTTGTGCGCCTGCGTTCTCGTGTGTTTCACTATAAACAAGAGCACCCGTCGGTGCGAAAACCTCAAGGTTGATGTTATCCGCAACTTGCGAAGCAGAAAGCCGGTAGGCGAACGTCATCACTGTATCACCCGCACGGAACGGATTTGGATACACCCGTGTATCCTCAAAGGCGAAATCCCCCGCCAGAAGCTGCTCTACGCGCAATCTGTAAGAATCAACACTGCTGAATCCACCGTCGGATTCCACGACAAGGTAAAATATCCCGGTCCTATTGGGCTGGTAAATCAATCTCACTCCAGCGACATCGGTAGCGTTTTCTCCAGTCGCATACGCTTCACCTGTCTCTGAATAGAGAGATAAACGATAACCTTTGCCCGGTGGAATGTCAGCCAACGTCACCAAAATGGTGACATCGCGAACAGCCTCCAGTTTATAGACATCACGTGTATCATTTAGATCAAAAAGAAAGGATTCATAAGTCTGCCCGTATTCGATGGGGAACGCAGTCGCAAATGTATCGTTCGGTTCATAAGTATCGCCGAATGACACAAGAATTGGAATTGTAAACCCTTCCGCCCCGATGTTTGTAATTGAAATGCCGGTCACAGTTCCGTCATTCGCGTTGCTGTTCGGCACGGTGCCGGGCGTAAAAGCAGTCTGTTCATCGTCAGCAGAGTAAGCGGCACCATCCGTTATCATTTGCACATCTATAAACTCAGCACCCTCTTTTTCAGAGATACCAAGGTGTTCGGGGTCTGAGGGATCCTCAAGCCATATCTGTTGGGAAGCATCAAAGGTGCCGAGTGGATATGGGTTCGTTTCATCAATATGCCAAATCAGAATACCAGACTCAGGCAGATGGGTATCAAAGGTCGCACCTGACGTTTTGTTCCGATTTTCTATAAGGAAAAATTCTGTCGATTCACCACGAACGGGAGTTGCTGACGAGTGAATATCAATCTTGAAAAGTTTATTTGTTCCGGGGGCAAGTTCAAAGCTGGGGACATCGATTTGCTGGTTTTGTGCGATCTGGACGGGTTGAATCCAGCCGAGGCGACCGTTTTGAGGTCTCGCATCGAAATCCCATTTGAGGTATCCCATAATATGACTCGGTTCTAAGCCATTTCCGACCCCGAATGCCTCAGGACCCTGATACGGTCCGAACTGACTCATCAACCCCCATTTATGGTCACGTGCGTCTGTAAAATCGAACCCATAGACATCGGGGGCACCGAAATCATGAAAAAACTCATGGAAATAGATTCCCAAGTGTGGGTGCTCAAAATCCGGTTCTTCAGCCACAACAGCAGCCGTATTGACGCGAACGCCATCATGAAGAGCATTAACAGAAGGTATTAGAAGAGACGCAATGTCATCAATAACCCCTGTGGAAGCCTGGTCGTTGCCCGAATGAATAACGAAAACATGATCTACAACACCGTCCCCGTCTCGATCATATTTTGAAAAATCGACACTTGCATCTACTGCTTCACACGCTTCGCGAACCAACTCTCGGTAACGTTCAAGGATTCTTCCACCTTCACCGTAATATGTCATCGGCTTTTTGGCACGTATCCAGGTGTTACCAGCCGGAATAACGCCGCCCATTGGACCCGGTTGGATATCCATTTGTCCGTAGGAATTTTCACGGTAGTAGGTTTTGAGAGAAACGCCTTCTGTTGCAAAGAGATATCTATCGAACGCCGCGCCCTCTCTGCGTCCCGGCATGTCAACAAAATCTATTTTCAAAGCGAGGACATATTCTATGCCATCGGACTGCAAAACGCCTTGTTCTTTGGCAAAACAACATCCCTCTAACGCTTCAAGGAATTCCGCTCTACTTTGAGGTGCTTTGGGGACTAATTCACCGCTTGCTGGGTCTTCATTAAAAAAGAGATAAGGGTTTGGGGGTGCCGTGATACCTAATGAAGAAAAAAGGAGAATAAGGATAGAAACGCAGCAGGTAGCTAAGAAGTGCTTAATCAAACTCGCCTCCGCACTTCCGGCACAGGATGTAGAATTGAATATCATCGGATTGGGCGTGTTGTATCATGAGATCTACTGCCTGTTGCGGCAGATCCGCTTCACATTTGGGACATTTGTAGATCGAACCTTCTGTTTCCGGGAATCGGGTAATATCCCCCCAAATATCCCGAAGCCAGTATTTGAATTCCCAGGGTATTTCGGTGTTGACAGCGGTCGCAATCTGAACCGCATGACGGATTAGTTTTTGGCATTTGCGAATAGAAACAGGTTCGTAGAGGTGCGGGGAATACTTAAGTGGAAGCTGTTTCCCCTCTGTCTCAATTTGCGGGTTGAAATCTCGTGCGCGGGTCAACAAGATTTGGTCTAAGAGTGAACCTTCTTCCCTTCCCTTTGACCAGAGACGATAGTAACCTGCCCGTTTAATATGAAAAAAAGCAGGGGTGTCGTTCGGTTTGTTACCGGTTGTGTCGTCTGATGCGGTATCCCACAGCCAACGTCCCCACTTGGAGGTATCATTAGGATCAACCCAAATTTTTATGGCACCTGGTCCCCCATCTCTATCCCAAGGTTTTGCGAGAGCATCATCCATACCGATCCAATAAGAGTCTTTGCTATATTCAAAGAAGGCGCGTGCCCAGAGATACCACTTGCCGGTTTTAGGCATATAAATTTCGTGTATTGCCCTTGCCCCTTCCTTGCTGTCAATGGCTTTTCCGCGAGAGGCTTCCCCGTGGTCAACTATTCTCACACCCCTATCAAGATGAACAGCAGTATCTGCCTCAATAACAAGCGTATCCTTGGGTAGACGAGCGAGTTCTTTATCTCCGTCTGGCTCGCCCGGTTCTGTGGATTCCATGAGATTATAGTTTTTCGCAATCCTTTGGGAAACCTTCTCGAACTGTTTTTCAGAAAGATTTGCGTCAAAAAAACAATCTCGGATGCCCTTCTTCCAGAGATCCAGCAGTAGGAACATCGCCTTCAGGTTACCATCTGGACGTTTCCGAGTACCAACCACGATTAACATACCGGTGTCGTTGGAACGGCTGATTAAACACCGATGCAATGGGAAATCAGGGGCTTTGTGGGTTCTACTTGAGACAATAAGGGGTGAGTAATATTGGCATCTGTCGTCACACCCGGGGATCTTGGCACGTTTGGCTTTACAGCATTCCGGACAGATTAACATGCCATTAAGTGCTGGACAGACGCGTTTGCCTTTGTCAGAACGACACGTTCGACAACGCTGGCTTCTGCGCCGTTTTGCTGAGGTTTGCCGTATCTGACGTCGCATATTTTCCCCTGAAGAACCGGTGCGGTTGAGAACGCGCACAAGAATTCAATCAAATACTCACACAGGTAGACAATCAACTCGGACGATTGACGAGATCTGCGAGATATTCAGCAATCTTGTCTGTAATCTGTTGGGCATCCACATCCGCAAAGTTAAACAATTCCTTAAGCATTGGAGAGATGGCACCCGTATCAAGCAAGGCATTCGCGAGCCTACCCATATTGCTCCGGTTGATACCGCCTTGTCCATCATTACCCATATCCAGAATCTTGATGCTATCAATTTTCTCAACCGGCTTCATCAACTGCTCAATAATATCATCTGCATCATTAATGAGTTCTAAGATCGCCTCTTGGACAAGGACGCGTTGTTCAGCGACATTCCGTGCTTCATATTCCGCCATTTCACCTTGTGCTTTCGCACGGGCTTCGGCGAGTACGGCGTCAGCGAGACGTTCAATAGGTTGTGCCTGTGCTTCCGCACCGATGACTGCCACTTCACGCTGCCACTCTGCCGACATCACCTCTTCCGTGGCTGTCACATTCACCTCGGCACCCATACGTTCGGCTTCCGCAACGAGTTGTTCCTTCTCAGCGAGTGCAGTCACCTGCTGTTTATTAGCAACATCAATCTTCCGGTCTTCATCGCTTAAGGCAACACGCAATTCTTGATTGATTCGGGACTGCTCCACATTCAGCATTTTGGCAATCTCAGCGAGTTCGACTTGTCGCATCTGGTCAATCTGTGCGGTTTCGACAACGAGGTTCTTTTCAATCTCACGTTGTTGGACCTGTTGTTCTTGCGAGAAGCGCGCTGTCTGTACTGCTAACTCACGCTCAATGTCTCGTAAAGATACACCCTCTTCTTGGGCTATCTTTGCTTTCTCTACCATGAGTTCTTTTTCAATCTCGCGAGTCTCAACCTGTTGCTCCTGCGCGATTCGGGTTATCTCTACTGCTAATGTTTTGGCAATCTCAGCGAGTTCGACTTGTCGCATCTGGTCAATCTGTGCGGTTTCGACAACGAGATTCTTTTCAATCTCACGTTGCTGGACCTGTTGTTCCATAGCAAGCTGCACTGTCTGGACTGTCAAATCACGCTCAATGCCTCGTAAAGATACACCCTCTTCTTGGGCTATGCGGGCTTTCTCTACTATTAATGCTTTCTCTATTTCGCGAACCTCAACGGTCTGTTCCTGTTCAATCCGCTGCATTTGGACAACGAGATGCTGTTCAATTTCAGCAAGCTGCACAACTTTGGATTGTTCAATCTGTTGTGTCTCCACGATGAGATTCTTCTCAATCTCACGTTCAGCGACAATCTGTTCTTGTTGCACGCGAGCGACCTCAACGTCACGGTTCATCTCAATTTCACGTTCTTGGACGACTTGTTCCTGCGTGATACGCGCGCGCTCAACCTCTTGCTTCATCTCATATTCACGCTCTTGCACACCCTGTTCCATTTCAAATTGAAACTTGAGTGTCTCTGCTTCTCGTTCAGCGGCATAGATAGCGATATTCTTTTGCTGGTCGGATTCTGCCCACGCCTGCTCCTGTTCCGCTTCAAGTTTCTCTATACGGGCAGCAACTTCGATTTGAACGACGGCAACTTCTTTCCGTTGTTCTATGTCTACCTTTTCTCGGTATTGATCAGCAGTGATCTCAGTAATTTCACGAATACCGACAGCGTCAAATCGGTTTTCGGCATCAAGGGTTTCAACAGGAGTTTGATCTACTCGGATAATTGACACGGTCTCAAGGGTCAAACCGTTTTGCGTTTCTAAATCCTCACCGCATGCATCTTGCACTTTGTCGCCAAATTCCTGACGTTTCTGGAGGAGGTCCTGAATCTCGCTTTCAGCTGCAACGCTTCGCAATGCGCCTTCGAGCTTTGGTTCAATCAACTCGCGCACTGTCTCTGGTGTCATAGATTTATCACCAAGTGCTTGTGCAGCGCGCAAAATAACGTTTTCTTCAGGCTCGACTTTAAGGTAGAAAACGACTTCAACATCACCGCGGTTAAAGTCGTAGGTAATTAAAGCCTCTGTTCCCTCTCGAATAACCTCAATTCGCATGGTGTTGAGGGAAATCTCTTTGATTTCATGGATAATGGTGTTAACCCAAAGCCCCCCAGTGATACGGATTTTCTCTTTTGCACCACCTGTCCGCACTAACGCGATATCGGCTTTCGGTATCCGGTAGCGAATGACTATAGCGGCAAAGGTCACCAAACTTGCAAGCAGTACGACGAGGATAGCTGCCAACCATCGTATTATTTCGTTTTGTCCAAACTGATCGAGGTTATCGTAGGCAAACCAGCCAACAGCGATTGCTACAGCGATCAAGAAAACGATAACGGCAATGAAACGCATTCAATTCTCCTTTTTAGTTATCAGTTGCCAGGCACCCGTTTGTGAAGGACACGACACTTGCCCTGCACACGTTTAACCGAAAACTGAAAACCTAAGACTGATAACTATTCCCTACCGGAAAATCGTTTCGCTGCTGAGGTGCGTCCGGTAACGCCCCTTGAGCGGTTGACGTGGTGAAGTCTGCCACGCGAGGTTTGCTAAGTAACAGAGAGCGTTCTCAATGAGAGGTCTTGCTATTGTGGTCCGATGTGCATCACGGGTATCAACCGCAAAAGCGACGTAATAGCCGTCTCCCCATTGCAACTGGACACTGACAGCATCTCCATTATCCTCTCTAACTGCCAATTTTCGGTAACTTCCGTCGTTCGTTACCCAGTGATCGTCGGTTATAAGAGCGTCTACATTCACCTTATGGGGCCAGGTAAACATGCCAGTTTTTTGCCCATCATCGGTGACTCTGACATTGCCGTCATTGGAATTAATCACGCGAATTGGGTGTCGGTTAACTGGAAGCCAGTCGCCACGCCATTGGGGTTCGGTCGTGTGTACACCATCGGGTCGGACAATATTGTTGTCCATCGCCGAAGCCCAGACAATCCCCCCCTTGCGAACAAAGTCTTGAATTGCCTCATCCGCGTCTTCAACGAAATATTCACCGTCATGCCCCGGTCCGTTCCATGTAAACCAGAGGATGTCATATTCGGAAAGGGTGATACTTGAGAGTTTGATCGCATTGTTGGGATCACCGCGGTTGTCGGGATTGTCATTGACATGTACAGTTGTGAATTGGAATTCTAATCCTTCAAGGGTGGTGAGCGATTCCAATATTGCTGGCTCGCCCGTCAAATTATCGCCCACGACAATTAACACCCTGAATACGCCTAATGGCACAATTTTTATAGAAGAAATAATATCCGAAAATGATTGCGAATGTGGGAGTGATCTGAGGTTCCGATGTGCCACGCGAAATTCTTGCGAGCTTAAAGTTATATTCAGCCGCCGTCCTTCAAAATTCACATGCTCATAGAAAATAACATGACATCCACTGAACGGGAAACTTGGTCCCCGCTGGATACGAATCGACGAAACTGTATCGTTCATACCAACATCAAACATTGAACTGACATCGCGCATGACAACGCTCCGCTGTCCGTTATAATCTACGTCGCGAAATACTTCAATGATGACCGGCACCGCGCCATACTCCGGTGGTGTCGGATGTGCTGATGGACTGAAACTAATAGCCGTGATCGCATCCCCGAAGTTATAGGGGATGTCGTGAATATTTGGATAGAACCCAGGAGCAAGTACGAGCTGGCGCCCCCTATAGTTCTCATGTTCGTGAAAAATGGCTTTGTAGTTTGGTGACGCGTTGAACCCCGGTCCCTTGTAGATCTTAATGGAAGAGATAATATCTTGTGCGCCAATCTCTCCGGTGTTTGGGATCGATTCAACCAGCGTAACCTTACGTCCATGAAAATTTACGTGTTCAAAGACTTCAACGACGAGCCTCGGCATATTGGTCATAACCCGCTCCTTGTTTTCAGGCGTAACCCGCAAACGCGATTGCGAGTTAAAATTAAAATACCATTCGCAGAGGCAGTTTGTCAAGGAAAAACGTTAAGAACTTCCCACGAGTGGTCTCCACTTCTCGATTAGAGACTTTTTCATCTGTTTCAACGATAATGAAACGCATCGTTAATGAGAGACTTTACTGCCGAATCCAAATGTCCTTTTCACATTATAACTGAAACGCCTCTGAATGTCAAGGTGTGTTAATTTTTCTTGACTCTCCGGAAAGAATATGATAAAGTATACATAGGAGTTTGAAAAGATCTCTTTGCCAATGCAAGATAGAGGTGCCTTGATGTCTTACAAAAGAGTACTCCTGATCATTCTAATTACAGGTATCAGCAGCGTGCTGGTCTACTTTCTCGTCCAAGTGGAACACTCGGCAACGCAGGAAACGGCAGCATCACGCCCAATCGCGCTCCCCTATAATTGGGTTGGGAGTATCACAAAGAAACAGATCGCAGAACCCTCCGGTATCACTTACCACCCGACACGGCGGACGCTGTTTCTCGCTGATGATTCAGGCATTATCCACGAACTAAGTCTAAATGGAACGCTGATTCAATCAAAAGGACTGAGCGAACGTGACATTGAAGGGATTACTATTGACCCAAGCACGGGTTTGCTGTATGCGGCGGTGGAGGACGATGAAGCGATTCTGGAGCTTGATCCTAAAAGTCTTACGATTCAAAGAGAATTCAAGATTGGTAGAGATTTTAAGGGGGAGCTACTCCTGAGGAAAGGGGGCATGGGGATTGAAGCGATCGCTTTTGTGCCGGATGATTCACATCCAGAGGGTGGCACTTTTTGGGTCGGCAACCAAACCTTTAGTCTCAAAGAGAAAGACGAACCATCCGTTGTATGTGAAGTTCTTGTCCCACTCCGGTCCTCAACAGAAAGACAGACAACCGCCCCTATCATCCGTGCTTACAAGATGAACTTCATCGACATTTCTGGACTTGCTTACGATACCCAAGGCGATTTTCTGGTGCTAATCAGTGATACGACAAATCTCTTAGTTGAACTCAAGCGGGAAGGCACCATTTTACGCCAATACCTCTTGCCCGGGGACGAGCAGGAAGGGATTGTGTTAGATGGACTCGGCTATATGTACATCGCGCAGGAAACCGGGGAAATTATCAAATTAGCGGATCGCCGCCTTCGTTAAACAAATAATTTGTGCAATGTCTCATCCACTTTTACTCTTCATGCATCTTCTGTCCCACGTCTTTGTTTCCATCATCATTTTCAAGACGCAGGACAGTGATTCCCGGCACTAAATCCAATACCAAATTGATAGACGCATACTGTTCTGCTGTGTGACCACAATCGGCTCGCCATAAGAGCTGCACATTTCCTTCATCATAGAGAACCCCATAGGCGAGTCTCTTGCCCTCAGCATCTTCTAAATGAAAATATCTACGACGTTTGGTATCCATGAATGTTTGTGCGTGGACAAAAGCCTTACGAGAAATAACAAGTAGAAGTTACTCAAGACTGACAAAGTCGGCATCTACGCGATGGGGAATTATCCCTGCTGCGTTACCGCGATGGAGTAATTCTCTGACTCCAGCTCTACCCTTTTCACCGTAATCAAGTGTATAATCATTGACGTACATCCCGACAAATTTGTCGGCGAGATCGGTTTCCATGTCGCGTGCGTAAGTCATGGCGTACTCCAACCCTCGCGATCGGTGGTCGAGTGAGTACTGAATGCTCTGTTTGAGTAATGCTGTTATCTGGCGGATTTTCTCGGTGCCGAGGTTACGGCGAATTACGTTGGCACCGAGCGGCAATGGCAGCCCTGTTTCTTCATACCACCATTCTCCCAGATCAATGACCTTGTGAAGTCCTTCGCGTGCGTAAGTCAACTGTCCCTCATGAATAATAAGTCCGGCATCCACTTCGTCTTGTTGAACAGCGTCCAATATCTTATCAAAGGGGCGGGTCTCTGCCTCAAAATTGGGTTCAAAAAGACTAAGTGTGAGGTAGGCAGTCGTCATTTTGCCCGGAATGGCGATGCGTTTGCCTGCGAGCGTATCTATCGGTGCTTTGGAGACAACAAGGGGACCGTACCGATCACCAATACTTGCCCCGCAGGGCATGAATACATAATCTTTTGCGACATAAGCGTAGGCGTGCACGGAGATCGCTGTGACTTCAAGTTCGGCAGCAAGCGCACGCTGATTTAGGGTTTCAATATCTTCAATAACGTGGACGATCTCAAAAGTATCTGTTGGGATTAGATCTTTCGCGAGCGCATAGAACATAAAAGCATCGTCGGAATCTGGACTGTGTCCAATCCTAATTGTTTCTTTCTGTGACATAATATTCCTTATCTAATTGTAGTTTTGTTCAGGTAGTGGTATAATGCAGTTGATTAGACTAAACTTCTTAATTGATTTCGGGGTTTTTCAGAGACATCTTTGTCGTAAAAAATATGAGTTTACAAGCGACATCCAAATACCTTTATCTCACAGCGACTCCACAAGGGCTCACAGAATTAGTGAGTGCGGAGTGCATTGTCCTAACCGGATCTACCCCAAACGAACACGGTATAGCAATTTCGGAAAGATGCGTTGATGTTGCGCGGGGCGCGTATCTGAAAAGTTGCAGCGAAGTCCTTTTTGAAACAGCGAGTCTTGCTGAACTCTGCGCAAACATCAGAGCCATAGGTTTACACGCCGATGAATTTCGGGTATCAGTCATGAAAAAACCCCGTAACCTTAAGATAAACTCGATGGCACTCGCGCGGGATATCGGCAATGTTATCGATGGCGGTGCGAACCTAAGCCAACCGAAGGTTACCTTTCTCACAGTGGTCACAGCCGAGAAAATGTGGTTTGGGCGACTCCTCTCCGAATCTGATAATATCTGGCTCGCGCACAATCAACGTCCTTATGTAACGTCAAGCTCACTGCCTGCCCGGCTTGCGCGTGTACTCGTCAATTTAGTGGCATCTCCAGGGGATAGCCTGCTCGATCCGTGCTGTGGGACCGGTACGATTGTGATGTCCGCCGCACATAGTGGTATCCACGCTGTTGGTTACGATGTCAATCCACGTATGGTAGGTGCGACAACGAAAAATCTTCAGCATTTTGGACTCTCGGCAGATGTAGCATTCGGTGATGCTACACAAATTTGCGGGCGGTTTGACGCTATTGCGACAGACTTACCCTACGGCATCAACCTCGTTAAAGACAACTCCCAGGAGGAAGAGATTTTGTCGAATCTGCGGACCTGCGCGCCGAAAGCAGCGTTCATCGCCCTTCGAGATCTCAGTAAACTCCTGACCGATTTAGATTACCAGATTGAAGCTGTCTTACCGGTGCCTAAACTCAGCATCGTGCGGCGTATCTTCATCGTTTCTGTACCACAATAATACGGACTTTTGTAGTATTGGCATCTGTGATAAAGTTAAAAAAAAATAATTCGGTAATGCCTTATTACAAATGAAAATCCGCTATGCCCCATCAATAGTCCTCAATGTTTTCATAGAAGTCAGTTTCTGGTAGATACTCGTCCTCATTGAGTTCTTCTTCTTCATGCGCTTCATATTCTTTTCGGTTAAGGAGCGCATCTATTTCATTGGGATTCTCAATCCGAAATTTACAAATCCATCCATCACCTTCCGGGAAACGGTTGATAAGTTCAATATCATCGTCAAGCATATCATTGATTTCATAAATTTCGCCAGATATAGGTGCATAGATATAGAAATTCCGTCCATCCGATGTCTCAATGCGCCCGATAATTTCGCCCTGCTCATATTCGCCGAGAGTTGGCAATTCGATAAAAATGATATTGCTATAAATCTCCTGAATCCGTTCGGTAATCCCAATGTTACACTCTTTTGAATTGAGAAACTCAATCCATTCATGCGTTGTTGTATATTTTATCTCAAGATTTTTCATCACGAATTTCCTCCGATTAGCCATGATGATTCTCTTACGTGACAATTCCAAGACCTTTGAGTTGTGACTGGAAAGGTTCAAGAACATTTTGCCGGATCCGAATTTGGATAATTGGGTCCGGGTCATACTTTATATCTATTACTTTCCCACCTGCACGTTTACACAAATTAACAACAGTACCAATATCTGGATGATTGACTTTTAAATGTAAGTTTCGATAAAAGATCCGGTTTTCTATAGTAGCACTTTGGAGGCATGCTCTTGCACACCGCCCATACGCGCGAATTAATCCACCAACACCGAGGTTAATACCACCGTAATACCGAGTAACAACACAGATAGTATTAGACAAGTCAAAAGCACGAATTGCGGAGAGGATAGGCGGACCGGCGGAGTGAGTGGGTTCCCCCGCATTGGTCGCATACTCACGCAGCGTGTCTCCACTGCCAATACTGTACGCATAACAGTAGTGTGAAGCACGTGGATTTCGTTCTTGCGCTTGACTCAGAAAATCTTTGGCCTGCGCTTGGGTATGTACAGATGCTGCCTCTCCAAAAAATCGAGATTTCTTTACAATATGATGTGCGCAGGCTACCCCTACGACCGTTCTGTATTCGTCAGCCATACATCATTCTAAAAGGTTTGTCCGATTGAAAAAGCGTACACACCTTTCCCTTGCACAATATGGAGACGTTCTTCTATGCCGACAGTGGGGATGAGTTGCGGTGTATATGCTGCGTTGAGTGTTATACTTCCGAATCTGATACCGAGTCCGAAGCAGGGACCTTCTGCTTTCCAGAGTCGTTCTTCGGTTTCAAATGAACCGTCTTGCAAGAGAAACACTGATGTGTAACGCTTTTGTGTGTCCCGAAGGTAACCAACTCTAATACCAATCCAGTATCGGTACCACACTTCGGCACCTACATTTGTCCGGATACCGTCGTGGAAGGGTGGATGCACATCTAAGCCGATGCGCAAAGCCACATCCGATATTTCACGCTGATAGGCAATCCCTGTTACAATTGTGCGCTCCATCGTATCTGGAATGGAAGCATCAGAAAAGGAGAGTCCGTTACTCAAATTCCGAGCGACGGCCCCCACCTGAATAGCATCCCCAATCTGTTGGATGATACCAACATTATAGGCGTATCCGTGTCCAAGGTCCTCGTTCCCATCAACGCCGATTACTTTAGAACGCAGCCATTTCGTATCAACCCCAACAATAGTGCCGCCGAATATATTTAACCCGTAACTTAAACCGATAGCAAGATTATTTTCAGGAAAACTGTTGAGTGCCTTACCTTGATAGTCCACTCGGCGGAATGCCCCGTCCTGTGCCAACGAGACCCCTAATCCAAGCGTTCCGAATTTGTTCATCGGAAACGTCCAGTTTAAAGTTTCAATACCGTACGCGTGCTGTTCATATCGACTATAATCCTCATAACTCGCATTGAGGTTCGGTTTCGAGAGCAAGGCAATGGTCCTTGGAAAACGGGTCGCGTGGATAACAAATCGGTTTCCTTCTGTTGTACCGATGCCAGCAGGATTACTTCCAAGGGCATTTGCCCCGCGCGTTAATCCAACGAAACTTCCCCCCATCCCTTGATGTTCAGCACTGAGCAACTGCTTGAGAAAGCCGTCTGCCGATGCTCGTGCGTCCACCATTGAGGCAATGCTACTGGAAACAAAAAGGTGGAAGACTAAGTAAAGTAGAAGAGTTGCAACGTAACTTTGGACATATTTCATCTCTTACCTCACACGAAAGGGATGCCCCATAGGACATCGCTTTCTTAGGAATATGGAATTTAGGTATGTGAATGCAAATTTTGATAATCCACTATAAATTAAATTAAGTGGAACAGAGTGTAACCTGTGCTACAGCATAAACATTTGTGTGAGACATAGAGACAAATATTGAATTAATATTGCGTTCGTGCGCATAACGTTGGACTTCGCCGTGTAAAATAAGTTCCGGTTTTCCGACAGCGTCGGCTCGAATTTCTATATCTTGCCAGCGCATGCCAGTCGTCAAGCCTGTGCCAAGTGCCTTGAATGTTGCTTCTTTAGCAGCAAAACGGGCGGCAAGCCGCCAGTATCGGGAGGGAGTATCCCCACAATATGTGAGTTCCTGTTGTGTGTAGACCCGCTGTTCAAAACGTGCACCCCACCGACGAGACGCGTCTCGAATCCGTTCAACCTCAACAATATCAATGCCGATTCCCTGAATTTTGTGCTGGTACATCGGTTTATTTGTGGAGTGCATCTGTCATTTGTGCAGCTCGGACATTTTCTTTGACATCATGGACACGCACAATATCTACACCGTGTGCGATAGCCCAACACACAGTCGCGATTGTTCCTTCGACGCGCTCGGTTACAGGAAGCTCTAAAATGTTACCAATAAACGATTTTCGTGACGTACCAATGAGCAAGGGTTTCTGCAACCCTTTGAATTCGTCAAGACGTTTTAGGATCTCAAGATTATGTTCCATCGTTTTGCCAAATCCAATCCCTGGGTCAATAATAATCCGCTCGGCAGCAACGCCTTGTGCTTCGGCAATCTGTGTACTTTTTTGCAGCGACGCACAAATTTCACTAACGACATCGTTATACTGAGGCGATTGTTGCATCGTGCGCGGCGTTCCTTTCATGTGCATCAGGATGAGGCCTGCTTCCATTTCCGCTACGACGGCAGCCATTCCTGTATCGCCGTGCAGGGCAGTGATGTCGTTAATAAGATGTGCTCCAGCTTCCAGAGCACATCGGGCGACCTCTGCTTTATATGTATCAACGGAAATCAGAGCGTCAACAGTGTCAGCAACCGCACGAATGACTGGTAGGATTCTCGGCAATTCTTCATCAATCGACACGGGTGATGCCCCAGGACGGGATGACTCACCTCCAATATCAATAAGGGTCGCACCTTCCACCGCCATTAGTTGAGCGTGCGCGACCGCTCGTTCAACATCAAGATAGCACCCGCCATCGGAAAAAGAGTCTGGGGTGACATTCAAGATGCCCATCACATGTGTGTGGCCCCCTAAAGTGAGTGTTCTACCGCGACAGTTCATACGATTGGCTTCGCAGGGAGCTGTGGACGTGGCCCGAGAATTTCATCAATATCTTCAGTAACAAGGGTTTCCCGTTCTAATAACGCATCCGCCAGTAACTTCAAACCCTCAAGATTCGTTTCCAAAATATCTCGTGCCTTCTTATAGCACTCCGTTACGATGTCGTGAACCGCCTTGTCAATTTCAATGGCAGTTTTCTCACTATAATCCTGATGGACACTCAATTCTTTGCCGAGGAATACCTGTTCATCGCGTCTACCATAGGTGAGGGGCCCCATGTGGCTCATACCCCACTGCGTAACCATTCGACGGGCAAGACTTGTGGCTTGCTCAAAGTCGTTTTGCGCACCCGTCGTCTGTTCACCAAATATAATCTCTTCAGCGACTCTACCACCAAGTGCGAAAATGATATGGGCGAGCAAACGTTTCTTACTCATGTTATGTCGCTCTTCGAGCGGTAGTTTCGCTGTGACACCGAGGGCTCTGCCGCGTGGGACAATGGTACA
This sequence comes from Candidatus Poribacteria bacterium, assembly GCA_965116815.1. Lineage (GTDB taxonomy): Bacteria > Poribacteria > WGA-4E > WGA-4E > WGA-3G > WGA-3G. The sequence continues at coordinate 3,298,226 of OZ220722.1, read as the reverse complement.
CTTATAGTTCGGATCACTCTCCGGGACGAAGTGTAACATGAGTGCATGACCAGCTTCGTGATAAGCGGTGACCTTTCGTTCTTCATCACTAATGACAAGACTGCGCCGCTCCGGCCCCATAAGCACACGGTCCTTTGCCTCGTCAAAACACATCATGTCAATTTCTTCTTTGTCACACCTCGCGGCAAGTAGTGCAGCTTCGTTCGCCATATTCTCAAGGTCTGCGCCAGAAAAGCCCGGTGTCGCCTTCGCTAAGATTTCCAAATTCACGTTTTCAGCGAGTTTATAGGGTTCTTTTGTATGTACCTTGAGTATTGCTTCCCTGCCTCGAACATCTGGGAGGTCTACAACGATCTGTCGGTCAAATCTGCCGGGCCGAAGGAGCGCGGGATCTAAAACATCGGGACGGTTCGTTGCAGCGATGAGTATCACTCCCTCGGATGCCTCAAATCCCTGCATCTCAACAAGGAGCTGATTTAGGGTTTGCTCGCGTTCATCGTGTCCGCCACCGATACCGGCACCCCGGTGTCTACCAACGGCATCTAATTCGTCAATAAAGATGATACAGGGTGCGTTCTTCTTACCGGTTTCAAATAGGTCTCGAACACGGGAGGCACCTACACCGACAAACATTTCGACGAAGTCAGATCCACTGATACTATAAAACGGCACGTCCGCCTCACCTGCAACGGCTTGGGCAAGCATTGTCTTACCGGTTCCTGGAGGTCCCATGAGGAGCACCCCTTTAGGAATTTTACCACCAAGTCGTTCAAATTTTTTCGGTGCTTTTAGGAATTCGATAACTTCTTCAAGTGCTTCCTTCGCCTCATCAACGCCTGCGACATCTTCAAATGTCACCTTTGTTTGATTCTCAGAATGGAGCCTTGCCCGGCTTTTGCCAAAAGAGAGTGCTCGATTCCCACTCCCCTGCATCTGACGCGACAGGAAAATCATCAAGCCTAAAAAAATAAGCAGTGGAACGACAGTTGTCCCGAAGATAAGGAGCCCCTGTGGGAACTTAGATGGTGGTTTCACATTGTAATGAATACCCGACTGATCAAGTTTTGCCTGGATGTCGTAATCATCGATAGCATCGCGGCTTGCTCTAAATTCGCCTTGCCATTTCTGTGGAAGAGGGTTTTCTTGCTCCTCAGGTCCTACACTTCGCATAACATCGGCGCGGATATCAGTAAGTACGCTTGCATGAAATTTCCCTTCAATCCATTCCTCATCTAAAACCAGATACCCATCAAACAGATCTGGCCCGCGCGTTATATATTGATGAAAATCAGAGGTCGCCAGTTGATAAACTGGATCTCTGCGGTTAAATAGTTGGTAGATACCGAGAACAACAAGTCCGGCAACAACTACCCACCAAATCACCATACTTCTTGTATTTTTATTCACAACCAATTGCCTCTCTGTTAAAATCTAAGTCCTGACATAAACGCGATTTCAAAGTCTATTTAAAAGTATAACAAATTTTTTTTCAAATTTCAACTGAATTTAAAAAAACAAGTGTTCGCAGACCTTGCATTTGGTTTTTTAACTGGATAAATAATTATTTTTAAGGTATACTATTATAGTGAAGAAACTAAGAAATAGATACAACAAAATTTTTAGGTTCGCGTCGGAATGTTTACAATACACTTCCACGCTGTAAAAAAGATATAAGGTTAACGCAATTGAACCCTCACACAAAGAGGAATAGGGCTGTGTAATGAAACCCAGTTCTACAAAAAATCTGATTCTACAGGTTATCCTGGAAAGGCGGAACCTATGAACCTTAACAAACAGATATTTGCGATAATCATCCTTCTGTTAGCGGCGATGTCCCATGCATTAGGGCATGTCACCGGCGGAAGACTTCAAAATTTTCAATACAATGCGGACCTTGCACCGGTCGCGCCAATCGTTGATGGCTATCTTGACGATCCGGTTTGGGAAAGAGTAACCCCGGGAAAATTGGAACAGAACCTAATTAGCGGGGAACGCTGGAACCCTTCATCTGATTTCACTGGATCCTTTGCAGCAACGTGGCGCAATGGCTTCCTCTACATAGCCGTCAAACTCGTAGATGACCAGCTTGAAACGCGCCAAAGGAAACTGCTTCGTGAAGATCATCTTATCCTTTACGTAGATCCACATCACTCAGGACGAAAGGATGAACTCTACCGCTACGCAATCCCAATTGGGAAAGAAATGGGCACACTAAAAGCCCCGTTAGTGCGCGTCGCATGGGGAAATGATGGACAAACATGCGAACTCAGCTTCCGGCTCGACAACCTCGCGAGAAAAGGCAATAGTATTGGATTCGGCATTACTTATAACGATGTCGATAACGGAAACCTTCAACATAAAATCACTTGGGCACCGGAAGGTTACACCGAGGAAAGCGAATACCTTCCCGATCTCGTTTTCACCGCGAAGATCGAACCGACTCGGCAACAAAAATTAATCCAGTGGGGACGTATCAAGAGCCTCTACTAATATATTACCGTAGGGCGGGGCGCGAAAACCTCGCCCTATATTTATAAACAGAAGACTACCAAATAACATCGGAGAATTCGTGTACTATATCGGAAAAACTTTGGAACTGATGGGCATCGCGTGTTTGGGCGCAGGACTCTATTTAGGGTGTGTCAATCCTTTCGACTACAGTGAATCCAAAGCAATGGGTGTCGAGATGGGTTTCCTAACGCTCGGTGTTTTAGTCTTTTTCGTGGGAAGACTCATTGAAAAACGCTCTTAAAGATTAATTCTTCAAACATGCAATACATACCTGAAAACGCCGCAATCGCTGATAACCCCCTTCCAATTGATCAAATTCTGTGCGGCGACAATCTTGAACTTATTTTTACATTGTTACTCGAGAAATCTTCAGCTGGACTTTAAACAAAACACAGATATAAAAGGAGATTCATTTGCGTTATTGGAGTGAATTGTTAGATTCCTTTCTATGAAGCTTTTATTCTACTCTATGACAGCATTGGTTAATCATTTAACTTTGTAATCGCAATCCCCTGTTCACCTGCCACAGAATAGAGCAACCACGTGTCTCCGCCCTCACAATAGATAGCCGGATCTCGGAGTTCATGGACACGTTCGCGATCTAACCCGCCTGTTGACGGCTTAATCGGCAGATCCACACCTTCAAAATCGTATTTCGGCGCAATAACTTCCATCGGTTCAGACGGATGCCAATCGTTCCAATCGTCTGTCAATTGCACGGTGCTTTTACGGATACGTTCTGGACTATCACCATAAAGTGAGTAGTAGACCGTCAGAGTGTCCCCTTCAAGAAGATTTGCCGTATGACGCGGGAAACCAGTGTTATCTTTTTCTGACCTGCGTGGGAAAAGCGGTGTGTCTCTCGGAATGAAGGATGCAGTCCATTCCGGGGTTTGTCCCCGACTTATCCAGCCGTGATACGTCGCATACGGGTATCCTTTCCACCAGAAAACACGATAATAGGCTCCCATCTGCTTATTTCGTATATCCGAGGCAGTGTAGTCCACGCCATCAGTTGAGGTCGCCCAACACGTTGACTGCCCCCCATAACTCCCATGAAAATACATAAAGAAACGGCGGTTCTCTTCATCTATATGTACATCCGGTGAAGCGATGTGGTCACCCTCTCGGAATACAGTGTTGTCCCGATGTAGCACGCCGGGACGGTGGACAGTATAAGGTCCTTCAATAGCATCGGCGTACGCCAAGCGGATATAGGCCCCTCGGTGATGGGCGAAGTAGAGATAGTATTTGCCCAACGGATTTTTTACCCATTCTGGCACCTGAATGAGTGAAGGACCATTGATATTGGAGAAACCGTGTTCTTTGTCAAGTTCAGGCATCTCAGGGTGAATTAACAGTGTTCGTTCCATGTTTTCCTCTCTATAACACCTTTTTAGTCATGCGCCTGGAACCGATATGTCTCTTGTGCTTGCTCAGACATGTTGTTCCATATCTCTTCTGGGATCTGTGCTCCGAAGATTCCTGGTGCGTCGGGGGAATGGTGAAATCTTCGGAAATAGACGAGTGCCAGCATGTGCCGGACAGTATCTTTTGTCCGATTCGGCATTGCCCTATGCCAGCACCGCATATCGCGGACAACAACTGACCCCGCAGGCATCTCTAACTGAAATGACGGGTAATTTGCCGCGCGCTCTTCCTTACAAACGTTGTACGGTGTATTACGGACTGCTTCGTCGTCAACGATGAGATGCGAACCGGGCCACACTTCTGTCGCCCCGTTCTCTACTGTGAAATCAACAAGCGGGATGTTAACGACAATCGTTGAAACGGGTAGGGCGAAGGGTAGTTCAGGGAAGAGTTGTCCCGAATCTCGATGAATCCACTGGATTTCGTTACCCGGACGAGTTGAGTTACAGCCGTAAGGTAGGTACGCAAACACTTTCTCACCCATTGCAGCTTTCAGGATCGGCATCGCGAAAGGACTATCAATGATGCGCGGGTCCATGAACGGCATTTTTAGCATTGGATTCTCACCGTTTTGATCGTTCCCCTCATTACTCATTACATTCTCCATAGCAATATTAAGCTCTGCTATCCAATCGCGTGGGAGAACGCCTTCAATGACCACCAATCCTGCTTCACGTAAGAGACGCGCCCCCGCGTCAACGCTTTCTGGTGTGAGTTTATTTTCAGCACGTTCCTGATCGGAGATTTCCAGTTTTGGGATGTTTACTGTCGTTGCGGTCATGTCCTAAACCTACCTTTCTGACTGGTTTTGAGGAAGTTTTAGTTCGGATCGAATCGCTTGCCGAACCTCGCTACAAATACGTGTCGCATGCTGTGCCTTCTCAGCAGTTGCTGACTTTCCTGGATAGCGAAATTCCACGGCATACGGAGCAATCACCAAAAAATCTGGTTGCCAAGCATGCCAACTTGGAATCGTCGGAACAATCATATCCAACAATGCCAATAAGTCATGCGACCTTAGGAGCGGAATATCTGCCCGTTGGAGCCAAGCCTTTAAATATTTCTCTATACACTGTTGGGCATGAAAGCAGATCATATCAAAGTCAGGATCTTCGGCTTGCTGATGTAACGCTATTGCAGCGTAATCACGTTCTGCTTTCTGTGCCCATTCCTGTATCAGTGGATTCATAAGACATTTTTCCTTTTTCAACGGCTTTGGCAAGAAATTGGTAGACTTATAGAGCACATCACCTTTTTCAGTGATTTCGCGGAGAAACCAATCGTTGTACGAAATGCGATAGGCGATTTCTTCAGGTGACCGCACAAGCAAATCCATCCTGAAACGGCGCGGGATGCGTTGGAGAATCTCCCCGGCTTGGCGACTTGTCTCGGATTCTGGAATGTCCATGATGACGAGCAAATCAACATCTGAATTTTCAGTCGGCGTGCCATACGCATAAGAGCCAAAAAGGATAACTTGTAATGGAGCGAATTCGCGAACGATGTCATCACAGGTTGCTTGAATGTCTTCCCGAGTAATCATCTGCCTTCCTCCTATTTTCCTAAAGTATAGCATACACCGTGAAGGAAGTCAATGTTTATTGCTAAGGCAAGTGCAATCAGGTCGTAGAAAAAATTGTTGTTTTCTCCTGTGAATTCGTATAGAATAAACTCATCCTACTGGCATGAGTTTCAGAACAGCATTTACAGGCAAAGGAGCAAATAATGACCCCTGAAGTCGCTTTAGAAAAACGGGAGCAGATGATTGAAGAAGGTTTCTGTGTTGTTGACGACGTTCTAACTGAAGAGTTCTTGCAGGAGCTCCGAGATGAGTCGGAACGGCTTATCGCAGGACACGTGGAACCTGAGGATGTCGTCTATCAAGGACAGCACGTCAACGTCCGCGGTGAAGATAACCCTCACATTCAAAAATTGTTGGAATGGCAGCCGTCACGCGACGCATTAGAACAGATTGGATTCGGAGATTTTACGACCTCTGGCGGGATTATTATTCTGACGAAGGAATCCGGGGGACCGCCACTCTATTGGCATCAAGATTGGATGCGCTGGAATGATCCCCTCAGCTGCGCGCCGTGGCCCCAAACGATTTTTCTTAATTATTATCTCACCGATACAAACCGAGAAAATGGCTGCTTAAAGATTATTCCAGGGACCCATCGCAAGCGAATCGATTTACACGACATATTGGTGCCAGCACATGAACAAGGCGCAAGGTTCATTGATGAGGACCATCCGGTCATGTTCAGTGATCATCCTGATCAAGTAGATGTCTGTGCCAAAGCGGGTTCCTTGGTAATGGCGGATGCCCGTATCTTGCATTCCGCCCATAGAAACTTTACCGATGTTCGACGGACCCTAATTCTTGCATGGCACAGTCGTCCTAATACAGTACCCGACTATTGGGATCGCGAAATCCCTGAGATTATTGCCAATCGCGACGAGGACGCGAACTATCCGATGTCTCGTATTCCTACGCATCTTTTACAACCATAGAGGGAAGCATGATTCCGATTGATCTCAGCAATAAAGTAGCGGTAATTACGGGAGGTTCCGGCGCGTTAGGGCGCGTTATGGCAAGAACTCTGGCGGAAGCAGGTGCGGATATCGCAATCTGCTACTACCGGGATCAAGAAACGGCGCACCGCCTGCGAGACGAAATCACGGCTAAAGGTGTCCAAGCAACTGTTGTGCAGGCAGATGTTACGAATCAGGATTCGATAAACGCTATGCGTGATCTTGTTTCGGAGGAACTTGGTGCGGCGGACATCATCGTTAATAATGCTGTCATTCAGTATGCTTGGACCTCCGTTTTGGAGCAGCCCGCTGAAGACTACGAAAGCCAATTCCAATCATGTGTTTTACACAATGTGTATATGGCGCAAGCCTTTGTCCCCAGTATGATTGAATCAGGTTGGGGCAGAGTCATCAGCATTAACACGGAATGTTCAATGCAGAATTTCGAGAGGCAGAGCGCGTATACATCTGGCAAACGAGGCATGGACGGGGTTTTGCGAGTGCTTGCGAAAGAGGTCGGAGCGCACGGTATTACTGTCAATCAAGTTGCACCGGGATGGACTATCAGTGAGAAAAGTGAAGCGAGTGCAGCGGATGAACATTATTGGAGTAAAGTGCCGATGCAACGCCGTGGGACCGCTCAAGAAATCGCCAACGTCGTGCTTTTCCTTGCGTCAGACCTCGCGAGTTACATCACAGGTGCTTATATTCCGGTGTGTGGCGGGAACGTAATGCCCACGATTTGATAAATTTGTTTTCAGCATACTATTTACTATAGTTTGGACAATTTTTTATCCGTGTGTGAGAGTAGATGTAGGTTGGGTTGAGCGGTAAAACTTTGAACCGTCCCGTTTATACGCAAAATACAGTCCATTGATGTCCTGTTCTGATAAGTAGCGATAGCGAAACCCAACGAGTACACAGCTTTGAGACGAAAACATTGTTGGGTTTCACTCGGGCTTTAGAGGATTCAAGGGTATCTCTGGACTTTGAAGTTGATCGTCTATGTCCGATTTTTCGTAGGGATCCGTTCAACCCAACCTACAGTGAGGGCAAGGTTTTCTTTGAGTTCTACGGCATGGTATTTCAAACTTTGAAGTTGCGTCTCATGCTGGCACAGAAAGCCAACGGTCTCCTATACTACAAGGACAAATCGTGGAATTAAAAGTGTGCGCGCTCGGAATCTTATTCAGGAATGGAAAAATTCTGTTGGGCAAAAGAACTAAACACCGGACTTCTTATCCGAATGTCTGGGACATGATTGGCGGACACTGCGAAAGTGGTGAAACACTAACACAGACCCTCATCAGGGAATTGCAAGAAGAAATCGGTGTTACACCAATCAAGTTTGAAAAAATTTCAACCCTGTTTGATTCCAATAACGACCACACCTACCATGTATTTGTCGTAACAGATTGGAAAGGTGAACCAGAGAGTCTGCAGCCAGAAGAGCACGCAAGGATCGGATGGTTTGGAATCAATGAGGCGTTGGAATTAGAACTTGCCTTACCTGTATATCGCGAATTATTCACCAGTATTGAAAACAACTGATTATATCCCACACCGATATCAACGCCGAACAGGAAAGGTATTTTCCTATGAGGGAACTATGGAACGACATAAACTTCACTATGAAATGATGAACAGATTCGATCCGGATGGAGAGACAGGAGAGTGCTGGGAAGTGGATGTACATGCCACTGCCCAAGAGCTGCAAACGTTTGTCGAGACCGGTTATCTCATTCGAGAGGGGCTCTTTCAAGGTGAAGCACTCCAAAAACTGAGAGACGCTCTGGATCGTTTGGAAGAACGGGAATGGGAAAAACGAGATAGTGCTATTGCCGGAAAAAAAGGGTGGGGCTTCATCCCTCGTCATCTTATGGACAAAGATGAAGTATTTCTTGAACTCTTGAAATTCCAACCCACCTTGTCAATTGCACGAGCAATGATGGGACCGCTCGTCCGTCTGCGTGGTTTAAGCGCACGTATCACTTATCCGGGTGATGGTCGGGAACATCAAACACCGTGGCACCAACACATGCGAGTGATTCCGAATCCAATTCCGCCATGGTTCTCCCGTCCACACTGCATTGATTCTCTCATCTACCTTGACGATTTGAATGAAGACACAGGAGCCGTCGCTGTTGTCCCGGGTTCCCACGACTGGTTAGACAAGGCATCACCGACTGTACACGAACCTGTAGAAGGTGAAGTCGAATTACGGGTGAAAGCCGGTGGTGGTGTACTCATTCACGGCAATCTTTGGCATCGCGGGCTGCCAACGCTAAACGCCAAGCGGCGAATGTTAATTTTAAGCTATACACCGACGTGGTTGCGGAAATCGCCTCACGGCGGCGCACAACCTGAAGATGGGTTAACCCACGCTTTTCTTGAAAATGCTGATCTGGAAGAACGGATGCTGTTGGGTGTGGGCGGATATTCCTAAAGCGCAGGAGAAATTATGGAAGTCAACATTAGAGAGGCACTCCCGGATGATGCGCAAGCCGTCGCTTCAGTCCTTAACTCGGTTATCCTCGAGAGGCAATATACCGCGCTAACGAACACTGTCACAGCAGATGAAGAGCGTGTTTTTATCACTAATCTTCCCGCCAAGACCCCATGCTTTAGCTTGCGGGATGTAGGCGGGCGTTAGGTTTTGTCGTTAAAAAGGATTTGACGTTCCGTCCAAATTGTGATATAATTAAGAGTATCAAGTTGGCAGACATGACAAGCACAGTCGCTTGACTGTGTGTCTGCCTACCCACTTGTCAGGGGTTAAAGACTTGATGCTTGATATACCATGAAAACGTATAAGTATAAGTTTGGTGATCAATCGAATACGATCCGTCTTGGTAACTTGCTTGACGATATGTGGCAGGTGCATGACTATTTCCATAGGTGGCAGGACGAAAGGTATAGAGAAGGACTGCCGTATGCGGACTATCCTGCGATGTCTGCACACGTGACGGATTTGAAACACACTACCCACCCGCATTGGAACGCCTTGCCAAGCCAAGCGATTCAAGAGGAACTCAGACGCATTGATGCAGCGTATGTGCGATTTTTCAAAAAACTTGGTGGGAAACCGAAAAGGAAACCCAGACACAAGTTCAAGTCTATCACCTACCCTGGAAGTGCGGGGTGGTCTCTGAAAAATAATCGTATCACGCTGACGTTCCGTAAATGGAATCCGAGAACACGTAAGTGGCAGTTTGACAAAGTGCCGTATACATTTCATAAGCACCGCCAGTGGCATGGGAGTATCAGCCGTATTACTATCAAGCGTGATAGGTGCGGCGACTATTGGCTTTATATCATAACAACCTACACAGATTTCAAACCGCTGCCAGCAACAGGTCAGAGCGTTGGGGCAGACTTCGGTATGAAAGATGCTTACTTGACCCTTAGCACGGGTGAGAAGATACAACACCCACAACCTTTGAAGCAGTCTTTGAACAAACTCCGGTCTCTCAACAAAGCATTGAGTCGTAAACAAAAAAGTTCTAACAGTTGGTGGTGGTGTGTGAGACAACTCGCCCGTCTGTATCGGAAAATCAGCAATCAACGCAAAGATTTTCAGTGGCAACTCGCCTCTAAACTTTGTAAGAAGTTTGATACGATTGTCATTGAAACCCTGAACCTTGATGGCATGAAACGCTTGTGGGGACGCAAGGTCTCCGACCTTGGATTCTACCAGTTTGTTGAGATATTGAAGTATAAGTGCCAAAAACATAAGCGTCTTCTAAAGCAAATCGGTCAATGGACACCTACAAGCAAACCATGTTCGGATTGTGGGTATCACAACGACAATCTTTCTCTCTCTGAGAGGCAGTGGACATGTCCTGAATGCGGTTCTCACCACGACCGAGACATCAACGCTGCGATAAACATTTTGCGGGCGGGGATAGCCGTTACCTAACGATATGCCTGAAGGGATTTTTTCACCCTAAAGGGAAACGCCTGCTGGTGGAGCGATAATAAGACGGTGGACTCTTTGAGAAAACCGCAGTTGCTATGAAACTGAAGCCCCAACCTTTAGGTTGTGGGTGCTATCACCAAAGGGTTATGTTCACGGAGTGCAATGTTTGTCGCCGAGGTGGACAATAAGGTTGTCGGTATTCAAGTCATCGAGCCAGATGGCTTGGCACGTTATACCGATTCGATGCGACATATAGCCACAATTGGAACTTGGATACAGTCAAATTTTCGTGGGTATAAAATTGGGCGGTTGCTTGCTGAGACATCTTTCAAGTTTGCGAGAGCGAAAAACTATGTGAAGATTGCTATTCAAGTGATAGCAGACAATACGCGAGCACTTCGGTTTTATCGGAATCTCGGTTTTGAGAAAATAGGTATCGCCAAAAAGCATGTGAAATTTGAGGATAGATTCTGTGATGTGTTCTATCTGGAAAAGTTTCTAACAGATGCCCCCTAAATGTGGCGTGATGCTTCGCGCGGTGCTGATAGGCTTGGCGGACAGAGTGATAATGTTGTTAAAAACGGAAAAATTGTTGCTTTTTTATAATATTTTTTATATCATATTGTAATTAGAGGTTGCACACCGCGTCTCACACCAACTCCATAGTTAAATCCATGAGATACTCTTTTTTAGCGTTTTGGTCTGTGGTAGGATAAAAACACTATAAAGGAGTTCCCATGGATTTGCAAGCAACTTCCAAGTGCTTATAACCTTTTAGGAGCAACTTGGGTTATTAGAACCGCAACTCGGGGCATCCCCAAGGAGGGATTCCTATGTCGCTTTGTTCATTTAGTTAGTCAAATCCATTCGGAAAAAGTTCGTCTTTTCTGTCTTTTGAAAAAGGAGGCTCTCAATGAAAACTGCGCTTATGTTTAAGTTATTGATGTTAGGGCTAATTTCAATTGGACCGGTGTTGGTCGTCCATGCCCAAGTCAAGGAGGATGATCTTATCATCTACTACAGTTTCAACAAAGACACGATCAAGGGTGACGATGTCACTGATGTGTCCGGCAACAAAAATGACGGTCTCATCAAAGGCAATCAGATCGAATCGGTGAAGGGAAAAATCGGGGACGGGTTAGAGTTTCCGGGAGTCGCGACAGATTACATTTCAGTTCGGGAACACCAATACGTTGACCCGATTGAGCAAATTAGCCTCGTTGCATGGGTTAAAGCGGATCGAAGGGGCATGATCGCCTCTTGGGATCGGAGCGAATTTTTCCGTTTTGCTGTAGGCGATGATGTCGGCGGAAACAACGGCACCACCTTTGTCGCCTTCGATACCTGTTGTCCGTGTTGCCATGACTGGTTTGGTGAGACAGATGTTGCGGATGACAAATGGCATCATCTTGTCGCAACATTTGATGGTAAAGAAAAACGGATATACGTTGACGGCAAGTTAGATAAAAAGGAAGGTGCGCCCGCTAAAGTCATTGGTGCAGGTGCAGCAAGGTATGGATTTATTGGGATTGGTTCGGAAGCAGGTGGTTTTGATGCCGGTGTGGGACCGACATGGGCATATAGCGGAATTTTGGACGAGTTTATGCTGTTTCATCGTGCCCTCTCCGAGAAAGAGGTTAAACACCTCGCCAACGGACCTGAAAACCCGTTTGCTGTCGATCCGAAAGGCAAATTAAGTACAACTTGGGCAAACATTAAAGACGTTGAATAGAAACTGGGTAGGAAATTAACGGGCGGTGCCACGGTGCCGCCCTTTTTTATGCCTTGCAAAGAACAGTATTTAGGCATCTCCTGCGATGGCTTCCTGAATGCCGGGCCACTCTTTCCATATATCGGTGTAAGCCTCATAACCGTTCTGCTCACAATCAACATGACGCAAACGGAAAATCACAGCGTAGCGAATATCTGCCCCTGCGTTGGGTGCTGCCGTGTGAACGATCTGGTGGTGTGTCAGAACGACATCCCCGGCTTTACCGACTATCTGTTTCGGTCCTTCAGGGAGTTCTGGTCTCGGCATTCCGTCCGCCAATATCTCATGCCCTTCCTTTTTGAAATAATCGGCGAAGAAACTGTGCGATTTGGGCCAGACGGTAAAGTTCCCGCTGTACGGTTCTGGAACATCGGCGAGATAAATCACAGCGAGCGCAGTAAACCCACGCCGATATACCCCCTTTGCCATACCATTTTTACCGCTCCCTAACCCGTCAAGATGTCCGCTCGGCTCATTCGGGTCCACGTGCAATGGACCTGGGAAACGCAGTGCGATCTGTCCTGAGTTCGGAATTTGAACGTTCCCTTCACCCATCAACGACTCCGAAAGTTGACGAACAGGCGTTTTACCAAAGAGATCAACGATTGCGGGCGCGTTACGAATCTCGTCGCAATAGGATTGCGCTCGGTAACGCTCTAAGTCTCCTTCGTTCATACCAACACTACCGATGGAATGATTAATTTCCTGCCGCGCCGCGTCTACCATCAATTGTGGCACAACACCGGGGATAGAAATATAGCCGTTTTCATGGAACTCTAACTTCTGTTTACGACTGAGCATATAGGTTTTCTCCAGTTTACGGGCATTATAGTCAAATATGCAATTACTCGGACACTGTAGAGCAGCGAGGATACAATCCTCGTCAGCGGTGGTGGAAACCTTGTTTACCCTAAAGTGTTCTGCCCGCCAAAAGATTTTGATACCGTAATTATAGCATGTCCAACCCGAATTGCCAAAAATTTTGTTCGAGCCTCGGGCTGCACACGGTTCTAAAAAATTAATGTGTGAGGGCATAGACAACCGCATTGATACCCATTTTCAACGCCATATCCGAATATTCACGCGGGTAAAAATCCTCTGCAGCGTGTTCCCATGCATCTCCAAGATCCGTATTGAAGTTTATCATCATCATGAGCCTGCCCTTGTCGTCATAGACCCCGCGGCAGTACGCTGGATATCCGTCGAACCGCTCATACGTTCGTCCACCATAAAGTGAACGGAGTCCGGGAATTTGCATCAACTTGTCTATCTTAAAGAAGCAGCGGAAGATCGGGTGTGAGATAGGGATGTCCACCGGTTCACGTTTCGGAAAAATCTTCTTGAACTCTGTATAAAACCATTTCCATTCACGTTCCCCGTGGAAATCGTCGACAAAGATAAAACCGCCGCGTAAGAGGTATTCGCGTAGATTCTTTGCTTCTGCGCGGCTTAATCTGAGACTGCCCACCTCCAACATATAGGCAAACGGATACTCAAACAGCTCGCTCGATCCAACTTCAATGATCTTTTCATAGGGATCGGCATTGATATTCGTCTGTTTACGGAGTTGCCAGATGAAGTTCCGGTCAGAGGCCGGGTGATCCACACGCCAACTACTGCGTCGCGTGAGCTGCCCACCATACTTCAGTCGAACGAAAGTAAATAGGTCGCTGTCGCTTTCTCCGTCCAGAAGAACAGTCGGTGTGAACACTATAATCAGTAGTGTTAGGATCAAAATTGTTCGCATATAGTTGGTTCTCCACTTTCGTTCTGTCCGAATACTCCGCTAAGGGTAGGGGATAGGCACAAGACCTATCCGTCCTGCACGTCTATGGGATGCAAGGATAGGTATTTTAAAAAGAAGTACATATAGTGTAGCACATTCTGTATGAAAATAAAAAAATAATTTGGTAATTGACGGGCAATGAATGGTTCCTTACTACAAACGGGATTGCTTGTAGTAGTGCGATTTATCACGCGTTCGGAAATTACCCGGTTAACGTGAGTTTAACATAAGGCTGTAGGTTGGGTTGAACGGAATTTTACTTAAAACCCCATAGATAAGAGGAATTTCAAGTTCACCAAGCACCTGAAATCACCAGAACACGAGTGAAACCCAACAATTTCCTGTAGTTGGGTTGTTGGGTTTCGCTATCTTTATTTATACGGCTGGTTTATAAAAAATAAGTGTTCCCTGTAAATTGTATGGTTCTTGGCCATTTACCGCTCAACCCAACCCACAATTCCATTTGATTTTTATTATCAAACTCACATCGGTTAAATATGTAAACTTCATACAGTTTGCGGTACGGAGATGCCGAGAGTAACGAACTCCCCTAAATTTACTTAATGCGTGAGTGCGTAGACGACGGCGTTAATTCCGAGTTTAAATGCCATGTCTGAACGTTCACGGGGATAGAAATCCTCCGCGGCATGCTCCCATCCATCTCCAAGATCCATATTGAAGTTTATCATCATCATGAGTCTACCGCTGTCATCGTAGACACCAAGACACTGTGCAGGACGGCCATCTCGTTTTTCATAGGTCTTTCCTCTGAGGGCTGCACCTGCCCCGGGAACCTGCATCAGTTCATCAATGTGATAGAAGCAGTGAAAAAGTGGATGTGAGATAGGGATGTCCACCGGTTCACGTTTCGGAAAAATCTTTTTCAATTGCTTATAAAACTGCTTCCATTGTCTGCCACCATGAAAATCGTCTACTAAGATAAAACCGCCGCGCAGGAGATATTCGCGCAGGTTCTTCGCCTCCGCTTCAGTGAGTACCAATCGGCTCACCTCCAGCATATAGGCAAATGGGTAATGGAAGAGTTCTTTGGAACGGATGTCAACAATTTTTTCTTCTGACGAAACGTTAATGTTCGTGTGCTTCCGAAGTTGGAAGATAAAGTTGCGATCTGAAGCGGGCCAATCTATATTCCATATACTTCGCCGCCCTCTATATTTCAAACGGACGAAGGTAAACTCGTCTTCGGACGTGGAAGCGATTTCCGGTTTACCATCTGGAAAGGCGATAGAGACGAACAGCATACCGATAATAGCAAAAGAGGTTAAAGCACGCATCGTTGTTGTGACCTTTAGAAACTATAATACCAAGTTGTCGTAATTTGAGTACCTTGGCTGGATTCAAACGCTTTTGCAATGTTAACTCTAATGATAAAATCATTTTCTCCAAACTGTAAACCGACACCGACATTCCCTTTTGGATCAAAGGTATACGCCGGACCGGACACATTCCAAACCTGACCTTCATCAAGAAAAGCAATGGCAAACGCGTTTCTGAAAATACCCCAACTGGATAGATTGGCTAAACGGTAGTGATATTCGACGTTAAGCAGAAACCCTCGATCTCCCGCAAATGCGTACGGGGAAGACCGATGCCCACTCTTATAATCTATTATACCCGTAGATTCTTCTGTATGTCTAAGCCAAGGGTATCCCCTGAGCCCACCCATGCCACCAATCACAAACTGGCGTTGAATTGGTAGCGAGGAGTCGGAAAATCCAAACAAGAAACGCGTGCGGATCCGATTTTCCGCTAAGGGAAAAGCATACCGGAGGTGCAATAGTAGGCGTGTAAAATCAAAATCCGAACCCGCGGCGGCACTGCTATGTTCAACGAGAAGGGTACTGTGCCACCCCAAGGAATTTGTCCGTTTATCAAAATCGTATTGGAAAGTGAGGCTGCGTATCTGACCAGGGGTTATCGGTGGGTTTTCTCTCAATTCGAGGCTTGATTTCCAATTGGTAACAAACCAATCCGTGCTTTTCTGCAAATTCGCGTGTGATTCGGCAATCGCTGCCAATTTGAACGAATGGATTGACATAACGGGTGCCCATCGCAAGGCTAACTCAGCACCCTGTCGCAAAAAGTAATTTTGAAAATCTGGCATACCGATAGTGCGTTGAAAAATTGCTACCCCACGGTTGTGGCCCGGAAAAAGTTCGGGTGCGACGACTTCTGTTAATCGATGAACCTGTGCTGTCCCGCCAAGGTTCCAACTGTAAGGTTTCCCCCAATTCGCTGTACCACCAACACGGTAATGAAGATGTGGATTTCCGAATGCATAACTTACCTTCCCAAAGAGTTTTGACGTTTGACCGCTGACCGAATCGCCGACGCTCCATGCCCAAAGCGGTCCAATATCTTTCCGTTTACCTACTTCAAAGCCAGTGCCGATTTCCCAACCGGTAACGCGATTAAACCCAAAACGTAGTGGCGGATTGAGGCCGAGATAGACATTGGTGGCAAGCGGCTTTTCATCAACAGTAATCGTTGCGATGTACTTTGAATCTTCCTCATCAACCCGTAGGTTTATCTCATCAAAATGGGGCATCACTTTAAACAACGTTTTAAGTGCTTGTTCGATGTCTTCGGATCCGTTTTCAAGGGTCTGTTGGATCTGTGCCTCCGAAATTTTTTTATTCCCTCGGACGCGGACCTCGTGAATAGGTGCCTCCCCTGCCCAAAATCGGGGTGGCACTGGTAAGGCTTGCGTATCCAATTTTTGGGGAACCACCCTGTCGCCTATTGATCTGTGGATTTGATTGCCACGGGATCCTGAAATTTTCAGAGATTCCAGTACCGATATGGTTTTAGGAAGATCATCAACAGTAATTATCGCAGTTCGTTTGACATCTTTTTCCTCAACACGTAGAGAGACTTTTCTGGAGCTACTAAGGAGGACACTCGCAAGAACAGGCATAACCTTTGTGATGTCTCCCGAACCGTTTTCAAGGACTTTCATAATATTGGCTCTTTCGGCTGCTATTGTATCCTCAATCTGCTTTGGATTCATTCCTTCAGATACTGCCAGACCATTCTGGACCTGCAGTTCATGAATTGGTTTACCGTCAATTTGCCAATTCCCAGACTTTGGCGGTTTACGTGTCTCTTGTAAGACTGGAGTCTTTTTCTCTTCACTTTTACTTATATCCGGAAGTTTTGGATCTAATTCGATGGATTCGGGTTCTGGAAGAACTGGAGGCGGTGCGAGTTTCAAATCACGAGGTCTGAGAGACATCAACTCAGGAATTTCAATACCGAGTTGATTAAGATTGCGGAGCAATTCGCCGAGCTGCTTTTGTGGAATTTTACCAATGATATTTATCAAATATACACCACTGTCGCTATTGACGATGACGAAGATTCCGTCAACAGTTTCACCGCTTTGGAGTGTATAAAGATGCAAATTGTCGCTTCCGACATCGCCTTGCCAGTGTTCCCCAAGCACGTTCCATCCGCGTCCCTTCAGTGTCTTTTCATAATACTGAACAACTTCTTTAAGATTAACTGAACGGTGCCGGTAATTGCGGAGGTACAGGTTGTTTATAGTGTTAAACAGCGGGGCAACATCAGCAGCTGGATCTTCTATTACAAGACCAATAACACGCCGGTTCAAATCGAATTGAAATTCGGGTGATGGCACATTTGGACAATCAAAAGCGACAGTGCCGTCGTCGGTCTGGGAATGCACTATTGGACTCATAAGAAACAGAAACACTATTAATGCTTTCGTAATCGCATATTTCATCCGGAATCTCCCTTACTGTTCACTGTCAATGTCCTTCAGACGTTGCTGTAGTTTCCGCAAAGCATCTGGAATGCGAGGCTTGCCGGGGCGATAGATAATTTCGGGTGGAACAATCTTCCCGGATCGGGTTGACTCCCAATGCCAATTCCATTTGGGGGTTGTTACTGAGATGGAAGAACGAGACCACTCAGAAACGGGTTCTTTCGGGGGTTGATAGTACCACTGTAGCGCGATGAATTCTCGGGGACCCTGGAAGTAGTGAATCTCAACAGGATAGATGCCTGCTGCGAGCGTTATGTATCCTTGTTTACCCCTTGCTGGATGGACTCCGTCATTATCCACAACCAACCTTCCATCGATATATAATTTCGCGCCGTCATCTGCGTAAAGCCCAAAAGTATAACGCCCCGGTGTATCAATTGCCAACTCTCCACGGAAGCGAATCGCGAAGTCCTCAACGACAGACTGTGTTTCTGGCGTGGGAAATCCCTCGGTATACCTCCGTTGAGGAACATCAAGATTTGGTGTGACAAAGGTATAAACAGGGGTCAAAAGGTCGAAATCCGGCATCTGGTAGATTGGACCGCCCGGTACATAGACTTCCCCGATTAAACCGTGTCCGGGCATTGCATCTGTTCCGAAGATACCGAGTCCGGCACCTACACCGTCAAGGTTTCCGAGTCCCACATCGGCTGCGCCAGTTCCGTGTACGAAGCCTTTTCCGGTCCCATATCCTCCGCTCCCACGTCCCTCGCGCCCAGGGCCTCCAACACCACCGCCTCGCTGCCCTTCAATGACGACAGGACCCGCCAGTGTGCCATCATCCTCGCCAAAGCTGGCATTGGACACAGAACTCGGACTATCCGCTTGTGGAAGGTCGGTGTGTGTAACAATGTCTGGTGCTACATCAGCGTGAAGTGGTGCTTTCGGCACACTCACTTCCGGTGCATACGTCGGTGAAGCCGGGGATGAGGTCGATGCTTCAGCTTCACTTGCTTGCGGCACCAAAGGGGTCCGTGGCGGTAAAACCCTTCGTCTCACCTGTTTCTCAGCCTCCGGTTCTAATATTTCAGCGGATATGCTCTCTTTTTCTACAGCAAAGTGATTGACGAGAAACGGGGAAATCGCCAACATCAATCCTATGTGGAGAGCAAATGATAATAATAAGGCACGATTTGTGCGTCTGCGCATTTTGTTATCCCTCATGCATTTGGAAGCGAAACGGTTGTGAAGTTTACTCACAAAAGAGTCGGAATTCGGGGATCCCTCCTACAAATGTCCTTTTTATGTTACTACAAAAGAGTTCCCAAAAAGTTGCATGTTTTTCCAAACTATCTTGGATCGTAAACATTCTTAGTGCGTGAGTGAATAGATAACAGCCGATTCTCGGATGCAGCCACAGACGCAAGATGATCGCCAAGAATAGATGGTCCTTAGGGCTTACGCACTTTTCTGATAACTACTTACCTCCCACACGCCGCTGGCGAGGTTTGAAACCTCGCCAGCGAGGGGCTGCGTAAGTCCTGGTACTGTCAATATAGATACCAGATACAGCATAAAGGATAGCAATACAATACGATTTATACGTCGAGACCTTTCGTTGTCTCATATTTCGCTGATTAAAAACTATAGAACCAGACCGTGTTAAATCGCACGCCCTGTTCGGATTCAAACGCTTTCGCAACGTTAAATCGCAAAAAGGAGTCGGTTTCACCGAACTGGAGACCGATGCCAGCATCGCTTTTCGGTGCAAACGTACGCGTCTCGTCAGTCACATTCCACGCTTGACCTGCATCAAAGAAGAATATCAAAAAGAGATTAAAATCAAAATTGAATTGTTGGTTTCCCCAAGTAAACAATTGCGGTAAATAGAAAAAATATTCGATATTGAAGAGATATCCGAGGTCACCAGCAACGGCGTACAATGGGTAGCCGTTCAATAGTCCGGGTCCCCCGATGACGAATTGGCGTTGAATTGGCAGAGAGGCGTTTGAAAAACTGCCGACCGCACGAGTGCGTATCCGATGTTCACGCAA
Organism: Candidatus Poribacteria bacterium; assembly: GCA_965116815.1. Classification (GTDB taxonomy): domain Bacteria; phylum Poribacteria; class WGA-4E; order WGA-4E; family WGA-3G; genus WGA-3G. The sequence goes on along the minus strand of OZ220722.1, from coordinate 3,278,471 downwards.
TGGATGGGCATAGCGTAGATGGAGCTGATACCGAGTAAAATCGAAATCTGATCCAAAGGTCGCATTGCCGTGCTCAACTGAAAATGTGTTATGCCAACCGAGATGACTTCGGCGGGTGCTAAGATCATATTGGAACATGACGCTCCGCATCCGTCCGGGGGTTATCACCGGATTTTCCCGCGCCTTTGATTTTGAACGCCAATTGAAGAAATGCCAATCCGTGTTCTTTTGTAAACTATCATGTGTCTCAGCAAGTAGAGATAGTTTGAATGAGTGCGTCGGCATAATCGGCTTCCATTCCAATCCGATCTCAATCCCTCGTCTCAAATAGTAATTCAGGGGATCTCGCATCCCAAAGACTCGGAGGGCATCCGTCCCACCACCTTCATAGTGAGAAAGAAAATCAGGGGTGATTATGTCCGTGGAACGATGGAGTTGGGCGGTTACGCCGAGATGCCATGAATAGGGTTCACCCCAGACTGCACTGCCGCCAGTTCGGTAATAGGTTTGTTTATTGCTGAGTCCGTAACCAATCTGCGCGAAGAGTTTTGAATTGTCCTCTCCACTGGACTCAGGAGAAGAATCGATTCCAAAGAACATACCGCTTTCCTTCTGTCTCCGAAAGCCGGATTCGATGCGTGTGCCGATCTCCCATCCAGTGACACGATTGAATCCAAGCTGCGGTGCCCCATCCATATAAAAACGAGGATCAATCGGTTTGTCCACCACGGTAATTATTGCTGTCCGCTGCAAACCTTTCTCTTCAACCACGAGATCTACCTTTTCAAAAGTTGGCACTGCATTAGGGAGCTCTTTGACCGCCGCCTCAATCTCTTCAGGCCCTTTCTCAAGTGCTTTTCTCACTGTGTTCGCCTCGGTCCCTCGAATTACTATCTCGTGAATTGGATCTCCCTTTTGGGTCCGAAACGACTTCGCAAGCATCGTGGGTTGTGTGTCATCTACCATTCCACCCGCGTTGATTGTAACACTTCGTTCCGCTGCGTTCACCATGAATTTCGGTGAATCAGCAGATCCGTTTTTTGATAACAGACTATCTAATAAGTCAGTGAGGTCCTTGGATCCACTTTTCAATCCGTCGCTTATTCTGGCAACCTGTTTTTTTCCTGTTGAGCGAATCTGAATGCTTTCAATTGGGTGTCCGCGGTAGCTCCAATGCCCCTGATGGCTCTCGGTGTAGGTATGGATAGACGATATGTTGAAGGTTTTCTTATACGTTGTCTGCCCGTTGACAGCGGAGGTGTTTCCAGTAACTCGTAAAATCGTTGGCAGCGGCTTGCGTTCTACTGTCTCTTCAGTGCCAAGTTTACCAAGATTGGCTAAGAGTCGATCTGTCTGTTGTAAAGGGATACTGTCAACCATATTTAGCAGATTGCGTTCTACTATCTCTTCAGGTTTTGGGAGAACAAGTGCACCCAGCGATTTCAATTCAGGGATCTCAATGCCAAGTTCACCAAGATTGGCTAAGAGTCGATTTGTTTGTTGTAAAGGGACGCTGCCGACGATATTTAGTAGAGATATATTCTCGTCATTTTTTACAATTGCAAAGATCCCGGCGATAGTGTTATCGGATCGTCGGTTTTGCACAGCAGCTCCCACCAATACATAGAGATGAACGTTATTCGCTTCCTGTATACTGTGCCAGTCTTTCGCTGCCTTCAACTTCTCACCATAATACTGAACCAATTTGTCAAAAACATCCGCTTCGTAGTCATAGATACGGATGTAGAGGTCATCGACTGTGTTAAAAGGTGTTGTCGTAGTGGCAAGTGCGATGATTTCACGCGTGAAATGGAATTGGAACTTGGCGTTTGGCATATTGGGGCAATCGAAAGGGATTGTCCCGTCCGACGTTTCAGCAGACGTTGTTGGAGCCAAGATTATTAGGAAAAGGAATATGGCGAAAATGCTATTTTTCATATTTTTTACAGCCTTTGGAAGAGTTATGGCATTTTAGCAGGTCAAGGTTTTATTGTCAACGCACTCCGGATTCTGACCGGGGGTGTAAATATTTTGTCAGCGATTTGTCCGTTGATGCGGCTTATGAAATATATCAAAGCCTCTCGGATAGGGAGAAGAATTTTCCGCTTCTACAAAAACCTTACGATCGCGTCCCAGACCCTATGGCGACTGATTTGTCTGTCAATTTTGAGATAATCAAAATTCTTCTCCTTTCTTCTCCTAAATCGTTGTTTCTGTGCCGAGTTGATTGATGAAAAGCATCATCAAGAAAGATAGAGATATTGCCTATGAAGACTTTTCTGAGCGTCTCGCCGCGGGGTTGTGTGAACTCTTCTTTGTCGTTTTTTGAAGTTTTCAGTGTTTTCATTTTTTATCTCCTTAGATGTTCTGAAGCGTTGGGCATAACACCTATAGAAGTTTAGTTTTGATGAGAAGTGTTTGAAGAATCGTGTTAGGTTCTACAGAGGTAGTCTACTGTGTGCTAACGGTTCAAATACGCTATAGGTTATTATAGCATATATATCAACATTAGTAAAGTTAAAATAAATTTAGTTATTGCGTTGGGTTTTAGTAGAACCTACAATTGTTTATACACCAAAACGCAAGGGCACCTCTTCCTAAAGTTTAGTATACCATAGGCAAAATACGAATCCGTGAATCCAAAAAGTGGGGCATAGTTCTGCCCTGACTACCTACAGTGACGCTGCTTAGAAATGAAAAGGGTGCATAATTCTGAAAAAATTAGGACTTACGTACTATACACGATGAGAGGTTAGGGGGTTGGGACCCTGGAGACAGCAGAACCTATAATACCATTTCTAAAAGTTCATATCGCATTAACCACACCTTAGGGCACAGACTAACAGTCTATGCTACAAAGGAAACCCAAACTGAAGTTTATGCTACAATTTCAATCAGAAATCGTATAAGAGCGCAATGAATTGCGCAACTACGAACCGGTTTTTCGTTAATGAGAAACGATATAAGTTCTGTTAACGCTAAATCGCATTAACCACATCTTAGGGCACAGACTAACAGTCTATGCTACAAAGGAAATCCAAACTGAAAGTTTATGCTACATCAACCACAAAGGATAGTCATAAAATACGATTTATATCTGTCAAGGCATTTTGTTTTACCTTGCTGGTTTGTTTAGAAACTGTAAAACCAAACTGTGTTGAATCGCACGCTTTGTTCCAATTCAAGGGCTTTCGCAACACTAAATCGTAAAATACCCTGGTTTTCACCGAACTGAAAACCGATGCCAACATCGCTTTTCGGCGCAAATGTGGATGTCTTATCAAGGACATCCGATGCCTGTCCTATATCAAAGAAAAAGACCGCAAAAATATTCGCATCAGAGAGATCTATTATATTTTTCCGCCAGGCGAACAGTTTCCAGATGAACAGCTGCGGTAAGTGGTAAAGGTATTCGACATTGAAGAGGAACCCGCGATCGCCAGCAAAGGCGTAGAGTGGATAGCCGCTTAATAGTCCCGGTCCACCGATGACAAATTGGCGTTGAATCGGCAGAGAGTCGGTTGAAAAACTGCCGATTGCTCGCGTCCGTAGTCGATGTCTACCGAACGGATGCGCATATCTTAGGTGAAGTTGATACCGTGTAAAATCAAATTCGGATCCGATAGCGGTATTACTATGCTCAGCCAAGAAGGTATTGTGCCAACCGAGAAAATCATGCCGGGTACTATAATCGTATTTGAACATCGTACTCCGCATTCGAGTTGGTGTTATCACTGGATTTTCACGTACCTCTGATTTTGAACGCCAGTTGAGAAAGTGCCAATCCGTGCTTTTGCGTAAACTATCGTGTGACTCCGCAAGTAAGACGAACTTGAACGAATGCCTTTGCTTAACAGGTCTCCATTGCAAGGCGACCTCAATCCCTTCTCTCAAATAATAATTCTGATGATCTGGCACTCCAAAAACCCTGAGAATGGTCATCCCCGTATCGTCATAAACCGGAAAAAGATCCGGAGCAATGCTGCTTGTCGTACGATGCAGTTGCGTCGTTAATCCAAGGTGCCATGAATGACGTTCACCCGAAGCTGCCTTGCCGCCGACCTGGTAGTAAAACTGCTTATTACCAAATCCGTAACCAATCCGTCCGAAAAATTTTGAGAGATCATCTCCACGGAATTCACGCGGAACGCTGATGTGGTAGGATGTGTCAGAAGACTTCCCCTTGCGGTAGCCGGAATCAATATGTGCGCCCAACTCCCACCCACTGACGCGATTGAATCCAATCCGCGGCGTACTGTCAAAATAAAAGCGTGCCGGAAGCGGTTTTTCGACTATGGTAACCACTGCTGTACGTCGATCGCCTTCCTCCTCAATTCGGAAATGTGCCGCCTTTAAACCCGACATCGCGCTCGGGAGTCTTACGATCGCCTTTTCGATTTCTTCGGGCCCCTTTTCAAGTTCTTTTCTAACATCGTCCGGATGTGTGTCTTGATGACCTTGAATCCGTATCTCATGGATCGGCTCTCCTTCTCGAGTCCGAAACTGTTTTGCCAACATAGAAGGCTCATTTTTCTGATCTGGTATGTTCCCAACGATAATTGTAGCACTCCGTTCCCATGAACGCACAAGAAACTTCCGTTTATATTTAGGTGTGTTGGGGGCCGGAAGACTCTTGAGCACCTCTTCAATATCGGTAGTTCCGTTTTGAAGTGCCTGCTTGATCTGGGTAATACTATTTTTGTTGTCTGATCGAATATCAATACGTTCAATCGGATGACCATAGTAAGTCCAATGTCCGTGAAGACTCTCATTATGGTCTCTGGAGAACGTTAAACCAAACTTTGATGATTCTTCTTTTTTTGAAAACCCTATCGAAAAAAAATGCGGCAGATCATCGGCGGTCCGAAATAGAGTTGGTAGTGGCATCGGTTCTGCGGACGTTTCAAATTTCTGGAATATCTGTGCATTAAGCGATTTTAATGCAGGTATCTCTATCCCGAGTTGATCAAGATTCGCCAAGAGTTGTCCTGTCTGTTGCGGCGGGATATCGCCTACGATGTTTAAAAGATGGACATTACTGTCGCTTTCTACAACTGCAAAGATACCCAAAATTGTCTTATCTGACTGGGCACTTTGTGCGCTGGCTGCCTCAAGGATATAGAGTCGCACATCGTTATCTTTTTGGAGACTTTCCCAGTTTGCTGCTTTCAATGCTTCACCATAATACTGCGTAAATTTATCAAATATACCGACTTCAGTGTCATAGGTATGGAAATAAATATCCGACACTGTGTCGAAAGGTCCTGCTGTGCCAGCGAGAGCGATAAATTCGCGCGTAAAATGGAATTGAAACTTAGCATTTGGCATATTGGGACAATCGAAAGGGATTGTCGCATCCGGTACTCCTGCAGACGCTAAAAATGGCACAAGTAGCAGGAATAGAAATAAGGCGAAAATGTGGTTTTTCACAAGGGTCTCCTATCTTCTTTTTCGCCTACAGCGTGATCTTCAAATCCGGTTTGTTTGAGTATTTTCTGAGCAGGCACACTCCTCACAGAAATGAAACCTAAAAGGACAGTTACAACAACAAGATATTGAATAGAATACCGTTTCGCTACGCCAGCGACTCGCTTTGCTATCCGAGCGATTTTTACTTCATTCATATACTCCAGTTCCTCCTTTGAAAACTTTGTATGAAGATAAAAAAATAATTGGGTAAGGGTCTCTCTACAAATGCCGCCCCTACGGGGCTTGAGTTTTTCTGACCACATGCTGCTATAAACATATCATCCCTACGGGATTCAAGAGGGGTTTGAAACCTTCAAGGTTTTCGCGTAGAATCCGGCGCAGTTAGAAACAGCGCCTACCAGATATGGGACTGCGGCGGTTGTTTTTTCTAAAATTGACAGTTAGTGCGGTTAGGAAACCGCACCATAGGTGTCAATTTAGCGATTTTTCACGCCATTTTGTAGCACGGTGTCTTCAAATGCTGCAGAAACACCCTATCAAAAACCCCCTACGGGGCTTTATCGAGGGTGCGACCGTTTTTCTACACAGATACTGAAGAAACATCCAAGCAAATAAACCCTACGGGATTCAAGAGGCGTTTGAAGCCTTCAAGGTTTTCGCGTAGGATCCGGCGCAGTTAGAAACAGTGCCTACCGGTCCTGGGTCCGCGAGGGCTATTTTTTCTAAAATTAACACTTATGGTGCGGTTAGGAAACCGCACCATAGGTGTCAATTTAGCGATTTTTCACGCCATTTTGTGGCACGGTGTCTTCAAATGCCGCCCCTACGGGGCTTGAGTTTTTCTGACCACATGCTGCTATAAACATATCATCCCTACGGGATTCAAGAGGGGTTTGAAACCTTCAAGGTTTTCGCGTAGAATCCGGTTCGGTTGCAAACCGAACCTACCGGGCCTGGGTTCGCGAGGGCTATTTTTTCTAAAATTGACACTTATGGTGCGGTTAGGAAACCGCACCTACCGAGCCTGGGGGATTAGAATTGCCGATTTAAATAATTAAACTTCATTCTAAATTTTATCAAGCGGGAAACGGAGGACACCACGACCGAGGGTTCCGACATAAAGCGTGTTATTATCAACAGTAAAGGAGGTGATCGTGCTTGGAACTTCTGGCGTAATCTGTTTCCATGTGCTCGAATTCTTCTTCAATTCATACACCTGCCGTTCCGTTGCACCATAGACTGTTGCACCGTCCACCGCAAATTTCTCTATGACAACCGGCGTGCCTTCCGCATCGGTTACCTTATGCCAACGCGTCCCATCGCTTGAATAAGCGACCCCTTTATCTGTTGCTACGTAAACAGTTGACCCAGCGAAAACCACTGTGTTGTAAGCAGCAACGGAAAATGGGAGATCTGCGGTGACATCATTCCAGGTATCCCCTTCATCAAACGATTGCATGAGGTGTCCATCCTGTTTGCCAACATAGAGGGTTTTACCGGACACTGCGAGTTTGACACCGAGAGATTGCATAAGATTAGTTGCCTCAGCGTAATCAGCGGAATAGTCCGAGAGATTAGAAAGAGAGGGAGGTTCGGCTTCATCTTTTAAACCGGTGTCGAACCACGCAGTCATACCGGGTTTCCACCTGAAAAGCCGCTGTTCGTATTCGACATAGTACGTATCATCGCTAACGGCAAAGTCACCATAAAACGACATCATACCGGATGATGCTGGTTCTTGGAGTGCCTTATTGCGTGCTTCATTTTTTAGCCGCTCAAGATCAATATGATCCTTGAGTGCCTCATTTAAATCGATACCCATGAACATCTCACTTACCTGTTCAGGATCAAGAGCCTCAATCTCTTCCTTACTCTTACCTGTAATCGCTTCCAGCGCGGTCATGACCACTTCTGGCGGTATCTTTATCGTCACCGTATTACTTAGACCGACTTCCCCAAAAGCGGGCATGTCACGGATAAACTTTATGGGACCGCCCTCGGTAGATAGTCGAACTATGGGTGAAAGTGAATTCATTTGATTTCCCCTCTTCACATAAAGGCTATCGTCATAAGCCTTAATAATAACACCGTGGTCGATACCACCGGGGAGCGGTGTCCACGACTCACCACCGTCTACTGAGGTGACGAATCCAGTCATTGAATTTGCATAGAGCTTACCCTTAATAGGGATCAATGTGGTAACGGTAGTGCCCACGAATCCAGTATTAAACTGATGCCATGACTTACCGGCATCGGTTGTCCGCTGAACCCCGGGCGGGACACCTCTATAGAAGGTGTTCTTATCTAACATCAGCACAGGTGGGGCGATTCCGTAATCTGATCCGAGCTTTAAATCTAAGGAATTCCACGTTTCTCCGGTGTTTATGGAGTAGAAAAGTTCTCCGTTCGCATCTACCACCATCACCCTTTCTGCTGCTGCTGCTATCTTGATTTTCGAGAACATCTCCAGATCGAATCCAAATCCACCCGGAAACCCACGCTTCTTCTTTTTCTTTGTCTCATCCTCTAATCTTTCCCACGGATCTATAGAATACCAAGAATCGCCTGAATCTGTTGAACGATAGAGCGACCACCATCCGTTATTGGTCATTTCTGATTTGGATCGCACCTCTGCATCTCCAGCTGCAGCATAAAGCCGGTGCTCTGCAACTATCAAGGCATAGATAGTCGGTTTCTCCGTGCTCACCCCTTCTGGACGAATGGGCACTCTGTCCCATGTCCCAGCACTCAGACGATAGAGTCCGTTATCGGTGCCAGAAAATACGGTGTTTTCAACGGCAGCGAGTGCGTGAATTTTCTTGGCATCCAATCCATCTTTCAGAGATATCCACGATGATCCCCTATCTTGGGAATGATAAACCCCCTCAGCAAGCCCAAGATAAAAGCCTGCGTCGGTTATCACTAACCCTTCTGGCACGCCTTCTGGATGGCTGCCGAGCGAGTTCCATGTGCTACCACTATCAGTAGAAGTTAATATTTCCGTATCGGTAGCGACATAAAGCGTCTCGTTGTGCTCTACCATTTGCCCCCCGCTCCTTAGCCAATCTTGCACGCTGCGTGAGGTTTCCATTTCGGCACTAACAAGTTTCCATACGCGCTGATCGTCCGACAATTTATAAAGACTGGTGGGTGTCCCTGCGTAAATGTCCCCACCCGTTGTCGTGAAGAGGGTGTTGACTGATGCACCCTCGGGGCCTTTTGTCTGTATCCACTGCGGTTTAGGCGTTGAAACTTCGGTTTCGTCGGCAAGTGCTGCAGCGAAAAGTCGTGCGTCGGGTTTCTGACCGGCACCGGGGTTTTTACCGGGAGTAGCCGAACGACCTACCTGATTCCGAATTGCGGGTTTCGCGGGTGAATCTAAGACAAAAGCCGCTTCAATAATATCAACCGTCCGTTCCGATGTGGCGTTTAAATTATATGGTTTCTGGAAGCGGGAGAGGTATTGTGTGCCAACACCCATCAGTAGGAAAACCAGAACCGCTGAGGCGGCAGAAAGCAGCCAAGGTCCCACCGGCTTATTTGCAGCAGGTGCGATCGGCGCAATACGCGAGATTTCACGCATAATGTTTTCTGTCAATTGCGTAGGCAGTTGGAAACTGCCGAGGTTTTGTCGAATCATATTTTCTTCCTTCTTTAGACGATTTCGTGCGCGGCTAAGCCGGCTTTTAACGGTATTTGGAGAGACACCGAGAAATTCGCTGATGGTCTTGATCGTCATTTCTCCGAGGTAATGGAGCGTCATCACTGTGCGTTCGCTTTCTGGCAGTTTTTGGAGCAGTTCCTTGACGACTTCACGACGCGTCTCATCGGCTTCGGCTTCCTGTTTCTGGGCTACATATCGAGAGTATGACGCTCGATTCACCTCATTCATATCAGTGACCTCCAAGGATTGTTCCGGTAAGGATTTCTTTTGGAACCAGTCAGAACACAAGCGTGCCGCGATGACATAAAGCCATCCTCCAAACAAATTGTGATTTTTTAATGTTTCGAGTTTCTGGTATGCCCTGAGAAACGCGTCCTGCGTAATTTCCTGAGCGATGTGGAAATCACCGATTTTTCGCCACGCGAGGGCATGCACGCCTTTCTGATACTTGTTGACGAGAAGCGCGAACGCCTCTTGGTCGCCTTGGAGTACCTGTTGAATCAGTTGCGCATCTTTCTGTTCCATTGCGAGCTCCTTTGGAATCCTAACATCTTTTAATTTAAGTGACAGGTTTTAGAGATTAAAAGGTTGCATTATTTAACGATATTTTCAGAAAGCAGGTTTATACGAATAAAAAAGGCGCGCTTGGTAGCGCGCCTACGGTAATTTATTTGCAAAGTCCGGTGCGGTTAGGAAACCCCATCATAGGTGTCAACTTAGGGTTTTTCACGGTAACAGTCTCTCTACAAATGCCGCCCCTACGGGGCTTATCTTTCTTTGATTCCGATTTCTACATAGATGCTGCAGAAATACCCAAGCAAATAAACCCTACGGGACTAAAGAGGGTTTCTGGCGTGTACAAAGTTTCTGGCTAAAACCCGGCGCAGTTAGAAACAGCGCCTACCAGATCTGAGGCTACAACGTTTATTTTTTCTAAAATTGACGCTTATGGGGCAAGTGAAAATATCACACATCTGTGACAGAGAAAAGGCGAGGTGAGTAAACTTCGCCTACTGATCGAAAAAGTTCAAGACACAAAGACCTCGCCCTACACCCCACTATTTACAGTACACACAACCGCCTCAAATATCGGAACGGAAGAACCGCAGAAATGTTATTGTTGCAAACGTCAATGTAAAAAGACAGAGGTCTGTAAAATCCAATGAATTCCTCGCACCCTTGAAAACTGCCTCCAGTTAGCAGCCACAAACCGCTATTTGAATCCGAGCGTGTAACGTTTCATAGAAGTTGCCTCACGTTCCTCTATGCTTTCTATACTTGCGTCAAAACCTAAGCCTTTGACCTTCTCAATTAAAGCGGCTTTCACACGCTCCGAGATTACTTCATTCACACCATCAGCAGGATCTTCACCAGTGAGTGCCCATACCGTGACAATAAAGTACTTCGGTTCATCAGGCTTCAGACGCCAACCTATTTTATTTTCTAAAACAGGTTCAGTGGGTTTATCTTTAACCTTTTCAAATGAAACATCACCGGTGGAATGGATGTATTTTATCGAGACTTGGGGTTCATTCCTCACCTTACCAAATGGCATCGTTGCTTTCACTACCTTGTAGGTAGCATCTTCGATAACCAAATTATCAATTTTTTGCAACGAACTCATAACACTGAAAGCAGATGTAACTCGCGTCATACGGGTAACCGATAATGTGATGTCAAACCCAGTTTTACCGAATTCTTCAGTAGTGCACCCGAACTTAAAAACGAGCGACACAGCAAATAAAATAAATAAACAAATAAGTAACCATTTTACCTGACGCATCTCAATTTCCTCCATATTTTATTAGGTGTCAATTTAGCGATTTTTCTCGAACTTTTGAACAGTTATTATAAACATGCCGCCCTTACAGGGCTTGGATATTTGCTCAGACACACTGCTATAAACATGCCGTCCCTACGGGACTAAGAGCTCCACAAATGCCGCCCCTACGGGGTTTAGGTCTGTGAGGTCCCGTTTTTCTACACAGATACTGAAGAAATCCGCAGAAACACCCAAGCAAAACCTCCCAGCAAATAAACCCTACGGGATTCAAGAGTTTTTTGGAGTTTTCAAGGTTTTTGTGTAAAATCCGGTTCGGTTGCAAACCGAACCTACCGGATCTGGGTCCGCGAGGACTATTTTTTCTAAAATTGACACTTATGGTGCGGTTAGGTGAAAGACCCTACTGGGCCTGGGAAGGCAGACGAATATTTCAGCTGACGCATTGCAATTCCCTCCATATCTTAAAATCTAAATGGAACATGATCTATTCCTCTATTCATCAAGCGTGAAACGTAGCACACCGCTGCTGGAAGTCCCAACATAAAGCGTGTTGCCATCAACATCAAACGACAAGACGGTATCTGGGATTTCAGGCGTTACTTGCTCCCATGTGCCTGAATCCCCTTTCGCCTGATACACGTATTGTCCGGATGTCCCATATACCTTCGTGCCATCTACCACAATTTTTTCAATAACAAGTGGGCTGCCTTCAATGTCAACTGCCTCATGCCATTGGGTTCCATCGCTTGAATAAGCGACCCCTTTATCGGTTGCCACATAAACAGTTGATCCGGCGAAGGCAATTGCATTGAACTTCTCCACAGGAAACGGAAGATCTGCGGTGACATCGTTCCAAGTTTCGCCCTCATCAAATGATTGAGAGAGATGTCCATCTCTTTTTCCAACGTAAACGGTTTTATTTGCAACCGCGAGTTTGAAACCCATAGAATTAAAAACATCATTAAAGAGAGAAGTACCTGCCGAATAGTCAAAAGGAGCGGACATTAAAGTCGAAATAAAGTTTTCGCCTTTATCGACTAAACCAGTGTTATACCAAGCATCCGTACCGACTTTCCATCTGAAGAGTCTCTGCTTGTATTCAACGTAATACGTTTCGCCGCTGACAGAAAAATCTCCGAACATTGATGTCATAGCGGTTCCAAGTGACTCTTGGACCATCTGATTCGCTACTTTACTTGCCTCCTCAATCTCCTTAGTATCAAGAACTTCACCGTTCTCAAGGTCTCGCTTAGCTATATCCTTGAGTACATCGCGTGTTGCCTTATCGTTTTTTTGGTTTAACCGATCCGTTAGTTCATTATTCAGAGGATCAACTTTTTCCAGAATCTTAGGGATCCCAGGAATAGGAATAAACTTGTCACCCTCTGTAGATAAACGTAGAATCTGAGGTTTCATGACTGCCATACCCTTCATGTAGAGCACATCGTCAAATTTCCGAAAAACCGATATACCTCCCATAGGCGGAGCATCGACGGTAAATGGTGTCCATGACTCACCACCGTCAGCTGAGGTGACAAGTCCGTCCATTTCAGAGGCGTAGAGTTTACCGTTAATAGAGAATAGATCCATAACGGTAGTCCCAGCAAGTCCTGTATTAAGTTGATGCCAGGATTCGCCTGCGTCGGTTGTGTGATAGACTCCAGTTTGGCTGCCTCTGTAGAAGGTAGCTGCGTCCAACATCACAATTGGTGGAGCTATATTGTTCATTCCAGCAGACCTATCCTTTAAATCTAAGGAGGTCCACGTCTCACCAGCATTCACTGAATAGAAAAGTTCACGTGGATGCGATAACATAACTTTAGCACCAGATGTGATTATTTTGAAATTTGAATAGGTAAAATCAACAGGCGTTGAATTGGCACCCTTCGGGGGAAATAGAATTGAAAGTACACCCTTCGGCTTTCTCTCATTTTCCGTTTTCTTCCTCGGATTAATGTCATACCACGTATCGCCTAAATCGGTTGAGCGACAAACTGACCACCAGTTATCGCCTGTCATTACCGCTTTGCTTTGGGTGCCGATCTCATTTGTGAATTCCCACCCCGCGGCAACATAGAGACGGTGTTCAGAGGCTGCCAAAGCGTGGACGGTCAGTTTTTGCGCGCGTTTATCTGCAGCACCCACTGACATCTGTTCCCATGCCTCAGTATTGCGGCGATAGAGACCAGTATCGGTGCCAACAAATACAGTGTTTTCAACAGCAACAAGTCCTCGAATTTTCTGGGTTTCTAAGCCATCTTTCAATGATACCCACGCTGTCTGATTACCTTCGGAGAAGAAAATATCTTCAATAAACGCGATATAAAACCCCGCATTGGTTACCACCAAGCCTCTGGGTGCTCCTTCTGAATGGGTACCCAACGAATCCCACGTCTCACCTCTATCTGTGGAAGCTAATACTTCGGTATCAGTAGCGAGATAAAGTGCATCACCGTGCTCCGTCATCTGTATTCCACCTGCTATCCAATCTTGGATACCGAGTGAACTGGCACTTCTTGCGCTAACGAGTCTCCATGCGCGCGTATCATCCGCGAGTTTATAGAGGCTGGTGGGTGTACCTGCGTAAATATCACCGGAAGTTGTGGTGAAAAGACTGTTAACAAGACCACCTTCCGGTCCCTTTGTTTGTATCCACTGCGGTTTCGGGGTTGAAACTTCTGTTTCGTCAAGTGCTGCGGCGAAGAGCCGAGCGTCGGGTTTTTGACCGGCCCCCGGACGCTTACCTGGGGTCGTCGAACTACCTGCCTGATTTCGCACTGCGGGTCTTGCTGGTGAATCTAAGACAAAATCCGCCTCAATAATCTCAACTGTCCGTTCTGATGTCGCATTCAAATCGTAAGGTTTCTGGAAGCGGGAGAGGTATTGTGTACCAACACCCATCAGTAACAAAACTAAAACAGCAGAAGCGGCAGAAAGTGCCCAAGGAATCACAGGTTTATTCGTAGCAGGTGCGGTCAGAGTCATACGTGAGATTTCTCGCATGATGTTTTCTGCTAATTGTGCAGGTAGTTGGAAACTACCAAGGTTTTGTCGGATCATGTCCTCCTCCTTCTTTAGACGATTTCGTGCGCGGTTGAGTCGGCTTTTGACGGTATTTGGAGAGACACCGAGAAATTCGCTGATGGTTTTGATCGTCATTTCTCCGAGGTAATGGAGCGTCATCACTGTGCGTTCGCTTTCTGGCAGTTTTTGGAGCAGTTTCTTGACGACTTCACGACGTGCCTCATCCGCTTCCGCCGCCTGCTTTCCTGCTATGTATCGAGAATATGACACTTGATTCACCTCGCTTACATCAGTAATTTCCAAGGATTGCTCCGGCGGGGGATTCTTTCGGAGCCAGTCGAGACACAAATTTGACGCGATAACATAAAGCCAGCCACCAAACGACTCATAACTTTTCAAGGTTCCGAGTTTCTGATATGCCTTGAGAAACGCGTCCTGTGCAATCTCTTGTGCGATGTGAAAGTCACCGACTTTCCGCCACGCCAGCGCGTGAACACCTTTCTGATATTTGTTGACCAACGGCGAAAACGCGTCCTGGTCACCGTCTAATATCCGTTGAATGAGTTTGGCATCTTTCTGTTCCATTACAACCCCTCCGAAGTCGCCTTGCCTATCCTTTGTTAAAAGTGACGAATTCCGAGTATTAAAAGGTTGCATTATTTTTCGGATAGTGGAATTAGGGTCAGGAAACTGACACTACCAGAAACGATTAAAGGAGAGGAGAACGGCGTAACGGCAATTTCGGGAAGGTGGAAAACAATCGCGCCAAAGGATAGCACGAGCATTTACAAAGATCTGATGAGCGCGTGGAACTTCAATTCTCATTATCATTTTCAAGCCTTTCTAACGTAAAAGGGTTTTGGTTAAATAATAACCTAAGTTGCTACCTTTGTAGCAGAATGTGTTAGATTGTGCTGGTTTTTGTAGCATAGACTGTTAGTCTGTGCTTCTGCGTGCGCAAACTGAAAGTTTACGCTACAAAGACCAAGGTTTTATAACTAAAATCTTGTAGGTAGCAACTTGGGCTAAATAATAGAGTAAAGCCCACAATTACTTATACACCGACGGAATAGCGGGTGTTTTGCTTCGGTATTTCCGCTGAAATTTCGTCAACTGGGGATGAAGCATCCCTCAATCAAATATCGGAACGGAAGAACTTCAGAAATGCCGCCATTGTAAACGCCAAAGCGAAAAAACCGAGTAAGAGTAAATCCACCGCAGAGCGACGCAATGTGTCCGATAAAGAAGGCTCCGTCAGGGTTGGCGGCGGTGGGATTTTGTCTGTTTCGGATTCAGAAGAATCAGTCATCCGATTCGCTATCTGCATAATCTGTGCCAGTGCATCGTCTGAAATTTCGCTGAAATACGAATCATCAAGTTGACTGTAGTACCGCTCACCCGTTTGGAAATAGCCGTCCCTTTTCAACTTACCCGTTTGCGTGAGGTTCACAGCAACATAAGTCAGAGAGGACGTTGGCGCGATCCGAGAAAGTGTCTCGCCAACTTGTTCTTGCCAATCCTTCTCACGCTGATAGGCCCTGTCAATTTTGTCCGTTTGATTCTGGAACTCCAGTCGAAACTGCTCCTCAATCGGTTTTCTGAGGTCAGCCATTCTTTTTTGGAACCCTGCGTCGTTTGTGCGCATAACAATACCTTCGCTACTCGCGAAAGCTTCAGCCATTTTTTCGCCAATTTTTTCATCCTTATCTTTACTCAGGTTGTTACGAAGCACCGTTTTTTCCATATAAACAGCCTGTTGTGTCCGGGTAGGCGCGACGAGTTTAGCCACCACAAACGCACCGCGCGGCGCGATTAGCACTGCAAATACCCAAAACGTAAAAACGACAATCAGCGCGGTCTTAGCGTTGTCCAGATAGGTTGAAATGAACACACCTATCGCAAAAAACACCGTAATATACAGCAACGAGATAACCGTCAGACCCAAAACGGGTAGCGCGACTTTGAGCTCACCGAGCGGAAAGCCTTGCCAGACCAGCAAGAGTAACCCTAACAGGAAAGAAACTAAAAACGGAACGACAAACACAATGTATCCACCGATTAACTTGCTCCACAAGAACACATCTCGCGGAAGAGGGTTTGACAGGTTTATCCGAAGCGTGCCCGCCTCCCGCTCCCCTGCCACAGCATCGAATGTGAATAGAAGTGCCAGCAGACTGAAAACTGTCCCTACAATAAACAGGAAATCAAGATTTCCTAAGACATACGCAACGGATGCCTCAGAAACCCCTGCTGAACCTTGCCGGACCCCATTACGCGTCATTCCAAGATACGTAGGAAGCGCGTCCTCTAAACCGTTCGCAAAGACACTCAAAGGTGTCGGTTTGAGGAACAACTTGGAAACCTCCGTGTTCGGGTCGGACGCGTTTGGAGGATTCTCCTTCGCCTCTGTTTGTTCGCGTTTAACCGACTCTTGGTAGTCTACAAGGTTCTGGCTATACCTACGGTAATTGATGGAAAGGGTGAGCGGAACGAGCAAAAGGCACATTAACAGAAGCGCGACGAACCGGACGCTCAAAATGTGGTGCATAATCTCTTTCTGAATCAATGTCATTAGCATCGTAATTTCTCCTCTTTTTTTATCGATTAACCATTCCATCCTTCGGAATAGTAGTTTTAGATCAGCGTCCGTAGGTTGGGTTGAACGGAATTCAGAAGGCAACGGCAGGGTTTCAAAGACACATCAAACCCAACATGTTGTCCTATACACTCAAGAACACAGTGAAACCCAACTTCATACTGGCAGAACCCCAGAAAGCCCAAAAGTGTTGGGTTTCACTCGGTTTGTGTTTGATGTCACATGTATGGTGAAGTTTCATTTTTCTATGACTTTTCAGGGTTTTGGTGGCATCCGTTCAACCCAACCTACGACGCTATAGTTGATTGTGTTTGTTTATATGGCAATGACCGCTTTAAATATCGGAGCGGAAGAATTTTAGGAACGCCACCGTAGTCAACACCACTGCAAAAAAACAGAGCAATAAGAGGTCCACCATTGATTGACGGAGCACCTCGCCTAAGTCCATAATTTCCAAAGAGGGTGGTTGTGTAATTGTAACGGTATCTTCTGCTCTATGCATTCTCATAGAGATATGGTCTACAACTTTGCTGAACCAATCCGTATCAAGCGCATCATAATAGCGATGACCCGCTTGAAAGTAATTGTCTCTTTTTGTCTTTCCGGTCTGGGTTAAATTTGTTGTGAGATAGATGAGCGAAGATGTCGGTGTGATCCGGGAAAGCATTTCACCTACGGATTCTTGCCGCGCTTTGTCCCGTTTGTAACGTCGATCTATTTCGTCAGCACTCTCCTTGAATTTCTGCCGAAATTCTTCTTCAACCGGTTGCACCTCTTTATCCACATCACTGATGCCCCCAGCAATAGTATTCGCTATCTGTTCATCAAAGGAAGGCTGCTGACGATCTTTCCAGAATTCTTGGTGTATTTTCGTTTTCTTTTCTTGAAGTTCTGCGTTGAAATTCTCACGGAGGGCAGTCTTTTCAAGATAGACACTCTGCGATGTTTGGGTCGGCGCGATGAATTTCGCTGCGAGGAACCCAACACGCGGTGTAATGAGCACGGCAAACACCCAAACCGTAAATGCGATAATGAGTGCTGTCTTGGAATTATCTAAATAGGTAGAAATAACCGTTCCAATTGCGAAGAAAACCCCAATGTAGAGTAGCGAAACGACAGTTAGACTCACCACCCGTGGAAAAATTTCAGACTCCCCAAGCGGAAAACCTTGCCAAACAAGCATCAGTAAACCGAATAGCAGCGATACCAAGAATGGAACGACGAACACTAAGTAACCACCGATCAGTTTACTCCATAGGAAGAGGTCGCGCGGCAAGGAGTTTGATAGCGTAATCCGAAGTGTTCCGGCTTCTCTTTCCCCAGCAACAGCATCAAAAGTAAACAGGAGTGCCAGCAAACTGAAAACAGTACCTACAAGAAATAGCAAATCAAGATGTCCCAAAAGGTAAGAAAGAGAATCTGAAACCAAAGCTGGCGCACCTTGTGTAATTCCATTGCGCGTCATTCCAAGATAACTCGGCAGGGCATCCCCTAATCCGTTTGCGAAAACGCTCAGCGGTGTCGGCTTGAGGAAAAGTTTAGAAACTTCCAACTCCGGCTTCAGTTCCATCTTCGGATTCATCTTTGCTTCCTCGATGTTTGCCAATTTAACGGCTTCTTGGTAATCAACAAGGTTCTGTTGATAATTTCGATAACCGATAGAAAGCGTCAGTGGAATAAGCAACACACACATCAGTAGGAGCGCGACGAACCGGACGCTCAGAATATGATGCATAATCTCTTTTTGAATCAATGTCATTAACATGGTGATTTCTCCTTTATATTTTATAGGGCTTACGCAATCCTCTGGTAGGGGCGGTTTTGCGGCGTAAGGTTTGCCCATAAAAGCCATGCGCAAATGTAATACAAGGAACGAATTTAGTCGACTAAATCCCGTATTAATTAATGCGATCTGCATTTCTAACCGCACCTACCGGACCTAGGATCGAGACTATTTTTTCTTAAAATTGACCCTTATTTCTGAGTTTCCTAACTGCCCTGGGTCCTCCGGGAACAGTGCCGATAATTGCTGGCGTATGTCCTGGCCCTCTTCTGTCTTAAGAAATTCTGCGCCGAGTTGTGCTTCAAGTTCCGACTGTAGTTGTTCCTTAATTTGATCTCTCACCTGCACGGTTACTTGTTTGAGTATATCCATACCCATTTCGGTCTTAAGAATATCTTTCCCTAGCTGCGCCTCAAGTTGCGTGGAAATCTCTTCTTCAAAGGCTTTAAGCATTTTCGGTGCCAACTGTTTGATGATCAGTTTTTCCGTTGCCTGTTTCAGTTTTTGCCTGCCTTCTTGAGTTTTGAGAAATGCTTCTCCGTGTTGGGCACGTAGACCTTTCATAAAATCATCCAGCAATGAAAACCCTGTCTTGTTAGTCGTATAGATACCTCTTTGGGGTCCCTTACGATAAAGCTTTCCACCAACACTTAGGTTAAGAAGATGATGTTCACACCGAACAATCGGTAACATATCACCTTCTTGTGTCGATAGGACTTCATGATCCATTTTCTCGGAAGGACGAAATTCATAGAGGTAACTGCACGGCAACGTTGGGTCCGCCGCGCCTTCAGTTAAGACACCAGGGTCGCCTGCTGTCCCATCCGCCGGGCAGATGAGCACTTTCTCCTCCAGATATTCTGGGGAAAGTTCCGAAAGCCATTGCGGATCTGCATCGGCGTTAGTAATCCGATATTTTTCACGTGCCAGTTTTATTTGCCTTAAATTTTCTCTGCATGCCTCAATCCCTTTAGAATGCTTAGCGTCCTGTTGCGCTATAGGTGCTGCCAGTTCATAAGGATAAGCAGCCGCCAAGAGGAATCGGTTCAGGTGAACCAACGCTTCTCCACTTTTCGGATTTTGGGCAATGAGTGTCTGCGTCTCTTCACTGAGTTCAATATCAGCGAACACTTGTGCATCGTAGAGAGGACCCGCTTGAAGCAGTCGATTCAACTCTGCAAGCAGTGCCTTCTGCAGCTTCGGAGACGGATCGCTTGCGCCATCGTACCCAACTAACAGCCACTGTATATCTTCGGACAATTGCGATGCAATCAATTGGGACACCGGTGCGCGCGTGTCTTCGAGTTTCACCGCCAAACTGCCCGGATCTTTAATCGCATCCATAGTAAAGAGAAACTGATTTGCGTCTGCGTGGAGCGGCAGTTGTAGACACATCGCCATCAATACAGTTGCGAACAAAAATGTTATCGTTTTGACTTGTACGTGCAACCTGAGATAATGAATCTTTAATCGTCCAATCTTTTTTAACATTTTTCAATCTCCTTTTTTTCTGGTTATCGGTCATCAGTCATCGGTTAAGAGGTTTTAGATTCACTAAACAGTTTTGGGTGATTCCAACACTTCTTGTTATACCATTTCTAAAAGTTTATATCGCATTAACCACACCTTAGTGCACAGACTAACAGTCTATGCTACAAAGATTTTTTCGGATGAAGTTTAATAAAATATTTGGGTAATTCTATAAAGCACAGTTTTCAATCAAGAAGACTCCATAATCCTGTGAATCCTTAGAATCTTGTAAATCCTGCTTCAGACGATGAATACCTACATTACCCGATTAAATTCTTAATCTTCATGAGAAAAAACCGCACTGATAACTGACAACTATTAACTAATCAAGCGTGAAACGTAGCACGCCGCGATCCGTAGTTCCTACATAAAGTGTGCTGCCATCAACAGCAAGCGAGCTAATCTCGCTCGGAACTTCCGGTGTGACTTGTTCCCATCTGCTTGAATTCTCTTTCAATTGATATATCTGTTGCCAAGTTGCGCCGTATACCGTTGTCCCGTCCACCGTCATTTTTTCTATCACAAGCACTGTCCCTTCCGCATCGGTCGCCGTGTGCCAGCGAGTCCCATCGCTTGAATACGTAACACCTTTATCGGTTGCCGCGTAAAGCGTTGGTCCGGCGAAGGCGATAGCTTTGAATTGGGTGACAGAAAATGGGAGGTCTGTCGTGACATCGTTCCAAGTATCGCCTTCATCAAACGATTGAAGGAGGTGTCCATCCCGTTTGCCAACGTAAACATTTTTACCTGAAACTGCGATTTTGAAATCAAGGGAACCCTGATCTTGAATGTCAGCGATAGAATGAATAGACTCACCTGCATCCGCTAAGCCAGTATTGAACCATTCAGTCATACCGGGCTTCCACCTGAGGAGTTGCTGGTCATATTCCATATAGTAAGTACTACCGCTGACAGCGAAATTCCCAAAGTATGCCTGAAAGAGTTTAACGAGACCTTCCTCTACAGCCTCATTAGCAACCGTGCTAAGCATATCCATATCGAAATCTTCAGGTTTTAATCCCTTACCTTCTTCAATGTTTTCCTGAAGTTCATCTTGTACGGGTTCCGGAAAAAATGCTTCAAGGATCAGTTTTTCAAGGTCTACCCCTTCTAAAATTGGTATGCCGGGGACAGACACTAACCCGTTATCCTCAGCAGATACGCGGAAAAGTTGAGGCAATGCCTTGTTGACACCTTTGACATAGAGAACATCGTTAAATTCCATCATATCCGTGAGAACGTCAGGACAACGTAAAACAGGGGTCCACGATTCACCATCATCAAACGAGACCACAAGTTTTCCCCATGTTTTTGCGTAGAGCATATTATTGGCATAGACCAACTTGTCTACACCCGTCCTCACCAATCCTGTGTTAAACGGATGCCACGTTTTGCCTGCATCGGTCGTGCGCTGAATCCCTAATGGACTACTACTTTTGTAAAAGGTGTTCGCATCCGCTATGACAGCGGTGGAAGGACCTCCTATAGCTGTCGCTGCGGCACGGGTGGCAGTACTTCCTATAGTTGCGGCACCTGGACCTAAAGATATCCATGTTTCCCCAGCATCACTTGAGTAATAACTCTCACTGCCATCTACGACCAAAAGTCTTTCTTGTGCTGCCACCATTTTGACGCTGGCAGTCTTTTCCGTTTCTGAATTGTCATCCACTTGTCGGGTACCAGCACCAGTGGAAAAAATAAATCCACTGTTTTCCTCGGAATCGGAAGCTGTTTTTTTGGGGAAATCTATCGCCTGCCACGAATCTCCGAGGTCTGTTGAACGGTAAAGCGACGGATCGGTATTATATGCCGACATTGACACGAAGATCGAAAGTTTTTTATTTTCAATTTCCTCTCCAACGGCAACATAGAGTCGGTGTTCAGCACTTGCCAATGCGAGAATATTCTCGACTTCCCCTACCGGTAATTGCTTCCAGCCTTCTGAACTGTGGCGATAGAGTCCTTTATCCGTCCCTACAAAGACAGTGTTTTCTATAGCGGCGATTGCCTGAATTTTCCTATCGGTTAGGTTTTCGTCAGTAAGAGATGTCCACGATTTACCGGCATCCACAGAGCGGAATACGCCATCAACAAGCCCCAAGTACATTGTAATGTTGGCTTGCGCCCCAGGTGCCGCATCCGTTATAATAGTACCAATTAACTGCCCTTCTGGACGCGTTCCCAATGAATTCCAGGTTCTACCTCTATCCGCGGAAGCAAGTACTTCGGTACCGGAAACGACATAAAGGGTATCCTCATGTTCTGTCATTTGCCACGATCCATTAATAGACATGTTCGTATTAGCAGATATCCACGCGCTTCTATCGTCTGTTAGTCTATAGAGATCCGCGCCTGCTCTGGCATAAACGTCGCCGTTAGATGCCATGAAGAGGTCGTTGACTTCTCCTCCTTCGGGACCCTTAGTTTGGGTCCACTGAGGTTTCGGCGTTGCGACTTCTGTCATATCAACTGGCAGTGTGGCAAAAAGCGATTCTTCGGGTTTCTGACCCGCGCCGGGACTTTTACCCGGGATAGCCGAGCTTCCTGCCTGACTCCGAACTGCGGGTTTTGCTGGAGAGTCCACAACAAAAACCGCATCAATAAGCTCAACCGTCGGTTCCGAGGTGGCATCCAAGTTGTAGGGTTTTTGAAAACGGGAGAGGTACTGCGTGCCAACACCCATCATTAAGAAAATCAAGATAGCGGAGGCAGCAGAGATTGCTAAGGGTGCGACCGGTTTACTCACAGCAGGTGGAACGGGGGCTATACGTGAGACTTCCTGCATAATGTTATCTGCTAAGTTATCAGGGAGTTGGAAGCTGCCGAGATTCTGCTGAAGGACGTTTTCCTCTTTCCGCAAACGGTTGCGGGCACGGCTGAGGCGACTCTTGACGGTATTCTGGGACACACCCAGAAATTCGCTGATGGCTTTGATTGTCATTTCACCGAGATAGTGGAGCGTCATCACCGTCCGTTCACTTTCCGGTAATTTCTTGAGCAGCTCCTTGACAACCTCACGACGCGTTTCATCGGCTTCGGCTTCCTGTTTTTCTGCTACATATTGAGAATATGACACTTTGTCCACCTCGTTTGAATCGGCAGTATCAAGGGATTCCATGGGTATGCGATTTTTTCGGAGCCAATCAAGGCACTCGCGGGCTACGATAACGTAAAGCCATCCGCTAAATGCGTTATGGTCCTTCAAGGTCCGTAGTTGTCGGTATGCCTTGAGAAACGCGTCCTGCGTAAGTTCTTGTGCGATGTGAAAATCACCGACTTTCCGCCACGCCAACGCGTGAACCCCTTTTTGATATTTCTTGACTAACGGACTGAATGCTTCCTGGTTCCCTTGTAATACCTGCTGAATGAGTTGCGCATCGCTCTGTTGCATTGCACGCCTCCTACTGAATTATTACGTCTGTTGATTGAAGTGACGTGTCTTAGATTTCAAAAGGTTGCATTATTTCTGAAAAAGCAAAAAATTGATCTCTGAAGGGAATGTTTCAAAAGACGCTTCCCAAGATGTATTATCTACATGATGCACTGGCAGTTCAGAATTCGTTCCAGTTTCAACGCTGCCGAAAGCAAGATAACCAATGCCGAAGAATAGTAAAAAGACAAGGAATAGATTAATCATTAGAAAGCGCATGGTTTTCTCCTCTAAAATGAAAGTTCGGTTCCGCTTGTGATCAACAACTTGCCTGAAATTTAACATCCATTGATTGTAGTGACGTAACTTAGGTTTCAAAAGGTTGCATTATTTTCAAAAAGTTGGAGAATCAACCGCCTGTGTAAACATTTCTCCGTCATCATTACATCCATTGATTGTAGTGACGTAACTTAGGTTTCAAAAGGTTGCATTATTTTAAAAGCCGTCAGCAATCAGTCGTCAGCAGTCAAATTATCATGTAGGTTGGGTTGAACGGCATTGAAAGGGCGGATGTCGGTGTTCCAAACACACCCCAAATCCAAGAGGCTGCCCTATACATTCAAAAACATAGTGAAACCCAACTTCATACTCTCAGAGTTGTGGTACTTGACAACAAAAGCGTTGGGTTTCACTCGGTCTCTGGTTGCAACAGCACCATAAGTGTCAATTTAGGGATATTTCGTTGTATTTTATACGAACGTCTCTACAAATGCCGCCCCTACGGGGCTTGAGTTTTTCTGACCCACATGCTGCTATAAACATATCATCCCTACGGGATTCAAGAAGGGTTTGAAACCTTCAAGGTTTTCGCGTAGAATCCGGCGCAGTTAGAAACAGTGCCTACCGGTCCTGGGACTACAACGATTATTTTTTCTAAAATTGACACTTATGGTGCAATTTGCAACCGCACCATAGGTGTCAATTTAGTGGGTTTTCGCATCGTTTTATTACGGATATGATAAACATGCTGCAGAAACACCCAAGCAAAAACCCCTTACAGGGCTATATGCTTAGTTTCAACGCTTTTCTATAAACATATTGAAGAAACACCCAAGCAAATAAACCCTACGGGACTGAAGAGGCAATTTAGGATTTTTCACGGTATTTTGTAACAGCCTCTTACAAATGCCGCCCCTACGGGGCTTTATTGAGGGGGCGACCGTTTTTCTACACAGATATCGTCCCTACGGGACTGAAGAGGGCTTCTGGCATGTGCAAAGTTTATGGCTAAAGCCGGCCGCATTCTACAGAGATACCATCCCTACGGGATTCAAGAGGGGTTTGAAACCTTCAAGGTTTTCGCGTAGAATCCGGCGCAGTTAGGTGAAAGACCCTACCGGACCTGGGACTACAACGATTATTTTTTCTAAAATTGACACTTATGGTGCAATTTGCAACCGCACCATAGGTGTCAATTTAGCGATTTTCGTAGCGTTTTAACAACCATGGATATAAACATGCCGCCCTTACAGGGCTATATGTTTCGTTTCAACGTCTTTCTATAAACATAACGTCCCTACGGGACTAAAGAGGGGTTCTGGCGTGTCAAAGTTTATGGCTAAAACCCGGCGCAGTTGGAAACTGAACCTACCGGTCCTGGTGCTCAAGCGGTTGTTTTTCTAAAATTGATGCCTACGGTGCAATTTGCAACCGCACTGGATCTTAGGTAGAAACTGTGTATTCCGTAATCCCCTTCTTCAGTCCTGTAAGAATGCAATGTTTATAGCATATTTATGGAACCCATGTATGGTTAAAATAAAATAGGGGTGATAAAACCACCCCTATTTAACATTTTTTGAATTATTGCGTAAGTCCTTAGTTCTTTGAAACCTTAGTTCTTTGAAACCTTGATGGCTCCCCATGTCACAGCCTTCTTATCTAAAGGCTCCACTGGCAGCGAATCACCGACCCAACGTGGCGAAATAGGGAGACTATCCGGCAAAACCACTAAACGCCGAACTTGCTGCGACGCAAGCGAATAGATGTAGAGACCATTATTACCAAAACCTATATCCGCAGAAAAGACAAGATATTTGCCATTCGGCGACCAATCTACTTGAAAAAACTGCCGCAAGCCGCGATTGGCTATTTCCAGCTGGTTTATCCCATCAGCATTCACAACAAATATGCCCTCATCAAGGTGAGTGACCACGGGTTGGTGATTCCTCCCATCAACATCCGCAACAAATACGCCTTCATAAACCGGTGTGTAGGCAATCTTTTTACCGTCCGGGGAGAAACTGTAGAACGGGTAACGACTTACGAAACCCGCACCTTCAGGGAATGGCGAGTGTTTCTTGGGTTTCTCCCGACCATTGACATTCGATTCCCAGATCTCCTGATGCTTGTCCGTTGCAGCGAGATTGTAGAACACGGATTGTGCATCTGGTGCCCAGACAAAACCTATTGGATTCTTACCAATCGGGTGCGGTAACTTTCGCTTCCGTCGTCCATCGGGTGAGATTAGAAAGATTTCTGTGTCTATATCGCGTCCGCCTCTTATCCGTTGTGGACTGCCAGCATACACAATCCAACGTCCATCGGGAGACCAAGAAATATCGACGTAAGAATGGACTTGCAATATGATGGAACGAATTTTCTTACCGGTGCGGAAGTCTCGGATATGAAGAACATTCCGGCGGTCAGGATCGCCGTCTACCACTGCCAAAAAGCGGCCATCTGGAGAAGGCGTAGAAATACCTTCTTCGGCAATGCGCGTAGGTGTAGGTACGGTATCATTGGGACGTATCATGTAGGTCGTCCCACGATAGGTGTAGACAATGATACCTTCTGCCCAACAAAGCAGATTCGGGCAAATACCGGATAGAAGAATTATTACCGAAAACAGAAAAGTCAAGCGATGTGTGTTCATTAGGAAGCCCTCATTTCAAAATAGCTGCACTAAGCGTCAAGGTTAAGGTCCACTGTTATACTTACAATTATTGTGCCAACTGAAAAGCGTTTAGATTTATAGGACTTACAGTTTTTGGTAAACTTTAAGGTCCGCCCACTGCTGGCGAGTTTTGAAACCTCGCCAGCAAAGAGGACTGCGTAAGTTCAGATTTATTCAATTCAAACCAAATCTGGGTTTTAAGCGGACAGCCCAGAAACTGCAGCAGTCTCGTTTTCAAAACGTTCAAAGAGACTCACGAGTCGGCTCATAACAATCAGATTATTGATCTGTTTGCTGATATTGATGACTCCGACACGCCCTTTCTTTCGTGCGACAGCGGCACGGGCACCCATGAGTACACCAAGTCCTGTGCTGTCAACCCTATTGACATGCTCGAAATTGATGAGGAGGCGGGGTGTATCGGAAGTCTCTATCTGCGACGAGATTGCTTCCCATAATTCTGATGTTGAGGGACCGATTATTTTTCCGTTTGGTTCCAAAATCGTGATCCCATTTTGCTGGCGAATTTTAGTCGTCATGATTTACTCCTTTAAAGTGAAAGTTTCGTTTGATTTACAAAAAACAATTTAGTTGAGATTTAACATCCATTGATTAGAGTGACGCAACTTAGATCGCAAAAGGTTGCATTATTTTCAAAAAGGTGGGAAAACGACTTTTCGTCTAAACGTTTTCCCTAATCATTACGTCCATTGATTAGAGTGACGCAACTTAGATCGCAAAAGGTTGCATTATTTTGAAAAATAGGATTGAGATCGGAAGTTTGTCGAAAAAACAGTGTAATTTTCTTTTCTACTTCTTGAGATATGTGTTATAATTTGTATACAGACTTTTGGCATAGGTCAAAACTTGCTATACAAAAGTTGGAACCACGACATGCTCAACTGGGAGGCATAGCATGGAACAGCATATAACAGATGAACAGTGGGAACATTTTGCGGAGAACGGCTATGTGCGCATTGGACAAGTCGCAACGGATGCCGAACTCGTAAGACTGCAGCAGCAGATGGATGACATCATGCTCGGTAAAGCCCCGTTGGATTACGATCAAATCATGATGCAACTTGACCGGGAACCCGGCAAAAACTCGCCGGGACCGCAATCTAAAGGGCATAAAGGGGCAACGTTGTTGTACCGGAAAATCCAGAACCTCGAACTCGATCCGATTTTTTTGGAGTATCTCCAGAAACCGATTTTTGAAGAGGTCTGCACGAAAATCTATGGAGATGGGACTCCGGTTGCTTGCTTCCGGGCAATGTTTATGAATAAACCAGCACACGAGGGCACTCAACTTACATGGCATCAAGACAGGTGGAGGGATCTCGACCGCGACCCGCAGATTACGATTTATACGGCTTTAGATCCAGCAATGATTGAGAACGGCTGTGTGCATATCATTCCGAAGTCCCATAGCAGGCTCATCAACCCTGAAAACGGTTCTGGTTTTCTAACGCAGGAACACATTGACGACATCGTCGCGAAGGCTACACCGCTACCGATGGAATTGAAAGCGGGAGAAGTGGTACTCCTCCATAATTGGATGCTGCACAGCTCCGGTACGAACGATACGGATATTCCACGGCGTGCGTTCAGTGTCTGCTATATGCATGGCGAGACGAAATCGCACCATGGACATAACTTTACGCGGGTCTTCGGCGATGGTGCTATCAGCGTCGATGATTTATCGAAGTCTACGTTTGAAAGTCCAATCGTTTAGGTTTCGGAGCAACCAACAATCAGCAATCGGCAATCAGTAAAGGGTCCCTCGTTAAACGATAACCTCTTCTACTGACTGGTGAAAGGATTTTTGAAAAAAAAATTCATCCTGACTACTGACAACTACTAAACAAGGAGAAAAATATGGCGAAGATTCGACTTGCCATGATTGGGTGTGGCGGAAACTCCTCAGGTCACGCCAGACGCATGAACGCAAACCCCGACGTGCAAATCGTTGGAACGTGTGATGTGAATACCGACATCGCCACTGGTTATATAGATCGGAACCTGTCTGACCTCAGTCCACGTCCGGGTGCGTATGATGACATCGGCGCGATGCTGAAAGAAACATCACCGGATGCTGTGGTGATCTCTACACCACACACACTTCATTTTGAACAGGGCATGCAAGCCCTCGAAGCAGGTTGCCACGTTCTGATGGAGAAGCCGATGGTCA
Organism: Candidatus Poribacteria bacterium; assembly: GCA_965116815.1. Taxonomy (GTDB): domain Bacteria; phylum Poribacteria; class WGA-4E; order WGA-4E; family WGA-3G; genus WGA-3G. The sequence continues at coordinate 3,250,147 of OZ220722.1, read as the reverse complement.
CCTCCTCTAAAGATGCGTACACCATAGCAGAGAAGGTCGAAGAGACTGGGTTGACCCTCACAATCGGTTATAATACGCCTTGCACACCGAATTTCTACTACACCAGAGAGATCGTCCGCAGTGGGGAATTCGGCAAGCTGGAATTAGTGATCGGTTACATTACGCAAGGCTGGAAAGGCGGTACAACGGGAACGTGGCGGCAGAATCCGAAACTTTCCGGTGGTGGCCAGGCTTACGATAGTGGCGCACACCTTCTGAACAGTCTCTGCTGGGCAGTCGAGTCGAAAGTTGCTGAGGTCTACGCCTATACGGATAACCAGGACCGGGACGTTGACATCAATTCCTCGATTAACGTCAAGTTTGAGAGCGGCGTTCTTGCTGCGATGGCGGTGAGTGGCAATTGCCCAAGCCCCGGTGGTACGCACATGGCGTTAGTCTTTGAGAATGGTCGGATCGAAGTTGACGGTTGGGGCGGTGGTTGGATTCGCGTCTGGAAAGGTGGAGAAGCGTTGGATCCACCTCCGATTTCAGACGATATGTCCGCTGGTAGCCCTGATGACAACTTTATCAATACGCTCATGGGTAGAGCGGAACCACGGACCAGCCCAATGAACGGGATTATTCAATCCGAATTGATGGATCTCATCTATGAATCCGCGGAGACAGGTGTCCCGGCACGTCCAGAACGCTAAAACTACAAGCGCGGTTTTTCAGCCGCGCTTTCACATTAACGTCGCACCTTCCGGACGTGGTGCTGTCGGGCGGATAGGCATCTTCTGATAGGATTGATACGCGAGTCCTGCCAAATGCGGTGTCTCAATTCGGACGTGTCCTTCCGCTCGCGAGTGCATGAGTGCATCAAGCACACCCGTCACGAGCAGCGTCCGTTCTACCGGATACTGCGGTTCATCCGTCACGAACATCTCTTCAATATTGAGGCTCAAATAACTGAAATGGGCGTGCGGGGGTCCGTTCTGTAAGTACACCTCTGTGGCATACTGTGTATCCTCCGATTTTGCTGCATACGCGAAATCAGAGACGTAACCGTTCAACATCAACACTGCCGAATGAAATCCATCGCTATGTTCCAACAGAAACGCCGCTGGATTCGGACACCCTTCCGTGAACGTGCTATCGGGACGATTTTCAATCTGAGCACACGCGACCTCGGCTAATTCCATAGACCACTTTCCAGCCTCGCCTGCCTCCCAGACCGATTCACCTTCCAGACATTGAATTGCCACAATTCCCGACTCGCCGCCTTGCCGACGTTCAATCATACATTGTAATGTCTCAAGCGCATGGAAGCCGTAGGACTCCACACCCCCATAGCCGATGCCGACAGCCGAATCCAACTCGGTATCAAGCGGATGTTCTAAAAACGGTTTCCGCCAACCGAGCGGTAGTGAAGAACCCGCCATGAACGGCACATCAAGTGCTTTCGCTCGCTCATACATCCAGAGCGCATCTGCCCAATTGTAGGAGAGGTGCTTATCGCAGAAAACTGGCACCGACCTACCACTCGACGCAAAAACACCACAAATCTGCTCAAACATATAGCGGCGCGGATACATGTGCTGTTCAAACTCGTTATAGGGATAGTCGCCGTGCTCACCAATTAATATCACACCATCGACAGCCAACTCGTTCCCACCGAGTGTCAATGCCTGCCGAATACTCGGATAGATAGGAACATTGTGTTCCGCCGCTAAACCGACACCTATGTCTCGATCGTCTACCTGATCCAGATAGATAGAAACTAACTCGACACGAGGCATCTGATGTCCCGTATCCGTTGGGAAACCCTTCATGTATTTCGTGGCAATCACATCCGCATGTGAGTGCTGAAAATAGGTTGTAATGATTGCAGCAATTTTTTTCGGTGTCGCCATCTTCGCCTCCATTCGTCCATCTAATATGAGTTTGGCTTGCGTATTTCGTTGGGTTTCACTTGCGCTCAACCCAACCTACTGCGGCTGCGCTATCTAACGATTTCGGTTCCGATTCCACCCTCTGTGAAGATTTCGAGCAATAGAGAATGCGGAATTCGCCCATCAATAATATGCGTTTTGTAAACGCCGCCCATGAGTGCCGTTGTGCAGGCATCCACTTTAGGGAGCATGCCACCCGCGATGAGACCTTCGTCAATTAGCTGATCCACTTCTCTTATATGGATCGTTGGTATCAGCGACGCGGTATCCGAGAGGTCTCGGAGAATACCGCGCGTATCGGTCAGTAGAATTAATTTTTCTGCTTGGAATGCGGATGCGATCTCACCAGCCATCGTATCGGCGTTAATGTTATAGGTTTGTCCCTCAACCCCGACCCCAATTGGGGTGATAACAGGAATATAATCGGCGTTGTCAAGTGTAGTGATCGACTCAGTGTTAACGCCGATAATTTTTCCCACGTATCCCAAGTCAATATCGATTTGATGTCCGTCTTTATCAGTAACCTGTGTTTCTTGTTTCTCCGCCAGAATTAGGTTCGCGTCTTTTCCAGAAAGTCCAATCGCTTTTCCGCCGTGTTGGTTGATACGTGCTACAATTTCTTTGTTGATTGAGCCGAGCACCATCTCAGCGATTTCAACCGTTTCCGCATCGGTTACACGCAACCCCTGTACAAATTCTGGGACTTTCCCGACCTTGTCCATCCAAGCCGTAATTCGTGGTCCGCCACCGTGAACGATAATGGGTCGAATGCCGACATATTTCATCAGAACGATGTCTTCCATAACGGAGTGGATAAGTGTCTCATCCTCCATTGCGGCACCGCCATATTTGATAACAATGCGGCGGTCGTAAAAGCGGCGGATATAAGGTAAAGCCTCAATAAGAACTTCGGCAGTTCTATTCATGTCTGTTCGTTTTGTCCTCTATTTTTTTAATTCAAAGTAGCGTATAATAATAATATATGATACGTGAAGCCTATGGGTTTGTCAAATTAAAAGTAGTTATCGGTTGTCAGTTGTGGATTGTCTGAAGCAGGATTTTCAGGAGTCAAGGATTTTCAAGATTGTATACCTACTGTGAGTCATTATTGTCTTTTACCAGGCTACCGAATTATTTATTGAAACCCGATGAAACCTTGCATACCCGTCATAGAAAAAAGGAACACAATGCAAATATCAGCACAGATAACCCAATTCCACGGCGTAGACACTCCTTTTGAGGTGTGCGACGCGCCCGTAACCGACATCATGGACAACATCCTCGTCCGTGTCTCACTTTCAACTATCTGCGGCTCCGACCTCCATACAGTATCAGGTCGTCGCGGTGCGGAAACGCCATGCATACTCGGACACGAAATCGTTGGGACTATTGCGGCACCCACGCCGCTCCGTTCCGCAACCGGGGAAGCACTACGCGAGGGTGACCGAATTACGTGGAGTCTCACGACTGCCTGCGGAACATGTGACTACTGTGTGAATCGGAACCTCCCACAGAAATGCGAAACGATGTTCAAATACGGACACGCACGGAGTGAAGGTGCTACCGCATTCTCAGGTGGTTTCGCCACACATATCCTGCTCCGTCCTGGAACGGCTATCTACCGTCTCCCTGATGCTATGACGGATGAGGAAGCAGTCCCGATCAACTGCGCGCTTTCGACTGTCGTAAACGGCTTGACGAACATCGGCACACACGCCGGTGAGACTGCTGTTATTCACGGTGCTGGCATGTTGGGCATCTATGCGGCATGCTATTTACGCGAGCAGGCATACGAGAATGTCGCCGTTGTGGATACCAACGAGAGCCGTTTGCAGACTGCTAAACGTTTCGGTGCGACACACACCTTCAACCCGGATAAGATATCCGTTGCGGAAATTGACGCAGCACTAAAAGAACTAACAGATGGACGGGGTGTTGATCTCGGTGTAGAGGTCAGCGGTGTCACAATTGGGATCCCGAACCTAATCAGATGGTTAGCGATCGGTGGAAGGTGTTTAACGCTTGGCTACGTCTATCCAAACGCGGATATCTCTGTCGACGCTCACCAGATTGTGACAAAGTGTGTAACCCTGCGAGGCGTTCATAATTATCACCATACCGCGCTCGGTGCTTCGCTCCACTTTGTAGAAGAGAATCGGACACGCTATCCGTTTGCTGAACTCATCGGTGAAACATATCAATTAGGGGACATCAACACCGCTTTTGAACATGCGATGCGTCAGGAGGCACTCCGCATTGCTATCGCGCCGTCTTTAGACGGATAGAAGAAAATTACTCAATTAACGGAACAGCGAGATTATTTGGCAGGATTAATTGTTTGTCCGTTAAGAGGTAAAAACGCATTTCTTGTGGCTGCGTGCCGATGTCAGGCACTCTCGCCCTAAAATGCATATTAATATGGTACGCTGGGATTAAAACCTGTTTGTAAAGCACTTTGATAGATTTACCGGGCAGGAGGGGGCGTTTTTTATTTACAACCATCGTAGGATAATTCGCGATGGTGTATTCAAAACGATCCAAGCGAAAGGAATCGGGCTCGGGCAGAACTTCAAACAGATACTCCTGAATTATCGGATGCATGTCATCTTTAAACTGGTTTTTGAAAAGTTCCTTAGCCGCTTCAAGGTGTTGAACATCATCCTCTGTGTGGACGGGTATTGTTGTCCCGGCACAACTCATGAACATCAAGGCAGCAATGCCAGCAACGAAAAATATAAGATATTTCATGTTGTCTCCTGCGAAAGTCGTTTTGAGATAGTATAGCAGAATCACTAAAAAGAGTCAGTAAGATTGTGAGCGAAACTCGTTTCCACAAAAAGTGTCAATCCAACCTCGTGTTCCATCGGTACGAAGTGTAATTGCGCCCGCTTCGTCGGTTCGTAACAACACAGCCCCACGCGCCTGATACCGTGCGACCACATCTAAATGTGGAAACTGATACCGATTTCTTTGACCGAGTGAAAAGATCGCATAACGCGGCTGAACAGCATCCAAAAACGGTGGGCTGCTCGATGTGCGACTCCCGTGATGAGGTACCTTCAGGATTTCCGAACGAAGATCCTGTCCAGACGCAATGAGTCGCGATTCTGCCTCCTTACCGATGTCCCCCGTGAAGAGAATGTCTATCTCACCGTAAGTAATCTTCATCACGAGTGAATCGTCGTTGGTGTCTTTATCCAATAGGTTGGTGGATGCAGCGTCAATGGGATGTACAAGGTTCAGTGTAGCTGTCGGGGTGAGTTCAATCTCTCCAGCGTACGGAAACGAATAGGGAATGTTGCGGATTTTGACAATCTCGTGTAGGCGTTGATGCGTCTGAGAAGTGAGCGGTGTATCCGATATGCCGAGGACGCGGGCGACTTTGAAATGCTGCAAGATATATCCGAGGCCGCCGCCGTGGTCAATGTCTGGATGTGTTAGCACCACCATGTCAAGTTTCCGAATACCGTGGAAATCAAGATAGGGCTCAATAATCCGTTTACCTACGTCGTAGTCAACCTGTCGCCGTTTCTGTTCATCGTAATATGACCGTCGGATGCCGCCATCAATCAACATCGTCCGATTGTCTGGAAACCTAACGATAGCAGCGTCGCCCTGTCCGACATCCAGCGTTATGACTTCCAGCAGTCTTCCTCTCTCGTGGAACGCAGCATCCCAGACCCAGATCGCTATAACTGCGAGTGCTATCAGGCTTGCAGTTCTCCATTGACGATAGACGTACCGCCAATGCGTGATGCCTAAACAGATGGCAATGTAGAGGATGAACAGACCCAACGTCGGTGGGATTATCTTCATTACGCCCCATGTCTGTCCAAATACACCGATGAGTGATAGAAAGAGGGAAATAATAGCGTGATTGAGGAGACTGAGCAGTTTGGCAAGTGGAATCCAGAGAAAACCGATGCACACCGATGCCATGCCCACGGCAACAATGAGCGACACAAGCCCAACTGCGAAGGGGCCCACGATAATACCGAGCGGATATGTCCGGAAGAAATGGTAGGCTATCAAGGGTCCCGTCCCAATCTGTGCGGCGAATGTAACGAGATAGGAGAGCACCAACCATTTAATCGCTGTGTTCCGAAATCTTTTTAGAGTAGAATCACTGCTGTCTGCAGATGAATCCTCTGATCCTTCCCACCATCGACGCAAAGGTTTCTCCATTTTCGGAACGAAATAGACGATTGAAGCCACCGCTGCGAATGACAACTGAAACCCCACATCCCACAGCTGATGCGGGTTCAAAAGGAGCAAGGTCAACGCCGCAAACGCTAACAGATTGAAGAGATCCGCATCTCGGTCAATGAGCATCGCACAGAGAAATAGGATTGCCATCAGCGATGCCCGAAAGACAGAGGGACGGAAACCGATCAGGCACGCGTAAACCAGCACTGCAAGAATTGTTAGCAAACAAACGACCTTCTGTGGAAGCCGAAAGCGTGAGAAACCGAAATAACAGAACATCGCGATCAGCCCAACGTGCAGACCAGAGACAGCGAGTACATGAAAGGTTCCACTGTTTCGGAAGAGATCCAACGTCTCTGTAGGGACCTCGCTCCGTTTACCCAGTAAGATGCCTTTGAGAAGCTGCGCATGCAATGAAGGTTCTGAGGGAGGTGCCTCTGTTTCAGTCCGTGTATAGATAGTATCAATCATGCGTTCTGTGCGGATACGGAGTGCCTCTATCCACCGCAAGGGTGGAAATCCGCGTTGTTCACCTATGCGGAGAAATCCCTGGGCATCAATTATCCCAACGATCTCTTGTCGAGCAAGATAAGCGCGGTAATCAAATCCGCCGGGATTGCGTTTGGCTTGCGGTTGACGCAGAACACCTGTTAGGGTTAAGTGTTCGCCGTAGCGAAGCGGTATCAGCTGCTGGAATCTGATAAGAAATTTCGCCTTCACTCGCTGCGTCGGATTTGACAACAATTGCAGTTCACCGGTGGCATAACAGGCATCCCACGCCTCTCCGCGTTCGGGCTGATACGCTGTAGTCCCTGAAAAACTGATCGGTTCGTCGTAGAAGTGCGCGGGGATTGCCGAATGCGAGACGGCTTCCAATCGGAGCATTCCACCTGTAAAGACTGCGAGATGGAGCAATCCATAGCAGAGATACCGCTGACGATTCCTCGTTGCGAGGCTACCGATAAGACAGAGCAGCATGGAGAGCCAGAGCCATAGAAACGGAACAGGTGTCCATCTGCCTGCAATGATACCCAATAGATACGGGATAAGAAAGAAGAGCGCGGGGCGCGGTTTGATTTTCATCTGAATTTTATGCGGGGTTTGCTCAATGTTCTGTTATTATATCAGTATTTGTCAAAATATTCACCTTTTTTAGCCATTTGTGATATAATCCATAGAGATACCACTTCATAGGAAACGTCCATGTCAAAAGATAGCATTCTCTCGCAGATGCCGATCGATCTCGGTGATAACCTAAAACTTCGATTCGCTACGCCAGACGATATAGATGTACTTGCCGAATTCAATGCTCGCCTCCACGAAGCCGAGAACGTAGGTCCGGCTATCCGAGACCTTATGTCAGGAGACCACCCTACTTGCAAAGCAAGCGATTTCACTGTTGTTGAAGATACCAAGACCCGGAAAATAATCTCGTCTATGTGTCTGATTTCACAGACGTGGACGTATAGTGGCATCCCTTTCAAGTTTGGGCAACCCGAATTTGTCGCCACTGAACCCGAATACCGTAGAAGAGGTTTCGTCCGAAAACAGTTTGAAGTGATTCACGCCCTGAGTAAAGCACGCGGGGAATTGATGCAAGGCATCACGGGTATACCGTGGTATTATCGATTGTTCGGATATGAGATGGCACTCGATATGGAAGCGGAGCAGGTAATCGACGGGAGGCATATCCCACCATTGAAAAAAGAGGAGACCGAAACGTGTCGTCTTCGACCAAGAACAGATACCGACAACACCTTCATTCAAGAGCTTTACGCACACGCGATCCAATCTCATGTCTTCGCATGCCCGCGTACATCGGCACTGTGGGAATACGAGTTCAATGGACGCTCAGCAGGGAGCGATGCACAACATGAATGGCTACTCATTGAAGATATGGAAGGAAAGCGACTCGGATATGTGCAACATCTTCAGTGGTGTTTTGAAGGTTTTAGCGAGTTAGGGAACCCCGGCACTAATTTCCTTGTTATGCGGATGGAGTTGAAACCAGGGATTGGGTATCTCCACTTGATACCTTCACTATTACGAGCATTGTGGGAAAAGGCACAGACGACACCTGTGACACCTGAGAACAAGAATCCGGAAGTCGTAGGCATTCAGTTCATGTTGGGACGTGAGCATCCGGTTTATAAGGTACTGCCTAAGAATTTTATCCGTAAGGAGCCGCCATATGCGTGGTACATTCGAGTGCCTGATTTAATAGCATTCTTACGACATATTCGACCTGCTCTCGAAAAACATCTCATCGGCACTGTCGCGGAGAATTACACTGGTGAACTCAAACTCAACTTCTTTCGGAGTGGAGTCCATCTGAAATTCCATCACGGCAACCTAACAGAGATAGCAGATTGGACCCCCGAAGATATTGAGGACGGAGATGCCCAGTTTCCAGATTTAACCTTCCTGCAGCTGCTGTGCGGACGGTGCCGAACAGAGGAATTGGCAGCAAGTTACGCTGATTGCTGGGTAAGTGGTACCGCAGCGGTGCTACTCGATTGTCTATTTCCGCCCTTTACGAGCGAAGTCTGGCATCTTTGAATTGGCTGTCGGTTGTCAGTTATCCGTACTCAGTAAGAAAATCGCCTTGCTGAAAGCCGACAGCCGATGGTCTCCGACAGCCATTAACTATGATAACCCACTCGCACGCTATCCTCAATATAGCACTCCTCTCAAAGCGACACAAACCCTTTCTTCATTTTTATGCCTTTCTCGGTGCGGTGTTACCCGACGTGCCAATGTTCGTCTTCTTCATAGTAGAAAGCATGATCCGTAAGACACCACAGCGTGAACTCTGGGGTTCCCGATACTTTATGGAGGCGTGGCAAACTTTCTTTGACCTTTTCAACGCTGTCCCGTTGATTCTGATTGTGTTAGGTATTGGATATTATCTACTAAACTCCGAGAAAGTTACTGTCTTCGCGTGGAGTATGCTCATCCACTGCGGTTTCGACTTTTTGACGCATCATGACGACGGACATCATCACTTCTTTCCGCTCTCTGATTTCGTCTTTGAAAGCCCTATTTCTTATTGGGATCGGGATCATTATGGTGGTATTGTTGACCCAATAGAACGATTGGTCACGCTTGTTGCCTCTATCTATCTGTTTCCGAGACTGAAAACCCGACTCGCGCGCTGGAGTCTGATAGCAATAAACGTTCTGTCCGTTGGCTCTTACCTGCTTTTCTTCCTCTTCCGTTCACGGTGATTTTGTGATCTCCCTGTTGTGATTTCGCGTTCATCTTTTCAGTTAGACAGGTGTTGGGTTTCACTGCGTTCAACCGTACCTATAATGCTGGAGAGGAGACGTACTATGTTAAATAGGACTTACGCAGCAGCGATTTATATCGCGGGAGATTTTAGTTGTTGACAAAGGTATTGAGAAAGTAACTCGTGTTTGATTTGATAAAGCGTTTTACCTGTTTCATGAGCCTTACGCATCAGGTGAACCCAAACAAGAAAGGCAGAGGCAATATGATTACGAACAATACGCGGGAGACGACACTGACAAGCTTCCAAACCCGTCAACTGTTTCGCTTCACGGTGAAATTGTTCAATCTTCCAGCGCACGCCGCACACTCGTCGCACGACGGACACATCGGATTGACTCAAGTCGTTAGTCGCAACATAATCCGTGCGTTGAGAAGACGCTACCCGGAAAACTTTCACTTTGTGATCTCTCGGGAACTTATGAAGTTTCACACGTTTACCTGAGTTTTCTTCTGCCTCTGTCCAGTGTAAAGAATCAATACGTTGATACGGTTTCTTGGCATTAGAATCATCAACAAGACGATTACATTTCAACGGAACATAATATGTCTTATCAAGATTTTCGATGTAAAGCAGCAGCGACTTACTCACATACCAAGAATCCATCAACACGGTTGAAAAACTGACATCACGAGAGTATACTAAGACCGAGAGCATATCTCGGACATGATCCAACTTCGATTTACCGTCGCCAGTTTTATCGTAAATACGGTAATCAATCAACCAATACCGGTCTAACTTCGGATTGACGTAGACGCAGGTAACAATGGCAATACCGTTAATAACACCACCCGCATTGCCAGAATGTTGTCTCTGGGCAAGTGCGATCTTCTTCGCATAGCGTTTATCAATAACGGTATCATCAAAGATAATATAGCCATCAGGATCCAGCACCACGTCATTTTTGACATGTTCCCAAAGCAGCCGCGGTGTCAGACGGTCTTCTGATAGATAACGGTTGAGCTGATCATGACTGAAACTTTCAGAATGGTCTGCGAAATGTGTGAGTGTATAGTTAATAGGGGTGATCAGTAGATATTGACAGTAATGTAGACGTGTCGGTCTAGCCATTTTTAAGGTCCTCCTCATAGAAAATATTACCCCGTCTATGAGGTTATGTCAAACATTATTGCGTAAGTCCTATTAAAGTTGAACCGAAATGGATCTTTTCACCGGTGATGCGTCGGCGTTCCGCCATGAGTTGCGAGAAGGTGAAGAGTTTGAAACGTTTCTCGGCGGCGCGGTAGCCTTCCTCGTGTAGAAATGAGGCGTATTCAGGGTCGGACTCGGCGAGGAATCGGTAGATGACACCTGCAAGCAGGTGGTTGTAGTTGATGGGGAGCGTGATGCCGTTCCCAACGTCGGCTTGGATTTGGATTCGCATAGGGATACCTCCATTGATATGGCTATCAGCAGTAGATTTCATTTCCATAAAATATGCATATATACATGCGAATTTTTATTGGATTTTTAGGGTAAATTGTCATACAATATACATAAAGTCTATAGTTGTGTAGAATTTTATCAAATAGAATGGGAGGATTAAACATGAAACAGAAGCGCTTGACAGTCGATGAGATGGTGGAGCATTACCCGGATCAATGGTTATTTATAATCGATTGCGAACATAGCGCAAGCACGGAACTTATATCAGGGATAGTCGCCGTTCACAGTCGCTCGCGTGATGTTATTAAAAAGGCATCAGCAGAATATGATGGTGGCGCTGCGATACGCTACACAGGTAAACCACCAGAAGGGAAATTATATCTCCTGTGATGCAAAGGATCCGCCTTCAACCTGTATCTAATTTTATCCTGATATCTATTAAAGCGATAGGTATTGATGGTAACAGTTTCCGAGATATTGAAGTAGCCCTGGATACTGGTGCAACAACCACATCTATTCCAATATATGTTGCCTCAGCTTTAGGATACAATGTCTCAAAACCGAAGAGGATAGAAGAAGTCGTAACAGGCAGTGGTGTTGAAGAAGTACCAATTATTGAAATCAAAGAACTGACCGCTATAGGACAAACTATAGAAAATATTGAAGTTATGTGTCATGACTTACCCCCGGACGCACCCGTAGAAGGTGTATTAGGCTTAAACTTTTTGATGAATTTCGACCTCAATATATCCTTTTCAAAGGGGATTATTGCGCTCACCTAAAAACACAAGGTTTGTCTGGGATTCACTACCAATACCCTAAATCCCCATACGGAGGGCAACGGCAGCGAGTAGAATCAGCAGGGAAACAACACCCATCAGACTGGATATGATAGACATCTGGGTACGGAGCGGCTTCACCTCCGGTGGGAGTTCTTCAAGTGTGGGGTCCAATGTTTCAACTGCTGCTGCCAATCGGGGTGCGAAAATCATGCTGTGCAATACCGTGAGGATAACCAACACGAAGAAAAGCACGATTTTGATGAGGAGGGTTCGCATAAACGCATTGGAGATCGGGGTTGCAGTGGTGAGGTCTACAGCAAAGAAGATGTTGACGATACCGGTAAAAAATAGCACGCCGACACAGCCCCACACAACAGGTTCAAAGCGTTTCCCTATCTGTGTCAAGAGTTGGATGCGTTGGACAGGCGGCAGACTCTGTTTGAAATGCGGGACAATTACCATTGCCAAGATGAGGTTACCGCCGACCCATACAACGGCGGCGATAACGTGTAGCCAAAGTGTTAAAAGCGAGAATATTTCCATTTTATTATTCCTTTTAATGGTTTTCGGTTTTCAGTTGTCAGTTAAAGAGAGGTTTGAGTCAATCAGAGACTTCAATCATTAGGTTACACAGCCTAACAGGCTATGCTACAGGCGAGGATACAATCCTCGCCAGCGGTGACGGGGACACAGTCTAACAGGCTATGCTACAGGCGAGGGCCCATCCTCGCCAGCGGTGATGGGGACACAGCCTAACAGGCTATGCTACAATGGTTTTCAATATCGTTGATAACACCGTCCGCGCGGGTGATGAGACTGTTCTGTTCGTCTGAACTGAGCGGTACAGGTGCGAAACGATGATAATCACACTTCGTGAGGATGTCAACGAGCTCCTCAACAACAGATTCGGTGATTTGTGCCTGTGTGCACGCCTCTCGTGCCGTGTCCATATTCCGTTCTGATAGTACTAACGTATCCTCAAGATACTGGTAAAGCGTCTGCGCGAGGGCATTTGCAAAGGTCGTTGCGTTGTCCGTTGTGTCACCATGTGCGAGTGCTGCAAGTGCCTCACGCGCATGTAAAACGGGTGTTGCTGGTTCCTCTTCGGCAGGCTGCACTTTTTGTTTTCTGGATCCACGACTTTCACGCGTGCTTGTTCCCGCGGAGGTGCTTATCTGTGTCTTTGTAGGCATTATAAATCCGTAGCGATACCAAAGATAACCACCGACCACCAATACAACAAGCAGAACTACAAATAAAATTATCCAGAATGTCCACGGGGAACCGTCGGTATCGCCAATAGGATCGATCGGATTCGGACGCACAGAGATTGGAATAGGGGTTGTCTCCGTCGTCGCATACACTGCGCGGCTCGGATCGAAGTAGGCATACTTAATCGCGGGGATACGCAGGGCACCTGTTCGAGCGGATGTTAGAACGTACGCGTAAATCCGACTTGTCGCTGTAGTATCTTCCATAAGATTGGGTCCGCTCACCATGACTCCAGCGATTGGTGGCAGTGTGGGGGGTACGACTGTCTGGATGTTGCCTTGTCCAGAGATACGGACAGTAAGGGTTAGTGCCTGTCCAACTTCAACCCAACCGCGTTCAATTTCAGCAGAAATTTGATATTCACCGATAGCCCCCTTGAAGTGAGGGGGTCTGTCCGTTTCAGGGATCGGTTGCACCGTCAGCGTCAAGGGTTCGGTTTTCAAGGTTTTGTGTCCACGCGGGAGCGGTAGTAGCAGTTCAGCAGGTGCGAGAACGATCTGTCCGGTTTTCTTCGGATATAATTTATGTGTGTACGCCTCAACCCAAAATGTCCGCCCGCGAATTTGCTGCGTGTATGTCGGCACCTTTTGAAGTTTCTCAACGAAGAAATCGGGGAATGCCGGGAGTCGTGGGGTTGGGGATTCGCGAGTCGGAAGAACCGTGGTGTAGAGATGCCGGAAGGTATACGTAAATGGTGCGTTGATGTATGGTTGTGACGTATCAACCTCTGCTTCAACTTGGTGAATAGCGTTGGTTGAGACATCTATGTAGGTGTCAGTACCGCTGACTCGGATTGAACCCGGATTTGCAAAATAGGAGTTCCCTTGATAAGCAAAACGGACATCGGATAACGCAAAATCCCCGACTGCTTGCGGAATTAACTCGTAAACCCACGCCATAGAAACCGCAATTTTGTTTGACTCCAAACGCGGTGTGGTTTCAGAACGCAGTGGCACCGCGAGGAATGCAGGTAGGAAGTTAAACTGCGGTACTTCAACATGTTTGATGAAGGTGTCGCCTGAAATCGTGAGGTCTAACCTCGCTTTCTCTCCGAATTGGATGTGGCGAGGACTTATCACGGCAGCGACATTAACCTCTTGGCTATGGACATCCGTTGCAAGCAAGATGAAAACGATGCCGACGAAAAAGATTAGAAGACTCTTGGTTGGAAGAGTGGAAGAGTGGAAAAGAAGTTTACCAATCTTTTTCACGCCGATATCCGCTTTTGCGCTGTTCCTGTAGTAATTTTTGCCGTAACCTATTCTCATTCTCACTAAAACGTTCCAAGAGTTGAAGTGTCTCCGCTCTGCCAATATCATTAGGCTCAGTTTTGGGTGGAGCGTCCTTATTTGCCTGCCGTTGTGCGAGATCTTCCTGCTGCTTCATCAGTTGAAGTGCTAATGCAAGGTTGTATTGCGCATCGGTGTCCTGAGGCTCCAAGCGGAGTGTGTGTTTGTAAGATTCAATTGCCCCTGCAAGATCGCCTGCCTTAAATTGGGCGTTTCCCAAGTTGTAATAGATATGCGCCAGATTTGGGACGTTTTTGGTTTGTTCGGTGTGCTTTCGCAGCGACACCTGAAATGCGCGCGCTGCCTCTCTGAATTTGTCCTGTCTATAGAGGGCTGCGCCGAGGTTATAGTGTGCGGTCGGACTTTCAGGCTTGTCAAACGTTGCCTGTTGAAAGGCGACTTGTGCCTCACTATAGTTCTGGCGCGCGTACGCCTCGTTCCCGGCTTTCATCGTCCGCGTCCAACCGCCTACCCATCCGATGAGCATGGCAACGAAAATAGATATGAAGAAGCAATGGAGCATTTTGGTCCACATGGTTTTATTGTAACAGATATTTTTGGGATTTGCAAGCAATTGTGGCAGGGATTATAGTAAAGCCGACAATTACTTAGACGTTGAGGACGTTGAGGAAAGGCGAGGATACAATCCTCGCCAGCAGCCATGAGGGGTTCACTGCGGAAGGGCGAGGATACAATCTGCGCCAGCAGCGATGAGGGTTCCTTCACTGGATGCAAAAAATATGGCGAATTGCTGTACACAAGTTGTACGACAATTCGCCGTATGAGCGGCGTGCTAAGAAACACACCTACAAAAATAATGAAACGTTATTATTTCTGTCTCTTAATGTCTGCCCAAGTTGTTGTCAATTTCCCAGTGGGTTCGACAGCAGTCAACGGCAGGATTTCATCAAAGAAGCTATCCTTATCGGTTGCATCTTTGGGATAGATCGTAACAGCGTCGTTCGTTGCGTCGTCAAAGTGGAGGTTGAAATACGCGGAACCACCAGATTCACCGCATCGATAAAGCAGCACGTTGGCACCTTTTTGCAGATCGACTTCAACGTTGTGAAGAATCGTTCGTGCGGCACCTGTCCATCTGGTGTTGTTGTACCACTTTTCGCCGTTAATCCAGATCTGTGCGTGATCGTCGTGTGCTGGAGACATCACAGAGATCATATCACTCGGCGAATCGATAACGATAAGCGCATAGGTATCAAGATTATCAACGGGTCCGCCTCTGTTCATATTATTTCCATCAGCAGGATCGATTTCAAAGACAGTCCACGCACGGGTACCGCCGTGGTCATCGCCCCATTCCATATCAATGTCCTGTGTCATAAGTAGACCTTCTATCGTTGAAAGTGAAGACTGGGTCAGTTTACCGCCGCTCCCTTCGTCGATGAAGTCCATCGGACCGGAAACTTGGAAGGTTCCATTGTTTTCGTAGTTGCCGTCGGGTCCGTACCACTTTGTAATCCACGTGTCTACGTCACTGTGATCCTCTCTGAGACTGTCATCGTTAGGGTCCGGATCTTCTAAGAGTTGGTCTTCAGCCAAGGGACCCCCTTGGATGAGGTCAGCCGCAAATACGTGGTGTGAGCCGCTGACAACGAGTGTAAACATAATGGCAATTGCGAGTGCTAACGTATAAAATCTTTTCATTCTATATCCAATATCCTTTTTTTGAGATTAAAAACTAAAGTCATCAGGACGCGCTATAGGAGACCTGAGTTTCTTTATCAACAGATTATATAACGTTGAAACAGCGTTCAACATTACAAATTATTATAACATCTTAACAGAGGTTTGTCAAGAGAACCATAGAATAATAGTTGGGTTTCTCGACATTCAAGCCAACTACAATTTTATCCAATGTCCCTTCCGAACATGAAAAAAAGCCCTTGTCTGAAAAGATTGGACAAGGACTTTCGTTTAACTAACGGTTCCGTTTAATATCTGCCCAGAGCGTCGTTAATTTTTCAGTCGGATCGACTGCCAGTACCCCACGAACTTCATTGAAGAAACTTTTCTGATCCTTCGACTTGTCAGGGTAAATTTTGCAGGCTTTGTGGGTGTCATCATCAAAGTGGAGATTTATATAGGCGGAACCGCCGGATTCACCAACTCGGTAGAGCAGTATATTCGCACCTTTTTTCAAATCAACTTCAATGTTATGAAGAATCGTTCGCGCGGCACCTGTCCATCTTGAGTTGTTGTACCATTTTTCGCCGTTAATCCAAATTTGGGCGTGATCATCATGTGCTGGAGACATAATGGCTTTTCTCGCCACGGGTGCATTAATAACGATCATTCCGTAGGTATCAATATTATCAATAGGACCGCCTCGGTTCATATTGTTTCCGTCTGCCGGATCGAGCTCAAAAACTGTCCATTTTCGCGTACCGCCGTGAGCCTTATCCCATTCCATATCAACGGTTTGTGTCAACTGTAAACCGGCGTGTGTTGAGAGATTGGTTTCTGTGAGTTTACCGTTGGTGCCTTCATCAATAAGATCTCTCTTAGAAGAAACCTGAAAGGTGCCGTTGTTTTCATAGTTGCCTTCGGGACCATACCATTTGGTAATCCAAGTGTCAACATCACTATGATTTTCTCTAAGATTGTCCCCGTTAGGGTCCGGATCTTTCAGGAGTTCGTCTTTCCCTAAGGGGCCATCATCGATATCGTTTGCCTGCGCGAATGCGAGGTGCGAGATGCTCACAACCAGCGTGAAAATCATCGCTGTCGTAAGCGTAAATTGACAAAATCTTTTCATTTCATTCCTTTCTTATACATCGCGCACCCCGCTGGCGAGGTTTAAAACCTCGCCAGCAAGGGTGCTGCGTAAGTTCAGAGATAACTATTTAAAAGCACTGGATTAAATTACTGCATAACCCAGATTTGTTTATAAAGTATGGCGAATTGCTGTACAGGATTGTACAACAATCCGCCATACATAAGAGCGCCTTTAGGAAGTACGCTTACAAAAATAACAAGAACTTCTATTTCTGTTTGATCTCCGCCCAAGTTGTTGCCAATTTTCCGACGGGATCAACAGCGAGTGCACTGGCGATTTCTCTAAAGAAGCTTTTCTGATCTACCGCTTTGTCCGGATAGATGTCAACGACATCATGCGTTTTATCGTCAAAGTGCAGATTCATATACGCATCACCGCCGGATTCGCCACACCGGTAAAGGAGGACATTCCCGCCTTTCTGCAAGTCAATTTCAATATTGAAGTCAACTTGCTGGACGGCACCTGTCCAACGAGAATTGTTGTACCACTTTTCGCCGTTAATCCAAATTTGGGCGTGGTCGTCGTGCGCGGGTGACATCACAGCCTTCATATCCTGGGGAGCCTCAATAACGAGAATACCGTAGGTATCAATGTTATCGCCAGGACCGTCTCGGTTCATGTGGTGAGAGTTCGCGGGATCAATTTCAAAAACCTCCCAACCTCGCGGTCCGCCATGCGCCTTTTTCCATTCAACATTAACGGTCTGCGTGAGTTTCAAACCTTCAATGGTTGACAGTTTGGGCTGCGTCAGTTTACCACCGGTGCCTTCCTTGATAAGGTCTTTCGGTGCGGAGGCACCGAACCCACCATTGACTTCGTAGTTCCCATCGGGTCCATAATACTTTGTGACCCAGTTCTTGTTATCTGAGTGGTCTTCGTTCAGTTCTGGAGCCGGATCTTTTAACCAATCTGCCTCTTTTAAGGGACCACCTTTGATATTGACCTTTCCTTGTGCAAGCGCAAGGTGCGAGACGCTCACAACCAGCGCAAAAATAATCGCCATCGCAAGCGTGAACTGATAAAATTTCCGCATTGAAATTTTCCTCCTTATAGGGCAATTCACAGTGAAACAGCAGATTTTGGAAACCCGCATATTTCACCAACAGGTTGCGTGAATCTAAATGCAATTCAGATTCATCGGACAATTTACACGTTATGCAAACATTGTAAATTTTTAACGAAAATTTGTCAAGCGCGTAAGAAAGAAAAATATTGTCATCTCACTTAGGATTTCAATGAAGCGTCGCGAGGCGGTTAGAAACCATACTACCGAGATTATAAGGAGTTATGGATACGCATCCAAAGCGGTTTGCCATTCGGTAAGCTGCACGACGCGTTGTGCAGTATCTGTGGGTATCTCAAGGGGTCTGCCACGGGTATCAATAACCAGTCCAACGACCCCGCCCATCGCTTCTACCTCAACCATGTTTCCGCTCCCCGCACCGACGTCAAAACGTCGCGACGGATGGAGTTTTACTGATGCCATTTCTCCCAATGGAAGCGGATAGAGCTTGAGTTCACCACAAGAAATGTCTTCCGTGATAGGCGGCTTGCCGTCAACGCTGATTTCGATGGAGAGACACGCCTCACCCGCCTTTCCAACCCCGATAGGGGCAATAGCGGTCCCCAGATGAATGAGGCAATCCCGTTCAAAGACCTGTGTCGCGGCTTCAGGGTTCACTTGGGCAAGCACACCGAGTTGTGGCATCATAAAGATACTATCAACAGCCAGATGGGTTATGCCTTCGGGTTGAAAAGCGTCTATCATCATGAGCATCGCTTGCTGACGACGCGGCGCGTGCGATAAAACACCACCACTACCGACGAGCATATCTAAAGAGAGCATATTAACGAGGGTTTGACCACTTTCCGCCTGATCGAAGGCTTCAGAGATAGTCCGTTGCTGCTGGACACCCCGTAATTCGACAGCGAGTTGTTTGTGCTGCTCAAAGGCGAGTCGGAGTGCTTCACGCGCAATTGCCTGCTCAAGAATCAACTCCTGTAGCGTCTGCGGAATTGTGGTCGGACGGATCATTTTATTTTTGATTCGATTGCGGAGATCACCCTCTTCAATGTCAAACGGCACCCACCGGAGAACGTTCTCCAAGCCGGTCTCAGCAAGGACATTGGAGACGCTATAACTCATGCCGAGGTTCGCACTGACAGTGCGGTTGAAGATCGGTTCCGCCTCCCGATTCTTAAAAACGGAAAACACATCGGTCGTCGCACCGCCGATGTCAACCCCGACGACTTCAATATCCTGTTGTGCGGAGACAGTCTGAATTATCTCACCAACCGCACCGGGTGTCGGCATAATAGGGGCATCTGTCCAATCAATGAGTTTTCTGTAGCCGGGGGCGTGTGCCATAACGTGCTCAAGGAATTGTTCCTGAATCTTGTGGCGGGTCGGCATTAAATCTTCACGTTCTAAAACGGGACGGAGGTTGTCCACCATTTCCAACGCCATTACGTCTTGCAGGCGTTCTTTGATGGATTCGCGTGCGTCTATATTCCCGGCATAAATGAGGGGGAGTTCGTAGGCGATGCCCAACCGTGGTCTGGGGCGTGCAGCGGCAATAATTTCAGCCAACTCAACGACGTGTGAGGTTGTACCACCATCAATACCACCGGAAAGGAGTAACATGTCAGGACGGAGGTGTCGGATACGCTCAATTTTTTCGTGTGGTAGACGTTTATCGTTAGATGCGATAACATCCATAACAATCGCCCCTGCCCCCAGTGCTGCGCGCTCGGCACTTTCTGCTGTCAGATTGCGTACAACACCGGCGACCATCATCTGGAGTCCACCACCGGCACTACTGGTTGATATATAGATGTCAACACCCGCGTCCCCGTTTTGTGGCTTGATGATAACCCCATTATCAAGGAGTTTACGTCCAGCAAGCTCCTCAACTTCGGTAATCGCGTTGATAACACCAGCCGTTACGTCTTCGACGGGAGCCTCAACGGTGGTAGGTGCTTCACCACGGACAATCAGTTGATATTCGTCTCCCCGTTTCTCAATTAGAATCGCCTTTGTCGTTGTGCTACCACAATCGGTAGCGAGAATAGAGCGGATGTCCCCCGCTGGTTCGTTCATACACTGTATCTCCAGTTTTTTCAATTTTCAACAGATTCAACAAAACATGCGTTAGCCGTTAGCAATCGGTAATCAGTACGCAAAGGCTTCCACTTTTCCTCTGACAACTGAAAACTGATGACTGACACCCTTTGTCAATAACCTAATTGCCGCAGATATTCTCGGTTCACCGACATACGTTCCAGATCTGAACGCTCCTCGACCTGTCCGGGACACGCCGTAACCCACCGGTCATAATTGAGTTCTTCCAAAGTGGACATGATACCCGGGAAATCCATGACAGTGCCAGCACCGACATCCACCCAATCCACTGCATAATTGCTTTCATCTCCGCCTGTGTAGCCTGAATAATCCTGAAGATGGACGTAGACGAGGACATCACTATAACGGCGAATCGATTCAATCGGATCGTAGCCCCAAAGCGCGGAATGCGATACATCTATACACAATTTGCACTTTCGGAGCAGACTCATATATTTCGCCCAGTCCTCAATAGAATCAACTGTCGTGTTTGTGTGGATATGGTAACAGACATCTAAGCCGTATTGCGAGGCGTATTCTGCCCACTCCTCAGAAACATCAGCGAGTGCTGCGAGGTCGGAATTATTGACAGGACGATCCTGCGGTTTACCTGCTCCCATGAACATGAAACAGTCGGCTTCAACCTCTGCGGCGAAGTCTATCCGGCGTTTATTCAGTTCCATCTGTTCAGGGTTTTTGTCAATTGGCAGTCCGCGTGCTGTCACGGCAGCGACGGGTAGATCAGCATTGCTACACACCTGTCGGATGTGTTGTGGCGTGCCGACCCAATCCAAAGACTGCCGCATTTCCCAGCCGTCCCATCCGGCATCCTTCAATTGCGTCAACAATTCCTCAAAATCAGGTTGTTGCCAACGTAAAGTACTATATCCAAATTTGAAACCCATAGTGTGTCCTCCTCTGGGGCTATTTAGTTTTAGGTTTAGGTAGCCTTCACCTCACTTGAAATACGCGAGAAGCGCGATAATTGCGGAGCCTACCGCCGCTAAGACGGCGACTTTGCCCCACAGCGCAGCATCCGATTCTTGCCTACCCTCAAGCTTACCACGGATCCACCCTAAACCGATCTGGAGTTCGCTGAGAGAGGCGCGGATGTCCGTAAACTGGTCATCTGTCTTATTTTTCCACTCATCAGTGCGCTCCATCCAAGATAAAACTTGTTCGCGGAATTCAGCATCGTTCATAAGAGTTCACCTTTTATTTTAATTTTAATATGACATTCCGCACCCTGCTGGCGAGGTTTAAAACCTCGCCAGCGAAGGGTGCTGCGTAAGTCCAGTTGATATGTTTTGATGGTAGATTTCATAGTCTCCTATTTTTTCTTCTTCACAAACATATTATAGCACATTTGAAAATAAATTGCAGTTTTCAGTTTTCAGTCGTCAGTTTTCAGTTAAGAGGTTTATTGTAGCGATCATACACATTGTAATGTCCACAAGTCTTTAACTGATAACCGATAACTGAGAACTATGAGAATAAATTCCTTGCTATATAACAGTGCCATTTGTTAAACTATAGCAGTGAAACTTAGGGATTTTCCGTAATTACCCATTTTAAGGAGAAAATATGGATAAAGTGAAACTCGGTTTTATCGGAACCGGTGGCATGGCAGGTGCGCACATGAACAACCTTAAAGATAACTTTGAGGATGTCGAATTTTGTGCGATGTGCGATATTTCGGAAGACCGCGCAAAGGGACGTGCCGAAGAATTCGGGGGCAACGCTTACACCGATTATCGCGTCATGTACGATAAAGAGGAACTGGACGCGGTTTATATTTGTACACCACCCTTTGCCCACGGCGAACAGGAACGTATCGCTTGCGAACAAGGCATCGCGATGTTCATTGAGAAGCCGATCCATTCCGAATTAGAACCGGCGATTATCATTAATGAATACGTTGAACAGAGCGGCGTGGTCACGAGTGTCGGTTATCATTGGCGTTATGGCGGCAATGCGCAGAATGCGAAGGCGATGCTTGAAGAGCAACCCCAAATTCTGGGTGCACTCGGATATTGGATGGGCGGGATGCCCGGTACACCGTGGTGGCGCGTGCGCGCAGAATCTGGTGGGCAGCACGTCGAACAAACAACACACATCTTCGATTTGGCACGGTTTCTCGTCGGTAGCGACGGTAAAACCGTACATGGTGTCGCCGCAAGCGGTAGTATGACCCATATCGAAAACTATGACATAGACGACATCAGTATGGTGAACATCGAATTCAAGAACGGTGCTGTTGCGAATATCGTCTCGGCTTGTGCGATGGAAGGTTTCGGTCGCGTCCACCTCGAAGTGTTCACCCGTGGACTCGTTGTCACCGTCGGCGGTCCGAACAATGTGAATCGAGGCGGCGAAACAGAGCCACTTCAAGGAGACGGCGGACAGGACAGAGATCGCGTCTTTATTGACGCCGTGAAGAGTGGAGATACCTCTGAGATTCTATCACCTTACAGCGACGCATTAGAGACACTCCGTATTATGCTTGCCGCAAGCACCTCCTTCCGCACCGGTAAGGCAATAGACCTGTAGAAAATAGCGGGGACGAGGAAACCTCGCCCCTACAACAAAGAAAGAGAGAATTATGCCAATTAATCAATCCATCTGTTTTGGCGGTTTCAGTCGTGGCAGGGATCCCGTAGATGTCATTAAGAAAGCCGCCGAAATCGGTTACAAATCTGTTGAGATGCTCCCGGCAGAATACTGGTCTGTCGTCCAAGACCATGGGATGCGCGTTGCGATTATTGTGGGACACGCTTCACTTCCGTCCGGCTTAAACGATCCGAGCAATCACGACCGCATTGAGGACGAAATCCTCAAGAACATTGACATCGCGGCGGAAAACGACATCCCCGGACTCATCTGCTTCTCTGGGAACCGAGAAGGTAGATCCGAAGAAGAGGGACGCGATAACACGATAGCAGGATTGTCACGTGTTACCAAATATGCTGAAGAAAAAGGCATCAACCTTTGCGTCGAACTCCTGAACAGCAAGGTCAACCATCCAGATTATCAGTGTGACACAACGGCGTGGGGTGTTGAGGTCTGTAAAGGTGTCGGTTCACCACGGGCGCAGCTGCTCTACGACATCTATCACATGCAGATTATGGAAGGCGACCTCATTCGGAACATTACCGATTACAGCGAATACATCGGTCATTATCACACCGCGGGCAATCCGGGACGGCACGATCTCGATGACGAGCAGGAAATTTACTATCCTGCCGTGATGCGCGCCATCGCAAATACCGGATACGAACTCTATGTAGGACATGAATTCGGCCCTAAAGGCGATGCGTTTGATGCGATGCAACACGCTTATGATGTGTGTAACGTCTAAGCACACCTCATGTAAATTGTAAGGGCAGGTCCCTGTGCCTGCCCTCTTTATTTGTTTCTTTCTGAATCGCGGATTTGCAAAGATTTTGATGAACCGAATAAACATGGAGGGGACGATGCAGAATTTGGTAGTAACAGAGGAGATTTGGAAAGAAGGCAATATGTACACCGCCTACTGCCCAGAATTAGATGTTGCGAGTTGCGGAAAGAACATTGAAGAAGCACGAAAAAATCTCCTTGAAGTTATTGAAATACACTTAGAAGAAGCGGCAAAACTCGGAACACTCAAGGAATTTTTAGAAAACGCGGGCTATGATTTGAACACTTCACAACCGACCATTCAACTTGATAAACAGGTAGTTGCTTTTAATCAACGTACCGTATCATTTAGAGGTCTTTGATGCCGACACTTTCGCCAACAGATTGGCGAATCCAAGTGAAGATTTTTGAAAAGTTCGGTTGCCGTTATGTTCGACAAAAAGGATCACATTTTATTTATCACCATCCGGACGCTAAGCGTGCTGTCGTCATTATGCGAACCGTTAACATGAGCAGAGAACAATACTTTCAATTGTTCACAGAAGTTTAATCTTGGTGATATTAGGTCGCCATTTGCCCTAACCGATTGCGGAAACAAACTTAGAATATACACACGGAAATAGGAGAAAGTGATTGATGAATAGTGACGTGCCTACTTCAATAGCACACCTACCAGAAAATATAACATCTACTCTTGAAAACCTCCTCGGTTGCAAACTGGAAGATACACTCACGGCGATCTCATCGGATCCCGCTGAAATTGAAACTTTCCTCGCGAAACTCCCAACAGACAACCTCGAAAAATACCTCACACCGCAGTGGGTCGTGCTTGCTGCAGGTAAAGGTACGCGGATTGACCCCACCGGACGCTTGAGCAAAACACTGGATATCACCTTCGGTGAGCAGAACATGCTCCAGCACTCGCGGCGTTATCTACCGGGGAACCGTCCTGACATTGTTGTTATCAACCCACAGATGGCATCCCGTATTGAGAAAAGCGGATCCGCAGCGCGACTGCTGGGTCCGAATGCTGTTTTTTGTATTCAAGAAGAGATGAACGGCACAGGCGGTGCCTTGCAAGCGGCACTGCCTGCACTCGAAAATTCGGATGCTGAATGGATCGGCGTGGCGTTCGGCGATGAACCGTTTTTGGCGCGCGACATTTTCGCACAGACGCTGCTCTCCCACTTCCTCTCCGATGCGGATGTTACCCTCTGTGGCAAGGCCCCTGAAACCGTCGTAGATAAGGGGGGACTCTTTTTCGACACAGACGGGAGACTCACCGGTACCAAAGAGTGGTATGACATGACGGAGACAGAAAAACAGGAGATGTGGGACCGATGGCATAACGGCGAGGCATATACAAATACGGGCATCACCCTCATTCGGAAAAGCGCGTTGCTGGAACGGATACACCGGTTGCAACCGCATACAAACCGCAACGACGAACTCCACCACGTTGACCTCATCCGACACTGCTATGAAGACGGATTGAAAACGAATGCTTTTATCTACCGCGGTGAAGTGTTATCTGGTGTGAATCGCTGGTCCAACGTCCTATCCGGTGAAGAGGCGTTGTTTGCCCAGACCCGGGCATCTCTTGCACAGAAAGGGGTTCGTGTTGATCCGTCAGCACAGATAACCCTAAACGATGAAGATATTAAGATCGGCACGGCATGTTACCTTATAGGCAGTGTGCATTTCGGTGAAAACGTTCAAATTGGGGACTATTGTCGGCTTGAAAATGTTACATTGCTTGGAGCAACAACGGTAGGTGATTCCGTCGGACTGCAGGACGTTAGTGCAAACGACACGACGTTTGAATCGAATCCTTTACCTGAAACACTATCGGCACCGGTGCAAGGACTCGCGACCCGGAGTACCATCAAAAATTCCACCTTTGATGCGGTGAGCGTAGGGAACAATGTCCAACTCTCAGCGGTCGCTGCACATGGAACAGTGATTCCCGCCGACATCACCTTGTCACATCGGACGCTTGGCGTGCCACTGGCTCAGACTCCGCCTGGTGTACCGAAGACGCTTTTCGATCAGATTGTGCCCCGCGAATATATCCCTGGCGTTTTCACCTTTGGTGAAAAAAGAGAATTACCGGATTGGGAGGGTCTTCGGCAGCATGTAACCTCACATAGTGCTACAGAATTGATCCCACGTGCGACGCGCAATTCACAATTGCAACAGATTACGAACAAGGCTGTAGAAACACTCTTGGATATCCGGCGCGCCAATGGCGATTATTTCATTGAGTCCCTCACCTCTGAAGAGGTATGGGGTAGCATCTTCGAGATGGTGACGCTTCATACCGGTAACCCAAACCCTTATCATTACGATAAACGCAAGGCACGACAGACAGCCCTCGAACTCCTTCCAGAGTTTTGGAAAGATAGTTGGTTAACACGATTGAAACTCGTTGTTGCGGGGAATATCATCGACTATAGCAGTGAGCGGGTCATGAAGAGATTGAACGCAAATCCCGATTATTTCTCTGAAGTCCTGCGTGCTGCGGTCGAAGCACCTTTCGCTATTGACTGTTATGAACAGTTCCGTGAAAAAGTGATTGACACGACTTCCCAGAACATTCTCTGGCTCGCTGACAACGACGGAGAGGTAATCTTCGACATAGCGTTTGTTCAGAACCTCATTCAATGTGGACACCGTATCTCTATTGTTGGAAAGGTAGACAACGCCAGCAACGACGCGACCCTTGCTGATCTGCATGAAATAGTGAACTATTCGCAATTCCAAGAACTACAGACAGCGATGCGTGACGGTGTTGTTAGACTCATGTCATCAGGGGCAAAGACGATCGGGACAAATCTATACCGTGGAACCCCGGAATTTTTCAATGCGCTGTTAGAGGCAGACATCGTTATTTCAAAAGGGCAAGGGAACTTCTTTACGACTCCGGGTTGGCTAAAAGACACATTCTACTTACTGCTTTCCAAAGGTTTGACTGCGGAACAGAGTACTGGCGTTGTGGCGGATCGAAATCAGACAATTGATGGATTAATTCTGGCTTACCTTCCGGGTGGCACAAAGCGGGTCGCCCCGCTCCGAGAACTCTGTTGTAGCAGTGATTCTTAATCAGCAGTATTTGGGACTACTTTTGAAATCGTAAATTCTCGTTTTCCCGAAGCAGAAAGCGGAATCTCCTCTACAAATTCTACCGTGACAGCAACATCCGGCCCGAGCGTATCCTGAATTTTCCGGACCAGAAGATCACTTGTTGTTTCCTGCCACTGGGTATTAATAACCAATTTTAAAACACATCGCTCAAACGTTTCCTGAATCAGTTGGAACTGGTTCACACCGATGACGTTATAAAACTGTTGCGTGAAATACCCACCGTGTATCAATGTACCAGTTCTTGTTCGGAAAGTTGCGGTAGAGCGTCCGAGCAGTTCCGCCAAAATAGGTAACTGATTGCCACACGGACAAACTTCGTCAGAGAGGCGACCGATGTCCCCGATTCGGTATCGAACGAACGGCATCGCATAGTTATTCAACTGGGTAATTAGGATTTCACCGGGTTTGGTGTACGGATCAATACTGTCTATCTCAAGGTAGAGATCATGGCAGTTGATATGCATACGTCCTTCTGTACACTCCATTGCGATTAATCCAACTTCCCGTCCCCCATAGCGATTATAGACTTTCGCGCCGAAAACGGTCTCTGCCAAGGCACGATAGTGCGAATGCAGCATTTCTGCCGAAGAGATAATTCCCTTCAATCTCCATCTGGGTGTTAAGCCGTTTTCGGAGAGAAATGAGGCAAATTGGTAAAGCAATGACGGATAGGCGAGAATTGTTTGCGGGTGGCATCTATCCATCTGGTAAAATGCTTCCTGCATCGCTGTATCTGTGAGGTGAAAACCGTTGAGCCAATGCTGATTTCGCCAGAAGTTGTTGAGGCGATGCTTCCAGTGTTCATCGCCTTTGAGGTCTGCGGGAGAACCCCATATAATCAGTTGCGGTTCACCGAAATTCCAACCCGCCCACCGATCGAAGTAGTATACACTCAAGTTTCGTTGATTCCAATAGTTTCTGTCCTGATAGAAGGTAAGTGGCGTGCCTGTTGATCCCCCCGTAGCGTTTCTGATGCGCTGCGCCTGTGGAAACGCTTCAGAACAGAGACGCTCTAATTGATCCTGAACGTTCTGTTTTTCAAGCGGCGGCACCTCCGAAATATCTGGTGATTCCGTTTCGAGCAATTCGCGGTAATAGGGTGTTGTGTGGTATGCGTGCTGAAGGAGTTCTTCCAACCGTTTTCTCTGGAATGCTCCAATGGTTTCGCGCGGTGCGTCCAGCAATGCAGCTGTCTGTGCAAATCGAGAGTGGTAACGCGCGCCTTTGCGGTAGGTATTGTAGGCATGCCACGCTACCTTTGAGAATAGCATTTTGGCAGAACGACGGATCGTCATAATTTAGGAGTGTAATGAATTTCTCCATTTCTGTAGGAATCAAGAATTGGAAGAAAAGGCGGAAGATTGCGGAAGAGGTGCTTTTCCATTCTTCCACTCTTCCTACCCCTCGCCTTCCACCTGCTTATTCCTTTGATGGTCTCAAGGGGTCAATATGTGGCGAATACCCTTGTGGCAACTGATCACTCACAGAACGACCGTCTTGGAAAAGTTGACCCGCATCCGGATTTTCAAGTTCAGCAGGTGGCGGGAATTCGCGCCACTTATCGCCATCAAGCGGTAACTCGTAGCCGTCTTTGCGGAGCCATTCAATCAAGCGTTTTCGATAGTCGTTGAGAATTCTACCATAAGCAGGATTGCCAGCGAGACTTCGTTCATCAAGCCTACCCGGTAAACGCCTGAAGAGCCATTCCTGCCGATCAGCGGCAGAGTAGATGTATTTGTATTCATCCGTCAAGAGCATATACAACCCTGTGCTCTCCTGTCCCAATTGCCCAACGATTGCATCCCGTTGTGTGCGTCCTGTGGCAATATCTGCGAGATCAACACCGCTCCGATCTGATTCCGGCGATAGCCCGGCTGCGCCAAGACTCGTCGGCAGCACATCGACAAGGCTCGTTGGAACGTCGCATTGGGTGTTTGCAGCGAAACGCTCTGGATAACGGACGAGCAGCGGAATTCGGGCAGCAGCATCAAGGAAAGAGCGTTTCCCGTAGCAATCATAGTCGCCGAGCAATTCACCGTGGTCGGAGGTGTATAAAATCAGCGTGTTGTCAAGTTCGCCTTCCGATTCGAGGTAGTCGAGGATTCGACCCACCTGATAATCGATGAAAGAGATGGCTGCATAGTAAGCCGCCCGCATCGTGCGGAGGAGATTCATATCCCGTCCTTGGTCCCGGTATTTATAGCGATTTTGATGTCGGTTCCAATAGGTATGTAGATGCTCATAATCTTGTGGCAGGAATGGAAGCGGCATTTCGACTGTGCGATAGAGCCGATTCCACGGTACTGGTGATTCAAACGGCGGATGCGGTTTGATAAAACTGCTCCAACACAAAAACGGTCGATTCGTATCGCGTTGAGACAGGAATTGGAGGGTTCTGTCCCCTACCCACTGTGTGTGGTGCAAGCGTGCTGGGAGTTGTGAGGGTTGCGGGATATAGTAGTATTCGCTCCGCTCGCCGTGTGGTGCGACGATATGGTCATAGCCGTTTTCAGTCAGAAACTCCGTAAAATCATCGGGACCGGGCCCCTCCTCGGAATAGTCTCGCGTTTCAAACCCCCACATCTTGCGTCCTTGTGGTGTGAAGTGCATCTTACCGATACCGTGCGTCTGGTAGCCTGCATCGTTCAGCAATTCCATCACTGAAACACGATCTTGTGGCATTGCGGAATTGCTCGTACATTCTGTTTGATGTGGCCACTGCCCAAGCAGGAAACTGCAACGGGATGCCACGCATACAGCAGACGGGCAATACGCCGACGTAAAACTTGTGCCTTCCCGAACAAGACGATCTAATCCGGGTGTCTGAATAATTGGATTTCCGAGTGCGCCAACGGTATCAAAACGCTGCTGATCGGTCATAAGGAAAATGATATTTGGTTGTTTTGCCATGAGGCGTTCCGGTCCTTTTAAAAAGATACTTCTATTGAGGTGTAAATTACAGTCAGCATACCAGATTTTCAAACGGCGTGCAACTACAAAATTATGTATCATCTACCTTGCTGTGCTTCATTTTCTGTTGACGTTTGATAGTATATATGATAGCATTTTTAGAGTTAGGAACGCGGCTAAACTTCTAATGTGATCTCTCGTGCTTCGGATTTTTCAACCTGAAAGGGATTTTATATTCTTGAGGAGAGACAACATGGCATTTACTGACTTCAAATCAATTAGGCAAGTTCAAGAGGCTTTCGACATTAAATATACGGAAGCGGATTATATTCAGTACGAGAACCTTGAACCTTCCAAGGCGTTTTTAGAGGAATTTGAATTCAGTCAACGGCACATCAACATATTTTCATCAGAAGCCTCCCGTTGTGAAAATGTAATTTACCCCATTCTGAGAGATGTTTACAAAAGCTATGTGGAATGGTTTTCCTTATGGAGTCACGAATCTATTTCTTACGACGCGGAGTTGAATGGAACTCCTAATTATCTTGTGTCAACAAAATCTGCGTTAGGGAAAACAGTCCCCGGAATACCTATTCTTATCGTTGTAGAGGCAAAACGTAACGACTTTGTAATAGGATGGGGGCAGTGTCTGGCTGAGTTGGTTGCTGTTCAAAAAATCAATAATGACACTTTAAAGCATGTTTATGGGATCGTAACCGATGGTACGCTGTGGCAATTCGGGAAATTGGCTGGAGACCTATTTACGTTGAGCGAAACGGCACTTACGATAAACGAACTAAAGAAAATTTTTGGCGCGATTGGGTATCTGATGCGAGACAGTTTACCTGAAGTTTGATAGATCATACGACAGGTCATAATGTAAGCAAACGCTAATATCATTAAAAAAGCAGAGACTTTCATAATGGCTTATAGCAACTTTACCTTAGAAGAAGCCCGAACAACATTCGGGTTAGAAACGGTTGAATCAGCGGGTACCTTTTCCGCAATAGCACCGGTGAATCCGAGTGACCATCTTATGACTGCGTTGTCGAGAAATGTACCTTTAGCTGTAGCAATAGGCACAGAGAAGGCAAAGTCAGAGATGATAGTTGCTAATGTGCTTATAGAACTCCGCGAGCAGTTTGAGCAGCGCATTAGTCTCTTTTCAGGGATTGATTTTAGTGTTGATGTTGAAAGTGGATTAACCGGGGTCTGTGATTTTTTGGTAAGTCTGTCGCCAGAACAGTTTTATTTAGAGGCACCTGTTATCGTGCTTGTTGAAGCAAAAAACGCCGACGTGAAGCTCGGGTTAGGGCAATGTGTTGCTGAAATGCTCGCTGCACAATGCTTTAATAAGGAAAAAGAGAATAACATCCGTTGTGTTTATGGCGTTACGACCTCAGGTACAGATTGGCTCTTTCTCAAATTGGAGGGACAAAAACTATACATTGACATGCGTGTCTATGCGATTGGACAATGCGACAAAATTTTAGGGATCCTTTCAAGCATGGTATCCCAAAAAGCGTGAAGTGAAAGCAGGCAAACATGGGAATCTGTCACCTGGTGTAAAATGCAAAAATGGTATGAAAACAAAACACTTTTAAATACCTTTATCGCTTTGATGTCTGTCAGTTTTATCGCTTACTTTTTCTTTCATTGGAAATGGGGATTACCCCTATTTATGTGCGGTGGGGTGGTAATTATGGTGAGAGGTGTTGTAAAAATTACGATGCGAATGCGCAGTAGAAAAAGACGCAAGGAGAAATAGCAGTCAGCAGTCAGCAAAGAGGCAGGCGGTATATTATAACTCGCTTTTCAGAAGCACACGCAGCTTGAAACGAAGTGGAAAGCGGATATACGGAGAGGGACACGAAGACCTCAAACCCAGCTGACCGAACCGCAAGGAAAATTAAAAATATGAAGAGACGAACGTTCATCAAACTAAGCGCGATTAGTGCGGCGGGAATGGTGTTGCCCCTTCAATTGGAAGCAGACGCGGCAGTAGTGCTACAACTTAAGCCGCGCACACTGATAACCCCGAATGCCGACTTCTATATCCTCCAGATCGGCGACCCTGTTGAACTTGACGCAGCGACATGGCGATTACCAATCACCGGTCTCACCGAAAAACGGATGTCACCGCTGCGACTTGAAGACATCACCGCGATGGAGTCCGTCACGGCGATGCGAACCCTGAAGTGTATCGGCGACCCGATCGGCACGGAACAGATGAGCAATGCGGTGTGGAAAGGCGTTCGGCTGCGCGAGCTGCTTGAGAAAGTCAATCCGAAACCTGAAGCAAAAGTGGTCGTTTTCCGCTGCGCAGACAACTACCACACAGCGATTCCATTGGAAAAAGCGATGCGGGAAGAGACGCTCCTCGCTTATGAGATGAACGGTGAACCACTTCCAACTGAACACGGCTTCCCTGTCCGATTGCTTAATCCGGGCCATTACGGCACGAAAAACCCAAAATGGATAATCAATATCCAGTTGGCGAAGGAACATGAAAGTTATTGGGAAAAACGGGGTTGGGATCCAATCGCGAACGTGAAACTCGCCACAATGATTGGAACACCGAGTGAAGGAGAGGAGATTCCGGGCGGCAAGGTTTACACAGTGAGCGGTGCGGCGTTTGATGCAGGCAACCACGGCGGTATTAAGAAAGTAGAAGTTAGTATCGACTACGGACAGACATGGGAAGAGGCGGAAATTTGGGCGAAGGACACGCCACTTGCGTGGGTGCTCTGGAAATGGGAGTGGCAGGTCCCCGAACAAGTGGAGCCTGTTGAAATCTATGCGAGAGCCACCGGCAACAACGGTGTCACGCAAGACGAAATCGGAATTGAAGTGGAACCCGTTGGCGCGACAGGTTATCATATAATCGATGCAGAGATTGTGATGCCATAACGTAGGAGGAGTTTCCAATCCCGATGCCTTATAGTAAAGTCCGTAATTATTTACGCATTTAGTAGATTCGGGATTGAAAAATAATTTTGGAAATCGCCTTTAAACCCACGTATTTATTGACTTTTTGCTTGATTTGTTTGTGGAAATATGCTATAATATTAGGGAGTTAATAGGGGAGCGGTCACTCCCCTATCTTATACAGAAAATCAACAGTTGTGTTAACTTCCTATAGTAGATATTTACATGGTAACATATCATGAAGGTTAATGCAACTTTTTTTGGAGTAATCCAAAAGGGGTTCGCGTGAATTTAATTGAAGTGTTTGAACGCTTCCCGGATCAGGAAGCTTGTATCGCTCATTTGGAGCGTATACGTTGGCGTGGAACACCTGTTTGTCCGAAATGTGTGAGTAAGGACGTGGTTCGTAAGAAAGAATACGGTGTAGGGCGTGTGAGACGCTATAACTGCCATGATTGTAATACTTCGTTCAAGGTTACTTGTGGCACAGTATTTCATGGCACAAAAATCCCGCTTCAAAAATGGTTTCTCGCAATCTCTCTTATTCTCAATGCGAAGAAGTCATTATCCAGTTGCCAACTCGCTCGTGATTTAGACCTTAACCAGAAGACAGCATGGTTTATTCAGGTTCGTCTCCGTGCTGAAATGGCGAACAAAACCAATCCTATCGTGCTACAAGGCATAATAGAGGCAGACGAAACCTATATCGGTGGCAGACCTCGCCATGCAAATAAAAAGGAAGACAGAGAACCCGTACCACGCGGACGTGGCACGCCTAAAACGGCTGTTATCGGGGCTGTTGAACGGGGCGGGCAAGTTGTGGCGGAAGTTGCGAAAGGATTAACCGGTCGTGATATACTGGAATTCATAAGGCGTGTGGTGAATACCAAAGAGTCCGAACTTATGACGGACGAATATCACGCTTATAACGCTCTAAGTAACGATTTGAAGCACCATGTTGTTAATCACCAAGAGCAGTACGTAGACGGTGATACACATACAAACACGATAGAGGGCTTTTGGTCGCTACTCAAACGGGCTTGGTATGGACAACACCACCACTACACTGCAGGTTACACGCCTTTGTATGTCGCTGAAAGGTGTTATGTGTATAACAATAGACACCTTGAAACTATATTTTGGAAATTTATCAATGGAAGTATGAAAATATGAACAAAATACACTCCCCTGTATCTCGCAGAGGCATGCTATAAATACAACTCTCGCAACGAAGATAACGTCTTTGCGAAGTTGGTAGAGGGTATTTTCAATGAGTGAATAAACTACGGAATATCAGACAAAATCCGATGATATTAACATAGGAAAACCGGGGACGAGAGTTATTGTTGAGGAGACCATACCTGTTTTTCAGAAGCCAGAGCCTTCATCAGAGACTCAAAGTCAGCAAAAGCTTCCTCATAACTTGAATACGACTGAATAGTTACTTTCACAGTTATAGGTGGCTCAAATTGCTTTGACAATCTAAGTATGAAAAAATCCTTACGTTCCTCATGTATCTCAATAGAATCACAAGCATTCAAGTTGAGTGCGACAACTTTTTCGTTTTCGTTAGAAATGTTGATAAACATAGTGAGTTCCTTATAGGTTGGAGGGGACTGGAGTCCCCAAGGAGTATTTTCAATGAGTGAAAAAGTCATAGTAGATCAGACAGTAGAAGACATGGGATTGCTTCCTTTTAAAGATGCAATTAATTTCTCTGAAGAAGAAATTGCTAAAAGAGAGAAAGTCAATCCACTTCTTGCTGCTGTGTATCAAATGTTCTTATGTCAACTACAAGATCATGTAATTCTTCAAGAAGCGAAAGTACGCGGTCTGGTATAGGTTTAAACGAAGAATTTTGCATGGAAATTATCCAAGTAAGCTGGATTCGGGAGAGTTCAGCAAGTTTTTCATGAAAAGTATTCACTTTATCTATACGTTCTTGTTTGTTCATTATAGTTCCTTATAGGTTGAGGGGAGTAGAACCCCTTGCTGTTTATTTTTGACCCGCTCTGAAAGCGCAGACATAAATGATATAATACGGAAAACTAAATAAAATCACAAGACAGAACATAAAATAAAATGATCGCAACACAAACCAAAGACATCCTAAATCGGGACGAAATGTAATAGGCTTAAGAAACTCCCGGAACTTTAAATAACTTCGCCCTGCCTGCTGGATGTCCTCCAGCCGTTTGCAGTGTAGACACAGCGAACTGTAAATCAGCAACAGCGTGCCAAGCACAACAAGCACAAAGAGTGCATCCGAATACTTAACATCAACGGACTCTGAAATGAGGCGTATGCCAAAAACGAGGCAGACATAACAGAGAACCAGAAATAGATGCGATGTCCAGTATTCCCATCGGTTGATGCTGTTTTTAGGTGAAAGAAAATGATGTATGAGTTTTCGCATGAAACGTCATAAGTAGATTACTGGGATTCGCCATCTTGCCACACAATGTCATTCCCGATGTCATTCGGCTGGTAGGGACTGCCCCAAGCGGAGCAGATGACATTCCCTACCTAATGACGTTATGGTAATTATACAATTTCTATGAAAAAATGTCAAGTTTTAAAACCAGAAATAATGTGAAAATAAAATTAACTAATCCCAAATCTACTAAGTGCGATTATTTATACATCAACACAGGTGCGAGGATACAATCCTCGCCAGCGGCGGTGGGTGGGTTTGTTCCCTGACATAACGTAGGAGGGGTTTTTAACCCCGATGCCTTAATGCGCCTAAAACCGATCCAACTGCTCACCGTTTATCTACCCGTCCTATTGATTGACTTTGCCTTTAGCAATGTCCTAACAAATACTTCTTTTTATACCAGTTATTTAGGGCTTTCGACAACGTTTCTTGGCGTGTTGATGGCGGTAAGCACAGGGTTTTTCGCGCTGCTCGCTATCCCACTTGGTAAACTCTCAGATCGGATAGAGCGTCGGTATATCCTTTACGCCGGGTGTCTGCTACTTAGTGTCGTCAGCATTGCGCTTGCCCTATGCCGAAATAGCGGACATCTGATGAGTGTTTTTCCGGGAATCGGCATCAGTATGGCACTCTTCTTTCCCGCTTACGAGGCATGGCTCGCCGAACAAGAAGGCGAAGGTGAATTAATCCACCGGATTATGCTCTTCAACCTATTCTGGAGCATCGGCATGACCTTAGGTCCGGCGTTCTCGAGTTATCTGTACGACGAAGCAAATCCGTTTAGACCTTTCTATCTTGCCGGTATTTTCGCCATACTCACCTTAGTAACAATTTCGGCTTCCCGTATTGCCAAACCCGACTTATCAAATGTAACTGACCACACAGATGAATCCGACTCAGAATCACCTGAGATACTGTATCCATCTCTACCCGTTCGGATGACGTATCTCCATCTGGCTCGTTGTGCGAATTTTGTCTCATGGTTCGCGCTCGGTGTGCTCCGCCAACTTACCCCGAAACTTACGTTGGAGATGGGAATACGCCCGGCAGTATACGGAAATTTGATGCTGATACTCGGTGGCGTTCAAACGCTGGCGTTCGTCATCCTTGGGACCGGTTACTCAACGCGGTGGCACTATCGTTTTAGCCCGCTACTGATTATTCAACTGCTGGCAATTCTCAGCTTCCTCAGCATAGGGTTGGTACAGCATATAATTCTCTGGGGTTTCGCTTTTGCGGTTATCGGTGTATCTGTAGCGTTTACTTACTTCAGTAGCCTCTACTATGGGCTGGACCGACATGCGGATAAGGGGAATAAGAGCGGGTGGCACGAAGCAATATTAGGTGTTGGAATCCTGTTAGGTCCGTTCCTTGGCGGTATCTCAGCGGACTCATCGTTGGGTACGCAGAGTCCTTACCTACTCTGTGCTGTCGCACTTGTTATCGCAATTCTCATAGAGATTCTTATTCTGCTCAAGAACTCTCGACATCAAGCAGATTCTCGTTGATGTAGTCTTCATCAGGCGTAACGCCGAGCCCTGGACCCTCCGGCACCGTTACAACATGATCGTGGATTTCGACACCACTCACCGCCATAGTTGCCAGAAAAGCGGGGGCATTGAGTTCAGCGGGGAGAACCAAATCCAAAGTTGAAAACAGATGGACGCTGGCGATGAAGCCGATCCCCGCTTCTGTCAAACCGCTGCCGAGCAGTTCAAGCGAATTGGCTTCGGCAACGTGAACACTCTTAAGGCATTCCGCTAACCCACCAGATTTACACACCTTCAAGACAACAGCATCTGCACATTCCAAACGGGCGATCTTTGCCAAGTCGAAGTATGTAAAACAACCTTCGTCAATGGCGATTGGAATCGGTGCATCCTCGCGTACCCGCTTCATGCCGAACCAATCTTGACTCGCCACGGGCTGCTCCATGCAGTAAATCTCGCGAATATCCGCAACTCGCTTTAGCAATTCAAGGGCATTCGATGGCGTATAGGACTGATTCGCATCGATCCAGAGTTTGGCATCTGGCATGGTTTCGTGCACTGCGCGTAAGCGTTCTTCATCCTCAGCTGGAACACCTGCGACTTTCACTTTGAAGCAGGAACAGGGTGCCAAAGCCTTCGCCTTCAACCCCATTATTTCGGGTGTATCAATACTCAAGGCATAACAGAGAGGGAGTGCATCGTGCCGTTTGCCACCGAAGAGGGCATGTACCGGTACATCAAGGATGCGTCCATTGAGGTCATGCAAGGCGATGTCCACTGCAGCTTTCGCAAACGGGTGTCCGTTGCTGACGGCGGGTTTCAATGCGTCATAGATGGCGTGATGGATCTGATTGAGATCCAAAGGATTGCGTCCGAGTAGCAGCGGTGCGATGTAATGTCGAAGGGTGGTCGTGATGGATTCGGTCGTCTCGTAGCTCCACGAAGGGAGTGCACGTTGCTCTCCCCAACCGACGTAGCCATCGTCCGTTGTAATTTTAACGAAGACGTGATCGCCTGCAGCACTGGTATCCCCGACAAATCCCGTCCCGATATTAAAGATGTCTTTCATCCCGACAGCAGTGGGATAAACGTCTACGTGTGCTATTTTACGCATATATAGATAGTGTGCTCCATTATTAGAAAACCGCTTTGCATTGACTTGTTCTGAGTGCCAACACCTGTATTTTAGCACAGAAGCCGTTGATTAATCAAACGAATTTCCGTTGACATCTTCCCAACTATCCGCTATATTAACAGGAACATTCGTTACTTTGTGTCGTTATGAGGAAAACCTGAAATGCTATTCGCTATTTTTGTAATTATTACACCTATCGCCGTTTGGTTAATCCTGCACTTTATGTCCCGGCGGAAATCCAGCGTAGAACCGACTGAACCGGAAGATCTTTTGGAAGTCTGCGCGGTCTGCCAAAACGAATTTATGATGAGCGAATTGCTTGAAAAAGAGATCGGCGGATACGGTAGAGTTTACTGTTTCTGTGGACAGTGTATTGAAAACCTCTATCACGAATCCCAGAACAGAAACAAAATAGACACCGAAACGGGAGAATGAACTATGTACGATTTAGTAACATTTGGGGAAGCGATGATCCGACTCACCGCTCCGGAGTATATGCGGCTTGAACAGGTATCATCGTTGGCAATCACAGCAGGCGGTGCAGAGATGAACGTCGCCGTCAATGCAGCGCAACTTGGATTGCGGACGGCATGGGTATCACGGCTTGTGGATAACTGGTCAGGACGCTATATCCGTAACAAGGGACGTGAACTCGGCGTAGATATGTCGAACATCGTCTGGGTGGATTTCGATGGCGTTGGCTTTGAGCGGAACGGGTTTTATCACCTCGAAATGGGAGCGGGACCGCGGGCAAGCAGTGTTACTTATGATCGCGGTTATTCTGCGATTTCCAACGTGCAGGTCGGAGAGATCGATTGGGCATCCATTTTCAGCAATGCCCGTTGGTTTCACCTGAGTGGGATTACACCTGCGTTGTCAGCGTCTGCGGCGGCAGTCTCGGCGGAAGCACTCAAAGCGGCACGCGCAGCAGGCGTTAAAACAAGTTACGATCTGAACTTCCGCTCCAAATTGTGGAGTGCTGAGGAAGCACAAGCAGCGAACCGACCGATGATGGAGCATGTCTCTGTTCTTATCGGGAATGAAGAGGATTTTGAGAAATCCCTCGGTTTCGCAGCGGAAGGAACAACTGAGGCGTACAGCAGCCTTGAACCTGAGAGTTACAAGGCGGTTGCAGAGCGGGTCAAGGACGCTTTCCCAAACGTTGAAATGATCGGCACAACGCTGCGTGATGCCAAAACGGGTTGGTTGAACGATTGGCGAACACTCCTGTTTGATGGCGAAGAATTTTACCTGTCCCGTATCTATGAGGATTTGGAACTCGTAGACCGAGTGGGTGGTGGTGATAGTTTCTCATCGGGACTCATCTATAGCCTTTTGAACGGAAAATCACCGCAGGAAGCCGTCGATTTCGCAGGTGGGTATTCCGCCTTGGCGCATACGTTCCCCGGTGACTTTAATTGGGCGACAGCAGAAGAAGCGGAAAAAGCAATGCAGGCAGGGGGCGTGCGTATCAGCCGTTAAACGGATAAATCTATGAAAAAAATTTTACTCTCTCATGTTTTTGAAAATACCGAGTTTGATACTGCGGAACGCCGAGCAGCGTTGGCAGATTTGGAGCAACTGGGTGAGTTGAGCATTCATCCGCGAGAACTGACTGCGGAACACGCTGATGGTGTTATCGGCGTGATCGCAAGCGGCGTGCCCTTTCATGAAAGTTTCTATCAAGCGGCGGAATCCCTCCGAATTATTGCGCGTTGGGGTGTCGGATACGAAACTGTTAACGTAGACTTGGCGACCGAATACGGAGTCATTGTTACGATTGCGCCTGAACACATGGTAACCGTTGCTGAATATGCGATTGCCCAGTGGTTCGCGACTATGAAACGGGTTTACACGCTCAATAGAGCCTCCCACAGCGGGAATTTCGGACTTATCAAGACGCACGAGGTAATGGGTTCTACGCTCGGTCTGTACGGATTTGGTCGGATTGGGCAAGAGGTTGCACGGCGTGCGCGTCTGCTCCTCGGTGAGCAAGGACGGCTCTTAGTTTGCGATGTTCGTCCGGACATCGCTGAAGTCGCAGCGGAATTCGGTGCGGAGGCTGTTGATACACCCTTGGAACTCTTTGAAGAGAGTGATACTGTCTCGCTACACCTATCGGGCGCGGATACTGTTGTCGGTTATGAGGAATTCTGCGCCATGAAACCGCACGCATCCCTCATCAATCCATCGCGCGGGAACCTCGTTGACGATGAAGCCGCCAATCGAGCCGTCAGTGAAAACCGACTCTGGTATTATGTCGTGGACGATCCGGTTAACGGACCGCGAGCGATCCACAAAGACCATCCACGCATCATCTGTACGAATCACAACGCTGGCATGACTGTTGAATCTGGTATTCGGTTGGATCTTCGGACGATTGGGCAAGTTACAGACGCGATTCAAGGACGGGCACCGGCATACATGCTGAATCCAGAAGTGCTGGAGCATCCCAGAGTTAAAGCATTTTGCAAGGATACTTCGCAACCCCTTAAACTGTGAATTTAATTTTTCTTAAGTCCGTAGGTTGGGTTGAACGGAATCTTAATGAAAACCTCATAGAAAAAAGGAATTTCAAGTTCACCAAGTCCCTGAAATCA
Organism: Candidatus Poribacteria bacterium; assembly: GCA_965116815.1. GTDB lineage: Bacteria > Poribacteria > WGA-4E > WGA-4E > WGA-3G > WGA-3G. Next base: position 3,210,037 of record OZ220722.1, on the reverse strand, counting down.
CCAGAACACGAGTGAAACCCAACGATTTTCTGTAGTTTGGATTGTTGGGTTTCGCTATCTTTATCTATACGGCTGGTTCATGGAAAATAGGTACTCTCTGTAAGTAAATTGTATGGTGTTTGGTCATTTACCGCTCAACCTAACCTACATCTACTTGTAAGTTTAATTTTTCTCAAGAAGGAAAAGGAATTCTCGGTTCGGTTTTTCGGCTGCGTTTGTCCATTCGTCCGTCCATCTCATACCCGCCATGACGTTCCTTTTGTAGTCAAGCTCAAGGACAGCGAGGAGTTTTCCGTTATTTTGCATGACTTCGTTAAGTTGCTCAGCAGTTGCGCGACCGCCGGAACTGTAGGACAGCAGTATCCAACGCGCTTGTGTCTCTTGGATTAACCGCGCAATGGCTTCAACGGCGATGAAACATCCGTCATCGTTGCGGCGGAATTCCTCGAATACAGACGCGGCGAGGCGGTCTGATGTATCTTCTCTCCGTTTCGCTTTGCCGAAAAGCATGGGTTTGTCGAAAAGGACAACGCTTTTCCAGAGGTGGTAGTAGGCGGCATATCTGACGCGCGAGGGTGGCATCTTCTCGTTGTTTGAACCGTAGGGTGGATCGAAGTAGGCGAGATCAACGGAAACACGCGGCACGAGTTCAAAGATGTCGGTTTGATAAACCTGATGTTTGCCTTCCGACGTGAAAACTTCCGGCACCTCAAGCACCAATTCCTTATAAGCACGAGGTGCCCACGCTTTGAGATACGCAGAAAAGTGACCGATCGTGCTGTCAACGCGATCGAGTGCCAGCATCAAACTTGTGAGTGCCACCGCTTTTTCGACTGGATCAAGGTTGAGGATTTCGATCTCCTGTCGAATCGCGTCTAATTTGCGGGTGTTGTGGAGTTGCCACGGTTTCTTAAGACCGTCCGCTTGGACAGCACAGCCGCCGTTGGCGTGTCCGCCGTAATGTTCCGTGAACCAGCCATCAATAGGAGGTACGGCGTTCAGATGATCAATGAGGGGTTGATATGCTTCTCTCGGTTTCGTGTTGAGAAGGTAGCACGTACCTAAAACCGCTGACCATGGCGCAATGTCGTTGCTGATAACGGTATAGCCAAGTTTGGCGAGTGCCTGTGAGACGCGGGTTGTACCTGAGAAACCGTCAAGGATTGTTTTGGCGTTGACTTTTTTGATGAGTTGTAGAACGTGTGGGATGAGTTTCAGCTTGGAACCGATGTATTTGATGCCTTCGGTAGGAGGGGCGTGGGGTGTTTGTGGCATGGATTTATGTCAGATCGCCGGCTCGTAGGTTGGGTTGAACGGAAATGGACTAAACATTGCGTAGAGTAGATGATTTTTCAAGTCCACCAAGGAGCCTGAAATAGCTAAATACGAGTGAAACCCAACACATTGTATTTGTCCAAAGTGTATACGGCAAATTATGATAAAGCCCAATCAAACCAAAAAACCTATTCAAAGAGTTGCGCGACAGAACATGTAAATCCTTCGACGACATCCTCGCCTGTCAAGGTATCTTCACTTGTAAGCAGCGTGAAATCTGTTTCAGAACGGTAAACCATCACCGTTTTCGCGACGGGTTCAATCACCCAGACGAGGCGCGTCCCTGCCTTCAGATAGGCGAACGCCTTTTCGGTAACATCGTACTGTTTATCTGTCGGGGAGACTATCTCAATAGCAAGATCTGGCGGAACAGGCGATCCTTTACGTCTGTTTTCCGGCAGCCGTTCCGTTGACACAAATGCTATATCCGGCTTCACCAACCTGTCATCCAATTGAAAAGTCGTTTCGGCAGTGTACAAACGTCCTAATTGATGCTTATAAACATGCCGATCTAAATAGCGGATAATATTGATACTGATTTCACCGTGCTCCATTGATGGCGGTGGCATTGCAACTAATTCTCCTTTTACATATTCATACCCCTCAAAGTCGTTTTCGAGAAATTCCTCCAGTGTCATTGGGCTTTTGTGTGCGGGCATCTCTTGCATAGTTTCAGGGGGTGTTTGCGTATTAAGCATCAGTTGCCTCCTCCCAAATTTGGTATTCTCAGTGTTTATGTATGCCGAATAGCATCAATCGGTGTCATTTTTGCAGCTTGGCTGGCGGGATAGTAACCGAAAAAGATACCGATGGCTGCGCCCGCACCAACTGAGATTAGCACTGCTTCTGGTGTAATAACAGAGGGCCAGGCAAGCTCATTAAAGAATTGACTCACCGCCCAGGCGAAGCCTTTCCCGACCACAGCACCAAACGCAATACCGAGTAGACTTCCAATCAGACACAATAACACGGATTCCGTGAGGAACTGTAAACGGATGTCAAGACTTTTCGCGCCGACCGCCTTTCGCAATCCGATCTCCGGGATTCGTTCTGTCACCGAGACAAGCATAATATTCAGAATACCGATACCTGCAACAATCAACGCAACAGACGCAATGACAACGAGCACTGATTCTATAATAAAAATCATCCTTTTTCCGCCTTCAATTCCTTTTTTCGCGTTCCATGTTCGGAAAAACGTCTCGTCACCGCCGTGGTTGCGCATAATAACGGTCTTCACCTCTTTGATTGCTTGCTCAACTAAATCGATGCTCTTGGCACGTGCCATAATAGCACCGACCCGATTCCGTCCACCAAAGCGGGTTTGTGCAGTCGTAATCGGGATGAAGATCATATTGTCGTCACTTCTACCCTGTTCTAACCCATCGCCACGGCTCTCCATAATACCAATAACGGTAAAGCGTCTATTGTTAATGCTGACCTCCTCGCCGATTGGATTCTGCCCTTTAAATTGCTCTTTCCAGACTCTTGCACCGATGACACAAACCTTATTCCAGAGGTCCATATCGGTATCGGCGAGAAATCTACCGTATTCAGTCTGCCATCGTCGGACGGCTTGGTATTCCTTTGTTGTTGCGCGGAGGTAGGTCTGTCGGTGCTTACCCTCAACTTCAAAGTCAATCGGATGACTTCTTTCAACAGTAGCAACTTCAACAGAGGGGCAGTCCGCCAGAATGTCGTGCAGGTCGCGCATCTCTAAGAAATGTGGGCTGTTGTTGCGTTGCCAACGATTGTTCTTTCGGACATATCCGGGGCGATAAACACCGAACATACTCGGACCACCGATATTTTCAATTTGTGCCATCATGAGTTTTTCAGCACCTGCGCCGAAAGACATCATCGCTATCACACCCGCAATACCGATTGTAATCCCTAAGAGTGTGAGGATCGTGCGGAGTTTACTCGCACGAAGCACAGAAAATGCTGAGATGAGATTCTCTAAGATTTGCACTTTCGCTCCCTGTTATGTATGGCGTATGGCATCAATGGGGGTCATTTTCGCGGCTTGGCTGGCGGGATAATATCCAAAGAAGATACCTACAGCTGCCCCCGCTCCGACAGAGATGGAGATAGCCTCCAGTGTAAGCACAGAGGGCCAAGCAAGCTCTGGAATGAATTGAGCAACCACCCACGCGAAGCCTTTCCCAACCACAGCACCGAACGCAATGCCCAGTAGACTTCCAATCAGACACAACAACACAGATTCCGTGAGGAATTGCAAACGGATGTTAAAACTCTTCGCACCGACCGCTTTTCGGAGTCCGATTTCAGGTATCCGCTCCGTCACCGAGACGAGCATGATATTCAGAATACCGATACCCGCAACAATCAACGCAACAGACGCAATAATGACGAGTACCGATTCTACAATAAAAATCATTCTTTTCGCATGTTCGATTCCCTTTTTCGCCGACCACGTTCGGAAAAACGTCTCGTCACCACCGTGGTTGCGCATAATAATAGTCTTTACCTCTTTCAACGCTTGATCGACTAAAAGCGGACTCTTGGCGCGCACCATGATATGTCCAACGTGATCGTGTCCCCAAAACCGTTTTTGTGCGGTCGTAATGGGAATAAATAGCATATTGTCGTCGCTCTTTCCGCGCTCTAACCCATCCCCTCGGCTCTCCATGATCCCAATAACAGTAAAACGCTTGTTGTTTCCATGATTATTGATGATGACTTCCTTACCGATAGGATCCTGTCCTTTAAACTGCTCTTTCCAAATCTTTGAACCGATGACACAGACTTTTGTCCAAGTGTCCATGTCAGTGTCAGCGAGGAATCTGCCGTATTGTGTCTGCCATTCGCGAACGTCTTGGTATTCCTTTGTCGTTGCGCGGAGATAGGTTTTCTGAAATTTCCCGTCAACGCCGAGACTGATGTAGTAGCTGCCTTCAACAGTGGCGACTTCAACAGAGGGACATTCCGCCAGAACGTCGCGAAGGTCTTTCATCTCTAAATGATGTGGGCTGTTGTTGCGTTGCCAACGGTTGTTCTTTCGGACATATCCGGGGCGATAAACACCGAACATACTCGGACCACCGATATTGTTGATCTCGGACATAAGGAGCTTCTCGGCACCTGCGCCGAAAGACATCATCGCGATCACACCCGCAATGCCAATGGTAATCCCCAAAAGCGTGAGAATCGTGCGGAGTTTGCTCCCACGAAGCACAGAAAATGCTGAGATGAGATTTTCCAGTATGTTCATGTCTATCCCTCACAAGAAAACTTTTGATTGCACGAATTCTCAAGGTGTGCTAAACTCTTAACACAAAATAGTGGTGAAAACTCGCGAACCTTTACCCTTCTGCTGGTGTTAAAAGTATATCATAGAACGCTAAGCGTTGCAAATCTTTTGGGTTTATAACTGGGAGCGGATAGTTGTGCAGACGGATTCTTTTGACGCGGGCAGTATTCTATCGTGGCGGAGCGAACACGAAGCAACGGCACATCGGGCAGAATTAACCCGGTTGCTGCGGCGAGGCGAGCGCGCATGGCTTGCGCTACCGTCTGGCTTACTGGAAACTCGGTATCGGTTGAACGCTGTAGAATATTCCTTTGGCGATGCTGAACCCACGGCAGCGATCCAAGCAAGACTTCGGCAGTCCTACCTACAGCACAGCCCAGAACTCGGACAGCACTACTTAATCGCGGAACCGCAAGCGGAGGCTCCCTGCTATAACATCAGCGACTACGTCCAAAAATGTGTCGCTGGTGATCTCACAATTGCTGAACGGCTCCGCGGGCGAACAGTGATTAATATCTACCAGACGGAAGGCGCGGCAGCGGATCTTTTAAGTGATACCGGCGTTTCAAGGTTCGTGGAACGTGTACTGGCAGGTTATTTAAAGGCTCATGGCAAAAAACATCTCGTCGGTTTCACCTGTGAATTACCAAGGTTTCTTTCACTCGCAAGCGTCTTGGGCGGAAAAACATCGTCGGTCCCGTGGAGTCCTAAGCTGTCAAGCACGATTAGGGAGACACTCACAAAATATCTCCCTTTAGTGTTCTATGAAACCTACAACTCAGCAGCGGTCAGGAACACGTTTTGGCGTGAACTGACGACGCGATTTGCAACCTGCTTTCTTGGTGGTATCCGCGATTTCTGTCATCAGGAGGGACTACAATTTGCCTTAAGCCTTCCTACGAGCGCAAAGACGTTGGAGTTTGAACTCAGCGCAATGTTGGCACACGTGGATTGTCCGATTCTAAAGACCACGGAAATAGATACACCCAAACGATTCGTCGTCGCAAAGTGGGCCTGCAGCGACACACAATATGCGGGTATTTCACGGAAGGAAACTGATAAAACGGATAGAAAGACAGTGCTGGAAGAGGCAAGTCTCGGTTTTAATCTGTGGATAAACAGAGACCGTGTTGCGATACTGGAATCTACCTCTATAACTGAAAGGTTATCACACGGTTATCCGAAGAGACCTCTCCTGATGGTGGCACCGACACAGAGCCTTTGGACGAAACCCGATGAGAAACAGTGGAATGGATTAACGAAAGCGTGGGGATGGTTGTGCCAAAGTGTCTGGGAATTGGGATACGATTTCAGGATTGTCTCGGAGCAGGAACTGAGCGCAGCAGAAATTGTAAGCACAAGAGGACGCGGCAGTAGAAGGGGTGGAGTTAGTCTTTTCAATGACAGGATAGGCACCGAGAACATCTATAGCGTTGTTCTACTTCCAAGTTGCATATCTCTCCAAGAGGAAAGCGTCAAGTGCCTAAGGGCATTCACAAAAGCGAAAGGGAGATTGATAGCAGACGAACCGATACCGTATCTGCTCAACGGAAGGATTGGATTAGAGCCGTATCCGCTGGAGCAACTCATCTATGGACGGCGTACGACTATTCTCCGCGGTCCACCCGATGAGAAAAAGGTGAAACTCGGAAAATGCCTCCGAAAATGGGTGCGTCCTACTGTATCCGTGTATCTAAAACCTAAAAACGAAGCGACGAACATCGTTCAAATACACCATCGGGTGGCGGAGGAATCTGAACTTTTTTATTTTTTCCATACAGGTCCTGAACCGATTGATACTTTAATTGAGGTCCACCGGAAGGCATCCCATCTCGCGGCGTGGGATCTACCTAAGAATGTCAGAGAGAGCATCGAGTTCTGGCACGCCGATGGAAAAACATATCTGAACTGTACATTTGCACCGAGGCAGGCAAGGCTTTTTGTGGTCTCGTAAATTTTGGCAAATTCCTAAAGAATACTAAAGTTTGGACAATTCGTGTCGCGTGCGAGTTGAGTTTTCAAAGTGTTCTCTATTTTCCTGTGAGTTTGGCACACACCGATAACTCAGAGAAAAGAGTCTAAACAGAAGGAAGCGCAGCCCCAGCGGGGCGATATGTCTATAGAAACACAGCCCCCCTACTTCTTTAGCCCCAGCGGGGCGGCATTTATAGCGCAAATCTTATAGGGGACTCAGGTATTTCTATCAGTCTTGATCTAAACATGAGAATTCTTAAAATTGTCCAAAGTTTAGTTAAAGAATAACGCAAGTTGCCACCTCTTATAGACATAGCACTCCTACGGAGTGCTATCGCGTAAATACGCCATTTTCTATAGACATTACACCCCTACGGGGTGGGGAAAGAGGCGAAAACCCTTTCTGAAATGTGCGAAACTTGTTAGTAGCAACTTGAGTTAAAGAATAGGTGCTTTATGACATGAAAAAAAAGGACTCACGCCAGCACCATGCCCCAAAAATTCAAGGTACCCTGGTGATTTTGGAGGTGGAGGTTTTTGGGAAGTATATTGACAGCAACAAATACGAAGTTACCGTTAGTAATTGTAGTGGCTTCTTTGTGGCGCGTGATCAAATTGCGACGAGTTTTCACATTTTAGAAGGTGCCATGAGCGTTGCCGCAAAGCATGTTGACACAGGAGCCGCGTACACAATTGAAGGCATCACAGCGTTTGATGAAAAGAACGATCTCGCTGTTCTAAAAGTTTCGGAAGAGGAGATCCCTTTCTCCCTTGGCAACAGTGAGACTGTAGAAAAAAAAGCGCGCATTTGTGCCATCGGCTACGACGGGGACAAGGGAAACAACGCAGCGGCTATAGTCCGGCGTATTGAGAAAAAGGATAAATGGCTTCGGTTACACATACCTGCTGCAGGACCAGGGTGGAGTGGGTGCCCGGTGCTAAACAACACAGGCGAAGTCATAGCCGTGCTTTCGCGGGGCAGCTTCAAACCCGGTAAGGGTAAGGGGTATGCTGTCCCTTCAAACGCGCTCAAAGCATTGCTCACGGCGGCAGAACGGACGAAAGTTCAGCCTTTAGCGGAATGGCAAAACCGCCCGCGAATACGTGCCTATTTTGAATATCAAAAGGGCATAGCGCATCAAGCAGGAGAGGATTTTGAAGGTGCCCTTGCTGCCTATAATACGGCTATCAATCTTAACCCGGATATACCTAATGCCTATACAGCCCGTGGTGAGACGCAATCTAAATTGGTAATGCTGAATACTAAGGGGAACTATAAGCAGTTTGACTCGCTTGACGGTATAGCACTCCTTATGGACCGGGTGAAGGCTTATCGACTCATGTCAACGAATTATTCTCTGCCAACTTTTCGGGCTTTCAGGAAGCGAATGTTCGCGCAACTATTTCTGATCCCTTTACGATGGTTAGACAACTCAAAGGCAATTTACGCCCGCGCAACCGCAAAGATGCGAAGTGGCGGATCCAAGGTAGAACACGGGGATATAGCAGCAGCTCGAAGGCATTATCACGCGGCGATCGCTGACTTAACGCGCTGCATCGAGTGGGATCCAAAGTATGCCTCAGCCTATAATGTCCGAGGCTGGATAAAATATCTTCTCGGGCAAATTGTAACCCAACCCGAGAACAGCGGAGAAGCCGAATGGTACTATCAAAGCGCGGTCGTTGACAGTGATGCCGCTATACAGTTCGCCTCAGCAGATAAGAATAGCAGTGCTGCCTACCATACTCGCGGGGCTGCAAGGGCTGCCCTTGGTGACTATGACAATGCAATCGCAGATTTCGATGCTGCCATCCGACTCTATCCGGAGACACCAATAAGCTACCTCGATCGTGGGTTTGCAAAGGAAACACTCGGCGAAAAAGATGCCGCAAAAGCCGACTTTGAGAAGGCAGCTCGGATAAACGGAGATTTGGCAGAGGATTACTACAAAGACGGACGCGGAAAAAATGACGGGCGCGCGTACGAAGCCGCGATGGATAGTTTTGATAAGGCTATCCGGTTAAACCCGAAATACGCTCCCGTCTACAGCAATCGGGCAATTTCGCAGAATGATCTGGGGCTACGTGAGTTGCGCCGGAAGAATCCAGAAAAAGCAAAACATCATTTGCGCGGGGCAATTGCCGATTGTACGGAGGCTATCCGGTTGAATCCAAAGTATACTGCCGCTTACAACAATCGCGGGCTTGCAAAGTACCGCTTAGGTCAATCGGAGTCTGAGTGCGGAAATTCACAAGAAGCAGAGAGACACTATCAAGCAGCGATTGCAGATCTGGATAACGCTATTCAGTTAAACCCAAAGCATGTCAAGGCACATCGGAATCGCGGGTATGTGAAGGAGAAATTAGGGCAACAAGAAGCAGCGGAGGCTGACTTTGAGAAAGCGAAGGCACTCGACTCAGCCGCATAGACTGAGTAGGGACAAGACTATAGTCCCAAGGCAAGGCACAGGCTAACAGCCTATGCTACACGCTTAGATTGAGTAGGGACAAGACTATAGAAAAGGAGTTATTATGACAGGTGGAGATATTTTTGTTGAATGTTTGAAAGCACAAGGTGTTAAGGTCATTTTCGGTTTACCGGGGAATCATTTAGACACTGTCTATGAATCGCTATACAACAACCAAGACAGTATCCAGCACTACGTCACGCGGCACGAAGGCGGCGCATCATTTATGGCGGACGGCTACGCGCGCGCGACAGGCGATGTGGGTGTCTGTATGACTGTCCCGGGTCCCGGTTCAAACAACGCCTCTATCGGTATAGGTGAAGCAAACACAGCGTCTTCGCCTGTGCTTTGGATCACCGGACAGAACCCATCCTACTTGGCATCAAGGGATCCAAAAAAGAGTTTCCACGGGTTGGATCAGAGAGCCGCTTTCACACCGATGACGAAACATCTGGAGATTATCCATCGGGTAGACCAGATTCCCGATGCCGTTAATCGGAGTTTTACCGCGCTGCGTTCAGGGAGACCTGGACCTGTGCTGATTGAACTGGCAAAAGACGCATTGGATGCCGAGGCTGACCTGCCAATCCCCGCATACAACAACGGTATCCAGACAACAGCGAGTCCGCAAGATGTAGACGCAGCGTTGGCACTGTTGAACACCTCGGAACGTCCATTGATTGTCGCAGGTGGCGGTATCAACCATACGCGTGCGACCGCAGAGATACTTGAGTTCGCGCAGCTATTGGACGCGCCCATCGTGATGACAGGTTTCGGAAAAGGTTCAGTGCCGGAGGACTCACCGCATTCCATCGGTATCTTCCGAGACGGGGTTGCCCAAGCAGCAATGGATGCCTCTGATCTCATCGTTGCCGTCGGCACCCGATTTAACTATCGTGATACTGGCAACTGGAGCCTCAAGATTCCACAACCCTTGTTGCATATTGAAGCGGACCCCGAGGAGATTCATAAGGAATATCCAGCGACTGTTGGTATCGGTGCGAATCCGAAATTGGTTTTACGCCAATTGAACGCCGCGCTGCGCGATGAGAAACACACAGGCGGTTGGGGTGAAGGGCTACGCGAATTACGCCGACGATTCATGGCGATTGAACGTCCCCGAATTCTTCAGGAGATGCGCGACGTACTACCTCACGATGCCATCTTGTCGGTTGACGTTAACATCACTGGCTACGGTGCGCTGCAGCATTTCCCTTGTTATCATCCGGGGAGTTACATCTTCTCCGGTGTATCCGTGGCAATGGGAATCGGATTGACCGGGGCTATCGGTGCGCAGGTTGCGTATCCTGATCGGAAAGTCGTCGCGCTGAGCGGTGATGGTGGGTTTTTAATGACGTGTCCGGATTTCGCAACCGCGGTGATGTATAACCTACCGGTTGTGACGCTCGTAATGAACGACAACCAGTACACCTCAATTGAACGCGGGCAACTCCGACGCTTCGGTAAACGGATCGGTGTCGAATTGGTCAACCCGGACTTCGTGCAGTTTGCGGAATCGTTCGGTGCGATTGGATTACGGGTCGAAGATCCAGGAGACTTTAAGCCGACGTTTGAAAAGGCACTCGCATTGGATAAGCCGGTTCTCCTCGAAGTGATTAAGTAGTTTTATCTTGTAAAGCAATTACAACGCCGAGGTTACTCCTATCGCACACCGTGATAGATAGTGGAATAACGTGAGTTGGATAATAAAAATGCAAGGGTCCATGTAGGTTGGGTAGAGCGGTAAAAGACCGAGAATCTTTCAGTGATACAGAGAATTGCGAGTTTCAATAACCGATCCTGAAGATAGACATAGCGAAACCCAACAATATAGTGTTGTCAGAGAATACGTTGGGTTTCACTTGGCATATTTCGGATGCCAGTCTATTGGGAAAATAAGGTCTATCGGTTAGTGAAGGGATACCTTTGATTTCCGTTCTACCCAACCTACAAGAGCCATATCCTTATTCTCAACTTACGTTGGAATAATAAATATTTAGGTAATTTTGTATAATAAAGGAGTTTGGTATGCCAAAAAAGATCGGTGTTCTAACAGGGGGCGGCGATACAAGCGCGCTTAACGCCACCCTCAAAGGCATCGCGCTGAAAGCCGAGGAACTCGGTTTTGAACTGATTGGATTTATGGAAGGGTGGCGTGGTGTTTTGAAGGGTGGACGCTACTTTACACTGACACCCGACCTGATTGACGAAAACCGAGGTGGAACGTTATTAAAGAGTTCACGCACGAATCTAATCAAAGATAATAAGTTAGATGAAGCGGTCAGTAATCTGAAAAAACTGGATATTAGCGGACTGATTCCGATAGGTGGCGATGATACTTTGACGGTCGGAACCGCGCTGTCCGATCAGTTCACAACCACGTTCGTCACCAAAACAATTGATAACGATGTGGGTATCAATCCACCTGAAGGGGATGCTGTCGATTACTCTAAGATGGTGAACTATTTCTGTCCCGGCTTCCCTTCATCTGCGAACAGAGTCATCAATTACGTCCAAGACCTGCGGACGACGACCTACTCCCACGATCGTGTGATTGTTGTTGAAGCGATGGGGAGAGATGCGGGTTGGTTGACGCTGTCCGCAGCATATGGACAGGCGGATCTTATCGTTGTTCCCGAAATCCCATATCAACCGGATAAACTGGCAGAAGCGATTCGCGAAAAACACGCAGCACAAGGGAACGTCATCGTTGTCGTGTCGGAAGGGATTCGGAATGATGCTGGGGAACTGATGATTACTTCACAAGCGGAACTCGATGCTTTTGGGCATACGAAACCGGGAGGGTGTTCAGAAATTATCGTCGAGACGATGAAAAAACTGCTTCCCGAGATTTCAGAGTCGGCGTTCCGGGCATTGATACTCGGTTATCTCCAGAGGTGCGGTAGCCCGATACCATTGGATAGAGACATCGCTATGAAGGCTGGTGCTATGGCGGTGCAAGCACTCTCAGACGGGATGTTCAACGGTGTTGCGACTATCACGCGAACAGAGGTCGGCATTGAACCGACGCTGTTGCCGTTAGAGCAGGTACTCAAACGGGATGCGTCTGGACATGTTGTCCGAAGGGACCTTGATTTACGGTTCTACGATGAGGAACGGTATCAGATATCTCCCGCAGGTGTTGGATACTTCCGTCCGCTTTTTGGTGATCTTCCGCGTCCAGATGTGTCTTTGGATGATCGATTGATTAAGATTGAGGAGATTGGGTAAAAATCAGGGTTTTCAGTAAATGCAGGCGCGGTTTGAAATCGCGCCTTTAATTTTGCGTATAGATGCTTCTCCCCTCGCCGTAGTAAGAATCGTAGATGTGCTGATAAACCGCCCCGGATTTCTGATTGAACAGTGCTTCTGTGTAACATTCGGGTAACCCCTCGTCAAGCACTATGTCAATGGCACTCCTGACTTCAGCCTTCGACTGCGTCCGTTTCCGCCAATCTAAAACCAATTTTTCCTGCTTGAGTGTCTCAAGCAATTTCCTCACAGCACCCTTCACTTCATCTCGCTGAGAGGCAGTTAGATGAGGTTCGCGTTGCGTCAAAATATCAAACACCGCCAATTCCTCTTCAGAGAATTCCTCGGCATCAGCGCGTTGGTCTTCCTGATGGAGTTCACCAGCGAAGTTAAAAAGTCCCTCAACGAAATCATCAACACCAATCGTACCCGCGTTGTATTCCGCGATCATCTGCTCAAATTTCTGTTGATAATCCATCCGACTCCTATTGAAACGAATCATCGCGGCGAGTTTACCGTTGATTGCACCTCTGAGTCTCTCCGCCTCAACGCGTTTGTGTTCTGTATTGAATCGTTCACTTAACTGATCAAAGTCAATTTGGCTCAAATCTATCGGTTCGCTATCATAACTGTCAGGTGGTATCAGATACCCTTCAGGGGCAATTGATAGGTCAAGTAGGTCCTCAACGCCTGTCATCACACCGGAGATGTCAGCCGAGGGTGTTAAATTCCTTATTTTCTGTCCGATAATATTAATAAGTTGACAGGTACTGGTAAATTCATGTGCATCCGGATCGGGTAGAATCGCTTTGTATAGTTTGGTGACGTTCGTTGCGAGTTGTAGATAGCCTTTTTTTATTTCATCGTTAATCAGGATACGTTCCATTGCGTCATTGATTTGGGCGATGTTTTGAAATGCGTCGTCCGTTTGGACTTTATCTAAGTCAATGCCGAGATCTCGACAGAATTCGGTGATTTCAGCGATTGCCTCTCTGAGCTTTTCGACCAGTTTCGATTTATCCGCAATCGGTTTCTGGTTTCCCTCCGTATCGGCACCGGTCGCATAAATCGCCAACGCTTTTTCAAGATAACGGAAAACCCCGATATAGTCAACAATTAAGCCGTTGTTTTTATCACCGAAGACGCGGTTGGCTCTGGCGATAGTCTGCATCAAGGTGTGGTACCGTTGCGGTTTATCAAGGTAGATTGTAGAACAGGAAGGCACATCGAAACCTGTGATCCACATCGCACAGACGAAAACAATTCGGAAAGGATCATCGGAATCCTTGAATTTGGTATCTAAATCTTCCGTGTTCATACGGGTGCGGTGGGGTCTGATGTCCGCTCCCTTTTGGCTGAGGTCATCAATCTCGTTTTGCCCCGGAGAAACGACGACTGCCATATCGGTCTCTTCCATGTAACGAATTCTCGCCTTTAAAACTTCCCGCTCTTTGCCAGATCGCGTGGTTGCTTCTGATTTCAAACGCCCAACATAATCCCTCCAATGTTTCTGAACCTTGTCAAACATCTTGACAGCGGTGGCTTTGTCGATTGAAATAACCATGGCTTTCCCTTGGTAACCCCTGCCTATAAAGTGGTTGACAATATCTTCGGCAATGGTTTCCAATCGCTCATCTCGTGTAATGAGATGATACTCTCTGCCAAACTCGCGTTCAATTTTTGCCTCTTGTGCCTCATCCAGTTCGGCATCCTCAAGGATCTGTTCCATGTCTTCGTTGAAGTCTTCATTTATCAACTGCAGGGTTGGCACACGGTTTTCATAGTAGAGTGGCACGGTTGCGCCATCTGTAATGGACTGCTTAAAGTCGTAAACACTTACATAGTCCCCGAAGACCGATTTTGTCTTCTCTTCACCCGCCATAAGAGGCGTACCCGTAAACGCGACGAATGCGGCGTTGGGGAGTGCGGTGCGCATATTCAAGGCGAGTGTGTCGTATTGACTTCGATGCGCTTCATCGGTGATGACGACGATGTTTGACCGCTCCGAAAGAACGGGGTGCCGCTCGCCACCTTGCGTCTGGAACTTGTGAATGAGGGTAAAGATACAGCGATGATTTCCACTGAGAAGTTGGCGGAGATGCTTTATATCTTCAGCATGCACCTCCTGCTGTGTTAAGACTCCACTCGTACTCGCGAAGGTCTTGTAGATTTGGTCGTCCAATTCCTTGCGATCCGTAACGACAACGAATGTCCAGTGTCCTCGCACTTTTCTAAGCACCTTCTGTGCAAAAAAGAGCATCGAGATGCTTTTCCCGCTGCCCTGCGTATGCCAAAAGACACCGAGCTTGCCTCGGTTATCTTCAATCTCCTTCAAGGATTCGATCGTGTTGTTGACACCGAGGTATTGATGATTCTTGGCGAGAATCTTGATTAATCCGCCTTGCGCTTCCATAAATAGGATAAAGTTCTCGACGACATCAAGGAAGCGTTGCGGTTCACACAGTGCCTGCAGGATTGTCTCTAAAGAGACCTTGGAGGGCTCGTCTTCAGTGTGAACGCGCTTCCATTCGGCAAAATGTTCCCAACTGGCGGTGAGGCTTCCTACCTTGCTCTCTGTTCCGTTAGAGAGCAGAATAAAAGCGTTATACCAAAAAAGGTGTGGGATGGTATCTTTGTAGTCTCGGAGGTTGTCGTCATAAGCGGCTTTGAGGTGGACATCAATCCGTTTGAACTCCATCAAGACTAAAGGAATCCCGTTGAGGAAACATACTATATCTGGTCGTCTCGTATACATGTCGCCAGTAATATGGAATTGGGAGGCAGCGAAGAAATCGTTGTTTTCCGGGTTTTCCCAGTCAATCACCTGCAGCACTTCGACGGTTTCGTCTTCATCGTCTGGTTCGCTAAGGGAAACCTTTACGCCGTCTTTCAGGAGGGTGTATATCTCACGGTTGGCTTCGACCGGACTCATCAGTACGCGGGAGTCAGTGAGTTGCTCAATCGCTTTGGTAATGGTATCTTCAGTTGCGTCGGGGTTGAGTTGGACTAATGCGGGTCGCAGTCGAGAGGTGAGGACGACTTCTGATTTTGTTTGTCTACCGAGCGGATTTCCTTCGGTTTGTTCAAATTCACTGTAGCAGTTTAGCGTCTCCCATCCCATTCCTTCAAGTAGACTGATAGCGGGTTGTTCGATGAGTTCATTTTCGCTGTATGAGTTCATTTGAAAATCGGGTCAATTGTTCGGAATATAACTTCAGGACATTGGTATCCACAAAAATCAAGATTCCTGTCCTTCTGTTTTATCTTTTGATTTATGAAGACGTTTGATGTGCGAAATCCGTGCGTTCGACGCTTCTGCTGAATCAACTTCAACGATTTTCCATATATCCCTTGCTGCCAAAGCCTCTTCAAACTCAAAACGGTGGATGCCAGCCAATTCAGCAGCTCTACCAAGTGTTACTTCCCCCTCTTGATATAACAGAATCGCAGCATCCAACTGTGATTCCTCTTCAAGGGACTTACGCAACTGCTCGCGCTCAGTTTTGGGCAGCTTATGTATCAATGGCAACAGTTTTTCAAGTGTTATCGGTTCAGAAATTTGAACCATTGGGATCTGCTCCCTTCAGAATTTATTTGTGAATATCCTCAGCTTCGGCGCGCTCACGCCTCACCTCTGCAAGTGCTTCCTCAAAATCGCGTATTACTTCTTCCTCTGGTGTGTCAGCAAAGACATTGTGGAAGTATGCTAAGGTCCTATCCCACTCCTCCCGAAACCTTTTGCGTTCACTTTCAACTTCGGTGCGGAAACGCGAAACGATGTCCTGCCACTGTGTTGATATAGAGCCATCACATTCTTGAATATCCGGCACGAAAAAAACTTTGTCAGAAAAACCGCAATCCTTGACGACATGTCTGAATTGATTGATAAGAGAATTTGATTGTTGCGGATGCTGTCGGTCAGCATCAATAACGAAAATAATATAGTCGTCTTGCTTGAGATAATGCTCAATCGCCTTCCTTAGGCTGCTGCTTATAGGCGTGCCTTTCCTATGACACTTGCGGAGGGTACTTCTTTCGGCTGTTCGGATAGCAATATCCCCAAGCTGCCTGAATCTGATAAATTCATTTTCCAAAAACTTAACTACTTTGGCATCACAATCCGATTGTAAATTCCAAACCCTCACGCTTATCGTATTGGTTCCTCCATAACGTCTTGCAGCAGTCCACTGTCAAAAACGGCACTAAACCTTCGGTACAGCTCAGTTTTCAAGATTCAAGAGTGCTTGCGTAAACTCATCAATGTCTGATGCGCGTGCGGCAACCCGGTTTAACTGATCCAGACGTTGTAGATCGTCAATGGCTCTAAGAAAAGGCTTTAGTTTCTCGGCGACATCAGTCTGAAATCGAACCTCCAGCACCGTGAGGATCGCTTCAACGGCTTGCTGTTTTTTCCCTTGTTCGATGCCTTGCTCGATACCCTGTTCAATACCTTGTTCGATGCCCTGTTCGATGCCCTGTTCGATGCCTTTCTCAGTGAAGTATTGGATGATAGAAGATTCTTGCACGATAACCTCCGATATTGCCTCGCGGATGGTTTGAGAGTCATAAGCTAACCCACCGAGAATCGCTAAGTCCGCGAGTGTTTCCGTTTGTTGCGATTCGTCCTCCGTACCTGCCTCAACTGCGCGCACGCAATGCCGTATCCATTCTGGTGCTTCCAGGGAAGCAGGCGGTTTCATCAAGGCGGCGAACGGAACCAACCCCACTCGGTTCGTATCCAGAAGGGCTTGTCCGTCCATTTCAGTGAGTCTTAGCACACGGTATTGGATGCCAATATTATACCCTGATACCTCTTGGACGTATAGCCCTGGATCGGTCCGCCCAGCCGTTGGATGCAAATAAACGACATGAGAATAGATTGGGAGTTTGTAAAACGCAATGGCACTACCGATATAACCTGCCATTCGGAAGGGCATCGGTGCGTCCCGACTGTCGTGCGTCTGAAACTCACAGTGCACAATGGCTTGCTCACTTCCAATGGTAACACGTATAAAACTATCAGCCAAATGCGCCTTCATTGAGAGCTGCTCGGTTTCAATGACTTCAAACTCGTCTGCTTCTATACCGAGGAGCGTCGTGACGAAACCTTTGGGATCTCTACGAATTCCGCGTTTTGTGACGTTATCAAATTGTCTGGGCAGGACGAGTTTTTGGTCCGGAACGCTCAATTTGGACTCCTGTGTTCGTGATGAGTTTAGATTCGCTGTTAAAGTTTCCTCCTAATTGCCTTGTTGCAATTATACACCCTTGCGTTGCATCTGTCAATTGGTTTTAGGAGCTGTGTCAATATCAAGTTCGGATACGTCTATCTCACCAGAGATAAGTTTGGGGAGGAGGAGGTCACGGGTCTTTTGGAGATTAGTGTTTCTCTCCGAAAGGTTCTGGACTTTCCTAAACAAAGGGGAAATTGTAGACTCAAACTGATCAAGTATGTCCTGATTGGGGCTTGGGAAAAAGTAATCATCAAAACACTGATTAACAACGCGCTGCCTGCCTGTTGCACCCGTCATACTTTTAATGGCATTCTCTCTGAAATCATACGTCTGTGCCAGAAGATAAACGAAATATGGATTTAAGATTTTAGATCTGAGGACTATAAATTCAGTGGATCCAAAAGCAACCTCATCGTCATTCGGAAGAAATTGGACAAAGCCTGTCCTTCCGTTTTCAAGACATGGAGTAATACGCGCAAATAACGTGTCACCGTTTTTGAATTTTGCTCCGCTATTTCCTGTTCTTTCTTCTATCTCAGTGATTAACATTGAATGTTCTGTAGCTGATTTCATTGGGACAAAAGGTTTTTTGGTATCACGTGGTATAGAGGTCTGCGGATTTATGAAAATAGCGTCACTGGCAGAAATTATTTCCCATCCCTGCGGTATCAATCCCAATGATGATTCTACCATCGGAACATTCTCATGTCCGGGAAATCGGAAGTGGACGAACCATTCTTGGTAGAGCGTTTGTGCCATGTCTTCAAGGATTTTGATGCGGCGGGTGTTGTTTTCGATGAGGTCATCGTAGGCAGAGAGGACGGCGGCAATTTTGCGTTGGGTTTTGAGAGGTGGAACACATACCCCAAGACTTGCAAATGTAGATTTATTGACTATAGGAGTAGCAACACCTCCCGCAACATTATGAAGCATATCTGCCTTGGTGCTGAGAAGGTAATAAACAAAATAGGGATCATGCTTTTGTTGATCCACGACAACGCTGTTGATTTGCTGATTTGTTACGCTGGAGACGGTTGTCATGCAAATTTTGCCGATGCTTGCAATGCAGACGACACAAACAGCATTGCGAGGGAGCAATCGATTTTTATTGTATTCATATCCTTTCTGTGATAGGAAGCGTTGGGTCTGAACAATGCGAGAATCTATTTTTATATCAGTTGGAGTGATAAATGGATATTCATCACCGTAATGCTCTGCTTTTTTCGTAGGTGGGGTAGAACCTGTGATTATCTGTCCCAAGTCATCAATGGTTACGTTACGCCATGTATTCATATTAAATCTCCTAAGTTCCACCTTAAATCATGGACTGTTAACTTCGATCATACTTAAATTTTGTTCTGCAGTAGAAGGATCCAGTCCTGATATAAAATTGGTAACAACATCAAGTGCATTACTTGTTGTATCTTCAGGAACAACATCAGGAGCCATGTTTGCTGTATCCTCGGTCATTGCAGGTAGATCCGGTTTCGTCAGATTGGGTCTGATTCTGATCTGATTTCAGGTCTACTTGAATTTCCACCTCATAGATTTCGTCCCAATAATCCGCAAGGCTATGTGTGTCCCAAAATTCTCCGATCTCCTCTGGTGTTGCATCGGGAGGCGGCATTGGGTCTCGTTCTTTATTTTTCATATCTTCATTATACCATATTTTCCAGAATCCTTGCCAGAGTGTTGCAACGTCTTAGTGGTGTCATAGGTTGGGTAGAACGGACACCACCAAAGCCGTAAAAATAATAAAAAAATGAAGGCTGCTCCATACGCGTTCGATGAGATAGAAACCGAGTGAAACCCAACGCTTTTGGTATGAAGTATTTGCGACTCTGGTGGTATGAAGTTGGGTTTCACTCGCTCTTTGAGTATATAGAGTGGCAATTAGATTTGACGTGTGTTTGAAACACCTATTTTTCATCTTCTCAGTTCCGTTCAACCCAGCCTACAAGGCTATTGGCGGGTGATTGTTAGTAATCAAGGGGAAATCCGCAGAAACATCCAAGCAAAGCACCTTCCAGCGGCAGGTGAAGTACGCCTTGAAGTCCCGGTGCGGTTGGGAAACCGCACCATAGGGGTCAATTTAGCGATTTTTCACGCCATTTTGTAGCACGGTGTCTTCAAATGCTGCAGAAACACCCTATCAAAAACCCCCTACGGGGAAACCTGGGTCTGTGAGGTCCCGTTTTTCTACACAGATACTGAAGAAATCCGCAGAAACACCCAAGCAAAAACCTCCCAGCAAATACACCCTATGGGATTCAAGAGGCGTTTGAAACCTTCAAGGTTTTCGCGTAGAATCCGGCGCAGTTAGAAACAGCGCCTACCAGATATGGGACTGCGGCGGTTGTTTTTTCTTAAATTGACAGTTATGGTGCGGTTGGGAAACCGAACCTACCGGTTTTGGATAAGGTTTGTTGTTACGGCGTAATAACCTTGTAGAGTTCTATCTCTCCATTGCGAATTATGTAGAGTTCAAGGTATTTGATGGGGTGTCGATTCTCATCAAAATGGGAGATAGCGGTCGCGCCCTGATAGCTAGTCGTGTTCGCCAAGGCATTCCGAATAGCATCAGGTTCCAATGTCTCAGCCTTTTTGATGGCGAGTGCCAGTAACGACATCGCATCGTAGCCCCACGCCGAGGGACCGTCCGGCGGCTCCATATACATCGCGGTGTAGGCTTTAACGAAAGCAGCTGCACTGACGGATTCGATATTGAAACCTCTGGTAAAGTAAGCACCTTCTAATGGCGTGTTATCATCTAAAGTGCCGAGGAGTTTGTCGGGTTCATCCCAACCGTTGGTACCGATAAAAGTTGCGTCAACCCCCATATTCCTCGCTTGCGATGCAAACAGCGGAATTTCTGGGCTAAAACCGGCAATGAGAAGCACATCCGGTGCCTCGGCTTTAATCTTTGTCAACTGCGCGGTGAAGTCTCTATCGCCGTGTTGATAGACCTCACTCGCGACGAGTTGACCCCCGAGCTTTTGGAAATTCTCCTCAAAGGCATCCGCAACTGCACCAGAGTATACATCACCAGACTGACGGATGGTTGCGGCGGTTTTCGCGTTGAGTTCTGTCGGATCCAACGCGAATTGCGCTGTTTTCATGCCCTGAACTGAGGACGGAGTAACCGTAATAAACACGAATTCGCCTGTTGAGGTCACCTTCTCACCGGATGAACCGGTAATTATGGGTCGCCGAAGCAGGGTAGCAACCGGTCCGACCTGCATGGAATTCGTTGAGAGGAGGGGACCGAGGAGTGCGACAACCCCCTCTTGTTCAATCAGTAATTGGGCGATGCGGACACTTTCCGCGGCATCCGGGAAGTCCTGCTCGCCTTGATTGTCCATGACGATAAATTCGACCTGCATTCCCAGCAGTCCACCAACCTCGTTAATCTGAGAACGTGCAAGTTCTGCGCCCTTGGTGAAATTGGGAGCGAGTCCCGAGGGTTGAATTACGCCAACTTTGACGGTGGACACCGTGTCTGAGGGAACCGGTTCGGATAGGATAACCTGCTGTATTCGTTCGCATCCGGAAACGGATATGATTAAAATTGCGATTAAGGTTAGGAAAATCGGGATAAAAGTTTTTGTATTCACTACTGATTCCTTTGCTGAATTAAGATTGATATGCTATTGTCGGACCGCTCCGCTAAACCAAAGAAGAAACGATACGACCTCAAGTTAATTTGACCTACAATATTATAATGTGCTGCACTTTGATTTGCAAATTGATGTCAGAAATCAAACTGCTCTGCGATGACGAATTTATCATCCGTTTCAGGTGAACGGTAGATGAGACTGATTGCTTCCATTTCACACCGGACCGGTTGCCATTCGGTTTGGAGTCGCTGTTGTTCGGATAGCAGGGAACGGTGCTGGAATTGTCCAACCGAGAGATGTGGATGGAATCCACCCGCAAAGCGTGCCGTGTCGTCATAGTCTGGTAGATGTTCCAATAGAACGTTGTGCAATCGCACGATTTCGTCTTCGGGTTCTGGAACAAGGAACATCGTACACGATTTGCGGTGTTTGAAAGCGTCAAAGCGTCCGAGTTCAACGGAAAAGGGGGACATCTGTTGTGCAGTTTTCGCGAGCATTGGCATAATAGCTGCAAAATCGTGACGTTCTGCAAACGGATAGAGCAGTGTTATGTGGGGCATCCATCGCCTGAAGTTCCGGTCATGAATCTGGCGGATGGCTTGGATAGGCAGCTGCACCGTTTCTGGTGGGATGAGAACAACGGCTGTCGTATGGGTTTTATTAAACATAACCAAAAAATATGCGCATTTTGGCAATCAAAGTTTACGGCTAAAATTCGGTGTGGTTACATGAAGTTTGAAAAAATAATTCGGTAATTCTACGAAAGACACTTTTCAATCAAGGAATCCATAATCCGCGTCATCTGTGTAATCCGTGTAATCCGTGATTCAGACAATTAACACATACATTACTCATTTAAATTCTGAATCCTTATCAAACCGCACCTATCCTGATTAGCAGTCAGCAATCAGTGACCGACAGACATCCCCCAACGACCGCCATCCACATGTAGCGTCTGTCCTGTGATGTAAGAAGCATCGTCGCTGAGGAGAAAAGCGATCGCGGCAGCAACTTCCTCTGGTTTAGCAAGCCGTTTCATAATGCACGAATTGATCGCGGTTTCCTCTAATTCCTTCTTACGAGCAGCAGGGTCAGGTGCTTTACCGAAATGCATCTCCGTAACAATCCAACCCGGCGCAATAGCGTTGACTCGGATACCGTATTCGACAAACTCATAAGCCATCGTTTTGGTGAGAGAAACCAATCCGGCTTTAATCGCATCGTAGATCCACTGTCCGGGTCTGCCGAGAAATCCACCCTCTGATGAGAGGTTAACAATCGCGGCACCCTCTTTTTTTAACAGTGGCAACAGATGTTGTGTTATCAGCACCCAGCCTCGGAGACCGATTGCGGTTTCAGGTTCCCAATTTGGCAGCCATGCTCCATCTTCGATCCTGCCGCTTCTCAGGATAGCGGCGTTATTGACGAGGACGTGAAGTGCCGGAAACTTTTCGGCAACAGTACGTGCAGCGGCGATAACGCTATCATCATCAGCAAGATCAACTTGTATAAAAAGTGCCTTCCCACCCGTTTCTTGGATTTCGGCGACTGCCTTATTTGCCATCTCGGTGTTGTTATCGGCAATGAGGACGTGCGCGCCCTCAGCTGCGAGGCGGTTCGCGGTTGCTCTGCCGATACCAGAGGCACCGCCGGTTATCAATGCGACTTTATCTGTAAAACGGATTGTTCCCCATGGATTTGTTTGCATTATGTTGTTCCTTTAATGGGCTGTCGGTGGTCGGTTTCCATCATCGATTAGTTAAAAGTTGGGATTCGGAAATCCTTCCTACACGCCTGCGGCGAATCCACCATCAACGAGCAGAGAAGCACCGGTGACCCATTCCGCATCGTCGGAGGCGAGAAAGACACAGGCACGTCCGATGTCTCTTGGTAGACCAAAGCGCGGCAAGGCTGTCTTTTCCAATGCTTCTTCTATCTGTTCAGGTGTTAGGTAATCCTGAATTGCCGTCTCAATGTAGCCGGGGCAGATGGCATTGACAGTTATACCGAATTCCCCGATTTCCAACGCCGTATCTCGCACCATGTTGACGAGTGCGGCTTTCGCGGGGGCATACGCAGGTCCCGCGCCGCCTCCGTAGGCATGGACAGAGGCGATCTGGATAATCCTTCCAAATTTCGATTGCTTTAGGTGCGGGATAGCAAGCTTCGTCGCGACGAAAACGCCGCGGAGGTTGACACCGACAACTTTGTCCCAGTCAGCGATTGAAATCTCCTGCACGCCACCCGGAATGTGGATACCGGCATTATTGACGAGAATATCGAGTCCATCGAAGTGTTCGATAGTCTGCTGAATTGCGTCAGCAACCTGAGATTCGTCGGCAACATCGGTTTGGAGGAAGATGCCCTGGGCACCGAGTCTTTCGATTTCTGCAACAGTTGGGGTCGTGACATCCGTTTCGTGATATTTGCCGCGAAGAGGTGCCTCCCGCCTATCAACAACGGCGACACGCGCCCCCTCACGGGCGAATTCGAGTGCAATACCACGCCCGATCCCAGAACTTCCGCCGGTTACAATGCAAACGCGATCCTTGAGTAGCATTAAAAAACCACTTCCTTAAGTTGCAACAACTTGCAGGCGACCAACTTTTTCATCCGAAGGTGTAATACGAATTTCAATGTTGCGATTCAACCGCTTCAACAGTAAAAGCAGCTGTGGCACGGTAAAAAGATGGAAATTTCCCTCCTGTATTCGAGATACATCATCTGCATCAATTCCAAAACGTGTCTTCGCTTTTGCAGGAGTCAATTTTAGTTCCTCAAAAAGGCTATAAACATGAAAGGCAAGGTAGGACCTTAGCTGTTCATATTCAGCCTCCTCTTCAGAGAAACCTATATCCAGAAACACATTCCCAGAACTTTCCTCAATTTTGATCTCTTCACTCATCTCTTGCCTCCATCTCTCGCGCCGTTTTCAGACGCTGTTTAATCAAGTCAATTTCTTTTTTCGGTGTCCTGATACCACGAGTGGATTTCTTCTGAAATACATGCAGCACATAGATTTTCTCTCCCAATTTGACGGTATAAACAGCACGGTAGGTGTTCGTATCATAACGAGCGGCGATCTCAAACACGCCTGAACCGACTCCCCGAAATGGTTTTGCCTTCTGATGTTTTTTCCCGAGCTGCGCGAATAGCAGGGCATCACCGACTATCTGTCTCGCAGCTTTAGGGAAACTCCGTAACCTCTCATGGGAGTTCCCAATCCATTTCACATTTTTCAGCACTTGATCCAAAATCCTATTCCCCTTTGATATTATACCCTATCTTCTAAAATCTTTACAGCGTTTTCCGCGATGCGTTCCTCGAGTTGATGCGCTTCAGCATTTAGTACCGCTAATTCCTCATTGAGTTCCGCAAATCGTTCGGCGAAATCAAAATCGTCAGCCGTCTGTTCAGCAACGCCGACATACCGTCCGGGGTTGAGACTCCAGCCTTGCGCTTCAATTTCGGCAACGGTAGCCACCTTGCAAAGTCCGGGAACATCAATATATTCTGCCTCGGGGAATTTTGTGGCGAGGAAATCCGCGCTGTCGTGTTGATTTTCGAGAGTTGCTCCACGATAGAGTCTCACAATATTCGCAAGGAATTCAAGCTGCAAAGGGGTGAATTCGCGATGGGCACGACTTACCTGCCGATAGAGATGGCGTGCATCAATAAATAACACTTTATCACGTCTGGCACTATCCCGTTTCGACTTGTCGAAAAACCAGAGGGTACAGGGTATAGATATTAGAAGTAAGACCTACCAAGTGAACTTCCAGAGCCAAATGCATTGTAAGGCATACCAGCGGGTATGGTACGGAGTCCCCAAGTTTCAGTCGTCGCGTCGTAACCGACACCCATGGAAATTGCGGGTTCTTGAATCAGGCTCACTTGGAACGTAAAGTCTTGACGGACGTTATTGTAACGTGGATCGCCTCGGTCAATACCGACTCGACTCCAAGAAATTCGGAGACTCCAATCGTGGAGGTTACGTGTAACTGTGAGACGTTGTGAGTAAAACTGCCGATCAATAGGATAATAGATGAGGCTCAAATCAAATTCAAGGTTTTGGCTATAACGGTACCGACCGGTGGCAGTGAGAGACCGCGACGCGCGTCTCGATGTATGGCGTTTACTAAACGAGTTACCAATACTAACGTTCCACGACTGCCGCGTATAACGGATATTGGTACGGATTCCAACGACTTTGAACTGTTTGCCATCAACTGGATGCGGATTCGGATCATGCGTAACTCGAAAGGTCATGTTTAGGTTTCGGCTCGGAAGCGGAACGAATGTAAAATCACTCTCAATAGGCTCAAATTGACGCTCATATAAAGGGTCAAATTCAGTGAAATCGGCGGTAAGGCGTGTATCAAAATAGAAGATACGGTGTGCCGACTGACTCCGCCGTGTCTTGATTTCAAAGTTCGTATTGAAGTTATATGTGAGTCTCTTCCGTTCATAGAAATAGGTACTGGGACCGAACGGATAGAGGTTCTCATCTTGATCGACAGCGGGCTGATAATTAAATCGGAGTGAGGATTGTATTTCGTGTCGCAACCTTCGCATTCCGGGGATATAACTGATATTATAGATACGGAACAGGGTGTTCGTAGCAGTTCCATTAAAACTGTAAACGCCCCTTATAATGTTCCTATTATTTTCCTGATCCCGGTCGTGCCAAACCATGTTCGTATTGAGATTGAGACCGAGTTGAAGCTCCCGCAAAGGCGTAATAAGGAGCGTTGACTGCTTGCGAACATCAAATCCAAGGTCTATTGTCTGTAGAAATACATCTCTCTCCTCACCGGCTTTACCCTTATAAACTTCTCTAAAGAAATTGCCGAACTCAAAATCAAGGTCAACACTTGCGCTGTCAAGGGTTGGAAAAGCGAGCAGTGAAAGAAATGGCTTTTCAGTTCGGAATCTTTCGGCAAGGCTCTCCATACCATCGTTAAGGGTCCTAAAGAGTGGAAAAGCATCCAGACGCATCCGCGATAAATTCACAGTGAGCTGCGGAAGTTTTTGTAGCGAGGTCGTACCTTCACCCGTGAAGTCGTGAATGTGTCGCACTTCAAGCCTACTTGTCAAATCACCAATAGTTTCCCGCGAGAACCTCAGGTTGCCGTTCTGATCAACATCCTCGTCAGCAACGGTGGAAAAACCGGCCCCGTAAGTGAGTATTCCAAAAGAGTTGAGTGTGGATTCGCTGGGAAGTTTTAATTCCTCCTTAAAATTCCGAGCTTGCAACTCTGTCCTACCTGTGAAGTTGATCGGACGCCTGCCGGCTTGGCGGTCATCCCACGGCGTATAAAAGGATTGGGTGTGTGCCCACCGCATATTCCAACGTCTACCGATTCGGGTGGCGTTCTGTCGCTCGTAGGAGTAGCGGTCTGCACCATAGAAGTAGATGTCCCCTCGATACGTTCGTTTTTTATCGACTTTGAGGAGGCGAAAGGACTTTTTCGTTTGAATGGGACGTCTGCTAAATTCACCGGCGTACATGCTTTGTGCATCTGAAGCTACAGCACTCGGATCTTCCCATCGTCCTCGGAATCCGTGTTTCCGATAGACCTTAAGTTCATCTTCCTCTTCCGCGTCTTCTTCGGAGGTTTCACCTTCTTCGTCTCCTTCGGTAGCTTCGCCTTCAACCTGATCAGAATCAGTTTCGCCTTCCTCCGCATTCTCCGATTCGCTCTGTTCCATATCGGTGGCATCAGGTGCTTGTCGCAGCTCTGGTGCACTGGTAACAGTGTCGGATTCTTCCGGTTGAACGTTTTCGGTTGTGTCTTCTGCTTTATCACCTTCTTCGGTTTCTTCCGACGCAGTTTCGCTCTCCTCTCCATTCACCGGTTCACTCTGCTCCACATCCCCATTGTCATCAGTAGGCATGTCATCTTCTACAGCTTCCTCTGGCGGAGGATTCATCAGTTCCTCGTAAAAAGCATCCCATTCTGCCTCAAACTCTTCAGCGACTTCCTCAAAAGTTGGGGTTTGCTCTTTTTTGATGAGTTGGAAAATGTAAAGTCCTTCGGGCATAGAAATAGGTCTACGTTCAGTGACATCGCCCGGATTTTCTAAGCGTTTGACTGAGGGTTGCCAAGAGGATTCCATCTCATTTAGCAGCATCCCCTCACCGTCATTGAGTTCTGACAAGACCGGTTGGGCAACATCAGCAAATTCATCGGGAATTTGTATTAATTGCTCAAAAGGTTCCCCTTCCTGGGCACGTTTGAGCATATCGTTCGCCAACTCGCGTATGAGGTATTCTGTATCCTCACTCGCAGCAATAGCCACATCAATACGGCTGAGTTTAATTTCGCGCTCACCATAAACATCAAGAACCTGTTCCGCTTTGAAGATATGGAAAGCGGATTCAGTTTGGATAACAGAACTAATTTCACCCTCTTGTAGGGCAAAGACGGCTTCCTCCAAAATGGGGTCGAGTTTTGGGTTGCCTTCTTCATCAACTTCGCCCGGAACGAGGAATCCCATATCCCCGCCATCATAACGGGTATCGTAATGGTCTGAATTGCTCTGTGCGATCTGTGCGAAGTCAGCGTCCTCTTCCTGAAGCTGCGTGCGGAGTTCTTCGGCGCGATCTTTCGCGCGCTTCACATCCTCGTCAGTGATTTTATATTCAAGGAAAATTTGCCGCAACCAATAGCGGTCGTATTCACCGTCAAGTCGGTCATGTAATTCGTCTGCCTTCTCCTTCAACTTCGTGCGTTGGTTCGGTGTTACGTCCGGGGGGATAGGAATATAGATTTCTTGAAACTGTGTGTCATTGAATCGGTATTTTCCCTCAAACCCGTAACCCTGCCCACGTCTCGCGCTCCTATCATAGAGTAAAGCACCATCATAACGCCGTTTGCGTGCCACAGGTAAGATGATACTTAGGTTGGGACCTTGGTAGCTATCCGTTCCAACCTTGACGATGATCTTCGCGATCTTCCCTTTACGCAGATCCCGCCGAATGGCGGGGAAATAGAACAGCGGAAACCCACCAATACGCAAAACGATATTTTTGGCGATCATCTCCTGATTCATTCGGACGATGACTTCGGAAACACTGAAATAGTAGTGCGGGTGTTCCAATGAACACGTCGTTAGTGTCGCACCGCGGATATAGGAACGATCCTCTTGGATTTTAAAGATTTCACTGCCCCCAAAATACCACGGATCACTGAACGTAAAGCCGTTGCGGGCAATCCCTTTTTTATTCTCAAGGTTGAAGATGAGTTCATCGGAGTAGGTCTCCTCATTTCCTATCTTAAGGTGGACATTCCCTGAGGCGCGCATCAGGTTTTCGTCAAAGTCAGCCCAGATATGATCTGCCCGGAGAATGACATCCTCAAATTTGATAAGCGCGTTCCCGTGAATTTGAACGAAATTATCGACTATAGCCATATCGTCGCCATCGCCGATGACCATGCCTTCTTCAGGGACATCTGTCTCAGGATTCAACCGTTCTGAGGCGGATTCTTCCTGCTGTGTTTGATCTGCGGATTCGGGGGGTACTGTGTCAGTAGTAGAAGGTTCAGAGGGTTGCGCATCTTGCGCGATAACCCCCTGGAGTGGACAAAGCAGACATACGATGACAAACATCGTGAGCACGATACGCCCAATTCCTGACGTTGCGATGCAGGCAGCGTACTGCTGCACCGCCTTCGTGTATTGATACTGATAACAGGTAGGCACGTCAGACGCGTTCTTTCTCACGGATTTCTTACTCTTTCAATTGGATTTTGACGTAGGCATTTTCGAGGAGTTTGTCGGTATATGCATCCCACTCTTCCTGAAACCGTTGCTGACGGAGTATTGAGGTGATCTGTCTTTTCTCCGCTTCACTCAGGTCAGGGCTATTTCGCTCGTCAACTCTAAAAATGTGGAGTCCAGATTCAGTTTCGTGGGGTTGGCTGTAAGCCCCGGTTTCCAGTGCTTCAATCACCGCACGCGTTTTTGGATTGAGTTCCGTCAGGGAACGAACCCCGAGGTCGCCGCCGTTTTCTCGCGTTTCAACATCGTCGGAATGTGCAGCGGCAAGGGCAGTAAAATCCTCACCATTTTCCAACTTCTTGTAAACTTCGACGATGCGCTCGCGTGCCTCATGCATAGCCTCCACACTGGGCACAAGTGGAATAATGAGATACCGAAAGGCAATCATCTCGTCGGTTTTCTGTTCCACAGCGAACACGTAGAGTCCTTCGTTTCCCTCAATCGGTTCGCTCAGCGCACCCTCTGCCAAATCTTTCAGGACATTCTGAAATATCTCTGGAAATTGATTGAGTTCTTCGGTGGTGGCTTCTATGAGTATCCCGGCTTGCGAACTTGGATTCTTTTTGGGGGCATACCGCCGTGCGAATTCTTCAAATTTTGTGTTATCTGCTGCGATTTCATCAAGTGCTTTCCGAACGATTTCAAATGCAGCATCCCGGTCGGCTTGATTCGGTTTAAAGGCGACAAAAATGTGTCGCAAACCGACTTTATCTGATTTAGTTGGCAGTTGGTCTCGATTCTCTTCAAAAAACTTTTGGATCTCGCTGTCGCGGACTTGTAATCGCGGCACAATTCGCCCCATCACAAGTCTCTCCGCTTTAAGGTTCCGTTCCGATTGCTCCCGAAAAGCAAAGAGTGTCATACCCTCTCGGTTTAACTGCTTTTCAAACTCCTCATCGGTTTCAATCTGGTATCTCTTTTTAAAGTCTTGAACGTACTGCTCTATATCTGCGGCACTGACGGTAATCTTTAAGGTTAGCGCGGCTTCCAAAAGAAGCATTTGTCTGATAAGCCGATCGAGAAGCTCAGGTCGTTGTCGTTCGGACTCATTGAGTGCTTCACGCTCGCTGTAGCGATAGACTTGCTGGAGTTCCATCGCGCGTTGCTTCACCAAGACATCAAGTTCTCGCTTGGTTACGACATCGTCATTGACGTAAGCGATAATCCTGTCAAAAGTGCGAGCGACACCGACGTTTACACCACTGCAGACAAGAAATAAACAGAGCAGAAAATAAGCGACAATTCTGTAAGCCATTTTTTAATGATTCCTTGCAGTAAATGATATGGGATGGAAGGTTGGAAGAAAAGAAGATTGGGTGCCTATCCTTCCATCCTTCCTTTCTTCCATCCAAGAGTTTGCTACTCTTCAGGTTCTGTCTCCGCAGAAGACTCTTCGGAGTGCTCTTCCTCCGATGCCTCTTCGGCTTCTTCGGATTGTGCCTCTGGGATGCGATCTATGTAGGTTTTGACCTCAGCACGTTCACGAAGCTGACGAACCCATTCATCCATGAGTTGTTGTCGTTTTTCGCGTTCCGCTTTGCGCTCAACACTCTTACGGACATCTTCGTCATCAAGTAGCTTTTGGTATTCGTCACGAGCCTCATCTTTTCGGAATATCATGTAGTACTTCTGCCCTTGGACATCGACTTCAATAACGCCATCGTGGAGTTTACCGATCTCCCCAGCGAACGCGGCATCTAAGAAAGGCTCAGTTCCCGTTGGGAAGGAGTCCCGACCAATGTAGTCCGTGTCACCAGGGGAGGCTGGATTCGCCCCAGGACCGACGAGTTCACCGCGATCGGAAAGCTCTTGGGCGGCCTCAAGGATGTCTTTGCCGTCTTTGATTTGTGCGAACGTCTCATCAGCCCGCTCTTGATTCATAAGGGTAATACATGAAAGCCTCACTTGCGCCGGACGCACGTAGTCCGCTTTGTGGGCTTCGTAGTATTGAATATAGTCGTCTTCACTCAAAATGAGCTTATCGTCGACCTCCTGCGTTGTAATCCTCTTAACCATCAACTCGTGAAGGTAATCCTGAACCTTCTTGAGAATTTCCGGGTCTTCGTTGAGCTTTTCGTCCCGGGCGAGATTGAGAATTAAGCGACTCTCTGCCATGAGAAGCATGTAGGTTTCTAACCCCTCTTTGTCTTGATATTGACGCTGCTTGTACTCAGGGAGCTCGCTAATCTCTTGCATCATCTCTTCAAAGGTGATGCGTTGTTTACCATTCCAATCAAATTCAGCAATGACTGTTCCGTCAGCACCAATTGCCTTGTCACCACAACTATAGAAAATAGGGTGTGTGGCAAGAATCCCGAGTAATAGTAAAGGGACAACCGGAAGCTGGAACTGATTATTGATTCTGCCCATGAAGCGGGCAACTGCTGTGAGCATTTTTTTACTCCTTTTCTTATCGCTATCAACAATCGACTATCAGCAATTAGGTAAAGGGTTCTCTGTAACAATTTACCGCGTCCTAAGAGTACGCCAAGATAGGTCTATTGCAACAGATTTACTTCTTCACTGACTGCTGATCACTGATGGCTGACAGCTAATTGCTACTGATCTGATTCCTCAGTTTCCGCTTCTTCTGGTTTCGGCGGTTCCGGGATATTTTCAGGATACGTTTTTAACTTGCCTTTCTCAGTGATCTGGGTAACCCATTCATTGATGCGTGAGCGTTTTTTTTCACGTTCAACAGTCCTTTGGATATCGCTCTTGACCTCATCGAATTCCTGCTGACGGTCTGGATGGTGCTCTTCCTTACGGAAGATGAGATAGAAGGTTTCGTCGTTGACATCAGTCTCAAAAAGGACATCCGTCATTTCGCCAACTTCTTGCTCAAAAACAGCCTCAATGAATTCTGCCCAGCGCGGTGAGGCAGACTTTGTGAAGAAGTAGGTATTGCCCGGATCCTCCGGATCGGAACTACCGGGGCCGTTAGCAAGTTTTCCAGCTTCCGAGAGCTCCTTCGCCATCTCAACGATGTCCTTACCTGCTTTGATGGCATCCAACGTCTCATTCGCGAAATCCTCATCATCAAGGGTAATGCAGGTCGCGCGAACTTTGGCATCCTCAACGTACTCACTTAAATTCGCTTGATAGTGCGCCATGAGCTCCTCGTCGGTATAGGCAATTTTGTTATCTACCTCCGCCTCGGTTAATTTCTCAACCATGAGCTGATGGGTGTAATCTTCGAGTTTTCCGAGATGTTCAGGGAGTGTATCAAACCCCGCGTCAGCAGCACGAAGGATTTTTAGTTTCTCCTCTATCAATTCCTCAAGATACTCGGCTTTGTCCGCTCGACTCTTATAGTTCTGCTGACGGTAAACCGGCA
The DNA here is from genome assembly GCA_965116815.1 of Candidatus Poribacteria bacterium. Lineage (GTDB taxonomy): Bacteria > Poribacteria > WGA-4E > WGA-4E > WGA-3G > WGA-3G. Next base: position 3,177,761 of record OZ220722.1, on the reverse strand, counting down.
ATTCCAAGATCGCCGCGTTTAGGTCTGCCAATGAGATTTGATGGGATTCACCATTCCATTTGTATTCCACCAAAATCACTTGGCTCTCGTCCATAGCAGGTTCAGGTTGTTCATGATCATCAGATTGAACAAACCGCCATGTCAACAGACAAGTCATAGCGACAATTACAAAAATAGTAATCGTTTTTTTCATATTTTTAATGTTCCTTGCGGTTCGGTCAGGCGGGTTTAGGAAATAAAATACCTTTCCGTATATCCAACCCGTCCGTTAGTTGGGCTTACGCACTTTGGAAAATGCGCGTAGCACGTCTTTCTTAGTGGACCTCTCGTCTTTACGGTTACGCAACAAACAACTTTAAGGTTTGTTGCAGTTCGGTTAACATATTCGTGCCAGTTACTCCCGGCATCCGAATCTTAAGTTGTGCCGGGGGTTGTAGTTCAAGTTCCTTACTTTGGTGGACAATCTCAACCAATTTCTTCACATTAATTCGTGGTTTTCGTTCGTCAAAAGTAACCTTTACCTGTTCTTTTCCGGCAACAATGGTCGTGATACCAAGACGTTGGCTGAGTTGCTTGATGTTGGCAATCTCCAGTAACATTTCTGCGGGTTCTGGGATTGCGCCGTATCGGTCCCTGAGCTCTTCGCGGAGTTCGTTAAGTGCTTCTGGATCCTTCAACCCAGCAATCTTTTTATAGATAGAGACCTTCTGACGACTATCCGGCACGTAATCATCAGGCAGATACGCCTCAACGGGTAGGCTGATACGCGTTTCCACGGTTTCCTCAACCTCTTCACCCTTCAATGCCATTACTGCCTCTTCAAGGAGCCTACAATAAAGTTCATAGCCTACGGTGACGATATGACCGTGCTGCTCCGGACCGAGAATATTCCCGGTCCCCCGAATCTCTAAATCTCGAAGGGCTATTTTGAAACCCGAACCGAGGTCTGTGAATTCCTCAATAACCCGGAGTCTTTTCTGAGCACCTTCAGTAATCGCGCGGTCTTGCGGATAGAACAGATACCCGTAAGCCTGCGTCGTCGCACGACCGACACGCCCACGCAACTGATAGAGTTGTGCTAAACCGAGGGCATCAGCCCGATTAATGAGGATAGTATTCACGTTAGGGATATCCAGTCCTGACTCAATAATCATTGTGCAGACGAGGATGTCGTGTTTGTGGCGTACAAACTCAAGCATAATGGTCTCTAATTCACGCTCTGGCATTTGTCCGTGCGCGACAGCGATACGCGCCTCTGGTACGAGTTCCTGAACCATTACCGCAACACTCTGAATATCCTGAACGCGGTTGTGAACAAAAAACACCTGTCCATCGCGACTTAATTCGGTAATGATCGCTTCGCGAATAACCTCACTATCATAAGGCATAACGTGCGTCTGAATCGGTAATCGATCCGCCGGAGGAGTGTTGATAATGCTAAAATCCCGGATACCAACAAGCGACATGTGAAGTGTACGTGGAATCGGCGTAGCCGTCAACGTAAGCACGTCAATCGTCTCTTTAAACTGTTTGATTTTCTCTTTATGCTTAACGCCAAAACGGTGCTCCTCGTCAACGATCAAAAGCCCAAGGTTGTCAAATTTGACCGTTTTGGAGAGGAGACTGTGCGTCCCGATGACGATGTCCACCGTCCCGTTTGCTAATCCCTCTTTAATCTCTTTTATCTCCTTCGGTGTCCGGAACCGGTTTAACATCTCAATATTGACTGGAAAAGATTGAAAACGTTTTTCAAAGGTGTCGTGGTGTTGAAGTGCGAGAATCGTGGTAGGCACGAGAATCGCTACCTGTTTTTCAGACATAACAGATTTGAAAGCGGCACGCAACGCGACCTCCGTTTTTCCGTAACCCACATCTCCACAAACGAGTCTATCCATTGGACGTTCATCTTCCATGTCGGTTTTCACGTCCTCAATCGCTTGGAGTTGATCATCCGTTTCCTGATACGGGAAGAGTGCTTCAAAGTCAGTTTGCCACGGCACCTCAGCCGGAAAACCGTATCCTTTCCGCGCTTGCCGAAGGGCGTACAGTTTGAGCAATTCATCCGCCATCTGCTCAATTGACTCCTTGACTTTACTTTTTCGTCGTCTCCAAGCGGTCCCGCCGAGCCTGTCAACACGCGGCTTATAGTTATTGTCCTTGCTGCCAATATACTTCTGAACAAGGTCAACCTGATAAGTTGGCACATAGAGAATGTCGTCCGCGCTGTATTTGAGTATTAGGAAATCCTGTGATTTGCCATCAATTGCCAATCGGCGTATCCCCTCATAAACAGCGATGCCGTGGGAGACGTGAACGACGTAGTCCCCAACCTTCAAATCAATTAGACTGAGAATCGGGGTGCCATCTGTAGAGGGTCTGTGCCGGATCGGGCGACGCTGGCGACTTCCGAAGAGTTCATCTTCGGCAATGACAACAAGATTTAGCGATTCATTGAGAAACCCTTCGCTGACTGTTCCTACGCTGGTGTTAATTTCTGGAGGAAATAACTCGCGCTCCGCTAAAATCTCAGAGACACGCTTTGACTGTTGAGGCGTTTCACAGAAAACATGAATCCGCATCCCTTCCGCTGTCCACGTTTTCATCTGATTGATGACCGTCTGATAGTTCCCCGATGGCAGTGCGAGCGGTTTCATTTCAAAATGCAGGGGTACCGACTCATTGTCTGCGGCTTCACGAGGCGGTGCTAAAGACGATGAGATGACGGGATACTTCCCTAATTCGGCACTGAGTGTTTCAAAGGAAACTAACAACTGATCTGGTGGGACCATGAGGCTGGATTCCTCCAACTTCTTCTGAAACAATTCCCGCATCCGCTCCTGCATCTGCGATACTTCGCGCTTCTGCCACTGTGGCTCTATCAAGCAGACGATTGTGTCGTCAGGTAAATAATCAGTCAGGCGTCCAGTTTCTGGGATGAGCATCGGCAAAAATGCTTCGATCCCATCATTAAGTGGGCATTCTTCAAGCCGATATTGAGACGATGAAGCCTCCGTTAAACTTTGTGTTATTTCCCGGACAGCATTTATTAATTGCGGTGTTGCATGTTCCCGAATCAATTCCTCCACCCGTGCTTGCCAATGGTCGACTGATACATCAGCGGAAAAAACTTCCCGTAGCGGTGTGAGTGGAACCGATTGAACCGATTCTGTTGAACGTTGCGATATTGGATCAAAGGCGCGGATGGCATCAATTTCATCGCCGAAAAATTCGATGCGTACCGGGGTGTCAGCAGTAAGCGGATAAACATCCAAGATATCACCTCTGCGTGCAAATTCACCCTTGACTTCTACGAGTTCAACGTTCTGGTAACCACCACGGATGAGCATCGCCGCGACATCGTCCGGGTCTATTTCATCTCCGAGGTTAAGAACACAACAAGCCGCGGCAAAACGCTCGCGCGGCGGTAATTTGTAAAGCATCGCTTGACTTGTTGTCACAACGACGCTTCGTTTTTTGTGGACTAAGCGTTCCAGACACCGCATCCGGTCTGAGACAGTGTTTTTAGGAGGAGCAATACGATCAAAAAGTTTGGGGTTCCAAGCAGGGAACAAGTTAATTTCAGGCTGTTCATCGGCAGCGGGTACGGTTTCCAAGGTAGGGTATGACCGGTACGTACAGATCTCTTCCAAGACTTGTTCGGCTTCACGCTGTGAGGGTAGCACAATCAGGAAGGATTTTTCCGGAAAATCGTCAGTGAGCGTTGCCAAAAGATACGCAGTCGATGCGTTTGCCAATCCTCTGAGCCATGGGAGCTGCTTACCACCTTTGAGGCATGCCACCAGTGTTTGGTAATTTTCAGTCTTGCGTAAAAGTTCTATCACGACTTCTGAATGGTTGTCGGTTGTCAGTGGCCAGTCGTCAGTAGCAATAACAAGAGGAAGGCACTCGTAACAATCTTCTCAAACTTGCATATTGTAGGGAAAGGTGAATTGTTACAAAGCTCCCTCTTTAACTAACAACTGATAACTGATAACTGATAACTACTCCTTTGTAAATTCGATGTCGACTAAAGTAGCATGTGCTGTCCAGCGTCCCCTCTTGGTTGCTGCTTTGACGAGTATCCGACGTTTGTCATCTGTGAACCAGAAGCGGTCCCCTGTTGAAGTTCGTAAGACAAGAGTTGTGACGTTGCCCAATTTCTTATTCTTTACCTTCTCTCTGCGCTCAACAGTGAGCGTAACTTTCTGAACCTTGCCCTTCGCTATAAGCGGAAAGAAATAGGTTTTACCAACTGCGAGCTGTTTAGAACGTAGGAAGTAGAGCATCGACAGTTCATCTTGTGTACCAGCAGGTATATCTAAAACTTTTGCTTCGTGTTTTTGAGGCGATTTCGGCTTCGGGCGCGATATTTTTTCATAGTCTGCCGTTTCCTCTCGGAAATCAATTGTCACAGTAGCGCGATATTTCTGATCCCGTACCTTATTGTGAAATCGAATAGGTGAAAGCGTCTTTGGATTCAAAAACGTTTCTTCCTCTCTCCCAAAACTATAGAGTCTAAAAAGAGCACGGGTTTTCAGTTTAGACTGGATATGATAAACCGTCTCTCCATTCACCAATTCTTCTTTAACAATCCAGTCTGTCCGTTGAGCAGCACGCATTTTTGCCACATGAATATGGTAAGTTAACTTTTCACCGACCCGTAGTGGGTGAGGTGCAATGTTTGGACTTTCAACAAGCGATTGGGAGGTGCCGTTTACGGCAAGACAACCTATGAGAAGAAAGATGAAGATTAAGTGCGTTGCGTACTGCAAATTTTTCACCCCCCAGACCCGGTAGGTGCGGATGTTAAAACCTATGCGTAAAGATTAGGGATCTGATACCACGCTCTCTTTGTTGCACCTGCACGGAAAATCTTCGATTATTATATGCCTCGGCTGTCTTTGGAGCATCAAGGATATTCCAAATATGGATTCCGATACCCGTTGCGAGAAAAACACCACTGAGAAATGCGTGGTTCTTCATTCGGGTACGTCCCTGCTCATACGTTAAAAACTCATCTGTCCGTATATCTTGAAATCCAGTTTCAAAAACATCCTGTTTATTGTAATGTAGGGCGCGCGCGATGTTATAACCAGCAAATGCAAACGTACCCAATTCAACAGTAAGGAAAAGCGTTGCTTTTGTGTAATTACCGGCATAAGCTTGACCCAAGCCCGGCATAAGTATCGATAACCGCCTCGCCTTCTGGAGATCAAGCGCAGGGTAGTAGCGTTCTGAGTGTTCCCGAAACAGCGGATACTCCGATTCAGTTTCAGGCGTATTCAAATAATTACGCAGAAGCGGTTGAGTGCTTTGATTTTCAGCCTTAGATTTCTCATCAGTGGTTTTGGTTTCAGCATTTACCGAAACGGTCCCAATGATGAAAAAAAGAAGAAATGTAAGAAGCATGTAGAGAGGCGGCACACGCACCGCCTCAAGTCTTTTTATCATGAAGTCCACTCCTCATCAAGGGATCTTGAGAGACGGAGCCAATTGGACATTTTCAGGATCCGTCTGATACGCCCAATCGAAAATGACAGCATCGTCATAAAGTTCGCGCACCCGAATCTTGGCGAAGTTACCATCGGGTGTATAGATGGCATAGATATGCCCTTCGATCAGCTCAACAAATAGGGTCGTGTACCCGACTTCTGGAACAACATCAACCGCATCAAAATCTTCGTGATACCCCAAATCTTGCATGAGCGTTTCATTGTCGGAATAGAGATAGGTGACACCGACTTCGGTATCAAGTCCAAAATAGATATCGGTTGCGGCGGCATCCCACGGGATACTTCCTTTTTGCGGTTGTGAGAAATCGAAACCACTTCTTTCAGGAAAAAGGTTGTAGTCATCAAGCGCAATATTCCGCCCTTCGGGTCGTGGTGTATCCCAAGCATTTTCAGGACTGAGATCACTTTCATTTTCGTGAATATCATAAGCAGAGACGGCGTAGAAGTAGGTTTCCCCGTTTCGGACAGTTGTATCGATATAGCGGGTTGTGTTTTCCGATACGTCTGCCAGACTATCAAAATTGGTACCGTCTCGTCCGCGCCACACCTCATAACCTGCTAAGTCATATTCACCGTTAGGATACCATTCGATGATAACTTGCTCATCCCCTGTGATCGTTCGGACACCACGTGGAATAGCGGGGGGTTCATCATCAAAATCGTCAGTAGTGTCAATGTAACAGCCACTGATGCCGCCAAACAGCATCGCGAACATTAGTGTAATGAGTATTCCGTTAATTTTAGATAACATTTGTCTATCTCCTTAAGAGTTTAAATTACATTTAGACTCTATAACGGAGATTTCCCTAAAATCGTTGACAGACATTTTATTAAATAATATCACAAAAGCCTTGAGAATGCAAGACAAAATTTTTCAGAAGCAGTCAGCAATCAGTCGTCAGCAATTAGTATGGCGTCATCTTTCTTAACTGAAAGCCGACTGTTGACTGCTGATTGCTGAAAACTGAATAACCCCGACCTACGAAATATCTGTAATTGACACCCAGACCTGATTGTGATACGATGTAAGAAAACATAAGAACCACATAAGGAGACACAATGAAAACCCTTCTCATCATGCGACACGCGAAATCCAGTTGGAACAACCCTAAACTCTCTGATTACGACCGCCCTCTCAATGCCCGGGGCAAAAGGGACGCGCCACGAATGGGCGAATACCTACGTCAAGAAGGATTAACTCCTGATCGGATCCTCACTTCATCGGCAAAGCGTGCAAGAAAAACCGCGAGCAAAGTTGCAAAAACGTCCGGTTATACAGGAAAAGTAGAAAAGTTAGATGCATTTTATGACACTGTACCGGGAGTTTACTTTGAAATATTACAGGCACTTCCGAACAAATATCAACGCGTTATGGTAGTTGGACACAACCCTACAATGGAACAACTCGTGAGCCATCTGACCGGTCACATTGAACGAATGCCGACAGCAGCACTCGCCCACATTGAACTCCCTATCGAACACTGGGAAGCACTCAATTTGTATACAAAGGGAATCTTAATCAGCTTATGGACACCCAAAACGCTTTTCATCGACTGAAACGCCTTTTAATACTCCTATTACTCGTAGGTCCCTGTCTATTGTGCAGGACCACGGCAGCTGAAATTCCGGTCTCAACTGCTATAGACGGACAATTCCTTCCATGGGTCGTGGACGACGGTGAAGGCGGTGTTATCGTTATGTGGGAGGATTACCGAACCGGTAAGGATTGGGATGTTTATGCCCAACGTGTTGACTCCACCAACACAACGCGTTGGGAACAAAACGGTATAGCCGTTTGCACAGCGGATAGAAATCAACGTCGTTTACGGATGATTCAACACGATAGACACGCGATTGTCGTCTGGAACGACAGACGCGATAGAAGCAACTGGGATATTTATGCACAAGCGGTGACGCTCAATGGTGAGGTTCTGTGGCAAACAAACGGGATTCCTATCTGTACAAATACCGCTGACCAATCAACACAGGCGATCTTGAGCGACGGTGAAGGGGGTGCCATCTTTATTTGGGAAGATGAACGTCGGAGTTCTGAGTTCCAAGACCTTTACATCCAATGGGTTAATGCCAAAGGAGAACCGATGTGGGCACCCGATGGAATCCCAGTTTTTCCATCGGAATCTCTACAGAGCGAGCCGATTCTGGTTGCAGATGGGGTAGGCGGTTTCTACGTGGTTTGGTGGGATGTTATCGGATATGACGCGTGGCATATTATGGCGTATCGGATGCGTTTGGACGCGACACCGTTATGGGAGAGTCCACGCCTTGTCTCCCCAACAGAAGGGATGCAAGGTGAACCGCGTGTGATTGCCGATGGCGAAGGCGGTATTATCGTGCTGTGGCAGGTGTATGAAAACTTCATCAACGATCAACTCTACGCGCAACGAATTAGTCCTAATGGCAGTAAATTGTGGCAGGAGACGGGTGTTCCTATCTGCACTGCACCGGGCATCCAAAAACACGCCTCAATTGTGAACGACGGTGAAGGTGGTTTTATCGCTGTCTGGCGCGACGAACGCGATATTTATTCCGACCTGTACGCGCAGCGTATCCGTGCAGACGGAACGCCGGTCTGGAAAGAGGACGGTATTCCACTTTGCACAGCAGGTGGTCACCAAGATAAACCTTTCATTGTCCAAACCGGAAAGGATCGATTTTTCGTGGCATGGGTAGATTACCGAGAGGACTTCGGTGAAGAGAGTAAAGATGCCATCTATGGACAACAAATTGATCTATCAGGAACTTTGTTGTGGGAAGAAGATGGCGTTCCTATCGCTACAAGCACCGGAAAACATTATCCGCCTTTTGTGGCATCTACTGGAAACGGGAAGTGGGTTGTCGTCTGGAGCAACATGCAAGAAGACAAGGGTGATATTTACCTTGAACGGTTTTAGATAGAAGCATTTATCATAAACCCTGGCAACGCGCCAATGGAATTCACTTATAGATTGTGTCTACATTTATGCAGCAGGCACTGAAGGACGTTCTTGTACGACGGGAATGACCTAACTCCGAATCGTTAAATCCTGCAATGTTTCAGTCGCGAGTGTCTTCCGGGAGGTATTCCCGCTCCAAGCCGTTAATAGGCTGCTTGAATGCCTGCATAATACGGAATTGATAGATTGGGTTAATAATCTTGCACATTCCACCGGTATCTTCCTCAATCACGCCATACGTAACGAGTTCGCTGATGGCTTCACTGTCCAAATTGAAAGCCACGCCTTCATCGTAAGATGTAATCTCCATCAGGATTTTCTCAAAAAAAACGTGGTTTTGCCGGTTTGGCGCGGTGCGAATATAACAAGGTATTTTCCTTGCTTAATTCGATCAATAAAGTCGGTGAGTTCAGCGGTCCGAGTGACAACGTAGTTTTTCTCTGGGGACACGGGGCCTTCGGTTCCAAACGTTTTCATTTTTCTTTCTCATCGGTAGAAGTGATATAGCATTAAGGGTGCTAAACCCGCGTAAGCCCTATTGCCTTTTCCAACACAACAGTTCGCCTGACAAAGTCAATTTGCAGGCGATATTCTTGTAGCAAACGAGTCCCTATAAGAATATCACTATCGAACACAAAAGTTGCCCTCGCCTGAATGATCTGATCATCAAAAGGAAAATCTACTAAATAAACATCTTCTTCAATTGTTTGTCCGCCAGCTAGTGAGGAAGTAACTCTTCCTACGTATTGAGGATCCAAAACATTTCTTAAGACTTCAGGCAATTCCAGATCGCCATTGAAGCCTGTATCAATAGTTGCTGACCAGTCTTGCCCCGCGATTGGGAGAATAATTGTCGGCACGCTTATATCGGACACGGTACCGTACATCATTGATGTCCACCCTTCCGAAAATAGGCTCTAAAACCGACACGTTCAAAGAAGAGCGGGGAAGTCAATCCTTCAGTCCGCCGGTGTTCAACAATCTCTGAAATGGAGTCGCCAAACCAAATCCTCCCGCTCTTCGGATCTATACCGGCTGTCTGTCCAATCCTTTCGGTAATATCGTGTTGTTCCTGGTATTCTGCCCAAATCCGCTTGCATTTACGTGAGTCGGCTTTTGTCCAAGTTGGGTGTTTCATTGTTGGTCACTCCTTTTATTCTAAAGGATACCATGACGACTTGACTCAAGTCAAATTGATTCGGGAAACTGTTGGGTGTGTAAATATTTCTTACCCTTACCTACAACCGCGGTTTCATCTCAATGAGATGCGCGCCTTCCAACCCCGAACGCACATCCTCATCATAACTCGTCACGACCACCTGATGCTCTTCAGCGAGTTGACGAATGAAATCTACCATCAACGCCTTACGTTCACCATCTAAATGGAGGGTTGGATCATCGAACACGAAGAAACCGGGGTTGCCCAAGACCTTGGCGAGGGCGACTTTGAAGCAGAGATAGAGAAACATCTTCTCACTACCGCTGAGCAACATTAAACTTCGATCGACACCATCTATTGTAAGTGAAGGGAGTAAGTGTTGGCGTTGCAAGTCAACGCGGGTGTGTCCCCCGTTCTCGCGAGAAACGGAAAAGAGTTCCATCTTTTCGAGCCAGTGATGTAACTCCTCCTCAGCAGGCTTGAGGATCTGTTGTTGGAGGGTTTCGATGGTTTTGTCGACCCCTGCGCAGGCGAGTTCTAAGCTAAGGAGCGTCTTTTCAACCTTCGTAGCGTCTCTATTTACGCGCTGGAGGGCACCGAGCCTATCCAAACGGACAGCCTCTTGCTGTTTGAGCTGATCAAGGCGTTTCCGTTCCTGATCGATTTGGGCTTTCAACTTCGGTTTGTCAAAACCGGCAGAGGCTTCAGAAGGCAATTGTTCACCTTTTTGGATGCCTCTCTCAGCCAACCGAGAAGTCAACGTGCCGAGTTCGTTCTGAATCTCCTCAATTTCACCGGAGCGTTGTTCAAATTGCGTCAAAAGCCTCTGTAAAGTTTGCAGCCGTTCTTCAAGTTCACGCCGACTCTCTAAATTTGTGGTTTCTGTGTCCAAAGATTGCTTGTAGGCATCCAATTCAGTTTGACGTTGCGATTTTTCAGTCTCTTTCTCGTCAATAATCTGTTGGACCACTTCCTGCTCAACCTTTTGATAGCAGGTTGGACAGTGCTGGTCGTCACTCTCAACCAAGTTACGGAGCGTATTACAGACGTTTGCCAACGCCGCAATTTGTGATTCATGACTTCCAATTTGCTGTATAAGTTTCTCACGTTTTGTTTCTAATCCGACGGCTTCCTGAACGGCGGTCTCAATTGTGGCTATCATTTTGCGCAGATGCGCGATATCGTTGAAACCGCTCAATGCCTCGCGTTGTTCCTCTGTGAGCGTATCCAATTGCTTTTGCAAGCGGTTCTGGTGCTGTAGCCACTCTGCGATGAGTGCGGCATCACCCGTTTCGGCACCGTAAGCGGCTTCCAAATCTTTCAACTTCGCTTCAATCCGCTCTATCTCGGATGCGTTTGCGTTCTGAGCATTGAACCGCAGGCTATTTTGGTGGGCATGAATCCTTCCCTGTTCACGTTTGGCGATACGACGCGTGTCAATGAACCGCTGCCGTACCTCTATTAATCTGTCAATACCGAGAAGGGTGTGAAGAATATCGCGACGACTGGCAGTTTGGCGGGCGAGGAATTCAAAAATTTCTCCCTCGCGGAGGAAGGTAGTGAGGGCAAGTTGCTCGTGCATAATCCCAAATTGCTCTTGCAACATCGCTTCCGTCACCTTGACTCGATTCTCATCGAAAAGGATCTGCCACGCGCCGTTTTTCTCAGAACGGAGTTGGATGCGTTTCCCAGTGGCACGGTAGAGTTGGTAGCGTTCACCATCCACGACAAATTGGAGTCCGGCTGTACCGCTATAGGCTTTGGCGTTTTTAATGGCAGAGGTATCCACGCGCGGAACAATCGGTTTTCCCGTCAGTGTGAAGAAGATTGCGTTGACAAGCGTGCTTTTCCCACTAAAATTGGGACCAAAAATGAGATTAATGCCGTTATGAAGTTCAAAATCGCGCTGCTGGAAACAGCCGAAAGTCTTAAGCCGGATCCGTTCTAACTGCATATCAACCGTCTCTCTTTTGGTGAATGAGGTCATAAAGCATCTGTGCTCGGACCTTCTCACGTCCGTTTGTCAAAGTCAATTCAAAAGCGCGCACAATCGCTTCAAGTTCCGCGGGACCTAAATCTCTATACTTCTCATCCCGTTGAACAAGAGCCTCAATTTCCCTTCTGTAGATATCTTGGGTTTCATTTTCAAGAGAAATGTCCATTTTTAATTTTACCTTGTGGAGTAATGAAGTGCGTTTTGAGTTTAAGGTGCGTCCCTCAAATCCGTCCTCCACTACGTTATGGACTACGGATTTGGTTCTAACGAAAACCGCAAAATCGGTGCGGTTACAAACCACACCTACACGGATTAGAAACCCTCCTAACTGAAAACTGAAAACTATCCTTATCAGATTTTCGTTTTGATTTGCATCAATCGCTCAGCGGCTTCAGTGAGGATGTCGTCCGCCATGCTGAACATAAACCGGAATTTCGTCCTGCCGAGGTGTGGACGGCTATAGAAGCTGGAACCCGGCACGCCGCCTACGCCAATCTCCTTCACCAACCAGTGGGCAAAAGCCGTATCATCCGAAAACCCAAAATCGGTGATGTCCGTCATGATGTAATAGGCACCTTCTGGCTGATGACAAACAAACCCCGCTTCTGTGAGGTCATTTACGAGACGTTTGCGATTCTTATCATATTTCGCGACCAGTTCTTGGTGATAACGCGACGGTAAATTGAGGGCAACAACTCCAGCACGCTGAAGCGGATGCGGCGCACCGACTGTCAAAAAATCGTGCATTTTGCGGATTGCATCGGTTAACGGCTCTGGCGCGATGACATACCCCAACCGCCACCCGGTCATTGAATACGCTTTGCTTAATCCTGACACAGTAATCGTTCGATCCCGCATCTGCGGCAGAGCACCGATACTGATATGCGGTCTTTCATCGTAAATCATGTGCTCATATATTTCATCGGTGATAGCGAGGGAGTCGTACTCACAGCAAAGGTCAGCAATCTGTTGCAGCTCGTCTCGGCTAAACACCTTGCCGAGCGGATTATTCGGAGTATTTATGATGATTGCTTTCGTATTGGCGGAAAAGGCCTCTCTGAGCTCGGCTGCGTCATAGGTAAATTGGATAGTGCCATCAGGTGCTGGTGTCTCTTGTAATGCTACATAGACCGGTTTTGCTCCAGAAATGATCGTATCCGGTCCGTAGTTCTCATAAAAGGGCTCAAAGATGATAATCTCGTCATCGGGATTGATAACCGCAAGAAGTGAGGAGAGCATACCCTCTGTTGAACCACAAGTGACAGTGACGTTTCTGTCGGGATCGGTGGGAATGCCGTTAAACGTCGTCATCTTCTGTGCGATTGCTTCTCGAAACGCCGGTGCCCCCCACGTGATGCTATATTGATTATATCCTTCTTGGATTGCCTGAATCGCTGCGGCTTTGACTTCGGGAGGGGGTTGATACGCTGGCGTACCTTGTGATAGGTTGATCGCATTGTAGCGCAGGCAGAGCTGCGTCATACCACGGATGACGGATTCGGTGAAACGTGTGGATTTGTCTGAGAGTTTAGATTGGAGCGAAATTTTGGATGCCCTCTTGGTATCTTAATGTATGACTATATCTTAATCTCCGGTTTTGTAACTCAAAATAATACCGTCGTCCAAGGGAATATCAACCGAATTTAATGTTGGCGTGTTGAAGACGAATTCGATATAATCCGGCATTTCATCGCGCATTGTTACGGTGTCATCGGCGACGATGACACCGCCCGTACGGATATTCGGCAATGCTAATTCAAGATAGCGTCGATACTCGTTTTTCTCAGCGTCAAGAAATATGAGATCAAAAGTTCCATGGCATTTCGGGATTTCGTCAAGTGCGTTCCCGACGCGGACCTCAACGATATTGTCCAGTCCGACTTCCTGAAGATGTGCCTGTGCCTCTTTCGCCCGTCCCGGGTCAAACTCAAGCGTGATGAGTCTACCGCCGGTCTCTTTCAGAGCAGCGGCAATCCAGATTGTCGAGTATCCGTTACTCGTCCCAACTTCAAGGACGTTTCGCGCCTGAATAGATTGGATAAGAATAGAGAGAAGTTGCCCGTTTTCGGGCGCGATATTGGTATACTGTTTCGCGGTTTTTTCGAGCCGCTTTAAAACAGAACCGTATTGTTCCATAGCGTCAATATTCCGATGCAATAGAGAGAGGCGACAAAAATTGCCGCCTCATTACCGTTAGCGAAGTTTCTTAATTTTGGCCCAAGATGTGGCGAGTTTGTCTTTCGGATTGACAGCCAAGAACTCGTCAGCCCCCATCTCCATGCTCTGTTCCATTTCATCATCAGAAAGCACACGGTTCCAGAGACGAACCTCATCAACCATACCAGGCCATGCCTCACCCGACCATGTGCCGATCTGAACTCGGCTCGTAGCCCCAGCAGGTGCTACCGGATTATTAGAATCCTGTTCGTGGGTTACCTTGCCATCCACGTAAATTTTTACCTTGCCTTTGTTGTCCGATGTGTGGGTATAGGAAAGGTAATACCATTTACCGGTATCCAAACCCGTTTTATTATCATTAATGTCTAAGAACCCACCACCGGCACCGTTTGTCCAGACCTTGATACCGTTTCCGGGGTTCATCCCGTAGCCGAATCCGATGTGTCTTCCACCACCGCCCATACGGGTGCCGAAAACAATAGCGTGTGCACTCGGCAGTCGGTTGAGATTAATCCATGCGGCCTGTGTGATTTCATCTTCAATGTGAAAAGCTGCGTCATCTTCAACTGCAACAAAGTCGCTGGATGCGCTAAATTCGAGTGCTTTCCCAAATTTACCATCAACCCACTTCGCGCCGCCGTTGAGTTCACCTTCAAAGCCATTTTCCGAGAAATCTTCGGTTTTTTTACCGTTTCCCTCGTCAAGTGGCATGTACAGAACAAGTCCTTCGAGCAAATCAGCAGTGGCGTAAGTGGTACAGACCACAACAAGGATTAAGATAAGAAATAATTGTTTCACAAGTTACCTCCATAGAGATAGTAATTAATATGTACAATATTACCACAAATCGGGCGAGTTGTCAAGACTTCGCTATTATAGAAAAATATATCTATTGGAACAGCTGCCAACTTCTGCCAGGGAGGTCAGCGCGAAACACCTCTACATTCCCACGGTCTGCCATCGTGACGTAGCACGTACGACCATCTGGACCCCCAAAGGCGATATTGGAGCAGAGCTTACCCGTTAACGGCACTTCCAATAACACCTCGCCAGAGGGTGAGAGTTTCGCTACTGTGCCTTTACCGTGTCGAGTAATATAGAGATTGCCTTCAATATCACACCGCATCCCGTCCATATTGAAATCAGGAAACTGGATCAGGAGGCGTTTGTTGCTGATTTCCCCTTCGGACGATAAGTCATAAGCCCAGACGTTACGTTGTGCCGATTCGTTAACATAAAGCACTTTTTCATCGGGGCTTACTTCAATCCCGTTTGTCGTGCCCATGTCCGCTTCAAGCAGCGTCACTTTTCCATCTGTATCCACCCGCCATATTTGCCCTGTTGACTCAGCCCAATTCGGATCGCTCGCATAGAGAATATCGTTAGCACCAATAGCGATGTCGTTAGGTTGGTTCATCGTCGGTTCATGCGCATGGACGCTGATGTCTCGCGTGTCCATATCCACTTTGAGGACATTGTGGTTCGTGTAGTCGGCAATGTACATAAAACCTTCACTGTCGAAACGGATACCGTTGCCGATACTACCGGTTGGTAGTTCGACAAAAACGCTTGCGCTACCATCAGGTGTCACTTTACCAATCGTGTGCTGTCTCTCGTAGTTCACAGCGTATAGATTGCCCGCTGCGTCACAGGCGGGTCCCTCAATTCCGGACGTAAACCCGTCGACAGGTGTAAATTCTTTACTGACAAAAAGTTCTTCGTTCATTTTTTGGTCCCTCAAATTCAGTTTGCGGAGCAAAGCACAAATACACCCGTATAGGCGTGTGCAAAGTTGCGTCCGCCAATGGGTGCAAACTCCGAATTACCGAAAAATCCGATAACAGGAAGTCCTGGAAACTTCTCTTGGATAATGCCGATGTCGTGATTTGCTGCGCCATACAATCCTTTGCCACGACCTAAGCAGTTAAAATAAAGTCCGAACGCAGGGGACTGCGAACGCGTTTTCTCAGCCAACTGCGTTATAATTGCTTGAATTTCTTCTGCTGCGGCGAGCGGGTTCCGCAGATGGAATTGCACCAGTTGTCCCTCTGTCACTTCCTCGGATATGGCGAGGGCGGCGTGCTCCTCATTAATACCCACAAGATTGCGAATCAGAAAATCACCTCGGGTCGGATTTTTGTTCTCAGGATCCATTGCGATTCCGACGAAAACTGTGCCACCCGACCGCCGAATATCGTCCTGTGTTAGCACCTGTAGTGTCCCTTTAAAGTTTTCTAATGCGGGTTCATCCGCCAACTCAAAGATAACGCGTCCGTCCGCCTTCGTGACCTCACGCGGCTCACCGATAGGTTGACATCCTTGAGCAACACCGATATCTGCACTGAAGTCTCCAGTCAAGAGGGCACCTGTAACACCCCCTGCTGTTGCCTGATCACCTTTCCAATGGTACATTTGCGCGCCAGTCGCATCACCGGAAACAGCAGCACCTACAATAGGCACGGTAGTCCCATCACTACCGATATACTCCACAAGCTCCGCTGGATTCACAGCACGAACATCGGGGAAAATTAGCAGGAGCGAATCATCTTCAAGTCCCGACTGAATGTGTCCCTGTATCTGTTCCCCAATCTCGGACGCTGTCCCTTGTGCGCTAAATGATACAGCGGAAAGTTGCTCACTACGGAGAACCATCACAGCGAGTGCAGGTTCCTCTTCAAACTCCCCTGCTGAAGTGAGGACAGTCATTCCACTACACCCGATGAGTTCATCACAACCGGAGGCAGCATGAACCGCTTGGTATAACTCTACATATTCTGTCTGATAGTTAATGGTAGCAAACACAATGGCAAGGTCGGCTTTAGCAATCCCGGCGTTCCCCATTGCCATGAGTGTTGCGCGTTCCGCCGCTTCCAAAGTGGAAAGGCTTTGCGAATGTCCGACACCTACATGAATCATTTTTTCACCTACCTTTTGTTGCACATCATACAGTATCTATTAGAAAAGGTCAACAATTTGCGTAAAAAGAATAGGACACTCAGTTTTGTAGCAGGCGAGATTTCCAAATCCCGACAGACTTCTGTAGGAGTGAAGTGCCGGCTCGCGATTTCTCCGATAGAACCGGCAGATTTTTCATTGACAATCTATGTCGGATATGCTATTATATTTTTAATTTAATGGGGGAAATTTTGAAAAAATCAGGAGTATTCTGGCGAGCCGTAAGAGACCTTTGGCGGACAGGGAAAGCGGGGGTTGTCCTATTTCTGATTTCTCTCTTTGTTATCATCTATGGTTACATCGCTTTAGATTATGAACTAACGAGAGGTTGGAAAGGGCACGAATCCATTCAAAATGTACTGAAAGATATTTCGGACTTTATCCCTGTTGGCGGAGCATTTGTTGGAATGATAGTGGGAGGCCTAGATTTACTCATGTTATTGTCAGATTGGTATTTAGCGAGACAAGAAAAACGAATTCAGGCAGCCAAAGCGGAAGGCAAAGCCGAGGTTTATCAAGAGATCATGGCTTGGCATGCCCGTCGAACAGCGGCGGAGGCGCGCGGCGAGATCTTCACTGAACCGCCTCCCGGCGTGCCACAAAACGGTACTGAATAGGGCTTTTAGCGTCAGAGAGTCACCAACTTCTACAGGCGGCTCTCTTTTGCTTTAGAAGTGTCATAACTCGGTGCCTCTTCTACTGGAGAATCGAATAATTTTGCGATAATACATTGAGCCAAGAGAAGCATAAATTGGAGGAAAAGGGATTTGTCAGCCGAACTCCTTAATGGTAGTCGTCTTGCGCAGCGCACCCGGACCCAAATTCGGAAAAAGCTAAAAAAACTGACGTTCACCCCGGGGCTCGCTGTTGTCCAAGTCGGCGATGACCCCGCATCAACGCTCTATATCAAACATAAACAACGTGATTGTGAGAAGGTACATTTTCATTCCGAAGTCCATCGCCTACCAGCAAACATTAACCAAGACAGTCTTATTGAACACGTTGAAACCCTCAACGAGCGAACGGACATTCATGGAATTCTTGTGCAAATGCCACTACCGGAGGGTATAGATAAAGAGGCAGTTATTGACACGATCACCCCGCATAAAGATGCGGACGGGTTAAACCCTGTCAATTTAGGGAATCTGCTCATCAATCGCGAGCGTGTGACACCCTGCACACCAACCGGAATTATCCGTTTGATTGAATTGACAGGCGAAAAGATCGAAGGCAAACATGCGGTCTGTATCGGTAGAAGCCCACTCGTCGGTAAGTCTGTCGGGTTGATGTTGCTGAATCGGAACGCCACGGTCACCTACTGCCATTCCCGAACAGCCGATTTGCCAGCACAAACACAACAAGCGGATATTCTCATCGCAGCTATAGGCAAATCGGAATTCGTCGGCGCAGATATGGTAAAACCGGGTGCCGTAGTCATTGATGTCGGCATTAACCATGTTAACGGACGTGCGGTCGGGGATGTCAAATTTGAGGAAGTTAAAGAGGTGGCTGGATTTATCACACCGGTACCGGGTGGTGTTGGTCCCATGACGCGCGCAATGTTATTAGAAAATACTTTGAAATTAGCAATTGGAGGCTAAACTATGGCGTTTCCAGGATTTGAGTTAAAAGATAAAGTGATGTTAATCACGGGTTCGGGCAAAGGCATCGGCAGGGGTATCGCACTTGCCGCCGCGCAGATGGGAGCAAAGGTTATTTTGAATAGCCGTACACCGTCTGACCTTGAGGAGGTCGCGGGTGAGATCCGCGCCGACGGCGGTGAAGCGGAATCAGTTGTATTCGATGTTAGCGATATGACACAGGTCGCTAAAGGCGCACAAGAAGCGATTGATGTCTGGGGTAGAGTGGATGTCCTCGTCAATAACGCTGGCACCAACCGCCCGAAACCCGCGCTTGAACTAACCGAAGAGGATTGGGATGCTATCTATGATCTCAATCTCAAAGGACTGTTCTTTCTGACACAGACGCTCGTCAAACCGATGATAGAACGTGAGAGCGGGAAGATTATCAATATCTCCTCAACGATGGGATTGGTCGGTGGCCCGTTGCGTACCGCCTATTCGGGGAGCAAAGGCGGTGTCGTGCTTTTAACCAAAGGGCTCGCCGTTGAATGGGCACCCCACAACGTAACGGTGAATGCCGTCGCACCAGCATTTACTCGGACCCCGCTCGCAGATGTGCTTTTGCAGCGCAAAGAATTTTACGAGGATGTCGTCCGCCGTATCCCGATGGGACGTGTCGGCGAGGTGGACGAAGTTGTCGGTGCTGTATTATTTTTAGCATCAGATGCAGCAAACTGGGTGACTGGACAGACAATTGCAGTCGATGGCGGCTGGGTCGCTTGGTAATTCCCAGATTTCTCTGAATTCCAAAATGAATGTAGGCGCGGTTTCCCAACCGCGCCGTTTTTATGTACAGCGCGTCTCATAAATAGAGTGATTCACAACTTCGTGTAATCTTCTGTCCCCAAATTAACGTTGTTATAGTTGATTTTAGGATTAAGCCCACTTCCGATGGTGAGGTTACAAATCTCACTTGCAAATAGGTAATCCGAATCTTTTTTCAAAGAGAATTTACGTTGGAATATACTAATCCAACGAATGATCGCATGATCGAAAGATTGTGCCTAACGGACAAAAACAGACCTAAGGGTCAAACATTTTTATCAAGGAGTAAAAATGAAAAATTTTTTTATACTGGCAGGCATCGCCATCATGATTCTCTGTCAATTGAGCTGCTCTCCTGACGAAGAGCAGATGCAAACTGAAAATCCTTTGATAAGCGATACAATAACTGGATTCAACGCCCCACTCTTAGGGGATGTCGTCCTGGAAAATATGTACGAAGACGAAGCTCGGAAACTGGTGGACAAAACGCCTCTCCAGATCGTTACAGTTCTTGAAGGCACGAGCAGAGTTGTGCTTCAGGCTCGGTTTCGTGGCGTTCGAGATTTCGGATTCGGATTTCCACTTTATGAATGCGAACTGATGGATGAATCGGCTGAGGCTATGGGTGGCATTGCCCAAGGAATGTCAGGAAGTCCGGTCGGTCCGCCGGGACGTATCATGGGCGCGCTTGCCCTTGGTGACATCTTCTCAACAGCACCGACTCGGTTCTGGGTAACATCCATTGATGCAATGGAAGCTTCGATTGATCACCAACCGCTTGGTGACTTTCTCGAGCAAGAGGCTGCACCTGCTGCGCCTGCTGCAGGAATTAATGCCACCTACGCTCCAGTTAAAACACCTGTGATGATCACTGGAATACAACCACATCAGATTCAGGAACTTTCTACACATCTCCCTGACGCACAACGCAACTTCGTCGAATTGTTTGCCCATATTGGTGGCGCACCCGCGGCACCTCCTGCGGGGACCTCACCGAAACTATCAGCAGGTGATATGATTGGTGTTGCTATGGTAACGGGTGACATTGTGAACGCAATAGGCTTTGGAACTGTGACCCAAGTTTACGACGATAAATTTGTGGCATTCGGGCATCCGATGTACGGCACAGGAAAGTCCGCATTGCCGGTATATAGAGCCGTCACCAATGGCATTGTTCCAAATTTACTGGCATCCTATAAATCTGCTTCCATTTACGGGAATCCAATCGGAACGATAACGAAGGACCTTACACCGGGGATCGTCGGTGAATTTGGTGCACCGCCACCAATGATTCCTGTCAAGGTCTCTTACCATCCGGCGAATAGTTCAACAGCGATAGAGAAACATCATCGTGTGGCGTACGGACAAGAATCGTATATTCCTCTTGTTGCCTCGGCTACTGTAGCGGCACTTCGGATGGAACTCAGCAATGCTACTGTTGATACAACTGTTACGCTCGAGTTTCAAGAAACCGATACCGTCTATACTGAATCGTTTCGGAGTGCTTCCTCCTCTCCATCAGACGATGTGTTGGGACACACAGGTCAGATTGTCCAGTTTTTCAGCGATACACTTATAAACAGTACTGGTAAAGCGACACTGAAAGCGGTATCAATCTCCGTCACGGACAAACCGCAAATCACCACAGCAGAGATCACAGAGATTATCGCGCCTGAAGAGATTATACCGGGTGAAAGTGCGACGGTCTCAATCGTGCTGCTTCCCCATTGGAGTGCCGCTGGGGATGAACGGACAATCCAGAGAGATATTACGCTTGAAATTCCTGAAGACTTTCCTGCCGGTGAGGCAAACATTAATGTTTCTGGTAGTTCATTTGGCTTTTTTGGGTTTGAAGGGTTTGGACCGCCAATCGATGGCGTTCCCGATTTCGCCATCGCTCCCGATTTCGGAGTTGGTGGATTTGGTGCCGAAGAGGAACAACCCACACCCAAAAATCTGGACGAACTGATTAAACAGATGTTGGAAGCTCAGGTGGATCCGGGTTTAATCACGGTAACCCTGATACCTTCCTTTGGCGGAGACTTCCCAGGATTACCAACAGACCTGCTACCGGGAGACCTCCCACTTCCTGAAGGCTTCCTACCACCAGTGGACGGCGAGATGCCGGAAGATGGTGAAGAAGCGGACGACGGAAACGGTGATGGTGAAATGCCTGAAGACGGCGAAGAAGCGGACGACGGCGAGATGCCGGAAGAAGATGGTGAGGAAGGGGACGATGGCGATGGTGAAATACCACCAGATTTACAACTCCCTGAAGGTTTTCCACCGCTTGATGGATTACCATTCCCAGAGGATATTGGACCGCCACCGACTGTTGAAACTGAACTCACTATCGACGGCTTTATCGTGACGGGTTATAAAGATATAACAGTCACAATAAAAGGTGAAGAGATGGACATGGGTGATGAGATGATTCCAGAATTACCCGAGTTCCCTGTTGAACCCGTGGAAGAAGAATAATTCCAAAGTAGGATTGGTTTTTAGACTATAATACCTACAACAACGATCTGGGCAGGTCTTCGGAACTGCCCAGATTTTTTCTTTCCAACAGAGTTACTATCTATGTGTTTTCACGCACAACTGGTCCCCGTTGTACATAACACCGCACAACATCAATAATCAAAGCGATGTCGTTTCGCGCTGATTCCAGTGAGGTATAGCACGCTTCACCTTCCGTGATGCAGGCATGGAAATGACGCAACTCGCGCACAAACGCGCTCTCCCATTCAATCGCAGGTGTCTTGCTATAGGTCGTGCCATCGGCATCTATTCCGTGTATTGTCACTTCTGACAGGATACCCCGAGAAAAGCCGGTCGGATAGGATACGAGTACCCGTTTGGTATCGCCGTAGATTTCCAACGTCTCTTTAAAGTCCCACAAATCTGGCAGATCCACCCACGTCGCGACACAACGCGCACCGTTCGGATATCCAAACACAATCGTCACACCGCGTCCTTCGGACCAGACTTCCGCGCTAACGACCTCGCTCGGTGAGCCGAGCATTACCCGCAGGCTATAGATGTCGTGGATCATGCTGCCAGCAAGCAGGTAGAACACTCGTGCTGCCTTGCTTTGGGTGTCGCTTTCAAGTCCAGTTTGTGATAACAGGTCCCCGATGGCTTCTGCCTGTGCTTTTTCACGCGCCGCGCCCGCTGGTTTAAACGCGTCCGCCGGAATATCGTTGAATCGCTCAACATCGAATTGGCTTAGGTGTAAGCTATTGTTCGGATGGAGATGGTTAATTTGAACGAAGCGGTAACTTTCCATTGTATCTACTTCACGCTTAGCGACTTGGAAAGCAGGATCATGCACTTTCATATAACCAGCTTGCGCGACCGTGCCAGCCTTACGTTGCGCTGCCAGCATCGCATCCATCTCTTGAAGTGAAAAGCAGACGGGTTTCTCAATAAAGACATGCTTCCCCGCTTCAAACGCAGCGAGTGCCACCTGTGTTTTTGGATCACCGTGGCACAGCAGGACAGCATCCACATCTGTCGCCAGCAATTCATTGTAATCCGTCACGAATTGGGGAACATGGAACCGATTTGCAACCGCTTGTGCAGCACCGCGAGAGAGATCACAGACAATCGGCACCTCAAATTCTCGATGAAGTGCGGTAAGATTGGGGAGATGATGCACTTGTGCAATCGCGCCACACCCGATAACACCTATCCGTATACGACTCATAAGTTCTAACCTCCAGCAGATAACGCTTTCTATATGCGTCTATCCTATCACGGACACGAAATAGATGCAACGATAGTTATCGGTTGTAGGCTATCAGTGATCAAGATTCGGGATTCAGATATCTTGCCTACAAGAGAAATGAACGCCTCTGTTAGTTATCAATTTTTATCCCATCAGTAACCAACACCAGGTCTAAAATGTTCACGACCCCATCCTTATTTACATCGGCAAGATTTGATGTCTCTGCCTGTCCGAAGTGAGAGGCAACCAATACCAGATCTAACACGTTCACGACCCCATCCTTGTTCACATCAAGAGGCTCGAAGGGATCTATCTCATTTTTCTGCCACTGTAGTGTCACATTTCCATGAACATCAATCACCTGAAGACCGATAAAAATCTCTGGTCCCGCTATTAATTCAGAGACGGTAAATTCGATTGTGGTACGTTCACCGTCTAATCGTTTGCAGTCGAGCATTTTATATCCTTGAATCGGATCTTGAGGCGTTGATGGCATAATTAACTGCGCTTGATAGAGACCATCCGGATCAGTTACCTCAAAATGGAGACGGACAATATTGGACGAAGACGCAAACGGGGGGGACCGCTGAATGGTTGTCGGTGCGGGGTCGTCCTGAGGGGTGTTGAAAAATGGGTGTACATTTAACGCTTCAGCGGCACATGTGGAAAGTTCAGCCAAGTATCTGCCGCCGTCATCCATAAGATTGGGTTCACTAAAATCATGATACAAGCCAAAAGCATGTCCAAGCTCATGAGCAACAACACGAAAACTAAAACAATTGTCAGCGGCTGGAAGGATCGCTGCACCGCCACCGGACGGATGGGTTCCACCGAGCCCACAGATGTTATTCCCCAGAATCTCACTATCGTCCCACTCCAGAAAGACGAGTAGAATATTCTGCGATCTGTCAAATTGCGCATCAATTTCTTTCAAGATTTTATCGTAGGGGTGGTCGTGGTAATATGTTTTACGGAATTGTCCTTCTACATGATGCGCCACTGCTTTGCCGTTTAGATCCGTTTCAAGCGTGAAGGTCTTTATACCGAACCCATGGTTTTGCATCTGACGTGCGTAGAACAGTTGAACATCCTTGATCACCCTATCTGCCTGTAATTCTATACCACGATCGGGCGTACGATCGCTTGGATGAAAATAAATCAGTTGCACTTTAAACTGATCCCGATCTTGTTGAAGCTGAGATATTGCCTGCTGTAGTTGCTGTTGATGTGTACGGAGTAAGGTAAAATCCCACAGAATGACCGTTCCGTCTTCACTTCCACTTGCGAGTGTTTTGCCTCCGTGAGAATATGCAATTGATGTTACCCAACTTGTATGTCCAACGAGTGTTGCAATCGAATATCCTGTCGCAGCATCCCATAACCGGACCGTGCCATCTTCACCGCCACTTACGAGTGTGTCTCCGTCCGGAGAATATGCCACGGATAGGACATCGTGAGCATGTCCAATGAGAGTGGTCTTGAGTTGCGCCGTTTCAGCAGCCCACAACCGTACAGTATCATCTCGTCCGCCACTTGCGATCGTCCGACCATCGGGTGAATATGCAACGGCATAAATGGTGTCGGTATGCTCTGTGAGTGTAGCCTTGGGTTGTGCAGTGTTGAGATCCCACAATTGTACTGTTCCATCGCGACTCCCGCTTACAAGCGTGCGGCTATCCGGCGAAAGAGCAATCGAACTAATCCTACGAGTATGTCCGGTGAGAGTTGTTTTGAGTTGCGTTGTGGCAGCATCCCACAAACGGATAATATTTCCTCCAAATCCACCACTACTGGCGATTGTGCGACCATCCGGGGAATACGTAACAGTATAAGCGGAGGAAATATGTCCAGTGAGTACAGCAAGTGATTGCCCTGTCGTGGCATCCCATAAACGCACGGTATTATCGCCAATACCGCCGACACTCGCGATTGTACGACCATCCGGGGAATATGCTATAGCAGCTACCCCGTTCGGATGTGCAATAAATATCGGAAGGGATTGACTTATGTTAGCATCCCACAAACGTACGGTTCCATCCGCACACCCGCTGGCGAGTGTTGTACCATTGGCGGAATACGCTACTGAAGTTATCCTATCAATATAACCAGTGCGCGTAACGATAAGTTTACCGGTATCAGTATTCCATAAACGGACGGTTCCATCCCTACTTCCACTGCTAAGGGTGCGACCATCGGGAGAATATGCAACCGATGTCACCTGACCCGTATGTTCCGTAAGCATGGCAATAGATTTGCCAGTGATAACATCCCATGAAAGCACAGTATTATCGCTGCTTCCACTCACAATTGTGCGACCATCCGGGGAATACGCGATAGAAGTCACCGAGCCGGTGTGCCCTGTAAATATAGCAACGGGTTGGCTTGTATTAGCCTCCCACAGACGTACCGTGCGGTCCCTACTTCCACTAGCTATCCACCTACCATCTGGTGAGAAGGCTACATCATAAACCCAACCAGTATGTCCAGCGAGCGTTGCAGTCAATTCACCGGTATTGGCATCCCACAGACGCACGGTACTATCTTCGCTGCCGCTGGCGATGTGTCTGCCATCTGGGGAGTATGCTACGGATGTCACCCAGTCCGAATGTCCAGTGAGCGTTGCTTTAAGTTGTCCTGTGTTGACTTCCCACAAACGCACTGTATTATCCCGACCGCCACTGACAAGCGTGTTCCCGTCCGGGGAATATGCTACGGATGTCACCGAATCGGTGTGTCCAGCAAATGGAGTGATTAGTTGTCCGGTATTGGCATCCCACAAACGCACACTGCTATCCTCATCTGCGCTTGCAAGTGTCCGACTATTTGGAGAATACGCGATGCTCGGAACAAAACCGGTATATTCTGTGAGCAAAGGGAATTCTTCGCCGGTATCTATATTATATCTCCAAACCCCGATACTGCTGGCGATGATAAGTTGAGTACTATCTGGTGAATAGGTTATCCCGTTTATTCTGCCTTTTCCCAGACGTGCCATAGCACCATCAGGAATGTGCCATTGTGAAGCCTCTTGTGCAAAACCGGTTTGTTGATTTATGATTGAAGTGAAAATTAGGCTGAGTATGAAAATATAAATTCTGTTCATAACCTGTCCTGGTATTATGTAGAAATAACTTTCTGACTCTGGAGCGGAAGGCAACTTGAATTGAAAGGTGATGAATCACCGCAAAGATTATTTTTCAGATAAGAAATAAGGACGGAGATAACTCCGCCCTATGATTTAGTATTGTTTGGTATGCGCCAGTAATTACTTCAGGATTAGCATTTTGCGCGTAGCCAAGAAATTATCAGTTGTGAGCGTATAGAAATAAATTCCGCTTGCAACAGATTCCCCTAACGCGTTGGTACCATCCCAATACGCGGCACGACTACGACTCTGGTATAACCCCGCAGGCTGATGCCCCAAATCAAATTGACGCACCAAAGTGCCTCGCCCATCGTAAATGGTAATTTGCACATCGCCCGCAGTCGCTAACTGATAGGGTATCCATGTTTCTGGATTGAACGGATTCGGATAATTTGCCAATAGTGCGTTCTCTTTAGGAATTAGCATCTTCAGGAGCTGCTCCAGCATCTGGATCCCTCGTTCATACGAGAAATCACTTTGAGATAGAGAACTATGAATTTGAATTGGATGAGAAATCTTCTGCTTTGCCTGACTCAGCCATTCCTGCACCTGCGCTGCTGTCAACCTGTGTGCTGAAGGTGCCGCGGCAATATTCCGTAATCCATTGGCAATCGCAACTAAGTCTTGGATATTGACCTGACCATCGCCATTTATGTCAGCACTCGTATCACCGGACTGCCCGATCTGTGAAGCAACCAAAACGAGATCCAAAATATTGACGATGCCATCGCTATTCGCATCCCCTACGATTGTCTCGTGCGGGTATCCGGGTGTGCCGAGGCTAATGTCTTTCGGAGTACCGTCATCATAACCGAGTCCGTCGTGGTATCCACTGATGATCCATGCGTCATTTCGATGTCCGAGGACAGTTGATTTAGCCCGGAACCATGCCGTATCTAAATCAAAATGTGCTGTCGTCGGTAATTCCTCTTGTCCAAAGAGATAACTGCCTGCACTGTCTTCCCATGCAGATGGACTGTGGAGCATCAACATGAAATCTGCCTGCAGTAAAGTGAACGCCTCATCTACAAGATAATGGTATGAAGGTTCCTCAGAGGTTGCCAGCGGCATGTCAGGGTCATTTGGATCGGTATTGAGGAGCAAAAGCAACCCTTCAGCAGGAAGCACTGTTCCGGTAGGAAACTCAAAGTTTTTGAACGTCCCACTTGTAGCAATAATTAGGTGCCACCCACTGAGATCGACATCTGCGTCGGTGACGTTTCGCAACTCTACCCAGTCATGGGAATCATTGGATGCATTGAAGAGTTCATTGAAGATGATAGTATCAAGTGTAAGTAAGGAAGTTATATGTTCGCGTTCTTCACTGGTAAAGGTTCGCAAAGCATCCGCAGTAGAAGGAAATGGTAAAGTGGGTCGTTCAGCTACATCATTGACATTGATAGTGACGGTGAGGGTGTCAGCTATACCCAAAGGACTCCCATCGTTGTATGGGTTATTGTCAAAATATTTGAGTATAAGCCTTACCGTATAGCTGCTCTGTGCTTCGTAATTAAGTCTCACTTTAGTTTTTATCTGAACAAAATCTTTATTGAAACCGACAATATACTCGAACTTATTGTTATAATCCGGAAATTCGTATCTGATGGATTTAAAACCGTCTTTATCTACTGCAAATGGGGCACCGACATCTGTGCCTACATCAGCATTTTCATCTACGGATCGCGTAGCGGTGTCCTCGACATTTTCAAAAAATGGTAGTGTATCACCAATGCTGGTTACGCCAATTACGAAGAGTCCCACCGCGAGTATTAACACTATGGTTTTAGAATCAACAGTTCGTCTTATCATGATAAACTCCTTAAAAAAGATAGTGATTTTGCGTAAATAATAAGGCAAAAAACAATGTTACTTGTAAATAGAAATTGCGACAAAATCAGAATATATCATATAAAATTAGTATTTATGATATATTATAATTAATAAATCATGAGGCATTATGACTATATTATAATGTACTTTGAGCTGTAAAGTCAAAAAATTCCGAAAAAATCGCAATTTCGCCGTCAGTGGTTAGAAACTGCGATTCGGAAAGCATTTTGCGGTGAGGCGTTTTGTGTTTTCCAAAGTGCCCTGTTACTTTCGGGTTTTACTATAAAACGTTCTACTATTTGTTAGTAGCAACTTGGGTGAGGTATAGGTTTTTATTCAAGTATGTCCAATGGGATTCGACAGACTCCGATTAAGTCTAAACCGGTGTAGAGTTGTGCCTCGGTGACGTGAAAATCGGCGGTAGTGATGCCGCGCGTCAAGTCGTTATGCGTGGCACTTATCAATGATTTTAATAACATTCCACCGACATCAAAACTCAGTCGTAAGAGTGGTTTGGGGAGCCAGTGCCGCATTTTTAGGATATCATAGGTGAAAATCTGTTGGATGTGCTGTGCCTGGATCTCTTGAAATTCCTGGACTTTTGAACTCCCTTGGAGTGTGTAGAGTGTCACATCTTTAAAATGCATTGAAAGAAGATTTCGGAACTCGCTGGTGTTGTATTCGCGTTCATGATAGAGCCATTGGAGACTTGTAGACTGTGGAGAATATCGATTCGGTGTTGAAATTAGAAGCACTCCTGTAGGATTGGCGACGCGTTTGCTGACTTCTTCCAAGAAATATTCGGGGGTTCTTAGGTGTTCAATGAGATGAAAACAGCAGACGACATCAAATGCATAAGGGAAATATTTGTGAAGTTGGGAGACATCTTGGATGTAGAAATCGAGGTTGGGGAGATTGTATTTTTGCTTTGCTTGTTGTATCGTCTTTTTGTCTTTGTCAACGGCGACGACCTGTTTTGCGTGTTGTGCCAATAGGTGCGCGCCGTATCCTTCGCCACATCCGAGGTCCAATACGCGCTGTCCTTGTGTGAATTGCGTTGCGTATTCATAGACGGCGCGATACTGACAATAAAAGGGATGATTTGCTTTTTGGGTTGGATCTGTTCTTTCTGTCATGAGAAAAGGTCTCCTGATGTGTAAAACCTACAATTAACGATCTCAACTTTCTTCGGTTTCCTCGTAGGGACGGTATCTGTGTAAAACTGCGGATTTTCTCCTGTCCGCGTCGGGACAAGTGATCAGTTGATACAGCGGTGGCTGTATTTCGGTGTGACAAAAGTTTGGGGTTGGACGACAAGCGGACTGTGCCGCAGCGGCGATATACCGCGCGAAACTTATTGTCGCCACGGCGAAGAAAAGCGCGATGGGGATCCACCGCAAGAGGCGTGTTTTTGTGTTAGGCACTCCTTTTTTAGGGGCTGGTCCCTATAAATAACACGCAACGAAAATCGTTATATGTTAGAATAGAAACCAGCGCTGCTATACTCGACCTATGGCAGTGCTACGCGTGGCGGGTGCTAGCTACACCTGCTGCGCACCCCGGAAACGGGGAGGCTGCCCTGACGCGATCCACGCGGTATTAGCGAATATGCTTCAGCATGAAATCAGCATCGCAAATAATTATAACAAAAAATTCAAAAATTGTCAAAGTTTTAAATTTGTCTGAATACAACTTATAACTTACACATTTCTAAAATCCCCCTGATAAGCAGGATTTAGGGGGTTACATACAACGGAATACCCTCACTGTGAGGCATTTTCAGCAAATGGGTTTCCGATGCTCTGTTTAATTTGCGTAAGTCCTATAACTTTTACCGCGCGGCTGGCGAAACACTTTCCAAATCCTGCCCAATGTTACCAATTTTTCAGGGGTTCCTAATGAAGTTTGCGATTTTTTTTCTGATGGGCATTACTGGCGATTCCACATTGTTCAATCGGACATACAATGTTTCTCTTCCACAAGGGGACTCCGCGACAATAGAGTAAGAATCGCGAGCACAACTCGCTCCTACAAGAGGGTTCGCGTCATTAGAAAGTTGACAATAAACACGAAAACCTACATAATAGAGCAACAAATCAGCAGTAAGTGGAGGTTATAGGTATGGACATAACAATTATCCCGTGGCAAATGGTTCTTTTGTGTGGTTTGTCGGTCTGTGTTGGATGGGGGATACGCGGCAACTTCGGACATGAATACGGTGCAGCACTCGCCGGTGCACTTGGAGCGATAGCAATCGCTTTACTCTCCGGGCGAGAGGATTGGTGGCGGCATGTTCACTACTTCGCGCTGTTTGGGGCAATCGGTTGGTCCTTCGGCGGAAGTATGTCATATATGATGGTCGTTGGGTACAGCCATTCATCGCAATCACTGACCGTGTTTTATGGATTTGCGAATCTATTCGCTATCGGTTTCTTGTGGGCAGCCCTCGGTGGTGCCGGAACCGCACTGCCCGCGTTCCTGACGCATAGTCAACTGTCTCTGCTCTTTACGCCAATCGCGGTAGTTTTCATCGGTTGGTCGCTTCAAGCCGTTATTATTGATCGTGTTCTCGCCACGAAACGGATGCAACGGCACGAAAGTCCGCTCTATTGGTACGATACAGATTGGGTGGCAGCACTGGTCGCAATCATCGCTGCAGTTATCGTCGCGCTCTTCCGCGGCGGTTTGGACATGGGCACGAATCTTGTCCTATATATGGGTATCGGTTGGTTCGGCGGGTTTTTGTTGCTCGTAAACGTTTGCCGTCTCCGCATGACACCGCCGCGCGGGGACAACTGGGCAGGTTGTGTCGGTATGGTTATCGGAATCTTGGGGTACTGTTCGCGTTATGAACTCAGCGGTGTCGCTTTTGCTACGCTGATGA
Organism: Candidatus Poribacteria bacterium; assembly: GCA_965116815.1. GTDB lineage: Bacteria > Poribacteria > WGA-4E > WGA-4E > WGA-3G > WGA-3G. The sequence continues at coordinate 3,147,009 of OZ220722.1, read as the reverse complement.
CCGGTTTTGGCGGTGGTATAGCGTTTTCATTCGGACAATTGCTGAAACTCATCTACATCTGGACGGGTAACAAAACGAATTGGCACACGAATTGGCACAGCGTTATGGAACAGACGCAAGGCTTCCTCTTCGGACTCGGTATTGCAATACCGTTCGGTCTCCTTCTCAATCGAGCACCGTTGTTAGAAACCGATTCGAGCCTCCCGCAATGGATGGAAATATTCGCTGTGTTCACTGTGTTAATTCTGCTGACTTATGTCAATTATCGGAAGGCAGCGGGAACGTGGGTGGATTTGATTGAAGGCTTACCGGAGCGATTTTTTGGGCTGCCTGTTGTCGGCTGGTTTCGGCATTCGAGAGGATGGATAGGCTGGTTCGAGCTTTTCTACATCGGTCTCGGTATTGCCTGTGTCTGGCTTTTGTCGGTACATTTCCGAGAACCGCTCGCCTTTATTCCAACGAGTTGGTTGGGGAAAGGCCAACTTCTCTACTTCGTGTTTATCTGGTGGGTAGTTATCTTCAACTTTGAACGCGCTTTGGTCGGCTTCAGCCCACACCGTCTGGTGACGGAAGGTGTGATTACGCTCAACGCGATTATCTGTACCGTGTTGATAGCACTGGGACCGCTGGCAATTCCGAAACAGACAGGGAGTCTCTTTTCGTTCACCGACTGGGTTTGGCAGACATTGATCTGGGGAATGGTCGTACTGGTAGGAACGACGGTCATCTTCTGGGGGGTGAAGCACTTACTTTTCGGAAGGGAACATGCTCCCGGTGCGTCACTGCATATTCGTTTCGGAGCGGATTCCAATGCCCCGAAGGCGAAACCGAAGGCGGGAGAACAGCATCCGTAGCGGATGGCTATCGGCGATCAGTCGTCGGCACTCAGAGGCGAGGTTTCAAACCTCGCCAACGATGACAGCGGACGGAGACCTATAAATCCGATTGATGGGCAATAAATGGTTTCCCTACTACGAGCAGGTATGTTTGTAGTAGGGCGATTCATCGCACGTTCGGAAATTATTCATGTGCGAGAATAGGAACTTCGCCTATGAAATTTTAGCCGTGTGTATGTCGTTGGCGATATACCTGTCCACCCTTGACAACGACAACCGGTTCCAATATCTGTTTGCCAACCCTCACCTGATCTCGCGCATCTATCAGTTGAAATTCGCCCTCGCGAAGTTCAAAAATCACCGCATCCCCCCACGCGTCAACAGCCAACGTGCCGACCTGTCCGGGCATCAATATAGTTTCAGCGGGGACGCTCGTGACCTTCGCGAGCGCGTCATCAAGCGACATACCGAGATATAGGAATTTGTTGACGACATTCACGAGATCGTACACGGGACCGTCAATGTTATAAACATGCAGGTCGGACGAAATTGTCGTCGGTTCAACGCCTTGCGCCATTGCCTTCTGAACGACATCCCAACTGAAAGAGCCTGCACCGTGTCCAACGTCGAAGATAACACCGCGTTCAATCGCTGCATGGACGGAGTCCCGTATCCTGCCATCTTCATCCAAGATACCACATTCCATATCGTGGAAGCAGTGCGTTAGAATATCGCGTTCTCCCATGAGTCCCAAGATATCGTCAATAGATTCGCACCACGCATCTTGTGGATGTACCATTATCGGTAGTCCGGCAGCATCGGCGGCTTCGCGTGCTCTATGCAGAGGCAGCATACCTGCCCTTGCACCGACGATACTCTCCCGCGTCAATCGGACCTTAACGCCTAAAATGATGTCGCGATGCTGTTCTATCATTTTGCACGCTTTTCCGACATCCGCATAGTCAGGGTTTTCCAATTCCCCAATCTCCTGTGTGAGCATGCCTTGCGATGAGATGTTCAGTTGTGCGAGGATACGCGTGTCGCTGACATCAATGACATATTTACGAAATCCGGGAAATGTATCTGCGCCTGCTGAACCCGCATCAACGACTGTCGTCGCACCGCGTGCTAAACAGGTCGGATCCGGTTCAATCCCGAAGTGGCTTACGCCGTAGAAAACATGCACGTGTAAGTCGATTAAACCGGGTGTGACGAAACATCCTTCAGCATCTAATACTTCCCGTGCTTCGGATGTCGGTATTTCATCGCTGATTGCTGAGACGCGCCCATTCACAAATGCAACGTCTTTGCGCGCGTCGATCCCTTGCGCGGGATCAACGACGGTTCCGTTTTTAATGATTAAATCATAATTCATGCGCGAAGTCCTTACCGTATAAATTTTGTTATACTAATGTGAGTTCGATAATAAAATACTAATGTAGGTTCTAAACCTCGTTTCGGACATCAATTTTGCCGGTCACCGCTTCGGAGATGAGGGATTGACGGTATTCTTTGAGGAGTTCAATCTTTCGCTGCTCTGCGGTTATTAATTCGTTAATCTGTCCTGTCTTTCCGTCAAGGAAACCGACGATTTGTTTCTGTTCTTGGTGCAGAGGAATAGGGAGCTGAAAATTTGAATACTTTTCGCCATTGACATTCTGGATTGTTGAGATGATTATCTGTTGTTCAAGCCAATTTCTATAAAAATGTGATAGTGTTACATAGTAGATAAATTTCGATGTCCAGTAATCATCAAAGTTAAATCTAACGAGATAACCCGCACTGGTATATTTTCCTGTTTCAAGGTGCAGATAAGATTTTCCCACTGTTGCCCCACTACGAGACAAAAGCAAATCATAACTATTGAGCATCTGTTCTTGAGGAACACAATCTTCAGGTAGATAAACTCCTTTCTGTGCGAGACTTCCGCCTTCACCAATATCAGTAATTCTGATTAATCTGATCCCTTCTGTGGTATATCTATCAGCCTCAATATTAAGACCATAAGTCACTGGAATGTTGGAAATATACTTCAATTTTGTAAGAGTCCAATGTTTCGGTATTTCCCCAATCCATTCCACGCCCGACGGTTTCATTCCCACATTCCGGCCAAGTCCCTTCGTCACAACCTGATTTATCAGTGCGGTGCGTTGTTCGTGCAGCAGTTCTATCTGTCGTTCTTTGATGCGGATGAGCTCGTCAATCTTTCCGATCTTTTGGTCAAGGAAGTTGGCGATTTGGACTTGTTCGGTAAGCGAAGGAAGAAAAATTTCAAGGTTGGAATATTTTTGACCGTTTACATTTCCAATGGTTGATTGAATCGTGTTCAGTGTTATCCAATGTTCAAAGCATCGAGATTTTGTAAAATAAAATATAAAACGTGACTTGATAGAACACCCAAAATTGAATCGAACTAAGTATCCACCATAAGTATGTTTTGCTTCTGATTGATGAAGGTAGGTTCTTCCTAATGTTCCACTTCTCGAAATTAGGAAGTCATTTGGCCGTGTTAGATAAATTTCTTCCACAGATCCCGCTTCAAGATAAACCCCTTTATCAATTAATTCTCCGTTCTCTGTAATATCTGTAGTTCTAATAAACCTTATTCCTTGTTCAGCATAGAGGTCGGAATTTATATTCAAACCGTACTGAACAGGCACTAACGATTCATACTTGAGCCGAGATTTTTGCCAATGCTTTGGTATCTCCCCAATCCACTCCACACCGCTCTCTTTATATTCAGGATAAGGTTCGCCAAGCATTGGAAACCTCCATTAAATTTAAGCAAGTTACTACGGACAAGATTTTAGCGATGAAGTTGCCTTTTTGTACCGTAATCGGTAATTCTAATTTACCCCCAGGCACGGTAGGTTCGGTTTGCTACTGCACCATAGGTGTCAATTTAGCGATTTTTCACGCCATTTTGTAGCACGGCATCTTCAAATGCCGCCCCTACGGGGAAACCTTATCTTGATTTGATTCCCCTTCTACATATATGCCGTCCCTACGGGACTGAAGAGGGTTTCTGGCGTGTACAAAGTTTATGGCTAAAGCCCGGCGCAGTTGGAAACAGTGAAGAAACACCCAAGCAAACAAGCCCTACGGGATTCAAGAGGCGTTTGAAACCTTCAAGGTTTTCGCGTAGAATCCGGTTCGGTTGCAAACCGAACCTACCGGATCTGAGGCTACAACGGTTATTTTTTTAAAATTGACAGTTACAGTTCGGTTTGCTACTGCACCATAAGTGTCAATTTAAAAAAACGTGTCATAGCATCGTAGGTTGGGTTGAGCGAAGCCGAGAAAAATGATATGGACACACCAAGCACTTTTACTACTCCACACCGTTCTATCAATCAAGAAGATAGCGAAACCCAACGCAAATCTACTGCCATGTTTCCAGCACTTGACGTAAAGAACGTTGGGTTTCGCTGGGTTTCTCAACGCCTATGCAGGTATATTAGGTTTGATGTCCTTTGAAAGACCTACCTTCGATTTTCAACCCCGCTCAACCCAACCTACAAGAGCACGGAAACCGTAAATTAACCCCTATGGTTCGGTTTGCTGCCGCACCGGACTTCGCCAATGAATTACCGAATTAATTCTTTAATCTTCACCAAACCTCACCAGCGAATATCCGAATTTGCTAATGTGTACTCGCACGACTTGTAATCGGACACCATCGTGCCATCAGTAGATAATCAAACAGTGCCGATTCCGCTTCGGGGGTGTCAATACGTTTCAGTGCGTGGATAGAGTTGTCTCGGACATAGCGATCTTCATCCCAGAGCGCGTTCGCCAGCACGGGAACTGCGTCGCTTGCAGCGGGTCCAATCTGTGCCAACGCCAATGCCGCTTCAAAGCGCGCTTGCTTATCGTCATCGTTATCGAGCATATCAATGAGTGCAGGCACTGCCGGTACTGCAGCGGGTCCGATGCTACCGAAGGCTTCAGCAAGATAACGACGCACTTCAACGGACCCGTCTTTCGTGCCTTTCACCAGCACCGGGATAGCCGGTTCCACTGCGTCACCTATTTGTGCCAAAGCATACGCGGCTTCAATGCGAACGGTCTCTTCGGTGTGTTGTAACGTTTCACTCAATGCGGGAACAGCCGGAGCACCGACCGCTGCCAATGCATAAGCTGCCATCCGTCGCATGATCGGGTCTTCAACACCGAGGGTCTCAATCAATTGAGGGATAGCGGATGCACCAATCGCCCCGAGTGCATAAGCAGCGTTCAGGCGAACAGGTTCATAAACATCACACAAACCTTGGATGAGGTGTGGAATTGCCTCTGCAGCGGATTCACCAAACATACCCAAGTCGTCAGCGGCGCGGGAACGGACAGCCCCGTCATCATCGCTCAATCCTGTAATGTGCTTCGTCAGATTTCCATTAGCAGTCTGTGTTACCTGTCCGTTGGATTCCCCTGCCATCCAATTCCAGACGTGTCGCCACGTCCCCTGATGCGTGGGGGTTGCCCGATCGCTATCTCTTAGTTTCCAATGGGGATCCGTTACGTTCCACTCCGGTTTCTGTGGCGCGTCCATCCGAATGAACTGGAACTTCATCATGTAACGCGTTTTGTCCGTCAGGTTTGCCATGGCGCGATGCCAGAGGTCAAAGTGGATAATCGTTAGGGTGCCAGCCTCACCACTGAGTGCTAACTCACCATCATTATCCTTAGTGATTCTCGTGTCATAGTACTGCGTTCCGGGTAAGACAGCAGAAGGTCCAATTTCGAGGGGTGAGTCCTGTGGATAGTAGAACGCCATCGCCCAACGCGGTCGGTGGTGACGCACCTTTTGATAACCCCAATAACTATCCTTGTGAAATCCCTGCCCATCGCTATGCGGACGGTTTTGGTGCGGATGTCGATGGGAATGCATGACGTAATTCTCGCCCAAAATACTCGTAAATGCCCCACGGACAGTAGGTTCTTCAAAAACGGCTTGCAATTCAGGGACGCGCGGCAAGATATTATTCCCTAAATTCCCCTCTTTTTCGGTGTATTCCTGCGTTTTTCGGTAGATCGTTTCATGGAAACTGCGCGGCAGATCGGCTTTTACTGTGAGATGTCCATTCACAATAAAATCACGCATCTGCGCGTCGGTCAGTTTGTGGCTTTCCTTCAGATGTGAATTCGTTTGCATGGTCAAACTCCCTTTTAAGAGTTATCAGTTATCGGTCGTCAGTTGTCGGGAATCGGAGTTCCCTCCTACCAGAGATCCAAACGCTCTTATCTATTTTAGACGAATTTATTTGTTATCTGTCTTAAGTAATTTTTTTTACCAATTTTAGGGTCCAGCAGTTTGGTTATTTTCCTTGACACGAATTTATTTTTTAGTTATCAGTTGACAGATTATTCATATATTTGAAGGAGCTTCCTGTACAACTGGAATTACATAGCAGCGGATCATCACGCCCTCAACAATCTCTGTCTCAACACGCGGTTCGGAGGACTGTCTGTGGTCAAACACAACGTAGAACCCCTCGGTCACACCCTCTAACCTTAGATACCTCGCAAGCTGCCGCTTCCCCGACTGATAGTAGTGAGTGCCCCGCCAAATCTTTGTCTCGACGATATATTTTCGCTGATTGTGCGTCACAATGAGATCCATCCGCCCCCGCCCTGTTTGAACTTCAATGTGCATCATACCACCGATCCGTCTGATAAACGCGTCAAGATACGCCATCAAAAGATGCTGTCCGACCGATTCCTTGGGTGTATCCGGCATTTGTAGTATCCTGAAACCAGCACGGACAATAAAGTCGCGGAAGTTATTCAGTAGCGATCCCATATCAATTCGTCCTGTAGCCATTAGGTAGTCATCAAAACCGTTATTTGTGTCGTCTGGAAGGTATTTATCCTCCAAGCCGTTCACCGTCGGCTTGAAGGTTCGTAGGATACGGTACAGATAAATCGGGTTAAGAATTTCACACATACCATCGTCACCCTCTTTGATGACTCCATAAGTTGCTAATTCGTTGATGATGTCGTCGTCCAAATTAAAGTCTACACCCTCATCGCGCGTCATGATATGCATCAGAACGCTTTCAAACCGGGGATTCCTACGGATGTTGGTCGTGAGATGATCGATATTCGTGTTCCGCTCGCGTAGGAGCTGTGTGTGTGCCTCTGTAAAATGTGCTATCGTCATCGGTTGGTTCTTTGGGATATCCAACACCTCAGTGAGGATCTGTGCTAACCGATTAACCAGCACGGGTTGCCCTGCCGTCTGTTTATGAATGGATTCTATGACCTCTGGCATGAAGGCTTGTCCAACTTCTTCCGTGTATTGTTCGAGGAGTTCACGCACCTGTTCGAGGGTAAAGTTGGGTAATCGGAATTCGTCTTGGATATTGAAGGGTGAAACTGAGCGGTCATAGTCGAGTTGGGTGATACTCTTAACCCCTACAATGCCGACACTGTAAGGGCATCGAGGTTCATCGGAGAGATAAATAAGGCGGAGAGCATACAAAAAATCGCTTAAGGTACTTTGTGGAATACCATCAAACTCGTCTATCATCAGGACAATCCGCCGGTTTTGCAGGAGCCCCTGAAGTCCTCTGAAAAAGTCAATCATCGAAATATGGTTGGTGAGTGGGGTAGACTCTAAAAATTGAGACAGAGAAGTCATACTCCCTTGCTTCTGGAAAACGCTTTCGATTTGGGAGCGAATACCTTTTGATAGGTATGTGTAAAACTCAGTGGCTGATAAGTTGCGACACACCTGAAAATCGAGACGAATGGGGAAATAGACTACATCAGATGTAGGAGAAGCAGCGTTCTGCCGAAAGGTTTCCTGGGACGCAGACACAACAGGTGCTGTTCTCGTTCGTTCGCTGAGTACGTCGATGACGCGTCGGAAGAACGTCGTTTTGCCCGTTTGTCGCGGTGCAAAAAGGACAATATATTTGCCGGTTCTGACGCGGTTGATAAAGTCAGCAATTTCGTTTGTGCGTGGAACAAAATAGTGGTGTGCCGGTTCGACGCGCCCTTCAGTGCCAAATCTTCTCATTGCTTTGGAATTCCTTATCCTTCCACCGAGCTCATGTTATTATTAAGTATACTCACATTTGCACAAATGTCAATCTTTAAATAACAAAAACTTTACATACCTTATCATTCTTTTTCTTCCAACAAAATCTTTATGCCCCACAGAAAAACAGAAAAATGCTATAATATAAACTTATTTTCAGAATCCACTATATTGCCAACCCCGCCTGACAAAAACTAACAGTTTATGCTACAAAAGAGCAGCATGCTTAAGTGCTACAGAGGTTATGTAAAGATGGGAATTTTATCAAAGGACCAGCGTAAGCAGTGGAAGACAGAGGGTTATCTCGTTTTGAAAGAAGTACTCTCGCCTGAAGAAGTCCAAGCCTTGAGAGCAACAGTAGATGAAATGGACGCAGAATTTCGGAAAGGTGAGAATGTCACCGCCGACTCCGTTTTCGACAAGCGGAATGTGATGGAAGATAATGACATTTTCGTTGACCTGATGGATCACCCGGTGACGTTTCCGATTGTGCGTGAGTTGATAGGAGACTTTATCCAATTAAGCATGTCTGAGGTTATTGTGCGTCCCCCGAATCCGAAAGATCAGGGTTATTTGCATACGGACGGTGGACAGGCGATGCGAACGATTCGGGTCAGCAGATCGAGTTCACCACTACAAGTCAAAATCCATTATTTTTTGACGGACCTTGAGTATCCAGACAGTGGGAACTTCACCGTCGTGCCGGGAAGCCATAACCGTACTTTTCCAGAAACAGGAGTCAAGGACGGTCCTTATATCCCTGAAGCCGTCCAATTGTGCGTGAAAGCAGGAGATGCCGCCGTTTTTCCACACGCCTTATGGCACGGTGTTGTCGCAAACCGGTCAGAACAACCTCGAAAGACCTTGATCTATTGCTACAGCCACCAGTGCTTCCGACCCTTCGACTACGAAAAGGCGACACCAGAACTTATGGAGCGATGCACACCGCGCCAACGTCGGTTAATTGGAGACATCGGGGATTGGAAACCGGGCTCCTACTTCTATTCTCCAGGCGATCAGGAAAAAATAATAGACGGGTTAGCGGAAGATAATTAGCCATCAGCCATCGGAAACCGTCAGCGGTCAGCAGGAGTCGGAAATCGGAGTTTTCCCTATAAGAAACGCTATTAGGCATCAGCGAGGGTCGGGAAGCGGAGTTCCCTCCCTACAAGGAAGGCGGAATCGGGAAGCGGAGTTCCCTCCTATAGAAGAACTACACACTAATCAATTTCAACGACAACGTACTGTTGTTCAACGGTGACCGGAAACGTATCCGCGACATAAGGTCCCTTCTCGCGTTCAGCACTGGATGCCTCAATGTCCTCGCCACTTTCAACTTGGACCTCGTATTTTCTGACGCGCCGTTGGGCAGGATTCCACCACGATTGTCCGGTCTTAATGTCGAATTCCCAACTGTGCCATGGGCACCGGAGAATCTCCCCTTTACGAGTATAGTGATAGTTGCCTGGAGCGGAGGACTCTAAAAAACCGGTGACCAGACCTTTGCACAAAGGGCCGCCTTGGTGTGGACAACTGTTACGGATGGCGAAAAATTCACCATCTATATTAAAGATGCCGATAGAACGTCCGCCGATGTCAACGATTTTGCTTTCGCCAGCGGGAATTTCATCTGGGGTTGCTACTACGTATTTAGGCATTTAGGTTATTAGTTGTCGGTTGTCAGCCGTCAGGGCGGATTTTTTCAAAAAAATCCTTTCAGCAGTCGGTAAAGAGGCAATCGTTTAAGGACACCTCTTTACTGATAACTGACAACTGACTGCTGATTGCTAACTACAGTTTTTCAAACGCGTAAAGTTCGCGGGCGTTCTCCGATAAGATTTTGCGACGCAGTTCCGGTTTTAGGAAACTGGGCAGCGCACGGTCGGGAGCATCGAAATCCCAATGCGGATAATCTGTGGCAAACATAAGCTTGTCGTTCATATCCATCTGCTCAAGCATCTGTTCAAAATACTCGCGTTTCGGTGGCTCCTCCATCGGTTGCGTGCTGAGCCAGAAGTGGTCCCGGATGTATTCTGAAGGTTTCCGTTTAAGATCAGGCACTTCCACACGTAACTTCTCCCATGTCGCATCGAGTCGCCAAATGAGCGGTGGGAGCCATGCGAATCCACCCTCAATAAGGACAACCTTGAGATTCGGGAAACGCTCAAATACGCCCTCAATGACGTAACTGATGACTTGGGTATGGAAGGCTTGCGGCATACCGCCATGGTCTTCAATGTAATAAGAGGGCCACCCGGCACCTGTTATCTGACCCTGATTGCCTCCAAAGTGGATACCGATAGGCAGATCATACGCCGCGGCTGCCTCGTACATTTTCCAGTATTTTCGGTTTCCAAGCGGATCCCTCGTCCGCGCGAGCAGCAAAATTTGAACAAATGCTGGATTTGGACCGCAGCGATGGATCTCCTCAGCGGCGAGGTCTCCATTCTCATAAGGAACGACGATAGATGCCCGGAGGCGCGGATCAGGTTCAACCCAGTCGGCGACTTGCCAATCGTTGACTGCGCTTGCGAGTGCGGCACCAAATTCGATATTTAACTGTTCACCGACAGGAATGAGTGGATTAAGCACGCCGTACTCAATGTCGAATGCGTCCAAAAGTTGCTCCTGCATGAACGCTAAATCTGCACCGGGTGAGAGTCCTGAAGGAGGCCATGCATCCCGCCGTGCGGCATTGAGGAGTGCTCGCGGATAGTAGCCACCGATGCGCCCCCGAAGACCGAAAGTCTTGTAATGCTCCTGCCACCTTTTAGATAAGAAGGGCGACAGACCTCCCGGTGGAATAGAGTTGTGGATATCGCAATCAATAACAGACTTTGCAATACGGGCTTGCGAGCTTCGCCCTAAATTAGAACGTTTCGTCGTTGTGTTTTCCATTGCGTTTATCTCCAAAAGAGTAAAATGAAGCGGAACTACCTAAAACTGATAGAAGGTGCGTGCGTTCTCGTGTAAAATTTTACGAGCAAGCGATCCCGGCAATTCTGCGGGTAGCGCATCGCTTGATGTGTCAAACTGCCAGTGTGGATAATCCGTTGAAAACATCAGCATCTCATCTGATTCCAATTGTCCAATAATTTGAAGGAGCTGCTCAGGTGTCGGTGGTGAATCGATAGGTTGTAAAGTAAATCGGATGTGTTTCCGCATGTACTCAGAGGGCGGACGTTTCAGCCACGGTGTATTGTTTCGGAGTCCGCGCCACTCTTTATCAATTCGCCACATAACAGCAGGGAGCCATGTAAAACCGCTTTCAATCAAAACAACGCGAAGGTCCGGGAACTGGTTAAAAACGCCTTCAGCAACGAGACTAATCACTTGTGCCTGAAAGACTTGGGTCATCCCACTGTATTCTTCTAAGAATGTTGATGGCCACCCCGTCGCTGAAGGTTGACTACCGGGTGCCCCACCGTACTGAATACCGATGGCAAGATTCTGTCGGACAGCCGCCTCGTAAATCGGATAATAGATACGATTGCCGTACGGGGTACGTGAACGGACAGGCATGACCACTTGGACAAACCCTGGATGCCCTCCAACTCGCTCAATCTCCTTTGCAGCGAGGTCTGGAATTTGGCTTGGAATCACAAGAGAAGCACGGAGTCGCGGTTCCTGATCCAGCCAACGTTCTATCTGCCAATCGTTTACTGCCTTTGCAATAGCCGCAGCGAGGTCGGGATTATGAACACTTTGCACACGATAGGCACAATTGAGGATCCCGTATTCGAGATTCCAACCATTAAGTAAGTGTTCACGTACATGTTCAAGATTAATCTCCGATGGGTACGGTGCATCGGGATGAGATGTTAGCGGTGCCTCGCGTGGATAATCGTTTGCATCGGGACCTCTAAAACCAGAAGTGCTACAATAGTCGGTCCAGAAATCAGACAGGTAAGGGAAAAGTGTCTGTAAGGTTGGAACTTCGTTATGGATGTCGCAGTCGATCGCTCTGACACCTGCCTGCACAAAATGTGGGGCATCCCTACTTTCCATCTATCTCTCCTTGGTCTCAGAAACGATGGGGCGTACTGGATTTGAACCAGTGACTTCTACCGTGTGAAGGTAGCGCTCGTACCCCTGAGCTAACGCCCCACGTAAAAATATGGGCCCACTAGGACTCGAACCTAGGACCAGCCGGTTATGAGCCGGCGGCTCTGACCACTGAGCTATGGGCCCTTTTAGAACAGTTCTCGTGCAAAAATTATATCATATTCCGCATTAAAAATCAAATTTTTTATTAGTTGTCATGCTTCGCAGTGAGAACAGTTATCAGTTGTCAGTAAGACTGGAAACTATTAGCAATCAATGGCGGGCGAAGCCAACTAACGAGGAGGGAATGCGGTGAATTTAGAGAATGGCGATAATCCGCACTTCGCGGCGTACCCGCCCAAATGCGATCAACATTTAGACGAGTACACCTATCAGTACACACCATAGGTGTCAATTTAGCGATTTTTCACGCCATTTTGTAGCACAGTGTCTTCAAATGCTGCAAAAACACCCTATCAAAAACCCCCTACGGGGCTTTATCAAGGGGGCGACCGTTTTTCTACACAGATACCATCCCTACGGGATTCAAGGTTTTCGCGTAGAATCCGGTTCGGTAGCAAACCGAACCTACCGGTCCTGGGTCCGCGAGGACTATTTTTTCTAAAATTGACAGTTATGGTACACCTATCAGTACACACCAACAGAGATGGAATTTAGTTACCTACTAATTGGAAAATGAACTGCTCAAATTAGTTAACAAAATCGCGGAGTTTTCGACTTCGCCTTGGGTGTCGTAACTTACGGAGTGCCTTTGCTTCAATCTGTCGGATGCGTTCACGTGTCACATCAAAGATATTCCCAACCTCTTCAAGCGTCCTCGGATAACCGTCATCAATTCCGAAACGGAGGGAAATCACTTTCCGCTCACGCTCATTTAAATCGGAGAGGACTTCTTGAATTTGTTCTTTGAGAATATTCAACTCCGCTTCTTGGACAGGAGAAGGAGAGTCAATATCCATAATGAAGGCACCGAGCGGATTATCGTCTTCTTCACCGATCGGGGTATCTAAAGAAGCAGTCTCTGGCGCGACGGCTAAAGCCTCATTGACTTTGCTGGTAGAAATCTTGAGATCCGCGGCGATCTGCTCGGCTGTTGGCTCACTCCCTAACTCCTGCAAGAGGGAACGCTGAACACGCCGAATCTTATTAATGCGCTCGTGCATGTGGACAGGGATGCGAATTGTACGTCCTTGATCGGCGATGGCACGTGTGATACCCTGTCGAATCCACCACGTCGCGTAAGTGCTAAACTTATACCCGCGCTGATAATCGAATTTGTCCACTGCCCGCATCAAACCGATGTTCCCTTCCTGAATTAAATCAAGGAATTCAAGTCCCGATGCACGGTGCCTATGTCTCTTCGCAATACTGACGACAAGTCGGAGATTCGCCTCAACAATTGCCATCTTTGCGTCCTGCGCCTCGGATTCGCCTTTATCAATCTGCTGTGTGAGCGACCTGAGATGCTCACGCGGGATACCGATTTCGATCATGTGCTGCCGGATATTACGCTGTAACCGGATGATCTCTATATAGGCATTCTTCATCTCATCGGTTTCAAATTTCCGTTCGGTTCCATTACTTTCATTGAGCCACTCATCAGGGATACTATATGCCTGTTGAAGGTAGAGGCTCTCATTTTCCCAAGTGCTAATCTGATACTCTGCTTGTTTGACGAGGTCAGAAATTTTGCTAATCTCCTCCCTATCAATTTTCAGTTCTTCAAGCGTCTTAATGAGATTGGTACGCGTCTTCGATTTCTCCGAGGATTGCGTTCCATTCGCATCAAAATCAGGCGGATCAGAGTTAAGACGTTCCATCTCCAATGCCTCCAGTACACCTAACGCCTTCTTAACCTGTTCGCGTAACTTCCGCTCCTTGTTCTGGGTCGAGGTACTGGAAACGGGCATATCAATAATATCAGAGGCACGTTTTTTCGCTGTGACAATCTTATAGAGAAGCTTCCGAATTTCGGTAATCGCCAGTGCTGTGCCGAAAGTTGCTTCATGCGCGGCACGATGCCCTGCCTCAATTCGTTTGGCAAGTTCAACCTCCTGCTTCTTGTCAAGCAGATGAAATTTCCCCATCTCGCGCATATACACCTTCACCGAATCATCAGTGTAACTCGTACTAGCTGCGGCTATTTCCGACATTTCATCGTCATATCCGAGTTCCTCATTGCCCTCGGTATCCAGAAAATCAAGAGTCGGATAGTCTTTAAAATCCATTGTCAATCCCCTCCTTCACTTGGACTATCACTGCGATTGTCTACTGCATCACGATCGCGTAAGGCACGTCTTTGATTTGAAAGTTGTACCAACTCCTTAAGGGTCTCTCTTTCATCTGCCCCTTCAGCGAGTGCGTGCGAGCGAACACGTTGTTCAAGATCTTGCAAGAGAAAATGCTTTAGTTTTTTAAGGCACGCCTCCGCTCGTAGTTGTAAATTCGGCGGCGGCGTTTTCTGTAGAAGCATACTTGAAATCAGAGCACTTAGTTTTTCGTCAGGGCACTCATCAATGAGAGTTTGGATATCCACATTCTGGTCATCCGCGCAAGCCTCCCACAGCAGTTGTGCTACCTTAACAAAACTCGGTTCCGTGAAACTTTGATAATCAAACTGAGGTTTGATATGTGGAATTAACGCCGGACTTTGGATTAATGCTTCAATTAATTGACGCTCGATTTGTGCACGGGGGGTCAACTTTTCAGCGGCATTCCTAACTCGCCTCGTTTGGCGAGGTGTAGAAGTCTCCTTAAGCCCCGCGTCTCGCAACTCCTGCCAAAGGACAGACTCCTCAACACGAAGTTCTCTTGAGGCATATTTGACGTATTCATTCCGCTCCATTCGGTTATTGACACTCAGGAGCGTTTGAGCCAGCTCTTTAACCACCTGTGCCTTCACATCTACCCGATGAATGTCCTGTTGTTGAATAGCAGCTTGAATCTGAAATTCAATAAGGTTTATGGCTTTGTCCGTAAGTTCCGTGAACGCAGCGGCACCGTGTTGTCGTGCAAACGAGTCTGGATCTTCGCCTGTGGGCAGTAGTGCGATACGTACCCGCAACCCTTCAGCAAGCAGTCGGTCCAACCCACGTTGCGCGGCTTGGAAACCGGAGGTATCCCCATCATACACAATGACCACTTCTGGGGTAAACCGTTTCAATAAGTTCGCATGATTTTCACTCAAAGAGGTACCAGAAGACGCGACCACATTCTCAATGCCAGACTGAGAAAGCATCAAGACATCCATATAGCCTTCAACAAGAAGCACCTGCTGCCTTTTGTAGATAGACTGACGCGCTTTGTCAAGATTGTAAAGGACATTACTCTTATCATAGAGAACTGTTGCGGGAGAATTCAAGTACTTCGGTTGATGTTCTTCAGAAAGCGAACGACCGCCAAAGCCGACCGGTACACCACGCTCATTCTGAATTGGAAAAAGAAGCCTGTTCCAAAATCTGTCCTGAGGACCCCGATCTTCGTCCTTAATGAGTCCGCTATCAACTAACTGTTGGATAGTAAAGCCGTTGTCTGTCGCAACCTTCACAAAATCTCGCCGTCCAGACTTCGCGTATCCCAATTGGAACGACCGGAGCATTTTCGACTGGACCCCACGGTGCTTGAGATACTGTCTCGCTTGCCCACCAATCCTCTCTGTGAGGAGTTGGCGGTGATAGTACTCTACTGCAAAACGGTTGAGGTCTTCTAAAGAGGTGACCCGTTTTCGGTTAGCACTCTCACGAACATTTTGATTCGGGAGGTCAATATTCAATCTATCCGCTAACCACTCCACGGTCTCAATGAAGGACTTGCCTTCATGCTTTTGCACAAAGGAGATGACATTACCACCGGTTTGACACCCAAAACAGTAGAAAATCTGTTTTTGCACCGAGACAGTAAAAGAGGGTGTTTTCTCATCGTGAAACGGACAAAGTGCTTTATAATCACGACCCGCTGGACGCAGCGCGATGCCACATTCGGAGATAATTTCAACGATATCACTTCGGCTCCGAATTTCATCAATCGTTTCGCGCGGTACAAAACCTTTACGGGTGTTGTTCATGATTAATGTGCCTCTTTGTATTTCTGATCGTTTAACAAAGACCCGTGCGGTTGAAAACCGCACCTACCACCGGTAACAGAAATGTAGTTTCTCACTCTTTGAACGTGACGATGGTTACACCTTCACCACCTTGGCTGAGCGGTGCAAATTGATATTTGGATACAAGTGGATTTTCACGCAACTCCTCATGAACCGCTTTACGCAAGGCACCCGTCCCTTTTCCGTGTAGAATACGAACCGATGGTAACCCTGCCAAGACTGCGTCATCAAGATATTTGATGGTAATGTCCAATGCCTCTTTTACAAACATCCCGCGCAGGTTAAGTTCATCGCTAATTGCGTTGGCTTTACTATATTGAATATCAAGGACGGAGGTTGAGAGATGAGAACTTTTTTGTTTCGGTTGAACGGAGTCAATATCGTGATAAGCAGCTTGCATTTGCATATTCCCAACCAGAATTTGGAGTGGCGTTTTTCCGTGCGGTTTAACAGCAGTGACTTCCCCGAATCGGTTTAGTTTCTTGACGCGCACTTTATCACCGACATCGACTTTAAATTTTGGTTGGTTGGGTTGTTCCTTCGGACGTTCTTTCTCAAGTGATTTTTTGGCAGTTTCTATTTCTGAGAAAGCTTTTTGAATACTGGCTTTAGACGCTTGTTGCTTACGAATATCGGCGACAAGTTTTTCCACAGTTCGCCGGGCACCGGAAACGATGTCACGTGCTTCATTCTCAGCCTGCTGTTTCAACGTCCCACGTTTCGCTTCCAACGTCTGAAGGAGTCGTGAGTGTTTCTCGGAAACTTTCTCAGCAACTTGGATTTTATCGTGCAGGAGGGCACGCTCTGTCTCCAATTCGTCTTGTGTTTGTTGCAAACGCACAAGGAGGTCTTCAACAGCAACGTTGTTATTGCCCAAGTGTACCTGTGCTTCATCAAGAATTTCAGATGGAATCCCCAATTGCGAGGCGATCTTTATCGCATTACTACTCCCCGGCACCCCCACCTGTAGGCGGTATGTCGGACGCAGCGTTGCCCAGTCAAACTCCATTGAAGCATTTTCCATACGTGGCTGCGTATGGGCATACGCCTTGAGTGCTCCGTAGTGCGTCGTGACAATAGTATTAACTTGTCTCTCTCCAAGCCAATCAAGGAGTGCCATACCGAGCGCAGTCCCTTCACTGGGATCCGTTCCAGCACCAATCTCATCCAACAATACCAGTGTGTGCTCAGCATTCTCAATTTTCCGGAGCATCTCCGCAATTTTAGTGATATGCGAGGAAAAGGTACTCAGGCTCTGTTCTATCCCTTGATCGTCACCGATGTCAGCGAACACATGATCAAAGATAGCGATTCGACTTCCATGCTCTGCGGGAATATGTAAACCGGATTGTGCCATGAGTACTAAAAGCCCAACCGTTTTGAGAACAACTGTTTTGCCCCCCGTATTTGGACCGGTAATAATCAGTGTCTTGAAAGTCTTGCCAATATGAACGTCTGTCGGTACAACCTTTTCCGGTAGATCTACGCTGCTGTCACCATCAGAATCAGATGGCGGCTCGTTCTGAAGATGGAACTCCAGCAACGGATGCCGCGCTTGAATTAATTTAACAATACCGCGGGTATTCAGCTTCGGCTCAACAGCGTTCAGCGCGAGGCTAAAACGCGCCTTTGCGTTCAAAAAATCCAGTTCCGCTAACAACTCAAGGGAAAGTTCTAATTCGTGTAGGTTGTCGCGCACGCGATCGGTGAGGTCAAGGAGGATGCGACGAATTTCGCGTTGTTCTGCTTCAGCGGCTTCGTGGAGGGCATTGTTCATCTGAACGATATCCAAAGGCTCTACAAAGAAGGTAGCGCCACTTGTGGATTGCCCCTGAACGACACCTCGAAAAGAGGTTCGCGCTTCCTGCTTTATTGGGATAACATAACGATTGTTTCGAGAGGTGATGACCGATTCCTGAATCGCTTTTTGATGCTCCGGTGAACGCAGTGTCGCTTCCAGTTTTTGATGTATATCTTCGCGGAGGCGTGATAACTTGCGACGAATAGCGCGTAATTCAGGGCTTGCACGATCCAGCAAATTCCCTTCAGCATCAATGCAATCGCCAATTGCCTCAACCAATTCTGGGAATATTGGCAGTGCATCTACAATGGAAAAGAGGTTCGGAAATTCTTCTCGGTCGCGTTTCTCAAAGACACGGTGAATGTCTGTCGGAATCTGTGCGACTTTTCGGACATCAAGAAGTTCCTCAGCATCCAAAAGTGCACCTGCCTTAGCAGCATGGATCAATGATTTACGGATATCCCTTAAGCCATTGAGCGGAATTCCACCATAGACTTGATGGAAAAATTTGGTTTCACTGCACAACGCGAGTAGATAGCGAACCTTATCAACGTCATAAGACGGCGTAAGAGTGTCAACACGCGCCGTCCCCAGTTGAGAAGCGGTATACTTTTTCAGCAGTTCCCGGATTTTATCGTATTCTAACGCTTGTTCAACATTGGCTAACACCGGTTCGTCCCTTCCTAAATGTGCTTGAAGCCCCAAACGACAATCGGTAAAACGTTACTTCTGATCCGCACTACGTTTCAGAGCACTCCACGTCGTGACCAATTTCTCCTCTGGTTCGACCGACAATACAGCCCCTTCCCGCGACCACGCAATGACGAAGATACTTCCGTCAACCTCTACTATTGCCTCGGTCTCATCGGTTGCGAAGTTATACAGGTAGATAGAGCCCCATCGGGAATAGACGATATAGTCACCTTCAGGCGACCAATCCCCCCAATAGCCAGTGGCTTTATCAACATCAAACAAGGGTTCAATTGCTTTGGTTTCAACGTCAATCGTGTAAAACGTGTCAAACTCTCTATTCCATCTGAGAAAGAGGATGCGGTTACCATCAGGAGACCATACAGGATAAAAATCTTTATGGAGTTCGGTTAAGACCTCTATCTCTTTCGTTTCAACATCTAAAAGATACATGTGTTCCAACCAACCGGGTCTGGAAAGTGAAAAGACGAGTCGTTTTCCACTGGGCGACCAAGATATGCCATAGAATGAGTAGGGCCATCCCAAGTGCGGCACTTGCGTCATTATTTCCATTTCTCCGGTCTCAACCTCCAGCACCCAAATCTGGTTTTCTTGGGGTAACTGGTCTAAGGTATAACCGTTGAAAGCGAGTTTTTTGCCATCGGGAGAAACAGAAAGAAACCGATATGTGCCAGAAATCGGCGTAATTCGCTTTTTATTTTTTGGATTTTCTGGATCAACGGAATAGATATCAGCGTGTCCTTTACCGCGTTGGATGAAATAGAGCACCTCACCGTCAGGTCCCCATGACGGATACATCCCTTTGTGGTTCAAGGAGACAGCCTTTAAATCTTTAGTGCCACTGAGTTCGGTGATATATAGATTCCAATCAAACCGGCCCAGATTTTCATCGAATCCATTGACGGCGTAAGCGAAATAGCCGGTTGGCTCAGCTTCGCCGAGCGAGGTGAATGAAACGAGGGTTAGAATAAGCACGCCTAAGAAAGCGAACGTAGCAGCTTTGGAGGCATAAAGACGTATAATGCTATATTTGGGTGTCATTACTACTCCTTATAAATAAAAAAAATAGACTATAAAAAATAAATTGAAAGTAAAAATAGGTTGAAAATAAAAAAATAAATTGAAAATTATTGGGCAGGTTCAAGTCGTTTATAGTGGAGCAGTGCGTTCTCATAGAGACGGCGACTTAACCCCAGTTTTTCAAGTTCAACAACCACATCATAACTGTACAGTGCCGAGCTTTCTCTTCCGTCCTTGTCAGCACGACGAGCGTTTTGAATACTGTTTATTACCTCCAACGCCCCTTTTTCAAAACTTCCAATCTTCTTTCGGAGCTCCGAAGACAACCCACTCTGAATGTCCTTGTTTACCTTGTAGGTACGAATCGCATCGGTATACGCAACATAAGCTTCATAGTAACGCTTTTCGCCTTCCAGTTTTTCCGCAGCTGAGGTATCCAAAGGTTCACTAATAGCGGCGATAACTTCCTTTGCCTCTCCAAGCAACTCAAAACTTTTCTGGGAAAGTCCTGCTTCAAGCGTTGTTCGGAAGTCGTCCACGATCTCTTTATAGGTTGCCCTTGCTGCAGCCGAATCACCCGACTTTTCATAGGCGAGTGCTTGGTTAAATTTAGCTTCAGCGAGTACAAACTTCCGAATCTCAGGTGAGAGTTGCGGCGTGGGCGGGAATGCCTTCGCCTGATAAGCAGCAATAGCTTTTTCGTAGTCGCCTTCCTGCTCGTAGGTATTACCTACCGCCTTTTGGGCATATAGACTATATAGCTGATTTTCGGGTTGATGCTCTGCAATTATCTGCTGAAATTGCGTGCGCGCTTCCGCGTAGTTCCCCTGATAATAGAGTGTGCTGGCGTACTGATAACGCGCTTTGTCGGAAAAGGCCGTATTCGGGTGTTTCTCAAAGACTTCTCGAAGTTGCGTCTGTGCTGTTTTAAGTGATTCTTCACTTTCTCCTAATTTTTCTGCATCAAACAGGCTCTCTGCTGCGGTTCCATAGGCTTCTGTGGCTTCACGGAGCGAAATAGCAGCTGCGGCGCGTTGGTTCTCTTGATTCTGATGATACGCCGCATAGCCCGCGACAGCAGCAAGCACTACGCCTACGACAATGATAATGGTTCGCAGATTCTCTTTTATGGACGCGTAGACTTTCAGAATCCCTTCAACAAACTTATCTTCTTGGATTTCTTCTTTCGTGAGTCGTGCCATGAATTTCCTCAGTTTTAGGCAATTTAATATTTAAGCGGGTGACGGGAATTGAACCCGCGACCCTCAGCTTGGGAAGCTGACGCTCTACCGCTGAGCTACACCCGCATTAATGATATTATATCATACATTTTTGGCATTGTCAATGTTATCAATAGGACTTACCAATTTTCTTGTGAATACCTACGTACCGCACACCGCAGGCGAAGTGTTTTTGCTGGGGTGTTCCCCTATAAACCTCGCTAGCGAAGGAAGTTACATAAGTCCTAATCAAGTTAAAAAGAAAAGCGGGCGTTGGCATGATATACAATCATAATTTGCAAGTTTCGCCAGATGCCCGCTTCCCCGTTTCATTGCGACACATAGACCGTGCCTACAATACCGGTTACGCCGGAGTATTTATTGTAATTTGTCCAACTCGCCCAGAACTTGCTCAGCTGTCAGTGTGTTATCCGGCGGTGCCTCTTCAACGTGTTTAAAGGCAATCTTCCCCGCCTTGTCAATAATAAACACACCGCGCGTGGTAATACCAACCTCTTCAAGTGCCATGCCGAATTCCTTGGAAACAGCGAGGTTCATATCCGCGAGGAGCGGAAAATCGACACCACCGAGGTCCTCACTCCATGCTTTGTGCGCAAACGTCGAATCGCGGTTGATAGCAATGACATCAGCATCTTTCGCCCGAATTGCAGCGAGATTCTCATTAAAATCTGGCACCTGCTCAGCACAGACCGGGGAAAAAGCGAGCGGATAGAAAAGAACGACTAAGTTTTTACCCGCGTAATCACTCAACGAAACTTCGGTATCCTCTTGATTGACTGCGCCCGTCAAGGTGAAATCTGGGGCAGCACTTCCTACATTTGACATTAAAATCCTCCTATGTGCGCTCAAAAAGCGCGTCCAAAACAAATTTATTCCTTTTTCGTTTGTATAAGGTTATCGTCTTTTCAAGGCTGCCCACGACATCGCAAGCTTCCGCTGAGGCTTGATTTCGGTGGCAGAGGTCGTGGTGCCGCCATTAAATCAGTAGGGCGAGGCACAGAGACCTCGCCTTACAATTAAGGATTTACTTCGCTTTAAGTTTAGCCCACTGCGTCGTGAGTTTACCTTGAGGTTCAACAGAAAGTGTTCCGGGTAGGAGACTCTGAATTTCGTCTTCTGTCAACGCAACGTTGTAAATTCGGGATTCCGAAATATGTGCATTGAGTTCGCCGGGACCGCCAAGTCCATTTGTATGACGTTTACCCCAAATCGCCTCAGCATCACCTTCTGGCCAGGTTCTAAGATCACCTTTTTTGAAACTACCAAGGCTCTCGCCGTTCCGGTAACCGGTGATCTCGTATTGTTTTTTGTCATCCCTATATGTGATGGCCAAAAACACTTCATCGCCGGTCGGTTTTTCTGTAACTGCATCAGGAAAATCAGCAGTCCGTCGAAAATGGCTACTTCCAGGCATCCACTGTTTATCGACCCTTTCAGCCCAGACGATCGCACAGAATTGATCCACACTCTCTTTATCCAGCGTAAGGGCTGAACCATTTGTTTTCGCGTAATCATCCAAGCTCACCCAAGTTGCCAACGTCAATTCCGTGATATCGGGTCCGGTATAGTCAAGTGCATGTGCCCATTTTCCTGTCTCAACAACCAACTGTCCATCTTCAATTTTCGCACCGTGGAGAGCGACATCTCCCCAATTACCCGTTTCTTCTTTTTTGTCATCAAATAGCCACCAGCCAACCAAATGTTCTTCTTGTGCATTTTGTGCGAATACTGCGGGTGCCGATAGACTCAACATTAGCAGGACGACACATATATAGTAGCCCTTTATTCTCATTGCCAATTGCTCCTCTTTAGGTTCAAGTTGTAGTTTGGCGCGGGCAGATTACCTGGCGGACAAAAAGCAGGTTCACTTCTACCCCCATAGGTAAATAAATTAAAGTATATTATAACATACATTTCGTGCCAAAGTCAAATGTTTTTCAGAGGTATTCAGTTCTCAGTTATCGGTTGTCAGTAAAGAACCTTTCGGTTCAAGAATCTGTCGCTTTTTCCGCTCCGTCCATGCGGCGTATCGCTCCGCGGCGGCCGTTCCGATAAGAATAAATCTTGAGCAGCCGATTAACAGGCGATTAAACTGTAGGGCAACTGAATGCCCCGAAGGAAATCATTCCTATTTGCAAATTATCCTCGTATGTGTTACCATTAATGGCATCTATACATACGTAAGAACACAAAAAGAACAGACACAAAGGAACAAAAGATGAATCGATTGATGCTGTTGCTACTCGCCATTAGCATTGGACTTGTCAGTGAAATTGTCTGTCAAGACCTTTACGCCCAAGAGAATTCCGCCACAAAACGGATGACCGCAACCTTAACAGGAAATGTTATCTGGGAGGGGCAAGATCTGTCACATACGAGCGTATCGGTCTACCGAGACGATAAACTCAGAGATCTGTATATCAGCGGGATTCCGCAACTCGGCGACGGGCGATTCACGCTCCGCGTTGAACCGGGTCGCTATTATCTCGTCGCTTACGTTGATGTCGATAAATCTGGCAATTTTGATGCAGGCGATGGCTTGGGTATCTTTGGAATTACCAATTGGAACGATCCACAGCAAAAATACCAGTTAGTCGAAGTGAATGACAAAGAAAAAGTGCCAGACTTGGAGATTCCGATAACAGCACGGATGACTTACGTTAACAGGGAACCCAAAATTGTTTCAACCTCTCAATATGAACCGAGTCAACTCCAACAATTTCAAACGGAATTGCGCACCGCAACATCCGGCTGTAGCGGCACACTCAGTGTTGCCCAGACGAAGCAAAATCCACAATCACCCCTCGGAAATCGAAAAGCGTTAATTCTGGCGTATACAGATTTATCTTGGAAATATCGCGCCGGTATCGCCCGAGTAACGGAGGCAGGAACATGGTCACTCAATCTGTTGCCGGGGAAATACTACCTCATGGCGATTGTCGACAATAACAACACGAATAAATTGGATGCAGGCGATGATTTTGGGTTCTACGGTGTCGAAGATATGCGGAAACGCGGCGAATTCCCAGAACCGGTGCTGATCTCCCCGAACAAGTTCACTGAAGACATTGCGATAGCAGTTACCGCAACCTATCAGACGCGCAAGAAGACACAGACCAAAAACACGAGTATCCTTACAGGTCACGTATCCCTTCCCGAAGATGCAACCGCACGCGTTGAGGTGTATGGCGAACCCACCTTAGTCACCCCTATCGCAAGTGGAGATACAGCCGCCGGAGGCATATTCCGCATCGCACTGCCAGCGGGCGAATACTATGTCATCGTTAACTTCGATGCTGACAAAGACGGCAGATACAGCGATGGCGACGGTTTGGGTGGGTATGGAACAGTGGACATCACAACACAACCCCCAGCTCCGATCACACTTGCAGAGGGCGAAAATTTTGACATCGAACTCGTGATAAGTGCTCGCTATGACACGAACGGACATCTGCACCCTGCACCGCCCGGCATCGAAACACATATCAAACAGGGTAACATCACCGGACGAATCGTGTGGGATGGACACACCATTCAACACGGCATTTTGACGCTCTCCTATACGCTCGATTTCAGTGCCCCCATCGCCATGCCAATTTCTGTTGCAAGTGACGGGAGTTATCAGGTCTCCGTCCTGCCCGGCACCTACTATGTGATGGCAGTGATGGACGCAAACAAAGACGGAAAAACGGGTATCACTGATGGCGTTGGGATATATGGCACACGCCAACCAGCGCGCGGCGAACCTACGATGGTCAATGTGTTCCCCGGTCAGACGACATCGCATATTGACATTGACATTTTCGCCACCTACATTGATGAAGAAGGAAATATGGCGGAAATTGAGGACGGTGGACGCTGGGAAATTAGAAAACGGTACGGTGAACCTGAAGACATCTTTAGACTTACCCGCAACGGACGCGTGAACGAAGAGTGGACATACTGGACAAAGGGACTCACTTTTCTTTGGAAAGCCAACGGCGTAGGCTGGGAATTTGGAGGCGAAGAACCCTTTACGCCGAAAAAGAGCATCACCGCAGACCAGATAAACAATAGTAGAACAGAAACATTTGAACTTGGAAGCCCAACGACAGATCTTCCACAAAACACATCTACAACAGAACAATTACCAGCCTTTATCTACTTCGCTTACGACGATGTTATTTGGGGTATTGCCCCAGATGGCAGTCATGCGCCGCTGGGCGCTGGACACAACCCAACAGTCGCGAACGACGGGACGCTTGTCTATCAGGACAGGGATGGAAACGTTATCGTTCGGAGCCGTGAGAAACCACAAGGTGCCCTGCTGCTTGATAGCCGACAACTGGCAAGAGATGTAGCAATATCACCCAACGCGAAATATATCGCATACACACGTCCAGAATTCGGAAACCGCAGCCGCGTTGTTATCCGACATATTTCTACTGACGCTGAATTCGTCTTGCCATCAACGGCGATGCAGAGTTTCACACCGACATGGAATAGCGATGGTACAGCACTCGCTTACGTCACAACTGGAACCATCGAAAATCCAGATGCTACGGAACAGAAACAAAATATCTATGCGTTTGACCAATTGACAAACAGCGTGGAGCCAGTTGTAGTATCCACTGCAGATGATACAGACCCAGCGTGGTCGCCCACCAATCCGAACCAATTGGCGTTCACTCGAACGGAAGGCAATTATCAACAGATTTGGATCGTCACCTACTCGGATGAAGGTATTCCGACGGAGCGACAGTTAACCCAAAACGGTGGCTCCCATCCGGTATGGATACCACCGAAGGGACGCTGGATCTTGTACGAGAATAACGGGCAACTCTGGAAAATCGACACGGAGAATCCAGTGGCGACCGAAGCACCATTGATGTATAAAGGACAGGTTGTATTTGGGTACGAACCCGCAGTTTTAGGGGCTAAATAAATGATCAGATTGAATCGTTTAAAAATCTCAGGTTTTATATTACTATTGTGCGTTATTACAGTAAACGCGGCTGGAGCGCAATGGCTCTTGATACCGATGGAGATCGGCGCGCAAACGAATCACCTGAAGGCTTACGGCTTGACGTACTGGGCATTAGAGGTTCCGCGCGAGTACCGATGTTATTGGTGGCTCAACTACCGCGGTGGTGCGTTCGTTCTGCCGGATTCACAAGATGTACGACTGCAAGCGGCATTAATGGGTGTCCGTTTTGAACCAATAAACCACGCTGACTACACCAGTATAAAGGAATCCGTCCTCGAAAGTAACAACATGGACGAGATCCTGTTAGAAAAGGCACCGAAGATTGCCGTATACGCGCCATCAGAAGCGTCGCCCTACCGAGACCCTTGGGATGATGCAGTCAAAATCGCACTCGACTACGCACAGATCCCTTACGACGAAATCTGGGATAAAGAGGTACAAAGTGGTATACTGGAACTCGGTGAATACGACTGGCTACACCTCCACCACGAAGACTTCACAGGACAGCACGGTAAATTCCACGCCTCGTTTTCATCTCAGGTTTGGTATCAGCAGCGGATGCTGATGTTCGAGAAAGCCGCCACGGAAGCCGGATTTAAGCGTGTTGCACGGCATAAAGGGCAGACTGCTCAAATGATTGCTGACTATATCACCAACGGTGGCTTCATCTTCGCGATGTGTTCAGCACCGGAAACACTCGACATCGCATTGGCGACACACGGCGGGGCAATCGACATCGTCGCCCCAGAGTTGGACGGCACACCCATTGATGGAAACGCTGAGATGCAACTCGACTTTCAGCGCACTTTGGCATTTGAAAATTTTAACCTCTATACGAATCCATACCGTTACGAATTCTCGGACATAGACAATCCGAACCCGGATCGAGATGCCCAAAGCGGTGTTGAAGACTTCAAACTCTTTGAATTTGCCGCAAAGCACGATCCGATCCCAACGATGCTCACACAAAATCATGTCAGTGTCGTGCCGGGTTTCCTTGGACAGACGACATCGTTTAACATGAACAGGATTCGAGGCTCCATCACAATTTTAGGGGAAGTAGAAGGCAGTAATTATGCCAAATATATCCACGGCAAATTGGGGAAAGGCACCTTCACGTTCCTCGGTGGACACGATCCTGAAGACTATCGCCATCTTGTCGGAGAGGGAAAAATTCCGACGAACCTTGACCTGCATAAACACTCACCCGGTTACAGATTGATACTCAACAATATCCTGTTTCCAGCTGCCCGCAAGAAACCACAGAAAACGTGAAAGGAATAGTTATCAGTTTTCAGTTCGCTTTTTCTACGAAAAACCTTTCAGTCATCAGTTAAAGAGATATGCTGTGGTAGTTACCTATAAAGCAACTGTCACCAGGTATTAACTCTCACTGCGAGGCAAACTGATAACCGATAACTAATAGCAACATGAAAGCAGTTCTTGCCACGTGTAACCTGAACCAATGGAGCCTTGATTTTGAAGGCAATACCGCCCGTATCATTGAATCCATAGAGATGGCGAAAGCGAGCGGTGCAAGGTACCGGTTGGGACCGGAACTGGAGATCACGGGATACTCTTGCGAAGACCATTTCCTGGAGTTGGACACACTTCAGCACAGCTGGGAATCGTTGGCGTGTATCCTCAAAGGCAAACATACAGATGGCATTTTGTGCGACATCGGGATGCCGGTCATGCACAAAAATGTCCGGTATAACTGTCGGGTTTTTGTGTTAGACAGCAAACTGCTGTTAATCCGACCAAAGATGATACTCGCAAGTGATGGTAACTACCGAGAGGCGCGCTGGTTTACTGCATGGGAGCGCGGTTGGACAACCGAAGATTATACACTGCCACAAGAGATTACCCAACTGACCGGACAACGGAAAGTGCCTATCGGCATTGCAGCGATTGCCACCATGGACACACTCTTGGCAGCCGAAACCTGTGAGGAGCTCTTCGTCCCGATGAGTCCACATATCCATTTCGGGAACGCTGGTGTCGAAATCATCGCGAATGGCTCAGGTTCCCACCACGAATTACGGAAATTGGACACGCGCATCGCGCTCATTCGGAACGCCAGTGCCAAAAGCGGTGGGGTCTACCTTTACGCGAACCAACAAGGGTGTGACGGCGGTAGACTCTATTTCGATGGCTGCGCACTGATTGCCCAAAACGGTGAAATCTTGGCGCAAGGTTCCCAGTTCTCACTCAAAGACGTTGAGGTTGTCACCGCCACAGTGAACCTCCACGATGTCCGTGCGTATCGTGGTGCAAAAGCAAGTCGCGCTGTACAGGCAAGTAAAACCGAGCAGCTACCAGAGATAGATGTTGATTTCGCGCTCAATCCCCCGCAGTCGGAAGGCACGCCAAGAGTAACGCTAAAGATCGATCCACACTATCACATTCCCGAAGAAGAGATTGCTCTCGGTCCCGCTTGTTGGCTTTGGGACTACCTACGGAGATCGGGTGCTGCGGGGTTCTTTATTCCGCTCTCTGGAGGTGCGGACAGTGGTGCCGTCGCAACGATTGTCGGTTCAATGTGTCAACTCGTCGCTCAAGCCATCCGAGAAAAGAATGAATCGGTCACCCGTGATGTCAGTCGATGGTTAGGGGCGGATGAAACACCGGATGTCCTTACAGATCCGTGCGTACTTGCCAATCGTTTGTTATACACATGCTACATCGGTACGGAGAACAGTTCCCGTCACACACAGAAACGAGCGAAACAACTCGCTGAGCAAATCGGAGCATATCACCTAAACATCAACATGGACGGACTCGTCAATGCGTTGCAAACGCTCTTTATCCGCATTACACAGAAAACGCCTCGTTTCAAAGTGGAGGGTGGATCCTATAGAGAAAATCAGGCACTCCAGAACATACAGGCGCGACTCCGGATGGTGCTCAGCTACCTCTTCGCGCAGATGATGCCGTGGGTGCGGAACCGTGAAGGCACGCTTCTCGTTTTGGGGACGGGTAACGTTGACGAAGCACTGCGCGGTTACCTCACAAAATACGATTGCAGTAGCGGCGACATCAACCCCATTGGTGGGATTAGTAAACACGATCTGCGCAGATTCCTCAATTGGGCTAAGGATAACCTCGGTTATACGGCTCTCTCAGAAATTGTTGACGCGCCGCCGACAGCAGAATTGGAACCGATAACCGAAACTTATACACAAACCGATGAAGATGATATGGGAATGACTTACGCCGAATTGAGCCGTTTCGGGCAACTCCGAAAAATGGAGCAGTGTGGTCCCGTCAGCATGTTTGAGAAATTAGTGCAAGAATGGGATCATCTGCAACCGCATGAAGTTGCTGAGAAGGTGAAACGGTTCTTTAGGTATTATGCCATCAATCGGCATAAAATGACAACACTAACGCCCTCCTACCACGCTGAATCTTATTCGCCAGATGACAACCGTTTCGACCTGCGACAATTCCTCTATAACGTCCAATGGACCTGGCAGTTCCGTCACATCGATGCCCGTGTTAAGAAACTGGAGGCGGAGATGTGATGCAGATGACTTTAGAAAATAAGCGCGGGAAGACGGAAGGATGGAAGGGTGAAAGAAAAACATCTCTAATCCTCCAATCTTCCACCTTTCTAATCTTTTTCTTTGCATTCATGTTCATTTTCAGTCCGGCGTACGGCGCGCCCGATGTTCCTCTGAATTTCGACGGATGGGTTACCGACACACTCGCGAAGTTAGAGACTGACGGCATCACAGGTGGGTTTCATCGGCAAACCGCGCCACTCTCACGGAACGAAGTCGCACAAATAATCCAACAGGCGGAATCTCGGATTCGTACAGGTGCTGTTACCCCATCTGCAATAGACAAGAAACTTTTAGAGAAATTGAAACGGGAGTTTACCAAAGAACGCTTGCACGGTGAAGGACAGAGCGTCCGATTCCTTCCACAACTCCGAGCGACGGAAAAAAAGATAGCACCCGCATTTGAGACTGGATTTCACTATACATTGGGAAAACTCGAAAAGAGAACCGCACCGCGCTTAATGTTTTACTCTGAATTTGAGGCACATAACTTTGAGAGTCCACCACTCGCGGGAAAAACAGCGGAGCAACGCTTGGAACGTTGGCGAGGCGGATATACAGGCGATTTCAAGAGAGGATACTTGCAAATCAACAGCGCACACCTCGACCTGCTCGTTGGGAGAGATTGGATTTTCTGGGGTGCGAGCGATCACAAAACGGTTGGCATCTCGGATAATTCACCGCCGTTCGATCAGGTGAGACTCACAGGTAGATTCGGAAAACGATTCAAAGCAACAGCCTTTACCTCACAACTCGATTCAACGTGGTATGATGATGGCAAGAAACGCTATTTGGCGAAACGCTACATCAGCGGACACCGACTCGATTACCAATTCGACGACCGTGTGGAAATCGGTGTCGCGGAATGGGTGCTTTACGGTGGCGATGCACAAACCTTGGAATGGAAATACGCGAACCCGATTACCTTCTATTACGCGCTACAATATAATGCGAAAGCCGACGACAACGTCATGTTCGCCTTCGATGCAGCGATTCGACCCGTCGACGGCGTACGTCTTTACGGAGAATGGATCATCGATGACATCCAATATGTCCCTGGCGCGAACGATCCGCACGCAGTCGCATGGCTTTTGGGGTTAACATGGTATCCGAAATATCTCGATCGTCAACTCGGTATCCATAGTGAATATGCTCGCGTCAACCGATGGGCATACACACATCTCGTGCCTGATAATCAGTTCACGCACTTCGGTTACGCAATCGGGCATCCGATCGGTACCGATTCGGATACACTGCGATTTTTAGCCTCTTATCAATTGACCGTCTCGACTGAAGCGGCGATTCGCGCCGTGCTAACCCGACACGGTGAAGGCACAATCACAGATCGTTTTTACGGAGAGGACTTCGAGGCACTCCCGTTTCCCACGGGCACCGTTGCAAAAACGACAGAGATGGGCGCGAGGTTCTCTTATCGCCCATTAAATGGATGGAACGCCTTATTCTCTTACGCGTGGCAGCACACACAAAACAGCGAACACCGTAAGGGCAAAACCAGCCAAACACATCGACTCACGCTCCAGATGGGTTACCTATTTTGATGTAAGTTCGATAATAAAAATATGGATGTGACTGTAGGTTGGGTTGAGCGGTAAAAGACCAAAACCCTTCGGTTTATACGGAAAATGTCGATCTTTTATGGATTATCTGTGTAGATAGAGATAGCGAAACCCAACGCTCTAAAAGGTATCGGCGTGAAAATGTGTTGGGCTTCACTCGGCCTTTGGTAATTTCAGGTTTCTTGCTAAACTCAAAGGCTATCTTATCCATGCAGTTTCCAATAAGGTTCCGTTCAACCCAACCTACGTGCTGAGTAAATAGAAATGTTGCGCAAACGCACACTCTTCTTTCTTATTCTTATACTCGTCTTAATCGTCCTGTTAAGTGCCGTCATGAGCGTCCCGTCAGATTTGCGGTTGCTCGCTTTGGCACCGAAGATGCTTAAGTATAGAGGACTGATTCAGCAACACGCCGTCAAACAAGGGTTGGACGCTCGGCTGCTCTGTGCGTTGATTGTGCAGGAATCTGGGTTTGACGAAAACGCACAAAGCCCGGTAGGTGCACAAGGACTGGCCCAACTCATGCCCAAAACAGCGGAAGAACTCGGTGTGCAAGACCCACTTGACGCGGCACAGAATATTGCGGGTGCAGCGCGTCATCTAAGGAATTTATACCGCGCTTTCCCACAAAGTCCGTACGAGCATCGTCACCGCTTGGTGTTAGCGAGTTACAACGGCGGTCTTGGACGCGTTCGCGACGCACAAGCACTCGTCCGTCATCATAAGGTAGGAAATCCGATTTTATGGGAGCCGGTGAGTCGTACACTTAGCCAGTTGACCCAGAAGCACACACATCTGCATAGCGAAGTGTGGGAAAACGGAGAACCGCCCCACGGCTATTTTGAAGGGTTCAACGAAACATTAGACTACGTAGAACGGGTGATGCATTACTACGAACGCATCCGTTTTTACGATGCCTTGCTGTTCTTCCTCTGATGGAAGATTTCAGCCAACTGCTCGGAGCGGTAAGCAAAGATTTGCTCTATATCCGGACGCACGAAAAATTTGTCAACAAGCGCACCTCCCCAGACCGCATATTCCACCGAATCACCGACAACGATACCGTCTTCTGTCTCATCAAAGGTATGCTTATGCCGCCATATCCGATAAGGACCGCGGCGTTGTTCATCTGCGAAGGCGTAAGGTGGATCCCACTCCGTAATCTCGCTCTGCCAACGGACAGGGATGCCACGTAGCTTTAGCTTATAATCGATACGTGTCCCGACGACCATTTCAATCGGTGCGGGGGTTAGGACTTCAAACTTGAGCCACGGCGGCGTAATCGCAGCGAGGTTATGTGCATTAGAAAAGAATTCAAAAACCTCTGTGAGTGGACGCTCAATCGTCCGTTGTGTTTTGAAAAGGAAGGTTTTCATGATTGAGTGAAGTGCCCGCGGCTGCTGACTTCATACATCCGGATGAACTCAGCAGAGACGCGCCTGATTTGGTCGTTGTCTAACAGGCTTGTGTCTTTCATGGTCGGATAATCTGCTGTTGCTTCAGCATTTCGATTTCTTGTGTGAGTTGTTCGATTTTTCGATCTTGGTCTCGATCCCTTCTACCGTACCAAGCAGGAATGCCTATGGCTACAACGATAAGAGCAATGAGACCATAAGTAACATTTGTGGCATGTGCGCCCTGTTTTTCAATGCCAATCAAACGCCCATCTAACCTCGCGACACCCTCCTTAAGCGTGCCAATATCCGTGCTTATGTTAGTGATCTCGGTTTTGATTGGCGCGAGTTCGTCGGCGACTTCCTCTTTGACAATCAAGCGTATTTTATTGAGGTCGGCATCGCTTAATTCACCGAGTGCAGGCAGCGCGATCAGAGAAAAGAGTATTGAGAGGACGAGTATCGTTTTCATCGGCTGTTCCAGTACCAGTTTGATTATCCCCCTGCTATGGTAGGAGGGTGGCAGAAAACGGAAAAGGATTCCGTTTCATAGCAGTGCCACCCAAAACTGGTTTAAAGAGTATATCACAAAAATAGGAAAATTACAAATTTCGTTTTTCTTTACCTCAGATGATCAGTTTTGCCAATAAAGATGAAGGTATAGAGGAAACTATTCCGTATCAGGTGTGGAGGGAGAATCGTCAGGTGTTTGTTCCAATTGAGAAAGCCGTTTATCGAGTTCTCGCTGTTGCTGTCCCAAGCGGAGTAGGTAAAGCATAAAGACCAACCAAATGACAAAATAGGCAGCGGCAAGATACTTGAGGCGAGTGCTTTGTCCTTTTTCGAGTTTCTCAACGGATAGTTTCATTGCCCGTTCCAAGAGCTCTTCGTCCACAGGCAATTCCGAACTTGTCTCTGAAACAGCCTTCGCGACTTCATCATCTGTCAAGGTGATCGGCACTTGCGCCGCGAAGAAGAATAACCCTAAAACCACCAAAAAACTTATTGTAACGATTATTTTCATCAAAGTGCCTCCCCTAAATGCTGCTGCCGCATTATTTCATAACGCGCTTGGGTCTTTTTCATACGATACCGGACGATTAGCAAGAGGATAAATAACATAATAAATGCAAGCAGTGCCACCATCCATGTATGACGCATCGTCGTCTCCAGGTTCCATTTCGTTCCACGATCGGGATGTAAGCCTCCCTGCCAGATATCGACAGCATAATACACAATCGGCACGTCAAGGTAAGCGATAATTCCGAGGACGGCTGAATAGATACCTCGTTTGTCCTCTTCCAAAGCGGAACGGAGAATAAAATAACCGACGTACATCAGCCAAAGGATGAGCGTACTCGTGAGGCGCGGTTCCCAATTCCACCATGTGTTCCATGCGTATCTTGCCCAGATGGGACCGGAAAGGAGTGCGATGGTACAAAAGATAAGTCCCAGTTCCGCCGCAGCGACTGCGAGTAGATCGTCGTTCGGTTTCCGTTGAATGAGGTATTTGATACTGAACACGCAGTTGACACCGAATGCCACAAAAACGGTCAACGCTGCAGAGACGTGGTAGTAGAAAATCTTTTGTACTTCCAGCATTGTGCCTTCAACTCGCGCGTATCCGAAGATGAGATAGAGCGAAACAAAGATGAGGATTGCGGTGATAATGGCTATAATTTTCATTTTTTCTTGTAGATCTTACAATTATCGTACACCATGAACCGGCGAGGTTGGAAATCTCGCCTACCGAGTGAAATGCTTAGGCTTCCCACAATTCGCTCCCCGTTAGAATTTCAGGTCCGTCTGAAAGGACAGCGACCGTATGCTCAAAAAGGGCAGACAAACTACCGTCTAAGGTCGTAATCGTCCATCCATCCGCTGACATCTCCACATCGGGCAGTCCAATGTTAACCATCGTTTCAATTGCGAGTACCATCCCCGGTCTTAAACGCAAACCGCGTCCAGCAACCCCCAAGCAGGGGATCTCCGGTGCCTCATGCAGACTCCGCCCGATGCCGTGTCCCGCAAAACTCTGAAGAACGGAAAACCCTTGGGACTCTGCTCCTTTTTGTAATTTGGAAGAGATGTCGCCGATCCGGTTGCCCGGTTTCGCCTCCGCAATCGCATCGTAAAGCGAATCCCGCGTTACTTTAAGCAACCGACTGGCTGATGGTGAAATCTCTCCAACGGGAAACGTATAGGCGTTATCACCGTGGTAGCCGTTAATGCTGACAGCCGTATCAATCCCGATGATGTCTCCTTCTTGCAGAACATCCTTTTTGTTTGGAATCCCGTGGATGACGACATCGTTAATCGAGGTACATATTGTGGAAGGATAAGGGTCGTGTTCAGGAGGTTGGTAGCCCAAAAAGGAGGATGTGGCACTGACCTCAGTGATTGTCTTACGCGAGATGCGTTCCAAATCGGCGGTGGATACACCCGGAGCGATTGCCTCTCCGATACGCTTTAACACGGTCGCTGCCGCCTCACCGCTCCGCTTCATCTTTTCAATTTCGACCTTACTTTTGATCCTAAGTTTGTCCATTAGACGATCTGTCCAATCAAAGTATGTGCTGTGGTATTGTCAATACAAACGTTGACAACCTCACCAATTTTGCTGTCTGTTTTCGGAAACACAGTCGTTTTGAAACCGTCTGTCTTTCCGTGGTATCTATCTTCATCTCGGCGCGATTCGCCCTCTACAAGCACTGTAACAGTATCACCGACCGCAGCACTGTTGATATCCGCAGAAATACCTTCTTGGAGTTCAATAATCCGTTCGAGACGTTCCCCCTTCACTGGTTCAGGTACATCATCCGGCAAGGCTTTGTGTGCGAGAGTTCCCTCACGCTCAGAATACTTGAACATAAACGCCGAATCGTATCGGATATCCGCCATCATCTGATATGTCTCCATAAATTCTGCATCAGTTTCACCACAAAAACCGACGATAATATCGGTCGTGAGGGCAATATCTGGAATACGTTCGCGGAGTTTCGAGACGAGCGCACGATATTCTTCCGCTGTGTAGGTTCGGCGCATACGATCCAGTACCTCTGTTGAGCCAGATTGCAGGGGGAGATGCAAATGCTTACAAACACTCGGTGAACTCGCCATCGCGTCAATCATACTGTCCGTCGCATCAGCCGGGTGTGGAGAGGTAAATCGCACGCGTTCCAATCCGTTGACTTCACCGACAGCGAAAAGCAGGTCTCCAAAATCAGAGCCGTTGTCTTGATAGGAGTTAACCGTCTGACCGAGCAAAACGACCTCTTTGAAACCTTGGTCAACCAGTTTTTCGACATCTTCAACGAGGAGTTTTAACGGAAGGCTCCGTTCTCTACCGCGGACAAACGGAACGATGCAGAAGGTGCACATCTTATCACACCCACGCTGAATGGTGAGCCACGCCCGAATTCCCTCTTTTCGGATGGGGGCAATGTCGGCGTAATCCTCACTTTTGTCCAACCGCAAACCGACAAACGGATCCCGATCGGTCAGCGAGACATGCGATTCCACGCCGCGCGCCAAAGAATCCAGTGCCACCGGCAGATCCCGATAAGCATCGGGACCCATCACAAGGTCCACATAGGGTGCCGCGTCTAAGAGTTTGTCTCGGAGGTGTTGTGCCATACAACCGCACACACCGATGATGAGTTCCGGTTGACGGCGTTTCCGATGGTTCAGATGCTTGAGCCGATTGATCACTTTTGTTTCGGCGTTTTCCCGGATCGCGCAGGTATTCACGAGGACGACATCCGCATCGTCGAGATGCGGCACGGTTTGGTGTCCACTCTGCGTCAAGATGCCTGCCATCAGTTCGCTGTCACTGACATTCATTTGACATCCGTACGTTTCAATATAGACGCGACGCGCGTCCGCCTGTGGCATACCCTCTTGCAGCCCCTGTGGAGATGGATGCGGTGCGTCTGTACCTTTATTTTTCTTATAGAATGGGAAAAGCGTCTGATCTTTCATAATTACTCAATATAATTCTGATGGTATCCCCACACGTCGAAAGTAAAGAGATCACCTGTATATGCAAGCACACGGTATTTCAGTGTGTACGTCTCACCGGCATTCACGGTGAAAGGCTTTGCCTGTGCGAAGAGAAATCCGAATGATGCGTCCTCAGCGAGAAAGGTCGTTTCACCGTTTACGGGATGCGGGAAGATAGCAACTCCAACCGCTTCTTGCTCAGCCGCAGTGAGCCCACAGAGTGTACCCCATGCCGATGCCTTGCCATTCACTTCCGACTCGCCGATCCGTCCGTCCGCGTCCGCGGCTTTGCGGTACTCCATCTCAACAGCAAGGTAGCCAAGTCCTGTGTTGTCCGTAAATTCAAGAGAATCACGTAGTGCCTGCAGCGAGATTTCTATATCCAAGATCTGTACTTCGGTCTGACGCGGGTATACCCTTACCGCGCTGGTTTCTATCAGTAACGGTTCTCCAGAATTTGTCCACGTCGTGACAACAGAAAATTTCGCTAAGTCTCTCTCCGTGTCGCGCGTAATTTCATCGTGATTCAGCTGCGCACCGTTGACGATTCCGCGAGTGAAACAAATTCCCGGTGGATGCTGATGCCCAATGCTTGTGTCATCCGTTACCACTTGTCCATTCGGGGCATAGAACGGATGCAGATATGGCGGATGTGTCACATCGCCACCATGATAGCACGTGAGTATCGGTGCTCCGTCTTCTGTGATGGATAATTCTTTCTCGTTAAATTCGTGTAACATAAATGCTATGTGCAAATTATACCACGCATCTGTGTATAATGCAAATGCGATTCAGGTTGGTTTGTTATTTGGCTGTAAAACAGGGTATAATTTAATAGGGACCGCGAATTTAGAAAGACGTTGGGTTTCGCTCGGTTTTTGGAGTGTGTAGATATTTTAAATATGTAAGATCACTGTGGCAAACAAGCATGGTATGTCAGATACCGCTCAACCCAACCTACATCCGAGAATCGCTTTTATTCAGGAAAACAAAATTAAAAGGGGGATTTTTATATGAAACCTATTATTGGAATTACATTTGGCTACAATGAAAACGACCCGACTAACAACTACATCCGCGCCATTGAAAAACATGGCGGCATCGCGCGCCCATTGTATCCTGGGGCACCACCAGAGGTATTTAGAGGTCTAAAAGGGCTTTTACTCACAGGAGGTCGTGATATTGACCCAATCCATTACGGTGAAGAAGAACACGAGACGACAGACATTGATTTCGAGCGCGACGAGTTGGAACTACCACTTTGCAAACAGGCAATAGAAGAAAATCTCCCCGTTTTCGGAATCTGCCGCGGCATCCAGATTATGAACGTCGCAATTGGGAGTAGCCTGTACCAAGACATCCCTTCACAGTTTATAGACCATTTGACGCATAAGATAATAGAAAATACCGACGATTCTTGGCACGACATTCAGATTCAATCGGGCAGCCTACTCAACCAAATTACAGGTGAAACCACCACTGAAGTCAATTCAAGACATCATCAATCCTTAAAAGTAATTGGTGAAGGGTTTACCGTAACGGCGCAATCAAAAGATGGGATTATTGAAGCAATAGAGGACACATCAAAAAAGTTTATGCTCGGTGTGCAATACCATCCGGAACGGATGTTCAAGGAGCCAGGTTCTTTGGAGCTTCAGGGACACCCGGCAAAACTATTTACTGCATTTATTAATGCTTGCTTGTAAATCCTTTAGCAAGCAGCTTTCTTGAATCTCACTAAAAATTGGCGATCAATGAAAATCGGTGTGTTAACCCCAAAACGCCGAAAGGCATGAGCGCGTAGTCAATTTGGAACCGAAGGAGGCTCAACCCAAAACCGCTTGTGAGACCAGAAATCGCGCCCAAATCGTTGCCACCGATTTTGTATTTATAACCGGTGCGGAGTTCCAAAATATCGCCGATCGTGTAGCCTGCCCCTGCCGCGATTGCGATGTCGTTGTCAGAGGGGCGGATGATGTCCAGCGTTAGCATGAATGGTTGGCTCGAGGTTCTGTAAGCTGCACCGAGTCTAAAGGTAAAGGGTAAACCGAACGCCTCCTCTATAAACTTCACTCTCGGTCCCATATGCTGTGCGTTAAACCCCAATGCAAGAAAAGGCATCTCTGAGAAGGTGTATATCCCACCGAGATCGAAGGCAATGCCGGTTCCGCTTTCGTCAGCGATCTGCTCACGCAGGAACTTCGCGTTCGCACCGAAAGCGAGTGAATCACCGAAACCACGGGCATACGACAGCACCAGTGCCAAATCGTAAGGACGGAAAATAGTCGTCTCGTTCCCCTCCCGATCACGTCCCTGCAACTCACCGAAGGATAAGAAATTCGCGCTTGCACCGAGCGTCCCAGCACTCCCGAACGGGTGTGCGAATCCGACGAACTCGTGATTGATTCCAGCGAACCATTCGTTATGCATGAGTGCAAGTTGTGGGTGTTGGAGTCTTGCCAGACCAGCGGGGTTCCAATACGAGGCGTAAAGGTCATCAGTCGCAGCGACGTGAGATTCTCCCATCCCCATCGCTTGCGCGCCTACCCCGATTTTGAGGAAGGTCATAGCACGGGTACCGGCATTTTCGTGGATGTCTGTGCTATCTGCTGCCGCAGGCAAACACCCGAAGATAAGTAAAAAAATGAAGGCGGACATAAAGAATTGATTCATAAGGTGTTTCCGTCTAATTTTCAAAATGTTTTATATCTTTCGGTTTAGTTGTTTGAGGGAGCTTCTTGCATTACAGGAATAACATAACTCCGGATTGCTACACCATCAACGACCTCTGTTTCGGTTCGAGGTTCAGGGGTTTGTCGGTGATCAAACACGACATAGTATCCGTCTGTTTCCTCTTCCAATGCCAGATACGCTGCAAGTTGCTTTTTGCCTGCTTGATAACGGCTGTCGCCCCTCCAAATCTTTGTTTCAACGACGTATTTTCGCTCATTGTGAGTGATAAGGATGTCCATTCTGCCGCGTCCCGTTGGTACTTCAATGTGCATAAAACCACCGACCTGTTTAACAAACTCATCAAGGTAAGCGAGCAGGAGATGCCGTCCTACCGACTCTTGGGGTGTCTCCGGCACTGGCAGAATTCTGAACCCTGCGCGTCCAATGAAGTCGCGGAAGTTATCAAGTAAAGCCTCCATTTCAATCTGTCCTGTAGGTGTGAGATAATCACGCAACTCATCACTGGCATCTTCTGGAAAGTATTCCTGCTCTAATCCATTTATGACTGGCTTGAACGCCCTCATAATGCGATAAATATAAATCGGATTGAGGATCTCACACATACCGTCAGCCCCTTCTCTGATGACACCATAGGTGGCGAGTTCACTGATAATGTCATCATCGAGATTGAAATCCACGCCTTCATCACGTGCCATAATTTGCATCAGAACGCTCTCAAAACGTGGGTCTCTGCGGATATTGGTTGTCAACTGATCAATGTTGGTATTTCGTTCCCGCAGAAGCCGTGTATGTGCCGTTGTAAAGTGCGACATCGTAATCGACTCGGTCTTCGGAATGTCTATCTCTTCCGTGAGGATCTGCGCGAATCGATTAACGAGGACAGGTTGCCCCGCGGTCTGCTTATGAATAGATTCAATGACTTCGGGAGCAAACGCTTGCCCAACTTCGTCTGTATATTGTCCCAACAGTCCGTGTACCTGTTCACGGGTAAAGTTCGGCAGACGAAACTCATCTTGGATATTGAAGGGGGAAACGGAGCGATCGTAGTTGAGTTGCGTGATACTTTTAACTCCGACGATGCCAACACTGTGTGGACAGCGAGGCTCATCAGACAAGTAAATGTGGCGGAGTGTATATAGAAATTCGCTTACAACGCTTTGTGGAATGCCATCAAACTCATCAATAACAATAACAACTCTCTTATTTTCAAGAAAATCCAATAATTCCTGAAAAAAAATCATCATTGAGAATTCATCGGTTAGCTGCGTTTCCTCCAAAAATTGTATGAGTGACGCTGGTGGAATTTCCGCCTGTTGCTGAAAAACGGTCTTTATTTCCCGCTGTATCATGTAGTAGAGCCGCTCATAAAAAGTGGCTGGTGCTGTATTGCGCACTACCTGAAAGTCCAATTGTATTGGAAAGTAGGTTGTATCTTGGGTTGTGAGTGCTTCAAGTGCCAAGCGAAAAAAGGTCGTCTTACCGGTCTGTCGCGGCGCAAAGAGGACAATGTACCGCCCTTCTTTGACGCGGTCAATAAAATCGGCGACCTCCTCGGTACGGGAGACGACATAGTGCCTGTCGGGATACACACGCCCCTGAGTTCCAAAACGTCTCATCTATTTTTTCCGTTGCTAAAGTTCAATACCGTGCGGAAACTAAGTGCTAACATGCTCTGTTTGTTGAAAATAGGGTTGTTTTTCTTGGAAAAATGAGAAATTCCTAAATGATTTCTATCTAATTGATTACTAAACCGCCGCTGGATCAACAGCGATAATCCCTTCCGGATCATAACGGTCAAAATCGGTTACGTTAAAAGTCAGGATACGCGTTACGTTATGAGCAACCATTGACGCAGCCAGCCGTGCATCATGAACCTGAACACCCGATACATCATAATCCACGACAAGTCGTCTCCATATCGGATAGACTTCAGGCGAATCGGGTAGCAAAGGAAAAGATTGTTCTAATTCCCCTAAAAGTGTGTCTGTCTCATCACGCGTAAGTCCAAAACCGTTTCGCTCAGTAGGTCGAGTCGAAGCGTTCCAGAATTCTGCGAAATTTTGCGACGTAGTCTGTAGTTGATGGCCCTTTGTCCCTAATTTGTGCACAGCAGCTTGAGCAATGGAATGACGGACATCGGTGCGATGTACAATACGCAACAAAACATTGGTATCTGCAAGATAAATCATAACTATAAATGATCTTCGTATAGTCCTTCGCGGCTCACCGCGTAATCCGATAAGGGGGGAACATTGGGACCCGCGAATTCCTCAAATTTATCTGCCAACTCGTTCAGCAGAGCCATACGTTCATTAACAGATAATAGCGGATTATTACTCGCTAACAGCTCCACCGTATCGTCAGGAATTTCTATAGGTGTCCCATTATTAGCGTAGATATAAATTGTAACTGCCATCTGTTTCACCTCCTTTTTATGACGAGTTCGCGTCCGTTTCTGTCTCATCACTCAGCGATTTTTCACGCATTTCCCGATCTTCATCTTGAATAAGAAAGTCTACTTTCTGTAAAATTTTGCTTTGAATATTACGGGGGAATTGACTTATCCGCTTCTCCAGAAAGTCAGTATGGTTCCGTATCCTATGCTCAAATACGGATTCAGTGAGAATTACTGGTTTTCGAGATCCAGTGGCAATGCGGTTGACATCCTCCTGTAACTTTTGAGTAGCCTCGGCTATCTCAAAAAGCGGTGGTTTGCCAACGCGGGCGTAACCTTCATCCTCACCAAAATCAAGATGAAAGGCGCGTTGATGTGCAGTTTTCACCGAATCCGTATAAGTAACACCGATTTCAAGCGGCGTTTCTTTGAGTTTATCTAATTTGCCTATCACACTTACTAAAAAATGCTCCTTCTTCTGTCCAGGACCGAGATAATCAATTCCATTCCTGAGAAAGCTAACATCTTCAAGAGCCCTCTCTCCATCCGGTTTTAAAGAAAGGTCTGTTTGGAATTGGATATTACGAGCCGCTCCCGCTCCTATATTCTCTATGCAGAGCATAACACAATGAATATGTGCTTCATGCGGACGCAAAGAGATCGCAATTTCAGGTGTGTTGTTGGCTTTCAGTAGCCGCCACGTCAGGTAGGCATAATAACTAATGACACCAACAAGCACGATAGCGGCAATCACGATTATCGCGCCACTATTCGCGTTTAGCCACTCTATGATTCCCATGACTTTCTCCTTAAACCCACGCCTCTCTATCCTAAATCCAAGTCCGGCAATCCCTCAGCAATATCCACCGTCTCCAAACTAACGGTAGTCACCTTCCCGATGAGTTTGATAATGTACTGCGGGTCATCTACACGGTTCGGGTCGTTTGACGATTCCGCTCCGTTTATCTATTTTAACACAATATTGATTAATTATCCATTCTAATCCACGTGTGCTACACCGATGGTGTCATGTTCTTGGAATTCGGCGTAGTACGTCTTGATAGATTTGTAGGAGGGTTTGATATTGAGGTGCGGCATATTGCGCCTCCTGTCTGAAGCAAGATTTACAGGATTAGAGGATTTTTCAGGATTATGGTTCCCCTCTTGAGTGATAATTGACTCTTGTCTGAATCGCGGATTATCACGGATGACACAAATGACGCGGATTTTAAGCGTTTTCATATTGAGAGATTGCTCTTATAAAAACGTTTTAGAATCGACTAATCAATTGACTCTTCACTGTCCTGTGAATTTTCATAGTAGTGTAAAACTGCTTTCAGATCGTGCCAGTGAGTTTCCACAAATTTGATACTCATATCCCAGTTGTCCAGCTTTAAGGAAACTTCAAAATTGTCTAAATCATTTGAACTTGTCAAGTGATCTCTCAAGGTCTTCATTGCTTCAGGCACTTGCTTTACAAACATCTTATATTTCGGAGAACACTGTGGGCAGAGTGCCAAAAACTGAGCTTCGTACTCCTTTGTGAAGTAACCTTTTAGCATTTCAACAGCATCAAAGTAGTAACTCCTGCCTTGATACTTA
The DNA here is from genome assembly GCA_965116815.1 of Candidatus Poribacteria bacterium. Lineage (GTDB taxonomy): Bacteria > Poribacteria > WGA-4E > WGA-4E > WGA-3G > WGA-3G. The sequence continues at coordinate 3,103,998 of OZ220722.1, read as the reverse complement.
AATGGCATTTCTTCTTGACATATCTGGCATACAACCTGACCATTGTCATTCATGTACTGCTCACTAAGCCAAGTCTTTGGATCAATTGCATTTCGTGTTGTCCGAACACTTCTTAACTTCTCAATATATTCCTGATCTGGAGCGCTTTCAAGTTCCTCAAGGACCCGCCCTGTTCTTCGGATAGGGTCTGATACACGATTAACAGGGAAAGACACAGTTTGAGGTGTCGGTTGAATGATGGATATAGATTCAGATGGGGATCTTAGCAACGATTTAATTCGCTCAATTGTCTCAGGTGGAGCATTAATGATTTGGTTGAGAATATCCGAAGATACACCAATCTCTGGAGCAACCATGTCAATTATATGAGACTTGCTCATCGGCATATTAAGTTTTTCTGCCAATCGTTCATCCTTATTGAACAAATCCGGGAGATCGTCAAGAGTAATCTCATTTGGCTTGTGCATCTTTCCATCGGAATCCGGGAGCCATGCTGTATTAATCAATAAACGTCCGAACTTATTGGATATCTGCTCCACTGGTTCGCTATTTATGTACTGTTGGTTTGTCGCGCTCTGGATTTCTCCTCGAATGCAATCAACATTAGGTCTAGCGATTTCATTCCAAATAAAGGCACTTTTTTTCAGAGTCGGATCGTTTACGGCGTGATCTAGACCATCAACTTCTATATCAGGATCAAACCCATTAAGTCCTCTTTTGTACCGACGATGCTTATTATTAACAACAACGCGACCTTGCACATCTCCCTTTTTTCGTTTAATTTGCACAGAATCCCTAACCCCCAAATCCTCAAATAGTAATTGTGCTGAGCATGGATATCCCTCAAGATTAACAAATGCACAGGAGTCGTTTCCATCGAAATATTCTCGTAATTCCTCAGTTCCAAAATAGAGTTCCGTCGGTTTACGATAGTCAGGATTTTCTTCATGTGCATCTTCTGTAAGGATAAAAGGGGTTAACTGTAACTTATCTTTAAGTTCCACTATTCTGTCTGAATCCTCAAGATCCTTGTATATACTGTCAATTTTATTAAAGTCCTCCAGATGATCTTTGATAGAAATTGTTTGTGAATCTTGTCTATATTTTGGAAGTATAATTTCAATTACTTCATCAACAATATCCCATTGCAGAATCCCCAATTTTTTCAAAAACTGACAAACCTCTTCATCCACAGATATATGGGAATAACTTCCGGTAAGATGAGCACTCCACAGTCCCTCAGTTCCAAAACAAAGTTGATTCGGTTTGAGGTAAATTCGGTCACTTGTGTGTGAGTCTTGTGCGAGAATGAATGGTGTCGCCAGCAACGCTTCCCGTAGTTGATTTTTCTTTTTTTCTGAATCTGTGGTGTACGCACTTACAATTTTGGAGAAATCTTTACTGTATTCGGTTTTTGAAACAACGGATGAATTATCCCGGTACTTTGGAAGAATATACCCCATAACCTCAGCGACAAGATCCCACTCTTGTATACCCAATTCTTTAAGAAATTTATGAGCGTATTCATTCTGAGAAATTTCGACCTTTATCAACCGAGATGTGGTTTCAGAATCTATTCCCTTGGACAGATACACGTTTGGTTCATTAGGATTGACTAAGGATTTGTCCTGAAGACGCAGAATTGGTTTGTTCTGCAGGATACCTGACCCAGAAGCCCACAGAGACCTTGGTGGCCTTGCCCCAACAGATAGAAATTTATAGAAATCAATAAACCAATCATCACACTGTTGATAGAGAAACGACTTATTAATTCTACGCGCAAACATCTCAGGATCAACTTCATCAATTTTGAGTTCGTCTCTCAGGTACTTCCATAGATTCTGTGTGCGACGGGCACTGATAAGAGATAGGAGCCATTTTGTAACACCTGACTTTTCAAACAATAAACTTAGCTGATGCACATTGAGTAAGCCGATTAACCCTTCACTGTCAGCAAGTTTAGCATTTTGTGCTGAAACAAATGTTTCATCATCAGTAGGAAGAAATTCCTCGTTCATAAATGCCTCACGGGTTTTACTAAAAATAGGATAAAACAGATTGTCTTTATTTTCTGCTAAATTATTCAACCCGCTCGCGAGTATCTCAAGAAAATCTATATTTAAATATTCACGTTCTTTCAAAAGAGGTAATAATTCCTCTACAACCAAATCCGCCACGCACTCCATTAACCAGCGATTCCAAGGGACATCCTGATGAATATCCTCGCGCGAACTCGGTAAAATGAAATCGGCGTTGATTAAAAATGGTAAACCAGTATCACTCCGAACAGGCAGATAAGCAAAAATCTTCCCGATTGCAGTGGAATTTTTATCTAATGGAAATGCAATTGAGACTTCTCTATTTTCTACGCCTTCTCGTTTTTCGTGACTAATGTCAACAGGTTTATTAAAAGTTTTGGTGCATATCAAGAAATCATCAGTCCTACAGTCTTCAACTTTATCGTTTTCAACGTAGATTTCAACTTCTGGTGCTCTTTCATCGTCTTTGACAATTATAAAATCTATTCCAGTGTCCGTTTTAATCCGAATTTCTTGAAGCGTTGAAAGAAAAAGAATAACCTCTGGTTCAATATCTCGTAGCATTTCCTCAATTTTATCATATCCAAAATCTGGTTTTGTTAATGGAAGAATGATATGGGTCTCGGAAAGATTTAGATCTTCTGGCGGACTATTGATCCATCTCGGCACGATATATCCAAGTTGAGTTTCTTCATCAGACTCTGGTAAACAGAAATGGTACCCCTTAGAAAAGAGATGAGGATTTTCTGTTACGCGAAAAACGGACTTGAAACCTATTCCTTTTTCACCGATATACCCTTGTTCCTTCCTCTTTGTACTTTGACCCACTGCACAAATTGCTGCAACATCATGTTGATTAAAACCGACTTCGTTGTTTTTGACGATCAATGCACCATCAGAGCCCTTAGTATGGGTAGGATCGGTTCTTGTTAACTGGAAGGAGATATATGGCAAAGGTTCTTCGTACGTGTTGTCTTCTGCATTCTGAATCAACTCGAAGATAAAGTGAGCATTTGTTTTGTTAAGATCATCCGCTAAAATTTTAATCATATTGATCTGATTAGTCTTAGATAATTCGCTGTCACCACGATAAGTCTGTCGTATTTTCCGAATGTGTTCAAATTGTTCACTTGACATAACAGATTTCTCCAAATTCCTCCGAAGTGAGAATGGGACGCAGAAATATCCCATCCAGTAAGGTTGGTATATGGTTTCCTCCAGTATGGTTCTCACTAAATAGGTTTGATAATAGGAACACGGCGCATTTTAGCACGAATTTACCATCACGCTGTTCGTAGAGTTGGATCAGAGATAATTCCTGTTACGCTGAAGATTACAAAATGGGTGCGTGAGCCTTAAAGTTGCGTGCTTGGCATGAAAATCTTGCCAACGTTTAGAAAACTCAATGTCGAAAGTATTAGGAAAGTCTTTGTTTTTTGATATAAAATTTTCAGCGATTTTCTTCAAAGGTGTTATATGGTCTACATGAGGTGTGCCTGTGATGGACGAACTGCAGATTTCGCAATGTAGAGGTGGGACGTGTTTGTCCGTAAATGCTTTTATCTCAGGTTTAATAGCCATACGCATCGCACTCATAAGGTTTTCCGTGACGAGTTTAGGTTTTTCAGTAACACATATACGCCAACTTATATCGGTAATTGTGCCGTCTGTTCGTCTAACGTTCAAGGCGATGTTGTTGTTAAAGTTACGTCTGATCAGGAAGGATTCTATACCGATACCAATCTTTGTTTGGGCTGTGGGATATTGCTTCACCAATGCATGAAGATAGTCGTATTCATGATCGGTTTCTCGGATTTCACCAATAGCTTCTAAAGCGATAAGATGATTCCTTGTCCAATCTATTGCTTCTTTTTGAGTGTTAAACGTTTTGTCATGGATGATAAATTTTGGCATATCATAATCCCCCTTCCACTACCAGAACCCCATAAGCCACAGGTTCTGCTGTGATATCGGCTTTCACTATTGCCTCGTCAAACTCTTGGATCCGCCGCTGATAATCTGCGTCAGCGTTGGCAAGTTCACTTCGTCGCATTAGTTCAATCCTCTGATTGGTCGCTTGTGCAATTTTACCTTCAATCAGTGTTCTCCGTTTCCGATGACTCGTCGACAGACTTTCTTTACGGTAGTTTGCCAACGCCTGTGTACGTTCACGATGTTCGCCTCGCTCTTCGGACCACATTTGTTGGTGAATTTCTTCTAACGCGTCCCGTTCAATAAGGATTTCGCTTTCTTGTATATCACTATCCACCGCCCGCTCAAGTAGATAGTTAAGATGTGGGGTCAACGCCTCCGATGAGGCAATGGGTTTAATTACTAATTGTTCCCGAATCCCAAGAAATCGCCATTGGTAAATAGCGAATTCGTAATGACCTGAAGGGATTTTATTGGTTCGGACCTTTAGAGTCGTAACAACATCTTGAGCCGTGTTTAACACCCCTGCTGCCTGTTTCACTAACGGATGTGTCGGCATGATGAATACCACGTCCGGATCCCGTGCGGCACAGTCAGCTTCAAAGGTTATAGATAGATGTTGATCCGAGCCTTTTAACCATTTTTCCCACTCCCGATAGACTCGTGTCTTTTCCCGAGAGAATTGCTGAAAATCACCTAATAAAGTATTCCGCGCCTCTTCAGAAAGTCGAAGGGTTTTAAGGGGTTTTTCACCGAGGATGAATTCTTGCGCCATCCCGATTTTCTGGTGAAGATAATGCGTGACAAGCCGCTGTATTGATGTTGGAGATAACCAGAAACTGGAAGCCTCTTCGACCTCCTTCTCCATTCTATCATCAGGAAAACGGAGTCCGAATAGGTCCAATTGCTGTGCTTCAAGGGTTTCCTGTTCCTGTATTAATCGAATTTGGTTATCTGCCAACTGTTGTAATTTGGTTCTTCGCTCTTCTTGGGTTAAGGCATAGTTTTCGGCGATGTCTCGCAACTCAGTTGTGATCTCACCAAGAATTTCTTCGCTACCGCCCAACGCGCTCTCAAACACCCCAATGCGAAGTAGGCAACGCTCATAGATGTCCGCGTCAACGGTTCCGGGTGTAATGAGGTTAACAATGGTGACACTCTCGCTTTTTTGCCCCTTGCGGTCAATCCGACCAATCCTTTGTTCAATCTTCATCGGGTTCCACGGTAGGTCGTAGTTGACGATGCAATCGCAGAACTGGTAATCCAATCCCTCACACCCCACTTCCGAAAAAAGCATAAGATCAAGACTATCACGTTCGGCTTTCGGTTTCTCAAATCGGCTGCGGAGTTCCAAACGTTCTTCGTCCGGTACATCGCCATGTATGAGGCCCACTCGAAAGCCTTCCGCTGCGAGATGTTTGTAAAGATAGGAAAGCGTATGGCGAAAACTGCTAAAAATCATAATTTTGTTGTTACGCCGGCGTTGCCTATTACGGACAACTTTTCGGAGTGCCGCCAACTTCAAATCCTTTGGGTCAAGCATTTTCGCTTTTTTAAGTAGTTCTTGAACCTGCTCGCGAATTCGCGGGGTAAGTTCCTCCAAAGGCATCGCGTCAATAGCATCAGCCTCTGCCCACTCAAGTTCGTCAAGGCGGCGGGTTAATATATCCTCAAGTAGTGGTCCGAGTCCATGCAGGCAGCTTGCTAACTGCCGACGGAGCGTTGTCATCATGAAGTTAACACTTTGATTGCCGTGTAAGCTGCGGAATATTTTCGCTTGCGTTTCAAGGAGTGCTTCATGAAGTTCATCCTGCTCTGTCGTCAACGCAACCTTCACAACCTGCGGACGGCGAATGGTAAACTCACCTATATCGCGACGGCGGGTTCTATTGATTATCCCTGAAAAGGTATGGAGTGCCTCCACATCAGTGATGAGTTGGACGCGATCTTCAGGGGTAATGCGCCTCCCAGCAAGCTGATTTCTAATTCGCTTGAATTCAGGATTATCCTTGAGAATTGATTGCCCCCAGGCGGTTGCCCCTGCTTGGTCAAAAGCTTCCTTTGCGGTCTGTTTCCAATCGCTCTCTTGTACACGTGCCGCGTCAACTGCCCGATTGATGAAGGGATTCGGCTCCGCCATGTGATTGAAACTTTCTTCATCCAAGATCAAATCAGGACGGAGGACATTAAGCAGAACGAACAGGTCATGGCTACCGAGTTGGATAGGGGTGGCTGTGAGAAATACCACTGCTTCCGCATTCTCACAGAAAAACCGCACGGCTTCGTGATTGGCTGTCCCTTGATTTCGGATATGGTGTGCTTCGTCAACAATAACCAGATCAAAGTGCGGTGGCGGATCCAAGTCTAAAAGCCCTTTACCATGCTTTCGTTTGCGTTTCCCATCAGGGCCAAAAAGGAGTGTGTTATTCAATAACGAATACGGGAGAATCAACTTCTGGTATCGTTCGGGCCATTCACCCTCTAGATGCATCTCATTGATACAATATCTCAATTTAGCCCCATCCAGATGCTCAAAATTTTCGTCAAACCGTTTCATCTCCCGCTGCCACTTTTGCTCAGCCACCAAAGGACGCGGACATATAATGAGAATGGATTCAACATTGCCACGCGCTTGTAACTCGCGCAAAATCAATCCCGCTTCAATAGTTTTTCCCACACCAACGCTATCAGCAATAAGTAATCGAGGCAGATCCGCTTTGATAAATTTCAGGACGGGCCGGTATTGATACGGAATAAAGTCAATCCGAGCTGCATTGAGCGAATATAAGGTAGATAAACCAGGATATTGGATTTGAAGTGCCGTTAGGTAAGCGTGAAATTCGTCGCATGAAAAGACACGAGAATCATCCCGAACCTCAAGTTGCAATTGGGATGGATAAAAGGTATGAACATTCCCATCAACAAAAACGTTAATTCGGTCTTCAGGAGTGCCCGGCGAGACTGCGACAACCGCACCCCGCGTAGACGGATCCGCTTTCAAGAAAACAATTTGACCCGGAGCGAACTCGGGTGAAGGGTTTGAGATGTTATTCATATCGTGCTATCCTCCTTTTCCTGCAGTTTAGTTTTTTAACAGTGAAAGGGATACTTCAAGACATTTTGGAGCACAAGGCCTATAAATGCCGCCCTTACAGGGCTCAGTTGTTCTTTTCAACGTCTTTCTATAAATATGCCATCCCTACGGGACTCAAGACAGAAGATATAACTGGGCGAGGATACAATCCTCGCCAGCGGAGGTGAGGTGCCTTGTGTTTTCCAAAGTGATCTCTTACTTTCGGAATGTACTATAGTTTCCAGAAGGTTAACTTTCTTGCTCCCCAATCGTGAACTCAAACAAGCCGTGTCGATACACAACCACGACCTTCTCCCCGACCCGCATATACAGAACGTATTCGTCAAAATGTTGGAGCCAGCCATTCAAGACGTATCCTGCCCGCGTGACAATGTTAACATTAGATTTGTCTTCTCGCGCCTGCTTAAGAAGGTCGTCATCAACATGGAACCGTTCGTTTTGGTCCTCAATCGGTTGAAGGTTTTGCGCTTTCAACGGTTTCCTTACTTTCACGTATGGTTTCAGGTCTGGCATCTTCTCTTTCGGAAACGCAAACAAAACGTGAAGTTTCGTCATCTTAACCTTTTTACCTTTGGCATCAGTCCCCCATAGGGTATAAGGTTGCGCTCTAATTTCGGATAGATCCTTTATACCTGTATACGTAATAAAGCGGACAGGTTGTGCGAAATATTGGCTTAGGAGACTATCAGCATCCCAATTACTGCTCTTTTTGTTCGATTGTTGAGACTTTTTTTCCTGCTTCTCGCTCGGTTCTGCTGACGCAACGCTCGGTTCTTCTTGAGGTGTTGGTGAGATAGTCGGCGTAGATTCGGCGGGCGATTGTAGCAATGACTCAATTTGCTCAATTGTCTCAGGTGGCGCATTAATAATCTGGTTGAGAATATCTGAAGATGTACCCACCTGCAACTGAGAAGCATCAAAATTCTGAATCTTACCCTCAGCAAAAACGGTGATCTGGTTTTCACTACTCCCAGCTAATACCTCAACTACGGCTCCACGGGTAGACGGATTTGACTTTAAGAAAACAATTTGACCCGGAACGAATTCCGGCGAAGGATTGGTGTTCATATCTCTATTTTCCCTTTCTTACAATTTATTTCGTTAGTTGGATTATAATGCCCACGCCGCTGATGACGATGTAGGCGAGCGTACTGACAAGCCCCCAATTTACCTGAAACTTCCTTTTTATCTCCAAGATGTCACCCGGATAGAGTAAAACCTGTTGTGTCGCCCCATTAGTAGGATCGGACGTAAAAGGCACCTCAACAGTTGTACCATCACGTCGGTGGATGAGCACCTCCTCACGATTCGCAGATGCTTCAAACCCACCACTGAGGGCGACCGCTTGTGAGAGTTTCAAGGGGCCGCGAACGCGTTGGGCACCAGGACTATGAACATAGCCGGTCACATAGATAGGTTCAACCTTGAATACATTCGGAACAAACAACACATCTCCATCCGATAGAAAGGCAGAAGGATTGTCGTTTAAAGAGGATTTCCAGAACTGTTCGGAGAGATTGAATTCGGAGAGTTTACCGTTTCTTTCAACTCTTACCACGGCGGCGAGGTCGGCTTCCGGCGTGGCACCGCCCGCGCGCGCGAGTGCCTGCGCAATACCGAGTTGCCCGCGAATAAAAAGCTTTCCGGGGGTCTGCACCTGTCCTTGCACCTCAACGACACTTAGCGGCATGACGAACACCAAATCGTTGATGTTGACACGGATGTCGCTGTACGGACGGTTTATTGAGAGATCGTAACTCTCAGCTTTCTGTGTTGTGTCGCTCCGAATTAACTGCACCTCTTGGCGATCAGCGTTCTCTGCCATACCACCCGCGAGCGCGATAGCACGGTATAAACCGATGTCCGTCTCCGGTGAAATCGGATAACGTCCCGGAGTTTTCACTGCACCACCAACGAAAACACCTTTCTCTTGCAACACCGGCGACACCATAACGACGGGGTTACTGACGAGACCCGCCGCAATGAGAAACTCGCGAATCTGCTGATTGACCGCCGCGACTGTCTGTCCAGCAACCTCAAAATCGCCGCCAAAGTAACTAATTCTGCCGTCTTCACGGACTTGCACGGAATGTGTAAATTCCGGCTGTCCGATCACCGCAATCAGGAGTGTATCGCCTTTTTTGACACGGTAAACATCACCAAAAAGCGTTGTCGTTGCGCTGAAAAGCAGCAAAATAATCAATGCTCGCAAGCCCCGCAGTGTAAAACGGGCACCTTGCAAGCTTCGCAAAAAGTAGATCATAGCATTTTTGGAGAAGACGTGGCTCGATGACGCTACAGACACCATCGCATCGGTATCTTCTCACATAACCCTTTCGACGTGTTGTCAACGTCAGGTATTGTCGTCCTCAAAAAGTGGGAGTTGCATATCGTCTTCAAAGAAGCGGATTTGCTCAAATTGTCTGTGCCTGCCAACATTTTTACTCGGTTTCCGCCGCCAATGCTCTTTGACGTAACTCCCGTTGCGTCTACGGTGCGCTCTCACATGGATCTTTCCAGCCACGCGGACGTGAGATTTCGCTTCCTTAATGAGATAGAGCTGCTTGGCTTTCATGACAATCTGCTCGCGTGTGTTATTCGTCCTTTAGCGAATCAAAATATGCTTTGAGGGATTCCCGCGCCTGCGGAAGTAGGTTAGCCGGGACAAGTACATCACCCCACTCAGACTGACTCGCGTTGCCTTTTACCCCACCATAATTAGGCACATCATGACAGCGTAAATATACAGGGATGCCGTCCTCCTGTAAGACGCTTTGAAGGATGTTTCCCGCCAATTCATTCGGCACAGATTCGACAGTGGACCAGTCTCCATATTCTGTAAATTCGGTTTGGGGCAACTCAGCCACGAGGTCTACCTGACAATCCGGGCATGTCGAGATTTCTATCTTATATTCAGCATTGCATTGTGGACAGAATGGCATCGTTTTTCCTCCTTGTGAACAGACAAGGATAGAAATCTTGTCCGTAAAAGAGCATAGCGTTTTGTATCGTTTGGTGCCTTGCCACGGTGCTGTTTTTTTGCATTTGCAGAGGGTTGGGAACGGGATACACGACGACATTTAACCTATTCTTTGCATAATAACATAAGCGTAAAGAATTTGTCAAATATTAATTCACGAATCACTCTTGGAATTGCCAGAGGCGGAGTGCCGTTTTGCCTAACACCCATTCCCGGTCTTCCGGCGTAAAGAAGTCCATCTCATCACGGACAACCGATAAGGTCTCTGCATAACTCGCTCGGCTAAGGCAGACGGGCCAATCGGTCCCCCACATAATCCGCGAACCACCAAAGGCATGATATACCTTTTTCACCTGTTCAAACGTATCTGCCCACGGGTAACCCGTTTTGGATATCGACCACGTATGGCTTATCTTGACATAGACACGAGGGAATTGCGCGAGATTGAGCAGTAATTCAAGTTTTTCAGGTGCGTCAGGCGAGCAGCTCGCCATGTGATCTATCACAACATCAAGTTCTGGGTGCTGCTCTAAAAGTGGCACGAGATCCACCAATCGCTCGGCTCCTGTGAGAAGAAGCATCGGCACCCCAAGGGTTTCAGCACGCCGAAATATCGGCTGCATCAAGGGACCAGTGAACCAATCCCCCGCTTCACCAACGGACGGACTGAGCCGAACACCGTGGAAACCATCCTCCTCGACCCACCGGTTGAGATGGTCTGGTGCCTCTGGATCCTCGGGGTTAATCCGACAAACGCCCATGAATTTATCAGGATACCTTTTCATTGCGTCTGCGGCGTAACGATTATCCCACCGGTAATGGATGACTTGAACGAGCACTGTCTTTTCGACACCGTTCGCTGCCATCAATTCTAATAGCATTTCCGCTGTAGCATCTTCCGCAGGCGGATTTGTCGTTTCCGGTGCCCACGGGAATCGCGGATCGTTTTTCCAAACGTGAACGTGTGGATCGATAATTCTCATCTTATTGCTCCTTCTGTTTTCTGAAGAATCCATACACGCCTAAAGGTAGACAGTAAAGTAGGATCAGAATATGTAAACTAAACCCTGTAACAGTCGCAGTCTCCACCGACGTGCCGAAATGCTTTAGCAACCAGACAAACGGAAATTCCGTTGTTCCGAAGTTCCCAATCGTTTGGATAGGCAACAGGTTAAAGACGTTGGTAAAAGCGAGTGCGAACAGTACCTCAACCATCGGAATATCAACACCCATTTCGGTGACGAGGTAGCACTGGAACCCGAAACGGATTGCAAGACAGATTAAGGAATATCCCCACACCTCTAAAAACCTTCGATTCGACCGGAACTCCGTTAACTCTTGAATCACCGTCAGCCCCTTATTGACTGCCCACGTAAGAGGGCGTTTCTGGAGACGTAAGAGTGGCACCGCACATTTTTCCACGAGCCTTACACAGAGGTTTGGTGCGATGTAGACGAAAACCATCCCGACAATCAAAGCACCCGCCATCAGAAGCGGTGTGATATACAGGACTGTCCCAGAAAATGTGTCGCGAAGCTCGGCACGCAGTAGCCATGCCATGGCAACCACTAAACCTATTAACAGGACGAGATCCATCAGACTTGCAACCAAAAGCGACGCTATACCCTGCGTTGCATCGACCTTCTGTCGTCGTTGCATCAGATAGACATAAGAGACATCCCCTGTCCGCATCGGGAGGATATTGCCCCAAAAGGTGTGCAACGCCAAGATTGGGAAGATCTGGTGGACACCGCTGCTAAGGTTGAGCAGTGCTCGAAACCGGAGGGCTTTCGCCAAAACCAATAAACAATAACACGCGAAGCCGATTAAGAGTGCCTTTATGGACAATCGGCTCAGGGTTCGCGGTATCTCTTGAATGTCGATCTCTTTTAAAAGGAAGTAAGCTATGACGACTGCCAGTACCGTTGGTAAGCCGATCTTGGTAAACCGTTGGATTTGTCTTCTGTTCAAAGGCACACTCACTATGAATTATGAGTCATTAATCTCTTTAGGCGTTCGTAATATGATAGATATTGGAAGTTTTATTGTCAAGTAAAAATTCAGTCGTCAGTAGGGCAAGTTTAAAGACCTATTAATGAAAAGAAAACTGAATGTCGCTGTGCCTACAATAAAAAAAGTTTGCTTTTTAGATGAATGCATTCTATAATGTATTCTTATCATAATGATTGTCCGATTTTTATAGAAACGCGGTACCTATTTCGCCTCATGAAAAACGATCAAGATTCATCAAAAACATCCGCTCGGAAACAGTTCTATTTCCTGACGTTATCACATACCGTTCTTGATTCCTACGCGACACTTCTATCGCATTTGCAACCCCTCCTACTGACAAAGTTAGCCGCAGCTGGCGCGCGGAACAGTTTAGCAGGATACTTCATCTCGGTGTATAGCATCTTCAGTTCGCTTGGACAGATCCTCTTCGGATGGTTGTCGGATAGATTTCGGACAGTGCATTTTCTGACGATCGGTATTGCGTTCACTGCAATCGGTTTAAGTCTTTTGTGGGTTGCCCCTTCTCGTTATATCGTGTATCTATTATTAGCTATCGGAGGTATCGGCGTTGCGTCCTTTCATCCACAAGCGACGGCTTATGCCGGTGCACTCGCTGTAGAGGGAAGAGGTATCGGAACATCTATCTTCCTCACGGGCGGTAACATCGGGCGCGCGCTCGGCCCGCTCGTGCTGATGTTCATCCCTTATCGATTTGGATTGGACTTCCTTGCGTGGGAAATGATACCGGGCATACTCGTAGCGTTGCTGGTACCAAAAGTGCTGAAGTTTGAAAAGCATCTGGATTTGACAGCCTCTACACGTGGAACGCCAAATGAGGCACCGAGTTCCCAAGAACCCTTTTGGAGCATTGCTTATCCGCGTCTGCTGCCACTCACCGTATTATTCATTATTGCGGCATTCCGAACCGTTACGCTGACCGGTTTAGAAAACTTTTTATCCGTCCACTTAGGCGATCAAAACTACTCGGATCAAGTGCGCTCCCTTGTTATCGCGCTTTTTATTTTTGCCGGTTCTATGGGTATCATGTCAAGCGGATGGCTTATAAGTCGGGTAAATACTTATGTCCTGTTACTGGTTTCGCTTCTTGGGGCACCACCGCTTCTCTATGCATCGCTGCACACTGATGGGCTTAGTTTTCTCGTGCTTCTCTTTTTAGGCAATGTGGTGCTTACCAGTTCCATAACTGTTAACATCATCCTCGCACAGATAATCCTACGTGGTTATGAAGGTATCGCGTCGAGCTTGATGATGGGGGCGGCGTGGGGTGTCGGCGGACTACTCAACCTGTGGGTCGGGGGTTTGGCAGACCAGTTCGGTCTGCCAATTGTGCTGGACGGATTGGTGATGCTTCCGTTAGTATTAGCACCGCTCCTGATGCTGCTACGCGATCAACCCGATTTGTCGAAACCGAGTGTCTAAAGAGAGCCTTCGCCGTTTCTGCGGCACCCTCAGAAATGCCATAAAAGACTCAAAAAATGTGTGCTAATCAGATCACCGAAGAGTAGGGCGTAATCGAGCCGAAATTTTCGGAGTTGAATGCCGATCCCGCTTGTAATGCGGGCATCACGGTAACCAACACGAAGTGCCAACGGTTTGCTAATATGGTACTCTATGCCGAGATGCATCTGCCCGCCATAGCGCTGCTGCCACTGGTAGGACAAGATGAGTTCTCGATTGAAAACGCGATGGTTCGTATACGCCACGCCTATGTTCAAATTCGCCGGAATAGATTCTTTTGGCGCAGATAGAGTGTTCCACGTCAAGGTCGTTTTTGAGATGTCTTGAAGGTTCATGCCAAATGTAAGACTGCCAAAATCTTCTAAACCGAAAAGTGCGTTGAAATCGGGCAAGCGGACAAGCACTCCGGCATCAAACCCGTAACCCCAACTCCCATAATTGTACGCCTCAAGATCGCTTCCGCCTACGCTTTGTGTAATCAACTTGGTATTTACACCGACCATAAATTCAGGCGGCACTGAATCCCTTCCGAAATTATCCCACCACGACTGGCTGACAACCCAACGCTTCGCGAGTGTCAGAATATAGGCGTTTTCACTGTCGTTGAGGTAGCCCGCTGGAATGAAGTCGGATTCCCTCGGCCGATTCTTTGCGAGGTTTCGGCGTTGCTCGCTACTAATATTCGGATCGAATGCTGGCACGAGTGGATAGATAGGAATGTCGTCTACCCCTGCGCGAAGCCACGACACGCCAAGGTTGAGGTTAGGTAACACCTGTGTCGTCCCACCGACATAATTGAACGACCCCAATCCTGAACGCCGTGCGGCGTGCATCAAACAGAACTGATACTTGTCAGGAACACCAGCAATACCAGCGGGATTCCAATAGGCCGCGGTGGCATCGTCAGCAATGCTAACATAGGCACCCCCTAATCCAAGTGCGCGCCCCCCAACACCGTTCGTCAAAAAATCTCCAGTATAGTTTTCAGCAGCGGTGGGTAAAACAGCAATACATCCCCATCCGATGAGTATCACTATCAAACGGATGCGATTTGCAGTATTAGGTTTTAGTTGTTGTAATTTAATCAATTGGTTTCTCTTTTTTTATTAGGTTTATTATAACAGCATACGGCGCGTGTTTACGATTTTTACGATGAACGGCGAACCCACAAAGTGTGCTTACTACTTTACATCGCGCACGCAACGAAATCCCACATCGCTACTCAACAGTGACGGTTTCTCCGCAAGACGATTCGCGACCCGCACGCTTTTCGCATTGAAACTCCACGATCCTCCCCGCACGACGCGCTTCGCTTTGCTAAGGTCAGCCTCTGCAATAGCCTGTTGGACGTTCTCAGCCCCAGCAATCGGGTTGCGCTGCCCTCCATTCGTATAAAACTTTCGCTGATACGTATCAAGACACCACTCGGCTACGTTCCCTGACATGTCGTATAATCCATAGCCGTTCGCGGGATACATTCCGACAGGTGTTGTCCGGACGTTGTGTGTCCCGGATTTTGTGTTCTTGTCGTAGTTTGCCTTGCTGGTATCGATTGTATCACCCCACGGATAGTCTTGTGAAATCAAACCGCCTCGTGCCGCTTTCTCCCATTCGGTTTCTGTCGGCAATCGCTTACCTGCCCACTGCGCATAAGCCATCGCATCGTGCCAACTTACCTCAACGACAGGGTGTCGATCGGTTGGTGAGGTCCGTGAAAACGACTCCGGTAACGGGCGATGACCGGTGGCTTCAACAAACTGTTTGTATTCCCCAACCGTCACTTCGTATGTGTCAATATAGAAGGCATCGAGATAAACAGTATGGACAGGTTTTTCATCTCGTTCGCCATTCGCGCTACCCATTTGAAACTCGCCTGCCGGAATCAACACCATATCATCGGGGGCTTGTGCGGACAAGCTCATCGTAAAACAGAAAGTGCTACAGAGTAAAACCCCTAATACGTTTTTCATGGTTGTTAAACCCTATTTAAATCGAACGCATCCCAATAGTACTGATATTCCACAGAGGCCCACTCCTTATAGATTTCATCCCACGCCATCCGATTGAAATGTGGCAATAACGACCCTTCGGTGACCGGTTTGGAGCATCCCTGATAGCGGTAATCCACGGAGAGACGAATCTGATCCGGTGTCTGATTCGGCAGTGCCTTGTGAACAGCGTGACTGTGAAAGAAAAGCGCGTCGCCGATACCGTAATCGCCGCCAACCCAGTGGAATCCATCCGCCTCCAAGGGTTCTGTATCAACGCCAACTCCGCCCGCACCGAACGCAGGCTTGACGGGGAAGATTCCGTTTTGATGTGAGCCAGACAATACTGTCAACCCGCCCAAATTCATCGGACAATCACCGAGCGGTATCCATCCGGTATAGGTTTCCTCTGTTCCTCGGATGTGGATAAAATCTTGGTGTGCAGGTGTTGTATATTTTGTGTTCTCTGGGAACATAATTCTTCCAATATTCCGCGGATGCACGAGCGTCTTCTCACCGAATAACTTATCACACACGTCCAAAATCGCCGGATGATGTGCGAAGGCGTGGAAGGATTCCAAGCATTGGAATTCGTCTAACACGGGCCAATAACCGTCATCGCCTTCCATGAAGGGACCGCCGATGCGGATACCGTCCATCAGTGTGTCTCCACCTTCTGCCCATCCGTGTCGGTGACAGATTTCCAAAAAATCTCGGCGCACCTCGTAGATAGAATCGGCATCAATCAAGCCGCGAAAGAAAAGATAACCGTCTTGCCGCGCCTGTTCTCGGAGTTTTTCGGGTTGATCTAAGAGTCCATTTGAAACATTAAAGGGTTGAAGTTCTCTCATAATGTGTCCCTCGCTTGCGAAAGTATCAGCATTTCAATATCGTAACGCAAGTTGCCTTCTTTGTAGCATAGACTGTTAGTCTGTGCTGTTGCATCGGCAAACTAACAATTTACGCTGTGAAATGCCACGGATAATCAGCCTCGTTGCCTAAATTTTGTCCGCAGCAGCTTGGGTTATTGTATGCGTTAAAGATATTATACCAACAAAACGGAGGGCATGTCAACCGCGATGAAGCAGTTACCGGTTGTCAGTTTTCACTTGTCAGTAAGTAGAGACGAAATCACTACATCTTCAGAATATTTTCACTTGCAATTTCGGAAATGTGATACAATTCGGAAACCATACCAGCAAAAAGTGAAAATTTCGTGAGCGACAATTCATCATTTGAGGAGGTCCCTCATGCTTAGCATCAAACATCTCGAAGCGATTCCGTTGAACGTGCCATTTTATCATGAACGGGTCAGCCGACACATGCACCGCGCCCTGACACACGGCGAACGGGTTTACGTCTACCGCGTCGAACTTAGCAACGGTGTCGTTGGATACGGCGAAAACTTATCAAACGAATCGGCAAACATTGAACAAGTGATGGGACAGAACGCATTTGCCTGTATGAACGATGACAGCGTTGGCTTCGGCATCCAGATGTCTCTTTTCGACGCGATCGGTAAATCCGTTGATGTTCCCGTCTATCAACTCATCGGACCTAAGGTTCGGGAACGGTGCCCTATTTCGTGGTGGGATATCGATATGCCGCCAGAGGATTGGGTTGCGGAAGTCCAAGAGTCGGTGAAGCGGGGTTACACATCCGCGAAACTCAAGGCGCGTCCATGGCGCGACATTTTCGCACAGGTGGACGCTGTCGGTGATGCTGTCCCAGCGGACTATCGGCTCGACATTGATTTCAACGGATTCCTGCGGACTGCGGATAACGCTATACCTGTCTTACAACAGCTAGACAAACACCCAAATGTTGCAATTTACGAGAGTCCATACTACCTCGGCACGGATGTAGAGGGTGCAGCGAGACTTCAAGAGGCTGTTGAGAAACGAATTGTCGAGCATTTCAACGAATCCTGTCTGCATGCGCGCTGTTGTGGCGGGTTTGTTGTCGGTGGCGGTGTGAACTCGTTACGGCGGACGAACGCGCTCTGTGCATCGTTTGAACAACCCTACTGGCTCCAGATGGTCGGCACGGGTATTACAACGGCATACTCGGTGCATCTCGGTGCGGTGTTATCACAAGCCGAATTGCCAGCGATTACCTGTCATGAGTTGTGGGAATCGGATCTGCTCGAAACGCGGCTCGCTGTCGTTGACGGCACAATTCAGGTTTCGGAGTCGCCAGGACTCGGCGTTGTCGTAGATGAGGCAGCATTGGCAGAATATCGCGTTGAAGAATCCACGCCGACACCGCAGCACTTGTTCAATCAGACGGATTATACGTGCAGGGTACATATTCCGAATGAAAGCGGCGGAGAGACGGTTCACGATTTTGACGGAGAGAGTGTCTACTATCCAGCGTTTAGTGAGGGAGAGTATCCCGGATTTGTGCCGGGGGTTTGGATGGAAGTGGTTTGATACTTTGCTGGATATGATGCTGATAGATCGGACTGGCGATGCCACACATTCCATCAGTGCGCTTAGTGATAACACCATAAGTTACAAGTTCATTGATAACTTCATTATCCACATTGAATCGCACTCTTCTCTCACAAGAGACGATTTGCATCAATAGACTTTTAAATCGGGGATCCTTGTGGATATCGGTAAGCAGATGCTCAATATTGGCATTGCCTTCCTCAAGGAGCTGGGTATGTGCCTTTGAAAAGTGTGCCATTGTAATCGCTTCGGTTTTAGGAATGTCCATCTCCGCAGTGAGAATCTGCGCGCATCGATTGACAAGGAACGGTTGTCCAGCAGTCTGTTTATGAATAGAGGTAATAACCTCAGAAGCGAAGCCTTGACCCACCTCAGTGGTATACTGCTCAAGTAGTTCACGGACTTGTGCGAGCGTGAAATTGGGCAAGTGGAACTCATCTTGGATATTGAATGGAGAAATAGAGCGGTCATAGTTGAGTTGTGTAATGTTCTTGACCCCAACAATGCCGACACTATAAGGACATCGAGGACTTGATTGGTCAAGGTAAATGTAGCGGAGTGAATGAAGGAAACCGCGAACAGCGTCAGGCGGAATCGCGTCAAACTCGTCAATGATAAGGACAACTTTTTGGGAATTACTATGATCGGGCAGAAGATGGACAAACTGTTTAAAGAACTCCATCATCTTAACTTGATCTGTTACCTCTGTGCTGTCCAAAAATTGACATAACGCCTCAGAAGGTGTGGTCCCATGTTTCTCGAAAACGTTCTCAATTTCCTCACAAAGTCTTTTATAGAAAGAGATGTAAAAATCGGAAGTAGGATAATCTGCATACAATTCAAAATTGAGTTGAATTGGGAAATAGGTTTCGGCTATGAGCGCATCCACAGCGGCACGGAAGAGGGTCGTTTTGCCGGTCTGGCGCGGGGCAAAAAGGACGATGTATTTGCCTCTTTTCACTCTGTTGATAAAATCTGTAATCTCCTCGGTGCGAGAGACAACATAGTTTTCTTCAGGGGTTACGGGACCTTGGGTTCCGAACGTTCTCATTTCCATGCCTCTTGTTGCTAATACTTTTAGGAATTTTCGGTATTTTCAGCAAAATAATCTGAATCCACGCGCTTGATTTCGTAGGTTTTCTCTATGGAAACACCGACATCGTGGTCAATCATTAACTGAGCAAGTTGTTCGCCATCAATAAGGACAATTTTGGGATTATCACTTCCTTCTGCAGAGGCTCTAGCATTGCTGCTAAAACTCGCTGTGGTGATGATAACCCCTTTGCCTAAACCGTTTAAACGCAAAGCACCAACAAATTCGTTAATTACAGAAGGACCTATATTATTTCCTGTTGTTAGCCGCTTGGCTTGAACACCAACCACATCAAGACCAAGTTTGTCCAAGTAAATGATACCGTCAATTCCACCATCACCAGGACCACCTGTAATTTCTCCGGCCCCTTCCCATGAACCACCATACCCCATTGCAATGAGTAGATTTACAACCAATTTCTCGAAAAAGGGCGGGGAGTTAGCCTTAATCTGCTGCTGTAAATCTTCAGCTAATTTCCTTCGACTTTTTTTATAATTTTCTTCAATCAATTTTTCGGGGTTTAGTCTATTTGCAGCGAGAGCAAGAAAGTAGGGTGTCTTTGGACCTCTCGGTTGTTTCAATTCTTCTTTTTTTAAAAGATAAACAAATGCATGTGCGACTACGTCGTAACGAAAAACGTCAAGATATCGTTCACCTCGTTTGTTCTTTGCATTTCTCTGTTCATCAGACAGTTGAAATTTTTCCGATAATATATTCGTTGCCTCTATGATCCTAATCCCATCGGGTGGATAATCAAGTTCAAGGATAGCTTTACGGACGACTTCATGTGCTGGTAATTCTATCTCATATTCTTCTTCTGTAATTGGGTTCTGCGCCTTTTTGATTACAGTTTTCATAAATAATCTCTCGTTTGAATTTTGAAATATTTGAAATATGTTAATAGTATAGCACATTCAATCCACCTGTCAAGTGAGACGTAGCGATCAGGAGATCGTTCCTACAGCGAAAAATCTTGAACACAAGACCGGCGAGGTTCCAAATCTCACCTACCAACTTAAGAGAAAACTAATAAGATTGGGGAACTGCACCTACTGGAGATGATACATCTCTTCTAACACTTCAAGGATGTCCGGTGCATCGGCAAGGTAGATGCTTTCCGTCCGTTCTTTGAGTTCATCGGGAATGCCGTGCAACGCTTCGGCGATAGGACCGGCGATGGCAGCAAGCGTATCGGCATCGCCACCGAGGGAGATGGCGTTACGCACCGCATCTTCATAACTCACAGATTCCAGAGCACACGTTATCGCTTGTGGGACAGTGCCTTGGCAAGTTATATCGAAAAGGTAGGATGGACGGATCTCGTCTACAGTTCTCATTAGGTCGTAGCCGTATTCGGAGGCGGTAACCTTGCGGATGTCGGTAGGAGGTTCACCTTGAAATGCAAGCCAGATGGCGTGTGTTGTTGCTCGCGCGCCTTTTATACCTTCCGGGTGGTTGTGGGTTATCTCGGTTACCTTATCGGCGGCAAGGAGTGCAGTATCCAAATTATCGCGGTTCAGGAACGCCGCTGGAGAGACGCGCATCGCCGCGCCGTTGCCATAACTGCCATAGGGTTCGGGTGGATCGTCATAAATCCACATACCGAAATTCCCACCATAACCGCGATGTGGGTGGCGACGGCACCACGCTTGCATCGTTTCCGCAGTAGGCAGATCGTGTAGCAGAATATCTGCGACTGCAACAGTGCACACCGAATCATCTGTGAAACGGCAATAGTCTCCCAAGAAAGGAAAATCCTTAGTTTTGATTGCATATCCTTCGTAGATGGAACCGGCGATGTCGCCTATAATCGCACCCAACATACTTTTCCTCACATCCGTACAATATTCTCATCGTGATTATAGCATATTTAAAGAATCTATCAAATTCCATTTCAAACCCAACCCATGATGATAAAATAAAAAAATAACAGCTTTTCCTAACAATATGTTATACTGTCTTCCAAACTTAGGAAACGATTCAGTGAATTAACGAAGAACACCCGATCTTTATCAACAAACACTCTTAAGACAAATACTCTTAAAAAGAGAACGGAACATAAAATGAAAGTAATAGCGACCACAGGAATCGTATTGAACTCGCTGATTGGCTTTGCTAATTCTGAAGTAGCAGATTCTGCAGCGGAACAGAATGAGAAAAACATTGAAACTTGCACCCAAAACCTGCGTGCCATTGGCGAGGCAATTGAAGCCTATCAGAAAGAACACGGTGATTTCCCAGAGTGGCTTTCAGACCTTCATCCGAAACATTTGGCAGAGGCTAAGACCTTGATCTGTCCGGTGGACGAAGAGGGTGGTAAGACAATCTTTACCGTGAACACAGATCCGAAAATGCCGGTGAGTTATGGGTACCAGTTTCATCCTGAATACCGAGAGGAGAAAAGTACACAACGCGAGGTGTATGGGGATATCATGCCGCTTGTCCGTTGTCGCCATCACGAGAACGAAGATTTTGATTGTTTGAACCTGAGTTTCTCTTCAAAGATTTACAAGTCATCCCATGTTTGGGAATCCATACCGGAAGATCTTTACGGTAGCCACGAAGCAGCGATCACCGCTTTTGAGGATGCCCTTGAACGATACCCGGATGGCAAGCGTTTCCCTAACCTCTATAAGCAGCTTGTCCGCCTCTACACTAAAACCGGCAACAAACAAGCAGCAGAGGCGATTGTTACGCGTTTCCAGTCAGTGATGGAACCAGACCTTCCGGGGTATCGTATATTATTCGACCTGTTTGACATAGTGGGTCAATATGAAGACATGCTTGAGGCATTTAAGGAGGCTGAGCGACAGCATCCGGATGCCGAACCTATCCTTTGGCGACTTGCCTACATCTACAGAAAATTAGGAGATATTGAACTCGCCGACGTGTATGACCGCAAGGCTGATCCCACATACGATTTGATTGGAAAACCTGTGCCCGACTTTTCTGCAACTGACCTTGATGGCAATCCGATTTCGCTTCAAGGGTATCGCGAAAAAGTTGTCTTGCTCAATTTTTGGGGAGTGTGGTGCGGTTTCTGTACCTTGGAGCTGCCCAACATCAAAAAAGTTTACGATACTTATAAAGACGAGGGATTTGATGTCATCGGTGTCAGTCTTGACACTCAGGAATCGGAACTGCACGACTACATTAAAGAAAACGACATCCAGTGGCGGCAGGTTTTCAGTGGTAAAGCGTGGAGAGACGATCCACTTGCACAGCAGTATAATATCACGGGTGTCCCCAACCAGTGGCTTATTGATAGAGAGGGCAAATTAATCACACACAAAGCGAGAGGGGACGCGTTAGAACAACTGGTAACAGACGCACTGAAAAAATAAAATGCGACTGATTTCTCTGACTCTGTGTGCTACTTTTATTCTCTTCGGATGCGGTTCCGATGAAACTTCTGTCCCGATAGAAGATAAACCAAACTACTTACCCGATGTGGTCGGAAGCCGATGGGTCTACCGAAGTACTGATGGACTTCAATGGACGCTTGAAGTTAGTGGCGAGACAAATATTGAGGGAAAGGACTATAGAGCCTTCAAAACCACGCCACCAATTGAGGCAATAGGATTCGACCTTCTGAAACCGGACGCTTTCCGCGTTGAACAAAACCGAGTTCTTTTTGCTATCGGTGAAAAGATAGATCGCTACGTGCAAATCGAAGTCCCTAACGCAGCGCAGGACGAACTCGCGGGCTTGGAATTGACTGTCGCAGTAGAACCGATCACGCATACTGAACTCATCTTTTTACAGGTCCCATTAATCCTCAACGCTCAGTGGGATGCCTTCAATGTAAAGGTTAACGGGAGCATCGTGCTGCAAAATCTTGTCCTGCTTCAAATCCCCTTTGAAGTACTTATGAGTATCAAAGCAGAGGTTGTTGCCGAAAATCTGATTGAAACGTCTGCGGGGAACTTTGAAAAAGCATACCAGATCGAATATCAGACAGAGATTACACATACCCTTTTTTCGGAAGCGGAGACAACGCAATTGAATCAAAAGGTATGGTTTGTCCCGCACGTCGGTATTGTCAAAGTTGAAGATGAACACGGCGTAACGGAGTTGATCGCATATACTTTAGCATCAACAGCCCAAAACTAAGAAGTTTACGACACACAGCGCGTGCCTACTACTTTAATGAAAATCGTTATCTTAAGCGACAACAAACCGGGACATTACAAGCAATCCTTAGGCATTGTGGAGAAGATGCCTGAGTGTCAAGTGGAATGGCTTGCGGTGGAATTCCGACGCAAGTGGCGTGATAATCTCTTGCGCGTTTTTATCTGTATCTTCGGTGGCATACCGCTCCCTATGTCGCTCATTCATACGCTTCTGCGATGGAGTCTCACATCCGAGACTTATGGCGCATTGACAGACCTTCAAACGGCTGATATTACACTTTCGACGGGTTCATCTGTTGCAGCCATTAATCTGCTTCTCGGTAGGGTCCTCGGTGCCAAGACGGTTACGTGTCGCAGACCCTCGCCATTGGGCATCCGCTATTTCGATCTCGCGATTCTTCCAATGCTCTCTTGGCACAATACTACGTCTAAGGACAATGTCTGCCGAACAATCGGTATGCCGAACCCTATCTCGCCAGACGCACTGGACGCTGAGCGGAGACGATTGAAGGATGAACTGAATTTGCCAGAGAGTCTGCGTATCGGATTCCTTATCGGGGGGACAGATCGGCATGAAACGATCACGGTTGCTGATGCTCAGCGGCTGAGCAAAATTTGCGAGACAGTTGCAACGGAAATGAATACACAGATATTGGTGACGACTTCCCGCCGAACCCCATCAGATGTAACTGCACATCTGGTCTCGACGGTGAAGCATTCCGATTGGTGTTCGCTATTCATCATGCCGGACACGCCTTCAGAACTTGAAGATCCCTATCAAACCATCCTCGCCTTAAGCGACCTGCTCATCGTCACCGCAGATAGTTTCTCAATGGTATGCGAGGCAGCAAGCAGTGCACGTAAGGTCATCGTCCTAACGCTGTCACAAGAAAATATCAGATTGCCGAAACGATACAAAGTTTACGAGTATATGGAAGAACATGCCATCGTGAGTCGGTGCAGACTTGAGGAGTTAGCGCAGCATATCGAGAGTGTGCTTACCTCACGTGCTTCAAATACCCCACTCCAAGATACAGAGACCGCGGTGCAGGCAATTCGTCGATTAGTGGCTAACTGATAATTTGAGAGAACAGTGGAACTTCTCTTGGGATCTGGTGTGACAATCCGTAAGACGTAGCAGTTAATACACATCACCGATAACCTAACTGAAGGAGATAAACAATGAAAGCCAAACATATTGTCCATATACTCACCCTCCTGATCGCTCTGGGAACAGTCGCATTTTTGGTATTGCAACCAGATGCGCAAACCACCGAAGACCCTTGGGAAGCTTGGGTAGACGAACAAACTGACACTGTGCTAAAGTCCGCTGGAGAAATGGACGAGGCACGCCGTGCTGAAATGCGCGCCAACATTCGGGCAAAGTTCTCAACACTCGCTGCCGAACTGAAAAATGAGATCGCGTCACCGCCGCAGACGCAGGACTATACCATCTTGCAAACGGTTAAGGAACTGCGGGACGCTTATGACGAAGGCTATAACCGCAAACATAAGGATACTACGGTGCGTGTGTCGTACACGGTAGGAGACGCTGAAATCTTTGCTTACGACGAGAATATTCCGCTCGCTGAGGTTGACGCGAAATATCCGCGCGACGCATGGCTCCAGATGCTGCTTGACAGAGGAATTACGATCAAGAACGCAAACGCATATTGGGAATACCTATTCCTTCGGGATACGTTAGTGCATCTTGAGAGACAACCGCAGGTGTGGACATCTGGACTTTTCGGCATTCCAGCCACTGAAGATTGGGAAACCTATAAAGACGCATATATTGTGCGAGAAATCGGTCGGATTCAAAAAAGATTAAAAAAAGAAGGGCACCCATTCATACTCAATTATGATACCGCTTTAGACAAGTACCGCGATCTACTCAAGAAAGACAATGTAGATGCGTACCTGCTTCGTGCGCTACCCCCGGATTTTCCTAAGGCTCCGTCTCCACCTATATTTTTTAAGGATTTTACAGTGCTACAGACTGTCAAAGCACTGCAGAACGCTTACGACGAGAAGTATAACGAAAGGTATGCCATAACCTCAGGAAGTGTCAGTTACGCACGTGAAGGCACCACGGTCTTTAAGTATGAGGTCCCACTCCCTATGAGCGAAGTTGATGCGAAATACCCGCGGGATGAATGGATTCAGATGCTCCTTGATAAAGAGATTACTATTGATAATTTTGAAGAGTACTGGACCTATCTATCAAAGCGAGATGAATTGGTGGAACTTGAAAAAAATCCAGAGGTCTGGTCCTCCAGGCTCTTCGGCATCGCACCCACCGAGGATTGGGAAACCTATAAAGACGCATATCTGAAGCAGATGCTTGAAAAACTCCACCGTAGGAACGGGAAGGCCGCATTGTACTTCGGTAAAGTTGGCACAGAGGAGGCACTTACGGGTGCAGAGGAAGCCCTTAAGCGCGCCAAAGAGCATCTTGAAAAATTGGAACGGTCTCAGCGTCCGCGTCTCCCACTATTTGACCGCTAACATGCGCTGAATTTGTATAAAATAAAAGGCGAGGTCTTAGAACCTCGCCATTCTTGTTAACCGGACAGTTTCGTTTGAAAGCAGCGAAACCAAACGTTTGCACAATGAACTTTCTCCCCTATGATTGGGTTGCCATTGGGTACTTAACACTCACAGGCATGCTCATCCTGATTTTTCACAAAAATGTTGCCTGCTGGTATCTCTATTTGCTCACACGCGCCCTCTGGATTGCTGGTATTATATCGCTAACGTTCATCAGTGAACAGATGCCGTTTCCCTTGCGATTTCTACGAGATTGGTATCCACTATCCACCATCGCAATTTTCTATTTCGAGATGGGAAAATTGACCCAAATGGTGTTCCAACAATATTTCGATGAAACAGTGATTCGCTGGGAAAAGCGGGTCTTTAAAGGGATGCCAAGCCTTGAACTCAGCGATCGGTTTCCGTCTATAATCCTATCGGAGATTTTACATCTCTGCTACTTTAGTTACTATGTCATTGCCGTGTTTTTAGCGGCGTGGCTCTACTTCGGTGGAAGGATAGGTCCGTTTCAAGAAACAGTTTTCGCGGAGACACTGACCTTTAATCTCAGCCTACTCTGCTATCCATTTCTGCCTGCCACCGGTCCGCGCTACCTTTTTGAAAAGATTCAAGGAAAATTGTCCAAGGGTTTCTTCTTTGGACTCACACATTCAATTGTTTCAAGAGGTTCGTCGAAAGGCACGGCGTTTCCGAGTTCACACGTTTCGCTATCAGTGATTGTGCTGCTTTATGCACACCGTTACGATAGTACAGCCTTTCTGATTCTATTGCCAATGTGTATTGGATTAACCCTCGGCACCGTCTACGGTAGATTCCATTATGCGATTGATGCGCTCGTCGGTGCAGTCTTGGCTGGCATCGTCTTTGGTATCACGACCACACTCATTTAGTCATCATGGGAAATTTTGGTATAAAAAACTTAAAAATAGCCCATCAGAGCACCGATTTTTTCTTGACAGTTTTTTGGATAATATATAAACTTAACGCAGATAGTTGAATGCGAGTGCTCTTCACAGAACACTTCCTCCAAACATTCGACACCTTACTCAAGAAAAAGGGAAAAACCATGAAAAAATACGTTGTACGAATTACGCTACTCCTCCTCATTTTCGTAACCGCTTTTGTTGGGTGTCACGCAATATCGAATCTCGAAATACGGAGAGAACTGGGCTTTGAAACACCCACAGAGAAATATACCGGACCCCAAACCACTGAAGGTCTTATGGAAGCGTTTGATGCGAGATACAGTTCCCAAGCAACAAAATGGGCTACCGCTTCGGAGACATCTTCTGGCAAAAAACGCCACCTTGAGTTTACACTGGAACATATAGATGCCAAATATCCTCGTGAAGAATGGCTTCAGATGCTTCTGAATAAAGGTATCACGATAGAGAATTTTAAGGATTATAGTGGATACTTAAATCTACGATCAGATATGGTACTGAAAGAATTCGGCACCCAAAATGAGTGGGAAAGAGAGGATTGGGAAACCATCAAAGCGAGTTATATTGACACCCAGATCCGGGAGTATCAACTCATTTCTGAAGCGAAGCAAACCAACCCAGAAGTGAAAAACTGGTTTGTGATAAGTGAAAAGGCGTTACCCAATATCCCAGGGAGAATCTACGTACAGGAAACTGAATCAACGACTCATATCTGGCACTCAAGACTTTCCACAACATCCGAGACTGGAGCGATTCCCTCGGTTAACGGACCAGAGCTCTCTGAGGAACAGAAACTTGATCTTTTGAATACTGGGGTAGAACCGGAGGGTTGGGAAGTTGTATATTTGGATGAGAAGGGAAATCCCATCCCTAAGACAGATAACTAACTGATAAATCGGAGATTTGCATGTCCAACCAACTGGCAATTTCAGGCGGTACACCTGTCCGCGACATAGAAAGCGAATCGTGGTCTTCATGGCCCCTCACAACAACTGAAGAATGGGAGTCAAAAGTTGAACCCCTGCTTCGAGAGGTATACCTGAGTAGCAATGAAGGCTCCGGAGGCGCGATGATTGAGCGTTTCAACGAACAATACGCCCAATACTCCGGAACAAACTATGCCCTCTTCATGCCACACGGCACCGATTCAATTAGTGCTGCCTTAGCTGGTGCCCTGGATCTCGACGGATTTAGCGATGGCGGTGAGGTCATCGTGCCGAATTATACGTTCGTAGCGACTGCGAGCGCAGTGTTGGAACGTCGATGCACCGTGGTATTTGTGGACATTTCACCAGAGACGTTTACGATTGACCCGGCAGGTGTTGAAGCGGCTATTGGTCCCGAAACCCGTGCGATCCTCCCCGTCCATCTCGGCGGTCATCCAGCAGATATGGGGGCATTACGAGAGATTGCCCAACGCCACCAACTTGCGATTATTGAGGACTGTGCCCAAGCACACGGCGCAGAATACCAGACGAAAAAGGTTGGATCTCTCAGCGATGTCGGCGCGTTTAGTTTCCAAGCCTCAAAGAATTTGACTTCTGGTGAAGGAGGCATGGTCACAACGAATGACAAAGACATTCACGACCGAGTCTGTGCCTTTATGAACGTCGGACGTGCCCCAGGCGGGGCGAGATGGGAATATCCGCGACTCGGTTGGAACTACCGTCCCTCAGAATATCTTGCAGCGATATTGCAGGTACGATTAGAACTGTTGGAGGCACAAACCGATCTTCGCAACCGAAACGCTGCTTATCTCTCTGACGCTTTGGCGACAATTGAGGGTATCACACCGCCAGAACTCGCGCCATGGGTTACCAAACACGGGTATCACCTCTACTGTCTGCGGTACGATTCTAAAGGCTTCGGTGGCAAATCGCGACAGGAATTTGTGGACGCGCTTTCTGCTGAGGGCATTCCGTGTTCCATCGGCTACCGTTCCCCACTTTCACAGGAGCCGGGGATGGCGCATGTCGCGGAGAAATATCCTCACCTCATCCGATCGTTGCCTTGTCCAAATGCGACATTAGTTTGTGAACAAAGCGTGTGGCTTTTCCAGAATCTCTTCCTTGGCTCGACAAGAGACATGGATCAGATTGCAGAAGCCATTGCTAAAATTCACCAGGCATGGCATTAATCTTCTCCCCATGTTTAGCATAGAGTGTGAAGGATTGGGCAAATCTCGCTGGGGATTTTGATGCAATCACAAAGCAGCAAACCGCTCCTTGTCTACGATAATGACTGCGATTTTTGTCGATACTGGATCGCTCAGTGGCAGCATATCACCGGCGACAGCATTGACTATACCCCGTATCAAGAGGTGGCTGCGGAATTTCCCAATATACCCCTTTCAGCATTTGAGAACTCAGTCCAATTGATTCTCCAAAACGGAACAGTTTTGAGTGGGGCAGAGGCTGTCCTGCGTGCTTTAAACAACAGTTTTCTCCTTTGGTGTTATAACCGTTTGCCAGGGGTCGCGAGTGTATCAGAAGGAGTCTACCGTCTCATTGCAAAGCACCGTCCGTTTTTCTCTGCCCTGACGCGCTGGTTCTGGGGGACGCACACTGAGAGAACAACGCTCCATCTGTCGCGATGGCTGTTTCTGCGCGGACTCGGTTGTATCTACCTTATTGCCTTTTTGTCCTTGTGGGTGCAGATTCACGGGCTTGTCGGCAGCAACGGCATCCTACCAGCCGGGCAGTATTTGGAGGCTGTCCGTCAGCAAATCGGGTCAGAAGGTTACTATCTCATTCCAACACTGTTCTGGTTGAACACGTCAGATGCCTTTCTCCATTTCTTGTGCGCTGGTGGCGTTCTTCTGTCTCTGGTCCTAATCGCAGGCTTCGTTCCATCATTTGCTTTAGTCGGTTTGTGGGCGTTTTATCTGTCGCTCGTGACAGTCGGACAAGTTTTTCTGAGTTTTCAATGGGATGTCCTGCTCTTAGAAGCGGGATTTCTGGCGATCTTTTTCGCGCCACTGCACCTCCGTGATACATTTACGCGTGCGTCCCAATCCTCTACTGCGTTTTTGTGGCTATTACGTTGGCTCCTGTTCCGCCTGATGTTTGCCTCCGGGTTTGTCAAACTCGCCAGTGATGAGGTGTGGCGAAACCTTACCGCCCTCAACTTCCACTATGAGACACAACCCCTACCGACGTGGTTTGGATGGTATGCTCATCAGTTCCCAGAATGGTTTCACAAAGCCTCAGTTATCGGCATGTTCGCGGCTGAGTTGGTCGTCCCGTTTCTGATCTTCGCCCCGCGACATCCGAGAACTGTAGGATGCATTGGATTGATTGCACTACAAATACTCATCATCCTGACAGGGAATTACTGCTTTTTCAACCTACTGACAATTGTGCTGTGCCTCTTGCTCATCGATGATGTGATGTGGAAAGCCTTCCTTCCGAAAAAGTTTATGCCAACCATTCGTGTAATCGAAAAACCGCCTCGTCAATATAGACGTACCGGCATAGCGGTAGCAGCAGTGCTTCTCTTTCTGTTGAGCAGTATCCGATTCGGCGGACAACTCTTTAGAGAGGCACAACTCCCAGATGTTGCATGGATCGCGCCATTCCGGAGTGTGAATACCTACGGACTTTTTGCGGATATGACGGAATCGCGTCCAGAAATTATTGTTGAGGGCAGCAATGATCGGATAACGTGGGAGGCTTACCAATTCCGATGGAAACCGGGAGACCTGAAGGTCGCTCCCAAATGGGTTGCTCCACACCAACCACGGCTCGATTGGCAGATGTGGTTTGCTGCTCTTCAAGGCAGCTATCAAAATACCCCTTGGTTTCTGAATTTCATGGGAGCGTTGCTACAAGGCAAACCTGAGGTGCTACAGTTGTTCGCAGAAAATCCGTTTCCAGACTCACCACCTCGTTATGTCCGTGCGACCCTTTACGATTATAGATTCACGGACCTCACGACAAAACGTTCAGAAGGCACGTGGTGGTACCGCGAATGGAAAAGGATTTATTGCCCCGCAATTTCACTTCGTTAAAATATGGCAGCTGGCAATCAGCAGTCAGCTATCAGAAGTCGGTAAAGAGGTGTTCGTTAAACCTAAACGCGTAGCCCGTAAGCGTAGCGGAGGGGTTTTTGCTTGGGTGTTTCTTCAGATCTACGTAAAGGCACTTCAGTTATCAAATTTACCTGACCGAACCGAAAGGAATAATTAAAATATGCCCAGTCAATTTTTAACGGTTGCCTTAGAAGCAGCCAAAAACGCCGAAGAAATTATCACCGCTTACTACACCGGTGACACCATGAAGGTTGAAATGAAAGCCGATGAAACGCCGGTCACGCTTGCCGATAGAGGAGCGGAAAAAGCCATTCGGGAAACCATCAAGCAAGCATTTCCTGACCACGGATTTTTAGGTGAAGAGTATGGAATCGAAGAAGGAGATTCACCTTATGTCTGGATTATTGATCCAATCGATGCAACAAAAAACTACATCCGTAAAATCCCGATTTTCGGCACGCAGATTGCGTTGATGAAAGGCGAAGAACTCATCCTCGGCGTTTCCAATGCCCCACTTTTAAACGAACTCCTCTATGCGGAAACAGGCGAGGGTGCTTTCCTGAATGGCGAACCGATAACCGTTTCCAGTGTGACGCACCCCGAAGACGCAATGGTATGCCACGGTGGGTTGAAGTGGTTCGTAGAGAAGGGCACCTTCCCCGGCATCTATAACCTTATCAACGACGCTGCACGCACCAGAGGGTTCGGTGATTTCTATATGTACCATCTTGTGGCTTCTGCGAGAGTGGATGCTGTCGTTGAAGCAGCGATTAGCATCTGGGACATCGCTGCTATTACCGTTATCGTGCGGGAAGCCGGTGGGAAAGTAACGGATATACAGGGAAAAGCCATCACGAAAGATACCGCTTCATTAATCGCGACAAATGGCGTGCTGCATGACACTATATTGGACTACTTTAAAGATGCCTGATCACAGAATCAGTAGCAAAAGGTTCGGGCAAATCCTGCCCAATCAATTTCCTCCCCGAAGGGTAACAACATATCTACCCATTCTGTCGGTTGAAGTGTGTAACCGAGGGAACGGAGCGGTTCTTCATACCTACTTCCCTCAGCAGTTTGCCATGCCCGCTGTCCAGAAATCGCTGCCTGCACCGATGTAACAACTGCCAGTGGGTCTTCATCTGGCACCATCGGATCACAAATTAATCCGCGTGGACGGTGTTCTGAGGGTTCATCCCATCTCGTATAACCGACAATGCTTGCCGCACGCCGCAAGACCCGATACTGCCTCATATTGTATTTATGGACTTCTGGGTGCTGAGGATGCCAATAAACCGGGAAATTCTGACTTGCCCATCTCTTTTTAATTTCATGTAAGACACCGAAATCTTCAGGGTTCACTTCTGTCCATTTGAGTCGAGAGGAATTCGGACGTGGCGAGAGTTGAGTTTGTAATTCTCTGGTAACCTCCTGATAGCCGACCCTCCAATACAACCGATAGGCTTCTGGAGTCTCCACATAGAGAATGCCGCCTCGATACCCTTTTTTCTCAAAGTATGCATTTAGGTCCTGCATCAAGCGGGTTGCGATACCTTGACGACGCATGTTGGGTGCAACAAACATTACTGTTACCGTTCCGAAATCCTGACTCCTCCCCTCAACAAATAGGTACGTCTGCGAGCCAAATACATGTCCAACAACCCTTTCACCAACCAATGCCAAACGAATCCCTTCCGGTTCAAGATCTGCACCGCTAAACTTCCTCTGGTAGTAGTCTTTGGTGATACCGAATTGTTCATCTTGCAAAAACAACTTCAAAATCGCGTCATCGTCGCCGGGCTGCCAGTGTCTGTAATCGATTTTATGGTGCATACGCCTTCCTTAAATCACGAAATAGTTTGCTCACTTAATACACAAAATCGGATGCACTTTTCTCTGGTTATCAGAAACCGAAACCTCTATTTGTCAACACGATTTATTTGAATAATTGAAGAGGATGTGTTATACTACATATCAAGCCTTATAAAGGCGACATGTTTGTAGGAAGGAGAACACCTCAAAATGCACCTTGACTTTCAAGACGTACTGGATCTGTCTTATGTAGTCGATGAAAATAGTCCATGTGAACTGCCGATTGATCCCGCCAAAATTTATGACCAAGCGACGCTGGAAAAAGATGGCTATTTTGAAAGCCGCATTGACACATCCGGGCATTACTCTACGCACATGGATGCCCCCTGTTTAATGTATCCCGGTGGCGCAACTATCGCTGAGATTCCAAAGGAGAAGCTGACTGGAAACGCCGTGTTGATGGACTTTTCTGCGATCAAAAAGCCGAATGACGCGGTGACCGCTGAAGATATTAAGGCGTGGATAGCCGAAAACGGCGAGATTTCAGAAGGCAGCATCGTCTTTATGCGGACAGGAATGGACAGATTCGTCTATCAGGACAACTTTAATCGAGAGTGGATCGGTTTTAGTGAGGACGCTGCTGAACTCCTCGTCGAAAAAGGTATAAAGGTTATCGGAACGGATGCGTGTAGCATTGACTCGGTGGCAGGACATCCCCCCTTACACGACGGCTTGCCCCCCGCACATCTCGTTTTTCTTGGAGCGGGTATCCCGCACGTTGAGGATTTGTGTAATTTGAGTCAACTACCGACGCATTTCTATGTCGTAATTGCACCACTAAAGTTAGCACGGAGTTCCGGGGCACCGACACGTGTGTTCGCGTTTGTATAGGAAACTTAGAGATAGATATACTTCTCCTTCGGACAGGATTACAACACGGCAACCTCATTTGATTCCAAAAAAATGACACCTAATATCCCTGAACCGATCTTAAACCTGTTACATGAAATCGGTGAAGTAGGTGGAGAGGGAACCTACCTTGTCGGCGGATTCGTCCGCGATCTACTGCTCGAAAGACCGAGCCTTGACCTTGACATCGTTGTAGAAGGAGACGCAATTCGAGTTGCAAATGCGATATGTGACAGGTGGAACGGCACATTAGAAGTACATCCACAATTCGGCACCGCAACCGTTACACCGGAAAATGTTAGCCTTCCGAAAGTGGACTTCGTGACGGCACGCAGTGAAACTTATCAAGACGCTGGCACGTTACCTATAGTGCAAAGCGGGACGATTACGGACGATCTGTGCCGACGGGATTTTTCAATCAATGCGCTTGCAATGCGTTTAGATATAAGTGCCTTCGGTGCCATCGTCGATAAGACCGGCGGATTAGAAGACCTTAAATCCGGTATCGTTCGGGTACTCCACAAGAAGAGTTTCATAGACGATCCGACACGTATTTTTCGTGCGGTTCGGTATGCCGGACGCTACGGTTTTCGTATCGCTGAAACCGACACAGTTCTGATTCAGGAAGCACTACCCGTATTCGCACGACTTAGCGGTGAACGGATACGGAACGAGATTGACAGGTTACTCCTTGAAAAGGACGCTCCAGAGATTGTAGAACACCTCACACAACTCGACGTATGGAAAACTATCTCGGAAGGGTGGAACATATCGACAACGTTTGCTTGCGATTTTAAGAAGGCAGAACAGGCAATAACTTGGGCATCCATACACCTTATGGGTGAAGAATTTCAGTCTGAACTCGTGCGATGGATGGCATTTTTGGGGACTGGAACACCGATATATCAGATCGAGGCACTCAGTTTTAGACTCGTATTGGAGCATCAACTCCAACGACTCATAAGCCGGACGCAAGCGTCAAAACATCAAGTGTCGCTCGAAAAAGTAACACACGCTGCCTTTGCGAAAATCGGAATTCCGCTATCAGAGAACGCGTCTATCGAACACCAAAACGGAAAATGGCGAATTGTTGATACGGATAACGCGGCAACCTACGTATGTGAAAACGGGCATCTTTATCAAGTGCAAACGCCACTCACTGCCTACAGAGAGTTGGAACAAACACTTGCGCCCTTGAAGGAAACAGCAAGACCAAGCGAAATCTACCAATTGCTAAAACCCTACCCGACCGAAGCATTGGTATTCGGCTGTGTAGACACGAGCCTGCCGAAATGGAAACGGGAAAAAATAAAAGATTACCTTCTGGTTTTGCGAAAGATAAAACCCTTTATCACAGGAAAAGACTTAATAACCTTTGGAGAAAAACCGAGCAAGAATTTTGAAGCTCGACTTTGGAAATTGTTCGCGGCACAATTAGACGGAGAAATAAACAAAAAAGAGGAGGCATATTCCCGCTTACGGACTTTTGTATAGCAAGATTTGGCTTGCAAGCGGTGCCAAATAGATAATGTCTAATTTCGATCCTTATGTAGCAATCCTTAGAGTTACCCAGTTCATTATTCTGTTAACCTTTCACGAGTGGGGACACGCCAAATCAGCAGATATGTTAGGGGATCCGACAGCACGCGATCAGGGACGGATGTCGTTGAATCCAGGTGTACATATCGATATTATTGGCACACTGATCCTCCCACTGCTTGGTACACTTTTTGGAGGCGGTTTCTTCGGCTGGGCAAAACCGGTGCCGGTTAACCCTTACAATTTGAAAAATCCAAGAAGAGACCTAATGCTTATCGCCGCTGCGGGTCCATTCATGAATATCATTCTTACTTTTGTGATTTTGGGAGCACTCAGTATAGTATTGGAATTTACA
This sequence comes from Candidatus Poribacteria bacterium, assembly GCA_965116815.1. Classification (GTDB taxonomy): domain Bacteria; phylum Poribacteria; class WGA-4E; order WGA-4E; family WGA-3G; genus WGA-3G. The sequence goes on along the minus strand of OZ220722.1, from coordinate 3,068,652 downwards.
GGTTTTAATCCGCGTCAATCTCCACTACATGATGAAATTAACAGACAAGTAATTCTTACAGCATTGATTAGTGTGTTTCTCGCTGCATTCAATATGCTCCCACTTTTTCCGTTAGACGGTTTCAGTGTTGTGAGAGGCTTGCTTCCGAGAGAAGCAGCATTTCAATTTGAAAAATTGAGTCCGTATGGCATGCCGATTCTGATGTGCCTTATTTTCCTGCCGAGTATCCTCGGTATACCAAACATTGTGTTTAATTTTCTTGGTGATGTCAGTTACGGAACACTCAATCTGATCGCCACAATCGTCGGTCTACGATAGACAAAATTATCGCTCTACCTTAAAATCGGAAACACATATCCATAAATACCATAGAGACTACGTTGAGTAAAAAAGATAAAAATGTTAACTGAAACGACTCCAACTTCTGACGCTACAGTCCCGATGTACTCCGTGAAATTAGATGGTTTTGAAGGACCATTAGATTTGCTCCTCCATCTGATTCAGAAAGAGGAGATGGATATTTATGATATTCAGATTGCGCAAATTACGGATAGGTATCTGGAGTATGTCAATCTAATGGAGCAGTTGGATCTTGATGTGGCATCCGAATTTTTGGTAATGGCAGCGACACTTCTGCATATTAAATCGCAGAGCATTCTTCCGCAACTCACCCCAAGTGCCGAACACGCAATCGGTGATCAAGAACAACTTGTTAAACAGCTCTTAGAGTACAAACAATTCAAAGAGGTTGCTCAAGTCTTAGATGTCTACGCTGAACGACAGACATGGATCTATAGCAGAAGTCCTAAACTGCATGCCGATTTAGATGGCACACGTTCTTTCGAGATTAAAGCGTCGCTGTTTGATCTGCTTACCGCTTTCAAGACTATAAATGACCGCGTTGCCGAGGTAGAACCCGAAGAGCTGTATGAGACAGTCGAAGAAGAAACAATCACCGTTGAAGACAAAATCGCCTTCATAGAGAGTCAGTTGGCGATCGCAGACCAACTCTTATTCGATGAACTGTTTCCGTTATCCGCAAGCAAAGCAGATTGGATTGTTACGTTCCTCGCCATTTTAGAACTTATTCGGATAGGGAAAATCGTCACCGTTCAAACCGACCACTTCGAGAGTATTTACATCGTCAAACAGGAATATCAAGCGTCTGAGCGCGAGATCGCGCCGCCTCCGACCGTAGAAAATCCTCGTTCAGAAGAACGAGACTATTAGGAACTTTGTTTATGGATTCTGAATATGTTACCGCTGCCGATCCGGTAGAGGAACCGGACCCAATATCGATGCCAAAAACTAAATCAATTTTGGAAGCGATTCTGTTCGCCGCGAGCGAACCGATTTCGGTGGAACAGTTTCAAGCAGTGCTGCCGAAGTTAGACAAGCGCGCTATCCGGAGAGAACTCGACGAACTGCGCCAAGACTATCAAGAAATGAGCCGCAGTTTTCGCCTTGTTGAAATAGCAAACGGCTACCAAATTTGCACGTGTCCACAATACGCAGAGTGGATTCAGAAGTTTTATACGCGACAGGTTCGCGTTACGCTGTCTCCCTCTGCCTTAGAGACGCTTGCAATTGTTGCCTACAAGCAGCCTGTCACACGCGCTGATGTCGCAGCACTTCGCGGTGTAAATAGCGATAGTGTCCTCAATTCACTCCTTGAAAAAGGACTCGTCTGTATTGCAGGTAGAAAAGCAGGACGCTCACTGCTCTTCTCAACCACAGACGAATTCCTCCAACAATTCGGATTGAAGGATGCCTCTGAACTGCCATCACTCGATGAAATTGACGAACTCCTCAATACACCTAACATGAGCGAACCTACCCACAGCTTACTTCCAGAAATGATGGAGGAGAGCGCAGAATAATGAACTACAATGCATGGTTCCAGTGCAGCGAAGGATGTGGTGAAACGTATCCGCTCACTGAAGTTATCTACCGGTGCAAAAAGTGCGACGGGCTTTTAGAGGTTCAACACGACATAGATGTGCTGAACCAACGTAGTGCTGCGGATTGGAAATCGCTCTTTGAGCACCGCTACATGCGGACACAATATCCCTATGGTAGCGGTGTATGGGGAAAAAAGGAATTTGTCTGTCCAAACGTTGATGATAGCAACATTATCTCTATGTATGAGGGTGGCACCAACCTATTCTGGGCAGAACGCCTCGGTGCCCAGCTCGGCTTGAACGACCTATGGATTAAGCAGTGCGGTAACAGTCATACAGGTTCTTTTAAAGACCTTGGTATGACCGTTCTGGTCTCAATGGTAAAACAGATTATGGCTGAATCTGGAGACCTCCGCGCTGTTATGTGTGCTTCTACTGGTGATACCTCTGCCTCTCTGGCAGCCTACGCCTCTGCGGCGGGTATCCCCGCAATAATTCTCTTACCGAAAGAGAAGGTTACGCGTGAGCAGCTCATCCAACCCATCGCCAATGGAGCATTGACCCTTTCGCTTGAGACGGATTTCGATGGATGTATGGAAATCGTCCAACAACTCTCTGCCCGCAAAGATTTCTATCTTGCGAACTCCATTAATTCTATTCGCATTGAAGGGCAGAAAACGATTAGCATTGAAATCGTCCAACAGTTCGATTGGGAAGTTCCTGATTGGATTATCATCCCAGGGGGGAACCTCGGCAACGTTTCAGCACTCGGACTCGGCTTTCTAATGATGTTGGAACTCGGTATCATCAACAAACTTCCGCGGATTGCTTGTGCCCAAGCCGAACGCGCAAATCCGCTCTACCGAAGCTATCAAACAGATTTCACGGAGTTCCACGCCATTACAGCACAATCTACACAAGCCACAGCAATCCAGATCGGCAACCCAGTCTCAATCCACCGCGCTATCCGAACCCTGCGACGGTTCGATGGCATTGTTGACCAAGCAACAGAAGCAGAACTGGCGGACGCTGCGGCGAAAGCCGATAGAACAGGCTTATTTAACTGCCCACATACCGGAGTAGCACTGGCAGTCCTGATAAAAATGGTTGAGCGAAAACAGATTCTTCCCAATGACAGGGTCATCGTTATCTCCACAGCCAACGGACTCAAGTTCCCGGATTTCAAGGTCGCATATCACAACTTCACGGCCGATGAACCACCACCCCGTTACCTAAATGCCCCAGTTGAATTGGAAGCAGACTATGAAGGCGTTCTGAAACAGATTTCCGCCCACCTCGATGCATAACGCGCTACTTACACAAGTGTCCTTCTGCCCCAAGATTGTAGACCGTAGGAGCGACTTTCTGAGGACGATAGCACGATCTTCCAACCAGCATCTTCGGACCTTAACGACCCCTCCAATAGGGCACCTTCTTTGAAACCAAAGGAAGGCATTGGTAGGAATTTGCAAAAAATATGCCAAATATGGTATAATCTAAATGTTAGTTTACTAACTTACACCAAAATTAATAAACAATAGGAGTGAATGAATGTCAGAACAGTATCAGCCTAAGCCTGAACATAAATTTACCTTTGGATTGTGGACCGTCGGAAACCCAGGACGGGACCCATTTGGTGATGTTGTCAGGCCCCCCTTGAAACCCACATACACTGTCCAAAAATTGAGCGAATTGGGCGCATACGGCGTCAACTTACACGATAACGACTTGGTCCCTTTCGATGCCACAGCTGTCGAACGCGATAACATTGTCAGCGAATTCAAAAAGGCACTCGCCGATCACGACATGAAAGTGCCAATGGCGACAACGAATCTTTTTTATCACCCAATCTTCAAAGACGGCGCGTTTACCTCTAATGACCCGAAGGTCCGAGCATTTGCAATTCAGAAAACCTTGAACGCTATCGACCTCGGTGTGGAATTAGGCGCGACCATTTACGTCTTTTGGGGTGGACGCGAGGGCGCAGAAGTAGATGCCTCTAAAAACGGACCGGATACCGTCAAGTGGAACCGCGAGGCGATGAATTACTTCACCCACTACGTCAAAGACCAAGGGTATGACCTCCGATTTGCGCTTGAGGCGAAGCCGAACGAACCCCGTGGCGACATCTACCTACCGACGACGGGCCACATGCTTCACTTCATCGAAACGCTTGATCACCCGGAAATGGTCGGCGTTAATCCCGAATTCGCCCATGAAACGATGGCGGGGTTAAGCTTCCTCCACGGTGTCGCACAAGCTTATGAATCCGGTAAACTCTTTCACATTGACCTCAATGACCAGAAGATGAGCCGTTTCGACCAAGACCTGCGCTTCGGTTCCGAAAACATCAAAGGCGCATTTTTCCTCGTTAAATTCCTTGAGGATATGAACTGGGAGGGCAGCCGCCACTTTGATGCACACGCGTATCGCACTGAAGATGAACAGGGGGTTTGGGACTTCGCTGCAGGGTGCATGCGGAGCTACCTGATTTTGAAGGAAAAAGCACGCCGTTTCAACGAAGACGCGGAAATTCAAGGGATTCTCGCGGAACTGCAAGCCCGTGATCCTGAACTTGAAGCACTCATGGCAAACTATAACGCTGAGAGCATTGGGAAACTGAGAAAGATAGACTTTGAACCGGACACCCTCGCACAAAAAGGACTCGGATACGAAAAATTGGATCAGCTCACATTTGAAATTTTGACGGGAGTCAGGTAATCTAAACTTTTACCGAACCGTAAGGAGTAGTTGGCAGTCGGTTGTCGGTAAAGAGGTTTCGTCTCACATTGGTTACTACTAAAGATAGCCTCAAACCCTGTAGCTCGTAATGAAATGGAGAGCGGATTTAAGGAACGCCTCCGATAGGTCTAACGCCCATTGTTCCTCCGCAAGGAAAAATTAAAAAATGAATACGCTTATTATTGCGGTTTTGAGCTTTGTCGGTTTTATCGTCGCTTATCATACGTATGGTAAATGGTTAGCGCGAAAGATTTTCGGATTAGATCCTCAAGCAACGGTTCCAAGTCAAGAACTGAAAGATGATGTCGATTACGTCCCCACTAAAAAGGAGGTCATCTTCGGGCATCACTTCACAAGCATCGCTGGCACAGGTCCCATCGTTGGACCCGCAATTGCCGTTTTCTGGGGATGGTTACCAGCGTTGCTGTGGGTCGTCCTCGGCTCAGTTTTCATAGGTGCTGTTCACGACTTTGGCGCGCTTGTTGTGTCCTTACGTAACCGGGGGCAGAGTGTTGGCGAAGTTGCGGGTCGAATGATAGGACCCCGTGCAAAATTCCTCTTCCTTTTCGTTCTCTTCATGGGCTTGACGATTGTCCTTGCCATCTTCGGTTTGGTCATCGCCCTCATTTTCTCTTACTATCCAGAATCCGTGCTATCGGTCTGGGTAGAAATCCCGCTCGCTATCGCCATCGGTATCTGGATCCATCGTAGGGGTGGCAACATCCTCATCCCATCTATCGTTGCACTCGGTATTATGTATATTGGGATGGCAGTTGGGGCATACATTTTACCGATCGACTTAAGTCAATGGCTCGGCATTCCACTCCTCGGACAAACCTATCTGAACGTCGTGGTAATCTGGACGCTGGTGCTTTTTGTTTACTGCTTTATCGCTTCAGTCCTGCCCGTTTGGACACTTCTGCAACCCCGTGATTTCATTAATAGCCACGAACTCGTATTAGCACTGCTCCTACTGGTACTCGGACTTGCAGTCGCAGGATTAACCGGCAGAGCAGATTTAACGGCATCCGCCCCCGCCGTTGCCTCAGACATCCCACCCGATGCCCCACCGATCTGGCCCTTTCTCTTCATCACGATTGCGTGTGGTGCCGTCAGCGGTTTCCACTGTATGGTGAGTTCCGGTACCTCCAGCAAACAGGTTGCCTCCGAGAGCGATGCACAATACGTAGGATACGGCGCAATGCTACTCGAAGGTGGACTTGCTGTGATCGTTATTCTCGCTTGCTGTGCTGGCATCGGTATGGGGATTTTCAATCGTACTGGTACTGGTGCAAATTACAGGTTTGAACCTATCGTCAAAGCGGATAGTGCAGTCCCTGTTACGAATCAGGATGCTTGGAAAACGCGTTATGCTATCAAAACGGAAACGAATGCTGATGGAACTACCACAGTCGTCAGCGGTTGGGCAAGCCATGGGCTCAAGGCAAAGGTAAGCGCGTTTGTCGACGGTGGTGGGAATTTCCTCGCCTCCCTCGGTATTCCGCTAAAGATGGGAATTGCGATTATGGCGGTACTCGTTGCGAGTTTCGCCGCGACAACGTTAGACACAGCCACTCGACTTCAACGGTATGTTATCCACGAACTCGCGCAAACGGTTAACTTCAAGCCTTTAACGAACCGTTATATAGCAACCGCGTTTGCATTAGTTTTCGCCGCTGCAGTTGCTCTGCTACAGGGACCGAATGGGCCCGGTAGTGGCGGTTTGACGCTCTGGCCCCTCTTCGGTGCGACAAATCAACTCTTAGCAGGATTAGCATTCATGGTCATCGTCTTCTACCTCGTCCGTCGGAATAAACCGATCTGGTTCGCTGCCCTTCCGATGATCGTCATGCTCATCATGCCCGCGTGGGCAATGCTACACCAAATGTTCAATCCGGAAACAGGTTGGCTCTTTGAAGGTAAATATTTGCTCTTCGGGTTCGGTGTTGTCGTGGAAGCCCTACAGATTTGGATGATCGCCGAAGGTGTCATCGCATGGCGAAACGCCCGCGGGAATTACCCAGAACTACCGCCGTTGGAAAGTGTTGCTGCCGATTGAAAAGTAAGATATAAAACATTGAAAACCTAACGGAGAACTAAGGCACCAAACTGTAGGAGAACGCAATAATGAAACATACAAACAGACAACATAGATTAGAGCAGCTGCGACTCCGCGAGGTAGAAGGGAATTTGACCGAACAAGAGCAAGCAGAACTTTCAGTGATCTTTGCTGAGTTAGATGCCGAGGAAGCGGAAGCGTTAAAACCCGCGAAGGAAAAGAGTCAACAGTTGCAGGAAGAGAAAGCGGAACTTGAGGAAACCGTTTCGCAATTGCAAGATATTGTTACTGAGCACAAGCAACTACTAACCGATGCCCGCGCATATTTGACACAACTCCAATCAAAACGAGCACTACTTGCCGATAAGTATTACCGTCTCACTGGTCAAAACCTCTCACAAGGATAACTGAAACGAAGTGTTAACCAATCGAATTTCCGAAAGCCCTCTACTTTTACGAGAAGGCTGGAAAACGCTAATGTCCCTTCAAGGGGAAATTAAAAAAATAACGGACCAGTTGAAAAGGGGAAATATGAATCCCGGAATAGGAAATAAACCGATTGGTAACGGAATTACCGAATCACGAACCCGCGGCGGTGCGCGGGTATACTGGAGAATTAGAAACAACCAGACTGAAATCTTAGGAATTTCTGGCAAAGGCAATCAGCAGAAGGTAATCAATGAGATTTTACAACATTTTGGAGATAGATAAAAATGGATAAACCTTACGTAACTCTTCAGCGCGATAATTACAAAATAACGATCTACTGCGGAATTAAACCCCTCAATCCCAACAATGATAATGTCGATGTCCAAGTTACTTTTCCGAACGGTGAAAGTTTTTCCGCAGTCTTCTTTACCCTCCAAAATATTGACACTTTGATGAAAGACTACGAAAAGACTGGAGAAGGTGCTAACGGTTTGTATTTTTGGACATCTGATATGCTGATTGTTCAAAGACTTACGGAACAGACTATCTGTGAAGCAATTGACAATTTATTAGCAGAAGAAGAGTTTACCTCTGTTTTTTCAAAAGATCAGGACTCTACGATTATTTCTCCCAAAGACGGAGATCGACTCTTCAAACAGTTCGATGAATCTTTATAGAACTCCTATTTCTCAGAAATCTACTATGTTTATGTAATCGGTTTTTCAGCTGCATGAACGTCGGGAACGGTGTATCCCTGCTGCGCGAGGGCAAGGCATGATTGTTCTGACACACAACTGATGTCCAACTCACCGGTCAAACCTCTCAAACCAACTTACATGACAGATCAATTTTTATATTGAAATCACGCTATGTCAAGTTCAACGTTTTCCTTTGACATCCCCAGCCAATTTGAATCTACAGAAGTCCCAATTGACTATCCAAACAGAAAATTCGGTCTGTATCGGAAAGATTTCTACCCAGATTACCTAAAATCGCAAGGTTGGACGAAAGTTCGGTTAGTTCCACCCCTGAGCTTACCGGTTAAACTCAAAAACTATGAGGAAACATTTAACTTCTGCTTGGACACAGGAGTTATAGCCGTTGACGAGGAGAAGCATTCCTACGGGATGATCCGTTCTGCGTCAACACTGGGTAAGTTGCTACAGCAAAACGAAACCCTTGAACCCGATCCAAGCGACGTTGAAGTATTGGGAAAATTTAGTTCAAATTAGTTCCGAACACCCTGCAATTATTCACTTGCGCCGATGGATTTTATGCTTGTGGACTATGAATATCCCAAGCGCGACGGTTTTTTAGGGCATAATTTCTTTTCCAAGTATTCAGTCTTTATCGGTTTCACTCAGGATGAACTCCATCTCCGCCCCCATAATAACTAAATTTGGAAAATCCGTTCTTACGGAAAATTCGGTTGATAGTAGCGAAGGCACATTGACGCAAAGCGCAGCAAAAGCACTTATCAAGGCTTACGAAGAATCAAAATGAGGAGGAAACTCTAATGAATGGACCTTGGATTAGCAATCCTGGAATAATAGGTGCTATATTAGGTTCAACAATAGGCATCCTTGGTGGGATTATTGGAACATTGGCAGGTGTGTTCGTGCCAAGAGGAAAAGCAAAGAAACTTACTTTAGGAGTTAACACCTTCGCGTTTGTCCTCTCGTGCATTTCACTCGTCGTCGGCATCGTTGCATATCTGTCAGGACAACCTTACGGTATATGGTACGGATTCAGTCTCTGTGGACTCCTCGGGGCAAGTGGTTTTGGTAGTGGTTTTTGGGTAATTCTCAAAAGAGCAAGAGAGGCTGAACTTAGAAAATCCATGTCTGAAGATTTAATGCTTGGAGGGAACGAGCGGAGCCTCAAGAACAACGTAGAAGAGAAGGAGGTTTCTGATGAATGAACCTTGGATTGGCAATATGGGAATGGTAGGTGGCATATTAGGTTCAACAATGGGCATTCTCGGAAGATAAGCGGATAATGCTACTTCTCACCCCACGTGCATCGGAATGATACAAGAATTGGCAAGGATTCAGTATCTTATGACAGCGTATCCCTGTTGTGTGAGTGCGAGGCATAACCGTCCTGACGCACAACCGATGTCTAACAGACAACTGCCTACCGGAAATTTCTCAATAAATGCTTGTTCATTTTCGCTCAAGCCGTGTTCCGCCTCCTGCCTGCGGTCATCAAGTTGATCAGATGTATTGAAATGTTCCCTCACGGAGTTTAGTAATCTTTGGGATTCTTGTGATTTTCGGGTTGGTATGTATTCTTTAGCGTACTTAAGCAGACGTTACCTCGTTAACAAATCAGATGTGAAATCCTTGAAAGTAATCCAATCAGGCAAATCCGCTGTATCAACGTACCAGATCCTATCAACCCCAATCGGAAGACCAAATGGATATGCCTCTCGTATCGCCCCCAATAGCCTCCATCCCTGAATATCCATGAGGGCGATATCGTTATTTTCAACAAGAAGTACTGTTGTCTTTCCGAGATTTTGATATTCTCTGAGCTTCTTTGCCTTTCTATCAAAGAGTTCTTTAATGCGACCACTAAGAGTGTCATCGTCAGGTTGAGAACGTGAAAAGGCAACGCAAGGATTCTTGGATTTTTGCTTATTTACAGTGAATTGAAAGGGAATACCTATAATGTTGTTAAGACTGTGCCTTCCAAATTCTAAGTGTGGTGACTTTTCAAGAATCCAATTCTTGAGTGCTATACGGATCTTCGTCCAGTTTTGTCCTTTAGTGATAGCACTATATGGAAAAGTGATACCTAATCGAAAAGGAAGCTCACTCCGGAGATCCTGCTTAAGCCCTTGAATGACTTGATCGAACCAATCGTTATTGCGGCGTTGATTCGGCAGAGTGTCAATACTTGTGTGTTCAATTGCAAAAGGACCAGCAATCGCATCTATATCAGGGGAATCCCGATTCTCCTCGTCAGGGTGACAACTGATCATGAGTTCTGGATGGCCGTGCTCGCGTAAATATTCTATGAAGGCATCAATGACCTCGTAATCTTTCATAAAATTTGGAGTTTTCACAGTATATTTAAAATTCGATGGGAAAGTGAACATATTTAGGGCACTTTTTAGGACAGCCCTGTTGAAAATAAGCAGACTATGCCAAATCTAAAAGTTTTGTTGAAGTGGGATAGTACTGAATGTTCTGCTAAATAAAGAATACTTTGGCAAGTTCAACACTAACAACTATGTAATACTAATAAAAGTAGCAAAACTGGTGACGCTAAAAGAATAAACGCCCCAAAATCTTCAAGGAACGACTTAATACTCTGGGACTGCCTATATGCCCCAAGAGATCCATACTCCAAGATAATTTCCTGTTGTCTCTTTTGCTCAGCCTGTTGTCGTTTTTGCTCAATTTCTCTTTCTTCATTTTCCTGCCTCAACCGCTCTTGCTCAGCAATGCGTTGTTGTTCAATACGCTGCTGTTCAACACGTTGTTCATATCTGCTTATAGTTTGTCTGCTGGTAACTTGTATTGCTTCTGCTTTCACTGCTTTTAAAGCCTCAAGCACTTCCGTTTCAAAAGCATCAAGGTTTTCTGTCGCTTCAAGTTCTGCGATATCATCGGCAATTGTGAATTCGACGTACTCGTCGCGTAACTCCAGTTCTGCTGCTGTTTCTGGGTTTTTCAGAGCCTTCAGTACCTCTATTTGGAAAGCGTTAAGGTCTTGCCTAGATTCAAGTGCCTTAATCTCATCGACAATCGTCAATTCAAGATATTCATCACGCATCGCTTGCTGTTTAGGGGTGACAGCCAAAGCTTGTATTCTTTCAAGCCATCCAATCGCTTGACGCTTAGTAGTGCTTTCATCAGCCCAATTTTCACTATCTACCAGATAAACAAGAAGTGGAAGCACTTCATCAAGTGAATTTGGATAAACCTTGAGATGAGAAAACAGTGCCGAGGCCGCACCATCTCTAATCCGCTGTGTTTTAGATTTCAATTTCCTTTGCAGGTAGTTAGAGAAACTTCTATCAATCGCCTTCAATTGTGCTCCGATATTTGCATCACCACCGAGAAACGTTTGAAGATCTGTACTTTCCTCTTTGCCTTTCAATAGGCTATGGCAATTTCCACAAAGCGTGAGACCGTTATCAAGTTCAATAGCAAACGCAGGGTATTTCTTAAAGGGCTTGATATGATGCACGTGCAGGTTGTTTTCAAACCCACATCGGCGACAAGCGTTGCCATCGCGGTGTTTAACCTCGTTTTTCCATTGGTTGTATTCGGGCGAATTTCTTATATCCTTCATTGCTCAAACCCTAATCGCAGGTAGAGTGCATCACTCGACAAATACTCCTCTGGGACAATTAACACAACATATAAGTATAGCAGAATACGTGATGGCTTTGCCACTTATAATAAAATGTACAATTACTTGGACATTGCGGAGAGGCGAGGATACAATCCTCGCCAGCGGGGGAAGGATATTTGTTCACCAAAGTGTTTATATCTTTTTAGATTCTACTATAAAGCGAATTTTCTAATTCCGAAAATCTCAGCTGAATGATCACATTAAAAACATCTTCAAAGCTGTCTCTTCTACACTTAGTCTTGATTGTGCCTTTCTAACTCATCCAATTTCATCGCTGCATTCTCTACAAGAAGGGCATCGCCTATAGATACAGCAAGATCCCATGCTTTCTCGAAATCCTCGCGCGCTCCTTGGATGTCATCCTTTAAACTCTTCGCAATTCCTCGATCATGATAGGCTGCGGCAAAGTCTGGTTGGAGACGGATAATTTCACTGAAATCAGCGATAGCGGCATCATACCGTCCTGCTTCACCGTTTGCAACTCCTCGATTGTAGTAAGCAACGATGAGATTCGGGTCGAGACGGATAGCCATGTCATAGTCAGCAATTGCCATCTGCCCTTGCCCCAGGTGCATTTTTGCTATTCCGCGACTTGAGTAAGCAATTGCAAAATCTGGTTTTAGGCGAATTGCCTCATCAAAGTCAGTGATGGCAGCCTCATGTTGTTGTAGGTGATCTTTCGCAATACCGCGATTGTGGTACGCATAAGGATTATTAGGCTCGAGACGAACAAATTTATCAAATTCTGCAATAGCAGCCCTATAATCGCCCATGTTCATTTTTGAAAGTCCGCGATTGAAGTAAAGATTCACATTACCACTTTGTAGTTTTCTTCTTTTTCTTTTTCGCTTCATAGGAAAACTGCTTTGTTCTGAAAGTTATTTTTGTGAAAATCACCGAACAGAAACTGAACCATAATCAAACATGTTAGCACAACCCTTAGCATGAAATTTTGCAATTAAAGAGGCGAGGCACAGAGACCTCGCCTAACAACGAAAAACGTGAGTTTATCAGCAGAATTCTATGCTGGCAATGTCTCAACTGCCGCAAAGAAATCGGCGTTTGATGCACTAAACCCGTACTGCTGCTCCACCTCCCGAATAGCGATTTCTGTTGTGAACAGGTTATCGTAAGTATCCGGGAATTCCACGCCGGTCGTGGCATCACGGAAGAGGATGATATTATAACCGTACCGTGCCATCGAACGGATACCGTAATCCCTACCCAAGACACACCAATTTGTTGCGAAACCAGCGAAGAGCAGGTGCAAGATACCTCGCTCCTCCGAGAGTTCATGCAACTGCTGTCCCGTCGCAATGACAAACTCTTCAGGCTTCACATCAATCGCGGGGGAGACAGCAAGCTGCGAGGCGAGTTTATTCCAATGGATGTCAATACTGGGTGGTTGACTACGAGGACCACGATATACGGCGTAGTCCCCCTCTCGACTCCGAAAATCGGAAGGAGGCCACGCCGAAGGTGTAGATGGTTCAGGTGGTTTGTGCCGTTCGAGTTGCGGATATTGCTCCGCTACCGACGGAGAAGGGGCATGAACGATTGTCAAACCCGCTTCCCGTGCGGCATTTATCACAGGTACAACGCACTCTTTCGTTATCTGCGCAGCGCGTTCTATCCAACTTTCAATGAAATGCACGTTCCACAAATCAACGAGGACCAAAGCGGTCTCATTAACCGGCAACGGCATCTCAAACTCACGCCGGATGAAAGCGGTTTCACGGCACGGCACATCTGCTGGCGTGCTATCCTGAAAATATCGGACGCGTAAATTTAGCGTTTTCACTTTGGCTCCTGAAATAGCGATTCGTCAAGTTCAGCGTTTATCGCGACACTACTTATACGAGTTTCAGTGAACTGTTCACCCTCTACATTCTGGACAACATGATAAGGGATTTTGACTCCGTTTACATCACGATAATCGTCCATGAGGGCTTCTTTATTCAGTGCAACACCCTGTTCCGTCTCGCGGAATTCCATTTTCACTATATAGTGGCTCTCTTCACTGATAAAGACTTTGAGTGCTTCACCCGAAGGCTGTTTGACAAGCAGAACGGCAGTGGGTTTTCCCATTACCTCCTCCGTGCCAGCGTGTTGGACCGAACCACTGTCCTGCATCAGATTTGCAAGTAGCCAAATCGGCTCTCTGAAAATGCCATCCTTCAAGGAAGCCGTCATTTCTGGGGGTAAGGGTTGCGGTCCCATAGGGGTCAGTGCAAATCCAGAAGTGCCATCAAAGGCAACACTCATTTCTCCTTGGGGCATCTTGATATCTTGACGCAATTTGTCCGGATAGACTTGGTATATTTTTACATCAAGGTTCATCGGTCCCATCGGTGAGTTAGCCGCCGTGCGTCCCTCTACAACAATGTTTTTCACTGCTTGCAACTTCTCAAGACCACCGTGTGCCTCGACTGCCATTGCGATGACTTCTTTGGCTTTTGCCATATCGCCTTCACTCGCTTCAGGCATCGGTTCCGGAGGTGGTGGAGGTGCGGGTTGCTCTATCTCAATCACGTTAACTTCCCCGAACTCATCAAGCGGTCGGTCAAAATTGGCTTTGTTTCCGACAGTAACAATCGTCAGTGCGTCCGGATGGAGATACTTCTGTGCGACTGCCTGTACATCATCTGCCGTGACTTTGGCGATATTATCCGTATAGGTTTCAAGAAAACCTGGTGCATAACCGCGATAGTCGAGCATCATCTGCTGAAAAGCGATCTGCGCGCTGCTCTCAAATCCAAAGACAAACGAATTGATGAGTGAATCTTTAGTCCGCTGCAACTCCGCTTCCGGGACAGGCGTATCTCGGAGACCTTTGACGACATCAACAATGAGTGAGATCGCTTCCGCCGTTTTCTCGGTACGGGTTTGCGAATAAGCGAACCATTCCCCCGGATTTGTGTAGTAACTCGTCTGCATTATGCTACCGACCATATAAGCGAGCCCGTGTTTCTCGCGCACTTCCCTCATCAGGCGAGACGTGAACCCACCTTCACCGAGTATATCGTTCATGACCCGAAGGGCAAAGAAGTCTGGGAAATCAGGTGTGCGCTTGATGCCGAAATGCCCGATTAACATCACTGACTGCGGGAGATCCTTGAAAATATAATTAACGGAGGGTTCCGGGGTGGAATCCACGGTTGGAATATCGGGAAATGCAATAGCTGCGGGTTCCCAACCCTTAAACACTTTTTCCAGCTGTGCGATCAAGGTTTCCGTTTCAAAGTCGCCAGTAATTGCGAGCATCATGTTGTCGGGATGGTAATATTTCGCATGAAAGGCTTTGAGATCATCGACAGTGATACTTTCTATGCCCTCCATTTCGGTATACCAACCGAAGGGATGGTCGGTTCCGTAAAGCAGGGCAGAGAAGTTGCGCCACGCGAGTTGAATAGGGTTATCATTGCGGCGACGGATACGTTCGACCGACTGCTGCTTGCGGAGTTCCAATTTGTCTTCACGAAATGCGGGATTCCTGAGTACATCCGCAAAGATTTCCAATCCTTTCTCAATGTCTTCTGCGAGTGTTGAGAGATTAATGGTGCCGTACTCGCGGGACATGCCGACTTCAACAGAAGCCGCCATTGATTCCAATTCCTCGTTCAGTGCATCCGGTTCACGCGATACCGTGCCACCTGTTCGCATGACACTTGCGAATATTGATGATAAACCGACCTTATCCGCAGGATCGTAGATGCCACCGGTTTTAATCAAGCCGCTGATGTTGAAAAGTGGTAACTCGTGATCCTCAAGGAGGTAAAGCACCATCCCGTTTGAGAGCATCCGTTTCTCTGGAACAGGCGGTTTAAACTCAATCGGTTCAAAGGTAAGTTCTTCGTGTGGTTTCGCGAATGTAGACGGAATACTCCACACGATAAGGCAGGCAATCAGCGTCGCGATGCCCAATCTGGTAAAGGTTTGTTTCTTCATTATTCGCTACCCTCCGTATCTTCACCGGCGGGTGCTTCTGCCTCTTTTTTAACGAGTGTACCGACGGTGCGGTTGCTTTTCGTGAAATAGGTTTTTGCAACTCTCATGATGTCCTCTGGCGTAACTTTGTATATGTTTTCACGCCAATCCAAGATATAACGCCAATCGCCAGCGATCGCTTCAAAGAAGGTGAGTTGACGTGCCATACCAGCGTTCGAGCTGAGGCCTCGGATGAAACTGGCATCCACCTGTTTGAGAATCCGTTTGAATTCTTTCTCAGAAACGGGTTCGGTCTTGAGCCTTTCAAGTTCGGCGTAAATTGCTTCTTCAAGATCGACAGTTGTGTGTGGCGATCGTGGTGCACCATCTATAACGAAAAGATTGTCGTAGCGCGCCCCCGGATACCCGTTCAATGAATCAGCAGAGATGGCTATCCCCTTCTCAACAATGTTTTTGTAAAATCGAGAGGTGCGTCCATCGGAAAGGATCGCACTGATAAAATCCAGTACATAGTCGTCGAAATGTGGAATTGTCGGTTTATGGTATCCAACCATGATTTGCGGTTCGGCATCAAATTCGACTTCCACACGACGTTCACCTTCCTGTGGCAGTTCCTTAGTTGTCACTTCAGGAGGGAGCGGCTGTGCCGGTATATCACCGAAATGCTTCTCAATGAGCGAGATGGTCTCGTCTATGTCAATATTCCCGATAATAGCCATGACAGAGTTATTCGGGGCGTAGTGGATACGAAAAAACTCTTCCGCCTTGCGCCGATTCAGCATGGCAATATCCGAGGGCCATCCGATAATCGGTATGCCGTAAGGGTGTGCAGTGAATGCAGTAGCCATAAACTGCTCATAGAGTTTACCACCCGGTTGGGTATCAACGCGCATCCGGCGTTCCTCTTTGACCGCCTCGCGTTCTACATAAAATTCGCGTAGGACAGCGTTCTTAAGCCGGTCGGACTCCAGCGTTGCCCACAACTCTAACTTGTTAGACGGCAATTCCACCGTGTAGATAGTGTAGTCAACCGAAGTCCCAGCGTTGAAGCCTGTGCTACCGTGTTGTGTATATATTTCGGTGTATTCGCCGGTGACAATCCACTCTTTTGCGCGTTCCTGCTGCGTTTTGAGTGCCTCTTCTAACTCAGCTATCTTTTCTGCATCTGCTCTGGAACCTTTTGCGCGTTCCCTGTCAAGTGCGTCGCCTATCCGATCAATTTCGGCAAGCACTTCCTGTTCCTTTTCATAGTCTTTTGTGCCGATTGTCTTAGTGCCTTTGAACAACATGTGTTCGAGCATGTGTGCGATACCGCGTGTATCATCTGATTCATCCACGGAACCGGCTTTAAAGAGGATGTATGGTGCGACCGTAGGAGACGTGTCGCGTTTAATCATCAACAATTTCAGACCGTTGGGAAAAATATGCTCGACCACCCGATCTCCGAGGTCTTGCGCTGATGCTATCCCGTGTAAAGCAACGAAGAATAGAATCAGCAAATAACGTAACTGTTTCATTTTTGATTGCGGCACCTCTTCTCAGATAGAGACCCGATATTGGGCAGTGCCGCTTCCTTTCCTTTCAAAGCCCTCAGTTAGAAAATAGGGCTGTTGGCATTTTCAATTATCAATTAGAAAAATAAAAAAATAAAGAATACAATAGAATACAATAGAAAACGGAAAAGAAGCCTCAACTACGGAATTGAGGCTCCTCCAACGCTTTATTCTTTCGGCAAGTCACCGAGTAAGCCAACAAGGGCAAACCTGATGTGCGATGAGAGCGCAGAATTCTCTGCGCGAAGGTCTGCGCCTTCTTCGTCTGGATACATGACATGTGCTGCCACCGCACGTTTCACCCATCGCTCTGCTCTATCATCGTAAGGAATGTACTTTTCTTTCGGTGCCGTGCACGCAGGACACTCTTCTGGCGGGCTATCTGCTTCCTTCCACAAATAACCACAGGCTACACAAACAAACATTGCAAAGTCCTTTCTCTATTTTGAAATAAATTGAAGTTATAGATTTTGAAGTTACAATCAACCATTGCATTTTAGCAGATTACACTTTGAGATACAAGTTTTAAATTCTGAACCCTATTTGAAGCATCAAGCCGACTGTCCCGCCGACTGTTCCTTTAACTCAGCAATTTGATCACGTAAGGCGGCGGCTTCCTCATAATCAAGGTCCAACGCCGCTTTCCGCATCTGCCGCGTTAAGTCCGTAATTATCGCTTCAATATCTTGTGGTTCAATGGTTTCTGGAACGATAGAAGGCTTGTCAGACTTCTCAGTCTTATACTCGTCGCTCGATTCAGCGATAAGCTCCTGAATTGCCTTCTCAATTGTCGCGGGGGTGATATTATTATCGGTGTTATACTGGAGTTGAATATCACGTCGGCGCTGTGTCTCTTGTATCGCCTCTCCCATCGCCTCTGTAATGCTATCCCCGTATAAAAGCACCTCACCGTCAACGTTCCGTGCAGCACGTCCAGCCGTCTGAACGAGGGATCTAACAGAACGGAGGAAACCGGGTCGGTCAGCATCTAAGATCGCAACAAGAGAGACTTCAGGGAGATCAAGTCCTTCTCGAAGGAGATTAATACCGACTAGCACATCGAAAACCCCCTCACGAAGTTCGCGCAGAATACGCGCACGATCAAACACATCAATTTCAGAGTGCATATAGTCAGCACGGATCCCTGCCTCAGTTAAATACTCGGTCAAGTCTTCCGCCATCCGCTTGGTGAGCGTCGTGACAAGGATGCGTTGTTTATGCCTGACACGCTCTTTAATCTTGCCGATGAGGTGGTCGATCTGTCCCTTCACCGGATGAATCGTAATTTGAGGATCAATGAGTCCTGTCGGACGGATAATCTGCTCAACAATTTGCGTGCCGCTCTCCATTTCATAGGAACCGGGTGTCGCGGAGACAAAAATCACTTGGTTGACGCGGGCTTCAACCTCGTCGAAACGGAGGGGACGATTATCCAATGCGGAGGGCAGACGGAAACCATACTTGACAAGCGTTTCTTTTCGGGATCTGTCGCCACGATACATACCCCGCAGTTGTGGGATGGTTACATGGGATTCATCGATAAAGAGCAGAAAATCATCAGGAAAGTAGTGCATCAGGCAGTAGGGAGGATCTCCGGGTTGTAGTCCTGAGAGATGCCGTGAGTAATTCTCAATACCGGAGCAGTAGCCGACCTCGCGCAACATCTCTAGATCAAAGCGAGTGCGTTGCTCAATGCGTTGCGCTTCGATCAATTTATTCTCTTTCTCAAATTTCAGAACCTGGTCCTGAAGTTCAAGTTCAATATCAATCAACGCTTGGTCGAAGATTTCACCGTCGGTCATGAAATGCTTGGCTGGATAGATCTCAAGGAAGTCCCGTTGTGCCAACACTTCCCCGGTTGTGGTATCAATCTCATTAATTCGATCAATTTCGTCGCCAAAGAGCTCAATACGATAGGCATTCTCGCTATAAGCGGGAAACACCTCAATCACATCGCCGCGGGCACGAAACACTCCTTGCCAGAACTCAACATCATTGCGGACGTATTGAATATCGACCAAGGCTCGCAGGAGGGCATCGCGTCGGACGACCAATCCCACCTCTATCTGAACCCTCTGATTCTCAAATTCATCAGGTGATCCGAGACCATACAGACAAGAAACACTCGCAACTACGATAACATCGCGACGTGAGATTAAGGATGCTGTCGAGGCAAGCCGCATCCGTGTAATCTCTTCGTTGATGCGGACATCTTTTTCAATAAAGGTATCGGTCGCTGGAATGTATGCTTCCGGTTGATAATACTCGTAGTCGCTCACGAAGTAGTGAACGGAGTTATTTGGGAAAAATGTTCGGAATTCGTTGTAAAGTTGTGCGGCAAGGGTTTTATTGGGTGAGATGACGAGTGTT
Organism: Candidatus Poribacteria bacterium; assembly: GCA_965116815.1. Taxonomy (GTDB): domain Bacteria; phylum Poribacteria; class WGA-4E; order WGA-4E; family WGA-3G; genus WGA-3G. The sequence continues at coordinate 3,049,282 of OZ220722.1, read as the reverse complement.
GGCAACTGCACGTTCTGAATCACATTCGCCATCGTGTAGGTTTTTCCTGAACCTGTCACGCCGAGGAGTGTTTGCGCTTTATCTCCACGTTGGAGACCTTCTGTGAGTTCATCAATGGCTTGCGGCTGGTCGCCTTGGGGTGTGAAGTCTGAGATTAGTTCAAATTGCAGGGCATCTAATTCCGAGGCATCATCTTCTGAATTATCAATCTTTGTCAGCAATTCCCAATTCTCTCTCATTTTGATGTCTTGCTCCTTGTAAATTTTTCAATCGTCTTTACAATTTGGGCTTGCAATCGGTCCCGAACCTTAAGACTACAAGAAATTTGTATAGTATATGTACGTCTTATATAGTATACCATACTCCATCAAAAATGTGTAGAGAGATGCGGACTATCTATGAAGATGACAAAGTTCTTTTGGTTGTTGCCCTTCGATGAATGGCTCTCTGCTAATGTTCTCCTCCGGACACTTGCCTGCGCGTTTGAGGCGACCACTCACTTTGTCTATCTCCGCGAAGACAATGCCTTCAGGAACAGGAAATTCCTTCTCGGGTCCGCGGGCTGCCTTAATCATGAATTCCGCCCAGATCGGTAGCGCTGCCCAAGCCCCTTGTTGATTGTAATTAGGTCGATTCGGTCGATTTTTATCAAATCCAACCCAAACGCCGACAATCAGATCCGTGGTATAACCGACGAACCAAGCGTCCACATATTCATTAGTTGTTCCTGTTTTACCAGCGGCGGGTCGAGTCAATCCCATACGTATAGCGCGTCTGCCGGTCCCATGTGTCATTACATTTTCCAAACACGAGGTGATCTGGTACGCCACTTTTTCATCCAGCACGCGGTCACGTTGAACCTGAAGTTCATCGGAGGAATAGATAATGTTTCCATCTGTGTCAACGACGTACTGAATGTATATCGGTTCCACACGAACACCACCGTTTGCGAAAATTCCATACGCCGAGGTTAACTCAAGGACTGTCATTTCAGTTGCGCCTAAGGAGAGTGCAGGGAATGGATCCATAGGGCTTTTAATGCCCATCCTTCTTGCCAAATTTACGACGCGATTTAGCCCCTCCCAATTACCATTCTCGGCTATCGGTGTCTCTAACACCGCTTTCGCCGTTGGCACGTTAATGGAACTCGTGAGAATGTCGCGCATAATAACCGGTCCCCTAAATCTTCCTTCAATATAATTGCTGGGAGCCCACCATTGTCCAGGAAAAGGCACCATCCCCCACTCTTCATCAATAATAACCGTTCCGGGTGTTACAATTGAAGGTTCCTCTAACAAGGCAGCAAAAACAATCGGCTTAAAGGCGGAACCGGGTTGCCGCCTTGCAGTCCCAACGGCGCGATTATAAAAATTAATCTGATCCCCAGTGATGTTATAATCTCTACCGCCTACCATCGCTTTAACGTGTCCCGTCCTCGGTTCAAACGCAATGAGTGCCCCTTGCAGGTAATCCTCAATCGCATGAATACCGTTTGGATTCCGTTTATTGGTATCATAATTGGGTAGATGATATTTGCTCCCGTATTTTCCATCCATCACCCGGAGATGGCTTGCCATCCCTTTCTCTGAAACAGCCTGCATAGACATATCTATGGTCGTGTAAACCTTCAAACCACCGCTATACAAATTCTCTTTGAGTTCAGGAAGGTCCCGGAGTTTTTCATGGACCTCCTGTAGAAAGTGTCCGGCTTCCTTGAATGCAGTTCTTGTGCCTTTCTGGTGCAAATTTTGTGGAAAGAGCGGCGCGTCTCGGCTCGCGCGCCATTCAGATTCAGTCGGGATATAGTTTTGCTCGAACATCGCGTCAAGCACGAGGTTACGTCGATTTCTGGCTCGTTCTGGGTTGAAAAACGGCGAAAAAGCGTGGGGACCTTTCGGAAGTGCTGCGAGCAACGCACACTCGTGATAGTCTAATTCCGAGACCTCCTTCCCGAAATAACCCAGTGCCGCTTGATGAACGCCGTGATACGTTTTCCCGCCAAACATCGATCTACCTAAATCAACATGGTTGAGATAACGCTCAGAAATCTCATCCTTAGAGAAGGCTTTCTCAATTTTCACCGCAAGCAGTATCTCTCTCGCTTTTCGCACATAATCTCTTTTTGAGCGCTGATTAAAGAGATAAATATTCCGTGCTAACTGTTGCGTTAGTGTACTTGTACCAGACAAGCGGTCTCCGTATAACACCGTATTTCTAAATGCACCAGTGAGGCGTATAAGGTCAATTCCCCAATGTTCATAAAATCGTCGATCCTCAATTGCAGTAAATGCCCCTATAACCTTTTCAGACATTTGCAGGAGTGGAATTAGGCGGCGTGTGGAACCTTCATCGTCAGCAAATTCGTCTAACTTCTCCGGTTCAAGGTAGAAATTTTGGCGTACAGAACCATTTTCATTCCGGATAGCGGCAATTTCTCCGTTCTTAACTAAAATTTGAACGTGTCCCGCCTCCACGTCAAGATGCGGATATTCAAAGTCCCGTAGATGGATACGCACAGTTCCATTCGGTTTTTTTTCAGCCTTTGGATCCCAAGATACAGGTGCATCCAAAGATACAGCATACGCCCCCGGCGGACTCAATTTTGGAATGATTTCCGAGACCTTTTTATATTCCAAACGTTCCAACTTATCAAGCAAAAATACAACTTTATCTGTCCTTTGAACTTCACACACTGAAGAGTAAACCTCCAGATGCTGCCGCCACGTCTGAACATCAACATCGTATTCAAGTCGATCTAAGTCAATCTCGCGTACATCCTCCCAACACGCGAGCAGCATACCACCTGCGAACCCGATGCCAGCGAAAATTGCTATAAATATGAGAATGCATGCACTCCAGAAGAGGGTTAGGACTGCCTGAAAACAGTGGTATAAGAATCGAAGCATCTGTTTCTTGCTCCTTGTGTGATATTTAATAGAGAGATTGCGGCTTGAAGGTAGAATTTATTTACGGTGTTCTATCCACACTCGTCTTCCGAACGCGTTTAATTGTACACCCGATTGCTCTCGTTTTTTTGGATGCCTTCGGAATATCTTTTCCGGCGATGACTAAATCCAAAGCCTCTTTGAGATAGTGTTTCGTCGGTTCCTTTGGGCTGTTGTCAATGGCACCAGCATAGCGTAGCACACGTTTTCCATCGAGAAGAAAGACTTCAGGGGTTCTTCTCGCCCCGAAATAGTCAGCAATTTTGTTTTCTGGGTCTTTTAGCACAGGAAATTCAAAACCGTGCTTCTCGTTGTACGCCGAAATCTCTTCAATCTTCTCCTGTTTGTTTGAATTGATCCCAATAAACTGTACTTTCTTTTCGCCATAAGTTTTAACCAAGGCAACAATCCGCTCCACATAGTCTGTCGCTATTGGACATTGTGTAGCGAGAAACAGGACAACTGTCGCAGGTTTATCCTCGCTCAACTTATAGAGGGTATGAGATTCGCCATCAGCATCCTTGCGCGTAAAATCTGCAACGATGGTATCAAGCTTCACCTTCTCTGTTTTCTCTCTCGCTAAACTTACACCCACGGTTCCGATAACGAAAGCAATGAACAGACAGGCATAACGAAAAGCAACGCGGTGCTTCGCGAAAAAATGTGTAATAAGATTTAGCCTTCGCATTTTGTAAATTTTCCTCTAATTAAGACGTTAATAGCGCTGTTCGGTTTCAATTTTCTGATTGTAGGACACGCGAACATGCCGACAGAAAATATTTGATTTTTTTCTTGCATTTTTAAACTAAATATAGGATAATATATAAATATAAACTGATATTCACTACGGGAGATCAATTCATGGCAAAGAATTTGACCGATAGACAACGCGAGATTTTTAGCTATATCCAGCGGCGTATCAAAGAGGGCTATCCACCCACGATACGCGAGATTGGTAGCGAATTCGGCTTCTCTGAAAAGGCTGCGCATGATCATCTCAATGCCCTCGAGAAGAAGAAGTATATCGAACGGGAAGATGGCAAGCCACGCGCGATTTCCATATTGAAGGAAGCGGACCCGAAACTCGCAACCAGTAAATGGTTAGAAGGACAAAATGCAAACCCAGTTTTGTCGGAAACGCAACGCGATATTACGGAGATCCCGATTTTTGGGCGCGTAGCAGCAGGTACCCCCCTCCTCGCATCACAGAATATTGAAGGGACCCTCCCGATGCCGACCCGCATGCTAAACGATCACGAGTGCTTCGCACTTCGTATCATCGGTTCAAGCATGATCGGCGTTGGAATCATGGAAGGTGACTTTGTGATTGTTAGAAGGCAGCCTGACGCCGACCCGGGCGATATTGTCGTAGCAATGGTTGAAGACGAAGCAACAGTGAAACGCTTCTTCGTTGACGGCAATCAAGTCCGGTTACAACCGGAAAATCCGACGATTGAACCGAGCGTCTTCAACACGAATGACGTGATAATACTCGGTAAAGTTATCGCGCTTCACCGAGAAATGTAGCGATACACGCTTATTCCCGCAATCCTAATCCGATGGGCAGAACGTGATTTCTGCCCATCACCTTCCAAAAACTCTATTTCACATCCAAAAAATCGGTCAATTCGTGTAGATGAGAGAGTTGCACATCCACCATGGACGGATCCGGGCACGTTTTGGATTGATCGCCAACGAGCCACGCTGTCCACATCCCCGCATTCTTGCCGCCAACCATATCTGCGGAGTAACTATCTCCAACGTAGATGGCATGTGCAGGCGCAACCTTCAATTCCGACAATGCCGCTTCAAAAATGCGAGCGTCCGGCTTTGCTATCCCTAAAACAGTTGAATCTACAATCACCTCAAGCAAAGGCGTGAGTCCATATTCATCACACCAACCGCGAGTATTCCCAAAATTATTACTAATCACAGCGAGGTGATAGGTGCCGTAAAGCGTTTCGAGCCACTGACGATTTGCTGCGAGGATCTCAGCGGCACCCGCGCAAAACCACTCAACGTACTCGTCTTTCATTTTCTCGCTCAACCCGAGCCGTTGGTAAATCCCCGCTGCAATCGCATCGGCAGTCTCTTGCAACGAACAACGCGCCGCATGTTCAGACGCAACTGCACCGATCGGTAGCATTGAACCGTCTTGGTACGACCACTCAATAGACGAATCACCGAGTGCGAATTCTGTTATCGTCGCTCTATCGGCCTCGTCAAACGCTTCACGCGTAATTTCTGGATGCCGCTCTTCGATAAACTGATACGTTCGCTCCAACCAATGGATACCGTTTCCATCTAAGGTTCCGCCGAAATCAAATATTAGTGCGCGGATATCCTTCATTCAGTGTTCCTTTTCGTAATTTTGAGGTTAGGTAACATCTGTCTTGTGATGTAATTTTATCTCCAATGCATTTACGACTTCACCGATACTAATTTCCTTCATGCAAAGATAAGGTACATCTGTTCGCTGACAGGTACGTTTATAGCACGGACGACACGAGACGGATTTCTCAATGACTTCATGCCCACTACTGTAAGGACGATGCCGCACCGGATCGGTTGGACCGAAGAGTGCGACCGTCGGTGTCCCAACCGCTGCAGCGATGTGCATGGGCCCGCTATCACACGTCAAACACACCTCACACCTTTCTAATAACGCACCGAGTTGTAGAATTGATGTCTTGCCGACAAGATTAACTATCGGGAGTGATGCAGACACGCCTTCCGTGAACGACTCCTCCGCAGGTGATCCAGTTAATACAATTCTGGTCTCTGGTGCGAGATACCCGATCTGTCGGATGACCTCGGCGAAATTCGCCACATCCCACTGTTTTGTCTTCCACGTTGTGCCGAGATTGACGGCAATCAGCCGATCCTGCGGCGATACCCCCTCACGATCCAAGAGACGTTCAACAAACTGACGGTCAGTATCTGTGTGCCAAAATTCTAAAACATCCGAAACAGCGTCAACATCCAGTAGCTGCAGCACCCGTAGATATCGACGCACCTCATGGACGGTCGTATCGTCTTTGAAGGATGTCGTCAGCAGCATTCCACGCCCACCAACACTCGTCCCTACGCGAATTGGTACGCGTGCGAGAAACGGCAGGAGCGCGTTTCGGAGCGAAGTCGGATGCAATACAACAGCAGCGTCAAAAGCCCTATCACGTATCTGCCATACCGACCTCACTATCGATCGGTACCGTCCCCTCGTCTTGTCATCAACAATGCAAGCGTCAACATAAGGATGGGTCTCCATCAAATCTGCGACGCGTGGACGTAAGAGGAGTTCGAGACGGGATTCGGGATAGGCCTGCTTCAAGGCACGCAACGCGGGTGTCAGCAGCACCATATCACCGATCCAACCGCCTGTTTGGCACACCAGAATATTTTCCATTACAGCACCAACGAAAACGTCAAGGTTTTGCCTTAGAAAAAGAACGGGTTCGACCAGGCTTTTTTACCGGTTTCATCTGTCACTTCAACACGAACATATTTTGCACCGTTCGGAATGCTATAGGTCGCCTCTGTCAAGAGCTCACCGTCTGATGGGAGAATCCGCCGACCGCGACTACACTCCGCTTTAAAAACAATCGATTGTGCTGGCGAACACTTAACCGTTAACTCGTTATCCTCTAACGCCATATCTTCAATTTCGGGTCCGAGTGTAGAATAGAACGCGCCTGTTCGGAACGCTTTCATGATGCTCTCAATCGTCAACTCTTCGGCTTTCACCATAATCCACCCGTGAAAGCAGTCGTGTTCGGTTCCGTGTGCATCGTCCGAAGCGATGCCCAGAACAGGTCCACCTCTATCCAGCAAGTCATCCCATGCCTGTTCCGAGAAACCTTTGCCGATGCCCATACACGTGTCATTGTAGACCTCAATGGCGAAGTACCCGCGTAACGGCAGATAATCCGTAATCGTGTGTCCGGACCAATAGGGATGACACAAAACGGCTTCACCCCCCTGCGCTTTAATCTCATCAAGCACTGCGTTCGGGTGCATCTTCGCGCAATTGATCGTCTCATGAATGTTAATCGCTACAAAATGATACGTCGCACCGCCATAAGGGTTTGATGGATGTACTTCACTGCCGGATATTGCCAAAAAATCTGATGTGCTGTAAGCACTCACATCGTTTACCTTACGATGATCTGTTAGGACTAAGAAATCGTAGTCTGCTTCACGATACGCTGCGAACCGGTCCGACATGGAAAGTTGTCCATCGGATTCTGTACTATGGCTATGTGTATTCCCTCGATACCATTGCCCCGGTTGGCGGAAAGGATTTGCGTTGAACATTGGTTGCTCCTTGTTCCGTGATGATGTGTTCACGTCTTTAGGGATGATACATTACTCCACTGGGTGGACTTCACGCGTCCATATCTATTTTAGCATATCCAAAATCCGCTTGTCAATAATTGCTCAAATTTCACAGAGTCATTCAGTTTTCCCGTGAAATATGCGGAAAGTCCCCTGATAAGGGGATTTAGGGCTCTTTGGACAAAAAACCAAAAATAAATAGTCCTACTTACCTTAGAAAAAAAACGGATTCGACCAGGCTTTTTTACCAGTTTCGTCGGTTATTTCAACCCGAATATACTTGACACTTTCTGGAATGTTATAGGTCGCCTCCGTTAAGAGTTCACCGTTGGGTGGTAGGATTCGTTGACCCCGACTGCATTGTGCCTTAAAAACAATTGATTGTGCTGGCGAACACTTAACCGTTAACTCGTTATCCTCTAATATCATATCCTCAATTTTGGGTCCAAGTGTAGAATAGAACGCGCCTGTCCTGAGTGCTTCCATGATACGCTCAATGGTCAGTTCCTCTGCTTTGACCATAATCCATCCGTGGAAGCAATCGTGATCGGTGCCGTGTGAATCATCAGAAGCGATGCCGAGAACGGGTCCGCCTCTATCCAGCAAATCGTCCCACGCTTGTTCTGAAAATCCTTTGCCGATCTCCATACAGCCATCGTTATAGACTTCAATCGCGAAATAACCCCGCAACGGTAGATAATCTGCAATTGTGTGTCCAGACCAGTACGGATGACATAAAACAGCTTCGCCGCCCTGCGCCTTAATCTCATCAAGCACTGCGTTCGGGGGCATCTTTGCGCAATTGATTGTTTCATGGATATTAATCGCTACAAAATGATACGTCGCACCGCCGTAAGGGTTTTCAGGATGCACTTCGCTTCCTGATATCGCCAGAAAGTCCGACGTGCTGTAAGTGCTCACGTCATTAACCTTACGATGATCTGTTAGGACTAAAAAATCGTAGCCTGCTTCACGGTACGCTGCGAATCGATCTGACATGGAAAGTTGACCGTCGGATTCTGTGCTATGACTATGTGTATTTCCTCGGTACCACTGTCCGGGTTGGCGGAAGGGATTTGCGTTGAACATTGATAACTCCTCATTGCGTGATGATGTGTTCACGTCTTTAGGCGGTGATGTATGAATCTATGGGATGGATCTCGCAGGTCCACATTTATTTTAGCGTGTCTACAATCCATTGTCAATAATTGTCACGAATCATTCTTGTAGGAGGGGTTTGTAACCCCGATACTTATGGATAATTTAATTGTCAGAATCAGGGTTTACAAAATTAGCGGATTTCCCGCCTCCTATAAGAGAATTAAAAAAATAAAGGGTTGACAATATCACGCGCCTATGATATAATCTTGCAAACGCAAAAGACTAAAATCCATGAAACAAGAATATGAAAGCCCAGACCTTACATATTCCCTCTCTGCAGGAGAAAATCTTATGAAATCCTACAGGCAAATCGTTGAGGAAGCCAAAACAGAAATCCCAGAGGTAACCATCAACGACGTAAAAGCCGAACAGGAAAAAGACAGCGATTTCGTGTTACTGGATGTGCGTGATGAAGACGAATATCGCGCCGGTTATATCCCTAACGCAGTTCATGTCACACGCGGCATGCTGGAATTCTCGGTTGAAAACTATATTCCGGATCGCGACCAAAAGGTCGTTGTCTACTGTGCGGCGGGACTTCGTTCTCTCCTCGCGGCTAAGTCGCTTCGTGAGATGGGTTACACGGACACCGTCTCCCTTGCTGGCGGATACCGCGATTGGACAGCGGCGGGTTTCCCGACCGAACAAGATAAACCGATGTCGCACGAGCAGCTCGACCGTTACAGTCGACACTTTATGCTCACTGAAGTCGGAGAACAGGGACAAGCGAAACTATTGGATGCTAAAGTGCTACTCGTCGGCGCAGGCGGCTTAGGCTCGCCCGCAGGGGTGTACCTCGGTGCTGCTGGTGTCGGGCACATGGGTATTATCGATTCCGATGTCGTAGAGTTAAGCAATCTACAGCGTCAGATACTCCACCGGACAGAAGCAGTCGGCACTCCGAAGGTTCAATCAGCAACGACGACAATCAAGTCGCTAAACCCTGACATCGACATCACACCGTACAACCTCCGTTTGACTGCTGATAACGTTGAAGAAATCTTTTCGGAATACGATCTGATTGTCGATGGATGCGATAATTTCGCCACCCGCTTCCTTGTCAACGATGCCGCTGTGTTAATGAATAAACCCATCGTTCACGGCAGTATTTTCCAATTTGAGGGACAGGTATCACTCTTTAAACCGCACGAGGGACCCTGCTACCGATGCATGTACCCGACACCGCCGCCCCCAGGTATGGTGCCCAGCTGAAGTGAAGCCGGTGTCCTGGGCGTGCTCCCAGGCGTAATTGGTGTCATGATGGCAACCGAAGCGATTAAATACATTATCGGTATCGGCGAACCCCTTATCGGCAGGCTCATCCTCTATGACGCACTCAGCATGAGCTATCGCGAGATGAAAATTAACCGAGATGAAAATTGCCCACTTTGCGGCGATAACCCAACCGTTACCCAACTGATTGATGATTACGAAGCAGCGGCGGAAAATCCAGAAACTTTTGCCCCTGCCGCCGATTAACCCTTAGCAATCGATCTTGTGATCAAGACGACTCCGAAGAGGAACGTATATGCTACCTTGTCCTGACTGTAATAATCCGTTGACGCAGTTCCCGATTGAACAAAACGACACAGATATCGTCAGTTGCGACAGCTGCTACGGGGTCTGGCTTGTTTATCCGGGTGATGATCTTGAGCGTGTAGATAACGTCACTTTTGATGACCTTGTAGAAGCGTACGGCACTGAGTATCCGATTGATGTTGACCCAAGTACAGTCGAACTCCCTGAAGAAGTCGAAGACGCACTGATGTAACTTAGAGAATGCACGCTGCGTTCTACAACAGTAGAAATGATCTTCAAATCGTTTCACGAAAGTATAGTTTGTCTCTGCTTGATATTTGCGTCCCTTTATGTAAAATGTAGAAAAAAGTAGCACTTTTTTCTGCAATCTGTTATAATGGTTTTTAATCTACTTTTTAAGGAGGTTTGTTGTTAATGCGAACTATCATCCTACTAACAATGTTGATCCTTATTGTTTCGCCCGCATTCGCACAAAAATATATCAGTTGGGAAGCGGAAGACTTTAACGATTCAAACGGCACGAAATTTGAAATATTTGAAGTCCCGTCCGATCAACCGGGCAACGCAGGTGAAGGCGTAGACGATTACACCGTCGCCGAAGCGTCCGGTGGTGCTTTCATCGGTTCAGCTAACGGGACTGGAAACGATGGCGGTGACTGGGTAAAATATGAATTCTCGGTTGATGCAGACGATTGGCATTTCTGGGGACGCGTGATTGCGCCTTCAGTTGCTGATAACTCCTGTTACTGGGCACTCGATGCCGCCGATGGCGATGTTGCTTCTACCAACGATGCCACCATGAATATCTGGGATTTCTTTGAAGTAGGGGAACTCAGGGAAAACTATACGACTGATTGGGTCTGGTTCCGATTGAATACGCGCGACGGTCCCTTTGAAGGGACTGAACTTATCCAGCACGGCGACGATCCGGTTCCTGTGGAACTGGATGATGGAGATCACACATTGCACATCGCGCATCGCGAAGATGGCACATATATCGACAAAATTTTCGCGACAACGGATGTCGAATTCGATCCGAATGAAACCGATCCGCAGACTGCTGTTGAACCCCAAAACAAACTTACGACAACTTGGGGGGCACTCAAAGGCGGATTCTAAGTAGAACAAACACTTAAAGGCATCCACTTGCTGGGTGCCTTTATTTTTTAAAAACTAACGGCTACCAACAACGCGGGATATACGGAAACATTGAAAAACGACTGTTATTTCTCGCTGAGTGTCAAGACAGAAATCCTCCTATTCACCTGCCTGATACTTATCGGCTGCACCGTGATACCGTCCGCGGCTGAAACAATACTCTATTTTACAGATCAGACGCAGCAAGCCGGTATCCATTTCAAACATATCAACGGCGCATCCGAACAGAAATACCTCCCAGAAACGATGGGGTCCGGTGGGCTCTTTTTCGACTACGACAACGATGGGCATCTCGACGTCTATCTCGTCAATAGTGGTACTCTCAGTGGACCACCACAGCCCTACAGACACCCTGACCATACGAATGCCCTCTATCGCAATCAGGGAGATGGAACATTTGTCGATGTCACAGCAGACGCAGGACTTCAACAAAATCAGGGTTATGGGATGGGATGTCTCGCTGCAGATTATGACAACGATGGCGACGCTGACCTCTACCTCACCAATTTCGGAAAAAATCAGTTATACCGGAACAACGGTGACGGCACCTTCAGGGACGTTACATCGCTCGCAGGTGTTGGTGACGGCAATTGGAGTGTCAGTGCTTCCTTCGGTGATTTCGACCTTGACGGGCATCTTGACCTCTATGTAGCAAACTATCTGGATTATCAACTTGAAACCGCCCACGCCTGCTTTCTGGAAGGGGTTCATATCTACTGTGGTCCACACGAATATCCGGGTGCCCGTGATACGCTTTATCGAAACAACGGCGATGGCACTTTCACGGACGTTACAACCCGTGCAGGCGTTCACAACACTGGTAAAGGGTTAGGGGTGCTCTTTACAGACTATAACAACGACCGTTATCCCGATATTTTCGTTGCCAATGACGCTGTCCCCGATTTTCTTTATCGCAACAACAGAAATGGTACGTTTACAGAGGTCGCCATCACAGTGGGGATCGCCTACAACTCAGAAGGACGTGCAACCGCCAGCATGGGGATCGCCTCCGGTGATTACGATAACGATGGCGTGTCCGACCTCTTCATTACAAACTTTTCTTTGGAAGTTAATAGCCTCTTTCAAAACAACGGCGACAGTTTCTACACGATGACCACCTTTGAAGCGGGACTTGCCGATTCAAGTTTTTCACAACTCGGTTTCGGCACCCAGTTTCTCGACGCAGACAACGACGGCACGCTTGACCTTTTCGTGGCGAACGGGCATGTGTGGGACAACGTATCGGATATTACGCCGTCGCTCTCCTACAAACAGAAGTGTCAGATTTTTAAGAACACAGGAGATGGACAATTCAAAAACGTATCTGAAACAGCCGGTCCATTTTTCAAGCATCCGGTTGTCGCGCGCGGTGTAGCCATCGGCGATTATAACAACGACGGAACAATGGATATTCTCGTTACACGTTGCGGTGAGACTCCTGTGTTACTGCGAAACGATTCCCAAACACACAACTGGGTGAAAATCCGACTCGTCGGGACCGAAGGCAATCGCGACGGTATCGGGGCGAAAGTGTGGTTACAGACCAATGAAACAACGCAGTTCAGAGAAGTGATTTGCGGTGGAAGCTACGCCTCCGGTAGCAAACTCAGCCTCCTCTTCGGTATTGGCACACAAGAAACAATACAATCTATCAAAGTAAAATGGCAAAGAGGACACACCCAAACGCTCGATTTTTCAGACAGTCCCGTAAATCAAACTATACACATCACTGAAAACCCACCGAATTAGATTTAGTTCCCATTGATAGGCAATAAACTTCGTCTTACAAGTAAATATGTTTGTAGTAATGCATTCATCGCACGTTCTAAAGGTATGTATAACGGGCAATAAATTGGCCTACTACGAACGGACGGACTTGAAGTGTGGAAAACGAAATAATCCTACATTTAGGTTGACATTATTTGATATCCGCGCGTATAATAATAATATAATTAGATTTGATGATAGAGGCAGACTTGGAAGCCTCAATTTTTTGACTTTATTTAATATGTGAGGAATAATCGATTGGCTCAACAGAAAGCAACCAACATTACGTGGCACGATGCGATTGTCACGGTAGAAGACAGAGAAAAATTGCTGAATCAGAAAGGCTGTGTGATTTGGTTTACAGGTCTTTCGGGTTCAGGGAAATCGACGTTAGCGAACGCAGTCGAACAACTATTACACCAACAGCGGCACCACACCTACGTCTTGGATGGCGATAATGTCCGACACGGACTGAACAAGAATTTGGGTTTCTCACCCGAAGACCGCGAAGAAAATATCCGGCGTATCGGTGAAGTGGCGAAACTCTTTGCGGATGCAGGAACCATTGTTATGACAGCCTTCATCTCACCTTATCGCGCCGACAGGGATCAGGCAAGAGAACTCATTGCTGAAGGCAGGTTCGTTGAAGTTTTTGTCGACTGTCCGCTTGAAGTCTGTGAAGAACGCGACACGAAGGGCTTATACAAAAAAGCGCGTGCTGGAGAGATTAAGGAGTTTACCGGCATCAGTGCACCTTACGAACCGCCTGTCACCCCCGAAGTTACGGTGAATACAGCGGAACTCTCCCTTGAAGAATCCGCACATGCAGTCGTCGCGGCTCTTGTAGAAGCTGGCTTAGTCCCCGCTGGAAACTAAAACGCGAGAAAAGGTATATCGCGCAACGCGAACGGTGCCGCACAGAGAATATAGAAATGGAAGCAGTTATCAGGAACTTCAATGAAAATGGGTTCGCTATTCTGCGCGGCATTTTGGAGCAGGAAACGCTTGATGCTGTCGAATACGAATGCGAAGCGTTAGTCGCTGAACTCGCGTTGCAGCGGTCTGCCGAAGGAAAACTGACGAATACATATCCCGATTCTCCTTTCAAAACCCGCCTGATTCAGCTCTACGAAAATTACCCAGATGAAAATCCGACGATCTTTCGTCCTGAACTGCATCGGGAAGGGTTTTTCGGCATGTTCGCCCATCCTATCCTACTTGAACTCGCTGGTATCATCCTCGGTCCAGAAATACGATTGTACCCGAACTACTCTGTTCGTCCAAAGCTACCCGCAAACAAGCGAACAGAGGTTCTATGGCATCAAGATGCTGGTTATACTTCAAAAGAAGCAGATGTCTTACGAATGATGAACGTCTGGACACCTTTAGTACCCGTCAACGTTGAAAACGGGTGTATGGAATTCATTCCACAGAGCCACAAGTGGGGCGTTGTCCCACATGAAAAGGACGAATACTATCTCCGCATCCATGATGATTATATCAAGCCAGTTGAAGGAGACGCGGTTCGTATTGAGATTGAGCCGGGAGATGTCGTTATTTTCAGTAATCTCTTATTTCACCGCGGTTTGCCGAACCGCACTGAATACATACGCTGGAGCTTAGATTGGCGCTATCAAGATGCCAGACAACCGACGCTTCGGACAACACAAGGACATTTACTGAGTTCGCAACGGACACCGGACGCGATCGTCAAAGACGCTAAGGCGTGGGCAGAACTCGAATTTTCCTAAATTGAAAACAGGAGCGCGAAACTTGGAACGAAGTGGAAAGCGGGTATATGGAGAAGAACGATCTTGCCCAAACCCTTCTCACCGAACCGCAAGGAAAATTAAAAAATATGAAACTAATTCAATTTCACCTACCTAACTTAGGGAAGCGGGTTGGGATTGTCACCCGCGATGAGGAAGTGATCGACGTAACCAGCGAAGAATCACCGGGTGTATTAGAAGTCTTGGAACTCGCAGACAGGGAACAGGTGAGCATCGGTGTCATACTTGCCGACATCCAAGAGAAAGTGGCAACGCCTTCACCGATTCAACTCGGTACCCTTCCAGATGCGGGAAATGCCTCTACTGAACCTGAGGGGCTCACGCTTAAGAAATTAGATGTTGCCCCTGACGAAAATACCCCACATCTTCTATTTCCGATCGATTCTCCTGAGGTTTGGGGGTGCGGCGTAACCTACAAACGAAGTGCAGATATGCGCGACGACGACAGCGAGCAGGATATTTACAGCCGCGTCTATTACGCCGACCGGCCTGAAATATTCTTCAAAGCGACACCGTCACGCTGCGTCGGACCGAACGGTTTTATTGGCATTCGGAGCGATTCCACTCTAACAGCAACCGAACCAGAACTCGCCTACATCCTCGGCAGAGACGGAGAGATCATCGGATACACCCTCTGTAATGACGTATCTGCGTGGGACATTGAACGCGATAATCCTCTCTACCTCCCCCAATCTAAAGTCTTTTACGGGTGCTGTGCACTCGGTCCTATGCTTGTCACACCATCGGAAATAGACGATCCATATAATCTGGACATGCAGTGCACCGTCCTTCGCGATGGAGACACACTCTATCAAGGTGATGTCAATACATCTCAGATCAACTGGAAATTTGAAGAACTCACCGAGTTCTTGATGCGTGATAATCCAATTCCATTTGGCACCGTCGTTTCTACGGGTACCGGTATTATCGTTCCGAACGATCTGCCGCTCGCTGCAGGCGACATCGTCCAGATAGAAATCGACGGGTTCGGCACGTTGTCAAACCCCGTTAAGCAACTTTAGGAGATACAGCACAATGAACAACAGGACCGAACCCTTCATCGGCATGCACAAAACTGAATTAGACACACCGGCACTGTTGATTGACTTAGACAAAATGGAAGCCAATATACAGACGATGGCGGACTACTTCAGCACGGTGAACGCGTCGCTGAGACCTCACATGAAGACACACAAAACGCCGATTATCACCCATAAACAGATCGCAGCGGGTGCCATCGGCGTTACCTGTGCGAAACTCGGTGAGGCAGAAGCTGCCATCCACGCTGGTATTCGAGACGTGCTGATCGCCAATCAAGTTGTCGGGGCACAGAAGATTGCGCGCCTTATCAACCTCGCGAGGCATTCGGAGATTATGGTCGCCGTCGATAGTCCGCAGAATGTGCAGGCTATTTCTGAGGCAGCAGTCGCCAAAGATGCAACTATCAGAATGTTGGTAGAAGTGAACATTGGCATGGATCGGTGCGGGGTTGAATCCGGCAAACCGGCATTGGAACTGGCAGAGCAGATACGCCAAAGCCCAAACCTGAAGTTTGAAGGCTTAATGGGCTATGAAGGGCACACTGTCGCGAATCCAGACCGAGCGAAACGGGATGCTGCAGCACGGGAAGCCATGCAACGTTTGGTGGACGCGAAACACTATCTCGAAAAGCATGGCGTAGAGGTTGCCATCATGAGCGGTGGCGGCACTGGCACCTTCAATATCACAGGAAGTATCCCTGAAATGACAGAAGTTCAAGCAGGCTCTTACGTCTTCATGGATTCTACCTACGGAAATGTAGAAGGTGTTGGCGAACAGTTCGACTGCTCGTTGTCGGTTTTGGCAACCGTCGTGAGTCGTCCAGCCCCTGATCGAATGATCGTGGATACAGGCTTGAAAGTCCTCGCAAAAGAGTTCGGTATTCCGCAACCCATTGGTGTAAATAGCGTAGAGATGACCGGGCTTTCCGAGGAGCATGGAAAGATGCAAGTATCCGATGTAAACGTTCCCCTCACACCGGGAGATAAAATCGAAATTTTACCATCCCACTGTTGTACGACAGTGAATCTTCACGACAGGTATTACGGCATCCGTAACGGGATCGTTGAATCCGTTTGGGAGATCGCCGCGAGAGGAAAAGCACAATAATGATTACGACGATGAACACAGGAGGAAAATTCAATGCGAACATCAATCTTAAATTGCAAATTACGCACTATTTGGAAACCTGGCTCCCTGTTTAGCGTCCTTGTTGCGAGTGCCCTCATGTTGACCCAGGTCCCTGCAGAGGGTTACATAGCGAAACGATACACCGTCAGACAAATCGTTTCCGAAAGCACCAATGTCGTATTCGGAACCGTTAGCGAGGTTAACACCAAACGAAAAACAGCGAAAGTCAAGGTCGAAGAAAATCTCAAAGGCACCAGTGAATTTCAGGAGATTAAGATTCGACTTGATGTCTACAAAGGAAGAGTGGATCACAGAGAAGAGGCAATGCGCCTTATAAAGCAGGACGCGCCGATTATCATCTTTTATCTCCAAGAAGGCAGACGCATTGATAGCCTCGCACACATAAGCGGGAAATGGTTTCAAACCCAAACCACAAAACAGCGAAACGAATGGGGGTGGTGGCTATTTACACACACTGAAAAATACCTCAATAATGACAAAGTCTCAAGACGCGATTCAACACAGGATTTTCAAGAAGAATTGCGTACGCTGCTTAGTGGAGATGCCCTTCAACTCCTATTACTCAAAACAGACAGATATGAGTCGGAACCGCGTGCTATCGCTGAACTTGACGCTGTAGCGGATTTTGGTTTTGTTTATCACGCAACAACTGACCGAAATTTACCAACACTCCGTGAAGCAGACATCCTATGGCTCGGTTTCCGTGCACTCTCCGAAGGCAGATACCGACTCAACAGGGAACAAGAGAGAAAGATCAAAGAATTTGTAAAGAACGGCGGCATAGTCATTTCCTCTGGACAGGATAGCGATGACGACCGTCCATGTGAGACAGGGTGGCTCCCTGAAGCCCTCAACGGTGTAGAAAGCCCACACCGAAATGACTTCAAACCGACGAACCATGCAGGCGACCTCTTTAAGGCACCCAATCGTATCCGATCCGGACAACTCGCGCTTGATGATACATGGAACGGATGGAACGAAAAATATCAAGTACTGGCAACGACCAACAACGGAAAAGAAATTGTCGTCGCCAAACTGAAATACGGAAAAGGAATGTATCTCGTCACCAGTCTCCGCAACGATAGGAGCGCACAAGTCTCCAAAAATCGTCGGATGCTTGAGAACTTGGTGCATTTCGCCACAGGATTTTTGGAAGCGTCCAAGTAATACGCGAGGTAACCACAGATGAGAAAAGCAGAATTAAACTGGCAGTCAGCAGTCAGAAAGAAAACCTCTTTGCTGGAGGTTTTCAAAAGCCGACAATCAACAACCATTCCGCTGAAAGCCGAAAGCCGAAAACCGAAAGCCAATACAAAATTGCTGCTCATAGTAAGCCTCCCTCTTGTTTTTTTGGCTTCTGCAAATCCAGCACATGCGGTTATCCCGCAGCTGCTGGGACCTCTCACGGCACTTTTGAGCATTGTTCCACAGATTCTCGCCTTTGTTGGGGTCGCGCTCATCACTGCCCTCGTGTTTGCGCGGGACACGACCAAAATGTTTTTCTACAAGTTCCGTGACTTCGCTATTGCTCACAAGGTTACCACCTCTATTTTTAGTGTAATTGTCCTCGTGGGATTCCTATGGGGCACCTACAGTCTGATCAGGATGGCGACGAACCCGATGACACAGTCCCTTGAAGCAACGGTTCAAAATACGGGTACTGGGAGCACACAAGGCAATAAGACATGGGGAACCTTCCGAGGCGGAAAAAATCGGACAGGACGCGTAGACCCACTCCCCGGTCCAACAAATGGAACACCGGCATGGGTTTTCAGAGAGGAAGAAGCTATGGCGGTTGACTTTTCTTCGTCGCCAGCAATTGTTGGGAATCGCCTCTACATTGGATCGTCACACGGTTCAATATTTTCGCTCGGTGGAGCAACCTACTGTATTGATACAGAAACACAGAAGGTACTCTGGCGACACGCTTCATCTATCCCAATCTTTTCATCCCCTGCTGTCGCTGGTGGTAGGGTTTATATCGGTGAAGGTTATCACCAAGATAGCGATTGCCGCCTCCGATGCCTTGACGCGAAAACCGGTGAACTTATTTGGTCCTTCCAGACAGCAAGCCATGTTGAATCAACCCCCTTTATCAGCCAAGGCAAACTCTACTTCACAGCTGGAGCGGATGGTGTCTATTGTATCGATGCATTGGAAGGGCAAGCGATATGGCACTACAAAGACATTCATGCGGACATGTCCCCTGTCGTGCATAAAGACAAGGTTTACTTCGGCACAGGCTATGGGGATTATCGGATCTACGCTGTTGATGCCCAAACAGGGGCTGAAGCATGGTCGAAGCAGATGCCGTATCCCGTGTGGGGCAGTCCAAGTACCGATGAAAATCTCGTCTTTTTCGGGCTTGGGAGAGGCAATTTTTCGGAGAGCGCGCCCATCCCCGCCGGTAAGGTCGTCGCGCTTGACCCAGAAACTGGCGACATCGTATGGGAGCATGAGGCAGAGGATGCCGTCATGACAGCGATTGCTGTTCAGGACGGTTCCGTCACCTTCGGTTCGCGCGATGGATACGTCTATTCTCTCCAATCAACAGACGGAAAACTCAACTGGAAAACGCATCTTGGTGGACCCGTCGTCTCTTCACCGGCTGTGACGATGGACACCGTCTATGCCGCAACAAAAAACGGATATATCTATGCCCTCTCTATTGACGACGGAGAGGTACAGTGGGAATTTAATACGAGAATTGTTACCCGAAATATAGAACTTTATTCATCACCCGCGATTGCCAATGGACTGCTCTATATCGGTTCAAGCGATCGATATATTTTCTGTTTGGGCAGTGACGATGCAGGCAAAATCATTGGTAATCGGTAACCGAGGAGAAAGAAAAATGGAAAAACGTGTTTTGACTGCGATAACCCTATTCGTGCTGTTCGCAAGCACCATAGCAGATGCCCAGTGGCGAAGTAAAACCCATGACGAGTATAAAGCCCTCACAGGAGTTGATGTTAAAATCGATGGTGACCTTGGTGAATGGGACGGTGTCCTTGATACTGTCAAAGGCACCGATGGAAAACCTTTCTGCGGTGTCGAGTACAATGGCAATGTCTTTCAGGAACACGGGGGCGGAAAATGGAACGGTGCTAAGGATCACGAAACCTGTTTCATGATCGTATGGGATTCAAAAGCCGTCTATCTCGCGCTTATTGTTACG
This sequence comes from Candidatus Poribacteria bacterium, assembly GCA_965116815.1. GTDB lineage: Bacteria > Poribacteria > WGA-4E > WGA-4E > WGA-3G > WGA-3G. The sequence goes on along the minus strand of OZ220722.1, from coordinate 3,029,219 downwards.
GATGACGAGCACGAACATGCAGCAGCCGCAGCATGGAACGGCGACGGCGCACAACTCGCTTTTGAAATGAGTGGCAAACGGAGTGCCGGGCTGCAGATGTGGCTCTACAATATCGGCTTAGATGACAAAGGAAAGGATATACTTCCCGGGGCTTTAAATGAAAAGCCAGGCGGTGCAGGTGTCGTCCCTGGCGACGACATCGCCGTTGTCCGCAACGAAGGTGAAAAGAAGACCTACTATGAACTTAGATTCACTGCTGAAGAATTGCAAGTAAAAGGCGATAAATTCAGTGATGGGTTTAAATTCGGTCTCGGCATCTGTGTCAATGACGGCGATAAAGCCGCAGGACAAGAGGGTCAAAAGGGATGGAGCGGATGGTACACCCACTCTATCGTCTTCGGAAAAAATTCGGAACACACAGGGCTGGTTACCCTTACCGATGAAGTCCTCGCCGTTGAGGCAGCTGATAAGTTAGCGACGACATGGGGTAAATTGAAATCCATCCGCTAACAGGACAAGTCTAAAAAAAAGCCTCCAAAATTTTTGGAGGCTTTTTTATTCCCTTAGATTAACCTAATGATCATGGCCATGATGGTCCGATTTGTTATAGTGTAAGCGGAGCAGATCGACACCAAAATCATCCGCAATGTGCCGCCACACGGAATGAATATGGTTCGCATTGTTCTGCGTGTTGTCGTACTCAACGAAGAAAAACGGACCGTGCAACCTATAATAGTGCGGTGTCTTCGGTGCTTCATCGCCTGCCCATGCGAAATGAATATCGTTGACGCTTCCCTCGCGTAGTTTGCGCAGCTCAATCTGTGCGATTTCGTCAGGGAGACGGTCAATGTATTCATGGACGAGATCCATCAAGAGTTGACGCTGATGTGTCTCCATAGATTCTGCGGCTAATCCTTCAACAGCCTCAAACTCAACCTTAGGCACATCACGCGTTAAAATATCGGAGGGTGCCTCGGCATTTATGATTGTTTGTCCCTTCTGCGTATCATTCAAACTCGAAAGAAGTTGGCGTGCCACATCCTCTTCGGCGGACAAGACTCTCAATCCCTTCTTCTCACCTTCGGGCACCTCTGCGGGGTTTGACCCAAAGAAAAATGGATTCGGCGAAATGAGTTCACGATTGACGACAGTAAAGTTAAGTGAGACGTGGTGTCCTTCAGCGCGCCATCCCCACGCACCATTACCGGTTGGATCGCCGAACACAGTGAAAAAATATAAACTTGGGTCCCGCATAAGTCGCGCTTCCCCAGCGGCTTTCTCAATCTCACCAAGCGTCGTCTCCAAATTTATAATGGCGCGGGCTTTCTGGTATCCTTTCACGCTTAAGCCGCTTTCCATGAGCGCGAACGCTGCTTCCTGTTGTTTCGTGTTTAATTCTTTAAGAGACACGCCTTCCCGCTCCCACATTTCAATCGGAATGTAGTGCCACCGGAACCGTTCGTTTCCGTCAAATGGGAGTGCTGCCTTTTCGCGTAACGTCGGTGTCAGTGTGTCCAGAAAGTTCCCCGCTGCTTGTGCCATCCCTGCTGCTGTTTCCGAAGCGGGAATAAACAAAGGCTTCCCTTCGGAATGCGTATGTGTGTGTGCCACAAAAAGTTCCTCCATTAGTGTAGGACTGCAGCATACAAACAGCACCCTACAACTTAGTTAATTCAGTAGGACTTAGGCAATTTGCTGATTAATCCCTATGGGCCGCACGCCGCTGGCAAGGTTTCAAATCTCGCCAGGAAAGGACGCTGCGTAAGTCCTATTCAGTTTATCTTACGCAAATTTATTCTAAACCAACTACACCTGAAAATCAAGCGTTTTAACCAGATGTTTTGGAACTGCCGGAATAAAAATTGAAAATTCTTGACAACGGGCTACAAATTCTGTAAACTTATTCAAACGACTCTCGTTTAAGAAAGTATTTAGCATGCTATCGTCTGCCTCTCGCATGCAGGTAAGACACAACTTTCAAACCGATAGTCAAAAGTCGGGAATTATGGACAAATTGATTGACGATGAAATGTTAGTCGCTCAGTTCCAATCGGGTCGCCAAAACGCCTTTGATGAGTTGATGAAACGTTACAAATCAAAGATTTTCTCGTATCTTCTGCGCTCGGTCAGAAATTATGAGGACGCTGAAGATATCACCATCGAAGTCTTTTTTAAGGCGTACCGCGCGCTGGAGACTTGGCAACCAAAAGCCAAATTTTCAACGTGGCTTTACAAAATCGCGTCCAATCTCGCTATCGATTACCACCGTTCAAAAACGCGACACCCCGTCTATGCATTGGAAGACATGGAAGTTCCTGAAGCGAACCTCGTTGCGAACGATTTATACAGTGACCCGGTCAAACAATTGGAAGATCAGGAACGCGGGCGTATCATCCGCGAGGCAGTCGATCAACTCTCGCCGAAACAGAAAGCAGTCTTTATGCTAAGTCGATATGAAGGCTTGCAACTTAAAGAGGTCGCTGAAACCCTCGATATGGCAGAAGGGACTGTGAAGATTCACCTTCATCGAGCCGTTAAACGGCTGCAAACGCTATTACGCCCCCTCTGGGAAAACAATGAAATTTAAAAGAAGACTTACGCAGCGTACTTCGCTGGCGAGGTTTGAAACCTCGACAGCGGCGTATGGGATGAAAGGAGAAGAACTTATGCCTAAATGTATAAAATCCGAAGGGCAAGCCATTGATTATGTTTACAAACTTCTGTCGCCAGAAGAAGAGGAGCCCTTCAAGGAACATCTCAAGAACTGTCCGGACTGTACCGAAGCAGTTCAATCCTACGACACTGTGCTTCAGCTGACAGATAAGGCACAGGCAGAAGTAACCGTGCCTGAACTTGCACTTCAAGATATTGAAATGAATGTGTACAAACGGCTCGCATCGAGACACGAACAGACGCTATTTTCACGCATTCGCTCGCACATAGCGAACATCCGGTCACCCTTCGGTTGGTATAAAACCGCTGCGGCAAGCAGTATCGCCGTCGCTTTGATTGCCGCTGTCATATTAATTGGAAACCCATTTCAACCAGAACCGACGTTGCAACTGCCCGAAACGCAATCTGCTTACGCTCGGATTGAGCAATACCGTCAGCAGGACATCCAACGAAATCTGGAGGAGGCATTGATTACACATCACCTGCGAAATGATGCCTGGGAAACAGAAAGCCGACTTCTCCGAATGAAAGAACAAGCACAAGGCACAAATTGGACGAAGGTTGCGGACGCACATCTTCAGAACCTCTCTTTAAACAATTAAATCTGGGCGTTGCTTCATTACATACCGCAAATGAAGTGGAGTGATGCTCAGGAGACCATAATTAAAAAAAGAAAAATGAAAACACGGAGTAGGTTTACATTCCTCCCATACGTGCTGCTGATCCTTCTCTTGTGTCCGTTTGCTCACGCGCACCTTGACGAGGTGCACGTCTTAGTTGAGGCAGGACGCTATGCGGAAGCCAACAAGAAACTTGAAGCACTTGCCGAATCGACGAAAGTCATTGAAGTGAAAAGTTGGTGCTACTACCATATCGGCGAAATCTATTATAATTATACACACCAGTACACCAAGGCAATTGAGGCTTACAACACAATTCTGAATCTTGAAGAGGAGGGACTTCCGCCAGAGGAGGTCTATCTCGCCATCATCAAAAAAGGCGATGTCCATAGCCGCATGGGCAACTATCAGGATGCCATCCAAACCTACGATAGGCTGATTAAACTTGCCCCAGCCTCACACTTTGTGCACAAAACCGGCTTGCAGAAAATTCGGGACATTAATACCGCGCTCGCTGATCTCAGGGAACAGCAGCGCATTATGATCCAGTACAAAGGCACACCCCTTGCTGCTATTGCTCAATTCCAGATAGCTGAACTCTATCGGAATCCCTCCCAACTCAATCAACCCGAAAAGGCGATAGCAGAGTACGAGTCACTTTTGGAAGCGCATCCCAACGCAATTAGGGCACCAGAAGCCAGATGGCGCATCGCACACGTCCGGCATACTGTTCTCAACGAATCAGCCCGAGCAATGGCAACATACAGAAAAGTCATCGACGATTATCCGACCAGCAACTTCGCTGCGGAAGCACTCTTCCAAATGGCAAATATCCACCGTAAAGCTGGGAAGTATTCGTTAGCGATTCCTATATTTGAGAAACTGAAACAGAAATATCCCAACTTCTGGAATATGCACGCTGTCCTCTATTGGACAGGCGTTTGCTATGAGAAAAGTCTGAACTATCCGAAAGCAATAGAAGCTTTTGAAACGTTCCTTCATGCCTATCTACCACAACTCGACCCAGGGTATTTAGGGCAGATCTCGATGCATGATAAGAGTATACCTGAAGTAAGCGCAGAAATTGGTAAAAAAATTGAGCAACTCGCAGAACAGATGGCGGAAGTGGAATTAAGACGGTTGGAGACTGCGCTTGTAGATAGCAACTTTCCCGAGGCACTAAATATCGCACGAAACCTCATTGCGAGGGCACCGCATACCCCTCAAGCAAAACAAGCGGCGGAACAACTCCCCACACTGCAACAACTTACAGCCATCGAAAATCTACGTGAGCAGCTTCAAAACCGAGAACTTTCCCCTATAGAAGCGGCACGCGCACGGTTGCAAATCGGTACGATCTACGAACGGAAACCCTTGCAGGACTATCCAAAGGCAATTGCGGCATATCAAGAAGTATCAAAACATCACCCAGATTCAATCCATGCCGCTGAGGCACTCTACCGCAGTGGGCTTGTCTATACGGATCAACTCTCTGCCCCTAACGAAGCGATCCAGTCTTACAAATGGGTTATCGAAAAGCATCCGAACACTCTGCAAGCGATGATGGCAAATTTCCAACTCGGTGAACTCTATAGCAGCCTGCACCGTTACAACGAAGCACTACAAGCCTATGAAACCACAATCGGATACCCAGAACGGGATCGGTATCTCGCAGGGGGATATAAGGATAGTTTCGCCGATAGAGCACAGTTTCGGATCGGACGCGTTCATTACGATGACAGACGTTACAACGAGGCTCGCTTTGCTTTCGAGGAGTTCATTCAAAATCGTACCCGCTCTCCGCGCCTTGCGGCTGCTTATGTCTACCTCGCCGCCATAAACGAAAATCAGGGTCAAACAGCGCAGGCTGCCTACTATTACGAAAGGGCGGAAGAGCACCTCACGGATAATCATATCCAAATGACAATGCTCATAGAAGAAGTTAGTGCCCTCGGAAATCTGCAAACTACGGATTCAGATGCGGTTATGCGGTCGCTCCAAAGCAAACGAAAACAGCTTAAGTAAAGGAGAAAAAAATGAGAAAGAGTTTGGAAAGATTCACGTTTTTTGTTTTAGGTGGCTTCGTATTTTTGTTGGGGAGTCTCTTTACACCGTTTCAAGAGGTGCGTGTTGATGCACAAGATGATTTTGTGGACTGGATAAGGTGTGGGAGGCTTGAAGTCATTGATGAAATAGGGCACCCTGTCCTCGTTTTAGATGTTAGTAATGAAGGGGGCGGGATTGTTAATGTTTTTGGTAAAGGCGGCTGGGCATCGGTATCTGCCAATAAACACGGCGGGGATGTTGTTGTTGCTGGTGAAAATGGCGAGGGGCGGCTATCTGTTGATGAAAATGGTGCGCGCTTTTTCGTTCAAAGTGAAGATGGCAAAAGCGAGGCGCGGTTATCTGTCGATGAACACGGTGGGGTTGTGTCCATCTCTAACAAGGCTAAGCAAAACGTGGGGCAGTTCAGTGTTAGCTCCGTGGGCAGTGGCGTGTTGAAAACCGTCGATACGGATGGGAATGAAACAGGCAGTGTGCCGTAGCGAACGCTTCTCTCCTTGCAATAGTAAATCTCACAATTACTTAGATATTGGGGGCGTTTCCCTCGGAGAAAAGGAATGAGACGTTTTGGGACCGAAGGTCGCTTGTATCTTGAGGATAACTATATTGTCCCACGCACAGAAGAGACTGCGGATTTCATTGACCGCGTCAAACAGGGCAAATACATTGTGCTCTTCGCGCCGCGCCAAACCGGCAAAACCACCTTTTTTCAACTGGCACTTGACACGCTCACAACTGCAGATCCGACCTACTTCCCCATTCAACTGAATTTTGAGGAGTACGAAAACTCCGCACCTGCAGATTTTTATAGATGTCTCTATAACGACATCCGTGAAGAAATTGAGGAAGTTCTCCAGAGACAGGAAGAGGGCCCCTCTGAAGTCCTCCTACACTTCTTGGATAATGTGGAGATAAACGATCACATTTCAATGAGAAGGTTCTTTAGCAAACTTGCCAGTTTTCTAAAAAATCAGAAGGTTGTCCTTCTTATTGACGAATTTGATGCTATTCCACGAGATGCTGTTACGGGGTTCCTGCGTTCGTTACGCCGTATCTATCTTTCGGGGCGGACGCGATGTCCGCACAGCGTCGGCATCGTCGGTATCAAGAATATCATCCAACTCAACTACGATAGGTCTGTCTCACCCTTCAATATTCAGCAGGAATTCCATTTACCTAACTTTACGCTTGAACAGGTGCGAGAACTCCTTGCCCAATACACCGACGAAGTTGGTCAAGCATTCGCGGCCGAAGTCATCACTGCTATTCACAAACAGACTGCCGGACAACCCGTGCTTGTCAACCGATTCGCGCAGATTCTCACCGAGGAATTGGACATCCCGAAAACCGAGTCGATTACGATGGAACACTGGACAACAGCACACGCACAACTCCTCCACACTCAGAATACCAACATCCAGCATCTAACAACCAATATCCGAAAAGACCCGCGCTTTGAAAAAATCCTTATGCGGATTACCGCGCATGAGGATGGCGTGCCTTTCAATATAGACGACGACAATATCAATGAACTCGCAAGTTATGGAGTTATCTCCAGAGGGACTGATGGCATGTGTGAAATTGCCAATCCGATTTATCTCTACCGAATTTTGCGTGCATTCAAGCCAGCAGTAAACGGATTAGAGGAGGAATACTTTCCGGTAGATAGTCGCGTGGGTTTCCGGGGTTATCTCACCGACATAGGACATATTGCTATAGCCCCGTTACTTGATAACTTCCGAGATTTTATTACACGTGCCGGTTTCCGGATCCTGCAAGTGCCTCAAACCCCTAAGGAGTCAGTTGGCCGCCATCTCCTTCTTACTTATCTTGACCAGTTTGTCCAGGCCGTGGGTGGCGGCATGTACATTGAGGTCCAAACAGGACGCGGTAGGATAGACATCCTCATTACATACAACAAACGGAAATATATCATCGAAACAAAGATTTGGAGAGGAAACAACCGCTATCAAGCAGGCAAGCAGCAGCTCGCCGCTTATCTCAAATTGGAAGGAGCCACTGAAGGATACTACGTTGTCTTTGATCATCGAAAAGAGGCAGAATCGCGCGTAGAAACGGAGACATTCGCGGAAAATCTGACGATTCGGAGTTATGTCATCCCTGTGATTCAAGAAATTCCTTCACGCAAAACCGAATCTATTTCAACAAGATAGGGTTTCGCTCCCGTTAAACCTTTATGCGAATCCGGCAACTTTTTGAGTTCTGCGGTCATCAAAGTCTGAATGTCATGCAGGCTTGGAAAATCGTATACCAATTCCCCGTTTTGGATAATAGGTATCAGGAGTGGCTGCCCCTCAGAAATGGGTTCATCCCAAAGCGTCACAACGTCTTTAGCATAATTCCCGTTAGCATCGGTGACACGATAGACCTGCTTCTTACCCGGTAGCGTCGCTTTGGCAGGCTCATCAAGTGATCGTTTCCCAACAGGTCTACCATCACGCTCGACCAACTTATAAACACCACCCAAAGCAGAAGTTCCACCTTCGCCTGTGAATGAATTGAAGTTAGCTCCGGTAGCGAGACGCGTCCCCACCCCAAAACTATCAAGCGGTGCTCCGTTTTTGAGCAATGTGTCTATTTGGAATTCATCCAATTCATGACTCGCAATAATTTGGACATAGTCAAGTCCTTCAGCATCAAAGATGCCCCGAACCTCTTTGCTAAGTGCTAAGAGATCACCGCTGTCCAGTCGGACTGCGCGTAATCGTTCACCTCGTGTCTCCATCTCCTTCGCGACGATGCAGGCGTTTCTTGCACCTTCAAGCGTATCATACGTATCTATCAGGAGTGTTGTGTTATTCGGGAAGGCTGTCGCGTAATCGCGGAACGCCTCCAACTCGGTAGGACGTTCGGAGATGAATTTATGCGCCATCGTGCCGACGTAGGGAATATCGAAATAGTGTCCTGCAAGCACCAATGATGTACCACTCGCACCACCGATAAAGGACGCGCGGGCGGCAAGAATACCGGCATCCCTGCCGTGTGCCCGCCGCGACCCGAAGTCAAACACGGGTCTACCTCGTGCAGCTTCTACAATCCGTGAGGCTTTCGTGGCAATCAGCGTCTGGAAATTCATCACACAGAGCAGATAGGTTTCAAAGAGTTGAACATCTCTGGAGCGACCCGTGACGTTGATAATCGGTTCATTGGGAAAAACAGGCGTGCCTTCAGGAACAGCAAAAACGGAGCCGTCAAAGCGGAAGTCTTTAAGCGAGGCAAGGTAGTCAGCGTGCAGGTCACCCCGTTGTGCTAACCAGTCAAGTGCGGTATCGGTGAAGCGTAGATTTAAGATGTAATGGATAACCTGTTCTAATCCAGCTGCTATGAGGTACTGCCCTTGTGGAATTTTGCGGACATAATAGTTGGCTGTGATAATCGCATCGTTCTGCGCGTCGAAATCCGCTTGCCCCATCGTGAGTTGATAGTAATCAACGAAGAGTGCCATCTCATCGCCTGTAAGTAAGGCATCTTTCGGTGCATTCATAGACTTTTTCCCTCAGTGATGACCAATCTCTGGTTGATAGATAGATTTCGATGCGTATCCATTTGACCGGAGGGCCAGACGATTTCGAGGGTGTCAACTTTTGTGTGTGTTCCGAGTCCAACCTCAAGGGATAGACTGTTGGTTGAACCGAAACCGCATCCACCGCTGACTTCTCTGTAAATTATATCCTTACCAAGGCGTAGCGTCACCTTAGCACCGATGCCATCCCGATTACTTTTGACCCCGACCAGCTTCAAATTAAGATAGTTATTCCCTGTCCCCGTATTTTGATAGAAAAGATTGTGCCACTGGTCCCCAATAAACGCGCCACCGACAGGCACGTAGATATCGACATCACCGTCTGTATCAATATCACCGAAGGTTACGCCGTGTCCTTTTCCGATGTTCCCTAAACCCAGAGCGACAGTCGCATCGCTAAAAGTGCCATCACCGTTGTTGCGGAAGAGCGCGTCGCGTTCAAGTCGTCCCATCTGTGGCGCGCCCGTAGCAAGATAGATGTCAAGGTAACCGTCGCTATTAATATCACCGAAGTTCGCTCCCATCGCGCCGAAAGCGTGATAGAGTCCTGACTCACGGGTGACATCAGTGAATGTGCCGTCGCCGTTATTCCGATAAAGTACCTGCCGATCAGCGTCGTGCGGGGCAGTACCTGTGATTTGACCTGCGATGAAGGCTTGAAACGAGCCTGAATTTGAAATGAAGATGTCCAGATCCGCATCGTTATCCACATCAAGAAAGAAGGTGACAAACGCATCCGTAACCGGGAGATTCATACCGGTTGTCGGCGTGACATCGGTGAACGTGCCATCTCCGTTGTTACGGTAAAGCACATTGGACTGTCCGAAATTGACGACATGCAGATCAATATACCCGTCTTTATCGTAATCCCCCCAAGCCGTTCCGAGAGAGTTACCCGTATCTGCGACACCGGCTACTTCTGCGGTATTCGTGAACGTGCCATCACCGTTGTTACGGTATAAAGCATTCGCGGCACCATCGCCGATAACACCGTCCGCAACGTAGAGGTCAATATAGCCGTCATTGTCATAATCTGCCCAAGCAGCACAGAAACTGCTCTGCGGGTCCGCAACACCTGCAGTGTGCGTGACATCGGTGAACGTGCCATCACCGTTGTTATGATAGAGCGTATTCTCCGCTGCACCCGACCACCCCCCACGCGTGATGTAGAGGTCAAGATAGCCATCGTTATCGTAATCAGCGAAGAGCGAACCCCATCCACCTCTCAGATCAGCGATGCCCGCTTGCGCCGCTGTGTTGGTGAACGTTCCATCGCCGTTATTGCGGTAAAGCGCGTGGGGTTGGTACGTCCCGACGGCAACGATATCCAAATCCCCATCATTATCGTAATCGCCCCAAGCACTGCCGCGTCCACCATCGATTTTGTCCATTTTTAAGTCCGGTGCGATGTCGGTGAAATGGTTTTGCCCAAGAACTCGCGCCTTAGCAAAATTATCTGTAGACGAGTTCTTGGGCAAAGTTTTCAGTTGTCGGTTATCAGTTAAGAGGTTTTCTGGTGAAGTTATATCCTCTTGCTGATTGCTGACTGCTGACTGCTGACTGCTGACTGCTATTTTGAACTCTTCCGGTAAGTCTGCTGGATAGCCGCCGATTTGACGATATGCTGTCCACAAATTCCATAAGGTTTCGGGATCACGGGGTTTGAGCTGAAGCGACGCTTTGAAATTCGCAACAGCCTTTTCAGGAGCACCGTGCCGGAGATGATAGACACCGAGATAGTAATACGCCCCCGAATGACGGCGGTAATTTTGGATGATATTTTTAAATCGCTCAGCGGCTTTATCGGCTTCACCGAGGCGGAATTCAGCTAATCCGAGTTGGAGCATCGCTTCAAGATTATTCGGTTCAAGTTCCAGCACCTTTTCAAACTGCCGTTTGGATGCTGAGAGATCAGGGACAAGCATCTGTTGCGGCGCGCCTAAGAAATAGCCGAGTCTGATACGTGCGTCGGTATCATCAGGGTTTACCTCTAAAGCACTGGTGAGAGCAGTCGTGGAATCAGAAAAGCGTTGTTGATAACTGAAAACCTGCGCTAATGTTAGATACGCTCTCGAAAGTTTATCCTTCGCTTCCGGGACCTGTTTAAGCAGGTTTATTAGTGTTTGCAACGTCTCCTCGGCACGAGCAAACTTCTGCTGTCTGATATAGGTACGTGCGAGCAACATACGTGCATCGTGGGCATTGGCATCAATCTGTAGACATGCCCGAAATGCTTCTTCCGCTTCGACGAAGTTGTTCCTGTCTAACGCGTCCATGCCCCTCTGATAGTGCGCGGTGACTTGCGGGTTTGCGTCATCTTGGGGTGAATCTGTATTGCAGCCGATACTAATGATAAAGATAAGGAAAATAGAAAAAGTTGTTCGCATATCTGTTTTCTTCTCTGAATCAGGATTTCGGGGTTAGAAACCCCTCTTACAGGTGTTAAGAGGATAACAGATTTACTGGGGAAAGTCAAGTGGAGGTTGGGGGTGTTCAATTTTACGCACGCCCTTTGATTTTTTCGGCTATGAGTAGATACGCGCTTGGTTAAATTTAGTTTCACAGTAAATGTTATAGCATTGTAACGTTTATGACTTTAAAAAATCAGGGAATTTTTGTATAAGTTTTCGCCCAAAATCATCAACATAGGATAGATTTGGAAGACTACTTATTATTTTTGATAAAGTTGTGTTAGGAACACCGACTATATGTAATACACAGATTTTAAAAGCAAACTCCAAAATATTACAAAGTTCATAGGCCTCACTACTTTCTGGCAATTTACCTGAATGTGTAAACTCATTTCTAATGGACGATGTTTCTGATGTGATTTCTTTTATCCACTCATTGTAGTCAGTTGGTTCGTCTGTAATTCCTATAATTTTAGATAGTATGGAAAAATATATTTCCAAACATTTTTCTATTTTTGTTCCTCCTGTAACTGAAAAAATATTAGTGATTCTTGATTCCATAATTTTCATAATTTTAGGTTCTACTTCTCTCAGTGTGCTTTTTATCAGATTTAATATTTTTGATTCTAATTCCCTTCTGTCTTCTTTTGATTTGAAAGGATAGACAGACGAGTTATTAGTGAGATGAGGATATATTGTTTCCATACATGTTACGAGGTGAGTGAGACGGGTTGTATCATGTGCTTTTCTGGCAGTTAAATCCATAGGGAACAAACTAAAATATAAATTTAGTGGTGCTGTAATTTTATCGTAATTTTCAATAAAGCATTGTATGATTTCAGTTTTTTCTTCAAGATTAATTTCGCTATGTCCGTAATAATTAAAGCCTTCACTGTTTTTTTTCAAATCATTTAAATCAAGAGGAATACTAAATTCACTAAAAATGTTATGTTTATTTTCTTGGTCAGATTTAATCAGCCACTGACTTTTGATAAAATTGTATGTCATATTGGTTCGTAATGGCTTTTCTTTTTTTTTCAATAGGAAACAATTAAGCACTTGAACAGGTTTGCCATAAAAGAAAGAAAAACAGTCATTTATTATTTCTATTACGTTTATTAGTATTTCAGGGTCTATAGTGTTCTTACTACATTCTACTGTAAAACAATGGTACTTTTTTGAGTTAGGAGCGATTGAGTTAGGAGCGATTTCTAATTTGAATTCTTGTTTTTCAAAAGTAAAAATTCCACTTTCTTTCCGTTCTTCTTCTGAGAAGAAGCAGTCAACACTTTCATTTCGAGCGAGCCTAAATATTCTGTTATGACTGGTCTCTATTTGGAAGAAACACTCATTAAATTTCAATTCTTCTGTTATGTCTGCCCTTGCAAAAAAACATTCGCCTACATGAAATAGGGCTTGATGAGCAGAGGTACGAAAAGGTATTAGTTTTTTTAAATAAACTTGACTGTTTATTGATGACCTAAAATCAAGCTCATATCCATCTATTTTTTCTACAATAGTCCCCTGAATTGCCTCAAATGTATTTTCATCTAATCTTAATTCGCTTTCAAAATCATGTAATTCCAAAGATATGTTATTGTTTTTAATTTCCAAAATTCCATATAGTATTTTCTCATTTACATTAAATTGCCCGCAGAAGATTTTATTTTCATACATATTTGTCCTCACTTGTCTTTATTGGTTTAGACTGAAAAACGCAATTAGTAGTTTTTATATTTCAATCTTTGTTCAGTCTTGAGATCAGATACTCTTGCCCACGCGCACCTTTAACTCTGTTGCAGTGACCACAAAGCAGTTGAAGGTTCTCAATATGGTCAGTCCCCCCAACATTTTCTGCGATAATATGGTCAATCTCAAGGTGTTGTTTCTCAAAATGTGTGCCACAGCCGTTACAATACCCGCTTTGCTCTCCATATAATTGGGTCTTGTTTTTAGGGTGATTATATCGCAGAATATCACCTAAATCTGTGCGTGTAGGAATATCTGTGCGCGTAATAATTTCCTCAAACAATCCCTGATCCGCTTTGATACGTTCAACAACTAATTCAGCTGCTTTTCCTGATATGTCAATCCCTATCCAATCCCTTTGAAGTCTATCTGCTGCGACGAGAGTTGTCGCACACCCACAGAACGGGTCAAACACCACGTCACCTTTGTTAGAAGACGCTTTGATGATTCTATCAAGTAAAGCAACTGGCTTTTGGGTTGGGTAGCCTGTGCGTTCATTCCCTGATGTCGGAAGTATATCGTCCCAAAGGTTACCATAGGAAGCACCTTTATAGTCCTCAAGATACTTTCTTCGCTCTAATTTCCCGTCAGGACGAATAACGATGTTCCCTTTTTGATACTCCTCCTCCAAGCGTTCTTCACTCAATCTCCACCCGGAAGGATGCGGGTTCACGAAACCACGCCATTCATAACAAAGGTTTGGACGATCACCCATATTTGGAGAACTCCAAATATGAGCTGAGTCGTTATAATAGCGCCGCCCATTCTCATCAACACGGTCAAATTTCTCTACGATTTCTTGTTCTGTCAATTCTCTTTCTGGAGATAAGGATGTGGATAATGACGATGCATAAAACAAAAGAGTATCAATGTTGTTTCCCCATCGCAAACTACGATGTTGTGATCCTTTCTGCGTAGATGTTGCGCGCTTCCATGTAATTTCAGACCGAAAATTCCTCTTCCCAAATACCGCATCCATCACCAACTTCAGGTAGTGGCTCATCGTCGTATCACAATGTAGGTAGATACTGCCAGTATCTTTCAGAATACGCTTCATTTCCAGTAACCGAGCAGCCATGTAAATGAGATAAGATTTATCGCTGTTCGTCATAGCAGCATGGATAACTCGGTTCAGAGCCGGGTGTTTCGTCTCAATTAGATCAAGCCAAGCGTTATCTACGTCAGAAAGTGTCCACGTATCTTTGAATTCAGCACCAGCAGCTGCTGAACCTATAGGTGCTGCGTAATTCGCCTTACTATTAAAGGGTGGGTCTAAATATATGAGATCAATGGACTCACTATTTATTCCACGCATTATAGGAAGATTATCACCTGTGAATATCGTCTTTGACTTAATATTCATGGTTTCCATACAAAACAGCCTTTCATAATCGCACAGATTCATTCACAGACTTTGTGAAAAGGCACTCAAGGTTGAGGTCGCAGCCTCCCTTTTTAACTGCAATGGTTGAAACCTGATTTTCGCTGAGGTTATAGCGTCTACAGAGTTCCGCTTGTGAACTTTCACCACGGAGTGCCTCAAGCACGACTTCTGCTTTAAACTCGGGGGTGAAGTTTCTTCGTTTGGCCATCGGAATGCTCCTTTCAGTTAGATTGTTATTATATCACAATCTTGTTTCAGAGAGTGGCCCGAATTTCCGATGGCAGTACAATTGTCCATCATTAGTATTTCTTTTCTCATTTTATCCTTACATTAAGTAGTTTTAGACTTGAATTCTTAACTTTTGTTGAGCCTTGAGATCAGATATTCTTGCCTGCGTTCCCCTTTAACTCTGTTACAATGACTACAAAGCAGTTGTAGGTTATCAATATGGTCAGTTCCTCCAACGGATCTCGCGATAATATGGTCTATCTCAAGGTGTTGAGTTTGGAAATGTTCACCACAACCGTTGCAATGCCCACCTTGCTCTCCATATAACTGTGTCTTATTTTCAGGGGCGTTGTATCTCGGAATTTCGCCTAAATCCGTGCGGTTAGGTACATCGTCGCGAGCGATAATATCCTCAAGCAATCCCTGATCGCTTTTGATACGCTCGACAACCAACTCGGCAGCTTTCGCTGATATATCAATACCTATCCAATCCCGTTGAAGTCTATCCGCTGCGACGAGGGTTGTGGCGCACCCACAGAACGGATCGAAAACGACATCGCTTTCGTTAGATGAGGCCTCAATGATTCTATTGAGTAAAGCAACCGGTTTTTGGGTTGGGTAGCCTGTGCGTTCACCATCTCCAGAGGCAAGATACGGTATATCTGTCCAAATATTTCCGACAGGTTCACCGGAGTATTCATCAGCGTAAATCTTGTATCTTGGCTTCCCGGTTCTCGTCCAATGGATTAGGTAGGGATTTTTGGCGATTCTTTCATCAAACGTTGATTGATTCCATCTCCACCCAATATCAGAGGTTACAGTTTTGTCTCCTATTTTACGAACTTCTCCCGCACTGGACCTATTTGAATTCTGTTCTAATGCTACATGCTGAAAACGACGACCCGTTTCGGTTTCTACATGCGGAAATTTCTTGTTTAATTTTTCTGTATCTAACTGTGAGGTTACTCTATTAGCCATAACATGCGTGTTGTCTTTGGCATAATAAAGAAGATGATCCGATATAGTGTCAACGGCAGATTTTGATAGACTATGTGCCGCATAACGTTTCCATGTTATGTCTGCTAAAAAATTTTCCTTTCCAAACACCGCATCCATCGCCAACTTCAGATAATGGCTCATTGTCGGATCGCAGTGTAGATAGATTGACCCTGTATCCTTGAGTATCCTCTCCATCTCCAGCAACCGAACCGCCATGTAAATGAGATAGGATTTATCGCTATTCGTCATAGCAGCATGGATAACTCGGTTCAGAGCAAGGTGTTTCGTCTCAATTAAATCAAGCCAAGCAGCATCAACATCATTAAGCGTCCACGTATCTTTGAATTCAGCACCCGCAGCCTCTGAACCTATAGGTGCAGCGTAGTTGGCATTGCTATTAAAGGGTGGGTCAAGGTAGATTAAATCTACTGATTCACTATTTATCCCACGCATTATAGGTAAATTGTCACCCGTGAATATCGTCTTTGACTTAATATTCATGGTTCCCATACAAACAGCCTTTCATAATCGCACAGATTCATTCACAAACTTTGTGAAAATGCACTCAAGGTTGAGGTCGCAGCCTCTCTTTTTAACGGCAATTATTATACCATTTTTGACGAATTAAAATAAGCGAAAAGTCAATAAAATCAAGGGTTTAGTCGCGTAGGTTGGGGTGAGCAATAAAAAGCTTAATCCTTCTTGTTGCTCCTGAAGCTCTAACGTGCCAATGTGCTTTTCTTGTCAGCCAATAGAGCGAAATCCAACAAAACCACCGCTTTCAGAAAACAGTGTTGGGTTTCACTCGGGCTTTGGGACTTTCGGGGATCCCCTAAGCTTTGAAGTTGATTTTCTATGTCCGATTTTTCGGAGGGATCCGTTCAACCCAACCTACGGTGAGTGCACTAATGACGGATCGTTTTCAATCCTCACTGGTGTGGCAACTTTTTCAAAAGAGATTCAGCGGCTTGAATGTAATCTTGTTTCTTGCCGTGTTCGACGACGCGC
Organism: Candidatus Poribacteria bacterium; assembly: GCA_965116815.1. Classification (GTDB taxonomy): domain Bacteria; phylum Poribacteria; class WGA-4E; order WGA-4E; family WGA-3G; genus WGA-3G. The sequence continues at coordinate 3,012,539 of OZ220722.1, read as the reverse complement.
TGTAGAAACTCTCGCGCCATTGGTGTATTGTCCTGATAGTAGTATACCAAGCCGATGTAGAAATGGTATACCTCGTTTCTGCTATAACGCGCCCAAGTCTCATACTGGTCCAATAACCGCGTGAGGAATTCGTCGTTCTCAGCATAGAATCTTTTGTTATTCAATCGGTATGTGTTTCCATCCCACTCGTAGAAACTCATCCATTCCAGATATGCCGCTGTCGGTCCGTCGATAGAGATACGGTCGGGGATCTTGATTTCAGAAATGCCGTCCTTATCCAGGTCAACGTATTCTATGGGTGCCTCCCTTTTGTGGGAACTATAGGCACTGCAAACTTCCTTGAACTCACCCTCTTGAAACGAAATGACAGCCACACCGTAGGCATGGTCAGCCCATACGTCTAAAATGCCATCGCCTGTCAAGTCTACGAGTTCAAAGGAGACACCTTGGAAATCTCCGCCCAATGCTCCTCGGAAGACGAAAGGCGCGCTCTGAACTTCAATGGTTTTCACAGGGACATTCAAATCATGAGACGACCCGCCAAAAAGTCCGAACAATTCTTTTTTTTTGGGAAACCCGGTTATCTCGGTCTCAGCTTCAGCAATGAGGAGAAACGCTTCGCTCCATTGCCCCACTTCTACCCATTCTCCACTTGGCTCAGCCACCATGAGAACAATCGTCTCTTTTTCGGGTGTGTCATCAATATTTGCGATCGCTTTCAGCCGGGTCGTGTAAGAGCGTTTTTCCGAGGATGGGTTTCCCAAAAACCGGTGATACTTTTGACCCCCAAGATCATAAGGCCAGTCATACCTTACATACTCGACATCAAAAGCGTCTGTGAGTTTCTCTCTGCTAACGGTGTAGTTGCTGAAGACTTCTTTGAACGCACCCTCCTGAAACGAGATGAGTGCCACCCCGTGTGCCGATTCCACCCAAACATCCAGAGTGCCATCGTCCGTCACATCTACGAGTCTAAAGGAGACATCCGTCGGTTCTGTGAAGATCAATGGGGCGTTATGAAGTTCAATAGATTTCGTTGAGACATCTAACGGGTCGGTCCCTGTATCAAAAAGTTTGAATAAGGCTTTCCTCTCAAGTTTCCCTGCTTTTCTTCCAGCAATGATGAGAAACGCTTGGTGCCAACTCCCGAAGTCTGAGGGGCTGCTGGAGAATGTTCGAGATTTTGTATCACTAAGGATTAGAACAATGTTCTCTTTTCGAGGTGTGTCATCAATATTTGCGGTAGCTCTCATCCGGACATGGTAATGGAGTCCCTCGGGTGTGGGGGAAGGTAAAAAACCGTGATACTCTTCAAGAGCGTAGAAGTAGGTATAACAACTATAGCTGATCTGAGATGTGGTTGGTTTCGGGGTATCCGCATTCACAGGAACCAAAACCGTAAGTACCAGCAAAATAGTAAGTCCAAGGCGTGTAGTTTCCATGTTTTTTGTCTCCGATTCGGTGTGTTTTCTTTTCAGTGAGGTGGCAACTTTTTCAAAAGAGATTCAGCGACTTGAATGTAATCTTGTTTCTTGCCGTGTTCGATGACGCGCTGTAGAAACTCTCGCGCCATTGGTGCATTGTCGCGATAGTAGTATATCAACCCGATGTAGAATGTTTGTTCCTCACTTTTCCCAAAGCCTTGGGGCCAACCATTATAGTTGCGCAATGACCGAGTGAGGAACTCGTCATTCTCGGCATAGAATCTTTCGTTATTCAAAACATAAGTCGTTCCATTCCACTTGTAGAGGTTCACCCATTCAGGATACGCCGCGCCCGGGATACCGTCAATAGATATTCTGGTGGGAATTTTAATTTCGTAGATACCATCGTTATCAAGGTCAACATATTCTATAGGTTCCTTCCTTCTATGAGAACTATAGACATTGCAGACTTCCTTGAATTCGCCGTTCTGGAAAGAAATCACAACCACCCCGTAATAAGATTCCACCCATACGTCTAAAGTGCCATCGCCCGTCAAATCAACGAGTCTAAACCAAACACGACCGGACAACCAAGCCTGACTACTGATCTCTTTTGGGAGGACGAAGGGCACACTCTGAAGTTCATTGGTTTTCGCTGGGACCTCTACATCATAAGTCCCCGCATCAAAAAGTTTGAATAACGTTTTTTTCTTCAATAGGTCTTCCTCGTTTTCAGCAATGAGGAGAAACACTTGGACCGGTTCGCTGCGAGGTTCCTCATATCTTGTTTCAGTCGTGATTAGAACAATGTTCTCTTTTTGGGGCGTGTCATCAATATTTGCGGTGGCTCTCTTCTGGGTATCGTAATAAACTTCTTTGACAGGCGGGGGAGGGAGAAACCGGTGATACATTTGCCCCTCAGGATCAAACCGAGCCTGGTACCAGTAATGCTCAACGTCAGCAGTTTTTGTGAGTTTCTCTCGGGTCACCGTGTACCGGCTGAAGATTTCCAGAAACTCGCCGTTCTCAAAAGAGATGAGCGCAACCCCGTGTCCAGATTCCACCCAGATGTCTAAAGTGCCATCGCCTGTCATATCCGCGAGTCTAAGCGAAACATCGGTGGGTAACTTGAAACCGGAGGGTGGACTGTGAAGTTTGATGACTTCCGCTGCTGGGACCTCCAACGGATGTGTGCCTGTATCAAAAAGTTTGAAGAACGCTTTTTTCTTGAGTTTCCCTTCTTTCCTGCTCGCAATGAGGAGAAACGCGTGGGGCCGGTTGCCGAAGTCTGTGCCACTGCTGAAGAGTGTGCGAGGTTTTGTCTCGACAACGATCAAAGAAATAGTCTCTTTTCCGGGGGTGTCATCAATATTTGCGGTGGCTGTCATTCGGACATGGTAATGAAGTCCTTCGGGTGCGGGGGAAGGTAAAAAGCGGTAATACTCTTTGAGATCACCATACGAGTAGTAGTAATAACTATAGTCGACCTGAGCAGTTGCCGCTTTCGGGGTATCCGCATTCGCTGAAAAAGCGGTGAGTATCAGAAAAATCGCAAGCCCAAGGCATACATTTTGAATGGGTTTTCTCATGGGTGTTGTCTCCGATTCGGTGCGTCTAATGTCAGAAGCGGAAGATAGGAAGGGTGGAGCGTGGGAGGCGATTCGCCAGTCTTCCGTTCCTTCCATCCTTCTATTCAACCAAAAGCGGGTGGGCGAATGGCAGTAAATTTCTTCCAGACTCCCGATATTCTTGAATAGGTGAGTTGTGTGTCCATCCTACTATAATTAAAACACACTTTTGCGGAGAATACAAATAGAAGAGGTTAGCAATCAGCGTTCGGTAGGGCGAGGTCGGTAAATCGGTGCTTACAGTATGACGGCGTGTGTCTACTGCTTTATAAGCTACAAGCCTGCCAATCTCGCTTTCAATTCTTCTTGTTGGACAGGTCGTGTCAAATCCATGAGATAGATTCGCATGTGGTCCGAACGGTCGGAACTAAATACAAGTCTTTTCCCATCTCGTGAGAGGCTCGGCTCAAAATGCGCACCGACGTGGTTCGTCAGCTGCGTTTTATTCGTGCCATCGGCGTTCATCATCCAGAGCGTATAATGGTTATGCGCGTTTGACACATAGATAATTCGCTTGCCATCCGGACTGAAAGTCGGATGATAATGGCTTGCCTTAGTAAATGTTAATTGCTTCGCTGTGCCACCTGCTGCACTAACGCTGAAAATCTGGTAGATGTCTCCCACCATTGCGGTGAAGGCGATCTGCTTTCCATTGGGTGCCCACGTTGGATGTCCGTCGTCTACATCGTTATGTGTCAGCTGCTTCTTGTTTGTGCCATCACTATGAATAACGTAGATTTCCAAGGTATCATTATTCTGCACGGGCGAGGTGACCTCGCCCCTACGCTCCTCGGTCTCTTGCGCAGGAGCCTTGGATTCAAAGGCGATCTTTTGCCCATCAGGTGAAAAGACCGGCGCACGTTGTGCCCCCTCTATATCGATTAATGGACGTTGGTTTTTCCCATCAACATCCATAAGATAGATCGTAGCACTCTTCGGATCAGAGCCGCTTGCTTGAACAGGGGGGAGCATCATACCACCGCGGGTGCGTTCTGTAACGAAAGCAATTGACTTCCCATCTGGCGAAAAAGCAGGCATGTATTCATCGAGTTCCTCAGTATGCGTCAATTGGTGGAGTGAACGCGTCGTGAGATCCATGAGATACAATTCGGCGTTCTGGAGGCGATTGGAGGCGAAGGCAAGCCATTTCCCATCAGGCGAGATTGCGGGACTATAATCATCCGTGTACTTGGCAGTAAACGTCATCATATTCCCTTTTTCAGTAAAAGTTTGCTCGTAATCGTCACTACCTTCGGTGCGGAGACGTTGGACATGGTAGGCATCACCGGTGAGTCCAGCCAATTGGAGGAGCACCTCTTTTTTCGGAGAACCTTTTAACAGATTTTGAAACTGAACAAGCGCAAGGGAACGGTCATTATTGTGCCAATAAACGCGCCCGAGTGCCAAAGTGATTTCTGCCCGTTTCGGTGCCAACTTCGCTGCACTTCCGAAGGCATCACTCGCTTGTGTCGCATCCCCTAACCTTTCATACACCAAACCGAGCTGATAGTAAGCCTCGGCATTGGAAGGGTTCTGCTTAATTGCCGCTTCAAACTGCTGAATAGCAGCAGTCGTGTCGCCCGTTTCAAGAAACGCTTTGCCGCGCTCAAGGGTAGGATCTCCACCGCATGCAAGTAGCATTAAAAATATAGAAATGAATAGGTAGAAACGGGTGTTCATTTTTTTTAATAGTTATCAGTTGTCAGTTGTCAGTTTTAATAGTCATTAGTTATCGGCTATCGGTTATCAGTTTTCGGTTTTCGGAGGAAATAGTCATCAGTCATTATGCTTTGCAGTGAGAACAGTTAAAGAGGGTTTCTGTGGCAGATATAGCAAACAGGACTGCCACAAGGTGACTCTTCACTGAAAACTATTCTTCTGACGACTGACGACTGATAACTGATAACTATTTTTCTGATAACTATTCTTGCCTTATCTGGATTCGCTGATTTACCGGTATATTATGGCGTGTTTGCGTATCCCCATTCTGCCAAGTAACCTGTAATGTCTCAATACGGGAGGCGTTTCCTACGCCGAATTCAGCGACGAGACTGTTAAAGGACATGTAACTATCACCGGCATAAATTTCTCGTATCAGTGTCTGATCTGCCGTTTTCACTTGAATCTTCGCACCGATAGCATCTCGGTTTGCACCTGTTCCAATCAACTTGACATGCAGCCAATTGTTTCGCTCTGTTAATATGCTGCGGTCGCCCTCATTGCGTAACAGGGTTGCTGGTGCGTGGTTATTGACGATGAAAATATCAACATCGCCATCGTTATCATAGTCGCCAAACGTCGCCCCGCGCCCAACTCGGAGAGGAAGTGCGGCAATCCCCGTGCTCTCACTAACATCGGTGAACATTCCATCTCCATCGTTTCGGAACAACGCATCAGGTTGAGGGATAAGCACCTCCGGTTGTTTAAGCTCCTGAAAAGTGCTACCGTTTGTTACAAAGATATCCAAATCACCATCGTTATCGTAGTCAAAGAAAGCCGTCCCCCATCCAATCTGCTTGATACTCTCCTCAGCAAGCATCGCCGTATAGGATTCATCTACAAACCTGATACGTTCAGCGATTCCATCTTCCTTGAACAAATTTCTGTAGAGTGCGTTTTCCTCGTCAACCCAATGGCTCATAAAAAGGTCAATATCACCGTCAGCATCATAATCACCGGCAGTGAGTCCCATAGAACCCCGAAAATCCGCCGCCCACGATTCATCGCTAACATCGGCAAACGTCCCATCACCATTGTTGCGATAGACATGGTTCGTAGAAGTATCATTCGCAACATAGAGGTCCAGGTCGTTATCGTTATCAAAATCGCTAAAGACGGCTTGCATACTTCTACCACCTGTCGCCGCTATGCCTACCTCAGCGGTTGCGTCGGTAAAAGTGCCATCCCCATTGTTCCGATAAAAAACGTTATCTTGAGGTTCAAAAACATGCGGATTCAGCGCACTCGGCACCGGTTTTCCAGATTGTACGGACTCCTCCTTCATCTGTTCCAGCTGTTCCAAATCGTAGGTGACATAGTTACAAACGTAGAGATCCAAGTCGGTGTCCCCGTCCACATCTGCGAAGGCAGCACCGGTACTCCACAACTCACAACCGACTCCAGCAGTCTTCGTTACATCGGTAAAAGTGCTGTCGCCATTGTTCCGATAGAGCACGTTCGCGCCGTAATTGGTTAGGTAAAGATCAAGGTCGGCATCCCCGTCGTAATCGGCGAAAACACACCCCATGCCGTATCCTTGATGCCCAACCCCCGCAGTACGCGTGATGTTCGTAAAAGTGCCATCACCGTTGTTACGATATAGAGCATTGGCACTTCCTTTACGTACGGGCGAGGTTCCCTCGCCCCTACCATTTTGTGTAAAGGGACCGGGGGTATTGACAACGTAGAGGTCGATATCTCCATCGTTGTCTATATCGGCAAAACCTGCGCCAGAACCCATGTCTTCAGGAAGTAGGCTGGAACGGGTGCCGCTTGAATGTTGGAAATCGATACCGGCTTCGTTCGTGACATCCGTAAAGGTAACCGCGTTTAGCGTCATAGCTGTTAGCATAGAGATTGCAAACGCGAGAAAGGCTATCAGCGGAATAGTTGTCAGCAGTCGGTTGTCAGTTGTCAGAAAGGGGGTTTTGTTAGACGAAAACCTCTTAACTGAAAACTGAAAACTGAAAACTGAAAACTGAAAACTATTCTTCATGTCTCTAAAAAATTCGTAAAAACTGCTCTACCGAGGAAGCGTTCATCGTCAAGAATATCCTCATAGAGCGGAATTGTGGTCTTTATACCCTCAATCTTGAACTCAGACAATGCGCGTTTCAATCGGGCAATCGCTTCCTCTCGATCCCTGCCCATCGCGATCAGTTTCGCCACGAGCGAATCGTAGTGCGGAGGCACGGTATAGCCGGTGTAGATATACCCATCAACTCGGATACCGATGCCACCCGGAGGATCATACACAGTGACCAGCCCCGGTGAAGGCATGAAGTTATTTGCTGGGTCCTCAGCATTAATCCTGCATTCAATAGCGTGTCCTTGAATCTGAATATCGGATTGGCTGTATCCAAGCTCATCACCCATTGCGAGTCGGATCTGTTCCTTAATGAGATCAATGCCCGTGATACTCTCAGTGATAGTATGCTCGACTTGAATCCGGGTATTCATTTCAAGAAAATAGAAATTCTCATCTTTATCAATCACGAACTCAATGGTTCCGGCATTCGTGTAACCGATCGACTTCGCGGCTTTCGCGGCGGCTTTACAGATTTCAGAACGCAGTTTAGACGAAATTGAGGCAGCAGGTGCTTCTTCGAGCAGTTTCTGCTGTTTACGCTGGATAGAGCACTCACGTTCACCTAAATGGACAACGTTACCGTGGGTATCGCCCAGAATTTGGACTTCAATATGCCGTGCTTCCTCGATCCATTTTTCAACGTAGACATCACCGTTGCCAAACGCCGCTTCACCTTCCGCCTTTGCTGTATGAAAGAGGTTAAAAAGGCTCGGACGGTTTTCAGCGATTCGGATACCACGCCCGCCACCGCCTGCCACGGCTTTGATTCCAACCGGATAACCGATTTTCTCAGCAAGCTCCGCAGCCTCCTCAGCGGTTTCAACTGTCGCTTTTTTGTTATTTCTGCGTCTACCTCCCTGGCTACCGGGTACAAGTTTTAATCCGGCTTTTGCCACAGTCTCGCGTGCCTTCACCTTGTCGCCCATCGTCTGGATATCTGTAACAGAAGGTCCGATGAACTTTATTTCGTGCGCCTCACACATCTCCGCAAACTGGGCATCCTCAGCGAGAAAGCCTGCTCCCGGATGGATCGCGTTGACATTCGCATAATCCGCGACAGTGATAATACTTGAGTATTTCAGATAACTCGCTGCTGAGGGTGGCGGGCCGATGCAGTATTTCTCGTCAGCGTATTTAACGTGCAATGCATCTTCGTCAGCGGTTGAGTAAATCGCTACCGTCTTAATCCCCATATCTTTACAGGCTCGGATGATGCGGACAGCAATTTCACCACGATTTGCTATCAGTATCTTTTTCATCATGTATTTTTAATGTTCCTTGCGGAAATGGTTATCAGCAATCGGCTTTCAGCAAGAAAGGCTATCGGTAAAGAGAAGATAGAAACAAACCTATAAGGAAACCTCTCCCTCTCGCTGATGGCTGACGGCTATTCCTATGCTTGCTTCACCCGGAACAGAGGCTGTCCATATTCAACTGCCTCGCCATCTTCAGCGAGAATTTCTAATATCTCGCAGTTAAATGGTGCTTCCACTGGATTGTAAGTTTTCATGACTTCAAGGACAGCAACAGGTTCACCCGTGGCAACCACATCCCCGACATCCACAAAGGGCGGTTCATCAGGGGCAGGAGAACGGTAGAAGCGTGAGGGCATCGGTGCACTGATGAATCCATTATCCGCCTGCGCACCTGCCTCCACATTTGCTTTTTCTGCAGGCAGCTGCGGTGTCCCCACCGCAATGCCCGTCTCTACCTGTTGTAGGGGCGAGGTCGCCTCGCCCCTACCGCCTGGACTACTCTGGTGCCGGGAGACTTGCACCTCGAATTCGTTGTCCCGGATACGGACCTCTGTGAGACCAGTACGGTTAAGGACTTCTGCCAACCGTTCAACAATCTCTATAACCTCACTGTAGTCCTGTTCCGCAGATTGAGGTTTATCCTTGGATTTGTTTTGACGCATTTCTGTTTTTAGTAGTTTCGAGTTACCAGTTACCAGTAGCCAGTTAAGAAGGTGTTTTCTTTTAACTGGTAACTCGGAACTGGTTACTAATAACTACTATATCCTTTCTACATATTTTCCGGTGCGTGTGTCAACTTTGATGCGCGTTTGATTCTGAACAAACAAAGGAACGTTAACAACGCCACCTGTCTCAAGTGTAGCACGTTTTGAACCGCCGCTGACAGTGTCACCCCGTAATCCGGGATCAGTCTCAACGATTTGAAGTTCAACGAAGTTCGGAAGTTCAACCGCAAGTGGCACCGTCCCTTCCATTTTGACGGTGACAGTTTCACCCTCTTTTAGGAATTTCAAGTCATCTCCAATAAGATTTACAGGGAATGTATATTGTTCAAATGTTTCATTGTCCATAAACCACAGTACATCACTCTCTCGGTACATATACTGCATCTGGTGATCCATGAGTCTGACGGTTTCGACGTTTTCGTTGGCACGAAACGTCCTGTCCAAAACGGCACCGTCGGAAACACGTTTAATTTTTGTTCGTGCGAAGGCACCGCCTTTCCCCGGCTTGACATGCTCACAGCTGACTATGGTGTAAATAGTATCATTGAGTCGGATGACCAACCCGTTTCGTAAATCGTTAAGTGCTGCCATTTTCTCCTCTATTTTTTAATGGTTGTCAGTTGTCGGTTAAGAGGGTTCTTGTGGAGGACCACCACACCTCTTGTAACTGAAGACCTAAGACCGACAACTATTCCAGCGAATAGCGATGAAGCAAGACAATCGCTTGCTCCAACGCCTTTGCCCTGTGACTCATCTGATTTTTTATTTCTTCTCCCAATTCTGCGAAAGTCTGATCGTAACCATCAGGCACAAACACAGGATCATAACCGAAACCGCTGTCTCCTATAGGCGCGTGCCTGATATGTCCTTCACAAACACCGAGAACTGTCTCAGGAGTGGAATTGGGGTGGACAACTGAGATCGCAGCAACGAAACGCGCCCGTCGATCCGTGGCACCTTCAAGTGCCTGAAGGAGCTTAGCGATACGGGTAGCATCGGTTGCGTCTTCACCTGCCCAGCGTTTAGAATTGACCCCCGGAGCACCGTTGAGAGCATCTACCTCCAGCCCAGCGTCATCAGCGAGGGTGAGATGGGACGTATATTCAGCAATAACGGATGCTTTTTTCGCTGCATTCTCCGTATACGTTTTTCCATCCTCGATCACCTCTGGAGCATCTGGATAACTTTCCAAAGAGATAACCTCAATCTGCTGCTCGGAGGTTGCTTCAAGGCGGAGCATCTCTGTGAGTTCTTTCACCTTCCCCTGGTTACGCGTCGCCAATACGAGCTTCATCTAAATTCTCCAACATCATCCGATTCTGAAGACGGATGAGCTGCTGTATACCCCCAACAGCGAGATCCAGCATCTGATCGTAGTCCTCACGCGAAAAGGGCTTTTCTTCTGCCGTGCCTTGTATCTCTATAAACTTCCCGCTTCCCGTCATAACAATGTTCATATCAACATCTGCTGTTGAGTCTTCCGAATAGCAGAGATCCAACATCGGTTCACCGTTGACGAGTCCGACACTCGTTGCGGCAATGTTGTCAATAATAGGGAAATTTTCGATTCTTTTGCCTTTGACGAGTTCTTGACAGGCATCCCAGAGGGCAATGAAAGCACCCGTAATCGAGGCAGTACGTGTTCCGCCATCAGCTTGAATGACATCACAATCAACCCAGATTGTCTTCTCTTCTAAGGCTTTCAAATCAACAGCGGCACGTAGGGAACGTCCGATAAGACGTTGAATTTCTTGTGTTCTACCACCGACGCTTCCGCGGGTTACCTCACGTTGCATCCGTTCAGAGGTAGAACGCGGTAACATCGAGTATTCAGCCGTTACCCATCCCTTATTTTTGATACGCTGGTCGCGCATGAAGCGCGGCTGCTGGTCAATAACAGACGCTGTGCATATAATATGGGTATCACCTGTTGCAACGAGAACTGAGCCTTCGGCATGTTTGATGTAGTGTCGTTTGATTGTGACCGGGCGCAACTCATCTAACCCGCGTCCATCCGCTCTTGCCATCTTTCTCCTTCCTATGGATTATGTCGGTAGGAGCGAGGTGACCTCGTCCCTACTGGGCAGCCACAGGAGCCACCCCTATAGCGTCTTAAGTAAATCCAACGCCTTTGTATAACTTTTCCGTTCAAGATAGTGCTGTAGCATTTTCGGGGCTGCCGGAGCGAGGTCTTCGGACAACGCCTCAATTCGTTCCAGCTGCTCCAATATATCCTCGCCGGTTTCAATCCGCGCCAACATCGTCTCTAACGCTTGCCTGAGGTCGGCAATTTGAACAGCAAGTTTTGACTCGTAAGCTGCGTCAAAAGGCTTAACTTTCATCTGATGTCTCCAGCTGCTCAACGGCTTTACAGGTTCGCAGAGAAACGGTTTTAGGAGGCGCGTCGTAACCCTTCCAAGCATACGGATCAACACCAGAAACTGGAACGATGCATCGTCGGTCAGCACTCGCGGGACGTTCTCCCTCTCTAATCGACCACGGTAACAACGACCAAGCATTACAGTAGTGATTCACCAAAACCCTGCGATACGTATCACCACGATTTTTACGCGACCGATGGAGCAAATATCCGTTGAAGAAAACCAAAGTGCCGGTTTTAACCTCAACAGGGACCTCACCCGTGTCATCAAAGCCGTAACTCTCCTCTGCAAAATCAAACTCATCTGGATCTTCATGAGATCTCTGCGGGTAGAGATAGCCGCGACGGTGCGAACCCGGTAGAATCCATAAGCATCCATTTTCCACGGTCGCGTCGTCCATTGCGATCCAAGCACCAATCAAGGAACGATCGCGTGTCGGAATGTAAATCTCGTCCTGATGCCACGCTTGCCCTTGGAAATTCGGTGGTTTAACAAAGAGCATGGACTGCATGCACTTGACGCTTCCATCCCAATGCGGGAGATGTGCAGCGGCGATCTGGCTCAAGATACCACAAATTTTCGGATGCTTAACGTATTTCTGAATGACCGGACTAACAAAATGCGGTTGATGAATACAAAGGATACGGCTGATGACTTCGTTATCACTAATATCCTCAGGAAGCGGTTCGAGGTTGTCACACGGATGACCGCCTTTAGCGATTGTAACAGCGTCCTGCCGTAATTCCTCTATTTCATCAAGCGAAAGCAGATCTGGAACAACAAGATACCCATTGTCCACAAAAAACTGGACCTGCTCATCGGATACAACTTGTGGCACCTCAATCGGTGCGCTTGCTTCAAAGTTCATTTTTTTATTTTTTATGTCTGAAATAGTTATCGGTTATCGGTTAAGAGGCTTCAGATTCAATTAAACACTTCTTTACTGATAACTGAAAGGTTTTCTGAAAGAAAACCGTACTGAAAACTGATAACCCTCTTATAGTTAAACGCGGTTAGCAAAGAACATCTCCGTTACTGCCAAAGCAAAAACCGCTAACATGAGATATATCCATACGTCTTGACTCTTTTCAACATCCTCACGGTATTGCGCCACCAGTTCTGCCGCGGGCTTATCCTCAACCGACTCGTCTGCTGTACCCTTGAGCATACTCGAAAGTTCTTCTACATCGCGCGCCGCAAGGTTGGACTCAGTCGCATCAGCGTTGACGACAAAGTAATAAGGCTTTGCGCCAGATGTATGAACCGAGTAGATACCCGGTATTGACGTGTCTGCATAAAAGAGGCTGCCTTGTCCGACCTCTCCTGTTGTGTTCCCTTCGCTGCGCTGCAAGCGCGTCTCAACATTGTTCGGATTGAAGACAGCGACCTCTCTGTCCCCGACTCTGTTCTCATCTTCAGTTTCAAAGATTTCCTTCAGTTCCACATTGTCCCCGACGCGGTAATCGGGGGTAGCCTCTACATCCTTGAGCGCAAGATACTTAATAGACTCATGCAGGAAAGGCAGATAGACAGCACGAATCGGTAGATCGTTCCATTCCCTATCTATCGTTGAGGTAAAGCAGAGCACACGCCCTAGCCGTCCATAAGATTTCTCAAAGAGCGCGGGGCTGCCATCATCATAAGCCGCAATGACGGTAGCATCTTTTGTTGGCACCGCCTGAAAAAGTCTATAGAACCGCGCCTTACCGAAATCCCCGTGATTCGGCTCTTTGAATGGCGCGAAAATAGGATGTTCATACTTCACCGTAGCAAGTACACGAAACTGCTGCCGATCGAACGCATCACCAACAGGTTGAACAAATTTACAGGGCATCACCCCTATCTCACCGCCAAGATTTTGTTCATAGGCATTAATATCTATGTTATCACCGACCGTCACAATCAAGCCGCCGCCAGCAGCAACGTAAGCTGCTACACGTCCAGCCTCGTTGGCAGAGAGTTGCGCGACATTGGCAAGAACCAGAACATCGACATGAGCAAGTGTCGCCGTGTCTGGGACCGCACTTGATTCGCTGAAATTAATCGGCACAGCATCACTACCCACTGCAAGTGCCATTTTCATGAAAAACGTTTCTGCTGTTTGATAACCGCTTTGCGTCCGAGGTCTATCCCGGACCGCATGGACTTTGATTGATTGCAAACTCCGTAAAGTGAAATAGCGTTTGTTGTCAGCACCGAGTGGGTCTTCTGGTAGTTCAACCCACCCTGTATGCGTCGCTTCGTCCTGAAAGTCAACTTTGAACACAGCATCTCCGAGGTCATCAGGTTCAATGTCAAGTTGGACAGTGTGTATCACATTTCCATCAATGAAAAGACGAACCGGTAGATTTTCAACGGCTTCATCGCCGAAATTACGGACACGGGCAACAAGATATGCCGCTTTCTGTTCTTTCAGTACAACAGGTGGCACACTGAGGTCTGTTATCGCGAGATTGCGCGGTTGCTCAGCACGCACATCAGCAAACTGGATTTGGACATCAGGGTTGAGTTTATCCGTTTCAATGAAGTTCTCCCATCCCCGTTTTTGCATATCAGCGATTAGATAAACCTGCTTCTCACCGATAGGAATAGGCTCAAGTATCTCATTTGCAGTCTGTAGCGCATCTAAGTAATCCGTAGGTTTATAAGTAACTTCGGCATTGCTCAAAGCAGCCCTAACGTGTGCGAATTCTGAACCGAGCGGCGCAACGACACGCGCACTATCGGATGAAAGAATGAGGCAAGCAGCATCGGCTGTATCCAATCCATCAAGAATCTTGAGTCCTTCTTTCTTAGCGTCCTCGAATACCTTCTCATAGCGCATACTATAGGAGGTATCCAGAATAATAACAGCGTTCCGTTTGCCACCTGTTTTCTGCGCAATGACAAAAGTCTGGGCAAAGAACGGACGCGCAAACGCGAAACCGAGCAGTGCCAACATCAGAATACGCATTAGCAGAAGCAGTAGTCGTTTCAACTTATGTCGTCGCACATTTGTCTGATGCGACATCTGGATGAAACGGATAGTGCCGAATACCAGTCGTCTTGCGCGTTCTCGGTTCAGCAGATGCAAGATAAGTGGAATTGAGGCACCTACAGCACCAGCAACCGCGAATAAAGGTGCTAAAATATCCAATCCAAAAAACATACTTAAAATTGGCTATCGGCTATCGGCTATCGGCTGTCAGTAGAACATGTGGCAGTTGTTCTCACTGAGAAGCAGTTTTGTCTGCCACAATGCCCTCTTACTGATGGCTGATGACTGACGGCTGACGGCTATTCCGCTTAGAAAACTCCTTGCCGCTTCGCGAGATAGGACGCGAGCGCGAAATCAATCGGTGTCGCCGTTGTTATTACGTTATAATCAATATCCGCTCGCCGTAGTGCGAGTCTATAGGTATCAAGAAACTCGTTGAAATTACTCAAGTAACTTTCCTGAATCGCTTGCGGTGTTGTGATAATCTCAGCGTCACTTTCCGAATCAATAAAACGGATAAGTGCTTCTGCACTTCGTCCCGCCTCAAAGTTAACAAACTCAAGTTCCTGTTGTGCGAGGACATGAAAAACAATAACCTCGTGTCCCTCATAACGCAGATGTTCCAAGCCGCCGATAACCTCTTCATGATTTTCATCATAGAGATCCGAGACGAAGAGGACTAAGCCGCGCTTGGTTAAACGCTCAGCGATTTGATGCAACGGTGTGCCCATCCGTGTGCTTTTCGTGGTTTGCAGCGTCTCCAACGTGAGTAAGATCGAGTGCAGATGTGATGTACTACTTCGCGCAGGAAGGTACTGGTGAAGTGCCTCATCAAAGTACGCAAACCCAATAGCATCCCGCTGTTTTGCCATAAAATAGGCGAGTGACGCGATGAGAAAACTTGAATATCGCAGCTTTGTCAGTCTTTGCGCCGTTCCAACATCGTCTGTATCCGGATCATCCTCTTGAATATCGTCCATCGGATGTAGCATAGACTCGCTCGTATCCAAGAGCAGGTAGCAATTGAGATTCGTTTCCTCTTCAAATTGCTTGATATAGTACCGATCCGTACGGGCGTAGGCTTTCCAATCTATATGCTTGGTATCATCTCCCGGCATATATTGCCGGTATTGCGAGAACTCAACACTGAATCCATGATATGGACTTTTGTGAAGTCCAGAGATGAAACCCTCAACCACGAATTTCGCAATCAACTCAAGATTCCCGATTCGTGCAAGGATTTCTGGATTTAAAAATGTACGTCCTACCGCTGGACTTTGTTGCATACGTGTTCTCTCAATATAGTTATCAGTAACCAGTTACGAGTTACCAGTTAACGCAAATTGCCATTTTTGTAGCATAGACTGTTAGTCTGTGCCTAAGGGGGCGCAACCTAACAGGATACGCTACAAAACCGTGTGGGTCATCAACAATTTTCAATGAAAAAGGGACGCTGTATGCCTAAAATCTTATAGGTAGCAACTTCGGTTACCAGTTAAGAGAAAATACCCTTTTAACTGGCCACTGGTAACTGGTAACTCGAAACTGATTGCTTACTGCTTCCTCAAAATAAGTAAAGTAAGATCGTCAAACTGATCTGCCTCACCCTGAAATCCCATGACCGAGTCGTAAAGATATTTGCGGATAGCCTCAGCATCTGAATCCTTGCATGCTTTGGATGCCTCTACGAGTCGATCTTCTTCATAGTACTCGTCTTCGATATTCACAGTTTCTGTAACACCATCTGTATAATATACAACAACGTCGCCGCTGGCGAGTTGGACATGTTCCGCATCATATTCAGCAATGTTTGAAACCATATCGTTTGGAAACATCCCCAATGGGATACCTCCAATCTCCTCGCCTAACCATTTATAGGTGCCATCCGCTCTGACAAGCAGTGGAGGGTTATGTCCAGCGTTGAGGGTCGTCAGTATATCCGTTTCTGGGTTGAGATGGCTATAAAAAAAGGTAGCGTATTTCTCTTCTGTACCGCTGGCGTAAAGGAGCGAGTTGAGTGTTAACGCCATCTCAGCGAGTTCGGTGTATAAGGCAGCCGTATCAGATGTTCCTTGTTCCCCATTTTCCGCTACGGTGGTGTCCGTGCGCGACAACTCAGAGATAAGTCCAGCGCGTAGGGTCGCCATGAGTAGAGCAGCTTGCATCCCCTTTCCAGAAACATCGGCAATCGCAAGTCCCCAATGTCCAGTAGACAAGGCGATACAATCATAATAATCGCCACCGACTGGACCCCGCGGCTCATAATGTCCAGCGATTTCGTATCCCGGAATTTCAGGCAGCATGTCTGGAATAAGGTTCACCTGAATCTTGCGAGCCTCTTCCATTTCCGCCTGTAACTGACGTGCCTCAAGTGCTTCTTGATGCAGGTGTGCGTTCTCAATCGCAACTCCCGCCTGTTTTGCAAAGGAATCAAGCAGAATGACATCCTCATCAGTAAAGGGGGCGATACTACCGCCGCGCTCCTCTTTGTCTCCAACAACCAAGACCCCAAGGACATCTCCATCACGTCCCGGAATAGGAACTGCCATTAAATTCTTGCCACCGAAGAGGGTGTCAGATTTTGGTGGACAGTGACCTGGAATGCCCTCATTTACAACAGATTTCAAAACATCAGCCGATGTCACTTCTGGCGGCACAGGGACCTCTTCACCGTAAGGAATAACAAGCCCGTTATGTTTCTCAATATCGTCAACCAATGTTTCGGGAAAGGTGAAGTGCATTTCAAGCTGCTGTTGTTCTGGGCGCGTGAGCATAAGTGCCCCAGCATTCGCGTCCAGAAGTGAAACGGCTTGATGCACGACCTGCTCCGCGGCTGCCTCAGGTTGCAAGAGTTGGCAGATTTGTGGCGCACTTTCCGCGAGCATGAACAACCGGAACTTTTCGCTCTGGATACCTTCTACCATCTGTGAATAAGCGATGGCGATTGAAATTTGGTGTGCAAGGGTTGTTAGCAATTCCTTCTCCCATGCTTCTAACGCTTCCCTGCCCAAAAATTTACCCAAACCAATCATTCCAAGAAATTCATCTTGAATTTTCAGAGGGACCCAAAGATGTATATCAATAGTCTCAATAAGCTTGGCACTTCGAGTGAAAAAATGTTCAAGACTTTCTGGGATGGCAGCGCGTTCAATGAATGGATGTTGTAGCAAATTCGCTACTTCGTCCGGTTCAAGAGCAAGTGGGGAAAAGACTGCATCGGGTGCTGACGCAACAACCTCAAGATTTTGCCGCGTTGGATGGTAACGTAGTATTGTACCGCGTGTGACTTGCAAAGTACCGAGCGTAATACGGAGATAGGTTTTACTTGAATGATTAAAATTGCTGTGTCCAGAGATTACCGTTTGACCTAAATGCTCCAACTCAGACAGACTGAAGATGAGCCGCTCCATAGTCTGCTCTGCAGTGTTTTGTGTCTTATCAACTTGCAAACTGTCTCCGGAAGTCGGCTTGCTCAGATCTTTCATAATATTGCACCCAGATGTTGTTGGTTCCCATTTTTTATCTGCCGCTACCAGCATATACCTAAGACAGTGGCGGACGATCTTTTCAAAAAAGCATCCCTAAATGGAAAAGAAATAAATTCCGATCTCTTATCAAACAGAGATTCGCGCTTGATAAAAGGCTATAAATTGGCAACAGCGGACTCTTCATCTGGAAAGATACCCGCGTATTTGGCAATTGCCATCATGCGAAATGTTCGCTCTTGTGTAGAGGATAGCCCGCAGAAATTCAGGGTGCCTTCGCGCTCCGTAAGCACTTCTATGATCTCAATAAGGATAGATATACCAATGCTGTTAATGAGTGATGTTTTTTCAAGATTAATTACCAACTGCGTATAACCATTCTGAATGAGTTCGTGCGCTTTCTCAGAAAGTTGCTCTCCGAGAGCATCATTCAGATAACCCTCTGTTTCAATTACCGCGTGTTCTTTGTCTTCGCGGATTTGAATATCGAATTTGTCCAACAAGTCGCTTACCTCCTTAAATTCCCAAAATGGACTTGCAAGCTGCCTTAAAGATAGAAAAGTAATATATGAAAAAAGGCATCGTTTAACAACACACTTGAACAAAACTTTGTGGATCATTCATAACAGGTTCAAAATTGTGTTGCCGACATATTGTCCCACAAGCGTTTATAGGATTGCACAACAACGACACAGAAATCTATTCGGCCGTCTTTTTCTTTGTGAAACTAACAGTTGTACCGTCAGGGCTGCTCTCTATAACCACCTCATCCATTAGTGCTTTAATAATTTGCAAGCCCCTTCCGCGCTTACGTAGATCGGGGAATATCCCTGGGCGACCAAGCAAGCGACTGCCGTCCAATGTATCCGCAGTTATACCAACCCCTCGGTCGGTGATTTTGACCTGCAACTCATCGTCCGTAACTAAGAATTGAATATGTACTTCTTTGTCATCACTTTTGCTGTGTTCAGAAGCGTTGATACAAGTTTCGATGATCGCGAGTTGAATCTCTTCAATCGCTTCTTCATTGAAATCCTTCAATTCAGCAAGGACAGAGCCAGTTTTTGCTGCGGCAAGTTCCATATCAGGATACATCGGTATAGTGAGGAGTACTTTGTGTTCAGATGACACGCTATTTTTCCCTCCTTGCCATGGCTTATATTTATTTTACGAAGCCTATAAAATTCGTTTACCTAAGTTGGCACTTTCCATAAATTAAAGGTTCACGAAAAACCTGATTAAACATAATACTATATTTTTTCAAATTATGTCAAGAATTTTATCCGATTCATTCCTCAGGGTCTCCTAATAGTACAATCGTAGTACGAAAGCCGGTTTACAGAACAGAAGATTTTGTTTCATCGACAATCCAACGCGCGTCTTCAACCCGTGCTGATGCTTCCGTAAGTTCTGGCTGATAGGTTGCAAATTTCACCCTATCACAATTGGCAAGTAACTGCTGGACCCGTTCCACATAAGGGGCATCTATCTGCGCTCTCAGCATGGCGTGAAGCAAAGCGGTCGTTGTCAACTCCAGTGCCGGAATTCTATAGCGCGCTCGAATGTATTCCCGGAGCACATAAGCGACTTGGGTATGATACGTCTCCATATCACCGAGCGTGAGCCAATCTGCTGCCTCAATCGCTGCCAATTTTTCATAAGCTACCTCATGCGCCAATGGGGCATTATCCACTTCTGTTGCAGGGGCAGGCGGGTCCTGACGCTGCTTTCGGATATAGGACCACACCAAAGTAACTACCAAGCCAAGTATCACTGCGCCACCGATGAAATAAGGCAGTAGACTTTGCGACACTTCCACTAGTGGTTTGATATCGCGCAGACTTTGTGCATCCAAAGTACCCTGCATCAGAATTTGTGTAAGTACAGACATATTTCTCGCGGAAAGGTACGAAACAAAATCAGAGAGATACACCCAAAATCTACGAGCGACATCTTAGACCCTATAGGGTTCCACGACTATCGATTTTGGTGAAGTTGGGCAGGCGTACTGACAGACCCCACATCCTGTGCATCCAGGGTCAAGAACCTCTATAAAACCATCTGGTGTGAGACAAATCGCGTCATCACCTATAGGACATGTGTCAACACAATAAGTGCAATCCACCTCTTTTGTCCGTAGGCAGGTGTCGGCACTGAAAACCGCCAACCCCATCCGAATGTCTTCGGCATAAACGGTTTGCAGCGCACCGCTTGGACAGACGTACATGCATGCCAGCGAATCACAGATAACGCACGGTTGCTCATCAGGATCAATATAAGGTGTATTCGCGATGTCGGATTGCGTGCTCTGCAAAGGGAGAATCGCGTTCGCGGGGCAGTTCTTGACGCAGTTACCACACCGATGACATGTCTCTAAGAATTCTATTTCGGGCAACGCCCCGGGAGGACGCAAAATAGCACGTTCGCTCGGCTCTTCAGTTAGCAGATGATCGCCTACCCGATCATCAAGGAACTCCGCGACCGGTTGGATGAGTTGGTTTAAGGCTTCCTTGAAAAAGCCGCGTCTCCCCGTTTCATCAGACATTTTTATGTTCACCCCTGAGAATTAGGCTGCTCTACAGTTCCGCGCAGGGCGTGAAACTTTACTCTTCGTCGGCTTTAGGAATCCGATAGCAACATTTATGGCTTCCCTGCATCAAATGTTCCACTCGAACAACCTTCGCATCCAAGGATTGTCGGAAGAGTGCCGTCTCAATTTCGCAGACGTGCGGGTATTCTTGCGCGATTAACGCGATAGGACAGTTGTGTTCGGTTAAGACGTAGTCGTTCTCATTCTCGTCAAAGCGTGCCATGTATCCCTCTTCATCACGGATACGTGCAAGTTCTTTGACCCGTTCAGACAACGTTTTGTCTTTGAGCCGTAATTGATAAGTCTCCAACTGCGATTTCATCCGTCCACGAAAGACTTTGTTGATGAAACCGGGTCCGTTAAACTTTGCGACCTCATGCATCAGACCAACAGCAAAGTTAGCATAGGTTGTGGGGAAAAGGCTATTTGCTTCATCGGTTAATTGATACACGTGAGGCGGACGACCACGTCCCTGCTTTTCTTGGTAGTGTTCAACCAACCCCTCTTCTTCAAGGATCGCGAGGTGTTGACGGACCCCCATCTGGCTGATATGCAAGGCATCTGTGAGTTGACCGATCGTCATGCCCGCTCGCATTTTCAGCAGCTGCAGGATTCGCATTCGGGTTTCGCTCATTTCGCAATTCACGGGATTTCCTCGTAATATAGGTAAATTATAGAGGTTAACAACGATATTTTACATTCTTTCACAACTTTATGAAACATTATACCACAGTTGCATATCACAATTCAACATATTTTCTGACATACTCCCAAAGCTAAAGCATTGGGGTTCTTTTGTTCCTTGTAGGAACATTCCCTGTTAAGACAGGGCAACGTTTGACTTTAAGGCGAAGTCCAACGGGCGGTGTCATTTTCATGGAAACCTGGGTATCCATGTCCGCCACTACTGGGACACCGAAGTGTCCAAGATACTTTTTCCGAATATTAATAGCACCGACACCGTCTCGATGATATTGAAACCCACATTTACAGGTATAGTTTCGGTTTATCGGTTTCTTTCGGTTTCCACAGTGTGGACAAGTCTGTGAGGTATACGCTTCACCTACCACTTCAACCTTGATACCTAACGCTTTTGCCTTGTAGGTTATCAAATAGGTAACCTTACCAAAAGCCCACTAGTGAAGTTTCTGATTGGCACGTTGGTTTCCGTAGTTAATATTCTCTCGGATCCCCGTGAGGTCTCCAATGGCAATTGTGCCAATGCCAGACTCGGCACATTTTTTCACAAATGTGGTGGTGTGTTTGTGGAGAGCGTCCTTGATTTGATTGTCAATCTGTCGGATACGTTTCCACTTACGCCTTACCAGATGCCACCAGCGTTTTGAGTGACGTTTGCACCTGTCAATCTTTTTACCAAAGGCGGCAATCACTTTGTTTCTCAATCGGTATAGACTTCGGATATACCGCCCATTGAAAATCAATGTGTGTTGCCCGTCATAGCTGACAATCGGGTGTATCTCTCCAATATCAACGCCCACAACGCCGTCTGCTTCGGATGCGTCCGTTTTCTCGGTAGTGTAGACGAAATGCAGTTCGTAGTGTCCATGTGTATAGACAAGGTTGACGAGAGCAATGTCAGAGGTAACAGGGAGGTTAAACAACTTTGGAAGGGATATCTGTAGGGGAGGATTGCCCCTGCCGTTAGAGAGTATCACCACTTTACCTATTAAGGTTTCTTTGAATCGGATAGCAGACTTTTTCCAAGTCGTTGTTTGAAAACGTTTAGACTTATGCGGCGGTTTGGCAGTTGTGTGGTTTCCATTCCTACGCAATACTCGATAGGCTTTCCTATTCTTGAAATAGCGTTCGCGCACGGCTTGGATACTCTGTGAATGTAGAGGTTGGGATTTTGACAGCTGCTTGTCCATCCACAACTCACATTGCGTGTCAATACCGCCACCCGTTCGGTAGCCGTGTGCATAGTCCCAAACGGTTTTGAGGGTTAGGCATTCATTCCAAACCGACGCAGACGCAGTATTGAGAGCGTCTAAGTGTTCAGATGAGCGGATTTTCAGTTTCAAGGTTCGCATAGTTTTCCTTCGCATAGTTCCCGATACGACTCGGTAGTGGTAGAGACCTCGCCTTGCAGCGAGGGTCGTATTCTCTACCAACTATGCATACAACAGTATACCAGAACCTACACAAAATGTCAACATTTTTTTACGCTATCAATCTATGGTCTAACACACGAGGGCGGGATTCATCCCAAACCTAAAGGATTCGGTTTTCTCCCGTGAACTTGATAATTATTAGTTGTCAATTCGCTCCGCTTTCAGTTATCAGAAGAATGGTTATCGGTTTTTGGGTAAGGTCTTGTGTCGCGAACATTTTTTGTCACTGCCACAAGAAATCTCTTTAACCGATAACTGATAACTAATCTACCATTTTTCTTTTGTCTATTTACCACTTATGTGATACAATTTTTAGAGGTTTACCCCAGGTTGAGAACAAAAGGGCTGAAAGGAGATGGTAAAGAATGCAGCACGAACTCACTGAATCACAAATTAATTTTTATCAAGAAAACGGATTTCTTGTCATTGAAAACTTTTTAGATGCCGACGAATTGGCAGAATGGCGACGTTGTACCGATGAATCCGTTGAGGAACGACTCGGCAATTCCGTCGAATTTATGACGAACCAGATGGATGCCAAGCAGTTTTATGCTCGCGTTTTCACGCAATGCCTCCGTCTATCAGACACACACACCGGGATGCGGAAACTGGTACATGATCCAAGGCTCGGAAAGATGGCAGCACAACTATCTGGCGTTGATGGGATGCGAATCTGGCATGACCAAGCATTGATTAAACCGCCACATGGCAATCCGACGGCGTGGCACCTTGATGTTCCCTATTGGTCCTTCGACTCACGGAATGCCGTTTCGTTCTGGGTTGCCCTCGACGATGCGACACTCGCAAACGGATGCATGTGGTACCTCCCCGGCACGCATAAAACTGCTCGCTTTGATAACGTCGGTATAGGAATAAACATAGGTGAACTGTTTAACGTATACCCAGAATGGAAGCAGATTGAACCGCAATCCGCCCCCTGTCCCGCCGGTTCTATCGCATGGCATAACGGTCTCGTCGCTCACGGTGCCGGAGCGAATATGACAATCCACCACCGCAGAGCGATGACTTGCGGTTTTATGCCAGATGGATGCACTTTCAATGGAAAGCGAAACATCCTGCCAGAAGACTATTTTAACTCACTGGAAATTGGTGATATGCTTAACGACAATGTCCAGAATACCCTCATTTGGCACAAGGATTGGGACGCATAAAGGAGTCGTCAGAAAGAGGCTTTGTGAACCTAAGTCCCTCTTAACCGAAAACTGACAACCGATAACTGATAACCATTAAATAAAAAGGAGAATTGGGATATGGCAAAACAGCCAAATATTGTATTGATGGGAGTTGACTCCCTTCTCGCAACACACATGAGTTGTTACGGGTATCATCGACTGACGACACCGCATATCGATAGGTTTGCAGAGGGTGCCACCCTTTTTGAGAAAACCTATAGCGCGCACATTCCAACAACGAGTGCTTATGCCTCAATGCTCACCGGCTTAGACACCTTCAGCACACAAATCGTTGCTTTGCGGCACCAAGGACCGCTCCGTGAAGAGGTCAAAACGTTGCCGGAAATCCTTCGGGACGCAGGCTACGACACCACCTGTGTGGGATTCGGCGGACCGAGTGCACGTGGCTTTGATACCTATCTTGACTACTCTGGATGGGGCCCCGATGACACTGGACGTAGTCCGAAAGCGGAAAATCTCAACAAAACCACTCTCCCAGAACTGAATAGACTCATAGATCAGAGTGACGAGAAACCGTTTTTTCTATTCCTACGCCACATGGATCCGCATTCCCCGTATCTACCGCCCGCGCCTTATGAACGCACATTCTACCACGGCGATGAGTGCGATCCGAGCAACAAATCCATGGAACCGGTGATGGCGTTTAAACCGTTTTGTGACTATTTTGCTTCTTGGATGCCACCCGGAATCACCGACAAGGATTACGTCATCGCGCAATACGACGGTGCAATCGCTTATATGGACGCGTGCATTCAGACGCTCTTTAATGCCCTTGAAACGCGCGGGGTGATGGACGAAACAATTGTCGTTATCAACGGCGATCACGGCGAAACCCTCTATGACCACGAGTGCTGGTTCGATCATCACGGACTCTACGATGTCACCTTGCATGTACCGCTCATTATCCGTTATCCAGGTCGTGTACCTGCCGGAAAACGAGTATCGGGATACAACCAACACAAAGACCTCGTGCCGACGCTCCTTGAATTGGCGGATATTCAAACCGACATCGCATTCGATGGCGAGAGTCTCACGCCTTTAATGAACGGCGAGATAACTTCCTACGAGAGTGAATTCTATATTACAGAATGCACGTGGATGCGCAAACACGGCTGGCGAACCCCTGAATGGAAACTCATCGTAGCACTTGAACCTGACTTCCATTTCAAGCCACCTGTTGAACTCTATAACCTTATCCACGATCCCGACGAAAACAACAATCTCGTCGATGAACACCCGGATATCGTCAACGTCCTTGAAAGACGGATGAAGAGCTGGATACTCCAACGAGAACAGGAAACAGGCTTGACGAACCCGATTATGACGCAAGGCGACTGGCACGGACATAAAGGTGTCGGTCCGTTCAAGTCATCCGAGCAGGCATACGACACGATGCACATCGGAAATCCGGGTGAAGCTGCACGTTTACAAGCGAAATCAAGAGATGAATAGCCATAAATAGTTGTCAGTTGTCAGTTATCAGTTGTCAGTAAAGAGTGGTCTGATTTAATCAGATACCTCTTTACCGACCGCTCACTACCGATGGCTGGCTGTGAAAAAAGGAACATCGAATGCCAGATTATAGACGAGATCAAGTTTTAGAACGACTGAAAACAGAATTAGATAGAGACAATCACCTACTTGCTGTCGGTGCGGGGACGGGTATCACGGCGAAATTCGCTGAACAGGGTGGAGCAGACCTGATTGTAATTTACAACTCTGGTCGCTACCGGATGTCAGGGTTCGGATCCTGCGCCGGTCTGTTGGCTTACGGCGATGCAAACGCCATCGTCATGGAGATGGGAGAACGTGAGGTCCTACCTGTTGTCAAAGAGACCCCCGTCATCGCTGGGGTCAACGGCACAGATCCGACGCGCCGTATGAGCAACTTCCTCAAGCAAGTCCGTGATGTCGGGTTTGACGGCGTTAACAATTTCCCCACCGTCGGTGTGATTGACGGAACCTTCCGGGTAACGCTTGAAGAAACCGGGATGGGCTTCTACAAAGAGGTTGAAACGATCGGTATCGCGCATGAAATGGATCTTTTCACCATCGTCTATGTCTTTAACCCAGAAGAATCCGAAAGTATGGCAAAAGTCGGTGCGGATGTTATTATCGCACACATGAACACGACAGTCGGTGGTACAATTGGTGCCGAAACGGCTTTCACGCTTGAAGACGCAGCTGTACGTGTACAGGAAATATGTGATGCAGCAAAGGCACAGAATCCTGATGTGATCTGCTTGTCGCACGGTGGTCCAATCGCAAAGGCACCAGATGCTGCGTATATCAATGAGAATACCGATGCCGTCGGGTTCGTCGGTGCATCCAGCATCGAAAGGTTTGCATGTGAGGAAAGTATTCCACGGATTACGGCTTCATTCAAGGAATGAAAGCCCGATCGCGCAAATTACAGTCTATAGGTTGGGTTGAATGCAGTAAAACCCAACCTACCAAGATGAAGTTTCTTAAACTAAACGCGATAAATTGTCCAAACTTTAGTAATGTATAGTATGTATGAAGAATTAGACGGAATTAACCCTCCAAACGATAAAGATATTTTGTGGCGATACACGAACTTTGAGGTATTTGTCAACCTGTTAGATACAGAAACTTTGTATTTTACAAGAGCTGATAAATTCGAGGATCCATACGAAGGATTTATACCGCAAAGTATTATAGATGCTTACAAGCAATCCCTCAAGCGTGTCACCCCAGCAGAGTTTGTCGAAGCAATTATGAAGCGGCATGAAGCTTCACGTAAATATGTTATGTGTAACTGTTGGCATCGGAATGTAGTAGAGTCAATGGCAATGTGGGAAAAATATCATATGCGCAATAGTGGTGTTGCTATCAAAACAACCATGGAAAAAATGAAAATAGTTTGTTAAGCGAATATTCTATTTATATCGGTAAAATAGAGTATATCCACGGTAACACGGCTGACGACCAATATATGCAAAACTTTCTACAAAACGATATTCCATCGGATTTAATTTTCAGGTTAGTCCATCAACACTTTTAGACGACCCTACTTCAGACGAACTTACCAATGATGGAGGTTTATAATGGAAACTACAAATATTGTTGTCGACAAAAAATTTGAACAAATTTTAAAAGAAGAAGCGGAAGAATTTTCTATACATTGGTCATTAGTAGAAATTAAATGGGTTCTTTACGAGGAATTGCTATTAACTCACTTACAACCTCCGTTGGGTAAAAACATGGTTAAAATGGTAGTTTTAGGATTCAAAGGGGAAATTCCAGTGCAGGATGTAGACAAGTGGTTCCGTTCTTATCGTTTCACATATTGTATTTACTACAGAACTGCCCATACAAAAGCTGAAAAAATGACAATGCTTAGTCTTGGTGCTGAAGGAACAATTAGCGATATAGCGATAAGACTTCGTGATATTTTCAGAGATTTCAAAGGTGTAGCACCATCGGAAATTCGGGCCGCTGTCTAAACCAAGATTGTGCTATAATAACAATTTAAATGCCTTACAGCAAAATACTTTCAAAAAACAACGAGTAAATAGTGGAGAAAGTAATGTTCAGTACGGTTAACGAAATAGAGATTCTGAACGCAGGCGATGCTGAACTGATGCGTATCAGTCGAGAGGGGACGCTGTCCCTGAACTTGAACGAGATGAAGGCGATTCAAACGCATTTCGGAACGTTAGGACGCAATCCAACCGACGTAGAAATAGAGACCATCGCCCAAACGTGGTCCGAGCATTGCGTTCACAAAACGTTTAAGAGCATTATCCTCTATTCTGAAGAAGAGAAAGAACCGGAACAGATTGACGGTTTGTTTCCGACCTACATCCAACGTGCGACGGAAGAGATAGCGAAGCCGTGGTGCGTTTCCGTCTTTTCAGACAATGCAGGCATCATCGAATTCGATGATACATTCAACCTCGTCTTCAAAGTAGAGACGCACAATCATCCCTCAGCGATTGAACCCTACGGCGGTGCGGGAACTGGCATCGGCGGTGTCATTCGCGACTCACTCGGCACGGGACTTGGCGCAAAACCGATCCTGAATACAGATGTCTTCTGTTTCGGGATGCCGGACACGCCTTACGCGCAGCTGCCGAAAGGCACCCTTCATCCGAAACGTGTCTTTAAAGGGGTCGTCGCCGGTGTACGTGATTACGGCAACCGGATGGGCATTCCGACAGCCAACGGTGCTATCCTCTTCGACACCCGCTATACCGCAAACCCGCTTGTCTTCTGTGGAAATGTCGGCTTAATACCGAGAAACAGATGCGATAAATCCGTTGAACCTGGCGATCTCGTCGTTTCGATCGGCGGACAAACCGGACGCGACGGAATTCACGGTGCTACCTTCTCCTCCGCCGAACTCGACGATACCTCTGAAAACCTCGGCAGCGTCGTACAGATCGGCAATCCGATTATGGAGAAGAAGATTGTCGATGCCCTGTTACAA
This sequence comes from Candidatus Poribacteria bacterium, assembly GCA_965116815.1. GTDB lineage: Bacteria > Poribacteria > WGA-4E > WGA-4E > WGA-3G > WGA-3G. The sequence continues at coordinate 2,984,466 of OZ220722.1, read as the reverse complement.
GCACGCGATCGCAACCTGTATCGCTCCATAACGGATTGTGGTGCAGGAGGGTTCTCGTCTGCTGTGGGTGAGATGGGGGAACATATAGGCGCAGAGGTACATCTGGAACGTGTCTCCCTGAAATATGAAGGACTCGCCCCGTGGGAAATCTGGCTGTCCGAAGCACAGGAACGTATGGTTATCGCCGTCCCCCCTGAAAATATAGATGAACTCATGGAGATATGCGAAGCGGAAGTCGTTGAAGCCACAGTCCTCGGAAATTTCACAGACACACATCGGTTACAGGTTTTCTATGAAGGTGCGATAGTCGCCGATTTAGAGATGGAATTCTTGCACAACGGCTTACCGAAACCCGTCAAACAGGCAGTTTGGGCCCCACCAAAGCACCCAGACATGGCATCGCGAGATGAAGAAACCGGAAACTATACCGAAGATCTCAAACGGCTCCTCGCAAGTCCAAACATCGCCAGCAAGGAATCCGTCATTCGGCAATACGACCACGGTGTCCAAGGTGGTATTGTTATCAACCCGCTTGTCGGCGTAGAAAATGATGGCCCCAGCGATGCATGCGTCGTTACTCCTGTTATCGGAAGTCGAAAAGGCGTAATCGTCGCGAACGGTATCAACCCGAAATATAGCGACGTAGATCCGTATCTCAGTGCAGCAGCGGCGATTGATGAGGCATTGCGGAACATAGTTGTTGTTGGCGGAACGTTAGAAAAGACTGCGTTGCTGGATAATTTCTGTTGGGGAAACCCGGACAAACCCGACCGACTCGGCGAGTTAGTCCGTGCAGCAAAAGCGTGCTACGACATCGCGACCGCCTACGGCACGCCTTTCATTTCAGGTAAAGACAGCCTCTACAACGAATATAGCGATACCACTACCGGTGAACAACGCGCAATTCCATCGACCTTGCTTATCTCCGCCATCTGCGTTATGCCTGACATTCAGCGTGCTGTCACAATGGATGTGAAAACGCCCGGCAATTTCATCTATGTCGTCGGCAACACTTACGCAGAATTGGGGGGATCGCACTACTTCGGTATCCACGGATTCATCGGAAACAACGCACCCGCCATCCGTCCCGATGAAGGTAAATTAACGATGGAACGTCTCAGCAGTGCCATTAACAGTGGGTTAGTCCGTTCTTGCCACGACTGTTCCGAAGGCGGTATCGGTGTTGCAGCGGCGGAGATGGCGTTTTCAGGTGGATATGGCATGTCTTTGACTCTCAGCGACATCCCCACAGGCGATGAAATCGCCGCTGACGACTACCTCCTGTTTTCCGAATCAAACAGCCGTTTTCTTGTAGAGATTGAACCACAACACCGACAGGCTTACGAAAATCACATGACGGAAATACCGATAGGCTGTCTCGGCACCGTTACAGACACACCAGATTTTGTCATCACGGGAAAGAACAATCACCGAATAATTGACACCTCAATTGATACTCTCAAATCCGCATGGCAAACACCGTTGCACTCGTAACTTTTAAGCAAGTCGTGTGTTAAATTCACAAAGGATAAAAATGGCAACACCAAAGGTACTCATCTTACGAACTGCAGGAACTAACTGCGATGCCGAGACGGAGACAGCGTTCCGACTCGCCGGGGCGGAGACAGCGTTAGTCCACATCCAACACCTCATATCTGGCAAAGCCAACCTATCCGATTATCATATCCTCGCTATCCCTGGAGGCTTCTCCTACGGCGATGATATTGCAGCCGGTATTTTACTGGCGATTGAGATGAGACATAAACTGACAAGTGCGCTCAATCGGTTTGTCACAGATGGCAAACTGATACTCGGTATATGTAATGGATTCCAAGTCCTCGTCCGGACAGGCTTGTTGCCCGGTAGCGACACCTTAGAAATGACCCAGCGTGCGACGTTAGCAATGAACACCTCGGCAAAATTTGAGTGTCGGTGGGTAGATTTGGAAACGCAGGAAAGTCCGTGTGTCTTCACAAAAGGTATCAAAGCCCGTGTCTATCTCCCCGTCGCGCACGCTGAGGGTCGGTTTACTGCTCCCGAAGATGTGTTGTCAGAAGTCGAAGCGAACAATCAGGTTGTATTTCGATATGCTGAAAGCAGATACCCGAACAATCCGAACGGTTCCGATGCCGACATCGCTGGCATCTGCGATACAACGGGTAGAATCTTCGGTTTGATGCCCCACCCGGAGCGTTTCCTGACGAAATGGAATCACCCGCGCTGGACCCGGCTCTCAGAAACACAAGATACTGACTCTGAAGAGGGCGACGGATTGGTTATCTTCAAAAACGCTGTTAATTACGTCAAAGCAAATCTTTAACATGATAGATTCCGTATATTTAAAGACAGTGTGTTCCAAAACGCTCAGAAAAAAATGCTGGATAAATTAACGCGTCGTCTCCTTCCATTTTATATGAAATTGCCTGTATTCTGGGCGTTTATAGTGGTTTCAGTGCTGGGGCAACTGCTCTGGGTGGTTACCCTCTCCCAGGACGTGCGCATCGATCTCCGTTGGTCAAGTTTCGGCTACGGCTTAGGGATCGCTTTAGGATTTATGCAAGGGAAGTGGACATCTCGGTTATGGCAGCAGTCCTATTTAAAGGTCTTAAAACGGCAGATAATCTTCTGGGAAGCGAAAGGCGCGAAACTTCTCACCTTTTATACCTGTGTTGCGCTCGGTTTACCGATTCTCTGCCCGTTCCTCACCCGCTCACTTGATACATTAGCAGGTATCCAATCTTATGTCTTCGGTTTCATCGGTGCGATGAACGTGGCACTGCTGTTATGGGTGCGGCGCATTCCGAAATGAATATAGCAAGAGAAGCTTTCTGAATACTAATTGAAAAATTCGTCACAGATGTGGTAAACTTTATACAAAATGAAAGACGCGGAACTACCGTTGGAGAACTTCACTATGCGTCCGCTGACAATCTCCTTACCAGATTATCTCTACGAAAAATTAATACAACAAGCAAAAGTGTCCGATACTTCTCTTGAAGAACTTGTGTTGTTTCAACTCAAGCGCGACACGGCGAGAGATGCCGCCCTAACGCTCCTACGAAAGCGCGCTGGTAGATGTTTGATCGCAAGGGAACCTAACCTTAAAACTTCTGATCCTCCAATCTGGGTAGTTCCTATTTTCACCAATGTCGATCCGCCTGTTGGAGTTGGAGAAATACGTGTTGATGCTGACACTGGAAAAGTTTTAAGCACAGAAATGGACGTGGCTGAAATGATTGAGAAAGGACACGTTAGTTTCGGGTATGAATCTTTAGATGCAGAGAAACAGGAACGTTTAGCAGAACTCCTGGCACTAAACAGCGAAAAAATGTTAACATCCAAAGAAAAACAAGAAATGAAAATGCTCCTTGCCGAAGAGCAAGAACTCCAGATCCGAAATCTCGAAACATTGGAGAAACGGCTCTTATCATAAGCGAGGCGTGATACATGCGTGTAAGTGACCCATTGCGCGCTGATGTAGTAAGCCGTGCAAATAAACGGTGTGAGTACTGCCAATATCCAGAGGACCATTCCCCCTCCTCCTTTCACGTCGAGCATATTGTGCCAAGTTCAGCGGATGGACCGACTGAACTCAAGAATCTGGCACTCGCCTGTTCACATTGCAACTCTCACAAAGCCGCGCGCCAGATAGGAACTGATCCGCAGACAGGAACGGATGTTAGACTTTTCAACCCTCGAATTGACGATTGGACAGATCACTTTCGTTTAAATCGGAAAACCGGTGAAATTGAAGGAAATACTCCCAAAGGTCGAGTAACAGTCGAAATACTCCAGATGAATGCTACGCAACCCATCGGAGCACGTCAGTTTCTTATAAAATTTGGGGTTTTATAAAGATTCCAGAAACACTGTTGGCTCATGAGTGCTGATTGTTGAAAGACTTTCGGTAACCCCGAAGGTTTTCATACTTAATTCGCTAAAAATATGAGACTCGATAGAAATCAGGAAAAAGCCGCTAACCATGTTACGGGTCCCGCTATCGTTATCGCAGGACCCGGTAGTGGAAAAACCACAGTCGTAACGGCACGAATCCTAAACCTCATCCAGACGCACAACATCCCCCCCTCACATATCCTCGCCATCGCCTTCAATAGAAAAGCCGTCGAAGAGATGGAAACACGTATCTTGCGAGAACTCACGGTATCCGAAACTGCCCAAAAACCTGTCATCCGCACCCTCCACGCCTTCGGTAAAGACATTATCACCCAAAACTATAAACACGCAGGGTTTAACCATATCCCTGAAATCTGGTCGGGACAGATTGATCGGATCATCACAGACGAGCAGAGACAGATTGAACGCAAAGCCGCCACTACCCCGGCCACCATCTATAAAATAGAGAGCAAAAAGACTGGCAAATGTTATATTGGACAGACAACAAACCCAGATCGGCGGCGCAAGGAACACTTCGACCACTCCTCAAACGATAGACTCCGTCAAGCAATCCGAGCCGAAGGTGAAACACAATTTCGTTTTGAGGTACTTGAACGGATCCCAGGACGAGAGGCAAATCGTCGCGAAGCACACTGGATTGCGTTCTATAGAGACCAAACGGGTGTGTTCAACCGTGCTGATCCGCTGCGGGTGGAGTACAGCAACCAACTCATCCTTGAAATGTTCTGCCAACATTTCGGCATCTCCTACGAAGAACATCTTGACAGACACCCAGACTTCAAAAATCTTCGCGAACGTTTCAACGGCATAGAGGAGACCGTTATGCGTGCGAAACGGCAGGTTGTCACAGGTGTTTTCGACCCAACCACGCTTGCCGACTCTGTGGCACAGGCATTTGCCATAAAATATGAGACACTCAAAACCGAGGCAAACGCTATCGATTTCGAGGATATGATTATCCACGCAGCGAACCTACTTGAGACCTGTCCTCACCTCCGCCAAACCTATCGAGACAAATACCCTTATCTGCTTGTTGATGAATTCCAAGACATCTCGCCAGCCGACTTTCGGCTGATTTCACTCCTATCAGAGAATCTTTTCGCTGTCGGTGATGATGACCAAGCAATCTATAGTTTTCGTGGAGGCAACTCAGAGATTATGCAGGAATTTACGGAACGGAAAGATGTGAAAAAGTATGAAATAACGCGCAATTATCGTTCTACGTCAACGATTGTTGAACACGCAAGAGCCTTGATTGAGCGAAATGAACCGCGAATCCGAAAAAATCTCCGCGCTCATAACTCGATGCAGCAGCACATAAAAATCGTAGAGACATCCCCCGAAACCGTAGAAACCACCTTACTACGCGAGTTGGAATCCCCGAAAGAAATCGCCATTCTCGCACGTACCAACGACGAAACCGAACGAATTCAGGAGATGCTTATCAACCATCCCACTTCACCTGAGATAACGACGATCCACAAAGCGAAGGGCAGAGAGTGGGAAAAAGTTATCCTTATCCATAATACGTTGGAACGTCGTTTCCCGCGTCGCGATAGTATACTTACAGAGGAGCGGCGTGTTTTCTATGTTGCAATGACGCGTGCCAAGATGGAACTCGTTGTGCTTGGTGGGCAGTGTCCATTCGTGCTGGAGTTTGAGGAAATCCGTAAAAATATCGGCTACTATCTCCGGCAGTTTAGGTATTGGCGAGCAAGAAGGAGGATAAAAAACAAGAAGAAATAAAATAGGAATTGTGCTACAATCGTTGATGATAAACTGCTCCACAACAAATCCGTAGCCCAATCTCTATATGGTAAACGCAACCTTGAAAAAGCAAAATTTCCATCCCGGCGTAACATTTCGTGCCATTATACTCGGTTTGCTACTGATTCCGGTGAATACCTACTTTATCATGGCAAACCACCTCAAGTTTTGGAGCACCCTCCCGACTACGATGTCACTCATCTATAACGTGATTATCACGTTGATGGTGCTTATCCCCTTCAATCTCTTGTTGAATCGGTTTCTGCCACGGTTCGCGCTCAGACAAGGTGAACTGCTGACAGTCTTCGTGATGCTGTCGCTCTCCTCCGCAATCGCGGGGCATGATATGATGCAAACGGTCATTCCGACGATATCCGACGGATACTGGTTCGCGACCCCTGAAAACGAATGGAAACAACTCTTCTGGCGATACCTCCCGCCATGGCTCACATCCAACGATGTCGCAAGTCTACAGGCATTCTACGACGGGGAGAGCACTATTTACACAAAAGTGCACCTTCTGGGTTGGCTACGTCCGATCCTCTGGTGGACAATTTTTCTGACCGTTCTCATCTGGGTGATGATCTGTATAGATGTTTTCCTCCGAAGACAGTGGATCGAGCGAGAACGGTTGACGTATCCTATTGTGCAATTGCCGTTGGAAATGACGAGACTTGACGGACGACTTTTCAAGTCAAAGATGATGTGGCTGGGATTCGCAATCGCAGGAGGTATCAACCTTATCAACGGCTTTCATGTCCTTTTCCCAGAGATTCCTGAAATCCCCGTGCGGCACGCCGAAATCGGGCAATACTTCACCCAAAAACCGTGGCGATCGATGGGGTGGACACCGGTTTATGTCCGTTCGTTTGCCGTCGGACTCGCTTTCCTCATGCCGTTGGAGATGTCGTTTTCAATCTGGTTTTTCTACTGGTTCTGGAAAGCACAACGAATACTGGGCAGTGCGCTCGGACTCGATGTGATGCCGGGGTTCCCGTACGATTGGCAACAGGTAATGGGGGGTTATCTCGTGCTCGCTTGCTTTGCGCTGTGGGGTGGACGACGCTACTTTTTGGCAGTCTTCAAGTACGTCTTCCGAATCCGCAAGTCGCCGGGCGACATTGACGACAGTAGGGAACCGATACGCTATCGCTGGGCAGCGATTGGACTCGTTTGTGGCTTGTTTTTCCTATTCGCCTTTTCACGACAAGGTGGGATGGAATTTTGGACAATCGGACTCTATTTTCTAATCTATTACCTGTTAGCAATGAGTCTGACGCGTATCCGTGCTGAGGTTGGACCACCGACAATTCGGACGTATGCAACGCCGCACGATATCCTCACTGATATTTTCGGGACCCGATTGATTTCTCAGGGCAGTTTAACGATGATGCGCCTCTATTTGACCTTCAATCGAGGCTCACGTGCCCATCCGATGCCCCATACGCTTGAAGGATTCAAACTTGCCGAAGAAACAGGCATGCACTCCGGTAGACTCATTGTAGCGATGATGCTCGCAGCGGTGATTGGCATCCTTGCATCGTTTTGGGCATACTTTGTTGTTGGATACGACATCGGTGTTGTCAGCGACCTTGGCACCGGCGGCTATAAACTACTACAAAGTTGGCTCCAGCACCCGGCTGACACTGATGTTCCTGCCGTGATCTTTATCGGTATCGGTGCAGTCTTGACCGGCTTCTTTTGGTGGCTACGAACCCTATTCCCGTTTTGGCCCCTCCACCCTGCTGGCTACATGGTCGCCGGTGAAAAATCGACGATCGGCAGGTTGTGGTTTTCGATATTCATCAGTTGGGGCATCAAAACAATCCTGCTGAAAGTGGGCGGGATTCGCCTCTATCGCAAAGCATATCCACTCTTTTTAGGACTGATTCTCGGTGAATTTATGATAGGCGGCGTATGGGTACTGATTCGACTTTTTACCGGGATACAGATGTATTCATTTTACAGGTAGCAGTCAACCATCAGCAATCGGCTTTCAGCCGTCAGTTATCAGCAAAGAGACATCAGAAGAATCGTAACCCTCTTGTGACTGACAACCGACAACTGACAACCCCTAAAAAAGGAGATAAAACATGAGATTAGCAGTTCTTTCCTATAGTCATCATGGACGGAGTATGGCGCGCACTGCGCACGGACTTGGACACGAGATTGTTGGTGTGATGGATGCTGAGGTGGATCCCCGACAACAGTTGGCAGACGATTTTCAATGTCCCGGATTTGAGACAGCGGCAGCATGCCTCGATGCAAGCAAACCGGACGCGGCACTCATCGCTGGCAAACATACTGAGATGCCAGCACACGTCCAAGCATGCGTAGACCGACGCATTCCTTACCTCTTGGATAAACCGTTTGCGGATTGCGCCGACAGGCTACGTCCTGCCGCTGAGGCATCCGAAAAGCACGGTGTATTCAGCGCGCTTGTGTTACCGAACCGAGCAAGCCGAATCGTGAGTGTCGTCAAAGAGATGGTCGCTGATGGAAGCTTAGGTGAACTGACCCTATACAACAGCAGATTAAATAACGGTCCTCCATCCCGTTACGATCCGACACCGTCTTATTGGCACAACACGGCGAGTATATCCGGTGGTGGATGCTGGGCAGTCGAAGCGGCACACGGTATTGACACATTCCTTCAATTCGTCGGCGATCAGCAAATTATAGTCGTTGGCGCAGTCATGTCCAACGCAATGCACACCCGTGGCGTAGAGGACAGCGGTATCGGCGTGTTACGAACGGAAGACGGTATAACGGGTATTATTGAATCCGGTTATACATACCCATCTGGTAAACGTGGCGGCGATCATTTCTTCCGATTTATCGGAACGAAGGCATCGGTATTTGAGCAGTACGGTCGCAACGGCGAACCTCTGATCGAAGTTCATACAATCGAAGGTGTCCAATTTAGTGAAGACATCTCGCACGGTGCGCGGATACAAGGCGTGATGGGTACTGCGTTTGATGCCATTCGGGACGGTGGAACCTTTGAACCAACGGTTGTTGACGCGGTACGTATCCTTGAGATTCAGGATGCCGTCTATGCACACGCCCGACAGGGTGTAATAACCCACGGTCCGCACCCGATGGGTTGACAGCTTGTACGATGTGTGTTAAAATCGTCTCATTCAAGAAACGGAGTTGGAAGGAGCGAAGTATATGTTAAATTTAAATGTGTCACAAACCCTTGTATGCGCCGTTACTGCAGGTTTCGCGTTAGCACCCGCGTTGATTGGGAATACTGCTGGCAGCGACTCTATCTTTGCACCAGATGCCGAACTCAAAGAACTATTCAACGGTGCACATTTCACAGAAGGTGTCTCCGTCGCGCCAGACGGAACCGTCTATTTCAGCGACATCACCTTCACAGATCAGACGGATATGCAGGCAGGGAATATCTGGAAACACAACCCAGAGACTGGAGAAACGACCATTTTCCGTTCTCCCAGTGGGATGTCCAACGGCACGAAGTTTGATGCGCAGGGTCGTTTGGTTGTTGCAGAGGGCGCGGATTTCGGAGGACGTAGGATTACTCGAACGGACATGAAGACGGGTAAAAGCGAAATTATTGCCGGTCTGTATAACGGCAAACCCTTTAATTCACCGAACGATCTGTCTATTGATGAGCAGGGACGTATCTATTTCACGGATCCACGATACGCTGGAAATGAACCTGTTGAACAACCCATCTTTGGAGTCTATCGGATCGATCCAGATGGTTCTGTTCATCTCGTTGTTACGGATGCCGGTAAACCGAACGGTGTTGCGGTCTCTCCAGATCAGCAAACTCTTTATGTCATCAGTCACGACAACGGTGCGATGGGAAGCTTCCCTGATGACGTGCCACTGCGTAACGGACGTATGGCACTCCTCGCTTATGATCTCTCACCGGAAGGGACTGCGACTTTCCGAAAAGTGCTTGTTGATTATGCACCACAGGACGGGCCGGACGGTATGGTGGTTGATGCTGAGGGAAACCTTTTTGTGGCGGTGCGCGATGAGACACGACCCGGAGTTCGCGTCTACACACCTGAAGGGGAAGAACTGGCGTACGTTAAAACGCCGGATAAACCCACCAATGTCGCATTCGGGCGCGGCGAAACGAGCAAGACACTCTATATAACGGCAGAAAATTGCCTTTACAGCATCCAAACGATGAAAGAGGGGTATCACCTACCACAGAAGTAGCTTAGACATCGGGATGGAGGTTGTGCCACGGTGTTGCCTTCTCATAGGCGTGTCCGACTTGACACAACAACGGTTCGGTCAAATGTTTCCCGACAAACTGAATGCTCAACGGTAGCCCTTCGCTATTCATGCCGCACGGCACAGATAGCGTCGGCGCGCCGTTGAAGTCAAACGGCACAGTAAATCGTTGGAACTTCGGCTCCCGGGGTTCATAAGGTCCGTATAACACTTCTGGCGTGACGACGTGTGGCGGTGCTGACATCGACGGACACACCAGCACATCAATCTCCGCAAACACTCGTCTGAGGTGCCCTGTACAGGCGGCTCTCAAATTGTTCGCTTTCGCGTATTCCGCGCCTGTCACTTTCGCCCCCATATCAAGCCACCCTTGGAACCAAGGACCGTAGGCATCTCGCCAGAAGGGATAGTAGGCTGCGTGTGCCACCACCGCCTCGGTAGAACACAGCAGGGGCCATGCGGAGACATACTCATCCACGTCGGGCAATTCGACTTCAACGATTTCAGCACCTTGATCCGCGAGAACTTCCACACCCGCGCACACCGCCTCGGCAAGTTCGGTGTCAATATCCTTTGTCGCATAATTCTCGTCGAATCCGATACGGATACCTTGTAGATCCTGCCCTATCCCTTGAAGCATATTCGGCACAGGATTCGGCAGAGAAGTCGGATCATTCGGGTCAAAACCAGCAATCGCCTCAAGCATAATCGCTGCATCAGCGACACTTCGCGTCATCGGACCGACGTGATCCATTGATTCAGCAAGTGCGAGCACGCCGTAACGACTCACTCGACCCCACGTCGGTTTTATTCCCACAACGCCACACGCTGCCGAAGGAAATCGGATTGAGCCACCCGTATCGCTGCCGAGTGAACCGAAACACAACCCTGCTGCCGTCGCGACACCGGAACCACTCGACGATGAACCTGTCCACCGCTCCGGATTCCACGGATTTTGAGGAATATCAAAATTACGGTTGTAACCACCCATCGCACCTTCGGTCAGATTGAGCTTACCGAGCAGTATTGCTCCGGCAGACGCGAGTTTTGCGATGACCGTGCTATCAAACGCAGGCACATGACCCGCGAGTACTTCCACACCACCCATCGTACGGACACCTTTTGTGAAACAGAGGTCTTTCACTGCGATAGGGATACCGTGAAGTGGACCCCGATATTTTCCGGCGTTAATTTCGTGTTCCGCTTCCTGTGCGGCAGCGATCGCTTGCTCCGCTATCACTGTGGCATAACTTTTCAATTGACCGTCAAGTTCTTCAATACGTTGCAGCATTGCAGACGTAATACCCACAGGCGATAACTGCTTAGAAGCAATATCTTCCGCAATCTCGGTAATCGTTCTGAAGTGGAGTGATGTTTCATGCATGTTCTTTTTCCTTATTTCGATTTGCCTACTTCTCAATCGGAATTTTAAGCACGCCACCGCCGTTTGTGCCAGCGTAGAGAAAACCGTCAAGCACTGCCAACGAATCAACCCGGCGACGCAGGGAACCAATAGGTTTCCACCACTTTTTATCCTCTATCCACTGGAAAACGCCCTTATAATATGTGCCTACGTAGGACTCCGTACCAGCTGTTTCCATGGTCATAACCGATGATGAATCACCCAGTCCGTAGTGTAGTGAGGTCCAAGAATTACCGTCGTTAGTGGAACGGAAAATCCCTTTACCCGAAGTTGCTGCGTAGAGTGTCGATCCAACCCATTTTAAATCTGATATGAAACTATTCGACATATCTGAACTGATAAACTTCCAAGACTCTCCTGTCTTTTCCAAACGAAAAATCTCGCCGCGCGGAGTTCCAGCATGTATTTTCTTTTCTTTTACTGATAACGCCGTGATGAAGGTGCCTTCCAAACCGAGACTTTCCCACGAATCCAAGCCCGGTGTCCAACGGAAAACGCCGCTGCCCTGGGTGCCGACATAAAAGGTTAACCCTACGATTTCCATGCATTCAATCGCGTACAACTCCCTGTCGGTGTTAACTTCAATCAACGAGTTGCGCGCTTCATCCACTTGGAAAATCCCGCCCACTACATCGCCAGGGGCAAATCTGGTAGCTGCGACATAAAGTTTTCCACCAACCTCAGATAAAGCCGAAAAATGATATGAAATAGGTGGCGGAGGAATCTGGACAGGCTGCCACGATTCTCCACTGTCATTTGAATAGACAAGCTCATGCCCTATGCCAGCGTAAATCCTGTCTCCAACAACCTCTAATTCACTGACGGATGTACCCATCAATCCTGTGTTGGCTTCCACCCAAGAATTGCCACCGTCCGTCGTGCGAAAGACACCACCACCCAACGTTCCAACGAAGACAGTGTCTTCACTCACTGCCAGCAATGCTGAAACCGTCTGATCTGTTAAGCCATTGTTGATTGTTGTCCAAGAATCCCCTCTATCTTCCGAGCGGAAAACCCCACCACCAAACGTACTCGCGTAGAGTGTTGTTCCAAATGATGCCAATGCCTCAACGGTATGTGTCATTTCTTCAGTAGTGATACGCGTCGATGTATCCCCTTCGTCATCTGAACGGAAAAGTCCACTGTCCCCGCTGTCCCCGCCGATAAGTATGCCGATGTAAAGCATATTTTCCATGGCAGTAAGCGAATCAACGCGTAATCCAGACGGAAAAAGTCCCATCGGTACCGGATCTAATCCCGAGGCAACCCGCGCGCTGTTGATCGGCTCTATATTCATCGGTTGCTTGACAAAACCAGCGTTGATGGATGTCCACACGTCCTCATCCGCTTTTTTGCGAAAAGCCCCATTCTCCGTGCCAGCGACAAGAGTTGTCCCTATTCTGGAAAGCACGCGGATTGACTTATGCCCCAATCCCTCGTTGATTGGTATCCACGAATCACTATTATCATCCGAATACCAAACACCGTCCTCCAAGGTGCTAATGTATATGCGGTTCCCAATAATCACAATACCGCTGACTGACACACGCGTTTGAAGAGTCGGAACGTGGCGCCATGTATCTCCACTGTCAGTTGACGCATATAGTCCGCCACTGCCAGCGTAGAGCGTACCATCCTTCTGTGCAAAAACTGAGGCAGAGATATAACCTTCCCCCGGTTCAAAGGGTAATCCAACATTGATAGATGTCCAAGAATCTCCGAGATCCGTTGAACGGAAGACACCTGCATCCCGCACGCCTGCGAAAAGTATGCCTTCAGGAGTCGCATAGAGCGTATCAATATGCCCGCCATAGGGACCATTGGTTTGCACCCAACTGCTCTCGTTAGACACAGCGTTCACATCCGCCCCAATCAGCGGCACGAAACCGCTGAAAAGTACCGTTGTAACAATCCAAATAACAGGTAAGATACTTTTTCGTACCATCTGCCCGCTCCTTTTTTCTGCCAGTTGTCTGAGAAGGGTTCAGCGATAAAATAGATGCGGGACACCCCAGATATTTCAGTTCGTAGCAGCCCGTCCCAAAGCGCAGACGCGCAACGAATTGCGCTACTACAAACGAAATTATGTGACACCCTCAGATATTTGCAGTAAAAACCACTTTACTTGACAACTTAAACAGCCAACGCCACAAAGAAGTTTACAAGCGCACCACGGACGCTCCAAGAACTCTACTCAAGGAGCAAACCACGCAGCGGTGGAATTTTCATCTGCTTAGGCAACTAATTCAAGGCACTCACACGCGGACGACCTAAGAGATTCATTAACCGATCGTCCGCATTTTGCAGAACCTCTTCAGGCACAGGTACACCGTTGCAAAGACTGAATCGCCAATATGCCCAGTACGCTGCGTATTGCGATTGTATAATATAACGGGTCTTATTGGAAAGGTTCGGTGCGCCACGGTGCCAACACTGTGGGTCCTGTAGATAGATGTCGCCCGCCTTACAGAAAATAGAGACAGGTTTATTCCCTTCAAATTCTGGATTCTCTTGATTGTTAGGATGTCTGCCAGAGTAATGACTTCCACGCACGTATTGCGTCGGTCCCTCCTCAATTGTATCAATATCACTCAACGCCATCTGGACGGTGAACCACATGACAGGCATCCGTAGGCGCGGATCGTGGCGCGGCATCTCTTCGGTGACGGGGAAGTGCACTGAGCCGTCCACATGCCACGTGTCGATCGAAAGACCGGGGAGATTCCGAAGCACATTTTGCCCACAAAACTTGCAGTTCTCACCGACGATCGCCTCTGCCAAACTCAGAATCGGTTCACGGAGGAGCATATCCCGGAAGATTGGATCGAGTTCAATCGTGTTCCGTAAAATGAAGGGTAGCGTTTCTTTGGATTCATCATGCGCCCCCATTTGGATATATCTGACATCCGCCAAATCTGGATTCGTTATCTCCATAAGTTCCGGATCCGCGAAAAATTCGTCAGACTTATCCCGGAGCGCGGCGACCTCTTCATCGGTCAGCACCCCGGGAATATGAACGAATCCATCACGGAAGAATTGTTCAGCAATCTGTTTCGTTTTCTCTTCGCTAAAAGGCTCACCTTTGAGTATTGGACTGTTCGCCATTTTGTTTCTCCTCTTAAAGGTTATGTTATTGTCAACTCAATCCAAATAATCCATTTCTGGTAGCAGATTCCAACGGTATTGATCTGCTGGTTGTGTACTTCGTCCCCACCTACCGAGAATTTGCGTGTCCGCACGTTTTGCTTCCATTTGCGCTGCGATCCAATCTGGATCCCAACCGTCCAAAACCTTTTCTGTCAATTGCGCCAAGATATCTCGGCACACTGGGTCGTCTGCGCGGTCATGCAACTCGTTCGGATCTTCTTTAACGTTGAAAAGCTGCGGCGGTTGTCCGTGATAATAATTAAGTTTCCAATCTCCGTCTCGAACCATCCGATGGTAGCAACCGTCATCGGTGCAGTATTCAGAGAAGGCGATGTCCTCCCAATCTGTATCCTCACCACGGAGAAGCGGTAAAGTGCTTCGCCCACGAGAATGCGGTAAAGGAGGTGCCCCAAGTGCATCAAGCATCGTCGCATTCAAATCCAATGAACTGACAACGCGATCGCATCGCATACCTTCCGGTAAAGTGCCTCGCCACGACAAAATCGTAGGCACTTTCACTGAATGCTCATAAAATGTCTGTTTCCACCAAAGTCCATGTTCACCGACCTGCTCGCCGTGATCCGAACTATAAAGGATGAGGGTGTTTTCATCCAACCCGTTTTCCCGGAGTGCTCCCAAAATCTGCCCAATCATCACGTCCATCCGAGTTACCAACGCCCAATACGCTGTGCGTGCGCGGATAATCTCTGCATCGGAAACTTCAACAATTCTGCACTTCTCACGCCACCACTGAAAGTAAGGATGTAACGCCTCTGAAAAGGGCTCAGGATTTTGGGGCATCGTCATCCGCCCGTCATAAAGCTGATAATCCTCTTGCCTCGCAACGAAAGGTTGATGTGGCAACATAAACCCGATAGAAATTGAAAAAGGAGTGTCTAAAAGTCCTGCTCGTTTTTGGACACCGAGCCGATTGAGATAATCGACTGTTGCAGCAGTCACGTCTTCATCGTGAACCTGATAGGCACTCTGACCTGCCCCAGATTTTTCAAGACTGACACGCGCCGGTCCCGCTGTGCCAGACAGTTCGCCGTGATCAACCCCTCGTCCACCGTGATAATTCGGTCCGTGGTCCCCAACGAGGCGGTCGGTGTACCCGTGTAGTTGATCCGGTCCGAGTGCGTGCATCCGTCCGATAAGCACAGGTTGATACCCCGCTGCGCCCATCGCATGTGCAAAAGTGGGAATCCCGGAACCAAGCACATGGCTGTTGGTCCACACAGCGTTCTCGTAAGGGTAACGTCCGCTCAACATCGACATCCGGGACGGTACACAGATTGGCGAGGGACAATAAACGTTTTCAAACACAACGCCTTCGGCAGCGAGATTATCAAGATGCGGTGTCTGGACCAACCGATCGCCGTAACAACCGGTTACGTAAGGGTTGTGCTGGTCGGAATGGATATAGAGCAGATTGGGGCCTGGTGTGTGCATCGCAACTCCTTCATCACATTTAAGCAGATTTCTTTTCATTATAAACACATATCGGTTTTTGTCAAGAGAAGTGTCCCGCCAAGCCGCACATTCCTATTGACATTTGAAAGTCTTTTGTTATAAAATAAAGCCTAATTCCAACAAGCCTTTGAGAGATTGAACGTATCTCACGAAAAAGGAGCAACCACAATGGCATTTTTGAGACACATTGCGCTGCGGACGAAGGATATGGAAGCCTCCCGTCGCTTTTATGAAACCATCGGTTTTGCGTTTGTAGGGTATCGAGGACGCGGTGGGTTAGACCTCTCGGACGGCACGCTGAACATGACGATCCTCCAATACAACGGAACAGAACGTCCACCCTTTGAGGAAGGAACAGAGTTTATCCACTTCGGTATCATCGTTGAGGATTTACCGAGCATTTACAACACCCTTCGGGATGGTGGTTTTGAATTGATTATGGATAACGTGAAAAAAGGAGATGAGATCGATGATAACAAACCGCCGGAACGCTCCTTCAAGGTTGCCGATCCGGACGGAAACGTTGTCGATATTACATGCGCGAAGGACGAGTGGCGTGGCGTGTCAGTTTAATGGGAGGACTACAAAGCATGAGTCGTACCCTTGCCCGATTCGAGATGCCGATCTGGGATCCTTGTCCATTTTGCGAGTTAGCCGCTGGACGTGGTGAAACCAGACATATCATCAACGCAACTGAAAAGACGCTTACGCTCATCAACAAAAGGCAATTTGAAATCGGGCAATTGCTGGTGATTCCGCGCCGCCACGCTCCAACAATACTCGACCTGACGGACGATGAAGCCCTTGAAATTATGAATAAGGTACGAACAGCCGCCGAAGCCCTAATTGAAACTTTCAATCCGGATGGCATCATCGTTTATCAGAACAACGGTGTAACGAGTTTGCAGGAGGTTCCCCATTTCCACGTTCATGTCGTCCCGCGTCGAAAATCCAGTGATTGGGGTAGTGGACCACCACATATCGCAGCACTCCATCCCGAAAATCAAGAGATGAAACAGAAGGTAACCGTCTCTTGGGAGCGGGCAGAAGAAATCGCATCTCTTGTAAAATCGAATTTTAAAACGCAATAAACTACTTTGTATTGGGAAACGCTATGGCATTTCAATTTCAAGATTCCATGGTTAATGAATATCTCGCGCAAGGCTATCTCATTTTTCAAGGGATTGTTCCTCCATCGTTGCTCACGGATTTACGCCGAGAAGCAGAGAAAGCGCGCGATCTGGCACACAAACTCAACGGACCGCAGACGCAACGCATCCAACCACTATCCAATTACGGCGATGAACTGGACTTGAAGCCTTTTTACGATTACACAGCGTTGCCGGAACTCCGAGACGCTATCGAAAAATTGCTCGGTCCTGACTACACGCATGGGCACGTTGACATCATGGGACTTCTCGTTGAACCGCTTGAGTACCCGTGGCACATCGGTTGGCACCGAGATGGCGTTGTTGAGGTCCCACTTGAAGCGCGGGATGAGATTGTCAACGCAAAGTTAGCGGAAGTCTGGCACGACTTGCGTCACTTCAATCAGGTCAACTGCGCGATTTATGCGGATTCCTGTACGTGGTTCGTTCCGGGCAGCCATCTACGCCAGTGGGATCTGCCCGGTGAAGAACAATCAACAAAAGACCCGAAGTTGCGGAAACCCGCAGAAGGACAATCTAATGCTGAAGCCGAACGATACTGCTTAGAGCATTGCAGACAGTTTCCCGGAGCCGTTCAGGTGCATCTGGGACCGGGGGACTTCATGGTTTACCGGAATCTTGCGTGGCACACCGGAAATTACATCACTTACCAACCACGCGCAACGATCCACGATGTCGTCCGCTACGAAGGAAAGAAAGATTGGACCGATTGGCAACAAACGAAATTGGATGCCGTCAGACGGATGAAGGAAAAACAACCAGAAGCATAGTAGCAACTTTACCAGCCTTACAACCTATCAACGGTATAAGCTTCCAACAACGCCTTATCAAGTGTAACACCGAAGCCGGGAGCCTCGTTGAGACTGAAGAAGCCATCGCGAGGTTCAGGTCGCAAACGACGATACAACTCGTTTTCAATGCCGTCGCGAGAAGGACCGAAAGTTTCTGCCATACACGGCATCGGAAGGCACGCGGTGAGATGTAAACCCCACGGCGTGCCAGCCTGATGGAGCCACGTTGGAATGTTCTGTTCAGCGGCTTCACGTGCAATTCGGAGGCACTCCGTAAAACCACCCGCCCAACTGATATCGGGTTGAATCATATCTGCCGCTTGCCAACGCAGCAATTCACGAAACCCGTATCGCGTGAACTCGTGTTCACCGGAGACAATCCAAGCCGGTTGCACATCACAGACTAATTGCGCCATGCCTGCGTAATCGTCAAGTGGGATAGGCTCCTCAATCCATTTGAGGTTCACATCAGAAGCTGCCTCGGCGAACCGGAGTGTGTAGTCCACATCCCAACGGAGATAAATGTCTGTCATCAGTTCGACATCCGCACCGATGACATCCCGTGCAACGTTTATCATTTCTATGTTCTCTGCAAAGCCATCCTCTCCCTCCGCGAGTCCATTCCTTAAGGGCAATTTACAAGCGGCGAACCCGTTCTCAGCATAATAACCAACATCGGCACCCGTGGCATAAGCAGGAATTTTAAGGCGTGGTGTATCTGTGATAAGACTATAGACAGGCGCGTCCACAATCTTCCCACATAGGTCAACAAGAGCGAGTTCTATACCGCTCAGGGCATAAATAACCAAGCCGCGTCGTCCGTAAATTGAGGTGATGTGATACAGATGTTCCCAAATCTCCTCAACATCAAGCGGATCGCGTCCGATGACGAAGTGTTGGAGGTGTTTCTCAATAATCAGCGCACCTGCAAGTCCTCCACCGCCAAGACCATATCCTTTTAATCCTTTATCCGTAGTGATCTCTACAATTAATGCACCTGCTTGTGTTGCGAAGGGACCTCGCCAATCAACGTGTGCAGTCTGGGTAGCAGGTTTCTGCCACTGTCCCTTCGCGAACCCCAAACTCGGCATTGCACGAGGGTTCAGGTTGACATGCCACGTCCGAATTCCGACGACGGTATGCTTTGTTTTTGCACGTTCTTTCCACGTAGCCGTGAGATTGTTTTCATTGGAGTGCATAATGTCCTCCCTTCAAAAGTCTCATCTTAATGGTAGGGGCAGTTTACGATTGCCCACAGTTCACGATGGCAGCGCGAAATAACCAATTCCTGTGAACAACCCAACAATCATCCATAACCCAACCATCACATATTCGCCGAAAATCAAGCCGAACGCAACAGGTCGAATCTTCCGATACGTTGAGGCACCACCAAATTTAAGTGCCATATATTTAATGAACCACCCAATCAGAATTGATGACCAGAGGTGAAAGGGTGGATACGTTGCTCCGAGAAGATAACCGATTGGATGTAGAGACCACCAGACAAAGTTCTGCCGCATCCAGAGCATAAACCCCGTAAACCCAGCACCAGCAATCATGCTGTATACTTCGTCCCACTTTGTCTCAATAGGGAATTGGATGAGGCTACTCATCCGTTGAAAATAATTACGCGGCGCGACCACGAAGGACCAACTCTGTAAAAACAGGGCACCCTTGCCATAAATTAACGTCAACGAGGCGTAAACAGACACAAGGAGCGCGAAGACAATTGCGACCCATAGGATCGGCATAATACGCCGGCGTGCGAGTTTCACCTCATCCGCTGCCTTGAAGCTATGAAGGAAGTTTGGCATCATAAACTCGCCCCAATCGCGCAAGAAGGTGCGCTGAAAACTCAGAATCGCGAGACTCTTATGCCCCAACGCGTTGGACCCCAAAGTAATATCAATATATTCTGATGGGAAAAAAGGTGCCTGTACAAGCAACAATCCGCCATTAACGACCATCCAGGACAACACAATAGACGTGATAAAGATAGAGAGCAGCGTTACAATCGCGACCCACGTTGTTATGCCTGCAACAACAAAAAATACGACCAGAATAGTAAACCCCAAGAGAAATCCAAGGAGTGCGACGCGATACGAGACCGGTTCATTGGAATCGTCTATCGGTTGCCCAGCCAAGGTAGTATGACTTGTCCTCGCATGCCCCAGACCGAATGTCTTCCTAAAAACCGATGCGATGTGTTCACGTCCTATCCAAAAAACTGCGGGGACAAAAACGAGATAGCCACCCATCACTTGACGGCTACAACTAATCCACGGACCGATGCTGAGTCCAATCGCATTCATGATGATGTACTGGAGTTTGAAAAAGAGATAGAAGAACCAGAGGCTAAACGAAACCTCAAGCGTGAGTAAAGAGGCTATCCCGATGACAGAAAAATAGATGACAAACCGCATCGCGGGCCACCATCCGAGCGTATGCCACGGCTTTTCGGTGAAGACGGTGTAGATATTATAAATAAGCGGGATCTCTGGCACCTGTGGGAAATGCGCATGCAACCCGTTGATAAGGTGCAGAACTACCGGCAGTGCCATCCCTGCCCAAAGGAGTCTGCTTTTGAAAAAGGTATTGAGAAGCGTGCCGCGTGCCGGTTCCGCAGCAAGTTGTACTGGAATCTGAATTAAGGGAAACGAAAATCTTTCGCGTTCCACCCACTGCTTTCGGAGAATTGTGGAAAGGCAAAGCGTTGTGAAATAGAAGACCAGAACGAAAAGTCCCCAGACAAGCAACGGCTTGAGCCATATCATCCACGGGACGCTTTCCCCCGGGGAAATCCCTTCATAGAAATCTGTTACAGCACGAGAATCGGTGACAACGAGCCACTCTGGAACGTGCGGATGGAGCGTTTCTGCCCAATCGTTCTCTGTCGTCGCGAAGTAGCGTAGCGCAACAAGAGATGGAAGCAGAAACTGCAACAAACCCATTGACGGAATACCGACTGCGACAATTAACATCATCCAGATGACGGTTAATTCCAATGCGGAGAAGACAAAACGCCTACTCCGCATCAGCTTACGCAACGGCACATTGACAAGGAATACCAGAATGAGGAGTCCGAAGATTGAACCAACTGGGAGATGATTGCCTGCAATTTTGGTATTTTGTAGGAAATAGTTGTTGTAGGGTGTGATTGCACACATTGCCCCCACTAAGAGCAGCCCTACGAGGATAGCAGGAAATCGGATTTTCTGGTGGGACCTGCCAGTTTCCCCAAAATTGTCTTTAAACGTGTTGACAGCCAAGCCTGTACGTGTCTCCCATTCTTGTTATCGGTTCAAAACTTTGCTTTTACCCTTCGCCTCTCACTGAAGGACGATAGAGACAGGTTTCCGCATCAACAACACGCCCATCAGGGAGTGTGTACTGATTCGGCGTGCCTTGACCCCACGGTTCCTTGAAATCTTGGCTTCGCACCCTATCAACTTCCATCTGCTCTGCGACCTTTTCCCATGAGAAACCATTCATGAGCTGCTCATGTAAGGATGCCTCTAATTCGCTATATTCCGCTTGTCCTGTGAGGTTCTCAAATTCATCAGGGTCTGTTTCCAAATCAAAGAGAATAGATTCATCTTCAGGAAAGGCAACGTATTTATAGCGAGGTGTTCGGAGCATACGCATCGGTCCTGTAGTCTGGTTCGACCAGTATTCGGTGATTGCAGTGTTGCGCCAATCCTCAGCATTACCGGACATAAGGTTCGTCAGGTCTGCGCCATCTAAACCCTCAGGGATAGGAATACCTGCTCTGGTACATAGCGTTGGGAAGAGGTCATTCAGTTCAACAGGTGCTGTCACTCGTGCGCCGTGTGATTGTTGGAGCTGATTGTCCCGGACGATTAAAGGGACCCGCGCCGCTGCCTCGTAGTAACTGGATTTCCACCACTGTCCGTGTTCACCCGCCATCTCACCGTGATCCGTCGTATAGACAATAATAGTATTATCCAAAAAGCCATCGCGTTCTAAAAGTGCGAGCAGATCTCCAACGGTCTCGTCAAGGAATTCACAACAGGCGTAGTATGCCGCTCGCGCTTTTCGGGCTTCTTCAGGCGGGATTTCCTCTGTGTTGAAGTTGTCCCGTAAACCTTTCGCGAAGGGGTGTGTTTGTTCCAAGTGTCCTTCTGGAAGGTTAGGCATATCTATATTATCGGGCCAATACTTATCAAGAAGCCGCTTGGGGGCTGTAAGAGGGAAATGTGGACGACTGTAACTTGCGAGCAGGAACCACGGCTGTTCTGACGATTGGGACCTTAAGTATTCAAGCGTTTCTGTATTGATAACCCGTTCTTGCAGCATGCTTGTCGGGATTTCAGTGATTCCTGCCAATCGTGTTCGCGGGCGTTTCCCAGACGGAGTCTTCAATGGATCCGTTTGATGTCCGGCATATCCGCGCAGGTCGCCGTAAGGTCGAGACTGAAACCCGTTGTTCTGTTCTTTTCCACCGAAGTGCATCTTCCCAACGAGCGCAGTCGCATAGCCGTGCTGTGCAAAATGTGCGGGCATCGTGAGGTGTTCAGGAAACAGGATGGAACCGTTCTTCCACGCCGAACATCGATGTGCGTGTTTTCCTGTCAACATACACATTCGAGAGGGGGTGCAGAGCGGTACTTGGCAGTAGGCACTGTCAAAATAGGTGCCGGATTCGGCGAGTCGGTCAAGATTCGGTGTTTGGACAATGTCATTGCCTTCACAGCCTATAGCGTGCGGACTATGTTCATCACTCATCAAAAATAGAATATTCGGTCTTTGAGCCATTAATTAAAAAATCTCCTTTAACTTTCTGTGGGGTACAGAACGTTTATGATCTATATTCGGGGTATTTTTAAGCACGCGGCACAGCGTCCGCATGAAAATCCACACCAAAAGGTAGAGCTATATCCGAGTCTTTACGAGCAAAGTGTTCAGAAAAATCAATGAGTGTGAAACCCACCAACTGCTTTGTTTCTGGATGGAAGCGTAGAATGACATCTTCGTTATATTCAACGTAGTCAGTATGCTCCGGCGTGCCCTTTGTCACATAGAGCACATCTGCTTCCCGGTCATAGACAATCTTAAGCCTACCTTTATTGAGATCCATGGAATTTCCTTTTTCTTATAGGGTACGCCGTAATAATGAAATTATTCCGATGCCATTTAGCGTTACCTGTGTCTGCTTAGAAAGAACATTTATGGAAAATCCGGCGTTCAATTTAGTTTATATGATTTGTGAACGATATGCAAGTAGAATCCGAGGCAAGATACCGAAAAATTAGGTCTCTATTTCCCAAGCGCGGAAATGTAGTTATGGAGATACTTTACAATCACGGTATAATAACCCAAGTTGCTACTAACAGATTTTGCACATTTCAGAAAGGGTTTTCGTCTCTTTCCCCACCCCGTAGGGGTGATATTGCTTCGCAGTGAGAATAGAAACAGGGCATTTAAGGGACCGCACTCCGTAGGAGTGCTATTGCTTCGCAGTGAGAATAAATAGGTGGCAACTTGCGTTATAACAACAAAACCAGACGTGCTTATCAATGCAATGGTTTTGCTTTGGACTTCGCGACACCCATCCCGAGAGCGGGGAGGACAGTCCCAGAAATGTCAACGGAATAGTCAAAAATCGTCCATCCCGAAGCCCCTAAGGAGCGTGAGAGGTAAATCTGCTCAATCACCGCATCCGGTGTAAGCAGTGAATTAGAAGCGGTCGCACCGATACCGGGATAAACGGCAACCTCTTTAGGCATCAGCGCAAGTTGATTGGTGAGTAATTCTGTGAAATAGTTTGTATCTTCAGTATAATTCATTGGACACACGAAATCGACATAACCGGCTTTTGCCCATGCGATCCAATCTTGCCCAATAGAGGACACACACGCTGGATAACCGCCAAAAACCGCCGTAGAAATTTTGAGATTAGGATCTGCTTTGCGTCCGCGTTTGTGGAGCAAACGGACTAAGCGTGTAATTTGCTGCGTCCGCCACTCAATAT
This sequence comes from Candidatus Poribacteria bacterium, assembly GCA_965116815.1. Taxonomy (GTDB): domain Bacteria; phylum Poribacteria; class WGA-4E; order WGA-4E; family WGA-3G; genus WGA-3G. The sequence goes on along the minus strand of OZ220722.1, from coordinate 2,960,568 downwards.
ACTTGTCACCGTAAATCCCGGTCTTCGGTAAAACAGCGGCGGGCCACTCGTCAACAGGTTGTCGCGTTGCAAGCACGAACCTTTTACGGCATTCCTGACAGTAGCACGCATGGCTTCCCGGATAACGGATATAATCCAAATGGATACCATCGACATCGTAATTCGCGACAATTTCCAACATGCTCTCCAATTCCAAAAGAACGTTTTCTGGATGTGAAGGGCAAAGCCAGTTGATCGGTTTGCCTGTTGCTGCGACTTGGGTCCGTCCCGATTCTCGCATCTTTTTTATAAATTCTTCCGGCGCGCTTTCCAAATTCCACGTAATCTTCCACACGTGGACTTCTAAGCCGTGCTTGCGTGCCGCCGCTACGCATTGTGCTAACTGATCCCCGTATTGCACAAAAGTTTTGCTTTGTGGTAAGACCTGACTGGCGTAATGTGCTACGCCTGCCCATGCCATGTTAGGGAGAATCATGTTCACCCCTGCTGCGGCTAATTCCTTAGCAGACCGGTCCCAATCACCCGGATACGCGCCCAGTCCAGAGTGATTCCATACGGCGCGTCCTTCGGTTTCAAGGCTTACATGGGAGAGGAAATAGGCTCTTGAAAACGCTTCGCGACTTGCGCGGGCTGCGGTTATTGCTGCATTGTAAGCCTTGTTCTCATATTCAGTGCGTGCTTGCGCCATCAAATGTTCACCTGTTTTCAAAGCCTGCCCCGCTTCCGGTACGTCACTTTGCTGGACAAATGCCATCAACGCTTCAAGACCTTCTGTATGTCCAACGGTCGTTATTGCCCCTATTGCCCGCTTGGCGAGTGTATCCCGAAATTCTGGAATGAGATGCCCCAAAAGCGCAGCAAGCAACTGCGTCTTGATCTGAATGTCATCAGGGAGAAAAATGTGGCTGAAGAACACTCCTGCCTCACCTACAAAAAGGGCGGGAAAACCGGTCGATTCCGCCATGGCATTATGCCAATACCCAATAACCTTCGTCTGTGGCGTTGTTGGCTCTGCCACCGTAATGTTCCACGATGCCTGTCTGATAGATGCAGGCATGTCAGGTATTTCAGGGGCATTGAGGCGAACTGTAGAAAACTGCCCCGGTGCTTCTTCTTTCAGCCAATCCGTTTGACGTAAACCGAGGAGCGGTGCTACCGCATCCGCCAAACTATAGGTCACGAAAAGTTTGCCGCCACCCGCAACGAAATTTTTTAATAACTTCCCAGTCTGTGCTGTAACGACAGTGTTTAAGGGGAGAATAACCAATCGGCGAGGTTTGAGCTGCGCTTGAGAAAGCGAGGCTTCTTCAAGCACAGCAGCTGTAAACCCGATACTGTTAAGCATCTGATTGAACCGTTTGCTGACAGTACGAGCGTATTGAACATCACCTGATGCTGGTAAAACAATCGCAATCTTTGCTGGTTGTGCAGCAGCGAAGTTGAACCAACTGGTACTCCAGAGAAACACACACACGAAAAAGACTATTGGAACACAACACCTGCTATTGGTAGTTTCACGGAGCTGCGATCGGAAGATTCCCATGACGGCACACGATAGGTTTTGGCTTACAACACGCGTCAAAAACATTACCTGTACCTCTCAAAATTTTTCGTAGCAAGTTTTGGGGTTCGCTTTTCAACGCGAGATGTCTCACGCCTCTTCCCCAAAAACCTATCAACGCCTTCGGCAATAGCAGTAGCGATCTTATGCTGATATGCGGGTGTTGTGAGCTTTCGCCCCTCTGTCGGATTCGACACAAATCCCGTCTCAATGAGGACAGCAGGTACGTTTGTTCCGATCAACACAACAAACCGTGCATGTTTGACCCCGCGGTCAATCGCCCCAGTAGCCTGCACCAATGCCTGTTGTATGTATCCCGCCAAACGCCGACTATCTTCGCTTTTGCTCTCTTGGATTATCCCTTTCAGCAGCTTTTCCAACTCTTGGATGCTGTAACCGGAGTCTGCATTCTCGCGCACAGCTATAATTTCCGATGCTTTGTCCGTACTAACGACATCCAGATAATAAGTCTCAATACCTCTGGCTTTAGGACTCTCACTACCATTGGCGTGAATGCTCAGAAAGAGATCCGCCTTGTGTTGAATCGCAAACGCAGTGCGCTCCCTAAGCGGAATGAAACGATTGGTATCACGTGTCATCAGCACAGTGTAGCCTCTTTGCGTTAAAATCTCGCGAAGTTTTTTCGAGATGCTGAGAACAATAGTCCTCTCTTTCCGGGTATTACCACCGAAGGCTCCCGGATCCTTTCCTCCATGACCGGGATCAATAACTATCGTTTTCGCGGTTAATCCAAACTCACGTGTCAATGATTCTGGAACTAACGGTCTTGTACCGGTAATCGGTGCTGCGGGTTCCTGTTCCAGTCTTGGTCTCGGTTTTGGTTGCGATCGAACTTGGGTTTGAACCTTATTTTTTTCTTGCGGTTGGACTTGGACTCGAACTTCGTTTTTTGGTTCCGGTTTTGGTTGCGGTTGGACTTGGACCTGAACCTCACTTTTTGGTTCCGGTTTTGGTTGCACTTGTACGTGAACCTCATTTTCAGACGGTGGTAACACTATCGGTTCTTGCTGTGTTTTGAGCGTTTGTAGTTCTTGAGTAGCAGCGACAACGATTTCCTGATCGGTTGAAGACCGTATGAGATTATGATAGAGCGTTTTAGCACGTGTGGGGTAACCTTGTCTCGTATAAACACGAGCCAATTCCAATCGAGCAGGGTCAGATACCTCAGAGTCTGGATAGCGACTTTCCACAAACTGATATTGTGTGATGGCTTGATAATCGTCGCCGACATAGTCGTAGCAACGTCCTAACCAATAGCGTGCTTGTGGCACATATTGCGAGGTAGGATAGATGTGAATTAGTTCCTGGAATGCTTGGATTGCCAGCCACGGGGCTTGGGTGTCGCCAGTTTTAGCGCACCAGACCCAACTGGAACCGATAGCGTATTGTGCATCATCTGCCATTTGACCTTGGGGATTCCTGTCAATAACTTTCTGAAATTCTGGAATGAGCGCGCGCCATTCCGCAGCCGTGGCATACGTCTGTCCGCTCGTGTACGCAGAATGACGCTGTGCCGCCTCCTTATAATTCGGCATGCTCATACATCCAAACAGCACTATTAAAGATAGAACCAGCAGGCAAGAACAATACATTTTCATAATCTTTCCCCTCTTGCGGGATGTTTTTTTTAATTTTTTAGTTTACATGCTACGGAATAAAACGAAATATCTTCATCTTTCGTTACTAATAAATTGTGTTACCAAGTCCAATTTATTCTCGCTTTCCAACAAAACCCGACACACTCTATTTCTCTGTTGATTTCCGCTCCAATCCATGTTAAACTAACATCTCACAACTAACTCTAAACACAACGAAAGGAGAACCGATGGCACTCACTCCGCAAGAAATTCAACTGTTTCGGCACAACGGCTTCATTAAATTTCCGACGCAACTCTCTAAAGATCATGTAGAAGCACTCAAAGCGGCGGCGTTAAAAGACATGGCAGAAGCCTTGGAACCTGTGGCACGACAAGACGGCAGAATCATCCGAATTTCCGCTGTTTGGCAGCGCGGCGGTATTTTCCAAGAAACCATCACTTGCGATGAAATTCTCAACCCGTTGGAATCTTTATTGGGCTCAAATATAGAATTTGTGTTGAACCGCCACAATCACGTCTATCTTCGAGACGCGGGTTCGACACATTCGCTTGATCTCCATCGCGATGTCAGCCACTGGTCACGGACGATTGCGACTGTCCTCATCTACTTGGAGGAAACAAATTTAGAGAACGGTTGTACGCGAGTTGTTCCGGGGTCGCACCACCTACCCGCTTTCGCACACCTCAAAGACGAAGCGATTGAGCAAATTGCAGCGAGCCAAGCGATTCCCTTACCAATGCCGGCAGGCGGTTTGCTCGCTATTGACAGCATGATAATCCATTCGGCTGGTATCAATCGCACAGATAGGACACGGATGAGTATGACACTCGGATACCACAGTGCGGACGAACTCGCGTCGGGAGATAATCCAAAGAAGGTGCTCGTTCGCGGCACGCGCCCTTACCGTGGAAATGACGAGCCACGGAAATGATCTGTATTGCCGTAGATTTATTCCACTATTGGGTGCAAGGCACAAGCGACCTCCGAAAAACTTTTTTAAAAAAAACCAATTTTTTCTTGACAAACACCAAACGATGTGGTATACTTAATAACGTCCTTGAGGTGAGATGATATCCAAATCTCATTTTGGGCGGGTAGCTCAGGTGGCTAGAGCGACAGCCTTACAAGCTGTAGGTCACAGGTTCAAGTCCTGTCCCGCCTACCAGTTAGGGATTTCTTATGGGCTCGTGGCGCAGTTGGTTTAGCGCGCCTGCCTGTCACGCAGGAGGTCGCGGGTTCAAGTCCCGTCGGGCCCGTTTCTATTATGCTATGCCGAATTAGCCACAGGTTGTATCTTACAATGCTGTGGTTTTTTCGTTACAGGACAGTCCACCACACTATTTATTCTTGGACACCATCTGTGTTAACAATACCGAACATAGAGATGTAGACATGCAAACTGAAAGACAATCTGACACGTCCGCACTCGCTGAATACGATGAGGCGATTCGGCTTAATCCTGATTCTGCCGAAGCCTACTTCAATCGAGGGCTTGCGGGGGCTTTGTTAGATCAAGACCCATCTGCTATTGCTGACTATGATGAGGCAATCAGACTCAACCCAGATGTCGCCGAAGCGTATTTCCATCGGGCATGTCTGAGGGACTACTTAGCACCACACGAGTCTGTGATGGTCGCTCGTCATGTAGCACTCCGTTCTGCCATTACTGACTTTGACGAAGCAATACGAATAGGTCTTGATCCATCCTTATGCTCGCACGCCTATTACAGGCGAGGAAAAGCAAAATACAATTTGAACCGATATGAAGCCGCGATCGTTGATTTTGATGAGGCTCTCAGACTCAATCCAAGTGATCCTGAAAGTCTTGACGGACGAAAGGACGCAGAAGGCATCCTGAATTTTTACGAAGAAGGGATCGCTCATTTTGATGGGAGAATCCATCAGAACCCCAATGATATCAGAACCTACAAGATTCGAGGCGAAACAAACGGTTTTTTGGGACGCATGCAGGAAGCGAAGGCAGATTTTCTGAAAATCTTAGAACTCACAACCAACACACAGGTTATAACAGAGATAGAACAACACCTTCAGGAACTTGACAACCCTGACTATTGGCAGCAATATAGTTGGCGCACTGGAGATTAAGTAACAGCCATAGATTGTTTTCAATAATGCTGTGTCTGTTTCCGCTACAGACTCAACAACACAGTACAAATTCAAATACAGAGGAGCGGCACCGCCGTGATTGACCTTAAATTTATTCGCGAAAATACCGAAGATGTCCGCCAGATGTTAGCAGATCGCCGGACAGAAGCTGAACTGGACCGGCTGGTAGAATTGGATACATGCTGGCGTGAAAACTTAACCCATACACAATCTCTCAAAGCGCACCAGAATCAGGTATCACAACAAATCGCTGAGCGTAAAAAGGCAAAATTGGATGCGACAGAAACTATCGCGGAGATGCGGGAACTCTCACAAAAAATAAAGGAACTCACCGCCGAAAATAACGACACTAAAACCGAGATAGACGCTATTCTGTTGACAATCCCGAATATGCCGGAGGCAAGCACACCTGTCGGGACCAGTGAAGACGATAACCTCGAAGTCAAGACCTGGGGTGAATCCCCGAGTTTCGATTTTGAACTGAAACCGCATTGGGAAATCGCGGAAGCGTTGGACATCGTCGATTTTCAACGCGGTGCGAAGGTCGCGGGAAGCAACTTTGTGCTATTCAAAGGCTTGGGAGCAAGGTTGGAGCGTGCACTGATTCAGTTTATGCTCGATTTGCACACGACCCAGCACGGCTATACTGAAATCTCACCGCCATTTCTCGCCAACCGCCCGACGATGACAGGAACAGGACAACTCCCTAAATTCGAGGCGGATATGTACCGCTGCGACAGAGACGAAGAGAATCCGGATAGCGATCTGTTTCTGATTCCAACAGCTGAAGTTCCTGTAACGAACCTTTTCGCCGATGAGATCCTCTCCGCCGAAGATTTGCCTATCTACTACACTGCCTATACACCCTGTTTTCGGCGTGAAGCGGGTGCTTACGGTAAGGATACACGCGGCTTACAACGCATCCATCAATTCGATAAAGTGGAGATGGTAAAGTTCACTACGCCCGAAACCTCCTACGCGGAACATGAATCGCTACTGGCGAATGCTGAGAGCGTTTTGCAGGCACTCGGTTTGTCTTATCGCGTTGTGCAACATTGCACAGTGGAACTCGGTTTCGCAGCGGCGAAATGCTACGATATTGAGGTTTGGGCACCTGCGCGGCAGCGGTTCTTAGAGGTCTCCTCCTGCAGCAACTTCGAGGCGTTCCAAGCACGTCGTGCAAATATCCGTTTCCGCCCAGAGGCAGGTGCAAAACCTGAATTCGTTCACACACTCAACGCGTCCGGCACGGCATTACCGCGTGTTGTCATTGCGCTTCTTGAGACGTATCAGAACTCGGATGGTACAGTCCACGTGCCTGCAGTGCTACAACCGTATATGGGTGGTTTGACACAGATTGGATGATAGTCGTTGAAATGGAGAAAATACGTAGCGATACTTAGTTTATTGTTGCTTTAATCGAAGTTTTGCACAGAGAGGTTTATGTAAAGATGGAGTTCATTCTTAAGCATTGGCTTCCATACGTGGACGCAGGATTTTCAATTCTTTGAGAAGGACATCACCTTTCTTCTCTTCCTTTTCCAGTTGCTCCAAATCTTCCCGATTTGTCCGTATAGTGAACCCCGCGTCCGTAATCATCTGGAGCGTGTGAGATGTCGCCGCACCTTTGGCATTCAAATAGCCATCAATAAACATCGAATTTGCCGGATAGAGTGCCATCACCTCCATGCTCCGTAAATGATGTTCTCTGCCCGCGGCTATCCGTATCTCTGCCTTCGGATTTAGGAACCGATACAAACACAACACGCGAAGACAATAATCCGGGGTTAAAGTAACAGGTGCACGCCGTGGATTCTCCGTAACAGATTCCGACAACTGCGTGCCAGATATCGGTAAGAAAAAGTTGACCGGCAATGAAGCGACCTCAAGTTCTCGGAGTGCTTTCGCCACCTTAATCAAGTCATCCGTTCCTTCGCCCATTCCGACGATCACGCCTGAACAGCAAGCGAGTCCAACCCTCTGAGCAGCGCGCAAGGTCTCCATCCTATCCTGATAAGTGTGTGTGCTACATATCTTCGGATAGTGGGATTCGGAGGTATTCAGATTGTGGTTCAATCTGTCCAACCCAGCGGCTTTCAAGACACCGGCAGATTCCACATCGACCAATCCAGCAGAGAGACACACTTCAATCGGATAGCGTGCCTTCACAGTGCGGATGAGTTCTGCGAGGTGGGCAACCCGTTTCGGTGAGGGCCCGCGTCCACTCATGACAATGCAGTAGCGATACGCCCCAGATTCATAAGCGCGTTCAGCTTCCGCCAGAATCTCGTCATCAGGTTTTAAGGGATAAGTCTCAATATCTGCTCTTGCAGAACTTGCCTGCGCGCAATAGTGGCAATCCTCTGGGCAGTAGCCGTTCTGAGCGTTGTTAAGGATATGCAGTTGGACCTCATTCTGAAAATGGGTTTTACGAACCTGATACGCCGCATCCAAGAGCGGAAGTAATTCTATCTCCGACGCTGTTAGCAGTTTCTCGCAGGTAGTATCGGAAAGTAGTTCACCGCTGAGGCTGGTGGCTGTTAAGTCGTGATAAAATGTTGTTTCCATGTTTTTAATGATTGGGTTTCTGATTTGATTTTTTTGTTTTTAAAACCGGGTTTCCACCAATTTCAATAGTCGCGAGGTTACAAACCTCGCCAGCGGCGGTGGGCGCGTTTCGGGATTCATAATCGTCCGTTTTGATACCGCCTAAGAAATGTCCCACGCAATGTCGGCTGCATTAAAGACGGGTCCTTCGGTACAAACGCGGTGGTATTCAATACGATCCGCATCTATTCGGACGGGGCAAACACAACCGAGACATACACCCATAGCACATCCCATCCGATTCTCCATAGCAATTTGCGCGGGCACCTCAAAATCAGTGGCGATCTTTGTAACAGCCGCGAGCATACCATGAGGTCCACATGCATAAATTATCGGGCAGGGCCCATCTTTTTCCTCAAGTAAATCCGCGAGGACATCCGTTACATACCCGTGATGCCCGATACTCCCATCATCCGTAGCAATATGTACCGAGATGCCAATAGACTCCAAATCCACCACACTCAAAAGTCGAGAACGACGCTGTGCTCCTACTAATCCGAGTGTTTGTATACCGTTCTCACGCAATGCTACAGCAAGCAACATGAGGGAGGCGATACCGGCACCGCCACCGACAAGAATTGCGGGGTCGGGTTTTGCCTTAAAATCAAACGTATTACCAAGCGGTCCGAGTATCTGTAACGGCTCACCCTCCAGCATCTCTGACAACCGTTTCGTTCCGTCCCCAATAATCTGATAGAGCATCGTTATTTCGTTCCCCTCCACCGTATAGATAGTGAAGGGACGACGGAGCAGCATACCGGTATCTTGTGAAACCATAACGTGGATGAACTGCCCTGGACGTGCATGCTGTGCGATTTCCGCGCACTCACAACGCAATAGGTAATGCGCTTCCGCAACTTCCTCGTTAGAGAGAATAACGGTCTGGACATCAAAGGTGTTCAACGAACGGTCATTTCGCATAGCATATATGTTACCACGAAAAATTCGATAGAGCAAGATTATTCTAATATAACGCAAGTTGCCATCTTTGTAGCATAGACTGTTAGTCTGTGCCTAAGGGGGCGCAACCTAACAGGATACGCTACAAAACCGTGTGGGGCATCAACAATTTTCAATGAAAAAGGGACGTTGTATCCCTAAAATCTTATAGGTAGCAACTTGCGTTAATATAGCAGCATCCAGTTTTCAGTTATCGGTTGTGAGCAGACACCTCCAGTCACCAGAAAGGCGAGGGTAAGTAAGTTTAAGTATTAACATTGAAGTTTGGCATTCCGAAGTGGTTTGGAAAGTTGGAAGCTTGGAAGTCTGGAAAATAATAAAAAAATTCGCTTGTAATTTTTGGAAATTATGTTATCATGACGCGCAAAGGAGAGCCATAAATAATGAAAAACGTATTGAAGTTTCGCAGCGACCAGCGTTTCAAAATTGTGCAATTTACTGATATTCATTGGCATAACGGTGAATCACCCGATCAACAGTCGGCAGACCTAATGGTACAAGTTGCGAAAGCTGAATCCCCGGATTTAATTGTCCTGACGGGCGATATTTTATCCGGGGGTGGGTGCGACAATGCCGCCGATTCTCTTCGAGAAATTGTTAGAATTGTAGAAGGGTGCGGAATACCGTGGGCGGCGGTTTTCGGGAATCACGACGACGAAGGCACCGCTGATCGCCACGAATTGATGACTGTCATGCAAGAAGGCGCGTTATCTCTGGCGCAACCCGGACCGGTAGAGATACCCGGCGTTGGAAATTACGTTTTACCTATCCAAAGTTCTGCGGAAAATGTGGATGCAGCGATTCTCTATTTCATTGATTCTGGCAGTTACGCCCAAACAGACATTGGCGGTTACGATTGGATTAGACGGGAACAAATTGTATGGTACTTGCAAGAATCCGCAAAGTTCACCGCTGACGCGGGCCATCCGCTTCCTGCCCTCGCCTTTTTCCACATCCCAATTCCCGAATATGACGAGGTATGGGATTTTCATACCTGCTATGGGGTAAAATACGAAAATGTTTGTGCGCCCCAAGTTAACACAGGTTTTTTTGCAGCGATGCACGAAGCAGGCGATGTTATGGGAACGTTTGTCGGACATGAACATGTTAACGACTTCTGGGGTGATTTGCACGGGATTCGTCTCTGTTATGGACGCGCGACAGGCTACAACACTTATGGAAGAGACGGATTTCCCCGTGGGGCACGCGTAATTGAGTTGCAGCAGGGGGTGCGGCAATTCAAGACCTGGCTCCATCTGGACGATGGCACAACAGTCCTTGAACAACCCGAGCATACACCGATGCAGCGAACTTTTACTGAAGATTAACCTATTGGACTACAACTAATAAGTAGGTTGAATACATTCAGCATCTATCCTATAGGAGGAAATTGTGAGAGCAAATTCTCAAATCTCTATTCGACACGAAGGAAAAATCGCGATATTTGACATTACGGGGTATCTCACCGACGCTTCTGAACCTATTCTGAGTGATGCCTACGCTGACATAGAAGTACAGAACGCAGAAAAAGTCTTGCTTAACTTTGAGCGACGCAGCTTCATCACAAGTAGCGGGTTCGGTGAGATTATCAGATTGCTCTGGAAGATGCGGGAAAAGGGCCAAGTTATGCGCGTCGCACATCCATCGACGCAGGTCCGAAACATCTTCAACACCATCGGATTGACGCAGAGTATAGGCGTTTTTGAATCCGAAGAGGACGCACTCGAAGACTTCTAATTCTGTTTCTTATCGTTTGAAGATTTTGAATATAAAGGTTCGCAAACGGCATCTGAAGTGTTTTGATGGCACAATTTTACGGAAATAGCGTATACATATTCATGTTTAACACGACCCCTATTAAACTCCAGAGACTCCCCGCAAGGAACTGACCGAAGACAAACCCCAAGAACAGCGGTAATGCCTTGCGATAGGCTCGCACTCCACCCCCTGTAAAAAGCACCTGTTTGAAAAGCCATCCTAAAAAGATTGAGAACCACATCCAACCGATAGCCCAGCCATTACCGACAGCATAACCAACAGGATAAAAGGGCCACCACAAAAACTGACGCTTCAGAAATGTCAGTACGCCGGTGAATAGAAAACCGAATACGATATGTTGGATAGCAGGCAGGTTCGGGGCACGCGGTGCGATAATCCAACTTTGTAGGCGGTTAAATTCACCGACCCCCCACCTCGCAAACCGGTATTCATAATAGAGTGCCACGTGCCCAACAATCGAAACAATTGTACCTACAATTGATGCCACGATTAGAGCAGTAACCAATCGATTTTCAGAGAAACGGAAATGTCTACCGATTTTGAAAGCCTCCAATTGGTGGGGCATCGGATGGCACCGATAGCCATACGCGAGCCACGAGAGTAGCGTCGTGTTCGTTAAATTTTGTGCGCCCAACGGTCGACTCCCTCCAAACAGCAACATAATCCTGTCCGGGTGCATATTGTGTAATTCATGTGTTGGCGGTCCGAGTTCCGCTCGCATGCGCGTCATCCCAAGACATAATACCAGATAAATGCTGAAATAACCGATCACTACCCAGGGTGATAGTCCCGCAAAATACCAAAATACTAACACGAACACCATACCAATTATCAACCCAAAAACCGCAAACCTGTATAAACCATCTTTAGATTTAAACGAGAACACGCCACTGAGTATCTCCCAAATCTGCCGCCGACTTGTGATGAGTGCGAGCGTCCCAATACCGAGCCACGCGCCGCCACGTTGCTCCGTTTGTAAACTGATTGCGGTTGTCCATCCGGTTGCACTGAAAAAGACGCGCTGCGCGCCCCAAAATAGGTAGAAAAACCAAAACGATAGGGATAACTCCAACGGCATGAGATATCCAAATCCTATCGCAAACGGATAAACGTAAATGGGTAAACGCCCGACAGCATTCCACGGACGATCAGAAAAGTAGAGTTGATACTTGATTTTAAGCGAAGGGATCACTGGAAAGAGGTAGTTCAGCCCCGCCAGAATTTCTAACCCAAACGCAATTCCGAAACCGAGCCAAATCAATTTATTCCGAAAGAGCGTAGACGTATTGCCGAGCAGCTCAATCGGGAGTGTCGTGAGCGGATAACTCAACTTTTCGTGATCAATCCACTGTCTCCTAATGATAATGTTGACACAAAGCATCATAAACAGGATAACAATCACCAATCCGCTCCATGCTACAATGGGCCATAGCCACGCCTCCATGTACTGTTCCTGCCAAAACGTATCATCCCCCTCAAAATAGCCTTGTAGAATCTTGCGATCGGTAATCGTTAGCCATGTTGGCATGAATCGAAAAAAAAGATCCGCCCATTCATTTTCTGGTGTTGCGAACCATCCCGCGTTGGCAATCATCGGCACCAACTGCCGGACAATGTCGTGTCCTGCAAGCGCAGTCGCCACTGAAACCATTATGTACGTTAGCGCGAGTTCCCGTGAAGTCGGGGCGAAACTTTTGAAAACCTTTTTGAGGAATGGCGTAATGACCGCAAGAAGGAAAAATGGGAAAAGAACAGTGGGGAAAATAGAAAAATCGGTCAATTCCCACACAACTCGATTTTCTGCGGAGATAATCCAATAACAGGTGAGGATAATAAGGATCGAACCGAAGACGAGCGTCCCAAAAAGAAAACGAAGTGGTGAGGACCTTTGATCGCTCTCAGTTGTAGGTGATGTTCTGTGCTGCATACTTATAGTATACCACGTCAGTCAGTATTGACGCAAACAATACCTAAACGCAGGATTTGCCATCTTCCCCGCTTTGTGCTATAATAAAAGACACTTTAACTTCGCATGCAAGGGAAAGGCTATGCGACCCCGTGCCTTGAAAAGCAATGATCCGCTTCCTAATATCAATAAAATACTCATCATCCGCGTTGATGGCATCGGCGATTTGCTGAATTCAACACCGGCAATTTCGTTGTTACGGAAGAACTATCCATCAGCAGAAATCACCGTATTGGCGCGCCCTCTCAATGCACCTGTGCTTATTGGTAACCCTGATGTAGATAGAATCCTCGTCTTTGAGAGAGACGACAAGCATCGCGGGTTCAAGGCACAACTCCAATTCTATCGTGAACTACGTCGTGAACGGTTCCAACTCGTCGTCGCGATGCAGACAGCGATGTGGTCCCATCTCGTCGCTTTCCTCTCAGGCGCGCCCTACCGCTTAGGTCGCTATCAGAAACGGTTCAGATCTACCCTCACGCATGCATGGCATGGTAAGTATCCAAAAGGTGAAACCCACGAAGTTGACAGGAACTTGGAACTTGTCCGATTAATCTGTGAAGGCGAAGGCAATAGGAAACTGACATTTCACCTGTTGCCCGATGAAATCACCGATGCCAAAGCAAAACTGACATCGTGGGGTATCGGTGACGACGCATTTCTCATCGGAATTCACCCCGGTGGAAGTTCGTTTGATAAACGCTGGCCCGAAAAGCAGTACGCTGAACTCGCTGACAAACTGGCATCTCACTACAACGCTACGATACTCCTCCTACGTGGTCCCGAAGAGGCAGAATTGGTGCAGAACATTCAAGAGGCGATGCAATCTCGTGCTATTGCTTACGCGCCGGAGACAATTCGAGAGTTGGGTGCGCTGCTATCCTGCTGCGACTTGGTAGTCTGCAACGACTCCGGTCCGATGCATCTCGCTGCAGCATTGGACGTGCCGACAGTCGCTATTTTCGGTCCAACCGACCATGTAACGTGGCACCCATTGAGCGAAAATGCCTCTATTGTCCGACGGGATATGCCGTGCTGGCCCTGCAGCGCGCACAAGTGCCAAATCGGATGGGAATGCACGAAAAAACTCCCCGTTGAAATGGTTTGGAATGCAACCACGCGAACTGTAGAGGGAAAACAAAAATGAAAATTGTTGTAGTCTGCTGGGGATCAACGGGAGATGTCTATCCGGTTTTGGCACTCTCGGAACGTTTACTTGAGAGGGGACATCAGGTCCGTGTCTGTTCACCAGCACTCTATAGAGACAAGATACTTGAGATCGGCGCGGAATACTACGAGATAGGTGTCGCTTTTGATTTGGCAGAATTTCACGCGGCAATGGATGCTATTATCCCGAAGCGCGACCCGACCGCGATGCTGCGACTGATCGTGGAAGAAGGCATCGTGCGCCGCGGTGGAAAGTGGTATCGGGATTGCTTGACCGCTATGAAAGGGTTTGATATAGCAATCTGTCATTCAGTGGATATTCCCGGACAGGAGGCTGCGATTCGGACCAGGATTCCGTGGCTTACCGTAACGTATTGTCCGGGTTTCATCAAGTCCTTAGACTTCGCGCCTTATCCGCTTCCGAATTGGGGACGTATCTGCAACGCTATTGCGTGGAAATTGGCGCAACTCCGTCTTGCCTCAAGTATAGATACACTCTTCAATCAATTTATTGCGTCAGTCGGCGGAGAGCCGAGGCGGACAGTGGCGTTAGAGGGAATGTACTCACCACATCTGAACCTCATTGCTGCGTCTCCAACACTCTGTCCACCGGTTGATTTCTCACCGAATCACAAATTCACAGGGATATGGCACCTCGCGTCGCCCTCTTATACACCCCCCACAGAACTTGTCAATTTTTTAGCGGAGGGTCCGCCACCCGTTATTATTTCGTTCGGCTCCATGGGAGGCTCAAACGGGCGTGAGACAACAGAAATCTTGGTCGATGCTGTTAGAAAAATAAAACAACGTGCAATCATCCAAGCCGGATGGGGACAACTCGGCACACAAGAAACACTACCGGGCATCTACTGTACGGAGTATGTGCCACATCAATGGCTGTTTCCGAAGGGGTGTTGCGTTGTTCATCATGGTGGCGCCGGAACGACGGCATCCGTATGTCGTGCCAAAGTGCCTTCTGTCGTTGTAGCACACCACGCCGACCAACCGTATTGGGGGAAACGCCTATCTGACTTAGGGGTCGCCCCAAAGCATCTGCTTCGCCGAAACCTTACCGCTAAACGCTTAGCAAATCGGATTCAGCAAGTCTTGGAAACGCCTGCGATGATTACGCGTGCTCAGGTTTTAGGAGAACAGATGGAAACAGAAGATGGTTTGACTGCAGCTGTTGACCTGATTGAATCTTTTTAAGGAGTTAGGAAAATGCTAAACTTGTTTGACATTCCAATGCACGACAGAGAAGGCTTTATTGAAGTTTTAGAAAGACTTGACGCAAAAGCAACTGCTGTTAAACCCTCTCCAATTCAATGTTGTTTCTTCTATTTACGCAATTTGCGTAAGTCTTGATTAAAAAACCTTTGATAAAAAATGCCGAAGAAAATCCTCGTCTTTAGTTTCAGTTTTATCGGCGATGCCGTGTTATCAACTGCTGTTATCCAACCGCTACGCGCACATTTCCCAGATGCGCATATTACCTTCCTCGTTGGACCCCGAGCGGTTGACCTTCTCGCTGCTGAACCGAACATCGATGCAACCATCCTTTATGACAACCGAGGCGAACACGCTGGTTGGAAAGAGCGATTACGTCTTATAAAAACCTTACGTCTTGCCAAATTCGACCTTGTTGTAAATTTACGGGATAGCCTTACGGCGCGGTGTATTGGGACAGAACATTGGAGTATGGTTCGCGGGGAGAATAACCGCCATGCTGTTGCCCGATACTTAGAAGTCCTCCAGAGACATGGAGTTAACACAACAGATGCACATCCGCATTTACAATTAACTGAAACAGAACGGACAAATGCACACCGTCTTCTTTGCGAAGCCGGTCTTACGTCAGAACAGTTGTTAATTGGCATTCATCCGGGGGGAAATTGGGAATATAAGTTATGGGATGCGAAGAACTACGCGGAATTCGCGAATGTTCTGTGTAAAGAACAGCAGGCTTCGATTTTACTTTTCGCCGGTCCAAACGAATGGAAGCTCCAAGTACAAGTCGTAAAGATGATGGACGTTCCACCAATTCTCGTCAAAACGGAAAATCTACGTCAGCTCGCGGCGTTAATCTCCGCGTGCGATGTTTATATCGGTAATGATACGGGACCGATGCATATTGCAGCGGCTGTGGATACACCGGTGGTTGCCCTTTTCGGTTCAACGAATCACCACCGGAGCGGTCCCTACGGCGATAAGCACACAGTTGTCCAGAGTGGGATGGATTTGGGTTGCAACCCGTGTCATCCGGGTCGAAGTCCGGGCGGATGCGGTGCTGGTAGTTGTGAAGTCATTGCGGGAATTACGGTGAAACAAGTATTGGCAGTAATTGAGCGACAACTTCACCGTAGGTTGGATTGAACGGGCACTATCAAAATATTATCTGTCAATGAAATACAATACTTGCTTCATGCAGTACAGAGTGAACCTAACACTTCTTCGGAAACAATCACTGGGAAACTAATAAAAATCAGCATCCCAGCTATCATAAGTTCATTTGATACTATTTCCTTATCAACATCTTCCGTGTTGCTGTGAAATCTTCAGCGGTTAATGTATAGAAATAGACACCGCTCGCAACAAGTTCACCGACTTCATTTTTCCCATCCCAATACGCTGCACGACTTTTGTCTTGATAGACACCGACACGTCGATGCCCCAACCCTAAGGTGCGAACCATTGTACCATCCACGGCATAGATAGTCAGCGTAACATCAGTAGATTTTGCCAACTGATATGGGATCCAGGTTTCAGGATTGAATGGATTTGGATAGTTCGGCAAGAGTGCCGTCTCTTTGGGAGTCAAGGCTGCCAAAAGGTGTTCCAAGAAGATAATCCCCCGTTGTGAGATTATATCCGCCAAGTCTAAGCCTTGTGCTTGCGCGAGCCATTGCTGCACGTCAGCTGCGGTGAACATGGCAAGTGCTTGTGGATGTAAAGAAGGCGCAGCCGCTCCTGCTCCTAATGCACCGGCTACCTTGACGAGATCCACAATATTGACAATACCATCCCGATTCACGTCCTCTGTCCCTCCTTCCACCGTCTGCCCGAAACGCGCAGCAACTTTGACCAAATCTAAGATGCTTATAACGCCATCGCCGTTGACATCCTCTGGTTCTACTTGTGGGGTAACCACCAATCCATGAAAAAAGAAATGTGGCAGATGTTCACCATCGCTATCTGTGATAATTACATCAGAAAGGACAAGGAATGATTCTTTTAAGTCGATAACCTCAAACGTAAGCATTGCGAGAGAACCATTACCACTACTAACTCCGGCAAGAGAAGTCGCTCCAAGTGTTACGGTAGGTCGCGATACATCCTTCCCTTGTAAACTATCCCATTTTCTATTCTCTAAAATGACCGGTGGCACAAAGAACGCACCGGTAGGTAGATAATCACCGTTTGCACTCTCTACATAGCGGAGGGCAGTTGGATCAAACTCTACGGTGGCTTGATACCCGCCGACGTTTTGCCCATCAGCGATGCTGATATTAACAGTAAACTGCTTCCCGATCACTGGTGTTTTTACGGGATAAGGGGTTATACGAACGTGAGTAGAAGGTAACTTCCATAAGCGGATGGTCTCATCATCACTCCCACCTGCCAGAAGACTTCCATCTGGACTAAATGCAACACTGGTGACCCGGTCCTTATGTCCTTTGAATATGCTCGAGAGTTTCCAAGTATTCATATCCCACAAGCCGATGTCACCGCTGGCCGAGCCATACCCACTAGCAAGGATAGTTCCATCCGGACTGAACGCCATGCTGGTGATACTCTGCTGCCCTGCAAATGTGTTCAAGAGTTCTCCGGTATTCATATCCCATAACATGATATCACGGTAACTTTCACCAGCGAGGATAGTTCCATCCGAACTGAACGCAAAGCTGTCGACCTCAGTGTCAGGTTCTTTGAGTGTTTCGATGAGTTCTCCGGTGTTCACATTCCATAAGAAGACATCACCACCACTTTCACCAGCGAGGATAGTTCCATCCGGACTGAATGCCATGCTGCTAATCTCATAAACAGGTGCTTCGAGTGTTCCCAGAAGGAACTCTGTGTTTTCTTCAACCTGTTTTCCTGTTTCAAGGTCCCACAAAACCGGTTCTGGGTTAGGGTCAAACGCTTTAGCATTCCACAAGCTAATGATAGAGCTGGCACTACTGGCGAGGATATTCCCGTCAGGACTGAACGCAACGCTGTTGACGCTTCTCTTATGCCTTGTGAGTGTTTCGATGAGTTCTCCGGTATTCACATTCCACAAGCGAATAGTCTCATCATCACTCCCACTCGCGAGGATATTCCCATCAGGACTGAACGCAATGCTGTTGACTCTGCTTTCATGCCCTTCAAATATGTTCAAGAGTTCTCCGGTATTCACATTCCACAAGCGAATAGTCTCATCATCACTCCCACTCGCGAGGATATTCCCGTCAGGACTGAACGCAACGCTGTTGACTCCGTCCTTATGCCCTTCAAAAACGGTATGTGGAAATTCTTGGGCGAGAATGTTTATTGAAAAAACAAGTAAAAAAATAAGTGAAGTTAAGGTTGTCTTCATAATGAAATCTCCTTTTGAATACGATTTTCTGGTTATCCTCCAGATAGTCATAGGATTCTGTCCATACAGGGTCAATATCGAAAAAAATATCTGTTATTACTTCTGAATTAGCATCTTACGTGTTGCAGTGAAATCTCCTGCTTTCAAGGTATAAAAATACACTCCACTCGCAACAGATTCACCAACTTCGTTTCTACCATCCCAATACGCCGCACGACTTTTGTCTTGATAGATACCCACAGGCTGATGCCCCAACACCAAAGTGCGTACCACTGTGCCATCTATCGCGTAGATAGTGAGTGTGACTTCCGCAGGTTTTGCCAACTGATACGGGATCCATGTCTCAGGATTAAACGGATTTGGGTAGTTCACCAGGAGTGCCGTCTCTTTAGGAATCAATACCGCAAGGAGCTGCTCTAAGAAGCGAATGCCCCGTTGCGAGATTGCGTCATTCATATCGATATGCTGTGCTTGGGCAAGCCATTGTTGTACATCAGAGGCAGTGAACGCCGCAAGTGCCTGTGGATGTAAAGCAGGTGCGGCTGCGTCCCCACCAATCGCGCCAGCAACCGTGACTAAGTCTGCAATGTTGACAATCCCGTCCTCATTCACATCCGCTGGATCGCCACCTTCTGAAACCTGTTTCCCGAAACTTGAGCCTACCAACACTAAATCCAAGATATTCACAGTCCCATCTCTATTCACATCTCCCAAAAGGGCTACAATCACTTTGGCATCCTTAAAGGTAGGAGTGAAACGGAGCCCATTTGGACTGGTGAGATATCCAGAGACATTCACAGTTGAGTCTTGGACGACCAAAACTTTAAATGTTATAGTCGCGAGTACACCATCACCGTTGCCAACTCCGGCGGGAGAAGATGCCCCAAGTGTCACAAGCCCTTCAGAAATAAGAGGCTTAGCAGGAGAGGCATCGGGTAGATAAATACCATTGCCAGCCAAGACAGGTTTGAGCGCATTTATATCATATTCCAAGATTATTTGGTAGCCGGCAACATTTTGACCGTCCGAAATCCTAATGTTGAAAGCGAGTTGTTCGCCGATAGCCGGTGCCAGGACTGAGGACGGTGTAAGGCCGACAACTGTAGGGGAGGACGAGAGCGTCGGTTCAATCCTGCTGCTGTTAGTTAGAATTGACAAATGTTTGCCAGCACTGTCTGTAAGGATTACATCGGATAAGGCGATTGGGGATTCTTTGACTTCAAGCATCTCAAACGTTACAGTCGCGAGTGTACCATCACCGTTACTAGCTCCAGCGAGAGAGGTAGCACTAAGCGTTACCGCATTTTTCTTTTCAGATACAGCTGGCGGGACAAAAAACGATCCGGGAGGTAGGTAGGCACCGTTTGCGCTCTCTACATAGCGGAGGATGGTCTCATCAAATCCAACGGTGAACTGATATCCACCTACATTTTCTCCTTCAACGATACTAAGATTGATAGTGACTTGTTCACCGATAGCTGGAGATGCCACAGGGTAAGGGGTAATGTTCACACGAGTGGCAGGTAATTCCCACAACCGGATGGTATTGTCTTCGCCTCCACTGGCAATCGTCCGTCCATTAGGACTGAACGCAAGACCTCTACTATCGTGATAATTATGGTCGTTGAAAATTCTCGTTCCAGTGAGCGTAGTTTTGTGTTGTCCAGTATTTGCATCCCATAAATCAATTGCACTGGATCCTGCTCGAGTGGCAATTGTCCGTCCATCTGGACTAAAGACAATGTTAACAATACCCACTATGCTATGGGAACCTCGCCTTTCTGAAGTGTTTTTGTGTAGTCCTGTCTTGACATCCCACAAGTAAATTCTGTTCCCCCCCTCACCAGCGAGAGTGCGTCCATCAGGGCTGAACGCAACGCTATTGGCATTGTCCCCTCTGTCAAGATCATACTTGTGTTGTAATGTGTTTGCATCCCACAGACGGATGGGATCATTTCTACTCGTAGTGGCGAGTATCTGTCCATCTGGACTGAAGGCAACACTATCGAAAGTATCATTACCAGATCCACGCCAAGCTTTGTGCCATCCTTTATTCACATTCCACAGTGTGATTCCATCTCCGCTACTAGCGAGTGTCTGTCCATCTGGACTGAATACAATGTTGTTGATCCAAGGACTATTTGTATAAGTAGGTAGTGTAAACGTTTTTTCCCGTTTGCCAGTGTTGAGATCCCATAGATGAATTGGTCCAGCCCTATTTCCAATGGCGAGTATTTGTCCATCTGGACTGAACGCGACGTTATCGCCAGATATGTTGAGTATCTTCTTGTGATGGCGCGTGACAGGATTCCACAATATAATCCTGTCTCCGCCGCTAGCGAGTGTCTGTCCATCTGGACTGAAGGCGAGATCCGTAGCTCGATGTCTAAAGAGGCGATATTTGTGTTCGCCAGAGACAGCATCCCACAGATAAATCGCTCCACCGGAGACATGGGCGATCGTTTGTCCATCTGGACTGAATACAACACTATAGACCCCCTTAGTCAAAGCAAAAGCTTTCTTAGGTTTCCCGGTAGCGACATCCCATAGTCGGAGTGGATGGAGTTCATCACCAGCTCCACTAGCGAGCGTTTGCCCGTCCGGACTGAATACAACACTATAGACCGTATCATTGTGTCCGCTAAGAGTTGCTTTATGTTTTCCTGTATTTACATCCCACAGACCAATGTCGGTATCCCAATGCCCACTGGCAAGTATCTGTCCATCCGGGCTGAAGGCGACGCTAAAGACAACCCCCCACTCCGCTCTCCACAACCCATTCCGACCAAGTTTTTTAAGAGTATTTTTGTGTTCCCCTGTATTCGCATCCCACAAACGGATGGTGTTGTCCCTACTTCCACTGGCAAGCGTTTGTCTATCTGGGCTGAAGGCGATGCTTGTGACATCATCCTCGTGCCCGCTAAGAGTTACTTTGTGTGTCCGAGTGTTTACATCCCAGAGATGGATAGTAGCTTTGAAATCAGCGTAAGATCCAATAGAAGAGGTAATAGCGAGTGTCTGTCCATCCGGACTGAACGTAATATTATCAATACGACCAATATCCGCTCTTTCTAGAGTTGCTTTATGTTTTCCTGTGTTTGCATCCCATAAACAGAGAGTGTTATCGTGATTGCCACTGGCGAGTATTTGTCCATCCGGACTGAATGCAATGCTACTAACCCCACGCCCGCGCCCCGTGAGTACTTGTTTATTCTGTCCAGTGTTGACATCCCACAGACGGATGCTATCTGTGAACTGGTAGAAAAGTCCACGCTCACCGGCACTGGCGAGTGTCTGTCCATCGGGACTGAATACGACCGTATGGGCACCACCCCCATGTCCATCAATAGAGAGATAAGGTAAATGCTCGGCGAAGGTATTTGTCATTGATATAGTTAAAAGTAATAGCATAATCAAGGTTGTTTTCATAAGTAGGTTCTCCTTTTGGATTCAATTTTCAGGTTTAACGGATTTTAGACTACTTTTCAGTTCAACCTAAGTTGGCACCTAAACAAAAGACGCTGATTAAATCAAAAATCATGTACTAAATGTTATTGGGACTGTAAACACTTACAAATTCGCAACCCTTTTTAAATTTCGCCTGCCAAGCATAGATTCACCTGACGCTGTGCGACGAAAATATAACTTGTTAACTATTGGTTACCGGCAATCAGCAGTTATAATCTAAAAAACGCCGATTCAATCTTACAATTTCTGCTATTAAGATAAATTTTTTATTAATATAACCCAAGTTGCCACCCGAGCAACCAACGCGATCTAAATTAAAAAATCATTAAATTTCAATTATATTTTACTTAAAAAATTATAAAATGAATGATTCGATATGATTATTATAGCATAATCCACAGTTAAATACTATATAAAAGCCACGCTGTTTAAAGGGGGTAACTTAGGTTATTAATAATTCAGGTTACTACTGACAAGATTTTAGGTAGGGAGATCAAAACTGGAATTTTAAGCCTGAAAATTGCTTATGTTCTTGGGGTAATTTTACAACAGAAATGAAGAAAAATCGGGTTTCTTAGTTAGGCACACAGATCGTTTCTTCATGTCGCGATCGGGAGATCGCTCCTATAGGAGGACTGAGTGTCTTTGATTACCCCTTAACCCCATTTTCCAACAGGTGTGCTTTGATTAAAAATGAGAATTTTGCCGCCATTGCAATCGTAAACTATTTAGCACAACCGATACACTGCTAAACGCCATTGCGAACGCAGCAAGCATCGGGTGTAGTTCCCGAAACATTGTCGGCACGAAAGATAGCGGGTAAAGTGCGCCTGCTGCGATAGGAATTAAAAGCACGTTGTAGAAGAACGCCCAGAACAAGTTCTGTTTAATCGTGCGCATCGTTGAGCGGCTTAGCCGAATTGCATCGGGGAGTCCACGCAAATCGCTGTGCATGAGCGTCACGTGTGCTGTCTCTCTTGCGATATCGGTGCCTGTGCCGAGTGAGATGCCAATATCGGCTTGTGCCAATGCGGGGGTATCGTTAATGCCGTCCCCTACCATCGCGACGAGTCCACCATTTTCCGTCTGTAGCTTCTTAACGGCTGCCGCTTTATCTTCGGGTTTGAGTTCTGCCATGACATCGCTAATCCTCGAAGCTTTGGCGATCGCATTAGCCGTAACGCGGTTATCCCCAGTCATCATTGTTACAGTACATCCAAGTTCGTAGAGTTCCGCGACTGCAGCTTGCGCTTCCGATTTCAACGTGTCCGCGACCGCCAGAAGCCCAACAACGTCCCCATCAGCAGCGACCCATAGGACGGTTTTCGCCTCAGTCTGTAGGCGATCCGATTCTTCTTCAAATCTCTTCGTCGGAATATCCTGCTGTTGAATTAAGGATAGGTTACCAATCACGACACTACTTCCATCCACTTGTGCAATGATACCGTGCCCAGTAACCGCTTCAAATGCCGTTGGTGTAGTGAGGTCCAGTCCGCGTTCCTTAGCCGCTTGGACAACTGCTTTTCCGATGGGATGTTCACTACCACGCTCCGCAGCAGCAGACAGTTGCAGGAGTTCCGATTCGTCTCTATCCGTGAGAATATCGGTAAGCGTGAGTTTGCCCTCTGTCAAGGTTCCTGTTTTATCGAGAACAATTGTGGTTAAATCTCCAGCGCGTTCGAGTGCTTCACCGTTTCGGAAGAGGATGCCGCGCTGCGCACCGATACCGGTTCCCATCATAACGGCGGTCGGGGTGGCAAGTCCCAACGCACAAGGGCAGGCTGTGACGAGGATCGCAACTAAACGGAGCATTGCCGGGGTGAACCCTGCTCCGATGAGAAACCACCACACGAGAAACGTCACAACGGCAATTGCGGTGACGACAGGCACAAACACATTTGTAACTGCATCGGCAGCGCGTTGGATGGGGGGTTTGCTCTGTTGCGTTGTCTGTACCAATTGAACAAGACGGGCAAGGGCTGTTTCTGCCCCGATATGCGTGGCTTCCATTGTGAGCATCCCACTCTGATTCATCGTCGCCGCGGTCACAGGATCGCCCGGTCCCTTATCTGCTGGCACGCTTTCTCCGGTGAAGACGCTTTCATCAATGGCACTTGTGCCGCCGCGTACCACGCCATCAACAGGAATACTTTCGCCGGGACGTACAAGAAGGAGATCTCCTACGCCGACCTGTTCAATAGGGACGTGTTGTTCTTCGCCGTTTTCTAAGCGGCATGCTGTTTCGGGGAAAAGTTGCGGGAGTTTTTTGAGAGCTGCGTTTATCTTACCTTTGGCACGTGCTTCAAGAAGTTTCCCTAACTTGATCAACGTAACGATAACAGCGGCTGTCTCAAAATAGACGTGGCTCCCAAAGCGGTCGCCTGCGCCCATCCCTAATGCAATTGTTACAGTGAGGCTATAGAAGAACGCCACGGACGTGCCCATAGCGACGAGTACATCCATGTTAGCGGATCGGTTGCGCAGTGCCTTAAAACCGCCGATGTAATAGTCCCAAGCGACATACCCCTGCACGGGTAATGCTAAACCAAACATTAGATAGTTGACCCAGTGTGCAGATGCCCACTCGCCCAACAGGTTCATATCTCTACCCATGCTGAGGAGAAAAAGCGGGAGTGTGAAGATTACACCGATAGTGAATTGCAGCTTTTGCCGTCTGGATTCTTCAGCGCGAGCCTCATCTTCCTCATCTTCATCAACAACGTCAAAACCGAGATCTCGGATCTTGTCAACGATGGTTTCCTCGCTGAGCGTGGATGTATCAAAGGTAACCGAGGCGTATTCGGTGGCGAGACTGACTTCTGCGACAAGGACACCATCCATCTTTTTCAGATGCCGTGTGATGGTGCTTGTACAGTTTTCGCAGTGCATTCCGGTAATGGGAAGGTTAATTTGTTGTTCCATAATAGTTACCAGTTATCGGTTATCAGTTGTCAGTTTAAAGAGGTGTATGATGTCGTCAAAATCTTTTATCAAAATGGGGTGTACTGAATAACGATATATGTTAGGAAGGCTGTTTTTATCGGAATGTAGGGATTACTCTCATAGGGCAGGTCCGCGTACCTGCCCTGAAAATATAATTCGGACACAATCTGCTATGTTAGATGCACAGGTAGCCCAGTTTCCAGAGATTCATTGGCAGCGATGGACAAAATAGCGGTTTTCGCGGCATCAGAATAGGGGGATCGGATTGCACTGCCGTCTCCAGTGCGAACTGCCTCAATAAAGGTGCTATCCATATCAATTGTACAATTGTTTTGCGGGTTCCACGTGGTTTTCTCATCGGCAGTAGAGAGCACAAGGGCACTACGGAGATGGTATTCAAGCGAACCGTCCTCACAGAAGATGTCTAAACCGGAACGCCGCATTCCATTCGTTGTGAAGCATGCGGAGAACATGATACCAAAGACACCGCTCTCAAATTGCAAAGAGACTGCAGAGGCTTCCTCAATATCGTAATCCGTATCTGGAATTAAATCGTAGCGTGCAACAGCATAGACAGTCTTAACTTCTCCAAAAAGGTATCGCGCCATATCAAATTCGTGTGTCGTCTGCTCCATGAGTTGTCCACCGGATTTCGCTTTCTCACGCCACCATCCACCGGGCATACCGCCCATCCAATATCCCATGAAGAATCCGACGCGCCGGGAAGTAAGGAGTTCCTGTGCTTTGTCGATAATGTCAAGATAACGTTCCTGATATCCAGCTGCGGTGATGATGCCTTTTTCTTCTATTTCCGCTGCAATGTCCTTCGCATCATCGGTATCCATGTGGACAGGTTTTTCCACAAACATCGGTAGTCCTGCAGCAACAACAGCACGCTCAGGCGCACCGTGAGCAAAAGGCGGAATTGAGATATAGACAGCATCCAATTCCTCACGTGCAAGCATCTGGTTATAGTCGGCGTAGGCTTTACCGCCGTACTGCGCGACAGCCTGCTCCGCTTTCTCAACGACAATATCACAGAAGGCGACGAATGTTGAGCCACCGATCTCGGTTAATTCACGCAGATGGCGGTTCATGTTGCCACCTGTGCCGATAAACCCTAATCTAACATCTGACATAGCGTCCTCTTTTTCGTTTTCCTTAAGACTTATGCAAAATCACTCGTTTTGTTATTAGCACAAGGGAAGAATGGAGGTGTGGCAGAATGGAGGTTCACTGTCTATCCTTCCGCGCCTCAATTTAATATCCATCGGTTTTCGCTCCGTGCGCTGACTGCCGATGGCTGAAAGCCATTAAAAAACGGAATTCTGCGCTGGCGTGAGCATGAGCGATGGCAGAATGCCGATAAGCAACACACCAATCGCTGCCAGAACCAATCCGACAACAAGTGTGCTTGGATACGATGTGAACGTCAGTTCCTCTTCCGGCTCACGCATATACATCGTTACGACAACGCGCAGGTAATAGAACGCCGATATTGCGGTGTTGATGGCACCGATAATGACGAGCCAGATATGCCCCGCTTGAACCGCGGACTTGAAGATATATAATTTCCCAACAAACCCCGCAGTTGGTGGAAAACCGGCGAGCGATAAAAGCATTATCGTCATAAACATAGCGAGTAACGGCTTTCGGAGTCCAAGTCCGGCGTAATCAGAAATCATGAGACTCTCGCCATCCTCTGTTTTCGCCAAGATAACCGCACCGAACGCGCCAATGTTCATCACACAGTAAACAAGCAAATAAAGCATTGCACTGGAAATTCCATCGTTATTTGCAGCCGCCAATCCAATTAAGACATAACCAGCATGCGCAATACTGGAATACGCGAGCATCCGTTTGATGTTCGTCTGTGCAATTGCAATAACATTGCCAACGGTCATTGTCAACATCGCCAATACAATGAGAACGCTTCCCCACTCCACTTGTAGGCTCGGTAGTGCTTCCATGAAAATTCTGAGGAACGCCGCAAATCCAGCCGCCTTCGGTCCGGCGGAGATAAACGCCGCTATTGTTGTCGGCGCGCCTTCGTAAACATCAGGTGCCCACTGATGGAATGGAACAATCGCAACTTTAAACCCAAACCCAACGATGAGCAAGAACATCCCCGCTAACAACAGAGGCGATTTATTCGGGGCTGCAATTGCCTCAGCAATTGCGGGTACACTTGTTGTGCCAGCACCGCCGTAAATTAACGCAATTCCGTACAAGAAAAACGCACTCGCAAATGCACCGAGCAATAAGTACTTCATCCCAGCTTCGCTTGAAGCCGGACTTTCTCGAAAATAACCCGCCAACACATACAGCGACAACGACATCAATTCCAAGCCGAGAAAAACGATAATCAGTTCGTTGCCAGCAGCCATTAACATCATACCCAGCGTTGCCAGCAAAATAAGTAGATAATAAGGTCCCTGCTTCCTGTCATTTCTGTCCAAATAACTCATCGAAATCAACGCAACCAAAATTGTGGAGACGAGGAAGATGATGTTGAAAAAGAGCGAGAAATTATCCACCTTGAACATGTCGTTGAATTGGGTACCGACTGTACCAGCTTGGTGCATCTGAATGGAAACCCATAGGGCAATTCCAGCACCAACGATTGTCATCCAGCCAAGAACCGCTTTTGAGATGGAGTCAAACAGGTCAAAAACAAGGACAATGAGCAGTGTTGAAGCGATGACGAGTTCTGGCATCAGTAATTGCCAGTTAATCTCTATTGGCATTTTTTAATTTCCTTTTTTGTGGCTATCGGCTATCGGTTATCGGTTGTCAGTAAAGAGCAATTAGGACAGTGAAGTCATACGCAACTGCCAATGCCAAACACTGAAAGCCGACTGCTGACAGCCGGTCGCCAACTAACGGAGAAACACAAGAGTTACAATCACAAAAAGCGGGAATAAGATTACTACTGACCAGAGCATATACCCGAAAAAGCTTGGCATGCGGATACCGCTTTGTTCGGCGATGGCTTTCACCATGAAGTTCGGTGCATTGCCGATATAGGTATTCGCACCCATGAAAACTGCTCCCACAGAGATAGCAGTTAGCAATCTGATAAACTCAAGGTGCTGCGGTTCCGTCAATTGACCTGTCAGAATTTGCGGCACAATTGCCTCAGTAAGGTGTAATTTTCCAAGTGCGGTATTGAAGAATGTCAAATATGTTGGTGCATTGTCTAAGAAGCTGGACAAGACTCCGGTAATCCAGAAATAGTGGTACGGTTGCTGCATAGCACCGATTAAACCAGCCAGGGCACCTTTTTCCCCTGCTTTTAGGATTGCCAATGCTGGAATAATGGTCATAAAGATACCAGCAAACACTTTGGCAACCTCTTCAATCGGCTCCCATGAAAATTCGTTAGATTGACGTAAGTCGCCGCTGAAGGGTGTATATTTAAGTGACAGTAGCCCCATAACAATAATCAATGCTTCACGCGCAATATTTTGCCAATACACATGAACGCCAAGGATGTTGACTTCACCCCACTTGAAAGTACCGCTCATGAGAACAGCAGCGATGATCCCGAACAGGAAGACGAGGTTGAAAAGTCCTTCTACGCGAACAGGTTCATTGGTTCCATCGTCTGGGACCACGCCTCCCTCGCGTTTAAACATCAAAGTGTCAAATATAAAGAACAGAATAAGTAACACCACGCTTATAAGTAACATGTGCGGAAATAATGCCGTAGTTGTCCAGAAGAACGGCACGCCACGGAGAAACCCGAGGAATAGAGGTGGGTCTCCTATCGGCGTTAAAGAACCGCCGATGTTACTTACGAGAAAGATGAAAAAGACAATTAGATGAACCTTATTCTTTCGGTATGCATTTGCTCGGATTAAAGGACGGATCAGGAGCATTGATGCGCCCGTAGTTCCGACCCATGATGCGATCACTGTACCGATTAACAGTAAGAATGTATTGAGTACCGGTGTACCACGCAACGTGCCACGCACGAGGATCCCACCTGCGACTGTAAACAATCCCCACAAAAGCAGGATGAATGGGATATAGTCTAATAGATAGATGTGCAGGATGTCGTAAAAAGCCTGCCCTCGGAAAGCAATGAGGTATGGGATCGCGAAGGCTGATGCCCAGACCAAAGACATTTTCCCGCCATGGTGGACGAGAAAGTGTGAATCGAACACAAGTGGAAAGATTGCGATTGAGAGTAGAATACCGACAAATGGGATAATACTCCAGATAGGCAATTTTGCGCCGTCTACGCCATGACCATGATGTGCACCTTCGCCGCCATGCGGGTCATCTGCCCCTAAGGCTTCCATTGAAACAAATAACACAAGTCCGAAAATTACACAGAGAATAAGACAAGATGCAAGTTTAAACTTCATTTATAATCGAGAGTCGCGATACGGAGATCGCTCCTACTGCCGTGCCTCCTTTTCAATATCTTCACGCTGTGCGCGCTGCGTCTCCTGTAGTACGAGTTGAGGGTCTCCCTGCATCTGTTTTTCAGCGCGCCCCATAGCAGGTTCGGTCTGCACTTTTGTCACAACAAGCCCTACCGATTTCTCCATCTTACTCAGGAAAGGCTTTGGATAAACACCAATCCAGACGATGAACAGAAGGAGTGGGAGCATCACAACGATTTCGCGCGCGTTCAAGTCCGGCAATTCTGCGTTGGTCTTATCCAGTGTTCCGAACATTACCCGTTGGAACATCCACAGCATATATACGGCTGCCAGGATCACACCTGCGGTTGCGAAGACGACGTATACTTTGGAGAAAGCACCCTGATCAAAACTTCCGAACAATATCATATATTCGCCAACGAACCCGTTCAAACCCGGTAGTCCAATGGACGACAAGGTTACAATCATAAAAATTACAGCAAAAATTGGCATCCGTTTTGATAAGCCCCCGAAATCAACAATCATCCTACTGTGCCGTCGTTCATAAATCATCCCGACTAAGAGGAACAACGCCCCTGTACTTAAGCCGTGATTAATCATTTGCAAAACGCTTCCCTGAATCGCTGCAGCACTCTTTGAAAAGAGTCCCAACACAACAAAACCGAGGTGACTGACACTGGAATATGCCACCAGTTTTTTCAGATCCGGTTGCACCATCGCCACCAACGCACCATAGATGATGCCAATGACAGCGAGGGTTACAATCAAAGGTGTGAATCGGGTCGCGGCATCGGGAAAGAGTGGCAGGCAAAATCGGACGATTCCATAAGTTCCCATCTTCAGCAGCACGCCAGCAAGGATCACACTCCCCACGGTAGGTGCTTCAACGTGGGCATCGGGAAGCCAAGTATGGAAGGGGAAGAGCGGCACCTTAATCGCAAACGCGATAAAAAACGCAAGGAATAACAGATGCGAATGTTCAAACGGACCGCTAAGCGTCGTAAAGTCAAAACTGTTACCGTTTTGGAAGTACAGTGCCAAAATACCGACGAGCATAAGCGCGCTGCCAGCCATCGTATAAAGGACGAACTTCACGGTGGCGTAAATCCGACGTTCCCCACCCCAAATACCGATGAGGAAGTACATCGGGATCAGCATCGACTCCCAAAAAACAAAAAAGAGGAACAGGTCCAAAGCACAGAAGACACCCAACATCCCGGTTTCAAGTGCAAGGAGCGACATCATAAAGCCGCTTAACCCTTTTTCCACCGAATTCCATGCAGCAAGGATACACACTGGGGTCAGGAACGTTGTCAACAACACTAACCACAGCGAAATACCATCTATACCGATGTGGTACTTTGTGCCTAAACCGGGGATCCACTCTTCTTGAGTGACATTCTGGAATGTTGCAATGGTTGCGTCAAACCCTGTATAAAGCCCCAACGAGATAACAAACGTCAGAATCCCAATGACAAGCGCGATGCCTTTCACTGCGGTTGCGCCGAGTCCTCTGAGCAATGCGATTGCTATCACACCGAGCAATGGTAAAAAAATGACTATCGAAAGTAACAAGGAAACCTCCGTTTTAATGGTTATCGGTTATCGGTTGTCAGTCGTCGGTTAAGAGACTCTTCTATACAAACCTACCCTAACTTGGCGTCCCCAAGAACATGAAAGTCTCTTACCTAATAATTGACAACTATTTAATAAAGGTTAGCTTTTATTGGTGTTGTTTATAGCATCTCATGCAATACTCTGATGCTGCCAAATAGCACTACAACAGTGAATACTGCAAGCCATTCCGCCACTTCATCTCCAAGGTCCCCATCCGAAGAAGTACCAATGCCAAAAACGACGGCGATTTTCTTTTTCGTGACCCAATTTGCGGCGACGTTTTGAAAAGTCGTCACTCGGCATGTTGTTCTGCCACCAAGTTTTCATCTTACGATTGAACGCCGATATTTCCTCAGATGACTTCTTGGAGTTATCCAGAATCCATGCCCCAAGCTTGACATCATTCTCAATACGCACAGCGGCTTCCTGAAAAGCCCCTGCTGAAATACCGAGAAAGGACAAAATTCCTGTATCCTGTGTGGATTCAGCACCGTACTTATAACTTCCGATTTCACCAGCATGTGCGGCTCGTGCTTTATCTGTTAACCTCGCAACACCGCAGATACCGGCAACCTCTTTGTTGATTATATCCCGCGGTCGAAAAGTGCTCTTTTCCATCTTCATTCTCCGTTAGCACTGCCTAAAAAAGGATTGCAAGGTAGAAATACCTCGCGCCACATCAAAATCCAGTCAACCTAAGCGAAAAATAGATAGTAGGCAAGAAATAACACAATTCCCAAAACCATCGACACAATGTAAGCCTGGACGAGTCCTGTCTGGAGTCGTCGTAAAGTTCCACCAATTACCCGAATGATAGCAGCCACGCCATTGACAATTCCGTCGATAACGCCGTTATCTACAATCCGCCACAATAGATAATGAGAAGCATTCTTGATCGGTTGCACAATCAGCGAGTTATAAACCTCATCAACATAGTACTTATTTGCAACAAACTTATGCAGCTCATTGGTAGGTTCGTCAGACGGCACCCGTTTGCTATAACGCGTCCATGCAAACGCAATACCTGCCAAACCGACGACCGATGAAATTACCATAAACAAGATAACATTCCCCGAGGCATCATGATGTGCCTCTGGAAAAACGCTCTTCGTGAAATGATGAAACCAACTTTCATGTCCACCCCAGCCCAATAGTAAACCGATCAAAGCAGAAGGGATCGCCAGAATCGCCAACGGCAGCCACATGACTGGCGGTGATTCGTGCAGATGTGATTCAACATCGGATTCAACGCGAGATTCACCATAAAATGTCACGAAGATGAGACGGAACATATAAAACGCCGTTAGGAACGCTGTCACTAACCCGATAACGTAAATTATAGGAGAGCTGCTCCATGCACTGTGTAGAATTTCATCCTTGCTCCAGAAGCCACTCAGAAACGGAAATCCTGCAATGGCAAGTGCACCGATTAAAAATGTCCAATGCGTTATCGGCATCTTCGCCTTCAAGCCGCCCATCTTCCGCATATCCAGTTCATTCGCCATCGCGTGCATCACACTACCGGCGGTAAGAAACATCAATCCTTTAAAGAAAGCATGCGTTACCAAGTGGAAAACACCGGATGCATAAGCACCAACCCCAACGCCAACGAACATATAGCCAAGCTGGCTCACGGTCGAATAAGCGAGGATGCGTTTAATATCGTTTTGTGCAAGTGCTATCGTTGCAGCGAGGAACGCAGTCAGGACACCAACCCATGCGACAACCGCACCGGTATGCGCGATTTCATAAAGCACAGCCGAGCGCGCGATCATATATACGCCCGCTGTCACCATTGTCGCAGCGTGAATCAAGGCACTAACAGGCGTTGGACCTTCCATCGCGTCCGGTAGCCATACATAGAGGGGGATTTGTGCCGATTTCCCGACAGCACCAACAAAAAGTAGAAGCGTTGCAATCGCGAGGGTACTGGCTCCAAAGACTTTCTGGAAATTATCTGCTTCAGCGGCTTCAAACATCGCCCCGAAATCGAGGGTTCCGAAAGCTGCAAACAGCGTAAACATCCCCAGCAAGAAGCCGAAGTCACCAATTCGGTTCACAATAAACGCCTTTTTCCCCGCATCCGTTGCTGATTGCTTGTCATACCAGAACCCAATCAGTAGATAAGAGCAAAGCCCAACGCCTTCCCAGCCGACAAACATCATCAGGTAGTTGTTGCCGAGGACGAGAATTAGCATTGCGAAAACAAACAGATTTAGGTAGGCAAAATAACGGGTATATCCTTCATCACCGTGCATGTAACCGATCGAATAGACATGGATGAGGAAACCGACACCTGTAATGACCAACAACATGACTGCTGTCAACGCGTCCACGCGAAAGCCGATATTGAAAGCGAACGACTCGCCCGTAATCCATTCATAAAGCACTTCATCAAACGGAGCAGCACCACTTTGCACACTGGTAAAGGCGATAATCGAACAGACTAAGGAGACGAGCACTGCAAGCGCACCTATCCATCCGCTCAGTTTCTCGTTACCTTTTAGCCATTTTCCAAGCAATCCGTTAATCAGAAACCCGACAAGCGGGGCAACTAACAGGACAACAATTAGTTCTTGTGACATATTTTATCCTTTTGTGGCTATCGGCTATCGCCTATTGGCTATCAGTAAAGAATCGCTTGTGGCGTGCAAAAGAGACACACCTGCCACATACCGAAAGCCGATGGTTGACTACCGACTGCTAACTTTAGCCTTTCAACGAATTAACCTCATCTACGTTAATTGTCTGCCGATGTTTGAAAACGCTTACAATGATTGCGAGCCCAATTGCGACCTCAGCGGCAGCAACGGTCATCACGAAGAAAACGAACACCTGTCCAGTTGCCTCACCGAGACTCCGACCGATTGCTACAAAGGCGAGATTCGCCGCATTCAGCATCAACTCAATACACATAAAGATGATAATAGCGTTTCTGCGGATGAGGACCCCGATTACTCCGATTGTAAACAAGAGTGCGCTCAAAACAAGGTAATATTCTAATGGCATAAATAGTTTATTAGTTGTCAGTCGTCAGAGTTCAGGAAGTTTGAAGTGTTCTAAAGTTTGAAAGTGTATCTAAAGTAGTCAATAACTTTAGCACACTTTTGGGACTTTGAAACTTTCCGAGACTTTCTGACAGCCGATAACTACTCCTTAGTTTTCCTCCTGGCTTTCACGTTTTACCAAGACGATAACGCCAATCAATGCCGCCAACAAAATAAGCGAGGTAACCTCAAACGGCAAGAGATACTTGCTGAACAAAAGTTCGCCAATGTCATAAGTGGTCGTGGTTACTGATTCCGTAGGAGTCTGTGCGGATGCAACGGCGGTATCGTTGAGTGCACTCATTGCGATATAGACACCCTCGGCAGCCAAGAGAATACCTAAGATTATCGCGAAACCTTTTAGCTTCCCTCCAATAGCCCCTTTCGCTGAGAGTGTACCGAGGTTCAGGAGCATAATCACAAAGAGGAACAGGACCATGATTGCGCCAGCATAGACGATTACTTGGACAGCCGCAACAAAATGTGCGCCCAACAGGACGAAAAGACCTGCTTGTGCGAAGAACGTCACAATCAGCGAAAGCGCGCTATAAATTGGATGTCGAAACGAAATAACAGCAATCGCACCAATCAGCGAGATCGCTCCAAAGAAAATAAATAGTATCTGTTCTGGATTCATTCGCACGCCTCCTACTCTATCGCGTCCAGTGCACTGGGAGTAATTTGCCGGTCCCCATCTTGTATTGCTGGTTCAGGTGTCCTATTCATGACAAGCAGCCCCGCTACAATCGACACAACGATGAACGCTGCAATCACGTTGCCGATACCGACGATCAAACGAGAACCGGTGGCTATCCATAAAATGCCGGTTACAACGATTGAAGTCAAGGCGACAGGTAACAGGAATTTCCAACCGAAGTTCATGAGTTGATCATAGCGGAATCGAGGCAGCGTCCAGCGGACCCAGATAAACACAAATAGGAAGATCGCTGTTTTGACGAAGAAGATACCGAACGAAATAAGCCCGCTCCACACAGGACCTCCGACGTTTTCCAAGCCGAAGAAATGCCACCCGCCCAAAAAGAGCGTTACTGTCACGGCAGAACCGACAATCATGTTCATATATTCCGCCATGAAAAACATCGCGAATTTCATGCTACTGTATTCGGTGTGATACCCCGCGACGAGTTCCTGTTCGGCTTCTGCGAGGTCAAAGGGTAAGCGGTTCGTTTCCGCATACATCGCCGTCGTGAATGCGAGAAATGCGGGGAAGTGAATTAGGAAGTTCCACTGCCAAGGATATGCTCCTTGTTCTACTGCGATTGTCCGAAGGCTGAGTGAACTTGTCAGCATCAATACACCAATAATCGCCAATCCGAGTGTCAACTCGTAACTAATCATCTGCGCGGACGAACGCAAACCGCCCAAAAGCGAGTATTTGTTATTCGATGCCCACGCCCCAAGCACAACGCCGTAAACACCAAGAGACGTTATCGCCAAAACATATAGAATACCGATGTTGATGTCCGCGATCTGGAGTGGTATTTCATATCCAAATAGCGTGATAGCGTTCCCAAATGGCACAACAGCAACCGTAACAAGCGCCGGAACCAATAGCATTGCGGGGGCAAGCACGTAAAGCGGTTTATCTACGTGATCCGGGATGAGATCCTCTTTAAACAGGAATTTAAGCCCGTCTGCAATAGGTTGGAGCAGTCCTTGCGGTCCAACACGATTCGGTCCCAACCGATCCTGCATCCATCCGCTCACCCGACGTTCCGACCAGATCATTGCCATCACACCAATAAGCAGCAGATGGACAACAATGACAATCTTAATGAGTGAACTGAGGATTAAAACGAGAAGAGGCATATTTTCTCCTTCTTGATAGTTCCAAAAGGCTACAGACTTAGGTTAACTTAATTCCCGCATCCCCAATTTTCTGATGTGTTGCGTCAGTATAGCCCGGCACATTTTCAGCAATCGCGAGCGCAATTTCGCCAGCAAAGTGGTAGTTCATCTCACCGCCCAACTGCTTGGCAAGCTGCTGTGTGATCTCCCAATCTATACGCGCTTCACCCGGTGGATCAATTGTTTTGCGAATCCGTTGCACCCAACCGGTCGAATTGGTGAAGGTCCCGTCTTTCTCCGCGAAAGTCGTTCCCGGCAACACTACATCCGCCAATTGCGTCCCCTCTGATGGCAAAACGTCTTGCACGATAAGAAAATCGACACTCTCTAACGCAGCTTTTTCGGCATCCTCAAGGGTTCGTTCAGATGCACCACTAACGAGGTAAACCACTTTGGCATTTGAGACTTTCTCCCAAAGCGCGTCGCCTTCCAGAACGACGTTCCCGTTCGCGGAACCGAGTATCGTTCGCGCACCAGCGGTATTAGGATTTTTGTCCGCTTCAATTGTAAATTGTGGGAATTTGTGTTCTTCGCCCGGCGATTGTCCGAAGAGTCCCAACTGTGTTGTTTTCAGGACATCGTGAGCAAACTGCTGCAGAACGTAGTTATCCTCATTCGTGCCTTGTGCAGAGCCGATAACCACGATGTCTTCAGCTTCCACTTCGGACAATTTTTCTGTGATTGTTGCTATGGCATCTGCCCAATGTGTCGGAGAGAGTTCGTCATCTACCCGTTTAAGTGGAAGTTGGAGACGGTCATCACTGTTCACATAGTGGTAACCGAGACGACCATCGTCACACATCCAATGCTGGTTAATATCCTCGTGGAAACGCGGCTTGAGTCGGTATACGCCATCGGCTTTATACTCTACAGTGATATTACAACCGACACTACATCCTGAACAGACACTGTTCGCCTTCTCCATAAACCACGGACGAGATTTGAATAAGAAGTCCTTGCTAATCAAGGCACCAACAGGACAAATATCAACAACATTGCCTGCCAACTTGTTATCTAATACCTGCAAAGGAACGCCTTCGTGGCTTCGCGGAATATCAATCTCATCATGGGAGCCGCGGTTAATTAAGCCTAATTCACCGGTTCCTGAAACCTCTTCCGCAAATCGGATACACCGCGTGCAGACGACACAGCGCGTTGAGTAAAGGAGCACATCCGGTCCCAAGTCTTTCTTGGGTGGGACATTTTTGACTTCAAGGTAACGACTTTTATCGTGTCCATGCCGATAACTATAGTCTTGCAAGTCGCATTCACCAGCCTGATCACAGACAGGACAATCAAGCGGGTGATGCACCAAAAGAAATTCAAGGATATCTTCCCGTGCCTTCTTAACACGTGGACTATCTGTATAGACAATGGAGTCGTACTTTCCGTCAAGTTTCCTTTCGGGAGGTGCTGTTCTCAGCACCGTTGTGCATCCTGTCGCGAGTTGTCGGGCAGGAACAATCGCACCAGCAGGTGGAAAGAATTCGTGTGGCTCAACGAGACACATTCTGCAATTCGCAGGACGGGACAACCCAGGATGATAACAGTAGTGAGGCACCTCAATGCCGTGTTGCCTTGCTGCCTCGACTACATTCGTTCCATCTTCAACCTCTATCTCAAGGTCATTCAGTTTAACAAATGCCATATTTTTAATTTTCCTCGCGGTTAAACAACGTGGACTTGGGATCTCACGCTCTTTTCTCGAACCCGCTCTCCATTTCATTACGAGCTACGCCCTTTGTTCTACAATATACAAGCGAAAAACGTAAGACAAGGAATGGATTTCGTCTATTCCCAGACTAGGCGGCGAGCCCTACAGGTCAGCGAACTCTTTCGGAATAAACCGCTGTTGATATGCATAGTTTTCCTCCGGTGGGACTGTCGCCTCGGCAACAGGCAGGGTAACCAATTTACCTTCACGGATGGCAGCTTCAAATTCGGGTCGGAATTTGCGCATATAACTCACGGCTGGCCACGAGACAGCAATACCAAAGACACAAATCGTATTCCATGTCATCGTGTCCACATTCGCAATGTTATTGGCGACACTTTCCAATAGATCTAAGTCTTCGTAAATCTCTTCCGTCTCGCCGGTATCGCCCCATCTGCCGCCTTCAGCGACACCGAATTTGGGTCGTGTGATAGTGTCTTTTCGTCCGTTTCCGTCGGCAATACGTTGAACGATATCGCGCACCCACGGTGTACCCCACCGACACGGCGTGCACTGTCCACACGATTCATGCGCATAGAACTTCATGATATTGAGCAAGCAATCCACGATATTCCGTGTCTCGTTCATGACGATGATACCACCCGAACCGAGCATCGACTTGGCGAGTGTAAGTGAGGTAAAATCGAGCCGCGTGTCTAACTCATAGTGTGTCAAAATCGGTGCGGAACTGCCACCGGGGATGACAGCTTTCACCTCTTCGCCGCGCAAACCACCTGCAACCTCAATGAGTTCTGAGCACGTCAAGCCGAGTTCCAATTCATAAACACCCGGTTCATTGACATCACCGCTAATGCAATAGAGTTTTGTGCCGGTATTGGCATCAGGTTTCGGCGGATCAAACCGCGTATCGGCATACGTCGGTCCCATCTGGGTGTACCATTCAACACCATTACTGATAATGAAAGGTAGGTTACATAAGGTCTCAACATTCTGCACGACGGTGGGTTTTCTGAACACACCTTCGACAGCGGGAAAGGGCGGTTTGTTACGCGGTTGTCCCCGTTTTCCCTCAAGCGATTCAATGAGTCCTGTCTCCTCACCACAGATATAGGCACCAGCTCCTGGATGCGTATAGATATCAACATTGAGTCCTGTGCCACGAATATCTTTTCCGAGGTAACCCTGCTCGTAAGCCTCTTTGATGGCAGCATCTAACATCTTTTTACCGAGCGTAAATTCACCCCGAATGTAGACATAAGTCGTCTCAATGCCCATCGCATAGCAGCAGATCAGGATACCTTCAATCAATAGGTGTGGATTTTTCTCCAAGACGTAACGGTTACTGAATGTCCCTGGTTCGCTTTCATCGGCATTGCAACAGAGATAGCAGGGTTTTATATCCCTTGGGACAAAACTCCATTTCTCCCCAGTAGAAAAACCGGCACCACCTCTGCCTTTCAATCCTGAATCCAACACCATTTTAGCGATCTCTTCAGGTTGATATTCCGCAATGGCCTTTTCAAAACCCTTATAGCCATCATATTGCCGAAAGACATCGAACGTGTTAATATCAGGTACATCCAGATGCTCGTAGAGAATCCGTCTTTCTTCAACCATACCTTCTCCTCTACAAATTGTCTACTTTAGTATAGCAAGTTTTAGCTTGCAAGCTTCGCTAAAAGTTCATCAACTTTTTCCGGGGTTAAATTTTTATGTAAATCGCCATTCACCATAATGACGGGGGCAACATCACACGAAGCGAGGCATTCTACTTTCATGAGCGTGAACTTACCGTCAGCAGTCGTGCCCTTCGCAAGATTGGTTTCCGAAGCAACATCCGTATTTAATTTCGCCTTAAGATGCTCCAAAACGACTTTACAGTCTCGCAACGCACAAGGTAGCGTATGACATACCCGAATCACGTACTGTCCCACCGGTTCTTCAAAGAACATCGGATAGAAAGTGACGACATCCTTGACCTTCATCACGGAGACTTCAAGTTGCTCCGCGACGTATTTCATGACAGCAGGCGTGATATAACCTGCCTGATTTTGCGCGAGATGGAGCGTCGGCAGCATTGCCGCTTCCTTAATCGGATACCGCCCTATCAATTCGTCGAATTCACGCTGATTTTCTTCGTTAAACGCGAAAGGCGTTTCGATTTGAATAAGTTCATCTGACATCTATGTTTATTCCTTGAAAATAAAATAAGATTCGGGATACAAGTAGTCTTCCTGAGATTCATCAATGACTCGCAGATATCCCTCACTTGCTGCTTTCTCGTCAGGAAGAATTTGATAGAATTTTCGCTTCTCTATGTCTTCACAACCGTTGTTTTCGATGCAAAACGTAAATACAGATAAACACCCTTCAATTGCTTCATAAATGTTTTCAAGTAATTCTTCAAAAGTGTTACCTTGTGTGGCGCAACCAGCAAGTGATGGCACTTCCGCCCAATATCCGCCTTCTTCAGCTTTATGGATAACGACTTTTAGTTTCATGAATTTATTAAGTCCACGTGAAAAACTTCCAAAATCAATAGTTGCCGTAAAATTGAATACGGTTGCCTTCTGGATCGCGGATATCAAAGATGGCATGCCCATCGTCGTTCTCAAGTTTCCGTAACCGTTTCCCCTTCGATTTTATGTGCTGATGAATGGCACTCACGCTTTCAACGTGAAACATCAGTTTTTGTCTCCCTTCGTTGGGTTTGCTGGCACTATGGAGACACAATGTGCAAGCACCTGCATGAAAACGGAAAAACCGGTTTTCTGGGAACGGCTGGTCTTCGTCTGGCACTAATCCGATAACGTCCCTATAAAAAGCAATCACGGTCTTCATGTCTTTGACGAAAAGCATAATGCCTTTGAGTTCCATTGAATCCTCCTAACCCAGACAACAGGCTCAGACAAAGTTACCGATCTAATTCACCCGCGATGACATTGAGACTCCCCAACACTGCTACAGTGTCAGAAACCATTCCACCCTCTAACATGCGCGGCAGTGCTTGAAAGTGCAGGAAACTCGGCGGACGGATACGAATACGATAAGCGGTGCCGCTGCCATCGCTGACTATATAAAAACCGAGTTCGCCGTTCGGTGATTCGGTTGCACAATAGTGTTCGCCCTGTGGCGGCTGCACGCCGTGTCCGTCCATAACAATCTTAAAGTGATGGATTAATCCCTCAATATGTCCATAAGCATCGGACTTGTCCGGCATCGTAACCTTGTTATCTTCAAGGTTGACGGGTCCGTCAGGCAGATTGTCCAGTACTTGGGTAACGATGCCACAACTCTGAATCATCTCCTCCATGCGAACAAGATAGCGGTCATAAGCATCGCCGTTGGTTCCTACGGGTACATCAAAGGTGACTTCATCGTAACTGGAATAAGGTTCAGCCTTCCGGATGTCATGCGCCACGCCGGTGGCTCGGAGGCAGGGACCTGTTAATCCATAACTAATGGCATCATCAGCTGAAATGGATCCAACGCCTTTCGTCCTGTCCATCCAGATCCGATTCCGTGTGAGCAGCGTATGCGTCTCTTTTAGTGCTTTTGGGAAGTTACCAACAAACTGACGGACATCTTCTTCACATCCAGCGTAGAGATCACGGAGAACACCACCGACGCGGGTATAACTCGTCGTCAACCGTGCGCCGGTCGTCTTTTCAAAGATGCTATACAACTTTTCACGTTCGCGGAAACTATAGAGGAATACCGAAAATGCCCCTAAATCCAATGCAGCAGTACCCAACCATAATAGATGATCAGCGAGTCGTGAGAGTTCCGCCATTAAAATACGAATGTATTGACACCGTTTTGTGACTTCAATGCCGAGCAGCTGTTCGACAGCAAGTACATATCCAAAATTATTCGACAACGGCGACAAATAGTTCATCCGATCTGTCACAACAATGTACTGGTTGTAATCCAGATGTTCACCGAGTTTCTCGAATCCGGTGTGCAGGTAACCAGCATGTGGTATCGCTTTCAAGACAGATTCACCATCAAGTTCTAACACAATGCGAAGGGTGCCGTGTGTCGCCGGATGTTGCGGACCGAAGTTGAGAACCATCTTCTCGCCTGTCGCTCGTTCCAGCCCACCTTGCATAGAATACTCCTTTTTTTATAGGCATCAGCCGTCGGAAACCATCAGCCATCAGTAAAGACACAACAAGCGTACAGAACACTTCTTTTTTTGCTGACTGCTGACCGCTGACCGCTTTTTTTACACATTCTGCTTATCAAAGTTAAAGCGTTCACGTTCGCCGCGCCCACGGAGCGGATAATCTTTCCGAAGCGGGTGTCCCTCAAAATCGTCAGGCATTAAAATTCGACGGAGATCGGGATGCCCCTCAAAATTGATCCCGAACATGTCGTAGGTCTCACGCTCTAACCAATTCGCGCCCTGCCACAACCCAGTAACAGATGCGATGTTCAGGTCGTTTTCATGTACAGGCACCTTTACTCGAACACGTCCCTGCCCCTGATAGGAATAGAGCTGATAGACGACCATGAACCTCGCGTAGTCAAACTGTATCAACTCGGATTCCATCTGTGAATTGTCGAGAGCAGTAACATCAACGAGAAAGGTATAGGCGAGTTCAGGATCTGTTTTTAGATATTCCAAAACCGCGTAAGCCTGTTCTTTACGTATAACAACGACTGTACCGCGCGTTTCGTCCTGCGCTAAGAGTGCATCCGCGTGATGTTCTTCTAATTTTTCAAGGACGAGCGGTTTTGATTGTTCTTCGACTTCTTTCTCTTCATTCATAAAGTGCCTCTGCTGTTCCTATTTTCATTTCAAGTTTCGAGGAGATGCTCTACGCCTTTAGGTGAGGCACCGCTGGTGATTTTCTGCTGCACCTGTAGTACTGCATCAATGAGGTCTTCGGGGCGTGGCGGACATCCAGGAATGTACACATCCACAGGAATAAACTGATCAACGCCTTGAATAAGGGTATAGGTATCAAACACGCCGCCGCAGGAAGCGCACGCTCCCATCGAAATTACCCATTTCGGATCCGGCATCTGGTCATAGATACGTTTTAGCACCGGCATCATTTTGATGGAAATCCTGCCGGAAACAATGAGCAGATCGGATTGGCGGGGTGAAAAGCGGATCGCCTCAGAACCGAACCGAGAAAGGTCAAATTTGGAAGCCAAGGTCGCCATCATCTCGATTGCACAGCATGCTGTCCCGAACGGCATCGGCCACAATGAGTTCTTTCGTCCCCAGTTGACAACCTTATCAATAGTCGTGGTGATGATGTTACCATCTGTCTGTCCGGCACCTTGTCCAACAAAATCTAATCCCATGTTAAGCCTCCTTTCTTCCAAGCATAGATATAACCCAGAAGAAGAATGCCGATAAATACCAGCATTTCGATTAAAATAAATAAACCACTCGTCTCAGAGAATTTCTTAAAAACCACCGCCCACGGGTAGAGAAATACCACTTCAATATCAAAGATGATAAAGAGCATCGCGATGAGGTCAAACCGAATGGTAAACCGTTGCCTTGCATCGCCAATTGGTTGAACGCCGGATTCGTAAACGGAGAGTTTGACGCGGTTTGGGCGTTTGGGTCCAAGAATATGGGTCAGGGCGAGATTAATACCCGCAAAGAGGACTGCGAAGAGTCCTAACAACAAGATTGGAAGATAATCTATTAACATTGTTTCTAATCTACTTTGTCCTCACACATTTTAATGGCTCACAAGTGCTGCCAAAGTGAAGATTAATTCCGACTTGCAAACAGATTCATTTGATATGCTTAATAGTTTCTCATATTTCAAAAACATTGTCAAGTTTTTTTGAAAAAAATGAAAGGTAAGAATAAATTCGTCAGAATCAACTCATTCCACTTGTTGTAGCATAAGATTGAGATATTTGAATACCTCGGATGAAACGAAAGAAGATAGTCTATCATTCGTGTACTTAAAACTGTTTCAACTCTCCCCATGTCGTCGCGAGTTTCCCTTGGGATGTTACGGCGAACCCGCCGCTGTTCGGAATGCTATCACCGGTGACAGTGATATTATCAAAGCGTGCCGTATAGTTCGAGAGACCAAGACCTACACCGCCCGTCTGAAAATCAGGAAAGTCAGCAAAGATTTCACGGTTTCTGAAAATACGAAGTTCCGTAGGTTCCATAACCTGCTCTTCATTAATCCAGAAGGTG
Source organism: Candidatus Poribacteria bacterium (assembly GCA_965116815.1). Lineage (GTDB taxonomy): Bacteria > Poribacteria > WGA-4E > WGA-4E > WGA-3G > WGA-3G. The sequence goes on along the minus strand of OZ220722.1, from coordinate 2,917,008 downwards.
AAGGTATCGCCTTCAACGCTTAACTTTAGATGTGCCCATCTGTTTAATTTTAATCGTGAATGAGGACCTAAAAAAAGGCCTTTTGCTCGGTGCAAATTGCCAGCTCCACAAAACACCAATTCTCTTGCGGGGGCATTGGCACCAGGCAACACGACCGCCTGATCCGCCTCCGCAGTATAGCAGCGCACCAGCCAGGTCCCGCTAACCCGCGCCGCAATCAAGATTTTTGGACTCCCGTGTTTTTTAAGAGGTCTAACATCAAATTCGACTGTGTAATCCTTCCATGTGTCATCCCCGATTGTGAGAAGACGTAGAAATCCCTCAAGACTTGCCCCATGAAGTTGACCATCAATAATCTCCCAAGAACCGGGGGCATCTTCCCACCTCACAAGCTCCTGCCATCCATCGAAATCTCCATCATCAAAGGTTTCCAGAAATGTGCCTGCCCATACAGAAAAAGACAGAAGAAAAAGGGTTACTACAATGCTCACAGGTTTCATAGGGATTCTCCTTACGATCCGATTTCCATTGAGATTAAAACCGCTTCAGCTGTCCCCACGTGGTTGCGAGTTTTTCCCTCGGTGTTACCGATAATTTACCCTTGTCAGGGATACCTTCGCCGGTGATAATAAGATTATCGAATATCGCGGTGTAATTCGCGAGACCAAAACCTGCACCGCCTGTCAGAAACCCATCGAGCCAACCTACCTTTCCCCTAATTGCTCGACCTTCATGGACAAAAGCAAAGTCATCCCCGGTTTCTGTAATTTTTTCATCGTTTATCCAGAAAGTAAAGGTTGTGTCCTTAACGCTCAATTTCAGAGTCGACCAGTCACCCAATTTTAAAAGTGGATGAGGTCCAGCGTGCAAGAGTTGCGACTGGTTTGTATGGAAATCACCGGTACGACAGGCAGTGTCCCATCCAGGGACAAGCCGATCACCAAGCTCACAGAATAACAACCGGGTGCCTTTAATCCGTGCAGCAATCACAATACTTGCCGGTCCATGTTTTTCGATCGGTTTAACATCAACTTCAATCGTGTAATCCTGCCACTTCTTATTTCCGATTGTCAGTAGACGGGACCACCCATCAACACTCACCGCGTGAAGTTCACGATTGATAACCTCCCAAGACCCGGGCATCTTGTTTTCTCGAACCAGTTCCTGCCAGTCCTTCAGGTCACCATTATTGAAGGTTTCGATAAATGTACCTGCCCATCCAGAGAAGGAGAGCAGAAAAAGTGCTGCTACAATCAGCATGAATTTCATCAGGAATCTCCTTTCCTTTTTGATGTTCTTAACGACTGCTCATAGTGTAATAGGAAGCTGGAGCGGATGTCAAGCAATTTTCGAGAATCTTCCGATGTGTCCAACAAAGCGGTAAATTCACGGAGACAGACGTGTCATCTCCCACGTCCCATCGGGTTGCAGTGTATAGCAGAGTCGGTCATGGAGTCGGTTTGGACACCCCTGCCAAAATTCAAACATATTGGGTACAAGCCGATACCCTCCCCAATGTAGCGGACGCTGAATGGCATCCGGTGAATGCGTCTGTTCCGCCCGCTGGAAACCTTCTATAAGATGCTCTCGCCCACTAATAGCGATGCTTTGGCGTTCTGTCCACACGGCGAGTTGACTGCTCATAGGACGACTAACGAAATAGGCATCTGATTCTTCGGAGGCCATCTTTTCAATGATGCCGGTACTCCGAACCTGTCGGTCGAGTTCACGCCAATAGAAGACCAACGCTGCATTGGGATTCTCAGCCAGTTCCTTTCCCTTTTGACTCCCATAATCGGTGTAGAAGCAGAAACCTTTTGCGTCAAAGCCTCTGAGTACGACCATTCGGGCAGACGGAACCCCTTTTGGTGTCGCGGTTGCTAAGGTCATCGCATCTGGTAGATCAAGTTTAGCATTAACCGCATCTGAAAACCACCTTTCAAACTGTTCAAACGGATCGGATGCGGCGTTCTGCTCAAGAAGATGTTCTTTGTGGACTCTGTATTCTCTGCGGAGTTTATCTGTGTTCATAAAGTCTAACTTTTCCAGAAGTTCGGTGAAAAGAGGATAAGTACTGTATAGAGTTCTAGGCGTCCGAGTAACATGCAGAAAGATAGGACATATTTTCCAGCCGTATGAATATGCGCGTAATTATCGGTCGGTCCCACGCTGCCCAGACCGGGGCCGATGTTACCCATCGTAGCGATCGTTGCCCCCGCGGCACTCACGAGGTCAAGCCCCAAGGTTGCCATGATGCAGGTTACAATCGCAAAAATTCCAATAAAAAAGAAGAAAAAACCGAGGACATTCGTCATAACTTCGGGAGGAACTGCGCGATCGTTAACACGGATAGGGAGTACAGCATGTGGGAAGATGAGACGTTTAATTTCCGCACCGCTCTGTTTGATAAGGAGGAGGAACCGCACCTGTTTCATGCCGCCGCTGGTGGAACCTGCACAGCCACCGTAAAACATAAGTGTCACCAAGATAAATTGGGAAAGTGCGGGCCACTGTTCAAAATCAGCAGTGCCATAGCCCGTCGTCGTGATAATAGACATCACCTGGAATGTAGCATAACGGAGCGATGTCCACATTGAATCATAAGGCACCTGTCCATCAACCTGAAACCTAATGGTATTCCACGAAATTAAGGTGATACTCACTGCAATGACAATGCAGTAGAATTTAAATTCCGTATCTTGGAAATAACTTTTGACATCACCCCGGAGGGCGCGATAGTGGAGCGCGAAATTGGTGCCAGCAAAGAACATAAAACAACAGATAACCATGTCAATATAAACACTATCGTAGTGGCCGATACTGGCGTTTTTTGTAGAGAATCCACCGGTTGCCATAGTCCCAAAGGTATGGCAGAGTGCATCAAAGAGCGTCATACCCCCCAGCATCAAGAGGACAGTTTCAAGAAAAGAGAGTAGTAGATAAACACCCCAGAGCAGCTTAGCCGTCTGTGCGATGCGAGGTGTGAGCCGATCCGTTTGCGGTCCGGGTGCTTCGGCGCGAAAAAGCTGCATACCACCGATACCGAGCATCGGAAGAATAGCAACAGCAAGAACAACGATTCCCATCCCACCGAGCCAATGCGAGAAACTCCGCCAGAAGAGTACGGCGTGTGAAAGATGTTCAATCTCCGTCAAGACAGTCGCACCCGTTGTTGAAAATCCCGCCATAGATTCAAAATAGCAGAAAGAGAACACTGTCCACGGCGAGCGTCCATCAATGTGAAATACGCCAGCAAATAGGTATGGAAGCGTACCAAAGAGTGCGACTGTTACCCATCCTAATGCAACAACAGCAAACCCCTCGCGGATACCGAGTTCTTCCTGTCGAGATCGAATACTGAAGCGAAGAATTAAACCGATAATCAGAGTGATTATCGCCGAGATGACAAATGCCATCAAATCGTTCTGGATTTCACCTGTAGTTGCCCGGTAATAGATAGCCACTCCCAAGGGGAATAACATGCTCCCCGCGAGACAAATCAGTAAATTACCGAGAGTGTAAAAGATTAGCTTAAGACTCATGTTATATAGTTGTCAGTCGTCAGTCATCAGTTAAAGAAGTTCGTAAAGTCCAGTAAATTCTCGTAAAGTGTAGCTAAAGTTGAGAAATCTGTAAAGTTGATAACTTTACAACTTTAGAACACTTTAGCACACTTTGAAACTTTAGCACACTTTCTAACATTGATAACCGATAACCATTTCCTCTGATAACCGACCCCTGACAACCATTTAGCTTCTCCGTTCAGCGAATAAGTCTTCGACAACCGGAATCGCCCCAGGCATACTGAAAACAATCACGCGATCCGCAGGTTGGATAACAGACTGCCCGGTCGGAATAATGAGTCTTTCCCGCCGAATAACAGCACCGATGAAGGCGTTCTCAGGAAATGTTGTTTTAAAGGTGGTAAGTTCTTTATGGACAATTTTAGAGTTGACACCAGCAACGATCTCAATGACTTCTGCTTCTATTCCATGAAGCGAAGCAACGGAGACTATGTTACCGCGGCGGATGAGTCGTAGGATATTACTCACAACAGTGAGATGCCGACTCACTGCCCCATCAAGCCTCGGAATACGCGCTAATAAGGGGAGATAACGCGGCTGTTGAACGAGCGCGAGCACACGCTGAGCACCTTGTTCCTTTGCCGTCATACATGCCATAATGTCGTTTTCATCGTCACCCGTAACGGAAACGAATCCGTTGACCCCATTCACACCTGCTTCTTCAAGGAGCCTAAATTGGAGGTAATTGCCCTGTAAAACGGTCGTCCGCTTTAGCATTTGGGACGCTTGTCGAGCTTTTGCTTGATCCTCCTCAATGAGTTTGACATTGGTATCATTTTCTTCAAGCACACGGGCAAGCTCAATACCGATAGGACTCGCACCAATAATGATAACACGGTCAAGCTGCTGATTGAAAGTGATGCCACTGATGCGTAGCAATTGTTCAACTGCTAACGAACTACCGATGACAAAAACTTCATCACCCTGTCGTAAAGCATCATCACCCCTTGGAATGATAATATGCCTGTTCCCGTTCTGAGTAGGGTCCCCATTATTGGAACGACCTCGCCGACTAATTGCAGCAAAGCGGGTATCCGTGAGAAGCCCATTTTCGTCTAATTCAGCAAGCGATTTTCCTATCAAAGGGTTTGATTGTTTCGCTCGGAAGGAAACAAGTTGGACCTTACCATCCTCAAATTCGACGATCTCTCTTGCTTCAGGTATTTGCAAAAGTCGAACAAATTCAGCCACACAGAGATGTTCCGGATTAACCAGAAGATTGATACCGAAATCGTTGGGTGTCAGCCCACTTTCCATGGAGAAGTAGTCCGGATTTGAAACACGAGCAATTTTTGTGTTAACGCTGTACCTGTCGGCTATTTGACAAGCGAGCATATTAATCTCATCACTATTCGTAACGGCAATGAGGAGATCGGCTTCGTCAATCCCGGCGGTTTTCAGAAGACGTGGCGACGCTCCTGGTCCGCGTAACGTCTGTAAGTCCAACTGTTCATTGACTCGGTTGCAGGCAGCATCGGACTCATCAATGAGAACAACATCGTTATCTTGGGCAGTGAGAAGTTTGGCAATATGAAATCCAACCTCTCCTGCGCCTATAATTATTGCCTTCATGTTTTTATAGTTGTCAGTTAGTATCGGTTTGTGTTAATATTCGTCGAGCGGCGGGCAGGCACACATAAGGTTTCTGTCTCCGTAGACCTCGTTAATACGTGCCACAGCGGGCCAAAATTTAGCATCGCGTACCCACGGTTTTGGAAACGCTGCTTTTTCACGTGAATACGGATGACACCATTCAGATTGTGTAACCATTTCTACCGTGTGAGGGGCGTTTTTCAGCACATTGTCTATCTGATCGGCGATGCCTGCCTCAATCTCCGCTATCTCTTCACGTATTGAGATAAGCGCGTCACAGAACCGCTCTAACTCGGCTCTTGATTCGCTTTCTGTCGGTTCGATCATCATCGCGCCCGGCACGGGCCAAGAAACAGTCGGTGCGTGGAATCCGTAATCCATCAATCGCTTTGCAACATCCGTCACATCTATGTCCGCGCTCTTTTTGAAGGCACGCAAATCAATGATACATTCATGCGCGACTAAGCCTTGTTTCCCTGTATAAAGCACAGGATAATGGGGGGCGAGTTTCTTCGCGATATAGTTGGCGTTAAGAATCGCGACTTCCGTTGCCGACGTAAGTCCGTCCGCTCCCATCATCGCGATATACGCCCAAGAGATCGGTAAAATTCCGGGACTTCCCCACGGTGCCGCAGATACGGCTCCAATCCCTATCCTGCCACCAACATTGACGAGCGGATGTATCGGTAAGAAATCCGTGAGATGCACTTTGACACCAATGGGTCCCATCCCTGGTCCACCGCCTCCGTGAGGGATGCAGAAGGTTTTGTGAAGGTTTAAATGGCAAACATCTGCTCCGATATCCGCTGGTTGTGCAATACCAACCAGGGCGTTCAGATTCGCACCGTCCATGTAGACTTGTCCACCGGATTGATGAACAATGTCGCAGATTTCGCGAATTTTCTCTTCAAACACACCGTGGGTTGAAGGGTATGTAATCATCGCAGCGGCAAGATTGTCACGGTGTGTATCTGCTTTTTCCCGGAGATCGTCAAGATCAATATTTCCTTCCAAATCGCACGCCACGACAACGACTTTCATGCCTGCCATCACAGCACTCGCGGGATTTGTACCATGGGCAGAGGTCGGGATCAAACAGACGTTACGATGCGCTTCATCGCGACTCTCGTGGTATTTGCGGATGACCAACAGCCCCGCATATTCACCCTGTGAACCCGCATTTGGTTGTAGTGAGATACCACTATAACCCGTTATCTCAGCCAACCACTCCTCCAATTGCGAAAACAGGCGACGGTAACCTTCCGCTTGCTCTTGCGGCGCGAATGGATGTAGGTCTCCGAATTCGCTCCATGTCACCGGCACCATCTCCGTTGTAGCGTTGAGTTTCATCGTACAAGAACCGAGTGGAATCATTGCATTCACAAGGGAAAGATCCTTGGTTTGGAGTCTGTGAACGTAGCGGAGCATCTCAGTTTCAGAATGGTAACTATTGAAAACAGGATGCGTCAGATAGGGCGTTTCACGCTGAAATTCTACTGGGATGGAAGGGGAAGACTGGAAAGGCGGAAGAGGCGATGTGTGCTTTGTGCCCTCCCTGTTGTTTTCCGAGAAAATCTGCTGAAGTTCTTCAACATCTGCAGAAGTCGTTGTTTCATCTAAGGAAATGCCGATGTGTGTTGCATCAATTTTCCGAAGGTTTATCTGTCTCGCTCGTGCAGAAGCGAGCAACGCTTCTGTTGCTTCAGCCGCGACAGGAACAGAGAGGGTATCAAAACAGGGAGATTCCCCGGTGGTATAACCGAGTTCTTCAAGTCCTGCCCGTAACCCACAGGTAAGTGAATGTACACGTTCCGCAATCTGCCTAAGTCCTGTCGGACCGTGATAGACTGCGTACATTCCTGCCATTACAGCAAGTAGCACTTGTGCAGTGCAGATGTTGCTTGTCGCCTTTTCACGCCGGATGTGCTGTTCCCGCGTCTGGAGTGCTAAACGAATAGCAGGCTTGCCGTTTGCATCGTGGGATACGCCAGCAATCCGTCCAGGGATACTACGTTTAAGCTCTTCATGTGTGGAAAGAAAAGCTGCGTGAGGTCCGCCATATCCAAGAGGCACACCAAACCGCTGTGCACTACCGATAGCGATGTCTACGCCAAACTCACTGGGTGGTCGTAGGAGTGTTAGTGCCAACAGATCTGTCGCAGCAACAAATAAACCACCAGCAGCGTGTACCTGTTCAGCGAATTGATGGTAATCGTAAATCGCACCATCTGTGGCGGGATATTGCACGATGGCACCTAAAATCGGTGTGTCAAAATTGACATCACGATGGTCACCGATTTGTAATTCAATACCGAGGGGTTCAGCGCGTGTTTGTAGAACAGCGACTGTTTGTGGATGACAGGTTTCTGACACAAAAAATTTTCGAGTGATCTTCCGCGGCACATTTGCAAAACACATTCCCATTGCTTCCGCAGCAGCTGTTGCCTCGTCAAGAAGTGAAGCGTTCGCAATAGGCAAACCGGTCAAATCGATAACCATTGTTTGGAAATTGAGCAATGCCTCCAAACGTCCTTGTGAAATCTCAGCCTGATACGGTGTGTATTGCGTATACCAGCCCGGATTTTCCAAAATGTTGCGCTGGATAACCGGTGGAACGAAGCAGTTATAGTAGCCCATCCCAATAAAGGAACGGAAGACTTGATTCTGAGAGGCGAGTTCTTTTAGCACCGCAAGAACTTCCGATTCTGACTTTGCAATATGGGCTTGCAAGCCACGCCCTAAACCAAAGGTTGACGACAAACGAATGTCCGCTGGCACAACATCCTCAATGAAATCTGCCATTGAAGAATAACCGAGCGTTGTCAACATCAACTCAATATCTTCTGAGCGAGGTCCGATGTGTCGATTTGCGAAAAGGCTGTTGTTTTTTTCTTTTTCAGGCATGCTCTGCCTCAATGTGTGCTTGATAACCGGCGGCATCAAGAAGCGCGTCAAGCTCGCTGGGATCAGTCATCCTGATTTTGAGAAACCATCCGTCATCATAAGGAGATTCATTGACCTGTTCTGGTGCGTCAAGTAGGGATTCGTTGACATCAATCACTTCACCACTAACAGGCGCATAGAGGTCAAACGCTGCTTTGACAGATTCTATCACGCCGAACTCCGTTTTCTGTGTGAGTTCAGTGCCGACCTCTGGCAATTCAACGTAGACGATATCCTGAATTTCGGATTGTGCATAGTCACTGATACCGATAGTGACGATGTCGCCCTCTTGCTTAGCCCATTCATGGCTTTCCATATATCTTAAGTTTTGTGGAATCATTTTTGCCTTACTTTCTGTGTTATGTTGTAATTTAACAACTTTCTGGGTTTGACTATTGCCTCTGTCATATTGTAAACGTTTGGAATTCACCTTATCTCTCTAAAATCTACTTCAATGTTGACCCACGAATTCCAATTATAAGATTCAGCGAGTGAAAGAGCGGATCTCTTCCCGGACTCAACCCCTTTGCTCATGCGATCTTCATTTACATTCGCATAATGGCTGACTATCATTTGAATACTCTCTCCGTCTTTCCCAGGTAGATATACTAAGTCAAACCCATCGCGCTCTATATCATAGTACTGAAATGTGGAATTTAACATGACGATAAGCCATTCCAAACAGGTAGGTGTATATTTTTCCTTACCACTCGGTTTCTCCGACATTGCCAACCTCCTTTGCTAACTATAGAAACTTAACAACTACTGCCACAACGCTACTGATGATGAAGCCCGCAATAGTAACGAGTATCGCTATAAATCCCTTTAAATCTGATTGCTTTTCCTTGATGTTATCCTTGAGGTCACTTTTAACGTCGTCAATGTTTTTCTCAAGATCATCTTTGATTCTATTGATGTCGCTCTCAAGGTCACTCTTGACTTCCCTAATATCCTGCTTGAGGTCGTCCTTGACTTCTTTGATGTCATCCTTAAGGTCATCTTTAACCATCTTAATCTGATTATCTAAACGCAATTCAACCTTATCAACTTCTTTATCAACTCCCTGGAATTGTGTTTCGAGAGATTTAAGTCTTTCGTTAACGTACAAGTCAGCAATGTTCTGATTTGACATGAAATGCTCCTCTGAAAATTCACTCTATTTCAAATTTCACCAGTCCTTTTGCAAAGTGACATTTTTATTTGGAAATTATTTAGGTCCATTATTGACATACCATATCTTGTCCCCACGCTGGATGGCTATCCCGATATTCTGTATAGCACTTCGTGCTTCTTTTTCGTCATCGAATCTGGCAATGAATTGACTGACTGTACCGCCTCCCGATGCGGGTCTAATAGCTCGTAGATGAAATTTTCCGTAGTTCTGGTATACGTCAATTATATAATAGTGATCAATATTTACAATTTCTTCGTTTTCAGTCATGATAAACATTGTCATTCTCCTTTGTAGATTTACCAACTACTACGCGGAAGTTGGAAGTTCTTGGTAGATAAAAACCATTAGTTAAGCACACTACTCACTTTCAGGATCTGAATCAAGGCATCGTTAGCTCTTGATAAAGGGCATTTCCACAATCTTCGCAGGGTGCAGTTTACCTCGAATTTCTACATTAATTTTTTCGTTTTCAACCAGCACTTGTGATTCAACGGCAGCGAACCCGATACTACATTTGAGACTCGGTGAAGGTGCTCCACTTGTCACACTGCCTATATGTTCACCCTCCTGATAAACGGCATAACCAGCACGCGCCACAGCACGGTCAATCATTTGAAATCCTACCATCTGTTTCGCAATACCCTTCTTTTTCGCGGCAAGGAGCGCGCTCTTTCCAATGAACTGTCGCCCTTTGGATTTGACGAACTTATCGAGACCTACCTCAAATGGGTTCGTGTCGTCGTTCATATCCATACCATAGAGGCGGAGTCCGGCTTCAAGTCTTAAAGTGTCACGCGCGCCGAGTCCTACCGGTTGTCCATCTGCTTCCATCACAGCAGGATAGAGCACATTCCATAAATCCTCCGCATTGTTTGCATCAACGTATAACTCAAAACCGATTTCACCCGTATACCCAGTTCTTGAAATGGTGGTAGGGATACCCGCAACTTCATCTACGACAAATCGGAAAAACGAAATTTCAGAAACATCCCGTTCAGGGACGAAAGGATTCAGAAGGTCTATTGACTTTGGACCTTGTAAAGCGATGAGAGCCGTGTTCTCACTTACATTTTTTATTTTCGTGCCCGCGTTGTTGTGAGTTTCTACCCATGTCAAATCCTTGTCAATATTGGCAGCATTGACGACCAACATATAGTGGTTATCGGCGTGTCGGTAAATGAGAAGGTCGTCAACGATTCCGCCTATTTCATTACAGAATAGGGTGTACAACACACGTCCATCGGTTAAACGTCCGACATCGTTGGTGCTGAGTTTCTGCACCAATTCGTTCGCTCCCGGTCCGCAAACCTCAAGTTCCCCCATGTGTGACAGGTCAAATAAGCCCACATTCGTCCGAACAGCGAGATGCTCTTTAACGATACTGCTATACTGGAGCGGCATCTCCCAACCACCGAATTCGGTAAATTTCGCATTAAGGGATTCATGAACCTGATAAAGGGATGTTCTCTTCATTTTACGTCTCTAAAGCCCATAGATACGTGCAAGATTTCCACCGAAGATCAGTGCCTCTGCGTCATCGCCGAGTTCCAATCGTTTGAGGGCGTTGATAACCTGAATGGGTCGATATTCAGGTAAATTAGAGCCGAAGACGATCTGTTCCGGTCCCAGTTCGTCAACTGCTGTTTTCACTTCAGTTGGCACAACGGTGTCCGGGTCGGTCCCCCAACGGCGATGAAATCTTAAGATAGTGGTTCCGAGCGAAACATTCTTATTCGCTTTTGCGACAGAGATACCCGCGTCTAAATCGTCAGGAAACCCCATGTGATCCATGATAACTGGCGTTTCAGGCACCCAACTCGCGACAGTACCGATCCGGTTCGGATGACAATTGTTAGGTCCAGAGTGAATCGAGATGATAAGTCCATAGTCCCGTGCGGCTTCAACAACAGGACGCACGATAGGATCATCTACATTGTAGTTGTGAATGGCAGGCATCAGTTTAATCCCAGGCATCTCCCACACTTCAGCCGCCAATCTGACCTGCTCAACAGGTTCCGGTTCTGTCGGATGTACAAGTGCACAACCGAGGGCACGCGGATTACCGCGAATCGCTTCGGCAAGTTCACTATTTTCGGGAAGCGGTTGGGGAGTCGGCATGACGACAACGACATCCATATCAGCTTCGTCCTCCAATGCCAACAAAGCTGCTAAATTGAGTTTGCCGTTTTCATCACGAAATGAGTCGTTGAGATAGGCTTCAAAATCGCCTCGCATGAGAAAGCTCCTTTTAATAGTTATCGGTTGTCAGTTAAGAGGTCCTGAGGTAACAATTGAGGGTAAGAATGGAATATTGCAAAATAGGATAGATTGTTACAAACGTCCCTCTTTTCTTTACCAATAACCGGCAACTGACCTCCTTTTACCTCTGTTACCGAGCATCCCCTTGGTTGGTAAGAATCGCTCCACTGGTTCCTGCTTCAAAAGGTACCGCGCCCTTGATGACAGCATCTCGGTAAAGCGTATAGGCAGATTCCGCTGCAGAGGTGTCAGAAAAACGGATAATAAAAACAATCTGTGTATCCAGCCAATTCGCCGAATCAGCATTATCGCTATAGCGCGCCGAGATACCGAGTGCTGGATCACTTAATTGTGGTACATTGACAGGTAATGTACTGTAGATTTGACGCAACGCCCAATTTGAGCGGAATAACTTGACACTTCCACTCACTTTATTGCTTGGGAGTAGCGCAAGGATTCGTGGTTCTGGAGGTGGATCTTTAATTTCTGAAGCAACAGCCTTTGCAATTGCAATCATCGCTTCACGAATGCCCGTTGCGAACTCATAGCCCTCAATCTGAATAAAATATCTCCCTTTTGAAAACCGGAGATACCCACCTGAAAGCATCGCCTTGCTGCCCACCCATTCAATCTTGGCTTGCGGATAAGTGTGAAAGTTGTAAATTCCGAGGGCATTTTCTGGCGTGCCCATATCGAAGATTTCAAGCAATATCAGAGGTTTTGAACCGAATTGAGGTGCCTGATATTCCACCTCTGCCTGACGTTGGAAACCGTAAGCGTGGTAAAGATCAGGTGATGCAAATGCGACCCTATCCCAATAAAGGGTTTTACCCTGATATGTTGATGGTGCACGCGACTGGACCCAATCCAAGAATTCACCATCACCCGGCAAGAGATGTTCGGGCGAAATAACTGTTTGTTCCACTTCTTCTATCGTTAGCGGTTCCTCCGACAACATTGACGCGTTCTTAATGTTTTTGACGACCTTCAACATCACCTGCTCCGCTTTCTTCATTGTCGCACTGTGCCAGACACCGTAAATATACTCGCCTTCCTGCTGAACGGCTGTCCAATCTCCCTGTTCCCCACCGCACGAAATTAACATCAAACTTAAGAAAAGCAGTATACAGAACAAGCAACAGTAGAGTTTATGAAAAATACGTCCCGTCTTGCGTTTCATTCGCGTGCTCGCTCCTATACTGCGTCCTGTTACCACTGCTCAGCAAGCTGGTTGTAAAGGTCCTCTATCAATTCTTCTACAATGAGACCTTTGGCTTGTTCAACGGTTTCCATAGGTTCAGACCGATTCGGTAGAATATAAAAATCATGAACCTGGATATAGTTATCACTTTCATCAATCATATCGTTGCGAATCCTGTCTATAAATTGATATTCTATCTGTAGGCTCATACGCAACAATTCAGGTTCGCCAGTAGGTCCAAATCCGTGCTCCCTTAGATTGTAATCCTGTATTCGCATCGTAAATTCGGCATCGTTTCCGTCTCGCCATTTCCGATTGAAGCGTTGGATAAGTTTCTCATGAATTACTTCATCATACGGGCGCTGTGAGGCATTATCGTAAGCAAAATCCGCATCCAGAATATCAATAGGAGGAATACGAATGGTGTTAATATGCTCAAGGTACTCTGATTTGGAAACATAGCCGCATCCAGCGATTAAACTCAGCCATATCGGTAGTGCTAACATGAACATTGTTTTAGACATTTTCTTTTTTTCTCCCAAGTTTCATAAGAAACGTAATCCGACTGGGGTCCTAAGGTGAGACCTCGCGCTTCTCACCGCGCTCATTTCGTGCGCTCCGTTTAGAATCCATCTAACAGCACAGGTACTTGAAACTTTACCGGAGCGGCCTTCGGACGTGGTGCCTCCTGCTTTCCACCATAAAATATAGACCTGACGGTATCAACAACATATTGTTTATATTCAGGGGTCAATAGAACAACGAAGATAAGAACAAGGAGTATAAGAACGATGGCTAATAAATAGGTTAGCCATCTTTGATCGAGCAGATCCCCTTTATTAAAGACTTGTTTGGCAATAATACGTCGTGATTTCATCGGTTTAACTCCTCATTTCACTGGTGTACTCTACTTCATTCACAGCGGTTCGCCCCACTATCTTTATTAGAGATTTGATTACGTCTCAATATTCAAAATTATAGCACAAAAACAGATAACATGCAAAATTTTTAATTAGCCTTGCCTGTAGTTCCAATTGCCTAAAACCCAACGATATTAGACCTTAAAAATATAAAAATAGGGTAAAGGAATTATCCTTCACCCTATTTCGTGTCTTCTGTGAATTGCTGCTGATTGCGACGCGTTCCTACTACCGAGAGCGCCCTTTGGGAATACGTGGTGAACGTCGATCACGGAAATCGCGAGAATTATCTCGTTGTTCATACCGATTTCCACGGCGATCGCGGGAGTCATTGGAACGCCTGTCCCGGTATTCGCGTGAGTCTCGGTTCTCACGGTAGTTATTAGAACGTCCTCCCTCGCGTGAGTCTCTGGACGCATTCCAATCAGATGACTGTTCACGATCCTCACTCGACTCAATATTCAACTCTTCAACCGGTACACCACCGGCAGCAACGAGCGTTAGATCTACGCGATCCTGCTCGTCAATCGTAAGAATACGAACGGTGACCTCGTCACCAACCTGCATAACGTCCTCAGCACGGCGGACATATCCGTCGCCCATCTGTGAAATATGAACAAGTCCATCCTTACCCGGCAAGATTTCCACAAACGCCCCGAAAGGCGCAGTTCGGACGACTTTACCAGTGTACTCTTTGCCAATTTCAGGCATAGCAGTGATCGCCCGAATTTTTTCTTCAGCACGTTTGACATCTTCCGCACTCGTCGCCGCGATTTCCACAGTACCATCATCTTCAATGTTGATGGTTGTGCTTGTTTCTTCCTGAATACCTTGCACAGTTTTACCACGCGGTCCAATGAGGTCCTTGATTTTCTGCTGTGCAATTTGGAGAGAGTGAATTCGCGGCGCGTAGGGTGAAAGTTCTGCGCGCGGCTCAGCGATGACAGCGTTCATCTGTTCAATGACCGACAAACGTGCCTCTTTTGCCTGGTGAATCGCACGGCGCATCAACTCAGGTGTAACACCATCAATCTTGATATCCATCTGTATGGCAGTGACACCTTCATCAGTCCCAGCGACCTTGAAGTCCATATCGCCGAGAAAATCTTCGGTCCCGAGCATATCGGTCAGGATCGCTTCCTGCTCACCTTCCTTGATAAGACCGACACCAATCCCAGCAACAGGTCTTTTAATGGGTACGCCCGCATCTAATAGTGCGAGGGTCGCTCCACAAACGGTTGCCATTGAAGATGATGCATTGGATTCCAAAATTTCAGAGACGATTCGGACAGTATAGTGAAATTCATCTTTGTCTGGAATAACCGGTTCAAGAGCCTTTTCTGCGAGTGCCCCGTGTCCGATTTCTCGACGCCCGGGTCCCATCATTCGTTTGACTTCACCTGTACTGAATGGTGGAAAATTATAGTGTAGGAAGAAGGAGCGCCTTGCCTCGCCATCAAGCCCACGTTGTACGTCTTCGTCGCCAGATGTGCCGAGTGTCGTTACACAGAGTGCCTGTGTCTGCCCTCTGCTAAATAGGGAAGAACCGTGGGTATGCGGGAGCAACCCGACTTCTCCTGAAATGGAACGAATGTCGGTTACACCGCGACCATCAACGCGTTTCCCTTGGGTCAGAATCGCTTCACGCATCTCTTCTTTTTCAATTTCACTCAAGATAGAGATGGTATCTTTTGTAGCGTTGGGATCAACCTCTTCAGGCGTATCTTCAAGGATTTCCGAGAGAACCTCTTCTTGTACCTGTTCAAGATAATCTTCACGCACTTTCTTATCTGCCATTCCGATGGATTCTCGAATGCGTGACGTAGCGAGATGTCGAACACGACTACTGAGGTCAGATTCAACACTCTTGGATGCATAGTCTCGTTTTGTGTTACTGCACCCCGCAGCTAACCCCTCTTGAAGTTTTATAATTTCTTTTATCTGTTCGTGGGCGGTGATAATTGTATCAATGACTTCATCTTCAGGAATTTCATGCCCACCGCCTTCAACAGACATTACAGCGTCCACTTTGCCGCTGACGAACAACTCCATCGCAGAGGCATGTAACTCTTCATAACTTGGATTGATGATTAACTGGTCTTCAACTTTTCCAACAGTAACGGCAGCTACAGGTCCGTTAAAGGGTATATCAGAAATCGACAACGCGGCAGATGTACCAATAAGTGCCGGAACATCCGCCGGATGAATGCCATCGGATGAAAACACGTTACATAAAATTTGGACTTCAGCCTTAAAATCTTTTGGAAAGAGGGGGCGGATGCAGTGGTCTATTAAACGAGCCACCAACTGTTCTGATGTTCCGGGACGTGGTTCGCGTCTACCATAGACTGTCGGTATACGTCCTGTAGCGTAAGCCCTCTCGCGATAATCTACTGTTAACGGAAAGAAATCGAGGTCATGATCGCCATCATCGGCTACCACCGTGACTAAGACAACCGTTCCACCGTATTGTACCCAAACGGCACCGTCTGCCTGTTTCGCAACTTTTCCGGTCTCAATTGATAACTTCTCGCTCCCAAGTTGCATTTCAACTTTCATTCTATATGCTACTCCTATATTTCCATTTTTTCGCCGTGGCACTAAATATGAACACTAAAAAGGCGGTTGAAGAATAATTAGCATCTATTCATCTCCCGCTTGACACCAAACAGAAAACTGGATTGGTGCCAGTACAAAATCTAACTGCTCCTCTATCCAATAGTGTCACGAATTCCGAGTTCATTAATTAAACGGTAATAGCGCGTAACGTCTTTTTTGTAAAGATACCGTAACAGGCGGCGCTGTTTGCCAACGAGTCGGTAAAGTCCATGACGCGAATGGTGGTCTTTCCGGTGCGTCTGAAAGTGTTCAGTTAACTGTTGAATACGCGCAGTCAAAATTGCCACTTGAGCCTCCGGCGAACCGGTGTCTTGTTGGTGTATCTGGTACTGCTGGATCAATTCCTTCTTCTCTGCTGCATCAATTGCCAATTGCGTTCACCTCCTTTAAGTTGTACAACTAACAACAAGTTTTAGAAACTTGCGAAATTCGAGAAAAATAACCCCATAAACGAAATTCTACAACACTGTATGAAAAGGGACTAAGCCACATTCAGGACATCGCTTCCATTTTCCCGACATTTGATACATATATAATACCACAAATCAACCCAAAATTCAAATTAAACTCATGTTGCCAAGCAGTGTTTAGATTTACAAGGTAGTGCCTATAAAGAGGTAGACTCCGAAAGAATGTCCACAGCATTTGCAATATCGCGTTGTATCTGTTGAATCAAAAGTTCTGGATTTGGAAACTTCCGCTCACTTCTAATTTTCTCTACGAGAAATATTTCTATAGGTTCGTCATAAATCATTTCATCAAAATTAAAAAAGTGTCCTTCTACCTGAACATCTCTGCCGTTAAATGTAGGGCGGGTCCCGACATTCAATACGCCGTCTAACAACCGCTCCTCTAACTTTGCCCGGATAGCATAAACACCATTAGGAGGACAGACTTGATTCTGAAAGTCTATATTGGCAGTCGGAAATCCAATTGTTCTGCCACGCCCATCGCCGCGAACAACATTACCCATTAAGGAATAGGGACGCCCTAATAACTGAGAACTGCACTTAAGGTCTCCTTGCGCGAGTGCTTCCCGGATACGGGTACTATGAACGGGTGCCCCATTTATTTCCGTAGGAGGAACAATGGAAACATCGAACGGATACGCTCGACTCAGCTCGGCTAACCGTTCCGCATTGCCAGCCCGGTCTTTACCAAACTGACACGCATACCCCACGACGACATGTCTGGCTCGGCATTTCTCTAAGAGAACCCGCTCCACAAAGAATTCGGGAGACATCGATGCAATTTGGGCATCAAAACTAAGCATAATGATTTTGTCAATGCGAAACTGTTGAAGGACTTCAACGCGTTTAGAGAGGGGTGTCAGAACGGCGGGACATCGTTCTGGAGCAAGGAATGCAAGCGGATGGGGGTAGAAACCAACCAATACGCTCATTAACTTATCTTGCATAGCCCGCTGAAGAAGGGTGTTAATAACTGCTTGGTGACCAACATGGATGCCATCAAACACACCAAAAGTAACAACGGTTTCTCTGCCGAATGCAACTATGTCGTCTAAACTATAAATTGTAGTTGCGACCTGTAGATCGCTCCTACTACAGGCGTTTTCCACGTCGTTCAATCCTTCTGGCAATCAGCTTGTTCCGCGTGACTTGGATGGATATAGCGTTGCGCAGCTTGAATAAGGGCAGCAATCGCTAAGAGATAAGGCATAGTGATACGGCAGCCAGCGGCGCGCGCATGCCCTCCACCCTCGAACTCCGCAGCGAGTTGACTGACATCAACACACCCCTGACTCCGTAGACTTATTTTCGTACTTCGATCCATCATTTCAGACGCGCAGAGTGCCACTTCAACACCCGCAATCGCTTGAATCTGATTTACAATACCCTCGACAGCGTCAGCAGTCGTTCCAGTTTTGCGAAACATCGTTTGCGTCACATACACCGATGCTATCTTCCCATCATCCGTCACTTGCAATGTGCGGAGAACTTCACTCAAGAGGTGTATCTTCGCGACAGGGACATGCTCATAGACGTTTCGGTAGACCTCATCTGGAGCGAACCCGCCTATTTCAATTAATTCCGCGGCAATTTGATGTGTCTCAGCTGTGGTATTACTATGGCGAAAACAGCCAGTATCAAACATCAGCCCTGTATAGAGACAAAGCGCGCACGCTTTGTCTATTGGGGTCTGATGGTATTTAATGAGTTTGTAAACAATCTCTGAGGTGGAAGAGGCAGAGGGCACAATGAGGTTGATATCACCGAACGTCTCCGCGGTGGCGTGATGGTCAATGTTAATGAGGCAGTGTGTAGGCAGCAAGGTTTTGGACAGTGCTTTGCCGATTCGCTCAAGTGTGCTGGCATCCAATACAATCAACACCTCTGGACAATAGGTTCCAACAGAATGCGTGCTCTCAATACTATCCCAAAACGGGAGAAACCTATAATTAGCGGGCACCGCATCCGTATTAAACATTTTAACAGACTTTCCGAGTCCCGTGAGAAACAAGTAAAGACCCAGTTCGGAACCGATTGCATCGCCATCAGGGTTAATATGCGTCGAAAGCGCGAAGTTATGATACCGGTCAAATAAACTAAAAAGAGTACTATAGTTCTGCATATCAACCATCTGTTGAGTGTCCATGAAATGTCCGCTGCATGGTTTTAGGTTGTTTCGTCTTCGGATTTAACAGACTTGAGGAGTCCATCTATTTTAAAGAGGTAGTCAGCGGATTCATCTATAGCAAACCGAAGCTCAGGCGAATAGCGCAGCGTCAGGCGGCTCCCGATTTCGCGCCGAAGAAACCCCGCTGCACTCTTTAGCCCGGCGAGGGTTTCACTTTTCTGTGCCTCATCGCCGATAACACTGACTTTTACATCTACATATTTTAGATCCGGTGATACAGAAGCCTGCGTGACAGTGCAAAATGTAATACGCGGATCTTTGACAGAACGTTGAATAATCTCGCTTAACTCTCGCTGGATGAGGGCTCCGACTCGATCTTGCCTTCTATTATCTATCATGATGTTCCTATCTTTAGCAGCAAGTCCTTAGCGAACTTATTAAAAGAAAAATTCCGTTTCGTAATCCACTAACTCAGCATCTATATTTGCCTCAACGAAAGTGACAACATGCGAGATAATTTTATTGAGATGCACTACGTCATTGGAAACTGAAACGGCGGCTAATATCGCGACCTGATGTGCATCCAACGCTTCAACTTCGGCAATAGCGATATTGAAACGATTTTTGAGCTTCGCGATAAGGCTTTTTACAACCCGGCGTTTCGCCTTCAATGAGTGGCTATCCGGGATACGGAGACGGATTTTACAAACACCGATGTGCATGGAAAATGTTAATCAGTTAATTAATTGTAGGCGCGATTTTATGGCGTTTAAAAATCTAAATTAACACCACCTGTTATAACAACAAACTATCATACAAACAAAGACAGTCTACGAAAGTGAGCGTGCCACCTGCTCGTGAACATAACACTCAAGGACATCACCAACCTGTAGATCGTCAAAGGTCTCAATACCGATCCCGCATTCATAATTCGCTTGCACCTCGTTCACATTGTCCTTGAACCGTCGGAGCGAATTGACCTTGCCTTCGTGAATCAATCTATTATCGCGAAGGATACGGAGCGGTTGGTTATAGGAAATCCGTCCCCAATTGACATAACTACCAGCAACTAAACCGAGACGTGGCACTCTAAACAACTCACGCACCTCTGCACGTCCGATAACGACTTCCCGCACCTCAGGATCGAGCAAGCCCTCCATAGCAGAATAGATATAGGAAATGAGGTTATAAATAACGTTGTAGGTCCGAACATCAATTCCCTCGGTTTCCTTGGCTTGCACTGCTTCTGTGGTAGGATGAACGTTGAAACCGACAACAATAGCATCAGATGCGGAAGCGAGCAAAATGTCGGTTTCGGTAATTCCGCCGACTGCTTGATGAATAATGTTGATTTTAACTTCATCGGTACTTAACTCAAGCAGGGACGAGGCAACCGCTTGCACAGAACCTTGCACATCACCTTTAAGAACAACGTTTAACTCTTTAATCTCACCTTCCTGAATCTGTTGGAACAGGTTTTCCAGACTGACGTGGCTGTTTGCGCCAAGCTGCTCATTGCGATACTGATCTTGGCGAGTTTCACTGATAGCACGGGCATCCTTATCGGACTCAACGACATAGAATCTGTCGCCAGCCTCTGGCACGCCGGTAAAACCGAGTACCTCAACAGGACACGAGGGACCGGCTTCCTTCATCCGCTTCCCGTGATCATCCATCATTGCTCTAACTTTTCCAGAGTACCTACCTGAAACAAACACATCGCCAACTCTCAATGTCCCAGACTGGACGAGGACGGTCGAAACAGCACCACGCCCTTTATCAACCTGTGCTTCAATAACAATGCCCCGTGCGAGTTTATTAGGGTTCGCCTTGAGTTCAAGTAAAGCCGCTTCGAGAAGAAGCATTTCAAGCAAAAAGTCAATGCCAGTCCCTTCCGTTGCGGAGGTTTCAACACAAATTGTTTGTCCGCCCCATTCTTCTGGAACAAGTTCCTGCTCTGCCAATTGCTGTTTGACATAGTCTGGGCGGGCACCGGGGACATCTATTTTGTTAATAGCGACCACGATTGGAACCTTAGCAGCTTTTGCGTGACTGATCGCTTCAACTGTCTGAGGCATGACCCCATCGTCAGCAGCGACAATAAGTACCACAATATCGGTCACTTGTGCGCCACGTGCTCGCATCGCGGTAAAAGCCGCGTGTCCGGGCGTATCTAAAAAAACAACACTTCCATTTTCCAATGTTACGTGGTAAGCCCCAATATGCTGCGTTATATTCCCCGCTTCGGACTCACTGATATTTGATTGACGAATAGAATCCAGAAGAGAAGTTTTACCATGATCAACGTGTCCCATAATTGTAACGACTGGAGCACGAGGTTGTAAAGATTCCGGGGCATCTGGTGTATCGATTAACAGCTCTTCTTCAAGTGTTTTCAACTTAACTGCTTCAAACTTCAAGTGATCCCCAAGCATTACAAGTGTATCGTAATCAAGTCGTTGGTTTATGTTCGCTATCACCTTTAACTTCATAAGCTGCATAATCAACGCTGAAGGTTGTAATTCAAGTGATGCAGCAAGGTCAGCGACAGTTGTCCCCTCCGGGATCTGCAAACCATCGGTCATGTTAGTTTCTGGCTTTGAGATATCTTCAACAGAATCTTCGGTTGTAGAGACAGTATCATCCACGAGTTCATCAACCAATTCCGACTCAATAAGC
This sequence comes from Candidatus Poribacteria bacterium, assembly GCA_965116815.1. GTDB lineage: Bacteria > Poribacteria > WGA-4E > WGA-4E > WGA-3G > WGA-3G. The sequence continues at coordinate 2,895,438 of OZ220722.1, read as the reverse complement.
GCGACAGTATCTGGATCAAGACCACTCATACCACTCTTAACACGAACACCATGCTCTTCAAGTAGTGCGATCAACTCTTTGTTTGTTAAGTCATATTGCTTTGCTAATTCATAAACCCGTATATTCCGACTTTTATTTTCTTTACGATCGCCTTTAGCGGACCTCTGCCGCTCTTGTGCGGATTCCCTCATAGTAATTCCTCCTTCTCTTCTATTGTGCGTGCGGATTGCTGGGTCCATTGAAGAAGCACCTGTTCAAACCGCATTATAACTTTATTCGTCAGTTGCGCACGTAATAAAGAATTAATCCGTCTGGGAGACTTAAACGCTTTCTGAATGCAGGCTTGAGAAAGGCAAACGTAAGCCCCACGCCCGTGTAACCGTTTTTGACAGTCAATTTGCAATTCTTTGTCCTGCTGACACACGAATCGAATCAACGTTTTCTGTGGAAACCTCTCACGGCACCCAATGCAAGTGCGAATAACATTCCTCAACACCTTCACCCACTTTTTTCTAGCTGTCCCGAACCGATCAACCTATTCATAGTCGCATCCAGATAGCCAAGGCAACAAAGGACTCCTTTGAAGATTATTCAGACTTAACATCGGAATCATCACCTTCAACCTCAAATTCACTGGGTACGTCCGCTGCCTCCGCTTCAAAAATCTCCATATCGGGATCTTCTTGGGCATCCTCTGCTGAACTTACGACTTGTTCAGAATCTGTTGCATCAGATTCCTGAGTAAGCGTACTTGCCTCTGCCTCCTCTTCCGAGGTATCCGGTGGACTTTCAGCTGCTACATCAGGATTCTCTTCTTCCTCAACAGGTTTAAAAAGCTCGTCAATCGAAACAGTTGTTTCGGATTCACCCTTTATGTCAACTTTCCAACCCGTTAATTTTGCAGCGAGTCTTGCATTCTGCCCGCGTTGCCCGATCGCCAAGGAGAGCTCATTGTCCGGTACAACCACGCGAGCACTTCTGTCTTCCTCATTGAGCTCCACCCTACGCACAGAAACATGCCCCAAAGCGTTAGCGATGAAAACACTCGGATCCTCGCTCCAGTCAAGCACGTCTATTCTTTCACCATCAAGCTCACCGGTAATAGTTTGGACGCGAATTCCCTTGACACCAACACACGTCCCTATAGCATCAATACCTTCCTCAGTTGCAAGGACAGCAACCTTTGCGCGATTGCCCGGATCACGTGCAACCGCCATAACACGGACCTGCCCTTCATAGATTTCGGGCACCTCCTGTTCAAAGAGCATTGTGACAAGATCGCGATGCGTTCGGGATACGATGATAGGAGCACCGCGCGTTTCATTTTTTACCGACAAAATTAAACACTGCAACCGCTTACCACGTTCGTAATTTTGTGAACGCGGTATCTCTCGAGGGGGTAGAAATGCCTCTGTCTGTTCAAGGTCCAAGACGATACCACCGCGTTCAAAACGCTGGACATAACCTGTGACAACCTCACCTTCTCGCCCAGCAAATTCCTCATAGATTTTCTCTCGTTCCGCCTGCTTTATTTTTTGGAAAAGGATTTGCTTCGCTAATTGTGCAGGGATCCGCCCAAAATCACTGGGGTTGATTTCGACCTTTAGCATCTGACCGAGTTCAACATCTTCCTGAAGTTTCACGGCTTCCTCAATAGGAATCTCTGTGGAGAAATCGCGCATAATATTAACGACTTTTTTAGGAACATAGCAACGTATATCTCCTTTTTCTAAATTAACTTCAACAGAAATGTTGGCATCGGCACCGTAAACCCGGCGTGCAGCAGCGCGAAGTGCCTCTTCTATCGCCTCAACAAAGACTTGTTCCGGCAGATCCGTCTGCGCTGTATTTTGACGAATAGCGTTTTGGAGGTTCTCTAACATAATAATTGATATCCGCGGCACCTTTCTATACGGGCTAGCGAATAGCAGCCTGTATCGGTTCAGTCCGCGTGCTCCTTTCCAATTTTCTTATACCAGCTGGCAGTCTACATCCTTGACTCTTGCTGATTACCACATCAGTTGTATGTGCGCATTGAGAATTTGCGAAATCTTAACGGAGATAGACTTTCCGTTAGACTCCTCCAAGACTACCTTCCCAGAGTGTACTTCTACAACAGTGCCTTGTACCTCACGCTTCCGTCCGTCTCTTGAGATGACTTCTATCTGAACCGCTCGTCCGCAATTTCGCTGGAAATCTTTAGCAGTTCTTAAAGGTCTATCTATACCCGGCGAAGCAACCTCTAACTGCGCGTAACTTGCCAAATGCTCATGCACTTCTAAAACTGGACGTACGGTTTGATTCACCATTTGGCAATCCCTCACCGAAAGTCCATCAGGTTTGTGGATGAGGAGGCGCAAGGTCTGCGCATGTACTTCAACATCTACAAGCTCAATGCCATCCAAATCAAGCATTGGTGCTAACATCTCAATAATAGCGTTTTTCTCAGCTGTTGTCATATTTATATAAAATATAAAAAAAACGCGATACATCCCAACAGCAGAGGTTCTTCGCGGTTCATTTTAATGTCGCAGCGCACAGTTGAGAGGAATAGGTAAACCAAGGACTGCACTTTACGACTGCTACCGATGTCAAGCAACAGGGGTATTAATTCTCACCCATCTACCTCTATTGTTACATAATACCCGTTTTCCTTCTTTTAGTCAAGCCAATTAGTTAGTAAACTCAACCTTGTATGTTAAATTTGTCCCTTTAAATCTACATGCTTTACTGATTACAAACTCAAACTGCAATCTTTCAAACACCCGTATCCAACAGCGTATAGTATAATTGTATCATACTGTATACTAAAAGTCAAATTTTAAAGCAATAACACCCCAGCGGTATTCAATCTTCCTATAGGAGCAATCCGCTGATCGCGACTCTCGACACAAAACAACCAGAAAACCGAAAGCTGAACCACTCTGCTTGATGTCCAGAAAGTGATTTTTATTTTCGCAATAAGTAGTTTTGGGATTTAGAAAAAATTGATAAACTCTTTTAGTTATTGATTTCAGAAAGAGTTTTTCACTAAAAATTTTCTGTTAATTTTGACATTTCGGACAAAATAAGTTATACTAAGTGGTATGGGTCACATCACCATTATCAGACAGCATATACACCACCTTACGTAGCAGAACGTTGCTATGTTTACAACTACCGAAATCTTGAGTGTATTTTCACGAAGTTTGTAAATGAATCTATTCTAAGATGTTAGAAGTAAAGTAATAGGAGATGTTACAGATGAATCAAGCAAGATTACCCACAAAAGCACAGCTGGAGGACAAAATTATAGAGGTTCTTCTAAGGAACCGACTTAAGAACGGACGAGATACCTATATGTCAGGTCCGAATATAGGCAGAAAAATCGGGACATATAGGCAGCCATATAATACGCGAGCGAGCGACCCCCTCAGTCGTATACATTATGATATTCTCCGAAGATTGAAAAATGAGGGGCGAGTTGAGCATTCTGAGCGAATTGGCTGGCGACTCACCGAGACAGAATACAATGGATTAACCCTTAATGAATAAGTCCTAACTCCTAATTAAGAAATGTTATATCTGATTTAACCAATCCCAAAACTACTTATTGCGTTTATTTTTCCATAAGTTACGTTTTGACTTCTCTCCCTGCTAAAGCATGGGAGATTCTTCTGAACGAACTCCCAGGTGAGTTTTTTAGCAGTTACCGTCACTTCCGAGTGAGGTCTAACAGTATGGAGCATTCTTGACGACCTTATAGGTCTCTTCTTCGGGTCTAAGCTGAAGCAACAATCCAAGTAACTGGAAAGGGGCAAGCCATCACGGGCGAAACCTCACGATTGTTTTAGCGAGGCACGCCCTCACAATGATAGTGATCGCGTGACCTCGCGAATCGTCAGAAGCAACCCTAAGCCCACTACGGTGAGATTCTCAACTCACGAACCTCACAGATACGTTGAGTCGCCACATGCGTTTTCTCAACCTTCGCGATACACTTAGAAAGGCGATATACACTCTCTGGCGCATAGTAAAAAGCCAGTCCAAAGCGCGGTTACCAATCTTCTCGGTTGTGCTGCTTCGTTCAATAGAACTCGCACTTTCTATCTAATAGACCTGACACGGTGACCTATGAGATTGATAGATTGTTGACGGTTTGATACTACCGAATACCAACCCTTGTAACTGGGCTGTGAGAGGCTCTATCAAGGTTGATAGAGGTTACACCCTCTCACACGGTATTGGTAATATTAAAACACATTTATACAAAAAAGTCAAGGTTTTTTCAAAAAAAACGCCTTGGTCTAACTCACAAGGGCGAGACTGTATCCCCGCCCTGAAGGGCGAGGTTTTAGTCTCGAAGTTTTTGATAATATCTTCATGAGCATGTTTCGTGAACACTGGATCGGTGGATTAGTCGCCTATAGTACCTTCTTCGTCATCTCGCTTATCGCTACTTTCGCCGTTCCAATCTTTCATGATGGCATAGCGCAAGGGTGGAACCTGACCATCGCACCGATAGCAGCACCTTTAAAAATCATCGGCTGTTTTGCCGTCGCAGTGCTGTTCGGATTGTGGCCAGATGTCGATATCAAAAGTAAGAGCCAGAAGATATTTTACAGTGTGTTGTTTGCAGTGAATCTGGTTCTGATCGTCTTTCTGCAAAAGTATCTGGAATCTGCGTTATTAGGTTTATTCGCGATGCTCCCGATTATGAGCAAACATCGTGGATGGACACATGCCAGAATTACGATGATTTTGCTCCCCAGCGTGTTTCTGTTAATTCCGATTTATTCCGCACATTCAGAATGGGCAACAGATGGTAACCTCGTAGACCTATTCAATGCCTTGGCAAAATGGGATGGACTCATGGATGCTCTCCGGAGCGGGGTGCCATTCTATGTAGCAAGTTTCATCGGCTATGCCTCGCATCTCCACCTCGATGGTATCCTATTTCGCTCCCGAAAAGCACAACGGAAAAAGGCTCAAACAAAGTAATGCGGACAATAATAGTAGAATCCTTCAAAGAACTATTTAGCAATCACACCATACAAGCACTGAGCACCTTCACAAAAGAACGAGACGTACAACTGTATCTCGTTGGGGGCAGCGTGAGGGATTTATTGCTGAGACGACAGACAACAGATATTGATTTTGCGTTGGCTTCGGATGCAATCCAATTTGCCAAAGCCTTTGCCTCTCGTATCGGAGCGACCTGCATTGCGCTGGAAGAGAATCCATCCACTGCCCGCGTGATTGTCAAGCAGCACGCACCTCCACAGACTCCACAACTTAGCATGGATTTCGTACAATTCCGTGCTGCATCGCTTACCGAGGATTTATGTTTGCGAGATCTGACAATCAACGCGATGGCTATTGCTTTTGAAAATGCCGAGGCAGCCGCAAACAGTGCATGCGAGCAAAACACCCTTCATGTGATCGACCCGTGCGGCGGGAGGAAAGACTTAGAAACAGGTGTGCTCCAATTTCCGAGCGAAGAAGTCGTGCGGATAGACCCAGTCCGCCTGCTACGAATTTATAGATTCGCGGCGCAATTAGATTTCAAAACATCTCAAAACGCAATACATCTGGTAAAAAAGCACCGTTATTTACTTTCTAACATAGCAGCTGAGCGATGCCGTGACGAATTAATGAAAATTCTCAATGTTAAGGGGGCACATCTGTATCTACAACAGATGGCAGCAGCAGGACTACTCACACAAGTCGTTCCAAACATAAGTAGGTCTTGGAGTCCACTTGAGACTTTCGAGGAAACCCCAATTCCAGCGGCACTTGGCACTTATTACAACGAAATCAATGGCTATCTCAAAGCGGAATTAGGCATGGGGGTCAACCGTGGTTCACTGATTAAGCTCAGTCTTCTCTTAGCAGATAATCCAAGTAGTATTGGTAAGCACCTCCGACTGAGCCAAAAAGCAACCCAATTCATAGCACATCTCATCGCCGGAGGCAAACGACTGAAAGAAGTAGGTCTGCATCCGACACAGAAACAGATTATTCGATTTCTCAGAACTTACAGATCAGATTGGTGCGGTGTACTTCTCTATGCGGCAGCATCGGATTCAATCAATGCAGCACTTCTCAAAGAGATCGCTAACACCTACGATAAACATATCCTACCAGTCTGTAAACAGGGCAGGCTCATCACCGGAAAGGATTTGATTCAAATTTTCCAACTGAAAGAAGGTAAACAAATTGGCGATCTACTAAAACAGATTGAAGAACGTCAATTTGATGGCGAAATCCGAACCCGTGAGGAAGCACTCGCTGCGGTAGCAGCGTTAATTCAGTCCTCTAATCCTTGCTTTGAGTTATAATTTCGTTTGGCTTTTTCGTAGAAATCGTGGAATCAACGAAAGTAAGAGCATCAGCACACCAGCAATTCCAAGATAGAGGATCGTCTTCCCAATATTGCCCTCACCACTGACAAACGCGCCACCGAATTGGACCAACACCGCCGTTCCCGGTAACATAAAGATCGCGGAGACAAGGACATAAGTGGTGAACCGAATACTGGTGAGTCCATAAGCGTAGTTTTGAAGGTTAAACGGGAATATGGGGACCAAACGTGTAAACATCAAGATGCGCCATCCCTGCTCTTCAACCTGTTCATCTATTTTTCGGAATTGTGCATTGTCTTTGACCCAATTCTCAACAAGACCACGTGCAACATAGCGCGCAATGAGGAAAGCAACAGAGACAGAGATAATAGAGGCTATGGAAGCGTAGAAAACACCCCACAAGGGTCCAAAGACGAACCCTGCTAATACGGTTACCGGAGTGCCGGGCAGGAAAAAGACAGTAGATACAAGGTAGAGTCCGATATAGACGAAGGGGGCTATCCTTCCAAAACTCGCTACCCATGTCTTGATTTTTGGTACGTTTTCCAACCGAATATCGTCTGTTATGCCGTAGTGCCTCAACACGAGATAAACGATCGCAACGATGCTGACAGCAACTACAATTTTAATGATGTTATTTTTCATTGTCTCTGGCAATTGCCTCCAAATAGGCTTTAATCTGTACCTGATATCGGACAGGAATACGGTTATTTTCTACGGCTTCAGCATACGCGCGCTCAGCGTTGAGGACCACATCGCTGAAAGGTAAATAGACAGGCGCATTGTCACGAGTCTCACCTGTAAAGACACCAGAAAAACCCTCAGCGGTGCCAGAAGTCTCAGCCGTAAGCGTCAATTGTTCTCCGTCAATCTGTGAGACAGATGCTTCCTCACCAGTCAACGGTACTGTAGAATTTTCAGTGTCCGTTTCGTTCCCCATTTCACCCATATCGGTTGTCTGTGCCTCCGAATTTGAGGCATTTTCACGAGTCCCTTGAACCTCGCTTGTCCCCGCGTCTTGTCCAGGTGCGCCATCGCTATTGGCAACACCATCGCCTGAGGTTTCAGGCGCAATAGTTGCCAATGCTAAATCCTTCTGACTTGCCGCGAGTTGTGCCTCCAATTGCGCCAAGTCCACCGATTTTTCCATCTCCTCAAGTGCAGCAATGATGTCCCGCAACGTCTCTGGCGTGACCGCCTTGCCTTGAATCTGGTTTAGTGAATCACTGAGTGCCCCCTTCGGTAATCTCTCAGCCAAACGTTCAAAAATATTCATAAGTTCCGCTTGAAGTTCTGGTGGTATCTCATCTTGTTCAGTGAGTGATTTCAGTTCTGCTGCGAACTGGTCGGCAGCCATACCTTGAAAACTTTGGCTCGCTTCTGTGGCTTCGGTGATAGCATTCTGCATTGATTGCTGTTTGCGAACCTCCTTTTTGAGGCTGCTGAGATGTCCTTGTGCTGTGTCAAGATCTGTTGCGGTTTTTAACTTATTCACCGTTTCACTGATTCGCGCCTGTAGCGTAGAATTTTCAACCTCCTTCCCTTCGAGACGTTGAGCTGTTCTATCCAACGCCTGCTGCTGTGCATCCGTCAGTGGTTTCGGCACCTCGTAAAAGGTAGGAACGGTGAAAGAGAGTCCAATCAGCAAAAGCGGAACTGGAAATAGTTTCAAGAACTTTGGAATACGATACGGACTTATCTCTGCGAAGTCTAATGTTAATACAACTTCCACAGTATCTTGGATTTGAAGTTGCGCGAACTCGTTTTGTAAGTTGGCTTGCATTAACTCAAACGCCGTGCTAAGTCGTTCACCAAGCCCCATTTTTTGATCAACCGTACGCGCCACAGATAGCAAATCCGTCCGATGCCTGACACTGAGGCAGATACCTACACCTATCGCAGCGATCATGATAAGCCAACTAACCGTTGACATCTGCATCGGCAGGAGTATCACCCGGTTCAAGAGGAACAGAATCGTAAGCAGAATAAGCCCGCAGAACAAAGCAGATGTGACCGTCTGCAAAAGTGCCTGCTTATACATTCTGGTGCGGATATCGACAAGACAATTTCTGATGGATTGTGCATCCACATTCTCAATCTGGTCACGTTCAGACTTCACCATGTTAATTCCTCCACCGTCCTCATGACCATATCCAGGGTGATTGTCTCAAGGTTTTCGCGTGCACGCTCTGGGTAGTCGTCCCATTCTTTGGAAGATAATGTTTTCATAAACTCACACGCTTCGCGCGCAACCACTGCATGTCTATCCCACGGCGGTGCCCATTGAATCAGGTTTGACGCGCCAAACAGGGCGACCGTCGGGGTCTTCACAGCCGTACTGAGATGCATCGGTCCCGTATCGTTGCTGATATAGAGATCACACCGTTGTAGGAGTGCCGCAAGTTGCATCGGTGTTGCCTGATTGACAATAACAGGCGAATACGCCATCTGCTCCGCCACCTGAATTGCCAATTCACCCTCCCGTGGTCCTGTTGTGATGATGATATTTGCACCGTACGCCTCATGGAGTCGGTCTCCGAGGGTGGCAAAGTTTGCTGCGTTCCAACGGCGGTAAGCGGTAGCGGCTCCCGGATTAAGACCGATAATCGGCTTGTTGTCACCAAGCCTCTGATCTTCAAGAAAATTACTCACCCACGCATTTCCTGCACTATCAACAAATACTTCCGGTTCATCGTCTGTTACATCAATGCCCATTGCGCGGACGACATCGAGATAACGTTGCGTTTCATGCTGCGCTGTGTTATTCGGCACTGCGAGACTCAATAATTTCTTCCTGCCGGTGTTCGTTTCAAATCCAACACGGAGCGGAATCCTCGCAAGAAACGTGTGAAGGACTAAACGGAACGTCGGTTGCAGCACAATCGCCATTTGGAATTTACTCCGAATAAGTTGATAAATCAACTTCGGCGCCGAAGCCTGATAGGTAATCACCTCATTCAGATGTGGATTTGCAGATACCAAATCCTCTCGCGTCGGTGCTACCATGTAAGCGATATAGGCATCTCGGAAGTGCTGACGTAAGGCACGGATAACAGGTGTTGTTAAAACCGTCTCTCCGAGCGGTGCCAGTCTGATGATTAAGATGCGATCGATCTGCTCAGGTTGTAGCATACTGAAACTTCTACCATATCCACTGACACCAACAGCACTCGCAGAACACCGAAAAATGCCGTAGTACACGCTCTCATCCATCAATTATAAATTTTTGCGAGTCACGATTTGACATACTCTCCAAGCTAAAGTTTGGAGAGTCCTTTTGTTCCTTTTAGGAACATTCTCTGGGTTTAAACCAGAGCAACAGGGACTTCCAAGCGAAAGCCCAAGGGCGGTGCCATCCGGGTAGAACCCATTGCCGCCACTACAGGGTCGCCTAAACAACCCTGATACTTTCTCAAAATATTAATCGCACCTACACCATCCCTGTGATACCTGAAACCACATTTACAGGCGTATTCGCGATTATTAGGTTTCTTTCTATTGCCACAATTTGGACAGGTTTGCGAAGTGTAAGCCTCATCCATCTGAACAACCTTGATACCTAATACCTTGGCTTTGTAGGTTATCAAAGACGTAATCTTACCAAATGCCCATTGATGTAAGTGTTGATTGGCACGCTTGCCATAGTCACTGTTAGCGCGTATGCCAGTCAGGTTACCAAGAATAATGGTACCAATGCCTTTAGACTGGCAATATTTCAGAAACTTGGTGGTATGTTTATGGAGCGCGTCTTTGATTTGGTTATCAATCTTTTTCAGACGTTTCCATTTTCTGCGTGTAAGTTTCCACCAGCGTTTGGAATGGCGTTTACATCTACTGATGGCATGACTGAATTCAGAAAGCACTTTATTTCTATGACGATATAGTGAACGTATATATCGACCATTGTAAATATGTGTTTTCTGCCCATCATAAGTAACCATAGGATGTATCTCGCCAATATCCACACCTACTATGCCTTTATCAGTGTCAGTATCCTCAATCTCATATCTATATGAGAAATGCAATTCCCACTGACCGTGTTTATAGCATAAATCAATAGTTGCGATATATTCCGTTTCGGACATATTAAAGTTAGATGGCAGTTGTATCTCTAATTTGGGTCTGCCTGCGCCCATAGAAAGCATTACACGCTTACCAAACAAACGGTTTCCATCCACAAAAGTGATGGCAGATTTCAGCCAGCGTGTCGTCATATAGTTCTTACGTTTATTGGGAGGTTTCGGATTCGCAACACTACCACTCTTTTTCAGAGCTGAGTAAGATTTCCACGATTTGAAGTAAGTCCTACGAACATTTTGTATGCTTTGTGAATGTAAAGGTTGTGACTTAGACAAATTTTTGTCTATCCAACCTTCGCAGTCTTCGCCAATATAGAAATTATGATGTGCATGCGGATAACCACGATGCCACTGATACATGTCCATGAGATAGAGACACTCATTCCACACAGACGCTGAAGCAGCCTGAATATCGGAAAATACAGGCTGTTTATCTATTTTGAGAATCTTCGTTCTGTGGAAATACGCCATACCTAACCTCATTTCAGAACAACTGCCCGCTCAGGGCACCCAGTACCAACTACCAAATTCACATCTACTTAGTATAGCAGGAGCATATTCTTTGTCAAAAGAAATCAAACACAAAGCGAGTTTTTGACAAGAACGGAAGTTTTTGTTAGGATAGAACCATTAGTAGATTCTACATCTCCAGTCTAAAGACCGGAGTTTTGAATCTAAAGAGGATGATAATACCATAAAACTGACGGGCTGTCAAGATGATCTTTCACATTCAGAGCTTAAAAGAAAAGTATCTACGCGGTTGGGAACAACAGGCGACTGTTATCCTGCTTGCCTCTGCACTACTACTAACGTTGCACAGGTATTACAGCCGCCGAAGTTTTTTTAATCGTAACTTCGCAGAATACTTTGGAAACGGCCCTCTGGCAGAAAGTTATCCATACTACTACTGGTTTCTGATTACGGCATTCACATTGCTACTCGTGCCTGTCCTCGTCGCGAAATTCGGAACAAAGGAAAAACTGAGCGACTACGGAATCCAACTCGGAAATCAGAAACTCGGCTGGCGTGTGACAGGTATCGCGTGGATTCTGATGATTCCAGTAGTCATTCTCGCGGTCATCGTGTATCCACCTTTCGTAGCAAAGTATCCACTTTGTAAGGTAGTCGCAAGCAGTTGGCAGGCGTTCCTACCGTATCAGCTCGCTTATGGTGTTTACATGTTTTCGTGGGAATTCTTTTTCCGTGGGTTTATGCTCTTTGGATTGGAACGGAAATTCGGGAACTACAGCATTTTGATCCAGACGATTCCGTTTGCTGTGATGCACTATTCCAAGCCGCTGCCGGAGGCACTCGGTTCAATCATTGCTGGTGTTTTGCTCGGTGTGCTGGCACTGGAAACGCGCTCGTTTATCTATGGCGCGGCAATCCACTGGCTCGTAGCGATGACAATGGATGTGGTGGCTGTTGCTTTTCGGCACTTCTTTATGTAGAAATTCTATTGCGGACGCTCGGCAATTATGCTATAATTTCGTAAAGTATGGAGAATCGATCATGAAAATTTTCGGACTGGTGCTTGCCATTGTATGCTTTTTGTGCTTCAGTCCCTCTGTGTTTGCGGAATTAAGTGTTGAGGATTTAGAGAAGATTCGCCAGATTGTCAACGAGTTTGAGGTGAGTCTCGGTAAACGCATTGATGAGTTTGAGGTCCGGTTGGGAAAATGCATCGATGAAGTGGAAAAGCAACTGGGGGACCGTATCACTTCTGACAGTGAAGCACAAAGGAACCGTATCATGGACTTACGGGACCGAATAGACTTCCAAGGACATCTCATTATTGCCTTAATCGTTGTCATTATTGCTTTCGTTGCAGTGCCAATGGGAGTTATTGTTTATCAATACAACCGAAACCGCGACCAACAAGAAGCAAAAGTTAGGGCGGTCCGCGATCAGCAAGAAGAAATCAAATTGCTCCGCCAACGAATAGAGGAGTTGGAACGGGAGTGGCTTATTAAGGCTTAACTGATTGGATTTTCACCTCAGAGAATCGAAGAGTTCTACAAAAAAAAAACTATGACCCAACCCGATATCATCCAAACGATACTCAAAGACAGCAATTACCACCTTGATCTATTCGACACATCTGAAATTCAGAACTTACGTCAAAGGATAGAGAGCAAAAAAACACCCATCACCTACTGCCCTATTCGAGGAAAGGCCGTCCAACTAAAACCTGAAGAACTGATCCGTCAGTTGTATGTGGAACGCCTCCTGAACCGGTATCATTATCCCCGAGAACGTTTGCGGTTTGAGCACCTTGTCAACTTCGGTAGAGAAAAGAAACGCGCCGACATCGTTATCCTTGACAAAGACAGAGCCGATACCCCTTATATTATCGTTGAAGTAAAGAAACCGAAACTCCAAGATGGTAAGGCACAACTCCGTTCTTACTGCAACGCCACCGGCGCGCCTATCGCTGTATGGACAAACGGGCAACAGATTTCGCACTACCACCGGAGAGATCCAAACTACTTTGAAGACATTACCGATATTCCTAACGCTGATCAGACTTTGGCGGATATACTCAATGAACGTTTTACCCTCAAGGATCTCATTCTTAAGGATAAACTCGCAACGGAACACAAATCCTTAAAGGATGTCATTTTGGAATTAGAGGATGAGGTACTCGCCAATGCAGGCGTAGACGTCTTTGAGGAGGTTTTTAAACTTATCTTCACCAAACTCTATGACGAGTTCAAGAGTCAGGAAGACAAAATGTTTATCAACCGTCTCCTACGACACAGAATCAACACAGCTATTCAGGAAACAGATCAATCTTACGACGTTGAGAATCCAGATTATGAGGTTTTGAAGAAAGCGGTTGAAGAAATCCCAGATGACGATTTTCGCGCGATGGAGTTTAGAAACACAGGACAAACCGACTCCCAACTCAAAACCAAAATTCAACGACTTTTTGACGATGCAAGGGACCGGTGGAGAGGCGTTTTTCCCGAACATTCGGCGTTTGAACTTTCTGACAGCCATCTATCAGTCTGCGTTTCCAGTTTACAGGATATAAAGTTGTTCAATTCCAATTTACAAGTTGTCGATGAAGCGTTTGAGTATCTGGTGAGTAAATCTGCGAAAGGCGAAAAGGGACAATACTTCACGCCACGCCATGTCATAGATATGTGTGTCAAGATGCTCAATCCGCAGCCAGGGGAATATATGATTGACACCGCCGCCGGAAGTTGTGGATTTCCGGTACATACCGTTTTCAAACTGACTGGCACACTTTTCACCAATGGGGAAATCCCAGCAGCAGATAAAGAAAATGTCCTCAAGGTGTTTGGAATTGATTTCGACGAAAAGACCGTCCGGGTGGCAAGAACCCTCAATTTGATTGCAGGCGACGGTGAGACCAACGTCTTGCATCTCAACACACTCGACTATGAGCGGTGGGACGACAACGCAGAGAAAAATAGTAGGTGGGTCCGCACTTATGGTGACGGTTTTGACCGCCTTAAAGCGTTAAGAATGGAACAAGACACGAACAAGTCATTTGGTTTCGATATTCTGATGGCGAATCCGCCTTTTGCCGGAGATATCAAGGAGAGTCGTATCCTCCATCAATACAACCTCACCTTTAAGCGGAACGGCAAAGCACATACCAAAGTTGGGCGCGATATCTTGTTCATTGAACGTAATCTTGACTTCCTCAAACCCGGGGGACGGATGGCGATTGTGCTACCGCAAGGCAGATTTAACAATACCTCTGACAAATACGTCCGTGAATTTATCGCGGAACGCGCCCGTATCTTGGCTATCGTCAGTTTGCACGGTAACACCTTCAAACCGCACACTGGTACGAAAACGAGCGTTCTGTTCGTGCAAAAATGGAACGATGATCCAAGTGTGGGACCCCTCTGTCGAAAAGCGGACAACTATTCTGTCTTTTTGGCGGTGAGTGAGAAAGGCGGTAAGGATAATTCTGGCGATTATGTTTTCCTTGAAAATAGTGATGGGCAGCACAAACTGGACAAAAACGGGCACCTGATTGTCGATCATGATCTCCACAACCACAACGAGGAACTCCCTGATGGTATTGCAGAAGCCTTTATTGAATGGGCAAAGCGTGAAGATTTGAGTTTTTGGCCGTCAGGAAGCCATTGAAAATGAGCGGGTAAAACGCAATAATGCAGTATTCTGTCGTTGATTACCAATCTATAGTGGATGCCTCCCATTCTCTGCGGTTTGATGCGGAGTTTTTTCGACCTGATTATCTACAGGTTCAACGCCGACTTGAAGCAATTGGTTCGCGCAAACTCATTGACTTTCAAGTCAATATCAGACACCCTAAAGAGATAAAGCGAAATTATGTGGATAATGGCGTTCTGTTTTTAAGAGCGCAAAATGTGCGTCCGCTCTCTATTGATCTGACAGCAAATCCGGTCTATATCTCAGAAGAAGATGCAGAACGTTTAAAGGAAAACACGATACATTACAAGGATATTCTAATAACAAGGTCGGGTGCAAATGCTGGTCAGTGTGCTATCTATCTTGAAAATAGTTATGCTATCTCATCGTCCCATACCTTTATCCTCAAAAGTGGAAACTTAAACCCTTTCTTTCTCACTATTTTCCTCAATAGCAAGTATGGCAAAACATTAATAGAAAGGGGCAAATACGGCAGCAGCCAGCCTGAGATTGCTCCGCCTTTTTTGTATCAAATTCCTGTCCCGAATTGGGAACACCTTCAAACGGAGATAGAAAAAACCCATCTCCGATCAAAAGAACTAACGGAATTATCAAAGACGCGATATGCTGAAGCCCAAGCCCTTCTTCTGAGTGAGCTCGGACTCGCCGAGTGGCAACCGAAGCATAGGTCAGCCTTTACCACGGATTATGCAAGCATGCAACGAGCAGAGCGCATTGACGCGGATTACTTCCAGCCGAAATACGATGACATTATCAGTGCCATCAAAAGTTATCCGGGCGGTTGGGGTCCGATTGCCAGTCAAATCCATTTAAAAGATAGCAATTTCAAACCTGAACCTGAAACGGAATACACGTATATTGAACTTGCCGATATCGGGAGCAGTGGAGAAGCAAAGGATTGTATGGTAGCGCAAGGACAAGACTTGCCAAGTAGAGCGCGATGCAAGGTGAACACAGGCGATGTAATTGTTTCATCTGTTGAAGGTTCACTGGAAAGCATAGCCTTGGTAACAGAGGAATATGATAATGCCCTCTGTTCAACTGGGTTTCATGCTATCAATTCGGATGCGCTTAATTCGGAAACTCTATTGGTGTTTTTGAAAAGTAGCGTCGGTCAGTTACAACTCAAAAAAGGGTGTAGCGGGACAATCCTTACTGCAATCAATACAGCGGAATTCGGTAGAATCGTTATCCCATTCATCACAGCCGATAAGCAGTCTGAAATCCAACAGAAAGTCGCTGAATCCTTTAACTTACGCAAGCACGCCAAAGACCTTCTGGAATGTGCAAAGCGAGCAGTCGAAATCGCCATTGAAAAGGACGAACAGACGGCTATCGACTGGTTGGAATCTGTTTCATAGGGGTCAGATGCTTAGCGTGTGTATCTTCAATCATCAGACGGTGCTTAAGCGTGTTCAATAGGGAGCTGAACGTATCTAATAATTGTGTAGCCTCCTCATTAGAGAGCATATTTAAAAGCGTCTCGGTATCAATACCAGTTCGTTTGCAAATTTCAACAACTCCACCTTGTGATGCTATAAAGACTTGAAGTTCCTTCAGGAAGAAGGGCAGATCGCCATCAGCAAGGTATTCCTCCAATGTCAATTCAAGCAAGTCAATCGCTGACTCCTGATCATTAGCAAGTCTTCTAATTCGATACTCGCGCCAGTTCCCCATTTCTCTCATTGATGTGTCTCCTTATATTCCCGCCAATAGGTTTTTGCGGTTTCAATATCCCCTTGTTGTGATTTCTTATCTCCACCACAAAGCAGAAGGATGAGTGTATTTTCAATTTGACCAAAATAGATGCGATATCCTGGCCCAAAGTGGAGACGCAATTCAAAAACACCTCCACCGACAGATTGGCAATCACCAAAATTGCCATCTTCAAGCCTCACAAGTCGTTTGTCAATTCTCTGTTGCGTATTTTTATCTCGAATGGATTCAAACCATTCCGTGAAAGGTTGCCTGCCGCTTCGGGAACGGTAATATTGTATTTCTATTGTTTGTCTGTTCCTATTAATGTTTGTCTGTTCCTATTAACAATTGTTCTATACCCGCTATGGAATGGAAAATAAACAGTTCGTTGATTGATAATTATATTATACTGGATTTTCCATGAAAAACACAAGGTATATTTGCCATTTCGGAATTGCTCAGAGTCATCAAACTCACGTTCTTAGAAAAATATCGGCTAATTGCAGTTGACACGATCCCCGTTTTCCAATAAAATATGTCCTATACAACTTGTAGAGGCATTTTGAGAACTGGAGATTGATTTGTAGAGGAGATGAAAATATAATATGGCTAATAATATTTTTCCACCGGTAGAAACTGCCTATCCAATTGATAATGCACACGTCAACAGTCTGGACACATATCAGACACAATACGCCGAATCAATTCAAGACCCGGAAGCGTTCTGGGCAACGGTTGCAGAACGGTTGACGTGGTATCAGAAATGGGATACGGTTAGCAATTACGACTTTGTTGATGCCGAGATTAAATGGTTTGAGGGTGGCACACTAAACGCTTGTTACAACTGCCTTGATCGACATGTAGAGGCAGGACACGGCGATGCAACCGCTATTATTTGGGAGGGAAATGACCCATCCGAAGATAAGACGTTCAGTTTCAGCGAACTCCTCGCCGAAGTCAAAAAGTTTGCCAATGTGCTAAAAGCAGAAGGCGTTGAAAAAGGAGACCGCGTCTGTATCTATCTACAAATGGTGCCAGAGTTGGCGATCGCGATGTTAGCGTGTGCGCGGATCGGTGCTGTCCACTCTATCGTCTTCGGTGCTTTTTCAGCGGAATCCCTCCGAGACAGGATTAACGACTCGGCGTGTAAAATGCTCATAACGCAGGATACCGCAATGCGCGGTCCCCGCAGCGATATACCGATGAAGGCAAACGCAGATGCCGCTGTGGCAGAATGCCCCTCTATTGAAAAGGTCGTCGTCGTAGAACGCACTGGGGATACAGTCGATTTTGATGCCTCGCGCGATATCTGGTGGCATGAAGCAATGGCAGATGCTGACGCAGAATGTGAACCAACAGTGATGAATGCGGAAGATCCGCTCTTTATTCTCTATACCTCCGGCTCCACCGGAAAACCGAAGGGCGTTTTACACACAACAGGCGGCTATCTCGTTTATACATCTTACACGCATCAACAGATCTTCGATTATCACGAAGGCGATGTCTACTGGTGTACCGCCGACATCGGTTGGATTACGGGGCACTCTTACATTATCTACGGTCCGCTTGCAAACCGTGCGATAAGTATCATGTTTGAAGGTGTACCGAACTATCCGGACTTTGGACGTTTTTGGCAAGTCGTCGAAAAGCATAACATTAACATCTTCTACACCGCTCCAACGGCTTTGCGCGCCCTGATGAAGGAGGGTGATTCGTGGGTCGAGAAGTACGACAGATCTACGCTTAGGTTGCTCGGTACAGTCGGTGAACCGATTAAAGAGCCGGAGTGGCTGTGGTACTATAATATCGTCGGCGAGAAACGGTGCCCAATCGTGGATACGTGGTGGCAGACCGAAACGGGTGGAATTCTGATGACACCTCTACCTGCTGCAACACCACTGAAACCCGGCTCAGCGACGTTCCCATTCTTCGGCATTGAACCGGTGATATTAGATGAGGAAGGGAATGAGGTTGAAGGCAATCCCGCGACGGGTTATCTGTGTATTAAAACAGCGTGGCCCGGTATCATGCGCACTGTTTACGGCGACCACGAGCGGTTTTTAGATACCTATTTTCGCAGATTCCCCGGCTACTATATGACAGGCGATGGCGTGCTACGCGATGAAGATGGTTACTACTGGATTACGGGGCGCGTGGACGATGTCCTGAATGTTTCTGGACACCGCTTAGGGACAGCAGAAGTTGAAGGCGCAATCGGTCAACATGGGGCAGTAGCGGAAGCAGCGGTCGTCGGTTATCCACACGACATCAAGGGACAAGGCATCTACGCGTATGTCACCCTCATGACCGGTGAATCCGCATCTGACAATGTAGAAACAGGCATCAAACAGGCAGTCCGACAACAGATTGGACCTATCGCAACACCGGACAAGATCCAGTTTACACCCGCACTGCCGAAGACGAGGTCGGGCAAGATTATGCGGCGTATCCTCCGAAAAATCGCTGAAGGTGACATCTCTGAACTTGGTGATACTTCAACCCTCGCCGACCCCACAGTCGTGGATGCCCTCGTAGAGGGTAGACAGTAGAATAGTTTTCAGTTTTCAGTTTGCCTCGCAGTGAGAGTTATCAGTTAAGAGACTTCTTGTTGTAGCCCCATATTCTGTAACTGCCACAGTATATTTCTTAACTGATAACCATTCCTTGAAGCATTTGGGTTCGTAGTCGCGTAATTCATTGGGCATTAAATTTACAAGAAGCAGGGGTACAAAGTGGCATCAGCACAGAAGATTGTCAATGAACTAAAAAAACAAGAAATCACGCACGCCATAGGTGTTCCAGACAATGGCAGCGCGCGAATTTATGAACTTTTACGGGCAGAACCCGGAATTGAGGTTATTACAGTAACCCGCGAGGGGGAAGCATTTGCGATTGCTTCAGGATTGTACGTTGGGGGCAAGAAACCTGTTATCATCATTCAAAATACGGGATTCTTGGAATCAGGCGATGCAATCCGCGGGACTGTCGTTAATATGCGGGTGCCGGTAGTGGTATTCATCGGGTATCGAGGGTATCACAACCGAGATGAAGATGGACAATGGATCGATTCTGTTGCGACCTTCCTTGAACCTACATTGAAAGCGTGGAACCTACCTTATGAAATGCTGGAAACAGACGCGGATATTCCGTGTATTCAGAGAGCATTTGAAAAGACAGCAGCAACCTCCCTGCCAGCAGCGGTACTACTGATTGGACATGCAACATAGGACACTTCAGGCTATCGTCTGGAACAAAGCCTCTAACCCAAATTTTCACGCTATTAACGGAAAGCGGTAACGTCTTATTCCAATAAATAGGATTGCTTCGGACGATTTCTTCCGAGGCATGACGATATAATTACGTTTTTATGTTGTTTTTTAGAGGGAAAATTTGTTAAAATGCTTTGTTTGTCAGGTTTTATGGGGAAATTTCACTTTTTTTTAAACATTTTACTTGACAAAACGTTTTAACATAATGTATCATTAACTTTCGTGTTTATTTATTAGAATTTCATATTTAAGGAGAGGAGAACGATGGAAGCCGAGTTTTTCGGTGAAACAGCAGGTATTGAAAGTGTTGATCCTTACATGGACGCATCATATCCAGCAGATGAAACAGAGCCCTCGGAGAGTTACAAAGGAAGTGATCAGAGTGCTTTAACGAGTTGGCTTCGGAGTGTAGCTGGACACCGTCTCTTAACGCGTGAGGAAGAAGTTGAATTGGCAAAACGGATTGAAGCCGCGGAAGCCAAAGCATTAGATGAACTACTCGAAGCATCCGTGAAAGCAGATTTATTAGTTCGCGAGAAGAAAGAGCTACTGGTCAAGCAAATTGAAGCCGCGGAAGCCAAAGCATTAGATGAACTACTCGAAGCACTCGTGAAAGCAGATTTATTAGTTCGCGAGAAGAAAGAGCTACTGGCGGAACAGATTGAAGCTGGCAGATGTGAAGCACGGAAAGCACTCGTAGATGAACTACTAAAAGCACTCGTGAAAGTAAATTCATTATCCAGTAAAGAAAAAGAGTTACTGGCGAAACGGATTGAAGCCGCGGAAGGCGAAGCACGAAACGCACGAGATGAACTCGTTCAAGCGAACCTACGACTTGTTATTTCTATTGCCGTCAAATACCAGGGGCACAACGTCCCACTTGAAGATCTGATTCAAGAGGGAAACATTGGACTGATTAAAGCAGCAAGTAAGTTCGATTACCAGAAGGGTTTTAAGTTCAGCACATACGCCATCTGGTGGATTAAACAGGCAATTATGCGTACACTCGACAATTTCTCCCGCTCGATTCGATTGCCTTCTTACGTAGTCGCGAAGATGAATAAGTTCGACGCGGTTTATGCGACATTGTGCCAAGAACTGCAACGCGAACCACGGCGCGAAGAAATAGCGGAAGCCTTAGACCTGACAGTAAAACAGGTCGAGGAAATTTTAACGTTCAACGCTGACGCTATTTCAATGGATTTACCACTCAGCGATGAGCGCTCCGCCGCAACATTAGGTGATTTAATCGAAGACCCAACAACCAGCGGAGAAGACGGCCCGATCGCAGAAATAATTAACAAAGATCTGACCGCCCAATTTCTTAAAAGATTACCTGAGCGAGAACAGAGAGTGCTGAAAATGCGCTTTGGACTCGAAGATGGAGAACGGAAAACACTCCGCGAAATTGGTGTCGCCCTGAAAGTTACGCGAGAACGGGTCAGACAACTCGAAATAGACGCAATCAAGCGGTTGCATGACCTTTACGACGAAATGGGAGAATTTCGATCAGATCAATCTTGGGTAGGAAAAACTGCCGCATAGATACCACTTATGGAAGGCAATTATGAAGAATTTCTTGAAGAAGCTCAAGGGAGACGAAACCCCTCTGCTTGAAGTCACAGAAACCGCACAAGAGAAGATTCAGGCAGTGATAGAAACCGAAGAGGTTGAAGTGGAGGGCCTACGCATTAGCATCCAAGGCAGAACTGCCACTGCTTTCCAATACAGTCTTGGCTTAGCTACTGAAGCACAAGAAGACGACATTGTTGTTGAATGTGAGAATTTCAACGTACTTGTCGATGCCGAAAGTGCACCTGACCTTAAAGGTGCTGTGATTGACTATGTTGACGACCTGAATTCAAGTGGGTTCAATATTGAGAATCCAAACACGCCGACGTGGGACAATCCAAAGGCACAAGAGGTACAGAAGCTGATTGATGAACGGATTAACCCAGCTGTTGCTGCACACGGTGGACAGATAGAACTCTTGAACGTCGAAGATGATGCTGTGTACATTCACATGGGGGGCGGTTGCCAAGGCTGCGGCATGGCGAATGCTACCCTCAAACACGGCATTGAAGCGATGATTCAAGAAGTCTTCCCCGAGATCAAACATGTGATCGATACCACCGATCACGAGGCTGGAATGAATCCGTACTATTCATCAAGCAACGGATAGTAAAGAAAAGAGGCGGATGTCACCATCCGCCTCTTTTTTTCTTTCCACACTTAATCCGACACAATGTGGGCACCAACGTTGTTCGCTTGCGTAATAAAACAACTCCCACCACTCGGAAGCGTTTTTAGGAACGCCTCAGTCTCCTGTTTTAATCTATTGACATCCTCACCTATCACGCAAATCGCTGCCCCCCAACTGCTAACGCCTGCCCCAAATGCTTCGCTGTCTTGTAAGAAGTCAAGCGTCAATTGTAATTCAGCACCCTGCGCGTCAATCTCCACCCGCTTCCATCCAAACGTTTGAATCTGATTTAATGCCTCCCCAAAGCTGCGTATATCTCCCTCAACCAGGGCAGGAAGTATCTGCATCAATAGGATGTGTGAAAGTTTCTGAGCAGTCCATTCCGGTTGTGGGCAGAGCGTACGAAACAACTCAACTTCCTCATCGCCATAAATCCGCGAGCAATTCGGTACAACAATTAACAGGGGTACTTCTGGAAACAAGTAACGGAGCAAAATTGGCGGTGGCGGAATATCCCCAACGGCAGAAGAGGGTAGGAATGATGCCTTCTGTTCAGGGAAACGATGTCCACCATCAACGATGAATCCACCCGCATCAAACGCTGCAACGCCGATACCTGAAGTGCCGCCACGCCCAACAGCCGTTGCCAATTCTTGCACATCCAATCCGAGTTCATATAGCACATTGGCAGCCTGTGCGATGCCCAGAGCGAGTTGCGTCCCGGACCCGAACCCACAATGCATCGGGATTTCAGACACAAATGTCAATTTAATGCCAGGAAACGGATAGGTCTCTTGGAGTCGCGCAATAACACCACAAGCTCGCTCATGATAGATAGAAGATGACACATGAACATCGGCTGCCCGTTCAGCAATGATTTGGAAATTGGGTTCATCAATCGCGAGGCCGAAGCCACCATCAATTCGTCCCAATACGCCATTCAAGTCAAGCAGAGAAAAATGTAAGCGGGACGGGGTCGTAATTCGGACGTGGGACATAACTGTATCGGATTAGTTTAGGTTTTTTGTAGGTATGTTAAGGTACAAACTTTGCCGCGTCCGACTTAATCTGCAAAAGGAACGCCTTCTTCTGTAGGACGGATCTCCGAATCCCGATTGAAATAAAACACAACAAGGGTGAAAAGGGAACCCTTTTTTATAGAGATATCTAATTACTCAGTCCCATCACCATTATATCCATCTTGTCTGACATCTTGCTCGATTAAACCGTCGCGAATGTGAAGGACGCGTTTGGCATGTTCAGCGACTTCAGCTTCGTGTGTCACCATGATGATAGTATTTCCTTCTTCGTTCAAGCGGTTGAAAATCGCCATGATTTCGTCGCCAGAACGGGTATCCAAGTTACCTGTCGGCTCATCAGCAAAGATCATCGAAGGCTTATTGACCAAAGCACGGGCAATCGCGACACGTTGAATCTGTCCACCAGACAACTCCGTCGATTTGTGATCAACGCGGTCCGCCAAACCGACGGCTTCCAAGGATTCAAAGGCACGCCGTTTCCGCTCTTTTCTTCCTAAGCCGGAGTAAATAAGCGGTAATTCAACATTGTTGAGGGCACTGGTTCGTGGCAGTAGATTGAACGATTGGAATACAAACCCGATCTTCTTATTCCGAATGTCCGCCAGACGATTGTCGGAAAGTTTTCCGACTTCTTCACCTTCAAGGTAGTATTCTCCAGATGTCGGTGTCGCGAGACATCCGAGAATATCCATCATCGTCGATTTGCCTGAACCGGAAGGTCCCATAATAGCGATGAATTCACCTTCTGTTATGTTGAAACTCACACCTCGCAAGGCATGCACCTGTACATCACCCATTTGATAGACTTTCGTCAGATCTCTTACATCTATTAACACAGTGTTTCCTCCTTCAACGTTTATATTTTGAAAATAAACAATGGACAAGAAAAGAGAATTTAGCATACCCCTGCTAACAATGAAGCATCATTTATCTTTCCTCTTCCTCCATATTTCCCTGTTCCTTTGCTAACTCCTGCATAGAGGGCACAAAAACGCGGTCCTCTTCCTTCAAACCACCCGTAATTTGAAAGTGGGTATTGTTCCGTTGACCAATTGTAATGTGAGTTTTGACACCTTTTTTCCCGTCCTTATTCTTGCTCGCTTCACCTGTATCCAGCATGACAAAGTACTGCCGTTCGCTACTCACTGCAGCTTCGATATCGCGAAGCACTTCTTGCCCAGAGACAACAATAGAAATCTGCGTTGGTCCGGTCCGTAAGCCCTTCTGCTCACCTTCAAGCAAAATTTCAAGATTGGTGCGACTCTCCTCCGACGTTCTTTTACCAACACGTCCAGTGAACTCCTTTCCGATCGGGTTTCGGATTTTGAGTTCCTGACCCTCCTGAAATTGTCCGAGATCTGCCGGGTCTACTTTCGCTTTAACAGTGAAGATCTTCGGACTTAGTACAGCAGGTATTGGAAGTTGAAGGATATCGGATTCTTCAAACACAATGATGTCAACATCAGCGGACATACCCGGTAGGAGCTCCGGTGGCGAACCGATGACCTCTACATCTACCTCAAAGGTAATGACAGAACTCTGGTTTTGGGGACCGCGCGGCGTCGCGCTCGGTGAGATCTCGCTCACCCTACCCGGAAAGACCTGACCGGGATAGCTATCAACAGTGATTTCAGCGCGTTGTCCTTCTTCTATTTTCCCGATCTCCACCTGATTAATTTGCGTTCTCACAATCATTTGGTCGAGGTCAGCAATACGCATGATCGCCTCACCCCGTGAAAACGCTGAACGACCAGAGGTGATAATTTCACCCTCCTCTACAATGATGCGCGTAATCGTGCCAGACATCGGTGCTGTGACTGTTGTCCATTTATAGCGCTCCTGTTGGGACTTGAGTTGACTTTCCGCCTGAAGTAGACCCGCCTGTGCGCCCACCTTCGCATGTCTGGTCAGTTCCTTCTCTTCCTCAGTTGTCTCTTCTAATTGTTGGAGCCGTGTGCGAGCGTTTTCCAATTCTGCTTCCAATTGCTTCTTCCGCGCTTCCTCGGAGTCTTTAATTGTCTCAATATTTTTTTCATTTAACGCGAGTGTTGATTTTCGGCTGTCAATCGCCTGATTCATCGCGTTGATATTCTCTTCTTGCGATTTAATAGTCTCGTTTTGAGACTCAACCTCTTTTTGGGAGGATTCGTACTGTGACTTAGCTAAAGCAAGTTGCCTCTGAGAATCCTCCAACGTTTTCTTTGAAACGAGCTTTTTATCAAACAGTTCCTTATTCCGCTCATACTCGGATTCTGCGGTTTCAAAGGAGATTTTTGCGGATTCAACATTTCCCTCTGTACGTTGAAGGGTTAACTTCGCTTGCGCTAATGCAATTCTCGCCTGTTTCAGGGCAATCTGATCTTGAGTGAGGGAATTTTTCGTCGTGGCAACTTGTGTTTCCGCTTCGGTAATTCGCTGCTGTGTCGTTGCAACAAATGAATCCAAAGATGCTTGCGCCACAGCGACAGAATTGCGTGCCTGAGCAAGACTACTCTCCTGCTGCTTCTCAGTGATTTGGATTTGGAGTTCTGCCTGTTGAAGTTGGGCTTTCCGAGCATCGCGATTGGCTTCCGCTTGTGTCCTTTGTTCCAAAATTTGCTCATCATCAATTTGGAGTAACGGATCCCCTAATTCAACCTTGCCCCCCTCATCAACGAAAATATCAACAATCTCACCCTCTACGTTTGAGCGGACATCCACTTCCAAGAATGATCGCAGGTTACCGGACTCACGTACACGGACCAGGAATTCGCCACGACGTACCACCTCCTGCTTGTCGTCGGCTTTCTCCTTTTTTTGACCGAAGCCAACGTTCATCCGGGTAGCACCAATCGCACCAACAGCGATAACGACTATGGCGATTGCCCCAATGATAATCCATTTTTTTCGATTTTTCATGGCTACTGTAACACTCCCATTGCATCCTGTAAACGGGTTTGTGCAATTTTGTAATCGTAGAATGTATTCACTTCATTCGTCAATGCTTGGGCGTAACTGGTTTGGGCATCAAGGAGTTCAAGCAGAATCGCTTTATCAACATCAAAACGCCCTTGAATGACTTCCAAACTAAGTTGCGCGTTGACCACCTGTGTTTTAGAGATAGCAACAGATTC
This sequence comes from Candidatus Poribacteria bacterium, assembly GCA_965116815.1. Taxonomy (GTDB): domain Bacteria; phylum Poribacteria; class WGA-4E; order WGA-4E; family WGA-3G; genus WGA-3G. Next base: position 2,869,516 of record OZ220722.1, on the reverse strand, counting down.
TTCACTACGCTTGAGATTTAGATAAGATTGGCGAACATCTAAGGCAACGGAGCGCTCCAAATCACTTGCATTTTCACGGGCTTGCTCCAATTGCATCGTCAACTCTTTGACCCGATTCCCCAAAATACCACCATCAAAAAGCGTAAAATTGAGTGACACACCAGCACTCCAACTTCGGAAGTCGGAGAAATTCTCACGCTCGCGGAGGTAATCGTCAAGATTCACGTTGTAGTCAACATCCGCGTTCAACCGGGGCCAGCGCTGTAATTTCGAGAGCGTCAACGACCATTCCTGCGACCTCAATTGCGCTTCCGTCTCCTTAAATTCCGGACGATTGTCAAGAGCTATTTGGATAGCTTCCTCAACCGGGATTTCCATTCGTTCAATGGTGCCACGCTGTTGATATAACTGAAATGATTCGTCTTCCGTAACGGTAATTAACACGCCCGGATCTAAACCGAGAAGCCGTGGTAACCTTGCTTGTGCAACCTGAAGAGAATTCTGGTTCTGTAGGAGCGTTAATCTGTTATTTCCCTCTCGCAACTCAGCAGTCGCTATATCTGCTGGAATAAGTGAGCCTGCTTCTACAAAAGACTTCGTTCGTTGTGTGTCCTCCTGTGCCCTCGCCAAATTCTGCTCACTGACTTCAACGAGTGCTTGAAACTGAAGGACATCATAGTAGGCTTCAGTAATTTGCAAAATTAGGCTCTGTTTAATTCCCTCATTGCGGCTCACAGTGGCACCCAGTGATTCCTTCGCCTGTGCAAAACCACCTTCACGCTGCCCATTGTCCCAGATGGTATATTGCGCGCCTAATCCTAAGTTGTAATTTTCGGGTTCAAAGCCGAAATCAATTCGGTCAGAAAAATCGTAATTGCCATTTGAAAAAACACGTGGAAAGTAGTCAGCGCGCGCGGTTTTTACTCGAAGCTCCTGTATAGCGAGATTTAACCGAGCGTTTCGCATACTTGTCGATTTTTCCAAACCTATCTGAATACATTGTTCAAGGGTCAAAGGCTGCGATAAATCAACCTCATCCATAGGTTGTTGGGCACTGACACAAAAAACGACCGCAAACTGAACAATAAAGATCGCTTTTAACAGCATGCTTTGGTGTCTCGCACGCCGCGTCTGTTGTAAGAGCAGGTTCTGGAAACCCGTGAGTTTTGACAAAACAGTGAACTTAATCTTCCCGTGAATCATTAACATCTCCTTGTCCATTCCGACGCTTAGCTTATATATGTGCTTTCATGAAGTTTAAGGATTTAAAACCGCATGCTTTAATGCAAGACATATTTCTAATTTTTTTAACAGCAAATTTTAACTTACGAGTCCCGTCAAAAAGACCTTATCTATAATATTTTGACGCAACTTTTCATTAAAAGTTTAGACATTTTAACATCGAAAGAGGTTCTTTTTTCTTGCAATCGTCTCGAATTTCTGTTAGACTAATACGTTAGAATGTTCTTAAACGCAATTCTCGGAATAAAAATATGTCACAGCGGAACCCCATTTTTCCCTTTATTGTTACTTGTGTTGTATTGGTCACCGGTGCGTTAGCACCAGCGTTCTCGGTTGATTCCGGGACCCATTGGCTAATTGTGGACGCAACGCCGGAGGCACGCGCACACGAACGGGTGAACACGCTCATTGAACTCCTAACCACGCGCGGACAAGTGCCAAGCGAGCAGGTCCATCGTATCGAAGGCGATAGCGTGACACCTGACGAAATCCACGCTATGCTTCAAGAGGTCGGGAGACAAACCGGGAGTCAGGACACCCTTATCCTTCTCTACCACGGAATGGTTACCAAACCGAGGGGTATGAACACAATGCACCTGCTAACTTCAGAGGATGAGCAGGAGATCCAAGATGTCACCCTTAACCAATGGTTGAGAGAGACTGAAAGAAGGAACACCATTGTTATTGTTGACGGTTACACAGCAGATACAAACTTAAGTGCTTACTATGCAAACCGTGAGATACTCGGAACCGCTGCACTAAACGTGATCCAGTCGGCAGAGACAGCGGATCCAACAGTGCTTCTTCAGCAACTCCATGACGCTCTCGCCACAGATACAACCGACACAAACGATAATCGGCAGCTGAGCATCATCGAAAGTTACGAATTATTGCGGGAGAATCCCGATTTTATGGACGGAATTCTCGCACCCACGGGCGATGTTGAAGCTGCACTGCTTAAATTGAGCCCGGCACTTAAGATTGAGACGTTTCCCGAAGGCGCAGAAATTTCCATCAACGATGTAGAAGTCGGAAACACACCTAAACTCATCACGGAGAATCTGAAACAGGGGACCTCTACAGTATCTGTGAAGAAAACGGGGTACCTTATCCCACCACCGAAGACTGTTGAATTGCAGTTAGTCCTTGGGGAGGCTGCTTATATCGGTTGGGCACTTGAACCTATTGCTATTCACGGCAGTGTTACAGGAGTCGCCGGTGAACCCGTTGATGGTACTGTCGTTTGGATTGAGGGCACAACACATCAACAGACTATCAAAGCAGATGGAACCTATCGCTTCGACGAGTGGAAAGATTCGGGTTTACTGAAACTTGGTGAGACCTACACACTCGCTGTAAAACAGGGTGATCTGAATTATGGATCGGCGACTTTCACATTTGATGGCTATACCGACATCTCACAACCGCTGGAACTCATTAAACGGACGTGGTTTGAAGTCTCACAAATCGAATTTGACCGACAGAACCATCAAGGGGCTGTCACCGCTTTTCAGAATGGGATTGAACTCACGCCAGATTTTCCACAAATGTCTCCTGATCTAACAGTCTTACTCCTCAGCTCCTTCGCTGATGCCGTAGAAAAACAAGACGTTCAGGATGTCACCTATCTTGTCGTTACAGCGAAACTTGCGGAGCAACACGGACAACCTGATCTCGCAAAACGGTATTGGGAAGAGGTAAAAACGAAAGCACAAAAAGGGAGCACTGCTGCTGAACTCGCAAGCCAGCGACTGTGGCAGATGAATCGTGGACGCTATCTCCTCAATATCGGTCTTATCGTATTGTTAGTCGTGCTACTTGCGTCGGGTGCATGGACGTTTTACAGATATCAGAGAGCCAAGCGCACCGCTTCTGAAAATTGAAATCCTCAGAAATAGTGGTAACGGCATACGACTCAAAGACTACATATTAGACAACAGTTCTTCTAATACCACCGTCGCATACCCACCCGCAGGCAGCGTGAAACTGAGACGTACCCCCGCATTATCAACAGCAGATATTTCGTGCAACTGCATCGACATTCGCAAAGGCCTACGCGTTCCGGGTAACCGAATACCGACAACCTTACGAAAGTCTTTAAGGTGAACCCTTTCATCAGCAAGGAGCGATGTCTCCAACGTGAGCACATCGCCAGCCGGTAGACGCATCTTATATCCGAAGATCGGACCCGATGGGCTGATTTCAAACGCCTCCGCCCGCGGTTGCTCAACGGCAGCATCCACAACGAGAAAGGGAGCACCGTTATCATGCTTCACAGCAATATCACCGTCAAGGAGTGTGCCTAAATCGGGAGCTCGCCGCTCCAAGACACGGTTAAAGAGATACGCCTGATACGCCGACAAAAACAACTTCCGAAGCCGATGTGGAATGGAGGATACCACTCTTTCGACAGGTTTCCGTGCCAATTCCCGTTGCATCCGCCGTGCCACATCATCAACCTGTAGCGTTTCATCTGTGATCATGTAACGGACAACCACCTCCCACTCCGCCTTCACCAACGCCTTTCCGATCAGATGTGAATCGTTTTTATTCCCAAACCGCTGCGACCCGAAGCGATTCGGCACACCTGCGGTCACCAATCGTGTCAGTACCTTTTCGACAAAAGGCAATGCATCGTGCGGAATATCACGGAGGGTTATCTCAAACCGATTGCCGCGGAGGTGACCCACTCGTAATTTATGTGTATGCCGCTCCGCCCATAGGACCTCAATATCCGATTGTTGAACCTTCAGAACCCGTTCCGGTGTTATACCTTCAACGGACAAGACCTGTGTTGTGACTGCGTTCTTATCCTTCAACCCGGCATAACCGAACTGCCGACTTTGCACTTGTAAGTCGCGTGCGATTCTGTTAATCGCTTCCAGCGTCGTCAAATTGCGTTTCCGAATCGCAAAAAAGGTATGCGTCCCCAACTGAGAGGGTTCATAAAGTGGCAATTCTTCAACAATAAAATCTTCGGGTTCTTTGAACATCTGGTCTGCCTTGTCGATCTTAGTTTCTACACCATTATAGCGACTATTACCCCATTTGTCAAACCGCGAAAAATAGAAATATTTCCTTGCCATCGTCAATTAATTGTGGTATACTTAATATGGAAGCATCTACAAAAAGGAGGGAAGGATGGCTTACATAATCTGTGAACCGTGTGTTGACGTAATGGACACCGCATGCGTTGATGTCTGTCCCGTGGACTGTATACATACCAGCGAAGGCGAAAACCAACTTTACATTGACCCAGATGTGTGTATCGACTGCGCTGCGTGCGAACCCGCGTGTCCTGTTGACGCGATCTCCATGCAGAGCGATGTCCCAGCCGAATGGGAATCGTATATTGAGATAAACCGTAAATTTTTCGAGACTTTCGTTAAACCAGAAGCCGCGGATGGCGGAGCCGAAGAGGCAGGAAAAACCAAACAAGGAAAGCAGCAGGGTATCCCAGAAGAATTTGTACAAATACCAGAGCAACCAGATTCAAAACTCCGCACCCCGTTCAATCTGTTAGCACTACTTGGACAGCCTATCCTTGGTGCTTTCTCAGCAAAATTCAAAGCGCGGCTTGAAGAGATGGCAGGAAACACGCGTATTTTTAGTGCCGCTGTATCCACAGGTATTAATAGCCTACTTAACCTGATACTCTACCCGCTAATCCTTTTCTTTCTTGGGTTCCAAGGACAAACTCCCGACCTTTTCTCAAGCAGAGGGAACTTAATGATTTTCCTCGGGGTCGTTATCGCAGTCACCGAGGGTATTTACCGGTTTAAAGACGACTTCAGCGCAACGGAAGAACAACCACGTTACGGTGCAGCGTTCTACGGTTGGTTCTTGTCACTTGTTGCGACACCGCTGCTAATCGGCGCGCGTTCTGCTCTGGTTACGGATCCCTCAGCACAACGGACAACGGTTCCCGGAGCAGTAGATGTAGATGGCGCAATTTACGCCGATGATATAAAGGAACGATACCGACGCTACGGAATGATTAATCAGGTCTCAGAAATGGCGGACTACTATCGAATCGAAATTGAATTCCCACGATGGGTACCCAATTCTTCGATGAAGGAAACGTTCAATCTTCCCGATAGAATGCCGCACTACGACTACGAAGTCCATTTAAGCTCTCCATACGCTGCCGTAGACACTACACCCACACCTGAAACCACTGTGACGGTCCAGACGCAACTCCCTGTGAATCCTAAAACAGGTGAAATGGAGGATCCGCGGTTTGAAAACGTTGTCGGACGTGCCAGTTCCTTCCCTAATGGCTTTACAAATATCTTTCCCATTCAAGCACAACCGGAGGATTTCTATACACACTATCGGAACCGAGTGCTTGAAATTATCGTTCCGAAAACAGGGACTTACAATGAACTCGGCCTGGAACCGCCAGTCCACTACGCGAAATTGAAGGGCTAATGGAACTTGCAGCTATGCTATAGGCTATGATCAATAAAGAAACGCTTGTCGCTTGGGATAAGCGTTACCTCTGGCATCCGTTCACGCAGATGCAAGATTGGCTGACGGAGGATCCAGTCATCATTGAACGTGGCGAGGGGTGTTATCTCATCGATATTGATGGAAACCGATATATTGATGGCATCGCTTCGATGTGGACAAACGTTCACGGACATAACCACCCGGAATTGAACACCGCACTCAAGACGCAGCTGGATAAAATTGCACACACCACCCTGCTTGGGTACAGCAGCCTCCCCGCGATTCAACTTGCACAAAAACTGGTGAAAATCACGCCAACTGGACTGAACAAGGTGTTCTACTCCGACAACGGTTCAACTGCTGTTGAAGTCGCCTTGAAGATGGCGTATCAGTACTGGCAACATAAGAGTGAGTCGCAACGCAAACTGTTTATTCATTTCGATAACGCGTACCATGGCGACACGATAGGTGCTATGAGTGTAGGTGGCATCGACAGCTTTCATAACACCTTTGATTCCCTCCTCTTCAAAAGTATCCGCGTATCCGCCCCTGAACCCTACCGTTCCTCTCATACTGTGAACGCCTCTGATAACGACTCCAAAGTTAAAACCCATTGGCTCAATGCGGTCGAACGCGCCTTTTCCGAGCATGGAGGCCAGATTGCGGGCATTATTTTAGAGCCTCTCATTCAAGGAGCAGGTGGCATGCTTATTTCGCCGAGAGGGTTTCTAAAGGAACTCGCTGCATTAGCAAAGCGGCGGGCAACACTTCTCATTGTTGATGAAGTGATGACTGGATTTGGACGCACAGGCAAAATGTGGGCATGCGAGCATGACCGCGTTACACCCGACCTCTTATGCACAGCAAAAGGGCTCGCCGCGGGCTACCTTCCCCTCGCAGCGACGTTAACGACGGATGAAATCTATAACACCTTCCTCGGTGAATATAAAGACCTCAAGACCTTTTTCCACGGTCACACCTTCACCGGTAATCCTTTGGCATGTGCTGTGGCATTAGCAAACATTACCATTTTCGAGCGTGAGGATCTCCTATATCAACTCCAACCGAAGATTGAACATTTCAGAAACCGGCTCCAAGAGTTCTATGAACTCCCACATGTCAGCGATGTGCGTGTGTGTGGACTTGCCGCGGGCGTAGAATTAATGGAAAACCGAGAGACCCGCATACCTTATCCGTTTGAAGAGAAGATGGGTATCCGGGTTTGTAAAGAGGCACTCACCCGTGGAGCAATACTTCGACCACTCGTCAATACCATCGTGCTGATGCCTCCGTTGCAAATTTCAATCTCAGAGTTAAATGCCCTACTGGACATCGTTTATAGATCAATTGAGAGGGTCACAAAAAAATAGGGCGGGTTTGAAACCCGCCCTACGATTCGCTAAAACCTATTAGAAACTTCCACGGCTCACTGCCATATTCTGCGCTCTATCCGTTACCTGAATGGTAATCGTGTGTGCACCTTCAGGGAGTTCACCGGTTTCGAGTAAAAGCTTCTCCTGTTTGGAATCAAAGATACCATCTTCAGGGAAAATCGCCTTCCAGTGCTCATCACTATCAATCTTATAGACGGCTTTCTGGATCGGCATCGTCATATCCGTAACGTCACAGGCAATCTTATATGTACCATCACCGTTAGCAGTGACTTGGATTTCCCCGATAGAAGGTTGCGTGTTGTCCACCTCAAGGGGTTTACTCATCTTCTCAGTTGATTTCGCCCATCCGACTGGATTGCTAAGTTTATCCGATGCCACGACTTTTAAGGTGTAGCGTCCATCTGGGACGGTGGTGATATCCCATTCATAATTTGCACTGGACAATTCCTTTTTCAGGAGACGCCAATTATCCTCATCAACAGCCTTGTAGTAGAGCGTATATTGAAGTGTATCGGCATTTGCGTCCTCAACCTTCCAACTCACTTTCCACTTTTTAGAAGGTGCGTCGCCGCCACCGCTGGATCCGCCACTATCTCCCCCGCGCCTGCTTGGCGGTGCTAAGTTCCCACCAGAAGACCGTCGTCCTGCCTCCTGGTTTCCACCGCCAGTGCCATCATTTACCTCAATACTGGTAAATCGCGGTTCAACATTCATCTGCACAGAAGCAAGGGTGACCTTTTTCAAGATGGGTGTTTGCGCGGTGTCGCTGGTAGTGAACTTGGCGCGCCATTGGATGTACTGAGCATCCGCATTTGGAATCTGGGAGCCTTCTGCTGTCGTGAGTTCATCAGACCATTCATTCCATGTATCATCCGGTTTTTTAGTGTTACCGGTGCGGGTCGAAAAGGCAACTGCGGTTCCTTCTGCCATCTCACCTTCCCAGGAGAGTTTTCCCCAACGGGACAGGGTTTTGGCATCGTGAACCTTTGATTCAAGGGTTCCTTCTTTGACGTAAGTTGCCGTGAGGTTAAAAAGTTTACCCGGGTTACCAGTCGCGAGGAGCGTCCGGGTGTTCCCATCTACCTCTTTCTGGTGTATCGCCACAACCTGATTCGCTGAGCACTTGCCAACTTCAACAGAGTCTCCACTCATCGGATTGACGCGGTAAAGTTTCCCTTCATCTCCGGTGCCCACCAAGATTTGTGAGTCACTTTCAAGGACGATAGCCAAGATAAGCGGCTCTGGCGAATTCCAAACTGAAATGGCAGTTCCGTCCGGACGAATTTTGTAGATGTTAGATTTGTTTTCCTGGGGTGCCCTTCCACCCGGTGGTGGCGGACCAGAAGGTGTTGGGGGGCCGCTTGAATCACGGCGTCCCCTTGAGGGCTCAGCAGGCTGGGATGTAACAACTGCCGCGTAGAGGTTACCTTGGGTATCCATTTCAAGAGCGCGAACCTCTTTCTCTTTCGCTTGATAGATGACCTTGGCAGTACCATCGTCCATAATATGGTAGATAATACCGTTGTCGCTACTACCGGCATAGAAACCGTTTTCGTGTAAGAGAAGGGTCATTATATTTTTTTCTTCGGCATCAAATAGAACACTCGACTCACCATCGGGTGTAATTTTGTAAATCTTGCCATCGGTGCCTGTCGCTGCGTAGAGATTGCCGTCAGCATCAAACTGCAACGCCCATACATATTTGTCGCCCTCATTCAGAAGTGTTGTCGGCGGTGTTGTAGCATCAGTGATTTTGTAAATTAACCCATCGGGTCCGGTACCAGCGTAGAGTGCCCCGTCGGGTCCAACAGCGAGACTGTAAATGGTAACTTCAGGCGAATTGTAATAAAGCTCGGCCTCGTCACCATTGGCAGCAATTTTATAGATTTTCCCTTCATTCCCAGTACCAGCGTAGAGGTTTCCGGCTGAATCTTCCACAAGTGCCCAAACCTGAGTCTCTTTCAGTTTGGTGAAAGAATCAATTTTCGGAGACAACATAACATCTCCGGTACTTGTAAATGACAGTCCTTTGGGTTTGCCAGCCTCAAAATCCGCATGGTTTTGCTGTTCCCATAAAGAGGTTTTGACTGCGGATGCAACATTTGCGTAAATAAAGATGGTTAAAATAAGACTCCAAAAGGAGATGACACGGCGCATTGAAAATACCCTCCTGTAGGGTTATTTAGGCGAGGCTTGTCAATTAATGTTTGCAGTTTGCAAGCCACCAAATTTAAGTTTTTATAGTAGGATTAAGCGTCCAACCGCATTGTTGAATGAGGTATTTGTGCTTCCGGGTGCTATCGCGCGAGATTTCTCTACTCCGTTTTCGGCACTACTCTGCGTTCCTATCCACAACGAACCGAATGATGCCACTTCCAGAAATAACATAGTCTGTCGGTGTCTTGTCGATATGCAACGTTGTGCCTGTTGTATATCCACTATTGCCGATTTGCTTCGCGGTGTTCATAACAGACATAACTGAAGGCGGCAGATGCGCGAATTCTTTACCTTGAACGGTGAGCCCCGGTTCAGGTACAAAGAGTTCCATAATAATATTCGTATTGTTTTCGCCGCGTTGCAACAATTCAACTAATTGGTTGATGTTCCTGTGGCGGAAACTCAGCGGTGCCCTGTTACGCTGCCAAATTTCGTGAAAGTTGGCATTGGTAGCTAAGAGCGTGACAAGCCCATCTGGTACATCTTTAGGAATCGTAATCGTTCCTGTCTGCACAATAGGTGCTTCAAGGTAGGGCTGCAGCGTTATTTCGACCTCAACAGTGTCCCCAGGACGATAGCGGAGTTTATCCACTTGGAGGCTCTGGACTCTCGCCGTTCGCCGCTTATCCTCTACTTTCACATCAAAGGAGACATCCTCGACCTGAACCTTTGTATAGGGGTTGTTGAGTAACTGTGATATTGGTGTCACGACTGTCTGTCTGACAGCAAGTCCCGGTGAAAAACTGGAAGAATAGATATTCTTGTAAACCAACTCACGAGTTTTGAGGTCGGGGTGCTCCTTCAAGGTGATGGTCGCTTCCACGTTCATTGTATGGTCACCGAAATAGAATTCAAGCGAATCCAAAAGGAACCATACCCCTGTACCAATGCCAAACGGTGACAGTCCCTTGTGGCGCATCACTTCATAATATCTTTTATGTTGTTTCCCATCGCTCGTTTGAAGATTAACATTGACGGGAATATAGCTCGGATGTTTCCCGATAATAGCAGCGATTGAAGTCTCTCTGTCTTGCACTAAGGTCCCGATAGGCTGTGTCGCTGCTGCGTATTTGAACGAACGGGAACGGCTCGGCATAATAAAATGGACATAACCTCCAGAAAGAGGGAGGTTGACATTACCTTCTTGCCCATCGCCATGCCCCCAAGCGAGCAGCTCATTCCCATCTACATAAGTGATAGTACCGTAGCCAAAGAAGGGAACATCACCGCGAATTAACTCCATTCCGATTATTTGCCCTTCCTCAACCGGTGATTCCTTAACGCGACCTCCACCGCCTGCAGCTTGAACAGGGGTATAATTGAATTTGTCAAAAATCGGTTTGACAAACCGCATGAGTTCTGGGTTTAGTGGTGGAAGTGCAAGAGGCTTTAACAACTCCGCAGGTCGTGTTCGGGCAGGGGGGCTGGAAACGCCTTCAAACCGTGCTTCATCAAAACTGCGCGGTGTCTGGGCAATTTTACCGTCGCGAAGCAGAGAGGGTCCCATATCCAGTCCATATCCTTGTATCGCAGCAGCATCGAGATTAAAGAGTTGCGAGCCTTCATAGCTGAGATTGGGTTCCATACCCCACTTTGCAACGTTAACCATCAATTCAATCGGTGTGACACCAAAAAGATTGGCATGCTCCCGCTGATTGAAATGCCCGAGTGAGAGGGCACCTATGAGCCGCCCATTAAGATACATTGGACTACCGCTCATGCCACCTGCGACACCGGTGCGTTTAAAGTTGTCGCTGAGACCTCTACACCATATCACGTGCCAATCCGGGAAATAGTTGTGTTCAATACTTACAACTTCAAAATCAAATTCTTCCACCGTCGTCCCAGAAAACACCGTGTAGCCTTTCCCTTTCATCCCCGGTTCCACCTCGGACAACGGCATAAACTTTGCAGCATCCCACTGAATCTGGGCATCACTATGATACACAGCAAAGCAGAATACTACAAGCGCACAAAGCAAAGCTTTTTTCACAACGCTTACTCCTCTCTGAACTATTGGAAATTTGTTTACATTCACAACAATAATCTTACTCAATCACTAATTTTTTTAAAGCGTAGAACCCTCCCGTTCATCCCCGCGTAACTCTGTTTTGGAAACCCAGGGATCCGTCTAATAGCAGCAAATAAAGTGGCTAAACTTCTTATGATACCTACCGAGAGAACGAAAATGGCTCCGTGTAATTTATAGTGCTACAATACATTCAAAATATGATAATATAGTATAGCAGCACAACAGACTTGATGTCAACTTTTCACCTTGATTTTTTTTCGAGTCGGTGCTATCCTTAAAAAAACACGCCAGGAGCAGCACTCATAGCATGTCGAATACCGCTTGTATCCTTTCAATCGATCAGGGCACCACAGGTACGACTGCCCTCCTCGTTGATGTACAGGGGAACATCATCGCACAAGGGTACCAAGAATTCACACAATACTATCCCGAACCCGGTTGGGTAGAACACGACCCAGACGAAATCTGGAATGCCACCTTACAAGCAATAGACGCACTTTTTGCAGAAGAAAACGCACTGAATATCGTTGCCATCGGAATTACAAATCAACGCGAGACCACCCTTGTTTGGGATAGGCAAACAGGAAAACCGATCCATCCTGCAATTGTGTGGCAGTGTCGCCGCACCGCAGACAGATGCGCTCTCCTCGAAAAAGAGGGGGCTGCCGAAGAGATAAAAGCGAAAACGGGACTCGTAATAGATGCCTACTTTTCTGGAACAAAGGTCGCGTGGATTCTCGACCACGTTGGCGGTGCCCGAGAACGTGCAGAACGCGGGGAACTCGCATTCGGTACTGTAGACACATGGCTCCTTTGGAAATTAACAGATGGCACAGTCCATAAAACCGACTACACGAACGCATCGCGTACGCTGCTCTTTAATATCAATACACTTTCATGGGACGAAACCCTCTTAGAAATTTTGAACGTCCCGAAAGCGATTTTACCCGAAGTCTGTCCCTCTGCAAGCAACTTCGGTACAGCAAATTTCTACCGCAATTTTTGGCTCAAAACCTTCGGTAAAAATATATCCTTAGATGGCATTCCAATCGCTGGCATCGCTGGAGATCAACAAGCAGCACTCTTCGGTCAATTGTGCACCGAACCTGGCATGGCGAAAAATACCTACGGCACTGGATGTTTCCTTATGCTCAACACAGGTGCCGAAAAAATAACAACAAAAACGGGGTTACTGACAACGCTTGCCTGTAGTTTAGATGAGAATCCTGTCTACGCGTTGGAGGGGAGCGTATTCGTTGCCGGTGCTGCTGTCCAATGGCTCCGAGATGGCATTCAGATTATTGAGGCTGCAGTAGAAACGGAAGAAATTGCCATCAATACACCAGATTCAGGTGGTATCTTTGTTGTCCCTGCCTTCACTGGACTCGGCGCGCCACACTGGGACGCTGAGGCGCGCGGTGCCATTCTCGGTTTAACACGAGGAAGCACCCGTGAACAGATTGTCCGCGCGACTTTAGAGTCAATTGCGTATCAATCCGCGGATGTTGTCAGTGCGATGTTAACCGACGCAGAGATGACCCTTGATGGATTACGTGTTGATGGTGGGGCAGCCGCGAACAATTTTCTCATGCAGTTCCAAGCGGACATCCTGGGGATAAACGTAGAACGTCCAGCACAGATAGAATCAACAGGTCTCGGTGCTGCATATCTCGCTGGTATCACAACCGGTATGTGGAACAACGTTGAAGAATTAGAAGCGAATCGAGCCGCGCAAGCAGCACTTGATGGTAATCCTCTTAAAAGTCATGTATTTTCACCACAAATAGACGCAAAGCAACGTAACGAAAAACTCGCGCAGTGGAAAAAGGCAGTGCAACGGGTTATGAGTTAAAATGCGACTCCAATGGAAATACTCCCTCGTTATCAACCTTTCTGTCATCGCGATCCTTATGGCGTTTTACCTTTTTGATAGCATCCGGGTCCGAAATGATATGAATGCGCTTCACGCCTTGGGCGCAGAACGTGGTGCTGAACTGAGGAAAATCGCTGAAAACGCTATCCTTGATGCTGTTGAGATGGAGATCGAAACCACAAAGGTGTTTGATGCACAGCGATTAGATCAAGTGCTGAATAAACTGAAGCGTGAACATCCGGATATGCAAAATGTGCTGAATATCCACGTCTCCTTAAATGATACCCGTATTCGTTCGAGTCTGCTCGCCGGTAAAGATACCGGTGATATAAATCTTGATTCAGCGGATTTTGAGCAAATCGAAACAAAAGGCGCGACCATATACGCTGTTGAGGGACAGAACGCAACGGCTATTGTTATTAAATATATTGCCGTTTTGACCGGACCAAAGTCAATTGAGTTGAAGCCAATCGATTTCCCATACGAACCAAGACTCGATGCCGGAACGCTGCCGTATGAAGTCTGGGTAAGAGCCTTTGGTGAACTCGATGCCGGAACGCTGCCGTATGAGGTCTGGGTAAGAGCCTTTGGTGAAGAGGTCTATGTGCCAGAGGATCCAGTGATAACCGAGGAAAAAGGTAGACGCTGGCGAATGACAGATCAGGAAAAAGGTGAGGTTTATAATTTATGGAAGCAAGATGAAACTTTGTGGATTCAAAAAGCATTAACCGGCTACATACAAGTACTTTTCGATGTTCCTTATATTGGCAGGTCAATTCGATATTCATTGCTCATGCACGCAATATTGATTGTAATTGTTGGGGCACTGCTCGTGATTCTGATCGATTTAACGACAAATCACCTAATTATGAAGCCGTTAGAGCGGATGACTCATATTATTCAGAGCGCGGAAAGCGGAGATTTATCACCTCAGGAGGTTTATTCATCAGATGAAATCGGAAGGGCAACTTACAATCTCGCACGGATGCTGTGGCAACTACGGGACTCTCATTCAAAACGGATCGCTGCTTTAGGGCAATTTGCCGCTGGTGTGGCACACGAAATTCGGAACCCGCTTAATTCTATCGGGATGACTGCTCAACATCTGAAATCTGTTTTCTCACAACAAAAGGTAAGTCAAGACGACATTGAAGAAGCGAAAGAACTTTTAGAGATCGTCGACCAAAAAATAACGGAGCTGAAGCACACTTCAGAGCAGTTCCTTACTTTAAATCGACCGAGAAAATTAAATGTAGAACCGGTAAATCTTAACGCCCTTGTAGAGCAAGTTTTAGCGGAATTCACACTCATCGCCGAAGAAGCCAAAGTTCAGGTCATCAGAAACTACGATGAAAATCTGTCGGATGTCCCGTTAGATGAAGCCTTAATGCGGCAGACTATATTTAACTTTGTGCAAAACAGTATCCAAGCAATGCCGAAAGGCGGTAGCATCTATATAACCACCCTGACTGAAACGATAGAGCAAGATACAAAAGACGCAGTGATCGAAATCCGAGATACTGGCATTGGTATTCCAGAAGAAATTCAGGAACAGATTTACGATGCATATTTTACAACGAAGGACGCTACCGGAGGCATAGGACTGGGACTTGCCGTTTCACACCAAATCATCACTGCCCATAAAGGCAAAATTGAAGTCCGAAGCAAAATGGGAATGGGAACCGTTTTCAAAATCAGTCTCCCGCTGAGTGAGGATAATTCCCATAAATTTCCGGTTTAAACTTTAAACTAAGGAGAGCTAAGACGATGGCATCAATACTGATTGTAGACGACGATCAAGCCCAACTAACAATTTTACAGCGCATTTTGAAACGTGAAGGATACACAGTTGAAATCGTTGGAGACAGCAAAGCCGCCCTTGAAAACTTAGAGAAACAGATGTTCGATCTCGTTATCAGCGACATGTGGATGTCTTCACGGTTTGAGGGCAGAGACTTGCTTCGTGAAATAAAGCGCACGGATCCAGATCTGCCTGTGCTTATCATGACAGCGTACGCGGAGCTGAATGATGCCGTTAATCTTGTCGCGCACGAAGGTGCGTTCTACTATCTTGAGAAACCGATCCAAATTGAAGTCCTGAAACGGGAAGTGAAACACGCGTTAGAAACGCGCGGTGCGCTCCGTAGTCCCGAAGGTGAAAGCGATGACCCAAGACCGGAAATTCAGATTGATGAAATCGTGGGTGAAAGCGAGAAAATGCAGGAGCTCTTGAAAAATATGGCTCGGATTTTGCACCGTGGTGTTACACAAGTTCTCATCACTGGCGAAACAGGTGCCGGAAAAAGCCTGATTGCACGTGCACTTCATAAACACGGACTGCGAGAAAACAAACCCTTCATCGCCGTAAACTGCGGTGCCATCCCAGATACCCTCATCGAAAGTGAACTCTTTGGACACGAAAAGGGAGCCTTTACAGACGCTGCACAACAGAAAAAGGGACTTTTTGAGGTTGCAAACGGCGGAATACTTTTCCTTGATGAAATCGGAGACCTTCCGATTCAAACACAAAGTAAACTACTGCACGTCTTAGAGGAACGCGAGATACGCCGAATCGGTGGCACTGAAAGCATAAAAGTAGATGTCTGTGTGATTGCTGCGACAAATAAAAATCTCGTTCAAGCGGTTCGAGACGATTCGTTTCGTGACGACCTCTATTTTCGTCTAAATGTTATCCCGCTCCACGTTCCACCACTTCGAGACCATCCAGAAGATATTCCACTGTTGGTAGATTTTCTCATCCAGAAATTCAGCAACGAATATGTAGAGGCACAACCTAAACAGGTCACACCACAAGCGATGTCCGCACTCAGGCGGTATCAGTGGCCCGGTAATATCCGACAATTGGAAAATTACCTTCGCCGGATCTTTGTGCTTTCAGAAAATGAGGTGATTGACAAAGACGAATTGCCGCCAGAAATTTTAGACACTTCACTCCCTACGACTGATGTCGAGTTCGATATACCGGAAGAAGGGGTGTCCCTTGATGAAATTATCAAGGAATATGTGTGTAGTGCGTTAGCAAAAAGCAACGGGAATCAAATTCAAGCCGCAAAATTGCTTGGTATTTCGCGGCGCAAACTGCAGCACCGGATGCAGAAATACGAACTTCAGAGCCAAGATTTCAAAACAGAATCGTAGACAGCGTCCTTGTTTACCCTAAAGTCCGCTTTACTTCGCGATTAATATCGCAGCATCTGCGTATCAATTTCCTGCGCCCACCGATCAATACCACCGACTAAACTCTTTGTCGATTTAAAACCGAGTTGTTGCAAAAGGAACGCCGCATCAAGGCTCCGCATACCCCAATGGCAATAGACGATAACCTCAACGCCTGGCGTAATTTCGCCACAACGCCTCGGCAGCTCGCCGAAGGGAATCCACATAGCACCGTCAAGGTGAACCATCTGATATTCCCACTCCTCTCGAATATCTAACAAAACGAAGTGGACATCTTTGTCCATCATGTCTTTGAGCTGATCAGGCGCGATCGTGTACGTATCCGATTCCAACGGAAGGATCGCTTCTGCGACGCTGGGCGCGACCTTCGGCAGCTTTCGATCCCGAAAACTTCTAATATACTGTCGCCAGCTTCTCTTGAGTGCTTTTTTAATACGCTTGAACATTTTACTTTTCTTAAAGGTCGGCGAGGTTTATAAAGCAACAGATAGGGTCGTCATTTAGAAAAAAGTTACAACTCGGAGGTTGTTCCTACAAGAAGAGGCTACAGTCCTATGCCCTCAGAAGGTTACTGTAACCCCCAATGTGGGAACAATTGGGAAGAGAGGCTCTTCCTCAATAGCACACTCAACAATAGCATTCGTCTCCTCGTCGCGGACTTCACTAAAGGCATACTGATCCAGATTCGCATGATTATACAAGTTCAAAATCTGGAAGTACCAAGACAACTCCCACCTTCGATAGGGGCTCCGTTTTGTCATACGAAAATCGAGACTATGATATGCAGGCATACGCGCCGAGTGCACATCACCAAACTGCCGATCACAAGTGATACCGCCATTGGGTAACCCGACTCCCCTATGAATCAGCGGGGTTCTCGGTTCACCCGTATGGAAACGCCAACTCAGATAAAGGTGCCACGTCGGTGCAAACTGATAACTACTACTGACAGCAAAAGAATGTCGCCGATCATATTGACGGAAACGTTTGATTCCATTAGCGATCTCTTCAGCGATACCGAATGCATAGCCGAGTGTCCACGTCAATCGATTTGAAACTGCATGCGTCATGAAGATATCCACACCTCTGGCATCGGCAGATTCAGGTGAGTCAAAAACTTGATTCTGTCGCCCAAACTCACGGAGCCGTCCGACAAGATTATCAAAGGTATTGTAATATCCTTCAACACGCACTAAGAAACGACTGGTAGGGGTATACTCGGCTCCGAGAATATGATGCACGGCGCGCTCCGCTCGCCCGACCGTTTCAATGCCATCCTCTACCGGGACTCCCATCAGATGAACCGGTTGATGATAAATACCCCAAGCCCCTCTTAGAGTAAGGTTGTTCGTCGGTTTCACAGCGAGCATCACTCGCGGGCCGACCTCATAACGCTGGATACCCTCCTCACGATAATCCTGATAGTGGTAACGTCCACCAACATTGAGTGCAAGCTTGGGATGCAGCTGCCACTCATCCTGCAGAAACAGATCCACTTCACTCCCGCTGCCATCAATATCAGCGAGAATCGGCTTATAGATATTTATACCCGCCTGCCGTTCCTGAACATCGTATTGATACTGCGCAGCCAACCAACGCCATGTAATACCACTACGGAAGGTATGCTTGTCGAAAAAGTTTGCCGTAAGTTCCGCTTTTGTACCGAAAAACCGGAAATCTCGATTATCAAAATCCGCCTTCCCAGTCGTTCTATCCTGACTGGAGGTCCCAGCAAAAACGAACACATCCGTCCAATGTGAACTCCCAAACGTCCGCCGCCACTTCATCCAAGCGGTCGAATTGTCGTATTGGGAATCTAAATTATTGTCTACATCGTCTACACGAATCCGATTTTTATCCCAACCGTATAACCCATTGAGTGTGATTGTATCTGTCGGTGTCACCTGATACGTCAGTTTGCTATAGACATCAGCGTATTGTGGCTTATAATTTTCGTCGATATCCATGAGCATGAGAATCAGATCAATATACCCACGGCGGGCAGACAGGAGCCAACTCCCTTTTTCGGTGAGAGGCCCCTCAAGGGCGGCAGTCGCATTAATTAGATCTACGCCAAAGTTCGCAGCGAATTTTTCAGTGTTTGGTGTCCTTGTCGTGATGTCAAAAACACCGGACATCTTCTCTCCATATTCTGCGGGGAATCCACCTATCAATAACTCAGTGTTCTGAACAAGTTCCAGACCTATCAGCGAGACTGCACCACCAAAGTCCTGAAGATGATAAGGGTTATAGAGCTCCATCCCGTCTAACCTGACCGAAATATCGTCCTTTTCCCCACCTCGGACACTGAACCGCGTGCTATAATCGCTCGAAACCACTCCAGGAAAAACATGCCCCGCGCGCATGACATCATTGTCAATTAATGGAAAACGCTCAATTGCCTCCTTAGAGAGGGAAATTCTTGCCGAGGTGCCGTCGTAAATCGTAAACCGACCAGGGGTCACAACAATTCTTTCCAATTGCACGGGAGCACCCTCTTCCTCCGCGAGGGCAGTAAACAAACCCACTAACCCAAAAAACAGAGCACAAAAAACCAAATACGCTGGATCCCGAAAATTGGCACTAAACATGCTGCACCTCAGAGTTCTAAACTTCCCATCCTTATATGGCAATTATAGCACATTTTTAATGGTCCTGTCAATTAGGAACCAACAAGCATTTTTCATGCAAAGTTGCCATTTAAACGGGAATGTGATATAATTGAAAGTACGAATTGAGGTTGTAGTGCATCACAAATTGGATCAAATATGGGAACCGCTTTTAAAAGAGCTATCATCGTTTTTATAGGGTTCATCGTGATTTTGGGAGGAGTTTTGATCGGAGTCATCCGACATTATTCCCAATATGGGTCGATCCCGGAGACGATACAGATGGTAGACTTTTCAGGGATCTTGCTATCAGTTTTAGGCGCGTGTACCCTGAGCTTGGTAAGTGTTGCGTTAACTTTCTGGTTAGCGCGCGCGTGGGTAAGTGAACAACCCGAACTTGGCGAACGGATTATCCGGCTTGCCCTTGTCGTCAGTATCAGTTTTATCGTTGTTTTTGGAGGATTAGCAGGTGGATTGGTTGTTTTACGGACTTTGTGGACAATCGGTTTTTTTTAACTTGCATTTCTGTTACTGATATGGTATAATTAGTTAACTCATTCGGAAGCCTGGTTTCTAATGACAGACGATCCAATACTTGGCTTGTCATTTCCTGAACCTGTTGAAGCTAGCGTTTTTGACACGCTTCACAACGTCCGAATAGATACAAAACGTTTTGTAGATAGAGTTCATCTTGTATACCGAAGCACAACGAATAAGTTGGTCGCTTTCGTTTTAATATGGGCTTGCAAACGGTGTTTTACAATTAACATGGGCTTGCAAGCGGCGCACTGTAGCGGTAGCGCCTTTACTTGGGGGTGTGAAAAATACACTACAAAGGCAGACGTACACAGAGGACGAAGGAAAGACAGAGTCGTTCCAATTATCAGATTCGAGCCAAAGAGATTTTACTGATAGATCACGAGAACAAACAGTTAGGGGTCATGTCTCCCCGCGATGCCATGAAACTTGCCGAAGAGGTCGGGTTGGATTTGGTCGAGGTTTCACCGAACGCCACCCCGCCGGTTTGTAAGATTATGGATTACGGGAAGTATCAGTATGAAAAAAACAAACGCGCTCGTGAGGCTCGAAAGAAACAGACGAAGGTGGTGCTGAAAGGAATGCAGTTCCGTCCAGATACTGCCGAACACGACTATCAGTTCAAGAAACGGCATGTAGAGGATTTCCTCAAAAATGGCTGGAAGGTTCGCGCAACTGTCCGATTTCGCGGACGCGAGATGCTCCATACCGAACTGGGCAAGAATTTACTCGCGCGCCTCAAAGACGATCTTGGAGAACTTGCTGATGTGGAACAACCTCCACGCTTGGAGACCCGCATCATGTCAATGATCCTCGCACCGAAATCTGCGTAATATTTCTGTCGTTGCACTCGTGTTTCTTCCCGTACTTTTCTATAGGGGCGACCTACCGGTCATGACACTTTTTTTGTAGCCGCGACCCCTGGAAGGATATTCTAATGCCGAAAATTAAAACGCATAAAGGCGCGTCGAAACGTTTCAAATTCACATCAAAAGGTAGAATTCGTCGCAATCGTGCTTATGCAGGACACCTGTTCATTTCAAAATCAGCAAAGCGCAAACGCAGACTGCGACAAGCAACCCTTGTTGATTCCAGCAACGAGAAACGTTTGAAACGCCTCATTCATAAATAAACAGTGAACGCCCGGTATCTACGCGCGTATCCGGGTGAATTGTGGATGCGATCACTGATAACATTGATGGTCGCAATAGGAGCTTTATTTAAATGGCACGAGTAAAAACAGGGAGTGTCCGCCGTAAACGCCGTAGCCGGATACTTAAGCATTCCAAAGGCTATCGCGGGGGCAGGAATAACCTCAAGCGAACCGCTAAAGAAGCGGTAGAGAAAGGGTGGAACCACGCCTACGCACATAGGCGGGCACGGAAACGCGATTTTCGGCGACTTTGGATCGCAAGAATTAACGCCGCCGCCAGGTTGCACGGGCTGACGTACAGTCGGTTTATCCATGGACTCAAAACCGCTGGCATTGAACTCGATCGAAAAGTCCTTGCCGACATCGCAGTGAATGACGAGGCTGGTTTTGAGCAGCTTGTTACCCTCGCAAAAGGGTAGGCTAACACAACTGCCGCTAATTTGCATATCGTAAAAAATAAATAAAATGCTATGAAGGGCTTTATGTAAGTAGTTGAGACCTCTCAACCAGAGAGACCGTGCCATCGGCTGGAAGCACGGTTTTGAGAACAACTACCGAATTTCATCCCGGAGCTGTTTGAAAAAAATAATGAAGCGGGCAGATTTTACAAATCTGCCAAGCGGGGTGGTACCGCGGAAGTAGATGCCTATTGCTTTCGTCCCCATAAGGAAATCAACCTTATGGGACAAAGTGACAGGCATTTTTTTATGGTTGTTAGTTGTTGGTTAAAGGGAAATTAAAAATATGAAAACAGAATTACAAGCGATTCAAGCAGAGGCTCTTGAAGCTTTGAAATCCGTGCAAACATCGGACGCGCTTGAATCGCTCAGGATTACGTATTTCGGACGTAGGGGAAAACTAACCGATGTCATGAAAGGCATGGGTAAGCTTTCCAAAGAGGAGCGCCCGATAATTGGCAAACTCGCAAACGAAGTCCGCGCTACACTCACAGAAGCGTTTGAAGCCGCGACGCAGACATTGCATCGCCAGCAGCAGGAACAGCAACTTGAGGCGGAAGCCGTTGACATCACGCTTCCCGGACGGAAGCCTGCTTACGGAAAAGCACACCCCGTGATGCAAACTTTGGAGCGGATTGAGATGATCTTCCGTCAAATGGGGTTTGAAGTGGTGACGGGACCCGACGTTGAAACTGAACATTACAACTTCGATGCATTGAATACGCCTGCTGATCATCCCGCTCGCGACCTACACGATACCTTTTATCTGACGGATGGACACCTTTTGCGTACGCACACCTCGCCTGTCCAGATTCGGACGATGGAGAACCAGAAACCGCCGGTCCGAATTATTGTGCCGGGGAAATGTTATCGGGTGGATTACGATGTTTCACACACACCGATGTTCCATCAAGTGGAAGGGCTTCTTGTGGATACACACGCCACCTTTAGTGAGTTAAAGGGTATTCTAACCTCATTTGCTCGACAGATGTTCGGTGATCAGACACAGATGCGCTTCCGTCCCCATTTCTTCCCTTTTACGGAGCCAAGCGCAGAGATGGACATTTCCTGTGCCGTCTGTCAAGGAAAAGGCTGTCGGAGTTGCGGTGGCACCGGGTGGGTCGAAATCCTTGGTGCGGGTGCTGTTGACCCAGCGGTGTTTGAAGCCGTGAACTATGACCCAGAGCAAGTTACGGGGTTTGCCTTCGGTATGGGGGTGGAGCGGATAGCGAACCTCCAATTCCGTATCCCGGACATTCGTAGCCTTTATGAGAACGATCTCCGTTTCTTACGTCAGTTTTAGAAGGAGGAAACGCGTAGAGTTAGCAAGTGTGCTAAAGTCTGTAAAGTTGTTTCGGACCCATGTACAACTTTAGCTCACCTTAGAATGCTTTACGGACTTTATCATGAACGTAACCCTGAATTGGCTTAAAACTTACATCGACTTTGACCTTTCCGCAAACGAACTCGCCGACCGACTCACAATGTTAGGGATTGAGGTCGAATCCGTCAAGCAGCTCGGAGCCGGACTGGAAGGTGTCGTCGTCGGCAGTGTTTCCTCTATTCAACCGCATCCAAATGCTGACAAACTTGTTCTTTGTCAGGTAGATGTTGGCGAGGCGGAAGAACTCCAGATCGTTTGCGGGGCACCAAACGTCCGAGAGGGCATGCTCGCCCCCGTCGCTACAATCGGAGCGACACTGCCCATCGGTTTAACAATCAAAAGCACAAAACTGCGCGGCGAAACTTCGCAAGGGATGCTCTGTTCTGAAAAGGAGTTAGGACTCTCCGATGATGCCGCCGGTTTAATGGAATTGCCAGCGGATACATCTCTCGGTACACCACTCTTAGAGGCTCTCAGATTAGACGAAATCGTGTTTGAACTTGAGATTACTCCCAACCGTCCAGATTGTCTCAGTCTGATCGGTGTCGCTCGCGAAATCCGAGCGGAAACTGGAAATCCTTTAAAACTTCCGAGCATCGACCTGAAGAAAAGCGAAACCGACATCAGAGAACTCACTTCCGTGACAATTGATGCCCCAGATCTCTGTCCGCGTTACGCAGCACGCGTCATTCAAGGTGTTAAAGTAGGAGAATCCCCTGCATGGCTGCAACAACGGCTTGAATCTGTCGGGGTCGGTGTTATTAACAACATTGTCGATATTACGAACTTCGTCTTGATGGAGTACGGTCAACCCCTTCATGCCTTCGATTATCACAAACTTGCCGAAAACCGTATCATCGTGCGTCGCGCAGCGGAAGGTGAACACCTAATAACGCTTGACGAAGTTGAACGCGAACTCACCGCTGATATGCTCGTCATCGCTGATGCCGAAAAGCCCGTTGCCCTCGCTGGAATTATGGGTGGCTACGATTCCGAGATCACAGAAACGACCTGTGATGTCCTATTGGAGAGTGCTTATTTTAATCCGTCAAGCGTTCGTGCTACCGCAAAAGCGTTGGGCATAAGCACGGAAGCCTCCTACAGATTTGAACGTGGTGCCGATCCGGGCGTAGTCATCGCTGCCCTCGACCGTGCAGCGCAACTTATCACCGAGTTGGCAGGGGGCACCACCTGTGAAGGTGTCGTTGATGTCTACCCGGGACAGCAGCCCTTAACCCGGATTCAACTGCGTCCCGAACGCGTCAATTTCGTATTAGGAACTACAATTGAAACGGCGGAAATGGTGCAGATTCTGAATCGTCTCGATTTTGATGTAGAAACTTCAGGAGATGTTTATCAGGTCACTGTACCGACGTTCAGGTCAGACGTTACCCGCGAAATTGACCTCATCGAGGAAATCGCGCGGGTCTACGGCTACGACAATATCCCGACAACACTGCCCAAAGGCGATATTCCCGTACCACCGCCGAACCCAAAAACAGAAGTCCACAACCGTATAAAGCGTTTTCTCCTCGCCGCCGGGATGATGGAGGCAGTGAACTACAGTTTTTGTGATCCGAACTGCTTTGACAAAATTCGGTTGAATGCGAATGATCCGCTTCGTGATACGCTGAAACTCCGAAATCCGTTAAGCCCCGAAATGTCCGTGCTCCGCACAACACTGCTGCCGAGTCTACTGGAGAACGCACAACACAACCACAATCACCAGATAGATACCATCGCACTCTTTGAAATAGGAGGTGTCTTCATAGGCAATGACGAAAACGGTGGAACCGCGACTCTTGAGCCGGAACGCGTTACGGGTATTCTCGCTGGACAGATTGGCGAAGGCATCTACAGCAACCCGTATCGACAACCGGATTTCTTCGATGTCAAAGGTCTCGTGGAAGGGATACTCGAAGTGTGCGGTATTGCCGATTACACCCTGCAGAAGGCGGACCTACCAACCTTCCATCCAGGTAGAAATGCAGCGGTGCTATTGGGGGATAGACAGCTCGGTACTTTCGGAGAAGCACATCCACAGGTTCTCGAAAATTACGATTTACCATATAAGGCGTATCTCTTTGAATTCGACTTTGAAAGCTTGGTGGATACTGCCGTGTTTACCAAACGTTTCGAGCCAATCTCCATCTATCCAAAGGTCGCACGCGACCTCGCGATTGTCGTAGATCAGGAAATATTGTCAGATATGCCGACAGAACTTATCTACGCGACCGGTGGAGATATCGTAGAATCGGTGCGTCTGTTCGACGTTTATGAGGGGGAACAGGTACCGGAAGGGAAGAAGAGTCTTGCCTATACCATCAACTATCATTCCGCAACCGAAACCTTGACAGACAAAGCCGTCAATGCCCTTCACGACAAAGTTGTTGAACGTCTCAATCAGGAACTTGGGGCGGAACTACGGATGTAGGGTTATGCAAGCAGACCGGATAAAAAATCTATTTTCTGTCATCGCGCGTCATTACGATTTTCTCAACACACTGCTAAGTCTCAAACGCGACAAGAGTTGGCGACGCGAAACCGTCAAGGTCAGTGATGTCAAACCGGCGAGTAAGGTGTTAGATGTCTGCACAGGTACGGGTGAACTTGCCCTTGCATACTCGGACAAAATTGGGGCGGAGGGTTTTGTCATCGGTTCAGATTTCTGCTTCGAGATGCTCGTTATCGGCGATCAGAAACTTCAACAGCCGGTAGGTGCGGTTTGTAACCGCACTACAAACTTTCTGGCAGCGGATACCCTCATTCTGCCCTTTTTGGACAATACTTTCGATGTTGTCTCCGTAGGTTTCGGGATTCGGAACGTTGCGGATTTAGAAATGGGGATACGTGAGATGACACGCGTTGCTGCGCCGGGTGGTCGAGTCGTTATCTTGGAGTTTACACAACCCGTAAATCCGTTATTTCGGAGTCTCTACTATTTTTATTTCACGAAGATTTTACCCTTCGTCGGGAACTTAATTTCCCGTAACAAAGATGACGCTTACGGATATCTCCCCCGTTCTGTTATGAAGTTTCCGAATTGCGATGCTCTGAAAACGGTGATGGAGCAGTGCGGATTGACAGATGTGCAGTATTATCGAAAAACTTTCGGAATCGTTGCGATTCATGTTGGGAAGAAGTCGCAGAAGACACTCTTGTAAAAAGAAAAATGTGCATTCCCACGTTATTGACAAAATCTCATTCTCTGGGTATAATTTGATTAAAAGGAGAAAGCGATGCGAACGTTTGGTACCCGAGGCTCAGTGCAACCTGACCAGCATTATGTTGTCCCCCGCACCGAGGAGGTTAAAGATTTCATCAATCGCGTGAAAGATGGACGGTACATCGTCCTTTTCGCGCCACGCCAGACCGGTAAGACAACATTTTTCCGGTTGGTACTCGCTACGCTCGCAGCAGAAGATCCAACCTATTTTCCAATCCAACTCAGTTTTGATATCTATAAAAACTTCTCTGTTCCGGATTTTTACGACTTGCTTTACAAAAGGATCCGCAAGCAGATCAAAAACGTCTTCCAGAAACGTGGCCACGTACCTTCTAAAGCATTGACGCAATCCTTGGATAACACGCAATTCAACCACCACGATTCAATGTTGGAATTTTTTGAAGATTTTGCAAGTTTGCTGGCGGTTGAATACGGTGAGCAGAAAATTGTCTTCATCATTGACGAATTTGATGGTATCCCACCAGCCGCAGTCAGTGATTTCCTTCATACACTCCGCCACATCTACCATTTTGAGGAGGAGCGATGCCTGTACAGCGTTGGTATTGTAGGAGTCAAGAACATCACACAACTCAACTACGACAGGTCTATCTCGCCGTTCAATATCCAAGATGAATTCCACCTGCCGAACTTTACTCTGGAACAGGTGAACGACCTTTTTGGACAGTATGTTGATGAAGTCGGGCAAGCCTTCGCACCGGAAGTGATTACAGCCATTCACAAACAGACTGCAGGACAACCCTTCCTGGTCAATCGGTTCGGACAGATTCTCGCCACAGAACTTGATATTTCTAAAACTGAGACGATTACGATGGTGCACTTCGCACAAGCAGTCACGCAGCTTCTTCGCGAACGGAATACCAACATTGATCATCTCCTTACTAATATCCGCAAAGAGCGTCAATTTGAAAATTTCCTCATGCGAATGGTCTCCTACGAGAACGGCATCCGCTTCAGCTTAGATAATGAACTCATGAGTGAACTCGCGACTTACGGCGTTATCAGAGAAGGGACTGATGGTATGTGTGAGATTATCAATCCGATTTATCAGCAATGTATCATGCAAACGTTCCAACCCTTGCTTAATGGACTGGAAGATGACTACTTCCCTGAAAATATTAGTCCTGGCTTTTCTGAATATCTTACTTCCGATGGACAGATTGCGATGGGGTCGCTCCTTGAAAACTTCCGGGCATTCATCGCCCGCGCTGGGTTCCGTATCCTACAGGTGCCGGATACCCCACAAGAATACGTTGGACAATATCTGCTTTACGCCTATCTTGACCAATTTGTGCACACTATCGGGGGAACGATGTTCCTTGAAGTGCGAACCGGACGCGGCAGGCTCGACCTGCTTATTCTTCACAACCAGCAGAAATATATCGTCGAAACCAAGATTTGGGAAGGGGCACGTCGCTATGCGGCAGGGAAACAACAACTCGCTGCCTATCTGAAATCGGAGGGTGAGTTGGAAGGCTGTTATATCGTCTTCGATCACCGCCAGAATCCGGAGCCGATTGTAGAAACAGAGACGGTGTCAGGGCTGACGCTTCGGAGTTATGTTATCCCTGTGGTGCAAGAAGCCCCTTCGGAATTTCAGACTTAATGCTACCGCGCGAACCGGAATTAAGCATCTACGTCAAACTTTAGTAAACGCTCCACATGCCCCACGACAGATTCAGATACGCCTTCTAAACTATAACCTCCTTCCAATGCCGAGACAACGCGCCCTGATGCGGTCTCTTCGGCAAACCCAAGAATTAGGTCCGTCAGTGTGGCGAATCCGTCCGCCGTGAGTTCAGTTCCGGCGAGTGGGTCAAGGTAGTGTGCATCAAAGCCTGCCGAAATTAATATAACTTCCGGTGAAAAATCTTGCAAGGCAGGGATGAGGACATCCGTAAAGACCGCTGTGTATTCGCTATCACCACTCCCTGTGGGCATCGGGACATTCAGCGTTGTGCCACGCGCTTTTCCGTTACCACGCTCGCGACTTGAACCCGTCCCGGGATAGAGCGGTGACTGGTGGATAGAGAAAAAGAAGACCGTCTCATCTTCGTAAAAAATGTCTTGTGTGCCGTTCCCGTGGTGGACATCCCAATCCACGATCGCTACTTTCCCAAATCCGTGTTCACGCTGAAGATACCGCGCAGCAATCGCGATGTTGTTGAAGAGGCAAAAACCCATACTTTGTCCCTGCGTAGCGTGGTGTCCCGGTGGACGCACCATAGCAAAAGCATTTTTCACGGTTCCCGTTGCGACCGCATCTGCTACGCGCAGTACCCCACCAGTTGAAAGCAGCGCAATATCAAACGATTCATGACAAACGGTAGTGTCGTAAGTGAGCGGAATTTCTCGTTCGCAGTGTTGCCGGATGTGTTCCGGATAGGCAGAGTTGTGTGCGTAACAGAGTTGATCAATGCTTGCTGGCGTAGGTTCAATAGCGTGTAACTGGTCCCAGATGTCGCTTTCTCGAAGCACCGCTAAACTGGCACGGAGCCGGTCTGGTCGTTCTGGGTGTCCAGGACCGGTATCGTGATTAAGGTAGTCTGGATGGTAGGCGAAACCTGTTTTTTCTGTCATAATCATACTTAAGGGTAAATTATTTTTTCTCGAAACGTTCAGTGTCCCTGTCGAAATGGTAACTGATAGCCCTAACATTGTGAGGGAGACTATTGGGCATTACACGGAGTCCTGTTTACAGAGAGAAGGTCAATTTCTTTGTGCAGGCGAGAGTTTGCGTCATTATCTCGATGGACGCAGATGCAATTAACACCGTGCCTTCTTATGCAAGGCAATTTCTGGTGATTTGGAATTCTCTCTTTCAGCGAACTTGTTTGACCAATGTATAGAAACGTGTGTGCGCCCTTCCCATCTAAACCCACGCTCCGCTTAGAGAAGATGTAGACCCCACCAACAGAATTAAAAATTGTATCCGTAGTATAAACTTCAAAGGCATAGACACCTAATTTGCCCTTAAACGTAGCGTCAGCTATTTTTCCCATGCTGTCTCCTCTATGCCCAATTTTGTTATACTGAAAGCATTGCATCGAATACCGGTTTCGGCTCGTTATTAAGGAAATTCAAGGGCAAGTTACAGTCCAATCAAACTGCCAAGTTGGATGTATATTTCCAGGGAAAGGTTCGTACTCATGAATTACGTTGTTAATGTCAATATCGAATGGATCTTCTTCCTGCTGCGTCCCACTTTCAAAAAGCGCAAGCGAGTGTGTATCTGAGCTGGGCTGAGGCACCTCATCGCCGTACTTTTTTGATGTTTCTATCCAACAGAACATCGCGTCCTTCCCGTTGGTTATCGCTTCATCAATTGTTTCTCCATCAGAGATACACCCCGGCAAGTCAGGAAATTCAATTAGATAACCACCGCCTTCTTCAGAGGGTAGTATACTTATTTTAAACGGATACTCAAGTTTTCTCATAATTCATTTCTCCAACTGATCAATCGTCTGCACAAGTTGCCGAATATATGATGGTTTTATCGGGCGACGAGCGGGAATAGTCAATCGAACACCCGAATCGTGGCGTAGTGTGAAATGGCTACCTCCGCCTCTCGGTCGATTGATTGAAAATCCATATCGATTCGCCAATGTTTCGACATCGGTAATCCTCCAATCACCATGTGGATTGGCTTTCATTCTTTCCAGTAACTTATCTCGACGCATGGAGATAGGACTCCGCCCGACATCACTTTCCGTGACACTATTGTTCGGCTCCACTATTCGGGTTCTTGAGGCAACGGCTTGATTTCAACCCATTAACTTTTTATAGCATATTTTCAATTCGTTTTCAAATCAAAACGCGTCTTTTGCTGTTGAAATGAAAAAAAGAACTCATCTTCAATACATATCAGTAATCCAGTGTTAAAAAATAATAGTCTAATACCTCGGTCACGCCATTATCAATGAAATAAAATCTTTTTCATCTTTCCTGGTTGTGCCCAATTGCATTTGCCCGCACCGTTCAGCTGCCGCAGTAGGCTCGGAATTTCAGGATTTTCGAGTTCCCTTTTAATCCTTTGTGCGGTATCTTCAGACCAACAAGGGATAAATGCATGCATCGACTGATTTCCCTGCCAAGCCTGCCCATCTACACAACTCAACACAACTGGATTAAACCGACTCTTTCCATACGCCTCCCATATCACTTTGAAAGGCGCGAAGGAATAGGTTCCAATACCGAACAATGCCCACCAATACCCTCTATTAATAGCCGATCGGAGAAGCGTTCCCTTTCGGGTTTGTAAGACTTCTTGAGCACTCTCAAGATAATTTTTTAAGGCGGTATGCTCTTGAATCTGATGCCACGACATCGGCTTTCCAGTTTGTTGATGATACGGTAGAAGTATCCACTTGCGGGGAGATGATGAAGCGTCTTGCTGCCAAATCTCCTTCGTCGCGAGCGGATATAGAAATTCTTCAGGAAGATCCGAAGGCTTGTCTTGAAAAATAAAAACGCCATTAGCACCACATGTATTCACACCCTGTCGGGGCACTTGTGTTGAAGACAAGTTAATGTCAAGCGTTGGATCCGTATCCAGTTCATTAAGGTGCCGAACG
This sequence comes from Candidatus Poribacteria bacterium, assembly GCA_965116815.1. Classification (GTDB taxonomy): domain Bacteria; phylum Poribacteria; class WGA-4E; order WGA-4E; family WGA-3G; genus WGA-3G. The sequence continues at coordinate 2,839,149 of OZ220722.1, read as the reverse complement.
ACCCGCCATGGGTCCGCAGAATCTTTGAGCGGGACAGCCTTGTGCTGAGTCCATTTTCCACTCGATTCTCTGAGATATGAAACTGGGAAAGTCTGGCGCGTGTCACATCGGAATTTAGCACAGCAGTATGACGTATTGACGCCTTTAAACACTTGAGACGACGTGAATTCGTAGACCATATCCACAGCAAAATAGCGTTGATTCGCTCGATAGTTTCTAAACCCCCTATGCGCGCCATCACCGAAAAAAAGAGAAAGTGGCAGATAGAAATACCCAACTCCATTCTTTTGTAGTAATCTACCAAGAACAATTTTTAAAACGAGTGCTGCTATATCGATGCGGGAAGAGCCTAAGAGCAACTGCTGCTTGTCTGGCACCAATTCTTCTGCAAGGAAAAAAGGCTTTACACGCGTTTTGTAATCCGATGGAAGGTCGCTGAAATTCGCCCACGGTGGATTACCGACCAGAATATCATACTTTCTCGCGTGCGACTCCATAATCACATCTTGGCAGAAGAATTGCGCCACTGGAAAGTCAATACCAAATTCTTGCTTGACGTTTTTTCTAAACCACGCCAGATGTGCAGCGTTCATCTCAATGAGGGTTAAGCGGGACAAGCGTTCTGGGGTGATACGGATACCTTTGCCCCTTGCAATATGGAGTAGGGCAAGTACAAACGAGCCTCTCCCAGCAGTTGGATCACAGATATGTGCGCCATCAAGCCACGCCTCAAAGATGGCCCACCTATTGATGAGCCATTCTGCCCATTTCGGCGGCGTAAAAACCTCTCCAATTCCAGTCGATTTATCCATGTAGGGGCGACCTTCACGTCGCGATTCTTTGTTGCCGAGACAATTTCCGAACCGCGACCTTCTGCTTAATTTGCCTTTCCACTATCAACTTATCGGGAAGCCTTTACCCGTGCCCAAGTTGTCGCTAATTTGTCTTCCGGTTCAACAGCGAAAGCCTCATCCCAGCCATTCAACAATTGCGCAATCTCATCAGCCTCAAGAGCGCGACTGAGAATGACAATCTCGTCAATGCCACCGGTGAAAGACTCTGGTCCGAATTTAAGTTGCAAAGTCTGACCTGCGGCGACCTTGCCAGCCCATTCCGGTTTCCAATCTGCCTTACCAGAATCTAACGCTCCTTTTTTACTTTCGGGTTCACCATCAACGTACATCTCAACATTTTGTCCGTCATAAGTTCCGGCAACATGGTGCCACTTTCCCTGTTCCAACTCTGTTTTGCCATAGAATCCGGGTGTAATCCCATTGGCTGTCCAAACTCTGAATGAGAAACCGTCAGGTATCGGTTCACCACCAGACTGGTCTTCTAAGAGGTAGGCACCGTTTTTCCTGACACCGGTATCTGAATCGGCATCTACTCGGAACCAAGCAGCCACAGTCAATTCGTCACTAACACTCTGGATGCTTTTTGAATCTTGGACATCGATGCTGCCACCGCCACCAGCAACGACTGCCTTACCAAATTTACCGTTCTCAAATTTAAAATTACCGACAATTTTTCCATCATTGCCGTTGCCTGAGGCATCTTTAACATCACCTTCAAAAAGCCACACACCAACGATCGCTGGATCGTCTTCTTCTAATGCCCATGAACCGGCGCAAAAACATAAGAGTAATGCAACACCTATACTCAACAATTTCATTCTGAATTCCTCCATGAGATACGAAAATCCCAAAGCTTTATTGGGTAAAAAATTTTAAAATGTTAAGTGTACAGGTTTCCCTGTATTCCCGTTGTACAAAATATTATAACACGTTTCTTTTTCCTTTACCAGAAGCATCTTTAAATTTTCCCTTGTAGATTCACGGGGAATATGCTAAACTTTAACGCATGTTTGGAATCCGTACTACAAGGTCACACAAGAAGAGGACAATCAGATGGTTGAACATAATGCACCACGCGCATTTCATGTAATGACAAAGCCGATCGGGCCGATATGTAATCTGGATTGTGAGTATTGCTTCTATCTCGATAAAGAGAAACTCTACCCCGAAACGCGCTCCTTCCGGATGAATGACGCGATTTTGGAAAATTACGTCAAACAATACATCGAGGCACAAGAGGTCAACGAAGTCACGTTCGCATGGCAAGGCGGCGAGCCTACATTGATGGGTGTAGATTTCTTCCGACAAGCGATCAGATACCAGCAGAAATACAGACGGCCCGGTATGCAGATACAGAATTCGTTTCAGACAAACGCCACACTTCTGGACGACGAATGGGGCGAATTTTTCAAACGGAATAAATTCCTAATCGGCGTAAGCATTGATGGACCGCCGGAAACCCACGATAAATACCGCTACGATAAACGCGGTAGACCATCCTCCGAGCAAGTAATTCGCGGATTGCGTGTCCTACAGAAACACAACGTCGATTATAACATACTGTGTGTTGTCAATAAGCACAACGCAGAGTATCCTAAGGAAGTCTATAACTACTTCAAAGAACTTGGGGCGGAGTTTATGCAGTTCATTCCTGCGGTTGAGCACTTCGATGGAAAAAATGTGTCTCCGCGCTCCGTCACAGCAAGGCAGTACGGCAAATTCCTATGTGCCATCTTCGATGAGTGGGTCGTGAACGACATCGGCAGAATTTTTGTGCAGATTTTCGATGTAGCGTTAGAGGCATGGTTGGGCTATAATCCAAGTCTCTGCGTTTTCAATGAAACCTGTGGGGACGCTCTCGCTATTGAGCATAACGGCGATCTCTACTCTTGCGATCATTTCGTTACGCCCGACTACCACGTTGGAAACATTGAGGAGAACACTATCGCAGAAATGGTGGATTCAACGTTCCAACGCAAATTTGGGACCGATAAACGAGATACACTCCCCGAATACTGCCGAAGCTGCGAAGTGAAGTTCGTCTGTAATGGCGGTTGTCCAAAAAACCGATTTATCAAAACGCCCACGGGTGAAGACGGTTTGAACTACCTCTGCGCTGGCTATAAGCAATTTTTCAATCACATCGACGAACCGATGAAGATGATGGCTTCCGCACTGCAAGCGGGGAAACCTGCGAATAGCATCATACCGACCCTACGCCAACGTCAGCAGGAAAAAACACATATCAGCACTTCCTCAACTTCGCAAAAGGTAGGACGGAACTCGCCATGCCCTTGCGGCAGCGGGCGTAAATATAAACAATGCTGCCTGAACAAGAAATAATCCAGTCTCCTTAGTCAGAGAGGCAAAACTTTGTCAAAAAATGTAATAGTCGTAGCGGGTCCAAACGGATCCGGCAAAACCACGTTTGTCTCTGAATATCTTCAAGCGTCAGAGATTTCTGAATACATCAGTGCTGATGCGATTGCGGAAAGATTGGTATCCCGACCGGAGGAGATGGACAGCGTCAAAATTCAGGCAGGTCGGCTCTTTATAAGAGAAATCCAGGGGCTTATCCAATCAGGGACAGATTTTATTGTAGAAGGGACACTTGCTGGTAAAGGATTTGCCAGAACTATCTCTCAATTAAAACGTGCTGGTTATACAGTCACCATCGTCTTTATTTTTCTTAAATCCCCTGAGACAAGCGTTGCTCGTGTGCGAAATCGGGTGGAAGCAGGCGGACACCATGTGCCAACAGAAGATGTCGTGCGTCGTTTCTATCGGAGCAAGCATAACTTTTGGTACGCTTATAGAAACCTGGTAGATCAGTGGCACATGTTTTACAATTCTGTGGAATATTTTCAGGCGGTTGCCTTTGGTAAACACAATCAGGTTACAGTGATAAACGAAGATTATTTTCAACTGTTTATACGAGACCTTCATGATGGAGAAGCATAATGCACCAAGACAAATCGGATTCTGTTGATATTCATAAACAGACACTCGAACTCCTACGAATCGGTAATCGTGCTGTTAAAAGGGCGCAAGAGGAGAACCGCAAAAAAGGGATTCCGAACGTCTATGATTTCAACGGACATCTCTACTATGAACTCCCTAATGGTGAACTAACGAAAGAAGATCCGTATCCCTTACTGAAAGACACGGATTCAGATGAGGAAAAATGTTAACTATTTGTTACGACCCATACTCTGGTACATTAGGTAGGTTTGCGCGTGCCGAGATATTTGAGCTCGTCGCCGAGGCAGGCTACGAAGGTATCAACATCCCTGTCCATTCCGGATTTCTCGGTGAACTCTCAACTGCAGAGATAGACGACGCGGTAAACCTCGCCGAAAAATACGAACTTGTCGCACCGACAATCGGCTTCGGCAATCACATTTTGACAACCCCTGCCCGAAAAGATGAGGCGTTGCAACATTTTGAGATTGTCCTTGATGTCGCTCGCCGATTCCATGCTGATGTCATCGGGGTCTGGGTGAACCCATCAGAGGGTGTGTCGCGACAAGAATCCTTGGACGCACTCGCCGATAATCTGTCTCAAATGATCCCCGCTTGTCACGAGAACGGCATGAAAATCGCACTTGAATTTGAGAAAGGATGTCCGCTTGATAACTATCGCGAAGGTATCGCATTTATTGAGGACACAGGGTTGTCAGTCTATTTGACGTGCGATACATATCACCTTTTCAACGATGGTGCTGAACCGCACACAGCGGCACACGCGATGAAGGCATGCCTCGGTGATGTACATGTATCGGGAAGCAATCGCGGTGAACCCGGTGGCGGCGTTTTCGATTTCGAGACATTCGCCCAAGGCTTGAAGGAGATCGGCTTTTCAGGTCCGCTCGTTGTCCAATATAAGATGGAGGACGTAGCGAGCATCGCGCGCAGCTGCGAATTTACCAAAAAGTTTCGAGCGATGATACAAACATAGAGAGGAGATTTTGGAATGAGACAGGCTGCTTTTTTAATTTTTGCCCTTATCTTCATAATTGGACACGTTGATGCACACGTGACGGAACATCCATCAACCGAAACGGCAGACTTTCAATTCGTGGCACATCACGAAGCTCCTGACATGAAACTCACCAGCGGACAGGGCGCGCTTAAGTTCAAAGTTCTCTATACGCGTGACCATTTCCCAGCGGAAGTCGTCGCCGCAATTGACAAAGCGCACGGTGGGTTTGACGTAGATCGGCGAGAAGGGAAAGGCGAAACCTACTTCGCACTCCCCGGCGTTGGTATTATCCAAATCAGTGCCGACCTGAAAACGACACGGCTGATTGAAACTCCCGTTGGATTGAAAGCAGCGAATGCGCACTACGTAACCGTCTGGGCGACCTCTGCTGGCACGCCGTACCTCTCTTTTCCCGCTAACGATGTCGCGAAAATCTTCACTACAACAATGGATGGGAAGCTCGTTCATACGCTGGAAGCCCCAGACGCAATGACAGATTTCAAACATCAGGCAGTCAATACCTACTTCAGTGAGGGGGGTAAGTTTGTACCCACCGGCGTAACACATATTGACGGAATGCTTTACGTTACGACCGGTTATTCTGATTTAGACTACATTCTGGGTGCCAAACTCACGAACCTTGAACCCCTTGAAGCGAGTTGGTATCCGTTGGCATTCGGGGGCAAAGGTGATGAACCCGGTCAATTCGGGACGGGACATCACATTACAGTGCCTTATGGAACAAACCGATTAGATGCTTCCGATCGGGCGAACGCAGAAATTGAACGCTATTCACCGGACGGCACCTATCTGGAGACGCTTCCACTGATTAAAGGATCATTTCCATGTAGCATTGATTACGAAGCAGGGTATGCTGTCGTCGCTTGTCTCTTCGGACCGAGTAAGGATAAAGGCGCGCCGCTCTACATATTGGAGGGGAATAATCTCGTCTCAACCGTTATGCTAAAAGAAGAATTGGGAGTAGAGACCTTCCAGCATCTGCATGGCGCAGTGATCCGCAAAATTAATGGTAAGTTCTATATTATTGCACAATCGTGGAACCCCGGGGATATTGTCATTTTGGAACAAGTAATGTAGAACATATTACAGAGAGGAATTGGCAAAACGGACAGTTTTTAGCAAGACATCCAGAACGTTATTAGAGTTTTTCCGCTTCTCTGGTAAGTTTGATGAACTTCTTAATTCGCGGTATGCCTTTGTGAAAGCCAAAGATTCTAAGGTTATTTTCCGCGCTGCTATCAAGCTCGTGAATCTTCCATCCCTTATCATCTTTCATCAAATAGAGGTGTGTTTCCCCAGGAAACGAACCTTTGTAGCAGTTGTAACCTATCGCGGCGGCTTCTAATTTGCTTCCCTTATAGCGAATCCAAAAATCCGTCAACTTATCGTTCGGTCCCCATTTGGCACCCTTTGTACCGATCCCAATCCACAGCCCATTGATACGACCTTTAACGTCATTCCAGCCCTCTGCTAAGGGGGCCGGTTCCTTTCCAGTAAAAAAGGTTCCAAATACGATGGTACTGGGCTCAAAGGTTTGCTGAATGCCTTTGATATCATTGTCGTTGAAGGCTTTGTAGAAGGCACTGTAGAGTTCTTGAATTTCGGCTTTTTCTCCTGCGAAGTCAGTGGAAAGTCTTGAAGTAACAGTAATAGGGACTTCTTCAGGATTAACCGAGATAACCTTGACTTCAGGGACTACTTCATAGCTTCTGGCAACATCAAAGTGCTGGGCAACCAGCACCAGATCCAAAATATTAACAACTCCATCTCCATTGACATCTACGCGTGGATTCGTTGGAGCAGCAGTCATGAGGTTGCTTGCTACCAGTGTTAGATCCAAGATGTTCACCCTTCCATCTTCGTTTATATCACCGGTCAGAGGCAATTGGATTGTCACAATTTGCCCATTCTTAGTTGTAACTGCCAACGGCACTCCTGCCCTGTCAGAGAGTATCACATTTATTAATTCAATCGTAGAATCTTTGACGGCAACCACCTCAAACGTTAACGTAGTAAGCGTCCCCTCGCTCTCAGAAGCAGCCCCTGCTGTCGATGTCGCTATAATATGGACGGTCTCATTAGAGATTACAGGTGGAATAACAAAGGCATTCGCTGGCAAGTAATCTGCATTCTCACTTCCAACATAGCGAAGTGCTGTTGGATCAAAACCCACGGTCAGTTCGTATCCAGAAACATCTTGACCCTCTGCTATCCGAACATTCACATTCATCTGTTCACCAACTGCAAGTGGTTCAGTCTGTGTAAACGCTACATAAACGAGAGCCTGCCCGTAACTTATCGTTGTAACACCCAAATACATCACAATCACTAACAGGGCAAAAAGCAGATTCTGCTTGAAAAATCGCTTCATAAATTATCTCTTTTCTGAAGATAATGGTGTTAGATTGTTCTCACCTGGTACATACAGATACGCATTTCTACCAGTGAAATACTGCGCGTACACATTTTCCCAATCGCTGTTTGTCAGTTTCCAACGTGGCGCGGGACCGAGTTTAAAATAGACAATGTCTGCTTCTTGCAGACTCTTAAACGGATAATCACCGATCGGTGCCCCCCGATGTCGAGACACAAAAATAACAGCGTTGTAAATGTCCTGCTCCGCTACCATCGGTGGCAGCTTCTGATAGACATGCCCCCAATTCTGGTATCTTTCCCCAATACGGACATAACTCCACACAGTGTTGACACTGAGTAGCAGAAGGCATACCGCAACAGCGATGGCAAGCCCCCGCTTCTCACGCAGTTTGAACTGCTCATATAGAATCAACATTCCACGCGCTACCAACGGAATGAAAGCGAGAAACGTCGATTCGGTGTAGTAGCGTGCATTCACTGGCGTGTATCCCCATGTTGAACCTTCAAAGTAAAAAAAGGCGTACAACAACAGATTACCGACAAGTAGCGCAAGGCAGAACACATCGTATCTGTTACGCGAGTGATGGAAGAAGGGTATAAATGCCAAACACCAGGGCAGAATTAACGGCACAAAGGCGATGAGCCACGTCAAAGACAATTCGGCATCTTTTAACAAGTTGTGATGATAACTCCCCCAACCGAGTGCGTTAAAACTGATACACGGCAGAATGTGTCGCCAGGTCCTTTCAATTGCCCACGCCGGTGTAAAAATAAACGCCTGTTCAATATTAGGGACGTAGCCCTCCGTGCGAGGACCGAACCCAATTTTGTCGTAGGGCTGCGCAACTGTGTGTGTGAACAGGAACGGATCTTCTGTGAAATGCGCGTTCCACGCCATACATACACCAAGCATCACAACAAAGGGAATAAAGAAGAACCCTAACCGTTTCATCGTAGCGGATAATACCGATTTTGTTTTCGCTGGCGAGGTTTGTAACCTCGCCAGATGATAAACCGTGAGTCCCGCACCAACAACACCAAAGACTATCGCAGAGAGGGGACGCGTATTGAACGCGTATCCCAACGCAAACCCTGAGAGAAGCGGGTAGCCGATCCGCGCGAGGCGAGAGGCATCCGCCTTGCAATTCAGCGTCCTAAGGAGTGCAAGCAGATAGAGCACAAGGTAGAAACGACTCACCGGTTCACTGAACCACGTCGAACCCATCCCCAGTGTTGCTGGTGAAATGAGCGCGAGCACCGCGGCAACAAGGGCAATTCCCGGATGGATGTTCCCATATATTTCTTTCACAAAAAGGTAGAGAAGTAACAGCGCGCCACCCGTCGCAAGCGCAGGAATCAACCAAGGTGCGTTGATAAAGACACCGAACATCAGCATCAAGGCGTTTCCGAATGGATATTTTGAATACCATTTACCGTTTAGAACGTTGATGTGCGGTGAAGAGGAGAACCCATGTTCCGGGGGCGCGGGGACGGAGAGTTTCCCCGCCGCGAACAACTTCGCTTGGAATAGATATGAGACAGTATCGGGTTCAAAGTAGGAAAACTGGAAGTAGATACCGCATAAAAGTACTGATAGCAGTACACCGAGTATAGAAATGATGAAAATAGGTTTAATCTTCATTGGGCATCTGGTAGTCTCTAAAAAATTTGACATTTACCTTTCAATAGGGTATAATATCATTAAGTGCAAATTAAAATCACTAACTTTTTAGTCGCAAGTTTTAGCTTGCAAGCGATACCGAAAAATGCGTAACGCCAATATACTCAACATTCATCACCATCATTCGGTCCACTTCTGAGTAGAGCGGATGAGGGAAATATAAATAAATATTTCTGATAATACGAAGTAAGTTTAACTTGTTTGAACCCTGGTAAACGAGCCGCTCTCCTCCGTGCCGCGTTAGCGGTACGCGCGAGAAAAAGAGCAGACTGTTTACTGGGTTTTTTTTTGACATTTTTTAATTTATAGGAATCTTGGACTGTGCTCCATTACGTTACGCCCAGGTTTCTCGTAGAAGCGAGATCCAGATCTCGATCAGTTACGTCTATACTGGATTTGCATACTTGAACGGCAGCCCGTAATGTAATGGAGGGCGGATATACGGAAAGAAACGTTAAAGATTCAAACTCACTTGATCGAACCGCAAGGAAAAATTAAGATATGGAAAAGTTTGATAAACCTACGGGAACGAACGATTTTCTACCGGAGCAGATGGTTCAGCGAAATTTCGTCGAAAATATCGTTCGTGAAACCTTTGAAACTTATGGATATGCCCAGATTCAAACACCACTGTTTGAATCCTTTGCACTCCTGTCTGCACAAGCCGGTGAGGAGATCCGTCACAAGATGTTTACATTCGTCGGCTCAGATCGGGTGGATTATGCCCTAAGACCTGAGTTGACAGCACCTGTCTGCCGACTCATTGCCAATGGACAATTAGACCATCTATCCCATCCATATAAACTTTACTACATCGGACAGTGCGTCCGACAGGAACCAACCACCGACACGTCAGAGGCAAGACGTGAATTCCGACAAGCAGGTGTTGAACTTATCGGACCGGCTTCCGCCCATGCAGACGCTGAAATCATTACGATTCCGATCCGAATTCTTGAGAAACTCAACATTTCACGGACAAATTTAAGAATTGGCAATACACGGGTCTTCCGAGAAATTTTTGAACAAATTGCGCTTGATCCCAAAGACCAAGCAGAAATGATATGGGACATTGACCATCTCGTCCGCCTCCGTAACGAAAGCCAACTTTGGGATATGGAAACGCTCCGCGACGAACTCAATATGTTGCGTCGTTCGCAAGGATCCGATTATCAAGGTGCCCACAAGATTGAGACTGCCGAGATTCAGGGGCTCACTGAAAGTACTGCCTCCACCTATGCAGAAAAGCTGCCGATAATTGCTGAGGAAACTTATAAAGCAAGGTGGCACCGTTACTTCAACATTTCTGAAGAGGTTGCTCAGTGCTGTATAGATGTCTCAAAGGTTTGTGGTGATAAGGACACTGTAATGGCAGCGTGGGAGACACGCCTCGGTGAAACCGCGCAAGCAGCACGCAAGGAACTGATTGAACTTTGTGTATGTTTGGAGAACTACGGCATTACAGATTTTGAAATCAATTTAGGTATCACGCGCGGATTTGATTTCTATACCGGCACAGTTTTTCAGATTGAATTTTCTGAGAAACGTCTACCGCTCTGTGGCGGTGGGAGATATGATAGACTGATTGCCTCCTTCGGCGGCCCATCAACACCTGGTGCTGGGTTCGCGTTTCAATTCGACGCGCTTGTAGAAGCCTTTACCGATACAGGTAAAGTAACTGTTAATGGAAGAAAAGACTACTTCATCGCAGCAGAAACACCCAAACGCATTTCAGAAGCACAACGACTCGCTGAAACCCTGCGAAGAGCAGGTAAAAACGTCGAAATAGATTTGATGGAACGCGACCTAAAAGCACAACAGGATTATGCCAACCAAGCAAACTACGATTATCTTATCCGTTTGGCACCTGATGAACCGATGCGCCGAACTCAAGTCAAAACTGGCGACACACAAGTGGTCACCGTTGATGATTTGCTTTAGATGTTTCGCGCTTGTTAAAACTGGGATGTAACGCAATTATCTCTGGGACATCTAAATGCGATCAAAGAAAGGACAAGAAATAAAAAATGAACACGGAATCACAACGGACGCTGAATCTACTTTTACCGAAAGGTAGTCTGCAGACGGATACCCTTGAAATGTTTCAGCGTGCCGGTTATGAACTCAACGGTTATACTGAGACTGACAGGTCTTATCGTGCAACTTTCCGCAACGATAGCGAATTTCAGATCAAAATTTCGCGTCCGCAAGAGATACCTGTCTACGTCGGTATGGATGATTTCTACGATTTAGGGATCACTGGTCAAGATTGGGTTGAGGAAACCGACGCGGACGTTGAAGAGATCCTGCCTTTAAACTACGGACACATGGATATCCTTCTCGCTGTCCGCGAAGAACGAGACGACATCAACTCGTTTGAAGATTTGGTAAATTTCTCGGATAGAGACATCCGCATATCTACTGAATATTTGAATATCTCTGAGAAATTCATCCTTGAAAAAACGGAAAATAGGGTTGCACCTACAATTTTAACACCGTGGAAGCGACTGAACACCCGTGGTAGCTATCAATCCCCTATCACGCTCATGTTATCCTTTGGTGCAACCGAGGGAAAACCACCAGAAGAAGCGGATGCTATCATTGATAATTCAACTGCATCGAGACGTACAATCAAGGCGAACAATCTCAAAGTGATTGAACTGTTAAGTGAAACGGAATCCGCCCTCATTGCCAATCCGAAGTCGCTCAAGGATACATGGAAACTGGAAAAGATTGAAGAATTCAAGCAGACGCTACAGAAGGGTTTGCAGAGACGGCGGAGTCAGACCCTCCCCGGACACATCTAATTAAGGAGCGGAACTCATGGCAACCCCATTCATAAAACCGCGCGTCCCGCGCGGGATGCGAGATATTTTACCTGAACAGATGATTCGCAGACAGTACGTCATCGGTGTGATTCGTGATGTCTTTGAGGAATTTGGGTTTGAACCCTTACAGACACCTGCACTTGAATTATCTGAAGTCCTCACAGGTAAATATGGTCCGGATGCAGAGAAACTTATCTATCAGGCAGGACACGTCGGTGGAAAGGAGGATATCTCCCTCCGCTACGATCTTTCGGTGCCGCTTTGCCGAGTGGTCGCTATGCACCCGCAACTCCCGAAACCGTTTAAACGATACCAGATCGATCCGGTCTGGCGAGCGGAGCGTCCGCAAAAGGGACGCTATCGTCAATTCTTCCAATGCGATGCAGATACAGTCGGCAGCGAGAGCATGCTCGCTGATGCTGAAAACGTTAATCTCACCTACCAAGTGCTCTCTCGCCTCGGTTTCCAGCAATTCGAGATTAACATTAACGACCGGAAACTCATCACCGGAATAGGACAATTTGCTGGCGTGCCTACCGAACAACTCGGAGGACTCTACCGCTCTATTGATAAATTGGATAAAATTGGGTTGGCGGGGGTTAGGGAAGAATTAGCAGAAAATCAGATTCCAGAACCTGTTATTGAGAAATTACTGGCATTGCTTGAGATTGAAGGCGATGCGGGGACAGTACTAAACGCCCTCAGTGAACAACTCGGTGATTCTGAAGTGGCGCGAGAGGGTATCTCGGAATTGGCGGAATTGATCGGTTATCTCACAACGCTCGGTGTACCAGATGAATTCTACAAGGTGAACGTTGCGATGGTGCGCGGCTTGGAATACTATACCGGTCCGATCTATGAAACCGTCGTTGAAAAACCGAGAATCGGAAGCATCACTGGCGGCGGCAGATACGATGAACTCATCGGGAGCTTCAGCAAACAGGGTTACCCAGCAACCGGTACCAGTTTCGGTATTGAGCGGATTATTGACGTGATGGAAGAATTCGATATGTTCCCTGCTGCCGTTGGCAAGACAGTAACGCAGGTATTGGTCACCGTTTTCGATGCTGACCTCGCCCAAGAATCCCTGAAATTGGCGACGCTTTTACGTCAAAATGGCATCCGCACAGAGGTTTACTGCCGCCCAGCACGCATTAGTGCACAGATAAAGTATGCTGATACCAAAGGCATTCCTTATGCCGTCATCTTGGGTTCCGATGAAGTAGAAACTGGCACAGTTGCAATCCGAGACCTCGCGAGTAGAGAGCAGCAGGTTGTTCCGCGGGAAGAACTTGTTGAACAAATTAGGCAACTATCTGGGTCAGATTAGTTTATATCAAATTAGCAGGGTGCGCGAGATATAGTTGTGAGGTCTCGCTAAAGAGATGAAGGTTTTTCTTGTATCACAGGGATGACATAACTTCGGATTGTAAAACCATCGAATGTCTCTGTCTCCATACGCGGTTCAGGATCCGTGCGGTGATCAAATACGACGTAGTACCCTTCCGCTGCGTCTTCCAATTTGAGATACGCCGCCAATTGTGCTTTGCCTGACTGATAACGGCGTTCGCCTTCCCAAATCTTTGTCTCAACGATGTATTTCCGCCTGTTGTGTAGGATGAGAAGGTCTATCCTGCCGCGTCCGGTCTGTACCTCAAGATACATGCCGCCGCTCACGATCCGAACAAACTGATCGAGATAGGCATATAGCAAATATTGTCCGACAAATTCTTGCGGCGTGTCCGGTACCTGCAAGATTCGGTAGCCAGCGCGTGCGATGAAATCCGCAAAATTATCGAGTAGCAATGCCATCTCAAGTATCCCAGTGGATGTGAGATAATCCGCAAAATCTGCGTTACTATTTTCGGGGAAGTAACTATCTTCCAGCCCATTAAACAGTGGTTGGAACGCCTGCATGATACACTGTTGATAAATCGGATTAACAATCTCACACATGCCATCAGTACCTTTTGTAATAACACCGTAAGTAGCGAGTTCACTGATAATTTCATTACGTGGAGTGAATTGTAAACCTCTGTCATAAGAGATAATTCTCATCAAGACCCTTTCAAAGCGAGCGTCTCTCTTAACATTGGTTATCAAGTGTGTTAAGTTAGCATTATCTTCTCCAAGGAGAAGCGCGTGTGCTTTTGCAAAGTGCGCTATAGTGATCATATCAGTTTTCGGAATTTCCAACTCCTCGGTGAGAATCTGGGCAAGCCGGTTAACGAGGAAGGGTTGACCAGCGGTTTGTTTATGAAGTGTTTTAACGACTTCTGATGCAAAAGACTGTCCAACTTCGTCTGTATACTGTGCGAGTAACTCTTGTACCTGTTGGTGAGTGAAGTTGGCCAGGTGGAACTCGTCCTGTATATTGAACGGAGAAACAGATCTATCGTAGTTCAGCTGCGCAATGCTCTTGACCCCGACGATACCAACGCTGTGCGGACATCGTTTCTCATCTGAAAGGTAGATAGCGCGAAGCGCGTGAAGAAAATCACTCAAAACATCTTGCGGGATGCCATCAAATTCATCTATAATAAGGACAACTTTCTGATCGCCATATTGGGAGTCCAAAAAACTTGCAAACTCTTCAAAGAACTCCATCATCAAAATATGATTAGTGAGTTTGGTGTTATCCAAGAATTGCATGAGTGTATCAGAAGGTACATGTCCACGTTTTTGAAAAACTTGCTCAATTTCCTTGCGAACCCGTTTGTGGAAAGCGTCGTAAAAATCGGCAGGGGAAAGGTTTTTATATGCTTCAAAATTGAGTTGAATTGGGAAATAGATTGAGGATGCAGCTGTGAGTGCGTCAAGTGCGAATCGGAAAAACGTCGTCTTCCCAGTCTGTCGAGGTGCGAAAAGGACGATGTACCGTCCTTCTTCAACTCGGGCGATGAAGTCAGCGATTTCCTTAGTCCGCGAGACAACATAGTGCCTCCGAGGATACACACGACCTTGGGTTCCGAAACGTCTCATTTTTTCTCCTCGCTTTGCTGTCTTAACATTCTCAGTCATTTATTCTATCATATCATTGTATAAAAATCCACATCAATTTCTGATTTTTATAACAGCAAGTTACACACACGACACGTCTGATTTTTTAAATTTGAAATTCGGTAGAATATACCAAAATAACGGACCAGCACCCGTTAATACAGTAGGAATCTCCAATATGAAACCTAATGCCTCCCTTCTTTTAAATGTCAAACGGTCTAACTTGACCCGCTATGTTATCCTTCTCTGTTGCATTGTCCAAGTAGTGCAACTAACAATTGCCGGGTGTAGCCACACAAAACCGTATTACCATCCTGATATCTTGGAGAGTGCGAAACAGGATCATAAACCAGAAGGCACGCTCCAATATCGTCTTCTGTTACTTGGTGATGGTGGCGTGCCAAAACCGGACGAACCGGTCCTGAAAACGCTCAGCGAATGGGCGGAAAAAGATGCTACGCGGACAAGCATTGTCTTTTTAGGAGACAACATGTATCCAGAGGGGATGACGGAACGCAAAAAGCATGAAGCATCAACGCGTATCACACCGCAACTTGCGGTTGCTAAAACTACGGGTGCTCATGGACTCTTTATCCCCGGAAACCATGATTGGGCGAGCGGGGGAGCAGAGGGATACAGCGCGTTGCGCGCACAAGAGGACTTTATTAACAATGCTCTCGCCGGTGAAGAAAATTTCTTGCCATCTGGTGGCTCACCCGGTCCTGTTATGCTTGAACTCCCGAAAATCAATCCGGTTTTGCGGCTCATCGTGCTGGACACACAATGGTGGCTCCATCAACATGAAAAACCGAACAAATCACCCGAAAAAATTATAGAAGAACTCATAGCACTGTTAGATACAGCATTACCGGTCATCGTTGTCGGACACCATCCGTTAGAAAGCTACGGCTCACACGGCGGCTTTTATGATTGGAAGGCACACCTTTTTCCTATCAGGTTTTTGAAAAAATGGCTCTGGGTCCCAATACCCATAGTTGGCTCCGCGTATCCTCACGCACGATGGCATCTCTACAGATCCGACCAAGATATGAACGGCGCGCGTAACAAAAATATGGTAGCACAACTAAACCGAGCGTTTACGACTCGAAAATCGCCTCCCCAGGGTCCCCCCTTTTTAATATATGCTTCTGGACATGAACACTCCCTTCAGGTCTTAAAAGGCAATGTTACAGATTATCTTCTCGTGAGTGGAGCTGCTGCGAGTCGAAAGGTGACAGAGGTGATGTCTGGACATAACACGCTTTTCGCACATCAACATACCGGTTTCATGGCGATAGATTTTCTCAACGATGGGAAGGTGCTGTTAAGAGTCGTTGAACCTGAGGATAATGGTGTTGTATTTCACCGATGGTTGACTTTTTAGTATTTAGGGCTTACACAAAATCCCTTTAAAAAAATCCTTTCGAGAATGCCCTACAAGCCCTCTGCAAAAGATGCCCCGCTATGGTAAGTAAACCCTACTCAAAAAACACAAAGCCTTGTAGCGGGTTTATAAGTAGTCGTTTTACCCTACCTATTCCCCATTTTTCTTTGATTCGCGATTCTGTCGAGCGTACCTTAAAAATTCCATGTCGCGCAGGTATGGTACAACATTATCTAATTGCAAACGGATCTCCTGCAAATCCCCAACAATCTGGTTTAAATCCGAGTCTACTTCACGATACACCTGTTGTGCTGTGTCCTCCGTATACCCTAATTTTTTCAGATAATACGATGTTCCCAGCCAAACACAGGCGATTATAGTGACTGTTGTTGTGCCTATAACTATTGCGACAACAGTTACTATAATCGTAGTGGTGAATTTGACGATGAGAAAGAACGCTAACGTAAGAAAAATCAGTAAGAGTAGTACCCACATGTCTGCTTTCCTCCTTCACTCGCTTGTGCCCTTAGCGATTTTGATAAGTCGCTGCACTTCCTCTTTGAGGACAACGACTTCTTGCTGAACGTCGTCCACTTTCTGCTGCAGTACTTCTATCTCACGCTGTGATGCGCCTTTTATCAACCCTTTTTTCTTTGCGGCGTAGGACGTTCCCATCCAGACGCATGCAAGCGTTGTTACAGTGATACTCCCAAATATGATAGCGATAACCAGAACGACTTGTGCCATTTTGAATGCCTCCAACTTTTTAATTTAATAATGTTGTCTGAAAAATCCTTTCGAGAATGCCCTATAAACCCTCTACAAAAGATACTCCGCTATGGTACCTTACCCAAAAAACACAAAGCCTTGTAACAGGTTTATGAGCAGTAGATTTGTACTACCTATTCTTCATTTTTCTTTGATTCGCGATTTTGTCGAGCGTACCTTAAAAATTCCATTTCACGCAAGTAAGGCGCAATATTATCCAATTGCAAGCGAATCTCGGTTAAATCCGCTGCTATTTGCTTCAAGTCCGATTCAACTCGAAGGTAACTTTGCTTTGCCTTGCTGGGACGGTAGTCTGATTTTTTAAAGAAATATGAGATCCCCAAGCAAGTACTTACAAGCATAATAACTGCTACCACACCGATAATAATCGCTGTAAGAGTGGTAAGCACTGCTGCCTGTGTGATGATGAAAAAGAGTATCAGCCCGGGAATGAGTAAACAGACTGCCAACACCAGTAAAATCTGTAAGAATAGCATGTCATTCCTTCCTTCACTCATCAATACCTTTCGCAATCTGGATGAGTCGTTTAACTTCTGTTTTGAGGGCAACCATTTCCTCTTGAATATGGCTTACCTGTTGCTGCAGTACCTCTATCTCCCGTTGGGAGGCACCCTTTTCCAAGCCCGCTGCTTTTTTAGCATAGGACATGCTCATCCAAGTACACGCAACAATACCGAGTACAATGATAGTTACCACTTCCATTTTAAATTTCCTCCTATTTTTTTGTTGTGTTATAAGATAGAGTCTGCAAAATGTAAAAGGATAGAAAAAAAATGGAGTACTCACCAAATTGATTTGATGAGTACTCGTATACGAAAGCGTTCCGTATATTAATGTACCTTATTGCAGTATACCAACATCACACAGAAATCACTGACGATTCATCGTCAGTAGGCAATTGGAAGGGTTGCCGTGTGTCTTTCTTCTCAAGCAATCGAGCGACATCATATCCTCTACGGAGCAATTCAATTAAAAGCTCGTCATCTGGGGCATCATTCACCGAACTTAACGTTTTCGCACTTACGTTAAGTTCGGCATGAATAGACATCGCCTCCGACGCATCCCGGACACTCGCATAGTTTACACCCAAATATCGCTGTGTCGTCACCACACTTTTATGCCCTAACATTTCCTGTACAGCGTAAATATCGTTTGTCTGTTCATAAAGACGCTGGGCATAAGACTTCCGCAAAGAATGCGTACCGAGTTTTCCATTCAATCCCGCTGCCTCAAACGCGCCCTTTAGAGCATTATGTGCCGCTATCCTCGTCATCGTTTTCAAACCTTGCCCTTTCCGGGAGGGAAACAACGGACGCTTAGCGTCAGGGTCTCCATATAACTCAATATGCCAAGCGATGAGTGCCGCAATTGCCTCTCTGCCATCTACATTCACAGGCACCGCTCTCGATACCTCACCACCCTTCACAATGTTCCGATCAAACAGCAGATCCTTGACGGGCTTGTTATTCTGCCATACATCGTTTACCTTCAAGGCAAGCAGCTCACTAATCCTTCCCCCAACGGATACACCCAATATAAATAAACTCCGGTTCCTAACGGCAAATACACCGTCAAAAACTTCCGATACCTTCCGGATTTCAGCATTATCTAAAGGTCTTGTGCCTTTCATGAAAGAAACTCCTTATTTTATGAGTACATATATTAAAACGAAATAAAAACTTTGTTGGTTTCTTAACTGCATTGGAGATTAGAAAGAAGCAGGTCTTCTCCCCTGTGGACTGGTGCAAAGTTCACATACCAATTGCTCCAAGATGCCCGTTTCATCCAGCCCACTCGTTTTCAATTTTAATTGGGTATCCACTATAAGTGTCTTCTCAATTGCAGTCATTAACTCTTCAGCGGTAAAAGCATGGAGTGTTTGAAAGATTTTGTAGGCAACATACGGGTTTTGCCTCAGAATATTATGGGTCGCTGACTTCGGCAAAAAACTCCGCATCTCTTCAGCAAGTGGTTGGAAGATATTCTTTGTAAATTCAGAAAACTGCATTCGACTACGAAGCGGCCGGAGTCCCTTTTTTTCAGCGATTAGCTTGGCTTGGAGCGCAAATCGGAACTGACGTGTGATTGTCGAATTAACCAAGATAGGCTCTTGACCACTTGCTAATACCCCGTAAAGGCTCTTCAACGCCTGCTCTATTGAACGCTTGCCAATAGCATCCGTGAGGTCGAAAATGCTATCAAATGTATTCTGTGTCACGACGTTCTGGACATCCTGTTCGTCAATTTGGCGTTTGTCGCCTACAAAACTAATGATTTTATTGATTGCTTCGGCGATCGTGTGCATGTCGCCGCCGGTGCGGGTTCGCAGTTGAGTGAAAGCACGAGGTGTTATCTGCTTACCAAATTCAGCAAATTTCTCCACGACTTTCTTATAGAGCGGGTCCCGGTTCAGCGACGGACCGGCTTCTACGGGGTCAAAGGACCTATAACGTCCCACAGCCTCGATAGCCTTAGCAACCCGGTTCCGTTCCGTCACGGGTCCCTGCACTGTGAATATCAGCACACTACTCTTCGGAAGGTCGCCTTGCAGCCATTCAAGTAGTAAGGCGACATCGTCAGTAGCACTAACTTCTGTGGCATATGTATCCAATTGTTGAGCGATTTCCGGCAAACGCTCTATGAAACCACGTTCCTCATCGGTTAACCTTGAACCTAACTCATCAACGAGTGAATCAACGGCATTTATGAAGTCGAGATGCCGTTCCGCGATCTGTTGCGGATTCACCTCTAAGAGTTTTGCCATTGTAGAGATACATTTCTGAGCATCTGTGATTTCAATTTTGAAGGCATTTCGGAGGAGTGTTATCGGTGTTGTCCGTTGTTGGGTTTTAAAAAATGGAGCATCGCGCACAACCACGACTCGCCATTCTGACATGACTGGGTAGAGATCCGCTTGCGTAAGAATTTCACGAATCGGAATATCAGCACCCTCCAAAAAGGAGAGGTTGAAATCACGCATTTCAGGTGTGAGCAGATGGTCGATCATCTGCTTGAGGGTGCCTTCAATGAGGAAATTTTCCTCACCACAGAGTAGATAGACCGGGAAGACTTTATTTGCTTGGATTTCGCGAAGGATGTTCGGAGGGGGTGTAGGTTTCTGTTTCATTGGGGCAAACTGCCGCCAGCTGGAACCGCTCAGGTTGCGTTGTCGCTGGTGGCTTCCTTCTGCGTCCCCGCGGTAGCGAACGCAGAGAAGCGTTTTGTTGGGGCCAACGCACCACAACTGGGGCATTTCGGCGGTGTATCGGCATCACTTACGCGTTGAAGCACTTCAAATTCAGTAGCACAGTCATTACAGCGATATTCAAAAATTGGCATTGTTTTTTCCTTTAAACCTCAATGGGTCGAATGATTAACTTTACCTTTGTTCCCTTAGGCGGAATCACATCGGTATTGACTCGATACGTCCGGTCGTCAGTACCAGTCGGTAAGGGATGATTGAACAGTGAATCTGGATCGCGGTAGACTGCGATAATGTTATGGAAAAGTTGAGTAGTGAATTGCCTATTTTTAATCCGTCCACCCGTGAAGATCCACGGCGTTTCCTGCATCGGTTGCTCCCTAAAGGCATTCCAGACTAACTCACGTGCGCGACGTGAAACGACCTCGTCCCCTTGTTGCCACTCCACCCAAATATCAACAGGCGAACCTATTGGGGGCCGCGGATCGCCTTCAACGACGAGGTTCCTACCGGGCTCAAAATCTAAAACACCGAGTGCTGTAAGCATATAAATTGGTTCCGCATCTACAATTAAGATGCTCTCGTGCGTTTTACCGAGTTTGCCACAGGCAAAGAATTCAATATTGGCATCTCCACCCACAATGTTAATTTCACCCGGCACTGTTACCTCACGTTTGCCAATATCAAAAACGACATTGCCAAGTTGATACACATTTTCACCAATTTTCGTCGGCTTTGCTAACTCAACATCTGCTGCCGCGGTGGATTGTGGATGAACAGTGAGTTTCTCCGAAGCAGTATTGTCGCTTTCATCTGTATCTGCAATGTCCACACGTGCGACAAGCTCTATTTCACCTTCCGTAGTGGGTGCCCAGTCAGCTGAGACGACAGTCTCCCCCAATTTGGGTGTCCAAAGTACTTCGGTTGCGGCGACCTTTTCGCCGTCAACATAGAACTCCATGTTAAGGATTCCGTCAAAAGGAGTTCCTGTGTTCCGAAGTGTCACACTTAGGCGAACCGCCTCGCCAACACGTGGAGAAGGTGGCGAAAATCGGAGGCTTCGCGGAACAATCCCTATATTCGGTTCCGTTGGACCTACCAACGCATGGCTCAAAGACATCACAGCAAAACAGGTTGACAGAAAATCGCTCTCGGATCCGCGCCACCTTCCATCAGATTGTTGTTGCGCAACCATCATCCGTGAAATTTCATCGTACCAATTGTAGCCAGCAAGCGTGTCTACAGTTGGCGGAATGTCACAGAACCGTTGCAGCGAAAGTAAATAATAGTATAGCCATGAATTGGAACCGGGATTCCGGGTTAAGGTCCAATGCTTTTTCACCCATCCAACGCCTTTTTGAACCTGTGGATCATCAACAGGCACACCACACGCACGAAGTGCCCACAATCCAGTGGCTGTCATGCTTCCATAGACACCTATTGCCCACGGTGAACCGTCATCAACTAAATTATAGAGCCAACCGCCTGTCTCTGTCTGATTCCGGCGAATCCACTGCTCAGCACGTGCCCATGTGTCAGGCGGAATATCAAGTCCCCACTGCTTTGCAGCATAAAGCGCATAGATAACCATGTTCATGTGGGCACCATCGGCTGTGTAGCCATAGCCCCAACCGCCATCGTCACGCTCGTCTGTGAACTCACTGCCACTGATCGGGAGTTGTTTTTGGATTAACTGATTCACAGCAAATTGGGCGCGTTCCCTGTATGCCGCATCTTGCGTCGCGACTAAGACCGGAACAATCACGGCAAATTGATAAACAGCGAATTCATTCCAATCCCCCGACAACAGAAAATCCAAGCCCTTTTGCACTGACGGATGCGAAGATGTCTGTCCTGCCGCAAACAAAGTTTGCAATGCCAACGCCGTCTCCTGTGTCTGATCCTCACCGAAATTCCAAGTATTGCCAGAGATAAAATTTTCAGCCAACCCCTTCAGGCTTGCGCCACAAGTAATACAGATTAAGATGAGTTGGTTTTCTGTTCCACACTGCAAACAGGTCCGACTATGCCTTCCTTGTTGTGCTTCTATCCAAGCGGCACCCTTCGTTATCGCGTTCTGTATCTGTTCAGAGGTGACAGGAGGGAACGTTCTCGTTTCAGCAGTAAGTGTCGCGTGCGCGATATTATTTCCTACATCCGCTTCCTGAATATGTTTTTCACCAGTGGGGTTAACGATAGCGTAAATTTCTGTTTTGCCAGGGGGTGGCTGCCACTGCGCTTTTATTCTGCCCGTCTTTTTGGGTTTCAGTTCTAAGATTACATCCTTACAGACGATTTGGAGTGGCTTTGTCGCTGGATCCCCTTCGTACAGATCAACAACAAGGTCTTCGTTCATTGTCGGGGTGCCATCGCCAATGTTCTTCACCTCAACCCAGATTGTAATCTCTTCTCCTTCAAAAGGTGTCGGATTGGAGAAAGTGATGCTGTTAGCATCAACGTAGAAATCTGGAAGTTGTGCGAATCCAGACGCGGCACATAGGACAAGAACAAGCATTCCGATTGCGAATTTTAACAGCAAGTTTTGGAAATTCACGCGCTGCGCCAAAAAAGGGGACCTAATCATAATGCACCTCACATCTATCAGAAAAATTGTAATCGCTCCAGCGAGTGCCACAATCAGATTTAGTTCATCTTTCAACGAAGCGAACGTGGCGACTCAATTCCTACTGGTTCTAAACTAATTTCCCGTCCAGTGTCCAACGGAAACAGAGGAGGGTTGCGGGATCGGATTTGTAAATAATTGTTGCCCGCCCTTTGTCCACTTACTGATTTCGCCTTGAAATGCTGGACCTCCCACCAGATCAGCAACCCAGATACCACCGTCCGTAGGCGAGACGCTTATTGCAACTATTGTCCTTCCTGCCAGAAACCCAGGAAACGTCGTACCATCTGCCTCTACAACTTCGGTAGTTTTTGTCCCATCTGCTGTCAAGTTTACCAACGTTGATTGTTGCGAAACGACCCAAACACTTCCATCTATAAGATTAATCCGGGGGGACGTAGGATTCGGAATATCGGTAATCTCTACAAGTTTCTGTCCACCCGCCGAAACCCGCATCAGAACACTATGCTGACTGTCCGCAATCCAAGCGTTTCCGTCGTAGTCAACGGTCACACCCTTCGGTTCACCCATCGCCGGTGCATCTACCAACTTATTTCCTGTGGCATCGTAACGCGCAATTGGTCCGCGAGCGTTAGTTATCCACGCGGAACCGTCCTTCGGATTCACTGCCACAGCAGGTTCATGCGCCTCTATCGTGGCTATAACCGTAGTGCCATCGCCGGATACCTTCTTGACAGCATCATAACCAGCAATCCAGGCAGAACCGTCCGCGGGATTAATAGCGACCATGTTTGGACGATTGATATCCGGAATCGCGAGAAAATCGCCGGTATTTGGATTATAACGATAAACAGTATTCGCCGCCGAGACTGCAATCCAGACAACGCCATCTGCCGGATTAACTTCCGCGGCACTCGCCTGCGGTAAATTTGGGATAACCTGCGGATCGGCATTTCCATCAGCATATAATTTATAAACTGTCTCTCCACCACTTACAACCCAACATTCACCATTATATTGACCGTAACTAGTAGCAACACACAACATTGACAGCATCATTACCCAGAACATCTTCTTCATAATTCATATCTCCTCTTTTGCTTTATGTGCGCCTTATAAGCGCGCTATCTATGATTCGTAAGAGCGCGCTGGACGCGACGCTTCCGTTTTTAAATCCTAACACACTTTCCCGTAATTCGCAAGAAATTTTGTGTATACATGAGAGACAACTATCATCCCTAATGTAGTCGGACGATTCTGGCTATTTCTTTTCTCTTGCACTCTATTAAGAAAATCATGTATACTAAATGAGAAGCATGTAAACTTACGACAAACTGAATGCGTTTAAAACCTTATATCACTCTTTGGAAGAGAAAAATGGAATTTGTTTCGGTGGGAAAAAAGAGTCCTATCATCCTTCTGATTTGGATGCTCATCTATCTTTCCATAGTTCCGACGCAGTTGTCCAACTATGTGCTATGCATTGGCGCGGATGGACACGTCGAATTTGAAAGCGCAGTCGACGGACGCTGCACCTACACACATGCCTTTGCCCCAGAACACGCGGATGCCATGATCGCTGGAACTCCACCGGAAGAAGACCACTGTGGTTCGTGTATTGACCTCGCCATCTTCGTTCCATTAAACACCCAACTATACCTTGTTCCCACCAAGAGTGTATCAACACATTTCACCGTTTCCTCATTTACACTTGTAGCACACCAGAAGCGCACTTCTATAATCCTGCCGCTTATTGATCCTCAGGATTTCTCCCCGCTCATTAGCCCGATGCTCGTATCCCTTCGTACGACTACACTTCTCATTTAAACCTTACCTTTACTTCCCTATGTCTAACGTCCATTGTGTCTGTGCAATTACGAGGCACACATTGGCTCGCATTAACTTCGTCAAGTATCTACAGACTAAATTATATACTGGCCCGGCATCAGAACCTATATGCATTTAGCAAATTCCGTGCCAATTTGAACAATACTACACTGACGAAGTTCTCTACAAACGGACAGAGAAAGTGCTGCACAAAATGGGGCATTCTTTACACCGAATTGCACGAAATGGGGCGTAGCTTATGCCTATAACCTGTTAGGTAGCAATTTGAGACATATACATGGAGGAGAGCATTGCGTACAAAAACCACATTCAACCAGATCTTGATAATCGCTATGATTTACCTATTAGTGTTGAGCATGGTGCGTATACCGTCTGCCCTTTCAAACGAAGAAAGCAGGATTTCACTTGAGATCGCACTCCAGACAGCATTACGCGAAAACCCAGAACTCAACGCAATCCGTGAAAAACTTAAAGTCGCCCGCGCGCAAATTGACGGTATTGCACTGCTTGGAAATCCGGAACTCGAAACCGAGTTTCTTGGAGGTCCCCACGCTGAACAGAGTTTTGAATTAACCAAGGCATTTGAACTTGGTGGACAACGTGGGCATCGGAAACAAATGGCAAAGACACAACTCGAAAAAGTGAATGTCAAACTTACCGAAGCCTCACGAGCACTCACGAAATCGGTGAAAGTCGCTTTTTATGAACTACTACTTATCCAAGAGAAACTTAAGTTAACCAGAGAAATCGTTGAACACAACGAACAGATGCGCGACATCGCTCAAATTCAGTTTGAGACCGGCGACATTTCGGTAACACAAGCAAATCTGGCGAACATTCATCTGCAATCGGCACTCCGAGAAGCGGCAACATTGGAAAGTGAATTGCAGTTGGCACAACTTACGCTAAATGGGTTGATGGGTGCCCCGCTTGAAACGGCATGCATCGCTATCGGTGGTCTGTCTGAAAAGATAGCACCAGAGGCATTTCAGGAAGTGACGCTTGACACTTTGAAGAGGCACGCGCTCGAACATCGGACGGATCTGAAGTCTCTTCAATTAAACGCTCAATTAACTGAAGGAGAACTCAGCCTCGCAAAAACAGCAAACATTCCAGATCTAAGTGTTGGCGCGATTGCTGAACACAGCACGCACGAGAATGCATTCGGAGTGAAGTTTTCAATTCCACTGCCACTGTTCGACCGGAATCGTGATAAGATTAATGCCGCAAAAGCGCAGAAACAGGTGGACGCTGCACAAATTAGTAATTCTGAGCGGCAAATTGTTCGCGAGGTGATTGCAGCGTTTCTGTCCCTCAGTACCACCCAAAAAACATTGATGTTCTATGAAAACGATTCCTTGAAGTTGATTAATGAAAACCTCAAACTGACGCGTGCCGCTTACGAATTGGGCGAAGCGGATCTTTTGGAAGTGATCTTGATGCAAAATGAGTTCATCAAAACACGATTTGCCTATTTAGAGGCACTCACAGCGCATTATAAAGCACTCACTGAGCTTGAAGCTGCTGTAGGTACATCTCTTGAATTATTACCTTAGATACGCATTGAAGAAGTTATAGGAGAATAGTTGTCAGTCCAGAGGACGTTGTGACGAATAATCGTTCGCAACCGCCACACGCTCAACTGAAAACTGATAACCAATAACAAGGAGATATAAAAATGCCACGCTATTCCTGTTTCACACTACTTTTTGCAATTTTAGTTATGACGTTAGGAAACCTGATTTTACTGGACTTTACTTCTACACTAACTTGGGCTCAGACCGATCACACCCACGGCGATCAAGGGAGTCATACGCATGCTGAAACAGCGGATGCCGGACACGCCCAAGCGAATACGGTGACCCTTACCGATAAAGCAAAAGCCAATATCGGTCTGAAGACTGCTGAAGCCGATATTCGTACAATTGAGACGGTTGCGTCCGTTCATGGAAATGTAATAGCGCATCCTGCACGACAAGCAATTGTCACACCAAGAATCGGTGGTATCGTGAAACGCATTCATTTCAGCGTCGGTGAATCCCCGAAAAAAGGCGATCTGTTACTTGAGTTGGAGAGTATCGATTTACAGATGGCGCAAATTGAACTCATCGAAGCTGTGTCTCAACAGAAATCGCTTGTATCCAAATTGACCAGGCTGACAGAGGTTTTTGCCAAGCAAATTCGGCGAGAATTACAAACACGGCAGATTGACTATTTGCAATCGCTTTCTGAACTACAGCAGCTGCAAATGACCGTCAAAAAACGTAAAGCCCTCGCTGTAACACAGATTACCTCAGCATTGGAGCAGATGCGCGTTAGATTCGTCAAAGCTGACGTTGAACTTCAATTACTTGAGAACACACTCAATAGGATAAAAACCCTCACGGAAAAGCGTATCTCGGCACAGAAGGAACTCATTGCGAAACAAGCAGACTACAGAAAAGCGAAGAATGAATTGGCAGATGCAGAGCAACAATTCCAGATCCTTGGTATCAACGAACAGACATTGGAAAAAGTCCTTCGTGACAGTGGGAAGACACCAATCCTCTCACTATTGGATACAGGGGACATGGACTCAGAAAAATTATTAAAAAAATACGTTGTGCTCAGCCATAGAGCGACAGAGTTGGTTGATGCAGAAGCGGCGTACGAACTTGCTGCTATTAAAGTTGCAGCAAACAAACAACGTGCCTTGGCTGCCGGATTAACTGAGACACTTCTCGAAAGCTTGGCTGAAACCGGTTCAATCGCGTCTTTCAACGATTTATCCACCGATGCGTTGATTAAGAACTACCTCGCCTTTGTGGAAAGTTCGGAAGCACTGGAAGGGGTGCTTCAATTGGAAGAAACACTTCGCAATGCTGACATCACCCTGAACAAAGTGCGGCAGAAACTTCAAGTGTCCGGACTCACACTTGACGATATAGACAAGATTATTCAGACAGGTCAACCTTCCGCTATGTTCTATGTCCCGGCACCCGCTTCCGGACAAATTACGAAACAGCACGTGACAGTCGGCACAACAGTTGACAAAAACGATGTCCTCTTCTCAATGCTGGACACGGATATTGTGTGGGTTCAAGGGGAGGTTCATGAAGACACACTTGCGCTAATCAAGGACAAATGGCAGATAGGCAGCGAGGTTCGGATTAGCGTTGTCGCTTATCCAGAAACGACCTTCACCGGCAAGATCTCTGGAATTTCGGATGTTGTGGAACCAGAGGAACAGACCGTTCACTTTTGGGCAGAAATTGAAAATCCCGATCATGCGCTTAAGCCGGGGATGTTTGCTGAACAGACAATTGTTCTTGACAAAGGAACCGATGTCTTAAGCGTTCCGTTGAACGCAGTCCTTGAAGATGGAGGTAGCCGGTTTGTTTTTGTTGAGTACGGCAATGTTTACACCATACATGAAATTGTCGTCGGCGCGAAGAACGACCAGTACATAGAAATTCGAGATGGTTTGCTTCCGGGTGAGCGTGTCGTTGTTCAGGGGACGCATCAGCTTATGAGTGCCTTAGCAGCTTCCTCCCAAGTGACTGACCCATCTGCAGGACATGGACACCCTCATTAAAGTAGGTAGAGGAGAAAAATCAATGTGGTCGAAAATCACCGAGGTTTCACTTAAAAACAGACTGCTCGTCATTGCTTGTACGATTGTAGCAGTTATCATCGGCTTTAGGATGTTCCAATCGGCACCCATCGATGTTTATCCCGACATCAACCCTCCCCGTATCACTGTCTTGACCGAGGCGCACGGTTGGTCCCCTGAAGAGATGGAAACCCTCGTCACCTTACCGATTGAAAGTGTGATGAACGGTGCCCCGGATGTCGCACGCGTTCGCTCTTCATCAGCAATCGGCTTGTCGCTTATTTTCGTCGAATTCGACTGGGGCATGGATATATTCCTCGCTCGGCAGATGGTCTCTGAACGCCTGCAACTCGTCACGCCAAATTTGCCCGAAGGTGTTGATGCCCCGATTATCTTACCGATATCCTCCCTTCTCGGCGAAATTATAGAATATGCCCTCGTCGATGAAACGGGTGAATTTGATGAGATGGAAATGCGTGATCTCGCTGATTGGGTCATTCGATACCAGCTGCAATCCCAAGGGGGTATTGCTAATGTGATTAACATCGGCGGACACGTGAAACAATTTCAAGTTTTCGTCGAGCCTGATCGGTTGATTAGCTATGGTCTTTCACTTGAAGATGTCGCCAGTGCCCTTGAGAAGAGCAACGAAAATTCCGCAGGCGGTTTCCTCATCAAAGAATCACGTGAACTAACGATTCGTGGGTTAGGACGGATATCTACAGTTAGCGACATTGAGAATGTTGTTGTTGATGTGCGGGGATATAGCACACCGATTTTTGTTAAGGATGTTGCCACAGTGAAAATCGGGTCGCTCCCGGAAATTCGGCGGGGTGCGGGAAGCCACAACGGAAAAGAAACCGTCTTAGGCAAGATTATCAAGCAACCGGGTATAAATACAATAAACCTCAGCGATAAAGTGACTTCGGTGTTAAAATCGTTAGAGCAGTCAATGCCTGAAGGCGTAAAGATTAAAGTTGAGTACGCGCAAGCCGACTTAATCCGCCGTGCCGTGGACACGGTCAAAGAGGCACTACGCGATGGTGCTATTCTCGTCGTTGTTATTCTGGCTATTTTCCTTTTTAACATTCGCACTGCGCTGATTACCCTGACAGCGATTCCACTCTCTTTAATCATAGCGGTTATTGCGCTGCTTTCGCAAGGGGGCACCCTCAATATTATGACGCTCGCCGGTTTGGCGATTGCTGTTGGCATGGTGGTTGACGACGCGATCGTCTATGTCGAAAACATTTTTCGACGATTGCAGGAATATTTTCGCCGTCGTCATAAGGGTGAGGCACCTGATGAAACGCCTGCGGAGGTTGTGACACGTGCAAGTGATGAAATTCGAGCATCGATTGTTTTTGCGACATTGATTATTATCCTCGTTTTCGTGCCGTTGTTTAGTCTCAGCGGTATGGAAGGCAGAATGTTCCGACCCCTCGGTTGGGCGGTTGTTATTTCAATGGCGGCATCACTCCTTGTCGCGCTGACAGTGGTTCCTGTCCTAAGCGATTTACTGTTGACCCGTTTCCGATGGCAGCATAAACCGGAAGGCTCCGACTCAGAACCCGCACCACCGAAGGAAAGTCCTGTAGTTGTTGGGATCAAACGGGCTTACCGTCCAATGCTTGCTCTGGTTATGCGCTTGCGTTGGGCCGTTGTCGTGTTGGCACTGTTATTGGTAGTGTTGACTGTCGCGGCAATTCCCCGTCTGGGTCGTGAGTTCTTGCCTGTCATGGATGAAGCAACATTCGTTATCAGTGTCTTTTCACCCCCCGGAACCTCGTTAGGAGAATCGACGCGTATCGGTAGAAAAATGGAGATAAGGCTTTTAACAATTCCCGAAGTGACGAGTGTTAGCAGTCGCACCGGGCGCGCAGAAGCCGATGAACATGCTCACGATGTGAATACGCACGAAATTTTGGTAAATTTCATTCCGCCTGACGAACGCGAAAAAACACGGGAAGAACTCCTCACCGAAGTCCGCACACTGCTGTCTCCTGACAATTTCCCAGGGGTTCTCGTATCCGTCGGTCAACCGATCCAACACCGATTGGACCATCTTTTATCCGGAGTTAGTGCGCAAGTAGCGTTGAAGTTGTTCGGACCAGATCTCAATATACTCAGACAGAAAGCGGAGGAAATTCGGGCAGTTATTTCTCAGATTGACGGAGCAGCCGATTTGCAGGTTGAACAACAGGTTCAGGTTGAACAACTTCAAATCAAAGTTAATCGACTCGAAGCGGCGCGTCACGGTTTGAAGGTCGAGGACGTGACGCATTTCACAGAAACCGCATTCAAAGGCGAAACAGTCAGTCAAATTATTCAAGGACAACGTCAATACGCACTTCTGATCCGGATTGACCCGACACTTGTCAATACGGTTGAATCCGTCGCAGACTTAGAACTCCGAACGCCTTCAGAGACATTCGTTCCGCTAAAACAGGTCGCCGATGTCAATTTTGGCTATGGACCGAATACTATTAACCGCGAGAACGTCTCTCGGCGCATCGTCATCCAGTGCAACGTCCAAGATCGGGACCTTGGCAACTTCATTGCTGAAGTACAGCAAAAGATTAACGAACAGATCAACTTGCCCGAGGCGTATTTCCTTACCTATGGTGGTCAGTTTGAGAGTCAACAGGCAGCACAAAGAAGGATTTTGATTCAGACGGGCTTTGTCCTTGTGGGGATCTGTGTTCTACTGTTTCTGGCGATGGGTTCCTTTCGGCTCTCATTACTCGTAATGTTAAATCTACCCTTGGCGTTAATCGGTGGCATCGTTAGTATTTTTCTTACCGGCGGTGTGCTGAGTATTCCATCAATGGTGGGTTTCATTCTGCTGTTCGGTATCGCTGTACGAAATGGGATCATTTTAGTGACACATATTAATACGCTGCGTTCAGAAGGCATGTCGCTTTACGATGCAATCATGAAAGGTGCCGAGGAGCGGATCAGTCCCGTCTTAATGACAGCCTTAACCACAGGGTTAGGCATGTTGCCGCTTGCACTCGCACACGGGTCAGGAGCGGAACTCCAGAAGCCGCTTGCGATCGTTATCAGCGGTGGTATGATAACTGCCACACTCTTAACGCTGCTCGTTTTGCCTGTTTTGTATTATATTGTCGAATTAAGCTGGTTAGCACGGTTCCAACGTAAAAGCACAAATTTGTAAATTACATGCTACCGGTGTAAACTTCTTTGTGGTCCCGTCCGTTTAAATGTTTAGGGACAATTTGGGGTAGTTGTAGAACTTAGATTTTGAATTTTGTAAAATTATGCAACCTTTTCCGTATAAGATTGTATCATTAATAGGCAGAGGGCATTATAGATGTTGCTAAGAAAAATATCATCGTGCACCACCCGAATCAAAGCACATTTTATGCTACGAAAGCGGTGGGACTGAAAACCTGCATTTTTTTTGAAACTTTTTTCATCAAATGGTGTCTAATAGGTATTAAGGAAGATAAACTTACAAATTAAGCGAGGAAATCAAGATGAAACGTGCACATTTCTACTGTCTCACTTTTGTGGTGGTACTCTTACTTGTTGGAATCAGCATGGTAAGCATGGCTGAAGTAGCTGTTTTGAAGATAGAGATTTCCGATGTGGTTAGCAATACTGATGCACGGCACATTCGACGGTTGTTAGAACCGTGGGCAGATCCAAAGGACATTACTTTTAGTACACCTGTCGACAAGCACGGCAGAAAGCGACTTTTCACCACGCTTGTAGAGATCAAGCCGAGACAGGGCATTTCTAAATATAGCGAGACGCACACCTTCGACGTGTATGACATCATGCGACAACTCAACGACTCCCGTTTCCGGGGTCGCCATGGACTCGGACAATCCCGTGTCCTAAAAACCGAGGCAACGATTCGCGGCGACCTGTTTGCACACCCGGGTTTCGCCCGAAGTTATCTCCGAAACGTCCCAGCATGGCGACGTTGGCGACCCGACACTTCCAATATCCAGCATGCAATGACTGCTGGCAGCGAGGAACAGAAGTTCGTTTTCAGTGCGAATCCTGAGTTTGATCAACTCCGGATAGATGCTGCGAATAACAATAAACCGGTTGAGGTGCAGGGTATCATCGCAGGATTTGATGGCCCCTATCCGATTGTATCGGTGAAGAAGTATGAGGTGGGCTATCACCTCAAGAAAGATGTGCCTGAAGCGGAAACGAAGGGTAAACCGACCTACGACTATCTTGAAAAGCGGTAGGTGTTACGGCACAACGGCGTGTGCCTACTACTTTGGTTATGATTGGTAACCGCCCGTATTGAAAAGCACAACGCGTTCGGAGGTTTCAATCATCCCGTTCGCAACGAGTTGTTCGAGTGCCGCGACCGTTGCCGCCCCTTCAGGACACGTCAAGAGTCCCTCGGTTGTCGGAAGCAATTGCATTGATTCACGGATGGCATCGTCTGTGACAGCAATCGCGGCACCGTTGCTTTTACGAATCGCCTCCAGAATAAGAAAATCACCGATCGCCTGTGGCACCCGTAAACCGCTCGCAACGGTATCCGCGTCGTGCCACGGTGTCGCTTCGGTAGCCCCCTCTTCCCACGCCTTAACAATCGGTGCACATCCTGTCGATTGCACAGAGATGAATCGCGGTCTCTTCTTCCCGATCCAACCAATCGCTTCTAACTCCGCGAATCCTTTCCACATCCCGACGATGCCCGTACCACCACCGGTAGGATAGATGATAACATCCGGCAATTCCCATCCGAACTGCTCAGCAAGCTCAAATCCCATTGTTTTTTTGCCCTCTACGCGGTATGGCTCCTTGAGCGTTGATACGTCAAACCATCCCTCGCGCGCTTTCCGTTCCGCTACAATTTTCCCAGCATCGGTAATTAAGCCGTCGATCAGCGTGACATTTGCACCGGCGAGTTGACACGTCTCCTTATTGAAGGCGGGTGTATCCTGGGGCATAAAGATATGGGCGGTTATACCTGCCGCAGCGGCATAAAGGGCAAGAGCAGTCGCCGCGTTGCCAGCAGATGGAATCGCTAACTGGGTTAATCCGAGTGCTTTCGCTTTGGATACCGCCATCGCTAAGCCTCGCGCCTTAAAACTCCCAGTAGGCAACCGAGATTCGTCCTTCACCCACACCTGTGTGAGTCCAAATTCCGCTCCCAATCTTTTTGCATGGATGAGCGGTGTCATCGTTTCGCCAAGCGTTACTATGTTTGCTGGATCAGATATAGGCAGGAGTTCCCGATAACGCCAGAGTGAAGCGGGTCTTGACAGAAGTATGTCGCGTTTCCACGTCTCTGCCACCTGTTCAAGCACGTAACGGGCAAGTAGCGGTTTCCCACAAGCGATGCAGACATTCTGTGGCACCGTGTGCGGATAGGTTTCACCACACTTGCTACATTCAAGATGCTGGAGATAGTTTTTCATGTTACTTTGCTTAGGCGTGTGTAAGCAGTTTGAGAAGGATCGCCTTCATGCTGTGGAGTCGGTTCTCGGACTGATCAAAGATAATTGAACGCTCGTCGTTGACGAGTTCACCTGAAATTTCATACCCGTGATGTGCCGGGAGACAGTGCATAACTCGGCACTCGTGTTCCTTCAGCAGTTCGGCATTCAATTGGTAAGGCATCATCTTCTCCAACCGGCGTTTCCGTTCCTTCGCAAAAGCCGGATCCGTGAAGAATTCCATATCCACCCATGTATCTGTATAGACAACATCGCTTTCAGCGATCACTTTTTCCAGTGAACTTTCAATCGCTGTGGTGTCGGTATCAAGTGTTTTATAGAGACCCTTTCCAGAGGCTTCATCCCACAGTTCCTTATCAACAGCGGCAGGATTCACCTCTGGTGCAACAACAGTGACCTCAACGCCTACTTTCATACCAGCAGCAATCAACGAATTACAGACGTTGTTATGCACACCGATGAAGCATAATTTGATACCTTCCAGTCTGCCGAAGTGTTCCTGTATTGTCATCAGATCACCGAGTGCCTGTGTCGGATGGTATTTGTCACAACACCCGTTAATTACCGGTACAGTTGCGGCAGCGGCTGCCTCAACGAGTTCGGTATGTTTTAAGAATCTGGCTAAGATGATGTCCATGTATGCCGATAGAACGCGCATCTCGTCGCCAAGGTCGGCTAATGCAAAGTTTGTCGTGCGCCAATCGAGGTAATGTGCGTGTCCGCCGAGTTGCGTTACACCAACTTCACCTGCGCAGCGCGTTCGTGTAGAGGTTTTTTGGAAAAGCAGACAGAGACTCTTTCCACCTATGGCGTGTCTATATTTTTCTGGATGGTTTTTAATCTTCAGACTTGTTTCAACAGTTTCAAGTATGTCCGTTTCTGACCATGGGTTCAATGTAATTAAGTGCATGATTACCTCCCCAGTAGGGTTTTTTAGAAATTTACACGCGCTCCCTTCATCTTTTGCCAATGGTAAAAATCCTGTAGTATTTTCAACTGTTACTGACTGGTGGCAAGTAAGAAATCATAATTATACCCGAATTCCTGATCTAAGTCAAATGTTTTGTTTTCGGCAAAGGCATTCAGTCCCTCCGTAGGAAGAGCACCACCTGCTACTGGAAGGGGTTCCTATTCAGGAATTCTTTTTTTAGAAGCGACGGTTCGGCAGTTTCCTTGCACTCACAAAGAGGATTGATAACACATGTGGGAGAGGTTTCTAACCCCGATCCCACGGGATTTCAACGCCTAACTCATCGGCAAGCGTCTCAATCTCCCGCAACGGTTCCTTGTGAAGCGGAATCCCGTTTGCGAGACGTTCCTGCGTCAATTCCCATTCAATCTCGCCGGGCAGAGTGACGCGCGTAAATCCACTACGTGGCGTGGCTTGTCGGGTCATGCGAATCTGCCGGTCAATCTCAGCCTTGAATTCCACAATAGACGTGAAATTGGCAATATTGATAGCGAGGAAAAAATGCGCTGATGTGCGTTTCTCCGGCGGTGCATCCCCGGGCTGATAGTGCTTATTGATGCCCATCAGTCCACCGCTCAAGGGACCACATAAGACATCCATGACGATTGCGAGGGCGGAACCTTTGGGACCTGCAGCAGGTAAAATCGCCGCCACCTTCGATGGGTCCTCGGTTTCATTGCCATCCGCGTCAAGTCCCCATCCCAACGGAATTTTTTCCTGATACAGTCTCGCGGTACCAATTCGTCCAGCGGCAGCGGCACCGCACGCCATATCCAACACGATCGGTGGTTCTTCACCCGCAGGGATGGCGTATGAAAACGCATTGTTTCCGATCGAGACGCTTTTCGCACCGAAAACAGCGACATTCACACCGAGTCCATTGGTCGTAGCGAAACCGATCATATCGCGCTTCATGGCTCGCATCGCATGGCTGGAAGCAGCCCCGAAGTGATTACTGTTCCGAACGACAGCCAGTCCAATTGAAGCCGATCTTGCCTTTTCAATGGCAATGTTCATTGCACGAACACCGACAAGATGTCCCAACCCGCGGTCACCATCCAATAGGACAGATGCCGGATTGTCCTCAAGCCGCTGAAGCTCCGGTGTCGGATTTATATCGCCGTTAATGATGCCGCGAACATAACGCGGTACAGCGCGTGTCGCGTGCGAATGAACACCCCGTAAATCCATCAGTACCTGCATTTCCGAGACGGTATCCGCATCTGATTCGGCAACGCCCACCTCTTGGTAAAGCTGGCTACACACACTTTGTAATTCTGCTGCGTTAACAATTGCTTCTTGTTCGTGTCGATTCATGATTATGGTCCCTCCTACAGCATTTTTCCAGTTGACCGGTTTGGAAAGACAAACATACAAGTTGCCACTATTCTATCAAAACTAATCTTAAAGCGCAAATTTTGTTCGGGAAACTCCATACGGAAACTACATAAACCGGCATTTAACAGATTTTTACTTGACTTCACACCTCACGCTGTGGTATTATTACTACATAAGTTAAGTGCAACATTGTCAATAAGGACGCAGACCCCAATTCTGCCCTTGGCGAGCATATCAATGATTTCACCCAATTACACTTCACAACGCATTTGCTTGATTTTGGTGTTAGTGTTCGTTGCTTTCACCGCCAACCCAGGTAAAGAAAAAACCTCCGGTTTTTCGCAAGAGGCGATTCCATTCTTAAAACAGCACTGCTTCAGTTGTCACGCTGGCGATCAGCCCGCTGCTGAACTTGCCCTCGATTCATTTACAGACGACCTTTCGTTGATTGAAAATCGTGATATCTGGGAACGGGTCTTGGACATGCTAACGACAGGTCAGATGCCGCCACCAGATAGCGATCAACCCTCAATGGAAGCGTCGGAGTCGTTTGTTCAGTATATTGAAGGCATCTTTGACCACGCAGATCGCACAGCTAAACCGGATCCAGGTCGCGTAACGGTTCGCAGGCTCAATAGAGTCGAATACAAAAATACTGTCCGAGACCTGCTCGGTGCTGATTTCGATCCCACCGAAAATTTCCCCGCGGATGATGTGGGACACGGATTTGATAACATCGGCGATGTACTAACGATGTCGCCGCTCCTTATGGAACGTTATCTTGAAGCGGCAGAAGCCATCACTACTCGTGTAATTTTAGCAGAGCCGCCACCGCCATTAAAACGTTATCAGAGAGGCAGCCGCCTCCATCCACACCACGATGATGTTCCTGACGAACGCTTCCGTATACTTGATCCAACCGCCACAGAGACGTGGAAATCAGGCCCCTTTACAACGGGCGCAACATATTTCAATATGTTCCCTGATGAAGAGATCATCTACAAGTCAACACTTTATGCTGAAACTGAAAGTGAGACTCCCGTTGAAGTCGCTCTATTCGTTCAAGGTGAGGAGTTCGAGAAAGTCTCTTCACCAGATGAATTGGCACGTTTAGTAGGCATTGATCCTACATTAGACAACAAGATTAAGATTTTAAAGACTTTTGAGATTACCGCCCGCGACTCAAAAAAGACACAGACGATTGAGGTACTTGTTACCGGAATCCCGCACATTCAACACGCTGGGATTGCGATGGTTAAGTCCGCCGACAGTGTCCCGAACGCTAAACTCCAGATCCGTACACTCTGGGCGGAAGGTCCATTGGATACCCGCCCCGACACCCAAATTGAAATCTTGGCGTGCACACCGAATATCTCGCAAATAGAACAGACGCGTGAAGTGTTGACCCGTCTGCTTCGAGATGGATACCGTCGTCCACCGACTGAAACCGAAGTGGAACAACTCGTGCAGTTTGTAGAATTAATCCAAACCGATGGTGCAAACTGGGAAGCAGCGATTCAACAGGCGATCAAAGTCATCCTCTGTTCGCCGAAGTTTCTGTTTCGCTTGGAGTTAGACGACCATCCGCAAAGCCCAGAGCCATACCCGATTGATGAGTTTCAACTTGCTTCGCGACTCTCCTATTTCTTGTGGAGTAGTATGCCAGATGACGAGCTTTTTGAACTCGCAGAGAAAAATCAACTGACTGACAATCTTGAGGCACAAACTAAACGGATGTTGGCGGACCCAAAAGCGACGGAATTGGCACGCGACTTTGGATCCCAATGGTTACAAATACAACGCCTCGCAACAGTTACACCTGATCGTGAACGCTTTCCGACCTTCGGTCGTAGGTTGCGAGCCGCGATGTTGAAAGAGACAGAATTCTTTCTCGAATCGATTTTCCGTGAGGATCAGAGCATCCTCGCCCTACTTGACGCAGATTACACCTTCCTCAACCAAGAATTGGCAAACCATTACGGCATTACCGATACAAAAGGAAACTGGATGGGACAGAAAAAAACTGTCCTCGGTGGTGAAGCGATTAAAGGCAAGGAGTTTCGGCGTGTTACGTTGCAAGGGGATTCACGCGGTGGTATACTTACCCATGCCAGTGTCTTGACGGTAACCTCTAACCCAACCCGCACCTCACCTGTAAAAAGAGGTCTTTGGGTTTTGGAACAGATCCTCGGTTCACCGCCACCACCACCGCCACCAGATGTCCCAGAATTGGAAGAGGACCATGAAGTTATTACCGGTATCACCCTGCGAGAGCGTCTTGAGCAACACCGAGAGGATCCAGCGTGTGCCAACTGCCACGCCAAAATGGACCCAATCGGGTTCGCACTCGAAAACTATAATGCAATCGGGGCGTTTCGGAGCAAAGAAGGCGAATTGGAGATTGACACAACAGCCGAATTACCAGACGGTACCGCTTTCGATGGTATAGCAGACCTGAAGCAGATTCTTATAGATAGAAAACAACACTTCGCACGCTGCCTAACGGAGAAAATGTTAACTTACGCTTTAGGTAGAGGATTAGAATATTACGACCGACCCACTGTTGATCGGATCGTAGCACAACTTGAAGCCGAAAGTTACAGAAGTTCCGTACTGGTTACTGAAATTGTTAAAAGTGATCCGTTCCGCCTGCGACGCGGGACTAAGGATAAGTGATAATGCGAATTTTCAGTCATTTCGTTCTTCTTGCTATCATAACTCTACAATCCAGTTGCTATATATCTGGTTATCAAACACTAAACAAAAATCCGACCTCACAGCCGGAGAAAAAATACGCTTCTCACTTGGCGTTGGAGGAAAAATATTCCGTTTACTTAGATTCGACATGGTCGACAAAAGACGCTGCTGTGCTTTTGAAGGTCTTTGAAGCCATGCCGTTAGGTCTGAATCTACAATTTTCCAGATGGAATATAAACGATGATGACTTAGAAAAGGGCATTAAGATTGAATTGAAAGATAAGTTAAAATTCGTTACGATTAGTAGAAATATCTTTCCAGCGGAAGCATCTCAAGAGGTCTCATCACCAAGCAAGGACCTCTATTATGCTGTCGTTCAATTCATAACGGAGAATGGAACAAACAGATCCATAATAGAATTAATATTGCAAAAAAGGTTTGGTATATATGTGCCTTCTCATGCCTCATCAACCGAGGACACACCAAGCACAACATCAGAACGCTACTCGAATTTTGAAAATGACGATCTGATGCTCATAATCTCCGTATTTGAAGAATTCCCGCAGGCATTACATAAAATACCGCAATTAAAGTATATAGTCCGCAGAATCGATGATAATGAAGACAGAGGAATCAGTTATGCCCGGACAGGCCGCGGTTCCATAGTGCTTGCTGAATCCACTCTCATGCGCCATGGTCTTTACAATCTTAATGATACGCGTAAAATAATTGCCCACGAAAAGGCACATTTTTTATGGGCTTATGTTTTTAATCAAAAACTTAGAGCGGATTGGGCGAAACTTGGCGGATGGTATCAAGATTCAACGAGTGAATCGGGTTGGTCAACAACCAAAGAACGATCAGAGTTCATAACAGATTACGCTTACACAGAAAATCCAAATGAGGATATGGCGGAAAGTATCGGATATTATTTTGTATATCCCGATCAACTCCGGTCCTGTTGCCCTGAGAAATACGAATTTATTCATAATCGGATTATGCTTCTATATGGCAAACGTTGGGGCACGTCTAATTTGATGTAGATTAACATAACAAGACGGACCCAAATTGAACAGACAAGAGATGTTGTTTGCTGAAAAAGTCTTTGTTTCTGTGTTTTTAGCATGTGGCACTGCGCGATAATGTCTCTCAAAAAACGAAAGATTAGCAATGCATAGCACAGAACCGAGAAGACTACAAATTTACCGGGAACAAAACGGACGACAGCCGTTCACGGAATGGTTTTACGCAATTCAAGATACAAAAACGCGAACCAGAATTCGCAAACGCCTGGACCGGCTTGAAGACGGAAATTTTGGTGATTGTCAACCTGTCGGTAGTGGTGTCTCTGAATTGCGTCTTCACTTCGGTCCGGGCTATCGGATCTATTTTGCTGAAATTGATAACAAACTTGTTCTTCTACTTTGTGGCGGGGGCAAGTCGTCACAGCAACGAGACATTGTGCAGGCAAAGAATTATTGGTTGCAATACAAGGAGTCACAACAATGACAGAACTGAGAACGTGGCACGAAATCTTAATCGCAGATCTCGCTGCCAACCGTGCGGAAGCCATTGACTATCTTGATTTGTCCCTACAAGAATACCAAATTGACGGTGACACATCCTTCTTTCTAAAAGGGATTCGCAACATCATAGAGGCACTCGGTGGGGTTACAGAAATTGCGAAGCAAACGGATACGGAGCCTGAAGTTCTCTTTGAGGTGCTCTCCAGCGACGATGTCCCTTGCATTGATACGCTCAACATTATTGCTAACGCGTTGGGGGGGCGGTTGTCAATTGAACCGTTAGCGGTTGTGAGCCCAAATCCTGAAGTTAAGGATAAGGATCATCCAATTGGGCGGGAACCTACGCGCGAGAGTCTTTCAGTAGCCACCGACTCATAAGTCTTGTGACGCAGGGAAAATCGGCTTGTCAAAGGAAAATTATCGCATAAAAGTAATGAAAAAATATAAGAACTACGAAGAGGTCCTTAAGGTGCGATTGGCAGATTCGGTGTATGCGAAGGAATATCTTACCGTAGCACTTGAGGAATATGAGAAAGATGGTAACATTGAAGCGTTTTTGCTTGCAGTCAAAGACGTAGCAAATGCTCAAGGCAGAGAGTCTCAACCTTGCTGCCACAACGATGGAAAATACTCATGAACACATCAAAACAGCTTTCACGTCGAACATTTTTAGGGAGTCTGGGTGCCAGTGCTGTTCTACCTTTACTCAATCCCTTGACTACTTTAGCAGATATTCCCTCAAAAGAGGGACCGATTACCCGTTATCCTGACCCAGCGGTTGAAGTTATTGACCCGCGTTTTGCGAAATATAAAATTGGGAACGCCGTTGTGGAACGGCTGTGGACAGGCGCGCGTTGGTCCGAGGGACCCGTCTGGTTCGGCGATGGTGGATTCCTTCTCTGGAGTGATATTCCGAACAACCGCATTCTGAAATGGCAGGAAGCGACTGGTAAGGTTAGTACCTATCGTAAACCCTCTAACCATACCAACGGTCACACACGCGATCGGCAAGGTAGACTCATCAGTTGCGAACACGGCACACGACGCGTCACACGAACCGAATATGACGGCACGATCACCGTCTTGATTGATAACTTTGAGGGCAAACGGTTCAACGCTCCGAACGATGTGGTCGTCCACCCAGATGGACATATCTGGTTCACCGATCCGGGATACGGTATCATGTTCAATTATGAAGGGCATAAAGCACCGTTTGAATTGCCAACATCTGTTTATCGTCTCAATCCAGAAACTGGTAAGGCAACCGTTGTGACAGAGGAACTCGAAAAACCGAACGGCATCTGCTTTTCGCCTGACTACGATAAACTTTATGTCGCTGATACAGGTCCACCGAAAAATATCGTTGTTTTCGATGTCGTAGACGGGGCACGGCTTAGTAATAAGCAAGTCTTCCACGATATGGCACCCGGTGCCGCTGACGGTCTTCGGTGTGATACTGATGGTAATGTCTGGACGGGAACCGGCTGGGTTGGTGAAGGCTACGATGGCGTACATATCTTTGACCCGGATGGAACACTTATCGGGAAGATTCATCTGCCAGAAATCTGTTCCAACATCTGCTTCGGTGGTGTGAAACGCAATAGACTCTTTATGACAGGGAGCCAATCTCTCTACTCGGTTTATGTGGAAGCGCAAGGGGCACCGTACTTTTAAACGCGTCATAAACACTTGACAAGTCATGTAAAATAAGGTATAATTGTGTTATAGGCGTTATGAAACAAGAATTCATATAGTGACAGCAGAGGATTTTGGCAAGTTTTCTACTGCCTTAACTGTGCGGAGTTGACGAAGGAATAATTATGAACACTTCAAAGCAACTTTCACGTCGAACATTTCTACGTGGTTTAGGTGTTAGTATCGCCCTACCGTGGTTGGAAGTGATGGGACCCGTTACATCGTGGGC
The DNA here is from genome assembly GCA_965116815.1 of Candidatus Poribacteria bacterium. Taxonomy (GTDB): domain Bacteria; phylum Poribacteria; class WGA-4E; order WGA-4E; family WGA-3G; genus WGA-3G. Next base: position 2,797,100 of record OZ220722.1, on the reverse strand, counting down.
AGCCGCACCCGCAAATGCAACGCAGGCAGCTCCGAATCGGATGGCGTTCCTCTATGTGCCTAATGGAAAGATTATGGAGGATTGGACACCGAAACAGGTAGGGGCTGACTATGAACTCACAGAAATCCTGAAACCGTTGGAGAATCTAAAGGACAAGACACTCGTCCTCAGCGGTCTAACGGCTGATAAAGCACGCGCCAACGGCGATGGTGGCGGTGATCACGCCCGTGCAATGGCAGCCTTCCTCACAGGCGCACAACCCCGTAAAACCGACGGGGCGGATATTCATGCTGGGGTTTCTGTTGACCAAGCAGCAGCATCGCATATCGGTAAGCAAACGCGTCTCCCATCGCTGGAACTCGGAATCGATCCGGGTTACAGATCTGGAAATTGCGACTCTGGCTATAGCTGCGTCTATTCATCAACATTGTCGTGGCGATCCGCGACGCAGCCGCTCCCGAAAGAGGTTAATCCAAAACTTGCTTTTGAACGACTGTTTTCTACTATGCCAGATGACCAACGGGCAACGCGTGACCAACAACGAAAAAGTATCCTCGATTTTGTCATGCAGGACTCAAAAGATCTGATCCGTCAGGTCAGTGGAAACGATGTCCGAAAACTTGATGAGTACTTCTCCGCCATTCGGGACATTGAATTGCGAATTGACGCAGCCGAAAAGTTTCCACCCATTGAAAGCCCTGATTATACTGCCCCAGAGGAGATACCCAAAGATTTCCAAGAACATGTCCGACTCATGACAGACCTAATTGTACTCGCCTTCCAGACAGATGTGACCCGTGTCGTGACCTTTACGTTAGCAAATGAAGGGAGTAATAAGTCGTATCCGGCTGTCAACGTCACTGATGGGCATCACTATTTGTCGCATCACGGTGGTGACGAGGCGAAGAAAGCGAAAATTCGTAAAATCGATATCTTCCATATGCAGCAGTTGGCATATTTCTTGGAAAAACTGGACGCAACCGCTGAGGGAGATGGTTCACTGCTGGATCACTCAATGATTTTGTATGGCAGTGGAAACGCTGACGGCAACCGACACAGCCACCACGACCTCCCGATTCTACTCGCTGGTTCTGGTTGTGGCACGATCAAAAGTGGTCGTCACATTCGCTACCCAAAAGAGACTCCTCTCAATAACCTCTGGCTGTCAATGCTCAATCGCCTGGATGTCAATTTGGCAAAATTAGGCGATAGCACAGGTAGTTTGACAGATCTCTCCTAAAACCACAGTTTCCGATATTTTGCTGGCGAGGTTTACCAACCTCGCCATCTTTATTTCCTCTCGCCTTCTACCGTTGCCGCCCCCCACGAGGCTTGGTTCTTGGCGGAGACACGTTTCTACCTAAGCAAAAACCGCATCAAAATACCGTAGGTTGGGTTGAACGGATACCACCAAAACCGTCCAAATCATAGAAATACACAACTTTCTCCAGGGACGCTACATTTACCAGAGACCGAGTGAAACCCAACGCTTGTGCTTTGAAGTTTCTGGGACGCTGAGTGTGTAAAGTTGGGTTTCGCCACGTTCTTGAATAGATATGGCGGGACATTAGTTTTCAGGTGTGTTTGGCATACCAGCATCCGACCTTTCAACATCGTTCAACCCAACCTACGGTGCTTGAAAATCATCTGGTCTGGACAGATTGACTTTGACTCAATTGACACCTATGGGTGCGATTTCCTAAACGCAACTACCGGGTCTGGAGGAAATCGGGATTACCGAGCGTGATTTGGAAGCGAATCTCTATCCCTTCCTGAGAAGAGGATACCACCCTTTTATGAGACATAAACAATCAATTAATGCTCGTATAAATTTATCATATTGTGAATTTTTATCAAGATGAATTCTCGCCAAATTTTCACCTCGTCACCAACATTTTCCTGACAACCAATCCAAGGTAACAAAATCCCACCACTTTCGATCCACTTGGAAGTGTGCTATCAATCATTCAAAATACAAGTCTTAGATTTCCGAAGTTTCAAACCCATAAACCCAATAGTAGTCTGGGTTTATAGCAAAATATCATTACTTTGGAAAAATAATTTTGATAATGGGTTTCATTATCAAAATAGGAGTGTTCGCAAATGAGGTTAAAACGTCATAGGACGCAAAATATATTTTGATACGGGAAAAACGAATTACCAGTCCTTGAACGGAAATATGCGCGTTTCGGTTGCCATGCCGTAGAAACTCCATAGACTGCCCGCCACGAATTCACCAAGGATTAAACCTAAAAAGAATGGAGCTGCTTTTCGATGCAGCTGCAACCCACCTTGCTTGATAATCAACCATTTCGCGATTGTGCTTATCACCAGCGAAATCCAGAGCCAGTTCATACACCAATCCGCTGCCCCGGAAACAGCATAGCCGACAGCATGGAAGGGCCACCAAAAGAAACGCATCCGTAAGAACATTAGGAGAAATGTGAATCCCATCCCGATGCCCATAAATGTTACTTCAGGAATATTCGGCCCTGTTGGAAAATTAAGTTGTTGTTGCAACCGATTGAAAGGATGGCGTGCAAAACCACCACTCGTCCCGAAATGATATACGTCGTGAAGATATGCCCAGAAGGAACTGATCGAACCGACCAGTACCGCAAGGAGCATCACCCACACCAAAGGTTTCGGATTAAACCGCGCCCGGGAAGCAAGTTGGAACCCTTCTAACTGATGCGGCATCGGATGGCTGCGGTGCGCACGATTAAAGAAAAACAGAAAAGAAAGCGCGGTAAGGTTGGAACCGCCCATGCCCCGCGAACCCAGAATCGCCGGTAAGGCGTAATCAGGACCCATGAAATGAAGATCGTGCGCAGGGGCACCGGATTCTACGCGCATTCGTGTGATTCCAGTTGACAACGCGAAATACATCGCGAAAAAAGCAATGCCGAGCGAAATACTGATACCTATTTTCACAGAAAAGGCGATGAGAAAGATGCATCCCAGCACAATACCAGCAATGGCAGTTCGGTACCGCATCGGTTCAACGGATTCATCAAGGCTTGAGCGTCCTGTGGTTATTTGCTTAAAAACTTCGGCAAGGTATTTACGACTTGCCCATACCGCAAAAATTGCGAGTCCCAGATACGCACCTAACGATTGTTGCCGATCATAAGGAAATCCCGGTAACCCACGAACCCCAATGATCGCGCCTCCTACGCGCTGCATCTTGCGAAATAGATAAAAGAACCAACAGGAAAACGACAAATCCAAGGGCATAAAGAATCCGAGCCCGATGACGAATGGATAGATGGAAAACGGGGTCCAACCGATGGCGTTCCACGGCTTTTCCGTGAAAAATTGGCTGATATTCCGAAACCGAACGCCAATGATTGGAATGGTCGGGAAGAGGTAACTAAATCCGTTAATTAGGTTCAGCAATGAAACGAGAATAAACGCCGTCCAAAAGGGTCTACTTCTGAAGAAGTTTGCACCGCTGTCGCGCGTCATCTCTAAAGGTAGCTGGATGATAGGATAGGCGAGTTTTTCACGTTCAGTCCACTGCTTCCGAAGCACAACGTTGATGCAGAGCATCACAAACACAAGCACGACAATGAAACTCGTCCACCACAAGGTCGGACCGAGCCAAGCTTGTAGCACTTCTGTGCGATAGAGCGTCGTTTGTCCTTCGTAGAACCCTTCTAAAATCCCCTTATCTTGGACTGTTCCCCACGACGGCATGTATCGGTAGAGAAGTTCTCGCCATTCGTTTTCAGGGGTATCATACCAGAAAACGTGTCCGATCATCGGAATGAGCACTTGTGTATGGTCGTGTGATGCGATGGCACTTGCCATACAAAGCATCACATAGATGACAAGCAGCTCACCGTGCGTTAATGCCCACTGTCGATTTATCCGGCGTACAAATAGATTGAGGAGGGTAATCGTAAACACGAAGAAGACTGCATTGAAAAATAGCGACATTGTCGTCGGAAAAAGCCCCCACCAGACCATTTCCGTGTACATAATCCAATAGCAGTTAATCGGGATGAGGATGAGTGATAAAACAACAGATTTTAGCGTGACACCACGAGTTAAAGCCAAAGGCATTCAATTCTCCTATCGTTTCCTCAATTCCATTGCCGCTTGGAGCATCTGTACAATTTCCAGATGTTGTTTTGATTCCGCCAATGTTAGCGCAGTGTCACCCTGCTTATTTTTCAACGTGACATCAGCACGATATTCAAGCAGAAGCTGGACAATTTGTGAGTGTCCACGCCACGCCGCATACATCAACGCGGTTTCACCCGTCCGGTTTTGGGTATTGACGATTGCCCCTTTCTCAAGCAACCTTTTGGTTATCCCCAAGTGTCCCGTTTTGTGGATAACGAAAATTAAGGGAGTATTGCCGTTAGCATCTGCTATGTTCACCTCTGCCCCGTTTTCAATCAGAAACGTTATAACCTCAGCATGTCCATTTTCTGCTGCGATACCCAAAGGCATTCTCCCCAAGGCATCTTTTAGATTTACATCTGTATTTATGCTACGGATACCTGTAACATCACCTATCCACGCGGCTTTGAAGAGTGTATCCTTAGCCGTGTCCGAAAATTCAGAAATGACATGCTCCCGATTTGCCGGAAGATTCTCAAAGACCTGTACAACGCCGCTCTGCCATCGCACTTCAAGTCTATCAACCTTTGTGTTGGTACCCAATCCAAAATGAAGTCGCGCGTCATGGCTGGAGAGATAACTCGCGCCCGGGTTGATCTCTCGGGACTGTGTGTGTCCACCTGCCGTTAACATGACCCACGTCCCAACGCCACCTCGATTACTGATAACACCGACGGTTTTAATCCGTATCCAGTTGTGTTGTGCTTCGGTCTCATTCCGCAGTAAGGTTACGGGACCGTTAGACTGCGTGACAAGCATGTCAACATCGCCATCGTTGTCGTAATCACCGAAGAGTGCCCCGCGGCTTACCGCTGGACTTTGAAAATAAGCACCAGCCTGCGGCGAAACCTCCTGAAATGTGCCATCTCCCTGATTACGGAATATCTGATCCGGTTGGCGATATGTTAGGATGTCGTGCGTGTCTTCAATGTTATCAATGATATGTCCATTGGCGACGAAAAGATCAAGCCACCCATCGTTATCGGCATCAAGGAAACCGGTACCGAAACCGACGAACAGATAACTCTCTTTACCGAGGTACGCTTCATAGATGACATCTGTGAACGTACCATCGCCGTTGTTCCGGTAAAGTGCGTTGGTTTCATAAGAGAGGTTCGTGACAAAAATATCCTGTAACCCATCCGCGTTGTAATCACCAGCAGTCACACCCATACCGGCTTGCGCCACGCCGTTGAAACTGTAAGCACACCCAGCAAGAAGCGAGATTTCACTGAACGTGCCATCGCCGTTATTATAAAAGAAATCGTTTCGGGTATCGTCGTTGGCAACGTAAAGGTCCGGTGCGCCGTCGTTATTGAAGTCTGCCGAGACGACCCCTAACCCTTTTCCATGAAACAAGCCACCAATGCCGCCAACGCCAGATTCTTCGCTGACATCGGTAAACGTCCCATCCCCGTTATTGCGATAAAGTGTGTCCGGTGCCCCTTCAAATAGAGAGGGATGACAATAGGTCTGTGCCCCATCTTCCTCTCCACACGGTAGGTAAGGAACATCTAATGAATACACGAGATAATTAACAACGAACAGATCAAGATAACCGTCTCGGTTGTAATCGAGAAAGCATGCGCTGCTGCTCCACGCTGGATCACCGACGTTTGCGGAGACTGTGACATCGGTAAATGTGCCATCGCCATCGTTGCGATAGAGCACATTAGCTCCAAAGTTAGTCACATAAATATCTACATCCCCATCGCTGTCGTAATCCGCGCACGCTGCACCCTGCCCATAGTTTCCTAGGTTGCCAACGCCTGCTGTTGTCGTGATGTCAGTGAAAGTTCCATCACCCTTGTTACGATAGAGCACGCTTAATGCGTCATCTGCTGGCGGTGATTCTTCCCAATAACCGCTGTTAACGAGATAGAGGTCCAAATTACCGTCGTTATCGGCATCAAAAAACGCTCCACCGGCACCGAGAGTTTCGGGCAGATGGTAGGCACCTTCAGCTCCGTTGATATGTCTGAAATCGATGCCTGCCTCCTCGGTTACATCAATGAATTCAATCGCTGCAGATGACAGCAAAGGCAAGACACATACAAGAAGGATTATCAGGTAGCGGACGTTTTTACTTTTCATAGGAGGCATCTGCATCTTTGGCGAGTCGGAATCCGATAAAACTCGTGCCGATCGCTGGGTGTTGACCGATTCGCGTGGAGCACCTGGCGAGCGTTTCTGAATTTAACCATGAACCGCCTTTCACAACACGTCGACTACCAACTGCTGGCCCTTTCGGGTTTCGATCAGGGCTGCGACGGTAAAAGGTTTCTGAATACCAGTCAGATACCCACTCCCAGACATTGCCTGCCATGTCATACGCCCCATAGGGACTTACCCCTGTCGGATACGTGCCGACCGGTTGCAACTCTGTCCCTGATTGCTTCCAAACATTTGCGTGGATAGTTACGTCGTTGATACGCTGCACGAAGGTATTTCCCCAGGGCCATCGTCTTGCCTTTACGCCGCGTGCTGCTTTTTCCCATTCTGCTTCGGTGGGCAGTCGCATGCCGCGCCATTTCGCATAAGCGACAGCAGAATCATAAGCGACACCGATGACAGGGTGATTTGGTCTCGTTTCTGCAATGTGGGGCCAGGTGCCGAATTCACCACCGTAACTGACAGGTGTATGTTCACTATCGGTTCCACCGCTCTCGACCCAAAATGGATAATATTCGGCGTTGGTTACCTCCGTTTTACCGATATAATAGGCATCCAGATAGATTTTATGTACGGGTGCTTCATTTGGTAAATCCTCCGCACTCCCCATTGTAAAAGTACCAGCAGGGATGAGGCACAAGTCAAGTTCAGCCGAGACGTAAGGCAGGAAGGTAAAAAAAACATAAAATAGGATGAAAATATTGCTATTGAGAAGTGGATTTTGACGTAAGACGTTCATATTCTTTATACGTTTTTTCGGCTTCTGACTGGACACCAGCGAGCTCATAGGCTTTAGAAAGATTCAAATAGAAACGCGGTTCATTAGGTTCTAACTCGACAGCGATTTGGTATTGCGCAATTGCTTCAGTATGCGCTTCTAACATCAGATAAACCCCGCCAAGACTGTTGCGGTAAGTAGCGACATTCGGTTTATGTGCAATTACCTTCTCATACATCGTTTTCGCTTTTAGATAGTCCTGCTGCTGAAAGTGAACATAACCGAGTGCTTCATAGCTACGCGTTTCTTGTGGTGCAAGGACAACGGAACGCTCTAAAGATTGCGTTGCCTCGTGCCACAGCTGCCGCTTCAGTTGGATCCTCCCCAGTCGATACCATGCGTCGGAATTATTGGGGTTGCGCTGCACAAACCGCTTGAGATGTGTCAACTGCTCTTCCTCAATAGACAGCACCTCAAAACGTTGCAAACTTTCCTGTGCTATTTCTATCTCTCCAATACGGCGATACGCAGTGCCCAAACTAAAATACGCCTTCACATGAAAAGGATCAATTTCAATCAGTTTTTTGAAAATATCAATAGCGGATTGCCACGCTTCCTGTTGAAGAAAGGCAGTACCGAGCGTGTAGTGCGCCATCAGTGAGGTCGGATCTAGTTTAATAGCGTGCTGAAGTTCACTGATAGCAGCGTCGGTCAGATTATCACGAAAATAGGCAATGCCTAAGAGTGTCCGCGCGCGTGCATGATGGACATCTATCGCTACTACCTTCTGGAGGACTTGTGCAGCCTGTGCAGTGTTTCCTAAATGAATTAGGAGCACATCAGCAAGTTCATAATACGCCTCAATATAGTTTTCATCTGCAATTATGGCTCGTTGAAACGCTTCAGCCGAGGCATGAATCTTCTCTGCGCCTTTATAAATTAATCCCAAAACGCAGTGCGCATCCGCCAACGAGGCATCCAGCGCGACGGCTTCCTCTAAAGCAGTTTGTGCTTTTTCCTGCTCTCCGTGTGTGAGTGCACGTAACCCAACGTCATACAACCGTGCCGCTTCCGGGTGATACAGCGGCGCGCCAATCGCAAGCAATGCCTGGAGAAATATGAGAAGCGTGAGGGTGTATTTGAGTAGTTTCATATACACAACTATTCTATCTTAAATTTCAACCGGTGTCAATCTTCTAATTGCAAGGATTTTCACATACGGTTTTCGGAGAAAGTCACTTGCTATATGCGGTTTTTCGTTAATTCCATGCGCGCTTAAATTTATCTTGACAAACCAACGTATAATAGTGTATAATAATTACGTGTAATTAAATTATATGTATTTAATGAAAAGGAGATTTTTCAATGTCAGAATTTGATGCGAAACATGGAAGAAAAAAGCACCGTGGAAGACACCGGAGAGGAGAGCACAGACGGGATAATGTCGTGATGGTCAGGGTTGATGAGGGGGATCTCCGTCGGATTGATGAACTCGTGGAATCCGGACAATTTGGCAGTCGTTCCGAAGCGACGGCGTTTCTCATCAGTGAAGGCATCAAGTCTAAGCAGGAAATGTTCGATAAGATATCGGAAAAAATTTCTCAAATTCAGAACTTGAAAACTGAGCTTGGAGCGATGATTGCCGAAGACACAAAACCATCCGAAACTTAGTGCTTTATCAATTTTGAACTTGAGGGGAGGTTCGTAGTAGTGCGATTTATCGCACTGCCTCACAGCGAGAGGAACGGGCAATGAATTGCCCTACTACGAACAGGATTACCTATAAACTCTACATTGAAGGACTATTAGGTTATAGAAACGACACGTTTAATCTGTGGAGGATTGATTTATGCGCGACTCAATGCGAGGTTTCGACAGCGGAAGGTCATCTCGGCGGCGGATGCATCATTATGGCGGAAAGCCACGCTTCCGAAAGTTAGACCATGAACCACTGTCGACAACGGAAGATGTACCTGAACTCCTGAAAGAGCAGGCAGAAACACTACTTGAAACGGGAGAAGAGATCAAGGTTTCTGTTTCGACAGATTTGCGTTTTGATGGGACCTATGGCAAGGATTGGTTGTTAATTACGGATAGACGGCTCATCGCCTTCAATCAGAATGGTGTTCTCGGACACGACATGCGCGAGGTGCCGCTCTCATCCGTCGAAAATGTCGAAATTCTGGAGATGTACGGGAATAATATTCTCAAAGTGAGTACTGCGGACAACGCTTTTGAACTATCGCGTTACTCAAAACGGTTAACCCCGAAATTCAGTCGTGCCGTCTCAGAGCTGGAAGGGTTGGTTTCACAAACAGAAGCGAATTCAGACGGTAGACCACCTGGTGGACATGGACGCGGTAGGCGTGGACGGGGTCCAGGTGGAATGTCCGCTGAAGCGAAGGGACGCTGTGAGAAATGCGGGCAGCCCATCCCGAGTTGGTCGGATGTCTGTGTCAATTGCGTCCAGAGTGGAAAACTCATCTTTCGACTCCTGAAGTATGCCGTTCCGCTTTTGTATGTCGTTGTGCCTGCATTTCTGCTGATGATGGTCATCCGGTTTGTTGGGGTCTATCCGCCGATCCTCGGTAAAGAATTGGTTGACACTATTTTGAAACCGGTCGAAACTGCTGTTAGTTCGGGACAGCCTCTCCCCGAAACGACGTGGGGGCACCTTCAAGGGACCGTCAATTTTTTGGGCGGGTGGTTTGACAACATACCGGCTGCCGGGACCTTTGGGCATCTCATTGGGCTTATTCTACTCATGGTGGGAGTTAGGGTTTTTACCCTGGTAACTTCATCTGTGCGCGGATATATGATGGCATGGGTAGGTCAGAATATCACGAGACGGCTCCAGAACGAGACCTATGAACATTTAAACGCGCTCTCTATTGATTTTTTCCATGAACGAGATACCGGAAACTTAATGTCAAGGATCACGCACGATGTATCACGGCTTCGGGATTTCATCGCGAGTGGGATACAAGATATTATTGGTGATTCTCTCACAATCATTTTTATGTGTATGATCATGTTTTCTTTTAACTGGCAACTTGCGCTTTGGACGCTGATACCTATTCCGTGTCTTATCTTTTTCACGATCTTTTTCGGGAAAAAAATGAGCAAGGTGTACCATGTTTTATGGAAACGTTATGCGAACATTAGCACGATTCTCGCGAGTACGATTCCAGGGGTCCGAGTTGTCAAGGCATTTGCCCGCGAACGCTACGAGATAAGCCGGTTTAACGATTCAACCTATCAGGTATTTACGGGTGAGATGAACGCAGCGAAACTTGGAAGCCTGTACCGTCCGATTATGGAATTTATCACCTATTCCGGTTCTATTTTGATTTGGTTAGTCGGGGGATGGCAGATCTTCCAAGACGATATAACCCTTGGCACACTATTCATGTTCCAAAGTTATATGATGCAGTTCTTTAGACCTGTGTCTACCCTCTGTCAGATGAACGAAAGGTTTATCCGAGCAGGGACCTCCGCTGAGCGTGTGTTTGAAATTATGGATACACCCCCGAGCGTTGCTGATAAAAGAGACGCGGTAGCCCTTAGAAATATCCGTGGTGCTGTTGAATTTAGGGATGTCTATTTCTCTTACGATGGCGAAAAAAACGCGCTCAATGGTGTCAATTTTACAGTGGAGCCCGGTGAGATGATAGGGTTGGTTGGGCACAGCGGTGCGGGGAAAAGCACGCTCATCAACCTCATTACCCGTTTCTATGACCCGAATGATGGGACAATAATGATTGATGGTTACGACAGTCGCGATATTCAGGTTAAGGCGTTACGGCAACAGATCGGCGTAGTCTTACAAGATCCGTTCCTGTTCCAAGGCACGATAGCAGAGAATATCGGTTACTCAAAACCGGGGGCATCTCGAACGGAGATTATTGCTGCTGGAATGGCAGCAAATGCCCACGATTTTATCATGAAGTTCCCTGATGGTTACGACACAACGGTAGGTGAAAGAGGGGCACGGGTTTCTGGGGGTGAACGACAGCGTATCTCTATCGCACGCGCAATTTTAAAAAATCCGCGCATCCTTATCTTGGACGAAGCAACTTCCTCCGTTGATACCGAAACAGAGTCAAAGATCCAAGAGGCGTTGGAACGGCTCATCCAAGGCAGAACAGTATTCGCTATTGCGCACAGGTTGTCAACCCTTAAATACGCCAATCGACTTGTTGTGCTGAGAGAGGGCGCGGTTGACGAAATTGGGACGCATGAGGAACTGATTGCCAAAGGAGGCACGTACGCTGGTTTGTGTGAGAAGCAAACTGAATTGTCAAAAATTCGCGCATGGTAATCTGAGCCTAAAAGGAGGGCATATTCATGAAGGAAGCGATTAAGGTTACTGATGGATTAAAGTTCCTTGATGCAAGCGGTGTTAGAATTGAGCGGAACGCGTTTGAAGAGTTGGTTGTCCAACTTCCAGATGGGTCGATTCGGAAGAAGGTCGAACCGGTCTACGCTTTTCCTGTAAGTGAAACCAGCCGATATATTGCGCTAATGGACGAAGAATCTAAGGAGATCGGCATTATTGAGGATATAAAGCATCTACCCCACGAGTCCCGTAAGATTCTCGTTGAGGAGTTACAGAGACGCTACTTTATGCCGAAGATTACCAAAATCAACGCGCTTGAAGGGCAGTTTGGGATTACTCAGTGGGTGGTTGAAACTTCGCAAGGGGATGTGCAGTTCAGTTTGCGTAGTCGGTACGATATTGTCACACTTGGAAACGGACGCGTTCTGATTAAGGATGCAGATGGCAACCGCTATGAAATTGAGAACTACAATAAACTGGACGCGCAAAGCATCGCGCTACTTGAAACTCAAATGTAGGTGCACCCCTGGTACGGAGGAGAAAGTCGATGAAAAAGCCGATGATGCAGATCATAGTCGTGCTCGTTTTGGTGCTGTTTTTTGTAGCTGCAACCTTGGTTCTGGGACAACAGCGACGTGCTGCCGAGTCTATGAAAGTTCCCGAAGGTGTAAAAGTGTATCGAGACATTGCTTATGTTGCGGATGGACATGAACGGCAGAAATTAGATCTTTACGTGCCGGACACAGGAGAAAACCTACCACTTATTATTTGGGTACACGGAGGTGCCTGGCTGGGGGGAGACAAGGCACATTACAACCCGAGGGAATATCTCAAGTCAGGCTATGCAGGCGCGAGTATCAACTACCGCTTGAGCCAGCACGCCATTTTTCCCGCCCAGATTGAGGATGTGAAAGCCGCTGTGCGGTGGCTGCGCGCAAATGCGGAAACCTATCGTTTGGATCCAAACCGGTTTGCAGCGTGGGGCTCTTCCGCCGGTGGACACTTGGTTGCTATGCTCGGCACGGCAGGTGATGTAGCAGAATTTGAGGTAGGAGAAAACTTAGAAGTACCCAGTCGAGTCCAAGTCGTCGTCGATTACTATGGTCCCACAGACTTCTTGCAGATGGATGCACACCGCCTTCCTGATGGATTGGTGCATGACGCTCCTGACTCGCCAGAGTCGAAATTGGTCGGTGGACCGATTCAAGAACATAAGGATCGCGTGGCGAAAGCGAATCCAATTACCTACATTTCTGAAGATGATTCGCCTTTTTTGATTATCCATGGCGATCAAGACAAACTTGTTCCGTATCAACAGAGCGTGTTGTTGAAGGATGCATTAGAGAAGGCGGGTGTACCGGTTACGTTTTATACGGTGGAAGGAGGCGGTCACGGCTGGTTTAGAGATCCAAAGGTTCCAGAATTGACAAAAGCGTTCCTTGAACAACACTTGAAACCGACAAAAACACAGTAGACGCGCTTCTCAACCGCGTCTACACGACTATTTCAGTGTGACTTGGGGGTCGTCCTCATACGCCGAATCTATTTGAACCAAACGTTGTAAAACGAGACAGAAAAGTCCGAACAGTGCCTTTAATCGTTCTGTTTCTTTGATAACACCAACACATTCAAAGTACAACTCATCAACGCCTTCAGGAAAATCAGTACCAAACCAGCCTTCATCGTCTTTAATGCTGAGATGAATCCGTGGTTGGCTTTGACATAACTCCCTTATCCGACTGTCGTCGAGTAACAGTTTGATTTTCTCCTGATTGTTGCCTTTGATGACAAACTGCTTGTCAAAAAACGGATCCCCTATTTCTATGTCCTGCATACCGAAGAATTTGCCAATTGAACTGAAAAATCCTTCGCGAGAGATTTTGAAATAGAGGTCATCCTTGTTTACAAACGGGGCACGCATCCGAGTAACTGTGTGTGATGATGTTCCAGTTGAAACGATGTAAGTATCAAGTAGAATTTGCCACTCGCCGTGTTTATAAATCAGAACATCCGTGCCCCAGAAGCCACCCTCAATAAACTCACCGCCTATATCTGCAGCGATCTGTGTCCAAATTTCGTCCTTGGACGAACCGAAAATAGATTTGCGTTTACTCATCTTTCCTTTCATAGTGTAGATTTTTGGAAATGGAAGTTTAACGTGAATTGCCCCAGCGAGGTATGAATTAGCGTTTCACGGCGACAGAAACGCCATCGCGGAGCGGAATAATCGTCGTGAATACATCGGGCGAACTATAGAGGAGGCGTGTTAACTCTCTGACACCAATCGTGGCGGCATGAAACCACTGCTCCCGTTCATCAAGTCCTTCTGGAGGACTACCGGATTCTTGTGTGACGACGCGTCCACCCCAGATCATGTTATCTGTAATAAACAATCCACCACTCCTGAGCCGTGGAATCGCTTTCTGAAACGCTTCAGGATACCCGTCTTTGTCGATATCATTGTAGATGATGTCGAAATCGCCTTCGGTTTCGTCGATGATTTCAAGCGCATTACCAACACGATAGTCAATGCGATCTGCAATACCACCGCGCGCAAGATACCCTGCTGCGCGATCGGCGTTCTCCTGCGAACCGTCAGTACAGATGATAGACGCTTCCGGTTTTTGCAATGCCCTCGCCATCCAATACGCCGAATAGCCGAAGCCCGATCCCATCTCAAAAATCCGTGTGGGATTGGTCAGCAGCACCAATTGATGCAGAACCCGTCCGACGAGTGGTCCCACGATTGGAAAGCGATTTGCGCGTGCGTGTGCTTCCATCTCTGTGAGTACTTCATCGCGTTCAGGAATAATATCAAGTAAATAGTCGTCAATCGACGGGTGAAGAATATCCAAACGTTGCATAGATCACTCCTATTTCGTCTGATGGTAAGTCGCCGCGCTTACAAAGTGCCTACCGAGTTAGGGGGTGCCTTCCTCTCTTTTCCACCGTTCAAGTGGGTGTTCACGTGGTGTGAGTGGCATAGGCACACGAGTCTGCTGACGATGAGATTCCCACGTCGCATGAATCATTTCAAGGCAATCACGACCGTCTCTGCCGCTTGCAAACGGATCTCGGTCTTCTTCAATCGCTTCAATAAGATCGCGTAGCATAAGGCGTTGCAAGAGCAATCGTATGGATCCCTTGTCTCGTGGATTTCCCTGTTCGTCAAGGTCCTCGCTGGAAAGGTGCACCGGTTCCCACACTTCTGCAGGGGTCTTATGTTGTCCTTTGTGGATGAACATCGTTGTGCCGACACTTTCTCGGATCGCAATCCTGCCTTCAGTGCCGATAATGTCGATGCCATAGGCGTTATCGTTGGTTTGTGGTTGCGCGAGGAACTGCACATCAGCATGGATGCCGTTCTCGAAGCGGAAAGCGGCGTGTCCACGCTCTCCGAGCACAAGCCCTGCATCTCGGTCATGTGGATGAACTTCTTGGGTATGTTTGATGTCATCCACGGTTGACTCACGTCCGTCCATCTGCACGAGGTGTGCGTGTGTCCATTCAACATCGCCGCCGAAGAGGCGCAACCAATCGTAGAGATGTGTGCCCATCTCCATCAGTGAGTTGCCGACCTTGCGTCCGCCTTTGTCAGTTGCCTTCATCAGCACGACATCGCCGATCTCACCTTCCTCAATTAGCGAAAGGACGTGTCGGTTATACGGGCTGGCGCGTTTGATGTGGTTAATAGCAAACTTGACGTGATGCTGATCGCAGGTTTCAACCATTTCGTCGGCTTCAATAAGGTTTAGAGCAGTCGGTTTTTCACAGAAGACGTGGATACCACGCCGTGCCGCCGCGATTGTTGGCGGATAGTGCATCGGTGCCTGCGTTGGGACGATAACGATATCGGGTTGTTCTTCGTCAAGCATCTTTTCGTAATCGTCATAGATGGCTGTGACACCGAATCGTTCGCTCCATGCTTTTGCCCGTTCTGGGTTGATTTCCGCGCCAGCGACGAGCTCACAGTTCGTCTCTAATTCTACTGCTTGGGCATGAGATCCACCCATGCCCCCTAAGCCGATAATTGCGATACGATAGTTGTTCATGCATGTCTCCGAGGTTTGCCGAGAAGAGTGTGCTGGTTTATACCTATCATAGCAACTTCAGCGTTGGAGTGCAAGAAAAAAGTTGAAGAAAATCTTGTAGGTATAGTTGAATAAAGGAAGGAGAGGCTAATTTAAAAAAGATGATTGGGATGGAAGAAAGGAAGAATGGAAGGGTAAGTACCTCCACGCTTCCACTGAATAAGGAATAAAACAGATGACAAAAGAACGAATTCGGATTTTAGTCGATACTTCACGCGATACCGGCTGCTCACACGGATTGATACGAATTGAACCAGACAACATCTATCGAATCACTAATAACCGAGATTATCTCAGTGAAGCGGTGTTAAAAAATTACGATGTACTGACAATTTGCAGCAACACACCCCTAAAATATACCGATGCAGAGCTCCAACTGATCCGCGAGTTTGTGGAAAATGGCGGTGGACTGCTTTTAGCCGCCAGCACGAGCCAATTTGAGCGAGATGTCCGTGAACCGATCTCTGAATTGGGGATTAATCACGTTGCATCCCTTTTCGGTGCGCGGTTTCTTCCGTTCCCTGAAGGACAAGGAGAAATGGATACCGAAGCGAATCCTTTGCGTGGTTATACAAAAAAAAATCTCTGCCTGACTAATCACGAAATTACCGATGGATTGGGAATTGACGACCTGGATCTCACATATTGCGGTATCCTTGATATTCCCGCGGAGGGTGGCGTTTTCCTTGAACACAGCCAGACGAAAGAACCTGTTGGGGCATGTCTCCATTTTGGATCAGGACGCGTTCTGTTAATCAATACGCAGCTTTTTCAAAATGAGAATCACCCTATATCTGGACGGTTCATCGATTGGTTAGGAATCAACCGAGAAGAAACACCCCAGCAAAAACCCTCTTCGACAACGGGTGCTCAGGCAATCCCCGATGAAATTCCGATCGAAGAACAGGTCAGAGAGGACGGAAAAATCAAGATTTTCTATACGCACTTCGTCGAGAACCGTGTAGACACCTGTATGGCGTTTGCTAAAAAACTGACGGAGGAGATGCTCTCGAAATTCCCTGAGGGTGAAAAAATTGCATGGAAAATAGATCTGATTCCGTCGTGTGTTCATGAATACCACTTCAGTTGGGAAGATTCGGTAATGACAATCGGAGCATGCGCCAGTCCCTCAAGGCTCGCTTATTCTCTCGGTGTTGAGGCGAGTGGATTGATCGCCGACAAAACTCCGTTTCAGAAGGCAGCGGATGTTCTTTTTGACGGATTTCAGTTCTTTTTTGGTCTCTGGGCAATGAAAGTACTCGGATTTGAGCAAGAAGCGACGATGATGCTCTCGGAATTCGAGAAGCAATTTCGTGAAAACGACGAAGCTGAGAAGCGGGTTGATGTCGCCAAGGTTTACGAGCAACAATCTCGCAAGCCGATCTGGATACTGAAGGCACTCCTCGAAAAATATGGTGACGACCTGTTTGTTCGGCTCACTGAGATATTCTCCGAAAAGCAAATTGACCCAGAAAAGAATATGCCGGACACAACCTTCTCACGGGTGGATAGACAGATCTACTACCTCAGCCGGGTGGTAGGTGAGGACCTGTTTCCATGGTTTGAAGAGATCGGTACGACCATCCATCCACTCCCATTATTGCCGAATGACAGCGACGAATTTGCGGCGGAGGTTCATGGATACCTCAACGGAATAATGCGTGACACAAGCATAGATACAAGCGACAGAATCGATGCAATTGATAGCCTTCTCGAAATCGCTGACGAATCTGAGCATCAGGTTTCAGCGTTAGTTGCTAAACTGGACACGGTGGACAGATACAAACGACTGATTGCAGCGGCAAAACTAATCAACAGCTGCGATGACCGGGCAGTGAAAGTGCTTGAAGGGTTGACAGTCGAAACGGCGGACGATGGACTTGTGGCGATGGCGGTACTGATGTTGGTTCGCAACGGTGGAGGCAGCGAAATCGTGGATCGACTCGTGGAGATTGCGCCACACCAAGATTACAGATATCAACTTGAAACTGGATACTTACTTGCCAAAATTGGGCACCCGGCAGCCGAATCGTTCTCATACAAGGAACTCACAGACAAAAATGGTGCGCCTCTCCTAACGATGGATGTCAAACGCAATGCGGAATTATATCACTATCCGATCATCGGTGGCGATCGCGTTGCCATTTGCAATGTAATTCTCCATACACACCATTTCCCTCACAACACGCATGTTCCGTGTACTTACGTGAGTTGGGTGCATACCACATCTAAATATCGCCGAAAGGGATTGGCGCGATGGGCATTCGATGCGTCAATGTCGCATGAACTGGTCCGCCAGTATTCTTGTATCTCTCTTCATACTGGCACGGACAACAACGCCCATGGAATGTACAGGAATTTTGGGTTCGTTGATGGGCTATTGACGCGAGAGTTCACCAAAGCGTTGCGGCACGAACAGACAAAAGTGGTCGAGGGCTTGGTTGTCCGCTCCTACAAATCTGGAGATGAAATCGCGATGGCAAGCGTACTCAACGCATTTTATGCGGACCGGGTGGAACGCAGACCGAGACGCGCCGAAAGGCGTAGAACGTCGGAAACTCGGTTGATTTATCTCGCGGAGAAGAATGGAGAGTTGCTTGGATATGTGCAAGCGCAATGCGATGAGAGGGAAAAGAATGTCCGAATCACCGAATTCTGTCTTAAATCCCTGCCTTCTGAAGGTTCCACACATCCGGAAGGTTTCCTTGCAGAGGTCGGTGCTGCACTACTCTGTGCGTTGCATAACGAACTGGTGAAGCGTGAGTATAAACGGATTCGCTACGAACCGGAAGCAGAAGGTGACAAGGATTACGTCAGAACGCTGTTCCACAACTTTGGGTACTCGTCGGTGGATGCAGGGTGGGTATGGATGTTCAAGATCGTCAATCTGCCGATGCTACTTGGCGAGCTTTCCCCACTACTTTTGAAGCGACTGAACGAAAGTGATGATTACAAGGGCTGGCAAGGGACGATCAGCATCAAAGGTTCGGAACATCGGGCAAGTCTTACCATTAAAGATGGCGAAATTCGTGTATCGGAAGAAGTCGCAGAAGATACTGGAATTTGCCTTTCTACAGATGATGACACGATTACCCGATTCATTTTGGGAGTCATTACACCATACCAAGCATATCTACAGGATCAATTACACATTGCGCCGACAGTTAACAGTTCAGTAACACGTCTGTTGGGGACGCTTTTTCCAAAGCATTAGAAACCCATCATCGCTCGAACAAACGTTGTATTACTCCTCTTCTGTTGAAACAGATTCGTGGTTCTACGGTGCCCTGCAAGAATAGCGATATAGAAGCCGAGCCAATTGCCTCTGTTGATGGCTTGGATTTCAAAAATACGAGTTCGCAGGTCAGGACGGTATAGGGTTGGAACGTCAGTCTCAACTGGAAAAGTTTGTAGATAGTTCTTGAAGTTTTTATCCCGGTTGGAAAACTTCCGATATTGGAATCCGCCAAGGACACTTAATCTCGGTGTGAACTGATAATCAAGACGGACTCCAAGAATATCCTCTCGACTTCGACGGTTAAATCGCAAATATTCAACCGGTTGATCGTCGGTTGGGAGGAACAGGTCTGGGTCGAGTGTTTTTGGGATTTCTTCGGCACTTCGGTCAAAAGCGCGGTCCCAGACGTACTTAACCATAGGTGTTAGCGTTAAATCTGCAGCAATTTTGTTGACATAAGGGAGGTCTCCGAGTGGGATCTCGTATTTCGCCTTCAGAATGGTGAGTTGATTACGGATATTCCGTTCAGGGTAACGGCGTTTTTTCCAATTCGCATCGTCATAGATTAAACCGGTATCAGTCGGGTCAAGTGCGTTAATTCCATGATCAGGATAGAATGCGCCAAGCCGGACCTGATTAATTGGCACCATAAAATCAACGCGTTCATCGGGTTCAAAGTTCTCTGATATCGGGTCGTATTCAATATCCGTGAAAAGTGCCTTTTCTTTATCCTCTTCAAACTGTTTTTGCATGAGAACCAAGAGTTTGGCTTCAAGTGTCAAGTTTGGTACTGCGGTATAGAGGCATTGGAACGTTGTTGTATTGACCCGTGCATTGTGGAAGTCAAGTTCGTCATTAATGTGAATTGGCTCCAATTCTCCAACAGGTAAGACAATTGTGTAATCCGGAATATCATCATGTGCTCGGACAAAGTGGTTTTGGAAGTGGAAGCTGCCGAAATCCGGGATGTCGCGTTTATAAGTGACATGTATGTATTTAGTGTTGTTTTTCCGTCGGCTTGAAATTTCGCTTTCGTTTAACCAACCTGCTTCAACAACAAGATTGTCAAGCACGTCGTATTTAGCTTTAAGGTGATACCCTTGTCGGTCTATACCGTATTCGTATTCAGGTTCAAAGTCATCCTCAATCGGATCAACAATACCGTTATTATTCAGATCAACAATGTGGGTAAATACAGGTGGGTCGGCTTCAAAAATAAGAAAATCTTCTTGAAAGTCTAATATGCCGTTCTGGTTTCGGTCATCGGCACGCGGAATTACGCCATCACCGTCAATGCCATCGGGCCAGCCATCGCCATCATCGTCATCCTCAATCAGAGTATAATTGGCTACGTCCCACGGAATTTGTTCTTCCGCAATTTGTTCCTCCAAAGGTCTATCGGGTCGCCCTCGTTCAAGCGTGTAAATTTGACCTCGGTTTGGATGGGCACCAAAATTCAGATAGTTCGTTGTGTAGCCCGGGTCAATGTGATACAAGATGCCTTCTAAATGAAGTTTGCCAAAGCGAGACTTGAGTTGGACGAACCAAGCGGTTTCCCTATCGAGTTTTCCATTGCCACCTTCGTCTGTTCCGTCCCCGCCTAAAAAAGCCTCAAAACGTTCGCCTTCGGTTTCCGCATAAGTGGGGATGCCGTTTGCATCTACTGGAAGTCGGCTGCTGAAATCAATAGAGACACCTGTTTCTTCCTCACCATCTGGACCTTGAATAGTCGTTTTGGTTCGACTAAATCCGACTTTATCTTTGGGGATAGTGGGGTACTGTTTGTATTTACCATTAATAGAGTAGTGTGTCCTGATGGAAACATTGCCGATAGTTCCTTCAAGGTCAATTCCGTAGAGGGCTGCAGCACGCGCGGCACCGTAGCGGTATTGGATCCTCCGAGGTCTCCCTTCACCTGTCCATTGTGTTGGATTGTCTACAAGTTTTTTCCTGTTTTTGATGTAATCTGGAGATTGACCGTAATTCCCTGGAGCTTCAATTATGTCGCGATACGGTATTTGAACGCGGCCATCTGTCGTTTTAATCC
This sequence comes from Candidatus Poribacteria bacterium, assembly GCA_965116815.1. Lineage (GTDB taxonomy): Bacteria > Poribacteria > WGA-4E > WGA-4E > WGA-3G > WGA-3G. Next base: position 2,776,364 of record OZ220722.1, on the reverse strand, counting down.
ACTCTTGTAGGTCCGGGTTTTCCTCGGCTCTATTTGCTTCACTAAAACCGATAACGGCTATATTGTAATCGCCAGCAACGACCATATCAAAGACAACGGATTTGACTGTTCGTGGATCAATGTTAATCTTCTCATCCATCAGCATAAGATCATATTTCATTTTATTGAAACCGCTGACAATTCTCCACTTCCCGTCAACGGAATCTCGAACTTCAGAAGGACCTCCGGCGTGATCAATCGGAACAAGCTCGTCAGCAAAGACATCGAATCGGTGTGTCATTTCTGGTAGTGGATCGGGTTCAATGCCCTCCGCTATAGCTGCAGCAGGCAATTTTTCAAGTGCCTGTGTAACGATTGTAACTTTCATGCTTTTGAAAGCTGCACCGACACCCTCTTGGAGATTACCGCGGTGTAAGTCGGGATCATAGGAACGAAAATCTGTGAATGCACTTGTATGATTATCCTCAGGCGAGTCATCACGGAAAACGATGGATATTGTTTCAGGCGGTGTATTGGCGACGGTTCCCATGAATGAGTTTATGAGGCGTTCTGGATGTTCTTTATACAAATTTACATAAGTAAATCCGACGCGGAAAAACTCACCTAAAAGTCCCTGTCCTCGAAAACCGACGAGCCGTGCGTTTTCAATGTTCCTAACACCTGACACTGCGTTCAACCCGTTTCGGCGCCCAAGCTCCTGTCCAAGTATTTGCTGTGGTGGATCACCAGTTATTCTAATAGAATTAGAAATACGTGAGTGGATAAGGCTAAAGAGATGGTGCTCCTGCGCAAAGGAGATATCCCACCGAAGCCCATCAAACTCAGTTTTGTATAGAATATATCTGTTTGGAAACAGGGAAGCAGGTTTGATCCGTAGGTGATCGCCAATAATAAACTCCGTATGTCTACCGAGAAAGGTTTCTTCAGCCAGGATCGTCCGATCAAGTTGAGCCGTGAAGCGAAGCGTATCCAGCTGACCTCCCCATCCAACAATTAATTTACCGTTCTGATCGAAATCTTTCTGATCGGTATATGTATTGAGTTCGCTGCCTTCTACGATTTCTTTACCGTAGGACTTACGCAATAATGTTTGACATAACCTCATAGACGGGGTAATATTTTCTATGAGGAGGACCTTAAAAATGGCTAGACCGACACGTCTACATTACTGTCAATATCTACTGATCACCCCTATTAACTATACACTCACACATTTCGCAGACCATTCTGAAAGTTTCAGTCATGATCAGCTCAACCGTTATCTATCAGAAGACCGTCTGACACCGCGGCTGCTTTGGGAACATGTCAAAAATGACGTGGTGCTGGATCCTGATGGCTATATTATCTTTGATGATACCGTTATTGATAAACGCTATGCGAAGAAGATCGCACTTGCCCAGAGACAACATTCTGGCAATGCGGGTGGTGTTATTAACGGTATTGCCATTGTTACCTGCGTCTACGTCAATCCGAAGTTAGACCGGTATTGGTTGATTGATTACCGTATTTACGATAAAACTGGCGACGGTAAATCGAAGTTGGATCATGTCCGAGATATGCTCTCGGTCTTAGTATACTCTCGTGATGTCAGTTTTTCAACCGTGTTGATGGATTCTTGGTATGTGAGTAAGTCGCTGCTGCTTTACATCGAAAATCTTGATAAGACATATTATGTTCCGTTGAAATGTAATCGTCTTGTTGATGATTCTAATGCCAAGAAACCGTATCAACGTATTGATTCTTTACACTGGACAGAGGCAGAAGAAAACTCAGGTAAACGTGTGAAACTTCATAAGTTCCCGAGAGATCACAAAGTGAAAGTTTTCCGGGTAGCGTCTTCTCAACGCACGGATTATGTTGCGACTAACGACTTGAGTCAATCCGATGTGTCCGTCGTGCGACGAGTGTGCGGCGTGCGCTGGAAGATTGAACAATTTCACCGTGAAGCGAAACAGTTGACGGGTTTGGAAGCTTGTCAGTGTCGTCTCCCGCGTATTGTTCGTAATCATATTGCCTCTGCCTTTCTTGTTTGGGTTCACCTGATGCGTAAGGCTCATGAAACAGGTAAAACGCTTTATCAAATCAAACACGAGTTACTTTCTCAATACCTTTGTCAACAACTAAAATCTCCCGCGATATAAATCGCTGCTGCGTAAGTCCTATACCGTAAAGGTCGTAGAAGAATTGCGGTTCTTCTTCCAATTGGTATCTGCTTGAGAACTTAGCTTCGCTCTCAATGGTAGGCAAGAGCGGCACATACGGTCCGAGACTGTCCGCGCCACAACCATAGAACACGGACGCACTCAGGACGTAAGTTACGACAAGCATAAAATGAATCGCTCGTTTTAACGTGTTCATCGGTTATGTTCCTCCTTATGGACGAATTAACTGAAGATGTTCAAGTTTATGCCTCCATCAAACCGTCTCATTTCCGACGCGCTGACGCGCAATGAATTGCGCTACTACAAACAGGAGTTATAGACCACGCTCATGTAGATACTTTGGGGATTTTATTCCTTAAGTTGTCCCCATGTAGTTGTGAGTTTTCCGTGTGCTTCAACGGCTAAACCGTCAATAAAGCCGCTTCTCCAAAGGTGATACCCGTTCCCGGATGCGTCTTTGAAGCGGTTTGCTCCCGCGGCTTCATCGAAATGCCATAACGAAAGCGTATGTTCATCAACCTCAAATTTCCCTTTTGGAACTTCCCACTCCGGTCCGACATATCGCACAACGTTGGAAATCCGAACTTCATCAATATACCCTTTCAACCTCACATTCAACCCTCCGAAGTATTCCCGTTCCTTGTCTTGTGGAACAATTCCACCGATACGGAGTATTTTGTATGATTTGATGAGACGTCCACCGGGACAGCATAAATTCCCTCCTTTTCCGTTAAATCCTTTCCCTGATGAGGCATCGTAAATCGCCGTGACATGCACCCATTCTCCTTTGGGCAGTGGTTCACCTCCAGAAATGATTCCCCTATCTGCTTTTTTGTGATAGCCCCATGCGCCTAAGGTCCCACGACTACCGCCAAGAATCAAATTAAATCGCCCTTCCTGACCGATGATTGACCAAAAGATCAATCGACCAAGGGGTTTTTCAAAATAGATCCATGCTTCAGCAGTTAACTCTTTAAACTCTTTATTGGGAAACCATCCCTTGACAGTCGCAAGGAAATCGTGGGTTTCATCCAGTCGTAGCATGCCGCCACCTGCTGGTGAAGCGGGTGGTAGTGCTTTAGTGCTCAGCGGAATTAGTATCAGGAAAAAGAAACAGGTAAAAAGTTTTCGATATATCATTTTGTGTATCCTTCCTGACGCGGAAAGGGTGATGTCCGCCTTCATTTAGTCGCTGCCAGATTTCTTCAATCTGCTCCATAGTGTTGTTTGTGTCTGTGCAATTGGAGAAACAGCAAGAAACCCCTCCGGCACCCACTTCGGGGAATACTTGTTCATCCCATCATTTGTCAATCGCTGGACTGATTTACCTGCCGCATTTATCACATGAACATCAGTACCTTTCCCGCGACCTTGCCATAAAATGTAGGCGATCCATTCCCCATCCGGCGACCACGCTGGTTGGTGGTGAAACCGTGGATCGTTATTCAACTGGCGTAAACCGCTGCCATCACGGTTTACGATGAAAAGCGCATGATTTTTCAAAACTCTGTCTCGTGCCTCAGAAAAGACGATCTGTTTTCCATTCGGCGACCACGCAGGATTCGCTCCGTTTCCAGTCCTGAGTTTTCTCAGTCTTTTCCCGTTAGATTCCATTACATAGATACCGTGGCTTGTATCCCGATTTGAATTGAAAGCGATGTGTTTCCCGTCTGGAGACCACGCTGGTTTTGAGTTAAATTGCCCCTTGCTTGTAAGTTGCTGCAGTTTTTCACTTTGAATGTTCATTTTGTAGATATGGTAATTCTCGTCTCGGTCCGACTCAAAAGCGATCCATTGTCCGTCTGGAGACCAGGCAGGATTATTGTCTCGTGCGGGATGGTTCGTCAACCGGCGAGTTTCCCCCTGACTCAGATCCATCACATAAATCTCATAATTTCCGTCTCGATCCGATACATAAGCGAAAGACCTTCCATCGGGTGCCCAGGTCGCAGAAAAATCCTTCGCAGGGTGATCCGTTAAGTTTCGGAGATTCCTACCATTTGTATCAATGATATAGATGTCGTGATTTCCTGTTCGATCAGAGTTAAAAGACACATATCCAACGCCGGGTTCCTGAGCATAAACTTTCGTCAGAAGCAGCATGCTACTTGCTAAGAACACAACTCCGAATATCATGCCAAAGTCTTTACGTTTCATCTTTGTATTCTCCTTACTTTTTCTTTCGATTTTCTGCCTATCGCTAAATGGACAGAAGCGATGTGGCAATTGAGTTGGGGAAAGCCGATCGCATCGCTCCGTATTTTCCAAGGAGGAAGGCTCTCCCTAAGGTTTACTCAGCGTCTTAAGAAATATGCTTGCAATTTTCATGCCAAAGATAATTTAGGCGAAAAACTGTGTTCAAAAACAGAATCCACACAATTCTACTTAACGGGATATTCTTAAGTGTCCAATTTCTGGACGATTTTGTTCAAAACTGGGAAGGTGCTGCGGTTGGAAACCCATGTGTACTTTGGGTTTTATGGGAGTATTTATAACCTAAGTTGTCGTCTATAATTTTTGTGGTGACAGCAATCAATCTACATAACCAATCTGAACAATACCACACTGACACTGTTCTCTAAGAGTGTGGAGGACAGCATGCACAAAATGGGGCATTCTGTAGATTTTATTGCCCGAAATGGGGCGAAGGAAGATTTAGGACGTTTCTTACACAACACCGAAAACGTCTGATCCGCTTTATGAACTTAGTGGTGAAAAAACAACAAAACATCAGCTACCACAGAAAACAACAGAATTTTCGGATCTATCAAAATTGACCGAAAACCTAAGTTAACAAAGGTCTGAGCAGCGATTTTGAAAAATTTCATGGGCGGTTAAAATGGTCAAAATTCTGTGGTGAATTCGACAGATAGATGAACAACCTGCCGATTAAAGCCGCAAGTATAACCGTCGGTAGAAGTTTTTTCGGAGAGTTTATTGCTTGAGTTGTCCCCATGTGGTCGCCAGTTTTCCTCGTGCCTTGACTGCGAGCGGAATGTTGGTCTTTGCGCCACCTTTGCCTATCAAATGATAGGCATTGCCCGATGCATCTGAGAACTTTTTTGTTCCACTCGGTTCATCGAAATGCCACAATGCAACTGTCTTTCCATCTTCCTTGAAATTTTCGCGCGGCGTAAAATTCTGTTTGGCGACATCGTAACGGGCGACCGTTGAGATGCGAACCTCGTCAATATATCCAGTAAAGGATCCCCAAAAGCGATTTGGCACGTGCGGCATCTCGATTTTCTTCCCAAACCCACCAAGTGTAAAATCTTTTGGACGCCAGAATTTAGAAAGATCGTGTCCTATAGTTGTTCCTTGAGGTAGTATCTTTGCGAGATCATTGACAATGGTTATTGTCTCTTTCCGTTTCGCCTGATAAGCGATGTGATGCCATTGATTCGGCGAAATTGTCATCGGGAAAAACGGGTTTACGCCACCTCCGCCCCATCCAGCGACGTGGGCAGTGATTATTAGGAGTAGATCTCCCTTCTGCCAATCAATAGATTTCTTGAATTGTTGATATCCTTCATGTTTATCACTCACGACGGTCATTTGCACCTGTTGGTTGAGAATCGCTGCTGTTGTGTGCTTATCAGGATGCTTCGTTGGATACACCCACGCTTCGACGGTGAATTCGTCTGTGCCTTCGGGTAAGAGTATGCCAAAGGTTTCAAAGTCCAAAACAGCGTAGTCGTCTACACCATCAAGGACTAAATAGTTTCCACCAGCAGGCGAGGGCGGTGGAAATGCGTTGGTGCTCAGCGGAATTAGTGTTACTAAAAAAAGTGACACGAGGATTTGTCGATATATCATTTTTAGTCTCCTGTATCAGCAACCGTGTAAAACTGAATTGTGTCAATGTTACCGGCTCCAGTCATTGCGTGTTTTATAATTTTGATAGCGTCTGTCTTAGCGATAAGTGGGATTTCATACGGAAACTGAATTCCCCCGGGTACTTTCTTGGCAGGTTCCCATTGATTTCTCTTGTCACGCACGTGAATTTCAATGTTTCGGATTTTTCCAGAGCCAAGAAGCACAACTTTCCGGACGTTTGCTGTCTCTGGGAGCGAATAAATTTCCCCGTGGAAAGTCATCTTTTCACTCACTGGACGATCGATCAAGACATACTCCTGCTCCGTAAAAAGTGCGGCGCATCCGATCTGTGATAAACAAACGAGTATAAAGATTAGGTATTTCCATCTATGCATGATTTTTTCTCCTTACACTATGGTGTTTCGGATTAATAGATGGAGCGATGCGGCAATCGAGTTGGGAAAGCCGTTCGCATCGCCCCGTATTTTTCCAAGGAGGAAGGCTCTCCCATGGTTTACTCAGCGTTGTTTAATTATGTCAGCAATTTTCATGCCAAAGACAATTCAAGAGCAAAACACCTTTGAAAGCGGGTTTCACGCAATATTAGACGACTACGTTGCTTTTAGCGTCCAATTTCTGAACAGTTTTATTTAAAAATCTGATGTTCCAGAAGTCCTTGACATTCATTGGCTCTTCAAGTATGCTTAGTAGTAGAAGACAACTTTCATTAACCAGCTTTTTCGGTTCGTCTGACAATCCAAAGGCGTAAATGTAATATCCTATTTTTTCTCTCAAGCAAATTTGACTGTTTCGTCCCTCACGATAATATTGACACTTTTTACTATGATTATCACACCACCCAATTTGCAAGCACAAGATAGTGAAGAAACGCACCCCAAAAGGGTAATATTTGAAACCGATATGTCTACTGACGTAGATGATGTTGGCGCGCTCGCTGTGCTGCACGCTTTGGCAGACAGCGGAGAGGCTGAAATCCTCGCGATCAGTTTTAATGAAGTACATCCCAGTGCTGCCGATGCCATTTGTGCAATAAATACGTGGTATAACCGGGGTAACATTCCGATCGGTATCTATAAGGGCGATCTCGCTGACCCTGATGAATCCAGCTACTTGGACACGATCGCTAATTTCCCACACAATCTCCCAACTATTCCAACCCCCAGCTCTTTGGACGTTTATCTACAGGTGCTTCGTAAACAACCGGATAACTCCGTGACAATTATAAGCGTTGGGTTCCTCAACAATCTCTACGATCTTCTGAAAGCTGATCCTGACCTCATTACGCAGAAAGTCACTGAACTCGTGGTGATGGCGTTGCTTGTTGACGACCCCTACAACACGGTTCGTCACGATTTGATTGATACGTCGGAATATGTTATCCATAATTGGCCCACACCACTTGTTATCAGCCATTATGGAGAGTCTGTACAGACCGGAGCGAGACTCGCAGAAACGCCTGCTGAAAATCCTGTCCGAGAGGCATATTATCGGCGATTCAACGGGCAGTACAAAGGGCGTTCCAGCTGGGATCAGCTTGCGGTGTTATATGGTGTGCGCGGTCTTGGCGACTACTTTACTGAAATTACAGACGGCAAAGGTCGATTGTCAAATGGATTTGAGTGGGAGATGGAGCCGGGTTTTCGGTCTTATCTGGATCCGAAGGTGTCGGATAGTGAGTTTGTTCGTATTGTTGAAGATTTGATGATTAAACCGCCTGGGAGATAACCTAAAAAGCGCGCCTGTATAATTTCAGTTCAGTGTTAATTGTCTGAATCGCGGATTACACGGATTACACAGATGACGCGGATTATAGATTTCTTGGTTGAAAAGTGTCTTTCATAGAATTACCGAAATATTTATTTCAACTTCATCAACCTTGCCTAATGGAAAGTTACAATGACAAAATACATTTTACCAATAACAATTTTCACGGCTGCTTTTTTTCTAAGTATGGCAGCTACCGTGAAGGCAGAAAAAAACTCAGAGGTGAATATGGTTGAACGTTGGGGAATATACGAAGTGACCTTGAATGGACCGGACACAGGAAATCCGTTCACTGAGGTCGAATTGACTGCAGAATTTACACATAATGGTCGGACATTCGAGCCGGATGGGTTCTATGACGGAAATGGGGTTTACAAAATCCGATTCATGCCCGATGAGGTCGGTGAATGGTCGTACACGACGAAAAGTGACCGTGCTGAACTCGACGGTCAGAGTGGACAATTTATGTGCATCGAACCCTCTGATGGAAACCACGGACCTGTGCAAGTCTATAAAGATTTCTACTTGCGATACGCCGATGGGACACCATATCACCAATTTGGGACGACCTGCTATGCTTGGGCACATCAAGATAATGCGATGGAGGAACAGACGCTCAAAACGCTCGTCGAGGCACCCTTTAACAAGATGCGGATGTGCATTTTTCCAAAAGACTACGTTTACAACAAAAACGAACCTGTCCATTACCCGTTTGAAGGGAAACCGCTAAAAGATTGGGATTTCACGAGGTTCAATCCTGAATTCTGGCAGCATTTCGAGCAGCGAGTGCAAGACCTTTTGGACCTCGGTATTGAGGCGGACATTATCCTGTTTCATACCTACGACCGCTGGGATTTTGAGAATATGGATGCCGAAAGCGATGATCGATACATCCGTTATGCTGTCGCACGCTTAGCTGCTTTCCGTAACGTTTGGTGGTCCCTCGCAAATGAATTTGACATCATGCCAGCGAAACAGGAATCCGACTGGGACCGGTTTTTCCAGATTATCCAAGCCGAAGATCCGTATCAGCGTTTACGTGGGATTCATAACTGCAGGCGTTGGTATGACCATAGTAAACCGTGGGTGACACATACGAGTATTCAGACCTCTAATATGGCGCAGGGCATCGGCTATCGCACGCAATACGGAAAACCTGTTATTTATGATGAGTGTCGCTATGAAGGAAACATTCCGCAGGGTTGGGGCAATATCACAGCGGAAGAGATGGTTCAAAATTTCTGGGCAGGCACCGTTTCTGGGTGCTATGTCGGACATGGGGAGACATACGAACATCCAGAAGACCTCCTCTGGTGGGCGAAAGGTGGTGTGCTGCGCGGTGAGAGTCCAGCACGGATCGCTTTTCTCAAAGACTTCATGACGGACGCACCCGCCTTTGATACGCTTGCACCGATCGGTGATGACAAGGGAAGATATATCCTCGCGAAACATGGAGAATACTACCTGACTTACACAACCGAACCGCAGACAATAACGTTGGATTTGAAAGGGGAGCAACCCTATAAAGTTGACCGCGTGGATACGTGGAACATGAAGATCGTTCCTGTTGGCACGGCACAACCTGGGGAGTATACGTTCGCTGCACCACACGGTGGTTCTGCCTATCGCTTTACGCCGTACGCACCGGGTGAGAAACTCCGTCCGGAAGCGAAAGCGTCTGCCGATGTGCTTCAAGGCAGTGCTCCGCTGACAGTGAATTTCTCAGCAGCAGGGGATCTAACACACCATTGGAGTTTCGGAGATGGCATCACGTCCACTGAATCGAATCCTACGCACGTTTATGAAAATCTCGGTCAATACGTTGCGACGCTCACGGTGATGAACGAGGAAGGGGACACCTCAACGACCTCCCTCGCAATCCATGTATCACCGCAGGCACCGACTGACATCGGAACGCACACAGAATTCCCCGGTTCACGCGATGGACTCGTGTTTCTTTGGCACGATGCACTTGAGGACAGTGGAGAAATTGAATCCAGCGGCGATGCGACAGTCAATGAAGATGGACAAATGGATTTGACCGGCGGTGCATTTCTTACTAAGGGTGTAAATGACGCGCTTCTTGAAGCATGTCAGGCGAGCAATCAATTGACGCTTGAGTGTCTCGTTACGACGGATAATCTGGATCAGGATGGTCCTGCAAGGATTATATCGTTCTCAAACGATATCACCCATCGCAACTTTACCTTTGGGCAGGATGGCAGTCGTTTTGCCATGAGAATCCGCACGCCTCGGACCGGCGCGAATGGCATGGGTGGTGAGTTTTCTTTCGGTAAGCTTGAGGCGGGGAAACCGATACACGTCATCGTCAGTTATTTTGATGGAAACGTCTACTGTTATATTGATGGTGAACTCGTCTACGTTAGCAACGGAATTCAAGGGGATTTCAGCAATTGGGAGCTTTATCCGTTGCTTTTCGGTGATGAGGCGAGTGGTGGTCGGAATTGGGAAGGTAAGCTGAGCCGTGTTGCGATTTACAGTCGATTTGTCGGCGTAGAAGAGGCAACGCATAAGTTTAAGTTGGTTCAGAGTGAATAGAGATTCGCTGTGGGAGTCGTTAATACCAAAAGCTTTACACACCGATAGGCTTTGTGTTATACTTAACGCCAAGACTGTACAGCACACGGAGAACGTCATGCCAAACATTACGGAAATGAACCGTACCGAATTCCGAGAATTGCTCCACACCCTTGTCAACGAGGAACTCTTCAAATCGCGGGAACGGCTTGCTGCATTACTTGCTAAGGATAGTCCGCAAGAGGAATTGGAGGCGGAATTTTTTCATTTCCAGGGCGACTACGTGGATTTCGCCTTTTGGCTGGAGAGTCACGAGGAAGATCCGCTTGAGGGACTCACACCAGATACACCACTCGCCAAAAAACTCAAGCGACAACGGGAATATGTCCTCGCGAACCGGAAAACAACGCTCAAAGAGCGTAACTTCAGACGGATGGGGGTTTACCTAAATAGCGATCCGATGCCAGAAAAGAAAATCGCCGAGTTGCCACCGGACGAATACCGAAATCTGCTCCGCTCCCTTGTCGCCGAAGAGCTGTTCCCGGTACGGGAGAGGCTTGTCGCGCTGCTTAAGCAGAATCCAACAGATCAGGAATTAGACTTGGCATTTCGAGAACTTTACGTCGCTTACGAACTCTTGGAAGTCGCCTTTGAGGACTATCACTACGATCCGGACGAAGGCTTGGAGTTGAGGCCAGAGGTTGCAGAGAGGATTGATCAAAGCATAGCAGAGATTGAAGCGGGAACAGCAGAAACGTTTACGCTTGAGGAGGTTGCTAAAAAGTTCGGGGTGAAATTGAAATGTACACGTTAGTGCTAAGATCCCGGGCGATATCGGATATGCAGCGTTTGCATCCCACAATTCGGGCAAGAGTACTCGACAAACTGGAAAATTTATGTGCAAATTGGGATGAACACCCGAAAAAAGCATTGAAAGGTATACACAGAGGTAAATTCAGTTTAACAGTTGCCAAAAATTATCGAGTACTGTATTCCTTCAATGCAAGTACCGAAGAGGTTTTTGTGCATGAAGTTGGACACCGCAGTGAGGTCTATTAGTTATCTGTTCAAATCAAGAGTGTGCAAGATTAGAAGCTTTCTCGCTTCTTCAGGTATCTATCCGATATACACGGGTGGCGGTGTCATGAAACAGCGCAGCGCGTTCATCATCTGAGTAACCTTTTGACAAGCGTTTGAAGGCATTATACATCACGTTGTAGGAGAACGAGACCTTGTCAACTGGGAAGTTACTTTCAAACATGCACCGCTCCGGACCGAACTGCTCAATACAGTAATTCATAAAGGGTGCCATAGATTCCGCTAACTCTTCGGACCCGATCGGTATTTCGCGTTCGTGCCAGTCGAAGCCGGTGCGTGGCATCCCAATGCCACCGAGTTTCATGTGAATGTTCGGACAAGCCGCGACTGCGGCAATACCCTCCCGCCAAGCTTCCAAAACTTCATCATCTCTACCACCATAGGGACCGACCCGTAGCAGACCGCCAATATGGTTTAGAATAATCGTCAAATCGGGCACCGCTTTCGCGAAATCGGCGAGTTCTGGGAGTTGTGGCGCGTACATCCACGCCTCGAAAGACATACCCATGCGTGCCAGCACCCTTGCCCCTGCCCGGAAGTCCTCACGAGCGAGTTGTCCCTCTCTTCTGTAGACGGAGGCTTTTTCTATCTCTGGATGCGGATCCCAAGTGACGGAATGGCGGATCCCCCGAAATCGGTTTGGGCTTGCTGCTTGCAAGGCTTCCAGCACAGGTTCAACGCGTTCGCCCAAGTTTAGGTTCGCATGCCCGACGATTGCAGCAGCTGCACGACTCGTGCCGTATAGACCACTTGCACTCGCAGCCGCCAACCCTTGCACGAATTCGACCTCACCAACGGGACGCATCTCTTCCGGTCCATCGGTGCGGTACATTGCTCTTGCCTCAACAAACACAGTAGAACGCACGTTATGTCCACTGTCAATGTCTGCAATCAACTCGTGAAGCAGGTATCGTTGATAAGGGATACGCTCAGTTCGGAAATCCCAAAAATGATGGTGTGGGTCGCAGATCGGTATCTCCGGTTCTAAGGTCGGTTCCTCAGTTAAAGCGAGCCAGTCGTTGTCTCCATAAGGCATAGAAATTTCTCCGTCTTTATAGTCTTTGAATTACTCGTTCTATCTCTTAGCGTCCACTGTAGGGTATCGGGGAATTTTTGTCAACACCTTTTGATTCCTCAAAGACTTAGATAATCTACGAACGCAGGAGACAGTATTACACTGGTACAACTTTTTTAAGGGATTTACCGCTGATATGCGTCATATAAAAGAAAGTTTGCGAATGTATCTAAAGTTGCGAAGTGTCTAAAGTTATTGCGATGAAAGAACGCTTTTGCAACTTTACAGACTTTGAAACTTTCCGATATGCTTTTCTTGCTTATGAAATATTTTTATGGCATAATAGATGTAAAATGGTGAAAGGCAGTCTTCAGATTCCGAGACGCGAACGCAAATAAAGGGGAGACGGTGGAAATGATGAAGCGATCAGATGAGAGTAATCATTGGATTGTGAAGGAAGTGTCGGGAATCGGAGTTCCCTCCTACAAAAGTAAATGTTTTTATACCGCTTGGGTTGCGTGTGCTTTGTTGTTGCTTGCCCACCTTGTGATTATAGGGTGTGGACCGTTGACGAGCGATCAGCAATCCAATCTTCCGTTTGAGGATTCCGGTGTAGATGCACGCCCCGAAAAAGTATGGCCCGTGGAACGGACGCTCGTCAGCAACGAAGTTAACTGTATTGCCGCTGATTCAGACAATGTATGGATTGCGACAGCGCGTGGGGTTTCACGCTGGGAACGTCAGCAGGATAAGTGGCTACACTATACGATGGAAGATGGTCTGGCGAACGATATGGTAAACGCCGTTGCAGTTGATGGGCAATGGGTTTGGTTCGCTACGGATGAAGGTGTGAGTCGCTACGATATGCAAACAGACACCTTCGCGACTTTCCGAACTATTGATGGCTTAGCGAGCGACCAAGTCTCCTCTATTGCTATAGATGGAAATTACGTCTGGTTTGGAACATCCGATGGGTTGAACCGTTATGACAAAACGATTGATAGTTGGGCGGTACGTACCCGAAAAGATGGCTTGGTCAGCAAAGTAATTACAACAATAGCCGTCGAACCGGAGTACGTCTGGGTTGGCACTGATAGGGAGATAAACCCAGATCCGCATGGATGGGATGAGGATCCAAGGTTCAGCAGAGGCGGGGTGAGCCGCTACCATCGAGATACCGATTCTTGGAATAACTATACGAAATCGGACGGTCTGATAGACAGCGAAATCGCCACGATTGCAGTGGACGACGACAGTGTTTGGTTTGGCACGCAAGAAGAAGGTGTCAGTCAGTACAATACAGTTGATCAGACGTTCATCAAAACCTATACGAAAACCGATCTGCTGAAAAGCAATATGATCACTTCCATTAAGTCAGACGGTTTCCAAGTCTGGTTTGGGACTGCTAATGCGGGTGTACATCGGTTCATCAAACCCGTCAATACATGGGTACATTACACCAAAGCAGATGGCTTGTCGAGCAATCATGTGAGTTGGATTGCTATACAAGGAAATGATGTCTGGTTCGCCAGTAAAGAGAATGGTGTAAGTCGCTTCGATAAAGTGAGCGGTGAGTGGACAATATACAAACAAGCGGATTTTCTCGCCGACAACGATGTTCGTGCCGTAGCACGTGGGGCGGATGGAAACCTCTGGCTGGCGACAGTCGCTGGGATTTCGGTTTACTCTCCTCAAACGCGCAGTTGGGAAATCATTTCCAAAGAAGATGGACTGCCGACACCTTATGTCACGTCAATACTTATTAACCAAGATAGCCATCGGCAGTCAGCAGTCAGCAATCAGCAAAACGGTAGTCAGTCATCAGTTGAAAAGACTGGTCAGTTAAAAGACAACCCTGTTGAACCAGACCCCTCTTTAACTTTGACCAACAACTCGTCTACAGATAATTTTGCTAAGGCGCGAGTTGTCGGTCAAAACCGACAACCGACAACTGACAACTATTTTCGCGTCTGGGTTGGGACCGATCGAGGGCTTGGGACGCGGACATATACGAGCGATGAATGGATATTTCATACGCCGCAAAATCGCAATCGGCAGTCAGTAGTCAGCAGTCAGCAAGAGGGTATGGATGCATCAGAAACCTCTTTACCGAAAGCCATTCACGGTGAAGCTTTTGTGACAGCATTTGATACCGATACGACACAGCCCAAGGGTGTTGTCTGGCTCGGTACCAGTTCGGGCCCCGCCATGTATGATCCAACCTCTCAAAAGTGGACGCAGCTTGCCATAGCAGAGACCCCAAAAAATCCGATTATACTTTCTGTGCTTGTTCGTGATGATAATGTTTGGTTTGGTGGGGCTGAGGGTGTTTGGCGATATTCAATCGTTAATAAGCAGATGCAACGTGCTGCCGATGGACTTCCCAATCCGTATGTGAATGTCCTGTTGTCTACAGGTGAAAAAGGAAAAGAAGGGACGCTTTGGGCGGGAACGCGCAAGGGGCTTGCAAAATATGACAGCACCCGACAGCGTTGGGTCCCGCTGTCCTTTAATGACCAATTGCCGTCTCCCAATGTTACCGCGCTCGCTTTTCGTGATGGTATTCTTTGGATCGGCACTCCGCAAGGGTTAGGAAGTTACACGATTGCTTCCGATTCTTGGAATTCGCTCTCAAACGTGCCGTATAACGTTCGCGACATTCTGTGTGAAGCAGATAATACCCTTTGGCTGGCAACGGACACCGGTCTCGTTGAATACAGCACGCAGGATGGCAGAGAGGTCTTGCATCAGTCCCGTCCGGTGCGGGAGCCGTTCCTTGAAACCAAAGTCTCACACATCCAATTTGATGGCGATTACATTTGGTTCACTAACTGGAGGTCTTCACCGAACGGTAGTATTGTGCGGTTTCATCGTCCAACGGCAACGTGGCGGCGTTTCACACGCTTAGATATTTTACAGTCCACGCAAAAAAGATCCATGACCTTTATCCGTTGGACATACATAGATACTGATGCCGTTTGGTTCACTACGGATTACGGTGTTCTCCGTTACGATAAAATGGCGGATACGTGGCAGCATTTTACGACGGAAGATGGACTCTCTACAGACGATGTGAATAGAATTGATGTAAGTGAGCAGAGCGTTTGGGTCATTCCGATGATAGGTTTGGAATTAAACCATTATAGTAAAGCGACTGGAACATGGGAAATCGTTGAACAGGGAGATAACCGCGAGGTTGAGCGTGTAAAGGCACTTGGGGTTGATGGACCAGAGGTCTGGTTTTCATCTGGGCGTGGACTCACTCGTTACAATGAAATCACCGGTGAATGGAAAGATTTCGGACCAAGGGATGGTCTGGCGGGTAGAGGCGGGGAATGGATTACTGTAGATGACGATTTTATCTGGGTCGCGCGTTCGGAGTGGGACCGGGGCAGCAACCGTCCGTTGTCACGATACGATAAGAAGAGAAAAAAATGGACAACGTTTTCAACGAATGACGTCCTTGCTGCGAATACCATTAGACGCATTATCTCCACAGAGAACGATGTCTGGATACTCTATAGACCTTGGGAGGATGTAGGTGTTACCCGATACGACAAGCGGAACAAAGAGTGGACGACAATCAGATCGGGACGCGGAACGCTTGAACTGGCAGTCGATGATGACTATCTGTGGTTAGCTGCACCCAACGATGGGCTTCGACGATTCCATTTTGCCTCTGGTACGTGGGCAAGATTTAGAGATATCAAAGGGCTGCTCCATAACCATGTCGGCGAGTATGGGCTTGCGGTCGATGAGGACTATGTATGGGTAGGGACCTTGCGCGGGCTTTCTCGTTATGACAAGCGGAAGGAATCTTGGACCCCTTTGACGGCACTCCCAACCCTTGTTGGACGCACCATCCGGACAGTAGATACGGATGAACGTTTCGTCTGGATCGGTTCCGATGAGGGTATGTCGCGCTATGACAAGGTTTTAGGGACTTGGAAGAATTATCGGCAGGAGGGTGGATCCGAAAACATAGAAACCCACGGCGGTCATTGGCACCAACATGGACGGAAAAAGAGAGACTGTCTCTCCGATAATGTTGTCAGTTCTATTGTAACGGATGAACAATACGTCTGGGTCGGGACACGCGATGGCGCGAACCGTTTTGATAAGATCGCCTTGCGGTGGGATCAGTACAAAACTCACCACGGGTTGCCCGCTAATAATGTGACTTCTGTCAGCAGCGACGGCGATAGTATTTGGGTTGGGACTAATTCGGGGATTGGGAAGTATCCCCGCACGGCGGATGACCTCAACGCATGGATTACCTATACATCGGGTACTGAAATTCAACCCTCCGCGGTATCTAAGGAGTTCGCAGAATCACTGGTTACCGACCAAATTTGGTGTATCACAGCGAGCAAGAGACACGTCTGGGTTGGTACACGCCGCGGTGTAAGCAAATACGACATCGGTAGAGACATCTGGAAGACAATCACAGTGAAAGATGGGCTTGCGAGTGATGAAATCAGTTGTATCGCTATTGATGGCGACAATGTCTGGTTTGGTAGTGATCTCGGTGTGACACTCTATAATGAAAAAACAGAAGTTTGGGCTGGCTATACAATGGAGGATGGGCTTGCGAGCAACAAAGTTACCACTATCGGCGTTGATGGGACAGAGGTCTGGATCGGCACCTATAATGCCGGGGTCAGTCGGTTTGATCAGTTGACAAATACCTGGACCACTTACACCCGAGAGGAAGGTTTAGCGCATAACGGTATCCTTTCTATGGCTATAGGGGACACTTACGTTTGGTTGGGCACATATCGTGGATTGAGTCGTTTCCATAAACGGACAGGAACCTGGACGACCTTCACAGAGTCTTACGGACCGGAGGATATTTTGAGATAGCCGTCAGTAATCAGCAATCAGCAATCAGTAAAGAGAAGTTGAGTTTACCAGGCCCTCTTAACTGAAAGCCGACGGCTGATGGCTGACAGCCAATAAGATATGAACATCAAAACAGGTGTCCGAAAGTGCCTGATCCCATGCTTTTTCCTCTTGCTGTTAAACTACTCTCTTGTGTTCTATGCTGAGGCAGAGGATGCTTACAGTCTATTCGGTAAATTGTTCCTATCCGGGCGCGTTGAATACGATTTCACAAATAGACGGAATTTCCTCGCGGATACAGAGGAGGAGCGAGTTAGACAAGACAGTTTTGATTTCGACCGTCTCTTTCGGCGCGGGTTTCATAGCGTGATGGTGATTGAGGAGACCGCGGGCAGGGTCAAGAATATCCTGAGTCTCGGTGAAGTACCAACGACGTTCACGAAGTTCACTTTCGATCAGATCGACCTAAGTGGTGTCCGCTGGGAGGTCCGCTCTGATCGCACGGATTGGACGATCCTGATGGTCCCCGGATTGCTCAATCGACTGAACGGTCAAGAAGGAAAAACAGATGGATCGGGTGTAGGCTTACGCGAGGTCACGAAGTTCGGCAGGTCGCAGTTAGGGCTTTCTTGGTACTACCGCAAAGTCCCTGTATGGGCGGTGGATTTGGAAACCAATTTTACAAACTACGGTATAAAAGCAGAGGTGGCTGTCACGCCGAAAAGCGCGCTGCAAAAGAACTTGGGTTCACGTTTCGATGCGACGACAACAGTTCTCAAAGCCTTCCAAACCGTCGGTGATACGATTTTTCAGGCGGAAGTGTATCGCGTCGGTCCCAGATTCGATGCTTCCCGTTCGGTTGGCGATAACGATGACCAGGACCGCTACTCTGATAACACCCCGTCTGATCCTCCCTCTCTAATTATTCCCGGTGACCTTGACAAAAATAACAACGGTATCTTCGACTATGAGGATGATATTCTACTTTTTGATGTCGATGAGGATTTCCTTGACGAAAGCGATCGGAATAACAACGGCATTCGTGATGAAGAGGAAAACGATAAGGACCCCAATTACGAGTTCGATGTCGGACTCCAAGGCATCCGACTTTTCATGAACCGCAAAATAAGTCGTCAGGCGAGTATCGTTGACTTGGATCTTGGGTTACAGATTGAAGAAAATATCAGACTCAGGAATACGCCCTCCTCGACGAAAGCGTTTGGCAATCTGATTTATCGGAAGGAACTCGCGCGGGCTTCTTCACTCATTTTTGAGAACGAACTGAAACTGGTAAAAGACCGGATTCCTGACGAGACGTGGTATTTTGCTGGATTCTTAAGTGGAACGGAAGAACGACTCTATCGGTCACAGCCGGAGGTACGAAAAATGGAGAGGGACGGGGGCGTGGAATTCTTCCATATTGATGGCGGCACCGAGGTCGAAAAACGGCGCAAGGATCCACTGTTGATGCAGAACGACCTGATTAACACTGCCAAAATCACGTATGAATATTTGGGTATTGACCGGATGGTTACCACGGCGCGTGCCAAAGTTCAATACGACTACGATTTTGAAAAGGACAATCAGCATTACGAGGTTGGTATTTTCAAAACCCTCTACCGGATGCGTCCTACCAAATCACTTGAGATCAGTCCAATGTTCAAGTCCACCATCCGTAACGGGTTTCGGATGGCGGAGGACCGACTTGAATACCTCTCCTTAAGCGGAGAAGTCGACGGTAGAGAAGCCTTTCGCCGACTCCGATTGCGGGAAATTGAACGTACGAACGTCCGGGATATGGCTTCAGCACTTATCCTTAAGGTCGTGTATCAGTTTACGAAGACGATCAAGCTTACCGGTGGTGGGCAAATTCTGTTGTTCAATGATATGCGTGATAATGATAACGACTTTGTCCGTCAAGCACTGTTAGCCGAGATGGAAAAGAGTTTTGTCGCTTACGAGAAGCGGATGTTTCTGCATATCGGTGCACGCTACATAGATCAGCGCGCAATTGGAGATGTTAATGATCAGAACTACATGGAAATTTTTGTGCGTGTCTTTGGGAGATTCTAAAAAATAGACGAATTATAAAAAATTATGCATTTTTTTACAAATTTCCGTAAAATTGTGTATTTTTTGGTAAATTAACTTGACAAATATATTTATAGGGTGTATAATACTATTACTACGTATTTAGAATTAGTATTTGATAATCGTAATTCGCAATATGAGCATTATAGTAAATCCCGTAATTACCTATACACCAAAGCAAGGGCGAGGATACAACCCTCGCCAGCGGACTTGGGACTCTTAGGGCGAGGATACAATCCTCGCCAGCGGCCGTCGGGCTTTTGTTCACTGACGAACTGTAGACATATTTTCAGATTTTACTATAACATCCTGGCTCGTGATTCAAATTCATCTTTAACTAACATAAGGATTAAATCAGATGAAAACCAAGAGATTACACCCATTAGAACTTGAAGTGATGAAAGTGGTATGGAAATTGGCGCGTGCTACAGTCAACGATGTTCTTGATAACATTGACCGAAAACTCGCCTATACCACTGTTGCCACCACTATGAAAAGTCTTGAAAAGAAGGGATTTTTGTCGCATCAAGTTGATGGTCGGACATTCGTTTACCAGCCTTTAGTCAAAGAGACAGAGATTACGCATACGATGCTCAACGATTTGCTGGAACGCCTTTTTGACAACTCAGCCGAAAAACTGGTGAACACACTCCTTGAAGTGCGACAAACCAGCGTAGATGAACACAATCGTTTACAAGCGTTAATTAACAACTATCAACCTGAAGGAGAAAAAACCGATGACTAAGCAAATCCTTTTTTCCTTACTCAATTGTTCGTGGCAGTGGATGCTTTTGAGTGGCTTGATATGGTTCGTCGCAACTCGCCTCCGTCGCTCCAACACCACTGTTCATCTGCTCTGGCTATTATCTTTACTCAGTCTACCGATCTTATTTGGTTTGAATCAGTTTGTGCCAGCACCCTCCATCGGCAACACGGTGCCAGAATTAGCGCAGGCAAAACCAATAAACGTATCGGGTTTAGCTGCGTTGACTATAGATTTACCAGAAATTTCGTCCACTGAAAGTGATACACAATCCAAAAACCAACTGTTTGCTGGCGGTAAGTCCTTCGTTGATTGGGCAAAGACCGATCTACTGTTGTGTGTCTGGGCAATCGGTGCGTTGACTATGTTAATTCGCTTTCTGTTTGGCTTGTACCGAATCCATCAACTCCGACGCAGTGCCGTAGCGGCTGATGATTCATATCAGGCAATCTGCCGACGATTGGCGCGACAACTGGATATAAATCGTCCGATTATTGTATGCTTCTCAGATCGGGTATCATCACCGATTTCATTCGGTTGGTTATCCCCCTACATTCTGATTCCACGAAAACTGAATTTGGAGCAGTTTGAGTTGGTAGCCGCCCACGAATTAGCACACGTGCAACGCCTCGATTGGTTGACGAACCTCTTTTCGCACGTGGTTGGGATTATCTTCTTTTTCCATCCAATTTACCATTTTCTTAACCGCGAACTCGTTCGCGTGCGGGAACGCATCTGTGACGATTGGGTCATCCGATTGACGGGTGCCAGAAAAAACTACGCACAGTGTCTATTGGATCTGGTTCGTCACGAAGACCGGATTGTCCCCCTTGCGTTATCACTCAATCAGCCATCACAATTGGAATCTCGCATTGATTCTATTTTGAAAAGCAATCGACGGTTAGACGTGCAATTGAAGCCGCGCTTGCAGTTAATGGTAGCGACTTTACTTTTAACCTGTCTTCCCTTATTAGCGATGGCACAATTAGTGCCTTTGAAAACTTTCCAAGTCTCGCTGTTCGCTCAGATACCTCAGAAATCAGAAAAAGGGGTTGATAAGATTGAGAAAACACAAGTGATGGAGAAAGCGAAAGATGGAAAAATGGATGGGAAACAGTACAAAGACGAGTCACGTATCAAAGTGAAAGACCCAGCACTGCTTGAGCCGTCTGAAGAAAACCGAATATTCTCTGGACCACAACCTGGGGAAAAACTTCCGGCATTGATGGTGAGCGGCATTGATGGCGAACTTGAGGGTCAGACGTATGATATCACCGCTGAGATGGATGGAAAGCCATTTGTATTGTTCTTGCAAGATACTAATGGAGTTGGCGTAAAAGGACTTGTTAACGTGTTTGAATTGCTGCTTCAAATTGATGCTTTCCAAAAAAGGGATAGCAAGGCAACGGGTGGCGAAAAGTCCAATGAAGGGATCCAGATAGGTGTTGTGTTCCTTGCAGATAATCTTGACACGCTGCCTGAATGGGCGCGTGATATGTTAAGAAAAGAGATTCCAAATGAGGTATTAACAGGGTTATCACCCGATGGACGTGAAGGACCAGGGAGTTATGGACTTAATCGCAATGTAGGACAGACCGTTCTTATCGCTAAAGATGGGAAAGTGCTACACAACTTCGCTTTCACACAACCGATGCTCTATCCCGATCCACATTTCCTCGGTGCCATTGCACAAGCAATTGAAGTGGAACCTGCTACCCTGGAGAAGTGGCTGAATGAAGAGGCGGTAAAAAGGTATGAGAAAGACGAATTAGACGAAAAAACGATTGCTGCTAAGTTTACCGAAATCCAAAAAGCCATCAGGGGCGGTAAGATATCAAGAACTGAGGCAGCGGAAGGGCTTGAAAAGTTGGGCATCACTTGGGAAGAAGGTGAGGAACTTCTTAAGAAGGCAGAAGGCGAAACTCGGATGATGGACAGAGAACGCCGATCCGAAAATCGTCGTCAGGTAGAAGTTGCTGATCCAGCAGATTTCGGCACGTCTAAAGAAAAGCCTCTGTTTTCTGGACCGCAAGCCGGTGAAAAGCTGCCTCCGCTAATGGCGACAGGTGTACGTGGTCGAGCGAAGGGTAAAACGTTTGATTTCATCGCTAAAGCAGATGCCGGAAAGCCGTTCGTACTTTTTTTGCAAGACGGTAGTGGTGTAGGTTTGCGTGGATTGTACGATGTTTCCAGTATGGTTGAAAAAATCTTCAAAAAATCTAAGCAAGAACTACAGATGAGTGCGGTATTTCTTGGAGATGATCCTGCTGCGCTGAAACAAATCACGCAGCATGTGCCGAAGAACGTTTTAGTCGGTATTTCTCCCGAGGGTCGTGAAGGACCGGGTAACTACGGATTAAACCGTAATGTGGCGCAGACGGTTATCATCGCCAAAGATGGGAAAGTGCTTCACAACTTCGCTTTCACACAACCGATGCTTTATGCCGATCCACATGTCATTGGTGCCATCGCACAGGCAATTGGTGAGGAACCAGCATCAGTCGCAAAATGGTTGAACGAAGAGGGGGAATGGTTAGTCGGTGATGAAAATACAAATCCAACGTCCGCAACAGTAGAGAAATGGTTGAACAAAGAGCCTACCGAAGGGACACGTATGGAGCGAGGCGGCGAGCAAATGGAACGAGAAGGTGCTCGCGATCGTGAACGCACGCCATCCCGCGAAGCACTTGTCAAACGGTTCGACAAAGATGGCGATGGCAAATTAAATCGAGAAGAAGGCATGGCAGCTCGCCGCGCCTTAGCAGATCGGGAGTCCCAAAACCGTGATCGCAGAGAGAACGTTGAAGTGAAAAATCCGACTGAGTTCAAGAAAACTCAAGAGAAAGGAATTTTCTCTGGACCACAGCCTGGTGAGAAACTTCCATCTTTGCAGGCGACCGGTGTCTACGGTGAAATTGAGGGCGAGACATTTGATTTCATCGCTAAGGCAGATGGAAGAGCGCAGGTCCTTTTGTTGCAAGACGAGAGTCGTGTAGGTTTGCGTGGATTGGTTAGTGTTGCGGGTGTCGTCGATAAAATTTCCAACAGATCTGACAAAGATTTGCTGATGAGTGTTGTGTTTCTCAGCGATGATTCGGATGCATTGAAAAAAACTGTCATCGGCATCGCGCGGCGTGTGCCGGAAAACATTTTAGTCGGTATTTCTCCCGAGGGTCGTGAAGGACCGGGTAACTACGGATTAAACCGTAATGTGGCACAGACGGTCATTATCGCCAAGGATCGAAAGGTGCTTCACAACTTCGCTTTCACACAACCGATGCTTTATGCCGATCCGCATGTCCTTGGTGCCATCGCACAGGCAATTGGTGAGGAACCAACATCAGTCGCAAAATGGTTGAACGAAGAAAAGGCTGCGGAAAGTGAACGGATGCAGCGCGACAGAAGGAAAATGGAACCAGAAGGTGCTCGCAATAGTGAACAAAATCCCTCTCTCGAAGAACTCGTCAAGCCGTTCGATAAAGATGGCGATGGCAAATTAAATCGAGAAGAAGGCATGGCAATGCGCCGCACCTTAGTAAATCGGGAATCCCCAAACCGATACCGCAGCGAGAACGTTGAAGTGAAAAACCCTGCTGAGTTTGAAAAGGTGCAGGGCGCAACGCTCTTTTCTGGTCCACAAATCGGTGAAAAACTGCCACCTTTGATGGTTAAGGGTATCAATGGTGCCGTTAAGGACAAAACCTATGATATCATCGCCAAAGCAGACGGACAACTACTCGTTCTCTTCCTTCAGGATGAAAGCGGTCTCGGCTTACGCGGGTTGCTTGGCATTTCACGTTTACTCGTTCAAATTGCCGAGAAGTCTGAACAGGCAATGCATATAAATGCTGTGTTTTTAGGGGACACACCGGATACCGTGGAGAATCAAGCCAGTAAGTTAGTCCCACATATTCCGGGTGGTGTCTCACTTAGTATTTCTCAGGGCGGTCGTGAGGGTCCAGGCAGCTACGGGTTAAATCGTAATGTGGCGCAGACGGTCATCATCGCCAAAGATGGAAAAGTGCTTCACAACTTTGCTTTTGCACAGCCGATGCTCCGTCCAGATCCATACCTTCTTGGGGCTGTCGGAGAGGCAATTGGCATAAAACCTGCCACGCTCGAAAAGTGGTTGAACGAAAAAGGCCTTGTGATTAAAATTAATAACCCTACCGCCAGCGATAAAATGGGTAAAATGCTCTTAAACGGAGCCGTTGTGCAGTTCGACGAAATGTCTTCACTTCTCCGCAACTTGCCTGAAGAACAAAAATCTATGCTCACTATCCAACCTGGACGAGATGTACCTCATGAACAGATCGTCAACGTAATGGATATGGCAAAAAAGGCAGGTATTGATCAAATTGAATTCGCAACTGATTTAACTGAAGGTGAGCGGAGGCAGCGAGTTTTTGTCGGACAGCTTCGAGAGATGGTTGAAAAGGGCGAAATCACTGGCGAAGAAGCCCGCGAACGATATGAGAAAGCCTTTCCGCGTAGCAAGGAATCCCGTCGCAGCGCGGAAGATTAAAAATTTAGTGAAGGGCAGGGCTCTGTCCCTGCCCGCCACCCATCTAAACTTTACGGGGTGGATCTTCGTGATCATTCATTTGTTGCCTATTTTCAAAAGTTCCCAATTAACCTAACAAGTGTAATGTCCAAGTGTAATGTCAAGAGTCTCTTAATACTACAACAAATAGACCAAACATTGGAGAAACAACATGAAAGGCACTAAACAATCTACCATCACATTCCTGCAAACTGAATTATCATCTGTTGATGAGCGTGAACTTATAGAACGGTTTCAAAACGGGGACACAGAGGCTTTTAACCCACTGGTTCTCAAGTATAGACAGAAAATTTACAACTTACTCTATCTACGAGTCAAAGATCCGGAGGTAGCGAAAGATCTGTCCCAAGATGTTTTTCTGAAAGCGTTTCAGGGTCTACCTCGCTTCAAGCAGGACTCCACATTTTACAGTTGGCTTTACCGAATTGCCAGCAACTGCAGTGTTGACTACCTGCGAAAACAGAAGCGGAGGAAGGTCCTGATGTTTGGAGAACTACCACCGGACGCGGATAATACACTCCAGATGACACAAATGTCCCCATCGCCCGCTGAAATGATAGAAAATGATGAGCTTGGACGAATCATCCGTAAGGCGGTTCGTCAACTTTCACCGGGGGAGCGGCGCGTTTTTAAGATGCGCTACCAACAAGAACTTCCAATCAAAGAAATTGCCGTCCGTTTGAACAAGTCGGAAGGTACTGTTAAAGTACAATTGTACCATACCCGTCAGAAACTTCAGAGTTTACTGACCCCTTATCTAAAGAACGAACCACTGTCTTGGAATGGAGAAAATTAAAATGAAATCGACCAAGCGATGTGACGGAATAAACCGCCGCGATTTTTTACGTGTCGGCGGATTGACAGCCCTTGGACTCGGATTAGGCGACTTTTTTCACCTGCAACGTGCCTTTGCCGTAGGGGCGAGGTCACCGCGAAGAAACCCCCAAGCAAAAACCCTCTACGCAGCAAAAGCAAAGTCGTGTATCTTGATATGGCTTGATGGAGGTCCCAGCCATCTGGAAACCTTTGATCCAAAGCCAGACGCACCGCAGGAGGTTCGCGGACCGTTAAAAACCATTCCCACAAATCTGACAGGCGTACACATCAGTGAATGCTTGGAACGAACGGCAGCTATTATGGATAAAATCGCCATCATTCGCTCGATGACCTCGCCGCTTGGGGAACACAGCCTCGGCACGCAATACTTAATGACTGGATACAAACCCACGCCCGCGCTTGCGTATCCAACCTTTGGAGCAACGGTCACCTATATCAGATCTCAAAATAGCAAGAACACTTCAGGAGATGCCCTCACCGCTTTACCGCCAAACATTGCAGTTCCTAACTTCACAGGTCAAGTGTCGGGAAACGGATATCTACCGAGTGCAACCCGTCCGTTTGCTGTTGGCGGCGATCCGAAAAGACCTGACTTTAAAGTTCGCGACCTTGATTTCTATGAGGGGATTGATTTGCAACGCGTTTCCCGGCGTAGGCAGTTCGTCAATGCACTCAACGAATTCAGTCGTACCAAAGACGCTGGTGCAACGACGGTATCGGATCCGGAGTTGGAACGTGCCTACAACCTGATTACATCGCCCGAAGCTAAAGCGGCATTCACGCTTTCTGAGGAGCCGCAAGAGGTACACCAGCAATATGGTCCGGGGGGTGTGAATGGAATCGGGCAGAGTTGTTTATTGGCACGGAGGTTGGTCGAACGCGGTGTGCCATTCGTAACTGTCAACCATACGGGTTGGGATACGCATCAAGATATCTTTTCACTTAAAGAACGTTATCCTACCGATCAGAATGCACATCTACCATCGCTTGATCGGGCATTAAGTGCGCTGATTCAGGACCTTACTGATCGTCGCATGTTGGATGAAACGCTCGTGGTGGTTATGGGTGAGTTCGGACGTACCCCGAAGATTAACTCGCAAGGCGGACGTGATCACTGGCCCAACGTGTTCAGCGTGATGTTGGCTGGTGGTGGCGTGCAAGGCGGGCAGATCGTCGGCAGTAGCGATGCACTCGGCGAATTTCCAAAGGAACGTCCCGTGACACCTTCGGATCTGGCAGCCACAATCTATACACTCCTGGGCATTGACCCCAGTTTGGAGCTACACACCAGCGACGGCCGCCCTGTCCGTGTCGCTCCTGACGGTGCCAAAGTCGTATCGGAATTGATTGCCTAATCCAATTGTCTTAAAGGAAGTTGACTGTGAGAAAATTAACTTGTAGCTTATTAATCGGGATTGTTTTGGCTTGCGTGCTTTACGCACAAAATGGGACAACAGAGGATTATTGGAATCAGTTCCGAGGTCCAAACGGAGATGGCAAGGCAACCGCGACTAATCTCCCAATCGAATTTAGTGAAACGGAAAACGTCCGTTGGAAAACACCTATTCACGATAAAGGGTATTCATCGCCAGTGGTTTGGGGAAATCAGATTTGGGTGACAACCGCGCGTGAAGATGGCAGAGAACTCTTTGCGATCTGTGTAGACTTAGAAAGCGGCGATATCTTACACGATATAAAAGTGTTCGATGTCGCTGAACCGCAACTCGAACACGGAGACCTCAACAGCCATGCTTCACCTACGCCTGTTATAGAGGAGGGACGCATCTACGTTCATTACGGTACGTATGGCACCGCCTGTCTGGACACGAGAACCGGTGAGAAACTTTGGGAACGTAGAGACCTCAATTGCGACCACCGAGTGCGTCCTGCGTCTTCCCCGATTATTGATGAGGATATGTTATTTCTCACTTTTGATGGCGTTGATGTGCAGTTTATTGCAGCACTCGATAAGAATACCGGCGACACTTTGTGGTTGCAGCATCGGAAGGTTGACTCCAATTTTGAGGATGTTCTCAAAGCAAAAGGTGTTAAGGATATTGAAGAAACGAAAAAAGAAAAGCCAAATGATAACAGAAAATCTTATGCAACGCCAACGATTATCACATATCAAGGAAAGAAGCAGTTGGTGAGTCCGGCAGCGGAAGTCACGATTTCCTACGATCCTAAGACAGGCGATGAGCTCTGGCGTGTCCGACATGAGGGTTGGGGTTGGAACGTTGCGTGTAGACCGATTTTTGTACACAATCTTGTCTATTTTACGACTGGCGTAGAAAAGTTACTGTTAGCCGTTGATCCCTCTGGCATAGGTAATGTTACGGATACACATATCGTTTGGAGCCATCGCAAGGGTGCCCCTGAAATACCGTCGCCACTTATCATCGACGATTTGATGTTTATGGTTAACGAAGGGGGTGTGGTTTCTTGTGTAGAGGCAAAGAACGGAAATCCAGTATGGAAAGGTCGTGTCGGAGGAAATCACTGGGCATCCCCGGTATATGCAGGTGGCAACATCTATTTTTTCAGCATGGAAGGACGAGTGTCTGTTATCCGTGCAGCGCGCGAATTTAAATTACTCGCACGGAACGAGTTTGATAACGAATTTATTGCATCTGGTGCCGTTGCTGGTAACGCGCTAATTCTGCGTTCGCTTACCCATCTCTATTGTATTGAAGAAACGAATCCAAATGAACGAAAATAAAATACAGATTAAACAGGGACGAAACAAATGAAAATCATTCGGTTAGCTCCTATAGCATTGGTAGTATCAATCGTCTTATTTTTGTGCGGTTACCTTCACCAGAATGTATCCTTTGCAAACAACGATCAGACTAATTTTGCTGCATCAAAATCATTTGACCGTGTTGACTTTGAAAACGATTTGATACCGATTTTTACCAAGTTCGGGTGTAATGCAGGGGCATGTCATGGCGCAGCTGCTGGTCGGGGTGAATTCAATTTGTCGCTCTTCGGTGGTAATCCACAAGCAGATTATAAAGCGATTGTCCGACAACTCGCTGGCAGACGTATTAATCTGATGCATCCAGAGGAAAGCCTTGTTATTCTAAAACCGACAGCGCAAACCAGTCATGGCGGTGGGCAGGTTTTGGACGTAAATTCGGAAGGGACGCGATTGCTCCACAACTGGATACGGGAAGGTGCGACTTACGAAACGCTACGTCATTTGGAGCGTGTTGAAATATCGCCGCAAAAATATGTTATCTCTACCCTTGAGCGTCCGGTTCAACTGCACGCAACTGCCCATTTTTCAGATGGGACGAGAGAAGACGTGACACGATGGACTGTCTTTACACCAGAGGACACTTCAGCGATTGAAATTGACACAACCACTGCCGTCGCCACAGTGCTTCGCCGTGGTCGGCATATCATTCTTGCTCGTTATCTCACAGAGGTCGTCCCGATTGAGTTCATCACCCCCTTGAACGAGGTTCCCATACAGAATGGCTATAAAAATAATGCTACGCACACGTCCCCAGAATCGGTTGATACGAGTATTGATGATGAAATCCTCAAGTTACTCTCAACGCTCCGATTGCCAGTGTCTCCAGCTGCTGCTGATGCTACCTTCTTACGCAGGGTAACACTTGATCTCACTGGACACCTCCCTACACCAGAAATGGTATCTGCATTTCTGGCAGATATTAATACGAATAAACGGGAAACGTTGGTGGATACGTTGCTTGGCTCCGATGAATTTAACGAATACTGGACATTGCAGCTGGCGAAGCTGCTACGGATTGGCGCACAAGAAAGAAACACACAAGGCGCGTTTGTTTATCACCAATGGCTTTCGGAACAGATTCGCGACGGTGTTGGATATGATCAGATAGCACGTTCAGTTATTTTAGCAACAGGCGATTCCCACGAGGTCGGTCCGGCAAATTTTTACCGCACAGTAAACGGACCGCGAGAACAAGCCGAATTCATGAGTGAACTCTTCATGGGAGCACGACTCCGATGCGCGAATTGCCATAATCATCCATTGGACAAATGGACACAAGACGACTACCATGGATTGGCGGCAATCTTTGCCAAAATAGAGAGCGATCAGATCGTTAAGGTAAAACCGTCGGGTGAGGTTATCCATCCAGCGACGCGGGAAAAAGCGATACCGCGAATTCCGGGCAATCGGTTTCTGTCTGCCGATGTAACTGATGGTCGAGCCGAATTGGTAGATTGGCTAACAGGTTCAGACAACTCCTATTTCGCTGAAGCCATCGTCAACAGATTGTGGAAGGCGATGATGGGCCGAGGGTTAGTTGAACCCGTTGACGATTTTCGAGCCACCAACCCAGCCACCCACCCTGAGTTGCTAACAGAACTCGCTGACGACTTCGTGGCACACGGCTACGACCTACGATGGACGCTCAGGCGTATCGCGCTGAGCGAGGCTTACGTACGCAGTGCAGATACGCTGCCGCAAAACGCGACGGATGATCGTTTCTATTCGCATGCGCTGCAAAAGCCGCTTGAACCGGAGGTGTTGGCGGATGCCATTTCAGATGTCCTCGGTGTGCCTGATGTTTATGGCAACGAACCCGAAGGCACCCGTGCTGTCTCTCTGTTTGATCCCAACACTGAATCCGACGCACTTGATATTTTAGGACGGTGTGGACGTGAGGTCTCATGCGAAAGTTCTGCCGGAGCGACAGATGGACTTCAACGTAAACTCCACCTATTCAATGGCGATCTTCTCAATGCCCGCATCGGTGTCCCTGAGAGTCGGCTTCATAGATTGGTCTCCATTGGAAAATCACCCATGGAGATTGTCAACGAGTTCTACCTCGCCGCACTAAGCCGACATCCGACGGAGACTGAGCAACAGTTTTGGGCGCAACACATTGATGTCAGCGCATCTGCAAACTCCCAACGCGCGATCCTTGAAGATATGGTGTGGAGTCTGCTAACTTGCAATGAATTTGTGACCAATCATTAACAGGACTTACGCAGCAAACCCCTGTTCGCCGAGGTCCCCGTGCCTCGCCGCTCGTAAAGTGTCAATATAATTCTAAAATCCACCATAATATAACGGCTCTATTCAAATAGAAGTAGGTCGTATCTATTGTTTTATAGGAGGCAAGTTTCGTGCTAAGCCCCTTTTTTTCAACTTTACTTGTACTCATTTGCGTAGTCCCTATTGTCCACGCACAGGAGGAAATTATGCATCACCAAGGGACAACCAAGGCATTGATTGTAGACATGGTGCGTGAGGCTGGCAGCAGTTCAGGGGTCAATGTTAATCCGCTGTCGGATCGCCAGAAAAAATCCCAATTTACTGGAGTGGAGGAAGTGATCAGGGAGTGGATTGACGAGAACGGTGAATCAATTATTGAAACTCGCAGTGGTCCCTTTACGCCTACTGATCAGTATGTAACCACCTATAAGAATAATAAAATCTATGTTCATGTGCTTTCTTGGAATGGAAAAAACAATATCACGCTTCCAGCGATCACCGATCGGGTGGTGAAGAACGCTTGGATTCTGGGAAATCCCACGGTAGACGGCACTTTGTGGGGAATCGTGCGACAACATCCGTGGGGACTTTTGATTGTAGTCCCAGAGGCGTATCAAAACGGTGTTGATGACATCGTCGTTCTTAATGTTGAAGGGAATCCTGCTACGCTTAAAAAGCCAAGATTAATTGAGGCGGATCCTTCGTCGGTTATCTATCTGTTTGGAGACAGTGCCGAGGTGGGTGAAGGGCTTGTGCACTTACAGGCACAGGACTGGATTGAAGGGTGGCACCAACCATCCGCTTCACTTTCATGGAAGGTGAAACTTTCCACATCTTCCAGTTATAAACTCGCGATGACCTATACTGCTGATGCACATGCGGTAGGTTCGGCGTTTGAGATTGTCGTTGGAGAAAATAAAACCGTTGGAACGGTTCGCCAAACGACTGGCTGGGCAGGAGATTCGCAGAATTTTGAAAGGATACTACTTCCGGAAACAATACCCCTCTCCGCAGGTGAAAGCATAATTACGCTGCGTCTCGTCGGAGAGACGAAATCTAAAGAGCGCGTGAAAGTCCATTCGCTTGAATTGATTTCGCCGCTCGCTGACAAAGCAAGGATTGTTTCAAACGAGAAAGCGCAGCAGATGCGTGCTAAGACGGATTGGTTCGTCGAGGCGAAGTACGGCGTTATGTTCCACTGGTCAACAACGACACAGCCGTTGCGGGGTCCTCAAAAACCTTATGAGGAAGCGGTGAACACTTTTGATCTTGATGCCTTCGCCGATATGGTGGGTGAAACCGGAGCTGGCTACGTTATTTTCACCGCTGTCCACGGAATTATGCATTTTCCAGCACCCTTAAAATCGGTCGAGGCGGTTATGCCGGAACGCACCTGCAAACGCGATCTAATTGGAGAAATGGCTGGCAAGCTGCAAGAACGTGGTATTCCTCTTATTCTTTACTTTCATCATGGTGTAGGAGATTTGGAGTGGGTGAAAGCCGCTGAGTTTTTACGTCAAGACAAGTCAGGGTTCTTCAAAATTGAGCGTGACATTCTTACCGAGATCGGTATTCGCTATGGTAAAAAAATTGCGGGATACTGGTTCGACGATCGGTATCCGCTTCAGCCGTTTGAAGAGTTGTATGAGGCGACCAAGGTTGGCAATCCCGAACGCATTGTCGCTTGGAACAGTTGGATTCTCCCCAAAACGACTGAATTTCAAGAGTACTATGCGGGTGAGTTTGGTGGTGCGCTCGTGAATCCACCAGCAAGTTTCTTTGCAGAGGGTGGCAGTGCAGGCGGTTTACAACCGCACGGCTTGATTTTTCTCGATGACCCTTGGCAGCACGGATATCCAGATACCGATATCGCCCCACCCTTGTTTACCACGCAGCAGATTATCGATTACGTGAAGGCGTGTATTGCCCAAAAACTGGTGATTACGATGAATATCGGAATTACTCAGGATGGGAAGATCTCGCCTGAAACGCTTGAACAGATGAAAGCCTTACGCCGAGCAATCCGAGAATAGTTCCAGTAAAGGAGGATTCCTTTCACTCTTAACTGAAAACTGCTGACAACATTCGCGATTTTGGAACACATTGGGAGTTAATTGATGAAGTCTGAACAACACCTAAATTTAGCAGTCCCTATCTTTAGTTTAATATTTATCCTTGTGTTTGCTGCACTTCCTATCTCAGCGGAACCTCAAACCAAGATTGATTTTGAAACTCAGATGTTACCTATCCTTCGGGATCGTTGTTTCAGTTGCCATAGTGCACCCAAGACAGACCCCAATGGGACCATCACGAAACCGAAGGGCGGTGTCCAACTCAACAGCGTAAAGGGGATCGAGGAGAGTTTGTACGGAGAGGTTATTATCGCTGGCGAACCCGAAGATTCGCTGCTCTACCAACGTATTACCTTGCCCGAAGGCGAAACCGGTATCATGCCACCGCCGGAAGCCGGTGACCCATTGACAAAACAGGAAACTGTCCTTATCCGAAAGTGGATTGAGCAGGGGGCAACCTACGGAGAATGGAAGGGACATCAATCGGAACCCAAGTCATCGATGCCTGACACCCATCCGCACCAACCTACCGTCATGCCACCGATCACTTCTCTTGCGTTTTCACCGGATGGAAAATCTGTCGTTGCGTGTTCCCAAGCGGGATTACACGTTTACGACTTTCCTACACTCAGTCTACAGCGGACAATTGAGGTATCAGCCCATAATATACACGATCTCGCGTTTTCACCTAATGGGGATCAATTGGCAGTTGGCGGTGGGAATCCAGCAATTGAAGGCATTATAGAGATTTTTTCGTGGCCCGAGGGGCAGTCGCTTCGCGTTCTTAAGGAGCATCAGGATTCAGTAACGGCTGTCGCTTGGCGGGATGCGTCGTCGCTCGCATCGGCAAGCTTAGACCGACGCATTCTCCTTTGGGACTTGTATACTGGCACTGCCATCGAGCAGTTGGAAGGTCATTCAAAAGGGGTGTCATCCCTCTGTTTCCTAAGTGATAAGGATATACTCGTGAGCACGGGGATAGATCAGAGTGTTCGTGTTTGGGATTTGATCTCTGGTGAATTGATTCGCAGTATGAACAATCATACGCTGCCTGTACACGATTTGGCACTGCGTCCTGGTGAATCGGGGCTTCCGATGATTATTTCCGCTGGTGGTGATCGGACCGTTCGATTTTGGCAGCCGACTATTGGTCGGATGGTAAAGTTCGCACGGCTGGAGGAAGCATCGCTTGACACGGCATGGTTGCACGACGGCTCAAAGGTTGTTGCCGTGTGTACCGATGGGGCTGTTCGTTTCGTTGATCCAGATTCAGTGGAAGTTACGAGTGAGATTCACGCGCTAAACGGTTGGGCGTACTCGCTTGCCGTTCATCCAACGGATGGTAGTATTGTTGTTGGCGGGCAGAACGCGCAGGTACGACGCATTATACCCAAGTGACCGAAACCGCCTTGTTTACGTCATTTCAATGACGGTGCCTAATCCTTTGCTTCTGACACGTTCTGTTGCGCACGCAAGGCTTCGAGTTCGGTGCGGAAAGTTGGCATGTCATTGATTCTCACCGCGCCAATAGCGTTAATGGCGGAGTCGTAGGCGATTGCCCCCGCCCCTCCGACAAACAAGGCAACATCTGCTTGAATTCCGCGTCGAATTTTCCGTAATTCATTTGCCATAAGCGGGTCATCTGTCGGGTAAACGATGCTCAACCCGATCGCCTTTGCCCCATTTTGCACTGCACACCCTACAATCTCTTCAGCTGGTAGGTTGGGACCGAGGTAGGTGACTCGCCACCCGTGCGACGCTGCAGTTGTTCCGGCAATTAAGGCACCGATTTCGTGGAGTTGACCCCGTGGTGTCGCGACCACTAAATTTGGCATTGCGGCGGATACATCAGATCCTTGAGAGATGCTGCCCAACAGTGTCCGGACAACTGCAGTGGCAAGATGTTCGTGTGCGATCCGTAATGTGCCTGCTTTCCATTGTTCACCAATTTCCTGCATCAGCGGTGTGATCAACTTTTCAAGGAAAACAGGTTGGCTAAATGCGACTGATGCAGCGAAGAGTGTTGATTCGAGTGCTTGCATCTCAAATCTTTTAATCGCTGCAATGCACGAAGCAATGTAAAAATGAAGGGATGTTTCCTGTGAGACATCCTCTTTTGCGATTGCAGCGGACTGCGCAACCGTCCCATCCGTTCCAATGAGTTCCAGAAGTTCTTCGGTCGATAGATTTGCTATTCGTCCAATACTATGTCCTGCCTGAGTCGCGAGACGAAGCAACGTGAGTCGCGATATATCCGCATCGGAATAGAGACGACGATTCGTTTCGGTTCGCAGCGGTGTGACGACGTTGTATCGCTTTTCCCATGCCCGAATGATAAGTTGTGTTAATCCTGTCTGAATAGCAACGGTTTTAATACCGTGTTTATGTTGATCCGTCATCAGCCCTTTCCTTTTTCTCTTCTTGTTATCTTACGATTTAGTATAACATTGGTATATGTTATTTGTCAATAGTTTTGTCTAAATTTTAAAATTAAGACGGAGGAGAAATCTTAATTTCCTTTCGATCTGGTTATCTGTGGTGGGTATTCGTTGCGTCATCTTGTGCTATTTCCCTACATAATTTTTATACAAAATTTGATTTATGATAAAATTGTATAAATTTTTTCTTGACATAATATAGACAATATGTAATAATAGTGTACATAGAAATTTACGCCCTAATTTAACTTGAGAAATTATACCGATACGAAGGAAATAAATATCAATGATACAAGAGCATGTCATACTCGTAGACCATACGGGCAGAGAAATCGGCACCCAAGAAAAGCTACAAGCACATCGTGAGGGTAAATTACACAGTGCATTTTCGATTTTTGTCTTTAACGCCGTAGGTGAATTATTGCTTCAGAGACGGGCATGGACGAAATACCACTCCGGTGGTCTGTGGACGAATACGTGCTGTAGTCATCCACGTCCCGGCGAAAGTTATTATCACGCAGCGAGACGACGACTCAATGAGGAAATGGGTTTCGATTGTGAATTGACTGGGCTTTTTAGTTTTATTTATCACGTGCAACTCGATAATAGCCTATTTGAACACGAACTGGACCAGGTCTTTGTTGGACACTATAACGGTCAACCTATTCCGAATCCGAACGAAGTTGATGATTGGAAGTGGATGAACATAAACGCGTTGAGGCAGGATGTTCAGGAAAACCCTAAAGATTACACTTACTGGTTCAAACTGACGCTGGATCGCGTTGTTACACAAACCCGAACAATCAATTTTTACCATGATGAAACTTAACAGGTTTATTCATCTAAACTTGATATGGATACTGCTTTTTTTGGTGTGCTCCATTGGTATCACTGCGGATGAATCGGTGGAAGCGTTGCTGAAGCGTGCGCGCGAAAAGTTTCATGCCGCCGTCGAAGACAAAAAGCAAATTGAACCGGCAACCAAACTTTTTGAACAGATTGCGCGAGAAGAACCGAAGTACGCTGGATGTGCAGAGGTCTATATGGGTGCCCTTGTTGCTCTCAAAGGGAAGCACGCGTTTTTTCCTCACACCAAATTTAAGTGGACAAAGCGCGGTTTAGCAATCATGGATGATGGGCTAAAGAAAGCTCCAGCAGACATCGAGGCACTGTTCATTCACGGAGCGGTCTGTTACAATCTACCGTTTTTCTTCCAACGTGGTGACGAGGCACAACGAAATTTCAAGGAAATTATCAAACAAATGCCTTCACAGATGCATACATATCACTCCGAATTAGTTGTAAATATCATTGTGTTCCTGCTTGAGAAGGCGAAACTGACAAATGATGAGAAAATATATCTCCGGACACTCAAAGACAAATTGGCATCCGAACGTTCAGGCGCACAGCAATGAAATTTGAATATCTTCTGTTTAATCTTGTTATTATTGTCGGACCTGTCGTATCCCGATTCAGTCGTCAAATTAGACACGTTTCGCGCTGGCGATTGAAACTACTTGTGAGTGGAATTGTCATGATTCCGTATATTATATGGGATGCCATTGTTACTGGTTCGCATTGGTGGTTCAACGAGGCGTATACACTCGATTTTCGATTGTTAGGTTTGCCGATTGGGGAGTGGCTCTTTTTTCTGACCGTTCCATTTGGATGTTTGTTGGTATGGGAGACGCTACCGCATGCCGATAGTTGGTTAGTCCAGTTGAAATTTCTTCGGTACATCAGAGCGGTTTTATATGCGGCACTACCGATCGGTGTATGGATTTTCAGTACGGGTAGGCAGTACACAGGATTAATTCTATTGTGCTTGGGACTTGTCGGACTGGTAGATATGTTATTGAACGTTAATCTGCTTCTACAACCGAAGACCTATCTCTATCTCGGAATTGTCTCCGTTTTGATTTTGGTGTTCAACGGTTACCTCACGGCGCGCCCGGTTGTTCTGTATGGTGAGGCGTATCAGAGTGGCTACCGGATTTTTACAATTCCTATTGAGGATTTTGGGTATGGCTTCACACTGATGCTGTTTAACACAATGCTTTACGAAAAATTGAAGGCAGCTTGGTATGAAAAATAAACGAGTAGCAATCATCGGTGGTGGACTTGGGGCATTGAGCGGTGCGATTCGTCTCGCGCGGTTAGGATTCTCTGTCCAACTATTTGAGAAAAATCCGAAAATTGGAGGGAAGATCAACGAAGTAATTTTGGAAGGCTACCGGTTTGATACAGGGGCATCTCTGTTAACAATGCCTTTTGTGATTGATGAACTGTTCGATTTTGCTGGTTTTAAGCGGTCGGATTATCTTGATTTTGTGTCAATTGACCCGATATGCCGATACTTTTTTTCAGATGGTTCAGTGATGGATGCAAGCGCGGACAAGGCAAAGATGAAAGCTGCGATTGAAGAACTATCGTCTGATGACGTGGAAGCATACACACGGTTTTTGAAGTATGCGGAACGCATTCACGACTTAACAGCCGAAATTTTTATGTTTACACCGATCCATGAATTCGGGAAACTCATGCGCCTTCGGTATTTTCGGACACTCTTTAGGCTTCATCAAATTGATCCGTTTCGGACGGTTCACCAGAGTGTGTCCCGTTTTTTCTCGGATCCGCGTCTCGTTCAGTTGTTTGACCGCTACGCGACCTACAACGGTTCAGATCCGTTTCAGGCACCCGCAACGCTTAACATAATTCCGTATATTGAGTATGGATTGGGAGGTTACTATATCAAAGATGGCATATATCGTTTGATTAACGCATTGGAGGCAGTCGCGTGTGGGTTAGGTGTTCAGATTCGGACATCGGCAAGGGTTGAGAAAATCTGCCACGATGGTAAGCGGGTCAGTGGCGTACAAGTTAATGGTGAAAAACTTGAAACGGATTATGTACTGTGTGGTGCAGATGGAGTCGTAGCATACGATGAATTGATTGATGGGTACCAACATCGATCCGAGAAACTGAATCAACTGGAACCGTCGTTGTCAGGAATGGTATTCCTTTGGGGGATTAAGGGGAAGTATCCAGCGTTAGCACATCATAACATTACTTTTTCCAGCGATTACGGCGCAGAATTTAAGCAGATTTTTAAACATCGGCAAGTACCAGACGATCCGACTATCTATATCGCTATAACCAGTAAAACAGATACCGGGCACGCACCGACTGATGGCGAGAATTGGTTCGTGTTGTTGAACATGCCGTATTTGGCACCCGGACAGATGTGGAAAAAAGAGAAGGTTCGGATGCGAACGGTTGTTCTGGATAGATTAAAGCAGCTCGGTTTCGACATCGCAGATCAAATTGAGGTGGAGCAGATTTACACGCCGGAGGATTTCTCCGAACTTTATGCCAGCAATCAGGGAAGCATCTACGGCATATCGTCGAATAGCAGAACCACTGCATTCAAGCGGATACCGAATCGGAGTCGTGTCCTGAAAGGGCTTTACTTCGCAGGTGGTTCGGTGCACCCGGGCGGTGGAATTCCATTGGTGATATTGTCTGGAAAAATGGCGGCGACGTTGATTGCGGAAGATTACGCCTCGAAAATTTATAAGCGAGGGTAAGAGATATGAAACGGAAAATTGTGATCATCGGTTCAGGGTTTGGTGGACTCGCAGCAGCGGTTCGACTGCAAGCGACAGGTATGCAAGTCACGCTTCTCGAGAAGAATGCGAAAGTTGGGGGGCATGCCTATCAACTCGTTAAGGATGGCTACACTTTCGATATGGGACCCTCAATTATCACCGCACCCGACTTGATTCAACGTGTATTTGAATGTGCTGGCATGCGGATGGAAGATTACCTTGATTTGGTAAAACTCGACCCATTTTATCGTATCTACTTTCATGACGGTTCATCGCTTGATTATACGGACAATGGCGAACAGATGAAACGACAGATGGCGCGATTCAGTGCGAAAGATGCTGATAACTATGATCGCTTCATGGTACATGCACGTCACCTCTACGATGCTGTCATCACGGACGGATTAGGTGCGACCGCCTTTGACTTGCCGACGATGCTTGGCTTTCTGCCGCGTGCTTTACGGCTTCAGGCATTGATACCCGCTTACGATTTCGTTAAGAAGTATTTTAACGACCCGCGCCACCGTTTCACTTTTTCATTTCATCCACTGTTTATCGGCGGCAATCCGTTTCGGGCACCTGCTGTTTACCTCATGATTCCGTACCTTGAAAAAGTTGGGGGTGTCTGGTTCTGCAAAGGTGGTATGTATAATCTCGTACGCGCGTTAGAAGATGTGTTCAAACAACTCGGTGGGGTCGTCGAAACCGATACAGAGGTTGAACGGATCATTGTTGAAAATCGGCGTGCAAAGGGTGTTATTGCGAACGGACGATTTTACGAAGCAGATGGCGTTATTTCTAACGCCGATCTGGCACACACCTACGGCGAACTTATTAATTCCGAACATCGTAAAAAATGGTCCGACAAGAAACTCAGAAAAACCCAATATTCGATAAGTGCCTTTCTCCTCTATCTCGGTGTTCGGAGAAAATATCCGCAACTCAAGCATCATACGCTCACTCTTTCTGAGAGATACAAAGGGTTAATAGATGATATTTTTGACAATAAGGTGCTTCCGGACGATTTTTCAATGTATCTCCATATTCCGTCGCAAACCGATCCATCAATGGCACCGGAGGGCTGTGAGAGTATGTACGTCCTGATTCCGGTGCCGAATTTGGAGGGCGGTGTCAACTGGGAGAAGACGAAGGGGGCATATACGGATAGAGTGCTGACCTTCTTGGAAGACGACTTTGGACTGACAGACTTAAAACGTTCAATTGAAGTGCTTGAAACATTTACACCTTCAGATTTCAGAAGGAAACGGAACAACCATTTCGGTAGTGCATGGGGTGTTGAGCCAAAACTGACACAGACAGCGTACTTTCGACCCCATAACCGAAGTGAAGATATACAGAAACTATATTTTGTTGGGGCAAGTACGCATC
This sequence comes from Candidatus Poribacteria bacterium, assembly GCA_965116815.1. Lineage (GTDB taxonomy): Bacteria > Poribacteria > WGA-4E > WGA-4E > WGA-3G > WGA-3G. Next base: position 2,736,353 of record OZ220722.1, on the reverse strand, counting down.
CGGGGGCAGGCGTACCGGGGGTTCTGCTGACAGCAGAAACGACTGTAAAACTTGTCGCCAAGGATTTGATTGGGGAGGATTTATCATGACGAAATTCTGGAAAGCAGAAGAGAATCGAGATGCCTTTGAGTATGCTCGCAGGGTAACCGCCCACTACTCAAAAAGTTTTTATTTTTCAGCAAGGATGCTGCCCAGAGAACAGCGTTGGGCGACATTCGCACTCTACGGTTTCTGTCGACACTGCGACAATCTGATTGATACGCCGCGTCAACGGACTGAAGCGGAAATTCTCAGAGAGGTTCAACTCTTGACAGAAGAATTACAGATTGCTTACAATACAGGTGAATCTCAACATCCAATTATTCGTGCGTTTATTCTCATCGCCAAGGCATACAATATTCCTATTGCATATCCGCTTGATCTGCTCAAAGGCGTTGTCATGGATGTCCGGCAGACGCGATATAAAACATTCGATGAACTCTCGCTTTTCTGTTATCGGGTTGCTGCCGTTGTAGGATTGATGATGACCCATGTCCTTGGTTATAAGGACGAACGTGCCTTTAGTTACGCAAAGCAACTCGGTATCGCTATGCAACTGACCAATATTCTGCGGGATGTAAAAGAGGATAAAGAGATGGGACGGCTCTATATACCACAAACAGATTTGGCAGAGTTCGGCGTAACAGAAGAAGACATCTTCGACGAAAAAATGACCACGGAATTACGGGCACTTATGAAGTTCCAAGTTGAACGCGCCGATCAATACTATACTGAAGCGATGCCCGGTATCCCCTTACTCACAACGGAATCGCAGTACGCTATCTATTCAGCCGCTAAAATTTACCGTGGTATCTTAAGAAAGATCGAAGAGTGCGACTACAACCCGTTTTTAAGTCGGGTTTTTGTACCGTCAATTCAGAAAATCAAGATTTTACTACACGAGGGACTCCGGACGAAAGTTTTGTCGGCACAGGAGAAACTATTCCCGGTGCACTCCGGAATAATACATAAATGATTCGTGCACAGCATCGCCTTTGGGCAGACCTTATTTTTCAACCGTATCTCACGTGGTTGTTCAAGCGGCATTTTCACGCAATCCAACTTTTGGGAACACTGCCGGAAATTCCGTCTCATCTGCCATTGCTGTTGCTGCCCAACCACAGTACGTGGTGGGATGGATTCTTTGTTTATCTGCTCAACAAACGGGTTTTTCGGCGGACCGCTTATCTCATGATGCTGGAGGAGCAGCTATCTAAGTACAGATTCTTTGCGAAAATAGGAGCTTATTCAATCGAACCGAAGCATCGGCAAGGTATCGTTGAATCACTGGAATACACGGTTGAGTTACTGAATCAAGGGGCGCCGCTTGTCTCGATTTTTCCGCAAGGACAACTATTACCGTGGCACACACGCCCGCTCGACTACAAGCGCGGTGTTGAATGGATTTTACGGGAATATGGAAAACCGGTAGCTGTTCTTCCTTTGGCAGTTCGCACCGAGTTTTTGGGTGAAAAACGTCCTGAGGCGTTTTTCCTTTTTGGCGATGTTAATTCGTTCGACATGGATACGTTTCATGGGATGGATTGGCTTGAAAAGACCGAGATTGATTTGCTGGATGAGTTGGCATTGCGGATACTTCGTCAAGAAGAGGGGCGAAATTTGCTTTAGGGGCTATCGGTTAAGCAGGACTTACGCAGCCCCTTCGCAGGCGAGGTTTCAAACCTCACCTGCTGCACGTAATATGTAGGGATTCATAGAAAATTGCGTAAGTCCGATTAAAGGTAGGGCAATAATAGTGTTTGTAGTGATGTTTATCGCCATCGGGTTGCTGGTGGTTTTCTTGACAATTACACTGTTCAACGCTGTGACGGCACCGATGCTCAAAAAAGCGGGTGAGTCCGGGGATTGTCCACGCGTCTCGGTGCTGATACCCGCGCGCAACGAAGAAGCCAATATCGGTGCTTGTATTGACGGATTCCTGTCTCAAAACTACGATAACTTTGAGATTCGCGTTCTTGACGATCAATCAACGGATTGCACGGGCGCGATTATTGAAAAGTTTGGCGAAAAGTATCCTGAAGTTCAGGCGGTCCGTGGTAAACCGTTGCCCGCTGGATGGTTAGGGAAAAATTGGGCGTGCCATCAACTCAGCCAGCATGCGGATGGAGAGATACTCATTTTCACCGATGCGGATAACCGTCCTGCCCCGGACGCGATTGCGAATACCGTTGCCTACATGCAGAAATTTGAGCTTGGGTTATTGTCGGCGTTTCCAGAGAAGGTGACAGCAACCTTAGCGGAAAAACTCGTGGTGCCGGTGGTTGACATGTTCGTTTACGCCGGACTTCCGTTATGGCTTACGTATTTCAGTCGTTCGCCTTCGCTTGCTGCCGCGAGCGGTTTGTGGATCGCATTCACCCGCGAGGCATATCAACAGATTGGCGGACATCAAGCAGTATCAAATCAGATTGTTGAGGACGTTGAACTAAGCCGATTGGCAAAAAAGAAAGGTATCAGAATCTTGACTTCGGCTGGTACTCGCGTGGTGTGTTGTAGAATGTATCATTCGTTTGGTGAGGTATGGCGTGGATTTTCCAAAAATCTTTTTGGGCTGGTCCGCTACAAGACACTCCCATTTTTTGTTCTAACGCTTATTCTGTTTACAATGTGCGTTCTCCCCTATATCACTGTCTGGTTTGATCCATTTACGAAACTGTCGGTTATTGCTATCTCTATGAACGTTGTTATGCGGGTTGTACTGGCACTGAAATACAAACACCCGTTCTTTACGAGTGTAGTTTTGCATCCACTTGGTGTTTTGGCAACTCTGTTGATTGGCATCAATTCATTCTATCAAGTCAAACGCGGTCGCTTGGAGTGGAAAGGGCGGCAGATCGACATGCAGGTAAATGGATAAATTAAAGATAGGTGTGCTTTATCTACTGTTAGGAGCAGGTGGGTTGTGGCATGTACTCAGTGTTTTCCAAGACCTGATGCGAGTCCTCGCTGCGCCCATGATGTTTGGTTTAACGGTTTGGCTGTTTTGGGAATGCTGGCGGATATGCCCACAGGAAGAAAGGCGGAAATTTGTTATCTGGGGTGTATGCGTTGTTGTGGGTAGTTTCGGAATTGAGTGGCTCGGTGTTCGGACAGGTCAAATTTTCGGCGCGTATACTTACGGACAGACACTGCGTCCGTCGATTGATGGCGTACCGCTCTGTATTGGGTGCGCGTGGTTTGTAACGCTTGTCGCCTCAGTTGCTGTTGTTCAAAGAATCGCGCCGAAATCCATAATTACAAGTCCCGTCAAATTGGCGTTGTGTGTGGCGTTGTTAATGGTCTTTTTCGACCTGTTTATGGAACCCGCGGCAGGAATATTAGATTATTGGGTATGGGCGGGTAACCGTATCCCGCTGCAGAACTATCTGGCGTGGTTCGGATTGAGTTTCGCCTTTGCGATGATCGGTATAAAATTGGGCTTGTTTTCCCAACTGCCCCTTTCCAGTAAGGATTTGGGACCCCTGCCTCGAATTGCGTTTCACTTCTATTTTGCACAACTTGTTTATTTTGGGCTTGTGGACTTGAAGGGTTTATGAAATCGACAAACAAGGGTTTATCCATAGCATTAGCGATTATCGGTCTGTGGGGATTGAGTCTCTCAATTTTCCTACGTATCGGGGTTGAAAACCCCGTCTACGCATCTGTTCAAATTAGCATTGTGCTCATACCATTGGGCATACTTTGGCAGACTTTTCTGTATACCGGTTTGTTCATCACAGCGCACGATGCGATGCACGGATCGGTGTGTCCTGCGCGTCAGCGACAACAATGTAATTGGAGCAATCGCTGTCGGGCTATATGCCCTGTTTTCATATCGCAAATTGTTAGAGAAGCATTGGGCACACCACCGAACACCTGCGAGCGGAACAGATCCGGATTTTCATGATGGACAACATACCGGCTTCTTGGCGTGGTATCTTCGTTTTATGAAGGAATACCTTGGTTGGAATCAGATCGTCGGTATGGGCGTTGTCTTTCAGATTATGGAATACGTTTTGGGGATCCCGACGCTCAATCTGATACTGTTCTGGGTTTCTCCAGCATTGCTTAGTACGTTACAACTCTTTTATTTTGGGACATATCTGCCGCACCATACTCCAGAGGGTGGATATGACAACCCGCACTGTGCCCAGAGCAATGCGTATTCGACCTTCTGGTCATTTATCACCTGTTATCACTTCGGGTATCATTGGGAACACCACGAGTATCCAGACATTCCGTGGTGGTATTTGCCAAAGATACGTAAGGTTAGTGAACACGCCCAATGAATTCTCGTCATCCGATTTCAATAAGGGTACCCAATCCTTTAGCTTCCGCTTCTGCCAGTACTGCTGCGCCTGCGACTGCGTCTTGCACCGCTACGCCTACGGATTTGAAAAACGTGATGTCGCTGCCCGACGCGCGCCCGGGTTTGTCGCCGTTGAGGATTTCGCCGATTTCAACAGAACTGAGAACGAGTTCATTTTTAACAATATTCGGAGTCTCGTTCTCGGTTCTAATTTCAGCGTTCGGAATAATCAGGTCTCCCGCTTCTTCTGCACAGGCTTCACGCGAGTCAACAACAATTCGATCTGATCGCCTTATTGTCGTCGTATCAACTTCCCGTTTTTCCGGCACGAACGTACCGACGGCTGTGATGTGTGTGCCCGGTTGTAGGTCGTTCCCGTCGAAAAGAGGCGTTGCCGATGTCGTCGCACATAGTACAATATCGGCATCCTCAACGACTTCTTGTGGTGTCGATACAAGATTGACTTTGGGCGCGTCTGTCCACTCTGAAATTTCAGTAGCGAGTTGTTGCGCCGAGGCTTCTGTACGACTGATGAGGTTCACGCGCGCGATATTTCTGACCGCCATTACCGCCTGTAACTGTGCCCTCGCCTGTACACCTGCTCCGAAGAGTCCGACCTTCTTTGCGTCTTGTCTGGCAAGTAAATCTGCTGCCACGCCACCACCGGCTCCTGTTCGGATAGCAGTAAGGCTGGCACCGTCCATAAAGGCTTTCGGGGTTCCTGTCGCTGGGTCGAGGACTGAAACCGTTGCGGTGATGCGAGGTAGATCAATGTTCGGATTATCGTCGTAAACGGAGACGACTTTGATCCCGAACTCACTGCGTTCAGGCAGATAGGCGGGCATGATGAGTGTAACGCCTTTGTCGGTGGAGAGATGTTGCCGTGGCGGTGCGGTTACCTTGCCTGCCGAGAGTTGGCTATAAGCGTGTCGCATTGCATCGATCGCTTTGGACATCGGTAAGGCTGCGCGGACATCAGCTGCGGAGAGGATTCTAATAGGCATGCAATTACTCCACGCGAACTACCGCTTCACCCAACACATCCATATTTGGAATGATGCCCAAACCGGGTTGCGTTGAAGCTGCCATCCTGCCACTCACCCGTTGCGGTGCACCTTCTGCTGTGCTGACGGTGACGTAGCTGTTGAAATCGGTTGCGGTGAAAAGAAATTCCGTCGGTGTACTGTGGGCGAGGTGGGCAATCGCTGCGGTTGTGATGTCGCCTCCCCAACTATCTTCGATTGTCATTGCGACTCCGAGTTCAACGCATAAGTCTCTGGCGAGTTTCGCTTTGGTCAATCCACCGAATTTGCTGATCTTGATGTTGACGACATCCATCGCTTGGTCGGTATGCCCGCGTAACAACGCATGGATGCTGTCAATCGTCTCGTCGAGAACGAAGGGATGGTTTGTTCGTTGACGAATAGCTAGGCATTCTTCGTAGGAGAGGCAGGGTTGCTCAATGTAGACATCCACATCGCGCACACCTCGGACGACGCGGACAGCTTGGTGCATCAACCAACCGGTATTCGCATCCGCAATGAGTACATCCTCCGGTTCCATGAGTTCGGCAACAGCGTGGATGCGTTCAATATCGGTGTTTGGGTCGCTACCGACTTTCAACTGGAATTTGCGATAGCCTTCCGCACGATAGGTCGCTACTTTCGCTGCCATTTCGTCCGGAGACTGTTGGGAGATCGCACGATAGAGCATGAAATCTTGTCCATACCTTCCACCGAGAAGTGTACAGACGGATTGGTTTGAAACTTTGCCGAGGATATCCCAACACGCGATGTCAATTGCGGATTTCACATACGGATGTCCTTTGAGTGCGATATCCATGCGTTGATTGAGCGGAAGCAGTTGGGTCGGGTCTTCGCCGATGAGATGCGGTGCGAGTTCAGTAATACCCGTACGGGTGCCTGTTGCATAGGCGGGGAGATAGAACGGTCCCAACGGACACACCTCACCGTAACCTGTAATGCCTTCGTCCGTTTCAATTGACACAATGGTGCTGTCGAAGACGGATACAGATTTACCGCCGGACCAGTTGTAGCTGCCTTCATGGAGTGGAAGGTCAACTTGATAGGCTTTAATACTGCGAATTTTCACGAGACTCCAAAAAGCGGAGGGACATTTCCGACTCCGCGAGGCTTTTTAATGTTAGTTACTGGAAGTTGGCACTTGTTCGATGATACGGTCTGCGAGCCGCGAGAAGGGTAGACTCTGAAGGTAAACGACACCAGTCCCTCGCAGCGTTGCGAGGAAAAGCCCCTCACCGCTGAAGAACATTGACTTTAAACCTTTGGTCATTTCAATATCGTAGTCAACACTGGATGAGAAGGCGACAAGACACCCAGTGTCAACACGGAGTGTCTCGTTGTTGAGCTCCTTTTTGATTACCGATCCGCCAGCATGCACAAAAGCCATGCCATCGCCACGTAAGTGTTGGAGAATAAACCCCTCACCGCCAAAAAAACCTGAGCCCAATTTCCGTGTGAAGGCAATGTTCAGTTCGGTACCGAGCGCGGCGCAGAGAAAAGCATCCTTCTGACAGAGCAACTCTCCGCCCATTTGTGCCAGATCAATAGGGATAATATGCCCCGGATAAGGTGCAGCAAACGCCACGCGTCTCTTATTGCTGCTTGTGTTGGTAAAGTGCGTTAAAAACAACGACTCCCCGCTGAGTGCTCGTTTGCCAGCACTCAGGAACTTACCCATCAACCCCTCGTCCTGACTGGAACCATCGCCCATCTTTGCTTCATAGACAATGTCCTCTTCCATCCAATTCATGGCACCCGCTTCGGCGATGATCGTTTCGCCTCTATCGAGTTCAACCTCGACGACCTGCATATCGTTTCCAAAAATTTCGTAATCTACTTCGTGGCTCTGCATTTCTGTATTGTTCCTTTTACCTTTCCAATGTTGTTACAGCAGGTGGAAATCTTACAATCGCGATGCGTTTTAATCAATTGAAAAAATAATAACACATTTGACGGAAACCTTCAAGAAAAATCTGGTTTGAAAAGTGTAGTCAGACGGTAAGATCTTTCGTATAATTAAAAAACATGAGTTGGGTGTAAGGATTTAGAAAAATCTGGTTTCCGGTAAATCTTTACGCCAAGATCTTTAAAAGGCAACGATTCTAATGAATTCAATAACCATCCTTGCTGTAGGATTTGCAACGGTAATATTACTATGGTATTTCTTCAGACCACCGTTCGGAAAGAATGTGGTTCGCCTGAACACAGATCAGAAGGTTATCGCGCTCACTTACGACGATGGACCAAATCCACCTTATACTGAGCGGTTACTTGATGTCCTCGCTAAGCACAACGTCAAAGCCACCTTCTTCGTGATCGGAAATCGTATTGAAAGGCACCCTGACACGGTCGGTCGGATGATCGTCGAGGGACACCAGATCGGGAATCACACCTATAGCCATCCACTGCTGGGTTTCCTGCCACCTTTCTGGGTTCGGCGGCAAATTGAACGCACGGACGACTTAATTCGGCAACACGGGATTGTTGAGGAGATCGTATTTCGGGCACCACTGCTAACACGGTTTCTACCCGTCGCTTATGTGCTCGCGAAAGGCGATCGAACGCATATCAGCTGCAATGTATGGAGTTGGGATTGGACGACGCAGAATCCCAACAAGATCACTGAAACAGTATTAAAAAAAGCAAAGCCGGGTTCAATTATTGTCTTACACGATGGGAAAGCGGAAAATAAAAACGCAGACCGTTCAGGAACAATCGAAGCGACAGACCGAATCATTACTGCCCTGAAACGAGATGGGTATAGGTTTGTACGGTTGTCGGATGTCGATAATCAGTGATCAGTCTGCTGCTTTCACGGAAATTTTTGCGTGAAAAGCGTTTATGTCGCCTATCTCGCCCCATTGGTTCCCAGTCACACATAATTTAAAGCGTTGACCGCGATTGAACTGATACGTCATTTGTCCAGATTCGCCGGGGAATATCCCCCAGATTCTGGTCAGTGCATCAAGTGCCTTCTCGTATTCGTCACTTCTTTGGCTGTTCCATTTTTCAGGATCAATACCATCAGGTGCTTTTTCCGTCGGGAGTTTTTTGTCTCCGTTGAGGAGATGGAAAGTTCCTATTGCCTCGTCTCTACCAATTTGGATGTCAATGGTAAGTGTGCCACCATTTTCAAACGCCGTGGTATCAATGAAGACAACAGTATAGTCCTGATGCACCGTTATCGGGGTGCGAAAGGTGTCTACCACCTCCTGTGAAGGTTGTTCCGGCGTGAGGATAGAGTCGCCCAATCCGGGGCGTTTTCCTTCCACGGACGCTGTGAGAAAAAACAGATAAGCCTCTACCTCGTCCTCAAACTCTCCCAAACAGTCGGGGAAAAAATTATAATCTATGCCGCCCATCACTTCAAACTCTGGCGAGATAATCAAACAATCTACTGGAGAGCCTTTTTTCCAGCCTTTCATAATTGCTTGTGCTAAGGGGTGCTTTGTATTAAAAGTCTTACCTTCACGTTCGCGACGCTTTGCAATCGGTTCTCGCAAACTCGGTGTTCGCCCTAATTCAGCATTGGGTACCCATGTGTTGATGAAGTTTTCGTTCAAGAATTCTATGATTCGATTTTCGGAGAGCTCACCTGCCCTCAGGCCTTTGCCACTCCCTCAGCATGCCTCGTCAAAGAGCGGTCCATCTATTGAGATGACATGGATCGGTTTCTGTTGTGCGGGTGCCATCTCCAACGCTTCCTCCAGCGATACCCAGTTAATTTGCTGAAACTTGTAGAAACGTGATGACAGGGCGCGTTCGGCTTCTTCTTGCGTGATTGATGCGGTGAATTCGGCATCATGCGTTGGTGTACCAGTACAGAGTTCCACTCGCGGGCAATAACCGATAGCAGCAGCGGTGTTACCGTCTTCTTGCGTCCAACCGATGTCGAAGTTCAGGGTCGTCTGAGGTACATGCATCTTGAAGGAGACGATATTTCCTTGGAGTCGGTTAACAATCAAATGTCCAGCAAATTGTGAAGGCGTTAACCAACCACGATTCATGACGAATTGTCCATGGATACGGAATAAAATCTCAGCAATTTCGTTATTGTAAGCACGCAGACATGCCCACATAGCACGACGAGGATCTCCCGAATTAATGTGCAACTTCAACTGTGGACGTGGAGAGAGTTGCCGCAGCAATGTTAGCGCGTTTTCTTCTTGAATTTGCCAACATTCACCCACTGAAACCGGTTCCGATGGGAGAAATGCTTGAAAAACTGAAGCAGGGTATTGCTTTTCTGGTTCAGCAACCCGTAGATTCGCCAACTCGTCCCATTCTACGTGGAAGTCGGATGAGTCGTATTCAAACGGAGCAATGAAACCTTTGACGTTGACTTCCGTGTCGTCGTCAAGATTAAGCGTGATTTTGTTTTCTAAGGTTTTCATTTCAATTTTCCTCTACAGAAATTTTTAGGTAGAAAGCGTTCATGTCCCCTTTTTTACTGAACCAGTCGCCGGTGGCACCGAGTTTAAAAACTTCGCCCTGCTCAAAACAATGGCGGATTGTTGTCGCTGTATTGGGTTTAATGCCCCACGCCGAAACGAGTGCTTCAGGTATCCCCTCTGTCGGGAGTTCCGCGTCGCTATCAAAGAGGTCAAACGATCCTGCCGCGTCTGCACTTCCGACCTGAACATAGATAGTAAGCGTGCCACCGTCTTCAAACGCCGTGGTATCAATATTGACGACAGTGTAATCTTGATAACCGTTTCCCGGTGCCCGGAAAATATCCAATATTTCTGGCGACGATTGTGTACTGTCGAGTACAACACGCAAACCAGTCGAAGGCGAGCCTTCATCTGAATTTTCCTGTACGGAAGCTGTCGCGCGAAAAGCTTTGACATACGGTTTCTCTGTATCCCAATGTCCGGTAGCACCCAGCTGAAAAAGTTGACCGCGATCGAAAGGGTGCGTGATCTGCCTTGTGGCACCGGCTCCAATCCATGTCCGAGCAAGCGTGTTTTTAGGTGTTTTTTCTTCTGTGGAAAGTTCACTGTCGCTGCCGAACAGATAGAACCCACCTACCCCTTCATCTCTGCCGACTTCAATATCAATAGTGAGTGTGCCACCGTTTTCAAAGTCCATGGTATTAATCAAGACAACGGTATAATCCTGATAACCGACTGTTGGGGTACGAAAAACGTCCAACACCTCCTGCGAAGGAGACTCTCTGGTGAGGATGAGGTCCCCCAATCCGGGTTGTTTCCCGGCTAAGGCTTGCTGGAGAAATATGAGGTAATATTCATACAGCGGGAGTCCTCTACGATTACTGTCTTCAAAGAGTTCGTTAACGAGTTGTCTACCCATCAATTCAAGATTTGGCGAGATAATCAAACAGTCTACTGGTGAATGTTCTTTCCATCCCTTCATGATGGTTTCTGCCAAAGGATGTTTTCTATTAAACAGTGCTCTGGATCCTTCTTCAAATCTCTCTGCCGCATAGTCCCGCATTACGGATGTGCGCTCTAATACGATATTCGACACCCAAGTATTAATGAAGTTTTCATTCAAGAATTCAATATTTTTATCATAAGAGAGGACACCTGCCCTCAGACCTTTGCCGCTCCCTCAGCACGCCTCATCAGTGAGCGGTCCATCTATTGAGATAACATGAATCGGCTTCTGTTCTGCTTGTGCCATCTCCAAAACCTGCTCCGGCGGAATCCAGTTAATTTGTTCTGATTTATAAAAACACTGTGTTAGGATGCGTTTCGCTTCTTCATCGGTAATGGAATCCCCTATGAATTCGACATCTTGGACTGAAGTCTGTGTCCCGACACAGAGTTCCATCTGTGTGCAAAGACCGGAATCGATAATAGAATATTTTTCTTGCTTCCAGCTAACATCAAAGTTTATTGGACCCTCAGGGACGTACATATCGAAAAAAGTAACCTTCTCCCCGGTTCGGTCAATCACAAGATGTCCCGTAAATTGCGAGGGTGTAAACCTGCCATCTTCAAACTTGAACTCTGCATGAATCCGAAACACAATATCGGCGAATTGATCGTTGTAGGCGCGCAGGCATGCCCATAACCCACGTGAATCACTGGCATCAATGCTCATATCTAAATTTGGATTCGGATGCAGCTGCTGGAGCAATTCCGTTACACCGTCTTCCTGAATTCGCCAGCATTCACCCACTGAAACCGATTTCGATGGAAGAAAAGACTGGAAAACCGACGTAGAATGGTGTTTTTCGGGTTCAGCGACACGCAGATTCGCCAATGTCTTCCACTCTACATGGAAATTGTTTATCGTCCATTCAATCGGTGCGATGAAGGCTTTGACAGAGACTTCTGTGTCCCTATCAAGATTAAGCGTGATTTTATTTTTTAAGGTTTCCATGTCAATTCTCCTCTACAGAAATTCTTGCCTTAAAAGCATTAGTGCTGCCTTTCTCACTCCTACCGTAACACCCGGTAGCACCCAACTTAAAAAACTGACCTCGGTCAAAACGATGCGTGAGTTGCCCTGTCTCATCGGGTTCCAACCACTTCATCGCAAGTACCATGTATTTAGTAACTCTTTCCGTTGTAGGGAGTTCGTCGTCTCCATCAACCAAATAGAAGTGACCTTCCGCATCCGCTCTACCCGTCTCAATATCAATAGTTAGCGTGCCACCCTTTTCAAACGCCCTTGCATCAATTACAACGACTGTATAATCCTTATAACCAACCATCGGTGTTTGGAAAACATCAAAGACATCCTGTGAAGGTTCTTCGCTGTTCAGAATGATGTTCCCCAATCCGGGCTGCTTTTCCTCCAAGCACTCCTTGAGAAATATAAGGTAACTCTCCTCGTCTTGGCGTTTAAATTTATCCCAATTGTAGTCGAAGAATTCATTGACAAGCACTCTGCCCATCAATTCAAAATCGGGTGATATGACGAAACAATCCACGGGTGAACCTTTCTTTGATCCGGTCTTCCACCCTTTTATAATTGCTTGTGCCAACGGATGGCTTGTGTCAAAAGTCTTACCTTCACGTTCGCGTCTTTTGGCAATCGGTTCTCGCAAACTATCGATACGCCCTAATTCAGCGTCTGCTATCCACGTGTTGATAAAGTTTTCGTTCAGAAATTCAATGTTTTGATCGTCAGAGAGAGCACCTGCCCTCAGGCCTTTGCCACTCCCTCAGCACGACTCGTCTGCAAGCGGTCCACCTGATGAAATAGCGTGAATTGGTTTTTGTAATGCAGGTGCCAATTCCAACGCTTCCTCCAGCGATACCCAGTTAATTTGGGCGGACTTGTAAAAACGTAACATCAGTACGTGCAATGCTTCCTCTTGGGTGATCGCTTCTGTAAATTTAGCATCTTGCAAAACGTTTTGTTTCCCGGCACAGAGTTCCATTTGCGGACAAAAGCCGATGTCCGCTCCGCAGAGCCCATCTCTAATTGTCCAACGTGCATCAAAGTTTAGTGTAGCATCCGGAACGTGCATCTTGAAGGAGGTAACTTTCTTTTCTAACCGGTCAATAACCATATATCCGGCAAACTGCGATGGCGCAAACCAACCTTTTTCTAAGACAAATTCCGCGTGGATACGGAACAGAATCTCAGCAAACGCATTGTTGTAGGCGCGTAGACATGCCCACAAACCGTAAGAATCCGCGCCAGCAACGTCCAACTCCAATTGTGGACATGGACTGAGTTGTCGCAACAGCGTTAGTGTGCTTTCTTCTTCAATCTGCCAGCACTCACCTACAGAGACCGGTTCCTGTGGCAAAAATGCTTGAAAAACGGAGGCAGGATATTGCTTCTCCGGTTCAGCAGCCTTTAGATTCGCCAATTCGTCCCAATCCACATGGTAGTTGCGTTGCGTGTATTCAATCGGGGCAATAATACCTTTCACCAACACTTCTGTATCACTATCAAGATTAAGTGCAATTTTATTCTTGAAAGTTTTCATTTTTCGGTATAAACTTCCTTTTTGATATAAGATACCATTGCCATCAGAAGAAGGCAATGATTCGCTTATACACATTTTTGGATGCACTTATGTAAATCATATCGTATCAATGAAGCCTTGCAAATACTACAGTGATTCGGGCTTTTCTGCTGGCTCTACAGAAATTCGTGCTTGAAAGGCATTAACATATTCTTCTTTGTCTGACAGTTCGGCAGCGGCGATGGCGAGCTTAAAAACTTGACCTCGGTAGAAAGGATATGTAATTTGTGCCGTTCCACCGGGCGGAACATCCGTAGCATTGGCAATAGACTTGTCGTAACGCTGCCCGCGTTCTGCCGGGAATTCGATGTCTCTATCGTACAAATAGAACGAACCGGAAAGTTCGGCACTTCCGAGGCGTATATCAATGGTAAGTATTCCACCCGTTTCAAAGGCAGTGGCATCAATTCTCACGATAGTGGACTCCTGATAACCGATCTCCAGCGTCCTGATTACATCCAATACTTCCAACATAGGCTGCGTAGAGTTGAGCACCACGTCTAAGTCTGTTAAGAAAGGTTTGAAAGGGCTTTCTTGCTGAGGAGCGTCCTCGTCCTTACCTAATAGATATGCGAAAGAGTTGTCGGCACTAAACCCTGGATATTTTCCTTCTAAGGCTTCAATGAGAAAGAGTCGATAATTTTCCGCCCTTGTCCTTCCGCCATCCCAGTCGTGACCGTCATAGAGATATTTATTCAAAGGGAGTTTCCCTTTCAATTCAAAGTCAGATGATATAACGAGACAGTCCACAGGTGAGCGTTCGTGCCAACCTTTTTTGATTGCTTGTGCTAACGGATGGGTAGTGTCAAACGATTTAGATTCGTGTGCGTATCTTTTGGCAAGATATTCTCGCACACTCGGCTTCCTGCCTAATTCAAAATTAGAAACCCATGTATTGATAAAATTTTCGTTCAAGAATTGAATGACGCGCTCATTTGCGAGGACACCTGCCCTCAAATCTTTACCGCTCCCTCAGCATGCCTCATCGGTGAGTGGACCATCCAGTGAAATGACATGAACGGGCTTTTGTTGTGTCTGTGTCATTTCCAATGCTTCTTCCAGCGATACCCAGTTAATTCGTTGCGATTCATAGAATCTCAGTATTAGCGAACGCTCTGCCTCTTCTTGTGTGATGGTCTCTGTGAATTCGGTGCCTTGTAGAACATTTTGTGTTCCGGCACAGAGTTCCATTTGGGAGCAATAGCCGCAATCTGTAATCCACCTTGGAGCGTCCCAACCTTCTAATGTTGTTTCCCAATGAACGTCAAAGTTCAGTGTGCTTGGAGGGAGGTACATCTGAAAGAAAACAAGAGTCTCTTGTGCCCGATCAATAATGAGATGTCCAGCGAACTGGGAAGGCGTGAACCAACCGTCGGTTAAGGCAAATTCCGCGTGAATGCGAAACACGATGTGAACAAATTGATCGTTGTAAGCGCGCAGACACGCTCGGAGTCCTTTAGCTTCTTCTATGCCATACATCTCCACACGCATTTCCAGGGAAGGTTTGGGATGAAGTTGTTTCAGCAATTGCTGGACACTGGCTTGTTTAATTTCCCAACACTCACCCACTGAAACTGCCTCGGCTGGGAGAAAATCACGAAAAACAGCGGCAGAATACTGCTTTTCTGGTTCCGCAGCTCGCAGGTTTGCTAACGCATCCCATTTCCTATGAAAGTTACCTGCGGTATGCTCAATCGGTGCGATAAAGGCTTTGACCAATACATCTGCATCCCGAGCAAGATTAATCGTAATTTTGTTGTTCAGAGGTTTCATTTTCATCCATCCTGCGTTGTCCTTGGGATAATATCGTGAACACCGCCTTCGCGAATACTTGCTGAAGAGACTAACACGAATCTCGCTTTTTGACGAAATTCCGGTAGCGATATCGCTCCACAATTACATAGAAGCGATCGGATTTTTGCGAGGGTTGTTTTCAAATTATCGTTCATCTTTCCGGCATAAGGGACATAGGCATCGGCACCCTCCTCGAACAACAATTCTGGACTGCCGCCCTCGTGATAGCGTTGCCAATTGGATGCTCGCTTTGTTCCTTCTCCCCAATATTCTTTCACTGTATTCATACCCAATTTTCTTAGCTTACTTGGACTTTCATCAAATCTTGCGAAATATCTGCCCATCATCACGAAATCAGCACCCATGGCAAGAGCCAAACCGATATGATAATCTTGGAATATACCACCATCTGAGCAAATCGGCACGTAAACACCCGTCTCCTTCAAATACAGGTCCCTTTGCCGGGCGACTTCAATGACGGCAGTCGCTTGCCCACAACCGATTCCTTTCTGTTCTCTTGTTATACAAATGGCACCGCCACCGATACCCACTTTTACAAAATCAGCACCGGCTTCTACCAAATACATAAATGCATCTCCGTGAACGACATTCCCGCCGCCCACTTTTACAGTCCCACTGTACGTATCTTTAATAAATCGAATGGTGTCCGATTGCCATTCTGTATACCCCTCTGAAGAATCAACACAAATAACATCGACACCCGCTGCGACCAGTGCTGGTACTCTCTCTTTATAATCTCTTGTATTAATTCCCGCACCGACGACGAGTCTTTTCTGGGAATCTACGGATTCAAGCGGGTTTTTCTTATGGTCATCGTAATCCTTCCTGAAGACCAGATGTACCAGTTTACGATTTTCATCAACAATCGGCAGGCAATTTATCTTGTGTTTCCAAATGAGGTCGTTGGCATCTTCAATCGTAATTCCCTTTTGACCGACAATTAGTTCGGGAAACGGTGTCATGAATTCGCTTACTTTGGCGTTTAAATCTACTCGACTCAGTCTATAGTCCTTATCCGTTATGAGTCCGAAAAGTTCACCTGAAGACGAACCATCTTCGGTTATAGGAATCGTTGAGTGTCCTGTTTCTTCGGTGAGTTTCACGACATCTGCTATCGTGCTATCACACTTTAAATTTGAGTCGCTGACGACGAAGCCTGCTTTGTGGCTTTTAACTGTCCGGACCATTGCTGCCTGTTCTTCAATACTTTGGGACCCATAAATAAAGGAGATCCCGCCCTGTCTTGCGAGTGCAATTGCCAAATTGTGGTCCGAAACGGCTTGCATGATGGCTGAAGCAAACGGGATATTCACTTCCAGAGATGGCGGTTGCTGCCCGACTTTAAACTTCACGAGCGGGGTTCTCAGGATAACGTTTTCAGGGATACAATCTTTCGTGGTTAAGTTGGGTAAAAGCAGGTATTCGCTGAAAGTCCGGCTTGCTTCAGAAAAAAAGTGAGCCATGATTCATTCCTCCTGTCAAAAAACAAAAAATGGTTGTCAGTTTGAGATCCTTGATTTGGGTAACACATAATTATGCTAATTCGGAAACGATGTCGCACAACTCCGCGATTTCATCAATGGCAATTCCCTGCCAGTTTTCTACTTCCGGTCGATATGAGTCGTAAACATCGGTTAAATCGACTCGTTTTAGTATGGGTAGCATGCCGACCGCTGCTGCACCGGTCAATTCTTCACCGCTTCCATCGCCAACATAAAGGCACTCCTGTGGTTGGATCTTCAGCCGTTTGTACGCTATCTGGTAGATACGCCGCGATGGTTTCCTAATTCGTTCTTCACAGGAGAAAACAGGAACGTCAATATATTGGGCTAACGAAGATTGCGAGAACGCAGATGGGATAGGCGGTCTGCAATTAGTAATGAGACCTAAAAGTAAACCATTACTTTTTAGTGTATCTAATGCCTCTAAGACCTTGGACTCAATTACGAGTGTACTCTCTGAGAATTCATAATGCAGAGTGACAACCCGCTCAATTTGGGTTGTATTCACTTTAACACTTAAGCGACGACATATCTCAAGTATATTGTCTTCAACGGCATGATAGCCCTCTGAGGATTTATCGTTGATTGTTTCCAGCATGACGTGCCGGAATTTTGGGTATGGAATATCAAGGGTTTTTGCCATCTGTTCTTGGACCTGGTCGTACGCTTGGCTGCTGAAATTTTCAACTAATGTACCGTATAAGTCGAATATGATGGCTTTGTAAGACATCTCTCCACCGGATGCTAAAGTTGGAACGATTTTAAGATGAAAACAGGCACTGTTGTTATGGTTAACTCGCAAGTGCCTGGTTTGTTCAGATTTTTGCTGTTAGCGTCTGGAAAAACTGGAATCTAAAACTCTCGGTTCCATGAGTGCCTTCAATAAAGGTTTGTGGCCCTTACAATCGTTTTTATTCCCATAAATATCTCTTTACTGAAAGCCGATTGCCGACTGCTGACAACCATTTACCTATTTTCATACGCTGTAATGTCCGCTTCATATTGCAAGGTCCAACCGATTTCATCGAGTCCGTTGAGTAAGCAGTATTTCTCAAAGTCACCGATTTCAAAAGTGTGGACAGTGCCGTCAGAACAGATGACCGATTGCTCTTCCAAGTCTATCATCAGCTGGTAGCCCTCGGTGTCTTGTGCCTCTTGACTAAGCGATGCGATAACATTCGCAGGCAGTGCTATCGGGAGAATACCGTTCTTATAGCAGTTGTTACGGAAGATGTCAGCGAATGAGGGGGCGAGAATCGCTTTGAAGCCGTATTGCTGGAGTGCCCACGGGGCGTGTTCACGGGAGCTGCCACAACCGAAATTCGCACCAGCGATGAGAATACTTGCCCCTGCGTAGCGCGGGAGATTCAGCACGAATTCTGGGTTTGGCTCACCGTTTTCAAGGTAACGCCAATCGTTAAAGAGAAATTCACCGAAACCGGTCCGTTCAATCCGTTTCAAAAATTGCTTCGGGATAATCTGGTCGGTGTCAACATTAATCCGGTCGAGTGGTACGACACGTCCGACATGTTCTTTGAATGCTTCCATATTTTTAGTAGTTGTCAGTTGTCAGTCGTCAGTAAGAATAGTTTTCAGTTGTCAGTTAAAGAAGGTTTCTGTGGCGGATACAGCAAACAGGACTGCCACAAGGTGACTCTTCACTGAAAACCGATAACCGATGACTATTAAAACTGATAACCGATAAGTGAAACCATCCTCCTATTGGAAATTTCGGATGTCCACGAAGTGGCCCGTTACGGCAGTTGCAGCTGCCATCTGTGGACTGACGAGGTGCGTGCGTCCGCCTTTGCCCTGTCTGCCTTCAAAATTTCGGTTTGATGTGCTAGCACAACGTTGACCCGGCATCAAAATGTCAGGATTCATGCCGAGGCACATACTGCAACCGGCTTCACGCCATTCAAAGCCAGCATCCTGAAAAACCTTGTCAAGTCCTTCTGCTTCCGCTTGGCGTTTGACTGCCTGCGAACCCGGAACGACCATCGCGCTGACGTTCTCTGCGACTTTCCTGCCTTTGGCGACTTCCGCGGCAGCCCGTAAATCGCTGATGCGGGAGTTGGTGCAGCTACCGATGAAAACCCTGTCCACAGGAATATCTGTTATCGGGATGCCGGGTTTGAGGTCCATATATTCCAAGGCGTGTTCTGCAGCGCGTTTGTCGTCGGTTGTGTCCATGTCTGCTGGATCCGGCACACGTCCTGTCACATCGGTTACCATACCGGGATTTGTGCCCCATGTCACTTGCGGTGCAATGTCTGCTGCGTTGAGTTGTAGCGTTCTGTCATAAGTTGCGCCTTCGTCAGTCGGGAGTTGTTTCCAACGTTCAACTGCTGCATCAAAATCTTCGCCTTTCGGCGCGAAACGTTTGCCAGCGATGTATTCGTAGGTCGTATCGTCAGGTGCAATCATACCGGCGCGCGCGCCTGCCTCGATTGACATATTACAGACAGTCATCCGTTCCTCAATACTGAGGGCGCGGATCGCAGAACCTGTGTACTCGACCACGGCACCGTTGCCGCCGTCAATACCGATATGCCCGATAATCGAAAGGATGATGTCTTTTGCTGTCACGCCGTAAGGGAGTGTGCCATCAATCCGAATCTCAAAGGTCTCCGATCTCTGTTGCAAGAGACATTGTGTTGCGAGGACATGTTCAATCTCGCTGGTGCCGATGCCGAAAGCAAGTGCTCCGAGTGCTCCGTGTGTTGAGGTATGGCTATCGCCACACACAATGGTTGTGCCAGGCTGCGTGATGCCGAGTTCGGGTCCGATAACGTGCACAATGCCTTGTTCAGGACTGTCAATGTCGTAGAGTGGGATGTCAAACTCAGCGCAGTTTTCCGCCAACGTCTCCATCTGTTTCGCTGCGATTAGGTCGGTGATGGGCAGTGATCTATCGGTTGTCGGTACATTGTGATCCATCGTGGCGAACGTCAGATCGGGACGGCGTACCTTTCGATTGTTGAGCCGCAACCCTTCAAATGCCTGTGGGGATGTGACTTCGTGGACGAGGTGCGTATCGATATAGAGGATCGGCACCTCATCTGCGGAGGCGCGCACGAGATGCGCCTCCCATATCTTTTCATACATCGTTTTTTTCATAGTTTTCTTTTACCTATTAATCATAATTCAATTTGAGAATCCAGATAACCATTAAATTAGAAATAACCTCTCCTAATTACATCATTCTCAGGGCTCTCGTCAACAACCTTACGGACATGATCTAAAAATCTGAGGAATACCTCTGCGGAAAAAGGGTTGTGTTCTAAATATTGAGCAAATTTCCTTCTATTTTCTTTTCTCCCTTCAACACTACTGAACACACGACGAACCTCAGAAGAAAGCCTCTTTGCTTTACGTAATATAAGAATTTCGTCAATAGCTGTCGTGTTAGTGTTTATAGGGAGCATATCAAGCCATTCACACAATAAATAATATTTCGCTCCCGGAACAGCAAGTTTAACATCTAAAGCGGTCGCGGCTGCTTCTTGAAACATTGTTTTATCAAGGTTTGTTTTGCACTCCGCCGCAACATAAGCGATATTAGTTTCTTCCGTCACATTGTTATGAAAATCCTCATAATGTGATGAGCGAACAAATAACCTTCTACTTATGGCAAAATCATGATCTTTATTTCTGAATCGCATACCTCCACCGATTCTATCTTCCCTAATGCTTGACTCAAATCTAATTCCCGAAAAACAAGTCATTGGACCAAACTCTAAATCATAGTCTTGAAATAAATCAGAAAGCGTTGATGTTAATAATATGGGAAGAAATTCTTCAATAATGGTGTTATCAAGCTTAAGTTGACCTTTCTGGCGATAGAGGAAATTGTTGTCGCTATCAAATATTACATTTAACTCAATATATTGTTTGTATTCATTGAGCATGTCAACCATATCAATGACAATTTTTTGATGTTCACCTGAAACTAACTTTAGGTGCTCTAACCACTTTTTATACAGTGGCACTGCTTCCAAGATACGGGGGCGGTCAGTTTCAGGAAGTTTTTCATTTTCAAGCAATGCGTTTAACTTATCACCATGAGGTGTTGGTAAAACATACACACTTAAATCCCTTTCGTACGCTTAGCGTTGAACAAAGGTGATGGATGAACGTCGTAAATATTCTTTACAGCTAATTTTATGTCTTTTTTCGACTTTTCGGGGACTGTTGGATACGAAGTTTCCAATGTTTCTTGAGCCACCTTCCGTGCCTTCTCTAAATATACTTCAGGTAATGGATGTTCAAAAGGCGGGGAAAAGTGGAGAATATCTTCAAAAATACTTTGCCCAAAACTATTACGAAATACCCGCTGTTGCTTGAGAATTAAGTTAAATCCCAAAGATCTATGACAAACTTCGGCTACAATCTCACCGTTAAAGAACCGTGTTCCCTTTACCTTCGACTCTCTACCTACCACAAAAATTAATCTTGCTCCGGAACAACATACTCTCGCTAACTCACTGAGTGCTTGAGCCATATCAAGACAAAACTGTACAACTGTCAGAAATCTATTGGCTCTGTGTTTTCTATTTGCACCGAACTCTGATTTTGAGACCCTTAACAAATTCCAGTTCAAGGCTTCCATTGATGCTCGATATTGCTGGTGGTAATTAAAAACGTTAATATATGGCGGTGAGGTGATCACAAGATCAACCGATTTATCGCATAACGGAACTTCACGGGCATCTGAAAGAAGCACCTCAATAGATTGATGTGAAAACGGTAGTTTAATCACAAGTTGCCTGAGATTTTCCCAAACTTTAAAAATTTTCTGCACTGATATATCGGTTTGATAAAAATCTAATAAGGTAATCAAAGTTTCCAACAATCCGCTCTGAAAACGGTCATTTACCTTTGACAGCAATCCAACAAGTTTAAGTTTAATGGTCTCAAAGTTTGCTTCACTATGAACCTGTTCAACATTCTGAAAAAGTGGTAATTCGGACAAAAATTCATCATGAAGAAGATTTGACACTGTCTGTAAATGTGAACGGCGTAAATCAATCGGGATGTTTATAAAACGATAAGTCTGCGCTAGCATGACAGCAGCGGGGTTAATTTCGGTGCCGCTAGCTTTCAGTCCAGCCATTCCGGATTCCAAAAGAACAGTTCCACTCCCAAGAAATGGGTCAAATACAGTGGCATCGCTATCGGAATAATTATCCAAGAATACCTGAACCAATTGAGGTGAAAATTGCCCTTTCCAACGTAAAGGATTACTCCGATGCTTATTCGCAATATTAAGATCCGCCTGAAGTATTTCCTCTGTATCAAAGGGCGTATCTGCATAAATTCCATTCAAAATTGGCATTATAATACCTACAAAATTCGCTTGTTCTCCGCTGTCCAGTTAATGGATTTCAAATTACAAGCAGATGTGTTCATAATAGAATGATTCATCACCTGTCGCAATGTGAAATAAAGCGCACGACTCCAAGTCTCCCTGAATTTTAGATTGGAGGATAATCCAGCAGATTTCCAGAACTTAACGCCAAAACCATTCGCAAGTTATCCTTTACTCAAAAGGTTGCAATGTACCGTTTTTGGCTATCAGTACCCGCGGCTCGTAAACAGCGTCTCCGTCGGCATTGAAAGAGAACTTACCAAAAACTGTGTCAAGATCACTGATGTTCGCCAGCGCGTCCCGAATTGAGATTGAATCGGTTGCTTGAGCATTCTTAATCGCCTCTGCTAAAATGTGAACGGCGGCATACGATGCCGTAGCGAAGACATTTGGTTCCATGCCGTAAGTCGCGGTGTAATTCTTAACAAAGGCTTGATTTCCGGGTGTGTCGTCCGTGGGGAGCCAACCGATAAAAGTGATTACGCCTTCAGCGGCGGCACCTGCGGCTGCCACCTCAACATCGGTTACCGAGCTCACAATAAAGGGAACGGATATCCCGAGTTGGCGGGCTTGAATCAGTATCCCCGGTTTTTCGGGTGGCAATGCCGAAACAAAGATGACATCGGGATTCAACGCCTGTATTCGGGTTAATGGCACCGAGAAGTCGGTATCGCCACTCTGGAAAGCTTCTGTGGTGAGTACCTCAATACCCTTCGCAGTAAATGCTTCTTGCAATGCCTTGTCTCGATCTGTAGAAAAGCCATCGGTTTCATCATACATCGTAGCCACGCGTTGATAGCCGAGTTTTGTATGCGTTACCTCTATACCTTTAGGAACCACAACGTCTGTCGTGAGCGGGATCCGAAAGACAAAATCACCGATCGCGCTAAGACCGCGCTCACCCGATGTCGGGCTGATTGCGACAATCCGGTTTTCTTGGGCAACGGGAAAAGCCGCCTCCGTCGCGCTTGAGGATGCGGGCCCGATAATAACAGACATGCTGTCTTCATGAATCAGTTTATTGAAAGCATCAACCGCACCCTTTGGGGTACTGTTGTCGTCTTCAATGATAAACTTGAGTTTTATATTGCTGGATCGCGATTCGGAGGGTACGCCCCCTACAAGCTGCGAGTTGTTAATTTCATTGAGAGCGAGGTCGAAACCTCGTTTCATGAGTTCGCCTGCGGCAGCCAAGTGACCTGTCAGAGGTAAAACAACTCCGACGGAAATCTCATCGCTCTCATTTTCTACCTGCGGTGTGGTAGGTTGGACAATTTGGGATATCCGCTCACAGGCGGAAAAGCCTATTATCAAAGTGGCAATTGCCACGATTAACATAAATGATTTCATTCTATATGTTCCTTTCTTTTTGATAGCCGTCAGCGGTCAGCAGTCGGCTATCAGTTACCGTCATCGACGGTTTCAGTCCTCACAAGGACGCAAATTGTTGTCAGTGGAGACTGACTGCCGATGGCTGAAAGCCGATAGCCACTATCAAACCCGCATGACGACGGGGAAGATGAGCGGACTCCGTTGCATCTGTTTTGAGAAAAACCGGCGGAGCGCGCCTCGGATTTCGTCTTGGACGGTCTCCGTTTCGTGCTTCTGTTCATCGCTTAGGTTTGCGATGACCCGCCGTGTAATCTCTTTCGCTTTTTCTATGAGCTCCTCCGATTCGTCCATATAGATAAACCCACGTGAGATAATTTCTATCTCTCCGGTGTTCAACTCTGTTTTAGAGTCGCTATCGGCTGTCGGCTCTTGGCTGCCGGCTGTTGCTGATGTTTCGTCTGTCCCAATGTCCGCCTGCTGACTGCTGGCTGCTGATTGCTGATTGCTATCACCTGTGTCACTGTGTAGAACAACAATAGGGACAACGATGCCGTCTTCGGCGAGTTGGATGCGGTCACGTAGGACGATATCTTCAAGTTCAATTTCCGGCTTGCCGTCAACGAGGACGCGTCCAGAGCGCCCCTCACGTCCAAAAACCTCGCACGTCTCAGGTGTAAGATGGATGAGTTCGCCGTCTTCAGCGACTTTAATGTTGTCGCTGGGGATGCCGATAGACTCAGCAAGTTCAGCGTGTCGCACAAGGTTTTGGTACTCGCCGTGCATCGGGATAAAAAACTTGGGCTGCAAGAGATTGAGCATCAATTTTAGATCCTCGCTCGCCCCGTGGCCCGAAACGTGAACATCGGAATTGCGTTCATGATATATCTTCGCGCCGCGTCTGATCAGGTGGTTCACTACATTCCCGATCGCCTTTTCATTGCCGGGTATGATTCGGGCAGAGATGACGACCGTATCGCCCTGTTCCACCTTTAAAAACGGGTGATTGTCGAGTGCCATCAATGACATGGCAGATCGAGGTTCACCTTGGCTGCCGGTACTCAAAATTACAACTTCGTGCGGTTGGAACATAGACGCATCGCGAGCGTCAATGAGATAGTCCGGGTTCAGGTTGAGATAGCCGAGTTCAGAAGCGATACGCACGTTATTGAGAAGGGAACGTCCACTGACAGCAATAAGTCGTCGATGTCTATTTGCCAAATCAATGAATTGCTGGATTCGGTGTAGACTTGAAGAAAAGGTACAAAGAAAAAGTTTCTGCTCCGTTTTCTGGAAAATATTGTCTATGGTATCATAGATGCTCCGCTCAGAAGGCGTTTGCCCGGGGCGTTCTACATTTGTGCTGTCGGAAACGAGCAGAAGCACGCCTTCTGACCCCAAGCGAGCGAGCGTCTGGATGTCACTCAATTTGCCATCAACAGGAGTCATGTCAAACTTGAAGTCGCCGGTATGGACAATAACACCGATCGGTGTGCGGAGCGCAATCGCGACACTATCTGGAATGCTGTGTGTGACATGGATGAATTCAGCAGAAAAACCGCCTAATTCGACGGTGTCGCCGGGGGCAATGGTATTGAGTTGTGCCTTGCCGAGTACGTTGTGTTCACGTAATCTCCCACTTGCAATTGCGAGCGTAAGCTGCGTGCCGTAGACCGGTACATCTAACTGCCGTAAAACATAGAATAAGGCACCAATATGATCTTCATGTCCATGGGTTAGAAGGATACCGCGAATCTTCTCTTTCCGTTCAACGAGATAG
Source organism: Candidatus Poribacteria bacterium (assembly GCA_965116815.1). GTDB lineage: Bacteria > Poribacteria > WGA-4E > WGA-4E > WGA-3G > WGA-3G. Next base: position 2,711,211 of record OZ220722.1, on the reverse strand, counting down.
TGGATGTCTGGCAATATTAGATCAACACCGGGCATGTCTGCATTCGGTAGCATGAAACCGGTGTCAATGACAACAATGTCGTCCTCGGTTTCATACACCATCATGTTGAGCCCAAATTCACCTAAGCCTCCTAATGGAATGATCGAAACGTTTTTCTCAGTTATCTGTTCATTATTCACAGGTATGGAATTTGTCATAAAAAGTTATTCAGCCAACTATTGACTGTCGTTTAGGTTTACCAATACTTTCGGCAATTATAGTTATTATGGTAGATTTTACAATTACTTAGACATTCTAAAGAGCGAGGTTAGAAACCTCACCAGCGGCGGTGGAAATTTTCGCTGCGATGGTTGCTTATCGCCAATGCAGATCAAGATAATCGTAAGCAGTTGAGGTAATCTGCTGCATTTTGGCGGTTTCAACATCTAAGATAAAGATTTCGCTGGTGCGTCGCCCATTCAAATCTGCCCCGATAAATGCGACCTGATTTCCGTTTGGGGACCATGTCGCGTTACGTCCCTTGTACAAGCTCAGATTCAGATAATTCTTAAATCGTCCGCGTTCTACAGTGGCAACGCAGATCTCACCTGACACATAAAACAGGAGTTGTTTACCATCTGGCGACCACTCTTCAATCTTCTGGCACGGTGGCTCGTCGCGTTGTAAAAACCATTTTCTATTTATACTGACGACCTCCGGCTCTGCAAGCGCGAGGAGACCATCGGTCATAAACGCGATCCATTTACGATCCGGCGACCACTCGGGCCAGCTCGTTCCGTTCGGCAATACTTCAAGCAATCTTCTTTTCGGTTCTTTAATACTTTCGCCCTTCGCATCCCAATATAGCCATCCCTCTGCCCACTGCTGGGTCCGCCACCGTTTTATTTTTCCATCAACCGTTACCATCCAATTTTCCAGCCGATCTTTCGGACGGTCAATCTCGACCACAACCAGAAGGGCATGACTTAACGGGGACCACCAGAAATCGTGAATGTCGTACTCTCTTTTGATGAGTCGTTTGCTTTCGGTACCATCTGCCCACATTACATATAGCGATTTTGCCCCGTCTATCCCAGAGATGTAAGCAATACGCTCGGCATCCGGTGACCATCGCGGGTTGCGCGAAAACCCATCATCGGTGAGTCGGCGGAAATCCGTGCCGTCCGGATTCATCGTACAGATGTTATACTGATAGAACTCCCACCACTTTTCTGTATCTCTGCCTCTCTCCAACATCCGTGTCGAGGCTCGAAAACCATCTTCATGCAGAAACGGCTCGCGAATGGTAAAGACGAATTTCCCTGCACCATCCTCTGCAAACACGCCTCCACCTAACGTGACAACTAATATAAGTACACCGATCAGACATTTGATAGGCATAAGTCTACCTTCTTTGGACGTTTTTGTTTTGATGTTCTACCTATTTCAAGGTCTAAACAACGATATTGATAAGGTTGCGCTTCGGCACGACGATAACCTTCCGAACCGGTTTCCCTTCAACGAAACGCTGAACCCGTTCATCTGCGAGTGTAGCTTCCTCAATTTCCTTATCAGTTGCATCGACAGGAAGTTCGAGACGGCTGCGGAGCTTCCCGTTAACTTGTGCGATTATGGTTACAGTGGCACTCGTCAGGACGGACTCGTCGTGTGTGGGCCACTGCGCATGCGCGATGAATCCTGTTTCACCGAGACGATGCCACAACTCCTGCGCAATATGCGGGGCATAAGGCGAGAGCAGATGCAGGAAGATTTTCAAGGTCTCCTTCGATAGCGATTTCGCCTGTGTAGCGGTGTTAACGAAAATCATCATCTGGCTAATCGCTGTATTCATCTTATCAATCGACTCCGTATCCTCTGTTACTTGCTTGATGGTTTTATGGAGTTCGCGCCAGAGATCAGACGCTGTTGTTCCGGCAGCATCAGTCAACTTCTCGCTGAGTTCACCGCTCTCTTCATCAATAACAAGCCGCCAGACGCGTTGAAGGAAACGATAAACCCCCTCTACACCGGCATCCTGCCACGGCGTGCTGGCTGTGACAGGACCAATGAATAGCAGATAAAGACGGAGGGCATCCGCCCCGTAATTGTCGATAACGTCGTCCGGGTTGATCACGTTAAAGCGCGATTTCGACATCTTCTCTATTTGCACGTTGAGGGATACGCCGGAAGTTTTCGCAACCGATTTTCCGTCGTTCTGTTCGACTTCGTGTGGATAGTAATATTTACCCGCATCGTCTTGATACGATTCCGCGAGGATTGTGCCTTGGTTCACCAAACCTTGGAACGGTTCTTTCGTGGAGACGAGTCCACTATCGTAGAGCACTTTATGCCAGAAACGTGCATAGAGCAGGTGCAAAACGGCGTGCTCGGCACCTCCCATATAGAGGTCTACCGGCATCCAGTAGCGTTCGAGTTCAGTATCAAAAGGTGCCTCCGTATTATGGGCATCGAGGAAGCGGAGATAATACCAACAAGAACCTGCCCATTGCGGCATGATATTCGTTTCCCGCGTCGCTGTTTGACCGTCAGGCAGTGTCATCTTCAACCAGTCTGCATCAGCGCGGGCAAGTGGCGGTTTGCCGTCTTCCGTCGGTTTATAGGCATCAATCGACGGCAGCTCGACAGGTAGTGCCTCATCCGGCAGTTGAACAATCGTTCCGTCGTCAAGGTGTGCCAATGGGAAAGGTTCACCCCAATACCGTTGCCGTGAGAAAAGCCAGTCTCGTAAGCGGTACTGAACTTGACGCTTGCCCCTTCCCTCGCTTTCGAGCCATGCGATCATTTTTTCTTTTGCTTCAGCAACTTGCAAGCCGTTGAGGAAATCTGAATTGACGCAGACACCGTCTCCTTCAAAAGCTGCCTCTTCAATCGGTTTTTCCGCACCGCTGATAACCTCAACGATAGGAATGTCAAAAGCCGTAGCGAATTCGTGATCGCGTTCATCGTGGCCCGGGACTGCCATGATGGCACCCGTGCCGTACGTCATCAGAACATAATCCGCGACCCATATCGGGATAGGCTGGCTGTTGCAAGGATTAATAGCATAAGCACCTGTGAAAACGCCGGTTTTTTCTGTCGCCAGATCCGTACGTTGGAGATCGGACTTGTTAACGGCTTCCTCAACGTAAGCATTAACCGCGGATGCTGCATCAGGATGTGTTATTTCAGAAACGAGAGGATGTTCTGGTGCGAGTACGCAATAGGTTGCCCCAAAGAGCGTATCGGGACGCGTTGTGAAAACGGTGAACGTCTTATCGCTGTCTTCAATATTGAAAGTAATGTCTGCCCCTTCCGATTTGCCGATCCAGTGCCGTTGCATCTCTTTGAGACCCTCGGGCCAATCCAGTAGATCTAAGTCTTCCAACAACCGCTCAGCATAAGCGGTAATTTTGAGCATCCACTGGTGCATGAGGCGACGTTCGACGGGGTCTTCAGTTTCGACGTATTTTCCATCTTTTACTTCTTCGTTTGAGAGGACAGTGCCTAACGCCGGGCACCAGTTAACCGGTACATCGGCAAGGTATGCTAAACCCTTTTCATAGAGACGGAGAAAGATCCATTGCGTCCATTTGTAGTATTCAGGTAGAGAGGTGTCAATTTTGCGAGACCAGTCGTAAGAGAGACCGATGCGTTGGATCTGCTGCTGAAAGGTTTCCGTATTCCGTTTTGTAACGTCTGCTGGGTGTTCGTTTTCACGTACTGCGTATCGCTCTGTGGGAAGTCCGAAGGCATCCCATCCCATCGGGTGCATCACGTGATAGCCCTGCATCCGCCGAAAATTGGCGAGTACATCGGTCGGGACATAGTTTTTGGCGTGTCCCATGTGAAGTCCGGCACCTGAGGTATAGGGGAACATGCCAAGCACATAGAATTTCGGCTTCGTCTTTAGGGTCTCAATATCGTTTGGAACTTTAAATGCTTCTTTTTGTTGCCACTCGGCTTGCCAATAGGGTTCTATTTTAGCCGGGGCGTAAGGATGGTTCTCCATTTCTTGTTCGCCTCCTTTTTCATCACAAGCGTATTGGTTTTACGAGAATAAATTTTAACACAACTTTGCTCTATTGTCAAGAGGGCTTTTTTCAGTGAGGTTGCCATAAACTTTTGAAAAAAAATCAAAAGTATTGTAAAATATTAGAGTTATACTTTATATGTCAAGAAAGCATTCCGTCTACAATACAAAGATTTGATAACCGCTTTAACGTTCGTTTGATGAGGGAAATTTATGAAAAATAAACTATCTCGACGGCAGTTTCTACGCTCCGGTGCATTCGCCACGGCATCTGCAGCAGTCAGCCTCGGATTTTTAGGGTGTAGCAATGCCCTGATTCAAAAGGTGCCGGGCTTTAGACCACCGCCACCCTTCGAGTTCGCGCCGACCGCAAACCGTCTCCTTGACCTCCCCGAAGGATTTACCGCCCACGCTTTTTCGAGAACGGGTGAAAAGATGGACGATGGGCTTTGGGTGCCGGGTGGACATGATGGTATGGCAGCTTTCCCGGGTCCTAACGGCAAAACGATCCTCGTCCGAAATCACGAATTGGTCGCCACCGCCAAAAACGTCGGACCTTTTGGATGGAATAACGAAAAGATTGAACGTGCTGCTATTGACAAATTCTATGACGCTGGGTCAGGCGAATTGCCATGTCTTGGTGGCACAACAACGCTTGTCTATGACACGCGTACGAAGACATTGGAGAAACATTTCTTAAGCCTGATAGGGACGATCCGAAATTGCGCGGGGGGATTGACACCTTGGAATACGTGGCTCACCTGTGAAGAGAATGTACAGAAGTTTGAAAAAGAGAACACTTATGAGGCAGACCACGGGTATAATTTCGAGGTGCCTGCTTCTACGGATATAGGATTAGCCGATCCGATTCCGTTGAAAGCAATGGGGCGTTTCAATCATGAGGCTGTCGCTGTTGATCCCAAAACTGGGATTGTCTATCAAACCGAAGACAGAGGTGATAGTCTAATCTATCGATTCATCCCTGACAAACAGGGTGAACTCGCTGCGGGTGGCAAGCTTCAGGCGTTGAAAATCCGTGACCTCAAGAGCGCAGATACCCGAAACTGGCGGGACCGGAATCAAAAGATCTTCTGGTGGACATATAATCCGGTACCAGTGGGAGAAACGCTTGCGGTTGAGTGGGTGGATATTGAGAATGTGGAATCGCCAAACGATGACCTCCGTATACAAGGGGCTGAAGATAAAGAGGCGGCGAAGTTTGCGCGCGGTGAGGGGATATGGTATGGCGATAATCAAGGGACAGGAGAGTTCTATATTGCCTGCACGAATGGCGGTATTGCATACAAAGGGCAGATTTGGAGATATATACCGAGCCCTTATGAAGGCACGAGTCGAGAAGATCAAGAACCTGGGACTCTTCAGCTCTTCATTGAACCAAATGATGTCAACCTCATGGAGAATGCCGATAATCTGACAGTTACACCTTGGGGCGATTTAATCATCTGTGAAGACGGTCCCAATGAGGAGTTCCTCATCGGCGTAACACCTGAAGGAAATATCTACCGATTCGCTCGAAATGCCGGCAACCTGTCTGAACTTGCGGGTGCGACGTTCTCACCGGATGGCACAACGCTCTTTGTGAATATCCAGAGTCCTGGGATTACGTTGGCGATCACTGGTCCTTGGCACCAAATTCGACAGCGCCCCCTGGCGTAATCTTAACGCGCTCGCTTTTTAGCAGCTAACAGTCGGTTCATTGAAGTTTCTGCTGGCTGTGGTGATGTTGTGTTTTCTGGGACGCTTTTGTCTGGCGGTGTTTGTGCGACTTGGACTTCTACCGGACTGTCCATAGATTTTCCGCGCAACCTCTCAAAAAATTCAACAAGATACCGATTCGTTATGCTGAAACGTCGGAGAATCATCTCCAATACAAAGAACAGCGCAGCAGTAACTAATAACGCTTGGGCGAGCGACTTCTGCCTTTCGATTGGAGTTCCCGCGGGTGCTGCTATTTGTGTCGGTGTCGGTTCGTGGATACCGAGGGTGCCAGCTGCAAGCATTTTTAGCAAGGCGGTATCGGTCCCAAATTCCGCGTATTCTGCTGGATAAGGGACTGACAGAACTTCGATTTGTTGATGCGCATCGCCTTCCCGCTGGGCAGTAACTATATAGGAGCCGCTATCCTGCATCTGGAATGTGCCGTTGTAGCGCGTCGGTGTTAATTGTTGGATTTCAACGATTTCGTTTGTGCCGTCCGGAGCAACGACGTGAACCTTATAAGATGTTTCTGAGGGTGTCCGTGTATCAATAGTAACCTCCCCTACGCCGTGATTCATGGACACCACGAGATCGAAGTCGGCACCTGTGTCCGCAGCGGGAACTGCCCAATTGATGACTTGTCCCCAAAATTTCCCAAAATTTCCCCACGGGATCCATTCTTTCGACCATGCTGGTTTAGCATCCGATGTCCACGCGATTGCCTTCCCCAACCCAAAATTCCAAGCCGCAAGAATCGGTTCGTCTTTATGCGAATGCATGAGCACTTGTGCTGTTTCCTTCTCTGTCGTTGCGACATAGCCGTAGAGGAGCGGTGGTGTTCCGATGCCTACCACAATCGGATCATCTGGCGAAACAATGACAGGCTGGAAGGGTTCTTGAACGGTGTAGTGCTGCGTTTCTCGAACGGCTTCCGTCAAAACCGCTGGCAATTGTTGGACATTTTCCACAAAGACGGCACTCCCACCGCCGATTTCTGCGAACTGTGATAGGAGTTCCTTGTTCGCATCGCCTATCGCGATCGTCGTCGTACTGATGCGCGCCTCAGCAATTCGTTCTGCCAATTCCAGAAAGTCGGACGCTGTGCCATGAGATTTGCCATCGGACAAAAGAACGATATACTTCTGTTTCGCATCGTTTTTTTGGAGCATCTCGTACGCTTGTTCAATAGCATCTTTCATCTTCGTGGTGCCGCCTGTCGGTTTAAGCCCACCCACAACTTGACGGAGCACACGGTGTTCGGATGTAAGATTGGAGATGGTATGAACGTCCGTGTTGAAGCCGAGGATTCCTGTCACATCCTCTTTGTCAAGGTTGCGGATACCGGCACGAACGCCTTCGATGGCGAGTCCAATTTTCTGCCGCGCTTCAACATAATTTGCCATACTACCCGATGTATCCAGCACAAAAACGATGGCAACAGCGTCCTTACGTTCACGCGGTGTCATTTCCACTGGGAGTACACGTTCCAACACCGTGTCGGTATAGCCTCCGGGTCCATAAGCACGTTCGCCACCGATGACGACCAATCCGTGCCCAAGATCACCGACGTAATTTTCGATGCTCTGCAACTGTTCTGTTGAGAGTGCCTCTGTGGAAACATTGCTCAGAATCAGGACATCGCTGCGTTGGAGTTCCACGAGTTCCGTTGGCATTTCTGACGGAGACATCACCTCAACCTCAAAGCCGTTTTCTTTAAGGACAGTTTCTAAGTATGTCGCATGTGCCACATCATTCTCTAAGTATAGGGCGTATGGTTTGTCAGCAAATTTTACAACGCCGTAACCCTGATTGTTTTCGGGAATTTCGTCGGTTACGTTCAGTTGTAGGGTGTATCTATGGTTTTCTTCCGTTGAAATCGGTGGCACGGGTAAAGCGAAAGAATATGTGCCGCTGGATAGGGTCCATTCAAGCGTATTGATCGGTACGCCTTGGTGATAGAGCGTCGCGGTGAGTGTTGGAATACTGCCATCAGTTTCGATCACTGCTCCAATCTCAAAACTTTGTCCTTTGCGGACCTGCGTAGGCACCTGTAAATGTACCACCCGAACTGCATCCTTAACGGCATCAAGGGGATCAGTCAATATTTCCACGTTGCTTGCTGAAAGCAAAGGTAAGTAGTCCTTGAGGAGTGTACCGCCAGCGTTATGCATGCCGTCGCTAAACAGCACGATGCGTCGATGGTGATTGTCTGGTAACAGTGCAATTGCGCGCTTGAGTGCGGTGAGTATGTCGGTGCCATCTCGCCCAGCAGTCTGTTCTGCAAGCGTTTCCAACGACACAGTAGATGCCCTGTCTAATAGATGATCTTGCTTCTGACGGATTTCCAGTAGGATTGAGGTTTCCTTCGCAAAACCAATAATGCCGAACTGGTCGGTGGGTTTCAACTTCTCGACAGCAGCTTTTATCTGTTTGCGTGCTTCTTCGTGTTGTGCGCGCGGAATGCTCTCGGAGGTATCAAGTAAAAAAGCAACCGCGAGGCGTTGCTCCTTATGCGTTCGGTGCAGATTGGCTAAGGCGAGGATCGCACAGAGGAGCGCGGCACCTCTGAGGATGAAGGTCGCCTTTTTTCGCCACTTCACCGTGCTGAGGCGTGCGCTTCGCTGCACAAGGATCAACAGAGGAATCGCAGCGAGTAGAATCAAGAAGAGCGGTGCGCGGAAATCAAACATTTTGAGAGGTTATCAGTTGTCAGTTGTCAGTTAAGAGATGGGTTTGGGTCCATCACAGTCCCTTTCACCGATGCCCAATACCCGCTCTTCAGAAAACCGCCAACTGGTGATGAATGAGATTATTGGCTGCGGAGTTCTTCAAAATACACTTCTGCTGCTTGCGTTTCCGCGGCGTGCGACATATTGTAGCGTTCACACAACGTGATATATTCGTCAATCAGCGTTTGCCGTTTTGGGGCTGGCATTTCACCACCAGCAACGATCATCGCTTTGTAGGCGGGGATAGAGGCTTTTTCAACACGCGCCCGAATTTCTGGTTTCTCGGCGAGTGCTAACGCTTGCTGGAAATAGTCAAAAATGGTCTGTGAACTCTCGGCATCCAATCCTACATCCTCTGGTGTCGGGAAACACCGTGGGTGAAGACCTCTTTCTTCAACGTTATCATGGAGGAAGTTGATGTACTTCAAAATCGGTGGTGCCGCGGCTTTGTAGTGGAGGTTCACAAATTCGTTTAAGTGTGCATCGGCATCGAGGTGAGGGTTCCAGATGAGTTGTGAGATGAGGTAATTTCGTAGATCGGAAAATTCGCCTGTTAACCCGTTCCCGTTTGCCTGCATGAAGACACCTTTGGCGTTATTGCTTAGGAAGTAACGGACATTAGCTGCAATGCTCCGTAGATTCGGAAATGGCAAATCGTAGGCGCGGAAATTGGTGTTGTAATTCCAAATCCAGATGTCGTCACAGATTTTCCCCCACTCGTTAGTATCTTGACAAAAGGCTTGATTCTGCTCGCAATCCGGGTTGTCAATGGCGTGGAGGGTGCAGCATTCAATACTACAGAGTTGGATCTGCACGTTGTGCCGCGGCTTCACTGTCTTGGGAGGTTTGCGGGTATACCAGTACGCCAGCGTCCCGACTTTGACATGAGGATATGCTTTTTCAATGCGTTCTGCAACGGTATTGACGAATGTCAACTGCGAACCCATTGGCGACTCTTCCGCTTCGTTGAGTGCCTCGCATGTTTCACACCGGCAGTATGCCGCTGTGTCCGCTTGGCTTACACTGATATTGGCGGCTTCAGAACGTTCTGAGAGTTGCTGAATTGCGGATTCCGCGGCAACCTCAATGACTTCAGGGTTCGTCACGCAGAGCTGCGGTCCACCACCGTGTGTATTCGTATCCCGTTTTCCGTCTACAAGCGCGTAATACTCTGGATGACTCTCGCCATACGTGCCGAAGGGTACTAATGCGTGGAACGAGTGATTGATAAGTTGCTGTTGGGTTTTCCCACCCAGATTTTCTGCATCAGTGACAGTATTAACTTTTCGTTTCGCCGCGAATTCTGGTGCATTTGAGTTCTCACGGTAATAGCTCCAACGGAACGAAAAGGGTGGAGAGTAGGTATAACTTCCGCACGGTATTTGCAGGGCGGATGCATCGGGGATATAGGTATGATCAGCCGTTAGGAATCGGACACCGACCAATTCCTCAAGAAACTGGTACACCGCGTAGAGAATACCACGTGGCATGCCCCCCTTGATCTGAACCTGACTGCTATCAATGGTGATTTCAATGTCTTCATCACCCAACGAGGCAGATCCCCCAATTGCGACCTGTCCGTCATTGAGATCGGTATCCAACGGTAACGTCAACTGGGTTGCTTGGTTGAACCATTTTTGGAATTCTTCGGCGGCGTATCGTTCGGAAGCAGTAGCGTCATCGGAGACAGTGATGTGCCAGCTCTGCATTGTTGAAACCGTTAAATTACCACCAGTAGGGTGAAACACGAGTGTTTTATGTGTTGACATAATTTTTCCCTCAACTATGTATTCGCCGGGTCTTGTTCGATAGCGTCCGCATCCGCCTGATATTTCTGTTCATTGAACAACGCGATGAAGGCGATTGCAGCGAGGACTGTTACAACAATCGGTACCATAAAGATTTTTGCCCAGGCGTGTCCACCTTCTGCATAAGCGAAGTAATCATGCACACGACCGCTGACAATATGTCCTACCAACATTCCAAATCCGTTCGTTACGAAGAGAAGCAGTGCTTGAGAACTCGCACGAATATCCTGCGGACTGAGTCGTTCCACAGCAATCATTCCACCGACAAAAAAGAATGAATAACAGATACCGTGCAACGTTTGTGCACCGATAACTAACCACACGGGTTGTCCAATGGCGAAGATGGCATAGCGGACGGGCCATGCGAGGATACCCAAAAAGATAGTAAACCGCATGCCGAACCGGCGCAGACACGGAAATAGCAGGATCATCAACGCGACCTCAGCGACCTGTCCGAGACTCATCGCAAGATTGGCACTGCTCCCTGCTAACCCAACGCCGTGTTCTGCCTCGGTCAGGAACAGGTAGGTCAGGTTGTAATAGAAAGGAAGTTCAATAGCAACGACAAAAGAGATAATCAGGAGTACCGCGAAGTTCCGATTTGAGACGAGGGAGAAGGCTTCAAGAAAAGCGTAGGGGTTCTTCGCCTCTTTACTCGGAGGTGTATTGGGCAGGGTTAGGCAGTACGCACCCATAAGGAATGAAAGGACGGCTCCGAAGAGAAGGCAATCACCCACGTGTGGAAGGGTTGTCTCTTGTCCTTCCCAAAACCGGAGATACCAGCTCAGTAGCCAATTGATTGCGATCCAACCGAGGGTTCCAAAGACCCGGATATTTCCGAATTTATCTGACTGTCCCATGTGGCGGAAGGCAATCGCGTTCGTCAGTGCGATGGTCGGCATATAGAGAACGGCGTGCAGGAAAATCGCGCCCCACATCATCGGAAAGGTCGTCTGCTTCCATGCAAAGAGGAGGCACACTCCGCCGAGCAGGTGCGAGATTGCTGCAAAGACTTGCGCTGGCATGAGTCGGTCTGCAACCCACCCTGCAATAATCGGTGAGATTATCGAACCGATAGCCGTCGTGCCGAAGACGTAGCTAATCTGTTTGCCAGTAAACCCAAGATTCTGCATGTGTCCAGCGACAAGCACTGCCCATGCCCCCCAGATCGCAAATTGTAGAAACATCATCCCGGATAGCCGTGCATAGGTACCCAATTCTGTCCGTTGATTTTCCATAAAGGGGCTCCTTCTTAGGTCCAACGATCAATCGGTTCTGTTGACTGGACAATGTGCATTCCTGCTTCCGAAAACTCGGCGAAAGCAGCGTCTGCTGGTTCTGTATAGTCTACGATTCCGGGCACAACAACGGGTGAAGTTAAATCTTCCACCAAATAGATTTTTTTCGCTAACGCAATATCGGTTTGCTGGATTTCTGTGAGCAGATCGCTGACCGTCCACGCGACACAATGGCTTTTTGCCTGTCCTGCAATAATTACCCGGTCGTATTCGAGAAGCATTTGGAGAAAGACGGTGTTTTTTTCTGCAATCGGTCTCCCGTCCGCGTCGTTGAGAACTTCTGGGCGCAGGACTGAGTAGTTTTCGGTTAGAGGATTCTGTCCTTTCGTTTCGTAATGTACCTGACTCTTGCGGGCAATCGTATGAAAAAAGCAGGCTTCATCAACGGCGGAAACAACAGCATGTCCGATCCCGCCAAGCATCGCATGGTAGGGCCATATCGTGAGCGGATATTTCCCATCCGCAGTAAGCACTTTGACGTAGTGCTGCCCGTAAGCCTCAAGCCATTCATATTGATCTGATTTTCCCGTTACGCTTTCCGAAATAGCAGGATTGACGCGCCATCTGTCTGCTTCAATGTCCGCTTGTGTAATCAGCGTCTGTAAGGGAGTCGGATGTTCGCCTGCATCGTTAATCCAGAAGATTTCGTGAAATATCTGCATCGCCGTGTGTGTGTCAAGCGTGCAAGCGATTTTGCTGATGTGCGGTAAGTTACGATAGATAAACTGACACAAGCGGATGTTATCTTCTACTGCGCCATTCCCAGATCTGCCGCCGACGAAGAGTTCAAAGTCGGGGATACAGAATGTATTTTGGACATCGACAAGCAGCAGACATGTCCGAAAATCATCCTCAAATGCGGGGTGGATGTCGTGCGCCTTTGCCCATGTTTGCGCCTCGTGTTGGCGTTCTTGATAGGGAATCCGCCAGACGTGGTCTACTTGATCGGTGTTGAAATGTGACGGGAGTGGAAGTTGTGGTGCAGGCATGTTCTTCTATCCTTTTCCGCCGGTGTCTCTATAAGAAGACTGCGCGATCGTTTGTTGTCACGGTTTCGGTTGTAGACACTGATTACTGATTTTCTGTGTTGGAGATTCTATAGTATTTCGCGGTTTTTATCAACAAAAATTGCTTGATATGTACCCTGAGATGCGGTACAATAGATAAAAGAGATTTTCCAAATTATGGTAGATTTTACAATTGCTTAGACGCTCTAAAGAGGCGAGGTTCCAAACCTCGCCAGCGGAAACCTTGGAGGTTTTCGCTTCTATTGAAATTGCCTTGCAGTGAGAGTTAATTTTATAATTCACCATAATATCTTTAGAGATAAACAGAGTAGGGTAAGATGAAAAAATTTTTTAAACCACTCCCAGACTTAGATGAAAGATTGGATCGCGTCAACGATCAGATGCGAAGTGCACGCAGAAGGCTGGAATGGCGGACGAGAGAAGCACGTATCCCACTTGATATTCAAGAGGATTTCGGCATCTCTGAATTAGAAGGCGATGTGATGCTCGTTTCACGTGATGGTAACTTACATGATAAAGTGAGGAATCTCATCCGCTCCGAGGGCTACGGATGCGATTTTCCAGAGCGATCCTCGGAAGCGATCGGTTTGTTGAAGATGCGCAAATATCAACTGGTAATTGCTGACTACACCCGCCGACGGCGAGGGCGACTCTTTGAATATATCAACAGATATCAGCCGCATGTTAAAATCGTTTCGATTGTCCGTAATGATCACGAGGGACAACAGGCGATGAGAGCCGGTAGTTACAGTTACCTGTTAGGACGCGGTTTCGACCCTGAGCAGCTGCGTACCTGTCTGATAAGTTCCCTTAAATTAAAGCATCAAACCTGTTGGTTATTGGCGCATGGTGAACGTTGCAACCGCTCGTGTGTTGATAGCTTCCAATCCGATGAAGATTTTGGGGAAATTGAGTAAGTCTGAATGCGTATGGCAACAAATTTAGAATTTAAAGCGCAGTGTCAGTCGCTTGAGCGTCTCTATCCGAGACTTGCAGACTTAAACGCGACACATCGTGAAACCGTACATCAAGTTGATACGTATTTTCATGTAACACGGGGAGAAGATTCTCCAATATCAGAAACCTATGAACCGCGCCTCAAATTGCGCGAGATTGATGAGGCGGCTGAAGCGTGGCTCATCTATTATGAACGTCCGAATCATGAAGCGTCGCGTTACAGTCAGTATCAACTCTGCGAAATCGCAGACCCGGGGACCTGCAAAACGCTACTAACAGCCGCGCTGGGTGTGAAAACAATTGTCAAGAAACAGCGAGAACTCTGGATGTTCAATCATACTCGCATCCACCTTGATACGGTTGTGGATTTAGGTCAATTTGTGGAATTAGAAACGGTGTTTCAGGGACAAACAGAAGCCGAAGCCCTAAATGAACATCACCACGTTAAAGCCATACTTCATTTAGGGACTACCGATCCGGTTGCTGTCTCCTACAGCGACCTCGTTATGCAAAAGTCGTAGCCGATTTCGGTGGGACTTGTCAGCGATTGGAGAGATTTATAAAATGAATTGTTCAACATATCGAAAGATTTTGGAAGGTTACGGAGACATGGATAGTGTCAAACGAGCTAAGCTCTTAAGAGTTTACTTACACATTCCGTCGTTGCCGAAATTACGGGCTGTCCGCGCGTTACTGATGACACTAAAAACAGGGACAGGGCGCGGGAAGGGTTCGCTGATGCGTTTCTCAAACCGAAAATAGCGTAGCATACCGTCGATCATATAATGCTGAGTTCAATAATAAGCCAATTGTGTACTTTAGTTAGGTGCGCGTTGACAGCGCGCTTTTTTTATTAGCGGACTTAACTCTAAAAACACAGTTTACTATTTATAGTCGGGAAAGGACTGCCTGCACCAGAAGTGGAATCATCAACTCGTGATGTCCAGTGAATGTATACCCCTTACCTCCCATCTCCGTTGGGCGTTTGACGACATTTTCTACGGGGCGATATTGTTGGTTCATGTCGAAATTGGCAGTCGTGAAGTGGGATACCGTATGCCCCAGATTCCGAGCAATCGTCAACGCCTTCAAGAAAACCTCCGGTAGAATCACAGCCGAACCCAAATTTAGCACAACGCCACCCCCTTCCAAATCGGTCACTAACGTCGTCAATAACCGGAAATCGGTGAAACTCGCCGCGCCGATGGCTGCACCGCTTGCTGATGGATGCTGATGGATAATATCCGTGCCAATCGCGACATGCACCGTGATTGGTACATTGTATTGGATACCGGCGGCAAGGAGACTATACGCATTGTAGGGCGCGTCCATTTCTACCAGTCGTTTGCCCAACGCTTCGCCTATGCCAATATCCGTATCTGCGGCGTGCTGAATTACCTCGTTCATCAATCGTCCTGTTTCCTCCCACATCCCGAACTGTCCGGTCTGAATGTAGGCAGAGACATCTTCGGAAGTCTCGCCGATGAGGGCTATCTCGAAGTCGTGGATACTGCTTGCGCCGTTGAACGCAAACCCAGTAATCACGCCGCGTTTCGCCAAGTCGATTAAGAGTGGACTTAATCCACACTTGATGACATGTCCGCCCATCATCACGATAACCGGTTTCTTGTTCTCGGATGCCGCAACGATGTCGTCAACGAGTGCCAAAAAGTCTGTCCCCTTGAGGATGTTCGGAAGACTGGATAAAAATGGGGACAAGTCTGTTCCTGATTCTGGCAGCGTCGCGAAGTCCTGAACGGAGACTTTGTTGATGCGATTCTGAAGTGAATAGGTCTTCACGGAAGCCATGTCAATTGGTTTCAAGGATTTCTTCATGTTTTTCGTCCTTAGGCAATTGTATGTAAAAGATTATTCCAATAATAAACCAAAAAAGCAATACTGTGCGTTGGTGTAGAATGTTGTCTGCGAGTCCATAAACGAGTGCGGAGATGAGAAACCCGCTTGCACCGATGAAGGTTCCTGTCCCCCAAAACCCATTTGCCTGCCGTATAGCGAAAACTTGTTGACAGATAATTACCACCATCCACAAAAACAGCAGAAGCGAAGGAATGCCATGCTCAACGGCGATGTGCAGATAGATATTATGCGCGTGGTAAGGGATATTATATTGCTCAGGCGGTCCATTGCGTTGATATTCATAGCGGAACCTACCCAATCCGATGCCGGTGAGTGGGTACTTCCGAATGAGTTCAAGCGAGGTTTTCCACCACTGCGGACGTTCTCCCATGAATCCCACAGGATGTTCAATCATCGTTTGGAAGCGAGCCTTAATATGCTGCGGCATGACGAATAACGATGCACTGAGAAGCAGGGCAATTATAGTGAACCCTAACAGTATACGCTTCCACAGTCTGTCCACCGGTCCAAGTTTTCGTAGTGCCCTTACGATGAGATAAACGCCGAGGCAAACTGTGGCGACGGTAACGCTCACCCAAGCGGCGCG
Source organism: Candidatus Poribacteria bacterium (assembly GCA_965116815.1). GTDB lineage: Bacteria > Poribacteria > WGA-4E > WGA-4E > WGA-3G > WGA-3G. The sequence continues at coordinate 2,695,199 of OZ220722.1, read as the reverse complement.
TGTAAGGGTCAACACGAGATTCGCGCTCATCATAATTACGACGACACCAAGTACTAAAGTTCTCCATATTGGAATCTTCTGTTCTGGATATTTTCGCCAACTTTCTATAAAGTAGCCTATCACAAATGGGAGACTGAGGGCAAGGTATGCGCCTAAGTCGTTTGGCATCTTGAAGGTTCCAGTGAGCCGTTGTTCAATCATGTACACCATGAGATGTGTTTTATCTTTACGAATCACATAGCGTCTTTGGCGCGCCGGGTCATCAATCCGCCATTCGTCTGATTGCTTTGAAGGCACAAAAAATGCGGTTTGGGAGAGCGGTACGTTGCAATCTCGCAATTCGGTGCGTAAGTCATCAGATATTTGTAAGTTTGGGACTTCGCCAGCATCAAGTTCCTCCTGAAATTGTAACCCAATCCGTCCCATAAAATCAATCGCTAAACGGGTGTCATTTGCGTAATACCAGAGTCCGAGCGCGGAAGAGATACCTGCCGCGGCAATAAAGACAATAATAACAGGTCGCCACCGGGTGCCTAAGTGGCTGTGAATAACGGCATAAAAGAGCAGGACCGCTCGGAGATGTTTCCAAAAATAACCGAGGCTACTGGTAGCAGGATGCGGTGCGAGAAGTGAGGCTATCAACGCCAATCCGAGAAACAACACAATCGGAATATCAAGTGGTGTACGCTGCCAACTGAGTTTCCGCTCTGAAACCATTCGTCCGACCCATCCGAATAACACAAATGAAAGCCCGATGTTAAGGAGTGCTGTCGAGTAACCGAACGGCAAGGCAAGCAAAAAAATCAGGAATCCAAGGTAAATGGCAGCGTTAAAGATTTCTAACGATGTCCATCGTAAATCTTTTAGGCTTGTGATCTGTGCCAAAAGGGGTAGTTTCAATCCTGACATAACGTATGAGCGAAACAAAAATGCTTGAAAATTCAACGGAGATATAATACAATATCTATTAAGAAATCCGGCGTATGTAATAGAAGTTAGGGCATCGCCTTGATATATTGCGTTTACCGGATGAGGTTCTTTAATTCGGAACGTCGAATTTGCCGAATTGGTTAAGGGTTTGATTAATTTTCATCTGACCGTGGCTACGATCTTTAAAGGGGATTCCACCATGCGCTTTACATACAACCTCATTGCTTTATTATTAGGGTTTAGTCTTATGGGATTGCTTTTCACGCCAACTACGCCTGCGTTTATTGAGCGCGAATATACAATCCGTGAAGTCCTTGATGCTTGTACGAACATCGTTTTTGGTGAAGTAAAGAGCGTTAACAAGGGGCGTTTGCGGGGCGTTGTTACCGTCGAAAAAGATGTCAAAGGGAAAAGCGAACTCAAGGAAATTAAGATGAACTTCGCCACCGGGCATTACAAACGGGGCACCTCCCCAGAAAAGATGGTCCGACTCCTCAAACCCGGGATGCCTATCATCGTTTTCTATCGTGAACATTACGGTATAGATAGCATGTGCTTTATTGACAACACATGGTTTCAAATGCGTGCGTATCGTGGTGGATATGGTGGCTCTTGGTGGACATTCACGCATATTGATCCTATGATGTCCCGGACCTTTGATGGCAAAACGAAGGCGTTCCAAAAGATAGTTCTTGACATGTTAGCCGGTAAAATGTGGGTTGCCGCGCCAAAAGATGCCATAAAAGTTCTCGTCCTGACGGGCAACAGCACGCATCCGACATGGAGTCAAACGCCTGTTTATACGAATACTGCGACGTATGAATATCAAGCAGTACGTTCCGTAAAGGAGGTTGGCAAACGCGCCATCGCACACGAACCTACCAAAGAGCATAAGTTGCCGCAACTGGAGAACGCGGATATTTTGTGGATCGGATACGAAGAAATTTCCAGTTATGGGCACTATCTCCTTTCTGATGAAGTAGAGAAAAAGATTAAAAACTTTGTGAAAAAGGGCGGTATTGTTGTCGTTACGGGACAGGACAGCAGTGCTGAAAAGCCTTGCGGTGTTGGGTGGCTGCAGGGTAAATTGAAGGGTGTTGAAAGTCCACCAACCCAACATTTCGCTGTTACCCAAAAAGGTGAGTCTATCTTCTCTATTCCAAACATGATTGAATCTGGCAAAATCTTTATTGATGACGCGTGGGTGGACTGGGACCGGAAAGATGAAATTTTTGCGACGACCCAGGACAACAAGGAACTCGTTGTTGGCGCGAGACGGTATGGCAAGGGATTATACATTATTACCAGCCTTCGCAACGATAGCCAATATACAACCTCGATGAATAAAGCACTCATGGAAAATATCATGCATTATGCCGTTAACCAACTTAAATAGAAGTTACGCAGGATGCCTTCGTTTCTTACGGAATTGGTAGACTGGAAGATTGGAAGTGTGGACCGAGGTCTTCCATTCTTCCCTTCCTTCCGTCCTTTTACCCTTCAATATCTGCGTTGTGTTTAAGTTCTATCCAGTAAAGAATTTTCATGAGAAAGATTGTACATCTATAGAAATTTCGCCACAACCAGCGTAATGTCATCATTAGCACTCTCATCCTGTTGGTGTGCTTGAAGGTCAGACAGAATCTCCGTTTTTATCTCTTCGGGTGACAAATGGCGTTTTTGTGAGATGAGTGCTTTGAAACGTTCAAATCCGTACATTTCGGCGTTAGGATTGAACGCTTCGGTGATGCCATCTGAATAAAGCACTAATAAATCTCCGGGATACCACTCAATCTCAGTGCTGTAATATTGTGTCGGTGTCTCGGACATTGAGATACCGACGGGTAGAAACGCAGATTCTAACTCAAGCAGGTTGCCATTTTCATCGTTAGTGCTGTTCTGCTCCGCGCGATAGAGGAGCATCTGTGGGTGACCAGCATTGGCGAATTCCAACCGATTGTCTGGGTGAATGATCAGATAACAGCAGGTCATGTAGATAAAGGCTTGCGCGTCCTCTTCTGTGACTCGGGTAATGGCTTTCATGACTTCTGATACAGAAGCGTCAAAGCGGATCTGCGTTTGCAAACAACTTTTGGTCATCGCTGCGACCATTGCTGAATGATAACCGTGCCCCATGACATCACCGAGGAAGATGGCAACGCTGTTGTCGGAGAGTTCGAGATAGTCGTAATAATCGCCTCCGACGGTGTTCGCTGGTCGGCAGTATCCAGCGGAATGAACGCAAGGGTGCGCAATTTCTTTGTCTGGTAGGAGAGACTTTTGGACTTCAGCGGCGAGCCGCATTGATTCTTCCTGCGCAATCTCTTTGCGGATGGCACTCATCTGAATTTCAAGGTCACGTCGGATTTTATCGTTCAAAACCCGAAACATCCCACTGCCAATCCTCGGCTCTCGCGCCATAGCGTTGTAGAAATCGTGTCTGGTGATCCTCAGGAACTGCGTAGGCTTCACCGTTTTTACTGTGGCACTTCGCGGTTTGTTGTCAATCAAGGCGATTTCTCCGAGGCAGTACCCTTTCTCATCAAAGAACAACACCTCTGTCCCAGCCTTGATAATGCTGACTTCACCATCCACCAACAGATAGAGAGAATCGCCTTCGTCCCCCTCCTCAAATAGCGTTGAATCGGCAGGATACGCAACTTCGCTCGTAATGTGACAGATCGCTTTTAATTCGGCCTGTGGGAGCTCTGCAAAGAGTTCCGTCTTTTTTAAAAATTGTAACTTATCTTCTTCTGCTAACATTATCAATTCAGCCTTTGACTTTTTATACGAAATGTGTTATCTTTAATAGGATGTTTTGGCTTATAAACTGCGTTTTAGGTGATTTACCGAAAGATTAGACGAAATCCACAAATGGAGTTCTGCCGAACGCCTTTGTATTTTTGCAAACACCCTGTCAACGAGCGGATGGATTTCTTAGCCGAAAAGGTCAAGAGAAAAACACCGGTTCACACAGAAGTGTGCTCGAGTTACTAACGAATATTCTAATATGTTTCAAACTTTATGTCAATAACTGATTATGCCAATAACTGATTTTTTTCGGGGAAAAGTTCTGTTCATTACCGGCGGTACCGCATTTTTGGGGCAACCGATGGTGGCGAAAATTTTGACCACACTTCCCGATGTTGAAAAAATTTATCTGCTCATCCGAAGCCGGACGGATACCGCTGGGAAACACATCTCCGCTCAGGAACGCTTAGAAAATGAACTTCTCACCTCGGACGTTTTTGCCTCCCTCCGGCACTTGCATGGCGCAAATTTTAATGCCTGGGCGAAGCAGAAACTGACTGCTGTCGAGGGTGAACTTACCCATGAGCACCTTGGCTTCAACGACCTTGCGTATCAACAACTTCAGGACGAAGTCGAGGTCTGCATTAACATCGCTGGTCTTGTGCAATTCGATCCACCTTTTGATGATTCTCTATGGGGGAACGCGCTCGCTGCCAGACACGTCGTCAATTTCGCAAAAGGCTGTCGGGATGCCGTATTTCTCCATGTTTCGACAGCATACGTGTGTGGCGACAATCCGGGGCGAGTTCCCGAAGAACTCCCGCTGCCATACCCAGAGTACGCGGCACAACATCGGGAAAAGACCGGAATCGCTATTCCAGAGACGCTCTCCGAGGAAACCGAAGGGCTGCTTTCTTTGAGTACTGCGATCCGTGCTGAAGCCGATTCACCCGAAAATCTGGCGCGCTTTCAGCAGGAAGCAGAACAGGAAAGAAGAGGCGCGGGATCGCGTAAAAAACTTGAGGCGCACATTGAAGAACTGAAGGCAGAATGGCTTGAGAATCGTTTGGTCGAAGAGGGATTGAGACATGCCCGTTCACGCGGGTGGAACGATACCTACACCTACATGAAATTCCTTGCCGAACAGGTGGTTATGGAATTGCGGGGTGAGCTGCCAACGGCTATTGTACGCCCCTCAATTATCGAAAGCAGCTTTGATGAACCTGAACCCGGTTGGCTCGGTGGATTTCGGATGTCCGAACCGTTAATTGTCGGTTTTGGCAAAGGACGGCTGCCCGATTTTCCTGCTGATCCAGACATAGTCCTCGATATTGTCCCCGTTGATTTTGTTGTGAACGCCATGCTGGCAGCTGCTGAAGCAACAGCAAGACGCGGTGGTATTGAGGTATATCATGTCGCGACGGGAACACAGAACCCTCTCTATTTTCGGGATATTTTTGAGGCAACTTACGAGTATTTCACTGAATACCCGATGTTGGAAGATGGAAAACCGATCCCTGTACCGATCTGGAAATATCCGAGTTTAGAGGAGTTTCAACGGAAATTAGATAGCCGGATGCGTTTGGCGGATCTTGCCATTTGGACGCTTGGTAAACTTCCAATACGCGCTGCGAAGCGGAAGCGTCGTCAGCTTGCCCTTAAACAGAGCGGTATCAAGACACTCCTGCATTACATCAGAATCTATGCTCCCTACACGCGAACGAACTTTGAATTTGAAACGGAGAAGACGCGCGGGCTTTACAACGCACTTTCACCGACAGAACAGCAACGTTTTAACTTCGATGTCTCGAGGATCCACTGGAAGCGGTATTTTCAAGAGATTCACATCCCCGGTATCAAACGGCATGTGTTGAAAATTGAGGAGAGCGGCGCATCGGATGATGTAGAGGTGCCTTCTTCTACAAAACAGGGAAAAACGGGTTCGCAAGATGAATCGGAGGAGTCTGCTGCGTCCCCTGAATGGATCAACCCGAAAACAATCGTAGATCTGATTAAGATACAAGCATCTCGCATTCCAGATAGAATTGCACTGCAGATGGCAAACGAGGACGGGTGGGAAGAATACACCTATGCGGAGACCTATACGTTGTCGCGTCAGGTTGCGTGGCAGCTATGGAAGAGTGGTTTGCGCAAAGATGACCGGGTGGTCCTTGTCTCTGAAAATCAGCCTGAATGGTGTATTGTCTACCTCGCCGCTGTCCAGATTGGTGCTGCTGTCGTGCCGCTTGACGCCCAAACACCTGCCCACGAAATTTCAGCAATCGCTGAGTTTACCACTGCGAAATCAATTTTAGCGTCTGAAAGCGTATTGGAAAAATTCGGTGTGGCGTTATCAACGTCGGAAGCACTTTTACAGAACATCAATAAGAACTGTGACATTGTGGGTGCTGACCGTACAGAGGATGATGCCTCAACCACCGAAATTCCAGCCGATTTCCCAAATGTAGAAGTTTCCCCAGACACAGTCGCATCAATTATCTTCACTATGGGGACCACTGTGGAGGCAAAGGGGGCGATGCTCACGCACGGTGGTTTTATTTCTAACGTCCAAGCGGTGGCAAAAGCACTCCCGCCAACAGATACAGAGCGCATCCTGTCAGCCCTCCCGTTGTATCACGCCTTGAGTTTCTCATGCAGTCTGTTGATGGCACTTTACAGTGGTACAACAGCAATCTATGTCAACGCGCTCCGCCCTACAACGCTTTTAAAGACAATGCGTGAGGCGAAGACGACAGCATTTATCGGTGTCCCGCGCCTTTTTCAGATGCTCCAAGGCACGATTGAACGACAAGCAGCGAGAGAAGACACAATAGGTGAGACATTGGCGGAAAAAGCACAGAGTGTCATGGGTGGGCAAATTCGTGTCCTTGTGAGCGGTGGTGCCTCGCTCTCCGACGCGATTTACGACGGATTTCAAAGGTTCGGAATGACACTCTACCAAGGCTATGGGATGACGGAAACGGCACCTGTGCTGAGTGTCAATCCGTATCTAAAAAGCAAACGCGGATCCGTGGGACCAGCAGTGGAGGGTGTGGAACTTCAGATTGAAAATCCGGACAGTGAAGGCATCGGGGAAATCATCGCCAAGGGACCGAGTACGATGAAGGGCTACTATCGGAACCCTGACGCCACAGAGAAGGCCATCCGCGAGGGATGGCTCTATACAGGTGATTTGGGGTATATGGACGCGGATGGTTATCTCTATCTCACTGGGCATTGCAAGGACATTATTGTTCCTGCCTCTGGAAAGAACATCTATCCTGTCGAACTGGAAGCCCTCTATCGGGATAACCCAGCTATCTCTGAAATATGTGTCGTAGGTATTCCATACGAAGATGGGTCGGATACGGCTGTCCACGCTGTGATTGTGCCAGCAGCACCTGATGAAATAACAAAGACAGAGATTCAGAATCACCTCCAAACGCGGGCAAAGCAGCTACCGAGTTACCAGCAATTTCATAAATCTCATTTATGGGACAATCCGCTACCGAAGGGTGTGGACGGCACGATAGATCGCCACAGTCTAAGATGCAGCTTGGAGGCGCATATTAACCTTCAGGAGGCTTCAGAAACGGATGTCGAAGGGACAACACCAAGAAAAGACATACCGGAAGAGATCCTCTCTACCCTCGCGCGGTTAGCGCGCACGCCAGCACACCAGATTCAGCCGGAAAGTCGTTTGGATACAGATCTTGGGCTTGACTCCCTCACACGACTTGACCTGTTGTTAGTCCTTGAATCCAGACTCGGTGGAACAATTCCAGATGCACTTCTCGCCAATTTGGAGACCGTTGGCGATGTTGTTAAGTTAATTGAGACCTTTCCCACAAGCACTGCGGCGGAAACAGATGGCTCTCATGAAGACAAGAAACCGGAACTTAGACAGGTGCCGCGGTGGTACGCGCGCGCCTTCCGCTCCGTGATGACCGGTATCTATAGACGTTATTTTTCGTTGGAATGTTATGGACTTGAGCATATCCCGCAAGGCAAACCCTATATTATTATGCCGAATCACACCAGCCATCTTGATACACTGACAGTGATTTCTGCGCTCGGAACGAAGGCGTATCAACTCTGGACGCTCGCCGCGCGAGATTATTGGTTTGCTACCCGCCTCCAAGGTTGGTTTGCTCAAACGTGCCTCAACGCACTTCCGATAGAGCGGGAAGGCAATTTCGCAGAATTCCTACAAGATCTCCGGGCAGCGAATGAAGTGATGGTGAAAAATAACGGCTTACTAATCTTTCCTGAGGGGACACGCTCGCTTGATGGTGAGCTTCAGCCTTTCAAACCGGGGGTGCTTAGTTTGCTTATCTACGGTCCCGATGTTCCGGTTATACCGACTTACATTGATGGGACCTATCACGCATTGCCGAAGGGGCGGAACTTGCCCAAGAAACACCCCGTTCGTATCGTTTTTGGGGAGCCGCTTAATTTTCCAAGCGAGCATTGCGAAAGCCAAATTGACCGCGATAGATACCAAGAATTTTTGGAATTGGCACAAAACCGCGTCGCTGAACTTGGGGCAACGCTGAAAGCACAGGAAGACGCTTAGGAAATTTTATCATGTCGGATCCCAACCCGAAAAAGACAGTCGCGTTTTTTGATGTAGACGGCACCCTGTTGAAATCCACGATCGTGCATTACTACATCTGGATGCGCTCTGCACAGATTCCATTCCTGCTAAAACACTTGTGGCTCATCGGGTTCCTCCCGAAGATTGTTTATTACCTGATTTTGGATAGGGTGAGTCGCCCGCGTTTCAATCAGGTATTTTATCGTAACTATCGTGGGATGAACGTTGCCGATACTAAAGAATTAGCCTTGAGAATGTTTGAGGCTTATCTGCGTCCCAAAATCTTCTCTGAGGCGGTATCGCAAGTTCAGGAACACAAGGAGCAAGGCACAGCCGTCGCTCTCGTAACCGGATCGCTTGATTTTATCGTCCAACCGATTGCGGACTACCTCACCGTTGATTTTGTACTGGCACCGCAACTTCGAGAAGAGGACGGGAAATTCACAGGTGAACTGACAACCGATCCACTCATCGGGGAGGAGAAGGCAAAAGCGATCCGAACTTATGCTGAGCAACACGAAATTTCGCTGGAGGAGAGTTATGCTTACGGCGATAGTCAATCCGATCTGCCGATGTTGGAATGCGTCGGAAATCCTGTCGTCGTGAATCCAGGAAAGGCACTCCGTGAGAAAGCACTTAAATCTGGGTGGGAGATGCACGAATGGCTGTAAAATGGTCGTCGGTCATCAGTTATCAGTTGTCGGTTAAAGAGCAGGTTAACTTCATCAAAAACTTCTTTAACTGACAACCGACAACTGACAACTACAAAAAAGGAGAATAACCATGAATGTTAGGCGTTATTTTGAATCCATGTCCGAACCGCAGGATACTATGTTTGTTGAAATTGAGGATAGGCACCGGTTTACCCGTCGCGGCGACGATTGGATTAAATTCCGTGAAGATCTGATTGAACTCTTGGAACAGACAATTTCTGAGGATTTGTCGAAGGCGTTCGCGGAGGCAACAGAGAATTGGGACTCGGAACCTCTTTGAGGATGAAGCCTCTTATTGCCGAACTTCCGGACAATGCAAAGGTGTTCTATAAGCGCGTTAATCTGCCTCACCTGCGTCTTGTAGGGCGTTATTGATGAGCGATTCGCTCAGGTATATTCCATTAGCCCGCAACCGAATTAAAAACGGCTTGATGACTTCAATTAAGCCTTCTTCCTTCGCCTCAAGCAAAACGCCTACTGTGCCTTTAAAAGGTAATCTGATCCTTGCAGCGTGCTGTCGCGCCTTGAGTTCATCAATAATGACAAATTGGGGATTGTGTTCTTTGGCAAGCGCGAATACGGCGGCTTCACCAAGGTCCAGTCCGCTTCTGACATAAGTTGATACGTCCTCCACATCTGTCAAATGAACAGTTTTAATCCACGGGGCATCTTTGAGTGCCTGCTGGCGAGGCATTCTCTCCGTCTCAAGAAACTCCTCTTTGACCTCTTCCGGAATCCACACCTCAGCGTAAAGTTCACGTAATAAAGAAAGGAGATCAAGTCCTAAGAGTGCAACGAGCGGACTATTATTACTGATAATTGGTTTTGGAGGCATTCTTAAGTTCCGCTAAGAGACTTTCGGTTGGTTCAAACAATGAGAGCCCGTAATCTCCCATAAGATACCAGAACGCTTCGCGAGATATACCTACCAATTGCGCAGCGAGTCCCGTACTGATCGCACCACTTTTGTAATATTTTAATGCCAATGCCAGCCGAGTTTCCTTTTCACGTTCAGCAAGTCCTTTTTGTGGGGTCAACAGCTCCGCTATGTCTTCGGGTAAACAAACATCAGTTTTCTGTTCAAACGTTACAACATTTCTGTAGTCGTCATGGAACGCCTGCAGGATAGCCATACCCATATCCTTGGCAGCAATTAGGTCGGCTTTCGCTTTTTTCCATTCTCTTACATATAACCAAGTTATCCCGCGCTTGTAATATACCTCTGCGTAATCGGGATCGAGAGATAGCACTGTATTATAGTCTTCAATCGCTCGTTTCACTTGACCTTTACGGAGGTAAGCAGCACCTCGATGACTATAGGCAATAGGGAGATCAGAGGCGAGGGATATGGTTACCTTATAGTTTTCGAGTGCAGCGTCAAACTCGTTTCTGCTATCATAAGCCACTCCACGATTGAGATACGCCTCGGCGTAATCGGATTTCAAAGCGATGGCTGTGCTATAGTCTTTGATGGCGGTGTCAATCTCGCTTTTTTTGAAGCGCGCTCTCGCACGATTGAAATACGCCTCGGCATAATCAGATTTCAAAGCGATGGCTGTGCTATAGTCTCTTACGGCAGCACAGAGTTCCGCTTCACTGTAGTACCCTTCTCCGTAATACATAGAGACTTTAGGGACTCTCGCTTCCAGCCCTACTGCTACCTTATAGCGTGAGAGTACGGCCAAAATCTCGCTGTCCTTTTCATAAGCGACACCGCGAGCATTATAAAACTCCGGAAACTTTGGTTGGAGTTCTATTGCCGTGTCATAGTCTCTAATCGCGCTGTCATAGGAACCTTCTTTGAGGGAGTCGGTCCCCCGATTGTAATATGCCTCGGTCAGTTGTGGAGCCAACTTTATCGCTATACTATAATCTCCGAAGGCTTTATATGCAGTACCTTTTTTCTTATATGTGTTACGGCGGTTGTTGTATGCCTCGGCAAATTTTGGATTGTGCTTGATCGCCGTGCAGTAGTCTTCAATTGCTTTTTCATAATCGCCTTTGCTGTCATGAACGCGTCCGCGATTGTAATGTGCCTCGGCAAAATGCGGATCCAGTTTTACCGCCTTGTTGAAGGCTTCAATTGCGCGTGCGTGCTCACTGTTTTTACTGTAAGCGATGCCTTGGGTGTTATGTTTTGCTGCGTTGTCTTCTCTTTTCACTTCGGCAAAATCGCTGTTGTAATAGGTATCCACAGAACCTTGGATCAGTTCTTGCATCGGTTTCTCCTTCACAAGTCGAGTTCCTTGAGAGTAATGCTAACATACAATACACCCTGATTTCAATGGAATGTGGGAGCGATCTCCAGATCCCGACCGCTCTACTTAACATGCTATGTCGCGGATGTGGGTATTATGTCAGAGACAACTGGCTCCACTTCTTGAATAGCATTCCAATCAATCACTGCTGTCCACAAATTCTCTTCTTCTTAGACTGATGTTAACGCAGTTTCAAGCTTCTCTACGGCTGCAATATAAACCAGTAGATTCTTGCCCGTTTTGCCCAGATCAATTTAATAAGTTGCGGGAAAAGCTCTAAAGTTTTTGATCTCAATATTGGTTATTTTCACAGTTTCCCTTGAATGATGCGGACAGGTTTTATACTATCCAAATAATAAAGGTGGCGTCGGACAAGATGCATCCTGTCATATAACAACTCAAAGATGTCCCGGAAAGCGGACATTTTATCACCCTGAATCTCTTCAATCGACGGCAACCCTTCGTCCAATAACGGTTGCAAGAAAACTTTATCGCTCTTATGAAGTTCCGCAGGTAGGTAAGCCTCATAAACCAATCCATCAATAACCCGCTCAAAATATCCGAGCATTATAGCGTCACGAGCGTGTCTCAGATCTTTGCTGTTTGTTGTCGGTTGCTGTTGAAGATAGATCAGATAATCAACGATTTTAGCGATGAGTGCTTTGTGGACTGGCGTGATGTTGGGAATAGGAATCTGTTGGATATACCCGCTGCGCGCCCGAAGCGGATCAATCGTCAATTGGTTTGACACCTGCGAATAAAACCACTCCACAGTCCGAGAATTGAGAAGACCGCAGAGCCATATTTCTTCAGTTGGGATAAGATAAGAGGTCTTGCCGTAATAATAACCGGCAGTATCAACAGCGAAAGTCTGATGGTTATAGGTGTCTGGACAGACGAGTTTCGGTTGCGTAAAACGCTCTGTATCACCGAGAGATACCGGCAGCTCATACCACTCCTGTTTCCCTTTTCGTTTGCTTAGGGTTTCTTGATATTTTTCCAAGTGCGTTAGGATTGCCGGATAGTCGTTTATTGCTATACCGCGATGGGTAAAGATGAGCCACTGCTGAGGTTTGTCAACATACCACCGCCTTAGGTCTTGTCCGTGTAAAAACGGTTTCAAAATATCCACGGATGAAGGATATGCCGCAACGAGTTTATCCCGTGTTGCTTTGTCTACGACAAACGCCTCGGTGGGTGTTGTGTTGATCCCAAAAGATGATTTTGATTTGACATACTCACCTAACGGCGTACCAGCGTTGCGAAGCTGAGTACGTAAATTTACGACGTTCGGTGATTCAAGGGGTTTGCCGTCTGCATCCAATACTTTTTGCGTCTTAGGGTAACGTGTCCGCCGACGTTGCGTCAATAAAATGGTGATGTCTTCCGGCAATTTAACACGATGTTGCTTCTCATAGGTCTCAACGTTCTTGTAGGAATTATGAAACGCGGCAATGATGTCCACCCCCTCCTGTTTGGCAGTTGTGAAGTCATTTTTGGCTTTTTCCCACTTTCTTAAACGCAACCATGCCACGGCACGATTGTAGTAGACGAGGGCAAGTTGGGGATTTAGTTCTATTGCTTTGGTATAGTCCTTGATGGCACGATCAAAGTCCCCTTTTTGGAAGTAAATATTACCGCGATTGTTATAAGGATGTGCAAGTTGGGGATTTAACTCTATTGCTTTGGTATAGTCCTTGATCGCGAGATCGAACTCTCGGTTCTCATAGTAAGCAATTCCGCGGTTGTAATGTGCTTTGGCGAAATCCTGTTTCAGTTCTATCGCTTTGGTATAGTCTTCAATGGCAAGGTTGATTTCGCCTTTGTTACGATAGGCGGTGCCACGATTGTTGTATGGTTCGGCATAGTTCGGGTCTATTCGTATGGCTATGTTACAATTTTTTATCGCCTGCTCGCGTTCACCTTTGCCATTATAAACAGCACCTCGATTGCTATAGGCTATAGCATAGTTTGGCTTGAGTGCTATTGCTTTGCTAAAGTCTTGGAGGGCCTGATCGTGTTCGCCGTTTTCTCCATAAGCCATACCTCGATTGTTATAGGCTTCGGCAAAATGGGGGTTTAGCTCAATTGCCGTGTTATAGTCTTTAATTGCCCGTTCATATTCACCTTTGCTATCGTAGGTAAGACCTCGATTGCTATAGGCTTCAGCGTAATCAGGATCCAGTTCGAGTGCTCTGTTAAAGTCAGCAATAGCAAGATCGTACTGCCCAGTCTTGGCGTGAGTAACACCTTGAGCATTATGCATCTCGGCACTACCCTGTTTGAGGCGGGATGCTTTCTTACCGTGCGCAAAGCTGCGGTTGTAAGGGACATGGGCAAGCCCTTGATTTAGTTCTGGCATTGCTTTTCACCTCCACAAAGCGGTTTTCTTGAGAGTAATGATAGCATACAAGGTAAACAGATGTCAACCGAATCTGGAATATCTGAAGAGTCAATGCCGCGCTCAGGAAATCGCCCCTACAAGAGAACTGAATGCTCCAAAACACATCATTTGACAAGTTGCTAAAGATGTATTATACTTAAAGTATGCAAATTGTTACCAGAGATGTCCGTAACTATATTACACCAGAAGGACGCAACCCCTTCCGCCAATGGATAACGCAGCTACCAGATAAAAAAGCGAGAGCAACGTTCAAAGACGGATTGCGCGTTTGCGAGAAGGGAACTTTGGCGACTTTAAAAGATTGAATAGAGACTTATATGAATTGAGAATCGACTACGGACCAGGATATCGGGTCTATTTTGGTATGTTTACATCCGGTATTGTTATCCTGCTTTGTGGAGGACGAAAAGGAACACAACAACGTGATATTGCAAGAGCACAAAACTACTGGAATGAACTAAGGAGTCGGGAAAATGGATATGGAAACAATACTTAAGCAGACTACGAGTTTCAGGGATGACCTTCTGAAAGACCTCAAAGATACCGAGTTTGCGATGTATTATTTGGAAGCAGCCCTGGCAGACTATACGGAAGATGGCGACACCGAAGCATTTTGGACAGCACTACGGGATGTCACGGAGGCACAAGGGGGCATTGGAAAACTCGCCGAGCGGACAAAGATTAATCCGCAGCACCTCAACGATATATTGACCTCTCAACAGAATCCGCGCTTGGACAATTTGCAGAACATTCTTTCAGGATTAGGGTTTCGTCTCTGCTTAGGATTTGCTGAGAGTTAACGGTAATGTTCCGACGGATGCGCTGATAGATACGTCGCTAATTCAAGATTCATCCGATCGATTTCGGCAAGAAATCCACCCGCGGAGAAGCGATAATTTTGTGGATTAGTTTCAACCTCTCGGAGTTTTTCAATTGGTTTTTGAAAGTGCCTGATGCACTTTAAAGTTGCTTCGAGTTCCTGAGTATTCTGAATCATTTACGGACGAGCCCATAGTGCTCTCCGATGACAGATCCCGATTCTTGCATACATCCTACAGTTTTCAACAATCAAGGAGTAATGCTAAAAACTCTCAAAGAAATGTGTATGGTAGACTTCCCAATAACCTCCAAAACGATAAACATCTCTTAACCAAATTTCACATTTGTATATCCACTTTTTCCATGAATCTTCCATTTCCGCGCGTGTGACATCTAGACCAGACCACAGTCTGGCAAGTGCTTCAGGATTACTCTGCAGCAGCGAAATAGCGCGTTGATTTATGTCGCGTCCCTCAGAAATAAAGCTCAAAGGAACACAAAATTCTATTAGATGAGGTGTTTCTAATGTTTCTTGTTTACCAGAGGCAATTACCGACGCTAGCTCATGAATATTTAGTGCCATATAATATGCGACTAATGAAACCCGATATTCTGATTCTTCCGGGAATATAGAACCCAACCATTCCCATCTATTATAGGCAGAAGCCAGGTATTTCCAACCTTCTGTACAACTATTTCCTCCAATTAGTTGGGACCAACCCATAAATGGGGAGGCTCTCCATAGACTCTTAAAATTCTGATCGCCCCAAAATTTAACTTTAACCTGCGCAAGGTCTAAAGCTAAGTCGATTTGCTCTGTATTGAGACTGATAGCCCCATGTAGACTGTGGTAGACATATCCGAGAGTATAACGAATTCGTTCCCAAGTAAGGCTGCGATCAAGATCTGAGTCTGAAACACTGAGGAGATTATTCAGGACAGACTTTTGATTTTTAAAATGCTCCTGGCCGGACTCCACTCCCGCGAGAGCTGCAGAGATGAGTGGTGAAACAATATCGACTGCCTCATCCACAAATTGCTCTCCATCTCTTGGTTCACGTCCAGATAATAATTCACTTTGTCTCCATTGTACCAGAGATGTGGAGACAGTTGAACGAACTTGTTTGAAAAGTTGTCGCCATTTAACCGGATTCTGATCACTGGCTATTTCAATGGCTTCTAAGTAAGCCTCAGCTGCAGGATGAATCTGTTCTTGCATATTGATCTGTTGTGCGTAGGGACTTTCAGAAGACGGCTCTCCTTGATCAGAAGGAAACTGAGGTTGAATGACGTTAAGGATACGTCGAATACCACCCTCCCAGTCTTCATAGAGTTTAGTCGATTGAAAAACCTCCAAAGTCTCGGCTTTACCAATGTCTAAATCAGGAATCTCACATTCGTTCAGTTGAACAGGAATGAACCATATACGATCATCAGAACGCTGACGTAATTCTTCAATTGCCACTGTAAGTTCTTCGTTCATGAAGGTTTTATCGCGCTCATGATATTCCTTTGAAAAACATGCAATAAAAAATGCCCCTTTGCGAATGGCACCTCGAATTGTTTGTGGCCATCGGGCTCCTGGTGGAATATCATTTTCGTCTCGCCAGACTCGGATTTCGTGTGATCTCAAGTCAGCGCAAAGTCTGTCAACTTCTCCCCGGTTTTCTTTAACATAAGAGATAAAAACGTGCTTCATTTTTTGAATTCCTTTTAGAATGCTGATTAGTTTTATTGAAAAATGATAACACAATCGCTAAACAAATTTCAACCGAATTTGGAAGATATGAACCCCTATTAATTGCATGTATCACATACCGCTCCGCCGGAGCGTAATCCGCGCAATTCGCGATAATCCGCGATTCAGACAACCTATCCTTTCCCCTTCAAACTCCGCGCCTTCCGCAACCGTGATTCCACCAAATTAACAACCGCTTCATACACACCATCGCGTTCACCTTGCGTGAGGTCAAGGGCATCAAAGATGATTGCGTCAAGGGCGCGACGGTCATCTGATGGATCAAGCATTTCCCACGAAGACGATATGAATACTGCCGCATCCTCAAAGGCAAAGGTTTTTGGATCCAAACACAGCAATTCCGATACTTCGTAGGTCTGAATTTTCAGCAAACCGCCACCGAAATTAGAACGTCCCGCCATATTTACCATCAGCTGAAATAGGGACGAATTCAGAGAGGCACACAAAGGTAATATCAAACCTAAATCCGTGTGGATTTCCTGAAAATTGTCGCTTGTATAGCAACCGTTTGGTGCATATAGCGTTCTCGCGGTTGAAGAAATCAGATAGTTGAAAGAAAGGGATGGTATCTCGCGCTGTCCCAAATCCCACCAGCGCGTACGGCCTCGGCAGCTCGGTCTCTGATGATACCCCTGCGACTCACCCCATTCAATGTATTCCAACGCAGCTGTCCCCGCCAATGCTGCTCTGTTAGCATGGCACATAAACAACTTGAACTGCAACTGACGAGGGTCTACACGGATGCTTTTACACTCGCGTGGACTCTTGATGACGGGTTTCAAATACTCTGGCTCAATACCCCATTCTCGAATCCGTTCCGCATCAAGATAGAAAAAGTCATTGGCACCCGTCTTGATACCAAAACGTACTTCTGCAATGTCACCCAGACGTACTAATTTATCTTTTCCCTTCTCCAGAAGCGTCCAATAGATGTCGGGAGCGCGGAGGTATTTCCCGCCCCACTTGTCACCGGTGTATCTGTCCTCACGCGTGCCTGCTTGTGCCAACTCGGTATAGGTGCGTGTCCGCTCCCGACAGTTGTCTATATCTGGATCGCCGATGAACGTTTTGAAGGTCAGAAAACGGAGGTGGGAATCGGCATCGGGGGTGCCGTTGTGGAGAATACTTACAATCGTATTGATGTCGGCACTTTCAAACTCACGTTCCGCTTCACTATGGCAGATAACTGCACCTGCCGTGTTGTCCAACAGATACTTCTGTAACGGCGCGCCGTAGTTAACATCCAGCCAACTGTTAGAACAGATAAAGGTATGGATGCCGTTTGTATTCAGCAGTTGCAGCCCGCGTTCATAGAAATAGACGTAGAGGTCTGCGGCACCCGTGTAACAGGTATAGCGTTTTTTCAACGTGGATTTGAGGTGCTTGATTTTCTCTTGACGGACGTAAGGCGGATTGCCAATCACAACATCAAACCCATTTGTGATACCGAACATCCATTCCGGGTCAAAGAAATCCGCTGCAGCGTTCTGGTCGTAAGGATCCCACCCTGCGATCTTTTCAGTCGTCTCACTTGGAAACCCGTCCTGTTGGAGTAGCGCGCTGATCTCAGTGCGGAGGTCTGCATCCTGTTTTCGGTAGCGTTCCTTGGTACGTGGTGTTCGGGCAGTGAAGTGTCGACGGCGAACCTCTTCCAATGCCTTCTCTTTGCTGTCTATCTCTGGGTTGCGAAAGGTCATCTGTGCGGGTTTCTCCACACCGAGGAGTGTATTGGCTGCGACAAACTTCGTCTCTAAATTCGGTAATGGACGCACGCCTCTATTTTCACGCGTATCGTCGATTTTCTGCTCCACGATCAGCGAGATAAAGAACCGGAGTTTGGCGATCTGTGTGGCGATGGGTTGAATGTCCACACCGTAGATGCAGTTCTCTATGAGATAGAGTTTTCTGCCGTAGTCGAGTTCGTTGCGTTCAAACGCCCCGTTGATGCTCTCAATTTCGCCTTCCAATTCGTCAATCGTGCTTTCTCGGATAACACTGTCGTCAATCTTTTCTGCCTCTGTGATGGTGTTTTGAACCCTGTCAATTTGCCGTTGTCGCCACTGTGCGTTGCGAGGGTCGAGTTTGCTGAGCAGGAAGACGAGTTTGTGCAGGATACCCATCGGAAAGGCACCGGAACCGCACGCTGGGTCAAGAATCTTGAGCGTGTCAATGGCGGTAATGAGCTGCCCGGTTTCGGTATCGGTGAATTGGTGGGGTTCGTCGTTGTAGGCGAGAAGGTGCCGGAGTTTGGTTTCTGACGGGCAATGAATTGCCCTACTACGAACTGCGTTTTGGAGATAGGCGATGAGGGATTCGTCTACCATGTAATTGACGACCTCGCGCGGGGTATAGAAAGAGCCGGTCTGTTTACGCGCAGTCGTGCCGGTTTCGGGATTGTAGGCAGCGAGCAGGTTTTCAAATACCTGTCCAAGCAACTCGGGATCCAATGCGACTTCTTGTTCTATCGGTGTGTTCTCGGCGATAGTGAACTTGTAGCGGTTAAGGATGTGGATTAAGCCGCGCACGGTATATCGACTGTTTTTCGTGTCATAAACGGCGTTGAGATTGACCGCTTGCGGTTCGGAGAAGAAGAGTTCGTTTGGGACCGAAAGTGGGTTGTCCTCCCTGTCGGAGAAACCGTCTACACGCAGGATTGTTTTTGCGTCGTTTGGATCGGGTTTGTCAAGGCACTCAAACAAACCGCCGTTGAGGAACGGAATCGTCTCAAACAGGCGAAGTGCCGCCTCTGGGTCCCTGAAATGGCGTTTGTAGCGATACAGCGATGTGATGTTATAGTGCTGCCTGCCTTCGCCTCGAAACTTGCGATTGTTCGGTTTTTCTGATGTGTTCATCTCCTGATTCAACGTTGCGAAAAACAGGTTTTGAAGGATCGCCTTGTAGTAGGTGCTTTCCTGTGGGTCAACGTCCGTGAGCAGTGCTGCAATGTCGTCTTCATCAAATAGCGTGTTCGCGACAAGTCCCTTCTCCTTGAGAAACCAGACGAAGATGAGCCGCGTAATTAGACGGATAATGCACGTGGCATTGCGGACAGCTGTATCGTCCCCGGCATCGGCTGAATGCCCCTTATCATGGGGGAATGTCACCTTCTCCACTGCCCAGAAATACCAATCGGCGATCTCTTTGAAGAAACGTCTGTTGAGTTCAGAGGTGTCCAACGTCTGCTGCCACGCCTGATGGAGTTCAAGGAAGTTCGTAAACCCGTGCTGCTGATAGAGGGCATCCAGCGATAGGTCTGCTAAGATGTCAAGGTGTGCGCGGTGCGGATTCACAACGTCAATGTCCTTGATAAGCGTCACTTTTTCAAGTACATCAAGGTCAGCGTCGCGTTGACTCGGTCTGCGGTTGATAATGGAAAAGGTCAAGGCGTGTCCGTGTTGAAAGATCAGCAGTGCGGGTATGGCGTAGAGTTTGTTGATTTCGCGGGTGATGTTGGCGAGTGCGGTGCGGGAATAGGTATCCCCTTTAAGTTTGATAGCGAGAAACAGATAGGATTGATAGATACTTTCGTCAACGCCTGGATCCTCATTGAAAGTAAGCGTCTCTTGCGTGTGTTGTCTGATTTCGTCAGCGGTGAGTTGGAAGAGGAAATCAACGGTCTGCCATTCCTGAAGGTGTGCTTTCTGTGGGTTTATGAGGTTATCAGGATCAAAGTCTTCGCGGAATGCTTCGGTTGTGTTGGTATCACGGTTGAGCGTGCGTTGACTTTCATAGCCTAACACCTTGAGGAGGTGGATTGCGTTTTCGTGGAGTTCACCGTTTGTCCATTGATTTAGGGCGCGTTGGATGTCTGTTCTGATATGTGTTTGAGGCATCGTTGTTTTCCTTGCGGGTTATATCTGTTTAGTTTATCCGATTTTTTAGAGAGGTGCAAGTTAATTGTCAGAACCAGGATTCATGGGATTAACGTGAGTTTTATAGTAAAGCCCACAATTACTTGGACATTGCGGGGAGGCGAGGATACAATCCTCGCCAGCGGCAGGGCGAGGTCCCTTCTTAGAAGGCGAGGATACAATCCTCGCCAGCGGTAGGGCGAGATCACTTATCAGGGGGCGATGATACAATCCTCGCCAGCGGCAGAGTGAGGGCACTTTTGAGGAGACGGGGATACTAAGGGGAAATACCTAAGCAAAAACTCTTTCGCCAGCAGCGGGGTGAGGTTACTTCACTGAATGTCGAAACCTTCAGGGGTATTTAGTTTTAAATAAATTATCGGATTTTCTGAACTTTTAAATCTTTTTTTCAAGTTCGGTGCGGTTCCAAACCGCACCTACCGGGCTTTATACACTCCAACAAGTAAAATCGTTTGACAAACAAACCTTGTTCGCGTAAAATGGAACACAATATCTTGCTAAGGAACGATATGTACCATGTCACATCCAATCGCTGATGCGCAAGCCTTAGAAACCCAAGGCAAACTCGCCGAAGCCATCCAAGTCTACGATAGTATCCTCGGCTCCACAGATGACACATCCACCCTCGCGCTCGCTAATTTTCGATTGGGGACAATCTATCGGACGTGGCGAGAACTCTTCACGGCGCAACGGTTTTTGGCGAAAGCCCATCAACTCGCGCCAAGCGATACCGATATCCGAGATGCAATTGAGGAACTCAATCAGCACTTTTCGGAAAATCGGGAGGCGATTGCTGAAGAAATGTCCCGTAAAAATAGCGACCAGATTGTGTCCCTGTTCCGTATTGCGACGGGGATTAAACTCATCACAATGGATAAGGCGGTTCAGGCGTATCCGTTGCTGAAAAGTCGCACCAAGATTTTTCCGAATGCTGCGGTCGCC
Organism: Candidatus Poribacteria bacterium; assembly: GCA_965116815.1. GTDB lineage: Bacteria > Poribacteria > WGA-4E > WGA-4E > WGA-3G > WGA-3G. The sequence goes on along the minus strand of OZ220722.1, from coordinate 2,674,154 downwards.
AAACATCTCCTCACCGATATTCAGATCACGGAAGAGGAACGGAACTCAGCGATCGATTTTCTGTTGGAAAGGGATTGGCTCGTCAACACCGGTGTATTGCTTTACACAATAGCCGAGAGTGGGCTGTTCGCTTTTTATACGGAACTTGCGCAGTTGCACGTCGCGAATGCGGATTACTCGGAGGCGGTGACGTGTTATGAACAGGCATATTGGTTGAACCCGTCGCAGCATCATCTGCGCTATGAGCAAGTTATCTGTCATGCTGAAGCGGAGGCGTGGGATGCAGCGGTTGAGATGCTTGAACAACTTCCGACCGAAATCCCAGAAGGTGTAGACCTCATGGCGTATCATACGGCTGTTGCGCAGAGTTATCATCATGTCTATCAAACCACCCAAGATGAGGATGTCAAACAGAAGGTCGTTGAGGCGTGCGAGGCGGTGTTGCGCTTGGATAACAAGGCGAAAGAAATCTCAAGGCTTCTTTCATCGTATCAGGGTAAAAAGAGTTGGTGGCGTAGGTAGATATGTCGTCTCTACGGGGTTCGGTGCGGTTGCTTGAAAGACCCTACCATATCTGGGGTGCTGTAAAAAACACAATTGACAAAAACGAATGCGTCTGGTAAAGTATCATCATATTTAAGGTTTTTCTAAGTGGATTTACAAATGACACGCTAACATTTGTGGAGGGAAAAGATGCCAGCACGTTTAGCAATAGATGGCGGAACCCCCGTTATCGCAGAATCGATACCCGGCGGAATGCACGGACCTAGTGTGATAGATGAGCGCGAGATCAACGCTGTGACCGAGGTTTTGCGCAGCGGGAAACTCTTTCGGTTCGTTGAGGATTCAAATGTAGCCAGTTTTGAGAAGGAGGCAGCCGCGTACCTCGGTGCAAAACACGCTTTGATGGTAAACTCAGGCACCTCAGCAATCATCTGCGCGTTGACTGGCGTGGGTATCGGACCGGGGGATGAGGTGATTGTACCGGGCTATACCTTTATTGCAACCGCCGCCGCTATTGTCGGTGTGGGGGCGATTCCGGTGATAGCGGAAATCGACGATTCGCTCGGTTTAGACATCGCCGATGTGGAACGGAAAATTACGCCACATACGAAAGCCATCTTACCGGTACACATGCAAGGCGTGCCGTGCCGACTTGAAGCGATTGTTGAACTCGCACAAAAGCACAATCTCTTAGTTGTTGAGGATTGCTGTCAGTGTGTCGGTGGACAGTATAAGGGCAAATATGCCGGAACATGGGGAGATGCAGGGGCGTGGAGCCTTAACTACTACAAGGTGATCTCTTGTGGAGAGGGTGGACTCGTCTTTAGTGATGACTACGATGTCTATGAACGTGCAGCGTTCGCCGCAGAACCCGGTTTGCCGATGTGGATGAGCGATTCTGAATGGCAGAACAAACCCTTCTCACGGCAATGTTACCGGACGAGTGAGATTTTAGGGGCGATCGCACGCGTGCAACTCTCAAAATTAGAGGACATCTTGGGACATACACGCCGACTCAAAAAGGCATTCACGGCAGAACTTGCTGAGAATCCGAAAGGTTATATTCGACAACACGTCGATGACCCGACTGGAGAGTGCGGTATCAGTGCCGCCATCATTGTACAGGATCTGGAACTCGCCAAGAAGTACGCGGAGGCACTCAAGGCAGAGGGATTGAATGCAGGCACTGCTTACAATGAAGGTTTCCCGGATCGGCATATCTACACCTATTGGGATTCCATCCTGTTCAAGCATTCGCCGGACGCGTCTGGATATCCGTGGAAGGATCCGCGCTATAAAGGAGACGTTGAATACTCACAAGATATGTGTCCACAAACGCTTTCTATTCTTGGTCGCGCTTTACGATTTGGGTTTAACGTGAATATGCAGGAGGAGCACGCGCGGTTGATGGCGGCGGCTATCAACAAAGTGGACGATGCCCTTGGGTAAGCAAGCACTATTCCGGTGAGATGGAAATGACGTAGGTGCGCCGCGCGACTTTCGGCACGAAGAGGCACAGGAAACCAACGGTTGCCTATGCTACAAGGTGGCAACTTGGGTTAATTAGAATTCTATTCCGGTGAGATGGGAATGACGTAGGTGCGTCGCTCGACTTCGGTGAAACCCAATTTTTGTGCCACCCGAAGTGAAGCGAAGTTGTCTTCGCCGCAACTCCAGGCAGGGACTCTACCTCTCGCCTGAATTTCTTGAGCGACGAGCGATGCTGCGGCGGTGGCGAATCCTTTTTCACGCCACGTCTCCAATGTAGAGACTCCGATGTCGGCATGCAGCTTTGTTTCAGCGTAGGTGTGCGCAATCGCGACGATGTTCCCGTCCACAACGGCACCAGCGGCGATGCCTTCTGTCAACATTGCTTCGTGTGTTTTGTAACCGTTGCCTTGGATTTCTGCAGGGGCTTTTGCCAGACGTTCTACATCTTCCAATGACAAGCGGCGAACGCTCTCGTTAGGATGACAGTGGACAGGCTCTAAGAGCGCGTAACAGACATCACCGTAATAACGGATGGATGTGCCTCTGTCTGCTTCAATAAGTGCGCCGAGAGCCGCAGCACAGGAATTGTCAACGTTGATACAACCCCATCCGTCGGTTGCTTTCAAGAGTTGCCACAGTGCATCGGCATCGGTGCCGAAACCGGCGGGTTCGTCCGAGCAGTATGCGTCAAAAACGATGGCGGCATCAACATCCGGTAGCGAACCAGCGACGTAAGCCTCGCACATTCCTTGCTGCAAGCGGGACGCAGAGATAACCGTCATCGGTGTGTCGCCAATGACATCAGCCAGAACGAGATATTCTTGGGGTATAAGTTTAGCCATTTAATAGTTATCGGTTGTCGGTTGTCAGTTATCAGAATGGTAGCCAGCGCGGATTGGAAGCATAGAAGAATGGAACGTGCTGCTTAACCCAAACGCATCTAACCGAACCACAAGGAAAATTAAAAATGAAGGGTTCTTGTTTTGTTTATAGAAAGTCTGTAGTCCGTAATGAAATGGAGGACGGATATACGGGAACGCGCTGCTTAACCTAAACGCACCTAACCGAACCGCAAGGAAAATTAAAAATATGAAGATTACGATTTTGGGTTCAGGCACCTCAACAGGCGTTCCTGAGTATAAATGCGACTGCGAAACCTGCGAAGACGCGCGGGACGTTAGTTCAAAAAACTATCGAACCCGTTCATCTGTCCATATTGAAAAAGATGGCAAAAACCTCCAATTCGACCTCGGTCCTAATTTCATGGATCAGATCGTCCGGAATCGGATTGAACGGATAGACGCTGTTATCTTTACGCACTCTCACGCTGACCATGTTAGCGGAACGAACGATATTGTGATGCCGTGCCGAAAACAACAGATGGATATGCCGATTTACGGTCCCGAACAGACAATGGGCATCCTACAACGCAACTTCGATTATATGTTCACAAAGGAGACGTTCCAAGGTGGTGGTGTCGGTCATCTGCTGCCGAATGTGATTGAAGAGAAGGAGAAATTGAAGTTACATGGATTCGATATTATGTCAATTCCGGTTGAACACGGGAACGTCCCTACTTACGGCTATCGTATCGACAATTTCGGGTACCTACCGGATGTGAAACGCCTGCCCAAAGCGTCGCAAGATTTATTGAACGGGATTGAGGTGTTGGTTATTGATGCGCTGAGTTTTAATCCGAGACACCCAACGCATCTTTCGGTTGGTGAAGCGTTAGAAATTAGTGATGCGCTGAAACCGAGGGAAACCTATTTTACACATATTATGCACCGGTTAGATCATCGGTATTTCCCAGAGCAGTGTAAAGAAGTAGATATTGAACTTCCAGACAACGCCTACCTTGCTTATGATACGCAAGTGATTCAACTGTAGTGTATGCCTCGGTCCGAAGATCGAGGCAACAAACCTACTGTTTTACCGTCCCCATCCGCCCCCTTGCGGTTTCCGTTGCTGCAGAACAACGCGGTCGCCTGCCTTGAGTCCGCTTTTGACGATCACGTGTGTTTCGTTCTGCATGCCGACTTCAATCCCTGTACGTGTGCCTTTACCACCATCATCTAACATAACAGATTTTCCTTTCGACATTGTGATTGTAGCACGCACACCGTCTGCCTTCTTTTTCCCTTTCACGAGAAGGGACAGCGTTGTTGGACCGGGACGAATACCGCGTTGTGAACCGTCAAGACTGATGGTGACATCATTCGCGCCAACGTTTGACACAGTACCTCTGAAAATCTTCTCACTGACAGTCTGGACTTCAATCGGTTGATTTACCTTGTAGGGTTTGGTATCATCAACTTGAGCGGTGAGGGTCGCTGAAGCCTCGTTTATAAGCGCATCGATCGGTAGCAGCAAGACATCCTTTTCCTCGTAGGTAATGATGTCAACATCTGAGCTCATGCCGGGTTTGAGTTCCTCTGGAGATCCACTAATCTCTATCATCACCTCGAATGAGATGATGTTATCTTGTTCCTGCCCGCTGGGTGAAATCTCATAGACTTTACCATCATACGTTTTTGTTTGGTAAGCGTCCACCTTGATTTCTGCGCGTTGATTGAGGCGGAGGCGTTCCATATCGACTTCGTTGATGAAGGTTTTGACGACCATTTTGGAGGGGTCAACGATAGTCATAATGGGCGGGCTTTGTGAGAATGCGGAGCGTCCAGAGGTCACAATTTCACCCACTTCTAACTCGAGGAGTGTAACGATTCCTGACATAGGTGCCTTGATTACGGTCCACTCAAGCCGCTCTGACTGGTTTTTTAACGTACTTTGGCGTCGGAGTCGGTTTGCATTGGCACTGACTTTGGATTGTTGCGTCAACAATTTCTCATTATCGAAAGTCTTTATCAGTTCCTGATACTGAGTTCTGGAATTTTCGACGCGAAGCTCAGCTTCCTCCTCTGCTCTCTGCCGCATGTTTTTGAGGAGTTCAAGGTTATCTTGCTCGGTAGCCAACGTTGTCTCACGCGAATTAATGGCACTCTCACGTATTTCTACTGTTTTCTCTTGTGAAGCGATCGCTTCTTTCTGTGAGTCCACCCGTGTACTGGCATTTTCATGTTGGACTTCCGCATTGGTGTGTTGCGCTTGTGCGTCTTCCAATGCCTTCTTGGAAATCAGTTTCTTGTCATAGAGTTCCGTGTTCCGGTCAAGCTCTGATTTCGCGTTATCCAAGGAAACCTTTGCTGATCTGAGTGATGCTTCGTTTTCAGATAACGTAATTTTTGCCTGTGCAAGGGCGATCTTGGCTTGAGATAGGGCAATTCTATCCTGTTCAAGCGAGTTCTTAGTTGTCTGAATATTTGTTTCCGCTTGACTCACCTGTGTTATGGTTGAGGCTTTGGTGGTCTCAAGATTTGCCTCAGCGATTTGCAGGGCCGCATCAGCCTGTGTGAGTTGGCTGTCAAGTCGTTCGTCTTTGAGTTTAATATTGAGTTCTGCTTGTGTAAATTGTGCTTCCGCGGCTGCAACATCCGCTTCTGCCTGCTTTTTCTCTTCTACATAGAGTTCGGGATCGAGTTCGAGCAGGATCTGGCCTGCTTCGACGGGATCGCCGTTTTTAACGTGGAGTTTAATGATTTCACCTTCCACGTTGGATTTGATTTCTACGTCGATGAGAGGTTCCAGGTTACCAGTCGCGCTGATACGCATTTGGAAATCGCCGCGTTCAACAACCTCAATTTTCTGGTCTAATGCTGGATCTTGACCGTTTCCCCCACGACCCAGGAAGGCCCAACCGATTGCAACGACGAGTACCAAAACAACGGCGGCAGCAATAATTACTTTCTTCAAGGATAATCCCTCCTATAGTAGCCGTCAGCCATCAGCCTTCGGCTATCAGATTCTCTTTCTGATGGCTGACAGCCGACGGCTGACAGCCATTCCTCTGACTAATCGGATCGAAGTGCTTCGACGGGTGTAAGTTTCGCTGCCTTGTTGGCAGGATAAAGCCCGAAGAAAACACCGATAGCTACAGAAACGAGTAAGGCAATAACCATTGTTCCGAATGAAATCACTGAGGGCCAGTTGCTTCCTTCCCAGACAAACTTGGAAATGAGTGCGGCTGTTCCTTGCCCCATAAAGACACCGGCGATTGCGCCAACAATTCCGCCGGAGAGCGTCAGCACGGCTGCTTCAACCAGAAACTGTGCTAAAATGTCATTGCGGGTTGCACCGAGTGCTTTGCGCAATCCGATTTCCCTTGTCCGGTCAGTTACGGAGACGAGCATGATGTTCATCACACCGATACCAGCCACCATGAGTGCGATACCGGCGATACCTCCCATCAGTGCTTTCATTACTAAACCAACCTTATTGGCGGTTGCCAATTCCTCTGTAGCAGTCCAATAGTTATATTCTTCTCCAGTGTTGTTGTGTTGTCTTCCCAAGATTTGTTTGGCATCGGCGATAGCAAGTGGAATCGTATCCACATCCACGGCTTCTACGCGGATGCGTTCAACGTCGTTCCGACCTTTAAAACGTTGTTGAAGCGTTGTTATCGGGATGATGAACCGGTCGTCCCAGCCGGAAGTGTCCATAGCGTCGCCTTTTTCCTCCATAACGCCAATGACTTTTAGACGCACTTCATAAAGCCCACCTCTTCCGCGCCAATAAGACCGGCGTGATGCTTTAATCTCTTTTCCGACAGGATCTTCGTTGAGGAAAACCTCTTCCTTAATTTTAGAACCGATAACAGCGACACTACTGGCAGCTTCAACCTCTTCCGCTGTGAAAAACCTGCCTTCTGAGGGGTACCAGTTGTGCGATCGGTCGTATCCAGCCGTTGAGGCAACGATGCGTGACTCTTTAGTTCTACCCTTGTGGCTCACACTCCAGCCGGACATATCGTCTTCGGCGACGACATTGACGATCCCTCTGGCTCTCTCAAGAATCGCAAAAGCATCTTCGGTTTCCAAATGCTCGGCGCGATTTCTTTTCCATCGGCTTCTTCCACGCACAACAGATCCAGCAGCACTGCTCAAGGTTCCCGACTGTTTGTCCCAATCGTCCTTGTAGATTTCAATCATTTTTGTGCCACCTGTCCGTTCAATCTCTCGCAGAACCATGGCACTCGACCCGTCTCCGACAGATACCATACTGACAACAGAACCGACACCGACGATAATCCCTAAAATCGTCAATGATGATCGAAGCGGATTCCGTCGTAAATTCGAGATGCCGAGTATAATACACTCCATCAAATTCATACAAGTTCCTCCTAATCAGTCCTAAGTGCCTCAATTGGTGAGAGTGAGGAGGCTTTTATCGCTGGGTACAGTCCAAAAGAGATACCGATTATCGCTGAAAATGAGACTGAGATCAATATCCACTCTGTGGAGATAACCGAGGGCCATTCGGGAACAATTTTGACGATGTTGACGGCAAGCATTGCCATCCCTTCGCCAGCGAACATACCCAATAAAACACCCAGTACACCACCTACACTACACATGGCAATCGCTTCTATTAGAAACTGTAACATGATGTCCAAACGCTTCGCACCGATTGCTTTTCGTAAACCGATCTCACGGGTGCGTTCGGTGACAGCAACAAGCATCATGTTCATAATTCCAATGCCACCAACAAGCAGTGAAAATCCGGCGATACTCCCTAATGCGATTTTTATGACTTTACTGATTTTATCCAACTGCGCCATGCCTTCGCGCATATCCCAGATCGAGAAGAAATCGTCCTGTCCCTTATGCATCTTTCGCAGGACGGTTTTCACCTCTTCAATCGCTTGTGGGACCTCTTCGACGGTATTCGCATGGACTGAGAGCATCACAATTCTATCGTTCCCAGTAAAACGCTCCTGGGTCGTGGTGATCGGGATGAACATCATGTCATCCAGATTCCATCCAAACCGTAGGCTGCGTCCTCTGGTTTCCATAGTGCCAACGACAGTAAAACGTTCGGTTATCCGTTTTTGATCTTTCCGTCCATACCGATCAAAACGCCCGCCGGGACCTTTACCAATTTTAATTTCTTTTCCTAAAGGGGACTGATTGCCGAAGAGGGCAGCAGTCACCTCAGAACCAAGCACACAAACTTTGGCTTCATTGTCAATATCTTCGTCTGTAATAAAGCGACCCTGCTGAATATCCCAGTCCATTGCTTCTGAAAACGATGCATTTACGCCATTATACCCTGTCCGGTGTTCTGCTCCACCGGCGGCTTGGACAAGTACACCTCGCCACTCTGGGATCCGGGGTACGACTAACTTTACAGATGGACACTCCGCTTCAATTGCCAAGACATCGTCATATTCAAAGTATTCATTGCTGCGGTTCGGGACCCATCGCCTGCCCACTCGCTTATGACTGCTTCGGTACATCGTAAATTGGTTCACACCGCCGAGTTTTTGTGCGTCTTGCAAGACAATCGCCTTTGCACCATCACCGATGGCTATCATTGCAAGTACCGAGGCAACACCGATAATAATGCCCAGCATCGTTAGTAAAGAGCGCAGTTTATTGCTACGGATTGCGGAAATTCCAACGGATACCCCCTCAATTATACGCATTTCATGCCTCCAAATTAAATATATTCCTACGCTTATCTGTTAGACAAAAAGAAGGCAAATAAAGTTCGATTTTTTTTGTAGCAATTTCTTTTTTTAGAAGCGATTTCCGAATCGCGGTGCCTATGGCGTTTGTAGGGTTAACTATTCTATTAGACGCAATTGCGTGAAATAAGTTTATTGTGAATTTTAGTCTTTACGGAGTGCTTCAATTGGTGAGAGCGATGATGCTTTTATTGCTGGATACAGCCCGAACGAAATACCAATCGCGGCGGAAAATGAGACCGAAAGTATGATCCACTGCATGGAAACAACGGCGGGCCATTCGGGGACAATTTTAGCGATTTTGACAGCGAGCAGTGCCATTCCCTCACCGGCAAAGATGCCCAACCCAACACCAATTACACCGCCTACAGCACACATTACAACCGCCTCTATGAGGAACTGCGTTAAGATATCCAGAGGTTTAGCACCAAGAGCCTTTCGGAGTCCGATTTCCCGGGTGCGCTCCGTAACAGCAACTAACATCATATTCATAATGCCAATCCCTCCAACAAGGAGTGAGAACCCGGCGATACTCCCCAAAGCGATTTTAATCATCTTACTGATTTTTTCTAACTGTGCCATGCCCGCCCGCATTTCAAAGATTCTGACGAAATCATCTTGGTTGTTATGTCGTTTTCTGATGACGGCTTTTACCTCTTCAATCGCCTTTGGGACATCTTCAATGGTATGGGCATAGATTACAATGTCCTGAATTCGGTCATTGCCGGTAAAGCGTTCTTGGGTCGTGGATATTGGCATAAAGACAAGGTTATCGAAACTCCACCCGAACCGTAGGCTTCTACCTCTCGGCATCAGCGTGCCAACGACCTTAAAACGTTCCATGACACGTCTCATTTCGTTTCGCCTTGACCGCTCGGTGTAGTACCCCCCTCGTGGAATCTTGATCTCTTGCCCCAAAGGTGATTTATTACCGAACAACGTGGTCGCGACTTCATCTCCCAATACACAGACTTTCGCTGCATTCTCGACATCTTCATCCGTAATAAAACGTCCCTCTTTAATAGTCCAGTCCATTGCGGTTTGATAGGTGGCATTTACACCGTTATAACCAGCACGGGCTTCAGCCCCGCCCTCGGTTTGAATTAATACGCCTCTCCAATTTGGAATTCTCGGTGTGACTGCACTCACGGATGGACACCCTGCTTCAATTGCCAGCACATCCCCATATTCCAAGTATTCATTGCTGCGAACGCGGACCCATCTATTATTTTGACGCTTAAACCATGTACGGTACATCGTAAACTGATTCGCGCCACCCAGTTTCTGGGCATCTCGCATCACAATTTCTTTTGCACCATCACCAATGGCAATCATCGCCAATACAGATGCGACCCCGATGATGATTCCGAGCATCGTCAGCAACGAGCGCATTTTGTTTGAACGGATCGCGGAAATACCAACGGATACTCCCTCACCTATATGCATTTTTCTCCTCAGTTTTTTTGCTCTATTTGATTATTATTTGACGTTGTAGCGCAGAATAGGTTTATTTATGAGTTCGATAACAAAATATGGATGTGACCGTAGGTTGGGTTGAGCGGTAAAAGACCAAAACCCTTGCCGTTTATACGGAAAATGTCGATTTTCTGTGGATTATCCATGTAAATAGAAATAGCGAAACCCAACACCCAAAACTATCGGTGTGAAAATGTGTTGGGTTTCACTCGTATTTTGGTAACTTTAGGTTTCTTGATGAGTTTGAAGGTCATCTTGTCTATGCAGTTTTCAGTTAGATTCCGTTCAACCTGTCGGAAACACCCAAGCAAAAACACCTACGAGTTTATGTTGAACTCACGTTTATTCTGTGTTGGCTGCAAGTTTTGAGATTGGGGAATGGAGATTGATGAAAAAAGGCGCGCTTGGGAAGCGCGCCTGCAAGGATAAATGTTGGTTGGACAGGCAGGTTTTAGTCTTTGCGTAATGCTTCAACAGGTTGGAGGGTGGAGGCTTTTATTGCCGGATACATACCAAAGGCGATACCGATCGCCGCTGAGAATGAAACCGAAATCATAACCCACTGCATAGAGACTACCGAGGGCCATTCAGGAACGATTTTAGCGATTTTGACAGCGAGCATCGCCATACCTTCTCCAGCGAAGATACCTAACCCGATGCCGATTGCACCACCTACACCACACATTATGACAGCTTCCATGAGGAACTGTGCCAGGATATCTAAAGATTTAGCACCAAGTGCCTTCCGAAGTCCAATCTCTCGGGTTCGTTCCGTAACAGCGACTAACATCATATTCATAATGCCGATGCCCCCAACGAGAAGTGAGAAGCCAGCGATACTACCCAAGGCGATTTTAATCATCTTGCTGATTTTCTCTAACTGTGCCATGCCTGAACGCATCGCCCGAATTCTAACGAAATCATCTTGGTTCCTATGTCGTTTTCTGATGACGGTTTTCACCTCTTCAATGGCTTTGGGAACAGCGTCAACATTATTGGCAAAAACCATAATACTCCCCACCTCATCGTCACCCGTGAAACGCTCTTGCACAGTTGACACAGGGATAAAGGCGAGGTTATCGTAACTCCACCCGAACTGGAGACTTGTGCCCCTCGGCATGAATGTGCCAACAACCGTGAGACGTTCGGTGGACCGCCTTCTCGTTCTCCGTCCCCATTGATCGCGGTAGCTAATTCTTTTGACAATTTTGATTTCCTGTCCTATAGGAGATTGAATGCCAAACAACTCAGTAGCGAGTTCATCTCCTAAAACACAGATTCGTGCAGCGTTCTCGACATCCTCATCTGTAATGAAGCGCCCTTCTTGAACATCCCAATCCATTGCGGTTGTATAACTGGCATCTACACCGTTATAGCCAGCACGGGTTTCACTACCGTCTGGGCCTTGAATCAACACGCCTCTCCAATCCGCAATTCGAGGCGTGACTACGCTCACAGATGGACATTCTGCCTCAATAGCCAACGCATCTTCGTATTCCATGTATTCATTGCTACGGATGCGAACCCATCTGTTATTTACGCGCTTGTATGATGTCTGGTACAGTGTAATTCGGGTTGCGCCGCCCATTTTCTGTGCATCTTGTATCACAATTTCTTTGGCACCGTCACCGATGGCAATCATCGCCAACACGGATGCGATACCGATGATAATACCCAGCATTGTTAGTAAAGAGCGCATCTTATTTGCGCGAATCGCGGAGATTCCAATAGATAGCCCTTCAATTAAACGCATGTTTCCTCCTGTAAACGCATGTTTCCTCCTGAACTTTTTTGTGTGTTTATTGTGAATTAAAAGTGTTTATTCCGATTGTTTGACATAATTATCGTAAATAGGTTTAGACAAGTTTCAAAATTCAGAATTCTAAACACTCATTTTCAAGCGATATGGTGATTCGGTTTGCAAAGGACGCGTTGGATCAGTTCAACATCCTCGTTTTCAGAGGATATAGGCATGCGTTAGGAATGAACCGACCTTCCAATCTGCCAGAAAGATTGGAAAATCGTGCTAATTTTGTATTGAAGTTGGGTATAAATCTCCGCTGTTTATCGCAAGGCGCGATGTCTACGCGATGTCTAAATGGGGACAAGAATTTTTACATTTAATTTGACAAACGCGAAAAGATGGTGTATAATTTAAACAATTCTAACGGCAAATATAAGGGCAATTGGCAAGTGTACATTATACGTGTAGACGCAGTTGTTACCCCCTCATCTGTCGTTGGTAGGTCTGCATTAAAAGCATTTCGGGGCGTAGCGCAGCCCGGCTAGCGCGTCTGCTTTGGGAGCAGAAGGTCGGAGGTTCGAATCCTCTCGCCCCGATTCAGAACGAACAGAATTTTTAACACGAGCGCCTATAGCTCAATTGGATAGAGCAACGGACTTCTAATCCGTAGGTTGCAGGTTCGATTCCTGCTAGGCGTGCTTTTCAGACTGTGCAATGAAGAATCGAAATGTGGTGGATGTAGCTCAGGGGTAGAGCACTTGACTGTGGATCAAGTGGGCGTGGGTTCAAATCCCATCATCCACCTTCATAAGCGTCCGTAGTTCAATTGGATAGAGCAATAGTCTTCGGAACTATAAGTTGGGGGTTCGAGTCCCTCCGGACGCGGATCTTTTTTAGATGCTGAGTGTGCTTCGAGAGCGCATTAGCGAGTAGGTGCTTCTCAATAATAGTGGGCATACATCGCGTCTACGATAATAGCAGAAATTGGCAGGCGCGCCGTTAGCTCAATCGGCAGAGCATCTGACTCTTAATCAGGCGGTTGAAGGTTCGATTCCTTCACGGCGCATCTTTCGTGTCACAGAGCGCTTTTTTACATAATGCGGGCGGGCGGGTGCTGGAATTTGGTAGACAGGATAGACTTAGGATCTATTGGGGTTACGCCTCGTGAGGGTTCAAGTCCCTCCTCGCCCATCGTCGTATTTGAGGGTGGCGGGCTTTTGTCTCTTCAGTAAATTAGAAGGGGCAGAATTGGACAATTCCAATAACATAAGAATCTCGTACACCCCTTTTCAGTTCCGATGCGGTTCATGAAGAATAAAAAAATTAATTCGGTAATTTCTTATGGAAGTCCGGTGCGGTTCCAAACCGCACCTACCGGACCTGGGCGAATTAGAATTACCGATTTAAACAATTAAACTTTATCAAACCGCACCCACCGGACCTGGGAGCACAGGATGGATTTCTAAAGTGCTTACTTTAGCGTTCTGGAAGAACGGCGGATATAAAGTTAATTTTAATTTTGAAAGTATTCGGGTTTTGAATGCTTAGCGTGAGGACAAAAAAACTTGAAAGTTCAAATTGAGAGGTTAGACACCACGCGAGTCCGTCTGGACATAGAGGTTCCTGTTGAAGACGTTAATGCAGCATTAGAAGAAACTTATGAGTCGTTGCGCACCCAAGTCTCCATCCCCGGTTTTCGGAAGGGGCGCGTTCCCATAACGATTCTCAAATCGAGATTTCCTGAGTATGTCAGTAGCGAAGCCATTCGCTATCTCGTTATTCCTGCTTACGAAGACGCAATCTATAACGAAAACTTAAACCCATTGGCACAGCCTACTTTCACACCGTCACTTGACGAATTGCAAGTCAAGGAAAACGAACCTCTCACATTCTCAGCCACCGTAGACATTCGCCCCAATATCAGCCTCCCAGGTTATGAAGAACTCGAGACCGATAAAAATCCTATTGATGTGCCGCGTGAAGATGTTGATGTCTATATTACACAATTGCAGGCACAATCTGCGACTTATGAACCGCTTGAGGTTGAACGTTCGGTCCAGGAAAAAGACTGTGTCCGTGTAGACTGGAAATGCTCACTTGATGGTAAGCACATCGACACCGAGTCGCGACAAGATGTTGATGTAGAACTCGGCGTTGGCACTTTACACGAAGAGCTTGAACGGGCGTTGCTTGGCATGCAAATTGGAGAGACAAAAACTGTAGATATTGAATTTCCTCAAGAACACAGTGTCAAAGAGTTCGCCGGTAAGTCTGCCGAATATAAAATAACACTGCACGCTATCACGGAAAAGCATCTTCCTCCGTTGGATGACGAGTTCGCGAAGGACCTCGGTTACGAAAATTATTCTCAACTTTATGGAATGATATGGAACAATCTCGTTGAAGAGGCGACAAGTATACACGTTGATAAACAGAAGGTAGAGTTGTTGGAGCAACTCATTGAAAAAACCGAGATTACGATTCCAGAACCCTTAGTCGATCAATATGTCGAGCAGACGCTTCAAAACGTGAAACAGCAACTCGCGACCGAGCGTAGAAGCGCTGAAGAAGCTGGAATTGACATGGATACGCTACCGGAAGATTTGCGTCGGGATGTCATTCAACAAACAAAACAGTCATGGATTTTCGAGACAATTGCCGAAGCGGAAGGAATTTCCGTGTCTGACGATGAATTGGAATATGAAATTCGACGTGCCGCCGAACAACAGAACCGCGACGCTCAAAAATATGCCACCTTGCTGAAATCAAGCAACCGATTGGAGGATTTCCGCGGGCGGTTACAACACGAAAAAATTTATCAGTTCCTGATTCACCGAGCATCTGCTAAACAGTCACTCATAATTGCCTGATAATAGTTGTCAGTCATCAGTTATCAGTTATCAGTTTTGGAGTTTTGATCTGCTTACACTTTCTTCTTATGCGAAAGCCCCATTGGGGTCGTAAATTAAAAGAGGTAGCAGGTGAATTACAAAGTAACTGAAAACTGACAACCGATAACTGAAAACTACTAAAAAATATGAATCTTGTACCTATCGTCGTTGAACAAACCAGCCGGGGCGAACGGTCGTATGATATTTATTCTCGTCTGCTGGAAGATAGAATTATCATGATCGGCACGCCGATTGATGATGACGTTATTGCAAACATCGTAACAGCACAGATGCTTTTTCTTGAGGGTAAGGACCCTGATGCAGATATTGTGCTCTATATTAACACACCCGGCGGTTCGGTTTCCGCAGGTTTAGCGATTTACGATACGATGCAGTATATCAAGGCAGATGTACAGACGTGGTGTTTGGGTAGAGCGTATAGTATGGGAGCTATCTTACTCGCTGCGGGGGCACCCGGCAAACGCTACGCCTTACCGCATGCGAAAGCATTGATTCACCAGCCGATGGCAAGTGGTATCGGTGGTCAAGCCTCCGATATTAGCATCCATGCCCAAGAAATCTTACAGGAGCGAGATCGGCTCTACGCTATTTTAGCCCAGCATACCAGCCAAGATGTTGAAAAGATCGCTACCGATGCCGACCGCGATTTTTACATGACTGCCGAGCAAGCACTTGGATACGGTCTCGTTGACCATGTTGTCTCGCAACGTGCCACAGAGAGGGAATAGCCATCGGCATTCAGCAGTCAGCAAAGAAAGAGGCTTTACTAAACGATAACCTCTTAACTGACGGCTGAAAGATTTTTTGAAAAAAAATCGCCCTGACAGCTGATAGCCACAAAAAAAGGAAAATCTCAATGTCACAATCCGCCCATCGTGAAGTGTCTTGTTCTTTTTGTCTCCAAGACAGTACACAGATCCGTCTACGACTCCTCCAAGGTAGAGAAGCAAATATTTGTGTTGAATGTATCGTCCGCTTATCAGCATCTACGGCGGATAACGCTTCATGTGCATTTTGTAGACGTGATAATACACAAGTAGAAAGACTCTTTAATGGACTTGAGGCGAATATCTGCGAAAAATGTCTTGCTGAGTGTATCGATGTTTGTAATGACGTTCTCGCTCGCAGGCCGGATGGTAGCATCGATTTTGCTATGGATGACTTTAAAAGCGAAGAGAGACGCGAACAGCAGGAATCTGGCGATTTTCAAGGCCAATCTTCACAAACACGCAGCAGTCCGCGTGAGAAAACGGAAACTGATACTGCAGGTACAGCACGCTCGCAAACAAAAAATGAACAAGGCACACTTGGAGAACCCCCCTCACCTGCAGAAATTAAAGCGAAACTTGATGAATATGTAATAGGTCAGGAAGATGCTAAGAAAACATTAGCTGTTGCAGTTTACACACACTACAAGCGATTACACCACAGCAGCAGCACAACCCATGACGTTGAATTGGACAAGAGCAATATTTTACTCATCGGTCCAACAGGCACCGGGAAAACGCTCCTTGCCCAAACCCTTGCTAAAGTTTTGGATGTGCCATTCGCTATCACCGATGCAACAACGCTGACGGAAGCGGGGTACGTCGGTGAGGATGTCGAAAATATCATCTTGAAACTCGTCCAAGCTGCAGATGGTGATGTAGCGCGTGCTGAAACAGGTATCATTTATATTGATGAGATTGATAAGATTACGCGAAAATCCGAAAATCCATCAATTACGCGTGATGTCTCCGGTGAAGGCGTTCAGCAAGCACTTCTTAAGATTCTTGAAGGCACAACAGCGAATGTCCCACCACGCGGTGGCAGGAAGCATCCACACCAAGAGATGATTGAGGTTAATACCAAGCGGGTATTATTCATCTGTGGCGGGACCTTTATCGGGTTAGAAAATGTGATTAAGGATAGGCTCGGCAAGCAAAGTATTGGCTTCGGTTCGCCTATCCAACCGAAGAGCGAGACAAAGATTCATGAAATCTTTGCTCAGGCAACGCCGAAAGATCTCATTAAATACGGTTTTATACCGGAGTTAATTGGACGACTCCCAGTTGTCACAACGCTTCACGAATTGGATGCTGAGGCACTCGTTCGGATCCTCACGGAACCTAAGAACGCTCTGGTGAAACAATATCGGCATCTTTTGGCTTATGAAGGTGTGCAATTCCACACAACTAATGAAGCATTAACCGCTATCGCGGATGAGGTGATTGAACGCGAAACCGGTGCGCGCGGGTTGAGGGCGGTCTTTGAAAAGATTATGCTCGATACGCTCTATCGCCTCCCGTCGCTTAACGATGTTGAAGCGTGCCATGTTACTGAAGATTCCGTGCGTAAGAGTGAGCCACCGCAACTGACTTATAGAAAATCCGAAGCACTTAAAACTGCATAATAGGTATCGTAGTACTGATTGTCAGTTTTCAGTTTGCCTCGCAGTGAGAGTTATCGGTTAAGAGTAAGAGGCTTCCTTTAAGGCTTTACTCTTCTCTTTAACTGAAGACTGAAAGATTTTTCACATGAAGATTAAGAATTTAATCGGGTAATTTTTTGTGGAAGTCCGGTGCGGTTGCAAACCGCACCTACCGGGTTTAGAGGAACATAGAATTACCCAAATATTTTATTAAACTTCATCGGAAAAATCGTACTGACAACCGATAACCATTCCCTCTGACAACCATAAAGGATAAGAATTATGAATCCGACAGCAACACAAGAATACGAAACGATAAGTTTGCCGGTTATTGATTTGCCCCCGGATTTCGATAGGTATTCTCCTTTTCCGAGGACGAGATCTCTTTTAATTGTCGCCCGTAGAACGGGAGTCCAGGCAACGCATGCTGCGCTTCGGTCAAACAAGCGGATACTCCTGCTCCACCAAAAAATAGCGTTGGAAGAAGGAGCAGAAGCAACCCCGGAACACCTCCGCACCATTGGTTCCATCGCAAATATCATTGAATCTTATGAACCCGGTGACGGCACAATCCGTATCGCCATCGCTGCAGAACATCGCGCGATTGTTCTCGGCTATATAAAGACTAATGACTTTTTGAAAGCAGATGTCCAAGTCGTTTATGAGGAGATAGGTTTAGCAAGTGCCGCCGAGTCTCTGATGAAGGATACGAAAAAACTTTTCAATGACTACGCAAAAACACGGCAGAAGGAGCAAACGCAAAGTTCACAACCCCATGTTTTAACATTGGAAGAGGTGAAACGTGCTATTAAGGAGCAAGAAGAACCTGGACATCTCGCGGATACGATCGCTGGGTTTCTCAACCTCACAGCATCGGAACGCCAAGCCACCATTGAAGAGCTTAACCCGATTAAACGGTTGCAACTCGTCATTCAGTTTCTGAGCGAGGCATTGGAACGGAATGAACTCCGCGATGATATTCACAATCAGGTACGCGAATCCGTTCAGAAGACACATCGCGAATTCTACCTTCAGGAGCAGATGAAGGTTATCCAGAAAGAACTTGGTAGAGATGATATTGCCGAGGTCGATGAACTCCGAGAACAAGTAAAAAATGCCGGAATGTCCGAGGAAGCCGAGGAAAAGGCACTTAAGGAACTCGACCGACTTGCACAGATACCCCCGCAGTCCGCTGAGTCCGGTGTTATCCGCACTTATGTGGATTGGATACTCGCGCTGCCCTGGAAAGAGAGCACCGAACATCAACTCCAACTTCCCGAAGCCCAACGAATACTTGACGAAGACCACTACGGATTGGAAAAACCGAAAGAAAACGTGTTGGAATACCTCGCCGTTCTACAACTTGTCAAACACCTCAAGGGACCTATTATCTGCCTCGTTGGTCCCCCGGGGGTCGGAAAAACCTCGCTCGGTAAATCGGTTGCCCGGGCGACAGGTAGAAAATTCGTCAGAATGTCACTCGGTGGTGTCCGAGATGAAGCAGAGATCCGAGGACACAGGCGTACCTATATTGGAGCAATCCCTGGACGTATCATTCAGGGACTTCGCGATGTCAAGTCGAAAAATCCACTGTTCCTGCTCGATGAGATTGATAAACTCAGCTCAGATTTCCGAGGCGATCCTGCGTCTGCACTCCTTGAGGTACTGGATCCAGAGCAGAACTCCACTTTCCGCGACCATTACATGGATATCGCATTTGATCTTTCCGATGTTATGTTCATAACAACGGCTAACACCCGTGTCACAATTCCGCCCGCGCTTCAGGACCGGATGGAAATTATTGAATTACCGGGTTATACCGATTTTGAGAAGCATAACATCGCTACGTTTACACCGAATGGACTCATCCCGAAACAACTTGAACGCCATGGGCTTTCAGGTGATAACATCACCTTCACAGACGAAGCCCTCTTTGAGATGATTCATAAGTACACGCGTGAGGCTGGTGTTCGGAATCTTGAACGCACCATCACTACTGTCATGCGTAAGGTTGCCAGACAAATCGTCACCGACGAGACCCCGGATCTGAATATTGAAGTAACGCCTGAGAATTTGAGTGACTATCTTGGACCCGCTAAGTGGACGCGCACCAAAGCCGAGGAACGCGATGAAGTCGGTGTCGCTACAGGTATGGTATGGACCCAAATCGGCGGCGATATTGTGTCTGTTGAAGCGACAACGATGCAGGGAGAAGGCAAACTAAATATGACAGGACAACTTCAGGAAGTGATGCGTGAATCTGTTCAAGCCGCTGTTGCCTATATCCGCTCCCGCTCAGAATCTTTTGGACTTTCCGACAATCGGTTTGAACAACAGGATATCCATATCCATATTCCGGAAGGTGCTGTGCCGAAAGATGGTCCCTCTGCTGGAATTACCGTCGCGACGGCGATTCTCTCTACGCTAACAGGAAAGTCTGTCCGCAAAGATGTTGCTATGACAGGAGAGATTACGCTCCGCGGTAGAGTGTTACCGATCGGTGGCTTGAAGGAGAAAGCACTTGCTGCCTATCGCAACGGCATCTTCAACATTATTATCCCTGAGGACAATGAGAAGGATGAGGCTGACATACCGGCCGAGATTCGGGACGCTATACGTTTCCACAAAGTCAACGATATGACGCAAGTACTGGAACAAGCACTGACAGATCCCATCGTGGAAGCCGAAGCCCCGGTGGAAGTACCAGTCGCCACCCAGCCACCAGTGTAAAGTGGTTACCAGTTTTCAGTAATCAGTCGTCAGTTGAAGAGCGTGCTGACTAAACCAAGCTACTTCTTAACCGATAACTGACAACCCTAAAAAAATGCGGTTAGACAAATTTCTGCAAGTTAGCCGCCTTGTAAAACGGCGGACAATAGCCAATACCCTCTGTAGTAAAGGTGCGGTCAGTGTCAACGGACACGTTGCGAAAGCGGGAAAGATGCTCGTTGTTGGAGACGTTATTCGCTTACCGGGACCCACGCCCTCTGCTGGAGAAGCGCATCCAGCAGATATCGTGGAGGCTGCTGAATCTGAATATGAGGTTCTTGAACTACCTACTGGAAATGTCTCGCGCGCGCGTGCCGCAACACTCTATCGTCAATTAAATCCGTAGGGGTTAGGTAACCCCTATCTCCTGATTGAACCGCTACACAGATGCTGCCCCTACGGTGCTTTGACCAAAGTTCCAAAAACCGAACAACGAGAGGTTTGGATTCTCTAAGGGATGTTTCGTTCCAATCTGGGTTGATTGACCGCAAGGTAAATTAAAAAAATGATTCGCACAGAGGTCCAGATCCAATCCGAAGCCGTTGCGCACCGAACAAGCACGCCGGGCACCGCGAATAAACCAACAATTGGGATAACGATGGGGGACGCGGCTGGCATCGGTCCCGAAATCATCGTCAAGGCACTTGCACACAAAAGTGTCTATTCGCTGTGTCAACCAATTGTCATCGGCAGCCCTGCCATTTTTCAGGATGCCTGTTCACGCTTCACAGCACTCCCCGGTACATCAGAATTAAAACTCAATATCATTGAAACGCCAATACAGGCAAGTGCAAAACACGGGACAATTGATGTTCTTGATGCCTCTTCGATATCCCCTCAGGATATTTCGGTTGGTACTATAGATGCACGCGCGGGTGCCGCTGCTGTCAAAGTGATCGAAACCGGGGTGCGTCTGGCAATGCAAGGTGAGATTGACGCGATCACAACTGCCCCGATATGCAAAGCGGCTATACACCGCGCAGGGATACCCTATCCGGCACACACGGAAATGCTTGCTGACTTTACGAATGCCTCCAATGTGGCGATGATGCTCTGCACACCTGAGGCATTGATGTCCCAACAGACTAACAATGCCAACAACAAGGTTACTTTTGCAGTCTCTTTCGTGACGAATCACATCGCATTGACTGACGTGCCGAAATACCTTTCCGTCCAAAGAATCGTGGAGGTTATTCGTGTCACTCAGGAGGTGCTGGTGCGCTGCGGTATCTCCGAACCGCGACTTGTCGTTGCTGGACTGAACCCACACGCAGGTGAAGAGGGGATGTTCGGAAAAGAGGAGGAGCACTTTATTCGTCCAGCTATCAAACAGTTACAAACAGACGGACACCCTGGTACCATAGATGGCCCGCTCCCGGCTGACGCACTTTTCGTCAAAGCGAGCCAAGGTGAGTGGGACGCTGTTATCGCTATGTATCATGATCAAGGCAATATCCCGATAAAACTTCTTGGATTTGGTGATCTTGTGAATGTCACCTTGGGTTTACCGATAGTCCGTACGAGTGTGGATCACGGTACTGCGTTTGACATAGCTGGCAAGGGGATCGCGAGTGAAAATAGTTTGGTGGCAGCACTCAACTGCGCTTCACAACTCGTAAAATTATAAATTAAAATCCGCTGTAGATACACTTAATAGAACACTATAGAACATTTGCCTTGAGGAATGGTTGTAGGTTATCAGTGGTCAGCTGTCGGTTACAAGAGGTTTCCGTGGCTACCATAGGAAACTCTTTAACTGAAAACTGAAAGATTTTTCGCAGAAAAATCGTACTAATAACTGATAACTATTAAAAGCATGAAAAAGATTCAAGTTTTTTTAATCATATTTCTTATATTCGCAGTTGTCTCAACATCTGTTTCTGTAGCACAGACACAGTCCGGCTCACCGCTTCAGATTCTTGCCACCACAACCGATACGCTTACGGCACGCTTCACACTCCCGGAACTTCAGGTAAATAGCCGTCAGCCATCAGCCGTCGGCAGTCAGCAAGATAGCAATCGGCAATCGGCAATCGAAAACCAAGAGAAGACCGAGATGGAGACCAAAAGTCTCTTAACTGATAGCCGACAGCCGACAGCCATTTCCGAAATTCATTTTGCGGGTGCAGATTGGACGCTTGACGTAGGCAAACCGCGTCTCCCTATCTACGCACAACGCATCGGAATCCCTGTTGCTGGAACACCGGTCGTCACTGTCATTCAGGCGCGTCCGGAGATAAGAAACGTTGAAAATATCCGTGTCACGCCCGACGATCCGATTTACCCTACGCTAACGATGAACCCTCGAACTTCGCAAGGGTTTTATCCGACGCAACTTGTAGAGGTTATTCCGGTCGGTTTTGTGCGCGAACAGCGTATCGCGAGTCTGCAAATCAACCCGGTTCAATACAATCCAGAAACAAAGCAGTTGAGAATTTACGCGTCTGTGACGTTCCGTATCGATTTCCCGCCGTTCTCAGGAACGGGCAATGACACTCCTGTTGGCAGAACCGTTTCTGCTGCACCCTCCACTTTCCCAAGGACCTCTCCCACCTTTGAGAAAATGTTTCAGGGAACGTTGCGAAACTACGAGCAAGCAAAACCGTGGCGCAGCCAGCGGTTGGCACCCTACGGTAATTCCCGAGGCGGCGGTGCTCCTAAAGCACCTACATTGACAACGAACACGTATCGTTTCAAAATTCCCATTATCAGAACGGATCTCTATCGCATTACTTATAATAAGATCAAAGCATCTGCTGGTATTGAACCGGAGGACATCAATCTTGATACCCTTCGATTGGAAAGCGGCGGACAAAAACGGGGCATCTATGTTTTTGATGAGAACGGAAACGATATACTCGACAGGGGTGAGCAGATCGTCTTTTACGGACGCGCGTTGTCTGACAACAAATTTACCGACACAAACGTTTATTGGCTCCATTTCGCTTTGCGAGGAGAGTCAAGTGCTGGAAACCTTGAAACATCTCGTGTTGAAGAACGGGATGCAACGCCGCTGTCCCCAAACTTAATAGCACCAAGCGCGTTTTTAACACGTATCCGATTTGAAGAGAATAGACTTCATGATGTCTTAGCTGGTAACGATATTAAGTCCGAACTTGCCGACCACTATTTCTGGGTTGCCTTCCGCGGTGGAAACACTAAGGATTTCAACAACATAGAACTGCCTGAGGCAGTACCGCGGCTTCAAATTGATCGTAACGCCGCCTTGAACGCCACCTTGCGTATCAGGTTTCAAGGGGCTTCCCGTAGAGGGGCTGCACTTCACAGAGCGCGTATCAGTTTCAACAACAATCGACTCGGTAAGAATGTCGAATGGAAGCGTCAAGGTTCACCGACTGCAGTCCGCAGTATTCCACAGGCGCGTATCCATAATGAACCAGTAAATGTTATACGTATTGAAGCACTGGATGCCAACCGCACGTCTCCGGGATTCTACGACTTCTATCTCGATTGGTATGAGTTTGATTATTGGCGAAACTTTCGGGCAGATGGCAATCGTCTTGAATTCAATACTACTACCGAACCTCGCAAACGGGGCAAAGTCCAATATCGCGTCGAAAATATCTACAATGGCACCATCGACGTATATCAACTTAATGAGAACGGCATTGCGAGTAAACTCACTGGTGGTGAGGTTTCCCGTGTCGGTGCCGGTCATAACATTCTTTTTGAGGATACGGTCGGGCGGCATACGCGTTATTTCGTCATTAGTCGTTCCGCTTACCGGAGCATCAATGCCCTTGTTCCAACACCGCCAACGCCGTTGCGTAACCCTTCTAACCAAGCCGACTACGTTGTCATTACGCATCCAACCTTTGCCGACGGTATCCAACCGCTCGTTGAATTTCGGCGTTCACAAGGTTTGACAACCATGGTCGTTGATATTGACGATATCTATGATGAATTCAGCGATGGAGTCTTTAACCCCCTTGCGATCCAGAAATTCCTCCGATATGCCTATACCAGTTGGCAACAGCCTGCCCCAACTTATGTTCTGCTCGTCGGAGATGCCCACTACGATTACAAGAATGCCATCGTCAAACTCTACCGAGAAGATAGGAAGACATATAACCTTTATCCGATCTTCGTGCCGACATACCACGGATGGGCACCCGAATGTGGTGAAACTGCCATGGACCACCGATTCGTCAACATTAGTGGTGAGGACCCACTCCCTGATATGCTCATTGGGAGGCTCTCTGTTCAAACCCCGGAAGACCTAGCGACGATGGTTGAAAAGATCATCAACTACGAGAAAAATCTTCAAACAGGGCTTTGGCAAGGCACCTTGATTCAAGTCGCAGATGATAACACAGACAACCCAGGCGATGGGGTCTTTGAAGCATCACGCAATGACTTAATACGAGATATTATACCGGTCGGATATGATACCCGCCAAATCTATCTCAGGAGGCTTAAAAGTCCGGAACGCACCCGTGCCTTAATTCGCTCGGCACTTAGTAGGGGTGCGCTTGCTATTGAGTATACTGGACACGGCGGGATACAAACGTGGGCGGATGAGTCTATTTTTCGGAGTGAAGATGTCATCACTTTACGGAACCGATACCTTCCATTTGTTATTACCACGACCTGTCTTAATGGACAATTTGATAAACCTCAAGAGGTTGGAAACTTCTGCCTCAGCGAGCAATTTATGTTGGGAAAATACGGTGCGATTGCAACACTCTCGGCAACACGGCTAACTTATGGAACAGCGAATGCCGAGTTTGACAAAGATCTGTTTGAATCCTTTTTCGGGGTTGGTCGTGAACCAAAACTTGTTATTGAGGGTGGCGGCGAACTTCCACCAACGGTGGGACACATCGTTGCCGATGCGAAAATTAGTTTTATGACCCGCATTCGGAATCAGCAGTGGATCCCCGGCACGGAGCAATATACGCTCTTCGGTGATCCAGCGTCCCGCCTCGCGCGCCCTGAACTTGATATAAAGGTCGAATTGGAGCGCATCGCCCTCAATGATGGACATGAAATTGTCATCAAGGCGAATGAGGTCGGGACGATTGAGGATTCAGAGATAGGTGGTACAGGAACAGGTACCTTCACACGGGCATCCGATTTTAGTACGGAATCACTCTCTGCTTTTGGGGTCTTCGCAAATAATTTTGACGACGATCTTAACAACGACCTCACATCGCGTGTTCGTGGCAGAATCTGGCAGGGAGAATACGGGACTATTCGCATTGATGTTCCAAATAGCGCACGACCCGGGGGCGGTGTCGCGCGTATCTTCGCCTATGACGAGACGCGCGCTGCTGTCGGAGGCACCCGTTTTTGGGTCGATACACCGGTCGTACACGACATCCGAGAAACGCTTGATATTAAAGTCACGGACACGCTTAATATCAGTGTGCTCGTCGTTGATGACAAAGGACCGGGAGGCATACGGAGCATAGATATCTTGTGGGATGATACGGCTAACTTTGAAGACGATGTAATACGGATGGTCCCTGCCCGCGCGCCTCTCGGCGATGTGCCGCTGGGTGGGCAATGGTATGAGCTTGAAAGACTTATTCCACTTCCACATGGTGGACGGCAGGTCCGTTATCGGCTCCGTATCACCGATAGCACGGGGCATCAAATCGCTATTCCATCAAAAACGGAGCGCAACATCGTCAGAGTGCCGGAAGGTCCTAACATAGCAATCGGCACGGATGAGGCGGACAGAGCACCTATCCAATATACGTTTGATAAGAAAAAAAATGGCTACCAACTTGTCGCAGAAATTATCAACACCGGTGGTCGCGCCGTTCTTGCAGATATTGAGGTAGTTTTTGCCGAAGGAAATCCTGATGCAGAGGGAGATGGCGTAATTGATGAGGGTGCCGACATCATAGGGCGCGTAACCGTCAAAATCACCGATTGGTCAGACGGCACGCACGTGTTGCAGCGCACAACTGCAATCTTAGACCTCGACAAACCTCTCACAACAGGTGTCCACAAGATTTACGTCCTTGCGGACCCGGATGATCCGGAGATTGAGGACGAAATCCGTGGAAACGTTCAAGAAGCGCGTCAGTTTGATAACAAGCAACACGTCTCCTTTATTGTCAATGAGTTTAACTATAAACCGCAGGAGGAATTAACAGCGTTTAGTTTGGATAGGGTGTTTGACATCGATTTCCCCACGGGCGCGCTCGACGCTGAACCGCAGAGTAAGACAGGTATTCCACTTTCTGTTTCTTCACAGGGACCTACCGATCCGTCTCAACCGGATCTCCAATTCGCACCGATTCCGCGCGTCGCTGCTCTGCGGCGTGGTCTCATTCGTCAGGGAACTGACGTCGCGCAGTATTACGAGCCTGCTTTTCGCACGGGGGAAACAGAACTTAAAAAACCCGCCGAAGTCAAACTTCGCTTTGATGTGAGTGCTTTGGAAGACACCGTCCGCGAAGAGACCTTACTTCAGGATGATAATCCGGCATTTAAAACGGCACTGGCGGAACTTGCGGATCAGTTGGCAATCTATGCGTGGCAAGCTGATTTCTCAGCGTGGCGGCGTTTGACGTCACAGATTAGCTACACTCCTGAAGGCGACTTTCTGCTTGAGAACTACGTCACCCCAACGCAGATGGAGAATGCAAGCGAGCAGGAATTGGAGGCATCTGCTATCAGCATCAACCCAAATCTTACGCCTGCTGGCACTTGGGCACTGCTTTTTTTAGATGATTTTGAATACGAAGTGTTTCTCAAGCGCAAAGGGGAGGCTTTCTTCCAAAAGCTTGATAAATCTGGGCAATTGGACAACCCGTTCAGGGAAGAAGGGTTTGGTTTGGAATTACGGATTCCGAGGCAAGAAAGCACACCTCTGGGTGTCAATTACACCTTTGAATTTGCCGATGCTCTCGTTTTTGAAACCGACTATAACAGGGAAGGCGATGTCATCCTGACTGATATATGGAACGCGAATCGCGGCAACGGTAACGCTACGGTGAATGTGCGCCCTGGACCCGCAGGAGAATTTGAGGTGGGCGATTGGTTTATCTTTTTTACCGGTGTCGAGCGCTATGAAATCCGCGATGCTTCCAGCGAACCCGTCCATTACCCTAACGGTGTCAAAATCCGAGGCAAGGTAAATGAGAGACTTTTCCTGAATCACCTCGGATTGGATATTCTTGTCACCGGAAGTTCTGAAAACTTTGAGTTCGGCGATAAGGTGAAATTTAGTAGTGCACAAGTCGGAACTATTACAGCAGACGTTAGTGAACTCACACGGTTCGCTTTAATGCGGAGTACCGATACCGAACCGCCTACCTTCAGTATATGGTTGGATGGTCTCCAACCGCAGACCGGTAGTGTGATTCCACCGCGCCCGAAGATCTCTATTGTGCTGCAAGATACAAACGGTATTGATACAGACTTCCTCACAATCAGTAGACGAAAGGATGGTGGCCCTTTTGAGTTGCTCACCGACTACGAACTCCGTACACAAGGTGGCACTCAAACTGTGCCAATCGATTACCAACCGGTTCTGTTTCCCGGTGAGTATACCTTCAACATTACAGCTCAGGATTTCAATGGAAACGCCATTGGTGGTGACGAAAAGATCGTTACCTATAGGTTTTTTGTCACTGAAGCCCCTGATCTCACACCGCCGACTATTGACATCCGGTTCACGACTCCCGGTACAGGTTCGACACGAGAACCGCTTGATGAACCGCTGATAGATGGCACTGAACTTACAGAGCAGCCCCGCTTCAAGATTACCCTTACTGACGATAGTGCCCTTGATGAAACTGCTTTTCGTCTCAATTTCGGTCGTAGGGGCGAGGTCACCTCGCCCCTACACGCAAGCGATTACACCGAAACCTTCGATCCAGCTGCCCCTGCAAACGCCGCTATCACTTATGCCCCGGATCTCGCGAATGGAGAGTATCAACTCCATATCACCGCTGCGGATACCAGCGAAAATGCAGCAGAACTTGTTACCACTTTCATCTTAAATGAGGAGATCACACTCAGCGAGGTTTTCAACGTCCCGAACCCGACACATGATGGAAAGACCTTTTTCACCTATTATCTCGCGCAAGCACCAGATACCGTCACAATCAAAATTTATAGTGTCAACGGTAGGCTCCTTCGTACGCTTGACGATGCCAGCGCAAACCGGGGGGTCAACGAAACTTATTGGGATGGGAGAGATGAAATAGGGGTGCGGTGTGCTAACGGCGTATATCTGTACCGCGTCATTGCCCTTACGGCGGATGAACGCCGGATCGAACAGATTGGAAAACTTGCCATTTTGAGATAGTTGTCAGTTATCAGTTTGCCTCACCGTGAGAGTTAAGAGTTAAAGAGGTGTCTTGTGGCAGTAACCCGAAAAGCAACCGCCACAAGAGATTAACCGAGAGCCGAGAACTATTATTTATTGCAATGGTGAATAATCAGTTGGCTCAATAATCTTTGAACTCGCCACGTTCACCAGTGGACCGCCGACTTCCGTCAGGCGTTTTGCTTCCTGCCATTCAGGATCGGCTATGAACGCGTCCCATGCGCGTTGGTAGTGTCCCAGATCTTCAAACGCGAGCATATAGATAAGTTCTGTCGTCGTTGCCTCACCGATGGCAGTTTCCCAAAACCCGATGACTTTCATACCGTGCTTTTCAAACAGGGGGACGGTGATATTGGCGAATCGGTCGTTCAGGTTTTTCATTTTCCCCGGCACAACTTGATATGTTCGTAATTCATAAATCATTTTTTTAATTTTCCTTGCGGTTCGTTCAGGCGGGTTTTACGAAGGACATCCCTTTCCGTATATCCAGCCCGGCGCGTTGCTTGGGCTTACGCGCTTTTTCTAAAGAGCTCAAACTCCTACTTAATTTTTCTTGCGGTTCGTTTAGGCGGGTTTTACGAAGAACGTTTCTCTCTGTATATCCAATCCTGTCCGATAATTGGACTTACATACGTTACCAAAAGTTTGACCAGCGATTATTCCTCACAATATTCCATATTTGTCGTAGACTTCTCGCAACGTTGCTCCGTTGCGGAGTGCATCGCGAGTCCGGTTTTCACCGCTGACCTTTTCGACTGCAGCTGCAATCACCTCTGTTTCCACCACCTGTGGGATAACAACGATACCGTCCGCATCGCCGAATACGATATCGCCAGGATTGACCGTGACACCACCACATTCAATGGGAACGTTATAAGCAACCACATCACCGCGTCCGCTGGAGTCAACTGGTGACAGCCCTGTTGTGAACACAGGAAACCCCATCGCTAAGATTTGGCGGGCATCTCGGATAAACCCATCAATGATAGCACCACGCGCGCCACGTGCACGCGCAGCCGTTGAGAGGAGTTCTCCCCAAATACAGTTACGGGTGCTCTGGTTCGTAGAGCAGACAAACACATCGTTCTCTTTGAGGCTATCCACCGCTGCGATTTCCTGCTGATACGGTTCGTCTGGGATCTCGTAGACATCCACGCACAGCACAGGCATCGCTCGCCCTACGACGACTGTCTCTGGATGAAGAGGACGGACGGTATGTCGTAGTGCCTGTTCACGGTATCCGACTGCATCAAGTGCATCCGAAATCACAGCGGCGTATAACTGCTCTTCCATCATATCAAACAGTTTTGTATCGTTGTGCCACTCAAAAGTTTCCATAGTTTATCGTCTCTAATAATTCTCGTAGCCCACTTCTTGGAGACGCTCCGCTTTCTCCGCAACACCATCACTTAATTTCGTTTTATATGCCAATAGTTTTGCTTCCAGTTCTGGCACTTGGAGTGCTAAGATTTGGACAGCGAATAATCCTGCGTTCCTTGCACCACCAGAACCGATTGCCATTGTTCCAACAGGAATACCCGGCGGCATTTGGACTGTCGCATAGAGCGCGTCAACGCCGTTGAGCGGTCCGCCGTCGATTGGCACGCCGATGACTGGCAGCGTTGTATGTGCTGCAATTACACCAGCGAGATGCGCTGCACGTCCGGCACCAGCAATGATGACCTTTCCACCTTCTGCTTTAATCTTTTCCGTCCACGCCATTGTCCGTTCCGGCGAACGGTGCGCGGAGGAGATCGTTATCTCGAATGGAACCTCAAATTCTTCTAAAACCTTTGCGGCTTCTGACATTTTCTCCAAGTCGGAGTCACTTCCCATGACAATGCCGACGAGCGGAGTGTTTTGTTCTTGTAACGCCATGTATGTATCTATACCTCTTAAATATAGCCATCGGCTTTCAGCGGTCAGTAAAGAGATACTTGACTTAATCAAAACCTTTTAACTGACAACTGATGACTGATAACCGAAAACTATTCATAAATAATATGCGAATTTCTTTCAATGATAAGCGGTTCGGGACCGCCTGCTGGAAACTGATCTGCCCACTCGTTCGGATCGTAATCGCGAGTGACGAAGCAGGCACGATGTACCGGCACTGCATGCTGTAGTCCGATCCGCGTTGCCATTTTCACGCAGCCATCGTAGAACGGAAACTCACCTTCGGTGGGATGATTTGTCAAGAAACCGACATCCGGTTTATGTGCTGCGACGGCTGAAATTAGTTCGTCATGCTCAGCGAAGTTGTTAATCGGATCACCGCTGAAATAGAGGGTTACGCCATTACTGACGACGACATATCCCAAGTGCGTAACGTCAGGTGGTGCTATGTCAGCAGAGGCATCGCCTTCGGGGGGTTTCGCATAGACCGCGTGTACGGTAAGCGCGTTAAGTGTTGCTGATTCTCCAGCGCGAATTTCTGAGATATTCGCTGCGGCGACATCTGTTTCTGACGAGATTTGGCGGGTGCTTTCCTCGGGTCCAACAAACCGCGTCGCTGTGGAAGTTTCCCAGATGCGGCGGATGGATTCCGGACAGGTGTGATCGCCGTGGGCGTGTGTTAAGAGAACGAAGTCGGTTGGAAGTGCCGATTCATCAAGCGGTGGTTCGGTATGAATAAAACTGTCCGCGGGACGTTCACGCGGAAAATAAGGGTCGATTTGGACGATAGTGCCAGCGGGATCTTTCAATGCGAAACTGCTCTGTTCAAACCAGTGAACAGCGACGGATCCATCAGGCACTTTCAAGTCAACAAGTGGATGCATATTAGTTCCTTTTTTTGCTATCGGCTATCGGCAATCAACTATCAGCAAAAACGCAAGCGTTTCATGAACGTTTCTGTCTTTGCTGACCGCTGACGGCTGATGGCTGATTGCTTCTATAATAGAGATAGACCACCAGCACCCCCGCAATTGATCCCAACACATCTGCCACCCAATCTGCGAGAGTCGCGAATCTACCGGGGACGAAGGTCTGATGCCATTCATCGCTTGCCCCATAGAGAATTGAGAGCACTGTCGCCGCGTGCCATGCAAACCGTGATGGTATTACTGAGGGGCGTGCCTTTACAAACGCTCGTGTTAGCAATCCGCCGAGTATGGCATATTCAATAAAATGGTAGAGTTTGTCAATCGTCAGCCACTCGAATTCCGGCATCGGAAGCGGTGGTTGCTCCAAGGACGAAATAGCGAAAATGAGTGCCATGTACAGAAGCGGCGGTGCCCAATATTTCATTAGTAGTTATTAGTGGTCAGTAAAAATGGTTATCAGTTTTCAGTCATCAGTCTACCTTGCAGTGAGAGTTAAAGAGGGTTTCTGTGGCGGATACAGCAAACGAAACTGCCACAAGGGGACTCTTCACTGAAAACTGATAACCGATAACCGATAACTGAAAACTATTTCAGGGCATTGAGAATTGCGTCTACATCGTAGACGCAGCCACCCCATGTGCCGCCGCCGACGGATTGCAACGCTGCCCAGAGCCGTGTATCGTCTGGCAACGCTTCATCCGGTGAGAGATCCGGGCGAGGCTGTCGTTCTGCCAGAATCTGTTCACCCGCTGCAGCACCAAAGTTTTCGCTGCCATGCCCGATAAGGTCAATACTCCCTTCCAGTCGTCGGGTATCAATCTCAATCTGAATTATATCGCCATCAAGCACCTTCCCGATGGGACCATTAGCAAGTGCTTCCGGTCCGACGTGTCCAATACACGCACCCGTCGATACACCAGAGAACCGTGCGTCCGTAATCAAGGCGATATTTTTACCAAACGAGAGATGTTTGAGTGCTGCAGTCAACTGGTAGACTTCTTCCATACCTGTGCCTTGCGGTCCTCGGCAACACAGTACGATGATGTCACCGGGTTGGATGCTGTCCTCGGTTTGTCCTTTGAGGGTCTGGATTGCCTCGGATTCTCGAACAAAGACACGCGCCGGTCCCGTCATCCGATAAACGCCGTCTGCATCAACGACACTTGGGTCAATAGCTGTGCTTTTAATGACGGATCCTTCTGGAGCAAGATTGCCGCGTGGGAACGTGACAGTGCTTGTTAGCCCCGCTGTTTGTGCAGCATCTGGATTCAGAATCACTTCGTCTGGCACAACGTTATCGCGTTCTTCTAATATCTCTCGGACGCGTTCGCGCCGTTCAGAAGTTGCCCACCAATCAAGGTTGCTGCCGAGGGTTTCGCCTGTCGCTGTTAGCACGTCTTCGTTGAGACATCCCAATTCACGCAGATGGAGCATTACTTCAGGCACACCACCCGCGAGGAAGACTCTCACGGTTGGGTGACCAACCGGCCCATTCGGTAGGACATCGACGAGACGCGGGACGTTCTGATTCACTTCTGTCCAGTCCTCTATTGTCGGACGGTCAAGTCCAGCGGCATGTGCAATCGCAGGAATGTGCAATAAGAGGTTCGTCGAACCGCCAAATGCTGCGTGCACGACCATGGCGTTCCGAATCGCCTCTGGCGTAACAATATCGTTCATTGTCAACCCTTTTGCAGCCAGATTCACAACGGCACGTGCCGAACGCAATCCCATATCTGACCAGATATTCTGTCCAGAGGGTGCTAATGCGGTATGTGTCAGGCTCATCCCCAATGCTTCACCGACGACCTGTGAAGTCGCTGCGGTGCCCAAGAATTGACAACCACCGCCGGGGGTTGCACAGGCACGGCATCCCATATCCGCTGCATCTTGCAGGCTAATCTCACCATGTGCGAAACGCGCGCCAATCGTCTGGATTTTGCCAGCGTCTTCACCTGTCGTAGGTGGCAACGTCACACCACCCGGAACAAGCACAGCCGGTAATTCCCGCATTGAGGCGAGTGCCATCATCATTGCGGGCAAACCTTTATCACAGGTAGCAACACCGACGACACCCTTCCGCGTCGGTAGGGAACGGATGAGTCGGCGGAAAATTTGTGCTGCGTCGTTGCGGTAGGCGAGACTGTCCATCATGCCAACGGTGCCTTGGGTGCGTCCATCACACGGATCGGAACAATAACCAGCAAACGGAATCGCCGCGAGTGCTTTCAGTTCATGCGCGACTGCCTGCATCAGAAGTCCGACTTCCCAATGCCCTGTATGATACCCAAGTGCGATCGGGCTCCCATCGGGAGCGCGGATTCCGCCTTGTGTGCTGAGGATCAAGAATTCCTCCCGCCGCAGCTCCGTCGGTGCCCAACCCATGGCAGCATTATGAGTCAAGCCAAATACGTCCCCACTCGGTCGATTGAGGAGCATTTCTGCTGTAAGCGGCAGACTGCCTTCGGGACCGGCGGCATGTGTTTGGATATCATAGATGCCGTTATCGCCGGTTTCTAAAATATCTGAATAGTTAATCTGTTTTGCCATTTAGTACTCCATTTTCTACAGTATAACAAGATCCAAGTTTTTGCGAGAGTAGGTATGTGATTATCACTTCAGGCAGGTCTTAGTAGATACAATTTTTATATCTGCAAGTATGAATCTACTGGACACTTGGCTCCAAAGTCCATCCGTTTTTTTCGGCAAGTTCCGCAAGGGCAAGTTGTAGCAATTTGAATACATTTCTTTGCTTACTCTTTGAACCAAAGAACTCAGGATTTACAACAATTTGTGAATGGGCAGGATTTTCTGGAGTGGGGGCATAAACGATATCTACGGCGTGAATAACGACATCTTCATTCAGGATTTTTGTTTTCACTGTTCCTATTGCGCGGACATCAGCAGTCATAAGACTAACAACACCATCTGTGTCACTTAATTTAGCCAAAACTGGATTAAATCCTCTTAACTCCGCCCTATCTACAGATGGTTTTCTATTCCTATCGCGAAAGGCTTCACTACTAATTTGGAGATTTCCTTTGGAATCGTATGAGTATTCCTCCTCCAATTTTCCTCGGACA
Source organism: Candidatus Poribacteria bacterium (assembly GCA_965116815.1). Taxonomy (GTDB): domain Bacteria; phylum Poribacteria; class WGA-4E; order WGA-4E; family WGA-3G; genus WGA-3G. The sequence goes on along the minus strand of OZ220722.1, from coordinate 2,640,043 downwards.
CTTCGATAGAGTACCTCATCGTCTCGTATAAAGCCATTTTTATTCATCAAGCAACCATTCCCAAAGTGTTAGATAATCGTCGCGACTTAGAAAATCTACATGCATCTCCGTATCAATATTTACTCCCCAGACTTGGATATACTCGGCTTCATTTTCCCCAATTTGAATATGTAATCTGCGTTTTTCTTCGGACCATTCTATAGTTACGTTACCATCCTCATCACTGGAAATGAATGGTCTAAGCCATGAATACCCTTCAGAAGTAATAGAATCGAAAAATTCTTCCATAATGTCCATGGCATGATCTAAGGTTGACTGCCTTGGCTGTTTTGAGTCGTAACCATCCCAGTTGTCTTCCCGTTGCGTTAGGACAGTAAATCGATCTAAAATTTCCTGTCTCTGCAAGTATTGGGAGAAATCTTTTATTTCTGTTTTGATTTTTTTTAAGCGCATGCGTTAAGAACCTCAGTTAATCAAATGTTGCCGGACCAAACTCGCCCGCTTGTCCATAAATCTCATGTAAACCTAAGAATGAGATCGCCGAGAAACGCAATAAAAATGTGAACACTGGGAACCTCTCGTAAATTGACGTGAAGAACATTTTAGCACATAGCATAAAAAGAATCAAACTTTTTTCGTGGCGACTCAGTGTGCAGGGGCGGATATCATTCAAACAACTGGGCAACCGGACACGTAAATCCTTCGACCACATCCTCACCTGTCAGTGTGTCTTCACAAGTCAGCAGCGCGAAATCTGTTTCAGAACGATAGACCATTACTGTCTTAGCAACGGGTTCGATAACCCAGACAAGACGTGTTCCAGATTTCAGATAGGCTAACGCCTTTTCGGTAACATCATAGTGCTTATCTGTCGGGGAGACTATCTCAATAGCGAGGTCAGGAGCCACGGAGAATCCTTTTAATTTATCATCTGACAACCGCTCTGTCGAGACAAACGCAATATCAGGCTTTACTACCCGATCACTTAATTGAAATGTCGTTTCTGCAATATATAAACGTCCTAATTTATTTTCACGAACGTATGATGCTAAAAGAAAATGGATGTTAGATCCTATTTCACCATGTACAATTGCAGCTGCTGCCATCGGCACTAATTCTCCTTTTATATACTCATAACCCTCAAAGTCATTTTCAAGGAATTCCTCCAGTGTCATTGTACGAGGCACTGGTATCTCCTGAATAGATTCAGGGTCGGTCTGCGAATTATGCATCCATTCCACCTCCGTCTGGTGTTTATTTCCCACTGTGGCGAGAGATGAGTTTCACAACCTCGGCTCTGCCTGCTTTTACTTCTGCTTCGTCCACCTCAATTTTCAACATTCCAATGATGAATTTGCTCAGTTCCCAATCCAATTTCGCGCCATCTATCGCGGGACTGCCAGTGTTATTACGAAGTTTGGGGTCCGCTCCCTTTTCAAGCAGTAGTTTCACAGTCTCAGTACGTCCAAGAAAAGCAGCCGAGTGCAACGGCGTGGCACCGTCCCGATTCTGAGCATTGACATCGGCACCGCGTTCAAGGAGAAGTGCCACAACTTCCGTATGCCCCATCAGTGCTGCCCACGACAATGGTGTGCTTCCAAATTGCGGATCTTGTGCGTTTAAATCCACGCTATCGTCCAAAGCATCTTTGATAGCCGATAGGTCACCTGCAGCAACAACTTTCCATAAGTTGTGTGATTGGGATGAATTACTTGGTTGCCCAGAGAGCAGTTCTATAACCTTGGTTCTCCCCGCTTTTACCTTTGCTTCGTCCACCTCAATTTGCAGCATACCGATAATACCTTTGGTAAATGTCCAGTCTAACTTTGCACCATCTATCGCCGTGCTACCCATACCATTTCGAAGTGTAGTATCTGCGCCTTTCTCAAGCAGAAGTTTCACTGTTTCAACACGTCCCAGGAAAGCTGCTGTATGCAATGCCGTGCTACCGTCCCGACTTTTCGCATTGACATCCGCGCCGTGTTCAAGGAGCAGTTCTACGATTTCTGTGTGTCCCATCAGTGCAGCAATAGACAGCATTGTGCTTCCAGATTGCGGGTCCTTTGCATTAGGGTCTGCACCCTCTGTTAGAGCCTGTTTAACCGCTGCGAGATCTCCAGTGAACACTGCTCCCGATAGATCCTGCACGGAGGGTATGCTTTTGCTGTCAAATTCTTTGACTCCAAAGAGTTTCGCAATTTCGTTCCTACCGCTTTGCATGACAGCAACATTCTCCTCGACCTCAACACCTACCATACCGCCAATAAAAGCGGTAGTTCTCCAATCAAGGTGCAAGGCATCCGCTGGTGTCGCGCCATCGTTATTGCGTACCTGCAGATTTGCCCCGTTCTCAACAAGAAGTTTCGCGACATCTGCTCTACCAAAAACTACGGCACCGTGCAAGGGAGTGCTGCCATCATCGTCTTTTATATTAACGTCAGCACCATTTTCGATAAGAAGGCGAGCTGCTTCGGTTTGCCCGTGCAACACGCTCCATGCCAAGGGGAAAATGTTTAAATCCTCGTCTGGTGCGTTGACATCGGCACCTTCTGCGATGTGGCGTTTCATTGCTCGGAGATCACCCGTGCGCGCGGCATGCCACAGACCCTCCTCGGGCAATTGAATGAATTCTTTCATGTCAAACCCATCGGGTCCCATAACGAACGGCGGACGCGGTTTTCTACGCCAGACAGGCATCCCATCGCCAATTTCCTGCAGGATGTCGTTTTTACGGGTACGGATGAATTCACGAACGTTGGCGAGTTCGTTCTCAAAGGTCTTTTTCTCGCCTCTCCCTCCCCATTCTTCTTCTTGGAATTCGCGTTGTTCCGGTAGCAGATAAGGCTGAATCATTGCAGCGACCCTGTCCAGTTCAGCAAGTAGTTCTTCCTCATTCCAGTGGATTTCAAGGAGTTTCTTCATCGTTTTTGAATACCGTTCGCGCCCTGTCTCAAGTTGATAAAGCCTATATGCAATCAACCCTTGTGTCTTTACAGAGGTGGGTGCGCGTGTATTTCTCCGAAAGTCCATACTGAAATTTGTAAATAGTGAATCCGCTCCCCACGGTGAAAATTGGAACTTGTCGGTTTCCGGATTCAGATAAATGAAATAGTTGTTATTGTTTCCAGAATAACCGTCCCAGAAACCGAGCAGGCTTTCTGTTGCCCAAAACGGATAAAAACTCTCTAAGTCAACGAATTCACCGATGGCTTCTTCTGTTACCTTGTCATCTGCGAGAACATTGATCAGAGCGATAATTTTTTCTCTGCCGATTGCATCGTCGCCGCGTTTGTGTTCAAAACTATTTTCCCACTCCTCATTAAAATCGACGACAGTGCCTTCATAGAGGGGACCGTTATCATTTCCGAAGGCACGTTTCAAGAGTGGTTTACGGACGGTTTCCACATGAGAATATATCCCTAAGCTTTTGCCGTTCACCGTTACCTTCGCATACGCGCACCGCGGCGCGGGGGAACCGATCGCGTTAAACAACGCATACCCCATAAATTGACTCACTTGGCTTGTATCCTGTTTGTTATTATTAAGCGTCAGGTTCGTCAATCCCTCAATTCCACCCTCTTTGTCAATGTGATTTAATCTAATTTTGAGGGAGGGACGGGTATGGCTTTGCGAACCGATAAACCCTTTTTTCCGAAGTCCTACCTTTGGGAAAACCACGCCGTCAATACTTACACTTGCTTCGACATAGGTATAGGGGTGATCCAGCGGACCGAACTGCCGTTTCTCGTTGAGTGCGCTCACAAAATCCCGTGATTGATACCGAATTGTGTCCCAATCCCGCTGCGAGACGGTGATCTGCACATCTATCACCCGGTCGGTTGGGAAAATATCGTCTAATGTGAGTTTTTTTGCGCTGCTATTATGGGCGGCTATCCCTAAACAGAGGAATGTTGCTATACATAGTGTCCATTTTGTCATTTTTTTTCTCCGATTGCTTGAATTTTAGTTTACAATTAGTTTATCACATATTGCTTTTTTATGCTTGCTAATTCTGAACGGGATTGGTATCATATTTTATAAGAGTGATCTCCCAATAGCGACGCTCAAATGATAATGTATTTATAACTGCTTCCAGAAAGATAGCATAATGTCAAAAACCTCCCGCATCCGAGACAACAATCTGTACGGCACCGTCGCCAATTTTCTGAAGGATAAAATCCAAGACGGTGCATCCCTTTCCTTCGTCTCCGCTTATTTTACAATTAATGCCTTTAGTGCACTTAGGGATTCACTGACTGGCATTGATAACCTCCGTTTTCTCTTCGGTGAACCAAAGGCTTGTGCCGATTGGATTGAAAAGAAGATTAAAATCAAATCGGTACGTAAATCGAATTTCCTGCACGGCAAGATGTATTATGTTGAAAAGGATATTTTGTGCGAATGATTCGTAAAATTTTCTTTCGTAAACCTCTTCATTCTTGAATGGATTTTGTGAATACGTCTCAAACGAAGAAAGTCGAGGAAATTAAAAAATAGCGAAAACTAACTTGAATCACTTAACATAAAACGGTATAATTTTAATATGGAAAAGCAAACTTATAGAAGAATACGAGATCCAATCCATGGACTTATTGATTTTTCAGAAAGAGAACAGCAGTTGATTGACACTCGAGTTTTTCAGCGGCTTCGTCGGATTCGGCAATTGGCAATGGTGTTTTTAGTTTATCCGAGTGCTCTACATACGCGCTTTGACCATTCGATTGGTGTGATGCACATCGCTGGTCGAATTTGCACCAGCCTCCAAGAGTTGAGCCCCGATAGAATTAGCGATGAGGATATTGCTAATGTTCGTTTCGCAGCGTTGCTTCATGATATTGGACACGGTCCGTTTAGTCATCTTTCTGAGAATCTTTTGGAAAAGTTTTCACCTGCTCAAACTAACATGGGGATAGCCCGCGGAAGGGTTCATGAGAAAATAACTATAGATATTATTCGTAACGATTCGCAAATCAAAGACATTCTGGATGATAAAGAGCGTAAGTTCTTGATTGATATGATCCAGGGGAAACCGACGCGGGACTGGAGACGTGATGTCATTTCGAGTGAGTTAGATGCCGACAAGATGGACTACCTTCTGCGTGATTCCTATTTCGCCGGTGTCAAATACGGAGAGTACGATCTGGAGAAACTAATTGAATCCTGCTTGATTGTTGACCGACCAGAAACACAGCTTGCTCGTCCAGAAACACAACTTGCCCTTAATAGCGAAGGGCTTTATGCTCTCGAGCAATTTATGCTCGCGCGGTATCATATGAAACAGCAAGTGTATTGGCACGAAATCAGTCTCATTTCCGATGAGATGATTATTCGTGGGATTACCCTTGCAATTGAAGAGGGTAATAAGCAAATCGCCAAACTTTATAAATACCCCAGAAGAAACAAAAAAGATACCGATCAAGACTATGAGAAAAAGAGTAAAGATTTCGTTCAAAACTATCTTGATTATCATGATGAAAAGGTAATTGACCTTTTAAGGAATTGCAAACAACAGAAAGCAAATACAATTTTCAATCGACTTTACAATCGTGAACTCTTCAATACAATTACTGGGCTCAGGTTTAAATATGAAGATATGGCAATCCGTGACTGCCTTCGGGAAATGGTATCGGATTCGGATCGAAAACGCCGATGTGAGAAAAAGATTGCAGAGTGCATAGGTCCCAACGCCGATGCTGATTATATTATTGTTAATAAACCTCCGGTTCGGAATTTGAATTATGACAGCCAATCCAAAACCCAGAGTTCGGAAGCGGTTATGATTTTTGACGAAAATAACAAGAAACAAGATAGATTAGAGTCACTTGGTGAGTACGCGGGTGAACTGTTTCTCGCGAGGTACTATGATGGTGCCTCTCCTTTAGAAATTGTTCAAGTCTACGCCCCATATCAAGTATCAGAAAAAAAGGAGCGTAAAATTCAAGGCATTTTACGCTCTTCATGAAAGGAGATAATGTGCAGATTACTGATGTTCTGCTACTCGTTGTTGAGAGGGAAGGAAAAGATGGCCTACACGGTAGGACACTCCTCCAAAGAAACTTTATTTTTTATCCGTCCTGCGAAAAGCAAATTTTGGCTTCTCTGCTCACTACTACGGGCCTTACAGTGGTTTTGTTGCAGAACACCTAAATGGCTTAGTCGAAGATGGCATCTTTAAGGAGGTTACAGAATTTTTTACTACAGATTTAACTGAGCGAAATGCTTTAGGTGAGAAGCGCCGACATACGTATTTTCTCACAGATGAAGGAAGAAGAATCTGGCAGATCACTCAGAAAAAAGACGATTTCCCAACGTGGGACAGAGCACTTAAGAAAATCAACAATCAAGAAATTGCCGATAATTTTAATCTCCTCTCAATTGCAGCGAAAGTGCATTACATTATTGATTGGGAAGGAGAAAAGAGTGTAAAAGAGGTCTGCCAAACAGCCAAAGAATATGGTTGGGATTTCACTGAGAAGAACATTGCAAAGGTACTTTCCTTTCTTACGAAACTTAAATTGGTAAAAACTAAGGAAGTTTAGTTCCCAAGGACAGTTATTGTAGTGAAATTCAACACTTAACAACATGAGCTTAAATTCGATTGAGTTGTTAGGTTTCACTACATATCTACGTAGCAAGGGCATAGAAAGGATGGAAATTTGCTGCCTTTGATAAAGATTCAGTTTTTGCCGTTCAACCCAACCTATGGACTTCCTACCTGTGAGAGATCGCAGCGGATCGCTCCTACCCAATTTCCTTTCGCCGAAAAATTAAATTTTCATTCACCTGAAACCGATTTTTAAAACTAACGTAATATATTTCCATACATGTATACATGTTTGCATGTGCACATGTGTGGAGGCATACATTCTATGAAAACAGTAGCGATTCTATCAGGTGAGGGTGACGTTACCGTTGGAACAGCACCTAAACCGACTCCGACGGTGCCGCCGTCCCGTCAGGGAAAAAAGATGATTTCCGGACATTTCGACAAGGACGTGCATCGACAGCTGAAGATGCTCGCACTTGAGAAAGACACGAGTATTCAAGATCTGTTGAGTGAGGCGTTGAACGCGCTGTTTGAGCGGAACAATAAGCCGCCGATAGCGTAACAGATTTCGGGGGATACCATGATTTCAAACACGGATTGGCGAATTTTAGAGAGAACAAACCAGATGCTGGCATTGAGTTGGGAAGCACTCAGACGTGCCCGCGAAAATGAGGATACGCACGCAATCAAAATGGCTGAGATGAGTTATTTTCAAGCGTTGCAGGGCGTGATTGTAGCGACCCAAAATGCGGTTGCTCAAAATGCAGTCGCGAAGTAAAGTTACTGTCCTTGGCACTTTTGTGTCTGCTTTAGAGTTGCAGGGGAACAACGGGGTTGTTGTTCCCCTAACTTTTTTGGTGTTTAAGGTATTTCTGAAAGAAAGATGGGATACGTCTTAAGGAGTCTATATTGAGAACACGGAGGGTGGAAATCTCGTGGTCCGATAGATTAGCGCGCGTGGATAGTAGCCCGCGCGTTCGCATTATCAATCTCAAATTTCGGTTGGGGATGCCCTGCTTCTTTTAATAGTTTTCTCGCTATTGGTATTCCTACACCAAAGTGCTGCACAAAACCGAGAGTGCGCATAGCTTCCGCCAAATTAGGGTTCCGATAGTCGGTAAAACCGGGTTCGCCAAAATTTTCGGATGTTACAGCGCCAAAGACACCGCCGGGACTTACAATCTCGATCCGGTTGTTATACCAATAGACACGGACCGGTGCATTTGTTCCTTCGTAAGTCCGGTGCATAATAGCATTTCGCGTAAGTTGTTGCACCGCTTCCATCGGATAAAGAGCTGTTCGCTTTTCAATAGGACCAGACGTAATATCAACCGCGATGCGATTATGCGCCATCAATTTATCATCTAAGCGTCGGATCTGCGCAGGAATCGCGCCTCGGATTTGTAAACTGTCAATAATATCATCTGTCATTTCATTCCCATCAATTCTGAGGAATTGCACATAAGCACCGGGTAGGAAGTCTTGTGGGGTCTTTCCGATTGTGAGGATTCCGAGCACAGTTGCAGTTAGGTCGTCGGCAGCTGTAATCATCTTTGTGGCTGCAAGTTGTTCATTTAGGCTTCGTTCATTGGCAGCCAATATCTCCGCAGAAAATGCCTTAGGTAGATATTCAAAGTTAAACAGAGCAAGGTTAAGGTCTGAAATATCTGTTGTTGGAATTGCGTATAGATCGAACGGACGATCACCGTATTTTCGTTTTTCATTAAGTATTCGTTCATCTTGTGCCGTTGCAATGCCTCGACGTGGTCCGATTCGGATATGGATTGCCCCTCTGCCGCGAACTGGCGGTGAATTAGAGGGTTGCACTGTGACAACAGCAACTTCCTTGCCTTGAAGTTCACGTCTTTCGACTGTCAGCGATGGGGGAGGCACGATATTCCCGTCGGTTTTCATATCGGCTAACTGACGCAACAATTCATCCGTAATTGGTATGGTTCCGAGAGTCGTGTCGTCTTTCACACCTACAAGGACGAGCCCTGGTTTTCTGTGGTCTGGCAGGTCGTTGGCAAAAGCACAGATCGCCTCCCTAATTCTTTCTGTTGCACTGCCGGACAAAGACTCCTTAAACTCAACAGCGTCAGATTCTCCAGTGTCGATGATTTGTAATAGCTCTTTATCTGTAAAATTTGACATCAGAGTTCCTGTCTAATTGAATAGAACCAAAAGTTTCACAATAAGTATACAGAGGGAATTAGGATTTGTCAAGGTCCTGTGCAGATTTTCTGTCCTACGAAACTCAACGGACGCATTACTTAAGCATATCATAGATCAATATAGTACATGTACTCGATTCTCACCCTGGACGGTTTCATCTGGCATCGCTATTGGTATCTCAACAATCGCGATTAAGGTGCCATCCGCGCTGATTGCGAGTGTATCGTAGGGGAGTTGTCCTTCTGTGCGGTAGGTATATAGGTATTTCGCTAAACCGCTGCCCTCCACTTTCAAATCAAACACCGACACACCGTGGAGACTCTCATTCGGATCCTGTGTCCGCTTGGAGACAGACAACACGGCATAGCGATCCATCGCGTCAATGCGTAAGCCTTGCGGCATGTTCTCAAGTTTCCACTGCCAACTTTTCTCACCGTTCCACGAATAGGCAAACAACGTCATCCCGTTGGGATGTCCCGCCGAAGGTTTTTGCGCGCCTTTTCGGAGATGATAGGGGATGTAGGTATCCCCAGTAACAAAGAGTGCTGCTGCATCCGTCGCGTCAATCGTACCGGAAGTTGCCACAATAGGGATGCCGCTTACCTCCAGTGGTGTTGCCAAATTTTCCTGCCATATCGGTTCTGGCTTGTTTACATCGAAAATGAAGGCGCGACCATCGTCAGTTGCCACGTTGATAAACTTCCCATCGGGGGATAGACTGACACCTCGCCAAAACGTGACCTGCGCGAAATACTCGCGTAACGGTTCAATATCCACGTGCCATTTTTCCGTTCCATCTTCTGCATTGAGGACAGTGAGTTTTCCGTCGCCGCTTTCATTCGCGGCATTGCCTTGTAAGTTATGCCCACTATCCGTTACGAGGGCGAGTGTTTTGCCATCACCACTTACGTCGAACCAGCGTATTACCTTTGGTACAGCATGTTCGCGGGGCCATTTCCAAGTGACATCTCCCGTTTCACCGTCAAATCGATAGAGTTGGGACTTCTTAAGTGGTGTATCGTTTTCTCTCCACGAATGCACACTCGCTACCAAAAGGTCTCCGTTAGTTAATGTTCGCATGCACGCTGGACCGGGGTAACTTACCCATGCGTAGACGCTATCAGGGTTGCTCGGTGTGGAGGTTTCGATATCGTCAGCAGTGCGGTATTTCCAGCGGAGCGTTGGTTTGTCGGTTGTTAAGTCATAGCAATAGATGAAACCATCTGCCGCTTGTTCGCCAATATAGAGTCGTGCATTGTCAGAACTGAATGCCATCCGTCTCACATAACCTTCCGAAATACGGGTTTTCCAAAGTGTCTCACCCGTGACGGGTTGCAAAATCGCGAGATGTCCACTATCTGTCGCGATTGCTAACTTCTCTGTATTAGGTCTACTGCCATGTCCTAAAGCAAGTGCAGTCGGTTTCGCAGGTTGACGAAGATTTTCCATTAGCGATAAGAGTCCGTCTAATTCGACAGTACGGATGAGATAAGGTTCTGGCTTCAACGGCGAAGTTGCTGTTGTTACACTGTCATTCAAACGAAACTGATAATTCTGGTTCGGTTGCCATGCGAATTGAAGAAGAACTCGGTTCGCGTCAAATTGTTGGACAGTTAGTGTTTCTGCTAATGCCTGTGTTGTGCCGTTAGATACGGTTGCGACGTTGATTTTAAGGTCAACCTTCTGTTTACCTTCTGTTTCAAGTACTGCACCTGTCCTGACCCAAGTGACGTTTATGTCAGCCATCACAATGCCAATAGGCAGGACAATAAGCAAGCAGAGTGGCATCAAAAATTGAATTCGTTTCATTATAGTATTTCCTCGTGTTTATAGTAAAATCCTAAATATGTTCACAGTTCATCAGTGAACAAGGGCCCACCGACGCTGGCGAGGATTGTATCCTCGCCTCCTCCATATTGTATCTTTCCGCGATGTCCGAATCGCGAATTTATAGAGCGGATGGCTTAGTCCGCCACGCGCCATAAACCTCTACCTAACCGGCCACCGAGAAGCACACCGATAAACGTATAGATGAACCCTTCTATTAAGATTCGGAGAACGATATACCAATTTGCATAAAAAAGCCGATAGAACAGTATAGAGAGTTGAAAATCGACATAGACAGCAAGCGCGTCGCAGATGCCTAAGACGACTGCCCACGCCAGCAGACTGCGCCCTCGCACGCACAGAAATCCTGTTTCCAATAGAAGAACGCTTGTGCCGGTGTAGACAATCGCCATCGGTGTAAAAAGCCCAAACGTGACACCACCGAGAAGCAAACGCACCGCAGAGACAAGTAAAATCACACCACTGCCTTTAACGAGTTTCCGATTTGTAGCCTCTGCATTTTCTGGGTCTCCGCTGATATAAATAAGCAGTGCTGTCAGCAAAGCATAGTAGAGCGTTTCATTGATTAAACCGGTTAGAAGTACCGAGAGTGGACCCAGAACGGCACGGATTAAGTTGAGAAACAGCGTTGACGGAACCATCACCGCTACAAAAACTGTCGTGCTGAACAGCGCAATTACAATCAGTTGTTTTGTTGTGAAACCTGCGAAAATTTGTTTATGAAGTCGTAGGACAAGGGCGAAACCGATACTACTACTGATGATTGCCAGTAGACTGACAAGCAGTGCCTGTTGATTTGGGACGATTAGATGCAGTGAACGTTGTTCACGAAGGATCGTCGCGTTGCTTCCCCAGACCTTCACTGCGATGTCGCGCACATATTCGCCCGGAATTGCCTGTTCTGGCTGGTTTCCCTGTCTTAAATACACCGGATGAAAATAGATAGGCAACGGAATCTCTGTAACCGTGCCACCCAGCAAGCTCGCAAACGCTACGCTCCGATCGGTCCCTCCGTTTGCTGTTTCTGGGGGCGCGAGAAATGGAATGATTTCACCACTTTTCGTATCTACATTGGTTGATGACACGACTACATGAATCGTTTCTTCGCCTTGGTTGCGGAGTCGGACTGTCTGATAGGTTGTCGGCTCAAACGCATTGGTTTGCGGTGTTCGGAGCCAACTGAACAGTGGACGTGGGTAGTAGACAGTATCTTCTCGCTGTTTCCGATCCACTGTGCCTGTCGCATCTGTCGGCATATCAATAGATTCTATTGAGAGGTTTTCCGCGATTTCTGAAACGGTTGCGACTCGTAGCTGCACCGTTGCTTGCTGTTCCCATGTTTGTCCTGCGTCAGTTGTGAAATGGACAGCCCCCGAAATCTCTTGCCTATCCGAACGATTTGTCTCGGAGGTTCTCAAAACTAATTCTCGGTACCACACCTCCGATGCGATGCGAAATCCGTCGGTAGTGGAGAGGCAGGTTAAAGTGTCAATTGTTTCGCTTTGCCAACTTGCTGGTAAGCGGACGACGGTTAGCGTTGATGGCAAACAAAGTTCCAATTCAAAGGTTGTTGGCATATTCCCGTTTGTAACAAGAACCGTGGCTGTCATCTCGCTCCCACTTAGAACGAGTGCCTTCTGATCGTTTTCCAATGTATCTCCCGAATCCGACTGCGTTGCAGCACCGTAGGGGATGGCAATCTCTAAATTGCCTTGTGTGTATGTCCGCGGTGCAGTTATCGTTTGAACGCTGATGTCCCCTGTAGACAAAGTCGCCTCAAATTTATAGATTTCCCCTGCCTGCCATTCAAAATAGAGGGATTCCGTCTGACGAGGTGATACCGGGAAGTTGAGTTGTGCAACCACTACACCGTCTGAATTAAAAGCATTCAGCCCCCGAACCTGTGCTGCGGCACCAAATTGCACTTTTGCCCCTAACGAAAAGAACGTCACCTTCCATGAGAGCGGTTCTTCTTTAGGAGTTGAAGCGCAACTGAGCAAAAAAACGAGCAGTGGCAAACCCCATAAAATCTTCTCTATTTTATAGCCGTCAGCCGTCAGCAGTCGGAAACCTTCAGCGTGTCCACTGATTGCCGATTGCTGATTGCTGATGACTATCCTTCTGATAATCGATGACCGACGACCGATGACCATTAGAAAACTCGCCTATGAATGTTAAGTTACAGCCCTTGACCTATCAGCACCAGATCAAGGATATTAACAACTTCGTCTCCATTGACATCCGCAAGTATTCCGGCACCCTCGTCACCGAGAAAACGACCTGCGATTACCATATCTTTCATGTTGACAAATCCATCGTTGTTGATATCCGAGCGTCGCGGGACAATCCTTGCGAACCCCAAAATAGAGCCACCGGGTCCAACGTGATAGGTTTGTAGGAGAGACGCATCTGCTACATCCATGACGCGAACGAAATCCTGTCCACTACCTGACCAATCAGGTTGAGTGATGTAGAGATTTCCATTCGGTGCAAAAGTCAGACCGCCACTGATAGGTGTGTCTGCATCGTTACTGAAATTGGTAAGCGTGTCATCTTTGTCGCGGATCCAGTCTCGTGCAGCAACATCATAGATGAGCAGTCCTGGGTTTTGCCAGCTGCCTTGGATAAACAACTGTTTGTCTGAATTGAGCGCGAAGGAGCCGGGTGCCAATTTGAGTTTAACCGTTTCCACCACCTCATCGGTATTCGCGTCAATCAGAACGAGATGCCCCAGGATGTCATTGTAATTTCCCGTTGTTTTGACAATAATAGTGGATTCACCATCAGTGAGGATTCCACTTGCGTTCGTCGGCACCGGGATTGACTTCAGAATGATGTCTGTCTCCGTATCAATGACTGTGACGCCACTATCGTAGTAGGTGGTCTTCCGTGCAACAGGATCATACTCCCAAGCAGGGTTTGTGACGTAGGCTTTGCCGTTGAGAAGCGTGATGCCCGTCGGTTTGTTAAAGGAACCCGTGAGGACCTTCGTCACATTGCGGTTATCGATGTCTATGACATGGACCTCGTGCGCAGCTGCGCAGGCAACATACATTTTATTCTCGCCGACAACAGCGACCTGCTGAGGAGTCGCCCCGGCTTGAATCGGAATTTCGCCAACAATCTCCCGGTCTTCCAAGTTGACAATAAAGATGCTATCACCGGAGCTTGCAGCACCCGTAATAGGCAAATTAAAAGTGGAGATATAAGCGAGGTGTCCCCGAATGGAAAGACCAACGGCTCGCCGCCGATTAAGCGGTTCAGCACTGAAGTGGAGTATCTCGTTGTTAACAGCCCGTCTTTCATTCGGTTCCATCAAATCGATGAGTGAGAGTGAAGAGGTAATACCTAAATCGGGATGCGTCAGGGCGTTTATGACAACCGAGATGTCCTGAACCTCTGTTTGTCCGAACGCTGGACCGATGGTGAGTGCGAAAAAGAGTATGCCTACAAGTAGGAGCGAATAGCACAAGAAGTGCCGCCGAAACAAAAAAACTTTGCTCATTAAAACCTCCGTAATGAAACAAGAAACCCCTGCTTTCATCGGAAAGACAGGGGAGGAAGCGACACTCTGTATAAGGCGTATCCTGTGTAAAAGAGTTCCATACCATATATCGGTATATATATTTTTCACCTGACAGGATACTGTGCTCTGTTCCACCGCTTTCCCGCGAAAGCAGATGCGTGAAACACAATCCAGGCAGGTCTCCTGACTTCCGATCTTGCGTCCGCTGAACCTTCCCATCAGTAAATTGACAGTGGTCTTTTCAGCGGATATGTATGATCGTTCACAGTGGCGGGGCCGTGGCGGATTCTCACCGCGCTTCCCTATTCTCCGGCTCTCTCCGGCACCTGAATCGTTCGTTTATTTAATTGTGATGCCTATATTATATCACACTGCGACCTCTTTTGCAAATTTTTTGTGAAATATTGAAATATTACTAACAAAAAATTTGACAGTGCAGATTGGATGTGGTATTATTAGTAATATTGCGATGTCATGAGAATAAGAGGTGTTTTATGCGCTATCCTATTGTTATTCACAAAGATCCGGAGAGTTGCTACGGGGTTACTGTTCCCGATTTGCCTGGGTGTTTCAGTGCCGGAAATACCATTGAGGATGCCCTGATGCAAGCTGCGGAAGCGGTTGAGTGTTACCTTGAAGGTTTGTTGCTTGATAGCGAACCAATTCCCAACCCTAAGGATATTACATTTCATACAAACAACCCAGATTATGTTGGTGGGCTATGGGAAACCGTATCAATTGATCTGGCGGCATTAGTTCGTGAAGTGACTCCTAAGAAGGTGGTCAGCTTGTCTAAGGTCTCTACTCTGTGAGTGGAAAATCAAATATTTTTGAAGGCTGCTTCGTAGAGAAAACGAAGTTTTTGAATTTTTATACACCCTTAGTTAAAAACTTGACAATGCAAAGTAAATGTGGTATCATTACTATTAGCATATAAAACTTTATGCTGACGCGCGAATATTTGACAATTGTTAATCTATCTGCGGAAAGCGATAAACATGAAACTTTTACGGTCACACTCCAACTTGCATAGCATGTCTAATCATTGGCATTGGTGGTGCTCCAATTGCTTGCGGGGAGTGTGCGCTTAAACAACTGAAATAGATATTGAAAATCGTCGTTTTTCATTTTTAAATTTTGTTGAAGCCTTATGCACACCGATCCCGGCAGCATAAGGTGTTTTTTTTGCATAGTTCGCAGGTTTCCAAAACTTGCTGTTGAAATGAGAGGAGAATTTGATGAAAATTTTGTCGGAACTCAAATATGACCGCGACGGCTTGGTCGCTGCAGTCATTCAGGATCGCACGAATAACGAAATCCTGATGGTCGGCTATATGAACGCGGAAGCGATAAAAGAGACACTGACTACGGGGCGCGTTTGCTTCTGGAGCCGTTCCCGCCAAAAGCTGTGGATCAAGGGGGAGACTTCGGGGCATACACAGACAGTTGAATCTGTCGCTGTCGATTGTGACGGCGATGCCCTGCTGATAAAGGTTGAGCAGAAGGTAGCAGCGTGTCATGTCGGCTATCGCTCCTGTTTCTTTCGGGAAGTCTCCCCCGACGGAGAGTCAACGCGTGTTGTAGGCGAAAAGGTTTTCGAGGCAGATGCCGTCTATTAGTCTTTGATATTTCTCAGTTTTTGGACCTTGGCATCCACTCGGAAATCGCTTAGTTTTGTAAAAACAAAAAATAGTGCTGCCGTATGCAGTACGATAAAGTTAAGCACTTTGATGCTAAAGGTTTGAAAAAGGAGTTACTGATGTATTATCCGACGTTGGAAGATTTTCGCGAGGCAGCGAAATCAGGAAACACAATACCGGTATACCGATCGATTTTGGCAGATATGGAGACACCGGTATCTGCGTTCTATAAATTGATGCCAGACAATCATGCGTTCTTGTTGGAGAGTGTGGAAGGTGGTGAAAACGTTGCGCGCTACTCTTTCTTGGGAAGTCAACCCTCGGTGCTTTTCCATAGTAAAGGGCATCAGGTTACCATTGAGTATTTGGAAAAAGGCGAAACGGTAGTTCAGGAATATGAGGATCCGTTGCGTGCGCTTGAAGAATTGATGCAGGATTACCGACCTGTTGACAATGCAGAGTTACCGAAATTCCACGGTGGCGCGGTGGGTTATATGAGTTATGACATGGTGCGCTTCGTGGAGGAATTGCCAGATAATACCGAAGATGAACTGCAGCTTCCGGATTGCTTTTTCATGATTGCCAAGACGATTTTGATATTTGATCACGTGAACCATCAGATCAAGGTCGTGGCGAACGCACATATTGATGGAGATGTGGATGGAGCCTATACGGATGCGCTTACGAAAATTGAGGCATTAGTCGAAAAACTCGCAGCTGCTTCCGAAAGGCATTTACGCACGGATAGTAGCGAACATCCGGGACGGTATGATCAAATCATATCCGATCCACAATCGAATCTTACAAAATCCGATTACGAAGCAGCGGTCAGACATGCTAAGGAATACATAGCCGCAGGCGATATTATCCAGGTCGTACTTTCGCAACGGTTCAGTTGTCCGGTATCCGTAGATTCATTTGATGTGTATCGGGCGTTGCGAGTGATCAATCCATCGCCCTACATGTATTATCTGAAGTTTGATGATTTTGATATTGTCGGGGCATCACCGGAGATGATGGTAAGAGTGGAAGATGGGCTCGTCCAAACCGTTCCAATTGCAGGCACACGCCCGCGTGGCGCGACTTCAGAAGAAGACAAAGAGTTGGAACGGATACTCCTTGCTGATCCAAAGGAGCGCGCGGAGCACGTTATGCTTGTGGATTTAGGACGGAACGACCTTGGTCGGGTCTGTGAATATCACACTGTTGAAGTCACCGAGCTCATGATAGTTGAGCGTTTCTCACATGTGATGCACATCGTTTCGCACGTTATTGGACAGTTGCGCGAAAATTTCACGGCTTTTGATGTCCTCCGGTCATGCCTTCCTGCTGGCACACTCTCCGGCGCGCCGAAGGTACGGGCAATGGAAATTATTGACGAACTTGAATCTACACGGCGCGGCACGTACGGCGGGGCTGTCGGTTATTTCAGTTTCTCTGGCAGTTCAGACACAGCAATTACGATCCGAACCGCGGTTATCAAAGATGGCACCGCTTATGTGCAAGCAGGTGGTGGGATCGTCGCAGATTCAGTACCTGAAACTGAGTATTATGAAACCGTCAGTAAAGCGCGAGCGATGCTCAGTGCCATCGCATTGGCAGAACAAAGTTTCTTATTGTAATGGCTATCAGCCATCGGTTTCCGTCGGCTTTCAGCAAGAATGGCTATCAGAAACCATCGGAAACCTTTAGCAAAGAAAAGAGGTGTTTTACAACGCTTGCGTCTTTGCTGACAGCTGTTTGCTGACAGCTGACGGCTAATAAAAAGGAAAATTAAAAAAATGGTTTTAATGATTGATAACTACGACTCCTTTACCTATAACTTGGTTCAGTATTTGGGTGAACTTGGTGCTGAATTGGAGGTTCATCGGAGTCGGAAGATTGGATTAGAGGCGTTAAACACTCTGGAACCGGAACGGATTGTCATTTCACCCGGGCCTTGCACACCGAAAGAAGCAGGCATATCCAACGATACCATACAACACTTCGCCGGAAAAGTCCCGATTTTGGGCGTTTGTCTCGGACATCAGTGCATCGGAGACGTGTTCGGTGGCGAGGTTGTTAGGGCGGATCGGTTGATGCACGGCAAAACCTCAATGATAGAACATAATGATCTTGAACTTTTTGAAGGATTGGATAATCCGTTTGAAGCGACACGTTACCATTCGCTTATCGTCAAAAAAGAGACACTGCCGGACTGCCTTGAGATCACCGCTTGGACGGATCAGGACGAAATCATGGGACTTCGACATAAGGATTTGCCTATCTGGGGTGTGCAGTTCCATCCGGAATCAATTTTGACGGCTGCTGGAAAGAGTCTATTGGCAAACTTTTTGGCATTATAAATAGAAAGGTTGATGATGACAAAACAAACAGACAACACAACGCCTACGCCAGTTTTAGTCTCCTGGTCCTCAGGCAAAGATTCTGCGTGGGCACTTCACACGCTGTGTCAACAGCCGGAACGCTACGATGTACGGGGTATTTTTACGACTGTCACAAAGACGTTTGACCGCGTCTCCATCCACTCTACACCAGCGTGGGTGCTGAAACAGCAAGCGGAGAAACTTCGCGTGCCGTTGTACGAGATACCGATCCCCTATCCGTGTTCCAACGCAATCTACGAAGAAGCGATGCGAAAATTTCTCGCTGAGGTGGAAGCGTTGCCTAAAGCTTTGGGCGCGTCGCACTTTGCATTTGGTGACCTCTTCTTGGAAGATATTCGTGCGTACCGCGAAGATAAACTCAAGGGGACCGGTTTTACACCGATTTTTCCGGTATGGGGAGAGAACACAGCGCTGCTTGCTGAAAAGATGATTGCTTCCGGTATGCGGGCTATTATCACCGCCCTCAACCCAACCAAAGTCCCCGCAGACTTTGCAGGACGGTGGTTTGATGCTGCGCTCCTCGCAGATTTACCGGATGGTGTGGATCCGCTCGGCGAAAACGGGGAGTTCCATACGTGCGTCGTTGATGGACCGATGTTCACTTCACCTGTCGCCGCGAAACCCGGAAAAGTCGTTCAGAGAGACATCGCTTCTGCTAAGGATAAAGATGACAAAATTCACACAAGCAGCAATACCTCACCCACCTATGTCTATGCGGATGTAGTGCCACTGGACGCGTAATTTTTTAGCAATACCATGAAGAAAGCAGCAGTTCTGTGGACAGGCGGCAAAGATTCTGCCCTCGCGTTTCAAGTCTCCTTAAGTCTTTACGATATAAGGAGACTTGTCTGTTTCGTTCCAGCAGACAATCGGCAATTCTACGCGCATCCAACGGAACTCATGGAACTGCAGGCGCGAAAGATCGGAATTCCGATTGCGTTCATGCCGATTTCTGAACCCTATAAACCGAGCTACCGGCAACAGATTGAGACGCTTAGAGATAGCGGAATCGAGGTGCTTATTACGGGAGATATTTCTACGGTGGACGGGATGCCGAATTGGATAGAGGAAGTCGCAGCAGGTTTGGTGGAGGTCCATAAACCGTTATGGGAATTGGATCGGCACGCGATATTGGATACCCTTATCTCCGACAAATTTAAGGTCGTCTGTTCCCTCGCTTACAAAAAACACTTTCAACCGACTATTGCTGGTAGATATTTAGATGCTGAACTCATTTCAGAACTGAAGCTGCTGCCAATTGACGCGTGCGGGGAGCAAGGCGAATACCACACATGGGTGTTAGATGCGCCGTTTTTCAAGGAATCTCTGCAGTTGGAAGGTACGCGTGTGGTTGAGGTGATTGAGTATTGTTACCTTACCTACGAAGGCATAAAATGAAGCAAAAACAGATTAACGCTCTGATTTTAGCCACTTCTGGACTCGCGCGAGTTTATCGGGTGGGATGTGCGAGGTATTCGCATCTGTGGGAAATGTGCCGTTTGCGACCTCTTCGCGATATTGACTGATTGCTTCAAAAGTTAGCTGATTGTAATCTTGGTAGCGTTTGGCGTGTTTGAAGGGCGGTCCTATGCCTAATATATCGTTGACGACAAGCACCTGTCCGTCGCAATATCGACCGGCACCGATACCGATAGTAGGAATATCAACGGTCTCCGTTATGATTTGGCTGACCTCCTCGGTGATTTTCTCAAGGACGATAAGTTTCGCACCAGCCTCTACGAGTGCTGCAGCTGCTTGAATGAGTTGTTTCGCTTTAGCAAAGGTTTTTCCGTGCGTCGCTGCTTTGGTGCCGTGAATTTGCGGATTGTGACCGATGTGCGCGCAAACCTCTATACCTTGTTCGGTAAGTGCAGTAACAATCGGAACCTTTTCTATACCGCCTTCCAATTTAACACCGTCTGCGCCATCGGATAGAAAGGCATGCGCATTGACAACGGCTCGCTTCACATCGCGATCGGCGGCGTAGGGCATGTCAACGAGAAGGTAGGCATCTGTCACACCACGGCGCACTGCTTTAAGGTGGTGTTGCATGTCCGCCATCGTCACCTCTGTCTCGTTTTTATAACCGAGGATATTTGTACCGACGCTATCCCCGACGAACACGATGTCGATCCCTGCCTCGTCTTGTAGACAGGCGGTCGGATAGTCGTAGCAGGTTAGCACAGTGATCGGTTGCTGCTGCTGTTTTTTGGCGTGAAGATAAGCAATATCTTTCTTCATTTTTTACCTCGCCTCAGCCTTAAGCCAAGACCTCTGCCACGGTTTCTCCAATAGTGGCAAGACTATCCGCAACGGCAATCCCGGCATTTTTGAGTGCCTGAATTTTATCTGCAGCCGTGCCTTGCCCACCGGAAATGATCGCCCCAGCGTGTCCCATCCGTTTGCCCGGTGGTGCAGTCTGTCCGGCGATAAATCCGACAACGGGCTTCGTCATTTCGTCCTTCACGAACTCTGCTGCCCGCTCCTCTGCCGTTCCACCAATCTCACCGATTAAAACGACGGCGTGCGTGTCGTCGTCTGCCTCAAAAAGTTTCAGAACATCAACGAAGTTTGTCCCAATCACTGGGTCACCACCGATACCGACACAGGTGGACTGCCCAATGCCAAGTCGTTTCAGTTGGTAAGCAGCTTCGTAAGTTAGTGTTCCGCTTCGGGAGACGATGCCGACGTTGCCCGGCGTGTAAGCGAACTCAGGCATCACACCGATTTTGCATTCGCCGGCTGTGATGATACCCGGACAATTCGGACCGATGAGCCTCGGAGGACCGTTCGGGATGATAAACGGGTTGTCAAAATTGCCTGTCTTCAAGTACGCTTTCGCCTTAACCATATCAAGGACAGGGACATGTTCGGATATACAGACGATAAGGTGCACACCAGCCGCCGCGGCTTCCATCACGGAGTCAGCTGCGTTGAAGCGTGCGGGGACGAAAATCAGTGATGTGTCTGCGCCCGTTGCTGCAACGCCATCCGCTACGGTATCATATACGGGGATGCCGTTTACATCGGATCCACCTCTACCGGGGACTGCCCCGGCAACGATCTGGGTGCCGTAAGCTGCGCACTGCTCCGTATGAAAACGTCCAGAGCGACCTGTGATGCCCTGAACGATCACTTTTGTATTTTTATTAACGAGTATGCTCATATTTTTATTATTGCTATCGGCTATCAGCCATCAGCAGTCAGCAAAGAAGGTTTTAGATTTGCCAGCCCCTTAACTGAAGACCGACGGCTGATAGCTGAAGGCTGCCATGTGTTATCCTTTAGTAAGCACGTGCGAAAACAGCGATGTCTTCTGCGGGTTTACCACAGACGATACATTCACCATCTCCATCGGGTTGTTCCATCGGGATGCATCGGATGGTTGCTTGTGTCTCCTCGCTGACCTGATCTTCACACGCTGCGTCACCGCACCAGCGTGCCCGAGCAAATCCATTTTCAATAACCTCTTTGAATGCGTCGTAAGTGTCGGGTTCAAAGGTGTTTGCATCTCGGAAGTCCGTCGCCCGTTTGAGCATATCCGCTTGAATGGTGTCGAGCATCTGCTTCACTGTCTCGGCAGCGTTATCAATCGGTACGAACGTTTTGCCTTCCTTACCCGGTATATCGCGTCGTGCAAGGACAATTTGCTGTTTCTCTAAGTCCCGAGGCCCTATTTCTATGCGGAGCGGCACGCCTTTGAGTTCCCATTCGTTGAATCGCCATCCGGGTGAGTAGTCGTGTCTGTCGTCAACGTGGTAGCGTACACTATCCAAGGATTCACAGATGTTGTCAACGGCTTGCATGACTGTTTTCTTAGCATCCTCTCTGTTTTTCGGAACAATTGGGACGATGACGAGTTGCGTGGGCGCGAGTCTCGGCGGTAGGACTAACCCTTGGTCGTCCCCGTGTGCCATGATAATTGCTCCAATCATTCGAGTGCTTACACCCCAGCTGGTTGTCCAACAGTGCTGCTGTTTCTGGTTCGCATCGAGATATTGAATATCGAAGGCTTTGGCGAAATTTTGTCCCAAGTCGTGTGATGTTCCGGCTTGAAGTGCGCGTTTATCACCCATCATCGCCTCAATAGTATAAGAAGTCAATGCACCAGGAAACTTTTCGCTTTCGCTCTTGCGCCCAGGAATGACAGGTATCGCGGCTTCGTTGACAGCAAAATCGGTGTAGATATCGAGGATGCGGAGTGTTTCTTCTTCCGCTTCTTCATGTGTAGCGTGTGCGGTATGCCCCTCTTGCCAGAAGAATTCCATCGTCCTCAAGAAAAGACGGGTACGTAACTCCCATCGGACAACGTTTGCCCACTGATTGATAAGCACAGGCAGATCGCGGTAAGACTGGATCCATTGACTATACATGTAGCCAATGATGGTTTCAGATGTCGGACGCACCACGAGCGGTTCTTCCAACTTTTTCCCGCCGCCATGCGTGACAATGGCGAACTCATGTTTGAAGCCTTCAACGTGTTCCGCCTCTTTCTCAATGAAACTCATTGGAATGAAGAGGGGAAATGCTGCGTTTTGGTGTCCGGTTTCCTTGAAACGGTTATCCAGTTGTTCCTTGACATTCTCCCAAAGTGCGTATCCGTAAGGACGCACGACCATACAGCCACGTACGGGGGCGTAATCTGCCATCTCTGCTTGACGGATAACCTGTGTATACCATTTTGCGTAGTCTTCACTACGGGGAACTATTTTATCAAACATTTTTTTAATTATGTGCCTCTGGGCATTGCTCCCTCGGTTAATTCTAACTGCCTTTGGATTATGAACGGTTTCCTAAATTTTAGGCACTTTACTGACTTTAGAACACTCACTCACTTTCTGAATCCGTTAAAGCAACGATGCCAGGTAGCGATTTCCCTTCTAAAAACTCTAAGGAGGCACCGCCTCCTGTTGAGATATGTGTCATTCGATCGGCGACCCCGGCTTGTTGTATCGCGGCGACACAATCACCACCGCCGATAATGCTCACCGATTCCGACTTTGCAATCTGTTTTGCCACTGCAATCGTGCCTTGCGCGAACTTCTCGAATTCATAGACACCTAAGGGACCGTTCCACACCACAGTTTTTGCTGTTGCGATCTGTTCACCGAACGCAGCTACTGTTTCGGGACCGATGTCTAACCCCTGCCAGTCATCGGGGATATATCCTTTGTCTACAACCTTAGACTTCGTTTCAGGATCAAAAGCTTTGCCCACAACGTGATCTATTGGTAGTAAGACAGTGTCGGAGAAGTCCTCCCTTTCGACCAACGATTTTGCAACGTCAAGTTTCTCGGTTTCAACAAGCGAATTGCCGATACTGAACCCCATCGCTGACAGAAATGTATATGCCATACCACCGCCAATGAGAAGTTTATCAACCTTTCCAAGGAGGTTCTCAATCAGTGTAATTTTATCGGATATTTTCGCGCCGCCGAGAATAGCAACGTACGGACGCTTAGGATTTTCAAGGCTTGTGCTGAGATAATAGATTTCGCGTGCCATCAAGAGTCCAGCGACACACGGATTCAGATAGTGTGTTACCCCTTCAGTTGATGCATGTGCCCGGTGTGCCGTACCGAATGCATCGTTGACATAGACATCCGCGAGCGAGGCAAGTTGTTCGGCAAATGCCGCATCGTTCTCGGTTTCTTCAGCATAGAAGCGGACATTTTCAAGAAGCAGCACCTCCCCATTGCGCAAAGATTCCACAGCATTTTGCACTGACTTGCCGATGCAATCCTTGACGTGTGCGACGCGCGTGCCGAGTTTCCGACTGAGAGCTACGGCGATTGGTTCAGTCGAGAGTGTCTCTCGGTCAGCTGCCGAACCGACTTCGGGTCTTCCTAAATGTGTCACCAAGATAATTTTGGCATCCGCGTTGATGAGTGATAAGAGCGTCGGCAAAGCAGCAGTGATGCGGGTTTCATCGGTGATTTTCCCATCTTTCATCGGGACGTTGAAGTCTACCCGCACGAAGACACGTTTCCCGGTAACGTCTATGTCCTTTAATTCAAGTTTTTCCATATTTTTTCAAGTTGTTGGTTATCAGTTGTCAGTAACCGCCGGTAGCGGATAGTGTTCTTGCAAGGACGTAAACCGTCAACACCGCCTATTGATCATCGGAAACTGAAAATTTTTTACCTGTCCAAAACCGGTTTCCTATCAATTTGGAGGGTTAGGACACCAATTGCGTTATTTTTATGCAGGGTTTGCTGCTGTTACTGCCAGTTGTGCTGCCTCAGAGAGTCCTTCCGCTTGTTGGACATCTAAGTCGGACTCAGCGATAATCTGTTTGCCGAGTTCCACATTTGTTCCTTCTAACCGAACTACGAGAGGCACATTAAGTTCAACCTGTTTCGCCGCTTCAACGATCCCATTCGCGATTGTATCACACTTCATGATGCCACCAAAGATGTTAACAAGAACCGCCTTCACATTTTCATCTGCGAGAATAAGACGGAAAGCGTGTGCCACTGCCTCAACGGATGCACCACCGCCGACATCGAGGAAGTTTGCCGGTTCGCCACCGTTCTGTTTGATAATATCCATCGTTGCCATTGCCAATCCGGCACCGTTCACCATACACCCAATATCACCATCAAGACGGATGTAACTCAAACCAGATTCGCTCGCTTCCAGTTCACTCGGGTCTTCTTCGTGGGGATCTCGCATCTCAGCAATATCAGGATGTCGCCAGAGTGAGTTGTCGTCAAGATTGACCTTGGAATCGAGTGCGACGATCTCTAATTCGTCATCTTTTGATACAATCGCCAACGGGTTAATCTCTACGAGTGAACAGTCGCAGTTAGTGAATGCATCATAAAGCGATAAAATTAGTGCTGTGGCGTTTGGAATAATTGGGCGATAGATTGTGTCGGCAATCAGTTTGTATGCAAACGCTCGTGCTTGAAATTCCGTTAAACCGAAAGCAGGATCAATTTGTGTTCTAATGATTTTTTCGGGGGTTTGCGCTGCGACTTCCTCAATATTGACTCCCCCCTCTTCGCTGCCGATTACGGTGAGCTGTGAGGTTTCACGGTCAAGCAATATAGCGAGGTAGTATTCTTTCTCTATTTTTACGGCTTCGGCGACAAGTACTTTACGGACCTGTTTCCCTTCGGGACCGGTCTGTGGTGTCACGAGCTGCATGCCGAGAAGAATTTCGGCGTGTTGTTTGACTTCTACAGTGGAGTTTGCGACTTTGATGCCGCCGCCTTTCCCCCGTCCACCCGCATGGATTTGTGCCTTGACAACGTATCTATCACACTTAAGTTCCTGCGCAATGGCTTCCGCCCCCTCCGGTGTTTCGGCAACCTTACCGGGCAGTGTATTAACCCCGTAGGATTCGAGAATTTGTCTGGCTTGGTATTCGTGGATATTCATCTTTTCTGTATGATTCTTTGGTAAGACTCCTATGGCATTGGTAAGAGCTGATGTATTTCGTCAGTATGTCTTGAATTAATCAGTATGTCTTGAATTAATCAGTATGTCTTGAATTAATCAGTATGTCTTGAATTAATCAGTATGTCTTGAATTAATATATCAAGAATTATACTATATTTGGGAGAAAATTGCAAGTTTTTCAGGTGCGCTAATCATGCTGCTAAAGCTTGTTTGGACCGTATACGAAAATTGTTACTATCCCTTTTAATCTTACGGGACTCTATATAAACAACCTAATTTCACTGGAGGTGGAAACCATGTTTATGCAGAAATTCAAAACCGGTTTTCGGTTGCTTGGGACTTTTCTTCTGAGGGTCCTATTAGGGATCGTGGCTGCTTACTTATGGATCGCCGGACTGGCTTTTATGGGTCGTATTACAGTCGGTAGGCTCTCCGACCGTTATATGGATGGCCGCTATGACGGTCTCGCAAATACGGTGTTTGACATTATGTATCCTGTCGGGTGGTATGGTGCTTGGGTGTTGGTCGGCATAGCGATTATCTGGGGGTTTTCGCAAGGCAGGTTAGATATCCAGAGGTGGCTAAGGAAATGGCATGCTTAAGAAGTAATGTCGTTTTCACAGACAGACATCCGACGTATATATTTCATCAAATAGCGAATCAACAGAGAGGAGAAGTATCATGAAAACTATTCAATTTTGGCAGAAATTTGTGAAGATTTTTCGATTACATTGGGAATACCATTGGTCATATCACCATCCAAAAACCAGTCAGAGTGTTCAAACAATGCAGAAAATAGAGTGTCTTCGAGATAAAGCACGTTTTCGCGTTAATGGGCGTGATGACACCTTTCATGAGTTCCTCGTTTTTCGTCCAAAAGGGAGTGAGGAAAATACGGAATCTCTATTCTTGGTCGATAACGAGGCTAATGCTTATACGAATATACCGAAAGATTGGCAGTTGACTGATTCAGACGGTGCCGAAGAACGTGGTGATGTCGTCGGCCTCTGGGATGGTAGACGCTATTTGTTTGAGGGCGGATCCAACAAATTGATCGCTGTGGCGGAAGAGTAAAAATATAAAGTCCAACTGATTGATCTTGACTACTGGGCAGTGGTTGTGTCATGTCATCCAACCAAGTAGATAGATTTTAGGCGAAGTTCCATTTCAGTAAAATAACCCAAGTTGCTACTTATAAAATTTTAGGCATGCAAAGACGGTTTTTCAGGGAAAATGATTGATCCTCTACTGGATTTTGTAGCGTAAACTTTTAGTTTGCGCTCTCACAGGCACAATCTAAAAGATTATGCTACGAAAACAGCAACTTAGGTTAGAATAAACTATATCTTTATAATTCCATTTGCCTCCAGACAAACTTTGTGTTACACTATTTGTGAGAAGTCTCAACATAGAACAGAGTAAGTGGAGTAAATTCTATGAAACAGATTAATAGTACTGCACGCGTAATGTCACAAACCGCCAAGGCCTCTGCGACAAGATTGCTAAATATAGGGTCAAAGGTTAGATGCGCTGTAAATGAAACAGTTGTCGATACCTCAGACAAGGTAATTTCGCAGGTTGGTATAGTTAAAGGAAAGTTGCCAAACCTGAATCTGAAACAGATAAAACGGATTACCCCAGCAACAATTGTAGGAAACTTGAACGCAGCGACACCATGCGCATTGAAAGATTTGCCTACTGTTGCAAAGTCTTTAGCTTATAGAGCTAAGAGAGCAGGCGGTATATCTCCGCCTAAACTCTTCAACCGCATACCTACCGGTGTAAAATTTACAGAAAAGAGCACTATAAAGTTTCTTGACATTCACGATGGAAGTCATCGGGTTTCAATCAAAAATGACCCGACAAAAGCGGGTGATATTAACAACATCATTTTTGAGATTGCTTCAAAGAACCGCGCACGTGGATCGAAGAACATGACTTGGTCAGAATTTCAGAGGGCGCGGTTCAGCAATACTATCACTGGCATAAAATATGGCTTCAAAACCGCCGTAGGCACTGCAGCTAAAGGAGCCCTATTTGGTGCTTTATTAGAGTTGCCTATAACAGTCGTTGAGAACACTTTGCACGTTAAAAATAATCGAAAATCAGTCGGAGATGCCCGCATAGATGTAGCAAAAGACATTGGCATAAGTGCTGGATTCGCGGGAGTAACTGCAGCAGGTTTCACGGGTTTGAGCTTACTTGGAGTGACACTGGGTCCGGCTGTCATACCGTTAACTATTGTTGGTGGTGCTGTGTATATTTGGTCAGCAGCAGACAGGATTTGGAAAGCCTTGGATGGAACAACATTAGATAAGATTAATTCCGAACAATATGAAGCAGTGGCAGATCTGATTACCGCACGAGAACAAGAGGAAATCGCTGATATGCTCTCTGGTATCAGCATGTATGGCACCTCTGCCGAGTTGACACGTATGCGCGAGATCCGTGAGAAAGCGAAAGCACGTTCAAAAGTCGCCCAAGAATTGGCTGGAATCGATTCAAAAATCGAAGAGGAAGAATTTCTCACCACGGCACGCTCCTCCGCTACTTCTGATGAATTCGACACCTTGATTTTCGGGGTATAGCAGACTGATACCAAAACGGAAACGGAGACAGAGGCAGAGAAGCAGATAGATTCCGATTCTGAATTGCCAGTATAACGCACGACATCAGAACCGCGTATTGAGAAACCATTGATAGATACTGACTTCTGAGTGCTTTTGAGAAATATCAGTGTATTCAAACAACATAAAGGCATTGTTTTAGTCACAGACTTATCACTTAGGGTTTGAAGAGTCTCTTGGAAGACGCGATACAAGACATCAGTCTGAGGGGCGTTCTTGTATCACTGGAATCACGTAACTCCGAATTGTCAATCCATCCAATGTTTCTGTCTCGACGCGCGGTTCTGGCGTGTTGCGATGGTCAAACACAACGTAGTATCCCTCTTCGGCCCCCTCTGATCCGACGTATGCTGCGAGTTGTGCTTTGCCCGTCTGATACCGAGAATCTCCGCCCCAGATTTTTGTTTCAACGATGTATTTTCGGCTTCTGTGGAGAATCAGGATATCCATTCTACCGCGCCCTGTTTGCACCTCAAGATACATAGTCCCATCCACACTTTGGACGAACTGCTCAAGATAGGCAAAGAGCAGATGCTGTCCGACATATTCTTGTGGTGTATCTGGGACTTGTAGAATTTTGAAGCCCACACGTGCAATAAAGTCACGGAAGTTATCAAGGAGTGCTGTCATCTGAATCTGCCTATCCGGTGTGAGATAAGCTTGAAACCCTTCGCGATTGTCTTCCGGTAAATATTCCTGCTCCAATCCATTCACTATCGGTTTGAACGCCCGAATAATACGGTACTGGTAAATTGGGTTGACAATTTCACACATACCGTCAGCACCTCCAGCAATAACACCATAAGTAGCAAGTTCGTTGATAATGTCACTGTCCAAGTTGAAATCCACGCCTTCATCATAAGAGGCGATTTTCATGAGGAGTGCCTCAAACCGCCGATCCCTACGGATATTGGTTATCAGGTGATCAATATTCGTGTGTCCTTCGCGCAGGAGTTGGATATGTGCTTCTGAAAAGTGTGCCATCGTAATCGGTTCGCTTTTTGGGATGTCTAATTCTTCGGTAAGAATTTGCGCGAAACGATTGACCAGCACAGGCTGACCGGCAGTCTGTTTGTGAATAGCTTCAATAGTTTCAGGTGTGATGGGTTGCCCAACTTCATCGGTATATTGTGAAAAGAGTTCTTGTACCTGTCCAAGTGTGAAATTAGGCAATTTGAATTCGTCTTGTATATTAAAGGGGGAGATGGAGCGATCGTAGTTGAGTTGTGTGATGTTCTTGACACCAATGATGCCGATGCTGTGTGGACACCGAGTCCTCCGAGAAAGGTAAATTTGACGCAGCGAATGCAGGAACCCTCTAATAGCATCCCGTGGAATGCTGTCAAACTCGTCAATAATCACGACAAACCGCTGGTTTTCCAGCAGATCTTCAAG
Organism: Candidatus Poribacteria bacterium; assembly: GCA_965116815.1. Taxonomy (GTDB): domain Bacteria; phylum Poribacteria; class WGA-4E; order WGA-4E; family WGA-3G; genus WGA-3G. Next base: position 2,610,491 of record OZ220722.1, on the reverse strand, counting down.
ATCTTCAAAAAACTCCCGCATCGAAATAGGTTCAGTTATCTGCGCGTTCGCCAAAAATCTATTGAGCGCATCAGAAGGACTCTTCCCGCGTTTTTGGAAGACCCTCTTAATTTCCTTACACATTTCTTGGCAGAGAGACCTATAAAAAGCATCGGCATCGCTGTCTACGTACCCCTCAAAATTAAGTTGTATTGGGAAATAGACACCGCCTTCAGTTTCAAGTGCGTCGAGGGCATTTTGGAAGAATGTGGTCTTGCCTGTCTGGCGCGGCGCAAAGAGAACGATATATCTGCCTTTTTTTATTCGATCCATAAAATCCGCAAGCTCATCTGTGCGTGCGACGACGTAGTTATCCTCAGAATAGACAGGACCGCGGGTCTCAAACCATCTCATTTTTCTATTCTCCTCTAAGTAACTGTGGAAATTATATCAGATTGTGGTGCGGAAGTCTATAAGAAACAGGTTTGAAATAATTTTATGGATCCTGATTCAGACAAGGACTTATCATCTTCAAGACGTTCAAGCAAGGTTTGAAAAGTTTCTTGAAAAACTGGGTGCACGACATCCGGTGCAATCTCAGCCAACGGAACCAGTACGAAACCGCGGAGATGCATCTCCGAGTGCGGAATGACAAGTTTCTCAGTCTGGAGACACAAATCTCCATAGATGAGTATATCCAAGTCGATTTCTCTCGGACCCCAGCGGATGCGGTGTTGTCTACCAACTTCAGTTTCGATGACTTTTAAGGTGTGTAGCAAGGAAAGGGGAGAAAGAGAGGTCTGGATGGCAGCAACACCGTTGAGGAACTCTGCTTGCGCTTCATAACCGACGGGGGCTGTTTTGTAAACGGAGGAAATCTTTTGTAAAGTGATTCCCTCCGTTTTTGATAGGGTATGGATAGCGTTCTGGATATGCACCAGCCGGTCGCCGATGTTGCTTCCGAAGCCGATATATGCTATGGACATAGCGTCTCCGAAACCGAGGGTACTAACCTGAAAATTTACGGATGGCGATTGAGGTGTTGTGACCACCGAAGCCGAAGGCGTTGGAGAGCGCGACCTCAATTTTTGCATCACGGCTTTCGTTTGGGATGTAGTCCAAGTCGCAGTCTTCGTCTGGCATATCGTAGTTAATGGTTGGTGGCAAATAGCCCTTTTCCATCGCACCCAAGCAGGCGATGAGTTCTACAGCCCCCGCAGCACCGAGCAGATGTCCAACCATTGATTTGGTAGAACTAATGGGGATTTTATATGCTTGTTCGCCGAATAGGGTTTTGATGGCGTTCGTTTCAGCGACATCGCCGATCGGTGTAGAGGTGCCGTGAGCATTGATATAATCGACGGCATCTAATGGCAATTCGGCCTTCCGGAGTGCGAATTCCATCGCTTTTGCTGCACCTTCACCATTTTCAGGTGGGCTTACCATATCGTGAGCATCTGAGGTCATTCCGTAGCCGATGATTTCCGCATAGATATAAGCACCGCGTTTTTGGGCATGTGATAGCGATTCGAGGATTAATACACCGGCACCGTCACCCATAACAAAACCATCCCTGTCCTTCGTAAATGGCCGTGAGGCGCGTTCAGGTTCATCGTTACGTTCTGACATGGCACGCATCGAACAGAATCCGGCAAAAGCTAAGGGCGTAATTGCCGATTCCGTGCCACCAGTAAACATCACGTCTGCATCGCCCCGTTGAATGATATGGAACGAATCACCCATAGAATGATTCGCACTCGCACATGCAGTGACAGATGTAGCATTAGGACCTTTGAGATTAAAGTGGATTGATATCTGCCCCGCCGCCATGTTGATAATCATATATGGCACAAGGAATGGGCTCACGCGTTTGGCACCCTTTTCGGCAAGGATTTTTGCGTTGTCTTCAAGGACACCGATGCCCCCAATTCCAGAACCGATTTGAACACCCGCACGATAAGGATCAACTTTATCAAGGTCCAAACCCGCATCCTCGCGCGCCATGATTGCAGCAGCAAGCGCGTACTGAATAAACAGCGGTAGCCTGGACGCGGCGCGGCGATCCATATACTGTTCCGCTTGGAAATCCTTGACCTCTCCAGCAATTTGGGTGCGATGCTCAGAGGCATCAAAATAGGTTAAAGGTCCGATTCCGTTTTTACCGATGGCAAGCGCATCCCAATATTCTTCTTTTGTGTTGCCAATAGCATTGACAACACCGATTCCTGTAATAACTACACGCTCCACGAGACCGATCCTTTTTTTTAGGGTTATCGGTTATTAGTCATCGGTCAGAGGTTTCTCTGTAACAACCTACCACACTTTGGAGTATTCCTGGGTAGGGTGAATCGTTACGTCAAAGTCCCTTAACTGATAACTGATAACTGATAACTAAAATCTACACATGTTCGTCAAGGTAACTCAGGGCATCTTGAACAGTCTGAATCTTTTCTGCATCACTGTCAGGAATTTCGATATCAAATTCCTCTTCAAGTGCCATAACTAATTCAACGGTATCAAGCGAATCAGCACCCAGGTCTTCCATGAAAGAGGAATCTGGAGTGACGTTATCTTCATCAACACCGAGTTGTTTCGCAATGATTTCAATAAGGCGTTCTTGGTTTGTTGCCATAAGTGTTTTTCTAATCTCCTATGAAATGGTTGTCAGTTATCGGTTACCAGTTAAGGGGTGGATCTGCTGAAATAGGGTCATCTTTAACTGATAATTGACATTGACAACTATTAAAGTCGACTACTATTTTGAATTACATCACCATGCCCCCGTCGACCTGAAGAGTTTGACCGGTGATGTAGCGTGCAGCATCCGATGCTAAAAAACAGACAGCGTCTGCTACATCTTCTGGATGCCCAAACCCCCGTAGTGGGATTAGTTCAAGTAATTGTTTCTGGTTATCTTCCGAGATTTGTGCTGTCATGTCTGTTGTGATGAAACCCGGGGCGATAGCATTCACGGTAATACCACGGGTACCAACTTCTTTTGCTGTTGCCTTTGTGAATCCGATGATACCAGCTTTCGCCGCGGCATAATTCGCTTGTCCCGCGTTTCCCGTCAATCCAACAACTGACGAGATGTTGATAATTCGTCCGCCTTTCCGGCGTATCATAGGGCGAAGGACTGCGCGCGTACAGTACATCGTGCCGGTCAGATTTGTCTGTAACACGGCATCCCAATCTTCATCTTTAAGGCGCATCAGCAGCGTATCGCGGGTGATCCCCGCATTATTCACGAGAATGTCAATTTGCGAAAACTGTGCAATTGTTTTTTCGATAAGACCTTCAACATCCGCCTTTTGGGAGATGTCAGCGGCCATTGCGAGTGTGGTGTAGCCTTTTTTCTGAAGCGTTTCAGCAATTTGTGTGACTGCCTCAGCAGAACGTGAGCAGAGCACGACGTTCGCCCCGGCTCCACAGAGTCTCTGAGCAATCGCTGCGCCGATACCGCGCGAAGCCCCTGTAACGATAGCCGTTTTGCCGCTGAGTAAATCTTCTCTAAAGGCACTCCGCTCGGTTGTCACATCCATTATGTTTGTCCACCATTTCCATATTCATCTGTCACGAAAGACAGCGTCTTAACGTCTTCAACATTCACGGTGCTACTTTCGGGAAGTGTTCGTTTTACCAAGCCAGATAGAACCTTCCCGGGACCCACCTCTACAAAATGTGTGATACCGGTTTCCTTCATAGTATATAGTATTTTTTCCCATTGGACGGGTTGTGTTATCTGTCGAAATAAAAGGTGTTTGATGCTATCGACATCGGTTGCGAGTTCGCCCGTTACGTTCATCACTATATTGACTTGTGGCGGATGCAATGTTACCGAATCAAGCACAGATTGAAACTTTTGTTGTGCAGGTGCCATCAGTGGCGAGTGAAACGCACCACTCACTGGCAAGGGACGACACCTTCTCTCTCCAATTTCGGCTTTTGCGAGTTCAACGACGTAATTGACCGCCTGAACTTCTCCAGAGATTACCAATTGCCCGGGACAGTTGTAATTGGCAATATTTACAGTCCCTTCAATGCTATCACAGAGTTGTTGCAATTGCTCCGTTTCCATTCCCAGGATTGCCGCCATTGTGCCTTGCTGCATTTCACCTGCTTCCGCCATAAAACTCGCGCGTGCATGCACCAAACGCAATGCATCTGAGAACTCAAGCACACCTGCTGCCACAAGTGCGGAATACTCACCTAAACTATGTCCGGCAACCACGTTGGGGACAACACCTTGTTCCTTTAAGGCTCGCAATGTTGCTACACTACAGGTTAAGATCGCAAGTTGTGTATTTTCCGTTTGCTTTAGTGTCTCTTCCGGTCCCTCAAAACAGAGCTGACTCAAGGTGTGTCCATCTTGCTTAGGTAAACTACGCCAAAAGGTGTCGGCTTCCTGGAAAACAGCATCAACAATCGGAGAGGTTTTCGCTAACTCTGCCCCCATGCCTACCTGCTGTGAACCCTGTCCTGGAAAAATAAATCCCAAACGGTTATCAGTCATCAGTTGTCAATTATCAGAGTTAAGAGTTATCAGTTGTCAGGGATCGGTAGAAGAGTGGTTTGATCACATGAGAATCCTCTTTCACCGACTACCGAAGACTGAAAACTATAATCTTAGAAGTGTGCTTCCCCATGTCAAGCCTGCGCCAAAAGTCACAAATAGGAGAAGATCGCCCGGCTTTGCGCGACCTTCGCGAATTGCTTCATCTAATGCTATGATGATCGTTGCTGCAGAGGTGTTACCGTATTTGTCAACATTGATATAAACCTTCTCTCGCGGCACACCGAGCCTATCGCCTACTGCTTCAATGATACGAAGATTCGCTTGATGAGGGATTAAGAGGTCGATCTCCGCTACACTAACATCAGCCTCACGAAGCACGCGTTGGGCGGCTTCTGGCATGAGTCGGACACCTAATTTAAAGACTTCTCGTCCATTCATCTGGAGTTTGTCTAACTTCTGATCAATCGCTTCCGCGGTGACTGGCATTCTGGAACCGCCTGCGGGGATACCGAGAAGGTCGATGTCGGCGTAATCTCCGTCAGACCCAATATAAGAGGCAAGGATACCTTTGTCAGGCTCGTCCGTAGCTTGCACAATAGCTGCGCCAGCCCCGTCTCCAAAGAGGACACATGTGCTTCTATCGTTCCAATCAATGATGTTGTTGAAAATCTCACCACCGATGACAAGAATGGTGTCGCATCGTCCAGATTTAATCATTCCGTCAGCTAAATCAAGTCCATAGAGGAAGCCTGCACACGCGGCAGATATATCCATTGCCGAAGCGTGCTTTGCACCGATGCCTTTCTGGACATAGCACGCTGTTGAGGGAAAAAATGTGTCGGGCGTAACCGTCGCGACGAGAATCATGTCGATGTCAAGCGGATCAATATGTGCATTTTTAATAGCCCATCGTGCGGCATGAATACAGAGATCCGAAGTAGCGACATCCTCTTCAGCAATACGCCTTTCGACAATCCCTGTTCGTTGCTGAATCCATTCGTCAGTCGTATTGACCATTTTCTCGAGGTCAAAGTTGCTAACAACCCGTTCAGGGAGATAAGACCCTGTTCCTGTGATGGCTGCATGTCGAAGTTGCGTCATTATTTCTCTCTTTTGGCTGTCGGAGACCGTCGGCTGACGGCTGATGGCTGACCGCTATTAAAACGACCAAACCAAAATTTCTGTAAAAAATATACCCTCGTTGATTCCTATGCCTCGCCAGCGGATTTCAGCACGGGTCGTCCATTATAATGTCCACATTCGGAACAGACTCGGTGGGAAATAATCGTCTCCCCACAGTATGAACAGACACTTATGGCTTTATCATAGAGCGCGTGATGACTCCGCCGCGATCTTTTTTTCGCTTTTGACGTTTTCCGTTTTGGGTGTGCCATGGACTATCTCCTTTGTCTATAAAGTTGTGATTCGGGAATTACACCTAACAATTCTGCCCCTCGCTGGCGAGGTTTGAAACCTCGCCAGCGGCGTGTGAGAGGTAAGTAGTTATCAGAAAAGTGCGTAAGTCCTAAATTCTAAGGATATATTATAATTTTAACTGTTATCCAACATTTTTGAAAGGACTGAAAATGGATTAGCGGCAGATACCGGGGTCTCATCCATTATCTCACAAGAGCATTCCGTAGTATTAAGTTCGGTTCCACACTCAGGACATAAACCTTTACATGTTTCGGAACAGAGGGACCATGCCGGTATTTCAAGGACAAGTGCCTGCCGGGCATCTTCTGAAATATCTAATGTTTCTCCGTCATAGTATCGCTCACTGTCTTCTTCCTGTTCCGAGGATTCATTACCAATAGAGTATAACAAATCAACTGTTGTCGTTATGTCCACCTCAAGTGGGTTAATACAGCGTCGACACTCTACCGAAAGCGTTGTGGTAATATCAGCTGTCACGTAAATATTGTTGTCGCCTTGGCGAAAGAGCTTAACTGTACATGACAGTGGATCAACAAATTCTGCCTCTTCATAAGTCAAATCGAGGGATGCGGACGGCACAACTGCTTTGTATTCCTTGAAGTCCTCATCTCTAAAGTCTTTCATATCGAACACTAACGTATTTCTTATGCCTTCCTTCATATTCAATCTCCCTCAACTATCTGTTAGAGACAGGCTTCAGGTTTCCCCTGCCGGGACAGTCGAACGCCAAGGTCGAACAGGAGAGTCTCCTCGTCCCTATATTATGAATATCGGAATAACTTAGAAATCAACTTCTTCTTCGATTCTGATGAGCTGTGCTTTGTCTTTCACATCTTCAAGCGTGTAGATCTCAGCGAGCGCGGCTTTCATGTTCTTTTCGCGTGCTTTGTGTGTCAGCATAACAAGGGAGACTGTATCCATGCCGTGCGGATCTTTTTGAATGACAGAAGCGATACTAATCTGCCAATTCCCCAGAACAGTCCCGATTTTCGCGAGAACTCCAGGACGGTCAGCAACAACAAAACGGAGGTAGTAGCGTGTCTCTATATCGTCAATAGAACATACACCGACCTCTGTCTGTGAACCTGCAAACCATGCGCGTGAAATCGGCGTGCTCACGCCTTGTTGCACAGATTTCGCGGCATCAATAATGTCAGCGACAACGGCACTCGCTGTTGGCATCTCACCGGCACCCTGTCCGTAAAAGAGCGTCGGACCCACTGCATCGCCAATGACACAAACCGCATTGAATGCACCGCCGACGTTCGCAAGCAAACTCCGCTCCGGCACGAGTGTCGGATGCACGCGTGCTTCCACACGATTTCCATCACTTAACTTCGCAATGGCGAGCAACTTGATGACGTAACCGAGTTCACGGGCGTATTGAATCTCTTTTTGCGTGATGTTTGTAATACCTTCGACATGGAATTGTGGAAGCGAGATGTTGCACCGATAGGCGAGAGCAATCAGAAGGATGAGTTTCTGTGCAGCGTCAATCCCTTCAACGTCAAGCGTTGGATCAGCTTCGGCATATCCCATGTCTTGTGCGGCTTTGAGCACGTCTGAAAAATCCACAGCACGCTCGTGCATTTCCGTCAAAATGTAATTACACGTGCCGTTCACAATACCGTAAAGGGAGTGGATCTGGTTGCCTGCGAAACTCTCCTGAAGCGTTTTGATAATCGGGATGCCGCCTGCCGTGCTTGCTTCAAAATTAAGACTAACTTGATGTTCGGAAGCCAGTTGGAACAGTTCACCTCCGTGTTCTGCCAGGAGGGCTTTGTTTGCTGTGACGACATGTTTGCCGTTTTGGAGGGCGCGCTTGATGAGGGAATGCGCTTCCGTAACACCGCCAATCAGCTCGACAACGATATCGATATCCGGATTGTCAACGACTTCTGCGGGATCAGTCGTCAAACAATCTATAGGAAGATCAACGCCTTGACGTGTTGCGGGCAGCGTCCGTTTTACTATTTTCTTTAGGCATAATTCTGTGCCACTATTTTTGGCGATGAGGGCGTTCTGATTTATCAGAATTTTGGAAACACCGGTGCCGACAGTACCCCATCCTAAGATGCCAACATTAATACACGACTTATCCACTACTCCAACTCCCTCCTTTCTTTGCTATCTACCGTGCAGCTTGTACATGCAACGCTTACAAGCTAACATTGCGTATCAGAGATCGGGGCGACTGGATTCGAACCAGCGACCTCTTGAACCCCATTCAAGCGCGCTTCCGGGCTGCGCCACGCCCCGTTAGTAGAACCAATTTCCCTATCCTTGGACCAAGTCCCTTATTGTATCAAGTCTTAATTGTATCACAAACCACTGTGTAATGTCAAAAAAAATTGCGTTTCTATAGACATATCACCCCGCAGGGGTGAGGAAAATGCCTAAGTCCTCTCATTGGAACGTTCGGAACTCGTTAGTAGCAACTTGGGTTAAAATATGCAGGGCAAGATCTCCATATCTCACGATCATTTTGGATCAATACGGAGACTTGCCTCCATCCAGCAAGAACACAACGCCGCTAAGCAAAACCCATCTCTTTCAGGTTTCTGAGGCTGATACCTAAACTTTCAAATGGGTCGCGTTCATAGCAGGTATCCTGCTCAATGATATACCATTCAACCCCTGCGTAGACACAAGCGTTCAAGATAGCCGACCAGTTGAGGTTGCCTTCACCAATTTCGGCGAAGCGTTGCGTGGAACCCTGCATCGCCATATCCTTAAGATGGATAATGTCGGCACGTCCTTCTAACTGACGTATCCATGCTGCTGGATCGCCGCCACCGTGCTGAATCCAGTATGTATCCAGTTCGCTCTTGAAATAGTTTGGATCGCTTTCTGCATACAGAATCTCTAATCCAGTACGACCGTTAAAGCGTTCCAATTCAAAACTATGATTGTGATAGGAGAAAGTCAAACCACCTTCGGCAAGGCGCGATGCGACTTCGGATGCCTCTTTTGCGAATTTAGCGTACCCTTCAGCGGTTCGGTATTCACCCGGAAGCCCACCGATTGCGGCGTGCTTACATCCCCAGAGTTGATGTTCATCAATAACGGATTGCGGCTCATCGCGCATTCTTTCGTAACTCGTGTGTGTCGCGATGATGCTGAGACCTTCACCATCAACAATGTTTTTCAGCGCAGCGGGTTCGATCGGACCAAGTGCTGAACATTGCACCGCCTCATATCCGAGTTGCCGAACTTTTTTCATCGTCTCCGCGATGTCGGTTTCGGTTTTGGTGAATTCCCTGACGGTATAAAGCTGCGCGGCGATTTGCTGTGCGGAAAGTTCATTTTGTGTTGCCATAATCTCTCCTTTTGTTTGGCATGTACGATTCGTTGATTGGTAGTATATCAAAAAAAGGGACAGCGGTCAAGTTAATGTCCACTAAAGTTTGGACAATTTATAGTAGAGATCAAAACATGCAGACGGATTTTCAGGAAAGCAAACACTCATCGCCGCTTTTAAGAAGAATTAATTTGCATATAAGAAACAGTTTTGATAAACTTTAAGGTATGTTTAACTCTTTTTTCTTTGGTGGTAAAAGGCAAGGTTCTTTTCGACTTTTCCGCCTCCTTCTTCATCTTCCAAATTTCGTCAGGTTGGCGTGGCGACTGTTTCTCGATGAGCGCGTTCCGGTCTATCGGAAGGCGATTCTTGTGCTTGCCGAATTATTAGCGGTTATATTCGCTGTTGCGTACTTGCTGAATCCACTCGATTTTGATTTTCTCCCCATCCTTGGTCGTATTGACGATCTTCTCATTGGTGCTTTTGTGATTCTTGTGCCGGGGGCATGGCTCTTTATCCGCCTCTGTCCGGAACACATTGTCCGTGAACATGTGGATCGGATTTCGCGTAAAGAGTGAAAGAAGGGCATCGCGCGACGCATTTTTTAAAGGCACTGTTTTTTTTGAACTTTTTTGCAACTTTATTTTCCAATAGGTGTGTCTTTAGGACATAAATACAAAAAAAATAAAAAAATGGTTTTGGTCCGCCTCCGAGATCGGAACCATCCCTGAACTATATTGGAGGTTTTATATCATGTTCAGACTTGGAACCAAATTTCAAATACCAGTAAGAGTGCTTTTGGTGTTAGTCGCACTCATCGTCGCGGCGGCGATTGTCATCGATCGAGGGACAGATGAGTTCACATTACAAACCGCAATCGGACAAACGAACGACACACTTGAAAAATCAGAAGATTTTCTGCACTTAGAACGCGCCAATCAAGCCTTTATTGACTTGGTAGCACAGACGCGACCTGCTGTTGTGCAAATTACAACGAAAATAAGACGAAATAGGCGCGAGGAACCACGAAGAGAACAGATGTCGCCCGAAGAAGAGGACCAGTTTAGACGCTTTTTCGGGGATGAGTTTTTCAGACGCTTTTTTAGAGAACGTACACCGCGCGATCTAAATCCGAATCCAGAGCCTTTAAAGGGACTTGGTTCTGGGGTGATTGTCAGTGATGATGGTTATATCCTTACCAATAACCATGTCATTGAAGGTACCGATGAAATTAAGGTCACCTTAGCGAATGGCAAAAAATATCCAGCGAAACTCGTCGGACGAGATGCCGCCGGGTCCGAGGTTAGCGGTACCGATTTGGCACTTCTGAAAATCGATGCTGAAGACCTTCCTACACTCCCGTTTGGAAACTCGGACGCACTTGAAGTCGGTGAGTGGGTTATAGCCATCGGTAATCCATTTAATTTCTCGCAGACTGTAACACGCGGTATTGTCAGTGCGAAAGGACGATCAGGGGGATTCAGCGGCATTGCGTACGGTAACTTTATTCAAACGGATGCTCCCATCAATCGTGGAAACAGCGGCGGTGCCCTCATAAACATCCGCGGTGAATTAGTGGGTATTAATACGCTAATTGCCACCGGTGGTTTTACTATGGGCAATGTCGGTCTCGGCTTTGCTGTCCCGAGTAATATGGCACAACAAGTCCTGCCGCAGCTTATTAAAAACGGCAAGGTAGAGCGCGCTTGGCTCGGCATTAGTATGGAAAATGTTAATCAGGAATTGACAGAAAAATTAAACTTTGACGCGCCACGCGGTGCTCACGTTACGGCGGTTGGTAAAAAGAGTCCCGCGGAAAAAGGCGGCATTCAGCCTGAAGACGTTATTGTTGAATTTAATGGCGAAACAGTCCGAGATACATCTCATCTGATGCTTCTTGTTGGTTCGGCGGAAATTGGTAAACCTGTTGATCTGACTGTCCTCCGAGAGGGCAATCGAGAAGAACGATTGACCGTTAAATTGGAGAAACGGACAGAGGAAGTTATTACAAGACTCAACGAGGAACAGCAGGAATTCTTTGCAGGTTTTCAGGTACAAAGCCTGACTCCCCTGTTTGCTGAGGAGTACGGCTACGCATCGGACGAAAAAGGTGTGATTGTCACGGGAGTTGAGCGTGACAGTGATGCGGCAAGGAAAGGCATCAGACCGGGATCCCTCATTCAAGAAATGGAATGGAGACCGATTGACGGTCTTGAGACCTATTCACGTCTTGCGAATCAATTGAAGGACGAAAAGAAAGAGCAAGTGCTCTTCTATGTCAAATCGCCCCATGGACAGGGTGGTGGGTATGTTACAGTAAAGATTCCAACATCCGAATCTGACCGGTAATTGGCGCAGCAAGTTCCACTTGATTGTGGAATTCGCGAGTTAAAACTTGACGGATAGTTGTTTTTGTGGTAGACTGCCGAAAAATAACTATCCGTCATTAATATTAAGAGGTTCAGATTTCTAATGAAAGCACAACGGGTCGTTTGGCCCGATCGCGCCAAAGTTGACGTTGAGACGTTCGCGTTATCGCCTGTCGGAGATGATGAAGTACTTGTCGCTACGGAATGCACACTCATCAGCCCTGGCACGGAACGCGCGTTTTTGTTAGGGCTCCCGAATGCCCAAGGGAGATACCCATCCCGTCCGGGTTATAGCAATATCGGCAGAGTGATAGAGGTCGGCAAAGCAGTCACTGACTGTGAGATAGGGGATCGCGTTGCTTCGACACAAGGACATACGAGCCATTTTGTGACTTCACCGAGTCGTTTGTTAAAGGTGGCATCGCCTGATGTTCCCGCCGAAGAAGCCGTCTTTTTTAACCTTGGTGCGATTGCCTTGCAAGGTGTTCGGAAGGCGCGAATTGAATTGGGGGAAGCAACTTTGGTTTTGGGGCAAGGACTTATCGGCTTGTTGGCAATGCAGCTCTCGAAACTGAGTGGTGCACTGCCGGTCATTACCGCAGACCTCACCGATAGTCGTCTTGACATCTCTAAAAGTGTGGGAGCAGACCACACCCTCAACCCAGAGGATGCCGATTTCTCCGAACAATTGAATAGCGTTACAGAAGGTAGTGGTCCCACAGTTGTTATTGAGGCGACTGGACACCCGGATGCGATCAGTACCGCTTTGGATGTCGCTGGAAGAGACGCACGAGTGGTACTTTTGGCAAGTACCCGTGGAGAAACACCGAGTGTAAACTTCTATCGGGATGTGCATAAAAAAGGTCTTATTCTTTATGGGGCGCACAATTCCATCCGCCCGCGTCAAGAGTCTTCACCAAACTTCTGGACACTTGAAGATGACAGTGTATTACTGTTATCGCTCATCACACACAAGCGTTTCGACGTTTCTCCATTGATTAGTCACCGCGTCCCTGGAGAAGACGCACCGAAGGCATATCAACTTCTTATGGAATGGAACCCCGGCTTACTTGGTGTCGTTCTTCAGTGGAACAACAGCATGTAGGCGGGAATCTGCAAGGAAAAAATGGCACGCGAATATCCGATTGAAAACGTACGCAACATCGGCATTGCAGCACACATCGATGCCGGAAAAACGACCACGACTGAACGGATCCTCTTCTATACCGGTAAAAAGCATAAGATCGGTGCAGTCGATGATGGGACCGCTGAGATGGATTGGATGGTCCAAGAACGAGAACGCGGTGTTACGATTACCGCTGCTGCGACAACCTGCTTCTGGCGAGAACACGCAATTCACCTTATTGACACACCCGGACACGTCGATTTCACGGTAGAAGTGGAACGCTCCTTACGGGTTTTGGATGGGGCTATCGCCCTTTTCTGTGCTGTCGGTGGAGTGGAGCCGCAATCAGAAACTGTCTGGCATCAAGCGGAACGCTATAATGTTCCACGCATTGTTTTTGTTAATAAAATGGATAGAGTTGGCGCAAATTTCGCACGCGTTCTGGAGATGATGAAAGAACGGTTGGGGACAAACCCGCTCCCGCTCCAATTACCGATGGGCGAAGGCACCGATTTCTCAGGCGTTATTGATCTGCTAACACAAAAGGCGATGCGCTGGGATGATTCCGATCTCGGACAGACATATTCAGAGGTAGAGATTCCACCTGAATTTCAGGATGAAGTGGAATTGGCGCGGGAAACGCTTTTTGAGAGTGTCGCTGTTGAAGATGAAACCTTGCTTGAAAAATACTTGGGCGGTGAAGAGATAACCCACGATGAGTTGTTAGAGGTTATCCGTGCAACAACGCTAAGCGGAACATTAATTCCCGTACTATGCGGAAGCTCCTTGAAAAATCAGGGCGTTCAACCCCTGCTTGATGCAGTCATCGATTTTTTGCCATCCCCAGTTGAGGTGCCACCTATAGAAGGAACTGTTCCAAGTTCCGCCTCTAACAGCGCACGTTCCAAGCGCGCTGAAGATACGTCTACCGAACCGCATAAAGTAACACGCCTCGCAGACGACGATGCTCCTTTTTCGGCGTTAGCGTTCAAAGTAGCGAGCCACCCGACAGTGGATAAACTCGTTTACTGTCGAGTTTACTCAGGTGTGCTCAAGCGTGGGGAGGCTATCTTCAACGTCCGCTCTGAAAAACGGGAACGAACGAATCGCATCTTACAGATGCACGCCAATAAAGAAGCAGTGTGTGATGCGGCTTACGCGGGTGATATTGTCGCCCTCGTCGGGCTTAAGGATACCAAGACCGGAGATACTATCACCGATCCAAAGGAGCCTCTTCTGCTGGAGTCCATCACTTTCCCGGCACCTGTCATCTCCGTTGCTATTGAGCCTGAGCGTGCCAGCGATGCTGATGCTTTGGAGGAAACGCTTGAAAAATTGATGGATGAAGACCCAACGTTCACCGTAGGGATTGACAAGGAAACCGGACAGCGGATTATTTCTGGGATGGGGGAGCTGCATTTAGAGATTCTCACAGACCGGATGATACGCGAATTCGGGGTCAACGCTCGGGTGAGCAAACTTCAGGTGGCGTATCGTGAGACCATCAGTAATTTTGCGGAGGCTCAGGGGACACATATCCACAAAACAGATGAAGAGGGTATCTATGGCGATGTACTACTGACAGTTGAGCCATTAGAACGCGATGAAGGATTTCAGTTTGCGGACAACACGGACGAGACACAAATCCCACGACAGTATATACCTTTTATTCAAAAGGCGTTGGAAAGTGCGATGGGGACAGGTCCCCGCATTGGATACCCGATGCAAGACGTGAAGGTGACACTTACAGGTGGTTCCTATCACCCAACGGATTCTTCGGAGGTGGCATTTGAAGCGGCAGCGATCTTGGCGTTTGAAAACGCAACCAGAAAGGCGAACCCTTTGCTCTTAGAACCAATTATGCGGATGCACATCACTGTCCCCAATGAATATGTCGGTAAGGTCATCGGAGATCTCAACGCACGCAGGGCACAGATTAACGAGAGTACAACACAGGAGCCATCTACTACAGGACACACCTCACAGTTAACACAGTGTGTTATCAACGCCTTTATTCCATTGTCAGAGACGTTTCAGTACACGACGCAGCTCCGATCAATGACACAGGGACGTGGGGCGTTCACATTAGAATTTTCGCATTATGAGGTGGTACCAGAGTCGCTTGCGCCGGGTGCCAAGCCTATCAGTATGGTTTAGGCACTGCTTAGCGTCCGTATGCTTTCATCACTTTTTGTAGCTCCGCCAATGGAATGGCGTACATCGTTCTACCGTTGCGTCCTGTGGTTGTCGTTGCCATTGTCATCGAATTGACGATAGCCTCTTCTGTGGCTTCAATAACGGCTTGAAAGAGTGAACTTAAACGTCTATTGACGAGCATTTGGATTTGAAAGATACCGGTTTCAGTACCGCTTAAAAAGATATTTGCGGTGGAAAATGCGATGACGAATTCACCGCTACCGTCTGTACTCGGTGTCCCTGTGCGAGCAAGTCCGTGTGTTGCGCGTATCGCTAACTGTTTCAATTGACGGTGTGTTAACGGCGCATCCGTGGCGATCACAATGATGAACGAGCCGTCTCTGGTCGGTTTTGGTGGGGAACCGGTAATTTCCCTACCAACAGGAACACCGTCGATTCGCAGCTGATGACGCCGACCCCCATTGGAATTAACAAGTACACCCACTGTCCATCCGCCTTGGTCTTCAGGTAGAACGCGGGAAGCAGTACCGATGCCTGCTTTGAATCCGTAACATCGCATTCCTGTGCCGCCACCAACACTTCCCTCGGTCACGGGACCGTCGGTGGCGTTCTTAATGGCTTCAATCGCGTGCTGCGCTGTAACATGGAGCCCACTAATGTCGTTCAAACCGCCATCGTAGCACTCCGCGACAATTGGCAGCACAATATTGTTATTCGGGTACCGCTCCACAATGTAGCGCACCACGCCGTCATGAACTGCCCCAACACTGAGTGTATTTGTGAGCATAATGGGGGATTCAATCCAGCCTGCTTGATTAATACGGGCGATGCCGGTTGCTTCACCATTGCCGTGGATAGTATATGCTGCGCCGAACAGACGTGCTGTCCAAATGTCGTCACTCGGAAGGATCGCGGTAACACCTGTGCGAATTGAATCGCCTTCATTCAGCGTGACGTGCCCGACCTTCACCCCCGCCACGTCAGTGATGGCATTGTGTGTACCAGTTGCAAGGCTACCGATCTGAATGCCGATGTCGCGTGCCCGCGCGCGGATATCTGAGTCCGTAGATTCGATGTTTACACTGTATATAGGACATGCCCAAAAAACACCCGTGGAAACAAAAAGAATCAATAATTTCATGTAGGACGGGATCTCAATCCGTTGTATTTTTTTGGAAATATTTTCATTCTCCAATTGGCTCCTATAGATTTCGCGAATTTGGTTAAAAATGGCGATGTACGTTGGCAACCGGTAGTCTGGGTAACTCCACTCCCAGGGTTGAAATGTTTTGCGATGGAAGCGGAGCGTGATCTCGGCATAAATGCCATCACTGAGGTAGATACGGTGCGCGTGATCCTTGGTTGAGGCAAGCACTAATTTTGCCAAGCAGATGTAACCTACATCTAAATTGACGCGCCGTGCTTCACCTGTAGCGGTTCTTACGGCGAAGGCTTGTTCCACTTTATTTGTGAATAACTTCATCTCGGCGAGTGTGCCGCCGTCAATGAGTTTTTCAAAACTGATAAACTGCCGTTGAATATCTGGTCCCATCTCGGTTTCATAATAAGTCGTGCTGGTGAACGGCAATAGTTCGCTTGTGAAATCAATAGGACCGAGACGCTGGGTCAACTCGGTATAGACAGTTGATAGGAGGCTGGGGTCCGGAGTTAGCACCCCTATAACGGCTTTAACGGGTTGCGGCATTGTAATTGTTCCCATGGGGACCTCTGTAACGAAAAGGGAGTCGGGAATCGGAGTGCTTCCGTCTTTTTCTTAAAACAATTTGACTTTTGTTTGTCTTTTTGGTATAATTATAGTATCGTGTTGGCAGGCGTGTCAAGCGTAGTCACTCGGCTATGTGCCTGCCTCTCACTTGACAGGGGATAAATACACGATACACGATAGCCAATGCAATCTATAAAATGCATAAGAAATTGTTCAAAACACACCCTTTACTGAAGTATACCAGACCGGAGACGACTTGTCAATGTTTTGTTTGTCGTCCGGTGTATGGCATATCTGGCGCAAACTGGAAAATTTGCGCTACATATATCAAACTCACGTTTATTCGCGCGTGAGCTTAAAAAAATTGCTGATTCAACGTAATAAAGTGAAAAAAATTTTGGTTAAGTCGCAAAAAATGTAATTTTTTCAATTTTTTTCTTGACTTTTCCCGAATTATAATATATAATATTCTGTTATGCTGTGTCACCATATTAAGACGGAAAAAGCAGCTGGGAAGCGGGCTTTTTCAAAAGTTTATTTATCAGCTTAAGCTGCATAACCACCGCCAAATAGGGAGACTTCATTCAGTGAATAAAAATCCCAGCCAGAAAAATAAGAGAACGTCTTTTGCCAAAACGCCGGTTCGGACCCCACTCCCGAATCTCATTGAGACCCAAAAACTTGCGTATGATGCCTTTTTAAAACGAGATGTCTCACCCACCGAACGTTTAGAAACGGGCCTCCAAGCCGTATTTAAAGAAGTGTTTCCGATTTACGACTTTTCGGATGTCAATAGCCTTGAATTCGTCAGTTACAGCCTTGGCGCACCAAAGTATACACTTCAAGAATGTGTTGCACGCGGTGTAACGTATCAAGTATCCCTCACCGCCCGCATCATGCTTGTTGTGCGTGAAGCAGACTCAGATGCTGATGAACCACACGTCGTGGATATCCGAGAATCTGATGTCTATCTCGGCGAAGTCCCTTTAATGACCGAAAATGGTAGTTTTATTGTCAACGGCAGTGAACGTGTGATCGTGAGCCAGCTGCACCGTTCACCGGGTGTTATTTTCCTTGAAAAATCATTACCAACGGGACGACGCACACCGACTGCCCAGATTATCCCCTATCGAGGCGCATGGGTTGAATTTGAAATAGACACAAAAGATCAGATCTATGTGCGTATTGACAAGCGTAGAAAACTGCCTGCCACCGTATTACTTCGCGCCCTTGGGTGGGAGTCGGATGCAGATATTCTCAAACTCTTCGCCAAAACAGAACGCCTCGTGCTTACTGGATGGCGTGTTATCAATGTAGAAGGACCGGTGAAGCAAGTCAAAGCGGGTGATCTGTTAGACACTGCAGAATTTCGGCAAGCCAAGAAAGACTATCCCGATCTTGAGACTGAAAAGTATTATCGCGTCACGCTCATACCCGATGAAGATGAGGGCTGCCCGTTAGAGATAGGACAACTGATCTCGGAGAAAGAGCGTACAAGGCACCGTAGAAAATGGAAAGGCTTTAAGGCCGAGCCGCGACATCGCGTTCTTGATACCCACGACAGCGGATGTGAGTTTACGCTTGGACAGGTACTAACCGATTCAGAATACCAAGAAGCGCGTTCTCGCTACGGTAAGAAAGCATTTACAGCCGAACAGATATCTCAAGATGCTCAGGAGAGTGTTGGTAGAGTCTGTGCTGAAGACATCATCCATCCGGAAACTGGTGAAGTGCTCCTCACAGCAAATACCTTGCTCACTGAAACAGAATTGGAACGTCTCACGGAGACTGGTGTTGAAGCACTCACAGTCTTAGACGCAGAGGATTGCCAGCATATCCGGTTTCTACGGAATACCTTAGAGCGGGACCGACAGGCAGATTACGAAGAGCCATATACCTTGCAAGATGCTGCACTGCTTACAATCTTCCGCACGCTGAGACCCGGAGACCCCGCTGGTATAGAGAACGCTCGTAAACATCTTGCGTGGCTGCTCTTTGATGCACATCGGTACGATTTAGGGGTCGTTGGGCGCTATAAACTTAATCGAAAATTTCATGATATACCCATCTACGGTGAGCCACCGGAAGAGACCTTTCGTACGCTCCGCCCGGAAGATATTGCCGCTACGGTAGATCGTCTCCTTAAAGTACATAACGGGTTAGTATCGAAAGATGATCTTGACCATCTCGGTAATCGTCGTGTCCGCGTTATCGGTGAACTGCTCGAAAACCAATTCCGAATGGGACTGTTCCAGATTCGCAGAACGACGCGCGAAAGGTTGAGTACGAACAACGACATCGCGAAAGTCGTTCCCTCTTCACTGGTTAATCCGAAACCTCTGATGATGGCACTCCGCGAATTCTTCGGTTCAAACCAGTTGTCGCAATTCATGCAACAGATTAATCCGCTTGATGAATTGACGCACAAACGCCGTATCTCAGCGATCGGTCCGGGTGGACTCCACCGAGATAGGGCGACAGCCGCCGTTCGGGACGTACACCCTACGCACTATGGGCGTGTTTGTCCTTTGGAAACACCCGAAGGTCCATCAATTGGTCTCATTGTTTCTTTGGCTTGTTATGGACGGATTAATCCATACGGTTTTATAGAAACGCCCTATCACAAAGTTGAAGAGGGTTCAAAAGTAGGTTCAGTAGAGTATCTCACAGCGGATAGAGAAGACACAGCTTACATTGCTGCAAAGGCAGCACCGCGTGCCGTATCTCAAGCTGCAGATGATAATGCAGATAATTCGGAGCAGATCCTACCCGTCCGTAGTGGAGAGGATATCCTGTCGCTTCCGATGGAAAAAGTGGATTACATCGGTGTCTCTCCACAACAGATCGTTGGGATTTCCGCTGCGCTTGTTCCTTTTCTGGAGCATGAGGATGCAAACCGCGCGTTGATGGGTGCGAACCACCAACGCCAAGCTGTACCGCTCATCAGTCCGGAAGCCCCCCTCGTAGGAACAGGGATGGAAGCTCCCGCTGCATTGTATTCAGGCGCACTTATTACTGCAACTCGTGCTGGCACCGTCACAAGCGTCTCGGCTGACGAAATCCTCATCCATACAGGTGAAGCACTTCACGCGGATAAGGGTGAAAACACCTTCAGTGAGATGGGCTACGATGTTTACAAACTCCAGACGTTCAAACGGAGCAACAGTGGCACCTGTATCCACCAACGTCCCATCGTTGCGGTGGGTGATAAGGTTGAAGCCGAACAGGTTATTGCGGACGGTACATCCACAGAAGATGGCGAACTTGCGCTTGGACGGAATATCCTCTGCGCTTACATGCCGTGGGGCGGTCATAACTATGAAGACTCTATCCTGATAAGTGAATCACTCATCAAGGAAGATACGTTCACCTCTATCCACATTGAGGAATTTGAGGTGGAGGCCCGCGAAACGAAAGTGGGTCCAGAAGAAATCACCCGTGATATTCCGAATGTTAGCGAGCAGCGACTCACACAACTTGATGAAGAGGGTATTATTCGCGTTGGTAGTGTTGTTGGCGCAGGCAGCATCTTAGTCGGAAAAATTACACCGAAAGGTGAGAGCGAATATGGGCCAGAGGAAAAACTCTTACGCGCAATCTTTGGCGAAAAAGTCAAAGAGGTAAGGGATGCTTCGACTTACGTTCGCCCCGGCGTTGAGGGTGTCGTCATTGATGTAAAGGTATTTTCCCGTAAGCCAGAGGGCGCGTCCCGCCGTGGAAATTGGTCGCAAGGTGACACAAACGTGTCGATGGCTGATAATTTGCGATACGAATCGAAACGCAAGGAAGTTGAAGAGACCTGGCGCAAGCAGATCGCTTCTATCCGCCGTCGAAAAACTGAGGAAATTCACAAAACGCTTATAGGGTGTGAACTTGCTAATTCGCTTTACACAGTTAATGGTGTTAGCGGTAGTCCCGATGCCAAACCTTTTGCTAACGCTGGTGATACCTTGACAGCTGAGGTTTTAGATGCCTACGTCTCGGGTTTCACAGCGGATAAATATCATATAGTGACTGAGGATACAGCCTCCGAGGCTTTTATCGCTGAAGCGTGCTATAGAGTGACGAACGTACCTGATCCAGTTCCTACTATTGTGGTTCATCCTCTGGATTCTTCAACTGAGGAACCGATAACTCCCGATAGTGATGAAAGTGAGAATGGTGAACCCGGAGCAGGGTCTACGATTTCACTCTCGGAAACCGTCAGTGCAGTGCAGGTATATCTTAGCAAAGTGTGTGAACCACTTATAGAGAATACCGAATCCCTTTTACAAGAAGCACAAGAAGAGGAACCTTTAAACGAAGAGATCGCGGATGCTAATGTTGTGCTTCGCGGTTATAACGGAAATGTCGTTGCTATTGTCCTGTGTGCAGATACGGACACTGGCGATGAATATACTGAAGGTGGCCCCCTTTCTGAACGTCTTTCGGAAATGCTTGTTGCAACGGACGCACGATTCGGTATAGTGGTAACCGGTGAGGACTCAGAACCTGATAACTGGCACTTTTATGGACTGGTAGGCGACACCGTGTTGCAACCCTGCGATCGTTCCGAGTTTGAAGTCGGCGTTACTGCTCAACTCGAAGCGGCGGGATGTCCTGTCATGGAAACACAAAGACTAACGCAGCAGGAGTGGGAAAACTTTAGTGAAACCTACAAGGATTTAGAAGTCGAGTTATTTTGGGAGGTTAAGGAAGTCTTTGATCCAGCGTGTCCATTGACTGAAGGACAAGAGATCACCGATGCCGATCATCAACAGGTATTTAAAGATTTTCCAGCACGACCTATACAAGCAGGCCAGCGACTCACTCCAAATGAGTTAGAGTCGCTCACCAAAACGACTAAGCACCTGAAGACCGATAATATTTGGCACATTACCGCTGTTTTCGATCCAAAGTGTACGCTGTCTGTTGGCGACGATGTTTCCGAGGCTGATTATCAGGAAGCACTCAAATCATGTAGTTTGTCCGTTACGGACCTCCATGTAACCAATGCCGATGCCAAAGAACACATCCAGCGTATTGAAGAGATGGCACAAGGCAGAATAACCACTTATACTGAGGAGAAGGATCGGGCACTCCAGCAGTTAGACATGGGTGACGAGTTAAAACCGGGTGTTATTAAACGTGTCAAGGTTTATGTTGCCAGCAAACGACCGATTTCAGTCGGAGATAAGATGGCGGGCCGTTACGGTAACAAAGGCGTTGTTGCTAAAATTTTACCCGTTGAGGATATGCCCTACCTCCCAGATGGTACGCCAGTTGAGTTAGTCCTGAACCCCTTAGGGGTGCCCTCTCGAATGAACGTCGGTCAGATCTTGGAAATCCACCTCGGATGGGCGTGCCATGAACTCGGCATCTGGGCGGAATCCCCTGTGTTCGACGGTGCGACAGAGACAGAAATCTTTGAGATGCTTGGCAAAACCGATCTCCCGGAACGTAGTAAACAGACGGGTAAGAGCATCCTCTTTGATGGTAGGAGCGGTGAACCGTTTGCCCAAGAAGTGACGGTTGGATACGTTTATTTCCTGAAACTGAATCACCTTGTTGCTGATAAGATGCATGCTCGCTCTACTGGACCTTACTCTCTCGTTACACAGCAGCCATTAGGTGGTAAGGCACAACATGGTGGGCAACGTCTCGGTGAGATGGAAGTCTGGGCATTGGAGGCTTATGGCGCAGCACATACGCTCCAAGAAATGCTTACACTCAAATCAGATGATGTTCTCGGCAGAAGGGAAATCTATGAGTCCGTTGTGAAGGGGCTAAATCCTGATCCACCCGGTACACCAGAATCGTTCAAAGTCTTGGTCCGTGAACTCCAAACCCTCGGACTCCATGTGTCCCTCGACAAGGATGAAGAATAGCATATTGGCTATCGGCTATCGGCTATCGGTTAAGAGACGTTTGGTTAATCTGATACCTCTTAACTGACTGCCGAAAGGTTTTTCGCAGAAAAACCGCCCCGATTGCCGACGGCAAGGAGAAAAAATGAATACAGCATTTGACAGCATCTCCATAAAGATAGCCTCGCCTGATCAGATTAAAGATGAGGCGAAGCAGACCAGTTGTAGACGTCGAAATCCCGCCCAAGCAACAGATGGTCCCTTTATCTGTCCTGAGAAAGGGACGTGTAGCTGCGGTGAGGTTAAGAAAGCAGAAACTATTAACTACCGTTCCTTTCGTCCTGAACCGGAGGGTCTCTTTTGTGAGGCTATCTTTGGTCCCCAAAAGGACTGGGAATGTAACTGCGGTAAGTATAAACGGATTAAACATAAGGGGATGATATGTGACCGCTGTGGTGTCGAAATCACGCAACAGCGCGTTCGTAGGGACCGACTGGGTTATATCCAACTCGCCGCGCCTGTTTCTCATATATGGTACTTCAAGGGCATTCCGTCTCGTATTGGTACTTTCTGTGAACTCTCTTCACGTGATGTTGAACGTGTGCTCTATTTTGAGGGATTTATTGTCGTTGAGGTAACCGACCCTGATTGCCCACTTGAACCTGGACAAGTGCTAACTGAGATCGAGTATATTGAGCACAGCAACAAGTACTGGGGCGGGTTTCGCGCTGGCACTGGTGCGGAAGTCATTCGCGAAATTCTGAGTGGTATTGATCTTGAAGAGGAGAAAAAGAAGTTAACCGAGGCGTTAGAGGAAACGACGAGTCAGCAGAAAAAACTTAAGATCGCCAAGCAGCTGAAACAGATGGCTGACTTTGCGGAAGTGGGGCAACGACCTGAGTGGATGATTTTGGATGTTATTCCGGTCATTCCGCCAGATTTACGTCCTCTCGTTCCACTGGAAGGCGGACGTTTTGCTACCAGTGATCTCAACGACCTGTATCGCCGTGTTATCAATCGGAACAACCGACTGCGCAAACTTATACAACTTCGTTCTCCGGAGGTAATCCTCCGAAATGAGAAGCGGATGCTGCAGGAGGCGGTCGATGCTTTCTTCGATAATGGACGGCACGGTAGACGTGTCACCGGTCCGGGTAACCGTCCCCTCAAATCCCTTGCCGATGTTCTCAAAGGTAAGATTGGACGGTTCCGTCAGAATCTTCTCGGCAAACGGGTTGACTATTCCGGGCGTAGTGTCATCGTTGTTGGCCCCGAATTGGGATTGCATCAATGTGGAATCCCAAAACGGATGGCAGTGGAGTTGTTTAAGCCATTCATCATTGAGCGGCTCCAAGCTTATGGGTATACGCAAACAATTAAGCGAGCAAAACACATCGCTGAACACGTTGACTCCAATTCACCTGTTTGGGAAGTGGTGGAGGAAGTAATTGCGGATCACCCGGTCTTACTCAATCGTCCGCCAACGTTGCACCGACTCGGCATTCAGGCTTTTTTACCTGTTTTGGTAGAGGGCAAATCAATCAGAATTCCGCCGCTTGTTTGTAAGGCGTTCAACGCCGACTTTGATGGCGATCAAATGGCAGTGCATGTGCCACTCACCGTGGAAGCGCAGGCTGAGGCAAAGCTGTTGATGCTCAGTAGTCATAATATCCTCAAACCCTCACACGGTGATCCTGTTACTGTTCCGGAACTTGACATGGTGCTTGGCCCCAGCTTCCTTACAAAGGCACTGCCGGAGCACACTGAGGATGCGATGCTTTTGCACACCGCATACACAACGAACGACACCTCCGCTTTTGAGGCAATCTATGAAAAACCGTGGTATAACCGCCGCTATGCACATCCAGAAGAGGCGATCACCGCTCATGCAGCAGGTCAACTTAAGCTGCACGACAGCATCCAGTTCTTCTGTGCACCTAATGGAAATGGAAAAACTACGGAACCAATCCTTACGACAGTGGGGAGGGTTATTTTTAACGAAGTGCTGCCATCTGAATTAGAATGGGAAGACGAACATTCCCAACAGTATATTCCGTTCTTCAATGCTGAAGCCGGGGGCAGGCAATTATCTACCCTGATCCATCGCTGTTTTAACGAATTGGGTACACGCGCCACAACTGAGGTACTTGAGAAAGTCCAAAAACTCGCTTTTGAGTATGCAACGTTGAGTGGCATTTCGCCTGGCATCATGGACTATATTACGCCAGACAACCGAGACAAACTGGTGAATGATGCACAGGAACAGATCGACTTCCTCCTTGATGGTGTCGCGACAACCGAACGCGAGGAGCACGAAAACGAACAGATTCGTATCTGGCTGGATGCAATTATGGAAGTTGAGAACGAGATGTTCAACACCTTGCCCGAACTGGAGACATCGCTCGTTGAGCGAGGGGATCCACGGAAGATTCATCCGTATGTCAATCCTGATGGGTCAGAGATAAGTGATAGAAAGGTGGAAGGTTTCAGCCCGGTCCATATCATGGCGGATAGTGGTGCGCGCGCACGAAAAAACCCATTCACACAAATCAGTGCCGTTATTGGGTTAAAGGCGAAGCAGAGCGGCGAAATCCTCATTCCGCCGATCACTTCCTCTTATCGTGAAGGTTTGGATGTACTGGACTATTTTAACTCCACCTACGGGTCCCGTAAGGGGCTCGTGGACACGGCGATGAAGACGGCTGCGTCCGGATACCTTACCCGGAAACTTGTGGATGTCGCTCAAGACGTTCGCGTTACCGTTGAAGATTGCGGCACGCTGAACAGCATCCAAAAGTTTACGACGGAGGGTGGGGACCTTGCCTTTAAGATCAGCGGGCGTACTGCCGCCGAAGACATCCTTGACCCAGAGAACGGTGAGATACTCGTTCCAGCAGGTGCCATCATATCTACACAGCATGCCGAGAAGATTGATGAACTTGATGTGAGAGTGGTGAAAGTCCGTTCCGTGCTCACCTGCCAAGCCGATGAAGGGGTTTGCGCAAAATGTTACGGTAACGATCTAACGACGAATGACCTCGTTAACGTTGGCGAGGCAATCGGCATCATTGCAGCACAATCCATCGGTGAACCCGGTACGCAGCTCACCATGCGGACGTTCCATACTGGAGGTGCTGTTGAGGAGGTTGCGGAAGTCCGTCAGCGCAGAATTTTGTCCAAAGCCAACGGCACCGTGCATTTCCGAGATTTCCAACCCGGACGGACGGTCGAGAAAGAGGGAGGGCTCTGGATAGCTACCGAAAACAGAGCAAACCTTGATGGACCCGCCTACAAGGTGCAACAGGTCAATCACCCGCACTGTCAATTGCGTGAAGGTGAATTGCTCAGTGAAAAGCAGTATACGGAAAACGCGGAACGCTATAAAGGCTTTGATACGAAGACGTGGCTCTACGAAGTTATTGATATTATGGACCGCTATACTGTGTGTGAGTCCGTCGCGCCTAATTCTGTCTACGGTCAAGGCATAGAAAGTGATGAAAAACCTGATCCGTTTGAACAGGATGTCCTTGATTTCCTCGAGAAGGAGGGCTATAAGGTCACGCCACAAGTTAGGGTCGACACTCCAGATGGAGAACGTGACTACCGCCGTATTGACCTCGCGATCAATGCCGATGAAAAAGGATACTACCGAATCGGAATTGAATATGACGGGCGGTCCCACGATAATCTCGATCAGCAGAAGAAGGATGAGAAGAGGCAGGAGGAACTTGAAGAGTTAGGATGGAAAATCCATCGCATCTATTACAAGGACTGGGATAACAACCCTAAAGAGACTCAACAGAGACTCTTAGAAGTAATCGAAGGGGTGGGAAAAGTCGGATTTGACCGAGGTCACAAGTTGTCAGAAAAGGAATACGCGGATGCCCGCGCAATGTGTGGGAAGTTTGAGGTAGAAAAATCTGATGACTGCCACTTAAAAGTGAGGGACCGACTGTCCCAGGTAGAGTACGTCAAGGCGCAAATGGAATACGGTTTCCAGAGGTTTGTAACGCCAAAATACCGCGTGACACGGGTGCAACACCCTAATCTTTCTCTGACCACTGGGACCGAACTGACTGAGGAAGAGATAGAGCAATTGAAAGCGGATACCCGTCAGGGGATTGAGGGCGAATGGCACTACTTGGATGCTGAAACAGGCGAGCGTATTGCGGTTGAGAATCTTACGGCAACCCAAGGTAATGCTTCCGCTGAACCCACTGATAACCCTGAAAGCGAAGCCTCCGATGTGGATACTGCCGACGCATCCGGGCGAGATGCGAGTTTCAATCGTGTGTATTGTATAACCGAGATAGACAAGAAAACCAGCAAAGACTTCGGGTTTAAGGTAGGAGACGAAGTTGAACCGGAGAAAATCGCGCCATTGCTCAATCCGTTTGAAGTGGATACAAAACCTGTTTACGTTATC
This sequence comes from Candidatus Poribacteria bacterium, assembly GCA_965116815.1. Taxonomy (GTDB): domain Bacteria; phylum Poribacteria; class WGA-4E; order WGA-4E; family WGA-3G; genus WGA-3G. Next base: position 2,583,608 of record OZ220722.1, on the reverse strand, counting down.
AATACAGAAGTTGGCGAATTTGCTGTCGGACAGACGTTAACGGCGCGTGAGTACGAAGATGCTCGCACGGAATATCAGCAGCTTGAACACGCATTTAAAGTTGAGAAGCAGGATGTTGAAAGACACTATGTGACAGCTGTATATCATTCCGAATGTCCTTTTGAAATCAATGATGAACCAACAAAAGTTGAAGTAGATCGTGCACATCGGCGGTACCCAGGTTTTGACGCACCACCCCTGCGACATCGTGTAACTCAGGTATATCATCCTGAATGTCCTCTCAAACCCGGAGAATTGCTGACTGAGAGTGAGAAAACAAAGTTTGCCAAAAAGTATCCGGCTGTTGCCTTTAACAAAAGGGAGCCGGAAGCAACTAGTGAAGCCATTGATATGAAACGCGTTTATCGCGTCACGGCTGTTAATCACAAGGATTGTCCACTGCAGATAGGTCAAAAGCTTGTATCAAAAGAAGCCAGCAGGCACCACCGCCAATACAAAGGCTTTGATGTTGAACCCTATTTTGAAGTGCCCCACCTTGAGGATGAGACCACGGAGTTAACTGTCGGCCAACGCCTTACCGAAGCCGAGTATAAGGTACTCCGAAAGAAAGATAAGGTACTTGCGGAGAAACTCACCAAAATGTACAAGGTTGTTCTCGTGCATCATCCTGAACTGGAATTAGAAGTAGGTACTGAAATAACTAAAAAGGAGTACGAGTCGGCCAAGCGAAAGTTCAAAGGGTTTGACACTGAGATTGACGGTTACCAAGTCGCTAATAAGGATAAACCGAATATTGATACATTACTTGAGAAAGCACGGCAGACGATCCACGAGAATTTCGGCCAAGTCAGCGAGGATAAACGGAATAGTGATACATTTCCCGTGTCCGTGGAGGAATATCGCGCTATCAAGAAGGAAAGCAAGCGGGCGATTTACACCCTTACTGATATTTATTCTTCAAATGTCATGACGACTGATACTGCTAACCCCAATAGGGATCATGAACTGGAACGGGCACGTTTTGTTCCCAGTGGGTATCGAAGTACTTCCAACGTAGGTCTTAACCAAGATCTTACTTCTAATCATCAGGGGGCCACCAACGCAAATCCCAATCCTTCCTACGGCATCGGTGATGAATTGCCGACAGACGTATCTGAAGGCATTGAAAAGGGCCAGTATCCCGGATTTGAAGTCGATGAACTTACCTTGCGGATGCGTATTGAAGTCGAAACTGCGGATGGAACTCGTGTTTCGCACGTTATTCCGGCAGACTACTCCTTCTCTTTGGAGGAAGGCGACAGCATGCGGAAAGGGGACACGCTGGCAGAACTCCATGAGAGAACAAAGAACGATGACATCGTTGCTGGTATCCCGCGTGTTACAGAATTATTCGAGGCACGCCGTCCAAAACGCGAGGTCGCGGCGCAAATCGCTGAGATTGACGGTTATGTCCGATCTGTTGGCACGAAGTCAGGTGTTCCTGCCTACCGCATTGAAGATATTGAAGATGAGGAAGACAAGAATCGCCAGGTCTACCAGATTCCTGATGAGAAGCGGCGTGTTGCTGAAGGCGATTGGGTGAATGCCGGTGAACCGCTCACTGATGGCTATCTCAATCCACACGACATCTTGAGTATCGGGCGCACTACCATCGAAGGCGTATCTGTTGAAGGTGACGAGGCAGTCTGGTCATATCTCGTTGATGAAGTCCAGAAGGTCTATCCTAACGGCACTATCAATGATAAACATGTTGAGACAATCGTGCGGCAGATGCTGACGAAAATTCGTATCACCGACCCCGGCGACACGAACTTCTATCCGAACGATGAAGTGCAACGCAGGCAATTTGACCACATCAATATTGAAATCAGGGAAAACGGTGGGATACCTGCCACGGGTGAACCGATTCTTCAGAGCATTAGTAAAGCCTCTTTAAGCACGGATAGTTTCATCTCTGCCGCATCCTTCCAGCAAACGACGAAGGTACTCACAGATGCTGCTGTTAGTGGGCAGACCGATAGACTCTTCGGGCTGAAAGAAAACGTTATTCTCGGTAGACTTATTCCAGCAGGGAGCGGGTTCTCTGGTTTCCAGAACTTAGATGTCTCCGCACTTGAGTCGGAGATTAGCGAAACCGGTGATGATGATTAAGTAGTTGTCAGTTATCAGTACGGAGATCTGCTACGCGGATGTCCTTTCGGTTTTGACCAACAACTCGCGCCTTCGCAAAAGTATCTGTAGACGAGTTGTTGGTCAAGGTTAAAATGTGGTCTGGTTAAGTCAAAACTGACCTCTTTAACCGATGACCGATAACTGATAACTGATAACCATTTACCCCAAATTCGGTCGTGTCATATCTCCCGGCACGACAAGCTCGTCAAAAGCCTCCCCTGTTAAAACCTCAAGCGCAATAGCAGCCTCACGCAGTGTGCATCCCTGTTCATGTGCATGTTGCGCGACTTTCGCTGCCTTATCATACCCAATATGTGGGGTCAACGCTGTCACAAGCATCAAAGATTCCGAAAGGTGCTGCGCTATCGCTTCAGTATCCGGCACGATGCCTTCTACACAATTCACACGGAACGATTCGCACGCATCACCGAGGAGTTGTATTGATTGTAGGGCGTTATACGCCATCACAGGCATAAATACATTCAGTTGTAATGCCCCGTTTGCCCCCGCAAACGCTAATGTGGTATCGTTTCCAATTACCTGGGCACATACCATTGTCACGGCTTCGCACTGGGTCGGATTTACTTTTCCGGGCATAATTGAACTTCCCGGTTCCATCTCAGGTAACTGCAGTTCACCGAGACCACACCGCGGTCCCGAAGCGAGCCATCGGATGTCGTTTGCAATCTTGAAGAGTGCAACCGCTAATGTTTTCAGTGCACCGCTTGCGCTAACAACCGCGTCCCGACATGCAAGCGCCTCAAACGCGTTTGGTGCGCGTTGGAGTTGATCGTATCCTGTTGTTTCTGAGAGCCGAGCGACGACTCGTTCTGTGTAATCCGGGTGTGTATTCAATCCCGTTCCGACGGCTGTCCCACCGATCGGCAGTTCGGAAAGGTGTGGCAGTGATGCCTTGATCCGTTGTTCTGCAGCAGTGAGTTGTTGTGTGTAAGCACTAAATTCCTGCCCAAGTGTGAGAGGTGTTGCATCCATCAGATGCGTTCGTCCAATCTTGACGATCTCTTTGAACGCGGATGTCTTTTCGGCAAATGCTTCTCGCAATGTGTTCAGGCGCGGTAAGAGATGTTCGAGAATCTGTCTGACCATTGCCAGATGTATCGCAGTCGGGAAAATATCGTTTGTCGATTGCGACTTGTTGACGTGATCGTTCGGATGGATCGGATCTTTACTCCCCATTTCACCGCCAAGCATTTCAATTGCCCGATTTGCGATGACCTCATTGACATTCATGTTCGTCTGAGTCCCACTACCTGTTTGCCAGATACGGAGCGGAAAATGGTCGTCTAATGTGCCATCGATAACTTCTTGTGCTGCTGCGCTAATTGCTTCTGCCAGCCGATTTTCAAGCAAACCGAGGTCTGCGTTGACCTGCGCGACTGCCTGCTTGATGATACCGAGTGCCCATATAGCTGCGCGTGGCAAGCGTTCTTCGCCAATCTTAAAATTTTGGAGCGCACGTTGCGTTTGTGCCCCCCAATATCGGTCGTCCGGGACGTGAAGTGTCCCCATACTATCTGTTTCGCTTCGCATTCTATATTTATGCCTTTCATTATACTAAAACCTGAAAATATGTAGACAGGTGTTTAGCGATGAAAACACTCACCGCCGCTGGCGAGGATTGTATCCTCGCCTTTCACAATATCCAATGATATGTAGACAGGTGTTTAGCGATGAAAACGCTCACCACCGCTGGCGAGGATTGTATCCTCGCCTTTCACAATATCCAATGATATGTAGGTTTTACTATAACATAGAATTTTGGTAATTCGCGTTCTATTACCTTATACTGTATAGGCAAATTTTATCATATTTTGGACAGATATTTCAACCTCAATCGTGGTGGATGCAAAGGATATTTAGTCCCCGGTAATTTATATCTTCTCCTCAAGGTTTTTCGCTGTAAGAGCACCACTCCGTCTAAAGTACGCTTAAAATTTGCTATTTTCTTTTAGACATGGTATAGTTAAAGAATGGGAAAATGTCGAGATCTGGGATCGCACGATACATTAAATCTTAATTCTGACTGAGGAGTGAATTCGCGGGTGGATTCAACATTAACCAATCCATATCTGATAAACGCCTTAACACCACCACCAGCACAGAGTTATCGCTATAAACGCTGGCAAGAGAGAGGCTATCACCCGAACCTACATCCGATTTCGTCTGACAGCGAATGTGGAACGTTAATAGGACAGATGGGTTGGGTAGGCGCACATGCACATGCTCGTGAATATCTCTGGGCAACTGCTGGCAATATGGGCGCAGTTTTAACTGAGGCGATTGAAGAGGCGTGTCTCATCCCTTACGAGGCATCGCCGCGCTACCAATTGCCACCGCAGATTGTTGTTAAAGGATTAGCAGGAAGACACGTGCTGCTTACGAAATCGGGTTCGCGTCTGGACATGATTGGCATTGAGCATCCCGCCCTTAACTTAACCATTATTGAAGTTGAACCCGATGGCGTACATTATCGAATGCGTTTCGGCACACCGGATCAGGCAATCTTGGATCAGAACCGAGATGGCATTACGCCGCCAGCACCGACGAGTGAAATGTTCCATTACATGCTTATTTTCGACCAGTTAGAGGAACACGGTTTTAACGCACTTGTTCACTTGCAACCGAAGTTTTTGAACCTCATTTCTCGTACGGAGCATGGCGCGCCGGATCGATTTTACAACTTCCTCAGAGGATATGAACCGGAGACACCTATTATATACGACGAATCCAGCGGTATTGGGTTCGTAGAAGAACGAGCACCCGGCATTCCAGAACTATCTTATGAAAGCTTACGGCTTTTCCAAAATGGCGGAAATGCGGAGCGTCATATTCTCTATTGGGTGGGGCACGGGACGTTTTCACGCGGTAGGGATCTCCTTGATGCCTACAAACATGCAGAGTACTTTGAAGCCGCTGCGCGAATGGCGTGGGAGGCGAATCAGCAACGTGTTGACGCGCAAGCCTATACAGAAGAGATCGTCAGTTGTATCTTACGCGAGTTCAACGCAAACCGCGAAGCATCTGCTAAACCAAATTCAGATTTCGAGGATGTTGAACCCCCAATGCAGTCTGAGAACGTCTATAATTATCCTTAGACAGGACTTCGCTAACGAAGTTTCTAACCTCGCCTGTAAAGCAGATCGAACACATATACCCTCAGTAGGGGAGGAGTAACCTATATGCAAGCACCTATAGATATCCAAGACCCGGAACAGGAACATGACGCTACAACAGAAACAGATTTAGAGCGACAGCAGCTGGAAATGCATCTTCGCGACAGCGTCATCGGAAGATATATTCGGAATTATAACAAACGCTTGCGGACTCTCAGCCAAGAATTGGAGCAAACTCGACAGCAGATCGATGATAAGATTAGGGATATAGAAAAACGCTTCGCCCAAGGAATAACAGAGATTAAAACCGATCTCCGCAACCTCTCTGCTAAACTTGAAGACGACAATTCGGCGTTAACGTTAGAGAAAATTGAAACACTTATTAACGCGCGGATTGATGTCCGATTGGATGGAATTACCGGACGTGAAGAGGCAGATCTTCAGAGGTTGTCAACCCTAATAAACGAGTTTGCCAGCGACTTCCAAGCACAAATTGATCAGATCAGCAATGAAACGAAACTCTTGCGAGAACAGAATCGCCAAAACCAAGAGTCTTTGCGAGCAGATGTAGCATCTGAAACTGAAGCACTTGAAGCCGCGAAGGTTGACCGAATCGCCTTATCTGAAACCCTCATTATGCTTGGCGTGAAACTCAAAGAGGATAACCTACTGGATGAATTGGTCACGGATCTTACACTTGATGATGTCTTAGACGGTTCGGAAGATGATGAAAATTAAGTATGTTGAAAGCACTGTATGTGTATTACAACATCAAAGGTTTCAATTCTCTCTTTTGATTTGTAGTCTGTTGTGCATCATAATCTTCGGGGCACCGCTCATGGAACTCCCAGCGAGTGATACAGCTTCCGTTGATGAGATTTCAGTGCTCGCTGTCGGTGATATTACTGTGAGTGCTCGTATGACACCTTTGATTGAAAGCGAGGGCGCTGGTGTGTTTTTTCAAGGAACGGCTGCCCTAATTCAGTCCGCGGATGTCGCGACCGCTTCCCTAAACACCAGCATCTCGGAAAGGGGTGAACCGCGATACGGCATTGAAAAACCATTTCAGGCAGCACCGGGACTTGGCAGAGCCATCGCGAATGCAGGGTTTGACGCTGTTTCCTTAGCCACACCACACATAATGGACTTCGGTATCGAAGCATTGGAGGATACAATCACCGAGTTGGAGTGGTATGATGTTAAACCGATCGGGGCTGGTCTGGATGCCGAAACGGCAAAACTTCCGGCATGGGTGCCAGTCAAATTCAAGGAATCCGAACCTGCCCAAGTTGCATTGTTGGCGTATTATCGGATGAATGAGTTCACGCGTTACACCAAGGATCCGCTTGCTTACGCCGTTTATAGTGAAATGACGACTGCTGTTGAACAAGCGAAGGCAGAAGCGAAACTCGTAATTGTCTGGCTACATTGGGGAAGCAAGGAGAAATCTGCGGATGAGGTAATCGGGCGGCAACGAATTTTTGCACAGGCATTGATTGACGCGGGCGCGGACATGGTGCTATGTCAGCAGCTTCATACGTTTGGCGGTATTGAGTTGTATCAAGGCAAACCGATTGTGTACAGTCTCTCGGATTTTATCTATGATACTTACGATAAACAGCACTCACACATAGTTATCCCAAAGGCAACGTTCGAGTCCAGACTTCTGAAGTCGATTGAGTTAATTCCAATTTTGACGGATCCGGCGAAAACGCCGGTGCGTCCTGGAAAACTGACGGAAACCTCAACACCATCCGACATTGGGAAGCAGTTTCCGAGTGTTCTAACGGGAGAAGCGGCGGTAGAAACTTTGCAGGACTATCAACGACGTTGTGCAGAATTGGGGACGGAGGTGTTCATTGAAAGTGAACGTGGGTGGATTCGATAGGTAAGCGGTCTTCCAACCGTGCCGTTTTAGTAGAAGCGAGCCAGTGATATGACAAGCAATGAGGGGAAGGTAGGAGTGATTTCTCAATAAAACGCGTAAGCCCAAGCAACGCGCTAGGAAACTGGATATACGGAGAGGGCGTTTTTTGCAAGACTTACCTGAACGAACCGCAAGGAACATTAGAAAAGGTGAACGCGGGTTAACACCTAAAGCTTTTCTCATTGCGCTACTCCTGATTCCTCTTAACGTTTTCTGGATTATCGAATTGGAGGTCGTCCGTTATACGCATCCGACGCTGATTCATCCGCTTTCCAATGTCATTTTTATCATTTTCTGGCTGATGGTGTTCAGCGCGGTGTTGGGAAAATTGTCCTCCAAACTGCGATTAACACCGGCGGAATTGCTCACAATCTACGTCATGTTGTGCATCGTTTCCTCACTCTGTTCGCACGATATGATGGAGATCCTGGTCACAATACTCGGACATCCGTTTCGATTTGCAACGTCCGAGAATGAATGGCAGCAACTTTTTTGGAGGGAACTTCCGACGTGGCTAACCGTTCAAGACGCGAGTGTTTTGTCTGGGTATTATGAAGGGCAATCAACGCTTTATCGGGAAGCCCATCTTACTGCTTGGGCACTACCTGCTGCATGGTGGATACTTTTTATTTTGGTGTTGATGTTTGTGATGCTGTGCATCAACACGCTTCTTCGTATCCAATGGACAGAGCGAGAACGGCTGACGTATCCGATTATCCAACTGCCGCTCGCAATGACAGAAACGAATACAAGCTTTTTCAAGAATAAACTGATGTGGTTGGGGTTCAGCATCGCCACAGCGATTAGCATTTTGAATTTGCTGAATTCGATTTATCCGGCAGTTCCGTATCTGCCAGTTAAACGACAAAACATCCATCAGTATTTTACCGGTCGTCCTTGGAACGCGATGGGCGGTGTGCGTCTCTCGTTTTATCCTTTTGCGATTGGGATAAGCTTCCTTATTCCGCTGGACTTGCTTTTTTCGTGTTGGGCGTTCTATTGGGTGTACAAATTTGAACTAATGGCAGGTAGTATTCTTGGGGTACGGAATTTACCCGGGTTCCCTTATGCCGATGCGCAGAGTTTCGGAGCATATATGGTGCTCCTCGGGACCGCTGGATGGGTTGGAAGGACGCACGTCAAACGAATTTTTACCGGTGTTGTGGAGGGGCTTCGAGGGACTTCTCGGATAGATATGCAGCGCGAGCCGATGCCTTATCACATCGCTTTCCTCGGCATTGTGGGTGGAATGCTGTTTTTGACTGTATTCTCCTATAAAGCGGGGATGTCGCTCTGGGTGATTCCCATTTTTTTCGGGCTTTACTTTTTGCTGGCGACGATGATTGCGCGACTTCGGGCAGAACTGGGGTTCTTGGTCCACGATTTGCACAGGGTCGATCCGCACGGATTAATCGTGACGGCGTTCGGCACCCAGCGGTTGACGACGAGTACGAAGACGGTTTTTTCGTTGTATATGTTCTTTAACCGGGCATATCGTGCACACCCGATGCCACAGGAATTGGAGGCGTTGAAAATTTCGGAGCGGCGACAGATACGCCCACAGCACACCGCAGCTGCGATCCTCATCGCGACCTTAGTCGGGGCAATTGTTATATTCTGGCTGCTCTTGGATAGTTATTATAGACATGGCGCGGAGACCGGCTATTACGGGCCTTGGGCATTAGGATTCGGGAGAGGCGTTTATCGACAACTCGAAAACTGGTTGAATTATCCGCAAGGCACTGATGTCCCTGCCCTTGCCTTTATGGGTGGTGGTGCAGGAGTCGCTCTCGGATTAATGCTATTGCGAACCCGATTTCTCTGGTGGCCCCTGCACCCACTCGGTTATGCTATGGCAAATAGTTGGGGCATGTACAACCTCTGGAGTTGTCTCTTCGTCGCATGGATCGCGAAGGCGATTGTGTTACGTCAAGGAGGGCTTAAAGCCTATAGACGAATGGTGCCGTTCTTTCTCGGACTTGCACTTGGAGACTACATCAGTGGAAGTTTGTGGAGTATTGGCAGCATTTTAGCGAATACCACGTTGTATCAATTTTGGCCCTAATATAGTCGACGATGTTATCTTGTGTGTTGCCTGTTAAACGGATATTGAGACTGCCCATTTAAAAAACTGATGGTCGATCTAAAAGACGAATTGTAGCAAAAAATCCGCGCTAAAAATACCTAAACGAGCAATTCGCATCAAAAACTGACGATTGACTCAGCGGCGCAATCATAACGATACATCCATTTTAAAAGGAGAAAAAACATGGAAACCAAAGAGAAAGAAGAAAACATAGACCAAAATACTGCTGAAGAAGAGGAAGAACGCACACAGGAACTTCCACTCCTTCCCTTAGATGATCTTGTCGTTTTCCCGTACATGCCACCGGTCCCGCCATTCCCGCCACATCATGTCGCACTCTCTGGCAAGATGGCGACCACGGCTGTTGAAGATGCTATGGAGCATGACAGGGGCCTTTGTATCTTTCGCCCAAAAAGGGATCTCTCTAAGGAAAAAATTAAAGAAATAAAAAAGAACGACCTCAGCCCAGTCGGGAGTTTGATTCACATCCTCCGTTACAAAACTGATGACGAAGATGTATTGTTTCTCGCACATGGACGAGAGCGCGTCGCAATAGAAGAGATTTTACATACAGAGCCGTTCGTTAAGGCACGCGTCGGTATTATTGGTAGCGATGATGAAGATCCGGTTGCTAACGCCGAAATAGATTTGGAGGTGGAGGCACTCGTTCGCAGCAATGATGAGATGTTCCAACGCATTGTTCAGATGTCATCGCGCTACCAAGAGGAATATGGCAGCCTGACCAAAACTATGATTGATGAACCGGGTCGCCTTGCGGATTATATCGCCGCTATGCTGGATCTGAAACCGCACGATAAGCAGCGTATTTTGGAGGCGGTGTCTGTTCATGAACGCTTAAATACACTTGCTGTTATTCTCGCTAAAGAACTTGACCTGCACGAATTAGAAAGCAAAATTCAAAATAACGCACAAGCCGTCATTAACAAGGGACAGCGTGAATACTATCTCCGAGAACAACTCAAGGCGATTCAAACCGAACTTGGTGAAGCAGACGACCTTGGACTTGAGATCGATGAAATGTGGGAGCAGCTGCGCGAAACTGAAATGCCTGACAAAGCGAAACAGGCAGCCGAAAAAGAATTGAAACGACTTTCCAAAATGCAGTCTTTCTCACCTGAATCAACCGTTTCCCGAAATTATTTGGATTGGTTGTTAAATCTGCCTTGGTCTGTCAGTACCGAAGATGCTTTGGATATCGCCGAGGCACAAAAAATTCTTGATGCGGATCACTATGATCTGGAGAAAGTCAAGGAACGGATTTTGGAATACCTCGCTGTGTGCATGCTCAAAGACGATATGAAGGGACCTATCTTCTGCTTTGTTGGTCCCCCTGGTGTCGGGAAAACCTCGCTCGGTAGGTCTATCGCTCGTTCAATGAACCGGAAGTTTGTCCGTATCTCATTGGGCGGTATGCACGATGAAGCTGAAATCCGTGGGCATCGACGTACCTATATCGGATCAATGCCCGGACGAATTGTCAAGGGGATTCGGCAGGCTGAGTCGAACAATCCGGTCTTTATGCTCGATGAAATTGACAAACTCGGATCTGATTTCCGTGGTGACCCGGCTTCTGCACTTCTGGAAGTCCTTGACCCGGAACAGAATCATTCGTTCACGGACAACTACCTTGATGTGCCTTTTGATCTCTCGAAAGTAATGTTCGTCACGACGGCGAATCAACTCCACACTATTCCATCGCCATTACGTGACCGGATGGAGACAATAGAACTTCCCGGCTATACTGCCAATGAGAAATTGATGATCGCCAAGCAGTATCTGATACCGCGTCAATTGGCAGAAAACGGACTAAAGAGTAAGTTGATTACTATTAGGGATACTGCCATTAAAAAAGTCATCAGTGAGCATACTCGCGAGGCGGGTGTGCGAAATTTAGAGCGTGAACTCGGCACCCTCTGCCGAAAGGTCGCACGCGGTGTTGCTGAAGGGAACACCGAGCGAACAACCATTGGGGCGAAGGATGTTCAAGGGTATTTGGGACCAGCGAAGTTTGATTCCGAAATCGCGAGCCGTAAAGCCGATGTCGGTGTGGCGACAGGACTATCTGTCACACCTGCGGGTGGCGAAATCCTCTTCATTGAGGTCGCGACGACTAAGAAAGTGAATGCCCAGACGCAACTTCGTGTTACTGGACAGATCGGTGAGGTTATGCAGGAATCCGCACAAGCGGCACTCAGTTATGTGAAATCCCAATCCGACGCACTCAAATTTGATCCGAAGCTATTGGAAAACGATATTCATATTCATGTGCCAGCAGGGGCGATACCGAAGGACGGTCCTTCGGCGGGTATTACCATTGCAACCGCCCTTGCCTCCATTGCCACACAGCAACAAGTCAATCCCGAAGTCGCCATGACAGGTGAACTCACGCTTAGAGGGAGAGTGTTACCTATCGGCGGCGTGAAGGAAAAGATCCTTGCCGCGAAGCAGGCAGGTATCAAGAAAGTCATTATGCCAAAAGGCAACAAAAAACACTTCATTGAAGTACCTGAAGACATTCAAGCTGGTCTTGAGTTTCGGTTTGTAGGACATGTCACCGAAGTTTTCAAGGAGGTTTTCAGATGAAACGCATATTGACCCTGAATTCAATTTCCACTATCAGAAATCTGTTTGTACTCTTTCTGTGCGTCATTCTGTTCACAGCGTATGCGAACACAGCAGACAGTGCAAACCTCACAACCACAACGGCACCCCCTACAATTGGTGAAGTTGATGAACCAGAACCTGCTGTCAGATTTCTAAAGGATATCGCACCTATCCTCGATAAACATGGGTGTTCAGCGGGTATGTGCCACGGAAAATTTGGCGGGCAGGGTGGGCTAAATCTTTCTTTGCTGACCTTGAATCCGGAGTCGGATTACGCGCCAATCGTCCATCATAGTCGTGGCAGACGCATCAATCTGATTGAACCGGATCAGAGCCTCTTTTTTCTGAAACCCACTGGACAGATCGTACATGAAGGTGGTTTGCGATTTGATCCCAGTTCAGATGAAGCACTAACGATTCTCCGCTGGATTGAAGCGGGCGCGCCCTTTTCTGAGGACGAACCGCGTCTTAGGAAACTTGAAATTGAGCCGAGTACCTTTGTCCTGTCTGATGTCGGGGAGACAGCACAACTGAAAGTGCTCGCCTATTTCTCTGACGGATCCGTTGAGGATGTAACTGAAAAAGCCGTCTATGAGTCTAAGGATACACCGGTTGCTGAGGTATCCGCTACAGGTGAAGTGACGAGTGTCCGCTGGGGCGGAACCGCGGTTATTGCACGCTTTTTGGGGGTTGTCGATGCATCGTTTGTAACAATTCCACGGGTTTCCAAGACAGATGTGGCATCGCAAGACCCAGAATTCACACCCAATAACTTCATTGATGAGTTTGTCCTTGCCAAACTTAAAAAGTTGAATATTCGTCCCTCGGTTCTGACCACCGATGATGCCTTCATGCGCAGGGTCTATTTGGACACTATCGGTCGGCTGCCAACGTCTGATGAGGTGAAAGCGTTCCTTGCAGATACAGGTCCCGACAAACGCTCGAAACTCATTGATACCCTTCTTGACACGCCAGAGTGGGTGAACTTACGCACGCTAAAGTTAGCCGATATGTTGCGTATCCATCCGCGTCAGTTGGGGAACGGGGCGTTCGGTCAGCGCGGTGCTACGCTCTTCCACGAGTGGGTGCGTGAGGCTGTCGCACAGAATAGACCTTACGACGCAGTTGTTCAAGAACTCATCACGGCGCGAGGGAGCACTTATCAGCACGGTCCCACAAACTACTATCGCATTGAGCAGCAACCTGCGGGCAGAGCAGAGACAACCGCACAGGTATTTCTCGGCATCCGCCTGAGTTGCGCGCGATGCCATAAACATCCGTTCGATCAGTGGACGACGGACGACTATTGGAACTTTGCTGCCTTCACTGGAAAGGTAGGTGTTCGCGGTGGTGAACTCTACAACGAGCAGGTTATTTATTATGATCCGACTGGACGTGTTATCAACCAATCCGTGCAAGGCAACCGAGGCGAAGTGGCATTGCCAACCTTCCTTGGGGGTGAATCGCTCGATGCGGATTATCAGGGAGATGTCCTGCAAGTGCTGGCAGACTGGATGACCTCCTCAACAAATCCCTACTTCGCGACAGCGACTGTGAATCGTATCTGGAGCCACTATTTCAGTAGAGGTATCGTTGATCCGGTTGACGACATGCGTGCAACAACGCCACCGAGCGTTGAAGGACTCTTGGAAGCACTGGCGGACGATTTTGTGCAGAGCGGTTTTGATACGAAACACGTCATTCGACGAATCCTCAATTCACGGACGTACCAACTCTCCGCAGAACCGAACGAGACGAACCAGTTGGATGACCGATTCTTCTCGCGTTTCTATCCGCGACCGATGGTGGCACAAGTGTTGTTGGATGTCTTAAACGATGTCACCGGTACTGAGGAGAAGTACGGACGCTATCCACTTGGCACGCGTTCTGTTGAGTTACCGCTGCCGGTGAGTTCACGCTTCTTGGCACTCTATGGACGTTCCGATAGGGAGTTCCTTGGCGATTTGGATCCGAAATTGGAACCGACGCTCACGCAGGCACTCCACATGATTAATTCCAGTTATGTGAATAAGAAATTGAAGAGTTCTGATGGATCGCTTAGTCAGCTGATTCAAGCGAAACTTAAGAATCAGGAACTTATTAACGAGTTGTATCTCAGCACCTTAAGTCGGTTCCCGACTGATACAGAGCTCCAGACGGCTGAGGCTTACATCGCAGAGAGCCCCAAACGCCGCGCAGGATGCGAAGACCTTATGTGGGCACTCATCTCATCGCGTTCGTTTATCTTTGTCCGATAAACGGACGCTGAACACTCCTTACGGCGAGGCTTCTGTGCCTCGCTGTTTCCACCCTTTGCTGGCGGGGTCTGCAACCCCGCCAACCATTGAAACACCATTAAGATCACCGAAAGTTCATAGTAAAGCCCGAAAATACGTGGACACTTAAGAAAACACAAAACATCTCCCCTTCGCTGGCGAGGTTTGTAACCTCGCCTTTTCACAATGTCCAAATAATTTATAGGCTTTACTGTATTACAACACTGGAGGACCCAATGATCATGCACTTGGAACGCTACTTTATATTCAGTTTCTCTGTGCTACTTCTGCTCGGTTTCGTGATACCAGCGTTGGGACAGGCGGAGAAAAAGGAGGACCTCATTGGGCACTGGACCTTTGAGAAAGGTGCCGAATTGGAGGATTTGACGGGACATTTTAGTGAAATTGATCTCTTGGATGCCGAGGTCAAGGATGGGAAATTGCACATCGGCAATAATGAATGGGCAATGACTACGGGGTATAAAGGACCAGCCATCGGACCTGATAAGACATTAGTGACGTGGCTCTATTTAGACGATTTGAACGTTACAAGAGGTGCCACATTGGCGGTCAATAAGAGTAGTGCGGATACCTTTGACGCGATCGTCTATGCGGAACGTCAACCGAAACGCTGGATGGCTGGTAGCAGCTTCTTTAGACGCACACAGGATGCCGCCCCCGGATTTGAGGAGAAAGAAACAGGGAAGTTGATTCAACTGGCAATTTCTTATGAAGACGATGGCGGAAATGCGAAGATTATGATATACCGAAATGGCAAGATCATCGGTGATTATACGAAGGGACCCATCGTATCTTGGAAAGCTGGTGATGTGGAAGCACTGTTCGGTCCGCGTGCTCTTATCGGTGGAACTGCCTACGGTTGGGTCGTCGCTCGTGTGGAGGATGCGAGAATCTACAACGCTGTCCTCGACGAGAAAGAGATTAACAACTTGGTTGCGGACACGCTGGATGTCGAAGCGCGTGGTAAACTCACAACGACATGGGGTCGGTTAAAGCTCTCCAAGTAGCGACTTGCAACGTTCAAAACGACACCACTTAATTAAAAATGGTTATCCGTTTCAAAAAAGGCAAGAACCAGTGGAAACACAAGCCTGATACGCTTACTTGTATTCGGGACGACGGTAGTGTGACGTGGACATACCTTCATCGCGAGTTTGCGATCCAGGATTTGGCACACTACGTTGTCGAAACGACACTCGGGCTTGAAAACGCTTTTTTGGGTCTCATAGCAAAAGGATACGACATCTCTGATTTCAACCAACCTAAAGCGGAGCGCCCTTTTGAAATTCCCGAAGAAGCACTAAACACTGAGGTAATTGTCGGACTCTTACAGACAGATTTGTTGGAGAGTTTAAGAGGGAATGCAGACCGTTGCGAACTGCTTCGCGACTACGGAGCACTACTGCCAGTGAAGATCGCAGATGCGCAGCTTGAGACTATGCAGCAGAAATTGCAAGCCCTGTTACAGAAGTGGCACGATTTACAGCCAGGCGAGTCTATGACATTGCAGTTTAAAATGACGTGAGTTGATAATAAAAATCAGATCTAATAGTAGGTTGGGTTGAGTGGTGAATGACCAAGAACTGTACAATTTACAGAGAATATCAATTTTCCATGAACCAACCGTATAAATAAAGATAGCAAAACCCAACAATCCAAACTACAGAAAATCGTTGGGTTTCACTCCTGTTCTGGTGATTTCAAGTGTTTATCGAACTTGAAGATCCTCTTCCTTATGAGGTTTTCAGTAAGATTCCGTTCAACCCAACCTACGGACTTATGTTGAGTTCACATTAAAATATAAAGCACCGTAGGATATTTTTGTTACGGCACAACGGAGTGTGCCTAACTATACCCTACGGCGTTCCATTATTTTTGGGTAAATTACGACCTATTCACCGTTCTTTGTCAGTCGAGCGACGATTTCTTCAACGGCACCCTCCGCGCGCTCCCGAATCTGCTCTGGTGTCAGACTCTGGATCGGATGCGGGACGGTGAGCGGTTCCAAATCACCGTGTCCGAGGACACGCGCTTGGACTTTCCCCGCAGCGAAGAAGACCTCCGTACAGACGGCGACACTTGGTACACCGCGTTCCTCTAAAGCACTCCCGTCGTGCATACTGCACGATATACAGGAACCTCAGTCGGCAAGTCCTTCGATGACAAAGTCTGCTTCTTCCGCGAGTTCAACGAGCAACTCCGCCGGTGCGGGACGTGAGAACGTCGGTTTCTTGACATGGACCACTTCGGCAAGATTAAACCGTTCCTGCATTAATTCCGCAATACGGTCGAGAAAAATATCGCTGCCGTTCTTTGTGATGTTCAGTAAACCCATCACTTTCCCATCAAGGCTATCGAGTCGCGGTGCGAGAAATTTTGCGGACACATCGCCTTGAGAGGTGGGATCGAGTAAGGTAGTACTTGGCATTATGAAAACCTCTATATTCTTTTGCAGGCGAGGATAACCTCGCCAATTTCCAAAACTCTATCGCTGGCGAGGTTTGCAACCTCGCTAATTTCCAATACTCTATCGCTGGCGAGGTTTGCAACCTCGCCAATCCTTCAAGCCATTATGTAGACGAACCGGATACCTCCATCTGCAACTGCTGCGATTTTGCCATCGCATCCTCTGCTTCTTGGATCATCCCCTTTCTTTGGTAACACATGGATAAACTGGTATATACAAGCGGATCCTTCGGGTTGATTTCTATCGCCTTTTGGATAGCCTCAATGGCTTCATCGTATAGACTCATCCGTTCATAAGCATGTCCTAACCCAAGGAATCCTTCAATGTAGTCTGGGTAGGTGTCAATCAATTCTTTGAAAGCGTTAACAGCCGCTTCAAGGTCGTTTTCAGCGAAATGCGTGAGCGCGGCATCGTAAAGTTCCGTTTCGGTTGGCATTTTTTCTGTCCTTTTGGATGAAAATTTAGCGAAATTCTATCAGAAAAGGTGCTAAATGTCAAACAGAAAACGGTTCTGAAAAATCGGTTGCGCGCAGAACCGCTTTACAGTATGCTATACGTATATTCTTTGCCAACCCTGTTAAGGAGTCCCGACACTTGCGCGATTACACTGAAATTACTGAACGTCTGAAACGTTTAGACGTGCCAGTAGAACTGCTCGGCATCGTCCATGGTTACCCGATACACCAAACTTGCTTAACGTCCTCTGCACGGACACCGCGACGTGTGCTTATTACTGGTGGCATGCACGGCGATGAACCTGCCGGTGTTGAAGCGGTTTTGGAGTTCCTTGAACGGGACAACACCGCGCTCCTGAAAAACTTTTCGTTTTTGGTAATCCCGTGTATCAATCCCTACGGTTATGTTCATAACACACGCGAGACGCTTGACGGTATAGACATCAATCGCGCTTTTGAGACAGACGATGTTGCTGAAGTCGCTATCGTCAAGAAAGCCTTGGGGCAAACTCAGTTCTCGCTTGCGATAGACTTCCATGAAGACTACGATGCGACTGGATTTTACCTCTACGAAGGTAAACGGGACGAGAAATACATCTGCCCTCGGCTTACGACTGCTGCTAAAGCAATCGGTCCATTGGACCCAGATGATCCCGGCGAAGATGCGCCAGATCTTGCTGAAGGGGTCTACAAAGTCGCCACTTCATGGGGCACGCAAGGCTTGACACCTTACCTCTTGCATTTTCATAGCGAACATGTTATTATCTCTGAAACACCGACAGTCTGGCAACTCGAACAACGCGTAGCACTCCATCTAACGATACTGGATACCGCACTCGACCTTATCTCAGAAATGGACGTATAGTTTGTCTGTCCGGAATTAAAATTAACTCAAGAAAGCAGTCCGCAACAACGGCGCGGGCGGATCAAGAGAAAGGGACATCAAACATGAAATCCACTTCATTACCCCGCAAGGAATAATTAAAAAAATGGAAGATCAACAGATACAGTCAAATGTCAATACCGCTTCTCAACCTTCGGCACTAAAGATTACCGATATGCGTATCGTTCGGACCCAAACGGGTGGTCCCATTTTGAAATTGGACACGAACCAAGACATTTACGGTCTCGGTGAGGTTCGCGATGGTGCGAGTCCGACATACGCACTGATGCTCAAAAGTCGGATTCTGGGTGAAAATCCGTGCAACGTCGATAAAATCTTTCGGCAGATTAAACAGTTCGGTCACCATGCCCGACAAGGTGGCGGGGTCTGCGGGATTGAAATGGCATTGATGGATCTCGCTGGTAAGGCTTACGGTGTGCCGTGCTATCAACTCGCTGGTGGCAAATTCCGAGACAAAATCCGATGCTATAGCGATACACCGTCCCTCAGAGACCCGGAAGAGATGGGTAAAATCCTCCAAGAACGTATGGATAGGGGTTTCACCTTTCTGAAGATGGACATCGGCGTTGGGCTGCTTCGCGGAACTCCTGGCACGATCTCCGCACCGGCGGGGAATTTAGAAACCTCTAACCTGATGCATCCGTTTACCGGTATCCGCTTGACCGAAAAAGGTATCGGTATACTTTGCGAATACGTTGAAACGGTTCGTGGTATTATCGGCTATGAGATTCCACTCTCGGTAGATCATTTTGGGCATATCGGTATTGAGGACTGTATCCGTCTCGCAAGAGCGTTAGAGAAATATAACCTCGCGTGGTTAGAGGATATGGTGCCGTGGCAATACACCGACCAGTATGTGCGTCTCTCCAATTCATGCGCCACACCCATCTGCACAGGTGAGGACATCTACTGCAAAGAGGACTTCATGCCGTTGTTTGAGAGCCGAGGAATTGCCATAGCGCACCCGGATATTGCGACATCGGGCGGGATTTTAGAGACAAAGAAGATCGGTGATTTGGCGGAGGAGTACGGCATTGCGATGGCACTCCACATGGCAGGTACACCTGTCTGTGCTATGGCGAGCGTCCACTGCGCTGCAGCAACATCGAACTTTATGGTATTGGAAAACCATTCTGTGGACAATCCGTGGTGGGATGAAATGGTGACGGGTTTACCGAATCCGATTATTCAAGACGGTTATATCAATGTTCCTGATACCCCGGGGTTGGGTATCGACTTGAATGAAGAGGTCATCCGGGAGCATCTTCATTCAGAGGAAACGGACTACTTCGCACCTACAACGGAATGGGATTCGGAGCGTTCGCATGATAGATTGTGGAGTTAATCCATGTTAACCAATTCCCGAAGGCATTGCTGGATGTTACTTTTAATATGATCACATTCTCGCTTTTCAGCCAGTTTTAACGCTATCTCCAAATCATATCGCGCCCCTTCGATCTGGCTAAGGCTAACCTTTGTTTGACTGCGGTTGTAGTGTGCCTCTACAAATTCTGGATTCAGATGGATAGCTTCGTCAAAATCAGCGATGGCAGTTTCGTATTCGCCAATCAACGTTTTCGCCGTGCCACGATTATAGTAAGCTTCGGCATAATCGGGTTTCAAGCGGAGTGCCATGTCGTATGCAGAAATGGCTTCTCTTACCCAACCGCCTTCCGAAAGGATATTACCGATTGAGAAGAATGCGTGAATAGCTACCTCCGTTTCGGTCCACTTTAGGATGGCAGCAGGGGGATGGTCTTTTTCAAGTTCCTGCATTTCTTCTGGTGTTAAGTCGCTTATTTCTATAATTTCCCATTCGTCGTTCCATTCAACGGGCTCCTCTTCTATCGGTTCTGCTGGAAACTCTGACAACTTTGGAACGTTTTCGGTCTCATACCTTTCAACCAGAAACCCGACGAGCATCATTAGGGAGGTCGCAGGATGGTGTACATTTTCACCGACTGTAAGAACTAACTCTTCCAGCAGCGGTGAAAGTTGTCGGTAATCACTTCTCAAGACGGTGTTGAAACTAAGATCTTTGTCTCGATTCCCGATCTCAATTAGCAGCTCCAGCACGTAGGCAACCGAGCGATAGTCACTTTCTGAATAAGGAGCAACCTTCACAGTTTTGAGAAGTAGAGAGGGTTGTGGTACAAAAGGAGTTTGCTTTTGGGATTCAAACATACTCGGCTGTGTAGGTGTCGGAGGTGCCAATAGGGGCAATACATTTTTTGCTGTTTGTCTGCTGGTTAACACTGTTTTTTAAATCCTCCTGTTCCACTTATCATATTCTGCATGCGTTAGAACTTTATGAATAGTAATACGTTGCAATTGGTACTGTATGGATACAATAAGACGTGCTCTGTTGCCGCCAATGTTGAAAACTGTTGCAATGGCTTCTATACTTACGGGAATGCCAACAGATTGCCTTCTTTGTACTTTTACTCGAACCGGGTCAGCATGTGGAAATTTCTCACGTAACTCCACGATTGAGCCGAAACTTTCTTGCTCTATCAACGCACGCCATCTGTTAAGTGCGGACCTAGAATTCGGGTGTTTCTGGACAAAGTCGGTCAGTTTTTCTTGATTTCTGATCTGCATAGGCTGTGCGTGATCTGCACGGTAGTGTGCTATTGTTATCCAGGTCTTTTCATCTCCACTGAACGGTGCAGGTCCTTCCATCACAACGAGAACTATTATATCATCTCAAAATTGAAATGACAATGTTGATTTACTGCCCAAACGCATTTGCCACAGCCACCAAATCCAAAATATTGACAACACCATCACCATTCACATCTGGAGCATCTTTTCCGAATCCATTGGCAACTGCAACCAAATCCAGAATGTTCACAATGCCATCGCCGTTGACATCGTGTCTGTCCGTTGTTCTTTTCAGATAGATTTCGCCATCTAAATCGGGAATAATATGAATCGTATTTTGCAAACCACTTGCTACGCCCGTTGTCTGATCTGGTAGGCGAATTTCTTGTGGTTTTCCACTGCGGTTATAGACTGCCCAACCCTTTGTAAACTCACGGGTAAACAAGCCATCTCGGTTTTCGTAAAGTTGTGCTTTTTCACCGATGGGCTGTCCGAGGTCAGTATCCCAAAAATCATACCAAAGGTGGTCATAGTCGTGGTACGCTATCGACGAACCGGTGTTATAAAGCACATACCCATCGGAATGTGTTAAAACCATCGTTGTAAACACACGCATCCATCTCTGGTTTATCGGCGAATCTGCGGGTTCACTGAAAACACCCCAACCTTCAACACAATTCACCTGTGGTTCACGAAGGTTTTCTTCTGCCCACAGGAGCGTGTCCTCGATCTGGACAAGTCCTTCATAGGTATAAACGCTCCGGGAATCTCGCGAAGATTTTATGAAAAGCCCATCATGGGTGGTACCGCCCTGCGAGTCTGGCAGCGTTTCCATGAAAAGCCCGTTGATGTAGGCAGCGTGTTCTGGCACTTTGTGGCGGTTCGGATTCACGAGTATCAGAAAATCGTCCCCTACTGCCTCACGGATCCGTCTAAGGATCGTATCTTTCGCTGCATGCTCGGCTTCTAAGGTTCGGTAGACATTCGGTGGTAAAGAAAGCATCGGCAGATCTTCATCAAACCACCATTTCCACCAGTCGATTACAATACCATCATATACGCCCGTTCTCGCAGCTGCTAACACATTTTCAACGATCCAGTCCTGTACCTCCGGCATCGTGAAGTCTATCAGATGCGTTTTCCATTTATCGTCATAAACACGATTGCCAGCACTATCGCGCAACCAATATGGCCACTCAGCAGGATAATGGCCTATAGGTACGTCTCTCATGAAAATCTGCTTAATAAAAATCATGTTCGGATTCTGATCAATCCGAATCGCACGCCTTCGTTCCACTTCTGCACAATCACCCACCAGTTCGATGCGCTGACCTATTTCACGCGGCAGTAAACCGAATCGAGGGCTCCACATCAAATCATAACGCGCTTGCCGAATCTCTACTGGAATCTCAGGGAAGCTGAAAGTCGGTTGCCAGGCTTGGAAAACAGACGGGAAACTCCGATTCTCTAACCGCTCCCGGAGTGGTAACTTCGGAAACTGGCAACTCTCGTCAAACGTTAACTTTTCGATTTTTAGCTCGATCTTTAGTTGATCCAAGAGTGTCCAGTCTATGTTCGGATTGCCTTCAATTCGCAATTCCTCTAAAGCCACTAATCCTGTTAGCGGTGTAATATCGACAAGTTGATTATACTGTAGCCATAACGCTCGGAGACCTTTCAGCTCTGCTAACGGTTCAATATCTCTGATCGCGTTGACATGCAGACGTAGACTCTCCAAGCGTGTCAAGTTTACGAGAGGTCGGATGTTTGAAATCTGACAGGCTCCCAAGTCAAGCGTTTTTAATTTCACTAAATTTGCCAACGGAGAAAGATTTGAAATCGGATTCTCGTAAATCCATAAGCTCTCTAAGTGAACCAATCCTGCTAAGGGAGAAAGATCGAAGATCTCGTTACCACCGAGCCCCATCCAAGTCAAGTTCGTGGCATGCTCTAATCCCGTCAGATCTGTTATCTGACGATTGTCGGCTTTTATTTAATCCTGTCAATGGATGCAGTGTCCCTTGTGTGAGTGGCGTTTCATCGGGCAACCGAAGAACTTCCCGTACAACTTGCCGCAAATTCGGATCGGGCATCCAATCCTCTTGTGCTGATGCAACACTACATACAATACCAAGCACAATCAGAATACATAAACTGTATCCACAAATCTGTCTCATAATCCTCACTTTATGGAATGACAGCAACGTAAACCTGCGAGTGCCCTGAAACATCTGATGTATACACGACAGCGGTTTCGTCTGGACTGAAAGAGGGATGCGGGTGCGTCCATTGCGGTCCGTAGACGGTGTCCACCTTCATCTCCATCCAACTGAGTGCCTTTTCCCTGTCGCCTGTTTGCTGCGCTGCTGCCCAATCCTCGGCAAGAGCATATCGACTGGTTTTCCACTGGCTGCCACTGGACGAACTCTGCGGATGACAAATAGGCGTATGTTCACCTAATTCCACGTCAACGAGTCGCAAACCGATATCGGGGTGGACAGTGTCGCATAACACCTTCGTTCCATCGCGATTACTGGCGATGTGCCACGCGTTGAAATCGGCAATTGTCTGCATCTGTAAGGTTTCCAAGGACATCCGCCGAAGGGCGTAGGGCCAATGCGTCACAATTAGCTCGTCTAACGTGCCGAGGAAGGTTTCGTGGACGAGAAACTCGTTATTGTCGTGTTGATAAAGTGAACGGTTTTCTGTGCCGTCGCGCCGAATCGTCCACATCCGGGGTGCAGGGTCGCCGGAATATGCGATGAGGTCAGGGTGTTTCGGGTGAAACTGCGGATGGATAATCGTCTGATCTGGAGACGTATAGATAACCTCGCCGCCGCTGCCATCGGTAGCAGTCACGGTGATATGCGACTTGTCGTCGCGCTTCATGGCTGTTACGATATACCGTTCATCTGCACTGACGCTGCATTCACCGAGGCTCCCGCCGGGGAATTCTGCAAGCACGCGTTCCTCAAAGGTGTCGAGATGGATTGCTTTGATAGCATCTGCTTGTGTGTAAAAGAGTTCAGTACCCTCTTTGGAAATCACGCCGGAGTAGCCGTGAACCTCATCGGCATCTGTCAGCTGCACAATATCGCCGTTGGGGAATTCCAGTTTGAAAAAATTCGGTTTTCCTGAACGGTAGGAGGTAAAGATGAGATGTGCTTGGTCGGGCGTGAACGAGGAGGTTAGGAAGTAAAGGTTATGATTGATAGAAGTATCGTTTGTGAGTTGATAAATATGCGCGCCCGTTTGGTCGTCTTGAAATTCACGTAGTTCTGAAGGGTGAACGGACGCTTTCGCGTAGTTTGTCATAATCACTCCTTGTAAATCTGTTTATGAGGTAAATTTTACGAATTGAAAAGATAGTTCAGCAATTGCCTACCTTCTCGGAAATCACGGATGATGATGTCTGCACCGGCACGGATAAGACGTTCCCGTTTGTCGGCGTTCATGTTGTATATGTTGTCCTCAACAGACGCGACACCGACAGCGATTGCTCCGACCGTTTTCGCATTTTCGATCTCCACGTACCCGTCTCCGATGATGAGCAACTCGCTTCCGCTCAACTGGAAATCTGTGATGATTTTCTGGATAACCATGGCTTTGGAAAACTTCTTGTATTCCCGCAGTGCCCCGAAAATCCCACCGTCAAAGTATTCTGCAACACCGAGTAGCGACGCTTCGTTTTTGACGAATTCAACGTCTGTTCCGCTGGCAAGATAGCAGTTTATTCCCATCTCACGCAGCGTTTGGAGAAATTCGAGGGACATCGGCACCCGAAGTGGATCGGCGGGCAGTGTCCCAGCTGCGAGTCCAGCGATCCGTTCCTCAACAATGGGCAGCAATCGGCGGTTATATTCATCTTTGTACGCGAGCGGCTCCTTCGGTGTGCCACCCCGTTTCTTGATCTCCTCGCTGAGTTGCATCATCTGATAGATCGTTTGTTTACCGGTTAACCTATCCACAAATTCAACGACAATCGCCTCAAGTTGTGCTTCTGTCTCGGTGGTGTTCGTTTCCGTCTGAAGGCATTCAACCATCAGCGGTACCATCACATTCTGCCAGCCGTCTCGGATAAGCGAGATTGTCCCGTCAAAATCAAAAACGACGTGACGGATGTTCCCGGTTTGGATTTCACGATGGATTTCAATTGAAGTATTTTCTAAAAAAAGGTGTTCCATAGTTATCCTGGAATGGTTATCAGTTTTCAATGTTTGAATAGAAGGTTGGAAGTTTGGAAGACCGGATGCCCATTCCTTCCCCGTCCTGCCTTCCATTTTCTGCTGACTGCTAACCGCCGACGGTTGACAGCCATTAAAAGATATTGATTCTGTTCCTTTTCAATAGTATAATAGCGTTCAGACCATTAAGCAAGCGTTTTCCTCTTTTAATTTTACCTTGTGGAGAAACGACGTGGGTTAGTACTTTGAGGGTTTATCCTCAAGAGTCGTCTGCGCCGTTGTTGGCTTCGTTTTTGCGTTTTTTAATTCTGCGTCTTAACCGATGACTGAAAACCGATAACCGACAACCATTTAATGAACGAAAAAGAAATAATCAAAAAAATCCAACGCATCGAAATATTTACCAATCGCCTCGTTAACACCGTCTTTGCTGGAGAGTATGAAAGTGTCTTCAAAGGACAGGGAATAACCTTCGATGAGGTTCGAGAATATCAGGTCGGCGATGAAATCCGGACGATTGATTGGAATGTAACCGCACGGATGGGACAGGCGTACATCAAAAAGTACGTAGAAGAACGCGAACTCGTGATGATGTTGGTCGTGGATATGAGTGCCTCAACCAGTTTCGGTAGTATCGCCGAAACGAAGGCAGAAATCGCCGCCGAAATTGCGGCACTCCTCGCCTTTTCCGCCATCAAAAACAACGACAAGGTTGGGCTTATCTGCTTTACAGACACCGTTGAACACTTCGTCCCGCCACGGAAAGGGAAAAGGCACGTCCTACGCGTCGTTAGGGACATTCTCCATTTTCAACCGAAACAATCCGGAACAAATATTGAAACGGCGTTGTCGTTCGTTGATCGTGTGCTCAAACCGCACAGCGTTGTGTTTCTTATCTCCGATTTTAAGGATACAGGGTATGAAAAGCAGTTACGCTTGAGCGGCAAACGGCATTCGCTTATTGCTATTACGCTACAGGACAGGCGTGAGGTGGAGTTGCCGGATGTCGGGCTCATCGAATTAGAGGACGCTGAGAGCGGAGAGACGGTCATTTTAGATACACGTTCCGAGGAAGCGCGACGGTTGTATACGGAACTCAATCAGCGTGCCGATGCGGAACGCCGACAGGTTTTCCGAGCAAGTCAGGTCGATTCTATTCATATCAGGACAGATGAATCGTATGTGAAACCGCTTATCCGATTTTTCCGTCAACGTGCCGCACGAGGTTAAAGTCCGTCTTCTGAAAGGATACCTTTTTTCTGCTTATTGTCATCTTAATTCATAAAATTGTCCAAACTATAGTTATTTATAGTAAAATCCGAAAATAAGTTTACAGTTCGTTACGGACAAGCACCCACCACCGCTGGCGAGGATTGTATCCTCGCTACTGTGTGGTGTATAGGTAATTACAGAATCTACTATAATAGGACTTACGCAGCAGCGATTTATATCGCGGGAGATTTTAGTTGTTGACAAAGGTATTGAGAAAGTAACTCGTGTTTGATTTGATAAAGCGTTTTACCTGTTTCATGAGCCTTACGCATCAGGTGAACCCAAACAAGAAAGGCAGAGGCAATATGATTACGAACAATACGCGGGAGACGACACTGACAAGCTTCCAAACCCGTCAACTGTTTCGCTTCACGGTGAAATTGTTCAATCTTCCAGCGCACGCCGCACACTCGTCGCACGACGGACACATCGGATTGACTCAAGTCGTTAGTCGCAACATAATCCGTGCGTTGAGAAGACGCTACCCGGAAAACTTTCACTTTGTGATCTCTCGGGAACTTATGAAGTTTCACACGTTTACCTGAGTTTTCTTCTGCCTCTGTCCAGTGTAAAGAATCAATACGTTGATACGGTTTCTTGGCATTAGAATCATCAACAAGACGATTACATTTCAACGGAACATAATATGTCTTATCAAGATTTTCGATGTAAAGCAGCAGCGACTTACTCACATACCAAGAATCCATCAACACGGTTGAAAAACTGACATCACGAGAGTATACTAAGACCGAGAGCATATCTCGGACATGATCCAACTTCGATTTACCGTCGCCAGTTTTATCGTAAATACGGTAATCAATCAACCAATACCGGTCTAACTTCGGATTGACGTAGACGCAGGTAACAATGGCAATACCGTTAATAACACCACCCGCATTGCCAGAATGTTGTCTCTGGGCAAGTGCGATCTTCTTCGCATAGCGTTTATCAATAACGGTATCATCAAAGATAATATAGCCATCAGGATCCAGCACCACGTCATTTTTGACATGTTCCCAAAGCAGCCGCGGTGTCAGACGGTCTTCTGATAGATAACGGTTGAGCTGATCATGACTGAAACTTTCAGAATGGTCTGCGAAATGTGTGAGTGTATAGTTAATAGGGGTGATCAGTAGATATTGACAGTAATGTAGACGTGTCGGTCTAGCCATTTTTAAGGTCCTCCTCATAGAAAATATTACCCCGTCTATGAGGTTATGTCAAACATTATTGCGTAAGTCCTATATAACCAAGTTAAGAGCTTAAGCAATAGTTTATAGTAAAGTCAACTGATATTTATCACAAGTTATCGTGATTTCTCAACGTGCGATAAATCGCGCAACAACACGGGGCCCCGTTCGTAGTAGGGTGATTTATCACCCGTTCCAGTTTAAGTACTGGCAATAGTGCACTTCGGATTTGGGTGAGTCCGCCGCAGAATTGCCCTACTACAGACGGGATTCCTGACAAAGCACTACCGGTGTGCTATTTTGAGCGCACCCCATACAGTCGTCAACTTTCCGGAGGCACCCACAGCAGACGGTTGCTGTCCTGATTGCTCAAGTTCCGCAGCGGTCAATGGGCGGTTCCACACCTTCACTTCATCAATCAATCCCTTGTAAAATCGGTTCAGATGCTCTCCTACCCAAATCGACTGCCCGCTATTGATGTCCTTTGTATTGTCATCAACTTCATCAATCAACTTGCCGTCTATGTAGAATCGGATCTTTTTTGCTTTTTGGTCTCGGACACCCGCGAGGACATGCCATTTGTCATCGTTCAGGAAGTCTGGAGAAGTTATCCCAGCACTATTCGCACGTCCCTTGTCCCGGACACTAAAAGCCATTTTGCCACGCGTCGCTGGGTTATCGCCGCTGACAGAGAGTATCCAAACCGCATCAGTACCCGGACGATAGTTTCCGACAACCCCATCGTTCTTTGGTGGCTCATCGTCTGTTTTTACCCACACTTGGACTGTCAGTGAATCGCCCGTGGAAAAGGTAATCGAATCTTCCAATGGCACCTCAACAAAGGCACTCTTGCCATCAAACTCCAATGCGTCGCCATGCTTTCCAGCGACCATCTTTGCAGCACCGTTAATGATCCCATCATTGCCTTCCTCAGACAGATCTTTTGCGGTGTCACCATCAATGGTGTTTTTATCAAAACTCAGATGCAGCACTAATCCATCCGGTGGATTGGCTTTACTACACGGTGCAAAGCTGATGAGTATGCCCATCACTGCGAAAACCATAAAAACGCTTTTCATGATAAACTCCTTTTGAGGGGTTAGAGAAAATAAAAAGGTTTCGGAACCAGTGAAAATATGCTTAACTGCATGCCACCACATCAATTGCAAAAATGATAGCAGATTTAACCAAAAGAGTCAAAAAAGATTTTTTATTTTACATCATACTTGAGAAAGGACAGCTGCGCTGCAGTAAAGAAGAGCACATTGAAAAGGATCAGCAGTCCGAGTGGAAAAATCGCGTTTTGATGCAAGATGCGTTCTTTAAATACGGGTACGGTCTCCGGATCCACGGGTTTCTGAGATAAGCCCTCTCTCACGGGGTAGATATGGAGACTATGAGGATCACTTTTATCCTCCGTTTTGATGAAATCTATGAATGTATTTCTATAGCGGCGTACTTGCTTAACAAAACTGATATAACTGACTATTCCGGTATTCGCGAGTCCTTCCATGGCATATTGGAAACAGGCCGTCGGAGAGATTTGGGTGAGTTCGCGGGCGAGTTGCACCTGTCTCAATTGCTGATCTACACGCGCATCTGCTATGCGGGTTTGCACTTCAGACCTTTCCCTGAAGTAGGTTGCCCATAGGCGCGTTGCTGATGGATTGTCAACGGAAGGGGCTTCACTGAGTTTTGCTGCTTCCACCAATTCTGCTGGGCGAAATTCATCATCTATATTCGCTAATCGCAAGCGTTTTTCTGCGGATATTCTTTCTATTGATGGGATTGGATCAAGGGTTCCGACGAAGAGTCCAAGTAGACTCGGGAAGATAAATGCTAAACAGACCCAAGTTAGCAATAGCCACACTAAACTGGTAATGGCATTTGAGACGCGACTTGAGAAAAACAGTCCCAAAAAAATGAAAATCGAAATATGCAACGCGAAGAGTCCGACCATTCCTAAAATCCGAAGCCAACTGCCTGAATCAAAGGGAATGTTCCCTGACAGGTAGATGATGAGAAGGTTCATGAGGATTCCAATCAGGAGTGGGATGATGAGCGTGAAAAATGTTCCTAAGTATTTCGCGAATAATACCTGTCCACGAGGGATTGGGTTGGACATCATGAGACTGAGTGTTCCCCGCACGCGTTCCCCGGCGATGGCATCGAAAGTAAATAAAATAACAAAAAAACTCATGAAGACACCGATAAATACCCAGTCAATTTTGATGAGCGTAGTTGCGTCCCCGCCATGATTTGAAGGTAGGTATTCTAAGGACCACAACTCCCGCCAACTATAGCTTTCAACCAAGTCCTCGTATTCAGGCCGTTCCCAATTTATGCGATATGCAATCGTGATAGAACGGGGTATGAAGGCATCCGCGCCATCGGCACAGAATTTCAACTGGGGCGGACGCTTGGGTATCTCTGCTGGCCCGACCATCGCCAACTCTCCTAAACCCTGGGCAGCATATTTTTCAATATGAGAGCGTCCTTGGTCTACTTTGCGGTTATAATCTCGTCTTTCCGCTGTATACCCATTACTCCCGAAGCCATATATGAGGGCATTGGCGATCATCAAGATGGGCAACAGAATTATCATCAAGACGAACCGCAGCGTTGTGAGATTGTGATATATTTCTTTTTTTGCAATATGCCAAATCATATTTTTAATGGTTGTCAGTCGTCAGTTAACAGTTATCAGTCACAAGAGGTTTCTGGAAACAATTCACCTCGCCCTAAAATATTGCAAAGTGGGAGGATTGTTACAAAACGCCTCTTAACTGACAACTGACAAATGATAACTGATAGCTCTCCTTCTCAACTCATATCATATCGAAGAAATGACACATACACGCCTATAAACAGAACGATATTCCACGCCAACAGGATCAGGATATCGTTTGATGCGCGAGAAAAACTCTGAAATAGGGAAGTGTGTGGGTTCTGAAAAACAGGGATATCTTTAAACGCCGCTGCGCCTTGATCGCTGGAAAACCATGCCCTCGCGGAAAAAGCATTTTTGCTGGTAAGATAGTCGACAACTTGACGTTTATAACTCCTTGCCTGTCTAATAAAGTCTTGGTAACTTTCCCTGTCCGTATCGGTTATCGCGCCAACAGCGAATCGGTATGCGTCTGCGAAAGAAAATCGGGAAATATCTTTGGCGAACTGTTTGTTCCTTTCTTCAACCTGTTCTCTCTGTCTGAGGAGCGCCTCTGCTTGATTTGCGTAGTCGATACGTAGGGGTTCTTGATAGCCCAATACTTCCTGAAATTTGGAGACATCCACGATGTGGATCTGTTGGATATAATAGAACTCACTATACCCGATTTCCTCTGGTGAACTCGTGTACATCGCTACTAAAAAATTCCCATCGCTTATCGGAGAAACCGCGCTAGCTGGGTGTTCGTATCCCCACTTCTTGAGGACGTAAGCATCCCGTTCTTCTCTGAAATCTGCCCATCTCTGCTGAATATGCTGCAGAATCTCCTTTTCAGCTTGTGGTTGATAGGGCGGGAATTTCATGACTGCGAAGGTTGCTATATTGGAATGTAGGATTGTTAGGATTCCCCAAATGAACATTGAAAGGATGAGCGTGGTGGTTGCTTCCTTTGTCCATACGGATAGAAGCATCCCTAAAAGGTAACACGTTGACACGTACAATAGGGAAAGGATGAGCACAGCAACGAGCCGGAACAGATCAGCACTATCGAAATTAGTTGCAGGAGAAGCGTAAGCGATAAGGATTCCGACGATAAAGCTGATAACCACCAGTGGGAACAGAGATAACATGCCGCCGAGGTATTTCCCAATCACGAGTGTATCTCTGGGAATCGGATTGGATAACACTAATTTTAGGGTGCCATCCTCGTGTTCCCCTGAAATCGTATTGTAAGCGAAAAGGATCGCCAAGGCACTGAGGATAATTTTGAAGACAAAGATAGCATCAATCGCAAGAAGAATGGAGAGAAACGGGTTATCGGATCCCTGTTTCTGTGCCTCTTTCTCCCAGATAGGTGTTGCGAGTTGAATACTCACCATATCGGCACCGGATTTTTCCATGCCGACGTTGAAGATACTGAGCGGATTGGGTTTTCTGTGTGCCTTGGGATTAATTTGGCTGTAGAGGTCCCATGTCCGGGCTGTTTCTTGATGTTCCTGAACGACGGTGTAGTAGGCTGCTAAGCGTTTCTCATAATCTTCAACCTGCACAAAAACTGCAGCAGCGGTTGACATGAGACAGATGAGAAAACCGATTATGAATCGGGATGTCAATATGTTTGAAACGAATTCTCGTTGAATAACAAGCCAAAGTGTTGCCATAAGTATATACCGAGTATTCGAGATGAAGTGCTTTTCGCCGTTCTGTTGGAAAGCTGATTCTCACTCAATCCTTTATTATTAAACAAATTTTTCTCTAATTTATTCAATTAAACTTCAGAATTAGTCGTTTTGGACTTGAGAAAAAATAGATTTGACAAAAAGCAGAAAAAATTCTATAATATTTAGAATGCCATTTGGTAGCGAATTCCACCTGTCTTGTTTGAGGCAGTCGCTATATCTACCGAGTGGAATCGGAATGGCGTTTCCATCACGCCATTTGGTAGCGAATTCCACCTGTCTTGTTTGAGGCAGTCGCTATATCTGCCGAGTGGAATCGGAATGGCGTTTTCATCCCAAACCTGAAGGATTGAGCTTTCACACCGAAGATAGTGAACTACAAGAGCAACCCAACGAATAACCTCGCTCTTATACATCATAAAAGAAAGCCGTTGACTACTCCAGTTGACGGCTTTTTTTCTCTCTGGGCGAAAAGCAGCATCGGATATTTCCATCATGGCAGGGCTGTGGGGAGCGCGAGGGGTATGGGATGACTAACTGATGACATGTGGAAGTTCTTGAGATGTTTCTGTGTGAAAAATAAGAGGGTTTTGGCCAAATCATGTTTCGGAACCAGTGAAAATGCGCTTAACCGCGTGCCACCACATCAATTGCAAAAATGATAGCAGATTTAACAAAAAGAGTCAAAAAGTTCTTATTTCAAATCACATTTCAGAAAGGACAACTGCGCTGCAGTAAAGAACAGGAGATTAAAAATAATCAACAACCCAATAGGAAAAATCACACTTTGATATGAGGGACGCTCTTCAAATCTCGGCACAGCGTTTGGGTCCACCGGCTTTTGAGACAACCCTTCTCTCACAGGATAGATATGTAAACTCTCTGGATCCTCTCGATCCTCCGTTTTGACGAAATCTATAAACGTTTGTCTGTAACGGCGAACCTGCTTGACAAAATCCATATAACTAACAATCCCGGTGTTTGCAAGCCCCTCCATTGCATATTGGAAGCACACTATCGGAGAGATTTGGGTGAGTCCTCGGGCGAGTCGTACCTGCCTAAATTGCTGGTCTACATGTTCATCGGCTATACGGGTTTTCGTTTCGTACCTTCTCGTAAAATACGTCGCCCATCGGCGTGTGGCTGATGGATTATCAGGTGAAGGTGCCTCGCTGAGTTTGGTTACCTCCAACAACTCCATTGGGCGAAATTCATCCTCAATGTTTGCTAATTGTGCACGTTTTCGCGAGGAGACGATTTCTATTGATGGAATCGGATCAAGCGTACCCACGAAAAGTCCGAGTAGGCTCGGAAAGATGAACGCTAAGCATACCCAAGTTAATAGTAGCCACACTAAACTGGTGATGGCATTTGCTACCCGACTGGAGAAAAACAGTCCGAGAAAAATAAAGATAGAGATATGCAGCGTAAAAAGTCCGACCATCCCTAAAATTCTAAGCCAGGGTCCCCACCCGTTACTGGGAAGCGGTGAGCCTGAATCAAACGGGATATTTCCTGAAAGATAGATGACTAACAGATTCATCAGGATACCGATTGCGAGCGGCACCATGAGTGTAAAAAACGTGCCCAGATATTTCGCGAATAGCATCTGCCCTCGGGAAATCTGGTTAGACATCATGAGGCTCAGTGTTCCCTTTGCCCGTTCCCCGGCAATAGCATCGAAAGTGAAGAGTATGACAAAGAAACTCATAAAGATACCGATGAAAACCCAGTCGATTTTGATGAGCGTCGTCGCGTCACTGCCGTGATTTGAGGGTAGGTATTCAAGTGCCCATAGTTCGCGCCATCTGTAGGATGTCGTTACGCCTCCGCCGCGGCTTCCGCCCGCGCTTTCTGACAATGGAACAGAACGCGGGATGAGTTTATCAGTCCCATCGGCGCAGAATTTGAAAGGACTCGGACGCTTGTAAATCTCACCAGGCCCCCGCATTGCGAGTTTGCCTAAACTCTCCTGCGCACTGTTTTTCACATACGATAATCTGCTTTCCATCGCGCGATTATACGCATTGACTTCTTCTATATAACTGCTACTGCCGAATCCATATATAAGCGCGTTGGCGACCATCAGGATCGGCAGCAGAATTATCATCAAAACGAACCGCAGCGTCATGAGGTTGTGATATATCTCTTTTTTCGCAATATGCCAAATCATCTTTAATGGTTGTCAGTTGTCAGTTAACAGTTATCAATGTTAGAAAGTGTGCGAAAGTTATGAAAGTTTCAAAGTGTTCTAAAGTGTGCGAAAGTTATGAAGTTATCAACTTTACGGACTTCTCAACTTTAGCGACACTTTACGAGACTTTACTGGACTTTACGAACTTCTGTGACTGATAACTGAAAACTAAAAAACTGATAACCCTCCTGTTCAACTCATATCATATCGGAGGAACGATACGTATGCCCCCAGAAAGAAAATAATATTCCATGCCAACAAAATAAAAATATCTCCCGCCGCACGAGAGAGGCTTTCAGAGAGCGCGTTAGATTGGTGCCGAAAGACAGGCAGATCTGAGAACTCCGCTTTTCCTTTATCGCTGGAAAACCATGCCCGCGTTGAAAATGCCTCTTTACCGGCGAGGTAGTCAACAATTTGACGTTTATAAGTCCTCGCCTGTCCGATAAAATCGTTATAACTTTCCCTATCCGTGCCCGTTATTGTCCCGACAGCAACATGGTACACGTCCGCGAAAGAGATTCGGGAAACATTTGCTGCGAATTGCCTATTCCTCTCGCCGATATTTTCTCGCCGTTTCAGGATTTCCTCCGCTTTGTTCGCATAGTCAATCCGGAGGGGTTCTTCATAACCTACTATCTCCTGATATTTGGAGGTGTCCATCTTATGAATCGGTTTAGCCGTGTAGATCTCTTCATATCCGATTCCGCCCGCTGATTTTGTGTCCATCATAAGTGACATTTCTCCCTCAGTTATAATCGCGTGGATAGGGTGTTTGTAACCGAATTCCTTGAGGATATGGGCATCCCGTTCTTCCCTGAAATCTTTCCATATCTTTCCAATCTGTTGCAGAGCTTCTTTTTCAGATTGAGGTGTGGAAGGTGGGAATTTCGCCACTGCAAACGTTGCCACATTTGAATGAACGATCGTCAGAATTCCCCAGATAAACATCGAGAGGATCAAGGTCGTCGCTGCCTCCTTTGTCCATACCGATAAGAGCATCCCTAAAAGATAACAGATTGACACATACAACAGCGAAACAACGAGTACCATGACAAGGCGTAGCAGATCACCAACATCAAAATCAGTAGCAGGAGAGGCGGACGCGATAACAAGTCCGACAATAAAACTCATCACAACGATTGGAAACAGAGACAACACGCCGCCGAGGTATTTCCCAAGCACGAGTGCATCCCTCGGTACCGGATTGGACAACACCAGTTTGAGTGTGCCGTCCTCCCGCTCCCCGGAAATCGTATTGTAAGCGAACAAGATCGCCAACGCACTCAGCACGATTTTGAAGACGAAGATGACATCAATAGCAAGGAAAATCGAGAGGAACGGGTTATCCGACCCCTGTTTCTGTGCCTGTTTCTCCCAAATAGGTATCGCGAGCCGAATACTCACCATATCCGCACCGGACTTTTCCATCCCCACGTTAAAGATGCTGAGTGGGTTCGGTTGCCTGTGTGCTTTCGGGTTAATTTGGCGATAGGTGTCCCATGTTTCTGTCTCTTCTTGATATTCCTGAAGGGCAGTGTGATATGCCGATAACCGCTTTTCGTAATCCGCAACCTGAACAAAAATGGCAGCAGCCGTTGACATCAGGCAGACGACAAAACCGATCATGAATCGGGATGTCAGAACATTTGAAACGAATTCTCGCTGGATAATTAGCCAAAGTGTTGTCATAAGTAATACCACAATTGTTGTCATCTGCCCTAAATTTCAACACGGACAAAGGCGAGATACGCCCCGGATAGCAGAACTACAACGAACAGCGTTAGCAGCAACAGATCGACTGTTGCGGTGTTGAAGTCCTTATTGAGACTCAGCGTATCTTCAAATTTTGGAATCGCCTCTGGACTGACAGGTTTCTGCGACATCCCTTCACGAACCCCAAAGATATGAAGACTCTCTGGATCCGCTTGATCGGTGTCAGCGATGAAAACCCGAAATTGTTGGGCATAGGATTTAGCGTTCTCTAAAAATTGCAGATGTCGCTCAAACCCCGTTCCAGCAAAGGCTTCAAGGAGATGCTGGAAAATGGTGACGGGTGAAATTTGGGTGATAACACGCGCCCGGTCGACCTGAGAAATTTGCTGTTTTAGGCGTTCTTCATGCAGGCGTTCCTGCTGTGCTGCGTCGTTGGTGACGAACTCGCCTGCCACTTGTAATATTTGGATTTGGGTTAAAGGTTTATTTGAACCATACTGAAGCGTGTAGTATTCCCGCAGAAGTTCCCCCTCAAGTTGAGCACTGCGTTCAGAAAATCCGAGAGCAGACCTTGACGGGGCGGAACGCCCGGCAATCGAAACGAGTGTACTGGGCATAAAAACGACAAGGGTGACCCAAGCTAAGAGGAGTATCACGAGACTCACCGCACTCCGTTGTACACGTGCCGACACAAGCAGCCCCAACGCGAGAAATAGACTTATGTACAAAAGCGTAATAAGAAAAATGAGACCTAAACGCCCCCACGCCTCCGCACTAAGGTGTACATCACTCGACGTGGAAATCATTAAGAGATTCACCAAAACCGCAAGTGTGAATGGAATGTTTATACTGATTAATGCTCCTAAAAATTTACCAATCAGAACGGTGTGCCGCGGAATAGAATTCGCCAACATCAATCGCAGTGTGCCTCGCTCGCGCTCATAGGAAATCGAATCGAAGGTGAATAGGAGTGCGATGAGACTTAAGACATAACCGATGATAAAACCCCAATCCACTTTGGTGACGCTTGTGCGAACGTTATGCAGGTCCGGGGTAACCGATGGATATCTCAGTATCCAGAAACTTTCTAAGAGCGGTTGGCCGCCGTGTCCCCAACGGTCGGCACCACCTATCGCATAATTTGGTAGAAACGCCTCGCCGCCTTCTGCACAGAAACGGAGGGCGGATGGCTGCTTATAGAGGTCCCCAGGTCCCTGCTCCGCGAGTTCATACAAACTATCCCCGGCATGAAAGGCTAAGCGATTCTGATATTCGACGACATAATTGCGATATTTCTGGACGCGTTTCGGGTGTTCCCGAAGATGCACAATCGCGTTGGTCAGCATTAAGCCGAGCAATAACACCGTTGCCAGTGCAAATCGGAGGCTATTGAGATTATCGTAAAGTTCGCGTTTCGCAATATGCCACATTGGTTATCAGTCCTCAGTTGTCAGTTCTCAGTACGGATTACTGCGTAATCCTTTCAGTCGTCGGTTAGTGCCTTGTGGCAGCGGCAGTTGCTGTTGTCTCCACAAAACAACTCTTAACTGACAACTGACAACTGGTAACTGACAACTACTCTACACCTCGCTCCTAATGAAGATTAGAAATATCACGATGAAAATAATGACATTAAGCAT
Source organism: Candidatus Poribacteria bacterium (assembly GCA_965116815.1). Classification (GTDB taxonomy): domain Bacteria; phylum Poribacteria; class WGA-4E; order WGA-4E; family WGA-3G; genus WGA-3G. The sequence goes on along the minus strand of OZ220722.1, from coordinate 2,546,394 downwards.
GAGTAGTATGCTTAAATCCGGTAAGGCTCGCTTTGCATTTGTGTTCACATCAACCCTTTGAAAAGAGAACTGCGGTAGATTGCTCCAATCTGCGGCACCCTTGTCCGAAGAAAACCACTGTCGAGACTTGAACACTTCTTCATCATAGAAATAGTCAATTACGCGCTGTCTGTGTCGTCTCGCAGTCTCGAGAAAATCTCTGACACCGAGCAGGTCTGTGCCAGCCCAGGCTTGTGTTGCGGCATCATACAACCCCACGGGCGAAAATTTCAGATAGAGTCGCTCCACATTCGCGGGTTGAATGAAGATGTCTTCCAGGACGGACTTTCGGATGAGCCACGTTTGGTCTGCTGTCCCGATAACCTGGGTCCCAAGGAAACCGAAATAATTCTGCGCGTGCGGAATCTTAGGTTCAGCTTCATTGTTAAGGCTACCAGCCGACATGCTGCTGTTGTAGGCATACAACAAGCGACCAGGATCACCCCAAAGACCTTCACTATACCCCCCACTGCCCAGAATGTTAAAATGCCAGTCTTCCCCTGGAAGCGCGTCGGTGGCGAGGAACCGTTTCCGGTCTCTGTCAAATTCCTCCCACATCTGTTCAATTTGATTAAAGGCGGATGCCCGGCGCGCCTGCGGTGCCTCCGGTTGCGGGACCACGCCAAGAATCATATTCGGATAGACAAGAACTAAAAATCCCCACACAAACATCGAGAGCATCAATGCGGTTCTGGTTCGATGCGTCACCGCCGAAATCAACAGTCCGATGAGATAGAATACCGAAAGATATACAACGGTTGTTAAAATAATCCCGCCGATCCGCAAAAAATCACCGGTATTCAGAGAAATGGAAGGAGTCATCGTCAGCAAGATGACTGCAAGGAGCAGGCTCATTAGCAACGGCACGAGTAAACAGAGCATCGCACTGATATATTTCGCAAGCAGGATATGCCCGCGACGAACAGGATGTGTCAAGACCAGCCGTAATGTACCACGTTCATATTCTCCCGCGAGCGTATCGTAGGCGAAAATCAGTGCCAATAAACTCAGGATCACTTCAAAGATAAAAACAATATCCAGCGAAGCGAACATATCCATAAACGGATTGTCTGACCCATGCATCCCGGTGTCCCATAAGGATGGAACATACGTATGGGATATCTGAACCTCATTTCCGAGCTGCTTATCGAACCCGACATTGAAAATGCTTAACGGGTTCGGGGGCCGGTCGACGGACAATTTCTTTATCCCTGCGGAATAGGTTTTCTCCGCCTGAAGCTGCCGCTGATGCATTTTGACCGCAGCGTTATGGCTTGCCAAACGTTGCTCGTGATCCTTGATGAGCACCGAAGTATTCGCAACGACAAGCAACAGCATAATGAAGACCGCTGCAGCAAATCGGAATGTCATAAGGTTGTCAAGAAGTTCTCGGCGGATAAGTGTTGTTAGCATTAATCACGCTCCAATGTGCACACTTACAAAACATATATCTAACAAACAAGGTGATGTATGTTTGTTTTTCGCGCTCAATCCAATCCGCGTACCCCACAGTCGGATTTTTAATTCTTAAACTCACGTTAAAAAAATGAATTCGATTTTTATCGTAATGAAGCAGTATTTTGACATCAATAACGCACGTCTGAAGGGGCAGACTTTAAATTGACCCCTATGGTGCGGTTAGAAATCGTACCTATCGTCTGGAGAATAGGAGAAATCCAGTTAATTTGGTATTAGGTACTACGACTCGGAACGCTCAAAACGAAGCACCCCACGATGTTCGGTGCCAACGTAAAAGGTCCCTCCATCAACAACCAGAGAAGTTATAGCATCCGGAATTTCAGGCACAATTTGTTCCCAAGTCCCTGTTTCCTTTCCTAAGTGATAGATGCCGTCATCATTCGCGCCATAGACAGCATCCCCTGCTGTCCCTAACGACTTAATGATAACGCCTGCCCTCGCTTTATCGGTGATTGCCTTCCAAACAACACCATCTATTGAATTGAAAACCCCTTTGTCCGTTGCGACATGAACCGTCGAATCGGCAAAGACAATTTGATTGAATTGCCCAACAGGTAGCGGTAGGTTTGATGTAATGTCGTTCCAACTATCTCCACCATCAAGTGATTGGACGAGATGTCCATCCCGCTTACCAACATAGACGGTTTCTCCTGAAGCAACAATTTTAAAACGTTGTGCCATGTTTTCACGTGTGAGTTTACAAGTTTCCTCTACACCCGTATCCAACCATCTCGCGTCACCGGATTTCCATCGGAAGAGTTTGTAGTTGTATTCCATGTAGTACGTTTCTCCACTCACCGCGAAGTTGCCGTATAAACCTTCCAACATCAAATCGTAAGTTAGTTGACGCTCGCCTTGTTTTTGATCCAATAGTTTTAAAAAGCATTCTGCGCCAAATTTCGGACTCTCGCGTATTATCTGCGTTGATAAATCCTCAGAATCAGTGTCTGGGTCGTCTGTAGAGTGGGTAAAGGTAATTTGTCCCTCCTGTTTCGGGAACCGATAAGAATCAAAGGGGAGTGTCATTCCTCCGAACACGGTCGACATGAGGCTTCCTGAATCTCGCGGGGGTGGTGTCTGTCCCTCTGTAAAAATATAACCCTCTACAGGAAATAAGCAATTTTTGTCTGGACCTAAACGATAGTAAGCTGTCTCACAATTACGTCGAATCCCTTTCGCATACAGGACACCGTTGACTTCGGAAATCTGCACAATGAGCGGCGTGTCTTCCCTATCTTTGAGTTTCGCATTGAACTTTGGTACCGTAAGCGTATACCTTGCCCGTTCGATGTCAACAGCAGTCCAAGAACTACCTGCGTCTGTTGATTCGACCACACCCCCAGCAACCGTCGCGTACAGCACTTGAGATGCTTTTGAATTTGGACGCGTCTCTAAACTGATTAAGTTCTTCACACGGCACTCAAGCCTTGTATTGAATCGGTGCCACGTTTCACCGCCATCCCTTGATCGATGAATTCCAGTGATACCACCGGTATAAAAGGTGTTTTCGTCTAAAGCGACAGCAGAACCCACACTAAACTGCATAGATGTTATACCGGAAGATTCTGTGGAGCTCCAAGTGTTTCCACAGTCCGTTGAGCGAGCCACAACGCCTTCCTCTCCACCTATCAATAAGACGGTTTTTCCAGACGCGACCAGTTTAATCGACGGCAACGTTTTCATTATTAGATTTCGGGCATCTGTAGGCGTTATATCTGTCCAAGAGTCGCCTGCATCGGTTGATCGGAATACCCACCACGAATCCTTACTGATGTCACACAAATTATGGTAATTTTCATCTGGTGTTCCGTCACCTTCCATTATATTTACTTCTACGGCAACATAGATATTGTCTTCAGACATCGCCAAAGAACACACTACCACAGTATTGTCCACTGGCAACTGTAGGTGTTCCCAAGTTCCTGTCTTGAAGCGGTAGATTCCCAGAGAGGTTCCGGCAAACAGAGTGCCTCCGCTCAACTGTAATGTATAAATTCCCGATTTCTTTGTGAAGCGGCTGTCTAAACCATCATTCATATTTTTCCATGAATTTCCAGCGTCATCAGATCGGAAAATCCCTTTATTAAGGGTAACGTAAAAAGTATCTTCCGTAATCAGCAATTCTCTCACGCGCCCGTTTGGACAAGGACCGATAGAATTCCAAGTTTTGCCCCCATCCGTTGAAGCAAACATTTCATCAGATAGGATAATATAGAGCGTCCCGTTGTGTTCAGCAATGGGGATATTGCCTTCGGTCCCTTGAGGTAAAAAATCAGGGTTAACAAGTTGCCATTCACTTTCACCCGCAGGCAATTTGTAAATGTTCTCATAACCCGCCACTGCATAGAGCGACCCATCCGAAGTTTTTGTTAATGTCCCTACTGGTGCCGCCACACCGGGTTCATTCATCTGAATCCACTTCATAACATCCTCCATGAGATCGTCTGACACGTCGAAACCGCCCAAGGCTTCGCGAACCATGGGAGCTTCTTTCCTTAATCGTTTTCGGGCGCGATGGAGTCGACTCTTGACCGTGTTCGGCGACATCTCCAGAAAGTCACCGATTTCTTCACAACTCATCTCACTCAGATAGTGAAGTGCCACCACTGTTCGTTCATTCGCTGTCAGTTTTTGCAGAAGGTATTCAACAATTTCGCGTTGTTTTTCTGTTGCCGACCTTTCAGTCTGTTCTGCCATATACTGGGTGTAGAACAGTGCCTCTACTTCTGCTTCACTCATCGCTTCTAAGGATTGCATCGGATTTTTTTTCTCGCCGAGCCATGTGAGGAAACAGCGTGTAGCAATCATATAAAGCCATCCTGAAAACCGATTTGGATTCCTCAGCGTGCCGAGTTTTTCGTAAGCTCTGAGAAAAGTATCCTGCGTAATCTCTTCAGCGATGTGGTAATCCCTCACCCTCCGCCATACGAACGCGTGTATCTGCTTTTCGTATTTTTTCATGAGAGTAGTGAAAGCCGCTTCGTCACCCACCAAGATACGTTCGATCCATTTTGCATCGTCGTTTTTCATGCGAATCCTCCAATTAATAACATTGGCTTGTGACCTGCTCCCTTCGCTGGCGAGGTTTCAAACCTCGCCAGCGGCGTGTGGGATGTCCGTGGTTATCAAAAAATTGCGTAAGTCCAATTAATAACATTGGCTTGTGACCTGTGACAGATATTATAGGAGAGAAGGTTGCATATTCGTAATTTTCTGGCTCAAATGTATTGAAAAGTTCTTTACCCTTCAATCTTGACGTGCCGAAACACCCGTACGTTCAAAACGAAGTACGCCGCGATGTTCGGTGCCAACGTAAAAGGTCTCCTCACCAACAACAAGAGATGTCACAATGCCTGAAATTTCCGGCGCAACCTGTTCCCAAGTGTCTGTATCGCTTTGCAAGCGATAGATGCCTTCATCGTTAGCACCGTAAACGGAATCCCCTATTGTTGCTAACGACTTGATGATAACGGGATCCTCCGTCTCATCGGTCAGCAGATGCCAGATAGCACCGTCTTTTGAATTGAAAACGCCTTTGTCAGTCGCGATGTAAACCGTTGAACCCGCAAAGACTATCTCCTCGAAATGCGCAACAGACAGTGGCAGGCTTGATGTAATGTCGTTCCAACTATCGCCAGCATCAAGCGATTGTAAGAGATACCCATCCCGCTTACCAACGTATGCAGTCTCACCCGACGCAGCAATTTTAAAGCCTCTCCATATATTATCCCGCGAGAGTTCACCAGTTTCCTCTACACCGGTGCCTTGCCATTCCGAGTCACCGGGTTTCCATCGGAAGAGTTTATAGTTGTATTCCACGTAGAACGTTTCATCACTAACAGTAAAACTTCCACTTGACCCTGCTTGAACCATTTCGTACGCCAGTCGAGCGTCTATTTGTACCAATCGCTTGAAGAAGAGGTCTGCCCCAAAAACTGGGTTTTCAAACAGCGGTCTGCCAGTCAACGGATCCGTCTCAAAAACTGGAGTCTTTCCTCTTGTTCCACGTAACGCGTGGTCGAATAGTTCACGTGAATCAAAAAAAGGTGGTACTCCCTCAGTACAGGTCAAGGCACCGCCATCATCGGACAATCGAAAAATCAAAACTTCAGACTTTCTCCGTTTTACTTTGGCATAGAGAACGCTATCAATGTCCGCTATCTGCGTGACCTCCAGCGTCGTTTCCCTATATCTGCCGTGCGATAGGACCATCTCCACGTCAACAGCATTCCATGATACGCCTCCATCTGTTGATCTGACGACATCTCCACCGATCCTATCAACCGATTTTGCGATTCCTCTCCCAACCCTTGCGTAAAGGACAGCCAGTGTCGCTTGAACTCGATCCGTCATGAAGCCGACTAAATTATCAACTCGGCTCTCCAACCTTGTATTAAATCGGTGCCACGTTTTGCCACTATCGGTTGAACGATGTACCCCGCTGTTTCCGGCTGTATAAAGTGTATTTTCGTCCAACACCAAAGTCTTTCTCACGCTACCCCACGTAGCGGAAATACCTGTAGATTGTAAAGGAGTCCACGTGTCTCCCCTATCAATCGAACGCACCATTGTCCCATCCTCTTTTCCCATCGCCAAAAGCGTCTTTCCCGTAGCAATCAACGTTATATCGGGACGCAAGCCTGTCAGATTCCAAGCGTTCATCGGTGTTACGTCTGTCCATGAATCTCCGCCATCGGTTGATCGAAAAATCCACCACGAACGTTTTTCACCCTTCCAGAGTTGTTCCCAAATCCCTTCCGATGCGCCATAGAATCTTAAAAAATTCACTGATGCCGCAACATAAATCTGGTCCTCATACACGGCGAGAGAACCGACATGTACAATGTCAGTCACTGGCAGCTGTAAGTATTTCCAACGCCCCTCATCAAGGCGATAGGGTCCGATATCTGTCATTACAAACAGCGTGTCTTGGTTTATCCGTAATGAGTGAACCCCAGAATGGTCTGCCAAGCGACTGTCCAAACCATCATTCATAGCCTCCCACGAATTGCCAGCATCATCGGACCGAAATATCCCATGACCAAGGCAGAGATAGAAGGCATCTTCCGTTATCATAAGTTCTCGCGTATAACCTTTTGGACAGGGACCAACAAATTCCCATGTTACACCCCCGTCAGTTGACGCAAACAATTCATGAGATGGAATAATATAAAGTATACCATCCCGCTCTGCTATGGGTATTTCGCCGCGAGTATTCTGACGCAGGAAGTCAGTATTCACAAGCTGCCATGCCTCATCACCCATTGGCAATTTGTAGATACTTTCATCCTCCACAACAACATAAAGGGTATTTCCTGAAGTTGCAGACAAGGTTCCTACCGACCCCGCTACACCTGGTTCATTTACCTGTGTCCATTTCATAATGTCATCCATAAGGTCATCAGAGTTCTGAAAGTTGCCTAATGTCTCGCGAACCATAGATTCCTCCCCCTTTAGCCGCTTCCGAGCGCGATGGAGTTGGCTCTTAACCGTATTCGGCGATACCTCCAGAAAATCACCAATCTCTTCACACGTCATTTCACTCAGGTAATGAAGCACCACCGCTGTCCGTTCACGCGCAGGTAATTTTTGAAGGAGATACGCAACGACTTGGCGTTGCTTTTCTGTCGCCAACTTTTCAGTCTGTTCCGCCATATATTGGGCGTAAAACAGTGCTTCTACTTCTGCTTCACTCATCGCTTCTAAGGACTGCATCCGGATTCTTTTCTGTCCAAGCCATGTGAGGAAACAACGGGTAGCAATCATATAAAGCCATCCTGAAAACCGGTTTGGGTCTCTCAACGTGCCAAGTTTTTCGTAAGCTCTGAGAAAAGTATCCTGCGTAATCTCTTCAGCAACGTGATAGTCCCTTACCCTCCGCCATACGAACGCGTGTATCTGCTTTTCGTATTTTTTCACGAGAGTAGTGAAAGCATTCTCGTCGCCTGCCAAGATGCGTTCGATCCATTGAGCATCATCGTTTTTCATCTGTATCCTCCAATCAACAACATTGGCTTGTGACCTGTGACAGATATTATAGGCGCGAGGGTTGCAAATTCGTAGTTAGCAACAGCAGATCGACTGCTGCTGCATTGAAATCCTTCTCTAAGAACTGCAGAGGCGGTTCAAAATCTGTTAGTAGCAACTTGGGTTAAAATCGCCCCCTATGGTGCAATTTCCTAACCGCACCATAACTGTCAATTTTAGAAAAAATAGCCCTCGCGGACCCAGGCCCGGTAGGTTCGGTTTGCAACCGAACCGGATTCTACGCGAAAACCTTGAAGGCTTCAAACGCCTCTTGAATCCCGTACGGATGGTATCTGTGTAGAATCAAGCCCCGTAGGGGCGGCATTTGTAGAGACCCTTACAAAATATCTCTAAAAAATCGCTAAATTGACACCTATGGTGCGGTTTCCCAACCGCACCGGACATCGGAGAAAATTACCCGATTAAATTCTTAATCTTCATTAGAGGTGATATGTCTATAGAATATAGGCATTTCGTTAGCTGCAGCTATTCACTTTTGGATGAACCCGTGAGAACTTCATTCCAATCCCATAAGAGAATTGTGCCATCCGTCCCCGTGCTGACAAGCGTTTTACCATCAGATGAAAATGCTAATGCCTCTACTTGTTGCGTATGCCCACCAAGCACAGCGATCCTGTCTCCTGTTGTAACTTCCCACAATTGGATTCCTCCGTCGACAAGTCCGCTAACAAGAATCGCGTCATCTGGTGAAAATACCAACGATTCAGGATAGATGTTGTACATCCATGGACTATCTCGCTTATGCTCATCAGGATTGACTGATAGAAGTATATTACCCGTAGCTACTTCCCATATACGGATCAGTTTGTATGAACCAGCAGCGAGCAAGGTGCCATCTGATGAAAAACACAGTGCTAAAATACGCTCTAAATTATACTCAAAGTTCCCTTGGTCTGTCGGCTTCGCAAAGGCTGCTAATGCTTTACCGGTTGCAACATTCCACGTCTGGATGCCGCCTTGATGGGTCCCACTAACAAGTGTCGTGCCATCCGGTGAAAACGCCAAAGCAGTAACGCGTCGCATATTGTGAATATCGGTTTCCCGATCAACGAGCGGGATATTCAATTCATCACCGGTTTCTGTATGCCACAAATGAATTTTTTTACCTTCAGAATCGAAGGCTACTGTTTTCCCATCAGGCGAAAAAGTCAAACGTGAGGGAGTTTTAATATCCGTAAGGACCGCCAATTCGATCCCCGTGCTGACATCCGTCAAACGAATCGAGGAACCTACACTCCAAAGCGCGTCGTTGAAACCTGGTCTGAAGATTACGTTACCGAAGGCACGAACACTGGCGAGTTTCGTCCCATCAGACGAAAATGCTACAGTTGCTAACCAATCTTGATGTCCTGCCGTGTGAACGGTGCGCTTTTGTGGGGTCTTCAGATTCCAAAAGGCAATTTCACCATTAAAGGCGACACTGACCAGTAGGGGGTTTTTGCTTGGGTGTTTCTTCAAGGTCACCTCGCCCCTACGATCTTCAAAGAAAGTCGCTGCTCTTACCGATGCTGTATGTCCTGTGATATCGGATGGTAGCGGTGCCCCAGTTTCTGTCCGCCAAAACCGAATGATGCCGTCGGCACTGGCACTTGCAAGCGTTCTGCCATCGGGTGAAAACGCTAACGCAGTCATACCGTTGATATGTCCAGTGAGTGTAGCGAGTGGCTCACCTGTGGTCGTATCCCACAACTGCACTGTTTTATCGGTCCCCCCACTTGCGAGTATTTTACCATTCGGTGAAAACGCTAACACATTTGTCCATGTTGCCATCCCATAACCGGTATGTTTTTCAAGGGTCGTCCATTCGTCATTGCTGCTATTCCACAATCGGATTGTACCATCCTTGCTTGCACTGGCGAGTCGGGTCCCATCGGGTGAAAATGCCAATGCTAAGAGACCCTCCCACATATTCGTTGGCCGTGCATTTTCGTCGAGCGTCAATAACTTTTTACCAGTTTTTGGGTCCCACAACTGTATTTTCCCATCACCCCATCCAATCGCAATTTTATTCTCTGTGAGCGCGAAGACCTTAGGATAAGGTGTCCCTAAACTCAATTGTGCTTCGATCTCCTTCACATATCCCTGTCCAGTCTCAACATCTAACCAACCAATTGTGTCGCCCTCGTTACTTACACTAACAAGTGTTTTACTATCTTTAGAAAACTGCAATGCAGCTCCGACAAAAGGTCCACCAACGAGTGGTACCGGACGCGCCGCTGCCCTCTCCCATAACTGGAGTTCCTGTCCGAGAAACTTGCCACCACCATTTGCCAAAAAGCGGCCATCCGGCGAAAATGCAAGGGATTGGCACATCCCCGAAAATAGAAATTTCTCTTTGCCGGTTCCCATATCGTACAGCCACACACCGATATTCGTTCCCACAGCGAGTTGCGTCCCGTCCGGCGAAAACTGCATTGCATTGATGCCGCCCTTACCGAAACGCGCTTTCGCCGCTTCAGGTAGTTCCGATTGTGAATAGTCTGTATCCGTTTCCTCTGATTCTGTCTCTGCAACCGATGCTGAAACCTCATGAGGTTGTCGATGAGAGGCATTGCCCTTGCTTGGTGTATTGACACTTCCGAGCTGCGTCCGAACATCAGGTTTGGATTCAAGGTTTAGCACGACGGGAGCTTCAATGAGTTCAACTGTCATCTCCGAAGTCGCATCGAAACTGTAGGGTTTCTGGAAACTTGCTAAGTATTGTGTGCCGACACCCAACATCAAAAGGACAACTACTAATGTGGAAACACCTATTGCCCATGGCACGAAGGGTTTACCATTCGATGGCGCAACCGGTTTCAGACGCGAAATTTCATGCATAATATTCTCTGTAAGATTCGGCGTAATTTGGAAGTTGCCTAAAGCCTCTCGAATCATCGGTTCCTCCTTCTTTAACCGCTGTCTTGCTCGGTGGAGCCGACTCTTAACCGCACTGACCGATACGCCTAAAAAATTGCTTATCTCCTCATAATTCATTTCCCCGAGATAATAAAGCGTAATGACTGTGCGGTCGCTCTCCCGCAACTTCGCAAGCAATTTCTTGACAACTTCGCGCTGTGTTTCTGCTGTTGTCCGCTCGTTTTCCGCAATAACATATCCAGAATACGTCACTTTTTCTAATTCCGCGCTGCTTGTGTCTTCCAACGATTCCGTTGATAAACGTTTCTTACGCAGCCACATTTTGCAGTAGTTCGCCGCTATCACATACAGCCAACTCGCGAAACGCTGCGGTTTTTTCAGTGTTGAGAGTTTCTGATACGCCTGCAGGAACGTATCCTGTGTAATATCCTCGGCAATATGGAAATCCCCGATCTTCCGCCACGCAAGGGCATGAACGGATTTCTGATATTTTCTCACAAGCACGGAGAACGCAGTATCATCACCTGAAAGAACGCGTTGGATGAGTTGAGCATCGTTGTTTTTCATCGGATACCTCTGAAAAGGGTATGTTCATCAATTTATATTAACAGTTAAGATGCTACTTGAAATAAAAAAGTTTCGTAATTCTGCAAATTTTTATTTTCCACGCTTCGCAGGAGGACGCAAGGGCATAAAAAGAGGTTTGAGATTCCATTCTGGCGATAACGAATAGTATTACTATAACCCAAGTTGCCATCTTTGTAGCATAGACTGTTAGTCTGTGCTGTTGCATCGGCAAACCATAAGTGTCAATTTTAGAGGAATTAACCGTTGTAGTCCCAGGTCCGGTAGGCGCTGTTTCTAACTGCGCCGGGTTTTAGCCATAAACTTTGTACACGCCAGAAACCCTCTTCAGTCCCGTAGGGTTTATTTGCTTGGGTGTTTCTTCAATATCTGTGTAGCAGCATGTGGCCCCCAAAAAACCAAGCCCCGTAGAGGGTTTTTGATAGGGTGTTTCTGCAGCATTTGAAGACCGTGCTACAAAATGGCGTGAAAAATCGCTAAATTGACACCTATGGTGCTGTTGCATCGGCAAACTAACAATTTACGCTGTGAAATGCCACGAATAATCAGTCTCGTTGCCTAAATCTTGTCCGCAGCAACTTGAGGTAACTATAGGAGAAAGAGGGAGATTTTCAGCAAAAAAGTTTAAAAAAGGTATCAAAATCAAAGCACGAGTCTATGCGGCTTGTAGAAAGTGTAAAAGAGATTTAATGCGCAGCCTGTGATTTCATATAAAAATCCGCCCTCTCAAAATCTCCAGGTGTGTTAATGTTGAAAAAGGACATACCTTCTGAATCAAACCTCTGCCAGACTTCAGGCGAAACGCGTTGGACGTATGCGCGCGCTGCCAGTGCATGAACGCGCAATTCGGACACCTGCAGCATCAGTTCTATGATAGGTAAACAACGTTTAGAATAGGCGGCGCACAATGTTTGGAGGGTTATCTGATCTTCTTCACTACTACGGGCAGGATTTTCTCGGTAAGTATAAGGCATCACCGCATCATATTCATCCAAAACCGAGACAAGATAGGTGAGCAAATTCGGCACTAAAAAGGGGTTATCACACCCAACGCAAAGCACCGCGTCATAAGAAGCATACGTCAAGCCGGTATAGATACCCCCCAAGGCACCAGTATCCGGAATAATATCACCGTGCATCGGCACGTTGAGGTGCGCATATTCAGCAGGACTATTGGTGATAAGCAAAAGTTCGTCAACAACAAGGCGCATGCGGCGGATAACGTGTTCAATGAGTGAATCGTCACCGAGTTGAATTAACGCCTTATTCTGCCCCATCCGCCGACTTTTACCGCCCGCGAGGATAACACCCGTGACTGGAACCGACTTTTGTAGGGCGTTCTTGCTTGGGTGTTTCTTCAAGGTCCCCTCGTCCCTACGCTGCACGTTCAATGACATCGACAATTAACTCACCTATCTGTTGTAGACTTTCAACATTGAGTAAATCGCTCTTATCCCGTTTCGAGTGAATCCTCAAAGCAGCACTGCCCACATTGCCTGCTGTTAGCGTAACCGTTTCAAATCCACGGCTCGCAATCGGAATGCTGTCCAACCCGACACCGATCGGTAGGTAACGTTCCGAAACCTCTATGCCAAGGGACTCACCCGATACCCGAAACAGGTCCGTTAATGTGTGCGTCGTCTGGACAGGCGGAATCCCATAGCGCGTAACGACACTAACGCCGTTTCCAACGCCGAGTCCATCTAAATTAATAACGTAGATATTTTCTCGGTCATATTCATCGGCATGCGTTTGGACATAGCGTAATGCACCACACATGCCATATTCTTCCGCACCAGCAGCGAGAAACTTGACGCACCTCTTTTCGCCACGTGCCATCACCACACGTGCCACTTCAAGCATAACCCCAACACCCGAAGCGTTATCAAACGCCCCCGGAGAGTGGTTCTGCGTTAAGTTGATTTGTAAAAGCAACAGACAAAAAGTCGTGATTCCAGCGACACACCAGACCCAGACGATGACATCAGGGAACCAGACACCCCAGCCGACCTTAATGACCATCGCGATTGTCAATACAACAAGCCCGATAATTGCGATACCGTAAGATATCGCACGCACAGCAATCGGCAATACCTGTGACTTGGAGTCGTAGTGTGCGACGAACAAAAAGGCAGGCGTGTTATCGTCCGGTTTCACACCATTTGTTGCGATAATATTTTCTGTGCGGTGGCTTCTCCCAACATCATACAATCCTTCAAACCTTTTGTGCCACTGCGTACAGTACATTGCTACAGAAAGACTTAATAGACAGGCGAGACATACAAGTATTGGAAATTGCCCACCGAACCACGGGACGGATAAAACCACCGGCACAAAGAGGACAGAAAGGAGGCGTGGCAATACTTCAGCGGGGAATTTTGTGAATGAGAAGGGTTCCCGTGAAACATCGAGTCCCAACGCTTTGAATTGCTGAACGATATAGTCTTGTGCTTCAGCCTCACCAGTGCTGCCCACCAACCTCGGAAAAGCGAGTTGTGTAATGTGGTCGTATGTGCGCGCTGCATCGTAGGTGTGGCTTGTATGCATAAAGGAACTTTTCCTGTTTCTTGGTTACCACGAAAACTTAGCCCGTAATGAAATGGAGGGCGGATTTAAGACAGGGACTCGATTAATAATCCTGCCGAGTTACTCCGCAAGGTAAATTAAGAAACCAACTCTGACCGGAATCGTCTCCCTAAACGTCCCTTGAGCGTTCCCACAATCTTGCGTTCCGACTGCGCGATGTTGTGCAGCTCCGCGGGATCGTTCTCCAAATCGTAGAGTTCAGTTACATCGTTGTAGTTTTCGATGAGTTTATGCGTCGCTGTCCGAATGCATCGGAAGCTTCGGAGCGCACTCACCGTTTCAGTGCGATGTGTTTCCGTTTCACCACGCAGGACAGGCGCAATAGACTTCGCATCAATACGCGGCAACACCGGCACGCCAGCGAAATCGCATATCGTTGGATTCAGATCAATCAACTCAACCAAACCGTCTGAAACCTGATTTCTTGGGATGCCAGGTCCCGCAACGATAAGCGGCACTCGCAGCGACGCTTCATAAGCGACACTTTTGGTATAAAGTCCATGGTCACCGAGCATCTCTCCGTGGTCGCTTGAATAAATGATATAGGTATTGTCAAGCATTCCTCGCTGTTCGAGCGCGCGAAGCATTTCACCGATCTGGTCATCAATAAGTTCTGTCGCTGCGCAGTATTGCTGACGTGTTACAGTAATCTCTTCAGGACTGACATTAACAACACGCCGTTTGACCCATTCAGGCTTCCCTTCCATATCGTCAACGATAGCAGGAGGCATCTCAGCACTCCGGTACTTATCACCGTATTCAGTCGGTGGATCAAACGGATCGTGGGGTCCGACGAAACTCACGAACATGTGCCAGGGGAAATCGTCAGGAATGGTTTCAATAAATTCCGTCGCACGCCTGCCGATGTAAGTATCGGCGAAATCCTCCGTTGAGAGGACAGAATCGTGAGAACCGTTTTTAATCCAGCCACCACTGCTCCGTTTCCGATAATCCTCGTAGAACGCCTTGAGCATCCCTTTCTCCTGAAGATAGTGAGTATAGGGACCGATAGGCGTTGGTGAACTTCCAGCATGCATTTTACCTTCACACTCTTCAGGATGTGTGAATCCCCAACTGTAGGTGCGTGGACGGTCCCCGTAGCGTCCGTTATAGCCATCGGGTTTCGCAAGGTCAAGTTTTCCGACACATCCGACGCGATAGCCGTGGTCGCGGAGTTGCTGATAGTAGGTCGGCACAGTGGCAGGTAGAAAACTCCCGTTGTCCACTGCCCCTAATCGAGAGGGTTGCAGTCCCGACGCGAGCGCAATCCGTGATGGCGCACAGACGGGAGCATTGACTGTGCAATTTGGAAAACTCACGCCCGCCTCTGCCAACCGCCGCAAGTTAGGGGTGTTAAGTGCCGTGGGCGCGTCCTCAACAGTTTCGAGATAATCGTATCGGTGCTGGTCGGACATGATAAAGAGAACATTCGGTCTGTCAGTTTTTCTGTTCATTTATGGGTATCCTAAAGGTGCGCCTTGGCAGCATGCTCGCAGGCGTTTATACAATCGGATTTCTTTGCCCTTTAATTTTACTATCATTGTAGACGGTGACGTTCTAATTTTCAACCATAAGTGTCAATTTTAGAAAAAATAACCGTCGTGGTCCCAGGTCCGGTAGGTTCGGTTTCCCAACCGAACCGAATTCTACGCGGAAACCTTGAATCGTTCAAACGCCTCTTGAATCCCGTAGGGATGGTATCTGTGTAGAAAAACGGGACCCCCCAGACCTAAGCCCCGTAGGGGCGGTATCTATAGAGGGGCTGTTCCAAAATACCTTGAAAACCCCTAAATTGACACCTATGGTGGTGTTCTAATCTTCAACCAAAAAATCGCCCAAACTTCTTGCCAAAATCCACCGAGTATGTTATTATATCGCCATAACTTTTACGAAGGAGATCCATAATGGCAGTTTTTTTACACACACGGGTTCGCGTCAGCGACCTTGACGGTTCTATTGATTGGTATTGCGATCACTTGGGGTTTAAAGTCCTCAGTCGGAGCGATAAATCCCCAGCAGGCAACCAGATCGTACATCTTGAACTTCCGGGCAACGCACATACATTGGAGCTAACCTATTCACCCGATTTTGAACTTCAAGTCCAAGAAGATCTGATGCACTTTGCCATCGGTGTCCCGGACATTGTCGAATTTTGCGATGGGTTAGAGAAGGCAGGATTGGAAATTTGGCCCGATGAATGGCGCGAGCAATTCACATCCGGTGGAATGAAAATGGCATTCATCACCGATCCGGATGGCTACGAAGTCGAAATTTTAGAACGGGCAGATACCTCTGGCGATCCGCTCGATGTTCTTGACGAATCCTAAGCGTAGGGCCAGAACTGGTTCCACGCTGTCAGCCAATCTTCTGCGCGGCTTTCAACAGTGACGGGACCTGTGATCTCAACCCCTGCTCGTCCTTTAAATTCCGCGAGTTTATCCACACTTGCGAGTTCGATTTTGATTGTTGTCGGTGCCTCAGGGACGTAAGGTTTAACTCGCGTCGGGTCTGTGAGCGCATTTTTTGCTGCGTCCTCAATTAATTGGCGGGCACGTACCGGTGGGAGTTGTCGGGCACTAAATCGGCTTAACCCTTGTTTAACGGCGACTGTAGGCAGCGCGTCGCCGAGGAGTGCTTTGGCTTCTCGGCAGACTGCCGCGTCGCCTGTGACAAGCGCGACCGGCACACCGTATGCTCCGTTGAGCGCAGCGTTCACCCCAGTTTCACCCACTAAATCATCGTTGAACCAGAGATTACGGTATTGTACACTGGAAATCGTATGGCATAACACACCGTCAGGCGTGCCATTCCGGGCATGCATACCGATGAGTAAGCACGCATCACACCCATCCTTCCACATATCCTCGTAGCGTCCCCATCCGTGATGCGCCACCCATTCACAATCCGGATGAATTTTATCAGGGATAAGCGAATTAAAGGTCCAACCTTGTCCCGCGCCATGGCAATCCACAACCACAACCTCCGTTGCCCCTGCGGCTTTGGCACCACGCACCGCTGCGTTAATCTCTTCCGTGTAGAGGAGCCGTCCCTCTTCAAACATCGCCGCGCCACCGCTCACCTGATCCCACACGACGATGCCGCTCACACCCTCCATATCCGACATGATGAGTACTCGCATTGTTCCACTTCCTTCTGTACGCTTTCCCATCAGTATAAAATCCCAACCCTTAAAATGCAAGAAAAAAAGAAGAAGCGGAGCAGTTATTATTGTTTTTTCAGAGCCGCCCATGTGCCAACAACCGTCTTTTTCACCAGAGACGGCGCAGCAGGCGCAGGTGCCGGAACCGTCCACTCACTCCTGATGTAGGGTGCCGCCTCCCAATCAAGCGTCTCAAGCAGCACGTTCCGTAAAACCCTCGGATCCTCCATATCCTTGAGAGCCTGGAAAATACCAGTCCGCTTATAGCAGGCGATCCCAAAGTCTACCTTGCGACCCGTGTCATCATAGAGACGATAATCAAAACCGGGAACGGTTGCTCCCGTGAATCCCAAACTGTCAATTTTAGAAAAATTTAGAAAAAATAACCGTCGCAGACCCAGGACCGGTAGGTTCGGTTTGCAACCGAACCGGATTCTACGCGAAAACCTTGAAAACTCCAAAAAACTCTTGAATCCCGTAGGGTTTATTTGCTGGGGGTTTTTGCTTGGGTGTTTCTGCGGATTTCTTCAGTATCTGTGTAGAAAAACGGGACCTCACAGACCTAAGCCCCGTAGCGGCGGCATTTGGAAAGAGCTCCCTATAAAACGCCGCGCAAAATCCCTAAATTGACACCTATGGTGTTTTTGCGAATCTACCATTCGGGAAGATGTGAAATGTTGTATGTCAATTTAAAATTTTGACGAAAAATAAGATTTTTGATAGTATATACTACTATAGTTTGGACAATTTCCCAGCAGGGCGGGGGACCCGCCCCCTACAAGGGATACACGGTCATAGGGGTTGGGAATGTAATACAAGGAATGGAAATGTAATACAAGGAACGGATTTAGTCTAACCCCAGACTAAATCCAGTCTATTCCCAAACTAAATCCCCCAATCCGTCCGAAAGTGTCCGTTTTTCTATGCCTTCTGTGAATGTGCGAAATTCATAGAAAAATAGAAACACCTTTGAAAACACAACACGAAAACGATTGAAACTCTCCAAACTACAGTATATACTACAGGACTCACGCAGAAAGTAATATTAGGATGGAAGAATGGAAAAAAAGAAGGATGGGAACCCGAATCTTCCCATTTACCTAATTAAACTTCACTTAGTTCGAGCACTCATAGGCACAAACTAAAAATTCATGCTACAAAACGCCTTGGAAAGTTGGAAGTAGGTCAATGACAACCGATGTCTTGGAAAATATTGTTGAACGCTGTCACCAACGGCAGGAGAAGCCGCTTCAGCAACGGAAAACGACCCTAACCCGTCTGATTTACAAAAGATTTTCGTACCATTTCACAGTCCATTGTGCGCACAGGTACCCTGTACTGCTACATGATTTAGAAGAGGCGGACATTTCCTTTATGCCGATCGGGCGCGCACCTGGAAGCGCCCATCCCCCGCGCTCTTTTGGGGGTGAACGGTTCTTGAAACGTCAAACGGCAGTAGACTGGGCGATCACCCGATGGCGCAGATCGTGGGGGATTCATGTGTATACAGGTTTTCCCTCCGCACGCAGTGAAGCACCCTGGCATGACATCGACTTTAAATATGAAGCCATCTGCGCTGCACCGGCTGCCGTTCTTGCGTGTGTTCAAGCACTTGTGAGTGCAGTGGCGAACCCGTTGTTGACGCTGACAAAGTCCGGTGGATTGCGCTTCTCTTGCAGGATACCGGGGTACCTGCACCCGAACACCAAGGAAGCACGGTTCTATATCTATAAGGAGACACCCTCAGCCGAGAGTCCCGAAGAATACGATGCCTATCTTGAAATTTTGGGCGAGAAAGGACACAGTTGTTGGGATGCCCGTTATGAAATCCTGCTTGGAAATCTGTTAGATCCGCCTCTGATTTCTAAAGAAATTCTCTTTGCACTTATTGATCCCTTCCGCGCGAAGCTGCACAAACCGGTTTTCCAAAGTTTACAACACACGGCGCGCATCCCGGACGCGCCATACTCTCTCGGATCGGGGACACTTGATCTCGCCAAAGAGGCGTTTTTCAAGCGTGGGTTTTCTTATCTCAGACAAGAAGATGGAGTTCACTATTGGCGGCAACACGGTGATGACATTAGCAACACAGAGGTATCTTTGTGGGAAGATGAAGGGGACGTGTGGGTTTGCGCATCTACGTCTGATCCTGGGCTGCCTACGGAGGCAACGCTTCTAACAGACGTTTGGAAGGATACCGGCATCCTACCTCCCACTCCCAAGACAGGACTTCCGATAGACCATCGGGTGTTCGCCGTTCGGCAAGGGACACTCAGTCCCTTGGCACTCAAACGTCCGTCTCCGATTTTACACAAGTCGAAGCCTACAGAAACGATACCCAAAACGCCAGAAGAAATCCGTGTTCAGGTGCAGCGTGCTTTCGATAAGAATAGACGTGTCCTTGGATATACTGCTGAGATAGACACAGAGAAGAAGCCTGAAGTAGCATTCGTTCGGCGTAAGAATAAGACAATCTGCTTAAGGGTACCGAGTGGTCATCTGGCGGCAGCAGTATCGCAATTTCTTCAAAACCGAGATGTCGGATCGGTGGTACAGAGGCAGGATCGGATGTTTCCATCGGATCAGATGAAAGATATTCCGAATTCTCAAATGTTTTTGAATCCGCGACACGCAAAAATAGCGGAACAACTTCTCGAAACGCACGAGGGAACACAACCCCTCTGTATCATCAAGGTCTTCAAAGAGGATGACCTGTTTCTTAGATGCAAACTCCCCAGAACTACACTGAAGGCGTGGGTTACCAATTGGCAAGGAAAGGCCTTAGGCAGCTTTGCGCTGGCTCTACTGAATACAGTAGACATCAGAGATAAATTCCGTGGAGACGCTGTCAGACGGGTCCGAGCAGTGGTCGAGACGTTTGAATGGCTGGAAGAAGAGATCATCGAACAGATGTACCACGTCGAGGCGGCGACTGTGGAAAACATTCAGGCGTTCCGAGCGGTTTGTGCGGATCCAAACTGGACGTTTTGGCATCAACTCAAACGTTTCTTTGCCCATTACACGAAGGACGCTGATGCACCGATGCGATGGCAGGACGAAGACCTATGGTTCCGGGTGCCGCCAGTACTGCATCCGAGCGTCCAATACCTTTTCGTCAATATACCTGCTCTCTACCCTGAACATTTACGCCGAGCATTCTTGGATGAGGAAATTGAGATCCTTCGCACGCAACCGAGAGCGTGGATTCCCGGAAACCGCGTTTTTCAAATTCGCACCGGTATCTATTCGCGGGAGACAATTTTAGACTTCAACAACACGTGGGACATTATGGGGATGTCTGAAACAGGACTGCACATTTTTTCCAGAATTCAAGCCGAAATCGAAAGGGATCCAAATATTAAGCATGGGATTATCACTGATGTTTATTGTATTGAGCAGTTGACGCATAATGAGAATGTCTGTTTCTTGACGAGCTTTCCAGAATTGGAAGGCTTGGAAGCCGCCCTTCAAGAAGCACAGGTCATCTGGATAGTTGGCATGCCGGAAACGGGAGCACACCGCATTTTGAACCGCACACAGATCCTGTTTGGAAACGACAAGGAACCCCTCTCTTATGAAATAGAACCGGGGTCCTACCGTTACAAAGACGAACGCGTCCAGAGCGTTCATGAAAAAGAGATCACCAGTATATTCACAGGGATTATAGAGTTGGCTCAGTTGGACCGTTTGGCACACAAAAAAGTTATGTTGATTACGGGGGTGCGAATTCCCGAGATCACCGACAGACCTGAAACGCTCCTTTTTGACTGGGAAGATTTCGATGTCGCCGGTGGGTTAGACAAACTCGAAGAGGTGATAACGACACGCCAACGTTTTGAAACCGAACGCGACAATCTAACGGCTAAATCCAGCAGAAAAGAGGTAGAGCGGGTTCTCGGATGCTATCCAAGACAAGCGAACCGAGTATTGCAAAGGCTCAGAGGAGGAAAAACACGTGTCCCTTTCCGAAAGCAAATTCTCGCACTTCTCGCCGATGGTGAGAAAAGAACACCGGAATTCACGAAGGCGATTAAAGGACACCCAAAAGCAATCAATACAGAACTCACGCGTCTTGTGGACGCAGGTGAGATTATAAAAGTTCGAAGGGGTGTTTATAAGCTTCCAGAGGCGTGAAAGTTTTGGCAACACCAAAGTTACAATCATTATAATCCTGTAAAAGTCTGCGTTTCCACGCGTCCTCAACACCGAATAGGGGCATAGGTCAATGACAACCGATGTCTTGGAAAATATTATTGCACGCTGCCACCAACGGCATGAAAAGCCGCTTCAGCAACGGAAGACGATTGTAACCCCGCTGCCTTACGAAGGACTTCCTTACCACTTCACAGTCCATTGTGCGCACAGATATCCTGTGATGCTGCGAGACTTGGAAGCGGCGGGCATTTCCTTTATGCCAATAGGGCGCGCACCTGGAACCGACCGCCCCCCGCGGGGTTTTGGCGGTGAACGGTTCTTGAAACGTCAAGAGGCAGCAGACTGGGGGCCCATCCACTGGCGAAAGTCATGGGGGATTCACGTGTATACGGGGACTCCCTCCGCACGCGATGGCGCGCCCTGGCACGATATCGAATTTAAACATGAAGCCATCTGTGCTGCACCGGATGCCATTCTTGTGTGTGTTCAGGCACTTGTGAGTACCGTGGCGAACCCATTATTGACACTGACAAAGTCGGGTGGATTGCGCTTCTCTTGCAGGATACCCGGATACCTGCACCCGAACACCACACAGGCACGCTTCTATGTCTATAAAGGGACACCCGCAGCGGAGAGTCTTGACCCATACGATGCGTATCTCGAAATTTTGGGTGAGAAAGGACACAGTTGCTGGGATGCGCGTTATGAAATCCTGCTTGGAGATCTGTCAGATCCACCTATGATTTCTAAAGAAGTTCTCTTTCCACCTATTGATGCCCTTCGCGCGAAACGCCACAGACCTGTTCCCCAAAACCTACAATACAAAGAGCGCGCCCCGGGCGCGCCATACTCTCTCGGATCAGGTCCGCTTGATCTCGCCAAAGAGGCGTTTTTCAAGCGTGAGTTTTCTTATGTCAGACAAGAGGACGGAGTTCACTATTGGCGGCAATACGGTGATGACATTGGCAACACTGAGGTATCCTTGTCGGAGAACAAAGATGGTGTGTGGCTCTGGGCATCCACCCCTGATACTGGGTTGCCTATGGAGGCAACACTTATAACGGATGTGTGGGAGGATACTGGCATCCTACCCCCCACGCCTAAGACAGGGCTCCCTATAGACGATCAGGTGCTTGCCGTTCGGCAAGGGACACTCAGTCCCTTGGCGCTCAAACGTCCGGCTCCGATCTTACACAAGTCAAAACCTACAGAACCGATGTCCGAAACGCCAGAAGAAATGCGTGTTCAGGTGCAGGGTGCTTTCGACAGGAATGTCCGTGTCCTTGGATATACTGCCGAGACAGATGCTGAGAAAGACCCTGAAGTAGAATCTGTTCTGCGTAAGAGTCACGCAGTCTGTTTAAAGGTACCCAGTGGTGATCTTGCAGCAGCAGCATCCCAATTTTTTTTAAACCGTGATGTCGGATCGGTGGCACAGTGGCGGGAGCGGATGTATCTCTGGGATCAGGTGAAAGATATCCCCTTTGACGTGCGTATAGCAACTCCATTTCACCATGGAAACGTCTGTGAGGACCCTCAGCGGTGCGAAGCACTTGAGAAAAAGGGGGCGGATCCGAGTGAAATTATATGTCCGCAGTGCCCCGTCTATACAGTATGTCAAGAGCGTGGCTATCTATCGCAATTCTCTATATTACAAACTACCCACGCACAAATATTAGAGGATTTTCGACTGTTTTTGGACCCAAAGTCCGCAAAAGTAGTAGAACAACTTCTCGAATCACGCGACGGAACACAGCCCCTTTGTATCATCAACACCCGCAGGGAGCACCCACTGTTTCTTAAATGCGGACTCTCTAAAACTATATTGGAGGAGTGGTGTGTCAATTGGCAAGGCGACGCCTTAGGAAACTTTGCCCTCGCTCTACTGAATGCCGCAAAAATCAGAGACAAATACCATGGCGACTCTGTCAAACGCCTCCGAACCCTGGTACAGACCTTTGAATGGCTCGAAGAAGAAATCATCCAACAGATGTCCAACGTCGGTGTACACGGCAAGGTGGTCAGACGAGGGGTAATTGATACAGAGACCGGCACCGAATTAGCACGGCATACAATTGAGTTTGAGCGAGGAATCTCTGCTTACATTCCTTTGGATGCCGCAGCTGCGGATAAACTTGCGTCAGAAGGGCTGCCTTTTTTTTCTCTCGAAGCTTTTGTCCCTAACGAAGACATGAAAATTCTCATGCATATATCGGACGCCCTCGGGTTGGATATCTTGGACGCGGCGACTGCTGAAAACATTCAGGAGTTTCCAACAGTTTGTGCGGATCCAAACTGGACGTTTTGGCATCAACTCAAACATTTCTTTGCACATTACACGAAGGACGCTGATGCACCGATGCAATGGGAGGACGAAGCCCTACGGTTCAGGGTACCGCCCGTGCTGCATCCGAGCGTCAAATATCTTTTGGTCAATGTCCCCGCTCCCGATGCTGAATATTTACGGCGGGCATTCTTGAATGAGAAAACCGAGCTCCTGCCGACACAACCGACGGCGTGGGTTCCCGGAAACCGCGTTTTTCAGATTCGCACCGATATCTATCCACTGCAAACGATTTTAGATGTCAACAGCACCTGGGATGTTCTCGGGATGTCTGAAACCGGACGGCACATTTTTTCCAGAATTCAAGCCGAAATCGAAAGGGATCCAAATATTAAGCATGGGATTATCGCCCATGTTTATGCAATTAAGCAGCTGAGGACTATAGCACAAAATGAGAATGTCTGTTTCTTGACGGATTTCCGGAGGCTGGAAGGCTTGGAAACCGCCCTTCAAGAAGCACAGGTCATCTGGATAGTTGGCATACCCCTAATGGATGGACACGCCATTGCAGAGCGCACTCGGATATTATTTGGAAACGACGAAGAGCCCCTCTCTTATGAAATGAAACCTGATTTCTCCTGTTACAAAGACGAGCGCGTCCAGAGTGTTTATGAAATAGCGGTCTGTCATATATTCAGAGAGATTATAGAACTGGTTCAACTGAACCGTTTCGCAAACAAGAACGTTATGTTACTTACAGCAGTGCGAATTCCTGATATCACCGATAGACCTGAAACGCTCCTTTTTGACTGGGAAGATTTCGATGTCGCCGGTAGGTTAGACAAACTCGAGGAGGTGATAGCGATACGCCAACGTTTTGAAACCGAACGCGACAATCTAACGGCTAAATCCAGCAGAAAAGAGGTAGAGCGGGTTCTCGGATGCTATCCAAGACAAGCGAACCGAGTGTTGCAAAGGCTCAGGGGAGGAAAAACACGTGTCACTTTCCGCAAGCAAATTCTCGCACTTCTCGCCGATGGCGAGAAAAGAACACCAGAATTCACGAAGGCGATTAAAGGACACCCAAAAGCAATCAATACAGAACTCACGCGTCTTGTGCGGCTCGGTGTAATTGTAAAAGTTAAGCGGGGGGTCTATAAACTTCCAGAGGCATGAAAGTTTTGGCAACACCAAAGCTACGATCATTGCCTGCAAAATCCAAACGAATGGAGACGGATTATAACTTATGTTCAGAATAATTCTTAGGACTTACGCATTCCCTCTTAAAGTCCCCCTGATAAGGGGGATTTAGGGGGTTACAGTAAAATCGGAAAATAAGTTTACAGTTCGTTACGGACAATCACCCAGCACCGCTGGCGAGGATTGTATCCTCGCTGGGGTTATAGTAAAATCGGAAAATAAGTTTACAGTTCGTTACGGACAATCACCCAGCGCCGCTGGCGAGGATTGTATCCTCGCTGGGGTTATAGTAAAATCGGAAAATAAGTTTACGGTTCGTTACGGACAATCACCCAGCGCCGCTGGCGAGGATTGTATCCTCGCTATTGTGTGGTGTATAGGTAATTACAGAATCTCCTATAAAGTCCCCCTGATAAGGGGCGGGGAATGCCATAGGGCATTCATACCGTTGATTCTTTAGGGGGTTAAAAACACAGAAATAACCGATCTTTTGCGTCTGAATGTCCGATATTTTCTCAATTTGCGTAAGTCCTGATCCTGTAAAAGCAGGTTCAGTAGATGAGAGGGAAAAGTGGCGGTGGAAGTATTATCGTAGCGCAAACTTTCAGTTCGCGCACTAATGCGGTGGACTTATACACGTAGCGCAAACTTTCAGCTTCTGGATTAGTGATAATGAAGCCGAAAGTAAAAGTATGTGCTACAACCCGCTTTAGAAAATTGGAAGGACAGAAGGTTGGAAGATAGTGAACATAGGAATTCTTCCAGCCGTCCTGTGCTTCCTCAAAACCTAATAAGGAAGTAAGTCAATGACAACCGATGTCTTGGAAAATATTATTGAACACTGCCACCAACGGCACGAGAAACCCTTTAAGCAACGGAAGACAACCCTAAGGCCCCTGATTTACAAAGGGCTTCCTTACCACTTCAAAGTCCATTGTGCGCACGGATACCCTCTGAAGCTACAAGATTTGGAAGCGGTGGACATTTCCTTTATGCCGATCGGGCGCGCCCCTGGAACCGACCATCCCCCGCGCGCCTTTGGCGGTGAAAGGTTCTTGAAACGCCAAGAGGCAACAGACTGGGAGACCCCCCAATGGCACAGGTCGTGGGGGATTCACATGTATACAGGTATTCCCTCCGCACGCGAGGGCGCGCCCTGGCACGATATCGAATTTAGATATGAAGCCATCTGTGCTGCCCCGGATGCCATTCTTGCGTGCGTTCAGGCACTTGTTAACGCCGCTGCGAACCCGTTGTTGACGCTGACCAAGTCCGGAGGATTGCGCTTTTCTTGCCGGATACCGGGATACCTGCACCCGAACACCAAGGAAGCACGGTTCTATGTCTATCAGGGGACACCATCAGCAGAGACTCCCAACAAACACAATGCGTATCTCGAGATTTTGGGTGAGAAAGGACACAGTTGCTGGGATGCGCGTTATGAAATCCTGCTTGGAAATCTGTTAGATCCGCCTGTGGTTTCTAAAGAAGTTCTCTTCGCACCTATCGATGCCCTTCGCGCTGCCCTGCACGAACCTGTTTCGCAAAACATACAACCCATGGAGAATATCCCGGACGCGCCATACTCTCTCGGATCGGGGACACTTGATCTCGCCAAAGAGGCGTTTTTCAAGCGTGGGTTTTCTTATGTCAGACAAGAGGACGGAGTTCACTATTGGCGGCAATACGGTGATGAAATTGGCAACACAGAGGTATCCTTGTGGGAGAACGACGATGGTGTGTGGCTCTGTGCATCTACGTCTGATACTGGGCTGCCGATGGCGGCAACGCTTCTAACAGACGTTTGGAACGATACCGGCATCCTACCGCCCACTCCGAAGACGGGGTTTCCTATAGACGATGAAGTGCTTGCCGTTCGGGAGGGGACACTCAGTCCGTTGGCACTCAAACGTCCGCGTCCGATCTTACACAAGTCGAAACCGACAGAAAAGATGTCCGAACCGCCAGAGGAAATGCGTGTTCAGGTGCAGGGTGCTTTCGATAGGAATGTGCGTGTGCTTGGATTCACTGCTGAGAAAGACTCTGAAGTAGAATCCGTTCTGCGTAAGAATAAGGCAATCTGTTTAGAGGTACCGAGTGATGATCTTGCGGCAGCAGCATCCCAATTTCTTCAAAACCGAGATGTCGGATCGGTGGCACAGGGGTCGGATCAGGGAGAAGATATCCCCAGTTCTCGATTCTTTTCGGATCCACAATTCGCACAAACAGCGGAACAACTTCTCGAAACGCCCGAGGGAACACAACCCCTCTGTATTGTCAATACCTACCGAGAGGATCACCTGTTTCTTAGATGTAAGCTCTCCAGAACCACACTGAAGACATGGGTTGCCAATTGGCAAGGCAGTGCCTTAGGCAACCTTGCGCTATCTCTACTGAATGCAGTAGACATCAGAGATAAATCCGATGCCAAATCCATCAAACGGCTCCGAACAGTGGTACAGACGTTTCAATGGCTGGAAGAAGAGATTATCCAACAGATGTGCCACGTCGATACAGGGACTGTGGAAAATAGCGAGGCATCCGCAGCGGTTCGTGCCGATCCAAACTGGACGTTTTGGCATCAACTCAAATGTTTCTTCGCACATTACACGCGGGACGCTGATGCACCGATGCGATGGGAGGACGAGGAACTACAATTCCGGTTGCCGCCCGTCCTGCATCCGAGCGTCAAATACCTTTTCGTCAATATCCCGGTTCTCTACCCTGAACATTTACGGCGAGCATTCTTGGACGAGGAAATTGAGATCCTTCGCACGCAACCGACGGCGTGGGTTCCCGGAAACCGCGTTTTTCAGATTCGCACCGATATCTATCCACAGGAGACACTTTTAGACCTCAATGGCGCTTGGGACATTATGGCGATGTCTGAGACGGGGCAGCACATTTTTTCCAGAATTCAAGCTGATATAGAAAGGGATCCAAAGGTCAAGCATGGAATTATCACCCATGTTCATGCAATTGGGCAGTTGAAGCATATCGCGAAGAATGAGAACGTCTGTTTCTTGGCGAGTTTTCGAGAACTGGAAGGCTTGGAAACCGCCCTTCAAGAAGCACAGGTCATCTGGATAGTTGGCATGCCGCAAATGGGAGTACGCGCCGTTTTGAGCCGCACGCAGACCCTGTTTGGAAACGACGAGGAACCCCTCTCTTATCAAATGAAACCTGATTCCTGCTGTTACAAAGACGCGCGCGTCCAGAGCGTCTATGAAAAAGAGGGTGCCCATATATTCACAGAGATTATAGAGTTGGTTCAGTTGAACCGTTTAGCAAACAAGAAAGTTATGTTGATTACGGGGGTGCGCATTCCTGATATCACCGACAGACCTGAAACGCTCCTTTTTGACTGGGAAGACTTCGATGTCGCCGGTGGGTTAGACAAACTCGAGGAGGTGATATCGACACGCCAACGTTTTGAAACCGAACGCGACAATCTGACGGTTGAATCCGCCAGAGAAGAGGTAGAGCGGATTCTGGGATGTTCCCAAAGGCAGGCGAACCGCTTTTTGCAAAAGCTGAGAGGGCGGCCACGTATCACTTTCCGCGAGCAAATTCTCGCACTTCTCGCCGATGGCGAGAAGAAAACACCGGAGTTCGCGGCGGCGATTCAGGGACACCCAAAAGCAATCAATACAGAACTCACGCGTCTTGTAGGGATGGGTGAAATTGTAAAGGTTCGACGGGGTGTTTACAGGCTCCCAGACGCGTGAAAAATCCCTAAATTGACACATATGGCGCTGTTTGCAGCTGAACCATAACTGTCAATTTTAGAAAAAATGCATCATAGTACCGTAGGTTGGGTTGAGCGGAGTTGAGAAAATGATATCGACACCCCAAGCATATTTTCCTACTCTACACCTTCCTATCAATCAAGAAGATAGCGAAACCCAACACAAACCTACCGCCATGTTTGTAGACCCAGGTCCGGTAGGCGCTGTTTTCAACTGCGCCGGGTTTTAGCCATAAACTTTGTACACGCCAGAAACCCTCTTCAGTCCCGTAGGGACGATATCTGTGTAGCAGTATGGGGCCCCAAAAAAACCAAGCCCCGTAGGGGCGGCATTTATAGAGAGGCTGTTACAGAACAATTGAAAAATCGCTAAATTGACCTATGGCGCGGTTTGCAACCGCACTCCCAGACCAGGTAGGTGCGGTTTGCAACCGCACCCGGCTTCAAAAAGAAAATTCAAAAATTTAGACAACCCGACAATTTTTTTTAAACTAAATAGCCCTGATTTGACATACGCTTCCTATTATGATATAATTTCCCGTGTTGAAAATGTGAACTTTATACAAAACTCGAAAATAAACATCCAACATTTGCTGATATGAACACAATTAAAGCAGAAATCTACAATATAATAGAAAGCGCGATCCATGCCGCTGTTGCCGCCGAGGAACTCACTATATCCGAAGTACCCACTATTCCGTTTTCACCCACAAAAACGCCGGAACACGGGGATATTGCTACACCCATTGCCCTCGGACTCGCAAAACACGCACGGATGGCACCCCGCAAGATAGCCGAGATAATCGTCACACACATCGACCTCAATTCCCAGCCCAACATCCGAAAAATTGACATCGCCGGGGCAGGCTTCATTAACATTCACCTATCCGATAACTATCTTTACGACACACTCCGGACAATTGTAGAAACACAAGAAGCGTACGGCACCTGCAACAAAGGTGAAGGAAAGCATCTTCAGATTGAATTTGTCAGTGCAAACCCCACCGGTCCTCTTAACATCGTCAGTGGACGTGCTGCAGCGGTCGGGGATACCCTCGTCAATCTCCTAAACGCCATCGGCTATAAAGCAGTCCGGGAGTACTACGTCAATGATGCCGGTGGACAGGTGGAACGCCTCGGTGAATCAATTGAGGTCCGGTATCGGCAGGCACTCGGTGAAGAAGGTTTGGAAATTCCAGAGGGTGGCTATCAGGGAGAATACCTACAGGAGTTCGCTCAAACTATCGCGGATACGGAAGGGGATACCTATCTTCAGCTGAAAACAAGCGAACGTATCGCACGCTTCCGAGACGAAGGCATTGCACATATCTTAGCACAGCAAAAAACATCTTTAGAACGTTTCGGTGTCAATTTCGATGTCTGGTCAAGTGAGAAAGCAATCCGAGACAGTGGAAAGCCGGAGGAAATTATCCAACTGTTTCGTGAGAAGGAATATCTCTACGAAGCGGAAGGCGCAACGTGGTTTCGGATGACAGATTTTGGGGATGACAAGGATTGCGTCGTTGTACGGAACAACGGCGAATACACCTATTTTGTACCGGATGCTGCCTACCACCGCGACAAATTCGATAGGGGATTCACAACAGTTATTGATTTGCTCGGACCGGATCATCAAGGACATATCACCCGCCTCAAGAACTTCGTCAAAGCACTCGGTTTACCCGACGATTGGCTCGAAATTTCCATCATTCAACAAGTCAATCTCGTCGATGCAGAAGGCAAACGGCAGGACATGTCGAAACGTAGCGGACAGTTTCTCACTCTTGATGATCTCATCGACGAACTCGCAGAGACCGTCGGCGAACAATTCGCCGTGGATGTCGCCCGTTATTTTTTCCTCATGCGTGCTAATAATACGCACCTCGATTTCAATATGGAATTGGCAGTAACCCACGCCACTGAGAACCCAGTCTTCTACATTCAATACGCCCACGCACGGTGCTGTAGCATTTTCGAGCAGGGAGATGAACACGGAATCACACCTAAGCCAATTGAAGAGACCTTCCTAAAACAACTCACAGAACCGATGGAACACGAATTAATTCGGAAATTAGCCGAATTCCCGTCAATCGTGCTTCTGAGCGCGGAAGCACGCGAAGCGCATCGTATTCCACATTATCTACATGAACTGGCAGGACTTTTTCATCCATACTACAATCAACACCGGGTACTGGATCCCTCAGACATGGAAAAGACGGACGCACGGCTTATTTTGGTCCGGTGCGTGCAAAGCGTATTGAAAAACGGACTAACACTTTTAGGCATTTCCGCACCTGTCTCTATGTAACTTAGGACTTACGCACGCCGCTGGCGAGGTTTGAAACCTCGCCAGCAAAGAGAGCTGCGTAAATCCTGTAACCGATAACCGATAACTGATAACCATTACAGGAAAAATATGACAAAAGACTATAGACAAGTTGATAAAGCACACGTGTGGCATCCTCTGTTTCAACACCAACGCCTCGAGGAAACATCGTTAGTCGTCTTTGAATCGGCACACGGGACAACGCTTGTAGATGCAGACGGCAACGAATACTTAGATGCTTACTCTGCACTCTGGAACGTCAATGTAGGCTATGGGCGACAGGAGATTGCGGATGCTGTCTATGCGCAGATACAAAAACTGTCCTACTACCCACACTCGCAAATTAACGTCCCCGCCACTGTATTAGCGGAGCAGCTCGCCGCGTGCCTTCCCGGTGATTTAAACCACGTCTATTTTTCCAACAGCGGCTCGGAGGCGAACGAAACTGCAATCAAAATGGCGAGGCAGTACAGCAGGCAAACCTATCCG
Source organism: Candidatus Poribacteria bacterium (assembly GCA_965116815.1). Classification (GTDB taxonomy): domain Bacteria; phylum Poribacteria; class WGA-4E; order WGA-4E; family WGA-3G; genus WGA-3G. The sequence continues at coordinate 2,515,436 of OZ220722.1, read as the reverse complement.
GGAGAGAATCGCTACAAGATTATCAGTCGGTACCGTGGATACCACGGATTTACGTATGGCGCGCTATCGGCAACAGGACAAGCACGGAGACGAAAAGCGTTTGAGCCGCTCGTTCCGGGGTTTCTACATGCGCATCCGCCCTACTGCCATCGATGCCCCATCGGATTAGAGTATCCATCCTGCGGTACCGAATGCGCCGATGAAATTGAACGGATGATCCAATGGGAAGGCCCAGAAACGGTAATTGGTGTCATCGCCGAACCCATCATCGGTGGTGGCGGTGTGATCGTGCCACCAGACGAGTATTTCCCAAAACTGCGGCAAATCTGTGACGATTACGGATTACTACTCATCCTTGACGAAGTAATCACAGGTTTTGGACGCACCGGAAAGATGTTTGCATGCGAACATTGGGACGTGCAGCCTGACATCATCACACTGGCAAAGGGATTGACAAGCGGTTATCTACCGCTCGGTGCGTGTGTCGCTTCAACCGAAGTCTTCAACGCATTCCTCGGCGAAACCGATGAAAATAAAGAATTTGCCCAAGTCTGCACTTATGGTGGGCATCCAGTGGCGTGTGCTGCAGGTGTCGCTAACCTCAAAATTCTGCAAGAGGAACGGCTCTCGGAAAACGCCGAAAAGGTAGGCACTTATCTACACTCGAAATTAGAAACGTTGCGTGATTTATCTATTGTTAGTGATGTCCGCGGCAAAGGATTGATGCTCGCAGTGGAACTCGTCCAAACCGATGGAACGCATCTGGAAACAGCGACAACCAACCAAATTGTCGGGCAATTACGAGAAGAAGGAGTCATCGTCGGAAAAATCGGACACGCCGTTGATGAACCGGAGAACATCATTTACATCGCACCACCCCTAATACTGACAGAAGCGGAGGCAGATAGGATCTTCAAGACGCTACGCCAAGTACTTGTCCAACAATAACTTTAACTCGTGCCGTTTAGCGACCGATATCTTGTCAGGATGCGTCGCGAGTGCGTATTGAAGGGCGGTTGAACACGCACAGGTTCGCTCACCTTCAGGGATCTTAGCGACGGCAGCTCGGACCGTTTTTTTAGAAGTTTCAACATTGAAACGGACGTTATCAAGGATCATCTCGGTTGTCACATTATCGTGTTCAGGATGCCAGCAATCGTAATCAGTGGAACAGGCGAGGACGGCGTAACAGATTTCAGCCTCACGTGCGAGTTTGGCTTCCGGTGCGGCAGTCATCCCAATGATGTCAAATCCGAAGTGCTTGTAGAGTTCAGACTCCGCCTGTGTAGAAAATGCTGGGCCCTCCATACAGATGTAGGTGCCACCGTTATGGACAACCGTACCGGCTTCTGTCGCCGCTGTAGATAGAAAGGTGCTCAATTCCGAGCAGAAAGGATGTGCAAGACTGACGTGGGCGGCAATACCGTCGCCGAAAAAGGTAGATTTCCGGTCCTTGGTGTGGTCGTAGAGTTGATCCGGCACAACAAAATGGCGAGGTTCGATATCTTGTCGCAGGCTGCCTACGGCACTAACGGAGATAAGCCATTCGACACCTAACGATTTTAAAGCATAGATATTGGCACGGACATTAATATCAGACGGAAGTAATCGGTGACCAACACCGTGCCGGGGTAGGAAAACCACCGGCTTTCCATCAAGGTTGCCCAGAATAAGGGCATCGCTCGGTTTACCGAATGGGGTTTCGATCTCGATTTCTTCGATATCCGTTAAACCCTCCATCTGATAAAAACCGCTGCCGCCAATAATTCCGATACGCATTTTTTGTCCTTTCGTAAGGCGTGAATAGACGGATGTCTATTCTTCTGACAACTACAGTAGATTATAGAATTAAGTTGATATTTCAATAGAAGCGGAAACTTTTATCACCGCTGGCGAGGATTGTATCCTCGCCTCTTTAAAATGTCCAAATAATTGTAAAATCTACCATAATAACTGACAACTGACAACTATTCAATATGGCACTATTGCACTGTGGTAATTTAACACTTGAGGGAAAATCCAGCTCCGCCGTCGCGACTTACGTGCGAGTAAAAGAGTTGGACCTTGTTTTCGATTTAGGCAGATGTCCGATGAATTTTATCGGCATCGGCAACGTCTTTATTTCCCACTTCCACTTAGATCACTATTTTGGGCTGCCCATTTACATCAGTCAACGTTGGCTTTCGGGAATACCACCGGGGAATATTTACGTCCCGTGGAGCGGCTCTAAACAATTGATGCACATTCTCGATAGAATCTCCGCGTTGGACACCGGTAGAAGTTGGGCATATCAAATCACGCCTGTTCGGGCAGGCGATGCAATTCCGTTTCGGCAAAATTTAGTCGCCCACATTTTGCCCGGCAACCACAGTGTACCTGCAGTCTCTTATCTGATTTGTGAGGTTCGCAAGAAACTCAAACCAGAATTCCAACACCTGTCGGGGCGCGACATCGCGGAACTGAGACAGTCAGGGGTAGAAGTAACAAGAGAGGTGCAGCTGCCCTTAATCGCCTACTTAGGAGATACGCGGGACATCCCGATTGATGCACATCCGTTACTCAAACAGTGCAAAGTTCTAATTTGCGAATGCACGTTTATTCTACCGGAGCATCGGGTACGTGCCAAAAAGACGATGCATATACATCTTGAGATGTTACCTGCTATGTTAGCCGATATTGAGAGTGAGCATATCGTCCTAACGCACTTCTCGCGCCGCTACACGCCGGAACTTATCCGGCAAAAAGTTTTCAACTACTTACCACCGGAAGAACGTTCCCGCGTTCATCTGTTTATCTAAGGCGCGGGCCGCATGCATCTGTGGGGAACAGGCTTCAAACAAGCCGTTGAAATGTGATGTTGAGTTGTATTTGTAGAGGCGAGTTCCCACGGCGGTCATCTTCGCGTGTCCACGAACGATGACGAAACCCGGAAGCCTCGCCCTACAACATACGACTCACATTTTTTTGCTAAAGCAGCATAGGGAAACCGAGGTGTGGGAAAATGGTTTCCCTAAAATTCGGATTAACTACCCATCCCGGGATGAGAGCTCGCATCCTGGTCGGATGTGCCCGCCTCTTGCTCCTCGTAGAACTTGTATCCATCTTCGTCTTGGTCAAGCTCATATTGACGGACAATCTGCTCCGCTTCACGAAGGTAGGGTACATCTCCCTTTGTAATGCTCATATAGGCTTTGAATGCTTCATAAGCAGCTCCGAATTCACGGATGGAACGGTAGCAAACCGCTTGTTGATAAACGGCTTCGTTCCGCCATGTAGACTCCGGCGCGAGTTCAAACAGATTGTCATACGCCTCAATAGCACGTTCGTACTCACCATTTTGCTGATAGAGCGTACCGGTACGATAGAGCGCGTCTGCCGCAGCGAACTTCTTATGCGACAGGTCCCTTGCTAAGGTCTTGTAGGCATTAATAGCACGCGGGTAGTTGCGAAGTTTTTCCCAGTTACCCGCAATCTGTTGGAAATTCTGAACGACCTGATCGCTGTATCCCATCACCCACATATCAGCAGGCGTAATTTTCCGTCCGGTCTTTTGGTATTCAACCGCTTTCTTATTGCGATACTTATCAATTTCATCCTTCAACTCGTTAATTTCTTGGAGAATATCTGCCGTCTGCTTAAGGAGCGTCCCTGCTTGGGAGGCTTCGTAGGAATCTTTGAACTTATCAGTGACAGCAACAAAGGCAGGCCAGCCACCAAGATAATCGTACAGCGTATAAAAATAGACGTTACCGATCTGGAATTGCGCCTGTGATGCCTTAGTATGCTCAGGAAATTCCTCTACCATTCGTTCGTAATTGCGGATGGCTTCGGTGTAATTCTCTAAACTTTCATAAGCGCGCGCAACCTCGTAGAGTGCCTCCGCAGCAATAGTAAAGGTCTCATCTGTCGGCGAATTATCGTAGATCGCTTTATAGTTTTGATATTCAGCACGCTTCGTCTTGATGATCTCGCGGTTCTTCCGAATATTCGCCGTCCCAGCTTTTGCTTCATTAGCATAATATCCGGTAGGATCCAACGCTACAATAGCTTGGTAATGCTCAGTCGCTTTATCCCAGTCGTAGCGACGTTTGTAGATTTTAGCGATCTGGAAATGTGCACGCTGTGCCCATTTTCCTTTTGTGTCGCGTTCGATGACCTCTAAATAGAGGGACATCGCTCTATCATAAAGTTCCTGCTGCCTCTGGCGATTCTTCTCCATCTTTTCTGGGTCATCGTCGCGCACTTCAACTGTCTCTGCTTGGTCAAACGCGGTGTCGGCGTTCTGAAGTTTAGCACCCAGAGGAATGATACTAATGCCGCCTCCCCCGCAACCGAGAATCGTCACTGCGAGAAACGCAAAGGCAAGAATGAGAAGATAGGCTCGATCTATTCGGAGACCGAAGCCGTATGTAAAACGGTTCATTGTGAGTCCTCCTTAGGAAAATAGAAATCTGCCGGTATATTTTCAGCCAGAAAAGGTTAACCAACCGGCTTCCGTTCATCGTTCTGAAGATTATAACAAATTTGCAAAAAATGTCAATACTTTTTTAAATTTTGGGTGTCTAAATATTTTGACATTCAGAACTTAATAACTAAATTTGATTTAACTTTACAAATGTTGATATATATGCTATAATATACCCATAACTGTCAATTTTTTTAGAAAAAATACCTCTGGTACCCAGGTCCGGTAGGGGCTTTCACCCAACTGCGCCGGATTTTAGCCAGAAACTTTGGACACGCCAGAAACCCTCTTCAATCCCGTAGGGATGGTATCTGTGTAGAATGCGCGGACCCAGGACCGGTAGGTTCGGTTTGCAACCGAACCGGATTCTACGCGAAAACCTTGAATCCTTCAAACACCTCCTGAATCCCGTAGGGATGGTATCTCTGTAGAAAAACTAAATTGACACCTATGGTGCTGTTTTGCGGCGCTCGCCTGCCCCCTTGATAAGGGGGGATAAAAGGCGGGTTGCAACCTGCATTCCCAACCGCATCGGTTTGGTTAATGCTAAGATCCACTATAAATTTCCATAGTCGTTATGCCCAACACTTCACAACATCTAAGGAGATAAAAAAATGAAAACGCTGAAAACTTCAAAAAACGACAAACAATGGGGCACACAACCCCCCAGCGAGACGCTCAGAAAAGTCTTCACAGGCAATATCTCTATCTGCCTTGACGGGACTTTTCATCAATCAACCCAGCACAGAAGCAACGATTTAGGAGAAGAAAGGAGAAGAATTTTGATTATCTCAAAATCGGCAGACAAATCAGTTGGTATGCGGTCTGAGAGGCGGTTGTAAAATTCTTTGTAGGAGCAGAAATTCTTCTCCTGATTCGAGAGGTTTTAATATATTCCATAAGCCACATCAACCGACGAATCGCCGACAAAATATTTACACACCCCTTGACAAACATCTGCAAATATGTAAAAATGGAACTTACGTAAAGCGGTTGGCATTCCAATCGCCCGATAACTCGTTTAGTAATATAGATGTGTAGCGTAAAGGTTAGTAATAGCAAGGAGGCAAGCATGGCGAATTCACAAAATAGGGCAGATTACAAAATTGGTGTTGTAGGCGTAGGCAGAATGGGGGCGAACATCGCCCGGCATCTCAATGACGAAGGATTTGATGTGACCGTTGTATACGACGTTGCAAGCGAACGCGCACAAGAACTCGCAACAGAAATTGGGGCAGCAGCAGCAGAGGAACTCGCGACGGTCACAGCACTCGCAGACTATATCATTACCGTGGTTACGGATGACACGGCGATGCGAACAATTTTCTCAGATGATGCCGACGACAGCCTACTTCAAGACGCATCCGGCAAAGTTTTTATCAACTGTGCAACAATCAGCCCGCAGGTCCACGTGGACATCGAACAACTCACCGCAAAGCACGGAGCAGAGAGTCTCGAAGGGTGCATGGCGAGCAGCATTACACAAGCGCGCGAAGGCACGCTCTACCTTATGTGCGGCGGTAAAAAGGAAACATTCGACAAATCACGCGCAATTCTGGATTCAATGAGCATTTCCCTTCGCTACATCGGTGAATCCGGTCAGGCAGCACAGGTGAAAGCACTCGTCAACATGGTGATGAACATCAATACAGCAGGACTCGCCGAAGGGTTAGGTTTGGGTGCCGCACTCGGATTGGACTTGGCGATGCTACAGGAGGTTTTCGCACAAACAGGCGCAAACTCCCGCGTCTTAGAAACCGATGGCGAAGATATGGAAGCACGCGATCATGAATGCTATTTCTCAGCTGCCCATGCCTCGAAAGATTCGGGCATCGCACTCGATTTGGCAGACGATGCTGGTATTTCTCTACCACTCGCGCAGGCAACCAAGGCGCAGTACGATCGGATGATTGAACTCGGATTAGGTGATCTGGATAAGTCCGGTGTTGCTGAACTCACCTTCCCCGGACGAGGAGAAAATAGCTAAGCTATGCTCAAAGGCGTAATCCTCGCAGGTGGACTCGGTACCCGTTTGCATCCGCTCACCAAAGTTACAAGTAAGCACCTACTCCCGGTCGGTAACGAACCGATGATTTTTCACAGCGTCAAACAACTCACGACAGCAGGTGTTACGGATATTCTTATCGTGACCAACCCGCAATACGTTGGGGACTTTGTGAACGTATTAGGAAGCGGCAAAGAATTCGGATGCGAATTCACCTATCGGGTGCAAGACGAGGCGAAAGGGATCGCACACGCCCTCGCGTTGGCGGAAGGGTTTGCCACCCGTGGCAAAATTGTTGTCTTGCTCGGCGATAATATTTTTGAAGCACCTATCCACCAAGCGGTTTCCGATTTTCGCACGCAACAAACTGGCGCACGCGTGATGCTCAAACAGGTGGATGACCCAGAGCGTTATGGTGTCGCGACTTTGGACAGAAATCGCATCGTCGCGATTGAGGAAAAGCCAACGCACCCCAAAAGTGATTACGCGGTGGTAGGTGTCTACTTCTACGACGCGTCCGTGTTTGACATCATCCGCACTATTGAACCTTCAGCCCGCGGGGAATATGAGATCACGACTGTCAATAACGCCTATATTCGTCGTGCTGAACTTGAATACACTTTTGTGCAAGGCAAATGGGTTGATGCTGGCACTTTCGATTCACTCACCGAAGCACATCAGATTCTGTTGAACGCCACGGATTGGCAGTAAGAGGGGTTATCAGTTTTCAGTAACTCCTTTTCAGTAACTTCTCTTGACTCCCTTATCACCGGGATAGAGGTTTTCTTTTAACAAAACCCTCTTTAACTTTGACCAACAACTCGTCTACCGATAATTTTGCCAACGCGCGAGTTCTTGGTCAAAGCCGACAACTAAAAGGGTTGCGTAGCAACCCGCACCGACAACTATTAAAATGGACGAAAAACCGACGTTATCTATCGTAGTCCCGGTTTACAACGAAGAGGAGAATGTTCGACCTCTGTTTGAAAAGATTCAGGCAGTATGTGAGGCAATTGGTGAGACTTATGAGGTGTTGTTCGTAGACGACGGAAGCCACGATAAAACTTTCGCTGTGCTCTCGGAATTAAGCAAACAGGAACCGCAGTTGATAGTCGTCCAATTCCAAAAGAACGCGGGACAAACCGCAGCAATGGCAGCAGGATTTGAATACGCGCAGGGACAGCGGATTATCAGCATGGACGGCGATTTACAAAACGATCCGACGGACATCCCGAAGCTGCTTCAAAAACTGGATGAAGGCTATGATCTGGTGTGCGGATGGCGGAAAGATCGACAGGATAAATTCTTGACACGCCGTGTCCCGTCTATCGTTGCGAATTGGATAATCGGCAAGGTAACGGGTGTCCCTATCCACGACAATGGTTGTTCACTTAAGGCATACCGAGCATCAGTTATCAAGCAGGTATCCCTCTATGGAGAGATGCACCGATTTATTCCGGCGATGTCCACGGTAGTAGGGGCGCGGATCGCTGAAATTGTCGTCACACATCACCCACGGCGTTTCGGAAAAAGTAAGTACGGACTCGGCAGAGTCTGGCGTGTGATGTTGGACATTATAGCATTCAAATTCATTATTTCCGTCTTCGCGCAGCGTCCTACATCGCAAAAAGATTCGCTGTGGGAACGGTTGTCAAAAATCCTTTTCAGACCTGAGCAGAAAGCCTTTCGCACCGCCGCATGCCTAAGCCTCCCTTTCTTTGTTTTAGGGCGTGTTTTGTTCGGAAATGCGAACATCGCAGCACTGAGCTGTCTCAGTTTAGCAGTAGTCCTGCTAATCCTTGGGTGGATAACAGAGGATAGAATTCGACAAACCAAACAGGAAACACCCAGGTTAGGAGCACTCGCACGTTTCTTTATCTTTCAATGTAAGCGGAGACCTATTCGATTCTTTGGACCCATTGGCGTGGCGTTGTTTATAATCGGTGGAATTCTTTCAATAGCACCCATCAGTACGCTTCTGTTTAAAATGTGGAACGTTGCGGCACTGAACTTGAGTGCTATTTTTATCACAGTCGGCATTCTGGTGTTCTGCTTTGGATTGTTTGGTGAACTCATCACGTTTGCGAATGCGAAACGGGTGAAAGATTACACGGTTGAAACGCTCCTAAATAGTAACCCAAGTTGCTACTAACGAATCTTGGTGTTTTTGCTTGAGTATTTCTGCGTATTTCAACAGCACTTTTCAAGTATTTCCTCACCCCAGAGGGGTGGTATGTCTATAGAAACGGTGTATTTACGCGACCGCACTCCGTAGGAGTGCTATTGCTTCGCAGTGAGAATAAATAGGTGGCAACTTGCGTTAAATAGTAACAAACAAGGGAACATGTAGTGAACAATGCTTCTGATAGCAAACCACGTCAAAACTGGCGCAGTGAATTTCCGGTGACCGAAACCTATATCTATATGAACCACGCTGGTGTCGCTCCGTTATCACGCCGAGTCCGAGAGGCGATGGCAGGATTTATAGAAGATGCCACCGTGAACGGTGCCGTGAACGCCGAGGATTGGGCAGAGACTGCTGAAGTATGCCGCGGCGCAGCAGCACAACTCATCAACGCCGATCCCACAGAAATCGCATTCATGAAGAATACGACGCAGGGTATCCTCATCGCGGCGAACGGTATAGATTGGCAGGAAGGGGATAACGTCGTCACGACAGCGGTTGAGTTTCCCGCCAACGTCTACCCGTGGTGGAGTTTGAAGGAACGTTACGGGGTCCAAACACGTATGGTGCCGGAGCGAGATGGGCGTATTTCTATTGAAGATGTTGCTGCTGCTATCGACACACATACACGCGCCCTGACAATCAGCCATGTGGAATTCGCTTCCGGCTTCCGAAACGACATTCAGGCACTCGGCGAACTGTGCCGAGAACACGACATCTGGTTCATTGTCGATGCTATTCAGAGCCTCGGGGCGATTGAAGTAGACGTGAAATCCTGCAACGTTGATATTCTCGCCGCAGACGGGCATAAATGGTTGTTGGCACCGGAAGGAGCAGCGATATTCTACTGCGCCGACGAAAGACGAGAGCAACTCATCAACACCAATATCGGTTGGTCAAGTGTTGTAAATCCGCGCGATTTTCTTGATTACGATTTGACGCAAAAACCGGACGCAACCCGTTTTGAAGAAGGCTCTTACAACAGCGTCGGACTTTATGGACTTAACGCAGCGATCGACTTACTGCTTGACATCGGTATCCCTACAATTGAAACGTACATTCTGGAACTCACGGCTGGTTTAATCGCTGGATTGGAGGAAAAGGGGTATCGAGTTATTACACCGAAAAAGGACTTGGAGCGAGCAGGGATTGTTATCTTTGAAAGTGCGCAGCATACACCTGCTGAAATCTATGAAATGCTTCACGCCGAAAATATAATTACAGCAGAGCGAGGCAGTGGGGTCAGAGTCTCACCCCATTTTTACAATACGACATCTGAGGTCGAACGCCTGCTCGAAGTACTACCAGATCTATAAGGAAAACAAAGTGAAAACCATACAAACACAAAACAACATTTGTAGGGGCTGGGTCACCCAGCCCCCACTAACAACAATCTGTCTATCCTTTATTTTAGGCATCCTCCTGACGCTCTGCGCTTGTACAATGCCAGGGGGTCAGCAGAAGATTAGCAAAATTCGTCTTTCAATCCAAAATACATTACCCATCGCACGGAAAAAAGTACCGATTGTGTTGACCGGAGCGCAACTCCGACAAGTGAATCCCGACTTCACGTTTAAAGCCTACTCCGTCGCCACCGGAGAAGCACCGCGCGAAGTGATGATTCCAGCACAAGCAGATGATTTGGACTATGACGGTGAACGTGATCAACTTTGCTTCCTCTTAGACTTTGAAGGAGGAGAGACAAAAGAAATATCAATCCTTTACGATCCAAATGTCAAGGCGACGCTAACGCTCGATATCAATAAGCAGACGCGCGCCGCCATCCTTCCTGAACTGAACGCCGTAGCAGCAATAGAATCGAATTTGATCGCATACCTACTGAAACCGAATTGGGCTTACGTCACCTACGGCAAAAAACGAAGGGAACTTTTCAGTGTAGATGTAATGTTTCAACACGAATTAAATTATGATCAACCGCTCTCACCAGAACTCAGACAACATTTCGAGACCCACGGTGTTACCCTCTCCCAACAGGTTAGAATCGAGATAGAGAAACCGGAGCAACAGTGGATAATCCGAGATCTTGAGAATCAAGAGAACTACTTTATCCGAAAATCACACAACAACGAAATGGATCTCGGTCAGGAAACTGAAACAGAAGGTCAGCTGAACGTCACTGAATCGATCGGTTTATCACTGAACGCGCTCCTCAACCCTGAAACACTGGAGATGGTCGCACTAACGCAATCGGAAAGTCTAATAGGGTGTGGCGGCATCGCGCTGTGGCACCGAGAAAAAGGCGAGATGATTCCACTTCCCACCGAAGGGGACTACGTCCGGATTCTCGCCGACGGTGCCATCCGTTCTATCGTCCAACGGATTTTGCCAGAGGGTGAACTGGAAGGGACAGCGGGCAAACTCACGTCAACCACTTTCATCTACGGAGAACACGCAGGGATCGAGCATCATATCCACATCGACGGAAACCTATCATCGGCTTATGCGATTGTCACAGGTATCCCAAATCTGAAAGGTGCTTACAGTGAAGACAAAGAACAGGGTTGGATATGGACCTGGGGAACAGATCCAAGAGGCATAGACACACTCGGTGTTGCATTCATTTTACCGCCCAGCAGCAATGCACAGGATATAGACACGCCGACTGATCTCAACGCCTCGGGGAAATCGTTCTTACCGGTTGTTCTAACGCCTGACGAGGAGGGTAGACTCAACTATCGAACGCTTGCTATCTGGGGTGGTGGTATTAACGGCATCGAGACCGAATCGGAATTCGCGGAGCACATCCAAATTATGACAACTGCCTTGAAAACACCACCCCGTATCAAGTTCTTGCCGAAAGAAGAGGAGAAGTAGCCTCAAGCAAATTGGAGAAAACTATGCTCATCAAGGAAGAGTGCCTACAACTTATCGCAAACCAACGTACAGACGAAATTGTCGTCGCAACAATGGGACTCACCGTGCCGTGGGGTAAAATATCAACACATCCGTTGGACTATGCCTCCGTCGGCAGCGCGATGGGACACGCCGCTGACTTTGCACTCGGCATCGCGCTCGCTAAACCAGACAAGAAGGTGGTCGTGCTCAACGGGGATGGCAGCATGTTGATGTGCTTAGGGACATTGGCGACAATTACCGCCCTCAATACGCCGCCCCCTAACTATCTTCTCTTTGTCTGTGACAACGGCACCTACGAGGTCACAGGCAATCAACCTGTTCCTGACGGTAACGCTGGTTTCAGCTGGACCACGATCGCGAAAGGTGTAGGCTTTGGACGGGTTTATGAATTTGACAACTCAGATGCACTCGAAGCAGAACTACCGAAAATCTGGAACCAAATCGGCCCCATTTTTGTGAACCTGAAAATCGCACAAGCACACGAGCCGCCACCTGATCGGTGGGGCGGTTTTCCTTATCCGTATCTCCAAGAGTCACTCGCCGAATCTACGCATAAGTTAAAAGAAGCATTGGTGGCACAGTAAAGCATACTTCTATTGTCTGAACCGGAATTTACAAGATTATAGTGAAGCCCATAAATAAGTGGACATCTTTGTAGCATAAACTGTTAGTTTGGGTTTCCAGTCTGAATGCCTGTTATAGGCATTCAGACTGTTCGAGAGTGCCCAATTAATTATAGGTTTTACTATAAAGGATTTTCAGGATAAGAGATTGGAAGGAAGATTGGAAATTCCATTTTTCCCTTCCGACAAGAAAGGGAAGAGAAACAGTTATGGCACAAAAATTAGAAATCAGACGGATGGGACGTACTGAGATGCGTCCGAATGCCCTTGCACTCGGTGCAGCGTGGCTGTGGCAGAAATCGGATGCTGAAGTCATCGGCGCAATTCGACGCGGTATTGAACTCGGCATCAACTATATTGACACCTATCCAGGTCACGCGGAACACCTTTGGGGGGAGGCACTCTCTGAAGGGTTGAGAGAAAAGGTTTATTTGCAAGCGAAAGTAGGCACACACCCTGAACGTCGGAAAGATTTCTCCGCAGAAGGCACACGATGGAGTGTCACAAACAGCCTCAAAGACTTCCGCACGGATTATTTAGATGCCGTGCTCATCCACGATCCAATTGACATGGAAAGCGTGCTGGCACCCGGACGCGCTCTGGATACGTTGTTAGAGATGAAGGCGGAGGGGCATATTCGACACATCGGTGCTGGTGTACGTTCCCATGAATTCCACAAAGAACTCATCGAAACGGGACACATTGATATTATCCTTACCTTCTTAGACTACACGCTGTTATCCCAATCCGTGGCAGAAACAACATTGCCGTTGGCCCGTGAACACGATGTCGGTATCATCCTCGCAAGTCCATTAGGTATGGGCGGCTTGACTGGAGCAGAACCGAACGTTGAAGATGAACGCAGACGTAATCCGGATGCTGAGCCGAAGGCATACGCAATGTGGAAGTGGTGTCAAGAGCACAACGTCAATATCCGCCATCTCGCAATGCAGTTTTGTCTCGCTGCACCCATAGATGGGGTTGTTATGTTCGGTCCTGCCGACAAAGCACAAGTAGAAGACGGATATGAAGCAGCAACAGCTGACATCCCAGAAAACATTTGGGAAGCATTTGAGTCAGAATTCGGTATCAAGCGTGGAATGTAGATTATAGCTTTACCCCCGCAGCCAAATCCGATGCGAATTGCTTTACCGCAGCAAGCAATGCCGCTTCGTCGTTGATATGCTCTTCAATAACATCGACAATAGCACTCCCCACAATCACACCATCAGCGATCTGCGCGACCTGTGTTGCCTGCTCAGGCGTTGATACACCGAAACCGACGCTAAGCGGCTTGTCTGTGTGTTTTCGCAGCTCTGTAATCATCGGCGCGATCTCGTCTGACAACATCCCGCGTGCCCCTGTTACGCCGGTTACCGAGACGCAATAGATAAACCCTGTACTAACCGATGCAATCAATTGCATCCGTTCCGGTGGGCTTGTCGGAGCGGCGAGAAAAATGGTTGAAAGGTTATAGTTCGGTGCGACTTCAAGGAGCGATTGTGCTTGCTCCGGCGGTAGGTCTGGTACAATGACCCCGTCAACCCCCGCATCCTGTGCTGCTTTACAAAACGCCGCCTCCCCCATCCTAAAGATCGGGTTATAGTAACTCATCAGGGCAATGGGGATATCTGTCTGTGTACGGAGGCTCGTGACCATCTCCAGAATCTGCTGGAGTGAGATGCGATGTGTGAGTGCCCGCTCGCTTGCGCGTTGGATGGTGGGTCCGTCTGCAATCGGATCAGAGAAAGGGACACCGAGTTCGATGAGGTCCGCACCGGCTTCCTCAAGCGTAAGGAGGAGTTTAGAGGTAAGTTCGGGGTTCGGGTCTCCGGCACAGAGATACGGCATAAATGCCCGGGTCCCTTCATGTCGGAGTTCTTGAAATTTCTGGTCAATTCGATTCATGGATATAATTGATTTTGGCTTTCTGTTAATAGGTTTTCTCAATTATACCCTGCAAGAATCGAATTGTCAAGCGGAACTTGCCGAGTTAATAACAGTGAAAGTTGTTGCCATTCTGCTTATGATATGCTATGATTTAACATCAATAGGTTCAAAATACCTCATAGTCATGGAGACCTGTATGTCATCTCCCGCAGCACAAACCACCTTCACTCCAGAGGAATATCTTGCTTTAGAGCGTAAGGCAACACGCAAAAGTGAATATCTCAACGGAGAAATACGCGCAATGCCCAGGGTGAATTTCGCTCATAATCTTATCACGGTGGATATAGCGACTGAACTTAATATTCAATCGTGGGGGCGGGGTTCGGATGTCTGTATGAGTAATATGCGCGTAAAGACGGGGCCGAAAGGTGCCTATTTTTACCCAGATGTTGTCGCTTTCTGTGGCGACCCTCAATTTGAGGATAACGTCTTCGACACACTCCTCAACCCTACTCTTTTGATAGAGGTGCTTTCACCATCAACCGAAGTATATGATAAAGGCGAAAAATTTAGGCACTATCAGGAACTCGCCTCTTTGCAGGAATACATCCTCGTTTCACAAGACAGGATTCGCGTTGAACAGTATCGTCTTACCAAGACGCAGTGGGTGCAAACGGAGTTTCGCGAGCCTGAAGACGTGTTACCGCTCGCTTCAATCGGATGCGAACTACCATTGCAGGACATCTACAGACGCGTTCCTGAAGTCATTTCATAATCCATGCGCCCGCCTTTCCAAAGATAGGCTTCGTAGCCGAAGCATTCAAGGAATTGTCTTTTCCAATATAACAGTTTGTCTGACAAAATCAATCTGCAAGCGGTATTTTCGCAGCAAACGGGTCCCTATAAGAATGTTACTATCAGCAACAAAGGTCGCCTCTGCCGGAATCATTTCGCTGTCAAACAGGAAATTAACCCGATAAAGTTCTTCTTTAAGCGTTTGTCCGCCAGCTAATACAGAAGTCACTTCCCCTATAAATTGAGGGTTTAACGCTTCTCGTAATGTTTCGGGCAATTCCAGATCCCCGTTAAAACCTGTATCAATAGTCGCTGCCCACTCTTGTCCTGCGACAGAGAGAGTGATTGTTGGCACCCCTATATCCGACACCGTTCCTTGAATCACCTTCGCCCACCTTTCCAAAGATAGGCTTCGTAGCCAACGCGTTCAAAAAAAAGCGGAGAAGTCAAGCCTTCAGTTTCACGCTTTTTGACAATTTCTAAGGCGGATTCGCCGAACCAAATCCTCCCGCTTTTGGGATCGATACCAGCCGTCTGCCCGATTCTCTCAGTGATATCGTGCTGTTCCTTGTATTCCGCCCAAATTTGCTTGCATTTGCTTGAATCGGCTTCCGTCCAATTTGGGTGTTTCATTGTTGATTCCTCCCTTCTGTTGCAAGCACAGTTTGAGACCGAGACTTTCCAACTAAAGAATACCACCAAACTTGGGCAATGTCAAATTGAATTCACCAGGTCAGTGTGTAATCAGTTCCTCCTGAAAACAAATTCCGCATTCTCAAAATCAACGGCGATCGCATCGCCATCGTGGAAGGTGCCCTCCAATATCTGGATTGCTAATGGGTTAAGAATATCGCGTTGGATCGTCCGGCGAAGCGGACGCGCACCGTATACTGTATCAAATCCACGTTTCACCAGTTCCTCATTTGCTGATTCAGAGAGCGTCAAGACCATCTCCTTCTCCGCAAAGCGTTTGCTCAGTTGCACAAGTTCCAGTGTGACAATCCGTTTCAACGCCTCAATACCGAGGCGATCGAAAACAATCAGATCGTCAATACGGTTCAGGAATTCCGGGGGGAAATGCGTCTGGACGGCTTCCATCACTTTCCGACGAATCTCTTTCCCGTCCAAAAGCGCGTCACTAATCCACTGACTGCCGATATTGGAAGTCATGATAACAACAGCGTTCTTGAAATCGACCGTTCGTCCTTGTCCATCGGTCATTCTACCGTCATCAAGCATCTGGAGCAAGACATTGAACACTTCTGGATGCGCCTTCTCTACCTCATCAAGTAGAATGACGCAATACGGGTGTCGTCGGACTGCCTCGGTCAGCTGACCACCCTCATCGTAGCCGACGTATCCCGGCGGCGCGCCGATTAATCGTGAGACAGTGTGTTTCTCCATGTACTCGCTCATATCAATACGCGTCATAGCGTTCGCATCGTCAAATAGGAATTCGGCGAGCGATTTCGCGAGATGCGTTTTACCGACACCCGTCGGCCCCATGAAGAGGAATGAACCGAGCGGTCTGTCAGGGTCACCGAGACCAACGCGGGCACGGCGAATCGCATTAGAGACAGCACTCACCGCCTCATCTTGTCCAATAACCTGCTCCTGCAAACGTTCTTCCATGTGGATTAGTTTCTGTGTCTCACCCTCCATGAGCCGATAAACAGGGATACCGGTCCATTTCGCCACAATTTCGGCAATATCTTCCGCACTCACATGCTCCTTCAACATCTGTGTCCCGTGCGTCTCCGTTTCAACTGACTCTCGGACACTTTTCAATTGTGTTTCCAATGCCGGTATCTGTCCATATTCAAGTTCTGAAGCTCTGGCGAGATTACCTGTACGTTTGGCTTGCTCCGATTCAATGCGGAGTCCCTCGATCTGTTCCATCAACTCGCCAATCTGTGTTAAATTCGCCTTTTCGTTCTGCCATGCGGCTTTGAGCGCGTTCGCTCGTTCTTTGAGTTCGGCAAGCTCAGCGATAAGTTTTTCGAGACGTTGTTGAGAAGCATCGTCTTCCTCTTTCTCCAGTGCCTGCTGCTCAATCTGGAGTTGAATAATACGACGCTCAACCTCGTCAATTTCCTCTGGTACACTGTCGATCTCAATCCGTAGACGCGACGCAGCTTCGTCTACCAAATCCACCGCTTTATCCGGCAGAAACCTTTCAGAGATATAACGTTTTGAAAGGGTAGCCGCAGCGACAATCGCATTGTCCTGAATTTGCACGCCGTGATGCGTTTCATAGCGTTCCTTTAAGCCCCGTAGAATCGCAATCGTATCTTCAACCGAGGGTTCTTCAACCTGAACAGGCTGAAATCGTCGTTCTAAGGCAGCATCCTTTTCAATGTGTTTGCGATACTCATCAAGCGTTGTCGCACCGATGCACCGGAGTTCACCACGCGCCAACGCAGGCTTGAGCATGTTTGACGCATCCACAGCACCTTCTGCAGCACCTGCCCCCACGATGGTGTGGAGTTCATCAATGAAGAGCACCACTTGCCCCTCCGCTTGTTCTACATCGGCAAGGACTGCTTTCAGTCGGTCCTCAAATTCACCACGATACTTACTCCCCGCGATGAGCGCGCCTAAATCGAGAGCAATCAACCGCTTCTCGCGAAGACTTTCTGGAACATCACCATCAGCGATACGTTGTGCTAACCCTTCTACAATCGCTGTTTTTCCGACCCCGGGTTCACCAATCAGTACAGGGTTATTTTTCCGTCTGCGGGAAAGCACTTGCATCACACGGCGGATTTCATCATCCCGTCCGATAACTGGGTCAAGCTTCCCCGAAATCGCCTCTTGCGTGAGTTCCCTGCCAAATCGCGTGAGTGCCTGATACTTGTCCTCTGGATTCTGATCGGTTACCCGCTGCGTACCGCGGATATCGACGAGTGCCTTGAGAATCTTATCTTTCGTTACACCCACTTCTCGTAGGATTTTGCCCACTTCGCTCTGCTTCGTTTCAGCGCACGCTATCAGCAGATGTTCTGTACTGACGTATTCGTCCTTGAGTGCCGTTGCCTCTTTGAACCCAGCATCCAAAACGGATTGAAGTGCCGCGGCGATACGCATTTCAGAAGCAGCACCCTGCACCTTCGGTGCTTTTTGGACAGCAGCCTCAACAGCTAACGTAATTCCATCGGTATCAACACCCAATTTCTGAAGAATCGGTGTGACAATTCCATCCGTCTGCCTAATGAGAGCCAACATCAGATGTTCAACACCAAGTTCAGGACTTTGAGCATCTGTGGCTAAATTCTGCGCTGTTTCGAGTGCCTCTTGTGCTTTAATTGTAAATCTATCAAATCTCATTTTTTAATTATTCCTTGCGGTTCGATGAGGTAAGTTTGCTACTTGACGTTCATCGCCGTAGAACCGCCCTCCATTACATTACGGGCTACGCACTTTTGTTATGGTGGATGTGGTTTCAAACCGCATTTACCAAGAAAGTGCGTAAGTCCTAAACGATATATTTCACCAAGCAAGTCGTTATTTTACGGATTTAACCCTCTAAATCTCCTTTATCCGGGACTTTAAGAGGGATTATGTAAGTCCTACTGTTGTTAGTAATGTAGCAAGATTTATGCCATTTTAATAGTTGTAGGTTCGGTTTTCAGTTAAGAGGCATTTTGTCTGGGCGTTCTCTCGTTTAGTAACACCCTCTTGTAACTGACAACTCTCACTGCGAGGCAAACTGATAACTGATAACCACTAAGCCATTTTGGCATCTAATATGCAAATCTGGCAGAAAAGACAAGTGGAATCATGTCAATTTTTCACTCATCTGAAAGCGGTTCGGTTACCACGAGTTCTTGATTTGCCGCGAGGTTTTCCAATATCTGCACAGCACCACTCTGCCAACGGATATGAAGTCTATCCACAACGGTTCGATCTCCAAGTCCGAAAAGCAACCTCGGATCGTTACTACTGAGATAACTGTACCCTACATGTACCTCGCGTGTTTGGGATTCATCTTCGAGTGTCAACGTTACGCGCGTACCGATACCATCACGATTGCCGCGGGTCCCAACTAATTTGAGGCGGAACCAATTGTTGTGAGTGCCGCTCTCATTCCGAAGAAGTGTCACTTTGTCGTTCAACTGCGTGACAAGAACATCTGTATCGCCATCGTTATCGTAATCGCCAAAAAGGGTGCCGCGACTGACAGCATGCTGCCCCTCAAGTCGCACTTCGGCAAACGTACTATTACCTTGATTCCAAAAGAGTTGATTCGGCTGCTGATATGAGATCACATCTGTGGTACGCTCAACATTCGGAAAGATATGCCCGTTCGCGACGAAAATATCAAGGTGTCCATCGTTATCTGCATCAAAAAATCCGGTCCCAAATCCTAAGAGAAGATAACTCTCCTCGCCGAGCTGCGCTTTATAACTGACATCTGTAAAAGTCCCGTCCCCGTTATTCCGATAGAGGGTGTTCGTCTCATAGGAGAAATTGGTGACGAAGATATCCAGATGACCATCGCCATTGTAATCACCAACATCAACACCCATGCCTGCCTGTGCGATTCCATCCGCGCTGTAGGCACAACCAGTGAGGGTAGCAATTTCAGCGAACGTGCCATTGCCTTTATTATAAAAGAGATAGTTCGGTGTATCGTCGTTGGCGACGTAAAGGTCAGGATTGCCATCGGCATTAAAGTCCGCTGCAACAACACCCAACCCTTTGCCGAGAAACATGCCACCCGGATCCCGAATATTAGCCGCCTCAGTGACATCGGTGAAAGTCCCATCACCGTTGTTTCGGTAGAGGCTGTCGGGTGTGCCTTCAAAGTGTTTTGGGTGGCAATAACCGCGAACCTTCTCAGTAGCACCAAACGTGGGATTCTCAAAACAGGTAGGTGCAGAATCATCTAACTTATAATTCACATAGTTAACAACGTAGAGATCCAAGTCGCCATCGGTATCGTAATCGAAAAAAATCGCGCTACTACTCCAACGCGCATCCCCTGTCCCCGATTCAGCAGTGACATCCGTGAACGTTCCATCGCCATTGTTATGATAGAGTCGGTTCGCACCGAAATTGGTTACGTAAATGTCCACGTAACCGTCATTGTCGTAATCTCCACAGGCAACGCCGTGTCCATAGCTGCCTTGATTGCTGACACCAGCGGACGGAGTGACATCCGTGAACGTTCCATCGCCGTTATTTCGATAGAGAACGCTTGGCGCAGCACTATTAACGAGATAGAGATCGAGATAGCCATCGTTGTTATAATCGAGAAATGCACCGCCCGCACCGAGGGTTTCAGGTAGATGGAACTTGCCTGATGCACCATTGGTGTGCACAAAGTGGATGCCAGTAGTATCGGTAACATCTGTAAAATGGATAGGGGACTCTATTGGTAGGGCGGGAAAAGGGCTGAGGACAAGGAAGGACAGAACAAAAATCGCTATAATCGGAACCTGCAGGTTACGCACGAGAGCGTGGTAGTGGTAAAAACTACAGTGCCTTGAAGTCGCCTCAAATGCGATTGCATCCATAATATGTAGGACTTACGCAATAATGTTTGACATAACCTCATAGACGGGGTAATATTTTCTATGAGGAGGACCTTAAAAATGGCTAGACCGACACGTCTACATTACTGTCAATATCTACTGATCACCCCTATTAACTATACACTCACACATTTCGCAGACCATTCTGAAAGTTTCAGTCATGATCAGCTCAACCGTTATCTATCAGAAGACCGTCTGACACCGCGGCTGCTTTGGGAACATGTCAAAAATGACGTGGTGCTGGATCCTGATGGCTATATTATCTTTGATGATACCGTTATTGATAAACGCTATGCGAAGAAGATCGCACTTGCCCAGAGACAACATTCTGGCAATGCGGGTGGTGTTATTAACGGTATTGCCATTGTTACCTGCGTCTACGTCAATCCGAAGTTAGACCGGTATTGGTTGATTGATTACCGTATTTACGATAAAACTGGCGACGGTAAATCGAAGTTGGATCATGTCCGAGATATGCTCTCGGTCTTAGTATACTCTCGTGATGTCAGTTTTTCAACCGTGTTGATGGATTCTTGGTATGTGAGTAAGTCGCTGCTGCTTTACATCGAAAATCTTGATAAGACATATTATGTTCCGTTGAAATGTAATCGTCTTGTTGATGATTCTAATGCCAAGAAACCGTATCAACGTATTGATTCTTTACACTGGACAGAGGCAGAAGAAAACTCAGGTAAACGTGTGAAACTTCATAAGTTCCCGAGAGATCACAAAGTGAAAGTTTTCCGGGTAGCGTCTTCTCAACGCACGGATTATGTTGCGACTAACGACTTGAGTCAATCCGATGTGTCCGTCGTGCGACGAGTGTGCGGCGTGCGCTGGAAGATTGAACAATTTCACCGTGAAGCGAAACAGTTGACGGGTTTGGAAGCTTGTCAGTGTCGTCTCCCGCGTATTGTTCGTAATCATATTGCCTCTGCCTTTCTTGTTTGGGTTCACCTGATGCGTAAGGCTCATGAAACAGGTAAAACGCTTTATCAAATCAAACACGAGTTACTTTCTCAATACCTTTGTCAACAACTAAAATCTCCCGCGATATAAATCGCTGCTGCGTAAGTCCTAATATGTATAGAGTTTCCGTTGACTCAAATGCCCACCGTGCGATACATTTCCGTCATTATGTCTCTAATGTCTGGCGCATTGACGAGGTAGCGACTTTCTGCCTGTTCCTTAATTGCCACAGGAATTCCGTGTAGTGCCTCGGCGATAGCACCAGCGATTGAACCGAGCGTGTCGGAATCACCCCCCAGAGAGATGGCATTCCGCACGGCATCTTCATAACACTCTGATTCCAAAGCACACGTGACCGCCTGCGGCACCGTGCCTTGGCAGGTCATATCGAAAACGTAATCGGGTCGGATGTCGTCTACCATCTGCGTCAAATCGTAGTTATATTCAGTAGTGATAACCTCGCGGATAGTCGCGACATCTTCGCCCTGATAGGCGAGCCAGATAGCGTGCGTCGTCGCCCGCGCGCCTTTTATTCCTTCAGGATGATCGTGGCTGATAACGGTCACTTTGTCGGCGGCGGTGAGTGCTGCATCCAGATTCCCGCGGTTCAGAAACGCCGCTGGCGAGACACGCATTGCGGCACCGTTGCGGAAAGTACAGTTCGGAGCATTTCCATCGGAATAGATCCAGTCCTTAAAAATTTGACTGAAACCGCACTTTGGATACCGCTTTCCCCACTTCCGCATTGTTTCCGCTGCCGGGAGATCGTGCAGGAGGGTATTAGCGACAGCAGTTGTGCAAACCGAATCATCTGTGAAACGGCAGTCCTCACTGAAAAAACGGAAATCTTTAGTTTTGATCCGGCGATCCTTGGGTTCATAGATAGATCCAACAATATCGCCGATAATTGCACCCAGCATGTTTTACTCCTTTAAAAAGCCACGCATAGAAATAGATACTCGAATCGTTTTTATTTCTCCTGAATATTTCTTTCCCCTTTTATATTTGGAGGTTAAGGTTCTTAAGATAGAGGTATCTGTACCTCAAATTGCTGACGTGTGGTACGTCTTCAATCATTATTGAAAATTCCCGAAATTTTGTCAAATTAAAACGTAAAAAGGTCTTGACATTACCCCGTATTTTAAGGTATCTTTTATTTTACAAGAGTCACGAAAATCCATCTATTTTAGTCCCCAAACGGAGTACTCACAAAGCGTGACCCAGTAGTAGAAAAGGAGATCACCCTGCATGCAATTCACCAAAACACAACATATTTCCGTTTACACACTCGCGATTTACGCGATGCTGTTCTTAATATTTCCACCGACAGCATCCGCACAAACCGTTAACATTCCAGATCCTAACCTGCGCGCAGCAATTGGGGAAGCACTCGGTAAAGCACCAAATGAGCGGATCACAGCGGATGAGATGGCGACGTTAACACACCTTGAAGCACACAATGCCAACATTAGCGATTTCACAGGACTTGAAGCTGCAACAGAATTGCAAGAGGTAAGATGCAACAACAATTTGATATCTGATATATCACCCCTCGCGGGTTTGATAAAACTACACGTCATAGAGTTGAGAAGTAACAAAATACGCGATTTATCACCAATCGCAGAGTTGATCAACCTCGGATGGCTAATTATTCCGCATAACCTGATATCTGACCTTTCACCCGTTGAAGCATTAATCAACTTGTACGGGTTAGATATTTCGGATAATATCATATCCGACCTATCCCCCCTTGCGGGTTTGATAAAACTGGACTCAATATGGATGAGCAGGAATCCGCCAGCGGATTTGGCACCCCTTGCAGGGTTAATCAGTCTGACATATTTTCACGCTTGGGGTACACCGATCTTGGACCTGGCACCCTTTGCAAAATTACCAAAATTGCGCACCTTGGATATTTGCGGGGGTGAATTATCAGACCTCTCCGCTTTGGAGGGGTTAACAGGTTTGAAAGAGCTCTATCTTGTAGGCAATGAAATCACGGATATCTCGCCCGTGGCGAGTTTAACAGGGTTGACCCGTTTGAACCTTTCGGAGAATCAGATATTGGACGTATCCCCGCTGGCGGGATTAACCAACTTGACATGGATAGGAATTACCCACAACCCAATATCGGATCTATCGGCTTTAGGAGGATTATCTATTCCCATCCTTCACCACAACACCTCAGCGTTCCCAACAGGGGGACCGATAATAGAGGGACCGTGGTTATGGGTGTTAGTGCCGGGGAACCGTGTTGGCGACGGAGATCTGCTCGCGCAAGCGACTAACGGGACGGTAACAGAAGGGAAAGCCGCTACTTTTGGGGCATCGGAAGGAAAATTAGTCGGAGAAAATGAATGGACAGCCGATAGTATTGCCCCCACCGGGAATAATAACATCGGTGAGATGCTGGGTGTCCAAGGTATGGGAAATCTTGTCGTCTACGGCTCTGCCACCTTGGAATCCCCTCACGAACAGGAGACACGGATGTTCGTCGGTCATCGTGATGGGGTCAAAGTCTATCTTAATGGCGAACTCGTTCACCAGAAACGTGACGGACATTGGGGTGAGGGTTACCACAGGTTTTTTCCCGTCACCCTCGACGAGGGCACAAATGTATTGTTAGTCGCACTTGACAACCACCACTTCAATCAATGGAAAGGGTTTTTTGGGTTTGACACCGACACCAAATATACGATGAACCCGCCGATTTCGCGAAGTGCGTCAGACACACCTACTTATGATGTGAATGAAGATGGACAAATCAACATTCTCGATTTAATTCTCGTAGGACAAGACATAGGAAAAGCGCAGCCAACTAACACTCGAACGGACGTGAACGATGATGGCAAACGTAATATATCAGACCTCATCCTTGTAGCACGGCACCTCGGCGAAATCACGGGGATTCCCACCGCTCCCTCTGCACTTGCACGAGACAGCATGACATTAGACCCAGCAGTGTTATGGACGTGGATAGCACAAGCACAGGTTGAAAACGATGGCTCGCTTACGTTTCAACAAGGTATTTCAAACTTACAACGCCTTTTAATGTTGTTAATTCCTGAAAGGACGGCATTGCTTGCAAACTATCCCAATCCATTCAATCCAGAGACATGGATACCGTATCAACTCGCAACAAGTGCTGATGTTCAAATTCGTATCTATGCCACGAATGGTGCTTTGGTTCGGACTCTGGATGTGGGGTATCAACCTGCGGGGATTTACCAACAACGAAGTCGTGCAGCGTATTGGGATGGACGCAATCAACTCGGCGAATCGGTTGCCAGCGGTGTCTATTTCTATACGTTTACAACTGGCAACTTCACAGCAACGCGCAAGATGCTGATAAAAAAATGAAAAATAGTTATCAGTTGTCGGTAGTCAGTTAAAAGGTGCCTCTGGAACAATTTAGTTCCTCACTATATCCGCCAAGCTTGAGTGGATTGTTATAAAGCGTCTCTTAACCGACTACTGATAACTGATAACCGACCCCCTTAAAGGAGATAGTACGATGCACGAAAAAATAGGTGCTGCCCCGACACTCGTCTATCCCGAATCAGACGGAGAACCGATGGCAGAAACGCCAAAACACCAGCAAATCATGATAGATTGCATGGATATGCTACGCAGCCATTTCCGTGAAGTGCCAGATGTGTATATCGGTGGAAACATGCTGCTGTATTACGAAGAGGGGAATCCTCGGAAGAGCATCTCTCCCGATGTGTTCATGGTGCGCGGGCTCTCTCAAAAGGACCTCCGCACCTATAAAACATGGGAACAACCCGCAACCCTTGATTTTGTGTTAGAGGTTGCGAGTCCGAGTACGTTTGAAAACGACTTCACTGTGAAAAAGGAGATTTACGCGAACATCCTTGGGGTCAAGGAGTATTACATCTACGATCCGTATCACGAGATTGAACCGGCTTTCATCGGTTTTCGCCTCGTGGGTGAAGCATATCAAGAAATAGCGTTTGTAAACGAACGCTTTCCATCCGAAGTATTAGGTTTAGAGTTGGGGGAACGTGATGGTGTTCTGCGGTTGTATAACCTTGTTACGCGGGAGTGGTTGTCCACGTCTCAAGAACGCGTAAACGCAGCGGAGGCCCGCGCTGAACAAGAATCTTGGGCACGCCAAGAAGCAGAAGCAGAACTGGCAAAGCTCCGCGAAACCCTTGAACGTCTACAAGGTTCCAAATAACCAATTCCCACGGATGCATTTTGCAGATGAAGTTTCAAGCCTTACCTGCGTTTAATTGGATAGGACTTACGCATTCCCTCTTAAAGTCCCCTTGATAAGGGGCGGGGAATGCCATAGGGCTTCATACCGTTGATTCTTTAGGGGGTTTAAAGGACAGAAATTACCGCTTTTTGCGTCTAAACGTCCGATATTTACGCAATGTGCGTAAGTCCTGTTGGAGAGGAAAATATGAAAGTACCGAATAATCTTATCAAAGTTAGTGTTCTATTAATACTTATCTTCGGATATCAAAGCGCGGAGGCACAGCAGAACCTTGCGCAACAGGCATACAATATCTTTCAACAGAACTGCCTCAACTGCCACGGACCACACGGTTCCTTTACCGAACAACTCATCATTGAATCCGCACCAGGATTGATTGCTATCGGGACCGTTGTGCCCGGGAACCCTGATGTCTCCGAGTTCTATAAGCGATTACTTGGACCTACCGAAAAGGGTGCACAGATGCCTTTCGCACAACCACCACTTCCACAAGCAGCAATTGAGACGATTCGACAATGGATTGTTGAAGGCGCGCAGGATTGGGAGGTCCAACATGACATCACCTTCATTACAACCGATGAAATGCTTACCGCAATCCAGGCACACCTTGCTACTCTCGAACCTTTTGACCGTGCCTTTGCACGCTACTTTACACTGACGCATCTCTACAACGCTGGTGAAAGCCTTGAGGCACTCGGTGCTTATCAACTTGCCCTCTCTAAACTCGTTAACAGCCTCTCTTGGGGATTTGAAATACGTAACCCGCTACCGATAGACATCAATGAGACGATCTTCTACATCGACCTGCGGCACTACGAATGGGACAGAAATGAAGCGTGGACGCAGCTGGAGCAGATATACCCTTATAATATCGCCTTCAATGAAGAAACACAAGCGGACTTGCTTGAAAAGTTAACGAACCTCCAAGCAGAAATGAAATGTCAGGTACCGTTCATGCATATCGATTGGTTTCTTGGGACAGCATCCTTACCACCGCTCTACCACGACATTCTGGACTTGCCAGAAACCGATAGCGAATTAGAAAAAGACCTTGATGTGAACGTCGCGAGGAACATTGAGAGCGCACCGGGGGTGCACGTCCGGCGCGCGGGTTTTAAAGAATCTGGTGTCTCTAATAACAACCGAGTCGTGGAACGCCATACCTCTCGGTACGGTGCGTATTGGAAAAGCTACGACTTCGCAGGAAATACGGGAACGCAGGATATCTTGACACACCCTCTCTCTTTTACACACGACGGCGGTGAGGTCGTCTTCAATCTCCCAAATGGATTACAGGCATACTATGTGTCTGATGCCTCCGGTAACCGGATCAACGAAGCACCGATAACCATCGTCAGAAACCTTGCCGCGAGTGATCCAACTGTGCGCAACGGACTCTCCTGCATCGGGTGCCATACGGAGGGGATGAAGACGTTTGAAGATGAGGTGCGCGCTGTTTTTGAAAAGCAGCCTGACTCCGCTATCAAAGCACAAGTGTTGCGGCTGTACGTGGAGAAATCGGAGATGGACACCTATGTGGAAGCAGACACGCAACGTTACAAGACAGCACTTGAAAAAACAGGAGGTGTGTTCGGTGGGATTGAGCCGGTGTCTCGTTTCTACGAGGCGTTTCACGGACCCCTTGATGCCCCACATGCTGCCGCTGCCGTCGGTTTAGAAACAGAGACGTTCCTCAAAGAGATTCGTGAGAAGTCGAGTTTACAGGACTTAGGTTTAGCAGGGCTCCTACAAGGTGGAAACGTAAAACGGGACACATGGACAGAGCAATTTCCCGACGTGGTTTCTGCACTGAATTCGGAGGACGCGCCAAGTCTCGACACGTCAACCGAAACGCCAGATCGCCGCACACCGACGGGAACTGTTTACATTCCAGACGTGAACCTGCGAGCAGCAATTGAAGGGGCACTCGGCAAGACACCGGGGAGTGTGATTACATCAGCGGACATGGCAAGATTGACGCATATCATCGCAGATGAAAAAGGCATCAGCAGTCTAACGGGACTTGAATACGCGACAAATCTGGAACGGATAGAATTCCGTCGGAATGCGATATCCGACTTATCTCCGTTAGCTGGATTAATTCGACTGAATAACATCAAACTACGCGGAAATAAAATAACCGATGTATCCCCGCTTGCAGGGCTAATCAATGTGGACTGGCTTGGGCTTGAGGAGAACCAAATAAGAGACCTATCTCCCTTGAAGGGGTTAGTAAAATTAAACGGGATAGGGATTGAAGGTAACCCGATATCCGATGTGTCACCCCTTTCAGGATTGCTTAGTTTGGAAGGTATAAGAGCTTGGAATACCCCGATATCCGACTTTTCGCCCTTGGCGGAAGCACGAAGACTGAAATGGATAGAATTTAGCGGCGACAGGTCCCTTTCGGAACTTTCATCTCTAAAAAACGTAAAAAGTTTAAGACGCTTGAACATCAGCCATTGTGGTATTTCAGATATCTCTGGATTATCAGAACTAACACAGCTACAATCTTTAACGTTGCACGATAACTCTATATCGGACATATCGCCCCTGGCAAATTTAAAAGGGTTGACCCATCTGAATCTTGAACATAACGTTATAAAAGATGTATCGCCTCTTGAGGGATTAATCCGTTTAAAAGAACTGCACCTCAATGGTAACGTCATATCGGACGTATCACCACTTACCGGGTTAACCAACTTGGAAAAACTGGATCTTCGCAATAACGCTATATCCGACTTTTCATCTTTAGAGGCGTTATCTCAAAAGATATATATCGGGTCGGGAGATAACCCGGGTGTTCTCCTACAAGCAGGCCCAAAGATAATAGGTCCCTGGTTATGGGTGCAGTTCCCAAGATTAGGACATGGTGACTTTCAGAACAGAGATTTGCTTGCAGGAGAAAGTGGTGGTGATGTAACAGAACTGGAGATTGCTACAAACGGTGCGACGGAAGGACAAGCCCTCGGCAATAAGGTCTGGACATCTGGGAAAATTAAGTCTGGAGGTTGGAATAATATCGGAGAAATACTGGGTGCCCGCGATGCTGTCTCAAATATAGCTTATGGTTCGATCATCTTAGATTCGCCACGGGAGCAGAAGACAAAGATGTTTGCTGGAAGTGCTGACGATCACAAGGTTTGGCTAAATGGGCAATTGATTAATGAGCATTATGGTTATAATCTTGATTACCAAGTATTTGTCCCTGCCACATTGAAACAGGGGAAAAACGTCTTATTAGTTAAGGTCTACAAATGGGATGGTTATCTGGGAGGGTATTTCGGTTTCGCACCTGACGCTGAATATACCGTTTTACC
Source organism: Candidatus Poribacteria bacterium (assembly GCA_965116815.1). Taxonomy (GTDB): domain Bacteria; phylum Poribacteria; class WGA-4E; order WGA-4E; family WGA-3G; genus WGA-3G. The sequence goes on along the minus strand of OZ220722.1, from coordinate 2,486,527 downwards.
TCCTGGCACCGGATTCTCCTTGTCTACAGAGGCAACACAAGTAGAGGTGGACGATACGTTTACCCTTCATCTCAGGACAGAAGATATCACCGACTTAGCAGGTTGGCAAGCCGATATTAAGTTTGATCCGACTGTGCTGAAAGTAAACAGCGTGACCGAAGGCAGCCTTTTGCAGCAAGACAGAGGCCGTACCTATTTTCGGAGAGGCACGATTGATAACACAACAGGTAGGATTAAGGGTATAAATTCACTGCGAATTTCTGAAGGCGGGGTGAACGGTGAAGGCACGCTCCTATCGGTGAGATTTACTGCCATCGCAAACGGAGAAAGCCGCGTGACACTACGGAATTTTCAAGCGGGTTCCAGCACTGGCGAGACAATCACTACTACGCCACCCGAAATTCTCATCACCGTGGCGGCACCTGAGCCTGTTTTCCCGGCTTATGATGTCAACGAGGATGGCGTAACGGATGCAATGGATGCACAATTGGTAGTGACAGCGTTGGGTCAAAAACCGCCTGAGAACCCGCGTACCGATGTGAATGGCGACGGGGTTGTAGATGGAAAAGACCTCATCCTTGTTGCTGAACATCTTGGCGAAGGCACGGCACCGGCTGCGCCCTCAAATGCCGAACTGCCTCCACGGATCACGCTCGAAATGGTTGAATATGCATTAGATGTCCTGCACGCAGCAGATGACGGGTCGCTCACTTTCCAACGCGGAATTGCAAACCTTAAGCAGCTTTTGGCACTATTCATTCCAGAAAAAACAGCGTTGCTTCCGAACTATCCGAATCCGTTCAATCCTGAAACATGGATACCGTATCAACTCGCTGAACCAGCCGAAGTTACGTTGGACATCTATACCACGAATGGTGTCTTGGTGCGGACGTTGGCGTTGGGTTATCAATCTGCGGGCATCTATCAGCATCGGAGTCGTGCTGCGTATTGGGATGGTAAAAACGAAGTGGGCGAGTCCGTCGCGAGTGGAATCTATTTTTACACCCTCACCGCTAACGATTTTACTGCTACCGGCAAAATGCTCGTGATGAAATAATTTTCTTCTACATTTGGAAGTTTGGAAAGTACGCCAACAAATGCTACAAAAGGAGATAACCCTCAATGCAACTCACTAAAATACAACATACTTTCATCTCCGTGCTTGTGCTTTGCGCAACGCTGCTCTTGATATTTCCACTGATAACGTCAGCACAAACCGTTAACATTCCAGATCCTAACCTGCGCGCAGCAATTGGGGAAGCACTCGGTAAAGCACCAAATGCCCGGATTACGGCAGATGAGATGGCGAGGTTAACGAATAATTTTGATGCGAATAACAGAGGCATCAAGGATTTGACTGGGCTTGAAGCTGCGACAAATCTGGATGACTTAAGGCTTAACGACAATTTAATATCCGATATATCCCCACTCGCCGGATTGATAAGACTGCGTCACATAGAGTTGGAAAATAACGCTATATCTGATCTCTCTCCACTTGGCGGATTAATCAGCTTGGAGCAGCTACAGTTTTCGCATAATCTGATAACCGATCTTTCTCCGCTCCAAGGCTTAATCAACTTGCGCGGGATAGCGATCCATCACAACGCAATATCCGATTTATCCCCACTCGCCGGTCTAATAAAATTGGAATGGATAGGGATGAGCCATAATCCGTTGGCAGACCTTACACCGCTTGACGGGTTAATTAACTTGCATAATTATCACTCCTGGGGCACACCCGTCGTGAACCTTGCCGCCGTGGCGAAATTGCCGAAACTCAGGGAGATAAATGTATGTGGTGGAGAGATATCGGATATCTCTGCCTTAACGGACGCGAAGGGTTTAAAAGAGCTTTACCTTATCGATAATGAGATTTCAGACCTATCAGCTTTGGAAGGTTTAACAGGTTTGACCCGTCTGAGTCTTAAACATAATGAGGTATCCGACCTATCATCTCTTGAAGGGTTAAGCAGCCTCACATGGTTAGAACTCCACGACAATGCAATATCAGACGTATCCCCACTTGCGAAGCTAAACAACTTGACATGGTTGGACCTCAGTGAAAACGCGATAACGGATGTATCCTCTCTCACACTTTTGCCGAACTTGACATGGATGGGACTCAACGACAATGCGATAATGGACGTAACAAGTTTAGAAAGATTCCCTGAGAACACATCTATCTCACACTCAAGTTTCATTAACTCCGCTTTTCCCGAAGCTGGTCCAAAAATTGAGGGACCTTGGTTATGGGTGATCGTGCCAGGATCACGCCTTGATCAGACAGACCTGCTGGCAAAAGCGAGTGGGGGTGACGCAACAGAGGTAAAAGTCGCTACCTTTGGTGCAACCGAAGGGAAATCCGTTGGTGATAGCAAATGGAGAGCACACAAACTCTCCCCTACAGGTGGGAATAACCTCAACGAAATGACAGATGCGCTCGGCTGGGGGTCAGGTTCAGATATATATGACCATGTCGTTTACGGTTCCCTCACGTTGAATTCCCCGCGTAAACAGGACACAACGATGCTTGTCGGGAGTGATGATGAGGTGAAAGTTTGGCTCAACGGTGAATTGGTTCACTACAATCCTGTTGTTCGCGGTGCTGGCGATTTCCAAGATGCGTTTCCTGTTACACTGAAGCAAGGCGTAAACGTCTTATTAGTTGCTGTTGACAATCGCGGACACGGAGCCTTTAGCGGTTTCTTCGGTTTCGCACAAGATACGGCATATACAGTAAACCCACCCGAGAGAAAATTTTTCATAAAAACACCCGCATGGGATGTGAACAGAGACGGACTAACGAACATTCTGGATATCATTCTGGTCGGTCAGGATATGGGACGGAACAGACCTACTAACACGCGAACCGATGTAAACAAGGATGGAAAGCGCGATATCTCAGACCTTATCCTCGTGGCACAACACCTCGGCGAACTCAGCGGAATTTCTGCTGCACCTACCGCGCTTGCGGTAGACAGCATGGAATTAGATCCGGCAGTGATACGCGGATGGATAGCACAGGCATCCCTTGAAAGTGATGGTTCGATCGCCTTCCAACAGGGAATCGCGAATCTCCAACAACTTTTGGCATTACTGATTCCTAAAAAAACGGCATTGCTTGCGAACTATCCGAACCCGTTCAATCCAGAAACGTGGATACCGTATCAGCTCGCGGAACCTGCCGATGTCACCTTACGCATCTATAGCATGAGTGGTATGTTGATTCGGACGCTGGATATGGGGCACCAGCCTGCTGGTATCTATCACCAACAGAGTCGCGCAGCGTATTGGGATGGGAAAAATGAGCTTGGTGAATCCGTCGCAAGTGGTGTCTATTTTTATACCCTAACCGCAGGCGATTTCACGAAAACGCGTAAAATGTTGATAATGAAATAAAGGGCATAGCCAAAACGGACTGCGAGCACTGTTCGCTCCTACACGAAGGAGAAAAAATAGATGAAAGGTTGGAAGAACTTCATCAAAATTAGTATTCTATTAATACTTATCTTGGGGTATCAAACTGTTGAGGCGCAACAGGATCTCGCACAACAAGCGTATGAGATTCTCGACCATAACTGCTCAAGCTGCCACGGAGAACACGGCACCTTCACAGAGCAGCTCATCATCCGAAGTAGCCAAGAACTAATTGAGACTGGGGCAATTATTCCTGGAAACCCTAACGGTTCAAAGTTCTACCAGCGGTTAATCGAGACCGATCTGGCAAGACGGATGCCGCTTAATGCACCTCCACTGACAGAAGAAGCACTCGGCATAATTCACCAATGGATTCAAACAGGTGCAACGGACTGGACTACCTCTACACGTCCGGACATCGATTTCATCACGCCAAACCAAGTGCTTGAAACGATTGAATATCATGTCGAATCTCTCGCGCCCTTTGACCGCGCCTTCGCGCGTTATTTTACACTTACACACCTCTATAACGCCGGCGAAACGACTGAGGCACTACGTGCCTATAGCGTCGCACTCTCGAAACTCGTCAATAGTCTATCCTGGGGTTTTGAAGTCAAAAAACCGACCCCTATTGATCCGAGCGGAACAATCTTTCACATCGACTTGCGGCACTACGAGTGGGATATCAGAAATGAAGCATGGACACAGATTGAAAGGGAATACCCTTATAAGATTGAATTCGATTCTGAAACGCAAGCAGGTCTGAACGAAAAACTGACGAACCTACGTGAAGAGATGAGGTGTGAAGTGCCGTTCGTTCATGTGGACTGGTTTCTTGCGACGGCATCATTGCCGCCGCTCTACCACGACATTCTGGATCTTCCAGAAACCGATCGCGAGTTAGAGAGAGACCTTGATGTGAATGTCGCAAGGAACATCCAAAGTGCACCGGGGGTTCGCGTCTGGCGCGCAGGTTTCAACGACTCCGGTGTCTCAAATAACAATCGCGTCGTGGAACGTCATACGTCTCGATATGGTGCATATTGGAAAAGCTACGACTTTGCTGGAAGCGTTGGTGCACAAGATATCTTTACACATCCACTCTCTTTTCGCCCTGACGGTGGCGAGATAATCTTCAACCTTCCCAACGGTTTACAAGCATACTATATCTCGGATGCATCTGGTAATCGCATAAATGTAGCACCCACCACCATCGTTTCTAATCCAGCGGCGAGCGACCCCGCCGTGCGTAATGGACTTTCGTGTATCGGTTGCCACACGGAAGGGATGAAGACGTTTGAAGATACGGTGCGCACAACGGTTCAACGGGCGCAAAATCCGAGGTTTGATAAAGAGCAGGCGTTGCGTTTGTATGTAGAAAAAGCCGTAATGGATACACACGTAAATGATGATAAAATACGTTATGAGGCAGCACTTAGAGAGACAGGAGGCATCCCTGGTGGTATTGAACCTGTACATCGGTTTCATGAAGTATTTCACGATCCTCTTAATGCTTCATACGCTGCGGCTGCTGTTGGATTGGAGACTGATGCTTTTCTTCAAGAGATTCGCCAGAAGTCGAGTTTACAGAACTTAGGCTTGACGGGGCTAATTGATGGTGGAAACGTGCAGCGCGACACATGGACAGATCGGTTTGATGAAGTGATTGCTGCGCTGAATTCGCCTGACGATCCGAGTATTATTACCCCTGTCGTTGTAGACCGCACCCAGCCAACACCCACGGGTGCTGTTTACATCCCGGATGCGAATCTCCGCGCAGCAATTGAAGAGACACTCGGCAAAGCACCCGGTGCTTCAATCGCCACAGAGGATATGGCGAGATTGACGCGTCTTGAGGCAGATGAAAGAGGTATCCGCGATTTGACGGGACTTGAGTATGCGATAAATCTGGAACGGATAGAATTCCGTCGCAACGAGATATCTGATTTATCGCCATTGGCAGGATTAATACGCTTAGATAACATCAAGTTGCGGGGTAACAGGATAACCGATATATCTCCGCTGGCGGACCTAACCAACGTAGACTGGTTAGGGCTTGAGGAGAATGCAATAACAGATTTATCTCCATTGAAGGGGTTAATAAAATTAAATGGGATCGGGATTTCAGGGAACCCTATAGCCGATGTGTCGCCGCTTACGAGTCTCATTAGTTTGGAGGGGATAGATGCTTGGCGTACGCCTATTTCGGACTTTTCTTCCTTGGCAAAATTACCAAGACTAAGATGGATAGGGTTTGGCAATGATAGATCTGTATCAACTATTCCGTCTCTAAAGGGATTAAAAAGTTTAAGACGTTTGGAAATTAGCGACTGTAACATCTCAGACCTTTCGGCATTGGCGGAATTAACACAATTGGAATGGTTGACATTGGTTAATAACTTGATATCAGATGTCTCGCCATTGAAGAATTTAAAAAATTTGGAACATCTGAACCTTGATGCCAATGTTATATCAGATGTTTCACCCCTCGCGAAACTAACAAAGTTGAAAGTGCTGTATCTTGAGAACAACGCCATATCGGATGTGTCCCCTCTCAAGGACTTAACCAACTTGGAGCGGTTGGACCTCCGTAACAATGCGATATCCGACTTTTCGCCTTTAGAAGGATTACCTGAAAAAATCTTCATTCGGATGGAGGGCAATCAGGGATTTCTTGTAAGAGGCTCAAGAAAAATAACAGGACCGTGGTTGTGGATGATCGCACCGACTGGTGAAAGGGGCGGAGCAAATGCCGCCACTTCTGGGATAGATTTCCTTAAACAAATGAGTGACGGTGCTGTAACGGAGTTGAAGGTCGCTACTAACGGTGCGACAGAGGGGAACCCTGTTGGGAACAAAGTGTGGAAAATTGGAGAACTTTCTCCAATAGGTGGAAATAACATTAATGATATGGCGAATGATACGGGTTTGGGATCAGGTGATATAAATGATCACGTTGCTTACGGTTCTGTCGCTTTGGATTCACCGCGAGAACAAAAAACAACGATGCTTGTTGGAAGTGATGATGCTGTCAAAGTCTGGCTCAACGGGGTTTTGGTTCACAACAATCCTGTGGACCGGGGTGCGAATGATTTCCAAGACCAGTTCCCCGTCACTCTTAAAGAGGGGACAAATACTTTGTTAATTGCTGTCTATGAGAGAGGCGGTGGTTGGAGCGGCTTTTTCGGGTTTGCGCCTGATGCCGAATATACGGTGTTACTCCCCGGTACCAGATTCTCCTTATCCACAGATACAACGCAGGTTAAAGCTGGCGCGACATTTACCGTTTATGTCAAGACTAAAGGTGTCACCGATTTAGCAGGATGGCAATCCGATATTATATTTGACCCAGCTGTACTAAAAGCAAACAGCGTGAAAGACGGCAATTTTTTGAGGCAGGGAGGGGGACAAACACACTTTTTGGAAGGCGCGATTGATAACACAGAAGGGAGAATCACCGGTGTAGGTTCAGCGCGGATCTCAGAAGGCGGAGCAGACGGTGATGGAACGTTATTATCCATTACATTCACGGCGAAAACTGCCGGGGAAACACGAGTAGCATTGCGTGAGTTTCAAGCCGGTTCCAGTACTGGCAAAGCAATGCCATCTGCTTCACCTGATATAACTATTACTGTGGAGGACCCGTCTACCTTAGATGTAAGCGATATCGCGTTCTCCCTTTCCACAGATACAACCTCCGTCTACCTCGACGATGCCTTTACGCTTCGCCTCAGTGCAAAAGATATTACCGATTTAGCGGGGTGGCAGGCTGATGTTGCGTTTGATCCTGCTGTGCTTGAAGCGGTTGAGGTGAACGAAGGTGACTTTCTGAAGGCGGAGGGGGTAAGTACCTTTTTCGGCCCCGGCACGATTGACAACACCACCGGTAAAATCACCAACTTAAGCACAGCACGGTTCAAGGGTGGGGTCAGCGGCACTGGCACGCTGCTATCAATCACTTTCACGGCAAAGGCTACTGGAAAAACCAGCGTAACATTCGGCAATTTCTTTGCTGGCTCCAGTGGCGGTGATGCCATTTCCTCGGAGGGTCCCCAAATCGTTATCACTGTGGAAGAGAGTGCGTTCTCCACTTCGGACGTAAACCGAGACGGTCAAGTGAATGTTCTCGATCTAATTCTGGTAGCACAACTCTTGGGCTCCACTACGTCCGGAGACAGCCGAGCTGATGTTAACGGTGACGGAACTATTAACGTTTTAGATCTAATCGTTGTCGCGCAACATTTGGGTGAGTCAACCGAGGGGGCTGCTCCTTCTAATGTTGCGGCTATAGACAGTTTAGAACTAAACCCAGCGATGGTCCAAGCATGGATAGCACAAGCACAAATTGAAAATGACGGTTCGCTTGCCTTTCAACAAGGAATCGCGAGCCTGCAACGACTTTTAGCATCGTTACTTCCAGAAAAGACAGCGTTGCTTCCGAACTATCCGAACCCATTCAATCCTGAAACATGGATACCGTATCAACTCGCTGAACCAGCCGAAGTTACGTTGGACATCTATGCCACAAATGGTGTCTTAGTCCGGACGTTGGCATTGGGTTACCAACCTGCGGGTATCTATCAGCATCGGAGTCGTGCTGCGTATTGGGATGGTAAAAACGAAGTGGGCGAGTCCGTCGCGAGTGGAATCTATTTTTACACCCTCACCGCAGGCGATTTTACCGTTACGCGTAAGATGTTGATAAAAAAATAGTTGTCGGTTATCGGTAGTCAGTAAGGCGTTTGCGTACACAAAGCACCTCTTTAACTGATAACCGATAACAGGCGACTCTGACAACCAAAAAGGAGATAGCACGATGCAACCAAAAATAGGTGCTGCCCCGACACTCGTCTATCCCGAATCAGACGGAGAACCGATGGCAGAAACGCCAAAACACCAGCAAATCATGATAGATTGCATGGATATGCTACGCAGCCATTTCCGTGAAGTGCCAGATGTGTATATCGGTGGAAACATGCTGCTGTATTACGAAGAGGGGAATCCTCGGAAGAGCATCTCTCCCGATGTGTTCATGGTGCGCGGGCTCTCTCAAAAGGACCTCCGCACCTATAAAACATGGGAACAACCCGCAACCCTTGATTTTGTGTTAGAGGTTGCGAGTCCGAGTACGTTTGAAAACGACTTCACTGTGAAAAAGGAGATTTACGCGAACATCCTTGGGGTTAAGGAGTATTACATCTACGATCCGTATCACGAGATTGAACCGGCTTTCATCGGTTTTCGGCTTGTTAGTGGAATATATCAGGAAATAGCGTTTGTGGGGGGGCGACTTCTGTCTGAGGTGTTGGGTTTAGCGTTAGGCGAGCGTGAGGGTCTGCTGCGGTTATATAATCCCGCTACCGGGACCTGGTTGTCTACTTCTCAAGAACAAGCGGATGTGGAGAAAGCCCGAGCTGAACAAGAATCTCGTGCGCGTCAAGAGGCAGAAGCCCGAGCTGAACAAGAATCTCGTGCGCGTCAAGAGGCAGAAGCCCGAGCTGAACAAGAATCTCGTGCGCGTCAAGAGGCAGAAGCCGAACTCTCAAGGATGCGCGCAGAATTGAAACGCTTACAAAGTTCGGAATAGGCAGTCAACTATCAGCAGTCGGTTTTCGTCGTCGACAGTTTGAGTCCTTTCGAGACTGGCTGCTATTCCACCGATGGCTGATTGCTATAAAAACCGAGAAAGGCAATATCGCGTAAACCTCGAAAAAGTCGTCGCCGAATCTGAAAACGGCTCTTTGTCCAACCCTCTATATATCGCACTGCATCGCGTGATGGAAGTTGTGTAAAACGACATAACTTCCCAATGAAAAGCAGGGGTCCCCATTGGAATAAATGTAATCCAAAACGGAGTTGCCGCTGCAACGTTTTGGGCAGTTGCTGGACGAACGCATCGATGGCGATGATGGGAGTATCCAATGCGGTATCGCATGGAACCCCCACCATATATGCACACACGGATTTAAGGATATCGTGTTCGACTTCAGTGAAAAAGTAGGTAGCTTTCGGCGGTGCCCTAAACATCGGGTTGCTCACTCGATTGCGACAAAGACTCACATAATTCTCGTGCCTCTACCACTGGTTCTGCCTCACAAGGACGAATCTCTAACACCTTCAAAACATCTGATGGCAGTTGCTTAAAGAGCTCGTCCCACTCAAGATCACCGGTCCCCGGTGGGTGATACGCCTCAAGTCCTTTCAGGTCGTGTAGGTTCACACCGACGAGGTGTTCAGCATACCGCTCAAGCCATGTATCCGCCCAACACACGCCGAGTTTCTCCTGCAGCGCAGCATGTCCTATGTCGTGCCAATAACGCATCGGACTGCCGTAAAACTTCTCAAAGAACAGTCCAACCTCGTCAAAGTTCGGAATTTGATAATAATGCGGACGGTTTTCAATAGCGATACAGAGTTCCATTCTCAAGGCACCTTCGTTTAATTCGTCAAGACTCCGTAACACTGCGTCTTGGTGTTTCGCCTCCTTACGCTGCCGCCACTCAATGGCTTCGGTTACTTTTTGATCGAAGGCTTCAAACTCGCGTTCGCCATAATTGTATAGGTCTCTCATTAGATAGGACCTATCGTAGGTGTCAACTTGCCCAAGGTGGAGAACTACAATCGGTACCTCCAAGTCAACGGCAAGCTCCATCGTTTGGAGGGTACGACGGACAGCCTCTTCCCGTTCGTCCCTATTGAGACTCGAAAGTAAAATTTTGTCTTTCTCTGCTTCTGCTTGTGACGTTCCGGGAAGGATGGGACAGAAGTTGTGGATCGAACAAGGTGGATTTTCGCGGAGATACGGCTTAAGTTGTTCTACCTGATCCTGTGTAAGATGCCTGCTGAGTTCGAGCGTTTCAAAGCCAAGGTTTTTGAGTTCATCGAACAGCGCAGCACCGTCCTGTTGTTTCAAAGCGTTCCATAGTGTTGAAATTGCTAACATTTTTAATCGCTTTCAGCAATCGGCTATCGGCTGCCTGTAACCTTCGGTTAGTCGGTTAAGAGGTTTTCGTTTAACAAGACCCTCTTGCTGACTGCCGACGGCTGTATGATTACTTTTCGTCCTTCAACCTTCAGTTTACCTTGCGCGTACAACTTAATAACCTCAGGATAGAGTTTATGCTCTTCAACCTGAATTCGGTTATGCAAACTCTCCTCGTCGTCTGTATCTAAAACCGGAACAGCCGACTGTGCGATGATGGGACCGGAATCTACATCTTCATCAACAAAATGAACGGTAACACCGGCGATTTTCACACCATAAGCCAATGTATCCGCAACGGGATGCGCGCCCGGAAACGCCGGCAAAAGCGTGGGATGGACATTAATAATGCGATTTCGGTATTTTTGGACGAAAGGGGGTTGAAACAACTTCATGAAGCCTGCAAGAACAATTAATTCGACACCGTGTTGTTCGACGAGTTTTGAAATTTCTGCGTCAAAGTCTTGGCGACTCTCAAAATCTTGGGTTCTTACAACGTATGTCGGTATACCTGCACGTTTTGCGCGTGTGAGCGCGTAAGCCTTGCGTCGATCACTGATCACAACAGCGATCTCAATACCACTCGTTTCGTCTTGATGTAGCTGCTCAATCAGGGTTTGCAGGTTGGTTCCACTCCCTGAAACGAGGACTGCAATTTTCAATCTTGATCCTTTACCAATATGAATTGTTTGTTGTATGCCCCTCTGGGATAGGCACCCAGACCCCACCAGTTTTTTCCGCCACCTCCTGTTGGAAATCATCATAAGTGCCGACGACGCTGACGAGGATCTGCTTCTGTTCCAACATTTGGATAATCGCGAGGGGTGAGTATTCACCTTTTGCGGGTTCATCTGTAACCAGAATAAAATAGGGTTGTGCATTCGATCGGAGTTTTAGCCGTCGTATCCCTTCCGCTACAGCATCTAATAACATCTCATTTTCTTGGCACGGCAGTTCAATGATCTTCCGAATCTTCTCCAGTTTTTGCGGCGGATTAAAAACGTTGACCATGTTCATAGAGGCGCGCGAGCGGAAACGCACCACACCTATCTGATAGTCCACAAAAGCGTTATCCCAATCACGAACGAGAATCTCAAGTTGCTTGAAAAAATGCGGAAGTTTCTCGTCCATACTCTTACTACCGTCAACGAAGAGGACAATATCGACTGGGATGCTGCCGCTCAGTTTCAACGCGATATCCCCGACTTTTGTAACATTTGCCCATTGTGCTTGGCGTAGCGATACTGCTTTATTTCTTGGATGCATCGACATGTGAGTTTGCTGCGGCTTTTTGCGTTTTGGATCTTCGGGAATGAGATGCCACTTACCACCTGTCTCAGAGGCAAGTGCCTGATGTTCCTCAAGCGGAAGACCGAGGACATTCACATAGATACCGAACTCTCGACAGTACGCAACGGCATCTTTCAGTTTAAGCCCGTTTAGGCTTGTAAAAGGTTCATCGGTAACAAGAATAAAATGCCGCTTTGAGGTTGCGCGGAATCGGAGTTCTTTGACCGTTTGCACAATAGCATCTAAGGCGTTTTCGTCCTGATGGGTATAGATCGCTTGGAGAGTGCGTTTGTATTTCGCGTAACTCTTTGTTAGTTGGACGACTGTGATGACGTTCTCTTTGTTACGCGCCCAAAATTCTGTCACACCGAGCGCATAATCTATTTTGGAGGCTTTGTATACATCCACCATTTCGTGTAAATGTTCTACAACGGACTTGATATTATCCCTCATGCTACCGCTGGCATCAATGACAAAGACCACGTCAATTGGACCGCCCTCGCTTGTCTCCACAATCTCCTGTGCGAGTGTTCTCATAAGTCTCGGAAAAGTAACCTGCGGTAATGCTTTCCGTTTTTCCTGAACCTCTGCCAACTGTGTTGGAGATAGCCCTTCCTCCTCTTCCACTATTTTAAGTGTCGTAACTTGTGGGGCACGTTGAATCCTCGGTGGGCCAGGACGTTTCGCCCCGAAGGTCGTATCGCCTGCTGGACTCGCAGCTTCCGTCTTCGACAAATTCCCTTCAACATCCTGAAGTGTACGGGTAGCAGTACTGACCTCATTCCAGTTTTCTCTCGACAAATCCAGAGATGTCGATGGATTTTCTTTCTCAATCTCGGCTTGCAAACTGCGTCCTAAGGCAGGACGCGGCGTTTCGGTATCCACCGTAACGGGCGTTGCAAGAGAGGGTGGCAATTCCCCAGTACTGACATCCGGTTTTATAAATTCATGCTCAAGCGCGCGAAGCCGCGGCGAAACCTTTTTCAGTGGTGTCTTCGGTCGAGCAGTGTTTTCGACTGAAATGAACTCTGCAGTTAGGTTCGCCTTCTCTGACGCTATTGGCTGATTCTGTGCCACGAAGTAAAACGTCGTGATGAAAAAAAAGAGATGGAATATCAGCGAAATGAATAACGCTTTGTGGGTTGCTGACTTCGTTTTCCAAGTCCGATATAAACGGGTTTCTAATTTCATTTTTATAGGTCCTACCACAAAGTATTACGGGAAGAACTAAGGCACAGGAATCACGGTAGATAGATAGGAACGCTTCCCTGAAAACGTAGCTACTTCTGCTGAAGGTAAGTTGTCAGTAAACGTTTAGGCGGTTCGTGTTGAATAACTTCAAAAGAAATTAACTTTTCGCCATCCAATTCATGTGATTTTTTCAACGCGTGCACCGACTGGCCAAACCTATCACTGGAGGATTGATAGAGTGTTGCTCCCACCATCGTAAAAACAGCGAAGGTCAATACAAATATGTAAATTGGACTGCGTGTCCGAATATTGTAGCGAAGTTTGTCCGCCAATGTTGAGGCGTGTTGTACCCATCCAAACGCTGCGTCAATGAATTGCGTGGCACGGGACCAAAGCGACGCATGCTTCTTCTCATATTCTTTTGCGTCCGACACGCGCGTCATGACACTACTTAAAAAATCATCAGAGGCTTTGATTTCGCCACCGTGACGTAGGAAGTTGTCGGTCCGCTGCAACGACTGGACCTGATTGGAACAGGAAACACACTGTTTGAGATGGTGTCGGATGAGATGGCGTTTCCATACGGGTAATTCCTTATCAATGTAAGCGGAGAGCTCATCTGGACTTACGATTTGCGCTTCACATTCCGAACCGTACGCGTATGGGAATTCGGTCGCTTTATATTTTTTCATCGATACTTTCCTTCCCTATTCCGGCTTTGATGAGCAGCTTTTTCATTTTTTGTCGCGCGCGATGAATCAGTGCTTTCACAGCACCTATGGAGCAGCCAAGAATTTCCGCAACCTCTTCATACCGCAAGTCTTGATATGTGACGAGCGTTAGTGCCACACGTTGATTTTCTGGTAACTGCGCCAATGCTTTGCGGATGATTTGTCTCTGTTCCTTTTTCTCTAAGAGCACGTCCGGCAGATAGCGAGTATCCCGCATGATGTCGGCATGGTAAACATCTTCACCCTCTTCAACCAAGTCTTCCAAAAAACAGGTATTTCGGCGTGTGCGGTTCCGAATCTCGTTCCGACACAAATTAGTGGCGATCGTATAGAGCCAACTTTTGAAGGATGCCGTCGGTTCATAACGGTTCGCACTTTTGAAGACCCGCAGGAACGTTTCTTGGGAGAGGTCCTCCGCCCGTTGATAATCGTCGATAGAACGGTGAATGTAGTTAATCAAAGGGTTCTGATAACGCCGCACCAACAACTCGAAGGCACTCATATCCCCTTTACCACATTTCACCATCAAATCTTCATCTGAAACAAACATTTTTTAGTGTTCCTTGCGGTTCGGTTAGGCATGATTTACGACGACGCGCCTCTCCGTAGACTCAGTCCATCCGTTTATAGTAACGGGTGGAACCGCTATTTGGTTTACGCATTCCCGTCAAAGTCTAATTAAAGTTTCAACTTAAGCTTCATCGCCGTTTTGTATGCGCTAACTGCTTCACGTCGCTTGCCTTGAAATGTATAGACTGCCCCAAGTTCAGAGTGCAACTCAGGGTGCTCCGGTATAAAACGGATGGCACGCGTATAAACCTCAACAGCCTCGTCGTAGCGTTTGAGCAAGCGATAGGTCGCTGCGAGGTTGATATGTGCTGTCGCCTCGGTTGGTTCGCATGCGACCGCCATCTTGTAGGCATCTATCGCTTTCTCATAGTCGCCCTGCATAAAATAAGCCAAACCGAGATGGAAATGTGCTTCAGCGGATTCACGATTATGTTGAATTACCTGCTGAAATTCTTCGATTGCTTTCGCGTAGTTTCGGGCATTCAAAGCATCCGCACCCTGCTTCAGGTGCTTAGCAGCGGTTTGATGCGTGTGGATATCAAGGTGTCCACGCTGAATAAGTTTCTCCTGTGTCTCATTTGAAGACACAGCAGAATCTTCAGGTGTTAAGGCACGTTCTGTATCGGTTTTGGGGTCTTTCATCTGTATTTTCCTACAAAACTGACTAACACGCAATGCGGAATCCTATAACAAACTCCGCATATCCATTGCTAAAAAAGTCGTAACTGGTGCAGGTACTATAGTCATGATTGTAATACCATGCGCCACCACACGCCACTCGGAAATTGCCTTCATCATCGTATGTCGTATCCGTCCACTCCCAAACATTACCCACCATGTCGTAGCAACCAAATGGGCTTACGCCATCCTTGAAACTAACGACCGGGGTAGTCGTCCCTGCACCGAGTTCTGCGGTGTTGCACCGCGGCTTGTCGATTTCATAGCCCCACGGGAAAAGTCTATCATCGGGACCACGTGCGGCGTATTGCCATTCTGGAAATGTCGGCAGCCTGCCCCCGATATAACGCGCGTAAGCCTCTGCATCTTCACACGTAACCCAGACAACAGGATGATCGCCTCTATTTGCTGGGTAGATGCCATCTGTCCAATCCTGCGGTGGTGTATGTCCAGTCTCCTGAATGAATCGTTGATACTGCGCGTTCGTTACAGGATAAACACCGAGTTCAAATCCGTCCATCTCCAACGGCGCGCCTTCTTCGCCGATACACGCTATCCCCGCAGGAATAGGAATGGTCGCATCTAACACCTGCAGTGCGGCCTCTTGGACATCCTCATCTTCGTATGAAAGCGCATAACCGAGTGGCGAGATAACTTCACCAACAGGTGGTGTTGTGAGCTGCGGCATCGCCTCCCACCCAAGTTCTGTGCTTAGCAGCAACCGAGCGGCATCGGATAGCGATTCGTCGAAGTGCCACGTCCAATAATCTCGACAAAGTTTCTGGAAGGCATCCGGCGTATTGCTTTCTACGAGGGCAAGTCGAGATTCCTTTGACTTTGTGATATTTAGGATATTTTTTGTTGTAACGCTGTTCATGCGCTCCATGTTTACATAATAGCATAAAGGAACAGTTTTATTCAATTGATTTTTGGGGAAGGATTTGGTAATGGATCGCAAACACCCAAAACATATCCGCAACAGCGTCTTTTTCTCGCGAAATTATTTTTACTGACATGTTTTATTTTTCCTCCTCATCCGAATGATTTCAGGGATTTCAGTTAATGATGCTATTTCATAGTCGGGTTGGCTGTCTGTGTCATTTGGCACCCCTTCGCGGTTGAGCCAGACGGAAGGCACGCCTGCGCTTCGTGCGCCTGTGATATCGGTTTCAAGAGAGTCTCCTACATGGAGCAGTTGTGCAAGTTCACAACCCGCTCGCTGGGCAGTTATCTCAAAGATTCTTGGATCTGGTTTCTCAATCTGTACATCTTGCGAAAAAACAACAAAAGTGAAATATCCTTCAAGTCCGCAGCGTTCAGGGTAGGTATTCCCGTTTGAGAGCAATCCCAACGTGAAATGCGATGCTAAAGCGTCAAAAGTTGGGATGACATCAGGATACAACTCTATATCTTCAAAACGGTGTTTCCGATATATCGCATTCAGATGGGCTGCGAGTTCTTTATCTGAGCAATCGACATGTTCAAGTGTTCTCTCAAATGCACGCAACCTGATTTCTTCAAGGTTCCAAATTTTGCCCTTTACCTCTTCAGCAAATTGCTCCCGAATCTCAATCATTTCGTCAATTGTTAGTTCTAAAACACGCGTTGTTGGAACCTGTCTTTGCAGCTCCGCCAGTGTGTGCTTGAGCGAATGCCGCATCACCTTCCGGAAATCCCACAGGGTCATGTCGCCATCAAAAGAGATCGTTGAAATTTGCAAAGGTATTTCCTCTCTGAAGCAAGGTTGATAGCCTTGTTTACGGAATGCCTAATGCTGCCTTTAGACAAGTATCTATCTGTTGCATTGCTGAGTCAGGAAGCCTTCCAATAATCCGAGGGATTAACCTTTGATCATGGGTGACCAAATTTTCACATTGGACGATTGAATCAAAGCGAAGTTTTGCTTGCTGCCCTTCAAATGTTGAGATGTCAATGAAATATTGCGTAGGGGCTCCAGTTCTTCGCTGAGGACTGCTGGTGATGAGAGCCAAAATTGTGTCATCAAGTCTTTGATTCCATACGTCCGATTGCACAACAAGTGCAGGACGTATTTTGCTTCCGGTGTGGTTGCTATAAGGGAAATCCACCAGAACTATGTCACCGCGTTGAACCTTCATCACACCTCCGTGGAATCATGTCATTGTAAACGTCCATTTCTGGATCATCCCAACCGGCTCGAAGCCCGGCTTGAATGAGGATGTAGCGACGTTCTTCCTCAGTGAGTGGCCCGTCGTCGTAGTAGACTCCTTTTCTCATGAGTTCAAACGTTTCAACAGGTAACACAACATACTCCACATTTGTTTCTGGATCCACTAACCGTACAGGTGTCTCCTGAGAATCCTTGATCGCTTGTTGCATTTCTTTAGAAAGAGTTATCACAATTAGTCCTCCGTTGTTGATACACCGACTGAGGCGTGGATCTGCGAAAATTTCCACGACTCGTTAGCCTTTTCCAAGACCCCCGTCATCCGCATCACGAATTCCTCTTGTATGCCCTGCCACTTGAGTCGCCAAACCTGACGTGTGTAGAACCACGCGACATCGTTCCGTTCCTGTACGTCAAGGTTGATAAACTTAATGCTGAAATCCTCGGTGCTCGCGACGTGGTTTTGATAATACGTCGTGATACCCGCGCTCCCCTCAACAACCTCGTCAGCATCGGTACCGATCTTGACGTAGTAGGCAGCAGGGAGCATCATTGCAACGAGGGTTTCAGCATCTCCAACAACAAGTGCGTCAAAATACGCTTTCACCGTGTCATGCGCATTCGGCATCATGAATTCCCGTGAGAGCATCCCACAAGGCAGCGCTCATCTTCTCACATGCCTGTACGACAGTGGCGTATGAATCCGAGGGCAACGTGCCGATGTACGCAAGCAGCTTCTCCGCTTCATGCTCATTGTGTGAATGTGTTTCAAAGTAAGGCTCTACCGATTCCGGGAGCTGGTAGAACGCCTTTAAACCCGCGAGTTTCGATTGGGCAGTTGCTGGTTGCTGTGCCTCAAATGCATAGAGTGCGCCGAGGGCAGTCGTAGGTTCCGAAAAAAGTTCATCTGCCGTTTCCATCAGTGCTTTCACCTGCGGAATTTGGGCTTCGGTAACAGTGGTGTCAAGTCCGGCAGCGAAGTCAGCCCACAAATCAATGTGCTCGGTCTCTTCCGCTGCGATTTCGGCATCATTGAGAGTTTCCCAACCTTCTGGCATCAGGGAAATAAAAGCCCCATACTCACGTGCATAGGACCGTAAGGCTTCGACCGGTAGCTCACCAGCACTCCACGCTTGGTAAAAGGGATGATTGAGTAAGTTATAATCTGCGATTTTGCTGTCTAACGTTTGTTTGAAATCCATTAAATTGGTTACTCCATTTATTTTCTGTGGATAAAGTTCAACAGGACGTTGAGGCTTTACACAGCAATTTTCGGTATGTAAACCCCACCGAAAAGTCCTGTTTGTCGCATGCTTTTAATATAGCACATAGAATGCTTCAGTGTCAAACAAAGGTGATTTATTTTTCAGAGGCATTCAGTTTTCCATGTTTTAGCCTTATCGTCAACTTCACTGATGAGGTTTGACGAAACCTAAGAGAATTGTTCGTTTACCTACTGACAACTCTCACTGCGAGGCAAACCGATAACTGAGTACTTCCGAAAAAATCGGTTTGAATTAAACCTGAAATTTGATATAATCGTTAACATGACTGGAAGTTTTATTTCTCAGAGAGGAGTGCTATGACAGAAGAACAGAAATTCATCTTCGACCTCAAAGGCTACTTGTTAATTCCTGAGGTTTTAGAACCTTCAGAAATTGAGGCACTGAAAACGCAAATTGAGACGATCCGAACAGATCCCGAATCTTTACCGCCGCATGAACGGCAATTTCCAGGCGGGACGGCTTCGTTTTTAATCGATCATCCCGTTGTACTTGACGTTCTCCATGAAATTCTGGGAGAAGTTCGGATGGAATCCAGTTGGTTCACCTATCGCACTGTTGGAAACGGCGGTCCTCCACCACACGGTGGTGTGCGAAATGTGAATCCCAATTTCAATTACCAGTGTCGAGAGGGGAAAATATATTCCGCACTGACGCGAGTTGTCTTTGAACTAAACGAAGTCAAGGCAGGTGAAGGTGGCACATTATTCCTGCCCGGAAGCCATAAAGCAAATTTCCAAATTCCTGAAGCACATCGGCAGACAGATTCACCACTCTTTGAAACGTACAGTTGTCCGCCAGGTTCGGTCATCATCTTTACGGAAAATCTTTGTCATTCCGGGGTTGCGTGGCAGAATCCAGATCGACCACGGATAGCTATCTTCAATTGCTATAATTTCGTTGGGTGTCAGTTTCATAAGCCGTCAGTACCGAAGCATGTGATTGAAGGGTTGCCTCCCGAGAAACAGGCATACTTTCGTAATGTCTGGGTTTGGCATCAAGGGGGTCCCGACAACGGGAAAAATCTGCGTTACGAGGGCTAATGCTTGTTGCGCGCAGAAGGCGTTCTATAATGTTTTAAAGGACCGGAACAAGAGAGCCTCGCGTTCCAATCCGGATATCACGCATGGCTCCAGAAACAAGAACACCATCCGCATCACTGATCCACGTGGCACGGATTGACGCAGCCCGCAGCGTCTCTAAGTGGCGTTGGATAGCATTTGGCGCGGTTCTCAGTGTCCTGCCCGTAATCAATATTGTGCTTCTCGGTATAAGTACCCTTGTTATGAGCATCTTAGCACCCAAAATCGATCTGTCCACACCGAAACGTCTGACGTTCTATTTCCAAAATCCCGCGTGTTACACAGCGGAATATCGGCGGACAGCAAAGCGGTTACGGTGTATTCGGACGTTCTATGGATGGCTCGCTGGTGTCATTATTTTAAATCTCTTTTAAGGTTTTTTACCTATGGGTCATCGTTTCGGCAAAACGGGTCTTATTGAACCGCAAGGATAACGAAAACAAGGAACGAGCAAATGTCAGATAAACCAAGACCTTACATAGGATTGGAAGACCAACTTATCTTGCGAGACCATCTCGCTGCGGATCGGACTATCCTCGCGAATGAGCGAACCTTCCTCGCCTATATCCGTACGGCACTGACACTGTTCGTCGCAGGTTTATCTTTCGTCCATCTCAAAATTTTTGAATCACACATTTTTGAGGCGATCGGCATCATCTTCATCTTGCTCGGCATTGCAACCTTCTTCGTTGGACTCTTCAGATATAAACGGATGCAAGCACTGATCCACAAGATTAAGCAGGAAGAATTAAAAGAATTAGGAGAAAAAGACGCATCATGAAAATAAGAGAGGTTGTTGTAACAGGTCAGAACCAAGTGGAGCTGCAGACTGCCGACATAGACGCACCAGCACTCGCTTCCAACGAATTGCTGATAGACACAGAATATACCTTTATCAGTAGTGGTACGGAACTCGCAAATTATACAGGGAGAGAACCGAAAGTTTTCCAGAAGGGCGCATGGTGTGAATACCCGTGGCGTTCTGGTTACGCGAATGTCGGCATCGTCCGTGAAGTCGGTGCAGCGGTCAACCGTGCAGCACCCGGTGATTGGGTTTTTACCTACGGACGGCACGCTTCAACGATTCGGTATTCACAAGATCGGCTGGTCGCGCCTGTTAGGGAAGCGGTGGATCCAGCTGTCGTTGCAGCATCACGGATGGCAGGCGTTGCAATGACCGCGATTATTGTCGGAGAGATAGGGACGAACCCGTGGGTCGTTGTTTTTGGATTAGGGCTTGTTGGAAATCTGGCATCACAGATGTTTCAGATTCACGGATGCCGCGTGATCGGCGTAGACCCAGTGGCGGAGAGACGGAAACTCGCACAGCGGTGTGGGATTCGTCATACCGTCGGTGGCGATGCTGACGAAGCACAAGCACACATTGAGGAAATTACGGGTGGTGAGCTTGGGAATATTACTGTTGATGCTGTCGGACATAGTGGTGTCGTTATGCAGGCACTCCGTGCTACCGCTAATCATGGACAACTCATCATCCTTGGCTCACCGCGCGTTGAAGTCCAAGGAAACCTGACCGATCTGCTCTCCGAAACGCATCTGCGATGGATTACCATCCGTGGCGCATTGGAATGGTGTGTGCCGATGTACCCAGACATTGGGAACCGAACTTCTCAATGGAGCAAACAGCAAACTATCTTTGACTGGATGGCACGCGGGCAATTGCACGTTGAACCTTTAATCTCACACCGCCTCAAACCGGAGCAGATTAAACAGGCTTATGACGGGCTCCTCAATGAACCGAATGTATACACAGGCGTTGTTTTAGATTGGAATTCTTCGTCTTAACTTGGTAATAAGAGAGAAATTATTATGGAAAAAACAGAAATGTTCCAGAATTGCATCCAATCTGAGTTACCTCCGGGACTCAAATCAAGGTTCGATAAAAAGCAGGTGATGGCTATTACCTTTTCGCCAGATGGCACACGGCTCGCTGCGGGTGGTGATGGACGTATCTGGATATACGATACTGCCAGTGGCGCGCAATTCGCGATGCTTTCAGGCTATACGGAACATATACGGGCATTGGCATTTGCGCCAGATAACTCTCTGCTTGCAAGCGGGAGTGAAGATAATACACTTCGACTCTGGGATACTGCCACCGCTCGAGAAGTGCTAACGCTGGCTGGGGATTCCAATCTGGTGAACGCATTAGCATCGTCTTCACCGGATGGCGTTCCGCTTCCCGGATGGGATCAACGCACAGAACGGTTGCTTGCATCCTCTACTGAAGCACCCGGGCGGATTAGGAGTTTGGCATTCTCACCGGATGGTACAACACTCGCGAGTGGGAGTGCGGACGGCAAGATTCGCTTATGGGAAGTTGAAACGGGCAGGATGATCTCCACCTTTTCAGCACACGACGGACTTGTTTTGGCTTTGGCGTTTTCACCACAGAACGAAGTATTGGCAAGTGGTGGTTCGGACACGCTTGTGCGGATGTGGAATTTGGAAAGTAAGCATCTCCTCTCCATTCTAAGAGGGCATACCGATTCAGTCAATGCATTGGCTTTCTCTGACGACGGTGAACTGCTTGTAACCGGCGGGAGAGATAACTACATTCAGTTATGGAATGTGGATGATAATAACCCTATATCCGTGTTTCCTATACAGGAAGGTGCCGTTCGGGAATTGACGTTTTCAACGGACGATGAAAAACTTATGTGCGCGACGCAGGACGGTTCGCTTCTCGTGAGAGAGCGATGAAGCCACAAGAAGAGAAAGAAGAACCTAACGTTTGAATTCGTTTGAGGAAAAACAACAACACATAATTGCTGAACCTGTAGGAGGATTCGGCTTTTTTGTTTTCGTGCTGCAAAAGTTGCTTCTTCTATCTTTTTAAGTAGGACTTACGCACTTCCTCTTAAAGTCCCCTGATAAGGGGATTTAGGGGGTTTAAATACGGAAATTATTGATTTTTTCCGTCTGAAGGTCCGATATTTTCTCAATTTGCGTAAGTCCTGTTAAGGTTGGAAGGTCTCTATAGGGATAAACAGCAAAGTCCATGCCCTGCCCTGAAAGGAGAAGGCGATGAGACTGAGACGATTCCGCTGTGAACGTATTCGATGGTGTAAGAGCGACACACTGCCCGGGCAAACCCTGAAAAGGAAAAAATGGATTTTCGTGTTAATTGTGTTGATCTGTGCGGCATTTGATGTACTCCTACTCTACATTGGGGATAAAGCCATATTCATATTGCTAAGGGATGCCCCGTATTAACCTAAGAATACACACATCTTGCTACTTTCGGAAAGGATTTCCACCAGAAATGGCAGGATGCCATCGACACTATTGCGTTGTCCCTGATAGTATTACGCTTGCCAGTGGCCACGTTAACGGGACCGGACATATCTGGGATATAACAGGAAGGACAAAAAGTGAACAAGTAAAGGAGGAATAACAGTGATTGGTATCTCTTATCATGCAGGTGGGATGAAAGATATCCCCTTACAAGAAGTTATTACAATCCTCGCCGATGCAGGCTACGATGCAATCGAGATGATGTGCGGACCAGAAGCACATATCCCCTCCGGCGAAGTCACCGACAGTTTGCTCAAAGAAGTCAAAACGATGGTAAGCGACAGCGGCTTAAAGGTCTCTGTCATCAATCCGTTTACAGGGGGAGGACTCTACCAACTGGCGGTGGAAGACCAGCAGGGTGCAGTTGACCATTACGCCCTGCTTCAAGATGTAGCAGTTGCCCTTGGAGCAGGTGGTGTTAACTTTCTCACTGGATATGGTGGCGAGAACGGCGACCCTTTCGCATGGCGACTCCTCGTTGACGTGCTGAAACCGATCTGCCAACGTGCCGAGGAACTCGGCATCACAATGAACATCCACAATCACGAGGCAACGACAATTGATTCCTCTTCAAAAGTGACGCTTCTGATTGAACACGTCGGCTCCGACGCACTGAAATCCCTCAACGACATCACCAATTTCTATCATCTCGGTGAGGACATCGCTGAAGTTACCGAAAAACTGGGACCGCTCACCGCGCATTGCCATGTAAAAGGCGTGACAGGCATGTACCCCTACAGCACCTTTCTGATTCCGGGTGAAGAGGGAGATGAATTAGATTTTCGGACCTTTGCGGAGAGTTTAGGGAAAGTCGGTTACGATAAGTATATCTCGGTAGAAACGTTTCCGCACATGCGGATGGAAAAGGCACAGATTGCTCACGATATGATGGCAGGGACGTTGAAAGAATTGGATTTGAGATAGGATGAGGTAGGCGCGGTCAAGAACCACGCCTACCGAATGATAGATTAGTCAGTTTCCAACGCTTTGATGCCGGGCCAGTCGCGCCACATATCTTTGTTTGGTGGTTCTTCCTGCGTTTGCTCTAATTCTGTCTTGCGGAAGTCGTACAGGACTGCCTGTCGAATCTGCTGTGAATAGTTATGACCAGCAGCATGCCCGATGCGATGATGCCAGAAGACGACATCCCCCGCGTTGCCGTAGCATTCAACGCCTGGACCTCTGCTGATGCGCTCACGGTCAACATCGTATTGTGGTGTCGGTTCGTTTTTGTATTGGGAGTGGTAATCGTAATAGAAGACTTGATGGCTCCCGGGCCAGACAGTAAACCCACCACCTTCGGGTGGCACATCGTCAATATAACCGACAGCACCGAGATGGAATGGATGCGCGTCTACATGGCACCCAATTGATTTTTTAGGCACATCACCGTAAGGAAGCGTGCAATAGATACCGCGCACACGGTCGGGTTGCACTAAATTCCCTTTACCCAAAAGCTGCTCTGCCATCCGCCAGACGTTTGGGTCGGTTGCGAGCAGTTGGACCATCCAATCTTCACCACCCGGCTCACGGAAGTTCCAACGGAAACCCCGTCGATTATTGTTTTTGTCAACGTTTTCTTCTTCAGGTGTAAAGGGACCTATCCAAGTGTCGGGGTCGTCACGTCTGCGTCCTTCGGGCGCGCCGTCCCAAAGCCTTGTCCGTGCCCGTTCCATCAATTCCGGGTTAAGGACGTTCCGTTTCACTAAGTAACCCTCTGTTTTGAAAAATTCGATGTCCTTCTGTGTAAGTTCAACCATTGTCCTATATCCTTCTTCATTGAAGTCGCACAAGGTGTGCTGATGGGAATGTTTAAGATATACAAATATGACAAAAAGGGTTAAAAACTAACTCTCTAACTGATGTTAAAGAATTTTAAAGAAATTTAACGATTTTTTCAAGGAAAAGTAACAAATTTTTCGCATTTGACATTACTTTTATAGTAAAATCTGAAAATATGGTTACAGTTCGTCAGGAAACAAGAGCCTCACGGCCGCTGGCGAGGATTGTATCCTCGCCCTTCCTTTGGTGTATAGGTAATTACGGGATTTACTATAAAATTGGAGAAGTTGAAATTGGGAACTTTACCAGTGAAGATGGGAAAATTCGTTGAAAACGACGACATTTGACAACACGGCAGATTTCCACTATAATTAAACGCATGCCAAGACTCATAATTGCCCTACTGCTAACGATCTCATATCCAACACTTCTTGTACTGCCACCGGAAATTTAGACCACTCTCTAATATAAGATTGTGCTACAATGACAATCTATTTGAAAGGAGCATTCCGATGGCGAAACGAAGAAGATTCACTGCTAAGTTTAAAGCAGAAGTTGTGCTTGAAGCCCTCCGTGATGAAAGTTCACAAGCGGAACTGTGTCGCCGGCATAACCTCAGCGAAAACCAAGTCTCAACGTGGAAACGGCAGTTTCTTGAAAATGCCGAAACCTTTTTTGAATCTCCAGAGAAGCACTCTGATGCCTCTGTGGAACGCATCGCTCAACTTGAGCAACTCGTTGGGAGGTTGACGCTGGCGTTGGAAATCCAAAAAAAAGCATCGACGTTGTTGGATTGAATCCATCTCAACAGCGACACATCGTTGAGACGCTGCGCAAGGAGTATTCGGTGCGACAGATTTGTGAGGTGCTGGGTTTCAATAAGAGCACCTTCTATTATCAACCCAAAAGCGATCCGTCTGAAGACGTTTTGCGAGCTGAAATACAGCAGTTAGCAGCGGAGTATCCCACGTATGGGTATCGGCGTATTACAAAGATGCTACTGCGTCAAGGATACACTGTCGGGTATAAACGTGTTGCCCGGTTGATGAAAGAAGAGAACCTCTCGGTTTCGGTGAAACGCGTCTGTCAAACCACAAGATCCTTTGAAGGTCAACAGCCTTGGGTTAATAGAGTTCAGACCCTTGAGATCTCTCGAGTCGATCAAGTCTGGGTGGGCGATATTACCTACGTCCGTCTCAAGAAACGCTTCATCTATGTCGCTGTGCTCATGGACATCTTTACCCGAATGATCAGGGGATGGCAGGTCAGCCCACATTTGAATACATCTCTGACGTTGAAACCGCTACAAGAGGCACTCTTTGAAAGCGGGGCTCCGGAGATCCATCACAGCGATCAAGGCGTGCAATATCTTTCAACAGCTTATCTCTCGACGCTCAAAGAACACGGTATTCAGATTTCATTAGCACGTCGCGGGCATCCTTGGGAGAACGGGTATGCCGAAAGGTTGATCCGAACCCTCAAGGAGGAAGAAGTTTACCTCAATGACTACGAGGATATTACCGAGGCTCGACAACGCATCGGGCAGTTTATCACACAGGTGTATCACCAGAAACGCCCACATTCGGCGTTAGGGTATCTGACACCTCTTGAATTTCAAAGAAAAACCTTCTCTTAACTTTGCGAAATTTCGGTCTAAATAAAGGGTGGCACTTCATCTCCTTGCACATCCAGAAGGAACAGGCGATCACGTCGTTGCAGCCTACCGAATTGTAGGCGAGCCACCGCAAATTGATGGGATATTAGACGATCAGGCGTGGCAGCAAGCAGAACCGCGCAGCGGTTTTATTCAACTCGAACCGGCACGCGGTAATCCCGCAACCGATGACACAGAGTTCCGTATCGCTTACGATGTGCATAACATCTATGTCGCATTCCGATGCTACGATGCCGAACCCAACAAGATCATCAATCGAATGACGCGACGCGGCGACATCTACGCCTCGGATGTCATCTCTTTCTTCATTGACCCACACCACGATCATCGCACAGGCTATAAATTCGCTACCAATCCAGCGGGTGTTCAAAGCGATAATTATCGATATGAGGACACACAACGCGACAGCAACTGGAAAGGGATTTGGTGGGTTGAAAGCAATATTGATGAATCGGGGTGGAGTGCCGAGTTCAAAATCCCTTTCTCAAATTTTCGGTTCACTGACAAGCCGACACAGATTTGGGGTTTTGATGTGGAACGGGTAAACCGCCGGAAAAGCGAGGTTACAGTTTGGAAACAGTTGACACAAGCCGGTGTTGTCACGCGAATGTCCGATTTAGGACACATCGTAAGCATCCAAGGTATTGAGACTGGAAAGAACTTTGAAATCTCGCCCTATTTTTTAGGCGGCGGTATGGACGCTGCCGATACCAATTTAACGCGACAACTCGGAACGGGTTTGGATGTGCAATACAGTCTCACGAGTGCTTTGAAGGCGAACGTCACTGTCAACCCCGATTTCGCGCAGGTCGAAGCAGATCAACTGGAGATCAATTTGACGCGTTTTCCGACGCGCTTTCCAGAAAAACGCCCATTTTTTGTTGAAGGAAACAGTTTTTTTGAAACGCCGTATGACCTGATGTTCAGCCGTCGGATCGGGAGTCGTGGCAATATTCTCTGGGGCAGTAAACTCACTGGTAAAGTTGGGAACTATTCCATCGGCGTCTTGGGAAATCAAACCGGTGAATTTAGGTTTTCTGATAGTACTTCATCCGAAAAGGAGGAGGCATGGTTCTCTGCAATCCGCGTTAAACGCGACATCCTCAAACGTTCAAACGTCGGAATTCTATTCGTGAATAAGGAACAGCCCGGCAATGACCGTTGGGAACACAGTCGAGTGGGCGGTATTGATATGAACCTCGCCTTGGGCAAGACTTATCACCTCACGGGACAATATGCGAGTAGTTTCCATCCGGGCGAGGATAGCGATAATTTCGCTTATACTGTTGACTTTGCACAACGCAACTATCTCTGGAGCAGCGGTATCGGATTTGAACGGGTCGCGCCACACTTTGAGATCAATCAGACGGGATTTCTACGGAAAGAACAAAACCGTGGCTGGCAGCGTGTTTATATGCGGACTTCCTATTCTCCACACTGGGGAAAGCACCAATTTTTTTCTGGTATAATCACCCGTCTTTCCCAAAGCCTCTACACACCAGCGTATTTTACTGAATGGGGGCTGCGGAACCCAGACCTGTCTCTGGCACCTGAATTCGATGAAGACCTGCTCAGGTGGAGTGCAGGGGCGGACATCGGGATGGACTTCAGGGAAATCCTCTTAGATGACATTAACGTCTATTATTTCCGAAGTCGGGAGGTTGAACTCACCGAAGTATTTACGGCAGACAGATACGGGTTTGAGATGGATACCAACTCTACATATCCGATTGCTATCGGTATTAGCATGGACTTCGCGGACTATTTTAACTTTGGACGACAACAAGCAGGCAAACAGCGGGGTCTCTCCTTTGAATCCACCTTACGTCCACAGAGCAATTTTTCCATAGAATTAGACAGCAGCTATGCACAGAGCCTTGATTTAGAAGGTGCCATTGACGGCAGATTTTTCGTTAGTTCGCTGCGTGCGACATACCTATTCACACGTGAATCATTTCTCCGAATGTTTGCGCAAGCGAGCAGGGCACGTCCATTATCTACCGAGATTCATGAAAGTTACCTACTCAGTCTTCTATTCGGGTGGGAATATAGCCCCAAAAGCCACTTTTTTATTGCATATAACGAGGCTTGGGGGGATGTACCGGTTGATGCATCCTCCCGTCGCGCGTTACAGTTGGAAAATCGTGTCATCGTCGTTAAAGTAACGTATCTCTATAACCTGTAGTCTATTTAGACGGAGCGTGTTGCCGAGTACACTAATCAGAAACTTTCCGAATGCGGAATCTTCTTTCAATTAGGGAGAAAAACACCCTGAACTCCAAACAATGTAGGAGGCGTATTATGTGGAAAAATTCTCTAATCATTGGGATTATACTCGTGGCGATAGCGGGGTACTTCTTCTGGAAAAGAGAACAGAACGCGCCACAAGTCGCCCCGAACGCTGTCGTCTCTGGAGAAGCCCCACGACATGAAAACACAACAGAACCCCCTGAAAAGGCAGCAGAAATTAACAAAGTCTCCCGTGTAAAAAAGATGCTGAATCTCATTTATACAGAAGAAGAACGTGCCTCTCCAGATTTGCAAGAATGGATGCAACTTCTTGAGAGCCCAGAGTTCACAGCATTTTTAGAGACCAATCCAACCAGTCTTACCGATTTTTATGATTTTTATGAATCCCAAGGAATAAAGACTGACAAAAGCAAAGTACGTGCACTATTTCAGGACACGCTTACCGAACACTTTCCAGCAAAAACCGCCGTGGATCTTGAACCACAAATGCGCCAGGAGTTGTCCAATATCTTCACTGAAAGCGACATAGCGTTTCAACAAGCCGTTCAGGATTTTGTCGACGAAGAACAAAACATCGCCTGGGTTATGGAGTATTTTGATGGCGACTTCCATGAATTCGGGAAATGGGCAGTTACTGTCAGCGAAAATCCTGTCCCGTTGCCCACAGATACGTCAACTATTGTGGAAAACAATGAGATGTTCATACCGACAGAAACAGAGGGTGATTTTCCTGATGCCCCAACGCTTTCTGAGGCATCTCAAGATCCGCAAGATAGTGAGCGGATGAGTGAAGAACCACCATCTGTTCCTAAGGATCCCTTACCCACTTTAAAGGATATGGAAAATCTCCTCAAAAGCGATGCTGAACTTGAGGCTGAATTTCTTAAACTCCTCGAACAATCATTTCCAGCAGCCTCTAAACTGCCGACCATCGTTGAACTTGAGAAAAATCTTCGTCAACGTTTTTCACCACAGCGTTTTAACACCGCGATGCAAACTTTGGATCGTTACGGACCTGAAGAGGGGCTTCGTAGACTCAAGGAGTCAGATCCAGAGGTCGCAACACACTTTGAACGCCTCATACAAGGGGGACAGGAGAATCAATGAAAAAGACACACCTTTTATTCGGTATCAATGATTAAGGGAGTAACTCCTCGGTATTGTAAAGGAGCGCGTCTATAGATACCCTTACGGCTATAGATTCCCTTGTTTACAAATTACGCCTACAACTGTCAAGAACGGAAAAGTCCACGCTGCGACACAGAGTCATTTAGTTTTGTCTTTTGTAGCGTAAACTTTTAGTTTGCGCCCTATACACGCACAGACTAACAGTCTATGCTACAAGGGGTTCCCGTGTCTGAGCGACAAGGGTTAGCGCTGAAAATGAGTGTCCAGACGGGAAAACTAAATAGCCCTGCGCTGCGGCAAGTTAAAAAATTGTAAAAAGAATCAAGGTGTGATATAATAGAGCCATGAAAGATTTTACACTGCTATTCTTCAATGTTTTATTAACAGTAATAGGACAAATCCTGTTCAAACAGGGCATGAATATGGTAGGTCGTGTCAATAGCCTTCGGGACGCGTTAGGGAAACTGACACAGGCGTTTCTCAACCCTTATGTCCTCAGCGGGATCGCAATATACGGTTTCACAACACTCGTGTGGCTGGTTATCCTGTCGCGTGTTAAACTGAGTATAGCATATCCGATGTTAAGCTTCGGGTATGTACTGTCAATTCTGTTTTCTTGGATGTTGTTCAAGGAATCCATCCCCAAGACCCGCATAATAGGTGCTTTGATTATCTGTATCGGTGTCTACCTCGTCGCACAAGGAGAGTCTTAATCAATGGCAGAACCGGTAAATGTCCATACTGGATCCAATACGCAAGGTGAACCTGCTCCTACCCCCTCCTTTGTTGCGATGATATTATCCGCACTTCTACCGGGACTCGGTCAGCTATACCTGGGGCAATCAGCGAAAGGAATTATTGTCCTTATCGTTTTTGCTTCCGCCCTCGGTATTTTTTACGTCAATTCACTACCGGTAACGGAATGGAGCGATTTAATGCGGTTTAAACCCGCTGCGAAAGAGAACCCTACATCGGACAGCGCAGGGGATTCTGAGGGACAGGAGTCTTACGCAATTCACATTTGGACGTTTGACGATGGGGAAAAGTTGATGTATCGTCCTTCTTGGAAATTGAAAATCAGCGCGTCCATTCAAGGGATTTTATGTTGGTTCTATGCAGTTGGAGACGGATGGCGAGGCAGGCGCAGAATTAGAAAACACCAATAATTAATTTTCTGTCCAAATCAAGATTGGGAGACTGGAAGATTGGAAGATTGGAAGAAAATAATAATTCAATGCGGCATTCTCCTCGTTGTCTTAATGATGGGGTGCCAAGATGATACAGCAGTCCTGAAAAAGAGCGAGGAACTCTTGAACGCCGGAACCCCGCAAGACGCAGTGGCGGAACTGGAGGCTTTTATAGAGACAGCACCCGAGGAACCGAAGGCGCGGATGTTGCTCGGGAAAGCCTACAATGACTTGGGACGCTACAATGATGCCGTTGTTGAGTTACGAAAAGCCTCACAACTCTACGCCGCACAGCCCGAAGAACGGATTACAGCACGGCTTGAGTTGGCGCGCACCTATCTAAGGTTCGGGGACAGAGACTCTGCCTTCCGTGTGCTACGGCTTGTTCAACGGAGCACACCAGATCCGAATGTCCTGCGCAAAATTATCGAACTTGTTGGCGACAGTTATCACGCAAAGCGACTGACCCGCGGCGATTCAGATAACTATTCCCCCACCTTCTCACCAGATGGCACACAAATTGCCTTCGCATCGTTCCGACTCGACAACGGTGAAATCTATTTAATGGACCTAAACGGACGCATCAAACGCCGTGTGACGTTCACAACAGATTTCAACGATAGTTCGCCAGCATTCCTCACGGTTCCAAATTATCTGTTTTACAGCAGTGAACCCAAGTCATCTCGTGAGGTTCAAGTTGTCATCCAAAGTAGCGGTTCTACGCCGATCTACGCTGGATTCTATGTGACACACATTCACAGCAAAATAACGAGATGCGTTTTGCCTGTAAGTTTTGGTGCCCGCGTGCCTCGCACGTCACCTATTGGAGATTTGGTTGTTTATGAATCCAATGCAGATGGAAATTTGGAATTATACCTTCTCGATTTGGAGGGTGTTGATCTCGACCAACTTACCCCAGAGAAGACCAAACACAAACGCATCACCTTTAACGAAACTGATGACGGAAGCCCAACATTCTTTCCCGATGGAAAACGCATTATGTTTGTCTCATCGCGAAATGAAGTGAATCAACTTTACACGATAGGCATTGATGGGCAAAACGAGAAGCACTTCAATCCAAATCGCTACGATTGTTACAACCCCAGTGTCTCCCCTGATGGAAAAACAATCGCTTATGTCTCCGCGAGGGATGGCGATTGGGAAATTTATCTAATTGGCGCAGATGGCAAAAATGAACGGCGAATAACCAACGACATCGGTAGATCTATCCAACCCACCTTTTCACCAGACGGAAAGCACCTCGCGTTTGTTTCCGATAGAAGCGATACTTTCCATATCTATCTGATGTCTCTGGACGAACCTGTTACGCGTGAGGATTTAGTTAAACGTTTGCAGTAGAGGCGAAGGGATTTGGTCTTTGAATAGACCGGATTTAGTCTGGGGAGAGACTAAATCCATTCCTTGTATTACATTTCCATTCCTTGTATTACATGGCTCGTCCCTACGTTTGGAGGTAAAATCGATATGCTTCAGGTAACCAAACCGGAAGGTTTCGGCAACATCCAACTTGAAGAAGTGCCGATACCGGAGATAAACGAGCACCAAGTTCGAGTGGAGACGGATACAACGTTGATTAGCCGCGGCTCCGAACTGTTTCGACGATACATCCGAGAAGAAGCAGTCCCGCCCTCAATTATGGGATACTCACTCACAGGCACTGTGGACACTGTTGGGGCTGAGATAACAGGCTATCAGGTTGGAGAGCGCGTTATGGTCGTCGCACCGCATGCGCAATATGCCGTCGCTGAACCTAACGCAACTGATGGACGTATTGTCCCGCTCCTTGACGGTGTCAGTTTTGAAGAGGGAACTTTTCTCCCACTCGCCACGAGTGCTGTCGCTTGGTCGGACTCGTCCGGCGTGAAAGCAGGAGACACGGTCGTTGTTTTGGGACAAGGCTTGGTAGGAAGCCTGATGATGCAGGTGTTGCGTGGCTATAACCCTACGCGGATTATTACCGTGGACGCATTGCCACTCCGATGTGAACTTTCAACGCAGCTCGGTGCTGATGTCGTCATAAACGCTGACGAGGCAGACCCGGTTGAAGAAGTCCGTCGCCTTACCGATGGCAAAGGTGCAGATTTAGTCATAGATTGTGTCGGCGGGTACGCCGGGGTCAAATCCTTTGAACAGGCGCAAGATATGACGCGTCAGTTTGGTATTATCCAACTTATTGCGCTCTATCAACAGGGCCCGCTCCCTTTACACGCCTCGAAAATAATGAGTAAACGCCTCGTCGCTGGTATCTTAACGGACGAACCCCGTTCACAGATCGCTGCACGCGCCTTGCAAAAGATACAAAACGGTGAGATCCTTGCGTCTGAAATGATCACCCATCGTTTCCATTATACTGAGGCGAAAGCTGCTTTTGACCTTCTCTGGAATACGCCAGGTGATGCGCTCGGAGTCCTAATAAAATGGCAGTAGATGTTCCCTCACGAGAAATTGAGTTCCGTACCGAATTGCGCAGTGTACCGCTGACCTTTTCCGCAACGTGGGGGCTCTTCTCACCGAAAGCAATTGATGCTGGAACACAACTATTGATCGAACATCTGGACATCCAAGAGAATGATACCTGTCTTGATCTCGGATGCGGATACGGTGCCATCGGTATCACACTCGCTAAATGTGTACAAACGGCAACCGTCTATATGGTCGATAAGGACTTTGTAGCAGTCGATTACGCGCACAAAAACGTGCAGCAGAATCGACTCCAGAACTGTCATGTCCTCTTGAGCAACGGATTCAGCCACCTTCCGGACATTCAATTCGATCTCATTACCTCCAACCTTCCTGCTAACGTCGGCAAGGAACTTCTACAGATTTTTCTTACCGACGCGAAACAGCACCTTAAACCCGATGGACGACTCTATGTTGTTACCATCTCAGGACTCCGAGCGTTCATCAAACGCAACTTCTTGCGCATATTCGGGAACTATCAAAAAGTTAAACAGCGTCACACCCATACGGTCGCGATGGCAAAGCGAGTATAGCGTTTTATCCTCGTTCAGAGAACCGCTCCGTTCACGAAGCATGTTACAACTGCGAGTGCTACCTCGAAAGATTTGACATAGGCGTATCCGTTGGGTATAATTGTAACACTGTAGAAAATACAACAAACACTCAAAACTTTCTCACCCATTAAACAAATCCCCCAAAGGAGAAACATAACAGATGACCCGTTTAAGTTTTATGTTAGCGGTAATCGCTTGTGTCGCTATGCCCGTTAGTGTCGCCTTAGCGCAGGGAAAGGTTGTAACCTTAGCGCAGGGAAAGGTTGTAAATGGAGGAACCGTCCGCGGTAAAATTACTGATACAAGCAACGCACAAAATCCGAAACTCCAAAAACTGATTGAATCTGAGAATATGACACAAAACCCGCAAGAACATTGGTACAGCCTCACCTTGATGAACACCAAGATCGGTTATATGCATACAACTACAGAAAAATCTGAGTATCAAGGGGAAATGGTAGACAGAAACAAAGTTGATATAGTTATGAATTTTAAGGCACTCGGGACGGGTGTGACAGTTGAAAGTACGCGTGTTGAGTATACGGGTCCCGACGCAATGCCGCGCCACTTCCTCTCAACTTCCAACGAATCCGGTTTAAAACAGGTCGAGGGGTCAATTATGGATGGTGTTGCCTACATTAAAACAATACTCAACGGTGAAACCACTGAATCAGAAATTCCGGTGCCATCGGATACTATTTCTGAACACATAGGTGTGACATCACTGTTAAGCCAGAAAGCACTTAAAATAGGTGATAAACGGACTTTTCATATATTCAGTTTCGATCTGCTGAAGCCGGTGAAAACAGAAATTGAGGTTTTAGGAAAAGAGACCATAACCTATCAGTCCAAGGAAAAGCAGGTCTATGTTTTGCGTCAGACAATGGACATGATGAACGGCATTACTGCCAAGCTGTGGATTGATACCGACGGCGTAAACTATCGGACAGAGGTGCCGTTGATGGGACTTTCCATGGTAACCATGAAAACCGACAAGGAAACTGCCCTTGGTGAGACAGAAGAAGTTGATGTTATCTTAAAAACCCGTATCCTCCCCTCCGGCAAACGTCCTACGCCAAGAGCAAAACACCTTGAGGCAGAAGTGAAACTCTCAACAGGGAACATCGCTGAAGTTTTTAGGTCTAACCCTCAACAGAAACTTGAAGTAAGTAATGCACACGCCGGTAAACTTTCCATTGAAGTCCCATCAATCGTAGCGGAGGATTGTCCGAACCTACCCATTCAGAATGTAGAAGATGAATTTCTGGCTGCAAGTGCCTATATTCAAGCCGATCATCCCGATATTCAGGCGAAAGCTGAGGAGATTTTGGGGGGTGAAGTCAATTCATGGAGTGCTGCGGAAAAATTATGTCGATGGGTTTATACATCAATTAACGACAAAAGAATGAGTGGAGGTTTCGGATCATCACTAACGACGCTGGAATCACTTTCTGGAGATTGCACAGAACACACCGTCCTTTTTATTGCGCTCGCACGTACTGCTGGAATACCCGCACGGATCTGCTCCGGTATTGTATTCGCAAAAGATGCTTTTTACTACCATTTCTGGCCAGAAGTCTATGTTGGCAGATGGATACAAATGGATCCAACATTGGACCAAGTCGTCGCCGACGCGAACCATATTCAACTCGGTGGTAGCGTTATGGAGTCGGACAACCTCATGGAGTTCGCTGAAGGTGTTTTCCATACGCTCAATCAACTTGAAATTGCCATCGTTGAATAGTCATCAGTTAAAGAAGTTCCTGATAGACCCAAATCTTCTTTGAAACCGTTAGCATTTCAGACGATAATATCTTATAGTAAAATCCGAAAATAAGTTTACATTTTGAAAAAAAGGCACCCTGCATGAAACCTGTAGGAGGAAACTCCGATTCCCGACTTCTTACTCTTAACTCTCACTGCGAGGCAAACTGATAACTGACAACCAGTCCTCTGACAACTGATAACTGATAACTACTGATGGCATTTCTCAATCCGCTCTTCCTTTTCGGACTTCTCGCCGCTGGTATCCCACTGATTATCCATCTCTGGAACCGTCGCCGCGTTGTAACAATAGATTTCAGCAGTCTGATGTTCCTTACAGCGGCACATCGCGAAAACGCCCGCCGATTCCAACTCCGACAACTTCTCATTCTATTTTTGCGGATGCTAATTGTTGCGCTCATCGCGCTTGCCTTAGCACGCCCCTTTCTGACACTTGGACTGCCGATCGCATCTGTGCGAGCGAAAACCGATCTTGTTATCGTTTTAGATAATTCCTACAGTATGGCGTATCAAGACATCGATGGCGTTAGGTTTGAGAAAGCGAAAACTTTGGCAACTGATATCCTCAACACTTTGCGGCACGGTGACAGTGCCGCGCTTATATTAATGTCAGACATCCCCAAACCTGTCTTTCGACAACTCACACCGGATGTTGAGAGTGTCACTGAAGCCATTAACGATACGGCAGTCTCTTACCGTACCACAAACGTTCAACCCAGCATTGAACTCGCCCATGAAATCCTCGCTGAGTCAGAACAACTGAACAAAGAAATTTATTTAATTTCAGACTTCACCCAGAACGGATGGCAGAACTGGAGTCGGCTCCCGAATCGTTCCAGTGCTCGTATTTCTCTGATTCCCGTTACTAAAGGTGAAGCACATAACACAAGTATTAAAGAAATTCGTCCCTCCAATCAACTAATAGGCGTAAATTTACCACTCCAATTGAATGTGACAACTGTGAATCATTCAGTAGCACCCTTGGAGGAAGATATACTAACATTGTTCATTGGAGGCGAAAAACAAAAATCTATGAGTTTTTCTGTCGGAGCAAACGAATCACTGAATACGACTTTAATACACAATTTTTCTACACCCGGCACGCATATCGGTTACTTTACATTAACAGAGGATCGGCTCAACATTGACAATCGGCGTTATTTCGCTTTGAATGTGCTTGGCGAAGTGCGTGTGCTATGCGTGGGAGAACAGACGGAATACCTAACATTAGCACTAAACCCACATAAAAATAACCTTCAGCAATCAGCAGTCAACAATCAGCAAGGAGATTTTCCTAACGCCCGTCGATCACCAACAGCCGATACAATGATTTTACCAACGCAATGCACACCCGCCGAGTTTGAGACCTTCCCATTGGAAGACTACGATGTCATCATTCTCGCGGATGTGCCAAAAATCTCTCGCCAGACGAACACGCAACTCCAAGAATTCATCCGTCACGGCAAAAGTATCATTGCCTTCGTGAGCAGCCGCAGTGATGCAAAAAGTTACAACCAACTTAGCGACGTTTGGTCGCCTGCCCAACTTGGTGGTGCGCTGACATGGACACCACCACAACGGATTCACGCGTATCAGGAAGAACATCCTGTCTTCGATGTCTTTTCAAGCGAAGGATTTTCTACGCAATACGCACCACAGTTTTACAACGGTGTGACATTATACCCTTTGTCGGAATCCAACGTCATTGCCCGTTTCGGGGACGATACCCCCTTTCTCGTTGAACGAAGTCAAGGCACGAGTATTGTACTACTCTATAATTGTGGACTCCTCACACAACAGGCGACGACATCTACCACCACAGCTTATACAAATGACCTACTTGTTAATCCGTATTTCCTTCCAATGCTTCAACAGAGCGTGCTTTATGCAGCGACAGCAAGGAACAACCTTTTAGCATGGGAAGGACATATCGGCGACACCTATACAGCAAGTTATCCGCAAAGTGCCGGGGGGAAAGCGTCTATTCGCCTAAAGAGAACAGTTGGCGAATGGAACGATGATACCTCCGATATAGACGATAGCATAGTGGTGCCAATTGCTGAAGATGGTACACTACGATTCCAAGGCATAGAACGTCCCGGTATCTATCAGGTTGAAGTGCAAACGCAAAACAGGATCCAACGAGACTTCTTTGCAGCTAACGTTGACACCACCGAAGGCGACTTAACAGGGATTCCATTGGAACGCGCCGCAGCGCGGGTCGGTGCCCAAACAGCAACAAATCAGGAAACCGAGGGAGTGGCGATAGAAGCCGACGCTTACAACATCAATCGACACGGCAGGGAAATTTGGGGCGAATTGCTGATCTTAGTTGTTTGCCTAATGCTCCTCGAAAGTTTTCTCTCAAACCGGGGTTCCCAGCCGTTACAAGGAAGAGGCGAAAGCGGACGCACGGCAGGTGAAAACTAATGAAACATCTTTGGTATGTTGCGCGCTCGTTTCGTGTTTTATATTTAATCGTCTTGCTTAGCGTAAGTATACAAGTAAAAACTTCAGCAGAAACGGTAGACGCTGCACAGCCTAAAAGCGTCGCTTTAAAAGATGAAGCGAGCGTTGTACGTAGCCTCGTCATCGATGGAAACCAATCGTTCTCTGAACAGGAAATTCGCGCGTTGATGCAGACAGATGTGTGGCGTGTTTACGATGAAAAGGTTCTGAAATCAGACCTTGAAGCGATTACAGACTTCTATAGAAAAAACGGGTACCGTTTCGCACGTGTCGGTGAGGATCAAATCTCTGCGAAGAAATTCGCGGACGGTATTTATCTCGGCATTGAAATTGATGAAGGCACTATCGGGGAAATTACTTTATCCGGTAACGAAAAAACCAAAAAAGACGTAGTCCTCCGCGAACTCCTGTTTGAGGTCGGGGACACTTATGTAGAAGCGGATAAAGAAGAGAGCGAGCAAATACTTAGAGACAAGACTTATATCGGAGCTGCAAGGATTGAGTCGCTCTGGAATGCCAATGCGAACACGGTTAAGGTTCATGTCAATATCACAGAACTCTGGTCGCCGCCGCTCCCTTCATTCGATCCCGCATTAAATAGTCAGGGTGGAACATTTCTTTTAGGGATACGAGAATCCAATGTATTCGGTTCTGGTCATGACACTGAAGTCCGGTATCAGCGAATTAGTGAGATCGGCGAGAAGACGAAGAGTCTACTCACATGGAAGTATAGGATGCCCCGCGTTTTCAGCTCACATTGGAACTTTGATGGTGCCTACATTCAAAAACGCGAGGGAGATTCATGGGCAGTCGTGCTTGAGCGTCCACAATATACGCTGAAGAGCCGATGGAGCGCGAAGTTTAGTCTCTCAGAAGCAATAGGTGATTTCGCATGGTATGAAATGATCCCGCTCTCCGATAGGTTAGAAGCGACAGATAGATTTGAGGTGAATCTTCAAGGCGTAGCCGGGAGAGTCCGCCGATATTTCGGGGACCGGGAACGGCAAAACTATATTGGGATTTGGGCGACCTCACGCCGTTCAAAGTACGTGTTGATTGAGAAACGCCATAACTCTATGGCAGCACCATCAAACCGCGACATTAAGATGGTGGGTGTTACCCTGGGGCGGAAACGCGTCACCTACTATAAAACCCGGTTCGTCAGAAGGATGGGGCGCGACGAAGATTTTTTCGTCGGGTCTGAATATGCTTTCTCACTCGGACAGGCCTCCGCTCTATACGGTTCAGACAAAGCAGAAACTTACGCAAACTTTATCGGTAGATCAGGTTGGACAGCAGGAAACCGTATATTAGGCACAATCCTTATAGATATCGGCACATACTTTACAACCCGAATTGAGCGTTCCATACTGCAGGCGCAAACCTCATGGTATTACACGGATGTATTCAATACAGGCGAGATCTATACAGTCGACAAAGGATTTCGTAAGAACGGTTTTTTCGATTTTCATCAAACGTTTGTGGCGGAATTCAAAACGGAGATGCTATTTGGATGGCGCGGTGAAAGTCAGGTTGTTCTCGGAGCCTTCAACGGACTGCGAGGTTACAACTACCGACAATTTAACGGCGAAAAAATGATGGTGCTACGCCTTGAAAGCCGAACTGTTTGTGGTGGGACGCTCTTCAGGAAACTCGATGAAGGGATCGAAGCAGTTGCCACGTTCATTGCGAAGCCGTTTATCAAACGCTCTGTTAACTTAGGTCTGATCGTAAGTGCTACTGCTTTTACTGACATCGGTTACATCTGGAATGGACATTACACATTCAATCTCACAGAACCGAAACGGAGTGTTGGATTCGGGCTACGCGGTGGATTTGCCAAAGTCAGCAATGCCGGTATATTCCGCGTTGAATTCGCATTTCCGCTTGACGCGCCTTCCGAACCCGCGTTCAAACAGATGATCTTTTGGGGAATTGAGCGCACATTTTAAGTAGTTATCGGTTTTCGGTT
Organism: Candidatus Poribacteria bacterium; assembly: GCA_965116815.1. GTDB lineage: Bacteria > Poribacteria > WGA-4E > WGA-4E > WGA-3G > WGA-3G. The sequence goes on along the minus strand of OZ220722.1, from coordinate 2,446,556 downwards.
GTCGGTTTTCAGTTAAAGAAGTGTTTGTGCCTGACACAGCATTCTCTTTTATAGTAGAACCCGAAAATAAGAGGGCACTTTGGAAAACACAAAACACCTCACCACCGCTGGCGAGGTTTGTAACCTCGCCCTTCTATAAGGTCTAATTAATTGTAGGTTTTACTATAACTGATAATTACTATAGTGATAAAAAAACAGAAAACATGGACACACCCTCGCGCACTTTAGTCGAAAATGTTACCTGGCGAGCCATCCTCTTAGGTTTGCTAACACTCCCACTCAATATCTATCTCGTTGTTCAGACAGAGACCGTGTGGACAACACAATACCCGACCACGATGGCGATTTTCTTCAACGCTGTCTTTACGCTTTTCCTCGTTGCACTTTTCAACCTGTTCCTAACACGCTATCTCCCAAGATGGCAGCTCACACAAGCAGAAATGCTAACGGTATATCTCATGGTAACACTGGCTTGCGTCGTTTGTGGACACGACCTGTTGCAGGCGACAATGTGCGTCCTGGGGCACGCAACGTGGTTCGCTACGCCAGAAAACGAATGGCAATCGCTCTTCTTCCGATACATTCCGGACTGGATTGCCGTGATGAATCGACGCGCTTTAGCTGGCTATTACGAAGGCACTTCAAACCTATTTGAAATGGAGCACATCCGCGCATGGCTCACACCGGTGTTAGCATGGTTGGTTTTCTTCTCTGCACTTGCGTTCTCCATGATGATGCTTAGTGTTATCCTCCGTAAACAGTGGATTGAACACGAAAAGTTGAGTTACCCGATCATCCTGCTCCCTTATGAAATGACAAAAGACGCGGGGTTCTACCGAAACCGACTCCTCTGGATAGGTTTCGCTATCGGATGTGGACTTGACCTACTCAATGGGGTCAGCTTTCTCTACCCCTTCGTGCCGAGTATCCCCATTCGGCACGACATCGGACGCTTGTTCACAGAGAAACCGCTCAGTGCTATCGGTTCAACACCTATTCATCTTAACCCTTACGCTATCGGTATAGGTTTCTTAATGCCGTTGGATTTGTCGCTCTCTTGTTGGTTATTTTACCTTTTCTGGAAGGCACAACTCGTTTTCGGCGCGATGACAGGGTTGAATCAGACACCGGGTTACCCACATATTGACATGCAATCGACGGGGGCGTACTTTGGACTCTGTTTCTTTGCGCTTTGGATAACACACAAGCATCTCTGGCAGGTCGCTCGCAATATTTTAGGTTTGAAAACGAACCTTGATACGACAAATGAACCGATGGGCTATCGGGGCGCGTTTGTCGGGTTCCTGCTCGGTATTGCAGTCGTGTTTGGATTTTGTCTAAAGGCAGGGATGTCGTGGTGGGGCGTACTTGGGTTTTTCAGTATTCAATTCATACTTGTTTTAGCGTTCACCCGGATGCGTGCCGAACTTGGAACCCCGACGATGGACTTCTATCGGGCCGGTCCCGGACTCTTCCTTACGTCGCTTGTTGGTTCCAGAAAGATTGGTCCGCCGACATTGACAGGCTTCGCCTTCCTTTATGGGTTCACCCGTAATTACCGTTCGCAACCCATGCCGAACCAATTGGAAGGATTCAAACTCGCCGATAGAGGCGGAATTAACTCGCGTCAAATTCTTTGGGTGATGTGGGGTGCGACAGTTATCGGGTTAGCTATTGGGTTTGTTGCGTTTCTTCACGCCGGTTACCGACATGGCAGTCTGGGAACGTGGCGCGGGCAAGAGGCTTTCAGCGATCTACAACGCTGGTTAACCCTCCCGAACGACACGGACTGGGGACGCATGGGATTTTTTGGTTTCGGCATCACGCTGACGCTGACAACGCTCTTTATGCGTCTGCGGTTTATCTGGTGGCAGCTCCATCCGTTAGCGTATCCGCTTGCAGGGAATTGGAACTTCGGTAGGCTCTGGTTTCCCGTATTTCTGGCGTGGTTGCTAAAATCCCTATTGATTCGCCACGGTGGGATTGGTGCGTATCGCCGAACACTGCCGCTCTTTTTAGGGACAATGCTCGGCGAATTTGTGATGGGGAGTCTATGGGCAATTTTAGGGTTATTTCTTGAACAACGGATGTATTCGTTCAAACACTGGTAAAATGGCTATCGGTTATCAGTTTAAGTATGAATCTGTAGGTTGGGTTGAACGGCGTTGAGAGGGCAAATGTCGGGGAGCCAAACACACCTCAAATCCAAGAGGCTGCCCTATACACTCAAGAACATAGTGAAACCCAACTTCATACCCTCAGAGTTGTGGCACTTCAGAACAAGGACGTTGGGTTTCACTCGGTCTCTGGCGGATGTGGCGTATCTGGAGAAAAGTTTGTTTTTTCTTTGGTTTTTACGGTTTTGATGGAATCCGTTCAACCCAACCTACAATACTATAAATGACCCTACTGATCCGAAAAAGTGTTTAATCTTCTGCTTTCTGTAAACGGATGTTTCCACCAGAGGTGCGCAATTTCAGCAAGGGACCGCCGCCATTTATGCTACCTTTCAATCTATTTTTCGGAACCTTCCCTTGAATAACCGATTCCACCGCGAAATCCGCTGAGACATGTCCACCTCTGGTTTCGGCTTCTACGTCAACAGCAATGTCCGGGATAAGAATGGTGGTTATTCCACCACCTGACGTGTGCAGACTACAGGCACTATCGGGTTGCGTTATCATAAAGGCGTGGATGTTGCCTCCTGACGTTTTCGCATTCACACTCCCACCAACGTTCTGCAGTATGATGTTGCCTCCCGATGTTTGGACGTCTGCCCCGCCACTACACTTCGCAACCTTGATGTTGCCTCCCGAAGTTTTCCCCCAAATAGAGCCTTGAACGGCACCAAAGCGGAGGTTGCCTCCTGAAGTTCGTGCTTGAACATCACCCGCAACATTGACCACTTCAATACTACCACCGGACGTTTTCAGTTCTGCTTGACTACCACATGATGTGAGTTCGATACTTCCGCCGGATGTCTGTCCCCACACTGTCCCTGCAATATCCCCTAAACGCAAACTGCCGCCCGAGGTCTTCGCACGGACATTGCCATCAAGGTCGGCAACCGAAATACCACCACTTGAGGTGTCCAAGTCAACGCTGTACTGTTGAGGCACCGTTACAAGAAAATGGATTTTCAAGCGATTTAACTTTTTCCGCCAGTGTTCTCGACCGCGTTTGAAAGTTCCTTCAATACGAACATCGGAACCCTCATGTTCAAATGCCAACTCAAAATCCTCAAGCATTTCTTGGGATGCTTTAACCAATTTAGATTTTGATTCTTTCGTGGCAACAACCTCAACCTTATTCTGTTCAGCGGCTTGAATATCAATTGCACCGAACTCCGACGCAATAGTCAAACTGCCACCATTCTCAACACTAAACGCTTTCTCAATCTTTTCCAAAACAGATTCCTCCGCCGTTAGAGGAAATGATTATCAGTTAAGAGATTTTCGTTTATAGTAGAATCCGAAAATATGTTTACAGTTCGTCAGGGAACAACCCCCATCACTGCAGGCGAGGGAGTTTGCTTGGGGGTTTCTGTTAGTATCCTCGCCTTTGTGGTGGTGTATAAATAATTACGAGATTTACTATAACAAAAACCTCTTGTAACTGATAACCGACAACTGAAAGATTTTTCGCAGAAAAATCGTACTGAAAACTATTCTAAAGTTCTTTGTTCTGTTCAACCTGTTGTGTCCGGATCTCTTGGAGTATCTCCACAACAGTTTCCATTTGTCCTTCAAGCTTGGCAATTCGCTGTTCGACAGATGTCTCATCCTCATCTTCGTCGGAAGTAACCTCGACGGTCTCGGCGGTGTCAACGTTATCTTCTCGTGGTTGTCCGCTCCAGACATCTTTGAGGAAGGAAGGCATCGATTGCCGCACAACTTCACCGACATCTTTCAACTCATCGCCAATGGTTTTCTTGATTTGCGAGAAGTCGAAATCGTCAGCGCAGCTCTCTCTAACGTAAGCAGAGACTTGATGACAAGCGAAGCAAATATCACCAAAAGCCGCATCCGTTTCTAAGGGTTCAAACAGACCGTCGGGGACCGCACCAAGATCAGTGAGGAGGTTAAGGGCATTGTTAAATTGTCGAGCACATCGCTCCTCACCGTCTGAAAATTGGTCTGTAATCGCTGAAGTTTCGATAAGGCGTGCTGTTGTTTCCAATAGCCGCAGAATCTGCCGTATCTCCTTCATCCGACGTATTTCCTTCTGGGCTTCCCATTCGTTAGACATGATTTTCTCCTATTTATATGGATTTGCCTATATAGAGTTCCTTAAGACTGAAAAGGATAGTAAAATTTTTTAACGCTAAGAATAGTTATCGGTTTTCAGTCATCGGTTTTCAGTTAAGAGGTTTTCGTCTAACAGAACCTTCTTGTAACTCTCACTGCGAGGCAGACTGACAACCGAAAGATTTTTCGTAGAAAAATCGCACTGAAAACTATTCTTTGGGCTTGTCTATATAGACTCACTCCAAGTCAAAAGGATAGTGGAAAAATTTAATAAGGTTGGCACGCTAAGAAGTTTCCGTCTTTAATTCAGCAACATTCCGGCGGATTTTAATTGCTGCCTTAATGATATCCTCTATGTCCTCTTCGCTCGCCATTAACACATTTTGACTTAAGGAGAGACCCGTTTGACATATTTTCTCGGTTTCAGCACAATGAACATCATCATAATTGAGATCCTGACCGAAAAGATTAGAGGCGAGAAAAGAGGCTCTATACATAGGCGTTGAATACCAGTATCCCATCGGTATTCCCTCTGCGCGCATCGCACGGAGAAACGTCTCACGTGAGATGTCTTCAAACTCCTCAGCGTCAAAGATGGCTTTATAACCGTGGCATCCGCCGCGTGTGGCCCGTGGATCAAGTGGCGTGACCTTAATGCCCGGAATCTCGCCGAGCCAACCATCCAACCATCGCATATTCTTGTGTCGGTAGTTGGTTTCAGCTTCAAGCCGGGTTAAACGGGAGAGAAGGAGTCCCGCTTGCCACTCTGTCATACGGAAGTTACCACCGAAGGGCTCTGCCTCTCCGAATTCGGCATCGGGCAGCGTGCGACCGCAGTTATGCAATGCATACGCCCGTTCATAGAGCTCTCTATCGTTTATGAGGACGATACCACCTTCACCAGCACACAGGTTTTTCGACGACTGAAAACTGAAACACCCGAAATGTCCCCAACTCCCGACACCGCGCCCGCGCCATTCCGCCCCGTGAGCCTGTGCACAATCCTCGACAATCCCAAGGTTATGCCGATTCGCAATATCAACAAGCGCGTCTAAATCTGCTGGATATCCTGCAATATGGACCGGCAAAATGACTTTCGTTTTTTCTGTTATCGCGGCTTCGACCTTGGAAGGATCCAGCAGAAAACTGTCGGGAGCAGTGTCTACAAAAACTGGAACGGCGTGCGTCATCAGAATCGCGACGACTGTCGCTTGGAAGGTATACGGTGTCGTGATAACCTCATCACCCGGACAAACGCCAGCGGCTTTCAGGGCGATATAGAGTGCCGAGGTGCCGCTATTGACGCAAACGCCATATTTTGCCCCTTGAAACTCAGCAAATTGTTGCGCAAATTCTGGCACTCTCGGTCCACCAACACCCCACTGTCCACTTTTGTAGATATTTTCAAACGCTTCGATATCGGCAGGATCCTGCGTGGGCCAGGTCGGATAAGAATCAGTTCGGACAGGTTCACCACCGTTTATTGCCAATGTTGCCATGAAATTCTTCAGGCTGGGGACTCCATGTTTTAGCATGAAAGGAAAGCCTGCCTCCTTTTACAACACAGTGAGTTTAAAGATATATCTTCCTATGGCATCTTTTCAGATACAGTTATCGGTTTATATCTAAAGTTAAGTCTGCGTAATATCCTACAATCTGATGCTTTGGCAGACCGTGTCAGGCGTTTACCCCCTTCTACAGGTTGTAAACACAGATAATTGTTCATTTTACCGCATATCATACCTAATCCGTGTTTAATATGCCTCACCAGTGTGCCCTTGCTTAATCCAAGACAACTTGTGCCACCATAGCGCGGGCGCTTATTACCTTTCTGAGGGAGTTGTCTGTGGAGACTGCGCCGTTCTATGGGGATAGGCGATATACAGAAAATTGAAGTATTGTCAACTATAGAATCACCACCTACTGCGTGATACGCAAGACACCAGCTGTCTACACAATGTGCATCAAAAGTCTCAGCAAGTTTATGAGATGACTTCTTCAGACTTAAGCTATCGCGGATCCCTTTCGTCTCGTGACCTGCAAGTGTCAAAAGTGTCCAACACTTTTCTATTTCAGTATAGAACCACTTCTTACCAACTTCAAGCGGACTGAACGACTGATTCCACTTCCTAACACGCTCTATCGTCCGTGCTTTAATATCCTCTACACATACATGAGTCACAGGATACATTTTAGAGAGCCAATCTAAGATGCGTAACTTCCAGTCCCATCTTGCACGCGTACCCGCTGGAATGCGTTCTTTGTTAGCCAGTCGGTTCATGCGGTTCTTTCTATTTGGACACTTACGCGATCTTCTACTTCTACGAAGTTCTCGTCTCTTCTCAACTTTTTTACTGACTTTGTGATGAGCATCTGCTTGCACATTCAAGTAAGTGCGCGATGCGCTCTTAACTGTAAATCCTTCTTTCTTACTGCCGGGATCTACGCCTATAGCTATATCTTGCTTGTATTTACCTGAAGGTTATGTGATATGTTACTGTATTCAGCGTCTCACGTTGCAGGGTCCCCACTCGGCTGTAGATATTCTACAATCTCCAGTCTTTAGACCGGAGTCACTGAACTCTTCATCCCCCTTTAGTTTCCGTTAATTCTTTAAATCCTCAGATTGAAAATTCTGCGTCGTAGATGCAATCTTTCTAATTCTCTGTGCGGATTGTCCGCAAACTATCTGACTGTTCCTCCGAAAGCTGAGTGCCCCGAATCATGTTAATGGATATATCGGCGATTTTTTTAATTGAATTCATCTGTTGCATATTCGCCAAATCTGCAAGACTCCCATCTGTCCGGACTTTTAAGAAAGGCTCAATTAATTGAATAACAACTTCACTTCTTTCCGCGTCAATAACATCGTTTGCACAATCACGTCGGTCGCAAATTTCGCCAAGGGCGTAGATGCCATTCTGCTTTACGTCGTTGTGGGATTCGGCTTGCAATTGGTCCGTGAGAATAGAAATGACCGACTCAAATTCTTGAATTGATAGCGGATTCTCATGCTCACGACTTCCCATTTTTCCAAATGCCCAATTGACAGCAATGTGATCTGTATCTTCTCCGTATTCAATTAAATGTTTTAAGTGTTCAAGCGCGTTAACACTGCAACAGCACTTTCCAATAGAATACACAGCAATCGGACGAACTGTAATGGGGATTTCTCGCGTAATGAGGTTAATGAGGTGTGATTCTGCAATTGATAATCGTGTATTCCCAATCGTTTTAATGGCGTTTGTGACAATATTTTTGATAACCATGGAATGTTGGGATTGAATTTTTTCCGGAATACTCAACGCAGCAGCAGCATCATAAATATCGTAAAGGATATCTGTATTCGAGCAGCGGTTTGCTAAGTCTCCTAACAATCCTATTGTTTTTCCTTTTCCATAGTTATTAGCGTAATCGATATTCTCAAGCAGCGGTCTGATAAATTCTTCTGCATTTGAGGCTTCGGTGATTCTGCTGTGTTGCCGAATAACTTGTTCGTTAATTACCTTTTTGCGATTGAAATCACTCGTCTTCATATAATGTGAGAAGTTCTTCTTCATCTCTGTTATTTCAGGTTTTACATCTAAGGTATCACCATGTAATTCAGGTGTTCCTCGAAATTGTGACCTATCCAGTATCTGCTGGGTTTCGGAAATAGATTGTGTTTCTTCTTCCACACTATCTGGCTGCTGATCAGTTTCTAATTGGTTAACTTCGGTTGGATCACAAGGGATGCCATTAGAAACCTTATTTGTCGCAATAGGTTGGGTAGAATCTATGCTCACTGTAAATTTTTCATTTGGATCTGCCTCAAGCCATCCCTCTACATTCATAATACCACGTTCATCCACTTGTACTTGTATAAAGATAGGTTCGCCTTTTGAAAGCGGACGTTGAAATTGAACATTTCGTTCAAAAATAGGACGGTTAGGTAGTTGCGTGTCTCTGCGGCTGCCGAGGTAGAAAGGAAGTCTTAACGATAGTGCCCCCTCGCTGACTGTTAAATTAGGGATCGGTGTAGGTTGTAATGGAAGTATTGTACCAGCTTCAACAAGATGTTTAACTTCACCTCCAGCCATTTCGATGCCTATAGTATCGTTGAGAATGCGTGCTGGTTTAATACCGCGATGCAAATCATAGTGATAGACAACTGCTCCACTTGCTACAGCTTTGTCTGGATCACTAGCTGTAATCGGTGGAAAGCCGAAGAGCGTTTCCAAGCGTTTCTGAATAGTATGGAATTTTGTCATTCCACCATTAAGCAGCACCGCATCGATATTCGGTATATTTCCATCTTTCTGTTCTGCTTTTCGTAATACATCAAGAATAGGATAAATAATATTATCACAGTTAGATAGTGTATCCAATTGGTTCACAGCATCCAACGTAAGATCTAAGCCAAGCAAAGGGTCAATAATTTCCTCATACTCAGACAGGGTTAAATCGTACTCAAACACCTGATTTTCAAACGGCACTTTTATAATTTCAATTTTGACTGACTCAGGGTCAAAATGACCTATTAACTTGCTGTTCTCAATTTCACTGCTTAAATCAATTTTTGCCTGTTCAGCGTATTCTTGGAATTCGCTTTTGAGCATATCCATCTGGGAATCATCAAAGTTATTTGGGATCCTATCCTCATAAACCTCTAAAAAGCGATCTGCCAGTTTCTGGTCAAAATCATCGCCGCCAATTTGCGTATAGCGAGATATTGCTAAATCTTCAATGTTCAACGTATATTGTTCTTGATGATAAGAGACTTGATGCAAGGAAACATCCAGTGTCCCTCCGCCTAAATCAAACACTAAGACAGTTTGAGATTTGTGAAAATCAATGAGTGTCTCTGGGATTTCACCGTTGTTTTGTTTATTGACAAAATCATAAAGCGCAGCACGGGGTTCATCAAGTAGAATGTCTCGCGGACTCCCATCATCCTCTTCTGTCCGGAATCCTGCAAGTCTTGCTGCTTCAATTGTGGCTTCGCGCATATCGGAGTCAAAAGAAGCAGGAACAGTAATGACAACGTCATCAGGTATGAAATTAAACAAAGATTTTGCACTGAAGGCAAGGTGTGTTAGAATCTGTGAGGAAATTACTGCTGGGTCGTAGGTATTACCATCGAAATCAAACGGTGTCTGCGTTCCCATCTCACTTTTAATAGATTTTACAACCCGATTTGTCCTACCAATCATTGTTTTGGCGTACTCCCCGACTATTGGCGGACCACCCTCCTTAAAATAAACGCATGAAGGTAACAATGCTTTTTTACCAATTCCACCGCGTTCTATCCTCATTGTAATTTCCACGATTTTCGTGTCCAACTGATTCGTTTGGGGATTGAGAGTCCCCCACCCCATCACTGAATTGGTAGTGCCTAAGTCAATCCCAATATAATAGTTTCGTTGGTCGGACTGACGATTCAACTTTTGTTGGCTACTGCCCGTTTTTTCTTCTAATGTAAGGTCAGTAATAGATTCAATATCGTATTTCATGATGAAACCTCCTTGACTTTAGGTTTAGAAATAATTGTGTCGGCGTATATCCAACCTGCCGACTGGATTTCAATCGTTTTGCGTTCGTCTGGATCTTCCCAACTAGACCCAGTGTACTCATATTCATCAGATTCACTGAGTGTTATCACTTTTTGCTCTCCCACAACTGCCTTAGGGCGGATCCCTTGTATCTTAACAAAACGGGTGAACATACGGATCAAACTCGGAATTAACTCAATTTCTTGCGGGATTTCAGTTCCTTGTTGTCTTAACTGTCTTACTAACAATTCTGCTTTCAAAAACTGATCTAATAAATTGCTGTGCTGCCCTGAATTCATCTCTTGAAAAAACGTAATGACAGTCTCGTGTTTTGCTTCATCTCGGATATGCTCTATCTCCTCCTGAAGTGCCTCCAATTGGTGCTGGGCAATTTCCGCAGCTGCACGCAAGTCGTCGTTTTCATGAACAATTCGTTCATGTTCTGAAGTGGTCATCGCGTTATCAGCACTATCAGTTAATCCACTTTCACGGCTTAAGGATTGATTGATAAGTGCTTGAGTCCCAGCTATACCTCCTATAAGACGCTCGCTTGCAGATTTTTTTCTTTCCAGACCTCTTTCAATAGCAATAAGATCTACTAAATCCTGAAGCAGACTTTTTGATTGGGCGAAATTCGCCAACTTGATGGTTTCCTGAAGAATGGGTTTATAACTAACAGTATCAGGAAGTTCTGTGCAAAAAACGAAAAGAATCGCCTTGGGGTCTAGGAAACGCATTCTTTTCTTGGCAAAAACTATCCGTTTAACCTTTTCGTATAGTGCCCCATAGTCATAGATTCCCAAGTTCTCTATTGCAAAGTGGCATAGATTTTGACCTATTTGGGTAACAAGTTCTGCCCATCTAACCCGTTTTTCGGAGCGATCAAGTTGATTACGTCCAAGTTGGCGTGCTACATGAAATGGAAGTTTGTTAACACCCATCTGTTTTTCGAGTTTGATTACTAGCTGCCTTGGATGGTATTCTGGCGTGTCTAGCACAGCCCGCGCTAATTCATAGTCGTAAACCGGGTTGTACTTGGCTCGTTCTCGGGGTTGACTATTTGCTTTACGTTGATATTTTTCTATCAACTGGTTAATTTGTGGTTCCACTGTTTGGGTCTCCTAAATTTTCTTATTGGATTCTGAAATTTACTCAATAATATTGTAACCTTAGAAACTGCTATTACTGCAACATATAAAAAATTTAGAAATAGATAGGCACTCCGTTACTTGCTTGGTGTGCCTCTATTCTGTTTCCAAATCGTCGGCATGTATCTTTATGAACATTAACAGCAGTCTTATATTGCGGATAACCGTGAACAAAAATAACCTTTTTCGGGGCTACCTTTTCAATCAATGAAAGGATACCTTCACTACCTGTATGTGCGGAAAGACGATATGTATCCACGTTCGCATGAACAGAAACATTTCTTCCATTAATTCGGAAGTATTGTCCCTTGCTCTCATGCAGTCTTGCCAACTTGCGCCCTGGACTTTCCTCATCTAGGTAACCACTAAAAAAAATAGCATTCCTCTGGTCTGGCAGCAGCTTCTCGGCATACCGCGCTGAAACACTACTATCAAGCAACATCCCAGAACTAGCAATGATGGCACTATTAGAGGTGTCAAGCATATCAATAAATCCCTGGGGTGCTTTTTCAAGTTCATGCCCAAATACCTGGACACCATTATCTTGGTAAATGTCACAGGCAATCTGTGCCAATCCATCAACGTAAATGGTAAAAGGTCTCAATCGACCACTATGAATCATATCCCGCAAAATTAATGCAATCTCTTGACTTCTTCCAACCGCAAATGCGGGTATCAGAACTGTTCCACCACTATCCAAGCATTGATCAATTTTTTCTGCGAAATGTTCTCGTTCCTCATCAACATTACTCATATAAGGGCTTTCTTGATATCCGTATGTTGATTCGGTAATCAACACATCAACATTCAAATTGTCTGGAAGTTGATGCTTAGGGACTGTTAACTGGTCAAAGGAAGTAAAATCACCTGTAAATAGAATATTTCCTGCATCGGATTCTATGTAAACCATGGAGGCACCAAGGATATGTCCAGCAGGGAAGAAAGTGATTTGACATGTTTGACAGGTAATCGAATGATGCCAGTCTATCGACGTAATATTTTCTATTGCGCGTTGGACCCTACGTGCATTGAAATCTTGAACCCTCGGAAAATCTATTAATTCCTTATGACTAAAAGTTGTAGGAGTTAAGGATTGATTCAGCTGTAGTTCCACAATCTCTCGCGTTGGTAAAGTTGCATAAATCGGAACATCCCGTGCATCTTCAACAACAAATGGTAATGAACCGACATGATCAATATGTCCATGAGAAAGTAGGATCCCGTCCAACTCCCATAAACCATCAAGAAAATTGTCATAAAGCGAATGGAAACGTGGGTATATAGAATCAGTGTGCAAACGAATGCCCGAATCCAAGAGAAACTTCATCCCATTCAATTGAATAAAGTAGCAACTTGCGCCGATTTCATTACCGCCGCCGACTGGAAAAAAGAGGTTACGCATATCTCTAATATTATACCATTAATTCTCAAACAGAGGTTATATATTCTTGCACAAATTGTGGTGGGAATTTACCTGTTTCAACTTCCATAATTAAGGCACTTAGGACCTCTCGTGCTTTTTCTCCCAATTTAGTACTAATTGCACCATTTTGAATCGCCTCTTCAAACTCGTCTTCATCCTGAATTTCGTAGGTGCCATCTGGATTTACCCAAAGGTCCAAGAACAGATCCGTTATTTCAAAACGATTAAGTTTCCCGTTTACATCCACATCTCGCTTAACTGGCTTCAGAACATCACAATAGTAACCCGTCCACTCGTTATCCAGATTGTAAACCTTGCCGACATCGTACCACAGTCCAGTAAACACAAACCAGATGGCGGCGAAGTTATCCCCTAAAACTGTCTCACCGTTTTGAACGATAGATGAGGAGGGTTTAACCCGTTGAGAGGTAACAATAACTGCATCGTCGAGATAAAGTAATTCCTGTTGAAAGTGATTAACCCGATCAGGAGGTCTTTTATAGGTCAGTGTTACAGTTTCCATTATTTTAATTTCCCTTCCAAGCTGCACATTCCTTTATGTCGAACGATACGACGCGATTGCTTCACGGAAGGCTTTGATATGCTTTGGCGTTGTGCCACAACAACCCCCTATTAAGTACGCACCTGATTCAATGAGTTCTGGAACACGACTTGCCATCTCTGTTGGTGTCTGTGTATAGACAGTGTTATGGTTTTCGTCAAGCTTCGGCATGCCAGCGTTGGGATATGCCATCATTCGCTTATCCTGAATATCTTTATCCGTAAGTGCCGCTTGGAGCTGCTGAGTACCCGTAATTGCATAAGGCATTCCGGTGTGTTCATCACGTCTGGATTCAGCACCACAGTTCACACCGATGATGCTAACGGAATCCAATAACGAATCTCCATTTGAAAACTCACCATGTGTGAGAATATCCAGCAAATCCGTTGGGGAATTCCCCCAATCCGTCCGATAGATGACAGTGCCAGTCCGCCGCTCCTTCGTCCATTTGTACGTCAAGTTCACAGCAATAGGAATTCCCGTCTCACGCGCAATATCTACGGCGATTGCCGCCTCTTTGGCAGAAAACATCGTCTCAAGACAGAGAAAATCCACACCCTCTTCTGCCAAGGTATGGATTACCAATTTATGTGCCTCTCTCGCGTCTTTATTTGGAATGCCGAAAGTCGTATCTCCACTATCGGCTTCAATCGCACCGGGAGAGGGTCCTACGGAGCCTGCAATGTACGCCTCTTTTTCGCTCTGGTCGACAGCGGCTTTCGCATGTTGAACAGCGAGTCGTGTGAGCCGTTGTGCGTCCGATAGGTCTTGCCCTGCCATTTCGAGATGGAGTGGAGATGCCACAAACGTGTTTGTTCCAATTGCCTCAGCACCCGCGTTGATATAATCCGAATGAATATCAATAACAGCGGTCGGATGTAATTCATTGGCAAGTGCACTGTTTGTGAGTTCTATATCGCGTGCGAATAGCTGTGAACCAAATCCACCATCGTATAGAATCGGTTCGTCCAATTTTAATCGCTCTTGAAAGTTTTTAACTGTTGGGTTTTTGCTCATTTTTTCTTTGTCTTAATAGGTGTCAGTAACTCGCTTGTAGCCGAGAAAAACGTTCTCACCTGCCACACGTCTAACTGGTAACTGACAACTCCTAAGCCATCGGTTTGAATTGACAGCCTTCCACGAATATATCAAAGAAGTCTGGTGTCGTTTCCAATTCAATATGCTCAATGTTGCTAACGAACGCTTCAATATGTGCGCGCTTTCTTTCAGAAAGGAGGACAGCCGTTGCCCCCGCGACCGCGGCGTTACCAATTTTGACGACATTTGCCTCGGGTACAGGCGCGAGGAATCCAATTTCAACTGCATCTTGCAGGTTAACATAATTGGCGAATCCGCCCGCCAAAAAGAGTTTCGTGATGTTCTCAGGAACGCAACCGAAGTGTCGGAGGACAATATATTGTCCACAGTAGTTTGCCGCCTTTGCTTGTGCCAAATTGCTCGCGTCCTCGCGTGAGAAAGTAATGCCGTGTTCCGGTAAAAGCGACATAACACGTTGCTTCCTATCTGCAAAAACGCCTTTTGGTGTCATTTGATCGTTCCGACGCAGCTCAGCGAGGAGTGAAATCAGTCCGGAACCGCACAGACCTTGAGGCGTTTCCTCATCAATTGTATCATAGTCGAACTGACTACCATTCCATCTCACAGACTCAATCGCACCCGGATAAGCAGGCATCCCGTATTCAATACCACCGCCTTCAAACGCTGGACCCGCAGGACATGACGCAGCCACCATCCGCTCCGCATTTCCGACAACGACCTCTGTATTTGTCCCGACATCAACCAGCATGATGACCTCATCCCTTGAAGGAACGTCAATCGAAACTAAATCCGCAGCAACATCTGCACCGACATGGCTGGCAATCAACGGCAGACTGGACACCATCGCCTTCAGATTCGCACGGATCCCCAAGCGGCGGGTCTTCTCAGTCAATGAAGTGGTTGCGCGGACACCCTCCCGATATTCATGCTCAATCAGCGATTTATACGGCTTTTGACCAATGCTTTGGACATCCTGTTTGAAGAAAATGTCGCGCATTGTCGTGTTACCAGCAACGACAACCTCATAAATCTCCTGACGGACGAAGTTGTGACGGGTACACATCTCCATAATCTCGCTGTTTAGTGCAGCGATAAGTGAACGGCGCAGTTCTCCCTGAAATTCACCGTCGTAGGTGATGCGGTTCATAATATCGCTACCACCGAAACGCTGCGGGTTTTCAAAGGAACTGACAGAAACGGTTTCCCCGTTCTCCAGATTCACCAGATTTGCCACCACCGTCGTTGTTCCGATGTCCAATGCCAGCCCGTAGAGATGTCCTCGGTAGCGGTCAATAGGTTCGTCGTTATAATAGACAGTCCCATCGCGATGAACAACTCTCGGATCTAATTCCGGGGACCCTTCGTCCGTTGTAACAGCATGCGTCAGAATCTTAGGTGTGCGCCGAAGCGGGGTGAACTCAATGTCCTTATCGACATCAAGAACAACCGCTTGGCAGGCGAGGCGATAGTTATCTCGGAGGAAGGCTTCTGCTTCATTGGGAGGTTGGAGACCCTCCATACCACGTTTAATCTCAACGATACATTCATGGCACTGTCCGGTTCGGAAACAGGAGGTAGGTACTTGGACGGTTAAATCGTCAGCATAATCAAAAATAGTTTTTCCCGGGGTGAGTTGATAGACCTTTCCGTCACATGCAATTGTGCCTTGCGATTCCGATGTTCCATCAGGCGCGTCGGTTTCCCAAGCACTCCGATAATCTAACTTATCGTCCCCGACACAGAGGAGACCCGTCCCTTCATCAATCTTTCGTTGGTTTCGACACCCGAATTTCGCTGTGCAGTGATCAAATCGATTTTTGTAGGGACAACGGTAGGTGGCTTGCTCATCCGCATGGACAACCAAACCTTCAAAAATCTGTGTAATTTTATCGAGTCGTTTTTCGTATTCCGCTTTATCTATTTTTTTCATGTTTATTGGTTATCGATTATTAGAAGACTGGTTTCAATTTTAAAAGTCGTCAGTTGTCAGTACGGTTTTTCGCCGAAAAACCTTTCAGTCGTAGGGGCGAGGTTCCCTCGCCCTTACAGAGACCTTCGTTTAACGGCATCCTCTTGTAACTGATAACTGACAACTGATAACTACCTACCACTCTTCGTCCGTTGCCTCAAGAAACTCTTTGGCGAGTGCAACACAAGCCAGGGCATCTTTACCGTATCCATCGGCACCCATATCATCGGCAAATGTCTGTGTAACCGGCGCACCGCCTACCATAATCTTGACCTCTTCCCGCAAGTCCTCGTCAATGAAGGCATCAATTGTTTTTCCCATGTTCGGCATCGTTGTCGTTAGCAGTGCTGACATACCCAAAATCGGTGCTTCGTATTCCTCAACAGCCTCAATAAATTCATCTTCAGAGGTATCAACACCCAAATCGTGTACAACGAAACCCGCGCCGCGCAACATCATAATACATAGATTTTTGCCGATGTCGTGCAGGTCGCCCTTGACAGTTCCCATAATCACTGTCCCAACGGGCTCAATGCCTGAATCCGAGAGAATTGGCTCAATATGTGCCATTCCCGCCTTCATTGCGCGGGCACAGGCTAAAACCTCCGGGACAAAGATGAAATTCTCGCGGAACTTGATGCCGACGATACCCATTCCTGCGATGAGTCCGTCATCCATAATCTCCAACGCTTCTGTGCCGTCCTCCAAACCTGCTTCTGTCAATTCATCAACGGTGTGGTGGTCGCCATCAATAAGCGCAGCAGCGATGTTTTGCATGGCGGGTGTTGCCTGCGCGAATATATCAATTGTCCGTTCTATTTCATCAGGTTCTTCTAAGAACTCTTCAATCTCTTCTCTAAGAAATTCGTTTGCGATGTCATTAATAGATGCCACAAGTCTTGAAGCCTCCTCAAAAATATAATGATACCACGCATAAAGAAAAATAACAAATGAATTTTTTTGGGAGGCACTCTTCAGATCCAGTAAGGTGAGCATAGAGGAGACGTAAATATTTCGGAAATTATTTCACTTTTGGGACAGATACAACGCTGGATCACACGACTATCCAGAAAAATAGGACTTATAGAAATTGGATAGGCGTGCCTTGGCAGCACGCCTATTGGGGAAAGGTTTACTGAAGAATTACACCACTCCTACCTATTCACCTTTTCGGTATTCTTCCAAAAGGGCATTGATCTTGTCAAGAAACTCCTGTGAGTAAATCTCACCGACGAGCTGCTTATGCGTTTCCACAGCAATAGCATCCCACGCTTCTCGGGCATCGTCTTCAAACGCAACGATTTCAATGCCAGCCTTCTTTTGGAGTGCCTCAAGGGACCTTTCATTATCTTTGCGAATACTCTGAATTAATTCGCCCTGATACGCTTTCGCTGTTTCACGCAAAACCTTTTGCTGATCAGGAGAAAGTTGATCGAACTTCTCTTTCGTCATGACAGTGGCACCAACACCAACACTGACGGGTAGATCCGTCATATATTTAAATTTATCAAACCATTGCAGTGCCACAGTGACATACGGTGATACGGCGACGGCGTTAAGGCGACCTGAATAAAGCGACCCCAAAACTTGCGTAACCTCACCTGGAACAGTCGCAACCCCTGCCCTTTTGTAGAATTCAAGCCCAATTTTGTCGGTCGTACGGACCCACATCTTGACACTTGGCGACTGCAGGTCAGCAATATTTCTGATCGGTTGATTACTGAATATGTAATAGAAACCGATGTCTCCCATACCGAGCAGGACATATCCGGCATCCATAAAAGTTTTGTAGAGGTCCTCGTAGAGATAGTCCCGGACATAGTCAAGTTCTTCGTAGGTTTTGAACATCCGCGGCAGTTGAAAAATCAAGACCTCTTTCTCGATTTCGCCAAGTCCAGTGGCTGTCATAGCCCCTGCATGGAGCAGTCCAGCACGCATCTTGCGGACGACATCAATCTCATCGCCTTGTACCCCATTCGGATAGAAACGAAGTCGGAGGTCACCATCCGTTTTAGAGCGAAGTTCTCTCGCCATGGCATCAAAATTGTTCATCCACGTGGAACCCTTCGGTGCGAGTGTCGCGAACTTAATGGATTCCGCTGCGAGCGTGATCATTGGTAAACACAGCATTCCTAAAATCAATAGAACCACGCCTGCTAAACCAGCGGCGTGTGTTTTAAATCCTGTTTTCTTTTTTCTCATCAAAATCTTCGGTGTGGAAACCTCGCCTTTTAAGGCGAGGAGGAAACACCGCTCCTTCCTTTTTTTTGACATATTCCGTTAAAAAATGCTATAATATACTCTGTAACTCGAGGGCATTAGAACGTTCGTTCTACTTCCGATTTCGGAAGCGTCTGAGGTTCTGCATCGTGGGCTGCTTGAGCCCCTCGGGGGTATGCAGGTAAAGTTACGAACCATAGCCCGAGAAGCAGGTTTCCTCACGATTTATCGTGAGGTGGCACTTGACTATTCTGTCTCCTCTTCTTCCAATTCTGGATCAAAAAGAACATCCGCCTGATCAAGCCAGCGTTTGGCGCGTGCTTTTGCTAACGAAGTTGCAGCTTCCTCCCCGGGATAAATATCCGACGGTGCATCAAGCACTTCCTGTAACGCTTGCTTGTATAACTTCACGTCCTGTTTAGGATAGGCATAGTAACGTGCGAGATAGAATTTGCTCATCAGGAACTTACCGTCATTGATGCGATCTACATGATTGATGTGTTCCTTTGCCTTCTCTGGATCTCCACCAATTGATACTGACCGGTCGCCGTAATAGACGGTATAGAACAGATGCGCGCTTCCGTAATAGAAGGTTTCATCCAATTCAAGCACCCGCCCCATCATCAGTTCCACCCGCGCCAAGTCAATTACCTGCATCGGGTCATCCTTCTGAAGGCTAATGCCGCGCCCCATCGCATAAGCCGCCCAAAACAGCGGTTCGACATCCTTCTTTTTCAGTTTCTGAAGTGCCGTTTCAAATGTCTTCATATCAACAGTTCTTGCCTCATTGAAGGTTTTGTTGGATTTTGCCAATGCTTTGAACGCATAAGCTTCAGAACGTTTATAATGATCGATTGCGCGTGCGCGCAGCGCCTCCGCGGTCTCTAAATCACCTGCTATTTCAGCCTCTTCCATCTTATCTTCGATAAAACCACTGTAAGATGAATACGCGCGAGCCGTCTTAGTAATGAGATTCTTATTCCCAACCTTAGCCAGACGTTCAAGTGTACCGATGTTTCCCTCAAGGGTAGCTTCTACCACAGCGAGGTCGCTCTCCCCCTGAATTCTCGCCAACTTGGCAAGACCGCATCCACCTAAGAGCATTGGGAGGAGTAGTAAGAAAGATATACGAAAATAAAACTTGCTGTATATCATGGGTATTAAATTACCTCCTATAAGCGTTGTGTACCTGTATTATAGACGCAGTTGTAATTACAATGAAAACAAATATATCCGCATTAATGGTAAAGAAAAAGTGGGATTTCCGTTTCGTGAATCAGATGATGTGTGACGCTACCACTGATCTTCAAGTTTTACGTCATAATGCGCGCCGCCGATTGGCACCGGTCCGCTTGAGGATTGAATGCCGGGTTCGTCGATAATAGCGACACCAGTAATTGTTGCGTTGTGGTTCAGAGCAATTTGACATGCATACTCAATTGCCGCTTCTGCATGCGGAGAACCGTCTAAACCGAGCAGAATTTTGGAAAAATTTGAATGTCCCAAAATAAAATTCCTCCTCTACAGTTTTGACTGCGCGCCTGTCGTCCCAAAATAGAATCCCACATTACACCTTTGTAGGGGCTGGGTTACCTGTAGGGGCTGGGTCACCCAGCCCCTACGGTTCCCCGTATTGGCAAATAATTACGAAATCTACTGTAACATTAAACAGCGCGCATAGAAACCTTATCGTGATACTTAATGTAGCAAGCATCGGCTGATAAGTCATGCTGAAAATGGCAGTCGTACGACTGTGGCATCAACACGTCCGTCTGAGGTCTCAACTTGGACGCGACTGCCCGCTTCTGTGACTGCAATGCGGACGTATCCCAAGGCGATCTCTTGTGCGAGTGTTGGGGCAAAAGTAGCACTCGTAACCCAACCAACCGCCTTGTCTCCGTCGAAAACCGTTGCGTTTGGACGAAGTTTGCAGTCGTTTTGGGGTGTTGGTTTCCCATCAACCTCAAGACCCCGTAGCAGGCGATTCGGGTGTCCACGATATTTCATGCGTGCGACAATCTCTTGCCCGATATAACATCCCTTCTCAAAATCGATAGCGTGTTCCAATTCAGCCTCAAGTGGGATAACGGCATCGGTTAATTCCGTTCCATATCTCGGCACACCTGCCTCAATACGGAGCGACTCAAGGGCATCCCAACCGATCGGTTGAACGTTAAAACGCTCCCCTTCAGTCATCAACGTTTCCCAAAGCGATGCCAATCCGTCGGCAGCGGTATAAAGCGTCCAACCCATTTCGCCAGTGCTATCTGTTCTCACACAGACAACAGTGTGTTTAAAGTCCCCATCTGCTTCGCGAACGCAGTTATGCCGTTCAGGCAAAGCAGCAATCCCGTTCAAACCAAGGATAGACTGAACAAGGTCCGCTGACTTTGGACCGTGAACAGCAATTGCCCCAGTTTCAGCGGTTACATCGGAAAGTTCAACGTCATCAGCGATGATGTATTTATCCAATTCGCTGAAAAGGCTTTCCGTCGTCTCAGGTGCGGCATCAATACTGATCGCATCTTCAAGAACAGTGATATTCAAATCGGCGATAATTTTGCCGCGATGTGTTAAGAGCATAGCGTAAGTGCCTTGCCCAGTTGTGAGACTTTCAACATCGTTGGAGATGATACGGTGTAGAAATTTTGCCCGGTCTTCACCCGTTAACCGATGCCTGCCGCGATAGGACACGTCAGCAATACCGACGTTGTTCCTGACAGCGAGGTGTTCAGAGGCAGCGTCGGTGAATTGCGTGGGGATATTCCAATCCAAATGCTTTTCCGCAAAAGCTGCACCGAGTTGTTCATGAATAGGATAGAGTGGTGTTGTTTTCATAATAGTTGTCAGTTGTCAGTTATCAGTTGACATTTAAAAGATGCGATCCAAGCGCAAGATGACTATTGGACTTCGCAAAGAGAAAGATGAATCGAGCGGCACTGCTACTTCAACCCCAAGACTCCACGGCGAGGCGGTAGCGAAAGGATCTGCAAAAACGGAGCCTCCGATGCCGATTGATGTTTTCAGTCGTGTCATAAAGTCCTCAAAATCGGAAAAGGGAATCTCATCATACCACCACACACTGCCCGTATCCAAGAAACAACTCAGTGACCATCCGAGCATAACATCTTGGTCACTGAGAATTGTCTCTTTGATAAGACGATACTCAAGGTTAAGCAGGAGTCGGCTATCTCCAGCGAATGCGTTAAAGTCGTGACCGCGCAGGGTATTACCACCCCCAAGGTGAAGGAGTCGTTGTCTGGGCAATGGGGCATCAGAAAAATCACCCGCAACGCGAACGTTTAAATGATGTGGACCCGATAATGGTGTGTAGCGTGCCACCTCAAACCGATAGAAATTGAAGGCGTAATCACCTCCGAAACTTTGTCCTGCGACCTCAATTGCGAATTGGCCACGCCATCCGCGCCGAGTTCGCTCATTTGCGGAAAACAGCGTCTGGAAATGCCGGGTGCTTGTTGATTTGTGGTCCCGGGTGTCAAACCCAAAAACGAGGGTGAGATTCCTCAACTGTCCACGATCAATTCGAGCATTGCCTCGCTTAAGTTGATTCCGGTTTAAGTAACTCCAATCCGTTGATTTAGAGAGATTATCGTGCTTTTCTCCTGTAAATTCCAACCTGAGATAACTCCATCGGGTAGGCACGTAGGTGATCCATCCTTGGGCTCCTAAACGTTGGTAATAATCTTGAAGTGCGGAACCGTAATAGGTGGCACTCAGGGTCGCATCACCGTGATGTAGATAAACATTAGAACTGACATCGGTAAGCTTATAAAGACTCCCACCCAGTTTCAGAAGTTGTCGCTTAGAGAATCCCTGCTCGATACCAAATTGATAGTTCCATATTTTGCTCGAAAAGCCATGGCTTATTGAACCGAAAACCTGTTCTGTTCCTCTGAGTTGTGTCGCGAGTGTCCCGCCCGCGCCGAGCATCAACCCGTGAACACGATTGAATTGAACGATCGGAAAACCGCCGTGTCGCGCGAAGGGTTGTTCCTCAATGTCGATAATCATGACATTTTTTCCACCTTCACGTTGAACACGCCAATTCCGAACCGATTTGAAATGCTCGCTATTTTCACTGAGTTCCTTACTCATCCGGTTTATCTTTGATTGACCGAGGGTACGATGATAAACATCCGCGGTTTGGGAACCTTGTTCTCCAACAATCCCTATTTTCAGATCGAGTGCTGATAACAGTTCCGCCTCCGAGATTCGGGTATTCCCGGTGAAACGAACTTCGTGCAATGTCCCTTCGTCAATGTTAAATTCAAGCACATCGTCAACAAATTGATACCTAACCGTGGCGAATTCATATCCACGATTTAAATAAAAGTCAGCAATTAATTGTTGTTTTAGTTTAACAACTGCAGCAGCGAGATAGCTGGATTTTAACTGGAACCAATCCGCAATAAATTGCGAAGGAAAACTTCTATTCCCTTCAATTTTAATTTCTTGAACAAAAGACACAGGGGCTTCCGTCACTTGGATATGTAAATTGACGCTTGGCTGGAAGGCTGGAAGGTTGGAAGCCTGAGTACCCTCTCCTTCACTCTTCCTGTCTTCCATTTCAGTTTCTTGCTGATCGCTGACCACTGACTGCTGATGGCTGACGGATTCTTCACCAACATCGATCTGCTGAGTCTCCAGACGCACATCCTGAAACCAATCCCGTTCCCGTAATTCTGCGATTAGCCAAGAAAGTTGTGGAATTGTGATAATATCCTCAGGTTGAACGGGTAGGAACTTCTGGATAATCTCTGTTGGAATCTTGGTGTTACCTTTGATTTCAATAGCAGCAACCTTGAATTTCGATTCGAGGGCAAAGTCTTCAGAGGCGAGTGGTGTCGTTACAAATTCCAAAACACCCATCGCCGGACCGTAGCGTCCCGAAAGCTCGCCCATATACTCCTGCGGCGAATGTGGCCACCATGGATGCTCGTTATCATAAATCGGCTGCCAATAACTATATTCTCTGGTCGTAGAAGGTATAAGACTTTTCGTGTTACGAGTGTACATCTTACGGTGGACGTTAAAAAGCCATCTATTTTCAAAAGAGGAATCAGACTGCGAATCTATCTTAGCGGAGGCCTCCAACATTTTACGCGGGAGCGCGATTTCAAGGCTCCAAAAAGTGGTATTAATTTGGGTGGCGACTTCTATTTCTGAATTCCATTCACGATCGGCATTGAACGATGTTTGCATTGCTGTCCTGTCTAAAGTGATTTGGACATCACGAGGCGCGAACCGGAAATTGGGTTCTCCAGAGGTATCAACCCGCTGATCAAAATACGCACCAATTGGGTTAATGACAAGGTGATAATAGATATCAGTTTTCGGATTCGGGTCAATTAGAATTTCAATACACTCATCTTCCCAAATCGGTGAATCTTGTTGAGTTTGAGAAAGATACACAAGATAGAAGTCAAACACATACGCCTTTACACCGATATAAAGATTCTCCGCATCCCACATTAAAAAGGTTTCAGTCAGATTTTTGGGTGCACCGGTGCCATTTGGATCTTGAAATGGAGAAAGCGCACCAGCTGTTTGCCACACAATTTCAGATAAATTGCCGTCAATAACAGGAGGCTCTGCTATTTGCGGAACAGGTTGAGCAACATCCGCGAACGGATCCGGTTCGGCATCGGCAAGTGTGTCTTTGTCACTTGATGAACTCGACAGAAGTGAAATCAAGTCGGTGGCTTTCAACCGCAACAACGGTCCACCATCGTTAACAATTGTTAACCCCGTCTCATCGTCAATTTGTGCTGGCAAATTGACAACGATTTGCTGTTTCTCACTCTCAAATTCGATGTCGGCAGCGTAAGTTTCTGGGAGTTGTAAGCGAATGCTACCACCTTCTGCAGTTATATCCATCGGTGCTGCAACGGGGTCAAGCACCACCAACCTAATTGAACCGTTTTGTGTCGCCAGTTTGTTCTGTCCTCGGGTTAGCAAAATTTTCCCATCAATATCACCTTTCGCCACGCTGATGTTATAGTTACCCAAGGTTTCATCTAAATGTACATCCCCTACTCCGATCGCAACTTCTATCTCCCCACGGATACGCTGGAGGCTTATATCCCCCGCTTTCGCCTGAAGTTTAATAGATACATCCGCAGGCGTTTTAATCGTACATTTCAGTTGAACTCGGTTGTAGAGCGTTGTTTGTAAATCTTCTCTATTAGAGGATTCGTTAGATTGTTCCTCAGGGGCGTTACCCGGCAGCTGGATCTTCAACTGAAGCGTGCCATCCTTTTGTTCACCCGTCAATGCGATGCTGTCAAGGTAGGTGCGAATTAGCGTATCCCGTTCTGTGTTTGTAGCCGGTACCTGTTTCTCAAGGAGGACGGTGATGTTTTCACTCTCCGTGGCAATCAAGTCAATGTTGCTTGGAACATCTATACTTAACGCTATCCGATAAACGTCTTCGGAATTGAAGGCTTCTGTTGATGTTGTCCCGGCTATCAAGGTCTGCTCTTCATTGACTGAATCGTTGGTGGTTGGAAGTGGTGCCTCTCCAACCACTTCGTGATCTGCTGCATCTACATGCTGGATAGATAGATTTAGCGCGAACACGAAGAGACAAAACAGGTATAGATAGCGGCGAATCGCGCGAGATGCGGGTATCATTCCAAGAAAATCCATTTTTAATCCAGCAGATATGACCTTGCAATATGGACTCGAAAACGATAAATACAGAATTACTTGACACATTTTGAATAATACTTTATACTTATTTATTAGAAAAGTCAAGTGGTTTTTTCGTACCCTTCATCGCTATTCAAGCGTTTGTAAAGTAAAACGAAGTAAAGGCAATTAACCTGAAACGAAGTAGAATAAGGAACGCTGCGCACAGGAGAAAAAGATGAGCGACCCTGCTAAAGAAGCAACAGAATACTGTTTCTCTTTTGGACCATGGAATATACACGAGGGAACAGATCCTTTCGGACCACCCGTTCGAGAATCGTTCAGTTTTGACGAAAAGGTTGGGTTTTATCGGGACCTCGGTTTTGTTGGAATTCAATTTCACGACGATGACATCGTACCAGATATTGATGAGAAAACACACGCGCAGCTAATCGCGCGGACAAAAAACGTCAAAACACAACTCGACAATCACGGTCTGACAGCAGAGGTGGTGGCACCACGGTTGTGGGAATCGCCACTGACGATTGATGGGGCTTATACCTCCAACTCTCCGGAAGAACGACAGTATGCACTGGAACGCTCAAAACGGTGTGTGGATGTTGCCAATGAAATCGGGTGCAAAAATCTTGTATTATGGCTCGCCCGCGAAGGTACTTACATTCGGGAAACGAAAGACGCAGCGGGGGCGGTTGGACAGATTTTGGACGCAATTAACGCAATGCTCGAATACGACCCAGAAATCCGAATCCTAATTGAACCGAAACCGAATGAACCGATGGACATCGCCTATATTCCAACTATTGGGCATGCTATCGGTTTGGCTTACGCCAGTAATTCACCAGAGCGGGTTGGCGGATTAATCGAAAGTGCACACGCTATCCTCGCAGGGTTAGAACCCTCCGATGAAATGGGGTACGCGCTCTATCATAAGAAACTTTGGAGCGTACATCTCAACGACCAAAACGGACTAAAATTTGACCAAGATAAGGCATTTGGTTCCGTTAATTTGCGGCGAGCGTTTAATCAGGTGCGCGTACTTGAAGAAAACGGATACGGCAGAAACGGTGAATTCGTTGGGTTGGATGTGAAAGTAATGCGAACACAACCGCGCGACATCTCAACAAAACATTTATTGAGTAGTCGCAGAACTTTTCTCAACCTACTTGAAAAGGTCCGGACGTTTGATAAAAAGGTTGAACAGGAATTTATTGCAGCTCGAGACTATGAAGGCTTGGACTTCTACATTCTTGAACATCTCCTTGGCGTATGAGGTTTATTGTAGGTGCTCTTGAAACTTTTGCGCAAGGTACGCCAACTCAATGAAGAAAAATAAAAGGCGGCAGAGGACAAAAACAGACATGACAACGGATATAAGCCCTCTACATGAGGCGGATGGACCATGTTATCAAGCAGTGATGCTTGTCGGTCCCCCCGGTGTTGGCAAGGGAACACAAGGGAAAATGCTGGCACAAATACCGGGCATTTTCCATGTCTCCAGCGGAGATATGTTCCGCGAACTTGATGTCAATTCCAAATGCGGACAAATCTTCCAACAATACGCAAGAATCGGTAAATTAGTTCCAGATCACATCACAATCAAAATCTGGCAGGACTACATGGCAGCAAAAACCCATGATCAGGTTTACGCGCCAGAAAACGATCTGCTCATACTCGATGGCATTCCACGAAACATCACCCAAGCCGGTTTGATAGCCCCTTATATAAAACTCTTTAAGGTGATCTACATGGTCTGTGAGGACAGAGAAGTGATGTTTAAACGTATTCGGGGACGGTCGCTCAAAGAAAATCGAATTGACGATTCCGAAGAAATCGTAGTTCGCTACCGGTGGGATGTTTACAAACGGGAAACCGAACCGTTGATTGATTACTATCCGCAAGATATGATCCGAATCATTGATGCCGATACGACTGCAGCGGATGTACTTCATCAAATCCTATCAACGGTCGTGCCCATTCAAAAAAATCATTTCAAGCCCCCGATCATGTGAACAATCGCGCGAAATCCCATTTCTCCTGCACTCACGGCATTCTTTCATCAACACGACGATAAACGCGGAATTCAGGATGCGCGAGTGCTCGCATTGGAAACGGCGCACTGCTATCGGATATTTGGATACCAAAAAACGCTGGTGTCCGCCGGAACGTCTTGTGCAATTTGTATGGGCTTCCTTCCCCTAAAACCTGCATGTAAAACGCAAGCACTTCCTCCAAGTCAATTTCACTGAGAGGATACCAATCCTTTTTTTCATAAGATTGAGGACGCGCTTGATATTTTTGGAACACTTCGAGATCAGGCACCAGGATAAGAACCCACTTCACCTCTTCACCTGTCACCAGGTCCAATTCAGGAAGAAGCCAGTTAAATAGAATTTCTGGAGCAACAGCAATAGATTCTTCCAGAGGAATGTGTGCTGATACCCAGTTCGATACCTCAATTCGAGTGGGTTGCGTGAGCAGGACAGAAGCAAAAGAGATGGTATATACAAACGAGTAAATCACGGCGACACCACCCAAGATTACCCGAAGCCATCTCCAAAATGCTTTGACGGCAGTCCAATGATTGGAGCTTCCAATCCTACGTGAACGTACTGCTCCCAAAAGTGTCTCTGCAATATTCGGCAGGTGTTTGAGCGCGGCAGCAGCGAGCACGGTAAGTATTGGATAGAGTATTAGCAGATGGCGTACAAAATTAACCTTGTGTATCCCGATAAATAGTAGATACGGAATGATGAAAGATAGTAAAAGAATGGATTGGAAGGTTGGAAGACTGGAAGATTCTTGGTTGGAAGGTTGGAAGGTTGGAAGGTTGGGATCGCCATCCTTCCCTTCTTCGCTTCTTCCAGCCCTTTGCTGACTGCTCGTTTTAAGCGACACGAGCGGACATAAGACCCCCAAACTGGCAAGGACTGCAAGTGGCAGCCCCATACCCCATTTTAAAAGTGTCCATACATAGATAAACCGACCCAGCCAATCGGATTCTGCTGTGCTTATGAGACCGAAGTGTCCCCAGTGATAATGAGAGGCTTCATACCAGAAATCCGAAAAAAAGAAATTCCATTCCGGTGAAATTAAATCTATGAGCCAATAAGGGCAGAGGAAGGTAAACGTTAAAGCAGAGATGCCAACAATTGTCGCAAGCCTGCGATAAAAATGCCTGCTACCGATAAAACACAACAAGGCAAAAACAACAAAAATAGTCGTAAATTTGACAGCGAAGCCGACTCCTACAATGACACCGAGCCATACCGCTGTTTGAAACGTAAGCGCAGTTGAGGCAGAACGCGCACGCGTCAGGCACCAGAAAAACAGAACCACACAGAAAGTTGCGGGGATGTCGACAAGTGCGAAACGCGACTCATTGGTGGCGTGTAACATTGCAACAGCGAGCAATCCTGCTGCGAGTTGACCTACACGTCTGCTGTAGCAGTGAAATCCAATACGATAGCTAAACCAAAGCGTTGCTGTAGACAACAGGACATTGATGCAGCGTGCCAATAAAATTACGCGAGTCTCTGTCGGATGCCAACCACAGAAGGATAACAATTTGCCTACGCCAGCGATGATATAAAACCATGCTGTTCCGGGCCAGTTGTAGATTTGCGGTGGTGCCGTGAAGTGGATGAGATTCAGCACATCTTGTGCGATTAGAACTTCACGCGGGTCGGGAGAATCGGGCAAGCCAACATTTACGCCGATGAGGCGAACACTGAAACCGATGATGAGAATCGCAGCTATAACAAAACTATCCGGTAAACGAAAACAGTTTCTCACCGCGAGAGGCACTCTCATTTAGAAAATGTCCAATTTTTCAAAGATACTTTGCCAACGTCGTAGATGGTTTTCACCTGCATAAACAGGAACAAAGCCTAAGTTGAGATAGTTCTTGATTGCGGGAAGACGAAAATCGTCTGTGTCTAACATGACATACGCCACATGCCGCGTTTTAAAATAGTGCAGGAGAAATACCGTCAGCCATTTTCCAAGTTTATGTCCGGTATGTTCTGGGAGCACCGCGAGCATATCAATGTAGCCGATCGGTTTGCCACGGAGACACCTATTCCATGCACACGCCGTGCCGATAGGAACATCTCTGTGGACAACGAAACAGAATCCATCTGGATCAAAATTGGGTTGGTTGATAACGTTAGTATAAGTATCTTCAGAGGTTCTGCCTTGGTCTACGAAGGCTCTATCCATTATTCGTGCCCAATAGACTTCGTCTCCACTCTGATAGGTTCGGATATGATAGCCATCAGGACACCGAAACCTCGGTAGATTCTCCAAATCATACCGAGCCATTCTGAGTTGATCTTCCACCATATATTAACGTGAAACTTTCGTCCACAGTTCCTCAGGAAGTGTTTCTCTAACGTTTGTGATTTCTGCTGACATAGAGGGCAGTCCCAATTTCTCAAAAATCTTCCGCCATCGTTCCGGTTGTTCGTCTTCAACGTAAACAGGGACGAATCCCAAATTCAGATAGGTCTTTACAGCAGGAACACGAAAATCGTCGGTATCCAGCATTGCACTTATGAACCCGTTGTCGCGAAAGTAGGTGAGAACAGCGAGCGAAACCCATTTTCCGAGTTTATGTCCAGTGTGTTCAGCGACAACGCCTACCATGTGCACATATCCGACATCCTTTTCATCTACAGATTCCCGCCACGCACAGGCAGTCCCAACAGGAACACCTTGATGTGTTGTGAAGTAGAGTCCATCCGGGAGAAATACATCTCTATCAGTAATCTCGTTTCTCGTGTCCTGCGCGGTGCGTTCTCTACCACCGAACGAGTCGCTAATGATATTTGCCCAGTGGACTTCATCACCTTCTTGATAGGTTCGCATGCCGTAGCCTGGCGGAAGTTCTAACTCTGGTAAATCTTCCAAATTGGGACGTACCATTCTAAGTTGTCGTGCCATTTTTTAATTTTCCTTGCGGGTAAACGATGAGGTCTGTACTTTGACGTTTTTCGCTCAGGATCCGCCCTCCACTCCGTTTCGGGCTACGGTTTCGTTACTGTTTTATCTGTAGAAGTTGCAGGCATCTGAAACAAAAACCCTTCCACTTCATTTCAGGCTGCACACTTTTATCTATGTCGCGAATCCAGATTTACAAAATATCCAAACTTTCGTAATTATATCACACCTCAAAAATTCCTCCAAGAACCTTTACAATATTTTTCCAAAATGCTATAATAGCCATCAGTCATCGGTTGTCAGTTAAGGGTTCTTTTATAAAAAACCACTCCCGCCCGAAGTGCTCCGGAGAAAAATTGTTACTAATAATTTCTTTAACTGACGACTGATAACTGATAACCGAAAACTATTAAAAGGCGGCAATCAGGTGAAACGACCGGTCAAAAAAACTCCCAATATCGTGCTTGTCGGTTTTATGGGAACCGGAAAAACTTCTGTCGGTAAACGGCTCGCGACACAACTCAGGATGCGTTATGTGGACACAGACGACATTATCGAGCGAGATAGCGGGCGACGTATTAGCAATATCTTTGAGGAGGATGGGGAAGCCGCTTTCCGGGAACTTGAAACTGAAGCCGTTCTTAAAGTTTCCAAATGGCATAACTCCGTTATCTCTACAGGAGGCGGTGTCGTTTTGAAAGAAGCCAACATGATAGCACTGAAGCAGAACGGTGTTGTTTTTTGTCTAACAGCAACCCCAGAAGAAATCTATCAACGGGTTGGACACCAGACACATCGCCCGTTGCTCCAAACACCCGATCCGCTCGCGAAGATCCGGTCAATGTTAGCAGAACGACGTCCTTATTATGAACAAGCCGATTATATGGTGAGAACGACAGGACGCTCGTTCAGTGAAATCATCTTGCACATTAAGCGGATGCTTGTAAGAAGCACAAGGAGTCCAAAATGACGAAAACCTTACGCGTAGAACTCGGAGATAATAGTTATCCCCTTGTCGTCGGGACAGGACTCCTCAACAGCGTTGGCGAACGCCTCACACCGCATACGAAATCGAATAAGGTGCTCATCGTTTCGGACACATTCCTTAAAGCGAGCTATATGCCCGTTGTCCTAAAGAGTCTTGAAGATGCTGGTCTGGATGTGAGTACAATTGCAGTTCCCGCTGGCGACGAGAACAAATCGTTAACGCAGTTCTCCCGCATACAGGACAGCTTGGTTGCGCATCAACTCGATCGCGGTTCGACGCTTATCGCGCTCGGTGGCGGTGTCATCGGGGACTTGGCTGGATTCGCCGCAGCGGTGTATATGCGTGGTATCTCTTACGTCCAGATTCCAACGACGTTACAGGCACAGGTTGACGCAAGTGTTGGCGGTAAGACAGCGATTAACCATCCAAAGGGCAAAAACCTTATCGGCGCATTCCATCAACCCAAATTGGTACTCATTGACGTAGATACGCTTAAAACTTTACCGCAACGCAACATCCGATCAGGACTTATTGAAGTTATCAAAATGGGCGTTATTCGCGATGAACCGCTATTTGAAATGGTTGAAGAAAACCTGGACGCTATCTTAAATTTAGATAACACAGCACTCACTGAGATAATTTCGCAGGCGTGTATCAACAAAGCGGAAATCGTTGCTAAAGACGAAAAAGAGAGTGGATTACGCATGGTACTCAACTATGGGCACACCTTCGGACACGCGCTTGAAGCATTGACACACTACAACAGATATCGACACGGCGAAGCGGTTTCTATCGGTATGAACTGCGCCGCACAGTTGGCAGTAAATTTGGGAATGTTCTCCGAAACCGATTTTCAACGGCAACAGGCACTCCTAAAGCGGGCAAAACTGCCGATTGCCTTCCCACCGGATCTCACCCCAGAAGCGTTATGTGACGCGATGTATTTAGACAAAAAGACGTTAGGCGGTAAGCTCCGCCTCATCCTGCCGACGCGTATCGGAGAAGTCGTTATCCGCGACGATGTAGACGATCGGCATGTTTTAGAAGCTATCTCGCAATGTTTTTGAATAGTTGTCAGTTTTCAGAAGAAGGGTTCTCAGTCTTCGGTTTTCGGTTTTCAGTTACAAGAGGTTTCTGGGGCTGCCACAAAAAACCTCTTAACCGATAACTGACAACCGATGACTGAAAACTATTAGAACCGATAACTGATAACCACTCTTGAGGAATATAACATTTATGATAAAAACAACCCAATGGGCAGTCGTCTGCTTGGTCCTGTGCCTAAGCATTAGCACTGCGTTTAGCCAAGGACTCAGCCCACCGGCAAACGTCACAGCAGTGGATACACCCAACGACGACGGCTCCAGTATCACCATCAAGTGGGACGCAGCCCTCGAAAATAGCGGTATCACAGGCTATCAAATCCTGCGGCGGATAGCAGATGGCGAGCTTGAAGAAATCGGTGAACTGTTGCCTGCAGGAACAACGTCTTATGTTGATTCTGCTATTGAGAGAGGGACTGCTTACACCTATACCGTGCGGGCTATTAGCGAGACAGAAGCGACAGTAGATTCCGAACAGACTGCCCCGGTTAAAGGGACAGGAGAATGGTTCCACACCGGCAAAACCCCGCTGTTTATCGCCATGCTTCTTTTTGCTGCCATTATTGTTTGGAATATCTATTATGCGCGGAGTGGTAAAGATATCTTCGTTCGGCGCATCCCTGGACTTGAGGCTGTAGACGAAGCTATCGGTAGAGCCACGGAGATGGGACGCTCTATTCTCTATACCTTAGGGTTAGGACGCGTAGATGATGTCCCTACTATTGCGAGTATGACAATTCTGGGGCAAGTGGCACGGCGAACTGCCGATTATGAAACGCCGTTGCGTGTGCCTTGCCGAGATCCAATTGTTATGAATGTCGTACGTGAGGTTGTGCGAACAGCATATCTTGATGAAGGTCGTCCGGATGTCTATAACGAGGAAAACGTTTTCTTTGTCAGCGAAAGCCAATTCGCTTACGCTGCTGGTGTAGATGGTATTATGCTTCGTGAAAAACCCGCGGCGATATTTTTACAAGGTCAGTTTTTCGCTGAATCGCTTATCCTTGCTGAAACAGGCAATTCTATTGGTGCCATTCAGATTGCGGGAACAGACTCTGAGCACCAACTTCCGTTCTTTATTGCTGCATGCGACTATACTTTAATTGGTGAAGAATTGTACGCAGCGAGTGCTTATCTATCCAGAGAACCGATGTTACTTGGGAGTCTCAGAGGACAAGATTGGGGAAAGGTACTCATTTTCATAATTATGGTTCTGGGTGTGATTCTTGAGTTGTCCGGTGTCAATTGGATAACAACGCTCTTACAAAAGGTGAATTAGGAGGATTTATGAACAGACAAGTACCTTTAGTGCTCTGTTTTCTTTTTGGCGTTGCGACAATTCTGACCCAATTTAGTCCACATCCCTATTCTCAATTCTTTTACGAAGAGGTGAATAGCTGGGTACTCATTATTACGCCTTTCGCATTGGTCTTGGCGACAGTGACACTTATCCGCGCGCATGTGACACGCATTCGGCGGCGTACAGAGTATTGGCAATACAGTTTTATTGTCTTCGCCGGTATTATCACAATGGTGGTCATAGGGGTCCCCTTTGGACCGCAGCATTCTGTGTTTGAATGGTTATTCAACAACATCCAAGTGCCGATGGAAGCCACTATGTTTTCACTCTTAGCCTTCTTTATTGCATCGGCAGCATATCGGGCATTTCGGGCTCGATCATTTGAGGCAACCCTACTTCTCGTCACCGCGATTATTGTCATGTTAGGGAATGTTCCTGTTGGGGACTTAATTTGGAGCGAGACATCAAGCGTGAAGCAATGGATCTTAAATAACCCAAACCTTTCAGCAAGGCGGGGGATTATACTCGGAGTGAGTTTAGGGGTAATTTCGCAATCCATCCGAATTATACTCGGAATTGAACGCTCGTACTTAGGGGGAGGAGATTAACAGATGCTTGATAAATTGATGAACATGAACAGGCGAATTGTCTTTATTCTCGTTGCCCTGGCAGTTATCATCCCGACGAAACTACAGGTGAATTTACCGATTTCGGTCTCTGAACCCACACAGCAGCTCTACGATTATATTGATAATTTAGAAGCAGATTCAACCGTCATGATCGCATTTGATTATGGACCTGCAGGTCTACCAGAACTCCATCCCATGGGAAAGGCCGTACTGAAACAGTGCTTTGATAAAGAGATACGTGTTATTGGTGTCACATTAGCTCCCGACGCGCCAACCTTAGCAAATACACTGATGGAAGAAGTTGCCCAAGAGAGCGAAGCCGTGGCTGGCACAGATTATGTTTTCCTTGGCTACCGACCCGGAGGTGTACTGGTTATGCTTGGAATGGGAACCAGTATCGCCGATGTTTTTGAAAGTGACTACAACGGAACAGCACTTGCTGAAATTCCGATGATGGAAAACATCACAAACTACGACCAAATCTCTCTTCTGGTGGACTTCGCTTCTGGGGCTACGACAGAGCAATGGATCAATTATGCGAACACACAATACAATTTACAAGTCGCTGCAGGTGTCACGGGGGTTATTATAGCCCAGATGTATCCGTTCCTGCAAACCGGACAATTGGTAGGCTTAATAGCAGGTATTGCAGGAGCCGCTGAGTATGAACGCCTCATAGATGCTCCGGCAAAAGGAATGCAGTGGATTAATATTGAATCGTTTGTGCATCTATTGATTGTCGGTTTAGTCATTCTTGGTAATATCACATTCTTTATTCGGAACCGGCAAGAGGAGTAAATTTATGGAAATTTTTGGCATCTGGCTCGCGGCGTTTTTGACGTTGTCCATTTACAGTTTCCTTTACCGAGATAATCCATTCTATCGGTTTGCTGAATATCTTTTTATAGGAATATCAGTTGGGTACTACATCGTCATTTACATTCACCAAGGCTTTATCCCATTTGCTTGGGAGCCATTTTGGGCGGCGGTTAAACCTTTCTGGCCAGGAATCCCTCGAGAAGCAGGCTGGATAGGATTGATAAAATTGATTCCAATAGCACTGGGACTTTTGTTTTTTGGTGGTTTGTCTCCGCGGTACACATGGCTGATTCGCTATCCCAGTGCTGTTCTTGTCGGATTTGGATCGGGACTCTCCATTCCACTGATGTTACAGACATTTATTTTTGCGCAGACACGCGGAACGGTTGAACCTTTTGCAGCTATCAATGCCGGAACTCTGTCCCCTTGGGGAATTATCGAGGCAATCCTCATGTTCATTGGAGTCGCTTGCACACTCACCTATTTTTTCTTCTCTGTTGAACACCGAGGTCCCGTCAAGTGGCTTTCAAAGGTCGGTATCGCCTTCCTCATGATTGGGTTCGGCGCGGCATTCGGGAATACCGTTATGGGACGTGTCGCACTGCTGATTCAACGCGTCGATTTTCTTCTAAACGATTGGATCAGTATGATAATAGATACGCTCGGCAGAATTTTTTGATGAACTGGATGAGTGAGTTCCCAGTCGCGATGCCCAAACCCAACTTAGGACTAATCAGAAACCTGCCCGAAATGAAATGGAGGGCAGTCCAGGAGGCCATAAGTAAAAAATGAAACTCGGATATAGCACATGGGGGATGCCCACCGTCCCCATAGACACTGCCATCTCCCATCTCGCGAACCTCGGATACGATGGCGTTGAACTCACCATAATTCCACGCTTCACGACTGAACTCAGCACGCTTGACGCTGCAGAACGGAAACGGATAGCATCTCTATTGGAGCAGCACGACTTAGCACTGCCAGCAATCGCGGCACACTCCAGTCTATTGGAAACGGATCCGGACGCACACGCGAAAAATATGTGGCGACTGAAAGGCGCGGTTGATCTGGCAGTAGAACTTGCGCAAGGCGATGAGCCGCCTGCTGTCAATACGACTCCCGGCGGAAAACCGGAGGATTGGGAAAAAAACAAAGACTTCCTCGCAGAACGGGTGGGCGAACTCGTTGATTACGGAGCATCGCGCGGTGTTACCATTGCCATGGAACCGCACATCGGCGCAATCATTGACACCCCGGCGAAAGTGTTGGAACTTTTGGAAATCGTCAATTCGCCCTATCTCAAAGTCAACTTTGACATCAGCCATTTTGATATTGTCGGCATGCCGACGGAAGAAACGGTGGCGGCGTTAGCAGCGGTATCAGCACACACACACGTTAAGGACCAGCGCGGCACTGCCCCTGACCACGAATTTCTCATCCCCGGTGAAGGTCCTTTTGATTATGTTGGCTATCTCAAGGAGATGCAGGCACACGGGTACGATGGATTCATCACTGCCGAAGTGAGCTTTATGGTGCAGGCACGCGAAG
Organism: Candidatus Poribacteria bacterium; assembly: GCA_965116815.1. Taxonomy (GTDB): domain Bacteria; phylum Poribacteria; class WGA-4E; order WGA-4E; family WGA-3G; genus WGA-3G. The sequence goes on along the minus strand of OZ220722.1, from coordinate 2,410,400 downwards.
ACTATGACCCGCTTGCTGCTGCGACGCTCTCATATCAAACACTGTCAAACGCCTTTACCGAAGCCGGAATTGAACGAGGATAGTGATGAGTACGCCAAACATTCTTTTTCTGATGACAGATCAGCAGCGGTGGGATGCGATGGGCTGCAGCGGTGATTGGGTGCAGACACCAAATTTGGACCGCATCGCGAGTGGAGGTGTCCGATTCACCAACTGCGTCACAACATCCCCAGTCTGTATCCCGACGCGGCTCAGTCTGGCAACAGGCTTGTATCCCCACAACACCCATGTCTGGAACAACATGAACCATCAGATGCCTCCTGAAACACCGACATGGATGCAAGCCGTACGCGATGCTGGCTATCGGACGAGCCTTTTCGGTAAGACACATCTCCATCCACACAACGGGGACCTACGTGAACGCGAAGGATTGATGAACGCCTACGGATTGGACGATGTGAACGAAATCGGTGGACCGCGGGCAAGTGCAAAGGTCCTATCGCACATGACAGCGGAATGGGATACGAAAGGACTTTGGAATGCCTATCGCGCCGACTATCGCGAACGGTTCAGCACGAAACCGCATCTCGTCCGTCCATCAACATTAGGACTCGAAAACTACGCCGATGTCTACGTAGGGCAACAAGCGAAGCAATACCTCCAGAACTATGAACGAGAGGAACCTTGGTGCTGTTGGGTCAGTTTCGGTGGACCACATGAGCCATGGGATACCCCCGAACCTTACGCCAGTATGTATGACCCCGGAGATATGCCGCCAGCTGTCCCGCGTCCACCTGCTGGAGAGCGTCCACGTGGACATCTTGATAGACTCATGCAGCGCGTCAATCCAGCGTTTGAACCCGGCGAGATCGGGAGACTCCGCGCGAATTACGCAGGCAACGTCACGCTCATTGACGCACAGATCGGTGAGATTCTCGATACAATTGAGGCACGCGGCGAACTTGAAAATACAATCATTGTCCACACCTCCGACCACGGCGAAATGAACGGTGATTACGGACTCATCTATAAAAGCAATTTTCTGAACGGTGCAGTCCGAATCCCCTTGCTCGTGCGAGCCCCTGACAGCACAAACGCCGGAAGTATTTGCGACAGTCCCACGGAATGGATTGACATCGGGCCAACGCTCGTTGAATTGGTAGGAGGCGAATTAGAGCACCGTCAGTTCGGAAAATCGTTGTGTCCAGTCCTCACACAACCCGAAACGACACATCGTGATTTCGCAATTTCAGAGATAGAGGGCGAGGTTATGCTCCTAAATCAGGAATGGAAGGCTGCCCTCAACGCGGAGGGTGAGGTTTATCTCCTATTTGATGTGCAGAACGATCCGGATGAAGCACAGAACCTCGCCGGTAGACCTGAAGTTGCAGATGTTGAAAGTGCGTTGCGCCTGCAAATCTTAGAGAGGCTTATGCAGACACAACTGAAAAAACCGTTTCGTCAATAAGAAGAACTGAATGGCTCTGTCGAAAAATGCTATAATGCTTTTTGCTCTCTAAAGCGTTGTGCTTTACGGACAAGGCTCAGCAACTCTTCGTTCCTCTTGCTGTGTTCCCGAGTTTTCGCATAGACCCCTTCAAGCGTCTCACGCACATTTTCTAAACTTCCTTCTTGTGCCCAGAAGCTGCCTCGCAAGATTTCGGCGAATTCAGCAACAGAAGCAGCCAGTTGGAACGTAGGAGTTGCCTCTTCAAATGAGCCCTTCAGCGCATCCGTAGAGATTGACCTGTTTATCTCTGTTACATTCCCTGTGTCTGGGTTTTCATGCCGAATGGAGACCGTCGCGAGCTTGCCGTTAACATTTTCGTGAAGTTTAATTTCATAGAGTGCAGTGACGCTATGTCCCGCACCGACCTCGCCAGCATCCACAGTGTCATTACGGAAGTCTTCATGCGCGAGTCGCCGGTTTTCGTATCCGAGCAGCCGAAATCGACTGACAGTTTCCGGGTTAAACTCGACCTGAATTTTAGCGTCCTTCGCAATGACTTGCAGTGTACCAGTCAGATTCTCCACAAAGACACGTTTCGCCTCGTTCAGTGTATCAACATAGGCATAACTCCCATTTCCCTTGTTGGCAAGCTGCTCCATAAGGATATCGTTGTAATTCCCGATGCCGAAACCGACTGTTGTCAGCGTTACGCCTTCTTTAACGTAAGTACGAATTTCCTTGAGAATCGCATCGGAGCCGGTTTGTCCGACATTCGCTACACCGTCTGAACATAGAATCACGCGGTTAATGCAATCCGGTTTTGAATTCTGGAGGGCAAGTTTATATCCTGTTCGGAGTCCTGCCTCTGCATTCGTTGCGCCTTCTGGAGCAAGCGCACGAATTGCGGTTAAGATGTGTTCTCGATTGACAATGCCAGTATGTGGTAGAACCACCCGAGCATTGGAGCCGTAAACGACAATACCTACTTTGTCATTGGGACGGAGCTGTTCAATCAGAAGTGTCAATGCCTTTTTTACCAATCCTAATCGATTTTCCCGAGCCATTGAACCAGAAACATCAATCACAAAGGTAAGTATCGCATCCTTCCGGTCAGTGTCAGGAATAACGCGCCCCTGGATGCCGATTCGCAGCAACTGAAGCCGTTTACCTTCGCCAAACTTTGAAGGCGCGCCCTCAAGATGAACAGCGAATGCCTCGTCTGCTGGCGGCGTATAATTGTAATCAAAGGCGTTGACGAATTCTTCGACGCGTACCGCTTCTGGAGGTGGCAGGTAACCATCTCGGAGGTAACGCCGCGTGACGGCATACGAAGCGGTATCTACATCCATGCCAAACGTAGAGAACGGATCATCTTCTGTATCAATAAACGGATTGGTACCGGAACCTTTGAAGAAGACATCGCCATAGACAGCACCGTTTGGAGGCGTTAATATCTGAGGATGTTGTTTCGGTACTTTAACGCTACCGAATGCCCTGTTTTCAACAGCTCGATCTCGTGCCGCACCGACCTGCTGAATCATTGCTAATCCAGGTGGTTTTTCAAACATAATGCGGTTAGCGGTTGGTACGTTTGAGGCATTTAGATTCTGCAATGGGGCAGTTGACTTAATCACAGATTCGATAACCGGTTTACGTACCTTCGGTTTCGGGACTTCTGAAAATAAAATAAATTCTGCTCCAATAAGTTCTTTGAACTGACGGTCTTGTACGACCAGATAGAAACCGGCAATAATAGCAACAATAATGTGACACACAACTGAGACCACAAGTGCACTTGAAAGTCTTTTGATACGCATTGTTTTATACCTCCGAAAAAGTTCTTAGTGATATGAGAGTTTCAGTATATTCTGCAAGTCTTGTATAGGACATAAGCAATTTGCGTGCCATTCTCTGAGACGACCGATATAGGCGAATTTGGAGGAAGTACGGAGATAAACTGCACAAAATCGTGCAAATCGATTCGTGCACTGCACAAAATGGTACAGAGTGGCGAGGGATAAATAGGTATGGTTGCGTAGGTTGGATAAGAGTGAATCGCGCTTTAAGGAGAGTGGGCGGACGACAATGCCCGCCCGTGCAAGGGGTCAGTAAATTAGGCTCTGCCGTAAACAGGAATAGCAGCACCGTTGATAACCGCTGCATCGTCGGAAGTGAGGAAACAGATTACCTTCGCTACATCGGCGGGGGCTACCCATCGGTCATGGTCCTCGTCTGGCATAGATTCTCGGTTAGCAGGTGTATCCATAACGCTCGGCATAATGGCGTTGACATTCACACCCGAATCCATTACCTCTGCAGCCAATGACTCGGTCAAGGTGCGCACACCGCCTTTAGAAACACAGTAGGCACTCAATCCCGCCTCTCCCTTTAATCCAGCGCGCGCAGAGATGCTAATGATCTTCCCGTAACCCTGCGCGGTCATGTGCGGAATTGCCGTTTTGCAGCAGAGGAAAACCGACTTAAGGTTGAGGTTCATCATGAAGTCCCATCTATCCTCTTCAAGCTCCGCAGTTGGGATTCCACCGACAAACCCGCCAACGATGTTCACCAGGACATCCAACGAACCAAATTGGGATACGAATTCCGCAATGGTCTTCTGAACTTCGGTTTCCTCGGTCACGTTCGCAAAGAGGAAGGTGACATCTTCAAAGAGGTCTGGATTGAACTTTTTGAAAGTGTCAACTTCGTTCTCAAACAGATACGTGACAGCGACAGTGTCGCCCTGAGCGAGGTAGGCTTTGGTGACGGCACTTCCTAATATACCGGTGCCGCCGGTGATGAGGACATTGCGGTTCTGTTTTGTCATTTTAAAATTTCTCCATTTGGTTAGTAGTTATGTATATAAAATTTGAACGATAACATTTCATACAACCCCAATACCGGGGCGTTTTGGTAGTATCAATTTACCTTCATCAAGAGTTACACCGGTGTATGGATCGTTGGCAATGAGCAGGTGACCATCCAGATCGGCATAGTCTACAAGTGGTGTCAGGTGCGCAGCAGCAGTGATACCGAGCGAACTCTCTATCATACACCCCAACATAACAGACAAGCCGTGTGCACGAGCGACACTTATCATCCGGTGCGCTTCAAGCAATCCGCCACACTTGACGAGTTTGATGTTGATACCGTCAACACATTCAGCAAGAGCCGGTATATCGCTTGCGCGTTTGACACTCTCATCGGCAACGATTGGTAATTCCGAGTGTTCACGGACAAACTTGAGTCCAGCCAGATCATTGGGTTCCGTCGGTTGTTCTACCAATTCGACACCATACCGAGCAAGTTCTCGGATCTTACCAACCGCTTCTTTCGGTGACCACGCCGTGTTTGCATCGACGTAAATAGGTTTATCTGTGACATCGCGAAGTTTCTGAATTATCTCAATATCGCGAGGTGTGCCGAGTTTGACTTTCAAGATCGGATACGTCTCAGCATGTCTCGTTTTTTCTGCCATCATTTCAGGTTCATCAAGTCCAATAGTAAACGATGTGCAAGGGGTTCTATGGGGATTGAGTCCCCAGAGTTGATAGAGTGGAACCCCCAACTTTTTTCCGAGTCGATCGTGGAGTGCCATATCAATGGCGGATTTCGCTGCGTAATTACCGCCGAGTGTTGTTTCAACACTTTCCATCACATCATGGATTGCATCCAGATTGCCAGAAAGCGTGGGCGCAAGGATTTTCAACGCTACACTGACTGTCTCAACGGTTTCACCATAAAATCGCGCCGGTGCCGTTTCACCGATGCCACCGTTGATTTCTACGGAGACGACCTGTCGAGCTGCGTCGGTCGCACGGCGGGCGATCTTGAATGGATCCTTAAGTTGCAATTCTGTGATGTTAATATCCATGCTATTCCTACTTACGGACTGGGGCTACGACTGTTGCATCTGTTCCAAGTACGCCATAAAACGCTTCTGGCTTTCGGCATCAATTTCTCCATCGCCTTTCAGGAAAGTCCACGCGCCGAAGAAAATTGCATAAGCCTCCTGTACAGCAGAAGCATTTGGATGATTCAAAGATCTGATTTCAAGCGTCATCGCCATTTTGTTCGTCTGCTGGATTTCAGGCGTTGTTCTATCCTGGACAGTAACAATCGGTGTTTCAAAGAGTGTTTTGTCGAACTGTTTCAATATTTCTTTTAGAAATGTTTCTGTCCCTTGATTGCCTCGGTAGTGCGCCGCAACCAATGCAGGTTGTCCCTTCGTCCACTGCCCATGATTAATCTGTAAATAATATCCTCTATCCGCGATAGCGTTAACCTTTTTTATTCGCTCCTCCACAGAGATTTTTCGTCCGCGGGTATGGATATTATAGACCTTCGCACCAGCGAGTTTCAGCAGTTCCTCTAACGTTTCAATCAGTTTTTCAGTGGCAGGCGTATCACTTTGTGAGTCAAGAACGATGACAGTCGAAGCAAACGCGCCGTCTGCAATCGGATGAAGTTCAGAACGGACAACCATTGACCGATTCGTCTTAATATAAATCTCACGTTTGTCGGGATAGTAACCCGACTTAGAAATATGAAGTGCCTTCTCACCCAAATTTTCGGGGTTGCGACCGATCATGATGAAGAAATGTCCGTCAGCATCTGTGGACGTGGTCAAATGTGGAGGCACGTGTAATTGTACATTCTCAAGTGGTTTCCCGGATTTTGCGTCAGAGACTTGTCCTTGAACAATCGCATGGTCAATGTCTGAAAAGTGAATTGTAAGCGATCCGCTTGTCTCCCCATAAGAGGTTTTCACCATTGCCGTGCCGGGTATCTCAGGAGCGTATAGATAGAAGTGCGATGCACCACCTTTTGAAAGTTGACGGGTCGTTGCGAGTGTACCGTTTGAGGTTTCAGCGTGAATCGGTTCACCATCAGCGATAGGCATTCCTTCAGAATCGCGTGCGGTTACAGCGATACCAACGTAACTTTTCCCGTCCGCAGGGAGCGTATCTGTCCACGCGTTGAGCTCCAACATTACTGCAGGCGGTGCCACCTTAAACCACTGCGGCGAAGGGAGGCTGTGATTACCGTAATAGTTCACCAACTCAGTTTGGACAAAATGTTTCCCGTTTGATAACGGATTTTCAATGGCGATAGTAATCAGATCTGTATCGCGATCGTAGTGATATGGGAGACTCACACCATCAATTTTGACGCGGATGGAGTCAGTGAAGATCTGTTGGCGTTTAAGCATCCACGCGCCCCGTTCGTGGAGTCCATCCTTAACTCGAATCTGGAGGCGTGGCGTTTTCGTCTGAATGACGGAGGCGTGTTGTGGTTCTACCAAAACGCCTCTCGGAAACCCACCCTCAACATAGCGGGCAAGACCCAGAAAATAACCGTACGCCTCCTTTCTGAGGTAGTCGTCCTCCAGCAATCTCGCTTCCTCCTCTGGGTTCGAGAGAAAAGATGCCTCACACAAAACTGCTGGACATTCGGTCATTCGCAGAACCCCGAAACCAGAGGCAGTTATTAACTTATCTGAATAAAGTCCCGCTGCTGGAGAGGTGGGCAACTGCAGCGCGTCCGAGACACCCTGCTGAATATACCGCGCGAGATCAAGACTCTGGCGTGAGTCGTCCGCATCGCCGTGATACCACGTAGAAGTATAGTTCGTTTTCGGATTGTCAATTCCGTTATGGTGAAGCGAGATGAAAAAATCGGCACCGCTCTCGTTGGCAATCTGACTCCGCATTGCCAGACTCACGTAAGCGTCATCAACACGCGTCATAACGACATTTACCCCGACCTCTTGTAACAGTTCGCGTAGATAAAGGGCGACTCGTAGATTCACTTCAGCTTCGCGAACCCCTGTCGGTCCGCGTTTATAATTCGGAACGTGACCTTGTCCGCCGTGTCCAGGATCCAGACAAATTTTGAAATCCTTAAGGTGCCGGGTGTAAGGTGGAAACTCAAAGCGAAGCGGGAGCTGCTGTTCCACCAATTCTTGACGCTGAGAACAGCCGACGAATAGCAGAAAAACCAGCGGAACAACAGAAATTTTGTGAAAGATTTTAGTTGTTCCTTGCGGTTCGATGAGGTGGGTTTTGGCATCTGACATGCTTTTGCGTATATCTGAAGAAATACCCCAACAAAAAAATAGTTATCATTCGTTAGTTAAAGAGGTTTTCGTCTAACAGAACCCTCTTGTAACTGATAACTGACAACCGACAACTATTCTTACTGACGGCTGACGACTGACCGCCGACGGGTACGTCCTTTGGGACGACCAAGGATCTCCGAGAGAATGATGCCTTGCCGAAATGTTTGCGGTGTCAACTGCAGTAGGGACGTGCCTGGGATAGGCCGCCTTCCAGTTGGAGAATCTACAGGCACTGGAGGCGGTTGGGGTTGCGGTGTCTCAACAACCGGATCCGGTTGTTCCGGTTCAGGAGGCGTTGATTCTACGGCAGCAACCGGCATGACCTCTGCTTCTTCCTGCTGTGAAACTGGCTGCTCTAATTCCGTCACAAACGGAAAGTCTTCCATGAAAGGCGGCAGCGCATCATCACTTTCCGGCATCGCATTCTCATCCGTCTGCCTTTCAGTATTTGGTTGTTGCTGCCTTTCCATATTCCGTTGTTGTGCTTTCCGCCGACGCGCGTTACTCACGAGTGATATTAGAATCACGATAATTAGCGGTGCCAGCATCTGGATGATACTTTCCATCATTTTCTCCTTCGTTGGTTGTCAGTTTTCAGACGTGGTCTTTAGTTGAGAGGTTCACGTTTAACCAAAGTATCTCGTTAATGACCACCGATAACTGATAACCTTCCTACTATGAAAGTCCGAGAGAGTGTGCTGAACGGGTTGTATCCATTTCCTGTGTACCACCGGGTGAAGCGATCGACTGACGCATCTCTGTGTCAGCGAGGATATTACGGAGTTCGTAATAAGTCATCACACTCATCCTCTGCGTATCAAAGGTGTCTGAGATTGCAAGCGGCACCTCTGCTTCAGCCTCAATCAGTTTGACTGTCATTTCCTCAACGAGTGCTTTGTTCTCTTCCTCTTCCGCTTCTGCGCGTGCGCGGCGTTCTTCCGCTTTCGCACGTGCTATTTTGAGTTCAGCTTGCGCTTGGTCGGTCTGTAATTTTGCACCGACATTCTCACCGACATTTATATCGGCGATGTCAATAGACAGAATCTCAAAGGCAGTTCCGGCGGCCAACCCTCTATCAAGGACTGTCTCTGAAATACGAACAGGATTTTCCAAAACTTGTTTGTGGCTCCCTGATGAACCGATCGTTGTAATAATCCCTTCGCCGACCCTTGCACGGATAGTATCTTCGGTAGCACCGCCAACGAGTCGGTCAATATCGGCTCTCACCGTAACGCGCGCCTTCACAATTAACTGGATACCATCACGGGCAACAGCAGTGATACCGTTGGTGGGATCTTCTCTACTTGGGATGTCAATAATCTCAGGCGTAACGCTAACCTGAACGGCTTGCAAGACATCACGACCCGCAAGATCGATTGCAGCAGCTTGTGCGAAGCCGAGGTCAATGTTAGCTTTATCTGCGGCGATCAGCGCGGCGACAACGCTCGAAACGCGCCCACCGGCAAGAAAATGTGCTTCCAAATCGTCAAGGGATAGATTTAAGCCCGCTTTCGTTGCGTTAATCTGCGGTTCCACAATCGCAGCCGGTGGAACGCGCCGCAAACGCATTGCAACGAGATCAAAAATCCCGACCTTCACACCTGCCGCGATAGCAGTAATCCACAAGCCGATCGGAACGAGCCAGCTGATAACGATTAGGAACAAGATAAGCGCGACAGCAATAATTGCAACCATTGTTGGTGCCATGTTTATGATTCTCCATAAAATAGCCATCAGTTTTCAGTTATCAGTAAGAGACTCTTGGGACGAGTGGAACGTTTCTAACTGCCGCAACGAGTGCCTGACCGCTGAAACCCGAAAACCGAAAGCCGAATTAAATTGGGTTACTGTTCTATTGAAGTGTCTAAGTTGCCTTCACGGAATGCACCCGCCAAGGAACGAGGGACCTGTGCTTCTGCCTCGACGACTTTCGCACGCATCTCCTGCACGCCTGCAGTCATCTCCTGCTTCCGAGCAACTGCCATAGCACGGCGTTCCTCCGCCTTCGCTTGCGCCACAACCAAATCCGCCTCTGCTTGCTCCGCTTGAAGTTCCGCACCGATATTTTTTCCAACGTTGACATCAGCAATATCAATAGAAAGGATTTCAAAAGCGGTTCCAGCGTCAAGTCCGCGGTCAAGTACGGTTTTTGAAATAATATCCGGATTTTCAAGTACATCTTCATAAGTCTCAGAGGCACCGATTGCGCTGATAATCCCCTCGCCAACACGTGCGATGATTGTCTCTTCACCCGCACCCCCGACGAGCCGATTGATGTTCGTACGCACCGTAATACGGACGGTGGTTATCAATTCAACCCCATCTAAGGCGAGCGCACTGATTTTTTGTGTGGTAATTACCCGCGGATTAACACTAACCTGAACCGCCTCAAAGACATCACGTCCAGCCAAGTCTATAGCGGCAGAGCGTTGAAAATTCAACTCAATTCTCGCTTTATCTGCAGCAATAAGTGCGCTGACAACATTGAGCACATTACCACCAGCAAGGTAGTGCGCTTCCAATTCGGAAGTGACGACCTTCAACCCAGCTTTGTGGGCACTAATTAAACCCTTCACAATAACGTTCGGATTTACGCGCCTGAGACGCATCCCGATCAGGTCAAAAATTCGGAGAGGAACCCCCGCTGCAATAGCAGCAATCCAAAGACCAACAGGGACAAACCAAAAAAACGCGATGATAACAATTAGGACAACAAGGGCAATTCCCCCTGTAAATACATCTATCATTATTTGTCTCCTACCTATTTGGCTGTCGGCTTTCGGTTGTCGGCAGTCAGTAAAGAGGGTGTGTGGTTTTGACTATCAACTCGGAGCCGTGCAAATGTGGCAACAGAGTTAATGATTAAACGGAAACCTCTTCTACCGATAGCCGAAAACTGAAAGCCGATAGCCACTCCTATTGTAAACTACGGACGACGACACGACTGCCTTCCACAAAAATTACTTCGATCTCAGTTTCTGCAGGAACAAATTCGCCTTGTGTGACAATATCAACGCGATGTCCACTGATGAGCGCAGCCCCCGCCGGACGCAGAGGGGTCAACGCCTTACCAGACTTCCCAACCAAACTGACCAATTCCGACGGCGGCGCATGGAAACCCTCTGACTTCTCTTGGGTAGCACTTAAAATAAAAGTTTTACCGGCAGGCGTTGAACGCATTACTGACAACCCTATTATTACCAACGGGATGACTGTCACCAAAGTTATCCCTCCATAAATCATTGCAGTCTGGAAACCAAATTTCCACCAAGCGACCCCAAGACCTATGAGTACAAGAAGACAGCCCGGTACACCCGCCGCTCCAAATCCTGGGAGGATTAGTAACTCAATAAATACCAACAGAATCCCAAAGCCTATCAGGAAAACCAGAAACCATATCATAGTTGTTCCTCCAAACCGCACACCCCCGGTACCGGAAGGTATTATGCACCGCTGGCGAGGTTTTAAACCTCGTCAGCAGGGGAAGCTGCGTAATTCAATAAAATCAAGCATCCTCAACGGCTTCTACGAAAACTTTTGATCCTTCGACCTCTACGACTTTGACGTTACTATCCTGCGGGATGAAATCACCAACCGTAACAACATCCACCCTTTTATCGGCGATCCGAGCTGTTCCAGAGGGGCGCAAAGGTGTGAGCGCGACCCCGGACTTTCCAAGATACTCCTGAAAATCCTCCGTGCTTGATGAGTGATATCCCATCTGAGTATCCATTACTGTGGATAAAGCGAGTCTCTGAAAAAGCCGCGTCTCAGGAAGGTAAAAAGCGGCGAGAATTGCCATTCCAGCAGTCAAAATTACGGAAATTGAGAGCCACATAACCGCCGTACGGAATTCGTAAGCTTTATCGAAGACGAAGAAGACGCTCCCTAACATCAACGTAATACCAAGAAAGCCAGCGACACCGAAACCGGGGATTACAAAAACCTCCAGGGCGATCAGTCCAAGTCCGAGAATGAAAAGCAAAAATGCCCACTCTGCCCCGATTCTCGTCAGCATGTGTCCACCAAAGAAAAGCCCTATGCAAAGTAAACCGAGGAATCCGGGGACACCAAAACCCGGTGTGCGAATCTCTATAAAGATACCGAGCGTTCCCAACGAAAGAAGAAGCGTACTGATAAGCGGATTTGTGAGAAAGAAAACAATCTTATCAGCAAGCGTTGCCTCAACCTCAATCGTGCGCGCTCCGTCCAATAGTTTCAAACGGTTGACCTCTGAAACACCAAGCTCCCGTTGCCATCGAGCGATGCCGTCCTCCGTTAGCGGCAACTTGGTTCCAGCGACCTCAACAATTTCGTACTGTGTCAACAATTCTGTGAGTGTCTCGGCTTGTGCATCTGCAAATCCGTAATCTAACGCCTGTTGGGTGGATAAGGTGAGAAGTTTCCCTTGCGCACAGAGGATTTCCATCTCTTCACCTTCCTCTTCACGCGCAGCGTATTCTTCGGGCAGAAGTTTAATAATCTGTCCATCTGTGAGTTTAACGAGGACGAGCTCTTTATCTACCATCGCTTCGGCAATGTCAGGGTTCCGATTCTCCCGCTCCGCCGTGGCGCGAATCGTTCCTTGGATATAGGAAACCGCTTTTTCACCGACTTCATCTCCTTGAATATTAACAGGCGCGGAATCACCGATCGTTCCCCCGGAAGTCATCACAATTTGATTACAAGCAATAGAGATCATCGCCCCTGCAGATATAGCCTGGCGATTGACAAAAGCGATTGTAGGAACTTGTGTGTTTTGAATGGCGCGTATGATATTCACGGCAGAGTCAACCCTACCGCCCGGTGTATCTACATCAAAAACGATGGCATCAGCACCGGCTTCCTCTGCTGTTTGAATACTATCACTGATGTAGGTGCTGAGACCACTCCCGATCTCGTTACGGATGTCAATCACGTAAACCAGCGCGGTGTCTTGCCCAGACAGATCGCCATTCATGAGCAGACATCCTATTAAAGAAAGGAGCACGTAAACCAGAAAATCTGTTCTGCGTCTCATAATAATCACTCCTTATCTGTCTCTCCGTTCGGATTGCAAGTACAGCCTTTTTCAACTCTGAAGTGTTTTTTGAAAATAATTTAAACGGTTAATAACCTTTCTAATTATATCTTAAGACAATCGCACACGTCAAGGTGTATTTAAATTCAATCCGATGTCAACTCCTCACGAATCCACGCGTGGAGAACATGATTTAGGATGAGATGGACATCTTCAACCGGTCCATAGCGATCACTATCCACAACGACGTTCACATCGCAGATCGTTGCCAAGATGCCACCACCGAAGCCACTCCATCCAATCGTCTGGCACCCAATCTCTTTTGCATGTCGCATCGCACGAATCACGTTCTCGGAATTGCCGCTTGCACTAATACCAATAACCACATCTTCTGGGTTCACAAGATTTTTCAGTTGCTCAACGAAGACATCTTCATAAGATACATCGTTTGACCATGCAGTCATTGTTGCAACGTTGTCCGTTAAACTGATAACACGAAAACGAGGTTTGCCCGGCACACTCGTGCCTTTTCCCAAATCACAGGCAAGATGCGATGCTGTGGACGCACTCCCACCGTTACCAATCACAAAAATTTGCCTCTCGGCATAATACGCCTCCATAATAACATCTATGGAACGCTGTACATCTGCCAATGTAAGCTGCGCTAAAACATCTTGCAAATGTGAAATATAATTCTGAATTCTTTCCATTTAATTTCCTTTCTATAGGGTTGTCAGTTTTCAGTTTGCCTCGCAGTGAGAGTTGTCAGTTTTCAGCTCAGAAAAGTAAATTCTATGATTTTTAATTTTAAACAACTAATGCAACTGCAGCGAGGTCCCCTAAGGTATCCCCCAACTGTGCAGGCTTGATTTCAACCGCTGCTGCAGGACGTGTCATCGCGAACTTTGAAACCATCTCCCGAATCGGATCAAGCAAGAGATCACCGGCAGCAATCGCAATCGTACCCAATAAAACGATGTCGGGATTCAAAACGTTTACCAGATTCGCGATTCCCCAACCCATGTAGTACGCTGTTTCCGAGACAAGCTCCAAAGCCAAAGCATCACCTGCGCGCGCTGCCTCAAGTACATGCTCCGACTTGACATCCTCAATACGTCCGTCGGTAAGGGACAACATCGTTGTTGATGCTTTTTTGTTTGCAAGTTGCTTTCGTATTGTCGCTTGTGCACGGCGTGCGATCGCAGGACCGGAACAGAGTGCTTCAAGGCAACCGCGTTTTCCACATCCACAAAGCGGTCCATCCGGTAGCAGTATTTGGTGCCCTACCTCACCCGCGCTATCGTTAGCACCGTGGTAAATCTGTCCATCAAGAACAATACCGCCTCCGATACCTGTGCTCATCGTCATATAGAGGACAGCATTGTAACCACGCCCACCACCGAACCTGTATTCTGCGAGTGCGCTCGCATTCGCGTCGTTCTCAATCGTCACAGGCACCTGAAATTCGGATTCAAGTTTTGCTTTAAGCGGTAGCGCGTCCCATCCGGGTAGATTTGGAGGCGAGTAGACAATTCCGGTCTTTGTGTCCAACGGACCGCCGCAACTTACACCTATTGCTGAAATAGCCGCCTGTTCCAAACCTGCCAGACGAACGGTTTCGCGAACCATATCGAACAGCAAACCGAGCGCATATTCTGGGCCCTTTTCTGAAAGTGTCGGTTTACGCACTTTGCCGAGGATATGTCCGGTGCTATCAGCGACAACAGTGGCAAGCTTCGTCCCACCGATGTCAATGCCCACGACGTATGCTTTCATAAGCGTACTTTCCTAAAGGCTTTTCAAATGTAAGTCTACAACTGGTAGTTTAGGGAACGCAGTGCCGGATAAATCTGCTCGTACGCCTTCAACTTCTCATCGTAACGCTGCGCGAATTCCTCGCGTGGATAGTACACATCGCGTGGCGTGACCAACTGCTCAACCGCTGTCTCAATGGAATCATATTTGCCTATTGCTGTGCCAGAGAGGATAGCAGTACCGAGACAAACTCCCTCCGATATATCAAGCGCAATAACCTTTTTCCCGAACATATCCGCTTTGAGCTGCAACCATTTTTCAGATTTCGCCCCACCACCGATGGCACGTACCTCGTTTATCACAACACCGGCATCTTGTAACATCGTGAGATTCTGTTTAATCTCGTAACTGATGCCTTCGAGAATCGCCTTGATGAGTTCGCCTTTCGTCGTCGAAAGCGTTAGTCCGACAATTGCCCCTTTCGATTCCAAATCAAGAGACGGCGTTCCCGAACCGGTGAAGTGCGGCAGCACCATGGCTGTCCCTGGTGCATCGGGCAATTCCTCCATCAGCAGATCGTATACATCACGTCCTTCTGCAGCTGCTTGGGCAATCTCTGTTTGCGCGAAGGTGTCTCTGTACCACCGCAGTACAACACCACCGCTGGACACAAAACCGAGTGTAACATACAACCCATCAACCACATGTGGATAACAGGCGAAATTCCCATTTATCATCTCTTGATTGATGACGGGTTCCGTGAAGGCGGGTGCGATACACTCAACAGTGCCGGTCGCGTCCATCACCTCGCCACTCCGTATAATCCCTGCGCCTAACGCGCCACACGGTTGATCGTGTCCACCTGTAACGCATACCACGCCTTGTGGTAGACCCAGTTCGTCAGCAACCGGCGAGCTAACTTC
Source organism: Candidatus Poribacteria bacterium (assembly GCA_965116815.1). Classification (GTDB taxonomy): domain Bacteria; phylum Poribacteria; class WGA-4E; order WGA-4E; family WGA-3G; genus WGA-3G. Next base: position 2,395,131 of record OZ220722.1, on the reverse strand, counting down.
ACCGATCGGTGTGCCTGATGGTGCAGCATCCGGAAAGAGTGCGGCATCCACATCCGCCAAACCGAGCATCTTTTCTGACCAAGACTTGTCGATAATGTCAAATGCCATTGTGCGTGCAGCGAGGGAATAATCAACCACAGGCGAAACCCCAAGTTTGAAATAGACGAAATCTTCAAAACCGAGGAATTTCCAAACCTGCCGATAGACATCAGGTTGATTCCGCTGTATCCAGATAAGTTTCGCTAAGGTATGAATATCGCTTATCGGCATGCCCGTGATCTGCATCACTTCTAAAGGTGTTACGTGCTGCCGTAACTCATCACAAATGCCGGCTGTCCGCGCGTCGAAAGTCGTAATCGCGTTCGCCAAAATCTGCCCATCGGCGGATACCGGTGTCACCGCTTCACCTTGCGAGGCAACACTGATTGCCTCAATCGGATCCGATTTTGTTTCTGTCGCAACCTGCTGAATGCCAGCCGCTATGTTTTCCCAGACGATATTCGCGTCCAGTTCTGACCAGCCGGGTTGCGGATGGGTCAACGGATACTCACCGTACGCCTGCGCGAGAACTATTCCATCCTCGCGAAAGGCGATAACCTTACACCCCGTTGTCCCCACATCAATACCCAAAAGACTCATTGTTTTTTCCTTTTCTCCTTGATACGGGATGTGAATATCTTATAATACATCCCACATTAATGCAAGCATTTGTTTTGGACTCTATAGACAAATCGCCTTGACACAGATCCGTGATGGGTGGTAAACTATGAAATGACGCGTGGGTATCCTATAAATGAAAAGGAGAAGTTCTCATGAAACATATTGTTGATAATGTTAACAATCTCAACATTACGTTTAAGACGCTTGACTTGGCCGGACGTGTGCCCTTCACTGATTCTATAGAACTTCTCGGCGTAGAGCTCCAGTACTACGAGGGACATGGGCCTCTTTTCATGGGGCGTGTTCGGTATGCCATTGATGGGGTCAAACAAGAAGAAGGGTTTCCCCTTGATCTGCACAAGGGGGCATTCATCGCCACTGTCCGTATCCAGGAGGCGGGTTTGGAGGATAAACTCCAGGCAGTAGGCCCCGACATCGCCAGGATTGTGTATGAAGATTTGGCAGCACAGCGACGTGCACTCGCCTGAGTAAGAAGAAACGCGCATGAATACACCAAACCCATCTGATACACAAACCGACCTTAGCCGCGTCTTGGAACAGATTACCGAGATAACGAATGCCTCTACCGAAGGTGACGACATCTATCGCGGTGAACCAGAGTGCAAGGATATAATCCTGAAAATCCTGGTTCTGACAGTAAACACCTATGAGTTCACAAAGCACGTTGACAAAATATACGGTTTTAAAGTAGAATTTAAAATAGGCAACACGTTTTTGGCACGCGAACACATCCATTAGTGAGAGGGAGGCTAAATATGCTAACGCAAGAACAGGTTGAATTTTACCATGAGAACGGCTATCTCAAGGTAGAGCAACTCTTCACAACAGAGGAAACAGAAGAACTGGCATCTGAAATGGTGCAGATTATCAACAACTGGGGACAAGAAACAATCGGCTGGCCCGGACCTTGGCGGACGCGCTACCTCAAAGAAGAGGATCAGCAGACGACGAAGGCAGTCTTTATGCACAACCCCCATTTCTACTCCGCGACATGGGGCAGGGTGATTTTCCATGAACGGCTGACCGGCGCAGTGCAATCGCTCATCGGCGATACGATCCAGTGGCACCATACCGTGCTACACGCGAAACCACCGGAAAAAGGCACCCCCTTCCCGATGCACCAAGACTATCCGTTCTATCCGCACGATGGACTCGACTTTGTGGATTGCCTCGTCCATCTCGATGACGCTCCCTTTGAAAGCGGCGCGCTGCGGGTAGTACCGGGGAGTCATAAGGAGGGACCGCGGGAACACATCACGGGTGAAGGCACCGCACCGCATCTGCCGACCGATAAATTCCACCCGGATTTTATCGATTCCATTCCGCTCCCAGCGAAGGCAGGCGATGTGATTTTCTTCAGTTATTGTCTTATTCACTGGTCGGAAGTCAATCGGACAGAAGAGTGGCGGAAAGCGGTTCGCTTTGGGTATCACAAACCAGAGATGCGCCCCATCGGACGCGCCCCAGAAGAACCTTATAACAATATTATGGCAGGGGGATTCAAAATAAATCCGGAATCCGGAGAGATAATGGCTTAGGTAGATTTCCGCTGGCGAGGTTTGTAACCTCGCCAGCGGCGGTGGGAGTCTTGTTAAGGGGCGGGTTTTGCCCGCCCCTGTCAGTTAAAACGGTCAACGCCGTTTAAGATTGCCCCAGGTGGTTGATAGTTTACCTCCCGGTTGAACCGCCAACCCGCCTACTGTTTTCATAGCGAGGCTCATCTCATCAACCTCAATCACCCGATCCCACATATAGACTTCAGCAATAACAGCATTCAACCACTGCCCATCCTCACGGTGCGCAATGAACACAGGACGATTACCGGCTTCACAGGGACCGTTTCCGTTATCTCCTGCTTGGGCAACGGGGTCTTTTTCCCCGTTTACGTAAACACGTACGCCTTCCTTCAGCAGAAATGTACCGCATTGGTGAGTCCACTTGCCTTGCGGTGCAGTATTCGCTGTGCTCGGTTCTGAGACCCCTGCGCCGGGACATGTCCAAACCGACATCCCCGCACCGAAGTTGTCGTAGACATAGAGCGCGAACTCCCACTGTCCACCGGCACCCTTCATGACGATGGGTTGACGGGTTTGTCCGTGGGCATCGGTCCCAACTTTTAGCGGTTTCACCCACGCACAGATAGACATGCCCTGCTTCTCTTTAAAATGTGAATCGATGTCTTTCTTCTGACCCGCCATATCAATTTTGACATAAGTTGCCTTGCCATCAAATTCCATCGCTTTTTTGATGTTATTATGCTTGGCATCAACCCATTTCGGGGCACTCTTACTGAGTTCCGTATCGAAGTTATTGGGTCCATGATCGGCGACCTTTTGTCCTGCTCCTTCATTCAGCGGTAGATACATCCAAAGCCCATCCTCAATATCCGCGGCGTTCGCGAGAAAGGTCGCCGTGGCAAATACCGCTATCAATACCATAAAAAACATAACCTGACGCATTTTTCCTCCTTTGGAATTCGTAGGAATTCCATAAACACCCTTTGTCCGCAGCAATATTGAAAACCACGTTGCAAGCGGGATTCAGGAAATTACGGCACATACGCCCCGACAATAATAGGGCAATTTGTGCCAATAAATTTAATCGTAACTTGGTTGTTAAATTAGACAGATTGTTAGGGAACAAGTTCAAGTTTCATGAGAAATCCAAAAGACTGACAACGCAAACCTAACAACGAACAAAAAAGGTAAAGTAGGCGGGCCCTTCACAACAATAACTGTGAAACTACTTTTGACGTGCCATACGCGCTTGGGCTACCCGCAGCAAATTTTGCGTCTCAACAGCATCTGGATTTAGTTGTAAGGCTCTTTCAAAAGCTTTAACGGCTTCTGAATACGCATCCACTTTCGTATAGCACACGCCGAGTTCATGGTACGCCATCGAGTTTGTGGGGTAGATGTTAATAACTGTGCTAAACATTTCCACCCCCTTGGTGAACTGTTCTGTTTCCCGATAGATGTAACCAAGCTGCATGAGTGCCTCGACGAAATCAGGTTGAAGAACCATCGCCTTTTCAAATGCAACGATGGCTTCAGGAAACATGCCTTTATGTCTATAAGCAAGACCGATTCCATAGTGCGCATAAACAAGGGAAGTGTCGCGGGTTAATGCCTGCTCGTATTCAGCAATTGCTTCGTCCAAGCGTCCTGCGAATCCGTATGCTCTACCTAAATCAACATAAGCCTCTGCCATGTCCGGACGTAACTGAATGACGCGCTTATACGCAACAATCGCCTCTGCAAGTTTCCCCTGCATCACATACACCGTGCCTAAGTTATGATGCGCTTCAATTAACGTCGGTTTTATCTCAATGGCACGCTGATAAGCCGCTGCTGCCTCTTGCAATCTTCCGGCACGTTGGTACGCCGTTCCACTGTTATTGTAGTCCTGTGCAGAGGGTGAAGTAGATGACTTCGTAAGTGCCGTGGATGCCTGCTTTTTTTCGGTAGAAATCTTCTCGTCCCGCTGACACCCAGCAATGAGTCCCAAAATTACAAGAAAGAGGTAACCGGACACTCGCAGTCTCATTTTTCAGATGCTCCTTCGATCACCTCTATAAGTTGATTCGCTTTGAGTTTCTCGTATCGGTCTATTTTGCCAGAGAGCCATAGGACTTCGAGGTACTCAACAACCTCACTGCTCCCTAATCCGAAAGTCAAGACCATTTCGCTTTGCGAACAATAGCTACTGCCGGTGCGAACCATCTGCTCCTGCACACGACCGTCTACACTTACTCGAACACTTGCTCCGATCCCATCTCGGTTACTACGGGTGCCGATAGTCTTCACTCGGAGGTAGTTAGACAAGCCTTTGCTGTCATTACGTAGGAGCCACACCTTTCCATGAGTTTCGATAACGCCATTGTTACTCACAAGCAGATCCAAATCGCCATCATTGTCGTAATCGCCGTAAGCGCATCCGCGCCCGACCCCTGCCTGTGCAAGCCCAGCACGTTCAGTGATGTCCCGAAATGTTCCATCGCTCTGATGTTGGAAGAGCGACGGGAGTTGTGCATAGGCGATATGCTGCTGATAGCGCAACACTTCCGGCTCAATATGCCCATTAACGCAAAACAGGTCGAGTGCCCCATCTAAATCGCAATCAAAAAACAGCAGGCCAAACGTCAACAAACGGTGGCTTATTCTACCAATGTTTGCGCGTTCTGCGACATCGGTGAAATAGGTACTACCCGGTTTTGTATAGAAAAACCCCGTTTTTTCGTTGCTAAAGTTGCCAATAGCGATTACAGTGCCACCGTCGTTATAGAGATCCGCTGCATCAATTCCCATACTGCCGCGCGCTTTTCCGGTCTCACTGAAGGCGATCCCCATCACTACGGCTTCATCCGTAAATGTGCCATCCCTGTTATTCCGATACAGGAAATTCGGTTCCGTATCGTTTGCAACGGCGAGATCCGTCCACCCGTCATGATTGTAATCCAAAAGGGTTACACCAAGCGACTTACCCGCCGGATTATATAGCCCGGCTTGTGATGTCATGTCGCGAAAGGTGCCGTCGCCTTGGTTACGATAGAAACGACAGGATTGTCCGGTGTAAACAGACGGTGTGCAATAGGTGCGGTGTCGCTGCGTTTCACCCGCGAGATTTACTGTACACGGAATATCCGTTTCAGGTGTCCACTCAACGTAGTTACAAACAAACAGATCCAGCCAACCGTCGTTGTCAGCATCGAAGAAAGCCGCACTCGTAGACCAACTGGAGTCACCCACCTTTGCAAATTCGGTGATATCTGTGAAAGTTCGGTCACCGTTGTTGCGGAACAGGCGGTTTTTGTCTACATTGGTAAAGTAGATATCAAGGTCGGCATCGTTATCGTAATCGGCAGCCGTTATACCCATACCGTACATCGACACGTCTAACCCTGCTGCCTCGGTAACATCAACAAACTGTCCATCACCCGTATTTCGGTAAAGTCGAGGGGTATGCGCAGCATTTGGAAGTGTCAGGCTTGTCCCATTCGCAAGCAAGATGTCCAAATTACCATCTGCGTCGTAATCCAAAAAGGCGCAGCCCGCTCCCATCGTTTCAGGCATGTAGCGGGCGCCCGTTGCACCCGTGAAATGCTGGAATTCGATGCCGGACACATCGGCGACATCTGTAAATTTCACATCTGCCCCGGCCGAAATACAGAGAGAAACAAAGACAGATGAGAGAACAGAGATTTTGAGAGACATCGCGATTAGGAGACCGCTCCTACAGATGGACATCAGGCTTTGTAAAACTCAACCGTTGTCCCCGCCATATCCTCGACCTTTTCTATCAATGCTTGCCGTTCAGCGTCTTCCATGCCCGTGAAATTTTTCGCGATGTCAATTTTCTCTTGCATCTGTTCCGCATTGTCTGGACCCGTAACGAGTGTACTCACCGGCAGCGACCAAATGAACCGAATCGCTTCGGAGACACTCACACGATCCGGGACGACTTTTGGATTTGGACCGTGCCTGCCGTGCTGCGAACCACCGAAGAAACCGCCGTTTGCCAATGCTTTCATACCAATTATACCGATATTCCGCTCAATGAGTATCGGTACCACTCTCTCAATGAAACTCTCGTAGTTGACATCTACGAGGTTCATCGCCAATTGACACGTATCGAAGATATCAGTTTGCTCAAGGACACGTTCATGCGCAGCCGGGCTTGCGTGTCCAGTGAACCCAATATAACGCGTTTTGCCCGTTGCCTTTGCTTCTAACAGAACCTCAAGAACGCCATTATTAATCCGTTCATTTACATCCGCTGGATTTTGCACCGAATGCATTTGCCAAAGATCGAGGCGGTCAGTGTTTAAACGTGTAAGTGAACCTTCAAGGTGTTTCCATGCGTCCTCAGCGTTTTCTGCCCTTGTCTTTGTCATAAGAAACACATCGTCTCGATATTTTGGCACAAGCAGTTTTCCTAAACGAGTCTCGCTGCGACCGCCTTGATAGGATTCTGCGCTGTCAATGAAACGTACACCACCCTCAAGGGCTGTCTCAATTGTCTTCTGGGCTTCCTTCTCCTCCATGTCTCCAATATGCCAGCCGCCTATACCGAGCATTGTCACAGCTTCTCCCGTGCGTCCCAATCTTCGGGTCGGCAGGAGGGTCCCTAAGCGGTCACTGTTCGTCGTATCTTCCCCACCACCTTCTGCACATGCAGATGACAAAAGAACACCCGTTGTCAAGCTTGCCATCGATTTCAAAAATGCACGTCGATCGATCATGGTTCATACCTCCCTTAGTTTCCTGTGAACATTCTAAACCCGTTCCGAATTTTTGTCAACGATTTTATTTTTCTTGATTTAAACAACCGTTCGCGGCTATAATAATCTGGCAGTGCCTTATAGTATCAAATTCTTTTCAATAGACCATAAGTTGAGCAGTATGAAAGACATTTTACGCAAAACAATTCCCGATAAACTCGTTGTGCTTACTTTTGACGATGGATGCAAATCGCAGGCAACCTTCGTCGGACCTCTTCTCAAATCGTACGGCTTCGGCGCAACCTTCTATATTACCGAAGGACTCAACTTCCTTACCAATAAAGAAGCCTATATGACGTGGGAAGAGGTAAAAGGGTTACACGACGACGGTTTTGAGATCGGCAATCACACGCGACACCACCGAAACGTCACGCAGCAAACGGCTGAGGAACTCCGTTCGGATTTAGTACACATTGATGAACGTTGCGAGGCTTACGGTATTTCGCAACCGACGACGTTCTGTTATCCCGGATACAGCCACAACGAGGCAGCAGCACAAGTGCTCGCTGAACACGGCTTTCATTTCGCTCGACGCGGTGTTGCCCCCGAATTCCCTTACGGTGGGGAAGGAGACCGCGGTCCCACCTACAATCCGGTGCTGCATCACCCGCTCCTGATTCCAACGACAGGAGCCGCCGGTCCCACTTGGAACTTTGACGATTTCACGTGGGCACTCGCCCAAGCAAACGACGGGAATATTACGATCCTTACCTTCCACGGTGTGCCGGATGTGGAACACCCTTGGGTTCACACAGAACCAGAACAATTTGAAGCGTATATGGCACATCTCGCCGAAAACGATTACAACGTTATCGCACTCCGAGACCTCACCGACTATGTGGATCCCCACGCTTTTTGAGGATTTAGGCACATTAATTGAATGTGTCCAAACCTCACATACCGACACAATTTTGTTCAATCTTTTTTTTACAAAAAAATACGTTGGTTAAAATTATGCAACATAACCTCGGCTATAATTTTTAACGAAAAATGGGTCCGAGATACAGGAGAGAAATGAAAATTCTGATCGCTGGGTTGGGGTCTATCGGACGGCGCCACCTGCGAAATTTGCAAGATCTGAATATTGAAAAATTGGTGCTATTACGCTCTGGACGCGCCACACTGCCTGACGATGATCTCGCCGGATTTCCAACTGAACGAGACATCACAGAAGCACTTCAGCGGCACAAACCCGATGCGGTGGTTATTTCCAATCCGACCTCGTTTCATCTTGATGTTGCTATTCCTGCGGCGGAAGCTGGGTGTCATCTGTTATTAGAGAAACCGATTTCCCATTCAATGGAGCGGGTCCCTATCTTGGCAAAGATTGTACAAGAGAAAAATCTTAGGGTACTCGTCGGTTTCCAGTTTCGGTTTCACCCAGGTTTACAATGCATTAAGCAACTTCTTGATAGTGGGGTAATCGGTGCGGTGACATCTGTAGATGTACACTGGGGTGAATATCTACCGGGATGGCACCCTTGGGAGGACCATCGAACAGGGTACGCCGCACGCGAAGACCTCGGAGGTGGAGTGCTACTGACACTTTGCCATCCGTTTGACTACCTCCGATGGCTCATTGGGGAGGTACAGAGTGTCTCCGCGATGACAGCACAACGGGGTGGCTTAAACATCCACGTCGAGGACACAGCAAACACGATGCTTCGGTTTGAAAATGGCGCGCTTGGCACGGTGCATCTTGATTACATTCAACGCCCACCGGCACACACATTGCGTATTACTGGACAACACGGAAGCATCCTATGGGATAACGCAGACGGTGAAGTCCACTGGTACCAAAGCAAGACGGAAGCATGGCAAACGGAGACTTTTCACAAGGGACCGACCGGTTTTGAGCGTAACACGCTTTTTACTCAAGAGATGAAACATTTCATCGACTGTATTGAAAACGGGGCCACCCCTTATGTTAATCTGACGGATGGAATTGCTGCACTCCAACTTGTACTCGCCGCAAAAGCATCAGACTCTCAAAGAAGAGAGATGGAAGTTCAAAGCGGATGTGAACAGTAAGAAATATATGTTGAACACACTCACTTACAGGTAAGCGTGTACTTCCGCTGATGATTGAACCGAAGTACTGAACCGATATTGACACATTAGAGGATTGGGAACGGGCAGAGTGGATGTTAGCGCGGAACAACCTCTACATAGATATGCCCCAGAAAACGTACCACAACGAAAGGCTGGTAAATACCACACGTGCAATCAAGGTTTCCTAACACCCGATTGCAAGCCTTACTATACGGAAATTAAACCAAATATGCTTAAAGAACTGACAAATAGTTTAACCCGATGGGATAGGTCGCTGTTCCACTATATCTTTAGTTTGGGGGATAGAGGGGTCATTCTCAACCGATCATTTCGTTGCATCTCATGGAGTGCTAACGGCTGTCTGTATCCATTTCTTGGACTTTACATATTCCTGACGTTCAGTCTTGATATTAGCAAGCCATTTCTCCTATCCGCAGCACTCGGATTTTCGCTTGAGAGACTCCTATATCATTTCCTCAAACAGGCAATGAAACGCGACCGACCCTATGAAAAGATTATGGACGTTCAATTCCGGGTCCGTCCACCGGATCGATTTAGCTTCCCATCGGGACATACCGCCTCTGCTTTTCTGATGATGACGCTTTTAGCGAATACCTTCCCAGTTTTGCAAATCCCGACCCTTTGTTGGGCAACACTTGTCGGAGTCGCACGCGTATCTCTCGGAGTCCACTATCCGACGGATGTTCTCGCCGGAGCACTCCTCGGTATACTCGCCGGACAAATAGGGATGTGGTTCATGATGTAGGAACCTCTCCTTTCGGTTCTCAACTTTTTCATCTTTAGGACTTACGCAATTTTGATCATCACCCGTGCTGAGAGAGGGTCGTCTAAGAAACGCGGGCGGTCTGTAGAACAACCTAACAGGTTATGCTACAAAAGAGAATCCTGCGTAAGTCCTAATCTTTTTAAACCTTTTCCCCGAAAACTCTCCTCTTAAATATTAAAACCCAAAGGGTCACCTCATGATAGAAAAGTGCATTCACAAAGTGCACCTACCAAGGACAAGGAGATACGTTTTATGCGCCATAATCTGATAACCTTCAATGACCTCACAGATGAAGAGCTCATTCGGTTTGTCCAAAATCAGGATGAAGCAGCATTTGCGGAACTGATGTCGCGCTACAGTCCACGGATATGGCGTGTCATTATTGCAAATTCAAGGCAACGCCGCGATGCTGAGGAAATCCTCATGGACACTTGGATGGCAGTATGGGAAAACATCGGTGGACTCAGGAAAGTCAGCAGCTTTAACGGATGGTTGCGGCAGATCGCCTATAACGCCTGTAATAGATACTACGCCTCCGGCCACCGCTCACGGAGCGAAACGCCGCAGAGCCGTGCCGAGTTGATTGAGCACATTGACCGGGAGGCCGCCCCGCGTTTTCGAGAAGCACAACTACACGCAGACGTGAGGGAAGCCGTTCAGCATCTCCCGCAGCGGGTACGCCCGACCGCGGTATTGTACTATCTGGAATCGTGGAGTATTAAAGAAATCGCGGAAGAACTTGACTTAGCCATAGGCACAGTTAAGACGAAACTAAGAGAAACACGAGAACTTCTGCGGAAGGAATTTGACATGGCACCCAAAAAAGGAGAAACTATGTCTTCAGAATCTGTTCACCCCAATAAACCTAACAACATGTCAGAGGACGTGTGCTACATTCCAGCAATGGATCAAACGCAAAGCTATCGGGAAGCAGCTCTATGGGGACTCCCGAATGATGCCCTGGTCCGATTTGGGCGCGGGGCAATCAACGCTATGGCATTGTCCCCAGATGGAAAACATCTCGCTCTCGGAACCGACATAGGGCTGTGGTGGTATGAAGTCGCTACCTTGTCACCTATCGCGCTGTGGAGTACGAACTGCAAGCGAATTTCGGCGATTGCGTTCTCCGCATCAGGCGAATGGATTGCCACAGGACATGAGGACGGAAGTGTCAAGGTATGGGACGTGCGACAGGCAAATTGTTTCACCCAAGTGGAGAGGCAAGCGCACCGACTTTGTAAAAAGATTAATCAACTGATTTTTTCTCCAGACAGCAAGCACTTGGCTGCAAATGGAGATTTTGATTATATGGTTGATGTCTGGAATCCAGAAACCGGTGTCCAAGTCGCAAAGTTTGGTGATGCTGAACTTAGATTTCAGGCATGTTGGGAGAAGCATCCTATTGCTTTTTCACAAGATAGTCAACTAATTGTCTGTGCAGGTCCTCCGGACGACGCTAAGCGACTGGGAACAGGTTTTTGGTCTATCGCGCCTGAAAGAGACGTTATATCTGTGTGGGATGTTGCCAACGGAAAACGCGTCGCACACCTCACAGAATACACAGAATTTTTATATACTCTCTCCTTTTCACCGTGTGCGAACTTCCTCGTTGCCAGTAGTGATGGGGAGGAATCCTCTATTTTGACAGTATGGGACACGGAGAATTGGCAGGTCCAAAAAGAGGAACGGATTTATGGCGGTAATCAGTTGATACCCACCTATTCTACAGCAGGAACAATGCAAGTTGCAGCGGTTTCTGATACCGATGTCACCGTCTGGGATACAATATGCCATGAAAAACTTAATACTTACCACACACCGGATGGAGACGAAACACGAAGATGGTCTTTTAGCGGGACCCAGTTTGCTCTTGCAACGACTCATGAACTAAGCGTGTGGACAATTGGTGACCACGATCCGCGCACCGTCTCTTATAATTCGCATCCCGATTATATATCATCATTAGCATTTTCGGCAGATGGGGAAACCCTTGTAATTGGGTATCCGTTTCCCGAGGGAACGTTTCGCTGCTGGGATGTTGTCACCCATTCACAAACCCCACGCGTTTTCAAATTATCGGGTGAAAAACATCGTTTGTATGCCTCTGCTTCAGGACAACTGCACACTACGAGCGTTGAAGGAAACACTATAAAAGTCGGGGAATTCGGCAACGACACACCTATTGCTGAATGCAGAATCAAGGAACGTCCCCGGTATTTGGCTGTGGCGTTTTCGGACACAGCGCAACGGATCGCGTACGGGGATTCCGAGAAAAATCTATACGTATGGGATATCGCGCGTGCGGAGATAACCAATACCTTCACTGTGCCTGAATCCAATGTTGCGTTCATAACGTTCAGTCCGAACGGTAAATATCTCGCGAGCGGGCAAGAGATGGGGTCCTATCGCCTATGGGATCTTGAATGTGGAGAGGAGATGCACGCGTTCCATAGTCATAAGATAGAGCATATCGCTTTTTCACCGTGTAGAAATGTTATTGCCGGGGAGATGGAAAAAGCGTTTATTTTGTGGGATATCGAAAATTCCAAAACCTTGCTCACGATACCAAAACCAGAAGAATACGCCTATTGGTGGCAGGGTGGTATCGTATTTTCCCCATGTGGACGTTATCTTGCCACCGGATTGGAGCGAGTGGAAGGGATGGCAAGCGCGTCCATCAAACTGTGGAACACTACCACAGGTGAGAACGTTGCCACATTCGAGGGACACCTCACCCATATCCATTCGCTTACCTTTTCACCTGATGGCACGCTTTTGGCGAGTGGAGGTTATGATGGCACTATTCTTCTCTGGGATATGAAACCTCATCTGTGATAGACAGACTTCCTGAAGCGCGGTAGTTACGTTTTAGGATTTTGTAACCACCGCGCACAAAACAACCGATGCTCGTTAATAAGGCGTATTGTTTGTTGTCAAGGCGCACCACCGCGAAGCAAACAGATGATTGAAAAGTGCCTCCTGTGCTTCAGGTGTCTTAATCTCCTTCAACGCCAACGCCGCATGGAAACGCACATATCGGTCCTCATCTTCAAGTTGCGCGACAAGCGCAGACATCGCCGGTTCAGCGAGCGTTCCCAATTTCGCTAACGCACGGGCAGCGTTATCGCGAACAGGAAGGTGATCATCGGTCAACCCGTTTGCTAAGACCTGCACAGTTTCGGATAAGTCCATATCCTCGGACACCAACTGTCCGATGAGTCCAAGACCTTCTGTGGCGTGTCGTCGGACCGACTCAGAGGGGTCTTGTGCAGCGCGTATCAACGCAGGGACTGCTTCTTGCGCAGCTTTTCCCATATCAGCCAAGGCGAACGCTGCGCTTGTCCGCACTGAATCGTCTGTTGCTTGCAATGCATCAATGAGCATGGGAACAGCGGGCGCGCCAGCGAGGCTTAAGGCGTATCCTGCATACTCACGGATAGCAGCTGATGTACTGTGTAACATCTGCTTCAAGGCAGGCACAGCATCTACCCCAACCCGTCCTAAGCGATAAGCGGCGTTTAGTCTATCTTTTTCATTATCGCTATCCAAGTTTTCAATGAGGGTGTCCATTTCAACGTGCGGAACACCGTTGGTAGTGCCGTTCTGTTTGCCGTAGTACCAGTTCCATACCGACTCCCATAGTTCTGGGTGATCCAGTTCTTCACCGTTGCCGAGGGTGTCCCAATCGGCAGTCTTACTTTGCCATAAAGGTGTTTGTGGCTCATCGAGTCGGATAAAGAGGAACTTCAACATATACCGTTTTTTGTCGCTCTGATTCGGCATTGCACGGTGCCACAAATCGTAGTGGACAATTGTCACAGTGCCTGCTTCACCAGTGAGCGCGAGATCAGGCTGTTCATGAGCACTTTCGCCCGTCTCATAATACTGTGAGCCGGGTAGGATCGCGGTCGGTCCCATATCTTCGGTAACATCATGTGGATAATAGAACGCCATCGTCCAACGGCACCGGTGGCGTCGAATCTGTTCGTCCCCTGCATAGCTATCTTTATGAAAATTCTGACCCTTGCTACCCTGTTGATTGAAGTGGCAGTATCGGTGTGGATGCATGACGTAGTCCGAACCGAGCACGCCTTGCATCGCGCCGTGAACAACCGGATGGTCAAAAACTTCTTGAATTTCAGGGATGGCTGGCAGGAGGTTATTCCCCAAATTCCCTGTTTCCTCAAACATTGTGTCCAATTGCTGGCAAATGTTCTCATGAAAGCTCGGTGGGAAATCGGTTTTTATCTTGACGTACCCGTTGATGATGAAATCCTGCATCTCTTTATCGGTGAGTCGCAGTGCTGGTTTGTTCATCTTGCGTGTCCTCCTCTATTTCTAACGGCGGGGAGTCAAATTCCATTAGCGCATTTAAGGGGTATTCTCTAATACGGTGTCCCACGTGTTGTTATTGCACACCACCGCGAAGCAAACAGATGATTGAAGAGTGCTTCCTGTGCTTTGGGGGTCTTAATCTCCTTCAACGCCAACGCTGCGTGGAAACGCACATACCGGTTTTCATCTTCCAACTGGGCAACAAGGGTAGGAATCGCCGGTTCAGCAAGTGTTCCCAATTTCGCTAAAGAGCGAGCCGCGTTATCACGAACCGCATAATGATCATCCTGCAATCGGGTTGTTAAGACCTGCACCACCTCGGATAAATCCATGTCCTCGGAAACCTGTTGCCCGATGAGTCCCAAGCCTTCTGTGGTGTGTCGTCGGACCCACTCGTCGGGATCCTGTGCGGCATGTGTCAATGCAGGTAACGCTTCTTGTGCGGCTTTCCCCATATCCGCCAAGGCAAACGCCGCGCTTGCGCGCACTGCATCCTCTGTCTCTTGCAAGGCATCAATGAGTGTCGGAACGGCGGGCTCCCCGGTCAGGCTCAAAGCGTATCCGGCATATTCACGGATAGCATCAGATTTACTGTATAACGCTTGCTTCAAAACAGGCACGGCAGCCGCACCAACGCGTCCCAAGCGATACGCAGCGTTTAGTCTATCCCTTTCATTATCGCTATCCAAGGTTCCTATGAGGGTATCCACCTCAGCGTGCGAAACACCGTTGCTCGTTCCGCTCCCTTTCCCATAAGACCAGTCCCAGAGCGATTCCCACAATTCTGGATGCTCGGATTCTTCGCCGTTGCCGAGGGCGTGCCAGTCGCCGGTATCGCTCTTCCATGAAGGTGTCTGTGGCTCATCAAGTCGGATAAAGAGAAACTTCAACATATACCGTTTCTTGTCACTACTATTTGGCCTCGCGCGGTGCCACAAGTCGTAGTGGACAATCGTCACAGTGCCCGCTTCGCCAGTGAGTGCGAGATCGGGCTGTTCATGCGCACTCTCACCTGTCTCATAATACTGTGAACCGGGCAGAACGGCGGTGGGTCCCATGTCTTCCGTGACATCTTGCGGATAATAGAACGCCATCGTCCAACGACATCGGTGCCGACGAATCTGTCCATCACCTTCATAACTATCTTTATGAAAATTCTGACCTTCGCTGCCCTGTTGATTGAAATGGCAATATCGGTGCGAGTGCATCGCATAGTTTTCACCGAGCACGCCTTGCATCGCGCCATGAACAATCGGATGGTCAAAGATTTCCTGAATTTCAGGAATGAGCGGAAGCACGTTGTTCCCTAAATTTCCGGTTTCCTCAAACATTGTGTCCAATTGTTGCCGAATATTCTCATGAAAACTCGGTGGGAAATCGGTCTTTATCTTCACATAGCCATTAACGATGAAATCCCGCATCTCTTCATCAGTGAGTCGCAGTGCATGTTTGCTCATTTGTGCGCCCTCCTCTATTTGTTGCGATAAGTATAACAGAAATTGATGAGGAAATCAAATTCCAACACGGTAGTACGCTTATAGCACCTTCTGCTTTTTCAGCCTTGCGATGAGTTCTGCTTGCGTGCCGTTTCCTTTAGTAGAGTTGCACGCCCCGCAAAGGAGTTGTAGGTTTTCTTCATGGTCTGTACCACCTTTCGACTTCGGTACAATATGGTCAATTGTCATATTCCGAAACGGGAAATGCCCTTTACATCCATTGCAGTAGCCTTCCTGTTTACCATAGAGGGTATGCTTATGTGTCCGGTAATTTGGCAGTTTCTCACTGCGTTTGGGTATATCAGAGCGTTGAATAACCTTGCCAAAAAAGCCGAGTTCTTTTTCTAAACGCATGTTGACGAGTTCAATGGCTTTCGGTGAAATATCAACCCCTATCCATTGACGCTGTAGGCGTTCAGCTGCGACACAGGTTGTGGCACACCCACAGAACGGATCAAGCACAAAATCGCCTTCGTTTGACGAGGCTTTTATGATACGCTCTAACAACCTGACGGGCTTTTGAGTTGGATAGCCTGTTTTTTCAACCGAATCACCTTGTATCGACGGGATGTCTACTTGTATATCGGAAATAGACTTACCTTTCGTTGCACTTAAATAGCGTTTAAACCTCGGTATAGCGTTGTGTTTTTGTGGTATGTAGATGAGTCCTACGCTATCATAATAATCCAATTTTTCTCTTACTTTAAATGTTTCCCAATTTTGGGGCAGTGATATATGAGGTGGTATTGTCCTTGGCACTACCCAATGTTTACCTTTACTTGTTGGGTCGATATTTTTCCATACTTCACCCGAATCACCGTTGGTAGTGCCCGCTGCGAGTAAAGGCGATTCTTGCCAATAACCATATTTATCTTTTCTATTGAAACGAGATTTGACATAATCGGGGTCATATTCAGTATAAACTTGATTAAAAACAGACTTTTTAGACATACGATAAAAAAGCAAGCAGTCATGGGCTGCCCCAAATTTACTCTTTGTTGATTTAGGGACATTAATACGTTTCCATGATATATCATTCCGAAAATTCGACCTGCCAAATACACTGTCCATAATTACTTTAAGATAATGACTCGCTGTCGGATCGCAATGCAGGTAAATACTTCCTGTAGGTTTTAGCACTCGTTTCATTTCAAGCATACGAACTGCCATCATAATCAGATAGGACTTCATGGATTTGCCGTGGGTCAGTTCTGCTGTGTGTATTGCCTGATAGAGTGCAGGTTCTCGCTCTGCAATCTCACCGTGCCAAGCATTGTCTACGTCTGATAGTGTCCATGTATCCTTGAAAGCCGCGCCTGCTGCCTCACTCCCGATGGGTGCGGAGTAGTTGCGATTAGAGTTGAACGGCGGGTCTAGGTAAATTAAGTCTATAGACGTGGAGTCGAGTCCGCGTAGAATATACAGGTTATCGCCTTCAAAGATCGTTCGGTTTTGGACGTTCATTTGATACTGCCTTTCTGGATTACTACCCGACTTTCACAGACTCTTTGAAAAGTGTCCACAACATATCCATTTTTTCTGTCCTAAACAAGGAAGGTCGCTTCCTTATTTCACTATCCAATAGTATACCATATTTGAATAATAAAATCAGGTAAAAAGCAGTCTATGTAAAGGTTCATAGTGCTAATTGTAGGTTGGGTTGAACGATACTGTAGGATACGATGCCAAGTCTCAAACACATCTCAACCTCAACATCGCGTTGTCTGCCATCAAGAACGAAGTGAAACCCAACTTCATAAGGTGAGCCCTGGGAATTATTAGATGGCCTCGTTGGGTTTCACTCATTAAAAATGGCACGCAACGGGAATGCCCCGCGTGCCACCGCTCATTCTGATCATTCTGATTACATAGAAGATAGTATAATCTAAAGTTATTCCAATGTCAAGTCTATATCGGGCAGCCATCAGGGTCATTCAATTGTAGGTTTTTTGTGCCATATTTTTCACAGGTGTTAATACTTCAGAAAAGCAAAAGTCGCATGACTTTTCACGCGACTTCTGCTTATGTCAAAAATTAACATCTGTGAAAAATATCAACAGAAATATCGAAAACTAAATCGCTCTGATTTTTAACTCCTTTGTGTAGGTTGGAGGCGGCAATGCCCTTGCAGTTCAATTAAGTGAGGCGTTTTCAGTAAAACATCTCACATGTGATGCCCATCGCTGCTCTGCGTCTGTCCTATTTGTAAAACATTTCCTCCGTGTCGGTGTGGGGGTCGGCAGGCTCACGATGAATGTTATTCTCTGTTGCGAACCTTCGGAGTGCTTTAGAAAACATGCTTTTGTTGTGCATGACGAGTCCACGTTCATCAACGACGACTCGAATGTCAGAGAGCGTCACGGGCGTTGCGGGTGGTAAGTTCTTGAAGTATTCCGCAAAGCCTGCGTTGAGTTCCGACGCAAGTTCTGCTTTGGTCATAAAGTTTGGGTTGTATTTAAAGAATATCCGGTTTTGACCGTCGCCGGGGTCATGCTCTGTTATCTGCAAGATACGTCCTTCCGAACAGAGTTTCTGAAAGGCAGATGAGACATTTTTTTTGCCGTATTCGTCTTCAAAGATGTCAATCACTTCGCCCCGATCGATTTCTTCGTCGGGATCGAATTCGGCAATGTAATCGAGGATGGCTGTCTCTATGTGAGAGGCATCGCGTGCGGGTTGTGTTTTTTCAACGGGTTGCGTTTTTGGTCGTGCGTGCCTCGATTCGAGGGCAGAGAGGCGGGCGTTTTGCCCGGCGAGCTGTTGACGCTCCGTGAGGGATTGCTCCTCTTCACTGAGCAGCGTTTCGGATGGCGATGCGGGTGTGTCTTCGGCTGCGTCTGCGGCGGATAAGGACGCGTCGAACCGCTCCCGATAGACCGCCATGAGATGATCGGGTAAGAGCTTCCCATGTATGAGAAACCGTGGCACGCGGGATGCGTCGATACGCAATAGCGTGGAAATCTCCGCGTCGGTCTTGCCCTGCTCCGAGAGGATCAGCACTTCCGCAGCGAGTCGATCGTTCTCCTGAGACGGCTCGGCGGTGCGGGGGTTCGGCACTTCAGATCGTTTTTCTTTTGACATAATGTTTATGACCTTCCCATGCGTTATTGAGAGGTTTGGATCGGCGGCATTCCCTCGGACTTCATCAGCAGATTGATGGCTTCGGCTAAAAGGTCTTGCATGCTACAGTCGCAGTCTAACGCCAACTGTTTCAGTCGTTTATGCACCGACGAGTCAAAATGTCCGCCGATCATCCTTTTGCCGGTGCGCGATGTAGCACGACTCGGTTTTTCACTGCCCATATTCGTGGGCGTTGTCTGTTTCGCTGTCTGATTCAAGGCTATTGCCAGATCGGGTGTGTTCCTCGTTTGTGGGTTTCCTATGTTGTGTTGAATGCATCGGTAAAGTGAGAAAACTTCTGCGGCGGCTTTGCTTTTCGGGGCGAACTCCTGTGCCGTGAGTCCGGCGGTGATAAATTAAGTCTATAGACGCGGAGTCAAGTCCGCGTAGGATATACAGGTTATCGCCTTCAAAGATTGTTTGGTTTTGGACGTTCATTTTATATTGCCTTCTTGGATTATGGTTAAAATCCGTAATTACTTATACACCAATGCAAGAGCGAGGTTCCAAACCTCGCCAGCAGCGGTGAGGCTCCTGTCGCAAGGGCGAGGATACAAATCTCGCCAGCAGCGGTGGGGCTCCTGTTCACTCCGTACAATCCGGTAACTGATAATTTTTTTATTTCTTGACTGCGCCGAATGTAACGCCACGTAACAGATGGCTCCGCATCAAGAAGGTGAAAACCGCAACCGGAAGCAGAAAAACAAACGTCCCTGCAGCGATTTTGCCCCAGTCCATACCACTGGAACCTGTCGCACTTGTAATCGACGGAGGTGCGGTCACAGCTCTACCGCCGACTTCCGTGAGAACGAGCGCAAACGCGAACTCGTTCCACGCCGTAATGAGACAGAACACGGCAGTTGCAGCGATGCCTGTAACCGACTGCGGTAAAATCACCTTCAGAAAGGTTTGGAACCGTGAGTAACCATCGACGAGCGCAGCGTCCTCGTATTCCTTCGGAATCTCGTCAATAAACCCCTTCATTAACCATACTGCAAACGAGACATTAAAGGTAGTGTAGAGCAAGATCAGCCCGAAATGTGTATCTCGCAACCCAAGTGCGCTATACATTAGATAGATCGGGATGACGACAACAACAGGTGGTAGCATCCGGGTGCTGAGGATAAAAAAGAGGAGATCGTCCTTTCCAGCGATGTCGAATCGGGAAAAAGCATAAGCCGCAAGCGTTCCAAGCCCGACAGCGAGAATCGTGCTACCACCACCGATGATAATACTATTGAGCAACTGATAAAAATATTTGGAGCCACCGTTCGCCAATGCAACGCAAATCGCTATCGTCCCAAAAACGCTCGGCAACACAAAAACAAGCCGCTGTTTTTTCACGGTTTGGGAGGTTATACCGGTCGTCTTCTTGAACGGAGCCATCAAGAGATAGGCGATAACTGTGCAGATAATCAGCAGCAGAAAATTGAAACGGGCATCCGTTTGGAGGCGGGTCTGCAGTGGTGATAGCGTCAGAAAACTATAGAGACACGTTAAAACAAAAATACCGTTCCAGATTAAACCGAGATTTCGGAGCGATACTACACGGGGCAACGCTCCTTTAAACAGGGTGAAAAACCCGAAGAGGAGCAATCCTACAAGCACTTCTACTAAGAAGATATAAGTTACATCCGGCACGCCCTCTGAAGGCATCAACTTCTGATAGTTTTCCAACGATACGTCAAAAACAAACTTCGGAAGTTTCGTGGTAATATCTGCGAAACCTTTCAATGACGTTGCCAAAATCCAATAAATCGGGGTGATATAAACAATCACAGCCACGGCAACAAACGCCAATATGAGGTAGTGTCCAAAACGCTTCCGATTTCGCATGATGTACCTATGCTTCTCCCTTGACGCGATTGAGGTATTTCACGTAGATATTGCTCAACGCAACGATAATAATGAGTAAGATATATGCCATCGCACACGCTTTACCAGTGTTGTAGTTCCTAAAGGCGAGTTTATAGAGGTTCATTGATACAGTCTCTGTAGCAGTCCCGGGTCCACCCTCACGCGTAAGGACATAAACGATGTCAAACATCTTAAAAGCATCCATCGTTCTAAACAGAAGTGCTATTAGCAGAAGAGGGGACACCAACGGCAGTGTAATCCACCGAAACTTGAACCATCCGGAAGCTCTATCGACATCGGCGGCTTCATAGAGAGATTTCGGAACCGCACTCAACCCTGCCAAAGCGATCAACATCATGAAGGGCGACCACATCCACGTATCTACAATAACGACTGCTAACATCGCAACCTTCGGCTTGGTCGTCCAACCGATAGGCGATTTTAGGAAAGGACTCAGGAAAAAGTTCAGCAAACCCGCGTTATCCGAAGAGAGGATAAAGCGCCAAAAGAGTCCGACGACTACAGGGGATAGCATCATTGGGAGCAGGAGCAGCGTTGTAACGAAACCTTTATATCGGAAATCCCGATTCAGGAGCAGTGCTAACCCGAACCCGATAAAGAATTGCGCTGCTACCGCGAGCAACACGAAGTAAGCCGTGGTTTGAAAGTAACCCCAAATCTCTGGATCGGCGAGGAGCCGCGAATAATTGCGAACACCGATGAATTTCGCTGCTGTAGGCATGGAGGCTTTGTAACGATGGAAACTTAAGTATAGGGACCACAGCAGCGGAAAGATGTTCATCAAGATGAGCAAAATCATGGTGGGCATGATAAATGCCATCTTCAGTTGGTAGTCGCTCATCCCACGCGATGCTTGCGTTTTCACACGGGGAAAGAAGGGGTTGGTTTGCATATTATTTATGAAAGCCGCCAGCAAAGAAGTCATTAGCCATCAGAATAGAGGCTTCGCAACACCAATACCTCTTACCAAAGCCCATAGTCAGTATGCTGACAGTCAATAACTGATTTGTGAATCCTATGTTTTTTCTTTCAGCTGTTCAATAACCGCCAAAGCTTTAGCAAGTTCCATTTCGGCGCGTTGTCGTGCTTGTGCCTCTCGTTGCCGTGCTTGTGCCTCTTGTGTTGCGCGTGTTTCGGCATCTTCAGCGCGTGCCTCTGCCTCTGATACGCGTGCCTTCGGCGGGGAAACCCACGCTGAACGACTCGCATCATAGAGACTCAAAATACCATCTCGCTCCCCTAATTCCAAACCAAGCACAATAGACGGTAAACGGCTATCCACAGGTGCTATCGTTTCATACCTATCCTCTACGAGACGATACCCTTGAAAATGTGGCTGAACTTCTCCATACGGGTCATAGATGTAATACTCCCGAACACCTAACACAGACGCATACAGTGCTTTCTTGTCAGTCATATCCTTATTATATGTGCTTGGACTCGCAACCTCCAACACGAAATCGGGAGTGCGTCCCTCCTCCCACGTCCGATACGTCCGCCGATCTTTCTTACTGACACCAAAGACAACGAACACATCCGGTGACACAGATTTGTGGATGTTGCCCTCTTCATAATACATCAGGAGATTGCCGGAGACATACACATCGTTGACATCCTCAAAATGGTTTTCAAGCATAAAAATAAAATCCATCATAAGTTTTCGATGTCGATCAGTTTCTGCCATAGGTTTACCATCTGATTCGGGATAAACGATTGTCGGTGCTGCCTTAATCTGTTTCTGCATTGTGCTACCTCTTATGTTATAGAGATCTGGTTCTTTATCATCATGTGCGACGAATGATTGTAGGCAGGATTTAGCTGAGTCTCTTAGTTTATATTATGAAATGATTTGAAAAGATGGGGGCTTGAATGGAGGGTGGAAGGACAGTAGGAACGTGCTTCCAATCTTCCACCCTCGCAACCTTTACTCGTCGTAGTAGCCTGCGTCCTCAAAGATTTCCTCATGTTTCCTCGCGATGGAATTCAACGCCTCCTTCGCGGACTTGATCCCAGAAATCGCTTCACTCCAATTTGTCTGACAGGTTTCCAAGAGTTCGGCGTATTCCGGTACTGCCCAGAAATCGCGAAGGTATGGGAAACTCGCAGCGAAAGCCTCGTTAAAGGGGGTTGCCGTCTTAAAGGTATCCGATTGCAATACCTCTTTGTGCGGTGTGAACCCCCCAAGCATCGCCCATTTCTCCTGAACAGGCTTCTGCATAAACCATTTCATGTACTGCTTGGCGAGATCCTTGTTTTTAGAATATGAGGAAATGGACATACCTTGTCCACCGATGCTAATATAGTGTCCTTTCGGACCGGCAGGTGCGATAAAGAAACCGCTCTTATCGTGGGAGATCTTATTCACTTCTGGATTAATCACTGCAGGGAAAAAGGCGAAATAATTCATCGCCATCGCGACCTTACCAGAGTTATAAGCATTCAGCGTTTCTGCCCAATAGTAGTTCGGCGCATCCGGTGGTGAGAACTTGAGTAGGTCGGTGTAAAATTCGAGTGCTTTGGCAGCATCTTCCGTATTGATATATCCATCAACCTTGTAATTCTCTGGGTCGCCATAAGCACCCCCAAAACTCCACATCACCTGCTGGAAACCCATCGTAATTCCATCGTATTCCTTGCTATACCACGTTGCGATACCGTAGAGGTCCTGATCTGGACGCGTAAAGAATTCGGCGATATCGCGGAGTTGGTCGTATGTTTTCGGTGGGGCAAGTTCGTAGCCATACTTCGCTTGGAATGCCTTCATTTCGTTTGGGTCTTCAAACAGGTCTTTCCTGTAGACGTACCCAGCGGCATCCACCTCTGCGGGCAATGCCCAATATGTTCCACTACCTTTCGGATATTCAGCAAACGCCGTCATTGCGGGTCCGTAGATAGAAGCCACATCAATGTTTTCATTAATCCAATCGGTTAGGTTGATGTAGTTTTTACCTTGAGAGTTCCTACCGAGCCATTGGCTATCGCCGATGACAATATCGTAAAGATCGCTTTTCCCGACAAAAGCCGTGAAGACTTTATCTTGGAAATTGGGCCACGGAATCTGGATAACATCCACAGCAATGCCGGTTTCGGCGGTAAAGTCTTTTGAGAGCTCCTGCAAGTAGTTAGCCGGATCCCATTCTGCCCAGACAATGGTTAAGGATTGGGACTGATGGTTATCGGCTTTCGGGGCACTAACAAACGCAAGTGCAAGTATTAGTGCTAAGACAAGACTTATGCGAACACTTTTCATGTTTTTTGTCCTCCGTATAAAGTATCATGCGAGTTGTTATCAGCACCAAGAGCATCTAATACGCGGTTCAGTGCTTTAACCGAACATTATAAACGGAGTCCAAAATTTTTGCAAGAAAATTTGTTTGCAGTGCGGATATCCCAAACTATAGTAAAATAATCTAAGTCCTGTAGGTTGGGTTGAGCGGGGTTGAAAATCAAAGGTAGATATTTCAAAATACATCAAACCTGATATACCTGCATAGGCGTAGAGACACCCAGCGAAACCCAACATTCTTTGCGTCAAACGCTACAAACATGGTGGTAGGGGCGTTGGGTTTCGCTATCTCCTTGATTGATAGGACGGTGTAGAGTGGTAAAATGTGCTTGGAGTATCAGTATCATTTTTCTTGATTCCGCTCAACCCAACCTACGATGTTATTGCGCGTTTTTTCTAAAATTGACACTTATGAAGTGTCTGTTAAAGCTCACCGATGCAGAATACGGTATTCTTTGCTTCTAAACTCCGAATGTCGGAATAGTGGTAAACTTGGGTAACTTCCACGCCATTTTCAATGATGGCAGTAGGGCGTTCGATAACGAAGTCAGCGAAGTGCGGTGCGTTGAAAGCAACGTAAGCCAGACTGAACATCTCAATCTGCCGATCATATCGCTTTGACAGATCTGGAAATAAAACAATTCCTGTATCAACTTGGTAGATGCCTGCGTTTTCGTCTATGTTCATTGTTTTAACCGGACACTCGATAATTGCCCGCTGATGTGTATTAGTATCCCATATTTCTGTCTGCGTTACGATGGGTAGACATTTTTGTGTCGCCTCAAAAATGGCTGCGTTGTTATCAAGGACCTGGACGGGCGATGCCTCTTGAACATCAAACAGAGCACCTCCCCAATAATCCTGCGCCGGTCTATACTCGACATAGTTATCGTTGCAGTAAGCATGCCTTCTGAATACGGCTATATGTTCTTTGCCAAAAACAGGGAGGAAGTCATAGTTTGGATTCATGAAGAGATTTTTCTCCGCAAAGGTGTGTTCACTCTTACACGAACCACATTGATAATAATCGCTGAAACTTCCATCTGTGTTATCTATGATGCGGCATCGAGATTCGACCCAAAAGCGGGGTGCATTCCCGTTGCCAACAGAGTTGATAAAAGAGCGTCCATAATCAAGACAATTCATTGAATTTCCTTTCGGTTCCTTGTAATGTCAGCGGAATTATAGCATCAACCGGGGAACAAGTCAATAGGTTTAAGGCTCTCACCAGAGCCATTCGGTCCTCCTTTAGTTTTTTTTTCGCATCTCATATCAATCGGAGAAGGCTTGAAATCTCATCTGAAATTAATCGGCAATTAAAAAACACCGAAACCTATAACGAGCCGGATGGCTCCTAAGAGAATAGCGATAGCACAAAGAATACACCCAACGATAGCGAGTTCTTTCTTCGAGGATAGGATAATAGCAAGGACACTGAAAAGCAAACCGAATACTGCAAACGGAATGTTAAGGTAATTGAGGGATCCGAAGCATGGAATGATGCCAACCACCATCCCAATAATAGCCAATATACCCCAAACTAAACTGAGGATTGATAATAGCCCCATGATTGTCTCCAAATTATGATAATACGTTGCCACTATGAAGTGTCGCTGCTGTATTTTTAATGAAATGTATGCTCCGTTTTGCAGTGATTACTACGAAGAGCGTATTTATGAAAAAAATGAAATAGATGTAAAGACTTAAGGAGTTCAAGTGAAATGCTTGAGCAAAATCACCGCGCGAGATGGCGTAGAATGCGGTACTCATCCCACAGAAAGCACACGGTTTTTGAAGTTGTGATTGCCAAACACATTCTGGGATAAATTGTGCTAATTGGTGTTGCGGCACGATAAACGGAAGCGCAAGCACGATAAAAACGACTGCGCCCACGATGAGCCATACAAACAGTCCAACTAACATCAATTCGCTTCGCCTGTGGTCTAACACGTTACACCTCTATTGGGTCGTGTGCTTCTGTCTTTCGGAGTATGATATTTCCACCGATAGAACGGAGCCGCAGGAGCGATCCACCACCATTAATAGTTCCGTGTAATTGATCAGGTTTGACTGCACCTTCCATCTCCGCTACCACCGGGAATTCCGTTGTCACTGAACCACCGAGCACTTTTGCTTCCACCGTCGCAGCGATATCGGGAACCAGCGAGACATTTATACCCCCACCTGCTGTCTCCAAATCCAGTAGCAAGTTTTGACTTGAAGATGTCTCTTGGAGTTGGCAGCGAATGGAACCGCCACTGGTTTTCGCAAGGACGGGTCCATCATTTTCGACCGCTATACTTCCACCAGCAGTTTTCAGGTCTGCCCCACCCTTGCAGCCACGCAGCGTGATACCGCCACCGGAGGTTTTTCCATTGACAACACCAGTGACATCAGTAATCTGGAGGCTTCCGCCTGTCGTTTTAACTTTGACGTCGCCGGTCCCATCCTCAAGCACAATATTCCCACTCATTACATTTTTCGATGGCACCATCACCGCCAACACATCGGCATTCCCACCCTTTGTTTGAAGTGTTACATCCCCATTAAAACCCTTGAGATTGATGTTTCCAACTGACGTTACGCCATCAATGCGTCCGGTAATATCTTGAAAACGGAGTCCAGCACTGAACGTTTCCGCCTTTACGTCCCCTGTTATATTCGCGACAGAAATGTCGTCACAGGCAGTTTTCAAATCAAGGTTATAGCGCCGTGGCACAAGGATATCAAACTGAACATCAAGATCATTTTTCCGATTCTTCCACCGTTTTGTGTTTCCTGTGAACTTCGCCTCAATTTTAACATCGGGACCTTCATGCGCTATCTGAACATCAAGATTCTTGAGGATTTCCGCTGCCCGTCGATTCGCCTTTATCTGCGCGGCGCGTTGAATGCGTACTGAGACAGTATCGTCTTCTGTGCTCTGTACGTCAATTCCACCGCAGTCGGCATCAATTGTTAGTTTCCCATCGGAAACGACAGGAAATGTTTCGACGATGTCTTCCAGCGTACTTTCGGTTAGGAAGTCCGGCACAGCCTGGCGAATCAGATCCCCAAGCGGTTTATCTGACAGTTCTTCTGTCAGATTCTCCATGAACCGTTTCCCGAAAAAACTGTCAAGCCACCCTTTGAAATCTGCAGTCGTATCCAATTCCTCATTGAGGTACGCCGCGAGTTGATGACAGGCAATTCCGATTTGACTGAAAGACGCATCTTCGGGAAGCTCCTCAAAAAGTCCGTCAGGTACCGCGTCGAGGCCATTCAAGCGCGTAAGCACATTATTGAATTGAATGATGCATCGCGCTTCGCCACCGCTGAATGTCCCCGTCAACGCCGCATCCTCTGCGATCTTCGCGGTGTGCTCCAGCATGTGAAAAAGTCCTTTGAGTTCCTGTTGTCTCTGCTGTTCCATAATTTTCACCTTTCTGTGATTATAACTAAAGTTTATAATTATCTCTATTCACTTTTATTCCATATCCTCACTGTAGCCATGTTTTTCCAAAATTGTTTTGAGAAGCTCTTTCGCTTTATGGAGCCGCCACTTCACTGTTGTCAGCGGGAGAGATAGGAATTCAGCCATCCGTTTCTGCGGCATCTCTGCCCAATAATAAAGTTCAATAACCTCTTTGTAATCCGTGGGCAGCTCCTGAATTGCATCTCTGATTCCCTGCTCTGTCAATTCACGCGTCACGATGTCAGCGGGATCCGCAGCCGACGTATCCGCTGTCCTATTTAAGTAAGGCTCCATATCCTCTTGCGGCTCGTAGCGACTCATGCTTTTGTAGTAACGCAAGGCACGGTTACGAGTGATTGAATGGAGCCACGCCCCAAACCGGTTCAGATCAGCAAGTTGAGGGAGTGCTTCAAAAGCCCGTAAAAATGCATCCTGCACGACATCCTCTGCGTCGGTCGGGTTCCGAACAATCTGTCGCGCGATCGTTAGCATAGCACGCCGGTAGCGGTTTACCAACACGTCAAATGCTTGCGTATTCCCAGCAAGTGCGGCAACGACTAATTCAGCATCATTCGCATCGATTAATTCGAGATTGTGTGATATCGGTTCGCAAGCATCGTCTATAGGCATGAAAACTCTCCCTTCTTGCCTATTAGAGACAGGGTCACACAAAAAGGATAGTGAAAAATGTATTTTCCGTAAAAAGAAGTGAGTAGTGGTGTGTGAAAAAGGAAAAGCGTATTTAACCGCCTTTCCAAGATGTAGGCATGTTACAAGGTGGTCTATGCGCTGCTGGCGAGGTTTCAAACCTCGCCAGCAATGGGAGCTGCGTAAGTTCTACATAAGCTATGAAGTAGGTCTATAGAGCATCACCAAACAACCCCCGAGTGCAGCGAGCAGAATGCCTGCAACAAATTGCCACCGGACTGCTCCCCAACCACCTGCTGGTGGATGTGACAGCGTCGCAACGACAGCGTTCACAATCGGAGCACCCGCAAAAACGATGGACATCACGACAGCAGGTCTACCGCCTGCACCAAAGGCGAGTAGAACGCCAAATGCACCAATCGAACCAACAAGCCCCGCGAGGAACGACCAAGAAACACCCTTCCCTGTAAATTGCCAATCAGACCCATTAAAGACGAGCATCAGAGCAGAACCGATGACCGCTGCGAGAAGATAGGCAAGTCCGACGAAGAGAAACGCTTTGTAACGTCCGTGCACGGGATCCGCCATAGCCACCTGTCCCTGATGTAAAAAGACACCGTAAAGCCCCCACGACGACACGGTCATGAAAACAAAAATTAGCCATGCTTTAGTCATAATTTATTTCCTTTTTGATTTTCTGTGGTAAGGGCACTTCCGAAGCGCGCCAGCAATTGAAACACTAAGTATACTTCTCAAAGACTTTCAGGAGTTGTTCTGCTACGACTGCATCGTTAAACTTCTGGTGCACGTTGACTTTCCCTGTTTCCCCAAGGGACTCACGCCGTTCGGTATCGTTAAGGAGTTCCATGATACCCGCTGCGACTGCTTCAGCGGATTCCGGTTCCACGAGAATTCCGCCCTCGGTAGCACCAATCATCTCAGGAAACGCGCCATGTTGAGGTTGGACAACCGGTACACCGTTGGCAAGCGATTCTATGATGGACAATCCTTTAGACTCTCGGTAAACTGTGGGAACAGAAAAAACATGTAAACGGTTGAGGAAATCAATCTTCTGGGTGCGTGTTACCTCCCCATGGTGCACGAAACTGTTTGACAAGTCCCATTCATGAATCTGATTCACGAGTTCCTCAAAATAAGGTTCATCCTTCTTTCCAAGGTATCCGGCAACATGCAGTTGAACGTTATCGGCACCGAACGCCTCCGCGACGATATGGAACGCATCTACCAAAATGTGTAACCCCTTCTCAGGACAGATACGCGCCAAATAACCAATAATGAACGGCGGCGGTTCCGATTTCTGAACAGGTGTCCCGTGTCCATCCATGTTTAATCCCAGCGGGACCACGTCAATCCTATCAACAGAAACGTTAAGATACGCGTCTGCCATAAATTGTGCGTAGTATTGACACGGTGCCACAAAACCATCTGGATCCTCGGCACGTTCTCGGAGAAGTTCCAACGTTTCTGTTTTGTATGGCTCAATGAGGTCTTGCAGAAAGATGTCTTCCCCTTGCAGTGCGCAAATAACCGGTACATCCAATGCCTTCTTTATTTCGCGCGTGAAGCCTACCAACATAGAATTGGTGAGATAAACGACATCCGGCTTATTTTCTTCGGCAAGCCACCGCACTAACTTCGCCAATTCCTTCTTTTGATACCCTTGCTCGGCGCGGAGCATAGATACTGTGAGCTGTCCGAGGTCTTGAGCGTCCGTTGAACTACTGAATCGTGCCAGTCCGTTCAATAGCGTTGGACTGTCGAACAGTTTGTCTAATGCCCACGGTGTCCGCCTAAAAATGGAGAGTTTCTGCTGCAGATAGACGTTAACACCCCCAAAAAAGACGCGATCCATGCTCACATTCGCCTCATCTGTTCGGGTAGGTGTATAGGTTGGAATCAGGGCAACGTTATGCCCTTGCTGTTTCAGGACCGTGGCTACCATATTGTCATGGATACAAGTTCCGCAGTACATGCCAGCAGCCCCTGCAGTAATATAAGCGACTTTCATGTTTTTTCTAAGAAAGTGAAATGGTTTCTCCTCTGTTTAGCAACGGTTTGTAAACGCGACGTTCGTGAAACTTGTGTATTCCAAAGTTGGCAGCAGAAGCATAGGAATACAAACCTTAGAGATATAGTATACCAGACCCTCTAAAAAAAGTCATTGTTATTTTCGTTTCACTTAGAGATATCAGGCTTCAGGAGGCTCGGCACCACAGCAAATATATCGGACACCGACAAAGAAAATTTGCTTTTTCCCTGTAATTGTGGTATTATTAATATTTGGATTTAACTCAATACTTTAGGGAAAAAGAGAAAAGGAGAGATACAATGTCACGAGTCTGTACAATCTGTAGCAAACGTCCGATGTCGGGGAATCAGATTAGTAAATCGCGTCGGCATACAAAACGGCGTTGGCTTCCAAACCTTCAACGGGTCCGTATCCAAACAGCGGAAGGAACAAGACGGGTTCGGGTTTGTGCGAAATGCCTGCGGAGCGGGAAAGTTGCTAAAGTTATCTCAAAGATGCCCCAAGTTGTATAGAGAAGGGTGATATAAGAAAACTCAGGACTTACGAGTGACGCGTTGTACGCCTTTTAAGCGTTGAATCGCCTGCATGACCTCATCCAGCTGCTGAGCACCTGTCACATCTATCGTCAAATTATCAGAGGCTTCAGAATCAATATGAACGGCGGAAGGTTGGAAAGTCCCACTGCGGATATTCACCTTGGACTGTGCGATAGCAGTGGTGATTTCACCGAGCATACCGGGCCGGTCATTGCACTCAACGAGGATTTTAACGGGGTAAACAGTAGGTGGATGGTCTCCATTTTCCGAGGGAGACTTATCAAACCATTTGACATCTAAAAGTCGTTCCGGTTCATCAAGAATGCGGATACAACCGGCTCTGTGAACGGAAACGCCGCGTCCCCGTGTGAGATAACCCACAACTTGGTCACCTGGTATCGGGTTACAGCACTTCATAATCCGCATCATACCCAAATCAATGTCGTTTTCAAGTTGGACAGCTGGCGGGGAATCTTTTTTCCGCCTTGAGTCAATCTCTTCCGCAGGTTCGGTTTCAGGTTTCGGCACCTCAGGTTTCAACAAATTGACGACGTGCGTA
Source organism: Candidatus Poribacteria bacterium (assembly GCA_965116815.1). Classification (GTDB taxonomy): domain Bacteria; phylum Poribacteria; class WGA-4E; order WGA-4E; family WGA-3G; genus WGA-3G. Next base: position 2,363,969 of record OZ220722.1, on the reverse strand, counting down.
GCGGATTCATTCCCATTCCCAATTCGGACGAAGAGTTCCTCAAGACTTTTGAGATTGAGTTGTTTGGCAATGTCAAGCAGCTTTGGAGAATTGAGATAATCACGGCAGTTAAGATAAGAGACGCGCAACTCCGCCGCGAGAAATTTCTTGCCTAACTCCAGCGCGTCAGCCCTATCCTTTTCGCGGAACCAGTGATTGATTTTAGCCCGTGCCGTGGCGGTTTTCACATACGATAACCAACTCCGGCTCGGTCTTCCATTCGGCTGGGTCCGAATATTCACCTGATCCCCGTTCTCAAGCACACGTCGAATCGGGGCAACAGCACCGTTGACCTCCGCACCAACACACGTGTGCCCAACATCCGTATGAATTTTATAGGCAAAATCGATCGCCGTCGCACCAGCGGGTAACCTAAAGAGATCTCCTTTCGGCGAAAAAACATAAACTTCATCTTGAAAGAGTTCCAATTTCATGGATTCCACGAAATGGTGCGGACTATCTTGTGCCTCTTGTATGTCTTCAAGGATCTGCTTATAACTCGCGAAAATGAAACGTCCCTGTTGGCTCATCGGTACCCCTTCCTTATAACTCCAATGCGCCGCAATGCCATCTTCCGCAATCTTATGCATCTGATATGTACGAATCTGGATCTCAATAGGTTTGCCGTCATCAAGAATCGTCGTGTGGAGTGACTGATACCCGTTTTTCTTCGGCTGCCCAATCCAATCTCGAAGTCGATCGGGATGGTAATTCCATTTGCTATGGAGCGCGCCGAGCGCGATGTAGCAATCCGCTTCGGTTTTGACGAGAATCCGAAGACCGATTAAGTCTTGGATTTCACTGAAGGGTGTCTTCTTCTGTTGCATCTTCTGATGGATACTATAGATATGCTTCGTCCTACCGTGGACATCGGCAAAAACATTCCGTTTTTCGAGTTCTCCGCGAATCTGCTTAACCATCTTCTCGCAGTACGCCTCTCGCTCAGTGAGTTTCTGGTTCAGAAGTTCGGCAATTTTTCGGTATTCGATCGGATAGAGATGCTTAAATGCTAAGTCTTCAAGACGACCCATGATACGCCAAAGCCCCAATCGATGTGCGATCGGGGCATAAATTTCCAATGTCTCTTTTGCAATCCGTTGGCATTTCTCACTTGAGAGGAACTCCAGCGTTTCCATGTTATGAAGTCGATCCGCGAGTTTAATCAGGATAACCCGCATGTCTTCCGCTGTCGCTAACAGGAGTTTCCGATAGGTCTCGGCTTGACGTTTCCGATGAACTCGCTGTTCAACTGTGTTTTTAGCAGCCGGGGCTTGGGAAGCGATACTGAGTTTATACTGACCGATCTTTGTGACACCCTCGACGAGATTGGCGATGTTGGCACCGAACCGCACTTGCATCTCTTCGCGCGTGATGCCAGTATCCTCAAGGACATCATGCATGAGTCCGGCACAGATCGTGTGCGTATCAAGTCGGAGCTCGGCGAGTATCTCGGCAGTTTTGAGACAATGTGTAAAGTAAGGTTCCCCAGATTTTCGTCGTTGCCCCTTATGTGCCTTTTGCGAGAAACGGTAGCAACGCTCCAGAAGTTCAACTTCTGCATCCGGGTTATAGGTCTGAATCTGACTGATTAGCGATTTGACACTCATTTTCTTGACGCAAAAGTATGCGCTCCCACATAGATTCGATGTTCTCTCTTAGTTGAAACTCTATAAAAGAAGGACTTGTCTGTTTTATCCACTCGCCTTTCAGATAAGTCGGAGAATGAGACAAGTCACTTTTCTCAGCAGGAAGGAGTTGGACGAGCCTGTGCCCGGGTTCCCCATCCCGTGTGATGCACTGCAATTCCTCAAAGATAGTGAGTCCAGTTTGAAGTGCCGGTAGTGCTCCGAGTTGACCCTTCAGCATTTCCGCTTCAGGGTATCCCGCCGCGCCGTTGGCTTGTATAGTCTTCCGGATATTTCCATATAACCGACGCAATTCGTCATCCGCCGGGTACTTTTTGGAGATCCAATTGTGCATCTCGACTTCATCCGTATCGCTATAGATGAGATGCAAATAGGAGGTCTCAGTCGTCCCAAAAGCGGGTTCACAACGTTTTAAAAAGAAATTCTCGCTTGGTGCGAGGTGACAGAAAACAACGTGTTTAACAAAGGGAAACGCTTCCAGATCCGAAAATGTGCTACTCGACGCTATTGTTCGGAGCTCACCCTTCTCTAATTGTGCCAATAACGCTGCTTCCTCCGCCTCCGATGTTGTAGCATCGTGCCGCGCGATCCCTTCAATGTTTTCCGGTAACAGCCTTGTGAGCAGAAGCTCTAACATCTCTTCATCCCGTACGTAAATTATACAAGATTCCTCTCGCGCGAGCAACTTTAAAAGATAATTCTTTTTATTAACGTTCCGTTTGTCAACAAGTTTTACAGAAGACTCATCGCTGAGCTTGGGAAAGACATCCCACTTCATGTCCCTGCCTTCGGAGTGGACCTCCCAGTCGTCAAGGATGAGTTGTACGGAATAGGTGCCTTGCCACTCGTTAATTTGCGGTGAAAAGGCGATATCGAGCGACATATTCGGGCGTCTGAAAGTGATAAGCTTTTCACCTGCCCCCCATTCAAGCGCGCACCGTTTTACCTTACCATCGCTGACAAACATTCGCAGATGGTTCTTGTCTTTTCCGATTTGGGAGGGTCTGCCATCAACTTTGACGCGTCGTGCACCAAAAAGAGGTGATGGATTGTCCTTTCCAAAAGGCTCAAATTGTTCAAGCTCCTTTAGCATGTCTAACGTCAAAAGCGAAAGATGTGTTTCAAACTCAAGGTCCAACTTGGGTTGCAGTGCCCCTTCAGCCAGATGCTCACAGGCGTATTGGTTGAAAGCCGTTTTGAATTTGGGGATATTTTTTGTCTTGAGCGTCAATCCCGCTGCTGCGGCATGTCCACCGTGTTTCACGAGCAATTCGGTGCAGCTGACAAGACTGTCGGCGAGGTTCATTCCATCAATACAACGTCCAGACCCAGTCGCTTCATCGCCATTAATTGCAAGAACAATGACAGGTTTGTAATAGGTGTCTTTCAGACGGGAGGCAACGATGCCAACAACACCTTGTGCCTTTTCGTTCCACTTATCACTGGCAACAACAATACCCCGCGTGTCATCTTCTACCTCTTTCTCGATTATCTCTTGTGCTTGTTCCTGGATCTGCCTTTCCAAATCCTGTCGCCTCTGATTCGCCTCGTTGAGTTGAGAGGCAATACGAGTTGCGACTTCATCGGAATCGGTGGTAAGGAGGTCAACCACTTTGTGAGCGGTATCCATCCGTCCGGCGGCATTGATACGGGGTCCCAACTTATAAGAGAGCGAGTAGCCGTCAAGAGGCTTATCAATTTTATGCCCAGCGGCTTCACATAAGGCATTAATCCCCGGACGTTCGCGCTTGTTAAGTTCGGCAAGTCCCAAACGACTCAAAACCCGATTTTCTCCAGTCAACGATGCAATGTCCACGACGGTCCCCAACGCTACCAAATCAAGCAGTGATTCAAGAAACGCGTTATCATTTTCTATCAATCCTTGTGCCAGTTTGAAGGCTAAACCGACACCAGCGAGTTCAGTATAAGGATATTCGTTCCCCGGAACCTTCGGTGAAATCAGCGCGTGCGCCGGTGGCTGTTCCGCCTCCGGTTGGTGATGATCTGTGATGATAACATCCATGCCGAGTTGATTGGCTAACGCAACCTCCTTGACCGACGTGATACCACAGTCTACAGTAATTAGCAATTTTGCCTTGTTCTCTTGGTGAATTTTTTTTACCGTGTCCTCACTGAGCCCGTAACCCTCTCCAAACCGATTCGGAATATAGTAGTTGGCGGGAACATCCATGTGGCGGAAAACATTGAGCAACAGCGCGGTTGCGGTAGTCCCATCGGTATCGTAATCACCATAGATGCAGATCTTCTCACCACGCGCGATTGCTTTGTGTATCCGTTCTATGGCTTTGTCCATATCCGCTAATCTAAAGGGACAATGTAGTGCTTCAAAGGTTGGGTAAAGGTAGGTTCGCGCCTCGATAGCAGTTTGTATCCCACGATTGATAAGGAGTTGCGCAGCGAGCAGAGAGATACCGAGTTCCGATGCCAATGCTAAACTGCTCTCAAAATCTGAATTTCTGAACCGCCACTTTTTGGAGGAGGGCTTTCTCATGATGTTCTTACCGGTGTTGGAGACAGGAGACCTGCTCTTTGCAATAGAGTGGGATTTGTAAGCAACAATTTCCGATTATGACATACTACCACAAAAACTTTTGATTTGTCAAATTTTTCGCGATGGCACTCTATTTTCCCTTCTAAAGAAATATAACTTGACAAAATAAATCGTTTATGGTATTATTATAGTGTCCTGAATCGCAACTCAGCAGACACAGCAAAAATCCGCCATATATGACGATGTTTTTGCAACGCCTTCATCAAGGAGGACTAACCTCGTCCATTGAGCGAAGTCGCCCCTACATAGTATGGAGATTCTTATTGTAAATCAAGCGGAAAGGAGTTTTTCAACATGACGTATGTGATTTGTGAACCGTGTATTGAAGTCAAGGACAGTGCATGCGTTGATGTGTGTCCAGTGGACTGCATTCATCCTTTACCGGATGCTGATGAGTTCGAGGAAGCCAATCAACTCTTCATCGATCCAGAAGAGTGCATCGATTGCGGTGTATGCGAACCCGAATGCCCCGTCGAAGCTATCTTCATGGAAGAAGATGTCCCTGAAGAATGGGAAGAGTACATCGAAATCAATGCGGAATACTTTGAATAACGGATAGTAGAAGCAATCCTTCGATCGCGACTCACTGAACGGTTGTTGATTTGCGGGACCGCCTGCGGTCGCACAAATTAGCAACCGTTTTTTTTCTAATTCTAAACGGAAAGCCGTTTTGAGAAACCATCATGCAGCAATTCCAACCAACTCGCATTGAAAGAACCCGTACAAGTCTGAAAATCGAATGGAAAGATTCGTACCAAAGTGAATTGTCCTACCGCCTTCTCCGACAAAAATGCCCCTGCGCCCATTGCGATGCCACGCGATTAGGAAAAGATCCTTTTCACATCCTACCTTCTGACGATTTTTTTGAAAACCTATCTCTTGTGGACATTCAGCGCGTCGGACGCTACGCGGTGAGATTGATATGGAACGATGGACATCGGACCGGAATTTATACGTTCCAGTTTTTGCGCGAGTTAAGCGAGGGGGTTTCATAAGTCCCAAAACACTTCCTTGACTCTACCTCTTAAAAAAACATTTAAGATTATCAACGTTTCCGAGACTAAAACCCGCTTGCTTTAGCTGGGGGATATAGTCTCGCCCTCTTGGACAGGACCAAACGCTTATCCTGTGAAAAAACGCTTGACTTTTGGTCTAAAATGTTGTATACTCTTGGTATCTACGGGTTCGTCTATGCGACTTTCGGTTTCCCCCCGATTGAGGCGAACCGCCCCTTCACAGGGGTCGCGTAGACGTAGAAAACCAAGAAACTACAAAAATGGATATTCAAGTAAGCATTCACACTGTGAAAGACCAATATTGCTGAAGTATAATATCTTGTTCTGAAGTAGGATATACCTACCAGAAGTATCGGTCGTATCCGCGGTTTGAGGATATTTCCGTAGTGTGCCAGAAGCGTTTGTCGCGAGGCGAGCGTTTCAGATGACCCGCACCGCACTTTCGCAAGTGTGTCGCCTGAACATCCGAGTCATCGGTGGAGTCGGGAATCAACCCACGAGGTTGTTCGAGATGCCCACGCCTGCTACACTTCAATGGAAGTGGCGGTCGTCCACTGAAAAAACCGTAGGGAGTCGGTTCAGAGGAATCCCCCTACTTTAGTGGGGGAGGGGTCAATCTCGCGCTATAGTGGCGGTTCGTTCGTCTGAGGGACGTTCTTGTATCACGGGAATCACGTAACTCCGAATCGTAGACCCATCTAATATCTCTGTCTCCACACGAGGTTCTGGCTCTTTGCGGTGATCAAATACGACGTAGTATCCTGCCTCAGCTGCTTCGAGTTTAACATACGTTGCGAGTTGCGCCTTGCCTGCCTCATAACGCATATCCCCGCTCCATATCTTGGTCTCAACGATATACTTTTTCTGATCATAGAGAATGAGGATGTCCATCCTGCCGCGTCCGGTTTGTATTTCCAGATACATCATCCCGCCCACGATCTGGACAAACTGCTCAAGATAGGCGAAAAGGAGATGTTGACCGACGTATTCTTGCGGTGTTTCTGGTACTTGTAGAATCCTGAAACCTGCGCGTACGATAAAGTCCCGGAAGTTATCAAGGAGTGCCTCCATCTGAATATCTCCGTCCGGTGTGAGATAATCCTGAAATCCAGAGCGCGTGTCTTCCGGTAAATAGTTTTGCTCTAAGCCATTGACAGCAGGTTTAAATGCTTGCATAGTGCAGTAGTGATAAATTGGGTTGATAATTTCGCACATCCCATCATCACCTTTAGCAATTACGCCATAAGTGGCAAGTTCGTTTATAAGGTCATTGTGTAAGTTGAATTCTACACCATCATCATAGGAAGCGATTTTCATCAGGAGTGCCTCAAATCGCCGATCCCGACGAATATTCGTTACCAGATGCTCCGTATGTGTGTTCCGTTCGCGCAGAAGCTGCGTGTGTGCTTTTGAAAAGTGTTCTATTGTGATTGGTTCGTTTTTCGGGATGTCCATTTCTTCTGTAAGAATCTGTGCGAACCGGTTGACAAGCACAGGCTGCCCTGATGTCTGTTTGTGGATAGATTCAATGACCGCAGGATCAAAGGGCTGCCCAACTTCGTCTGTGTATTGGGAAAGGAGCTCGCGCACCTGAGCAAGCGTGAAATTCGGCAATTTGAATTCGTCTTGGATATTAAAAGGTGAAATAGAGCGATCGTAGTTGAGTTGCGCAATGCTCTTCACCCCAACGATACCAACGCTGTGCGGACATCGAGCCCGACCAGAGAGGTAGATATGGCGCAGTGAATACAGAAAATCGCTGAGAACGGTTCGTGGGATACCGTCAAATTCGTCAATGATAAGCACAACTTTTTGTCTATTATGATGGTGTTCAAGGAAGTTTGAGAAGCGTCGAAAGAATCTTCTCATGGAGAGATGATCCGTAATTTGGGTGTTATCCAGAAATTCTGTGAGAGCCGGAGCGGGTGTGCTGCCCCGTTTTTGGAAGACTGCCTCTATTTCCTCACAAATATCTTCGTAGAGACCTTGGTAAAACACGGCGGGTTCAAGGTTGTTGGATGCTTGGAAATCGATCCGGATCGGGAAATATACGTCGGTGGGGAGTGTCTCTAAAGCGCGATGGAAGAACGTGGTTTTGCCGGTCTGCCGGGGGGCAAAGAGGACGACGTATCGACCCTTTTCGAGGCGACCGATGAAATCCGAAAGTTCATCAGTCCGGGCAACGATGTAGTTATCTTCAGGGTAGACAGGACCGCGCGTTTCAAAACTTCGCATTTACTCACCGTCCCAATCTATATCATAGAATGAGATCTCTTCTGCTCTCGCCTCTCGATATTTTTCGAGGATGCGTAGCGGGACCCCCGCTACAATAGGCCGGAGCTGGTCCGATGCTTCAAACATAGCATAATATTCGTATTCATAGGTTGAGCGGATTTTAAAGGCAGTATAGAGCGCATTGTATGCCGTAAGATAGGAACGGCATTCCTGGTCTGCTCTTGGTAAATCCAGTTCCAATTTTCTCAAAAATTCGATAATCGTGTTAGCTCCCGGCGTGTTGCCATATTTTTCAATAAAAAAGGCACGCATGCTTTTTACCCAAGCTTCGGGGTCTTCTATTCTGAGTTGATCTAAGCGGCGAAGTTCCTCTATTTCGAGACTGCGTTCTCCACGTTCTATTACAGCTTTTAACTGATTTATTGCGTCTTCAAGCAAACGCTTATGGTCTTCAGTCGGAAAAAGAAAGTAGTGTGCTGCGTAATACCCAACGAATTGCTTAGCAATTTCAGGTGTTTCAGTTATAGTGAAACCTCGCTTTTTCAAATAATGTCGATCAAACTCTACCTTATAGCGAACCTGTGGAATGTCTCCGAACTGCTGGAAGAGCGCAGCTTCGCGATGTTTTTCGCGTAGTGCTGGGTCTGCCGCCTCAAGCGCCCAGTCTTTCGGAACCTCAAGGTTCATGAGTTCTTTAACTTCCGCGTCTGTCAACCTGACCCAATCTTCGCCTTTTAACTTTTCCCAATCTTCGGCTTCTAACTTTCTCCAGGCTTCGGCTGTCAAGTGTAGCCATTGTTTAGCCTCTTCTAACTTTTCCCGGTCTTCGGCTGTCAACTGTGGCAGTTGTTCAGCAGGTCGTAGGGGTTGTTCATCAGGTGCGTCGAGGAACGTATTGTTGGTAGGGTTGATGACTTCCTGCTCGTCCTCGGTGTCTCCACAACCGAAGCAGAGCAGAAGACTGAGGACAGATGCAAAATAAAAAAAGCAGGAAAGGATCAATCTATTTTTCATGGTGTTTCCATGGGTCCGAATAGGTGAGGTCCGAAAAACGTGGCAGATGTATCGGACTTTATTCCGAGAGCAGTTGCGCGACGAGATAGCAGTTTGGCGTTTTTTCGGTAGCCCCCAGTTCCTTACTAAGATCCTGACATACTCTCCAATAGCGCGTATAGTTGAGCGGGCGGAATTGGCGGCGTTTTCCGATGAAGGTTTTGTGGCAACAGGCTAACTCATTGCTGTTTTGAATTGGGTAACCCCAGACGCGGCAGATGACCGGACGGTGTTCATAAACGGAGCAGACACCACCGATGAGCATAGGGCATTCGCCTTCAGGGGTGCCTTTTACCACTTCAATCGCTTTCATGCCAGCATCCGGCATTATGTTTTCAACATTGTAGCCGTGCGCTTTTAATTTTTTGATGCTCCGTTCCGCCTTCTGGTGAATATGTGTGCGGAGTTCGGCAGGAAGGGCTTCCAACCCTACCTTCAGATCACGAGCTTCAACCTCACTTATCGCCATTGTTGAGGTGTTTCGGCAGCAGGAAAAGCAGTCAGAAGGGCACGGCACGCCTCCAGACTCCTCGCGCAAGCGTTCAACATCGCGTTGAATTTCATCAACGAGTTCGTAATATGCTTTCATAGCAGCACCTAACCTACGGAAAAACTGTGGATAGCATGCCGAAAGATAACGACCTTTGCGCCGTTCTCTAAAATGAGCTTAATCTCATACGGACTGACCCAATCTATAGTCCCGCGAAAAATTTCACCTTCGCGAAGGTTAACCTGAATCGGGGTACCATTTTTTCGGGCGTGTTGAACGGCTTCCGTATCAATCTCAGGTGCCTGTGCGTCAGGCGCGAGTTGCGTCAATTGCTGTGCTTTCACAGCGTCATCAATAGCAACAGAAGCCTGAACCCTTTCCGCATCAACATCTTTATAGCAGTATTTAACATCTGTTTTCGCGACGTGCTGTTTCTTTCCATTGCTGTTGAGCGTCAAAGTAGAGAGCGTCATTTCAAGGACGGTAGCAGGCAACTGCACGTGGTTATACAACGCGAAAAACATAGACGTTTCAAAATTAATCTGCTTGAGAATATAAAGGTCACCAAAGCTGAGTTGCTTTGAAGACGGCGCTTGTTCCTCTCGTGCTTGTGCTGTGGAATCGTCAGCATCTCTCGGTGAGGTGTGTTGAGGCTCTGTTTTGGACCCAGAAGGTGATACGGGTGTATTCCGGTCTCGGCGATTCCGAACGGATCTTGATTTATCGTTTTCGCGATTCGTGTCGGTTATTGCCTCATCACTGGGAAATTGTCCCTGATTCTGAGCAGGGAAGCCAGCATAACCCCGTGGAATAATTGCTTTTCCCTGCCGCAGCCATCGGCGTTCCGTCGGTGTCAATAATACTTCGACATTTTGGGCAACGAGTCCCTTCTCGCCTTCAATAATGTTGTATTTTACGCGCTGCCCGACACGAAGTTCTTCATATTCAGGCTGCTTAATAGCGGAGCTGTGTAAAAAGACATCAGCGTCACTACTATCTTGCGCGATAAACCCGAAGCCTTTATCGAAATTGTAATACTTAATCCGTCCTGTAGGCATTATATGCTCCTGTGGTCTTGTCCCTTTTCAGACGGGTGACGTTAACCATTCGCGTTCCTGCGCGAGCATTCCTTTTTTCACAAGGGGAGCCTGTGAGCGAGTCCCCAAATCTGTCAGAGTCGTTCAACTGTTGTAACCTCGCACACTTCAATGCATCCGAGCAACGGTTGGATCACAACGCCTCATTATAAAAGCAGCAAAAAGCCATACACTTAATAGCCCTGCAAAATGAATGAAAGGTTTTTCTTGACACAATACCCTAACTCTTTTATAATAGAACAAATCTCATCTTGCTTTACAGCAAACACCGCCCTATAAGACTGAAAAGAGAGGCAAATTGCCAAGACACTATATATTAAATCATAATCCAACACATTTGTCAAGTACGAGACGACAGACACGCCGGTTTCAGTTTTAAAGGAGACTTTAGTATGGCAACCACCGATTTGACACATCACATCCAATCCATCCGACTTGTTGATACACACGAACACATGAAGCGCGAAACCGAATGGGTGGAAAATGGTCCCGATATCCTCCAAGACCTATTTGGAAACTATGTTCCAGCCGACCTGGTAACAGCAGGTGCCTCCCCAGAAGCAATGGGTAACCTGATGGATGCGTCCCAAGACATCGCATCACGATTTGAAGGTATCCGAGACGCATGGGAAGCAACACAGTTTACCGGATATGGCGAAGCAGTCAGCCTCATCGCGAAGCACATCTATGGACTCGACGAACTGACAGGCGATGGGCTTGCCGGTGCCGATAACCTAAAGACGCTTCGCACGCCCGGCAAACGTTATCACATTTTACACGACATCGCGAATCTTGACCACATTCAAACGGATGACTTCAGTTGGCAGTGCACACCTGACACATCCGGTCCCGATTTTTTCCTCTATGATCTTTCGTGGGCAACATTCTGTAACGGACAGGTTGACCCAAGTGCTATTCACGCCGAAACAGGCGTTGAAGTCAACGACCTCGCTTCCCTTAAACAAGGGATGGAAGCGATTTTCGCCAAGCACGCTCCGTGCGCTATTGCCGTAAAATCGCAGCACGCTTACAATCGTACGCTCAACTGGATCGAAAGGGGCGAGGCAGAGGCTTCTACTGCCCTTAACGCTGTACTTACAAAACCCGCTTCAGATATTGATGAAGCAACACGACTCTGTCTCGGCGATTGGTGCTGGGCGAGAGGTGTTGAACTCACGATTGAACACAACCTCCCCTTTAAAATTCACACTGGCTACTATGCGGGTAACAACCGAATGCCGGTGCGACGTATCCCCGCTGGCAATATGTGTGCCCTGTTCACTCGTTATCTTGACGCGAAGTTCGTCTTGATGCATATCGCCTACCCTTACAACGATGAATTGGTCGCGCTTGCGAAACATTATCGTAACATCTGGGTTGACTTCTGCTGGGCGTGGAGCATTGATCCGTATAGCTCGCGTGATTTCCTCCGCCGATGTATCCATGCGGTGCCATCAAATAAACTGTTCGCCTTCGGTGGTGATACAGGATGGCCGACCAGCGCGATGGCTTATGCGATTCAAGCCCGAAACGAAATTCGACGCGCGCTTGAGGCTGAAATCGCGGACGGTTACCTCACCGAAAAACAGGCGATGGCGTTTGCAACCCGGATTATGAATACAAATCAGTACGACTGCTTCGATATAAGCGGCACTCGCTCAAACATTGCGAAAGCGGCGTAACCTATGCGTCCCGTAAAGCCTTCAGGCTATCTGTATAAGGCGCGTGCGCGACACCTTTTTCCGTAATAATTGCCGTGACGAACGCCGCAGGTGTAACATCAAATGCGGGACTATAGACCTTCACGCCTTCAGGTGCTGTCAGCTTTCCGAAGCCCTCTGTTACCTCTTCCGCTGCTCGCTGCTCAATAGGAATCTCTGCTCCCGTTTCAAGAGCGAAATCCAATGTTGAAGTCGGTGCGGCGACATAAAAAGGGATACCGTGCGCCTCTGCAAGGATAGCAACGTTATAGGTGCCGATCTTATTCGCGGTGTCACCGTTTGCCGCAATCCGGTCGGCTCCGACAATAACGCATTGGATCTTACCCTCTTTCATGACCTGTGCCGCCATGTTATCACAGATAAGGGTTACATCAATGCCTGCTTGCATAAGTTCCCAAGTGGTGAGACGTGCGCCTTGCAACAGCGGACGCGTCTCATCCGCATAAACTTGAATTTTTTTACCGGCTTCATGTGCACTGAACATAACGGCTAATGCTGTGCCGTAGTCGGAGGTAGCTAACCCACCCGCGTTGCAATGCGTCAAAATAGTATCGTTTTCATTCAGCAATGCCATGCCGTGCTGCCCGATAGCACGACACATCGCTTTGTCTTCATCAATAATCTCCAGAGCCTCAGCAAGTAGCACCTCTTTGAGTTCGGGAATCTGAAGATGACTGTTCTTTTCCGCTGTCTGCGTCATTCTATCAAGTGCCCAAAATAAATTAACGGCTGTTGGTCGCGACGTTGCCAGATAATCGGTAGCGGACTTGAGTTCAGCGGCGAAATCATCGTATGTTTCCGCTGTGGAATCCCATATTCCGAGCACCGCGCCCAAGGCACCAGCGATGCCGATTGCGGGTGCACCGCGCACACGTAGCGATTTAATTGCTTCCCAAGTTGATGAGAGATCGTCGCAATAAATTTGCTTGAATTCGTTGGGCAACAGCGTCTGGTCGATCATCCGAATTCTGCCATCCGCCCACTCAATTGTTGAAACTGCCATTTTTCGGTAAAGTCCCCTCCTCTAAAAAAAACGAAGTATATTTGAAAGAAATAGACAAAAGACTACGGTTGCCCACATATTTTTTTACTATAAAAGATAATAGCATTTTCCATGCCGTATGGCAATCAAAATTCACGGTTCAGTTTTCTGAGATTAAATAGGACATGTTAGGTGCCCAAGTTCGTCGGTTAAACGCAGGTTCTCAGAATAATCAACCGGACAATCGATAACCGAAGGCACTTTCTGACTGAACGCATCTTTGAGTATAGGTACCAGTTCGTCACTCCCTTCAACTCTATAGCCCTTGGCACCGAAGGCTTCGGCGTATTTAACAAAATCGGGATTCGTGAAATCGATGTGTGCAGGTCTACCAAAACCGTTCATCTGTTTCCACTCAATAAGTCCGTAAGCCTCATCATTGAAGATAAGTGTAACAAACGGCACACCGGTTCGCGTTGCCGTTTCGAGTTCCTGTGAGTTCATCATGAACCCACCGTCCCCGCAGATTGCCAAACATTTACGCTCTGGGTAGATAAGTTTGGCGACGAAAGCCCCGGGTAACGCAATCCCCATGGAGGCGAACCCATTAGAGATGATGCACGTATTGGGTTGGTAGCATGGATACATGCGGGCAATCCACATTTTGTGTGCGCCAACATCGGAGATGAGAATGTCATCTTCAGCAAGAACGGAGCGGACATCACTCAAAATTTTTTGTGGCTTCATCGGAAACTCTGTATCATCGCGGTGTTGGTCGAGTTGATCGAGTATGATTTTCCGCAAGGTGTTTGAGGCATACTCCGAATCTTTAGGATAGATTTCTTGTGCCATCAAATGTCTAAGGCTCTGTCGAATGTTACCGACCATTTCGACATCCGTAACATAAGCGGCATCGCTTTCACTCGGTTCCGTGTCAATATGGATAAGTTTCTTGTTCCGATCGGGATTCCAGAGGCGCGGATGATATTCGACAATATCATAGCCGATTGCGATAACGAGGTCTGCCCGATCAAATCCACAAGAAACGAAATCGTTTGCTTGCAACCCGACACTGAGGAGCGAGAGGCGATGCGTCCACGGAATACTGCCTTTGCCCATGAAGGTATGGGCAACCGGGATATTCGTCAGTTCAGCAAATTGCGTCAGAATTCGAGAGGCACCTTGACGGACAACGCCATTCCCCGCAAGAATAATAGGTTGCTTTGCGTCGTTAATCAACTGGGCGGCGCGTGCCAAACAGGACGCAACGGGTTCCGCTTCGCTCGGAAAGTCATGTGGGACAGGTTCCGCGCTAATTTCCATTTTCGCGACATCCTCTGGAAAATCGATGTGTGTCGCCCCCGGCTTTTCTGCCGTCGCGACCTTAAACGCTTTGCTGACCGATTCGGGTATGATTTCAGGGAGGTGGAGGAGTGTATTCCATTTTGTCATCGGTTTGAAGACAGAAACCACATCCATATATTGATGCGATTCTTTGTGCATCCTGTCGAGGCTCGCCTGTCCAGTGATTGCAACGAGCGGTGCCCTATCCATATTGGCATCAGCAACTCCTGTGACGAGGTTCATGGCTCCGGGACCGAGAGTAGAGAGACAAACACCGGCGCGCCCAGTGAGTCGTCCGTAGACATCCGCCATAAAGGCGGCACCCCGTTCATCGCGAGTCTGAATAAATTGAATATCGGATCCCAATAAGGCATCCATTAAATCCAGGTTTTCCTCACCCGGTAATCCGAAAATATAATCAACGTTTTCATTTTCTAAGCATTTAACGATCAGTTCTGACGCTTTCATAGGTACACTTCCTTGTGTTTTTTAGATATGAAAAATTTGTTTTTTCTCTCTGAATCCTCTATCATTAATATAACAGATTGAATTTAGAATTGCAATTTTTTTAAAGTAACGTGAGTTTGATAAATGTAACGCGAGCTTTCCAGTTTGCGCCAGATATACCACACATGCGAAGTTTGTGCGACAATCCTTGCTTTTGGCGCGTGCAAATGGAGTTCGCAACACATCCTAAAGGTTTAATCAAATAGGGTACGCCGTACAACAGCGTCCCAAATAACTATGACAAAAAAAAATATCTATCTCTACATTCTCGTCCTATTCATCAATTCACAATTCGCCTTTGCACAAAGCAACTCGGACGACTTTTCCGACATCACCGAAACACCGAGAGAACTGATTGTTCGTCTACATCCAGGGGTCTCCAGCGAACAACTTGAAACGTTGAGTAGACGACTCGGTGCGGTGTCTGTTTCTCCCATCTTTTCGCCGACTACGCCTGGCGGTCAACACCCACGACTCCGCCGTAATTATCTCATCCGATTTCCAAAAGGGCGGGCGTTGGAACCCTTACAGCGACGGTATGAACGGCACGCTCTAATTGAGGCAGTTGAGACGAACCGTCTCAACCAGTTTTGTTCAGAGGTAGCACCGAATGATCCGAACTATACGGAACAGTGGAATCTAACCTTACTAAATATGCCACAAGCGTGGGGAATCGAAAACGGAAAACCACACGTGACAGTGGCAGTTGTTGATAGCGGTATAGCAACGCAACACCCAGAATTCCGTTCGCGGCTTTGGGAAAACGTTGGTGAAATTCCACGAAACGGGATCGACGATGACGGAAACGGCTACATTGACGACAGAAACGGATGGGATTTCAGCGACGCACCGACCCTTCTCGGCAGTGGCGATTGGACAGAACGCGATAACGACCCTGAAGACGAGGGAGGACACGGGACGCATGTCTCCGGTATCATCGCTGCGGAAGCAAACAATGGGATTGGAATTGCCGGAATCGCCCAAAATTGTCGTTTGATGCCTGTGAGGGCGAGTTTCAAATTTGGAGGTGGCACGTATATTCAGAACGACGATGCCGCCGCTGCCATCGTCTATGCAGCGGATAATGGAGCAAACATAATTAACATGAGTTGGGGAGATACGGTGCGCGCCTTTATTATAGAGGATGCGGTAGAATACGCTTACAACCGTGGATGTGTCCTCATTGGTGCAGCTGGAAATGCAGCGGTATCGGGTTCTTATTATCCTGCGGGTCTCAAAACCGTCATCTCTGTCGCGGGACTTGGACGGGAAAGACAGATGTGGGACGGCTCCAATTTTGGTGCTACAATTAGCATCGCCGCACCGGCTGAGGAGATCCTTAGCACAGCACTTAATGGAGAATATCGAAAGAGGTCCGGGACATCTATGGCGGCTGCGCATGTCTCTGGCGTTACTGCCCTCGTCCTGTCCGCAAACCCACACGCCACCAATACAGAGGTTCAAGAGAAGTTAATTGCGACTGCAAACCCACTTTTCATTACTGAACTTGTTGGTGCCGGTTCACTGGATGCATACGCAGCACTCGCGGCTTCAACTCCCTTCATCGCACAGATCAACACCGAGCAGACCTCCCAGCAGGCTATCGAAGAAATTGAAATTGTCGGCAGCGCGGGGGGAGCTGAATTTACCGAGTACTGGTTAGAATATGGCATCGGCGAAATACCGAATTTATGGTTTCCTTTGGGAACCGTGGAGGCTGAACCGAAGTTGAATGCTTGTTTACATGAGTGGGACACTTCCACGTTAGTGGAAGGTAGGTATACACTACGACTCAGCGTTAAATTGGTAGACGGAGATATCAAGAGAGTTAAAACAGTTGTTGATGTAAGTCACAGATCTCCACTTATTTTAACACACGAATCGCAGCCATGGCTTGCGGGGAGCAAACTGGATCCAATAGTGATATGGGAGACAGAGGAACTCACCATAGGGAAAATAGAACTCCTCACAGCAAATGGGAATGTTGACAGAACGGGACGCTCAGACGCAGAGAATCTGCTTCATATTGTCAACTTGTCTGACTTAGGTATCTCACCAGGTGTCTATATGTACCGCTTGGTAGCGCAAAATCGCGCAGGGTTCTCTCACATTGATGACAACAACGGTGGGTTATATCAGATTGAAGTACAGAATGCAGCAATTCATTCATCGTATCTCTCGCAAATCGCATCTGCTGGCCGTGGGTTGCACGCTATTGTTTCGCCAATGGACATAAACGGAAATGGGAGATTAGAACTTTTCGCTGTTGAAATGGATACAGATACGGCGCAAATTTTTGAGATAACGGCTAACAGGATACACGAGCCAGTCTTTTCATTCACTGAACCCCTATGGCCCTGGGCGATAGCGGATACAGATGATGACGGGCTTATTGAGATATTGTGCAACGCTTCAGGCACGGCGTTTTTGTTGGAGCAACCCACACTGGGCGAATTTCCAACGGAACGTATCTGGGAAGCGCAAGGGAGCTGGAGTCGGACAATTGTAGATGCGGATGCCGATGGTATATCTGAAATCTTTGCGCGCGACGATGCGACCAATTCTATTTCAGTATACGAGGCAGACGGAGATAACACTCATAAAGTTATAGCCACTCTTGAAAATCCAACGGGAGGGGACAACGGAATTAGTGCGAATTTTGCTACAGGCGATTTTGATGGCGATGGACGGATAGAAATTTTAGTCGGGGACAGCGATGGAGAGTTGTTCATATACGAAGCGATTGGAAATAACCAATATAGACAAACATGGACAAACACTCTCCCCGAAGGCACTCCACAACTCTTTGCCGCTGGAGATATGGACGGTGATGGAAACGCAGAGTTCGCTATTTGTGCGAAAACAGGGACCCAAGTTGGCACCATAGAATTGGATAACCGGTACTATCACTGGCTTTTGACGGTTTTCAGTTCAGAAGGTAATGATACATATCACCCTGTGTGGCAGCAGCGCATCCGCGATTTACACGACAGCGGAAACGGAATGACGATCGCAGATGCAAACAGTGATGGACGAAATGAGCTTTGTATCTCTGTCCAACCGAACTTCTATCTCTTGCAATATGACGGGACAACGTATCGACCTATCTGGCACCATTCAGCGACAAGCACCTTTGAACCGATTGTGGCAAATCTAAACGGAGATGGCGCAAATATTCTGCTATTCAATAGCAATAACACCTTGACGGCTTTCAATCGGAGTTCAAGCGGCGGCCGTTCAGAGTCATCCGAATCGGTATCTGTTGTGCCAACCCATCGCCCGCGGCTGCTTACCGCTGTGCTTTCACCGCCGAATCAACTTTTGCTGCAGTTTGACAAACCAATGGGCATCTCAGCAACGCACGCTGGACGTTATCGCCTATATAAGCAAGAAAATAGGGAAAACAGTTCGGAGAGTTATATACCGCGCTCGGCAATCCTTGATAAGACACGGAAACGGGTTGTGCTTACATTCCCACCTGAGGTTTTCCGCACTGGGAATCATTACCAGATTGAACTATTGCAACTTTCGGATATATACGGGGCAGACCTCGCAGACGATGCCAGGACCTTGACAATAACACTCTCGGCACCAACGTTGGCAGAAGCGATTGTCTACCCCAATCCGGCAAAAGAATGCAATCAGGTTACATTCGATAAACTGCCAACAAGAACCAATATTTACATCTACGATAGCAGTGGAAATTGCATCGCATCGCTTACGAGGACGGAACGTGAAAAGGACAGAAAGGTTTGGGACCTCACAGGAGTCAGTAGTGGTATCTATATCTATGTTCTTTCATCTGAAACGGATCAGCGCGTCGGCAAGCTTTCTATCATCCGCTAAGTTTTGATTATCTCACTACTGCTCCGCGTTGAGAGGAACAAAAGCAGGGTTAAGTTTGAACACATTTCGGATGGCTTGCGCTGCCTTCTTCCGTTCGTTGGCTTTGAGCGCAACCTGTGCGAGATGATAGTGCGGTTCAACGGCATCGCTTTGCAGATCAATAGCACGTTCTAAAGTTTTTATTGCCTTGTTTACCTGACCCCGTCTTGATAAAACCCAGCCAAGGGTATCGTGATAGGCGGCGACATCTGGGTTCAGTGTCACCGCTGTATAGGCTAACGCCTCAGCGAGTCTCAGTTTGGGGACAGTTTGCAAAACGGAAACTGTAGACAACGGTAAAACTTGCGAGTCTGCAGCTAAGACGTGCGGATAATTATCGGCATAGAGGCGCGCAAGGTTATTGTATGCCTCGCCATATTTAGGCGCAAGACGTATCGCCTGTTCGTAAGCGCGTTGTGCTTCTAATACACGTCCGAGTTTCATGTATGCTATACCGAGGATATTGTAGGTTTCATAGTCGCGTGCCGTTCCCTTTTCTATCGAAGTCAGTGGATATACACCAACGAGCGAGGCTTCAGCGGCAAATACGTCCGGATTGTCGTCCTCTCTCGCCTCTAAAAACATTTCGTATGCTTCAGCCGCGAGTGCATACTGACCTTCCTTGAAGTATGCAAATCCGAGTTTTCTATAGAAACTAATCGGTAAGATGTCAAGATTCTTACTCAGTTCATACGAATTAATGGCTTTCCTATAATACCCCTCTTGGATGTAGAAATCACCTTCTGCCAAGGAGCGTTTTACCAACGCCGGTAGTTCATCGTCAGAAAGTCCAATGCGAGATAGCGGACTTAACTCTACGCTACTATACTTCTGATATTGGGTAAAACCGATCGTAGCGATAATGAGAGCCGCCCATAAGAGCAGATAAACACGCGTTCGGTATAGCCACTGTTTAGAGAGGTACCTGCCTGGGTGTATCAGCGTGAGGAAAAAATTCTCACGGGGTGGTTCTTCAAGTGCGGTTCCTTTTGGATGATACGGCACAGTGGCAGCATTAGGTGCTAATACAGGAAGGTTAACAGAAGAACCCGCGAGACGAGTGGATTGCGCGATGGACTCTGCCAAATCGTCTATTTCCTTGTCCGCTTTTTCTCGTTGTGCCGATTCCGTATCAGTTGCTACCTGCTCTGTAGGTTCTTCAGGATGTACCGGATCTGTGATATCGATTCCCTCTTCTACAGATTCCGCTTCACCCATAGCCTCAATCGGTTCCTCAGTGAGCTGTGTATAATTCGTTGCATCAGTTATCTCTTCTGGTGCCACCACAGTCGCTTCGTGTAGGTTAGACTGTTCCTCACCAGATTCAGCTGCTGATACCTCATCTGTTGTTACATCCTCTACCTGCTCTATAAGCGGATCCTCGGAGGTGTCTGTCTGAAGCCGTTGCGTACTATGAGCGGGTGAAGGATCTGAACCCAGTTCTACCACTTCCGATTCCGGCGCGACCTGTGAGTCTTCAAAACTCACTGTTGGCGGTTCATTTGCATCCATCTGTTCATCATGCGGCTCAGGTTCAAATGTCTTTGGAGATACTGAGGGACTTCCGTCAACATAACGAGTCTGAATGCGGGCGATACTTTTTTTCACCTCTATCCGCGTGAGCATAGAACCAGCAGTGGAGAACGATTCGAGCAGAGGAAGGGCATCAGGTGTGGCCAACTCACCAACAGCTTCAAGCATTGCCCAAAGCGTAAGGTCATTCGACTCCACTTGTAATGCTTCAAGTAGTGGCTCCGCTGCACGAGTTGCGTCCAGCTGTGCAAGTGCTTTCGCGGCTTCGCGCCGTATCACCGAATCCGAATCAGCAAGGCACTCAATTAGAGGGCTTATCCCTTGTGAGTTGCCTTGTGCGACAAGACTTGCAATAGCACTACTGCGCACAATGCTCGGTTGTGTTGTGTCTGTTACATTCTGGATGAGTTGCTCAAAAGATAACATAATTTTCTTTACGCAAACTGACGCAAACTGATGAGTACCTATGGCCCGCACGCCGCTGGCGAGGTTTCAAACCTCGCCAGCAAAGGGCGCTGCGTAAATCCTAACTATTTTTAATACACTATCCCCATTAATAAAACGATTTTTATAGAAATAGGGTTTCAAATCTCCGTAACAGGGCGGAGGCTCGTATCCAAAGAAAGTGTAAATATGGCGAATTTTACAATTTTGAGCTGTAGGAGGGAACTCCGATTCCCGACTCCGCAGGAACTCCGGTGACTGCTGAAAGCCAATGTAGGAGGGAACTCCGCTTCCCGACACTTACCGACAACTGATAACCCTCTTGGTAGGAGGGAACTCCGCTTCCCGACTTACTCACTGACAACCTTCTTGTAGAAAGGGTTTCTAACCCCGATTTTAGAACGCGCGTCTATGCCCCTATGGTGTGATAGGTGTATAGTCCTCGGTTTCCTTTTTGACAAAATATTTACACCTCCTGTCCAAAATGGGATTTGACACTATGGATGAATTAGTGCTATAATTTAGTGCAGAGTTGTGTTTTGATTGATTATGAATAGGCGTTTTTCCGCCTCCAGCACGTCAGGGTGAAAATGGGGGAAAGATCATGAATGTGAAAACTCAATCGAAAGTGTTTATCGCCCATGGGCATGATGATGAAGCCAAAACAGCCGTCTCCAAATTTGTAGAGACGTTGGGTTTAAAGCCAACCGTTCTTGACGAACAACCCAGTAAGGGACGAACAATCATTGATAAGTTTGAAGAACAGGCAGATGAAGCGGGTTTCGCAATTGTCTTGTTGACACCGGACGATGTTGGGTCCTCAAAAGCTACAGGACAACGGAAACCTAGGGCCCGCCAAAACGTTATCTTTGAGCTCGGTTATCTCCTCGGGGGGTTAGGCGATAAACGAGTGTGTATCCTCTACAAAGAAGGTGTTGAATTACCATCATATATTCCTAACGTAGTCTATGTACCCATGGATGGTGCAGATGATTGGAAACTGAAACTCAGTCAAGGCATGCAAAACGCTGGACTGCCTATTGAGGAGAAACTATGAAAGATAAAACGCTTCCAAAATTGCTTGTGAGTAGAGAGGGAACCGAGAAGAAAATACAAGAGCAAATTGATAAAGGGCAACAACTCCGCGATAGACAAATTGATGCACGAGATGAATATAGTCGTGCTCGAAATGATCATGGAAACTGGTCACGGCATAATAAAAACCTTTTGTTGCACCTATTTGATGGGACGTTAGTTGCAGAAGAATACGAAAGAGCCTGCATTTTTTACCCTATGGGAATAGTTTCGTCTCCAAATAGGGAGGAAAGAGTCGAGTTTTCAAAGGATTTGATTAGATACAGAGAAAATGTAGACAGGGATATCAATTACCTAATGGGAATTCAGGATCAACTTGAACTGTACGATGAATCATCAGACACATTTCCGCTCATCTCGGGTAACGAAGTATTCATCGTACACGGACGCGATGATGGGGTTAAAGAAACCGTTGCGAGGTTTGTAGAGAGATTGGGCTTAAAGGTAACTATCCTTCACGAATAGCCCAGTAGTGGACTAACGATCATTGAGAAGCTTGAAAAATACGCCGGTAATGCAGGATTTGCAATCGTTCTACTCACACCTGACGATATTGGTGCCTTAAAAGATAAAATTGAGAACGAAAGCAAACCGAGAGCCCGTCAGAACGTTGTTTTTGAACTCGGTTATTTCATGGGAAAACTGGGTCGTGAACGAGTATGTCCGCTCTTCAAAGGAAAAATAGAGAAACCCTCAGATATTGATGGCGTAATCTACGTGCCTATGGATAGCGGAGACTGGAAATTGAAACTCGGTCAAGAAATCAAAAATGCAGGTTTTCCTGTTGATATGAATAAGATTTTTTAAGGAGTCTCTATGCCCACGCTCGACTTCAAAGGCAAACAATTCATATACGGACACCACCTCACCGTCCCCGTCCGCACCCTACAGATAGACACAGAAAAATCACTTAATTCGTGTTTACCCCCCCCCCCCCGAAAAATCTCCGTTGAATGATAACCTCATTATCCACGGCGACAACCTACATGCACTAAAGGCACTTCTCCCAAAATACGCTGGCAAGATCAAGTGCATCTACATTGATCCGCCATATAATACAGGCAGTCAGGCTTGGGTGTACAATGACCGAGTGAATAGCCCGCTGATGCAAGCGTGGTTTGCTCAAAACAGTCCGGTTGATGGTGAAGACCTTGAACTCCATGACAAATGGCTTTGCATGATGTGGCCGCGCCTGCATTTGCTGCGCGAATTGCTTTCCGATGATGGCGTTATTTTCGTTTCTATTGACCATCACGAACAGCATCATTTGCGAATGATCATGGACGAAATATTTGGGGCTGATACGTTTATTGTATGCCTTGCAGCAGTTCTTAATCTAAAAGGAAGTCGTGACAATCGAGGTTTCACCACTACGCATGAGAGCGTGCTCGTTTATGAGAAAGTTGCTAGATCTGCACTTTTACGTGAAGTGCCTTTACATGATGATGAAATTGATGATTGGCTCGAAGACGATGTCGGGTGGTACAAAAAAGGTGCTAATCTGAAGTACAGTGGAGAGAACGCTCCTACGTATGATGTTCTCTAAACTTTTAAGTTGAACTCACGTCATAGTATTGTAACCAGTTCTAAGGTGGCACTACCATGAATCGGAGACTCTCTCCGTTTTGCCACCTTTCCACCATGGTAGGGGGATAAAGGACTGGACTGGTAAATCCAAATAGACTATCGAAAACAGAAAGTGGTCAAACCTTCAGTTTGTTATTGATCCGAATTCAATTTGAACTCGGCAAGGGGGATTTTCATGGGTTATGTATCATATCAAGAGGATATTCTGGACGCGAGCGGTAAACCTAATGATTCTAAATATTTTCCGGAACCATTAGGAAATCCATCACGCCCCAAAACATCACCTGTCCCGAAAACACGATATGTTACATCTTCTGAAATTCAGCGGCATATCCAAGTGAAATTTTCCGTCGACAAAAAGAAGAGAGTATGTATTGGAACTAACCTAACACAAAGACGTGGATACCCTGTCCACCACTTTGCACTTTTGCACTTTTTTAAGAGGAATACCAAATGCCAAAGGATGATAATTGAATGATAAAATATTGCATATTCACCCTAATTTTTATCTTTTTCTTAATACCGGCATCAGAAGCCCAGACACGTTTAAAGGCATTACCTGAAGGAAAAGGGGCACTCGGATTGGGATTACAGCGTTACGAATTCCCAAAACGCAGGCGCGAAAACCAAGTTTTTAGAGCAGAAACCATCAGAATAAGCCTTGATTATGCTTTTACGCACAGTTCAATGGTATCACTAATCCCAAGCGTCGGGTTCATCCATATTGACAGTAAAGAACCGTTAGATATACCACCATCACCGTCTGCTGAACTACGATTGACCCACATAGGACCATTAGGAAACATGCCAACATTACAATACTTTTTTAGAGCTGGGCTTCGGGCACACTATCACCAAATCCATAGCAGCGGACTACCACAGCATTCAGTAAATGCGATACTCGCAGGTGGTCTCGGTATCATACATGAACCTAACAACTTTCTCAGACCTTATTTTGGTGTCTTCTATTCAAATATCTGGCGTAACGTATCAACCACTCGTGAGCTTCTTATTGATGACACAGCTAACCTATTCTCTGGAGAAGCCGGAATTGAAATAGAGATGTCCCCGACAATCACACTCATCGGTGCTATTGAATTCTCTTTCGAGAGTTCTGAGATTGTCTATAACATTGCGCTCAATTTTCACTAACAGAGGAAACGATGATAAAAACACTCTTAATGTCTATACTCATTGCCTGTGTGATCGGCTGTTCTGTCGATAGCGGGGATCACGAAGGCACACAAAGCATTTTTGCGACACCTGTTGTGATAGAGGAACCTGATACAGAAGCACAATCCCAACCTTTAGTCCCACAACCAGATCCGGCAGTTCCTATTATAGAACCTATTGTAGATGAACCTGAACCTGAACCTGTTTTTGATATCTTTGGTCCGAAACTCGTAGAAAGCAGCATCTCGGACGGTGAAAGAAACGTGCATATACGTTTGAATAGCATCACCTTGACTTTCGATGAAGATGTTGCAAAATCGAATATCCAAATCCACAAAAACCACGACAACTTTAGACAGAGTCTTCGTTGGAAACGGATTGTTAATGGCAAGAAAGTTGTTCTCACACCCCTTGGAAACGTGATTAATTTAAAAACCGACGGACAATATGAAATATCCGGGGATGTCGAAGACACTGAGGGAAATAAGCGCACCATTCTAATTACATTCACAACAAAGAAAGGAGACAATAGAGCCCCCCAAATGATCAGAAGTAGTGTCGGACATGGGGACATAAATGTCCCTAAAGACACAGAACGTTTTGTGTTTGACTTTGACGAGGATATTGATAGCGCGAACGTGAAACTCTGGAATAACACGCGCCAGATTGATATGAAATGGACAATGTTGATAGATGGTAAGCGTATAATCCTTTTGAGATTACCGGGTGAAGGCCTTTGGTTACGGCATGGAGAGCGCTATAGAGTACAACTTCGATGGGCAGATGCGGCACGGAATTGGGAACCTGCCGACTGGGGGGTTATACGCATCATTGATTTCACAACAGAGGCAAAGAAATAGGATTAATTTCTGAACTTAACAAAATAGACAATCGATACATTTATGCGAGAATTTATGGGATATGCCGATGAATCGGATACTCTTACTGAATCTGAATAATAGATTTTGGGATATGCAAAGTTTGTGTCTAAAATCCGGTGCGGTTAGTATGCAGGTCGCATTTGGGCGTGTACGCCGCAAAACCGCACCTACCGGGCATTTTTTACAAGGAGTATGATTAATGAAAAACGGATTCTTCTATGAACCGAACTGTGTTGAAAATGGCGAGTGGATACCTGAAAAGGAAACCCTTGAAGACATGCTTGTTCTGGATTTGCGACGTTCTTGGAAACATCGTCATAATTTAATCCAAGTTGCTACTAACAGATTTTGCCCACTTCGGAAAGGTTTTTTGTCTTTTCCCCACCCCAGCGGGGTGATATATCTATAGAAAATAGCGTATTTGTGCGATTGCACTCCAGCGGAGTGCTATATGCATAAAAAGGTAGCAACTTGCGTTATCGGAATTAGTCGTTTTGGACTTGAGAAAGTTGTAATTTTCCTTTTTGAGTTTCCACTTGTATCCGTTCTTCACTGCATGCTTTGCTTGAGAAACTTCTCAAAGATGTTGGTTTCTCGGTAGTTATACTTATAGCCTGCCTCTGCGAGATACAAGGGCGTGTATCCTGTTGAATAGTGGTGATGTGATCCATACCACGCCCGTTTGACGAAAGACCAGAAGCCTTCGATTGTGTTGGTATGGATACCATTGGGCTCCCACTGCTCACTTCGATTCATCGTTTCGTGCTTCATCTGTTTACCGATCTCATTGTATCCACGATACTGGTCGGTATTGAGGAAATTCACCAGATTCGCGACGAATGGGCTGCTTCTTTTCAGTACGATTTACGCGCACTCTGTGAGGATATCAAACGGCAAGAGAAACAAGACTTCCTCACCGACTACACACGGAAATTTCATAAAAGATGAAAAGGGTGGCTTGATTCTTAAGTCTAAAGTTGTTGTACCCTCTTAAAGGAGGATGGAACCGCTGACACAAACTTATACCGCTGTTATCCAACAGGACGAAGGCTGGTGGATGGGTTGGATACAGGAAATTCCCGGCGTAAATGGTCAAGAACGGACGAAGGACGAATTGCTTGAAGCACTACGAATTATGCTTCTCGAAATGATAGATTACAATAGTAAAGAGGCTATCAAGGCTGCGAAAGTTGACCATGAGGAAATCATTATTCAGATATGAAACGAAGGGCGTTGGTTTCGAGACCAAAGGACAACACCTCGAAGGTAACACCGACACCACCTACAAACAGAAACTTATCAAATCGTTAGAAAAATTATATCGAAACGCTACACAACACGGCACGATGGAGATCATTTCAACCAACAACAAAACAATGTCTTTCCGTATGCTATTTGAAGACTCATGGCGTGAGACTGTGAATGAGACTATCACGGATCCTTATTAAAAGTAGTAGGCACACGCCGTGGACTCTCCGTAACCTATACAATAACAAAAGGCACACTGAAGATTCACAGAAACAACTTGGACAGTCCATACGAAACGGGCAACAAACATGTCCACCTAATGCACCTTGATGCCCCTTCAACACTATAAATTCTCATGCTCTGTTTGAACGTTCTTCCACCTTTCCCAAAATGCCCGATACTCTTCCTGTTTTTGAACCGCAAGTGCATCCCATCCAGAGCTCCTATCTCTTACATTCCACGCTTGCAAACATTTTTCTGTTCCTTCTAACAACCTCGATGGATTTACTGTAATAGAATCAGAAGAAAAACAAGACGCAATCGCTAACGACCGGTGATACTCAAAATCCAGATCACTTGATGAAAACCGCGCATGCTCCGCCGCTATCAAACCGAGAACCTCTTCATCAAGATTTCCAGAGGAGACCTGGGCGCGCATCACCGAAACAATCAACCCTGCCTGTTCCATGTCACCCCGATAGCAATCATTACTCGATTTCAATGCCTGCCATTTCCAGTCCAGTGGACCTCTATTGCGCATCTGTGGAAACAGATCATTCGCCTCATCCACCAGAAGCCACTCTTTATATTCCTGACTCCCCCGCACAGATGTTGTCTCTCGTAAAAAGACGCATTCAGTGATTGCAACCTCCAAAAGCAAAGCCTGCGCCAGTTTATATATCGCTGCCTCCTCTTTATACCATCTCTCAAGAATAGTCAACCATCTACCGATATAACCAAGAGAAACCTCATAATGGTATTTGATAGGATCTAAGGAATAAAACCGCTTATGTAATGCTGTTTTCTGTGCTTCTTGTTCCGCCTTATAGTGTTGAAATGCTGCAGATGTCAACACCTCCTTGTTCTTTTCATACCACCGACGAAACGCGAGGATATTATCCTTCTTTGACCACCAACAGTCCTCACTATCAAACCATTCGCGAAACTCGTCATTACAGAAATCAATATACCATTCGCCGCCACCACACAGGGTAAACTGCCGAACGAAATCGACCCATTCTGTATACAATTCCCCAAGTCGTTCTGGAGACATCAAAGTTACCTTTGATTTCAACTGCTTCGGATAACGTACCTCATGAAAATTAATCTTCTGCCGTTTCCGCTTCATCGTCCTCTACCTCCCCCAGAATCCCGATCAGGTTCTTTAGCCACTCCCGACATTCTTTATACGTCAACGCCAATTGACGCAACTCTTTACAATCCATATCCTTTCCGGCTTGGTCCAATTCCTCAAGCCGCGTCTTACAAAGCTTTTGGAATTTAATGGAGATCGCCATATCTTCGTCTATAAACGCCTCAACCTCTGCCTGACGCTGAGCTAATTTTTCTTGATACGCCGCACGCTCAGCTTCAGCGTCATAAGCCGCAATTCGCTCTTGCCAATTGTGTTCACTCGACCAACGCCCAAGTAGCGAAATAGATCTTTTTTTACCGTTCACTTCGCGTTCACATAGCACCCGCAAAGAACGTTCCTCTGCCGGCATATCACGGTACAGTTTATAATACGCGTACGCCAGTTTTGTCTCCTTCGGTAACTGATTGCCATTATTATCGGTTTTCATGAAAACCTCCTAAAAAAATGTTAGTATAATCATGCATAGTGCAACGCTGGCGAGGTTGGAAACCTCACTTCTCAGCCACACCAGTTAACAAGGCTTCGTGATTACCAGAAGCTTTACTATAAAAAATACTGCTATTTATACGAGAAGTATATAAGGGACTCCCATCAAAGATTATAACATTTTTCCGTTGCCTTCTGCAACTCGGACATTTTTGCTAAGAAAAAGACCGCTTGACATTTCCGAGAGAAGTCTGTATCATAGAGCATATATCTTTTCAACACACATCGGAGAAATTATGCAAAACAAACTTTCCACACAGGTCTTCTTACTCATTGTCCTGATACTACCGATTGCCATGCTTTCCCCTGTATTTGCCGACTCGCATTCAAAGCAGGGCGGCACCCTAATATTCGGTCGCGGTGGTGACTCGGTCGGATTAGACCCAGCCCTTGAGGAAGATGGGGAATCCTTCAAAGTCTGCGATAACATCTACGATACACTCGTTCAATACAAAGAGGAGAGTGCTGAACTTGAGCCGGGTCTCGCCACAAATTGGGAGAACTCGGAAGACGGTTTGACGTGGACCTTTCACCTTCGGCAAGGCGTAACCTTCCACGACGGAACCCCCTTCAACGCCGAAGCCGTCCTCTTCTCCCTTAACCGACAACACGATAAGACACATCCGTTCCATAAAATTGGCGGCAGCTACATTTACTGGATAGCCACAGGCTTGGCAGAGATTGTCGATAAAATTACCGCTGTAGATGACTTTACCGTCCAAATTCGCCTTAAAACGGCTTATGCCCCTTTCATCTATACGATTGCAATAACCCCATTCTCCATTGTTAGCCCAACAGCAGCGCAGAAATGGGGTGATGAGTTTTCCAACAACCCAGTTGGTACCGGTCCGTTCAAGTTTGTGCAGTGGGACAGGAAAGATAAAATCGTGCTTGTGGCAAACGATGACTATTGGGATGGGCGACCTATGTTAGATAGAGTCATCTTCCGTTCTATTCCTGATAACTCGGTGAGGCTTATTGAACTTCAGCAAGGAAGCCTCCATGCCATGGAGTTCCCAAATCCGGACGATTTGGAACAGATTCGAGACGATGAGACACTTAAGTTGATCGCACAGCCCGGTATGAGTATCGGCTATCTTGCGATGAATATGGACAAGCCACCTTTCGATAACCTCAAAGTCCGACTCGCGATTAACCATGCCATTAACAAATCCGTGATTATTGAACATCTCTATCAGGGAATGGGCATCCCCGCGAAGAACCCGATTCCGCCGACGCTCTGGAGTTATGACGATTCAATTGAGGATTACACTTATGATCCAGAACTGGCGAAGCGACTTCTCACTGAAGCCGGATATCCCGACGGTTTTGAGACAACGCTCTGGGCATTGCCGGTCCCGCGTCCCTATATTCCTGACGGACGCGCACTCGCAGAGGCACTGCAATCCGAACTCCGAAATATTGGCATTGAAACAAAAATCGTGACTTTCGACTGGGGCACCTATCTTGAGAAAACGAAACACGGTGAACACGATATGGCAATGTTAGGATGGAGTGCCGACCTCGGTGACCCAGATAATTTCCTCTATTTTCTTTTAAGCAAATCGTCAGCCGAGAAGCCCGCCGGAAATATCGCATTTTATCGAAGTGATGAAATGCAAAACGTTTTAGAGCAGGCGAGAGCAATCTCGGATCGAGAAAAGCGGGTTTCGCTCTACCAAGAGGCACAGCAAATTTTCCATAAAGATGTACCGTGGGTCCCTTTAGCACACGCAAAACAAATTTTAGTGATTAACAAAAAGGTCAAGAATCTCAAACTCCATCCGTTGAAGTGGAGGTACTTCCGTCAGATTTGGATTGAGGAATAATATGAAAAAATCCGTATTTCGTGTAGGTGTCACACGGGACTTTCTGGGTCCCGATGGCACCTCTGATTTAGATGACTTTGCCGGTCCACTTTTTGATGGAGCCGGTCTACAATGGGAATATATTGCTGAAAATACACCGGTATTACAAGCAACACAGGTTCAGGATTACGATGCACTCTTAGTATTGGGTACGGGTATTACGGCAGAAACATTCACAGGAGCAGACAAACTGTCTGTCATCGCTCGATTCGGTGTCGGTTATGATAAGGTGGACGTGGAAGCCTGTACTGAAAACGGTGTGCTGCTAACAATTGCCCCTGATGGTGTTCGCCGTCCCGTTGCCACCTCTATTATGACCTTTGTCTTGTCGCTGAGCCACATGCTCTTAATAAAGGATCGACTCACCCGTGCTGGCGGTTGGAGAAATACACAAAACTATAGGGGAATGGGATTGATTGGCAGAACGCTGGGACTTGTCGGTATGGGTAATATTGGAAAAGAGGCATTTAAATTAGCGAAACCTTTCGGGATGCGCCATATCACTTACGATCCGTATGTCACACCTGCTGAGGCGGCGGAAGTTGATGTAGAACTGGTCGATTTGGACACCTTAATGCAAACCGCCGATTTTGTATGTGTCTGCTGCCCGCTAAATGAAGAGACGCGAGGGATTGTTGATGCGAGGCGTATCGGGTTGATGAAACCGACGGCTTACCTCATCAACACCGCACGCGGTCCAATCGTTGATCAGAAGGCACTCACAGAGGCACTCCAGAATAAACGGATCCAAGGGGCAGGACTCGATGTCTTTGAGCAGGAACCAATGCGTGATGATGACCCGCTCTTAAGCTTAGACAATGTAATCGTTACGCCGCACAGTATCTGTTGGACAGACGAATGTTTTGAAGGCAACGCCAAGAGTGCCTGTCGAAGTATCATCAATGTGGCTGCTGGTCAAATCCCTTCGTATGTTGTTAACCGCGATGTTATAGACAGTCCAAAACTACAGCAGAAGTTAGCGCGTTGAAACGTGGAGGAACATCATGCTCACAGAACAGCAAATCAAGCATTTTCATACCCTTGGATTTCTCGTTTTTCGGCAAGTGTTCAACCAAGAGGAACTGAGCACGATACACGAGGAATTTGAAGCGGCAATGGAGGCGGCATATCGCCACGCACCATTTGATGGAACACGCCGACACTGGCTACCGATGATGGGACCCGAAACGCCATTTTTCGCGAATTTACCAGAAGACCCACGGTTCTCAGAAGTAGCAGAACAACTTTACGGCGATGACGTATTTTTCGTCGTTTCGGACGCAAACCGTTATGTCGGCAACACAGGCTGGCACCCCGATCATAATGCCGATCCAACCCAAGACTGCTACGGCGTGAAATTCGCATACTATCTCGAACCTGTCGATGCCGAAAGTGGCGCGTTGCGATTGATCCCAGGTTCTCATAAGCGGTCGCTTCATGATGATCTGCGGGAGAATTTGAATGAACTGGGCCTGGAGATTTGCGACGTTCCGGGTTACGTCTGCAAATCGGAACCGGGTGATGTTGTTGCTTTCGATATGCGCTGCTGGCACGCAAGTTGGGGCGGCAATGATGACCGTCGGATGTGCACAATAGTCTACTATAACAATCCCAAAACCCCTGAAGAAGATGCCGCCACACGCAATCGCGCCCGAAGCAACGCCAAGAGTCCCGAACACTTTAACCGACCGGGCACCTCACTCTACGATCCACACTGGGTTGCCAATCCAGCAGGCAGTGAAAGGCGACAGCGTTGGATCGATCGGTTACGTGAGTTGGAATTTCTGGGTCCCGTTTAAACGTAGAATATTTCCCCATCTCTGTTGTGGATGTTTTGGTGTTGGGTTAACCCGTGGTGGATTGCCTTGGAACCCGTTTCCGTCTTTCACATCCACAACACTACCTTTTCTTTTGAAGCAGCTGATGCTACCTTCCATAAAACATTTCTATCTGCCAATTTGCAGAATTATGCAACCTTTCCCACTCGATTCGCGTCACTTGGTCAAATCAGGCGAGTGCTGAGATTTGAAATTCAAGTTTATCCGTACCGACAGGAGAGATTGATGAGAAACGATGATGTTGCATTGGTTCACCGGGCCCTTGCAGGTGACGAGACAGCCTTCACGATGTTAGTGGAAAAATATCAAAAACAGGTTCACGCGACCGCGTGGCGGACAATCAAGGATTTCCACATTGCTGAAGACATCGTCCAAGAAACCTTTCTGAAGGCACATCAGAAACTTGAAACGCTGAACGATCCGCATCGATTCTCTGCGTGGATTAACGCCATTGCCACGCGATGTTGTCTTGCGTGGTTTCGTGAGAAACGCCTAAATTCCGAACTTGCTCAGAATATAAATATCGCCATGAGACACGGCGATCCGTATTCTGGATACCTTGCGGGAGAGCAAGCAAAAGAGGCAACGCAAGAACTTCGTGAAACCATCAAAAAGTGGCTTGCGAAATTGCGGGAAAGTGAACGCACCGTCGTTACGCTCCACTACTTTGATGGAATGTCCTGCGAAGATATCGCCGCTTTTTTAGATGTAACTCCCAATACGATAAAAAGTCGGCTCAGTCGTGCGCGGCAGCGATTAAAGAAGTGCGAATCTTTAGGGCAATCTTCTCCTGACGATTTTCAAACTTTCGCAACTCTAAGTGAGGTAGCTAAAATGGAACGCAATATAAAGGTCAGCTTTGATGCCGCTACCGAAAGTGGCAATCAATCAGGAGATGGAAGTGTCTCCTTAATAAGAAACGATACACTTTTGCGAGTTAAAAGTCTTAATTGCGGTTGGGAAGGAGACAGTCGATTTGAGTGTGTGCTAACAGCCTTGCTCGGAACGGCTGTTACGCCTTCCGTTCTCAGATTCCCGATAGTTGTAGGCGATACTTGGACGCAGGAAGGATTTTGGAATTCGCAAGTGGAGACAATCTTGGATGGGCACGAACAAGTAGAAGTTCCCGCCGGTGTTTTCTCTACGTGTCTGAAGCATAAAAGTGTCCTTACGGACATCGATTCTCACTCACAGAACAGCCCGCTTATTATTACTAACGACAAACGCTATGAACCAGGTGACAGACAGATGAGTCCGTTTGTTAACGGGGTCCGCTATTTGTGGTTTGCTAAAGGCGTTGGGCTTGTGAAAACGCGTTATGAGCATGCCAACGGCATCACAACAGAGATAGAATTAACGGAATATAGGACCCCGGGCAAGACAGAAGAGTATCTGCCTTTGCAAATCGGTTCTACGTACACATATAAATCGCGTAGTTCCTATCTTGACGAAACGATTATTGAAACATGGCGCGTCACTGAAAACTTTTGAATTTACTGGAGGCAACGTAATGCTCTGGACAATTGTTAGAAGAGAAATCACAGCAAATATTTTGAGTTTCAGATTCCTCATGGGATTACTCATCTATTTTTCCCTGATTGTGACAAATCTCTTCGTTTTGACCAGAGGTTACGAAGATAGGCTGCAAAGTTACCAAACGGCTATTCGAGAAAATGAAGATAAGATAGGTCAGGTAACGAGATACTCTGAATTCGGACTCACTCACATGTTAAAGTGTGATAGAAGCCCGAAACTACTTAGCATTTTCAACGAAGGCGTAGATAAAAGAAAGGGAAATACAGTGACGGTGGCGCACGGATATGTTCCTGCCGTTGCCGAGCACCACGGCTCTGATAATCCGTATCTGAACATTTTTTCTTCTATTGACTTCACGGTAATCTGCCAAGTGGTGATGAGCCTACTTGCCCTGCTTTTCTCCTATGACGCGATATCGCGAGAAAAGGAAGCCGGGACTTTGAGGTTAGCACTCTCTTGCGCGGTTCCGAGACCAACGCTGCTGCTGGGCAAATATGTCGCTGGGATGGTATCTATTTCGCTTCCGCTTATCGCGAGTTTCGTCGCAGGCTTGTTAGTGATACAATTTTCCGCTTATGTCTCCTTCAGTGGTTCGGACTGGGGACGGATACTGTTAATCTTTCTGCTATCCATGCTTTACGTTTCGCTCTTTTTCCTGATAGGACTTTTTCTTTCCACTCGAACCGACCGACCTTCTATCACACTCATGTTCTCAATGTGCGTCTGGGTGCTTTTCGTACTCATTGTTCCGAATCTGACAGTTTTATTGGTGGAACATGCCAGTCCCATACAGTCAGAGGAACCGTATAAAGAGCAGGCACGTGACCAGTGGAAGCAATATGAAGCCGAAGTTAAAGACTATTTTGAAAAACGAGGGGTTGAGGGCCCACTTGATCGTGCCAATTTTGGCGGTGTAGGTGCTCGCTCAGGTGTCAACGACTATGACAGTGGTGAGACAGTCCACGTGGGCAGCTTTGAAAACGAAGAAGGTGTACCCTTTGCCCAAGAATGTTATGGATTCAAAGAAAATCTCCGTACGCAATACGCTGATCGAATATGGCAAATACGCAAAGCGTATCTCGACAGAAATCCGAACCGACAATCTCTATTAGCACTGAACATATCCCGTATATCTCCGGCAGCGATTTATTACAATGCCGCCGCAATTCTTGCGGAAACAGATTTGAGTAGCTTCTGGCGATTTATGGAACAGACCCGACAATATCGTCGTGAATGGGTCGACTATCTAAGGGATGAAAAAATATTCTCTTCGCGCAGATGGTTTACGACTGAATTCGAGGCACCTTTTGACTTGAGCAGAGTTCCGAGATTTAACGAACAGAGCGAAGGCATCAGCAACAGTCTGCAACGCGCGTCATTCGATATTATGATACTCGCGGTATTAAACATGCTGTTCTTTATGGGCGCATTCATCTCATTCCTACGCTACGACGTTGTATAATGATGGTTCAGGGTTTGCAAAGGAGCCAACATGATCTGGCACATAGCAAAACGAGAAATCCTTGATAATTTGACGCGTTTTCGATTCGCACTCACGCTGATTCTGGTAATGGTGTTGATGGTGATGAATGCCGTGATATTCGTGAGCAGTCAATATCCGCGAAGGATCGCGGAATATTCCGAAGATACCAACCAAGCCATCGACTCACTCAAAACGAGAAGCAGTAATTTAAGTGAACTTGCAGTAAAAGGCCCAGGGTATCTACACAAACCGGTTAGCCCATTAACCTTCATTGCAATGGGAGAGGATGCAAACTTACCCAAGCGAGTTGAAGGGGCTCCAAGCGGCGGCTATGGTATAGGTATGACGACACCTGATTTTAGTTTCAACTACTCTTGGTCAGCAAACTGGTGGCTTCAGTACCCACAGCATACATCTCGAAAAAACGATTCGCTGCCAAACTTCACGGAATTGGATTGGACATTCATCATCGGATTGGTAATGAGTTTTATGGCGATTCTGTTCACTTACGATGCCATCTCTGGAGAACGTGAAACAGGCACGTTAAGCTTGCTCATGTCTAATTCCGTGTCCCGCGCGACCGTGCTTCTGGGAAAATTCACGGGTGCGTTTCTCACGATCCTGATTCCGTTGTTTATTGCGGTACTACTGAATTTAATGATCGTCAATGCGTCAAGATTGGTGTCGCTTAGCGGAGGCGAATGGGTGCGGATGGGGATAATCTTTGTTATTTCCGCTGTCTACATCTCAATATTCTTATGGCTTGGGCTGTTTATCTCAAGCCAATTTTCTACTTCGTCAAGCAGTTTGCTGACGTTGCTGTTAATTTGGATTGTGTTTGTGGTGCTTATCCCGAACACTATGGGTGTATTGGCAAGCGGTTTCCAGCAAGTGTCCTCAAGAAGCGAAATTTCTCGCATACAGAAAGCAAGAGAAGACGAAATTGATACTCGGCACAAAGAAGGAGACAAACTTTACAGAACAGGTTCGCCTTCCGACACGCCACCTAAAATTGAGGTGTTAAGGATGTGGGCTGACTATCTAAACGAACATGCTGATGCCAAGAGCAGCATCAATGATGAACACCTCAATAAACAGTTCGCACAGGTTGAATTTACGCAACAAATTACGCGACTCTCTCCGGCGGCTATCTATAAATATGCTGTAGAATCTTTGGCAGGTACAGGATTCGCCAGACATAAACGATTCGTCCAACACGCCCGACGCTACAGACGGCAGTTCGTCGACTTTATTAAATCGGAAGATAGAGGAGACAACGACAGTTACCACGTTTATCTTGTAAAAGAAGGGTTATCCCAAAAACCGGTACCCTTTAATAGCATTCCTAAGTTTTCAGAACAGTTAACTGTCGGTATCACCTTCGGAGGCGCACTGTTGGATCTAACGTTGTTAGTCTCGCTCGCACTCCTCCTATTCATGGCGGCAGTCTTGGCGTTTATGAGAATTGATGTTAATTGACATACTCACCCAGCTAAAGCAAGGGTGATTCTTTTGTTCCTCGTGGGAACATTCTCTGCTCAGGCAGAGCAACGTTTGACTTCGAGACGAAATCCAACGGGCGGTGTCATTTTCATGGAAACCTGGGTATCCATGTCCGCCACTACTGGGACACCGAAGTGTCCAAGATACTTTTTGCGAATGTTTATAGCACCTACACCGTCACGGTGAAAGTTAAATCCGCATTTGCAGGTGTAGTTTCGGTTTGTAGGTTTCTTTCGGTTGCCACATTTTGGGCATGTCTGTGAGGTATGTGCCTCATCTATCAAGTCAACCTTGATACCCAAAGATTTCGCTTTGTAGGTTATCAACTCGGCAACCTTACCAAAAGCCCACTGGTGAAGTTTCTGATTTGCACGTTTGCCATAGTTGATATCGTCTCGTATACCCGTTAGGTCTCCAATGACAATCGTGCCTATACCCGACTCACCACATTTTTTCACAAACTTTGTGGTGTGTTGATGGAGCGCATCCTTGATTTGATTGTCAATCCTTTGAAGACGTTTCCACTTCCTACGCACGAGATGCCACCAACGTTTGGAATAGCGTTTACACCTATCAATCTTTTTACCAAAGGAGGCAATCACCTTGTTTCTCAATCGGTATAGGCTTCGGATATACCGCCCATTGAAAATCAGTGTGTTATGTCCGTCATGGCTGACAATCGGGTGTATCTCGCCAATATCAACGCCCACAACGCCATCGGAAACCTTAGAGACTTCAGGTGTCTCGGTGTTATAGACAAAATGAAGTTCGTATTGTCCACGAGTATAGACAAGGTGCACAATTACAATATTAGGGGTCAAAGAAAGGTTAAACAACTTTGGAAGCGGTATCTCTAAAGCAGGGGTGCCTTTACCATTAGAGAGTATCAAGACTTTACCAAGCAATGTTTCTTTGAAACGGATGGCTGACTTTTTCCAAGTCGTTGTTTGAAAGCGTTTAGACTTATGCGGCGGTTTGGCGGTTGAATTGCCGTTCCTACGTAACACACGATAGGCTTTTCTGTTCTTGAAATACCGCTCACGGACAGCTTGGATACTCTGTGAGTGTAGGGATTGGGACTTGGAAAGTTGCTTGTCCATCCACAACTCACATTGTGGATCAAGTCGTCCGGTGCTTCGATAGCCGTGCGCATAATCCCAAACGGATTTGAGAGTCAGGCACTCGTTCCAAACCGACGCAGACGCAGCATTCAGAGCGTCTAACTGTTGAGTGTGAGGGATTTTCAGTTTATAGGTTTTCATGGATGTTCACGTATCACGCTTTTAACCCCTACCAAGTGGGGAGGCAGACACGTAACCTTGCGGTTACGCTTGGTATGTCTGCCAACGTGATACATCTATTAAAACATATTTTCGTAGAAATGTCAAGTGTTTTTTTCAAAAAACGCTTTGGTCTAATTCACAAGAGCGAGTCTGTATCCCCCAGCTAAAGCAAGGCGGTTTTAGACTCGGAAACGTTTGATAATTTTAACAAAAAGAAACGCCAATTGTGGGTGTCTACAATCTGTTGGATTAATCGACAGCAGGACGTGGTGGGTTTCCCCAGTTCCCATTTCTATCCTCTCCACTCACGACGACACCTTCTTTATCCCAACGGAAAGATGCCCGGACATCGGTAGTGCAGTAGCGTAAAGTCAGCCCGCACCGTCGTTTGGGCGAGGGATTGGCGTTTGAACCGTGCAGCAGCAAGTCAGTGTGGATAGAGATTTCACCCGCTTTGAGTTCAACATCGACGGGTTCACCGTACTTCTCAGCGTCTTCAACGACTTGACCCAAGACGCTGTTATCGCCGGGTTCACTGTGCCGAGGTGTCAAGTGTCCAAGATGATGCGAACCTGTAATAAACCGCATCGCACCGTTTTCAACAGTTGCGTCGTCAATCGCGAGCCAAACGGTAACGGTTTTGGAAGGTGTGAGGGGCCAGTAACCCGCATCTTGATGCCAACCGACGGTCTGCGAATCGTGGGGCATCTTGCAGAAGTAGTGCGCACCCCAACCGATAACGTCTTCACCAATCAGGTCTTTCACACAGGTGACGATCTTTGGGTGTGTGAGCAGGTCATAGACCTTCCCGTATTTTATATGTGCGGAGATAATCGAATAACTACTCCCGCCTTCTGCCATGACGTTTGCTAATAGGGCATCAAAATATTGACGGTGTTCACCGATTTCGGCTTCATCGAAAATCGGGATACCTTTGATGTAACCGATGCGGTTGAAATCAGCCAACTGTTCTTGGGTTAGCACCTTCGGATGCTCCGTGGTGCTTGGATGAAATTGGAGATCGCGCCCCATTTCAGCGAGTTGTTCCCACGTCGGCATGATTTTGTCGGTTTTGTAGGTTACGCCTTGGTTTGACATTTGTTGCTTCACCTTATCTAAATTCTGATTTCATTCTACCATAAACACAACTAAAATGGTATAATATATTAGTTTTCAGTTTTCAGTTACAAGAGGTTATCCGTAAATGAACACGCTCTTAACTGACAACCGATAACTGACAACTTATAACCTAAAAATCATATTACAGATTATATCTTGAAATTGAGGCTTTTTAATGGCGCATGCATATACCCCCGGTCTTAAGGTTACCGAGGGAATGACAATACAAAAGGAACGCAGGCTCCCGCTTGAAGGCGAGGTCCTCGTCGAAACCGGCGCGACAGTTGAGGCAGAAGATGTTATCGCGAAAGCAGATCTGCCGGGCAATGTTCAGCTGTTAAACGTTGCCAACCTGCTGAGTGTCCCACCTGAAGAAGTTGCCGAATATATGCTTAAATCTGTAGGTGAAGCCGTCTCAGAAGACGAGATTATCGCCACGACAAAAGGGCTTTTCGGGCTTTTCAAATCGCAAGCGCGGTCACCGATCGACGGCACGATTGAAGCCGTGTCCGATGTCACAGGACAGGTTATCCTTCGTGAACCGCCCATCCCAGTGGAAGTCAAAGCTTACACAAATGGCACAGTAACGGAGACCGTCCCAAACGAAGGTGTCACAGTAGAAACTTACGGCACTTATATTCAAGGCATCTTCGGTGTCGGCGGTGAGACAGTTGGAAACTTAGTCGTCATCTCCCAATCGTCGGGTGATGAACTGACCGCTGAACAGATATTACCTGAACATCAAGATAATATCTTGGTTGGTGGTTCGCTTGTTACGACCGATGCAATTCAGAAGGCGATCCAGCAGGGGGTCAAGGGCATCATTGCTGGTGGTATCGATGACGCGGATCTGCGGAAACTTCTCGGCTATGAACTCGGCGTTGCGATTACCGGTTCTGAGGAGATCGGCATCACACTCGTTATCACGGAGGGGTTCGGAGAGATAGCGATGGCGGAGCAGACGTTCGCGCTCTTGAAAGCACGGGAGGGTATGAAAACCTCCATCAACGGCGCGACACAGATTCGTGCTGGGGTCGTCCGTCCGGAGATAGTGATTCCATTGGTATCAGACACTGCGGAAACGGTGGAAGAGGAGCAGGATGGAAGCATCGAGGGTATTTTAGAGATTGGCAGCTCGGTGCGGATTATTCGGGAACCGCATTTCGGCAAATTGGGACGTGTTACGGAACTACCAGTAGAACTTCAGAACTTGGAGACAGAGGCACAGGTGCGGGTATTGCGGGTTGAACTTGCGGACGGTCAACAGATGACACTGCCTCGTGCGAATGTTGAGGCAATTGAGAAATAAAATGTTTAAAAAATTAGTGTTGATAGCAGTGTTCGTGTTTTTAGTGTGTGGCTTGGTTTATAGCGAAGAAGTATGTATTGTTGAACGGAACAACGTGATTAGTCGGGTCGAAAACCGAACCTTCCCGTCTGTCTTTGGTGCATGGCACCATAGTATTATTAACCATGACAGACCAGATGATATTTGGGAATGGGGATACACAAAAGAGATGTATTCGTACCACGACTTGTTTTGGAGCGGGTTGTTTAGGGGCTTGCATTGGAATATCGACCACTCACAAATTGTCACCGTTGATGGTGGGACTCAGTATGATATAGGATTAATAAATGAATTGCACGAAATTAATCCTAATTTTTTATACATCGCCTCGTTAAACCATTATGGTGTGAGCGGAGACCACTATCCAGACGATTGGGAGTATTGGTTGAGAGACGAGAACGGCAACAGGCTCACGGATGCCGGATGGTCTCATATCTATCTCATCGATTACACTTTGCCAGGTGCAATCGATCATTTCGCAAAACGTGCGAAAGCGATTGCTGATTGCGGACTGCATGATGGTATTTTCATGGATTGGTGGAGCGAAGAACTTGTATTCGATGTCGGGAGCGATCTGGTCGCTAAATACTACCACGGCGATAGAACAGACGCTATTGTCGAACTCGTAAAACGGATACGTGAATACGTTGGCGACGATTTTCTTATCATTGTCAACACGAACACACGCAAGATACCACGTTCCGCTCCTTATGTGAACGGTGCGTTCATGGAAGTTACCTCTGGCATAGACGGGTATACCCACGAGGAATTGATAGGTATAGAACATGCGTTATCGTGGTACGAAACCAACTTAAGATACCCACAGGTTAATTGCTTGGAAGGTTGGGGGATGCCAACCGAATCCTTAAATGCACCAAATAACTATCAACAAGCACGAGCCATCATAGCGTTAGGGCTCACGCATTCTGATGGGTATGTATCTTTTGTGCCTGGTATTATTTCGCCTACACATAATCATCAATACGAAATATGGGAAGGTCATACTCATGAGCATGAATTAGGTGTGCCTCATGGTCATACCCACGAGAAATACTGGTATGATTTTTATGACGTCGATCTCGGTGAACCGATCGGCGCGAAATCCCAACTTTACGACAATCGAGAAGGCTTATTTATCCGAGAATTCGCACGAGGTTGGGTTGTGTACAACCGTAGCGGTAGTGAGCAGGAAATCAGGTTTGGATCGCACGTAAGCGGCAAAGCGAGCGGATTTGGCGGCACCAAACACATCATTCCAGACTTAGACGGCGAGATATACCTAAAAGACAATAGACTTGATATCAACGCCGATGGGGATGTCAATATCCTTGATTTAGTGCTTACTGCTAATTCACTGGGCGAGCCAGGCGGACAAGCAGATGTTAACGCTGACGGAGTGGTTAATATCCTCGATCTCGTCCTAATCGCTAACGCCTTTAACTAACTGGATTCTATGTACTGCCATCGGAAATTTGGGCTACTGTCTAAACCAAGATTGTGATATGATAACAATCTCATTGAAGGGAGTCTCCGATGGCGAAACGAAAACGAAGAAACTTCACCACCGACTTTAAAGCAGGGGTCGTTCTTGAGGCACTCCGCGGTGAAAGTTCACAAGCGGAACTGTGTCGGAAACCCCATAACCTCAATTAAGACCAGCTCTGGAAATGGAAGCAGCAGTTCGTTTAAGTGTCAATTTACGAGCGAAAAAACTCATCTTATAGTTACCATTCACGCACAGTGAAATATGTCCACTCTGTTTCCCAATTCTGAAAGCTGTGCCCAACAACACTAGGAACGAAGAAACGTCTTCCAGTAGATTGCTCTAATACCCTACAAATATGACCTGTAACGGAAAAATCGCGATTTGCCTCTAAACGAGTTACTTTAACCCGTAATCCATTAGTACGTTCTGAGGCTTCTTCATCATATTCTAAGTAATCGTAATTTTCCAGAATATGCTTAAGGGCATCCACAATTTCCTGATCTTCCCATAGTGGCATTATATGTTGCCTATAGACAAATTCAAAAAGTGGTCGAAGGTCTTCTACGCTCGGGCCTCGCTGACACACCAATTGTGAATATTGAGGGTAAGCAGTAAAGCCATATTGAGGGACAATAGCTCTGGCTTCTTCTTCTGACACATCGCAGAAAGTAAGTCTTGGAAGCGACGAAAATAGATTTATGCCAAAAAGCCGTCTATCTTTAGCAAAAAAGAAAATATGCTTTACACTAAATCGGTGGCTTAATTCCCAACCCTGTTTATGAAAAAACGTTTGCAGATCTGCCCCCAAACTATATAATTCTCCATCTCTGTTTTTGGCTTCATAAAGTTGCCTAAACTGCTCAGGAACTAGTGCTTCAAACCTTTCTGGTGTCCAATACCCTCCTTCAGTGATACGCGAATCAATTTCATGAAGGGCAGGCGTAATACTTGCTATAAGAAAAGTATCGTCAACCTGCAAAGCAAGTTCCAATGCTGTTTGATAATCGTTCCTCGCATCCTCAAAGCGACCAAGATCCCGCTTCACATCTCCGCGTAATTTATAGGAACGTCTATCATTGGAGTCTAAACGGATAGCATCATCAAAGTCAGCAACGGCTGATTCGTTTTGATACAAGAAGTAATTTGCAGCTCCCCTAGAGTAGTAGGCAGATGCCATATCAGGATCCCTGTTGAGCACGTCATCAAAGTCAGCAATAGCTTCTGTATACTGCTCTAGGCGAACCTTCGCATCTCCGCGCAATTTATAAGCCTCTACATCATCAGGATTTTTCTTAATGGCCTCGTCACAATAGGTAATAGCTTCCTGGTATTGACGATTTTGGTAAGCCCGATAACCGTATTCCTTATAATCAGGGACATTGTAGGGCCTTTCCTGAGTTCGCTGATACACGAAACCCTCAAAATCAGGAAACAGAGTTGCTTCAGTAGTCTGTGAGAAATCTTCGAGAGAAGTTAGGATTTTTTGTTTACTACCTGCTGCAATGATGCATCCTTCATCTGGTTCAATAATTCTGTCACCACCAAATAAAAAAACGGAATACTGCGGAAAAATACGGTTGTTCAGCTGCCTTGGCTGCCATTGATAAAGGGGATATATACCATCTTCGTTGGTCTCGAAGAAGGAATTAATCTCTTCGTTGAGCAAATCCGGTGTAATTTGTTTAATTTTACTTGTAT
The DNA here is from genome assembly GCA_965116815.1 of Candidatus Poribacteria bacterium. Classification (GTDB taxonomy): domain Bacteria; phylum Poribacteria; class WGA-4E; order WGA-4E; family WGA-3G; genus WGA-3G. Next base: position 2,320,398 of record OZ220722.1, on the reverse strand, counting down.
TATCAAACACCACACTAACTTTACCGTCTGCCAATTCCTCAGAATCTGGTGGATTTTTATAAGATGATTGACAGGCAAACCAGAGCGCAACTTGAGCACTATAGGTAAAGTCTATCAGGCATGTTGCTACTCGGAAATGCTGGAGTTCAGCAAGTATTTCCAAGTCCTTTAGTTCACGTCCGTTTCTGTGGTCGTGTTCATGCAGGCGAGCATCATTGATTAAACTGGTATTAATTTCAAGGAATATCTCAAGGTTATTTTTTTCTGCTTCACGCTTCAATCGACGCCAAGCGGATGCTTCTATTGAGTACTCTCTTTTTGATAGACCTCGAAATAAACATTTTCCGAGATTTGATTGTTCTACTTGCTCTTTTAACCGCTCTACCCATTCTATAAACTCATTCAGTGTTGTGATCCGGGGTAGTTCTTTTTTTTCCATTTGTTGAATCCTTTCATAAAATTTTGTTTCATAGACATCTGGCTTGGACGGGTCCGTTCCTCTAACGATCTAATAATCTATTGGGGATTTTAACCCGTTACTAATCTGTCGTTTATAGGATCTGCGTAAATCCTAATCTTTGTAGGCATTCCTTTGAAGTGCCAACGTTTATTTAGACCAAAAATTAGCAAAGTTAATCCAAGTTTTGCTGCTCGAATTCGATAGGTGTCAAATACCCTAACGCCGAATGTGGGCGTTTCTGATGATACACCTGTGTGATAAAATGCCCAATGCGGACTTTCACTTCGTGAATGTTCTGATAGTCATTTAGGTAAACTTCTTCCTCCTTGAGCGTGCGGATGAGTCTCTCAGCATACCCGTTCTCCCAAGGACATCCGCGACGGGCGACAGAAATCTCAACGCCATGCTCTGTGAGCGTCGAGAGATAGACATTTGAAAGATACTCAACGCCTTGATCAGAGTGATGGATCTCCGGGACGCTTTGGCGTAATGCTTGCTCTAAAGGTCTCAAAGTCAGCGGCTGGGTCAGGTGTCGACTCACCTGCCACCCTCTGATCCTGCGAGTGAAGACATCCATGAGTAGACTCACATAGACGAAGTGCCCCTTGAGTCTGACGTAGGTAATATCGCCTACCCAGACCTGGCAGTACACTTATAGCAGTCCCAGCGACTATGCCGAGCCCTGTGAGAAATATGACTAACATAGAAATTGCAAACCATTCCATTATAAGTCCTTCAATTTGTTAATTTTACGATAGGCACTTCACTTTTATAATTCATTATAAAATTGGTTTTCATACCATTTGACATTCCCTGTACTGAGACCGCTCGCGACGATGTCCAACCTACCGTTTCCGTTCATATCTAAGACATGCATCTGTCCAACACCCAAACCACCATCGTCAATCGTCTCTTTACGCCAGTGGTTATGTTCCAAATCCTCCGGACGGTAGAGGTGAAGGCTTGTGCCTTCGCCGTTGTATCCACAGACGATCTCAAGTACACCGTCGCCATCAACATCAACAGCAGCGAGGGAGTGTCCGCGATTGAGCGTATCATCAATGAGGTGACGCTCCCACGGATCGGTACGTAGATCACCAGTGGCTTTATACCAGACGAGATTGTTCCCGTGCCACGGCTCAATACCTAAAATTTCGTTGATACCGTCCCCATCAATGTCTGCGGCGAATGCATCACTACACTCACGGTCACTAATAATCCACTTACCCCAGTCGTCAGTCATTGGGTTAGCAGGCGGTTCATACCAGATCAATCCTTCTGTGCAACTGATTAAGACATCATCGCGACCATCTTGGTCAACATCGTTGATACTCAAGCCGTGGTTGATGTGGAGGGAATCGTCAAGGAGATGGAAGTGCCAAGAATTTGTGTCTTGTGGGGTATCTGAGAGTTCATAGCACCAAAGCGAACCGGGACTATGCCATTCACTGGGTTTGCCGTCTTCACCGCGGATTGAAGCGACGATGAGGAAAGGGATTGATGTATTTTCAGAGAAATTCGCCAATGCGATGCGGTGGATGAAAGGAACATCGGCGATGTGGTGGCTCTTCCAGTTTTGTCCGTCTTGCGCCGGTGCCTCAAGCCAGTGGAGGTAGCCACCCGCAGCGTTTACCCCACGATTGAAGCCGCTCCCTACAATGAGGTCAGGTGTGCCGTTATCGGTCAGATCATAAGGCGCAATAGTGATATGTCCGCTGCCCTGATCAGTCACGAGATGCCTTTTCCAGTGAGGGGCCTCATACCAAGCAATGATCGGTTCACCTGTAGAGCCAGCGATGATGTCAAGTTGTCCGTCTCCGTTTATATCGGCGACGGCAAGCCCGTAAACGCTTTTGAAGGTGTTGTCCAGTAGATGTCCTCTAAATTCCACGACTAACCTCCTTACGCAACGGCACACACTGTGTGCCTCCCATTACTTCAGGGATTGCGGAAAAATCTTATTATCCCAGGTTCTATCTCATACCCGACACTCGACCAGAACGCGGCAGCCCTTGGATACTTCTCCTCCACGAGTGCAGTGATGCGTTTAGCACCCTGTTTCACCAAATATCTCTCGCCTTCCTTGACTAAGGCGCGTCCAATACCACGCCGTCGGTAGTCAGGGTGAACTGCGATCCGATACATGTTCCCGCGCCATCCATCAAAAGTGGCGATTAAAGAGCCAACAATGCATCGATCTGCCTCAGCAATCAGCACGAATGCGGGGCTTTCTATCGTGTTTCGGATGTCCGTGATTGTATCTGTGACGCTCGGAGAGGTGCCAGCAACTTGCCACAACCCGAGAAGTGCTTCCGCCTCTTCGGGGCGGCACTCGCGAATGAAGAATGGATCTGGATGGGTATTCGTGTTGTCGGATACATCCATTGTTGTGATCGATGCGGTTAGAAACCACACCTACCAGGGTTTGGGAAGGGACAGTCTACTCGTCAAGCCAACTCATCATGCTGCGCAGGTTCTTGCCGACCTCTTCTATTTTGAGTTCTTCTTCCTGCCGGCGGAGCGCACCCAACACGGGTTGGTTCGCCTCGTTCTCCAAAACCCATTCTCGTGCGAAGACACCTTCTTGCACGTCCTTTAAGATTTGGCGCATCTTGTCTCGGACGTTGTCGTCAATAATCTGCGGACCACGTGTGAGGTCTCCGAATTCGGCGGTATTGCTAATATCATTCCGCATTTTGCTCAATCCGCCAGAGTAAATCAAGTCAACAATCAACTTGAGTTCGTGGAGACACTCAAAATAAGCCATTTCCGGCTGGTAACCGGCTTCGACGAGTGTGTCAAAGGCGGCTTTAATGAGTGCAGCAGTTCCACCACAGAGGACGGCTTGTTCACCGAAGAGGTCGGTTTCGGTTTCCTCACGAAATGTGGTTTCAATAACCCCTGAACGTGTGCCACCGATGCCTCTGGCATAGGCAAGTGCCACATCGCGCGCGAGACCCGTGGTATCTTGATGGATAGCGATAAGACACGGCACACCACCACCACCTTCAAACACTTCACGGACGAGGGAGCCAGGTCCCTTCGGCGCAATCATTGCGACATCAATATCACCGGCAGGCACAATCTGCCCAAAATGGACGCTGAACCCGTGTGAGACGAGCAGCATATTTCCTGCCTGCATGTTTGGGGCAATCTGGTCGCGGTAAACAGCGGCATGGCGTTCGTCAGGAATGAGGACCTGAACGATGTCCGCCATCGCTGCGGCCTCCTCAACGGTTTTGACGGTCAAACCCTCCGCCTCTGCTCGCTCCTTTGAGCGACTGCCTTCGTATAACCCGACGACGACGTTTGCACCGCTGTCTTTAAGGTTCAGCGATTGGGCGCGACCCTGCGCACCGTAGCCGACGACAGCGACGGTACGCTCTTTCAGTAAATCAAAATTAGCATCACTATCGTAATAAATCGTTGCCATAAGTCTATTCCTTTATATCCTATTTTTCTGATCCGCGTAACATCGCTATTTTGCCGGTGCGCGCCAATTCAAGGATACCGTACGTATTGAAAATATCAATCGCAGCTTTCAATTTACCCTCATCACCTGTAATTTCGAGGACGAGGGAGGCGGGTTTCATATCTATAACCCGCCCACGGAAAACCTCCGCGACTTGTAGAACTTCGGTACGTTTTTGAGGATCATCGGTAGCGATCTTGATAAGAACAAGTTCTCGCTCAACATGCGTTCCAGCCGTGGAGAGGTCCGTCACCTCAATAACGTCAATGAGTCTGTTTAAATGGTGGTAGATCTGTTCAATGATCTGTGCATCACCGTGTGTGACAAGGGTTATCTGCGAAATGCTTTTGTCATGCGTCTCGGCGACGTTGAGACTGTCGATATTAAAGCCGCGCCCGCTGAAGAGTCCTGCCACACGGGCAAGGACACCAAATCGGTTTTCGACCAATACCGAAAAGATGTGTCGTTCTTCTGGATTCATTTTTTTTTAGTTTTCAGTTCGCCTGCTGCGCAGGCTTTCAGTTGTCGGTTTTATGGTTATCGGTTATCGGTTCGGTTTTTCTCCGAAAAACCTTTCGGTCATCGGTTAAGAGGTGTTTTTGATAGGGTGTTTCCCCTCGTTTAACGGTACCCTCTTGTAACTGATAACCGATAACTGACGACCCTTAAAATCATTAGGATAGCCCGCGGATAACATCTCCAAGTCCAGCACCCGCTGGCACCATTGGGAACACATTCTCCTCTTCATCAACGATGAAATCAATAACCACAGGACCATCGGTAATCCCTTTCGCCTTCTGTAATGCGGGTTCGACCTCGTCTGGGTGTTCAACCCGCAGCCCTGTGGCACCGAATGCCTGTGCGAGCAAGGCGAAATCCGGATTATCGTGGTAATCGACAGCAGAGTAGCGTTTGCCGTGGAACAATTCCTGCCACTGGCGCACCATCCCCAGGTACATGTTGTTGATGATGAAAACTTTAATCGGCAGTTTCATCGTAATCGCTGGCACCAATTCTTGGATCGTCATGATATAGGAGCCGTCTCCGTTGATGTTGACAACGGTTTTGTCCGGACATCCGAGCTGCGCACCGATTGCGGCGGGGAGGCTGAATCCCATCGTGCCGAGACCGCCGGAGTTGAGCCACTGCCGCGGTTCGGTGAATTTGAAGTATTGTGCCGCCCACATCTGGTGCTGTCCGACATCCGCAACGACAATGGCATCGCTGTAATGCTCATAAATCTGCTCAATGACATATTGCGGCATTACCTTATCGGCTTTCTGCTCATACTCAAACGGGTACTTCTGCTTCCATTCCTGAATCTGGTCGCGCCATGGGTCAATGTCTGCTGTCTCAACCTGTTTATTCAGTTCTGTCAGAACACTCTTCGCATCACCTACGATCGGAACATCCACCGGTACATTTTTTCCAATACAGGACGCGTCGATATCGATGTGGATTTTCTTCGCGTTCGGTGCGAATTTACTGAGATCACCCGTAACGCGGTCATCGAACCTTGCGCCAATAGCGATAACGAGATCAGCGTCGGTAAAAGCGTAATTAGCGCAACAAGAACCGTGCATTCCGGGCATTTCCATCGCTAAAGGATGCGTTTCGGGAAATGCGCCGAGTCCCATTAATGTAACAGTAATCGGAATCTGGGTTTTGAGAGTGAGTTGCCGCAGCTCCTCACTGGCATTGGCGAGTACAACACCACCACCGGCATAAAGCATGGGGCGTTTCGCTTCTTTAATCAGTGCTGCTGCCTTTGCAATTTGTGCTGGATCACCATGAACTTGCGGCTTGTAACTACGGATGTCAACTGTTTCTGGATATTGAAACAGTGCTTCGTGAATCTGCGCGTCTTTGGCAATGTCAATAATTACGGGACCGGGTTTTCCGGTCTTCGCGATGTGAAACGCTTCAGCGACGACATCTGCTACCTCATCGCAACTTGTGATAAGGTAACTATGTTTACAGATCGGACGTGTTACGCCGATAACATCACACTCTTGGAAGGCATCGCTACCGATATAATGGGTGAAAACCTGTCCAGTAATCGCAACCATCGGAATCGAATCCATATAAGCGGTTGCGATGCCAGTGACAAGATTCGTTGCGCCGGGACCGGAAGTTGCGAGCGCAACGCCGACATCCCCAGTGGCACGTGCGTAGCCATCAGCGGCGTGGGAAGCCCCTTGTTCATGCCGCATCGGTATCAATTTAACCTCGGTCTCACTGTAGAGGGCATCGAAAATCGGCATCGCCGCGCCACCGTTCACACCGAAGATATATTCGACACCTTCCCGCTTGAGACTGTCAACAAGGATTTGCGCTCCTGAAAGTTCCATGCCAATTTTCCTCATGAATTGTAGGGATCGTCCCTACGGGAGTCGTTGAAATTAAAAAACCTTCTCGTTCCAAACATGGAGACGAGAAGGACATTTGCACTGACCTTACCGTGGTACCACTCCAATTCCCTTTCTCATTTTCATTTACCGAGAAAGAGCACTCTTTGGGATGCGATAACGGGCATCACACCGACTCACCTTACTTATTGCTACAGTTGTTCAGATGAGCAGCTCCGGGGCGACCTTCAGTCGTGGAAACTTGAGGAGACCTTTCAGCCGATGAGTCTCCATCTCTCGCAAGCCCAGACGACTTACTCCTCCCCTTCAACGCCTTTTTTGGGTAATCTATTTAGATGTTAATTACGCACGCCGTTTTAGTAAGTTTCACGGCCATGCTGAAAGCATTATATTTCCTCTTTAAGTATAACACATTTAAAGAACGATGTCAAAAAAACTTAATTCAGCAGACCTCCGCTATTTTGGGAGTAAAGGGTAGGTCTGAAACGCTGTTCGCGCCTACCCCTCCCAAAATCCTAAACTTGTTGCGAAAAGTTAGGCATTCGCCACATAGAGTTCGTTGACTCGGGTCCAGTTGATAACGTTCCCCCACGCCTCAACGTAAGCAGGACGGAGGTTCTGGTATTTCAGATAGTATGCGTGTTCCCAGACATCAATACCGAGAAGTGGAGTATGTCCCTGCATGATTGGGCTGTCCTGATTCGCTGTGGAATAGATTTCCAACCCACTGTCACCAAGGACGAGCCATGCCCAGCCAGAACCGAAGCGTGTCGTTGCGGCAGTTGTAAACTCCTCTTTCGCCGCTTCAAGTGATCCAAAGGTAGAGGTTATCGCCGCTGCAATTTCTCCGCCCGGCTCACCACTGTTAGGGCTCATGATGGACCAAAAGAGTGAATGATTGGCGTGTCCGCCGCCGTTGTTGATGACGGCTTGACGCTTGTCTTCTGGAACTTGATCAAGATTGCCGAGCAGTTCGTGAACACCCATATCGGCGAGATCACCGAGTCCCTCTAAGGCAGCGTTGAGGTTGTTGACATAACCCTGATGGTGTTTGCCGTGATGGATTTCCATTGTTTGTGTGTCAATGTGCGGTTCCAAAGCATCGTGTGCATAAGGGAGCGCTGGTAATGTATGTGCCATTTAAAAATAGCCTCCTATTTTGTTCTTTCACATGTGCTTGCGAGTTTTGCGCTAACGGGCGTGCAAGCAAAGTTCTTAAAAAATCTAAGAAAGTATAACAGATTTATCAGAAGTGTGCAAGTTTTTTCTGAAAGGTGAGATTTCAAACATCGTTAGTGGAAAACGGTGGATGGAAGGCTAATCATCCGATTGGCTTACTTCAGAAATTACACCAACACGGCATACACGCTTATAGGTACAATAACTACAGGGTTCCGTTTTGTTACGGGGGGTAAGGGGCTTGTCACCGTCCTCTTCAGAATCTACAAAGCCATATTCATCAGTCTCTATAAAATCATCTTCTTCAGATTCATCTTCAGACACCGAAAAGGTTTTGACGCGCGTGATGAGCGGAAATTTCCCCTTAGAGATACTGTCAACGTACTGTTGAACATAGCCACGGGTCCGGGCGAGCCGTTCGTCGAACAGTTCATCATCCAGCAGCTGACCACTTCTGGAACCCACCGACCTCCAGTCTGTGCCGTTGTAAGCACTATAAGCGACTTCGTTTAAAGACTCCTTGCCAATACCGAGTTCAACTGTACATTGGTCCAGCCTGATTTTATGATAGAGTCCCGCCGCCGAGTCTAGCCCTGTTAGTCCATGGTCCTCCAGCAGTTTCTCTGTGATTTGAAGGTAGATGGGGAGTTGGAGACTCCGTCCATTAAGGATCTCCGGCATTCTAATTGTGGAGCTGCCAGTTTTATAGTCGATAATATTAAAGGCACCGTTGCCAATATCAATGCGGTCAATTCTGCCCTTCATCCGCACGTCACCGATGCGGATTGGTTTCGTACAATCAAGTTCCAAATCTGCCAGTTCATCCGATTGACCGAAGTTAACTTCAAAGTAGCGCGGAATAACGGGTAAACCATAGGTACGTTCCGCTTTAAGCCACTTATGGAGAGCAACGCGAAGTTTCTCTATGTCCATTTCCCAAAAGAGGTTACCCTCGCCGATAGGGGTCTCAGTGCGCTTGCTGCGGTGTTCCTCAGATTTGGTATTTAATATTTCAGCTAATTGCTTTTTCGCGTCCTCAAAAACCTCCTCGCTACATTGTCCGATACTCGGATATCCTTGTTCGCGGCGGCTGTTGTAGAATGCGCGGAGAACATCATGAAGCAATGATCCTCTTTCAAGGCTGGATAACTCATCCTCCGTTTCGTCCTCTTCGATATGGAACCTCAAAACACTATCAACAAAGTACTGAAACGGACACTTCGCGTAAGTTTCCAATTCTGTGACGGAATAAACTTTCCGCCGCCGATTTTCCAACCGTAATTGGCTTTGGGCAGAAAGCATTTCAGCCGCTAACATTCCTTCATAAGCCAAATGCTCATGTGTTTCCTCGCGGCTCTTTTCAACCCCAATTACATGGTCTATCAGAGAACGCATGTCTGCTAAGTTATCTGGGAATTCTTGGTTGGATGGTGTAGGTGTAGTCCATACGTGGTTGCCGTATGTGCTGAGAAAACCGGGAACACTGCCTTGTTCAGGATTCCCTACGTCAATCGTCTGAACGTCGGCGATTGCTTTTAATTCCCCAAGAAAAGGAGAGGGGATTAGTTCCGATTCACGTTCACGTTGTGGTACAAGCAGGTAAAGTCGCTTACGAAAAGATTTGAGGACTCGATAGAACATGAACCGATTATCGTGCAGTTGCTCCTCCTCAGTACGATAAGGAGTGTCTGGTAGCAACGGATCTGGACGATAATTTTCGGGGAACCGACCCTCTACAAAATCACCCAGAAAGACGGTATCAAATTCTAAACTTCTGAGTTCACCAAGTTGAACAATCCTCACAACCTCTCCGCTTGGTGCCGCCCTATTTCGATAATTTGTATGCCTTGCAATGTAGTAAAGTTTTTCAATATAGTTGTCAAGGAAATCAGTCTCATTTCCTTCCGATTTTAATACTTCGCAAAGCTCCTTGACAATCCTATTGAATTGGCGATACGCCTCAACCTCTCCTTCAACGATTTCCCGGTTCTGTCCGAGCATAGGATTTAGAATATGCTTGACAACCGCACCATCTGCAAGCAAGTCGTCAACATATTCCTGAAACTCGATAGGTTGAAATAGACGTGTGTGCGATGCAGGCTCAACATCAGGCTTTTCTGTCGCAAGTTTTGGCTTGCAATCTGTGCCAAAATAGACATCGTTTAGTGGGACTCGGCGCGATGAAAGGCGGGAAAAGATCGCTTTGACGACCTCTGACTTTGTTAGCGGTATACTTTCAACAAGCGAATAAGGGATGCCGTAAGCAGGAAAAGTCTCGGCGATTCGCTGTTGATAATACCCCACATTGTAATACGCAACACAGATGTCACTGAGTTTGCAGTCCCCTTCTGAGACATGTTTTTGGATATGGTGTGCGATCTGCGCCACCTCTGCCGAACGGTCGGCTGGTTCCAATAACCTAATCTGAAACGCCGTATCGGAATTTGGAACCGAAGTTGCCTTGGCAGTATCCAATTGAAACAGGTTATCAGCAAAACGTTGATGTAGACTGGGTTCACGCGCATAGGTTGTATCAATCTGGACGTCTACGGCTTTAAATTGCGAGACGAGCTTGGTAATATTTTTATAGAGATTCTCATTTTCTTCAACACAGTCGGTGCGGAACCACATCTCTAAGTTAGGCATCTCGGAGATGCGCGTCAAGATTTTAATGTCAGCCTGAGAAAGCACAGTGAAACCTTCAACAACAACAAGATTGACTCGGGGAAATGCGTTGCTCATAAACCGTGGATTGAAATTGTTAGCAAGGTACAGGTGCCTACCCTGCTCATCGATCCAGCGATCCTCAAGTTTTGCCTCATAATCGTTATAAATGTGAGCGAGGTCAATCCGGGTCGGATTATCTCTTATAATATTTTGGGGTGTCTCGCCGCGTTCTCTGAGGCGATTAATTGTGTCTGCGATGAGGGAGAGTGTGCTATCCGGCACCGAAATGTCTTGGCTTGGTCGGAACACCTCATAACGGTAGGCATCGGTATTATTCGCGATTTCATGGAGCCAAAGGGTTTGGAGTCCTTGCGAAATATGTTGTCTCGACGGGCGTACTTGCGTATATAACCGCTGCACAAAATTTTCAATATTATACACACGCAAATTGGCGACTGCCCTGTTTCGGTGATAACCGACCAATTCGCGCTGACGTTTCAAACGCGCAGAATCGGTCGGTACAATGACGACAAAGGTGTTCGCCTCATCGTTTTCAATGCGGGTTTTAAGGATGTTTTCTATATCTCGCATTTTGTCACGGCACACGGAGTGCCTACTATTTTATTTGTGTGCCGAGCGGCATTTCTGTTTCAAGAGTTGCCAAAACCACGGAGTCACCACTCCCCGCGAGAACCATACCTTGCGACTCAACGCCGCGAATGGTGGCGGGTTCTAAGTTCACGACGACTATCACCTGTTTCCCTATCAATGCCTCTGGCGTATAGTGTTCGGCAATCCCAGCGATCAGTTGTCGTTTCTCTGTGCCGAGGTCAACCTGCAATTTGAGAAGCCGGTCAGTCCCTTCAATTGACTCAGCAGCGAGGATACATGCCACCCGAAGATCCAACTTTTGGAAATCAGCAAAGGAGATAAGGGTGCTTGTTTTTTCTGTCTTTTTCTGTTTCGGTTCGGCTTCCGTTTTCGGTTGCGGCTGTTTCTGCTGTTTAGTATCAACGCGCGGGAAAATAGGTTCGCCTCTGCTGACCGTTAGTCCTGCGGGCAAATGTCCCCATTCGGCAACGGTATCAAATTCCGGCAGACCGATCTGTGTCTGAATTTTCTCAGCAGTATCTGGAACAAAAGGCGATATGAGCACAGAGATGAACCGTAATGCCTCCAAACTATTGTAAAGGATGGTGCCCATTCTCGGTTTCGTCTCCGGCTTTGCCAGCGTCCAGACCTGTGTCTGTTGGACATACCGATTGATACGCCGGACAAACTCCCAGATGGTTTCCAACGCAGCGTCGAACGCGAACGCGCTTATATGCGCGTCTAATTGATCAATAGTGGTCTGCGCGATCGCTTCGATTTCATCGTCGAATTCCCCCGGTGTTGTCGGCGTGGGAATCCCTTCAAAGTTCTTGTTGACTAAACCGAGAACACGATTGAGCAGGTTACCGAGATCGTTCGCGAGATCGGCGTTGTAGCGGGCGTGCAAACGGGCAGGGCGGTAATCACCATCGTTGCCGAAACTAAATTCACGCAGAAGGTAATAGCGGAACGCATCCAATCCGTATTGCGCGATGTCTGCATCCAGGTCAACGAAAATACCTCGCGTTTTACTCAACGCTTCGCCATCTTTCGTCATCATCCCGTGTGCGACAATCTGCTTGGGTAGTGGCAAGTCTACAGCCATCAACATTGCGGGCCAGATCAGCGCATGGAAGCGGGTGATGTCCTTCCCCATCATGTGGACATCAGCGGGCCAAAAAGTGCGATACTGCTCACTATCAGTTTCATAACCAAGTGCTGTCATATAATTCATCAATGCTTCAATCCAGACGTAGACGATATGCTCAGGATCAAACGGTAAAGAGATTCCCCATGAGACAGAGGAGCGAGATATGCTTATATCTTCCAATCCAGAGTTGAGGACGCTCAGGAGCTCATTGCGCCGGGCTGCGGGGTAGACAAAGTCAGGATTCTCGTGGAAATGCGCGAGTAAGCGATCTTGATACTTGGAGAGTCTAAAGAAATAGTTTTCCTCTTCGAGCCATTCCAGGGGCAATTTATGAATCGGGCAGATTTTTTCGTCCGTCAATTCTTTTTCAGGAACAAACCGCTCACATGGGAGGCAATAGTATCCTTTATAAGCCCCTTTGTAGACATCCCCACTGTCGTAGAGGGCGGTGAGGAATTTCGCTGCGCCGCGCTTGTGCATATCGCTTGTCGTACGCATGAAGACGTCGTGCGAGATATTCAGCCGTTTCCAAAATTTGATAAATGTAGGTGCTATTTTATCGCAATAATCTTGCGGGGTAAGTCCTGCTTCTTCAGCGGCTTTATGTATCTTTGCACCATGCTCATCAACGCCGGTCAAAAAGAAAACCTCATCGCCTTTGAGGCGGTGATAGCGCGCCAAAGTATCTGCGACAATGGTACTATAACCGTGTCCCGCATGCGGTTCATCGTTGACGTAGTAGATGGGTGTGGTGATGTAAAATGCGCTCATTGTATTTCCTTCTGTTTTTTTGCGGTTCCCGTTCAGTCGGCATTGACTCATTCGTTAAGAAATTATACCATCAGGAAACCCGTTTGTCAATCTCTGTTTCTTGGCTATCAGCAGTCCGCAGTCGGTAGTTCGTCATCAAAGGAAGGTAAACTTATTTGAGTAACTTCAAACACATTATCTCTAAAGCCAAGGTAGCGTTTGTGTTTGTGTTTTCGATGAGGGATTTGGTGTCAAAGATAGTCTGGATGGCTTGCTGTATGCGCAGTCGAGAGTAGCGGGGAACAATCGCTCGGAGTTCGTCAAGGAAGTGAAAGTGTGTTATGAGTTCGCTGGGCGCGCCCTGTTGTAAAAAGAGAAGATCGCGATACCAAGTCACCAGCTCACTTAAAGTCTCTGGATTATCTTTGAAGTCTTCAGCAAGTCTGAAAGCGGCTAATAAATTTGTCTCCTTGAGGACTTCTGGAACGCTTTCAGTGTGTACCTCGCCTTTTTCAAGTTGCGTGAGTGCTTTTCCTATCGCGCCATCCGCCGCAATGGCAAGCGTCGTTGCTTGATCTGGCGCGACCGAAAATTTATCCATCAAGATTTCTGCTAACGCTTGTGTCGGCATTGGGTGAAATTGGAGGATTTGGCACCGAGAACGGGTCGTAGGGAGCAATGCTTGGATGTTTGATGTAAGCAGAATTAAAACTGAGGCTGCAGGTGGCTCCTCCAGTGTCTTGAGCAGGCAGTTCTCAGCCTCTGCGTTCATCCGTTCCGTGTCTGCCAAAATATAGATTTTTCGACTCGCTTCAAGGGGCTCATAGATAATCTGTTTCTGCAATTCTCGGATTTGTCCGATCTTCAACTGACGCCCTTCAGGATGAATGAATTGTAGGTCAGGATGGTTGCCTGAATCTATCTTCCGACAGGCGAGACACGTTCCGCACACCGTCGGTGGTTGTGTTTCTTGTTCGCAAAGGATGAGTTGTGCAAAATAGCGAGCGACCGTTTCCTTGCCAACACCTTCCGGTCCATAGAAAAGGTATGCTCCAGCAATACGATCCGAGGCGACAGTTCGTTGGAGTTGTTCGACAATTTGTTGGTGTCCAATGATTGGATTTTGCATTTTTCCTTCCAAGAGGAAAGTAAGAAAGTTGCAAAGTCAACGAAGTTGCAAAGGGATCTAAAGTTGTTATTGCACCAGAAGCCTCTTTCAACTTTACTCTCACTGCGAGGCATTCATAACTTTCGCACACTTTACAAGAGTTTCATCGCTTACCATGCGTAATCTTGATATTCAGCTAAGATCGCAGCGTGGACAGCATCTGCAGGCTGTGTAGCGTCTATCAATTTGATACGATGTGGGTTCGCTTTCGCGACGGATAGGTATCCCTCGCGAACCTTCCGATGCGATTCCAACGACTCTCTGTCCAGGCGATCGCGCTGCACGCCGCCTTGCTGTTGGCGTGATAGTCCTATCTCTGGAGATAGATCGAGGATAAAGGTGATGTCAGGTGTCAAGCCGTCAGTAGCAGTGTGGTTTAATTGGTGAATAAACGCAAGGTCGATGCCCCCGCGATAGCCTTGATACGCCACAGTAGCATCAATAAACCTATCACAGATGACGGTTCGCTTCGCGTGTAATGCGGGACGTATGAGTTCAGTGACGTGTTGTGTGCGTGCAGCAGCTATCAGCAACAACTCTGTCATCGGCGTTATTCCGTCTGATGTCAGGAAGAGATCGCGAATCCGTTCAGAAATGTGTGTGCCCCCAGGTTCACGGGTGAGTACAATGTCCGGTCCCAGAGCGGTTGCTAAACGTTCTGATTGCGTCGTCTTCCCTGCGCCTTCTATGCCTTCAAATGTAATAAAAATTCCGCGTCGTGCCATTTTCCTCTTTCTATACAAAAAGCACCCACATAGGGTTTTCGCCAACAGCATAGGTGGTGAGAGGAGACAACGCGCCACTTTCCCGATTGATGCGGTAGGTAGCGAGTTGTCCTGAACCCTGACCACCGACAAAGAGATAATTGCCAGTTCCGTCGATATTAAAAACGCGTGGTGTCGGCTCGGTCAGTTGATGTCCGACAGCACTTAATTTGCCGCTGTCCTCGTCAATTGCGAATCCTGCGATGCTGTCGTGCCCGCGATTAGAGACGTAGAGAAACGTTCCTTGTGGGTCGATGTGAATCTGCGCACAAGTATTATCTGCATCAAAATCTGCGGGGAGCGTAGAGAGATCGTCCTGTAAGTCTACTAAGATTCCGGGGTGGTCTCCTCCTTCCTGAAGGGTGTATGCGGAGACACTTGATCCCTGTTCATTTGAAAAATAGAGGACCGGTTTGTTCGGATGAAAGCAGAAATGCCGGGGTCCAATCGGTGCACCCGGATTGAGATTTCCTACAGGGTTTTGCGTAAGTACGCCTGTATCCTCGTTAAAATGGAACTGGTAGATAGCGTTTCGAGGGACAGTGTGTGGCACAAAAGCAAATCGGTTTGAGGCATCTGTTTCGACACAGTGGGCGTGTATATCGGTTTCGACGGTCTGAAGCGGTTCACCTTGAACGGTTTTATCGTCGCCGATTGTATGTACAGTAACTTTGCCAGCACCGTAATAGGCGGAAAGCAGGAAATTACCGGTTTTGTCTGGCGCAATATAACACGTATCCGCGTCTAACTGGACTGTCCGCAAGTGTGAGAGGTGTTTTGTCTCTTCGTCAATACGGAAACTTGCGATTTCGCGACTGGAGCGTAGACCAGCATACAAGTAGTTACCACACGGTGAGAGTGCTAAGGGACCTGGAGAACCCGTAACGTTGATGTTTTCCTGAAGTTCGATGCCGCCATTAGAGGCATCATACGTGTAAATGGCGATTCTGTTTTCTCCTGCTATGGAGAGATAGACATGAGTTTGCATATTTTTAATTTCCCTTGCGGTTTGTTGAAGTGGATTTGATCTTTGACGTTCCTCCCCGTCTATCTAAAAAAACACCCAAGCAAAAACCCTCCATTTCATTACGGGCTATGCGCGCATTAAAACTTCGCGGGTGTGGCGGAAGCGGAGGAACACCGTCTCCTTTTTTCTACGTCGGATTTAGAAAAATACCAGCGGCACCCATACCACCGCCGACACACATCGTTACCATGCCGTATCGGTGATGTTGCCGACGCATCTCATTAATCAGGCTCACAGTGAGTTTCGTTCCAGTGCAACCGAGCGGATGCCCTAACGCGACTGCCCCGCCGTTGACGTTTACTTTTTCGGATGGCAACTGTGCCTCTTCAATTACGGCGAGGGCTTGTACGGCAAATGCTTCGTTGAGTTCTATAACGTCTATATCTGCTAAAGTTAACCCTGCCGACGCGAGTGCTTTCGGGATTGCTGGCACAGGTCCGATGCCCATGATTTCGGGCGATACACCGGCTGTGGCGTAACTGGCAAAATGAGCCAAGGGCTTGTAACCTTCTGCCTCCGCGCGCGCCTCGGACATGAGGACGACAGCGGCGGCAGCGTCACTCATCTGGGAGGCATTGCCAGCCGTCACTGTGCCATCCACGTGAAAAACGGGTTTGAGAGATGCCAACGCTTCTGGTGATGTATCTCGGCGGGGTCCCTCATCTATATCAAAGACAGAACTGTTCGTTTCAGAGGCACCCTCTGAATTGAGATGCGTTTCCTCTACCGTGAACGGAACAATTTCTTCTCGAAATTTGCCTGCATCAATCGCCGAGATCGCCTTGCGATGGCTCTGATACGCATAAGCGTCCTGTGCGGTGCGAGATATACTATATTTTCGCGCCAGATTTTCAGCAGTTAATCCCATACTGAGGTAGGCATCCGGCGCATGCGCTATAAGCATAGGGTTCGGAGAAAGATTGGCACCGAACGGGACTTGACTCATGCTCTCCACACCACCCGCGACTACTATCTCGGCGCGTCCAGATCGAATCTGCTCAGCACCCATTGCAATCGTTTCTAAACCGGAGGCACAGAAACGGTTGATCGTAATGGCAGGCACAGAGACGGGAAACTCGGCACGCGAACTGGCAATGCGAGCGATATTGTACCCTTGTGGTCCCTCATGTGTAGCGCATCCAATGATGACATCATCTATGGTGTCCAAGTCAAGCTGTGGGAGTCTATCAACTGCACCATGGAGCGCGGCAGCGGCGAGTTCATCAGGTCGCGTGTTTCTCAGCGTTCCTTTCCCTGCTCTTCCTACAGCTGTGCGCACCGCAGATACGATAACTACGTCTGATAGCGTTCGCATTACTTTTTACCCTTTTGGAGCGTTGCTTCTATCCTCGCATGCGTTTCCTGTCGTCCACAAAGGCTGAGGAAGACTTCATGTTCCAAGTCAAGTAGATACTGTTCGGGGACAAATTGCGGAGCCGAAAGTGCGCCGCCACAGAGGACGTAAGCCAATTGATTGGCGAGATGCTGCGTATAGTCATCAATAGCATCCGCTTGCCGAAGGAGATGTGTTTGTAGATTGAGACGAGCGATCCCCTCCTCACCAAGTACAAATATCTGTTGCGGTTCAGGCGGATTATACCCCGCTTTGTGCTTTGAGAGGACCAGTTGCTTGGCATCTTCAATATGCGTCTCCTGATTCGATGAGATAGCATCAGTTAGACGAAGGTAACCAAGTCCCACTGCTTCTGCAGCGTTTTGTGAAATCTTGGATTCGCGAATTGTATCAAAAGCCTTATTAACGGACGGAAACAGATCCTGAATCGGGGCGGACAGTGTTTGTCCGTGCAAGCACCGGAATGCCATCTCCTTGGTGCCACCGCCACCGGGAATAAGCCCCACGCGGAGTTCAACGAGACCGATGGAACTTTCAGAGAAGGCTTGCACCGCATCCGCACCGAATGCGAGTTCACACCCACCGCCGAGTGCCATACCTGCTGTCGCTGCAACGACCGGTTTTGATACTGTCCGAAGTCTTGTGCAGACGGTTTGCAGTTTGCGAAGTGTTCCCGAAATCGCATCCCAATTTTGGTTCTTGGCACGTTCCAACAGAAGGATGAGGTTGAGTCCCACGGAAAAATGCTTCGCTTCTGTAGCAACAACCATCCCCGCATAATTCGTTTCCACCTCGTCCAACGCGGCATCAAACATCTCCAACATTTCGTCCCCGATGATGTTCAACTTGCTATGCAATTCAAGCCGGACGATGCCATCGCCGATGTCTATCAAACTGGCATCCGCGTTGGAAATGATAGGTTTAGTGTCTGTTGTTTTTAATGTTGACATCTCAACAATTTACCTTAGAAGCATTGTCAAACTGTTCGGTAAAGAACATTACACATTGAAATGGTAGACGATTTCATCGAACCGATCCGCTGCGAAGGTGAACAGGAAAACCAATTTCTCGGTGCCGGTGCAACGGAGTGAATGCTTTGCGTTAGAAGGTATAAAGACTGACGCACCCGGACTGAGCGATGCCTCGTGATCTTCTACTGTTACATACCCGGAACCACTGATGACATAATACGTCTCCGCGGGTTCATGGTGATGGAGCGGTAGCAAGGTCCCCGGAGCTATCTCTGCTATTCCGGTGGCCAGCCGACTGCTGGGTCCACGTTCACCCGATATGAGGATCTTCCAACGAACTGGACTTTTGGCAGCGAGGTCTGGATCGTCCCACGTTTCCCAGTCAAGTTCTGATTGGTTGAGGATAATAGGTCTCTGTTTACTCATAGGCACATTCTAACAAATTAAAGCGGATTTTACAAGATTTTTCTCATTCAATGGACATCCCCTCCGATGCTTATATACAAAAAAAGGGCAGGCACCAGGTCCTGCCCTAAAGATAAAAATGGGAACAGGTTTTATCCGGTCACAGCACCTTCAGAGGCAGAAGAAACCGAATTCGCATACTTTGCCATAACTCCGCGTGCATAGCGCGGTTCAGGTGGTGTCCACTGTTCAAAGCGTGCTTGAATTTCCGCCTCGGAGAGTTGAACGTCGAGTCGTCGTTCCTTTGCGTCAATTACGATTTCGTCGCCTTCTTGGAGGATAGCAATCGTACCGCCTCTTGCTGCTTCGGGCGCGACGTGGCAAATCATGAAACCGTGTGTTGCACCAGAGAATCTGCCATCGGTTAAGAGAGCAACATCTTCGCTCAAGCCTGCACCGACGATTGCTGCCGTTACGCCCAACATCTCGCGCATACCGGGACCACCAGTGGGTCCCTCATAACGGATAACGACAACGTCACCCGGTTTAATCTCTCCACCTTTGATGGCGGCAAAGGTATCCTCTTCACGTTCAAAGATACGTGCGGGACCGCGATGGAGCGTTTTATCCTGTCCTGCCAACTTGATGACACACCCATCCGGAGCGAGGTTCCCCCTCAAGATCGCAAAGCCACCCGTCGGTTTGAGCGGTGCCTTTACTGGTCTGACGACCTGTTGTTCTTCAGTTTCGGTCGCTGCGTTTGCCTCTACACCGATGGTTTTACCTGTGACGGTAAGTTCGTCAGTGTGGAGCAAGCCTGCTTCTGCCAAGCGTTTTGCCAAGAATGGAATGCCACCCGCTTCATAGAGATCGGTGGCAACAAACTGTCCACCGGGTTTGAGATCCGCCAATACCGGGGTCCTTTGACTAATGGCGTGGAAATCCTCAAGCGTCAACGGAATCTGTGCTTCGTAGGCGATAGCGAGGAGGTGCAAAACACCGTTCGTAGAGCCTCCAGTTGCAGCGACAGAGGTAATCGCATTTTCAAGCGACTTACGAGTGATAATCTGACTCGGCCGCCGATCATCAGCGAGCATGTCCATGACGAGTTGTCCAGCTTTGTATGCCTCCTGATCCTTGTCTTCAGCGACAGCAGGGACACTTCCACTTCCCAAGGGGGCAATACCTAACATCTCAACCGCTGTTGCCATGGTATTGGCGGTAAATTGTCCACCACATGCCCCCGGACCGGGACACCCTTTACTAATTAGATCGTCCAATTCTTCGACCGTGATTGTGCCTTCTGCATGCTGCCCGACCGCTTCAAATACATCTTGGATGGTGACATCGCGTCCCTGAAAATTGCCCGGCATGATTGAACCGCCGTAGAGGGTGAGCGATGGGATATCTAACCGTGCCAACGCCATGACGGTGCCAGGGACGGTCTTATCGCACCCACAGAGAGCAACGACAGCATCAAACATGTTGCCGATAGAAACCAACTCAATCGAATCGGCGATGATTTCCCGACTGATAAGCGAGGTTTTCATACCCTCAGTGCCCATCGTGATACCATCGGAGATGCTAACGGTGTTGAATTCAAGCGGTGTTCCACCTGCAGCACGGATACCCTCTTTGACTTTGGCGGCAAGTCTTCTTAAGTGGAAGTTACAGGGACCGATTTCGATCCATGTATTGGCAACCCCGATAATCGGCTTGTCAAGGTCGTCAGGGGAAAGCCCGCCATCGCCGAACATGAGCATGGTGCGTGCAGCAGCGCGGTCGGGGCCATCGGTAATCGCATAACTTCGGGGTTTCAGTTTATTGGACATTTCTTTGGGTTCTCCTACAAATTGATAAACAAGCAGAAGGCGACGGCAAGGGAACACGGTTTCCCCACAACGCCGAGATTTAGAAATCGCAATTACATTGTAAACTCGTAGACAAGGTCTTCGTTTGGAGCATCTTTGAGTCGTAAAATGATGGTTCCTGTTTCTTGTCGGTAAGCGTTCTGATATAGTGTTTTGATCGGCGTAAGATCAAAGTGATAGTCATCAGTTAGCCATGCTTCGCATGCGTCCCCGTTAGCATTGTGCGCGAGGGAAACATGGAGTTGAACAGGGAACGATTCAAGGAATGTATCCGAAACGATAAGCGTCAATTGATGTGCTTCACACCCACCACCGTAGGATACACTGATATTCAGTGTATCATCTGTGATAGTGGCAGAATTTAAGGTATATGCGTCGGTTCCGAACTTATCTCGCGCATCACCGATGAAAACAGCACCTGTATAAAATATTTCGTCTGGATTAACATCATCTACAGAAATAGATATGACATCATCGGGTCCCGTTTTTATCTGATCATCTAACTGCTGACATCCAATGATGAAGATAGATAGACTCAAAGCGTATGTAACGATGTTTTTTAATCTCATGTTAGGTCCGTTTTAATGCTCCACCTACTACATATTGAGCCAGCTGCTAAGCATACCGCCGTATTTCGCAATGAGACCCGCAAAAACGACAGACACCATAGACATCAACTTAATCAAAATATTGAGCGAGGGACCAGAAGTGTCTTTGAAAGGATCACCGACAGTATCACCAACAACGGTAGCTTTATGAGGCTCGGACCCCTTTTCACCGTATTCGTCCTTATGACTGCCTTCTTCAATGAACTTCTTGGCGTTATCCCATGCACCACCGGCATTTGCCATCATAATTGCGAGAACAAACCCAGTCGCCAATCCACCTGCCAGCAATCCTAACACACCACCGACATCAAAAATTAGACCGACAGCGACAGGCACAATAATGGCGATGAGTGATGGAAAAATCATTTCTCGTTGTGCCCCAACGGTTGAAATTTCGACACATCGTGCGTAATCCGGTTTTTCTTCGCCTTTCATAATGCCCGGCTTCTCACGAAACTGACGACGGACTTCCGCGGCCATAGCTCCAGCAGCACGTCCCACGGCTTTCATTGTCAATGCGCAGAAATAGAACGCCATCACTGCCCCGATGAACAATCCAATAAGGACCTGTGGATTCATCAGCGTGACATCGTAGTAATCCATAAATTGGCTGACGGTGACCTTCAATGTATCAATCGTGCCTTCGCCTTCAATATCCAGTGTTTCCTTGCCTGCTAAGTGGATTAGACCGTACCGAATTTCTTCTAAATAGGCTGCCAAAAGTGCGAGTGCCGTTAGCGCGGCTGAACCGATCGCAAATCCTTTACCGGTTGCGGCTGTCGTATTACCGAGTGCATCTAACTGATCTGTCCGCTCTCGGACACTTTTATCGAGTTCCGCCATCTCAGCGTTTCCGCCAGCGTTGTCCGCGATGGGGCCGTAGGCATCTGTGGCAAGGGTAATCCCGAGCGTTGCCAACATACCAACAGCAGCAATACCGACGCCGTAAAGTCCCATCAGTGGTTCGGTTGCCCCACCAGGGAGGTAGTAACTGACAGCAACCGCTGCAACGATAGTTATAACCGGAATTGCCGTTGATTCCATGCCAACGGCGATGCCTTCAATAATTACTGTCGCGGGTCCAGTCTGTGCCTGCTTCGCAATGGCACGCGTCGGAGAATAATCGTGAGACGTAAAGATTTCGGTGACTTTGCCGATAACTAAACCTGCTACAAGTCCAGCAATAATTGCTCCCCAAATCTGCCATTCGTTGTCAAAACCCTCTTCCTTACCAAGATAGAGTAACACCGGAAGAGAGAGAATTGCGATACCTATTGCACTGCCATTAATGCCGAAGTTAAGCGAACCCATCAGTTGTTTCATCGACGCACCCTCTTTTGTTCTGACCATATAGATACCCAAAATGGAGAGAATTACGCCGATACCAGCAATAATCATTGGTGCCGAGAGATATTTAAGTTGGAGGACAAGGTTACCATGATCTTTGGCAGCGACAGCAGCAACACCAAGCGCAGCCGTCGCGAGGATTGAACCTGCGTAGGATTCGTAGAGGTCTGCTCCCATGCCCGCAACATCGCCGACGTTATCGCCGACGTTATCTGCGATAGCAGCAGGGTTACGCGGGTCATCTTCTGCGATTCCGGCTTCCACTTTTCCAACCAGGTCTGCCCCAACGTCCGCTGCTTTGGTATAGATACCACCACCAACGCGGGCAAAGAGGGCTTGGGTTGAGGCACCCATACCAAAGCTGAGCATAATCACAGTAATTTGCGGGAGCGGATTTACTTCTAAAAATCCGGGCAGTATCTTGGGGAACAGGTAGTAGAGAATCAGAAACCATCCCGTAATATCGAGGAGGGCGAATCCGACGACTATTAGTCCCATAACTGCCCCAGCACGGAACGCAACTTTTAAACCTGCGTTGAGGCCTTGCATCGCGGCACTCGTCGTACGAGCAGAGGCATTAGTCGCTGTCTTCATGCCGAGGAAACCGCAGAGACCTGAGAAAAAACCGCCTGTGAGAAAGGCAAACGGAACAACTTTGTTCTGCGCATCAAGGACGAAAGCCATGAAGATAAAAATAAGGCAGAGGACAACAAAAACGATACCTACCACTTTGTATTGTTGCCGGAGATATGCCATTGCACCATCGCGCACAGATTGTGCGATGTCTCGCATTGTTTCATTGCCCTCGTCCTGTTTCATCACAGCACGGTAAAAGTGATAAGCAAATCCTAAAGCAATAAGCGCACCGATTGGGGCAATCCACCATACCAGTGGCAGAGCAGGTTGGGAGGCTGTTTGGGCAAAAGCCTCGGTGGCTAAATTTAGGATGGGTAGGAGTATCAGAAATGACTTCCAATTTAGCCACCCTCTCTTGCAAGTGATATCACGCATTAAAAACCTCTCTTTTTTTAATTTTCCTTGCAGTTCGATGAAGTGTGTTTGAGCATTGAAGTTCCTTTCCGTAGATTTGGAGAAATCCGCAGAAATACCCAAGCAAAATCTCTCCATTTCATTACGGACTTACGATCTTTCGCTAAGAAAACGAAATTTCAATACGATCTTTCGCTGAAAAATTCGATTTAAATATTTTAAGTGCTTGACCAACAAGATAGAGCGAACCTGTAATACAAATTAAATCTGTTGGTGATGCGTCGGATAACGCCTTCTTGATGGCTTTTTCCGGCATCGAACACGTAGCCACCCGCTTGCATATACCCTTCCAAGTATACTGTATCTCTTCAGCTGGCATCACACGCGGGTTATTCGGCACTTGTGTCGTAATCACGGAATCTGCTATTTGTGAGATAACGTCGCCAATTGCTGTCAGATTTTTATCTTTCATTAGGCTAACAATAAAGGTCACCCGAGTGTAACGAAAACTCTGACGGATCGTACAACATAACGCTTCCATTGAGATCGGCGAATGTGCACCATCAAGTATAATAATGGGTGAGGACATAATTCGCTGAATTCGCCCACGCCATTTCACATACTTAAATCCCGCGTGAACGCTGGTTTTTGGAATTATGTATCCTTTCTGTTTCAGGCATTCAATCGCTGCAATAGCCGTTATCGCGTTTACGAACTGATGGTGCCCTAAAAGTGGCATAGTGAGCTGCGAATAACGCTCCGAATCCGTTTCCACGTCAAATTGTTGTGCTACAGGGACACCATCGGTATCCTGAATGAGGCGAAGAGAATTTTTTCCAACGAAACCCTTTGCTTCAATAATCGGTGCCTTGCGTTCACCTGCCACTTTTTCAAATACAGCTTGCGCCTCCGGACGCTGCGGAGCGAGTGCCAATGGACACTCCTGTTTAATGATTTCCGCCTTCTCACCTGCTATCTCAATATAAGTTTCGCCTAATATCGCGGTGTGCTCCAAACCGATCGGTGTAATAACAGTCGTGATGGGCGTGACAACGTTTGTTGCATCGAGTCTACCGCCCAAACCAACTTCAATAACGGCAAAGTCTGTTGCCTTGTCGGCGAAATAGGAAAAAGCAAGCGCAGTGTATATTTCAAAAAACGAAACACGTCCGAATTCAGAAGCGGAGACAGTTTCTATCGCAGGCTTGAGTTTTTCAATATAGAACGCAACGTCTGCCTCTGAAATTAACGCACCATCTATACAGCACCGTTCTCGCGGCGTAATGAGATGCGGGGATGTAAACAGCCCTGTTTTATAGCCAGCATGCGTAAGCACCGATGCCACGAGTGCAGCCGTGGAGCCTTTCCCCTTGCTTCCTGCGATGTGGATAACCTTCAATCTATCGTGTGGATTATCAAGCAGTTCTAATAATAAAGAGATCCTGTCCAGATTATAGAACCTCGCCTGCCGTGAAAAATCAGGGCTTCTTTCATAGTCAATAAATGATTCAATATAGGCGAGTGCTGCTTCATAATTCATAGTTGTCAGTTCGGTTTTTCTATGAAAAACCTTTCAGTTATCAGTTATCGGTTAATTACTTATGGCAGTCCAGTTCATTGTAGAGGCTACACCAACCCTCTTAACTGAAAACTGACAACCGATAACTAATTTAAATATTCATAAATCGGAAATTGTGCGCAGAGCTCTTTGACCTTCTCTCGGATTTGCCGTTTGATAGAGGCTTTCTGCCTATTTTCAAGCGTCTCCGCGATGAAATCCGCAACCTGGACCATCTCATCCTCTTTCATCCCGCGTGTCGTGATCATCGGTGTACCGAGGCGTAGCCCGCTTGTTGTTCTCGGTTTCCTTTTGTCGAAAGGAATCGTGTTTTTATTCACAATAATTCCGGCATCTTCCAAATGATCGGCGGCTTGTCGTCCACTGAGCTTCTCGTACTTGGAGGTAAGATCTATCAGCATCAGGTGATTATCGGTTCCACCGCTCACCAATCGGAATCCATTTTCAGTTAACCTCGCAGCGAGTGCTTTAGCATTTTTAACAATCTGTGCCTGATATGTTTTGAAAGCGGGTTCACTCGCTTCCTTGAAAGCAACGGCTCTCGCAGCGATTGTATGGAGAAAAGGTCCGCCTTGTAAACCCGGAAACACCGCGCGATCAATCTTATCCGCATGTTCGGCTTTACACATAATCATGGCACCGCGGGGACCGCGTAAGGTCTTGTGTGTTGTTGTAGTGATCACATCGCTGTATGGAGCCGGATCCGGATGCGCACCACCAGCAATAAGTCCCGCAATATGCGCTATGTCTGCAAGTAAGTAGGCACCCACGGAATCAGCAACCTGTCGCCATGCGGCAAAATCAAAGTGTCGAGGATAGGCTGTCGCACCAACAACGATAAGTTTCGGACGATGCTCCTTAGCAAGACGCGTGATCTCTTCCATATCGATCCGTTCGCTCTCAGCATCCACACCATAAGCAGCAATGTTGTAATAGTTTCCCGAAAAGTTGACACCGGCACCGTGCGTGAGATGTCCACCTTGACTGAGAGACATACCGAGAATTGTGTCACCCGGTTCAAGCAGCGCGTGGTAGACCGCCATGTTCGCTTGGCTGCCAGCGTGCGGTTGGACATTGACGTGATCAACGCCAAAAAGTCCCTTCGCGCGCGCAATCGCCAGCGATTCAACATCGTCCATAAACTGGCACCCATTATAGTAACGCTCGCCGGGATAACCCTCGGCGTATTTATTGGCGAGAATGCTGCTTTGCGCCTCCATAACAGCACGGCTGGCGTAATTTTCGGAAGGGATTAACATGAGAGAATCTTGCTGACGTTTTAAATCTTTGGCGGCGATTTCAACAATTTGCGGGTCGACTTCACCTAATTTGGATTCCAATGTGTTCATTTTTGTTCACCGCTTGTAATTAAATTGTAATTAAAATACGAGATAGCATTGTGTTTGTAGAGGTTAAATTTTAACACAAATTCGCTACAAATTCAAATTTTTCTAAGAGTGGGTATACATCGTTGCGCAGCAACCAATCTAAAGGATAGAAGCGTGGAAGGATAGAAACGAAAACTGAATGAAGATAATCCATTGTGCCAAGTCCCTGTGTCTCAGTAGGACCCGAGACTTTTAATAGAGTTCTGACATCCATTCGCCATCATGGTCAGGATTATAGATTAACCCCTGCTTCATGTCAAGACAGAGGTCGAGATCCTCTAACATAATATGTCCGATGAGGACAGGCGTGCCTTCAGGGACACCCAGAACAGTCGTGATGCCCTCACGTTCCAAGAGCCTAAATTGGACGGGTGAATAAATCCAAAGCTCCGTGAGACCGTTGACCGTTCGTACCGGCTCACTTCTGAATGGTGTTAAGCCGAGTTGCTCAATAAGGGATGGCGGTAGACCGAGTCGCGTTGCACCGGTATCAACGAGTGCATCTTCGACGGTAATTCGCCGCACGTCCGTGGGATCCATAATGCCTGCATTTGCCAAAACCAATTCATCATTATTTGCGAGTTCGATTTTTGCTGTATGTCTCATTTTTAAAGTCTCCTCTTTTTTCTTTATTTTAACATCTTCTCGTGAAGGTTTTCAAGAAAAAAGTTGCTAATATTTCAGTTGTATTATATTGGGAATCGTGCTAAACTAATATGCATTAGAACTTCGTAGAGAGAGGCATCTATTCGTGCATATTATCAGAAAATTGCGGAACAGAAAATACCTGATTGTGGTCATGTTTCTGCTTGTGTGGGGATGTGATTCACAGCAAACGAATCAGACCCGTCAATCCGAAACACAACAAGAGTCCCCCTCTGAAGCTACGGAATTTGTTACCCCTCCACCACGTGCCGAAGATTGGCATACGTTCATGCACGATTTAGGCTTCTCAGGGATCAGCCCTGATAAAAACCTCACACCACCGTTGAAATTGCTTTGGAAATTCAAGACGGGTGGCCCCCTCTACGCCTCCCCAGTAATTGCAAACGGTATTTTGTATATCGGCTCAACTGACGGCAAATTGTACGCGCTTAATGCAAAGCAGTGGGGGGTTAAATGGGTTTTTGATGCGGGGGATGCTATTCGCTATTCTGCGACGGTCTTAGGGAATCAGGTTTATTTCAATGCCCGGAATAACAAAGTTTACGCATTGGATACGAAAACAGGCGAAAAACTATGGGAATTCAAGACAAAAAGCTGGATGGAGGCACCACCGGTCGTTTCTGATAATAAAGTTTATGTCGGCGCATTCCAGTCAAAAATCTATCTGTTAAACGCGAGGACAGGCGAACTTGAAGCGATGCGTGAGCGGAGAGTCCACATTCGTGGCATTGAATATGGGTGTGCAAAAGGCGTATTCCGTCCTATCTTTCCGGAACACAATGCGAACCTGTGGCGGGGGCACACAGATGGGAGTGAGAGTTATCCTGTGACAGCGAACGGTATCGTCTATATCGGTGCCCGAGACGGTCAACTTCACGCGTTCGACGAAGCATCTAAAGCAGAAACTTGGGCATATCAACTGGGCGGCTTTGTAAGTGCTGCACCTGCTATCTCTGATGGTATCCTCTACGCTGCATCTGGCGATGGTAACGTTTATGCGTTTACAAACGCAAGCGAGGTTACAAACCTCGCCAGCAAAGGGCACGAGGTTACAAGCCTCGCCAGCGAGAATCGCACAACAGACACACGACGGCACGGTGTTGTAACGCATGACGCTGCCCCTGTTTACACCAGAAAAGGCGGGGTTCCAAACTCCGACAGCGAAGGGGCTTCTGTATTGTTGGAACTCAATGATGGTGTGTCCCTGCCGATTGTACAAATTTCAGATGGATGGTATGAGATTGAGCTCCCGAACGGTGTTCGCGGATGGATGAACAAATTCGCCTTCGGGGAGTTTGAAGAAACAGACGGCATCATGTTCAATACCGATTTCTGTCACAATGAGGACCAGTCAACTGTGACTCCGTATAAGGTGCAATTGATTGAAGGTGCGGAATTCCCACGGTGGAGTCCTGATGGAGAGTTTATTGCATTTTTGAAAAGGGGAGACCTTGGCAGCCGGTATTGGCGTGCGAATGAATTGTGGATTATGGATCGGAAAGGGGAGCGAGCACGAAAACTCTATACCGGACAGTTTTACAATCCATACATCTCTTGGTCACTTGACAGTAGACTTTTGGCGTTTGAGGTTGACGAAAATGGCGAGCGATATATCTATACAGTGGATTGGAAGTTTGGACGGATTAGACAATTGGTGCCCGGAGACGGACCAGCCTTTTCACCCACGTCCAACCGCTTGGTGTTCAGAAGACGCGACTTCTCTCTAACTGGGGGCTTAGATGTCGTCTATCGAATCAACAGCGATGGCAGTGGGTTGGGGGCTATTGCTCGTGTTCCAATTGAGCGTCCGCAGCGTTCTTATACCTATCTATCTGCACCATCTTGGGCACCTGATGGTACCCGCGTCGCCTTTGGCGTGAACAACTCAAAATACGTCGGTGTTCGTATCCAAGATATAGAGGGGCAACGGATAAAAGAGATTCAGACACAGCATCAACAGGTACATCAACTGAACTGGTCAGCAGATGGAACGCAGCTGGCTTACGTTTTATCTGGTAGCAATCGTCCCGGGCAGCTGGTCGATAAGCAGCTGCACTTATCAGAAACGGTGTCAACTTTAACGCAAAGCCAAATCTTGAAACATACATCGCCTTCCTGGTCGCCTACAGGTAAGCGGTTGGCATATCTGGAACGTGAGGATTGTGTGGGCATCCGTTGGAAGGTCTGGGTCTACGACCTTGACAGCGGTAAGAAATTCCCTATTGCTCGCACGCCAATGAAACTAACATCCGTAGTCTGGATGCCAGATGGTAAGCATCTCTGCCTATGGCAAACGTCAGATTATCTGCGTGATAACGCGTATAAACCCGCCCTGACAATAGGGTGGATTGTACCTGTTAACCTCCGCTAAAACGCTGCTTCAAATAACGCCACCATATCCGCTTCCGTACACTCCCTTGGATTGAATTTGTGGCAGTGATCGAGCATTGCATCTGCGCCAAGTTTCGGAATCTTCTTTCGATCCAAGCCAGCAGCTCCGAGACCGGTGGGCATATTCAGTTCTATATTGTATGCTTTGATTTTATCAATGGCAGCATGCCCTGCTTCATCGATATCCATGTCACTCGTATCTATCCCTAACGCGCGAGCAACCTCGGCGTATTTCTCTCTCGCATGAGAAAAGTTGAATTCCATAACAGGTGGGAGAAGAATCGCGTTCGCTACGCCGTGCGGGATAGGAGCATCCGTAGAGAGTTGATGTGCCAGAGAATGAACCGCGCCGAGTCCCTTCTGGAACGAAAACGCTGCCATGCACGATCCAAATAACATCTCGCCGCGCGCTGTTACATCACTACCATCGTGGTAGACCTTTTGGATATTTGAACTCAACATTCTGAGTGCTTGCAATGCAACCCCCTCAGCGATAGGGTGATACTTCGTCGCGACGTACGCCTCAATACCGTGCGTAATAGCATCCATACCCGTTGCGGCGGTGAGCGCAGGTGGCATGCCGAGTGTTATCCCCGGATCCAGAAGTGCTATGTTTGACATGTTGAACGGTGTAACGATTGCCCGCTTGCGCCATCGATCGGTCGTGTTTAAAGATGTATCCGTAATAATCGAACCCTGTGAGACTTCACTGCCGGTGCCAGCCGTTGTCGGAACACAGATAAGAGGCGGCATATCGCCACGAATGCGTTCAAGTCCACCAACATCAGCGTAATATGGAGCGAGGTTGCAAACCTCGCCAGCGGGTGGGGCATGGGTTGTCAAGAGACGTATGGCTTTGGCGGCATCCATCACACTCCCGCCACCCACAGCAATAACGACATCACACGCTTCGGCTTTGTAGGTTTCCACACCGTCTGTGATGCTGATGTCCGTCGGATTCGGTTCAATATCTGAGTAGGTTGCATGCGATAATCCAACTGCATCCAAAGCGTCTATCGCTTTCGCAAGAATACCGGCATCGATAACACCAGCATCGCTCACCAAGAGTGGTTTTTTGCCATCAAACGCTTTGACATGTTCACCTAAGTTTTGGATGGTTCCATCGCCAAACTCAATTCGCGGGGGTAAAAAGTAGTTGTGCATTTGAA
The DNA here is from genome assembly GCA_965116815.1 of Candidatus Poribacteria bacterium. Lineage (GTDB taxonomy): Bacteria > Poribacteria > WGA-4E > WGA-4E > WGA-3G > WGA-3G. The sequence continues at coordinate 2,290,062 of OZ220722.1, read as the reverse complement.
ATTTTTGCATAAAGGTAGCGCGAGGCGGTAGGACCTCGCACGACAAGTTATTAACAGTTTTCAAAACCTATTTCACGGATTTGAGATGTGCCCAAGTTGTCGCGAGTTTACTCCTCGCATCAACTGGCAAAGACGGACCATCAGGTCCATAAACAACGACATCGTCATACTTTGCAACTGTGCTCCACGTCGCTAAACCGACTCTCCCAACACCGTTTTCGGTGTCGTCGTCCACCTTCGCGACCTCTTCATCATTGAGGAAGAGCGTGTAACTACCCGGTTCATTGATAATCTTGATGCTATACCAATCTTTTTCATCGATAGTGTGATTGCTATTAGCACCACCTTTACCACCCCACGACTCAACCTGTGAGCGTGTATTTCCCCAACCACCAAGGTTCCACCAGTACTCCAACGAGGGTTTAAGTTTCTCCATACGTGGTGGATGGTCTTCGAGTGCTTGACCACGGGGTTGCATCAAGCCTTGGCACCTGAACATAATCAGGAAACCTTCGGCACCACTGATCTTGCTTCCTCTCACCTCGAAAGTGTAATCATTCCACGTGTCATCCCAAAATTCGTCAGCGACGACACTCATACAGTTCGGTGAATTCTGGAGTTGATGGTATTCATCAGCCTTAAGTTCCCATTCTCCAAAAAGGGGCACCCATTTCTTTTCGGATTCTTTCGGATCATCGAAATTATCCTCAAAATAGGTTTGCGACATCGCAAGCGCAGCAATGCCGAGCGTGATTGTACAAACAGTAATGAACATATTACGTCTGTTCATAATAGTATTCTCCTTTTATTTCTGTTTCATGTAGCATAGCCTGTTAGGCTGTGCCTTCTTCTGTAGCATAGGCTAACAGCCTATGCTACATCGGAAATAACTCCACTGCCACTTTTCCCAACTATCCACTAAACCTGCCTTGACAGGATTATTGAGAACATAGTTAACAATCCGTCGCCATTCGCTTGCATCTCGAACAACGTGATCGTAACTTTCATGCTGCCAGAATGGCCCACTTCGTCCTAATAAACAATTAGCCTTGCGTGCGGTATAACCCTTGAGCGATTGCATAATAGTGGAAAGTGTATTGTAGCACAAACTGTTAGTTTGTGTCGTATTGTCTGGCAAATTAACATTACCTATTTTAGAAAGCTGCATTGGTAGTGGGGAAAACACAACATGCACATGATTTGACATAATACAATAGGCATCCAAACGATACACCTTTCCATCTCGGTAGTGTAGACTATCCGCTACCACCTTGGCAATCCTATCATCTTTGAGCCATACAGGTCCACCTTCCGCGCTGTCTAAAGTCTTTTCAAATTTTTGGAACCATTGTCGCCTCCATTCTAGATCTTTACTCTTTGGGTCTAAATGTATCTGCTTAGTTGTAGACAGATCAGAATCATTTTGCAAGTTTGTAAGATACTGCTTCTTTATCTCAAGTTGGGTTTTCTCTGTTCTATATTGCTGTAATACACTTTTTGGTAAGGATCCCGTAAGATGGAATGTAACAAAGAAAGTTGCCCCTAACGGTTGTACATGTGGTAAGTTGCGACGATAAAAGGATTTATGTTCAAAGTGGCTCATCTGACACGACTTTCTTCATAAAATATGTGGGTTCAATTTAGATGTCTCAAACACAAATGCCACAAACTGACAGTTTGTGCTACGGATGTTCATTCCACAAATTAACAGTTTATGCGACAAAATAGTTAATGGTTGAGCGAAAATTCGGCTGAATTGAGCAAAACCCAATAGAGGTCTTCGTAAGCCAAGTCTTTGTTACGATAGAGACTGCGTTCCATATAGCGTTGAAAATAGGTTTTCTCTTTAGTCGTTGGTAATCGAGAGAGGACGTTGAGGTAGATAGACTCCAATCGATCTGTGGGTTCGCGCCATTTTTCCAAGACGTAGTTTATAAAGCTGCCGTGTTCTTCATGACTCGCGCTGTCATTCACCATGTCTCCGTTAATCATCATGAGTGCCTGTGGCACGGTGCCGTTGAAGGCTTCGATCTCTTCCATCTCACCGTTATCAAGCAAAAAAAGAAACTTTTGGAGATGTTCGCGTTTCTTTTCTTCAAGCGAGCGTAGCATTCCCCTGCGGTCTTCGCCCCCTTGCTTCTTGATACCTTCCATTTTAATCTGTTGTAGCCTTTCAAAACCGGTGGCTTGCAGGAGCGAATAGAAAAACTGTTCAGCAGTTAGGGGTTTGACGTAGGCATGCGAGTAATAGAGCTCGTCATCCTCATTACTTTTATTCGTTTGCGACGTACGTTGATACGTCTCTGAATTCAGGATTGTCCGCATCAAGTGTTGTAAATCGTAGTCGTGAATGACAAAATCATTTGCGAGCCACTTCAAAAGTTCAGGATTCGTGGCTTGGTTTTCTTCTCCGAACCCATCAACGGGTTCGACAAAGGCACGTCCCAGAAAGCGTTTCCAAATCCGATTCACGAGTGCCTGACTAAAATACGGATTTGACTTATCGGTCATCCATTGTGCGAGTGCTTCGCGTTTTTTAAGGCGTGAACCCTTGTATTCTGTTCCATCCAAAAAATGTGGGCGGACATGCTTCTCAAGGTCTCTCACCCAAATCGAATCTTCAGGTTTGTTGGTAAGCAGAAAATTGTCGATTCTCCTTTCATTACCAACCATATCTATACTTTCAATGAATCCTTTCTGTTCACTTTCAATACCAGTGAAGAAGGCAGCTACGCCAAAGAAATCCTCTTGGCTCCATACTTCCGTTTTATGATCATGGCATTCTGCGCACTGCATAGGGATCCCTAAAAAGAGTCGGGAGGCATGTGAAGTCAGAAAGACAGGCGAACGCTCGTAACGCAAGATATAGTTTCCCGCACCGTTGTCCCGTAATTCCCCATCGGCGGCGATGAGCTCCTGAACAAACTGGTTGTACGGCATATTTTTTGCCAGGGCATCACGGACCCAAAGTCTTAATCCGAGCCGTTGACTGTCGCTATCCCCGCGTCTACCAATTAACCAATTCACCCATAACTCGGTCCAATAATCAAGATAGCCTTCACTGTCAAGCAGCTCCTCAATTTTTTTCTGGCGTTTGGTTGAGGAACCGTCCTTGAGAAAATCCAAGACCTCTTCCGGAGTCGGAATTCTTCCAGTCATATCAAGATGGACGCGACGCAAAAACTCTGTATCCTCGGACACCTTTGAGGGTTGAATCCCTTCTCTTTTAAGCACTGCATTGATATGCCGGTCCAGGTGCTTCGTGCTCGACGACACTTGTCGCGTTGGTGCGACCGTAGTTTTGGTGCAACTGAACGTCAAGAGGGGAAAAATAAAGAGGATAAGTGGGTAAAGAATGGACGTTCTAAAAGATGTTTTCACAACAAAAATCTCTCAGTTTAGCGGTTAATTAGGTTGGACCAGTATGCAAATAAAGCACAATGTGTAGGTAGTTTAATTTTAACCCAATCATTCACAAGACATCAAGGAAAATTGCCAAAGCCATGAAGGCACGAGTCGCAGATTGTGCAAAAGAATCGCCAAAAAACGGGACTAAGTCCATCGAATGCCTGTCGGGATGATGCCGACATCTTCGCCGCGACGCATCGCCTCAGCGGCATCAAGGATACTCGCCAAGTCGTGTTGTGGTTCATAGTCCAAGAGTGTTTTGATTTTGCTTAAATCAAATTCAAAATGGAGGGGTTGCGGGAGTTTCACATCGACGAAATCCTTATGATAGCGTTCAGATAGGTATGGAGCGACCTCTTCGTGTTTGAAGACACCGTTTCCACCGAGTGTGAATTCTTCACCGACTGCGGCATCCTTTTCGATCCCTAAAACCAACCCCTGCACAATATCCCGGACATCGGTGAAATGCTCTTTATAGGGTCGTCCGTTAGGATTGCGTTTGAGTATGAACTTTTCTTGCCCATCCCAGAGGCGTTTGACGGTCTCTGCAGTCTTTAACTCAGTAGGATCGTCGCCTTTATAATTCTTGTATCGGTTATAGATAGGACTAAAGACAAACTGTTTTGGCAAATCGTCTTCGTTGAGAAATTCGCTCGGTTCAATGACAGTTGTGAATCGGAAGACTGTGGAGGGCACCCCGTATTGGTGATGATAGGACATGCACAACTCCTCGCCAATCCATTTGGTAAGGAAATAGGGCATGTGATGGTATTTGGCGACCATATCCTCGGTAATCAGTTCATCGAAAAACCGACCTTTTTCTGTGAGTTCCCAATAAATCGCCTCGGTACACGCATAGACAAGGCGATGGATATTCGGATTGAACTCGCGGATACACTCTAAAATATTGAGTGTCCCCATGCCGTTGATTGCCAAGTACTCGCGATTATTAAAGGGACCCCCAAACGCCGCTGCGATATGATAGATGGCATCTACGCCATCAACGGCTTTCTTGACATCCTCGTATTCGCGTAGGTCTCCGAGGACAGTTTCTACACGCTCAGCACCATCCCATCTTCCAACACGATTGACATCACCGGGGTAGACGAAACTGCGGATATCATGCCCTTTTTCCAATAGCCTTTTGACGAGATTTGATCCAATACGACCCGTACCACCTGTAACTAATATTTTCATATTTTTAATTTACCTTGCGGAGTAATAAGCGTAGTTTCATGTTCGATGTCCCTTGGCATAGAACCAGCACGGCACGTTGTTTGCGCTTACGTTTTCGCGGACTAAAAAGTAACCGCGTACCCATCGGTTCTCGGATCGGAACCTCCGACGAGCGCGCCAGATTCAGGATGAACCATAATCGCCTGAGCACTCCCCGGGCCACCCCAATCTCCAACGAGTTGAAGCTCATGTCCTTTTTCCGCTAACCCCTCTTGTGTATCGGAAGCGAACCGGGTTTCTAACTGGAGGTCATTGGAGCAAGTGTGTGGAATAGTGGATTCCATCGGGTTCTGTAAACTGCGCCAACGTGGCGCGGAGACCGCTTCTTGTGGTGTCATTCCGAAGTCAACAATATGCGTAACGAGCTGCAGGTTCGTCTGGACCTGTGTATCTGCCCCAGGTGTACCACATGCTAAGAAGGGACGACCGTCTTTTGTAACAATAACAGGATTCATGGTGTGACGGACACGCTTGCCCGGCATCAAACAGTTCGGATGCCCCTCTTCCAAATGCCAATAGGTCATACGATTGTTCAAAAGGATGCCTGTGTCACCCGCGACCAAACTGGAACCGAACCCCGATTGGATACTCTGTAGTACACAGACAAGGTTGCCCGCGCGATCCGCTGTGCAGAAACAGGTTGTATCCTCATGCGCCTCTGGACCGCCAGCAGGGACATCAAAAGCTGCCTTATCTAAGTCGATACGTTCTGCTTGTTCAGCGGCGTAGGATTTGGATAACATCCCTTCTATCGGAACATCCACCCACTCTGGATCCGCCATATATTTTTCCCGATCGGCAAACGCAAGCTTTTTTGCCTCAACCATCAGATGAACGCTTTCAGCGGTATTGCATCCCAAGTTTTGCAAATCAAATAGTTCAACCATGTTCAACTCTTGAAGTAAGATGTGTCCGCTTGAATTAGGTGGCATCTCATAGACTTCGTAGCCGCGATAGTTGACGTGTATCGGGTCAGCCCAGTGTGCGTGGTAGTTAGCGAGGTCTTCGGCGGTCAAAAGTCCATCGTGGGCGCGGCTGAATTCCCCAATAGTCTTAGCGATCTCGCCTTTATAGAATATATCTCTGCCATGTTTCGCGATTTTCCGGAGCGTGGTACCGAGATTAGGGTTGGCGATAAACTGACCGGCGGGGATCGGTTCACCATCGTTTGTGAAAATAGCACGACTGTCCGGTTCAGCGGCGAAACGTTCGTTTTCACCTCTAAGTCCACCAGCGAGCCTATGACTGACAGGAAAACCGTCCTCACAGAGCGAAATTGCTGGCGCGAAAACATCTTTTAATTTGAGTGCCCCATAGCGTTCGTGTGCAAGGAGCCATGCGTCAACGATTCCTGGCACAGAAACACTTCGTATGCCTTTCATCGGGATTCCACCATCTTTGAGATAGATTTCTCGCGTTGCAGCACCGGGTGCCGGTCCGGTTCCGTTTACTGCTTCGACCTTCCCAGTTTCCGCCCAATAGATGAGGATAAACCCGTCGCCGCCGAGTCCAGAGCCAGCAGGTTCAACCATACCGAGAGCTACGGCGGTTGCGATGGCTGCATCAACGGCGTTGCCGCCTGCCATCATTGTCTGAATACCCGCCTGTGAAGCAAGTACGTGTCCTGATGTAACCATTCCGTTTCTGCCCATCACAGACGGACGAAACGCTGAGCCGTGTGGAGATTGCATTATGAATCCTCCATAATTTTAAAATCCCAATAATCAGTGATACGCTAATAGGAGTATAACGTTACACTTTCTATAACACCTACCATATGCTCAACATGCTCACCTGCCCGTTTCTGACAGATTGCCGGAAGAGCTCAATAATTTCGTCCAATGTTTTCTCCGAATCTTGGAAGTAGATCTCTAAGAATGTTATAGCGGTTGAACGGAGGGGGAATCTATTTGTTTGAATACGTTCAGCAGTTTCGGGGTTTTCTTCTGCATAGATGTCTGCAAGATTGCGGACGAAAGCATAATCAAAGAAATCTAACCCACTTTCTTCAATTAAGATACTACCTATAATGTCAAAGTTGCCCTGACACCAAGCCTTGTTATATCTTGTTCTCACCTGACGTATTATTCGACTTGCTATTACAATATTAGGGGGTAAAGGTATGTCTATAGCAGGAGCAACAGGAGGGTCGTAGCCGGATTCCACAAACGTAACGCCGGGAGTTTCGATCAATCCTCCCGCAAGAAAAAAGGGATCAACAACTACATCTAAAGATAATATTTCAACTATCTCATCAGACCAAGAGGGTCTCATTACGTGTAGCACCATGTAGCCTTTGAGGGTCAGAAATTCTATCACAGCTGTACGTGTTTCGGCCACCGGTCGAATTGTAGCGTCATACCCTATTAATATTTGATCAGTGAGGTAGTCGTCCCCATAAGGGATAGAATCGTACCCGAAGGCGAACGGAATGAAGGTGTCATTAGTTGGTAACTGCTGCAATAGTTTTTCCGCTGTTACCGCCTCTTGTGCAAGGTTTTGCAATGCTTGTTCCATGTCCTCTGCATCCCTTATTGTGTAGGCTTTTACTGCGTTTACAGACGCTTCGCCAAATTCTTGCAATTCCACTTCGCATCCTGCTTTAACAAACTCTTGTGCCAAGACAGTTGCTGTCCGAGCAAGCCCAACAATTCTTGGGTAAGTCGGGTTCACTGATATGCTATCTTCAATTGCGAGTATTTCTGCGACTTCATTTGCAGCATTAGCAAGAGCAGCAAATCCACGTTCAGCAGCGGTGTCAGCAAGATCCGAGAGTGCCTTTTGTGCAAATTGTGTAGTGGTTTGCAGTGGATCAATAGGGGCTACCGGTGATAAAAGTTGTCTCTCACACCCAATAAGTATTATCGCGCTAAGCACGGCAAGAAAAAGTAGTGTAAAAAACTTCATCTAAAACTTCTATACAGATTTTAAGCGAGCATCTTCTTAGCGAACGCTTCAACATCGACGCGTTCGTGCGTTCGGGCCGATTCATTGCACGCTTCCATAAGTATCCAGGTGCCGAGGGTTGTGTCTTGCATCCAATCTCGATCCGTGCCGTTGGCAATCGCCTGCGCAAAGGTATCGAATTGGAGCCTATCATCTTCTATCAAACCGGCGTGTAAATCCTGGAGATTTAAATCTTCAATGGTTTTACCGAGTCGGAAGAGTTGTAGGTGTCCTGCGTCTCGTCGGAGGTCTCCATCCTCACCGTGGAAACTCCAGCTGCCACTCCAACCGAAGGGACCGGCATGCCCTGCGCGCGTGCCAGCATAAGAGAAAGGTGCTCCGTTTGCGTACTCCATAAGTGCGTTGCCCCCAGCTGTCCCCCAAGCCTCAATTTGCCCAAGTTCTGGGTCACGACGGTTGTGAACGTGTGCTGTGACGTACTTCGGAAGCCCTTTCGCGGCGACAAGCTGATCGAGTTGGTGACTCGTACCAGCGTGGAAGAACAGCCCATCAACATAAGCGTCTGGCTGCCGAGAATCTGGACCTGTGTATAAATTTTGGCGGATCCAGAATCGACACTCCCCCGCTAACATTTCACCAATACCGCCATCTTCGCGGAGCCACTCTCGCATTTTTGCGGCGGCAGGGTTCCACCGTTTATTCTGCCCTTGGACGAGCATCAAGCCGGGGTTCGCCTTGTGTGCCTGGATAATATCATGGAATTCTGCTTGGGTCGTTGCAATCGGTTTGACACAGAGGGTATGCATACCGAGATTTAGACTTTCGACAATTAACTTGGCGTGAACCGTTGTTGACGCATAGATAAGACACGCCTGGGCATCGTGTTTCTCTTTTGCCTCGGTTATTGTTGTGTAGATACGGTCTGTCAAGCCTTCAGGCGCGCCGTTTATTGATGCGACACCTTCCCGTGCCTCTTCAAGGTTGATGTCCACACACGCGACAGGTTCTAACCCGTGTGAATTGACTTGTGCTTGCAAGCGACCGTGCGCGAAATGGGTGCATCCAACATGAATCGTAGGAATTGGCATTCGTGAATCTCCTTTAATGGCTATCAGTTATCAGTTGTCGGCTATCAGCAACTCGTTTGTGTCAGTTAGAAACGTTCACAACTCCCACAAACTCTACTAACCGCTGACGACTATTAGAAGGGTTAGGAGATTTCAACGGCAGGTGGGTTGATGAAATCGTGATATTTCTGTGCTACTTTCCCATCGGTTGCATCGCCAGCGTGGATAAGGACACGAAAACGGAAGTGCATCTCTTCGCCCTTTTTAAGCGTATAGGAGCCGTCTTTAGAAGGGTCTTTTTCAAAGGTGCCACCCCCAAAAATATTGGTTCCCATTAACCCGTAGTTACGCACGTGCCAGTATGTCGGATAGCGTGGATTGACAATATGATCGAACACAGCAATGCCGACAGGTGTTCCGTCAACAACACCAGAATAATCGCACCAATTCGCACGTTTACCCCAAGTTTCCGGCTGATTGATACCACCAAAAGCATTCTCTATCTTTCCACCATCCGAAGCGTTCATCGACGGATGCACCCGAACTGTAATAATACCGCCCTCCTTGGTGTCTCCGAAATGAACATCCCCAGTGGAAGCGATAAAACGCAGATCTAAGTCAAGAATTGTGGCATCCTCAGGGAGGTTGTAGATGCGGAAGTTTTGGTTGTCCGTCATCAATACGTCCCCTGCTTGTGTCTGCCAACTATTTTCGGTGTAAATTCTACCGACAACAGTTCCGCCCTGTTTTTGTGTGAAATTTTGCGGCACGACTCTTCCTGAATTACCGCCTTCACCCCATAGGTCAACATCGTTGACTTCACCGTATGCGACATAGAGAGAGCGGTGATGAACGTGGTCTGTTGAGATCTCGCTTGTTTCACCACGTGTTACTTCGCGTCCATTGGGACCGTGAACGGGAAAGAAATAGGGGCGGAACTGTGTTTCGGCATAGCGAAATGTTGTGAAGTGCCGGTCATTGAGCGTGACAATGATTGTTTCGGCTTCGTCTTTTAACTGAACGCCTGTCTCTCCAGCGACGCTTCCCTCCGAAAGGGTATAGGTGCGTGCGTCACCGGCGGCGAGTCCATCAAGTATCCAAGTTAAAGTCGTAATACCATCTTCGCCAGCGTAACACTGTGCTGAGATGGCATCACCGGACGCAACATCTGTCAAGATGACGGCATGATCGTGAAGTTGACTCACGCCGGGATGGTCAATGTCAACACTAACCGGACACCCGTCTCGATCGTGAAAACCTGCATCGACGGTGAGCGTCGGAAGATCCTGATTTGCCATAAATCTCCTTTTTCGTATTTTGGTTCCTCTTGAAAACTTTCCTAAGCGCGAAGGGGATTACGCTGCCTGTCAGAGCCATTTAACTTTGATTGCGCTTATCGTCGCGTCAAGGGAACTAAATGGCTCCACCCCTTTTACTAACTCTCCTCAGAGGTTAGAGCGAGGATTCCCTCTTCTTCGCTATTGTAATTCTCAAAAACGCTCATTAAGCGACCGAGAATGAGAAGGTTACGGATGTGCGCGCCTGCATTGACGAGTGCGGTACGTCCACCTTTGCGGGAAACAGTCACGTTTACAGAGACTAACGTCCCGAGACCACTACTATCCATGCGGGTAACATTCTCAAGGTTAAAAATAACCTTTGGAGAGTCAAAATGCTCCTCCAATTCCTCATTAATTTGTTCTCTAATTTCAGCATTTGCCGCACCGATCATGCGGCCGGTGGGTCGAATAACAATAACCCCTTCTCTTTGACGTATTTCTGCTAACATCTATTTTCCTTTCTTAATTGTTCGCGTTAAGGATTAATACGGGCTTACAAATTATGCCCTAACGAAGAAATTTCCAATACGTTAATATAGTTGCTTTTAAAAACTTTGTCAAGATTTTTAGCAGTTTTCTTTAACGCCCTGTAGAGGGCGATGGTGGCCAATGAAGTCCACGTTGGCCCGATAAAGCACGATTGGGAGACGGACGATACTCACGATCGGGCAGACCGATGAGTTTGCCATTTTCTACCCAGTCTTCATCACTGCCATAGAGTTCACCGATTAAGTGATTCGTTAATCGCTTAAGTACTTCAGCATGCGCAGGTGAATTGGCGAGATCGTTTAACTCTCTCGGATCTTCTTCCAGATCGAAGAGTTGCCGGTAATTACCGGTAGCGTAGTAGATAAGCTTAAAACGTCCCTCGTGAATCATTCGGGTTGCACTTCCACCCTCGCCACATTCACCATAGAGCCACTCGCGCTTTTCGTCGCCTACCATTGGTATTCCATCCACCGTATCTGGGATATCGATACCTGCAAGGTGGAGAAGCGTCGGCATAACATCCTGCCATCCAACAAGCCGATCATCAACTCTATGATGCCCGACCCGTTCATCGCCTGCCGTACCGACAAGGAGCATAGGGACGTTGGCGGAATCTTCATAATAGAGTCGTTTCGCCCACATCTGATGGTTGCCGAGCATATCACCGTGGTCTGACGTGAGCAACAGAATCGTGTTGTTCAGCATGCCCTCTTCCCGTAGAGTTCCAATAACGACACGCAATTGATGGTCGATGTGCGTACAGAGTGCATAAAACGCTTGGCGTGCGGAACGGATTAGGTCTTCATTGTAAAGCGAATTCTGCCCCTGGCGTGATCTGAGGGGTAAAGGTAAATTTTCAGTTTCTTTAGCCCACTCACCGCAATAGGGCATATCCACGTCAATATCGCGATACATGTCCATGTAGCATTGAAGCGGTGCCAAAGGCGGGTGCGGGTGGCAGTAGGAAAGGTACCAGAACCCGGGACGGGTCGGATCGCGGCGTTTAATCATCCGCACCATCTGCTGCGTGCTCCAGTTCGTGACATGGCAGTCTTCGGGAAGGTGCCAAGGACGGTTGAGATAATCGTTGTTGCACATCCCGTGGGCAAACTGCTGACCCGCATACCCTCTGTCGCCGAGGAAGAGTTCATAATCGTCAACCACGCCGTATTGTAATCTGCCTTCCTCACCTAACAGTACATCGTCAAATCCGATGCGGTCACGTTGAGGATAGACGTGCAGTTTACCGACGGCGTAAGCCTGATACCCTGCATTGCGAAACGTCTGTGCAATTGTCGGTAGCCCACCTATATCCTTCCGATCGTTGAAAACCCTGTCTTTGTGGGTCCGCGTTGTTGCGCCGGTCATCAACGTCTTTCGCGCTGGAACACAGACCGGACATTCACTGTATCCGCGCGTAAAACGGGTACCAGCACGAGCGATCGAATCAAGCGTTGGTGTCTGGATAGCCGGATGTCCGCTGACACCTAAAAGCGAGTTGGGCCAATGGTCAGTTGAGATGAGCAGAACGTGTGGTTTGTCAGCCATAGTCATTCCTTTTAGCGATCGTAGCGTGCAAAGTAGAAGGTCTTAAGCGGTTCATCCGTGTCATTGATAAGGCTATGCCCTGGATTTGATGAGGCCACAGAGACAGCATCGCCCGGCATCTGACGATAAACATTCCTGCTGACAACGTGAATGCCATTACCCTCAAGCATATACCAGACCTCATCCATATCAGGACCGTGTCCATGTGTATCGGGTGTTTGCATCGCTTCAATCCGCACCATCAGCACTGAATGCAGCGTCACTAAGCCGTCATCTGGACCGAAAATCGGATGTACGAGATGTGTCCAATGTCCTTGTCCCAAGGGGCGTTCGCGATAGTTTCTGATGAGTGCATCCTTGCGTGGTGCCTCTACGCCGTCCGGAAGCACTTCTTCCAATATCAAAAATTCTAACGGTGCATCTTCCAAGTTATTCAGAACGTGGTTGAGGCCGGGCGGGACAAGGATCGCGTCCCCTTCTCCAACCTGCTGTTTTAAGTCTCCTGCCTCAAATACGCCGGAGCCGTCAACAATGTAGAAGATAAGTTGTCGATCATCTAATGCCGTAGGAACTGAAGATATTTTCGGTTCAAGATAGCATCGAGAGAAACTATCAACATACCTCAGAATCGCGCCCTCTTTATCTGTAGCGTCTCCGTTGCTTTTGCTAAATATCTCGCGCTTAATGATGTTACCGTGTGTCAGGCTTGAAGGGCTCTGTAACCAATGTCGCATATACATTGTGAATACCTCCGATAGACATCAATTGGATGGACAAGGCTCATTAAATTCCATTCACGCCATCTTATCAAATGTTGTGACAATTCGCAAGGGAAAAAGTTGGTAATTAGTTTTCAGTTATCGGTTGTCAGTTATCAGTAACCAACAATCAGCGATTGGGGCAATTCGCTGTGGGAGAACCGAGTCGCGCTGTTCGTAACGGAGGATTATTGATTATATTTTCATCACTGTGGTATTTGTTAGATAGGGGGAATCAAATTCTGTCATGCAGTCTGCGTCGCATCCCGGAACCGGAAAAAGGCGTACCGATAGCGGCTTGTTCAACTGTATGGAGAGTATGGCGACATCCGTCAGAATAGAGGCAATCTGAGAGGTTGAAGCATCGCCGGGTATCGGAATTGTATCCAACCCCGTCCCACAGACAGTGGAATAGAGGAGAAGACTGTCGAGGTTAAAATAACCCGCTTCACTCCGCTCTCCCAAACCGACATCTTCAAGGACAGGGAGCATTAATCCTGAGTATCCACAAAGCGGCAGTTCGAGGGATTGGAGTGTGCGGGTCAGACCGGCAGCGACTGTCAATGTGCCGCGCTCGCCAAAATAACCGGGGAGTTGTTGTTCCATGGCGTAAGCGATGCTTTCATCGCCCATCGGTGCGAGCGATACGTCTATACCAACAAACTTTATGCCCCATTCCTGCGCCAACGTTTGTGCCAGGGCAACAATCTTTTGTCCTTCCGCTTCCATGACGGTTTTCAGGTTTTGCAAGCCGACTTCTAAATTCGGGGCATCTGTGAAAGCGTTTTGCACAAAGTCCACAGCCTGCCATCCGATACTGAAGTTAGTTCGAGTGTCGTGCCAGTACGCTGCTGGGAAGAAGGGCGTATTTGGCGGGCAGTTCATCAACGCTGCAAAACGAAGGTTTCCGTAGCCAGCATCGGTGCGATGTGCGATCTGTCGGATTATGTCCGCAGTATTTTCAGTAATATCCGATGCCATACGTCCAGATTGTGTCGTAAGGGTGACGGTGGCGTAGAGCATCTCACTTTGGACAATCACATCGGCAACACGAGTGAGATGCGTTTCTGTATATCGCTTTTGCGGTAGGATTGTCCCTAAGTTAAGGAATTCAATTCCCAATGCTTGTGCATCGGACTCTAATGTAAGGATTGTATCTATATCCCGTGCCTCATCCCAGATTTGGCAGCTGACACGTGTCGTTTGGACTTCGTAACCGTTCGCTTCAAAGCAGGTTTGACAGGCGGTGTTAAATTTTGCCGCACGTTGAAGTTGGTAAGGAGAAAAAGGGAGTGGAATACCTGTCGTAATCGTTCGTATTTTCATGTGTTTTAGTCATCAGTTGTCAGTCATCGGTTGTCAGTTACAAGAGGTTTGGGTTACACAAAGCCCTTTTTCACTGTTAGCTTCTAAAGAGGTATCTCCTCCAACCAAAGGAAACCCTCTTAACGACTCTCACTGCAAGGTATGTTAACTGATAACTATTCAAGCAGTATCTTTGCCATAAAGCCCGATGTGTCGGTAACGTTCGTATCTTTGTTGGATGAGCTGTTGAGGGGTCATCTGCATCAATTCGGTAAAGTGTTTTCGCACTGCACGTTTGACATTGCGTGCAGAAGCCTCTGCATTCCTATGTGCACCACCGAGCGGTTCTCGAACAACTTGGTCAATGATTCCCAATTTAAGCAGATCGGGGGCGGTAGGTTTATAACCTTCCGTTGCCTCTGGCGCGTGTTCGCCTTTGTCCTTCCACACAATGCCACTGCAGGCTTCGGGGGGCGCGACACAGTAGACGGCATACTCCATCATCAAAACACGGTTTCCGACTGCGATTGCCAAAGCACCGCCACTTCCGCCTTCACCGATAATAACGACGAGAATTGGGACACGCATCGTCATCATCTCCGCAAGATTTTCAGCGATCGCCATCGCCTGTCCATATTCCTCAGAACGGAGATCGAAATGTGCGCCTGGCGTATCAACAAAACAGATTAAGGGACGGTTGAACTTATTTGCTAACTGCATCAACCGTCTTGCCTTGCGGTAGCCCTCTGGATGTGTGTAACCGAAATTCATCTCCTGCCGCTCTTGAAGGTTCGTGCCTTTCTGTTGGGCAAGATAAACGACAGGTTGCTCGTCAAACCATGCGAAGCCACCGATGAGCGCGCGGTCATCGCCGTAGAGTTTATCACTGTGGAGTTCAACGGGTTCATCAAGGAGCGAGTCAATATAGAAGGAGGCTTGCGGACGTTGCGGATGTCTTGCCAACCGCACTTTATCCCAGCGACTTAAATTTTGGAACGTCTGTTTTGTGAGCGTGTCCGCATTCTCCTTTAGTGCGGTAATCCCATCCTTGAGGTCTAACTCAGGATGCGTTTCCGAAAAAGCATTTAATTGGGCAAGATGCCGTTCTAACTCAATCAGTGGTTTTTCAAATTCTAATTCTGTTGTATTCATATTTATAGGCTTTCGGCGGTAGGCTTTCGGCGGTTAGTTAAGAGGTCTTTGACTTAATCAAACCTCTTAACTAACCGCCGACAACCGACACCAGTTTTCTGACTGTTCTCACTGCGAAGCATGCTAACAGCCAATTGCTATTAAGATTGACGTGCCTCCTTACTAAGCCCGATCCAGACGCAGACTCCCATGCCCAATAGCACAATCGCAAACGGGAAGCCCGTCGCGAGAGAAGCAGCTTGTAATGCTTTCAGTCCTCCACCAAGTAAAAGTGCGATAGCAACTAATCCCTCCGCAGTACACCAGAACACACGTTGCGGTATCGGCGCGTCAACCTTGCCACCGGCTGCGATGATGTCAATAATCAAAGAGCCGGAATCTGATGAAGTAACGAAAAAAATGATTGTTAACGTCATAGCGACACAGGAGAGCAGCATTGTCCATGGAAGACCTTCAAACATTTTGAACAGGGCAAGTTCGTAATTATATATCTCAACGTTTTCGGTTACGCCTGTGTAACCGCCAGTGAGGAACTGATGAATAGCAGTGCCACCAAAGGCACTAAACCAAATTAGACATAATACGGTAGGGAGAAGCAGGACAAAGATTACAAATTCGCGAACTGTGCGTCCTTTTGAAATGCGAGCAATGAATGTGCCGATAAAGGGTGCCCAAGCGATCCACCATGCCCAGTAGAATGTTGTCCAATCGTGAAAGAAGCCGGTGTCTTCGCGACCAATCCAGTTGCTGAGCGGCACAATCTTCATGATATAGGTACCAATCCCAGTGAAGAAACTACGGAAAATGTAGAGTGTCGGCCCGAGAAGGATAATAGCCGCCAACAATAAAAAGGCGAGAATTATATTGAACTGACTGAGGCGTTTGATACCGACATTAATACCCGTCATCACCGAGATCAGCGCGATGGCTGTAATCACGACAATCAGGAGAACCATGGTGACGGAGTTCGCTGGTATTCCAAATAGATGGTTGAGACCGGAGGTTACCTGTTGTACGCCTAAACCGAGCGAGGTCGCGAGTCCAAAAATACCTGCGAATATGGCAAAGGTATCAATGATATGTCCGGGCCACCCCCAGATCCGGTCACCGAATATCGGATAGAACGCAGATCGGATAAGGAGTGGCAAACCTCGGTTATAAGCGAAAAACGCGAGGGCGAGTCCAACGACACCGTAGATCGCCCATCCTTGTAAACCCCAGTGGAAGACCGTCGTCGCTATACCCAAGGAAGCCGCCGCTTGAACCTTGGGATCCCCAGCGTTGGGGACATTTCCAGCGTTGTAGGCTGTCTCTGGGTCGTACACCGTTTCTGTCCCCAGCGGCGAATAGCTACCCCCCTGAAAATAGGTAACCGGTTCCGAGACACCAAAGAAGAGAAGTCCAATTCCCACGCCTGCAGCAAAAAGCATAGCGAGCCAAGTTAAGTAGGAATATTCGGGCTTCGCATCTGCACCACCGAGACGAATTTTACCGAGTGGCGAAAATGCGACGACCAGACAAAAGATAAAAACGAGATTAGCAGTAATCATGAACAGCCAATCCAGGTTCGTGGTGAGCCAGACGCGGAGATCACCAAAGAGTTTTGTTGCCCCCTCTTGGAAAATGAGGGAACCGACGATAAAAACAATGATAGCGATACCGGAAATCACAAATACAGGTGTCAGGTAAATCTCTAAACCGAATAACTTCTTGTACTCTCTCTCCTGCATGTGTTGTGGTTGTTGTCCTTCTTCGCGCATTTCAAAATTCTCCTTTTTTAAATAGTTGTCAGCCATTGGAAACCGTCAGTCGTCGGTTAAGAGGGTTATCAGTAACAATCTGCCTCTTAACTGAAAACTGACAACTACTTAAAAATAATAACCGAAGTTGAAATTAAGTCGCCAATGCAACACGTTATTTCCGTTGGCACCAACATGATTCACCCCTGTAAGAATATTCCCGTAGTCGTCTCCAGTGTTACCGACAAAAAAGTTACCGTCGGAGAGTGCGAAATCACTATACACATAGAGCGCGCCCAAGACCGTCCAACTTGCACCGAGTGTCACGAGCATACTGGGGTTGTAGTCATCTACCGTTTTGAGGATGGTGCTCCACTCTGCATAAGGCGTAACACTGTCAATCCATGAGATACTTGAGGTGTCTATACCACCGTATCGCAGCGATAACGCGGGTATTAACCCCTTGGAGGCGACTGGCCAGGCGAAGTCGTAAGCCCCCATCGGAATTAGGTCTCCAGTGCCCCAAGGCGTATCATCAGTGATATTATGTGCATAATAAGAGAATTGTGAAAAGAGGGTGAAGTCCGCGAAGGTGTTCTTCGCATGTGCGGAGAAGGCATAGTGGTTACCACCATCATCGTTCCCAACATTCGTTCCCTTCAATAATCCGTATTGTAACGATACACCGACATCTACGATGTTCTCAAGAGAATAGATTGCGCGAACGTTAAATTGGTGTTGTTCATCAAAGCCGTTTTCACCAGCACCCCACTCAACATTTCCCTTTGCATCCGCTTTCTCTTCCCATTTGACGACATCATAACTGTAGCGAGAACTCGCCAGACTGCTATACTTTATCAACTGAGGATCACTCATAGGATAGTAACCTACATCAAGCGTCAGCTTATCAAAGGTATCATTCCATGTGACTCCTAAGTCCATGTCATCGGCGAGCCCAACATAAAAATGCTGGTCAAAAAACCAGCTCGTAGAAACGCCGTAAGGACTCGGTCCAAAGGGTGCCCGAACAATTCCCGCCTTAAGTGTGCCGAAATCCCCCAAATTGTACCCTAACCATGCGGTGTGTATCATACTGTAGCCATCATACCACCGGTATTCAAGTCGACTGAGGATGTTGTTATAGTCGAGATCAGCATTGAGACGAAAAATCTCAAGGTCAACATCGCCGATTTTTTCGCCTCGGGGATGTGGGTTATCGTCATCGCCATAGGTGCCGTAGGCGTAGTTTACGCGCATTGCCCCGCCAATCTTAATGGGGCTTTTCTTAGGTGCCGCAGCCTCAACTGTTTCTGCCCCCTCTTCGGTTGTATCAGCTCCCATCGCGAACGGAGAAACGATTAGCAAAAATATGATGCCGAAACTGAATATGAAACTTATTTGTTTATACACCAGCTTTTCTCCCTTAGGTAGGTAATAATGTGAGTTAAGTTAGGACTTACGCAATTCCCTGGTAGGTGCGGTGTTTGTGCTTGGGTATTTCTGCGGATTTCCCTCCTAACCGCACTTATCGCGTCATCATAGGCATAATTCCCCGATTTTGCGTATATCCTGTTATAGCGTGAGTTTAATATAAGATGCCAGATGCGGAAGGGTTCCAAAAAATTCTGTGCCAAATTCACGCTGGAAAATGCTTGTTATAAGGCGTTCACCAACTTCACATTTTCACAGAAGTTAAGAATGTATATTATCAAAAATCTTATTTTTTGTCAAATTTTAAATGGATATAAAGTCAATAGCCATCAGGGTTTAAGCGTTGGTTAATTTGGGGTATTTTTTTACAATTAAAATAACAAATATAGATAATGCCCTTATAGAACCTTTTGTGATTCACCGCTATTTTCGGAAGAACTATCCGACTTTAAATTATAGATAGATTAGTGCGTAGTCGTGTGATTTTGCGGCGTACTCGCCCAAATGCGAAGCGCATTATCGCACTGCTTTGCAGTGAGAACCGCTCAGAAGCGGGCAATGAATGGTTCCCTACTACGAGCGGCGGGTCCCCCCAATTTTAAACCGGACAGACTACTCGTTAAAGAAAATCCCTCTACCTCCATGATAAGGAGGATATTGAGGGTTGGAGGATTGAGGAGATATGGACTTTGACAATCAACCTGTTTGAGGGATCCCCGGGCGGTTTCCAACCGCATCGCCTTTTATTTTGAAACTCAGGTTTGATAAAAGAAAACTCGCCCACAACCAGGTTATGAGCGAGTTAAAAACATATCTACTGCATTTGTCCCATACTTTGTATCATCGCAAAGGTATGCATAAGCTGCCTGAAATCACCGAGGGTGAGTAGCAGCTTCGTACCAATTCCGCCATCTTGCACTTTAGCAGAAAAACCGATGCTATAGTTCTCCGGTAGATTCATAAACATTCCGGACAACATCTGCATCATTGCAGCACTATTTTGATCCGACATCTCCGCTATAATCGGTAAAAGGTCTTTAACCATGGTCATTGGTGAAATTGCTAAAAATAGGTTATTTTCCAATCCCAAGGTCGCGACGAGTTTTTCATAACTTGGCTCTCCAGAGAAACGAGGTCCGGTATCGATCCCTGCTTTGTTGTCCAGGCTCATCGTTATTAACTCTTGACTTCCGGTAGCCATCAGCAATTGATCATCCGCAAAAGCATAGTACCAATGCCATTCATCGGGCATCAATCCAGCGGCTTCAGGGGGCATCTCTCCAAGGACAGCATCGAAATTAGGGAAGACGTAACTCTTGATCTCAACGCCGTTGTGCATCGTGGATTCACCTTGATGCGCGCCTTCGTACCTGTTGAGGCTGGGAACATCTCCTAGGAGTTGTTTGAGCAATACTTCTTCCATGTAGGTTTTCGCATGCTGTTCATCTTTCAGTCCATAGACAATTAAATAATCAGGGAAGATACTATCACCAAAATTAGCGGAGAAACTCCATTCCTCAGCCAGAGCCTCATAAAAGTCTTCCGACTGTTTAATAAGCGACTCAAGCATCTCAGCCTGTTCAGGGTCAGCGTCTTGTGAGAACATTTTTAACCAGAACATACTCATCTGAACCATCAACTCGGGCTTACCTTGAAAAGCACCATTCATAAACGCACGATTTGGGAGTTCACCGAGGCGTGTTAATTCATTAGGAACCATCTCTTTTAGCACGTTCTGAATTTTACCCTCGCTTTTAAATTTTAAGAACGGTGAGAGTTGTACATCGGTTCCTTCCACTACAAGCGTCGCGCTTAGAGATTCCAGCTGCATAAGCGTGTCTATCACTGTGGCAAACATACCCTCAAAAAAGGGTGCTGCCGCCATGACGGCAGGATCGCTTTCAAGACCATCCTTTATTGATTCCGACTGCTCTTCAATCGAAGCACTCAAGGCAGGCGCAATTGACTCAAAATTAAAGTGCACCGCAAGTTGTGCCTTCCCCTCTGAAACATCACCGAGAAACGAACTGTAAACCGAATCTGTTGTGATAGATTGCTTCGTTCCGTTGTAAGTATCAATGACGCTTTCGCAGACCTCAGGAGACCGCGTGAAAACGAGAATGTCATCTATAATAGCAAAGCTGCCCCCGCCCCCAGCCGCGTTCCAATAGCTTACGCCGTTGTATTCCGTGGCGGGAGTCCCTTCGCTTTCCGCCTCAATTACCTGTTTCATGGCTCCGGAATCTGTTAGATGTACGGTTGCAGAGATATCAGGTGGATCCAAGGAGGTCATAAAGATTGCAAAATCTTGATCCAGATCCAGCCCAATTTCCTGTAATTCAGCGAGACTTTCAAAACCAGCCCCGAAGGTATCCGCCAAAATTGTGGCAATTATCTCTGGGTTTTCAGCAGTTGGCATCAAGTCCATCGCCAACATATTAACCCGATCGTCTAATTCAGCCAAACTCGGACAATAAATGATCCCAAATGTTTGTTGGGGTATCAGATGTAAAACACTGCTGCTCGGAATTTCTACCGTTGGCATTACCTCTTCAGGCTTAGTTTCATGCTCTATTCCGTCTTCAGCAGCGTGTAATTCTCCCGGTGCTTCTTCTGATTTCTGTTCTACAGTTTCCCGTTCTTCGTGGTTCTCGTCCGATTCTTGTACAGGTGGTGCTTCAGCGATAGCGGGTGTCGGGGGTGTCTCTTTCGCGCCGCAACCAACGAATACAAACGTCGCCAGTAATGCTAGTACAATAAGGGGTAAAGACAAACATTTCTTCATCATCAATTTCTCCTGAAACGTGGGACAACCTATCGGTACGTCCTCACTAAATTAGTCGCCAGGACTTACACAGCACCCTTTGCTGGCGAGGTTTAGAGCCTCACCAACGGCGTGCGGGTTGTAAGGACTCATCAGCAAATTGCGTAAGTCCTAAGTGGTATCAATTTTGGGTTTGTGTAATTTTTTCTTGAAGTGCATCAATCTCCGCATTGGAGGCTAATACACCGATTTCAACTTCATAGTGTCTGCGTCCGCCGGGTTCAATATACTGTAGGGCACCCTGTTCACGTTCTTTTGCCCTACCCTCTACACCACAATTCGACGGTTCTAAGCCGAGGACATAGGTGCCTTCGCCACACATTTTCCACTGCACAAAGCGTGGAAATTGCGTTTTGTGGTAGCGTACCGATACGCCGATACCTTGCCCATTGTTAAAACTTCGGTTTACAAGCGCGACGTGTATGTGATTATCAACATCGGGTTCCATTTCATGGTAGAAAACCTGCTCTTGGAAATCAACAGTTGGCGGGTCGCAGAGATTATAATTATTCAAGCTTGCGGCAGCGTGTTCGTCGCGTGGTGTGACCTGTGAGGAGGGGGCAAGCAGTTCGCTGTCTTGTGTAAGGATTGGAAACCCAACATTAATATGGAAGAGGTACATGTGTGGTGAATCTTGGTATCCCAAGTTCTCGACAATATCCTCAACATGCAACGTACGCGAACCTAACTCAGTCCAAATTCTACGCGTGCGAGAGAGGTTTTCGCCCAGAGCAGCGGTCTCTTTAACCCTGCCTTGTGCCCATAGCATGTAGCGTTGTCCTTCCCACCGGCTATCGACCCAAACATTTTTTGCCGGGGTATATGAGACTCTGCCGTGAAGCCCTAATGCCTCATCGTCATCTTCATTCGGCACGCCGACTTGCCGCATCCCACAGGTCGTCAGCAAGCCACCGTAAAAACCCCGTAGCCAGCCGAGTCCTTCGGGTTCGTAATGCGCGGGATTCACATCACCCGTACTTGAACGCCAACAGAGGGGAACACCCTGATACTCCGCATAAGAGATATCTAACCCTCGACTCGGCAGTACAGTGAAGTTAAGACCGCTACCTGTTCGGAAGTCGATTGCGTCAACACCCTTTTCGTTGCCATCTGTCAGCTGGTACATCTTGGCATGGGCAATTTGTGACACATCTCCAACGTGACGAAGCAGTTGCATTCTGTCATACGTTGTTCCATATAGGTTCATCAAATAAAGTACTCCTTTTTGGGTGCAGTTTGATAGTTTCAATTTAAGAGCGTTGTTTTCAAGCGCATATTGAGAAGAGGAATTAAAATCTTGTGTAAACCGAAAAAAATTATAGCACAGTTGGGAAAAAAAAGCAAACGTTTCATTCTGGAATGCATAGAAGCGATCGCGCAATTTCTATCAGACACAACTTTCAATTGTCTAAGTTTCAGTTTTATGGTATTCTTAATATTGCTGAAAATGACTTATGAGCTCATAGCTAAAAAAGGAAACTCCGCGTGATTGAAACTATAAAAAACAGACTTGAACAGATTGTTGAACAGGCTTGTGCTGCTGACACCAACATCTTCGGTTATGACATTTGGACCCATCACATCCTACCGATGGTTCAAAATGCAAAACAACTTGCCCCACGCTTTAATGCTGACCTCGAAATCGTCGAACTCGCGGCGTTGCTCCACGATTACGCCAGCATAAAGGACGAAGCACTCTACGCCGATCATCACATTCACGGTCCGATTGAAGCAGAGAAACTCCTTAAGCGTTTCGGCTATCCAGAAGAAAAAACGGAAGCTGTCAAGGACGCTATCGCAACACACCGAGCGAGTGTAACAGTAAAACATCGGAGTGCAGAGGGGGCATGTCTCGCTAATGCCGATGCCATGTCCCATATTGACGGAGTCCCTTCACTTTTATATTTGGCTTACATCCATCATGGAATGGGAATTGATGAAGGTAGGATGTGGGTTAAGGCAAAACTCCAACGGAGTTGGCAGAAGTTGCGAGAGGACGTTCAAGACCTCGTTAAAGACAAATATGAAGCCGCGTTGAAGGTCCTCTAAAGAGAGATTTTATATAAATTTTTTCAAGGATTCAAGGAGGTTCACCAATGAAAAAGGAACAGATCGTTTCACGCAATCCAAAAGTGATGAACGGAGCCTTAGTTTTCACCGGTACCCGTGTGCCACGAGATTTTGATTCAATATCTAACGGCAGGCGACTCGCTCAACAAGTTCCTTGATGATTTTTCAACGGTATCCCAAGAACAGGCTGTCGCCTACTTTGAAATGACATTAGAGGTTGCCGATGCGCGTGCTGATGGCAACAAGCAATCTCCTCACTGACACCGAATGTGCCAATCTTATGACAGTTGACATGGTTCACTGGTTTCTCGATCTGTTTGATGAACTCGGTATCAAAGTCTGGATTGACGGTGGATGGGGTGTTGATGCCTTGTTAGGCGAATGCACCCGAGAGCACCAAGATTTGGATATTATCATCTCATGGGAAGATTCAGCAATACTCACCGAGGCACTCTCTGAGCGAGGCTTTGTTGACATCCATACTGATGACCGTAAGGATCGAAACTTCGTGATGGGACACCGATTGCACGGGAAGATTGATTTCCACGTTATCGAACCTACCGAAGAGGGTGGAGCAGTCTACGGGCCCGGCGAGATCGATTGGGTTATCACCGAATCAGAATTGAACGCTGTAGGTTCGATTGGAGGACGGAAAGTACGGTGTCTATCGGTAGATTACCAGGTGCGTTCACACACTGGGTACACTTTGACAGACACAGACTTCGCCGACCTGTGTGCATTGCATGAGAGGTATGGGGTGAAATTACTTCCTGAGCAGATTAAGTCAGAATCTTAATGCTTCCAGAAAAGGATAACAACACCGGCAATCATCAGAGCGATCGACCATAGCAGATCCATGTTAAACCACGCCTTGCGAAGCAGCGCAAGCCCTACCACTTCGTAAACGATGACTGCTACAATCCCCGTTACAAGTAGAAAACTGAGCGTATGGACCCCGACTGCCGATAATAACATCGCAGCGTTATCAGCCATATTTGCAGGGGCGTGGTGCATGTGCCCTGAAGCCTCCGCAGCAGGCGTTCTTAACAAAAGCGGTGCCAACATCAAGCCCGCCCCATGTGCCGATGCCATCAGGAAGGACCAGATCGTTAAGTCTTTAAAGTTAACACGCATTCCGACCCATTTCGGGTGCCGCGCGCTGAAAAATTTGTACACACCAAAGCCGAACAATATAACGGCACAGGCAATGCGAAGAACATCTTCCGGCAGCTGCCGTTGTGCCAAGGCGATGACGAAAACCACGACTGCGATGGATATTGCGTGTCCAAGTGCCATTGGAAAAAGAGCACCGATAACCGCGCTTCTCCGTTTTTCCTGCATGCCTAAAGCGACTGCAAAAAGCCATCCCATCCCCGGATTAATACCGTGATATACGCCGAGGAGCGTGTAGCCCAACCATGAGACAGTGTCCATATTTTTAATTTTCCTAACGGGGTGTTCAGGCGAGATTCTTAAACCGGATCCCTCGCCGTAGATACGCCTTCAGCGTTGTCGAAGGCTTGAACTGCGTTAAAAAGGGCTATTGCAGGCAATAGCCCCTTTCTTCCGTCCTATTGTTTTCTTTCATACCTTACGGATAACAGAAGGTATCAGAAGAACTGTCGCCACCTTGCAACCGAATCTGATGGGCACGACTCTCGCCGAAGTCCACGAAGAAGTCGGGATCTAATTCCAACCCGCCGTCTTCCACGTTCACATCAGCCTTCACCATCCATCCATTTGCGCCGTCCGGATAGAACTGGTTGTCCCACGCGACATAGAGGGAATTGGTGAAGTAGAGACGCTTACCATCTCGACTCAATTCAACCATCTGCGGACCGCCACTGACGGGTCCAGCAGCCGGGTGTGGATGCGATTTTGTAATTCCACCGATTTTAAGAGTTCCTGTGTGCTTCGGGTTAAACGGATCGGATACGTCGTATTGCAACATCTCACCGGTACCCCAGCAAGAGACATACAGGAACCGATCGTCCAACGAGAGGATGTGGTCGGTAACGAGCGGCGGTATCATTCCAATATCCTTCAATGCCGGAGGTAAGTCATCCGGATTTTCAGGTACCTGCGCCGGAATATCAATAATCTTTTGAATCGCCCAATCGTCTCCATCTTTGTACCACGTCCAAATTGAACTGGAGAGATCGTTCATATTCAACACGGCATTGACGAATCCGTGTGCCTTCGTTGGATCGTGTGCAGGACGTAACTCTAAGATCATCTGATAGTCATCGCCCAAATCCAACGTTTGGATGTTCTTCCGGTGTCGGATATCCCAGATATGGATTTTATGCCCGAACTTGCGCTCACCTAAATCTTCGAGGCTCACCCCGTTCTCAATCATCGCAGGATATCCCCACTCACTGGTGACGGCAACATCATAACCCAAGTGCCACCAGAAATCGTAAGAGAGCGATTGCGAACCGCGTTCTACTTCCCACTGCCCCAGGATATTGAAGTTATAGTGATCCATGAGGAAAATACCACCAGGTCCTTCCTCTGAACCGGCTGAAGCCAAAGCACTGACATAGATCCCTTCGGGACCACAATGCACCGTATGCGGACGGGTATATCCAGAACGCGACTCAACTTCATTAGCGTCCAAAGTTTTAATGAGTTTCGGTGCCTTGGGGTCTTCTTTCACGTCAAGGATGTAGATACTGGAACCCCGTAGTGCTGGCACAACGAGGTAACGCCGTTCTATATAAGGGTGCGGTGCGTATGGACAGAGTGCTGCACTACAGGCGTTCCAACCGAAGTGATGAATTTCATCACGAACGCCGAGTTCCAATCTATGAACAATCTCGCCGTAGGTATCAGATGCTTTATTGAGGTCAACCACACACATCGCGTCGGGGTTGTCGTCATCTCTCGGTGCAGCGACATAAGCGACATCTTCAATAGGTGCCTCAATCGCCATTTTAGGGGACGGGTAAAAAGTTGGGTCAGGTTTCCACTGTTGTAACAAAGTTATTTCTCCTTTTTAAGAGGTGTCGGTTATTGGTCGTTTTTTGCGCGGTCAAGCCAACCGGGAAGCCTGATGCCTTCGGAAAGTTCCCACGCAGTCAAATAGAGCGAAGCCGTCCAACGCACGGATTCACGTGCCCGGTCATTCGTAAAATCAACCAAGGCAGGTGTTGGATCTTTCAAATTTTTCCAATCTTCCGCGATTGCGTAAACACTGTCCACCAAACTGAATCCGGCTTCGACTTGTTTCACTATCGCAGGCATCAACTCGCCGACAGCTTCTACTTTTTGTGTTTTCGCGAGTTCTGTTGGGTTCAGTTTCAACATCTCAATTGCTGAATCGACTTTCTCATGGATACCGGCATGTAGGCGCGTGCCGTCCTCTTGCCTAATCCCATCAAAATGAATGGTTAGGTGCAAAGGCTGACACATATCCTGTGCATAGTGTGCGAGGAAGCCAGCATAGAGAAAGCATTTGTGTTGAATCATCGGGTTATCGGGCCACTTGCGATGCTCTGCGAAAGCAACAGCGAGCCGTTCCGTCCATTCTGCCAGTGCATAGGGCAATGTACCAATCTTTCGCGGTTCAAGCTCCAGTTCAGCACATAATTTAAGATGCGCGTCGCGTCCCTCTGGAATCGGATGACCTTTTAGCAATTCTACATCAATGTAGTGTTCACCGTATTCAGCCTGCCGTGCGTGCGGTGTGCCACGCTCCTTTGATATATCAGGATCGTAGACGCAATGAGCGATCATTTTTTCGGCAGACCGAAAAAATTCGGGCATCTCTTCGGGAAGTGCTTTGACGGATGCCTGTGTGAGGATATCGTGACCGCCTCCCCACCATGCCCATGCCGGCGTGGTGAGAATGAGTGAACACAGAATTAACACACTATAAAAACGTTTCATAAATCTCCTTCTGTTAGTCAGCAGCGAGATATTCTGCCGGACTTGCTTCCTGCCATTGGAACTGAAGTTCAGCCGTTTCATGCGGTTTAAACGATGTCGCGACCGTCTCTACAGCGGGTCCAACGATGTCGATCTCGTTCAAATCTGCAGTGCCGTAGCCTAATTCATTTGCATAATGAAAAAGTCCAATCTCCAACGGCTCAAATCCCATTGCTTTTGTCGTAACAGCGTCGGCTGCAAATACGTCTCCACTCACAACTGCGATACCGAGTGGAACAGAGTCGGTGCCACCAGGTCCATTGCCCTGTAATCCGACAGTGCCATCAACAATAGCGATGTCGGGTCTGAGATGGCGCGAGACACGGAGCAGGTTAATATTGAGTGTTTGTGCTTCGCGTGGGAGCACCCGATCTGCGTGGCTATGGTAGCCGTGCATTTTAATCCGGTCTTCCTTGTGCAGCGTCCCCATAATCATGTTTTTCATCGCGAGCGTCACAACCCCGGCATCATGTGTCTTAGCAATAGCGACGGAGATCGTGCAGGGACAATCCAAGACTATCTTCGGCATCCTCACGGTATCTTCATTACGTTCAGCGAGAAAAACCTTGGTTTCTGTCCATTCGGTCTCCTGATGCAAATCCACGAGTTGGATCGGGACATCGTATTCGGCTTGGAGTGCTTCATAGCCGAAGATCTGGAATGCCTCACCAGAAAATTTTTCATTTGCGCCTTCGGCAATAATGACTTCTTCCGGCGGCTGTGGCGTGCTCAACAGAAAATCCAACGCGCCGCGCATTGCATCCACATGTGACGAAGCGAGTTGATTTGTGCTGGAGAGAAAATTCGGTTTCAACAGCACCTGCTCACGGACCTTCGGTGTGAGTTCCGCTCGTATATTGTCTAACGCCTCAAAAACATTAGAACGTCGCCTGCCGGTTTTGGCAAGCCCAACTTTGGTACCCATCACTTTCTCCTTTAAATTGCGCGCCTAAAAGGCACGTTACAAGGATCGTAACTTTTAATCAAGAATTTGTCTCATAAATCCAGAATGCTTTTCTAAGAGTGCGTTTGCCTCTGTTGGATTTAGTCCTTTTGTAAGCATCACAATGGCAAGTTTTGCTCGACCATCCGCCTCTGCTAATGCCGCCTCAGCTGTTGCTGCGTCTACTTCGGTGACGGCTTGAACAATCCGAATGCTCCTCGCGACCAGTTTCGTATTAGAGGCGTGTACATCTACCATCAGATTGTTGTAGACCTTGCCCAGTTTAATCATAGAAACGGTTGTCAGCATATTGAGGACCAACTTCGTGGCTGTCCCTGCTTTCAACCGAGTCGAACCTGTAATAATTTCCGGTCCGACGATGGGTGTAATGAAATGTGTCACCCACTCCCTTAATTCCTCAGGGGGTGGAACACAGCAGAGAAACATCGTCGTCGCACCGACAGCGTGTGCTTCCTTCAAGGCACCTATAACATAAGGTGTCCGTCCACTGCTCGCAATTCCAACGATCACATCCTGCGGAGTAAGTTGCCGTGCTCGGACAGCGCACGCACCGCTCTCAGGTTTATCCTCCTCACCCTCCACCGAGCGCCGCAAGGCAACGTCCCCACCCGCAATTATCCCTTGAACCATCTCTGGGGGTGTGCTAAAGGTCGGTGGGCATTCGGAGGCATCTAAGACCCCCAGTCTACCGCTCGTTCCTGCACCTACATAAAACAACCTACCACCAGAACGAAATGCCTCCACGCACAACTCAATAGCCTGTGCAATCGCTTTAGATTCTGCTTCTACTGCTGCAACCGCTTTCCGATCTTCTTCGTGAAAAATCCGAACGATTTCTGATGTTGACTTTAGATCAATGTTCGTAGAATTCAGATTTCGACTTTCTGTTGGCTGCATGCGTTCCTTCGTTGGTGACAATTTTGAGTTACAATGTCGCCCGTGCTAATAACACTGCCCCGTACGCAGGTTCATGTTTCGGGAGTTGCCCTGATGCTTCCGGTTGAACCTTCGCAAACCGGTGGCGCAGTTTATCCGCAAACGTCGGTTGATGAGTGAGGTTACCACCACTGAGAATAATATCAAACGGCTCTATAAATTCCAACTGTTTAATCACGCTAACTGCAGCACAGACGAGTTCATCAGCAGCCTCATCAACAATACCTTCTGCAACCGTATCCGTTGTTTGGGCAGTATCAAACACTATTTCCGCCAACTGCGCAATGGCATCTCGACTCGCAGCGTGTACCCAGCGAATCAGTTCGCTTGGCTCACTGAGTTCAAGTCTACTGAGAATCTGATTTGTCAATTCGGTCGAATTACCTCTGCCATCAGCGGCACGCGCAACAGCGCGGAGTCCTTTTATGGCGATATCGTAACCGCTCCCCTCATCACCGAGCAGGTATCCCCATCCACTCGCTCGTGCTTCCTTGCCATCAGCATTGATACCGTAGACAATCGCACCGGTCCCTGAAATGACAATTATACCTTCCTGTTTCTCCGTACCACCGACAAGAGCGATATGGGCATCATGTGTCAAGATACGATTCTCGCTGATGCCAAGTTCATCACAAATCCCGCCAATTACGCTTCGGTCTTCGGCACGTCCCAAACCAGCCATTCCTAAACAGAAGCGGATGGAACTCGTTGATGGAACACCCGCTTTTTCACAGAGCCTACCGATGATGCTTTCCAGAACTTCCCGCGTCTTCGTCTCGCCAACGACGTGGTAGTTTGTTGGTCCCGATTGCACTTGCGCGAGGTGTTGTCCCGTTTCCGTGGTCAGTATACCAACCGTTTTCGTCCCACCGCCATCAATACCGATGATGTACATAACCGAAAACTGAATGCCTCCATAGAGGATAGACAACCCAGAGCATTAACGGTTCGTTAGCTCTGCCCTATTTTGTGCAACTCGGAACGAAAGTATGCCCTATTTTGTGCAGAATTTCATGGCTATTCTGTAGAGCGTCCTGTCAGCGCAGTATTAGCCAAATCGGCACGAAACTTGCTATAGCTATAAGTGCACAGTTGTCAGCAATCGGAGACCATTGTCCCGTAATTCCAATTTTCGCTGGCGAGGTTTGAAACCACGTCTACCGATTACTGACCCCTGATAAGCACTTGACAATCCACAGTAAATTCCATATAATGTAGTTTATCATGATTCAAAAGTGGATGCAATAAAAATTTACCCAGAGAGGATCAAAATGCAGAAGAAACACTACCTCGCGCTTATCATCTTGTGTGGAATTGTTGCCTACTTTGGTTGTACGCAAGATTCAATGCAATTTGAGTGGCGAAAACTCGAAAGCAATACAGGCGAACATCTTTACGGTGTTCATTTTGTAGATACGAAACACGGATGGGCAGTCG
Organism: Candidatus Poribacteria bacterium; assembly: GCA_965116815.1. Taxonomy (GTDB): domain Bacteria; phylum Poribacteria; class WGA-4E; order WGA-4E; family WGA-3G; genus WGA-3G. The sequence goes on along the minus strand of OZ220722.1, from coordinate 2,259,521 downwards.
GCACTGGAGGCACAGTACTATCCACTGTTGACGGTGGAATAAATTGGAAGGCGACATCGGTCTCAGCAGACACACTGACACAGGTTAATTTTATGACCCCGAACAACGGCTGGACGGTCAGTATCGGGAAGGTGCATTATACAGGCAGTGGTGGTGCCTCGTGGAGTCTGCAACACCAAGCACGCGGTAAGAGCAAAACACCGCCCGGGATCTTGGATCTGCATTTCGTCAATACGACGCATGGCTGGGCAGTCGGCGGAAAAGGCACTGTGCTCCGAACAGAAAACGGCGGGAGTCGTTGGGAAAACCAACTGGATTTATCAGATAAACATCTGTGGGGTGTCTATTTTGTCGATACGGAACACGGTTGGATTGTCGGCGAAGAAGGCGAGGTGCTTCACACCCAAGACGGCGGAAAACGATGGGTTCGGCAGAAAAGCACCGTCGAGCAACCCTTATTCGCTGTTCATTTTGCAAACCTAACACACGGTTGGATCGTCGGAACAAACGGATTGATTCTTCATACCGCCGATAGCGGAATAACATGGACTCGCCAAAGGACACCTGTGAATCAAAACCTGCGAGACATTGCATTCCGTGACGAAAAACGCGGGTGGGCAGTCGGTGAAAAAGGGTTAATCCTTCACACAACCGATAGCGGCAATACATGGAACCGCTATCCTACACCTGCCCAACACAACTTGCAGGACATTTACCTCCTCAAAAACGCCGGTTGGATCGTCGGTGCGAAAGGAACAATTCTGCGGAGTTATTAGAATTCAAAACCTAATGAATTTTTATCAGCCAGATAGTAGGCATGTAGGTTGGGTAGAGCGGAACATCGAAAAGCAGATATTTTCCGCCGAGAACCTGTCCAGTTTTCAAAAAGTTCAAAGTCTCGGAGAACCCAGCGAAACCCAACGCTGCATCTAAAACCAACAGAAGCCACTTAGCACTTTATGTCCACAATTTGTGAATCCAAATGGAGAGACATAACACAATTCCGCCGCCGGCAATTACATTTTGAGTGACCGGCGAACAACGAGCCCACGCCTTCTTCAACCACATCGGAAAGAATGCTGCTGCAATAGCCAATCCAACAATTAAAAAAGAGAACGGATGGTAACCCCAGGCATCTGCGAACTGTCCCTGCGTTAAGGCAAGGCACGCCCGCGTCATCCCACACCCAGGACACACCAAATCCGTCAATGAATGAAATATACACGGAATCAGTGAAACTTCTTTAGGGGCTAATCCAGACGCTGCGGTATAAAGTCCTACTACACTCAATCCAATCAGGAATAGACGCGAGAGAGACGTGTGGTTAAGCATTGGAATTTTGCTCGTAGAGTCTGTTAATTTGGTACTGCTGAACGGCAAGTGAAGCGATACCAACACCAAAAATCGCTAACAAAACACAGATAATTGGCAGACTCGAATCGAACACCAAATCATTGTCAGCCTGTACGGTATTAATGCCGTTTGCCATCTTGTACTCATAGTAGATACCAAAGATGCCGCAAGTGATAATCGAAAGAAAAAACCACAGCCAAAAAGAGTACTCATCTTTCTTCAGCCAAGCGTTGAGCGTCGCCATCTGCTTGTACTGCCAATAAAGCCCATAAATACCACATGTAAGCAGGGTTACTAATATTCCAATCACAATATTCCGTCTGCCTTCAGACTCTGGATACGGGTATTGATTAAGCATCAAAATCCTCCGTTTTATAAAGAATGTCCGACGCTTGTCAGGCATTACTCGCGCGGGAGAGAAACCGTGTCAGGAACAACAATTTCACCAGCAATAATTTTTTCCTTCAACGATTCAACAGTCGTTATGATGTCGTCCGAAAGCAGCGGTTGGTTGTGTTCATCAACAGCATAACTGACACCGCCATCTGCTATACCGAAGTATCGGATACCCGCCATAAAATTGTCTTCAGCGGCTTCTTGGATGACGCGCTGTACAGAAGCCGGAATCTCTTTTGTCATACTTGTCAAAACAATTCCTGGCGCAAGATGGTTACCGTTGGAGTCAACCCAAATAATGAACTTTTGTTGCTCCTGTGCTGCTTCAAGCACGCCTTGACCGGATCCACCAGCAGCAACGTAAATTACATCAATCCCGTTTGCATATTGTGCTAAAGCCAGTTTCTTTGCTTTTTCAGGTTGACCGAAACCTGTCGCATCCTTGCTAATATATTCCACAGCGACTTCCGCGTCTGGATTGATTGCGTGAATCCCGGCAACATAACCTGCTTCAAATTCTTGTAACAGTAGGACATCTGCACCTCCGATATAGCCGATCTTGTTACTTTCCGATTTTAAAGCCGCAATCGCCCCGACCAAAAACGATCCTTCATTGGATTTATAGTTCACAGAAGCCACATTTGGAATATCAAGCACAACATCAAATATCGCAAAATTAACATCAGGAAATTCCGGTGCGACGCGCGCAAGCACGTCACCCATCTGATAACCTGCTGTCAAAACAAGTGCCGAATTCTGCGCTGCTTCTCTTATGAGCATCTCTGTTGCTACGGGATCATTTTCGTTACCGTTGACTTCGGTTAGTGTAATGCCAAGTTCTTCCTCTGCAGCTCTTACACCGATATGGAATGCGGTGCAGTAAGCCGCGGAACCAACGCAATCGCTTGGATATATCATGGTTACGCGAAGTGGGGCAGTATCCGTTTCGCTTGACGGTTCAGAAAGAATTACGTCCTGAATCGTACCACAACCAGAAATTAAAAATAGTCCGAATGCTAAGAAAAGGTATTTGCTCAAAACACATAAACTTTTCATGTTTCCTCCTCAAAAAATTTTATGATAAATATGAAGTTTGAAAAATTTATCGGTAATTAAGGGCAGCCTCAGACTATACGCCTATCGCATATCCATCGCGCCGCGGATCAGCACCACCCATAAAACTTCCTTCTTCCGGATCAAAGGCGATACCGTGCCCACCTCCTACAGTTGCTGTCCAATCGGGTAACACCTCTACCTCATGCCCGCGTGCTTCTAACGCTGCACGGACCGCAGCAGAAATGCGCCCCTCCATACTGACATGTGTACCGGGGTTTACTAACCGAATACGTGGTGCCTCAATCGCCGCCTGAACGTTCATGCCGTGTTCAATCAGATTCAACACCATCTGCAGCGTTGTCTGAAGGATACCGTGGCTTCCCGGTGTGCCAATCGCGGCGAACGGATTCCCACCTTTCCAAACTTGGCACGGGGACATACACATCTCTATCCGTTTATGCGGTCCAACAGCGTTCGGACTCTCTGGAATTCTATCGAACCAGTTCATAAAGTTGTTGAGGAACATCCCCGTTGAACCGAGAATCACACCTGAGCCGAAGGGTTGCCCAAGACTCTGCGTCACAGCGACGATGTTGCCCTCTGCATCAGCGGTGTCGAAGTGCGTGGTACATTCGGTTGTCCAGTCATTAGCGACGATTTCACCGGGGAGTTTGTCCTTCGACCACCGCTCACCACCACTGACTGCAGCCTGTTCACCAATACGTTCGCGTTGTGCCTGTGCATAGTCTTTCGATAACAACCGTTCAATCGGTGGGTTCGGACGCGGGGCGTATTCGGCTCTATCCGCACTCGCTAACTTAATCGCTTCAATCAGTAGATGCAAGTATTCTGGGGTATTGTGTCCAAGTTCACCGAGGGCATCGTTTTCTAAAATATTCAATGTCTCCAGATATTGAAAACCTGAACACGGTGGGGGTGGACAGTAGACTTCGTAATCCTTGTAAGTAACGGAGATAGGATCCTGCCACTCCACCTCAAAGTCAGCCAAATCCTTTTCGGTAATCAGTCCATCAGTTTCCTCCGAAAAACGGACAATCTCCTTGGCAATCTCACCGCGATAGAACGCCTCTGCCCCGCCTTCCGCAACTGTGCGAAACGTTTGGGCGAGATCCTTCTGCACCAAAATCTCGCCGGGATGTGGTGTTCTCCCTCGTGAGGCGATAACCTCTTCGGCTCTTTCTGAAAAATAGGGACGCGCGCCCGCAATGAACTCCGCATTCTTGACCGTGACAGCGTATCCGTTTTCGGCAGATTCAATCGCCGGAGCAAAGATGTCGGCGCGATCCATGCTTCCATAGCGGTCCAAGAGTGCCAGCCAGCCACCACATCCACCGGGTACCATACCGGCACGGATGCCGACTTGCTGACTTTCGAGTGTTGGATAGACATCCAGCGTCGCTGCGTAAGGCGCAGTGCCCAGATAATCTATCACGCGGTGTGTTTTTTCCTTTGCACTATAAATCAACATATACCCGTTGCCAGCAATACCTGACATATAAGGCTCAACGACATTGAGTGTTGAAGCCACTGCAACTGCTGCATCAAACGCATTGCCGCCAGCGAGCAACATACGTGCGCCAGCAAGACTCGCAAGCGGGTGAGCACTTGTCGCCATTCCGCGCGTCCCCGTTACCGTGGATCGGTGTGTTGTACCATGAGATGGAAAAGCCATATTCATCTCCTTGTTCTTTTCTATCGCAAATTTTATGGCAGATTTTAGAATCGGCAAGGTTACAAACCTTGCCTACCTATTTGGGGTTATAAACCTCCAAACCCAGTGCCACCGAAGTTTCCACATTAACTTCCAATAGGTGGCACGATGCACAAAAAGTTGTTGTCCATCTAATTCAAGCACAGGAATTAGATGCTTATATTTTGTGAATAACCCAAGATTTTTCGTGATGTCAATTTCTTCTATCACAATAAATGCTGTCTTCGCACCAATACTTTGCAGCACGACCTTTGCCTCGTCGCAGAGTGGGCAATCCGGTTTCGTGTAGAATTGAAGTTGAATCGGTGTGGTTTTCAACAGAATTGCCTAAAAGCCGAAGTGAAGTTCACATTTTCAGCCAACCCAAAATCAATATGACTTGGGGCGTAAATTGTGAAATGATAATCTATATCGTAAAGCACATATCCATGAATTGCAAGCGAGCCACAATTCTCTTGTAGGAGGGAATTCCGATTCCCGACTTTTTCTCCTGCTGCCCGCTGACTGCTGATTACTGACAACCATCAACAGAGTTTAGCACAAATGGGCAAAAATCGCACTCATTTTTTACATCAACCAATATGGATTCTATGATAGAATCATGTTATACTTTACCCAATGTTTTTAGTAATCATGCTAAGGAGAAGAGGACATGAAAATCAGACTTGCACAATACGGTATTTCCCACGACCATGCTGGAGGGAAAGCCAATGTGATGAAGGAAAGTGACGAAATTGATTTCGCCGGTGTCTTTGAACCATCAATAGAAGTCCGAGAGACCCTTGGTCAAAGTTCGGTCTATGACGGCGTTCACTGGTTCACATCCAAAGAAGAAATACTCGAAGATGAAACAATCGTTGGGATTGCAGCGCAGGGACGTGTGTCGCAGAATCTCACCTTTGCACGGGAGATTCTTGAACACGGCAAGCATGTTTGGTTCGATAAACCCGCTGGCGATAACCTTGATGAATTTCGAGAGGTTTTAGACATCGCACGCGACAGAAACCTGCTCGTTCAACTCGGTTATATGTTCCGATACAATGCAGGCTTCCAGTTTATTCTCGACTGGGCGAACTCCGGCAAACTCGGTGATATTTTTTCAGTACGGGGGCGCATCTCATCGGGACCTTCCAGTGACGCACATTGGCAACGTTGGGATTCACTCGGTGAACACTCGGGCGGCATTATGTTTATCCTCGCTTGTCATCTCACCGATATTATCGTCGCATTGTTGGGACGACCCACACGGGTGACACCCTTTTCAAGGCATGACGGACACGACGTACCGTGGTATCGAAACAATACAGCGGCTGTGTTTGAATATCCCAGAGCATTAGCGATTCTTGAGTCAACATCGTTGGAAGTCGATTCGGGCAAATCAAGGCGATTGGAAGTCTACGGGACACGTGGGAGCGCGATTCTTGAACCGCTTGAACCGCCAGCGTTACGATTGTGTCTTGACGAGGAGCGGGACGGATATGCGAAAGGTTGGCAGACAGTACCTGTGGAGCCGCGACCGCGTTACGTCGAAAGTCTTCGGGCGTTTGTTGCTGATATTCGGGGCGAAAAATCCCCTGATCGCTCCCTTGACCACGAGTTCACAGTTCAGGAAACAGTGCTACGAGCGGCAGGACTACAATAGTCTAAGTTGTTATCTGTTGATAGTATCCTCCTTGATGTAGTATTGTGTCAAAGAGGGTTCCGTTTTCACTTCTCCATCACTGCTGAGTTCTTGGACGATCCAGGTATAAGATTCCTGACGAATCTCGATGTTTTTGACATTTACATCTATGCATCAATCGCTCAAGCCGAGTTGCTTACTTAGGTCCATCAAACGTTCATTGATGCCTGTTTTATCAATTCGGTTTCCATCCACAAATTCTTGGTATTCCGGCAACAACCCATCTGGAACCATTATACGGGAGTTAGCCTCCCGTAATGCTAATAGCCCCATGAAGATTTGCATCTCCCGTGAATAGTCTGGTATAAAGTCGTTTAGTGCTTGGTGAAGTTCGTTTTCTGTGAAGGTGTCGCGACCCACGCGTCTGGCAATGTTATTCGCACGTTGAATGATCAGGATTAGGTCTCGCCAAGTCAACCCATCTGTTTCTGCACCGCCAACGAGTGCTTGGAAATTGATATTCCCCGATGTTTGACCTTGACAGAGTATCCTTAAAATTTCTACTCTACCACCACCTGTAGGGGGCAGCATGATCACTTTGGTGTCGAAAATACCGTACCGTCGAAAAATTGACGGCATTAAGTCCGGTCGCTGTGATCCGCCCACCCATATCACGCTACCGTGTAACGACACGTCATTCATAGCATTCGCGAGGGCTTGAGGAAACATTCGTTCATGCTCCTCTGGGTTTATCGTGGTATACGGCGATGCCTGCTCAATGTCATCTATAAAAACAACCGTTGGAGCAATACCTCGGATAAAATTGAGGCCCGCATTCAAGTTGCGTTCATAGGTGTTTCCGTTTTCATTAATATTGATTGTGACTTCACTGACCTGATTGGCGTAGCGGAGTCGGACGAAAGACATGTTCGCCTCACCAGCGAGGACCCTCGCAGCGTATACCTTGCTGGTCCCATGCGGACCGAGAAAGAGCATACCCTGCGGCACACGGCGCAGATCTCGATTTTTTACACCCTCTGCAATATCCCTGATGATTCGCATTACATACCAACCATCGTCAGAAGGTCCCCTCTGAGCTTCACCAAGTTCAAGAACACCGTGGCTGAAGGTCTTAATGCTTTCGCGTCGGTATCTGAACAACGGTTCGCCGCCTGCTTTCTGTTGCACAGACTCTGCCTGTTGCACAACATCGTGAATGCCGAAGAGGTTCAATCCTACCGTTTCCTGTGCCAAGACTTCCCTCTCGCGATTATCCCCCAAAGTATTACGCATCTGTGATGAACCCTCCGAGATGTCATGCAGATGTTCAATAAATCTTAGACGTTCGGCACGGTCCGGGAATGGAATTTCTATTATAGGAATTTCTGGATTCACGGTGAAATTTGGGTGTATATCAAACGTGTTGTGAGTAAGGAGAAGGATGATGTGTCCGCTTCTTCGGATTTCCAGATCGGATGCCCAATTTTGGATCTGATTGAACAAGAGTTGTGTTTCATTTGCAGCGGCGTTGCTCAGCGATGGATCGTTCGGTGCAAGCTGCTCCAGAAAATTGATAACTAACCCGATTTTTGCTCTCTTTTGATGTAAGAGATTATTTAACTTCTTCCGTAACTCCTCAGAAGGCGCAGGATCCAGTATCACGAACGGGTCTTCATGCTCTTTGTCAAATGCTAAATCGGCATTAATTCTTCGGCGTACAAGCTGCGGATCTATTTCCTGTTCGATGAGGTTAACGTCTTCTACCTCTCTAAAGCGTTGAAGTGTCTGAAGCCATGTCGCTATACTCTGGAAATGAAAAACACCGGTTTTGTTGTACGCTGGGAGGATCTTGAGCATTTTCTGTGTGTCTTGCCATTGATTAACTTTTGGAAAATGAATTCCGTCCGATGTGTTATATCCGAGAACGAATTGGCAGCCTAATACATTGAGCTGCTCCATGAGATAGTTCACAGTAGGTAAATAGCTGTAAACATCGTCGTATAGCAGATCATTTACATTAAAATGGAGCAGAAATTGATGGGCAGAACCTGCATCATAGTGTTTTTTGATTTCATCCCAAAACATTTTTCTTTACGATTTAATGAATCGTATAAATCTAACACCCCCTAATTTTAGACTGGACAGAACAGTAGGCATTTTGATAGCGGTAAAGCGCAGCCCCAGTGAAGCGATATATGTGTGGAAAAATTGAATCAGAAGGATACCTTGGCTATTCCTTTTTAACCCAATCTGTCAATGCGAATTCATAAAAAATTGCCAAGGGCTTAGTACGGTATAGAAGGTGGGATAAATTGCGCGACGACATACCCACAACACACCGCAAGAAATGTAATTGTATTTTGGAGGTGCTCACCGTAAGGTTGGTGGTATTTAGAGATTTAGGTTTACAATTATTAGAGACGCGATTTTGCCGTGGAGAGGATGCACGATTGTCATAATTTGAAAAAAATGAAATTTAATCAAGGGGAATTTATGATTCGCGACGTTTTCGCCTCAATTGTATACACTTGTACAGGTGAGTCAATTACAGATAAGGGGTCAAATCCCATAGCAGGATAGAGCCGTCATAACTCGCGCTCGCTAAAAGTGTGTTGTCTGGGGAAAAGGCAAGTGCCTGAACATCTGTTGGATGTCCTCTAAACGTAATAATCTGTTTGCCGGTTTCAACTTCCCATAAATAGATAACCATTTTCTCCATGCCTTCTCGCCACCACGTTCCAGCTGCAAAATATTTCCCACACGGAGAAAATACTAATGGAAATATTGCCTGACATCCCTGTGGCGATTGAAGTTTCATGTGCAGTTTACAGCACTCAATATCCCACAGCATAATTTCATCCATACCCGCAGCAAGGTATCGTCCACATGGCGAGAACGCAAACTCGTCTGTCACCTGATCGTTTGTTATTGATGTTTTGAACATTTTGTTAGAGGTGATGTCCCATAATTGGACATATTCTCTAAGACAAGCCAGATAGCTGCCACATGGAGAAAATCCTATAAGACGCGGAATATCGCTTGGAAATGTATGTGCCTCTATTCCTTGTTCTAAATCCCATAACCGAACAGGTGTGAAACGCGACTCACTTGCGAGCAAACGTCCATCAGGACTGAACTTCAACTGTGTAATCTCATCGGGATTACCTTCATCGTCTTCGTCCTCATCTACATAAAGAGGGTGTTTAAACTCACGGAACTTTTCCCCGTTCAGCATATTCCAGACTATCAAGGTCCCATCATCAAGTGCACAAGCTAGTCGATTACCAGTAGGTGTTAATACAGGACGAAGACTTTTATACGTATGCCTCATGCCGTCGGCAAGCAGTTTCCTGTCATCATCAATTATCCAGAACGAAACGGTATTTCTGTTGATGGTAGCAACGTGAAACTTTTCGTTGGCAAGTGCATATACAAACTGATTTTTGCCTGCCGACATATCTTGAATCGCGGGCTGCGAACTCCGGTTCGCAATATTCCATAACATTACACCTTCGTGATGATGTTCAGCTGCTAAGGTATTTCCATCTTCCGAAAACACCACCGATGTCGGAAACGAAATAGGTGAGTGCGTAAACTGTCGCTTATATGGGTATTCAGGAGTCCATACATTGATAAATTCATGTCTGCATTCGTAAGCAAGCCGCGAACCGTTTGAAAATTCTACAGTGTTCCCCCAATCATCTGCATCGGAAAATTGGACAGTATTGCCCCAAACTTGATCGTTATAAAGTTGTTCCCCACTTTCAAGGTCACGGACAGAGATAGTAGCGGGACCGGTCTCGTCATAATTGACTATCGCTGCACGGAGAATGCCCTCTGGTGAATAGGAAGGAATGATACGATACACGGCACCAAAATCGGTATATGACTGCACCTGTTGCCAAGTGCTAACATCCCATACATACACTGTACCATCTTCACCACCAGAAGTGAGAAACTCCCCACACGGTGAGAAGCAGAGAGTAGATATCCAATAGGTGTGTGCTGTGAGGGATGCGATTTGTTGACCGCTTTCTACATCCCATACTACTATTGCATCTGCATTCTGAGTCGTGTCAGTTTTACACGTAGATGCTATTAGTTGAGTATCCGTTGAAAAGGCGATAGGACGGAAAAAACCTGCTTTTTCAGTGTTGGCAGTAAATTTTGCAAGTGATTCGCCGGTTTCTGGATGCCAGATTTCAACGATAGAAGAACCTGCATAGGCGGCTGCGATATATTGATTATTAGGTGAAAAGGTCAATCCGGTGATATAATCATCCGTCTCTATTTGTGTTAAGCAAGCACCGTTTTGGATATCCAATACTTTTAAAATTTGGTCTGAATTGCTGGTGGCTAACCATTTTCCGTTAGGTGAAAAGGTGATTCGTCCCACCATGCCGCGTTCTGTCTCCCAGAGTGCAATAGGGGACAGTGTTGCTAAGTCATACAACCAGAGTCCTAACGAATTACCGATAGCGAGATACTGTCTATCAGGTGAAAAGGCGATGTCAGGCTCACGTCCGCGCCCTAAACGGGCAATCGCACCCTCTGGGAGTGCCCATGTTGTTACATCGTTTTTGGTTGTCTCTATGGGTGCCGAAGGCACCAACGTTTTGTTTCCCATCAAATTTTCCTTGCATCCTATAGATACGGTTTCAAGTCCCATACCAAGATAGTGCCATCAAAACCACTACTTGCAAGCCTTGTACCATCTACGGATCAGCAACCAACTTTGTAAGTTCCCACAAGAGGATCGTCCCGTCCTGACTCCCACTCGCCAGCGACTTCCCGTCCGGTGAATACGCAAGACTGTCCACCACATCTGTGTGGCCCGTAAGCGAGTGCAGAAGTGTTCCGGTCTGCACATCCCAAAGGTGAATCGTGTCATCGTTTCCACAGGCGAGTGTGCCGCCATCAGGTGAGAATACCACAGAAGCAACATTCGGCGTATGCCCTCTAAGCGTTTGCAGCAGTTCGCCTGTTTGGCTGTCCCACAAGCAGACCGTACCATTCCAACTCCCACTGGCAAGTGTGCTGCCATCCGGTGAATATACCACAGTGTAGACCTTTCCTGTATGACCGATAAGCGTTTTTAAGAGTTCGCCAGTAGGGACATCCCACAATCGAATTGTATTATCGTGACTCCCACTCACAAGTATCCTACTGTTAGGTGAAAACGCTACAAAAGCGACATCTTCCGTATGCCCCGCGAGGGTATGCAACAAATCCCCGATGAGGTACAGTTCACCAGTACGGAGCTCCCACAAGCGGATTGTATTATCATGACTACCACTTGCGAGCATCCTACCGTTAGGTGAAAAGGCAACGGAAGAAACCAGACCTCTATGTCCAGAAAAGGTTCCGAGGAACCGCCCTGTTTCCGCATCCCATAGCCGAGCTTTGTTAAAATCACCACTCGCGACTATGCTGCCATCCGGTGAATAAGTTACCGAACGGACGTTTTCTGAACGGAAGTGTTCCGGCAGAATTCTGATGGTTTTCAGGTGTTTTCCGGCTTCCGGATCCCAGAAGTTGATTTTAGACACATTCCCATTCACAAGCGTGTTTCCATCCGGGGAATATGCGAGAGAAAAGACGTGGAGCGCGTGCCCTGTAACGGTTTTTAAGCGTTTGCTGCTGGCAATATCCCAAAACTGAATCTTACCATCTTCGCTTGCGCTGGCGACTGTTTCTCCATCCGGCGAATACGCCACAGAGATGACCGGAGCATCATGCTCAAGCGTCTTCAGGAGTGCCCCAGTGGTAACATCCCAAAAACTGACAAGATCGTCACGACTCGCGCTGGCGAGTGTCCGCCCGTCTGGGGCAAAAACTACAGCGTTGATGTCACCATCTGTTTTACACGCTCTCAAAAGTTCGCCGGTGCCGATATCCCAAAAACGGATGGTGTTATCAGTATCCCCACTGACAAGCAGACTCCCATCGGGGGCGTACACAATGTGTTCTACCCAATCCGTATCCTCAATAGAGATGTTGAGAGATTTTGCCGTGCGCGGTTCCCAAAATCGAATGCCAATATCTCCCCAAGCGGCACTGCTCACAAGGATCCCACCATCTGGAGAAAACGCTACCGAGTAAACATGCTCCGTATGTCCCTCAAGTCTTGCTTTCCATTCTCCCGTGTTGAGATCCCAGAGACCCACAGTATCGTCATCACTCCCAGTGGCAAGGAGTTGACCATCTGGAGAGAAGGATACTGCATTGACATCATCCGTATGCCCTACGATACTTCCTTTGTGTTCACCTGTATTCGTATCCCACAACCAAGCAGTGTTATCATCACTGGCGGTCGCAAACATTGTGCCATCAGGACTAAAGGCTATTGAATTGACAGGTCCCGTATGCCCCGTGAGCAGGTCGAGCGGTTCACCTGTCTGCACATCGTAGATCCAGATGCCTATAGTGCTTGCAACGGCGAGTTTCATGCCGTCCGGAAAATACTTTATCTCATTTACTCTACCTTTCCCGATCCGGTTTTTAGCACGGGTGGGTAAACCCCACAAGACATTCGCCTGTGCAAAAGCATTTGATGATAAACAGAGTCCGGAAATTAGCGGTAAAATTATCAATAATAGGTTCAGAATTTTCATTTTGTTAAGTCCCACAGAATTATGGTGCTATCTCGGCACCCGCTGGCGAGGGTACGTCCATTTGGTGAATAAGCGACAGAATGGACGGGGTCTTCTATATGCCCAGTAAAGGTTTTCAAGCGTTCACCAGTAGCAACGTCCCACACAGAGATCTCACCTAAACTACCGCTGGCAAGTGTCCTACCATCTGGGGAATATGCTGTAGAGTACGCCGCCGTCTCTACGGTGATAGTTTTTAGGAGTTCACCGGTATCCACATCCCAGAAACGAATACCGTCCTCGCCATTGTTGCCTGTACTCACCAGCGTTTTTCCATCCGGCGAGTAGACCACAGAATCAATCGTATCTGCCTCCGTTTCAATAGTGTTTAGGAGTTCACCAGCATCTACGTTCCAAAAACAGATTGTGCTATTATCACCACCACTTGCAAGTGTCCCTCCGTTTGGAGAGAAGGCCACAGTGTAAATACTGGACGAATGTCCAGTAAGGACTTTTAAGAGCTCCCCTGTGTGCGGATTCCACAAGCGGATTGTATGGTCCCGGCTCCCACTCGCGAGTATTTGCCCATCCGGACTGAAGGCTACTGATGAGATGCGCTCCATATGTCCTTCAAGCGTTGTTATCTGTTTCCATCTGTTAACGTTCCATAATAGAATCGTGTTGTCGCGGGTTCCGCACGCAAGCGTTTGTCCGTCTGGAGAATACGCCATAGAAGCGACTGAGTTTTCAGGGGTGAGGGTTCGTAGGAGTTTTTCGGTTTCAACATCCCAAAAACGGAGGCCATTGGATAAACTCACCAATGTACGTCCATCTGGAGAGTAGACCACAGAATTGATTACATCCGAGTAGCCAGTGATGGTTTGTAAGAACTGTCCGGTGCCGATATCCCAAAAATGCAGCCCAAATTGATCGGAACCCACAAGTGTCTGCCCATCAGGAGAATACCTCATGCCACCCACACCTCCGCTGGGCGTTTGGAAGGTATGTAAAAGTTCGTCGGTGTTAGCATCATAGAGTAGGATTGCGCGGTCATCGCTGTCATCGTCATCACAGACATAAGTGCTTCCATCCGGGGAGTAGGACATCCTATACAGACTATACGGTTTTGTACTCACATTGACGGTTTTCAGATGCTCTCCAGTGTGTGCGTGCCAAAATTCGATTGTTCCATCGTAACTTGCAATCGCAAGCGTTTCACCATCTTTTGAAAAGTTGATAGAAGAGACCTCTTTTGTATGATCACTAAGGAGATGCAGAAATTCACCCGTCTGAGCGTTCCAGAGACAAACGTTGCCGTCTCCACCTTGACTGGCAATCCTTTCTCCATCTGGAGAATATATCAAGGCATCAACAGAATTCGCGTGTGCTGCAAACGTTAGCAGCAGTTCACTTGTGGCGACATCCGAAAGACGGATGACCTCGTCGGTACCACCACTTGCGAGTCTATTACCATCGGGACTGAACGCTAACACTTTAACCTGACCCGTATGGTCTGTGAGCGTTGCCTTCAGATCACCAGTGACACCATCCCATAAACAAATAGTTGTATCATCACTCGCGCTCGCAAGCGTTTTGCCATCAGGGCTGAAAACGATATTATTAATCTCGCTTGTGTGTGCTGTGAGTGTCGCCTTGGGGTCCCCGGTGGTGCTATCCCATAGGCGGATAATTCTGTCATTCCAACGGCTCATACTTGCGAGTGTCCTACCATCAGGGCTAAAAACGACACGATTGACGTAATATGTATGCCCTGTTAGCATATCGAGTTCTTCACCCGTCCGTGCGTCGTAGATCCAGATGCCTATGGTGCTCCCTACAGCAAGCCGCGTGCCATCCGGAAAATATTCAAAGTCATAGGGATAACCTTTCCCGAACCGCGCTTTGGCATCTTCCGGTAGATTCCATTGTGTTGTATCTTGTACGGTACTGTTTTGCATAGATTGAGTTCCTGTTGATAAGCCGTTATTACTGTTTTTACCCGGAATTGTATCCTTGCCCATTCGGTTTTGCAAATCGGGCTTCGATTGAATATCAAGAACAATAGATGCGTCAACAATTTCAATAGTGCTTTCCGATTGTGCATCAAAACTATAGGGCTGCTGAAAACGCGTGAGTAATTGAGTGCCCGTACCTATCAGCAAAAGTGCCAAAACAGCAGATGAAGCTAAAGCTGCCCACGGTAGCCGGTTGCCACCGTGAGGTGTTATCTCTTTCATTTTAGCTATCTGCTGGGTGATGTTTTCAGTGAGGTTAGCGGGGAGCTGAATACTACTGAGGGTTTCACTAATCAGATGCTCTTGATTCTTTAAACTCTCTCGAGCCCGTCGGAGCCGACTTTTAATGGTGTTCGGGGATACGCCCAAAAACCTACCAATTTCTTCACAACTCATTTCTCCGAGGTAGTAGAGGACCATCACCGTGCGTTCACTCTCAGGTAGCTTTTCCATGAGTCTTTGCACGATTTCGCGTTGATGCTCTACTGCGACATCTTCACGCTGTTCACGGGTGTAGTTTGAATAAGCCGTTTTTTCAAGGGTTTCTTCGCTGGTGTCTTCCAGTGATTGCATATCCAGTTGTTTCTTTAGTCGCTTCTTTCGGAACCACTCTTTGCAGAGCCGGTCTGCGATCACATAGAGCCACCCGGCAAACTGACTCGGATTTTTTAGTGAAGCAAGTTTTTTGTGTGCCTGTAGGAAAGTGTCTTGCGTAATCTCTTCCGCGATATGGAAATCGCCGATTTTCCGCCACGCGAGCGCGTGAACGCTTTTTTGGTATTTTTTAACCAACGCGCTGAATGCAGCTTCGTCGCCAGCCAATATACTGTAAATCAGTTCAACGTCGTCTCTTTCCATCGGGGAGCTCCCACAATCAGTTTAGGACTTACGCATTCCTCTTAAAGTCCCCCTGATAAGAGGATTTAGGGGGTTAAAAATACAGAAATTACCGATTTTTTGCGTCTGAAGGTCCGATATTTTCTCAACTTGCGTAAGTCCTGCAATTTAGACATGCAATTATATGGTGACGCGATTTTGGGGTGGGTAGGATGCATGATTGTCATAAATCGCAAAAAAGGGGTATGTAGGCGGTAATTTCCGAATCGCTGATGGTACAGATTTTAAGTGGTTTTTGAAGGAAATATTATGTCAAAAATCGGCGAGGTTGGGAAACCTCGCCTACCGAGAGACAGACTATTTCCGAGCGTCCCCGTTTAAAAGTACCATTATCCCTATTAATCTTCATCTTCGATAGCGATGATAGGGACAACTGTAACAGGAAATGCGGATGGTTTGTAGTTTCCATCTGGTGCTTTGGTTGGGAATTTATATTGAGGGTCTGTTAGCAGTTTATATACTGCAGCATCCCCGGTTCTAACCCGTTCTCTGGTATTCAATTCCCATTCGACTTTGAGTGCCTCGCGCCGCCCTGGAAAATCTTGTGTTCCCAATATTGAGGTCAAAGCCCAGTAGATATATTCCGTAACCATACAACCATAGTCACAGGTTTCGTCCGTATAGTGATACCACGCTTCTGCCGGATATCCGCTCTTGGGTCCATCTTTCGGTACTCGCTCGAAATATCCGCCACGAGCAGCATCCATGCACTTCGCTAAGCTGGACCCCCGTACCTCCCCGAACACTTCCGGGTAAGCGTTGGCATAACCATGCTGTGTAATGGGATGCAGAATTTCCTCTAATGCGCCGTCGTAGTAGTGCCCATCGGGGGCATTGATTTTGCCATCAACAAGAAAATCCGGTTTGGTTTCTTCGCCATACAAGCCTTGACCAAAGTGATAACCCGCGTCTTCTACAAACTCCATTTCCAACCGCTCCATCTCCGCCTCTGTTCCGGGCATAATGATGAAGACGTTTCGGCTTACCAATTGGCTAAGAACCAACGTGTTGTCAGGAACACCGTCTTCGTCATTGTCAAGATATTGTGCCAAAACGCCTGCAGCGTGGGAGAGTTTGTCTTTCGGGGTCGTTCGGCTTGCGAAGATGTGAACGCCGAAAACGTTGACGTATTTGTCGCAGTTGACTTGGCTGAAAACAGAAAATTCACTCGGTATCTCTGCGATTTCGATTCTCGGCGTTACTTCAACGCTTTCTATTACATTGTCGCTAACAATTTGGGCTGATGCGATGCCCATTAAAACCAGCATAATTCCAGCAGTCATTAAGTTCTTCGGGATGGAAACCTCGCGTTTTAGCGCGGGGAGGAAATCCCGCCTCCGGATGTATGAATATTTTGGGAACTTACGGGGATAGGTATAAATTGTCGGACTACCAATAAATACATCTATTTCTCGAAAGGACTATACACCTGTTGAAGAAACACCCAAGCAAAACCCCCGCTGGGCTTAGATGTGCGTTCCAAAATCTGGACTTAAGGTATTGATATTTGTTTTGCCAATGCCTATTTATTCTAACGTGAGTTTGATAAATAGTTGAAAGTTTTTGTAAAAAGAGAACCCTTTTAGTATAATGAGATCATCTACATTCTCTAACTAAAAGGAGTTCTCTGATGGATATTCTAACACTTTTCTGCGAAATAGACGACTTTTTTCTGGCGTATGAGAGATGGGAGGCAACGCACTGCTTACCAAAGGACACACCGCCGGAAATGCGCGGACGTCCACGGCAACTGCATCCCAGCGAAGTGATGACGATCCTCATCGCCTTCCATCAAAGTGGGTATCGAACGTTTAAACATTTTTATCAAAGACACGTCTGTGTCTGTTGGCGTGCAGCGTTTCCAAATCTGGTGAGTTATTCTCGTTTCGTGCAGCTGAAAAAAGAAGTGCTCACGGTCTTGACGTTTTATCTTTCAGCACACCTCGGCACGTGCAGCGGTATCTCTTTCGTGGATTCGACACGGTTGCGGGTCTGCGATAACAAACGGATTTCATCGCATCGCGTCTTTGCTAAGGAAGCGGGGTGCTCGAAAACCTCTATGGGGTGGTTCTGTGGTTTTAAACTTCACTTAGTGATCAATGACGCAGGTGAAATCTTAGATGTTGAGTTGACCGCTGGCAATACCGATGACCGTAGCCCCTTGCCAAAGTTCGCTGAAGGGCTGCATGGAAGTCTCTACGGGGATAAAGGATATATCTCCAAAGACCTTCGGGCGAGACTCGGTGAGCAAGGTGTCAACTTGGTCTACAAAGTGCGTAAGAACATGGATCCATTGGACTTATCGGTTTCTGATAAGGTGCTGCTGAAAAAACGGATGCTCATTGAATCGGTGATCAAGATATTGAAAACACAGACGCAGTTAGAGCACACGCGGCACCGAAACTACGCCAACTTTCAAGTCAATGTCATCTCTGCTTTGATTGCTTATCAACTTTTGGAGAACAAACCCTCGTTGAAGTTCTCTGAACTTCAGGAGATCAGCGATTTACCTATGCTTTCTAAACCATAAACTTTTTTCAAACTCACGTTTATTCAAATAACCGCTTAAGGAGTGTCCATAACGAGGTATCCGCATGGATCTCCCGACAATCCTTTATAATGTAATAAGCAAGGAAAAACGGATACAACGGCAACTTGAGAACGTGCCAAAACCCCCATAAATAGTAAGCGAGTTTACTCTCATCCACCCCCCATTCCTCAGACGATTTAAAGAAGTCGTAAGCCCATAGGAACGGGAAGAGAACTTCACAGATCAAGAGAAACACACATATTTTTAGAATACGGACCGTAAAAGAGACAGCAAAAGGATTGATAGGAACGTCACCTGTTAGGGGTTCAACAACGCGCGAATTGGCTATAACGCTACCTGTTAGAGGTTCAACTAATGATGCACCATACTTTTGATCATTGAGTAGGTAGGTGTAGTTAATGTTGTCATTTACACCTATAACGCGTTCAACATTACCATGTTTATTGAACTCGACAAATACGTCTTTTCTGATGATTGGGTTCCGGTTTTTCTCTACTAAAATTGCTTTTGTTGGAAATATAAAACGTCCCAATTTTGACGTTGGAAATATAAAACGTAGCAATTTCCATCCCCATTTTACACTACTGAAATCTCGTTTCCGTTCCTCTTTCCAACCTGCCTTCTTGCGTGCTTTATCCAGTCGTCGCATACGGAGGTAGTGTCGTCTTTTTTCGGGGGTTAAGTTCAACATGAGGATCTCTCTTTATGCTATTTCTTGCGTAAATTTATACAAAGTGAATTAAGGTTTCCCTATTTCAGAGGGCTCGTCTAAAAGTGTTGAGGGGTTAACCTTAAAATCAAATCGGTAATCCCGAACCATTGATTTGATTGCTTCTGTGATCCAGTCTGGAGCACGCGGTGCTACAATTATCTCATCAATCAACGTCTTGAGATCGACACATAGATTCTTGCCTTTATCTTCATTGTTTTTCGGATATCTCATTTTTCTTTTAAGAGTTCTTAGGTCAAATTCTTCAGGCTTTAGAGAAAAACCCTCTTTTACTCTGTAAAATCTCCTTTCTATATAAGGAGAGGCATCTATGATTGCCCGCACTTCTTTCTCAGATTCAAATGCTTGTCTTTTATAGAAAAACGGGGTGTATATTGTGTTCATATTAAGGATGTCTGGAGAGGCATCAAGATTTTGATAATCAATGTACTCGACTTTGCCTATATGTACATCTATACCCTCTTCACGCGTGAAACTATCGTCTAACCGTTGCATGGTTGTTTTTATGGCTATGCCGCTATTGTGTTTGCTATATCTTTCCCTTTCCCACATTGCCATTGATTCGTGATCGCCGCGATGCCAACAGGAACACATGACCCATTTACGCCATTCATCCCATAATTCTAATACAGCCTGACTTCCTTTTTCTCCTAAACGCTGTGTATGTTGTTTGTGGAGCTTCATTATTGATGGTGGCACATAGCCTTCAAAAGGATCTTGATCTTTAAATTGATCGACTGTTGGAAAATATAAGGATTTTGTTGATAGGAGACTCGCAAATTTTTCAAAGCTAAGGTACCTCCATAAAGTATCTGTAGATGCTGGACGAGATATCCCTGGCAATTCCTTGTACATATTGATTTCCTTTCAAAATACAATCAGTATTAAGTAAACCTGATGTTTACGTTGAATGCATTGTATCAGTAGTGAAGAAGTTTTTAACGGAGATTGGGCGAGGTTAGGAAACCTCGCCAGCAAAGTACTGAAAAGCCCAAAGACGAAATGCACGTGCGCTCCGAAAACCTTGATTATGCGAATCGAACACCTAACTTGACATTCTCACCCGGGGCAGTTGCGATCTTCGGATATTCGTTCAATAGATCATCAAAATCGACGACAGGATGTATAACCGGTTCAGATTTCAAGCTGCCATCGCAGAGCAGTCGCCAACTGATTTCAAAGAGTCTGCCTTCATTCCAATTCGGATATTCTGGATTCGGTTCGCTACAGGCGCGTGAGAAGACAATCGTCGGTCGATTGAAATGCGCTTCGGCACCGAGATCTAATCCTGCCGGGTAGATGCCGGGCCATGCCCCAGCGACAACTGTTCCTAAATACATCACGCCGCGGATAGCCGCTTGTAGTGCCGTATGATGTCCGCTATATTCAATACAAACGTCAGCACCACGTTTGTTGGTAGCCTTTTTAATCTCCAAGCCAGCATCATCTGTTGTAGGGTCAATAACGATATCAGCACCACATTCGAGGGCTACATTGCGGCGCAACTCAAGAGGATCAACACCAATTACAGGGGAGGCACCCGCCAACTTCGCAAGCTGCAGTGCCATCAGTCCAATTCCGCCCATTCCAAAGACAGCCACGGCATCACCAATGCGGACATTCCCGTCTCGCACTGCCCCCAAGGCAAAGTCCGTCGGGTCTAAACAGACAGCCGCCTGCCAAGGCACACCATCGGGCAGTTTCCGGACACCTGCGGCACTCCAAACATTTTCCTCGCGGAAGGAGCTGTGCCGAAAAACGCGCTCTCCGACCTCAACTTCGGTAACGTCCGCCCCAATCTCAGTTACCTCGCCAACACACATATTCCCGAGTCCTGAAGGGTAGTGCACCATTCCAGAGGTGTTTGTGCGAAAGATTTTATATTCGCCATCGTAGCCACCGCGTGGACCCGCGTAACCCTTATACGATGCCATCTCTGAACCGTGCTTGGCTGCACCAAACTGGCTCTTGACGCGGATTTCATTCGCCTGCAAGGGTTGGCTTTCATATTCTCGGAAAGCGACCTGTTCTTGTGCCGGTGCAATGAGTTCTCTTGGCATACTGTTTCATCTCCTTCTTATGTTATTTGTTGTCAAATTGGAACAGAATGGACGCATATTTAACGGACTAAAGGATGGAAGGATGGTGAAACATTCCTCTACACTTCCAGTCTTCCTGTCTTCCAATTCCGTAGGCAACGAATAGATTTTACGTAAGTTCTGTCGGCGGTTCAATTTTAATCGGCGATTGCTTGGTAGCAGAGGGTGCGAATCCTCCCTCCGAGATCCAAACCGCCGGTGGGATGCAATTGGCACATGAAGATACCAATCATCTGTTCCTGAGGATCAATGAAGAAACTGGTAAAGAAGAAACCGCCGCCGCTATACGTCCCGACTGACCCAATATCCCAGAGCTCTGACTCGGCGCGAACAATACTAAAACCGAGACCAAATCCGTAATTGACATCCATCCTGGTGAGCTGATCCATAGTCATGAATTCAACGGTTTTTCGGCTCAACAATCGGACACCCTCGAATTTTCCGCCGTTGAGCATCATCTGTGCAAAACGGGCATAATCAGAGGCAGTAGAGACTAACCCAGCACCGCCAGAGAAATAGGTTCGCGGACCATTGTACGGATAGTCAGTTGAGTAGATCACCGAACCGTTCACTGTCGGTTCTTGGGATTTTCGCATTATTGGACCGTCTCCGGTGCGCTCGTATACCGTTGCGATCCGTTCACGTTTCGCTTCTGGGATAAAAAAGTGTGTGTCTGTCATACCGAGCGGTTTGAAAATACGCTCAGAGAAAAACTGATCAAGCGGCATCCCCGATACGACTTCAACGAGGTAACCGAGTACATCTATTGAGAGACCGTACTCAACGCGATCACCCGGTTGATGCAACAACGGAATCGTCGCCAATACTTTCATCTTCTCTTCAAGGGTGCTTTCATCTTGCAAAAGCCCGTGGGTGATACCCGCATCGTTGTATTTCGGACCGAGTCGCTCGTTCCAGTGATACGTTAGACCAGACGTGTGGGTGAGCAGGTTCCAGATGGAAATCTGCCGTGTTGCCGGTACAGGAGCTGCCGAATCTTCGGCATCTTCCGGCGGCAGCACAAGCATCTCCTTGAAAGCCGGAATGAACTTTGAGACCGGCTCATGTAACCGAAAATGCCCCTCTTCATAAAGCATCATTACAGCAACACTCGTAATCTGCTTGGTCATTGACGCAATACGGAAAATGGTGTCAGGCATCATCGACTTTTCTGCCTCAACATCCATCATACCGTGAGCCCTAAGATACGCGATCTTTCCGTACCTCGCAATTAGTATAACACCACCAGCGATTTTCTGCTGCGCGATGTGCTTTTCCATTACCTTATCAATTCTTAAGAGCCTTTCGGTAGAAAGCCCAACTGCTTCGGGTTCAACCATTGGGAGCTCATGACTGAAGGCAGATACCGTCAGAATCAACAAGAATAAGATATAAACTAAAATCTTGTTTGCTTTTTTCATATTAGTTTTTCTGAAATCCTCGAAATGTACATACTACTTAGGACTTACGCAGATAGGCGATAAATCACCTTACTACAAACAGATATCCCTTGGAAGGACGTTATTTCTCAAAAACAGACCGGTTCGTAGTCGCGCAATTCATTGCGTTTTGCGTAAGTCCTGCTATTTTTAAGTTTGATGGCACACGGCGAATCCGATACTTAGTCTACTACCCTTAAGCCAAAATGTCGCGGACGACATGCCCATGGACATCGGTGAGACGGAAGTCTCGTCCTTGGAAACGGTAGACGAGTTTCTCATGGTTAATCCCGAAGAGGTGTAGCATCGTGGCGTGGAAGTCGTGGACATGCACGATATTTTCAACAGCATTATATCCTAACTCATCAGTGTTCCCGTAACTAACACCACCTTTGATGCCACCACCCGCCATCCACATTGAAAATCCTTTGATGTGATGGTCGCGTCCAGTGCCTTGTGCCATCGGTGTCCGACCGAACTCGCCACCCCAGATCACTAAGGTTTCGTCTAACATGCCACGTTGTTTCAGATCGTTAACAAGCGCAGCAGTTGCCTTGTCAACATAGCCAGAGGTTGTCTTAATGGCGTTCTCAATGCCGCCGTGATGATCCCAACCACGGTGGTAGAGTTGAATAAACCGCACGCCACGTTCGGCTAACCGTCGCGCGAGGAGACAGTTTGAGGCATAGGAACCGTCACCCGGCTTCGCGCCGTACGCATCCAAAACGTGCTGTGGTTCTTTAGAGATGTCGGTCAACTCCGGGACACTCGTCTGCATACGGAACGCCATCTCGTATTGACTGATGCGTGTTGAGATAGCCGGATCGTCCACAGTCTCATCAAATATGCCGTTCAACGATTGCACGGCATCCACAACGTCCCGCTGCTGTTCGGTGTTCACGCCACCAGGATTCGTGACATAGTGAACGGGATCGCCGGTTGAATGGAATTGGACACCTTGAAACTGACCCGGGAGAAACCCGCTATGCCACTGTCGGGTTGCAATTGGTTGATCCTGACCACCACCAGAGGAAATGAGGACAACATAGCCCGGCAGGTTTTCGTTCTCACTGCCGAGTCCGTAGAGCAGCCACGAGCCCATGCTCGGTCTACCTGCGATTGCAGTACCTGTGTTCATGAAGGTGTGTGCCGGATCGTGGTTAATTTGCTCGGTTTTCAGGGAGCGGACAATGCAAATATCGTCCGCGAGGCTTCCAATGTGTGGAAACGCCGTACTCATCTCCTGCCCCGATTGCCCATACTTTTTGAATTCATGTGTTGGACCTAAGCACTTGAGCGAATCCGCCTGTCCTTGGAGTTGTGCAATCGGCTGACCTTCGGTGAAAGACTTTGGCATCGGTTGCCCGTGCAATTCTGCAAGTTTCGGCTTGTAATCCAAGGTCTCCAGATGTGATGGACCGCCCGCCATACAGAGATGGATAATAGTTTTTGCTTTCGGTGGTACATGTGGTGTGGTAACAATACCTGGCCACCGCTCAATCTCCGGTGCAGCATTGACAAGTGATGGTGTCAGTAAAGATGCAAGTGCGAGTGATCCAACGCTCCGCACCGTTTTTCCGAGAAATGTTCGCCTCGTAAGGCGTAAGTTGGTTTCTTCATGAATATCCATAGCCATATCTGATTCCTCCTATTTGCAGAAGATAGCAGGTATCCTCTGCAGGTTTCCATCGCGAACTGGAAACCCCAAGTTATGTGTCAGTGCCTTTAGTTTTCAGAGAATCCTTATCCTCCACTCCCCACCGTGTGCGGGATTATGAATTAATCCTTTTTTCATGTCAACACAGAGGTCAAGAGCCTCCAAGATCATGTGTCCAACGAGGACAGGCATACCCTCAGGAAGGTCTGTTACCCGGATAGAGTCGCTGCGTTCCAGAACGGTATATTCCACCTCTGAATAAATGACGCGTTCTACCATACCATTGGCGGTCTCTGCTTGAACCCTTCTGAGTGGTGTAAGTCCGAGTTGTTCGATGAGTGGTGCCGGTAAACAAAGTCCTGTCGCACCGGTATCAACGAGTGCTTCTTCGACGGTCAGTTGGCGAACATCTTCAGGTTTCATAACGCCTGCTCTTACCAAAATGAGATCGCTCTGATTTGTTAGCTCTATTCGCGTTGTCTGTTCCATTTTTAATATTTCCTGTTTTTTGGGCTTAGGACTCTGGTGCCAGGGTCTCTGACTGCACAGAGACCGCATGCGTGAAAGTTTCTGTCGCCCATTGGTCAAGACTTTTCCCACTGGCTTCTGCAGCTTCTGCAATCGCTATATGGATGTCCGGCGGAATTCGCAACTTTAACTTTCCGGAATATGATTTTTGCGGCGGCTTATTCAGTTTCCGACACGTTTCCAGATAGTCTTCCACGGCTTCTTCAAAAGCCGCTTGAAGTTCAGAATCAGTGTCCGCGTGAAACCCGATGATGTCGGTTATACCTGCAATATGACCGACGAAGCATCCGTCTTCTTCACTGTACTCAATATGTGCCCTATACTCTTTGTATTTCATACAGTTATCTCTGTTCTTCCAGAAAACGCCGAGCATCCTTCACTTGGTAAGGGTGTGCGTCCTTTTGACTGTGAGGACGGTGAAATGTTACGATAGCACCATTCAATTCAAACCTGACCCTCGATTCTTTACCCTTAATAGATTTTGCTCCATACGTAATCAAGAAAGACTCTAACCGCCACCATTTTAATGTTATCGGGTCCGGTGCTCTGAAAATAGCGTCTAAAGTTTTTTCATGCGTAAAGCGTCTTACGATTAAGGCAATGATGCCGTAAATGGTTACAATTATGGCAAATAATGCCAAACCCCATAAGCCTATAAGAAATACATCCCAACTATTCCTAAGAATTCCATTAATTAACCCAAGTGCCAGACAGAGACCCGTTAAAATGAGAAAAACACGCACCAACCCATGTAAAACTTTTTTTAAATTAATGACTTTCATTGAAAATCATCCAGAATCACTTCAATACGTAATGGAAGCGCGGTTGAAAACCGCGCCTACCAGTTCTAAAAGACCAAAGGTTAATACCGGGTAATCGTCTCATGCAAGTTCAGTATCACCCGTGCTACAGAAGTCCACGCCGCTAATTGGTCAGGCGCAACATCTTTGGTCGCAGGGGCTTCGCCTGTTGCGACTAACGCGTCAGCAGCGTCAAGATTAGCGGTATACTCGGCTTGATGTTTTTCATAGAGATTTTTCATAATCTCCAGTTCCTGCGGCTGCGGCATTCGAGACAGGATCTGCTGGTACGCCCAGTTGATACGGTCTGCGATGGATTCACCGCCTTCACTGAGTATTCGCGCTGCAAAGACACGCGCCACTTCAACGTAAGTTGGATCGTTAAGTAAAGTCAGTGCCTGCATCGGTGTATTAGAGGTCGCACGCTCGGCGGTGCACTCCTGACGGCTCGGTGCATCGAATGCCATCATACTTGGATGCAAGAAAGTGCGCTGCCAGTGCGTATAAAGCCCACGGCGATACTGATTTTCTCCTGTATCATGGGCGTAGACCCGTTTCGGAAAGTTTAGGTTTGAATAGTAACCCTTCGGTTGGTAAGGTCTCACACTCGGACCGCCGATTTTGGGGACAAGGAGTCCGCTCAAGAATAGCGCGTTATCGCGGACGGTCTCTGCATCTAATCGCCAACGTGACTGACGGGCAACCAAACGGTTGTAAGGATCCTTTTCGCGCAACATCTCCGTCGGTTTGGAGGATTGACGATAGGCATTTGAAGTGACCATAAGTTTCACGATATGTTTGACATTCCAACTGCTTTCCATAAATTCGACGGCAAGCCAGTCAAGTAATTCGGGATGTACAGGCGGTTCACCTTGTGCACCGAGGTCATCCAAGACGCGGGACAGTCCCGTTCCGAAGTAGAGTGCCCACAAACGATTCACAAAGGCGCGTGCCGTCAATGGATTCTCCTTCGAGACGACCCACTGCGCAAGCTCTAATCGAGTCGGACGGCGGTTTTTGATACCCAAGTCCCCAAGGAACGTCGGTATCATCGGTTCGACGATCTCACCGGAATCGTCCAACCAGTTACCTCGTGGTAAAACACGTGTCGTGCGCGGTAATGTGGATTCAGTCGTGAGTGAGTAAGGGATTTCTTTTTGTATCTCGGATTTCTGCTTCCGTAAATCCGCCATCTGATTGCGGATACCGTCAAGAGCTGGTGTGATGCGGCGATACTCCGCTGCAATCTGCTCGCGCTGGCTTGTCGTTCTAACGGAGGCATCCACCTGAATTGCTGCAATCACCTGTTCCGTATGGATATGTTTCACCGCTGAACCGCGAGTGGTTGCGATGCCAGCCACGTCCCAATAAGCGGTGCCACCAAACTGTGCGAAAGCCATTCCATTGAGGACATTTCCGGCTTCCAAGCCAACGTCCGCGGGGTCTACTTCAAGACGGACCCATTCGCCAGCTGCAGGCAGGGGTCCCATCGGTTTATGAGCCGGTGTGTCATTGCCAATTCCACCGAACTCAATTTTGTCCTCACCCCAAAATGCGCGGTGATCCCAACTTCCGTCGTTCCACTGGAGCATGACTGTCTCTGGCGGTGCCTCTGGGTCAATCCAGACATAAGCAAAAAGTTGATCGCCTTCAGCGAGGGTAAACTTCCGATTGGCACTTTGGAAAGCGTGCTGGACTGTCTTCCCTGTTTCCGCTGTCTGGCGACGCGATAAAAGCTTACTGAAAACAGGTGCTTCATTCTTCCCGACGAATTCCCATGTGCCCTGGTTTCTACCACCGTTTGCCTGCGCGTCGTCCACCCAAGCGAAATCTGTAGGTTCTGTTGATGCGAGAAGTGAAAGGATCTCGTTTTCCCACGCTGCCTGTTCTGCTGCCAATCCCGGGGACGATGCCTTGAACACCTGTTCTAACTTTGCCAATTCGTCGTCAATTTCTCGCAATGCTGATTCCTGCATAGGGGTGGGTAACATAACGACGGGTTCCCATTTGCTACCACCGCCGTATACACCAGGTCCTTTAACATCGGCAAAGAATGCAGCGAAACTATAAAAATCTTTCGCTGTGAACGGATCGAACTTATGATCGTGACACTGTGCACAGCCAAGCGTTGCACCTAACCAGACGGAGGCGGTTGTCCGCACCCGATCTGCAGCGTAGATTGCGAGATATTCCTTCGCTTGTGCGCCTCCCTCTGAGGTTGTCTGATTCAGACGGTTATAACCGGATGCCACCTTCTGTGTAACTGTCGGATTCGGTAAGAGATCGCCTGCAAGATTTTCGAGTGTGAACTGATCAAACGGCATGTTGTCATTAAACGCTTTTATCACATAATCGCGATAGGGCCAGATGCTCACATTTTCGTCAGCATGGTAACCACTCGTATCCGCATAGCGCACGAGATCGAGCCAGTACATTGCCAACTGTTCACCGTACTGCGGTTTAGACAGAAGCCTGTTAACGAGTGATTCGTAGGCAGTAGGACTCTCATCTCTTAAAAAATGCTCTACCTCAGCAGGCGTAGGTAGCAAGCCAGTAAGGTCAAAATTCAAACGACGGATGAGCGTCCGTTTGTCCGCTTCCACTGACGGTGTGAGTCCCTCTCCCTCTAACTTTCCAAGTATAAACGCATCAATAGGATTGCGAACCCATGTGCTGTCTGTGACAGTAGGCGGTTCAACCCGCTTCGGTAAACTGTAGACCCAGTGTTCTTCCCATTCAGCGCCCTCGGCAATCCACTGAATGAGTGTATCAATCTGTTCCTGTGTTGGCTGCCGATTGGAGATCTGTGGCGGCATCCGCTGGTCGATGTCTTCGTGTGTTATGCGCAGGACTAATTCGCTGTTCTCCGGTTCACCCGGGACGATGATTGGATAGCCACCCGGTGCAGAGAAAGCACCTTCCTTAGTGTCAAGTCGTAGGTTGGCTTGACGCACCGCTGAATCGGGACCGTGACACGCAAAACATTTATCTGACAAGATTGGCAGAATATCTCGGTCGAATTGAAGTTTCTCGGCATCGGCGGGTTGCAATACAATTGCCACTCCCAACAGGAGTATTATGAGACCTATGTAACGCCTGCGAACTGACGTTGAACCCTTCAAACGTAATAACTGTGTCATTATAGAATATTCCCTCCATTTTTTCTGTACAAGTGATGTCCGATGTTCACCTATCGTCAACTCTTCCCTACATCAACGTTCATCCTACCCTACTATCCTCAAGGTTGCTCAATAGTATATCATTATAAAGTGAATATCTGCAAGCACGATTAATTTTTTATTGGATTTTAATTATACTTTAGAGTATAATACTTTAGAGTATAATATTTTGAGCCGAACTTTGGGAGAGAAAACATAATGTTCTTTGATCGACATCAAGAATTAGCCGCTTTAGAACGAATGTTTCAGTCAGAAATAGCGGAATTTTTCGTGTTATACGGCAGGAGACGGGTTGGAAAAACTGAACTATTGACGCAATTCTGTAAGGGTAAAAGGAGCATTTATTTCCTCGCCAGCCAATTGAAAGAACGTGACCACCTTCAGCAGCTCACCGAAACCGCTCGGCATCTTCTTAATGACCCGTTACTTCAGAGCCTCGTCTTTGACGATTGGGAAACAGCGCTGGTTTATTTCGCACAACAGGCACAAGAAGAACGACTCGTTTTGGTGCTTGATGAGTTTCAATATCTCTGTGAGGATAACGCAGCACTCCCTTCGCTAATTCAACGCTTTTGGGACCTACACGGAAAAAGCAGCAAACTCTTCTTGATTCTGTGCGGATCGCAAGTGAGTTTCATGGAGCAAGAGGTTTTGGCGGAACGCTCCCCTTTATATGGACGGCGCACTGGACAACTCCGTTTGATGCCGCTCTCCTATCGTGATAGTGGATATTTCTTTTCAGAATATTCCGCCAAGGAGAAACTAATTGCTTACGGTATCCTCGGCGGTATCCCTGCGTATCTCAATCAATTTGCGATGCGTTCCCCAAATGATCCACAAAGAAGGCTTGAACAGCATATCAAAGACGAACTACTCGCACCCCAAGGGTACTTATTTGATGAGGTTAATTTCTTGTTGCGCACAGAACTCAGGGAGCCGAGAACGTATGCAAGTTTGCTGCATGCGATCGCTGGGGGCGCGACGCGATTAAATGAGATTTCCCAACGGGTCGGACTTGAACCAACGAACGTGAATAAATATCTCAGCGTGCTTCGAGAACTGGGGTTAATCAAACGTGAGACACCCGTCACTGACAGGGCACCTCAAAAAAGCAAAAAGGGACTTTATAAAATCGCTGACAACTACGTCAAATTCTGGTTCCGGTTCGTGCTACCGAATCGCAGTCTCATCGAATCTGGAAACGCGGATTTGGTATATGAGAAGATAATTGTTCCAAATCTCCCTCACTATATGGGGGAAATTTTTGAAGATATATGTCGTCAATATATTAGCCTTTATTGGGCAGAAAAATTAAAGGTCGCTCCCCGGCAGGTTGGGGCACATTGGGCACCCAACATTGAGATAGATGTATTAACAGAAAACATTGACGAAAGCCACTCGTTTGGTGAGTGCAAGTGGTGGAATGCTCCAGTCGGAGAAAACGTTCTAAATAATCTCATTGAAAAGACCGAGAAGGTTCCTGATCGCTGGAATCGGGATCCGCGGTACTTGCTGTTTTCTGTGAACGGTTTTACAGATGCCCTCAAACAAAGAGGAGAAAAAGAGGGGATCCTTCTCATTGAGGCAGACGATCTGTTTTCGTCTGGCTATTGAACCAACGTATATCTTTCAACAACAGATGGAGAAATGGAAATGGCTAAAATCATTACAGGAACCCGTGTCGGGCAAAATGGCACAATTCGCGTTGGATGTTCTGCTGTTATTTTTGATAAGGACCGGGAAAAGATTCTATTAACGAGACGCGAAGATAACAACCAATGGTGTCTACCCAGTGGAGGGATGGAACCGGGTGAAAGCGCGAGTGAGACGTGTATTCGAGAGGTCGAAGAGGAAACGGGTTTACAAGTCGAAATAAAACGCTTAATCGGCATCTACACAACCCCAGATGAGTTAGTCGTGTATCAAGACGGAAACAGAATCCAGTTGGTGGCTCTATGCTTTGAAGCGGAAATTGTGGGTGGTGAACTCCGACTGAGTTGCGAAACAACTGAATACGGATATTTCTCCTATCAAGAGATACAAGAATTGGATCTGCTTTTGAATCACGCACAACGGATCAAAGATGCCTATAGTGGAGAAACGACGACTTTTATCAGGTAACAGATCTTTTGGACAGAAGAATCTAAATGCGCGGCGTGCAACTTTAATGCGATAACGCGATGGGACGATACGGGTCAATGAACCTGTTGTTCTCATCTTTGCGGCGTGGTTCAGGTAAGGCATCGGCTTTGGCGCGCAACTTTGAGAGTGCATCGGCATAAGCAGGGACATCGATTAAGTTGTTTCGTTCATTCGGGTCCTTGGAGAGATCAAAGAGTTGTTCGGGCCACCCCTTGTTGTTGTTAAATCGGAAATACTTCAAACTACCCTCTTTGACCATCACGGAGGGTCCGTTTTGAGCGCGCCATAGTTCGCTATAAACGGTATCATGCCAGTCTGTTGCATTTCCTTCAATCAGCGGCACAAGAGAGTTCCCATCAAGCTCATCAGGGGCTGGAATCTCTGCTAACTCGCATATAGTCGGAAACAGATCGACCAGCGATACGTTCTGCTTGACGATTTTTGGTTCTCGTCCAAATCGTTTCGGATACCAGATGGAAAGCGGCACCCGTGCCGAAGCCTCAAAGTAACTCTGTTTCTCCCACAGTCCTTTCGTGCCGAGCATCTCACCGTGATCAGAGAGGAAAACGATAATGAAATCCTCTAAGACGTTCAAATGTTCCAGTTTCTCAATGACCCGACCGAATTGTGCGTCCATCCACTCAATCATTCCGTAATACGCTGCAGTCGCTCGGTGTGCCTGACGGTAGGTTACATCTTCGCCGACCCGGACCCTGAAAAAATCATCGTATCCAAATTGTTCGTTCGGTTCCTCAACAATTGGTTTCACCCGCTGCATATAATAGGTAAACAGGTCGAGTGGACACTGATACGGATAGTGTGGTGCTATAAGGCTTACTGCCATACAAAGTGGATTGAACTTCGGACGATCGTAAGAGGCGTTGACGAAATACTCCTCAAGAAACAGCAGCGCACCCTCCACATTGTATTGGTCATGAATCATCCATTGTCCTAAGCCGGGTTGTGCGTCTCGGACTTCCTGAATCACCTTGTTCTGCTTCGGTCCAGTACCTGGTTCTCGTTCGGTCTGCGCGTAGTGTTCATCCTTTACAGCAGGGTATGGATAGCCGTTAGCACCGATGATGTCGCGTCCCACCCGTTCCTGCCAACCGTGCATCACATCGGTTCCGACGAAGTGCATTTTCCCCGCGCAGCAGGAATAGTACCCGTAATTTCCCAACTGCCCTGGAATCGTTCGTACCTCTGTCGGCATCGGATCACCGAAGTTGAGGCTTCCGCAGTTCCGTGGATAGAGTCCAGAGAGAAAGCTCTGCCGGGCAGGGACACAGATTGGTGAAGGCGTATAGGCGTTGCGGAAATAGATTCCCTCATCCATAAACCGCGAAAGTGTCGGCGTGCGGATAGCCGTGTCCCCTTCAATGGGCAGGACATCGGGACGGTGTTCATCGTTGATAAGCAATAGAATATTCGGTTTATTTTGTGGCATGATTGTTCCGGTTAAGTGCGCGGGGAGTGCCTATTACTTTTAATACAGGGACATCAATCCTTCTGCACCAGGGATCGATTTGCGTTCAAATTCGGGTGTGACCCATCGGACACGAGTCGGTCTGCCGGGGTTGCGATAGGCATAAACGACCGTCCATCGTGTGTCGCTATCCTGTTTTCTTGGCGTTACTGCATGTGCCGCATGCGTCCACATCAATACCACCGTTCCTGGCGGCACTGATAACGCCTGAATTTCGAGAGGTTCGCCTGTTTCAGGGTGAGTTTTGCCTGCCAACCATCCTTCTCGCAACACCTCATCCGATGAACCATGAATTCCTCCATCTCGGTAAAGATGGCTTCCGGGCACTGCTCTCAAACCACCGTCATCGGCATCGAATCCACTGACATAGAAAAAGATACGGACGAAACCGAAGCGCGGATCATCATCTGAGTATCCATGACTATGCCAACCGATGCCACTATTGCCGCCTAGACGGTTGAGACTAACGCAGTGGTCATAACGTATCTCTTCACCAAGCACTTTGCGCGCGAGTTCAAGCATCTGAGGGTGTGGGATCAGGCTTTCGAGATAACTATCATATTCCGCAGAAAATCGGTTAGGTTCATATCCTTGTTTACAACCCGGTATTAGCGATTGAATCCGAGACAATGATTCTGTCAATTGTTTTTGAGCATCAGCAGTCAAAAGTCCGGGAAGAACGTAATGACCATCAAAATCTAATTCTTTCTTTTGTTCATCACCGAAGGTGTAATCCTGAAAAATCGGGTTTTGTGGCATAAAGACTCCTAAGTTTACACTTTTATGATAGATTTTAGAATTAGATTAATAAAGAGACATTAACCCTTCTGCTCCGGGTATCGGTTTTCGTTCAAATTCAGGGTTAATCCAACGAGCACCGGACGGTCTGCCCGGATTCCGATAGGCATAGACCACACACCATCGCGTATCACTATCTTCTTTTCTTGGGGACACAGCATGTGCGGCATGTGTCCACATCAACGCGACCGTACCGGTAGGTGCGGATAACGCCTCAATCTCAAGGGGTTCTCCTGTCTCTGGATGCTTTCTTCCAACGAGCCAACCTTCGCGCAGTGCTTCATCCGTCGGTGCATGGATCCTTGCATCCCGATAGAGATGACTGCCGGGAACAGCCTTCAAACCGCCATCGTCGGGTTCAAATCCGTTGACATAGAAGAAAATACGGACGAATCCCAAACTCGGATTGTCATCAGCATATCCGTGGCTGTGCCACCCGATGCCACCGTTACCGCCGGGTCGATTTAAACTTACACAGTGGTCGTATCGGATATCTTCACCCAAGACCTTCCGCGCAAGTTCAAGCATCTGCGGGTGTGCAATCAGGCTTTCGAGGTAACTGTCATACTCCGCAGAAAATCGGTTCGGTTCATGTCCTTCTCTTGGTGTACGGGAGAGTTCATGAATATAGGAGAGTGAGTTCGTCAATTGCTCCTGTGCATCCGGCGTGAGCAAGCCAGACAAAACAAAATGTCCATCCTTATCCATCTTTTTTTGTTCTTCTTCACCAAACGTATACGGATGAAAAATGGGGGGTTGTGGCATGGCGAAACTCCTTGCATTTAGGCATCACAATTATGCGATTAAATTCTACACACTACATAGGGTATCATGAAATAGCCTTTTTTGAAATCAAATTCTGTATATCGGAACGCGATTATCGCAGTTCAGGTCCCGGATTCCGATTCCATTTTAGCGGTTCAACGTCACTTTCACAGACCGGCGCAAGTTCAGCGATCCGTTCCCACTCTGCCTCTGACCAAGCAAGACCCTGTCGAAGTCGTCCGATATGTGCCTGCATTGGTGCTGGCAATAACGCAAAAAACGGATGGTACCAGAGCGTAATCACAGTCCGACGTTCATCAGATTGATTGCCGTGTGAAGCGTGTAGCAGCCGAGAATCCCCGATAACCAAATCTCCTGCCTTCACGGGTATGTCAACTTCACCCGAAAAGTGCTGATATGCCGGATGGTCAGCATCATCAACACGCTGGAGTGCCTCGCCGTGGGCATCGGGCAGTATATCATGCAGCGGATGTCGATTGAGATGTGAACCTTTAATCACACGGAGACACCCGTTATAAGGTGTTGTGTCAACCAAATAATACATGAGGAACAGTTGCTGAGGCAGTGCTGTGTAGCTGCACGGATCGTTCCAACCCCACCAGTCCTGATGCCAAAATAGGGGTGGACTCTGAGGCGGTTTGCTGATGACATATCCTGACGACCATTTCGGTCTCAAGAATCCTAAAGCTTCAAGAGCCTGCAGTGTCCGCGGATAAACAACGAGTTCCGCGAACAGTGAATGCATATACACACTAATCATGCTGCCAGAGGAGCGATAGGCTTCGCGTTGATCTTCCGTTTGTGCGTCAAGCAGTTCATCGGTCACCGTCCGAAGTTGCGTAAGCATCTCTTCCTTTAAGACATCCGCAACAACACAGTAACCGTCAGCGATTAATTGATCGTATTTCTCTTTCGGTTTTTCGACTTTCATGTTTGCTCCTGTCGCTATCACTTTTCAGCCACTACGGAAAACCCATTATCATTCTCTGGATGGAAGTCTTCCAAACTACGTTTCTTATAAAAATGGAAATCCTTAAACCCCGCCTCCATAAGACAGTTTTTAATGTCGTCTGGCGGGAGGTGCATGAGAGAAAAATCGCACTTGTAGTGTTTATGTGTTTCTAAATCTATCCTAAGCCAAGACCATCGTTCAACATCATTACTTTCGTCATACTCACCCCTCTGCAGGACAAACACATTTTTGTTAATTTCACTCAAATTATCCACTGGAGGTTGCTTTTTTATCATTGAATGATTTGAATGCACGAAATAAACCCTGCCGTTAGGTGTGAGTGCTTTATGGACCCGGTTTAAGAGCGATATCAAACCTTCCTTGGATTGATAGAAAAATGAACCCTCGAAGAAAATAACAGTAAATTTCTCTTCAAAATTCATTTCATTGTAATCACCCAAAATAAATTCAATCTCCAAATTTTCACGTTGCGTAATTTTTTGAGCCTCAGACAGAAAGTTGGGCGATAGGTCCATGCCAATAACATGATAACCGCGCCGAGCAAATTCACGCGAATAACTGCCAATTCCGCAACCTGCCTCTAATATTCTGTCATCTTTAGATAGCAGAAGTGCCTTTTCATAGAAGGGGAAATGCTTTTCCACAAATTCTGGTGTCTCAAAATTGTAGCTGCCAGGTCCAAGATACCATCCATCATAGACCTCGTGTCCGAAATCAGTCCTAAGAAATTCATTAGCGCGAGTGGGCATTTTATCCTCCTAAAATGAGCAGAAAAATAGCACAAACTAACAGTTTATGCTACGAAGGACTCTTATTGAACTCATATTATTTTCTTAATTAAACCACATCTACAAACAAATGTCAAACGAATTTCAGGCTCATAAATACTCCTAATCTTGACTTTTTTCTTAGATATGCTATCATTACATTAACACCGATGAAATAAATCAAGTTATCAATCGAAAGGAAAAGAGAATGTCGAATCTTGTAAGCCAACAAATTCGCCTTAAGAACCGGATCGTGGGTATGCCCAAGGAAAGCGATTTTGAGCTCGTAGAGACCCCTCTCCCTGAACCCGCGGCAGGAGAGGTACTCGTCCAAAACCTTTACACATCAGTAGACCCATATATGCGCGGCGGCATGCGCTCTGCTGAACTCGGTAAACCGCTGGAAGGTAGATGTGCAGGTCAAATTGTGCAATCAAATAGCGATCAGTTTCAGGTCGGGGACTCTGTGACAGGAATGTTAGGGTGGCGGGACCACTACGTCGCACTAGCAGAGAATGTCACCGCTGTTGACACAACGATTGCACCCCTCCAATCGTTTTTAGGTGCAGTTGGTATGCCCGGACGCACCGCTTACTTCGGATTTCTGGAAATCGGTCAACCGAAAGCAGGCGAAACAGTCTTCGTGTCCGCCGCAGCGGGTGCGGTTGGTTCAATTGTATGTCAGATTGCCAAAATCAAAGGGTGTCGAGTTGTCGCAAGTGCAGGTTCTGATCAGAAAGTCGCGTGGCTACTTGAAACAGCAGGCGTTGACGCGGCATTTAACTATAAAAATGTCGACGATTTGGAAGCCGAGCTTAGGAAGCATTGCCCAGATGGTCTTGACATCTACTTCGAGAATGTGGGCGGCAGACATCTCCAAGCAGCACTCGCCGTGATGAACATGCACGGACGTATTCCGTTGTGCGGAATGATCTCTCAATACAACGATATTGAACCTACGCCCGGTCCGACAAACCTCAGTTCTGCTATTGGTAAGCGGATTCGGTTACAGGGGTTTATTGTTACCGACTTCATGGAGCGGAACCCTGAATTTTATAGCGATATGCGGCAGTGGATAACTGAAGGTAAAATACAGTGGGAAGAGACGATCATAGAGGGTTTGGAGAATGCACCGAAGGCGTTTATCGCGCTTTTCACAGGCGAGAAACTCGGCAAAATAATCGTCAAAGTCTCTTAATGTTCCTTGCGGTTTATTGAGGCGGCATTGGCAAAATGGCAGTCAGCGGTCAGCAATCGGTTTCCGTCAGCAAAGAGACTTCCACTAAACGAGAGTTTTTTAACTGATGGCTGACGGTCTTCGATAGCCGTAAAAAAAGGAGTTTTACAATGGGAACCAGAACTGCACGTGCCACCGTAATGAGTGGCAAAGATTTTGAAATCCGAGAGTATCCAATCGTTGATCCTGAACCCGGCACAGTACTCGTGCGCCAGGAGTTAGGCGGTATTTGCGGCACTGACCTCCACAACTGGGAATTTCAGCGCATCAATCATGATATTATTCTCGGACATGAGAATGTTGGCGTGATTGATACTTTAGGGGAAGGGGTCGAAACGGACTACCTCGGAAATCCCGTTAAAGTAGGCGACAGAGTTGCACTCTCGCCCAGTGGTGGTCTCGGCTTTTCCGCGTCGGAAGAAGCACCGTATCTGCGCGGTGGCTTCAGTGAATACATCTACCTTTCAAATCCATCAACAAATATGTTTCTCAAAA
Source organism: Candidatus Poribacteria bacterium (assembly GCA_965116815.1). Lineage (GTDB taxonomy): Bacteria > Poribacteria > WGA-4E > WGA-4E > WGA-3G > WGA-3G. The sequence goes on along the minus strand of OZ220722.1, from coordinate 2,222,191 downwards.
CCGATCTGCCGCCCGAAATCGCTGTTCTCGCCGAACCGGCTTCGTGTGCAGCACACTGCATATCACGCGGAAAAATTGAATTCGGAGATACGGTTGTGATTCAAGGAACCGGTCCCATCGGTCTGCTCGCTCTTAATTGGGCGAGGGTCTCTGGTGCCGGAAGACTCATTGTCGTCGGTGGACCTCCGGGCAGGCTTGAAATGGCGAAAAGGTTGGGAGCAGACCTCATCATTGACATCGCCGAAGTGCCGGACCCAGAAGAACGAAAGCGGATCGTCCGAGAAAATACCTCACAAGGCGAGGGTGCGGATGTAGTCTACGAATGTACCGGTTTTCTCGCTGCTATCCCGGAAGGCTTGGATTACATCCGATACGGCGGAACTTACGTTGTGTATGGGCATTTCGTGGATGTTGGCAGCTTTGACTGCAATCCGAGCCAGATGTTAATGCGTAAAAACCTTCGATTGGAAGCCGGATGGGGTTTTGAAAGGAAGCATTTCCTGCGTGCCATTCCAATGCTTGAGAAACATGCGTCCCTCTTTGATGGATTTGTTAGTCACATTCTTCCGTTAGAAGATGTATCTAAAGGTTTTGACGCACTTCACGGCAGCTATCACTTAGACGGCAAGGACGCGATTAAGATCGCTGTTAAAGGCGGTGCTGCTGGGTAATTCGGGGTTACAGACTTCTTGCATAGGTTTTGTATCTTGAGTTGTAGGCGCGGCTGAAAACCGCGCCTGCAGCCCTGTTTAGGCAAATGCGTCCTCTTCCACATCATTCAGAAATACACGCGCATTATTCTGCAAAGCCGATCTATGCAAGGCCGCCTCAAACACAAGTTCATTCCATGCCGCTTCGCCATCTGCGGGGAAGGCTGTGTCGGCATGCATCGCTTTGATCACACCATCAGCCATCCGCTTGAAAGACTCTGGCATCTCTGGGTTCCCCTCTTCTGCTTCCCACACTTCTTCTATTTCTGAACTATTCGCTTTTCTGCGGGAGTAGGAGCCTTCCAACCCTTTTGCCTCCGCATAAAATTCATCGCCGAGGACCTTAACTCGAAGGGGGTGGTCGTCGTAGCCCCAGAGATTTGTGCCACTTAAGGAGCCTATGACACCGTTTTCCCAACCGATATGAATCAAACGTCTCCAACCACCACTTTCATTCGGATCCCCGACAACGCTTACCCACTCCGGTCTCCCAACCGTCCAGAGAATCTGATCAATCACGTGAGACCAACAGTTGAAGTGTGCACGCGCGTGTACCATGCGAATTTCACCCAACCGTCCCTCGGCGACATCGTCGTGCAATTTACGGAAATGGTGCATAAATCGGTAGTTGAAATCAATCCCGAATTTAAGGTTGGAGTCGCGCCACGTTGCGATAGCAGGTGCCGCAATCCCAAGGTCCTCTTCACGTACACGATCCTGTCCCTCTAATCCACAGAGCGGTTTTTCAGTAAATACATTCTGCCCGGCTTCGAGCAATTCGTGCAGTGGTGGGATACGTCGGGTTTCATTGACAATGAGGAGGACAAGATCAGGGTCACAATTCGCTAAGAGCTCCTCAATCGTTGGATACCCCGGTACCCCAAAGTGTTCCTTTGCGTTCGCGAGGAGTTCAGGGTCCATATCGCAGACAGCCACGACCTCCGCATCCGGATGGGCGTGAAAGTTTCCGCCGTGCATCATCCCCATACCTCTACCGCTGATAAGTGCACATTTTGTCATGCTAAATTCCTTTCTGTTTACCAATTGTTCAATTTTAGGTGTCCCCACACAGTTGCGAGTTTTCCTTCAGGTTGAACGGCAAGTCCGTGCGGATCAAAGTTGTCCGCGAAGATCTCTGCCTCATGCTCAGGCGTGGCAACAACCACGTTATCAACACCATAAATACCGAATTTCCAGCAGTCAAAACTGATGTTTCCTGACTTGTAAGTATTGTCCTTGATTTCCCATTCTGCGACCTGTATTTTTTTATCAGTAATATCCCAAATATGAATAGTCACCCGCTTTTCCTGCGTCATTAACGCCGCTTTCAGTATGAAACGATCTGATCCTTGCGCGTAGTTCGCCTGCGCTTGTCCGCCTTTCACCGGAAAAGGTTGCCAAGCGTTAACAGGTCCAGCTTTATTCGTGGTTACCTTGACATTACTTCGTCCCCACCAACGCATCCAATAAGAACCGTTCGGTGTCTGCCGTAACGCGCCGCCACCGTCTCCCTGTCCACTCCATTCTATGATGAACCACTCATAATAGATGACGATATCATTGAAGTGTTGAGCAGACCGAAGACTTACGTAGTCCCCGCCAGATTTCCCCTGGTCCAAATAGAGAATACCATCCTTCGGGTAGACAAATTTGGGAGTGTTTGTCCGCCATTTAGTGGTTAAATCCAAATCTCCTTCAAAATCTTCCTGTAACAAGATTTCCGCTGTCGCGTCAAACGTTCCAAAAACAAGTATCATCAGAATCAAAGCACATCCAATTGTACGCATCATTTCTTAACTCCTTTGTTGAGATCCGTTAGAATTATGGAAACGAGGCGAAATTCACCCATTCAAGGGACACCGAAAGCAGTCAGACGGAGTATATCAGAGAGAATAAAAAACCTCAAGGAAAACTTTTTTAGACACGCCAAAACGGACTTGGCATTTTTCGGATTTTACTTGTGGACGCTTTCTCAACATGCTATACTCTGACACTGTATCCTGTGTTTGAAATGTTTAAAACTACAAAAGGTACGGGGCGTGTACAAGATGATGAATCCAAAAGTGACGATTGAAAATTTACAAGAGTACATCGGAAACGCGCGCGAATTGCGAGAATGGCTTTGGGCAGATCCGCACCGACCGCGTTATCACCTAATCCCACCCGAAGGATTTTTCAACGACGCAAACTGCACCATTTTTTGGAATGGACGATACCACGTCTTCTACCTCGGACGGATGCCAAATCCGAATGCAGATGAATGGCTTCCAGTCCTTGACCACTCCTCCAGCTGCGATCTGGTGCATTGGATACACCACCCGCCCGCAATAAAACCGGTCACCGATGGCTCAATGCCACGCGGTATATACAGCGGAGACGCTATTGAAAACGCACCCGTTCCAACGCTAATTTATCATGTGCCGAATCAGGGCACTTGTATCGCAACCAGCGACGATAACGATTTGATTCAGTGGACACCTTCGCCTGCCAATCCGGTTATTCCGATACCTGATGAACCGCAAGAGTACCACGTTTTCGATCCGTGTGCTTGGTATGAAAACGGCACTTATTATGCACTCATAGGGAACAAAAATAACCGACCCGGATACGAAGGTGATGCGACCAGCCTTTTCCGTTCCGACGATTGTATCCAGTGGGAATATTTGGGTCCATTCTATAAATCCTCGCGTCGCTGGACAGATGAAGTTGAGGATTGCGCTTGTCCCGATTTCTTTCCACTCGGTGATGAATATATGCTCCTGATGCACGGGCACCGTCCTTACGGTATGGCGCACTACTACCTCGGACGCTATGCCGATGAGCAGTTTTACCCCGAAACACACGGACGTATGAACTGGCAAGGTGGACAACTCTCTGGACCTGAAACGCTCCTTGACGATAAAGGACGGCGTATTTTCTTCGGTTGGATTCGTGAAGCCCGACCTTGGGAGAAACACGGTTGGGCTTCCGTGATGACGCTGCCGCGACTGCTATCGTTAGGGGACGATGGAGACCTCTGTATCGAACCCGTGCCAGAACTCCAAAAACTCCGCACCAAGCATCATCACCAAGAAACGATTCAACTTAAGGCTGATACAGAAGTCAACATTGAAAAGGTAAGCGGCGACTGCCTTGAACTGCGGTTAGAAATCGCTCCGAAAGGCGCGACAGAATTCGGTGTGAAGGTACGCAGATCACCGGACGGCGAAGAGGAAACCGCTATTTCTTTTTCACCAACTAACGAACTTCTCAAAATCGACCTCACGAAATCAACTTTAGATGATGAGGTCCAATATCCACGACTCACACCACGGGACGAAGAGGGCGGCGAACGTTACACAAACTCGCAAGAAGCACCCTTCAAACTGGTTGAAAGTGAATCTCTGAAACTCCATATCTTCTTAGACAAATCCGTAATGGAAGTCTTTGTCAACAGACGACTGTGCCTAACGCAGCGTATCTATCCAACGCGCGAGGATAGTTTGGGTGTTTCAATTTTTGCACACGGCGGTGAAGCAATTTTAGACAGTTTGGATACATGGACAATCACCCCAACCGTAACATGATTATATCAACAGTCTCAGGAAAATTATGACACTTCAACAACTCCCCACAATAGGCTTTATTGGACTCGGAAACATGGGCGGAAGGATGGCGAAGAACCTCCATAACGCCGGGTATCCGCTTATCGGATACGACATTGATGCCGCAAAATGCACAGCACTCACTGCAACCGGAGCGAGTGCGGGGAATGATACGTCCCAAGTTGTCGAAAACAGCGATGTCGTCATGACCAGTTTGCGTTCCTCTGATGTTTTCTGCAGCGTTGCTGAACAACACCTCATCCCGAATGCTCGCGAGGATCAAGTCTTCATTGATTTAGGCACGACAGAAGTAGAGAAAACAAAGGAACTGGCGACAGCATTCGCCGAAAAGGGTGCTACACTGATAGACGCTCCCGTGAGTGGTGGACCGCATGGATCCGAAACAGGCACGCTTCGGATTTTTGTCGGTGGCGAGGTGGAAGCTGTCAAAAAGTGCCGCCCAATCTTAGAAGTACTCGGAGAACCGAAATACGTGGTCTATTGCGGTGCGAGCGGTTCCGGGCAGATCGTCAAGGGCGTAAACCAACTGGCAATGGGGCTTGCGGACGCAGCCTTCATGGAGGCGATGGCTTATGGTGTTTGCGCAGGCGTGGATCCAACCGCAATCCGTGAAGCAGTCGGTATGGGCGACGGTTGGCGTGGACAGTTCGATAGAATCGCCAAACGTATCATAGATGGAGAAGGTAGAACACTCGTCGTCAAATATCCAGAATTGCCCTATTTCCTCGCAGCAGCGGAAGCTGCAGGGTTTGAGATTCCGCTAACCGAAGTGCTCTACGAGTTCTGTAAAAACGGGAATTACGAAATGTTTGACAACATGAACCGTCCCTCGCGTTCATTTTGGCGGACATTGACAAAAGATAAGGATTAGTCTGAATCGAAAACCCCTAAGTTGTCGCTCATCAACGGTGAAGTCTAAATCGTCCAGCACCTGCAGTCGGGTGCCTCTCCGAGCAAAGGTTTGTGTTAAATTTTTTACCTCTAATCTGCTCATAATCTACTATAGTTTGGACAATTTTATGAATTAAGATGACAATAAATGCGCCCCATCGTGGCACTATGACCGAAGTCTATCTATCAATGGAACAATCAACGACCTATTGGTGTCTGCCGAAGTTTCTCTCCCGGGGTGTCTGGTGTATTGATGACGTGGCCTCGTCGCTGACACTCAATATGCACCGGTATAAACCGCAATATCTCACGCGTGGCTTGATCGTCGCTTACTATCAGCACTGTCTACGACAACACGCTTTTTCGGCGAGTTATGCTCCAGGGAAAAACGCAATGAAAAAACTGGAAATCCCCGAAGATGCGACATGAACGTTTCAGAAACGCATCTTTTGACCAACTTTGAAAAATGGAAACTAAAACGCAGTGATTTCTAACAGAACTTATGCAGAAAAGAGTCGTTAGAACGCGAGTCTAACGCATGTTCGGAAGTCCTAACGGGTCAACACTGCCAACTTTTCATAATCTCTAATGAGAACTGTCCAAACTATAGAAATATTAACATCTGTGAAAAAATAAAACAAAAAAACTAAAACTGAATCACTCTGGAAAAGAGGCGAAAACCCTTAACTTATCGAAAAAACGCCCACCCCACCTGACTCGTCACCAACAGCAATATACTGGTCATTCGGTGACCAAATGAGGCTTGTGACGCCCGCTGCCAGGGCGGCTTCATGAACCGCCAGAGAACTGCGTCTGCCTCGCAATTGCCAGACGTAGACCAGACCGTCAGCACCACCTGATGCCAGCAGTTTTCCGCGATGTTGAAAACGCACAACGCTGAGAAAATCCTGATGCCCGGAAAGCGTAATAGGTTTGGTACCCGCCGGTCCACGACCGGAACAATCCCACACCGTAACTTCCTGACTGCCTCCTGTAGCCAAGTATCGACTCGTGGCATCCCACGAGAGTTCTCGCACTTTCGTCGGATAGCCAGTCATTTGCAAGTCGTCACCGGTAGACATAATCCAGAAATGTACGGTCGAATCTTGATCTCCGGTGGCGATGTGTTTGCCGTCAGGGCTCCACGCAATCACGAGTGATGAGCCTCTCCATTCCAATCGGCGGACGGCTTCCGACTGTTGCGGGTCCCACAGCGTGACACCACCGTAAGCAATCGAGGCAAGTTGCCTGACACGCGGTCTCCACTGGAGATCAGAAATCGTGCTCTGATGGTCGGGATATTCGCGAACAAGATCGCCGACAGCGTTCCAGAGTTTCAGTTTACGACCCGCGGCAGAGGCGAGTATCGGTTTTTCGCCGCCACTCCAAGATAGGTGCTCAACCCATGCTGCGCCCCCGTCAAGCGAATGGGTCGCTTCGCCGCTTTTCATATCCCACAACCGAATTTTCCCATCCTGTCCTGCGCTTGCAAGCACCTTGCTGTCCGGGCGCCATGCGATTGACATTGTCCCGAATTCATGCCCTTCAAAGGCATGGATAACCGCTCGACGACGACCTTCAAAAATTGTCACCGGACCGAGAACCGACGCGGCAGCGACGTATCTCCCATCAGGGGACCACGCCAGATCAATGACGTGGTCGTTGATGGTTGCTGTCCAATCTTCGCGCAGTTGAGAGGGCTGGACAAAGCGGTTGCTCAAGTTGTTCAAGCGAGACATGCTTCAAACCCTTCCGTTAATTCGGTCCGATCGAGGTTGCGTCCGATGAAGATGAGGCTATTGTAACGCGGTTCACTACCCCACGGGCGGTCAGGGCGACCATCAAAGAGCATATGAACCCCTTGGAAGACGAATCGCTCTGGCTGCCCCTTGATGCTCAGAATACCTTTCATGCGGAAGATGTCAATACCTTTTGTCCGAAGCAGGTTGCCAATCCAATCGTTCAGCCGGTCGGGATCGAGGTCGCCGGGGGTTGTGATGCCGACCGACGTGACTTCGTCATCATGTTCGTGGTCTGGCTTAAATTCGCGTTCAACACCTGGCTTGACAAGGGCACCGCTGCCAAAGAGTTGTGCTTGAAATTCTTCGGGGTGATGCTCGGTAAACAGCGCGTAAGCACCGGGTTGATCAATCTGCACGTCAAAGCGTAATTCGTCCGCTGTGAGATTCAATTCAATGAGTTGTCCACTCGGTTGAAGGGTGCCACCCGCCGAAAGTTCATGCTCATCATCGGAAAAAACCATAACGACTGGTTCAACAGCGGCCTCCAAAGCTTCATCGGTTGACGCATTTACGGGCACCAACGCGACTTTCATCGTCGGGTCAGGACCTTCTTGGAGAACCAGTTCATGCGTATCTGCCGAAAGGTCATAAACACCAGCCCATTCAAAGGGATACTCCGGTTCCATAAACTGTGGATCAACCTCCATAGCCCGGTCCAGATCGAATCCACCGACATTGAGGATCTTGTCCATTTCAACCACGGCGTTTTTCGTTCGATAAATTTTCGCTGCAGCGTTCATGCTGCGAATTCTGGCTTCCAGTTGCTTTAACTCTTCCTCGGTCACAAGGTCAATCTTGTTCAACAAAATGACATCGGCAAAGGCAATCTGTTCACGCGCCTCGTCGCTGTCATCGATGTGCTGCCAGATGTGTTTGGCATCCACCAACGTCGTGACGGAATCCAGTTGCAGTTTCTCCTGCATTTCGGTGTCCATGAAGAACGTCTGAGCAACTGGCCCGGGGTCCGCAAGTCCTGTGGTTTCGACCATGATGTAGTCAAACTTATCGCGACGCTTCATCAGATTCCCTAAAATACGGATGAGATCACCGCGCACTGTGCAGCAGATGCAACCATTGTTCATCTCGAAAATCTCTTCTTCGGCACCGATGACCAAATCATTATCGACACCGATCTCGCCAAACTCGTTTTCAATGACGGCGATACGTTTGCCATGGTTTTCGGTGAGAATGCGGTTGAGAAGCGTGGTTTTACCAGACCCCAAAAAGCCTGTCAACACGGTGACAGGGACTTGATTGTTTAGCATGGCTGTGTTCATCTTTCTCTCCTTGTTGAATTTAGTCAGCTGTCAAGCTAACGATGTCTGTCTGATCCACTTCCGCCAGCGGTTTGTGAATCTTGTATTGCCGGGGTTTTCCCGGCATCTCCATGATTGCAATGACCGTTTCAATAGGCGGGCAGCCTTCTTCGGTGCATTGCAACTGAGTAATCATCACGGAGATGTCTTCTGATAGGTCAAAGACTTCGGAAACCCACGATTTGACTTGGACGAGTTGCTGTGGGTCACTCTCTTTTTGCGAATTGAAAAAATTCAGCACTGTTGTATAGCCTCCGTTGTATAAGAGGTTAGGATCCCCGATTCTCTTGTAGAAACGGTTTATAACTCCGATTTTCCAATCAAAGCATGTACAATCGTATCAATATTATGTCGGATCATTCCGATATAGGTGCCTTCAGGTGTCCCCTCGCTTCCCATAGCGTCTGTGAAGAGCACACCACCTATCTTCACATCAAATCCTTTTGACTTCACAGCGGCTTTCACGGCTTCGAGACTCCGTGAAGAGACGGATGACTCCACAAAAATAGCAGAGATACGCCGCTCCGCAATAAACGTCGCTAATTCCTGTACATCAGCGACCCCGACTTCTGTCGCGGTGCTAACACCTTGTAATCCACGTACCTCAAACCCGTACGCCTTTCCGAAGTAGTTAAAACAGTCGTGCGCCGTCACAAGGACGCGTTGCTGAGATGGCACGCGTTCCACTTGCGACTTTACGTATTCATCGAGTTCCATGAGTTTCGTGAGGTAGCGTTCGGCATTGCTTCGGTACAGGAGAGTATTATCTGGATCGAATTCACTCAGGGCATCGCGAACCTTTCCCGCCGCTAGCATCCAAAGTTTCACGTCAAACCATAGGTGCGGATCATAGAGTCCCTCGAATTCTGCGGGTGTTAGCAGTAGACTCCGATCTACGGCATCTGTTACGGCGACCGTCAGCGTGTCCTCCGACATCTTCGCAAGGATGTCCACCATTTTTGCTTCAAGGTGCAGCCCGTTATAGAAGATGATGTGTGCTGAACTCAGCCTTTGAACATCTTTAGGTGTCAGGTTGTAAAAGTGTGGGTCTACGCCAGGTTCTACTATCCCGGTCACCTGAACGCGCGTATCGCCAACATTTTTAACAATATCAGTAATCATACCGATCGTGGCAACAACGCGAAGTTTATCGCCTGGGGCAGCCTCCGGTTGTCCCTTCGGATCGCAGCCAGACCATACCAGTATACCTATTAAACACACTGAAATGTATATTCTCTGCATAATTTTATGCATTTTCTGCCTCACATGTTAAACAGGTCTTACAGAGGTACCGATTCACGAGATGCGCCGATGCGAGTAAAACGCCGCCGATACTGTAGAGGACCACTTCAAAAGTGCCTTCAACGGCTGTTCGAGCGGTAGCGATGAATGCTAACGCCGCTATCAGTACCAAAAACGCTCGCCAGTTTCGGTGGCGTCGAACCCCCCATGCTAAACTCCCGATTGCCAGTCCAATTGCGCTAGCGATAAGGATAAACTCAACACGCTCATTCGCAAGGAAACTCAACCCAATCAAAGGTAAAACTGTTCCTAAAAGCGGCATCGCGAGGCAATGGATCGCGCATGCGAAAGGGAGACACGCGGCGCACGCGACAGAGAGACACGCGCCGGTCGTATCCGCTAATTCGTGGTTAAAATATCTTTTCAATTTTATCTCCTTAGAAAACCGAGGACGGGGCGGTATGATAGACATCATCGTCCCCGTCCTACAATTTTAAAAATTAAGTTTATACAAGAGTTTCATATTCCGTCCCGGTTCCGGCATTGCTTCTTTGATGCGGGACAGATGTTCGCGATAGGTTGTATCAAAGAGGTTTTCAATCTCGAAAACGACCATATTCTCAAGCTGCCACCACGAAAAATTGAGATAGCTGCCGATGTCATATACGAGATAGCCATCTGTCGGTTCCTCAAATTCACCGAGCCGGGTCTGGCTGCCTGAGAAACGGGACGCGACATACAAATGCCACGGCGCAGGCGTGTAACTGATGACGAATTTACCGTTGAGAGGTGGGACACGCTCCAGCGGTCGTCCATTGGTTTGAATCGTTCCGTTGACGTAACTCATATTGAGCTGAAGATGGACCTGCGGCAGTACCTCACCCCCTATCTGGATTTCAGCCCCATCCATCACAACGTCGTGTCCCATGTATTGATAAATCCACAACCATCCTGCTGCGCCGCTGCCCCACTCTTTTTCACCGCTGTTCATCGGAATGAGATAGTTCTGGATCTGATTCCTGAAAAGCGCAAGATTGAGTCTGAACCTGTTGTCTGCGTATTTGACGAAGAGTTCAGTGCCGTATCCGTTTTCGGATCCCAGTTCTGCATTGCCGATTTCGTAGGAATAGACAGCCAAGTGCGGACCATCGCTGAAAAGTTCCTCGATCCCCGGTGCGCGAAACGTTTTCATCAGGGTAGCCCCGGTACTCAGCCTATCCGTCCAATGGTAAATCCCGGAGGTGGCCCCGGAGAAACCGTTGAAATCGCGGCGTTGGACGGTTCCAGCTCGGACAACTGCTCCAGGTCTAAACGGCTCTGACCGTCTAACGTCGTAGCGGAGTGCCCCCTGTAAGGTGAGTTTGTCGAAGTGATGCTGGTTTAGATAAAATCCTGCCAAGGCGAACTCACGGGTGTGCGGGGTCCAGTAAAACCCACCTGTTGCATGGTCGCGGTATTCACCCGATACGCCGGCGATGGCATTGCCTAAGACGTGAGCCATCGCTGAGACATTATAGGTTAGCAATCCGAATTCGATGCCAAGCCTCCCGTTGGACTCCAACTCTTGATGCTGATAACGCGTATAGGCAGTCTGGAGTTTTACCTTCTCAAGTATTGCTGTATTGAAGCGGTACTCCATCTGCCCTTCATAACGTTGCTTGTCGAGTGCGATGTTGACCCCGCTAATATGTCCCTCTGGTGAGCCAGGAACGCCGTAATCTGAGCGATAACTGCTTCCAGAGGCACCGATGAAACCCCACGGCTTAATCAGCGAAGCACCGCCTGAAAAATTAACATTTGAAAGGGCGGTGTTTTTGAGTACACCTACCGGCGTTTGTATATCAGATCCAAGTCGCCGATTCCACTCTACATTGCCCGCAAAATCACCAATTGGGAACGTAAAACCTGTCGTTCCGGTCAAACCTGAGTTTACAGATTCACCTTGGAAGGTTAGATGCATATCAAGCCGTCTCGGTAGCATTTGCGGTATGTTATTGCTTTTGACATTGATGACACCGCCCAACGTACTTGAACCGTAAATGAGCGATGCAGGACCCCGCGTAATTTCAACGCCCTCGGCAGTCGTCGGATCAATGGAGACGGCATGGTCAGCACTGGAAGCAGATTTATCACCTGTTCGCTCGCCGTTTTCAAGGATAAGCAGCCTGTCACCGCCCAATCCACGAATAACAGGACGCGCAATCGCCCGTCCCATCGTCCGTTGTGAAATGCCCGTCTCATCTGCCAGCGTGTTCGCCAAGGTCATACCTAACCGTTTTTGGAGTTCCGCTTCATCCAAGACTAAATCGGTTGTTTCCTCAAACTGTGAAAGAGAGCGATTTGAACCGTATACCGTAATGGTTTGCAGTTGAAACGACAACGTCTCCAGTTCAATCTTGAGATAAGGCGTGGCGGCGTTGACATCAATGACCCGATCAAACTGTTGATAACCGACTTTCAGAAACTGGAGCGTCTGCTGTCCTTCCGGTACCGCGTCAAACTTAAACTGACCGTTTGCATCGGTCCGGACGCTTCTCTCAAGTCCCGTAATCTGGACTCTCACGCCACCAAGTCGAGCATGCGTCCGTACTTCGGTAACTTCTCCTTCCAGAGACCATGTTGTGTTTGAAGCACTTTCGGAGTCCTTGAGATAGCAAAATAGACATACTATTATCCCAGACACCAACACGAATAGGTAGGGACGCTTTTTAAGCATCCCTACCGTGGGAGACCTATGTGAACAAGCACAAGTGCTTAACATGGGATTCCCCTTATTTTACTGTTACTGGTATCGCGAGTGCTGCTGTGAAGTCAGGATGATCCCCGTGAAGCAGTTGCAGTTTGATTGTCGTTGTGCCTGCTTTCAGTCCCTCGAGTCCAAACGGTAACGCGTCACCGTGTTCTTCACCTTCATGGTCATGGTCGTCATGATCATCGTCATGATCGTCGTCATGCTCTTCACCTTCATGGTCATGGTCGTCATGGTCGTCATGGTCCAGATGGATCTGAATAATAGAGGCATCGTAATCCGTCAGACCCAAACTGAAGAATTCCAAGCCGTCATGGTCATGGTCATGGTCATGGTCATCTTCACCCGGCGGGGCCGCTACTTCATCGAGATGGAGTTCCGCTTCATTCGCGTCAAGAAAATGTACATGTATCTCAATTTCTTCACCAACAGGAACGGTGAGACCGCCTTCATGGTGGCCTTGATGTTGATGATAGACCACTTTTCCATCGATTTCGAGGTTAAAGCCGTCGACATCGGCGTGAATGGGGGCATCCGCTTCGTCTTCGTGGTCATGATCATCGTCAACAATGGGGTTGTCACTTTCGCCACAACCTCCCATGAGCGGAAGTACGGTGACAAAAGCTAGTAACATTAATCGTGAAATAGCGACAGAAAAGTCGCGCCCAAAAAAGTAGGTAAACATTGTATTCTCCAATTTTTTTTAAACTTTTTTAATCTGATGGTACACAGTATGTGCCCATTGCTTCTAAAATGGAATTGCACTTAACAACGAACATGTCACACGAAAGATATAAAACGCGCGTTGACATGCCGCGAGTATTCCATGCTTTGTTACCCCCTGAAAGCGTACCATTCATTGATACGCAATTAGGTGGCATCTACTATAACCCAAGTTGCTACTAACAAATTTTGGTGTTTGTGCTTGGGTATTTCTGCGTGTTTCAACACCACTTTTCAAGTATTTCCTCACCCCAGAGGGGTGATATTGCTTCACAGTGAGAATAAATAGGTGGCAACTTGCGTTACTATAGAAGAAACACTACAATATGTTGTAAAGCAAAGATGTACAAAGCGAGGGACGCGTAATAGGTGCCCCCCGCGATCTTTGTAGAATAAAAGATATAAAGGAAAAACAAAATCTGCCTTTAAAAGGCATAATTTGCGAGTTCAGTGAAGAATATAGGCGGGGCACGACTCCAAGCGGTCGTGGTAAATTTTAAAGGAAGAAAAACGGTTTCATACAGCGGAAGCGTCGTACTTGGAAGAAACGGAGAGGTGAGTACAACGACCTCAATTTCCTCTCCAACGTGTTGGCTGTTGTAGACACAGGCTGTACAAGTTTCCTCAGAATGCGCATGTTCAGAATGCGCGTGTTCACAATGATCGTGATCGTGCGTGAGCGGAATGACACCCAGCAACGCAACATAACAAAATAAACCTATTAAAATGCCGATTTTCAAACTACGCCTAAAGGCAAGTGTGTTTGGAAAAGCGATGCCGTTTCTCATAACCTGTGCCTGTGTTATTATCAAAGTTCAGATTGCCAACAAACTTGCGATATATTATATCATACGATTATGTCAATGTCAAATAAAAGTGAAAATCATACCAGAACCATTCAGTTTCCCTGTAGGAGTTCCGTGTAGGAGGGATCCCCGAATTCAGACTGCTGACACCCTCTCACAAAAGATAGGCTTGCACTTATCGGCGCGATGCTTTATGATATTGCGTATGAGAATACCAAAGGAGACAAAATTATATGCTAAGTGTTGAAGAAGCCCGCCAACGGATGCTTGATACCATTCCGGTTTTATCCACAGAAAAACGGGAAATTCTAAGTTGTGCGAACTACGTTCTCGCAGAGACACTGCATGCCGAAGAAAACATCCCGCCGTTCGATAATTCAGCGATGGATGGGTATGCGGTTCGCGCAGCAGATGTTCAAAACGCTTCCGAAGCGAAACCTGCTGTTCTTTCGGTTGTAGAAACCATAGCCGCGGGATATGCCCCAACACAACAGGTCGCAACCGGGCAAGCGTCGCGTATCATGACCGGTGCTATGATGCCGGAGGGTGCCGATGCAGTTGTGATGCAAGAGGTGACTCAGCGGGACGCGGATAAAGTCAAAATTTTTGAGAGTATTGACAAAACTGGGAACGTCCGTTTCACGGGTGAGAGTGTTGCAGAAGGACAGCAAGTCATGGGAAAAGGGAAATACCTACGTCCGCCAGAAATTTCAATGCTCGCCTCTCTTAATCGCCCAGAGGTTACAGTCTATCGCAAACCTACCGTTGCGATTGTTTCAACGGGAGATGAACTCCTGCTACTCGGTGACCCGCTTGAACCGGGAAAAATTCGAGAAAGCAACCGTTACGGTCTCTATGCCCAGGTCGAGGAAGCGGGCGGTGTCCCGATTGATATGGGAATCGCGCCTGACGATGAAGCAGAAATAGAGCGTATCTTTCGTGCGGCCCTCGCGAAGTCGGATGCTCTCATTGCAAGTGGTGGTGTTTCGGTAGGCGAGCACGATTTTGTGAAAAGTGTATTGGAGAAATTAGGTGAAGTTAATTTTTGGCGTGTTGCGATGAAGCCCGGAAAACCTCAGGCTTACGGCATCGCGGACGGGAAACCTATTTTTGGATTGCCCGGCAATCCGGTTTCTTCGCTCGTTGTGTTTGAACTCTTTGTGCGACCCGCGCTCCTCAAAATGGCAGGACGTACAGAATTATTGCGCCCAACCTTCAAAGCCACCTTAGCCGAACCCGTTACCAATAAAGACGGACGCGTTAATTATATGCGCGCAATTCTCAAAGAATCTGATGGTCAATATACTGCCGAAACAACGGGGCCCCAGGGTTCTGGTATTTTGCACTCGCTTGTGTTGGCGAACGGATTAATCACGATTCCATCCGGTGTAACGTTACAGGCTGGCGAAGCGGTCGATGCCCAGTTCCTACTTTAGATATAGTGTTGAGGAGTACGCCATGGTTGTAGACACACATGTTCATGTTTGGGAAATAGATCCCCCGAAATATCCGGTCGGTCCTACCGCACCGAGTTGGAATTCCTATCCAGATGAACCCGGGACCGCTGATGAACTCTTGGCTGAGATGGATGAGCACAGTGTTGACTGGACTGTGTTGGTTCAAACGAGTTGGTCTACTTGGGATAATGGCTATATTGCGGATTCCGTAGCGCGTTTTCCAGACCGGTTCATTGGGCACGGCTTAATCGATCCGCAGGACCCAGACAACGCCGATCACGTCCGTTATTGGATAAAAGACCGAGGTCTGACAGGCTTTCGCTTCCATCCGATGTACTATCCAGATGAAAAGATATTGCTAACCCAGCAGAACGGACCGATGTGGGAAGAGATTGCGGCATTGGACGCAGTCATCCAATTTCATCTGCGTGCTGAGTTTGCTGATCAGGTCGCTGTTATCGCGCAACAGTACCCGCACCTGAAACTGATTCTTGACCACATGGGTTACCCGCAGGTAGATGCCGACGCGGCAGCTTTTCAACCAATCGTGGACCTTGCACGGTATGATAATGTTCACTTCAAACTATCGGATGTTGCTGGACGTTCTCAGCAAGATTTCCCTTACACGGATGTACATCCGTTCATTGAAAAACTGCTTTCGGTTTTCGGGTCGGCACGGACGGTCTGGGGCACAGGTTACCCTGGACACCATCGGCAAAAGCACAACTGGCCCTCTTTAGAACAGGAACTTCGGCTCATTCAGGAAGGCTTACCGTTCCTGACAGATGCTGACCGAGAACGAATCTTGGGTGGGACTGCCTCGCAAATATGGGATTTAACAACATAGAATCCTGCTATGTAGAAGCCATAAAATTTGACTCTTCTCAAAAAATGTGGTATTCTATCGTTAGCCCTCGGATAGGAATGCCTTTGCCTACTTTCTTGTAGGCATCCTATCCACTCAAATGCAAGAATTGGACATCCAAAACGCCATTAAATCACACATGGCGAATTACACGTAAAGTTAAAAAGTATACCTAATGCCCTACAAAGATAGTCCTTACTTTAAAACGCCAAGCCCTACAGAAACTTTATGGAGATACATGCATATTGATAAGTTTTTGGCAATGCTCAGTGGCGAATCACTTTATTTTCCTAACATCCATTCATATAATGACAGATTTGAAGGAACGCTATCAAATAAATCCTTAGATGGAATCCGCAAAACATCCCTATTGGATGAAAAAAATACACTCATATGTGATGATGAAGCATTCTACAGAAAGAGAAAATCATTAAGGGAACTTGACTCAGAACAAGAAAAAATGGAATCTGGCCGTATATTTGAACAATTGCTAAGGAACTTTTTGAGCCATCTCATATATTGCAACTCATGGTTTCAACGGGAAAAAGAAAGCCACTCAATGTGGGCAGAATATGGAGATAAAAGCCCAACATCAATAGCGATTCAAACGACTGTAGGTGACCTCATCGAAAGTGTAGAATCCGATGAATATAACATCCATATAGGTAAGGTAGAATATAAGGATTATTTAACAGAAGATATTGAAGGTTATGAAGATTTTTCGTCAACAGACCTAAATAATTCTGACAACGTCCTCAAATTATTTTACGCTCCGTTTTTGCACAAAAGAGATGTATATCAGGACGAGCACGAAGTCAGGGCAATAATTTCATTTGAGGATGTCTGTGAAGAATTTCTGGGATGTGTCTACACATCTGAAATACCGTTTTATAGTGACCCAATGTTCAGGACTGATGCCTCATTATTGCGAGATTACAAAAACCCAATAAACAACGCACATAATGGAATCCCTATCAAAGCTAACTTACATACATTACTGAAAAAGATAGTAATATCCCCAACCGTCAATGATTATTTTAACATTCCATTTGAAGACCTAATAAGCCGCTACGATATAAATCCAAATATAATTAGTAGGTCTCAAATAGTTGATATTCAAGAGGAATTCCATGAAGAATCTCAAGACCCTAAGTAACAGTTTTACCCCTATCTTATGCCTTTATATGTTACCTAATCATCGCGGTTTATTTAGATCAGCACTCGTTGGTTTGACTACCAGCCCCCTATAACTGGAAATAGATATGCTGGGAGGAAAATAAAATGCCAAAAAATACAGATGTAGAATTTCAAGGTGCTTCTGGCCGGAAGCATATTTTTAAAGCCTATACTCTTGGGACAGAAACATTCAACGATGTTGGTGGTGTTTACATTTTTACAAAGGAATCACTAAATCAACATGGTGAAAAAAAATATTATCCATTATACATCGGTCAAACAAATTCGCTTAAGGATAGGCTCACTGCAAGCCACGAAAAATGGCCGTGTGTAGTTCAAAATAACGTGGATTGTTTATGTATTTTGGTGGAAGAGAACATGTTTTCTCGCAGAGCGATAGAACTTGATCTGCTTAGTAAATACAACACACCTTGCAATACACGGCTATGACAACAATCGCAACCCGTTGGGGCGAGATGGCTTACCTTGATTCAGGTGATTCGAGATGTCCGCTGCTGTTCTTGCATGGGACTGGCTGTGATGCCTCTGATTGGATGCCGGTGATTGAAAGATTGCCGAGCGAGCAGCGTTGTATTGCTCTTGATTTTCGTGGACATGGGCGGGGTGCTGTGCCTACCCAATCATTTACATTGGCGGATCTTGCTGGTGATGTTTTGCACCTTGTGGACTATTTGGGAATTCAGGAATTGGTGATTGTTGGACATAGTCTTGGCGGCATGGTGGCGATGGGGGTCGCGCAGCGTTCATCCTGTGTTATTGGGCTTATTTTGCTGGAGGGATGGACAAGCCTCTCATCTGCGGGCAGTGCTTTCGACCCCGGACGGTTTTACGGTTCACTGTCTGAAACCGCGATTGCGCAGATTCAGCAGAAGTCTGAAGGGACACAAAATCGTTTTCAAACCGAAGTCTGGCACGATTTCTGGGAGTCTGTTAAAAATTTCGATGCTTATGCCTACTTGCAGCACGCATCTATTCCTATCTATGAAGTCTTTGGCAGTATGGGACGGAATGAGTTAACTGAAGATAAGTTACGCATTCCGCCCAATCCAAATATTCAATGGGTCTGGATACCCAACGCTGGACATTACCTACCACATGAATGTCCGGTTGAAGTTGCCGAAGTAATAGGCACACGCCGCGCGTTTCTGTAATTTCACACCATGTACCATAATGCACTAAGCCTCTGGAATTTCGACCGGCAGATCCAGCCGGTCACCCCACTCTTTCCACGAACCTATGTAGTTACTTACCTTTGGATAGCCCAAGAGTCGCAACGCCAAATAGGCTTGTGAAGAGCGGTAGCCGCCCTGTCAGTAGCACATGACCTGCTTTTCCGGTGTGATACCGACGTTTTTGTACATCTGCCGGAGCTCGTCAGCAGGTTTAAAAGCCCCTGCTTCATCGAGATTATTGAGCCACTCAATATGGATCGAAGCCGGAATCGCCCCTGCGCGTTCTGCGCGAGCGACCCTTCCGTAGTGTTCATCATCTGTGCGTGTATCGAGAGGAACGAAGTCAGTTCGGTTTAGGAGGACGCGGATCACGTCAGCATCCATGTGTATATCGTGCTTTGGATTTATTGGGAAGGGTGGCACCTCTGGTGGTTCAACACCGGCTGTACTTACAGGTCCATCTGCTGCTAACCACGCCTTGAAGCCGCCATCCAATAGACGGGTTTCAGGGTGTCCTAAGTACTCACAGAACCAAAATCCTCGCGAGGCACGCGTTCCTGAGATGTCTTCATACCATACAATCGGCTTGCTCGGATCAAGTCCGCGTTGCTGAAATAGGTATGCTATCATCCACATAAAGGTATCGAAAGTCTCTTTTCGAGTGTCAATAAGGCTCAACCCAAACAAATCTAAATGAAGTGCGCCAGGGATGTGTCCTTGGATATATTCATAGGTTGGTCGGGTATCGACGAGGCAGTACGTCTGATCGTCAAGTGTGCCTTTCAATTCCTCAGCAGAGATAACCAGGTGTGGATTTTCATAACCTTTATAGGTTTCCATCTTTAGTTATACCATTTCTAAAAGTTTATATCGCATTAACCACACCTTAGTGCACAGACTAACAGTCTATGCTACAAAGGAAACCCAAACTAAAAGTTTATGCTACAATTTCAATCAGAAATGGTATTATAACTCCTTGTGATTTTTTTGTAAGACGCGTTGTGCTGTCTGCATCCTACGCCGTTTTCGGCTTCTTTTTGTTAACAAGTTTTATTGCTTTCCATCTTCCAGTACGATACCAGAACCACATGGCGATCCCCTGGACGACATTAGAAAGGGCAATGCCCAACCAAACGCCGTTAAGCCCGATGAAGTGTGAAAGTAGGATCACGAGTCCCAAACCAACGCCTACCTGCGCTGCGAGCGTAATCACCATCGGAGAGAAGGTGTCTCCAGCACCGTTGAGTGCTCTTCCTAAGATGAGCGAAAAAGCAATGAATCCAAACGTTGGTGCGAGAAATTGCAGATAAACGGTGCCGATTTCGGTAACATCCGTCTCCGTAGTAAAGATCCGAATGAAGATTTGTGGAAAGACAAAAAAGACTGCGCCGACCCCTGCCATAATTGCGGCACCTACAAGGTTCGCCACTCGTGCCGATTTTTCGGCGCGTTCTATCTGATTCGCTCCCAAATTCTGTCCGACCAATGGTACGACGGCGTTTGCGATACCGAAGCCGGGATTCATTACCAGAATTCTGAGTCGCATACAGATTGTATATGCTGCGACGACTGTCTTACCGTAGGGTCCGATAACCCATAAAAAACCGAGTCTCGAAATATGCCGCCAAAACCCTTGCATTGAACTATAAACGCCGAGCCTTAAAATATCAAGCATTTCCACGAGGTCCACCTGATACCGAACGCGTCGCAACGAAATAGGGGCGCGTCCACTCCAACAGAGATAAAGTAGGATAATCACACCCGCGCCGCGTCCGATAAGCGTTGCATACGCTGAACCTGCTACCCCAAGTTTCGGAAAGCCCCACAACCCAAAAATCAATAACGGATCAAGTCCGATGTTAATTAACGTTGAGAAGATTAGTACCATCATTGGTGTGACTGTGTCGCCCCCTGCACGGAAGATAGAGCCAAGGGTCATTGACACAAACATTGTGCTAATACCAGCGAGAATGATGTGCATGTAAGTGGTGCCGAGCCGTAGCACCTCTGGGTCCACCATTCGGACAGCGAGCAAACCCTGTTCCGCCAAGGGATAACCAACGAGTGTGACGCCGATTGAAAAAAAAACGGCTAACAGGATTGACTGCATGGCGACATGTTCAGCTTGCGCGAGGTTCCTCGCGCCGAGGTGCTGTGCCACCATAATCC
Source organism: Candidatus Poribacteria bacterium (assembly GCA_965116815.1). Lineage (GTDB taxonomy): Bacteria > Poribacteria > WGA-4E > WGA-4E > WGA-3G > WGA-3G. Next base: position 2,201,487 of record OZ220722.1, on the reverse strand, counting down.
CGGTGCCTGTTGAGACCCCAAGCGAAAAAACGCCGATTAACCGGATGAGGTTTCCACTGACACCAACAGCTGCTATGGCTCCAGCCCCCAATCTACCAACGAAGATCATATCAACGATATTGAACGCTTCTTGGAGAATGTAGCTGAGTGTTATGGGACCCGCAAGCTGCAGAAGGTGTCTTAGAAGGCTCCCTCGGGTTAAATCGCCCCGTGTTTTTTTCATATTTTCGGCTTTTCGTGAGTCCTGTTTGGTCTCTCTGAGTTTCGATCCCCTTACCGAATAGAAATCTGATAACTGCAACCTTCGGATATGGTGTTTCTGGGCTTCACTATAGCAGAATTCTGTTTGGATGTCAAGAGAAAAGTGAGGCTTAAAAGTATTTTTCTTTGACAGAATCTTTAGAAACCTGTTATAATGTTCTATATTTTTTAGGAGGCAAAATATGAAGACTGCAGTATTGACTTACAAATTCTCCCATTATGGGATCGTGTGTTTCTTGGTAGCGTTGTCGATGATGTTCGCGCCGTTTGCTTCGGCTAATTTTGAAGAGGGACTTGTCCTGAATCACCATTACGATGAAGGGCAAGGCACACTCGCTGCAGATGCAAGTGGACATGGACACGATGGCGAAATTTCTAATCCAGAGTGGGTTGATGGTAAATTTGGGAAAGCACTCAGGTTTGGTGGTGAAGGCAGCGACGTTTTCGTTACCGTTGAGAGTACGGCTGCCTTGAATGTGAACCAGTGTACGTTTATGGCGTGGATTAACGCCGATCACTGGAATGGGGTACGCCAAATTGTTGGCAAGTCCGTTCACGGTGGTTGCGCTGGTAGAACGCAATACGGACTGTTTAGTGAAGGTGGTGTTTTCAAACTCCGCTTTGAAACCGAGAATGGCAGAGCCGACATTTCAACGGATCTCCCCCCAACGGGTGAATGGGTTCATATCGCTTTTACCAACGATGGTGCAATGGCGAAAATCTATATTAATGGTAGCTCAGTTGTTGAAGGCGCGGTTCCCGGTCCATTGAAGACGAACGACGACCCGTGGCGAATCGGACAAGACTGTGAACGTCTCAACTACGTCTTCGCGGGTGCTATAGATGAGGTTCGTCTCTGGAACCGTGCGTTGACGACTGCTGATATTGGTGAACTAATGCCTTCAGCCGTTGCTGTTGACGCTCGCGGAAAATTGGCGACCACTTGGAGCAGTATCAAAACTGTTCATTAAAACATTGTAGGTGCTTTTAGGCGCGCTTTTAGGCGCGCCCACCTCTTTCTCTGCCTTCACTTAGGATCACACTCGTTCAGAAAAAATATATCAGACAGCGGAGAAAAGAATGTTTTGGGAAGAAATAAAAAAACACTACGAGGCAGGATCTGCACATCAATTTCTGCTCCATTTTAATGTGCAAGACTTGTTACACGACGATGCCTACGGATACTTGCCTACCTCTGAATATCTCTCGGAGCAACTCAATGTGTTGGGGTGCGACCTTGTCCTCGGCTATAATACGTCGGAAGGTATTCATTTCCCCAATATTGGGCGATGGCGCGCCACCCAAAGAATGTTAGAGGTAATTCCAAAATATGAAAAAACCGGTGCTTTCCATTTCCAGAGTATAGCGACATGGATTGAGACATTTCGGCGTTTACGGGAAGTGGAAGACGCACACCTCGCTGATCAGGAAGTAGATCCACAAGTGGCACGCCGAAGAATCAATGCCACTTTAGCATTTGACAAACCGCATGAAGACCCATTCGTCAGTCTTGATCCTGCGCCTTCGGATGAGTTACAAGAGAAACTTAATCATCTATTGCATCAAGACAGAGCGAGAGTTGGATTGATTATTAACTTTTTGGAGCAGCTCGCGCCGAACGATCCATCCTTGAGCAGCGCCTCTAACGATGACCTGCAACGCTTTTTCAATCAGATGCAGAATTGGGCATCCGACTTGGAGGTACGAAAGCGGAAACACATCATCTTGCTCCTGACCCATAATACGTTTGACATACATTCAAATCTCACGACGAATCCTGAAATTCCTCTCATAGAAATTCCGTTCCCCGGCTATGACCAGCGCCATCATTTTATTGAGTACCTCCACGCCATTTCAGATGTTTCGTCGCAAATGCGGAGGAGTCTCGGAGATGCACGGGACAGGGAAACTTTGGCGCGTGAGACAATAGGATTGAACCTCTTCGGTATTCACGATGTTGTTCAACAAGCGGAATCTACAGAGCAGAAAGTAGGAGGTGAACCGATTGTGCGTTACCGTCGTGAGAGTCTCAAGGCCTTCAGCCATGGGGTACTTGAACTCGGCGAAACCCATACAAACCCCTCTGGTGATGGTTGGTATGTAATGCGGGTAATTCGGGATATAGCGGACGGTATGAGACATCGAGATCTGCGGCGTGTGCCACGAGGTATGCTCCTTCTTGGACCTCCTGGGACCAGTAAGGATTACGCTGCAAGGGTGCTCGCTGGTGAGGCAAACATGACGCTCGTCCAACTCCGCTACGCGAGTCAGGTGGGTGAGGTGACGATAAACATCAACGAAAACGGGAACACTTACGATCGGAATCTCAATGCCGCCATTAATTTTATCCGAGGTATTTCACCGACGGTTGTCTTTATGGACGGGATTGAGCAGGTATCGCCACGTACGACAATGAATCCTGATGACTACGAACAAGCGTTTCCTCAAGCCCTCGTGAATGCGATGAATGATGCGTCGCTACACGGCAGAGTGATATGGGTCGGGGCATCACAACGCCCAGACTTAATACCCCCAATCTTTCGACGGTATGGCGTTTTCGACACCAAATTAATCATGCTACCGCCTATCGGTGCAGGTAGAGCAGAAATTTTAAGAATATTCTGCCAAGGACAAACAACAGGCAACATCAATTTTCAGTCGCTCGTCGGTGGCTCAGAAACAGATGGGTTGACTTGGCGGGACCTGTTCTTAATTGTCCAACGTGCGAGTAACCTCGCAAAGCGCGACAGACGCGATACCTTCACTGAAGCCGAACTCCGCCAAACACTCAACGACTTCATCCCGGATTATTCGCGGGAGATGCAAATCTTCATGGGGTTATTAGCATTGCGAGAGGCGAATTCGCGTATAATGGTTCCAGACGGTTTGTTACCAGAGTACCAAGAATTTGTCGATGACAATCGGATTGATAAAACAGGGATTAATAGACGTTTGATGGAGTTGAGCAATCAACTTGGCTTGAATATTTGATATCCAACAATTCTCTTATTTTCCTTCGGTAAGTCTTCTAAAACCGACCGCTGATGGCTGACTGCTATTCTTCTATTTTTTCTTGACAGGTATTTTTTTGTTTGCTATAATGCCTTATCTTTACCTATAAGGAGGAAATTCTGACGATGAAATTCACTATTTGTTTATCCATTGCATTGCTTTTGATGGTGACACCCTTCGTTATGTCTATTGGTCCAGGAGAATTTCTGGACGGCTTGGTGCTATATCATCCCTATGATGAAGGGAAAGGAGACAGAGCCGAAGATTTTAGCGAAAATGAACACGAGGGTGTAATTGACAATCCGAAGTGGGTTAATGGAAAATTCGGGAAGGCATTGGAATTTGGTGGTCCAGGCAGCGACGTTTTTGTCACGGTTGAGAGCACCGCGAAACTGAACGTGGATGAATTCTCGTTTATGGCGTGGATCAACTCCGAGGAGTGGAATGGCGTACGCCAAATTGTCGGAAAGTCCGTTCATGGCGGATGCGGCGGTAGGGTCCAATACGGCGTGTTCAGTGAAGGAGGGGTCTTCAAAATCCGTCTTGAAACCGAATCGGGGCGCGCCGATATTGCAACCGATTTGCCTGAGACTGGGGAATTTGTGCATATCACTTTCACGAACGATACCAAGAAGACCAAAATCTACTATGACGGCAAAGAGGTGCAGGAGGGTGATACGCCCGGTAAACTCAAAGCCAACGATGATCCGTGGCGGGTTGGACAGGATTGCGACCGTCTTCAGTATGTTTTTGCAGGGATTATCGACGAAGTTCGTCTCTGGAATCGCGCATTGAGCGAGGAAGAAATCAATACGTTTATGGATCAGGGCGTGGAGGCACTCGCGGTTGAAGCAACTGGAAAACTCTCCACAACCTGGAGCCGCCTTAAAGCAGGACTTTAAGGTAGGCTTAAAGTCGGAATTCGTAAGATAATTGTTTTGCTGGCGAGGTTTATAACCTCGCCTCTTTTCGAGCGGCGCGCCTTCTGGGCGCGCCCTGCCAATTAGAGGAAAAATGCCCCGAACTTCAAAAAAAGTGTCATGTAGAAATTGTGATGCACAGATTACGGAACAAGTATTCGCTAAAAATCTCAAAGTTTGCCCGCACTGCGACCACCATCACTATATGAGTGCTTATGAGCGGCTCGATCTCATTGTAGATGCGGACAGTTTTGACGAATACGATGCGGACCTTTACTCGGTTGATTCGTTGGAGTTCCCGGAATACCCAGAGAAATTGGAGAGAGATGTCGCCAGAACAGGGCTCAGATCCGAGATGCTTTCCGGCATAGCCAATATCGGTGGTTATTCAACTGCTATTGCGATTGGCGATGTTGGATTTATAGGCGGCACGTGCGGTTCTGTCATCGGTGAAAAGGTTACCCGATGTATTGAGCGCGCTCTTGAGAACCAATTACCGTTGGTGATCGTCTCTGTAAGTGGTGGAATGCGGATGCAGGAGGGGACGCTCGCCTTGATGCAGATGGCGAAAACCGCTGCGGCTTGTGCTGCGTATGCGAAATCGGGTCTTTTTTATATCTCCGTTGTTACCGATCCGACGTTTGGGGGTGCGACTGCCAGTTATACTTCACTCGGCGATGTGATTGTCGCTGAAGCGGGTGCGCGGATCGGCTTCGCAGGTCCGTTAGCGATTGCCAGCCTTCGTGAAGAACTGCCCGAAAATTTTCAGAAAGCGGAGTCGTTGTTGGAACATGGGTTTGTTGATGCTGTTGTTCACCGCTCAGAGATGCGGCAGATGCTTACAGATCTGATTGCCTTCGCTTCCTAATAATGGAACCATCTCTTCTTTACAGTCCCTGTCCGAAAAATAGAATGTGTGTTGTATCATATAACCTAAGTTGCCACGTAAAGCGTTGTATACATCATTTCTGCTTGAAAACCCACACGAATTTCAGTTACTATACTATACTATATTATATACCTATCGCTTCTATGAGTCTGTTAAAGCTGCTTAATGCTGCTATATAGGTGTGGTTCCGCTGCGGTTAGAAACCCTGCCAGTGAAACCATTATCAACATAAAACGTTATTAGAGGTGTGTAGTTAGGCAATATTGCGTGCTTAAATACCGAGTGCCTCTGGCATTACACGCTACACACTTCGCTTTTGACGAGAACTGCTACTATCAAATCGGACACTGAAGCGCGCGGAATGGGTGCGCCTCGCAATGCAAATACAGAAAAATAAGGATAAAACATGCCAAAGTCACTCGTCGTTGTTGAATCGCCGGCGAAAGCGAAAACTATCAAAAAGATTTTAGGTAAGGATTACATCGTTGAATCCTCCGTTGGACATATCCGGGATCTCCCGAAGAAGGACCTTGGAGTTGACATTGAGAATGACTTTGCACCGAAGTATGTCTTAATTCGCGGGAAAGGGAAGGTCGTGAAGTCCCTCCAAACCGAAGCACGTAAGGTTGATAATATCTATCTTGCTGCGGATCCCGATCGCGAAGGTGAGGCTATCTGCTGGCACCTCGCTGAGGAACTCAAGAAAGCAAAGAAACCGATCTACCGGATAATCTACAACGAAGTCACCAAAAACGCGATTTTAGAAGCAATCAAAGATCCGGGCGAGATTGATATGGCACTCGTTGATGCGCAACAGGCGCGTCGGGTGTTGGACCGGCTCGTCGGATACAAGATTTGTCCAATTTTGTGGCGGAGTGTTAAACCCGGGCTGAGTGCGGGAAGGGTCCAATCCGTCGCAGTGCGGCTTATCTGTGAACGTGAGGCGGAAATTGAGGCGTTCAAACCGGAAGAATACTGGACACTTACGGCAACATTGACCCCGACCGAACTTGAGCATCCGTTCCCCGCAAAGTTACATAAGATCGGGACAAAGAAGGGTGAAATCAATAACTACGGGTTTCGCATAGATGAAGCACGCGCCAAAGAACTCGCTGCAGATGCGAAGACACAAACATATCTCGTTGAAAAAGTACAAAAACGGGAGCGGAAACAGAATCCAGTTCCTCCATTTATTACGAGTACCTTGCAACAGGAAGCATCCCGGAAACTCCGTTTTGTTGCCAAACGGACGATGCTTGTCGCCCAACAGCTCTATGAAGGATTAGAGATTCGCGGCGAAGGTTCTATCGGACTCATCACCTACATGCGTACCGATTCAACGCGTATCGCTCAAGAGGCTCTTCAGGCAGCGCGAACATACATCCAAACAACATACGGTGACGAGTATTTGCCGAACCGCGCTGTTAATTATCGGAGCAAAAAAGGTGCGCAAGATGCCCACGAGGCGATTCGCCCCACCGTGCCGTTACGAACGCCAGCAGAGTTGAAGTCTTATCTGAATGATGAACAGTATCGACTCTATGAACTGATCTGGATGCGCTTCATAGCGAGCCAGATGAATCCCACGATCCTTGATGCAACGACAATTGATGTCAAAGCAGGTACCTATCTCTTCCGAGCTACCGGTTCGGTTGTCAAGTTTGATGGGTTCAGGCGTATTTACATGGAAGGTAAAGACGACCCGATTGCCAACGCGCGTGAATCGGAGGAAGAGAACATCAGCTTGCCCATTGTGAAAGAGGGTGATCGGCTTGATTTGCGCAAGTTGGAACCAAAACAGCATTTTACGCAACCGCCACCTCGCTACAACGAGGCGACACTTGTCAAGATGCTGGAGGCAAAAGAGATTGGGCGGCCGAGTACCTACGCGTCTATTCTGTCAACGATTACCAAGGAGTATATCGTCAAGGAGCGTGGACGACTCTTACCTACAGATGTTGGCAGACTCGTTAATGAACTCCTGATACACGGATTTCCGACGATCGTTGATGTTGAATTCACAGCGAAAATGGAGGATCAACTTGATACCATTGCTGATGGTGAAGTCAAATGGGTGCAAACTTTAGAGCAATTTTATCCTGACTTCCAAACTGCCCTCATGGAAGCCCCTGATAAGATGTATGAAGCCCGAAAGGCGATGGAGGAGCAGTCGGACGAGAAATGTGAAAAGTGTGGGGGCAATATGATTGTGAAGTGGGGCAGGTATGGGCGGTTTCTGGGTTGTGCTAATTATCCAGAGTGTCAGAATATCAAGCGTTTAACCGCCGACGATACCCCCACTGCGGAACCGGAACCGACGGATACTGCGTGTGATAAGTGTGGTGAACCGATGGTTATCAGGGTGAGTCGCGCTGGTGCGAAATTTTTGTCGTGTAGTGGATATCCAAAATGCAAAAATGCCAAGCCGATTCCAATGGGGATCGACTGCCCAGAGGCTGATTGTGATGGCTATCTTGGTGAACGCCGTAGCCGTCGTGGAAAAGTTTTTTACGGTTGTAGCAACTATCCGAAGTGTGAATTCTCTACATGGGATAAACCTATACCGGAACCTTGCCCAAAGTGTAACGCACCTTTTCTTGTTGAAAAAACCAGAAAACCGAAAGGCAGTGAGACTGTAACCGTGTCCGTGAGTTGTCAATCACCGGATTGTGACTATACAAAGGAATAGTTATCGGTTATCAGTTACCTTGTTGTGGCACCAAAAATTTTGTGGACATTACAGCATATCTGAATACCATAGCACATTAACTGACAACTGCTCTCACTGCGAGGCATGATAACCGACAATCCTAAAAATGATACAGTTACACCAGATTAGTTTCAGTTACGGCGATCTTAGCGTGCTCGAAAAGGTGAGTTTTCGTGTGGAACGCGGCGAATTCGTGTTTCTTCTCGGTCCGAGTGGGTCAGGGAAGACAACACTGTTGCGATTGCTATATGCTGATTTAGAACCGATTGGTGGTGATTTGAGTGTCGTTGGGCAACCGCTTGCCCGGTTGGACAAAGTCAGTCTACCCTACTTTCGACAGAAGATAGGGCTTGTTTTTCAAGATTTTAAGCTCTTGACAGATAAAACGGTCCAGGACAATTTGGCACTGCCGCAGCGATTGGTAGGAACTCCACCGCAGACGATCAAAGAAAACGTACACAAGCTCCTGAATCAGATGGGGTTGCTTCACCATCAAAATGCACTTCCAGCAGAAATATCTGGCAACGAGAGGCGACGGCTTGCTATAGCAAGAGCCGTTATCAACAATCCTCTGTTACTGCTTGCGGATGCGCCGACAGAGGGTTTAGATTTGCGCCTTTCGCTTGAGGTAATGGCACTTCTTGATGCGCTTAATTTTCAAGGTATGACTATCTTTGTGGCAACGAGTGATCGACAACTCGCTGAGAAATGTAATAAGCGGATTATTGAGCTACGGGATGGTGGAATCCATTGAATAGTCATCGGTTATCAGTTAAGGATCGCCTTGTTTAACCACAACCTCTTTTAACCAGCAGCTTTGACCAAGAACTCGTCTACAGATAATTTTGTTAAGGCGCGAGTGCTTGGTCAAAACCGACAAATATCAAAAATGCGTTACCACTTCAAGAATGCCATATCCCATATAGCATGTGCTGGCAGTACGAGTATGATGAGTTTCATTGGGATCGGTTTTGTTACTGTCTTACTTGCTACCTTACTATTAAACCACTCGTTCATATTACAACAATCTGAGTTTAAAAGCCACGCGCCTACGCTTGTTGCGTTTCTAAAAGATACTGTTAATGAGTCAAAGGGTCGCGCTTTAGTCAGCCAGATCGAGAAAAGCGGGCAGGTACTCGCTGTCAATTATGCTTCAAAGGCAGAGAGTCTCGCTCGTGGCGAAACCCAGTTTCAGGATTTAGGTGTCCTCATTAAGGAGGCATTTGCGGGGACAAGAGGTGTAAACCCGTTTCCGGCATCCCTCAAAATCTATGTAGATGAAGAATTGATAACACGTAAAGCGTTAGAACAGATTTCTTTAAATATTAAAGCACACGACGAAATTGAGGACGTGTTATTGACTGGACAGGGACAACTGAAGGACCGCATACGCGAGTCAGAACGTACAACTTTCATCGCGATTGGAGCGGCGGTCGTTGCGATCTGGTTTATTATCGGTTCTGTTATTAAAAGAACAACGATTGCTCGCGCTGAGGAGATAGCTCTCATGAAACTCCTCGGTATGGTCGGCCGTTATCTCCTCGTTCCTTTTATTGTTCACGGACTTTTCCTCGGTGGGCTTGGCGCGTTGTGTGGGCTCGGATGCTTCTATGGGATGTTTTATGTATTCAAACCTCAATTAGGGGCGGTCGGTTTCCTAAGCATTTATCAGTCTATCTTGATCGTTGTAGCTGGAATGGTAATTGGGCTTCTCGTGGGGTTTGCCGCACACCGGAAATTCGTGTAGCAGTCTATACTCACACACACAGGCACAACCAACGAGCACCCTGGATATTCTATCCGAACAGACCTATCTCTTCCATGCGAAATCTTGACCAACGCACATAAGCACAACCAGCAGGCGCGCTGGATGAACGGAGGGGATCGTTCTTGAGATGACCCACCTAACCGAACCGCAAGGAAAATAGAAAACCAAACTGCAAGGAAAAATAAAAATATGACAAACCGGGACATCAGTGTTGTGTTCCAAGCCATCGGATCTCTCTTACAGATTCGAGGTGAAGATGCATTTCGCTCGCGAATTTATGAACGGGCAGCCGATATAATTGAAGAATTCCCCGATGAACTGGCTTCTGAAGATTCCGAAGGGAGCACACTGCGTTATAATAAGGAAGCGGTAGAAAAACTTCGAGCGACCCCCGGCATTGGGAAGGCGATCGAGGACAAAACCGTTGAGATGCTGGAAACTGGACGCTGCAAATTCTATGATGAACTCACAGCAGAGATGGGGACGGAGATACTCGAATTGCTTGTCCTCCGGGGCGTTGGTGTAAAAACCGTAGGGAGATTCTATCGAGAATTCGATGTCAGAAACCTTGAAGACCTCCGTGTATTGATTGAGAGTGGACGGATTAGAAACATGAAGGGTATTGGACGGAAAACCCTTCAGATGATAACTGAGAGTTTGGCATTCCACGCGGAACAGAGAAACAAGCGTCCGCTCTGGAGTATTTTGCCCATCGCCCAAGACATCCTAAATCACTTCGCAGCGTTGGCAGATGAGGAATGGATAAAACGCTGTCAATTCACTGGAGATTTACGGCGGTATGAAGAGGTCTGTCAAAGTATAGAATTGATTGTTGAATGTGAGGACGAAACAGCGTTTCAATTTGCGCATAACACTGTGCCACCTGTGCTACAGTCAATCCTTGCGCGCCTCTCACAAGCCCGATTTAGTTCAACGGGTTTGCAACAAACGTCAGATGATGCAAGTTTGTTGATACTTTTCAGAGCTAAAAATGGGATTCAGTACGTATATGACAGCGAACGCGAGGCTCTCGTTGAAAAAGAACAAAATGGGTCAACAGATAATGTACACCACACGCTTCCTGTAATTCAATTCTATGTTGACAAAGATTTTCCAGTATCTCTCTATTTATGCACCGCTGCCACATACGATGCCACGCTCTTCTTAACAACGGCGACCGATGCCCACTTTGACGCGCTTCCTGACGTAGCTCCGCTGAAGTCGCCTGACTTTTGGCACGTAACACGTGATATAACAGAAGCAGGGATTTATGAGAAGTTCGGCATCTCGTATATTCCGCCGGAACTTCGACAGGACGGTGCTTCGGTCACAGCGGCAGCGGAAGGCACTTTGCCGACCCTCATTGAATTCGCAGATTTGCGAGGCGACCTACACGCACATACTGATTGGAGTGATGGACGACATACGCTTCAAGAGATGGTGGAAGCGGCGAAGGCACAAGGCTTTGCGTATATCGCCATTACCGATCACTCTGTGTCTTCAACGATCGCGAACGGTTTGGATCGGAAACGGCTTTTACAACAGATGGCGAAAGTTCGGGAATTGGACGCGGAGATCGAAGGTATAAAGGTTTTCGCTGGTTCTGAGGTGGATATTCGGCGATCTGGCAAACTCGATTTCCCGGATGAGATTTTAGAACAACTTGATATTGTCGTCGCAAGTGTTCACAGCCATTTCACGCTCACCGAAGCAGAGATGACACAGCGTATCATTCGTGCGATTGAGAATCCGTTGGTCAACATCATCGGTCATCCAACGGGTAGGATGCTGGGACGTAGACCGATGTACCCGATTAATCTTCAGGAAGTTATTGCGGCAGCTGCAGAAAACAAAACGGTCTTGGAGATTAACGGCTCGCCAAATCGATTGGATCTCGCCCCTGAATTTGTTCGGATGGCGAAAAGCGCAGGCGTACTATTGGCTGTCAACACGGATGCCCACGGTATTCAACAATTCGCACACCGCCAATCTGGATTGAATGTTGCGCGTCGCGGGTGGTTGACAAAAGACGAAGTCATCAACACTTATGCTTTAGAGGAATTGCGTGAGAAATGTGGTATTGGCTAAGCGTGGCTTTCGTCTCTGTAGGGCGAGGTGACCTCGCCCCTACGATTGCCTTGATAGCTACATAGCTGCAAGTTGGGTCAAATGCCAATTCGGATCCACTAACGCCTCATAAACGACCCCACCTTCTACATTGTTAGGCATCGGTAGCCCCAAGAGATAACAGAGCGTTGGTGCGACATCAACAACACGAACCTGCCGCTGCAACGCAACCCCTTGCCGAACCCCTGCTCCTGATAGAATGAATGTAGAGTGCTGCCCACCGATGCCGAAACTCACGGAAGGCAACTGCTTGCCGTGCGCGCCGTCAAACTCCGGACGCAGCGCATAGACGACATCGCCGACCAAGTCGCCGTGTAAGTTGAACATCTCTGCATCTGCTCGCGTTACGGCTAAAGTAAAGGGGGACCGTCCGTTTTTTTTGTCCTTGTAAGTATGCAGTGCTGCGATAAGTTCACGTTGTGTCGCTTCGTAGTCCTCAGGTGCGACGATTCCATCCGGTTCGCGTCCGGCTAAGTTTATGAAGATATGCACTAATCCGACATTGACTGCGCGGGTTTTCGTCCAATCTATGGCTCCGTCCGCGTCTCTAACGATGAACCCTGTCTCTTCAAGTACTTCTTCAATATCTACGGCACGAAATTGGTTTGGGGTGCCCCCGTGGTCGGAGCAGACGAGAACGACGGTCTCTTCATCCGCCTGTTCCATCAGTCTCCCAATCATCCGGTCTACGGATTCATACGTCCGCTGCAAGCCCTCGCGACACCGGTGAATTGTCTCAGGGGCTGCGCCACTGATTTCATCTGCTTGACTCAGGAAGAAATGACTGGCGTAATCCGGTGCATGACTCTCCACCATTAAGATGTCCCAGTCGTTGTTTGTTGCGAGGTGTGTTGCGACATCTGCGAGGCGTTGGTGGTGGTAGTCTAACACCTCGAAGTAGGTATCGTCATCCATCTGTCCAAGTGCATCGCGCGCCGGATTTTGCAGGAACGAACCGATTTCTGTATCAATCGTGGTGGCGACTGTATCTGGTGCTGTATATCCTTTTCTCGGCCAAATCTGTGGTACAAAGAGTTCAAAAGCGTCCGCTGTCGGTGTGAGCGTCACGAGTTTCATTCGGACATAGCCTTCCACTTCAGCCTTATCAATTTCAAACGTATCCAGCCACCATTCGCTCCATTCACCGACCCCTAAGTCAGCAACGGAATCGCCTCCGGACCGACTTCGACAAATTCGCACTCGGTCGTAACCGTTATCACCGGAGGCATAAATCAACCCGTAAAAGGGTTTTGGGACGCGTGTCTCATCGGAGGCTTCACCTTTTGTGTAGACTGAAGGCATCACATCTTCTCTGCCGCGTGCTAAAGGTTGAATCGTCAGCTGAACCGCTCGCACTGGCTCTGTGGAATCAGGCACGGCATCCCATTCGCCGCTCTCAATCGGTTCAATAGTGACAGGATCAATGTGTCGGACTTTCTGCAATGCGCTCGGATCGAGTGTCTCTGGGTCCCGCTGGCCACCGATGGGACGCGCTGCCCATTTTCCGGCAACAAAGAGGTGGTAGCCAGCAACCTGATGATGGTTCGAGACACCCGGTCCTGTTCCTTCCACCTGAATGCCGGTCTTGACGGTGGGGGGCCAGGACATTTCCCACTTCACGAGAATCGGTTTTCCGCCTACCCGTTCTACGAGGTTCCAGAGATATTCGGATTGACACAAGCCTGTATTGATGCCCCACGTTGTTTTATCAAGGCGTTCCCCGAGGGCGCGGATGTTAAAGTCCATCACCCGATGAGTACCGGGCCATGAACCGGTAGAGAGCGCGGTCCACCCCGGCGGTGTCAAGGTCGGAAATACACCTATCATTGGACGATAGACACCTGTCTGGACCAATTTCGCCATAGAAGGAGCATGTCCCCAATCAATCATATTTTTAACCAGTTCCATGCTCGCGCCATCCATTCCGATAACAATTGCGCGTTTTGCGGGGGCGAGCTGCGTGCGTTTTGTCATAAGAACTCCTTTTATATTTTTGGGAACACCCTATTGCCAGAAGGACTTAATCAGCGATACAATGGCTGCTAATGCCGACCCGAGTGCTATCTCATATCGCAGTCTTCACGTCTTTGTTTGATGTCGCTTCCTGTCTTCCCTCAAGTTTACCGCGAATCCATCTAACGTCACCGCGCAACTCACTCACTTCTTTTCCTACTGTTGTGAAACGGTCATCAACTTTCTCGTCCATTCGTTCGATCGTTCGTTTAACCTCAAGGCGCAACTCACTTACGTCTTTTTCTACCGTTGCGAGGCGTTTATCTGTTCTGTCGTCCATTCGTTCGATCGTCCGTTTGAGATCATCAATAGCACTTAATACGCGTTCTCTGAAATCTTGGTCTGACATGTTTTTCGCCTCCTTTGCTGTATCTATTATGACATAGAAAAGAGAAAAAGTCAAATCTATCGGTTATGGAATACGTTGGATATAGACATCGTAGTCTTGTCCGCGGGCATCGCTCCAGACGACGATTGCCGCGTCCCCATCCGTAGATACAGCTTGCGGGGTGATTTGCGCTTTCGGTGCCTGACAGACAGGTATACCGTTGATTTCCCAAAGTGGTTTCCCATCGGCATCAAGCCGTTGGGCATAGATTGCATCTTCAGTTGAATCCCCGAAGTCTTCGCGATAATCCAGCCAATAGACGATGGTTCCCCCTACCTCATCGGTGGCAACGAGTTGAGGGAGACGTTGAACGCCTGCTCCGGTACAGACAGGAATACCGCTCTTTTGCAAAGGCGCGTTTTCGTCGTTCCACAACGGCTCACCGTTTTTGTTAATACGTTGGGCATAGATGTCAGCGAAGATATCACGTTCGTCCCACCATGTAACGATGAAGCCACCACTCCCGTCGGGAATACAGAAGGGTTGTTGTTGGTTGACGCGCAATTCACAGATAGGGATACCGTCCTTTTCCCATAACGCGTTGCCTTCAGCAGTTATGTGTTGCCCGTATAGCTGCGCGCTTGTATAGAAATTCGGGTCGTTGCGGTAGTCCGACCAGACGAAAAATACACCCCCGTTCTCATCGCTAACGGCAGCCGGCGCGCCTTGGTTCCCGATTGCTGTGCAGACCGGAATAGGAGCGTTTTCTGTGTCGTCGGTTGAATTCCACATCGGGTTACCTTCTGCTGACAGCCGTTGTGCGAAGATGTTCCAATCCGGCGTGCTGATGTCCCACCATGCGAAAATAGCACCGCCTTGTCCATCTGCGATTAGGACCGGATCGTACTGGTCACCCTCGCCACTATAGACCGGAACACCGTTCGCTTCCCATAACGGTTTTCCAGTGCTGTCGATTCTTTGGGCATAGATATCCTGATTGCCGTTTCGCCAATCCTCCCATGCGACAATTACGCCACCTTTACCGTCGGCGATGGCGTTCAGATCGTCTTGCAGCGTTGGGTGTGTGCAGACAGGCATACCTTCGGAATTCCACAATTTGTTACCGTTTGCATCAATGCGCTGTGCGTAACTGTCCTGATTGCCGTGGCGGGTGTCGCCCCAAACGAGAATCGCTCCGCCCTCTGTATCCTCAACGATCAGGGGCCAACTTTGTGATGAGGGCAGGTCGCAGATCGGGATGCCGTTCGCGTTCCAATGGATATCACCTGTCGCGCTGATCCGCTGTGCGAAAATATCGCGGTTCGCGTGTCGTGCGTCACTCCATGCCACGATAGCCCCACCTTGTTCGTCAGGGATGAGAACAGGAAAGTGTTGTTCGTTCTGTGCTGTGCATAACGGAAGATTTTGTGTCGCTGAAGGGGACCATTCCGCGCTTGAGGTTTCCATTACGGTAAGCACAGAAAAGATCATGAAAGCAAGGCATATCAAGGATTGTAGAAAGGAACTGTGATTTGACTTTTCAATACGGCGCCGGGTGCCGACAATCTCCTGTATATGCTGAAGAAGGTAATACATTTGATGACCGACACCTATTTCAGATGAGCAGTTCGTCTCCGATTGGGTAAAACTGGTCTGCGATCTGTTGTAAATCCATAGAGGTGTTGTGTTCAAAAGCGACAACCTCCACCCGTTTACTCTGTTGTTTGATGAGTTCGGCAAGTGGGCAGAAATCACCATCACCACTCGCTAAGATGACGACATCCAATGAACTGAGCATTGAAACGACATCCACCGCGATACCGACATCCCAATCACCCTTTGCGGAACCGTCGCCGCGTAAGCGTAAATCTTTGCTCTTAATGGTATATCCGTTGTGTTCAAGAAGTGACAGAAAGGGTGCCTGGTCGATTTCCGGTATCTGGACGACATAGGCATAAGCACCCATAAGGTAGCGCGGTCCAACGATTAGATCAAGTAGTTTGATGTAATCGACCCTTCTTCCGTACCGATCTTTGGCAGCGTAAAACATGTTTTGGACATCAACGAAAACACCAACGCGCGGTTGTTCAGTCGTTAGACTGTAAGGACTCTCGCCTTCAGAGAGCTGCTGTGTATCATCTAAATAAGTGAGGGTTTGGCGAATTTGGTTCAGTGCGCTTCGCGCCCCTTGATGACAATTTTCCAAGATGTCAAAGTGATTATCTAAAGTGGTTTGAAAGTCTTCAAGCCCTTGGTGCCCTTTGTAGATTGCCTCCTCAACCAATTTGAGGTCAGTCGTGAATGTTTCCTTGGCGGACTTAATTTGTTCGTACTCTTTGAGTTGTTCTGCCATCCGTTCCTTTTCAGCAAGGAGATGGTTGCGTTCATTGGCAAGCTGCTGTAACTCAGTGGCATCTTCAATATATTGTGCTACCTTTTCGCGGAGTATTTGATTCTCTTGTTCGAGCGTCTTTAGCCGTTTCTCGTTTCCATCATGCGTTTCCGCTCTCGTTTTCAGCCCCTTGTTTTCCTCTAATAGAAACGCGCGCTGTTGATTTAATCGGTTATGTTTCTGCTCAAGCGAGGTATAGTCGGCTTTAGAGTTGGCTAACTGCTGTTCAAGGTGCTCAACCTCTGGGTCGGGCATCTCATCCTGTTGCTGTTCATCTTCCAAGTTGTGGGCGTACTGAGAGCCGACTTCTTCTAACTGCTCTATGCTTGAGGGGTCCACCTGTCCGTTAGTATATACGACTTCTACAGATTCGTATGTTGTGTTGAGGAGTTTGTAGCCGTGTTCAACGACTGCGGAACGTTCATCGCTGAGAAGTGCCCAGACGACTTCGCCAAAGTCGCCGCCCTCTATGAGGACATCGGACGTTTTGAAGAACGTTTCGATCTCGGAAATTTCCATATAGCCGACGCGTGAGATTGCATCCTGCGCCTTTTCGGTAAGGAATTGGCTGACTTGCCCTTCAATTGAGGCTTCGGGATTTTTAATCTCAGGTTCTGCTGTGCCAACCACACCCAAAAACACGTCAGTTAGGTTTACAAGTAGTTCTCGTCTTGATAACGCATACAGGCGATCCACATCCAGGACGATACCGGTGGAAGCACTTAATTGGAAGATTTCTTTTTCGTCCAGGAGTAGGTCTAAAAACCACGTAAGTTGGTCCCGCTGTATATGCAATTTTAGATTTGGATTTGACATTGTTATGCTCCGATTTTTTATAGCAAGTCGTCCCTTTCCAGTAAAGGATGGGGACTCCGGCGTTGCGAGTTACACCGAAATAAGAATTAAATTTTAATAATTTTTTCCTGTCCTTTCTTCACACTACGCGTCGCATTGCGCGCGTCAACAACTAATTGCGCATGTTCCACGAGCCAGCAGTAGTCTATGACATCGTGGTCGGTTAAGATGACAACGCAATCAGCATTTTCTACCAGATCTGCTGTCAAGGTCTCCGAGTGATAGATGTTTCTGTCATCAAGAGACAGGTCTTTTACATACGGGTCATGATATAGAAAATCTGCTTTTTTGTCAAGAATTAAACGAATTACTTCAAGGGCAGGCGATTCGCGAATGTCCCCGATGTCCTTTTTATAGGCGATCCCTAAGATTAACAATTGTGCGCCATTCAATGGTTTGCGCTGAAGATTCAGCGCATGGATGATTTTGTCTACCACATATTTTGGCATTTCGCTATTGATTTCAGTGGCGAGTTCGATGAATCGAGCGTGGTACTGATACATCTGTGCTTTCCAAGAGAGATAGTGCGGATCAATCGGGATGCAGTGTCCGCCAAGCCCGGGACCTGGATAGAACGGCATAAATCCGAAGGGTTTCGTGGCAGCAGCGTCAACGATTTCCCACACATCCAGATTCATCCGGTCGCAAATAAGCGCGACCTCATTGATTAAGCCGATGTTGACGCTCCGGAATGTGTTTTCAAGGAGTTTCACCATTTCTGCTGTTCGGGGTGAGGACACTGTATGTGTTTTATTGATGAACTGCGCATAGAAGGTTTCAGCGACATGCGTGCATTGCGGGGTAACACCGCCTATAATTTTGGGGGTGTTTGTCATGGAGTATGTGCTATTTCCCGGCTCAATACGTTCCGGCGAGAAAGCAAGATAGAAATCGCGTCCGACTTGTGTGGTATCAGGAGATGTATCTTTGCTAAAATGGGCGTTGAGTTCTGGTAGGATAATTTCTTCGGTTGTGCCGGGGTAGGTGGTGCTTTCGAGGATAATCAGTTGTTCGGGGTGCAGGTGTTGCGCGACTTGTTGGACTGCTGCAGTAATAAACTGCATATCGGGTGTTCGGTTTTCACGCAAAGGGGTCGGTACACAGATGTTGACCGTATCGAGTTCCCGAAGCACACCGAAATCCGTTGTTACCTGAATCTGTCCGGACCGAATAAGCGGCGCGAGGACTTCGTTGGTGACATCAGGCACATCGGAGATACCCTGTTTCAATCGCTCTATTTTTTCTGAACAGATGTCAATGCCTGTAACTCGGAACCCCGCGCGTGCAATAGCGACTGTAAGTGGCAGTCCGACATATCCAAGTCCGATAACGCCAGCGCGAGCCGTCCGGGTTTCTATCTTTTTAAGAATCATTATTTAGTAGCCAGCGCGTTGCTGCGTAAAGATTTGTGAAAATTTTTTCGGGACGGTATCCATTCTGATCCGTCCGTCTAATATAGTGGTAATAACTTTCCTGTCCAAGTCCGGTTAAAACGAGAAACGTTGTGGCTCCGACACTTTGTCCGGCTTCAATGTCTGTCGTTGTATCGCCGATCAAGTAGGCATCTGATAGTTTGATGTTATGTTCGCGTGCAGCACGCGTTAGCATACCGGGCTTCGGTTTTCGGCACTCACATCCCGCTTCAGGGTGGTGTGGACAATAATAAACAGCATTCACTGTTCCGCCTGCTTTGTTAATTTCGGCGATCATCCGTGAGTGAATATCCGTCAAATCCTCCTCCGAATAGAATCCTCTTCCAATTCCTGCTTGATTCGTTACCACGATAATACGATAACCGCTTTCTGTGAGTTCTCGGATCGCTTTCCGGGCGTTCGGAATGAAGGTGAATTCTGCCCATTTTCGGACGTAGCCTTTATTCGGGGGATTCCGGTTGATAACGCCGTCCCGATCCAGAAAAACAACTTTCATCTCTACTTCCTTACAATTGAGCAGCCGATTCTGCGGTCTCAATTGCGCTCAATAGTTCCTTTGGTGTGACAGTCGCACATCCCATCTTACCGACGGCAATTCCACCCGCGAGACTGGACAATAACGCAGCACTCCGAAATTCTGCGTCTGCCGCGAGCGCAAGCGTGAAAACAGCAACGACAGTGTCTCCTGCACCTGTCACATCTGTCACGACACTTGAATTCGGTGGTAAATGCTCCACTTTGAGTGTGCCATCCGACTTGCGCTGGAAAAGAGACATCCCCTTTGCATCGCGCGTAATTAACAATGCTTTGAGTGATAACTGATTTAAAATCTTCTCACCGACAGCGACGAGATGTGGTACATCCGTGATTTCTTCATGCACAGCGGTGCCCGCTTCTTCGTGATTCGGCGTGACGGCGGTTATCCCTTCATAGTGCCAAAAGTTGTTTTGCTTTGGATCGGCTATAATCGGTATACCGTAGGACTGCGCGTGTTTTACCACACCTTTGATGAGTTGGGCATTCACAACTCCCTTGTCGTAGTCTGCGAAGATAATTGCATCACTCGTTGGCAATTGAGAAACGACCGTGTCCAATAGACGCTCTTGCATCCGAGAAGAGATTTCCTGTTTGGATTCCCTGTCAATGCGGAGTAGATGGTGCCCCGAATCCCGCTCGCAACCTGTGAGCGGCGTGGTGGCACGGGCAATCACACGCGTTTTCGTGCTTGTCGGTCGTTCGGCATCGATACAGACTTTGGGGGTAACGAGCTTCGTCTCGGTTAGCATCTGGATCAAATTTTCGCCTTCCGTGTCCTTGCCGATGACACCGACCAAGATGGCGTTGCCGCCTAAACTTGCGACGTTCTGTGCGACATTCGCAGCACCACCACATCCGGTCTCTTCTGTCCTCGTTTCAAACACTGGCACAGGGGCTTCGGGCGAAATCCGCTGCACATCCCCCCAGATATATTTGTCCACGATGACATCGCCGATGATCATTACCCGTTTGTCTTGAAGTTGTTCAAAAATGGCTTTTAAGTTCACAACATTATATTATCATAAATCCGAGAGTTAAGGCAACAAACATTCTTGACAGGGGCATTTAGTTTTAGATAAATTATTGGATTTCATAGATGTTTGATTTTCCCTTTTCAGTCCAGGTGCGGTTCCAAACCGCACCTACCGGGCCTGGGGGTGCGAAATTGGGGTAAAAAACCGAAAACTAAATCGTCCTGCATTCTTGGTGAGACATTCGGTTTTTTGAAAATGTTGATTTTCAGGTTCGATATTTTTTGAAGGGAACCAAGACAATTTACAACGAACGTAATATAGCGGCGATGATTGCGAGTTGTTTTACGATTACTTGTAGCGGAAGACAAACATCAACACGATTAATTTCGGAAGGTATCACAGAAGTGAAAACGAACATTAAAATAATCATTGGTTTCCTTATCTTATTCATAGGTTTTATCGGATGTGGGGACGCTGAAAAATATGATCAGGCTCCACCTAAAGTACTGCTTGAAATCAATAAAGTCTTAGACCAATGGCGACAGGGATATGAGACAGAGGACGTTAACGTTTACATCGGTACTTTCTGGGAAGAGGGTTTCCTTTATGTTTCCGATTGGGGAACAGACGGAGACAAGACGGACGACCTTGAGTTTGATGACATTCGGCAGGAACGGGACGCGGCTATCCGAGTCTTTGAGAAGTATCAGGATATTGAGATAGAACTCTCTGTTCCGCCAGAGATTCGTATGAATGAGGATGGCACCCGGGCAGAGGTGCGAAATCACTATAGGATCCAACTTTTTATCTCGGATGGACACTCGCTTGAGGGTGGATTCAGCGGTGTGTATGCTGAGGGTGACAACCTCTTTATCTTTGAAAATAGAAGTAATGAATGGCGCATCGCTGAGTGGCATGACGAAGCCTATAACGAGGAAGAGATTCGCATCGCCAATAGCCTATAAATGTCTTATGTCAGTGCGATTTTTCCCTTGTATTTCGGGCAAATATCTGTTAGAATATTCGGCGGTGTTAAGAATTAATTAAAGGACTTGCTTCTGAGAATCAACAAAGAGGCAAAATCTTCAGAAAAAAGGTTAGCAGTGAATCTCCATGAGCATATTTTCTTTACGAAAACGATTTTTTGGCGGCGTTTGCGAGTTTCCAAAGTTTTCTATTAAAAGTTTTTTACTACCTTTGCTGGGTGTCTTACTCCTTAGTCTTTCCATCCCCGTTTCAGCCGTAGATTCCCCTGCCGAAAATCCAACGACTGGCACAGAAGTTATACCAAAAACTACAAAGACCTCGGAATTGTCTACATATAGACTGCAAGTTGGTGATAGTTTTGTTGTCACCGTGGATGGCTATCCCGAATATAGTAAAGAGCGGATTCCAGTGCCGGTTCAACAAGATGGTTATGTCTCCTATCCGCTGATTGGACTCATCAAGGCAACGAATCTCACCGTTTCTGAGTTGGAAGCACAGATGCAGTCGGCTTTCTCAAAACATCTTCCAACAGCACGCGTATTTGTGACGCTCATGCAACCGAAACGGACGATTCTCGTGTTCGGCGCGGTTGAACCGCGTCCACGCGGAAACTTTCATATCTTTGAAGTCGGACAGGTTTATCTCCTTCAAGCACTCGCCTCCGCTGGCATCAATTATGAAGCTGCGGATCTTACGGACATCTCTATCTGGCGCGATGGGAAACTTTATAAAAAGGTTGATTATCTTCAGCTCATGAGTTCAGGAGGACCGGATATTCCGTTGAAAGATCACGATACGATCTTTGTTCCGTCTATCTTTCAACAGCGCCCCGTGCGTGTTATAGGTGCAGTGGTGGCTCCGGGTGTTTATCCGATAACCGCACCCCAGGTACCAGCAACACAAGTGTTGAAAATCGCAGGGGGGTCCAGAACTGATTTCGCAGACTTGCACAAATCGGAAATTCTCACCAGTAAAGAACGCGTTTTAGTCGATCTCGCCGCTGAGAACGTTGAGGCGATGATGGGACCGGGAGATACATTGTACGTGCCCTTGGCGGAAGCGAAAATAAGTGTTACAGGGGCTGTCGAAAAGCCAGGACAATATGTGATCACCGAGCCAACACTTCTCGGACAAGCCATCGCGATGGCAGGTGGATTCGACGAAGATAGGGCAAACCCAAAGAAATGCTTACTGACACGCGCAGATGGGACAGAGGAAGAACTGAACTTTGATCAGGTGCACTCGGAGGTTTATTTGAATCCGAAAGATCAGCTCAGAATCCGTGAACGGACACGTTTAGATTGGCGGGTCATTACCTTCGGAACATCATTTGTGAATCTACTTGTCACTGTTCTGTTTAGGTACAGGAATTAATTGCGGGATATACGCACGCGGATCAGTTATCGGTTTTCAGTTTTCAGTTTTCAGCGACAAGAGGTGTTGTGGCTGCCACAAGAAACCTCTTAACTGATGACTGACCACTGATGACTGATAACTATTAAACGAGGTTAGAAATGCCAGAGACAGCCGATAGGCAGCTTGAGGAAGTTAGAGAAATTCGATTGTCAGACTATTTTTGGATTCTCTTTCGGAATAAGTGGAGTGTCCTTCTGATTTTTTTGCTTTCCGTTTTCGGGGCATTCCTCATTACCGATCTCACCCCACCAGTTTATCAATCTGAAACAACACTTCGCACGTTAGATGGTCAACCCACTCCTTCGTTACTCTCACAGTTACCGATATCAGGATTATTGGGTAGCACGTCGTTGGGGGCTTACGCTGCGCAGATACAATCGCGCGACTTTGTGATCGCGCCTGCGGTGCGTAAGCTTAGAGAAGAAGGACTGCTTGATCCATTACCTGTGCATCGTGGGCGAACTGTTGTGTGGCTCTCAAATCTGTTAAATATTGAACTTGATCCCGATGCAACAGAGCAAGGCGATCTTACGCTCACGGAGTGGGAAGATTTCTTTGTGAAAACCCTTATTGACGAACAGTTAAAGGTCGAAGAAACACCGGACGGAAGCGTAATTACTGTGACCGTGCAACAACCAACGCCAGAACGGGCACAGAATTTAACCAATAGAATCGCAGCAGTTTTTCAGGCGGCTGTTGAGGCAGAAGCTGCTGAAAGAATGGAGTGGTGGGAAAAGCCCCTGCCACAGATGATGCTGACACAGACAAGGGATGACCTCACAAAGGCTGATGAGGCGTTCTTTCAATTTCAACAAGAGTACCCGGAGATAACCTTAAATGCAGAGGGGGCAACACAAGCGCAAATCATTTTAGCACTTCAGGTAAAAGAAAATGAATTGATAGATCTCTTGGCAGGTGCTGAATTGAGACTGGCAACCTATCAAGCGGAGTTAGAAAAGTTGTCAGAAGAGGTCATCTCAGAAACGATCGCTCGAAATCCTTCATATTCCAAGTTACAAGATAATTTAAACGAATATGAAATTGAGAAGGCGGAATTGCTTGGCAAATACGATGAAACGCATCCTGAAGTGACTGCGAAAGATAAAAAAATTAAGGAGACAGCGGCGCGTCTCGCTAAAGAGGAGAAGGAGATAAAAAGCACGACTTCCACTTACAATCCGCTTCATCAAGCACTCACGGAGAAAGTAAACGAGACCGAGGCATCTATTACGAGTCTTAAGCAACAGCAAGCGAATGTCGCTGCGCAAATTGACGAACATCACGCGAAACTCGGTGGTTGGTCAGACGAGCAGCTACAGTTCTATCGCCTCAAACGAGATGTTGAGATTAACAACGCCCAAGTCGTCGCTTTGGAAACGAGGATGCGGGAAGCAGAAATTTTTGCGCAAGCACGCTCAGAAAGCATTAAGGTTTTGGATAAAGCACGAGCACCTGAAGAGCCGTTGAAACCTCGCCTGAAACTGAATCTTGCTTTGGGTGCTATGGTGGGTATGCTACTTGCCATGACGTTTGCTGTCGCGAAAAATTACTTTAAAGACACATATCTCCGGTTAGAAGAGGCTGTACGTCAATTGGGTGCGCTACCGGAGTCACCGAGTTTCCTCGGTGTGCTTCCGTCTATCAAAAAGCGCAGTGCCTATCGATTGCCATTGATTGTTCACGATGCCCCTACATCGAGATCAGCCGAAGCGTTTCGCGTCCTACAAGCGAAATTGCCGTTTCTGAATCCAGGGGCACCCGTGCAAACAATTCTCGTCACAAGTGCAACGCGCGGGGAAGGGAAAAGCACGATCTCATCTAATCTTGCTGTCGCCCTTGCCGAAAGAGGAAATCGGGTTTTATTGATAGATGCTGATATGCGCCGTCCTTCGCAACACAACACTTTTCCGGGAGAGCAACCGCCTCAAGTAGAGAACACGGCAGAGACATCTGATTCTGAATTCCCAATTGCGCGCGTTGATGCCCGCAAACCGGGTTTGAGTGAAGCCCTTATCCATTTGAACTCGGAAAACGGTGCCGATGTACTCCAGGCAACAGTTAAGCAGACCGACATCCCTAATTTACATCTGGTGCCGAGTGGGACAGTGCCACCGAATCCGATTGAGCTTCTGAACTCAGAAATGATGACAGAGTGGTTGGAACTCGCGAAATCGGAGTATGACGTGATTGTGATTGACTCACCACCTGTGCGTGCTGTCGCCGATCCGATGATCTTGGCAAATATCGTTGATGCTATCGTTTATGTGTTTGACATCACGAAAACCCGTCGCTTCGATATCCTTACGGGTGTACGGCATTTGACAGACGCTTTCCCAATGAAAGGTATCGGTGTGCTTTGCAATATGATCAATCCGAGACATGCGAAGTCTTATGGCTACTACAGTCGTCATGGCGACTACGCCGATCTTGCCGATGAAGAGAGTGAGAGTTGATTATTTCACTTTTCCTAAACTCGCGGGCGGACGCGATGTTCCTACCAGTCCAGCGAGAACGATCATTGTTAAGATATATGGTAAACTGTTTAGCAGTTGTCCGGGAATATTCCATCGGTTGGCGAGTTCTAATGCGGTGGCAAATCCGAAAAGGAAGCACGCTGCTACACCACTCAACGGACGCCAATTCCCAAAGATAACAGCTGCGAGTGCGAGGTAGCCCCGCCCTGCCGTCATCCCTTTTGTGAAATAGTGAACTTCAGATGCCAGAAAACAGCCGCCGGTTGCTGCCAAGATACCGCTGAATAGCACCCCAAAATATTGCCATTTTACTCGGCTCAGACTGAGTGCTTCGAGTGCTTCTGTTGATTCACCGGCAGCACGTAAGCGTAAGCCCCAAGGTGTCTTAAACAGGAAGATGTGACTTATTACCATCAGGATGGGTAGTAAATAGACGATAAAACCGTAGGAACCGATAAGTGGTAGCTGCCAATGTGGAAGACCGCTGACCTGTTCAGAGGTGGGTAAAAGGTATTCTGTAATCCCTAATGCGAGAATGTTAATGCCGACCCCGGTGACGATCTGTTCTGCCTGAAAGGTGATTGTGGCAACAGCGTGGAGGAGTGCCAACACTAACCCAAAACTCATCCCGACAAGTAACCCGATCCATACTGACCCCGAAGCTTGTGCACCGATAACATAACCGAAAGCTCCTATGAGCATCATACCTTCTAAGGCGAGGTTGATTACACCGGCGCGCTCCGAATAAATTCCGCCGAGTGCGGCGAATCCTAACGGTGTTGCCATTCGTAAAGTGCTTGGAATCAATTCAATCATTTTTTTTCCGTAAAATACCTTCTGTGCTCACCAACCAGATAATTAGCATGCCTTGACCTGCAAGAAATAAACCGCGCCGAACCTCTAACAAAATTTCGATGTCCAAAGCGACTTTGTTCAATAATCCGAACAAGACGGCTGTAGCAAAGATGCCGAACGGATTGTTTCTACCCAAAAGTGCGACTGCAATTCCGGTGAACCCCCATCCTGATGAGAAGTTGTCCAAAAACCGATAGCGGTATCCCATAACATCAGCAACACCGGCTAATCCCGCGACAGCACCACTCAACGCCATTACCCATATCGTCACAGCGTAAGGATTTATCCCACCATAGGATGCAGCATCTCGCGCGTTTCCTACCAAGCGGAGTTCATATCCCCAACGGGTGTAGGTTAAGAAGCTATAGCAGAGTACCACACACCCACAGGCGAGCAAGAAACTCACGTTTAGCGGATTGCTTTGTGGGAGACCGGGGAGTAAAGATGCCAATCGTGGGAACTGTGCTGCTTCGTAAATTTGCCGTGTATGTGGGATCATCTGGTTGGGTTCTTGGTAGACAGACGTGACAAGGTAGTTCATAAGAGCAAAGGCGATAAAGTTCATCATAATCGTATTGATAACTTCATGCGCGCCGTACCTTGCCTTTAGGAATCCAGGGATCGCGCCCCACCCAGCACCGGCGACCATTGCTCCGCCTACACAGAAAGGGACCAGCAAGAAAGCCGGAAGGTTCAGGTGTATGCCTATCCACGCAGCGGTGAACGCAGCGATGTAGAGTTGTCCTTCGCAGCCGATGTTAAACAGTCCACTCTTATAGCCAATGGCAACAGCAAGTCCTGTAAACACAAGCGGTGTTGCGTTAAACAAGACGTAGCCGAAGTCGTCAAAACTTGCGAACCCACTGACGAGGATGATACTATAAAATTCCAGTGGATTCTGTCCGCGGACATAGAGGATAAATCCACACAGAAGAAAGAATCCAGCAAGCGCGAGAAGTGTGGGTATACAATTAACGAATAGGCGTTTAATTTGAGGGATGCCGTCTCGGAACAACGAGATGAACGCTTTTCGGATATTCAAGATGCTCCTGATTTTCCTACTAAAATTTGACACAGGTTCTCGAAACGTGTTATTATGGATATTGCTGAATCTACGTGGAACACACCTTGAGTATAGCACAGGTGTCGGATTAAAACAATTTACCGGTTGAGAGAAAGACCGCAAGGAGATCGACATGGAGAGAAACAGTGCGAAGTTGTCTCATGTTAAAAATGAGGCTACCGGAACAAATCTTCCTGCTCTTTTAGGAGGAACGGCAGTCTTTGAAAAGACACCCGATGTGCCTTTTCCAAAACTGGAGCAGTGGACCCAGGTGACAGAGGAAGAGGCACAGGTTGTTTATGAGATGACCCTTCGGAACGAACTCTCTGGTATATCTCCGACCGTTCAGGAATTTGAAAAAACTTGGCGTGAACGTCACCAAACCGAATATGCCTTGAGCCTTACCAACGGGACAGCAGCACTACATAGCGCAATGTTTGGGCTTGGTGTCGGTCCCGGTGATGAGGTTATCTGCCCAACATATACGTGGATGGGTTCAATTACGCCAGCGTTAACATTGATGGCGAAACCGGTTTTTTGTGAAGTTGATCCGAAGACATTATTGGTCGATGTAGCTGACGTGCGGCGGCGTATTACATCACGGACTAAAGCGATTGTGGCGGTGCACCTGTGGGGTAATGTGTGTGACATGGATGCGCTAATGGCACTCAGCGAGGAAACCGGTGTGCCGGTTATAGAGGACTGCTCTCACGCACACGGGGCATCTTACAAAGGTGTGCCGTGTGGAAGTATCGGGCAGGTCGGCGCGTGGAGTTTGCAAGGCAGCAAACCTGTTAGCGGTGGTGAAGGTGGGATGTTGGCTACGAACGACGTAGCGGTTTTTGAGCGGGCATGTTTACTTGGACAGGTCAATCGTCCGCCTGGTATTACAGATGAAACGGCGGTATTGCGCTATGCCCATCTTCCACCGATGGGGCTTGGCGTTAAATTTCGAGCACATCCACTGGCTATCGGCATCGCTTCGGTGCAGCTGAAGAAACTTGATAAACTCAATGCAGGTCGCCGTGCCTATATCCGAGCGATCTCCGATGGATTGCAGGAGATTTCAGGCGTTTCTCCTATTGAAATCTATGAAGGTGCTGAGCCAGCTGGATTCTTTGGCTTCCCCATCCATTATCACGCGGAAGAGATGCACGGACTTTCTGCTCCAATTTTTGCAGAGGCACTCCGACAAGAGGGCGTTTTAGCAAATAATAATCCTTACCCGCTCCTTGTGGGTGATGGTGTGCCTGTGTTTTCAGGGGGTCTACCGACGAATAGTAATCCGTATCCGCTCCTACATACTTTACCGCTTTTCATGCACGGGCTTGATATGTACATGGACGGTCGAGGTGCCCTCTGTACCACCGATATGGGTGGGGAGTTTGAAACATACGAAGCAGGGGACTTCCCTGTGACTGAAAAGGTGTGTTCGCAGCTCATATTTTTGCCGCTGTTGGCGGAACCGGTGGTGGGTGCTGTGTCAGGAATTTTGGATGCTATTCGTAAGGTCTCTTTACATAGCCACTTGATAAATGATTAGACGAACAAAATGCCGATAGAATTTTCAGCCCGAACTCGCGCACAGAATATAGAAACTTTCAAGACGGAACCTTTGGATGTTTTGGTTATCGGTGGTGGGATCGTCGGGGCGGGTTTAATCCGTGACCTTGCGCGCAACGGGAGCATCAAAGCAGGCTTGATTGAACAAGGCGATTTCGCGAGTGGCACAAGTAGCGCTACCTCCCAACTTGTACATGGTGGGTTTCGCTACCTGCTTAAACGCGATATTGACCTCGTCAAAAATTCCCGCAAGGAACGTGAAATTCTGCGACGCATTGCACCGAATCTTGTCAAACCGATGCCAATAGCGGTGCTCAGCTACAAAGGCGATCCGTACCCGTTGACGGGGATACAACTCGCTGCACATTACTACAACCGTCTCTTTAAAGCAGATGAAGCGGAGAAAACGGTCGTTATTCGTGATGGGCAAAAAGTGCAGCGGTTGGTAGGACCTATCACAGCGGATACGCTAAAAGGATGTGTCCTATTATGGGATAGCACTGTTGATGACGCAAGGTTGACCCTCGCAACACTCCAGGATGCCCACCGACACGGTGCTATCATCGCAAACTATGTCCGTTTCCTTGATTTTGTCAAGCAATCAGATACTGGTGGTAGAAATCGGGTGTCCGGGATAATTGCTGAAGATTTTATTTCTGGGCAACGTTTCGAGATCACTGCGCGGAAAATTGTGGTAGCTACAGGTCCTTGGAGCGACAAGGTGTGGTCTAAAGACCCGAGTTACGACGGGGTACCACGCTTGGTGACGAAAAACGCGAAAGGTATTCATCTTGTCCTGCCGCGCTGCGGAAAAGAAGATGACTCCGAAGCGCACGGTTTGATTGTTTGTACACGCTCGGAAAAACAATGCAAACGTAATCCACGTGTTATTTTTGTTTTGCCGGGTGCCCATAACACTTCTATTGTCGGGACCACTGAAACAACACCGCAGGAAGAACTTGCCTCAGTCCGTCCGTCAGTGGAGGAGGTAAGTTATCTGCTTTCGGAGACGCAGCGAATTTTCCCAGAAAAAACACTCAACAGAGATACCATCATTGCTGCGTATGCTGGAACCCGACCTCTCATCGCAGCGAAGAGACACGAGCGAGGATTTGCAAGAGAAGGTTTTGTTTCAAGGGACCACTTAATCACAGAGAGTTCGAGCGGGGTAATGTATCTTTATGGCGGAAAACTTACGACACATCGACAGATGGCGGAGGAGACTGTAAATTGGCTTGCGAAGTTTTTAGACGTTCCTCGCGACTGTAAAACTGCCGAGCATCCGTTGCCTAATGCGATCGGGGAGGCACCGGACGCTAACACGGAACGTCTCGCTAAACGATATGGCGAAGGGTATAGGACGATTCAAAAGTTCATTACTGAAGATGTAACGCTTGGGGAGCCGGTAACACCGTCTCTTCCGTTCACAAAAGCTGAAATCCTCTACGCCTGTTGGGGCGAGATGGTGATGACTCTTGAGGACCTTCTTTGGCGACGAACCCGGATCGGTTGGACACCCGGTCAAGGTGTTGATATTGCCCCTCAAATTGCGCAGTTTTTGGGTGAGAAGAACAATTGGAGTGATGTCAGAATTAGGGCAGAGGTCAAGACATATCGCGAACGGATTGAGTGGCTAAATTTTAACCTGTAAATGGAGTTGTCGGTGAATAGAGTTGTCAGTTTTCAATTATCGGTTTTCAGTTAAGCGTGTGGCAGGGAAAACATCTGTAACGCTATAAAGCACTTCTTATACCAAACCTGAAAATAAATTCGCATTTCGGAGATTTTCAAACGCAATTATGAAACCGCATGTGCAAGGCGCAATGAATTGCGCGACTACGAACCAGTTTTCTATTCATCAGGACTTACACAAGGCGCAATGAATTGCGCGACTACGAACCGGTTTTTTGTTAATGAAAGGTGATTCTTCAGAAATGGTATTAGCCTGAAACGAAGTGGAAGATGGATGGACAGAGAGGGACGTTCTTCGCACAGTTTTCTATAGTTTAAGGCCGCCTGAACGAACCGCAAGGAAAATTAAAAAATGGAAGTTTACCGTTGGGAAGACCGGAAATTTGGGAAGCTTGAACCTCTACGCTTTGGCGAGGAACGCGACTTCGAGGATTTGCTTGAAAAGGATGCAACACTCGTCCTTGGTGAACCTCTCTGTGTTATCAGCAGGCAACCACCGCTTAGCACATCAAAGCAGAAAATTGACTTGCTCGCACTTGACCGGCAGGGCAATTGTGTGATTATTGAGCTGAAACGGGGAAAGCCTTCTCGGACAGCAATCACACAGATTTTAGAGTACGCCGCCGGAGTTTCTCAACTCGCTTTCATCGAATTGGAACAACTTGCGTATCGTTGGTGTCAGCAACAAGGTAAGGAGTTCTCCTCTCTGACTCTTCTCCACAGTGAGTTTTTTGGGTATGAACCTGGCGATATTCGGAAATCTGCGTTCAATCAACGCCAGCGATTGGTGCTTGTTTCGGAGGGCGTGGATACGCGCGTCTTAGAGGTCGCCGAATATCTACGAGCCTTGGGGCTTGATCTCACTTATATCTCTTATTTTTCCTACCACGCGCCTGATGAAATCTTGGTCGCAACCGAAACGGTCTTGGGTGGAACACTCGTCAAGGAAGAGGAGCGGAGTTATGGGCATACCGCTCAGCAATTTATGACGCTCGCATCGTTCATTGAGACGCTGCAGGAGAACGAAGAACTCTCGGAAATTGCTCGTGAATTTTTAGCTTATGTTGAGGCGTGCGGGGCAACACTTCGACCCCGGATCGCGAAACTCAGGATGACTTTCGGAGGGCATTGGTGGCTTGACACATATCCTTCAAGAAGGGCGACCCATTTCCGAGTTGATGTCCACGGCGATTTCACGCCACTTCATGTTGTTGAGTGCAGAGCCAATTTACCTAACGTCACAGTCAAGAATTTTGGGGTCTCTTTTAACATCGCTTCTAAAGCGCATCTTGACTATGCGATTGAGATTTTTGAACGCGTCCGAAATTCTATCCTATCTTTATAGTCCAAACATCGGAAAGGCACCTACAGCGGATGTACCTATTTAAAAAGTGTACATGTTTTTAATCGTGTTGGATTTCACGGGAAACCATCATGAAGTGGAACGATGCCCAAGAGCCCATAGTTAAAAATGCGTTTTGCCCACCCTGAATTTCTCCATTTTTTATGGACAGTGCCGCTCGTGATAGTGTTGCTGCTCTTTGGCTTGCAACGAAAACGGAAAGCACTGCTGCGATTCTACAGCAATGTAAATCCGGCGCATCTACAGCGACACAAGGTGCAAGCGGGATTGTTGCTGCTGGGGTATCTCCTTCTGACGCTCGCAATCGCGCGTCCACAGTGGGGGGCCAAACCTGAGTCAGTCGCGGAAAGGCTGGATGTCATGCTCGCATTGGATATTTCAACGAGTATGCTTGCGGAAAGTGAAGAATCGATTCGGCGACTGACACGCGCTAAAGAGGTTATGTTTTCACTGTTAGCGGAACTCGAAGGCGATCGAGTTGGATTGCTCTACTTTGCTGAAGCGAGCTTTGTGGTATGTCCCCTAACAAGCGATACTGCTACCCTCAGAGAGTTTTTAGCGGCGGTAACTCCTGAAACACTTACCCATAGTGGAACCCGTATCGGCAACGCTATTGAGACAGCAACTGCCCGACTTGACGTAGATCAAAATGACACAACAGCAGTAGAATCTGATTTTGATGGGCAGAAGGTACTGATTCTGTTTACAGACGGGGAGGACCACGGGGAAGATGTTATTAATGCTGCAGCGGCGGCACCCGAAAAAGGTGTGCATATCTATTGTGTCGGGGTTGGCAATGCTGTTCAATCTGTGCCTATTCCACTTCAGATGGGAAACGAAGCAGAAACTACGCCTTACAAACGTGATGCTAACGGGCAGTTGGTACTAACGGTGTTGAATGAAACGCAGCTGCAAGAAATTGCTGAAGCAGGAAAGGGCAAATATTATCATGCAAGTGCGGGAATCGCCGGATTAGCGATGGAGTTGGCACGGCTCGAAAAGCAGAAGTTCAGGATCCGTTCAGGCGGTGAATATCAAGAGCGTTTCCAATTGTTTGTGGCAGGTGCGTTGGTTCTGCTTATCTGTGAGTTGCTTCATTTCGCGGTATGGGGGCACAAAGGGCGGTCCTAAGAAAACAGATGGGTGGGATTTATAATGATGCTTGGAGCAGTTAGAAACCGTTCCTACCTTGTCCTCTTTGAGATACCGGTATTATGCTTTTTTGAAAATTAAGCCGTCAGGACGGTAGCGCATCAGTAAAACTAAGATAATACCAAAGATCAGATAGCGAGCCCCGCTAAATTGAGGGAAGCCGGACAGGATTACGCGTAGAATTTCACTTAAGGAAGCGAGAATGATTGCCCCGATAACCGATCCTTTGATGCTGCCCTTACCACCGAGGATCACCATACAGAGGATGAGGATAGATTCCCAAAATTCAAAGGTTCGTGCGCTAATGCTTGACGAAAATGGTGCTAAGAAAGCCCCTCCGAGTGCTCCAATAGCTGCACTGACGGCAAAGGCGAGCGACTTGTATCGGCTGACATTGATTCCCATAGATGCTGCGGCTTGTTCGTCTTCTCGGATAGCAACCCAGGCTCTTCCTACACGAGAATGCTGCAACCGGTAGGTAACAAATATGACCAAAGCGAGTAAGATGAGAATATGGTAATAGTGGTGCCAATTTTGATTGAGTTTTATCCCAAAAAGCGTAACGTGTGGAATGTTTTTAACGAATCCGTTGATATCCCCAATCAGCCATATTTCGTTTTTCACGATACGAAAGAGCAATTCTGCAAACCCGAAGGTAACGATTGCGAAATAATCGCCAGTGAGTCGTAAGGTGGGGGCACCGCGCAACAATCCCCAAAGTGCACCGTTAAGGACCGCTAATGGCAAGACCATCCAATAACTAAACCCGAGTCGCACCATCAGAAGTCCTGCGGTATATCCGCCGACGAGATAGAACCCAACGTAGCCGAGGTCTAACAACCCTGTAAACCCACAAACGATATTTAGACCGACCGCGAGGAGTGTGTAGAGACCAACTTGAACAACAATATAGAGAATATAATCTCCACTTGGTGTCGGGAGAAAGATATCGCGATAGGACAGTAAGAGGTTAATGTAATCCACCGCGTACATAAACAGTGGAAAAAAGAAAACCAGGCAACAGAAAATTATGTTTTTCGGTGTTAGTTTATCTCGCATGGTTCTTTAGGGTCGTAAACGTAATTCTACCTTGGCCCTCAATTTAGGCGCGGGTTGCGGTTGATTTCCCAAACAGCCCAGAAGGGCGGATTATAATGACAGCAATCATGACAATATAGGCAATAGCTACCCGATACCCGGAACCGTAGCCGCCGGGGATATAGCCTGCCCCAAATACTTCGGCGAATCCTATCAGGAGGCCTCCAAGCATAGCACCAGTGATGTTTCCAATACCACCAAGGACAGCTGCCGCAAACGCTGCAACGCCCTTATAATAACCCATTGTCGGTTCAATAATTTCGCGCACGCCGACCATCACCCCCGCAACAGCCCCTAAAGCAGACCCGATAGCGAATGTTATAACAATGACACGGTTGGTATTGATACCCATCAAATTGGCGGCAACCCGATTTTGGGCACAAGCCCGCATTGCTTTTCCTATCTTTGTTAAGGAGACCAATCGGTTTAAGGTAATCATTAGCCCAAGGGCAAGCAGAATGATACATAAGTCCCGATAGGGTAGAAAAGCACCTCCGGGAAGTGCAATCGCTGTCTCAGTCAAGGAAAATGCCGGTAGAGGTTCGCTTGGAGGAATACCTTGCTTTAAAAATGTCGGTAGAGATTCTGATGGGAAAGGACGTTGCCTTGCTCCCCAGATAATTCGGGCGAGATTTTGCAGACCGATTGAAACACCGATCGCTGTGATTAATGCTGAGAGGCGTGCTGCGTTACGAAGCGGACGATAAGCAACCAGGTCCATTAACATTCCGATGCCAGCACAGAGGAGCATACTGATAGGGAGTGCTACCCAAAATGGTATGTTAAAAACCGTGACCAAGGTAAATGCGAAGTAGGCACCAAACATGAAAATTTCGCCGTGGGCAAAGTTAATCAATTCAATAATGCCGTAAACCATCGTGTAACCGACAGCAATAAGTGCATAAATGCCGCCGAGCACAAGTGCATTAATCAGTTGCTCTGTAAATTGCTCCATAATTCTTACAGTCCTGTTGTTTATCCTTTAAAGGAATTTGCGAAAATCTCAGTGTTTCAATCTTGCAAATTCTCAATCAAGCACTTGGTCAGGAGCAGTTGTGAATTGCCCATCTTTAACAATTTTGACATAGGCGGGTTTATTAACAGTATCACCGTTTTTGTCAAAATAGGTTAGCCCAGTAATTCCTTTGTATCCCTCTTCTGGCGTATCTAATGATGCCAAGTGGTCGCGGATCGCTTTCCGATTTTCAGCGAGGGTCGCATCCCTATTATAGGTTTTTTCGATTGCTTCCGCAACCATACCTACCGCGTCGTAAGTTAGTGCCGCCCACGTATCGGGTGGAACGCCATATTCACTCTCAAATGATGAAGCGACCTGTTTTGCTTGTTCGCCGCCTAATTCAAACGTAAACGGGGTCGTTAGATATGTTCCCTCTGCGGCGGCACCTGCGATTATGAGGTAATCTGGAGAATCCACGCCATCAGCGCCGAAAAATTGTGCGGTGATCCCCGTCTCACGCGCCTGTTTAGCAATTAACCCCGCTTGACCGTAAAGACCGGAGATAAAAATAAGATCTGGGTTCTTTGCTTTAATACTGGTGAGTTGTGCTTTAAAATCCGTATTGTCTCGGTCATAGGCTTCAGAGGCAACAATCTCAATTCCAATTTCCTCCGCGGCGGCACTGAAACCGTCTCGAAGTCCACGCCCATAATCGTCATTATCAAACAGAATGGCGACGGTCTGAAACTCCTTCATGTAATTCTTAATATAGTTGGCGATGAACTCTCCCTGAAAATCGTCTCGGTACAAATTCCGGAATGTCCAATCACTTCCTTCACAGACGCTTACATTGGTTGAGCCTGGAGACAATTCAACGATCCCATTGTCTGCGTAAATGGGTTTACCTGCTAAAGAACATGCACTGTTAAAGTGCCCAACAACCGCGAGAATGCGTCGGTCAGTAGCGAAACGTGTGGCAACAGCTCTCGCTTCCTTTTCTGTACCTGCATCATCTCCGGGAACGAGCGTTAGTTTCATACCGTTGATGCCACCTGCGTCATTGATGTGTTTCACTCTGAGTTCAGCACCTCGTTTAATCATCTCTCCAAATGCTGCTGCGTTGCCTGTAAAGGGCCCAGCTACAGCGACTCTGACCTCTCTCTGAGGTTCCTGTTTGTCTTTATTTGCGGGTTGACATCCCCAAACGGACACAAGCCCTACTATTAATAATCCGACAAGCCAATTTCTCATTTTGCTATATGCTCCCTTCAATTATGTAACGAGTCCTGTATGTTATCAACACGAATTAAGCCGTCAAGGTTATCGCCATTTTATTTTACGGCAGAACCTGCCTGAAATCAATTTTAAATTCCAGTTTATTCTGCTTACCGTCTTGAATTATCCAAACTTCAGGTAAAACGATTCTAAGATCCGTTGCACTACTCTCAAGCCGATCAAAAATTAAGAAACCGCTCCGTTTTGCACCGGAGAACAACTTCCCACCTTCAAAAATGCTGTCTTCTATTGCAATCCGTCCCCACTCTAATGCTTCAGCGTCTATGTAAGACTGATGGTAGCCGTAGTAGGGGTAGTAGCCGTAAGTGGTAGGCGTGTAAGGATAAGCACCTGCCCAAGGACTACTTTGTGGACGATCTACATTGTCATAGAGTGCGTCGAAGTAATCGGTGGATAGGTTAGCATACTGCACACCGTTTCCATCAAGGAGGATCGCTGCGTCCTCAACGACAACGCGGCGATGCTTTCGGTTGTGGACTGTAACTTCAAATACCGTATAAATGGGTTCAACGGCACCGTTCTTCTCAACGAGAAGATACGGATTCAACCTTGGTTCCTCCGTGAGTGAGAACAGTTCTATCTCATCAAGCGGTTTAATAGTGACGGCAACGCCCTCTTTTAGAACAGTTGCTGCGCCCGTCTCTACGTCAATACGGGCATTAAAGCGTCCTTCGATCGGTTCAAGGTATATATCGACCAAGGGTTGTGGGGCAACAGCACACCCCGTTAATAAAGCTCCCACTAAGAGGAGTATGCCAATTCTATCCATAATCTGATGCCTGAAGTGGATGCGATTTTTTGTATTACCCATCACCTTGCCCTCCCCTATAATTATATTTTACGTATTGTGAAGTTTATTGTCAAGCGTTTTAATTTCTGAGTCCGGAATCGGAGTTAGTCGGGAATCGGAGTTCCCTCCTACAAAAAACTAAAATTCCCATTTTAAAAATTCCCATTTTAACAGTGTTGCTCGGTTATGCCAGACGAGCATCCCCATTCCGGTGCCGATTGCTGCCCCAGTTAGTACGTCTGAGGTGTAGTGCCTTCCTAAATAGATACGTGAGAAACTGACGAGTCCGGCACCGAGGTAGAGTGGAATTCGTAATTTGGGATACCGATAGCCTAAGATCGTGGCAGCACTGAACACAATGGAGGCGTGCCCCGACGGTAAAGATGGATTTCCCAATACGGTATCAAGGGGCCGTTTTCTACCTATTAGTCTTTTCATGCCATACGTTATAACCCCTGCCCCCATATACGCGGAAAATAAAAGTTTTCCGGTTTCTCGGTATGAATCATTGCCGTACGCCATGAGCAGTGCCGATGCTCCCATTACTGCGCGATAATCTCCGAAATCTGAGATCGTTTCCATGAGTGTCCATGTCGGTTGCTGGCGTGGTGGGGCATCATAGATTCGATCAAAAAGTTCCTGATCCCATCGCGATACGAAGTTTTCGGCATCCGCTTCTAACCCTATTATGAAAGCACAGAAAACCAGCGCGCATATCAGCCACGGTTTATATAAAAACCTGTAATTACCCATACGCCAACGTAATGGCGAGGTTGCAAACCTCGCCAGCGGCGGTGCGGTGCTTGTCCCCTGATGAAACGTAAACATATTTTTGGATTTTACAATAAGAGATTTCGCTAATGTGTAATTTGGACACCCATACTGCATCATGTAATCTGAATTTGTCTATTACGTTGTATTTTCTATGGTTTTATAGTAAAATCTACAATCATTTATTGTTGAAAGTGGAGATGAAAAGATGCGAATACGCCATGCCGTGGTTGAGTATGACTTGGAAGAAGCGGCGGCGATGTTAGATATCTCGCCAGCAGATCTGAAGCAAGCCGTCAGTGCTGGATACCTCCAGTGTTACTACCGAGTCGGTGAAGAGGACTATCGGTTCCATGAGGCGAGTCTCCGAGCGAATAAAGATTTGCTTTCAGAGGACGATTATCTCGCCAAGATACTAAAGGCGGATTCGCTTTCAGAGACTCCCACGGTGCCTGACGCGGGGGAAGAGGATCCACTGTCCACGCCATCCGATCCATAACTCGCTTTTGCATTTCTCCTCGGTGACTACGCGAATTTAATAGGCGCGCTTCATCAGCGCGCCTACCAGAAAATAATCTGAATCTTTCCTATTTACGTTAGTTCGCCTTAAGCCTGCCCCAAGTCGTTGCAAGCTTACCTTGTGCTTCTACTGCGGTGAGTGTTGTGCCAAGACCATTGTTCATGATATCATTGACCTCTTCCGCCGTCAAACCGCGTTTCCAGAGGTTAAATTCATCCATGAGTCCGGTGAAAGGACGTTTATTGTCAATGTTAAAGCCGACACGTGCGCCCTGTCCCCAGTTATCTGCGATAGGCGTGTCAAGGCGCGCCTTTTCTTCACCGACCTTTTCACCGTTGATGTAGAGAACAGCTAATGCATCCGCACGACTGTAAGTGCCAGCGTAATGCTGCCATTCGTTGGCTTTGTTTTCACCTGCTCGGATATCAAATATCGTCCTACCGGGGTTAGGTCCCCGATTGAGCCAACGAAAATTCCCGTCCCCACGTGCTTCGGGGTGTACAAGCCATGTGCCATCGGTTGCGCGGGCGTTAAAAAGTGCCATATCCGATATGGATGCAACGTTAATCCATGCGATAAGACTCATGCCTTCAATTGGAACGTCTTCAGGCTTAACATTGGGACCATCTAAATCCAAGAAGCTGCCAGCTGCGAACTGAGCGGCTTTGCCAAACTTGCCATTATCGGATTGTGTGACATCGCCATTAATTTCACCATCGTAGCCACGTCCAGACTTTTCAAGGACGGTGTCACCGTCAAAATCTTCGTAGTCGAAATACAGGACTAAATCCGGATCTAAAATCTGAGCGGATGCATCCTGAATTTCTGCCATAAACATACAGAGCGCACCTATCAGAAGTAAACACACCAGATAAGGGGTTCGTGTAAGATTGCGTTTCATCTTTTGAAATCCTCCTTTAGATGAACCATTCTTTTACCTTCTACAATATATAGCCACTTTCACTGGTTTCGCCTTACTGTGATACCTTAAGTCTTCCCCAGGTCGTTGCGAGCTTACCTTGTGCTTCCACAGCAAGAAACGTTTCAACACTATCGTTCATAATAGCATTGACCTCTTCCTCTGTCAAGCCACGTTTCCAGACGTTCAGCTCATCCATCAGTCCGGTGAAAGGGCGCTTGTTGTCAATGTTAAAGCCGACACGTGCGCCCTGTCCCCAGTTGTCTGCAATAGGGGTGTCAAGGCGAGACGCTTCTTCACCGACCTTTTTACCATTAATGTAGAGAATGGCTTTTCCATCCGCGCGGCTGTACGTGCCAGCGTAATGCTGCCATTCGTTGGCTACGTTTTTACCTGCCCGGATATCAAATATCGTTCTACCGGGGTTAGGCCCCCGATTGAGCCACCGATAATTGCCATCGCCACGTGCTTCGGGGTGGACAAGCCATGTACCATCGCCTGCGCGAGCGTTGAAAATCGCCATATCCGATATGGCTTCAACGTTAATCCACGCGACAACACTCATACCTTCAGTGGGGATGTCATCAGGATCAACGTTGGGACCATCTAAATCCAAGAAGCTACCAGCTGCGAACTGAGCGGCTTTGCCAAACTTTCCATCATCGGATTGTGTGATCTTCCCATTAATCTCACCATCATAACCGCGTCCGGACTTTTCAAGAACGGTCTTGCCTTTAAAGTCCTCATAATCAAAATACAGGACCAAATCCGGATCTAAAGCCTCAGC
The DNA here is from genome assembly GCA_965116815.1 of Candidatus Poribacteria bacterium. Lineage (GTDB taxonomy): Bacteria > Poribacteria > WGA-4E > WGA-4E > WGA-3G > WGA-3G. The sequence continues at coordinate 2,161,564 of OZ220722.1, read as the reverse complement.
GGATGTGTCCTGGATTTCTGCCGTAAACATACAGAGAGTGCCTATCAGAAGTAAGCACATCAGATAAGGCGTTAGTATAAAGTTCCGTGTCATCTTTTAACGTCCTCCTTTAGATGAACTATTCCTTTTACTTTGATGCCTTAAGTTTTCCCCATGTAGTTGCCAATTTACCGTGCGCTTCCACAGCAAGAAATGCCTCAACACCATCGTTCATAATAGCATTGACCTCTTCCTCTGTCAAGCCACGTTTCCAGATGTTAAGATCGTCCATCAGTCCGGCAAAGGGTCGATTATTGTCAATGTTATAACCGACGCGTGCGCCTTGCCCCCAATCTCCTGCGATAGGTGTAGGAACCCGCGCTTTTTCTTCACCGACATTTTTACCGTTGATGTAGAGAACGGCCAATCCCTCTGCACGACTGAACGTACCAGCGTAATGTTGCCATGTATCCTTTTTGTTGTCTCCGGCGCGAATGTCGAATATCGTTGAGCCGGGACTTCGATTGAGCCAGCGATACTTGCCACTACCGCGCGCCTCTGGATGGACAAGCCATGTATTATCCTTCGCACGCGCATTGAAAATCGCCATATCTGCGATGGCTTCGACGTTAATCCACGCGACGACACTCATCCCTTCGGTCGGAATATCGTCAGGTTTGATATTCGGTCCATCTAAGTCAAGGAAGCTGCCAAGAACGAAGTGGGCGGCTTTGCCGAACTTCCCATCATTGGATTGTGTGACCTTCCCATTAATCGCGCCATCGTAACCGCGTCCAGATTTTTCAAGGACGGTATCGCCTTTGAAATCCTCATAATCAAAATACAGAACCAAATCTGGATCTAAAACTTCAGCGGACGCGTTCTGAATTTCTGGTGTAGGTATACAGAGAGCACCTACCAGAAGTAAACACGCCAGATAAGGGGTTAGTGTAAGGTTCTTTTTCATCTTTATGAGATCCTCCTTTAGATGAACTATTTTTTTACTTTAGTATTTATAACACCTAACTACTTGCCTTTAAAGTGTACCACCTTTCCATTTGTGTGTGCAACTGAAAATGGAAAAAATCTTGATTTTAACTTCGCTTTGCGTTAAACTGATTTAGGATGTGGATGGAAAAAATATAAAAAGGTTTAGGGTTCTGTGAGGGAATGTAAGGTTGCAAAGTGTAGGAATTATCCCAGCCCGCTACGCCTCAACCCGTTTTGAAGGCAAGCCGTTGGTGAATCTTCTCGGGAAGCCGATGGTACAGCATGTTTATGAAAGTGCGTGCCGTGCAAAGACGTTAGATGAAGTTATTGTTGCTACAGATGACAGGCGCATTTACGACGCTGTAAAGCAATTTGGCGGGAATGTCCAGATGACAGGCGATTGTGCAACAGGGACGGAGCGCGTTGCCGTTGTTGCAGAGCGGTTGACGTGTGATATTGTTGCCAATATCCAAGGGGACGAACCCTTGCTTGAACCGATACAGATAGACATGATGCTGCAGCCTTTCATTGATAAACCGGATGTGCAGGTCTGCACGTTAAAGCAACGGGTTGAAGCTGACACGGATTATCAAGATGCTAACGTCGTTAAAGTCGTTACAAATCTTCAGGGTGACGCATTGTACTTTTCGCGAGCATCTATGCCCGGGAGTATGGACGAGGTGACCTCGTCCGTACTGCACAAATTCCCTGTGTATCGGCATGTCGGTTTGTACGCTTACCGCCGAGAGCAGCTTCTCGCTTTCACAAGATGGGACAGCACACCTTATGAACTCGCGGAGGGGTTAGAACAATTGCGTTTTTTAGAACACGGTGTCCCTATTCATGTCGTTGAGACGGATATTCCGCTTATTGGGGTTGATGTTCCTGCCGACTTGGAACGGGTAAAACAGATTTTAACTGGCTCTCGGCTGTCAGGTGTCAGCAGTCAGTAAAGAGCGAGTTATGGCATCTCATACACCGCTTCTACTGAAAGCCGATGGTTTCCGACAGCTGACAACCATGAATATAAGGAAATTTCATGACAAAATACATTTTCGTAACGGGCGGGGTTATCTCAGGTATCGGTAAAGGCATCACAACTGCGGCGTTAGGCAGATTGCTCATCAATCGCGGGTTTAAGGTGATTGTTGTCAAAATCGATCCATATCTCAATGTGGATGCGGGGGTGATGAATCCATTCCAACATGGTGAGGTTTTCGTCACTCATGATGGTGCGGAAACTGATCTTGACTTGGGAAATTATGAAAGGTTTCTTGGCATAGATCTAAACAAATACTCTAACTTCACGACAGGTTCCGTCTATAGTGAAGTGATTGCGAAGGAACGGCGGGGTGACTATCTCGGTGAAACCGTGCAGCTGATTCCACATATTACCGATGAAATCAAACGTCGTATCTACCAGATCGGCGAGGACAACGAAGCCGAAATCGTCATTACGGAGATAGGTGGAACCATCGGTGACTTTGAGATGCCACCGTTTGTCGAAGCCATTCGACAAATGGCAGTTGAGGTGGGACGCGAAGATACCATGTTCCTCCATGTATCGCTGATTTACACCTTACCGAATGGCGAAAGTAAGAGCAAACCGACACAACATAGCATCCGCAAACTCCAGGAGTTGGGTGTCCAGCCAGATGTGCTGCTTTGCCGCACCAGCCAAACGTTAGATGAAGCCTTCCGCCAGAAAATCGCCCTCCTTTGCGGTATTGCTGAAGAATGTATTTTTGAAGGATTGGACACAAAGTGCGTTGATGAAATCCCCCTTAATTTTGAACGACAAGGGATGGGACACCTCGTTTCAAAGAAACTTGGACTTGAAACGCGCGTCCCGATGGATGCTGAATGGGGCGCGATGGTCGAAAAACTGAAAAACCCAAAACAGGAAGCCCGAATTGCGATTGTTGGAAAATACACAACCGGCAATGATGCCTATATCAGTGTGCAGGAAGCACTCAAACACGGTGGGATTGCTAATGATGCTGCTGTCGAAATTGAGTGGATAGAAGCGGAGTCGCTCACAGAACATCCGGATCTTGATAGTGTTTTTGAAAACGCCGACGGCATATTGGTTCCAGGGGGGTTCGGTTATCGCGGGATTGAAGGGATGTTGGTTGCTGCACGATACGCCCGTGAAAAGAACATTCCGTATTTCGGATTATGCCTCGGCATGCAGTGTCTCGTAATTGAGTTTGCCCGACACGTAGCAGACCTAAAAAATGCAAATACCACAGAAGTAGACGAGAATACACCTTATCCGGTTATAGATTTAATGCATGAACAGCGTTCGATAGCTGACCTCGGTGCGACAATGCGGCTCGGACATTATCCATGCGTCCTCAAAGAAAATACCAAAAGCTATGATGCATATCAGCAGCCTATTATTTTGGAGCGTCACCGTCATCGTTACGAACTAAACAACCAATACCGTTCGCAATTGGAGGCAGCGGGTCTCTGTTTCAGCGGAATGTCGCCTGATGAGAGTCTCGTTGAGATCGCTGAGGTGACGGGTCATCCGTGGATGGTAGGTTCACAATTCCACCCTGAATTCCAATCGAAACCTCTCGCACCGCATCCGCTTTTCCGAGAATTTATCGCGGCGGTGCTGTCCTATCAACGCGAAGTTGAAGATATGAAAGGAGGCAATGAATAATGGGCAACACAGCTACAGTCCGCTCCGGTGCCTGGTACGGAGATAAGGAACTGATGCTGAATTTCCCAACGGATTGGGAAGTGGAGGTATTAGGTCCAAAGGATGCACCTGAACTTTCTGATACTCAAATTGAACAGGCATTTGCTGAACCGATCGGTACGGCCCGTATTTCGGAACTCGCGAAGGGTAAAAAAAGTGCTGCTATCATCGTCGATGATCTGAGCCGTCCGACTCCCGCTGCAAGAATTATTCCATACATTTTACGTGAATTAACCTCGGCGGGTGTCCCGAAATCAGAGATTCGGTTTGTTGCTGGGGTCGGTGCCCACCGACCTCTCACCGATGAAGATATTGTGAAAAAGGTTGGCGTAGATATCGCTGCTGCGTACGAGGTAACCAATCATAACTTTATGAGTGGGGACCTACGTGCGTTCGGCAACCTTGAAAACGGCATGCCGGTGTATCTCAACCGGACCGTAGCGGACGCGGATTTTAAAATCTGTCTCGGCGGTATCTATCCGCATAGCTCGGTTGGTTTTAGCGGCGGTGCGAAACTCATTGTCCCCGGTATCGCAGGGTTTACCACAATGTTCTATTTTCATACCTTTCCACCGGGGCGCGGACCCGCTGTGATTGAGGGACAGAGTGATGAACCGGATCGTCGCGACAGTGCCGAACTGGCGGCAGGTGTTCTCGGTCTTGATATGATCGCCAACGTTGTGCTCAATAGCCGTCGTGAAATCTGCGGATTGTTTGTCGGTGATTTTATCAAGGCACACCGTAGAGGCGCGCATTTCGCGATGGATACCTACGGAACAGTGATACCAGAAACAACTCGAAAAGAGACAGATCTGGTGATAATTAATTGCTATCCACTTGATGCCGATGCGATTCAACTGGATAAGGCATTGGCGGCTTTAAGTTATTTTGAAAACGCCTACACGATGGCACTCTACCCTGCCAGCGATAGCAGTTGTTACCACGGGTTGTTCGACCGAATTGATTACCCACGCTATCTCCGACAACGCGCCGAACAGACACCACCAGAGGCTCCACCGCAGCAGATCGGACGGCGCGGGCAACTCCATGTTTGGTCTGAGCATTTTTTTGCAGATGATTTTTATAAAGAGTATCCGGCATCGCTCCTTTTTCGCGATCTGGAGGGACTGATTCAACTGTTCACTGAGAAGCTTCCGGGACACGCAAAGGTTGCTATTCTACCTGTGGGAGGAATTCAGGTGCTAACGTGAACTCTCATTAAACCATTCCCTCCGATAGCCAATCTGTAATCCATGAATGGAGGACAATTATGAATAATACTGCTACAGTCTACTCCCGTGCTTGGTGCGGGGATGAAGAACTCACGCTGAATTTCCCAACCGGTTGGGAAGTAGAGGTGTTGGGACCGAAAGACGCTCCTGTACTTTCCGATGCCCAAATTGAACGGGCATTCGCTGAACCGATTGGCACCCGCCGTATTTCGGAACTCGCGAAGGGCAAAAAGAGTGCTGCTATTGTTGTTGATGACCTGAGCCGTCCAACGCCTGCTGCAAGAGTTATCCCGTTCCTTCTGCGCGAGTTAGCGTCAGCAGGTGTCCCAAAATCGGAGATTCGGTTTGTTGTCGGTGGTGGATCACACCGTCCTATCACCGATGAAGAGGTGGCGAAAAAGATTGGGACGGATATCGCTGCTGAATATGAGGCGACAAACCACGACTTTATGGGTGGTGACTTACGCGCCTTGGGGAACCTTGACAACGGTATGCCTATCTATCTGGACCGCGTCGTTGCGGATGCAGATTTCAAGGTGTGTCTGGGTGGCATCTATCCACACGGTTCCGTTGGCTTTGGAGGCGGTGCGAAATTGGTTGTGCCGGGTATTGCCGGTTTCGCAACGATGTTCTATTTCCACACCTTTTCACCCGGGCGTGGGCATGCTGTGATTGAAAGAAAGGGGAGTGAACCCGACCATCGCGATTTCTCTGAGGCGGTCGCCGGTGTCCTTGGACTCGATGTGATTGTCAACACTGTACTCAATAGTGGTCGTGAAATTTGCGGGTTGTTTGTCGGTGATTTTGTGGAGGCGCACCGTAAGGGGGCACACTTCGCGTTGGACACTTACGGCACAGAGATACCGGAGATGAGCCGAAAAGAGACAGATCTGGTTGTGCTTAACTGTTACCCTCTTGATAGTGACCCGATTCAAACAGGTAAAGCGTTGTGGGCACTGTCCTATTTTGAGAAGGCGCATAGGATGGCACTCAATCCAGCAAGCGATGGCATCTGCTACCACGGTCTGTTTGAACAGATTGATTATGCTCGCTTCGTACAGCAGAAAGAGGAACGAACGGAATCTGAACTACCAGCACCGCAACTCGGAACTCAAGATCAACTGCACGTCTGGTCGGAACACTTTTTGGTAGACGACTTTTACAAAAAGCATCCGGGCGCGCTGCTCTTCCGAGACCTTGATGAATTGATTGCGTTATTCGCAGAAAGACTCCCAGCACGCGCCAAAGTTGCTGTGTTCCCGGCCGCGGGGATTCAGGTGTTAGCACCGGAGAAGTAGATGTTTAAAGAACGTCCGGCCGAAAACTCTTTGCTACAAAGCATTAATGCCTTCCTTGGTAAAATCGAGATCGGATTCCTCTGTTTGATTATTGCAATGATGTTGGGGCTTGCAATACTCAAGATCGTCATGCGTTATGTGTTCAACGCCAGCCTGTTATGGAGCGATATGATGCTTCAGCACTTGACGCTATGGCTCTGCTTCTTAGGTGCTGCCCTTGCTACCTGCGAGAGACGACACATCAGTATTGATGTCCTTAATCGGATACTCCCGAAAAAGATTACACGATGGACGAACCTTGTTGTTGATTGCGCTGCTTTGGTTGTCGTTGGGATTCTGGCACGTTACGGTTTTATCTTCCTACAAGATGAACAGTTAAGTGAGGCTGTATTAATTGGAAGTGTCCCTTTATGGTGGGCGAAGGCTATTATCCCGTACGGTTTTGTCCTCATCGGCATCCATTTCGCGCTTCAGATAGGCATCCATTTGGTAGGGGCGAGGTCACCTCGCCCCCACGTCGAAGGAGGATCGGAGTAATGGGATTAATAATCGGCATTGGATTAGTCGGTTTCGCGCTCCTCGGCGGTGCGCTCTTTGTTTTACTTGGTGGTGCTTCGATTATCGGATACGCCACAGCGGGCGAACCGATCTCAACGATCCTGATTGATTTCAATCGACTCACCCGAAATTCAACAATTCTGATTATTCCACTTTTCACATTTGCGGGGTATATTATCGCTGAAGGGAAGGCACCACAGCGTTTGGTTGCGTTCGCGCGTGCGAGCGTGGGCTGGTTACCAGGCGGCATCGCAGTGGTCGTTCTTGGGACGTGTGCTTTCTTTACGACTTTCACAGGTGCATCCGGTGTAACAATTGTTGCACTCGGTGGATTGGTCTATCCGATTTTGCGCCAAACCTACAACGAAAAATTTTCGCTCGGCTTGATAACGGCTTCTGGTAGTATTGGTCTCTTATTTCCACCGAGTGTTCCTCTCATCCTTTATGCAATCATTGCCCAAGTTTCTATTGACAGGATGTTCCTCGCGGGGATTCTGCCCGGTCTGCTGATTCTCAGTGTTCTGAGCTTCTACTGCTGCGGCTGGAGTGTTATCAAAAAGACTGAAACGACCCCATTTGATGTTAGGCTATTCATTAGAACGTTCTGGGAAGCAAAATGGGAACTTCTTCTGCCAATTCTCATATTAGGCGGCTACCTTTCCGGCAAAGTAACACTTGATGAAACTGCAGCATTGACCGTCATCTATGTATGCGTTGTAGAAGTTGTCGTCCACCGGTCGATTTCGCTGAGAGTGTTGCCACGCCTCGTCAAAGAGAGCACATTGCTCGTCGGTGCGATCCTTATCATCCTCGGTATTTCTTTAGGATTGACAAACTACCTCATTACACTTGACGTACCTACCACTGTCCTTGACTGGATTCAGTCAACAACGGAAAGTCGCGTCATTACACTTATTGGACTCAATATTTTCCTGCTTATTGTTGGATGTCTGATGGATATCTTTTCAGCGGTGATTATCGTGGTGCCGTTGCTGCTCCCTATCGCTGAAGAATTTGGTATTGACAAGGCACATCTGGGCATTATTGTCTTGACGAACCTTGAAATCGGTTATTTGACACCACCGGTGGGAATGAATCTGTTCATCTCAAGCATGAAGTTTGACCGATCCGTCTTGCTGCTTTACCGCTCTGTGCTATTGTTCATTGCATTGCTGTTGATAGCTCTTGTGTTGGTGACGTATGTTCCAGAGTTCAGTCTGTGGCTACCGGAGGTTTTTGGAAAGACACCACAGTCGCTTTTGTAAACTACTCTCGCTTCTGTTGTTAAGGTTTCTAACCTTTTCGTAATTTTGGTAGAATAACCCAAGTTGCTACTAACAAATTCTGAACGTTCCAATGAGGGGTTTAGGTATTTTCCGCACCCCAGCGGGGTGATATATCTATAGAAACCGGGGTCTATAACTTCTTGCACTCCAGCGGAGTGCTATGTGCACAAACAGGTGGCAACTTAGGTTAGAATAAAAAAAGCCTTCACCGAAGCAAGTGCTGTAATAGATTCGTCTTATTTTTTTCGCAACATGTCAATTAAGTGCTTGATTCCATAACCTATTAAGAGTATTACGGACACCAAAAGTACGTAATATATTAATATTAACCATCCTATCAAAACATGAAATGGATAAAGGATTAGACTAAGTAACAATATTCCAAAGGCTTTAAGCACTCCTAACAGTCCGTTTTAAAAGAAAATCTCTAGCAAAATGTGAACCATAATGATACCACCTATAATTGGAATGGTCATCATCAGAATTCCCATAATAGAAATAGTGTTCCGATCCCAACGTTTTCTTTGATTCATGTTACTTTTTCTTTTTACCCTTTAGGCAATTCATTCAATGTGAATGGTGAAATTCAATTCATGAGGTAGATTTTATAAAAAATAAGTCTGGTGATTCTATCACCAGACTTATCTAAGTTTGTGCTGTGAGAACGAGGTTCACAAAGCGGATATTCAAATCTTCTATTATTGCCTTGCCTTCAACTCACCCCACGTGATAGCCAATTTTCCTGCCGCTTCGACATCCAAGCTGACATCCATCATTTCTTGAATCTCTTTTTCCTCAAGGGCACGTTCCCAAAAAGAGATTTCGTCAATGATGCCTTCTGCGCCGTTGGTCAAAGCAATGTACTTAATCGTTTCCCATCCAAATCTCGGCTTTTCGTGAAGGGCGGGGAAACCACCACCGATTTTACGGCTCGTCGCCTGCTCTTTACCGTCAATATAAAGAAATGGAGGTTCACCGGTGAAGTCCCACGTTGCAGCGCAGTGGAACCACTCATCTTTTTTGATGATACCTGTCGGATCGAATTCAACGTCTTGCCAATCGCCGTCGTCCGCTGCTTCAAAATAGAAACCAAATTCTGCGGGTGTGATGTCCGGGTGCGCGGACCCTTTTCCTATGAAGAAGTAAATACCACCAAGACTCGCATCAAAAAGCCGGTAGTCCTTGTCAACTTTACCATCCCAATCCGGTTTGAACCAGAAAAGCAAACTTCCTGCCTCGGTGACGACGTTGGGCACTTCAAGATAGGTTTCCTTGCCTCTGAGGGCAATACCAGCGGCATATTTGCCATCCGCGACCCATTTCGCAGCACCGCCAAACGTTCCATCGTTCCCGTTTCCTGTGCCATCAACGGCTTTGTTTCCACTGCCTTCGCCAATCCACATGAGTAGGTCCTTATCGTCAGGGATTCCTGCGAGCGCGGTGGCGATAACAAACATACTCATCAGTAAAACGAAATAAATCTGCCTCATAGTTCTTAATCCTCCCAATCCAATTTTGAATTTTGAGAGGATTTTAGCAGAATTTGGAAATTAAATCAACTGCTTTTCTTGGCATCCGGGGCTTCTGACTTAGGAGGCACTTCTATTGAAGTGTCTTGCGCGAGTTTGACAGCTGCCGACGCGGGTGCTCGTTTCTTTGGAGCCGGTTGTGGCTGACCCACTTTGGGACGCGTCCGAAACTGTGGAAGCGGCCCCGGTGGCTCGTAAGTCGTATGTATTGGACGTTGACCTATTGAATGTCCAATGACATGTTCCCTGGTTTCAATGGGTTGCTCTTTCATACGATCATATCTCCCATTTGCTGGTTCAGTTTTTCCTGAACCTTCTGCCGGTGTCGGCGTGTCAAAAGGAAATCATCCTTTAACATTTGCGAACCGACCAATAACCACTCTCGGTACTGTTCAAATGTGTCTTTGAATTGCTCCAATGGAAAATCTGGATTGACTTCCATGTCATAGATGAACCGTTCGAGATTAAGGCGTAAACTTTTGAAATATTGAGCATTATGACTCAAATCGGTTATACGGTCCGATATCTTAAGTATGACGTGCAAGAGTGCTAAGAATGCGGCACATCCGGCTATAATGAGCCATGCTGATTTTCCTGTTGGTGTCCCCCATGACATCCAACCTACCATAACTGAAGCGATGGTAGCAATAGTCATGATGCTTTTGATTGCGCCATCTATAGGTTTCCATTTCTGGAGTACCGAAGTCATCAGACTTTCAGAATAAGCGACGCGATAGAAGGTTTCAAGTGCGGTCTGCCAGAGAAGGTCTTTCTGATAGTCTTCCGCTGTTCTATCCATTATTAGGATCTCCTTTTCGGAATGCATTCCATTACAATAGTAGGTACCTTGTGTACAATCACATAGATTTGTTATAGTTAGGACTTACGCAAAATCAATTCCTTTGCTTGTTGGATTGGAAGACTGGAAGTGTGGACGGAGGGGCCCCTCCTTCCTCTCTTTTCATCATTCATTTCCCAATATCCACTTTGTGCGTAAATCCTGACAACATTAAGTAACGAAAGAATTGGAGGTTTGGTAACAGATTTTTTTAGGTAGGACTTACGCAAAATCAATTCGCTTGCGAGGCTGGAAGACTGGAGGATTAGAAGGATGGAGGTGGTTACACACGGTGATGCTTCAGCAGTTCCCAATTCGGAACGAAACCGATACCGGGTCGGGTCGGAACTGTGACGTGTCCATCGGATTCCAAGACCATCGGTGGGAGGAACATTTCGCCGCGTAATGGGTCAACAGCGGGTGGATAATATTCCAACATCAAGCCGTTATCTCGGCTCGCGGCGATGTGGATTTGCAATTCTTGTGCGCCGTGCGGGGCGATTAATTTTTCTGCTTTCAACGCTTCTTCTACGACCTGTAGTGCAGGCTCATAACCCGGAAGGATAGCGACATCGAGATTGAAGACATCCGCGCCTTCATAATCGATGAGCGTTTGGAAATAGTGTGCACCATATCCGTTTTCTCCGGTCGCGATTTGGATGCCATAATCTTGTGCCATCGCTCGCAATATCTTATGCCCTCTATAATCGTGGCTGTGAATCGGTTCTTCAAACCAGAAAATGTTGTTTGCCTGAAGCGCGGGAAGGCACTCACTCGCCTTTTCGACCGAAAAGGCACAATTTGCATCTACCATTACGGTTATATCGGTACCAACCGTCTCCCGAACTACTTCGATTCGTTTGATGTCTGTTTCAAGTCCGGCATCTGGATCTCCGATCTTCATCTTGACTGCGGTGGCGTTGAATTCATTGATGTTGCGTGCCATCTCTTCACGGAGTTCGTCGAACCCTTTGTCTCTGCCGTAGTAGCCGCCAGCGATATAGGTGCGAATGCGTTGCTGTGTACCACCCAGTAAGGCATGAACCGATTTCTCTTCTATTTTCCCACGGATATCCCAGCATGCTTGGTTTATCGCTGCCAAAACCTGTGTATGATACCCACCGGGTCCGTAGATTTTATAGTTTTCGGCTAACCGCGAAACAAAGGCGGTATTCGTTACATCGTGTCCAATCAAAACAGGACGGAACAGGTCTACGAACATTGGGAATAGGTGAAAGGGACGGGTTGCTGCGGTTCCGCCGTTGAATCCGTATCCGGCAACCTCTTCTGTCCCATTTTTCGCGGTCACCTTTACGAGATGGAGCCTACCCTTATCATAGACGTGCATACCGTTCCAGATAGGGGGTTTGTCCCATTCGTAGCGTTGACTTTCAACGGCAGTAATTTTGAAGGTGGGGGTGGGCATCGTTTTTCTATTCCTCCATTATTGGTGGCGGTTCCGCTGCGAAGATTGTCAAGCGCAATTCTTCGTCAAAAAGTTCGTATACGGGGGTCTTTCCGCTCAGTGTTTCGCTTTCATTCAAGATGATACCGACACCTTCCCCTCGGCGTTCTAAAAAATGCCGCCGCCGCACCTGTCTACTCATGTCATCATCTAAAGTAATTTCCGAGAGCAATCGAGCGAGAAGTTCATTACGTGTGGCTTGGCTGTAGCGTAGATTATCCACTGTCACCGTGTTTGCCAACGTCCCCGGTGAATAGAGTTCCAATCGGTCATCGAACATGAACAAGCGTATTTTTGATCCTGTTTTTGAATAATCTCTATGCACAACAGCATTGACTATCGCCTCGAATACGGCGCGCATACTGTATTCAGGGTAGTCTATCCTGCCAATGTCCTTCCGCGCTGCGACTGCGTTGTATCTTTTAACAAATCTCATAGCGTGTATGATCTGCTGGTCAAGTGGTCCCTTAAAATCCTGCGCATCAAGTTGGTGGTTTGCATCCTTTTCCTTACTGAGATAAAAAACGGCTTGAATGAAACTATTATAGAGGTAGTCATCAGGGTTTTCATGACACATTAATATCGCAGCGACAGAGGCACGGTTCTGCTCACCATCCTTAACCAGTAAACGCCTTTTAAGCAACAAATCATCTATCTCGTCCACTGTGCCACCTTCTGAAATAAATCGCTGGTAGAGGTCGCTTTTTAATGTGTTTTTATTTGTGTTCGGTACGAATTGTTCGTCAAAGGCGATGATACGTGCTTGTGAGCGGGTTTGGAACAACCGTGCTAACTGCTCGGTGGGCATCTCCCTTTTGCTGCTGCCTTGACGAATGAAGTAACCGTTGGAGGTTTTGTGAACAAATAGGCTTCTCGGCACCTCTATTTTTAACAGATTCTTGTCATCAATCCGCAGTTTTTCTGTAAAAATGAGGACGATTGGGTCAATACTATCCTGACATATCTCAACGACTGTTTTCTCTGCTCTATCCAGTTCTAACCGGTTAATCCCGACGATTTCCCCATTGTCGTCAACGCCGATCAATATCACGCCGCCTCTCGCGTTCGCAAAGGCAGCAATCTCATCGGCAAAGCTGTTTCTGTGCGGCAACGCTCTTTTGAATTCAATCGTTGCATCTTCACCCAGAGATATTTTTTCTATGAGTTCATTTAGACTGTCAAACATTGCTAATTTCTCAGGAATCGTGGTTTAACTTTGGCAGACCTCGTGTTTTACTGAAAAACGTTGATTATCCAAGCGTTTTGTAGCGCAAACTTTTAGTTTGCGGAACTTACAGACACAATCTAACAAGTTATGCTACAAAGGTGGCAACTTGCGTTATTATAACACGAAAGCGGGAAATGCGTAAGTCCTAAAATTTAAATTATTGCGTAAGTCCTATGAAAATTTAATTTGACTTTATACAGTCAATTGCTTCATAATTCTATTAAGGATTTTCATATATAGGCACTATTATGAATAGAATTAATCTAACCGAAGTTGCTACTTACAATTTTTTAGGCATGCAGACCCATTTTTCACTAAAAGGTGTTGATTATCCGAGAGGTTTTGTAGCGCAAACTTTTAGTTTGCGGAACCTACACACCCAACCTAACAGACTATGCTAAAATGGTGGCAACTTGCGTTAATCTAATAGGATTTGCCCACTTACGATAATGATGCCCCGACGACGCAATTTATATACCGCAATCAGAAATATCCTGAACAGCATGAGGCCCACATTAGCAACCACTGCCAACAGGCTGCATTTGACTCTATTTCAGGCAGTACAATTTTTTAACTATACACATATTACCCCCCCCCCCCCGAAAATTAATCGCACACCCGCTTCAAGTCACGCTAATTTTATTCTGGTTCCCATCGCTGTATCAGCACTCCGTACGCGCAAACACACCTTTTTTCATAAAACCCAATACCTCATCAATACACTATACTGGATGTTTATTGAAAGGGTCACTACTTGGCTTTTCTCGGAAAGGGTTGCCTTACCGGTTCAACTGGCGTGGGGTGCTTTTTAACCGAGCCAATCTTTTACGGAGGTTTAGGGAGAAAGTATGGAATTGGTGACTCTTTATGAAAAATGTTATGAACGTTTTGAGGAACGTATGCAAGCAATGCATCGTTACCTCACTACCCGTCCAATAGATTTTGAGGGTTTGGCGATTAAGCATTACGTCTTTCGACAGGCACAAGAAATGCTGATTCGCTTTAGGGAAGCTATTGACAGAGAAGATCTTACAGCTTGCGTTATATTGCGCAGAGGTTTAGAGAGTTGGTCTCCGTTTTTGGAACATTATCTCGCCGCAGTTAATCTACAAGAGGTGAACCACGTAATTGAATTTAGTCGTGATCCAGAATTTCCAAACCTTAAGCCTATATGGTCAGAACATGAGAGGGTGAACGATGATAAGTAGGATAGGAATTCGTGACAATGATGACAAACCAGTTTATGCTGAGCTTGGCAAAGTAGTGCGGGTGACCGACATTGCGCTAAGGAACAGAATCAATTGGCGAGAGTGTTATGAAATCCTGCATCGTCTTGATCGGAACCCTGATTTTGAATTACGGTGGTTCCAAACTGATAAGGGACATACTGATGCTGTTTGCATAAGCAGAGCGCGGTGAATATATAACACTTCTACTTAAACAATGCCGTTGCTACCTTCCCGTTGAATACGACTGGATATCCAATCGGGCGGATATTTCCAAAAATTCCTGCTCGCTGAATACTAATTGAAAGATGCCTTGACGCGTGGGACCATCACGCATGACCATTCTCCCCGCGGTATTGAATGCGCCCTGAAGCGTTTCCAACACTTTTCGCTTGTACTCGGTGTCAAGATTGCCTTCCAGATGCTGACCTTTTGTATCAAAAATCATGACGTGTGTCACGCCGCCAATTTCGTTTGCCATTGCGACAAAATCAGGGTAGATGCGCCCGCGCTTCCATCCTTGCACATAATACTCGCCACGTTGACGCGCCGCGACTCTGTGCCACTATTGTAGTGCCAGCTCCTCGTCAAGGTAATACGCAAACTTCTTTTCCAATTCGGAATCAAATTGTTGCTCAAATACCGTCTCAAATAGGGTTAGCTGCAAAGGCTGATAATCTCTTCTTAATAGGGGTCTATCGTTATTGGGATTGACTTGTATCCCATAACTATCCACCATCTGGTAGTTGGGTTCTTGTGTCTCCAAATCAAAACGGATCTCACCCTGATCCAGTTTTCTACGGAAGATCTGCTCCGCCTGTTTCTCCACTTCGCTTTTTACGTGTTCTCGTAGGATATGTGCAAGATAAGAACGCCTATCATAGATAGTCTCCTCGGTTTCGCTATCTGCTATAAGGCGTTCTTTCATCTGCTCTGCAATACGGGCGGCTTGCCAGAGATTGGGCATAATATCAGAGAGTCGGCGCGCGAAATCTGAAATGCTGATTCTTCTCTCAATGAAGGGTTCTTGTTCAGTATGGAAAACGGGTGGAGCCTCATCAACGTCAACCGTTGCGGATTGTCGTCGGACACTCTGGGGGGCAGATGCTCTCGGATCGGGGGGTTCAATTGCCGACCAGTCTATGTGTGGCAGAATATGTGCCTGATAGTTGAGTCGGATCCAATTTTCGCCATCTCTATGGAGGACCATCGGTAGATAGATGCACTGATTCTGAAACTGTTCGCGGCGTGTTATCGTTTGTGTCTCGACCTCTTGTGCTTCACCTGCTTGTTGGGAATCCAATGCGCCCATCACTTCATCACCTAAGCCGGTTAACCCTTCCGATTCCAAGCCGTTCTTAACCTGCGTGACAACGGTTCCAACCTCGGCGTTATTGCAATAGACGTAACACTGATCAAGTACTTCGTTACCGGTGCGTTGTGCGTGTGGTTGCCGCATAACCCTACCTACGAGTTGCGTAATTGCCCTTTGTGCTTGTGTATTGTCGAGCATCACTAAGAGATAGGCGAATGGGCAGTCCCATCCTTCCATTAGTGCGGATTTTGTGATTATCCAACGCACTTGGGAAAATTCGGAGAGCAAATCCTCTCGACCGAGTTCATCGTTTTCGGCGGATTTGACGCGAACCGCATCAGAAGGAACGCGCAAATTTTGTGTGAGATATTCTCGGACATCTTCGGCATGGATTCGTTCGCCATCTCGCTGATCCCTACCGGTTCGTTCAACGCGCACAACGGCAATGGGACGGATATATCGACCTGTGCTGCTTTCAAGTGACCTTGCCTCGGCATCAAGCCGCTCAAGTTCATCCGCTGCTTGTCCGAGCGTTAATTGCCACTCAGCATTTGGGAACGATGTTACCTGTACCGGTAACTTAATCATTTCCTCTTTTTTGAGGTCGGGTCCTCCAATATCAACGAGGAGGTTACTAATCCCGCGATTCGGCGTTGCTGAAAGTTCAATCACCATCCGCGGGTCAAGGCGGTTAATAGATTTGGCAAATTCTTCGTTTGAGGCCTGCTTTCTCGCGCCATAAGCCTTATGTGCCTCGTCCAGCACAACGACTGGACGCAGCAATTTGAACACGTTAAATAGACTCTGTTTGATGAGTCCACGTTCGGTATGACATTCCAGATCGGGGTATTCGTTTAGCAGCTCGGTATTGCCGAAGATATTGTCAATGTCGGGGAAAAAACTGGGGTAACGTCCAGAGTCCCGAAACATGCGGAGAAACTCTCTGCCTCTTTGTCGGTTCGTCGCTGGAAGCATCAATAGCATGACGCAGAGATAATTGGCGATGTCGTCTCTATTAAAGGGGTCCTCTTTTTCCAGCATTTTGACGCGTCCCGCACCTGCCCGATTCAACATTTTACGGTACGGGTGTTGCTTGTCCCACAAGGCGGCCTTTGTTTGATCGTAGATTGCTTTGCTCGGTACAATCCACAGGACTAAACCCCGTTGCCAAGGGAAATATTCCAACGCGGCGGCAGCGAGTAGGGTTTTACCGCCTCCTGTCGGAACTTTGAAGCAGATGTGTGGAATGGGGCGGTTTGCCTCGTCAGTCCGGTCAACGTATTCGCCTGCAGTTGGTGCAACGCCGCCGTTTTCTGCTAAATTTTTCCACGCGATTTTCGGATAATTGCGAATTTCATCGGGAATTGGGATATTGGTTGGTGTCTGTTGAAATGCTTCAATCAGCGTTTCCGAATCACGCCTTGCTTTTTCAAGTGCCTCTAACCAACGCGCCAAAGCATCAAGTGCGCCACGTTGATATTCCTTTAGTTCCATCATGGTCTTATCTTCCGTTTGAAGCCTGATGTGGTAGGAGTAAGGGAAGGTAAAACGGACTGTTTCTTTGATTTTACCGCATCTACTTCAATGTTAACAAATTCTGCTGAAACGCCTGAAGGTGTTTGATCGGGTAATTTTGAAGTGGATTTTGGAACGACTTCACCATCTTCTTGTAAACACTCAATATGAAATTTTATGGCTTCAGAAATTTCCTCACGTGTTTCTTCAAGTGTATCACCTACTGCTACACATACGGGCAGATTAGGAACATACGCACTATAATTCGTATCGCCTTGTTCAAAAAACACAAGATAACGCATTAGTTAAGGTCTCCTTACTACCCTCTATATCAACGAAAGCCTACTACGAAAGAGGTAAACAGTCAATAGAAATTGCCAAAACCTTTCGGTATGGCACAGCGGAGCGTCTTTACTATCTTTCGTGTAAGGCATCTGGGAGTTGACAAAATATGATGCCCATCTGTGTGAGTTCACGCTGACCGATGTAATTGCCCGCTGCGTAGACGATCGCTTTTCTACCATTTTCACGACTGACATCACGGATACGTTCTGCTCGTTCAAGATTGAGGATTGCCGCGTCGCTGCGCAAGTACTCAAGGTCGGGTTTGTAGAGTAGATAGTAATCATTTTGGTTGTCGCTGTGGAAAAGTCGGTCGTCGTTTTTTGCCTCTAACGTGTCCGGGCCTACGGAAACGCCAGCGGTAGTATACAGCAGATTGGCGGCGAGTGCTGCGTATGATGGCAACGCCTCTCCGGTGAGCATTGATTCTATTTCAATTGGTTTACCCAAGGTGCAGTAGGTAAAGGAGCCTCCCAATCCTTCGCGTAAGGCATCGTCCCGTGCTTCGGGGACACCTTTGATGACACAGCGGACGCGCTCGGCGGTGATGGTGTTGGCGTAATCTTCACATTCAATGAGGATAAACTTGCGATTGCCACCATCTTCCTTGTTGAGTGCTAAAACTGCATGGGCGGTGGTGCCACTACCAGCAAAAGAGTCAAGAACAATAGCGTTCTCATTGCTATCGGTTACGTAATCAATGATTCGTTTTATTAAATCTGTACGTTTTGGATTTGGAAATTCAATACCTAATGCTCTCATTAAAGCGGAAGATTCATTAACAATCAGATCCGTCCAAAGGGAACTCACTATACGTTTATCTGATGGAGGAACGTAATGTTCGGGTCGATTTGTTGTTGACATCCGCAACAAATCGGGCTTCTGAGGTGATTGGGCAAACCACCATTCATCAATTTCGGATTGATTAGGATTCGGTCCACATTCATCAAGCAGACGCTCATAATTTTCTATAGCAGCCAGGCTTCTTTTTCTTTCCCATCTCCACTGACCCGTTTCCGGGGTTATTCCCATTAATTCATATCGCATTGTTGGTCTATCGGTGCCGCGCCAATGATTATTCCAACTTCCAATCTTATCTTGATCAACATCAACAGTTAGATGAGGAAATCTCATATCAGGAGACTTGCTGAAGAATAGCATGTATTCTGAACCAACATTAAGGCGGTCTACATACTCAAATTGGGCTTGAACATTTTTGACACCGCGGCGGACACTGATCACATTTCTAAAATTTCTCTCTTTAAAAACCTCCTCCATGAGCATCCGTAGATGGTGCACTTCATTATCATCAATAGAGATGAAAATCACACCATCATCGGCAAGCAGTTCTTTTAGCACCTGCAATCTCGGCCACATCATGCAGAGCCATTTGTCGTGCCGCTCCAAATCTTCGTTATCAATCGGTACATTTTCTGTAAGCCATTGCTGCATTAGCGGGCTGTTTACGTTGTCGTTGTAGACCCATCCCTCGTTGCCTGTGTTGTAAGGTGGGTCAATATAGATACACTTGATACGGTTCGCGTAACGAGGGAGTAACGCCTTGAGGGCGTGCAGGTTGTCGCCGTGGATGATGAGGTTATCGTCTGTCTCAGTTGGGTTGCAGGAGCGGGTTTCGTCAGGTTCAAGTGGTCGGTAGGGGACGGTGAGGTGGTGGGCGTAGATGTGTTGCTTTCCTTTGAATTCGAGTGTGGGCATTGGCGACACCTTTCGGTTTATCTGTAGCAAGTTTTTTCATTCTCTTTCGCGTTCATCCAGCTCGAAGGGCGAATCAAACTTTATAGGTATTTTCCCCTCTTCGATTGACTGACGCAGGGCTTCAATGTCTTCATCAGTGAGATGTGGTGGTTTTTCCATCACCTTGATGAGGCGTTGTACAGCGGTATTCTTTCCTGTTGTGGATTCCTGTTTCTGCTTTGATTCCTGTTCTATTGAATGTATATGTTTCATACAGCGATTTTTAGTTCCTCAAATCCACTTTCAGTTTGATGTGATGCTCCGTGCACACCGAACTCTAAGATGTCAGAAGCCCTTACCTCCTCAACCTCACTTTCAGTTCGGAGAGAGGCTTCCGGCGTTTCGTATTCTAATATTTCACGAAGCGTGATTTGCAGCGTATCTAACAATTCACTTTTCGTTCGTTCTTGACAGGTAACGCCCCGGACTTCCAATATCCATCCGATCCACCATCCCTCGCTCTGTCGGATAAACGCAGTATAGGTTTGTGTCATTTGTTTTCTCTGTTGAGATGTTAAAATCAGTATAGCATTAATTTCCGAAGGTTTCAAGTCACAGATTAAAAAAGGGGTGTGTAAATATTTTGGCGGTGGGTTTTCAGCGTTGATGTGGTCGGTAAACCGGAGACGGCTGTCGGCGGTCAGCCATCAGCCGTCAGAGATTGGTGATTACCGGTTGTCGGATGGGCGAGGATACAATCCTCGCCAGCGGTGGGAGAAGTGGCTATCAAGGAATCGGTGCGATTGGTAAACTGGACCAACGGGTGTGGTTTGGTGTGGGTTTGTCAACTCAGTGTTTCAGTCCATTCGCTGAGAACGCGCGCCATCTCGACAAAAACATCTTCTTCCGTTTTACGGCGTTTGAGCACCTTGAACCCATGATCCGCTGTGTCCAATAGATGTAAAGTCGCTTTGTCGCCGAGTTTTTTGCAGACGGGTTCTAACAGGTCAAGCACTGCTAACTTATCGCGAGTTCCAGAGAGGAAGAGCATCGGAATGGTGACATCAGCAAGGTGTTCTGCGCGCTCTGTGCCTTCTCTGCCGGAAGGATGCAACGGAAACGCGAAAAATACAAGCCCTTTGACATGTTCAATCGGTTCTTTCGCTGTGGACATAGAAGACATGCGTCCGCTATAGGAGTGTCCACCAACGAGGATGGATAGATCGCTTGCGGCTTCATAAGCAGCAGCCGCAGCGGATCGGATAGTTTGAAGTGCCACCGCCTCCGACTCTCTACCACCACCGCCACGTTCCATGTAAGGGAACTGGTAACGGAACGTTGCGATACCTATATCCGCTAAGCGTTCGGCTATCGTTTGGAGGGTTGAGGAGCGCATGTTTGTGCTTGCCCCGTGTCCAAGCACAAGCAGCCATTTCGCGTCATCTGGACGAATCAGGATTGAGGAGACTTCGCCTTTTTCTTCTGTTGCGATAAACTTTGATTCAATTGTTTCATAACTCATTTTCTATACCTCAAATTTTTTGTTGTAAAAGGTATTATAGGTGAAAGTTGCAAAGTGTGCTAAAGTCTGTAAAGTTGTGAAGTTGTTAAGAACTATCTGATTGCCTCAAAGTTTCTTCTCAACTTTAGCACACTTGCAAACTTTTCTTATTAATTAACGCAAGTTGCCACCTATTTAGACATAGCACTCCTACGGAGTGCAATCGCGTAAATACGACATTTTCTATAGATATATCACCCCTCTGGGGTGGGGAAAGAGACGAAAACCCTTTCTGAAATGTGCAAAACCTGTTAGTAGCAACTTGGGTTATTAATTAATGAACTAAGCACTGTCGCACGATGTCTCGGTAGGTCTCTAATCCTGCAGTCTCCTGTCCTTTCACCTTTGACAGATCGTCCCATCGCCGTAGGGTGAGCGCGTCTTGGAAATGCGGAATCTGTTCAAACGCCTCCCGTTCCGCGTCTGACATGACACCGCCCTGAACTATGAGACTCCTTTTTGATGCCTCGGATAATCCGTCATGATAAGAAGCATCGGTTGTACACAGATACCTTTTTGCCGGGACATGCAGTCGAATCGGCGTTGTGACAGCATCCGGAAAAAACGGTTCCATATACTGCGCGCCGATCTCTTCATGATTCAGATCCGTGGCGAGAAAGGCTTTATCGGCATTGTGTTCGTCTAAGATAAAATGTCCGATGTCGTGGAGTAATGCGCCCGTAATCAGCGTGTGGCTTGCATCGTTTTGCTGGGCGAGGGCAGCGCATTGGAGTGCGTGTTCTAACTGCGTTACCACCTCGTCGTAAAACGACTGTCCGCGTTCTTCCATGTAGTTGAAAAGGGCATCAACCTTTTGTTGGGCAGTTGCACCAGTCATTGCCTGCGCGAGACTTTGATCAATGTAATTTTTCATGATTTACAGTTTTTCCTTGAAAATGTGCGATCTTGCTAATTTGTTTGTCTCGGTTTGAACTGTCTTTCGCGTATTCTGAGAAAGCCTGTCGTTTGTCGGCATAATACCGCTCACGCCAGTCGCCTTGAGAGCTGGCATTGTAGGTGAGATAGACAATCCGTCTCGGCTGGTCTGAACGGTTTGTCGGGCTTTTATGTGGGATGTAGGAGCCGAAAAGGAGAATATCGCCCGGATCTGTCGGGACCGCGACCCAATCCATCGTCGCTGCGGTTTCAGGGGCAACACACCCCTTTTCGTCCAATGCGATGAACCCTTCTTGGTGTCTGCCAGATGCGAAATAGAGACAGCCACTTTCAGGCGTTGCAGAATCCACGGAGATTAAACAGGTGATATGGTAGTCAATAAACTCGTAAGCGGGTGCGTCCTGATGGGCAGCATAACCACCACCGCCGGGATACTTGTAATTGATTTTCTCCTTGTAGAGGACTGCCGGTTCTTCCATCAATTCAGAGACAACGTCTAAAACTTTGCCGCATGTCACAGTGGCTTTCATACCGGTATGATACGGCACAAAATTTTCTGATCGGGAAAGTCTCGATCCATCCGGCGTGGATTCGTAATGATGCATCCACTTATCCTGTGTCGGTTCCCAATTGGAGATATCAGAAACCCATGCCTGTAGATTTTTTACCTCTTCGGTAGGGAAAAAGCCGGGGATTTTCAGATAACCGTTGGTTTTCCAGTTTCGATGGTCTTCTGGCTTAAGGTGAGACATAATCCTCTTCCTTGTGGGTAATCCTCTTAGATGTCAGTATAACGTGTGGAAATGTTTTTGTCAAATTTTGGAGAGTGGTTCCGGTTAATCTATTGATCTTGGAGGTCCACAGGTTGCATACTAAATTGCAACGTGTTCGTAGAGTCCGCAATTTCCATCCGATAATCCCATCCGCCTGTATAGTCCCCAGACTGTATTGTTAGGGTGTTCCAGCCTGCCTTCAACGATAACTCAAAGTGTGCCCATCCTCGAAACAGAGGGGTCCCCGGAATGGACGCTTCAGGCACTTCAACTCCGTTGAGAAATAGCCTGCCCAAGTGGCATCCCCATCCGATCTGCGCGAATACACGCTGCACATTGGGACTTTTGATATAAGTCGTGCCGTAGCCGAATGCCCAATCAGGGTTCCCGAAAGCATTGTCTAAGTTAATCCGTTCTTTTTTAGAGAGATGTTCTTGCCAAACGACCTCTCCGCTTTGTCCTTCGTAAGTTTTATCAACCCCGGACTCTGGTAGGGACTCTGCTATGAAATTGGATGGAATATCGTTCACGTTGGTGGGCACCTCTGTTACACCAAGGTCAAAGGGACCGAGAAGCATCCAATCTTTGAGCACATGCATATTCGATCTATCAATAGGATGGAACAGATTTTTGCGACCGGTTAATTGTTCGCCTCCATACACGATTGCGTAATCATAGGTAGGCAAAGGTGTTAAGGCATCAGATGCGACTGTAAGACCAACAGTGCCTTTTGTCAACTGTCCGGGTTTAACTTGAAATGATAACCGGTGTGGTGAAATCTGCCAATTCTGATTTGGATGGAATGCGATTTCGACCTCTAACTGTTTTTCAAGCGTGTTTTCCAACGCAATTTCGAGTTTACCGCCGGAAAAGGGTTGCGTTCTATCAATGTTGAAATGTGGATTAAAGGTGAGTAGATTCGCTATCTTCTCTTTAATGGCTGCCGTTGAGATGTCAGCTGGATGGACATTTCCCGGCTCTATAATCGCAACGTTTACTTCTTTATCATCTACGGTTACAATACTGTAATGATCGAAAGCTCCAGCTTCTGGTGCTTCTTGTGGTGTCAAGCCACCGCCTGTTGCGCTAAGTACAAAGTAGCGACGGTCGTTTCGGGTGTGCAAGGTCAAGTTGTGGTAGTGTCCGGCAAAAACGGTGTACGCCCTGTCACCGAGTGCTTCTTCAATGTGCTCCCATCCCGAATTTTCGTACAACCATATAGGTCTGTGCATCAAGACAAACGTATGCCGTACATCCGGGTGTTGCGCCAACTCATCCTCCACGTATTTTATCTGTGCCTCTCCAAACCAGCCCTCTTTCTCCCAGTCCCACGCCGCGTGTCCTGGATTGTGCCACTCCTCAGTATTGAGCATTATAAAGAGGCAATTTTTATACGTAAATGCTGAATAAGTGCGTCCGAGGTGTTCTTTCCAGTAGTCGTACATCACCGGATTGGTAATGTCGTGGTTGCCGGGAAGTAGAAGAAATGGCACAATTAAATCGGATTCGTGTTGCCAGAATTCTTTCCATTCTGCTGCGAGTTGTTCAAGGTCTCTTGTACCCCCTTGTATTAAGTCACCGACCATAATGGCGAAGTCTGGTTTCAATATGTTGATTTCATCTATTGCTCGATCAAACACTGGCCACTTATCTAAGCCGCCACCCGTTTTATCACCTATGATAGCGAAACTGAACTTGTCAGGGTCATCTGAAAACGGACGTTCAATAATCGGTGTCCGTTCTGGAAATTTGGGTGTTTGCGCGGTGCTTGTAGTGGTAATAGCGAGGCATAAGACAAGTGATGCTGCAATCTTGTGAAGATTTACCAGTTTCCAAAATTGCACTATCTGTTTATATGTGTAGGACATCTTATATGTGTAGGACATCTAATTGGAATCCCCTCCAAATGTTAATTTGTTAAAGCAGACCGTGTTTCCTGGTAGGCGTACCTGAATCTTCCATCTTCGCTTTCAATCGGATTCTTGGATCGGTAAAACGTCCCGATAGACGGGTTCCATCTTTTCTGAATATGTATCCCCCCGAACCCACATTACAGGACGGATATTTTTTACCTGCTTTTTAGGTACGCGTTCTGCATTTCCGCTGATATAATGTGCAACATTACAACGCCGAAAGCGAAGGCTGTGGTTATCAGTACTTTTATGGAGAAGTTGATTGTTGAACCAAACGACTGCTCCAGGTGGCATTTCAACGGCGACCCCATCTTCGTCCTTGGCATCGCGCGCAATCTTAAACTCATTTTGTTGTGAACCATCAAGGTCCTCATGTTTAAGAATGCCGTATTTGTGGCTACCCGGGATAACGTATAGGCAACCGTTTTCTTTGTCCGCCGCATCAATCGCAGTCCACGTTCCGACCGTCATATCGGTTTTATACTGCCAGTTAAAGTACCATTTATCTTGATGCCATGGGAACCCTAAACCAATCTTTGGGGCTTTCCAGATATAGAGATTGCCTTGGCTCAGCAGATTTGGACCGAGTAGGTCAACGATAGGATCCGTTAGACGCGGGTCACGCACACGGGCAAGGAATTCGGTGGAATAACAACTTACATGATGAATTTTGTGCATCGCATGGATACCGGATGCTTCAACTTTTTCGTCTCTTACGAGTGCGTTTTGATCAATATTCGCTGTCGGGAAAGGTTGTTTTCCATCAACGATGTCATCAGCGATTTGCCGTAAGATGTCGTTTTCTTTTTCAGTAAAGACATCATAACGAACAAAGTATCCGTTTTCATCCCAAAAGGATCGTTCTTCGGGTGCCAGTCTGAACCTGCGTTTTTGGAGGGTTGTATGTGTATCCATAAATTCTCCTACTCGTAAATTCCATACGGTATTGTACTATTCTAAAATTGGTATAATATCACGTTGAACTTCATCTGCCATACCGGGGTAGGTTTTACCACGAATCCACATTGGAGGACGTTTTTTGTTTACAGCTTCAGGACGTGTCCATTCTGCTTTTGCACTGATATAATGCGCTATGTTAGCGCGTCGAAAACGATTACTGTGGTTATCCGTGCTTTTATGGAGGGTTTGGCTATTAAACCAGATGACCGCGCCTGCAGGGACTTCTACTGCAACGCCATCTTCATCGCGAGCACCTTCTGCCTGTTTAAACTCTCCTTGTTGTGAGCCTTCAAGTTCCTTATGTTCACGAACGCCATGCTTATGGCTGCCCGGGATAACGTGTAAACACCCATTTTCTTTATCCGCTGCATCAATCGCAGTCCATGTCGCGACTGTCGTTCCGGTTTTATACTGATGGTTAAAATACCATTTATCTTGATGCCACGGGAACCCTAAACCGATCTTTGGGGGTTTCCAAATATAGAGATTGTTGAGACCGAGGAGATCTGGGCCGAGGATGTCAACAGCGGGGTCAGTGAGACGGGGATCGCGCGTACGTGCAAGGAATTCTGGGCAATTACAACTCACATATTGGATATTGTGCATTGCGTAGATGCCTTGTGCCTTGATTTTACCGTCTCTGACTAAAGCGTTTTCAAAGATATGATAGTCTGGAAAGGGGCGTTTTCCATCAACAATGTCATCAGCGATTTGCGCTAAAAAGTCATTCTCTTCTTTTGTAAAAACGTCGTACCGGACAAAGTATCCGTTTTCGTCCCAAGAGGTTCGTTCTTGAGGTGTCAGTCTAAATTTTCGTTCTTCGGGTATTATAGGCATATCCACTAATTCTTTTCTTAATAAAATGGTATTGTTTCAATGTCGCTTGGAATCTGAAATTCGTTATCAAAAACCACGATTCATCACTTTGCGTTGAAAACACGCTATTTTGCTAATCTGTTTGTCTCGGTAGAGAGGGGCATCTACTGGCGGGATTAAAACATCGCCTTTTTTCAAGTGTGTGCTTACGGGAGGTTCTCTGCCTGCTCTTCCAAAAATTGGTTAGGTGCGGCATAACCTATTGGCACATAAGATAAATTGGGCAGATCGGTGTTTTGCTTGGCGTGTTCAATAGTCATGGAGACAGGATTTCCCGAAACATCCACGTCAATGTAAATATTCTCGCTAATTTCCTTTGTTTCAACAACATCATGCGTCGAAAACTCAATTAACGCTGTGTCGGTGTCATGAAAATACGTCACTTTCATTTTTTTGATTTCACAGATGTGTCTGTAGTTACCACAGGCAACTACAGACATCAATACTTTACATCGAAAAGCCGCCGACAAAGATGTTGTTCTCTGCGCTGCTTTGCTGCCACGTCACCGGGAGGTGGGTGTCTTTATAACGATAGACTTCAGATTTGCCGACGATCGCGTTCTGAATCGTTGTCAGCGGTTTATACCAGATCTGATGTGGCTGTGTGCATCCGGCACACGGATAGCGGTTGGCGGACAGTGCGAGGACTTTTCCGACCGTCACGTCATATCTGGTGCCTTCTTTCGAGAATTCGATGGAGGCGGTTTGGGTTGCAACGACTTTACCTAAAACGTCTGCGCGTTTCGTTGTTAACATATCCTTGAGGGCAGCGCGCTGTTCCAGCGTGGTGCTCGCATCCATATACAACACGCTCTTGCGGGTTTCAGTGTCGATTGCCAAGTTATTTTTCGCACTAATGACAGCAACAACGGTTAAATTCTCCAGCGAAACGTTGTTCCAACTTCCGCTCTGAATGTTCCAGATAGCGGTTGCCTCTCTGCCACCTTCCACAAATTCGGAACCAAAGTGGCACGCCCCAACGTAGACACTCGCGGAACGGGCTTCAATATATTCGCCTTGGACAGTCGATGCTTCAGTGGCAAAAGCGAAGCCAGCGATGAAGGTCAACGCGAGTGTTGTTAAAACAAAAATACCTTTCATGAACTATTCCTCCTTGTGCTATGCTTGAGTGGAGTGTAGTTTGCAAATCAGGTTCGCGTTACGGGTCGCGAACAGAATACTACACTGTTTAGTGTTATTATACCGTAACTTGCATGGAAATTTCAACTTTTTTGCGGAAACTTTCCAGATTTATTCAGTCTTTAAGAAGAAATTATCGGATTTCGCGGCTTGTTTAGATGAGCCGGGTCGGTTGGGAAACCGCACCTACCGTGCCTGGAGAAAACGCTGATTTTTCCCGTACCTATTTCGTGCGTACAAGAATTAATATCACAATAATAACACAGAGGATCAAGACCCAGAACATAGGCACAGAGCCTTGGAAAAAGTCCATGATCGTGTTCTTTTTCGTCATCTTAAGCGGGACGTAGTGATCTCCGCCATTAACGACTGTAACAGGTTTGCCAAGCCGATCGCCGTATCCATCTTTGTAAATGCTGATGAGATAGCGACCTGCAGGGATCCCAGATTTCTCGTAATCCCCATTTGCATCTGTCTTTGTTGTAAATTCCGTGCTGTCTTGGGCAACAATTACGACTTCAACGCCCTCAATCGGGTTCTGTCTTTCGGTCGTATCAACAATCTGTCCGCGGATGGTGCCTCCCTGTTGTGCGAAAACAATCCCAAAAGATATAATCGTATATGCAACGAACATTAACGCTAAACTTAGACGAGTCATTGTTATATTCTCCTTGGGTTGGAGATTCAGGAAGTGTTATTTTCCCGCTTTCATTAGCAGGCGTTGGAGCGTTCCCCCTAAAATCTCTGCTTTGTCTGTTTCTGGGATAAACGTGCAGTGCGTTCGGAATGCCTCAAGTGCGTGTTGATATGTCATAAAGTTCCGAACAACCGGATAGTCGGACCCCCAGCAGAGACGACTGGGACCGAAATGTTTATAGAGAGCACGCACAATCCAGTGTGTGTCCGATTGTGGATAATCCCATGAGACCTGTGACACATAAGCGAATCCTGACATCTTGATGTGAATATTCGGTATATCAGCTGAGGCAAGTACCTGTTTCAGTTGGGGATATGGGTGTGCTTCCCCCGCGCGTGCGCCACCCATGTGATGGCACAGAAATGGGACCGTGGGGAACTGTGCGGCGAGTTTTCGGAGTGGCTCGTGCTGATGGCTTCCCATGGCGATGCTGGCGATGAGTCCCAATTCGGCTGTTGTTTGAAAGAAGCGTTGTCCATCGTCCGAAAAGAACCAGCTGCCGTCGTCATCGCCTTTGAGATAATGGGTGTAGCCTTTGAGGTTGTATGCCTCTGCGGCTTCCTTTAGACGGTCGGCGGCACCCGGCGTGTGATATGTTTCCGTCCATGAACAATCAACATCGGCGAATTGAATTAGTCGTTCAGGGTAACGCTTTACACACGCTGCGACGTAATCGTTGTTTTCTGGATTTCTGTCGATGCGTGCACAGATAAGTACTGCTTGGTCAACATCGTGCAGATCCATTTCGTGGAGGAGTTGTTCGACTTTGCCACGACTCTCATCATCGGGAACAGGGGGTTGATAGGGCCACCGGGGCCAGGCGTGTGTGTGGGAATCAATTATCATTTTTTTCTCCTGAGAGCGTTCCTTTTTGCTGGCGAAGTTTTATCCTTGCTTAATTTAGTCCCAGCATCAAGGCACCTAATTCTTGTTTGTTCGTTTCTTCGGGTTTCACGATACCGACGATTTTTCCATTATACATCACTGCGATCCTGTCGCTAAGGTGGAGCAACTCGTCGAGTTCGGAGGAAACCAGTAAAACAGCTTTTGCGCGATTCCGTGCGTGAATAAGCCGGGTGTGAACGAACTCTGCTGCGTGAATGTCTAATCCGCGTGTTGGGTGTGCGGCGATAATCACTTCGGGGTTCGCCTCTAATTCACGAGCGACAACGACTTTCTGCTGATTTCCACCGGAGAGCGTCCGTATCGGATGTATAATGTCCCCAACACGGATCTGGTATTTATCAAGGGCGTTTAGTGCAGACCGCTGAATCGATTTGCGTTGAAGTATCCCGTGGCGACAGAAACGTCTGTTTCTATGATGTCCAATGATAAAATTGTCATCAATTCGGTCGTTGAGGCTAATTCCGTGTCGGTGTCTATCGGCGGGGACGTGTGCGATCCGTTGGCTGTTTGACGTAAGTGTTCCGCTATCAATGTGTCGTAAACCTGTCAGAACTTGAATCAGTTCTGTTTGTCCGTTCCCTTCTACACCTGCGATGCCGACAATTTCCCCGGGGAAAATCTCAAGGTTAATTTCGTCGAGGTGCCGTTTGCTGGACGCTTTATTTGTTATTGCGTTTTTCCATTTATGCCGCTTTGTGGTGTCTGAACCTCCAGAGAGCGTGACATTTTCTAAGTGGATTAGCGGCGTTGTGTTCTCGGTCTGCTCCCGCGTCACGGAGGATGGAATAACAGGTTCGCCGAGAATCATTTCCGCCAATGTTGCAGGATCGGTGTCGGCAATAGGAGAGGAGGAGACGGTCTGTCCACGTCTCATCACCGTGACGCTGTCGGCTATTGCCATGACTTCATCGAGTTTGTGCGTGATAATGATGAGACTCTTTCCTTCACTTCTGAGATTCCGCATACAGTTAAAAAGCCCTTCGACTTCTTGTGGGGCAAGTACCGCTGTCGGCTCATCCATGATGAGGATGTCCGCGCCGTGGTAAAGGACCTTCAGGATTTCGGTGTGTTGCTGTGCCCCAATCGGCAATGATTCAACAGGGACGTTCAGTGGTACATCAAAGCCGAGCTGCGCCGCAAGTGCTGAGATCTTTTCTTCTGCCTGTTGGTAGTCAAGCAGTGCGCTGAATTTGCGGGGTTCTTTGGCGAGGATAATGTTCTGGAGAGCCGTGAAAATAGGGATAAGCGTGAAGTGTTGCTGCACCATTCCTAAACCGAGATGCATCGCACGCCGCGGAGAAGAAATATTCACACGATTGCCATTGACGAAGATAGCACCTGCATCGGGTTGATACAGTCCGTAGAGGATTTTCATCAATGTAGATTTACCAGCACCATTTTCGCCAACGATGGCGTGTATCTCACCGCGTTGGAGCGCGAAATCCACTGCGTCGTTTGCCTGCACTTGCCCAAATCGCTTGCTGATGCCGTGCATTTCAATAATTGGTGCGTGTGTCATTTCTACTGCCGTTCGTGCGGGACAACAATATCGCCCGCGATAATTTTCACCTTAAATGCCTCGACCTGTTTCAAAATCTCGTCCGAAAGAAGCCCGCGGTTCACGTCATCAACGATGTACGTAACGCCGCCCTCTTTAAGCCCGTAATCTTTCAATCCTCCAGAGAAATTCCCTTCTTGAACACTCTTTATCGTTTCATAGACGGATATTTCCACACCTTTTATGACGCTCGTAAGCACCAAACCCGGAGCGAGGTGGTTACCGTTAGAATCGACCCAAATGATCAATTTTTTCTTGGATTTTGCAGCTTCAAGGACTCCAAGTCCGCTTGCTCCAGCGGCGGCAAGGATAATATCTATCCCGCGGTTATATTGTGTGAGCGCAAGTTCTTTGGCTTTTGCTGGGTCGTTGAAGGCTTGCGGTGTGACACCGACGTAATCCGCCACGAATTCAATGTCCGGATTCGTCGCTTTAATGCCAGCACCAAAACCTATTTCAAACGCCTCAACCAGTGGCACCTTCATCCCCCCGATGAAACCGATCTGTTTTGTCTCTGTTTTCAATGCTGAGATGACACCCGCAAGGAATGTGCCTTCGTGTGCTCGGTAGGTGAGCGATGCCACATTCGGTTGTTCTATGACTGCATCAATAAGTGCGAACTTGACATCAGGAAAATCGCTTGCGACGCGCTTCATCGGTTCTTGAAAAAGGAAGCCGACACCGATAATAAGATCATATTTTAGTTTCGCGAGCCTGCGGAGCGTCAGTTCGGTATCTGTACTGAGGCTTGGGGTAACCTCTGTGAGTTTGAATCCCCATTCGTCCTTCGCTTTTTTCGCGCCCGCGTAGGCGGCATCACAAAATGAGAGATCACCGCGCCCCGTTACGTCGTAGATGAGGCCAACTTTCAGTGCCGCAGGAGCTGCCTCTATCACAGCGAAACATGCGATGAAAAGTGCAATCAAAATCTTTATACGCAAAATGTTTTCCTTTCAATTCTGTCATTTTTTGATAGATAGGGTGAAGTCTGTCTCAACACTCTTTAGGATACATCATAGTGGATTCAAATGCAAGGTTTATTGTTGGAAAGTTGGAAGTTTGGAAGTGTTTTGCTTGGGTGTTTCCGCTAGGAAAATGGCACACGTAGCGTTTCTTGCAGTCTTCCTGTTTTCCAATCTTCCTGAAAACCTGAAATTTGTTTCTTAATATTGCCGTTGACTTTTTTGATTTTTAACGTTATTCTATTTACAGAATTCCCGCTGTTGTTGTAATAGTGAGGAATAGATTGGCGAATGTCTAAATTATATTGACAAAAATAGAGGAGAGCTATGAGAGTAACTATCACAGTGCCGAAGTTAGCGGCGTTAAGTCTTGTTGTGCTTTTCGGTTTGGCACTTTCGCTACCGACGTACGCGGGTACCCAATTGTGGGACTTTGAAGAAAAGCACGATGACTGGAAAGTTGCCAATGGAAACTGGGAAATTGCAAAAGGAGTCTATCACGTTGACAAGGGTGGACAAGCTGAGCACACGCTCGTTGGTGAAGAGGACTGGGATGATTACACCATTGAAGCGAAAGTTCGATTGGATACTCACCATTGGGCGGGTATTGTTTTTCGCGCCGAAAGCGAGATGGAATACTATGTTTACTACCTTAACGTTCCCAATAACAAAACAGAACTCTGGCGACACAAAGATGGTGCCTGGAATGCCCGCGACAACGTCGCTCAAATTCCTGCTGTCGGAAAGGTCGAAATAAAGAACGGCGAATGGATTGATATGAAGGTTGTCGTTGAGGGTAGTGAATTTCAGATTTATCTCAACGATAAACTTCAGGGTGAACATAAAGATGATGCCTACAAAACCGGCCAAGTCGGCGTGTGGGCATGGGAAACCGAGGCGAGTTTTGATGATTTCACCGTTAGCGGTGATAATATCAAGGACACCCTTGCCGTTGACCCGAATCGCAAGTTAGCAACAACATGGGGCCGGCTCAAACGGGTTTACTAATTTGGCATAAGGTTTAGCCTCAGAAGTTTTCTGCGTGAGAACCTCGTTGAAGACTTTTGAGGCAACTTTAATTTCTGCTTGTAGGCACGTTTGAGCATTCTCAAAGCGTGTCTCCGAGCGGATAAGAAAAGGAGTAAAATTATGAAGTATTTATTTTTAACTGTTGTGAGTTGCTGTTTTCTCGTACTCGTAGCCTCTTTCGCCTTTGCAGGCGAACAAACTTGGTCGTTTGAATCGGACGCAGACGACTGGAAACCTGCTAATGGTTCATGGAGTATTGAAGACGGCATTTATAAACTTGCTAAGGGTGGTAGAGCCGAGCACTCCCTCGTCGGTGATGCTGAATGGGATGATTACACGGTCGAAGCGAAAGTTCGACTTGATGAAGGGAACTGGGCGGGCGTTGTTTTTCGCGCGCAAAGCGAGATGGAATACTATGTCTACTATCTCAATGTCCCAAATAACAAGACAGAACTTTGGCGACATAAGGAAGGCGCGTGGGATGCTCGCGACAAGATAGGTGAACTCGCTGGCAAGAACATCACTGTTGCGAACGATGAGTGGTTTGACATGCGAGTTGTTGTGGAAGGTACTTCAATGAAACTCTGGATTAACGGTGAAGAACAGGGCGAACTTAAGGATGAAACCGGTGCCGGATATCCCGCTGGGCAAGCCGGTGTCTGGGCATGGGAAACCGCTGCGAGTTTCGATGATGTCACGGTCTCTGGGGATGCTATCATCAATCTTACCCCAGTGGAACCGATGGATAAATTGGCGACCACGTGGGGTCGTCTTAAACAACGCTTTTAAATTGTAGGGGCGAGGTGACCTTGCCCCTACTCGGGGGGTAGCAAGTGATACGGAAACTTTCCTATTACATAGTTGCATGGGTGGCACTCGTTGGGTGCTACCTTACCCTCTGGAGGATTCCGAATGCGTTCTGCCAAGAAACAGATGCTGCGGACATCACGGCGCAAATTCGTGCTTACAAGGCGCAGTTGGCTGCCGATGGGACTCAGACCGAAGTTCGCTTGAAACTTGCGAAGGTATACCTTGAAATTGAGGCATACACTGAAGCGGTTACCGAATATCAACAGGTAATAGCAATTGTCGAAGCGAACGGAGTTCTGGGAACCACAACACCTCTACCTGATTCGGATATTTCGACAGTTTACTACGGTTTGGGGTTGGCATATACAGGACTTGAAAGGTTTGAGGATGCCATAACCGCTTATGAACGCTCGATTGCGTATCAACCTGACTGGGCATACAGTCACGCTGCTTTGGCGAGTGCTTACGCGAATATGCACCGTTACACCGAGGCACTTGATGCTTACAAAGTAGCGATTGGGTTAGACCCGAACGATGAAATGATTCATCACCAGCTTGGGAATGTCTATAGCAAACGTGGCGAACATGCAGCAGCGGTTCACCATCAACGACAAGCAATCGCTATTGCCCCAGAATTTGCATCTGCCCACTATCAGTTAGGACTCCTCTACGCAGAAGAAAAACGATGGATTGACGCGATTGCGTCGTATCAAGCCGCATATACACACGATGAGACGTTGGCGGAAGCACTCTATAATCTGGCGCAAGCATATCTCCGTGTTGGGGATACATCTGCTGCACGCGAGCAGATGGCACTTTTTGAAAGACGAAAAGCAGTGCTCACCCCTCTTCACCAACTACGTGGTGCCCTACAGCGGACACAAGACACAACCGAACGCGCACAGATTCTCGTCAATATCGGTAGGTTCTATCTCAAAGACGGATATTATGAGAAAGCCGTCTCGGAGTACCAAAAAGCGATCGGAATGGATCCACAACTCGTATCTGCTTATAATGGTATTGGTGTTGCTTATACAATGCTTGAGAGATACGAGGATGCTGTGACTGCACAACAGAAGGCGTTGGACCTTCAACCGGACTTCGCGAAGGCGTACGCAGGACTCGGTTTGACATATTTCAGGCAGAATGTGTTGGAATCCGCATTGGAATATTACCAGCACGCCGTCGCTCTGGATCCTGAATTTCTGGAGCCGCGTCTGAAGATTGGGATAATCCTGTTGAATCAGGAACGCTATGCGGAAGCGATTGATACGTATCTGGCGATTCTTGATATTAAGCCGAACAATCCTGAGGTCTATTACAATTTGGGATTGTGCTACGCGCATCAAGCGAAAGCCGGTGGTGATGAATTGTCTGTTGAGGATTTGACAATTTCAGCATTGACAGCACTCGAAAAAGCGGTTGCGCTTTCGGTGTCTGATACTGGTGATTTAAGTGAGACAGAACAGCCTCCGTTTTTAGCGGAGACCTATTATCTTATCGGTGAACTTCAGGCGAGTAAAGCGGATTTTGACACGGCGGAGAAGGCTTACTTAGCCTCCGGTTTACCGAAGGCGTATCATGCGCTTGCTCAGTTAGTCGCGAAGTTTGTGAGAAAAAATAAGGACAACGGCAAACAAGGGGTGAATTTAGAAACCGCTCGGCGTTATGCAGAAGAGGCTATCCGATTGGATCCGAACGTGGCGAGTTATTACAACACACTCGCGCTTATCAACTTTCAGCGCGGCAATTACTCACAAGCAGAGAAAGCGATCCGAAAAGCGTTGGAACTTGAGCCGAAGAATCGTAATTATCAGCAAGGGTTAAAACAGATTTCTGGTAAATTAGCTGCTGAGTAAGGGATATTGCGACCGGGAGGTCCCTTCTACAGCAAAGATTTAAAGAATAGAGGGGATTGATATGGCATACGATAGCCTTGCGGAGTTTGTGAAAGTTTTGGATCGCGCAGGCGAACTCAAACGGATTAAAACGACTGTCTCACCGGACTTAGAAATCGCTGAAATCACCGATAGGGTGAGTAAGGCAGAGGGTCCCGCCCTACTGTTTGAAAAGGTTGAAGGCAGCAAGATGCCGCTCCTCATCAACACTTACGGCTCTTATCAACGGATGGCGATGGCACTCGGTGTTGACGATCTCGGACAGGTTGCGTCCGAAATTGAGAGTATGATTAAATTGGACGCGCCTGATACTCTCCTTGATAAAATGAAAATCTTGCGGATGCTGTCCCAACTGACGAACTTTCCACCGAAAACAGTCAAAAAAGGCGCGTGTCAAGATGTTGTCCTGACGGGTGAGGACGCGACCTTAGATGTCCTGCCTCTTATCAAATGCTGGCCCCTTGATGCTGACCGATATATCACTTTACCTCAAGTTTTTACGCATAGTCTCAAAACCGGTCAACGAAATGTCGGTACTTATCGTTTACAGAAGATAACCCGGCACGCTTTAGCGATGCATTGGCAAATTCACCACGATGGTGCTTCGCATCATCGTGAATATCGGCAAGCAGGGGAACAGATGCCTGTGGCGATAGCCCTCGGCGGCGATCCAGTGATGTCTTATATCGGCACGGCACCGCTGCCCTCCGGCATTGATGAACTCCTATTTGGGGGGTTTCTCCGCAAATCGAATGTTGAGATGGTGCCTGCTAAGACGATTGATATGCTTGTGCCTGCCGATGCGGACATTGTGATTGAGGGATATATTGAACCGGATGAGACTTGCATAGAGGGACCCTTCGGCGATCATACAGGGTTTTATTCGCTGGCAGATGAGTATCCACTCCTTCACATTACGGCGATTACGCACCGTAAGAACCCCATCTATCAAACGATCATCGTCGGTAAGCCGCCGATGGAGGATTGCTACATGGGCAAGGCGACTGAGCGGATCTTTATGCCCCTGATTAAGACGCAGCTGCCGGAACTTGTGGATATGAATCTACCGCTGTTCGGCGTATTCCACAATTTCGCTTTGATCTCTATTGACAAACGCTATCCGTATCATGCCAAAAAGATTATGCACAGTTTCTGGGGACTCGGGCAGCTGATGTTCAGCAAAATCATCATCGTTGTTGATAAAGACGTTGATGTTCAGAACGTCGAAGAGGTGCTTTTTTATGTCGGAAGCAATGTCGATCCGAAACGGGATGTGACGATTGTTGAGGGACCTGTGGATGTGTTGGATCACGCTTCCCCGCTTATGGGTGCCGGGTCTAAGATGGGGATTGATGCGACGACGAAGTGGGCAGAGGAAGGATACGAACGCGAGTGGCCTCAGGAGATCGAGATGTCTGATGAAGTTGTTGCGTTGGTTGACGAGAAATGGAAAAAGTACGGGTTTTAGTTTACGCAGTATAACGCCAGCTTGATAATAAATGATGTGCGTGCAATAATAGGTACTTTCTCTGAAGGTCCACCTTGCGACTCCTGTAGCACAAACTTTCCAGTTTGTGTGCTATGGGCGCAAACTAAAAAGTTTGCGCTACAATATGCTTTTATCAAACTCACGTGCAGTATAAAATTTTTCGTTCAAAAAAGAGTGAAAGTTTATATGGAAACCACAAATATTAAACCAAAAACGATATTCACGGGTGATAATCTGCCGATAATGCGTGGGATGAATAGTGAATCAGTGGATTTAATCTACCTTGACCCGCCCTTTAACAGCAATGCGAATTACGCAGCACCGATTGGCTCTAAGGCTGCGGGTGCTGAGTTCAAAGATACATGGACGCTTGATGACGTTGATAATGCTTGGCTCGATCTCATTGAGACGAAGTATCCAGCTCTGAACCGAGTCATCCACGCTGCGCTGACAAACAGTGATAAATCTTACCTTATTTACATGGCTGCTCGGTTGCTGGAAATGAATCGTATCCTTAAAGACACAGGGTCTATCTATCTTCACTGCGATCCTACTATGTCTCACTATTTAAAACTCGTTATGGATACCATTTTTGGGAAAAAGAATTATCGCGCAGAGATTATATGGAAAAGGCATAATGCACATAATGATAAGTTATATGGAACTATCCATGACACAATTTTCTACTACAGTTATGGCGAGAAAACCATCCCAGATGAAGTGCTAATTCCTTTGTCTGATGACAGAATTGAAGACTTCGATGGCTGTGATGAACATGGGAAATATGAAAAGGGTGATTTAAAAGGCCCTAAGAAAAGTGATAGTGATAGTGAATCACAACAACCTTGGCGTGGTATTGATCCAGGAAATAGATGTTGGTCTGTTCCACGCACTGGTAGATACGCTAAGTTTATTGAAAACAATTTTATTCCAAATTACCGAGAAATTAAAAGCGTTCACGCTCGTTTAGACGCTTTATATGACGCAGGTCTTATTATTTTTCCAGAGAAAGGCAAAGTGCCGCGTCTTAAACGTTACCTAACACCAAACGCTGGAATGCCTCCTCAAAGTCTTTGGAATGATATTTCATTTGAAGAAGGTGAAGATACCGGTTATCCTACACAAAAACCGCTGGCACTGCTTGATCGCATCATCAAAGCATCATTAAGCAAAGATGGCGTTGTTCTTGACCCGTTTTGTGGGTGTGCTACAACTCTTGTCGCAGCTGACAGGCTTCAACGTCATTGGATGGGTATTGACGTATCTGCCAAAGCCATTGAATTGGTTGTCCAACGTATCAAAGCAGATCAAGGACTGTTTGAAAATATTATCAAGCGCGAGGATATTCCCAAGCGCACAGATTTAGGTGATATTCCCCGATACAACGCTCCTCAAAACAAAACACTATTATACGGAGAGCAAGGGGGCGATTGTAACGGGTGTGGCACACACTTTCAAAAGCAACACCTTGAAGTTGACCATATTATCGCAGAGAATGTTGGAGGGACTGACCATATTGAGAACCTTCAACTGCTTTGTAGTAACTGCAACAGAATTAAAGGGGACCGCGGGCAAGAATATCTGATTTCAAGGCTGAACAAAGATTGAAATATGAAAACTGCTAATTGCGAAAAACTATAAAACAGGAGATACACATGGAACTTACAGACGGAAAATATGAATTGTCTGACGAAGATAAAAAAGATGTTTTTTATGTTTTTAATGCCGAAGAATCTTGCAATTTTACCAGTAAAGAATATTACTATGCAGAATTTTGGGACATCAATGAAAAGTTCTGCCAAGAATGCTATGGTAAAATAGCAGAAGAAATAAAAACATATTCTGATGAACACCAAAATCACCTTATGCAATCATTGGCAAAAAAACAAAAAGATGCTTTTAAAGACAGGAATTTCCATACCGCATTCCGCCATAGATACTGTAACCACAAATACTGTGACGAATGCAATGAAAAGATAGTATTGAAACAAGATTATGTATTGGTAAATCCTGATTACAAAGAACATTTATTTTCTAACGTCAAACAAAATTACCTTGAATGTTCCTGTAGTGATTTTATCTATCTGCCCGTAATTGAGAAACACGTATTTCTTGAATCGTCAGTAACAGGCGAAGATAATACAAAAACATTCGTCCTGTCAACAGATACATTCAAAAAAGGGTATTCGTTATTAGAAAACCCCCAATACCATGATGCCAACACCAAAATAATTAGGGTAAACAAAATTGACATTGAAAATAGAATTTGGTTTTTATCTGAGCATATACGCTTGAAATGCCAAGAAAAGCACTCTCAACTGGGAGAATCCGTTTGTGATAAGGTTGAGAATATGATAAAGGGTTACTATGAAATATGGGTTGAATTAAATAGAAGTTATCGTGTACTTGACGGTTTGTTGCCAAGATTCTTGGGATTCCGATTGATGGGCGATCCACTAATACATGGCGTAGTAAGCAATATAGAAACTATATACAATGAAAATCCAATGTTCTGGTTTGATTACCTTAAGAGAATCTATAAAGATATAGTAACAGATATATGTAATTTAATAGATAAAACCCCAAGGGACGACACCCTATCATTCTTTTTCTTTCTTAATGACGAAGATTTGAAAAAGACTGATATTGGCAAAAAAATTGAAGTTTTGTTAGGAACATGCTATAGGAACAGCCGTCATGATTTTGAAAGGCTCAAAGAATTGCGAAATAAATTAATCGCTCATATAGATTTAGATTATCTGCCGACTAAAGACGCAGATGAACTTTTTTTAAAATTACAAAATTTGCCTATAGATATACCGTTAATCCGCCAGTTCTTTGAAATACTTTCACAAATTTTTGAAACCATTACTGAGTATTACGAATTGTATATTGACTTTAAATTACATGAAATAACAACTATTATGTATTCTGAGCCTTTTATTGGAGACGTTAATAACATTCTCCGCAAATTAGATGTATACCCTGTGCTAAAAAACACTGCTCATGAAAAAATTGAATTTGATATTACTGAAGAAACGATAGAAAAATGTCATAAAGAGAAAAAGGAATTAGATACAGTAAAGAACATTGTAAAAAATTACGCTGTATCTCGTGAAGGTGAGATATATTTCATAGATGATAAAAATGAGATCGGATTAGACGATGAGCAGTTAAAAGTTTTAATCAATAAACATGTAAGAACATGGATAAAAGATGATGACGGAATTAGCCCCATATACTCAGATGATCCTGAGGTTAATGATCCTTTAATTGTAAGTCTAAATAATAGCCCGATTCTCAAAGAAAGTCTAAATGCTCACATGCTTCTTTTTAGATATAGGAACAGAGATATGAGGACGGATATGGGGATCATTGAAGAATTAAGGAATATTGGAAAGCCTGCTTACACAATTACAGAGGAACTAATCCAATGGATAGAGGATTTTTATGCTGATAAAAAAGTCAGTCCCATAACGTGTTTTATTGAACATCAAGGTGTAGATAATTTTACAGGTGTAAACGAATCTAATGGAAAAGTTGGTATCATTGAATAAAAACAACAAAGTCAAACATTAGATTCAGCTTAAGCAACCCAAAAACCGTATATTGCAATTAGTTTTAGAAAACCTTTCATTCAGAGAGGTAGATAAATAATGGAAAAAATTGAAGTAAATCCTGAAAATGTCCCACCTGATTTAAAACCTGACGAAAATATTACGCTCTGGAGGTATATGAGTTTTGCATCTATTTGTGACATTCTTATGAACGATCATATACCTCTAATTAGTGTTGGTAAATTTAATGATGAAACGGAAGGCAGAGTATTAGAAAAAAGTTTAGAAAAAATGTCTAACACTCATGGAATCGACGTTTACAGGACATTCCAAATGTCCCTTCAATTAACACAAGTATCTTCATGGCAAAAAGCAAAATTTGAAAATAAGGATATGTGGGAACAGTACACAGGTAAAAAGGAAGGCGTAGCCATAAAAACAAATGCTAAATTATTATTAGATTCTATGCCTAAAGATGTTACTGAAGTGCCACCCTTTATTTAGACCGAAATTTCGCAAAGTTAAGAGAAGGTTTTTCTTTGAAATTCAAGAGGTGTCAGATACCCTAACGCCGAATGTGGGCGTTTCTGGTGATACACCTGTGTGATAAACTGCCCGATGCGTTGTCGAGCCTCGGTAATATCCTCGTAGTCATTGAGGTAAACTTCTTCCTCCTTGAGGGTTCGGATCAACCTTTCGGCATACCCGTTCTCCCAAGGATGCCCGCGACGTGCTAATGAAATCTGAATACCGTGTTCTTTGAGCGTCGAGAGATAAGCTGTTGAAAGATATTGCACGCCTTGATCGCTGTGATGGATCTCCGGAGCCCCGCTTTCAAAGAGTGCCTCTTGTAGCGGTTTCAACGTCAGAGATGTATTCAAATGTGGGCTGACCTGCCATCCCCTGATCATTCGGGTAAAGATGTCCATGAGCACAGCGACATAGATGAAGCGTTTCTTGAGACGGACGTAGGTAATATCGCCCACCCAGACTTGATCGACTCGAGAGATCTCAAGGGTCTGAACTCTATTAACCCAAGGCTGTTGACCTTCAAAGGATCTTGTGGTTTGACAGACGCGTTTCACCGAAACCGAGAGGTTCTCTTCTTTCATCAACCGGGCAACACGTTTATACCCGACAGTGTATCCTTGACGCAGTAGCATCTTTGTAATACGCCGATACCCATACGTGGGATACTCCGCTGCTAACTGCTGTATTTCAGCTCGCAAAACGTCTTCAGACGGATCGCTTTTGGGTTGATAATAGAAGGTGCTCTTATTGAAACCCAGCACCTCACAAATCTGTCGCACCGAATACTCCTTGCGCAGCGTCTCAACGATGTGTCGCTGTTGAGATGGATTCAATCCAACAACGTCGATGCTTTTTTTTGGATTTCCAACGCCAGCGTCAACCTCCCAACGAGTTGCTCAAGTTGAGCGATGCGTTCCACAGAGGCATCAGAGTGCTTCTCTGGAGATTCAAAAAAGGTTTCGGCATTTTCAAGAAACTGCCGTTTCCACGTTGAGACTTGGTTTTCGCTGAGGTTATGCCGGCGACACAGTTCCGCTTGTGAACTTTCATCACGGAGGGCTTCAAGCACAACTTCTGCTTTAAACTTAGCAGTGAATCTTCTTCGTTTCGCCATCGGAATGCTCCTTTCAAATAGATTGTCATTGTAGCACAATCTTATATTAGAGAGTGGTCTAAATTTCCGGTGGCAGTACATACAGTTCATTTACCTTCAGGAGAAAAAACAAAATTTTCCGAAGGAATCATTATCAAACCAATTGAATATATAAGAGGAGAACCATCAGACCGTGAAATAACATTTGAACAAATACAAGATAGAAATGCAAAACTATGTTTTTTCTATAAAAAAAGAACCCATAGCGATGAAAGAGAAATAC
This sequence comes from Candidatus Poribacteria bacterium, assembly GCA_965116815.1. Classification (GTDB taxonomy): domain Bacteria; phylum Poribacteria; class WGA-4E; order WGA-4E; family WGA-3G; genus WGA-3G. The sequence continues at coordinate 2,119,425 of OZ220722.1, read as the reverse complement.
GTATTTTAAGATGTGAAGGGGAACATAAAAAAGAACTTTATCCTTCAGTAATTCTTAAAAGCGAGAAAGACGACTTACCTCGTCCAAATACTTACCATTTAAAAATAACATCAGCAAGCGATCTTATAGAACAAATTGTAATTTCACCATTCGCACACTCCGAGTTTAGAAGGATGCTTGAAGATCATATTGAAATATACAACTTCTATAGAAAATCAGAGAAACGTCCTCTGATTGACTGTAAGATTACTGAATCGGAACTAAAGTCATGGATGTAAAATTCCGAACCCGAAACGACTTATAGCGATAAATTTACAGGCGTAAGCGCACCTAATAGAACAGTTGGTATCGTTGAATAAAAACAACAAGGTGAAATGTTATACTCAATTTAACCAATCCCAAAACTACTAATTACGAAATAAAAAAAGGAGAAAAACGATGGCAGAAACGATTTACGATGTTGCAGTCATTGGTGCGGGACCTGCTGGCACGCAAGCTGCGGTCTCAGCGAGCCATCAAATGCGGCACGTGCTTATGCTGCATTCTGGAAAGGTGAGTTTTAGTCGGGGTCGCGCGTATTGGTCGAAGTCGGTGGAAATTGAGGACGCTCCGGTTTTCCCGGGTATCATCGGACCCAATTTTGCAAAAGAACTGATGAAGTGGATGGAGAGCCGTCCGGTTGTTGATTTCATGCTTGGATCGGAGAAACGGAAAACCGGGATTGACATACGTGATGGCTTGGTGCAAAAACTCACGAGGAACGGTGACTACTTTGAACTTGAAGCGTCCACAAAAACAATTAAACAAAATACACCTTTAGAGATAGCCCATTTTAAATCACGTACTGTTGTGGTTGCTGCTGGGTTTGACGACAAGTGGCCCGATATTGAGTTTGACCCCGGTGAAGAACGTCTCTATAAGCAGTATGCTACGGTCTTTCGTTATGCAGGCAACAAAAAAGGATGGCACGTCTGTATCCGTTGCGATGGACACCTGCATGTGAATGAACATCTCGCGCTTCTCGGTGTCGGCGACTATATCTATGAGGCAGCGATCGGCGCACAAGACTTCACAGATAAAATCACAATTCTTACGAATGGTAGACCGCACGGTATGTCTCCGTCTGTGCTGGAACAGGTGAAGGCGCGTAAAATTAATATCATTGAGACAAAGATTAAACGACACATTGGTGAAAAAACAGACCTTTTAGGATTTGAGATGGTTGATGGAAGCGAGTTGTTTTTCCACGGTTTCCTTGTTGATGAAGGGTTAATCCCGAATACGAAGTTTCTTGAGGGATGGGACTACCAGAAAGATGAGGAAGGCTTGATTATCGCAAACGAGGATATGCAGATGCTGGATAGCAATGGGGATCCGATTCCTGGACTATTTGCTGCAGGGGACATTATATCAGGTGAGCGGAACCTAATTGCAACGGCGTTCGCACTTGGACAGGAAGCGGGTTTGTCGGCATCAGACTCCTTGCGTCGGTGGCACTTTCCGGATTAGGAGGGACACATACAAATAATGCAGAACGGACAAAAGGACACTGTCTACATTATTGATACGCACGCTGAGATATTTCGGGCGTATTACGCGATTCGTAGTGGATTGACAAGCAGTATCACCGGTGAAGCGACACATGCTGTGTTCGGGTTTGCTGGGACACTGATTAGAATTTTAACCGAACTTCAGGCAAAATATGTCGTCGCTGCGATTGATACGCCGGGCGACACATTTCGCAATGAACTTTATTCGGAATACAAGGCAAATCGTGCTCCGGCACCGGACGATTTGGTGACGCAGATTCATCGCATCCTGCAGTTGCTTGACGCGTTCGGTATCTTGACACTCGGTAAACCTGAATTGGAAGCGGACGATATCATCGCCTCTGTTACACAAGCGGTACTTGACGATCCAAACGCACAAGATGTTGATGTCACTATTATTTCCAGAGACAAAGACCTTGAGCAGCTGCTGCTTGGTAATCGCGTAACGATGCTTGACCTTCATAATGACAAAATTATTGATGAGCGATCGTTGCAGGAAACGAAAGGTATAAAACCGGACCAAGTCGTTGATGTGCTTGCGTTGATGGGTGATACTTCAGACAATGTTCCCGGTGTTGAGAAAATCGGCTTGAAAACGGCGGCGCAATTGATTCAGCAGTACGGTTCCATTGATGGTATTTTTGAGAATATTGATGAGATTAAAGGGAAGCGTCGCGAAAATCTCGAAAAGGCGCGCTCGCAATTGACACTCGCACAGCAGCTTGTAACTTTAAAGCGGGATGCTACTTCGGATTTCTCTATAGAGCAGGCACGGGTCAAACCGCTGGATCTCCAGAAAATCCTTCCGCTGTTTCGGGAGTTAGAACTCAAGCGTTACGAACAGGTTGTAACAGAACTCGCGGGTGGAGATTCTGCGTCTGTCGCGCCTGTCCCAACGACACGCAAAGAACGAGTCGCAGAATTGGCGCAGAAAACGGACTCAATTTTAGATAAGGGGGACTATGACACCGCTGAAACTGGCGACTATTCGGTGATTGTTACACCCTCCCAATTGACAGAACTCGTTGACACCCTTTCGACCCAGGAGATTATCAGTTTTGATACCGAAACGGATGGTTTGGAACGCGAGTCTACACTTTGCGGATTAAGTTTTTCGTGGAAACCGAATCACGGTGTTTATGTGCCAGTTCGTTCACCTCATCCTGAAAACCATCTAAATACGGAGACTGTGCTTTCAGCACTCAAACCGATTCTGGAAGATCCCAATTTACCGAAATGTGGACATAACTTGAAGTTTGATGCGGGCATTCTCATCCGAAATGGGGTGAAACTCCAAGGCGTCGTTTTTGATACGCTGCTCGCAAGCCAGTTAGTTGACGCACGAACACCCTCCCACAATCTTGATACGCTTGCGTTGCTCCATTTGAATCACAAGATGATCTCCTTTGAGGAACTAACAGCGACCCCCAACGATGCAGCAGATGTGGATAGTACCGATAAGGAAGCGAAAGAGCTTGGTGGATTGTTTGATGCGGATGGAACCCGACAGAAAACAATTGATGAAGTTCCGTTGGAACAGGCTACAGTTTACGCTGCAGAAGATGCCGATGTCGCACTACGGCTCTATCATTTTCTTGTGCCAAAACTGGATGAGATGGGTATTACGGCATTGGTGCGCGATATAGAATCGCCGCTCGCGCCTATTCTCGCTGAGATGGAGTATAATGGCATTGTTTGCGATAAGGCGGAACTTAACCGTCAAAGTGGTGTGATTAGTGAACTCGTTGATGCTCGGCAAAAACAGATTCATGGAATCGTTGGTTATCCGTGTAACATTGATTCTCCAAAGCAACTCGCGCAAGTATTGTTTGAGGATCTCGGTTTTAAACCAGTGAAACGGACGCGCGGTGGTAAAATTTCGACGGATGTGACCGTGTTGGAGGCACTCTCTCTGAGGGAGGATATCAACGATCCAAAGACGAGCGTGCCGCGCTTAATAATTGAATACCGTCAGTTTCGTAAGTTACAAAGCACCTATCTGGCACAACTTCAGAGTGCCATTGACCCAAAGACAGAGCGTATTCACACACATCTTTATCAATTAACAACAGCGACAGGTCGTTTGAAATCCGACGGTCCGAATCTACAGAATATTCCTGTCCGAACTGAGATTGGCAGGCAATTGCGGTGTGCATTCATAGCACCAGAGGGACATAAGTTAATCTGCGCGGATTATTCACAGATTGAACTACGCATCCTTGCCCACTTTAGCGAAGATGCGCAATTAATCGAAACCTTCGCGCAGGATTTGGACATCCACACGGCAGTTGCTTCGCAGGTGTTTGAGACACCGACGGCATCGGTTACTCGTGAACTTCGGGATAAGGCGAAAACTATTAATTTTGGTATCATTTACGGGGTATCCCCGACAGGGCTTTCACGTCGGATTAAAGGGATGAGTGTAAAGGAAGCGGCTGCGCTTATTGATGATTATAAAACGCGTTTTCCGGGGATAGATCGTTTCCTACAGGCGTGCGTCCAACAGGCATCGGATCACGGGTATGTGAGTACGCTTACTGGGAGACAGCGTGTGATTCCTGAAATCTATGCCACGAACCGAAGTCGGCGCAGTCTGGGTGAACGGTTGGCAATCAATACTGTGGTGCAAGGTTCAGCTGCAGACCTGATGAAAGCGGCGATGGTACGTGTGCAGCACCGAATTGATGCGGACAGATTACCGCTAAAAATGCTGTTACAGATTCATGACGAATTGGTGCTTGAAACGCCAGAAGCACTTGCGGAGGTGCATGCCGCAATTGTCTGTGAAGAGATGGAGAATGCAATGTCGCTTCAAGTACCGCTTCGGACAGAGGCAGGAATCGGTGATAATTGGATGGTAGCAAAGTAAAATTTTTCTATAGGACTTACGCAGCCCTCTTTGCTGGCGAGGTTGCAAACCTCGCCAGCGGTAGGCGGCCCCTAAGGTTTACCAGAAACTTGTGTAAGTCCTATTTCTATACAGAAAAATTAAAATTGACAAACAACAAAAGTTGTGATATAATTTATTGTAAATTTTAAGGGAAATGTGATAGCGTCCGCTGGCAAAGTTACGAGTAGTGTTTTGACAGTTCTACGGTTTGGAACCAGAAACGCTCTGTTTATGAAGTGTGATGAGTCTTCCAACCAGAGATTGATAAGAGTTAATTTTTGCCAATCTTTGTAATATGGACATTGCGTGCAATGTCCGCCTACGCTTGCTGCCAAATTTCTGCCTTTGAAAATGCTGACAGTGCTCAGTTTTCTCATTTTCCCGTATTTTTATTCCATATTCCGGTCTTTTGAAGGGTTACCGGTTCGTGTAGATGTATCGGTTGGCTTCATGATACTGGATTGGAATGTATATAATTTCCAAAAGGAGAAACGAGATGAATATCTACGTTGGCAACGTGCCTTATGCGGCCACGGAAACCGACCTCGAAGAACTCTTTGGTGAGTATGGTCCGGTTGCTACCGCTACCATTATCCGTGACCGATACGATGGTCGCTCCAAAGGGTTTGGCTTCGTTGAGATGGAAAACCAAGAGGATGGCGAGCGAGCGATAGAGGCGTTGGATGGCCAAGAAATGATGGGACGTCCACTGAAAGTCAATCCTGCGCGTCCTCGCACAGAACGCCGCGAGCCACGTCGCTATGACGACGATGACGCGGGAATTTAGCCTATTTCCTATCGGCTTCAATGTTGTTCGATCTACATGAACTGCTGGAAGTCGGATTGAGAAAATGCCGCGATAGGATAACACATATTATTTTGTGTTCTGTTGCGGCTAACAAGTCTTTACCCCGGTTTTGGGATCTGTTTTGTTTAAACGGGTCTTGAACTGGGGTTTATCTTTTCAAACTTTACGGAAAGCAAACTGGGGATACGGCAATCCGTGCCGTTTCCCCAGAATTTTTGCTACGTGCTGGGATTGCCTAATAGTCTTTCCGTTTGAGTGCTCCCCAAGTTACTGCGATTTTCCCCGCGGGTTCCACCGCAACGCCTAAGGCAGTCAAACCGTTATTCATAACGTCAGCAATATCGTTGTCTGTCAAAGGCGCGTGGAAGAGAGCTACTTCGTCCATTGCCCCAGTGAACCAATTGCCGCTACCGTCCCAAACACCACATCCCCCGATATTCACGTTGAAATCAGATCTACCGTGGTTGGGCCAGTTTCCATTTACCGTTGTAGCACTTCCATCGATGTAAACCTTCGTGAATTGTCGGGTTGCAACAGCAGCGACGTGGTGCCACTCACCTGCTGGGTGTTCGTATGCATTGTTATTACTACCGGCTGTGGGAGTCCATAGTGCAACGGTAGTGGGATTAATAAAACCGAATTCCGGTGAATCGTTCTGCCCTATCAATCCGACGCGATTGGAGGTGATGTTCCCAGGCTTTACCCAAGCAACGACTGTGAATTCACGTACGCCGTTGAGAAGTTTTTGATTTGTATTCACACAGTTGCCTGTACCATCAAATCCTAAGGCACCACCGAATCGTCCATCGACCCAAATAGGTGCGTTGACAATCGTCCCGTGGTTATTGTTTCCTGAAGAGTCCATCGCTGTGGTTCCGCCCCCGTCGTCGAACAGCCAAATACCGACAACACTACTCTGGTCAATTGCGGCACTACTGGTGTTCACAGCGACGAGACTGATTGCCATCAATCCAAGACTGAACAGGATAATTGTTAAAGCATTAAATTTCATCTGAATCCTCTCACTTTCTTTAAAGATTTGCCGCGCTGCAACGCGGGATTATTTCATGTGCCTACTCCGCTGTCTGTAAAACCATCAGCACGTGTTGATCGCGCGATGTTCCTCGCAACGTCAGAAATAGGAGATAAAAACATTATGACATATTTTGCATTAAAATGCAAGTTTTTTCTGGGACTGCTATTTTATTATAGTATATATCCGTAGTGATTTTCAAATCAAGTTAATTCTGGAACGTCGAGAGCAGCTGCCTCGCCTTCCGTTCAGAGGCTTACACCAACGGCTTTGCGGACCTTCGCTAAAATCGGTCTGGCGATGTCGCGTGCTTTTTCGGCACCTTTTTCGAGTATTTTATCCAATTCATCAAGATTGTCCATCAAGGCATTATATCTGTCTCGCTTGTCGGAAAAAGTTGCCTCCAGTAACTCGAACAGTTCCTCTTTCATTGCGCCGTAGGCGAGTCCCCCCTCCAGATAGAGTTCCCGCTTCGCATCAACAGCATCCACATCCGCGAGATGACGGTAGATTGCGAAGATGTTGCATTCATCGGGGTCTTTCGGCTCTTCGGGTCGCTTGGAATCGGTTACAATACGCTTGACAGGTTTAAGTACTTGGTCCGGTGGTGCGAAGATTGGAATGACGTTGTTATAACTTTTGCTCATCTTTCTGCCATCAATTCCGGGAATCGTCATTACCTCTTTCCGAATTACGGCTTCTGGAATCGTCAAGACATTGCCATAATTTTTGTTGAAGGTAAGCGCGACATCTCGCGTAATTTCAAGATGTTGTTGTTGGTCAAATCCAACCGGCACAAAATGTGTTCCGAAGAGTAAAATATCTGCCGCCATCAAAACAGGATAGGTAAAGAGTCCGACATTAATGTTCTTATCCTCTTCACGTCCGGCTGCGATGTTATCGTCAACGATTGCTTTGTAGGCGTGCGAGCGGTTAAGTAAGCCTTTCGTTGTGAAACAGGACAACGCCCACGCCAACTCGAACACCTCTGGAATATCGGATTGGCGATAGATAATCCCCTCATCTGGATTTAACCCGAGTGCTAACCATGTTGCCGCTGCTTGGTAGGTGAGATCCGCCAACTGTTTTCGGTCCCTGACCGTTGTGAGGGCATGATAATCCGGTATGAAATAAAGTGCTTGAAATTTTTCAGCGAGTTCCAACGAGGGCTTAAGCATGCCGAGATAGTTGCCGATATGCGGTGATCCTGACGGTTTAAGACCTGTTAAAGCAATCTGTTTCAATTTGATCTGTGCTCCTTCTTGTGTTAAGGGCTGCTACTATGATGAGTTTTCTTTTAAGCGAGCGAGTTCCTCGCGAAGGCGTGCGAGTTCAGTTTCGGCGCGTTCGGCGCGTTCTCTATCGCGTTCGGCGCGTTCTCTATCGCGTTCGGCGCGTTCTCTATCGCGTTCGGCGCGTAAGTTTGCTGCCTCTTCCGGTGTCTGTAACCACTTCCCTGTTACTGGGTCATAAATCCGGAATCCATCCGCTAACAGGTGAAAATCTAAGCCCAGAGTCTCAGAAGAAATTCCACCATTAGCGTTGGGGGCAATCTCAACATACTCACCATCAACCAACCGAAAGCCCATCAAGGGTGCGGGCAAATAGCGTCTATCAACATCACAGAGGAAGTATTCTGAAATTCCAAGCCTCGCGTAGAGTTCCATCTTATTGTTTAAGTCGTTTTGAACAGTACTTTTACTTGAAAACTCGACAACAAAGTCAGGAGGTTTTCCTTCTTCCCATATCTTGTAGGTGCGGCGGGGTTTTTTACCCACGCCGAAAGAGATGAGTATATCGGGAGAGACGGCTTTTGGGGGTCTGGTATCCTCGTAATACATCATGAGATTGCCGGAAATGTAGACATCGGGCGTGTCTGCGTAGTAGCCTTTGAAGATTAACCGCATACGGAGTATTGCTTCTATGTGATGATCGGTTTCAGCCATAGGTTTCCCATCTGATTCAGGATAGAGATCCGCTGTTTCGGTCGGTGCGTAAGAGGTTCGGAGCGCGTTTGAGGAAGTTTCCATGAGAGCCTCTCCTTTTGTGTAGTGTATCGCCAGATATATGTTAGTTAAGTATACCTAAAAAAATTGAGAATGTCAAATTTTTTGACAGGATTTACCAACCTTCCCTATGACGATGACATCCTCCCGTTTTAAGCCTAATTGCTTTTCGGCACTACCACCGTTCACAGCGATCTCTAACAACCCAGAACTTCCGATAATTGCCAGAGGTTTGCCGACTTCAGATTCTGCGTAAGCCCGGTTGAATCGGTTAAGTCTCACACTTCCAATTCTGATTTCATAAGTGGAAATTCCTCCGGTAGACGCGCTTTCCAAACCGGCAATTGCGTTTTCTGAGATATTGGTTATCGCATTCCCAAATCTATCAATTTTGACGATTTGCCCTGTCAGTGTATTACCGGATAGTTCCGGTGCTTGAATCGGTAGTTGAACGAGTGTTTGCACCGGTGCACCGATGTCCTCAAGCGGGACACCCAGGGAGAGGTGTGCGGCGACAGGTGCGAAAATATCCCTGCCGTGAAATGTGTTACTCACTTCTGGCAGATAGTACGCTTTGTTCTGAATCTCTACTGCATTTATTGGTTGGGGTGCTTCGTCCTCAGTGCTTTGCAATAGGTAACTCAGCACGCCATTGTCCGGACAGACGAAAAATGCGTTGTCCGTTTGGCAAGCGATCGCGCGTCGATCGCTCCCGACACCCGGATCAACTACGATAACATGAATCGCTCCTTTTGGGAAGTAACTGTGGGCAGCATAAATTGAGAAAGCGGCTTCGTAGATATCTTGTGGTGGGATGGCGTGCGTGAGATCAACCACTTGCACATTCGGATTAATGCCGAGGATGACTCCCTTCATGATTCCGACATAAGTATCGCGTATACCGAAATCCGTTGTTAGCGTGATGATAGGGGATGATTCGCTCATTTGATTAGAGGTTTGCCTGCATCCAAGCAAAACTTTTTCGTTGTCCTGTGCCGTCGTTTTCTCTACCCTCGTATTCACAGCACCAGACACCGTCATAGCCTGCTTCTCTGAGACATCGGATTGCCTTTGCGAGATCTATTTCACCTTCACCGAGTGCTTCGCCTCGGTAATCCCCACGTGATCCTCTGCCGTCTTTCAGATGTGTGTGCAATGTATAGGGTGCCACGATTTCATAGTATCTGCCAACTGTTTCTAAGTCGTGCCCTGCCCATCGGTAGTTCATAGTGTCCATATTCGCACCGACATATTTGGAACCGACCCGTTCAAAGAGTTCTACCTGCAAATCACCGTCGTTTGTAACGATGCCGTGGTTGTCCACTGCCAAGTAGACTTCGTCGCGTTCGGCGAATTCGAGGCATCGTTTCAAGCAGCCAGCCATCGCTTCGACCCATCGGCTTTCTGGGACAGCCTCCTTTGCGGCTCCACCTTCTGTACGGAGAACTGAGGTACCGATTAGTTTGGCAAGTCCTGCAATGCGTTCCATCCGTGCGACTTGGGATTGGATAGCTTCCTCTTCCAGCACGACGAAATCGTTCCCTGCGGCGAGTGCGGAGACTTGCAGTCCATAACCTTCTACCTGTTTCCTCACGGCTTCGGCGTTTTGTTCGGGATCACTGGTCTCCGAGTTCCACACATCGCCGATTTGGAGTTCAACGTAGCGGAACCCCGTTTCACTTGTAAATTTCAGAAAATCGTCAAGCGATTTACTTGCGTAATTGTAATGAATCAGTCCGAGTTTAGACATAGGTTTTATTTTTCCTTTGGCAGTCAGCCATCAACAATCATCAGATGGACGAGGTTGCAAACCTCGCCAGCGCGGATAGGACCAGAGGTCGGGATTCGGAGATCCCTCCTACCAGAAAACTAAATGCATCTGCCGATATTAAAAAGACTTGCATCTTTAAAATTGTTGTGCTATAATACCTTTGTTGTAAAATAAGTGTCAAGCAATTTTTTACTTTACTATAACGCAAGTTGCCACCTCTTATTCTCACTGCGAAGCAATAGCACTCCTACGGAGTGCGATCGCGTAAATACGCCATTTTCTATTCTCACCGCGAAGCAATAACACCCTACGGGGTGGGGAAAGAGACGAAAACCTTTCTGAAATGTGCAAAACCTGTTAGTAGCAACTTGGGTTACTATAGCAAGTTCTTAGCTTATAGGACTTACGCAAAGTGGCCAGAAAAGAGGTGTATTTTGCTGCAAAGTTGATATTTCATGGTATTTAACCCCCTAAATCCCCCTTATCAGGGGGACTTTAAGACGGAATGCGTAAGTTCTGGCTTACAAACTAAATCCCCCTTATCAGGGGGACTTTAAGACGGAATGCGTAAGTTCTGGCTTACAAACTTCGCAGAGAAATTGATAGCCAATTAGGATAAAGGGATAATGGAGAATTATAGTCGCTTTACGGATCCGAAATTGCCCGCCATTTATGAAAAAGTCGAAGCAGAACAACGGCTTTCCTTTGAAGAGGGCATCGCGCTTTATGAGAGCCCGGATATTACGGGAGTTGGGTTTATTGCAAATCATGCCCGTGAACGCCTAAACGGAAATGTCGCCTACTATAACATCAACCAACATATTGATTATTCAAATGTCTGTATTCTGCACGCCCGGTGTCATTTTTGTGCGTTTGCCCGAAAAAACATGCAAACAGAAGGCGCGTGGGAGATGAGCGTTGATGAGTTTCTAGACAAGGCAATGTATTCTATAGAGAACGGCTGCACTGAGATTCATAGTGTCGGTGGCTTACACCCTAAACTACCTTTCGATTATTACTTGGATATCATCCGCGGACTCAAAGAACGGATGCCACAGGTACACCTGAAGTTCTTCACGGCTGTTGAGATTCACCACTTCTCACGTATCTTTAAAATGTCGATAGAGGAAATTCTCATAGCGTTACGGGAGGCGGGTTTGGATTCGTTGCCGGGCGGTGGTGCTGAGATATTTGCGGAAGAAACACGTGAAAAGATTTGCCCGGGAAAATTGAGTGCCGAAGGTTGGTTAGAGGTTCACGATATTGCGCATCGCCTCGGTATTTCGACAAACGCAACGATGCTTTATGGACATCTTGAAACAAACGAGGACCGGGTAGATCATTTGATTCGGTTGCGAGAACAACAGGATAAATCCGGCGGTTTTGTGACGTTCATTCCGCTTGCGTTTCATCCTGCGAACACCCGCATGGCGTATCTGCCATCAACGACAGGTTTGACCGATCTTCGGAACATTGCCGTGGCACGCCTGATGCTTGATAACCTACCACATATTAAAGTTTACTGGATTATGACTGGCTTAAAAACTGCACAGGTTGCGCTTCGTTTCGGGGCTGATGATATTGACGGGACTGTAACCGAGGAGAAAATCACACACATGGCAGGTGCTGACACGCCAGAGGCAGTTTCCGTTTCGTCACTGACGCACCTCATCGAAGAAGCCGGTTTCGTGCCCGTTGAGCGCGATACACTTTACAATGAAATTGTTCGAGAGGGGGATCGATGGTACAGAAAAGCCGCTTAAGGGTTGGCGCTGTCTCGTTCCTGAATACCAAACCGCTCATTTATCCCCTTTTGAATAAAAAAGTTCAAGCAAATATCACACTCGGTGTTGATGTACCGAGTTGTATTGCCACGCGTTTAAATGAAGGGGCACTGGATGTCGGGTTGATTCCAATTATTGAATATTTTCGCATTCGTGAAAATCCGTCTGTGACCGGTCTGTGCATTCTACCCAATATATCAATTGCATCACACGGAAGTGTCAAAAGTATCCAATTGTTCAGCCGGGTACCGATTCAGGAAATTCGCCGCATCGCGCTTGATACAAGTTCCCGTAGCTCCGTTGCATTATTGAAAATTTTGCTCGCTGAAAAATATGGGATTTCACCAGCGTTTACAACGTGCGCGCCGACAGTAATTCCAAGTACAGCACTTCAAAACCGTCAGTATCCGCCTTTTGAGGCGGTCCTTCTGATTGGGGATCCAGCCCTCAGACACCTTTGTTCGACGGAATATAGTATTGACCTCGGCGAAGTGTGGCATAAGTTGACGGGTTTACCTTTCGTTTATGCGTGTTGGGTTGCAAGGAGGGAAGCGCATCTGGCTGATTTACCGAAACTGCTCCTCGAATCGAAAACACGTGGTATCGCACAAATCCCGGAAATCGCACGGATTGAGGCGAAAAGGCTCGGTTTTTCCGAGAAGCTCTGCCTTGATTATTTGCAACATCACATCAAATATGACTTGGGTGAAGCTGAGATTGCCGGTCTTGAGCTTTTTTATAAGTATGCTGTGAAAAACGATCTTGCGCCGCCAGATCGTAGTTTGTCCTTCGCAACCAGTTGAAAGGGACGGGAAATGGAAGCTGTCGAAAAACCCACTAACGGCACTGAATTTGTAAAACAGTTTGAAGACTATCTCAAAAGTTGTGGACTCCGTTTGACCCAGAAACGGTTGGACGTTTTAAACCAAGTCTTCGATTATCCGGGTCATTTTCAAACGGAAGACCTTTTGGTTCAGATGCGCCGCAACGGTTACCGTGTGTCGCGCCCGACGATCTATCGGACATTACCATTGCTGGTGAAAAGCGGGTTGTTGACAGAATTTATTGACGCGCAGAAGAACACTCGCTATGAGAGCATCCATTCGCTCCGAGAACACGCCCACCTCATCTGTCTAAGGTGTAATCAGATTGTTGAGTTTAAAGAACCGGGGATTGATGCCTTACAAAAAGCGGTGTGTGAAGCACACGACTTTAAAGCCGTGCGCTTCCGTAATGAGATCATCGGTTACTGTCCTGAGTGCCAGGCAGAGTTAGAGCCAAAAACACCTGATGAAGAGGAAGAAACTACTGCTTAAGCCGTGCCCATGTTGTGGTAAGTAGTCCTTCGGGATTAACATCCGTAAGCCCGCTACTCGCATTCTCGTAGTCTTCGTCCGTGGGTTCATAATCTAAGTCGCTGGACCAGCAGATAACGTCGAGCTGAACCTGGTTTGAACTCTGTCGTGTCCATATCATCATGACGTTTTCACCGTCTTGTAATTTGTTGACCGTGCCACCGTCACTCCCGAAATCACCCGTCCGCACCCATGCCCATTCGGGGACGTTTTCTTCAAGGATAATGTGATCGGGACGGACAAAGGCGGGTTTGTCCGTTGGAATTTCATCGCCATCGTCTCCCAATACCCACAACCAATCCGAGTGATTGCTCGGATTAATGGCGCGCACGATAAACCGCCAGTCCCCTGCTGTTCCATCAGCGGCACTGATGTCGAACCTGTAGAGGATCCAACCTTGTCCACCGGCGTTGGTGATGATATCGCCGAAGACACCTTCCGTAGGATCGAGTGCGCCTTCACCCTTGCCTAATTTATAGACATCCTCGGAATCTCTTTCATCAAAGGCTTCTGCCTCAAACCATATCTGTTCGCCACTCCCGTATTTAGAAATTCTAAAGTCTTCTACGGCAAAACCTGTAAACGGTTGTATCAACAGGAAACAGAAAACTAAGCCGAAGGTTAATTGACATCTTTGACGCATAATAATTCTCCTTCATCGCATTTTTGCGCTATTTTGAAGCAGTTACTGCTTAAGCCGACTCCACGTTGTGGTTAGCAACCCATCCGGATGCACCGGCAAAGTTTTTTCTTCCGCTTTTTCATAGTCCTCATCGGTAGGTTGATACTCTAAGTCACTGGACCAGCAGAAAACGTCGTACTGTACCTGAAGTGAGCTCTGCCGTGTCCATATCATCATGACGTTCTCACCGTCTTGTAGTTCATTAATCGTGCCAGCATCCTGTCCAAAATCTCCCGTCTTCTTCCATGTCCATTCGGGAATATTTTCTTCAAAGATAATATGAGCAGGACGGGCGAAAGCAGGTTCCGCATCTGGAATTTTATCGCCATCGTCTCCCAATACCCACAACCAGTCTGAGTGGTTGCTTGGATTAATAACGCGCCCGATAAAACGCCATTCTCCGGCTTTCCCGCCAGCACGACTGATGTCGAACCTGTAAAGTATCCAGCCTTTTTTGCCAGCACCAGCGTTGGTGATGATATCCCCAAACGCACCGTCAGCAGGGTCTACAGCCTTTTCGCCTTTGCCCAATTTATAGACATCCTCGGAATCCCTTTCATCAAAGGCTTCTGCCTCAAACCAAATTTGTTCGCCTTTGCCGTTTTCCGAGACCTTGAATTCTTCTACGGCAAAGCTTGTAAACGGTTGGACCAGCAGAAAACCAAGGGCTAAACTGAGCGTTAATTGAAATCTCTGAAGCATTGTGCGTTCTCCTTCGTTTTGTTTTGCGTTAGTTTAGACACATTAGCGTAAAAATGTAAACTTAAAAATTTAACATTTGCGTCAGTTTAAACAAATTAGATAAAATTGTAAACTTAAAAATTTGACAATTGTTTGGAAATATCGTATAATTGCAAAAACAGGGTTCTTCCGAATAGCATTATAGACGAATTTTCCTCTGCGATGCGGTAAAGGTCTGATGTATACGCCACAGGTGACTGAACATTATGAAAATCCGCGCAATGTCGGGTCTATCGCAGATGCTGATGGCTCTGCCACTGTCGGTTCTCCTGCCAGTGGTGAGATGCTTAAACTAACACTCAAGATAGCCGGTGACACGATTGTTGCGGCGAAGTTTCGAGCATTCGGATGCCCCACGGCTATCGCGAGCGCGTCTGTCCTCACCGAATTGGTTACGGGAATATATATCCCGGAAGCAGAAGAAATTACAGCGGTACAACTCTCTGAAGCGTTAGGAGGGCTGCCGCAAGATAAACAGCGTTACGCCAACGCTGCTGAAAAAGTCCTAAAAACGGCAATTGCTGATTTTCTATCCAAGAAGGAGGTGCCAGCACCATGATTAATGTCACAGAATCTGCCGCACAAAAAGCAATTACACTTATCAGTAATAGTGAAACCTCGGCTGAATCCGAACTCGGCTTGCGGATGCAAGTTGTCGGCGGTGGATGCTCTGGGTTTCAATATAGCCTCGAATTTGGTGCCGCGAAGGATACCGACAAAGTGTTTGACTTTCACGGATTAAAGGTTTTCATTGATCCGCGCAGTACGCTCTATCTTGCGGGTTCCGTACTCGACTATAACGACGGGTTGATGGATTCAGGTTTTAAAATAATCAACCCGAACGCTAAAAACACGTGCGGTTGTGGTGAGTCGTTTAGCGTTTAACTCCTCTTTCGCGTCTTCGCTGACAGGGTTTGATGAAGAATAAAAATTATAGTGAACTCCGAAAGTAAGAAGGCACTTTGGAAAATATAAAACACTTCTCACTTGCTGGCGAGGATTGTATCCTCGCCCTTTCGTTGGTGTATAGATAATTATGGATTTACTATAATTCGGTAATTTCTTAGGAATGCTCGGTGCGGTTGGGAAACCGCACCTACCGGACCTTGGGAAAACACAAGTTAGCGATTTAAACACTTAAACTTCATATAATCCCACCTACTGATAACTTCACCCAACTTTCTTGTAAACATTACACCCACGAAGATTTTAACTCGTGTACTTTCAGTGATACTAAAGTCGCTGCGCTTCCCTCCGCGTAGATTCCGATGTCCGCATTGTCCAGATCCGGGAGGAAATAGGAAGTCATCGAGAGTTCCCCATCGTTACCGAATGCCTCAATAGAGATACGGTCAACCAGAATTTGCAAACGGATTTTCCCATCTTGCGGCGCGAGGGGTCCACTTCTTTCTAAGAATGTCAATTGTTGCGATGTGACATCGTAACGGATATCCTGCCCACGAACCTTGAAACCAACAGCGGCAGCATCGTTCAGGGCTATTTCAACTCGGATATCAAACAGCTCACCTGTCAACCCCGCAAGCGGATCTTCATCTGGTTTAAGGGATAGATCGCTCCACGCATGCGTGTACGCGTGGATGTTTTCGATTTCTGCGACCGGTTCTCGGTGTAGACGGATCCCTTCTGAAGTTGTCCGAAGGGTTAGCTTGCATGGGAAACTCATCTGTTGGTTAAAGGGCATGTCGGGTGGGTTACTGCCACTCATCCAAGCGATTTGGATACGTCTGCCATCGAATTCTGGCACATCGCTCCACGTTTGCGCTGCATAGAAGTTGGCACCGTAGTCAGCCTGTTGTGCGTCACCCTCCGGTGTAAAGGTCGTTCCATCGAAGCTACCGACGTAATATTTCCCCGCCGCGCCCCAGAAAACCCATTTGGTATTGTCGGGATCATCGTCAACGGGAAGCTCAAAGATGTCAGGGCATTCGGTATCTGGAATCTGCAGGTCGGATAACCTTGTCCATTCCTTAAGGTTTGCCGAGCCGAACAAGGCATAGTCATTTTGGTCGAGATAGAGAGCCATCACCCATTTCTGCGTAGGTTCATGCCAGATAACCTTGGGATCGCGGTTACTCCCGACGATATGCTCAATCACAGGGTTCCCCTCGTATTTTATCCAACTCCGTCCGCGGTCGTTGCTGTAGGCAATGCTTTGCGTAAACGGGACCTGCTCCGGTGCATGGCTGCCAGCAGATGTGTAGAAGTTGACGAGTACCGACTCGTCCCCCGTCTGAAAACCACCGGTATTCTTCCAGTCCACAACCCCTGAACCGGAAAAGATGGTGCCGAGTTCGTCTGGATGGATGGCGTGTGGAAGTTGCTTCCAGTGGACGAGGTCTGTGCTGACAGCGTGTCCCCAGGTCATGTTGCCCCAATTGATGCCCGATGGATTGTGTTGAAAGAAGAGATGGAACTCGCCTTTGTAATGGATTAAGCCGTTTGGGTCATTCGTCCAATTGGTTTTCGGTGTAAAGTGGAACTGTGGGCGGTATGCTTCCTGATAAGCGGTTTGAATCATTAAACTGTTCCTTTCGGTTTTAAGCGTTGCAAAGAGATGCTCGCTGTTGCTTCTGTTTGCCGACTATTCTATGTAGATTTTTTATTTTGTCAAGGGTGCTTTCTTATGATTGGTTATCGGTTATCGGTTTTCGGTTATCAGTTACAGGATATTTGATAACATCAGTATCTTCTTCCGCCAATGGATGTCCGACGACTGATAACTGACACCCCTTAACATTGGGATTTGGAAATTCCACCTACAGAAAAACTGAATGTCTTTGATCCATTAGCGAAGGTGCATCCGAAAATGTGTAGTAGTAAAACCGAAAAATATGTGGACATTTGGTGAGTCAACGAACATCCAACTGCTGCTGGCGAGGAGCGTTTTAGGCAAAATTACGCAACCATTTTAACCGAAATTCGCGTCATTATATATTGAGATAAGAACAGGACTTACGCAAATTGAGAAAATATCAGACATTCAGACGCAAAAAAGCAGTAATTTCTATATTTAAACCCCTTAAATCCCCCAACCCCCTATATCCCCCTTATCAGGGGGGTAGGGGGACTTTAAGAGGGAATGCGTAAGTCCTAAAGAA
Source organism: Candidatus Poribacteria bacterium (assembly GCA_965116815.1). Classification (GTDB taxonomy): domain Bacteria; phylum Poribacteria; class WGA-4E; order WGA-4E; family WGA-3G; genus WGA-3G. The sequence goes on along the minus strand of OZ220722.1, from coordinate 2,101,686 downwards.
TTCAAATTTTAGTGAGGGAATTGAATAATGGAAGTTATTGATACCTATAAAGACCTACGTAATGTACTAAAGAGTTCGGCAAGTTTACAGGTGCATGCGCATTGGGACCCGATTGCGGATTCTACGTTTAATATGCACAAAGATTCACCAGTACTCACTGAGTTATTTGACCTGTCTCCAAATCAACCTGTCAAGGAATACAGGGCAGATGTTTTCAATGCGTTCCTTCCACCGTCAACTGTAGCAGTAGGAGATGTTTGGGAACTTGATCCGAACGGTTTGATTACCTTTCTGCATCAGTTTCACAAGGGTGCAAGCACAGCCGTATATCACGGGGCGGAAGGTGCGTTCGCATGCTTACAGGCGTTTTCGCCAGATTACGCTGAGATCGCCTTCCGAATTCATGCGGATTTCACACTGGAGAGTGCTGCCTATAAGGCGTGGCAGGACGAAAACTCGTCGGAGGATGATGATAATAAATCCCGTTTTGTCCCTTCTCATTTTGTTGGGCGTTTGGTACTCAATCTCAAAAAAGGGACGGTTCGGGCGTTTTCGCTCCATCTCCCGCCGCGTAATAGCAACGTTATTATCAGTGCCTTCGGTGGTATTGACATGGTATTTGTGCCGCGTATGGAACTCCTCACTACGGACGAGACGGATCAGAACGGCATCGCGTGGGACGCTGCTATCACAATGGAAGAGGCACACCGCGCATTGGAACTGAAGTTCTACAAATTCGCGGAGGTTGATTGGCTCCCGATGGATAAGGCAGTTACACAGGCGAAAGCAACCAATCGTCCGATCCATGCGATTCATGTATGGGGGTGTTTAGACGATGAATCGTGCTGAGCGAACGGCAAGTATTTGAGGGCGGGTCCGCTCTCCGATCCAGAGGTTATAAGAACGCTCAACGAAAAGTTTGTCAATACGTGGGTACTCCTCCGAGAATTACCTGGACTAATAAGCGGTGCGAAAAGGGAAGCAGTCAGTCTTGTCGTTAAAGAGATGAAACGCCACTACACCGACTCTGTGGATATTCTGGTGCTGACTCCCGATGCGGAAGTTATCATGCATCAGCCGGAGATGGCACTGCCTTACGAGAATCAGGCACAAGCGTACCTATCAGTGTTACAGCATACTGCGGATGCGTTTGAAGGGAGACGTATTCGTGTTGGAAAGATGTCAAAATTAGATGGAAATCCAATCAGTTTGGGGACGGAGTTGATGGAGATCTTACAGGTTTTTCGCGCCTCTGGCACCGATACTCCAGATTACACGGTTGTTGAAATTGATACGACATCGTTTGAACGCGGCGGGATACTTCACATTGAGATACAAGTCGGAACGGGTGAGGCGGCGGGAACATTTGAGTTGTTTGATGCTGATGCCGAAATTCCTACAGAAGATGATGCGGATGAAGCATTGGACGGGGCGTGGAACGTTCCGCCCGGTGGTATAGGGCATATCTTTCACAATTTCAGTCGCGGTCGGCGTTTTAAGTTGGTCGCTACGGGTTCGGACAATCAGACAAACTGCACCAATGCTTTTCTGGCGCGTGTTTCTGTCGTCCCACCGTTTGAAAAATAGCGCATATTATCCTACCTATTTGTCAACGTCGGACTGCCTGTCCACGTTTCTATTCAACAAGCATGCGTTCGACGTTGATTTTCAACATTTACCTCCGTTTTTATTCTCAAACCCATAAAGTACATACCAAATTGGTAATTTTGTGTCCGATTTCTCCAATTTTTTGAAAAATAAGGCAACCGTTTTGTCTGTTACTCGCGTCACTAGGTAGTGTTTACATTGTGTAAGTTATTGACATTTTACGTAGGTCTTGGTAATCTGTCTTGCATGAAAACTCAACACATAGATGAAACTCAAGACTTACCTGTGATGATCAGTGATGCAGCTTGGCAGAGCATCCACCCGTTTCTCAAAACGTTGCCAAACGTCTATGTCGGCAACCCTGAAGATTGTAGACGTTTTCTTTCGGCGCTCACCTGGATAACAAAAGAAGGCGCGACTTGGCGTGCGCTGCCGAAAGTTTACGGATATTGGAATACCATTTATAGACGTTTCGGCAGATGGTGCGATGCCGGGGTCTTTGAAAAACTTCATGAACATTTCCATGAGGCAGGTGAACTTTCCGCCCTCCTCATTGATTCAACGATCGTGCGCGCACATTCCTCTGCAGCGGGTGCCCCGAAAAAAAAACGGAGGTCAAGACGATGAGGCACTCGGTCGAAGTCGAGGTGGTTTTACGACGAAACTCAATGCTGCGGTGAATGATACGTTTCTCCCCTTGCGTTTTACCTTGACAGCGGGTGCGCGTCATGATGTGACACAAGCCCCGGCGTTGATTACCGGCTACACGTGCCAATACGTTATTGCGGATGCGGCTTATGACTCCGATGCGTTGCGAGAAACGATTGTTGCTCAAGGAGCAGTTGCGGTGATCCGTCCTCGCAACAACCGTGTTGAAGATCGCCCTTATGATAAAGAGGTCTATAAACGTCGCAACGTTATAGAGCGTTTTTTCCATCGGTTGAAGCAGTATCGAAGGGTTGCTACCCGCTATGATAAATATGCAGACCGATACCTCGGATTCGTTTATTTTGCAGCTATACTTATCACTACTAAAAAAATGTAAACACTACCTATATATCATCAAAAGGAAAAATAAGGAGAAAACTATGCAGATATCCCACGCGCTTATGTTAGGTATCATTGTCACCGGTTTATTGTCCATTGCCGATGCAGAGGCTGATAGTATAAAAACGCAACTTGAAGTATCCCCGCGACACAGCGAATGGGTGAAAGTTACGACCTCCGATGAGCGTATCGTCAATGCGTTTATCGTTTATCCAGCGGTGAAAGAACCCGCAACGGCTATCATCGTCATCCACCAGGGTCGCGGACTCACCAACTGGGTCCGGCTCGTCGCAGACACGCTCGCTGCCGAAGGGTTTGTCGCAATTTGTCCAGATCTGCTTTCCGGCATGGGACCTGACGGTGGCGGCACAGAAAGTTTCGACTCAAGGGACGAAGTACCATGGGCTATCAGTGAACTCCCATCCTCCCAAGTCACATCCGACCTGGATGCCATCCAAAAATATGTCCGTGATCTGCCTTCAACCAACGAAAAAGTTGCAGTTTCCGGATTCTGCTGGGGAGGCGGTCAAACGTTCAGTTACGCTGTCCATTCCGACACAATAGCGGCTAGCTTTGTGTTTTACGGTCCTGCCCCATCAACGGAAGATATCCCCAAAATATCAGCACCCGTGTATGGTTTCTACGCCGAGAACGACAATCGTATCAATGCCACAATTGATGCCACTAAAGCCGCAGCGGATGCCGCAAACATCACCTACAAGCCCGTCATCTATGAAGGGGTCGGTCATGCCTTCCTGATGCGCGGTATGACAGAAGATGCCAACGAAGCACAAAAAACTGCTACCAAAGCCGTATGGGAACGGTGGGTATCCCTCCTAAGAGGGCTCTAAAGGGATACACGTGAATAATTTTGTGTATTTTCTACCGGATTTATGTCCGATTTCTCCGATTTTTTGAAAAATTAGGCAACCGTTTTGCCTGTTACCCGCGTCACTATATATTAAGGTCAGAATCTACGCGAACAGAACTCTCTGTACGGAGGATGTTTACGTAAAGTATTTCCTATAATTCACTAAAGTTTGGACAATTCGTATCCCATTGAGGTAGAGTTTCCAAGAGGCTGCTGATTTTTCTATGAGTTGCACATATCCACAAAACTCACAGAAAAATGCTGCACGCACCCTAGGTTGGGTTGAACGGATACTTCCGAAAAAGTCGCCATAGCAAGTAAATTCGGGCTCCTCGGGATCCCTGAACGTCCGAAGGTCCGAGAGAAACCCAACGATGTTTTCTCAAAGCTATGTGTTTATTGGGTTTCGCTGTATCTATTTCCATGAAACGAGTCTTGGCGAACAGTAGTTAAGGACACTGAGTTTTACCACTCAACCCAACCTACGGTTCTGAAAAACGCAATGTCCAACCGACATAAATTGTCCAAACTTTAGTATAAAAGAGCTAGAGCAACTAAAATATTTAGTGAAACTTTATCTGGTTAGTTGAATATAAGGAGGTTAAACGAAAATGAAAAGCAGATATGTACTTTTGGCAGTGTGTGCTATTGGATTCCTTCTTACGGCACAATTTGCTACTGCCGTAGATAAGATCGAAGGACCTTGGTATTGGATGATCACCGAAAGCCCTGCTGGTGGAGGTGGTGCTGCTGTAACGGATGTTGACGGCATCAAGGACGCAACAAAGGGTAAACTGACCGAGGAAGATGTTGCCAAAGAAGGCATTACCGATAAAGTCTTGAAGGTCAAATTTGCTGAAAATTACAAATGGACCGAGGGAGAAATCTCCGCAGTCGGTGGGAACAACATCAATGATATGCTCATTAAGATTAGGTTGGGTCCCGGTGGCGATGTCAATGACCACTGTTCCTATGCCGTGATCAACGCTGTATCAAAGGTTACGAAGAAAGGTGTTGAAGCCAAGGTCGGCAGTGATGATTCCGTCAAGGTCTGGATGAACGGCAAAGAAGTCCATAAGAACCCAGTCAATCGTGGTGCTGGTGATTTTCAGGACACATTCAAGGTAGACCTGAAAAAAGGGGATAACATTTTCATGGTTAAGGTCTGTGAGCGCGGCGGCGGTTGGAGCATGTTCGCCGGTATCGACGCGCCTTTGGAATACAACCTAAAGTTCAAAGGATTTTCTGTTGAACCTGCTAGCAAATTAGCGACGCGGTGGGCGGAAGTTAAAAGTTCCTACTAAGTTGGTGTTTTAACTGATATTACCGTCCCGGATAATATGCTCTACTATACTTTTAAACTGAATTAAAGTTTGGACAATTCATAGTCATGAAAACCTGTGAAAATTGTCCAAACTATAGTATGTATTAAGGTCAGAATCTACACGAACAAACCTCTTTGTAGGGAGGATGTTTATGTGGCGTATTTCCTATAATTCAGTATAAGATAAAATCGAAGATCAAAACCTACTCGTAATGGAGAATGTCTTATGAAGCGCAAGGTTGTTTTTCGTTGTTCAGGGGATCAAGGCAATGTTAAATTTGCAATGTTAAGTTATGTGATTAGTGTTCTACTTGTGTTCAGTAGCAGTGCTATCGTATGGGCGGAAGCTCCAGCGACAGCGAAAATCGCGTTCATGTCAAAGCGGGACGGCAATGCCGAAATCTATGTCATGAACCCCGATGGAAGCGGGCAGGTCAATTTGACCCAGCATCCCGCAGCCGATTATCATCCAGCCTGGTCGCCAAACGGAAAACAGATACTTTTCAGTTCTGATCGAGATGGAATCTTCGATTTGTATCTTATGGATGCCGATGGGACAAATGTGCGGAAGGTGTTCGCAAGCAGCAAATATAGATGGGATCCTGCCTGGGCACCCGATGGTAAACGAATTGCCTATGCACAAGGAGATCCAGGAAAGGCAAAACTACAATTTGGATTACGATTTGTCCCTTACGCTGACCTCACGCTCTGCGTCGCGACCCTAAATGGAGGCTCCGTTGAGAAATTGACAGATGGATTCATGCCAAGTTGGTCTCCTGATGGGCGCGAGATAGCTTTTGTAGTGGGTGGACGCGAAAGCACACCATTGGGTATTTTTGATCTACAGAGACGCACCCGAAAGATACTCCTTTTAAAAGAAATGCCGTGGATATTTCATCCAAACTGGTCTCCACAAGGCGACAAAATTGCCTTTACGAAACCTGATGGCGCGGCGTTTAATGGACAGGGCTTTCTTGTGTCTAGGAAGGGGACGATCTATACTGTGGATAGCGATGGCAAAGGACTTCATCAGGTTACCGATGAACATTCCTCTTATAACCCCACTTGGTCTCCAGATGGCAGCGAACTCATTTACAACGCTCGGGCGGGCGTTTTTTCACAACTCTTCAAAACGGACCTGAACGGCGGTAATCCAACCCAACTGACACACGACGGCAGTAATTCAAGTCCGGATTGGTTTGACCCAACATTAAGCGTTTCACCTTCGGTACAATTATCAACGACGATGTGGGGAGAAATCAAAGAAGATTAAGATAACTATAAGGAGATTTGAAAATGAAAATCTTAACAATTGGACTGCTCATTCTGGTAATAATGAATGGACAGTTGAGTGCCGATGACCACTCGGCAACTAACAACAAAATTACACTGAAACTTGATGGGACACCAGAAGTATCTGTTAAAGGCTTCATTGCCCCGATTGAATACACGCAATACAACTTCCATGTGGATTGGGACGCATTGGCGAACCTACGGGTTGCTGCGCCGGAGAAAAGGTATCCTACATCGATTTTCCGTGCTTTTCTGCCCTCCGAAGCGGTTTCTGTCGGCGACCTCTGGCAGATTGAGGAAGAGGGCACGCTGGAATTACTGAGGCAACTGAACCCCAAACCGAGATTGGACCTGGACATCAATTCGGGAGATTCCCGTGGGCTATGGGCATGTCTGCGCGCCTACAATGATGAATTTGCTGAGATTGTATTCCGCATCCATGCAGAATTCGTCTTAAACGACGGGCGATTCACTCCCTCTCAGTTTACAGGATATCTTGTTATTGATCGAATTAGAGAGGAGATTGCCGCCTTCAAGATGTATGTTCCTGAAGGTGTCCTGAATTTTGATGTCGGACGAAACAGTACCCGAGCTATAGATGTCGGGTTTTGTCCACAAATAGAACTCCGTGCCGGGAAGCAAAATGTTGTGCGAGAGATTGAGTTCACAGAGGCCATCACGCAGCTGGAAGCGGAACGCTCTCTAATACTCCGTTTCTACAAATCGCAGCAGATCAACTGGGTATCTTTAGAGGAGGCGTTGGAGATGGCACCGGCACAAGGGAAGCCGGTTCACGTTATCTCCATCGACGGACCGCTCGCGGATGAGTCGTGCTGAGGGAGCGGAAAAGGCTTGAGGGCAGTTGTCCTCTCTGACGACCGAATTATAAATTACTTGAACGAAAATTTTATCAATACTTGGGTCCCCAATTCCGAATTAGGTCGAGTCCCAAGTTTGCGGGAACCGATTACCAAGAGACGCGAACGCGAATCCAAGACGTTTGACACAACGCATGCTTTGGCACAAGCCATCATGGAAGGTTGGAAGAAAGGTTCTCCTGTAGATTGTTTTGTTATATCACCAACATTTGAATTAATGGGTAGGCAACCTGTCAATGAACTTCTTTTCGCTGGTGGAAACACACCGAGACGTTACTTGACGTTTCTTCAGGAGTCCTTAGCAGGAAAACTCCCTGGGTTTGGTGAGGATACCTCGGAACCTCCACCCGTACCTGATTCAGAGGCTTTTTCTGAATTAGATGCTGCTGTGGCAGAGGATTTGAAAGTTATACTCACGAGTGAAAAACCTAAGCGGGAAGTTCTCAACATTTTTCGGACACCAGAACCCGGTTATCAAGATTATACTGTCGTTGATATTGATACGACAGTGTTTAAAGACGGTGGTACGCTTACGATTGATATCTCTGTTGGACATGCTGAGGCTTCTGGTTCGTTCGACCTGTTTCATGGTGATGTCGAACTTCCAACAGAAGGCGCACCGCGGAACGCGATTGCCTCGGCATGGGGTGTTCCACCCGGCAAATCGAGAAGAATCACTCATCTTTTCGACCGAGGGCAGCACTTTAAATTAGGGGCGACCGGTGATTGGCATAGTGAGAAAGGGCAGGTTAACGCTTTTTTGGCGGAAATCTCTGTTGAATCGGGTCAGGAACCGGAGCCGAGCAAAGCATCATCAACACACTCGGAGCAATCTGCGGAAGATGTAATGAACGCTTTCGTGGAAGCATTTAAGAATCTTGACGCAGAAGTAATACTCTCGATGCTTACAGAGGATGCCAGAGAAACATTTGGGGATAATTTTCAGGATATGCCGGAGGATGTGCGTACGCAGATGCGTCAAATGTTGCGTCAGATGGAGGTTTTGAATAGCGAATATGTGGGTGATGAATTTCACTTTCGATTAAGAGTGCCGGGGGCACCGCAGCCGGAGGTATCTGTTAAGATGCGAAAAGTGGAAGGTATCTGGTTCATTTATGATATCGAGTGATTCAAGTTCTTTGGAGGTAATGGATGAAGAACGACGATGTTGAACTGATTCAGAACAGCCTCATAGGCGATGAAAATGCTTTTGCTACGTTGGTGAGGAGATACCAAAAGTCGGTTCACGCGCTTGCGTGGCGGAAGATTGGCGATTTCCACGTTGCTGAAGAGGTTACACAGGACACCTTTTTGCAAGTCTATAAAAAACTGGCAACACTAAAGGATCCGCATCGTTTTTCTGGGTGGCTTTATAGAATTGCTTCACGCCAATGCCAGGCGTGGCTGAGAAAGAAGCGGATGCAGACGCAATCGCTGGAAGACACAGACCCCGAACTGATAGAAAAGATGACCTACTCTCAGTATATTGCCGAGGAGCAGGAAAAAGCTGCGACCGATGCGCAGCGCGACATTGTCCAAAGATTGCTTGCCCGGCTGCGGGAGAGTGAACGCACCGTCGTCACGCTCCACTACTTCGGGGAAATGACGGTTGAAGAGATTAGTCGGTTTTTAGGTGTATCGGTCGGTACCATTAAAAGTCGGCTCCATCGCGCGCGGCAACGCTTAAAGAAATCGGAACCGATGATCCGAGAAGCACTGGAAGGGTTCCAAATTAGGGCAAATCTCACCGAGAATATCATGCAAGAGATTTCCCGTATGAATCCTGCACCGCCTTCTTTTGGTAAGCCGTTTGTGCCGTGGGCGATCGCTGCTTCAACGCTTGTCCTCGTTGTGATGGCGTTTGGAGCCAGTAATCAGTACTTAACACGTTTCCAACAGCCTTACAATTTTGATGCGCCATCGGAGATGACGGTAGAACTCATTGACGCACCTATTGTCTTGGATCTCACCTCGAAACCGGATGTGCGGACGCAACTCGGTAAGGCTACGGAAACCGCCAGTAAAGGCAGCGGACTTGCCCCGAACACAGATCAACCGGAATATATGCCGAGGTTTCTTTCAGCACAGGCAAAGAAGGTTGTCCTCAATGACCAAGAACCTTCACAGAATGTCTTGAGCATTTTGCGAACACCGACAGCAGGCACGCAAGATTACACTGTCGTTGAAATCGATGCAACAGCGTTTAAAGATGGCGGTGTACTCACGATTGACCTCTGGATTGGGAGTGCAGAGGCTGCTGGCGCGTTCATTCTGTTCGCAAGCGACAGCGAATTTTCCACGGACGGTATGCCTGAAGTTGTACTCACCTCGGCATCAGGGATCATCCCCGGTAAAGCCGGGAGGATCACGCACCGTTTTGAGGAAGGTACACGCTTTAAGCTAGGTGCTACCGGTAATTCGTTTAGTGGGGAAGAAAAGGCCAATTCTTTTCTCGCAAAAATCTCTGTGGACGCTGAGTAAAAAAATGACGAAAATTGTAAATGATCTTTTGCCCCCGTTACCGAGCCTCTCATTAGATTTATTGCAAATTAATCTACCCAATCATCAGTTTTTTGTCCCGCCATTTTCTCTCCATTGATCCCACCAAAAGGTAAACTCTCCTGTACATCCTGCGTTATTTATGGTAAACTATAAAAATATACTAAAGTTACGACTTGTGCCAATTATAGTAAAATCCGTAATTACTTATACACCAACACAAGGGCGAGGTTCCAAACCTCGCCAGCGGCGGTGGGGTGTTTGAAGTGCCACCCTTTATTTAGACCGAAATTTCGCAAAGTTAAGAGAAGGTTTTTCTTTGAAATTCAAGAGGTGTCAGATACCCTAACGCCGAATGTGGGCGTTTCTGGTGATACACCTGTGTGATAAACTGCCCGATGCGTTGTCGAGCCTCGGTAATATCCTCGTAGTCATTGAGGTAAACTTCTTCCTCCTTGAGGGTTCGGATCAACCTTTCGGCATACCCGTTCTCCCAAGGATGCCCGCGACGTGCTAATGAAATCTGAATACCGTGTTCTTTGAGCGTCGAGAGATAAGCTGTTGAAAGATATTGCACGCCTTGATCGCTGTGATGGATCTCCGGAGCCCCGCTTTCAAAGAGTGCCTCTTGTAGCGGTTTCAACGTCAGAGATGTATTCAAATGTGGGCTGACCTGCCATCCCCTGATCATTCGGGTAAAGATGTCCATGAGCACAGCGACATAGATGAAGCGTTTCTTGAGACGGACGTAGGTAATATCGCCCACCCAGACTTGATCGACTCGAGAGATCTCAAGGGTCTGAACTCTATTAACCCAAGGCTGTTGACCTTCAAAGGATCTTGTGGTTTGACAGACGCGTTTCACCGAAACCGAGAGGTTCTCTTCTTTCATCAACCGGGCAACACGTTTATACCCGACAGTGTATCCTTGACGCAGTAGCATCTTTGTAATACGCCGATACCCATACGTGGGATACTCCGCTGCTAACTGCTGTATTTCAGCTCGCAAAACGTCTTCAGACGGATCGCTTTTGGGTTGATAATAGAAGGTGCTCTTATTGAAACCCAGCACCTCACAAATCTGTCGCACCGAATACTCCTTGCGCAGCGTCTCAACGATGTGTCGCTGTTGAGATGGATTCAATCCAACAACGTCGATGCTTTTTTTTGGATTTCCAACGCCAGCGTCAACCTCCCAACGAGTTGCTCAAGTTGAGCGATGCGTTCCACAGAGGCATCAGAGTGCTTCTCTGGAGATTCAAAAAAGGTTTCGGCATTTTCAAGAAACTGCCGTTTCCACGTTGAGACTTGGTTTTCGCTGAGGTTATGCCGGCGACACAGTTCCGCTTGTGAACTTTCATCACGGAGGGCTTCAAGCACAACTTCTGCTTTAAACTTAGCAGTGAATCTTCTTCGTTTCGCCATCGGAATGCTCCTTTCAAATAGATTGTCATTGTAGCACAATCTTATATTAGAGAGTGGTCTAAATTTCCGGTGGCAGTACAGTTTGTTCCGTGACGAACTGTAAACATATTTTTGGATTTTACTATAACTCATTGTTTTTGTTATTTTCACATATATTGATATTGTTCTATAAACATATCGTCCCTACGGGACTAAAAAGGGGTGTTAATGACGTATTTCTATAAACATATCGTCCCTACGGGACTAAAGATCATATCCATATATGAGAATTACGGACAAAACGTTATGCTTATGTGAACCTATATTTTACAAATAGTTATTTAGCACAACTCGTTAAAGTTTGAAACATGTAAACAGATCTTCAGAAAAGAAAACACTCACCACCGCTGGCGAGGGTGTTTGTTCCGTGACGAATTGTAAACATATTTTTGGATTTTACTATAAAGGCATTCCGTTTATCCATTTTTTTTCGGAATTATGCACCCTTTTTATTCCTAAACGTCGTCACTGTAGGGTAGTCAGGTCAGAATTATGTTCCGATTTATTGATTCAAGACTTTACATTCAGCCCGTGGTATAATATTTTTTCAAAATATTTTCAAATTATGCACCCTTTTCGTCTCTAAGTAGCGTCACTATAGGGTAATCAATCGGAGGTAATTTCATGGAAAACAGTGATGTTCAGCTCATTCAGCAGATTCTTGATGGTGATGATAATGCTTTCAGTGAACTTGTGAAAAAATATGAAAAGCCGGTTCACGCACTTGTGTGGCGGAAGCTTGGTGATTTCCACACCGCCGAGGAAATTACCCAAGATACGTTCCTGAAAGCGTACCAGAGACTTGCGACATTGAAGAAGCCGCAGCGTTTTGCGGGTTGGCTTTATGTCATAGCGGCGAATAACTGTAGTACATGGCTGCGTAAAAAGCGTTTGCGGATGCAGTCATTAGAGGAAACAAGCGTCTCGCAATTAGAAAAAGCGACTTATTCGGGATATGTTGTTGAGGAAAACGAGCGAACAGCAGCGGAAGTGCAGCGTGAAGTCGTGAAAAAGTTACTTGCGAAACTCCAAGAGAGTGAACGCACGGTTATGACCCTGCATTATTTCAGCGAAATGTCGGCTGCAGAAATCGGTGAGTTTTTAGGTGTATCCGTGAATACGATTAAGAGTCGTCTTCAGCGTGCGCGGCAGCGTTTAAGGAAAGAGGAACCCCTCATAAGAGAGGCGTTAGAAAATTTCAAAATCTCACCGCATCTAACGGAGAACATCATGCGAGAGGTTTCACGTATGAAGCCTACTGCACCGTCTGGTGGTAAGCCGCTAATGCCGTGGGCACTTTCTGCCGCAACAGCCATTGTTATTTTTCTCATAATGGGAGTGGGATCTCAATATCTCGCCCGCTTTCAGAGACCCTACAATGTAGACGCAGAATCAGAAACCACCATTGAAATTATTGACGCGCCCATCGTCCTTGAGACGCGGGCAAAGCCCGATTTACGGAACCAAGCAGGGCGTTTTGATACTATTGGCAAGAATGTCGGTGCTGGTGCACAACTTTCGGAACCGGTTGCACTTGGTGCAGCACAGGTAGAAAAAGAGGTGCGACCGTCAACGAAACAGCAGTGGATACAAGCAAGCGGACCGGAAGGCGGGGCGATATCGGGTTTGCTGGCGAGTTCCAGCGGAGATGTCTATGCTGCCTCATCCATTGGTATCTATAGGTTGAGTCCAGATGCTCAGGCATGGACGCTTGTCAATACCACCGTTCCGACGACCGATCCATCAAATTCTGACCCCTCTGGCTTGATACCGATGGCAGAGCGAGGTGATGTCCTCTATCTTGTTTCCAGTGATAAGGTATTTGCCTCGACCGATAGAGGTGAAACATGGAACTCGCTTGGTATGTGTCCAAAGGGATCTACTGTCGGTTTAGTGGCGACGGATAAGGCATTGTATCTTGGGCTTCGAGACAAAGGGGTTTTCAGGTCCACGGATACTGGTAAGCAGTGGACTCCTCTAACTGATGGGGCATTGGATGGAAAAATGTTCGCACTGACTGCGCTTGGAGATACAGTGTTTGTTGGCACGAACCGAGGTCTCTATCGCCTAAGCTCAGGCGTATGGGAAAAGTTATCGGTAGAGACTACCAAATCCGTTCAGTCCTTGGCGGTTTCTGGAAACAATCTCTATATAGGTACAGGGCTGGATTTTTATGAATTCAATGAAGAGATTGATCCCGTGGCAATAGGACAGCTGATGGGACAAATGTTCATGAACAATAAAGGGGCATACGAGATTTTCCACTCAACCGATTTGGGAGATTCGTGGACTGAGATAACGCCCACAAAGAGATCTATTACCAGAATAATATCACTGGGTATCAGAGTCGTGGCTGTCGGTGATACGCTCTTGGCACTTGGGATGGGTGGATTTCGTTCAACCGACCGTGGACAAACGTGGACAGAATTTGCCTTCAATGAGAATTCAATGACTTTGAGTATATTTCCAGCTGTAGCGGTAAACGAAAATACTTTTTTCAAGGTGGGACCCCTCGGTGCTACACGTTCAATTGATGGTGGCGCGTCATGGCATCGCTTTATGGCAAATATGGTGGGGACCAGCATACTGGATTTAGTGGGATTTAAAAATGGTCTCTATGCCAATACCGGCAGAACTGTTGTCAAATCGGTTGACGGTGGGGAGTCTTGGAAACGTGTTTTTGTTAATTTTAGTGTCTCTGCACTTGAACCGATAGAGAAGAAAAACCTTACAGATCGAATCCACTATCCAAAGTTAGTGGTTGCCGATGGTGTGTTTTACATTGTTGCACCGGAAAAAAGCAAACTGCGCGTTTTCCATAAATCTGTTGATAGCAACACATTAACTTCAATTGCAGGCATGCCCGTTTTGGGAAAAGATGTTCCCAGAAATGTGCGAGAAGCAGAACTGGAGGAAGCTTATGAAGAAGTTATGGCAGATGACACCGCGAATGCCATCGAAAAAGCAGGTAAGGTAACTGGTATTTTCAGCGATCTCTTTGAAGCACTACAAGAGGAACAGGAAGAACGGGAATTGGTGGAGGCTGGTGGATTTGCAGTCAGTGGAGATACATTTTACCTCGAATATAACCGAGGGCTTTTCAAATGGGAACCGGGCGAACCAGAATGGGTGCATACGGGGTTAATAGATACCAGTGAACAGAATGATGACGAATTTGACAGAGGGTTCCAATTAGCAGTTTCCGGGGAGACGGTCTACGTAGGAAAACGCGACGGTCATCTTTTTCGATCACTTGATGGTGGTGACACATGGAGAGACTTAACTCCAAATTTACCGCTCCGTTTTGCCCGTTTCAATGAGATAGTCTTCGCGAATTCAACGGTGTATGTCGCCACGGACGCTGGTGTTTTGGCATCGCAAACTGGAGAAGATTGGCGCGCGATAACCGATAAGGTCGGGACGCACATCGTCATAGATCGCTTGGCTGTGGCAGGCACGGAGGTTTATGGTGCTGGCGATACTGGTGTCTACCGGTTGAACAGTCGGAATCGGTGGGAAAAAATCTCGCCGGAAGTTCCAGATGGTGTTGTTGCTCTTGTTATCAATGGTAAGAAACTTTATGTAGCTACTGAACAGCGTGGGATGTTTCACGTCTCACTTGAAACAGAAAATGATTCATTAACGCAATAGGATTTACGCGAAAATGAGCCGGAAGGCGTCTCTTGCTATGTGATAAGACAGTTACTATCAAGGCGCGGCGCGGTTGGGGGATTTAGTCTGGGGTTAGACTGGATTTAGTCTGGGAATAGACTAAATCCGTTCCTTGTATTACATTTCCGTTCCTTGTATTACATTCCGCTCCTACCGGTGGAGTGCGTAAGTTCTACTCAAAAAATTAACATCCAAATTTAACATCCACACATGAAGTGGATGTGTTTACAAACCTCACGCTCCTAAGGAGAAAACAATGAAAAAGCAATGTTTACACACATCCTTCATCGCGTTTGTGCTTCTGACAACGCTTCTATTTGCCGGTTTTAATGTGGCAGAATCGGAGCAGACACCTACAGATACGCTTCCGCAAAAATTTGAAAACACACGGATTGTTCCAAACAGCAGTATTCTGACCCTAATTCCAAAAGAGACTTTGGGCGTTGTCTACTGCCCCAATATACTGGAAGCGGATAATAGGATTAACGCACTGATGACTGAGCTTGCCCCTGAATCCGAGGCACTCGAAATACCGGCGAAAACCTTGGCACATATCTTCCCGGCGGAACTTTTGACGGATATTTTCGTGGATAAATTTGAAGGTTTAACCGATTTTGAAAAAATCGGATTGGATCTGAATCAAGACTTCGCAATTTTTATTACCAGTTTGCAGCCACTGCATCTCTCCGCACTCATGCGTCTGACAGATCCTGGGGTAATGAAACGGGTGCTTGAAACGGAAGGAGGTACGCCGATAGAATATAAAGGTGTAACCTATTGGAACACCACGAAAGGGAACCAAAGTTTTGCTATTTTAGAGGATACCCTCGTTTTTTCAATGCCCTCTGGAGCTTGTGAAAACGTTATTGATACCTATAATGGGGCGCGGCAGGCTATCACAGAGAACCCAAATTACAGCATTTTCCTTGCCGACATTTTGGCAGAGGACGATCAGGTGGGAGTCTGCTTTGATATTGCTAATCTTACTGCCACCCTTGATCTTCCGCTTGGGGAGGCATTGGAATCCATCACGGATACCCTCAAGGAGGGAGACGAGGCATCCAAGACAGTTGCATCCTTCCTCGATGATCTGCCCGTAGAGCAAGTAGAATTCATTGAGCAGTTGCTGTCTATAAGCGCGAGAATTGAAATAGAGGGAACCAATCTTCAAATCAAGCCGTCCCTAAAATTCGGAAGCGATAGTGAATTTTTGGAAATCTTGGAAGAGAGGTCTGATGAATTGGCGTTCTTCGATGAGCTCCCAACTCGTGCGGCTACGAATGGTGCCGTTCAAGGTTGTCCACGGTTGCTGAGTGAGTTAAGTAGGCTCTGGTTACCTATTTTACCGGACAAAACTCCAGAAAAACAGGCGCAACAGGATTCACTCCTTGAACAGGTGAAAGATTTTCATGAATCTCTCGTGGATCAATGCAGTGTTTCTGTCAGTTTTGGGGATAACACTTCAGGGGATAATATTTCACCGGATTATCTATTCATTTATGAACTGAAAGATGAACACGCTGCCAGAGTTTATATGGATGAGATATTTCTGGAACAACTCAACGACCAAGGTATTCATGCAGGTAAATCGATAATGCATAACCGCGTTGAGATTAAAAGTTACGTCTTTCCCAGTCTCAAAGAGACACTTCTAGTGGAGTTGCCAGAAGAAATTTCTGGTTTGATCCCGACCGAATGGCACTGGTCTTATGCGTTCATTGAGGGGCAGCTGCTTTTCTCAGCGGGTACGGGTCCAGAATCAATTCAAATGGCACTTGATAGAAGATTCGGAAACGAGGAAAGGTTTTCTGACCATCCAAGTTATCAGAAACTCGTTGAAAACTTAGGGACTGATAACAACATTTTCGTTGCGATCTCCCCGACTATCGCTGCTAAAAATTCTGCGTCGATATTAGGGGGAATGGACCCAGACAATGCAGGGATGCAACTTATTGCGGGACTCTTCATGAGTCTGCCGGAAAATTACAGTATCGGTCTTTCTGCCAAAAAACGGGACAGTAGCATCGGTGCGAAACTGTTCATTGATCTCGGTGATTTCAAACAGTTTATACAAATGATGACAATGATGGGTCAAATGGTCCAGATGCAAGAGATGCAATAAGTTGGGAAAAAATCGAGGTTAGTTGTCAGTTATCGGTTATCGGTAGGCGAGGTTCCGAACCTCGCCAGCAAGGAGAAGAAGATTCGGAAGTCGCTCCTACAAATTTTTAATGCCTATGTCTTTGTAAATAGATTTCTGGTATAATTTTACTCACAAAAAAGGGGGTAGATCCGGTGTGACGCATCGTCAACGGTAAACCCCCTTGTCTTTTGTTATGGGTAGCATCAAACTTCTCTTTCTTTATACCGACATGTTTGTATTTTTTGCAGAATTATGCACCAGCTTCACTGCTAAGTCGCGTCACTATAGGTGATCGGAGGATGATACATGAAAAACAGTGATGTTGAACTCATTCGCCGCACGCTTGATGGCGACGATACCGCTTTTACGCAACTTGTGAGAAAATACCAGAAACCGGTTCACGCGCTTGCGTGGCGAAAGATTGGTGATTTCCACACTGCTGAGGAGATTACGCAGGACACTTTCCTGAAGGCGTACCAGAAACTGGCGACGTTGAAGGAGCCGCAGCGTTTTTCGAGTTGGCTTTATGTGATCGCGGCACGCTCCTGCGTTGCGTGGCTTCGTAAAAAGCGTTTGTTGACGCAGTCGCTTGAAGAAACGAATCCCGTGCAATTAGAACAAGCGACGTATTCGGGATATGTGGTTGAAGAGAACGAGCGAACATCTGCAGAAACACAACGTGAAGTCGTGAAAAAATTGCTTGCGAAACTTCAAGAGAGTGAGCGCACGATTATAACGCTGCATTATTTCAGTGAAATGTCCAGTGCGGAGATCGGTGAGTTCTTAGGCGTATCGGCGAATACGGTTCGGAGTCGTCTACGCCGCGCGCAGCAACGTTTGAAGAAGGAGGAGGAACCGATGATAAAAGAGGCTTTAGAGAATTTCCAAATTACACCGAATCTCACTGAGAATATTATGCGCGAGATTTCGCAGACCAAACCTGCTGCGCCATCTAATGGTAAACCTTTAGTGCCGTGGGCAATAGGCATTTCCACAGTAGCAGTGGTGTTTTTGATGTTAGGTGTAGGCAACCGATACTTGTCGCGTTTCCAAAAGCCTTATAATTTCGACGCGGCTTCGGAGATGACAGTGGAACTTATTGAGGCACCTGTTGTGTTGGACCTTGAATCCAAACCGGATATTCGGACACAACTCGGGGTTTCCACTGCTTCTGATGCTTCCGAAACAAGTGACTCCTCTGAACAACAACTTGATAATGACACAGCGTTTCAGAACAGTCAGACGTGGAATTTGCCAGAAAACGCGATTGCCCGCTTCGGCAGGGGCGTTATGGGGGGTTCGGACCGGGCGGTTGCCTTTTCTCCAGATGGAAAACGCCTTGCTGTTGCAACCGGTGCTGGCATTTGGATTTACGATGGACAGACATATCATGAACTGGCACTGCTGACTGGACATACGAGTGGTGTCCGAGCAGTTGCCTTTTCCCCAGATGGAGAGAAGCTCGCGTCCGGTAGAGAAGATGGTACACTCAAACTTTGGAATCTTGAGACTGGAGATTTTACCACGCTTGCTGGACACATATATCATACTGACTCCATAGCATTTTCACCCGATGGGAAGATGTTCGCCTCCGGTTCGTGGGATGGTACTGTCAAATTGTGGGACACAGAAAACGGACAAAATCTTGCTACATTTGCAGAACACAAATTGTGGGATACAGAAAATGGGCGGAAAAGATTTGTAGGACACCGATCTCGGGTTTTCTCTGTAGCGTTTTCGCCTGACGGTAAAACGGTTGCCTCCGGCGCAGAAGACCACGCGATTAGACTATGGGACGTTGGGACGGAGCGAAATATCGAGACACTCACGGAGCATAAGGATGGGGTTTTTTCGGTGGCGTTTTCGCCGGATGGCAAGCTCCTCGCATCGGGAGCATTAGATGACACAGTTAAAGTGTGGAATGTCTTAACAGGACGAAATCTCCAGACATTCAAGCATAGAGAGCGGGTTTTCTCTGTAGCGTTTTCGCCGGATGGCAAGCTCCTTGCTGGTGGCGCATGGCGCGGAATTAAACTCTGGAATGTTGAAACAGGCGAAGAGGTCAATAGGCTTAAAGATGATGCAACGGTTAGATCTGGTTCTATAGCATTTTCACCCGATGGTGCAACGCTTGCTTCGGCAGCAGTAGATCGCTTTGGTGGGACATCTGGGGAGGTTACCTTGTGGGATGTAAAAACTGGGAAAAACCGGACCACACTACATGGACATACGGAAAGAATTTCCAACATATCATTTTCGCCTGATGGTGCGTCCCTCGCCTCTGGACTGAGAAGTGGAGAGGTCAAACTCTGGGACATCAAAACTGGGAAAACTGTGCACACCTACAACAGAGCAGGTAATTTAGCGGTATTCTCACCTGACGGCAAGACCGTTGCCTCAGCAGGGTGGCGTGGTATTGAACTCTGGGAGGTAGGCACCCGTAAGAACATTTCTTCCCTCAAAATGCTTAGGGCGGATATTCGCTGCTTAGCGTTTTCACCTGACAGCCGGATACTTGCTTGGGGGAGTGAGGATCAGGTCAAACTGTGGAAGCATGCGTCCGGATCACTGCTTGGTTTTATAGGACTGGGCATCACTACCCTAAAAGGGCATACAGATGAGGTCCGCACCGTGGCGTTTTCGCCGGATGGTAAAACCCTCGCTTCAGCAGGTAGGGATAAGACGGTGAAATTATGGGATGTTTCCACTGGGCGAAATATCCGCACGCTTGAACATGTGAAGCCGGTCATAGGTATCGCCTTTTCGCCGGATGGCGCGACCCTCGCTGCAGGAAGAGTCGGCGGAGAAATTGAGCTTTGGGATGTTTCCACTGGGCAAAATCTCGCGACATTTGGAGAGCACGGTGGCGCGGTTTTCTCCGTAGCGTTTTCACCTGATGGCACGACCCTCGCTTCAGGGGCTGGGTTCGGAGAGATCAAACTTTGGAATATAGAAACAGGACAAGAGATTACTACATTGGGAGGGCATACCGGTATTGTCTTTTCTGTCGCGTTCTCGCCTGATGGAAAAACGCTCGCCTCTGGATCTCAAGATGGGACAGTGTTGGTATGGAACCCCAAACAAGCGATTGACCGCTAAACTCCGAATTTCAGAAAAACTGCGTTGTAGGTTGGGTTGAACGGATTGCCACCGAAGGCTTCCAATCGAAGAAAACCGACCTTTATTTGATATACCCGCCATCCTAAAGATACTGAGTGAAACCCAACATTTTCGTCCGAAGTTGGGTTTCACTATATCTGTTATTCTCCTCTTTTTCGCAAAAATTCTTTCTTTTTTCAGAATTAAGCAACCGTTTTGCCCCTAAATTGCGTCACTATAGTTTGATATGTTCTGAATCAAACTATGGCTTTCTGGAGGTGGCTGATGAAAAACGACGATGTTGCACTTATTCGGCGAATTCTCGCTGGTGATGAAATCGCTTTTGCTGAACTTGTGAAAAGATACCAAAAGCCGGTTCATACATTGGCGTGGCGAAAAATCGGAGATTTCCACATCGCCGAGGACATTACCCAAGAGGTCTTCCTGAAAGTGTACCAAGGACTTCGGACACTGAAAGATCCTCATCAGTTTTCTGGGTGGGTCTATGTGATTACGGCAAATTTATGTGCTACGTGGCTTCGCAAAAAACGGATACAAACGCAACCTTTGGAGGACGCAGAGAAAACAATGCCACAAAGAGATGCTTACTCACAATATGTCGTGGAAGAGCGTTCAAGCACTGCGGCTGAATCACAACGCGAAGTGGTTAAAAAACTGCTCGCGAAGCTGAAAGAGAGCGAACGCACAGTGATGGCACTACACTACCTTGGTGAGATGACGGTTGAAGAGATTAGCCGATTTTTAGGCGTGTCGGCAAGCACAATTAAAAGTCGTTTGAGGCGTGCCAGACAACGTTTACAAAAGGAGGAGACAATGATTAGAGATGCACTCGACCATTTTCAGGTATCCCCGAACCTAACCGATAACATCATGCGAGAAATTGCACGTATGAAACCTGCGGCCCCCTCTGGGGGTAAGCCGTTGGTGCCGTGGGCGATTGCTGTTTCTACGTTAGCAGTGGTGCTGTTGATGTTGGGTGTCAGCAGTCAATATTTAGAGCGTTTCCAGAAGCCTTACAGTTTTGATGCTGCTTCAGAAATGACGGTAGAATTGATTGAGGCACCCGTCGTACTAAACCTTGAATCCGAACCAGATGATCGGACGCAACTTGGAAATGTCAATGCGCAAGGTAAGAACAATGGAGCTGCCCAGCAAGTTAACAATGCCGCTCCGCTTGACTTGGGAACAATTATCACGAAGATGAAGTACTACGATAATGCTGTCACCTCCGTAACCGGCGATTTCGTTATGGAAAGCTATGATGGACCAGAAATTGAGAAAGATGAATATACATTGACGTTTAAGGGTGAGAAGGTCCGAATTGAACGGGAAAAACCGCGTGCTGTGAATGTACCGCTCATCGAGTATTGGGATGGTGAACAGCAGTGGGAGGTATACCGTCCCAATAATCTTCTCTTTGGGGTTGAAGTTGCCCCTGACAAGGAAAGTACTGCCATTGAAAAGGTCCAACAGGGATTCAAGCGGGTAGGCATTGACATTGCTGACGATGCCCGCATTGTTCCTGGCGAGTTCTCCGATAGTTTCAGGGTCATTGAGGAAGATAAAACCTACTTTGTCCGATTAGTCGGAGAAAGGAAGCTGGAGGTTTACGATGGCAATGTTGGATATGCTGTTCGACCGAGTATTATTTACAATCACCTTGATCCGCGGTTTTGGCTCACCTTTCCAAGCAATGCTTCAGACGATTCCTATCTATCCGAACCACTGTGGCAATTGCTTGAAAAACATGAGAGCGAACTTATAGGGAGTGAGGTATTGAACGGGGAAATGACATCCGTTATTCGCCTCAATAGACCCAGTCGGACGAATACGTCCCTTAAACTCTGGATTTCCCACAACATAGGTTTCCGTCCGGTTAAACTCGAAAGCACACATACCCACGACGGCGTAACTTACATTAGCACTCGAGAAATTGATTATCACGAATATCTGACGAATGTCTGGTTTCCTAAGAGAATTGAGGCATCGCGGACTGTCCCAGTGGACCTCTTTGAAGAAGAAGGCATAAAAAACCATATTTTAAGCGTTCTTCTCACCAAGCAGTGTCAGTTAAATACTGATATTAGTGAGTTGCTACGTTTAGACTTAGCTACAAATACATCCGTTTTTGATTACGGGGTCGGTCACCCGCGTACGGTAGGCGACCTCGAAGTCAAACCGAATTTCCAGACACAACTCGGTGGTTCCGATGTGCCAAGTCAGAACACCAAAACTGAACAGCAAATCAATAACGTCACAACGCCAGATTCGCTGCAATGGTACCTGCCCGAAGGTGCTAAAGCCCGTCTCGGTAAAGGGTGGATAAATGACATCGTGTATTCGCCAGATAATACGCTTCTGGCGGTTGCCAGTTCTGTTGGTGTATGGCTCTATGATGTCCAGACTGGACAGGAACTTAACCTCCTCACAAGTCATACGAACTGGGTCCGGACAATAACATTCAGTCCGGATGGCAAAATCCTCGCAAGTGGGAACTCGGATAGCACCATCTGTCTGTGGCATGTGCAGACACGCATACTCCACAAAACACTCACAGGGTATATAGGCAGAGGATCGAACGTGGTGTTCAATGCTGATGGAACCTTACTGGCAAGCGGGAGTAAGGATAACACCATTCGTATATGGGATGCACAGACGGGTGAACTCCAAAAAACGCTCAAAGGGCATGCGAGCAAGGTGTTTAGCGTGGTATTTAGTTCCGACGGCACCACACTGGCGAGTGGAAGTGCAGATAACACCATCCGGCTATGGGATGTGGAGACAGGAACTCTCCATAAAACGCTCAATCTCATTGAGTTTACGGAGGAGGATACGGATACAGAGATGGGAATGGAAATGGTGTTCAGTCCGGATGGGGATACACTCGCTACTTGGGTGTGGGGTTGGGATATTCCTATCCGTCTGTGGGACACACAGACAGGTGCACTCGAAAAAACGCTTAAAGGACAAGAAAGGGACGTTGTAAAGGACATGGCGTTCAGTCCGGATGGCAAAACACTCGCAAGTGCGATGGATAACCGCACCATCCGCCTATGGAATATACAAACAGAAGAACGCCACCGAATCCTCACCGGGCATAAGCACTTTGTCTCCAGCGTGGCGTTCAGTCCGGATGGCAAAACACTCGCAAGTGGGAGTTATGATACCACCCTCCGTGTGTGGGATGCACAGACCGGAGAGCTCGAAAAGACGCTTACAGGGTATATGAACGAGGTTCTGAGTGTGGCATTCAGTCCCGATGGAAAAACCTTTGTTAATTCAATGGACGAGGACGCTATCTATATGTGGGATGCACAGACAGGTAAACTCCAAAAAACGCTTATAGGGGAGCACATGTATATGTCACCTATCACGTGTGTAGCGGTCAGTCCCGATGGCAAGACACTCGCAAGTGGTGATTATGCCCATGCTGTCTGTCTGTGGGATGCACAGACAGGTAAACTCCGAAAAACCCCCAAAGGACATCAGGATACTGTCAAAAGCGTGGCATTCAGTCCTGATGGCAAAATGCTGGCAAGTGCGAGTTGGGATAAAACCCTCCATCTGTATGATGTGCAGACAGGCGAACTTCAAAAAACTTTCGCAGGACATACGGACTGGGTCCTGAGCGTGGTGTTCAGTCCGGATGGCAAAATGTTGGCAAGTGGGAGTCAGGATCAGACTGTTCGTGTATGGGATGTGGAAACGGGTGAGCTCCGTAATACCTTCAATGGGCATACGGATACTATCAATAGTGTGTCATTCAGTCCTGATAGCACAACACTCGCAAGTGGAAGTAAAGACAGCACCATCCATCTGTGGAACGCCCAGACTGGCGAACTCCAAAAAACGCTTACAAAGCATACCAACGAGGTCACGAGTGTGGCGTTCAGCCCGGATGGCAAGACCCTCGCAAGTGCGAGTTGGGATAAGACTATCCACTTGTGGGATGTCGAGACAGGTGAACGCCAAAAAACTTTCACAGGTCATACGGACTGGGTCTGGAGTGTGGCGTTCAGCCCGGATGGCAAAACGTTAGTAAGTGGGAGTAGGGATGGCACGCTACTATTGTGGGAAATCACACCTGTTTTAACTCACTAAAGCGCGTAGGTTGGGTTGAACGGGGACCTACCAAAAGCCGCATGGAAAAGATGATCTTCAAATTCACCGAGAAACCTGAAATCACCAAAACGCGAGTGAAACCCAACATATTTTTTACAGCACTTGGATTGTTGGGTTTCGCTCTGTCTACCTATATGAACGGTTCATTGAAAAGTGGAGTTCTCTATAAACCGGATGGTTCTTGGTCATTACCGCTCAACCCAACCTACATCTAAACTTGGATTTTGTAGTAAAATCCGATAATAGGAAAAGACAAAACAGACAGAACAATTACAATCACTCCTCACCTGTTGTAATCAACAGAATAGCATCTCAAACCTCCCTTACATGAATCTGTTTTTTTTCGTTTGTAGAATTGTGTGACTTTTTCATCGCAAATAGCGTCACTATGTGTTGATGTGAAATACTGAACATTCCTTTTTAGAGGTATCCGATGAAAAACGATGATGCTCAACTTATCCAACGCGTCCTTAATGGCGATGAGACGGCATTCTCTATGCTTGTGAGAAAATATCAGAAGTCCGTTCATGCACTGGCTTGGCGGAAGATAGGAGATTTCCATATCGCCGAGGATATTACACAAGAAACGTTCCTGAAAGCGTATCAGAAACTCTCTACGCTTAAGGAACCACAGTCCTTTGCGAGCTGGCTCTATGTGATAGCGGCAAACCATTGCAGTACGTGGCACCGTAAGAAACGCTTACGGACACAGTCGTTGGAAAACACAAGCAGCGCGGCATTGGAAAGAACAACGTATTCTGGATACCTCATTGCAGAAAACGAGCGGGTTGCGATGGAGACGAAGCGCGAAGTCGTCAAGAAACTCCTTGCGAAGTTACAAGAGAGTGAACGCACAGTTATCACGCTCTACTACCTCGGGGAAATGACTTATGAGGAAATTAGCAGGTTCTTAGGCGTATCGGTAGGGACGGTAAAAACCCGCATTTATCGCGCTCGGCAACGTCTGAAGAAGGAGGAACCGATGATACGAGAGGCTTTAGAGAATTTCCAAATGACACCAAATCTCACTGAAAATATTATGCGCGAGGTTTCGCGTCTGAAACCCGCTGCACCGTCAGGTAGCAAACCGTTAGTTCCATGGGCAATAGGTGTTTCGGCATTAGTCGTCGTGTTTTTGATGTTAGGTGTCGGGACGCAATACTTATCGCGTTTCCAGAAACCGTATAGTTTCGATGCTGCATCAGAAATGACGGTAGAATTGATTGAGGCACCCGTCGTGCTAAACCTTGAATCCGAACCAGATGATCGGACGCAATTTGGAAAGGTCAATGCACCGAATAGGAACAATGGGGCTGTCCAGCAACCTGATGCAAATTTGTTTGCTGCCGCGCAAACGGAAGGAGAAAACGTTTCTGTCTCGAAACAACAGTGGGTGCAGGCGGAGCGTGCCAGGGGCACCTGGTTAACTAAGGTATTTTCGACACCTGAAGGCGAACTTTACGTGGTTGATGGTGACCTGAATATGCACAAATTATCAGCCGATGGAAAGAAATGGCAACATATCTCCGACATGGGGCCATTGGATACCAATTGGGCAGCAAGATCATTTGTCTCAAAGTGGAACGATACCTTCTATGTTGTTCCATCTGACCAACTTTTTGCTTCAACAGATGGTGGCGTGACATGGGATTTACGCTACTCCTGGCAGGAAGAACAGAAGTATTGGAATCCAGTTGAGTTGGTGCTAACGGATCAAGCGTTTTATCTCGCTTTTGAAAACGGTATTTTTCGTTCTGAAGATGGCGGTAAGACCTGGGAAGCGATAAACGATGGATTGATGGCAGGTAAAATAGTATCCTTGGTGGCGATCCGGAATACAGTGCATTTGGGATCATCACCAGTGTTTGCTGGAACGGAAGGTGGACTTTACCGGCTTGAGGGTGGAGGTTGGCAACGTTTGGAATTCCCCGTGCCAGCCAAGGTCATTCGGGCAGTCGCAGTGACTGAAAAACGACTCTATGTTTCGGTGGAGTTGGATTGGGATCAAGTAGATCTTCGGAAAGCAGACCGTGAACAGCAGCGGACGTGGTGGATGTTCCGCTCGACTGACTTTGGGAATTCATGGGAAGATATAACGCCAACCAACGCTTGGCCCATAAAAGGGAGGGCACCTTGGATCCAACTCGTTGCTGTCGGTGAAACGCTTTTGGCGAGCGAGATGTACGGAGGCATAGTGCGTTCTACTGATGGTGGAGATACGTGGCTGGCTCCGCAACCACCGGGGACTTCTTTTTCTTTCTCTCCTATATACGCCGCTGCCACAGTGGCTGAGAATACCATTTATGTTGCCGGAAATACTGGACTCTATCGTACCACTAATAGCGGTGAATCATGGGACCTCGTCAATATCGGTCGTCATGGACTAATGTTTGACCTGGTTGCCTTTAAAGAAACCGGTAACGGACGGGATACGCCTGTGACTCTCTACGGAAAAGTTGGAGAAGAGATAATGAAAACCACCGACTCTGGGCATTCTTGGAAAGCTGTTCATGCGGAGATACCGATGAAAGTACCTGTCAGAAACCCACATCCGCCCATAGTACACGTAACCAAATCTGGTGGCGTGCTTTATGCAAAAGGTAGTTCGCCTGATGCTATACACCTGTATCGCGTGTCTGTGGATGGTAATAGACTTATGCCGGTTCAAGGGATACCGCGCTTTGACTCGTCAAGGTTGAGGAATGAATTGTCTCTAAGAAGAATGGGCCGTCTTGATTTACAAGGTGGGTCGTTAGCCGAACACTTAGAAAAAAGTTTTCCCGGGGCAACCCAGTTCTTCAAACAACTGACAGCGGATCCGAGACAAACTGATCGACTTGTCCGTGGAGGTTTGCGTGGCGCGTTTGCTGTCAGCGACGACACATTTTACATGGAATACAACTTTAAACTCTTCCGATGGGAGCCAGGTGATACAGAATGGTACGACACCGAACTGGAGGAAACCGCTGAGCTTGACGTTGATGTATGGCATAAGATAATGGAAGGGTTCAAACTTACCGTTTCAGGGAACACTGTCTACGTCGGAAAACGGGATGGACACCTCGTCGTCTCGTTTGATAGGGGAAATAATTGGATTGATGTCACTTCGATCTTGCCATTCCCTGTTAAGGTTTTCAAAGAGATCGTGTTTGCCGGTTCCACCGTTTATGTGGCAACAGACGCAGGTGTTGCCACGTCAAGCGACGGAAAACATTGGCGTGCTATCACTGACGCAGCGGGAACGCCTCTCGTTATGGGACGGTTGACTATTGATGGCACAAATGTTTATGGTGCTTCAGAGAAGCGTATCTATCGGTTGGAAAGTGATGGTAGTGTGTGGAAACAGATTACACCAGAGGTCTCTGACAGCGTGACTTCTCTGGCTGTTGATGGTGATGTCCTGTACGTCGGGACACAAGGCAGCGGTATGCTTCACTTCACCCTCAATGAAGAGTGAGACAGATTTCAGGGCAGTAATCCCCTTGTGTTGCGAATTCGATGCTTCCCTATAGGAGAAAACAATGCCGAAAATTTTTGCCAAATCAACCTTCTCGTTTATGGCGGTGATGCTGCTACTTTCTATTATTCACATAGGGTGCAGTTCAAGACATCTTGAGCAGAATCAGCAAAACATTCTTGAGCAGCCTCAAAAAAACGCACCTGAGCAGCCTCAAATCAAAAGACCCTCTGCAAAATTCAAAGAGACGAGCATTTTCAGCGTGATAGAGATAGAAGATGTCGAATATCCGACACACTCGGTCTCTATTCACCTCCCTTTTCGTGCACGCCCAAACAACACGGTCTGCCTTGCAGAAAAACACGCGTACTTGACGACCGAAAGGCATTTACATGTGATTGATGTTTCTATCCCACAACGTCCTTCCTATCTAACATCTCTTGAGTTTCCTGATAAAATCGGCAAAGTCCTTGCCTCTGGAGACTATCTCGTTGTCACAAGCCAAAAAAAGTTTCATATTGTCGATGTTTCACAGCCATCGCACCCAGTACTTGAATCCACTGGGCATTTACCACAGCGACACCCAATCAAAGATCTTGATGTCCTCAACGATCACCTCTATGTTATGGGGGAAAATGACCATCTGCATATTTTTTACGCACCTCGCGGACAGGCGCGCCTCGTCAAAGTTATTGAACTGGAGAAACGCTGGTGGTTGCTAAGCCTAAAAGCTGGCAGTCCTGAAGTGAAACAGATCCCACAGTGGACTTCAAACACCTTTCCCGGAGATCTCTGGGACCCACTCCTATCTCAACGCCGGTTTTTACAACTCCTCAGCAGCAAACAGGAGAAAGTCCGCGCATCGTCTATTTTTCTCGTAGTGGAGTGGCTGAGAGATCCAACTTATGATCTGTTCAGTTTTGATGCATACCGCCGCGTTGATGATCCTTTCATAACAGTCGTACGTGTAGGCCACCATGACCTGGCGTGGCAGTTTCGCAAGTATCTCACCGAGACTGGGCAAAAGACCCTCACTCGCAACATTCCCGCACGTGCGTATGCAGTCGCAAACGGAAAGATGCAGGAAATCCTCCCAGAGCCATCGAACGAGACGGTGGACGTTGAAGACAAACGATTAAAACAATTAATGGGGCCTGTCACAGATTTTCAAATTTCCGGGGGGCGGCTTTACATCGTCACCGCAAACGGGTTCTTTTCTATTATACCGATTATCGGCGATCATTATCAGGACTCACACTATAGATATCAGCACCTATACTATAATAGAGAAGAGCGCGTGAAAGATAAATGGCGTAAATTGAGTACCGGAGAGATACGTCTATTTTTACCGTTTCTGGCGGGCCGCCCGATAAGTCTGACGGTCAGTGAAGGTGAACATTATGCGTATGTGTTATCCGATCCGGAAGATTCACAAAGATGAAACCCTCGCGCTTGCTAACACATCTTATTTCAAAGACCATTCCTATTGGTTTCCTGCTGCGTCCTCCAATTTTTTCATAGGTATGTTAAGTTTTTAACACCATAGAGGTCAATTTAGGTTTCCGTAGGTTGGGTTGAACGGAACTCAGAAAACTGGTGTGTTCTCCAAATACCTCTCAAATACAGTCTCTCGCTGTATCTAATCAAGAACGCCGAAACCCAACTTCAGACCGCCAGCGTTTTGGGAACCACAAATATGTTGGGTTTCACTCGGTTTTTGTTTGAGGCGACATCTATGAAGTAGGCTGATTTTTCTATTGTTTTTCAATGTTTTGGTGGCATCCGTTCAACCCAACCTACGATGTTATGAAGCTGTTTTTTCTAAAATTGACACCTATAGTGTAAAGTTCTTGACACGCAGTTATAAAAAGTGTGTCCTTGTATCATAAACTTTCAGTTTGTGCTACCGCGCCCCCTTCAGAAAACTCAGATATGCTATATCTATTTTCAGAAATGATATTACTATAAACTGGATCTGTGGTATAATGCTACCAACAAAAAGAAACAGAAGTGAATCGGATAATTGTAAACCTTCCTTACCTCTCATTATCAGCAAAATGGAATCTTAACCTTCTTTCTCCTATTTTTTGCAGAATTCTGCAACCGTTTTCCCCCTAAGTCGCGTCACAAGGTGTTAATGTGAAATGCTGAAACACCCCTTTATCGGAGATGTCTGATGAAAAATAACGATGCCAAATTGATCCAACGCGTCCTCGCGGGTGATGATACTGCTTTTTTCAGAATTATGAGACTTTTTTATTTCAAGTAGCGTCACTAAGTGTTGATGTGAAATGATGAACATTCCCTTTTCAGAGGTGTCCGATGAAAAATGACGATACTCAACTCATCCAGCGCGTCCTTGATGGCGATGATACTGCGTTCTCTGCACTTGTGAAAAAATATCAGAGATCCGTTCACGCGCTGGCGTGGCGGAAGGTCGGAGATTTCCATATCGCTGAGGACATCACGCAGGATACATTCCTGAAGGCGTATCAGAAGCTGTCTACGCTGAAGAAGCCGCAGCGTTTCGCAAGTTGGCTCTATGTGATAGCAGCGAACCATTGCAGCACGTGGCTGCGTAAGAAACGTCTGTGGACACAGTCGTTAGAAGAGACAAACAGTGCGCAGTTTGAAAAAGCGACGTATTCTGGGCATGTCATTGAGGAGAACGAGCGGACAACAGCAGAAGTGCAGCGCGAAGTCGTCAAGAAGCTGCTTGCGAAGTTAAAGGAAAGCGATCGGACAGTCATCACGCTCTACTACCTCGGGGGAATGACGTATGAAGAGATAAGCGAGTTCTTAGGTGTCTCGGTAGCTGCGATTAAGAACCGTCTCTATCGCGCACGTCGCCGCTTAAAGGAGGAGGAACCCATGGTAAGGGAGGCTTTAGGCAATTTCCAAATCACACCACATCTCACGGAAAATATTATGCGCGAGGTTTCGCGTTTGAAACCGATTGCACCGTCTGGTAGCAAACCATTGGTGCCGTGGGCGATTACTGTTTCTACGTTAGCAGTGGTGTTGTTGATGTTAGGTGTTAGTAGTCAATACTTGTCGCGATTCCAGAAACCGTATAGTTTCGATGCTGCATCTGAGATGACAGTGGAACTGATTGAGGCACCTATTGTGCTGAATCTTGAATCCGAACCAGATGATCGAACACAACTTGGAAGTTCCACTGCTTCGGGTAAAAGCGTTGTGTTTGCGCAGCAATCTAATGAGGGACCGGTTGTATTTGCAGCTGCTGAATTGGATGAAACCGCTGAAAATTATACGCAATGGGAGCTGCCCAAAGAAGCGAAAGCGCGTTTAGGAAAAGGCGGTATTAATATGATTGCGTTTTCCCCTGATGGGACACAACTCGCTGTGGGAACGAACATCGGTATGTGGCTGTATGATGTGGAAACAGGTGAAGAGAAATCCCTGTTTATGGGCGGGTGCCGATCCCTCGCATTTTCGCCGGATGGTCGTTTCCTTGCTAATGGCGGTGGATATTCTGACGTGCCGAAAGTCGAATTGTGGGAGATAGCTACCGGACGTGAAGTGTTGCTCGCTGATGCGTATGATTCTGCTTCAGTATTACGGTTCTCTTCAGATGGGAAGATGGTTGTCAGTGTGAGTGGTGCGGGGGATTCAATTATCAGTTTGGATGTTGAAAGTGGGAAGGCGTTTGCAAGGCCTTTCAAGAGTAATCCCTTTGGCGAGTTTAAAGGCGGAAGTGAAGTGTACGCAATCACACGCGGTAAAGTCGCGATTGGGCAGATGGATGGGAAGATTCAGCTATGGAACACGACAACCCACAAAGTGTTATCCACCCTCAGAGGACATACAGATTTGTCGCTTCAACCGCTGGGTAAGTCCTCTCCTCGTAGACGATCATTTATGCCGAACCGAAAAAATCAGGTTTTAGCGTTGGCATTTTCGCCGGATGGCACGCGTCTCGCCAGCGGAAGTAAGGACAAAACGGTGCGATTATGGGATCTCACCCGCAAGGATGAGTGGATTACACTCCAAAAACATACGGGTTGGATAAACGCGTTAGCATTTTCGCCCGATGGCAGCATGCTTGCAAGTGGGGGTACGGATAAAACTGTGCAATTGTGGGATACCACTATTGGAGAACCGCTCGCGACACTCACTGGACATATCAACGGTATTACGACGTTAGCGTTT
Source organism: Candidatus Poribacteria bacterium (assembly GCA_965116815.1). Lineage (GTDB taxonomy): Bacteria > Poribacteria > WGA-4E > WGA-4E > WGA-3G > WGA-3G. The sequence continues at coordinate 2,070,015 of OZ220722.1, read as the reverse complement.
TCACCCGATGGCAGCATGCTTGCAAGTGGTAGCGCAGATGGCACCATCCGGTTCTGGAATACAGGAACTGGTGCGCCGCTACCTGACCGTATCACTGAACATACGCAGTTGGTGAAAGCCGCGACTTTTTTTAAGGATAGTTCCACGCTTGCGAGTGTAACGTTTAATGGTGTAATTACCTTTTGGGATGTGAAAACATCGCAAAAGTCCACGATCCAAGCGGTAGGACATCGGGATTGGTATTCGACTTTAGCGTTTTCACCTGACGGCACGAAACTCGTTAGTGTAGGCGCAGAAGGGGCTATAGTCCTCGGGACAGCTTTTGGTCGTTTCGGTTCTACTTGGCGACCGGATCATCTGATTCGCCTGACAGATGTAAAGACAGGTCGTGAACTGGCAACCTTGAAGTATAGTGGTGCCGATAAACTCACCTTTTCACCTGATGGCAAAACAGTGGCGTTTAGTGGTCTTGGTGAAATTCGCTTGTGGAATACGGAAACCGGTGATGAACAGGTAATCCCTCTCGCTGATTTGAGAGCCAGTATTCACAACATACCAATAGTTTCGGCATTGGCGTTTTCGTCAGATAGTAGATGGCTCATCAGTGGAACTCAAGGCGGGAAAATCCAAATGTGGGACGTTACGACAGATGAAGCCTTGGTCGCCTTTGCAGCACTGATGACGCGAGAGAATCCCGGGGGTATTTCTGCGTTGGCATTTTCGCCAGACAGAACCTTGCTTGCCGTTGGAACGCATAATCACATCCATTTATGGGAGGTGGATACGGGTAATAAATTTTTCTCGGTTAGCACCGAACATAAACGAGGTAATTGGGGATTCTATGGCAATCCTGAACCTATGGTTTTTTCGCCAGATGGAACGATTCTCGTTAACGGACTTAACCCCGGTGCAATTCAATTGTGGGACGTTACAACGGGAGATCAAATCGCTGCACTTGATGGGCATACGCAAAAAGTGGAGACGTTGAAATTTTCTCCTGATGGGAAAACACTCGTTAGCACAGCCATGGATGGTACAATCCTCTTATGGGATTGGGATGAAGTCCTCGCGGATTCATCTAAAAGTGAATAATAGTAAACAGATTGCAGAGGCGGTAACCACCTGCAGATTGCACGTGCTTGCCGCCTTATCCTTGTCCTATCCAAACATCCAATTAACCTCCACACCTCACGTTATATCCTTTTAGCCAGTTTTATGTTATAATTCTGCTAACGGGAAAAGACAGAAGCAAGTCTGGTAACTACAGCTATTCCTTACCTCTCGTTATCAAGAGAATATCACTTCAACCCTTTTTTTATGGATCTGCATCTTCCTGCGAAGTTTTATAAACAAAAGTTTGCAGAATTGTGAAACTTTTTAACTGCTCATCGCGTCACTAAATGTTGACCTAAGATAATGAACATTCTCTATCCAGAGGTGCCCGATGAAAAATGACGATGTTCAGCTCATCCAACGCGTCCTTGATGGCGATGATACGGCGTTCACCACACTCGTAAAAAAATATCAGAGATCCGTTCATGCACTGGCGTGGCGGAAGGTTGGAGATTTCCATATTGCCGAGGATATTGCACAAGATGCCTTCTTAAAAGCGTATCAGAGACTCTCTACGTTGAAGGAACCGCAGTCCTTTTCGAGTTGGCTTTATGTTATAACCGCCAATCATTGCAAAGCGTGGCTCCGGAAAAAACGGACATGGATGCAGTCATTGGAAGACACAAACACCGCGCAGTTGGAAAAGGCGACCTATTCTGGACATATCATTGCGGAGAACGAGCGGATGACAGAGGAGACACAACGCGAAGTCGTCAAGAAACTACTGTCAAAATTACAGGAAAGTGACAGGACAGTCATTACACTCTATTACCTCGGGGGAATGACTTACGAGGAGATTAGCAACTTTTTAGGTGTATCGGTAGGTGCGATTAAGAGTCGGCTTCACCGAGCAAGACAGCGGTTAAAGAAGGAGGAACCCATGATTCGAGAGGCTTTAGGCAACTTCCAGATTACCCCGAACCTTGCGGAGAATATTATGCGCGAAGTTTCGCGTCTAAAACCGGTTGTGCCATCAGGCAGTAAGCCGCTCGTGCCGTGGGCGATAGGCGTTTCGGCATTAGTCGTTGTATTTTTAATGTTAGGTGTAGGCAACCGATACTTGTCGAGATTTCAAAAGCCATATAGTTTTGACGCGACTTCGGAAATGACAGTGGAACTGATTGAGGCACCTATTGTGCTGAATCTTGAATCCAAGCCGGATATTCGGACGCAACTTGGAAGTACTGCCGCGCCCAGTAAAACGGATGGGACCGGTCAGCGACCCGACGATCTCTTATTTGCTGCCGCGCAGGCGGACGGAGAAGACGTGCCTGTTCCCAAACAGCAGTGGATTCAGGCAGGACCGATCAAAGGAAGTAGAGCAGAAGGTTTGCTTGCGACATCTGAGGGTGAACTTTACGCTTTTGCTGATATGCAAATTTACAAATTGGAAGCCAATGGAAAAGAGGGGCGACATATCTTTGATTTTAATCCATTGGTCGACTCGCGTCCCACAAACGCCCCCCTTGCAAAGTGGAAAGACACCCTCTACATTATGCTGGCTAACGAACTTTTCGCTTCAAAGGACGATGGGCAGAGATGGGATTTGGTACACACTTTGCCAGACAGACATTATTATGCTATTGGCTTGATACTAACAGAACGGGCGTTTTATGCCGCTTTTGAGGACGGTATTTTCCGTTCTGAAGATAACGGTAAAACGTGGAAGGCGATAAATGAGGGGTTAATGGGGGATATCCGCGCTATAGTCAATATCCAAGACACGTTGTTTGCTGGTACAGGAAATGGACTCTACCGCCTCAGTGCTGATAGGTGGCAACGCGTCGAATTTCCAGTATCTGTTGGACGGATCCGTTCAGCTGCAGCAACTGAAGAGAAACTTTATGTTGTTGCGGAGATGACTGATACAGATCCTCGTAAAGTTTCCAGGGGGCTGCAGCGGGCTTGGTCGATATTCCGATCAACTGATTTGGGAAGTTCGTGGGACGATATTACACCGACAAAGGCCTGGCCCGTGAAAGGGTGGCCACCCTTTATTAAACTCATTGCTGCTGGCGACACACTTTTAGCGATGGAACGAGGGATGGTGCACTCTACCGATAGTGGAGACACGTGGCTACCACCACAATTACCCGGGACATCCCCTACAATGAATGCTGATGTAAACATCGCGATAGCAGTAAACGAGAACGTTTTCTATGCAGGTTCGGGAGAGGACGGACTCCATCATTCCACCGATGCTGGGAAATCATGGGATCTGGTAAACATCACTCCGAATACGGGTCATCTGAATACAGGTCAAATAGGTAATCTCATCGTGTATAGAGAAAGCAATAAAGGGAATCATAAGCCTCTGACGCTCTATGCGGGATATGCAGAAAAGGTCGTAAAAACGACGGATAAGGGGACATCGTGGCAGGATGTCCAAATAGAAATACCGATGACGGAACCGGACAGAGAGGAACTACCACGTATTACCCATATTGTCAAAGCCGATGGTAAAATCTATGCCAAAGGTGGAGATTTGCTCGGCAGAGGGGAGACACGTCTATATCGCGTATCTACAGATAGCAATTCGCTTGTCCCGATACAAGACATGCCAATCTTTGACGCAATGGAGTTAACGCACCAGATACGTGAAATAAGGATGCAAGGGATAAACGGCTCTAATTTACCAGAGGCATCGGTCATTGAGCAGTTGCGAGAAAAGGCTCCTGGCGCGGACGAATTCTTCAGGCAATTGGCTAAATGGGACCCTCGACAGCCGGATATATTATATACGCAATTAGGGTTCCGTAAGGGTACGTTTGCTGTTAGCGGTGATACTTTCTATATGGAATACAACTATAAACTCTTCCGATGGGAACCTGGTGATACTGAATGGTATGACACCGAGCAGGAAGAAACTGTTGAACTGACTCCGCAATTGGCATTCAGAGAGCTGAAACTTGCGGCTTCAGGAAACACTGTCTACGTCGGGAAACGGGATGGACACCTCGTCGCATCGTTTGATAAGGGAAACAATTGGCTCGATCTCACCCCAAATTTGCCGTTTCCTGTTAAAGCCTTTTATGATATGGTGTTTGTGGATTCCACAGTATATGTAGCAACAGATACAGGTGTCGCCGCGTCCAGTGGTGGAAAACAGTGGCATGTAATCCCTAATGCATCCGGAACACCGCCTATTATCGGACGGTTAGCAGCTGATGGCACAACGCTTTATGGTGTTTCCAAGTCAGGTGTCTATCGGTTGGAAAACAACACGTGGAAAGAGATTGTTTCAGAGATACCGAATAGGGTGACCTCACTTGCTGCTGATGGAAACGTGTTGTACGTCGGCACGCAGGACAGCGGCGTGTTTCACTTCAATCTTGACGAATGATAGAAATCGATTATCTTGCTGGGGCGGTGCTATAATGCCCGCCCTTTTTCGCCTTCAAAATTCCGCAACTAATTTACCCACCTCACCTTCTTGTCTCTTTCCGTATCCATTCAGTTCTTCCATAATTTGGCTCTTCTGTTGGCAGATTCTTTGCTGTAGGAGCGACCTTCGGATTGCGACTCACTACTGACTGGGTGTGTAAAGTTTTGACACCCAATACATTATGGGATTTTCTAATGCTTCTGACATAGCACTCCGCTGGAGTGCAAGAAGAGCCTTCGTCTTTTTCTATTCTCACTGCGAAGCAATACTGCTCCGCTGGAGCAAAGAGACCTCTTTACAACGAAAGGTTTCTTCACGCCAGCAGCGTGATATGTCTTCTATAGAGAACTGCCAAAATGTTTTCACAACCTTGCTGACTGCTGGAAACTGAATGTTTCTGGCTTCTTTCCGAAGCATATACATTTGTAAACGGATTTATGGTATTATTCCGTTAACAAAAAGGATGGAAGTGGGCAGGAGATGGATAACTAGTTACCCCTATTACGCACGCGTCTCCTTCTCATTATCAGGAAAATGGAATTTTAACCTTCTTTATATATGGTAGATTTTACAATTACTTAGACATTCTAAAGAGGCGAGGATACAATCCTCGCCAGCAGCGGTGGAGGTTTTCACTTCCATTGAAATTGCCTCACAGTGAGAGTTAATTCCATAACTCACCATAAATGGGTTCCTATCTTTTTCAGAATTGTGAGATTATTTTTCCTCTTATCGCGTCACTATATGTTGATATGAGACAATGAACATTCCCTTTTTAGAGGTGTCCGATGAAAAATGACGACGTTCAGCTTATCCAACGCGTCCGTGAAGGCGATGATACTGCGTTCTCCACACTCGTGAAAAAATATCAGAGATCCGTTCACGCGCTGGCGTGGCGGAAGATCGGAGATTTCCACATCGCCGAGGATATTACACAAGAGACGTTCCTGAAAGCGTATCAGAAGCTGTCTACGCTAAAGGAGCCACAGTCTTTTGCGAGTTGGCTGTATGTCATAACCGCAAACCAGTGCAAAGCATGGCTCCGTAAGAAACAGTCGCGGGTGCAATCGTTGGAAAACACAAGCAGTGCCCAAGTAGAAAAAGCGACTTATTCTGGGTATATCATTGAGGAGAACGAGCGAGTGACAGAGGAAACACAACGCGAAGTCGTCAAGAAATTGCTTGCGAAACTACAAGAGAGTGATCGCACAGTCATCACGCTCTATTACCTCGGGGGAATGACTTACGAGGAGATTAGCAACTTTTTAGGCGTATCGGAAGCGACGATTCGGAATCGTCTCTACCGAGCGCGTCGCCGTTTAAAGAAGGAGGAACCCATGATTCGAGAAGCTTTAGGCAACTTCCAAATTACACCGAACCTCACGGAAAATATTATGCAAGAAATCTCACGTCTGAAACCGGTTGCGCCGTCTGGCAGTAAACCGTTTGTGCCGTGGGCGATTGCTGCGTCTACGTTGGCAGTGGTACTTTTGATGTTAGGTGTAGGCAACCGATACTTATCGCGATTCCAAAAGCCTTACAGTTTCGATGCCGCCTCGGAAATGACGGTGGAACTCATTGAGGCACCTATTGTGCTAAATCTTGAATCTAAACCGGATGTTCGGACGCAACTTGGAAGTTCCGTCCCTGCATCGAATAAGAATAGTGTCTCCGAAAAGCAACCTGATGAAGTACCCGCGCGATTCGGAACAGCTGAATCGGATGAAACCTTCAAAGATTGGACGCAGTGGGAGCTGCCTGAAAAGGCGAAAGCGCGTTTAGGAAAGGGCGGCACTAACGTAATTCAGTTTTCACCCGATGGCGCGCAACTCGCAGTCGGTAGTAATATCGGCGTGTGGCTGTACGATGTAGAAACGGGCAAAGAGAGGTCTTTGTTTTCTGGCAAATGTTTATGCCTTGCTTTTTCGACAGATGGTCGGTTTCTTGCCAGTAGCGGTGGATCTTCTGGAAGGACGGAAATGCAAGTGTGGGAGGTAGCGACGGGACGTGAAATGTCGCTCATTGATCGGTATGCTTCTGCCTCGGCATTACAGTTCTCTTCAGATGGAAAAACGCTTGTCAGTTTGAGTAGTTCAGGAAGTTCAATTACCAGATTGAATGTTGAGAACGGGAGGGGGAAAACAAAGCATCTCAAAACTGGGCTGTTCGGCATCGGTCTGTTTAGTTCAGAGGATTTTAGTGGTGTTTACGCGATCACACACGATAAAATTGCGATTGGAAAGGCGGACGGGAAGATTCAATTGTGGGACATAGCAACCCGCAAGAAGTTATCCACCCTCAGAGGACATACAAATTTGTCCCTTAAACCGCTTGATTTATCCCTTAAAGCCTTTGATAAAGCCCGGCACCGCCGAGCATGGTTTCTACCGAAGGTTTCAGCAGTGGCGTTTTCACCTGATGGCACGCGTCTCGCCAGTGGAAGTACGGATAAGACGGTGAGACTATGGGACCTCACCAGCAAGGACGAATGGGTTACGCTTCGGGGACATACAGGTTGGACAAACGTATTAGCGTTTTCTCCAAACGGAGAGATGCTCGCCAGCGGGAGTACCGATAAAACAGTCCAATTGTGGGATACTACCACGGGTGAACTGCTCGCGATGCTCACTGGGCATATCAACGGTATTACTGCATTAGCGTTTTCACCCGATGGTAAAACGCTTGTCAGCAGCAGTACGGACGGCACGGTCCGGTTCTGGCAAACAGATACGGGTGCTCCAATAGATAACCTTATCACCGGACACACACAGTCGATGAAGGCGGCGACTTTCTTTCAGGGGGGTTCCACACTTGCGAGTGTGGCATTTAATGGCGTAATTACCTTTTGGGATGTAGAAACATCACAGAAGTCCGCTATTGAAGATGCAGGGTATCGGGATTGGTTCCCAACCTTGGCGTTTTCACCGAATGGTACGAAACTCGCCAACGTTGGTACAGACAGCACTATAATTTTTCACGGAGGTCACGGTATCTCTCTTTCCAGCAGCGGGCAGCCAGATCATCTAATTCGTTTGACTGATGTCGGTACCGGACGTGAATTAGCAACGCTGCCGCACAGTAAAGGCACCGATAAACTCACCTTTTCTCCTGATGGCAAAACGGTGGCGTTTAGTGGTTATGGTGAAATTCGCTTGTGGAATACGGAAACCGGTGTCGAACAAGAGATCCCTCTCGCTGATGCGAAAACTGATGTTTTCAGTAGTATACCGAGGGTTGGTGCGTTGGCATTTTCTCCGAATGGCGCGAGGCTCGTCAGTGGAACGCACCAAGGGAAAATCCAAATGTGGGACGTTTTGACGGGCGGAGCCTTAGCTGCTTTTGAAGAACCCACGGCGCAAAAGAATCTGGGGCAGATTGTTGCGTTGGCATTTTCTCCCGATGGCACCTTACTTGCTGTCGGGACACATAGTCAAATCCATTTATGGGATGTGAATACCGGTCATAAACTTTTCTCCGTTAGTGCTGTGTATAAACGGGGTAGAGTGACGTTCCGTAATTACCCTAAACCGTTGGTGTTTTCTCCTGATGGCGCGATTCTCGTCAATGGAACGAGCAGCGGAACGATCCTGGTAAGGGACGTTGAAACGGGCGAGCAAATCGCTGCGCTTGATGGGCATACGCTGGAAGTGGAGACGTTGAAGTTTTCGCCAGATGCGGACACACTCGTCAGCACTGCCATGGATGGTACAATCTTCTTGTGGGATTGGAATGAAGTTTTCAAAGATGTATCCACAGTCAACAAGTAGCACCCAATCCAATAAGGGCGAGGGAACCTTGAAGAAATACCCAAGCAAAAATTCCCTGCGGGGAGGCGAGGATACAATCCTCGCCAGCAGCCGTGGCGTGTTTTGCTTGGGTGTTTCCCTGGTTCACTCCCCAAATGTCTGCATGACTATAAGAGGTTAAACAAAATGAAAAGATCAGTTCTCTATTCCTCACTCATCGCTCTGACGCTTATCACAAACGGATATGCAATCGCAGATTTTGATAAAGGTCTTGTCGTTTACTTTACGTTCGACAACATCAAGGGTAAACGGATTCTCGATGAATCTGGCAATGGGCTGCATGCCGAAGTTGTCAAAGACACCAAATTTGTTAAGGGTAAATATGGGAACGGCATTCATATTATTAATGATACCGAAGATTGTGTGAATGTCCCTACTGCTGATGAACTGGAAATTAGTGAAGAAATCACGATGATGGCGTGGGTGTATCACGAGGATTGGACGGGGAGTTCCTCTCAATGGTTTGATAAAGGGTGCCACTCTAAGAGGATAGAATCTTACGGTATGGCAGTTCTTGATAAAAAGGATTTTCCAGAATTCAAGGACCATAAAAATGGATCAGGTCTCTCAATGATTGTAGGGGGCGCAAATTGGCGGGAAATCACTTCTATTGATAACAAAATGAAGAATAAAACATGGCATCATGTCGTCGGCACTTATGCGAATAAAGTCTTGAAAATTTATCTTGATGGAGAAATGATTGTTGATTCAACTTCACTACCTGACTTTTCCGGTATCAACGACGAGGATCTGCGGATCGGATGTGTAAAAGGTAAGCCTGAATATGCGTTCGAGGGAGGTTCTATTGACGAAGTCGCGATATGGAGTCGTGCGCTTAGTGAAACCGAAATCAGAGCTGTGATGCGGGGTGCCTTGTTCGCGGTTTCGCCAAAGGATAAAGTCGCTACGATGTGGGGAAATATTAAGGGGCGATTGGACTCGCGTTATTAGAGTTCCGCACTGACTGTCATCTCCAGACGGTGTTCAGGTTTCCGCTGTTTTGTGGAGAGTAGACGATAGTTAAGTCGAAACAGGAGATCGGTGAATTTTCGCAATCTGTAATCTGCTGTTGTACGGACTTCGTGGCTGATACCTTCATAGAAAGTGTATTGCGCAAAAGGTATCCCACCGCTGCTCTCGCCATAACCGAGTTTGTAGTTGACATCGACACGTCCTTTGCCGATGAGACTGTAGGTGATGCGGTTTTCAAACGAGAAAGTGCGCGTTTTCGCTTCAGGTTCCTCGTCAAGTTGTTCCTCGTCGATTGTTCGTTTATATCCGCCAGTCCCACTCCATCTTATTGAATTGCTCAATTCATACCTGAGGCTCAATTCAGTCGTCTGCTCAAATTGGCGTAGGTCTGAGATGGGCATTGACGGCAATTCTGCCACGTTCTCCATAGATTCGGTTTCCCCCGCGAGTTCTTCAAATTGGAATTGACTATATTTCTCGGTTTCTCGGCGTTGTTCCCAGTTTGCACCGACAGATAAACGTTGTGTTGGGTTCACGGAGAAACCAACATCCCAAGTGTTGTGCAGTCTGTGCCGTTCTTGATTATTAATCCGCCTATTGAGGGTCTCACCTGCGCGAAGGTTGATTTCAAAATTGAACGCCGGTGAGGGTGAAAACTCGAGGCGATGGTGCTGATTCAATCGCCCAAAAAGCGTTTCTGAACCTTGTAGACTTTGGAGCAGATAGAGAGACACCGCATCCTCTACTTCCTGTTCTTCGGTCAGCCACAACCGCGTTTGACCTCTGAGAGCCTTCAGGAACCATTCTACACGGCTTTCGGAAACCTTCGGCTTTCGGCTTTCAGTAGAAGAGGGATCTAATGAACCAGAATCCTCTTGCTGACTGCCGACTGCTGATAGCTGACTGCTATTTCGCGTTGGACGTAAACTATCACGCTTCATCATCAGATCCCGTTGCTGCTGTTGTCTTGCTCGGTCGCGTCGTGCGAAAAACTGACGGGGTTGGAAACGCATTCGGAATTCTGCGTCCACGGCTGTTGTCGGTTTATCTCCGACATTTTGATAGATTTTGATGTAGGTGCCTTCTTCGGGATCCTCTACATAGTGCAGGTCGTCTAACTTCACATAGTACCCTTCACCGGGTTGGAGCAGCACACCGGTGTGTGGATGGATGTCGGTGTAGACTTCGCGCCGTTGGCTTGTCAGTTTTTTGTCTAATTCATAACTGATTTCTATGTCAATTGCTCGGCTAAGTGGTGTGAGTTGGAGGTTGACATCCGCAAGTTGGGTCGTCGTATTCGCACCGAGATCGGTGTGTGCCTTCAACATCCGGCGTGCAAGGTTTGCAGTCAGATTCACCCCACCGCCGAGCAAGGATTCTTGTTGTGACAAGATACCGATTTTCCAAGTCCGCGCGGTCGTACTCCGCTGCCAATCCGACAAACCGATTGGCTTGTCATCTACGGTGAGCAACGGCTCTTTCGCGAAAGCCTCCTCAAGTTCATAGCTGGTGTTGAGAGATGCCCACTTGAACTCAGCAAGGTCAACGCGTCCAGTTGCACGGTTTCGCTTTCGGTTGAGTGTGGCGTTACGTGCCTCGTTCGATTCCACTCGTCCCAGTGTTCCTAAAATTCTGAACGGACCGAGGGGATAGGATAGATTACCTTCCTGCCGTGACTTCTGCAGCGACTCCGCCCTTGTTGAATCTTCACCCTCTGTCCGAGAATTGCTTCGGTAGTCATCCCAGCGGAGATTCGGTAACTTCTTCAATAACTCTGTGCCTGCAGATGTGCGTTGTTCCGATGCGACGGTATTCGTCTCTTGCCTATCTCTGCGTGTGTTTGCCCGGACACCGGTAAGGGGTGCGATCCCACCGCCTGAACGCCGGTTGAAGTTGACACCCCAGTTGAAATTCTTGCGGATGGTTGCGTTAGCAACAGGGAAAGATTCTGTCTCGTCTGTGGGTTCTGTCAACTTCTGAACGCTCTTTTCGCGTTCCGGTTCTCTTTCTTCACTCCTACCGACACCGGCATCAACCTCCAGCCAATCTATCGGGATCATCTGGATGTCAAAATTCAGGGTTCTTTCGTCTTGGGGAGTCCGCGAAGCCCCTTCGAGATTGAGCAGAAACGCGTCATCGAAACCCTCTTTGGCATATTGTGTTTCGTAGCGGGAACGGGTGCGATTGCTGCTTGATGCACCGACAGGCACGAAGTTAGCATCCATTGACCGTATGTCGAGATTTGTGTGTAGGAAGGGTTTGTAACCCCGATTCCGTTTATCTGACCCTATTGGGAAGTCCCAATCGGCATAGCCGATCAGTTTCCATGCCCGACTCACCTCTTTGCGATCGACAGTGGAATAGGTATTTTTGTCAAGATTACTATAAGCGAGTTCGCCTTGGATCCACGCCTGCTCGGTGACGTTCAAACGACTTTCCAGTCCCCATACAGTGTGCTTCTGGGGTGCTGTGAGCGGTGATCCGTCTCCCTCTAAATCAATAATGTTTTGGCGAAGTGCCTCCAGTTCTTCATCATCAAAATCGATTAAAGCCTGTTCTGGTTGATTCAGATCTGCTTCAACAGCATAGGATGCTCCGAAGGTTAGACGTTCACCGGGTAGTGTGAAAACGCTGCTAAGTCCGTAAAGATTCTGTTGATACGCACGCTCTTCGGGGATGTATTCAAAGTCAATCCGAATTACGTCGTTGCTTGTTATCAGATGCTTACTGTTAAACTCGACAATCGGGTCCCCGTATTCACGGATGATGTAATCGTTGTTTTCGCCGCGGCGCATCCGCTCACCGTTTAGCCAGACGATTTCACTCCCTGCTTTCACAATAACGTATTGCCCATCAACCGTGAGTCGATATTCACTCCGTCCTTCTTCACCTTGGAGAACTAAGCTTGTGGATTGCCCCTTCGGAATGGCACTCGGAATAAGATGAAAGTCTACCGACTTGAAATCGCCTTCAACTTGTACACCTTCCAATGCACGTGGAAAAAAAATAAACTCCGATGGACCGAGAGATCCTTCAAAATCGCCCAAGGTTCCCCTCATGTTCGGATGTGTAATACGAATCAGTTTCTGATCGATGTCTTGGATATTTTCGGTTGTTCCTTCGGGTTGGATCGGCAAATCTTGGTCGGATAGCAGTGCGAGGACGCTGATATTCTCAGAGACTTTACCTTCTACGTTGACGCGGAGTTCCTGGTTCTGCGTCACGCCGCGGTTGCTGCCGACTGAGATGCCAAATGTTTGGCTTCCAGACACTTCTAATTGGCTGTCGGTTGTTGGCTGTCTGCTGTCAGCAAGAACATCTGTTTTCTGTCCAGAACTGTCTGTTGTCGACTGACTGCTATCTTGTTGACCGCCATCTGTTGGGTTCCCGTAGAGGTCGCGTTTATAAACCTGTTTGATCGCGAAGGGTAGTGTTCGGTAGGTTATATCTAACTTATATGGACGATCCGTAGACGATTCAGTTGTAGAGTGCGGCTCTCCTAAAGTGATTTTTCCCAGATAGAAGTCGATCTGGTAATCGACACCTCGCACAAGTACTTTTCCACCTGCTTCCGTTATCTGCTCACTGTTTGGAAGAATCGGTGGATACTTCACCGTAAATTCCTGCGTTTCTGCTTTCAGTTCAAAGCGTTCCGCTTTCTGGAGGACCGAAAAGGTAGGAAGTTCAAGGACTTTTTCTGCATCGTTGGGGGGATTTTGCGCTGTCCTTCCGAGACTGGGGGGTATACATAAACAGAACGCAAGGAAAAAAAGAGTAATCAGGAACCAGTAACGAGTTAAGAGCTCCGAGTTAAAAGAAAACTTTATCATCAATCTTCCTCTTTAACTGGCAACTGGTAACTCGTAACTGATAAGCGTTCAATCGCTCCTGAAACTCTTGTAACTGACCCCTGATAACTGACGACCGATAACTATTCCTTACGAAAAATCTGAAACACCTTTATGTCATTCGCTTCGGCATCGCTCACAAAGACACGTCCTGTTTTTGAGACGGCGATGCCTGCCGGGTCTAAGAGCGCAGCGGCACTGAATTCTGTGATGGTTTTGCCATCAGGCGCAAAGACTTGGATACGTCGGTTGCCGCTGTCTGTTACATAAAGATAATTCCATTCGTCCAAGGTGATGCACTTCGGTTCGCGTAGTTGTCCAAGCGCGTCGCCTTCGCCGCCCCATGTATTGATAGGGTTGCCACTGAAGTCATATTTTTTAATGAGGTGGTTACCTGTATCAACAATATAAACGTTTCCGTGCGCATCAACGTCCAAGTCTGTTGGGTTCCAGAGTTGTTCCTTACCACTCCCGAAACTTCCGCGTGCGACAACGGGTACCCCTGCGACATTAAATTCAACCCAGCGGTGATTGCCTGTATCAACGACGTAAACCTCGCCATTTCGCCCGATCCCGATGCCTTCGGGTCGGTCTAATAGAATATCATCTACACTTTCACTGAGTGGATAGAAAATACGGTCAACGAAATTGCAGTATTGTACTCGATTGTTGCCTGTATCTGCTACATAGAGGCGGTAACTACGTTGGAAACTCAGAGCGATGTCTGTTGGATGGTCAAATTCCCCTGTTTGCCACCCGCGACTTCCGAATTCCGTCATGAAATTCCCAGCATCGTCAATCACTTGCACCCGATTGTTACCAGCGTCGGCGATGTAAATCCTGTCCGCCTCGTCTATAGTGAGTCCCAATGGGGTCCGAAATTCACCTGCTCCTTGTCCAGTTCCACCGAGTGTTTCAATATAACGGACCCCCAATATAGGTGGGGCATTCCGTTCGCGGTTTGAGGGTAGAATTTCAACCGGCTGTGCAACTTCACCTTCGGGCAGGCTGCAGCTCACACAGAGTAGAAGAAAGAGCAGGCAAAGGCAGTCTATAAAGTGTTCTAAAGTCCGTAAAGTTCGTAAAGTGAAGTATTGAAACTTTCGCACACTTTGAAACTTCCCAACTTTAGCACCTCGTACAACCTTTTCTCGGAATTTCCGCTTCGCGCACGCGTATTTAGCCGCGTTGCACCCTGAATTTGAAGACGAATGTCGTTTGCTGTTCATTAAAATCACTTGTGATTCTTGGGACAATGATTCGCAAGTTGCTATAATTAATGCTTCGTTTACGGAAATAGAGGAAGAATTTCGCATGTTGGCCCGGCATCACTGTCGTTCTCTCGAGGTCTTGTCTGGGGAGGACCGCCGGGGCACCTTGTACCCGAATAGTTTTGTCCCATCGAAACACTTCTGCTCCAAACTCAGGCGGCAGCTTCGGTTTGAAATTCTTTTTTAAGTAAAAGGATTCCTGTGACTTATCGATTGTCTTCGTAACGTTTCCTGTCCCATCCAACATCTGACAATCCTCCTTTTTGAAGGAGATCCAGTGGTTAGTCCGGTTATAAATGATAACACCGAACGCGTCAACAGCCTTCACATCGTTGAGTGGGACAGCCATTGCTGTGATACCGTTTTTAACATAGCCGACAGTGCCGGTCTGTGGCATGATATGAGCATCTGGGTCGAACACGGGGACAATCATCTCTGGTTGGAAGGTGTCTTTGATGAAATCTGGAACCTTTGAACAACTCAGCAGAATTAGCGACAAACAAAGGACTGTTAAAATTTGTAACGGATTTATTTTATTTTTCATTTTTTTCTCCAAGGTAGGTTTATGAGAAATCTGAGGATTACGTTTTACAACACCGATTTCTGACTTTCAAAGGCGAGCATCGCTGCACCCACAATGCCGGCATCATTTCCGAGGTGTGCCTTTACGACTTTCATTTCTGCTGGAATGTCCATGGCACGTTTGGCGAGTTCAGCGCGAATCGGTTCAAAAAGGAGTTTTTCACCGGCTTCGGCGATGCCTCCCCCGATGATTGCGATTTGTGGATTGAGAATATGCGCTATTGAGGTAAGCGCGATGCCGATATACCGTCCTGTTTCAGCAAAAATTTCTATTGCGAGTTGGTCGCCTGCTTGGGCTGCCTCCGCTATTTGCCGTGGTGTTAGTGATGTTCCGGTGTTGGCACGGTTTGTAACCTCACCGAGTAAAATCGTCTCTCGTCCTGTTTTGATTTTTTCTTCAGTACGTTCAACGATATTTTTCGCGCCAGCATACGCCTCAAGACAGCCCTGATTGCCACAGCCACAGTAACGTCCGTTGGGGTCAACAATCGTATGTCCGAGTTCCCCCGCAGTATTTTGACTTCCATGATAGAGTTGCCCATCAATGACAACACCTCCACCGACACCTGTACCGAGCGTTAGTGCAACAATGCTTTCATATCCGACACCAGCACCGTGACGAAACTCCCCCAATGTCATCACGTTCACGTCGTTATCCATACCCTTTAATATGAGCTTGTAGTTTTTGATTTGTGAGTTACGCTTTACAGCATCCTTCGGGATGCTCAATTTCGCCAGTTCAGTATTCACATAGTCGACGAGTGGTATGTCAGTCCAGCCGGGGAAGTTAGGCGAAAAATGGACAACACCTGTTTCAGCGATGATAAGTCCGGGTGCTCCTAATCCGATCCAAATCTCACTTGTGTCCCGGTGATTTTCGGGTGCTTTCACAAGTACTTGACGAACAGCTTCCGCGATTCGAGCCGCCACGAATTTAGGACCGCCTACTTCAACATCTGTCGGAAGAATGACGCGGCAAGAAATATCACCTACTGATGAAACTAATCCTGCCTTGATGTCTGTTCCGCCGAGGTCAACGCCGATGCTGTAATTCATTTTTTTTAATAGCTATCAGTTATCAGTTGTCAGTTGTCAGTTTTAACCATCAACTCGCGCCTTAGCAAAAGTATCTGTAGGCGAGTTGATGGTTAAAGTTAAGAAATGGCTTAGATAAGTCAAATACCTCTTTAACCGATAACTGATAACCGATAACCACATTATTCCCAAAAAACTTGTGCACCGCCACTGACATTACAGAGATAAATTTCGGGTTCAATGCCGATCTGTTTGTAGTATTCCGTGGTCACGAGCGTTCGGAACGTTTCTAAAGCGTCTTCGTGAACGATGCTGACTGTGCATCCACCGAAACCAGCCCCTGTCATTCGGCTTCCGATCACGCCTTCGATGCTGCGTGCGAGGTCAGTAAGCAGATCTAACTCTGCGCAACTAACTTCGTAATCGTCCCGCAATCCTTTGTGTGATGCGTTCATGAGTCTACCGAATTGTCCAAGCGATTCGTCTGTTAGCGTCTTAAGCGCGGAGACAGCATCGAGAACGCGCGTGTTCTCCTCAATCACATACCGACATCTCTTTTGTGTTAATGCCGGAAGTTCATCTTCATATTTTTTGAAATCTGTTAGCGAAATATCGCGGAGCGAGGAGATACCGGGTAACCATTGTTTGAGGATGTCAACACCTCTTTCGCATTCTGCACGTCGTTTATTATATTCAGAAGCAGCGAGCTCGCGTTTGACTTTCGTGTTGCAAATGGCAATATGATGCGCTTTCAAATTGAGGGGGATATGCTCGTGTTCAAGCGAGCGACAGTCGAGGAAGAGTGCTTGGTCTTCCCGTCCGAGCAAGGAGATGGTCTGGTCCATAATACCGCAATTAACACCCGCAAATTCGTGTTCTACCTGTTGGCACAATGCGGCGAGTTCTTTGTTATCAATCTCGGGTTTTAGTGGATTTTCAGGTGATGAGTCCTCAGAACTGGCAGTTAAAAAAGTGAGTGCTGCTGAGACTGAAAGCGCTGCTGAGGAACTCAATCCCGCCCCGATTGGGACATCGCCTGCGATGACGGCATCTATACCAGATATTTTTTTCCCAGATGCTTGTAGGAGGAACGCGACCCCGATGAGATAATGGCTCCATGCAGGTGCCTGTTCAGTAGACGGGAGGCTGCTAAGACTGAATTCGTAAGAATCTTTGACATCTAAGGCGTGTAACCTGACGTATCTATCAGTTCGTTGACGTGCGGCGATATTGAGATACTTATCAATCGCGACGGGGAACACATAACCATCGTTGTAATCTGTGTGTTCACCGATGAGGTTTACTCTGCCGGGGGCTGATGCGGTGAATGTGGATGGGCTACCGAAGATTTCTTCAAATTTCTGTGTAGCGAAGGAGGCGCGATTCTCAACCGCCCTGGTTGTTATCATGGCAATATCCTTTATGGAAGGCGTGGTTCCCGTAGAGGCGAGGTTACCTCGCCCCTACAAAAAAGAATTTCAGAAATAATCCGAGCGTATTCGGTAGCTCTTCACGAGGGACATAGCAATCAACACTTATGTTAGGCACTACGTCTGTTTCTAATGGCGGTGTCTGCGTCAGCAGTTGTTCTTCTGGTGCGTGCAGTGCGGGTTGTAAATTCGGTGGTGCTGTCTTTTTAGTGGGTGCTGCGCCCTCTGCGATAATTAATTCGCCGACGGGGAGATGCGTAGCGAGTGGATACACCTCTGTTTCAGTTAAAACAGTGATGTGGGGAAGTGATGCCTCCGCTAACCGCTCCATCTGCATTGTCAAGTAGGTGATTTCTGTCAGTGCTGGTCGCGACCCGTTTGGTTGGCACGCGATAATTGTAATCAATGGAATCTGTTTTTGCAAGGCACTTTCAATTGCTGAGAGAAAGAAAGAAATATCAATCTCAGTAGGGAGTACATCCATATCTGCGATGAATAGACAAGTGGGATGCTCTGAAATCATCCCTTCGGCAATAAGCCCCGTGTTCTCGGTAACTCTGATTTCCGCGGTTGTTAGATCGTCTAACAGGAACTCAAGCCGTTTTTCAGCAAGTAGTGGGAACAGTGCGCCACAGTATGAGCAGATATAGAGGTTACGTTCGAGTTCACTCCTAAAAGCAAACTCTTGACACTGGGTACATTTGTGCCACAGACTAACACTCTGTTCAGTGTCTTTAGAGATACGCGTTTCCATGTTTTTATCCTGGTGCGAAACATTTAGGACTTCATAATTCCGGCTATCGCTTCAGCTTCTGTATTGTAGCAGTCAAAAATTGTCATCAGCTTTGCCATGACAATTAGACTTCTGACGTTGCCGCCGAGGTTCAAGAGTACGACGTTCCCCCCACCGCGTCGGATGGCGGTATGAGAAGCGACAAGAGCTCCTAAGCCGGAGCTGTCCATCATCTGGACCCGCTCCATATTCAGAATTAAATTGAGTTTCTCGCCTTGCTCATCTTCACTATCTGTTGCTTGAATTTGTTGATCAATGATGGCTTTGAGAGCTAAGGCATCTGCTCCAATAATTCTTCCCTCAATATCCAGAATTGTAATACTGCCCTTGTGTCGAAGGTTGACTTGCATAGAAGTTCCTTGAAGGTTGAATATACGCCCAAACCTGAAGTATAATTTCGATTTTCGGTTCCCTAAATAAATATCTTCCTATAAAGTAGGTTCGGCGACTTTCTAATAGGAATAGTTGTCAGTTAATAGCTTTCAGTTTGCCCCACAGTGAGCGTTAAACACCTGTGGCGGTTACTTTTATTGTTACTGCCACAAGACACTTCTTAACTGATCACTGAGTACTGAATAGGATTATGGGGTTT
Organism: Candidatus Poribacteria bacterium; assembly: GCA_965116815.1. Classification (GTDB taxonomy): domain Bacteria; phylum Poribacteria; class WGA-4E; order WGA-4E; family WGA-3G; genus WGA-3G. The sequence goes on along the minus strand of OZ220722.1, from coordinate 2,051,188 downwards.
CCTTATATTTAACCATTTTGATAATGGTGCCATTGGCTTCGTAAGTTACAGAGTCCATACAGGCTTCCATCAAAAATAAACCTCTACCACTACTTTTGAGTAGGTTCTCTGGATCAAGGGGATCGGCGACTTCTTTGCGTGTAAACCCGACCCCTTCGTCTTTAATGAGGATCGCCAGTCTATCCTCAGCAAGAGTGAATTGGAGGGTGGCTTTTTTGTTGGGATCCTCTTTGTTGCCGTGCTTGATGGCGTTTGTACCCGCTTCAATGACAGCAAGATTAATCTGCTCTTGTATGTCCTCGGTAAAATCAGTCTCTTTCAAAATCTCCGTGACAACAACGTCAAGTAGGTAAACATGTTGCATTGAACTTGGGAGCGTAAGCGTGATGACGTGTTCAGTTTCAGTATCTTTGGGTGTAAATCCTCCGCCTTCGTCCTCGGTGTCAATGGTTAGTTTATCCTCAGCGAGAATTAGCTGAAAAGCAGTTTTTCTGCCCGGATCCTCTTCGTTGCCATGCTTGGTTGCGTTTGTACCCGCTTCAATGACAGCAAGATTAATCTGCTCTTGTATGTCCTCGGTAAAATCAGTCTCTTTCAAAATCTCCGTGACAACAACCTTGAGCAGATCAACATGTTGCATTGAACTTGGGAGAGAAAGTGTAATAATCTGTTTAGTTCTCTCACCCACGTTTGAAGCTCCTTCTTTGAGTTCCCGTTGGATACTTTCCAAAGGAAACCCCTACAAGACGGGGTTTGGGAATGATCCCGCCTTTCGTTATTTTTGCCAAGTTTTGGCACTGTTAAGATTCATTATGCCAAAAATACATTATACGGTAGGGGTTTTTGCTTGGGTGTTTCCGCAAGGTGACCTCGCCCCTACCGCCCGTCTTAATTTAAGTGTCTCGTTTGATAATGATTAATGCTCTGTCGTCATGAGGTGTTGTGCTTCCACTAAACACTGCTAAATCGTCAACAACTGTTTCACATAACGCTGATGCTGGCAATGCAGCATTTTTGGAAAGGCAGGCGGCGAGTCTGTCTCCACCGTAAAACATATCCATCGGTATCACATCTTGGAACGCGTCATCTTGTACTGACTTTGTAGACGCTCCCTGATTTTCACCGGCAACTGTGCTATCGCTGGCAGCTGTTTCAGTGATACCGTCGGTATAAAAAAGGAGGGCATCGCCAGGAGATAACGAACAGGTCTCGCTTGCAAATGTTGCTTCTTCAAACGCGCCTATCAACATGCCCCCAGTTTTTAGGAGTGTCATCTCTTGCGTATTCTTCTGATGGAATGGGTAGCAGTGTCCTCCATTTGAATATGTGAAAGTTGCCCTCGTTATGTCCAATATGCCGTAAATCATTGTTGCAAATAGATCTGCTTCGGTGTCCTGTACCACTAAGTCATTAATCCGTTTGAGGATCGATGCGGGGGTATCTTCCTCATGACAGAGTAAACGGAGTGCTGTCCGAATCATTACCATTAAGAGTGCTGCCGGAATGCCGTTACCCTTTACATCCCCAAGAACGATCCCTACCTGTGTTTCGTTCAACGGAATAAAATCATAGAAATCGCCAGAGACAGATGTTGAACTTTGAAGCAGGGTTGCAATGTCGAATCCTTCAAGAGTTGGTGCCTGTTCCGGTAATAATTTTCTTTGAATAGCGGCAGCGGCTTGAAGGTGCCCGGCGAGTCGTTGTACCCCTTCTTCACTGAACCCGTCCCCCATCGCATGCATTAACGGGTTGATATATTTAATGGGTCGAGTTCTGCCTAAAACCGCTTCGACCCGTGCCGTTACTTCACGGAGATCGAAAGGTTTCGTGATATAATCGTCTGCGCCGGTATCCAAACCGCGGACTTTATCCTCCGTCTGTCCACGGGCAGTGAGTAAAATGACTGGCACGTTTTTTGTGTGTTCCGTATCCTTCAATTCTTCAATGACTTGGAGGCCATCTTTATGTGGCATCATTACATCAAGAAGGATAAGATCCGGCGGATCCATATATACGCTTTGTACTGCACTCTCACCGTCATTTGCAGTCCGTACGTTGTAGCCCTCCGGTTCGAGATTCATCTTTAGCAATTCGAGGATATCGAGATCGTCATCGACAACCAAAATCGTTTCAGCCATTTTTCCTCTTTTCCAACGGGATGAAAAACTGGAAGTTGGACCCTATTCCATCATCGCCAGCATCCACCCATAAGCGTCCACCGTGTGCTTCAACGATTCCAGCGGCGATTGAAAGCCCTAAGCCAGTGCCACCGTATGATTGTCGAGTCTGAACGCTCCCAAGTTGTTGGAATTTATCAAAAACCTTTTCCCGCTCTTCAGTAGGGATTCCGGGTCCTGTGTCAACGACTTCAGCGTGAACTCCTTCGGTAAGGCTCCCATTCTGCTGAGTTTTTGATATTCGGACCGTCACCTTTCCATTGTCTGGTGTAAATTTGATAGCGTTTCCGATGAGATTAACAAAAATTTGTCCAATTCGATCTGCGTCCCCAATCATTGATGGCAGATTAGATTGTGCCTTCAAGAGTAGAGAGATCGCTTTCTCATCTGCTTGTGGACGAAGTTCTTCGATTCTGCGTTCGGCTATCCAGTCTATTTTTACGTGCTCTTGCTTCAGTTCAATGCGTCCCGCTTCAATTCGGGAAACATCAAGTAGATCATTAATAAGGGCGGCGAGTCGTTTCGATTGGCGATGCGCTCGACTCAGACTTTCGTGTTGTTTCTGATTAATTTTGCCGGTTTTCCCATCAAGTATTAGCGAAATAAATCCGATGATGGATGTCAGCGGTGTTCGCAATTCGTGCGAAACAAGGGAAACGAACTCCGACTTCATTTGTTCTATTTCGTGTTCATTCGTAATGTCATCGAAAACATAAACAGTGCCAGCAACGTTGTTATGTTCATCAGGGAAATGGCTTGATATCATGCGGAGGATCCGGGAGCTGTCCCCGTTTGATTGATTTCCATTGACATTTATCTCAACAATCATTGTTTGGTGTTGTGACATCTCACGTTGAGAGGAAGACAAAATTTTCGTTTCAACCGTTCTTGTCTCTGTTTTTGTGTCCCCGGCACTTTCAGATGTTTTCCTCCAATTGACTGTACCTGCGCCTGTGTCAATAGCGATAAAGTTCTCGTAATCAGCGGTATTTCCGAGATTCAGAAGACGCTCAGCCACAGGATTGACGTACAGGACCCGTCCAGTAGGTTCAACAACAATCAGACCTTCTCCGAGATTGTCTACGATAGCTGTAAGTTTCCTTTCTTCCTGCGTGAGTTGATCGACCGCGGTTTTCAGATTCCGACGCATCTCATTGAATTCTTCGGCAAGAACACCGACTTCGTCATCACTGTCAACAGTAATTTCGCTGTCGAATTCGCCTCGCCCAACGTTACGTGCTGCTTGTGCCACTTTCAGTATCGGTGTTGCTATCCGCTGTGCCGCCCACCACGCAATTAGTATAACGATACAACTTGACGCAATGGTAACATAAAAAATATATCTGTTCAGTTCGACAACACCAGCGTAAGCGGAGGAAATAGGACGCGAAGTAAAGACGATCCAGTTACTAAAGTTCTGTTGAACCTTCCAAGGTTCTGTATTTAAAGGTTGTGTCCGTGCCCAACCATAGACGCGCGGTTCAGCAAAAGCATCGGTCTCACCTTCCGGTTCATAATCGTAAAACTTTCCGTCAACGCCCTTTTTTGCCTCAATAATTGCCTCCTCTGCAGCGTTGCTCATCTCTATATAACTGTCTACTTGATACCCACTTTGAGGTGAGGCGGCAACAATCTTGCCAGATTCGTTCGTTAAAATCGCGTATGTTTCTGCCAATTCTGGTCGTGATTCAACGAAACTGGTGAGTTCAGGTAGAAATAGAAACGTTCTCAACACACCCACCGCCTTATTTTTTTCTTCATCAACAATTGGCAATGCAATTGGCAGAAGATGCACGCCCCGCGTTTGATCATAGATGACATCTTCCACAAAAGGGTAACCTATGCCATTGTTATAGGCTCTTTGCCACCAATGCCTGTCCTGCACTTGGTGTGGGAGCATTTTTGTTGTGTCGTAATCCAGTCGTTGGTTGTTCGAGCGAAGGACATACCCGAAGGCGTTGGTAATGGTTACTTCGGTTTTATAGCCTGCATACGTTTCAAGCAAACGGATGCTATCTTCAAGCCGTTCCCATGCGCTGAGAAATACGATCTGTTTGTCATTAGCAGTATTTGAATAGACAACTGCTGATTGAATATTTGGAAGTTCTACCTGTATCTTTTTAATTTTTTCGGAGATGGCATTGTCTGCGCGGGCAAGTTTTTCTTGTGCAAGAAGAACGAGGTTTTCGCCAACGGTCTCTTTTAGCGCATTTTCACCTAAAAACTTGATGGTTAATGAAACGACAAACAACGGCATCAGGGCGACTAACAGGAATAGAACCACCTGTTGACCGCGTAAACCCACCTTAAACCGAGAGCGCTTCGTAGGATTTTTATCTTTTATGTTCGCCACGTTAATTGACTGGCGCGTTTTCTATTTAATATCGAGAGTCATCAAGCAACACGCTACGTGTTGTCTTGGATCAAGTCTCTATGTGAAAGCGGCGCACGCGCCTTCCTCCGTATCATAAATCTCAATGACGGTGTTGAGCTGCGTTACCTCCAAAACTTCCCTAACGGCTTTCTGTGGGTTGAGTAGAACTAACTTTCCGCCTGATTGCTGACAGGACTTCAAAGTGATCACGATTGCGCCTAATGCGCTGCTATCGATTAATGGAACGTTCATTAGATTAACCACTAACTTATCACGCCCAGTTTGAAGTTGCTCGTTCATTTCTCTACGAAACACATCTGCCGCATTTCCAAGAATTTTCCCTTCTACGTGAAGAATGGAAATATTTTCTCCCCCAATCGTTGTCTCGAAATTCATAGTATTTTCCTTAGTATTTTTAGTCAGCGTTTTGTATTTTTATGATTTCGCCTTGAATCACTGTAATATGAGATACTATTGTAATTCCTATGGAACGTGCTAAACATAGAAAAAAATCACGGTGAATTCTGTTCTATAGCTTGACGCGACGCATCACAATATAACTCCGATCCAACTTTGGGTTTTGGAGGACATTTTCAATTGTTCCGCCGAGTGCCCTAAGACACGTAGCACTTTCGTCAATTTCAGCTTTGACTGTTTCTTCACCAGACTTATACGCTACCCACTTTCCGGCCGGTTTCAGCAAAGGCATGCAGTATACAGCGGAGTCTCGAATCGCTGCGACATAACGGGTAAATACCCAATCGTACTTTCCAATGTGTTCCTGCTGTTGCGAACAGACTTCCGCACGTTCAGCGAGGATTTCAACGGTGGCTTTTCGGTGCAGGTCCAATTGTGGAACCAGAAATTTTAGAAAACCTACCTTCTTTTTCGACGATTCAACGAGCGTTAAGCGTATGTCAGGGATGTAAATTTTCAACGCAATCCCTGGAAATCCGGCACCTGTTCCAATATCAATCACGGAATCGCCTGTTTTTAGTGAGATGTGTTCCAAGACGCTCAGCGAATCAAGAAAATGTTTATGAATAATTTCGTCATTATCTGTGATCGCTGTCAGGTTAATGTGTTCATTCCACTGCAGCAGCTCGGTGCGATATCGGTCAAATTGTGCTACCTGATGCGCTGTTAATGGAAATCCGTAATGATTGAATGTCTCTTTTAAATGTTGCTCGTACTTCGCCAATTGCTATGCACCCAGATTATTGCGCGTTGTGTTGATGAAGGATAACCGTCAAAACCGAGATGTCTGCTGGCGAAACACCGGGCAAACGCGATGCTTGCCCAATAGAGGTGGGCCGAATCTTCGCAAGTTTCTCGCGCGCTTCTGTCTTTAATCCGTGAACATCGGTGTAATCAAACGTATCAGGAATTCGGAAATTTTCCAATTTTTTGAATTGGTGGATCTGTCGCTGTTGTCGTTGAATATATCCGTCATATTTAATCTGAATTTCCACCTGTTCTGCCACGAGTGGTGACAGAATTTCAGAGGACGGCGCAATCTGGCTTATCTGCTCGTAACGAAGTTCAGGACGCTTTAGAAGTTCCGCCAACGATGTCGGTTGCTTTAGCTCACCTGTCTCGCGGATGCCCGCCAAGTTATCGAGCGTCGCAGTGTTTGGGTTGAGACGTGTCTGTTGCAACCGTTTCAATTCTGTCTGAATGTCCTCTACTTTCTTTTGGAACCGGTGATATGTATTATCATCAACCAGTCCGATCTGTCTGCCAATTTCGGTGAGTCGCAGATCCGCGTTGTCTTCTCGCAGCGTTAACCTGTATTCAGCACGCGATGTGAACATACGGTAAGGTTCACGGATGTCTAAACTAACGAGATCATCGATAAGGACAGCTATATAGGCTTGTGATCTGTCAAGAATAAGCGGTTGCTCACTTTTGACCTTTAAGGCGGCGTTAATTCCCGCCATAAGTCCTTGTGCGGCGGCTTCCTCGTACCCCGTGGTGCCATTGAGTTGTCCAGCGAAATAGAGTCCCGGTACCCGTTTGGTCTCAAGCGTCGGTTTTAATTGGGTTGCTGGTGCGAAATCGTATTCCACTGCATATCCGAAGCGCATGATCTCAGCATTTTCCAATCCCTTGATGCTATGTACCATCTCCACCTGCACGTCTTCGGGCAAACTTGCAGAGATGCCGTTGAGGTAAATCTCATCGGTATCTCGTCCCTCTGGTTCCACAAAGACTTGATGCTCTGTTTTTTCTTCAAAGCGGACGACCTTATCCTCGATTGAAGGGCAGTAACGGGGACCGATACCGACAATGCGACCGCTATACATCGCGGATCGGTGAAGATTCTCGCGGATGACATCGTGTGTTTTTTCATTTGTGTAAGTTAGATAACACGGGAGTTGGGGTTGCGTAATTCGTTCGGTTGAGAATGAAAAGGGGAGAGGGTTTTCATCACCGGGTTGGATCTCCATCCGGTTGAAAGCAACCGTCTGGGCATTGACGCGCGGTGGCGTGCCGGTTTTGAGTCTGCCGATCTCAAATCCAAGGCTCAAAAAACTTTCTGAGAGTTTCTCTGCGGAAGATTCGCCTGCCCTACCCGCACTATATGATACGTCCCCGATGTGAATTATACCTTTCAGGAAGGTACCGGTGGTCAGAATCACAGTCTGCGCGAAATAAGCGGTTTTAGTCTGGCTGAGGATTCCAATGCATTGCCCGTTTTCCACGAGCAGCTCTTCAACCAATACCTGCTTGATATCAAGGCGTTGTTGTGCTTCAAGGACTCGTTTCATCTCGTCTTGATACGCTTTTTTGTCGGCTTGTGCGCGACTTGAGCGAACTGCTGGTCCCTTTTTAGTATTCAAACGGCGGAATTGGATCCCAGTTTTATCAATGTTTTTTGCCATCTCACCGCCAAGCGCGTCTATCTCTTTAACGAGATGCCCCTTGGCAAGTCCACCAATCGCAGGGTTGCAGGACATTTTCGCGATGGTATCCAGATTGATGGTGACGATGAGTGTTTCGCAGCCCATTCGTGCGGCGGCAAGTGCGGCTTCGCAACCTGCGTGCCCTGCACCAACTACGATAACGTCATAATGTTTGTTATAGGTGTTCATCTTTTTTAGTGGCTTTCAGCAATCGGTTTGCTTCGCAGTGAGAACTATCAGTTAAGAGAATTTTTGTGGCAGTGAAAACATTTGTGATCGCCACAAGTATTAACTGACGGCTGACTACTGATGGCTGACGGCTAATTAAAGTCCATCATAAATGATGCTAATAACAAGCATGGCAGCGACTTCTAAGCTTTTCGGACTACATTTGTCGACTGTATCTTCGACTGTGTGCCAATACGGATAGGTGAAGTCTATAATATTAACCATCGGGATCCCTACCTCGATTAATGGAACGTGATCGTCCATGATTGCATCCCCTAAGCGGTATTGAAACGGTGTTAAACCGAGTGTTGCCGCGCGTCGCCAAATTGCTTCGGTGTACCCCTGATTTGCGTTCCAAGAATAGCGTTCTATTGGGAATGCTAAATCCTTGTCTCCAACCATATCCAGCAGAATTCCATAGTCCGGTTTCCATCTTCCCATATTTCGCGCGAAGAATCGGGAGCCGATAAACATGTGCTCAATGGATCTGCCATAGTCCTCGCCATCGAAAAGAACAATAACAACTCGACGCGGCGGGGGGTGTATTTTTAAGACTCTCGCAATTTCAAGAAGGACAGCGACACCAGAGGCACCATCGTTGGCACCAAGGATAGGTTTGTCTCGATTTTCTGACTTTGGGTCTCTATCCGCGAAGGGACGCGTGTCCCAATGTGCTGCGAGTAAAAGTGTCTCCCCACTGGTCGGTGTTCCGAATTCTGCCAAAATATTGTTCAGTTGAAGCGTTACCTCTCCAGTTTCATACTGATGCGGTTGGAAGGCTACGCTGTTCGCGTATTTCTGGAGTTCCGTGAACAGATAATCCCGCGTTTCATTATGCGCTGCGGAACCCGGCGGTCGTGGTCCAAATTCGCACTGTTTCTTCAACATTGCAAAGGCGCGCTGTGCATCGAAAGTGGCACTCGCTGCGCGTGCCGTACTTGCCCGAACTCGATCAGTGTTTCTTGATTCAGCGTTTGGACTATTTACGTCTGATTCCGCGCATGCAATACTCAATATGCTGTAACAGAAACCGACTAAAAGTACTGTGAACCACTGCTTTTTCATTTAAGCTTTTCGTCTGCCTTCCAATGCTTTTGCGAGGGTTACCTCATCGATGTACTCCAAATCACCACCGACAGGAATACCGTAAGCGATTCGAGTGATAGCGATTTCAAACGCTTCCAAGTGTTGTGTAAGATAGAGTGCCGTCGCTTGTCCTTCTGTTGTCCAGTTTGTCGCGAGGATGACTTCTTGCACCGGTTCTGCGTTTACAGCGGCAGTTTGAATTCGTTGAAACAGCGTGTTAATTCCGAGTTCATCGGGCCCAGTCCCGTCAAGCGGTGAAAGAACACCACCAAGTACATGATAAAGCCCTTTATAACCGTTGGTCCGTTCGATTGCCCAAAGATCATCGGATTCTTCAACAACGCAGATTACCTGCCGATCGCGGCGTGGGCTTGTACAGATGTAACACGGATTTGTGTCGGTAATAGTGCCACATACGTCACAGTAACACAACTCTTTTTTCACTTGCGCGATAGCTTCAGCAATTTGAGCAGTCTCGGTGTCCGGTAACTTTAGCATAAAAAACGCTAAGCGTTGTGCTGTCTTCTGACCAATCGTTGGCAGCTTTTGGAGCTCTGTGATGAGTTTCGCCAGCGGTTTTGGGTATTCTTGCATAGATTTTTTGTGCTAATTCCCACAGCAGAGATGAGGATTAAAAGAGCAATAGGGTGATGTCGTGCCGATACCTACTTCGGTTTGGCAAAAGGTCCTACCATTGTTAGCGCATCAACGAGATTACCCATCTAAATTCTTAATCTTCATTAGGACTTACGCAATTTTTCTATGGATCCCTACATATTACACGCAGTTGGCAAGGTTGGAAACCTCGCTAGCGAAGGGGCTGCGTCAGTCCAGTTCATGATGAGGTAGAGACACTTGTGCCTTCACCTTTTACGCTTCTTATTACGGGAGCCCTGGAATTTTAATGCCACCGGTTAATTTGCTCATTTCTGCTGACATCATTTCTTGTGATTGTTGCAGTGCTTCATTGACAGCTGCGACGATTAGATCTTCGAGCATTTCTGTATCTTCTGGATCAACGACTTCCGGTGTAATACGGAGCGATACAACTTCCTGTTGTCCATTGACAACAGCGGTTACCATTCCGCCGCCGACGGTTGCTTCAACGGTGCGATTTGCGAGTTCCTCTCGAATTTCAAGCATCCGCTTTTGCATTTGCTGTGCCTGTTTCATCAGGTCATTCATCTTCATAATTCTGGTCCTATCCCCAAGCGGCTTTGTATCATATCTGTGTGAATTTTGGTTTTGTTACAAAAATGCTTGGAACGTTAGAAATTTCCTTATAGAATCTGCTTCTCCAATTTGGAAAGAAGCGATTATTGGGTTTCAACAACTGTTGCCTCAAAAAGTTCGAGTGCGGTTTTAAGTTGTGGATCATCTTGGGCTTCAAGTTTACGCATGAGCGGTGTCTTTCGCGTCGCTTCCTTTGTCTCATCCTCGGCGGCTATCGTTTGCGGGACGGTATCTAAGGCAACTAACTCAATTTTCACAGGTTTACCGACTTCTTGCGTTAGTGTTTCGGCTATGGCTTCTTTGTCTTTCTCTACTATCATGGAAAGGTATGAGGGTGAACATGCGATTTGGACTCTGTTTGCGCCGTTCACAGTGGGGACAGCCCCCTCTAACAAGCCGTGCCTGAGTTTTACTGGGAGTTTTGATTTTACCGTGTCCCAAAATGATGGCAGATTTGCTAGCTCTTGGTGTCCAGGTGAGACAGAAAAAGAAGTTGACGTGTTTAAGTCCAATGAAGATGGCGTTGGGGTTTGTTCTTCGTAATGTGTCCTTGCTGTTTCCTTAGCGGTAGGGGTATCCTGGTTTGTGAGAAGAGACCTCTGTGGTGATGTCTCTTGTGGATGTGGCGCGGATTGCACCGTTGCGGAAAGTCCTGCTGAATCAAACTTCTGTTCCAACGCAGACAATTTTTTGAGAATTTCCTCAAGTGGGATGCCTTCTTCGAGCGAGTTTAGTTGAATGAGTGCTGTCTCTAATTGAAGTTGAGGATAACCGTATTGTTTGATATCGCGACTGGTGTGCATCAAAATCTTGATAATCCGTGAGAGCCGACCTACGGACATGCGTTCTGCCTCCTGCTTGAGTTTAGGCAGATCTGATCTCGGACTCTGAATCTGTTCACTAAGGGCATTATCAATAGCCAAAAGCCGGAGGTCTCGGAAATGGCCTATCAGTTGATCTAAACATTGCGACAAATCAGTTCCTTGTTTCATTAGATTGTTTAGTGTTTTTAATCCTTTTGCCAGATTTCTTTCCGTAATTGCCGCCGTAAGTTCCCCAAGAAGCGAGCTCGAACTAAGTCCGATAGTCTGTTCAACGGTTTCAACCGTCAAATCCTTGCCTACAGAAGATATAAGCCGTTCTAATAGGTTTTCTGCGTCCCGTAAGCACCCCTCGGATTGGCGAGTGATAAGGGTGAGTACGTCCAAATCAGCTGAAACATCTTCCTCCTTGATGAGTAATTGTAGGCGTTCGATTATCTTTTGATCTTCGAGGTGTCGGAAATCGAAATCTTGACAGCGAGAACTGATTGTCTTTGGGATCTTGGCATGTTCAGTTGTTGCCATGATGAATATGACATGCGAGGGCGGTTCTTCAAGCGTTTTCAGCAAGGCGTTGAATGCCTCCGGTGAGAGCATGTGCGCTTCATCTATGATGTAGATTTTGTAGGTACAGGTGGCTGGCGAGAGTTTGACGTTTTCACGGAGGTCTCGGATTGTATCAATACCGCGGTTGGAGGCGGCATCCATCTCAATGACATCGAAGGATCTGTCTTGGGAGATGTCGTTACAAAATTCGCATTGATTGCAGGGTTCAGCGGTCTTGATGGAGTCAAATTCGGTTTCTTGAAATCGGTTGGGACAGTTGACGGCTTTGGCAAGAATGCGAGCGACTGTGGTTTTACCAGTGCCACGTGGTCCCCAGAAAAGGTAGGCATGCCCGATACGTCCAGATAAGATCTGATTCTTTAGCGTTGTCGTAACGTGCTCCTGTCCGACAACATCACTAAAGTTTTGGGGACGCCATTTTTGGGCGAGAACCTCGTAAGACATTAGGCAATCCTTTTTTGTACGACCCGAGTTTAGGCATGCGGTGTGGTCAGTCCAACGAATACGCCCGAAAGATGACTATGCACCCAAGGTTGACAAGTTCCTCCAGGCGTTGCCCACATCGTTAGCTCAGGCCAGGCACCCTTGCGTCACACGAGGAACTCATCTACCGCTGCTTCCTTCCGGACCTGACGGGGTTCAACAAGCACTCGTTGCTCAAGACCCAACCATCAACACCACGTGCGCGGGACAGGCCCCACAGAAACAGGCCGCATCTTGGGGATTCAGTTCTGCTTTAGCGGATTGCAGATACAGGGCACCGCTACCTCCCCACCTAGCATAGCCAAGGCGTTAATTATTCAAAAACTGGCGGAGAGAGTGGGATTCGAACCCACGGTACTGCAAAACAGCACACATGATTTCCAATCATGCCAGTTCAGCCAACTCCTGCATCTCTCCGTTTTATAGTTGTCAGTTCGGTTGTCAGTTAAGAGCGAGTTTAGCTCGACAAGCTCCCTCTTTAAACGATAACTGACGACTGAAAACTGAAAACCATTAAGTATGGAGCAGACGGGATTTGAACCCGTGACCTCATCCGTGCGAGGGATGCACTCTCCCAACTGAGCTACTGCCCCACAAGCCGCAAAACTTAGACCTTTTGCGACAGCAAAATCTTTTGAGTCCTATTATTAAGCGAAAGCGAAAAAACGGAGAGAGTGGGATTCGAACCCACGGTGACTTGCGCCACAACAGTTTTCGAGACTGTCCAGTTCAACCACTCCTGCATCTCTCCTTCTGATGTAAACTATCTACCCTTTAGTTAGTGACGGGATAGTGCGTATGTCCGAACTTTGATAGCCCCTCCTTAAAATGGACGACGACGTTCTTGAAAAAAGGATTTTAACAGGGTACTGCTCTCTTCTGCTAACACGCCACTCACCACTTCAACCCAATGGTTCAACCGTTCATCTTGGAGAATGTTATAGAGTGTCCCAGCTGCCCCTGATTTTGGGTCTGTTGTGGCGTAAACGACCTTCGGGATACGCGCTAATACGATTGCGCCTGCACACATCGGGCAGGGTTCTAAAGTTACATAAAGGGTCGTATCAGTGAACCGCCAATCGCCGATTTTTTCGGATGCTGCTTGTATAACGAGCATTTCTGCGTGGGCAATAGGACTGCCGCACGATTCTCGCAAGTTGTGTGCTTCAGCCACTAAGGTGTCACGACTCACAAGCAGAGCACCAACTGGAACTTCACCGTTTTCACCTGCTTGCTGCGCTAATTTAAGTGCTTGTCGCATCCAGAAAGAATCGCTATCCAAATTCTATCCAACAAATGGGTTTGAAGCGCCTGAGAGGATTCGAACCCCCGGCCTTCTGATCCGTAGTCAGATGCTCTAATCCGCTGAGCTACAGGCGCGCAGTGTAATAGTTATCAGTTGTCAGTTAAGACCGGTTGTGGCGTGCAAGCAAAATGAAACTGCCACAACGAGTTATTGAAAACTGACAACTAATAACGGATGATTATTAGAACGGAGAGGGTGGGATTCGAACCCACGATGGCTTTCGCCATAATCGCTTAGCAGGCGATCCAGTTCAACCACTCCTGCACCTCTCCTTATGGCGGTGGGAGTAGGATTCGAACCCACGATGGCTTTCGCCATAACGGTTTTCAAGACCGCCGCATTCGTCCACTCTGCCATCCCACCTACGCTACTTAGTTTCGGTATTAATTATACGATATATAAAATATTGTGTCAAGGAAATTGTTACTTTTTTCGGCGGTGTATTGTTTCAGCCTATCTTCTAATAGTGTTTTAATAGTGTTTCAGGGCAATGATGATAATGGCGTTTCAGGGATTCTCTAAGACGCTTGAAAGTTAACGAAGGTTACTTTTTAATGTAGTGCGGGTCGCGGATCCGTAGGACAATTTCCTTGAATATCTATTTCAGCGTCTACTCAATTTCTCCATGCCATTCCAATGGCTCGTTTCGTAAATAAGGCAGCAGCATATCTTGGAGGCGCCGATGTGCATGGTGCAAGTGTGTTTTAATTGTGCCTTCCGATCTGTTTAGCAGCACTGCTATCTCTTTAATCGCGAGTTCTCTCCGGTGTCGTAGATTGAAAACGCGACGCTGACCGGGTGGAAGTTTCCGCACTGCCTTCCGAATCATTTTACCAAGTTCCTTTTCTTCGAGGAATTTCTCAGGCGATGGGTGAGAATCCATCATTGTTAGGACATCGTCTGCATCAAGTGGTAATTCTTCAAACGTAAGAAGTTTACTACGGTTACACTGCCTCTGAAAGTCGATGCTGCAATTGATAGCAATCCGGTAAATCCAACTGTAAAACGCAGAGCCCCCTTTGAAGTTGGGCAGTGCTTTAAACGCTTTCAGAAAGACCTCTTGGCAAAGGTCTTTTGCTGTTTCCCTATCGCGAACCCGCTGGTACATGAGGTTATAAATTTTCTTTTCATATTTGAGGAAAAGTGGATTAAAAGCCTCCGTGTCCCCATCCTTAAACCGACTGACAAGTGCATCTTCGTCAATCTGTTCAAGCTCCGATTCTGTGTACGCGGTGGCGAATTTCTGGGGATAAGTCATGCGTGTTACCTCCATATTGAAAGCAGTTAAATTTGAGGGACCTAAGTTTGTAATGCCATCATTGAAAGCAAAATAGCTTAAAGATTACACACTATAGTTGCCAGAAAGTTTCCATTTCTACATATTATTTAGACAGATTTGATTAGGATTTTGTTCGATTAAAATCTTTGTCCGCCGAACTGCATTTCTCGTAAAGATTTGAAAAATCGTAATGTGCTTTACATACGACCAAATAGATTTGCTATCCTAATTGCTCCAGTTGACAGGTCAACTGCTTTCGGTTATACTAAAGACCACCTTAGCATTTAAAGTTATCTCGTAAGTAAAATAGGTTCCTATTGTTAGTGACGCGATTTGTTAGGTAAAAAGGTGCATAATTTCAGAAAAACCGAAATTTTGTATGAAAAATTAAAAAAAGAAGGTTCCGATGCGTCGGTATAGCATTCAAACCAAAATTGTTCTTCCATTTCTGCTCCTCTTTGCTTGTGTCACTGTCTTTGTGCCGTTGCTAACCGTTGAACTTTTCGCTTGGAAGTACAGTGAACAGTTTACAAGTGAAACCCAAGGATGGCTCGACACCATTGTAGAAACTGGGTTTATTCGGGAAGATAGTGAGAAAGTCAAGAAAGCATATAGTGTAGAAATTATGGTTTTCGGTTCCGATTACACGCTTAATGATAGCACATTGGTTGGGCTTTCCGATGCTGAGCGGGATTGGGCAAATTTAGCGAAAAAGATGCGGTTGAGTGAGGTAAAAGAGCACTTCCAAGAAGCGGATGGTCCCCCTTTCACGCACGATGTAACGCTCGCTGGAAAGCCTTATAAAGTTTTTTATCTTTCAATCAACCCGGGGCGTTTCTACTGCTTGTTGCGTCCGATGGATAAGATCGCCGAAGCGAAACGAACCCTGACGTGGTATATGTTAGGCATCGCTGTTCTCGTTATGGCACTGATTGCTTTCATCAGTTATCGTATTGGGAAGAATTTGACGAATCCGATTAAAATTTTGGTCGATTCTACGACGCGCGTCGCTACAGGCGACTTGGATGAGCAGTATGAGATTAAAACACACGATGAAATCGGTGATCTTGCTGCTGCATTTAATCAGATGACGCGGGACCTTAAACAGTCAAGAGACCAGTTAATTCAAGCGGAACGGTTGGCGACAGCAGGAAAAATGTCCGCCTCATTTGCACACGAGATTCGCAACCCGTTGTCGTCGATGCGGATGTTAGCGCAGATGTTGATGCAGAAACCTGAAATGTCGCCGGAACAACACCAACAATCTCTCCGCTATATCCTTGAGGAAATTGAACGGATTGACACCATAGTTAAAGGGTTGATGGACTTCGCGCGTCCCTCGACCCTTGACCTCAAGCAACAACCCCTCGCGCCTGTTCTACAATCTGTTTTGGATTTGATGGAAGCTAACTTAGCACATCACAAAATCCAGTTAGTCTTAGACTTGTTACCTGCAACCCCAGAAATCCAATTTGATTCAGATAAATTGAAGCAGGCGTTTATGAATGTGGTCTTGAATGCGATGGAAGCGATGCCACAAGGTGGTGTGCTGAAAGTGTCTACGTTTACAGAGAATAACAGTGTGTGTATCAAGGTTGAAGATACTGGGGTTGGGATACCAGAGGGAGATTTAGAACATCTCTTTGAACCGTTCTTCACTCGGAAAACAAGGGGGACAGGACTGGGATTGGCGAATGTCAAGCGGATTCTTGAGGAACATGGTGGTAACGTTGAGGTTGAGAGCGCGCCCGGGGAAGGGACGAAGGTTTTGATGTGGTTGGCGGTGGATGTTTCTGTATAATAGAGCACGGCAAAAAATTTCGGCTTGACACCTCCAATAAACATCGGTTATACTATAAAAACTGATTCGCCGCCTTTAATAGAGCTCACCACTCTTTCTACAAGACATGGGAGTAAAGACATGAATTTATTGGAGTATCACCACTTCGCTGAAGAAGGAGTTCTGCCCGAAAACGTTACAATGACGTTGGAAGAATTTCTCGAAAGTGGGTTAGAGGGATATGAATACGTTCAAGGAGAATTGATACAGAGGCCAGCGACTTCAGTGGAACACGGTTTGGTCGGTGCAAATGTCTTTTTACATTTAGGTCCGTATGTGCATACGCATCAACTCGGGGCGGTGTTTTTCGCAGAGACAGGTTTTCGGGTAGGAGATCGGGTGCTCAAACCGGATATTGCCTTTCTTTCTACTGATCGCATTCCGGAAGAACGGCGCAAGGCTTCGCCGATACCACCAGACCTGGCGGTTGAAGTGGTCTCCCCAACAGACATGTTCGATCGTGTTGAAGAAAAGGCGTTTGCGTATTTGGAAGCCGGCACACAGATGGTATGGGTCATTGCACCCCGATCGAAGACTGTGATGGTGTATCGGTCTGAAACCGACATCAAGTTACTGACCTGCAACGACACACTTAGTGGTGAAGATGTGGTTGCAGGGTTTTCATGTGAGGTGGCGAGATTGTTTGAATCGCCTAAATAAGTAGACGCGGACGGGGTGTTCATTGTCAAAGTCACCCCTACCCATTTTGCTGCCGTCAAATTCACCTATCCCTTTTACAAAAAATTTCGGTTCATGTAAAAAGTCTGTGCTATTGTTTTTTTTTCTGTAGAAATCTTGTTTGAAAGGCAATAAATTGATTCAGCAGCAAACCCGGGATAGTCTTACATGGCGTGCTGTACTGATCGGTTTGACATGCGCCACTATTGAGTGTCTCTTTGCGCCTTATAACGATTACGTCATCCGCAACATCTTCCTCGCAGGTGGTCACTTTCCTGTCGCTCCCTTCTTTGTCCTAACAATTTTTGTGTTGGGTATCAATGTTTTCCTGAAGCAGGTCCGCCCTGCCTCGGCACTTTCACCTGGAGAACTCGTCACAATCTGGTGTATCATGATTGCACCGGCAGGCATTCCGTCTTCAGGGATGATGCGCTATGCCCTCAGTCCAATGGTGGCGTATCAATATCTCGCTACGCCGGAAAACGACTGGGAGTCTCTATTCCACCACTACATTCCGCACTGGCGCGTCGTTCGCGATCACACCGCAGCGCAGTCTTTCTTTGAAGGCTTATTCGCAGGAGAATCCGTGCCGTGGGGGGCATGGATAGTTCCTATCTTAACATGGAGTGCTTATGTGCTGGTGGTCTATTTCGTGATGATCTGCCTGTCGGTGCTACTTCGCAGACAGTGGGTGGAATACGAACGCTGCGCTTTTCCACTTGTTAAGTTACCTGTAGAGATGGCAGCGCAAGGTAGAGGTAGCCTCGGTCCACTCTTTAAAAACAGCGCGCTCTGGTTCGGCTTTGCGTTCCCAGTATTCCTTCATACGATGAATGGGCTCCATACGTTTTTTCCGTCCATGCCGCATGTTCCCCGCGATTTCTGGCTCAATCAATACCTCGTCGAGCGTCCTTGGAACGCGTTACGTCCGTTTCAGATTGTTATTTTTTGGTCAATGGTTGGGTTTAGTTATCTGCTCACTCTGGAGGTATCTTTTAGCATCTGGTTTTTCTTTGTGTTCTACAAACTCCAATGCCTCTTGGGCGTAATGCTCGGTTTCCAACTCACTTCGGGCCCGGGTGTGCAGTGGACGGGTAAATCATTTAGTGCAGCACAAGAAGCGGGGGCATGCCTGACATTTGTTGCCATCGCACTCTGGAAGGCGAGACATCACATAAAAAGCATGTTCCAGTTCCGTCCTTCCGACGAAGCTTTACCGCATGGTGTTACGATCTTTGGGCTCCTTGGTGGTATCTGTGTGCTGGCGTTTTTCAATCATTTGATGGGGATGTCCCTCATATTCGCGTTCGGTTTCGTCCTATTTCTGCTCGCAATGTATGTCCTGCTGACGTGGCAGGTGATTAACGGCGGCATCCCATTCATCAACCCATCGTTTTCACCGCAGAGTTTCTTCCTGACGACCTTAGGCACCTCAAAAATTCACCCTTCCACGTTGACTTCGCTGATGATGCACCCTGTGTGTCTCACATTAGACCTTCGTGAATTTATGATGCCGAACATCATGAACGGCCTAAAAGCTGCGGATGAGGCACGCGTCAAGCGACGGCAGCTGCTTATCGCTATGGCAGTTGCAATGGTTATCGGACTTGGTGTTTCCTATTACTCTGCGATTAAAGTTAGTTATGCACACGGGGCACCTTATACCGGTGGTAGTTGGTTTATGCGTCAACTTGAGGGACTGCTTGTAAGCCCGAAAACAAGCACGAATTGGACAAACACAGGGTTTATGTTATTCGGGAGCGGGTTCACGATTTGGTTGATGTGGATGCGTCAGACCTTTGTATGGTGGCCCCTGCATCCTCTCGGTTATACGATGCTGAGTTCGTGGGCGACGTTTAAACTTTGGTTCTCTATATTCTTGGGGTGGGGCTTGAAGTTTAGCATTGTGAAATATGGCGGCTTGAAGGCGTATCGGAGTGCGAGACCGATATTCCTTGGACTCGTTCTCGGAGAGATGACATGCGCTGGACTCTGGGCGGTTATCGGGATGATTACGGGGATTAGTACGGGGTATCGGATCTTACCGGATTAGTATGAAGTTGGGTTTCACTCTATTTTTCAATGTATTAAGACGATATGTTAGATTTGAGGTATTTGGAACACCCGTATCTGCCTTCTCATTTCCGTTCTACCCAACCTACGGTGCTACGGGACTGCAAACGTTTTGCCTTGACATCGGGACGAATACCGCGTATCATTAAAAAAGCAATCTACAATCGAAAAATTTAAACTTACAACACTTTTAGGAAACTATGAAAAAACGCACTACTATCTTAGCACTTTTATCCATCTTCTGTTCGCTATGCGTCGGATTACCTCCCACTTTTTCGGTGGATTTTATTCAATTAGAGCGTGAATTTGCAGGTAAAGGTTCAACGCAAGGACGGTTCGGTAAAGATATTCATCTCGCCTTTGACAACCAACACATCTACGTCAGCGATACTGAGAACCGGCTTATCCAGAAATTGTCGGCAACAGGAGACTTTCTGTCTCAGATCCCGGAAGCACCAGAATCCTTGGATAATATCCTACGGAAACCAGGGCATCTTGCTGTAGATACTTTGGGAAATATTTATGTTGCCGATGTGACCGTGCATCATATCGCTGAGAGTACGGATCCGAAAGTTTATATGTTCGCGCCGTGTGTCTACAAGTTCAGTGGGACAGGTGAATTGTTAGAGACTTACTTTGTTGATCCGGTGGATGTGCGTCCCAAGGTTGTTTTGCCAGTGAATTTTATTATTGACGAAGAAGGAAAAACGGCTTTCGCCATTCAGCCCAAGGGACACGATAGAGCTCTCCGCGTCGCGCTCAATTCCCAAAATGAACTTTATGTTTTAGACGCAGAATTGGGGCGCGTTCATAAATTCGGTGCTGATGGAGAAAAGTTGTTTGCCTTTGGTAGATATGGCGCAGGTGAAGGTGAATTTGATATGGATGCCGCGGACATTGCCATCGATGCGCGTGGGAACGTTCTCATCGCAGATACCGGTAACCACCGCATTGTGAGATTCGATGCAGCAGGGAAATCTCTCAGTAGTTTCGGGAGAGAAGGACGCGGCAACGGTGAATTCGTGAAACCGATGGCACTCGTCGCTTTGCCCACTGGTGAAATTCTCGTTAAAGATGCCAGCCAATTTCGTAGAAAAGTCGGTGGACTGCCGGAGGTTATCGCACTCTCCCCTACATTGACGCAGCTAACGGAGAGTACACCGGGGCAAGCGGAACTCGCGGATACTATTGTGAATGCGACGCAGCCACGATACGGTCCGTTTGTACAGAGTCCAGCTGCAGCCGCCGACACTGCTGCCTTGAATCGACGCGTGCGGTTACTTGAGGAAGCCGAATACAGTCGATACTACGCCGACGAAACCTATGACGAGGATGAAGCGGAACTCGCTGAAGAACTCAAACGGAAAGACATCCGCTTGACGCTTTTTCATAATGTTATCTCACGCGTTCAGAAGTTTAACCTCAACGGGCAGTATCTCGGACGGATCGTTTATGAGACAGATCAGCTGAGCGAAGAAAAGCACGATCTGACCTTCTTGGATTTGGATGCCTTGGGGCACCTCTATCTGCGGGATGCCAGCGATTTTACGATCGCGCAATATTCTGTCAGTGGATTTACCGTGAAGCCTTCGCACATGAACGGATTTTACAGTGTTCGCGCTGCGAGTTTACGCAACAACTATCTGGAAGATTATGAGGACATCGATTTTTCAACCGATGTACAAGATGAACTCAGCCAATTGGAACTTAAAAATCTATTCGGATGGACCTACAGCCTCTCGGAGCGATGGCATTTGACGTTCCTTGATGAATTAACGTATGGTGAACAAGATGAACGCTATGTTACCCCGGCGAAGGTAGAGGATAGTTACGATTTTGAGACACAGGCGTTAGAGAATGCGTTCGCGGCGAACCTGAAGTTTATCACGAATCCAAATCCGTATCGGTATAAGGAACTCAATTTGTCCGTTGGACGCGTTGACGGTACGTCTGATTTGATGCAGGACGCGCTCTTTCCCGATCTCAACAAACAGCGCAGAATAGATACCGGTGATGCGAGTTCTACGGTTGTTGAACTCAATTGGGATATCTGGTCGAGGGCAAATCTTTGGTTTCGCTATGCAGATCTCAACCCTGCCGAAACGAGTCGCAATTTTGTCCGTCGGTTTTACGATGTCTCCGGGGACCTCTATGAAGTGTTTGGGAGCCGCAATGAGGCGCGCCAGTTCCTTGGCGAGTTGACCATAAAGTTTTAAAGTAGTAGGCACAGCCCGTGTGCCGTTTCCAAAAGTGAGGTTTATCTATAAAAATGGAGTTTCGCGCGCTTTATTCTGAAGAGTTGGAGGCGTGGCTGGACCATGTTACGACTGTCTTTACAGGCGGCCGCCAATATTTTTCCAATCATTGGCACAATGATCCGTGGAGAGATCCTGAAGGTATCCGCGTTGCGGTTGACAAGGGTACGATCGTTAGCACAGTGCGCGTCTTTATCCGAAAGATGTTTTTGCATGGGGAGCCGATAACCGTTGGTGGCATCGGTGAGGTCAGCACGCGCTCAGAATACCGGCGGCGTGGACTTGCTTCACAACTGCTGAAGGATTCGATCGAGTTCATGGAGTCTCGCGATATTGCTGTCTCTTCCCTCCACGGGAGCCAAGGTATCTATTCGATTGAGGGATGGGAGAAGGTGCCACGCTACTATGCGAGACAACCGATCGCTGCTCAGAAACGGGTACCATGGCAGGTACGTCCCGTCAATTTTGATGATGAAGCCGAAGTTAAGCAGACTGCTGCGCTCTACGATGAATATGCTCGTAAATTCAACGGTCCCTTCGTGAGAGATGACATGGCGTATTGGACGAAGTGGGTGCGGACCGAGTCGCCGAATGCTTGGGTTGCTGAACGGGATGGGGGTATTGAAGGCTATGTTTCCGTTGTCCGGCGCGAAGATGAACTCACTGTTAAAGAATTCGTCGCGTCAGAAGGGGCTTTCGCACAGAAGCGAGGTACGCAACTTTTTGAAAGTATGCTCTCTAATATTATCGCCCAATTGGATGCGGAATCATCGGAGGTTGTCTATCCGGCACCTATCGCAGACGGTTTCAATGCTCCGAAGATTGACGAACAGGGCAGTACGATGTATCGCATTAATCAACCCGACGCGCTCCCCAATTCGTATAATTCAATCCCGAACCTATTACACAACCAACCACAACCTTTATCACAAGACATCAAGTCGCATCATATCTTTTGGTATACCGATGGGTATTAAGGCATTTTCTGACATTTTTTCGATAAATTAATTTGGAATATGGCAATCTCAAATCGCGACGCAATAAAAAGACGAAGAAAAGCTCGCGAAGTGTTCTATGTATAGGCATTACCCTATTGTGATTCACAAAGACTCAGATAGTGACTACTGTGTAACCGTTCCAGATCTACCCGGTTGCATAACGGCTGCGGATACATTTGAGGATGCACAATATCAAGCAGCCGAAGTTATTCAATGCCATATTGAAGGTATGCTACTTGATGGTGAACCAATTCCTGAGGCAAAAGAGATTGCATTCCACGAAGATAATCCAGACTATACTGATGGAGTGTGGAAATCCATAACAATAGTTCTGCCTGATATTTCCGAAATCCGGGTCTCTCGCCCCGGTCGAATTCAGAAATTTTTCCAATGGTTCAGCCAAACGACGCAAACTTTGCGGAAAAATTAATTTTGACTCCGAAATTACAGGAATAAACTTAATACAAGGAAAGCTACATAAAAAGTGTTATCCTGGGTTGTTATAGTTCTGAAGAATTGAAAAACAAAATCGTTGAACTGTGTCGTGATGACCCTGAGTTTGGACACTTGCGGACCCAACAAGCGCGTATATCCAAAACGCA
Organism: Candidatus Poribacteria bacterium; assembly: GCA_965116815.1. GTDB lineage: Bacteria > Poribacteria > WGA-4E > WGA-4E > WGA-3G > WGA-3G. The sequence continues at coordinate 2,028,282 of OZ220722.1, read as the reverse complement.
CTACTCCATAGCGATAGAAGATATTGCGACTTAAGCCGTTTCTGTTTTGTCTAAAGGCGACGGATCCGTAAGCGTCGGGATTGGTAAACAGCAATCAAAGGAGGAGTCCAATCCACCTGCATTTTGAGTAACTCTTGTAGGTCATCAATTACTTCAATTGGCGTACGCCCACCTGGGCGCAGAAGGATAATTCCCGTAGCAGCGTGTTTCCGATAGACTGCCAGTTTCCCGAAATCGGAATCGTGCGTTAGAACAAATCTACTCATTATGTATGCATTAGCGAGAATGTCCTCGTCTTTGTAAAGATGCCAACCCTCTTCAAAAGCAGAAACTACATCAACCCCTTGAGAACGTAGAAACTGAACAACTGGGGTCGTTATATTCATATCCGCGACAAGTGGGGGTAGCATTGTTAAGAAATCCCTTCGTGTTGAGAAGGGACATCAACAACTATATCATTCTGCAATGCGCGTGCTGCGTAGCCAAGGACAGCCCGAATGCTTTCTTCACTTAATATCGGATAAGATTCAATAATCTCCTCGTTTGTCATACCTTTTGCCAATAAACCCAATACCTGTTCCACGCTTATACGCGTGCCTTCAATTACCGGTTTACCACCCAGTATTTCTGCATTAGCGATAATTCTAACCACAATTATTTTCCTCCATAATGAGATTGGTTAATCTTGCATGGATATTTTATCACAATTTTCGGTTTGTATCAAATCGTTTTGCTGAGTTACCTTCCGATTCCTGATAAAAAATTTGACTTCTAATCTGGCACGGTATATAATCGTTTCCGTGATGGAAGGGTTAATCTCAGAGTCATCTTGTTTTCAGTTTCCGCAAGATTGAGGAGGGTATAGAAGTGGCAAATTTACGTGTTGGGGTTATTGGGTGTAGCGGTATTGGCACAACACATGCATCGGGGATCGTCGGACTGCCGAATGTTGAATTAGCGGCTGGCTGCGATTTTGTTCAGAGTACGTTAGATGCTTTCAAGGAAAAATATCAGGACAATTGGGATAACATCTCTCTGTATACTAACCATCAGGAGATGCTCGCCGCTGAAAATTTAGATGTCGTGACGGTGGCGACTTCTGACCATCGACACGCGGACCTTGTTGTTGATGCAGCGAATGCTGGCGTAAAGGGTATTTTCTGTGAAAAACCGATGGCAACGAGTGTTGAAGATGCAGACAGAATGATTGAGGCTACCGAACGAAACGGGACGATTCTGTCGATTGACCATACGCGTCGGTGGCAACCGTTATGGCGGCACACGCACGATGTGATTGTCGGCGGCGGACGTATCGGGGATGTCCAATATGTCATCGGCACGTTGAGCGGTGGTCGCGCAATGCTCTTCCGTAACGGAACACACCTCGTCGATGCTATCTGTTATTTTGCTGATTCAGATCCAGAGTGGGTCTCTGCCGAATTAGAGGACGGCTACGAGGACTACAACGAATATAAAGGTGATGGTGGACACGTTCCAGCAACGGAACCGTCGGCGCACGGATATATTCATTTCGCAAATGGTGTGCGCGGCTATTATGCTGGCGGTCCGAAAACGACACTCTCCGGGTTCCGTGTAGAGATTGTTGGCACCAACGGCTATATTCTTATCAGTGACAAAGGCGCAACACTCCACCAAGACGACGTTGTTGAAACGATTGAGGCACCGACATGGGATATGACAGGTATCCCCGCGGGCGTTCGAGAGTTGGTAGGTCTTGTCGCAGAGGGTGGGCAACCCGTTTCGCCTGGGAGTGAAGGTTACAAGGTCGTCCAGATTATTATTGGCTTCTTGACCTCGCAACAGCAAGACAATGGAAAGGTTAAGCTGCCATTGTCTGGCGGTTAATCTTCCTCAGTTGTCAGGACAATCGCATTTTCAGGTGCCCATTGCAGAGAGACCGTATCACCGCGTTGGAAGTGATGTGTGTCTCTCATACCTGTATTCTGTTGGTGAGCAATAAGTGGCGTTGGGTAATCGGTCTGCACCGTGTATTGTAGCGTTGTGCCGAGGTAACTTTCGTCCTGAATGGTGCCGTGTAAGAGATTCACGGCATCAGCGGTCAAGGTTGTTGTCAGGTCGATACGTTCTGGGCGAATCGCAACCGTAACAGGCGTATCCAATGGGATATTCTGGGTCGGTGCGCAGACAATTTTAGAAGGTGGTTCTATTGTCAGCGAGACTTCATTTTCACTGATAAGTGTTCCTTCAAGGAAATTGGAGGTGCCGATAAAGTCCGCGACGAAACGGCTCTGCGGTGAGTCATAGATTTCAGCGGGTGTTCCGACCTGAAGGATTTTCCCTTCATTCATTACCGCGATGCGATCAGAGAGTGCCAAGGCTTCACCTTGATCATGCGTGACATAGACGAACGTAATACCGACTTTACGTTGCAATGCCTTTAGTTCCGATTGCATCTGTTTTCGGAGTTTTAGATCAAGTGCTGAGAGGGGTTCATCTAACAACAGGATGGTGGGTTCGTTGATTAACGCACGCGCGAGTGCCACGCGCTGTCTCTCGCCGCCGGAGAGTTCACTCGGTTTCCTATGCCCGTACCCTGGTAACTGAATCAAATCCAGTGAACGTTCAACGGCATCTGAAATTTCTGATTTCGATGCCTTTTTCATTTGTAGTCCGAATGCGATATTCTGTGCGACGGTTTTGTGTGGAAACAGGGCATAATTTTGGAAGACGGTGTTGACTGGACGGCGATAAGGCGGTGTTTCTGCCATCAATGCATCGTTGATGTGAACCTCTCCAGTGGTTGGATACACAAATCCACCGATGATACGAAGCGTTGTCGTTTTCCCGCATCCGCTCGGTCCGAGCAGGGAAAAAAACTCTCCACCCTCTATCTGTAAGGATACATCATCAACTGCGACTGTGTCGCCGAACCGTTTTGTTACAGATGTAAGAGTAATCTGTCCTACAGACATGTATGAGTCGTCCTTTGGCAAACGACGATGTTTTCTTCGTGCATTGTTGTGGAGGTTTGACCTGCAATATTGGAGGGGCTATTCTTCTTTGGCATCCGTTTGTTTGGAATGTTTCTGACGATAGTCGCCTTATGGGTAAATCCATGCTGACCAAATGCTGAAACGATAAATGCATCAGTCGGCAGCATAACCTCTTTGACTCGGCGATTTCCAACAACATAGCAAATTGTAGCATTTGGTGAGAGCACTTGTACCACTGAATTGATGCTACGCTCAAGATCAATATAAAACGCTGACACCTCACGCGCCCGTTTTTCGTCAACCGAATGGATTTTCTCAATGGCAGACGATACGGGTGAGCCTGTCAGCGTTTCTTTTGAACGCTGTCCACCCATTGCGAGTTTGTCGATTTTGCGGGCATTCGGCAAGCCTATCCATTCCGCTGCGAGCCGAGAAAACTGTCCATAAGCCACTGTGGTGTGCGAATCTCCATACGGCGGAGATGTTATAACTAAGTCATAGCCTCCAAGCGGACGCGGTAGTGGGTGTTCACCTTGAGCAGTATTTGCATCGGATACTGATGCTTCAACGCTTTTCCGTTTTTCGAGAAACGCTGCCAAACCTTGCCGGTTTCTGTTGAGTTTCTTGCTAAAAATCCCAAAAACGTCTGGGTTGAAGTCCTTAAGTTTGTCGGTAGACATGCGGTATAATTTAAATTCTCCGTTCCGCGTATAGGAGACTTCACGAACCGTTTCTGAAAAAGCGACCAGTATGAAGTTTCGGGCAGTTTTGTCTTCTACCTTGTTAATCCAATTACGTAGATAAGCGAGATATTTGATAACCTCTTCAGAGAACCAATACGTCAGATTGAGGATATTCGGAATCGGCGCGTCAGGTATCTTGCCCGTTCCAAACTCGACCTGAAAGAGATCGGCATTCAACCTGTTCAGCACTTCGTCTAAAGTGGACAGACAAGTCGGAGTTGCTTTGGCAGTTGCTATAAGGCGCACGAGGGGGTTGATATCACATCCAACACTGTGCATACCGAATAGAGATGCCTCAACCAGAGAGGTGCCGGTGCCACAATATGGATCAAGCAGCCATCCGTTCTCTACACCATACTCCTTAAGAAGTTTCCGGGCGATTTGTGGGATCATCATTGCTGGGTAGGTGTGGAAGCAGTGGGTATACTCTTTGGTATCAACGTACTGAAAATCCCATGATTCGTCCCTATATTTTACGTTTCTTGTGTGCATTTCAGCAAGGATCCCATTAATCTATCGCTAAGACCTTTGTCAAAACCTGATTTACGAGTTGCGGATTCGCCTTTCCGCGAGTAGCACGCATCACCTGCCCTACAAGGAATCCGATCGCTTTTTTCGTGCCATCTCGATAATCCTGCGCAGGACCAGGGTTCTCCTCTACAACCTGTAAGACGATGGCTTCTATCTCCGAAGTATCCGTAATCTGCGCTAAGCCTTTTTCGGAAACAATCTCTTTTGGCATTTTGCCTGACGCGAATGCATCGTCAAGGACGGATTTGGCGATTTTACCACTGATGGTTGCATCCTCGATTAACTGGATGAGTTCATTGAGGTGCGCTGGCGTAACCTTTGAGTCTTGAATCTCAATTTCTGCCGTGTTAAGTAACCGCGTCAAGTCTCCCATCATCCAGTTTGCACAGGCAGTAGGTTCACCGCTGAGTTGGGCGGCTTCGTCAAAGAATTCAGCGAGTTGTCGGGTGCTGGTCAGGAATTCGGCGTTTTCGGACGAGATGCCGTAGTCTGAAATGAAGCGTTCCCGGCGGGCAGCGGGGAGTTCGGGGAGTGTTGGTTGAATTTCCTCAATCCATTCGTTGCTTATCTCGACATGAACGAGATCTGGTTCTGGGAAGTAGCGGTAATCGTCTGCTTCTTCCTTGCCACGCATCGCAACGGTTTTGCCTGTACTTGCGTCAAACAGGAGTGTCTCTTGGACGACTTTCTCGCCTGCATCTAAAATTCGCGCCTGTCGTTTCACCTCGTACTCCATCGCTTCGATGAGTTCTTGGAATGAGTTTTTATTCTTAATCTCTGTGCGCGTGCCGAGTTCTTTACTGCCCTTGGGTCGCAGGGAAAGATTCGGTTCGCATCGCAGGCTTCCCTCTTCCATGTTGCAATCGCTGACTTCAATATATTCTAAGATTTCCTTAACAGCACGGCAATAGGCAATAGCCTCATCGGGAGAGTGGAGTTCCGGTTCACTGACGATTTCAAGGAGGGGGACCCCAGCGCGGTTGAAATCCATAAAACTACGGGTTGGATCGCCAGTAACTTCGGCATGAATGGATTTCCCTGCGTCCTCTTCTAAGTGAATTCTACGAAGTGCGACAGTGCGAGTTTCGCCCTCAAATTCAAATGCAACCTGTCCGTTCTGGCAAAAAGGGATGTCGTATTGCGAAATTTGGTAGTTCTTCGGTAGGTCGGGATAGAAATAGTTCTTCCGATCAAATTTACTGGAAGCAGTAATTTCACACTCCATCGCCAAGCCTGCGCGAACGGCGAACTCTACCGCGCGCCTATTGACAACGGGTAGTGTTCCCGGCATCCCTAAGCAGATCGGGCAGGTACAATCGTTCGCCGACGCTCCGAAGGTATAGGCGCAATTACAGAAGAGTTTACTTTCTGTGCACAATTCCGCGTGGATTTCCAATCCAATAACTATCTCATATTTTTCCATATTTTTAATTTACCTTGCGGTTCGGTAAATGTGGATTCAATTTCTAAATACCTGTCTCCGACAGTTCGTTAACGACGGCAACATTCGCTTCCACTTCGCTCTCAGAAGTCATGCCGATCGTCATGGCGTGTACACAAGGGAGTCCCATCACAAATTCAATTGCCTCGCGTTGGCTCTCCGCATCTTGTGCCAATTTCCCCATACCTAAAACTTTCATACCGTAAATGCCCTTGCCAGCAAATGCCATCTGTTCCATTGTTCGGATAACATCAGCAGGCGATGCGTCCATGCTAACCCCGGCGTGATTAATCCGTGCCAACACAACCTCGACCCATTCCGTCATTGCTGATGTTTGGAACGCACCGTAATCGTGACAAGACACACCGTGCGCTCGAATCAATCCCTGTTCCTTACAACGTGCGAGTGCTTCCATAGCATCTGGATAGCGTTGTGGCCAGTCTATCTGTGTAAGACAGTGGAGCAGGACAATATCCACATAGTCAGAGCCGATTTCTTTGAGAAATCGCTTTACGTCTGCTTCTACAGTTTCTCGCGTTCGAGATGTTGTTTTTGTGGTGATAGTGACACTCTCACGCGGTAGTTCACTGAGGGCTGCCTTGACGTGTGGATGACTCCCGTACTGGTCTGCGGAATCCCAAAATGTTACGCCTTTTTCGTGTGAGAATAACAGTAGGTCTCGGAAATTTTCAAACCCCAGATCGGTCTGATTTGAGCGACCGTTCCAACCATTTGATCCGGTTCCAATTGAAAGCCGTGAAACATTTAAACCTGTTTTTCCTAATGCTACAATTTCCATTGCAATTCCTCCTTAGGATCATTTATTTCTGTGATAAGAGTGCATGTCGGATTACACCATGCCATTGTAGGAGTGATCTGCTGATCTCGACTTCTGATTTCCTATTAAGTATAGCGTAACATATCCTAATTTGGCAAATGTTTTCTGGAATTCGCGAGATGGAATGTCCGTGTTCACTTTTTTGTTGCTTTTCGTCTTTAAGAAACGTTACAATAGCATTATGATAATGGAGTCAAGAAAAATCTATGTTCATTTCAATTGAATCCGCAGGAACTGGCATGAGGAGGACCCAAAAAAAGGGGAAATGAAATATTTGAAGTTTTTTAGCAGAAGCCGAATACGATCCAGCAGAAAAACAGGCTTGAGTGCTGCGTTAGATACTATTATAATCCAAAAGTTTTTTTTAATTTTGCTCACGCTGGTTTACGGCTGCTTATCCATCGGAATATCGGTTTCAGCTGATGAGGTTCGTAGTGCTGCATGGCAAGAGGCTTTCGCATTGGTTGATAAAGGTAACCGCAGAAAAGCAGTCTTGAAACTGGAGGCTTTATTGCAAACCGACTTGTCTGCGTCAGAAAAACTTGAAGTTCATCATGCACTCGGCTATAACTATGAGAAGCTTCGGAATCGTCCGAAAGCGGTTGGTCACTACGCCCGAGTTGCGACGTTGAGTTATCCGCTGGCGGATTATGCTGTTTATCGCTTAGCGAAACTTTACGAAGATATGAATAACAGCGCGCGGGCAATAAAATGGTACGCGCAGCTTGTTGAAGATTATCCTACAAGTTTTTATTTTTTTAAGGCGAAGTGGGGTTTAGCGCAGCTGCATCTGGAGGAGAAAAAGTATGCGGCGGCGAAACCGCACTTGGTGGATCTCGTCAATCATCCACGCTATGCGAGAGCGGTCAACCTCGGCTTGGCACGCTGTAATGAAAAATTTGGTGACATTTCCGCAGCGTTCGAGGCTTATCGCGAACTTATCGCAGCGAAACATTCCGATGGTGTCGCAGAGGAAGCACTCGGTCGACTCAAACGACTTGTGAGGACCAATAAAACCCTAAAGCTTACCCCGACGGATCGGCTTAATTGTGGTTTAGTCTTTTTTTCTCATAAGCAGTGGCGGGCTGCTGTAGCGGAATTGGAATTAATTCCTAAAACTGTGGATTTGAATCTACGAGCACATGCGCTCTATCTTATCGGACAGAGTTATCAGGGACGAAAGTGGTATAATACAGCGATTAAGAGGTTTGAGTCTGTGATTGCCTTGGGTGATAAGAATAAGTATATTACGCGTGCTACCTATCAAATAGCCCAATGCTATCGGCGGAAAGGACATATTAGAACTGCCATCACCCGACTTGAGAATTTCGTGAAGACCTACGCTTGGAGTGAATTGGTAGATGATGCATTGTACGATATTGCACAGCTCCGCGAAAAGCAGGGCAAATCGGAGTTAGCACTTGATGCGTATTCACGATTAATTAAGGTCGCGCCTAAGAGTCCTTACGCGGATGTTGCTGCATGGCGAACCGGTTGGAAGCGTTTTGACGAGCGTCGTTATGAAGAGAGTTACAATGCGTTCCAGGTGTTGAAAGAGAACTTCCCTGGAAATCGCTATGCGATGGGCGCGCACTTTTGGATGGCGAAGATCCGCGAACGCCAAAACAAGCCTGCCCTTGCACACAAGTTGTATAAAGAAGTCGCAGAGGCGGATTATTGGTACTACACAGCAAGGGCGAAGGCGATTTTGGACATTTCTATACCTGCGTTAGATCCAAAAGCCGTTCAGGATGCAAAATTGCCAGCCCGTGGAGTATGCCCGCCACAAGTGTCGGTGTTGATGGAACTGCGGCTCTATGACGATGCAATCGCACAATTGAACGAACATATCAATACAACCCCGCTCTCTGAACGAAAGTGTTTTTATGATTTGATCACCTGTTATGAGGGACTCGCGATGTACGATAAAGCAAGAAAGGCAACGGAACTGTCGCTTAAAAACCCTGCTTTTGAAAATGCAACGCGTGTGGATTTAGAGACACTTCAGCGGAAACTCTATCCGCGCTACTATGCTGATACGGTTGAAAAGTATGCGAAGTTATATAACGTAGACACTTTCTTAGTTGCCGCAATGATTCTGGAAGAGAGTCGATACAATGCAGCGGCAGTGAGTTGGGCAGGTGCGATTGGTTTAATGCAGATTATGCCAGCGACTGGAAAGGAACTCGCTCAGCAACTCAAAATTCGTCGCTTCCGAACCTCAATGCTTAAACAACCCGATATTAATATTCGGATGGGGACGAAGTATATAGGCGACCTCAACTCATGGTTTGATGACAACGCGATGCTCGTAATTGGTGCATATAACGGTGGTCCCGGACGAATGAGACGATGGGTGAAATCCAAAAATATTAAGGACATTGATGAGTTTGTTGAGAAAATTAGGATCCGAGAGACCCGACTTCATATCAAGAAGGTTATTGACAGTCACGATCGCTACGTTGCGCTTTATGGAAAAACGAAAGAACCACCTGCTATGAATTCAGCAACGGTAACCGGAGAAAAGGGGTTAGAGGGTTTTTAAAAGCTGTCCCAAAATCGCAGCTTCGTGTCTTGCTATAAGGGGATTAATTCTGGTAGGTTATCGTGTGTGGTAAGAATACGGTGGTGCCAATTGGTATCGTCTTGTGTCGGGCAGTCAGCCCGGTAGTGTGCACCACGACTTTCGGTCCGCATAAGTGCAGATTGGGTTATCATCAAAGCAACATCGAGCATATTAACCGTTTCGATCACCGCGATAGCTGTCATTTCTGGTGCTGCTCGTACCTCTTCTAAATGCCCCGTTAAATCTTCCAATTCGGCGAGGGTTTGTCTTAAACCTTCGCCGTTTCGTTCAATACTCACATTTTCCCAGAGTGTTTCCTGGATCGCGTCCTTTATCGTTTCTATAGAATAATTATCGGTTTTCAGTTTTCGGTTATCAGTTAAAGAGCCTCTCGTGGCAACTCCAACCCCGTCTTGTAACTGACGACTGATAACTGATGACTGATGACTATTTGCAAAAGTTGCTGCGTTTGTGCCAGCGCGGGTACCGTAGACGAGGCATTCCAGCAGAGAGTTGCTTGCCAAACGGTTCGCTCCGTGCACGCCAGTGCATGCCACTTCACCGCACGCATAAAGCCCTTTGAGGTTCGTTTCTGTATCAGTATTCGTGCGGATGCCACCCATCATAAAGTGAGCACCGGGACGGACGGGAATTAAGTCAATGTTGATATCTAATCCATAACGTTTGGTGGTATCAGAGATGGTTGGAAATCGCTCGTGGATAAACTCGGCGGGTTTGTGGGTGATGTCAAGGTAGACGCATGGAAATGCTGTTAACTCCATCTCTTTTTGGTTGGCACGGCTGACGACATCACGTGGTGCGAGTTCGCCTTTCTCGTGGTATTTTTCCATAAAGCGTTCACCACGAATATTGATGAGCCGACCCCCTTCACCACGGACCGCTTCGGAGATTAAGAAGTTAGGAGCACCATCTAAGTAGAGCGTCGTTGGATGGAACTGAACGAATTCCATATCGACCATTTCGCATCCAGCGCGCCATGCTGCAGCGAAACCATCACCTGTTGCTACTTTTGGGTTAGAGGTACAAGGGTAGATCCGTCCGAGCCCACCCGTCGCGAGTATTGTGGCTCTCGCACGAATACAAACGACCTCTTCTTCTACAATTGCAGTAACACCGTAGCATGTAACAGGTTCTCCACGCTCCTTTGCAAGGTCTGCATCCGTTAGCAAGTCGATAGCAAATGTGTTTTGCAGGACGTGAATGCGTTCAGTGTTAAGGACACGCTGAATGAGAACATCCGTTGTTTCGCGTCCGGTTGCGTCTCCTTTGTGGACAATGCGGCGACGACTGTGCGCGGCTTCTTGGGTGAAGCGCGGGAGCGTGCCTTCCCAATCAAAGTTCGCCCCCCAATCTAAAAGTTCGGCCACACGTGGAATGCCTTCAGATACCATCATCTCAACAGCTTCAACATCACAGAGTCCAGCACCTGCATCGCAGGTATCCTTTATGTGCAAGGCGATCGTGTCATCAAGATTCATGGCAACTGCGATACCGCCTTGGGCGTAGTGTGTGTTGCTCTCTGTCAGTGTAGTTTTGGTGATTAACGTCACATTCGCGTGCTCACTCGCAGCGAGGGCAGCACGTAACCCTGCAGCACCGCTACCGATGATGAGGACATCCGTGTTCCAATTTGGATGCCCTTCTGGATTCATCGCAGATGTTGAATTTTCCATAAGTTTCTTTGATAGACAGGGAAACCTCGCAATCAATCGTCAATTAAACGTGTGCTCCTTGCAGACGTTCTCAATTCCACAAATGGGTCACTGAAGACTGATAGTTATCCTTCAAAAGTGTTCCTTCAATTTTTCTGTTACACTTTTTTCAGGTAGACCCTTGCGGCGTTGGTGAGTGAGGCGCGAAACTCTCATTCACCGGTACGACCTTACCAGTTCCCGTAGCAATGAGAGTACCATCACTGAGTGTCACCTCTGCTTTTGCTTCGACTAACCTTTTTGAAACCTTAATACGCTCTGCGCGTATATGGAGTTTCACGCAGGTTGGTGATGGCTTGCGAAAACGGACTTCAAGTTGTGCGGTTACTGCAGGCTGCTCAAAGGTGCCTATTCCAACATAGGTAATCGCTTCATCTAACAGGGTGCTGAGGATGCCGCCGTGTAGAATGTTTGCCCAACCTTGTAAGTGTTCATTGGGCGTACATTCAATGCGAACAGATGCCCCGCCATCTATAATTTCAGGTTTTACCTGAAAGCCGAACGGATTTTTCATGCCGCAAACAAAGCAGTTGTCATTGTTTTCAATCGCCATTTTCAGTTCCTAATAGGGACGAGGGGACCTCACCCCTACGTCCTGAGCATTGTGAGGCTCCGTGCTAATTTTTCCTGCTCCATCATTAGCCGCTCGAGCTGCGCTCTTTTTTGTGCGACAACTTTTTCGGGTGCGCGCTGAATGAAGTTTGGGTTATCTAAAGTCTTCTGTGCTGCTGCGGCATCTTTAACTGCCTGTTGATGCCGTTTGCTAAGTCTCGCCTGTTCTGCTTCCAAGTCAATTACGTCAGCAAGAGGGATATAAATGGCAAGTTCCCCGATCACAGCTTCCGCTGAGGCATTGGGTTTTGGCAGCGATTCCGCGATAGTAATGTCTGCTATCTTTGTGAAAGCGGGCAAGTACTGTGCGAGATATGTTTCAAGGCATTCACGCACTTCAGCCTCTGGTGATTGGATGTGAACGTCTACAGATGCCCCAATTGGAACGTTCAACTCACCCCGAATACTTCGGACGCTATCAATGACTTCCATTAGCGTGGTCATCGTGGTTTCTGCTGTTGGATTTTCTGCTATCGGTTCTGGCCAGGCGGAAACTGTTACAGAGCCTTCTCCTTTTGCACCACCGTGTGGGAGTTGTTGCCAGATTTCTTCGGTTAAGAAAGGCATGAGCGGGTGAAGGAGTCGCATTGTCTGCTCTAAAACATCGGCGGCTACCCAGAGTGCCTCTGGCTTATCTTGCGCGATCCGCTGTTTGGCGAATTCCAGGTACCAGTCACAGAATTCATGCCAGAGGAAGGCATAGAGTGTTTGTGCTAGTTCATAGAACCGGAAATTTTCAAGAGCATCGGTTGCTGTTTTGATGGTATGGCTGAGACGACTCCGTATCCACGTAATTTCTAATGTTTCGTCTGTAGTTTTGAGAGCATCCGTTTCTGTAGGAACGGGGTGTTTCTCTAAATTCATCAAAATGAACCGAGCGGCATTCCAAATTTTGTTGGCAAATCGTCTGCCTGCTTCAATCTGAGGTTCTTGGAGCGGGACATAGGGGATTGGAGTGCTTGTGCTTGCGAGTGCGAAGCGGAAGGCATCCGTTCCGTAAGTGTCAATTGTCTCCAACGGATCGATGCTATTTCCCTTCGATTTGCTCATTTTCTGTCCCTTTTCATCGGCGACAAGCCCGTGCAGATAGACATTACGGAACGGAACTTCGTTCATACACCCTAATCCTAACATAATCATTCTCGCCACCCAGAAGAAGAGAATGTCCCAGCCGCTTACAAGAACGGAGGTCGGATAAAAGGTTTTCAGTTCTTCCGTTTTTTCAGGCCATCCCATTGTAGAGAAGGGCCACAACCCAGAACTGAACCATGTGTCTAAAACGTCTTCTTCTTGATGGAAATCGGAGGCGCCACACTCGCATTGCTGAGGTGCTTCGATTGATGCGACGACTGCCTCACATGCGTTACAGTACCATATTGGGAGTCGATGTCCCCACCACCGTTGGCGTGAGATGGGCCAGGGTTCGATGTTTTCCATCCAGTGGTAGAAGCGCGCTGTTTCCCGTTCTGGGATAAACTTGACTTCACCTTTTTGGGTTGCTTCAATGGCGCGCTGTGCAAGCGGACGGACATTCATGAACCATTGCAGCGATATAGTGGGTTCGACAATCGTGCTGCACCGATCATGATGTCCAACGGCGTGCCGATGCGGTACAATTTTGACGAGATAATCCGAATCCTGCAAATCTTCGACGACCTGTTTGCGACAATCCCATCGGGTTAAACCGACGTACTTCTCAGGTGCATTTTCGTTTATATATCCATCTTTTGTGAAAACAGTGAGTTGTTCGAGGTTGTGCCGTAAACCGATTTCGTAGTCATTGGTATCGTGCGCGGGTGTAACCTTCAGGGCACCGGTGCCGAATTCTCTGTCTACATAAGCGTCTGCGACTATTGGAATTTCTCTGTCACAGAGAGGTAGGAGTGCCGTCTTTCCGATCAAATGCTGGTAGCGTTCATCGTCAGGATGCACAGCAACAGCAGTATCCCCCAGCATCGTTTCTGGGCGCGTTGTGGCAATTTCGAGTACGACATCACTGTCCTTAACCGCGTAGCGGATGTGATAAAAGTTTCCGTCTATCTCAATCGGTTCAACTTCAAGATTACTTAAGACGGTGTTGCAGTGTGGGCACCAATTTGCCATATAGGTGTCGCGATAGATAAACCCTTGATTGTAGAGTTGAACAAACGCAGTGTTCACTGCTTTACAAAATCCTTCATCATAAGTGAATCTTTCACGTTCCCAATCGCAGGAACATCCAAGCTGTTGGAGTTGGGAGGTGATATAGTCGCTAGTTTCCTCTTTCCACTGCCACATGCGTTCGATGAATTTTTCGCGTCCAAGATCAGTTCTGCTGGTGCCTTCATCAGCGAGTTTTTTCTCCATAATGAGTTCAGTCATGATACCAGCATGATCGGTACCGGGCATCCAAAGCGCATTATAGCCTTGCATGCGCCGCCATCGGATGAGGCAATCTTGGAGTGTGTTATCAAGCGCGTGCCCGATGTGTAAGCTGCCCGTGATATTCGGTGGCGGGATCACGATGGCATAAGGCGGTTTGTCAGAGGTTGCTTCCGCGTGGAAGTAATCGTTTTTCTGCCAAAATTGGTACCATTTCCCCTCAATTTCCTGAGGGGTATAGGTTTTCGGAAGATTTGTCATTTTTTAGTTGTCAGTTATCAGTTATCGGTTAAGAGATTTTCGTTTAAGAACGGTTTCTTCTTGTAACTGATAATCAATAACCATTCCTCACATTTACAGTTGTCAGTTGTCGGTTAAGAGTGGTCTGTAACAATTGGTCGCTGCCCTGAAATATTCCAAGTGAGCGGTGATGGTTAGAAAGAAATCTCTTAACCGAAAACCATTAGGCAAAGAGGGGTTCTACCCACCCGTATTTTCCTTTCTCCATTTCATAAAGTAGATTTACCTGCCGCGTTTCCGCGTTTAAGAAGAGAAGAAATTCCGCATTTGAGGCTTGAAGTTCCATCGTGGCTTCTGATACAGTCAGGGGTTTTGACGCAAATTTGTCTTGTGTTGACACAACAACTGGGGCATCACCGATATCAACTTCTGGCAATGTTTCTTCCATGTTTGGATTGAGTCGCTCTACCACTTCTCGGTGGGGTGCGTTATGTCGTCTGTCCTTCACTCTATCCCTGTATCGTCGGATCTGGCTGACGATCTTATCTGTAACGCTGTCCAAAGCAGATAAAATTTCATGTGTCTCGCTTTTTGCATAGAACGATACGCGTGGTGCTGTCACTATCATTTCGGCATCAAACCGATGCTTCTCGGATTTAAGAACCACACTTAGTTCCTGCATCCCGTTGAAACGTGATTCGATTTTATCGGCACGCTTGAGGATGTATGCGTGAATGTCATCTGTAATCTTTAAGTTATGTCCGGAGCACGTTACTTTCATTTGAAGCCTCCTATTTTTTTATGAATGATTCCAAAAAATGAACCTCTTCTTGCTGGGGCCCAAAGTCAACTGGTGCGAGGAACTTCGGGTGCAGCAGACCTCTCACGCGATGTAGGAATACCCAATTCGTCCCGATATTTTTGGACGGTTCGCCTCGCGAGCAAGATACCCTTCGCTTTCAAGGCGTTACTAATTGCCTGGTCGCTCAGTGGTTTCTTAGGTGGCTCAGCACCAACCATCTCCTGAATGAGGTTTTTCACCTGTTTGGCGGAGACACCCTCTCCTTGTGTAGTTGCCAGTTCATTGCTGAAGAAAAATCGGAGTGGGTACATGCCGTGTGGCGTTTGCACGTATTTGTTGCTTGTTACCCGGCTAACTGTTGACTCGTGAATGCCTACTTTTTGAGCGATGGTTCTCAGCGTTAGGGGTTTAATACTTTTAGCACCTTGTGTTAGGAAGTCTGTTTGCACCTCAAAAATTGCTTCGGTGACTCGGGCGATTGTGCTACCTCGCTGAGCGAGACTGCTGAGCAAATCTGAGGCATCACGGTACCGCTTCTCTATCCATCCTTTTGTCTCTGCGTCTAAGGTGTCTTGACGGTTCCGCATCAAATTCAGATAATAAGGGTTCATCTGTAAGCGTGGTATGTAACTGTCAACAGAGATGGCTTGATATTTCCCGTTAAGGTATTGTATCTCCACGTCCGGTGTAGCGAACTCTGTAACAGCGGATTTTCTGAACGAGCGAGTTGTTGGATCAGCGAAGTAGCGACCCGGATAAGGCGATAGTCTTCCTATCCACTTTGCGACTGTATCAATCACTGTGAAGTCAACTTTTAGCGTTTCCGCTATGCAATCCCATCGCTGATTCAAAAAGGCATCGTAGTGATTTTCAATGACTTCTTGGGCAAGGCACTGCAAAGGCACATTTTTATGTGAAAAATCACGCTGTGCCCTACATTCTACTACGGAAGTTGTATTGTTCTCAGCTTCGGCCACATCAGAAATCTGCGAGTTGTACGCTATATCCACTCCTTCCTCTAACTTCCGGTTGCGGATCTGGATGATCAGTGCTTCCCTAACATCTCGATGTGCTATACCAAGGGGTTCAAAGGTATCTTGTATTTTGCGAAGGACAGTTTCAACGAGCTGTGTCTCACAACCGACTGCCTCGGCGATGTCTTCCAATGTCAGTTGATAGAAGTTAAGGGCTGCTTTGTAGGAAGCTGGCATCTGTTCATATAGAATCGTATACGTTTTTTTATTTTCTGGATCGTTAATTTTCCATGCGCGATTTGGAAATGCGTCTCCGCTTTCAGTGAAGGTGTGGGCGGTATTTTTCACAGCAATCGTGGAATTTTTTGAGAATTGGCTATTAATGTTGCCTGTTGCCGTTTGTAAGTTTTTTTCAATAACCGTATGCAATTCTGGTGAAAGGTTTTCTCGATCCAGTTCTGTCAGGAATTCGCACGGGATTTGAAACAATTTGAGTTCCAATTTCCCGTCCTCGTTTAGATTTCCGAGAATCTGTTCCGCAATGGCGCGTTCCGTTTCTGATCCTATAATGTGGGGCGGGGCGAGTTCTAATTGTTCTGCGAGATGCTCATATAGTGTGCATTCGTATGGTAACTCTGATAGTGATTCTTCGTTAGCGTCTGAGTATCTGGAGTTCGTCCGTTCGCTAAGGGACACACGGTCTTCAAAAGCAGTTTCCCAGTCGATATCAACAGTACTATCTTCGCTATCAATATCTTCTTCTGGTTCACTCCATTCCAACGCCAGATCGAATTCTTCATCGGTCGGTGCTGTTTCATCGTCTTCTTCGAGTTCAAGGAATGGATTCTGTTCGAGTTCTTGGGCGACGAAATGTTTTAGGTCCTGCAGCGGCATGTTTAGCACTTTAAGTGCCTGTTGTAACCGCGGTGTAATAGACGGCTTCTGCGTCAGTTGAGGGGTTGGAGTAAGTTTCGCTTTGTACATTTCATCAAATCTCCGGATTATTAGTTATCGGTTTTCAGAAAAGGAATCCTTTCTGAGTAATAACTAATAATCTGTCGGTGTTCCAGGAGCGTTGCCACCCAGCCGATAGGAGAAATTGTGTCCAAAATAGAGATCTCTTGCGGTCTCACTGTTTATGAGTTCCATAGGCGTTCCGGTAAGGGTAATTTTTCCGTCAACAATAATGTATGCCCTATCAACAATGTCAAGCGTTTCAGCGGCATTATGGTCTGTAATAAGTACCCCCAAGTTGCGGTCACGTAAATGTGCAATGAGCTGCTTAATGTCAGCGACAGCAATCGGATCTATTCCGGAAAGCGGTTCATCAAGTAAAATGAAATCGGGTTGTGCGGCGAGGGCTCGTGCTATCTCTGCCCGACGACATTCACCTCCTGAAAGTGTATATGCTTTGCGTGATAAAAGATTTGAAATACCGAGTTCGTTTGTCAATTCACGGATACGAGACTCCCGTTCTGATTTCGGTACGCCTTGTACTTCAAGAATCGCCTCAATGTTTTGTTGAACGGTCAGTTTACGGAAAATTGATGTCTCTTGTGCCAAGTAGCCGATGCCGAGTCTGGCACGTTTATACATAGGGTAGAAGGTGATGTCTTTATCGTCGTATGTGATCCTACCAGCATTCGGACGGATCAACCCTACAACCATGTAAAATGTGGTCGATTTTCCAGCACCGTTGGGACCGAGTAAACCGACGACTTCGCCCTGCTGGACCGACAGGCTCACTTCGTTAACAACGATGGGGCCACGTCGTGTGTAACGTTTTACGAGTTTGTGTGCTTGTAATTCTATTGCCATGATTTTTTTAAGAGTTATCGGTTATCAGTTTTCAGTTAAGTAAGAGGTTTGCGTTTAACACGGGAAATCCACAGAAATACCTTCTTGTTACTGACCTCTGAAAACCATTCTTCATATCTTAATTGTCTTCAGATTCCTCTGTTTCAGTGTTTGAATCTGCATCATCGGGGTCTTCAGTGTCTGTATCCGTTTCTTCTTCCGAGTCCGCATCTTCAGAGTTTTCAGTATCTGTATTAGGTTCCTCTTCTACGTCCGCGTCAGCATTATCAGTCTCAGTGTCTGTATCCGTTTGAGCCTGATTTTCTGTTTCCTCAGAGGTAGGTGCGGAGGTTTCTTCTTCACCGTTCTCTGCACCACTTTCGGTGTTTTCGGTTTCTTCTGTAGCTACCGGTGCCACTTGCGTAACAGTAACCTTAAATTTGACATCGCCCTCAGCAGTCTGTTTGCCAGTTATCCGATTGAAAGTGAAGAATTTAGTTTCGAGCCGGTCCTTATTTTGTAAGACGACAACATTATCTTTAAGGATAATAGTACTTGTGAGGTTGTCCATGGTCGCGTGGTCACAAGTGGCAAAGATACTTTGATCTCGGATTTCAACATTGCCCTCAGCGACGATTTCTTTCGTCGTGTCAGTTTCTAAGTCACGCTTGAGGGTAATTTTGTCGGCGTTGAGAAACCCGATCTCAATTCCCTGCTCGTTACGCCGAACCGTCTTGGCTTCGCCAATAAGAATCGTTATGCCTTTCTGCTCGTAACTTTCCATCCTTTGCGAGGTGCCGGTGATTATTTCTTTGGTCATTTCTGCTGCAGCACCGGTATCTTCAGCAGTACTGGTTTTTTGTTCCGTGTTCTCTGTGGTTTGCATTTCCACACTGCTGACTGAAGAACGTTCTTCTGTTGTCGTGTTCTCTGCAGCGAGAGTCATGGAGACAAGACAGACAAGCAGGGTTAGGAAACCGGTATATTTACAAAAATTACAAAATTTGCGAAATTGAGATATGTGTTCGTATTTACTCTGGTTCAGTTGGGGTTTTATGGTGTTCATGCGTTTTCTCATCTTTTGAGTGAAGTTTGAATTGATTGTTTTTCATCTCTACGGTTTCGAGCGTCGGATTTGCGTACATTTCTATTCCGACCCAGGTGGAATCTCCGCGTACGAGTGTCGCTTCGTCAGGAGCGTATAGTCTGCCCATCCGGTTTTGCCAATGGAGCGTATTCGTATACAAGGTGCCATCTTTGCTGATGCCGATGACGTTCCCTGAGAGGTGCAGATTGTCTTTTTTGCTACCCGTGAGAAATTGCTTGCCTTTTTGGCTCCTCATGGTGATAGAAACGGCACCGTTTTCAAAAATTTCGACAGTCGGGTTTTCCACTTCAACGTAACTTCCGTGGAACGTTGAAGCGTCTCCGACAAGTGTCCATTTAATAATGCCTGCCTCGGTGTGTTGCGTAGAAAACCTTTCCAATTTCTGTGTTGGAACCACTTCTACAGGTTCGTCAGTTACACCGACCGGGATGTCTGTGTTTTTACAACAAATTACACAAAGTAGCAGACAAAGGGGCAACCAGGTGCCGATCTTGCTAAGGTTGTGTTTTCCACCGTCGATGCATCCAAATCCACTGCGCTGGATATTGTCGAATGTAAGATTCAATGATTTTTGTGAATCTCTGTGTATTGATAACAAGATCTTTCTCTTTCGTATCTGTCCGTTTCAACACCAAGGGTGGTTCAATAATTGCGCGGTGTGAACCATCGGGTTGACGAATAATAAACGTTGGCAGTATCGCCGCCCCTGTTTTGAGGGCAATAGCAATTGGGCTATACGGTGTATAGGCGTGTCTACCGAAAAAATCGACAAAAACGCCGTTCACTGCTGTATCAACATCGGCAACGATTCCAAGCAATTCGTTACGCTTGAGACACCGAAGTGCGTGGCGCACTCCTGTATCTCTATCAATGGTAGAATATCCGGCTTTCTCTCGGTAACTGGAGACCAAGGCGTTTAAACGCGGCGAACGCAATTCACGAACAATAGGTGTGAGCGGAGCAACTGTGGTGGAAATACTCGCAGCGAGAAGTTCCCAATTCCCAAAATGCCCAGTTAGAATGATTGCCCCTTTCCCTTTTGCAAGTGCTTGCTCTACATGCTCAGTTCCTTCAAAAGTAACATATCGTTGAATCTGCTGCTTGTCTAAGCGGGGGAACTGCATAAATTCGACAACAGTTTTCCCTAAGTTTTCAAAGCACTGTTGTGCTATTGCTTTGACCCTACGTTCATCTCGGAGCATCAAGCTGCATCTTAAATGTTCATAGGTCAACTTTCTCTGCTGCGATGCCAGTCGAAATATGAGAGCACCTAACCATCCACCCATAGTCAGTGTTACTGGGCGCGGCAGTCGAGATACACAAAATCCGATCAATTTGGCAGCAAACTCATAACACCAGTCTTTCATTAGTTAAATAGTATACTAAATTTCTGGCAAAATTACAAAGAAAAATGCTAAGCAACACAAATCCTCCGGCATATACGGCAGAATTTGATACTTTGTTGCATTACAAGTAGATTTCCTTTGTTTTTTACAATATATTTTACGGGAACTGAATGCGTCTGCCCGCCTCGGAAATATCGCTTGCTTTTCATCGTAACCCGTGTTAAGTTATGCGACAGAAATGGAACGGAAATCTCTATGAGCAACCCAAAAGATATCAATAAGCAGATCTATCAACTTGCCCTTCCCAACATCATTAGTAACTTCTCCATTCCGCTTTTAGGTGCTGTGGATACCGCCTTGATGGGACGGCTGGAATCCGAAGACTACCTCGGTGCAGTCGGTATTGGTGGTATTATCTTCAGTTTTATCTATTGGGGATTTGGATTTCTCAGAATGGCAACGACAGGACTGACAGCGCAAGCCTTCGGAGAAAAGGACCTCCGAGAATGCGGACGCTTGCTGCTACGGGCGATATGCCTGGGCATCACGTCAAGTCTATTGCTCTTTATCTTCCAGTGGCAGCTGATTGATCTCAGTTTCCTTCTCATTGATACGAGTCCCGATGTGGAACGTCTCGCACGCCTTTATTTCCATATCCGTATCTATGCTGCGCCAGCAACATTGTGCCTACACGCGTTTCACGGTGTCTTTTTGGGGTTACAGAATGCCCGCTATCCGATGCTATTGACGATTGTGGTGAACGTCGTTAACATCGTCCTGAATCTTGTGTTTGTGTGGTTACTCGGTATGAAGATGGAGGGTATCGCTTTAGCGACTGTCATTGCGCAGTACATCGGGTTGTTTGTAGCTGTTTTACTCTTTTCAAGATACTATCGCGGTATTTTGCCAGCATGGGATTTCTGGGAAATCTTAGCATTTTCCAAACTCAAGCGATTCCTTAACATTAGTGCGGACATTTTCATCAGGACCTGCTGTCTTGTGTTTAGCCACGCCGTTTTCACAGCGAAATCTGCGGCTTTGAGTGATACGCTCCTGGCGATTAACACGATCTTACTTCAGTTTATCAACCTCTTATCTTATGCAATTGACGGACTCGCTTTTGCAGCAGAGAGTCTGATCGGCAAGTACAAAGGGGCACAGGATCTACAGAATTTGAAACGGATGACGCGTCAAATCTTCCTCTGGGCATTTCTGTTTGCGGGCGTACTTATGTTAATTTTTCTGCTGTTTGGGGAGCACTTGCTGCATCTTTTTACCAATCAGATGCCGCTTATCGAACAAGCCAAACCGTATCTGATTTGGATAATCATCGCTCCCGTTATCAATGTTGCCGCCTACATTTGGGACGGGATCTTTCTGGGGGCGACTGCTTCTAAGGCATTACGAAATTCTGTGATTGTCTCAACCCTGATCTTTTTAAGTGCTGTCTATTTACTGATACCTTTTGGTAACCACGGGTTATGGGCTGCGTACACACTCCTTCTGATTGCCCGAGGTGTCTCGTTGACGGTGTTGGCACCGAAATACCTGTTTAAACCGGGGAGTTCTGGGTAATCAGAGTTTGTCATCAGGTATTCACCGCTATTGGAAAAAACTTGAAAACGCTTTGCAATTTGTGCTAAACTAAAAAAATATTATACGCTATTTCTAAGGAGAACAACACACAATGCCAAAGTTTGGTGTAAATTTATTACTCTGGGCAGATAAATTTGATAGAGAGACTGCAGACCTGATTCCTAAAGTTGCTGAAATGGGTTTTGATGGTGTCGAAATCCCTATCTTTGATCCAGATACAGTGGACATCCCTTATACCCAAGCATTACTGAAGGATACAGGTTTAGAACCCATCGGATGTAATATCATGGCAGGGGACAGAAATCCAATTGACGAGGATCCTGCTATTCGCGAGAACGGAAAAACCTATCTCAAACGTTGTTGTGAAATTGTTGCTGAACTGGGTGCCGATACACTCGTCGGACCGATGTATAGTGCTGTTGGTAAACTCGTTGGACGCGCCAGAAACGAACAGGAATGGGAATGGTGCGTCGAAGGTATACAAGAGGTTGCAGAATTCGGCGGCAAGCACGGTGTCACCCTCGCGAGTGAACCGCTCAACCGGTTTGAAACCTATTTTGTTAACATCGCTGCAGATGCTGTTAAACTTTGTGAAGCAGTGGATAATCCATACTTCAAGGTGCATCTGGACACATTCCACATGAACATTGAAGAAAAAAACCAAGCGGATGCTATTATTGCGACTGGTGATTTCTTACATCACGTTCACTGCTGCGAAAATGATCGTGGGACACCGGGGACAGGACTTGTAGATTGGGACGGTGTGTTCGGGGCACTCGCGAAAGTGAACTACGACAGATGGCTCGTGATTGAATCGTTTACACCGGCTGTCAAGGAAATCGCCGCTGCGACGTGCATCTGGCGCGACATCGCACCGAGTGCTGAGAGTCTTGCTATAGATGGACTCGCGTTTCTCAAGCAGAAAGCAGCCGAATACTTGTAGTATAAACGGCAGCCAAAATCTCAGAGGTTTTTGGAGTAAGTTACGCCGAGAGTAGGAGGGTTTGAGATGCGTTGTATCAAATGGGTCAGTTTTTTCTGCGTGATAGTCTTTGCCGTTTCTCTGTGGAGCGGAGTTGTGGCACAGCACGCGATGTCAAACGAAATAGAAGTAAATTCTGCTGAAGAGTCCCAATTTCTCAGCAATATTCGACAACTCACTTATGATGGGAAACGTGCTGGCGAAGGTTATTTCTCCGAAGATGGTAACGCACTTATCTTCCAAAGTGAACGTGAACCGGACAACCCGTTCTATCAGATTTATCTTCTGGACCTGCTGACAGGTGATACTCATCGCGTCTCTCCCGGTGTTGGTAAGACAACTTGTGCTTTCTTTCGTCCAGGTACCGATGAAGTGCTTTACGCTTCAACGCATCACGACGTTTTTGCGAAGGCAAAACAGGAAGAGGAGCTGAAATTCCGGGCATCGGGGGAAGAAAGACGCTATAGTTGGGATTACGATGAAGCGATGGACATCTTCTCAGCGAATCGAGATGGCAGCAACCTTAAGCAGCTGACAAACACCCCTGGTTATGACGCTGAAGCCTCGTATTCGCCCGATGGAAAATATATCGTCTTCTGCTCGCTTCGAGATGCCTATCCTAAAAGTCAACTCTCTCCGAAGGACCTAAAACAACTGGAAGTGGACCCTGCCTATTTCGGCGAAATTTATCTGATGAACGCCGACGGATCCGATCAGATCCGCTTGACGGACTCACCCGGTTACGATGGCGGTCCTTTTTTCACGCCTGATGGACAGCACATCGTCTGGCGGCACTTCACAGCTGATGGTAGTCAAGCGGACATCTATACGATGCGGATAGACGGTTCAAATGTGAGGCGACTGACCGATTTCAAGAGTATGTCCTGGGCACCTTACTTCCATCCGAGTGGTGCTTACGTTATCTTCGCTTCCAACAAACTCGGATTTTCTAACTTTGAGTTGTATCTCGTTGATGGGAGGGGCAGACACGAACCGGTTCGGGTTACCACAACCGACGGATTTGATGGACTTCCTGTCTTCTCACCTGACGGTAACCAACTATGCTGGACCTCGAATCGCAACAGCCAAGAGATTTCGCAACTCTACATCGCGGACTGGGACCACCAAGCCGCTTTAGAGGCAGTGTTGGATGCACCGAGAAGCCAGAATTCACCCGCGCATCCTATACGGACGGTTGCTGACTCCGAAACTTCTAACAAAACCAAAATGAGCATCCGACAGCACATCGAATTTCTGGCTGACAACGCGCTGGAAGGCAGGATGACGGGTTCCAAAGGAGCAGCGCAAGCTGCGGAGCATATTGCAACTCAATTCGCACAACTTAATCTCAAGCCGGTCGGTGATAAATCGGATTACTTTCAAGAATTTGAATTCACAGCGGGAAGACGACTCATAGGCGGAGAGAATCACTTTCATATCATACGTCAAATGCACGGCTCCGAGCAGATGATGGAGTTCAGCGTGGAACAGGACTTTCAGCCGCTCTCCTTCTCTCGTAACGGTGTTGTTGAAGGTGAGGTTGTGTTTGTCGGATACGGACTATTTGTCCCTGGTGAGTTAGGTGAAGGCTACGACGCTTATGCTGGTTTGGATGTGAAGGATAAGATCGTTGTCGCACTCCGCTATGTTCCTGAAGAGGTTGAATCCGAACGCCGTCAACAACTGAATCGGTATGCGGGGCTCCGCTACAAAGCGATGCAGGCACGGGAGCAGGGGGCTAAAGCATTTCTCGTTGTTGCCGGTCCGAACTCTCCAAATGCAGGCAAATTGATTCCGCTTGATTTTGACAGTAGTCTTGCAGATTCAGGGATTGTTGCAGCCTCAATCAGTGATACTGTGGCGAATGCGCTCTTTGCGCCATCAGGCAAAAATCTAAAAGATGTTCAATCCGGGCTTGATGTCGAAAACCCCCACTTTCTCGGACAATTTCCCCTGCCCGATGTCAAAGTCAAAATTGTCGTTTCGGTTGAAAAAGTTAAGAAAACCGATCAGAACGTGGTTGCTCTTCTGCCCCCATCTGAATTAACAGACGATACTGAATATGTTATTGTCGGGGCACACTACGACCATATCGGCTACGGTGAAATTGGTTCACTGGCTCGAAAGGGTGAAGAAGGACAGATTCACAACGGGGCGGATGATAACGCTTCCGGCACTGCAGTCGTATTAGAATTGGCGACCACACTCAGTGAGGCATACCAGAAACAGCCAGAAAAGTTCCGCAGAGGTGTTATCTTCGCACTCTGGTCGGGCGAGGAACTCGGACTCATCGGTTCTACCCACTTTGTTAACCATCCTGTTATTTCCTTAGACAAAATTGCTGCGTATATCAACTTTGATATGGTAGGGCGACTCCGTGACAACAAACTCATCTTGCAAGGTGTCGGTTCATCTTCTGTGTGGACAAAACTGATTGAAAAACGGAATGTTCCTATCGGTTTTAATCTGACGCTACAAACTGACCCGTATCTACCAACAGATGTGACTGCTTTCTATCCGAAAGAGGTGCCGGTGCTCAGTTTCTTCACTGGTGGACATGAAGACTATAATCGTCCAACGGACGATCCAGAGACGCTTAACTATGATGGCATAGAGCGGATTTCAGACTTGGCACACGGCATCGTTATGGACTTAATCGGTGCTGCAGAACGTCCTGAATACGTGCGGGTTGAACGGAGCCAATCAGAAGAAGGGAGTCGTGATACACTGCGTGCATATCTGGGGACGATCCCGGATTATACAACCGAAGGCACCGGTGTCAAACTCTCCGGTGTTCGTGCAGGGGGTCCCGCCGATAAAGCAGGTTTGAAGGGTGGTGATGTTATCGTCGAATTTGGTGGACAGCAGATTGCCAATATCTATGATTATACTTATGCACTTGACGCTGTGAAAATTGGGGAACCTGTTGAGGTCGTTGTTCTGCGAGACGGGAAACGAGTGAAGTTGACAGTTACACCCGAGGCACGGAATTAAGTTAGGACTTACGCATTTTTTCGTGTTTAGCGAAGGTATTGTCTAAGAGGAGCATGAAAACATGAAAAAAGCCGATCTGTATCTGATACTGTCACTGCTGTTATTTTTAACGGTGTTTGCAGACATAAGTATCGCAGAAATTTTTAGGTATCACTGGGAATTAGATGAAACACCCTCAGGGCAAGAGACCGTCTCTATTCCCGAACCGATAGAGATAGAGATAGAAGACACAGGCGAGAAAGCATATCTATCCAATAGCGCGAGTATCAGATTAGCAGATCGGTACAAGGTGTATCTATCGCCCGAATGGGATTCGACAGACTCCGATTAAGTCTAAACCGGTGTAGAGTTGTGCCTCGGTGATGTGAAAATCGGCGGTAGTGATGCCCTGTGTCAAGTCGTTATGCGTGGCACTTATCAATGATTTTAATAACATTCCACCGACATCAAAACTCAGTCGTAAGAGTGGCTTGGGGAGCCAGTGCCGCATTTTTAGGATATCATAGTCGAAAATCTGTTGGATGTGCTGTGCCCGGATCTCTTGAAATTCCTGGACTTTTGAACTCCCTTGGAGTGTGTAGAGTGTCACATCTTTAAAATTCATTGAAAGAAGATTTCGGAACTCGCTGGTGTTGTATTCGCATTCGTGATAGGGCGATTGGAGACTTGTAGACTGTGGAGAATATCGATTCGGTGTTGAAATTAGAAGCACTCCTGTAGGATTGGCGACGCGTTTGCTGACTTCCTCTAAGAAATATTCGGGGGTTCTTAGGTGTTCAATGAGATGGAAACAGCAGACGACATCAAACGCATGAGGGAAATATTTGTGAAGTTGGGAGGCATCTTGGATGTAGAAATCGAGATTGGGGAGATTGTATTTTTGCTTTGCTTGTTGTATGGTCTTTTTGTCTTTGTCAACGGCGACGACCTGTCTTGCGTGTTGTGCCAATAGGTGCGCTCCGTATCCTTCGCCACATCCAATGTCCAATACGCGCTGCCCTTGTGTGAATTGCGTTGCGTATTGATAGACGGCGCGATACTGATAGTAGAATGGATGATTCGTTTTTTGGGTTGGATCTGTTCTTTCTGCCATGAGAAAAGGTCTCCTGATGTGTAAACCTACAATTAACGATACACTTATGAAAGGCGGGGTTGATGAAGATTAAGAATTTAATGGGATAATGTAAGTATTAATTGTCTGAATCACGGAGAACACGGAGGACGCGGAGGACGCGGAAATTGTGGCGTGCGGGGTGTTCATCGTCTGAAGCAGGATTTATAGGATTCTAAGGATTCGCAGGATTATGGAGTTTTCTTGATTGAGAACTGTGCTTTATAGCATTACCCAAGTATTTTATTAAATTTCATGCGGAGTGCTATGTAAACGAACCGGACCTATGCAAAAAATCAATGCTTTGTCAAAAACTTTATACACCTGTCACACATGCGCTCCTTTGAAAAAAAGAGGCGGACGCTCACAATGAACACCCGCCGGTATGCGTAAAGGTGAAATGAAGTCAGCAGTGACACCAATCCGTTCGCCACAATGAAAATCACGCCACGCAAACGACGCGCGTTTGCGGTGTTTCCGTCTCACGCATAAAGTGGTGACCGCTGCTGCAATAGGATGGGCAGATCTACAATCAGTTGCATTCAAAGCATTCGCCATCCACGTCTCTATCGTGATCATAACCACCGTAGGTTGCCGAAATGGTTGCTCTCGCTGAGCAGTGGAACATTCTGTCACTCTCACGTGACTCATAATCAGAATAACTAACGCCATCAGAAAAAGAATAATATGAAGAGCGAAATGGGCTGCTGTAGCCGAGAGTGTACTCATAGGTAAATCCGCCCCTATTTGGGGTATCCCCTCCCATTTGCGTGGCATACACGGATATTGAAGCAGATCCGTGCCAAACCCTTCTTATGCTGTTACCAGATCGGCGGGACCAATATAGATATGCAGATGCTGAGGCATCCACAATGCCCGTGCTTGGAGACTCCCATGTTTCGCCTGTTCTATAAGATGTTGCAAAAACGAGTACGCTGCACAAAATGCCTATCAAAAAAAATCTTTTCATCATTGCCTCCAATATTATCTAATATTTAGGAATTGAGAAGGATCCACGCCTGCCGAATCTAAATCTAAAACGCGAATGCCAGCGGGTGCCTCCCCACCATCTTGTAATCTTTGCCGCTCTTCGGCTGTGATACTCACACTGGGGTCGGAAAGGGTTCTAATTCTCGTCGCCTTACCCTCCTTAGTACGACTTAGGCTTATGTAGATAGTGTTTTCGTAGAGTGGATAAACAAGCCCCGTGGTGCTATCGTGAATGCCACTGATTATACTTTCATCGCCTTGTTTCCATAGCCCGAGGAGGACGCGATATATAATTTCTACCCCTCTTTTCGTGTTTTCAGGTAAATCATATACTTTTTCCTTATTCCCGGGAGACGGATCCACATTAAACCAGGGCGGAACTCCCACTTTTTGAATAAAGGCTTCTGGGACCTCTGGATACGGTCCAAAACCATAAGGTGAAACAGGGACATCTTCCGGAGGTACTTCCTCCGATACAAAATCATCAGGTAAAAAGGCATCCATCACATCAGCGGACTCGGAAGCCTCATCTATCGGTGACACATCCGCGTCGTTAGACATCTGCAAGTCATGGATTTTTTCAGGTGTTTCGCCGAGTGTCTCGTTCTCTGTCGGAACGTTAACCGATTGTACAGAACTTGTCCAGTTTTTGTTTTCGGGTCCTTGTAAAAATTGGGCATGCCGTTCTAACTCTGCTTCAGTAGTACGTCGGACGTGCCAACTATACAGCAGGCTGCCGCTGAGAACCACGACAAAAAAGACGAGCCCGCCTTGGATCCATCGGCTTGAAAGTAAATCCTTGAACATGTTTAAAATCTCCTACGCAAAACGCGTGTTTGCATGAATTTGGCGTTCCTTCCCTGTGGATGCTGGTCTCTATAGTAATGTAACACACAACACCTGTTATTTGGTGTTGCAACCACCGGTGGCGCACCTCTCAAAAAAATGGAGACTGCCAATTACAAAACGATTATAGAAACAACACACAAAATTGTTAATCAAACGTTCTTGTGTGAATGTTTTAATTATACAAAAAAATACTACTTTTGTCAAGAAAAATTGTATTTTTTCAAGAAAATGGAATATTTTTTCATATAATTGGCTCTAATTTAGCATTTTTTACTAAAAAATTCCAGAAAAAATATGATAAATTCGTTAGAAGTTTCGTTTTTGGCAGAAAATGATGGTAATATGGCGAGTATTGATACGATTTTAGGTTAGTTTTTTTATGTTTTTGGAAGTGTTGGGATAATTCGAAGTGCTTGTCCAAGCGATAGATGCCTATCAGCCCACTCAAGACGCTCGCGTGCGGCAGTGTCCCCGAAATAGGCGGCACTGAAATCTTGGGTTAAGACATCCTTCATTTCCACAGCGAAACCGCCAGCGGGCAGTTTAAAAAACTTTTCTAACGCCTGCAGGTGTTTTTGATTCGGGGCCCTCCTGCCGGTCTCCCACTCGGCGACAGTATCCACAGAAGTATTGAGTTTTTTGGCGAGTTCCGCTTGTGAGAGGTCGGCTTTTTCACGTAGGTAGCGCAGTAAATGCGGATTATAGGCGGTGGTAGATGAGGCACTCACCAAAAATGCCCCTTGTTCCAAGTTCCTTGTTTCTTGTGTTTGGTGTGTGTTTTCCTCTCTTTTAGCCATGATATGTCTCCTTTTGGAGGGTTTATGTCTACTTATGATAGTTAATTAGGCAGAAATTGTCAAGATTTGGTGGAAAATATGAAAATATAAATGGGTTAAGTAAAATTCAAGAATTGATAATTGTTAATTACCTTGTATTCTATCAGATTTGAGGTAAAAATGTCAAAATATTCGCTCATTTGCCGAGGTTATTTGGTTTTATAGTAAAGTCCACATATATTTAGACATTGGGAAGGGACGAGGATACATGAAGATTAAGAATTTAATGGGGTAATGTATGTGTTGATTGTCTGAATCACGGAGAACACGGAGGACGCGGAGGACGCGGAAATTGTGGCGTGCGGGGTGTTCATCGTCTGAAGCGGGATAACCCCCCTGTATCCCCCTTATCAGGGGGGCAGGATTCTAAGGATTCGCAGGATTAGGGATTCTTCTTGAGTGAAAGCTGTGCTTTGTAGAATTACCCAAATGTTTTATTAAACTTCATACGGGGTGAGGAAAGAGACGAAAACCTTTCTGAAATGTGCGAAATCTGTTAGTAGCAACTTGGGTTAACGTAACGGATATTTCAATTGGACGTTTAGAGAGTATGAAGGGTTTAGAAAGGTGAAGGATGTTTCCACTGTTATAGCAAGCGAAAAAGGAGAACGAACCATGACAACCCAAATTCGTCAGCAAAACGGCATCGCAATTTTGGAACCCACTGGAAAAATAGTAGGACCCTCTGTATCAGAATTACGGGAAGCAATCGTACCCCAGATAGAAGCCTCAGACACACCACGCATTCTTATCAATTTCGAGCACGTTAATAAGATTGACAGTTCTGGACTCGTTGCCCTTATGGAGGCACGTGCTGCCGCAGAACGAAAGCAAGGTCGTATCGGCGTTATCCATGTCGGCAAACATATCAAAGATTTGGTGGCACTGAGCCGGATCGTGAGCCTCTTTGAACATTTCGACAGTGAGGACGATGCGGTCTCAGCGTTGGCGGCGTAGCACCTAAAACACAGTAGAACATAAAACGGGGACTGGTTTTACCAGTCCCTTTTTTTATGTCACAGAAGTTGGATTATGTGTTCGTCTGTTTCCGGAGTGATGTGCTGTCCAATGCCTCTTGGAAATCACGAAAACTCGACACCAATGAAGCGTTTAGGTTCAACTGCTTCAAGTCGTCAAGGTCAACAATCATTTCAAGAGACGATTTGAGGTGGTTGACATCCACATCTGTGAATCGCGTTGTCAGGGTTGCTACGGTGTTCTCAATCGTCGTTTCGCGCGCTCCACGTTCTATTCCTTGCTCTATGCCTTGCTGTAGGTAGTGTTCTGCCAAAGTCTGCATGATATCTACCTCCTGCTTTGTAAGTCCGAAATATCTGTTTCTAACACAACACCGTCCTCATTACGCCCCGGGACGCGTCCCCTAAAGAATAACACCCGTGCGCTACGAATCATAAAGATTTTGTGGTCCGCTTGGAACTATTATACCGTGATTCACCGTTGGAGGTCAACCTTTTTTCCACTTTTCAATCACGGATATTTAGGGTAAATCCTAAAAATATATCGACAGTTTCGTAGCGGTGTTTCTTCCAACCCGAAACGCACCCCCGATCACGGTAGGTAAGGTTTCATGAAGTTTCAATAAATACTTCGGTAATTCTATCCGTCAAAAACCCCAAGCAAACAAACCCTACGGGATTCAAGAGGCGTTTGAAGCCTTCAAGGTTTTCGCGTAGAATCCGGTTCGGTTGCAAACCGAACCTACCTGGTCTGGGTTCGAGAGGGTTATTTTTTTAAGTTGACAGTTATGGTGGGGTTGCAAATTACACTATAGGTGTCAATTTAGGGATTTCATACGTCATTTCAAAACAGAATATTAACAGATGCTGCAGGAACACTCAAGCAAAAACCCCCTACGGGGCTAAAGCATTGGGGTAAACGTGTTTCTCCAACAAATCCCTTGTTAACACACATAGCACTCCGCTGGAGTGCATCTACGAACAATGTTAATTCTATAGATATATCACGCCTCTGGCGTGAAGAAGTCTTTATCCGTATAAGATCCCTCTTTGCTCCAGCGGAGCAATATGTCTATAGAAAAGACGGAGTACCTTCTTGCACTCCAGCGGAGTGCTATGTAAGAGGCATTAAAAAACGATGTATCGAGTTTAGTGTCAAAAACTTTACACACCCGTATTCAAGGTTTCTGACTAAGATCCGGTGCGGTTAGGAATGCAGGTCGCAACCCTCCTTTATCCCCCCTTATCAAGGGGCAGGCGAGTACGCCGCAAAACCGCACCTACCGGGTCCGGGGCCGAGACGGTTATTTTTTTTAAATTGACAGTTATGGTGCGGTTGGAAATTATACCATAGGTGTCAATTTAGCGATTTTTCACGCCATTTTGTAGCACAGTGTCTTCAAATGCTGCAGAAACACCCTATCAAAAACCCCCTACGGGGCTTTATCGAGGGTGCGACCGTTTTTCTACAGAGATACTGAAGAAATCCGCAGAAACACCCTATCAAAAACCCCAAGTAAACAAACCCTACGGGATTCAAGAGGCGTTTGAAGCCTTCAAGGTTTTCGCGTAGAATCCGGTTCGGTTGCAAACCGAACCTACCGGTTCTGGGTCCGCGAGGACTATTTTTTCTAAAATTGACAGTTATGGTGCGGTTGGAAATTATACCTGCCAATTAATCCTCCTTATCAGGGGGATTTGCTGTTAATCTATAGGGGTGGGAGGTTTTTGACGATCTCGACTGTCTTTAGGCTGACGGTGATGACGCTGGCAATCAGGTCTACAATATATCGCGGCTCGGCTTCACGGTTCGGGTCGTTGACGATGCCGCTCCGTTTGTCGGTCTTGACGCGATACTGATCTACGATCCACTCCAACGCAGAACGGGTGCCGAGCCGATAGTCGTAGACCTCTGGCGGGATGCCGTCGAGTGTGAGGAAGTCGTTGTATTTCAGCTGCGTCTTGTCTTTGGAGAGTTTCATCTTCTCGACGCGCCAATCTATCTGCATCCCCGGCGTTTCGATGGGTTTCAGTTTATCGTATTTCGGTGCGGATTCGTAGTTGACGTGGAGGTCTGCTAACTGCTTGCCTGCCTCGGCGAATCCCCAAAAGTTTTCGGTGAAGGGGATATGCGGCAAATCGCGCTTGAGGTTCATCTCGTATTTCTCGCGATAGGTGGGGTGGTGCAGGAGTCCGTAGTTGTAGTGGAAGATGTCCCATTTGGTGATGGTGTCATCGCTGTAGTGGGTTCGGAATTCCGCCAATGCCCAATCGGTGATGTTCTCTTGTCGGTTTGTGCCGTCTTCATCGTAGGTGTAGAAGGGGAAGCATTGAGAACCGCCGTTTGAAGAGTTTGAAAATTTGCTCTCAGGGATTTGATTAGCAATATGATATCTAAAAATATCGTGTCCTGGTCCACTGACACAAATAACCCGATTTTCATTTTCTGTATCAGATGTAGGGAAGGTATTCGGAAACACAGATGTTCGATGGTTTAAAACACTGTCAAAAAACAGATTCATTTTCGTAAACGGACGATAGAGAGATGTTCGGAGTTTTGATGCCATAAATTCGGCGAGTTGTCCTTGCTCCAGTTTCTGCTTTAAGCCTGAACTCCACTTAATTTGAGTGTCATCGTATTGAATAAAATCATCAACGTTCCGCAAATTTTGTGGTGTTCCCTTCCATCTCATCACGTGTGTGTTGTAAAGATCACTCATTCGCTTTACGTTTTGAATCAAAGCATTTTCGTTGAAATTATAAACCCACGCATCTCTACTGGTTTGCAAGCCGATGCCAAATGTGTGATAAATCGTATTGGATCTCATAACTGCTTTTTTCTTTGCAATCTTACTACCCATCGGGATAAAGTTATCAAACTCAGGGTGGAGTCCCTCTGTTAACCATGTATATCGACGGTCAGGTGTTATCTGCTGCCATTCAACGTTTTGGTAGTGTCGCTTTGAATTGAGATAGTTATATTTTTCTTCCTTCCGCCAAAATTCATCAATATGTACGTAGAAAATATCAGCAGTTTTCGGATTTGTTTCTGTTCTGGTAGTATTTTTCTTAATGAAAAGATTAATGCTCACACCAACTTGGATCCCAAAGACGTTGTGTGTTGTTCCTGACAACTTTGGATTCTTACGGACGTTCCCACCCATGTCCAGAATATAAACCGTGTCGAAATCCTGTGCGAGGTGCTTCCGCATTCCATCAAACGCGATGCCATCAAGAAAACCGTTGTTTGTCACAAATGCAACAATACCTTCCTCTCCAATCCGCTTTGATGCCCACAATATTGCTTTTACATACGGATCCGAAAGAGCGTTTTTGTTCGTCGCTTTTGAATCTTGCGCGTATGTTTCGCGCAAAAGTGTGTCCATCGTCTCATAGGTTCGGTTTCTGTTGTTGTCATTCTCGTTGACTTGTCTTGTGTTGTAGGGTGGGTTGCCGATAACAACGAACATATCCGCTGCCTTCTGTCTCTCCACCCGTTCTGTGTTCTCACGCGTGAAGAGTTCCCCTTGCTGTTGCTCCAGCAGCTCAAACGTGTCGGCAAGCGCGATGCCTTCAAACGGTAGATACGTCCCTGTGCGTTGGTAGAATTCCTGCTCGATGTTCAGGCTGGCGATGTAGTAGGGCAGGAGCATGACCTCGTTGCAGTGGAGCTCGTGGCGGTATTTCTCCTCCAGCGAGGTGCCTTGGATGTCCTGCATGAGCCGGACGATGAAGTTGCCCGTGCCGACGAATGGGTCGATGATGTGAACCCCTGTAGAGGAGAAAGGCAAAGGGGTTGCTGACTGCGCCTTCGTAGGTGATGGCGTGTTGGTCGTATTGCAGCAGCGTGGCGTAGTAGTCTCGGATTGCTTTGTGGTTCGGTTTGAGGTTGAGTTGTGGCATTGGGGTATGGTAGCAGGTTTTGGGGGACACGTCAATTTGAAATCTTGATGGCTCCCCACGTCACAGCCATCTTATTTAACGGTTCCACTGGCAGCGAATCACCAACCCAACGTGGTAAAATAGGGAGACTATCCGGCAAATGCACCAAACGCCGCACTTTCTTGGACGCAAAGGAATAGATGTAAAGCCCAAAATTACCAAAACCTGTATCAACGGAGAATACAAGATATTTACCATTCGGGGACCAATCTACTTGAAAGAACTGCCGTAAGTCGCGATTGGCCTTTTCTAAGAGGTTTATCCCATTAGCATTGACAATAAATATGCCTTCCTGAATCTGATCGACGACTCTTTCGTGGTTCCCCCCATCAATATCCGCAACAAATACGCCTTCATGAAGCGGTGTGTAGGCTATCTTTTTACCGTCCGGGGAGAACGCATAGAACGGGTAACGGCTTAAGAAACCCGCACGTTCATGGAACGGCAAATGTTTCTTGGCTTTTTCCTGACCATTGACATTCGATTCCCATATCTCCTGATGCCTGTCCGTTGAAGTGAGATTGTAGAACACGGATTGCGCATCTGGTGCCCAGACGAAACCTGTCGGTCTTTCGCCAATTGGGTGGGGTAGCTTTCGTTTCTGTCGTCCATCGGGTGAAATTAGAAAGATTTCTGTGTTCACATCGCGTCCCCCTCTTATCTTTTGCTGGCTGCCAGCATACACAATCCAACGTCCATCGGGAGACCAAGAAATATCGACGTAGGAATGGACTTGCAACATGATGGAACGAATTTTCTTACCGGTGCGAAGATCTCGGATATGAAGAACATTACGGCGGTCCGGATCGCCGTCTACTGCTGCCAAAAAGCGACCATCTGGCGAAGGTGTTGAAATACCTTCTTCCGTAATGCGTGTAGGTGTAGGGACGGTATCATTTGGATGTATCATGTAGGTTGTCCCACGATAGGCGTAGACAATGATACCTTCTGCCCAACAGAGCAGATTCGGGCAAATACCCGATAGAAAAATTATGACCGAAAACAGAAAAGTCAAGCGACGTGTGTCCATTAGGAACCCCTCATTTCAAAATAGCTGCACTAACAGCCAAGGTTAAGGTGCGTTGGTTAATTATCAAACATCACTCTGTACACGCTTATGCTTACAATTATTGTGCCAACTGAAAGAAGTTTAGGTTTATTAAACGAAATTAGCCGTTTTGGACATGTAACAGTTGCTAAAAGGTGTTCTAAACCTTGTATTCACTATGTTTTCGCTCGTTTGAAGTTGCCTAAAAATGATGGAATATCGGTAGGGAAATAGGGGCGACATCCCCTATTTGAAACCAAAAAAGCAAGTTGCTTTTTCTCGGTTCCACACTTACGTGATACTCTATCAGAAACCCTCATAAAAAGCAATTCATTAAATAGGAGTCCTGTCTGAGGGATCCATAGGTGTCAGTTTAGTGATTTTTCATAGCATTTTGTAGTAGGGGCTCCACGAATGCCGCCCCTACGGGGCTTGGTTTATGGGGTCCACGCTTTTCTATAGAGATACCATCCCTACGGGATTCAAGAGGTTTTTGGAGTTTTCAAGGTTTTTGTGTAAAATCCGGTGCGGTTAGGTGAAAGACCCTACCGGGCCTGGGGGAACATAGGCTTATCCAAATATTTTTACATTAGCACGCTAAGGAACTGCTCTTGGATCGTAGACTTCGACACTTGTAAGCGGATCTTTACCAAAGTGACTGGATCCCCCAAAGATATAGATTTTCCCATCGACGACTTCCGTCGTATGTCCCGATTTTCCGATCAGCATATCCGGCTCTTGGGTCCAACAGTCGGTTGCGGGATCGTAGCTTTCAATTGTTGCGAGGTTCTTAACTTCATTACCTTCCCCAACGTAACCCCCTATGACATAGATTTTGCCATCAATTATGCTTGCCGTGTGGCTCGTTTTCGGAGCAGGCATCTCTGTTCTTTTCTGCCATTGATTCGTTTTTGGGTTGAACACTTCAACGCTGGAAAGATAGGGATCTGGCTCGTTCTGAATCCCCGACCATCCCCTTCCACCCATGGCATAGATTTCTCCATTCACAACACTGATTGCTGTGCAAGAACGTGGATGGGTTATATCTTTGGCTTTTGCCCATGTGTCCGTCAACGGATCATATATCTCCACAGTTTCCAACCGCCACTGTTCATTGGAGCTTGACATCCCACCAATAGCATAGATTTTGCCATCCATAACCGAGGTAGAAAGGTAAGAGCGAGGTGTCGGCATATCCGCTTTCTGCGTCCATGTGTCCGTAGCCGGATCATACATTTCTACGGTTGTAAGTTTTTTACTCTTGAGTGACCAACCCCTATACCCTTTAATTTTCTTCATTTGTGCGCCACCAATGGCGAATATTTTGCCATCTACAACGGAGGTAGATACAGCAGACCGAGGTGTCGGCATATCCGTTCTTCGTTCCCATGTATCCGTTTCTGGGTCGTACATTTCTACTTTTGAAAGCGTCATGTCCCCAAATTCGTCCAGTTTTAGCTGAACTCCGCCCCCTATCGCGAATATTTTGCCATCTACAACGGAGGTAGAAAAGTCAGACCGGGCTGTTGGCATGTCCGCTTTTTGCGTCCATTGCGCTGTAGGAAATCTGAAAGAATTCGCTTGCGTCTCGGAGACCGGAGGCGTATCAGGGGTCTGTAGGCCTGCTCCAATGTTTTTATTCGTGGAAGTCGCGCGTCCGACCTGGTTGCGTAGGTCGGGTTTTGAATCGATATCGAGAACGATGAAGGTATCAACAATTTCAACTGTGGGTTCGGAGACTGCCTCGAAACTATACGGCTTTTGAAAGTGGACGAGGTGTTGGTGCGTCGCCCCTAATAGAAAGACAACCAGAAGGGTTGCAATACCGAAGGCACCCCACGGGAGCATCGGTTTTGCAACCGGAGGTGGTGTCGGTTTCAGGTCAGCGACCTGCCGCATGATGTTCCCGTTAGGTTGGTGGGGAACTGCACGCCGCCGAGAACTTCCTGGATCAAAAGTTCTTGGTCCTCTCGCAAACGCTTTCGCGCCCGCCAGAGTCGGTTTGTAATCGTGTTTACCGAGACACCTAAGAATTTGCTTATCTCCTTCGCTGTCATTTCACCGAGATAGTGGAGTGTCATGACCGTGCGCTCGCTCTCCGGCAGTTTCGACAGAAGTTTTTCGGCGATTTCATGGCGATGCTCGGTCTCTTCTGTCTCACGCTGTTCCGCTGCATAATGGATATAAGAAGATTCTTCTATTTCTTCCATAGGTGTGTCCTCCAGCGATTGCATCGCAGGTTTGTGTCTCTGGAGCCAATTAATACAAAGCCGATTTGCGATGACATAGAGCCATCCCGCAAATTGATTCGGATTTTTGAGTGTCGAGAGTTTCTTGTATGCTTGGAGAAAGGTATCTTGCGTAATCTCTTCAGCGTAGTGAAAATCTTTCACCTTCCGCCATGCAAGCGCGTGAACACCCTTTTGGTGCTTTTCGACTAATGTGCTGAATGCTTCATCGTCGCCTGACAGAATTCTGCGAATCAGTTGAACATCGTTTTCCACCGTCACAATCCTCCATGATACACGAACAGATTTATAGTAAAACCTACAATTATTAAAGACACATTTTTAGGGCGGAAAGTGTGCATAATGAGAATTTAATTTCTCGCTTCTGACGCGTAAGTTTGACCTAATGCATTATATCTTGAATGTGGTTATATATGATAGTCCCTTCAATACTAAAGACGCGCTTTTGGAATGAAAAGGTTGCATAATTTGAAAATGGTTGGAGGTTAAGAGGCAGTCAGCAACCAGCGATCAGTCTCTTTGAGATAGTTTCTGCTGTTCTGCTTTCAGTTTACCCCAACTTGCGGACAGTTTGCCGACCGCCGTAACCGCACGTGGTTCTGCATGCGAAGCGGTGGTATCAAATGCCAGAACGTCTGGAAAAAATTGCCCGCCTGCTCCCATACCTCCAAAGACATAAATCGTGCCATTGACCGTCGCTGCTCCTTGAGGATACATAGGCGTTGGCATTGCTGGAATATCGCTCCATGTCTCTGTCTGTGGATTATACACATCCACCGTCGCTAAATACTGGCGGGATTTGTCTATACCGCCAATCACATAGATGTCATCCTCAACGACAGTCGTTCTAAACGAAAATTTAACGTTTAACATATCCTTCTTCTTTTGCCATTGACGGCTGATCGGGTCATATTCCTCAATGGCAGACAGAACCTGCCCGCCAGGTGCTCCGTACCCACCGATGACATAAATATGATTGTTGACAATGCCTCCCAAATATGCGTCGCGCTGGGTCGGCATTTTCGGACCCTCCTCCCATGTATCGGTGGCAGGATCATAGATATCAACGCGGTCCATTCGTCGCTCATCTCCCCAACCCCAACCTGTTGACCCTCCGATGATATAGATTTTTCCGTCAACCGCACCAACAGCCGGATGGACACGAGGAACAGGCATGTCTTTTTTCTGGGTCCATGTATCAGTCGCTGGTTTGTATGCATCCATACGAACCGGATATTCTGTCTTTACGCCTTTCTCTTCAAACCACCCTCCGAAGACATAGATAATGTCGTTGACAACCGCAGCTTTAGGATAATAGCGTCGCGTTGGCATGTCTGCGAGTTGTTGCCATGTGTTGGTTTGTGGATCGTACGCCTCAAGCGTTGAAACCCCATCGGGAGCATCAACGTTTTTGAGGGTGCCACCGATGACATAAATCTTATCATCTACGACAGCAGTTGCTATTCCCGATCTCTTCGTGGGGAGCTGCGTTACCACTTCCCAATCCTCACCCGCAAAGGATTCTATTTGCACGAGTAAGAGAAGGGAAACAACAGCACTCATAACGATGGTTCTTTTAGAATTGAACACGTTTGACATTGGAAATACCTCCATATTATAGTAAAGCCGACAATTAATACTTATCTGTTGAATTTACCATCCTGATCCAACAATGGAATACAAAATGTCAATTTGATCCTTCGTAAATCACATTGGATTGCAATCCAGAACGTCTATTTTAGAATTAACATCCGTCGCGTTGCTTTGAAATTGTCCGCAGTGAGCGTATACAAATAGACACCACTCGCAACAGGTTCGCCGACTGTATTTCTGCCATCCCAATACGCTGCACGGCTACGCGATTCATAGATTCCGGCTCCTTGTGTGCCTAACGCAAGTCTCCACACTAACGTCCCCTCTGCAGTATAGATAGAGATATTGACATTCGCGGGTTTTGACAACTGATACGGTATCCATGTTTCTGGGTTAAACGGATTCGGGTAGTTCGGCAATAATGCGGTCTGTTTCGGTGTTAATGTTGCAAGGAGTTGTTCCAAAATGAGAATACCGCGTTGAAAAGCGGGATCTGTTAGGGACAATTGCTGGGCTTCCTGAAGCCATTTTTCTACATCTGCGATAGTGAATGTTTGGAGGGCTTGAGGATTCAGAGCGGGTGCGGAATCACTTGCGTCTAAGGCACCCGCAACGAGGACAAGGTCCTGTATATTGACAATCCCATCACGGTTGACATCCGCAGGACTGTCTCCCAATTGCCCAAGATTTGCTGCGACTGCTACAAGGTCTTGGATGTTAACAGTACCATCCCCAGTGACATCCTCTTTGCGTCTTATAGGTTCAGTGACATCTGGTATAGTGGAGGGCTTGAGTTCCCATACGAGTACGGTGCCGTCATAACTCCCGGTTGCGAGGGTATTGCTATCCGGGCTAAACGATATGCCGTTGACCTCAGCTGTATGTCCGGTGAGGGTGCGGAGCGGGCTGCCGGTGCTTGCATCCCAGAGACGGGCGGTGTGGTCCCAACTCCCGGTTGCAACGGTCGTTCCATCGGGACTAAACGATACGTTGACGACCGCCCCCGTATGCCCTTTGAGCGTGTGGAGTTCGCTACCGGTGTTGGCATCCCAGAGACGAGCGGTACCGTCATAACTCCCGCTTAGAATGATCGTTCCATCAGGGCTAAATAATACGCTGGCGGCCCCAGCCGTATGCCCTTTGAGTGTGCGGAGTTCGCTACCGGTATTGGCATCCCAGAGCCGCACGGTGTAGTCATAACTCCCACTGACGATGGTCATCCCATCCGGACTAAACGATGCACTTCTGACCCAAGTCGTATGCCCTTTGAGCGTGCGGAGTTCGCGCCCCGTGTTGGCATCCCAGAGCCGCACGGTGTTGTCCCCACTCGCGGTTGCGATGGTCGTCCCATCTGGACTAAACGATACATCTCTGATCCAATCGGTATGTCCGTCGAGCGTGCGGAGATGGCTACCTGTATTCACATCCCACAGACGGGCAGTGTCGTCATAACTCCCACTGGCGAGGATGGCACCATCCGGACTAAACGATAGGCTGTTGACTCGATCCCTATGCCCGTTGAGCGTACGAAGATGACTCCCCGTGTTGGCATCCCAGAGATGTACGGCGTAATCCCAACCTCCCCAACGGCCGAATCGACCACCACTCCCGCTGGCGATGCGCGTACCATCTGGACTAAACGCTACGCCGATGACACCTTCGGTATGCCCAGTAAGTGTGCGGAGTTCGCGCCCTGTGTTTGCATCCCAGAGACGGACGGTGCGGTCCTCACTCGCGCTGGCGACGGTGTTGCCATCTGGACTAAACGCTACACTTTTGACCGAATCCGTATGCTCGGTGAGCGTGCGGAGTTCGCGCCCTGTGTTTGCATCCCAGAGACGAACAGTGTTGTCCGCACTCCCGCTGGCGATCGTCGTGCCATCCGAACTAAACGCTACGCTGGTGACCGTCGTCCTATGCTCGGTGAGCGTGCGGAGAGGATCACCCGTGTTTGCATCCCAGAGACGGATGATGAGGTCCCCTGCTGCGACGGTGTTGCCATCTGGACTAAACGAGACGCTGAAGACCCCAACCCTTTGATGCCCTGTGAGCGTGTGGAGCTCGCGCCCGGTGCTCACATCCCAGAGACGGACAGTGCGGTCCTCACTCCCGCTGGCGATGGTGTTGCCATCCGGACTAAACGAGACGCTGAGAATTCCAGGCCTAATAAGATTTCTGCCCGACCTCGTATGTCCGGTGAGTGTGCGGAGATGGCTACCTGTATTGGCATCCCAGAGACGGACGGTGTTGTCTGCCCCCCCGCTGGCGATGGTGTTGCCATCCGGACTAAACGAGACGCTGAAGACCCTATCCCTATGCCCTGTGAGCGTGTGAATCTCGTTACCTGTATTGGCATCCCAGAGACGGACAGTGCGGTCTTCACCCCCGCTGGCGATGGTGTTGCCATCCGGACTAAACGAGACGCTGTTAACTTCAGACGTATGTCCTCTGATTAGTTCAAGTTCTTCGCCTGTCTGTGCGTCGTAGATCCAAATACCTACAGTACTTACGACTGCCAGACGTGTGCCGTCTGGAGAATACTTTATTTCATTTATTTTACCTTTGCCGAGACGTGCCTTAGCACCTTCGGGTAATCCCAATGTTGTGTAGTCTTGTGCAAAGGTGTTTGCCGCAACAGTAAATATCGCCAAAAGTACAACTAAAATCGAAGATAGTGTGGTTTTCATGCGTAATTTCTCCTTATAGGTTCACCCTTTTCATTTTATCCATTCCAGTCAGTCTCGTTGAGATAGTTTCTGCTGTTCTGCTTTGAGTTCACCCCAACTTGCGGACAGTTTGCCGTTTGCTTTGACGGCACGAGATCCGGTATCGTAGACGAGAACGTCTGTGGAAAATCGCCCATCTGCATCAAGATTTCCGAAGACATAAATGTTTCCGTTGATCGTCGCTGCACCAAAAGTGTCAAGAGGGTTTGGCAATGCTGAAACCTCCTGCCACGTCTCCGTCCGTGGCTGATACACCTTCACGGTTGCTAATTGCTGTAAGCCTCCTTCGAGTGTGTAACCGCCAATCAGATAGATGGCATCCCCAACAACAGCACTGGAGAACCAATTTTTGATTTCTAACATATCCTTCTTTTTTCGCCATTGACGGTTTGTGGGGTCATATTCCTCAATGCTCCCCAGAAACGGACCTGCTCCCCACCCTTGGGGCAGTGGCCATCCTTCTCCGCCAATGACATAAATACGAGTGCCGACAACCGCCACACCTCCAGGATTGCGCCGGGTCGGCATCTTGGGACCCTTCGCCCACGTGTCCGTGGCAGGATCATAAATGTCAACGCGGTCCATCCGTTGTTCCTCTCCTTCACCCAGGCCTGTTGTCCCGCCAATGAGATAGGCTTTTCCAGCAACCACACCCAGACCGAAGTAGAAGCGAGAAATCGGCATCTCCTTTTTCTGGGTCCATGTATCTGTGAGTGGATCGTATGCCTCTACGTGATCCGTCATTTTCCAATTCTGAAGGAAATTGTCTTTTGAATTATACCCCCCAAAGACATAGATCGTGCCATTGACGACAGCCGCTTTTGCATTCGTGCGTGGCGTTGGCATATCTTCGACTTGCCGCCACGTGTCGGTTTGCGGGTCATAGACCTCAACAGTTGAAAGCCCAAAGGGGCCCGCATTGTTGTCAAAGAGACTGCCACCGATAATATAGACCTTATCATCTACGACTGCGGTAGAGAATTCCCATCTCTTCGTGGGAAGCTGCGTTATCACTTCCCAATCCTCATCCGCAAAGGATTCTATTTGCATCAGCAAGAGAAGGAGGACAGCAACGCCCATAACGATAGTCAACCGTTGGGATTCGGAGATCGTTCCTACCAGAGGTTTCGTTGGTCGGGAATCGGAGTTCCCTCCTACAAGAGATTTCATTGTTTAAGTTTTCCCCATGTTGTGGTGAGTTTTCCTTGTGGCTCGACTGCGAGTGCGTCACCGATCTGCGCACCATTTTTACCTACCAGATGATGCGCGTTGCCCGATGCATCTGAAAATTGCTGGGTGCCACCGGGTTCATCAAAATGCCACAATGCAGCTGTCTTTGCGTCATTTTTGAACTTGTCGTCTGGCATAAAGCCTTTTTTGTTGACATCGTAACGAGCCTCTGTTGAGATGCGGACTTCATCAATATATCCAGTGAAGGAACCCCAAAACGATTTGTCTGGCGGACGACCAGGTATTTCAATTATTTTTCCAAACCCCCCAAGCACGAAGTCTTGTGGACGCAAAAAGACAACGCGTCCAAGAGGTGCCCCGTCTTGCCATACCCCTACGAGATCATTGACGATTGTTATTTTTTGATCCCCCTTTGACTGGTAAGCGATGTGGTGCCATTGGTTCAGCTCAAGTGGGAATGGGAAAGGTATGGTCCTGCCAGCGTTGGCTCCCCCAAAACGATAGGCATTTATTAGTAGGATTAGGCCACCTTTCAGGGGCTCGATATTGTGCAGATTAGCGAG
Organism: Candidatus Poribacteria bacterium; assembly: GCA_965116815.1. Lineage (GTDB taxonomy): Bacteria > Poribacteria > WGA-4E > WGA-4E > WGA-3G > WGA-3G. The sequence goes on along the minus strand of OZ220722.1, from coordinate 1,984,568 downwards.
ATTATTTAGGTACGGTTGAAATTCATCGTTCACGATGACCATACGCACCTGTTGATGGAGTATCGTCAATAATGTGTCCTTGTTGTCGGGCGGTGTGGTGGGATATATCCATGCTTCAAAGGTGAATTCCTCCGTGCCATCGGGTAAAAGATAACCAAAGGTTTCAAAATCTAAAACGGCGTAGTCATCGACCCCGTCGAGGACTAAATAGTTACCCCCAGCGGGTGATGGTGGTGGCAACGCTTTGGCACTCAGCGGAATGAATGTAAGCAGAAAGAGACATGTAAAAAATTGTCGGTGTCCCATATTTCTCTCCTTTTCCGTCGAAAAAATCTGTGGGTATTGAAAATTCAATTGATAATTAGTCTGATTTATCCTTCAGTGCGTCTGCTACCAGACGTTCTAACGTATCCCCTCTCGCTCGATGCGTAATTAACGTGCCATCTCTATCAATAAGCCACGGTGTTGGGACTGAGTTAATGTGGTACTGTCGTGCGACGGGACTTTTCCATCCTTCTCCACTGAAAACCTGCCGCCAAGGAATCTCGTTCTCTTTGAGGTAATCCCGCAGTATATCTTCATCAGTGTCAAGGCTAATACCGATAACGTCGAACCCTTTGTCTTTGTAGGTGTCATAGACTTTTTTGACATTCGGCATTTCTGCGATGCACGGACCGCACCAGACTGCCCAAAAATCGAGGAGGACGACTTTGCCACGATATTGCGCAAGCGAAATCGGATTGCCATCAAGGTCTGTGGCAGAAAAATCAGGCACAGTGTTCCCAATTAACGCCAGCGCAGGATTCGCCTTTATGCGGTATTCATTTGCAAGTTCGGTGTTACCTAATCTTTCATGAACCCTGGCAAGTCTTCTGAAAACACCACGGCTTTCTGGGAACTGCTCCTCAAGTTTTGTAAAAAGCTGCAATATTTCTTCATCCCGATTCATCATTCGAAGCATATCACCGAGGACAAAGTGTTCTCGAAAGTTGTCAGGTTTCAGCGTTTCTTTATAACGGTTGATAAGGTTCTCGGCATCTTCCGCTCGTTCGAGTTTCATGTAGAGGTGCATAAGTGCCAAATATACATAAGTCCGATGTTCGTTGTCCGGATGCTCCTGAATTCCAGCAGCCAAGGTGGTAATGGTTTCTTCAAGACTTTCGTATATCTCTTCGGGTTTATATTCCCAAACACTGGATGACCAGTAAATTCTTGAGGAAAAACTCAAGTTTAGAACCGTAAATTCTTCATTTTCATGATGTCGACACCGGACGAGCGGCATGGCATCACCATATACTTTGCGTTGTTCAGTTTTCGACGGTCTATAGTTTGGGTTAAGCTCATAACTATAACTCACTGGCATTTCTGGATCTGTGCTCTGCGTAAAAATCGGTTTGCCGCCTTCTTTATCTGAAGGGCAGATGAGCATATTCTCATCTGTCAGATGTTTTGGATGGAGATCTGAAAGCCATGCTGGAAAATCGTCATGCTCTTTCTGATAGGCTTGGATCGCCTTGCCGATAGCAAGCAGGTTTTCGGTGCAGACTTCGATATTTTTTTCATTTTGTTCAGAGGGTTCTGGTGTTGCTACCTCCGCATGAGCGAAGTCAACCAGCAGTCCCAACACGATTCCTAACGTCAAAATCACTTTCATTTGATTGTCCCTTTCTCTTTTTGATTAACCTAAGTTGCCACCTGTTTGTGCACATAGCAAGCCGAAGAAAGGGCAAGAAGTTGCGGACCCCGGTTTCTATAGATATACCACCCCGCTGGGGTGGGGAAAATACCTAAACTCCCCGTTGGAACGTTCACAATTTGTTAGTAGCAACTTGGGTTAATTAGACAGTAATATTGAACATTTTCCTCTCAGTTTAAAAGTATCGTGTAGCACATCATCAAGAAAGTCTGCTATTTTTTTATGTTCTATTTGCGTTTAATATTGCCCCAAGTTGTTGCCAATTTTCCGATAGGATCAATAGCAAGGGCACCAGCGACTTCCTCAAAGAAACTTCTCTGATCTACCGCTTTGTCGGGATAGATGTCAACAGTGGCATGCGTTTTATCGTCGAAATGCAGATTCATATATGCAGTACCCGCTTTTTCACTACATCGGTAAAGGAGGACATTCCCACCTTTTTGCAATTCAATTTCGATATTGTAGTCAACTTCCCGCGCGGCACCCGTCCAGTGAGGATTATTGTACCATTTCTCGCCGTTAATCCAAATTTGTGCGTGGTCGTCATGGGCAGGAGACATCACGGCTTTCATGTCCTCGGGAGCCTTAATAACAATAATACCGTAGGTATCAATGTGATTCGTGGGACCATCCCTATTCATGTTGTGAGGGTTCGCGGGATTAATTTCAAAGACTTCCCAACGTCGAGTCCCACCATGCTCTTTATCCCATCGGACCAGAAAATTTTGCGTTAGTTTTAAACCTTCAATAGTTGAAAGTTTGGGCTGCGTCAGTTTCCCCTTTGTGCCTTCCTCAATAAAATCTTTCCGGGCGGAGCCAGCGAATCCACTATTCTCATAGTTCCCATTAGGTCCGTAATATTTCCTGATCCAGTTTTTGTTTTTTGAATGGTCTTCGTTCAAGGCGTCTTCGGGTGGGCTTTTGAACCAATCCGCCTCTTTTAAAGGACCACTCTTTATGTTAATCTCCCCTTGCGTGAATGCAAGATGGGAGACGTTCACAAACAGCGCGAACATAATCCCTATAACGAACGCGAACCGATAAAACGTTCTCATTGCAATTTCCTTCTTTTGTGAATGTAATGATTCGCTGATAGAAATCATTTTAGAGAATTCATTGCTTAAGTCTTCCCCATGTTATTGCGAGTTTTCCTTGTGGCTCGACTGCGAGTGCGTCACCGATCTGCGCACCATTTTTACCCACCAGATGATGTGCATTGCCCGATGCATCTGAAAATTGCTGGGTGCCACCGGGTTCATCAAAATGCCACAACGCGGCTGTCTTTGCGTCATTTTTGAACTTCTCGTCTGGCATAAAGCCTTTTTTGTTGACATCGTAACGAGCCTCCGTTGAGATGCGAACCTCATCAATATATCCAGTGAAGGAACCCCAAAACCATTTGTTGGCTGGCGGCTGGCCAGGCGGCTCAATTCTTTTTCCAATGGCGGCTGGCCAGGCGGCTCAATTCTTTTTCCAAACCCTCCAAGCACGAAGTCCAGCGGACGCCAAGCACGAGGATCTTTATCATGCCCGAGAGGATCCCCGAGTGGCAGCGTCCATACGAAATCATTGACGATCGTTGTTGTCTGAGCCCCATTTGACTGATAAGCGATATGGTGCCATTGATTCGGCTCAAGTGGGATCGGAAAAAGTAGTCTCTCACCGAACTTCCCGTCAATATAGGCATTCATTAGCAAAATTAGGTCCCCCTTCGGGGTCTCAATATTTAGTTCTTTAGCCAGACTATTTAGGTACGGTTGAAATTCATCGTTCACGATGAGCATACGCACCTGTTGATGGAGTATTATCAACGTTTCCTTGTTGTCGGGCGGTGTGGTTGGATATACCCATGCTTCAAAGGTGAACTCTTCCGTGCCGTTGGGTAAAGGTCTACCGAAGGTTTCAAAATCCAAAACGGCGTAGTCATCAACCCCGTCGAGGACTAAATAGTTTCCACCTGCGGGTGAAGGCGGTGGCAATGCTTTGGCACTCAGCGGAATTATAGTAATCAGAAAGAGGCATGTAAAAATTTGTCGGTGTCCCATATTTATCTCCTTTTTCGTCGAAAAAAATCTGTGAGTGTTAAAAACTGAATTTCCGAGAGCATATTTGCCTCTCACCCTCATTTTTTTACTGTGCCCCATGTCATTGTTAGCAAGTACGATTGTGGTGAAACTTGTAGGGCATACGTGGGATCGAACCAGTCTCCGCCAAAACTCCAGATATTATCCGTCAACCGAGTCCGAACACCGCTGTGTACATCGATTTTTAAGATCTGATGTGGCCCGTTAATTGCCTGTGTGTAGAGGACTTCTCGTCCATCTGGCGATAACTCAGGAGACCAAGCATACGGACCGGCTTCATCAACAAGTTGTCGGAGACCAGTGCTGTCGCGGTTGACGATGAAAATTGTATTTTTATCGATCCATTCATTGCGGTGCTGCCTATCATGCACAACCGCATGGTTGTTGCCAGAAAAGACGAGTTTATTACCTACCGCAGACCAAGAAGGGAGGCGTTGCCATTGGATCGCTCTCTTACGTAGGAATTGTTTTCGCTCGTGTGTGCGGAGATCGACAAATGTAAGGCGGTCACCTATAATGCAAGCGATTTCCGTCCCATCCGGTGACCACGCTGGATCCGTGCCATCTATGACGAGTTCCTCTTCTTTTTCTTCTCCTAAAGTCGCAATGTAGATAGTCGATCTGGAACAATTCCAGTCGATAGCACCATAAGCAATCTGTTTGCCGTCGGGGGACCATGTGGGATTGCTTTTATTCGTTTTTCTGTTTCCTTTGAAGACGCGTCGGACATTCGATCCGTCAGGGTTCATCAGATACAGATCGTCAATGCCACTCTCACGATCGGAGACGAAAAGGATCTGATCGCCGCTTGGAGACCAGACAGCTTGTAGATCGTCAGCGGGATGCTGCGTCAAGTTCACCTGTCCAGAGCCGTCAGGATTCATAATGAAGATGTCGTAATTTCCATCGTGTACGGAGGTAAACAAAATTTTGGGGGTCGTTGGTGGTCTTGCGAAAAGTGGAGAAACGCTTACGTTCAGCACCAATAGGTTAACTACGGCACAAACTAACAAGTTCACTGTTTTCATAACTATGCACCTCATAAAAACTTTAGAAGCGTCTTTCGTATGCTACCGTATCGAACAGACTGAAATTTACAAGTCGTGTTAAGTGGGTGCGCTCACGCGCACCCATAACGTCGCTACTTCAAAATCACCATCCGCCGCGTTGCTGAAAAATCCCCGGCAGTAAGCGTGTAAAAATACAGACCACTGGCGACTGGTTCGCCAACTGTATTCCTGCCATCCCAATACGCTGCACGGGCGCGCGAGGTATACCGACCCGCCACCTGATATCCGAGCGACAGTTCACGCACCAGAGTGCCGCGCAGATTATAAATGGTCATGTGAACCGCTGCGGGTGTTTTTAACTGGTATGGGATCCATGTTTCTGGGTTAAACGGGTTCGGATAGTTGTGCAACAGAGCGGTTTCCGTTGGTGTCAGAAGTGCCAAGAGGTCTTTAAGCACCTCGATCCCTCTTACTATCGTTGCGTCTTTATGTTCAAATTGCTTTGCGTCGAGTAACCATCTCTGGACCTCTCCTGCGGTGAGCGTCTCAACGACCTGTGGATGTGCAGTGGGTGCCGATATAGTTATAGGAACACTGAACGCCCCTGCCACCAAGACGAGGTCTTGAATGTTGACCACACCATCTTTATTGACATCTGCCACATCCTGTCCAGTCCCAGTTTGCCCGAACTGCGACACAACGATGATGAGATCTTGGACATTGACGACACCGTCGGCGTTGAGATCGCCTTTGAGTTGAGGTGGTTCCACGAGGGGTATGGCGGGTGCCAATTCCCATATCTGAACCGTCCGGTCCCAACTCCCACTCGCCAACATGCTACCATCCATGGAGAAAGCCACAGAAGTGACACTATTTCTATGCCCTTTAAGCGTCTGTAGGGGTTCTCCGGTTTTCGCATCCCATAACCGAATCGTATCGTTATACAACAGAAATGTTCTGTCACTACCGCCACTCGCTAACATGTCACCATCGGGAGAGAATACTACGGAATTGACATCATGCGTATGCCCCTCAAGCGTCTGCAGGGGTTCTCCTGTTTCTGCATCCCACAGCCGAATGGTCCGGTCATAACTTCCACTCGCCAATGTGCGACCATCGGGAGAGAACGCTACGGAAAGGACACCATCCGTATGTCCTTCAAACGTTTGCAGGGGTTCTCCGGTTTTCGCATCCCACAATTGAACTGTATTGTCATAACTTCCACTCGCTAATGTGTTACCATCGGGAGAGAACACTGCGGAACGGACATAATCCGTATGCCTCTCAAGTATCAACTTGTGTTCGCCGGTGTCAACGTCCCACAATCGAATTGTATTGTCATAACTCCCACTCGCTAATGTGCTACTATCGGGAGAGAACGCTACGGAACGAACACCATCCGTATGCCCTTCAAGTGTCCGCAAGAGTTTCCCGGTGTCAGCATCCCGCAACAGAACGTAATTGTCCCAACTCCCACTCGCTAACGTGCGACCATCAGGAGAGAACGCTAAGCAAGTGACACCGTCCCTATGCCCTTTAAGTGTCAACTTGTGTTCACCGGTGTCAGTATCCCACAGTCGGGTCGTATTGTCCCGACCCCCACTCGCCAGCGTGCGACCATCGGGAGAGAACGCTACGGAAAGGACATCATCCGTATGCCCTTCAAGCGTCAACTTGTGTGGGTCGCTCGGAACACCCTCTACTTCTGCTGGAGTGCTCGTCCCTGTTCCGTCTGGCATGAGCCGAAGCATATTCCGGCTGCTGTATTTTCCCCATACACCATCCACTTTAATCTCGCCAACCCATCTGTATTCACCGGGACGCGTTATCACATAGCCGTATAATCCAGTAGCTCTTTCTGAATCAGGAACATCGACCCAGGGACCTGTTGAATCATCCCGCCTCTGCCATTTGGCGTTGCGAACTGGATCAATAAAATCAGTCCTTTGGTTCCTTGTGGAATACACTATTATTCCTCGACCTCCTGCAAGGGCTACTTCAATTCCGTCCCTGAGTAGGTGGATACGTGATGACGGGGGATACTCGTCCGCAGCCTGACAATAGTTGATGCCTTGCGCACCAACACTTATCAACACAACAACTAAAATCACTGTTAGGCTTTTTTGATTAACAATTGTGCTTTTCAAAATACCACTCCTTATAATATCCGTTTTCGATTTCACGGCGAAATCGAGGAGATGTGTGGACTGCGATTTGACAGAACCGATCCGGCTCGGTGTCCTGAAACAGATCCACATTCACAACTAACAACGCACAAATAATCAAAATACCTAACGCCTAACGTCCTTTTAAAGTTTACCTCTATCTAATGCTTGATAGTCTGGTCCGTAATATTCATCATGCCTTTTATAATTAAAGACACAATTTTTAGAAAAAAATTGTGCATAATTTGAAAAAAAATAAAAAATTTGAATTTTAATCCAATGTGGTTGTGAAATTGCTGGTGAGTTATCAGTGCAAATAAACCCTACGGGACTGAAGAGGATTTCTGGCGTGTACAAAGTTCATGGCTAAAACCCGGCGCAGTTGGAAACAGTGCCTACCGGAAGTGAGCAGCAATTAGGATTCGGAGGAAAAGCAAGGTTAAATTTGGGTGGTTTGACGTGCGATGAATCGCACTACTACGAACGGGTTTGTTTGTAGTAGGGAAACCATTTATTAAACGTTGCTTACTGTGTGGAAGAAAGGCGAGGTGTTCTGATAGGGTGTTTTCTCAAGGAAATCTCGCCAGTAGTAATGTAAAAGCTATCGTTAAGGCTTAGTCGGTTTTGAAGGCATCTTCTTGCACTCGTTCCCAAACACCTGAGTTGAGGCGATAGAGTCCCTCGTTTGTCCCGACAAACACCGTGTTTCCAATCGTAGCGACTGTGTAGATGCGTTTAATCGTTAATCCTTCGTTAAAGGCATCCCACTGTGCCCCTGCGTTCGTAGATCGGAAGACACCTTTATCTTGCAAGAAAAGATATATTGTAAAACTCGCTTGTGAACCGGTGCCTTGTGTTTCATCTGTGATGATGAGTCCAACAGCATGCCCCTCTGGTCGAGGACAGAAAGCATTCCATGTTTCGCCATCGTCCCGTGAAGCGAAAATTTCATCAATAGAGACAACATAAAGAACGCCAGCATGTTCTGCCATAGACATTCGGCTTTCGGGAATTGGTACATTCGTGTTAACGAGTGTCCACGCAGTCGCATCTGTTGTCAATCTATGGATACCCGTTTGTGTGGCTGCATAGAGTGTGCCATCGGATGTCGCAAAGATGTCAAAGACGTGACTCCCCGGAGGACCAATCACCTGTGTTCGCCGCGGTGTGGAAGGTATGAGGGAATCTCCTTCTGTCTCGGAGGTTAGAAGCCTTTCTGCAGTTTGCAAACCGGCATCATTGTCTTTTCCGGTGGCTCCAGGATCCCCGGGCTGATTTCGCATATCCGGTCTTGAATCCATATCAAGAATGACATCGGTATCAACAATTTCAATGGTGGGTTCAGATGTTGCCTTGAAACTATACGGCTTCTGAAAACGGACGAGGTATCGGGCACTGACACCTAACAGCAGCAGGACCAAAACAGCCGCCGTGCCAAAAGCTGCCCACGGAAGAAACGGTTTCCCGACCGGAGATGGTGTGGGTTTTATGTCAGCAACTTGCTGCATAATATTATCGGTCAGGTTAGGAGGTAATTGGACAATCGCAAGCCCTTCCTGAATTAAGAGTTCTTCTTCGTTTTGTAAACGTTCTCGCGCCCGACGGAGCCGACTTTTAATTGTATTCACCGATACGCCTAAAAAATCGCCAATTTCTCTGGGAACCATTTCACCGAGATAGTAGAGCGTTACGACTGTACGTTCGCTCTCCGGCAGTCTTTCCAGCAGTTTTTTAACGATTTCATCCCGATGCTCGAGTGCTTCTGTTTCGCGTTGCTCCGATACATAGTGGGCATAAGAGAATTCCTCTATTTCTCCTGTGCTTGTTGTCTCCAATGATTGCATCGCAGGTTTGTGTCTTTGGATCCAATTCAGGCAAAGTCGGTTTGCAATGACATAAAGCCATCCAGCAAATTGATGGGGATTCTTGAGGGTCGAGAGTTTCTTATATACTTGGAGAAAAACGTCTTGCGTAATTTCCTCAGCATAGTGGAAATCGCCGACCTTCCGCCATGCAAGCGCGTGAACACCCTTTTGGTATTTCTGGACTAAAGCATTAAATGCCCTGTCGTCTCCTGATAAGATTCTGCGAATGAGCTGAACATCGTCTTCTGCCATCAAGACCTCCATAACGCGCCAACTATTTAGGGGCGATTTCGGATTGCTTGAGTCTACTCCATTGTGTTATTAGTTTCTCTGGACTTGCTGAAACGTTGAGGAAACCGGATGGCACCCACGCGGGATAACCATCCTGCGCCGCATGTTTTGTGATTTGGCGTGGGGTGCCTCCTGTGACGGAGACGACATAAATATTTGAATCCTTATTCGGGTTGCCCCAAGGATTTTTAATATCCGCATCGTAGGTGATCTGTTTGCCGTCTGGGGACCACGCTGGATGGCGGCTCCAGATGTTCATGGGGGTCACGCGCCACGGATTGCGTCCATCAGCACCCATAATGTAGATACCACTTCCCGCAAGATTTGCAGAGTAAGCAATCTGTTTCCCATCGGGTGCCCAGCTCGGGTATGTTCCTCCATGTCCCAGATTCGCAATGCGTCTGGGACGTCTCCCATCGGCATTCATCACATAGATACCCGTGCCTTCATCGCGATTGGAAAAGAAAGCAATCTGTTCACCATCGGGAGACCATGCCGGATTTAAATCGTATTTTTCATCGTTAGTGAGCCGTCGTAAATTCTCGCCGTTGACATCTATCTTGTAGATGTCATAGTTTTGCTCGCCCGTTCTGTTCGATGTAAATACGATCCAGTTTCCATCAGGGGACCAGTCAGGGTCGCCATCCCGTCCGGGATGGTTTGTCAACCGCCGAGGTTCTGATTCACCAAGTTTCATGATATAAATTTCGTGGTTTCCATCCCGGTCCGACTCAAAAGCAAAAGCGTGTCCGTTCGGTGCCCAAGTCACGCGACTGTCATACGCAGGGTGATTCGTCAAGTTGCGTAGATTTTCTCCGTTTGTATCAATGATGTAGATATCCCAGTTCCCCGTTCGGTTGGAGCTGAAGGAAATATACGGAGCCGCCCAAGTGTTTACGGTGAACAGAAGTAGATTGAACAGCAATGTTATTCTAAACCCTACTCGGACACATTTCATTTTCATTTTACACCTCCCGTAAAAAATTAACTATTAAAAATAACAAGTTTGCTTAATCCATCAACCATTTAGGGGCGATTTCGGATTGCTTGAGCCTACTCCATAGCGTTATTAGTTTCTCTGGACTTGCTGAAACGTTGAGGAAACCGGATGGCACCCATGTCGGAGAGCTGTCTGTTGCCGGATGGCGCGTCAACCTACGACGGTTGTTTCCATCCACATCTATAAGATAGATGTCATAATTTTCCTCCCACTCGGCAGTGAAGACAATCAATTGATTATTCGGAAGCCAGGTAGAGCTCTCATCCTTCGCTGGATGGTGCGTCAATCTGCGAACATTTGCCCCGTCCGCATTCATGATATAAATGTCTCTATTTCCGAGAAGCCCAGTACTAAAGGCGATCTGTTTTCCATCCGGAGACCATGTGGGTACATTTTCCGCTTGTGCTTGTCTTGTCAGGCGTTTGAGTTTACCACCATCAGCATTCATCACATAGATATCAACGTTGTTAGCCTCGTTAGCAGCAAAAGCGATTAATTGACCATCAGGGGACCAAGCCGGGTTGTAGTTTCCGTTTCTCTCATGCGTCAACCGTTGGAGATTCGCACCACTGGGGTCGATTTTATAGATGTCGTGTGTCCCTGCTCTAATGGACTCGAACGCAATCCATTGCCCGTCTGGAGACCATGCGGGATTATGGTCACGTCCTGGATTGTTCGTCAACTGATAAGATACTTTCGTATTGAGATTCAGCACATAAATTTCCAGGTTTCCGTCTCCAGTGGAAACATAAGCCATCCACCGTCCGTTCGGCGAAAACGTTGGAGAAAACTCGTGCGCTGGATGGTCTGTCAACTTCTGGAGATTCTTGCCGTTTATATCTATCATATAGATGTCATAATTTCCATCTCGTTTAGAACTGAAAGCAATATGCGAAACATCGGATGCTTGCGCATAAAACTCCACGACAAGCAAAAAGCACATTAGTATCGTTGTGGTCCCCAACGCGATATAGGCAAATTTCCCTTTCATTTTTATTTCTCCATGTATACCATTCAGAAGTGGTGAGTTTAGCAATGAAAAGTTCCAAGCAACCGAAGACTGGTTTTGAGTTTCCATATACACATAGTTCCCGTCTCCAGCGAAATACTGAAAATGCAGTTTTCTAATAGTATAACGCAAGTTGCCACCTTTGTGGCAGAATCTGTCAGGTTGTGTCTGATAAGCCACAAACTAAAGTTTGTGCTACAAAATCCCATCAATCATTAGGTCGTCGTATATCATATCCTCTGTTACCCGTTAAAGACACAATTTTAGGACGGAAAAGGTGCATAATATGAAAAAATCTGAAAAAAATTGAATTTTAATCCAATGCGATTGGGGAAATGTCGGTTAGTCATCGGTTTTTAGTTGAAAGTCGGGATTCGGAAATCCCTTCTACAAGGCAGGTTGCTTGGAAAGAGAGAAGATGTATTTCAACTATTGGTAGATGCGGTTTGAAACCGTGCCAGAGGTGTCAATTTAAGGTTTTTGTGCTCTTGTAGGTTGGGTTGAACGGCACTAAGAGGGCAAATGTCGGGGAGCCAAATACATCTCAAATCCAAGAGGCTGCCATATACACTCAAGAACATAGTGAAACCCAACTTCATACCCTCAGACTTGTGGCACTTCAGAACAAGAGCGTTGGGTTTCACTCGGTCTCTGGCGGATATGGCGTGTCTGGAGAAAAGTTTGTTTTTTCTGGTTTTTACGGTTTTGATGAAATCCGTTCAACCCAACCTACGATACTGGTGTATGAACATGTATATCATCTGAGGCGAGGTTGGAAGATCAAGTCAGCAAAAGGCGGGAGAAGGCGGACGGAAATTTATATGCGGAGACCTGAGTCAAGAAACAGGTTTTACATTTCTTCTTCAATTGAGATATGAAATACCCCGCGCTGTTGCGTAGCAATGTAGAGTCTGTTTTTACTGACAACCAGAGAGACAATTTTATCTGGAATACTTTGAGAAATTCGATCCCACTTGTCATGAGCATCTAAGCGATAAGCACCCGCATCATCGGCACCATAAATTGTCGTACCCTCCACGGCAAAGTCGTCTATAATGATTCGTTTACCCGTTCTATCGGTGAGTACGCGCCAGTGCGCGCCGGTTTGCGAGCTTAAGACCCCTTCATCAGTTGAGACGTAAACCGTAGAACCAGCAAACACTATCTCCCTGAAGTGCGTAAAGTGAAGCGGAAGGGTTGGTGTAATATTTTTCCAACTCTTTCCGCCATCGAGCGATTGAAACAACTTACCATCCCGTTTACCGACATAGATGGTTTCGCCTGAAACCGCTAACTTGAAGCCTCTACCAGACTCATGAAGCGGGTCAGTGGTGTCTATTAATCCAGTATCTTTCCATTCCGAGTCGCCGGGTTTCCACTTAAAAAGCCGATGCTTGTATTCCACGTAGAAGGTTTCTCCGCTGACTGCAAACCCACCAATTTCGTTATATTCAAAGGAGAATGTTACTGGTGGGTTCTCGTTTTTTTCAGGGTCATTAGGCAAGGACTTTTGTTTTCCTGCTTCGGCAGTTGTTGACAACTTAATCAAGGAGGATTCTCTTTCAAAAGTGGGGACTTCCTGAACTGGGACAAACACATCGCTACCTGCAGATGAATGGCAGACGCGAAAGCCGTCATCCTCACGAGCAATTCCGTAAAGAACGTCGCCAGCAGTCGCTACTTGTGAAACAAGAGAAAGATTCTTTCCGACTGCTCCGAGCGGTTGATCGTTGGTGCCGATCCGAACGGTTTCCCACGTCTCACCACCGTCAACGGATTGAACAAGATCCATGCCAGTCTGTGCATACAACTTGTCGTTGCAAGCGGTCAAATCCTGCATAGTTTCCATTATCCCATTCATAAATGGGTGCCAAGATTCACCGCCATCAATTGTGCGATGAATACCGTGTGAACTGACTTGGTAAAAAGTGTTTTCGTCCACTGCCGCAACTCCGTGTGGTAGAAGTGTTGTTTCACCAGTACCCTCCACAATCGTCATACCAAGTGTACCCATGAAAGGAGATTCATTTTTAGGCGTTATCTCAGTCCACGACGTGCCTAAGTCGGTCGAGTGGAAAATTCTGCTTGTGCTCTCGTTGTCCCATATTCTCGAAAGTATGAGTCGTTCTACACGCTCTTTTGGCATTGACTTAAACGGGCCCGGTGGCAAAAAATCAGCGTTCATTCCAACATAGAGGTTGTTTTCAAACCCTATCACGGAATGGACAGGCTCTGACGTACCGACTGGTAATCGTTGCCAAACATCTGAATTGAGGCGGTGAAGCCCTTCGTTTGTGCCAGCAAATACCGTGTTTTCAACCGCAGCGACAGCGTAAACACTCTGGTCTGTGAGTCCATTCTCCAAAAGGTTCCACTGCGCACCAGCATTTGTGGATCGGAAAATGCCTTTCGTGTGAAGGGCGAGATACATTACAGGACGCGGGTTTTGGTTATTCCTTTGTATCTCATCTACAACGATAAGTCCAACAACCTCTCCCTCTGGTCGAGAGCAAAGGACCTGCCACGTTTCGCCATTGTCGGTTGAAGTGAATATTTTCTCACTGGAAACAATATAGAGGGTACTGCCGTGTTCTGCCATTGGCATTCGGAGCATGGTGGTTGGCACGCTCGTGTTGGTGAGCGTCCACGCAGTTGCTTCTGTTGTTAGCCTATAGATCCCCTTTGATGTAACAGCATAAAGCACTTTCTCAGATGTTGCAAAGATGTCACGCACGCTTCCGCCTAACGGTCCATTTGTCCGAGTCCACTGAGAAATGGAGGGTCTGAGTGAATCCGTTGACGTATTGGACGCTAAAGTTGTCTCAGAGGTCTGCCCGGCACCGCTGCTTTTATTGGGGGTAACGGCACGTCCGGCCTGATTCCGCACAGCGGGTTTCGCATTAGTGTCAAGGACGATGGGCGCGTCAACAATTTCAATGATAAGTTCAGATTCTGCCTCAAAACTGTACGGCTGCTGAAACCGAGCGAGATATTGATTGCTCGCACCCAGCAGCAGCATAATCAAAACCGTAGCTGCACCAAAAGCCGCCCATGGAAGCAACGGTTTCGCAACCGGGGGTCCTGTCGGTTTCATGTCAGCGACTTGTTGCATGACGCTCTCAATTAAGTTAGTAGGTAATTGGACACCCCCAAGGACTTCACTAATTAAGAGTTCGTCTTTCTCTTGTAGACGTTTTCGTGCGCGGTGCAGCCGACTATGAACCGTCTTCACAGATACACCCAGGAATTTACCGATTTCCTTGGATGTCATCTCACCGAGATAGTAGAGGGACACTACTGTGCGCTCACTCTCCGGCAATCTCGCCAGAAGTTTTCTGACGATTTCAGTCCGCCGTTCAGTGGCTTCTGTCTCGCGATGCTCCGAAACATGGCGGGTGTATGATAATTTTTCTATTTCTGCCGTGGATGTACCGTCCAGCGATTGGATTGCAGGTTTTTTCTTGCGCAACCAATTCAGGCAAAGTCGATTTGCGATGACATACAGCCACCCGGCAAACTGGTTGGGGTTCTTGAGTGTTGAGAGTTTCTTGTATGCCTGAAGGAAGGTGTCTTGTGTTATCTCTTCAGCATAGTGAAAGTCGCCAATCTTCCGCCACGCGAGGGCGTGAACACTCTTTTGATATTTTTTAACTAAAATACTGAACGCTTCATCGTTGCCTGACAAGATACTGTGAATCAACTGAACATCATCTCTGACCATCAGAATTCTCCATGATTAATGAATGGTTTTGGTCGTTTTGAACATGCATTAGGCACTGCTTGCGAGGTTTTAAACCTCGCAAGCAAAGGAAGCTGCGTAAGTCCTGTAATGAATAGTTTTGGTCGTTTTGAACAGACCTCTTAACCTGGTGAAACTCTACTTCTATTATCATAGCAATACAAACACTGTTTTTCCAATAAATTCTCGTGTAGGGTGTGTAAACATTCTGGCAGCATTTATAGAATCGGTTTTTTCCCACAAAGACACCAGATCCACATACATAGCACTCCGCTGGAGTGCCTATATGGAGACAACTGATTTCTATAGATATATCACGCCTCTGGCGTGAAGAAAGTTGGTTTTCGGAAATCCGTTCTACAAAGACCCTCTTTGCTCCAGCGGAGCAATATGTCTATAGACAAGAAACGGAACCTTCTAGCACTCCAGCGGAGTGCTATGTCCGAACCACGTAGGAGATGCTTTGATCTATTTGGTGTCGAAAACTTTACACATCCCTCGTGTATATCAAATGAAACCTAACAATTCAGGCGAACCTACCCCTAACCATAAAGCGTTAGGTTTCATTTGTATTTGGCTGAACGGTGTTATACCGTTCTGTCTGTTTTCCTTAAATGTCCATACGGAAGAATTTCAGAAACGCCACGGTTGTTAGCACGATTGTGAAGAAGCAGAGCAGCAGTAGATCCAGGGCAGCATGCTGGAGCGTCTCTCCTAAGGTCAACTCCGCGAGCGGCGGTGGCATCGGAGGCGGAATTTCTGCCCTGTGGCTATGATCCCCTGGGTCTTCTGACATCTTGCTGAATATTTCCGTATCGAGTGTCTCATAGTAGCGAGTTCCTGTTTGGAAGTAGGTATTTTTTTTCACCTGACCGGTTTGTGTGGTATCCGTTGCCAGAAAAATGAAGGAAGCCGTCGGTGTGATTCGGGAGAAATTTACACCGATTGCATCTTGGTGTTTTCTCTCTCGCTGATAATGCCTATCCAGTTGCGCCGCGAGGTCCCGGTATTTTAACCGAGCCTCCTCTTCAAGCGGTGCCATCTCCTCATTCACTCTATCCATGTGCGCCGAGTCGAATACCGCGATGGCCCCAGTTTTCGATCCCGGTGTGACGTTAGACTCCCGCATCATTTCAGAGAACACTTCACTCATCATTTTACCTCTTTTCGCTGCGAGAGCGTCACGCAATTCCGTGCGTCTTGCTGTTTTTTCCCTGTAGACACTCTCCGCTGTTGAAGTCGGGGCGACGATTTGTGCCGCGAGAAACCCAACACGCGGTAAAATTAAGACAGCGAAAACCCAGACAGTAAATGCGACGATGAGTGCTGTCTTGGCACTGTCGAAATATATTGAGATTACCGCCCCTACTGCAAAAAAGACCGCAATGTAGAGCAGCGAGATAAAGATAAGACACAGGATTCGCAGAAAGGTGTCCGATTCAGATAGTGGAAATCCTTGCAAAACGAGCACGAGTAAACCGATAATTACCGAGATTAAAAACGGAAGGGTGAAGACGAGGTATCCACCGATGAGTTTGCTCCACAGAAAGATATCGCGGGGCAGTGCCTTGGCGAGCGTTATCCGAAGTGTTCCTGCTTCTCTTTCGCCCGCGACGGCATCAAACGTAAACAGTAATGCCAGTAGACTAAAGACAGTGCTGACGACAAATACGAAGTCGAGATGCCCTAACAGAAAGGCTATTGGTGCGGTAGACAGGGAGGCTTCTCCCCGCGTTATTCCGTTGCGTGTCATACCGAGATAAGTCGGAAGGGCAGATTCTAAACCCGTCGCAAATACACTTAAAGGTGTCGGTTTAAGAATCAACTTGGAAACTTCAAAATTCGGATCCGTCGACGCTTTTGCAGTAAAACTAAAGCTGTGTTTCGGACCTGCCGATTCCTTACCATTTTCGTCTTCGAGAGCGTCTTCGTCTTTGAGAATTTCTTGTTCTTGATAGTCGATTTGGCGTTTGAGATAATGATGGTAATTGATATGTAAATTGAGTGGTATGAGTAATACACACATCAGTAGCAGGGCAACAAACCGAGCACTCAGGATGTGATGCATCATCTCTTTTTGAATCAAGGTCATTAACATTGGAGTATCTCCATTCTCATGAAAAGTGTATTAGAATTATCAGAATTCGCTCTTACAATCCCAGTGAATTATAGTAAAACCTGTAATTACCTATACATCAACACAATGGCGAGGTTCCAAACCTCGCCAGCGGTGGTGAGGCGGAATTATCAGAATTCGCTCTTACAATCCCACAATTTGATGTTTTTCCTCAAATATCTGTACGGAAGAATCTCAGAAACGCGACGGTTGTTAGCACGACTGCGAAGAAACAGAGCAGTAGCGCGTCTACAACTGATCTACCCAATGTCTCTCCTAAGGTTGTCTCCTTCAGCGCGGCGGGCTGTGGAACTTTGACAGGGGGCTTGTAATGCTCGGACGGGATATGATCTGAAATTTTGCTGAACACATCCGTGTCAAGCCTATCCCAATAGCGATCTCCTGCCTGCAAGTAGTCGCTTCTTTTCCCTTTCCCTGTCTGTGTTAAGTTCGTAGCGAGATAGATTAAAGAAGATGTCGGTGTCATTCGGGAGAGCGTCTCACCGATTTGTTCTTGTCTTTTTGCTTCACGTTTGTAATCTCGGTCAAGTTTATCAGAGTAGTTTTGGAATTTTAAGCGATATTCCTCTTCAAGCGGTCCCATGCGCTTAGCGATTTTTTCCCTATTTTCCCCCATTCCTGGTATTACTACCGTCATTCTGCGGCCCATTTCATCTGTTACCTCCTCCCCTTCGAGCTGAATTTTATCTCTTTCCTTTTTAAGCACCGCGTTGAAATCCTCTTGCATGGCTGCTTTCTCCATATAGACACTCTGCGGCGTTCGGGTCGGGGCAATGAGTTTGGCGGCAAGAAACCCAACGCGTGGTGTAATCAGCACCGCAAATACCCAGACAGTAAAGGCAATGATGAGAGCCGTCTTGGCACTATCCAGGTAGATAGAAATCACCGTCCCTATCGCGAAGAACACCGCAATATAAAGCAAGGAGACGAGGATTAAACCGAGTACCCGTGGAAAAATATCGGACTCACCGAGCGGAAATCCTTGCCAAACGATCATGAGTAAACCGAAGATAAACGATACCAAGAACGGAACAACAAACACAAGGTATCCACCAATCAACTTGCTCCATAGGAATATGTCGCGCGGGAGCGCGTTCGCTAAGGTAATTCGCAACGTCCCTGCTTCTCTCTCCCCAGCGACGGCATCGAACGTAAACAGCAATGCCAACAGACTGAAAACTGTGCCTATCACAAAGAGGAAATCGAGATGCCCCAGCAGATAGGAAAGGGGTGAAGCAATTAAAGCATCCGGTCCCTGTGTAATCCCATTGCGGGTCATACCCAGATAACTCGGCAGCACGTTTTCCAGTCCGTTTGCGAAGACGCTCAAAGGTGTCGGTTTGAGAAAGACTTTGGAAACTTCCTCTTCTGGGTCAAGTGATGATGTCAGGTCCACTTCCGCCTCTTCAATGTTTGCGCGTTTAATCGCTTCTTGGTAGTCCACTAAATTTTGGCGATGATTGCTGTAATTGATATGCAAGGTAAGTGGAATAAGCAGGAGACACATCAAAAGGAGCGCGACAAACCGGACGCTTAAGATATGATGCATCATCTCTTTCTGAATCAGGGTCATTAACATTATTGCATCCTCATTCCATGGTAAAGTATCATAAGTAGGACTTACGCACTTTTCTGATAACTGCTTACCTCCCACACGCCGCTGGCGAGGTTTTAAACCTCGCCAGCAAGGGGGCTGCGTAAGTCCTGATAAAATTTGAAACAAAATAATCGTGTAACACTATCCTTCAGTTCTTAAAGACACAATTTTTTGCGGAATGCTTGCATAATTTTGAAAAAAGATCAAAAAATTTGGATTTTAATCTAAAAATTGGTAAAATTGCTTGAAATTGTGGAGGGTTTTTTAGGGTAGGAGATGAAACCAAAACGCTATATGGATCATTTAAGCTGAGGGATGGTTATAAATAATCTTAAAAGTAGTAGGCACGCTCATGAAGATTAAGAATTTAATCGGGTAATGTAGGTGTCTATTGTCTGAAGCAGGATTTACAGGATTCAATGATTTTTAGGATTGGACATCCTTGTTGACTGAAAACCGATCTTATGGAATTACCGAAATATTTATTGAAACTTCATCAAACCTCGCCAGCGCAGGAGAGGTGTTTTGTGTTTTCCAAAGTGCCCTCTTATTTTCGGACTTTACCTATAGTCAAATTCAGTCCGCCCAGATCAGATGATTTTCAAGTCCCGTAGGTTGGGTTGAACGGCGTTGAGAAATTGGATGTTGATAGACCAAAAACACCTGAAAGTCAATAGCCATACCTATTTAAGAACGTAGTGAAACCCAACTTTACACGCTCAGCGTCTGGGAAACTTCAAATCAAAAGTGTTGGGTTTCACTCGGTTTCTGTTGGATATGACGTATCTGGAGAAAGTTGCATTTTTCTATGATTTTTATGGTTTTGATGGCATCCGTTCAACCCAACCTACGAGTTATGTAGGAGTTTTTTCTAAAATTGACACCTACCACCGTTCTTCAAGTGGGATATGGAACATCCCGCGTCGTCTGGTGGAAATGTAAAGCCTATCGTCGCTAACGACAAGAGAAGCAATAGCACTCGGAACACCTGGAGCAATCTGTTTCCACTTACCACGATCATCCAAGCGATAGATCCCCGTATCACCGGCACCATAAACGCTCGTATGATCGACAGCGAACCTATCTATCACGATGCGCGCCTCCATCCCATCGGTGAGCACGCGCCAATGTTCGCCGGTTCGCGAACTCAAGACCCCTTTGTCCGTTGCGACGTAAATCGTGGAACCCGCAAAAACTATCTCTTTAAAACGGGTAAAGCGAAATGGAAGATTCGGTGTAATATCTCTCCAGCTGTTCCCGTTATCAAGTGATTGAAACAGTTTGCCATCCCGCTTTCCGACGTAGACATTTTCCGCCGAAGTGGCTAACGCAAACCCATTTCTCAAGCCCCAAGTCGACTGTTTACCGAGGTCTATTAACCCAGTGTTTGTCCATTTTGAATCGCCAAATTTCCATTTGAAAAGCCCTCGCAGGTGCTCCACATAGAATATTTCGTCACTGACAGCAAACCCGCCCACTTTCGCTGAGGTTGTAATACCGCGTAATCTCTTCGTCAACTCAGGATCCTTTCCCGTATTATCGGGTAAGTGGATTCCTTCCGCTTTCGCAACGGCAGGTACCAATTCGACGGACAGCATGTCTCGACTAAAAGGGGGCATTTCTGGCACTGGGACGAGGGCATTACCGTCTGTAGATAGACGTAAAATACGTAGGTTATCTTTTTCGGATGAGATCCAATACAGCCTTCCGTCTGCAACAACCACCCTTGAATCAGAAGAAAAATTAATGCTACGGTGCTTCTTCTCTATCCGTTCGCCGGTATCGATGCGCAGGCTTTTCCACGACTCACCACCGTCGGTCGATTGGACAACATTACTGCCGGTATGCACATAGAGTCTGTCGTTGAACGCTACCAAATTCTTTATCTTTGTTCCTACCATCCCATTCATAAATAGGTGCCACGAGTTGCCCGCATCGGTTGTTTGATAAACACCGAGTGTCCCGACTGTGTAAAAAGTCTTTTCATTCACTGCTACGCTTCGCAAATTATCATGCGGAAGCAAATTTGTATCGATCCCAAGATTGGTCCAGGTTTCTCCGGCATCTGTTGAGCGGAATCGTTGGATACCTTGTGCTAAAAGTGTCTTACCGGCAACCGAAAACTTTATTCCAAACGGTGCTATAAAAGAGAGCGGTTCATTCTTAGGCGTGATCTCAGTCCATGATTCACCCAAGTCGGTTGAGCGGAAGATCCTGCCTTGTGGTAGGGTTCCACCCATCCCGACTCTCGATAGTCCCGGTTCAGGCGATTTCCCAGCAAACAGGTCTGGACCCATTCCAACATAGAGACTGTTTTCAAAGACTTCCAAGAAAAGAACAGCATCGAAGGTTGTCACTGGTCTCTGCTCCCAAACACCAGAATTGGCACGATAGAAATCACTGTTCGTGTTAGCAATCACCTTATTCTCAAGGGATTGGGTGGTTACTGGTACTTCCTCCCAAACACCGGAGTTCAGATGGTAGAGTCCCTCGTTTGTACCAATAAACACTGTGTTTTCAACCGCAGCCACTGCATAAATGCGTTTGTCTGTCAATCCCTCGTTAAGAGGGTCCCATTGTCCATCTACAGCCGTAGATCGGAAAACGCCTTTATCTTCAAACGCGAGATACATCGTAATATCCGATTGTGAACTGATGCCTCGCGTTTCATCCGTGATAATGAGTCCAACAGTGCGTCCTTTTGGACGAGGAGAAAAAACATTCCATCCAGTATCGGTTGAAACGAAGATTTCATCAGTAGAAACAATATAGAGGGTGTCCTTATGCTCTGCTATAGGCACGTGAAAACTTCCTATTGGAATGTCGGTATCAATAAGTGTCCACGCAAGCGCACCCACTGATGATCTGTAGATACCCGTGGGTGCAGCAGCATAAAGTATCCCTTCTGATGTCGCAAAAATGTTGAAGACATCGCTACCTTGGGGACCAGTTGCCTGTGTCCACTGTGACGTGGAAAGTATGCGAGGGTCCATCTGCGTATCAGATGTCAGAAGTGTCTCAGAAGCCTGTAAACCGACACTGTTTTTTTTACCAATGGCTCCAGCACGCCCGAGTTGATTTCGCACATCCGGTTTTGAATCCGTATCAAGAATGACAGCGGTATCAACGATTTCAATTGTGGGTTCAGATGTTGCCTCGAAACTATAAGGTTTCTGAAAACGAACAAGGTAACGATTACTCATACCCAATAGCAGCAGGATCAAAATCGTAGCTGCACCCAAAGCTGCCCACGGGAGGAAAGGCTTCGGAGCCGAAGGTGATGTCGGTTTTATATCGGTAATTTGTCGCATGATGTTCTGACTTAAATTTGCCGATATCTGCACGCCGCTGAGAACTTCATGAACCAAGAGTTCCTGTTCCTTTTGTAAACGCTTTCGTGCTCGCTGAAGCCGACTCGTAATCGTGTTCGCCGACACTCCCAGAAAATTGCCAATTTCCTTTGTTGTCATTTCACCGAGATAATAGAGTGTCATGACCGTGCGTTCACTCTCCGGTAGTTTTTTCAGAAGTTTTTTGACGAGTTCAGTGTTGTACGCATTCGCTTCCGTTTCGCGTTGTTCCGATATATAATGCGTATGAGATGCCTCCTCTATTTCTTCCAAAGGTGTGTCCTCCAGCGATTGCATCGTAGGTTTTCTCTTTCGGAGCCAACCGATGCAAAGCCGATTCGCAATGACATATAACCACCCGGCAAATTGATTCGGATCCTTAAGTGTCGCGAGTTTTCTGTATACTTGGAGAAAGGTGTCTTGCGTAATTTCTTCAGCATGATGGAAATCACCAATCTTCCGCCATACAAGCGCGTGAACGCTCTTTTGATATTTTTCAACTAAAGTATTGAAGGCAGCGTCGTCGCCATCTAAAATTTCCTGAATCAGTTGAACATCGTCTCTCTCCATCAGAACCCTCCATAACGAGCCAACATATCCGATTGTGTTACAAAACCTCTACGGATAAAGACACTATAACGAATATCTCATGGATTTACAATGAATAACTTGAGTTACACAGGACTTACGCAATTTTCACATAAGACCCTACGGATTGTGTGCTGCTGGCGAGGTTTCAAACCTCGCCAGCGAAGGGACAGCGTAAGTCCTATTACAGTAATTGCGAGAATAAAGATTTTGAGGCGATCTCGAATGTTCATGTGGTCCCTTGTTTAACATTTCGTTGATTACCATGCTTTGGGTTGGAGTCGCCCGCCTTTAGGTCGTGGATACTATCACCTACGCCAGATTCTCCATTTAACAGGGAATGTCTTCTTCTTGAGATTATCGGCGAAGAAGAATTTTAAAACGAATGTTTGCGACTTAGTATGCTTTAGTGCGTTTTTTTTTCGTTCTATCAGTTCTGCATGCTTTGATGGATTAATATCGGTCAACATCTGAATCTCAATTTCAAGAAGTCGATTCAGATCCTGAATGTCTGTTTCGTTATCCCACAACATGGCTTGATAAACCTTTACCCATTCTTCTCTGAGTGGGTGCGCGCCGTAGTAGAGACTCCCTATTTCTCTGAGAATCCCTATACCCGTGTTCGGTGCTACCTTTTCAAGCGCATTATACATCTCCCAAAGTTCCCTGACGCGTTGATTCTTCTGGGCATCGCGTTCAATTTCAAGTTCAGCAATGGTGGGAGTGATGACCTTGTCTGCGTCGGGTTCAGTGAGAGATGTGTCGTCAGAACCGCACCTGAAAAAAACTGCATGCAAACAGATAAGGAAAATAAAAAGTTTCGTGTTCATCGGAATCTCCTTTCCTGCCGTGTTAGAAAGCCAGAGGGGTTTCAGATGGTACCCGTTTAGGAACCTCAGGAACCACCTGATTCTTACATCTGCGATCAGGCTTCAATCGTCCTGATTACAGTCGAACGGGTGTGGCTTGTGTTCTTCCTCACCATGAATCACGATGTCACCTTCCTCACCATGAATCACGATACCACCCTTAATCTCCATATAAATCGAAACGATATGACCGTCAGCATCTCTTGTAATGGTAGTTTCAACGTCGATGCAATCGTGGACATCGTCCGCCGGATTCTCTTGCAGCGGCAAAACCAATGTGAGGATTGCCGCGAATAGACCTATGAGTAGCAGTGTTACTATGGAACCGAGTACTTTCTTATTTTTCATCAATCTTCGGGCAGGAGACCCCATGCTTTAGCTTGGGGAGGAATGCCCGCTCCTATTTTCCTGTTTTTTTTACATTTCTATCAAGATGTGGTATAATATATGTATCACGTTGGCAAGTCTAACAAGAGTTGCTGCTTAGCAACTGACTTGCCTCCCACTTGTTAGGGGTTAAAAACGTGATACGTGAAACCCAATGAAAAAGAAACGAAAAAAGAAACAACGTTGTAGAACGTATAAATATCAGATACGCGAGCATCCTCAGAACATGCGTCTGGGCAATATGCTTGACGACTTGTGTGATGTCCATAATCACTTTCTCAAACTTGAGAATCGATACTATCGCAGATACGGCAAGTATGCGGGACGTTACCGTTTGCAGCCACATCTGACGAAGTTGCTTGAACGCACCCATAAGCATTGGACATGGATACCCCGCGACACTCTTGATGCTGTGATTATTCGTATCCATCTTTCCTTTGAAAACTTCTTTGATGTTCCTGGGTTCGGTCGTCCGAAACATAAGAAGCGTGGTAAATATCGTTCTGCGAAGTTTCAATCCGCTTACCTTCTTGAGGAGGGTCGTGTCCGCATCTCTTTTAAAGAATGGGATGAACCTTCGCAATCTTTTAAGTTCAATAAACGCTGGTTTTCTTACCATCAGCATCGTGATTGGAAAGGTGGCGTTCGCTATATCCAAATCCTTCGCGATGCTGTCGGCACCTATTGGCTCTATATTGTTACAGATGATGTGTCTAAAGAGGTCTTACCCGCAACAGGTGAAAGCGTTGGAGCAGACTTCGGTATGAAAGACGCATTTTTAACACTTTCTACAGGCGAGAAGATACAATCACCACAATTCTTGAAACAGTCCTTGAAAGAACTTCGGTCTCTTAACAAAGCATTCAGTCGTAAGGTTGTAGGGTCTAACAATTGGTGGCGTTGTCTCCGTCAACTCGCAAGACTCTATCGGCATATCTCCAACCAACGCAAAGATTGGCATTGGAAACTTGCCACAGACTTCTGCCGAAGGTTTGACGCTATTGCTACTGAGGAACTCAACCTTAGAGGTATGAAGCGTCTCTGGGGACGCAAAGTCTCCGACCTTTCCTTTGGGCAGTTTGTTGAGATATTGAAGTTTAAGTGTTTCAAACATAATCGTGAGTTCCTTCAAGCTGGACAATGGACCCCTACAACAAAACCTTGTTCGGATTGTGGGCATCGCAACAAAGAACTTTCTCTTTCTGATAGGCAGTGGACATGTCCTGAATGTGGTTCGCACCACGATAGAGATATCAACGCTGCTATAAATATCTTGAGGGCTGCTCGTGGTCCCTCTGTGGAGCAGATGTAAGACGTTTCCTCGGAAACGCTAACTGCTACGAAGCACAAGTTTCCCCCGACTTTAGTCGGTGGGTGCCTTGACATTATCTCCTTTATAATTAAAGACGCGACTTTAGAATGAAAAACGTGCATAATTTCAAAAAATAAAAAATCCGACCTTATAGTTCAACCCTGTTAAGAAATCGCATCTACACTTCTTTGGTGGACAAGACACAGGTGTGTAAAGTTTTTGACCCCAAATAGATCAAAGCATCTTCTACGTGGTTCCGACATAGCACTCCGCTGGAGTGCAAGAAGGTTCCCTTTCTTGTCTATAGACATATTGCTCCGCTGGAGCAAAGAGGGGCCTTTGTAGAACGGATTTCCGAAAATCGATTTTCTTCACGCCAGAAGTGTGATATTGCTTCGCAGTGAGAATAGAAATCAGTCGTCTCCATATAGGCACTCCAGCGGAATGCTATGTATGTGGATATAGTGTCTTTGTGGGAAAAAACCGATTCTATAAATGCTGCCAAAATGTTTACACACCCACAAGACACAAAACATTTGACATTTTTTCACTTTAATTGTAAGATATAGGCAATCTGATAGCGGTTTCTCCCAATCCAACGAAACCGAAACGTGAGAACGGTATTCCATTGAAAGTTACCAACGTGAGGTCCCTCCTCACAGTGAACGTATCGGAGGTGAACATGTCACAGAACGATGTTGCGTTAATGGCGCACCTCATGCGCCGCGCAGGGTTTGGCACAACCCGCACCGAACTGGAAGCCTACGTTGAAAAAGGCTATGAGAACGTAGTTGACGACCTCGTCCATCCCGAACGCGGGACCCCCATTGATGAAGATATTTTAGACCGTTACTTCGGCAGCGAAGGGGGTTATGTCGGAACTTGGATCTATCGGATGCTGAACAGCAGATGCCCGCTTCAAGAGAAGATGGCCCTCTTCTGGCATCATGTCTTCGCGACGGGACTCGGCAAGAACCAGCACATCCTTGCATCCACGAACCAGATTGACCTATTCCGAAGCGTCGGTATGGGGAAAATGCGAGACATTCTACTCGAACTTTCCAAAGACCCGGCGATGATCTTCTGGCTCGACAACAACGAAAATCGCAAAGGTGAACCCAACGAGAACTACGGTAGAGAACTCCTTGAACTTTTCTCATTAGGTGTAGGCAACTACACAGAAGACGACATTAAGAACTGCGCGCTCGCCTTTACAGGTTGGACATTCGGGCAACCGATTCCGTTGTATCCCCACGGTTACTATACGCCCCCTTTTCTATTCATTGAAGAGGAACACGACAATAGCGAAAAAACCTTCTTGGGGCATACCGGAAACCTCAACGGTGAGGATATCATTGACATCATTGTTGAGCAACCCGCTTGTGCGAGGTTCATCTCCAGACACCTCTACAACTTCTTTGTCGCAGATGAACCGCAAGTACCGTCGTGGAACGTGACACCGCCGCAGGACCCGGACGCAATTGAAACACTCGCAGATGCATTCATGGCATCTGATGGACATATATCCCATGTCCTCAGTGTCCTCTTCAATGCCGACTTCTTCAAAGAAGCCCAATTCAAGAAGGTAAAAAACCCGACGGAACTCGTTACGGGAATTGTGAAACTGATAGGGACCTGCCAAGGTCCACAACCGGGAATGGCGCAATATGCGAGTGCTACCCAATTAATGGGACAGAAACTTCTCGATCCGCCCACCGTGGAAGGATGGCACACCGGTAAAGAGTGGATTGATGGCGGTCTGCTAACTGCTCGCGTGAATTTTGCCGTTCGTGAAGTCAGCGATGCATCGAAACCGGGCATTCAGGATATTATTACACGCTTGAAAAATAACGGAAATCCGCTCTCACCAGAAGCATTTGTGGAGAGTTGCCTCGAATTGGCGGGTCCATTGGTGGTGGGAGACACGACGCGTCAGTATTTGACCGAATTCGCTGAGGCGAACGGTGAGATTGATTTTAGAGATGATGCTGCTGCAGCGGAGAACCAAACCCTGCTCGTCAGTATGCTCCAGTTAATTGTTGCATCAAGAGAGTATCAACTTGGCTAATCTTTTTGTAGAGCCTTCGGCTTTCAGCCGTCAGCGGTCAGTAACAAGAGTCAGTTTTTAAACGAAAACCTCTTTACGGATTGCTGATGGCGACGCAAGCCACGTGTGGACTTGCGGGACAATGCTGAAAG
This sequence comes from Candidatus Poribacteria bacterium, assembly GCA_965116815.1. Lineage (GTDB taxonomy): Bacteria > Poribacteria > WGA-4E > WGA-4E > WGA-3G > WGA-3G. Next base: position 1,957,270 of record OZ220722.1, on the reverse strand, counting down.
CGAATAAAAGGAGACATCGACATGCGTACACCCAAGAAAGCCCCGGTCCTCGTCGTTGTGCAACTCAGCGGTGGCAACGACTTCATGAATACGCTCATTCCCTACACAGCCGGGATTTACCACGATTCGCGTCCAGTTGTCGGCATCAAAGAGGAAGATGTCCTACCCTCAGAAGTGGACGACGCTTTGGGCTGGCACCCGCAGGCTTCCCCGCTGAAAGAGATGTTTGATGCTGGTAATGTCGCCGTTGTGCAGGGCATCGGCTACCCCGATTCAAATCGCTCGCATTTCAGGGCAATGGATATCTGGCATACCTGTGAGCCTCTGAAGATCGGTGATGAGGGGTGGGTCGGTAGACTTGTCCGAGAACTCGATCCACAGAGTCAGAACGTCTTAACAGGTGTCAGTTTCGGACAGGGACTGCCGCGCGCCTGTGCACTTTCCGGGATTCCTGTTACCTCTGTCGGTGACTTGGATAACTATGGACTGATGACCAGCATCGGCGATGAAGGACAGCGCACAAAAGCACTTGACGTATTCAAGAAGATGTATAGCAGCACGGTCGGCACCGGCATCGTGATGGACTATCTCAGCCAAACCGGATTAGATGTGATTAAAGGTGCGGATGAACTCAAGAAGGCACCGGCGATGTACAAGTCCGAAGTGGAATATCCACAAAACGCAATCGCAAAAAGCCTGCGAGATGTCGCCCGCGTCCACCTCGCCGATCTCGGCACACGCGTCTTTTACACGCAGCACGGTGGTTATGACAACCACGCCAACGAGGTACCGACACACCCGCGGCTCCTGACAGAACTGACAGAAGCCATCCAAGCGTTCTTCACCGATCTACGGTCACAGAACGCCTCCGAAGAGATCGTCATGTACGTCTTTACAGAATTCGGCAGACGTATCCGAGACAACGCCAGTGGCACGGATCACGGAACCGGTGGCGGTGCGTTCATCATCGGCGATCGCGTGAAAGGTGGACTCTACTCGGAATATCCGTCTCTCGATCCATCCCGTTGGGTACACGGCGAAGACCTTGAACACACCATTGACTTCCGTGGCATATACGGAACGCTTTTAGAGCAGTGGATGGGTGTAGACCCGACGCACATCGTCGGTGGGAATTTTGAACAGATTCATCCCTTTTCAGTGTAGCTTGCGAACTGAAACTTGCTATTCTAATGACTCACGGATAACTGCAGGAGGCAATTATGGGAAGACCGTACGGCTTGCTGCGTGCCGGGTTTCCATTTCACAAGACCCTAAGCATGCGGCGCACGACGAATTTTCCGATCGACATCGCAATCGGAAAAGAGGGACGTATATATATTATGTGCCGTAGCGACGGCACTGCAATGATCCGAAAATACACCGTTGAAGACGAAGACCTCGGCACAATGGGCGGCTACGGACAGGGAGACGGGCAATTCACATGGCCCGTAACGATTACCTCTGACAGCGAAGAGAACCTCTATGTCTCCGATGAATACTTGCATCGGATTGTCGCCTTTAACAGTGAGGGTGAACACATTGGTACATGGGGGGAACACGGCACCGAGCCGGGACAACTCAACGGTCCTGCTGGCATCGCCTTCGACCCGGAAGAGAACCTCTACGTCGCCGATAGTCTGAGCCATCGGGTGCAGAAGTTCACGAAAGACGGTAAGTTCCTCTTCGGATGGGGGACTTATGGCGACGGTGACGGTGAATTTAACATGCCGTGGGGCGTTGCCGTAGACGAACTCGGTGATGTCTATGTTGTTGATTGGCGAAACGACAGGGTGCAGAAGTTCAATGCCGATGGAGAATTCCTCTTCGCATTCGGCAAGTCCGGCAGCGGCAACGGTGAACTCAACCGTCCCGCCGGGATTGATGTTGACCTGCACGGCGACATCTATGTTGCCGACCGGGGCAATGACCGCATCCAACTCTTCAACGCCGAAGGGCGGTATGTACAGAAGTTTCTCGGTGATGCAACACTGTCAAAGGTGTCCTTGGCTTACATGATGACGAACGCCAGTCCAAATCGGATGCGAGACATGGCGGACTTAGAACCGCAGAAATACCTGCGTTCACCCAAATCTGTTACCGTCAGCGATGATGGGCTGATGTTCGTGCCTGACTTTGGATCCTATCGGGTTCAGGTTTATCGGAATATGGCAGTACCGTTGACGGAGCAGGAATTCAGTCCACCCCGTAGGTCGGTCACGCTGCATCAGGAGTAAATGTCAAGTCATTAGGCGAAAACCATATTCTCTTAGCAGAGCCAGGCGTGTATTCTATACGCTTGGCTTTTTTGTGTTCTGACGAAGGAATGAATCGTATGTCAACTAAAAAATCCAATTGAACGTTGAACTGTTGCGTAATATATGAACAGAGGTTAAAATGACTACATGAAGTTAAAATTCGTCATAATTCTGTTTGCGTTTATTACCATGTCCATGCCTGTTCTTGCGCAAACCGGTGATATCCAAGGAACGGTCTATCAACAAAGCACAGGAAGACCTCTCGCAGCTGCCGATGTACATATCCTTGAAATTGATCAGCACCAAAAAACCGACGAAAACGGTGTCTTCCGCTTCACAGAACTTCCCGAAGGGACCTATACTTTCGTCATAACACACCCCTCGGAAGCAACATCAACAAAAGTCCTCATTGACATCAGCAGTGGCGATACGATCGAAGTTAAAATACACCTCGGCGCAGCCTTTAAACTCGAACCAGTGGTGGTAGAAGGACGACGGCTTCCGCCAACGGTGAGTCGCACGGAAATCCGTGGCAGTGAACTGCTACGCATCCCCGGCACCACCAACGACGCGCTCAAAGGATTGATGACGCTCCCAAGCATCGGTATCCCAAACGATTACTTCGGCATCCTCTACATTCGCGGCAGTGGTCCTGGAGATACTATTTACTACCTTGACCGAACACCTTTCGGTTATCCCTTTCACTACGGTGGACTCGTTTCAACAATCAACTCTGATATCATTGAGGATATTCATATATACGCCGGTGGCTACGGTGCCGAATTCGGGTTAGATTCACAGACTGTACTTGACATCCGCACCCGCGACCGGACAGACAAACAGAGGTTGAGCGGCAGATTTAACCTTAACGTTCTCTATTCCGAAGGAATGCTTGAACGTAGAATCGGCGATAAAGGCTACTTTCACGCCGCCGGAAGGCGGAGTTATTTTGATTTCATTGCTGGAGTGTTTCTTGAAGATTTGGTGTGGCCCTACTTCTCCGATTATCAATTCAAATTTGTCTATGAGCTTGCCAAAAAATATCATCTCACCGTCAACGCCTTTGGAACAAACGACCACTTTCATATCAGACCAAGTGCTACAGTGATATCTGACTTTTCTGCATACTTCAGAAACGGTTTTGAAGCGCAAGGTATCCATCTCCGTTCAGAGTTCACTGAAAACCTAACATCCAACATCTCTTTCACCCACGCCTTCACTTTTCTTAATACGGATTTTGAGGCAATTTTCGGTCAATCTTTCTTAACGGAGGTGGATGGCAGAGAAATAGAATCAAAACTTATATCCCAAAGATCCATATACAACAACATAAAGGTCAATGTTCCAATCTATACGCTCCGTGGAGATGTCTCTTACCGGCTAACGCCTAAATTCCAATTTGAACCCGGACTGCTCTTCACTTTTAGCCCAGCAAAGAGCTTTGAAGACCGAGGCACAATATATGAAGGGTTAACCGATTCAGATATATTTTCCATATTGCATGAAGGTGAAGAATTGATAAACAGCGATAACGAGTTCTATAAGATAATCCGCCCTGAGGCAGATCGCGATGAGTTTTGGTACGATTTTCGACGCTCAGAAGGGTATCTACAAGGACGATACGATCCACTCTCATTTCTATCGCTCGCACTTGGTATGCGGTTCGACTATTTCAATCTCACGGAGGAACTCTCCGTTCAACCGCGCGGAAGCCTGAGCGTAAAACTTTCCAATAACGCCACACTCCGCTTTGCTTACGGGACTTATGAACAGAGTCCTTTAGCATATCAGGTCCTCGCGGAGAATGGAAACAGAGACTTAAAATCCAGCACTGCGAACCACTATATTATGGAGTTTGAACACGATATTTCATCACAAACAGAACTCAAACTCGCAACCTATTACAAAGGCATACGGGACTTAGTAACGGCAAATCAAACCGAACGTGTTAATAATATTGACGCGCAAATTGCGCCTAATTATCTTAATCAAGGCATGGGATTTATCGGTGGCGCGGAGGCATTCTTGCGGCACCGCGTTAATGAAAAATTCTTCGGTTGGTTCTCTTACACATGGACACATAGGGAACAGCGTGCACATCCTGATGCCCCTTACGAACCCTATATTTTCGATAACACACATATTATCAGTCTCGTCGGTAACTATAGCATCAGCCCAACTTTAGAAATTGGCGGAAAGTGGCAGTATTCAAGCGGGACAACCGGTGCGCATGTAAGCGAAATCCTCCTAATCCAAGACCCGATAACACGCGGCATGCAACCTATTTTCACTGATGTTCAGGGCGTGGCGGAAATACCTTTGGCATCGTTACTTTCCTATCATCGATTAGATCTTCGTGTGAGTAAAACATGGCATCGTAAAGGGTGGCAGATAAGTGGATTTCTCGAAATTCTGAATGTCTACAACCGGAAAAATACTATCAAGTTCCATAATCCAGCGGGTGACAATGTGCAGGAAGCACCCCAACTTCCGATCATCCCCTACGTCGGCTTGACAATCGAGTTTTGAAGCCAACGCTCTAATACCATCAAACCCGTTTCCACCACCGCTCGTGAGGATCCTATTCCCACCCTTCCCAAACCGATAGCTAACCATCCATAGACACACCCGAGTCAATCTACACGCTTGGCTTTTCTGCGTCCTGCTGGCGAGGAATAAATCTTAAGTAAACTAAAAATTTGACAATTACGTTAGAAAAGGCATTGTTGATTTCGCATCACAGACTTGCTGACTCCGACCTATCTTTTGGCGAGTTAGAATCCGAACGCTGTCCAAAACTTATGTTAACTCAGACACAACCAAACAAAACGGAGGTTAATGTTCCATCATGGAAAAGCCATTGTCTATTCTATTTTTGTTGGTGCTTACTGCCTTACCTGCCCTTGCCGAAACCGGCGATGTTCAAGGCACCGTCTATCAGCAAAGCACAGGAAAACCCCTCGCAGCTGCTGATGTCCGCATTACCGAAACAGAACAAACGCAAAAAACCGATGAAAACGGTATCTTCCGCTTCATCGAACTCCCCGAAGGCACCTATACTTTTGTTGTTACCCATTCGCTTGAACCCGTACCTACAGAAATCTCCGTTGACATTAGCAGCGGCGACACCACCGAAATCAAAATACACCTCGGCGCAGCCTTTAAACTCGAAACAGTGGTGGTGGAAGGGAAACGCCTCCCCCCCACGGTGAGCCGCACGGAAATCCGTGGCAGTGAACTCCTACGGATTCCCGGTGCTGCCAATGACGCACTCAAAGGATTAACGACGCTCCCTAGTATCGGCATCCCAAACGACTACTTTGGCGTGCTTTACATCCGTGGGAGTGAACCCGGATCAAACCTTTACTATCTTGACCGAACACCGCTCGGTTATCCATTTCATTGGGGCGGTTTGTTGTCAACCATCAGTTCAGAAACCATTGAAACAATTGACATCTACGCTGGCGGATACGGCGCGGAATTCGGATTGGATTCTCAAGCAGTGCTTGACATCCACGCACGCGACAGCATTGCAGAGCGGTTCGATGGGAAATTTAACCTCAATATTTTCTATTCTGAAGGGTTGCTTGAAGGAAAAATCGGAGAGAAAGGATATGTTTCCGCCTCAGGACGGCGAAGTTACTTCGATCTCATTGCTGGACGGATTTATGAAAGCCAGACGGGTGACACACAACAGTTTCCTTATTTCTCGGATTATCAACTCAAATTCGTCTATCCACTGACTGAAAACCACCACCTCACACTTAATACATTTGCCGCAACTGACCATTTTCATGTTGAGACAGAGGAAGAGGCAGATGATGAAATGGAAATAGACGATCCTTTTGAATCCTCTGCCTTTTTCAAAAATGGATTTAACGGGCAGGGCATCCATCTGCGTTCAGAATTCACCGAAAATCTCACATCCAATCTATCATTGACCCGTTCACTCAATTTTCTGGATATAGACTTAGATGCGGTTATATCAGAGACTACCCTTACAGATGAAGACGGTGAGATTATCTCTAAGTACAGGGATTCTATTGAGTATAACTTAAAGGTTAACGTCCCCGTCTATACCCTCCGCGAAGACGTATCCTACAGGCTAACACCTACACTCCAACTTGAACCCGGGTTTCTCCTCGCGTTCAGCCCGGCAAACAGTACGGAGCATTCCAGTTACCCGTCATTTGAAGAAGAAGTACCAGATGACGGGACAGTGAGCGAACTGCTTGAAACAGATCCAACGAAAGTAGAGTTTGACGATGATGGAACGCCGCGGATACGCACGACTGAAACCAGAGACTACGAATTTGGACACGATTTACAACGTGCCGAAGGCTATCTACAAACACGATACGACCCGCTACCTGCGCTTTCAGTCGCGCTCGGTGTCCGGGTCGATTACCTTGATGTGATAGAACAGGTTTCCATTCAACCCCGTGGCAGCGTTAGTATCAAGCTTCCGATCGGTTCTAACCTCCGATTCGCGTATGGACACTACGAACAAAGTCCACAACTCTCCGAGCTGCTATCAGAGAATGGGAACGCAGCGTTAAAATCGAGCCTCGCACGCCACTATATCATGGAAATAGAACACGAACTTTCATCACGCACCGAATTCAAGTTTGCCACCTACTACAAAGACATCCAGAAACTGATAACACCCGATGAGGTCTCAAATTATCTCAATCAAGGTGTTGGGTACGTCGGCGGTGCAGAATTATTCCTACGCCACCGGATTCCAGATAAATTCTTTGGTTGGATTTCGTATGCCTACACGCACGCCGAGCGTCGAGAAAATCCTGATGTTACCTATCAACCTTACCTTTTCGATAACACACACATCGTTAGCATTGTGGGAAACTATAACTTTAACCCAGATTTTGAGATCGGCGCGAAGTGGCAGTATCTCAGCGGCACCGCCGAAGCACCTATCAACTCCATCGTTCTCATCCAAGATCCGGTGACGCGCGGATTGAACCCCCTCTTCGCAAGTTTTAGCCGCCTCTTAGGTGCTAAACTGACCCCCTATCACAAGTTAGATTTGCGGATAAGTCGCAAATGGAACTTCATGGGTATGAAAATAGGCGGATTCATCGAAGTTCTCAATGTATACAACCGCAAAAATACCATCGAGTTTATCCAGAATGAAGGAACATTTGAAGTACAAGGTGAGGAAATCACAATTGAAGAACGCGAGGTCGGAACAGCCAGGCAATTTCCATTGCTGCCTTATGTTGGGTTGACGCTTGAATTTTAAATCCAAATCCGAGATTTGCCATTTACAAGGTGTTCTGGTATAATACCACTGTAGTAGGGAGCGAACACCTTCCGCACGCGTCCAACAAGGAGAGATATACCTATGAAAATCTGGATTATTTTTAGTATCTGCGTTCTGATGCTCACTGGCTGTACGAGTGCTGAGTATCAGAAGATGCAAGCAGAACGCGATCAGCTGCTCAAGAATTACGAAGACCTCCGCGACGAGCACGACGAACTCAAGCTCAAAACTGATACAATCGAAACGCTGTTAGGGGAGTGGAAGTTTTTAAATCTTGAAATCGAGGAGAGCAATGTCACGGAAGAGGTTGCCAAAGCCAAAGCCGCACTTTATGCCCTTGACTTGAAGAATCTCACGCTTGACTTCTTTGAGGAAAAAGGTATCTATAATTACCGCGGCAAAAACGGTAATACGGAGGTTTTCGGACAATTTACTGTCATCACTGTCCGGTACGGCGATGAACCCTTCCCGTTCATCCGGTTCATCAGACGCTCCGGCCCTGAGATACCACAATTCCTTTTCGCAGCAAGTTCCGACAGAAAACCGCTCGGTCTATCAGGCGCGCCGGGACTTGACACAGCAAACGAGATTAGCATCTCGGTTAAGCCTGATAGGTTGTATCTCACAATGCACGGCAAGATGCAATTAGGTCCCAGCGGTTGGGTCCAAAGCGGTGGCGTGCGGTGTTATTTTGGGAGGGTTGAAAAATGAAAATCCTAACTGTTTTCAGCCTGCTAATGTTTGTTTTTGCAGGGTGTACCAATGCCAAGTACCAAGAGATGCAAAACGAACGCAATAGCGTCCGTGCTGCCTTTGAAGATGCTCGCAGAAAACACGACCCACGGACAATGGAGCTCGCTTTAACTGACGAACTTCTCGGCACCTGGGAATTATTGAGTTTGGAAGTTGAAGAAGGTGATGTCAGCGAAGAAATAGCGGCATTAAAATACGATATTCATGCGACGGCTCGCAAAAATTTGACGCTTGAATTTTTTATGGACCGAAATGTCTTCCGCCGATACCGCGGGAAAAATGGAGAGACAGAAGTAACAGGAAGCTTCAAAATTAGCCCACTCCGCTATGGCGGGGAATTGTCCCCCTTCCTGCGAGTCTTTCAGGACACAGGTGAGAAATTACCTCAATTCATCTCTGGCATGGCACAAAGCAGGCTTGAAACAGGAGAGAGTGTCTCTATGAATATTAGCTCACTATCAAATTGGTTGGGCATCTCAGTTACGGAGGACAGATTGCACATAATCTTGGACGGTGCAATGCAACTAACCCCAAACGGATGGGCACAAAGTGGAGGGATCCGTTGCACTTTCAGACGGGTGAAATAAGACCGTATTAAGGACAAGACTTACGCAGCCCCTTCGCTGGCGAGGTTTGCCACCTCGCTAACTGCGTGTAACATGTAGGGATCCATAGAAAAATTGCGTAAGTCCTAAAGGAGAGAAAACCGTGAAAATGTTAACACCGTTCGCTATCCTCGTATTCGTGTTTACAAGTTGTACCAGCGTGCTATATCAAGAAGGACAGCAGGAAGGCAAAGATGCAATCGAGAATTACGAAGATGCGCGCATGAAATACGATCCAGAGAAAATGACAAGCGAGATAAAGGCGCAGCTGATAGGTAAATGGCAGCTGATCGGCATAGAAATTGAAAACGAGACCGTCAACGCACAAAGGACGGACCCAAAATCCGAAAGCGGCGAAACAGCACCCTCTTCCGATACCAACGTACAAACGCCAACAACACTTGAATCGTCTCGGTTCGACACGGAGGAACGGACATCCGAACAGGATCCTGTGCAATTACCACCTATCACAGTCGAAGAGCACGAAGATAACCAAAAGATAGCTGCGGCGAAAACGGCTTTGGTCGCGGCGAACCGTAAAAATCTAACGCTCGAATTTTATGAGGAGCGAACCTCCTACTATTACCGCGGCAGCAACCGAGGTAGGAAAGTTACAGGGCAGTGTAAGATCATCGCCCCGCGAGTTGGAGATGTCCCTTTGCCATTTATCCGGTTCAGACGGCGTACCGGTCCTAAAATGCTTGAGTTCCTATTTAGTTCCGAACCCGCGAGGCTTATGACCGCCAGAAGCAAGCAAGCGTTTGCTGAAAATACGCAGCGGATGGAAGGGAAAAATTACGTAAACACCACCCGACCAATATGGGGGGATAAGCACGAGAACGTCCGTAGACTGGGTGGAAGAGGCAGTGAGAAAGCCGCCCCAAAAGGGGTTTCCTACATGCCAATTTCAGCATTGGGAATTGAGGTGACAAGGGACCGACTTTATATAATCCTTGAAGGAGATATGGAACTAACCCCCAACGGTTGGACGCGAACCGGTGGTCTACGATGCGTCTTTAAGCGTATTGAATAAGAAACTGCACCTACAGTCTATAGGGTTAGGTCTTGTGTCTATCTTCACTTTTGGGTGAAAGTATAAGAAAGTTCCCGTAGGTTGGGTTGAACGGCGTTGAGCGGGCAGATGGTGGTGTTTCAAACACACCTCAAATCCAAGAGGCTACCCTATACACTCAAGAACATAGTGAAACCCAACTTCATACCGCCAGAGTTGCAGCACTTCAAAACAAAAGCGTTGGGTTTCACTCGGTTTTTGGTTGATGTGGCGTGTCTGTAGAAAAGTTTGTTTTTCTATGATTTTTACAATTTTGGTGGAATCCGTTCAACCCAACCTACGATGCCATAATACAGTTTTTCTAAAATTGACGGCTATGGGGTAGGTCTTGTGTCTATCTTCACTTTTGGGTGAAAGTATAAGAAAGGAAAAAACAATGAAAACGTTAACAATGTTGGGCATTATCGCGGTAGTGTTCACGGGTTGTGGAACGCTAATATCCCCGGAAACGGAGTATGAACGGGAAAGCTTGATTGAGGCTTACGATGCCGCACGTGAAAAACATAATCCCGAAAGAGTCAAAAAAGCCGTGAAGGATCTTCTTGTCGGCAAATGGCAGTACGTCGGGTTAGAAGTAGAAGAAGGCAGTGTCACTACAAAGCGGGCAGAATCGATATCACAGCGGATGCCAAACTCGCCATCTTCCGCTACGGAAGGATTGTCCAAGGCTGCCACGGGTGAAGCGTCAGCAACCCCTAACGCACCTAAACAGGCGGCAGTACCGGATCTGCCAAATCCAGAGGCAACCGCACAGCCCCCGGAGGCAGAGGCGAATGCGACCCGCCTGCCACCAATTGAGGTCACAGACGAGAAATCGCAGCAACGGATATTGGGGGCAAAAGCCGCACTCGTCGCCTCTACGCGGAAAAATCTCATACTCGAATTTTCTGAGGACCGCACCTCTTACTACTACAGCGGTAGCAATCGCGGTACAAGTGTTACTGGACAGTGTTACATCACCACCAAGCGATACGGCGACGATCCATTTCCGTTTATCAGTTTTCGGCGGCGGACGGGGCCCGAGATGCTTGAGTTTCTATTCGGTTCTGAACCTATAAAACAGATGGTCGTCAAAAAGAAACGGGCGGATGCCGAAAGAATACGCAGGATGGGGGCACAAGGTGGACGGAAAGCCTCTGCAAAAACCTCTTATACAATCTCCTCAATAGCAGGAATTACGGTAACGGAGGATACACTCTATTTAGTCCTATACGGGGATATGGAGTTAACACCGACAGGGTGGATGCGAACAGGAGGTCTGCGATGCACTTTCAAACGGATCGAATGAAGATGAAGGTTTTAATGTCATTCTGTATTCTGATTCTGGTATCCACGGGTTGCACTTCCGCGAAATACCAGCAGATGCAGAACGAACGCGATGCCCGTCGTGAGGCGTATGAAGATGCCCGACGAAAAGAAACGTTTAAACGTAGACGCAATTTTTTGTCGGATGATATGCTCGGTAAGTGGCGATTTCTTGAACTCGTTATTGAGGAACGCGGTGGAAGCGAAGACATCTTGAAAATAAAAGCCGCACGCACCGCCCGTAGGCTTAAAGGACTGACGCTTCGATTCTGGAAAAGGGGTGATGTCTCTTACCAGTACCAAATCGAAAACATGATGACGAAGTCTCATGGAACGTACTCAACAGGGACGGTTCATGATGAGGACAAACCAGACAGTGGAGGAATCGCATTCTACCCGACGGCTGGCACACAGATACCGGATATCCTATTTAGTTTCGCAGATGGTATCCATAGACAGGTCCTTTTGGATAATGGAGAAGTCCACTCCATAACGTTAAGGCCTGACATATTAGGTATCTCCATAAAAGAGACACGGCTGGATTTGACATTAGATCTGGGTATGGTATTAAGCCCCGACGGTTGGCTTCATCGCGGGAATATCCGCTGTTCATTCGAGCGAATCGAATAACTTGTATAAACCTCCAAAGACAGACACAAACGAAAGCCTTTACTTGCTTGTTCTATTGGGAAAAATTTCATGAAAAGCATTCACATTTGTATTCTTTGTTGTGTCAATTTAGCACTGGTATTCACTCACGCGGATCGGGTTTGTGCAAAAGCACCTGAGAGTGCGAAAATCGTCTATACCTCTGAAACAGTAAACATTAAACAGAAGGGCAACAGCGACATCTATCTCATGAATCCGGACGGGACGGGGCAGATCAAATTAACGCGACATCCTGCCTCCGATTCTCAACCCGTCTGGTCGCCGACAGGGGAAAAGATTCTTTTTACCTCAAATCGCGATGGCATTTCAGACCTGTTTCTTATGAACGCAGACGGGACAAACGTACAACGGGTGTTCCAGAAATTAGCAAACAGACGACACGGCACCTGGGCACCTGATGGGAAACGGATTGCCTATTACCGTGTTGATGGAGAAATTAACGGGACAGGTATCTACACCGCTGCAATTGACGGAACAGGAGAGGAACGAATCGTGAGCGGTTGGCAACCAGCGTGGTCACCAGACGGTTCCGAGATCGTCTTTATTTCACTGGAGGACCTTGGAATGCACATCATTAACCTACAAACCGGTGTAGACGACATCGTGCTTCCGATGGAACAAGCGATTCCCTTTGATCCAGTTTGGTCGCCAGATGGGACCCAAATTGCTTTCACCGGTGTAAATCTGGTTCAGCTGGTTCTGGGAAATTTTTTAAAAGCAGGTGGAAAACTGCCGAACGCGGTGGAGACGATCTACACTGTGAACCGCGATGGAAGCCAACTTGAGCGGGTCGTTTTTGGTGACATCAAGACTTCTGACCCAGCTTGGTCCCCGTTCGGTAACCAACTCGTGTATGAGCAACCCGTCGGTAAAGAGATCCATCTCTTCAGCATCACGCTGGGCAGTGATAATCCACACCAACTTACAGATGAAGGCTATAACAGAGATCCGGATTGGTTTGATCCAGCAATTTTATCCGTTACACCACAACCACAGTTGTTAAAAACGACATGGGGCAAAACCAAAGTAGATTAAGAATTGGGACGCACTGTCCGCACCTGTCCACGGAGGTCAAGCTGCACTTTCCAATTATTCCAGCGTGGGAGTAATACCGAACTCAACGCCGGTTGACGTATGCCGCGCTCCCATCGCAACGTGACAAGTTTTTCGGAAGGATGGTATTCGACGCTAAACTTCGCACCGTTGACAGAAAATTCTTTTGGATACTGCGCCTCAATTTCAGCGATAGTGTCAGCGCCTATTTCTGTGAAGACCAAATCCTCCGACGAAAGAAGTTGCCATTCCTCGGCGACCTCCACACCCAACACAGCCAATCGTGAAACCAACCATTCGTGCGGTGTCAATATTGTTATTTCCGATGTTTGTAGCGCGCACTGCAGGGTCCAAGCATCAATCGCCCGTGTCAGCTGCTCGCCAGCACCAGGGAACACGGATCCAGAGAGTATAAGCGATGCCAACGCCTCTCTCAGTAATTCGCCATGTAGTGGTCGCCGTTCGCGTCCGATCTCCCTTCCCGCATATTCGGTTACTACCTCCGCAACGATGTCTTCGCCCTCAAGTCTCGGTGTGGTGATCTGAGAAGTTCCGATTCCCGCATCAACGAGGTCAGCAAAAGCGCAAGGCATGGCAGTGCGTCCCATCAATTGAACGCGTGTGTCTTTCCCAATACCAACAGTTTCCAGAATCAAAGCGGCATGCTGCCCTTCTGGGAGGAGTGAATCGGAATCAAGCAAGACCTCTCCGTGTTCATTTCCCCACCCCTTCCCTTTCCGTCTCCGTACATAAGCGCAAGTTTCCCACTCACGTAAGAGGTAAGCGATCAGTGCCGCGCGATCGGGTTGCGGTGATGCGTTCTCTTTCATGACAGGCAGTAACTGAAAGAACGTCCTGAGCTGCGTTGCAATTCTGCGACATTCAGCGAGGGCAGTTCTATGGAGATGATGCCGTTTCGCATCGCCGCAGCGCAACGTTCGGATTGCCGTTGTCGCATCGCACCCATCACGAAAAAGGTCTTTCTGACGAGCATTTTGAACCGTTTCTTGTCGTTCAGCCGACATACCGATCATACGTCGCCATAACAGTGCAGGACGTTCCAACGTCGCAATGAGATCAACCAGATCGCGTCGGAGAGAGGGGGGAGCTTTTACCAACAATCGGGCGTGAAGGGGGTCAATGGGTAGTGCACAGATCTTGGCACCTTCTGTTGTGAGCGTGCCCTCGTCAGAGAGAACACTCCAACGCTTCAATGCGGTTTGTGCGCGTTCCACTGCGAAATCAGGGGGTGCATCGAGAAACGTCAGATCCTGTGGACGATAACCGGTTGCGGCAACAGTCAGCACGAATTGCGTCAAATCCTCCCGACGAATCTCTGGGGGTGTTTCCTGTTCAAGTTGCCCATGTTCTTCCCAGAGTCTGTAGCAGATCCCCGGGCCGAGACGACCTGCACGTCCGCGACGTTGCTCAGCCGAGGCTTGGGAGATGGGACGTAACGCCAAGACAATCCGCCTGCTTTGATGGACACGCTGGCGCACCAATCCAGTATCAACAACAGCGGTAATCCCCGGAAGTGTGATGGATGTTTCAGCAACGTTGGTTGCGAGAATAATTCGGCGATGTTCGGATTGCGTCTCAAATGCGAGGTCCTGAGCGTCGGCGGACAAATCACCGTGGAGCGGAACAAACTCCACATTCCGCATCTTGCGAAGCGCGTCGTGACATGCGTTAATTTCGCCTTTACCCGGTAGAAAAACCAATATATTTCCGGTAGTCTCTTTGAGTGCACGCTTAATCCCGACTTCGACGCGTTCCACCAAATTATGGGAGGTCGGTACAACTGCTCCACCAAGGTATCGCACTTTGACAGGATAGACGCGCCCCTCTGCACGTAGCACCTGCCCACCAACAAATTGTGCGAGTTGTCGCGCGGCTATCGTGGCGGACATAATAACAAGCCTCACGTCGCGTCGTTTCTTTCGGCATATCGAGAGAAATAGGTCTGTTTCTACACCGCGCTCGTGAAACTCATCCAAGATGATAGTGCCGTATTGATCCAATTCCGGTCCGGCGGCATATCGCAGAGCAACACCCGGCGTGACAAAACGGATGAGGGTTAGCGTATCCGAGCCAACATCCTCAAATCGCACTGTATAGCCGACTGAATGTCCCAGCGGTTCGCCACGCTGTTGTGCAACCCACCGTGCAAGTGAACGACATGCAACGCGTCTCGGTTCAACAACAAGCACTGGTTTATCCGATAGTGCTGCACACCAGGGCGGGACTTGTGTCGATTTTCCACTGCCAGTCGGTGCCACAATCACCACGGGACCTTCCGCTATCGCATCCTGAAATGTTGTCTTTAATTCTGTAATCGGAAGATTCGTTTCGTTCATAACAGTTATTATAACCGATAGCCGATTCGGTATCAAGCGAGGACGCAAACTAAAAGTTTGCGGTACAAAGAGAAATGGTTTCAGCCTAAGATCTTGTTAGTAGCAACTTGGGTTGAGGAATCTCCGAATCCCGACATATCATCGCCACCAATGAACCTCAAACATTCTTGACATTTCCGCACGTTTCTGATATTATAACTTCATATCCATCAATCAACGTTCTAAAGGAAAAATTATGTTGCATCAGAAATCCGTAAAACACACGCATACAAAAAAACAGAAAGTTTACCAGTTATTTGCATTGATAGTTCCAGCCATCCTGTTACTCTGTCAGTTCCCTGTCTACAGCGAACAGTATGTTATTGTTGAAAGTGAAAACGGGGACAGGCTCACAGGGACTTGGATCGGGGGGACCGATACCCACTTTGAAATTGCGTACAACGGACAGACTTTAAAATTTCCAGTGGCAGGATATACCCTTAAATTCACATTAAATTTAGCGAATGTGCCGGATCGAACCGCTGCGAAGCATTATCAAAATGGGCTGGACCTGCTGGAGTTAAGTCTCCCTGAATTAGCACAACGGCGATTTGAAGCTGCAATCGAAGAATATCCAAAATATCCGGCTGCACACTACCAACTTGGATTACTTTACAAAGCAAATGGCGACACCGCAAACGCATTGGAAAGATTTCGTTCTGCAGCGATCCTTGATGCCCCAAATTTCGACCTCGTCCCACTCTTCCATGAGTTTGGGGATATTGCCCTTGCCAACGAAGATTATGCTGTGGCAGTGGATAGTTACCAATTGATTCTAACCTATTATCCAGAACACGCGGATGTACCAATGCTAAGCTACCTCACCGGATTTCTGCTCGTCGAGCAATTAGAGGCCCAAAATGCCGGACTACTTCTTCTGGAATCGGCAATCAAAGAATATCCTGACATGGCGGGACATGAAAAAGCACTATTCCTGATTGGAAAACTACAAGCAGAAACAGGTGAGTTGGAAAATGCGCTGCACACCTTAGAGGGATTTGTCACACGCTATCCGGGAAGCGAATGGATTTACGATGCACACCTCATCCGTGCGGCTGCCTATCTGAAACTCGGTCGTCTGGAAGAAGCCGCAAGTGAAGCGATCCTCGTTGACGACATCAGCGACGATGTAGAGATAGAAGAACGCGCAAAAAAGATTCTGGACCAGACGAAGTGGACCATTTACACCGAGGCAGATGGACTCCCCGACAACCATATCCAGGCGATTGCTCCGGATGACACGCAGCTATGGATAGGGACCCCAAAAGGTATAATGCAATTTCAGACTATGCATGGGAAATGGTTACCGATTGAAGGTCCAGCGCAGTTGATTAACACCGCCTTGGAAAATGTGCCGGATGTGAGAACCATTGCAGTGAACGAACAGGAAATATGGGTGGGGACGCGTTTTCAAGGTGCTGTTCATTACAGCAAGTTAACAGGCAAAATTGAGTTCTATTCCCCATCAGAAGGTCTCCCCGCGTGGGTCAAGGACATCAAGATGGACGAAACGGAGGTTTGGTTCGCTACGGATGTCGGGATTATACGTAAGATTCGCAACAGTGACGGACCCCTTCTCCCTTACAATAGTTACAACAGTGGTCTACCCGCAGATAATATCGAAACCTTGTTACTAACGCCCAGAACAGTTTGGGCTGCCTCAGCAGATGGTGTTATCGGAATATTTGACCGAGAAATTAAGGAATGGGATTCCTATCATTCAATCGCAATCCGAGAAGGTATGACAGTTGTTGGACTTGATACTGCAGAAGAGCAGCTGCTCTTTACGTGGTTCAACGCCGAGGAAAAATCCCGCGGTTATTTCCAAGCAGACTTAGATGGACTCAACGGAAAATCGATGACTCTTGACACGGGTATAGAGGATGAGAATGACCTAAGGAATATTTACATTAGAGGTGCCTTGGACACCTCACCTATCGTCCAAGAAGAACCCGATGTACTCCCCGTAGAAGAAACAACGGTAGGAGAAATACCGGACCCGACAATATCCGAATTTTCGTCGGAAATAGCAGGATTAGAAGTAGAGCCACCGCCGCCCAAGCCACAAATTCCGTTAGTGCTGTGGATAACAACGAACGATGATTTTTATACGTATCACACACGCTCTCAGGCATGGGAATATGTAGCAATGCCTCAGATAGCCAGGGGTGAATTGACAACAAAAGCCCTTGTTGTAATAAACAATAAGGTATGGATAGCAACCAGTAACGGCTTAGTAAGCACGAGCGTTCAATAGCGTGCGCGAAGATAAAGAACCATGCAACCGACATCCACAAAGCTTATCACGCGTTGGTCAGATGCTAAACCCGCCCAGGTCGAAGATGAGTTGGTTGTTGAAGAGCCGCTTGAGATTCGGGTCGGGCAACAGAGTCTAATCGTTGTGATGCGGACTCCTGGACACGATTTTGAACTCGCCGCAGGTTTTCTGTATACGGAAAGTCTCATAGCTTCTGGTGATGACATCGAAATCATTGCCTATTGTGATGAAGAGAGTTCTGAAACGCAGCCTGCCGATTTATCGTCGTTGGAGAATATCGTCAACGTTCAGCTCACGGAAGAACTGGATTTTGAGACGCAATCGGGGTGGCAACGGAACTTTCACGCGAATGCAAGCTGCGGTCTCTGTGGCAAAATGACGATTGAATCTGTGCGGCAGCAGGTATTGCCACTGAATTCAGGATTCCGTGTAAATCAAGATGTCTTCTATAAACTCAACGATCGGTTAAGAAAAGCACAGTCCGTTTTTGAAAGAACAGGTGGACTCCACGCCGCTGGGTTATTCAATGAAGAGGGTGAACTTCTAATTGTCAGAGAGGACATCGGCAGGCACAACGCCGTAGATAAAGTCATTGGACAAGCATTGTTGGCTGATTTGGTGCCACTTGACCGTCATATTCTGATGGTAAGTGGTCGTGCGAGTTTTGAAATTGTGCAGAAGGCACTCTTTGCCCGCATCCCGATTATTGTCGCTGTTTCCGCTGCATCAACACTTGCGGTTGACCTTGCTAAGGAGGGTAACCTCACGTTAGTAGGTTTCATGCGCGGGCAGAGCATGGCAGTCTATAGTTGCCCGGAGCGAATTTGTCATGTGTAGACAAATTTTGCTATCCTTTTGCGATGGGATGTCTCTATAAGGGTAAAAGGAATTCGGGCTTATAAAGCCCTCCTACAAAGGAGTAAAATTATCATGGATTTCATTTTAGAGGGCATCCAAAATCTGGTTAATTTGTTGTTTTTTGTGGCTATAGTTGGCACTTTAGGGGTTTCGTGGATATATGCCAGTAGGTTGAAAAAACAGTACGGCGCGGATTTCCCGTGGAACAAAACCGCTGCTATCGTCGGGATTGAAATCCTACTTTGGATTGGATTTACCATTTTCTGGGGATTCGTTAAAGCGTTCTGGCTGCCAATTCTCATCGTCGCTATTATAGCTATTGTGCTTATCTCGCGAAAGAAGCGGAGATATGTTTGAATATAGTCAAACGAAGGCGCGTTTAGAAAGCGCGCCGCCCAAACAAACCTAAGGAGAGACAGATATGAGTCGGACAGGGAGAGCCGTGGTCGCGTGCGGCAAAGATTTTGAGATTCGTGAATACCCGGTCCCCGAACCTGAACCGAATACGGTATTACTCCGTCAGGAACTTGCAGGTATCTGCGGTACTGATCTGCATAACTGGCAAAACGGTTTCCAACAGGAAGTCCTGTTGGGACATGAAAACGTCGGCATCATCGAGGTACTCGGTGAAGGTGTAGAAACCGATTATGTAGGTAAACCGGTGAAAGAAGGAGACAGGGTTATTTTCGCACCCGGAACAAACTATGGTGCCTACGGCTTCCAATGGAATCCAGACGAGGCACCACACTTTCGCGGTGGGTTCGCGGATTATATGTATCTCAACTATCCAAATACATGCTTTATGAAGACCGACGCTTCTCCTGAGGTTGCAGTGCTAACGGAGCCTTTCACTGTGGGTGTTCATGCCGCAATGCGCGGTGAAATAAAACTCGGTGACACCGTCGTTGTGCAAGGTTCCGGTGCCATTGGGCTTGTGACGCTTGCGTGCGCGAAATTGAGTGGTGCCGCGAAAGCAATTATGGTGGGCGGACCCGCCGGACGACTGGAACTCGCCAAACGGCTCGGTGCGGACGTAACAATCGACATTGAAGAAGTTACCTCTGTTGAAGAGCGGACGGAGCTTGTGAAAGCGGAAACCCCGCGCAAAGAGGGGGCGGATGTTGTCTTTGAATGTGCGGGTTTTCTCCCTGCTACGCCAGAAGGATTGGGTTATACCCGGCGCAGTGGTACTTTTGTTGAGGTCGGTCATTTTGTGGATATGGGTTCAATTGACTTCAACATCAACCAATTATTGATGCGCAAAAACCTTCGCGTTGAGGCGATTTGGGGAAGCAGTTACGAACACTTCGTCCGCGGTTTGCCACTCCTTGAGCAGAGCAATCTACCTTTCGCCGACATGATTAGCCATCAGCTGCCACTTTCACAGGTCGCAGATGGTTTTCACGCACTTAATGGTGATTACCGTATTAAGGGTGAAACAGCCATTAAGATTGCGGTTCGGGCTGAAGAGTAGGCGAATATTGGAGAATATCGGATTTGTAAACGCGCTTTTTAAGTGTATACACATTGCGCGCTGATGCAGCGCGCCTATAGGAGGCATTGTTAATGTCAAAAACGTATCGCATCGGCTTCGCGTCCCTTGTACATGACCATGTATGGGGCGAACTTCGCCACTGGCAGGCACATCCAAACGTTGAAATTGTCGCTGCAGGTGATGTCAATGCGGAATTGCGCACCCAGTTTAGTTCAGAAACCGGTGTTGAAAATGTTTATAATTCTTGGCAAGAACTGCTGGAGAACGAGGAATTAGACATCGTCCAAGCATCAGCCGAGAACAACGCTGGTGCTGATATTGTTGAAGCTGCGGCGGCAAAGGGTATCCACGTCGTTTCAGAAAAACCGATGGCGGCGCGTCTCTCCCAAGCAGATCAGATGCTTGCTGCTGCCGAGAACGCTGGCACCTTATTGATGGTGAACTGGCCCACCGCATGGAGTCCTGCGCTCAACACCGCGATGAACCTCATCAAAGACGGCGCAATTGGCGACCTCTTCTACTTCAAATGGCGTTCTGCACACAACGGACCGAAGGAAATCGGATGCTCCCGCTACTTCTACGAGTGGCTCTACGATGAAGAGAAAAACGGTGCTGGTGCGTTGATGGATTACTGTTGTTATTGCGCGGATATGTGTGCTTACCTTCTTGGCACGCCACAGCAAGTGACCGCCTTCCGCGGTACCTTCGTCAAAGACTACCCGATTCCAGACGATAACGCTGTCATTGTCATGAAATACGGTAACGCCTTCGGAATTACGGAAGCGTCTTGGACACAGAAAGTCGGTTATGTCACACCGAATCCAGTGGTTTATGGCACTGAGGGTGCGCTGATGGTCAGTGGAAACGAAGTACACCTGCATCCAGCCGGCAGCGATGCCGAAGTGATAACACCTGAACCACTCCCAGAGGGCAGACGCAATGCTGCGGAGTACTTCATTCACTGCTTAGAGACAGGGGCACCCGTTGAAGGTTTGTGCAGCCCGAAAGTAAGTCGAGATGCCCAAGAAATCCTCGAAGCGGGTTTAGTGTCAGCAGATAGTGGGCAGGTCGTCAACTTGCCGATGTCGTAAACAAATATAGGCGCGTTTCCAAATCGCGCCCAGGAGCAGCAGGAGAATTTCATGAGTGATAGAATTCCGATTGCATTACAACTGTATTCCGTCAGAGACGATTGTGCTGGCGACCTATCCTTGACGCTCCAAGCCGTCGCGCAGATGGGTTATGAGGGTGTTGAGTTTGCTGGTTACTATGACCGGACTGCCGAAGAATTACGCGGGATGTGCGATGACCTTGGATTGAAAGTTGCTGGGACGCATACAGGGATAAACACACTTCTCGGTGATGAACTCGCTAAAACGGTTGAGTTTAACCAGATCCTCGGCAATCCGTATCTGATTGTGCCGGGATTACCCGGAGAATACCAAGGTTCTCGGCAGGCATGGCTTGATACATCAGAAGTTTTCAACAGTATTGCTGAAAAAATCGCTGACCAAGGGATGTTCACCGGTTATCATAACCACACGGGTGAATTTACACCCATGGATGGCGAAATCCCATGGGATATATTCGGCAGTAACACCCGCGACGATGTCGTGATGCAGATTGACATTGGTCATGCCCTTCGCGCCGGTGCCGACCCTGTATCCTTTATTGAACGCTACCCGGGTAGATCAAAAGTGGTGCACCTTAAAGAATATTCCGCCACGAATGACAAAGCAAACGTCGGTGAAGGCGACATCCCTTGGGATGCTGTGTTCCGTGCCTGCGAAACCGTCGGTGGCACCGAATGGTACATCGTTGAGCAGGAAAGTTACGCCTATCCACCGATTGAATGTGCCGAACGCTGCATTGAAAATTTACGAAAGATGGGGAAAATTTAGGTTTGCTGGCATCTGAGGCACCGCGTTCCGATAGTGTTGAAACAGACCTTCTGCTCTGGTGGGAAGATTTTTATCTTCCGGTTTTCGAGTACGTCCTCCCGAAAATGGGGAATCTGGAAGGGAAAAAGGTACTTGAACTCGGCACCGGTACTGGAGGGACCGCAACACTACTGGCAAAACGGGGTGCTTCTGTTGTTGGGATAGATTTACTACCTTTTCGACTCGCTGAAGCACAGGCGCGAGCCACGGAACACAACGTCGCTGAGGAAGTTAATTTTGCGCTGATGGACGCGATGCACCTCGCCTTTCCAGACAATACCTTTGATTTTATTATCTCCAAATCTGTGCTGGTGTTTACAGATCACAGCCACACTGCGAAAGAGTGCTATCGCGTTCTCAAGCCGGGGGGTAAGGCGATCTTCATGGAAAACATGCGCTACCACCCCGCAGTGTGGCTGTATCGAAAAATGTTCCTGAAGTATTCCGGCAAGCTGCGTTATTTTTCTATGCGGGACATCGAAACAGTCGGTGCTGAATTCGAGCAGTTAGAGCATCGTGAGTTTCATCTCACTGCGGTGAGCGCACTGTTCTGGCAGAAATGCATTACCCTTCCACTGTTCTATAGGGGAACCCTCCGCTTTTTCAAAGCGATTGACACATTTCTTCTCAAATGCCTTCCATTCCTCAAGCGGTTCTGTTGGATCACCGCGATGATTTGCCATAAAGATTAGTGTTCTGTCCACCTAACTATCCATATTTCAGCCAATTGTCAAAGAGTGGTTTGAGTCGGTCTGGAAGACTGCCCAGAAAAGAGGGTTCGTTGAGCCATTCTTGGCTGGTTGGACTCTCTGGATTTGCGGGTTCGTTTTTCGGTGGCGCGGTAAGAACAGCATAGTGGAGTGTCTGTCGTTTCGACTCCGTAAGGTTGCAGCCTTTGTGGAGCAAACTTGAATTGTAAAAGACGATGTCGCCAGCGTTTAGTTTGACGACGAGTTGATTCGGCATCGCCGCCTTTGGTGTTTGCTGTATGACTGTACGCTCCGCATCAGTGAGTTCGCGTCTATGGCTCCCCGGCACGATGTACAGGGTCTCATCGTCATAGAGAGCACCGTTGAGCTGCACATGGTTCCTGAGTCGACTGAGAAGGGTTTCAAGGGGCACCTCTCCGTCCGGTGCCGAATCTCGGTGCCAATTGATGTGATAAGGCTTTCGCTCGGAACTGACAAGAAGGGTGCAGAGGTGATACCTTAATCTTTCCCCAATAAGTGCCCCAATGACATCCAATATCTGTGGATGCGCAAGCGCGTCCACAAGTGCTTGCTCACGAATGCTTGGATGAAAAATGTTATTGACACCCCAGATATCATCGCGTTCGCCATCTATGTAGCGTAGGTGATCGGCGTGTAACCCTTCAACACGGCACTTTTGGAGTATCCGATCAATAGCACTTCGATAGATTTGAATGTCTGTTTCGGGGAGTGCTCCTTTACGAATGATGTATCCGTTTTCGACAAAAGCATCAATTTCTGAATGGGTTAGCATTTTAGGTTTCCTCATGATAGCGTAACAACCCCTAACCTGATAAACAAAAAGGCTCTGGATTGATGAAATCCGGAGCCTCTTTGTCTTAGGTTAATGACACCTTATCGTTTCTTGATGTGCGCCCATGTGGTAGCGAGTTTTCCTCGTGCTTCCACATCGACGGTCGCACCAACAGTCGCACCATCAGCGAGTTCCTTGACTTCGTCTTCGCTAAGCGCACGTTCCCAAAAGTAGACCTCGTCAATCATACCATCAAGCCAGAAGTCGTTGCCTGCATTACCACCGACTTGCCGTCCGACACCGATTTCAACCGGACGCTCTGGGAATGTCCGAAGCGGTGTCTCAATTGACCTTGGATTGGACTGTCCACTCGGAGGGACCACAGTACCATCGGTGACAGATGAGGTCACATACGCCGTCGCTTCTGTACCATTAACAACGTAAGCGACGTGCACCCATTCATCTACTGCGTAGACATCGTTGGTGGCGAACCAACCTTCACTGCCTTCCCAGCAGCTGCCCCAGGTCATGTTAGCGTCACTCGTGGTACACATCCGCACCATGAAGTGATCGCCCCAACCGACCTTGTCGCCTTTGAAGAACATCGCAGCGTGGTCTCTGCCACCGCCTTCCCTGACGTTCACCCACAAGGAGACAGAGAAAACCCCATCTTCTTTTTCAAGGCTTGCAGAGGAAGGGATTTCGACATATTGTCCGGTGTTTTCGCCGGTCGCGGGATTCTCGGGATTGTCAAGGTTGAGTGCCATCCCGTGACGACCGTCTGCAGTGCTGGCACCGTTCATGAATTCGCCATCATTGCTTCCAATAGAATCGTTCGCTGTGCCATCGTCAAAGTTCCAAACGGAGACGAGGCCATCTTCAAGTTCTGCGTAACTGTTGGCACTGAATACCATAAGTGCCAAAATGAAAAGCAGACAAATGTGCTTCATAATAAAGCTCCTTATCGTTTTAAACCTAATTGCGCGGGTTCGCGAAGAATTCACGAACCCGTGATGTTTTCAGATTCTCAATCGTCCTTAGCGGTGATGATAGGATTTAACTTTCCCCCACGTGGTGGCTAATTTACCTTCCGCTTTCACTGCGAGAGCCTTATCTGGACGTTTGCCACTTCCGAGTTCCTTGACTTCATCTTCAGAGAGCGCACGGTCCCAGATGATAACATCATCGATGATGCCATCAAGGAACGTATCGTTGCCATCATTACCACCGAGACCTCGACCTGCACCGAGTTCCAAAGGACGATCCGGGAACAGAACATAGGGTTCTGCTGCCGCTTTTGGGTTACCTTGACCACTGGCTGGGATTCCGGTTTTTCCACCCTCTGGCGTTACGTATCCAATTGCCTCCTCACCATCTGCCGTCTGGCAGAGATGGAACCACTTGTCTGCCTCAATGGCGCCACCCGTGGCGAACCAATTTTCGGCACCTGCACTGCAGGTTCCCCACGTCAGACCGGTACTACTGGTTGTCACGATACGGAAGGTGAAGTTTGCACCCCAACCGACCTTTGCACCCTTCCAAACGCCGGAATGGTCTCTACCTTCTCGGACATAGAGCCAATAAGAAACGGTATGCGCTCCCTCAATCACTTTTTCAAGAGCATCGTTGAATTCAATATCGGCACGTGTGTCTTTATTTCCATCAACATCCAATGCCTTGCCAAATTTGCCATCCCCTGTGATTTTAGCTCCCTTAAAGAGTTCGCCGTGTGCCTTTCCGACGGCATCCGTTACCTTGCCATCGTCAAAGGTCCAAGCAGCAACGACTCCATCATTTATGTCCGCATGCGCGGAAACCGTAGTGCCAATCGCTAACGCAGCAATGGCAAGTATTGAAATAAATAGTTTCACTTAAATTATCCTCCTTTAGTGGATTTCAGTCATAGATAGACACTAACTGGACCCTACAAGAAAAGTCCGTGAGATTTGTGTCATCCACGCCAGTCTTTAATTCGGGCGATCCGATTCGCCCATTTTCAAGTTGCGGTGCATAATTCACCGGCAAAAGATAGCCGTCTAACACTGCGTTAGCATCTGTCATAGAGTGGTAGCTTACACGCTACGATGGTAAATAAATCGCCTGACGATAAACCCATCAAGAATGAGATGCGGTAAACGCAGCATTATCTTTGGAAAAAATTTAACGAAAAAGCAACCTTTTCCGAAGAAGTTCGTCTAAATGAATGAACGCAAAACAGGAATGCCTCCTTGGGAATTGACAGTTACAATTCCAGTGACTTCAATTACTATCAAAACACAGATAGGCACTTAAATATTTTGCGTGTTAAATCTATGGGATGCTCCTTTTCGTGTTTGATGTGTGGTGCAGTATAAACACTGTAAAGGAGTTCCTATAGATTTAATCATTCCATAACAATTAATTACAATATTTTACTATTTTTGTCAAGAAAAAAATAACATTTTTATTCAGAAATAATCTCTTCCCCTTCAACTGCGATAAATCGTTGGTTCACTGAAAGATTAGTCGCAGTATCGATAACTCCACTGCCCCAACGAATTTCCAACAAATCAATGTTGTCAGCGTCTTTCAGTCCGAAGTGAACGCGAAAGTCGCTGAATGCGAGATAACTCCCACTGCTCTTCACCTCTGCGTATTGTGTGAGTTCACCGGCAACAACCTTGATGCGCGCGCCAATAGCGGAACGGTTGCTTTTTGTGCCGACCGCTTTCACTTGTATCCAGTTATTTCGGTTTCCACCCTCATTTCTGAGTAAATCTGTGGTTTGGTTCCAGTTCGTGACGAGGATATCGATGTCGCCATCGTTGTCATAGTCGCCAAAAGCTGCAGCGCGACTGGTCTTAAGCAGTGCAAAACCTTCTCCCATCTGCGCTGTGACATCCGCAAATTTTCCATTGCCTAAATTCCGAAAGAGTAGGTTCTGCTGCGGTGTTGTCGTAGACCGATCGACCTCGGCAATGTTATCCATTGTATGTCCGTTCGCGACGAATATATCCTTGTAACCGTCATTATCATAATCAAAAAAGCCGATACCCCAACCGAGATAACGATGTGTGTGTTCAGCAACGCCTGCAGGAATCGTGGCATCAATGAAAAAATTGTCGCCTTCATTGTGATAGAGGGTATTCGTCTCGTTCTGAAAGTTACTCACCGTGATATCCAATCTACCGTCGTTATCGTAGTCCTCAAAGGCGACTCCCATTCCCGCTTCCGCTTCTCCTATATCGCTGCAGCTAACCCCGGAAAGCAATCCAATTTCTTCAAAGGTGCCGTCGCCACGGTTTTGAAAGAGAAAGTTGAAATCCTGATCATTGGCGATGTAGATGTCAGTATCACCGTCGTTATCGCTGTCTCCAATGGCAACACCGAGACCGTGTGCGGCAGGTACGTTCAGCAAGCCGCTTTGTTCGGTTAGGTTCGCAAAAGTGCCATCTCCATTGTTATGATAAAACATATCTGCCTGCGGCGGATAAGAACTCGGGCCGCAATAGACACGGATATCGTGTCGATGACACGGCTTATCTGCGTCAAGGGTGTATTTCGCATAATTGGTCACATAGAGTTCAAGAAACCCATCGTTGTCGAAGTCAGCAAAGGCACAACTCGTTCCCCATCCGGTATCTGCGACCAGTGCAGACGCTGCGACATCGGTAAAGGTGCCATCTGCATTGTTTCGATAGAGGATATTGGGTCCAAAGTTCGTTAAATAGAGATCTATATCACCGTCGTTATCATAATCACCAGTGGTTGCTCCGACCCCGTAACCGGTATCTCCCACACCTGCGACACGGGTGACATCTGTAAATGAGCCATCGCCATTGTTGCGGTAGAGGACGTTCGTAGGTAGTGCAGCGTCCACCTGTTCCTCCTGTGGACGGGCATTGATAAGATAAATATCGAGATCTCCGTCGTTATCGTAATCGAAGAAACCACCGCCCGATCCGTATTGTTCATTAAAGAGGCGTTTGCCGCTTTTACCGTCAGTATGTGTAAAGCGAATCCCAGATTCCTCAGCGACTTCAACAAAGGTAACTGCCTCCGCTATAGATGCCCCAAAGAATACCACACACATCAGCAAAAAGAAACGGAGGTAGGACATTGTCACTTTTTTGTATCCTCCATCGCCTGCCGAATCTCGTTTAAACGCTCTTTGTAGGCAGTATCGTTCGGTTCCAAGTCGATTGCGCGTAAGATAGCTTGCTTGGCTTTTGTATATGCCCCGTGGCGATAGTATACATAGGCAAGGGTATCCAAGCGGGCAGCATTGGCATCCAATTCAACGGCGCGTTCTGCCAATTCAACGGCGCGTTCTAAGTGCTTGCCCTGCGTCGCATAAAGCCACGCGAGATTGTTATGCGCATCAGCAGAGTTTTCATCTACAATAATCGCCTGTGTAAAGGCAGAAATCGCATCCGAAATCTGCTGCTGCTTAAGCTGAAGCACACCCAGCCGCACCCACGCCTTTGCGTCATTGCGGTAGACAGATGTTAATTGCTGGTAAACAGCAATCGCATCGGCAAATAGACCTTGTTGCGCGTAGACCTCTGCAAGTCCATAGTAGGCAGAGATTAAATTTTTATCCTGTTGAATTGCGGTTTGGAGGTAAGTCTGTGCATCGGCGAATTTGCGTTGACGAGCGTGGATCCAACCGAGGTGGAGATACGCCTCAGCGTCAGTATTGTCAAGTTGAAGCACTTGTCGGAAAGCAGCAGTTGCTTCCGTCAACTGTCCTGTCTGCATGTAAAGCCCACCCAAATTGTGGTAAAGCGGAAGTGTTTTAGGATGCAACGCAGTTGCGATTTGATAGGCGCGGATCGCTTCCTCACGGTTACCAATCTCAATATGTGCTTCCGCCAATTTCATACGTGGTTCAAGCGCAGTTGGTTGCTCCAGTAAAAGTCTACGATACCGGTTCGTTTGTTCGTTATAGGTTTTTACTTCTTGAAAAGATGTCATCAGATTTTTTGCTTCCGAGTTTTGTTTCAAACGCCGATAAACAAGCGCAAGGTTGTAATAGACCTCGGCATGATACGGCGCAAGGGTAAGTGCTTTCCGATAATACTGTACGGCTTTCTCTAACCTGTTCTGTAGGAAGGCAATCTTACCCAATCCTTGATAGACCGGCGCGAGGTTTGCATCCAGTGTAAGTGCTTGCTGATATGCCTGCTGCGCCAACGTCAACTTTCCTCTCTGGACATACGTATCCGCAAGTCGGAAAAAGGGTTCGGCAATTTTGGGGAGCAGGTCAACAGCATGTTGTCCGTGCTTCTCAGCGTCTATAAACCTGCCTTGCGAATGGTATATCCGCGCCAAACAGAGATGTGCAACACCGTGTGTTTGTGGGGAAGCGGGTAATTCCAAAGCGCGAAGATACGCGCCAATAGAATCATTGGTTTTTTCTTTGAACCTGTAAACCGCACCGAGTTCACAGTGCGCTTCGGCGTTTTGTGGGTTCAATTGTAAAACGCGCTGAAAGGCATCGATTGCTTCATCGTAAAGCCCTAACTGCATTGCGCGCATCCCACGCGCATAATGTGTAGGCTGCTCATCATCGGTTTGCTGCGCAACAAGTGGTCCCACGAAACAGAGAATCAAAAGAGTTCCTACAAATCCTATGTAAGCGCCGTTATAGCGAACCGATCCTTGCGTCATCACTGCGCCTCCGCGTGATACACTAACTCATCGCCGACAATTGTCGCTATCAGGTTGATTTTGGATTGAGACGCGTCCCACTCAAAGAGAATCAGGTTTGTCTTGGTTTTTACGCGTGCTTCCACGTCGAGAAGACACATCGGTTGTAGCGTAGCAAGCGAGACCGCTTCTTCAAGCGAAATACCGGCAAATCGAACACTGTTTTCGATGCCACGTGCTAACTCAATGGCGGAACCAGCGAGGTATTCAGTCCCAACCAACCGAACACACCTATCTACCGTCAGTTCGACGGATTTCCCCGCAAATTCATAGATACCGGATTCCATTCCTGCCAAAGCAACTGCATCGCTAACGAGAAGACACCGATCAAGCGTCTTGGCGCGCATCATTGACTTGGCAACAGTCGGTGGCAGATGATGTCCATCAACGATGAGACTTGCCCAGAGTTGATCCGCACCGAGTTGTTCCCAAATGTAGTTGGGGTGCCGTCGGATGAGAGCGTGTGCGCCATTGCCGAGATGCGTGGAAAGTCTCGCCCCAGCGTCAATTGCCGCTTGAATATCGCTTGGTGAGGCATCGGTATGCCCCAGTGCGACAACAATACCGTTCGCAACCAGCCTTTTTATAAAAGGGATGGCACCCTTTTTTTCAGGGGCAAGAGTTACGATGGAGATCTGCCCATCGGCGATGTCCTGCCACCGCTGAAATTCGTTCCAATTTGGTTCCCGAACATGTTCTAATGGGTGTGCCCCTCGCGGTCCATCCTCAGTGGAGATATAGGGTCCCTCAAGGTGAATGCCAAGCACCGAATGTGCAACAAGCGAATCCATTTCACACGCTTCTACGACGGCACGAAGAGAATTGCAAACGCCATCAAAAGAACCCGTCACGACCGTTGGGCATAAAAAGCCGGTGCCGACCTGCCATAGCGAGCGTACCATCGCACACACATCTTCCGGCGTAACAGTAGCGACATTGAGATCGAATCCCGCGAAACCGTTTACCTGAATGTCGATCAAGGCGGGGGCGACCCACGTGGTGCTATTGGTTGACGGAACTTCACGAATTTCCTGAACGCGTGCATCAGCGACGGCAATTTCGACAGGGGTATTGTTAAAAAGTGTCTGTCCACTGAATTTCATGTTTTGGTGTCGTCTTGCTGTAAAAAAATACTAACGAATTGCGTGTTTGCCCTTATGATACCTGAAAACTGGTTTGTTTCCAAGAAAAAAAGAGTTGCATTTTTGTGCAAAATTCGGTTACAGTACATTAAAGAACATCTAAATCAGTTTATGAAATTATCGTCGCACTTTTTAACTCGCAAGCTACGCCAAAACGTTTATTGAATAAGATTGCAGCTGGAGGACACAATGGAATATTTAACTTATGGAAAAACGGGTTTAGAAATCTCAAGGCTCTGTTTCGGTGCGGGACATCTCAATAAGACCTGCGATAGTTACGAAGCCGGTGGCAAGCTGATGTTGAAGGCTCTTGACGAAGGGATTACATTCTGGGATACTGCTGAAGGTTATGGAAGTCAACCGCACCTCGGAGAGGCAGTGCGTCATATTTATCGGCACGAGGTTGTCATTCAAACGAAAACGGGTGCGAAAGACTATGAAGGTGCCTCCGCGAGCATTGCGCGTTCACTCAAGGAGATGCAAACGGATTACATAGATGTTTTATTGCTGCACGGCATCTCTTCACCTGAAGATTTGGCATCGCGAGAGGGTGCCTTGGACGCTTTTCGAGAAGCGAAAGCGGCTGGCAAAATCCGAGTTATCGGTTGTTCCACGCATATCTACACAGGTCCCGTGATGGATGCGGTGATTGACCATCCAGAACTTGAGGTCATCCTGACGACAGCGAACAAAGAGGGCAAAATGTTAGAGGGTGGTACCTTTGACAGACACCTTGAATACATTGAACGCGCGTATTCGCTCGGTAAAGGTATCAGTATCATGAAGGTTATCGTCGCGGGTGATATTCCAGAGGCAGACATGCCGGAATGGATTGAGTGGGGTTTCAACCTCGAAACGGCACATGCGATCAATCTCGGTATGAGTGATTACCGCCATATCACTTTAGATGTCGAACTTGCACGTGCCAGCGCAAGGCGCCGTTTGATACAGCATAAGGCAGCATAATCCATCTCTTGGAGGAGGGGTTTGTAACCCCGACGTTTCGATCAGATATGAAGCAACTACGCGGCAAACCGCTCAAAGATTTTCTGAAAAAGGCGATACTGCCAAAAAAAGAACTGGTTTTTATCCTACAAGACGTGCAAGACCCTGTCAATGTCGGTTCGGCATTTCGGATAGCGGACGCGTGCCGTGTGAAAGAAGTGATCCTGACGGGTATCAGTGCGCAACCGCCGCATCCACTGGTGCG
This sequence comes from Candidatus Poribacteria bacterium, assembly GCA_965116815.1. GTDB lineage: Bacteria > Poribacteria > WGA-4E > WGA-4E > WGA-3G > WGA-3G. The sequence continues at coordinate 1,925,761 of OZ220722.1, read as the reverse complement.
CAAAGTGGGACGCGGCAAACACCGACGCGTAAAATGGCGGTATACAGAGCAGGCGGCAGATGCCATCGTATCACTCAAATCTGATGGCTACATCAGTTGCGCTTTAGAAGTTACCGAAGAGTCAATTCCCTATGATATGGTAGACTATCCTGACAAAATCTGCCTGATCGTGGGACACGAAGACCACGGCGTGACGAAACGGACGCTTGCTGCCTGTGATCTGATAATTTATCTTCCGATGTATGGAACCGGAGCATCCCTAAACGTCCACGTCTCGCTTGGTATTGCTGCCTATCACATTTTGCACCACGTTTAATAGCCGTCGGCGGTCAGCCATCAGCAGTCAGCAACAGAAACTTATGGCGCACCACACACCGACAGTCCTGTAGGTTGGGTTGAGCGGGGCTGAAAAATCAAAGGTAGATATTTCAAAATACATCAAACCTGATATACCTACAAAGGCATAGAGAAATCCAGCGAAACCCAACGTTCTTTGCGTCAAGTGCTACAAACATGGCAGGTTTACGTTAGGTTTCGCTATCTCCTTGATTGATAGGGTAGTGTAATGTAACGTGGTGATAGTACCCACTGCCTAAAGGCAGGCACTTCGGCTTCGTAGCAGTTTGCGTTTCCGAAGAAGCGTCTTACGTCTGCTCCACCAGCAAGCGATTCCCCGTCAGATAAAATGTGCTTGGAGAGACGATATCATTTTTCTCGGTTCCATTCACCCCAACCTACGATGCTACTGTGAATTCCGTAAGGAGACTCTGAATGTCGAAAACGATGCGTGCGATTATGTGTCGCGAACCGTGGGATTACCGTCTCGAAGAGGTCTCGATGCCGGAGGCAGGTCCCGGCGAAGTTGTTATTAAGGTGAACGCGTGCGGTGTTTGCGCGAGCGACATCAAGTGTTATACAGGCGCGCCACTTTTCTGGGGTGACGAACACCGTCAGCCGTATGTGGAGGCACCCGTTATCGCTGGACACGAATTCATCGGTGAAGTCGTAGAACTCGGTCCGGGGGCAGGCGAAAAATACAAACTCGAAATCGGTGATCGCGCGATCGCGGAGCAGATCGTTCCGTGTTGGGAGTGTCGGTATTGCCGGACGGGGAAGTATTGGCTCTGCCAAGTCCATAACATCTACGGGTTTCAACCGGTCGTCAACGGTGGGATGGCGGACTATATGAAATTTCCGGCACGCTCGCTCGTCTACAAAGTTCCCTCCGATATTCCGATAGCGAATGCAGCAGTAATTGAACCGCTCGCTTGCTCTATCCACGCTGTCCAACGAGGAAACATAGAATTCGGTGATGTTGTCGTGGTTGCAGGCGCAGGTACGCTCGGTCTCGGCATGATCGGTGCTGCAAAGTTGAAAAACCCCGGTGTACTTATAGCCATTGATTTGATGCCGAACCGGTTAGAGGTTGCCAAGAAGTTGGGCGCGGATATCGGGATTAACCCATCAGAAACCGATGCTGTCCAAGAGGTATTAGACCTTACAGAAGGCTACGGGTGTGATGTCTATATTGAGGCGACGGGACATCCGAAGGCGGTTGAGCAGGGATTACACATGATTCGGAAGGCAGGGACTTTTGTCGAATTCAGCGTCATGCGGGAACCTGTGACCGTAGACTGGACAATTATCGGCGACACGAAAGAGTTGAATATCCACGGCTCACATTTGGGACCGTATGCGTATCCACTCGCGATTGATTATATCCATCGCGGACTAATCGAGGTTGAGCATATCGTAACGCATCAACTGCCGTTGGAAGACTATATTACAGGGTTTGAGATGGTTCAAAAAGGATCGGACTCGATTAAGGTACAGTTGGTTCCTTAACTTTGCCCAACAGATGCCTTACTTGCCGCTTTGAAGACGGCATTGATTGCTCCAAAGAGGGTTGGTATATCATCAACGCTAAAACTGGTTTTATGTCGAGTAAAAGCATCGCCGGTAAGTTTCCCAAATTGCCACCGTTCCCCATCGCTCACAATACCGTACACAGGAGTATCCGGATCATCGTTTATTTTTTGAGCAGCAACTAACTCCGCTAAGCACTGCCCCCACCCTTGTTCAAAGTCGTTCTTCTTCGCCTCAACCAATATTATCAACGGTGTTCCGACAACAGTCATACCTAATTCGGATTTTGTAGCGACGAGGTAATCCGGCGTACCGCTCAGGGTCTCATCGTAGGTGATCGGTTGCCTTATCCAAAGCGCATAAGTATCAGAGTATGCTTTGTATGCCTCCCTTAAAACCGGAAAGATAATTGCTTCACAGCGCGATGCCTCAGAGGAGAAAACGTTGATGTTTTCCATGGTAAACTGGAACTCTTGCAAAAATTGCGACGGAGGGTTCGCTTCCTCAACCTTGAAAAGGTTATTTGCTGTGTATTTAATTCTGAATTTTTCTTGGACTTCAGAGATCTGTTTGAAATCACTAAATGCCATGATGTTACACTCCAGTTTCCGTTATGAACACATCTAAAACGGTTTCTTCGATTTCGAGTGCTTCCATTTTGAACGTCTCAATATGAAATTCAATTCAATTGTACTACACCTTAACCTAAAAAAGCAAATCTTTTCAGGTGGCAAGGTGTATGATAAAAGACTTTTGACACACTGTTTAGGATGGAACGTGCGTGTAATTACAAAGTTCCACACCTCCGGGAAGAAGAGTAAACCGATTTTAGCATTTTAGTTTTGACACTATTCACTGGCTTTGATAGAATACTGAGGACGCAAAAAACAGTAGAAATAATCTAAAGCGAAAGATGTTACCCAGAATACAAGGAGATAGGCAATCCCTTCGGTTTCTTGCCTAATTTTTCCGATGAAAATTACCGAAATTGAAGCGGTTCCGTTGCGTGTGCCTTATGAGGAACGGATTCGTAAGAGATATTACCACTTCGCGATGACCGAGTTGATCACGATCTACAAATTCCATACCGATAGCGGTCTCGTCGGTCTCGGAGAAAACCCAGGACCGCCGTTTGATCAGGATGTATTGGACACCTATCTCGGCACCAATCCATTCGACCACGTCATGGGTGAAGGGCGTTTTAACCTCGATATGGCGTGCTACGATTTGATGGGAAAACACCTCGGTTTGCCAGCGTGGAAACTGATGGGACAACAGGTTCGGCAGTGGGTTGCAATGGGGTGGTGGATGCCGTGTATGTCCCCCGAAGACACCGCTGCTGAGGTTCAGGTCGCCGCTGAGGGTGGATACCGCGGTCTCAAGTGCAAAGCGCGCGCTTTTTACGATGTCGTTGAGCAGTCAAACGCAATTCAGGAGGTCGCGCCTCCGGACTTCCGGGTGGAGTTCGACTTCAACGGTTCCTTAATCAACGTTGAGAAGGCACTGCCCATCCTACGCGAATTGGAGAAGATTCCTGTCGTTAAAGGTCTCGAGGAACCCATCTTCGCTTATGATGTAGAGGGGTGGCGGCGGTTGCATCAAGAGATTCGGATTCCGTTTTATCTACACGGGGTCGGCGTTATCCGCGAAGGCGCGTCGCGTCAACCTTCGGGTCCATGGGTTGGACTGCGAGCGGGCGATTTCGACGGTGCGCTATGTAGCCACGAAAGTGTCAAAAGTGCATTGGCATCGGGGTGGGCTTTCGCTGCCGCGAACACACCGATTCTGCTACAGTATGTCGGCACCGGTATTACGGCAGCGTTCGCGTGTCATCTCGGAGCCGTGATGCCGACAGCCACACTGCCGGGTGTCACTGCCAGTCACGCTTACGAAGACGACTTGATTCTCACGCCACACAAAGTTCAGCGCGGGTTTATGCAGGTGCCAGAAGCTGCTGGTTTAGGAGTTGCGTTAGATGAAGATGCTGTGAAAAGATACAGCCAAACACCTGAACTGGAATGGGATAGACATATCTCTGTTGTCACCTTACCGGGTGGTGTAAAACATTATTACCGAAATCTACAGCAGGCGGAACGCCTCATGAAACAGGGTGTGGACGAATCTTATGCCCCCGGTGTGCGTCTGGATGAATGGGAAGATGACGGTAGTGAAGCCTTTGATAAGTTATTCAAGCAGCTACAGGAGAATGATTGGCCCGTGTGGGAAGCATTGCCTTAGTTGCGATTGTTGGGTTTCACTTGACGTTCAACCCAACCTACATTTATGGTAAAATCCGAAGATATGTAGACAGTTAGTCAATGAACGAAACCTCACCACCGCTGGCGAGGATTGTATCCTCGCCTCCCCCAATGTCCAAGTAATTTAGATTTTACCCTAATTGCATAAGTTCTAAAGGAGCAAAATACTATGATGACCCCCGAACAGCGTTACCTTTTTGATGTAACTGGATATCTCCACCTAAAGAATGCTCTAACTGACGAAGAACTGAAAGCAGCACAAGCAGCAGCAAATGAATACATCAATACACCTACCGAAGAACTCCCACCGGGATTTGACTCCAGCGAAAAAAATCTCCCGAACGGCTTTGCCTTTGCAAAACCCTTAGAGGCACTCACACTGCATCGATCGACATGGCCCATCATCAAAGAGCTGACAAGGGATAAACCGCAACTGTTTCGCGGAACGATGATTGCGGATCGAGCGGGTGTGTCGGAGTCGGCGGAAGGGCTTCGCTTACATTGCGCAAGAGAAGATTTCGGATGGCACTGTAACCGTTATGAGGTCCGAAACGGGCGCATCTTCTGCGATGATTTTGTCGTTTTTCCCTACCTATACGACGTACATCCTGGTGATGGTGGGTTGCTTGTCGTTCCCGGTACACACAAAACTTTTTTTGATCGTCCTGAACACCTCTATAACAACGGAAAAATCAAAGATGCCAATGATATTCCAGAAGGGGTGGTGAACGTCACGCCAAAAGCAGGGGATTTCGTGATTATCTCTGAACTCTTGACGCACGGTGCGCTGCCTTGGAAACCGAAGGACCGGTATCGTTGTGTCCTTACCTTACGCTACAGACCACAACACCGTGGTGAGAGTCGCGTGTCTGAAGAGGTCAGGGAACGGCTCTCGCCGGAAACTTTGGAACTGATTTCTCGTGCAGACCACTATCACACGAAAGAGATTGTCAAACAGGATGTCGTCACGTTGAGATAAATAAACTAAGAAACCGGTCTCACCGCTGGCGCGCCGTGCTGCTCACACCACGCTGCGAGGGGACTTTCACTGCCGCTGGGAATGAATTCTTTCGTTTTCGTGAAGGGTTCACCGACCAAATACTGCTCAAGTGGCGTGAGTTTATCTAACAACGCCTGTTCCTGTGTCCGATAGTCCATCGGCATCAACCACCGGTATCCATAGCCAAACATTACACCTTTGCGGATCTGGTCCGTTAAGTTCGCAGCCCCTGCATGAAAAGTACGGTTTTCAAACAGTAGGCAATCCCCGGGTTGTAAACTCGCTTCAAGTGCGCCATCTGGATCCGTCTGTCCTTTTGGTATGGGAACCCGTTCGAGTAGGTGGTTGCTACCGGGTGCGACAAGCGTTACGCCGGAATTGGGTTCACTCAGGTCGGTGAAGTAGTATGCACATTTTAGCAAGATGCGTGGCACCTTGTTGCCGTGTGTTGTCGTTGCCATGGCGTAATCGCGATGCCAACCGGGTCTACGAGTAGTATCGGGTGTTCCGGGCGGATCTGGGTGTTTGTATATCAGGTGTGAGGTCATCAGTTGCAAGTGCGCACCGAGCAGCTGGACAACAACGGGGAGGATGGTCTTTTGCGTGAGTAGCGGGATGAAGGGCTCGACAATAGAGATGCTATTTCGGAAACTGTCGTATAACCCATCAAAATTTTGTTGACGGTTCTCGCGCCGATCGCTCGCCATGAGCCGATCACTTGCTTCGATAAGCTCATCAATAGTATCCGAATCCAGCACATTCCGGACGATGAGGTAGCCTGTGTCGTCAAAATGGCGGATTTCTTCTTCTGAGAGTGGATGCCAGTCTAAATCAATTGCTGCTTCAGTTGTGTGTTCCATTGTTTTTTCCTGTTTTTGTAGAGAAGATGTACGACTCTTCAGGATTGGGGATCAATTAACTTACTGAAATGGATAGAAAACATTCGTGAGATTTTCAGAAAAACCTCAGGACGGTCATGCAATTTCTCCGTGTAATAAAAGTTTTCTGTGCTTCGCTTGCTGGGGTCGTTAAGACGGACAACACTTACAAATCGGTACTGATACCCATCAAGGAATTCTTCATAGTCCCAAAACGACTTCCCTATACACCTACAGTAGTCGACAAAGCAGTATGCTCCTTTTAATTGTTGAACAACTTCTGTTCTTGTTTTATTTCCACCCTTAGTTTCGAGACAGATAATCCACTTCCTTTCACTTTCATCATTGGCTACAATCACGAAATCAGCTCGCTTACGTTCACCTTTTGAGCCCTTAAAGATGGTAAGAGGGTTCTTGAAATCTTCCGCTCTGATAACAATAGAGTCAGGAGGTAAGCCTTTTATCTCTACCGTTGTGCCAGCTTGCAAATCCGTTAATTCAACGGAAAGTCTATTGCGTCTTTGTTGTAACCTAACTTGGACACGATTAATGAGCATTTCCCGTAATATTTGTATGTCATTCACGAGGCTTACTCTTCCCCCCACACAATATCGTCCTGAATCCTGTTCATGTCATCAATCGTTTTGTCAAAACTGGAGACCCCAATACCTAACTCAGGATGGATCTTAGCTGGAACAAGTGTGGGCCCTCTTTTCCGTCTCTTTTGCCCTTCTTCCAATGGCAATAGTGCTTTTTCGGCTATATATACTTTAACCTGATCAACACTAATCAACTCGCTGTCCTGATAACCGTTTTCCTCGGCAACTCTTTTAAGGTGCGGTTTGTCGTGATTAAGCATGATGAGCGTATTCAATTCTTTAATGATGTAATCGCTGTGGGTGGTGATGAAGACTTTGACCCCTAAATTCGCAAGCCGCGCGAAAAGTCTGGCGATGCGGCGTTGGTTTTCTGGATGCAGACTTAGTTCAGGTTCGTCTACCATAAGTAAGTCGCCTTTTTCAGCGGCACAATGGAGGTAAAAATTAAGGTCCAAGAGTGAACGGACAGCACTTGAACTCTGGTCCATTGTCAACCTTAGTCTCGTGCCTTTTGGAATATAGTAGAGCAGATCGTTTTGTGTAATAGCGTACGTCCCACCAACAATATCTGTAAAGTCGTCCAAGACTTCAGGATATTCTTTGGCAATGAAACTTTTGCTTTTAGCGACATCTTGAAGTTGACCGATAAAATCAACATCAGCTTCTATGGGAGATGGGTACCTTTGATACGCTTTGGATAGGAATTCCCGTAGGTCAATCTGCGGATCTGCTCGTTCCATCTCTTTAAGCAATCGGCTCCGAGCAAAATTGAGTTCTTTCCGAAAAGTTGAAATGCCCGTGCGCTCAGCTGAAGCAATAAAGGGTCTGGGAAAAGAGTCGGAAAAAATATCAGTGATAATAATAGAATCAATCGCACTTTTTATACTATCTGTATCAATTTCTCTTTCTTGTTCTTCTTTTATCCGCGCAGCAAGTATTGCTTCTTTGCTTCCTTCACCCTTTGCAAATATAAAAGCCGGATTTTGGAGGCTTGTGAGTATGCTATTGAATTTTTTATCTCTTATGTCAATCTTGTCTGTCACAACGCGAAATTCACCATTCTGAAATGAATCTTCAGGTGCTGCAAAAATTTCATCCAATTGTTTTGTATATTTCTTGCTTGCTTCTGTAAGCATATTATCGGTTGCTTGCTCCAACTCAATCTTAACCTGTTTTGTAAGTGCCCGTTGGATCTGTACGTCGCTAATTGGAAAACGGATAAATTGATGCCAAGACTGTAAAAAGCCGTACAGTGCACAAGCAGTATAAGTCTTGCCAGTGTTATTTTCACCGCAGATGATCGTTAAGTCTCCCAACGAAAATTCTGCCTGTTTTAGGATTCCGATGTTTTTTAAGCGTACTGTGAGGCTCATATTGACCCCTCTACAATTATCATTGCTAAAGTTGCAATCAGGAAGTCGGGTGTAAAGCCGTGATTGTCGGTTCTGCTTCTAATACATATCAGATAGACTTTTGCTTCTCATGGCTATATTGTATCAAAGACATATTGGAATTGCAAGCAAATAGGCGAGGTTGAAAACCTCGCCAGCGGTGTATTTAAAGACATATTGGAATTGCAAGCAAATAGGCGAGGTTGAAGAACCTCGCCAGCGGTGCGTTTGCAGAAGCGGGTAACGCACTATTGAAGAAGTGCTAAGAACGCTTCAACATCCGTTGTAGGAGCTTGGCAGGCGTAATTCTCACAGACGTAAGCCGTTGCGGTATCGTCAACTTGGGTTTTACCAGCGAGAAGCGGTAACGTCTGCGCATCAGAGGATTCACTCAAAGCGACGATCTTGTTGGGCTGATACAAGCCGTGCAACGCTGCTAACATCGCCTCCGTTTTCGCATCGCCTTTCTTACCGACAATGGCAATTTCCTTGGGAGTAGACAATAGGAATGCTAACTCACAGAGCAGCTGCCCCGACCCCGTTGGCATCCGCTCCATCTGCTGGAAGTAGAGTTTCAGGGTCTCAACGGCTTTGTCATGGAATTCGGGATTGTCGAGGTGTTTGGCAAGTCGCAACAGACTGTGAATCGCCAGGGAGGCACCGGAAGGCGTGGCACCGTCGTAAGCGGATTTGGATTGGACAATAAGCGTTTCGTGCGCTTTACCGGTGAAGAAGAATCCGTCGCCTGCATCATCTCCGAACTGATCAATCATGATATGTGCAAGACGCTCCGCTTCGGTGAGCCATCGCGGTTCAAAACTGGCTTCATAGAGGGCGATGAGTCCAGCGATGAAATAGGAATAGTCCTCAAGATATGCGTTGAGATGGCTTTTACCCGAACGGTAGGTACGTAACAGAAGACCATTGTCTTGGGATAGTGTCGTTAAGACGAATTCGGCGGATTTCTCACACGCCTCAAGGTATTCAGGTTTCCCGGTTAATTGGTATCCCATCGCCATGCCGCGTATCATGATACCGTTCCAACTGGTCAGGATTTTGTCGTCCAATCCGGGCTTAATTCGCTTCTCTCTCTCTTCAAAGAGTTTCTGTTTCCCCTCTGCGAGAAGTGCCTCCAGTTCCGCGACATCCATACGTAGTTTTCTGGCAAAGATGTCAGGCGGTGTTTGGACGTGGAGGATATTTTCACCCTCAAAGTTGCCGTGTGGCGTGATGTCGTAATACTCGCAGAAGATTTCGGCGTTCTCTTCACCGATAATGTCTTCGACATCGTTCGGTTCCCAAACGAAAAACTTGCCCTCTACACCTTCACTGTCCGCATCCTGTGTGGAATAGAAGCCGCCGTTTTCTGTGTCGTACATCTCGCGCAGAACGTAGTCGAGCGTTTCAGTGGCGATGTCGCGATAGAACGGCTTCTGTGTGGCTTGGTACGCCTCAAAATAGGCAACGACGAGCTGCGCGTTGTCGTAAAGCATCTTCTCAAAGTGTGGAACGAGCCAGTGTGCGTCGGTGGAGTATCGGTGGAAACCGCCACCGAGTTGGTCATACATACCACCGCGCGCCATCTTCTCCAAGGTGACTTCCACCATTTCTAAAGCGTTAGCGTTGCCGCTGTGGTGCCAATAGCGAAGGAGAAATGGCAATCCCATGCTGGGTGGAAATTTGGGGGCATTGCCGAACCCGCCATGATGTGAATCGAATTGGGAGCGGTAGTGTTGGAAAGCATTCTGCATGAGTTGTTCGGTGAGTTCATGCTCGTGCGGATCGACAACATTGCTTATCTGGTTGAGCTGCAGCGTCAGTTGATCCGCTTGTTCTAAAACCTGTGTGTGCTTATCCTTGAACGCTTCGGCGACAGCCTCCATCACCTTCGGGAATCCGGGTCTACCGTACCTATCAGTGGGTGGATAATAGGTTCCACCGTAGAAGGGTTTGAGGTCCGGTGTGAGGAAAACTGTCATCGGCCATCCGCCTTGACGCGTCATAACTTGGACGGCGTTCATGTAGATTTCATCTAAATCGGGACGCTCTTCTCTATCCACCTTGATGTTGATGAAAAGTTCGTTCATGACCGCGGCGATTTCCTCGTTTTCAAAGGATTCGCGTTCCATAACATGGCACCAGTGGCATGCGGAGTAGCCGATACTGAGAAGGATCGGTTTCTGCTCATGTTTTGCGCGTTCCAATGCTTCTTCACCCCACGGATACCAGTCAACAGGGTTGTGCGCGTGTTGGAGCAGATAAGGGCTTGTTTCATGGACAAGGCGATTGGTGTGCTTGAGGGTATCGTGCATTCGTATTTTCTCCAATGTATGGGATTAGCGGTCACGCGCTTAAAACAATAGGCGGGTGGTGTACGCCCGCCGTTAGAATAAGTAGATACCGCTACGGGGATTCGAACCCCGGTTTGGTGGCTGAGAACCACCCGTCCTAACCCCTAGACGATAGCGGCACATTGACAGAATAGAGAGAACTGCCCGGGAAGGACTCGAACCTTCACTACATGGTCCAGAGCCATGCGTCCTACCATTAGACGACCGGGCATTGATCCACATTTGCAGACCCATTATGCTTTTTAAGTATACCTTAGGAAATCACGTTTGTCAACTTTTCCGCGGGTAAGTAGATTTAACTTTTATTTGCATGTTTTATAGCAGTGCCTACGATTGTACCCAAACCAGCAAGAAAAGCGATAAATACACCCGCAATAACCCATTCCATCCAGTTCATCACTATTCCTCCAATTCATCAATCTTTCGATATGCTATTGTATTAATCAAGACATTTAAAAATGTAAGTAGAATTGCCGCAAGAGCTCCGATGAGAAAAAGAACTGGGTTAACTTTTCCATAATTCTGGACAAGCCAAGCGATTAAAGAAATATCAGTCGCAAGTAAAATAGCAAATATAACCTTTAACCAGCCAATTTCTTCTTTGAGTTTATCATTCGTGCCATATTGATTTTTCATTTTCACGAATTAAAAAGGATAACCACTCTCGAAACATTATACCTTGAAAATGAACTTTGCGCAAGGTAAAACGTAGTCATGGAAATTTACTACATCGGTATGACCGAAACTGAGATATTGGAAAAGGTATAGAAGATATTCAAGAACCCAATGAAAATTGTCGGGATCACAAAGACACTCAAGAGGGCAAAAGTGCCGGTAGAAAAGGAGACGCGTGTCGTTTCCTCATCGGCATCTTCCAGAAACATCGCTTTCACAATGCGAGCATAATAGTAAAGTGAAACGACGCTGTTTAGCAAACCGACAAGTGCGAGCCAATAATACCCTTGCTCAAGGACAGCGGCAAAGAGTAACCACTTTCCGAAGAAACCAGCAAAGGGCGGAATTCCGGTCAGTGAGAAGAGGAAAATCGCCATCGCCCAAGCGACCAACGGCGCGCGCGCGGCAAGCCCGCGGTATCCGTCAATCATCTCGGTTCCCTCCTCATTTGCAATCAGAACGACGACATAGAACGCGCCTAAGTTCATAAAGAGATAAACGATAAGATAGAAGAGGATCGCACCGATACCTTCAGATGTGAGCAGGACACCCCCCATCAAGAGGTAACCACCGTGGGCAATGCTCGAATATGCCAACAAACGTTTTACGTTCTGCTGTGGCAATGCTGCGAGATTTCCGACGGTCATTGTCAAAGCGGAGACGACCGCCAACATGAGTGTCCAGTCAACCGCCTGCATCAATTCGGAGCTGCCGAATCCGGAATAGAAAAACCGGATGAACAACGCGAAGCCTGCGGACTTTGAGGCAACGGATAAAAAGGCGGTTATCGGGATAGGAGCCCCTTCGTAAACGTCAGGGGACCACATGTGGAACGGGACCGAGGCGATCTTGTAACCTACACCCGCAAGAACGAAGGTTATCGCAATCAACACGGCAAGCGGAGCCACCTCTCCGGAGGCGAGGAGTTCCGTGAGTCGCACACTAATTTGACCGAGGTCGCCGGAGCCAGCCATCCCGAATAGGAAGGATAACCCGAAAAGCATCGTTCCAGATGCGACCGCACCATACGTGATGTATTTGAAGGCGGCTTCACTTGAACGTGGGTTATGTGTCAAGAAACCGGCGAGAATATAGGAGGTAAGGCTTACCGTCTCCAACGAGATAAATATCATCAACAAATTGGTTGACGAGGTCATCAGGAACATTCCAAGAGTGATGGCTAACAGAAGCGCGTAATATTCGCCTCTTAACCGTGCGTCAAGTTCCTCAGAACGGATGGAAAAGAGAACCGTCACGGCGGTTGCAAGCAGCAGCAGAATCTTGAAAAAGGTGGAAAATTCATCAAGTCGGACCATTCCCAAAAAGAGGGAAACAGGACTTCTAAAGGAAAAGTGTGTGATAAGGACAGCAGCAAACACACATACCAGACCAACAAGAGATAGGTATGCGACTGCAACACTCTCTCTATCCTTCACAACAAGATCGAGGAGAACAACAGCAACGGCAAAAATTACCAGTAAAATTTCTGGGCTGAAATAGAGGAGGCTTTCAATGTTGCTTAAGGGTTGCATACTTTCCACAAACCTCCTATATCGCGTTCAGGACATTTACGAGATTGGTAACCGATTCACTGAACATATTAATGGCGAAGTTGGGCCAGACACCGAGCACAATTGTTAAGATTCCAAGCGGGACCAAAGTCAGAATTTCACGTCCATTGATTTCTGGAAGTGCTTCATATTTAGGGTTGAGGTTCCCTAAGAAAACCCTTTGAAGCGTCCAGAGGAAATATGCTGCACCGACGACAATGCCGATTGTGGACAAGATGGTCAAGAATTTGAATTTCTCGTAGGCACCGAGTAAGGAGAGTGCTTCCCCGACAAACCCGCTCAAGCCGGGGAGTCCTAAAGATGCCATGAACGCGACGGTCGTAATGCCGGTATAGACTGGCATTTTGCTCCCTAAGCCGCCGAAGCCATTAATCTCACGATGGTGTGCTCTATCATAGAGAACACCGACAAGCAAGAAGAGCATCGCACTGATGACACCGTGGTTAAACATCTGGAGAATCGCCCCTGTGATACCGGTGTCATTCCGAGCGGCAAGCCCCAAGATGACAAAACCCATGTGTCCGATACTGGAATACGCCACCAACTTCTTAAAGTCGGTTTGTGCCAACGCGCAGAAGGAGCCATAGACAATATTGATAAACCCAAGCAGGGCAAGACTATTACCCCAAAAACCTATCCCATTCGTAAAATGGTCCAAGCCTTGTGGGAACATCGCCATATTTACCCGAACCAGCCCGTAAGTTCCCATCTTTAGGAGGATACCTGCAAGGATAACGCTAATGGCTGTAGGAGCTTCAACGTGCGCATCGGGAAGCCATGTGTGGAAGGGAAAGATTGGCACCTTAACAGCAAATCCGATAAAGAAACCGAGGAAGACCCAGATCTGGAAGTTGAGGTTGTTGAGAGCGTGTCCTTCTGTAGATGCTAATGTGATGAGGGTGGGAATATCAAACGTGCGAAGACCCGGTTCACCGCTGTTGAGATAAACGGCTATCATGGCGACCAGCATTAGCACGCTCCCGAAGAGGGTATAGAGGAAAAACTTAATCGCAGCGTATTCCCGACGCGGTCCACCCCAGATACCGATAAGGAAATACATCGGCAGTAGTGTCAACTCAAAGAAAACATAGAAGAGGAACAGATCTAAGGAAGCAAAGAACCCCAGCATCCCTGTCTCAAGTAACAGGAACAACGCCATATACGCCTTGATCCCTTTTTCAATGTTGCGCCAAGAGGCAATAACACAGATGGGACCTAAAAGGGCAGTGAGGAGTAAAAGCGTCACGCTAAGCCCGTCAATACCGATATGATACTGGATATTAAAAGCCTGAATCCAAGGAATGTTGACGACGTACTGCGTTCCTGCGGTCGAGCGGTTGTAGGATATAAATAAAGCGACTGCAAGTGCAAGCGGAATGAGCGTAAAAAGGAGCGTCACGCGCTTAACCAGTTCCTCTGACTCACGCGGCAGAAGCAAAACAACAACCATCCCAAGCAACGGAATAAAAATCATTAGGGACAATAACATCTCGTGGGAATCCTCCTTCTCCCATCAAAAGGGCAGCTACAACGCCCGAAAAATTAAGATTAGCAATACAATTCCAGCCAGCACAACGAAAAGATATGTTTGGATCGCCCCGGTCTGAATACGGCGGATTCTTCCACCGAGTGTCCATGTAACTTGGGCAACGCGGTTGACGATACCGTCAACGACGCGGTTGTCAAAAGCACCAGTGAAGGCAGCGAGGATATCTCGTGTTACAACCCCGACACCGTTGACAATACCATCAACAACACTCCCATCGAATTGGGCAAAAAGGCGTGCTTTCCACACCGTCAGCGCAACCAGCACACCATCGTAAAATTCGTCAAAATAGTATTTGTGCCAGAACAGGTTGTAGAGGGGCCGGAACGAGTTCGCCACCGACTCTGCAGACAAGGTTCGCCTATGATAAAACAGCCATGAAAGGAATATACCTAATCCCGCAACGATGATAGATAGCACCATCGCAATCGTATGTGCGGGTCCGTGATGCCCATCATCTGCGTGTGTATCATGTCCTACGTCTTCTTCAGCTGCTACTGCTTCGGAAACACCGAAGAGTGATAGGGCGAAATCTGTTCCGTCTGTTTTGGTATCCGGCGAGGCTTGCGCATGCACCGGAGCATGCAGATGTGGTTGTTGTGGCGGTTTTACATAGTCTTTGTTGAACCAGAGTGTATTCACGACAGGAAAACTCAGAACAGCCAAAATGAGGAGCGGCACGGTCATTGACAGTGGCGATTCGTGTGCCATGTCGTGCATTTCTTGGTTGCGCGGTTCGCCGAAAAAAGTCATAAAGATTAGGCGGAACATGTAGAACGCTGTAATCCCCGCGGCGGAGAGTGCTATTATGAACAGGATGTAGTGATGTACGGAGTTCCATTCCATCGCCCGTCCCAGCACACCCGCTAAAATTTTATCTTTACTCCAAAACCCGGAAAAGATAAACGGCACACCGGAGATAGATAACGTCGCGATGAGCATTGTGACGAAAGTAATCGGCATCTTGTGGCGGAGTCCACCCATGTTCCGCATGTCTTGGTCGGGCGGGATCTCGGAGCCGTGCGCATGGACTAAATCGTGATCGCCGTGTTCATGGTCGTGTCCAGTATCATCGTCCCCGTGTGCCTGGTCATGTGCATCGTCGTGGTCTTCGTGGGCATGGTCGTGTTCATCATCATGTGCGTGGGCATGCATCGCGTGGAAAGCATGAATAACACTTCCCGAACCGAGGAACAGCAGTGCCTTGAAGAAAGCGTGCGTTGTGAGGTGAAAGAGTCCTGCGACGTAACTGCCAACCCCAATCCCAAGCATCATATACCCAAGTTGGCTCACCGTGGAGTATGCTAAAACCCGTTTAATATCGAAACGAACGATGGCGATCGTCGCAGCGACGATCGCGGTAATGCCACCGATATATGCGATGACAAGAGACGAGGTTTCTGTCAGAATTGGGAACATCCGAGCGGTGAGATAAACGCCCGCAGCAACCATCGTAGCAGCGTGAATCAAAGCACTGACGGGTGTGGGACCCTCCATCGCATCGGGCAGCCATGTATGCAGAGGCACCTGTGCGGATTTACCGACAGCACCACAAAAGATGAGAACACCCGCGACGGAAAGCCATACCATATCACCAGTGTTTAAACTCGTAGCAAGGGCAAAAATACCACCTTCTCCGTAGAGCGAAAGCGTCTTAAATTTGGTGAAGAGCATCATCATACCGATGAACATGCCGACATCACCGACACGCGTTGTCAGAAATGCCTTCTTGCACGCATTCGCAGCGGAATCTTTTTCAAACCAAAAACCGATGAGGAGATAAGAGCAAAGTCCAACAAGTTCCCAACCGATATAGATGCCGAGCAGGTTATCCGACACAACCAGAAAGAGCATCGAAAAAGAGAAAAGCGATAGGTAGGCAAAGAACCTCGGATACCTCGGATCACCGTGCATGTACCCCATAGAGAAGATATGGACGAGACTACTGACGAGTGTGACAACAATCAGCATGATTACGGTCACGCTGTCCAAGTAAAAGCCCATAGAGAACGTAATACTGCCGAGTGAAATCCACTTAACAGTATGTGCTTCCGGGTTGGGTACGACTTCCCGTAGGAGCAAAAGCGAACAAGCGAACCCGACCAGCATTGCCGCTGTTGACAGATAATCCTGTCGGGGAAAACTCCGTTTCGCCAAGCCCAAGAGCCCAAAGATAGCAAAGGCAGCAAGGGGACAAAGTAAGATGAGACTAATTAACGGAATAATCATATTTTTTTTGTTTAAGCTTTTCTTTTTTAGTTTTTGGTTGTCGGTTCTCGGCTATCGGTTAAGAAGGGTTGGCATCTCAGAGACCTCTTGTAACTGATAACCGACAACTATTTCAACCTTTCAAGGTATCCACTTCGTTCGGACGTATGCTACCGAATTCTCGGTAGATAGCGAGGATAATCGCTAAAAAGACAGCAGCCTCCGCTGCAGCGAGCACAATCCCAAAAATCGCAATAACTTGTCCGCTGATGTCCTCCGGTGGTGTCATAAAACGCGAAAACGCCGCAAAGTTCAGATTACACGAATTGAGAATAAGTTCAATGCCCATCAAAATACTGATGGCATTCCGCCGAGTTAAGACAGCAAAAATACCGAGTGTGAATAGAATAGCACTGATAACGAGATAGTGTTGTAAGGTCATTTTACTCCCTAACCTCCTTTCGGGAAATCAGGGCGGCACCGATTAACGCCACTAAGAGTAACACGGAAACAACCTCAAACGGCAGTAGAAACTGCCCATTTAGAATCAGCGCGCCAATACGTTCGGTCGTCGGTGGTAGTTCGGTACCATCATCGGTGAGATTTTTCCATGCCGGTGTATTCGCGATAACTGTCAGGAGCAACATGAGGAGTGCGACAGAAACAACACCACCGAGGAGGAGCTGCCCGCGCTCGATATGAATGCGCATCTCCAAGCGTCCGCTTGTCATCATAACACCGAATAGGATGAGAACAAGTATGCCACCGACATAGACGATCACTTGTGTTGCAGCGAGGAAGTCAGCCTGCAAAAAAACATAAAGCCCCGCAACTCCGAAGAGCGTCACCATCAGTGAAAACGCCGCATGGACGATGTTTCGCACCGTGACGACAACGAATGCCGAGGCAACCGTCAAGAACGCGAACCCGTAAAAAATAAATGTTTTAAGTGTAAAATCCATTCTTTAATAATTCAGTTTTTGCTCCGAAGTTCCGTTATCGATTAGGTATTGCTTTGGTTAATCAAAATCTTTTTTAACCGACAACTGATAACTGAAGACTAATAACTATTTCTCGTACATCTCCTGCTTATCAAAACTGAAAATAAGGTCTGATCGATCAAATTTGGAATACTCAATGCCTTCAAGCGTATCTTTCATCGTAAGGCACTCTGTCGGACAGACTTCGGTGCAAAGTCCACAATACATGCAGAGGGACATGTCGATATCGAATTTGTCCAGGTAAAAAACGACAGGGTTTCGCGTAACAATTCGCGATATTTCGTCACCCGAAAAGGTTTGGATTCGGTTCTCATCTGCTGATGGTTCAAGGCGATCTATGACTTCCTGGGAACCTTGCCGAGAGGTGATATTTGTTACGGTTATTGCGTCTGCTGATTTTACCTTTTTGTCATCACCCTCAATGAGACCGATGATTTCACGTCCATCTTTGAGGTGAATCACGTTCATACTATCCCAAAGTTGTTCACCTTTCGGGAGTTTAGTGGCATCAATAGTGATACAATCGACCGGACAGATCATCTCGCACTTTTTACATCCGATACAGTCCTCTGTGCGATTATAGAGCTGCCCGCGATACCCCTTCGGAATTTCCCGGACGTTCCGTTTCTTTTCGTAGTCGTGTTCGTAGGGATATTGATGTGTGACATTCGGTTCAAAGAACTGTCTGATTGTCACCCGCATTCCCACGAGAACGGTATAAACGCCTCTGTAGATGTTTCGTATGTATTTGTCCATTTTAGGTGTTCCCTCCAACATTAGTGGATACGGTGACTGTCCTAACTCGGTTGTGGTTCCGGCTTTTGCGCGAGCGTCCGTCCAGCAATTGTGTAAGCACAGATAAGCCCGATGTAGATAATAGCGCAACTGATGATGATGCTAACCAAAGTATCCTCTGGGAAGATGAGTCCCCAAATGCCGGTCCCTAAGATGTTAAAGAAGGCAATCGGGATGAAGTACTTCCAACACAGATTCATCAACTGATCTACCCGTAGGCGCGGCAGCGTCCATCTCAACCACATCATCAAAAAGACGAGTGCGAGCGTTTTGATAACGAAACCGGGAAATCCACCGAGAATATCATAGCCCGGCAAGACACCCTCCCAACCCCCAAGGAAAAGCGTCACGGCGATTGCACTCACAGCGAACATGTTCGCGTATTCAGCAATAAAGAAAAGCGCGAAGCGCATCCCACTATACTCGGTATGGAAACCTGCAACGATTTCAGATTCGGCTTCGGGCAAATCAAAGGGGGTCCGGTTTACCTCAGCAATAGAAGAAATAAAGAAGATAAAGAATGCAATAAAGGTAAATGGGGTTCGGAAAATAAGCCAGCTGAAAATGCCATTGGATTGACTTGATACAATCTCCGGCATGCTCAAACTTTCCACGAGCATCACAATCGTCAGGATAGAGAGACCGAGTGGAATTTCATAACTGACAATCTGGGCGGCGGATCGTAAAGAACCTAACAAGGACCATTTACTATTCGAGGACCAGCCTGCCATAATCACGCCCATGACAATCACAGAGGAGATCGCCATGATATAAAAGATGCCGATATTAAAATCGCTCACCAAGATGTTTTGACCAAAGGGTATACCTGCAAAGACTGCAAAGGAACAGGCAAAGATGATGTAGGGGGCAAGGAGGAAAAGGAATTTATCACCTTGTGGCGGGATAAAATCCTCTTTGAAGATGAGTTTTACACCGTCGGCTAACGTTTGAAGTGTCCCCCACGGTCCAACGCGCATAGGACCCGTCCGATTCTGGAAACGGGCGGCGACTTTGCGTTCCGCAAGCACCAATACCAAGGGGAGTAGTGGAACAACCGCAACGAAAATACCCGCACATGCAAACATTATGAGGACTGTGCCTACTTCCACAGGAAAATGCGCAGCAACCGCTTCCGGTAGTCGCGGAATCACAACATTCTGTATAAATTCCTCCGCCCAATTGAGTCCACCCTGTAACCCTATATTGGGAAAGAAACTTTCAGATATATTGAAATTTGGGAAACCTGCAAACATCGCCCTAAAATCCGACATCCAATCTCCTTATTTGACTCGGAAACCTATTTTCCACTTGGATACCATGTAAACTATCCTGAAAAGAAAATTCTCCAGCCGTGCCAAGTTGTATGTGCTGCGAGAAAAAGATATAGAGAGTAAAAAGTCCAACGCAAAAATCTATTATTTGGAAATATAAAAGGTTTGGGACGAGGTTCGGGATAGGATGTGACACCGGACAGTGTCAGCAGGATAACCATAAAGCAGAAAATATAATCTGCTTCAGGCTTGATCAGGAGGGTCATCAACACTCCAAGACACAACACGACAAAGGCAGCCCATATGTACGTGATAGCATTTTTTTCAGTAAGTGTTACCATTTTCCATATCCTTCATCAATTGGGTTTACCGATCAACCTCTCCCATCACAATATCAATACTACCGATAATAGCGATAATATCTGCCACCATTAAACCTCGACTGAGTTCTTGTAGCACACTCAAAGCACTAAAGCAGGGCGAACGTCCTTTGAGACGGACGGGCTTCGGGGTGCCGTCACTGACAATGTAGAATCCGAGTTCACCGCGTGGTGCTTCACTTCGGAAATAGATTTCACCTTTCGGTGGACGGACGGCTTTTAAATCTGCCATCACAGGACCACCGGGCAACCCCTCTGCTAAGATCTGTCGCACAATCCGGACGGACTCCTTCATCTCATCCATCCGCACTTTATATCGACTCCAGCAGTCCCCGACAACCGCGCCCAACTCCGGGACATCCACAGCAACAGGCACATCGAAATCGAATCTGTCATAGATGGAGTAAGGTTCATCTCGCCGGAGATCCCAATCCACACCCGAACCACGAAGGTTAGGACCGGTTGCACCGTAACTCAGTGCCATCTCCGCTGACATGACAGCAACTCTCATTGTGCGTTCAGCGAAGATGCTGTTTTTTGTCAGTAACTCGTTATACTCATCAATTTTCGGTTCAAAATAGTCTAAAAACTCTTCTATCTCGTCCAAATAATTCTGTTCGGCAATGGAACCGGGTTCCATGGGGATGATTTCGGAGACACCACCGATACGAACATAGTTATAGGTAAGGCGCGCCCCGCAGACCTTCTCGAAAAGGAGGAGTAACTTTTCGCGGTCGCGAAAGGCATAAAGAAAAGGCGTAAATGCCCCAATGTCCATCCCGTAAGTTCCGAAAGAGAGGAGATGGCTCGCAATACGGTTTAGCTCACAGATAAGCACCCGCAGGTATTCCGCCCGTTCCGGCACCTCGAATTCCTTGCTTTCATCCGCTTCCAATAGTTTTTCAACAGCAAGGCAGAACCCCCAATTCTGGTTCATTGCTGCCACGTAATCCATTCGGTCAGTAAAGGGAATAATCTGCGGATACGAGAGATTTTCGGAGTGCTTCTCAAAACAGCGATGCAGATAACCGATGTGTGGAATCGCTTCACGGACGACCTCACCATCCAACTTCAACTCCAAACGTAGCACACCGTGTGTGCTTGGATGCTGAGGTCCCATGTTCACCACCATCTCATCGGCGAACGGTTTTAGTTCTATAATTTTGCTTTCAGTTTGTGGTGTAGTTGCCATAATGCGGGTTCTGGAAAGCCTAAGCGAATTAGAAGATTTGCTACTTAATGTCTATCTATTTTCCACTATATATGATACCACTTTTGCGGTTGAATGTCAAATCTTAACCTGTTCTCTGAGAGCCATCTAATGCTATCACGTAAACCTATAGGTCAATGCAAATACCACCTAATACGGTACACGCATACCACGATAGAATTCGGGTTCCTTGTAATCTTTGCGTAGGGGATATCCATCCCAATCATCGGGAAGCAGGATGCGGCGCAGGTCATTGTGCCCCTCAAAGAGAATCCCATAGAGGTCATAAGTTTCACGTTCATGCCAGTCCGCAGTTTTCCAGATATGCGAAACGCTTGGGAGATGGGGATCAGTTTTCGGTACTGTGGTTTTCAAAACCACACTATGCCGATGCCGCATGGCATAGATATGATAGACAACGGCAAATTCTTCATCCTTAGCATTCAAATCAACACCACTGAGGCACATCAGGGAATCAAACGCCAATGTGTCAGTCTCGGTGAGATATTGACATACGTCAGCGATTGCCGAAGAAGCGATGCCAATGCTCGGATCGCCAGCAAGTTCGGTATCGAAACCGAGGATGGCTTCACCAAATTGCTCGGCTAAATTTTCATAAATTTCTTCCGGCTTCACGTAATTTCTACTCCATGGTCGCGATTATAAAGCGTCCCTACCTTTGGATAGGTACATATCCTAAGTAGTGGTTTCGGTACGCTCACCTTCTGCAGAGGGCGCGTCCGCTTCAACCTCAGTTTCGGTTCCTTCAAGTTCGTACCATTCTGTTTTGGTGAAGAGTCTTTTCAGGAACGGGACATCACCACGTTTGGCGACGGTCTGCGTTTTAATCTTCTCTTGTAACTTAAGTAACCCTTCAATGAGTGCCTCCGGGCGCGGCGGGCATCCGGGTACATATACGTCAACAGGGATAATCCGGTCCACACCTTTGAGAACGTGGTATCCGTGTTGCCAATAGGGACCGCCGCTCGTCGCGCAGCTGCCCATCGAAATAACATATTTCGGTTCCGGCATCTGCTCATAAAGCCGTCTGATACGTGTCGCCATTTTGAGCGTCACCGTCCCAGAGATGACCATCAGATCGGACTGACGCGGTGTGGCACGTGGCACGCCTGCCCCGAACCGGTCAAGGTCGTAGTTAGAAGCAGCGGTTGCCATGAACTCAATGGCGCAACAAGCGAGTCCAAACGTCATGGGCCAGAGTGCTGAAGAACGTGCCCAGTTGGCGACAGCATCAACTGAGGTAACAATAACGTTTTTGTCCAGTTTCTCATCAATTATCATAACTCTCTTCCCTCCGGAGTGACTGCACTTCCAACTGCGTGGAGCGGATCCACTCCAGATCGCCTTTTGCCCAGACGTAGGCAAGTCCAACTAACAAAATAACAATGAAGACGAGCATCTCCAAAAACGCAAAGAGGCCGAAGTCTCGGAAAACAACTGCCCAGGGGAACAGGAACACAGTCTCCACGTCAAAAATGAGGAAAATGAGCGCGATAACGTAAAAGCGGGTGTTAAACTTAATCCGCGTATCGCCGATCGGATCTTCGCCACATTCATAAGGAATATACTTTTCGCCTGAGAACAACTTGGTATGCAAGAGGCGAGAAACAGTGAGGTTTAAAACGACAAATAAGGAGCCAACAATCAAGAAGATTAGTACATTTGCAAAGTTAAAAAGCATTCTGGATTATCCTTGAGAACCGCGATGTTGCGAAAACTTTATGCGTGGACGATTTCGTTCTTAAAATTATATACCATTTTCTGCTGATTTGCAAGTAAAAATTTTTGAATTGTGCAGAAGATCTTGGATGAGCAAACTGCAATCTTAATTAGAGGTTTTCGTTTTCGCCCAAACTGTAGTAAGCAACTGTGGTTTGGGAGAAACCGACAGAGCAAACGCTGGATCAAACCAATCGGGATACACATTTATACCGCGGCTCGTGAGTTGTTTATTTTGACGATTTGCCAAGTCAATCTTGAATATCTGCCGATTCTCACCAACCTTTCTATGGTAGGCAAGTTCCTCCGCAGCCGGGGACCAGGCGGGATGCTCAGATATTGGTTCTTGCTCAGGAATAATCTCACGCAAATTGGCACCATCTCTTCTGACAGTGTAGATCGTTCCTGTGACCGGACCCTTGCCGCCTAACTTCTCAACGTGTGAGAAAGCGATAGTCGTGCCATCTAATGACCAAGCAGGTCTGAACATATGCAGTTGTGGTTCGGGCTGCAGTATCTCTTGACGACGCGTATGGAGGTTAATAATCACAAGCGGATTCGGTCTCTCTACTAAACCTGCCTTAGGAAATGCGATCTCTGTCCCGTCAGGAGACCAAGCAGGAAATCCACCGCTTCTACCACATGTTGCCAAGCGTTCCTCTTTCCCATCTAATGTTGCGATGTAGATAGCCCAATCGTTTCCTTTGTTTCCCAAATAAGCGATCTGTTTGCCATCAGGAGACCAAGCAGGTTGTTCTCTTGAACCAATCTTTTTAAACACTCGTCTCACATTTTCTCCGTCAGCATCCATCAGATAAAGATCGCGCACCCCGTCCCGATTGGATACGAAAAGAATCTGCTCGCCTGTCGGCGACCACACGGGTTGAAAATCAGCATCGGGGTGCTTGGTTAATCTCACCTGCTGTTTTCCATCAGTATCCATCGCATAGATTTCGGTATTGCCGTCTCGGGTAGAATTAAACACTATCTTGGGGTGTGTCGGGGTCTGTGACCAAACCGGACAAACACTGAAACATAACACAGCGAAACTGGTGCAACACAACAGATAGAAATATAGACATTTCATGACAACCTCTGTCGGCATTAAGATTTAGTCTTGGATTTTCATTTTACCCCACACGGTAGTGAGCAACTGTGGGTTCGGGGACACTGGTGGATTGAACCAATCCCAACCTGTATTTTGACCACGACGTGTAGTCGGTCCCAGACGCGTGAGCGGGGTTTCAATAAGAGAATTAAGATTTATTTTAAACAAATGTTTTTGACCTTCAACTGTCTTTGCATATAGGAGTTCTCTCCCTTTGGGTGACCATGCCAGCATTCCAGACGCATTTTTAACGATCTCTGTAGCCGTTCTTCCTTTCCGACTAACAGTGTAGACGCTTGACTTTTTCATATCCCGACTCCACCAAGAGAAGGCAAGTTTCCTTCCGTCAGGAGACCAAGCAGGATAACGCAGATCGCCTTCCTCAACCTTTAGAGGAAGTATTTCTTTCTCAAGGGTTCGTAGGTTGACAGTCCAAATACGCCATTCTATCACGGTATCAGGTCTGGCTTCTCTTTGTATAACGCTGCTGAAGGCAATCTCAGTCCTCTTAGGGGACCAAGCAGGGAAACCACTTGGATACATCCCTGCTTGGGTAACCCGCTCCGTTGTGCCTCCCTCTATTGTGCTGAAGTATATTGCCCAGTCAGGCACAGGTGAGTACGTATAGTAAGCAATCTTCTTCCCATCGGGCGACCAAGTCGGTGCAGTTCTATAGTCTAATTCGTCAAAAGCTCGACGGATATTTTGTCCATCAGCCTCCATGAGATAGATGTCATAAAGTCCCTCGTGTTCCCGCTCCGAGACAAAAGCGATGTGTTCTCCAGTCGGAGACCAAGTGGGATCGAAATCGTCCCCAGGATGATTGGTTAATCTCACTTGTTCACTTCCGTCAGTATTCATCACATAGATCTCGGCATTACCATCACGGGTAGCGGTGAACACAATTTTAGGGCGCGTTGGAGTTTGTGCCGAAACGGGACAAATGCTGAGGCATAACAGCGTAAAGGCAGTCCAACACAAAAGGCAGAAATGTAGTCGTTTCATAACAAACTCCGTCGAAACAAAAACTTAGTCTTGGATCTTCATTTTCCCCCAGATAGTAGTGAGCAATTGCGGTTCAGGAGAAATGGGTGGAACTTCAGGATCAAACCAGTCCCAACCTATATTCTGGATTCCCGTTCTGCCCAAGCGAGCGAGTGGTGTCTTGATGCGAGAATCTAAGTCTATTTTCAACAGCAGTGTTTGGTCCCCAACTATTTTTCGATAAAGAAGTGCTTTCCCATCAGGCGACCACGCCGGTGCTATGTATGCATTTTCAACTATCTTGTCAACTTTCCTGCTATCGCGATCGGAAATGTAGATACTCGATTCCCAATGGTGTTTCCCCATGACAAATGCCAGTTTTTTTCCATCAGGTGACCAGGCGGGATAAAGCATGTCACCACCTGGAATTCTCGGAAGCAGTATCTCTTTTTTACGCGTTATTAGATTGATAATTTGAATACGCCATTTTGCGAAGCTACCGCTGGTGAAAGCGATTTTGGTTCCGTCAGGTGACCAAGAAGGGAAACCTCCAAAGAACTCTGCTGATTTGGCAAGGCGTTCCGTCTTCCCACTATTGAGTGTATTGATATACACTGCCCAATCAGGAACGGGCGAGTACGTATTGTAAGCGATTTTTTTCCCATCGGGGGACCAAGTAGGCGCGGTTCTATACTCCAAGTCATCAAATGCGCGGCGGATATTTTTTCCATCAGGATCCATGAGATAGATATCAGGAAGCCCTTCGTGATCTCGTTCTGAAACAAAGGCGATCTGTTCTCCAGTTGGCGACCATGTCGGATCGAAATCGTCTCCAGGGTGGTTGGTTAATCTCACCTGTTCACTTCCATCAGCATTCATTATATAGATTTCAACATTGCCATCACCGATAGAGGTGAACACAATCTTCGCGCGCTTCGGTGCTTCTGCTGAAACAGAACAAACGCTGAGACATAACAGCGTAGGGGTAGTCCAACACAAAAAATAGAAATATAGACGTTTCATAACAAACACCTAAGATTTAGTCTTGAATTTTCATTTCACCCCATGTAGATGTCAATAACTGCGGCTGTGGTGAAACAGATAAAGCCGATGGATCAAACCAATCGCCCAAAAAGTTGTTTCCATCGTGCGTAAGTTGTGTGACACCACGAGTTACCAGATTGATTTTGAAGATTTGAGACTTATTTTCGGTTGCTTGTGAATAGGCAAGTTCATCACCAGATGGCGACCATACGGGTGTGTTTGCACCTACGTCAACAATCTGTTCAAGTCCGCTACCATCGCGGTTGACGATGAATATGGACTGCTGCCGATGTTCTGGTCTATGCCAGACGAAAGCGATTCTATTGTCAGTAGGTGCCCACGCTGGTTGCCACATTCGCGGTGTATCATCCGGCAGGAGCGTCTCTTGCTTGCGCGTGTTTAAGTTGATAAACCGGATTTGGCGACTCGCCCCATTAATCTCCCCGTCCACAACAAATGCGATTTCTGCGCCATCCGCTGACCAAGTGGGATCCCCACCCTCCGCATCTTTTATTTCAACAACGCGGTTTACCAATGTTCCATCCGCCTTGGCGGTATAGACGGTTGTCCGTTCACCCTCGCGATCATGCTGAGCATAAGCAAATTTCCTTCCATCAGGGGCCCAAGTCGGATTGCTCCTATACGCCAGTGCTGTGGGAAACACGGGTCGCTCACCCTGTCCATCAGAACGCATAATATAGAGATCACGTACCCCGCCTCGATCAGACATAAAGAGGATCTCCTCCCCCGTCGGTGAGCAGACTGGACGCAAATCTTCTGCACGGTGATTAGTTAACCTAACCTGTTGACTTCCGTCAGGATTCATCATATAAATTTCCCAGTTGCCACCCCGATTTGATGAAAAGATAATTTTTTCGGTTGTGAGCGGTTTAGCGGAGACAGAACACACCAGCCCTAAACTCAGGCAATACAAAAAGAAAACATGTAGCAGTTTCATGGAAAATCCCTCCAAATTATTAGGTCTATAGGTCTATAGTATTCTGTAAACTTTGTAGCAAATTGTATGCCACCTTAAGTGGGATTATCCATAATGGATCCAGTCATAACCATCCAGCGAAGCAGTATCAGACCGTTGAACGTAATCTGATATAATAAAGGGTTGTGAACCGCTGTTCATTTTCTGAACATAGTGTCCATCTGATACACAGATCAAAGCCACTATTCTATTGTCAGGGCAACACTGTTAGATGTGAGAGATGCCTCACCGAGTAGTGATTTCACAGGTAGATAAATATCGTTGTATTTCTTTTCAAGGCGGTCAATCTGTTGTTGGAGATCGTTAACGGCGGAACGCTTATCCGCAGCGGAGACATGTGCATCGGTCACATCCTCAATCCGTTTAATCTCTGCTTCTAATTCTATAACTTCCGGGTGTTTCTTTTTCAAAAAATCTCGGTAAACTGGTAACGCTATTGTGAGCGTGATTGTGTAGCTCCCTTTCTCCAACTGATAATATCTCTGTAAATCTTCCAAAGAAACGATCTGTGTTCCCGCGGCTTTCAATTCCAACCCTTGAATATATTGCAGGGACTCCCCATCTTTTTCAATAAAGATTTCTTGGGAACTCGGAATAGAAATTGAGCGTTTAGGTTCGACAATATTGCCGTCGGTATCCGTAACCCTTAACTGAGCAAACACATTTGGTGTCGCAATGTTGACGGAAGGCACGAGAAGGTCAAATTTTCCGTTCTGGATGTTGAGTTCAAGTGGGATAGTGTCCTTAGATGTATAAGTCGCTTTAGGAGTGGAGAGGGAGAGAACCACTTCAGAAGTAGCAGTAACCGCGTCAGGTGGCTGTAAACCGGCAACACACCCCGTTATACTAAAAACCAGAAATAGATAAAGCAGTGCCAGACCTTTAAATGTTTTCATAAGAACCTCTATTCTATTATAAGCGTAACCTCATTGGATACAAGCGGTGCCTTCCCACGGCGTGATTTGACAGGTAAATAAATGTCCTTCACCGCGTCCTTGTGTCTTTCCTCAATAAACTTAATCTGTTCTTGGTAGTATTTTACCGCGTCCTGCTTCGCAGCGGCTTGCAGATTCGGATCATTCTGCAACCGCGCCAGATCACGTCTCAACTCAAGCACCTCTGGATGCTCCTCTATTATAGATTCTCGATAAACCTCCAATTCAACCGCAAGTGTTACAGTGTAGGTACCGGGCTGCAATTTATAGTATTTTTGAATATCTTTCAATGTCAATTCCTGAGTCGCGTCTGCTTTGAGTTCAAAACCTTGAATACAGCGCACCGATTTTCCGTCACGCTGGACATATTTTTGCGGGTTTTCCTGTGTGAGCATACGCTTCGGTTTAACAATCTGTCCATTCACATCCTTCACAGTTATTTGCGTAAACGCTCCCCTTGTCGCAACACTGAAGAAAGGAACAAGAAGATCAAACTTCCCATTCTGGATATTGAGATTAAGGGGGATGGCTTCTTCCGTAGCGTAATTCGTTTTAGGTATTGAAAGCTGGAGTTCGGCAAGCGCGCCAGGTGCTTCCGTTTCTGCAGTAGGGGCTGTCTCATTAGCTTCGGGTTGCATTGCCTGTTGACTTCCGAGGCAGCCAGCAAGCGTAACAATAAGTAGAAAAAAGCAGAGGGAAATAAATTTTGGTGTTGTTGGGCGCAGCTTACAAATCCATGTTGCAGGGCACCAGTCAGTATTACAAAGTAGCATTTTTCATAACTCCTGATATGTGTTAAAGTGTAATTCCTAATCCAGTCCGGGTAGGCACTTCAATAAATCCGTCAACGATTTTCTCTGGCGGTTCAATGAGGGACGCACGCCAGTCTACCTCACCCCAAGCGTATTCAAGGATTGCGAAATTCGGCACACTCGCCATGCATTGGACACTGGCAGCAGTTGCGACGGGACCACTCGGATTGTGAGGCGTTACCATAACGTTCCGTGCAGCGGCAAGGGTGGCAATTTTTTTCAGACCCGAAATTCCACCGACATGTTTGACATCCGGCAAAATATAATCTACGTATGCTTGGGTCAACAATCTATCAAAATCCGTGAGGGTCCGTAAACGTTCACCAGTCGCAATCGGGATACCGATAGAACGACTGATATGTGCAAAAGCGTCAAGGTTATTCAGGGACACTGCGTCTTCGATCCAGAAGAGGTGCAAGTCTTCCAATTCTTTCGCTACTTGAATGAGGATACCGGGGTTAAAACGACTATGGCAATCCACCATTAGATCAATATCCGCGCCAATCGCGGCGCGAATCGTGCGGATGCGATCAATACCTAAGCAGATAGCGGGAGTGAGTGTTCGGCGTGAGATATTCGCGACAGAAACATCGTCAAAGGGTGCGCACTTTATGGCGGTAAATCCCTCAGCAACAGCACGCTCCGCGTTGTGGGAAAACCCGTGGGGACTGCGATCGACGGTGGCGCGGTTAATATTCGCATAGAGACGAATTTTCTCTCGACACTTGCCACCCAACAACTGATAGCTCGGTACATCTAACACCTTGCCCATCAGATCCCACATCGCCTGCTCAATTCCGCTGAGTGCAGTATGATAGGTATGGCTTTCAGTATCGTGATAGAGACGCTCGCGGAATGCCTCCAGTTGAAACGGATTCGATCCTACAAGGGCGGACTTGAGCGTCTTAATCAGGTCTTCAACACGCGCGTCGTCCCTACCGTGGGAAGCCTCACCGATGCCGACCGTACCGTCGTCTGCGTGGACCTTAACGAAAAGCCAATTGCCTCGGTGGTTTACTTGAACAACCTCGGTCTCTATGTCTGTGATTTTTAGTGTGCGCATTTGGATTTAAGATAGTGGATCGGCGAGACACAAGTGCCTCGCCGTCCAGCATTTTTGGCGTAGCTTACAGGTTTCCAAAACTCACTACGTAAAATTACGATGCCGCTGCCCATTTCACGCCTTGGGTGAGGAATTTCTGCATGCCGGCACGCTCGAAGGTCCCTGGTCCGTGTCCCAAAGTGGTGTAAAAGACACGTCCCGAACCGTAAGGTTTTACCCATGCCATCGGATGCGCCTTGCCGAACCATTCAGCAGATGCCAAAACATGAATGTGCGGATCGTGTGCAGAAATATAGATTTCATCTTCTACATCAAAATCTTCAACGCCTTCGGTTGTCGGATGATCGTTGTCCTCTATATGGACAGTAAAAGTTGAGCCGGGTGGATGCCAATTGGCAGCGCCGCCGATAAGATCCATTGCCTGACCGCCGATCCACCACGCAGTACCGTGAATGCCGACCAATCCTTTGCCATCGCTGACGAATTGAAACAAGCCGTCCTCTTCAGCAGGTGCTAAATCAGAAACACGCGCGACAGATCCGTCCTCTCGGCGTTCCGTCCGTGTGAAACCGGTGCCAAAGACACAAGCATCGTAGTCATTTAGCTCCGACGATGCTAAGATTCCTTTATCGTCAGTTAACGCCGCTGAAATATCAGCATCATCAGAGAGAAAATCGTGAATGATGCTGGCACTCGCATCAAAACGGTGGTTTTCGCCCGATAGTACGAGAATTTTTGACATGAGAGCCTCCTTTGAAAACGGCACTGAATCCGCCGCTTACAGTGAGAAATTGAACTTAAGAACTGCATTTTGTGGAGATAGTTTAATTCAAAGTTGGAATTGTGTCAAACCAATTCCGTGGAAAAGATTGTTTTGACAATAATGTTGCATCGTGATACAATAGAATTAAAATTAAAAAGAAAGTCGGGAACAGATGAAAAAAAATGGTATCACATTAACCTTGGGTCAAATTGTTGCTGGGAGTCTCGTCGGGTTGGTAGGTGGTTGGGTGTGCTTGCTGATATTTGACGATTTTATTTGGCAAGTACTCCTCGGCAACAAAGTCCGTCACGGCTTTTGGGTAGGTTTACTTCTTCTTCTCTCACTCGGTGTCACATACGCGGTCGTGATTGTAGGCGCAAGCGCGGGTATTCGCTTCGTAAGCCAGAAATTCGGTGTCAATATTCCATTAAAACCGCTCTGCTCAGGGGCGTTTTTAGGTCCGCCAGCTGTCGTTGGCTTACTCGCCCTTCTCAACGTCCCATGGGAAATATTTGGAAGACCGAATCTGATTTTAGCGTTGCTTCTCCCCGTACTTAAGACTCTCGCGTACGTTGTGTCATTACCCATGCGCGGGTGGGTGTCCCTTGGCTTACCCGTCGAAGTCTGGTATATCCTCGCTGTCCCTGTCGGTGCCATCTTAGGATATAGGTTAACAGTCGTAAAAAACAGTGAAGTGAGTGCAGAAGGAACATAGATCAAAGAAAGGCTTTTTTGATGAAGAGTTACGAAAATCTAAGAGGGCACGCTGGAGGTTTTACCCGTCAAAATGCAATATGATGATAAACCGAAGGACGAATGTGGTGTATTCGGCATTTTCGGTCATCCAAAAGCAGTAGAATTGACCTATTTAGGGTTACGCGCCCTTCAGCATCGGGGGCAGGAAAGCAGCGGGATTGTTGCATCGGATGGCGAGAAGTTTACATATCACCACGGTATGGGGCTTGTTCACTCCGTCTTCACTCCTGACACCTTAGCAAAACTGAAAGGGCATATCGCGATCGGACACAACCGGTATTCAACGACAGGCGGAAGCACCCTTGAAAACGCCCAGCCTTTAGTCAGGAATTATAAGCAAGGTCCCCTCGCGCTTGGGCACAACGGCAATCTCGTCAACGCGACGCAAGTTCGGAATCATCTGGAGAATGCCGGTTCTATCTTTAGCACAAGTTTGGACACCGAGGTGATTTTTCATTTGATAGCACATTCGCGGAAGCATGCTTTGGAACATAGAATCACCGACGCGCTTCGGAGTGTTCAAGGCGCGTATTCGTTCGTATGCATGGACAACACCACACTGATGGGGGCTCGCGACGCACATGGATTTCGTCCGCTCTGGCTTGGCAAACTCGGCGATGCTTATGTGTTAGCCTCCGAGACATGTGCCCTTGATGTGGTTGAAGCCGAGTCGATACGTGAGGTAGAACCTGGAGAATTGATATTCACACGCTCTACCGATCGCGGTATCGAATCCTATCGGTTCCATCAAAAACAAGCGGAATTATCGCAGTGTATCTTTGAATATATCTACCTCGCGCGGTCGGATGGCAGGATGTTCGGACAGAGCGTGAATAACACGCGCCGCGAGTTCGGTAGACAACTCGCTCGCGAACATCCCGTCAAAGCTGATGTCGTTATTCCAGTTCCCGATTCCGCAACGATTGCTGCCCTCGGATATGCTGAAGAATCTGGCATTCCGTTTGATCTCGGACTGTCTCGGAACGCTTTCGTTGGTCGCTCCTTCATGAATCCGACACAGGATATCCGAGATCTCATGGTTAAGGTGAAATTGAACCCAGTGCGCGATGTGCTACGCGGCAAACGGGTCGTTCTGGTAGACGACTCAATTATGCGGGGGACAAATAGTAGGACACTCATCAAGAGCATTCGGCAAGGCGGCGCGACAGCCGTCCATCTCCGCATTGCATCCCCTCCGAACAAATTCTCATGCTTCTATGGCGTAGACACACCAACCCGTCGGGAGTTAATCGCGAGTTCACATACAATTGACGAAATTCGCAAGTATATCCGCGCCGACAGCCTTGGTTACTTGAGTATTGACGGAATGCTCAAGTCAGTGGAAACACCTCAGGACTTTTGTACCACCTGCTTTGATGGAAAATATCCGATTCCGTTTGTGGAAGAATCTTCAGAGCAGCTCCCTTTAATTGATTAGAGAAGCCTTTCAATATGGGCTATTAAAATCACATCTGCAAGGAAATTCTTATGTGGCGTACAGAAGGAAGAAGGGGCGGACGGAAAAAACCGAGTCCGATAGGCACAGCACAAGGGCGACACACGCTTATCTCCTTGCTCGGTTGTGCGATCCTCGGTATGGTGCTGAGTAGGATCCTCCCATTTCTCATTGAGAAGTTGCGGCCGAACATGAAGGCGGATGAAGCGGAAGAGATCGGCGTACTCATTGCGTTAGGGGTCAGTGGGGTCGTATTAGTCATTAGTCTCTTAAGACCGAGAAAAAGTATCTCACCTCTTCGCAAACAATTGTTGAAGGAACAGGAAAAATCAGATGGCAGATAAAAATCCGCTGACGTATGCCGATGCTGGCGTTTCATTTGAAGCAGAATCCGAGGCAATAGGACGGCTTAAACGCCTTGTTCAAACCACCTATCGCCCCGAAGTTCTTAGCGATGTCGGCACTTTCGGCGGGCTTTTTGCACTCCAAAAGTATCAAGAACCTGTGCTTGTTTCCAGTACAGACAGTGTCGGTACAAAATTAAAGGTCGCGTTTAAAGCGGGACGGCACGACACCGTTGGCTTTGACATTGTCGCACACTGTGGTAACGATATTGTTGTACAGGGAGCAGAACCGCTCTTCTTTTTAGATTATATCGGCATCAACAAAGTCGTACCTACAGTGATTGAAGAAATCGTAACAGGTTTGTCATCAGGGTGTCGAGAGATCGGTTGTGCCTTAATCGGTGGTGAAATCGCGGAACTATCGGATCTTTATGCCCCGGGTGAGTACGACTTGGTAGGCACTATTGTCGGTGCGGTTGAGAAAGCTGATGTGATTACCGGGAAGAGAATTACGCCGGGGGATCAACTCATCGGTTTAGCCTCCGTGGGTCTACATACGAATGGCTTTACATTAGCGCGGCGGATTCTGTTTGACAGGTGCAATTACAGCGTAGATACCTACCTCCCTGAACTCTCCGCAACGGTAGGAGACGCACTGCTCGCGACCCACAAAAGCTACGTGAAGTCTATCCTGTCTCTTCGCAACGTCTGTGATATTAAAGGCATCGCTCATATCACTGGCGGCGGATTGCCTGCAAATGTAGTGCGGATACTACCAGATGGGTGTGTGGCACACATTCGGAACGGAACGTGGGAGATTCCGTCTATTTTTCCGTTTCTACAGGCGAAGGGAGACGTTGAAGTACCTGAAATGTACAAGGTTTTCAACATGGGAATCGGAATGGTAGTCGTCGTTGCACCGGATAGCGTTGATGCTGCTCTGAAGTCGCTGAAAGCATCCGATGAATCCACTTACCTCATTGGCGAAGTGGTCGCAGGAGAAAAGGGAGTACAGGGTGTCCCATCCTAATACAGACGCTCAAACCACACCAACCTTCTTAGATGAGGCTGCGCTGCAGGAACTGACGGCTTTGCTCGACGAAACACATCCACAAGTCGCTTTAGCAGCATTCCAAAACGTGGACGATAGCGATGCAGCGGTGTTTCTCGTAATGTGTTCGCACTTGAATAGTGAACCTACCGGAAAGGCACTCGCCGCGCACGCTGGAAAACTTTTCGCGCAGTTGCCCCTTAATAAACAGGTAAGCATCGCTGAGAAAGTGACAACAACGGAAACTGTTGATTCCGAACTCGCGATACAAGTCTGGAACGAACAGATTACCAAGATTAAGGAAGCAATCCAAAAAATCACCTTCTTGGGTGAAGGCACAGCGAACCTCGCAAAATTGTTGTCATATATGGACGTAACGGCACAGAATGAGTTGTTGGAAGCGTTAGGAGAGAAACAACCGGAAGTGGTGAATAGCGTTTCTGAACAGTTGTTTACATTTGAGGATCTGAGGAATTTAGAAGATGACGCAATTAAAACTATTTTACAAGTGCTCGACAAACCGACCTTAGCCCTT
Organism: Candidatus Poribacteria bacterium; assembly: GCA_965116815.1. Taxonomy (GTDB): domain Bacteria; phylum Poribacteria; class WGA-4E; order WGA-4E; family WGA-3G; genus WGA-3G. The sequence continues at coordinate 1,891,173 of OZ220722.1, read as the reverse complement.
GCGCTACACAACGCACCGACCGCTATACACGATCGATTCTTTGAAAATATGTCAGCATCACAGGCAGAAGCCATTGGGACAGAAATTGCCCAATTGACGTTTGAACAAACGCAAATAGCTGATACAGCACGCTACTCGCTTGTAAACTTAGTCCGTAACTTCGCAGCAAAAGGCTTGCTGAAAATCGGGCAAAATCCGGTTCACACGAACAGATGAGACAGTATCTGGCGAGGTTGACACGCAGCGTGCTTAGCCATCTTTAAGTTTAAACTCGTAAGGGATTTGAACCTTCTCAAGTGTGATAGGTTTCCCGTTTTTCGTTGCCGGACGAAAAGTAGCCTTTTTCAACGCATCAATCGCTGCATCCTCAAGCCCAAATCCAAGGTTTGTCAATGCCTTAATGTCTTTTGCAATACCTTTTTCATCGATGGTTGCTTCCAAAAGAACCACGCCTTCTTTCTCCGCCTTCTTAGCACTCTCTGGATACGTCGGCTTCACTTTAATTTTGTACGTAGGCAAAACAGTCCGTGACTCGGGGGTAATGTCAATGTTAGCCGCTCCAAGTGCTTCATCGGGTAGAGGCGTATCAAGTTTATCAAGAACGTTGGGTGCTTCACGCTGTCGTTCAAGGACGGGGGCTTTGTTTTCAGTCTCAATCGTCGGTGTCGGCTTTACAAAGCTCCGGTCAACATCTATCGATTTCAGTCCTTCACCAGGACCGGGCGTTGAGAGATCATCAGTTGCTTCTATATCTGGGATGACAAACCCTTGATCCGATGGTAATTGGTTGGTGTCAGTCCTTACGCGGGGACGGAAAACAAGTTGCTGCTGTGCCTGTTGTGCCTGGTTGAACTTCGGGGTTTCCCGACGTATGAACCGACGCTTCGTCTTGACATCTTCTGTGACGATGCTGATATCAAATGTCTCTCGTTCATTTTCAATCCGATCTTTAATATAAAAGACACTAATGATAATCGCTATGAGGATATGAAATACCATTGCGACTGTAAACGCGGCGGAACTTCGTCCAACGTGCTTTTGTGTGATAGTATGCTTCGGCATGTTTGCCTGCGCTGTAGAAATGGTTTGCTGCTGGTTGGTATCGAGCGAAGCCTTTTTCAACGCGACAAAACGCTTCGGTTTTTTACGCTCCGCCCGGCGTTTCCGCATTTGACCGAGTATACCGGAAGTTCTGCTATTCATTCGTTTTTCCTCCTATCAATAGAAGAGGTCGTTTTGGTCTTTGAACCCTGTTTTATGTGCCTAACCAAAACCGGCGTTGCTAAAAAATACCTTAAGATACTATTCGTAAGTACTTATATTTAACGTCAAGTACTACCAGAGCGTTTAATAGCACTCACAAAATAAGGAAAAATCTATCCATTTTAGTCTAAATATAACCTAATTATAACATATTCTGATTTCTGTGTCAATTTTTTCGCCCTCACACCTCTGCAAGATGTCTCTTGTTGCGTTACGGATTCCACCAATAGGTCATCTTCGCAACCACGGTTGAATCTAACAAACGAGACTTCGTGGTACCGTTCGTATCATACGTCTGATTGAAAACGAAATAGAAATCACTTCCCGGGCGATAGATATAGTTGATAAGGAAGTTAGTAGACACAACGTTCGTATCGGTATTCCATTGCGCAAACAGTTTTGCAAAAAGTCCTGTAGTAAAAGAGTAATCCAATCTACCTCTGAAAAGGTTGACGTAAACAGGACGAGGCTCCGCATCGGTAAAATACGCTGTTGGGAGATTAACTATCTGGTTAAATTGGTATTGTGCGCTCACACTGATATGCCCATTCGGTTTAAGCGTGGTTTGTAGGTATCCTCTACGAACTGTGCCGTTATAGAAATCCTCAATGCCGCCGCCGACAGTTGTACTGATCGGACGACTATCACTGCTGGAGGCACGGAAACCAAATGAGTTAGATTGGTAGTCCCCTATTGGGATCTCTATACCCTCCCGAAAATCGAAAATATCAGTCAGACGCTCAAAGCTGCGTCCAGCGTTAAAAAAGATGGAGTCTCCCGAACTCAATTCAAACCAGTTGGTATAGGAAATGTCCCATTCTTCTAATTCGTTGTCGTGATTGAGGATATAGTTCATCTCTGGACCGGTCCAGATTTGTCGAATCCCGAATTTTTGGGGCATAGGGACCCAGCGCATTTCACCGCGGAATTGCCGAATGCCGGGACGTCTCACATATCCGACAGCGGGGTTGAAATCTTCATCAATATCGGTATACGAACCCTCTATGCGGAAATACCTACTCCGCCAGTTGGAACCGAGATACCATGCATTGTTTTCTCCGGACGCATCTGGTTCAAATGTTCGTGACCACAAACCGCGTATATCCAGATTGTCGCTGGGACGGTACTCAAAGTCAAAACCGCCTGCGCGGTTATAGTCACCGATTTCGTCCTTATTCACAGCAATCATACCAATGCGCGAACCTGAAGCAATATCTTTTGTAATTCGCATCACAGAATAATTGGTGCGCGGGACATCAAGTGGACCATCTTCGGTGTCATCATGAAACTGATCTGTCAGGACATTGAGAAATCCTACGCCGTAAGAACCAATCTTGCCACTCGTTTTTCCACCAAAAATAATTGGAATCGCGTTCCCTTCTGCGAGTCCAATCCGTCGGCTATAGAAAAGGAGCATCGGTGGTGGGCGGCGAAAACTGGTCCGTGGTATCCCAAAGTCGAAAAGTCCGGCCCCCTCCAAAAAGAAGGGGCGCTTTTCAGGAAAAAAGAGACTAAATCGGGTCAGATTCACCTGCTCTTCGTCGGCTTCAACCTGCGCGAAGTCAGTATTATAGGTGATGTCTGCCGTCAGGTTTGATGTAATACCGTATTTGGCATCAACGCCTATTTTGAATTTTCCATCGGTTTCAAGTCCTGTATCGTTCTCATTAATTTGGGTCACGCCGGGAAGAATATATGGCAGTACCTCTAAGTTCCGAGAGGGTGTAATGCCTGAGAGTCCGACAACATTTCCCAAGTTGGCAGTTCGGTACTTCGCCCTGCCCCCGTAGGATGCTGAAACGGGAACCCATATCATCTCTTCTTGATTTCGCGCCAGTCCGCGACCGGTGTTCATGCCCCATGCCATCGAATCGCTCTTTTTGAAACGGAGTTGACTAAATGGAATACTAAGTTCGGCAGTCCAATTGGTATCGTTAATTTTCGACTTGCATTCTACAACGGCATCCCAATCGGAATTAAACGTGTCGCCGCTGTTGGTTACGGCTCTGTCCTGTATCGCGCCAAGGGCGTTCATCCGAAAGAAAAAACCGCTGCGTCGATCGTTATACGTATCCAATAGCAAGAACACATTATCATTCTCGTGCAAATCACGAGAATCGCGGCGCATCTCATTCGCAACGAGCTTCGATATATCTGAATCGAAACAGGTAAACCCGAAATAGATATTCTCATTATCATAGAGAACCCGGACCTCCATCGATTCGGAACTGACTTCGCCTTCATACGGCTCAATTTGCACAAATTGGTCAATTGGTTCCGCGTTTCTCCAGTCCTCTTCCGTTAAATCGCCGTCAATCTCGATACTCTCGTAGGTGCGATATGCTTTAATCTGGTGCTCCTGCGATTCCGCATGGACACCAGCAGTAGCGATGCACAACATTGTAACGATGAATAGGGAAAGTGTGATCTTTTGGAATTTTGGTAATTTTGGTGAAATAGATAGATACTCGTCCAAGAACCTGCCTCCTTTGAGAAAAGAGATCTATATTCCTAATTAATATAAAGACGAAAAAGAAGGCAAATGGGACTATATAAATTTCGATTGAACGAGGGATTATCAAAATTCCAATACTATCGCTACAAATGGAATAATCGGCAATTGCGAAATAGGTTCTTCTTTTGTAAAATTTGGACTGTAACGAACTTCAAGTATATTATTTCGGTTATAGACGTTCCACACCTCAAGCGCAAGTCCTAATTCCCAACCGCTGCCCTCTAAATCGCCAAACAATTGAAAGTGGAGACTCAAATCCAATCGGTGATACGGTGGTTTGCGTTTCCATTCCCCGTAAATAGGTCGCCACTTTTTCTCCTTTGTCCGGGGATTTGTATAAAGGGTACGGTCTACCAAAGTTGCGTAGAGGACGCCACTTTGGTATTGCCACTTCGCGCTTATATCAAACGCGTCAATGAGCGGAATCGAAAGGAGGTATTTCTGCGGAGCACTGTAAATCGCTGCCACAGTCAGCGCATGTGGACTTGTGTAGGTATAATATCGATGAAACCTTTCATATAAATCTCGACGTTTGGAAACGGTGTAAGCATACGCCAACCATCCATCAAAGACTTCGGAAATTTTATAGCCTAAAGAAACCTCAAGTCCACGCACAAATCCTGCCTGACCGTTCTGGTACTGCCGTTCACTTTTATTGTACATAATGAGATCTTGGAGCGTTTTGTAATAACTCGCTATGCTCAAGTTCGCACCGAACGGTAGCGTTTGTCTCAACTCAAGGACGTAATGCGTTGCGAGACTCTGCTCAAGAGACAAATTTGGCGTTACACCAAGTAAAAACTGATCTAATCGTGGATTTTGTGCATAGCGACCGTAACTAAAGTATAGAGAGACTTCTTCCCAAGGTAGGATAAAACGGAGTTGCCCTCGTGGCTGGAGGGATAGGTTGTCCGTAAAATTAAAGTAACTCGCCCGCATGCCGAAAGTGCCCAAAACGTTAGAAGAGAATAAGTTCTGGCTGGCTTGAAGATATCCCTCCAAACGATGAAGGTTTCGCGTTTCCGTAACATTGACTGTTTTTAAGTTGTGTCGGATTCGGAATTCATAATCGGCATCCCCTTCTTCAGGGTGCCGAGCACCATGACTTGTGACTGTTGAAGGCGTACTTGAAAGCAAGTAGCCGAATTCTACATCGGTATTCTCTGAAGCGGTTGTGTAAGTAAAATCATTTCGGAGCGCGTAGACAGAAGCTGCTGTCCGGTAGTAGTATCCTTTACCGAAAGCAAGTTCGTTTTCCGTAAACGAACGGGTCAACGATAGAATAGACCTGAATCGTGGCAACAACTGAGAATAAAAATGAACCCCTTGGACATCAAAAGGATTTTCTGAATTCCAGGGACCTTGGAGATCACTGTCGTGAACCTCCTTTGATCCTAAGTATAATTTAGAGGCATCATACGCGGTAACTGCGTTAAGCACCACTCCATGCACGTCGTTGAGTTTATAAACACCCTTTAGTTGATAACTCCAAAAATTCGGCACCTCTCGCACCAAATTTTCAAGGTCCACTAATCTTGAAGCCAATTCAAAAAACGGTTCCAAGGAGCTGCGTCTGCCGAAAGCATACCAATAACCTTGTCCAGTTGATAATCTATTTTCCAAATATTCTTGGTCAGTCCGCGCCGTTTTTTGATCAGTTTTGTTGTCAGAAGAGTCCTTTGAAGGTGCACCTCGAAAAGAAAAAGATCCGCTGAGGAAGGCTTCATGATAGATAAAAGTGGGTTTTAGCGTCCCATCAAACCTTTGCACCAAAAACTGTGTTATGGATCTCAATCCCCTAAAAAAACCGGGTTTTAACGTTTCATCAAACTGCCCCAAAAACTTCACATTTTTTGGACGGGAATTAATATCAATAACCGCCTGTGAGTCGGCACCAAATTGAGCACCAAACCCACCGGGATACACATTAATATTTCCAATGACTTCTGGGCTCACCACTGAGACGATACCAAGCAGATGATAGGGATATTCTAACGGCAATCGATCGAAGTAGTAAAGATTATCGCCGGGTGCGCCACCACGCACAGAAAGCACACCAAAGAAATCGTTAACCGTACCGACACTGGGAAGTCGGGCTATTGCACGAAATGGATCACCGGCACCACCGGTAGCTCGCCGGAGCAGTCCTCCATCCAGCGTCCGTCGCGTTGTTTTATCTAACTTCTGCGCTTCAACCTCTATCTCTTCCAACCTATGAATATCATCAGATGTCTCTGCCTCTATTGGGTCGGATTGAGAAGCATCATCCGTTTGCGCAAAGGTACCAAGCGGCACTAATACTATAAAAACTAAGGGGATCAATATCTGTTTCAGTGTCCCGTCTCCTTGAAAAATCGATTAAAATTCCGCCGTGATTCCGAGATAAGGAAGGATAGGCAACTGGTTGACATCTTCGCGTTCTACGATAATCGGCAATTGATCAGCAATAGGTAATTCATCACCATTTTCGAGTTTTGTATCGTCTATGCTATAACTATATCTGAAATCCAGCAAATTTTTTCGGTTGTAGGCATTTAGAAGTTCCAAGAAGATCCCTAACCGCCACCCTCCAAATCGGAAGGTTTTACTGACACGTAGGTCCAATCTGTGATAAGGAGGCAATCGGTCAGAGTTGGTTTCGGCATAAACAGGACTATAGATAGGTTTTCCGTTTCTCGGGTCCTTAATTTGAGTTGCATCTTCAACAGGTGTATATGGATTTCCGGTGCGATACTGCCACTTCGCGCCTATCTCCCAGGTCGGCGTAAGGTTGTAACTGGCGGCGAGCGTAGCGACGTGCGTCTGATCGAATGAGTAAAAACGGTACGGTTCGCCAGCCCGGTCTCGACGTTTAGATAGCGCATACGCGTAAGAAATCCAACCGAAAAGCTTATCCCCGCTCCGGTGGCGTAGGAAAATCTCGGTGCCTTGTGCATAGCCAACGCCTTGATTGAGATAAGTCGCTTCTTCATCAGTCGTTACCAAACCTGTAAGGTCTTTGTAATAGGCTGCCATTTTTATTTCTGTATCTTGTGAAAGCGGCCGTTTGAGGTCCAGGATATAGTGGCTTGCGCGACTTGACTTTAAGGCAGGATTACCAACACTCGAAGAGAGCAATGCTGGTAGAGGGGTTTGGTTGTATATGCCATAAGCAAATTGGAGCTCGGAACTATTGGGAAGTTCTACGAGGAGGCTGCCACGCGGTTGGATAGAGAGTTCATCAGTGCGATTAAAATAATCAAAACGGAGTCCAAACACCGCGGATAAAAATGGCAGCAGCGCGTATCTGTCTTGCAGGTAACCTTCGATACGTTGCCCGCGCACATATTCATCTACGGCTACTTTTTCCTCCAACCGGATGTCATAATCAACCTCACCCTCATCAGGTATGCGAGCAAAAGTGCCATTAACCTGTCCGGGTTCAAGTCCAAGGATTAACCCGGATTCCAGTCGATGTTTTGGGTTTATTTCATAAGTAAGATCCTCGCGAAGCACATAGCTGGGTGCATCAATTGCAAGCTCAAATGTTGGACCGAAATTGACATCAAATAGAAACTTTGACCGGGTTACGGATAGATAGGATGTGAGTCGTTCTGTCAGGAAGGAACGAAGATGGATGCCTCCGCCTTCAAAACCACTTTCAAAACTGGTATTCCCTCTAAAATCCTCGTCCACATTTTCACCATCTAACTTCAGGGAAAACCGGTCACCAGAGGCAAAGAGATTGAAAAAAAATTGATGTTTTTCGTTGAGATCGTAGCCAGCCTTCAGTTGATAATCCCAGAAACGTGGGAAGGCAGTAATTGAACCAGTATCAAACGACAAGGAGCCGACGAAGAGGTCGATATAACTCCTACGTCCCGCGGCATACCAGAACCCCTTCTCACCAATCTTCCCTTGAAACAGGCCCTCCGAATAAAGAAGATTGAGATTAAACTTCCCACGCAGGGTCGCTGGACTGCTATCCTGTGAATAGATGTCAATTACGGCTTGAGAGTCCACGCCGTATTCAACACCATAACCGCCTGCATAGACATCAATTCGATCGATAATTTCGGAGCTTAAGGACGAAACAAGCCCGCCGAAGTGGTAGGGATAACCGACCGGCACCCGATCGAAGTAGTAGAGATTGTCCTCATCGGAGCCGCCGCGGATATAGAGTGCACCGCTGAAATCGTTTGCGACCCCAATACCGGGGATTGCTGGAAGGGCGCGAAGCACATCACCACCTGTACCGGGCAGACGCGTAATTTCTTCCGCTTGGAGACTTTTTTTATTGACAGTTTTGGGGGTGCGTTTGTCAATTACCTCAACCTCTTCAAGCCGATACTGCGCTGTTTCCATATAGATATCAGGCTCCAGGGTCTCCCCAGCCACAACGCTAATTGAGGTTCGTTGTTGCAATTCGGTATCAGGTATTGTGGTAATTAAGATATAGTTTCCTGAGGGGATGCCACTGAAAACGAACTTTCCAGTTTCATCCGTTTTCTGACGGGCATCGATTTCGAGGATGAGAACTTCTATACCTGCTAATGGTGCCTTCGTCACACTATTATAAACAGTGCCCTCAATGGTTCCAGTTTGGGAAAAGGCAATCGCAGGAACTAAGAAAACTATTAGTAGGGAAAAAAAAGGCTTCATGAAAGTTGGCAACTCCTATTCCAGCCATGTCAGAAAATTGTATACGATATATTGAACGTGAGTCTAACTTAAGAGTTTACAGCGTAAGAACAGAGAGTTTCACAGCTTTTCTCTCTCAAGAAAAGAAGGAGAAAAGGGAACGTATGAACGCCATAAAGATCGTGTGGTATCTCTATGTTAAACTCATGTTACTCAATAAAAGTATACAATTTTCTTTTCAGAATTGCCAAAAAAAATGATATGTCATTCAAAACCATAAGGGCGAGCAGTGTTGCTCGCCCTTTATTTTTCTATGCTAATGCACAACTGCGTCAGAACCGAGGTTTTCCTGAATCCACGAGCGAAGCGGCACATCTTTTTCACCGGGCGAGGTATATCCCATCCCGCCTGTGCTTTTACCCAAAATCTGTTGTCGAATTGGGTCGGAGCGTTCCATGAAATGCGCCACCGTCATGTTATCCCGCGGTTGCAACCAACGGTAACTATAGCCGTAAAACAGTACTTTCCGGGTGATGTCAGAGGTGTTCCGTCCTGCAGCATGCCACAATCGGCGATCAAAAAAGACTGCTGTTCCCGGTTTGGCAAATACAGAGATAGCCGTCTCCGGATCCGCCGTACTCTCATCAGGCATCTCCAACGAATTCCACTTGTGGCTGCCCGGTATCACAGAAAAATTACCACGTCCGGGGACGGATGTATCGGTGAGGAAAAATGCCACCTTCAACGATACACGTGGACGTGGGTTTCCTTCCAATTCGATATTGAGTCTCCCACTATCTTGGTGCCAACCGAGACGCTTAGATTTGTCTCGTTCTTCCGGTGGTAGTGGCGGTAGCACAATTAGATGTGAATGGTAGAGTTTGATGTTCCATCCCAAAATCCCCCAGACTTTCGGAAACGTCTTATGCCAGTCAAGCAGCTCAATAAAGTTTTCGTCTCTGCCGACAAAATCGAGGAGGTTGAATTGCGCATCGGATGGAAGTTCGTCTTTGCCCAGGTGTTCTGCGCCAACCCGGTCAACAGCGATGATCAGCTTATCAACCATTTCCTGGGTGATGGCATCTTCAACTATCAAGAAACCGTTCTCTTCAAACTGCTGTTTTTCTGTTTCGGTCAAACAGTGTTCTAAACATAGCGGGTTCATTGTTTTTCCCCTATAGAAGCGACTTGAAGTCGCGATGCTTTAGTTCATGAAAATTTACACCGAATTTAAATTCTCGTCAAGGTGAAAAGTCCCTTCACTGAACAGGCAAGAAGCTTTCGGACGCTACCTGTTTTGCGCGCGCCACCGCACGCCATCTCCGCCAAAAATTAACACCCGCGCTAAAGAGGAATCCTGCGCCAATGATACCAGCAGTCACGCCGCCTAATACCAACTCGGGTGCCTTGATAATACCATAACACGCCCCTCCAATGAGCAGGACAGCAATGAACGTATCTTTGAGAGCACTCTTTTCGGCACGTTTTTGAAGGAGACGTAGATTGGTTAGTTTTCGTTCCTTTACGTAGTCAATAAGGGTTTCTATGGGAACATGCACCGACTCGGCTTGTCCCTGCAGCACTTCACGCACACAACGGAAACCAATATTTCCAGCGGTATACTCCGGCGGGGCATGCAAGCGATTCGCACACCGAAAATAACGTTCCGCCGTGCCATCCCGCACTTCCAGCCATGAACCACCACGCAACGCCTTATGTTTGTCGTCTATGGTCCGTTTAGACTTTTGACGTTTTGTACCGGGATATGGTTGATACCAATCTGCAGTCCATTCCCAGACATTGCCAGCAGCGTCGCCGACACCGTAAGGGCTTAATGCGGCAGGACGAATCCCTACAGCAGTGAGATGCGTCGTCAAAATCTGTGAGGCTTCTGTAGATTCAGGTTCATCGGGCACAAAGGTATTGCCCCATGGATAAATCCGCCCGTCAGGTCCACGACACGCTTTCTCCCATTCAGCCTCCGTTGGTAGCCGTTTACCCGCCCATTCCGCGTAGGCATTGCTATCATGCCAACTCACATGAACGACGGGCGAATTCGCATCTTCAGGCGCGAAGTTTCCATTTTTCCAATGGAGCGGTGGTGAATGGTCTGTCGCTTGCACGAAAGCAGCATATTCGGCGTTTGTTACCGGATACTGCTCAATGAGATACGCCTCAAGAAAACGGACGTGCATCGGGGCTTCGTCGAGTTTGGCATGCTCTGAATTGGCTAAGGCGGTTCCATAGAAGTCTTCAATATCAGTGCCCATGATAAACGCACCCTGTGGAATGAGCACGGTGTTGATAGGTTTTTTAATTATACCTTGCGGAGAAACGACGGGAGTAAGACTTTCACGTGCGTTTCTTAAACCCGCCCTCCATTACATTACGGGCTAATGTTTTTGATGGTTTTTTAATTCTTCCATCATCCAAAATTCCACGCCGTTGTGGCATACTTGGTTTCGGCAAGGGTTTCCGCCTGCGCTCGCTCCATCAGCGACAGTTTTCCTGACTTAAACGCAATTCCGAGATCAAATGTTTCAGAAATGGCTTGGATGAGTGCATCCCTCGTTACAAAACGCCCTTCTGTATTGATAGCGGCTGATTTCTCGCATAGCATCTTCTGAACCTTGGGGTCTTTTGAAACGCGAGCAAGGATTGACGCAGGCGGCACGTCCAAAGAGATGTAGCCCTGAAACAGTATCCCATCTCGATTACGCCTCACAGAGACACCTGCTAATTTCTTTTCTTTACACATAACGTCATATTCAGCAGGGTTTGTCAGGCAGATGTTAGCCTCTGCTCGGTCAGTACGGTTTCCAATCGCACCGGGAGACTCCGCCCGGTAGGTGGGGTTTCTAACCGCACTGGGAGGGTCGGCACCTACAGCATAGCACTGCGCGGGGACCCCCAATTTCTGAAACGCCTTGACAAGCGATTGCCCAATGCGTTGATACACCTCAGAAACACCCATTTCTCCGGCACGCCTCGGAAGCACCAGTGTATAGGTCAATTCCCATCCATGCACCACGATTCCACCGCCAGTCATCCGTTTCACCAATTCGATGCCATCCGCGTGGCACCCCTCTATATCAACCTCTGAAGCAATATCTTGAAAGTAACCGAAACTGAAAGCAGGTTGCGTCCAACCGTAAAACCGTAGCGTCGGATTCGCTTGTTCTTTCTGTACGGCGAGGATTGCTTCGTCAACCGCCATATTCATCGCCGCACTACTTTTCCCCATATTTAGAAGTCTGCCGATAGTTTTCATTTTAGGATAACGGTACACGACACACCGCTGTGGTATGAGCATCGCAATACCAGAAATATCCATCCCAGTATGTCATACCGTGGGGTTCAGGATGCGGTTCCGGTATCTCAATTTTGTTCAGATGGCTGCCATCCTCTGGATTAAGGTGAAAGATCGCGCGATGATTCGTCTCAACACACCAGAGATCGTCACCGACCCATGCGATACCGTGTGGTCGATCGCCAGGAGCCGGGAGCGTATGAATCACCTTAAAACCCTCTTCAACGTCTACCTGATAAACGGTGGCAGAAGGGGGTACTGCTATCCAGAGTTTATTGTCGCGCCACTCTAAACCGTGCGCACCGGTCTGACCTGCACCGGGCGTGTTATAAGAAGCAAGTGTCTCACCGCTTTCTGGGTCAGTTGATAGGATTTCGCAGCTATAGGTAGACGCAAGCCAGAGTGTATCGCCTGTATCCGTAATACCGCTGCCTCTGTCGGAGCCGGTGGCGAGCGTCTTTTTCACATCGCCGTCGTAAGAGACGAGATGCACTTCATTCGTCTGCTGGTCGAGGATCCAGAGACCGTCTTCAGTGGCTTGCATTCCGTTCGGTTGTGGACCTGGGGAATCAAAAACTTTTTCGATTGTTGGCATAAGAAACCTCCACATAAAACATGGATTGATTTGAGGTTTCATTGTACGGGATTTTGGGAAGGATGTCAAGAATTTTTCTGTCGGGCGTGCAGGGGTATGTTCATTGGAGTGGTTTGAAAGGGGAGTTGGCGAGCAACAGAGAGGATGCGCTTCTGGAATTTTCCTCTCTGCGCTCTACCAAATCTCCTTTTGAATTCTGTATAACTGAAACCATGATTATGTATGATATTATGAATGGATTTCAGTTTGAATTCTGTATGACTGAAATCATGATGGCTTATTGATAGGAGTAGATTTTTAGTCATACTAAATAAATTATACACAAATTAATTCTGTTTTGCAAGAAAAAATACAATTTTTGTATAAAAAAAGCGTATTTTGATAAATTTTTTTTCCAAAAAAAGCGTTTTGAAGGGTAGATAGCTGTCTATGCCAGTGCGTAGACACCCCGCCGGACCCTCACAATATCACCCATTTCTACAAGATGGGTGAGTTCGTTTTTAATAGCACCCGGATGCCCCTCAATTAATTCAAGAATTTCAGATGTTGTTTTCTCTCCATCCGAGAGCAGCTCGAAAATCTGAGCATGAAATGGGACACGCTCAAGTTTACCGCCTCTCAATCTCATCAAGATACGGTTCGCTTGCGATTTAGAAATACCAAGTAAATATTCAACACGCTCTCGAGGCCATGAAGCATCCATGTTCGCGTATTCTGCCTCGTAATCCTCGCGGATCCGAATGATCTCTGAGAGGTCATCCAACCCGCCAGCGATCTCAAAGTCTTCCCAATCGAACAACTTCGTCTCTGGAGCATCGGTGACAGAGGGTATCGGTAAAGCCGCGTTGAGAACCAGGGTTCTATCTGATGCCTCATTGAATCCTGCGATGTAGACAATCTGTGTCAGGATACCGATAGCGTTCTGTTCATAGAGTTCTTGTATCCGTTCATCTTCAAATTGATAAGGGTTCATTGTCAAATTATAATTTAACGGTTCCACTTGGTTTCCAAAGAGTATTTTCGCCTGTTCCCAGATAAAATGCGGTGGAAAATAAGGCGTTCCTACAATCCAAACAACATCAGCACCGTCAAAAATGGATCGTAGAGCATTGATGCGGTCGTAGTAAACGTCAACCGCTTTAAAAGTGGATCGCAAATCCTCAGAGTGTGCCGAGGGGTCTTTGATGAGATCATGGTAGTTGATAATCTTATCAAAAACATTTTTCAGCATCAGTTTTGCGCTTGTGCTGGAAATAATGACATGATTGCGATCCGGGTGTCGCTTCATTTCTCGATAGATACCGCGAAAAAAGCGGTTCGCAATTTCAGAAAGGCTAAACACATCCCAATTAACCTCGTAGTTTGCGATTGCATGGGAGATGTGCGGTGCACTCCGCAGCTGAAAAGACTTATTCCGTGAAAGCGATGTCTCCTGTGATTCAACCCGCCTGACTGAGACGGTCTCTTCAGGAAACACTTCTTTGAAACAATCTTCCGAGAACGCTGGCGATATGAACGCAAGTTTTTGAATCTCTTGATGAATTCTTGGTGGTAACCAGAACCGCAGAACCCGGTCATTAACAAACATCGGAGCATCCATATCGCGCGTATAACACGCAAAGAATGTCTTCAACTGATGCCATAACGTCCACTCTGAGTCGCGATATACATTTGGGACCTTCTTTATGTTTTCCGAGGTTGATATATCCAAAATCCCAAACTGGATTGCACTCTCGATATCTGTTGCAACCCTGCTACCATCTTTACCTGGACAATTTATCTGACACATCTGCTGAATAATGTCATCTTCTAACCCTTCAAACGCCTGAACAAGGGTACGAATTCGCTTCGCAATGTCGCCGTGTTGACTGTCTGTAATTTGAATAGCGTTCAGCATTGTTTTAGCGAATTGACCCAACACCGCACCACTCCAATTAATGAGCCAGCCTTCGAGAATCTCGCTTGACAGATGATGCTCTGAAAAGAGCTTCGTGAGCTGGGATTCAAAATCATTTATAATACAGATCCTATCGGGAACAATCAACGCATCAACAAATGCCGCATACCGCCGATCCAGAAAGGGGTTCAGAATATCGGATATGATAACCTGCTTCTCCCTGAGCGTCTCGAATTGAGAAAGGTACCCGCGCGCTTGACACACGTCATAAACCGGACAACTCGGACAGATACTCTTATTTGAATCACCGCCCTTCTGCTCTAAGGCATTGCATCTTTCAGCATCTTCGCAGACGTTTCCCCGCGCGAAAGGATTCTGCATCCGTTCAGCAACTGGTATCCACTTCACCTGTTCCCAGCGATAGTTTCGTGGTTTCCAACGTCCGACTGAAACACCCTGCCCTTCATAATACCGCTCTGCGTCTTCAGCATCGTGTGTGGTATTGGCGTTAATCCATATAGGTGCGGTATCAAGAAATGTGGTTTCGATTTCACGTCTCTTTTCAGTGCCCATTGAACCTGTGGTAATCCCCAGAATACGGGCTTCCGATTCAGAGAGATTTCTCTCATCCTCCACTGCAGTGTGTTTTACTTTTTCGAGGAGTGATCTCGGTCGTTTAATGCTAATCGGAGAAAGCTCACCGCGTTGCACTGCAAGGATACTTTCATTCATAACTTGTTCCGTTTCTAACGATTCTATGACATCGAAATCGTCGAAATCCTGTGTATCCACGAGTGCTTCATCTGTCAAGTCTAATTCCGATACCAGAGCGGGTTCATGGAGCAGTTCTCGCAAAACATCGAGAAACGCGAAAAGCACGTCTTTAGAAATGATGGGCGGGTTTAAGAGATTACCCATAAGAATCTCGTAGCGAGCATCCCAGCGCGTAAAGCCTTTATCACCAATAATCTCAATGTAGATATCACGATCGCGGTGATGTTTTATGTCGGGTAGATGTTTATGAACATACTGCTTTGCGTCTGTTGTGTTCGGGTGAAGATAGTCCGGCACTCGACACGAAAACCGCAAGCCTCCACCTTTGAGTAAGGTGAGTAGCGGGTTCATAACAGCGTTGGCGAGTGCGTCCACACATGCAACAACGGCATCAGGGGCATCGCGGATCGCCTTGTAGGTAAACTCGATGTCGTGCCAGTTCGCCCCGTCGCGCGCGGATGGCGTTCCTGTGTAGACCTGAATTCCCCAGGACGAGAACCATCGCCTCGGCTCCCAGTTGAGCGTGCCTTGTCGTCTTAAAAGACGCGTGCCACCACAATACGCTGGACCCCGATCGAAGGGTGCCTGTCCAATCGGCATAAATGAAATATCTGCCTGTTCAAGGTCATGCAAAAGCAACGGATACCGATGCGCACAATAAACAATATAGTGGTAAGGGTATTCACCGTGCAACGTGGGTGAGACAATCGTCTCCTGCTGTTGCCTGTCCTTCTGTCGTCGTTCATGGCACTGTTGGATAATATCCTTCACACATTCCATATAGAGAGTCCCATAGAAAATAGATCTGATCGGGTTTTCAGGAACCTTAAAACCGACTTGAGAGAGTCTGTGTGAAAATTGTAAACCTAACGCAGTTTTGAGAGATCGGGGGAAAAGGTATGGCTATCTTCCACTTCTCAGATTCGTTGCTCCAGATGGAGCCGATGCCATCGCACCATTGAACCATTATACTATAAACGAGATAAATTATCAAATACATCATTGTTGAACATCTCAATATTGGTTTGCAAATAGCATCAAAAAATGATATAATTGCGTTCATAACTTAATACACAACACCTTGGAGACTGCTTTTGAATATTGATACCCTAAAAGGAAAAACGATTGGTGCTGCTGTTTCAGGTGGTTTAGACAGTTGCACTATCACCAAATGGTTAGTTGATAACGGAGTCAACGTCGTTTGCTTTACGGCAGACCTCGGTCAACCCGATGAACGAGACGTTTCCGAAATCCGGGAACGGATGATGGCATGCGGTGCCGAAGACGCTATTATTGTAGATGCAAAAGACGCACTCGCCGAAGATGGGATCCGACTCATCCAGTGCCAAGCGATGTATGAAGGTGGCTACTGGAATACGACTGGCATCGCGCGACACACCACGGTAAAAGCACTCCTGCCGGAGATGGAAAAGCGCGGTATTTCCATCTTGACACACGGCGCAACTGGTAGAGGCAACGACCAAGTCCGGTTTCAACTCGCCACCAATATGCTCAACCCTCATTTTTCTGTCTATGCCCCATGGCGAGATGCTGAATTCCTGAAAAACTTCGGTGGCAGAAAAGAGATGATAGACTTCTGCCAAGCACACAACCTACCGATTACCGCCACACACGAAAAACCTTACTCAACCGACGCAAATCTCTTAGGACTCACGCATGAAGCCGGACGACTCGAATCGCTGAAAACGCCAGCAGGATTTATCAACCCCGGCATGGGCGTCCATCCGAAAGACGCTCCTGACGATGTAGAACACTTTACCGTTACTTTTGCCCGTGGAACACCTGTGGAAGTCAACGGAAGCCCTATCACGGCACTCCAGAGTTTGTTAGAGGCAAACCGCATCGGTGGACGAAACGGTGTTGGGATCGGCATTCACACCGTTGAAAATCGGTTTGTCGGGATTAAGAGCCGCGGCGTTTATGAATCCCCAGGGATGGAATTGCTTGGGAAGTGCTACGAGTATCTGCTCCAATTGATTTTAGACAGACGTGCGCGCCGACACTTCGATGGTGTAGCCAAAACAATCGCAGAACAGATTTATCAAGGTTACTGGTTCGATGCTGCTACACAAGCACTGCTGTCTTCTATCCAACCGCTGACCGATTTGGCGAGTGGGACTCTCACAGTAGCACTCTACAAAGGGAATGTAGCATTCCATGCCGCAGGTGGCGTGCCGCACTCACTTTACTCGGAAGAAACCGCTTCTATGGAGGCAATCGGCGATTTTGATCATGCGGATTCGGAAGGCTTCTTAGCAGTACTCGGCGTAGGAGCACGGGCATCGGCTGTTGCCGGACAGACGCAGGAATAGAGGTTCAAGGAACCTCAATCTTCGCGAATACTTGTGAGATGATGCTCTCAACATCGCGTCCGTCCGCCTCTGCTTCGTAACTGATGATGACGCGGTGTCGTAGCACATCCATCCCGACGGCGTGGATATCTTCAGGGGTGACATAACCCCGCTGGGAAAGGAATGCTCTCGCCCTTGCAGCAAAGGCGAGGAAAATAGTCGCGCGCGGTGATGCGCCGTATTCAATCAACGTGCTGAGTTCATCTAACTGATACGCTTCCGGTGCGCGCGTCGCACACACCAAATCGACGATGTAGTTCTCTAACTGCTCTGCCATATAGATGTTTCGGACGACCTCTCGAAATCGGATAATATCCTTCGGCGAAATCACGTGTTGAATAGAGGAGACTTCTTCGGTTGTCATCCGCCGAAGGATCTGTAGTTCCTCCGCATGCGAAGGGTAGTCAACCTTAATTTTCAGCATGAACCTATCCACTTGCGCTTCAGGTAACGGATAGGTGCCTTCATGTTCAATCGGGTTTTGGGTTGCCAAAACGAGAAACGGGTCGTCGAGCGGATAGGTAGTGTCTCCAATCGTAACCTGTCGTTCCTGCATCGCTTCAAGGAGTGCACTTTGCACTTTGGCAGGTGCGCGGTTTATCTCATCAGCAAGGATAATATTGGCAAAAATGGGTCCCTTCTTCGTGTAGAAATCGCCCTTCTGTTGATCATAGATGAGTGTACCGACGAGGTCAGCAGGAAGTAGATCGGGTGTAAACTGCAGGCGATTGAAGGAAGCATCAATCGTCTGAGCGAGTGCGCTCACGGCGGTTGTCTTTGCGAGACCAGGTACCCCTTCGAGTAGAATATGCCCATTGCAGAGCAACCCAATAACGAGTCCCTCCAGCAGCGCGTTTTGCCCGACGATAACTTTTCCCACCTCTGTGAGAATTTGCTGTATAAACCCACTATCCGCTTCGATGCGGGCATTCATCGCTTCTAAATCGTAGTTTTGCATGTTTTAATGGCTGTCAGCAGTCGGCTTTCAGCCGTCAGCAAAGAGCAGCTGTGGCAAGGAGTTATATGATGAAAATCACAACCCTGATGGCTGACTGCTGATGGCTATTATGTGAAAAAAGGTTGCGTTTCGCCTTCCTGAAAGGACTGTTCCAGCCAAGGGTCCTGTGTTTTCTGCCGAAATTCAATAACCTTTCGGCGCATCTCGTTAGCTACGTCCTGTAATTCTGGTGCGCCTATAAGGTTTTGCGATTCTGCTGGATCGTTCTGCATATCAAACAATGCTTCACGACCTTGTTGTAGAAAATCTGATCGCTGCCGTTCGCCGAGTTGCTGAACGTTGTCATTCCGGACCGCTGTCCATGAAATCGAGCGGAACAGGTCGCTGGGGAGCGGTGTCTCCAATTGATATGCCAGATTGCGAACGTATTTATATCGCCTGCCGCGTAACACGCGATACGGATAGTAATTCGTCACCTCATGGAAACAGTGGGAGAAGTAGGTTTCCTCCCAATTACCATTGCCGGGGTGTGCGCTGTCATCTTCAAGAACGGAGAGAATCGAGCTGCCCGGAAGTGCGTCTTCCCCATCCGGGTGTGAAATACCACACCAATCTAACATCGTCGGACAGAAATCTACCCAATTGACGAGTGCCTGATTGTGAAAACCGCGCTTCTGTTGCGTAGGACTGGAAATCAGCAGCGGACAGTGGTGGCCACTGTCAAAACTGGATGCCTTCGCACCCGGAAACGGCATTGCGTGATCTGTTGTGACAAAAACGAGGGTTTCATCTGCGCGACCAGAAGCGTCAAGCGCGTCCAAAACCGCGCCTACCACAGCATCCCATCGCGAAACGCTCTCGTAATAATCAGCGAGGTCCTCACGGACAGCCGGTACATCCGGCAGAAAATTCGGGACAATAATTTCCTCCGGCGCGTAAGAACGAGGTTCAATACCTGGGTGTGTCCTATCGTTTCCGAATCCCTTACCTGCACGATGCGGGTAGCCACTGCCGATATGGAGATAGAAGGGGCTGTCCGCGTTCTCGGTCAGAAATTGCGTAACCTTTGCCGCCATGTCTACAGGACTGCGATTGTCGACCCTCGGTTCAAAATCAAAGGGGTAAACACTCTCAGGTTCAACGTGTTTCTTCCCGATACACGCCGTCGCAAATCCGTGTGCCTTCAGAATTTTTGGCACCGATTGTGTATGTTCGTGTGTACGAAATCCGTGAATGCCGTGGCAATGTCCATATTGTCCATGTGTATGACTATGCTGCCCCGTAAGAATGCACGCGCGACTCACCGCACACGAGGGACTTGTGCAAAATGCGTAGTCAAACACGACTCCGCGCTCCGCAAACGCATCAATGTTCGGGGTTCGGATAACCTCATTTCCGTAGCATTTCGCGATACGGCTCCAATCGTCGGCGATGACGAACATAACGCTTTTATAAGAATTGTTCATGAGTCTCCTCTTCATTGGGACAAGCGCGTTATTCGTCTTCGCTATTGAGATTTTCGACTGCCCAATCTTCTTCGGTGTAGGTAATGCCATGTTTTTCACAGAACTGTTTAAAGCGAGCGAAATCTTCCTGTCGCGTTTCTGCGACCGCCTTCGGCACGGCTTCGGCTACGGCTTCGGCTACGGCTTCGGCTACGGCTTCGGCTACAGCTTTCTCTATGATCTCTGGCATTTTCTTTCGCAATTCCCAATACATAATCATCCTCCTCATGTGCGGGAGTATCATAAAAAATACTGCCTCAACAAATCCAAATCTGGCTAATGAAGACAGTGTGGATCTGACGGCAATGATCTTCGGTTGATCCACAAGAAACTCCCAAGTCGTAAGTCCCACTGCTGCTATACAAAAAATAATTCCGTATAGCAAAAGCGATATGTTATATTTTCTGCGCGGGATCAGCATCCCAAGCACGGACACTGTATCGTCTTCCCGCATAAAATCGGCGAGCCAGTCTTTATCCTTCAAAATGTTTCCTGTTCCGTTTTAGTACACCTAATAGCAAAGGCTCAACTACTCAAAAAGTTGTGAAACCGGACAGATAAACCCCGGTACGACATCCTCACCGGTGAGTGTGTCTTCGCACGTAAATAGGGCAATATCATTTTCAGAACGATAGACCATCACCGTTTTAGAGCGCGGATCCAGAACCCAAACGAGGCGCGTGCCAGCGTTCAGATAGGTAAACGCTTTGTCTGCAACACGCCACTGAACATCTGTAGGCGAAACGACCTCAATTGCCAGATCGGGCGGTATCGAAAAACCTTTGTTTTCATCTCCATCCAACCGCGGTGTTGAAACAAACGCCACATCGGGCTTCAAGCCCCGATCACCGACCTGAAAGGTTGCCTCTACATGGACTTCTCGCAACTGATTCTCATTCACATGCCGGTCCAAATGTCGGATAACGTTGACACTAATCTTGCTATGTATCCTCGTGGCGGGGGACCTCGGCACTAATTCTCCTTTAACGTATTCATATCCGTCTACATCGTTCTCAAGAAATTTCGCTAATGTCATGGAAACCTGTTCCGGTGAACGAATGCCTTCTACGATTTCGTGAAGTTCTTGTTGTGTCATGTCTTTCATCCGTCTTTTGATGTCTCATAGCGAATTTCTGATAAGAATCATTTGTTAATTCCTCAGGTGCGGCGAGATTGGAAATAACACGCGTATAAATATTTTTCCAATGTGAGCGGACCTTACATTATACCAAACCGCCGCGTTTTCTCAAGAACCACTCGAACCCAAGTAGCGCGATAATCGCGCCAAAGATGAGAGGTATATCCCAAATGTCAACATCTGTAATTTTTGATGTCGCGCTTTCGACGAGTGGAATCTGCTTTACGAGTTGGTCTGCTTCCTCCACTGTGTAATACTTTCCACCACTACCCTCAGCCAAAGTCTTGAGAAGTGCGACGTTAAGTTCAGCATCGCTAAATTCGGCGTAAGATGTCTTTACCTCAAAAAGGGTTTGCTGCTCACCCAGGTCCTCACCCCCAAGAGTCCCGGCTGCAATGACGGTGTACTCCCCATATCGATTCGGAATAAAACGTGCCGTATAAAGTCCATCTTTACCGAGGACTTGCTCAAGTCTCAACTCTTTACGCTTGCCCTCTTCGTCAACGACGATAGCTCGAACCTTTGCATTGTTAGTCGGTTGAAACTCTGGATCAGTAGCGGTGACTTCAATCACGACAGGTTCCTTCAACGCGTAAGTTGTTTTTGCAATATCAAGTTTAAGATGTTCTTTTGGTGCCGTTGTCAACCATCTCGCAGCCTGTCGCCAAAACCGTTCGTGGCTATCTCCTTGATGCCAGAATCGTTGATCACCCTCTTCATGGGAGGGTATCAGTCGCCACCGCCACGAAGAGTGCGGCGTAAATACCATGACACGTCCAGCATTGTAATTCTGTGTTGCGATGAGGATCCGATTCCCGAATTCATTTCGGTCAGTCGGATGTTCCGCTAAAACAAGTGCTCCTGCTTTCGCTCGTTTCACTTTACTATATCCTTTTAGCAGGGGTAAAATCTTCCAAAGCTCCAAGTTTTCGGTAGGGGTATCTGCCAACCGCATCAAATTTTCAACCTTCCCCTCTGGTGTCAGTTGCAATTTATATCCTTGATTATCGGTAGACCGTGAACGGATAGTTGACCGAGGAAGTCGTCTCGGTGCTAACGGTGCTGGTGCGGATCCAAGTTCCAATTCTACGGGGAGACACTGTGCAATTGGCGTGTTGATATAGGACCCAGAAAGCTCGTGGTTTCCCAAAGAACTCGAACCCCCTAATATAAGCAAACCACCGCCTCGAGTGCGTACAAACTCAACGGTATCCTCCAGCTGCTTCGGTGTAAATTCGGAGGCATCTACGTTGCCTAAAATGATAGCATCAAAGTCAAAGAGGGTTTCCCGATCATCAGGATAAAAACCGAAATCATGTGATACATCGGTGCGAGTGCCGCCGTAATTCTGACCGTTATTAGAGATACTTTTCAAAAATCGATCCGTTAATTGGATGTTCGGATCGTTATTCAGGGCACGTTTTATGGAACCAAACTCATAACGCGGTTTACCATCAACAAACAGGATTTTTACACGTTTGGTAGGTGCTACCTTGAGTAAAAATGTCTTTGTGTTGTTTTGCGGCACCGCTTCTACTTCACCTAACTCCGCATGCACTTCAAACTTTTGGGTACCGGATTCGCGAGGAGTAAACTTAATCGACACGCGCCCGGTCTTAGGCGCAGATGTTGTGTCCGTCCCGCCGAGTTGTGACATCCAAGAGGTTCCTTCATCCAGATCAACGGACTCTGTCTTGAGAATTCGTCCGTTACTCGTCAATTGGACGTTCACTTTCTTTCCATTGAATCCCTTTCGTTTCAGGGATACCCACATCTCTACGGGAAAATCTTCTTCCGCAGTTCGGGGTACATCCACTTTGACAATTTCAAGGTCTGGATTGCCCTCTTCGGCACCGATGCCGACGGTATGGATCGGCAGTTTCCGCTCTCGTATCTGCATTGCAAACTTTGCGATGTCAACACCACTCCTGTCTGCACCATCCGTTAGCAGGACAGCACCAGAAAGTGGAATTCCTTGTAAATCGTCAAGTGCTTCGTTTAGTGCCTGTGGAATATCCGTACTCTCGCCCTCTGCGCTTGTCAATGCCTCGCTGGAAATCCGTTTTGCCGTGGTGTCAAACGCAAAAAGTCTGACCTTGAATTTAGCGTCCAGTTTTTCAAGAAGTCCGTCCTCTTCCGCGAACAACAAATCGTTGGCGCGGCGCAACCGTGTTGTCGAATCAATAGAATCGGTGATCTGCATGCTTTTAGAGCGGTCAACCATCACTAATAAATAGGAATCATCCGGGTTTGTCTGATAAATTGTTAGGAAGGGTTTGAGCAAACAAAAGGCAAGCAGACAGAGTACAACCGCACGAAGGAAGATGAGAAAACCTCGGAAACCGCGTCGGATACGTCCTTGTGTACTCCGGTATGCCCATATTGTAACAGCAAAAAGCGCGATGAGTAGAACAGCTATAAGAAGCCCGGGTAACGGTACCCCAAATGAGAAATTTCCTTCTCGAAAAACATCAATGGGATACTTCATCATTTCTTCAAACATTTTTAACAATCAGGCTCCTTCACCGACTAACCTTCCAGGTTAATCAGGTTTTCATTAGCATTCACTCAGTTCCAAAAGAACGACCATTGTCTTACGGTCATCACGGATTGCTCAATCAGCGATTGGCAGGCAAGACTTCACGCGAAGAGACTGAGGCACTGACCTGTACGTGCAGATTCGTGCAACGCATCAATGACACGCATATTTCCGAGCGCGTCCTCTATCGGTAAATGGAGAGGGACACCCGTATCTATCGCTTCACAGAGATTCAAAATCTCAGCACCGTAAGGATTCACGCCATCAATAACACTAAAAGTCTCGCCGTTTACAATAAAGTGTGACTCACCTTCCGAATTGCCCCACGCGCTCTGCACAAAAAGTGTGCCATCTGTCCCAGCGACCTCATAAGATTCACGCCATGTCCAACCGAAGCTGCAGTCCAATTGACCAGTAATACCGTCGCCAAAGTCCAAGGTACCAATCAGCGTCTCCCAGACGTTGTTAATCGGTTCAAATTTGCCTGTTGCCCAGACGGACTGCGGTTCCCGTCCAACAAGATAACGAATGATGTTGATGCAATAACACCCTAAATCCATAACAGCACCACCGCCGAGATCACCTCTCAATCGCCAATTTTGGCGGTCTGTGAGTCCTGTCGAAAAAGTAGAACGTGCATAGCGCACGTCCCCGATCGCGCCATCTTCAATCTTCTGTTTTACGGTGAGCGTCAATGGATGATGCCGATACATGAACGCCTCCATCAATAAGATATCGGCACGTTCTGTAACCTGAATCATCTGCTCCAACTGTGTGGCGTTGACCGCAATCGGTTTCTCAACAAGGATACCCTTGACACCACACCGGACCGCCTCCAGCACATTTTTGAGATGACTCGAGGGCCACGTCGCAATGACGAGGACATCCGGTTGCTGTTTTTCTAACATCTGTCGGAGATCGTTATAGGTATTTTGGACATCATATTCGGTAGCAAAGCGCGCGAGCGATTCAAATTTTTCATCGCATGCCCCTACAATTTCAATTTCTGGCAGATTTCGCCACGCATTGCCGTGTGCGTTAGATATACCACCACACCCGACAATCGCTACCCGATATTTTTTCGCCATAATTTTTTATTGGCTATCGGAAACCATTAGTTGTCGGCTTTCGGTCTTTCCTTCTAATTGCCGTTTGCTGATGGTTGACAGCCTCTCCTTTGAGAACTGATAACTATTACTTTATAGCGAAGAGATCTCTACTAACCTTTTCTCTTGCGCGGAGAGATTCGCTGCGAGCGATATTTCAAGCGTCTTGACGGCATCGCTATACGGACTCAAAATCTGAGACGCATCACCACTGCGCACTGCTTCAACAAAAACTTCATCGATTGTTGGACTTGGCTTTGTCTTGTCTACCCATTCGCCATCTTCCTGCACCAAGGTCCGTGATGGATTCCAATTCAACAATTCTCCCTCATACAGCAAATCCAAGACATTCGCGTTCGCCCAGTCTCCTGCATAAGCCCAAGTAGCAGTCAACGAACCGACCGCACCGTTTGCAAACTGAAGTGCGACACTATTGACATCAGGGCAGTCTGTCTCCTTAAGAAGCCTGTTTGCTTGCATCGCATAGACAGACTCCACCTCGCCACCCATATAACGCATCATGTCGATTGTGTGTGTTGCTTGTTCGACAAGTTGACCGCCGGATTTGTTCATTTGGCGGAGCCAAGCGTTCGGATCGCCGTGTCCGGTGCTGCACCAGTACTTACCGACGATCATGTTAATTGTTCTTTCCTTCAGGATTTGCTGCGTTATCTGCGTCGAACCGAGATAACGAAGTTGATAACCTACACATGTTATCAATCCTGCTTTCGCTACTGCTGCTTCAAGTTCACGGGCAATGTCTATATTGATGGCAACGGGTTTCTCAACAAGAAACGGTAAGCCGCGCGCAATAACGTCACGTTCCGGTTGTCCATGAACAAAGACGGGAAGACTGAGATAGATCGCATCCAAATCATCACGTTCAAGTAGGTGTTGGTGTGCGGTATAGGGATCTGCATTATGCCTCTCGGCTGCACTTTGCGCCCGTTCAGCTTGAACGTCGCACACAGCCACAACATTTGCCCCTTCAATCCCAGCTAACTGGTTCATGTGCCCGTTCGCATTGCCACCACATCCAATAAATCCGATTTTAATTTCTTTCATCAAAGTTTTCCTATATTGAACATCTACTGTGTATTGATTTCAGGTGCCTTGAGTGTGCCCCATAGTACCGACTGTTTCTCTGCACTTGAAGAGACAGAGAAGAATGTCTCGGGTACCCACATAGGGCTGGACGATATTTTCCTTGTCGCCTCAAGCGGTTCACCTTTGTTTTCACCTTTGACGTTTATGACGCATATCACATTGTCCGCCCAAAACTTAGTGGCTTCGATCCTCTCTCCTGGCATCATTTTTGGTAGAATCGCAAGAAAATAGGCGATCGATTTTCCATCCGGCGACCACGTCGGACTCCGCGCCCATACGTTTCGACCCACTTGGGTCAGGTTACGACGTTTATTTCCGTTGACATCCGTAATAATGATATTCACGCCCTCCCTTCCTGTTATCCCAGCAGCATAGGCGATCTGTTTTCCATCCGGCGACCATGTACATCCTGATATGTTCAGGTCTTGTAGCAGTTTCCGCTTCCCGCTGCCATCGGCAGCCATGACCCAGAGAAAATGCTTTCCGGGAAGCCCCGCCTCATGATTTCCGCCTTGATATGAATCATAGACGATCCGTTTGCTGTCAGGGGACCACGCAGCTGTCCCATCGGTGCCGTGGTTTGTTAACCGCATCAAATTTGAACCGTCTACGTCGATTCTGTAGATATCCGGACTGCCTGCTCGATCGGAGACAAACGCGATCCATTTTCCATTCGGTGCCCAAGCGGGACGCAAGTCTCTGCTCGGATGATTTGTCAATTGTCGGGATTCCTTTTTTCTCACATCCATCACGTAAATGTCCAGCATCCCAGCAACCTTGGATTGATAGACAAAGGAATGTCCATCCGGCGACCAAGTGAGTGCATGTTTCGGCACATCATCGGTTGTAAGTTTCTGGAAATTCTCTCCAGTGCTATCTATGAGATAGATGTTAGCACTTTCGTTGTAATCGATAAAAGAGAGCGTACCCCCCTTAGATGCGTGTCCAGTTCTCGTCAAAAAACTGCTATTTACTAACAACGTGGCCACCAATGTCAAATAAATCAGTGTGCGTCTCATCAATCACCTCATACAGTTAGCGATCTGAGGTTATTAAAATCTGTATGTTGACTAACGTGCCTTAAAATTGACTAACGTGCCTTAAAATTAACCTGTAACGCTTTTTCGATATCTTCGCGTGGATGAACGCCGAACTGCGCTTCAAAATCGCGATCAAACGCCTCCTCTTCTGCAGGATCGGGTTCAAGTGGAAGCTCGATAGGTTGTCGATTCGTCTGGATGGATCGGTGTGCAGCAATCACCATTTCCTGATCTGCTCTGCCCATCTCATCTGTCCATAGCGGTTGTGTATCCTCTCGGACAGCGCGTGCGATACCGTCAAGCATCGTTGCCAATGAGATACCCGTCTCTGATATAGTCGTCTGCTGGTAAGGGTTCACCCACTCAACGGTGCCGCCTAAGGATGCTGGCAGTTCTACAAAAATACGACGTAAAGTTTTATCTTCACTGTATTCCCTCTGGAATTCGTAGGTTTGTGCCCTGCCTCCGTTTAGCAGGTCTTCGTCTGTGCAAACATTGACTGTTTCACCACCGGTGGCACCCTGATTCCCGTTAGTGATAATCGTGCCGCGCTCACCACATGTCTCGAAACCGACAAGTTTATTCCGTCCGAGGCATCCATTCTTGTTCCCTACCATGGCAATGCCGAGCCCACCATTATCGAAATCTATGGCGTAGAATTCAAGGTTTTCGCGATTAAAATCCCGTTTCGCCCGATCAACGTAGGGCATAACAGGCATCGTATGCCTGATGCTGCTGACCATTTTGGGAGCAGCATCCATACGGCAC
Source organism: Candidatus Poribacteria bacterium (assembly GCA_965116815.1). GTDB lineage: Bacteria > Poribacteria > WGA-4E > WGA-4E > WGA-3G > WGA-3G. Next base: position 1,863,666 of record OZ220722.1, on the reverse strand, counting down.
CGTATTGCAGCGAGTCCATGGTAGCCGGTTGTAGAAAAGAGCCGATAACACTTGTGGACGTTCCCAATTACGCCTTCCTTAATGAGTTTGCACACAAACTGTTCCACAGGAACGAAGGGAAAGTTCTCCGATGTCTGGAGTTTCACCCCATTTTCGGCAGCGTCGGCTATCATCATATCCATCAAACCGAGCGTCGGTGCGAGTCCTGTCTCTACATTGTGCGGGATGCCGCACCGTGAGAGGTAACAGGAGACAACGTGATGCAGCTGCATAGGCACAACGACATCGCAAACATCGGGTGATATTTCATCAACCATTTTCCGGACATCTGTATAGGCTTTAACACCGAATCTCTCCGCACCCGCTTCTGCCGACTCAGGATGTGCATCACACACGGCGACTATCTCAAAGGTATCCTTTAGTGTCGCAGCTGTTGACAGATGCCCTGCGCCGCGTCTACCGTGGCCAATTAAAGCGTATTTTAGACGTGACATTCCGACCCTCCAATTCCATATAGCACCCACATAGGACAGTAAACGTGCTTGGAAAATTAGTTAGTGCACTGATAGCCGGTCCCTTCAAGACGCGTTCGGATTTTATCTATTTCGGCTGTGGACAATTGACGCAGAGGTCGGCGCATCGTCATTGAAGGGAATCTTCCCATCAACCAACGTGCACACTTCATCCGTTGATGCGCGTCACTGCTCGGTTCTCCGAAATTGTAGACGATTCGTGCCAATGAATCCACCTGACTGCGCGCTTTGCGTGCCCCGATAAGATCGTTATTGAGCGCAGCGTGCACGACATCAACCATCAGCTCAGGGACAAATCCTGCAAACCCGATGAGTGCGCCATCACTGCCTTCAAGCAGCGAAGCGAGCAGATACTCATCATGACATGTCAAGATCGGGACATCCGGCGCAGCTTCTTTCAGTTGTTCATAATCCCATCGCCAGCGTGCCATGTCGCGGGTGCCCATTTTAATGCAAACAACCTGCGGAATTTTCACCATCTCCAACATCTCTTCAAGACTATATCCTGCTTTAGTCCATGCGGGATATTGGTGCACGATAATCGGTATATCCGCTCCTTCGGCGACATCTTGAAAAAAGCCGACTGCCGTTTCAGGTGTCCTTCCAAAACGCAACCAATGATGCGCAGGCATCAACAAAATGGCATCCGCTCCGGCTTCTTTCGCAGCGAGTGCATCGTCGATTGCTGGAAGACTTCCTTCCGCGCTAACGCCTGAAACAACTTTAACGCGGTTGCCAACAGCCTCAGCGGTCACCCGTGTAACTTGTTGTCTTTCATGCAATCGGAGAGACATGATTTCGCCGGTGTGCCCGTTACAGACAACGCCCTTTATCCCCGGGACACTCGCAAGTTCCTGCATATACTGGCGCAATCCGACTTCGTCAATTGATTCATCTTCATGAAAAGGGCAGAGCGTCGCCGGAAATACACCCGCCCATGGATGGTGTTGCCAATTCAGTTCCATATTTCTCGCAAAGACATTTGTGAAAAATGAAAATTCTCACAAATCTCCCCTTTCGTTTGTAACTTGCTTGCAGATTTCACAAGGCGTATTACTACGTAGGATTCCACACGCTTTTCCAATTTAATTCTATTTTAACTTGATTTTGAATGTAAAATCAAGTATTATTTTAAAGAGAAGGTTTTATCTCATCAGTACGCTTAAAAATCGCGCCTACTGATTCGCATCAATGGGGGATGTTCAGGTGCAAAAACAGAAAAGATTCAAAGTAATCGCAGCGAGTGTCATTTTGCTAAGTGGTATGGCGTTTTTGGTAATAGCCATGACTCGAAGCACGAGTATACGGCATTTCACGCCTGCCTCGCTTGTGGAAGCTGGTAGCGAAGTGAACGCTCAACGGGTCCAAGTTGATGGACTCATTGCAGAGGGCAGTGCGAAATGGGACGCTGCTAATTTTAAACTTACCTTCGCTGTACGCGACCGCGAAACTGCAGCAACAGTCAACGTGATTTATGAGAACCAGCTTAAACCGGACAATTTCAAGGACGGTGGCAGCGTTTTCGTAGAAGGTAGATACGATGCAACACAGAACCTCGTTGTCGCTACCAAACTCATGACGAAATGTGCCTCAAAATACGAAGGGGCAGAAAGTGCCGTACCTACAGATGAAACTTCGTATGCTTCAGAATAAGGGATACACAACACTTTAGCAGTATGTTTAACAACACCCTTTTGACGCAGCTTGCAAGTCAAAACTTGCTCTCAAAAGTGAGGAGGCACAGAAGCGAATGACTGCGGAAATCGGACAAGCCGCTATATACCTCTCTGTGCTTTCATGTTTGTGGGCAATCGGCTTCCTCAGTTTCGGACTACGGATACGAAATGCCCGTGCCGTCCAGAGCGGTAGAAACGCCGTTGTTGCTACCTTCATCCTAATCAGTATTGCGACGGGTGCGTTAATCTACGGTTTTGTCACCGATGATTTCTCAATGCGTTACGTTGTTGAAGTATCAAGCGCAGCACAACCCGTATTCTACAAAATAGCAGCACTCTGGGGTGCTATGTCTGGTTCCCTCCTACTCTGGCTCTGGGTGCTTACAGGTGCTGGTGCTATTGTCGTCTGGCAGAACTACCAACGTGTCAAACAGACAGGCGATACCTTAGCAGACTATTCCTTGATTCCAATCGCTATTGTTCAGTTATTCTTCACCATCCTTGTCACAGGCTTAATTGAAGGCGTTTACAATCCGCTCGCTCGGTTCCCTGGTGGACAGGTCGCTGCCGACGGTCAAGGAATGAACCCGCTTCTCCAGACCCCGCTCATGGCAATCCATCCCCCAACATTATATATCGGTTGGATTAGTCTGACCGTACCGTTTGCGTTCGCAGTTGGGGCACTCGCATCCGGTAAAATCGGAAGCGGTTGGATACTTCGCTCGCGCAGATGGATGCTATTTTCGTGGATTATTCTGACGATTGGTATCACGCTTGGTGGCAATTGGGCATATAAAGAACTCGGTTGGGGCGGTTATTGGGCATGGGATCCGGTCGAAAACGCCTCTTTTATGCCGTGGCTCCTCGGCACCGCTTATCTACACTCCGTAATGATCCAAGAGAAGCGGAACATGCTCAAACTTTGGAACATCCTCCTAATTACGCTTGCCTTCCAATTTACATTATTGGGAACTTTTATTACGCGTAGTGGAATCATCACATCGGTACATGCTTTCGCACAATCGGATATTGGTGGGTATTTCCTCGGTTTCATTTTAGCCTCAACCGCTGGTGTCATCGCATTTATCATCTATCGTTGGAACCGACTCAAGAGTGTGAATCGTTTAGAAACCCTTCTCTCCCGTGAAAGTGCCTTTGTCCTGAACAACTGGCTCCTCGTCGGGTTGACCTTAATTATCCTCTGGGGTACGTTATGGCCGATCATCTCCGAGGCGATTAACGGTGAAAAGTCCTCTGTTCCTGAAGCCTTTTTCAATCAAGTCGTCATCATTCCGGGGATACTGCTGCTGTTCTTAACGGGTGCCGGTCCAATCATCTCATGGAAGAAAATTACGCCTAACAACTTCCAACGCATGTTTTTGTTGCCGCTTGTTATCGGGTTAGTCGGCGGTGCTTTGACATGGGGATTCCTTGCATTAATAGGATATACTTTTCCGTTGTACTCAGTGCTCTGTAGTTTTGCTGCTGTTTTCGTGCTTGCTGCAATCTTTGCTGAATTTTACCGCGGGGCGAAACTTCGTGCGAAACGACAGGAAACCTCTCTCCTCAACGGTTTAAACCTCCTTATTCAGCGCAACAAGAGACGATACGGCGGTTACATCATCCATATCGGTATCGTTATCCTTTATATAGGCATTATGGGATCGAAAGGCTATTTTCTGCTTGAATCCAAAAGCATGACACTCGGGGAATCAATAGAAGTGGGCAAGTATAAACTCACAATGATAGACTCGTTTGAAAAAGAATACGGCAACTATCTTCGGAGCGGCGTTGTTTTCGACGTTGAAAAGAACGGGAAACGTATAGGGACAATGGAACCCGCACTTCATGACTATTACAAGTCGAAACCGGATGAGGAACCTACGAAAGAACCAGCGATCCGACATTTTGGTATGAATGACCTCTATGTTGCTTTGGGCAATATCCCACCGGATGTCAAGACAGGAGGTGTTGTGAACGTTCAGGGATATTACAACCCTCTGATTGGCGTTGTCTGGATTGGTGTTGCTGTGATGGTGCTGGGTGGCATCGTCGCTATAGCCGAGAAATCTGAACGCAACACAGATGCTTGATAGGTTAGGAATAAGACAATGAAGACTGGAAAATCTGAGCGCGTTACAACGAGCAATGAATTTTTAATTTTTAATTTTATTGTCGTGTTTCTCATCGTATGTGGTTTTATTGTCACAGGGTGCGCGCAGACTGGGGAAGCTCAGGTTACAGAACCGGAGGACGTGAAAGATGCCACGGTTGCGTCCGATTTAGAGGAGCTGCTAACCACAGTCTACTGTTACTGCGGGTGTGTAAGGGAGACAATTGAAGTGTGTACGTGCGGCACGGCAATGAATATTGAGAACAATTTTCGCGATCGGCTACTTGCTGGCGAGCCCGTTGAGCAAATTCGCACGGATTACCTTGACACTTACGGACCGCAATATTATGCAGTCATGCCTGTAGAAGGTATTAACATACTTGCCTACATTATGCCCGCCATTATTCTGATTGTAATTGGTGGGGTTGTCTTCGTTGTGCTCTACAAGTCAAGGCAGAGGTCATCAGCAACAGTGGACGCGCAGGTAGTATCGGAATCACAGCCTTCTGATGAGGCAGTCAAGCAGGTTGAGACTGAACTTGAAAGGTATAAACGGGAGAGTTAAGCTCGGTAAGTTTTTTGTAACTGAATTGATTTTCACGTGTGTACTTTGAAAAAGAGGTTTTTATGTCGTTTCTTGTACTTTCATGGATGGTAATCTTTGGGATCCTACTTCTTATCTATTTGGGATTTCCGATTTTTTCGAAAACGGGTCCGCAAGCTATTGCGTCATCAGAGGAAATTGTTGAAGAACGGCGGCGAACCCTCTTTCAGGAACGCGAAAACAGTTACGCCGCACTCGCAGACCTTGACGAAGATTATGAAACCGGAAAACTCTCAGATACCGACTACCAAGAATTACGTGAAGAACTCTTGCAAGAGACGGCGCGCGTCATCATGCAACTCGAAAACGAATCCTTGTCAGATGTAGAAGCAGAAATCGAAAGATTTAAACAGCAACAACGTGAAACATAATATGCACACTAACGCATCTTCATACAACCGTTCAGAATGCAACATGCAGATTCGCTATGTTCCCGCGTGGCGTATCGGTAGCTTACTAACGGTTGCCTTGACCCTTCTCTTTTGGATTTCCACCGTCCATGCCCAGCAAACAACAGAATCGGGTGACATTCAAGGCACAGTCATTGACAGAAAACGCGAGAAACCTATCGCCTCGCAACCTGTAACCCTGACGATACATAAGGCTGACACCGCTGAAACACAAGAAACGACAACGGATGAAAATGGGAACTACCGTTTCGGGAATCTACCCCTTAATCCAAGTGTTCATTACACGGTTTCAACCATCTACGAAGGCACTGACTACACCGAGAAAGATGTGGTGCTGTCAACTTGGGCTCCGAATATCAAAATCAACTTTGAAATCGGGGCGTTTACAGAAGACAAAACGCACGTCCGTGTCAAGGAGCATACGCTCTTTATTGGACCTCCACCTGAGGACCACCCGCCAGACGGTGCTGTTACAGTTATTGAAGTATTTGATGTCGAAAACCTGAGCGATCTACCTTTTAGAACAACACACGGCACACAAAAAGTTGGGGCACTTTTAACGCTTCCAAAAGGGATTGAAGGTTTTCAACCACATTCGTCAGTAGCACTTACCGTGGACGCTGCTACGAATCAGGTCATCCTCGCAACACCATTACCGCCTGGACGGACGATCTTAAGCTACACTTATATTTTTCATGTCGAGAAAGACGGACTGGATTTATCCCGTCGCCTGGATTTCACCACATCAAAACTCTTATTTTTGGTGCCTGAAGGAATTCCTCTTGTGCCGCGTGCCAAGTTTTTCGGGGCACCCAGACGCGAACAAATCCACGGTGTCATTTATCTAAACTATCAGAGCACTGCGCCAAAGCCGTTTGAGGCAGGCAAAACGATCGACTTAGCATTCAACGTGAATACGGGCACCGCGCAAGGTGCCTTACCAGCGCAGACATCTAACCTCGGACAGTTAATACTTATCGCTGTCGCCGCGGCATTGACAGGAGGCTTTTTCGTCGCTGCACTTTTCAAACTCCGCACAGCTAAAACCACGACCGAATCTGATACTGATAATACCTCAACACCTTCAGACGCGGGATGGCTTCGTAAACTGACCCCCGATGATCGGGAGCACGTCCGCGTTGCAAGGCTTGAATTCATTACGCATCTCGATGATAAGTACGAGAGGCAGGAAATCTCGGAGCGCGTCTACAAACGTTTGCGCCGAGAACAAACCGAACGCCTTACCACACTCTTAGAAGAACAAAAGAGGGGAAACAATGCATAGCAAACACCACATCACTGATTTGATAGTCATGTTGGGTCATATAGACGAAAACGTTCGGAATACCGCAAAGGCAGAATTAATTGCCATAGGTAGATCCGCGATTCCACAGCTCATTGATGTCCTTACTCAGGAATGCTGGCATATCTCTGGATATGGTGCCGAGTTCTATACGCATATCGAAGAGTCCGCACTCCCTGTTTACATGGAACAGATGGCGAACCACGCAGCGGAGGTCTTAGCGGAAATCGGGGAGTCCACCGTCCCCACCCTGACGGCAGAGCTCACCAGAGCCGAGCGTGAGTTTTCGGAATGGTTTTACAAGTATTTACGACCCGAACAAACCGACCGTCTTATCACAATGTTGGCGTATGTTAAGAAAGGCGAATAGAATAGATGGACGATGAACACATCGTAGCCGATTTAATCGAAGATTTGTCGGAACTGGATGACGATGTCTGTGAGGCTGCGAGAAAAGAGTTAGTTGCTATCGGTGAACCGGCTATACCGCAACTTGTTGAGGCACTTGCTGATAATCTTGGGGATGTGGTTGAGCAAGCCACTGAGGTCTTGGCTGCCATTGGTGAACCGGCAATACCTGCGCTGATTGATCAGATGGCGATCGCTGAGAGGTACTATGCACTCGCTCTCGGTAATGCGCTTAGCCGCATCGGTGAACCAGCAATACCGGTTTTGGTGGAAGCGTTATCTGACAAACTCAATGAAGAGTTCCGCGAATATGCAGCTCGCGCGCTCAATCTGATGGGAGGCGCAGCAATTGGCGCGATGCCTGCGCTTATTCAGGCTTTGACCGATCCCGCGGATGAGGTTCGGTCTTATGCTGCGTACACGCTTGCTAAACTGGAGGCTGCGGCAGTAGAAGCAGTGCCTGCGCTTATCAAGGCACTTGACGATGAATCCGAAGAGGTCCAAAATTATGTCGCTTTTGCATTGGAAAAAATTGGAACCCCGGAAGCGAAACAGGCACTCGAAGCATTCAGCCAAGCGTAATGGAGAAATTCTTTCTTTTGATTTCGCCTTTAGGTTTTTTCACCCCTTGTTTCCTTGCTTCAAGAGTATCAAAGACGCGGTGTCTTGGAGTATCATTGGGAAGCTGGAAAAATGCCGCGACAGATTACGGTAGGGGAATGGGAGATGACCACCCGTAACCTAAATAGACACACTATAATAGGCGGTGTAGGTTTATAAAAATTTGCTACATAATGAGTTCGCTAAGACTTAAAAAACTTGAAAAAATCACTTAAACATGGTATAATTAAAAAAAGTAGAATGTTATATGTGTTCATGAATATTAAGAAAAAGGCGCAAATATCGCAATGTAATTAACAAACGAACAATTTGCTTATTTGTCCATCCATCTGATGTTGCGACACTGATTGAGCCCAACTGTGGCGTATCTGCGATATCAGACTGGAATACGAAAAATTATTAGAAGGGAGCCAAGATGGCAAAGTACGATTTTGCAATCGCTGTAGGAGGGGCACCCGGGCAAGGTATTGAAACTGCTGGCAAAAGCATCAGCCAAATCTGTGCCCGGTATGGGCTGAACGTTTTTACTTACACCGCCTATCAATCCCTCATCCGCGGCGGTCACTCCTTCCTGACTATCCGAATCAGTTCTGAACCTATTGCGAACCACGGGGACAAGATAGATCTGATTATTGCTCTGGATGCCAATAGCGTAGAGAAGCATCTGCCACATGTAGCCCCCGGTGGTGCTTTAATCTATAATAGCGAGCATGTGAAAGAGCCTCCAACACGGGATGACATCCAATTGTGTCCTATTTCCTATAAAGAGCTCACCAACGACCCAGATAGAAAAGCTCTTATGCTGAATGTTTGTATGTCTAGTGTGGCTTTGCAATTGGTAGGAATAGATTTAGCAGTGCTTGAGGACATCATCGTTCTGGCACTTCTCAAACGCAAAGGTCAAGCGGTAGTGGATGCGAATATTGCTGCTGCACGTGCAAGTTACGATTACGCTGCTGAACACTTTACGCCGTTTGATGTCCAATTTGAGAGACAGGATACTCCGTTGGCGTTTGGTAGTGGTAATATGCTGATGGCGATGGGCGGTGCAGCCGCAGGTGTCAAATTTTATGCTGCGTATCCGATGAGTCCATCAACAGGTATTCTCCACTGGATGGCACCGAATGCTCGCGATCTCGGTATTATCGTTCGGCAATGTGAAGATGAAATCAGCGTTGTCAATATGGTAATCGGTGCTGCACACACAGGGGCACGCGCCATGTGCGCTACATCGGGGGGCGGTTTCGCACTCATGTCCGAGGCGATTGGCAGTGCCGGCATGATGGAAATTCCAATCGTTGTTGTTAATGTTCAACGCGGGGGGCCCTCCACAGGTTTGCCTACCAAAACCGAGCAGGGAGATTTATGGCAAGTTCTCGGCGCGAGCCAAGGTGATTTTCCGAAAATTGTTGTTTCACCTACCAGTATTATGGACGGCTTTGATACAATACCTGAACTCTTTAACCTCGTTGACAAGTTTCAGTGCCCCGGCATGGTGCTCACGGATTTGTCGCTGGCGGAAGGTCACACGACATTCGTGCCGGATTCTATCAACTGGCAGCCGGAAATCGACCGTGGGGAATTAATCACTGAGCAAGGGCAGACAGATGGTGAATATCTGCGTTACCAGATCACAGACAGCGGGATTTCGCCGCGTGCTATCCCTGGCACCCCTGAGCACATGCACGTTGTTGCTACCGACGATCATGATGAAGATGGGGGTCTGATTAGTGATGAATTCACGAATCCTCACAAACGTCGTGATATTATGGAGAAACGGCAACGCAAGATGGAAAGCATCGTTGAACTGCTCCCACCTCCGACTCTGGAGGGTCCTGAAGATGCCGAGGTCACCTTGATTGGGTGGGGATCCACGCATGGTGTCATCGGTGAAGCAGCACAAATGTTAACCGAAGCAGGCATTGCCACCAACCATATCCACTTCAAGTGGCTCTATCCGATGGATGAAGATGCCGTCAACGAAGTGCTTTCAAAATCGGCACACGCCATTATCGTTGAGTGCAACTACACGGGTCAATTCGCTCGATTTTTACGGGGTGAGACCGGCTTTAAGGCAGATGGACACATCCGCAAATACGACGGTGAGCCATTTATGCCGCACCACGTTGTTGATGGAGCGCGTGAACTTTTGAACAGTAAAACGGATCTTTATGTCCCCTATCAAGAGATTGTTGTCTAACAAAGGAGGAAGAATCAGATGGCGAGACGAGCAAGACGAGAAAGACCTATTAAAGGTGCACCTACAGCGAGAGATTTTAAAGGTGATGTTAATCCCGATTGGTGTGCCGGTTGTGGTGATTTTAGTGTTCTTAATGCCCTACAAAACGCTTATGCCAAACTCGGTCGTGGCAATCATGATCACTTGACTGTGAGTGGGATTGGGTGTTCCTCTAACCTCCCTGGTTATGTCAAAACGTACGGGATGCATACGCTACACGGTCGCGCTTTAGCAGTCGCAACGGGTGCTAAATTTGCCAATCACGAGTTGAATGTTGTTGTCACCGGTGGTGATGGTGATGGTTACGGTATCGGCGGAAATCATTTCATTCATACAATGCGAAAAAATATTGATCTCCTCTACATTGTCATGAATAACGAGACCTATGGGTTGACTGTTGGGCAAGCCTCACCGACCACTATAGTAGGAGAGCAGACGAAAAGCACGCCGTTCGGTAATTTAGAGACCCCTCTGAACCCGGTTGCGATGGCAATTGTCGCGGGTGCGACTTATGTCGCAAGAGCGTTTAGTTCTGAAGGAAAACAACTCGCGGAATTGATGTATAACGGGATGCAACATAAGGGATTTGCGTTCATTGACGTTATCAGCCCTTGTGTGACTTGGAAGAAGGAGAAAATGAAAATTTTCGACTATTGGAAGGAGCGAGTCCAATCTCTTGAAAACCATGACACAAGTGACAGAGCCGCTGCACTTGAGCAAGCGGTCAAGACGGGGCATGAAACGCAGCTTGGATTGTTCTACCATGATACAAGCCGCCAGTCATTGGATCAAATGGAACCCGTGTTAGAAAATGGTCCTATAGCACATCAACCCCTCGGCATCACCCAGGAACAGGGCGACGCAATCATTCAAAGAATGATGTAAAGGTGTAAGAAAGATGGAAGGATGGAAGCCCGCAATCTTCCAACCTTCCACTTTTCCAGCCGGTACGGAATCTTTCACACCATGCGCCTTCGTGCTTCCCAACTCACAAAGGACTTCGGACACCGCAAAGTTGTCAAAGATGCCACGCTTTCGGTTAATCCCGGCGAAGTGGTTACGATTTTCGGTCCTAATGGTGCTGGTAAAACGACGCTCATCAAAATTCTCGCGACGCTTCTAAAGCCGACATCTGGAAAACTTGAGATTGAAGGCGCGGACGCAATCAAAAATTACGCAGACGTGCGGAACGGATTGGGGGTCGTTATTCATGAAAATCTTGCTTACCCGGTGTTCAGTCCCTACGAGAATCTCAAGTTTTTTGGACGGATGTACGGCGTTCAGCAGTTAGAACACCGCTGTATGACGCTCCTCACTGAAGTCGGCTTGCAGCACTTCGCCCATGAGCCTCTGCACATCTTCTCACGCGGCATGACCCAGCGTTTTATGATTGCCAGAGCACTTCTCCACCAACCTTCAGTTTTATTACTCGACGAACCGTTCTCTGGATTGGATGCTTCTGCCAGGCAGTTTGTTTTAGAACGCATCGCGCAAGAACAACAAAACGGCAAAGGTATTATCATCACAACGCATAATACAGAGTTGGGCTATCTCGCAGGCACAAGGTTTCTCTTTATGATAAATGGAGAACTGGAGGAAGTCGCGCAGAAAGATGAAATTACAGCAGAGACATTGCTGCTTATGTATGAAGAGCGATTAAACTCTTAACTGTTGGGTGCTTGCATCGTAAAACGTCCACTGGCTACTAACACTTGATGGCTGGCAGAAAATTGAGACAAACATGAAGGCACTCCGTCAAATTGGCGCGTTGATTCGCAAAGACCTTGGGCTTCAATTCCGTTCAAAAGAGACGTTTGTATTAGTCTTCGTCTTCAGTATATTAGTTGTCCTCATCTTTGCTTTCGCGTTTGGTCCGATTTTCCCTGAAAGGGGAGAACGCGGCAAACTCACTGCCAGTGTGCTCTGGGCAGCATTCGTTTTTGCAGGGATTATCACCTTGAACCGTTCATTCACAGCAGAACGCTCACACGGTGCATTGCACGGTATACGGCTGACCGGTGTTGATGCGAGTAATCTCTACCTCTCTAAAGTCATTAGTAATGTCATTTTTCTATTCTTATTGGAAATCGTTATTACCCCCATTGCACTTCAATTTTTGGATCTGCTTGATGTGGTGACGGTGGGTATATTATTAAAATTATCCGGTGTGCTTGGGATCGGGACACTCGGTTTTTGCGCTGTCGGTGTGTTGTTAGCTGGTATGTCCACAGGTGCGAATGGCGGTGAGAGCCTCCTTTCCGTTATTTTACTACCTCTCGTCATCCCAATTATTATGGGCGGAGCGAAATGCACCGTCTCGCTTTTGGTAACCGGCGGATTAGACAACGGATTTTGGCTGGCACTGCTCATTGGGTGTAGTTTAGTTTTTTTCGCAGCTGCGTATCTACTCGCAGATGCTGTCATCGAGGAATAGTATTGATGTAAATGATCCGAGTGTAAACTTGGAAAGCACACTTAGAAAACAGGTGATACACTTTATTAAGGAGAATCAACTTGTCAGAAATTATTCATATTCATGCCCGCGAGATATTAGACTCGCGTGGTAACCCGACAGTCGAGGTTGACGTTAATTTAGCATCAGGGGCATTCGGACGCGCTGCTGTTCCTTCTGGTGCATCTACGGGTGAACACGAAGCCGTTGAATTGCGCGATCAGGATGCCAACCGATATTTGGGGAAAGGCGTTCAGAAAGCCGTTGAGAACGTCAACACAACTATCGCTGCTGCCCTCGCGGGGGAAGATGTCCTTGCACAAAACGATATTGACACCGCTATGTGTGAACTCGACGGGACAGAGAACAAAAGCCGTCTCGGCGCGAATGCTATTTTAGGCGTTTCGTTAGCTGTCGCGAAAGCGGCTGCAGATGAAGTGGGACAACCTCTCTATCGCTATATCGGTGGCGCGAATGCCAAAGAACTTCCGTTACCGATGATGAATATCTTAAACGGTGGTTCTCACGCCGACAACAATGTTGATATTCAAGAATTTATGATAATGCCAGCGGGGGCAAAGAGTTTCGCCGAAGCCCTCCGCATGGGTGCTGAGATTTTTCATAGTCTCAAGGCAGTCTTGCAATCTCGAAATTGCAACACCGCTGTCGGCGATGAAGGTGGATTCGCCCCGGATTTGGGTTCTAATGAGGAAGCGATTGCTGTAATTATTGAAGCCATTGAACGCGCCAGTTACGTCCCTGGAGACGACATTCTCTTAGCATTGGATGCCGCCTCCAGTGAATTTTACAATCGTGACACCGGCACTTACGAATTAAAAGCAGAGGCACAACCGACCAAATCAGCAGAAGAAATGGTTGCCTTTTACACGGAAATCTGTGAGAAATACCCAATTGTTTCCATTGAAGACGGGATGGACGAAAACGATTGGGAGGGATGGAAGCACTTGACCGAGGCAATCGGGGATAAGGTTCAACTCGTCGGTGACGATCTCTTTGTCACCAACACTACCCGCTTGCAACGCGGAATTCAGGAAGATATTGGTAACTCCATCCTGATTAAAGTCAATCAGATCGGCACCCTGACAGAGACGCTTGACGCTATTGAACTCGCTCGACGTTTCAACTATACGGCTGTCGTTTCGCACCGGTCGGGCGAAACAGAGGATACCACTATCTCCGATCTGGTTGTTGCGACAAACGCAGGACAAATAAAGACCGGTTCACTCTCGCGTACCGATCGTGTCTGCAAATATAACCAGCTCCTCCGTATTGAGGAAGAACTTGGGGGGAGTGCCACTTTTGATGGCAAGGATGTTTTCTATAATTTGGCAAACCTCCGCTAACCCATTACATTTGCATAGGGACAGTTTATGTGCTGTCCCGGAACGCTTTTTTCAAAGGTCCGCTTCATGCGTATTCTTCGTCCAATTTTACTTCTTATCGCGGTTGGATTACTCCTCGTTAGCATCGATCAATTCATGAACGGTTATGGCGATTGGCAGCACGCACAGCTCGCTGAAGAAGCCTACCGCGCCGAGATCCGGGAACTCGAAGCCGAACGCGACCGACTCCAGAAGCGCGTCGAAATGCTAAAAAACGACGAACTCACAAAGGAACGGCTCGCCAGAAAACGACTCGGCTACATAAAACCCGGCGAACTCAAGTTTAAAGTCGCTAAACCTGACGATGTTAAGTGATTCGTAACGGTATTTAAATTTTTCTTGCTTTTTTTGTACGCGCTGCTATAATAGAATGGAATTTCGCATGGCAGGCAATAGCACCTGTTATGTTGATAATACCGACCTATTACTTAACGTTCAAAGTAAGGGAGGAAAACAGAATGTTTGGAAGGAAGAAAACAGCGATGATACCGACAATTAGTTCCGGGGTTGCAGGCCCACTTGGGGTATTGCATCTTCCACGATTCTGGTCAAAAGTGCTAATGGATGCCAAGGGTGTGCTAAATGAAGAGTATCCGGCATGCGGCGCGGGTTTTGATCAGATGGTGTTAGATGGACTCGGACTGGACAAGGACGCTACGCTGGCATACATCAGCGACAATTCGCCCACCTATCCACAATTTGAAGCGTGGGTTTCGGAAAACGGAAGTTTTGACCAAGCAGCAGTCGACGAACTAAACGCTGCAATTTCAGGCTATAATCACGACGACGATACCCGTGGGGGCATCCTCGGTGCCAGTGGCATTCAAGACGACGGCTCTATCTTAGACGCTGTTAACCTCAACAACCTTGATGATTGGTATGAATTTCACGCCAGTTTAGATTAGACGTTTCGTCATTTTCATGTAGGCGCGGAAAGCGCGCCTACATGAAACACACCTCTTTTCCTTTCTAACCATCTATCTGCTTCTGCTGTTAGTTCAATTATCGTATCAACAACAGTCTGGCGACGAACAATCTCCACAATTTTCTGCTTCTGTGGTCAGCTCGATTGCCTTACCTGTTTCGGAAGATTCAAGACCCGCAAGCAAAATTTCAGTAACATGCCGCGCTGTATACACATTTGAGAGCGGTGGTTGCGTTCCTTCACGGATATGTTCGGCGAAATGTGTGTGCATTCCACTCGGCGCTGCATCTGAACAGTCGATCGTCTTGACATCAACGGGAGCGTGTTCGCGCGTGTAAGAGGTTGGCGTCCACTGGCTAAGCGTGGCACCATCTTTGCCGGGCATCGTGAATTTGCCTGCCGTGCCGTGTACACTCCCTTCACCCGTACGTGCTGGGTCGCACCAACTCGTCTCTGCAGTGACAATTCCGCCCGATTGCATCTCAAGCACAAGCGTCGCGACGTCCTCTAATTCCGTCGGTTTGTCGAACGTAGAAACGAAACCGGTCACCCGTTTAAAGGTGCCGAGCATTGCAACGAGGCTGGAAACAGCGTAAACCCCCATGTCGAAAAGCGCGCCCACACTCGCCTGTTTGGCATCGAAAAACCACAGATCGTCGCCAGATTCACCGAAGATATCGCGAATCTCTGCATAGTAGATTTCGGGACCCCCATGGCTACTTCGCATTCTCGCACCAGACACACGTCCAATCGCATTCTCTGCAATTAACTGGCGAATCTTATAGACAGCCGCGCCGAAATGCGGAAGACACATGACTGTTTTGCCACTCGCTTCAGTTGCCTCGACAAACTGATTCGCCTCATCCATATCGCCGCAAAGCGGTTTTTGCATCAGCACATGCTTGCCTGCTTCCAATGCTTTGACACCCCATGAAACATGTAACGGATGCGGGGTACCCACAAGAATGGCATCAAGCGTATCGTCCGCGATGATTGCGTCGTAATCCTGTGTCCAGCGTGGTATGTCGAATTCTTGACATTGATGTGTGAGACGGTGTTCGCGTCTACCACCGATGACACTAACCTCAAAATCGGTGCCCTGTATGAGGTCGGGCAGGTGCATTCGGCAGACGATACCGCCTGCACCGATAACACCAAGTTTTAGTTTCTGCATTTTTTTAATTTTCCTTGCGGTTCGGTTAGGATAAATGATTAATGACGTTGCTTTCCGTATATCCGTCCTCCATTTCATTACGGACTACGTTTTCTTTTCAACCGTTAGACCTTCAAAAACTTATGGACCACATGAGAAACCCGTTTTGCCAACATCAAGAATGGAGCGGTGGCAAATATTTTAAAAAGACATTGCGATAGGCAACAGGTCCATGGTCTCCCTGCAACAGCACTGGACCAGTAGCGGCTTCTTCCTCCACCATCGCGCCACGCGTGCAACCCGCCATCTCAACATCTTCATGGATGATCTGTCCGTTCCACACGACTTTGACGAAGGTAGCATTGGCAACCTTATTGCCATCGGCATCGAATTTTGGTGCGCGGAAGGTGATGTCGTAAGTTTGCCATTCACCCGGCGGTTTGCTGGCATTGACGCGCGGTGGCACACCATCCACCGGTTTATTGTCGATCCAACGACAATAAACACCGCCACAGGTCCCATAACGAAGTTCTGTTTCACCCCAACTGTCCAATATTTGAATCTCATATCTACCCATGAGGTAAACACCGGAGTTGGAACCTTGTGGCACCATAAACTCTACGTGCAGTTCGCAATCACCGTATTCAGCTTCGGTGTAGATATCAAGTGTTCGTCCGGTAGCACCGTTATAAAAAATCCCTTCACCAGATGTCGTTTCGAGCAGTTTCGCATCGTCTGGGTTGAGAGCAACGCTGCCAGCAGCATCCCATTCATGGTGTGGCGCACCGCCCCGGGCGAGCCAACCGTCCATGTTTTTACCGTTGAAAAGTTCAATTCCGTTTCCAGATTGAGACATCAAAGTCCCTCCTATTTCAGTTATCAGTTTTCAGAAGAATAGCCATCGGTTTCCGATAGTTGTTAATTGTTTAAACCAGGGTTATCAGAATCCAAAGGTTTTCAGGATTAGAGACGTTTCTTGACTAAATAAAACGCCCTTTGTAAGATTACGGAACTCTTCTTTAGATTTCATCAAGGTCTGCCGGTGAAGCCAGGATTAGGCGGAAAAATAGCGAACTGAATGGCTCTGTTCTAACACTAAAAAGTATTGACATATTTCACAAAATTGGATATTATATTTAATCATCAAGGCTATTCAGTCAGCGACATAACACCACTGATTTATAGTAAGTCCGAAAATATGTAGACAGTTTTTCAGTAAAGGAAACCCTCACCGCCGCTGGCGAGGATTGTGTCCTCGCTTTCCCGTAATGTTGAATAATTATGAACTTTACCATAAAAGAGAAATTGAACGAGGATAATTAAAAATTATGAAACAGGTTTTCTTATTTTTAGGGTTATCCCTACTGATGGGAACAATTGCCCTTTTTGCGGTTTGTGGTTACGACAAAATCGGAACACTGCACGCAGCACCTGTAGAGAATGTTGCACTTAACACAAAAACACCGTTTGCTGAGGGTTGCAGTAAATGTCACGCAACCGAACCCGCCTATCAAGAGTGGAGGAACGCGGGACACTCACACGCTCTTGTTAACCTGATTGAAGGTCCGTACGAGGTCCAGACCTCGTGTCTGAGTTGTCACTCCTCTGGTTACGAGGTCTTCAGTGATCGGGTTTATCCAGGGCATACTTACAATATAGAGACAGCAGTGAATGCTGTTGCTTGTTCTTCGTGCCATTCCCACACAAGTAAAGAGGAACACTTATTGGTGAAGCCTGCAAAAAAATTATGCGTCAACTGCCATAAAATGGACTGTGGTTGTGCTGGGGCTGGTATTGTTCACCAATCACAGTCGGAGATGTTCCTTGGACGTGAGGGTGCCGGTGTGAAGCGGATGCCGTCACCACACGTGCGCGCAATGAAGAAGCGATGCGTACATTGCCACATGGCAAAAGAGGATCCAGAGACAGTTGCGAAACACGGAGGCCATACATTCATGGCAGACTTCTCGACATGTAGTACTTCAGGTTGCCACGATAGTGCCGATAACAACATGGAAACGAAGCTGCCACAATACCGCGCCGAGATAGCGTCGAAGATGCAAGCTGTGAAAAAGATGCTTGACGCTGCGCCTGATAAAACTTCGCAAGCCTATCTCGACGCAAAACTGAACTACGACATGGTTAAAGGCGATAGTGGGTACGGACTCCACAATATACCTTATGCCAACGCGCTGCTTGACTATAGCCTTTCACTCAAAAGCGAACTTGAATAAGGCGTAGCACACATCCTTATTGTGGAGTGTCGGGTTGCCAACTAATCTTGCGAACTGAGCAATTCTCGCAACGGGACATCTTGGTCTTTCGGTAGATAATAACTGAGTGGCTCGCTGACAACCCCAATCAATTGCTTCTGGATCGGATTGCATTTGGCAACCAGTTCATCAGGCATCGTGATATAATCCATCGGCTTGACCCAGCGATAGGCGTAGCCCATAAAAATAGTTTTGCGCGGCATGCCGGACCAGTTGTGCCCTATACCGTGCCATGTACGTTGCTCAAAGAGAAATGCATCTCCGGCGTTGACATTCATAGAGATGGCACCTCGCGCCCAACCCGTATCTGGATCAAGTGGTGGTCTACCTGTCAACCGGTTACTCCCCGGAACCAACACGGTCGCACCAGAGGCAGGATCAGATTGGTCGCTGATGGCGTAAGCAATCTTGAGCATGATACGAGGGTGGGGTTCCTGCATTTCGGCATGAGACGTGCCACCGTCGCGGTGCAAGCCGATGCGATTCCTCACCTCAGGAGGTGGCTCCTCTTTTGAGGGGAGTACAATGAGGTGTGACGTAATCATCTGTACGTTCCAATTGAGCACTCCGTAGGCGAGCGGTACCGTTTTTTGCCAATCAAGGAGTTGAAGGAATGCCTCGTGGTGCGTGATGCAGTTACGGAGGTTCAATTTACCACCGCTCTCAAGTCTGCCCGCGGCTTCCTCTTTGGCATAAACTTCGTCAACGGCAGCATCAATTTCTGCGACTACATCAGAGGGCAAGGCATTTTTAATCAGCAGATACCCATTGTTTTCGACAAATTCTTTGTGCTCTGGTGTAAAGACTTTTGCTGGATCAAGATCTGTTGTTGTATCCATGGTGTTATCCTTTAGTGCGTTGGCTTTTGATAGCAAGTTTTGCAAGCTTCGCCAAAAGTAACCTCGATCTGCTGATCGAGATTTGAATCATACTATGCATTATACAAGACATACCGAAAAAATTTCAAAGCAATTTTATTTTTTTAATTGACTTGGTAAGGAAACTTAATACCGATGCCGCGCCACGTAGCAGGCTACGTTGGTTTAGGTATTCGGACGTTTGGAATGCCTATCTATTCGCATGTCATCTATTTTCATCCGGATGCGGGTCTCAACGATCCGGGGGAATACGTCCAAGACGGTCCAGGGTACGAGATTACCATCAAATACAAGGTGATCAGACTCTGTGAGATAGAGGGACAAGACATTTTGGATGCAAAGTTGAAAGGACTCATCCCATTTGCCCCGTTAATGAAGCCGCCGGAGGAGTTGGGTTCTAAAGAATGGTTGCGACACTGCGTTGAAGTTGCCGAAACTATCCCCATGGACATGGCGGACAAGCCGAATTATCTTGCCTCTATGGCTATCTTATGTAACGTCATCTTCAACTTTGATGACATTCGTGAAATTATACCGGAGGAAATCCTCATGCAATCAGATGTTGTCCAATACTTTAAAAAACTGGGCATTGAACAAGGCATTGAACAAGGTGCCCGGGAAAGCATCATTGAAGGTATTCTTGAAGCACTGGAGGTTCGATTTTCTGCCAAAGATGTGGAAAAGTTGAAGCCAATGCTTGAAAGTGTTGAAACTCTGCAACGTCTCAAAGAATTGCGTCGTGAAGTTTTACGAACGTGCAGCCTTGAGACCTTCGCGCAACTGTTGAAAAATGGTAGCGGGATCGAGCCATAACGATGCAGCGTTTTTCTCAACAGTCATTGAGATAATCTTTAACGAAAGTTCCGATTTCATTTTTATTTACGAGCCTATATTTGAAAAGCGAATTGACTTCAGAACCTCATAGATCAAGACAACCCTCCAAATTTGGAGCGTCATGGCGAGCGATCCTACTCGGTACCGTCCTTATTATCCCGAACATGTACTGGATTCTGGACTCTGCCGGACAAGGGTATCCGACCACTATCTCCTTGTACTTTAACGTCATTTTCTGTATCTTTGTAATTATAGGCGTTAACCTCTTCTTGGTACGGATAGTGCCAGCGATTGCAATGCAACAAGGTGAATTGCTAACAATTTACGTCATGTTGTCAATCGCTTCCTCGCTCGCAGGGCACGATGTCCTTCGCGTCTTGATTCCGATGATTCCGTACGCTTTCTGGTACGCAACACCAGAAAATGACTGGGCAGACCTGTTTCATCGGTATATCCCGGATTGGATGGCTGTCAAGGAAAAATCCTTCTTAACAGAGTATTATCGCGGCGAAACAACCTTCTACCAATGGGAAACCGTACAAGGATGGTTAACAACGACTTTTATCTGGGGTGGCTTCCTATGCGCGATGGTATTCCTGATGGTGTGTATCAACAGCCTCGTCCGGAAACAGTGGACAGAACATGAGAAACTGAGTTATCCTATTATCCAACTACCGCTTGAGTTGACAAGTGGTGGCAGAACAAACTTGTTGACAAACAAGATGATGTGGCTCGGTTTCGGGCTCGCTGGCGCAATTGACATCCTCAATGGACTTCACTATCTCTACCCGACAGTGCCGAGTTTGGGTGGGAGGCTTTATGACCTCCGTCCATTCTTTACACAGAAACCGTGGAGTGCGATCGGATGGACTCCGATAGCCGTGTTTCCATTTGCAGTGGGCATTGCTTTCTTTATTCCACTTGACTTGTCATTCTCATGCTGGTTTTTCTACCTATTTTGGAAGGCAGAACGGATCTTCGGAGATGCTTTAGGCGTACGGGGCATGCCGAACTTTCCTTTCACGGATGAACAATCCTTCGGGGCATATCTTGGATTGTTTGTTATCGCAATTGTAGCGACGCGAAAACACCTCGCGCAAGTTGGACGCAAGTTATTTAGAAACGACCCACATGTTGACGATTCAGAAGAACCGATGTCGTATCGAATGACAGTATTAGGACTTATCGCAAGCCTTGTCTTCATCGTTGGCTTTTGCAAAACAGCGGGGATGTCTATCTGGGTGATTCTCGTGTTTTTCGGCATTTATTACGCTATCTCCACAGCAGTTACCCGAATGCGTGCCGAACTCGGGTCACCCGTCCACGATTTACACTTTATTGGACCCGATGAGATGATGCCTCGCATTTTTGGAACACGATTGCTTGGTCCACACAACTTAACCATAATGGCGTATCTCTTTTTCTTTAACCGTGCCTATCGTGGGCATCCGATGCCACACATCTTGGAGGGATTTAAATTAGCGGAACGGACAGGAATTTCCAACCGACGGTTGCTGATTGCGATGTGCGTTGCAATCGTTATTGGGACATTTGCCTCGTTTTGGGCATTCTATCATATCTCTTATATTGAGGGTGCGCGGGACTGGTTCGCAGGACGACCCTTCAACCGACTCCAAAGTTGGCTGACATCACCGAGAGCACCGGATGTACCAGCAACCATCGCAATGTGTATCGGTTTTCTCATTACCGGTTTCCTGATGATAATGCGGATGCGGCTTTTTTGGTGGCCCTTTCATCCTGCGGGGTTCGCTATCTCCAGCAGCTGGTCGATGAATGTGTTCTGGTTTTCGATCTTTGTAAGTTCAGTCATCAAATGGATTATCCTTCGGCACGGTGGTGTAAGCGCGCATCGAAAACTTATTCCGTTCTTCTTGGGTTTAATCTTAGGCGAATTCATCGTCGGCAGCGTCTGGAGTCTTATAGGAATTACGACAAATCAACCGATGTACCGGTTCCTATTTTAACCCAAGTTGCCACTCTTGTTGTATAATCTGTTAATAGTACTCAATACTCAGTTAAGAGATGCTTTGACTCATCACATCTTGTTTCACAGCGTACTGTTAGTACTGTTAACTGACAACTGCATCCTACAACGGTTGGATGTAATGAATCTGCCTTGCAATTTCTGTGAAGCCCATGGACGGATAAAAACTTGTACCTACGGGATTCTGTTCCAAAGTTTCAATGCGGGCATAAAGCATCCCTTCCGACTGCAGATATGCTAACGCTTTTTCAATCAATTGTCTGCCGATACCGCGGCGTTGAAACTGTGGTAGCACAGCGAGGTTCGGAATACTACCAATTCGAGTTGTGTCATTAATTCGGGTTGTAATATAACCGGCAATCTCGCCGTTCACTTCTGCCACAAAAACCCCGTCTGGGTTTGCTTCTGTATCGTCATTGATATGGGACATTTTGCGTTCTCTCCAGTCCATATCACCAATAGGCCCAAATCGGTCTTCGATGTTTTTGTCTATAGACACTTTCTCGAAACAGATAGCAGTGATCTGTCGAAGGGTTTGCAGGTCGTTCGGTTTATAGTTTCGGATCATCTTTTTGTTTCTTTTTCTAAATTCGTTTACACAAGGGTGAATTTGAGGGATTATACGCCAAATGCCACAAACTCACAGTTTGTGGTACAAGAGAACTATCTTTTTATGTGGGACACGCCTTGATATATTATACCGCCTGAAGATAAATTGCAAGTTTCTTCTGGATTGGATTCAGATGTCGTTCTTGAAATGTCTGTGAAGATTTGCTATAATTGTAGGCATCATATTTTAGGAGGAATACTGCGTGATTCGTGAAGCAATTCAGAAAGTTATAGCAGGAGATAACCTAACCGAAGCAGAGATGATTGACACCATGAACGAAATCATGGAGGGTGAGACGACAGATGCACAGATCGCTTGTTTTCTTACTGCTCTGCGGCTCAAAGGTGAAACGATAGAAGAACTTACAGGTGCAACGCGTGCGATGCGCGCCAAATCCACGCCTGTTCCAACAAACCATGAGCCTGACTTACAAGCCACACCTGTAGTTCCCCGGCTTGTTGATACGTGCAGTACGGGTGGTACGGGTTTGAACCATTTCAACATCTCAACAACGTCCGCTATCGTTACTGCCGGAGCAGGCGTACCGGTCGCGAAGCATGGTAACCGCGGTGTGACACGGCAGAGTGGTAGCGCAAACGTGTTGATGGCGTTGGGTGTGAATATTGAAATCGGTCCCGAGCACGTTGGGCAATGCATTGATGAAGTCGGTATCGGTTTCCTGTTCGCGCCGGTGCTGCACGGTGCAATGAAATATGCCATTGGACCGCGGCGAGAAATCGGAATTCGTACAATTTTCAATGCCATAGCACCGCTGACCAATCCAGCGGGACCACAAGCACAAGTAATTGGGGTCTATGCACCAGAACTGACTGAAGCGCACGCGAATGCTCTCAACAATCTTGGGTGCCAGCACGCGTTTATTGTACGTGGGGATGATGGCTTAGATGATATCACAACGACAGCGACAACACGCGTCTCGGAACTCCGAAATGGCGCCGTCAATACCTATACCCTTGATCCGACAACACTCGGAATTCCGAAAGCGGAACCTGAGGCACTCTTGGGCGGTGCGCCAGAGGAGAACGCTGAGATCATAGTGAATATGCTGAAAGGTGAACGAGGACCCAAGCGCGATATTGTTGTGCTAAACGCTGGCGCGGCAATTGTTGCAGGTGGGAAAGCAGATAGTCTTGAGGCGGGTATCGCACTTGCATCGGAATCCATTGATTCAGGTGAGGCATTGGCGAAGTTAGAAGGACTGAAGTCGGTGTCCAATAATTAGCCTATTACAGGTGAAGGATAACGGATTGATATTAGACACAATCATCGCACATAAACGGAAAGAGTTGGCAGCTGCACAGGCACAGGTGCCGCTTGTGAAGTTAGAATCAGAGGTTAAGAACCTATCACCAACGCTTGATTTTCGTGGTGCCATTACAGATAGCGATACCGTCAGGCTGATCGCAGAGGTGAAGAAGAAATCACCCAGTAAAGGCATTATCCGCGAAGACTTCGATCCGGTGTCAATTGCCAAAACCTACGTTGAAAATGGGGCTGCTGCCATTTCTGTGCTCACAGACGAACATTTCTTCGCAGGCGAACTCGCCTATTTGCGTGCAATTCGAGAAGTCGTTGATGTCCCACTACTCAGAAAAGATTTCACGATTGATCCTTATCACATCTACCAAGCCCGCGTCGCCGGGGCGGATGCTATCTTACTGATTGTGGCAGCACTGACAGCATCAGAATTGCGGACGTTTACGGATGTCGCAAAATCGCTATCGCTGGCGTGTCTGGTGGAGGTACATACACAAGAAGAATTGGCTATTGCGTTGGAGGTTGATGCACAGATTATCGGTATCAACAACCGAAATTTGCACACGTTTGAAACGGACATCGCAACAACGTTCCGATTACGTGAGGCTATTCCAACGGACAGAGTTGTGGTGAGCGAAAGCGGTATCTATTCGCGTGAAGACGTTACAAGGCTGCAGGAGGCAGATGTGCAGGCGATGCTTGTCGGTGAGTCTTTGATGCGGAGTCCCGATATTGGACAACAGGTTCAATGTTTAATTTCTTAAACACAGATTATCGTAAAATCCGAAAATATGTTTACAGTTTATCAGGAAACAAACACCCCACCACCGCTGGCGAGGATTGTATCCTCGCCCTTGTGTTGATGTATAGGTAGTTACGGGTTTTACTATAAACACCGTCGGTAGAAACTACAGAGAAGTAACGGTAATGCCGTGCCGTTTCAAGAGTGCCGTGGTCACGCCGTCACCGGACGTGAGGGTCCCCGAAAAAGTACCGTCGTAGATATCGCCACAGCCGCAAGATGGGCTTCTCGCTTTGAGAATCACCTGTGTTGCCCCGTGTGCTTGTGCGACTTGTAAGGCGTGATGGGCACCCTTCAAATATGCATCAGTTACATCTGTCCCATCAACAGTCATGACTTTTGCCTTACCGTTTAAGACATCATCGCCATCGCCACCGACAATCTCTGCCGGAGGGCGCGGCGTTGGTAATCCGCCAGCCTCTTCGGGACAGACAGGAATGAGTTCGGACGTTTCCTTCTGTTTCATCACTGTTTCATTTTGGCTGTCGCCGCCATCGTATCGACAGCGCACACCCAAGAGACAAGCACTAATAATCGCCTTCATGTGGTGTCCTTTCCTGTAACGCCTCAAACTGCTGCATGATTAAATCTATCTCACCCGTTTTCAATTGCTGGTAGGTCTTTTCCAATTGACAAAGTATGACTTGTAACAGCGAGGTTCGGCAGATCTCAGTGTCCTGATTTCCTATATGAGCAGCTGCTATTCGCACGGAAGTTGCCGTTTCACGCAGTTCGGGCGGGAAATCCTCTAAAATACTATTGACATTCACGCCAAAACCCAAGACAAAAAAGGGTTGCTGCTGCGCATCGTAAGCAAGTTCTGTGAGTACACCCGCCACTTTTTTTTTCTTGATTCGGACATCGTTAGGCACCTTAATCCGTGCGTCAAGTTCGTGTGTTGTGTGAACCGCTTGTGCGATGGCGATTGCACCGATGAGATTGGGAAGCGCAACTTGATCGCGAAACAAGCGATGTCTAAGCACAACGGACACAAGGAGATTCTTTCCGGGTGGAGCGTCCCATTTCCTGCCATATCTTCCGCGTCCGGCGGTCTGATGCTCCGCAATGATGACGGTTCCCTCTGCTGCACCGGCTTTCCCACGCGCAATACCAATGTCGTTGGTAGAGACAACTTGCGTATGGTGTTCGATTTGACAACCAATGAAAGCAGTCTGAAGTGTCGCACGCAGATGCGTAATATTCATAGACGCTATTGATTCAGGTGTTTTTTCGCCTCAATTTTCCACTGCTCCGGTGGATCGAGATCGAGAAAACGTTGCCACTGTGCTTTCGCCTGTGCGGTTTTTTCTGTATATTCATACATCAACGCCAAGTTATAGTTCGCTGTCAAGTTGCTCGGTTCCAGTTGTATCACGCGTTCAAATTGTTCTGCAGCTGCACCGAGTAAATCCATACTGAAAAGATTATTACCGTAGTTGAGCAGCGTTTGCACGTGTGTATCATCTAAAACAAGTGCCTTCTCCAACGTCTCTTTCGCCGCATTGTAATCTAAGGCGTGTGCATAGTAGAGATTACCGAGACGTTGATATGTTTTGACGGCAATATCGTCGCCTTCTTCAGGCGGTTGTTGGATAAGCGCGGCTTCCGCTTCATAGTGCTGAATTGCCTGTTTCCATGCCTGCTCCCATTCCGCGATCTGTCCCAGATGCAGGTGGATGCCCCTATATTTTGGTGCATAAGAGAGCATCTTCTTAAAAACTTCTTTGGCGAGACGATGCCGATCAATTTCAAGGTAAATGACCCCGAGCTGGTAGTTCGCTTCACGATTTCTGGGTTGGAATTCAGCCACTTGCCTGAAATCCTCTAAAATTTGGCTATAGCGATAAAGCGTTTTGCCTATCTGCCTATAGCGAAGCGTGAGCATCCCGCGATAAAAGTAGGCATCTACATAGTCCGGATTCAGCGCAATGGTTGTCGTGTACTCCGTGACAGCCATCTCAGCATGTTTATGATAGTCATCTCCGAGCGTTTCAGCGTGCCGATCAAGCAGGCGTGCATAGCTATAGTGCCAGTCAAACCTATCGGGATCGTACTGATTCGCTAATCCGTAGTACCGAATCGCGTCCTCACGTTCGTCCCGCTTCTCAAAGATAACAGCAAGGAGGTGATGGAGTTCTGGATGCGCGGGTTCTATTTCCAATGCAGGTTGATACACACGGATGATATTATCCTCGTCGTTGCGTTCACGATAGATCGCACCGAGCCGGAAAAAGGGTTCCGCTTCTGTTGCTTCAACGCCCGGCAAGGGAGTTTGTAAGCTCCGGCCTATGTCGCTTTCAAGCTGCATCGTATCAAGCGCAATCGTTTTCTCATAATGCGCAATGGCGTTGTCTATCTCACCTTTCTGTTCAAAAAGGATTGCTGCGTGGTAATGTGCCGCGACATCGTCAGGACGCAACCCAACAGTCGCAAGAAATGCGGATAATGAATCATCAGGCTGCTTTAGTGGAAGATAAGAGAGTGCCAGCAGATAGTGTGCTTCAGCCGTTTCAGGCGCGATTTCAATAATTCGTTGTAAAGTATCAACCGCCTGTTGATGCGCCTCGCGTCCACGATAAATGTGAACCATCTTGAAAAGCACATCTGGTCGTTGTGGGTCTAATGACAAAGTGCGCTGATAAAAAACGAGTGCGCTATCTGTATCGCTATCAGCCTCGTAGCTTTGCCCCAGCAGATAGGTAGCACTGATGTCTTCTGGAAACAGTAGGAGGTGTGTATTTAACGGCTCAATGGCTTCTTGATAGTTGCCTGCATCGAAAGCGCGTTGTCCCTGTGTGATAAATCTATCTGCCAATTCTGGATTTAATTCCAAGGCACGTTTAAAGTAGGCAACAGCAGTATTTACATCTCCCTGTTGGTGATAAAGTTCACCGAGTTTGAAATAAACATCGTTAAGGTTTCCCAAAGGGAGTTCAGTTTGTAGATAACTCGCGTCCGCCTCAATAATTTCAAGTGTCTTTTCGTAATGTTCGATAGCCTTTTCAATGTTGCCTGCGTCCGCCTTAATGATGCCAGCATAAAAGTGAGAGCGTGGATCGTCAGGGAGAACAAGCATCGCTTTCTCTAAGATCGGCATCGCTTCATCCGGGGTTATCAATCCGGCGAAGTAAGGTTCAAGCGGTTCATAGAAAGTGTCCGTAAGGCTTGGCGTGAGTGCTAATGCTTGTTGATAGTGTTGGACCGCTGTCACAGCATCACCACTTGCATAGAGGACTTCTCCAAGCGCGAAATGCGCCTTTGCATGGGTTGGTTCAACCTCAATTGTGCGTTGATATAGCCGAATTGCGCCATCCGTATTGCCTTTTCCATCGAAGATAACCGCCAACTCGTAAAGCACCTGTCCGGAGTAGTCTTGATGTTGGGATCCTTTGGCGTATTCTTTCAATGCATCATCAAAGAAACCTTCCGTGGCAAGCACCTGCCCAAGTTTGAAGTAGGCGGGAGCGAACTTCTTTTTTTGACGGGTAATATTCTCAAATGCCTCTCGGGCGCGGTCTATTTCACCTTGTGCGAAGTAGACTAAACCGATACCGTATTGCGGATACTCCCACTTCCGATTCAACTTCCGTGCTGACTCGAAGGCGTGGAGTGCCTCTGGGTAGTGCTGCCGTTTCAAATGAATCTCACCGATGCGATAGTAGACAGGATAGTAACTCGGGTTTAAATCGATGCAGGACTCAAATTCAGCAAGTGCCAATTCGTCTTCACCCTGTTCCTGATAGATACCGCCGAGGTTGAAGCGCGCCCAAAATAGATCTGGATCAATCTCAAGTGCGCGTTGCAGATAGGTAATTGCAGTATTTAGTTCTTCACCGGTTTCCGTAGCTTGGAGGGCATGTACGTAGCCTAAACCGTAGTAGAACGCCGCCGTGGTTTTAGGGGACGAGGACTGCTGTGTTTGGCGATTTCCATCCGCCGCAGTATAAAGCGTCAGAAGCGTGGAAAGCCGTCCCTGCTTCTGCCATTTGAGGATGAGTTCGCGATGTTTCTCCGCTGGCTTTTTCTTCTCTCGTAACACCTTCGCGAAGTCTTTTCTCATGTTCGATTCCCATTTTTCCGCTGCGGAGGAAATCTGTAGGAAAGATGTATTGAATCCTAAACTTATGATTAGCACAATAAATATGGGATTTAGCACTGTTTTTTTCATTTTTTTAATTTTCCTTGCGGTTCGGTCTTAATATTCAAACTCACATTAAACGACCAATTGTTTCCCGTGTCGGCATAGAAGGTGTCGCACCGGTGACAGTGACCGCTGCCGCACCAGCGGCATTTGCAAACATAACTGCTGAATGTAAGGTTTCACGGCTTGCCAAGGCGGTTGCGAGTGCGCCACAAAAAGCATCGCCTGCCCCCGTAGTATCTACAGGTTCAACAGCCAGCGCGGAGATATGCTCAGAGGTCGTTGCGGTCAGCATTAAGGCACCTTGTTCTCCAAGCGTTAGCACGACAGCAGCATCTACAGTATCCACCATCCGAGCGCGTAACACCTCTGCTGCGCGGTGTGCCTCTTCGTGATTACTCACCTTCATGCCCGATAGCAATTCCGTCTCCGATTGGTTTGGCGTGAGAATATCGACATATCCTAAAAGACTATCCGGTAGTGGTTGCGCCGGTGCTGGATTTAATATTACCTGTGTGTCGTGCTTCTTGGCAATTGCTGCAGCGTGTTCGGACACTACAATCGGTGTTTCTAATTGCAGAAGGAGTACATCCGCGTCTGCGATACAATCGGCGGCAGCGTCTATATCCGCTGTTGTGAGTGCCATATTTGCGCGCGGCACAACGATAATGCTATTATCGCCATCCGGTTCAATCACGATAGTTGCAACACCTGTACCAACGCCTGTACGTTTTGTGACAAACCTGCTGTCAATATGTTCATTTTCCGTCGCTGCAAGCAGCATATCTCCGAAAAGATCCGCCCCAACACTTCCGATAAGCGTGACATCAGCACCCAATCGTGCGGCAGCGGTTGCTTGATTAAATCCTTTCCCACCCGTGAAAATATCGAAAGCATCACCGATGAGCGTTTCTCCTTTGTCTGGTCGGCGCATCGCGCGGCACACCAGATCAACATTCAAACTGCCAACAACGGTAACTTTCGGTGTTGTATGGTTCATCACGACGCATTCCTATTCTTTTAATTTTTTTGGCGTAGCTTGCAAGCCAAAACTTGCTATTAGTCTGTCATTCTTGAAATGAGAGATAAACCCGGTTCGTAGTCGTGCGATTCATCGCACGTCCCAAGGCGCAATGAATTGCGCCGCTACGAACCATCCATCACTTTAGATGTGCCAGACTACTATTATAAAGAACGATTTTTGACAATTATAGTTGACATACAGTGCGGTTGTCAAGATTTTATCGGGGTTTCATTCAGAGCCGTTCAGTTTTCAACGATCAGCCGCCAATCGTTAGTTGTCTGAATCAGGATTTGTTGTTTGCAACTTTCTTCCGATCCACTATCACACGTTTCACTGTCTGTTCAGCAGTGGAATGCCTTTGACGGTTTAGACTTGCAAGCAATACCAAAAACTGCTATGATACACAAGCGAGAACAGATAAATCCGACAAATCTGAAGAGGAACATACCAAGGACGCTGATGAATTCTAAACTGAAATTTGCTATCGGCTTTTTAATCTTTTTGGGACTTAGTCTCATTTTTAAGTGGCGTGCAGAACAGGTCAGTGATGTTGAAACCCTTGTATGGTACAGCGTCCTTCCGCCGTTACTCGCTGTTACATTAGCAATCGTGACAACCCGATTGCTGCCGAGCCTCGGCATAGCGGTAGGTGTTGGAATCCTGCTGTCGTGGACCCAAAAAGGGGCTACTCCAACCGGTCTCTTGACGGAAGTCGTATGGTTCACCCGTGCTGTAAGCATCGGCAATGATGGCGTGGATCTATTTAACTTCTGGGTCGTCCTATTCGTGTGTCTCATTATGGCGACAATCTCTGTTGTGGTAGCATCCGGTGGCATCGGCGGGGTTATCGTATGGCTATCTCAATTCGCAAAGGGACCACGTTCAGCACAATTCATCACGGGGTTGATGGGGATTCTCATCTTTATTGGGGATTATTCCAACGCCATGCTCGTGGGTCCGACGATGCGTCCACTCACCGATCATCACCGCGTCAGTCGCGAAAAACTGGCGTTCCTTGTGGATTCCACAAGCGCACCGATTGCCGGTCTCGCGTTTGTGAGCACGTGGATCGGTTATGAGGTGGGGCTTTTTGAAGATATCGCGAAGACAATCGGACTTGAACGTGACGGATATTCGATGTTCTTTGATGCGCTCGGTTTCCGATTTTACTGTATCTTGACCATTATTTTCGTCATTGTCAATGCAATCAGTGGCAGGGATTACGGTGCGATGCACAAAGCGGAAAGGCGTGCGAGAGAAACAGGCGATGTTGCTGCTTCGGATGCCAAGGCACTCGGACACACTGC
This sequence comes from Candidatus Poribacteria bacterium, assembly GCA_965116815.1. Taxonomy (GTDB): domain Bacteria; phylum Poribacteria; class WGA-4E; order WGA-4E; family WGA-3G; genus WGA-3G. Next base: position 1,832,674 of record OZ220722.1, on the reverse strand, counting down.
GTCTTTCACCAGTTTGCCAAACGCTGTCACACAACCTTTCTCAGCCGTTTTACCGCTTCTAACGCTTTTCGGATTACTGTTAGGTGGTTTCTGGATAGATGGCGAAGGCACGGGATCTATCTTCTCACTCGCCGCTTGGCGGGACGCGCTTTCAGCGGCAGACAACGTCAAGATTCTCGCTTGTGCCGCCGCGAGTGGGTTTATTGTTGCAATCGTCTGCGCACGTTGGCTCTCAAAACTGCGATTTTCAGACATCCTTCCAGTTGTTTGGAGTGGTGTAAAGGGGAGTCTTACGCCGTTGAGTATTCTGTTATTGGCATGGGGCTTAAAAGCGAGCTGCGATAGACTCATGACGGGGCAATTTCTCGCGACGATGCTCAGCGATATTGTGTCACCTCTCTGGTTTCCGATCCTCGTCTTTATCTGTGCATCCGTGACCTCTTTCGCTACCGGTACAAGTTGGGGAACAATGGCAATCCTGATTCCCACTGCTATTCCAGTGGCATTCTCACTTGACAATGGGAGTTACGGATTAACGACGATCATTTGCCTCGGTGCAGTATTGGACGGTGCAATTTTCGGGGACCACTGCTCGCCGCTTTCAGATACAACGATTCTCAGTTCCATCGCCAGTAGCTGCGATCCGCTGCACCATGTCCGAACACAACTCCCCTACAGTCTCACTGTCGCAATCATCGCTTTGGTCTGCGGTTATCTCCCTGCTGCGCTTGGCATCTCCTCAGCGATGGGAATTGCCGGTGGTACAATTTTAATTGTCTTGTTGTTCTATGGTGTTGCTGCTTTCCGCAAGTTTCACGAATCGCGGGACGCTTCGTCAACCGCGTCGTAGGTGGAAAAAAAGACAAGCATCGCTTCTACAGAAACCCCGAAACGAAAAAGGAGAATAACATGAAGGTTGCACTTGAAGAAAAAGTAGCAATTGTTACGGGGGGCGCGAACGGCATCGGGCGAGCCACCGTAGATGCACTGATTGACAATGGCGCACACGTGGCAATTGTAGATATTGACACACAAGCAGGACTGAAAACCACCGAAGAGATAAAAAAAATGGGTGGGGCCTGTCTGTTTGTGGAGGGCAACGTAACAGACGCAGCACAAATGGAGGATGTCGCTGCTCAAATTGCGGCGCATTTCGGGAAAATCGAGATTCTTGTAAACAATGCGGGGGTTAACACCCGGAGCGATAGGGTGCCGATTCATCAATACACCTTAGAGGATTGGCAGCGGATCGTGGAAATAGACCTCACAGGCGTTTTTAAGACGAGCCGTGCCGTTATCCCTCATATCCTTAAATCCCATAGCAGATCTGGTTCTGAAAATGCCACTGGACGCATTGTTAATATCAGTTCTATCGCCGGATTGGTGCCGCTGCGCCTGCAGAGTGCTTACGTCGCGGCGAAAGCAGGCGTTGCGAACTTGACACGTTCAATGGCATTGGAATTGGGTCCTGAAGGGATTTTAGTAAATGCTGTTGCGCCCGGTTCAACCCTGACGCGCGGCACAGAGGCACTCTTTTACGGTGAAGACGGTGCTTACACGGAAAACGCCGAGAGTCTACTATCGCACATTCCTGTTGGGCGACCCGGAGAAACGACGGAAATCGCAGCAGCGGTGCTTTTTCTTGTATCGCCGGATGCGAGTTATATCAACGGTACCATTCTCACGGTAGACGGCGGTTGGACCGCTGGCTATACACGAGATTGGTAGGCGTGATGGCACACACCGTTTGCCTACTATTATATTTCAAGTTGCTACGGACAGGATTTAGGTAACAAGGTTGATTATCCGTTGCATTTCACAGCGTAAATTGTTAGTTTTCCGATGCAAAAGCACAGACTAACAGTCTATGCTACAAGGATGGTAACTTGCGTTATTATAGTAAGGAAAATCCTCACCGCTGCTGGCGAGGATTGTATCCTCGCTTTCCGTTGATGTCGAAACAATTGTGAACGCTACCATATCATCACAAAGGAGCTAAAAATGGCAAAAATTACGATGTTCAAAGGGTATCAAGGAGAACCTCCTATTCCGAAGCCTGCACATCAGGTTCAAGCGAACGTTGTCACAGTCCAGGACGGTGTACCTGTAAAATACTCCGGTTGCGACGGTATCGGCGTACGGGTCGTGCATCCAGCGAATCCGAACGCGCCCGCACAAAATTTGGGGTTAGTCATGTTTTTTGTGCCGCCACACGTCGTCCTTGAACCGGGGAGCCACCATACCGAGGAATGCTACGTTATTCTAAAAGGAAAGGGGGTAATGACACTCGCTGGTGAAAAGGTCCCTGTTGAGGCGGGTACATTTATCCATCTTCCACCCTGGTGCGAGCATGGCATCGAAAATACAGGTGATGAGTCTATGGAAGTGTTGATTTGTACATCCCCACCGAACCCGTAAATTGATTGACGAATTGAGGTCAGAGACGATTAAATCCGCCAACCCCGCGCATATTTATACCTTTTCGTCAATTTTTTGTATTTTAATTTAACCCTTTTCCTATATTTTACGTTAAATAAAATGTCTTAATTGTTTAATATAGGCTGATAAACCACGCCTTTTAATTTGTGGGGGTTTTAATTTATGCGCGGGATAATGCCGAAGTCATCCGATGTGAGGCGCACATTTCTACGGAAAGGCTCTTCTAGCGGACTGCCCGCATCTGACCAACAAGCTGACGAAGAGTTAACAACGATGGAAGAAATGCCCGAGGAATTGGAAACACGGGCACATGAGTTACTTGCAAACGGCGAGGAAATTAAAGTCGCTGTCTCAACGGATCTCCGATTCGATGGCAATTACGGCAAAGATTGGGTAATTGCCACTGATAGACGACTCTTTGCTTTCAACCAAAACGGTGCCCCTGAGCATCAAGTTCGTGAGATTCCACTCACATCAGTTGAGGCTGTTGAGATCGTTGAGATGTACGGCAACAACATTTTAAAAGTCAGAACATCCGAGGATGCGACAGAGGTTGCACGCTACTCACGTCGAGTCTCGCCAAAGTTTGAGTTAGCAACGCCTGAATTGGAAACGCTTGTCCAAGAGGCAAACCCAGACGTTGAACACGAGAAACAGCATCGTCCACAAGGCTGGGGGAAAAATAAAAATAAGTGTGAAACATGCGGACAGCCGTTACCTCGCTGGTCGGGCGTTTGCGTTAATTGCGTTGAGAAACGGAAACTCATCTTCCGTCTGATTCGCTATTCATTCCCCTTCTGGCATGTCGCCGTTCCTGCCCTTGCTTTGATGATGGTTATCCGGCTCGTTTCGCTGTTCCCAGCTGTTCTGAGCAAGGAGGTCGTTGATAATGTCCTTTCTCCAGCACAAAGTAGGGTAAGCGGAGCGACGTTAACCGCAACTGGTGAACCGATTCCGGATCCGACATGGGGACAACTCAGTGGGATAGTTGAAGGAGTCTCAGGCTGGCTGACGCTTCCTGTCGCTGGAAGTTGGGGACATCTTACCACCATTATCATTTTAATGATCAGCTTCAACGTTTTCACGATGGGTGCTGGTGCTGTGCGGGGATATATGATGGCGTGGGTGGGCCAAAATATTACACGTAGGCTTCGGAACGAAACTTATGAGCATCTCAACTCGCTTTCCTTAGACTTTTACAATCAGCGTGACACCGGTAACCTTATGTCAAGAATCACAAGCGATGTGGCGAGGCTCCGAGAGTTCATCGCAAACGGGTTGCAAGATTTGATCGGTGATTCGCTGACGCTCGTCTATATCTGTGCCTTTATGTTTCTCACCAATTGGAAACTGGCTGCATGGACGTTAATTCCGGTGCCCTGCCTTATTTTCTTTACCATCTTCTTTGGGAAAAAGATGGGCAAGGTGTTTTCCGTGCTGTGGAAGCGGTATGCTGATATTAGCACTATATTGGCAAGTACCATCCCCGGTGTGCGAGTCGTCAAAGCCTTTGCGCGCGAACGCTACGAGGTAAACCGATTTAGCGAAAAGACGTATCAGGTGTTCGATGGCGAAATGAATGCGGCGAAATTGTGGACGCTGTACCGCCCGATCATGGAATTTATTATCTTTTCCGGTTCTATCTTGATATGGTTGATTGGTGGTTCACAAATCTTCGGGGGACTATTGACGCTCGGCGAACTTTTTATGTTCCAGGCATTAATGGGACGGTTCTTCAGACCTGTTTACACGCTCTGCCAGATGAACGAACGCTTCATCCGAGCCGCAACTTCCGCTGAACGAGTGTTTGAAATCATAGACACACCCCCAAGTGTTGCAGACAGAGAAGGTGCTGTCACCCTTGAAAAGATCAAAGGCGATGTCGAATTCAAGGATGTCTATTTCTCTTACGACACAGAAAAGAACGCCATCAACGGTATCAGTTTCCGGGCAGAAGCAGGTGAGATGATTGGACTTGTCGGACACAGTGGCGCTGGAAAGAGCACCGTGATTAACCTGATTACCCGCTTCTACGATCCAAGTGAAGGTTCAATAGAGATTGATGGACACGACACGCGCGACATTAAACTGAAAGCACTGCGGCAACAGGTAGGTGTGGTGCTTCAAGACCCATTTCTGTTCCAAGGGACAATAGCTGAAAATATCGGCTACTCGAAACCGGGTGCTTCCCGACATGAGATTATCGCCGCAGCGAAAGCCGCGAATGCACATGAGTTCATCGTCAAATTCCCAGATGGTTACGATACAATGGTGGGTGAACGTGGTGCTCGCGTGTCCGGCGGCGAACGACAGCGAATTTCTATTGCCCGCGCGATCCTGAAAGACCCAAGAATCCTCATCTTAGACGAAGCGACATCGTCCGTAGACACAGAAACCGAGTCGAATATCCAGGAAGCGTTAGAACGGCTGGTCCGCGGTCGTACTGTCTTTGCCATCGCGCACCGGCTTTCTACTCTCAAGTATGCTGATCGGTTAGTCGTGTTGAAAGATGGGCAAGTCGATGAAATTGGCACGCATGAAGAACTTCTTGCCAAAGACGGTACTTACGCAGTTTTGTGTGAGAAGCAGACGGAATTGTCAAAAATTCGTGCCTTGTAGGCAACAACACATTTTTGCAGTGTGCGCTTTCATGAAGATTTAAAAAATTAATTCGGTAATGTATTGGCGAAGTCCGGCGTCCCTTCCCAGTAACGGGTGGGAGCCCTGGTTCCAAACCGCACCTACCGGGTCTGGCAGAATTAGAATTACCGATTTAAATAATTAAACTTCATCTAAGCGCATACTGCCCCTCCCTGCTATAGAAGAAGGAGAAACCACGTTATGCAGGAAGCTACGCCGATAACTGATGAGGTGCAATTCCTTGATGCCCCTAAGGTCAAAATTGCGCGAGATTCGTTTGAAGAACTCACGGTTGAACTGCCGGATGGCACAAGCCACACAAACGTTGAAGCGATCCGATCCTTCCCACTCACCGATTCCAACAAATATATCACACTGCTGGATAGCGAAGGCGAAGAAATCGGTATTATTCAGGACATCAGACAGTTACCGCGAGAGTCGGCGGAAATCCTCGTGTCAGAGTTGCAGAAGCGATATTTTATGCCGAAAATCACCAAAATCCATGAACTTGAGGGCGAATTCGGTGTTACGCGGTGGGTGGTGGAAACCAACCGTGGTCCTGTCACCTTTGGCATGCGCACTCGCTACGATGTCGTCAGCCTTGAAAACGGACGGGTGCTTATTAAAGATGCCGATGGCAATCGTTACGAAATTGAGAACTATCATCGGTTGGACCCGGCGAGTCTGGCACTCCTTGAAACGCAATTATAGCGGCTTATTCTACGAGATTTAATTATTTTTTAGGCGCAACTTCCTATATAAACATAGGATCGCGCCTCTCCTTTTAACGAAAACGGCATTGCTAAAACGATACCCACGGAGGTCGGTAAGAGTGGAAAATGCAAGAATCGAACGAATTGAATGGGCACGCTTAACAGGTGAACGCCCTCGCAAAGCTGGCTGCAACTCGCGACTCGGTGAACATGGATTGTATGTTCGTCCCGCCATCGCACGTCTAACGACAACAGATGGTGCCAGTGGTTTTGGGTTTTCGCCGATCTCGCGCGAAAAAGCGGAAGCAATCGTTGGCTTTCAACTCAGCGAGGCTTTCAATGCAGAAAGTGGTGTCCCCGAAGAATTCAGAATGTTGGAGTATCCACTCTGGGATCTGGTGGGGAATTTGGCACAAAAACCGGTCTATGGGATGCTTTCTGGAGAGAATGGAGAATTTCGCGCCCCGTGTTACGATACCTCGCTCTACATCGATGATTTGCACCTTGAAGACAATGCAGAAGCGGCGGCACTTATTGCGGCTGAGGCATTAGAGGGAAAGGCACGGGGACATAACGCCTACAAAATTAAGGTAGGGCGCGGCGCGATGCACATGCCACTTGACAAAGGGACACAACGGGATATTGATGTTATCCGTGCTGTCCGCGAGGCTGTCGGACCCGATGCTTCGATTTTGATAGACGCAAACAACGGCTATAACCTCAACCTTACTAAGCAGGTATTAGGTGGGGCTGCTGATGCAAATGTCTATTGGATGGAAGAAGCATTCCACGAAGATGCCCGCGTTTATAGTCTACTGAAGGAATGGCTGAACGCCGAGGGTTTAGAAACGCGTATCGCAGACGGCGAAGGTGGTGCCTCACCGAATTTGGTGGACTGGGCAAAAGATGGACTCATTGACATCGTTCAATACGATATTTTCTACCCCGGTTTCTCACGCTGGCTTGAACTCGGTCCCGAATTAGATGCGGCGGACGTTGGCACAGCACCACATCACTATGGTGGTTATTATGGCAATTTCGTCACCTGTCACCTTGCAGCGAAGGTAGAGCGGTTTGAGTTCACCGAATGGGATCATGCGACGACTCCGGGTATAGATGATTCGGGTTATTCCATATCCAATGGTTATGTAAATGTGCCACAAAGTCCTGGCTTCGGGTTGAATATAGACGAAATACCTTACCAAAAAGCGCGTGAAGAGAATGGATTTGAGGTTCGCGCGTAGGAGCACACTGCGCTTAAAAGCCAAGAGGAGATCGAAAAATATGACGTATTTATCAGATGCGGATAAGGAATTCTTTAAAGAAAACGGTTATCTGGTCGTCCGCGGCGCGCTGGAACAGGAAGCGATTGATGCCGCACTTGACAGACTTTGGGAAGAGTTGGAGGAAGATAGGAACGATCCAGAGTCCTGGATCCGTAAAGGTTATCGCACAGTGCCTGTTGGCAGTGAAGATGTTATCAGCGGGACAACATATAACAACCGCGTCTTCGCTATGGCAGAGGAGCTCGTCGGCAAGGACAAATTGAACACCAGCGGCGGCGCAGGACCGCATATCAATTTTCCTGACCCAGACAGAAAGTGGAGTCAACCGATGGGGCACCTTGACGGTTACCATACCCCTACGAACGGTGTGCCTAAAGGTGTTGTCGGTTCCTTTACGCTCGGTGCTACCGTCTATCTCGACACAGTTGAAGAACGCGGTGGCGGATTTACGGTTTGGCCCGGAAGCCATCGGATTTGGGCAGAGTATTTCAGACATCACGACTTGGATAGCCTCCCCGGGGGTGTCGCTCCCTTTGATTTGGGACCGAGTTACGAATTCACAGGCGGGGCAGGTGATGTCTGTTTCTGGCATCATCAAATGAGCCACACGGCTGGCCCCAACTGTGGTCGCAATGTCCGAATCGCACTCATCTCTCGGTACCGCCGGAAAGATTTGGACGAGATTAAGTTTGAGACTCCCGACGATATGTGGAAATATTGGGACGGAATTTCATAGAATTTTGTCTTTTCCATTGCATCTCGAATTTGTTTTTATCGGCGCGCTTTGCAAGCGCGCCAAAACCGCATCTACAGGCACACCCAAACTTTACCTTGCCAAATATTTTGATACATGTTATGATTTTCTTATCTCTATTTTCAGGGCAGACAACAGTCTTCATCTTCATACATAAAAACATACTTAGGGAAATTTGGGAATGGACCTCTATCTGAATCCTTCCAAAATCACCGAAATAATAGGTGTGGAAAAAGAAATCATCAATCGAACGTTAGAGCGGAGAGATGTCGATATTGAACCGTATCTACGTGTCGTCTCTGCCCGATCTGAAAAACCAGGAGATAGTCCTAAACCACAAATTGAGTTACGCATTGACGGTCTCGCGCTACTGATAAAAAAACTCACCTATAACATTCCAACAGATGACATCATTGAAAACCTCAGTTGTCAGGTTTTTCATATAACACACCTACGGGAAACCTGCGACAAATTGGAAGGGGAGAATCAAGCACTTATTGCCGAAAATACGCAACTCCAGGAAGCGATTGAATCCTTTCAAGCTGAAAAACGGGAGTTGTCAGCGAAAGTTGACAAACTGAAAAGCGAACTAATAGAAGAGCAATCCAAAACTTGGGTAAACCGCCTGCTAAAACGAAAAGATTGATGGACACGGACAAACGAGGCTAAAAGTGCCACCTCCGTAGGTATTGAAAAATTGCTATGGGAAAAGAAAAACGGAATCAGCTGCTTGCAATCGGATTCTTTGTATTTGGTATCATCTTTCTTTATGTAGAAGGTATCGCACTGCTCCCACCGCGTATTACTCAAAATGCCGTTCTATTGAAGGGCATCTCGTTGGTGCTGCTGAGTGTCGCAGCGATTCTTGCGGGTACCGCTTTTGAGAGCAAACATCGGATTTCCGTTATATCCGGTATAGGTTTAGCAATCGGTCTCGGATTCCTCTATCTACCTGTCCCTCCAATCTTGCGCGGCTCAACCTTTCATTTACTTTTCGCTTGTGCTATTGCGTTCGGCATGACAACAACCGCGAAGCGTCCGGTAAGTATTGTCTCAGCACTCTTTGCCTGTATCGGTATTGTTTTCCTTTACCAACCTTTCTCTTCATCACTTAATAGTACCGCTCTACACCTGCTTCTACCCGGAGTAACCGTTTTCTCGATTGTTTTTTCACAGAAAACTTTGTGTGAACAAATTTCTGTCGGTTTAATCGCGCTGGGCTTGATTGCACTCTGTCAACCGTTTCTAATGCTGTTCTATCAAACCGGCTTCCAGTTGTTGCTTACGGGCTTAACGGGATTCATTGTCGCAGCACACCGTTAGTAGTTATCAGTTGTCAGTCATCAGTTAAGAGGCTTGCGAAACGATAACATTCTTTGGTAACCGTTATATCCGATTTAGGTAACGACGGTTACAAGAAAATGTCCGTTCATCAAAAAACAGACTGATAACTGATAACTGAAAACTACTATGTCAAACAGAATCCATCGTTCAAAGATGAAAAGAGTTGTGATAGTCGGTGCTGGTATCATCGGTGCCGCACTCGGTTATCATTTATCCCGACGAAACGGCATTGCTGTAACGTTTCTGGAACGCGATATCCCCGGTGCGGGCGCATCTGGACACTCATTTGCGTGGGCGAACGCTTTTGGGAAAGATCCGCGTGGGTATCACACCCTCAACCGACGTTCGCTGGATATGTGGTACCGACTGGCACATCAACTCGATGCGGATATCGGTATCCATTACGGGGGTGAAATGCGTTGGGAAAACAACCCGCAACGTGCCCTGCAACTCCGGGATCGTATTCGACAGATCCAGACATGGGGGTACCCGTGTCGTCTCATCACCCGTGACGAGATGTTGGCACTTGAACCCGATCTATATCCCGGCACCGTGGAAACCGCGTCCTTTTCTGAAGCAGACATTCACATCGAGACCGATAAGTTTATTGATGCCTGCCTCCAGCGCGCATGCGAAGCAGGGGCGATTGTGCATCCCAAAACCAACGTCACAGGGTTCGCCATTCACAATAGTAGTATCACTGCTGTCAAAACCACCGATGCCGAATTCCCGTGTGATGTTGTTGTCTTAGCAAGCGGTGTTCAGACAACCGAACTCGCATCCTTAGCACAAGTACACATCCCGCAACAGCGAAGTCCAGGAATTGTTATTAAAACAACGCCTTGTGCCGAAGTTTTGCATAACGTATCAATCATTCACGCGCCATCAACAGATGAAAACCATCAACACCTGCACCTACGTCAGCTAACCGATCGGAGTCTCAGAATCGGGCAAGGCACCCAAGAAGGAATAAACCGTGATGATTCACAACAGCATGCCGATGCACTTCTTGCTCGCGCCAAAACCTATCTGCCAGCGATAGCAGATGCGGAGGCGATTCCGACACCCGTTGGCTATCGCCCAATGCCGCTCGATGGATTTCCGGTACTCGGATTCACTAAAGCAGTAGAAAATCTGTATATTGCCTTAATGCACAGCGGTGTGACCTTAGCACCTTTGGTAGGTGAAATGGCGACCTTAGAAATTGTTGACGATGCACGGGTGGATTGGTTTGCCCCTTATCGACCCGAGCGGTTTAGGTAGGCTACTGGTTTGAACTCAGGCGCAATACCTAACAATAGGAAATATTTCCAAGTAGGTGACAATTGAGTCAAGCAAGGGACAAACTGAACAATTGGTACAACTTGTAAAGGGGATCGGTAGCCCCTCAAGAATTGATGGATGCTACAAGTAATCAATACCGGCCTGCAAAACCACGGTGAAGCCCCTTATAAGCCAGAGGTGGATAAATGGCACAAGGTCAGATTGAGCTTTTCAGGGACCACCATCAAGGTTTTCTATGACGGGGAGATGATGATTGAAGCAAAGGATAATCAGTACAAAAGTGGAACGGTAGCACTGGGTAATCAGGACAAAATTGTAGATTACGATAACGTCCGCATCACAGGCCCCGGTATTCCAAACTTGAATGTGAGTGCTATCGAACTACACGATAAATTGACGATAACTTGGGGGCGGATAAAGTCGTCGTTTTAGCGTCTATTTGAAAAAGAGATGAATTGCCCAAAAGAAGGCAGGTCTATATAGGCGAGATTTACGGATTGATTTGGGAGCTCGCGTAGGATTTAGAGATTATCCGCGAAGTAGATTCTATTTCCCATAGTGATCTGTGTATGCCTTCACTAAGTCCCCTTTCCGAAAACCCGGAACAGCCGTGGCACACTCTTGTGCTAAATTTTCATAGTCTATATGCATCAATCGTTTTAGTACACCGGAATTGTTTGCTTTCAAAAGCATCCACTGCTTATTCCGTTCACATCGCTTTTCATCTATCTCTCTCCGAGAATAATCCTGCCACCCTTGACACGGCACAGCAAAATCGAAGGGGTTCTGAAAGACTTTCAAAGCATCGGGTGTGTTGTTATACTGCCACATCTGAAAATCTGGGTGCTGAATCGGTAAGGGTTTATACTGACGCATATCTTGATGCCTGCTTGTCAAACGTGTCCATATCTGGAATTCTGTATTTACTGAGTAGGACTTGCCAGTATCAAGGTGGAAAGCATCCCTTGGAAGTGGCAATTTGCTGATAAAACGCATACTCGGATCAAGTTGTTTGTGAGTTGTAAACTTACGGAAATTAACAGGCACAATAAACGCTACGATGTCCGCCAAACGGGCAGCATGATTGAAGAAAGCTATGGCTAACTTTCCGCGTTTGCCAAATGGGGGGTTGCCAATAACTACAGTGTCTCTGGGTACGGACGGAAAATCGGTGACCTTAAAAAAGTCTTGGGATTTCACATCCTTACATTTCGGCACGAGATCGATGCCGAATCGTTTCTTTGAGGGTAAGAGTTTGTAAAATGCACCCGTGCCTGCAGCAGGTTCCACGAAAAAGAGGTCGCTGAGATTCAGATTTAGGGTTGAAAGTGTGTTCGTGAAATGCGCCCAACATACTCCCGCGACCTCTGATTTAGTGTAAAACTGACCTAATAAATTCTCCAAACTTTCCACCTTTTAGTATTTTGATACCTGTCAAGGCAGCCCTTCTCAATATATTCAGCAAAGAGTTACTCAAAGCGTACCAATTTACCATCTTTGACAATCAAAACCTTCTCATCGTAAACCGCGTCCCCGTTAGCATCAAAAGAGAATTTCCCTAAAATTGTGTCAAAATCTCTGATACTTGCGAGCGCGTCTCGAATCGCTGCAGCGTCGGTTGATTGTGCATTCGCGATCGCCTCCGCGAGAATATGAAGTGTAGCATGCGCACGCGCGGCGTAGTTGCTCGGTTCCATATCGAATTTGGCATTATAATTCTCCACAAAGGCTTGATTTCCTGGTGTGTCAAGGGCAGCACCCCACCCTACAAAAGTTATCGCACCCTCAGCAGCTGCACCTGCGGCCTGCACATCTGTTGCAGTCAATGTCCGCACGATAAAGGGAGTGGATATACCGAGTTCACGCCCTTGCCTGAGGATCCCAGGTTTTTCCGGTGATAAGCAAGAAACAAAAATAACATCGGGATTCAGGGTCTGTATTCGGGCTAATTGTTCAGAAAAGTCGGTATCCCCACCTTGGAAGGTTTCAGTCGTTATCACCTCAACCCCTTTCGCAGCGAGGACTTCCTGCACTGCTGCGTCGCCATCGGTAGAGAAAAGATCGGTTTCATCGTACATTGTAGCGGCGCGTTGATAACCGAGTTTTGTCTGTGTTACTTCAATGCCCCTGGGGATAAGTATATCTGTCGTCAGCGCGACGCGAAAAACGAAATCCCCAATCGCACTAAGACCGGTGGCAGCGGAAGTTGGACTGATCGCCACAACCTGATTTTCTTGCGCTATTGGAAAAGCCATCTCAGTTTGACTTGAGGTAGCGGGTCCGAGGATAACAGATACCCCATCTTGGTGAATCAGTTTATTGAAGGCTTCAACTGCTCCCTCTATAGTGCTTTGACTATCTGTAATAATAAACTTGAGTTTTGTGCCACTGGGATGCGCAGCGTTAATCTCGCTGAGTGCCAATTCAAAGCCTTGCTGTATTGGTTTACCAAATGAATCCGTAAGTCGTCCTGTCAAAGGTAAAACAACACCGATGGAAATTTCGTCACTGGTCTCCGTCATCTGGGGTGTGGTAGGTTGAACAATCTGGGAAACTCGCTCACACGCGGAGAATCCGACAATTAGTACAGTAATTACAAATAGAAATGCGAAGAGTGTGAATTTTTTAGTATTCATATAAAGTTCCTATCAGATTTTAGATGTGTAGCCCTTGTTTCTCATGCAAAGGCGTTGATGCCCACCGGGTTTTGTAGCGCAAACTTCTGTCTTGCGTTCTCAGGTATACCACCCAACCTGCGCGTTTAAGTTGCACTCACGTTGGATGATTATACTTTATCTAATCTTCGGTGTCAAAACCCAATCCTTTAGGTTTGGGATGTAGACACCGCCTATGTTTGTGTCAAAAACACATTTGACATTTAGTCTAAAATGTTGTATCATATTTGGTATCTACGGGTTAGTCTATGCGACTTTCGGTTTTACCCCGATTGAGGCTAACCGCCCCTTCGCAGGGGTCGCGTAGACGTAGAAAACCAAGAAACTACAAAAACGAACACTTGGAGCAGCTCTAACACTATGGGAACTTTGATACCATATCGCTGTAATCCTAATCGTTCAGTTCTGAAGTAGGAGATACCTACCAGAAGTATCGGTCGCTTCCAACAAGGTTCAGGAAGTTTCCGTAGTGTGCTAAATGCCCACACTCCCATTCAAGAAGTTGGGCGCATGACCCGCACCTTTGCTTCGCAGGATTGTTGTTTCGGATTAAACCCGAAAAACCTACTCATACCGACTTGATCGGCGGGAGGTAGGAAGATGGCTCAATAGCATCAAACTTCACGTGGAAGTGGTGCTAAAACCTAAAGAACCGACTTGGGAGTTCCGTCAAAAGAACCCCTGGTCTCCTTTAGGCTTGGGAGCGGTCAGGTGAACCAGAAAGTCAACCTATTATCAGGGCTACTGAAAGAGGAGCAATTCGCCGTCTTTGACAACCAGAACCTTCGGATCGTAGACCGCGTCCCCGTTAGCGTCAAAAGAGAATTTCCCTAAAATTGTGTCAAAATCTCTGATACTTCCGAGCGCGTCTCGAATCGCTGCAGAATCGGTTGAGTATGCCCTCTTGATCGCCTCCGCGAGAATATGAAATGCGGCATACGCGCGCGCCGCGAAGTTGCTGGGTGCCATACCGAATCGGGTGGTATAATTCTCTACAAACGCTTGATTTTGTGGAGTATCAACAGCAGCACCCCATCCGATAAAAGTCATCGCGCCCTCAGCGGCTGCGCCTGCGGCTTGCACATTTGCTCCAGTTAATGTGCGCACGATGAACGGAGCGGATATACCGAGTGCGTGCCCTTGGATGAGTATGCCAGGCTTTTCTGGGGGTTGAGATGAAACAAAGATAACATCAGGGTCCAGTGCTTGGATTCGGGTTAACTGTTCGGAAAAGTTGGTATCCCCACCTTGGAAGGTTTCAGTGGCGACCATTTCTACACCGCGCACCTTGAGGATCTCCCGCACTGCTGCGTCGCCATCGGTGGAGAAAAGATCAGTTTCATCATATAGTGTAGCGACGCGTTGATAACCGAGGTGGGTCTGTGTTACTTCAATGCCCCTGGGGATAAGTATATCTGTCGTAAGAGCGACGCGAAAGACAAAATCGCCTATCGCGCTGAGACCACGGGCAGCGGAGGTTGGACTTATTGCGACCACCTCATTTTCTTCTGCAATTGGAAAAGCTTCCTTCGTTTGATCTGAATTAACAGGTCCAAGAATAACGGACACCCCGTCTTGGTGGATCAGTTTATTGAAAGCTGCGATGGCACCTTCTATGGTGCTTTGATCGTCTTCGATGATAAGTTTGAGTTTCACACCATGAGGTTGGGCGGCGTTAATTTCACTAAGTGCTAACTCAAAACTTTGCAAAAGTGGGCTACCAGCCGCGTAACTGAACCGACCCGTCAACGGTAAAACGACACCAATAGAAATATCTTCACCGACTTCCGGCATCTGAGGGGCAGTAGGCTTGATAATTTGGGAAACTCGCTCACACGCGGAAAATCCGACAATTAGGGCAACAATCGCGAATAGAAATACGAATCGTATGAATTTTTTTGTATTCATAGAGCTCCTTATATATACTTTGGTCTATTGGCATCAAACGCGGTACTTATTGCATTATATCACTTTTACGCTCAGAATCAAGTTAAAACCGATTCAGCCCGATTCCTATATGCTTGACCGATTTTCTGTTATCGGGTATATTATGGTAAACTTAAGTGTTAACATATTAAAGAAGGTGTATGACAATCGAAACGAAATCACCTGTCCGCTGGGGAATTCTCAGCACAGCAAATATTGCCACAAAGGTTGCCCGTGCGATCCATCTCGCTCGGAACGCTGACTTGATTGCGGTTGCGAGTCGGACTGAAGAACGCGCCACTGCCTGGGGACAAGAGCATAATGTCCGGACGGCCTACGGCACCTACGACGCGCTTCTCGCTGATGATTCACTTGATGCCATCTATATTCCCTTACCACCCTCACTCCACGCTGAATGGACAATCAAGGCAGCGGAACACGGTAAACATGTCCTCTGTGAGAAACCACTTGCCGCAAACGCTGATGAAGCCGCTGCTATGGCAGATGCCTGCCGACAAAATGGTGTGCAGCTGATGGACGGCGTCATGTGGGTGCATCATGAACGTACCGCGGCAATGAAGCAGAAACTAACAGACGGGACCCTCGGGCACCTCCGCCGAGTGACAGCTGCGTTCACCTTCAATTGGGACACAATCCCTGTCGGCAATATCCGAGCAATGAAGGAATTCGCAGGCGGAAGTCTCGGAGATTTAGGCTATTACTGTGTCCGTGCGATTCTCTGGGCATTCGAGCGGATGCCGACACAGGTCTTCGCGACAGCGCGTTACAAAGTAGGGGTGGACTTTAATCTTGCTGGTACCCTCTGGTTTGAGGACGAACGCATTGCGACCTTGGATTGTGGATTTGACACAGGGCTTCGGAAGTGGTTTGAAGTTGCTGGCACGCGCGCTTCAATCGTTTGTGACGATTTCACCGTCCCGACATCCGAGGAGACTGCCCGATTCTGGATTCACGGACCGGATGGAAACGAACAGAACACTATGGGCGGGTGTATCCAAGAGGTTACAATGATTGAGCGGTTCTCTCGGATTGTGCAATCTGGGAATCTTGAAGAAAAATGGTCCGAGGTAGCAGTGAACACAATGCGCATCTGCGACGCGCTGCTTGAATCGGATCGACGCAAAGAAGTCGTCAAGTTGTAATGATAGCGATCACAAGATCGCCCCTATAAAACGAAAGGATTTAGGGCTTACCCAAACCCCCTCGCTGGCGAGGTTTGAAACCTCGCCAGCTTGCAGGTGATACGTAAGACTCCGTAGAAAAATTGCGTAAGTCCTAAGGATTGCTATGAAAATTACAAATATTGAAACGTTTATTGTGGATGCAGGGTGGCGCCCATGGACTTTCGTTAAGGTAGAAACAGACGAAGGTGTCACTGGTTATGGCGAATGTAGCGATGGCAGAAACCCTAACGGTGTGGTGGGGACTATCAAAGATTTCACCCCACTGCTGGTTGGACGAGATCCACGCCCCTATGAGATGCGGTTCTGGGACATGATTCGCGGTTCCCGGCAAAGTCCTGGCGGCATTGCAGCGAAAGCGATCGCTGGAATTGAGTGTGCTTTGGTAGATATTAAGGCGAAAACATTGGGAATCTCCGTCGTTGAACTGTTCGGTGGACCGACGCGTGATGATGTGCGTGTCTATTGGTCGCACTGCGGTTCTTCCCGGGCACGCAACTATGAACTGATTGGTGTGCCACCCTTAAAAAGCATGGATGACATCGCTGCGTTGGGGCGTGAAGTCGTTGAAAGAGGCTTTACGGCACTTAAAACCAATATCATCTTTCCGGGCGATCAAGCTTCTGTCCACTTCGGTGGCTTCGGCGGTGGACCCGGTACGACCGACGGAAATGTAACGCCTCAAGTTCTACGGCACATTGAAACTTTAATCGGCACCTTCAGAGAGGCAGTGGGCCCCGATGTGGGTATCAACCTCGATCTGAACTTCAACTTCAAACCGGAGGCGTGCATGCGTATCGCCAAAGTCCTTGAACAGTTCGACATGCTGTGGCTGGAGATCGATATGTACGACCATGAGGCTATCCGGCAAATCAAGGATTCCACAACGACGAAGATCTGTACCGGTGAAAACCTCTATTACATGCGCGAATATCTTCCCTATTTTGAATGTCGCGCCGCCGATGTGTTCATGATAGATGTACCGTGGAATGGCTTCGCACCCTCGAAGAAAATCGGTGACTTAGCGGACGTGTTCCAACTCAACGTCGCACCGCATAACTACTATAGTCATCTCGCCACCTATATGAGTGCAAGTCTCTGTGCCGTGCTGCCCAACGTGCGAATCATGGAGATCGATATTGATGATGTTCCGTGGAAAGACGACTTGACGACACATGCTCCAGACATTACGAATGGTTACATGAAAATCCCGACACGTCCGGGGTGGGGAACTGACCTCAATGAAGAGGTTGCCAAGGCACATCCTTGGGGGGACAGAAGAGGGAATTGGTAGATAGGAGGAACCGGACCATGACGTTATTGCAAGATAGTTACATCATCCGCGCTATGGACAGGGTGAGGATTCAGATCGTGGTCGCTATCCAGTGAAATATCATCAAGCAGAACGACCTCTCCTGATGTAGCGGATTGGTGCATGGCGAACAACGTCTGGACAACGTGTAGGTTGTCTTGCCCGTATGTAACCGGTTTCTGTCCAGTGCGCAAGCACTCCAAAAAGTGAGCCATCACATTACCGAAGGCATCTGGAAACCACGTTCCCTCTATCAACGGTTTAATTTCGCGGGGCTCTGGCTCCGAGAGGTGAACCGTCATGTCCTCGCTATTTCCGTAGATCGCGCCTTTCGTGCCTTGGATACGAATCTCCTCGTGCGGGTGCTGCAAATTGCGTCCGGGATTGGCAAGAAACGCCCAGTTGCACGAAAGCAATCCTTGTATACCGCTCCGACTCTTGAAAAGTGCGACAGATACAGCTTCTCCGTCCTCAATAGATCTATTATGTCCGTGAGCTTGGCAATAAACGCTCTCATACTCGCCGAACCATTTATAGACGAGTCCGACGTGATGTACTTGCATCGCTGGAATTAAGTGGCGTTCGGGGAACTCAGTGTAAAACCCGTTGCAGGTTATTGAGACATGATAGATTTCGCCGAGGTGTTCAGCGTTGATGTAGGGTTCAATAGCGAGGAAGCCAGGGACAAAACAGGAATTTTGGTTCACCATGAGCTGCACGTTGTGTCGCTCACAGGTCTCTACCATTTCAACGGCTTGTTGCATCGACATCGAGAAGGGTTTCTGGCAGAGAATATGCTTGCCAGCCTCAGCAGCGGCTTTGACGATAGGGGAACGGATCCACGGTTGCACTGCCATGTCAACCACATCAACATCGGCATCGGCAATTAGATCGACAATGCGGGTATAGCGTTTATCAATATCAAACTTGTCGCCGACCTCGTTAAGGCGTGTAGAATCCTTGTCACAGATCGCAGCGACGCGTAACCCTTGACGTTGATAACCGAGTAGGTGCTGCTGTCCGATCCCTAAGCCAATCAAACCGATGCCGAATTCTCGATTGTCTGCCACTGTGTTGATTGCCCCCAATGCACGCGAAATACTTAAATGCCTAACCCTTCGTCAATCTCACGCTGATACGTATTGATTGATTCATCCAGCATCTGATCCATTTGAACGATCTGCCCCGTTGCACCAGACTCAAGGATTGCATAAGAGACAGCGACAGAGCGTGTGCCTTGATAGGCATTGACTTCAACTTCTCGGTTTCCGGCAATAATTTCAGCAAATTCACCGTATTCAATAGCAATATTTTTCGCGTCCCCTTGCGTAAACTTGTAGTTCCACAATCGGTCGCCGCCGAAAAGGTCCGCTGTTACAGCATCTAAGTGAAAGTCGGGGACGAGGTCCAAAATCCGTTGGTCGTTAATTGTTTCCTGTCCGTCAATATTGAGGGTGATAATCCCACCGCTCCGATCACCAGGGAGTGTCATAGAACCTCGGGAGCCATGTATTTTGCGGAGCCAACCGCCTTGTCCCCATGCTGCGTGCTCCTCAATATATTGCCCGACAACGCCGTTTTTGAAAGTCAGCGTTGCATAAGCGGCATCCTCCGCGGTTGCCTCAAATTCAGCGGGCATCTCGCGCTGCCATTTTGTGTAGACACCGGCGGGGTTAGAACCAGATTCTCCGGTCACTGCGGCAGAATTATGCCGAATAGGTTCATGAAGACGGGTTTGGGCGTAGACAGTATCAATTTCACCGAGTAGATACTCCATCATATCAGCATAGTGAACGCCGACGTCAAGCAACACACCGCTCTGATCCTTTTGGTGTCGCCAGACGGAGATCATCATACGGTTTGCGCCGCCAATTGCATGGTGGATGAGGAAACGTGGGGTACCGATGACTTCCGCATCCAGCAGTGCCTTGGCAAGTCGGTTCATTGGATCACGTCGATAGTTCTCTGCGACGCTGAGGATTGCATCAGAAGCATCAGCCGCACGACGGATGAGATTGCACGCGCGAACGGTCAACCCCATCGGCTTTTCAACCATAGTGTGCCAACCGCGTTCAAGAGTTTCAACAGCGACGGTGTGATGATACGGTGGCGTGGTCGTCACATCTACAGCATCTACGCCGACTTCAGCGAGTTCTTCGAGACTTCCAACAACAGCAGGCTTTTGACCGAAACGCTCTTCTGCCTGTGCCGCGAGTGACTCAGCATTGTCAAGAACCGGATCACAAGCACCGACGAGGTCAAAACGTGTCCACCCTACCCGATGGAGTTCTGCCAATCCGTACATGTGTCGGTGTCCCATCCCACCACATCCAACGATTGCCAATCTAATTTTATTCATGTTATCCCCCTGCAGCTGACGGTGCGTTTTGCAAGCACCCTCCCTTTAATCAAGGACCGCTTCTAACCGCTTAAGATCAACTTCCATTTGTGTTGCATTGTCTCGGTACATTTGGGAACGCTTAATGACCTTATTTGCATATCTTTGACCTCTGCTGATAAGGGGACCGCGTATTTTCACCTTACCGGGACCGACGTTATACGCGCCGAGTGCCAAAGTCAAATTGTTCAAATGTTTCTCATAAAGCATCTTGAAATAAGTTAAACCAGCGTGCAAGTTTTTGTTCGGATCAAATCGCTCATCTATATTCGGATCAAAATTCGGCTTGCGTTTATTTTCGTACGGTGGCACCCTGAGTCCAAGTTCTCTTGCGGCAGCAGGCATTAGCTGCATCAACCCTGCTGCTCCATTCTTCGACACAGCGAGCGGGTTAAAGTTGGACTCAGTGTGAATGATGGCAAGCATGAGTTCGACATCAATGTCATATTCCTTTGAGATTTGGACACTCTTGTATTCAGAATCTGTCCGTTTTAGTTGTCGTGTTTGATCTGTCGGTTCTGCTACTGGCGGTTGCGTCGTTATACCGTCTGTAATCTGAGGTCTCTGTGAGGTAAACTGCGTTCCATCATTCGATTCCTGTGAAATAGATTGCTCTCCGCCAAAATACATCCCCACTGAAGCGAGATGTTTACGGTCAAAATCACCGTGATTGAGATAGGTGTAATGAAACTGTTTTCCCAATTGATTAAGTGAAAAGCCGATGCTCCAGGACTGCGGGCGGGTTTGGTCGGTAAAGGAGAACGCTGAACCGAACCGAGCCATAATTGACTCATTCCCGACTTCTACACTCGTTCCGAAACCGGGTGTGGTAATATCAAAGCGATTATGCCATCGGATAATAGGATGAGGAGTTAGGACCGCACCGAATGCAAGCTGCTGGTCGAAAGTTTGTAAAACCTGTCCATTTTGGTGGCGAATGATTACACCGGAAATATCGCGGAACCGGATGCCAAGGGCAAGGTAGGAATTAACATCTGTTACCACACCGACATCATAATTTTGTGCCCAGAGGCTACCGTGATACGGGGCACGACTATAGCCTGTGCTTGCACCGAGTTGTAAAGTTCCGAATTTCCTTGCATAAGAAAACAGTGCTTGATTGTTACCAAGCTCAAAACTACCGATTGGGTTCGCGGTGTGTTCCACGAGAAATCGGTCGTTGCTATTTAAATCCAAGAAATTTACACCGAAAGTGCCGATCGGTTTAATAGGATACGCGAAAGAAACTGCACCTTGGGACAGGTCATAGATGAGGTTTCCGCGTTGCAGCATCGCAAGCCCGGCGGGATTCCAGAGTGGGCTTGTTGCATCATCTGCGCTGCTGATAAACGCGCCGCTCAATCCAAGCCCACGCGTTCCAATCTCAGGTCTTAGATTGGGTGGATTTGATGATGTGCTTGTTTGACTCAGGAGATACGCTACTAAAAGAAGAACAGTCGCTATGAGGAGCCAACCCCGTTTACGGTATAATAAGGTATTTAGTTGGTTTTTCACTTCTGCCTTTGTATCTAATTTCAAAATGTAAATGGGGTCCTGTTGAAATACCGGTATTCCCGGAAAGACCAATTACTTGCCCTTTAGAGACGGTTTGGCCCTTCTTCACCCGAATACGGGATAAATGTCCATACCACGTGGTGAAATTGTCATCGTGTTCAATGCCTACAATTTTACCGTATCCACCCCGCCGACCCGCAGCGATAACTCTGCCAGCTTTAGAAGCATAAACACGCGTACCTGTAGCAGCTCGGAAATCTATACCTTCATGAAACTGGTATCTACCCGTTACAGGGTGAGGACGGTAACCGTATCTTGAAGTAACAACCAAAGGGACCCGAAGTGGCTTTCCAAAACTGGGACTGCCATCCTGTCGGATGCGAATTCTTGTGCCAATCTGGAGGCTGCGAGGTGAAGAGATACCGTTGATTCTCTGAAGGTCCCGCCATTCAACTTTATAGCGACGTGCGATACTTGATAGTGTATCACCAGCTTTAACCCGATACCAAATGCCCTCAACAGGGGCACCTGGAATCAGCAGTTTTTTCCCAATCTGCAACGATTCTGTTGGCTGAATGCTATTTGCTTGGATAATTGATTTGAGGGGGACTTTGTATTTTCGAGAGAGACCCCATAACGTATCTCCTTTTTTTACCAGATGCTGGTGCCCACCAGCCTCAAGTCTCATTCCAGAGAACGCCATCACAAACACAACAGCTACAGAAATATGAATTAACTTCCTCTTCATTTGATACCCTAAGAAAATATAAACAAAAGTAAATTCTACCCGCATGCCAAGCAAAGCGAACACCACTTTCAGGACAGAATTAACTTTTATGAACTAATCTCTAACGGTTAGCAAAACCGTTTTTGTTTCCGAAAAAATTTGGGTATCGGTATCAATTCCAGAAGCTCCGACCGAAACAACCTCGCTAATTACGGTTACAACAAGTTGAATGACTTCAACTTGGATGTTCTCTCCATTTAGCGTCTGGGGGGCAGTCCAAGTAACTGAATTTTCGTTTGAATTGGAAAGCACCCCAAACTGGGTAATATTCAGCCAGTTTAACGTGACACTGGTACCTCTAACCCCTTTTACAGAAGCAGTTATTTCCACATCTTCACCAGGTTCCACCGTTTTCTTTGTAACGGTGATCTTTACGTCAAGATCGGTAACTTGCTCCGTCGTCTCCGCAGCATCTGGGTTTTCTGTAAGTTCAATGATTTCATCAGTGGCTTCACTATCCGTTGCCGTTGTATCTGTCTCGGACACAGGATTGTTTAGGTTGCTACCACCGCAACTCGCGAAACTTAATACGAAACCCGCTACGAGAATGTAAAAAAACACTCCAAGGAATCGATATACTTTCATGGTACCATCCTCTCTTCATATTCAGGTCAGTCAGTAAAAACACTTATACGGGGTATGCCTAATAGAACATTTATTTCCACTAACAGAAACGGATAAGAAGAGAGTTTGGTTACAAACAATCAAGTAGGTTTAGAAATAGAATGTGAGGCTGAGATGGACTTTCCCAGCCTAAACGTTGATTATTATTTTATGTTTTCTAATTCTTGACGCAGGAACGCGAGAATGTCCGCGATGTCCTGATCACTGAGGATATCGGGGGCATAGAATGGCATAAGAGAGCCACCACCGCGAATTTTAGTAGCCCAACGCTCTATCGCTGCATCAATATTGCGAGGAGCTCTGGAACGGATAACTTGCGACCCGATCCCGGCTTTGTAAGGTGTCGGATGACAGACGACACAAGCGCGTCCAAAAAGTTCCCATCCTTTTTGCGCATCGCCACTCATCGCGGCGAGTTTCTCACCCGCTGCCTTTTTCGCAGTGTCATCCAGCATCGCAATTTCAAACTCGGGACCTTTGTTATCACCAGAGATAAATTCAAAATAAGCCATGAGTGCTTCAGCATGTTCTGCTGGAATCGCGGTAGGATTCACTTTATCGTGTGCGACCCGCTGTAAGAAATGCTCATAACAGAACCCGCCGCCACCTGCTGCACGTGCGAAATCTGCGCCTTTGATCATCCCACCCTTTGCTTCTCCGCGGTGTGGAACACCGACGACACTGTGCCCTGCACGAATCAGACCGTCTGGGTTTGCTTTGTCGTCAAAATCGGCGTGGCAGTTCGCACAGGAAAGTCCAGTCGCGTAGCCTGATCTGGATGGACCTGGTTTAATTGTTCCTTTGAAAGTTGGATCGTGGAAAAGTTCGCGTCCCAGCTTCGCTTTGTCCGACATTTGTGGCATTTGGGCGTATGCCAGAAGGATAAATCCTATAATCAAAACGCTGCAAAGGGAAAACGAAACA
This sequence comes from Candidatus Poribacteria bacterium, assembly GCA_965116815.1. Classification (GTDB taxonomy): domain Bacteria; phylum Poribacteria; class WGA-4E; order WGA-4E; family WGA-3G; genus WGA-3G. The sequence goes on along the minus strand of OZ220722.1, from coordinate 1,808,851 downwards.
AATTTACGCATTATGAATCTCCTTTGGATATATATTCTAAATATTTTATCAAATATACAATTTATTGTCAATAGAAAATCCAGGGTTTTTTATGTTGAATATTATACACCGTATAGCTTCAATGCTCCAAAAGCATTTAGGTTGACTCCAAAGCAGCAATGTAGGGTAAATTCCGATACTGTTGCGCATAGTCAAGTCCATATCCCACAACGAAAGCATCCGGAATTTCAAAGCCGATATAATCGACAGCAACGGATACTTGACGTTGAGAAGGCTTATCAAGCAGTGTGCAAGCCTTAACAGTCTTCGGATTCAACGTCTCGAGATGTTCATATAGAAACTCCAAAGTCCGTCCTGTATCAATAATATCCTCCACAATCAGGATATTCCGCTGTTTAATGTAATCACTACCACCACCAATAAGTTGAACTGCTGATGGTTTTGTGCTATTGTGGTAACTCACAAGTTGCAAAAATTCAAAGCGAAGTGCGACTTCTCTTCCCTGATCCGCAAGTTGCGCCCTAAAGATGGCACGCGCAAGGTCTGCGAAAAACAGAACACTTCCCCTAAGTACACCAAGTAAGACCAGTTCTTGGTTCTTGTAATCAGTAAATATCTGAGCACCAAGTTCCTGAATTCGGCTCTGCAGGCGGGATTCAGATATAAGAACAGATTCAGGGAGAGGTTTCGTCGCTGACATAACGTAAATAAAGATATTGCTGCGTACTGGGCTGAATCTTGAACCGTTCATTGGTAGTATAGCCAACGATCCAGAGGATTTCATCGCCACAAACAAGTAGTGGGACGCTATTCCGTTCATAGCGAGGGACCTTAGCGTCCATCAAAAAATCCTTAAGCTTTTTCGTTCCCTGCATACCGTAGGGTTGAAACCGATCGCCTTGCCGTCGATTGCGTACCGTGAGCGGTAATGTTTCTGAAGATGGATTTGCGAACATCTCCTTTAACTTTTCGTAATCGAACACTGCTTCAAATTTCCCGTCCGGTAACGCAGGTGCTTCACGAGATTCGATATTACCCAATTCTACGGTGATTTCTGCTTTTAAAGCAGTAATAGACACTTTACCCGGAACGGCGAGTGGATACGCAAAATTCTCCATCTCAGCGGGAACCGGCGATCTGGAACCCGCGTTCACTTCAAAGATAAGGCACTGATAAGCACGTCGGAATCGCAAGCCGTTCGGAAGTGCTAACACAGTATTGGGGGAATCTCCTTTGATGATGCTTAGCATCGCTTCGCAGTGTGTAAAATAGAGATCGCCCATATACCCTGAAATTTCAGCGAAGCTCCATCGCAGCACCCGTCTCTGTACCGCGATATGGTACTGCTGAAGTTTCGCACTGTCTAAGACAACGCTCCCTGACTTTATAGATGCCTCAACCTCAGTCGAATCTTGTATCCGACACACCTCAAACGCCTCCCGCGCGACCGTATCAAGGTATTCCGATTCAGTGCCTAACACATCCGCCGTACGGTTTAATCCGGTCTTGATGTTCGGATTATAGTTCCTTTCAAGTAGCGGGATCAATTCGTGGCGGATACGGTTACGAAGATAACGCGTATCCGTGTTCGTTGAATCCTGTCGCTGCACCAGCCCCATGGACGTAAGAAATGCCTCAATCTGTTGCCGTGTAAAGTCTGTGAGCGGTCGAATGAACTTGACATCTCTAACAGGGGCAATACCTTTCAATCCAGTGGTTCCGCTCCCGCGGATGAGGTTCATCAAAACCGTCTCAGCAGTATCGTCCCGATGGTGTCCCAAAGCAACTTTGGTCGCTCGAATTTGTGTGCAGACATCTTCATAAAATTGATACCGTGCCCTACGTGCGCTTGCCTCCATAGAAAGCTTCCACCGCTTCATCAAAAGAGGAACGTCAGCACGTTGAATGGTGCACGGCAATTCTAAGTCCGTTGCATGCTGCTGCACAAAGTCTGCATCCGCATCCGCATCCGAACGAAGACAGTGATTTAAATGAGCGACATGAAGTTGACAATTGAGTTGAGTACGTAAGGCATGTAAACCGTATAGGAGTGCGAGAGAATCCGCACCGCCTGAGACTGCAACAACTACCGTTTCGCCATTCTCGATCATCGCGTGCCGCAAAATGAAGCGGTGCATCTGTCGCACGAAGTCGGCTTTCATGAGGTGTGCCTATTTTTGACAGCAAATTATGCCATTGGAATATTAACTGGGCTGCAAGTTGTGTCAAAAAGAGCAATGCCGGTGCGGAGATTCGAACTCCGGACAGCACGATTATGAGTCGTGTGCTCTAAACCCCTGAGCTACACCGGCACGTGTCTGGATGGGCTTACAAACTTTGCCCTAAAATCTACATTAAGTATAACATATATGGCAAAAAAAGTCAAATTCTTTCCTTTGCTTCATCTTCGTCTTGACAAGCGAGGCTTTCACCGTCATAATTTTAGGTAAGAAGCCATATCCCACAAATAGATAAGCCCATCAAACCCACCGCTCGCAAGCAAGCGACTATCCGGTGAAAAGGCAAGAGATTCAACATCGCTTTTATGCCCTGACAACTCAACGATAAGCTCCCGAGTTTCTATATTCCAGACCTGAATTCGCTGCTCGGGCCACGTTCCGCCGATAACGAGTCGGCTGCCGTCGGGTGAAAACGCGAAGGATTCAAAGTTGACCGTATCAAGCGTAGCAATCGATTGCCACGTCTTTGTACACCACAAGGTAACAGTTTTGTTATTTGCACCTGTTGCGAGGCACTGTCCATCTGGCGAAAACTCGATTCCTCTGACCATCCCAGAACTTTCAAGTGTAGCAATATTTTTCCCTGTAGCAACTTCCCACACCCTTGCAGTTCTGTCAACCGGACTATCGCCATCAGAAAAAAAGGAAGTTGTACCATCGGCATGTGTTCGCATCTCCCAGTTGTCACCACCGCCACTGACCAGGAGGGTGCCATCAGGTGAGAAGGCGAGGGATAGGATGCGCCCTATATGCCCCGATAGGGTTTGAAGGCATTGCTGTGTCTCTACATGCCAAAGTTTGACCGTTTTATCCCTGCCACCCGTCGCTAAGCACATACCATCCGGTGACATCGCGACGGTATCAACAAGCCCACTATGCGTGAAACTGGCGCGCTTTTCCTCATCCCATAATTCAATGGTATCATATTCTGGATAAGCGGTACAACTCAATCCAAAGCAATGCCCTTCTGGAGAAAATACGAGGGTCCGTGCCGATCCCTCACCTCCCTTAAACTCCTTGATATTTTTGCCAGTGTTGACATCCCAAAATGTAAGTGAATTACCCGCCATTTTAAGTTCTGCAAGGTGTTTTCCATCCGGTGAAAATTGAACCCTTCGCCCCCAGCCATCCTCATCATGATCTATAGATAGGTTTCTTTTTATTTTCTTCCACTTCTCCGCGTGAATAGCACGTGGTATCAGGATGCCATCCGTAACACGCAATACGTTGACAACGTCGTCCTCATGATATGTTGCCATGGACGTACCATCCGGCGAAAACGCAACAGCATTAATCCGTTTTTCATGGGTAACACACCAAAGTTGCTCCCCAGTCTCAACGTCCCAGAGGACTGCAGAATAATCCATACGCTGACCAATGGTCGCAAAATACTTTCCATCTGGAGAAAAAGCGATGTCCCCTATTCCACCTCTGTTGAAAGTCTCCACATGCCCTGAGTCGAATGTTACAGATTTCTCTTGTCTTTCATGTGTGAAAGTCCAGCGGATTTCTTCTGTGTCAATATCCCAGAGTGTTGCCGTCGCGTCCCCGCTACCAGTCGCTATAAACCTACCATCCGGAGAGAAAGTTGTTGATGTCACTGAGTCTTGATGTGTAATGGTAAAACAGGCGGTTCCGGTCTCAACATCCCAGAGCGTCGCTGTCGCGTCCCTACTACCGGTAGCGATAAATTTACCATTGGGAGAAAATGTAATTGAATTGATATAATTTTTATGGATGTAGACGGCAAGCACTATCCCCGTATTGATGTCCCATAGTGTTGCTTTACCGTCCCAATCCCCGGTGGCGATTCGGGTGCCGTCAGGTGAAAAAACAACTTTTGAAAGGAGTCCCGTACCTTCAACCGCTACTAACGACACGAATTCTTTGGTGTGGGCATCATAGAGCCATACACCAAGGCGGGAGGCTACAGCGATCAGATTTTCGTCTGGGGACACAGCGACATTAGAGATGCCACCTCTTTCAAATCGGGCAACTGCCCCGGGCGGTAAACAGACAGTATTCTCTTGCGGATAATTCGCCGCAAAGATCTCGGATAACTTATCAGATATGACCATAAAACCTCCGAATGCAGCAGCATAGAAAAGCAGGGTCGGATATGGGATCTACAAAGGGAAAATGCCTCAGTTGTGGGGTTTCTTGAATCTAATTGTGTTTTTTGCGAAAAACACAAAAAAGTTCAAGAAGATTGCAGGGGGGGGATTTGAACCCCCGTCCTCCGGGTTATGAGCCCGACGAGCTACCTGGCTGCTCTACCCTGCGGCAAGTTTTTAACCACGGTCCTTCTGTTCAGCTGTTCAGTTTTGGCTATGTAAGGCTGCCTTTTGAACGAGGACCTAAATCATGGTCGAGGAGGGACTTGAACCCTCACACCTTTTTACAGGCGACGGATTTTAAGTCCGTTGTGTCTACCGATTCCACCACTCGACCGCGAGTGTGTTAATAGTATACACCATCTCTATGTGTTTGTCAACTTTTTTTGACTTTTTTGAGAAAAAGCTGCTAACGCCACTGTGCTTACATAGAATTTTCTAACATCTCCATAACAATATCAAGAAGTAATCGTGAAATCAGCGGATTTTCTCTTACTGCTTGACTTTTTTTTCGGAATCATATATCATGAAGGTATTATGAAAAACATCAAACTTGCATCAGGACATGAAACGCCTATATTCGGTTTAGGAACCTGGCAGCTAAAAGGTAGACAGTGCGAACGCGTCGTTAAAGAAGCCATCGCATTAGGCTATACGCATATTGACACGGCATGGATGTACCAAAACCAGCGCGAGATCGGGAAAGCACTCCGCGATACCGACATTGATCGTGAGGAAGTGTTCCTCACCACTAAAATCTGGCACACCCATCTCAAATATGCCGAGGTCCTCGCCCAATTTGAGGAGTGTCTCAGCGATTTGCAAATGGATTACGTTGATCTACTATTGATTCACCATCCGAGCGGCTCTGTTCCGGTTGCTGAAACTTTTGATGCATTCCAAAAACTGTACGACGCGGGTCAGGTGAAAAGCATCGGTATCAGTAATTTTAGCATCGATCAGGTTGAAGAAGCGTGTGAGGTCTCTGAACTCCCGATTTGCACGAATCAGGTGGAATACCATGTACGTAGAAACCGCTCGGATTTGCGAGACTATTGCCACGCCCGTGATATAGTGATGACAGCGCACCGCCCTTTGGCTGTCGGGAATCTTGCCAATGATGCAGTTCTGCGCAGCATCGGAGAAGCGCACGGAAAGACTGCAGCACAAGTCGCATTACGGTGGTTAGTCCAGCAGAACATCATCACAATTCCGAAATCGGGTTCGGTGCCGCATTTACGCGAAAATTTAGATGTTTTCGAGTGGCAATTGACCGACGAAGAAATGCAAACACTTGATACTGTAACGTAGTGGCAGGTAGAGTGATTTCAGGTGCTTGTAGCATAACCTATTAGGTTGTGTGTTTTCATGGATTTTAGGATCGTAGCTCGTAGTCAAGCACCCCCAGCTAAAGCAGGGGGAAACCTGTTAAGAGGTTACCCCCAACAAGCCCGCAATAGTAGTGGGTTTCTCGTTTCATAGAGGATGGCATCCCATACCTCTCCACGAAGGGCGCAAGCCGCCCTGTGTAAGATATTCAACGCCGCATTGTGGTCGCGGTCAAGTTTCAAGCCACAGCACTTACAATGGAACACACGCTCCGACAACTCCTGTTTTTTAGGCGATTTCTGACAGCATTGCGAACAGGTTTGACTCGTCTGATGTGCTGGCACTTGATGGAAATGTTTGCCATCGCGCTTGGCAACCCAACCGCACCAGTCAAAGAACATACCCCACGATGCGTCAGAAATAGATTTCGCAAGGTATCTGTTCTTGACCATGTTGCTGGGCTTGAGTTTCTCTGCCACGACGACATCAAAACCTTTGTGGCGAAAAAGGTCAAACGCTGTTTTTGCGAGAAAGTCAAGGCGTTGGCAGGCGACAATATCCGCTTGCTTTGCGAGTGCGTCCTTTGCCTTATACCATCTTCGGCTTTTGTATTGCTTACGCGACAAATCCCGCTGAAGTTTGGCAAGTTTGCGTTCGGCAGTTCGGTAAAAGCGAGGATTGGGGGTCTTCTCACCCTCAGAATCCGTGAGAAAGTCTTTCGTACCAACGTCCACACCACAAGCGGACTTCGGGATACATGGCAGCGTATCAGCCACTTCACACACGATGAAGCAATACCAGCCGCGCGCCGTTTTTTTCAATGTGACTTCTTTCGGGTCTCCACTGAAGGGACGGTGCATTCTGATTTTGACTTCACCGAGTTTGGGGACTTTCAATCTGTCCAAGCGCGAACCTGTTTCACGGATCGGGTTTTGACGAACGCGTTCACCTGTTTTGAGTTTGTGTTTGCGCAAAGACCAAGACACAGAACGGACAGACGATTTGAATTTTGGGTGTCCTTTCTTTCTCTCTTTCGGGTCTTTACACCTATCAAAGAAGTGGTCATACGCAGCATCAAGACGCTTGATGGTCTGCACCTGCATATCTTGCGAGTGATCCGAGTAATGGGTATTCCTCTTACGAAGATTTGCAAGGTGATTGATCTGGTCATAGCAAGACACCGATATAGAGCCGTAGTTATACATCTGCGAACGCATCTGAAGCATGTAGTTATACAGCCGTTTCTGATGCTTGAATTCGGCAAACAGCCACAGTTCTTGATCGCGGGTAGGATATACCCGATACTTGTAGGTGCGTTTCATTGGACTATCACGTATCACGCTTTTAACCTTCAACTACGATAGGTAGGGGACAGACACGCCTTGCAACGTGCGTAGTTGTGTCCCCAACGTGATAGAAATAGTATAACATTTTTGACGCTTTTAGTCAAGAAAAAACAATTTATTTTTAGACCACAAGTGATGGTCTAACACACGAGGGCGGTGTTTCCTCCCCAACCTAAAGGATGGGGTCTCCACACCGAAGAGAGATGAAATGGAGAGCGGATTCGATAAAGGGACGTTAAATTTCAGATTCACGTTATTTAACATTTAACCGCAAGGTATAATTAAAATATGAAATTTGGGCTGTTTTATGAACATCAGATTCCACGCCCATGGCACGACGGCGCAGAACATAAACTCTTTCAAGATGCGTTAGCGCAGGTAGAACTGGCTGACACACTCGGATTTGACTATATTTGGGAAGTTGAACACCATTTCCTTGAGGAGTATTCACACTCATCGGCACCGGAGGTATTTCTCGCAGCGTGTAGCCAGCGGACAACACAAATTCGGTTAGGACACGGGATCGTGCTGATGCCTCCAGCGTACAATCATCCGGCGCGCGTCGCTGAACGCATAGCCACACTTGACTTGGTCTCAAATGGACGTGTGGAGTGGGGCACGGGAGAATCCGCCTCGCATATAGAACTCGGCGGGTTCAACGTTGACCCGAAATGTAAGCGCGAGATGTGGGCGGAATGCACGCGTGAAACGGCGAAAATGATGACGCAATCGCCTTATTCAGGCTATGACGGACAGTACTTTTCGATGCCGCCCCGTAATGTCGTGCCGAAACCGCTGCAGACACCACATCCACCCCCGTGGGTGGCGTGTTCCAGCCGCGACAGTCTTCGCTATGCTGCCAAATATGGACTTGGTGCATTAACGTTCGCATTTGTCGATGCTGAGGAAGCAAAATTCTGGGTAGAAGAGTATTATGAAATTTTCGAGAAGGAGTGTGAACCCCTGACGCAGCGGGCGAATCCGAACATCGCCATGGTATCAGGGTTTTCATGTCATAATAATGAAGAGACTGCCGTCGCTCGCGGTTTAGACGGTTTGCGTTTCTTCCGATTCGCACTCGCACATTACTATCACAACGGTTCGCAAATACCAGGGGAAACGGATATTTGGCAGCTTTATAGACAAACAACACAGGATCCAGCTGAGGGTAGAGCAGGCATTGGCACCCCAGACCAGGTCCGTGAACACTTAGAAATAATGGAAGAGGCTGGAGTAGACCAAGTTGTCTTCATTCAGCAGGCTGGCGCGAACCGTCATGAGGATATCTGTGAATCGTTGGAGCTATTTGCTGAACGGGTTCTCCCAGATTTCAAAGAGCGAGACGCAGCACACGTTGCCCAAAAAAATGAGCGATTCGCTGAAGCAACTGAAAGAGCGGAAGGACAAAAACCGGCTTTGACATCCCTCAGCGAGGTTCCAATCGTGGATTCTTATCCAGTTCTCAAGCAGAAATTAGAGGAGAAAGCAGAAGAAGCCAACAATGAGATGAGCGATGACGGTAAAAAGTTTCTATTATCAATAGAAGGCGGAAAACGAACTGTTGATAATTGAAGGGAATTCTTAACAATCCCAAGCATTTATGCTTGGGTCAAGCCGAGTAATTTTTCTCTTTTTTCTTGACGATACAAGTGCTGATATGATATAATAGTGTTACCTTATCAGCGGTAGGTGTTGTAGCACCTGCCGCGCCGCTACAACGGGATAAGGAAACTTCACAGATAAGGTAATACCGTAATGGCACATAAATCGCATAAGATAGCACTTCGTGTTACTACAGAACAAGACACATGGTTTCGTAGTCAATGCGGATACTCCCGATTTGCTTGTAATTCTGCCCTTGCTGATTTTAAAGTAGGCTTGGATTCTGACATATTTTATTCAGGCATTGATCTGAATAATCGCTTTAATCAGAGAAAGAAAGCGTATGACTGGACAAAAGCACAGGATCAACGGGCTGCGTTATATGCGATAAAACACCTATCCGAAGGCATAAAACGCTGGAAAGATAAGGTCAGCGGATTCCCAAAGTTCAAAAAGCGTGGACATAGACTTTCTTATACGACAGACGAACAAGCAGTAAAGGTAGACGGAAAGCGTATTAAGTTGCCCAAAATCGGTTGGGTAAAAATGTTTCAAGAGGTGCGTTTTGAGGGCGATATTATCGGCGTTACCATATCCAAAACGGCACACCGTTGGTTTGTATCTATCACAGTTGATACAGGAACACCAATCCCCCCACGTGATACGCGTGGACTCCCTGTTATCGGCATAGACGTAGGTATCAACTCACTGGCAACATTGGATAACGGAAAACACTACGATAACCCAAGACCCCTGAAACGCTATGAGAAAAAACTTGCCCGTGAGCAACGCAAGTTAAGTCGTAAGGTGTTTCTATCTAATAACTGGTATAAACAAAAAGAAAGAGTCGCAAAACTCCACTATAAGATTGCTTGTATCCGAAATGACGCACACCACCAAGCGACTACAGAAATAGTCAATATGGCGAGTGCGATTGGAATAGAAACACTCAAAGTTGCGAACATGCTCAAGAATAGAAAACTTGCCAAGGCATTATCAGATTCGGCACTTGGCGGTTTCCTTAAGAAACTCAAATCCAAAGCAGAAGTGCTTGGGATACCTATTATAGAAGCCCCACAATTCTTTGCATCAAGTAAAACCTGTAGCAGTTGTGGATATGTCAAAGACGAACTCTTATTATCGCAGCGAACCTATAAATGTGATTGGTGCAATACCGAAATAGACAGAGACCAAAACGCTGCGGTAAATCTAAAGAAACTCGCCGTAGGCTATACGGAGAGTTAAAACGCTTGTGGAGTTTGTGTAAGACCTTCACAAGGAGGCAACGAATGACGAAACAAGAATCCCACGACTTTAGGCGTCGGAGTATCAAACATGTATTGGTAATTGACGACGACGAAAAAATCTGTTGGGCATTCCAGCAATTCTTAGAGAGCGAAGGCTATCGGCCCAGTATTGCGAATAATGCTGAAGAAGGTTTGCGTCGCATTGCAGCTGACAAACCGGATGTTGTCTTGCTCGATGTGAAATTACCGGGGATGAGTGGACTGGAGGCATTAGCCGAAATTAAAGCCAACCATCCGTGGGTAATTGTGGTTATCATCACGGCTTACGACGATGTGGAAACGACAATAGAAGCAATGCGCCTACAAGCGTTCGATTTCGTCCCGAAACCGATTGATCTGGATATTGTCAAGAGTGTGTTAGAACGTGCGTTTCGTACGCAATCCGTCCGCAGCACTTTGCCCGTGGAGATAGCAGATGAATCACCAACAGAGCAGAGCGGACACCGGCTGGTTGGAAAGAGCAGCCAAATGCGTGAGATCTACAAACTCATCGGTATCATGGCAAGCAACACGATGACTGTCCTGATTGAAGGTGAAACGGGGACGGGTAAAGATTTGGTCGCACGCGCAATTCACACAGGCAGTACCCGGAAGGACGCACCCTTCGTTCCCGTCGATTGCGGTGCTCTCCCAGACGAACTCTTGGAGAGCGAGTTATTTGGCTACGAAGCCGGAGCGTTCACAGATGCGAAAAAGGAAGGGAAACCCGGGCGATTTGAGTTGGCTAACGGTGGTACGCTTTTCCTCGATGAAGTCGGTAATATGACACCAACATCACAGATGAAATTGCTCCGCGCTTTGCAGACACAAGAGATCGAACGATTGGGCGGAACCCGGCAGCTTAAAGTGGATGTCCGAGTTATCGCTGCCACGAATCAGGAACTTGGGGAAATGGTAAAGCGGGGACAGTTTCGCGAGGATCTCTACTATCGTTTCAAACGTATAGCACTCCATCTTCCGCCATTACGGGAGCGTCAAGAGGATATTCCGTTACTCGTTACACATTTCTTGCAGCTCATACAAGAAGAACTTGGTAAGCCGATCCGCGGTATCTCTGAAGAAGGGATGAAATTGCTGCAAGACTACTTATGGCCCGGCAACGTCCGGGAATTGGAGAACTGCATCCGAAGTGCAGCGACACTCTGCCGCGCAGACGTGGTTCTTCCAGACGACCTACCGCCAGAGATCCGAACAGGTCAGCAGACCGACCCTACCGGTGCCTCACACTTGGAAACCTCTCTCAAATCTGTTTTACAGGACATTACAAAAGAAGCTATCACACAAGAAAAGCGAGGACTTTACGAAGAGGTTGTCGCTCAGTTGGATAAGGCACTCATTGAACTGGTGTTAGATGAATTTTCGGGCAATCACAGCAAGACAGCGGAGCTGCTTGGTATGAGTCGAACGACCCTTTTAAAGAAGATTAAACAGAGTAATAACGAATAACAAGCAGCGGCGACCTCCCGATTGCTATAGGAGATAAAAATCATGCATCCATGGATTCGGATTGCACACCGTGGAGCATCGGGAACTGCTCCAGAGAATACGCTCTCAGCTTTCAAAAAAGCCCTTGAAATCGGTGTGGATGCCGTGGAACTCGATCTGCACGGGACAAGGGATGACGAAATTGTCGCAATACACGATGCAACGTTGGATCGAACGACGAATCTCAGTGGTCCTGTGAGAAAAAACAGATTGGCAACAATCAAGATAGCGGATGCCGGCGGCTGGTTTCATCCTGATTTTGCAGGCGAACGGATCCAAGTGGATGCTAATACAGTGAGAACAGTCGCCCGTGAATTGGTCCCGACCCTAACTGAGGCACTGAAATGCATCGGTGGAAACGCGATAGCGGTGCTGGAAATTAAGGACGCTACCATCGGTGAAGCGGTTGTCAAGAAAATCAACGAGATGGATGCAATTGGGACCGTGGTTATCATCTCCTTCCACGTTTCTGTTTTACAAGAGGTCCGCGCATTGGATCCCCGTATTCCAACAGGATGGCTCATCGGAAATCATAACAGTGATACCTCTCCTGTCCAATTGTGCCAACAATTGGGGCAGCTCGGCAGCAGTTTACTAAATGTTAACCATCAACTGATTACGCCGGAATTCGCTTACGAAGTCCAACGGCGCGGTATCGCGCTATGGTGCTGGACGGTAGACGACATCGCACGTATGCGTGAGATGAGAGCACTCGGTGTGCAAGGTATCACCTCAAACTACCCTGAACGTTTCGCTCAAATTTAGTACCCATTGGACAAGCCCCGCGCCTTTGACTTCTCTATTTAATCCTAACGATAAATATCCGGTTTTCCCACTGCTTCAAAACCTATTTTCGATACGACCTTCATGACGTTGGCAGTCGTGATGCGTAACGAATCAAAATGCACAACTGCCTCGCCTTTGCGCAGATCCATCTCCGCACGCTGAATGCCTTCAAGCTCCGTCAAGGCATTTATCCCTGTTTTGACGCAATGTTGACAAGACCTATCACTAATTTTTAATTTTATTTTTTCCATGATAGTATTCCTTTACCGCAAAATCGTGCTTGCACAAACAGCACGTAGAGATTGCCTCATGAATCAGTAGATTTGCAATCAAGATAAATGTATTGCCCTTGAAAGAGCCGTTTGCGAGTCCTGTCTGTTTCTGTATAATATAATCATTAGAATCAATTTGGACTCGGCTTAAGGGCATAGGTCAGGTCAGAAGGGGTGTGAAAAGTCCTAAGAATTTGGCTCAACACTCCCAGATCAGTATAAAACCCAACACCTGCATACTAAACGATTCGTACAGATGTTAGGTTTCATGTTGTGGTGTTGAAATGTAGATGGGATTACTCGTACGCGCAGAATGAGGATGCTTCATGTGAGAGGTCTTACGTCAAATTATCTGAAAGATTTCGCCGAAGTTCAGTCCATTCATCTCCGCTGCCAAAACGTAACCGCAATATACGCAAAAATCGGATAAGACAACAACGCTGTTGACCACGCGATGCCCTCTAACCCCCAATACCGCATGAAAATCCAATTGAGAAAGGGATTTAGGATAAGTCTGATGAGGGTTGCTGTGAAAATGGTTTTGTGCGCTTGACGTGCGAGATGCGCGCGAATTAGCAACCTGCTAATTAAACGGGGAAGCATTCCCAACAAATAGACCCCGAGCAGTGAGGCAATGTGGAATTGTCCCGACTCAGACAATTCGCCGTGCCCATACAAAACCCAGACGACGTTCTCCCGAAGAAAATAAAAACCTATTAAGAATGGCACCATCAGGATCAGTAACACAATAACACCTTGCCAGACACTTCGTTGTAGTTGCGTTCCGTTGGTCGGTGCGCTATTTTCTCCTTGGGACTCAGATGAAAAGATCTTTGCCCAATGCGAGAGTAGAACGGGGAGTGCTCCACCTGTGAGTCTTTCAGGAATTGCGCACAAGCGGAGTGCGTAATCAAGTTTTGAGACGGAACTCGCACCTAATGTGCTTGCCATTCCTCTATCAATGACAGGGTTTAACCCATCGGCAATCGCTGCTCCCATCATAAGTAGGCATTGATGGTGGAATTGTTCGGTGTAAGATGTCGCCCGTAAATCCAGTTTCAGGTGGTGTACTTGTAGGTTCAGAATAGCACAGCATTTTGGGAATAAAACAAGCACTTGGAAAAGTTCACCGAGAATCAGCGCAAGCGGTATACTGAACCAAGTTAGGGACGGTTTACATAGATAGATAATTCCAATGACAAGGGCAGCACAAAGCCCTTGCACAATAACAGGGAGTTGAAATGCTTGATAGGTGTCTAATACCGCCTTGAGCATCCAGCGGACTGATGCAATAATCGCGAAGCAGAGGAACCCACATACGATGCCAATTGTGGTAATGGGTGCGAGTCCAGCATTTGGAAAAAAAAGTTGGGAGATTGCCCACGAAATAGCAACAAGAAGACAGCAGAGCCACGGTATTACTGTAATATAGCGGGAAAAAATGGATTGTACACAGCGTTGTGCCTCAGTTTCACCTTTCGCCCGGGCTTCTGCTAATAGGGGAACAAGGACAGAATAAGCGGAGGCACTGCTGAGCAGCTGAATCAGGAATCCAGCGATCCCCCAATAGTAATAGATGAAATCCATCTCCGACGGGTCGCCAAACCAATTGGCGAGAACAACGTAGATGAGAAATGTACCGGCATGTCCGATCAGGCTAAGTGGCGCAATAAGAAGGACATTTTTGAGAATAGAAGGTTCTGTTTGGGAGGCGTTGTTCGGCATGAAGTGACTGAAAAGCGCGCAGCGAAACTACTCACGCACCTGACCGTCTCCATAGACGATATATTTATACGTCGTCAATCCTTCAAGGCCCATCGGACCGCGGGAGTGGAGTTTCTGCGTGCTAATCCCAACCTCAGCACCCAATCCAAATTCGTAGCCGTCAGTAAAGACGGTGCTAGCGTTGACATAGACTGCAGCTGAGTCCACCTCTTTGAGAAAACGCTGCGAGGCACTATAACTTTCGGTGATAATCGCGTCTGAGTGATGTGAGCCATACGCTTCTATGTGTTCAATCGCCGCGTCCATATCGTCCACCACGCGAATGGAGAGGATATAGTCGAGATATTCTGTGCGCCAATCTTCTTCGGTAGCTGGTTTGGTGGCCGGATAGATTTGCTGTGTCCGTTCGCATCCACGGATTTCAACATCCGCGCCCTGCAACTTATCACAGAAAGCGGGAAGGAATTTCTCAGCAGCATCGCTATGGACAAGGAGTGTCTCTACGGCGTTGCAGACGGCAACCTTGTAGCCAACCTTCGCATTCATGCAAATCCTGTTTGCCATATCAAGGTCAGCGGCTTCATCAACATAAATATGACAGATGCCGTCGGCGTGCCCTAAAACAGGGACAGCGGACTCCTTCATCAAAAGCTGGACGAATTCATTACTACCGCGTGGAATGACGAGATCAACGTATTCTGGTAGACGGATAAGTTCGTAAACTGCCTGTCGGTCGGTCGTGTTAACAAACTGGATAGCATCTGGAACGCCTTCTGCGGCAGCTGTATCATTGAGGATATTCGCGAGCGTCGCGTTGGAGTTAATTGCTTCGGAGCCGCCACGGAGGATAACACCGTTTCCAGATTTGATGCAGAGTGCTGATACCTCCACGGTCACGTCAGGTCGTGACTCGTAAACGACACCGACAACACCAATAGGCACACGGACTGTACCGATTTTAAGTCCGTTGGGACGCTCACCCATGCTGATCACCGCACCAATCGGGTCGGGAAGTGCCGCGACTTGGCGAAGGTTGTCTACCATCCGTTCGATTTTCTTGTCATCTAACAAGAGGCGTTGCATGAGAGGTGCAGGGACTTCAGTCTTTTCGCCATTTTCGAGATCAATGCGATTTGCTGCCTGAATTTTATCTTTGGAATTCTGTAGACTCTCAGCCATTGCTAAAAGGGCATGATTTCGGACATCGACGGAACTCCGTGATAAAACACGCATCGCCGATTTTGCTTTTCGTGCCTGTGATTGGATCAGTTTTTGAATGTTTCCGTTCATAGTGTTCCTTATACTTAAGAAGCAAGAAGCCACACGATTGATAAATCCTAAGTGAAATGGACATTAGCATTATAGCATGTCGCTTAGAAAATTTTCAAGGTAGTTTGAAAATCCAATTCTTCCCTCGGTGGCGGTGGTTTTCAACCGTATTGGCATTGTTTAGCGCATAGTATCAGTCGAGCAATACGAGATTATCCCGATGTATGATTTCATCGTAATCGCGGTAGCCGAGAATGTTCTCAATATCCTTCGTGTGTTTCCCCGCAAGTTTCGCAGTCTCTACAGCGTTATAGTTCACCAAACCGCGTGCGAATTCTGTTCCATTTTCAGTGAGACACGAAACCGTATCACTATAGTCAAAATCGCCTTCAACGCGTCGGATGCCCGCGGGCAATAGGCTTTTTCCGCCTTGCACAAGGGCATCTTGTGCCCCGCTATCGACAAAGAGCCTACCTTTAGGAGGGCGAGAATAGGCGATCCACCGTTTTCGTCCAGAGATACGGGAGTTTGGGAGGAACAACGTCCCGAGAAGCTCACCCTTCAAGAGTCTTGTTACAACAAGTGGTTCCCGTCCGTGCGCCATCACCATCATCTCTCCGGATCCGGTAACGATATCGGCGGCTCGCAACTTTGTCACCATCCCACCCGTGCCACTCGTTGTGCCAGCTGCCCCAGCGGCTTGCCAGATATCCTCTGAAATAGATGTGACAGTGTGAATCAATTCTGAGTTAGGGTCGTGTCTTGGGTCTGCCGTGTAAAAGCCTGCTTGGTCTGAGAGGATAACGAGGAGTTGTGCTTGGGCGAGGTTTGTCACATAAGCAGAGAGAGTGTCATTATCGCCGACTTTGATTTCGTCAACCGCAACGGTGTCGTTTTCGTTGATAATCGGTATTACGTTGAGATGGAGAAGGGCACGCATCGTGTCGTTCATGCGAGTGTAGCGTTCCCGATTAGAGAAATCGTCGCGTGTAAGGAGCATGAGTGCAGCCTGCTGCCCATAGTTGCGAAATAGCTCCTCGTAAACCGCCATCAACTGGATCTGTCCAACAGCAGCAGCGGCTTGTAAAAGCGGTAGCGTCTGTGGTCGCTGCTTTAGACCGAGTTGTGGCCAGCCTGCGGCGATTGCCCCAGATGTGACGAGGATAACCTCCACACCGTCCTGTTTAACGAGTGCTAAATCGTGGACAAGCCCATGGAGTGCATCTTCATTGAGATTCGCACCTTCTGAAATGGTGCTGCTTCCGACCTTCACGACAACGCGTTTTACATCTGACAAACAGGCGCGTTGTTCAGCCAGATTGCATTGCCCGTGGGCTATAGGTGAACTCAAATTCATCAATCTGAATAGTGTCTCCTTCCGCAGCACCTGCGCGCTCCAGTGCGTTCATCACTCCCATGTTTTTCAATTTCCGGTACAGTAGGATGAGTGCTTGCTCGTTTTCCATGTCAGTCATGAGGACAGCACGGCGCGGTTCCGCTCCGCTGACAATAAAACCCTCCTTGGTCTCAGAGAGTTCAAATCGTGCGCGTGGCTCTGAAGGGAATTCCTGTTCAAAGACAATCGTCGTCTCTGCTTCCTCTCGGGCGCGTGCTTCAAGGTATTGTAAGGAACGGTAGGCTTGTTGCATAAGTGAATTCACACCCTCACCCGTAACCGCAGAGATCGGGAAAACCTTCCGCTTATCGAAATACGCTTGGACACGTTCCAAATTCGCTGCAGCGTCCGGCATATCTATTTTGTTGAGGGCAATAATTTGCGGAAGTTTTGTCAAGAGTTCGTTGTAATACTTCAGTTCGAGGTTGAGTTGCTCGTAGTCCTTGATCGGATCCCGTCCATCTGTCGCACTCAAGTCGATGACATGGATCAGCATTTTGGTGCGCTCAATGTGACGTAGGAACTGGTGTCCCAAACCTGCACCTTTGTGCGCACCTTCTATCAATCCGGGGATGTCGGCAAGCACAAAATTCTGCTCTCGATTGATGCGGACAACCCCTAAATTCGGGCGGAGCGTGGTGAACGGATACGCCGCTATCTTCGGAGTTGCGGCAGAGGTTCGCGCCAGCAGTGTCGATTTACCAGCGTTTGGATAACCGACCAATCCTATATCGGCGATGAGTTTGACCTCAAGGCTTATCTCGCGTTCTGCTCCCGGTTCTCCCTTCTCGGCGACGCGCGGTGCCTGGAACGTGCTACTCTTGAAGCGGGCATTCCCTTTGCCACCGATCCCGCCACGTGCGACAACAACAGTTTCACCAGGTTCTGTCAGATCCGCAAGGAGTTCCGCTGTTTCCAAGTCTCTGACAATAGTACCGGTCGGAACTTTAACAACGCGATCCGCGCCGTCAGCACCGTCTCGTTGTTTACCGGTGCCATGTCCGCCCTTTTCAGCAACTTGACGAGGGTTATGACGCAGATCGATCAGCGTACTCATCCCCAAAGTAGCGATGATAACAATATTCCCACCATTGCCACCGTCCCCACCGTCAGGACCGCCGCGAGGGACATATTTTTCTCGGCGAAAACTGATGCATCCGTTCCCGCCATCGCCTGCTTTTACCTGAATTCTTGCTGTGTCCATAGACTACACACTTTAAGGTGCTTGATTATTCGAGGAGGTTTTGTACCCCAAACCTCAATCTAACAGAATCTTTCCTTTTTGTTCCTCTGCTGATTCAGCTAATTACCAGATTCCAGCGGTTTATCTTGGAAGGTACTTCCTTCTGGAGTTACCGTGTTCGGAAGCGTAAATGTTGATACATGGTTGGCGGATAGTAAACCCGTTACCCTAATCTCTATCGTAGCCGCAGGAGTTTGACCTTCATACGCCTTAGATGAAACAAAGAACTGAATGTTATGATCCGGATTACCCTGATCATCGATGCCGTCGGCTTGTACCACAAATGTGTCCGCGTTTATATCTGGATGACGGTTACCATCCACATATATCTCAATCCCAAATCCGCTGGTTCCAATTGTAGTTCCACGATGTGTGGGGATTGGATCTTGATAGTATACCCAGACTACCCACCCTACGCTTTTACTTGTATCCAATTCGCCATCCTTTAGAGGGTAAACTCGGTGCGTATCAATAGAACCTGGGGTTGCCGGATCGTCTCCATTGTTGCCACCGCCATTACCACCGTTGCCGTTGCCCCCGTTAGTGCCACCGTTGCCACCATTACCGCCATTACCATTGTTGCCACCATTGCCATTGGTGCCACCATTGCCGCCATTACCATTGGTGCCACCGTTACCGCCATTACCACCATTACCATTGGTGCCGCCATTACCACCATTACCACCATTGCCACCATTGCCGCCATTACCACCATTACCATTGGTGCCACCGTTGCCGCCATTACCATTGGTGCCACCACCATTGCCATCGGTGCCTCCACCGTTGCCACCGTTGCCGCCATTACCATTGGTGCCACCATTACCACCATTACCGCCGTTGTTGCCTCCACCATTGTTGCCGCCATTATTACCGTTGTTGCGGGTGCCGGGGGGACCACCATTGTTATTACTGCCACCGGTATTGACATCTGGTGGCAAAATAGTACCGAGGTGTTCTTCTAACTCAGTTTCCTCTTGCGCTGTCAATTGTGCCAGAATCTCGGTGGTATCCATCTCCTTTTCTGCTCGCAAAAGAAGTTTGTCCTCATAATAGAACTCATAAACGATGCTCCTTTCATGGATATGGATGATAGGGACGTTAGCACCAGGGTTTCCCGGTTCTCCTTGGGGTCCTTGTGGTCCCGATGGTCCCGGTGGTCCTTGCGGTCCCGGTGGTCCTTGCGGTCCCGGGATAACCTTTACGCAAACAGCATCAAACCCCACAAGCAAACAGGTAGTGTCCTCACCAACTGAGTGACGATACCTGTCTACACTATCAACCGTTAGTATGGGACCTGTATAACGGTTTTCACATCCAGTGATACTCAGAGACACTATAAAAATTGCAAGGAGCAATTTTTTCATCAACAATCTCCGTTCTTATTTTAATCAACGGCAGTGCGATTTAAACATTTGTTGATCGCTAAATCACCAATTTCACAGAAGGTTCAGGTGAAATGTAGAATTTACGGGTCTTACACCATCCTGACCGTCTGTCATTGTAAATATTGCTTCATGTTCGGGGAATAAACCGATGACGTTAATAACTATTTCATTTAGTTTCGTTAAAACGAAGAATTGAAGGGCATCTCCGCCGGGACCACCTTTGATTTGTGTAACATTCCTTACTACCCGGATTTGATTACCATTTTCATCTTCCTCGTATGATGCAGTAAGGTTGTGCACAAAGCCACTTTCATCTCTGGCGTGTACTGTGACCTGAAGTCCGGTATCCACATTAAAATTTGTTCCTGCCCGCTCGGGTGTGTCCCCGAGTCCATCACCATCTGTATCTGGATGGGTTATCCACACGGTCCACCCTACTTTTTCACGTATAACTGACTGGGCTATTGGCATTGTCGGATCATCGCTGTTACCACCATCATCCTGGTTGCTTTGTTGTACCGCTAATAATTCTAAGAGTTCGGAGGTATCCGCTTGCGTTTCTGCCCGGAGGACAAGTTTGTCTTCATAATAGAACTCATAAAAGATGCTTCTTTCATGAATGTGGATGATTGGAGCGTTTACACCGGGACTTCCTGGTTCTCCTTCGGGACCTCTGAGACCTCTGGGACCTCTGGGACCTTCGGAACCTGGGATAACTTTTATACAGATTGAATCAAATCCATCTTGTAGACATACATTATCTTCACCAGTACTATGAAGATACTGGTCCACACGGTCAACTGTTAGCATTGGACCTGTATATGGGATTTCACATCCAATGATACTCAAAGACATTATAAAAATTGCCAGGAGAAATTTTTTCATCAAAAACCTCCGTTTTTACTGCCTCTGGTATATTAAAGGACCTCGAAACCTACTGCAGTTATTGCCTCTGTGAGATTCGCAGTCGTAATACGAGAGGCATCAAAATGCACAATAGCCTCCGCTTTGCGTAAATTTACCTTCGCACGCCGAACACCCGAAAGTTCCGTGAGCGCATCGGTTACAGTTTTGACGCAATGTTGACAGGACATGCCGCCGATCTTTAATTTCGTTTTTTCCATGATGTTATACCTTTGTTGGAAAATTACGTCCACACACCGGACAATTCGGTGTGTGCGTCCGGATTGCTAATCCACATTCAGGACAAATCCGCTTGGTTTGAAAGCGTTCCACGAGGCGTGATACAATAACGATTCCTAAAAAAAGGATAATAAGAAAGGTTACTTCCCAAAAACCGATAGACACACTTTAATCTCCGCCGGTTTCTACTTTAACATTATAGACGTGCCTACGACTTTAATTTCCGCAAAGTCGAGAGGTTTGTCTCGTGCATTGTTTCCATTTGTGGCGTTTCAATAATGAGTGGAACTTCCGCAAATCGAGAATCGTTGAGGATATATGCAAATGCAGCTGTACCGATGTTGCCATCGCCAATGTGTTCATGCCGATCTACGCGACTCTGATAGGTTGATTTTGCGTCGTTGAGATGGAAAGCCTGTAATCGTGTGAGACCAACAATGTCATCAAACCGATTAAACGTTGTTTCACAGTCAGCTTCGGTCCGCAGGTCATAACCAGCGGCAAAGACATGGCATGTATCCAAACAGACCCCAAATCGATCTGGGTATTTCGACATACCGATAACATCGCGCAGATGTTCAAAGCAGTAGCCGAGATTCGTGCCTTGTCCAGCCGTGGTCTCAAGGAGAACGGTGACATCCGGTGCTTCAACGTTTTCAAAGAGGAAATCGAAACTCTCGTTCAACTGTTTTAAACCGAACGCCTCGCCTTCATTGAGGTGTGCGCCGAGGTGTGTAACAATATAGTGGAGACCGAGCATAGACGCAAGTTCCATCTGTTCCTGAAACTGTTGGCGTGATTTCTCAAGCACCTCCGTTTTCGGCGAGGCAAGATTACTCAAGTGAATATCGTGAACAATTACATCTCCAATGGCGGATGCCCTCCAAGCGTCACGAAATTTTTCAATGATCGCGGCAGTCGGCGGTTTTGCTTGCCACCGATTCGGGTTTCTCAAGAAAATTTGGATCGTGTCACAGTGAAGTTCTTCGCCATTTTTAATGGCGTTGTGTAAGCCCCCCGAAGCGGACACATGTGCACCGAGAATCATATTTCAGTTAGTATCTCCTTGTGTGCTGTTCGATAGTCACGTTAAAAATACCACAAAAGTAGAGGAAAGTCAAAAAAATCTTCAGAGGTATTCAGTTCTCCTGCCAGATTAATATTTCAATTCAGCGATACGCAGTGTAGGAGTGAACTCCCGATGGCGACTTCCTCCGCAAATGAACGAAAATGTCAAAAACTGAATGGCACCATTACGGATGCACGACTGTTTTGACACCCAGCCGCGCATCAGCGTTATCGAACGCTGCTAAACCCTGTGCAATCGGAAATCTATCGGTTAGCAAAGGTTCAAAATTGAGTGATTTCTCGATTAGAAGTTGTTTGGATTCTTCAAGGCTGGCTCGAGAAAATGCCCATGAAGCCATCAGTTTATGACCCGCATAATGAAATTCTTCCAGATTGACGCGGAGTTCTTCACCTTCTGGGGCAAGCCCAAAGAAGTTGAGGCACCCACCTCTGCGCACAATCTCAAAAGCCAGTGCAATTGCAGAAGCGTCGTTAGTGGTTGCAGAGATGACAGTATCAACACCACCACGGGTAATTTCTTGGAGCTGTGCGACCGCCTCAGGTGAGGTATCAAAAGTGAGGTCTGCACCAAGGGTTTCGGCAACACTTCTGCGGTGAGGTAACGGCTCCACCACGTAGGTTGCTAAACCCGCGCGCTTCGCCAATTGCGTGAACATCAAACCGATGGGACCGGCACCGAGGATGGCGACGGAATCTTTGAAAAAGGTTTCTCGCATCGCATTCAGGCAACAGCCCAAAGGTTCCAGAAAGAGCAGTTCTTCCGGCGGAATACTCTCCGGTACTCGGATAAGCTTACCCGTATCCACGCCATGCTTTGGCATCCGCATGTATTCGGCATAGCCACCGTCAATGTCGTGCCCGATACCTTCAACGGTATTGCAATATTTATCTAAGTCATTCTGGCATTCGGCACACACGCCACAAGAGAGCATTGGATTGATGGTAACCCGTTCTCCAGTTTTGACATCCGGGTGTCGACTCTCTACTATCACGCCTGCGAGTTCATGTCCCATCACGACGGGTGGGGCATAGTCCGACACATCTCCACGGAGTGCAGCGAGGTCAGATGCGCAAATACCGCAGAGGTCCATCTGGATAAGCACATCTCCAATAGCAAGCGTGGGGATGAGTTTCTCGTGAATACGTAATTGCTGGATTTTCTCAAAAACAATGGCTTTCATATTTTTTTGTAAATTTATTTCTTTGATTGAACGATGAGGTTAAAAGTTTGTTAATAAAAGTCGGAGGAATGAGGATGGGGACAAAAACTTATCACGTGAATACGGAAACCCCATCCTCGAAGCAGATATGCCGCTATTCAAACTCGTAAGGCACCGTCTCCGCCTGATGGGTCTTAGCGGACTTTTCTGCCAGATCCATTACAGCAATAACGCGACGAGCGGATTCCGGTGTCACAAGTAAAGGTGTGCCATCGTTTAGATGAGCCACGATGTTCTGATAGTAACTCGGGCCAGGTCTGCCATGATGACCGACCTCCTGCTCGTTCGGTTGTCCTTCGACTTCGGATAGCACTTTAAATCCGTTGCCTTCGGAGGTAATAGCACCGTGTGAACCGAGCAGTTTCCACCGCGGTCCACCAATTTTCGCGATGTTAGACATCTGAATGTTTGCCATCGCGCCATCTGCAACCACTTCTCCACCTGCGAACCGAATAATCGCTTGGACGTGGTCCTCGTTACTAATATCATCCCAGACGAGGTTCGGTTGGTAGAAGCCGGTGATGTTAATCATAGGGGCTTCAAGAACGTTGAGTAGCCAATCAAGGTAATGGGCACCCCAGTCGTAGAATTGTCCACCAGAGATTGCCTTGACGCTGCGCCACCAATCAGGATTAGGTCTGCCATAACCACCGCCCCACATCTCAACGTTAAAGACTTTACCGATAATACCGGAATGGACGAGTTCACGAAGTGTCCAAAAATCGGCATCCCATCGCCGATTATGGTGAACGGACAACATAACGTCGTTCTCTTCAGCAGTCGTGATCATCTCGGTGGCTTCCGCGATTGTAACACACATCGGTTTTTCAACGATGGCGTGCTTGCCCGCTTTAAGACTCGCCACGGTTGGCGCACAGTGCAAGCTATGCGGGAGGACGTTGGCGACGAGATCAATCCCGTCATCCGCGTTGAGGTCTTCGACTGTGTTATAGGTGCGGATTCCGGGAAAATCTTCTTCCGCCGCCTTTGTTCGGTCTGGATCAATGTCACAGACAGCAACACATTCGATGCCCTCGGTGTTTTGCATCATATTTGCGTGGGCTCTGCCCATATTAAATGCCGCTCCGTACCCGAGGACGGCACCTTTGATAATATCTGCCATTTGTTTCGCTCCTTCTTTTTCATATATGAATGCCTCATTATAGCATAACCGAGAAAAATTGGGCGCAATTTATCAAATTTTCCGAGACGAATATCTGGCACGAGAAAACTTGACACTCGGAGCCGTCACATGCTAAACTATGCATCACAATTCAGTAGGACATAAAGGATAGAATATGAAGAAACAGGTCGCATCTGCATTAACGCGCGGTACTACCGATTTGCTCTCACAACAGGGTGAAGGTGGCAACTTTGAAGGACAACTCTCCTCAAGTACTTTCCCTACCTGCGCGTATGCTTGGATTGAACTCATCCGAAGCGAGACACTGGACCCTGCCCTAACCGAATGGTTCATCGCAAATCAGAATGAAGATGGGGGATGGGGATTAGATACGGCAAACATATCAAATACAGAAGCGACCCTATTTGTCCGCTTAATACTGGAGCAGGTTCAGAAACAAGCACCTGATCCATCCGTTGAAGAGGTGCTGGCATCCGCGCCCCAATCCGTGTCGCAGCTCGCCTTGGTTAAATTGGCTTACGCCGCCTTTAACGAGTTTGATTGGACAGAATTGACCTTATCAGAAAACGCGCTGCCTCTCATGAAACTGGCGAGACAATTGACGAAAATCCCATTTCTCGGCAGTCGATTGAAACCGCCCAGACACCGTTTGCCACCCGTCGCTCTCTTCAACACGCCAATGTTCGACGCGCTATTCATCGCCGAACAACATACCCTCGTGCCCGTCTTTATCATGATTGAACTGAATACAAGCAAACGCCCTGAGATGATTGCGTCACTCACAGCGTGGTTGAAATCGCATGTCCTCAGCGATGGCAGCTGGTTTCGGGTAAACTATATCACCGCTCTTTCTGTCCTTGCACTCATTGAACTCGAAAAAAAATGGACGGCAGATGAAGAAATTTCGGCATTTATTGAACGCGGAATCGACTGGCTCCGCACGACGCGAAACCCCGATGGTGGGTGCCGAGAAGCACTAAACCTCAATGTATGGGATACTGCCCTGAGTATCATCGCACTAACAGAGGTGTATGCCACACATAATGAATCGGGGTTACAAACGCCTCCTACAGATGAACTCACAGATAAAGTGAAACGCGCTGTGCAATGGCTCATCAAACACCAAAACGCCAATGGCGGATGGGCATTTTCAGGATTAGAGGATTGTAAAGACGAGGTAACCTCGCCCCTACCGAGTGACGCTGACGATACAGCACTCGGCACCCTTGCACTGATCCGCTCGCTCTTTGTGGGTATTCCCACCGACCGTGAGGCATTAGATCAAGCAGTACATCGCGGGATCGCATGGTTAAAGACACAGCAGAGTCCCGATGGTAGTTGGAGTACATATCAACCCGGTCAAGGAGATGTGGGTTGCGTGAGTATCACCGCGCATGCTATTGAAGCACTCCTCGCGCTTAACCAAAGCGATGTCCCTGATAAACCAGATGTTCAGAGTGAGATCAATCGTGGAATCCATTGGCTACGCCGACAAATATATCGAGATGGCTATTGGCGAGACCTGTGGCTGGCGAAAGATACGTACGGCACTGCCTGCGCCATAATAGCACTCATCAAAGCTGGGCAGGAAAGTGCCCCTGAAATCCAACGTGGTGTTGAATGGCTCGAACGCACCCAAAATGCGGATGGGGGTTGGGGAGAAGATATGTTTGGAAACCCGACCGAAAGCACAGTGGAGCAGACGGCTTGGAGCACTTATGCCCTCCTACTCGCCAATCCAGACAAGCACGCCGCTAAAGAGGGAATGGCGTTCCTGCTCGAACACCAACGAGAAGATGGCTCATGGCCCGAGCAGTGTGTCGGTATCTATTGGGAGATCATCGGTGGCTACGCCGACCCGATTTATGCGTCTGTCTTTCCGATACTTGCCTTGTGTCAGGCATCGCAAACAAACCTTTAGGTCCGCACATGGCGATGGTACGGAAAATATCAATTATTATCCCTATCCTGAACGAAGCAAAGATTTTAGAAAAAACGCTGTCTCAACTCCAGTCGGAACAGGAATACCACGAACTCATCATCGTAGACGGTGGAAGTACGGACGGTTCAATCCCTGTCGCCGAGAATTATGGGAAGGTGCTAACATCAGTACGTGGAAGGGCAAAGCAGTTAAACGCAGGTGCAGCGGCAGCGACAGGGGACATCCTAATTTTCCTACACGCAGATATTTGGCTTGAATCGGGCGCATTGGCAGCCGTAGAAACCGCGCTGTCATCGGGTTACATCGGTGGTGGGTTTCAACAGAAGATTGATGGAAAGAGTCTCCTCTATCGTATGATTGAGCTCGTGGGAAATATCCGCGGTAGATATCTGAAGGTATTTTATGGGGATAGCGGTATCTTTCTCGCACGCGCCAACTTTGATAAAATCGGGGGTTTCCCGGAGATTCCAATTCTGGAGGAGATGGAATTTTCAAAAGAACTACGGAAACTTGGGAAAACAACGCTCGTCAGTCCTTGTATCCACATCTCCGCCCGACGCTGGGAAACCGGCGGTATTGTCCGGACAACACTAAACAACTGGCTCATTACTTTGCTCTATTTCCTCGGGGTTTCACCAGAGAAACTCGCGCGACTCTATCGCCATATCCGATAGCGCAACAAAAAAGGGAATTCCCTGCCCACCTTGGATGGCAAACAGGAAATTCCCCATCAGAGATGTTGAAATAACTTTGCTGCTACCCCAACACCAGCGTGTCCGAAATTAACGACCCGCCTTGAGTGAACCCCAAGTTGTCGCTAATTTGTTCTTGGCTTCAACATCAAATGTGCCCTCTTCCGCGAGCCAATTGTTGATGAATTCAGCAACCCCAATACCGCGTATATCCGGTTTCTCTGGCCATTCAGGAGCACCTACCTGCCACATAGCTGCAATCATGCCGGTACCATCTTTGCCTGGTGTCTTGCTGATTGCGACTGCTGGATCCGCCGTATTTTTATCAGCTAAAGCAAGGGCAACGACATCCCAATCCGATTTCTCGAATTTCTCAAGGTGCCACGGACGGGAGGAATTAAACGGCTTGAATGAAGGGATAGCCGTTTTCCCAACCGCAGTTGCTTCAAACTTATCACCCCGGTCGTCAAAGCCTAACCCGGGGATATCAAAGACATTGGCAGCACCGTCCCTACCATTATTTGGACTCCGTATCCCGCCCTCGTAACTCATGTAGAAGATCCAATCCGCCACGTTAATGACAACGTTACCTTCTTCAATGAAGTTTTCTACATTAGAGCCGTCAGGCTTTTTGTTCGGAAACGGATAAAGCCCACTCGGTGTGGTGCCACAGGCGAGGATAATAACATCCTGCTGCCCGTTGCCCGTATGTTCCACACACCACTTTGCGAGAGGGGAATTGTCGCCGACTTCATCGCCATCACCGAAATCTTCGATACTGTTAAACAATGCCTTAACACCGGGATCGCTCTTAATCGCCTTCACATTTTCAGCAACTGCCTTGTCGGAAATCCAACCCGGATTGGTTGGGCCCGAGTAAAACGCCAAATCGTTGGCTGAAACCATAGCCATACCGCCCACAAGAGCGAAAATGACTATACTCACATAGAGTTTCATGATATCCAATACCTCCTGTCTGGTTGTTATCAGTATAGGCTCCGATCTCGAAATAGATCGAACCCATCTCTGTTTGTTGCCGTGGGTTGTTAATGTGCCACCCCAACACTTGTTGTAGAGTTGTCAAAGAGACAGCTGGCAAACAACTTCGATTTTCATCAGGGTGTCCGACCCTGTCCTTGGTCTCTACAACGGTTATAATGCTTCTGTGTTCCGCGAGTCAATTGCCGATAAATCATTTGCCCGCAGAGTACTTTATCAGAGTGTACCTTAAAATGCAAATTAGTGTCAACACTTTTTTGCAGAAAATCGCAATAATTTAGAGCTACTTCTGCTTTTTAGTGTCAAGCATACCAATTTTCTAAAACACAGAACGACTACTGTTTGAGGTTCGCCCACATTAAGGCGAGTTTGCCTTCGGGTTCAACAGCGAGATTTACCTCGCGCGGGTTATCGTAAAGGAAAAGGTTGTCAATGTAATAGTGTTGGAGTTGGTTGGTATGAATTCCGAGCACTCCCTTGGGATGGAGATTCTTGTCATCCGTCCACTCAGTAACCTTTTCATAAACGAGTTCACCCTGCTTCTTTATATGGAGTTGAAAATCGTTACCATTTCCAAGTAATGCCAGCGTGTACCATTCCTTTGTCGTAACAGGAAACGGGAACTCAGCTCTGAAATCACGATACTCATTCCAGGTACCCCGATCATTCCCTTCGCGTTTGTACCAACGCGCGGAGTTCGGACGACCAAATCCATTTTCAGGCGTGATAATTAATTGATAGAAGTGTAAGTCTTCGTTAGCGCGAAACAGGAGCTCCATCTTGCTCGGAAAATCATCATCGTCAAACAGATAGAAGTCAAGGTGAAGCCCGAAATCTTCAAATTCTATCAACCCATATCCGAAATCCGCTTCTCCATTGCCGTCTCCGCCGAGTCTCTCGATTTCCAGGTGACCGCCCTTTACTTTCCATGACTCGTCCTGACCTTTCCAATACTTATTGTTAAGTTTACCTTTAAAATCATCCGCTACGAGAAGTTTTGCATCACTCATACGATACAAAAACAGAACAGATGCTATCAGGTAGAAAAGAATAGCAATTTTTCGCACGGTAGTTACCTCCCTCTGTATCAGATTTTTTTAATTATAATTTATTTTGTCGGAATTTGTCAAGAATTGTTTAATATTTTTTGCGAAAAATAAAATCTCTCTATTGCGATGTAGGGGCATTTATCTAATCTTCCGCTACAAAACCCAATCCTTTAGGTTTGGGATGTCGTATCGGTTAATCGGTTGACCTATCAAAAACTAATATATTTTACAAATTGACTTGACAATAACTATCCTTTGTGGTATAATTAATAGTATGAACATTACTAATAATGACCACAAATATATTTCAATAGGCACGACACTATATGCTTGTGAATATCATATCATTTGGTGTACGAAATATCGGCGTTCTGTTCTATCTCCCGAAATCCAAGAGCGTTTGAAAACCTTAATTTTTGAGCAACAAGAAGCCTATCAATATATTGTTCGTGAAGTTGAAAGTATGCCTGACCATATCCACTTGCTTGCGAGTATTCCGCCTGACGTATCGGTTACAAGTGTAATCGGTAAAATCAAAGGCTATACGGCAAAGATTCTTCGTAATGAGTTTCCAACACTCACACGTCGCTTGCCATGTTTGTGGACACGTTCAAAATTCGTAGCAAGTGCGGGTAATGTTACGCTTGACGTGCTAAAGCAATACATTGAGGACCAAAAAGGTGTATAATGCCAAGTTTTCACCGGACCCAAATACTGAAAATAGAAGCACAACCGATATTTTCTGAAGTCAACGCTGCCTCTGCTGCTGTTTGGAATGCCTGTTGCTATCAAATGGATATGTACCAATGGCACCGTGGCTATCCGCATGCTCATAGAGACTTCTATATCGGTAAAAATTGCGAAGGGTGGATAGACAAACAACTTTCTAATCCACTCTTACATTCGCAAAGCAGACAAGCGGTTCGGGAACGTTACTTTAAGTCTTGGAAATCCTATTCCGCTTTAAAAAAGAGCGGTAATGTTAGAAAACCGAAACCGCCTAACAAGCAAAAAAACTATCTGACAACACGATTCAAAAAGTCTGCTATCCGCTTTGTTGAGGGTACGCTTTTTGGCAAACGTGTTGAACTCTCTTTGGCAAAAGGTAAACCCAAAATAGATATACCTTTGCCAAGCAACTTTGATATGTCTAAAACAGAACATATCGCAACAATTGATTTGTGCTATAACTACGGACAATGGACGCTCCACTTTTCGTATAAATACGAAACCGAAACAATCGAAACAGATGAAGAAGTCGTAGGCGTTGATATAGGCGAAATCCACCCGATAGTCTCTCATGACGGGCAAGACACACATATTTACAATGGACGGTATATCCGCTCACTATACCGCTTGAGAAATAAAGTGCTTGCCGAGTTTAGTCAGGTGATAAGTCGTTGTAAACGTCATAGCAAACGCTGGTGGCGGCTCACACGCCGTAAGTGGAAGCGTATTAGAAAGATTGATAATCAAGTCAAAGACGCACTCCACAAACACACCACAAAGTTTGTAAAACACTGCCACGCTAAAGGTATCGGTACAATTGTGCTTGGAGACCTAACAGGTATCCGAAAAAGCATTGACTATGGCAAACGTGCAAACCAAAAACTTCACCAATGGACTTTTGGTAAGATTGCCGAGTTAATAACCTACAAGGCAAAAACACTCGCTATAAAGGTCAAAATCATTGACGAATCCTATACCTCGCAAACCTGTCCGAAGTGTGGCAACCGAAAGAAACCTAACAATCGTAACTATACCTGCAAATGCGGATTCAAATATCACCGCGACGGTGTAGGCGCAATCAATATCAGAGCAAAGTATCTGGGCCACTTCGGTGTCCCCGTAGTGGCGGAAATGGGCATTACCCGCATGACACCGCCCTTGGGTTTTAAACTCACAGTCCCTAAAGTCCAAGTTGCCTTGAGTCAAATCAAGGAATGTTCCTAAAAGGAACAAAAGAACCACTTGGCTTTAGCCTTGTGAGTATGTCAGAGTAAAATAACCCAAATTGGTGAAAAGGCGTATAAAAATGAATTTCAAACACAAAATCGTTCACCGACGGATCGAAAACAGGTGCATTTCCATTTTTCTCTGTGTCTGTTTTCTTATCTGTAGTAGTCCAGTGTCCACCGAACCCCTTTCTGTCATTGTCAACGAAATTGATGGGAGTGAGATGGTTCTGATTCCGTCAGGTACCTATCTCATCGGAAGCACATCGGCACAAACCACCGCTTTGATTAACAAGGACAAGCGACTCGCTGAGGATTTTTTTGAGGCGGAACACCCACAACATACTGTGTCGCTATCTGCTTTCTATATTGACCGCTACCCCGTGAGCAACGCACAATACGCGGCATTTATCGCAGCAACGGGTTATCCAACACCGAAATACTGGAAAGACGCACCACAAATGGGCGCAGAAAAACCCTTTCCTGCAGGTACCACCCATGCGACACATCCTGTTGTCGGTGTCTCTTATGCTGATGCTCTCGCATATTGTGAATGGGCAGGCAAACGACTTCCTACAGAGGCGGAATGGGAAACGGCGGCACGCGGTGGGCTTGTCAATCAGAACTATCCGTGGGGGAACGCATCCTCTCGAAATCATGCGAATACTGTTGGCATTTGGGGAAAAGACAAGTGGCGTTGGACCTCGCCCATCGGAAGTTTCCCGCCTAACGGATACGGGGTGTATGACATGGCAGGGAATGTATTTGAATGGTGTGTTGACTGGTACGCACCGGATTACTATCAGCGCAGCCAATCTGAAAATCCGCGGGGACCTGAAACAGGGAAAACCCGTGTGCTACGCGGTGGTTCATGGAGCAACAATCTCTTCGGTATCTATCAGATGCGATGTGCTTATCGGTTTCATGCTCGTCCAGAAACCCGTAATCTAACTATCGGTTTCCGCTGTGTCACAACGCTATCTTCTCAATAAGTTTCAATCTGATTCTCGCCCTCTATAATTTTCAGAAACCGATTCACAGGTACTTCCGAAAATTTCTGAACGTTTCCACTCTGCCACCGAATTTCTAACGTAACGCTTTCCACTGCCCCGACCCCAAAATGTAAACGCAAATCGTTTTGTGAAAGATAACTTGAACCGCTCCGCACCTCCCGCACTTGAGTGTGTGCACCTGCTTTGACAAGTACTCGTGTCCCAATCGCTGCTCGATTAGAGGTAGTCCCTGTCAGTTTAAGGTTCATCCAATTCCCTGATCCCTGCCCGCCATCGTTCCGCAGAATATCCACCCGTTCACCGACGTTTGACACCACCAAATCCAAATCGCCATCATTGTCCAAGTCTCCAACGGCACTGCCGCGGCTGGAGCGTTGTAGTGCGAACCCCGGGCCGCTTCCTGCTGTGACATCCGTAAAGGTGCCGTCTCCATTGTTCCAAAACAGATGATTGCGTTGCGCATAAGTTGTCGAGTTATCAATGAGTGGCACATTATCGTGGATATGTCCATTCGCAACGAAGAAGTCTTGAAATCCATCTTGGTCAAAGTCAAAGAAATTGACACCCCACGCCAAATAAGGCAGACTGACAGCACCAGTGCCGGACGAATAGGTCTGATCTGTGAAGAATTCACCCGCGTCGCTGTGATAGAGCGTATTCGTCTGATGCTGAAAGTTAGTGACAACGAGGTCTAACCACGTATCGTTATCGTAATCGCCGAAAGCCACACCCATCCCGTTTTCAACCAATCCATGCTCACTCAGTGCTACGCCAGCAAATTGACTCTGTTCTTGAAAGTGTCCGCTTCCATCGTTGTTATAGAGAAAGTTGGCATCCGCATCATTTGCTACGTAGAGATCGGCATCCCCGTCTGCGTCATAATCCCCGAAGGTGACACCGAGACCTCGCGCAGCGAAGTTGTCAAAACCGGCATTCTGTGTATCCTCTATAAAGGTGCCATCGCCGTTATTGCGAAAAAAAACATCTTTCACCCCGTCATAAGTGCGGGGACTACAGTAAACAAGAATCCCTTTGACGCGACACGGTGTATGTGTCTCTACAGAGAAGTCAACATAATTAGCGACATAAAGGTCAAGGTCTCCATCGGCATCTACATCTCCAAAGGCACATCCCGCGCTCCACTCAGAAACCGCTACGCCTGCTTCTGCTGTTTGATCACTAAAAGTTCCGTCGCCACTGTTTCGATACAGAACATTAGCACCGAAGTTGGTGACGTACATATCAAGCCAACCGTCGTTGTCATAATCACCGACACAAACACCGACACCATAGCCTTGATGTCCGACCCCACTCGCTTCGGTTACGTCAACGAAATGTCCGGTTCCATCGTTGCGGTAGAGGCGATTCATTGCACTTGTAGTCGTGTCGGATGAATCCAAATTGGCACCGTTGACGAGATAAATATCGACATCGTCGTCATTGTCATAATCGAACAGTGCGACCCCAGAACCGAGTGTTTCGACAAAATACTTCTTGTAACTACGGCCATCCTCGTGCTGGAACACCACACCGCTCTCCGCTGTGACATCTGTAAACCGAACGGTTGGTTGTCCGTCTCCATTGGAAATGACGAGAAGACTCAGGAAGAGTGGAACCACAGTCTGCCAAAAAAAACGTTTGTAAACGCGATCTCTCATCGCAAGATGTTCTCCTAATTGTTACGAGAGATAGTTGAGAGTATTCTTACACCAAGGCATTATACCCCACCTGTGTATAGAAGTCCAGTATCTTTCGCTACTGTCAGGTTGCAATAAAACGGTAAACTCGCTAAAATATAGTAGGACTTACGCAGCATCCTTTGCTGGTGAGGTTTCTTGGGGAAACACCCCAGCAAAACACCTCGCCAGCGGTTTATGGACCATTGGAGAGTTCAATCTATCTCGCAAGTGCGCAAAGAAGGTCAATTGATGTTCTACCGTCAACTGCTAATTTGGATTTGTGTCCTGCTCATTACGATTGGAAACACAACTGTCGCAAGTGAAAAAGCGAGGTCCCTGTTCTCTCAAGGTGTTCAAGAACTAAACGCCGGAGAGTTAGATGCTGCGCTTGAAAGATTTGAACGGGTTACAACAATCGCGCCTGACTTTGCAGATGCCCACTACCACCTCGGACTCGTTTACTATCAGAAAACGGAATATCGAAAAGCGATTGACGCATTTACGCAAACCTTAAAACTTCTGCCGCGTGACACAGCTGCACTTATAAAATTGGGGTTGGCTTCACACAAAGCAGGCGAGGCAGATGCCATAGCCCCCCTTGCGAGACGAACCTTCCATGAACAGGCAGTCAAAGCCTATCAAACTGCGCTTGAAATTCAACCGCATAACGTAGAAGCACTGAACAACTTAGGACTTGCCTATCAGGAATTAGGTCGCTTTAGCGAAGCAATTGCAGTATATGAGGAAGGATTGACACTCAACCCAGACCTGCCGCAACTGCATGCGAATCTGGCAACTGCTCGCGACTTACAGGCTGGCGTTTATTCACTTGCAGCGCATCAACACTACAAGGTAGGAACACGAGCGAAGCGTGCAGGACGAACGGGAGCAGCAACAGCAGCATGGAAACAAGCTATAACTGAAAGTCCAAAGTATCTACAAGCATATCTTCAGTTGGCTGAACTCTATTTTCAAAGCACCGAATACGAATCCGCAATTCGCACTTACCTTTCGGCAATCGCGTTGATATCCGAAAGGGAACCTTCTCAGCGTTCAGGCGCAGCAGACATCTTCTATAACCTCGGCAATAGTTATCTCTATGCCCAGCAATTGGAATCAGCAATCTCCGCCTATCAACAAGCAGTGGACCTGAATCCGGAAATGGTCCGTGCTTGGGCAAATATGGGAACGGTGCTGCTTGAAATGGAAAGGTTTGATGCCGCCATCGCGGTATGTCAGTCGGCATTAAAAGCAAATACCGCTGCGAGCTCCACGGGGAAAGACGTACCTATTTCACCAGCTGAATTAGATGCGATTGAATTCACACGCAACACTGCCCAAGATATTAAAGACGGTGAATACACGATGCAGGCGTATCGTATATGGAGACGAGGAATCTCAGCGAGAAACCGCGGAGATATATCGACTGCGCTGAAATTGTGGGAGCAGGCAGTAACCCTAAGTCCACGTTATGCGATGGTGTATGAGAACTTAGCGTGGGTCTACTTCAACCTGAAACGATTCGACGCTGCAATCCAATCGTGTAAAACCATTCAAACAATTCACCCGAATCCACAGATCGCACAGTTGCTTACGTTCGCCAGTGAACTTAAAGCAGGGAAATACCCGTTTGAAGCCTATCAACTGTGGGAACAGGGACGACGTGCCAGCGCAGCAGGGAATCTGGCAGAGGCGGTTACACTGCTCTTGAAAGCAATCGAGGTAGGTCCGGAGTTTGCGGCAGCATACAACACGTTAGCGTGGCTCTACGCTGATAAATTGGGGACGAATTTAGCAGAAGCGGAAAAGTTGGCGAGACGAGCGCACAAACTTGATCCGGACGCAACACATATTTACGATACGCTTGGGTGGATATTGCACAAACAGGGACGGCACACAGAAGCCCTCAATGCCTTCAAACAGGCACTTGAGTACACCCCAAACAATCCGGAATACCTATACCACGCCAGTTTAGCGGCGATGGGAAGCGGACAATCCTCTCAAGCATTGAAGTACCTCGCCGAAGCCATTGCACTTGACAAGGCACTCACACAGAGAGTGCAGACCCAGAGTGAATTCGATGCTATCCGTTTCACCCCGGCATTCCGAAACCTCGTTCCGTAACCGCAATCCTAATTTCCACCGTTTGTTGTGCGACTCTGACAACACCTACTCTTCCGAAGTCTCTTCCTGCATTCGGGTGGTTCCGTTACTCTGCCAATTATCCGCTTTCTCCTTGAGTCTCTCAATGTCTTCAGAGTTCTTGATGTCGACAATATGGGGTGTAATGATGATAACAATTTCAGTATCCTCGACAGCAGTTTCAGTATTTTTGAAGAGCCGACCAATCAACGGAATGTCACCTAAGATCGGAAGTTTGTTCTCCACCTGCTTCTGCTTCTTACGGATGATACCACCGACAACAATCCGTTGACCGTCTTCAACATCAATGTAGACGCTGAGCGAATTATCATCGGTAATAGGTGCGTTGAAGTCGGTAAACTCAATAAAATTACTGGCACTGATGTTTGTAATATCCAACCCGATGGTCCGCTTGCCATCCTCACCGATTTGTGATTTCGCGATGTACGGCGTGAGTGAGATGTTGATACCCACAGGCGGGTCGATGAAGTCGTAGTTGAAAAGCGGTTGTGAGACAGTCTCACCCAAGATGCTGGTGGTATCAACACTCTGGAGAAACGGAATACGGCGACCACTACTCCATGTAGCGGCTCTGGAATCTCGTGTCAAAAGCACCGGTGTTGAGAGGGTTTGCACCTTGTTTTCGCGCATAAGGGTGTGGAGAAGTGCCATATACTCCTTGGTTGCTAAACCGAGGTTAAATCCTGAGATTTCCTGATCAAGTCCGAGTTGTGCGTCAAGTTCTCCGATAAGCGGATTTCCGGGTCTTGGGGACACACCGAAAATTTTATTTTCTTTCGCTGTGAGTTCAATACCGAGTTTAGTGGTCTCGTCAAGGGTGACTTCAAGAATTTGGATGTCGATCCAGACCTGGCCTCGGACAAAGTCTAACTCCTTAATGAGTGCCATGACATCCGGAAGATACCGCTGCTGCGTTGTGATAATCAGGGAATTCGTGTCGGGATCAGCAAAGACGGTGACTTTTCCACGTAAGGAGTTAATGTCCTGTTGTTGTTGTCTTCCGCCTGAGGCAAAGAACGCCCTAAAACTAAAACCGCCATCTTCTTCACCTGCCCAAACCTGCTCAAGTACTAACTGAAGCTGCTCAGCACTGCCATACTCAAGCCGAATCGCCTTAGTAATCTCCTTCTGTCCTTCTGGCGTAGGGACATCCATAGAGTTGATAAACTCTGTGATGAGCTCGAAGTTACGTTGTGTAGCAGTTGAGACGATGATAGCGTTAAGCGTCGGATACGCTTCAGCAGTGACGTTTCCTGCCAATGAACCCTGCGTTTGATTACGGTTACGTTCAGCAAGGAAAAAGAAAAAGTTCCCAGTGTTATTGGAGCTGCCTTGGTAAACGTTGTTGATGGTAGCCGCAACGTTCTCTGCATCTGCGTATTGAAGTTTATACATGCGGGTACCCCATTCCTGGTCCGGCATGTTGACATCAAGTCTTTTGATGAGTGCATCAATGGTTTCAAAGTTCTGTGCACTCGTTGATACGAGAATAGCGTTGAGGCGTAAGTCAGCGACGAGATGAACCTCGCCTTGGACCCCGAAACCAGCGTTTTCAGTCGGTTCCCGGTCCCGGCGGCGCCACCAAGGGACGTCCCTGTCTGCCCCTGCACTGCCCCCTTCAAAGAGGTCTTGTAAATTTGGGGTAAGGGTTTCAGCATCAGCATACTTAAGAAAATAGAGTCTAATTTCTTCTTGCGTTTGCTCTTGGTCCAGTTCCTTGATGACCTTTTCAATGATAGAAAAGTTACGTGGATCGGAGGAGACGACGATAACGTTGAGTCGTTCGTTGTGAGAGACGTTGATGGTGCCGACGATGCCTTCTTGGTCAAGTCCCTGTTCACGTCGCCAGTTGGTTAATTTTGCGCGATCCCAAGCATCCATTCTGCGGCGGCTGTTCCCACTCTCACCGGTGAGTACTTCCTGGAGGGTTTGTGCGACATCCTCGGCGGCTGCGTATTGAAGCCGGAAAGTACGAATCTGGGTTTGCGAAGTGGGTGAGACATCGAGTTCCTTGATGATCTCTTGGAGGAAAACCAAGTTTGCTTCAGAGGCTTTGAGGACGAGTGAATTGGAGTTAGGTTCTGGGATAATCTTGATGGTACCATCAAGAACTTCGTAGCCGGTGCCGTCAGCCTTCATCTGTTCCGCCGCAGCTTTCGCCTCTTCTGCAGTAATACGGGCACCACCGCTTTCAGGTTTACTCTCGTCGCGTCCTTCCCCTTGCTGCAAAACGTTTGTGAGTGCTTGTGCTAATGAATTAGCATCCGCATAAACCAGTGGATAAATGAGAATCTTTAATGGGAATCTTTCACCTTCGTCAGCAACTTGTAGAATCGCAACGATTCGGCGTATATTGGAGGAGACATCGGTTATGACAAGAGCGTTTGTTCCGCTATCGGCGGAAATATGCGCCTGCTTGTTGAGCAGGGGCTTAAGGGCCTCTACCTGTTGTGAAGCAACAACATTCGTCAATCGAATGATATAGGTTTGGATCTCATCAGTCATTTCAACGAGGTCGGGGTTCGGTGGAATGCTTTTAACAACGCCTTTTGTCGCCAGCGCACGCGCAAAGGTTGTGACGAGGAGTGTGCTATCGGTTCGAATGAGCGTCAGATCATATTGTGTTAGGACAGTTTTAATTTTCTCAATGACTTCATCAAGTGTTACGTTTCTGAGATTAGTGAGTGCGAACCTTTTATCTTTAATGTCTTCTTCACTTGCGATGATGGTGAGGTCGGCTTCTCGCGAGAGCCATTCCAAGAGTCCTTTAAGTTCTTGGCTTGTAAAGTTAAAGTCGAAGCGGATTGCACGTCCCTGTTCGTCAGTTTCAGCGACACGCATTTCGGGTTGCTGCGCCTGTGCATAGAATTCAGCAAGCCCGGCAATGAGCAATCCTAAACAAAGTAATGAAATAAATGAGAGCTGTTTTCTTCGCATAACATCCAATCCTTTTTAGTTATCAGTCATCAGTTATCAGTTAAAGAGGTTTGTGGTGGTGGGAAC
The DNA here is from genome assembly GCA_965116815.1 of Candidatus Poribacteria bacterium. GTDB lineage: Bacteria > Poribacteria > WGA-4E > WGA-4E > WGA-3G > WGA-3G. Next base: position 1,770,261 of record OZ220722.1, on the reverse strand, counting down.
CGTTATGGTCTCGGTTTCCACAAGGTTTCTTAACTGAAAACTCTCGCTGCGAGGCAAACTCTCACTGCGAGGCAAACCGACAACTATTAAAATATTCGAGCGATGAGGAGGATATCCACATTTAAATTTGTTGCGCCACGATCTTCGGAGTTCCGTCCGCGTCCCGCCGAGCGCTCCGCTGTCTGCTTATCGGCAGAGATCCGCAAATCGCGCACCGTGAGCCATTTGGCGCCTGTTTCAATGAGATGATTTAAGTTAACCAGTTTTTCGAGATCTGTTTTGAATTTCATTTCAACTGTGTAGTGTTCGATTTGATACGTTAGTGGCGCTAACGCCAGCTGCTCTAAAAGTGTCGCGCGCCGTTGTTGAATTTGCTCAATGTATTTGACAAGCGCATATTGGAGTTGATCCATATCCAATGACTCGTCGGTGTAAGCGTCTGGTGCCTGTGTGAGAATCTCTAAAAGGATACTGTCCTTTCGCAATTGGGTTTCGACAGTAGCAGGCTTTGCACCGATACCGAAGATACCGGATGTGGCGGCGGTTCTGATTTTATGAACCTGTGTTTCAAAGAAGTCCTGTCTGGAATCTGCCGCACCTCGAAGCTGCCGCGTCAGCATGCCCTTGATAACCGCTGCGAGCTTAATTCGGAGCGAGGCTGGGATTACCTCTGGAAGCGAAGCGAATTCCCACTCCGCCGCAGCGTCTGCCGAGTACATCTCCTCCTCCTTATTACTCGCGAGTTCTACTTTCTTTGCTGATGGATCCGTCTCAGACCTTGAATCCTCTGTTTTATCTGATTCGGTATCTGTTTCGTCTTCTGTCCCTGACAACCACGCATCCATTAGCGCATTGTATGCGTCGTCTTCCGATTCCAGTTCAACCATTTCTGTGAGTTCTGCTTCTTCCGTCTCTATATGTTTGAGATAATGATAGAGGACAAGATTCGCTCGGTTCTCCACCGTTAGTTTTTGAGTTTGCTTGGCGGTTCCGGGTTTCGTGAGAAGTTGATAGTTCTGTTGAATACCAGCACGTCTGACGAGTGCATCAATACGGGTTCTGATGACGGTCTCTGGCAGTTCGGTGTCAAAGAGTGTGGCGGCGCGTTGTGTATTCGCACGTGCCTGTTGATTCGATGCGGATGCTAATCCGGTCTCCTTGTAAATCTCGGATTCAACAGGTTTGAGCACTTCGGCAGCGCTCACCAAATCTTCAGTCTTTACCAATTGCTCCTGCTTCGCCTTAGCGTCTTGATTTGCAAATAAGCGATAAAAGGCAGGTCCGCCCTGTATCGCGAGCAAAACCAGGAGCAATCCACCCAAGATACCAAGCAATATTCGGCTCCGTGGCGTTAATTGGAGATCCAGTTCCATAAGTCAATCCTTTGAAACGCAAAACCGTTATCCGGTTAAGAGTAGGGCGCGCTTGAAAAGCACACCTTAATAGTTACGAGTCATCAGTTACGCGTTATCAGTTAAAGAGCAACGAGCGTATAAAATATTCCCTCTTTAACTGACAACTGATAACCAGTAACTATTTATTCGTTTTTCTCATCTTCAAGAGTTTCCGTCATAGGCGGTGAAAGACGCAGTTCTGTATCCATTTCTGGTTCATCAATTTGTATTTCGGGCATCGGGTAGCGTTTCTTAGCGAATGTTTTGATAGCGGAGGCTGTTAGGTTACACCGCACCTGTACTTGAAAAATCTGTTTCCTATTCTGGGTAATCGTTGTGACCTCACCGGGCCGAACATTAGTGAACACTCCGGAACGATCAAGTGCGCGTAAGAGCGTATTGATGGCGTTATGAGAAGCACTTTCCAAATTGAATGTAATGCGCGCTGTCGTCGGCTCGTGAAGGTTCGTGATATTGAAGTTGGTCCAGGCAACTTGTGTTCTGTCTCCAAACATCTCGCTGAGAGCATGTAAAATATCGAGTGGTGAGATGTGATGCGCTAACATGTCAGTAAGTGCCAATTCTCTTCCAAGTTGCGCTTGCGCGGCAGCCATCGGTTGTGCGTAATGTGTGAGCTGCGCCTCGACGGCTTCGTTTCTATGTTTTTGTGCGCGCTGGAGCGTATAACCACCGAAAAAGATTCCGCCAACCAATAAAATGCCCAATCCAGCGGCAGCTAAAAGTTGACGTTGCCGTGTTGTTTGTGTGAGTGTCTCAACTGCCTCTTGCGGCAACAGGGAAACCTGGGGTCCCGGTTTTAGCGCATTGAGTCCAACACCCAAAGGAACGGCAAGCGTATCACCCCACTCGTCCAGAATAGCTTCTACCGCTGGACGTAGAGGGCGGATGTCAACACCAGCATGCTGCTGGAGTGCGTGAAGCGGATTCCATAATTGTGTCGGAATGTTGAGTTCTGCTTCACAAGCGGATGCGAGGTCAAGAACACGTGCTCCCTCACCACACAACCAGAGTTCGGTTCCTCCTTCTGTTAAGGATAATCCCTGATCTGCGTCAGTGCTTTCTTCTGCACCAAAACCATTCGATTCACGATGTACGGTGGCAGCAGCAATGGAACGTTGAAGTTCCGCGATAAACTGCGTTGTCCACGTAGATGCCGGAGCTTCGCTTGCAGAGACGTGCTGTTTTTCCTGTGCTGCCGCCTCAATATCTATATTCAAGCTGCTGCTAATATGTTCAGAGAGATGATTACCGCCGAGTCGGAAACTACGTGAAAATCGGAGTTCCTGACCCTGCATGAAACAGAAATCTGTTTGTTCCGCACCTATATCAACAACGAATGTAGACTTTGTGCATCCGCCGTTGGCTGCGACTTCCGCGACAGCTATCATCGACGGTGTGATACCCGACGCGGAAACGCCGATTTGTTCAAGGAGATCCAAATAACCTGTAACCGTCGCACGCCGTGTGGATATTAATTCTACAGACGTGGCTTCTGAGGTCCGCTGCACATCGTGATACGTAAAGATTGCTTCTTCAATTCGGAAAGGGAGCTCCGCTTCTGCAGCGATTGCGACGATGCTCGCGAGCTGTTCATCTCCTGCAGCAGGCAAATTGGCTAAGCGTTTTGTGTTCACCAAGAATCGCGGCAACGCAAGAACAACGTCCGTCCTATCCCGATTGAACAGTGAACGGAGGTTCCCTTGTACCGGGGAGTCCCCAACAGATTCCCAAAGACGTTTCACCGATTCAGCGACCTGCTGTTGGTCTTCTTTGTCCGGATACGTCACAACATTTGCGTTGATGAGATGCACAGCCGCAGATGACTGCTCAAGCTGAACCATTTTGGCTGTGTTTGTGCCGATGTCTATCGCTATGATTCGATTTTTTGCCATTTTTTTATTCGCTATCAGCGGTCAGGTCGGTTTTTCTGCGAAAAACCGTTCAGGGGTCAACAAAGAGAAAACTAAGAGGTAAAACTTGTTGAAATATCTTTGCTGATTGCCGATTGCTGATTGTTATTCCTGCCGAAAGCCATCTAATCCTGTAGCCAATACTTTACAATTATCTGGTCACCCGTCCGGTCAATGACACCAACACAAGTCGAGATAACTCTGTTTGCGGTATCAACACCGTTTGCCTCAATGCGATATCCGTGTGAACGGTAAGTTACCGAATCAACGACTTCACGGAAGGTCTCAAAGTTAATATCCTCTAATTGCGACAGTTCGGAGATACGAGTGAACGGATTCCCTTTTATCTCCTCTTCAGTAAAACTTTGTACCTGTGAGGTGTCGGGTGCCTCTTCTTCGCGACGTTCGACAATTGCTTGTGCTTTTTGTGGGTCCATCCCCGGTAGTAGTGCTAAGATCTCGGGTGGTGCTGTGTTTATGTTGATGAGACCTTCGCGGATCTCCCCCTCTTTTAGTGTTATTTTGTCACTAATACCGATGAATTCCTGCTGCGTTAACATCTTCACATCTTTGATTGCATCAGTGTTCTGGAAAAGCCCCTGTGAGTCACGATGGTCAACGATGCGTTCAGCAATGCCTTCATCAACACCCTGCAAAGATTGCAAGGTTTCTACATCGGCGGTGTTGATATTAACTTGCCCATTTTCGCCCTGTGGTTGTTGTGCCGGTCCTTGCCCGGGTGGCCTGTTTTCTTGTGGAGCGTTGGTTTCTTCCTCTTCATTCGCTTCCCCACCGGTATCTTCTGTGGTAAGTTGGTCTTGTATGTTATTAAAAAGTTCGTCAGAAACCGCTTGCACATCAAGGAGTGAAGCGAACCTGTCAAAATCTCGTTGCTGGATAAGCGATTCCGCTTCCGCTTGCGAGAAAACAGGTTGGTTTTGCTGTGTGTTAATTTGTGTCAGTTCATTTGCATCCGCCGTATTAACATCGACAAGCGGTTCCCCGTTCGGATCCGTGCTGGCATCAACCGAATAAATAGTGGTTAAATCCACAAGCCCCGGTGGCGTGTCTGCTGACGTTGCTTGTGGGCTGCCAAAGCCTGCTGTCGAGGGGCCTTCAGCTGTCCCCGTGGATGTCGGTTGCACACTCGCACTGTTTTGGGCAAACGTCCCGGCTTGTTGTGCCCCGTAGAGGAGTTCAGATGTCATCCCTTCGACCCGTGCGAGGTCACGAACGGTGCGGTAGGGTCGTCCCTCCACAATTCTGTTGGCAAGCTCTTGAATAAACGCCTCATCTGATGTAGCCCCCACCTGCATGAGTAAATTATTGATGAGGTCTACATCGACAGTGTTGATATTAACCTTTGACGCCTCATCTGTAATTGTCACAGAATAGTTTAGGAAATTGCCGCCCTGAATTCCATCTTCAACTTGTCCTTGGATAGGTTCAGCCCAAGTTTCACCGAGCGAATCGAAAGGAGTCTGGTCTGCACGCACGACAGCAAGTGTCCACTCAAAGCCTGCTCTTGCGGCGTAGTGAAACTTCGCCCTGTCCAAAAAATTCCGCTGCGTCCGCTGTTCTATATGAATCGAGTAAAGCAGCTGCGTCGCGAGAATAGAGAGTATAGTAAGTATCCAGAGGGTTGAGACGAGAGATAGTCCGACCTGATCCTCGTGGAATGCGCGGAAACCCCGCGTTCTGAATAGCATCATCTGTAGACTCCCCTAAGGTCCACCTCTTGCGCCACCGCCAGCAGTAGCACTTACTGGGAGGTACACCATCGTTGATTGAGTCATACCGATTAACTGTGCTGTAGGCTGCCCCTGCGTCGAGAGTTGTGCTATATTGGTACTTGTCGGTGTCTGTGATTCGCCTTGGGCGTTTATGAGGATCTGTACAGCACTCGGAAGGCTCTCTGTATCATCCCATGAGGTCCTCCACGTTTCTGCTTCGCCATCAAAATACTTTAAATCAAAACTGATAAGCCCAGCAATGAGGGTCGAAATATCGACATAAATCGGTTCGCCATTTTCGTCCGTTTGCGGGACCTCACCCGTCTGTAGAAAGGGACCGATAACAGTTTCAGGGTCAAGCGTTGTTGTTCTCACTCGAAAGAGGGCAAGTTCGCTCTCCTGTTGATCCAGAGTGTCGCCCGTAAATGCATCTTGGAAGTTAGAGGAATCCGAGTTGGGTCCGCCGGGCACCGGTTCGGGTCCGACAAAGTAAGCCACACGCTGCACATCACTTACAAGTGGGATCAGAGGCTGCGAGGAGGTCTGTGCTTGGAAACTTTCGAGTTGCTTTAAAAAGGGGTCTGGATCTGTCCTGATGAGCGTGACGAAACTGAGCATATCTCTATCCCCTAATTGGCTCGGTCCATCTTGGGTGTAGATGGCAAGTTCTGGTTCCTCAAGTGAGACTTGCATGTTCCGAAGATCCGTCACCAGTCGATCCATCGCGACCCGGCACCTTTGTGCCGCCAATATCCTTGTTTTTGTCCGCTGATATGCATCTACGGCTGTTTTGAAAGCAAAGTATGCAGATCCTCCAATGATGACGAGGATACTGACTGCCATGAGCATTTCAACGAGTGTAAATCCACTCTCGGTGCGCGTATTGGTGCGAATTTCTTGCATTTTCATTTTTAGTAAGTAGTTGTCGGGTGTCGGTTAAGAAACCTTGTGGCAGTGACCATAACGGTTACCCGCAGAACAAACCTCTTTAACTGATAACCGATAACTGATAACTACTGATAACTATTCCTGCTGTGCTTGTGGCATCTGTCGGTCCGCAATATAGGTACTCATAGACATTGAGTTTTCTCTGTTTCTGTGCAGCCATGTGACGGTCACTTGAACCCGACGGACGTTTTCAACGTCTTCAGAGTCCACATCCTCAATGACAGAACGCCAACCATAGCGTGTATTCTCACCAAATTCACCAGTTTCTTCACCAGCATCGGGATAACCTTCCATCTCAATTTCTGCCATCCGAAATTTGAGGAGGTAAAGAGCAGTAGTGCTGTTATCTGAAAGTCCCTGATTACGTGCAGCGGTAGTAAACGCCTGCAAAAGTGCTGGTAAGATCGCCGCCAAAATTGTTAATGTTACGAGTATCTCGACAAGTGTAAAGCCGTCTTTTTTTTCTGATTTTGAATGTATAATTGATAAATTCATTTTTTCCGACTTCCGAGTAAAAGAGTTGGTTTGTTATCATGAGTTACTCTTTAACTGGTTACTCGTTACTGGTCACTCGTTCCTATTCCTAACATTTCAATTTCTGCAGGTGTGAATTGTCTTACCTGGACGCGCCCGCTTGCTGCCTCGACATTAACAGACATTATCTGATTGCGCGAGTTCCGCAGGTACACGGCTGTCTCCTCAGAGGTCGCAGTCGGCGAGAAGTAGACGTATTCCACGCCGGAATCGACGCTGGCAGTTCTCCCGTTGTGATTGGTTACCATTGCGGCTAATGTTACATTTTGTTCCATTGCGTTAGGCACACCAAGGATACCGCTGGTGCGTGCCAACGGAACCCGCTGAGTGGACGTCCGCGTTGTCAGTGAGTTGCCAGTCGCGCTGTTCTGTCCGGCAGCAACAACCGTGGAATTTTGAGCGGTTAGCAAAGACGTGAGTGGATTCGCAGGGTTGAACGTCTCACTGGAGGCAAGCCAGTACCGATCCCTGTCAAGATCAAAAACAACCAAGTGCGTTGTCCGATCCGTGATCGCCATATCTCTGGCAAACATGAGTAGACTACGGAGCGAGTAGGCTGAAGACTTCAAACGGCGTGTTGCCGCGAAACTTTTCAGCGTCGGCATAGAGATCGCTGACAAGATACCGATAAGCGTTAAAACGATTAGTAGCTCCGTAATGGTGAAACCACTCTGGGGTTGAGAATTCGGCGCGATACGGAGATCGCGCCGAATAGCCTTTCGTAACACTGTTTTAATTTACCGCCGCATTCTCATCTACCCAGTTGGTGATGTCTGCGTCCAGTTCTGTACCGCCCACCTTTCCATCTTTACCCATTGAATACAGATCGTAGTCGTATCCGTAGCGACTACTCGGTTGGCGATAGACATATTGATTGCTCCACGGATCCATGAAATTTGGGCTATCAACATAGGGACCATCCCAATTGAGTGGTGCAGGACTTGGTGCCCGCCATAGCGCACTTAAGCCCTGTTCGGTGGTCGGATATTCCCCTGTGGCTATCGCGTACTGTTCCAGAGCGGTTTTGATACCGTTAATTTCTGTTTGTGCTTTCGCAACCTTCGCTTGCTGAGGCGCGTTTATAACTCGCGGAGCGATGAAGGCTGCTAAAATGCCTAAGATGACAATGACAATCGTTAGTTCAATTAGGGTTAATCCGGATTCATCGGATTTTAATTGCATGAACATTTAATTTTACTCCTATAAAAATGGCTGTCAGCAGTCGACTATCGGTTGTCAGTCAATCGTTGTGGTCATTGCTAATGTTTTCCCGCGTCACAACGTTCTTTTTACCGAAAGCCGAAAGCAAAACGACCCGATAGCCGAGAGACATTTAGTTGCTTAATAATTGGTTCGCCTCGAAAATCGGGAGGATCATCGCAACAGCGATAAACCCGATGACAATTCCCATCAGCAAAATGACTAACGGACCGATGGAACTCGTCAAACGTTCAAGGCTCTTTTTTATTTCTAAATCGTAATATTCAGAGAGTTTACTTAGCATGTGAACGGGTTCGCCGGATTCCTCCCCGACAGCCACCATGTGGGTGACAAATTCAGGAAAATCCCCACTTTTACCGAGTTCGCGGGAGAGCGTGGAACCCTGTTCAACTTCTGTTTCGGCTGCTGCGACGACGTTACTGTACACTTTGTTCCCTATTGTGTCTTTGACGACTTGTAGGGCGGGCAGCATCCGTACACCGTTTTCCAAAAGTGTTGCCATCGTTCGGGTGAAACGCACAATGGCAAAGGTGCTAAATATTGGTCCAATAAGTGGTAATTTAAGTTTCAGGCGGTCAAACCAGACTTGTCCGGTTTCATGTCGGAGATATTGTTTTAAGCCCGCTATACCTAAGATGACAACGACCAATCCAATCCACCAATAGGTTTGGAACGCACCGGTCGCCCCAATGAGAATTTGGGTTGGCAGCGGTAAGGCGACACCGAGATCGTTGAACATTGCGGTAAATTTCGGTATCACAAGAATCATGAGTACGGCGACAGCAGTAACACTGAGGGTTAATAAAATAACGGGATAGAAGAGTGCTGAGACAACATCGTTTTTAAGCAGCCGTTGGCGTTCTGCAAATTCCGCAAGACGTTCCAGAACTAAACCGAGGACACCACCACTCTCGCCCGCTCTTACCATGTTGACATAGAGGTCCGAAAATACTTTCGGATGTTGCGTGAGAGCGTCATGGAAAGCCGCGCCGTGTTCCACATCGTATTTCACTTGCGATGCAATACGATGGAGTGCTGGATTTTGGATTTGCCCAAGTGTAACCTCTAATGCACGCGGCAGCGGAACATGCGCGTTTACCAGTGTTGCCAATTGGTATGTGAAGAACTCAACATCCGCAGCTTTGATTCTGCTGCGCCCAATTTCAAGCCACCGACGTACATTACTTGGTACCGCCTCCTCAACCTCCTCAACAATCTGTGTGGGCCAATAGCCCATCTGCCGTAATCGAGAGATAAGTTCGGCCTTGGAGTCGGCTTCAAGTGTGTTATTGACGGTGTCTCCACCATGCGTGAGTGCTTCGTATCGGAATATTGGCACGATCAACCTCTCTATCGCAATTCAGCTCTATCACAATTCAGGAAGAATAGACTAAAGACGCTTCAGGCTTCCCCACACTGTCGCGAGTTTCGCTTTAGGCATTACTGATAACCCAGCATTTTCCGGGATAGTGTCGCCGGTAATTACAACATTGTCGAATCTCGCTGTCTGATTCGAGAGACCCAAACCCGCCGCTCCCGTCAAGAAGTCATGGAATCCGTCTAACTGTAATGGGTGAAATATCTTTATGTTTCCAGGGTTAGGTGGGTGCGCCTTTTTGACAGCTTCAAAACGCTCGAAGGTTTTACGGTTTGGCAGTCGGACAGGTCCAATAACCAGTTTACCGTTAATCCAAAAGTTTAGGGTATTTTCTTCAACTGCCAACTTCAACTTCGACCACTTCTTTAATTTTAATGATTGATGGAGCTCGGCATGTGTATAGAAGATTGTGTTTCGGTCATGAAAATTGCCAGCAGCAAACAAAGCTTCAGAGGCGTTTTTGCGAAATCCTGGCAAATCTCCGATGAGACACCATACCACCCAACTCTCCTTGATTCGAGCGGCAATAGCGATATTGCTTGGACCCGGTTTTTCAAGCGGTTTGACATCAAATTCGATGGTGTAATCGCTCCATGTCTCATCACCAATTGTGAGCAAACGTGTGCTTTCATCGGGGCTTACCGCATGAAGTTCACCCTTAACGATTTCCCAAGAACCGGGCGGCGGATCATCCACATCCAAAAAAAGAAAATCTTGCGTCAAAATAAGCTCCTGCCATGCATCCAAGTGTCCGTTATCAAAATTTTCCAGATATGTTCCTGCCCTCGTCGAAAAGGTAGCGAGGAAAACAATACTTGAAATCACTACCAATTTCATGCGGACCTCCTTTAGTAGCTGTCAACTATTAGCAGTTAGGCGCATTTCAGGATCACACGTATATCTTAAAAGCGTTTCAGATTTCCCCACATCGTCGCGAGTTTTGCTTTAGGCGTTACCGACAACCCAACATTTTCCGGGATAGTGTCGCCGGTAATTACAACATTGTCGAATCTCGCCGTTTGGTTTGAAAGCCCTAAGCCCGCTGCGCCTGTCAAAAAGTCTTGGAGCCCGTTCAGCTGCAATGCTGGCAATTCCCTCCCTTCTTCAGCTGCATGCTCCTTTCTGATAGCATCGAAACGCTCAAAACTTCTACGGTTTGGAAGTTGGACAGGTCCAATAACCTGATTTCCATTAATCCAAAAGTTTAGAATGTTTTCTTTAACGTCCAACTTTAACTTCGACCATCTGTTTAATTTCAAAAATCGAAAGCGTTTGCTATGCGAAAATAAGAACGTATTTGGGTCCTGAAAATTGCCAGCAGCAAACTTAACTTCGGAGATGTTGTCAACAAATGGCAAATCACCGATAAGACACCATACAAGCCAACTCCCCTTGATTCGAGCGGTAATAACAATATTGCTGGGACCTCGATTATCAAGCGGTTTAACATCAAATTCAAAGGTGTAATCTCGCCACGTCTCATCACCAATTGTAAGTAAACGGGTCCAGCCATCAGGACTTACCGCATGAAGTTCACCGTCAACGATTTCCCAAGAGCCCGGCACGGCATCAGCCATGAGAAGTTCTTGCCACACACCGAAGTTGTTATCAAAATTCTCGATAAATGTCCCCGCCCACGCTGGGAGGGTAAAGAGCAAAATTGCACTTCCAATTGCGATCAACTTCATCGCAGCACTCCGTCAAGGGAGAAGAGTTTAAAGTTTCCTACGCAACTTCCACGAAATCGAATTCGTCTTCCTGTGTTAACCGGACGACCTCGTCAACCGTTGTCAATCCTGCAGCGACCTTACGCCAACCATCTTCACGCAAGCCTTTCATGCCCATTTGGACAGCGAGGCGACGAATCTCACTCGTCGATGCCTGCTTGAGTGCCACAGAGCGAATCTCATCGGTCATGAATAAGACTTCAAAGATACCGATTCTACCTTTGTAACCTCTCCCACGGCACTCCTTACATCCGACTGCGCGCGGAATTTTCAGATCGTAAGGGATAGCGGCACTTTTGCCGTTACCGTTACCCATAAGTCCTGTCAGTTCGTGCATGTCAGGAGCATGCATCTCACAACACGCCCTGCAGACACGGCGAGCAAGTCTTTGAGCGATGACACCCTCTACCGTAGAGGCGACGAGATAAGGTTCAACGTTCATATCGATAAGTCGGGTGATTGCGCCGGGAGCATCGTTTGTGTGAAGTGTGCTAAAGACAAGGTGTCCTGTGAGCGAGGTATGGATCGCCATCTCCGCGGTCTCGTAGTCACGAATCTCACCGACCAATACTTTATCCGGGTCCTGTCGTAGGATATGGCGGAGCCCCTGAGCGAAGGTAAAGTCTATATCGGGATTGACCTGGATTTGGTTGATCCCTTCTAATTCATACTCCACCGGATCTTCGAGTGTGATGATTTTAACATCAGGCGAGTTAATCTCTTTTAAACAGGCATAAAGCGACGTGGTCTTCCCGCTACCGGTGGGTCCCGTTGCGAGGATAATACCGTGCGGTTTACGAATCATGCGTTCAAAGAGTTGGAGGTTGTCCTCGGTTAATCCGAGTTCTGTGAGTCCAAATTCAATAGACTGTCGGTCGAGGATACGAAGCACAACGCTTTCGCCATGAAGCGTTGCGACTGTCGGTACGGTGGAAACACGGAGGTCTATTTGGCGGTTGCCAACGCTGGCAATCTGCCGACTGATTTTTCCATCTTGTGGACGGCGCCGTTCCGCGACATCCATCCCCGCCATGATTTTGATTCTGGAAGTGATTGCGGATTGGAGATAGGCAGGCGGTTGCGGTTGGTCTTCCAGCACACCATCGACGCGGAACCGGATTTTCAACTGGGTCGGGTAGGGTTCAATGTGAATATCGCTCGCCCCCATCCGGACGGCATCAATAATCATCTGATCAACAGCATGTATAACCGTTGGATCTTGACTGAGATCCTTCTCATCAATTCCGAAGTCTTCAATCGTCTCGCGTTCAAGCGTGGCAGTTGCACCGACGGGTCCCTTAATACCAGCACTCAGCAAACTCTCAGCAGTGCGCCCATAGAGACGAACGATTGCTTCATCAATGTCTCCTTCATCAGCGAGGACAGGCGTAATTTGGTAGCCCGTGATGAGTTCAATCTCGTCAATGAGAATGACATCCTGAACATCGACCATTGCGATGGTAAGTTGATCGTCTGTCAACGCAATAGGCACAATTTTATTTCGGTATGCGAACCCTGGCGAAACCTTTTCAAGTACGTCAGGTTCAGGAACAACACCTTCTAATTGGATGAAGTGTGTCCCGTATTCAACGCTTTTCGTCGCGAGCGCGAGAACATCAGAGGATACGCCATGCTTAGAAAGCACAGATGCCTCTGACGCTCCGGTTTGTTCTATTTCTGCAATGATGTCCGTATAGTCCTGTTCCGAAATGAGAGATGCCTGTCGCATCACCTCAACCAGTGAGGTTTCCGTATTCAGTGTCTGTTGCATGGTGTAAATGCTCTACCTATCGCGGAATCCTGTCCTTCACGCGAGGAGTAGCCTCTATTATTTTATTTTCTTTATAAATCTGTTTGTGGGTGTCTACTGTTGATACTTAAGACGCAAAGGTTGGAAATAGGTTTAACAAGCTGTCTACAATTCCCTTTTTGAGAACATATCGCAGCCATGTACTGTGTAGGCATTTATCCTTTTAAAGTACTAAGCAAGTTTGAATATTAAATGGACGTTTTTGATCTTCATGAGAGTTGGAAGGTTGAAAGATTGGAAGGATGGAAGATAGATGGGACACTGTTTCTTCCAGTCTTCCTTCCTTTCCATCCTTCCTCAAAACCTAAAATTCGTTTCTCAATATTGCTCACTTATTGGCTGCCTCTATCCGCCGAATCGCCTTTTTCGCTGCATCGCGAACGGCTTTGGAACTATCGTTGAGTGCGTGTGTCAATACAGCCCGCACGTCAGGCGACGTTGCACGCATTTCGCCCAATTCATCAGCAGCGTTGCGTCGGACATCATCAACACTATCCTCCAATGCGACAAGGAGTGGTTTAACAACCATCGCACCGGAATCTCCGCTCTCTACGAGTTCTTCACCAATTCCGCCAAGTACATCAACAATATGTCCACGCGTTACGGCTGATTGACTGCTCGTAAGCGCATCCGCCAACATCGGTGCGACTGTTGCAGCATCACCTTTACCCAATTTAATCAACACATCTTCACCGCGTGCTCGGACGGATTTAGATTTGTCTGACAACGCACCTATCAGTGCTGCGAATGTTTCAGTGGAAACTGCTCGTATATCAGACAACTCGGCTATTGCATTGGTTCGGACTTTTGTCGAATTATCATTCAGACCGGCAATTAGAGCGTCTCGGATTGTGTCGGTGGATTGCCCACTTTTTGCGAGGTCTTCACCGATCTGTCCTAAAACATCAAGGATATCGTCGCGGGCACTTGATGACCCTTTCGTTTGTACAGCAATGAGTGCTGGTACAACGACAGCAATTGATTTCCCAGATGTCGGACGAACGTCACCCAATTCTGCGATTGCTTCTCGGAAAACATCATCAGAAGTATCTTCAAGTGCCATTGCCAATCCGATGACAGCGGCATCATAATTTTTGCCTGCCTTCCGCTCATCTTCACCAATTTCGCCTAACGCTTCAACCGCCTTTTTGCGCACGCTCTTAGAAGGGTCTTGGAGCATTGCAACAAGAGCAGGGGTGCCGGGACTTCCAAGTTCTTCAAGGAAATCCACAAATTGGCGTTTTACGGCATTAGATTCGTCCTCTAAGGTTGGGACGACTTGTGCAAGCAATTCCGATTGCCACTTCGCCTGTAGCATCTTATGTTTTGCTTTGATCGCATCAAGTTCCGCAGTGAGTTGGGATAAGCCATCCTCTTGTGATTCTGCAGTCGCTTCTTGAAATTGAACCATTTGGCTCATTCCGAAACTGAATAACAGAACAGCGGCAATTGTTATCACCCAAAACCATCGTTTCGTGTTTGCATTCCGTATAAATCCTCTCTGAATTACCATTGTTTCCTCCTCAATCGGTCGCGCCTAATTAGGCTATTCCCACTCAACATCCATATTCCAAAGAAAAAACGGAACCAGTTTCGCTATCATTTCAATAGGTGTTTCTTCTTCCGACAGTGTTACTTCCAACAAAGCTGCATCACCTTTGATGGAAAGCCAAGCGAGTAAGAGTGCCATCTCTTCAGAATTGACAAGTAGCTTGTCCGCAGGCGGTGATCCGTTTTCGATCTCCAAAACCCGTGCTAAGTTCAGTTGTGCAAACGCAGTAGGTGTTTTCGGCAGATGTTTTAGATAGGACGGTTTCTTTTTTTCCTTAATTCCATCAATAAGCGCATACACCTGTTCCTCTGAGAAACCGATAAGAAACAGTCCATCTACTTCGCTATGAAAAATATTTGAGGAAACCTCTGATACTGTCTCACCCTTGTAATTCGTTTGAGAAACAGAGGCATTTTGTAGGTTAGAAATGCTATTGCCAACCTGATTCCACTTCATCCGGTGTTTAGGGTTGAAAATGATGCCACCATCGGTCTCTACATCACCTGCATCAAGTTCAATTGCGCCATCAAACTCAAACCGAAAGCCATTCAAGGCTTCCGGATCGAAGCGTGTGAAATCAGGCACGGACAAAGCGAGTTCACCCGTCAACCCGACCATAATATCTTCTTCCAAATTAAGGTTCAACATTCCCTCGAAAAAAGAGATGCCTTCGGCAGCGTCATCGATGGGAACAAGCTCCCACATACTCTCCACAACTTTGGGTGCTACAGTGACAAATAGATCGTCTTCAACGGATAAGGCGTTTAGGGTTTCGAGCCGCTGTCCCTCTCTTAAAAACGGACCTATCTCGTTTGCAGGCAAGTCAGGATTGAATTGCGCAGCCACTTGAAGAAAGGAACCGGTCTCCAGCAAGTTGAGCCGTCCAAACACAGATTGAAAAATAGCGAGGCGCGTTCCCAGCGATTCCTCTATATTATTCTTCATCACAGACAAAATAGGCGGAACGTTCGCATAGACGACAACTTCTCCTGATCCCGTTTCTTTCAATGCCCTGTCAAATTCTTTGTTCTCCTGAATAGAAGGCATGTCTGTTCGGTAGGTATCCATCAGTCTTTCAAAACTTCCCTCGCCCGTACCGATCACAAGGAAATCATCTACGAACCCGTATTTAGCAATACCCCCGGGAATTTCTATCGCGTTGTAGCGAACGCGCTGATAAACACCCGCATTTAAACGCAAAGTGTTTTCGCCCCCCATCCCAAGGAGTCCTTCCACAATTTTGGTCAACTGCTGGAGTTTGTCCAGGTTCCCTCCTGAATGTATCACAACACCAGTTTCGATTTCCGAACTGTTTGCTCCCTCCAGCCATATTGCCAGCGCGGTTCGATAACCCACCGTCTCTATGATGCCCAACGGATCAGTCCCAAGCATCCCTTGAAACATTATGAGCCCTTGCTGCATCTCTTGCCAGCCCTGCACGTCCGGTAATAGTGCGAGTGCTTTTTCCCAATTTTCCGAAATCTCAATTTCTCCGTAGACTTCATCTATATCTTGGAGTTTCAGATAGAGAATACTCTCTTTGGGCATGAAATCTTCCACTTCTGCGGCATTCGCAACGGCAGCCATCACCAGTAGTAGCATCACACAGCCAATTTTGGCAATCGCTTGTATATGGCCTCTCTTACGTCGCCATGAAAATCTTGCCTTCATTAGAAAACCTCCATTTTTTAAGGCACTCGAATGTCTTCAACGAGTGCTTGCACGTCAGCTGGTGGCGGTGGTGTTAGGGCTGCCACACTGATAGAAACAATAAAGTTCAGCACCATGCCGAGGGTCCCGATCCCCTCTGGTGAAATACCCCATAACCAGTGCTCCGATGTGTTGAGTTCCGGACTGATAAATTTGAAATAGATGATATACGCAGCTGTGAAGGTGATCCCAACAATCATACCGCTGATGGCACCTTCCTTGTTCATGCGTTTGGAAAAGATGCCCATGACAATCGCGGGGAAGAATGAACTCGCCGCAAGTCCAAAAGCGAACGCTACGACCGGAGCTACAAAGTCTGGCGGGTTTATACCGAAATATCCAGCGATACACACCGCGACACCTGCAGCGATGCGTGCGGCAATCAATTCTTGCTTCTCCTGTAGTGTTGGTATAATTGCCCCCTTGAGGAGATCGTGCGCGACTGCGGTGGAGATTACCAACAGCAAACCCGCCGCTGTTGAGAGCGCGGCTGCCAAACCGCCAGCAGCAACCAAACCGACAACCCAGTTTGGGAGTTTCGCGATCTCAGGATTCGCCAATACCATGATGTCCCGATCAATTGTAAGTTCATTCTCGACATCAGATTTCGGTCCTCGGTACTGAATAGCACCATCACCGTTCACATCGTTGAACTCAATTAACCCTGTTGCTTCCCAATTTTTAAACCACGTTGGTACATCCTCATATTTGACATCTCTCAATTCACCATTTTGTTCATATCTGACAGTTTTGAGGAGATTTGTCCGGGCAAACACCGCGACTGCCGGTGCGGTCGTATAGAGAATCGCGATGAACAGCAGTGCCCACCCCGCAGAGATCCGTGCTTCCGAGGCTTTTCGGACCGTATAGAAACGGATAATCACGTGTGGGAGTCCCGCTGTTCCTAACATCAACGCCGCTGTGATAAAAAAGACATCAATGGTGGCTTTACTACCACCTGTATACAAGTTAAACCCCAATTCTTCGTTCAAACCGTTGAGTCGATCTAAGAGATACAGTCCTGAACCATCTGCTACCTTTCCCATCAATCCCAACTGAGGGATAGCGTTGCCTGTAATGAGGATAGAGATAAAAATCGCAGGTACGAGATACGCAAAAATCAACACACAGTACTGCGCAACCTGTGTATACGTAATGCCCTTCATACCCCCCAGCACAGCGTAAAAGAATACAATACCCATACCGATAAGCACGCCGGTTTCAACATTGACGTTCAGAAACCGAGAAAAGACAATACCGACACCGCGCATCTGTCCGGCTACGTAAGTAAAGGAGACAAAAATCGCACACACCACGGCGACAATCCGAGCCAATTGCGAGTAGTATCGGTCACCGACGAAATCGGGGACTGTATACTTACCGAACTTACGGAGGTAGGGTGCCAATAACAATGCGAGTAGTACGTAGCCACCCGTCCATCCGAGCAGATAAACAGAGCCATCACGTCCCATGAAGGAGATCATCCCTGCCATTGCGATGAAGGATGCCGCGCTCATCCAATCCGCTGCTGTTGCCATGCCGTTGACAACCGGATGCACGTTGCTCCCAGCGACATAGAAATCTCCTGTCGAACGCGCCTTGGACCAGAGTGCTACACCGATATACAAGGCGAAGGAGAGGCCCACCATCACAAATGTCCATGCTTGTACGTTCATGATTGTTCTGCGCCCTCCTCATCTTCCTGTTGTGTATATTTCCTCTCCAGACGGTTCATCAACCATGCATAAACAAAAATAAGTTCAACGAAAATCCAGATGGATGCCTGTTGCGCAAAATAAAAACCGAGACGATAGCCTCTGATTTGGATTTTGTCCAGCTGATCAACAAATACAATTGAGCATAAATACGAGGTGATAAACCAAATTCCCAATAAAATAGCGAGATATTGCAGGTTTTTCCGCCAATACGCCTTATTTCTTTCCGATGTTTCCATAAATTGTCCTCCACTATTAAGTTGCAAACCCTAAAGAAATCTTCACAAAACCGTATCAAAGAACGGTGTTACTTGTCAATAATTCTCTGGGAACATCAACCGCTCAACATGCTCTATCAAGATGTGCAATACTTTTATATGGATTTCCTGAATCCGATCTGCGGTGTTTCCGGGTGCGATTAGACAAATATCACAGTGTTGCTTAAGGCCTCCGCCATCCCCACCGAGCAGCCCGAACACCTGCATCCCGCGTGATTTCGCCACCACTGCAGCGCGCACAACATTTTCAGAATTTCCGCTGGTCGAGAGAACGATGAGTAAGTCGCCAGGGTGTCCAAGTGCTGAGAGTGGACGCGCGAAGATCTCCGCAAACCCGAAATCGTTTGCCGTACAGGTAATATGTCCCGCATCGCCGAGTGCGATTGCCGGAAGCGGTTTTCTATCGCTGCGGAACTTGCCTGTGCATTCCTCAGCAAAATGGACAGCATCGCACAAACTCCCGCCGTTTCCGCAGGTGAAGATTCTCTGCTCCTGTTCAAAAACGTCTCGAATCATCTCCGCTGTTTCCGCGATGGTTGCGATGTTCTCAGGGTTTCCGATAAACCGATTGAGGATGTCCTGTGCTTCCAACAACGCACCGCGAATGCTATGCAAAATATCCATTATATCTCCTACCAGCAGTTCCACCATAGATGTCAATTTACGATTTCCGTGCTCTTGTAGGTTGGGTTGAGCGGGGTTGAAAATCAAAGGTAGATATTTCAAAAGACATCAAACCTGATATACCCGCAGAGGCGTAGAGAAACCCAGCGAAACCCAACATTCTTTACGTCAAACGCTACAAACATAGCGGTAGGTTTGCGTTGGGTTTCGCTATCTCCTTGCTTGATAGAACGGTGTAGGGCGGTAAATATACTTGCGGTGTCCATATCATTTTTCTCGGAAACTCCGCTCAACCCAACCTACGATGTTATGACTTCATGAAGATTGAAGATGCCCCTAAATGCGGAAAATCTCTCCTAACTTTCCACCAAGCACACGTCCCGCACCAAGCAGACACGCGATTAGAATTAACATCCCCACCACACCCAGCGCACTCGCAGTATATGCGCCGTGATCAGGACGCTGGGAGAGTGCCCAAATCGCTTTTGTAATTGGGTAGTACTTATCCTGCATTGCCAAGATTAAGCTATCACTCACTTCTAACATAGAGAACGAGAATACCAGAATCGCACCAGCGAGGATATTCGCGATGACCAAAGGCAAGGTAATCTTATACAAGGTTCGGATCGGGGTCGCGCCTACATTTTGTGATGCCTCTTCATACGACACGCTCGTCTGCTGAAGTCCCGCATAGATGGAGCGCAGCATATACGGCAACCGCCGCACTGCATAACTAATAATTAACAGGAACGTCGGATTCTTCCTCGGATCAATCACATTGATGAACGCTTCTGGGAGATGTTTCAGTAAAAGCGTCGTATCTGCGAAGCTGCCCATGTATCCAAATGCTATTGCCACCCCAGGCAATGCTAAAGGTAACATCGCGATTGCATCCAACAGATTTTGAAATGGAAGACGTTTGCGAGTGAGTAGATACGACACCACGACACCTACCAAAAGTGCCAATAGTGTACTAAAAACGCTGTATTTCAGGCTATTGAGGATACTTGGTAGCGTATCGGAATGCGTGAAGGTTTCAATATAATGCGCAAAGGTCAAAGATTGCGGTAGTACACTCAATCGCCACTGGCTTGCATCCGGGGTTAAAGAGATCAGAATCACACTAATATGGGGCAACAACGCCGTAAACGTCAGTCCACCGATAAAGAGGTAGATGATACTACGCATCGCCCATTTCGTATCTACCTCGCGTGAAGTCACGTGTCCTCTGCCAAGCATCTCATAGTGTCTACTGCCTGTCCACCGCTTAGAAACATAAAAGGCGAGTGCTGTCAGGACGATGATTAGCACAACAAGCGCGTACCCCATCGGGTTCTGATTCGCTTCAGTTACTTGTCGGAAAATTCGCACCGCAACGACTTCATTGTAATTAAAGATTAGAGGCGTGCCGAGATCCGTAAATGCCCAGATAAAAACGAGAATCGCTCCCGCGAAATAACCCGGCATCATCAAGGGCAACGTTATTTGCCGGAAAACTTGGAACCGAGATGCCCCCATATTCTCTGCGGCTTCTTCTAAACTCGGATCAACGTTTGCGAGCGCAGCAACGATGTTGAGATACATTATCGGATATAGGTGCAACGTTGACAACATCACCACACCCCAGAACCCGCCACCGAACCAGTCAATGGTTTCCGATATATCAATTAGATTGAGTTTCACGAGAAGCATATTCACGCTTCCAAACAACCCGAAAAACTGCTGCATTCCAATTGCCCCAACAAAGGGTGGCATAATCATCGGAATTAAGATGACAGCGCGCAACATATCGCGTCCAGGATACCGGTATCGTGTCAAAAAATACGCGAGTGGCAAGCTAACAATGCTCGTCATTATCGTGACCATCACACCGATTTCGAGACTATTGATAACCAGTTCTCGGATATTCGGATCGGTCACCATCAGTTTGAAGTATGTAAGATTGAATTTATTTTCAATCCAGAACGCTTCTTTGAAAACATAGAGGAGTGGATATATGAGGAAAACAGCGAAAAACAGGATCGTCAGTCCGAAAACCGACGTGATTGAGGGGGTTAAATCGTACTGCCGTCTGATCCTGTCCATTAAAGACAGATGTCCTTGAGCGTTCTGTTGTGCCTCTGGGCGATTCAGCATCTTTCCTCCAACCTTTTGTTTGCTTGCAATAGCGTAAACCTGAAAGCTACTTCATTAATTATACTCTATACGCTGCCGAATTGCATTTATTTTTTTCAAGTTCCTAAGGCTATTGCGTTCTTCGCATAAGTGGTGGGTAAGGTTTGCAATCGCGCCGTTCTTCCGCAAAAATGTGTTCCCTCACCGACTACCAACAACCGAAAACTGAGAACCAATTTCTGTTGCCCCTAAACGCGATTCATGTTATATTAAAACAATACCAACAGGACAGCAGTACAAAACATTTATGGCAACAGTAAAACTCGAAAACATTACAAAACGGTTCGGCGACCTGATCGCGCTTGACGACATCACGCTCGATATCCAAGATCAGGAATTTTTCGTGCTTCTTGGTCAAACCGGTGCTGGAAAAACAACAACGCTGCGTTGTATCGCTGGTTTGGACAAACCCGAAGAAGGTACAATCTACTTGGACGGTGTCAGTGTCAACGATAAAACCCCCGCAGAACGTGATGTCGCTTTCGTTTTCCAATCGCATATCCTTTATCCGCACCTGAGTGTTTACGAGAACATGGCGTTCCCACTGCATCCGAGAAAGCTCTCGGCAGAGGAAATTGATCGGCGTGTCAGAGATATTGCACAGATGCTTCACATTGAACATCTACTCATGCGCACACCGAACCAGTTAAGCGGCGGTGAAACGCAGCGGGTCGGACTCGGACGCGCCATGGTGCGTCGTCCCCAAGTATTTCTCATGGATGAACCGATCTCCAATCTTGATGCGAAACTTCGGGCAGAGATGCGCTCGGAAATTCGTTGGCGGCAACAGGAACTCGGCACAACAACCTTCTACGTGACGCACGATCAAACCGAAGCGATGTCGATGGCGGACCGGATCGCAGTCCTTGAAGCCGGTAAAATCCAGCAACTCGGGACACCCTCTGAAATCTATAATCATCCCGACAACCTATTCGTCGCCGGTTTTGTTGGAAATCCAAGCATGAATTGCATTCCGTGCGACATCTCCAGTACCAACGGTGAACTCCAGTTGAGGTTAGCACACGATCTTGGAAGCGACAATTCGGTAGCAATTCAGGACACAAGGATTTCTAAAACGCTAAACGATAGTGACTCAGAAAGGAATCTTGTCTTTGGCGTGCACCCTGAAGACATCGTTGTTAGCCATCAGTCAATCCCGAATGCATTTCAGGCTGAAGTTTATAGTGCTGAACCGCTCGGTGCAGAGACAATCGTTGAGATAACCCTCGGAACAGATACCGCAGGCGCGCATACGATCCTTAAAGCGTCCACAGCACCCAACTTTGAAGCGGAAATCGGACAGCATATCTACGTCACATTTGTCTCGGAACGAATGCATTTTTTTGATAAAACCACTGGCAACGCACTTTTTTAATTCTTCCTTGCGGTCCGGTGAGGTAGGTTGGATAAATAATGTTCCTTTGCGTATATCCGCCTGCGCCGTTGTTGCAGGCTAAAGGTTTCATGTTTTGTTGAAGAAGCGTCAAAGTTTCCAAACCCAGTATAAATCAACCAGAAACCTGCTCGTAATGTAATGGAGAGCAGCCCAGGAACAACAAATTAAAAAATGAATTGGCGACTTAGACTCTTTAACCTCATCCCAAATTTTCTAAAACGGATCGGCTGTCAATCACTACGGCGACTGGGATATGATCCTGATGCGTGGTTGGAAAATTTTCTCAGCAAAGACAAAGGAGATTAGTACGTGAAAGGCGCAGATATTCTCATTGAATGCTTGAAAGCACAAGGCGTTTCAGCCGTTTTCGGGATGCCCGGCACCCAAAACATTCAGATTTATGATGCCTTGCTCCGACGCGGGAAAGGCATGATTGACCACTACCTGGTCCGGCACGAGTACGCGGCGACACAGATGGCAGACGGTTTCGCCCGCGCAACCGGAGAAGTCGGGGTGGCTATCACTGTGCCGGGTCCCGGTGCCAGTAATGCCTCTACTGGGATTTTAGAAGCATTCACCGATTGCGCACCCGTTCTGCTGATTACGGGTCAAAGCGATTCCAGTCTCTATAGCAAACACCCCAGTAAAATGTTCCACGGCTTGGATCAGATGCGGTTCTTTGAATCAATTACCAAATACTGCGCTATCGCCCACACCGTCGCTGAGATTCCTATCGTTGTTGAAAACGCCTTTAGAGCGATGCGTAACGGGAGACCGGGACCGACAATGTTGGAATTCCCGATGGATGTCGTCACTGGAGACGGCGATGTTCGGATTCCATCACGTGTAGAACGCGCCGAACTACCTCCACCTGACGAGACAGATCTCAGTACCGCTGTTGAGACGATCCGCAACGCGAAGATGCCACTGATTTTTGCAGGTTCCGCTGTCTTTCATTCAAACGCCCGAAACGAGTTACGTCTCCTTGCCGAAAAACTGAACGCGCCTGTCATCGTCACCCGCAATGGGAAGGGAGTCTTGTCAGAAGACCATCCGTTGGCACTCCAAATTTGCTACGGCTACCTCGGACGCGAGGCACTCCAACGCGCTGATTGTCTAATTGGCATCGGACCGCGCTTTACCTCTATTGATACCCGAAATTGGAGTCTGGAGCTACCGCAACCCTTCATCCAAATTGACGAGGATGCGGACGAGATTGGGCTTGAATATCCGTGTGATGTGGGGGTCGTCGGTGATCTGAAACTGACGTTGCAAGCACTCATTGAGGATGTCCCCCCCGGTGAAAACGGATGGAACGAGACGTTGGCAGAACTCCGAACAGATTTTGATGCGCAGCCATCTTTACCGGTCATTCATGAACTACAAGATGTGCTTCCACGAGACACCATCTACGCGATTGATGTCCACGCGCTCGGTTATGCTTCTTTTGCTGAATTTCCTATCTACGATCCGAGAACTTTCCTCTACCCCAATATCGGCGTGGCGTTAGGGCACGCGTATCCTGCGGCGATCGGTGCTAAAGTCGCACATCCTGATCGACCGGTTATCTGCTTCAGTGGCGATGGTGGGTTTCTGATGGGAGCCGTGGAGATGGCGACCGCTATGAAATACGGCATTAACGTCGTGGCGATCGTGGTGAATGACGGTGCTTTGTCAGCGATTAAGGGGTCTCAACAGAAAGGGTGTGAAGGACGCACGATTGATACCGATCTACTTAATCCCGATTTTGTCGAATTCGCGCAGTCTTTCGGTGCGTATGCCAAGCGAGTCGAGAATTTGGATGATTTCAAGGATACTTTACGGGACGCGCTCGCGGCAGAAAAACCGGCACTCATCGAAGTGATGCTACAGGAACGGCAGGACGATATTGTCAACATCATCGGATGGTTGATGTCCGAACCGCTCCGAAAAACGCCTTTTTAACATTTTCACGACACCAAACTTTCACTTCTTTGATATGCTGCCAACTTTTCAAAAAGCAGAAGTTGTTCAGCTCGCCCAGTCGGTTCCTCATGCGAGTGTTTAGGTGTGAAATTCATGACCAATGCCTCAAGCATCGGTTTTCTATTTTTCTCTTTCGCACCGACGTGATAAAAGTGTTCCTTGGTTAACACGTGAAATTCTGACCAGAGCGTCTCAAGAAAAACATTTTTCCTGTACTGATTACTATGCCAAGTGGATAAGATGAATTTGCAAGGAGATTGACGCAGCATCTTAAATAGGGATCGTTCATTTTCTTCGTCCCAACTATCAAAATAATCAACGTGCCGTCCAGCGTAAGGTGGATCACAGTAGACAAAATCGTTTTCAGAAATCTCTTTGAGTGTTTCTCTATAATCTTGGCAGATAAATGACCAATTAGAATGCCTTGACATAACGTAAACGTAGTCAATTTGGTTCACAATCTTTGTGATGTATCCTTTGGAAAATCGCTGCGGTTTGTGCCCGAAAGGGACATTAAAGTCTCCCTTACGATTGAACCGAATCATGCCATTGAAGCAGCTGCGATTTAAAAAAAGGAAATCCAAAGGTTCATGCGTCTTATTAAACCGCTCTCGAACTTCATAATAATAATCTTGTCCACGTCTTGATAACATCTCACCGTGTTGTTCAAGGAAACTTCTCACTTTCAAACCATCAATCTTTCCACTCGCGATGGCATTATAGAAGTTAATCAAATGTGGATTGCTATCTGCAAAAACAGCATCGCGGGGTATGATATTGAAACCAACAACCCCCGAACCCATAAAGGGTTCAATCCATCTACCTTCAAAAGACCAATCCACAGCTCGCTTTATGAAAGGAACAAGTTTGCTTTTAATCCCTTGACACTTAATTGGTGGAATCATGACTTTCATCATATTCGATTCAATACTCACCGCGGTCGTTCCAACCAGGATACTGTTCTTCCAACGCCTCAAGTGTTTGGGGTGTATAATACGGATGTCCAGCGGGTGGAAACCGAAAGACTTCACGTTCTGCCGCTGTCAGCGTACCGATGAATTTCGAGAATGTTGGATTTCGACCTTTGTCTGTGTAGTGCCGAAAACCTTCCCAATAGTGGTCTGCACGTCCTAAACCGAATCCCCATGTAAAACGTTGTCCATCTTCCCGTAGATAATCGCTTGCTGAATGCAATGTATAGTTGTTAAAAATACAGACAGTTCCACCTTTGCAAACAAGCGGTTCGTATTTAGAGGTATCCCGTCCGTGTTCCTTAGCAAGTAGCCTAAGCGGTGCCTGATCTTCGTCAACATCCTCAAGGTGTACCCAAAAACCGATTTGCCCGAATTCACGGGCACTTTCAGACTGTGGGAGCAGTGAGTTGTTACTGTTATCAATGTGCAAATTGTTCGGATCGCTACCGACACCCGGGCCTTTAAATCCGGGATAGCGTGCAATCATACACCCAGCACGGAAGTGAATATGCTCCGTTTTCAGAAATTGACGTGCGAATTCCCATGCATCGTGGTCCACGATCGCGCGTAATAAAGCCATTTCAGCGGGCGGGAATTCGGTCAAAGTTGCTCTACCGGGGGGTGGATCATCCTTAACTTCTTCCCATGTCCGGAGTACACGGCGTTGGGCAGCTTGCATCTCCGCAAGTTGTTCATCTGAATAGTAGTCGGGGACAATTAAGTAGCCTTTCGCTAAGAGTTCATCAAGTTGTGCATCGGTAAATTTCTTAGGCATATTGACCTCCAGTGGAGAAGTAGGGTGAATTTGAACAAGAACAGATTAAAAAGATTTGCTGGCGAACCTTGACCACCAAAGCCCGCCAGCAAAATTCAAAACTCCCCCAGACGGACTCGAACCGCCGACACGATGGTTAACAGCCATCTGCTCTACCGACTGAGCTATGGGGGAATAGTAATTTAATTATACACTATCCGGTTTGCAATTGCAAATTAAATTTTTTACGATCATATTTAGCACCCACACACAACCTCAGTCCCCGGCACGCCTTGTTTACCTTTCGTTTCATAGCTATCACGTTTCCACCAATCTAAGCCACCCATAAGTTCCTTAACCTGAAATCCCAACTTTGCCATATTCAAGGCACCTTTTGTGGAAGCATTACAGCCGATACCATCACAGTAGGTCACATATAATTTTGATTTATCAAGTTCACGTGTAGTCACCTCAGACATTGTTCGATGCGGGATATTTATTGATGTTGGTATGTGTTCAAGGGCATACGCCTCTGGAGAACGGGCATCTATAACAACGATAGGTTCCCCGTTATTGAGTGCTTCATAGAGATCCCAAGAATCTGTTTCGTAGTTTAATTTCGCTTGATAAAATTCAGTCTGATCCATAACTTCCTTTCAAAGATGACCCTATTTTTTAAGCCCGCTGCTTTTTCAACCATCTCCGTAAACCCAACCTACCTTGAGAAATACCCCAGAGAAATCCAAGTGCCATACACCCCAAGTTTCCTATACATGCGACCCAAGCGACAATACGAAAAATAGGACCTATGTCGTATCTTGAATCAAAATAGTCATAAAGACCGTGATGGGGACCTATTTCCGCGTGTTGAGATACTATATTCTCCCCTGTGTGATGAAAAACAAGTGCCACAGCGATAACCCACAAGTGCCCTATTACGACTCCCGCCAAAATTCTAACAAACAGAATTCCGAGAAATCGAAGGCTGGCTTTGAGTTTCTGCATAAACATAGTTTCGCCTCCAGCGAAGTCCGGGAAACTCAATCGCTTTAAGAGTACAACCCTATAGTTCTACAGCATACCAACTGATGCCACCATTGAAACTTAAAATGGAACGTCACCTGAGTTTCGCTTCAAGATCTCAAGGCCGAGATCGGTTATTCTGTAGTAGCCTGTTCTGGTTCGTTCTACCAATTCCTTGTTTCTTAGGTAAAGTTCCACCCTGCCACTTCGACTTAACTGTTCCCTCTGATTTTTGGTAAGAGAAAAATGCTGGGTAAGCACATTTATGATCTCGATTCGAGGATATTCTCTTCCATCGCTGAGAAATTCAAGGGCAGGTTGTTCCATTTCTTTACCTGTAGGTAGAACCGTGCCCTGAGGTTCTTCAACCTCTTCTGCCTCTTCCTTTGGGACCGGTTTCGGCTTGCACGCCTCTATCCGAGACTTCAATTCCCCGACGGGCTCAAATCCTAACAGAGATTTGAGCTTGCCCCTATATTCCCATCCGCCCTCAAACGACTCAATGCGTTCGACAACGGACTCACGGAAATGATCCTCGAGACGAATACCCTTGTGGAACTCATCATTCTTGATCCGCAACTTCTCGCGGATGCGACGCCAACTCATCGGCTTTGAACCGGCGGAGTTAATACGCAACTCAGCGACCTTTCGCCCGATTTCCTTGCGGTCGTCCAGATTGTTCGCCTCGCGTTTTCCATAGAAGGGACGCGGAGGCTGCGTTGAGGGTTCTTTGTTTTGCAAAGAATTAAGTAAGTCGCTCAATTCCGTCATTTCATTCGCTATCCATGCTTGAAAATCCTCTGGAGAAACTATCACTTCCCACTCTCCGTCTACTTTCTCTACACTCCACCCGGCATCCCGCATTTTCTGTTTACCTTCGCGTCCTTGTGATTGCCAATAATGCCAGAAATCTTGGGAAATATCATCTCCATAACATAAATACTGGTTCAAATGCTTCGTAAAGATGGTCCCATGAAAAGTGACAGAATCAGGTGTGTTAGGATTTAGCCGTAAAGGTTCTTTTGGCTCTAATGGCGCAGGACGTTCCTTGAAAGCATCTAACTCGGCCTTCGCTTTTTCTAACTGATTTGAAATGGTCTCCACGCGTTTCTGATACGCAGCATTTTCTTTCTCTACGTCTTTTAACCGATCTGACATAGTTTTGAGACGTTTCTCCAACTCGGTCTTCTCTACTTCCGCGTCTTCTAATCGATTTGATATGCCTGATAAGCGTTCCTCAGCGACGGTTTTTCCGGCTACAGCCATTTCTAGCTGGAAAGATATAGTTGCTAGACGTTCATCGCAAGCAATCCATTCTGCCTCGACTTCTGCCAGCCGATCTGATGTAGTCTTGACCTGTTTTTCCAATTCAGTTTTTTCTGCTTTTGCTGCATCACGCTGCTTGATTATATCAGCGATCTGTTTCTTGTAAGCAGCATTCTCAGCTTCCAACGGGTGTTCTTCAGACTCATCAGAGAAAAGCTGATCTCGAATGGTTTCAACCGCTTCCTTTGCATCTGGCCTATTGATTTCCCCTAGTACATCGGCGATAAGAAACAGGCACGTTCGGGTGAACTCGGAATCCAGATCCACAGATCCTACATGGTGAACTTTATTTCGTCCCATTACGATCAGAGCCGTCACACTCTCAATGTCATATTTGTCCTGACCAGTCCGCGGATTGTAACCAAATCGATCTTTAAAAAAATCCCTGCTCTCTCGATGCCTAAAAATCTGTAGAATATGCTTAGGTTCCAGATCAAATGGTTCGCGATTCACTACCTTTCTAATCAAATCTTCTACAGTTTCACCTCGTACTTTCTTTTTCAGATACTCGAAGATGAAATCACACATAGCACGTATGTATATGTTAAGTGCTTTATTGAGTTCTTCCTGATTATGGGATTCCGTCATGTCTGTATATTCAAACCTCCATGTTGATAAATTTCCAAAAGTGTATCATATTTTGTTGAATTCATCAACCATAAATCAACTCAAATTGTCCCTTTTATAGACATAGCACTCCGCTGGAGTGCGGTAGTTCGCATACGTCTTTTTCTATAGACATAGCACTCCGCTGGAGTGCAGGATTGCCAACAATCGGCTGCTACTCTCACTGTGAGGCAATATTGCTCCGCTGGAGCAAAGAGACAACTTATTCTACGGAAGACAGAACAGGAGACCAACAGGCTATTCTACGGAAGATGGAACAGGCTAACAGCCTATTCTACAGAAGATTGTCCAAACTTTAGTTTGACTCTTTAAGGGTTCACAGAAAACACCTCAATTTTACCGGTATCCATCCATCTTGCAACCACACTTCGTCCCATAATTATCACGCCTTTATATCTGAATGGATCCATCCCGAAGTTGGCGTACATCTCAACTGTATTCCCAAACTCGGTGCGTTGGACCTGTCTATCCTCGCTCAGCCATTCAAAATCCGTCATTGCCTGTCCGCCGATTCGACGATGCAACGGCGAGAAGAAGGCGTAGTGCCGCTTTATCCACGCTTTATGCTTTGAAAACTCTGCCATGTTCAGATGATATAGTGGCGGTACATTGTAGAGCAACTCTAAAAGTGCCAGTGTTCCGATTGCATTCTCAAATTTGAGGCTTCCAGCCCCCCAATGGTTTGTTGTTATTACCGAGTCGTGAAATACAATTTGATAGAGCGGTAAGCGAAAACGCGGGTCGTAATAGAGATATAGATAGTTCGATTTGAGAGGCACCTGCTTGATGTGAATCGCCGGACCTTCGGGGGGCCAGTACCCGCCAATATAGTAAGGCGAGGTTTTCGTCTTCATATCTGGATCACCCCATCCGATAACGGGAACTGTCATGCCGTGGGCAAAGTGAATTGTGGATGCTGAATAAGCAGCACCACCTTCCGAACCGACGACCATATTGTGCGTATCCCGAATCCACGCCATACGAGCGAGTCGTGCATTCAGGTCATCTAACTGCGTCGCAGGGTGGGACGTTGAATAATCGTCGAAGAGTTCGCCGTAAGCGTCACAATCAATGAACCACGAATTAAAGTTTGTTGGCATCTGTTCAACAATACCGTTGACACGACTTTCGACATAAGGCTGCGCGACGAGCGGACTTAAATGATACCCCTTCTTTTTAAATCCCCGATTTTTTGTGCCGTCTGCATTGACAATTGCACCAGTCTCATAAAGCGACAAATCAAACTGTGCGGTTTCCCATGTATCCTTTTCGTCCGGGTGATGGATACTATGGTAGGAGTCATACGGTCCAACCAGATAACCGAGTTCTTTCGCCTTCGCGACAGCAGTCGGATGCCGAAACCCGTCCTGCCATGAATCTACCCCGAGCCAGAGTCTATCCAATCCATTTTCGGCAAATTGTTCCAGTAGTTTTACAGAAAGACCGTCACCCCATTCGTCTGGAGGTCGCAGTATATCGGGAAACGCTGCATATAGTATAAGACAGTTGCGCCGGTAAATCTCTGGTAGTGATAGCGTGGATACATCCCGCGAAATTAACGCTTTTGTCTCCGACATAGGAGAAATGTCTGTCCAAGTGGCTGGCTCGTAAAAACTTTGCTTTTCAAGTTGCTCACTTATTGCACGACTTACAACGCGTAAACTATATTTGGGCGGATAGTCCGTCTGCGCGATTTCATGAATTGCTTCCCGTGCCTCTGTGTTCAGTTGCGTCCAAATCTGTCTCGCAACCCCGCTATCACCACTTAGTCTTGTGGCGAACGTCTTCCAATCTGTTACATCATATTGGCTGAGGAGTTTACCGCCCCATAAATAGATATGGGCAGCACCGAGTAACTTCCTCGCGGCACGCGTCCGTTGAATTTTTTCATGAAAAGAAACGAATTCGGCATTCTGTTCCAGCCACTTTCGGTAACGCTTGGCGGGGGCAACTGGCGATGCTGCATCAAGCGTGATACGCACCTCATACCTTTTCTGCTCCCAATTTGGTGTGAAAGTATGCGATACTTGCATGCCTAATCCAGGAGTTAATGTCTTATGGAAATGGATGTGGTTGTTGAACGGATGGGTTAAAATATAGGTGAGCGTTCGTTCGTTGAGATGCAACCCCCAAAACGGCATTGAGAGACCTGCCGTTGTGTCTATCGGTCCCCGTTCTGTCAAAAAATCCCGCCATGTAACGTCATCTTTCGGTACGTAACTCCCTTCAAAAAAAGGTAAAACGTATCCACGGAGAGATTCAAAATCTTCAATAACGGGCCATGTTAAACTTAATGCCTCATTTGTCCCTTTGTCCTGAATAAATTCAACGGATAGTGAGTCGTCTATCAGTTCAAAGCGAACGGTAAGAAAGTGCTCTGGCAGCCGCCAGCTGACAGTATTGTCTTTTTGAGAGAATTCCGTTATATTGCTAAAACCGGCTTGTCCCCACGAAATCGGCACGGATACTTCCGAATCCGCCGGATATGTCTCTACAGCGAGCGACTGCGGAACAATGTCAACTGTCCATGCAGCATTGCTGAGACAGACGGTTTCAGGTGCTGCGCCGACACTGATAGCACTCAAAAGAAGTATCCCTATAGATAAAATGTAAAACCGTGATCCGAACAATGATGTCCATCCTCATTCATCAAAAAAACTGGCAATACCTATGCCCTTAAAGAATGTTACACTTGTATAACATTTTGGGAAGGGTAAAGTCCGTTAAGGGTTTACAGTTACAGGTCTCACACAACGAAAACCGATGACCCAGAACGCGCTCGGTGGCGTGAAGTCATGCCGATCGGCGACACGCAGGCCTCGAGTTTTATCGAACCAGTTACCACCGCGCTCGACGCGGGAAACGTCAACATTAACATTTGTGAAGTTATCCAATAACCACTGAATCGTGTTCGCACCCGCCAACGGATTGCGCGCAACTCCCTCCTGTGGAAATGTAGAATAGAATCCACTATGGTATGGATCTAAACACCATTCGCTCACGTTACCCGTCATATCATACAATCCATACCCGTTCGCAGGATACCTCCCTACGGCGGTGGTATTTTTAATGTTGTTGCCGTAGTTCGCATCCCGTGGCGTTAGCGTGTTCCCATGCGGATACTTCTTATCGACTAAGCCCCCGCGCGCGGCGCGTTCCCATTCCGCCTCTGTCGGCAGACGCTTTCCTGTCCACTCCGCGTATGCCATCGCCGCATACCAACTCACATGAACAACCGGATGTTTGTCTTTACCTTTTGGGTAGTTATTCCCATCCCAGGGCCAGAGATAACGTCCATTGTGAAATTTTCCGTCAATCCGATTCTTCTGCCAACGCGGGTTTTCAAGCACAAATTCTTTGAATTGCGCGTGCGTCACTTCTGTTTCGTCCATATAGAACGCATCTACATAGACGGTGCGCACCGGCTGCTCATCGTCATCTGCCTCCGCATCGTTGCTGCCTATCTGAAACTCGCCTGCGGGGATGAGCACCATGCCTTCAGGGAGCGGTATTTCTTTCTCTGGGGGCGGTGTTGTTTTTCCCTCTGGGAGCACTACTTTTTTCTCTGCGGGCGATGTTGTTTCCGCTGGAAGTGTTATGTCATCTCGTTCGCAACCGCTGATAGCGAGGGCGAGTCCCGCGACGAGTATAATAATGCTATACCTTTTCAAAATACCCTTTAAGGACATTTTCAAGTCTTTAGGGTGTTTGGTCATGAGAGAATACCTCCTTTGGCAGTGTGATAACACAAATCACAAGAACGCTTCTGTTACCTTGACAGTTCTTCCCACAGTGCCCGATAGAAATTCATTACGCGTTCTGGATCGGAACTTCCGGCGATCTCTGCAAGGGTGTACCCCGAATACCCTGAATCTCTCAAGAGTGTAAAAAGCTCACGCCACGGATACTCCCGTCGATGCAGTTCGGTGATATGCACCAAGCCGATTCTGCCTTTCACGAGATCAAAGTTCTTTTGAATAGAACCGTTTTCTACTTCACCGAAATTGGAATTCCAGCAGACATAAACATTTTCGTGATCAGCAACGTCAATAATTGTTCGGATATGTCGGAGTTCAGAGGTGCCACCGCCGTGGACTTCCAGCCGAATCTGCACGCCGAGATCCGCAGCGAATTCGCCACACTCACGTAACGCCAATCCAATTTGCTCCAATGTCTTTTCGACGGGTACTTCTTCAGGGAGTCCATTCGGACGTACCTTCACACCGGGTGCTCCAACATCCGCTGCGAGTTGAGAATACACCTTCGTCCCTTCGATATTCTGACGAACGACCGCCTGATCCACGGCATGGTAATCAAATGCGGAACCTAAACCGGCAATCTCAATCGGAGAATCAGCGAATTGTTGTTTTACTGCTGCCCGTTCGCTTGCCGAAAGTTCGACCTCAACGCCGTGGGCATGCGTTGTCCGCAATTCCACGCCTGAGAACCCTGTCTCCACGCATTTTTCAATGATCGTGGGGACATCCCAATCTTTTGCCATATTATATGTAACTAAACCAAGTTTCATAAAAACTCCTTATTCAAAAAGTTGTGCCACTTGACATGAAAACCCTTCAACGACATTTTCACCCGTGAGGGTGTCGTTAATTCCTAACACCCTGATAGGCATTTCAGATCGATACACTCGTACCGTTTGTGAAGTGGGTTCGACAATCCAGACCATCTGTGTACCAGCTTCAAGATAAGCGAACGCTTTTTCAATCACACGCCGAAAAACATCGGATGGTGAAACGACCTCCACGGCCAGGTCCGGCGGCACTGGACATGCCCTGCTCGGATTATCAGGCAGATGCGCTGTTGAAAGGAAGGCAACGTCTGGTTTCAGGACGCGCTCACCGACCTGGAAGCCAGTGTCTGGGGTAACCACTTTGCCGAGTTGATTATCTTCAACGTACGTCCCTAAACGCAAAAAGACCTTCGCGCTGATCAATCCATGTTCCCATGATGCAGCAGGCATCGGTATAAGTTCTCCCTTCACATATTCATATCCCTCTAAATCACTCTCAAGAAATTCTTCCAGCGTCATCTTCTTGGGAGGTGGAAGTATTTCTTGGGTGACTCCATGAGCGTCTTGTTGTCTCATGTTCATTCCTCCATAATTAGTTTGCCGTATCTCAACTGTATCTATTCAAACAGTTGTACGACTTGACACGAAAACCCTTCAACAACATCTTCACCGCTGAGCGTATCTTCGCGTGTAAGCAACTTGATATTTGTTTCCGAACGATAGACGGTTACTGTTTTTGATCCGGGTTCAATCACCCAGACTATTTGTGTTCCTGCGTCCAGATAGGCGAACGCCTTTTCAATTACACGCCGAAAAACATCTGATGGTGACACTACCTCAACAGCAAGATCTGGTGCTATAGGAGATGCCTGGTTCC
Source organism: Candidatus Poribacteria bacterium (assembly GCA_965116815.1). GTDB lineage: Bacteria > Poribacteria > WGA-4E > WGA-4E > WGA-3G > WGA-3G. The sequence goes on along the minus strand of OZ220722.1, from coordinate 1,736,061 downwards.
TGTTCTCAGGCAACCTCGCTGTAGAAACAAACGCGACATCCGGTTTAACCAATCGGTCTCCCAATTTAAAGTCTGTATCTGCTGGATACAAACGCCCCAACCCATGTTCACGAATATGAACACCTAACAATAAACTAAGGCTCATACTGATTTCACCGTGTTCCATTGTCGGTGGTGCCATCGGTATTAACTTTCCTTTCATATATTCATATCCCTCTAAATCACTCTCAAGAAAATCTTCTAACGTCATATCAGTTTCCAGCGGCGCGAGGGATATTGTCGCTTGTTCATATCCATTTTTTGGAATGCCCATCAGAATCTCTCCTTCTTCAATGCGACCTATTTTCAATTGCATCATACCTGATTTTTTGATACAATGTTCCGTAAAGTAAAAAAGTTAAGGAGAACACCACCATGGCTTATGCACTCGAAGATGAATTTGGTGACATCATTGGCAAAGCCCGACGCGGGCAAGACCTTTCTCAAAGCCAAACTGCAAGTGCTGTTGGTATCACAGAGGCAGAACTTGCGCGTATGGAACAGTATACCTTAAAACCGACAGAAACACAAGTTTTTCGTCTCGCAGAAGTACTGAATTTGGACGGTACTAAACTGCTTGACATCGCGACAGAGCAGTGGGAACCTGAACCGCCACCGCAGAGTAGCGACGCAAATCTTGAGGTTATCACAATCAGCGCACCTGTGGGCGGATGGCCCGTCAATGCATATCTCTTGATTTGCAAAACAACCAACGACGCTGCAATTATCGACACCGCAGCGCATCCAGACCGCGTCTTGGAACAAGTGGATGCTCACAATGTGAATCCCGCTGCGATCCTTCTGACGCACGCGCATAGCGACCATACCGACGGGTTACCCAAACTCCAATCCGCCACCGGATGCGAAACTTACATCCATAGGAACGAACCGAAACCGCGAAGTGAAAACAGACTGCGTGAGGTTGCGCATGGCGATGCCCTCACTGTGGGTGAACTGACGGTAAACGTCGTCAATACGCCCGGACACACCCCTGGTGGGTGTAGTTTCATCGCACAGGATGTAGCCTTTGTCGGTGATGCCATTTTTGCCGGTTCCGTTGGGGGTCCCAACATCTCTTATCAGGATGAAATCGACAGCGTTCGCGACAACCTACTCTCACTTCCAGACGCTGTCAGGCTCTTTCCCGGACACGGCCCCTCCACCACTGTAGGTGAGGAGAAATTGCACAACCCATTTTTCTAATTTTTTAACGATTTCAGCTCAGAATTGACAACGGAAACCCCGCTCAGACATAATCGTTAAAAGATACGGAAGGTTCAACCCTTGCTCTCATATCTCCTCCAACGCTTTCTTTCGATCGGTTTATCCCTTTTGGCGGTATCGCTTCTCGTTTTCCTGATGGTGCACCTCATCCCCGGCGATGCCGCCGTCGCTATTTTGGGAGAGCGCGCGACCGAAAAAGCACTCATCGAACTTCGAGAAGAGATGGGGCTTGATAAACCCCTGTATCACCAATACGCCAAATTCCTGTGGGATGTCTCACATCTTGACTTTGGACGCTCGTTCAAAACAAAACAACCCGTCACTGAAGAAATCAAACGCTATTTCCCGGCAACGGCTGAACTAACCCTCGCTGCAATGGCATTTTCCATCGTATTCGGTATCGGGGCAGGCGTTATTGCGGCGATCGCCCGCGGAAGATTTTTGGATTATTTCTCAATGTCCATATCCCTCGCTGGCATCTCTATGCCTATCTTCTGGTTAGGCTTGATGCTTATTCTGCTTTTCTCTTATTTCTTACCGATACTACCAAGCACAGGACGACTTGATGTAATATTGGATTTAGACATCCAATCACGCACAGGTTTCTATCTCATTGATACGCTTCTCATGGGAAACTTCGCTGCCTTCCGAAATGCCATCGCGCATCTCATTCTTCCTGCGGTAACATTGGGGACTATCCCATTAGCAATCATCGCTCGGATGACCCGTTCCAGTCTCCTCGAAGTGCTAAATCAACCGTATATTATGACAGCGTATGCGAAAGGTTTGTCGCGATGGAAAGTCGTCGGCAAACATGCAATGAAAAACAGTATGGTGCCTGTCTTGACAATTATCGGCTTGGAATTCGGTTATCTATTGGGCGGAGCGATCCTAACTGAACATATTTTCTCCTGGCCCGGACTCGGTTCATGGTTGCGCGCCGCCGTTGAAGCGCGCGATGTCCGTGCCGTACAAGGTGGTGTGCTTTTCGTCGCAACGGTCTTTATGTTCGTCAATCTCATCGTGGATCTTTTGTATGCCTACTTTGACCCACGTATTCGCCTCGGAGACGAAGCCAGATGAATACACCGATAACCAATACCAACCAACATCTCGTCTTCCGCAAACTCTTAAGACACCGTTCCGCCATGATTGGTGCCTCCATTATACTGTTCTTCATTGTCGTCGCCATCTTTGCCCCGCTCATCGCGACACACGATCCAAGGCACGCAAACGTCGTTGAACGCCTCAAAGGTTGGTCAGATGTGAACTACCTCGGCACCGATGGCGTTGGTCGCGACATTTTCAGCAGGATTGTCTATGGGACCCGTATATCTCTAAAGGTTGGATTCGTCGCGATGACTTTCTCTGTTGGATTTGGGATGCTCTTCGGGGCAATCGCTGGTTATTATGGTGGGAGAATAGACAACCTGATTATGCGCGTGATGGATATGATGCTTGCAATGCCGAGTATCCTCCTCGCCATGGTCATTGTCACAATTTTGGGACAGAGTCTCACCAACGCGATTATCGCTGTCTCGATTGTTTATATCCCACAATACGCCCGAATTTTGCGCGCTGCAGTCCTTAAAGTCCGTGAGTTAGACTATGTCGTCGCTGCAAAAGTGATCGGTGCGAGCGATAATCGGATTCTTCTGACCACCGTCCTCCCGAACTGTCTCGCCCCGTTGATTGTTCAGGCAACTTTAGGAATTGGCGCAGCCATTTTAGACGCTGCAGGACTGAGTTTCTTAGGACTCGGTGCAGAGATTGGCGAACCAGAATGGGGTGCGATGCTCAATGAAAACCGAAAGTTTATCCGCAGAGCACCGCTTGCTGTCACTGCGCCCGGCATCGCTATTTTCCTTATTGTTTTAGGTTTTAACCTCCTCGGTGATGCGCTTCGAGATGCCCTTGACCCACAGATAGATTGAGCGTAAATATAAGCACACACATACAGATTAGCGACCAAATCTTAAGATTTTTTGACACGCTCTGTTTATTGTGGTATAATTGAATGCAAATTTAACCCATTGAGGTTTACTCTTTTATGAGGTTTGTCTTAAAACTTCAGTTTTTGAAAATGAGTCTCAATATCATGAATATAAACTTAAAACGGAACGTTTTCAGATTACACGCCCTTTTTAACACAAAAACCCCGCAATCGGCGTTTTACGCGCTTCTTATCTCCATGAGTACGTTGCTGTGCTTTTGGACCACCCCTGCCGAATCTGAAACGCGAGAATATTGGATCGCCGCTGAGAAAGTTGAATGGAACTATGCACCGAGCGGACAAAACCTTATCAGACCAAGTATGGGGTTGGACGTTTGGGGTAAAGCACTTGTGTACGAAAAATATCGCTATATTCAATATACCGATGCCTCCTACACGACACAAGTCGAACAACCTGTGTGGATGGGTATCCTTGGACCGCAACTACACGCTGTTGAAGGCGATAGCGTCCGAGTGCACTTTCTTAACCGGGCAGATAAACCCCTCAGTATCCATGTACACGGGTTACAATACGATGAAGAAAACGAGGGCGCAGATATGAAAGGATCCGGTGCCGCTGTGCCACCCGGGGACACCTTCACCTACCACTGGGAAGCAGACAGCGATGCCGCCCCCGGTCCGAACGACCCATCGTCTATTGTCTGGCTCTACCACTCGCACGTTGATGCGGTGACAGAGGTTTATGACGGTTTAATTGGAACTGTTGTTGTCACTAAAAAGGGGATGGAACGCTCACCGGAGGACCCGCGTCCAAAAGATATCGATAAAGCATTTACAACCCTGTTCCTTATCTTTAACGAGAATGACCGAGAAATTGTCAAAAGTGGTCAGACTGAGGCTTATGACTCATCCGAAGAAGCAGAAGAAGGGAATCTCAAGCATGCAATTAACGGTTTCATCTTCGGCAATTTACAAGGGTTGGAAGTTGAACAGGACGACAGGGTCCGTTGGTATCTTATCGGATTGGGCACTGAAGTCGATATGCACACCGCACACTGGCACGGTCAGACAGTGCTAAACGCGGGGAAGCGCACTGACGTTGTAGAGCTACTACCCGGCACCATGGTTACGGTTGATATGGCAGCGAAAACCCCCGGCAACTGGCTCTATCACTGCCACGTTGCTGACCATATTACAGCGGGCATGAACACACGCTGGCGAGTCATACCGAAGCGTTGATGTTTCTATCCAACAATTCCGAACTTTTTTCTATCAAATCAGACAAAACTTACATCAGTTCGGACTCTGATGTACAGTCTATTAACTACACAAAGGAAACATTATGTTTTTTAACAATCGATTCAACTTGTTCAATTGCTGTTCGCTAATTTTGCTCTTATTCACCTTTGCCGGAACAGCCTACGCTGAGACATTGACTATCTATTCCGGACGAAGTAAGAGTCTTGTTGAACCAATCATCAAACAGTTTGAAGAGAAAAGCGGTATTCAGGTAGAAGTGAGTTACGGCAACACAACACAACTCGCCGCTGCACTCCTAACAGAAGGCGACAAAAGTCCTGCCGCGCTCTTTTGGGCACAGGACGCTGGTGCACTCGGTGCGGTGAGTAAAAAGGCGATGTTTGAAAAACTCCCCGAATCCATCCTCACAAAAGTACCTTCAGGTTTTCGAGATGCCGAAAGTTTCTGGGTAGCAACAAGTGGTAGAGCGCGTGTCCTTGCATATTCTCCAGAACGCGTTACAATGGAAGAACTTCCGCAAAGTATTTTCGATTTAACGCAACCGATGTGGAAAGGCAGAGTTGGTTGGGCGCCAGCGAACGCCTCATTCCAAGCATTTGTTACCTCCCTACGCGTGCAAGTTGGCGAAGAACGCACGGAGAAATGGCTACGCGACATGAAGGCGAACGGCGCGAAAAAATATGCTAAGAATACACCTATCATAGAAGCACTCGCTGCAGGCGAAATAGATGTCGGATTGCCGAATCACTACTATCTTCTCCGCTTCAAAAGCAAGGATGCCAATTTTCCTGTAGCGCAAACCTTCTTTAAGGCAAGCGATCCAGGAAATCTTGTTAATATTGCCGGTGTCGGCGTGTTAAAGAGCAGCAAAAATAAAGAAGCAGCCCTGAAGTTTGTGGAATTCTTGTTATCCGCGAAAGCACAGCAATATTTCACCGGCGACGTTTTTGAATACCCCGCCATTGAGGGGGTGACACCACACACGGAACTGCTGCCTCTTTCCGAACTGCTTCAATTGGCTCCAACATTTAACCTCAACGATATGGACGATCTTGATGGAACAGTTAAGCTATTGCGGCGCGTTGAGATTTTATAGAAGTCGCAGCGTCTGGTCGAGCAGTTAAGACAGCAGAATGGGATGCCAAAACTAAAATCAGTAAGCGTACACCGCTATTTCCTTATTCCCGCAGTCGCTGTAGGCATCGGTGGTCTTATCCCATTGGCGTATCTGCTCGTCAAAGCACTTTCTGCGGAAGGTACCGCGCTTGGGCAAATTGTTTTCCGCTGGCGAAACGCGAAACTTTTCTTTAACACGCTCCTACTGACTGGCGGCGTTCTTGGACTAAACCTCCTTCTGGCAACCCCTGCAGCATGGTTAACAACCAGAGTGAACCTACAGGGAAAACGTTTCTTTACGGTGCTGTGTGCTTTGCCACTCGCAATCCCAGGCTACGTGATGGCTTACGCACTCTTGGCACTCGGTGGAAATACAGGTATTGTCGCTCAACTCTTCGGCACGAGTATCCCGCGCCTCAGCGGTTACTGGGGGGCACTTCTTGCCCTAAGTGCCTACACAAGCCCTTATCTCTTTCTAAATCTGCGCACCGCCTTGTTAGGATTGGATCCAAGTCTTGAGGAATCCGCCCGAAGTCTTGGCTATCGGTATCGTGAGGTTTTCTTTCGCGTCATTCTTCCGCAGCTGCGTCCCGCGCTCTACGCCAGCGGGCTGCTCATCAGTTTACATGTCATCGGCGACTTTGGTGTTGTGTCGTTGATGCGATATGAGACCTTTAGTTACGCACTCTATATAGAGTATACACTCTCTTTTGAACACATTTACGCGGCGTGGCTTGCGCTGATGCTTCTCGCATTTACCGCATGCCTGCTTTACCTTGAGGCAAAATTACTAAACCGAGTCGTCCTTCATCGCGCAGGGACCGGAGTTTCCCGTCAGTTGCCGCAGATTCCACTCGGTGGGTGGCGTGTTCCAGCTTATCTGTACCTCGGTGTGCTTACATTCCTGACTGTAGTGGTACCAACCAGTGCCATCCTTCTCTGGATGTTTAGAGGGTTCGATAGGACAGTATTAGAAGGACTTACGAATTCCCTCATCGGTTCACTCTCGATCGCAATACCCGCAGGAATTCTGTGTGCATTCCTCGCAGTCCCATTTGCCTATGTAGGTGTCCGATACCCATCTCGTCTGTCAAACATGTTAGCACGTGTCGCCTATATCGTTTACGCTATACCGCCACTCGCTTTCGCACTGTCGCTCATTTTTTTCGTTTTAAACACGATGTCTTTTATCTACAAAACATTGCCGGTGCTCATCTATGCATGTACGCTACATTTCCTTGCAGAAGCTATCGGACCGGTGCGGAGTTCGCTTTATCAAGCGTCCCCACACTTAGAGGAGGCAGCTCGCTCGCTTGGGTATTCACCGATACAGGCATTTTTCAGAGCACTTCTTCCAACGCTCATGCGCGGCATGCTTACCGCCACCGCGCTTGTTTTCGTGGCAACAATGAAAGAACTGCCGCTTACCTTTCTCTTATCACCGGCTGGATATGAAACGCTCGCGCTTAACGTCTGGAGTTATACGACAGAAGCGATGTTTGCTGAAGCGGCACCTTACGCGCTTGCAATTCTGGCTTTCTCAGGGATATTCGTTGGCATCCTAATTCGTCAGGAAGCACGAACATAAAATAGGCACAACGCCATCAAAACCCGTCTATAATAATAGGAGGAACAAATTATGATTTCACCCCAAAAGTCTACCCATAGCATCTTCGTATTTGCCCTACTTCCGTTCATGCTGCTCGGTTGTCTGTCGATGGCAGCGCAAAACACAGTTCGCGTTGATGGCGGTATGACGGAGGCTTATGAGATGTCCGAGAGCGGCACTGGCTCGATTCAGAAGTGGATACTTCCAGAAAGACGTTCTATCAATCGAATCGAAATCCACTTCGATCCGATCGAACCGTTGAGGAATATGACCGTTTATGCTCGGATGAGCGAAGATAACTGGCGGATTGTTAAGGCAATCAAAACACCGATTCGGAAATCGCCTTATATTATCCAAGCCCCCCTCTCTACAGATGCTATCCGCGTTGTGTTAGGATCGTCAACAGGTATGATTGATCGCATAGCCCTCTACGGAACAGAAACGAAAACCACATCTGAATAGATATTGCACAGAACTTCCGTACCGCAGAACGGGCGGAACCCTCTGGGAGTCCGCCCTTGCAATCCCATCAAATCCGCCCATTCTATTCTCTTAACACAATCTTTCAACAATTTATATACAAGTTTGTCTAATTATGGTAGACTACTATTACACAAATCTCTAATTGGCAAATAGGAATGGATATATTACTCAATTTTTTAACCCTGCCACCGCTTGTAACACTTGGTGCTGATGCTCTTAGATTGATACTTTCTTTCGCACTCAGTGTTTTTATTGTTAACATCTATCTGTGGACGCACGCTAAAGTCCCACAAAAATCCTTTACAGACACCCTTATCATTCTGTGTATGCTGATTTCTGTGGTGATGGTGATTATCGGAGACAGTATCGCACGGGCGTTTAGTTTAGTAGGTGCGCTGTCGATTATTCGGTTTCGTACCGCCATCCAAGACCCACGCGATATCGGTTTTGTTTTTTACGCGTTAGCCGTTGGTATGGCAGTCGGTGCCGGAAATCCATCTGTCGCTATTCTGGCGACATTCCTCATTGGTATTATTATCCTTGCCATATACCACTGGCATCAACGCTTCGGTAATGATAACGACTTCAGCCTTGAATTCTGTTTGCCGCCCGACCAGAGTTTTGAAACCGTTTATCGCCCTATTTTTGATAAGCACCTCATTTATGAGCACTTAATCGATAAACGGATTAAAAAGTCCCAATTGGTTGAACTAACCTTCCGGATTAAATTGGAAAATCCGCAGGAATGGCTTACTTTTTTTAATGAACTCTCAGGAATTGAAAATGTCACAGAAGTGAAGATAGATAAAGAATGAGGTTAACAAGAGAAAATGCGAACCTCTATAGGTTGGATAGGTCTAAAACTGAAAGGAGAACACAATGAAACAGCTTAAATCTATAACACTCATTGCGCTAATAATTATGGGTTGGGTAACCTTTGCAAACGCCCAAGACAACCAAGAAACACCAAAACTCTCGGATGAGCAGAAACGGTTCGACCTCAATGGAGATGGTAAACTGAGCAATGAAGAAGATGAACTCATGCTTCGAGTTACAGGCTTAGAAGCGTTCACCGGCGATAAGCTCAGTCGTGAAGAGATTGAGAAGATGCAACGCAACACAGGGCCTGATAGAGGCTTCGGTCCCCCGGGTGGGATGCCTCCATTTGGTGGTGGACGAGGCGGCCCGCGTCCACCGGAAAAACTGGTCGAGCAGTTTGATAAGGATAAAGACGGAAAACTAACCGGTGCTGAACGAGAAGCAGCACTACAGACGCGTGGTGGCAGTGGCTTGTCTCTAATACCCAAGGAAAATCTACGCGATGGCGTTCAAAACGATGTGCAAGCAAGCCTGGCATCTACACCAGAAGATTCACCGCCACTCTATAACACACAAACATTTCGGACGCTCTATCTCCGATTCCATCACGAAGATTGGTCCGAGCAGATGAATGCATTTTATCGCACGGATATTGAAGTTCCGGCAGAATTAATTGTTGATGGAAAAGTTTACTCAGATGTTGGTGTCCATTTTCGAGGCACCTCTTCTTACTTTACAGTCAGATCAGACAAAAAATCCTTCAATATTGCTGTCGATTATGGTGAAGATGGGCAACGCCTTTACGGTTACAAAACGCTCAATTTGCTAAACGGGCATGTTGATGCCTCTTTCCTTCGTGAAGTACTCTATAATCGGATTTCACGTGACTACATGCCCGCGATGAAAACGAACCTTGTGAAACTGGTTATCAACGGCGAAAATTGGGGGGTTTATATCAATCTCCAACAATACAACAAGGACTTTCTCGCCGAGTGGTTCGGCACAAAAGGCGGCATCCGTTGGAAAGTGGGTCCCGGTAGAGGGGGTGCCCTGAACTATGCTGGAGATGATCCAGCAACGTATCAAGAAACGTATCAACTCAAAACCCGCAATGTTGAGAATCCTTGGGAAGGTCTTATTGCACTCACTAAAATGCTTGACGATTCCACTCCTGACGCGGAGCTTGCGAAAAATCTTCCATCCATTCTTAACATCGATCAAGTCCTATGGCAACTCGCCGTTTCAAACGTTTTTATGGATGACGACGGCTACATCCACAAAGGTGGCGATTACGCTATCTATCAAGATGTCAACGGCAGGTTCCACCTCGTACCGCATGATAACAATGAAAGTCTCAGATTTGGTCGATCAGGCAGAGGGGGTCCCGGTGGTGGAGGTCCCGGCGGCTGGTCGTGGGGAACTTTAGAAAATGGAATGGTATCTCCCGTTGCACATGAAAACAACACTGCGCGTCCTCTTATTAAGCGGCTACTCTCAAACCCAGAGTGGCGCGCGCGGTATCTCGCACACGTCCGAACCGTCATGGATGAATGGCTCGATTGGGAAGTGTTTGAACCAATTATCAAGGAATATCAAACGCTGATTGATGCAGAAGTGCAACAAGACGATAAGAAGCTTTACGGCTACCAAGAGTTCGCAGTCGGTGTTCCAGAGGACCTCAAACGTTTTGTAACGCAAAGACGTGAGCATCTGCGCAATCATCCTGAACTCAACAAGCCAACACCACAAATTACTTCCGTTGAGATCGGATCCGGAAATCCTCCGATAGCCAATCAACCTGTTTTAGTCAGAGTGACACTTGATAAATCAATTGCCGCTGATAAGGTTTTGTTGTATTATAGTAGCGAACGGTATGTCATTTTCAATCAGGTGATAATGACAAAGGACGGGAATAGTTATGTTGGACACATTCCGGGTTTTCCAGCAGGCACCACAGTCCACTATTACGTTGAGGCGAATGCCGTGCAGACGCATGGTACGACGACCTTTTCATCGGTGAGAGCAGAACAAGGCGCGGCGCGGTACCGAGTCGGTGTTCCTGTCGCGAAAGAGACACCTGTCGTCATTAACGAACTGATGGCAGCTAATACCAAAGGCCTCACCGACCCGCAAGGACAACACGAAGACTGGCTTGAACTGCACAACCTCACCAATGAGGTAGTAAATCTCTCTGGAATGTACTTGAGCGATAAAATGGAAAACCCCAAGAAATGGGCGTTTCCAGAAAATACGATGATTCCAGCACAAGGTTATCTTCTCGTGTGGTTAGATGAAGACGGCAAAGCCGAAGGACTGCATGCGAACTTCAAGTTGTCGCGTAACGGTGAAACTATAATGCTCGTTGATACTGATATACGTGGCAACCAAGTACTTGATACAGTGACGTTTGAAAAACAGGAGAAGGATGTTGCTTTCGGCAGATGGCCGAACGGTAACGGCGAACTTAAACAGATCCAAACCACGCCGGGTAAGGAAAACGTGCTTCAATAAAACAAAACGAACCTTTTTTTCTCTATGCTGTCTAAGTGAATAAGAAAGCCACTTAGTTTCTTCCAATACTTAGAATTTCGCTTGTTCCAAGTGAAATTCAAGCAAGATCATTGGGAAATTAAACGGTTCCGAGTTGAACGAAAGCATTTTATTTTTACGGTTTGGAGAAAAAGTATGCCCGTTGCAACCCCTACGACGACTATGCAAACCTATTCGGAAATGGGCAAAACCGAGGAATTGGATCTCGCACAGGAACGTGAGATCGTTTTACGCTGTCAAAATGGCGATGCTGATGCGATGGGGACCCTCATAATTCAATACCAACATTGGGTCTATAACATCGCTTACGGTATACTCGGTCATCACCAAGATGCCCAAGATGTTGCACAAGATGCGTTCCTCTCCGCATGGGAAAATATCGGGAAATTTCAATTCCGATCCCGATTCTCGACATGGCTCTACCGCATTGTTAAAAATAAATGTCTTAACCATATTGATCAGTATCAACGTCGAAAAACTGACCCAATGGAGATTGACGATTCACAACCCTGGGTTCCTCTTGATACAGCAACACCAGAAGAGGCAGCACTACGCGCAGAAGAAAAAGAAATTGTGCACGCCGCCCTCGCGAAACTCAAAGACAGCCATAGAGAAATTCTGGTGCTGAGAGAACTACGAGACTTACCGTATGAAGAAATAGCAGAAATCCTTGGATGTACATTGGGACGCGTTAAATCCCGGTTACACGAGGCTCGAAAAGCACTGAAAAAAGAACTGGAGCGAGTCGAGTGGTAAATATCCTTACCACTATCCTCGAACTTAAAAATGAACCACAGCCGCATCCAAAAAGAACTATCAGCCTATTTAGATAATGAATTATCGCCAAGTAGGCGTGAACAGGTTGAAATACATCTCCGTTCTTGTAGTGAATGTTCCGAAATGCTGTCGGCGTTCCAGAAGAACCGTCAGATGATCACAGACTCCGCGCATCCGGTGCCATCAACGCTTAAAGACGCAGTAATGGCAAAAATACACGCCGGATTTCAAGATGAGTTATCTGCCTACTTAGATAATGAATTAGCCCCCGCTGCGCGCGAACGGGTTGAAACACACCTTCACACCTGCAACGAGTGTTCCGAAATGCTGTCGGCGTTCCAGAAGAACCGTCAGATGATCACAGACTCCGCGCATCCGGTGCCATCAACGCTTAAAGACGCAGTAATGGCAAAAATACACGCCGGATTTCAAGACGAGTTATCAGCCTACTTAGATAATGAATTAGTCCCCGCTATGCGTGAGCGAATTGAAACACACCTTCACGCCTGCAACGAGTGTTCCGAAATGCTCACAGCATTTCAGAAAAGTCGCGAGATGATCAAAGGTCTTGAGCATCCAGCTCCGTCATCTATTGAAGACGCAGTGATGGCTAAAATACGCGAGCAACCAGCAAAGACGGAGTCCGAAGAATCCACGCGCCCACGATGGCTACCAGATATTGGGCAATGGTTACCGGATTTTGGACGCTGGTTCTTCCGCCCCGTTACAGCAGGGGCGACGGGTATCTTGACACTCACACTGATTTTGGGAGCACTCTACTTTTATCCAACTACGCCCCAATATGATGAAACTCTTGATTTCTACTACGGACTTTATACTGAGCAACTTGAAGACAACCCATTGAAGTCAAATGTCGGCAGCCCGCTCAGTCTGGAATCTCTACCTCCAGAAACCATTGAAGAGGCTGAAGAACAGGTTCTTGACTTCTTTGCGGAGAATTGAATTTTCCAACAGGTGAATCCATGCAAACGCATAAGCATCTAATTCTTCATAGGGACGGACGATCTAACCATCATCTTTTATGGTCTGCAGTTTTAGCCTTTTTGTTGTGGACACCTCACACACTTTTTGCTGATGTCAGCACGCTTGAACGCATTGCAGAAGCCGAGCGTAAAGTCAGTTACGTGGGGCTCCGCGTGAAGACGTTTAGTTCGTCGAGAGGCACACGGACTTTTGAAGAGGTGGTTATTCATAAATCCGCGAATGTATCGTATCGGCGGGTGGTATCCGCGGTCGGTGAACGACATTCGCATGAAGGTTCGCGCAGCAGAGACGAACGCCGGAACGACAACAGAAGAAGAGATGATAACGAAAATCGCGGAGACCGTCGGGAAAGAAATCGAAATCGGAGCGAATGGCGGCAAGTTAGAAGCCAATTCTCGAAAAAACAGATTGAGCTAATCGCCCAAAACTACAACTTGGAAGAATCGGAATCCGAAGAAAAAATAGCGGGCCATGAAACTAACATCCTAACGATCACGCCTAAATTTGCTGATAGACCCACAAAACGCATCTTCTTTGCTCGTGAAAACGGTGCTATCTTGCGGGTAGAGGACCTGGATGCTGAAGGCGTGCTTCGGGAGATGTTTGTCTATAACCGAATTAGTTTCGATCCTGAAGCCGTGGAACGCAAATGGCAGGTTTTTGAAAAAGAGATAAAGCAGCGACCCTCGCGGAGCGACCCAATTTCACTTGCCGATGCAGAAAAAACGCTTAAAACGAAACCCATTCAACCTGAATACCTACCACCCGGGTTCCAGTTGCAGGAGGTTCGTAGTATAAGAAGCAAAGAGAAGGATTCAATTCTTCTCGAATATACAGATGGATTGGTAACCTTCACGCTATTTGAAAAAACAGGCGACCCACCTCGTCTCAGCGATAGAGAACGTAGAAGAGAAACCGAGATTGAACTTGGCGGTCAGAAGGTCTATAAACACCGGTTCGTATCGACGGATGCCTTCAGATGGTCGGGGGTGAAAATCCACTTCTTCTTGATCGGTGCAATACCTACTCCTGAAATGCAGAAGGTCGTAGAATCCATTATTCACAAAACAAAGGAAAAATAGGGAGAAACTATGCAGATGTGTAATGCCCTCATGTTAGGCATCATTGTTACCGGTTTATTGTTCATTAGTAACGCAGGGGCTGACAGCATAAAGACTGAACTCGAAAAATCACCGCGCCACGGCGAATGGGTAAAAGTCACGACTCCGGATGGGCGTGTTGTCAATACGTTTGTTGTTTATCCAGAGGTAAAAGAACCAGCAACGGCTATCATCGTTATCCACGAAATTTTTGGGCTCACCGATTGGATTCGCCTCGTTGCAGACAGACTCGCCTCCGAAGGCTTTGTCGCAATCTGCCCTGACCTGCTTTCCGGCATGGGACCTGACGGCGGCGGCACAGAGAGTTTCGATTATAGGGACGACGTGCGACGGAGCATCCGAGAACTCTCACCCTCTCAAGTCACATCAGATCTGGATGCCATTCAGAAATATGCCAGAGACCTACCTTCAACGAATGAAAAGGTTGCTGTTTCCGGCTTCTGCTGGGGAGGCGGTCAAACGTTCAGCTACGCTGTCCATTCCGATACAATAGCCGCTGGCTTCGTGTTCTACGGTCGCGCCGCAGCACCGGAAAACATCCCCAAAATATCAGCACCAATATACGGTTTTTATGGCGAGAGTGACAACCGCATCAATGCCACAATTGATGCCACCGAAGCCGCAGCCGATGCCGCAAACGTTACCTACGACCCCGTTATCTATGAAGGAGTCGGTCACGCCTTCTTGAGACGCGGCATGGCAGAAGACGCAAACGACGCTCAAAAATCCGCTACGAAAGCTGCATGGGAGCGGTGGGTATCCCTCCTGAGAGGACTCTAAACGTAGCATCTGCCCGAGTTTGTGTGTCGTGAAGATTTTCGCGCCTGTGCGACGTGTCAAGATTCATTACAAGTAAATGTAGACGCAACCAATCCGCATTTATCCCAAAATCCCTGTAGATTTGCATAGGTACCGTGATAGCAAAAAACTGTTGCAAAATCTTCTCGAGTTTGGTAGAATTTGCTTAGGCAAGACGAACAAATGCGCCCCGTCTTCTGGGTTGGGGACTCGAAGAAGCGGCTCTTAGAATTTCCGACCGATGTTCGGAGGAAAATCGGCTATGCACTGGAAGAGGCACAGGGTGGAGAAACTCCTGACAAAACTAAACCATTGCGAGGATTTTCGGGAGTGTATGAAATTGTGAGAGATCACGCTCGTGATACCTATCGGGCGGTTTACGTGGTGAACCTGGGAGATTTGATTTATGTCCTCCACTGCTTCAAGAAGAAATCAAAGCGTGGAATAAAGACTCCAAAAAAGGAAATTGATTTAATCCGTAGACGCTTAAACATAGTAAAAGCACAGGCACAAATGGAGAAAAAATGACTGAGAAAAAAATTGAAATTGAAAAAGGTAGCGGCAATGTATTTAAAGATTTGGAGGTTCCCAACCCAGAGGAATACCTTGCGAAAGCCCGCCTTGCCTTAATAATCAATGGTATTATAACCAAAAGCGGGATCACGGAACGTAAGGCAGCCAAGATGCTAGACCTCAACAAGTCTGAGTTTTCTGCCCTTCAAGATGGCTTGCTTGATGACTTTTCTATTCAGCAGCTGTTTTCACTGATTAGAAAACTGGATTGCGACATTGAAATTGTTGTCCGAGGTAGACCTGCTAACAAGCCTGCCGCAGAAATTAACATTTCAATGCCCTTCTACGAAGTTTAAGAATTTAATGAACAATTTGAAGATGACTGACTCAGAAATTTACGAAGCTGGGCTTAAAGTGCTTTCTGAGAACCTTGGTGCCGCAGGTATGGTCCGATTTCTTAGGCAGTGTGAACCGACTACAGGTAATTTTACAGAGGAACGCAAGGAATGGATCGCTGATGAACCCGACATCAGGACGATCGCAAAGCGGATCCAACGGAACCATCAAATGTAGGACAGACTTGCTCAGGGAAAGACGCGATTCTTTACTGGTAAAAGCCCTTATGGTTGCGAAACTCCCTATCTGAGAAAGAACATATATGGCAGACCGACTTAAGGACAAAATCGCAGTTATCACAGGTGCAGCGCGAGGCATCGGTGCGAAAAGCGCAGAACTTTTCGCGGGTGAAGGTGCAGCTGTCGCTATCTGGGATATCAACGCTGAGCGTGGCGAAGCGACCACGCAACAGATTCAAGCCTCCGGTGGAACCGCCCTCTTCTGCGAGTGTGATATAACCGACGCAGCACAAATTGAGAACGCTGTTGCACAGGTCACGTCCGAACTTGGCAATCCAAATGTGTTGTTCAACAACGCCGGTATTGCTGTCGTAGGTGAATTAGAAGAGATCTCTGAGGCGGACTGGGATCGGCAATACGCTGTCAATGTGAAAAGCATCTATCTCGTCTCACGGGCGATAATCCCATTAATGCGCGAAGCCGGTGGCGGTTCGATTATCAATATGGCGAGTGAATCTGCCTACGTCGGGTTTCCGATGCATCCCGCCTATACCTCCTCCAAAGCCGCTGTGGTACACCTCTCACGCAGCATGGCGGTTCGGTATGCTGAAGACAACATCCGTGTTAACAGCCTCTGCCCCGGCACGATCAACACCGAACTCTATCAAGAATTCCTATCGAAGCAGCCAGACCCAGAGGCAATCAACAAAGAAATCAAAGAGATGCATCCGTTGGGTATCGGTGAACCGGAAGATATTGCTTGGGCAGCAGTCTATTTAGCCTCCGACGAATCAAGATATATGACCGGTGCCCCGATGCTCGTTGAGGGTGGCATCCTTTCGCTCTAAATAGCGTCAAGAATACGCCTTCCTACACTTCCCTTTGGACATAGACGCGATCTATGTCCTTTATTACATTTCCCCCAATTTTTGGCAGAATTAGGCAACCCTTTCGTCTGCTATCCGCGTCATTATATAGTAAAGTAGTAAAGCCCGGAAACATATAGACAGTTAGTTGGTTAGCGAACCAACCTTCCACGCCGCTGGCGAGGATTGTATCCTCGCCCTTTGGGTGATGTATAGATAGTTACGGACTTTACTATATATGACTGACAAAATGGTTCATCTAATGTTGAAACATAAAAGGCACACAGCGTCGAGGTCATTGCACAAATTCGTGCAGTTGTCCGTATTATCTGCCCTATTTGGTGCAGTGTTCTTTCAAATATTTTTATCTCCTAAAAATCGCTTAATCCCGCGTTCAACCGACTATCAAGGCGATATTTCCCGTTTCACCATGATATCACTCTCAGGTTGGCACATAAATTGCACATTGTCTTTACGTTTACCATTTCAAGGGAAACTCGACAAATCATAAAGGAGCAAAAATATGGCACGGTTACCCATCGGTACTATCTTTTTTAATGTTGTTATTCTGTTAGTGACGACTCACGCGAACGCAGGGCTTAATGAAGACCTCGTTTTTTATCTGGACTTTGACAACGTTAAAAAGCAGACGATTGTTGATACGTCGGGTAATGGTCTCGACGCGGAGATCATTGAAAATACTGAGATTGTCAAGGGTAAGTATGGGGATGCAATCCACATTACGAACAACGGACAGGATTGCGTCAATATTCCGTCTCGGGAGAAGTTAAAAGTCGTAGATGAAATAACAATGATGGCATGGGTCTATTATCAAGAAACGTGGAAAGGCAAGAAGGTGCATTGGATTGATAAGGGCTGTCATTGGTTTGAAGTCAAGTGGGGAGCCTCTTATGGCATCGGTAGTATTGACATCGGTCGCGGACCAGAAATCTGGTTGCTTCTGGGGTCACGGGATGACCATGGGGGTTCGGATCGACAAGAATTCATCGTTCCGCACAAAATGAAGGAAAAACGGTGGCATCATGTTGCGGGAAGTTACGACGGGAAAACGACGAAAATCTATTTAGACGGTGAAGTCATGGGCGAAGAAAAGAAGGAATTCAACTTCGCTGGTGACAATATCGCACCCGTCTGGATAGGATGCGCAAAAAATAAATATGCATTTGTCAATGGCTCTATTGACGAAGCAGCGGTATGGCAGCGCGGGCTCAGTGGAACCGAGATCAAACAAGCAATGTCGGGAAACTTCCTCGCTGTTTCACCGAGCGATAAGGTGACAACGACTTGGGCGGATATCAAATTAGCAAATTACCGCTTGTAAGTTCAGCGTAATTCTTAACTTTAAATAAGGAAAGAGAAAATGCGCTTTGTAATAATTAACCTACTTCTTGTCTGTTTGTTACTACTCGGTATCAGTTACCTTGCTTTCGGTCATACTGGAACTACAACTGATTCTGAACCCCACTTACATCAAATGGACGACACATTTCGGGATAGCAAAAATCCAAAAATTAGAATGCTTCCATATTTCCGAGAGAAGGAGTTTTTCAATGCGAAAACGATCTCATGCAATGTGGCTTGCTATGTTTCTACTGTTGAATTGGGTAGTATATGTTGCCAGCGCAGCGGAGCTTAAAATCGAAAAGACCTTAACCCAAGCGGATGGTTTGGTATCCAATACGGTGCTCACCATTTTTGAAGATAGCAGTGGCACGATGTGGTTCGGAACGACCGATGGACTCACCCGCTATGATGGGAAGAATTTCCAAACCTTCACAACAGAAGATGGACTTTCACGGAACACGATAGGTCTCATCTTTGAAGACCAACGAGGAATGCTTTGGTTTGCTGACGGTGTGCTTTCAAGCTTTCTGGAAAGAGGGAAGCCTATGGATATGTCTTGGATGGAAACGCCATTGAGTGAACTCGATCTCACACCCTATGATGAAACATCAGCAGGAACGAGAAAGCCCATTCGGTTAAAAGGCGTGAGTCGCTACGACGGCGAAAAGTTCAGGATTTTTACGACCGCCGACGGTCTCCCCCGTGATACCATTAAAGATATCTTTGAAGACGAAACTGGTACGCTTTGGTTCGCGACATCGGCTGGTGTGAGTCACTATGACGGGGAAACTTTCAACACTATCACTATGAACGGACCGATCGGGATGCAAGTATTACCGGATCGGTGGGACGAAATTAAAGCGATTGCACAGGATACAGCAGGAAATTTTTGGTTTGGCAGCACCGCTGGCATTACCTATTACAACCTCCAAACGAACCGTTTCCGTCATTTTGCTATCGACGAGGACTTCACCCTTTTCCAAGAGATGGGGAATGCCCCAACTGCAAACATAACAGATCAGCAGTTCGATGCGAAGGAAAACCTCTGGATGAGTAAAGATGGTATGGACGAGGAAGACAGCGGTATACGTCGATACGATGGCAAAAAACTGACAACCTTTCCACAAAGTGAAGCACTTCCAATGAATAGCGTTGACAACATCATGCAGGATAGCAGCGGCAACCTCTGGTTTACCGGTGTCAAGAACCTGCCTCCGACGATAAACGAAACTGAGGAAAGCGTTAGCATGCTTTACAATGTCGTCAATACTGGTGTAAGTGTCTATAACGGTGAGAGGTTCCAAAACTTTAACACAGACGACGGTCTACCGAGTAACCGAGTCTGGTCGGTGTTTGAAGACAGCAGTGGCAAACTCTGGTTTGCTACGGACGCTGGTGCCGCAGTCGGGGTTTATCTACCCTCTGAAAAATAGCCGTCGGCTGCCCGTAAAAAAAGAAACGATCCTAAACGTTTGCGTCTTTGCTGATTGCTACTAAAGGAGACAAAACAGATGAAAAAGATTTTTCAATACATCACTTGTTTTTCAATAGCAACTCTTTTGGCAATTCCTTTCCTGTTCACCGGTTGTGTGAAAAAAGAGATTACTCGTATAGCGGACTGGCAAACCCATTTTACGGACATCTACTTTGCGGATGCCAAACACGGATGGATTGTGGGGCATCAGGGATGGATTCTTCATACGGCTGATGGCGGCGTAAGTTGGGAAAAACAGACAGTGAACACGCATGAGGATTTCAAAGCGGTTTACTTCACAAACCTTCGTAACGGTTGGGCAGTTGGCGACAAAGGGTTAATTGCTATTACTGACGACGGTGGACGACACTGGACCCTGCAAAGGAATCAAGCGCACACGCTGCTTATGGATGTCTTTTTCCTCAACTCAAAGACCGGTTGGATTGCTGGTCAGGATGGGCTGTTACAAACAAAAAATGGTGGAAAAACATGGCATCATCAGGAAGCGAGCGAATTCGGACTCGGTGGCATCCACTTTGTAGACAAGCATCGCGGATGGATCGTGGGAGATTACGACAGGATTTTTGTCACTTCAGACGGTAGCCAAACTTGGCGTAGACAGGATCAGCTTGCGAGAACGGAACACGATACATCGGAGGTTTGCAACCTCCATACGGTATTTTTTGCGACCCCTTATAAGGGGTGGAGCGGTGGCACAGACGGCACCATTTTCCACACAACTAACGGTGGAACAGAATGGCAGACCCAATACAGTCGACTCCCGATGATTTATGGACATGTCCGTCCAACCGTCTATGACTTCCATTTTATTGATGATGACTACGGCGTGGCGGTTGCACAGGGCGGGTTCATCATTCGGACCGAAGATGGCGGGGAAAACTGGAGATTAACAGAAAACCAAACCAAAAACGACCTGATGGGTGTTCATTTTGCGACTTCTAAAGAGGCATGGGCAGTCGGTTGGAACGGTACCCTCCTACACTCGACCGATGGCGGGGTAACATGGAACATGAGAAGTGGCACGACAGCTGATGATCTGCAGAGTGTCGCGTTTGCGGATGCTGACCGGGCGGTTGCCGTCGGAGAGAAAGGCACAATTGCGACGAGTGACGACAGTGGCAAGACCTGGACGAACATTGAGATGGACACGTGGCACCGCATTCGGAACTTATCTTTTGTCACTGACAAAGAAGGCTGGGCGGTTGGCGACGGCGGACTTATCCTGCACACAACCGATGCCGGTCAGACATGGGAACGGCAAACCAGCGGATGGTGGTATACTCTCAATGCTCTCCATTTCATCAATCCTCAGAAGGGCTGGATCGTTGGAGATTTGGGCACTGTGCTCCATACAACAGACGGTGGAGAAACGTGGGTACAACAAGCACCGCGCTATTTCCACGAAATGATTAAAGGCATCTTTTTCCTCAATGAGACAGAGGGTTGGGTCGTCGGGTGGCCCGGTATTGTCTTTCACACCCAAGACGGTGGATTGACGTGGAAACGACAGAACAGCAACAGCTATAACGAACTCTACGCTGCTTACTTTATCGATCAACATACCGGCTGGGTGGTCGGGCAATTTGGTGAGATTCTACACACGCTTGATGGCGGCAAAACGTGGAAATTCCAGCGGAGTGGGACGCAGGCACATCTGAACAAAGTCTACTTTGCCGATGCAAATCACGGATTAATTGTCGGTGATGAAGGGGTCATTTTAACCACCATCAATGGTGGAATGACGTGGGAATCACAGAAAAGCGGCACGTCCAACGATCTCTATAGTTTTTCGCTTTCTCCCGATGGTATCCTCCTTGTGGGTGAAGGTGGCATTGCGATGCGCTACTCTGTAGACACGGAGCAGTTCATTGCCGAGTTGCCACCTGCTGCGCAAGACATAGAAACCGATGAGAAACCGATTGAACCGATTGAATATCACTGGGAAATCGTCCGTCAAGGAAGTTGGCAATCCAAATTCACCGATACCTATTTCCTGTCTGCAGAGGAAGGGTGGACAGTCGGTGACGGCGGTACCATTTTACGGACCACAGATGGTGGCACGACATGGCAGACACAACAGAGCAGCGTGACCGAAGAATTACAACGGATTGTTTTCATTGATAAAAAACACGGTTGGATTAGCGGTCAAGGCGTACTGCTGCGAACTGAAAACGGGGGCGAGACGTGGCACGTTGTCCGTGAAGGGTTGAAAAACTTTCGCAATATTCGTGCGATACACTTCATCAATCCGAAAGAAGGATGGATCGGTGTCGATAGAGGGCAGATCCTGCGTACAAACGATGGTGGCATAACCTGGACGCTTCAGCAAACAGGGACAACCCAGCAACCGATCACGCACCTGCATTTCATCAACAGTCAAGAAGGATGGGCAGTTGCACCCCAACGGCGGACAGGTGGATTTATCCTACACACAGTTGATGGCGGTGATTACTGGCAAATCCAAGCCACAACCCATCAGCGTTGCATTGGTATCCATTTTCTGAATGCCACATCGGGTTGGGTGATAATGGAAGACGGAACCTCACTTCTTACCACAGATGGTGGAGAGAATTGGAAACGAGATCTGGACACAGGGCGAGACATTAAAGGATTGAATTTGGATATCCATCTGGTTACGGTGAAATTCCGCAATCACACCGAGGCTTGGGCAACAGCTTGGGCAATTAACGCTGGACAGATGATTCTTACCACCCAAAACCAAGGTGAGAGTTGGAAAACACTGAATTCCTTGTTTGGGCAGGAAAGTGAAAATGGTGACTCGGAAAGTTGGATAGAAGAAATGGCAGCGGAACGTCCGTTTGGATACTCAATTCAAATTACCAACGCGCATTTTCTACCGGATGGGCGTGGTTGGGTAGTGGGTCGAGAACAAATTTTCGACAGGGAATCGGTCGGGGCTGATATTGGTGGCTCCAATGAAGCAGAGGCATCTACGGGTCAGATTTACGCCACGACAGATGGCGGAAAAACTTGGCACCATCAACTCGGTGAACCGCTTGATAATTTTCGCGATGTGCTGTTTCTCAATGAGCAGAACGGTTGGATCGCTGGAGATAACGGAGCCTTGCTATCAACAGAGGACGGTGGAATAAATTGGAAGCGGTTGCAAACCAACACAATGGCCCGCATCGTCGATGTCCACTTCATCAGTCTTGAGCCAAAATGGGGCTGGGCGATGGAAAGGGATGGAACCCTGCTCTATACGACCAATGGCGATGATTGGTCAACAGACAACAATCAAGAACTTCCACAGCGCGAACTACCTGATCTTCCCCAGCATCAACTACCTCCACTCTCGATAAATGAAGCTGCTTTTGGTAAATTCTCTGAGGGATGGGCAGTTGGTGAAAATGGAGAAATTATCCACAATCTGGACGGCGGTCCGATCTGGAAATTGCAGCACACTTCAACCGGTAAAAACCTCAGAAGCGTTGATATGAAGTTTGCACCCCTCGGCTGGGCCGTTGGGAGCAACGGCGTAATTCAGCGAACAGTCAACGGCGGTGAATACTGGAAGTTCCACGAGACACACGCAGGCTACGACCTTCACGGCGTGTCGTTCACCACGAAAAGAAAGGGATGGGCAGTCGGACGCGCCGGGATTATCCTATCCACCACTGACGGTGGATTCACTTGGGAGTCAAAGTTGAGCGGTATGTCGGAAACGCTTTACGATATTTTGGCACTCTCTGAACATGAAATCTACGCCGTCGGTGCTGCTGGAACCATCATTCATTCGACAGATGGTGGTGAAACGTGGAAACGGGAGCATACTGGCGTTGACAATGACCTGTATGTCATCACACGTGTTAAAGATGGGAAGAGGCTGTGGGTCGCTGGACAGGGAGGCGTTGTGCTGCGTCGTCCTAAACGTTAACCTTGACCAAGAACTCGCGCTTTACCAAAAGTATCTGTAGACGAGTTCTTGGTCAAATCTGTTTATCTCATAAGCGTTTAAAAATCGTGCGGAGGCATGTAGAACACACATAGCTCCCCGCGCGATTTTTGTTTTGGTTTGCATGACATCAAATTATATTAGGACTTACGCATTTCCTCTTAAAGTCCCCCTACCCCCCTGATAAGGGGGGATATGGGGGTTGGCGGATTTAGGGGGTTATATGCAACGTAATACTCTCACTGCGAGGCATTTTCAGCAAATGGGTTTCCGATTCTCTGTTCAATTTGCCTAACGCCTAAATTATGTACCCTTCCCTCTTAAAAATGTGTCTTTAATATAAAGTAAGGTCGGAAATTTGAGTAATTTTTTGATTTTTTTCAAATTATGTACCCTTTCGCTTTAAAAATGTGTCTTTAATATAAAGTGAAGTTGGAAATAGAGTTTGCGTATTTGGCATCTCCGCAGATCTAATCTGTGGAGAACGTAGATGTGTGCTGATTTACTCATTTATTATGAGGTTCTCTGATGTTAGAAAACGATGTTCAATTGATTTATAGGGTTCTGTCAGGCGACGATTCGGCATTCAGCACCTTAGTTGAAAAGCATCAAAAGGGTGTTCACGCCCTCATCTGGCGGAAGATTGGTGATTTTCACCATGCCGAAGAGATCACGCAAGATACTTTCATCCAGGTCTACAAAAAACTCGGGGCTTTAAAGGATCCGAAATGTTTTTCTGGCTGGCTGTATGTCATAGCAAATCGACTTGCCCTTAACTGGCTTAAAAGGCGTAAATCCACGATGCCATCTTTGGAGGACACACCTATGGTAGAGATAGAGGAATCCTCGTATCAACATTATATGTCGGAGCGGCGCGAGACAGAAGCAGCGGAACACCGTTCTGAAGTCGTTAAAAACCTTTTGAAAAGGCTCCCAGAGAGCGAACGCACAGTGCTGACGCTCCACTATCTCGGCGAAATGACAGCTAAGGAAATTAGCAAATACTTAGGGGTGTCGGTGAGTGCAATTAAGGGACGACTTCGCCGGGGACGAGAACGTTTAAAAGCGTCAGAACCCTTGGTGAGTGAAGTGCTCGGCGGCGTTGAATTATCCGCTGATTTGACAGCGCGTATCATGCGGGAGGTTGCTGATATAACCCCGGTATCTCCTCCGAGTGGGAAACCGGTGTTACCGTGGGCGGCTCTTGGGAGTGCCGCGGTCGTGATTCTGTTGATGATAGGTGCCAGTAATCAGTATCTTGCCCGTTTTCAGAAGCCGTATAGTCTTGAGGCGAGATCCGAACCGACTATTGAAATCATTGATACCGACATCGTTCTTGATACGGATGCTAAACCCGATGTTAGGAATCAGATCGGACAGACATCTCACCCGAGTCAGAACAGGGGTGCTGGCATGCAGCCCGCATCCAGCAATGCCGGCAAACTTCTTATAGAAAGAACAATTACCGAAGCAGATGGTTTAGCATCCAATACTGTGCTCACTATCTTTGAAGACAGCCAAGGTGCGCTGTGGTTTGGCACAGCCGACGGTATCACACGTTATGACGGAGACAACTTCCAAACCTTCACAACAGAAGATGGCTTATCACGAAACACGACAGGTCTTATCTTTGAAGACCGGCAGGGCATGCTCTGGTTTGGGGATGGAATGCTCGCAAATGCGCTGAATAGACCAAAGTTTATAGATATGTCATACATCAATATGCCATTAAGCGAACTCGCTAATACCGTCCAGGACGAAATGGAGATGAAAACACAGACACCTACTCCATTAGAAAGTATAAGTCGCTATGATGGACAAGCGTTTCGGACGTTTACCGGAGCCGATGGACTCCTCCGCGGTCCCATTCAGGACATGTTTGAGGACAAAACGGGGACGCTTTGGTTCGCCACGGATGAAGGTGTGAGTCGCTACGACGGTGAAAAGTTTAGCAGTCTTATCTTCAATGGACCCACAGGGATGGAGGTTCTACCGCATTGGTGGAATCAAGTTACAGCGATTGCACAGGATACAGCAGGAAATTTTTGGTTTGGCAGCTACGCCGGTATTACCTATTACAACCTCCAAACGTCTGATTTCCGGTACCTTGATGTAAATTTAAACGCTTTCAGGGAGATGGGACAGTCGCAAAGCGGACAAATAACAAACCTACAGTTTGATGCACAGAATAATCTCTGGATTACCCAAGAAGGCGTAGGGGACGAATATACTGGCATCCGTCGCTACGATGGCAAAGAATTAGTTCACTTTCCACAAAGCGAAGAACTTCCAATGAATAAGGTTGAGAGTATCCTGCGAGACACCAACGGCAATCTCTGGTTCACAGGTAGTAAAAAATTACCCCTAACGATTGAGGTTCACGAAGCCGAGGATAATATTCCAATCCCTGAAGTCGGTGTTGGTGTGAGTGTGTATAACGGCGAAACGTTCCAAAACATTAACACAGACGATGGTCTACCGAGCAACCGCGTTTGGTCGGTATTTGAAGACAGTCAGGGTAAAATCTGGTTCGCTACGGATGCTGGTGCTGCAGTCGGTGTTTATTCACCCTCTCAAAAATCTCCAGTATTACTCGACCCGGTTGTAATCCCGAATCCTCGAACACAGTAAAATCACCCAAGGAGGCAAAACAGATGAAAAAGATTTTTCAACACATCACTTACTTTTGGATGGCGATTCTCTTCGGAGTGCCTTTTCTGTTCACCGGTTGTGTAAAAAAGGAAATTACTCGCATAGCAGACTGGCAAACCCATTTTACGGACATCTACTTTGCAGATGCCAAACACGGATGGATTGTCGGGCATCAAGGATGGATTCTCCATACGGCTGACGGTGGTGTGAGCTGGGAAAAACAGACGGTGAATACAAATGAAGATTTCAAAGCGGTTTATTTCACAAACCTTCGTAACGGCTGGGCAGTTGGTGACAAGGGATTAATCGCTATCACCGACGATGGTGGGCGACACTGGACTCTTCAAAAACGTCAAGCCCATGCGCTGCTTATGGATGTCTTTTTCACTAATTCAAAAACGGGATGGATCGCTGGACAGAATGGGCTGCTATATACACAAAATGGTGGAGAAACATGGCACCATCAAGAAGCAATTGACGGATTCGGACTTGGCGGTATCTGGTTCATGGATAAGCAGCGCGGGTGGACAGTTGGAGATTACAATCAAATCTTTGTTACCACAGACGGCGGTCAGACCTGGCGCGGACAGGATAACTTCGTGAGAGAAGATCAAACATCAACGGTTTGCAATCTCCATACGGTATTTTTTACGAACCCTTTCAACGGATGGAGTGGTGGCACGGACGGGAGCATCTTTCATACCAGCGATGGCGGCACAGAGTGGCGAGGACAAGATAGTCGGCTTCCACCGGTTTATGGACACGTCCGTCCAACCGTCTATGACTTCCATTTTATTGATGATGACTACGGCGTAGCAGTCGCGCAGGGTGGGTTTATCACTCGAACCGAAGATGGCGGCGACAATTGGAGATTATCAGAAACCCCAACGAAGAACGACCTAATGGGGGTTCACTTCACAAGTCCTAAAGAGGCATGGGCAGTCGGTTGGAACGGCACGCTCCTACACTCGACCGATGGCGGGGTAACATGGAACATGAGAAGTGGCACGACAGCTGACGACCTGCAAAGTGTCGCGTTTGCGGATGCTGACCGGGCGGTTGCCGTCGGAGAAAAAGGCACAATCACGACGAGTAACGACAGTGGTAAAACCTGGACGAACATTGAGATGGACACGTGGCATCGCATCCGTAATCTATCTTTCGCTACCGACAAAGAAGGTTGGGCGGTTGGCGATGGCGGACTTATCCTTCACACAACCGATGCCGGTCAGACATGGGAACGACAAACCAGTGGATGGTGGTACACCCTCAATGCGCTCCATTTCATCAATCCGAAAAAGGGCTGGATCGTTGGAGATTTGGGGACTGTGCTTCATACAACAGACGGTGGAGAAACGTGGAGTCAACAAGCACCACGCTATTTCCACGAAATGATTAAAGGCATCTTTTTCCTCAATGAGACAGAGGGGTGGGTCGTCGGGTGGCCCGGTATTGTCTTTCATACCCAAGATGGTGGATTGACGTGGAAACGACAGAACAGCAACAGCTACAACGAACTCTACGCCGCTTACTTTATCGATCAACACACCGGCTGGGTGGTCG
Source organism: Candidatus Poribacteria bacterium (assembly GCA_965116815.1). Lineage (GTDB taxonomy): Bacteria > Poribacteria > WGA-4E > WGA-4E > WGA-3G > WGA-3G. The sequence continues at coordinate 1,708,361 of OZ220722.1, read as the reverse complement.
GGCAATTCGGCGAGATTCTACACACGCTTGATGGCGGAAAAACATGGAAATTCCAACGGAGTGGAACGCAGGCAAATCTGAATAAAGTCTACTTTGCCGATGCGAATCACGGGTTAATTGTCGGCGATGAAGGTGTCATTCTGACCACCATCAATGGAGGTGTGACGTGGGAGTTGCAGAAAAGTGGCACGTCCAACGATCTCTATAGTTTCTCGCTCTCTCCCGATGGTATCCTCCTTGTGGGTGAAGGTGGCATTGCGATGCGCTATTCTGTGGACACGGAGCAGTTCATCGCCGAGTTGCCGCCTGCTGCACAGGATATAGAAACCGATGAGAAACCGATTGAACCGATTGAATCTCACTGGGAGATCGTGCGTCAAGGGGCTTTGCAAACCCATTTCACCGATACCTACTTCCTATCTGCGCAGGAGGGCTGGGCAGTGGGGGGTAGCGGTACCATTTTGCACACCACAAACGGTGGCACGACATGGCAGCTGCAACAGAGTGGCGTGACAGAAGAATTACAGCGCATTGTTTTCATCGATGAAAACCACGGTTGGATTGGTGGACAAGGTGTACTACTACGCACCGAAAACGGTGGCAAAACGTGGCAGATTATTCGCGAAGACCTGCAACCTTCGCGTTCAGGTGCGCGACCCTACGGCAGTATCCGTGCCATCCACTTCATTAACCCAAAACAGGGATGGCTGGGTGTTGATAGGGGACAAATTCTGCGGACAACCGATGGCGGTAAAACTTGGACCCCTCAGCAAACCAGTGCAACACAGCAGTCAATTACGGACTTGCATTTTATTAATAGCAAAGAGGGATGGGCAGTTGCCCCCCAACGGCGGACTGGCGGATTGATTCTACACACGGTTGACGGTGGAGACTACTGGGAGATTCAAGCCAGAACCCATAACCGTTGTATCGGTGTCCATTTCATGGATGCTACATCGGGTTGGGCGGTGATGGAGAACGGGACATCGCTGTTTACCACAGACGGCGGAGAGAGTTGGAAACGGGATCTGGAAGCAGAACGAGAGATTAAAGGAACGTATTTGAATATCCAGCTGCAGACCGTGAAATTCCGAAATCACGCCGAAGCGTGGGGAATTGGTATCGGTGGGGCGATTCTCACCACACAGAACCAAGGTAAAAACTGGAAGCCACTCCATACTTCGTCCAGAGGCGAAACTGAGAACAGCGAACCCACAAGTTGGGTAGATAGAATGGCACTCGAACAAGCCGACCCACTCTTGACCCAAATTACCAACGCCTATTTCCTGGCAGATGGGCACGGTTGGGCTGTCGGTGCGGAGCGGATTCATGAAGGGCACGTGTATCGAGCCGACTCGGGTGGGACTGAGACGGCACAAAAATCCGGGGGCCAGATTTACGCCACCACAGATAGCGGCAAGACCTGGCACCACCAATTTGGTGAAGCACCCGATAACTTCCGAGATGTGATATTTCTCGACGAGCAAAACGGTTGGATTGCCGGAGATAACGGAGTCCTGCTGTCAACAGAGGACGGTGGAAAAAATTGGGAGCGTTTGGAGAGTGGTACCACGGACCGCATCGTTAATGTCCACTTCATCAGTCTTGATCCGAAATGGGGCTGGGCGATGAAACGCGATGGCGGTATGCTTTACACCGCAGACGGTGAGGACTGGTCAACAGAAAACGCGCAGGAGCTGCCACCAGGCTTTGACATCTCCATAAATGAGGTTGCCTTTGGCAATTTTTCCGAAGGATGGGCTGTCGGTGAAAATGGAGATATTCTTCACAACCTGGATGGCGGTCCGATTTGGGAATTTCAGCGCACCTCAACGGGTAGAAACCTCACAGGTATTGATATGAAATTTGCACCGCTCGGTTGGGCGGTTGGAACCAATGGGGTCATCCAGCGAACCGTCAACGGTGGCGAATATTGGAAATTCCATGAGACATACGCAGGTTACGACCTTTACGGTGTGTCATTCATCACGAAAAGACAGGGATGGGCTGTCGGACGCGCCGGGATTATCCTATCCACATCTGATGGCGGATTCACTTGGGAGTCAAAGTTGAGCGGTATGTCGGAAACGCTTTACGATATTTTGGCACTCTCTGAACAGGAAATCTATGCCGTCGGTGCCGCTGGTGCTATCATTCATTCAACAGATGGCGGTGAAACGTGGAAACGGGAGCATACCGGCATTGACAATGACCTGTATACCATCACGCGTGTCAAAGATGGAGAGACGTTATGGGTCGCTGGACAGGGAGGCGTTGTGCTACGTCGTCCCAAGCGTTGATGGACATTCATTTATTTCATAAGCGTTTAAATATCGTGCGGAGACATGTAAAACACACATAGTTCTCCGCACGATTTTTTTCGTTTACATAACATTTGATTATCAGCAATTGCCACCTCTCAAAGCCACCCAACAATTTCAACATTTTTACAATTTCTGAGATGAAAATCCAGTTTTTTCGTTTTATGCACCCTTTCCCCTCCAAACCCGTATCCTTAATTATAAAAGGGAAACAGACACCACTTCACCGAAATTAGTTTGAAAAAACGCAATCCTCAATATCAGTGAGTGAAAGGAAAATTCAAATGTTAATGACTATGATTCAAAAAGAGATTATGCATCATATTCTGAGCGTCCGTTTCGTCGCGCTTCTTTTGATGTGCCTCCTTCTCGTCCCGCTGACACTTTCTACAAATTACCGAAATTATCGCCAGAACTTAGTGGATTACCAAGAAGCCGTTAAACTTACAAACATTGAAGAAACCACAATGAATCCAGGGATGCCACTGGATCCAGAACTGGAGGTTTCCAAACTTATCCTCAAACCGACCCCTTTGAGCGTCTTCGCAAATGGGTTAGCAGATACGTTGCCGAGCTATCTCGGCATGACACGTAATGGGATTACACAAGGGGCACCCGCCTTGGTTTCCTCTCTTTCCAATCTGTTAGGGCATCTTGATTTTCTATTCATAGTCGGTACTGTTTTTAGTCTCCTTGCCCTACTGTTTACGTTCGATGCCGTTGCCGGGGAACGAGAAGCGGGCACCCTTCGGATCACCTTAGCGAATTCCCTGCCGCGCGACCTATTTTTATGGAGCAAATTGATTGGCGGATACGCGGTGTTTGTCGTTCCATTCTTGGTGTCGTTGCTTTTCGGCTTACTGATGCTTGTCTGGCAAGGGTTCCCTCTCGGCGAACCTGAAATTTTTCCGAGAGTTCTCAGTTTAATCCTCATCTCGTTGCTTTATATTGGAGTCTTTTTTGCAATCGGCACGGTGATTTCCACCTACTTAGACAATTCTAAAACGGCACTCATCGTTGCCTTTACCGTCTGGGTGTTTGCGGTATTGATCACGCCACGCGTTGGGTTCCTTGCTGCCAAATTTATCGCACCAACACAGACTGCACAGAGTGTCTATATGGAAAAAACAGCCATGCGAGACGATTTCAACGCAGCACTCGAAGAGGAAAAACAGAAAATGATCATGGAAGTCCCGCCCGATGAGAAGGGACGCAGATCTATAGGCGGGGAGATTTCGAAAAAAATTAATGAACGTATGAAACCTCTTGAAGCGGAATATAGATCAAGATTCCAGAACCATTCTAACAAATTGGATCGGAATCATAAACGTGAAACTGAACGGCAAGAACAGGTGGGGCAGATGCTTTCTCGACTCACACCGACATCTTCCTTAATTTATATCTCTACAAACTTGACACAGACTGGAAAGGCAAAAAGAAGCACCTATTTTCAAACAGGTGATCGCTATTATGAGATGCTCTATACAGATTTGTTCAGTAAAATTATAGATCATGCTTATAGCAGACAAAGCAGACGAGTCAAAATTACACAACCACCATCTTTGGAGATAACGACTTTAGGAGAGACGTTCCGTCAATCGGCGGTGGATGTGCTGCTGCTCTGCTTCTTTGCTGTGGTATTGACAACCGTGGCATTCCTGAAATTCTTCCGTTCCGATATTTGATGTTGATGATAGCTGAATTGCCGACACCGTTTAAAACGCGTCATTCGGATACAGACGCATATTGTTCAAAGGTTAAAGTTCAAACACGAGGCAACATAATGCCTCTGAATTAAAAGGAGATGCTAAAAATGAAACGCATTTTTCACTGCGGAAAAACTCTCGCAAGACTTCCATTCTTCGCAACTTTAGGACTCGCCATCCTTTTGTGGGGAGGCACCTATGCATATACACAAAGTTCCGAAACTGGATCGTCGAAGACACAGGTAAAAAGTGAATCCATTGAATTCACTTCGACAGTGTCATCCAATTATAAAAGGTACATCGGTCCTCAAAACGCGCGGGAATTGATGAAAGCGTTAAATGTGGATTACAATAAGGGACTGTCAAAGAAACTACCAGAGACCAAAGTGATTATATCCGATGGCAGCTTAGTGATTCGCAACGGGGAGATATTGGAACGGCCAAGAACTACGACTTATAGCAGCGACCTCACAATAAGTGAGATAGATGCGAGATATCCACGAGCGGAATGGCTTCAGCTGCTTTTGGATAAAGGCATCACCATAGATAACTCCGACGAGTATGCGTCCTTGCTATCAAAGCGTTACCTTTTGGTACTCTTGGAAGACAATCCAGATTTGTATGAGGCAGGGTTTCGCGGTATTCCACCAACAGATGATTGGGAAACTTATAAAGCCGCTTACATCAATAAGTTGGTAAGTAAGCACACTGGGAAACAGATTGAACGTAGTAGAGAGCAAATTAAACTTGCCCTTAAACGCAGTAAGGAATCAATTGTGCGCGCTATGACTCAACTTGAACATAAAGCGTTGAATTCACAGCAGCTTGAGCATGTCAGGAAGCAACTTGAGCATGCAAGGAAACAGATTGCGCGCGCACAAGAGGCTTTAGAACGCTCCGAAGAACCGATGCATCCTCAGGAACCACTTCCTCCTGACGAGCCAAATTAGAATAAAATTAAAGGGAGTTCAATATGTTAGTGACATTGATTCAAAAAGAGATGATGCATCACATTCTGAGCGTCCGGTTCGTTATGCTCCTTTTGATGTGTTTATTGCTTGTTCCGTTGACCCTCTCTATCAATCATCAAAACTATCGTAAAAACCTTTTGGATTACCAAGAATCCGTTAAACTGTCAAACGTCGAAGAAAAGATCATAAATCCGAGTATGGAACTCGAACCGGAACTGGAAGTCTCTAAACTCTTCCTCAAACCGACCGCCTTGAGCGTTTTCGCAAATGGATTGGGTGACGCACTGCCAAGTTATCTGGGGATGACGCGTAATGGGATTACCCAAGGTCCGCCGGCGACCGTTTCCGACTCTATTGCCCACCTTTTAGGGCATCTCGATTTTCTGTTCGTAGTCGGCACCGTCTTCAGTTTGCTGGCGCTGTTGTTTACCTTCGATGCAGTTGCTGGGGAAAGAGAAGCTGGCACGTTGCGGATTAATTTAGCGAACGCCCTGCCACGCGACCTTTTTTTATGGAGCAAACTCATTGGCGGATACATCGTGTTCGTGGTGCCGTTTTTGGTAGCGTTTCTCTTCGGTTTACTCGTCATCGTCTGGCAAGGGTTTCCCCTTGGTGAGCCAGAGGTTTTCCCACGCGTCATGATTCTGATGCTCGCCGCGCTGCTCTACATCGGTGTATTTTTCGCCATCGGCACGGTGATTTCCACCTATTTAGACAACGCCAAAACAGCCCTCATCGTCGCCTTCACTGTCTGGGTATTCGCTGTGCTGATTGTGCCACGCATCGGGTTTGTCGCGGCGAAATTAATCGTACCCACAAAAACCGCGCAGAGCGTTTATCTCGAAAAGACTGCACTCCGCGAAAATTTCAATGCTGAACTTGAAGAAAGAAAAAAGGAGATGCACCAAGAATTCTGGAAAGATCGTCCGAAGGCTTCCCATGAACAGATGTTTGCAGTAGGACAGGAGTTCGATAAACTGGTGCAACCGCTTGAAGGCGCATATAAGCAGAAATTCGCGGATCGCACCGACCAGATAGATAGGAACTATCAGCGCGAGAAAGCGCGACAGGAAGCGGTCGGCGAAACCCTCTCACGAATCACACCGACATCTTCCTTAATTTATCTCACCACGAACTTGACACAGACTGGAAAGATTAAAAAACACAACTATTTTGAAGCAGCGGATCGTTATTATGGCGCACTTCACGCGGATCTGTTCAGTAAAATAGTAGATCACGCTTCCGTCAGAGGTTACCATCCCGATGATCTCTACACAATTGCGCAGCCACCCCCTATAGCAGTCCCGTCTTTAGATGAAACGTTAAGGCACTCACTGGTGGATGTGCTCTTCCTATGCTTCTTTGCGGTGGCGTTGACAACCTTGGCGTTTCTGAAGTTCTTCCGGTCAGATATTTAACGCGAAGTACGACACGACATACTAATGAGAGCCGAATTATCAGCGATGTTCATTGTGTTACGCAAATACCTCGCCTTTTTTGGCAAATATTGTTCAAAGGTTAAACTTCAAACACGAGGCAACATAACGCCTCTGAAGGAGAAAGAAAAATGAAATCAGTTATTATTGGGTTGTGCATTCTTCTCTTTATTTTCGCCGCTCAAGCGGGTACGTTTCTGGACACTTTTGATGATGAAGAGCTCGTCAACTATCAAGAATTAGTTATGTTCGGCGTCAATCCCCCCGGTCCTAGTCCTTGGGAAATTATTGACGACGAACTCGAAATAATAAATAGGGACGCACCCCGTTTACTCACGATTGGAGAAGATACCTGGCAAGATTATGACATCGAATTTAATGTTAAACCCCTCGAAAAACATGGCCCTGGAATCATTGTGATCGCTGTCCGGATTAAAGGGACATGGGGGGTCGTATGTGGGATTGATGATTTTGCGGGCCCCGCAGTGGAACCCATAGCGATATGTTTTGGTGGCAATTTGCGTGGACGCTCTTTTTTAACCTACGATGAGAAACCCCACCGCTTGTTGAAATTGCGAAAATGGGCGACCTTCCAAGTGAGTGTTCGTGGAAAGCACTTGACTTTTCGGATAAATGGGAAACAAGTTTTGGACCCCATAGCTTTAGAACCTCTACACGGATTTCCTGAATTTCCGACCGGTAGAGTAGGATTAGGTCTTACCAATTATACAGCAAGATTTGACAATTTCAAGGTCACAGGGCCTGGTATTCCAAATACAGATGGATTGTCTGTAACCTCACAAACCAAGTTGGCAACAACATGGGGAAACTTAAAACAGTCACGAGGCAACATAACGCCTCTAAATTAAAAGGAGATACTAAGAATGGAAAGTACTTTGAGTATGCGGTTCTGTGTACGTTCGGTATCCGGTACATCTTCAATGACAACCACTGAACTTGAAATTATATCACCGAGTATGCGGTCCAGTGACAAGAAATATACCGGTTCCCAAAATGCCCAAGAACTGATGAAGGAGTTAGATGCGGATTACAATACGGGACATGCAAAAACCGAAGTAAGCCTATCGCGCAAGGGCAACGGAACAGAAATTGAAAGCTATAGCAGTAACCTTACAATAAGTAAGATAGATGCAAGGTATCCACGAGCAGAGTGGCTTCAGATGCTTTTGGAGAGAGGCATCATCATAGGAAACTTCTACGAGTATGCGTCCACCCTGTTACATCGGCATGCTTTGGCACTTCTGGAAGACAATCCGAATCTGTGGCAGTCAGGCGTTTTTGATATTCCGCCGACAGATGACTGGGAAACGTACAAAGCGGCTTACATTGATAAGTTGGTAGAAATTGAACGCACCAATTGAGGGTACACAAGCGGCTTTAGAACACCTCAAAGAGCCGACTCCTCCTCAGGAACTAACGCCTCCTGAGAAACCAAAGTAGAATGTAAGAAAGGGGTCTTCGCCCCTTCTCTATAGGACAAAGTGATAGACCTCTTTGGCTATTCTGTTCCATCAATATTGTGAGGCTTACGCGCCACACGCTTCTCTGAGTGCTGTCTAAGCAAATACCAGAAGCAAAGAATTAGCGTAAGCCTTGCTTAAAATTGCGGCTTTTCAGTCGAAAAATTCAATTTATTTCAGGTTATGCACCCTTTCCGTCTCAAAATAGTATCTTTAATTATAGAACGGCAAAGTGATGTTTCAAATTTATGGGTTTTATTTTAGCGTTGTGTTTGGTATACTCTCCAATACGGAAGCAACTTGATATTGAGAGAACTTGTCTATTTATTGCTGTATCCGTCCAAACTCGGCGGAACATAATCACGGAGTATTCTTTCTGATGGAAACAAAAGACGATGTTCAACTAATTCGTAAAATCTTGTCCGGTGATGACGCAGCGTTCAATGCCTTAGTCCGAAAGCATCAGAAAGGTATTCACGCGCTTGCGTGGCGAAAAGTTGGCGATTTTCATGTTGCCGAAGAGATTACGCAAGATACTTTCCTTCAAGTATATAAGAATCTTGCGCAGCTCAGGAATCCAAAGCAGTTCTCCGGATGGATGTATGTCATCGCCAATCGACTCTGCCTTAAATGGCTCGAAAAGAACATAAAGAACAAATCTGTGATGCAATCGTTGGAGGACACGCCTGTGGAAGAAATCGAAGAATCTTCTTACACACATTACGTATCGGAACAACGGCTGACAGAGAGCACCGAACATCGCCATGAACTCGTCAAAAAACTTCTGGCAAAGCTGCCGGAAAGTGAGCGCACAGTGGTAACGCTCCACTATCTCGGAGAGATGACGGCGAAGGAGATCGGGAAACTCTTAGGGGTGTCGGTGAATACGATTAAGAGTCGACTTCGCCGGGGACGCGAGCGTTTACAGGAACAGCAAGAAGAACTTTTGGTTCGCGAAACACTTGGAAGTATCCCGTTCCCTGCTCAAGTAACTGAGCGTATCATGCGGGAAGTGGCTAATATGAAACCGATACAGCCTCCGGTTGGCAAACCCTTGCTACCGTGGGCGGCTTTCGGCACGGCTGTAGCTTTGGTCATATTGCTGCTCGGCGCGAGCAGCCAATACCTTGCTCGTTTTCAGAGACCATACAGTTTTGAAGCACAATCCGAACCTACCATTGAAATCATTGACACACCTATCACTCTTGATATTGCGGTGAAACCAGCTGTGCGAAACCGAGGTGGACAGGCTGCTGCGGGTAAAAGCAGCGGAACTGGCACACAAGTCTCTACAACTACCACAACATCTGCTACATTGGAGGACTCCGCCAAGTTTTCTACTTCGCAGTGGACGCAGGGAAACGCGCCGCCAGGGGGACAGGTACGCGATATCTTCGCGACATCCGAAGGTACCGTCTATACTATTGCTCCGACAGGAATATACAGACTAAGAACAGATGCAACCGCGTGGACAAGCGTCAACACAGATATTCCAATTGGTAAATCGCTAATGCCGATGGCAGAACACGGTGATATCCTTTACATAGTATCCACCGATGAAATATTTACTTCGGATGATAGCGGTGAAACTTGGAGGACGATTGGTCCCAGACCAAAGGGACAAGCTGTCGGTCTCATCATCATTGATGAAGTAGGGGCGAGGTCACCTCGTCCCTACTCGCAAGCCCATTCCACGATGTATCTTGCCCTTAGAGATAAAGGAATTTATCGATCTACAGACGGTGGGACACAATGGAACCTATTTAATGATGGATTGGCAAACAAAACGATTTCCACAGTCGCTGCTGTTCAAAACACAGTGTTTGCTGGTACAGGGCGCGGTCTCTATCGTCTCGATTTAGGTATTTGGAAAAAGTTGCCAGTGGAGACATCAAGAGCCATTTACTCCTTGGCGGTGTCTGAGAATAATCTCTATATCGGGACAGGGCCCGATCTGTTGGGATTCACGCCAATAACGGTAGACCAAGAAGTGCCAAGAAATGAGTCGCATACTCTCAAAATTTTCCATTCGGCTAACTTAGGAGCATCATGGACGGAAATAACACCCAGTTATAAATCTTATGATCGATACATACCATCTGGCATGAAGATTTCGGCTGTTGGTGAAGTGCTTTTAGCGTCAACTGCCGACCAACGCCATCGTTCAACAGATAACGGAAAAACTTGGACAGAGCTTTCAGGAGATGGGAATCTGTTCATGATCAATAGGCTTCCAGTTGTGGCTGTAAACGAGACGACATTTTACCAAGTTAATCCCTTTGGGATTCGTCGCACAACTGATGGCGGGAAATCGTGGCAGTTACTTATAGATGGGATGGCTGGAACAAGGTTGAAGGATTTAGTTACGTTCAACAATAGATTATACGCGCATAATGGTTATGCGGTGTATCAATCAACTGACGAAGGTGCGTCTTGGAAAAAGTTCTCAATTACCGAGAGGTTTACTGGGGAGGTGACTACAATTACGACCGAATCATTAAAACCCGACAGAGCGCGTATCTCCCACTACTTTAATTCAAAATTGGTAGTTGATGACAATAATCTTTATCTTATCTCACCTGAAACTAACAACTTGCAAATTTCCCGCGTATCTATAGATGGCAATATACACAGTCCCATTCAAGGCATACCCGCTTCTGATGATAAAGCATTATCTCGTAAGTTACGAGCAGATAGCGAGGCAGCGAAAAAGACTCACTTATCTGAGGGTTCTAAAAAAGAACATCACGCAGTCGTATCAATCGTTCCACCTCCTATACGTGGGAAGGAGGCGACAACCAGAATGATCGTAGTTTGTAACGATGTGTTCTACGCTGAGCACAGACGTACACTTTTTAAGTGGAGACTTGGTGCCCCGGAGTGGATAAGCACAGGATTAACAGACATGAGCCAAGAATCTTATGACAACGACAGCCAGGATCTCAAATTAGCGGTTTCGGGAGAAACCATCTACGTCGGAAAACGCGATGGTAAGCTGTTTCAGTCGCTTGATGGAGGGAGCAGCTGGAGAGATGTTACACCAAGTCTACCGCTTCATTTTACCCATTTCAAGGAGATAACCTTTGCTGATTCAACAGTTTATGTCGCAACAGACGAAGGCGTGTTGAGTTCAGAAACTGGCGCACACTGGCGCGTGCTAACCGATAGTGCGAGTACACGTCCCATTATAGACAGATTTGCTGTGGAGGGTCCTACAGTTTATGGTGCTGGTAATGCTGGAGTCTATCGCTTGGATACCGGTAATCAATGGAAGCAAGTTTCTTCAGAAGCACTCGGTGAAACTGCTGCTCTTGCTGTCATTAACGATAAACTCTATAGTGCTATCAAAGATCGTGGAATATTTCACATCTCGCTTGGAGAAGAATAGGGAACATTACATCGGGGAATAAACTGCATCTTTGGTTCGTAGGCACTTCTGGTTCAGCCGACAGCAATATAGGGTGGATACAGGAATCCACCCTACACGATTTAAAGATTCCAAAAAGGTAGTACTACAGCACATGGTCCGCTGGACGGACACCCTTTGTAAACGTGCCGAAACCGAAGAACGTCGGCGCATAATCGCCGACATAATCGACAACACTTTTATCGGGAATTGCGTCCTCCATTCCCATACACCAGTAGCAGCCATTGACGAGAAGGCGACGGAGTCCTTCGCTCTCCAAATCGACAGAGGCACCCATCGTCGTGTTCAAGACGCGTGAGGTGTTCCCTTCATCGCCGGTATAGGTTTTAATCCACACCATCGGCATTGTGACGGTATCCGGTTTCGGCGCGTCTGTTGGTTCCATACCGACCAATACCTGTCCATGGACAAGCACTTGAGAATCGCCCGTCAGATCATTAATGCCGTAGACATCGGACGGGCCCCAAACATCGTCAACACCTTTGAGAACCGGGTGGTCCTGCATCGCTTCGTCAATCACACCGCGCGCGCTCTCTTTACCGTGATGTCCGTGGTGGTTGACCCATGTCTCGCCAAGCACCTGCCTGCCATACCCACCCTCAAAACTCTCACTGTTAAAACTATATTTTGCATACGGACTCTCAAGGTCACGGCTATAACTGAAAGCGTGCGTCGCTGTGCGGAGTCCCATCACAGGTCTGCCAGCGTTCGTATAGTCAACGATATACTTCATCTGTTCATCGGGTAGCTCACGGAAACGCGTGAACAATACCATCATATCCGCTGATTCTAAATGATGAAGTCCCGGAATATTGGTCTGGACCTCTGGATCAATTTCCCCTGTGTCCGGCTCAATAGCAAACAGCACCGTGCATGTAAATCCGTGGTGTGTGGCTAACACTTTCCCCAACATCGGCAATGCTTCTTCAGAACGATACTCTTCGTCACCACTGACGAGAACAATATGCTTGCCCTTTCCAGGACCTTCGTTTCCTTCGTAAACAACCCATTCGTTTTTCATCAAAAGATATACTCCATAAAATAAGATTTTGCACAAGTATAGCACAGTTTTCTCAGAAAGTCACGTTGAATCTGTTAAGAGAGCAGGACTATTTAGTTTTCGAGTTTGGAGACCTATTTTCAATGCAAATCCTTGCTACTGATACGTAGAGAACCCCTTGTAGCATAGGAAACCGTTAGCCTGTGCATCAATTAACGCAACCTAACAGGATACGCTACAAAAGAGAAAACTAAATGACCCTGGTTAATAGAAAGTCAAATCTTCCGTACATATAAGAGAAAAAACTTTGACAAATACCCAAAATTACCATAAAATTAAAAGACAGACTCAAAAACGTTATACAAAACGGTCCAGCAACCTACGGGAGAACTCGTTCATGTCTTTAACCTCTCAACAGCGAGACGATTATAAAGAACAAGGTTTCGTAGTAATTCCCAATCTCTTTGACACAGCCACAGTAACGTCAATGCGCGAACATTACATGAAACGTCGCGCAGAAGGCCCGAAGCCCGGTGATTCCGGTGGCACAACCGACCACGCCGATGATCCAAATCATCAATTCCCGCGCATGATTAATATGCACAACTGGGACGAATTAACCCAAGAATGGGCAGCGGATACCAACCTGCTTACTGTTACGGAGCAACTGATTGATGATACGCCGGTGCTTTTACAAACAATGATCTACTTCAAACCGCCCGGTGCACGAGGTCAAGCACTACACCAAGACGAACAGTACATCACAATAGATCCGCTCATTGGTGTTTGGGTCGCATTAGACACATCGGACGAAGACGTTGGACGCATGGTGCTGATCCCACGTTCCTATCAATATGGGCTACTCCCTGTTGAAACAGCGGACACCGCTATTTCGTTTACAAATGTACAAGCCGTCAAACCGGAAAACGTTGAAGAATTAGGAATTGACATGTCACCCGGTGACACGCTCTTCTTTGATGGCAAGGTTATTCACGGTTCCTACAAGAATAAAACACATAACCGGTGGCGGCGGAGTTTTATATGTCATTACATGGGTGAAAACTCACAAAGGTTTGAGCCTGCCGAAGGAACACACGTCTCACATCTGAAAAAATAGTAGACTATAGTATTCCGTAGGTTGGGTTGAGCGGTAAATAACCATGATTGTTAGCAAGCGGAGATGTAGGTTGGGTTGAGCGGTAAAAGACAACAATCCATCTCGTTGGTGCGGAGATTTCCGATTTTCAACACCCTATCAACGTAGGTAGATATAGCGAAACCCAACAACTCAAACGCTGTAAGCATGATAGTGTGTTGGGTTTCACTCGTTTTTCGATGATTTTAGGTTTCTCGACGAGGTTTGAAGATCACTTTTTATTTTTGGTTTTTTGTAGATTCCCGTTCAACCCAACCTACGTGCTAAACTATTTGACTAAATAGCAGAAAAAATTGGAGGCTTTGGATTGTTAAAAGTATCAAAGTTTGGTGGAAGTTCCCTCGCGTCAGCGGAACAAGTGCGTCAAGTTTGTGACATTATCACTGCTGACCCGGAACGCCGTCTCATCGTTGTTTCTGCTCCTGGGAAACGACATAGTCAGGACATCAAAGTAACAGATTTACTCATTGCTGCCGCATCACAACGCCTCGCTGGAAAACTCGGTGCTTCGGAATGTGCTGAGGCGATTGAACGTTATCGAGGCATCGCTGCTGAATTAGGACTCCCTGCCGAGACTGTTGAACCTATTGCTCGCGATTTAACAGAACGTCTTGAAAATGGCACAACTGATGCGGATCTTTATATGGACACAATGAAAGCCGGAGGTGAAGACAACTGTGCGCGCCTCATCGCACAAGTCCTACAGGGACGCGGTGTAGATGCCTACTATGTAAATCCGAAGGACGCAGGTTTATTGCTTTCGGATGAACCCGGCAACGCGCAGGTGCTACCGGAAGCCTACAACCGCCTGCGGGATTTACATGAACGTCCGGGTATCACCATCTTTCCCGGTTTCTTCGGCTACTCGAAACAGGGCAACGTTGTTACTTTCTCGCGCGGCGGTTCAGACATCACAGGTGCTATTCTCGCCAGTGCTGTTCGTGCAGAGGTCTATGAAAACTTTACCGATGTTGACTCCGTATTCGCGGCGAACCCCTCTATTGTCAAAGACCCAGCACCGATTACCGAACTCACCTACCGCGAGATGCGCGAACTCTCTTACGCGGGGTTTTCCGTATTTCACGATGAAGCACTTGAACCCGTCTATCGCGCGCAGGTGCCTGTTAACATCCGAAACACGAATAATCCAAAAGCAGATGGCACCCGTATTGTGCCAAGCCGTAAGTCAACAGATATTCCGGTTGTCGGTATCGCTGCAATGGAAGATGTCTGTTGTATCTACCTTAGCAAATACCTTATGAACCGTCAGATTGGGTTCGGTCGGCGGTTGTTGCAGATATTGGAAGCGGAAGAAATCTCTTTTGAACACGTCCCCTCCGGCATCGACAATATGTCAGTCATTATCCGCGAAGAAAACCTATCGGTGCAAAAAGAGAAAAGGATTGTCGAAGAGATTCGGCAGACACTCGCTCCCGAAGATATTTCTGTAGAACGCGGACTGGCACTCATCATGGTTGTCGGTGAAGGGATGCGCCACACTGTCGGCATCGCCTCGCGTGCTACAGGCGCGTTAGCTGGGGCGGAGGTCAACATTGAAATGATTAACCAAGGTTCCAACGAAGTGAGTATGATGTTCGGCATAAAATCCGAAGACATGGAGACTGCTGTTCAAGCACTTTATGCTGACTTTTTTGGCTAAAGGAAAACATTATGGAAATAACCGTTCAACCGAAAGAATTAGCAGCAGGAAAACTGACAGATGCCCATGTAGAACAAGCCATCAAGGCGATTCGCGTTGATGGTTATGTAATCTTAGAAAACGTCGTTAGCCACGAACACCTGGACATTCTTCGCGAACGGATGGATGCCGATTCGCAAATCCTTATTGATGCGGGGAAATGGGGTGGTGCAGGTAGGCTTAAAGGGCATCTCCAGCAGGGACCGCCACCGTTTGCGCCATACATCTTCAGGGATGTCGTCGCGAACCCCTATGTTATCCAAGTAACGAAGGAGCTGCTCGGTCCAGGGCTTTATAATAACTTTTACAACGGCAACACGAACTGCCCGGGTAGCACAACACAACCGCTCCACAGAGACGGTGCTCATCTGTGGCCAGACCAAAAAGTTGCACACCCGACAACAGAAGTCGTCGTTAATATTTCACCACAGGATACAACAGAGGAAAATGGGAGTGTAGAAATTTGGCCCGGCTCGCATCTTGAGGTGGGTGAACACCATATAGATGAAGAACAAGAAGAAGCACGCCGTAAAATCTGTCCGCCTACCCGTGGAAATGCGAAGAAGGGAAGCGTCCTGATTCGAGATATGCGACTGTGGCATCGCGGTGTCCCCAATCCATCCGACAAACCTCGCCACATGATAGCGTTGATTTACCGCGTCCATTGGCTCAAATCCAACCGGCGACTGAAGTATAAAATTGGGTGTGAAGCCGCTTTTGAAAATAGCGATCTCGACCACAATGCTGAGTTCATTGACTTCGCTGCTCAAAAAATAGATGATTACGATTATCTCTTCAATCCGAGATTCTGAGTGCAGCTGTGAATCGGCAGTCAGCCTGAGAGTTTACAGCTTTTTTCGTTGATGGTTTTCGAGAAAAAGCAGGAGAAAAACCGTGAGAGAATTCGGAACGCAAGGTCCCGTCAATTCCAAGGATCATTATGTCGTTTCGCGCAGCGAGGAACTTGCTGATTATATTAACCGCGTTAAACACGGACGATACATCGTGCTCTTCGCCCCTCGACAGAGTGGGAAAACCACGTTCTTCAAAGAAGTTCTCAAGGTACTCGCGAAAGACGAAAGTGCTTATTTCCCAATCCAACTCAATTTTGAGGACTATAAAAATCGCGCTCCGGATGCTTTTTACACCGACATCTTTGAGGATATCCGTGAGGAAATTGAGGTTGTTTTTGAGAACCAAGGGATCACGCCATCTCAACGACTGATCCAATTTTTAGATGACACAAACATTAGCAATCATGTTGCAATGCGGCGTTTCTTTCGGCAACTTCCACGTTTGTTGTGTGTCGAACTCTCTACGTCTATACCTCCACGACTTGTTCTTATTATTGACGAATTTGACGGTATCCCACAAACCGCTGTCAGTGATTTTCTGCATACACTCCGCCGGATATATCTTACAGGTCGCGAGGTCCGCTCCCCTTACAGTGTCGGCATTGTCGGTGTTAAGAACATAACGCAATTAAACTATGATCGATCAATCTCACCTTTCAACATACAAGATGAATTCACATTACCAAACTTCACCGCGGCGCAAGTGCGCGAACTCCTCTCACAGTATACCGACGAAGTCGGACAAGCCTTCGCACCGGAAGTAATTGACTTACTTCATAAACAGACCGCAGGGCAACCCTTTCTTGTTAACAGGTGTGCCCAGATTCTTACAGCAGAACTTGACATACCCAAAACCGACACCATTCAGATGCACCACTTCTCACAAGCATATACCGAGTTGATCGAAGAAAGAAATACCAACATTGAGCATCTTATTACAAACATCCGCAGAAACCCGCGCTTTGAAAAAATGCTTATGCGAATCGCTTTTTATGGCAGCAGCATTAACTTCACGCTACATGACGAAATCGTTAGTGAGCTCGCCACTTACGGTATCATTGCAAGGGGAGAAGACGGAATGTGCCAGATTCTCAATCCTATCTATCTCCATTGCATCATCCAAGTCTTTAGACCGCTCATCAATGGACTTGAAGACCAATACTTCCCAGAAGAGGGTCCCATTGACTTTACAGGATACATCACATCAACCGGACAGATTCAGATGCATACACTCATCAACAATTTCAACGATTTCATCGCACGCGCTGGCTTCAGAATATTACAGGTCCCCGATACACCGAAAGAATTCGTCGGACAATACCTTCTTTTCGCCTATCTTGATGAGTTCGTCAAAATTGTACACGCTACAATGCGGTTAGAAGTTCCAACCGGTAGAGGCAGAGCAGATATTATTATCTCACATAACAGACAGCAATATATCATCGAAACAAAGGTATGGCGAAACGAACGACACTATCAGGTAGGAAAGCACCAGCTCGCAGCATATCTAAAGTCCGAAGGGGAAACGGAAGGCTACTATATCGTCTTCGATCATCGAGAAAACCCCAAGCCGCAATTAGAAACAGACACCTTGGATGGACTGACCATTCGGAGTTATGTTATTCCTGTTATGCAAAAACGCCCTTCAGAGGTTCAGTCTGAATCACGGTTCTCTTAATAGGGCGACGGAGGTTACCATGCACGCCAAAAACAACTGGCTCCCCGCAGAGCCTGATCTCGAAACAGTTTGTAAAACGTACAGCGACCCAATCTATTCCCTCTCCCAAGCCGAAGTACCCGCCATCATTCTTCGGAATGCCTATTCACCTGCCCAATGCCAAGGACTCATCCATCGGTTCACAAATATGGGCTTGATGCGCGACGAAGCCGACATCAACTCCGCTGACAAACGCACTCGTATTGACATCGGCACCAGTCTTGGCAATCGTGGCAGCGATAAAGCGAAATTCTTGGCACATGCCAAGGAGACAGAACATCTCTTCAAATTCCTGTTTGACGGATTTGATAACCCTATTGGTCTTATCTATGATTCCCTCACTGCGCTTTCCCCGGGTAAAGAAGTAAAGACAGCGCGCGAACTGGACGGCTCACGTTACGGTCCCGCCATTTTCCGGGTCCACTACGAAACGCATAGTTACAAGCCACACATCGATCATGTCAAGTACCGCGAGAATCGCACCGATTATGAAGTTTACCGCTTTGAGCACCAGTTTGCAGGCGTGCTATGTGTCCAAAATGCAGACGAAAACGGAAAAGGCACGCAAGCCATCCTGCATCGGTGTCTCTGGTCGGAGGAAATTCAACCCCATATCGCCGAGGAAACCTTTAATAAGTATGCCGCTGAGAACGGCGTGGAAAACTATCAAGTCGATCTGAATCAAGGCGATCTCTATTTCTTCAACACGCGGTGTATCCATGAAGTGCCACCTGTGCAAGGCACACGTGTGCGAATCGTCTTGGCAGTTTTTATCGGGTACTCCCCTGACGACGATGAAGTATTCGTTTGGTCCTAAAATCTGAAATATGTTGGCATTTGTTCAGTGAACACGGCGGTCATCTTTCCTGGCGAGGTTGCAAACCTCGCCAGCAGCGCGTAATATCCCCTCCAATTTCCATTATCGGACTCACGTTATAGCTATTTCCCCGCACAGAATCAATACTATTTGTTCAAATTCTGAACGTTTTTGGGCATACCATGCACAATTCGGGGCATTCTTTCAAAACTGTCTTGCCACGCCGAACAGCACCCCTTGTTTTACAAAAATAAAACCTACACAACCCGCGTCCACTGGTACGTGCGGTTTGCAACCCCACTGAGACAGCCGAAAAGCATTCATCGGAAAGTTGGCACGATATTTGCTACTTACCTTTGCAAAAGCGAAACGCACCAACGGGAGGATGAACCGATGAAGCCTTCTCTTTTTTTCACCCACGCATTATCTATCGTTTCGATTTTATGTATCTCAATCTCCCTTATCCCAATGCAGCCTTCGAGTGCTGAAACAACGACGCAAAGCGATGCTCAACTCTCATTACCAGAGGGCGCACGCGCGCGTCTTGGAAAGGGAATTATTAGTGACATTGCGTACTCGAAAGACGGGAACCACCTCATCGTATTAAGTTCCATCGGTACTTGGACTTACGATGCACGGACTGGCGCAGCACTCGATCTGTTCAACGCTTATTCGCTAACGGGTAACATCTCTGGCTTGAGTCCTGATGGCAGTATGCTCGCAATCGGAAGCAGGGATCACCCGACGGCACTATGGGATCTCACCACTCACCAACAGAAATCACATCTAATAGGACATACGGATAATATTTATAGTATGGCATTCAGCCCCGATGGGAAAACATTCGCAACCGGCAGCCGAGGCAAAACAGTGCTGTTGTGGGACGTTGACACGGGTCAACACTTAGCTACCTTCGGCGGGAATACAGATGCTGCCGGGAATACAACAGATGCCGTCAGACCTGTTACCTTCAGTCCTGATGGGAAAACGCTCGCAACAGGTAGTTTAAGCGGCACAGTCCGTTTGTGGGATGTCAACACCGGAAAACTCGTAGCAACCCTTGAAGAACATATTCAAAGTATCTCAGCACTTGCATTCAGCTCAGATGGGAAAACACTCGCAAGTGTGAGTTCCCAAGAAAATAACGTGGAGTTGTGGAACGCCTTCACGGGAAAACATAAGCAGACACTCAAATCAAGCGCAGGCATCTCTCATTTAGTATTTAGTCCTGATAGCCGTACGCTCGCGACGAGCGCGGGGGCAGACTTACGTCTATGGGATGTCGCCAGTGGCATGCGAAAAACCGCGTTCACCGGACATGTAGAAGGAATCTTTTCAATTGTCTTCAGTCCGGATGGGCGTACGCTTGTAAGTGGCGGTTACGACGAGTTATATCTGTGGGACAGTGCCACCGGCGCGCAAAAAGGAACGATTACCGGTCATACAATCGGCTATTCTGGGTTCGCATTGAGTCCCGACGGTCGAACAGTTGCGACTGGAAGCAGAGAGAAGATCTACCTATGGGACACCGTTACGCTATCACAAAAAGCAATGCTCTCTGAGAGTAGATGGGGTAATACGAGATTAGCCTTCAGTCCGGACGGACGCACACTCGCAAGTGAGATTGGCTGGAATATACGGTTCTGGGATGTTGCGACTGGAACACACAAGTCAATCCTTAAAGCGTATATCGGAAGAGGTGCCAGCGGATCAGGCAGTCGCGCAATCGCCTTCAGTCCAGACGGACGTTTCTTTGCAAGTGGAAGCAATCAAAAGACAATACAGTTATGGCTCGCTGACGGGCGCACGCACATAGCCACACTTTCTGGGCACGTATCAGGGATCACCGCGATTGCTTTCAGTCCCGATAGCCAGACCCTTGCCAGCGGTAGTGACGATGATACAGTGCGGCTATGGGATGTTAACACTAAAGCGCACATAATGATGCTGAACGGACACACAGATAGGATTTTGTCCGTCGCATTTAGTCCGGATGGGAAAATCCTCGCAAGTGCAGGTTGGGATCAAACAATAAGACTCTGGAATACAATGAATGGGGAGCATATACGAACGCTTGTCGGACATACAGGTTGGATTACAAGTGTTGCGTTCAGTCGGGATGGGAAAACCCTCGCAAGTGGTGGCAGTTGGAATGATGGAACTGTCCGGTTATGGGATGTTGATACCGGTATACACAAAGAAACACTTCCGCTACAAACCTATCTAATCTCAGGTGTTATCTTCAGTCCCGATGGCATGACACTCCTAACTGGGAGTTCCGACGGAACAGTGTTACTGTGGGATTTCACACCAACAACAGACGCAGTGGTAAGACGTGAAGACGTAAATCGGGATGGTGTGGTGAACCACCACGATTTAACTTTCGTTGCTTCGCATTTCGGGCAATTGGGGGCGAATGACGCGGATGTGAACACTGATGGTATCGTCAACATCGTGGACCTCGTTATGATTGCGGGTTCACTCGGTGCCGGGGATAGTGCACCTGCCGCGCATTCCAAGATAAAAGAGATGTTCACCGTAGCAGACGTGCAGTTATGGCTAACCCATGCACAGCACGTTGATAACACAACACCTACTTTTCAGAGAGGAATCGCTATCCTTGAACGTCTTTTGGGAGCCTTGGCACCAAAAAAGACTGCACTGCTGCCCAACTATCCAAACCCATTCAATCCAGAAACGTGGATACCGTATCAGCTTTCAAACCCTGCAGAAGTCACCCTGCATATCTATACTGCAAACGGAACACCGGTCCGTACCCTCAAATTAGGATACAAGCCTACGGGTGAATACAAGGACCGAAGAGCCGCAGCGTATTGGGATGGAAAAAATTCTTTCGGCGAGCCTGTCGCAAGCGGTATCTATTTCTACACGCTATCTGCGGGTGAGTTCACCGCAACGCGGCGAATGGTAATACGGAAATGATACCACGGATTGGCGGCCGGTTGTTAGAAGCCAAAGTTTAAAAGTGTACTAAAATCTGTAAAGTTAGAGAATCGGCAGCAACTTTAGCACACTTCATAACTTTCCTATTGCCGATAACCAATAAAGGAGACCAAACCCATGAAAACGATGCAATTGTCCGTATCAACACTCCTTATGGTTTCAGTCCTATTTTTACAAAATATCTCTGCCCAAGATTACAGACAATGGGGGTTACCGACAGGTGCTAAAGCCCGTATTGGAAAAGGTTGGATATCTGGAAACATCGCATTTTCTCCAGATAACAACGTGCTTGCTGTCGCGAGTTCCATCGGGATTTGGATTTACGATGCGCAAACAGGTAAAGAACGGAATTTGCTCACGGGACACACGGATCTCATCTGGAGTATCGCCTTCAGTCCAGACGGAAATACAATCGCAAGTGGCAGCGAAGACAATACAATACGACTCTGGGATGTTAGCACCGGAACACACAAAGCGACATTCTCAGGGCATACACGGTGGGTCAACGCTGTTACATTTAGTCCGGATGGAAAATACCTCGCAAGTGCCAGCAGCGATAACACAATACGACTCTGGGATGTTAGTACCGGAACACATAAAATGACAGTCATGGGACACATATACGATGTCAATAGTGTTGCCTTCAGTCCAGACGGAAAAATGCTCGCAAGCGGTGGAGATTATGATTACGATTCACCACAGTTAGACAATTCATTACAATTGTGGGATGTCGCTACTGGCGAACACATAATTACACTCGCTGGACATACAGCGGATGTCAGTACTGTCGCCTTTAGTTCTGACGGTAAGACACTCGCAGCGGGGTGCAGATGGATAGATGAAACAGTCCGACTCTGGGATGTTAATACCGGTGAACTGAAAGCAAAGTTCACCGGACATACAGAGGGCATCAACCAAGTTGTTTTCAGTCGGGATGGTAAAGTGCTCGCAAGTGCAAGTGATGATGGGACGGTCTGTCTGTGGGATGTTTCAACCGGAACTTACAAAACAACGCTCGTTGCACATACGGATGCCGTTGGAAGTGTTACCTTTAGTTCGGATGGATACCAACTCGCAACTGGTAGCTTTGACGGCACCGTGCGACTCCGGGACACCGTTAGTTTGGACTCAAGTATCACGATTAATGGACATCTGTCAAATGTCTCTTGTATCGCCTTTAGTCCTGATGGTCACACGCTTGCAACCGGCGGTTCAGATCTAAAACTCAGGTTATGGGACATCGCTACCGGCAACAACAGTCTTACCCTCGTTGGACATATTAGTTATATCGAATCTGCCGCGTTCAGTCCGGATGGAAAGACAATCGCAACAGCTGGGAGTTTCGACGATCATACTGTGAAACTCTGGGATGCTACCACTGGTACCCTTAAAAATACCCTCATTGGGCATTGGAGCACTATTTATAGTGTTGCGTTCAGTCCGGATGGAAAAACAATCGCAAGTGCAGGGCGCGACCAAAAAGTATGCCTCTGGGATATTGATACTGGCAACCACAAGACTACATTTGTGGGTAATGCAAGCGAAGTTTCAAGTGCCGCGTTCAGTCCGGATGGAAATATGATCGCAATCGGAGATTGGTTAGGAATATGGTTGTGGGATATTACCACCAGACCTTACAAAATCGGTGAAATAGATACACAGTCAATCGACAGTATTGCCTTCAGCCCAGATGGAAAAACAATCGCAAGTGGAAAAAGAGATGGAACAGTGACAGTGTGGAATGCTCTCAGTGGAGCAGAGAAAGCAACCTTCACAGGACATACAGGCAGTCGTGGTTCTGGTGTTCGCAGTGTTGCTTTCAGCCCGGATGGTAGGATTCTCGCGAGTAGTAGTGGGTATAGGGATAAAACAGTCCGTTTATGGGATGTCACGACTTTCATGCCTCATGCAACGCTCATCGGACACACGGGGGGTGTCTCAAGTGTTGCCTTCCGTCCGGGCAGCACTACGCTCGCCAGTGCAAGTCGCGACGGCACAATATTACTTTGGGAATATCCACTGCCACAGCAAGCCGCAGGAGCACCTATGCAGTCGGTGCCACGGGCAGAAACGTCCGTGTCGCAGAATTATCCAAACCCGTTTAATCCGGAAACATGGATACCTTATCAGTTGGCAAAGTCCGCGAAAGTCACTGTGCGTATCTACACCGCGAGTGGCACCTTGATTCGTACACTCGCCCTCGGACATCGCTCAGCTGGCACCTACCAACACCGACACAATGCTGCCTATTGGGATGGCAAAAATGAGATGGGCGAACCTGTTTCAAGCGGTGTCTACTTCTATACTCTCACAGCAGGCGAATTCGCAGCCACCCGGAGAATGATAATACAAAAATAGGAGACATAAACCATGAAAGCGATGCAATTGTCACTATTGATCCTACTTTTCACTTCGCTGTTATTGATTCCATACGCTGCTGCCCGAGACTACACACAATGGAATTTACCTTACGGTGCGAGGGCACGCCTTGGTAAGGGAAGTATACGCGAACTCACATATACCCCTGATGGAAATCACCTTCTTGTCGCCAGTTCTATCGGTATCTGGACTTATGATGCACACACGATGGAAGAACAAAACCTATTTGCCATGCGTGCGTCGCATAGTATCACTACTGCCTTTAGCCCAGATAGACAGATGTTCGCAGGTGTCAGTTGGGATATGGATGACAATAAAGTGGACCTATGGGATCTCACCAATCGTCAACACAAGGAAACGTTAAAAGGGCAAAAGTATATTAAAAGCATCGCCTTTAGCCCGAATGGAGAAACCCTCGCAATCGGAAATGCAGATGAACCAGTGCAGTTGTGGAACGTTGACACTGGAGAATATACAGCCACACTCGTTGGGCATCAGGATCGCGTCACTTCAGTTGTCTTCAGCCCTGATGGGAAAACAGTCGCAACCGGAAGTTGGGATGGTACAGTGAGATTGTGGGATGCCGGCACCGGAGAATATAAAACAACGCTTGCTGAGCACGCCGAGGGCATTCGTACTATTGTCTTCAGTCCCGATGGAAAAACACTCGCAATCGTGGCTTACAACACAAACGCAGTGCAGCTGTGGGATGTCACCACAGAAAAACGCAAACGGCGATTCTTGACAGAAAGAAATATCTTCTGTGCAGCGTTCAGCCCGGATAGCCAAACCCTCGCAGCCGGGGGATGGAGAGAATTGTACCTCTGGAATGTGGATACTGACGAACATACCACACTTACAGCGCATTTGGAGGGAGTTGTTTCGGTTGCGTTCAGTCCCGATGGAGAAACGCTCGCAAGTGCAAGTCTGGATGAGTTACACCTATGGGACAGTACCTATGGCACCCAGAAAGACAGTATTACCGGGCATACACAGTATCTTCGAGGCTTCGCCCTTAGTTCTGACGGCCACACAATTGCCACTGGTAATCAAGAGAAGATACGCCTCTGGGACACGATCAATATGTCAGAAAAACCAACGCTCTTTGACGATGACTGGGGAAATAACAGTTTAGCCTTTAGTCCGGACGGCAGTATCCTCGCGAGTAATATGGGATCGAGTATACGGCTCTGGGATACCGCAACCAGAACACACAGAAGCACCCTGAAAGCGTATATCGACAATAGTGCCGGTGGGTCTATTATTTATGCCCTCACCTTCAGTCCGGATGGTTGCTTCTTCGCAAATGGGCACATAGGGGACGAAACGGTATGGTTATGGTCAGCAGGGTTTACGCGCAAAAAGATACTGACAGGACACAATAAGCAGGTTTCTTCGCTTGCCTTCAGTCCAGACAGTCGCACTTTGGCGAGCGGAAGTTTTGACCGGACGATTCGCTTGTGGGATACTGAGACAGGTACACATAAAATTACGCTTGCCGGCCACACAAAAGCAATCCAGAGTCTTGCGTTCGGTCCCGATGGAAAAACCCTCGCAAGTGCCAGTTGGGATGGAACGATCCGCCTATGGGATCCGATAAGTGGTGCTAACATAGCCACGCTCATTGAAAATACCGAGAGTGTTGCGTTCAGTCCCGATGGGAAAACCCTCGCAAGTGGGAATTATGACGGCGAAGTCCGGCTATGGGATATTACCACCGGGACACCGAAGGCAGTCCGCATAGGACATACCGAGGAAGTCTCGCACGTTGCATTCACTCCGGATGGAAGTACGCTCATCAGTGGAGCTTACGATGGCACGATACTTCTATGGGATATCGGAACGTCAATAGATACAACGGTAAAACTCGAAGATATAAACAGCGAGGATGCCATAAACCACTTTTTACCGAATATCTCCGATGCAGATTACACATTATGGAATTTGCCCAAAGAAGCAAGAGCGCGTATCGGAAAGGGGTGGATATCCGGCGATATCCTCTTTTCACCGGACAACAATATGCTCGCTGTCGGAACTTCTATTGGAACTTGGATATATGATGCACAAACAGGTAAAGCCTTAAATCTGCTCAGAGGACATACAGATGTTGTCAAGAGTCTTGCTTTCAGTCCAGATGGAAAAACGCTCGCAACCGGCGGCGGTTATGGTGATAAGACAGTTCGGCTGTGGGATACCAAGACCGGAACGCTCAAAATCACTCTCGCTGGACATACAGGACATGTCAATGGCATCGCTTTTAGTCCTGATGGTAGCACGCTGGCGAGTGCTGGCGGCTATAAAGACTATACCGTTCGGTTATGGGAGGTCAAGACAGGAACACGCATAGCCACGTTCTACGGGCATGTAGACGCGGTTATGAGTATTGCGTTCAGTCCCGATGGGAAAACCCTCGCAAGTGGTGGGAATTACGATGACAAGACAGTTCAGTTGTGGGAGGTTGACACTCGGAAACACAAAACGACCTTCATCGGACATACAGGGGGTATCTCCAATATCGCCTTCAGTCCAGATGGGAGAACACTCGCAACCGGCGGCGGGTCGATAGATGCGATGATATACCTCTGGAATGTTGATACAGGTGCGTTGAAAACAAAACTCACCGGGCATCCAGGCGGTGTTTCCACTGTTGCCTTCAACGAGGATGGCAAAATCCTCACAACTGGCAGTAGCGATAGCAAGATATGTGTGTGGGATACGACAACTGGCACGCACAAAGCGACGCTCTTAGAACGTGGATCGGAGGTTCGGAGTATTGTCTTCAGTCCGGACGGACACCAACTCGCGAGTCGTAATGCGGACAGGACGATCAGATTATGGGACGCTGCGACCCTACATCAGACAGGCGAGATTACTGGACATCTTTTTTGGGTTTCTACCATTGCCTTTAGCCCTGATAGTCGGACCCTCGCAAGTGGAAGTTGGGATCAGAAGCTGCAGCTCTGGGACCTCGCTACGAGAAACAACAAAGCCGTCCTTACCGGACATATAAATGCCATCAGGGCGATTGCCTTCAGTCCCGACGGACAGACGCTCGCAAGCGGTGGATGGGACTATATCCTACGGCTCTGGGACATCGCTACTGGTATACAAAATGACAACTTCATTGGGCATAGAGGCGGCATCTACGACTTAGTCTTCAGTCCCGATGGAAAAACACTCGTCAGTGCCAGCAGCGACCAAAAGGTTTGTCTGTGGGATACCGCAACTGGCTATCAACAAGCAACACTGACGTGGCAGAAGACAAACAGTTTTTCAACGTCAAGCCTTGCCTTCAGTGCCGATGGCGAAACACTCGCAATCGCGGATCGGACGGGAATCCGTTTGTGCGATGCCAAGAGTAGACCTTATAAAGTCAGACGGACGATCCATACACCCGTTCAAAGTTTCGCGTTCAGTTTAGATGGAAAAACACTCGCCGGTGGAACGACAGAGGGTCGCGTCATACTATGGGATGCTATCAGCGGCGAGGAGAAAGCGACCCTCATAGGACATACGGAATGGGTCGGTAGTGTCGCCTTCAGTCCCGATGGAAAAACGCTCGCAAGCACCGGTTGGCATCAGGATAGAACGATCCGTTTATGGGATGTCGCCACGGGTTCACATAAATTGACCCTCACAGGACACACGAAACGCATCTCAAATCTTGTCTTCAGTCTGGATGGTAAGATGCTCGCGAGTGGCAGCGACGATGGCACAATATTGCTTTGGGAGTATCCACTGGCGCAGCTAACTGCAGGAGCACCCATGCGCTTGGCAAACGATACCAACAGTGCTCAGATGTTGAACGCTGTGTTGCAGAACTATCCAAATCCATTCAATCCAGAGACGTGGATCCCATACCAACTTGCAGAACCCGCTGAAGTTACCGTCCGTATCTATACAGCAAACGGTACCTTGATTCGCACCCTGGCACTCGGACACCAGTCCGCCGGTGCCTACCAACAGCGACACAATGCTGCCTATTGGGATGGTAAAAATGAGATGGGTGAACCTGTTTCAAGCGGTGTCTACTTCTATACGCTTACTGCAGGTGAGTTCACCGCAACACGCAAGATGTTGATACGGAAGTAGGAAGTGATCTGGACCTCGAATCGCCGGGGGATGCGCGATCTCTATCTAATGGATGTCGATGGGAGAAATGTGCGTCCGCTGTTTGGTGTCAGCGAAGCATACCGAACGGAACCCGCAGCCCTGAAAACAGCACACTCTCACAACAACACCTCAGCCAACTCTGTAAAATCACGCACTGTTACATCGGGTTGATACGGCGTATCCTCATACGGGAGTTTATAACGGTTCACAAACGCGCCACTATAGCCGCACGCCCGCGCCCCCATGATGTCAAACGAATTCGCTGATACCATAAGACATTCGTTGACCTCAAGTCCTAATTCTCTGGCAGCCGCACGGTAGACTGCCGGATGTGGTTTAAACGCACCCACCGATGTAACTGAAATCACACCGCCAAACTCCCATGCAACGCGTTCTCTAACAAGATAATCCAAAAACGCTGGATCCCCATTGGACAAGACTACCAACTGATATCGAGATTGCAGCCGCGAGAGTGCAGCCAAAACTTCTGGAAACGGCGAAAGCTGCTCCCATCCGCGCATGAACTCTTTCACCGTATCAGGCAAAACGTCAATACTATTGCGCCTCAGTGTGTAGTGCAGTGCGCGCCGCACCGTCTCCAGATAGCCGCTATGTCCGAGCATCATAATCGTATCCTGATACTGCTCAATTCGCTGTCTGTAACGCCACTGTTCCCAAAACGTATCGGCGGATACATCGGTCGCAGCGTGGGCATCCAGTGACTCACTAATGAACGGCGTGAGACTGCCACCTAAATCCAAAATTGTGCCGAATAGGTCGAAGGTAAGTGCTTTTGTCTCTGTGAAATTTGCCATAATAAAGAGGGGTCAGAATAATAGCAGTCAGCCATCAGCCATCAGCAGTCAGAATAATAGTTGTCAGCCGATAGTTATTCCTGCTGATAGCCGAGGACTGAAAGCCGATAGCCATTTTACTATCCCAGTTCAACTGTCCGTCCCGTCGCCATCGCTTCAAACGCGGCATCAATGACACGCATCTGATTTACGCAGCTTTCCGGTGAGATACGGTGCGGTTTACCAGTCGCTAAAACTTCGCATAGATGCTCCAATTGTAATGCGAACTGGAAACACGGTTCAAAATCAATAACTTCTCTGCCCTCTCGTGTGGTAAGCTCAATGCTAACTGCTGAGTTCTCATTGTTCCACGCGGTTTCAATCCTAAGCATACCACCCAACCCAGCCATTTCGGCGTACTGCCCACCAGCGCAATTAAAGCCGGTAGAAATCTGGGCAATCCGTTCACCGGGAAATACTAACAGTAGGTAGGAACCATCGTCTACTTCTAATCCTGCTTGAGACATCCCCGATACGCGAACCGGTTCAGCACCAAACATGAATCGCGCATGGTGGATATTGTAACACGCCAAATCGTAGATACTACCCCCGCCTTTCGCTTTGTTAAACCGCCAATTCGCCTCAGGCTTACGTGTCTCGGGTCCACCACCACCGCCACCTGTGCAGAAAGTGCTGCGGAGTGCCTTAAACTCTCCGATTGCTCCTGAATCGATTAACTCCTTCGCCTTGAGGTGCATCGGATGATGCCGGAATTTGAACGCTTCCGCCACCAGAACACCGTTCTCCTGTGCTGCACCAACGAACGCTTCCGCCTCCGCAGCCGTTGACGTGAACGGCTTCTCACACAAAATCGCCTTGACTTGGCGGGATTCAGCAAGCTGAATACCGACCTCAGCGTGGAAGGCACCCCACGTACAGATAATAGCGATGTCCAAGTTCTCAGCGTCTAACATCTCTGCTAAAGAGAGATACTGGTTTTCAGGGTCCACGTCAAATCGTTCACCGAATCTGGCTAAGGCATCTTCCGACACATCACAGATCGCCGCCAATTCAGCACTCGGTGCTTGTTGACACGCGTTGCCGTGGGCGTTAGCGATTCCGCCTGTTCCGACAAGTCCCACACGGTAAGTTGTTGACATAATAGTTCCTTTCGCTGTTTACGTTGCTGTTAAGGGGTAACCGTTTTCAACAATTGCTGTTTTCAAAAACTCAAATTCGTATTGCGGTAACGACGCGCCCGGTTCTAATTCTGCGAGGTCTTTTTTCCAGCGTGCCACTGCGTCTGCCCGAACTACGATCCGTCCTAATGGAATACCTAAAAATGCCTCAAGCTGCTTGAGTGTCGCCTCTTGATTCAGCACGAAGTCTTCAAATCGGATCTGAATAACATTTTTGGGCATCGGTGTCGCTTGCATGAGTTTATACTGATAGATCCACGAGATCGCCCGTCTTTCATAGATATCGTCCGTTTCAGGATATGCAACACCGAAATCCCGAAGGTCGTCCGTTTTGTGGCTGCCCCGAATGCCATCCCGTGGATCCCGAATCCAGTGGATATACTTTATCTCTGGAAACATCCGGATTATCCACGGATAGACGAGCGTCGTCTCTGGGATTTTCCAACCTTTATGGGTAGCTGGATTCTGTAGCACATCCTCTAAGTAGGTGTTGATGAGCCTTTCAAATTCTGGGTCAATCGGCATCGTGAAAAGCGGTTCAAAATCCCATGAGAGTCCGCCCTGCCATTTGACATATTGTGCTATCACTCGGCACGCATCATACATCGCGTGTGGCGGAATTTTATCGCCGGATGGGTTGAGTTGACTGCCCATGAAAACGCCACTGGCGTATAACGTATGGGAAATAGCACGCGTCCCAGAATGACCGCGACCAATCACTGTGATCAAATTTTCCATAGTAGATATGTGTTACGCAGAAACATTTGCTTATTCTGAAAAATTAAAGGATAATAATATATTAAAGCATAAGTGCCAGATTAAAACGCTCACATGACGCAGCTTTCAAGGGCACTGAAGAAGGCACTGCTTCCCTATGCTGTTCAAAACATTGTAGCAAATATCGAAAAGAAAACAAATCATTTTTTAGAAGGACTTTATATGATGCATAAATTTCTAGCTCTAATGAGTCTAATCGTGTTACTAATCATACAGGTCGGATGTGACAGGGTTCAGAAGGTTGTTACACCGAAGCAGGAACATAAAACCCTTAAGATCGGTTTCGTCGTCGCAGGTGAACGCGTTACCTATCCCAATGGCGCAGAGATGGCTGTCACAGAGATTAACCAACGTGGTGGACTTCTTGGGATGCCTGTTGAATTGATTGGACATATTAATAAAGAAGCGGGACCGGAGGTCTCCGTCCAAATCGCCGAAACCCTCATCGTTGAAGACGAAATTATCGCGCTTATTGGTCCCAATCGTTCTTCCCACGCTGTTGAGGTCGCTCCAGTCGCACAGCGTTACGGAATTCCGATGGTTACCACAACCGCAACCAACCCGAACGTAACAAATGCTGGCGATTTCGTTTTCATGGCATCCTTTACGGATAGCTTCCAAGGTGCTGTGATGGCACAGTTTGCGATAGATGACCTCGATATTACCACCGCCGCGGTCATCACGCGACATGGTGATCTTTATACAGAAGGTATCGCTGAGTTCTTCGCTCTCA
The DNA here is from genome assembly GCA_965116815.1 of Candidatus Poribacteria bacterium. GTDB lineage: Bacteria > Poribacteria > WGA-4E > WGA-4E > WGA-3G > WGA-3G. The sequence goes on along the minus strand of OZ220722.1, from coordinate 1,676,817 downwards.
ATTTCAGTAAACTCGGTGGTAAAATCGTTGCGCATGAATTTTACGAAGGCAATCCGTCAGATTTTACAGCACAACTGACAAACATCGCCGCAGCGAAGCCCGACGTGCTTTTCGCAGCCGGTTTTGTTCAAGACATAGCATTCATAACGCAACAGGCACGAGCGATGTCCCTGCAAAACGAAGTGGGTGAACCTACGATTTTTCTGGGCGCAGATTCATGGGACAGCGAACTCCTTTTCGATAACGAAGATGCCGAAGTAGAAGGCAGCTTCTTCAGCGGACACTTCTCGCCAGACACAGATGAACCGACAGCACGTGCGTTTGTTGATGCTTACGAATCCACCTATGAATCTACACCGACGGGCGGTGTCGCTGTCAGTTACGACGCGGTTAAATTGCTTTTTGAAGCAGTCGAGCGGGCAGGCAGTCTCAACCCAGATGAAATCCGTGAGGAACTCGCCGCCACCGAAAACTACATCGGTGCAACGACCATTGCCAATTACAACGAAAACCGCCATCCAACTAAAAGCGCGGTAATTTTCACCATCAAAAACGGCGAAAAACAGTTCCATAAACAGATTACTCCGTTTTAGTTTTTTCTATTCTGCTGGCGAGGTTTCCTAACCTCGCCTTTTAATTTTTCTCTCGCTCCCAACCTCACCGGTAATCCACCAATACCCCATTGCATTTTTTGGAAGAGACTATCGGACAACCGCAACAAACGGACAGAACACATCAGCATTTCCACAAATACGAAATCTGTTCCCTTTTTTCAGAAAAAACGTGACAGACCACAACTTTTGTGCTATATTTATTTAAAGTCTCCCGTATAAACATAATCTTGTTGGATAAAGTTCGCGTGAAACGGAAACTTGCCAGATCTCGATATAGGATTCCCTAACCAAGGAAGGAGAAAACATGAATCGACCGCCAGAAGATTTCGTCTACGTAGACGAAGAACGGCTTCTTAACTTCAGCACTGCCTGCTTTGAAAAAGCCGGTATTACACACGAACATGCCGCACTCATCAGCCGCCTACTTGTTAATTCTGACCTACGAGGGGTTCGGAGCCACGGCACTCGAACTGTTAACGGATATTGCGGTGGCTTTGAAAACGGAAGTTTCAACCCACGTCCCAACATCCGAATCATTCATGAAACCCCGACATCAGTGGTGCTTGATGGCAACGGCACACTCGGTTACCTTCCGATGGTGCGAGCCACCGAACACGCCATCGCCAAAGCCAAAGAAGTAGGCATCGGGATGGGACTGGTTCGTTATATTGGGCACTACGGATCCGCAGGACACTACGCACGCTTATGTAACGAAGCCGGTTGCATCGGTTTTTCCGTACAGGGATATCAGAACCAGGGCAACGCTGGCAACCAAGACCCTAAACCGCAGCTCGGCTACTACGGCAACCCACCGATATGTTTCGCTATCCCTTCTGGTGAGGAGCCGCCAGTTGTCCTCGACGCTGCTACCTGTATCATGGCAGACTACCAGCGCGGACCCGAGTTCGATACCCTACTTTCAGTCATTCCAGCTGCCTTTTTCAAGAGCATTGGATATACCGCAATAGCAAGTCTACTGGGCGGCGCATTAACCGGCTTCACCGAACCACCACCCGAAGATACCGCAAAATGGAGCGGTGGAGGTATGGGCGGCATGGTCCTCGCAATAGACATCGAATCCGTCGTGCCAACTGCTATTTTCAACGCTGAAGTTGATCGGATGGTACACGATGTCCGTGAAACTTACGAACCGTTACCGGGTACCGACAGAGCACTGCTACCGGGAGCGATTGAAACGGAACGCACAGAGCAACATCGCCGTGACGGTATCCGTTACGGTGAGATGGAACAGGAATCCGCACGCGGTGTCAGTGAACGCTTAGGCGTGCCACTCCCTTGGGACGAATAATATCCACACGCTTAAAGGAAAAAGAAATGAACAGACCACCAGAAGATTTCGTCTCAGTCAATGAGGAACGACTTCTTAACTTCTCTACTGCTTGCTTTGAGAAAGCAGGTCTCACACACGAACATGCTGCACTCATCAGCCGTTTGCTCGTTAACTCTGACTTACGAGGTGTCCGCAGTCACGGTACTCAAACCGTTAACAGGTATTGTAGAGGCTTTGAAAGCGGAGGTCTCAATCCACGTCCGAACATCCGCGTCATCCATGAAACACCGACTGCTGTTGTGCTTGACGGAAACGGCACACTTGGCTATCTCCCGATGGTCCGTGCAACCGAACACGCCATCGCTAAAGCGAAAGAGGTCGGCATCGGAATGGGACTCGTCCGCTACATTGGGCACTACGGATCCGCGGGGCACTACGCACGTATGTGTAACGAAGCTGGATGCATCGGTTTTTCCGTACAGGGATCCCGGAACCACGGTAACGCTGGCAACCAAGACCCTAAACCGCAACTCGGTTACTTCGGCAACCCACCGATATGTTTCGCCATCCCTTCTGCTGAAGAGCCACCGGTTGTGCTGGATGCCGCAACCTGTATCATGGCGGATTACCAACGCGGTCCCGAATTCGATGCCCTACTTTCGATGATCCCTGCTGCTTTCTTCAAGAGTATTGGCTATACTGCTGTAGCGCACCTGCTCGGTGGCGGACTCACAGGTTTCACCGAACCACCACCAGAAGACACCGCAAAATGGAAACCTCCACAGGGCGGTATGGTGCTCGCCGTAGACATTGAATCCGTTGTGCCACTTGATGTCTTCCACGCAGAAGTTGATCGGATGGCACACGATGTCCGCGAAACTTACGAACCGATGCCGGGAACCGATAAGGCACTGCTACCCGGTGCTATCGAAATGGAGCGGATGGAACAACATCGCCGTGAAGGTATCCGTTACGGAGAAGCAGAACAGGAATCCGCACGTGCGGTCAGTGAACGGTTAGGTGTGCTATTACCTTGGGACGAATAACTTTCACACCACCGTAGAAAAAAGAAATTCAAGAAACAGATGAGATTTTCCTTGCCTTTTTTGGGAAAATGTTACATACTTTTTACGATGCCTAAATAAATGTACCAAGGATACCCCAGGCCTCGTTTTACGGTATTGCTGAGCGCAAATTTGCGATACTCCAGCGACAAGTATTGTCCCTCAGAATGGGGTATCTGACATACTATTTTTAATTTTTCAAGAAAATACTTTAAGAAAGGTTTTCGTTATGCATACTCATATTAAAACCAATTTTTTGTTTTGCATATTTACATTGTTCGTCTGCCTCAATTCCCTTTTCCTAAGGAACACCGCCGCGCAAATCAGCGACAACTATACATTCGAGACGATCGATGTTCCGGGTGTAGAGTTTTTGGGGTTGGCGGCGAGTAGCGACTTTGAGGATTACGCAGGTTATACACCGAGCACTGATGGTGAAAAATTCGTCGCTTTTACACTCATTGATGGCGTTTATACGACCTATGATTTCCCCAACTCGCAGAACACTTATTTCTATGCGCTGGGTAATAATGGACTCGCTGCGGGGCACTACGAAGATAGCGAGGGGCTTTTCCACGGTGTCATTTTGGAAGATGGTGAACTGCGGCAATACGATTTCCCGGGTGCCGTCGAAACGGAGATCTACGGATATAGTGATTCAACCGGTGCACTGACAGGAAATTTTACAGATGCGTCTGGTGTTCGTCGTGGATTCTCAGGGGAGACAATCGTTGAGTTCCCCGGAGCATCGGAAACTTATGCCGATTTTGTGAGCGGACTGGGCAATATCGTGGGTAGTTACGTAGATACTGCAGGGGCATATCATGCATACCTGCGTGGACCTGGAGGTAGTTTCGCAACTCTGGGTATTCCAGAAATACCAAATATGGAATACTTTTTTCTGCACGGTATCAACGATGCACTGGTTGCCGTTGGCAGAGCGAAAGCAGCGGATGGTGTCCCGCTCACCTTTGTCGGCAACCCTGTCGCCCTACAAGAATTTAAGGTCCCGGGTGCCGTTAGCACAGAGGGCTGGAATATCAATCAGGATAGTTCTGTCGTCGGGCACTATACTTCAGCCGATGGACGGACACACGGATTTATCGCAAGACCCTTACAGCCAACTGCTGTGCGACCACCTCCTGACCTCAGCTATACTTTTGAGAGTATTGATGTTCCGGGTGTAGATTTTTTGGCAGTGACGGCGAGTAGCGACTTTCAGGATTACGCTGGTAACATGCGGGGGCCTGATAGTGAAAAAGACATCGCCTTTACGCTCATAGATGGCGTTTTTACGACCTACGATTTTCCCAACTCGCAAGGCACCTATTTCTATGCGCTGGGTAATAATGGGGTCGCTGCCGGACACTACAAGGATAGCGACGGTCTTTTTCACGGTGTTATCTTAGAAAATGGTGAGTTGCGGCAATACGATTTCCCGGATGCCGTCGAAACGGAGATATACGGGTATAGTGATTCGACGGGAGCACTAACGGGTAGTTTTGTAGATACTTCTGGTATTCGCCGCGGGTTTTCAGGAGACACAATAGTCGAGTATCCTGGGACACCGGAAACTTACGCCGATTTTGTGAGTTGGACAGGCCATATCGTGGGCAGCTACGTGGATGCTGATGGTGTATATCATGCATACATGCGTAGCTCGATAGGTAGATTTCTATCTATCGACCTTCCAAACGCACTAAATCTGGAATACTTTTTTCTGCATGGTCTCAATAGGGCAAGGACTGTCGTTGGACGAGCGAAAGCGGTGGGTGATGTCCCGCGTACCTATGTCGGCAGCCCCCTCAATCTACAAGAATTGCAGGTTCCGGGTGCTGTTAGCACAGAGGGCTGGAATATAAATGAGGACGGTTCTGTCGTCGGGCACTATGACTCAGCAGATGGACGCAGACACGGATTCATCGCCAGACTCGTTCCCAAAGCAGAGGGCGATCACTTTGGCAACACCTACACCGTTACGCTGTCTAAAGGGTTGAACATGCTTTCTGTGCCGTTGGCACCATCAACTCCGATGACTGCTAAGGCACTTGTCGCGTTGACAGGGGCAACGACCATCATCACGCTTGATACAGCAACACAGGCGTTCGTCGCGTGGACACCAAGTGCCCCCAATGACGGTTTTCCGATTGAAGGGGGAAAAGGCTATATCGTCAATGTGCCAGAAACCCGCAACTTTGCCTTCGTCGGCGCACCCTGGACAGACCCAACTGAAGCGGATGCTGCCGCAGCACCATCTGTCATATCGACTGAGATGCCGCAGGAAGCATGGGCATTCGTTGTCAGTGGTAGGATTGGGCAACCCAACCCCTACGAAGGTAAATCCGCGTTTGACGGTTACCAAGTTATTGTCCGGAACTTGAGAACAGACAACATCATAACCACCTCCGTGCAAGGAGATTACTTCGCTGCTGCAAATGCCGATTTGACGCGGCGGAGCGTCGTTCAAGTTGGAGATGTGATTGAATTGCGCATCATCGGTCCGAATGGAAATGCTGAATCACAAACCCTTAGTTTCAAAGTGACTCCTGAGGACTTGGCAAACGCAGTGTTGTCCGTCAGACTTGATGGTATTGGTCAACCGATGCAGAATCTGTTGTTGCAGAACTACCCGAATCCGTTTAACCCGGAGACATGGATTCCATATCAGCTCTCGGAAGACAGCTCTGTATCAATATCTATTTACGATACAACGGGTCAGTTAGTTCGCACACTCTCACTGGGTTTCCAATCCGCTGGCTTCTATAACAGTCAAGGGCGTGCGGCATATTGGGATGGACGCAACAATGTCGGAGAACGCGTTGCGAGTGGTATCTATTTCTACCAGTTGACGACCGCCTCTTTTGAGCAAACACGGCGGCTCGTCATTGTAAAGTAGGGGCTATCCGTGAACGGACAGGTGTCACAGTTGCACTTCGGTGGGCCTGTGACACTCCTTTAAGTCGATGTGTAAATCCCAATCTATCGAATTGCCTCCGTTGTTGCAAATAATCCCGTAACTTAATCTTTAGAAGTTTAAATATCCCATCCAAGAAAATTAAGAAAACAGATGAGATTTTTCTTGCCTTTCTTGGCAAAATGTTGCATACTTTCTTACAGGATTTTTGGATATTCCAAGATAGCCTGTCTTTGTATGACATTGCCAAAATACGTATGCCAGTAGCAGCGATCTCCACATCGCGACACCCAGCAGAAAACCGGTAGAAAACCGAAAACTGAATGACTCTGGAATACGGTGGCTAATATACTGTTTTTTATCTTTCAACTTTATACTTTAATAAGGAGTTTCGTTATGCACACGCATCTAAGAACCAACTTTTTGTTTTACACATTCACGTTGTTGATGTGTTTCAATTTCTTTTTCCTAATTAACGCATCTGCACAAACCGATAATGACTCAACTCCCCCATCCCCTAAATTCACCTACACTTATGAGAGTATTGATGTTCCAAGTGTAGATTTTTTAGCGTTGACAGCGAGTAGCGACTTTGAGGGCTACGCCGGCTACACCCGGAGTGCGGATGGTGAAAAAGATGTCGCCTTTACACTCATAGATGGTGTTTTTACGACTTATGACTTCCCCGGTTCACAGAACACTTACTTCTACGCGTTCGGCAATAATGGATTAGCTGCGGGACACTACGAAGATAGTGATGGTCTGTATCACGGTGTCATTTTAGAAGATGGTAAGTTGCGGCAATATGATTTTCCGGGTGCCATCGAAACGGAGATATACGGTTATAGTGATTCGACGGGCGTATTGACGGGTAATTTTATAGATGCGTCTGGGGTTCGCCGTGGATTCTCAGGAGACCTAATAGTTGAGGTCCCTGAGGCAACGGCAACTTATGCTGATTTTGTGAACGCAAGTGGTGCTATTACAGGAAGTTACATAGATGCTGAAGGTCTATATTATCCATACGTGCGCACCTCAAATGGCACATTTGTATTTCATGATTATCTGGACTCATCAACGCTGGAATACTTTTTTGTGCATGGTATCACTGATACGAGGATTATCGTTGCACGCGCTAAAGCGATAGAGGATATTCCGCGCTCCTATGCTGGCACATCCCAGCAAGGATTATCTGAATTACAGTTTCCGGGCAGCATTAGCACGGAAGGTTGGAATATAAATCAGGACGGTTCTGTCGTTGGGTCCTACGATTCAGCAGATGGACGTAGACACGGGTTTATCGCCAGACCCACTGAGGAAACTGCTGCACAATTCAGAAATATAGCGTATCCCCCACCCCCTGAATTCACCTACACTTATGAGAGTATTGATGTTCCAAGTGTAGATTTTTTAGCGTTGACAGCGAGTAGCGACTTTGAGGACTACGCCGGCTACACCCGGAGTGCGGATGGTGAAAAAGATGTCGCCTTTACACTCATAGATGGTGTTTTTACGACTTATGACTTCCCCGGTTCACAGAACACTTACTTCTACGCGTTCGGTAATAATGGATTAGCTGCGGGACACTACGAGGATAGCGACGGTCTGTATCATGGTGTCATTTTAGAAGATGGTAAGTTGCGGCAATATGATTTTCCGGGTGCCATCGAAACGGAGATATACGGTTATAGTGATTCGACGGGCGTATTGACGGGTAATTTTATAGATGCGTCTGGGGTTCGCCGTGGATTCTCAGGAGACCTAATAGTTGAGGTCCCTGAGGCAACGGCAACTTATGCTGATTTTGTGAACGCGGCAGGTTCTATCGTAGGCAGCTACATAGACGCTGACGGTCTATATCATGCATACGCGCGCACATCGAGTGGCAGGTTTATAATTCTGGACTATCTGGAACCATCCGGTCTGAAATACTTTTTTCTTCACGGTATTAACGATGCAGAGGGAAGGGGGGTGTTTGTGATTGCCCGAGCCAAAGCGGCGGGGGATCTCCCACGTTCCTATGTCGGCTCATACTTGTATGGGCTACATGAATTGAACGTTCCCGGCAGCGTCAGTACAGAAGGTTGGAATATCAATCAGGACGGTTCTGTCGTGGGACACTATGACTCGCCAGATGGACGTAGACACGGGTTCATCGCCAAACTCACCACCAAGGAAGAGCACGACCATTTTGGTAACGCCTATACTGTCACGTTGTCTAAAGGTTTGAACATGCTTTCTGTGCCGTTGGCACCCCCAAAACCCATGACTGCCAAGAACCTCGTCGCTATGGCAGGTGCGACAACTATCATCACGCTTGATACAGCAACACAGGCGTTCGTCGCATGGACACCAAGTGCACCCAATGACGGTTTTCCGATTGAAGGGGGAAAAGGCTATATCGTCAATGTTCCACAGACTCGCAACTTTGCCTTCGTCGGCGCACCTTGGACGGATCAAATGGAGGAAAGTGCTCCCGCAGCACCCGCCATATCTACGGAGATGCCGCAAGAAGCATGGGCATTCGTTGTCAGTGGACACTTGGAAGGCAAATCAGCATTTGATGGCTACCAAGTCATTGTTCATAATCTCAGAACAAACAGCACGGTAAGCACCTCCGTACAAAGGAATTACTTCGCTGCTGCAAATGCCGATTTGACGCGACGGAGCGTCGTTCAAGTTGGAGATGTGATTGAGTTGCGCATCATCGGTCCGGAAGGAAATGCTGAATCACAACCACTTACTTACAAAGTAACCCCTGAACATCTCGCGAATGCGGTCTTGTCTGTCAGGCTTGACGGCATCGGTCAACCGACGCAGAATCTCTTGTTGCAGAACTACCCGAATCCGTTTAACCCGGAGACATGGATTCCCTACCAACTCTCCGAAGACAGTCAGGTATCGGTCTCCATTTACGATACAACAGGTCAGTTAGTTCGCACACTTTCGCTCGGTTTCCAATCCGCTGGCTTCTATAACAGTCAGGGACGTGCTGCGTATTGGGATGGACGTAATGCCGTCGGAGAACGCGTTGCGAGTGGTATCTATTTTTATCAGTTGACGACACCTTCTTTCGAGCAAACACGACGACTCGTTATTGTAAAGTAGGGTCTACTTATAGGTGTCACAGTTACGCCATCGGTGTAACTGTGACACTCCCTTAAGCGTAAAAAAAGGTTGTCTAGGACCCGACGCGGTTTGAAACCGCGCCTACTTTTTTGGGTCTGCGGACGTATAAATCCCAACTTACCGAATTTCCTCGCTTGCTGTAAGCGACAACCTATTTAATCTTTAGAAGTTCAGATATCCCGTTTAAAAAAATAGATGAGATTTTCCTTGCTTTTTTTCCGAAAATGTTACATACTTTTTAAAACTTCTGAATGTACAAGGATACCCAATTTTCGCTTTTACCGGACTGTTGAGCCCAAACTTGCGACACTTCAAGAACAAGTGGCATCGCTCAGGACGGGGTATCTAACATATTATTTTTTATATTTCAAGAAAATACTTTCAAGTGAGGTCTTTGTTATGCACACTCATATAAAAACCAGTTTTTTGTTTTACACATTTACGTTGTTGATATGTTTTAATGCCTTTTTCTTGATTAACACACCTGCACAAGTTGTCGAATCTGTCAGCGATAACTATACATTTGAGACAATTGACGTTCCCGATGTAGATTTTTTGGCGTTGACGGCGAGTAGCGACTTTGAAGATTACGCCGGCTACACGAAAAGTGCTGACGGCGAAAAAGATGTCGCCTTTACGCTCATTGATGGCGTTTTTACAACGTATGATTTCCCCGGCTCACAGAATACGTATTTCTTTGCGCTCGGTAATAACGGGAACGCCGCCGGACACTACCAAGATGGCGAGGGGCTGTTCCACGGTGTCGTCTTAGAAAATGGCGAGTTGCGACAATACGATTTTCCGGGTGCCGTTCAAACTTTCCTCTATGGCATTAGCGATGCGACGGGTGCCCTGACCGGTAATTTTATAGATGCTGAAGGTGTTCGCCGTGGATTCTCAGCGGACGAAATAATTGAGGCCCCTGAGGCAACGGAAACATTCGCCGATTTCGTGAACTCAAGTGGTGGTATGGTCGGCAGCTACGTAGATGCCGATGGTCTGTATCACCCATACATACGTACCCCGACGGGCAGATTTGTATCGCTTGACCTTCCAGAAGCACCAAACTTGGAATACTTTTTTGTCCACGGTATCAACGATGCACAGATTGTCGTTGCCCGAACCAAAAGGGTCGATAGTCTTCCGGGCACGCTCGTCGGCACATTTCGGCAGGGACTCAAGAGATTTGAGGTTCCCGGCAGCGTTTCCACGGAAGGCTATAATATCAATCAGGACGGTTCTATCGTCGGGCACTATGACTCAGCAGATGGGCGTAGACATGGGTTCATCGCCAGACCCATAACAGACACCACTGCACCCGTTGAGGAGCAACCTGTTGCTGCTACACCTGCGGAACTCAACTATACATTCGAGAGTATTGATGTTCCCGGTGTAGAGTTTTTAGCGGTGACAGCGAGTTCCGATTTTGAGGATTACGCGGGCTACACAAAAAGTGCTGATGGTCAAAAAGATGTTGCCTTTACGCTCATTGATGGCGTTTTTACAACCTACGATTTCCCCGGCTCGCAGAACACGCATTTCTATGCACTCGGTAACAATGGGAACGCCGCCGGACACTACCAAGATAGCGATGGTCTGTTCCACGGTGTCGTCTTAGAAAATGGCGAGTTGCGACAATACGATTTTCCGAACGCCGTCCAGACGGAGATATACGGTATCAGTGATGCGACAGGCGCACTAACGGGTAATTTTATTGACGCATCTGGCGTGCGTCGTGGATTTTCAGGAGACCTCATAATTGAGGCACCCGAGGCATCAGCAACATTCGCCGATTTTGTGAACGCAAGCGGTCGGATGGTAGGTAGCTACATAGATGCTGACGGTCTATATCATCCTTACATGCGTCAAGCAAATGGTAGGTTTATATCCCTTGACCTTCCAGAAGCAGAAAAATTTGAATACTTTTTTGTACACGGTATCAACGATGTAGGCACGCTCGTTGGCAGAGCCAAAAGGATCGGTGATGTCCCGCGCACCTCTGTCGGCTCACTCCAACACGGGCTAAAGCCATTGAAGGTTCCCGGCAGCGTTAGCACGGAGGGGTGGAATATCAATCAGGACGGCTCTGTCGTCGGGCACTACAACTCACCCGATGGACGTAGACACGGGTTCATTGCCAGGCCCGTTGATGAGGCACAGAGCAGTCATTATGGCAACACCTACACCGTCATGCTGTCTAAAGGTTTGAACATGCTTTCCGTGCCATTGGCACCACCAACACCTATGACTGCCAAGTCACTTGTCGCCATGACAGGCGCAACAACTATCATCACGCTTGATACGGCAACACAGGCGTTCGTCGCGTGGACACCAAGTGCACCCAATGACGGTTTTCCGATTGAAGGGGGAAAAGGCTATATCGTCAATGTTCCACAGACTCGCAACTTTGCCTTCGTCGGCGCACCTTGGACGGATCAAATGGAGGAAAGTGCTCCCGCAGCACCCGCCATATCTACGGAGATGCCGCAAGAAGCATGGGCATTCGTTGTCAGTGGACACTTGGAAGGCAAATCAGCATTTGATGGAAACTACCAAGTTATTGTCCGTAATCTCAGAACAAATAGCGTGGTTACCACCCCCGTGCAAGGGGATTACTTCGCTGCCGCAACTGCCGACTTGACGCGGCGGAGCGTTGTCAAGGTTGGAGACGTGATTGAATTACGCGTTATCGGTCCGGAAGGAAATGCTGAATCACAACCACTTACTTACAAAGTAACCCCTGAACATCTCGCGAATGCGGTCTTGTCTGTCAGGCTTGACGGCATCGGTCAACCGACGCAGAATCTCTTGTTGCAGAACTACCCGAATCCGTTTAACCCGGAAACATGGATTCCCTATCAACTCTCCGAAGATAGTCTGGTATCGGTCTCCATTTACGATACAACCGGTCAGTTGGTTCGCACCCTCTCACTCGGTTTCCAATCCGCAGGATTTTACAATAGTCAGGGGCGTGCAGCGTATTGGGATGGACGTAATGCTGTCGGTGAACGCGTTGCGAGTGGTATCTATTTTTACCAGTTGACGACCCCCTCCTTCCAGCAAACACGGCGGCTCGTCATTGTCAAGTAGCGTTCACAAGTGTCACAGTTGTGCTATCAGGCCAACTGTGACATTTCCTTAAGCTTAAAAAAAGGTTTTGTTTAATATCTGGCGCGGTTTCAACCGCGCCAGATCTTTTTTGGTCTGTGGACGTATAAATTCCAACCCGCCGAATTCCCTTCCTATAAGCTACAACCCGCTAATCCTTAAAGATTTAGATATCCAAGGAAATCAAAAAAGCAGATCAAGAGAAAAAGCCATCTTTGAATCTATGTTGATCTCATGAAGCAGACGGTTGCCTCTCGTCTGTTTTCAATTTAATTTGACTTAAGGGTTTATAATTTGTACAATTATTAATCGTATTAGCGCATTATTTAACATATATTCTATATTATATTTTATAGATTTATATGATTAATTGATTGTGATTTCACCTGTTTTTACTGATTAACCCAATCTACATTTGGGTTTTAGGTTGAACTCACGTAAATGTCCCAAGATACCCGTCCTCGCTTTTAGCCTATTGTTGAACGCAAACTTGCGAAACTTCAACGACAAACATCATCCGTTAGGGCGGGGTATCTGACACACTATTTTCATTTTTGAATAACATAACTTTAAGTGAGGTTTGATTTTGTATACTCAGATTAGAACCAGTTTTTTGTTTTACACGTTCACGTTGTTCGTATGCCTCAATTCCTTTTTTCTCAGCAACAGTGTTGCACAAGTCGGCGATGGCCCCGCTATCGGATCCGCCAGTGAACATTATACCTTTGAGACGATTGACGTTCCGGGTGTAGAGTTTTTAGCGTTGACGGCGAGTTCCGACTTTGAGGATTACGCCGGTTACACGAAAAGTGCTGATGGCGAAAAGATGGTCGCCTTTACGCTTATTGATGGCGTTTTCACCACCTACGATTTCCCCGGTTCGCAGAACACCTATTTCTTCGCGCTCGGTAACAATGGCAACGCTGCGGGACACTATGAGGATAACGATGGGCTTTACCACGGTATCATCTTAGAAAATGGCCAATTGCGGGAATACAATTTCCCGGATTCTGTTGAAACACAGATATACGGTATTTCGGATGCGACGGGCGCACTCACCGGTAATTTTATAGACGCTTCTGGTATTCGACGCGGCTTCTCAGGCGAGATCATCGTTGAGTTCCCTGGCGCACCGGAAACATTCGCTGATTTTGTCAACGCCAGCGGTCGTATGGTGGGCAGCTACATAGATACTGATGGCATATACCATGCTTATGTGCGTTCCTCGAAGGGCAAGTTTACATCTATTAAACTTCCAGATGTAGAAAAACTGGAATACTATTTTATCTACGGTATCAGTGACGCGGACACGATAGTTGCCCTATCCAAAGCTGTCGATGATGTCCCACGCACGTATGTCGGTAAATTTGGCGTACTACAGGAACTGCGGTTTCCGGGGAGCGTTAGCACCGAGGGTTACAACATCAATCAGGACGGTTCTGTCGTCGGCTACTATGACACCGCCGATGGGCGCAGACACGGTTTTATCGCAAGACCCATAGCGGACGAGGCACCCCTTGTCGCGCAACCTCCCACTCACACTTATACTTTTGAGAGTATTGATGTGCAGGGTATAGATTTCTTAGCGGTGACGGCGAGTTCAGACTTCGAGGATTACGCCGGTTATACAAAAAGTGCTGATGGCGAAAAGGAAGTCGCCTTTACGCTCATTGATGACATTTTTATGACATACGATTTCCCCGGCTCACAGAAAACCCATTTCTATGCGCTCGGCAATAATGGACAAGCGGCGGGACACTACCAAGATAGCGACGGTCTATATCATGGCGTTATCTTAGAAAACGGCGAACTGCACCAATACAATTTCCCGAATGCTGTCCAAACGGAAATATACGGTATTTCGGATGTGACAGGTGCACTGACGGGCAATTTTACAGATACTTCCGGCATTCGCCGCGGCTTTACAGGCGACGAAATCATTGAGGCTCCCGGGGCTTCCGAAACATTCGCTGATTTTGTCAACGCAGATGGCGTTGTCGTGGGGAGCTACGTAGATCCTGAAGGTGTCTATTTCCCTTATGTGCGTTCCCCTGATGGTAATTTTACATCCATCACCGACTTTCCAAATGCCGAAAAAATTGAATACGCGTTTCTCAGCAGTATTAACGATGCATGGACTTTCGTTTTCCGATTCAAACTGGTGGGTAGTGTCCCGGGTACATCTGTCGGTACACCCAGGACTGGGGTAAAGCCATTATGGTTTCCGGGGAGCGTCAGCACCGAGGGCTGGAACATCAATCAGGACGGCTCTGTTGTTGGACACTATGACTCGGCGGATGGACGCAGACACGGGTTCATCGCCAGACCCGTTGATGAGGCAGAAAGCACTCATTTTGGCAACTTTTACACTGTTACACTGTCTAAAGGGCTGAATATGCTTTCTGTGCCATTGGCACCCCCAACACCGATGACTGCCAAGAACCTTGTCGCCATGACAGGCGCAACAACCGTCATCACGCTTGATACAGCCACACAGGCGTTCGTCGCATGGACACCAAGTGCACCCAATGACGGGTTTCCGATTGAAGGGGGAAAAGGCTATATCGTCAATGTTCCACAGACTCGCAACTTTGCTTTCGTCGGGGCACCTTGGACAGATCCAACTGAAGCGGATGCTGCCGCAGCACCCTCTGCCATATCCACAGAGGCGTGGGCATTCGTTGTCAGCGGTAGGGTTGGGCAACCCAACCCCTACGAAGGTAAATCCGCGTTTGACGGCTACCAAGTTATTGTCCGGAACTTGAGAACAGACAACATCATAACCACCTCCGTGCAAGGAGATTACTTCGCTGCTGCGACTGCCGATTTAGAGCGACGCAGCGTTATCCGAGTTGGAGATGTGGTTGAGTTGCGCGTCATCGGTCCGGGAGGAAATGCCGAATTACAACCACTTACTTTCAAAGTGACACCTGAGCACTTGGCAAATGCCGTTTTGTCTGTCAGGCTTGATGGCATCGGTCAACCGACGCAGAATCTGTTGTTGCAGAACTATCCGAACCCGTTTAACCCAGAGACATGGATCCCGTATCAACTCTCCGAAGACAGTTCGGTATCGGTCTCCATTTACGATACAACGGGTCAGTTGGTTCGCACACTTTCGCTCGGTTTCCAATCCGCAGGGTTTTACAATAGTCAGGGACGTGCGGCGTATTGGGATGGGCGCAATGCCCTCGGAGAACGCGTTGCGAGTGGTATCTATTTTTACCAATTGACGACACCTTCCTTCCAGCAAACACGGCGACTCGTCATTGTAAAGTAAAGTCAATCAATAACTTACAGGTGTCCCAGTTGTGCTCTCGGTGTAACTGTGACGCCCTTTGAACGTAAAAAAGGTTTTGTTTAATATCTGGCGCGGTTTCAAACCGCGCCTACCTTTTTTGGCTCGCGGACGTACAAATTCCAATCTGCCGAACCCCTCCCTTGTTGTAAGCGACAATCTGATTATCCTTTAGAAATAAAAAGTAGTCAATATCACAGAAAAGTGCTATAATATTCCCAGAGAATTAATTCTTTTTACTATCGGTTTGGATAGATCATTTAAACAAAGACCGTCCACCGCAGGTTTCCCAACGCACGTGAAGAAAGGATAACTATGAATCACTACATAAAAATAGTACTTATTTTGTCTATATGTCTAACTGCTTGTTTTACAGGGGATGCCGTTGCACAAGTTGATACCGACACACCGACTGCAGATTATATCTTTGAGACCATCGAAGTTCCCGGTGTCGATTTTCTGGAAGTGACTGCAAGTAACGACTTCGGGGATTATGCAGGGAACACCCGGAGCCCTGATGGCGAGAAAACTATCGGCTTTACGTTGATAGACGGTGTTTTCACTACTTACGATTTTCCCGGGTCCCTAAATACCTATTTCTATGCACTCGACAACGCTGGAAAAGCAGCCGGACACTATAAAGGTCCCGATGACCTTTACCACGGCGTTATCTTAGAAGGGGGCGAACTGCAGCAATACGATTTTCCCGGTGCAGCCGAAACTAACATCTATGGTCTTAGTGACGAAACGGGGGCACTGAGCGGTAATATCGTCGACGCAGCGGGAGTCAGCCACGCCTTCTCAGGTGATCTGATAATTACATTCCCTGGCGCAGTCAACACTTATGGGGACTTTGTCAACGCCGCAGGTGCCGTCGTCGGCAGCTACGTGGATGCCGATGGAATGTTTCATGGGTTCATACGTCACCCCGACGGCAGTTTCACCACTATCGACCTTCCAAAAATGCCAAATCTTGAATTCCTATTCGTGAACACCATCACCGATCTCGGTCTTATTGGCTTCAGAGCCAAAGCTGTAAATGATGTTTTGCGGTCCTATATCCTCCTGCCAGATGGCACCCTCTATGAAGTGCGGATTCCTGGTAGTGTTAGCACGGTCGTCCGAAATGTTAATCAGGATGGAAGTATTATCGGTTTTTACGACGCAACGGACGGGCGGAGATACGGATTCGTCGGTAGACCTAAAATACAACCAATCGGCAATATTTTCTCCATGCACCTTTTTACAGGTTTGAACATGCTGT
This sequence comes from Candidatus Poribacteria bacterium, assembly GCA_965116815.1. Classification (GTDB taxonomy): domain Bacteria; phylum Poribacteria; class WGA-4E; order WGA-4E; family WGA-3G; genus WGA-3G. The sequence continues at coordinate 1,660,135 of OZ220722.1, read as the reverse complement.
CTGTGCCGTTGAAACCGACTGTCCACATGACAGCACGCTCACTCGCACTAAAGACAGGGGCGACAACCATCATTACGATTGATGCCGCAAACCAGCAGTATCTGGCATGGACACCAAACGCACCCGACGACGGATTTCCCATCGAAGGGGCAAAGGGGTATATCGTCAATCTACCAACGGCACGCGACATTGTCTTCACCGGAACAGGATGGACAAATCAGACGCGGGTGCCCACAGCACCGCTCGCAACAATACCCTATCAGACGTGGGCGTTCGTTGTGAGCGGCTATTTAGAAGGTATCCAGCAGTTCAACGGTTATCTTGTCACAGTCCGAAACCATCGGACAAATACCGTCATGAAAACTCAGGTGCGTAGCAATTATTTTGCCGTTGCCACTGCCGATCTCAACTATCGTAGTGTCATCGAAGTCGGTGATACACTGGAACTGATTGTTACCGATACTCAGGGCAACATCGTCTCGGAAAAGTTCAACTTCACGGTGAATGCCACCAATCTCGCAAATGCGGTGCTATCGGTCAGGCTTACTAACATCGGCGCACCAAAGCAGAGCCTCCTGTTGCAGAACTATCCGAATCCCTTTAACCCTGAAACGTGGATTCCCTATCGTCTCTCAGAAGCCGGTCCGGTGTCGTTATCTATTTATGATACAACAGGCGAACTTATCCGAACATTTTCGCTCGGCGACCAGTCGGCAGGCTTCTATGAAAATCGAGAACAAGCCGTCTATTGGGACGGACGTAATACCTTAGGTGAACGAGTCGCAAGTGGTGTCTATTTTTACCAATTGGTAACGCCATCTTTCCAGCAAACAAGACGGATGCTTATTTTGAAATAGCATTTATATCGTTCATTTTCGCGCGGAAGATTCAAAACAAAACTATTGGCTTACTATGGACATCTCATCCTCTCAAATAGCGATGTGAAGATAACCACGCCTCAAACCATAATCTTTCCTGATTGTTAAGGTGATAAATGGGGTAACTTTAACGCAGAATTTAAGGAGGCACTAATGTTACAGCGTATCCAATGGACAACACTGATTTTGATTCAGTGCGTGCTGATTTCAGTAGGTGCATTTGCCGCAGAAGAACCAGAAGAGGGTAAAAACTTCATTTGGGTAGACCTCGGAAAGAAAAGCGACGGGGTTTTATTAACCCAAAGCGAGCAGGCGGATGGTGTGACGGACCCCGATGTCCAAGGTGGTGTTGATTGTTTAGAGAACCCTTGGCCCTATAACGGTCCCGGACACAATCACATGTACTTCAAAATTGATGACTCGTTTCTGTTTGGTGGAGATCATAAGGCGTGGATCGTCATGGAGTATTTCGATTCCAACGAAGCACCGCAGATCAACTGCCAATACGACAGCAACGGTGTCGGTCCCGTTGGCGGCGCGTTCCGTGGCGCGGGAGATGGTGCATTTCTTGCCGTAAAACTGGGTGGAACGGATAAATGGCTCGTTCATATCTGGGAAATCAAAGACGGTCGTTTTGAGAACCGCGCGAACGGTTCCGATTTCCGATTCTCTTCTCACGGTCGGGGATCTATCTGGATTAATCGGGTCTGGTTCAGCATAATTGAACCTCCAGAGGATTTCGATCCGGACAGTCCGTTCGGTATTCCACAAGCCGTTGATGCGACATCGAAATTGGCAACAACTTGGGGACAACTCAAGACAGATAAGGGAAATTAAGTTTAGTTTTCCATTTTCGTCTGGTTTCCCAATCTTCGTAGATGGGTTTCAAACCCCACCTCCTGATAACCAACAATGAATTATCTGTGCAATGAATGTAGCAAAACCTATAAAATCTCGCCGTTGCGCTATAAGTGCGATTGCGGCAGCGCGCTAAACCTCATAGCTGATTCGCGTATCTTGCCGAACGCACAGATCCCCGCGGCGATGTCGCTCTGGCGGTATCGCGAGGCACTGCCGATTGGTGCGGAAACAGAGATTGTCACACTCGGTGAAGGCATGACACCTCTCGTTCCGCTTGACGTTGACGAGCCTGAACACTTCGTAAAATTGGATTATCTCTGTCCGACGGGTTCTTATAAAGACCGAGGGGCATCTGTCTTACTCACTCACCTCAAAGCACTTGGCGTTGAGAGCGTTGTTGAGGATTCATCTGGCAATGCAGGCGCAGCGATAGCCGCTTACAGCGCGAGAGCAGGTATCCACTGCACTATCTACTGCCCTGAGTCCACCTCGCAAGGCAAACTAAAACAGATTTCCGCTTACGGTGCCGAGTTAAAATTGGTGCCGGGAAACCGCATGGCAACCACAGAAGCAGTAAAACTCGCAGCGGAAACGACCTGCTACGCATCCCATAATTGGCACCCGTTTTTCTTAGAGGGCACAAAAACACTTGCATATGAAATTGTTGAACAACTCGGATGGCATCCGCCGACACACGTTGTCTGTCCCGTCGGATTCGGAAGTATCTATTTAGGACTCTTCATCGGATTTCGAGAATTAAATGCCCAAGGTATCATCAAAGACATACCGAGGCTCCTCGGTGTTCAGCCTGATGTCTGCTGCCCGATCTACAACGCATACATCGAAGATACACCATCTATCACGAGAATGGCACAAACGGGAGAAACGCTTGCGGAAGGCATCACTGCGGAACTTCCCATCCGAAGTGACAATATTTTAGAGGCACTTCGCTCAACAAACGGCGCATTTACCACCGTTGACGATACAGACATCAAGAAAGGACTGAAAACACTCGCAGCCAAGGGAATTTACGTTGAACCAACCTCTGCTGCAGTCGTTCGCGCGTATCAAAAGTTTAAAAGAGAGGGGATCATAACCACTGGCGACCAAGTGGTATCAATCCTTACCGGTATCGGTTTAAAAGCGAGCAGTGTCTTGTAGTTGCAACGCCAGAGCCCGATGTTCGTAATATTAATTAAAAAATACGAAAATGATGACTGAAAACAGACCTTACCTCACAAGACTAATTACAGTGTGCGTGCTTATCCTCCTTTTCATTTTGGTGATTAGCGCGCTGCGTGCACGAGAAAATCGGTTTTTCGGTATCGGTGGCACCAATAGCCAAAATCGGGAGACACTTCCGGACACCGTCAACAGGCGCGATAAACTCCAAAGCGACAAATGGCGTGACGGATTTCGACTGCTCCGTTATTGGTGGATAGGCGGTGCAGCGGTTTATATCGCAGAGATGGATCGCACGGCGGAAAACCTCCAATTCGCTGTTGCGCTTTCTAACAACCAGATTTTAGGACGCGAAACTGTCACCGATGCCACGAGGCGGCTCACCAAAAGAAAGGAACTGTCCTTCGCAGGTGTCAATGGAAGTTTCGGTATCCGCGAGGACAACCGCGGACGTGGCGGTATGATGTTCAATCTGCACATTCAAAACGGCGAACTCGTCACTATTCCGATACGTCTTGACAGATGGGGATATTCGCCACCATCCGCATGGGGTGAAACGAGTTTCGGCGTAACACCTGACGGAGAGTTCCTCTTGGATGCCGTGAAACTCAACGGTAAACTCCGGATCGCTGGCGGTACGCTCCCAATTGACGCGGTGAATCAAATCTGTGATTCCGTATGCCCTGTCGTGCTGTTTACACCGCGTTTTGGACGCAGAACGCTAACACGCCGATGCTACGAATTCACACTCAGGCAAATCAAACTTCCACTTACGGGAAAATACACCAGTAGATTCGTCGTCACCGCTGTCAACCCACGCGGCAACAGCACCATACCATCCGATGGTGTCGTCCTTGCGATTGAACCCCGTTTGGCACGCAACTGGGTAAGCAAAATAACCAAATCTACAGCTGGTACACTGGAAATTGCCCTCACGCCTAAAAAATGGCAAAGCGTTCAGCAGGGCATCGGCGGGAACCTACGACTCGTCCGGGATGGAGAGGTCGAACCTGAACTCCTCAAATTCGGGCAATCAGGAGGTCGCAGCGCACGAAGTCATCGTAACGGCGCGTCTCGGCACCCGCGCAGTGCCTTAGGATTCAACGACGAAAAACTCTTCCTCATTGCCGTTGATGGCAGACAACCCGGATACAGTATGGGAATGACCCTTTACGATATGGGCAGGTTCTTCAGTGAACTCGGCATTAAACACGCCATTAATTTTGATGGTGGCAGCTCCTCAACATTATGGGCATTAGGACGAGTTGCGAACAGTCCCGCGCACGGCTACGAACGCCGTATCTTCAACGTTGCGATGATCCGAGCGAGAAAAAAATAGTGAAAATAAAAACACGATATCTCCTCCTGCTTATCCCGTTGATACTGGCATGTTCAAACAGAAACACGCCGCAGGCAGTCAGCGAGGACTTCATCTATAATTACTACCAACGCGCTGATCAGGCGGCAGCACTACAACTCAGCCACGGACTCGCCGCAGAAAAACTGGAGGATGAAATCGCTCGTGTCAGTGAGGTACGGTCGCAAGATCAACAAATTGATGAAATGCCGAACATCGAATACGAACCTATTGGCAAAGAAGAAAAGGAAACACACGTGTTGTTTAACTACAGACTCACTATCAAAATCCGAGGGACGACGACGCACACCCGAAACGTAGTTATCAACACCGAACAGATTGATGGAAAATGGAAAGTCGTCAATTTTGATGAGTACTAACACTACAACTTTGTTTTTTGCCGCTTCCTATCGCTGGCGAGGTTTTATGAAGTTTAACTATTTAAATCGGTAATCCCGATTTTCCCCAGGCCCGGTAGGTGCGGTTTGGAACCGCACCATAACTGTCAATTTTAGAAAAAATAGCCCTCGCGGACCCAGGACCGGTAGGTTCGGTTTGCAACCGAACCGGATTCTACGCGAAAACCTTGAAGGCTTCAAACGCCTCTTGAATCCCGTAGGGATGGTATCTGTGTAGAAAAACGGTCGCACCCTCGATAAAGCCCCGTAGGGGCGGCATTTGAAGACACCGTGCTACAAAATGGCGTGAAAAATCGCTAAATTGACACCTATGGTGCGGTTTGGAACCGAAAGCCGAAGCCATCCCACCCGTTACTGGGAAGGGGGGCTCCCACCCGTTACTGGAAAGGGACACCGGACTTCATCAATAAATTACCGAATTAATTTTTTCATCCTGATTCAACCTCGCCTGTTAAGGAGAACAAAAATGACTAACGAAAAAATCGAATACGAAATCGGCAGCGGTAATGTATTCAAAGATTTAGAAATTCCCAATCCAGAGGAATACCTCGCGAAAACTCGCCTTGCCGGAATAATCTATGATATTATAGCCGAAAGAAAACTTAAACATGGTAAGGCAGCTAAGCAGCTGGATATGAGTAAATCCGAAATCACGGCACTTCTAAACGGAAGGCTCGACCACTTTTCGATCGAACGCCTATTTGGACTGCTCAGAAAATTGGATCGCGATATTGAAATTGTTGTTCGAGAGAGACCTGAAGACACACCTCTGGCTGAGATTAACATCTCGACAGCTGTCTGAAACGTTCTGCACAATCTCATTGAACCGCAAGGAAAATTAAAAATATGAAAACGGGAAAAGTCGCTATCTTCACGCAAGCGCAAACGCCGATGGAATTTCGGGAATATCCCATCCCGTCCGTCACACCCGACGACCTACTCGTGCGCATCCGCATGGCGAACATCTGCGGCTCCGACCTACACTTCTGGCGCGGACACGGACCCAAAATCGAGAGCGGCATCCCGCAGGTGTTAGGACACGAGATGATCGGGACGATTGAAGCGATGGGACGCAACATCACAACGGACAGCACCGGACAACCGCTCACCGAAGGCGACCGCATCGCCTACTCCTATTTCAAGCCGTGCCAACGCTGCTGGATGTGCCTCAACGGAAAACCAGGGTGTCCGAACCGCTACCGAGATTGGCTCGGGGTCTCCAGCGAACAGCCGCCTCATTTCCACGGTGCCTACGGCGAATACTACTATATGAAACCGGGACATTGGGTGTTCAAGGTCCCCGACGAACTCTCAGACGCGCTCGTATCGCCCATCAACTGCGCTTTGTCCGAAGTCATTTACGGACTCAACCAGATCGGCATCACACTCGGTGATACCGTGGTTATCCAAGGTGCCGGTGGACTCGGACTTTACGCAACAGCAGTCGCACGTGAGATGGGAGCGGGGAGAATCATCGTTCTGGACCGACTGCCTGCGCGCCTTGCACTCGCAAAAGAGTTCGGTGCCGACGAGACCCTCAATGTCGATGAAATTGAGATGAAATCACGGGTTGAATACGTACTCGACGAGACAGGCGGTATCGGGGCAGATCTCGTTGCTGAGTTTGTTGGATCGCCTCGTGTCCTCGCTGAAGGCGTGGAGATGCTCCGATGGGGTGGACGCTATCTCTGGATCGGAAACATCAATCTCGGATTCCCGACAGAGATAGATCCCGGCAACATCGTCCGCTGTAGCAAAGCGATTCGCGGCGTAATTGTCTATGAGCCGTGGGTTATCCCTCGCGCACTCAATTTCCTCAGTCGTACACGAGACAGGTATCCATTCCACAAAATCATCTCCGATACCTTCCCGTTCAGCGACATCAACGAAGCGTTCTCTTATGCAGACACAGGCTCAGCAATCCGAATCGGATTAGAATTCACAGAATAAAATGGTATCTTCTGTCTACATTCATATTCCATTCTGCGCGACGAAATGCTACTATTGCGCCTTCAATACCTACACCTTCCACAAAGAACAGGCGAAGGCATATCTACAAGCACTCCGCACAGAGATGGCACTTTACGCTCCAGACACCGACCCACTCCGAACAATTTTCATCGGGGGTGGGACACCTTCCATCCTCTCTGCGAAAGCCTTAGTGCAGTTATTCACCGATATACGTGAATATTTCCAACTAACGCCAAATGTGGAAATCACCGTAGAATGCAATCCGGGAACCGTCGATAGCGAGAAGTTAAGTGTAATGCAAGACAACGGCGTGAATCGCCTCAGTTTCGGGCTACAAGCCATGCAAGACGAAACCTTGCAACAGTTAGGCAGAATCCATACTGTTGCCGAATTCCGCCAGAGTTACCACCTCGCCCGCGAACACCGTTTCGATAACATCAACATCGATCTCATTTTCGCACTGCCCGACCAGACGATGGAAGCATGGCATCATACCCTCAACGAAGTCATTTCTCTTGAACCCAACCACATCTCGGCATATAACCTCGTCATGGAGGAGGAAACCCCGTTTTATGAATGGTGGGAAGCCGGTGAACTCCACCTCCCGCCCGAGGATACCGAAGCCGATATGTTCCAATACACGATTGAGACGCTAACCTCACATGGATACACACATTACGAAATCTGTAACTTCGCCAAACCGAACCATTTTGCGAGACACAACCTCGTCTATTGGAACAACCAACCCTGCATCGGACTCGGTGCCGGGGCGTGTGGGTATCTCAACGGTGTCCGTTATACCAACATTCGAGGCATCGCGCCTTACATTGATGCACTCTCCAAACACAACAAACCCATCGCCGATATCGAACATCTTACTGGACATGCCGAAAAATCGGAAACGCTCATGCTCGCGCTTCGGAAACGCGAAGGCATCTCGCTTGAAGCCTATCAAGATCGATTCGGTGAAGAAATAGAAATTGCTTTTGGGAGTATCCTCAAAAAATGGATGGATTTGCAGCTGCTGGAACGCACAGCCACGCATCTCCGTCTCACCTCTCGCGGGCTTTTCCTTGCAAACGAAGTCTTTGTCGAATTGATGTAACTCCTTAGCAATCGGCTTTCGGCAATCGGCAGTCAGCAAAGAGGATGTGGTCCGAAAATCGAAATTGCCAGAGAACTGAATGGCTTTGTATCGGTTATCAGTTGTCAGAATCAGGATTTATAGGATTAGAGGATTTTCAGGATGAATAGCAATATCCCTGAAAAAATGGAGTCTTATCAAGACGGCATACGTGTATTTTCGTCTGAATCGCGGATTATCGCGGATGACACGGATTGCGCGGATTTTTCTGCTTTTTTGTTGATTTTGGGCTATATCTATGGTATACTTTGGTAAAAGAAACCGTGCTGAACAAAGGAGTTATCAAAATGGCTGATCAAGATTTTCGGGAAAGAGTCCTTGAATCCTTGACAAGGATTGAGACACAAGCCAGAGAAAACAATGCGCGCTTGGAAAAACGTCTTGATTCTCTGGACACGCGTGTAGGGACTCTGGAACGCGATGTGGGATGGATAAAGGGGAAATTGGAAGGCAAGCAAGAAGGCAGCAGTAGAGTGTTAACTGTTCTGACTGTGTGTACTGCCGTTGGTGCCGCAATTATAGCCCTTATTGCCTTGTTGAACTAAACGTCTGTCTTTGAACCTACTCCCAAAACCTGCTATCATACCCGCATGCCGAAACTCAACCTCAAACCCAACCACAAAGCAATCCGCGACTACTATACCACGCTGCAGCAATACGAACAACACGACATCACACACGAAGGTGCTGTCAGTTCACCTTTTGATACGCTACTCCAATCCTGTGCAAAACAGGTGAACGCCACACTCGTCCCACAATACCCGATGCGTGCTTCAAAAGGAAACCGTATCGTCATTGACGGCGCAATCCTCGACGAATACGGACTTCCGCTCGGCTACTGGGAAGCGAAAGATATAGATGACGACCTCGCCAAAGCCGTGCAGGAGAAACAGAACGCAGGCTATCCGCTCGACAATATCCTCTTCCAAACGCCACAACGCGCCATCTTATATCAGAACGGACAGGAGGTACTGGACGTTGACATTACCGAACCAGCAAACCTGATTGATACCCTGCAATACCTGTTCGCTTATGTCCCATCCGCGCTGGACAATTGGCAGACTGCGGTCTCCGATTTCAGAGAACATGTCCCAGACCTCGCAAGCAAACTAAAAGAACTCATCGAGCAACGCCACGAAACCGATCCAGCCTTCAAAAAGGCGTTCACGGGTTTCTACGAAACCTGTTGCACGGCGATTAACCCTGAACTCTCACAGGATGCTGTCGAAGAGATGCTCATCCAGCACATTCTTACTGAGCGCATCTTCAGGACTGTCTTTAACAACTCCGCCTTCACCCGCCGAAACATCATCGCACGCGAAATTGAAAACGTTGTTGACGAACTTATCCGGCAAGCATTCAGTCGCGAGGAATTCCTCAAACCCTTAGACAGGTTCTACGTCGCTATTGAGCAAGCCGCGATGCTCTGCAGAGACTTCACCCAAAAACAGCACTTCCTCAACACGTTCTACGAGAAATTCTTTCAGGGGTTCTCCGAAGATGTAGCGGATACACACGGCATCGTCTACACGCCACAACCGATCGTCGATTTCATGGTGAACAGTGTGGCACATATCCTCGAAACCGAGTTCAGTCGATCGCTCTCGGATACTGGGGTGCATATCATCGACCCGTTCGTCGGCACGGGCAATTTCATCGTCCGGCTCATGCAGGACATCCAAGGCACAGCGTTAGAGGAGAAATACCGCCACGAGCTCCATTGTAACGAGGTGATGCTCCTGCCCTATTACATCGCCAGTCTGAACATCGAACAGGAATTCTTTCAACGCACGGGGACGTATTTACCCTTTGAAGGCATCGCCCTTGCCGATACGTTTGAGTTGCTTGAACAACAGCAAGGTGAACTCTTCACGCGTGAGAACACAGAACGCGTGGAGCGACAGAAGGCAGCGGATATGTTTGTCGTCATCGGCAATCCGCCTTACAACGCTTGGCAGGTTAACGAAAATGACAACAATAAAAACCGAAAATATATGGCAATGGATAAAATAATACGGGATACCTATGTCGCAAACTCCACAGCAACCAATAGAAACGCGCTTTACGATCCGTATGTCAAAGCAATTCTGTGGGCATCGGAACGAATTGGTGAGGAAGGGGTTGTTGCATTTGTAACAAACAGCGGATTTCTTGATGGAATGGCATTCGACGGCATGCGAAAGCACCTTGCAGAGGATTTCGACACGATCTATATCTTGGATTTAGGCGGGAACACGCGGAAGGGATTAAAGGTTTCTGATGCAAATGTATTCGGGATTCGGGTCGGGGTGAGCCTCAACCTGTTTATCAAAACAAGACAAGATCAATCCGAGACACCTTGTATCTTCTACTACCGCACCGATGACTTGTGGAACAAAAAACAAAAATTTGACTTTCTGAACGAACACCAGCACATAGGAATTATTGAATGGCAAACGATTGAACCAGATGCACGGCATACATGGTTAACCGAAGGACTTCACGCCGAGTTTGATACCTTTATTCCGATAGGAACTAAAGAGGAGAAAGCAAATAGCGGTGCAGCATCAAATGTAATTTTCAAAACCTATAGTAGTGGTGTCAAAACCAACCGTGATGCATGGAGTTATAACTTCAATCAAGACGCACTAACTGCAAACATTAAAAAGATGAATGGGACCTATAATGCAGAGATTGACAGATGGAAACGGCAGGAGGAGAAGGTCTCAAGTATTGATGATTTTGTAGTGTATGACGATACCAGAATCAGTTGGAGTCGCGACTTAAAAGCAAAGTTGAAGCGAGGCACAATTGCTGAATACACACAGCATAAAGTAAGAACATCTCTCTACCGTCCATTCACCAGATCAAACCTTTACTTTGACCGGACAATTAGCGATGTTTTATACATGTTTCCATCCATTTTTCCCAATCCAGAGACCGAAAAAGAAAATCGGGTGATATGGCTTAAGGTCGGGAGAGAATGGACGACATTCGCGCTGATCACAAACAAAATTCCTGATATTTTACCACAAGGTGGCTCCCAATGTTTCCCGTTCTACACCTACGACGAGGACGGCACAAACCGACGAGAGAACATCACCGATTGGGCATTGGCGGAATTCCAAACCCACTACAGTGACAACACCATCACCAAGTGGGACATCTTCCATTATACCTACGCACTCTTACATCACCCTACCTATCGCGAAAAATACGAGATGAACCTCAAGCGCGACCTCCCACATATCCCCTTCGCCGAAGACTTCTGGGGATTCGCCAATGCAGGCGGGGCATTAGCAGACCTCCACGTTAATTACGAATCCGCTCCGACATACAATGGATTGAAATATATTGAGGCACCCGGTATGCCGATAGATTGGCGGGTCGAGAAGATGAAACTCTCCAAAGACAAAACGCAGCTCAAATACAACGATTTCCTCACACTGGACGGTATCCCTACGGAGGTCTATGAGTATCGACTCGGCACGCGTTCTGCGTTGGAGTGGGTAATAGATCAGTATCGTATCAAGACAGACAAACGGAGCGGCATCGTCAACGACCCGAACCGTGAGGCAGAACCGCGGTATATCGTAGACCTCATCGCCCGCGTCATTACCCTCAGCCTAAAGACAGTGGAGATTGTCAAAAACTTACCTACGTTGTAAAGGTTTCTTGTACGAGTAGTCTTTCAACTTTGAACTTGAGGGTAGGTTCGTAGTCGTGCGATTTATCGCACTGCCTCGCAGTGAAAAGAACGGGCAATGAATTGCCCTACTACGAACAGGATCACCTATAAATTCAAACTTGAAGAAGCACGAGGGGTTGTAAATCCATTCTTTTTTGAGAAATCAGAAGAACTATGGAGCATTCTAATGTTTAGATATTTTGTCGTTTTACTCACACTCGTCGGAATTTTCAACGATGTATCCGCACATAACAGGAAGATAGCATCGGATGGCTGCCATAGAGAAGGTGATTCTTATCACTGCCATTCCGCAGATACAACGATAGGTTTTATATCGAACGAAGCCCGTTATTACGAAGTAGACCGAGTTATTGACGGAGACACCCTCAATTTCATCTATAGCGACCAGGGTATCATTACAACACGGCTCTACGGTGTGGATACCCCTGAAAGCCGTAAAGGGACAAAACTCACGAAAGATGCGAAATCTGTATTGGAACAAGGTGGCACTACACCTGACCAAGATGACTATGAGGACCTCTTGGAAGCCGAGAAAGAACGTCAATTGGAGCTCGGTGCAGCGGCAACGCAATACGTCAAGGGTACCCTCAAAGACAAGGACGTATTTGTGCTTTTCGAGGATTCTGACACATTTCCGTTTATTCAAGAGGGTTCTGCAGGGAGGTTCTTGGCGTATGTGTTTTACACAGATGACACTGGGACTCGCATGCTAAACTTACAACTTATTGCCGAGGGGCATGCCGAAGCCGATTACTTGGACGCTCCATTCCGATACCGATGGGCGTTCATTGATGGCGACATAGACGCAGTAAGGGAAAAGATTGCGTCTGTGGCACTCCCAGAGAAGCCTATAACACTTTCACCTGCATCCGTCCGTCACCACCTCACAACTTCTTGGGCATCGCTCAAGAAACGATACCACTAAGATGCACCGTTGCACCATAGGTGTCAATTTTAAAAAAAACGCATCATAGGACCGTAGGTTGGGTTGAGCGGAACTGAAAAAAATGATACCGACACCCCAAGCACATTTTACCACCCTATCAATCAAGGAGATAGCAAAACCCAACGCAAACCTACCGCCATGTTTGTAGTGTTTGACGCAAGGAACGTTGGGTTTCGCTGGATTTCTCTATGCGTATGTGGGTATATCAAGTTTGATGTATTTTGAAATATCTACCTTTGATTTTCAACCCCGCTCAACCCAACCTACAGGACTTACTTTTGGTTTTTACTATAGTTTTCAGTTATCGGTTATCAATGAATCCACGTCATCTGCTACATCTCAAGAAAGCACACAGAAAAGCGTTGGGTTTCACTGCAGGACTCATTTACTTTCGCAAACTTCATTAGGGCCCCCTGAAAAAGTGGTAAAATTGGGCAGGATTTGGAAGGTGTTTCGCCTGCTGCGCGGTAAGTTAGTTAGAGTAAGTCGAAATTTAAAATTTGACAATTTTTGCGTTTTTTTGTATAATTATGTCTGACGCTGATTTCACGCTGAAGCACATTCGCTAATACCGCGTGGATCGCGTCAGGGGCAGCTCCCCGTTTCCGGGGTGCGCAGCAGGTGTTAGGAGCACCCGCCACGCGTAACACTGCCAAAAGGTATAGTTTTGACAGCGCTGGTTTCTATTATAGCAGCTAACGGGTTTCCGTTGGGTGTTATTTATAGGGGCCAGCCCCTTAAAAAGGAGTCCCTAACATGAAAACACGCCTCTTGCGGTGGGTTCCCATCGCGCTTTTCTTATTCGTGGCGACACTCAGCGTCGCGCTGCACCTTACACGTGCCGCGCATGAACCCTGTCGTCCACCCCCAGACCTTTATCAACCCTATAAACAGACCCCGCCGTGTCAACCGCTCACTAGCGTTATTTAGTTTTCTCTTTTGGAGCGTCCACTTTTCGTTTGCGTCCTATACACGCACAGACTAACAGTCTATGCTACAAGGGGTCCCTGCGTATCAATAGCAGGGGTTTTCACAGCAAACTTCTTTTTCGCTGGCGGGTTTTGCAACCCCACCTTTCATAAGTATATCGTTAATTGTAGGTTTTACACATCAGGAGACCTTTCTCATGGCAGAAAGAACAGATCCAACCCAAAAAGCGAATCACCCAGTCTACTATCAGTATCGCGCCGTCTATGAATACGCAACGCAATTCACACAAGGGCAGCGCGTATTAGACCTCGGATGTGGCGAAGGGTACGGCGCACACCTATTGGCACAGCACGCAAAAGAGGTCGTCGCCGTTGACAAAGACAAAAAGACGATACAACAAGCAAAGCAAAAATACGATCTCCCTAATCTCGATTTCTACATCCAAGATGTCGACCAACTTCATAAATATTTTCCGCATGCCTTTGATGTCGTCTGCTGTTTTCATCTCATTGAACACCTAAGAACCCCCGAATATTTCTTGGAGGAAGTCAGCAAACGCGTCGCCAATCCCGCAGGAGTGCTTCTAATTTCAACACCGAATCGAAATTCTCCACAGTCTACAAGTCTCCAATCGCTCTATCACGAACACGAATACGACACCAGCGGGTTCCAAAATCTTCTTTCAATGAATTTTAAAGATGTGACCCTTTATACACTCCAAGGGAGTTCAAAAGTCCAACAATTTCAAGAGATCCGGGCACAGCACATCCAACAGATTTTCACCTATGATATCCTAAAAATGCGGCACTGGCTCCCCAAGCCACTCTTACGACTAAGTGTTGATGTCGGCGGAAGACTATTAAAATCATTGATAAGTGCCACGCATAACGACTTGACGCGCGGCATCACTACTGCCGATTTTCACGTCCCTGAGGCACAACTCTACACAGGTGTAGGCTTAATCGGAGTCTGTCGAATCCCATTGGACCCGCCTGAATAAAAACCTATATTTCACCCAAGTTGCTACTAACAAATTTTGCACACTTCAGAAAGGTTTTCATCTTTTTCCACACCCCAGAGGAGGGTTTTTGCTTGGGTGTTTCTTCAATATATCTATAGAAAATGGCGTATTTGCGCGATTGCACTCCAGGAGTCCCGTAGGTTGGGTTGAGCGGTGTTAAAAATCAAAGGTAGATATTTCAAAATACATCAAACCTGATATACCCGCGTATGCGTAGAGAAACCCAGCGAAACCCAACATGCTTTGCGTCAAGTGCTGGAAACATGGCGGTAGGTTTGCGTTGGGTTTCGCTATCTCCTTGATTGATAGAACGATATAGAGTGGTAAAATGTGCTTGGGGTCTCGGTATCATTTTTCTCGGAAACCCCGCTCAACCCAACCTACGATGTCCCGATGGGTTTTTTCTAAAATTGACACCTATGGTGCAGTTTCCCAACCGCACTGGATCGTGCTCAAGGTTTTATCTACTTGGTTAACCCCACAGAAAACTCTGGACTTCGCGAAACGCTGACCACAGCATCAGCATGCTCAAGCTGCTCGGCAACCTTGGGTGTGCAGGTGATAAACAGCATATTGAAGGTTGTAGGTTCCTCAATCTCAAAGACTTCTGCATCCAATCCATGTGCCCTAATCCATGCCTTAATTTCATCCTTGCGTTTGACAGAATTTGCTTTTAACAATTTATACTTCTCTGCCCGATCAATTCCTGCCAATTCTTTGGAAGATGGCCTGTTTACCCTCACCATAAATTGAAGCATGTTCGAGGGCGGGATAGAGTGAACAGTTGCAGTTCTATGCCTTTTTGTTCCCATTTTCTGTAAACCTCGCAAGTCCTGCTCCAACCCTATCCGCGGGTGCGTGGAGAGGGATAGTATATACTAATCTGCTGCTAACGGATTTTGCACACTTCAGAAAGGTTTTCATTGATTACTGACTGCTGATGGCTGACTGCCGATAGCCATTGACTAAAAACTTGACACCAACCGAAACATCCGATACAATATGACCATGCCACGGAAAAACAAGATACTCAACATCGGCGACACCGCACCACCATTCACGCTGCCATCACACCAACGCGAGGAAATATCGTTGGAAGCGTATCGCGACGCGCAAAACGTTGTCCTAACCTTCTTTCGCGGGACATGGTGACCGAACAGCCGCCGCCAGTTGGCAGCAGTGCAAGAAAATGCCGAAAATTACGCAGAATACACAGCAACACCGCTCGCCATCGCCGGACAGTGGCCCCGTGAACTCCGCGGTTATGCTGATAAAAACGGCATCACCTTCCCTTTGCTGGTAGACAAAACCCGCAGCGTCATCAAAAGTTATGGGGTCTACCACTGGCTCAGCTTAGAGGCTTACAACATTGCACGTCCCGCAACATTCGTCATTGACAAAACTGGGATTATCAGATATATGTATATCGGCACACATCAATTCGACCTTGTGAAACAGACAGAAGTCCTCGAATCACTGAAAGAAGTGGCAGGACTACAAAAATGATTTTGATTTCTGGTCGAAATATGATATAATTTAAAAAACTTGGGTGTAGATAACGCATCGCTATGGACGAAACACATATAGCCTTTATGCAACGCGCACTGGACTTAGCACGGCAGGCAAAGGGACGCACGAGTCCCAATCCGCTCGTTGGTGCAGTCATTGTAAAAGATGGAAAGGTTATCGGTGAGGGGTATCATAAGAAAGCGGGAACCGCACACGCAGAAGTCCATGCATTGAACGCCGCAGGCGAAAATGCCAAAGGTGCGACGCTTTACACGAATCTTGAGCCGTGTTGTCATTGGGGACGGACACCGCCCTGCACAGCGGCACTAATTGATGCAGGTATCGCCCACGTCTATATCGCAGAAGTCGATCCGAATCCGAGTGTCGCAGGTAAAGGCGTTCAACAACTTCAAAATGCGGGTATCAACGTCCATACAGGTGTATGTGCCCAAGAAGCATCAGACCTGAACGAGGTACATCGGAAATACATTCGGACGGGCAAACCGTTTGTTATCCTCAAAACAGCGATGAGTCTCGATGGAAAAATCGCCACCACCTCTGGCGAATCGCAATGGATTACATCCGAGGCATCACGGCAGCGGGGGCATGAGGTTCGGAACGCGGTAGATGCTATCCTTGTCGGTAGAGGCACGGTTGAACGTGATAATCCGTCACTAACAACGCGACTTCAGAATAGAGAAGGACAGGACGCGACCCGGATTGTGTTAGATTCACACGGGAAAACCAGCACGGATGCACGTATTTTCAATGCCGAAAGCGAGTCAGGCGTTATCGTGGCAGCAACGGCAGAGGCACCCTCTGAAAACGTTGACGCGCTCGAAAAGGCGGGTGCGGAAGTTATCACCGTTCCAGCAACGCACGGTAACCAGGTCTGTTTCAAAAGTTTGATGGACATATTAGGCAAACGTGAGATAACAAGCGTACTGATAGAAGGCGGTGGTGAAATCAACGCATCGGCGATCGCTGCAGGTGTTGTGGACAAAGTTATGTGCTTCGTTGCGCCCAAACTCATCGGAGGTCAGGATGCCCCTGGACCGATCGGCGGGGCAGGAATCCGCAGTTTGGCTGACGCAGTAAACCTACAGCGAATCAACATTACACCCATGCCTGAGCGCGACCTTTTAATTGAAGGATATCTATAACATGTTTACCGGGATCGTTGAGGAGCTCGGAAAGATTAGGAGCATCCAAGTCAAATCTCAAGATGCGACGCTTGAAATTCAGGCGAGCGATGTTCTCAACGATGCGAAAGTCGGGGACAGCATTTCGGTTGACGGTGCCTGCTTCACGATCCGTTTTCTCACATCGGGAGCATTCACTGTTGATGTATCCGCTGAGACCTTACGCAGGACAACATTGGGGGAACGGAAGGTCGGAGACCCCGTTAATTTAGAACGTTCACTCCGACTCAGCGATAGATTAGGCGGACATCTCGTACTCGGACACGTCGATGAGGTCGCGACAATCTGTGGGTGGAAAGACGAAGGCGACGCTTCTTTGATGCAGGTAACGATAAGCAGTGCCACCAAACCTTACATCGCATATAAAGGATCAGTTACCGTCGACGGTGTCAGTTTAACTGTATCAAACCTACACGCAGATGCCTTTGAAGTCGCATTGATTCCACATACAAAGGACGTGACAACTCTCGGAACGAAACGCACCGGTGCAAGGGTTAACCTTGAGGTTGACATCATTGCGCGTTATATTGAAACGCTTCTCAGAAATACTGAGGAAAAGAGGGAGTGGACTGATCAACCCTCTACTGAGACTCTTAATTTGAACTTTTTATCGAAACACGGCTATATTAGTTAATAGTTATCAGTTTTCAGTTCGGTTTTCTCTCACTGCGAGGCATGAAAAACCTTTCAGTTATCAGTTAAAGAGGTATGCTGTGGTAGTAACAACATACTTACCTGCCACAAGAGAGTAACTGGCGACTGACAACTGATAACTAACGACTCTAAAATGGTAGGCAAGAATGCCAGACACATTTAATACTATTCCTGAAGCACTCTCTGCAATCCAAAACGGGGAAATAATCATCGTCATTGATGACCCCGATCGCGAGAACGAAGGCGATCTCATCATGGCGGCTGAAAAGGTAACGGCAGAGACTATCAATTTCATGGCAACACACGGTAGGGGTCTAATATGCCTACCGACCTGTTCAGAACGTCTCGCCGAACTCGAACTCCACCCGATGGTCGCGTCGAACACTGCGCAAATGCAGACGGCTTTCACGGTCACTATTGATGCCAAAGAGGTGACAACCGGTATCTCGGCACAAGAACGCGCCTACACGATCCAAAAATTCGTTGACCTTGAAGCCGTTCCGTCAGACTTCGTCCGTCCTGGGCACATTTTCCCCTTAGAAGCGAAACCGGGCGGTGTCCTCCGGCGCGCAGGGCATACTGAAGCCACCGTCGATTTAGCACAGATGGCAGGACTCTATCCGGCAGGTGTCCTCTGCGAGATTCTCAACGAAGACGGAAGCATGGCACGCGTCCCTGAACTAATGGAGTTTGCCGCGCAACATCAACTCAAGATTATCACTATTGCCGACCTGATCGCATACCGCCGTGAGACAGAGACTTTGATTAGACGTGTCGCTACTGCCGAAGTCCCGACCGCACACGGTGAGTTCAAACTTTACGCCTACGAAAGCACCGACACAGCGGGTGAAAGCGTCGAAGGCGATAGAACACACATCGCACTCACAAAAGGCGACCTTACCGATGAAACCCCGATCTTAGTCCGTGTGCACTCGCAATGCCTCACAGGTGATGTCTTCGGCTCTCTCAGATGCGATTGCGGTGAACAACTCGAAATCGCTTTGCAAACCATTGAGAAGGAAGGTAGAGGCGTACTTGTCTATATGCGACAAGAAGGTAGAGGGATGGGACTCAAGGGGAAATTGCGGGCATATCAATTACAAGATAGCGATGGATTGGACACCGTTGAGGCGAATGAACACCTCGGATTTCCCGCAGATTTGCGAGATTACGGGATCGGGGCACAGATATTAGCTGATTTAGGTGTCCGAAAGATGCGATTGATGACAAACAATCCGCAAAAGGTCACAGGACTGTCTGGACATGGACTTGAAATCGTTGAGCGTATTCCGTTGCAAACCAAACCGAACGCCTTTAACCGCCGATATTTAGAAACAAAACGTTCTAAACTCGGTCATCTCCTCCTACATGAGGAATAGCTGTCGGGAACTATCAGAAACGAACGCCAAGAAAAATTAGAAATGCCTAACCGAGTTATAAATCGCGAACATATTCCCAAATCCAGTCGCGAATTAACCGAAAACCTGCGCGTAACGTAGTGGAGCGCAGCCCAGGAGCAATAAATTAAAAAATGCCAAACGTTTATGAAGGACATCTTCTCGGTGAAGGTCTCAGCTTCGGTATTGTTGTCAGTCGATTCAATAGTTTCGTTACCGAAAAACTCCTCGCTGGCGCACAAGATGCCTTAAAACGGCACGGTGTCGATCTGGATGAGGTCGATGTTTTCTGGACACCCGGCGCTTTCGAGATACCGGGAATCGCTAAACGCCTTGCAGAAAGCGGACGCTACGATGCCATTCTCTGCCTTGGCGCAGTGATCCGAGGTGCGACACCGCATTTCGATTACGTCGCAGCCGAAAGCGCGAAGGGAATCGCCAACATATCATCAAGCACCAACATCCCCGTCATTTACGGTGTTATCACCACAGACACAATAGAACAAGCACTTGAACGCGCTGGCATAAAATCCGGAAACAAAGGGGCTGAGGCTGCCATCGCTGGCATTGAAACAGTCAACCTCTATAAAGCCGTCGAAAAAGTCATTACATGAGTTCTTAATGGCTATCGGAGACCTTCAGCAATCAGCAAAGAGGCGTTTGATTTAATCAGAAACCTCTTTTACTGACGGCTGATGGCTGATGGCTGATAACCATAAAAAAAATGATTGCAATTATAGATTACGAAGCAGGGAATCTTACAAGTGTCGCGCGTGCCTTGACACATCTCGGCTATAAAAACCAGATTACATCCACCGCTGAAACGATACTCACAGCCGACCGCGTTATTTTTCCCGGTGTCGGTGCAGCAAAAGCCACGATGCAAACCTTACACAAACGCGGGTTGAACCAAGTCCTCACAGATTTCTACCGCACCGGCAAACCGATGCTCGGTATCTGCATCGGTATTCAGATCCTCTTTGAACACAGCGAAGAAGAGGATGCCGAATGTCTGGGTCTCTTATCGGGACGTGTAAAGAAATATCCTACGACAGGCACAAAAAAATTAAAGGTTCCACAAATCGGTTGGAACGAAGTGTATCAGACAAAACCGCACGCCATCTTCAAAGACGTTCCGAATCCTGCACACTTCTATTTCGTCAATTCCTACTACCCTGAGCCAGAGAAAACGGACGTTGTAATCGGAAAGACGACGTACGGACTTGAGTTCTGTAGTGCGATCGCCCAAGACAACCTCATCGCAACACAGTTCCATCTCGAAAAGAGTGGGCGTGTCGGACTAAAAATGCTTAATAACTTCCTGAGTCTTTGATTATCAGTACTCAGTACTCGGTTATCAGTTAAGAGGGACTCTGAATAATCAAATCTTTCTTTAACTGAGTACTGATAACTGAAAACTGAGTACTAAAGAATGCTAACATTCTTTCTCGCACTTTTTGTGATCTTCATCAACGTC
Source organism: Candidatus Poribacteria bacterium (assembly GCA_965116815.1). Lineage (GTDB taxonomy): Bacteria > Poribacteria > WGA-4E > WGA-4E > WGA-3G > WGA-3G. The sequence goes on along the minus strand of OZ220722.1, from coordinate 1,639,499 downwards.
AGCACGCATCTGTTCCAGATGCAAGAATACTATCCAGCAGTAAGCCACTGCTACTACGGGGTGATGGTTCTCTCAGTCCTCTACGTGAAACCTCGCGGACAGAACGTCTTGTTCGCCCTTACGGCAGTAGCCAACTGGATTTATGTCTTCCATTATCCGAATCAAGTTGAGAGTATTATTATAGCACTTCTCTATCCGTTTGTTGTATTCGGCGTTATCCGCGTCATTCGTCACTTCCAAACGCAGGGACTCAGCGGTGCTGAGGAGATAGAGGAAATACACAGTGTCAACGCGAATTTAGAAAAACAGGTGAGGGACATCTCCACGCTTTTTGAGGTAAGCAAAGCGGCAAACGCAAATCTTGAGTTAGAGGGATTATTTCAGCGCATCATTGAGATTCTGTCCAAGCGACTCGGCATATATCGCGGGGCTTTACACCTCTACGAAAACGGGAAGGTCACGACTGAGGTCGAAACTGTCTTGGGGCTCACACCCGCCGAGATGAAACGCGGTACCGACAATCAGATGGAAGACATTCAGAAACAGGTCCTCGCAACAGGTAAAGCGATCGGCGTTCCACAAACTCGGAATCCGCTCAGTTATGTTAAACTCTTTGAATCCGAACGCGTCGAATCCAAAGACAAAATAGCGTTCTGGTGTATCCCGATTGTTGTCGAAGAGAACGTTATCGGTACATTGACGATTGACAAAGCATCCGATGAATTTTCAGCAGAGGACGATCGGAGGCTCTTAACAATTATCGCCTCCACCATCGCACAAGGCGTTAAAATCCAGCAAACAATCGACGCGCTTGTCGAATCAGAACGGATGGCAACACTCGGAAGACTCGTCCGAACGATCGCGCACGAGGTGCGAAACCCACTCGGTAGTATCCGGCTTGGCACACAACTGCTGCAAAGTTCAGACGTGGATGGATTTTCACAGGTTTCCGAAACCCGTTCCGAAAATGTCCAACTCTCTCAAGATGAGATTCAGGAATACACCGCAATCATTATCAAAGAGGTGGACAGACTGAATCGGTTCATTGAGCAATTGTTGGCTTTCAGCAAACCTGCAATGCGTGCTGCAAAATGGACAGACATTCACCAACTTCTTGATAACAGTCTCGCAATCTGCCGTCCGGAATTGGAGCATCAAGCCATCACGGTAATCACGCAATACGACACTTGTCCAGAAGTCAATGTTAACGAAGACGGTATAACGCAGGTCATTCTTAATCTATTTTACAACGCCATTGAAGCGATGGATACAGAAGGAACGTTGACAGTTCAGACAGAATATGTACCAGAGACAGAAGTCGTCCTTATGCGCGTTCAGGATGACGGTCCCGGGATTCCGCCTGAAGATATACCGATGCTGTTCGATCCGTTCTATACTACCAAACAGAAAGGCACCGGGTTGGGACTCCACATTAGCCAAAGAATTCTTGCCGAACATCGAGGCAGCATTCAAGTCGATGGGAATCTTGAAGTCGGCACAGCGTTTGTCATGTCCCTTCCTGTGCATTAACGATTTATCGGTTAAAGAAGTTTGTAAAGTCCGTAAAGTGTTTCTAAAGTCAGCAAGGCTACTCTCACTGCGAGGCATTCATAACTTGAACACACTTTGAAACTTTAGGACACTTTCTAACACTGATAATTATTCTTCCGAAAACCGAAAACCGATAACTATTCCGCAAGGAAAATTAAAAGTATGTCGAATTTTGTGCTTATTGCTGACGACGACGACAGCCTCCGACAAATACTCGCCGCCACCCTTAAAAAGGCAGGTTATCAGACCCTTACAGCCCGAAACGGTGCCGAGACTTTAGCCTGTGTCAGGGAAACAAACGTCGATGTCATCCTGCTCGATATTTGGTTAGGCGATGCCAACGGAATCGAACTCATTGAAGATATTCAGCAATACAACAGCACCGCCTCAATTATTATAATCACAGCACACGGAACGACACAGACTGCCATCGACGCGGCGAAACAACGGGCGTATGGATACCTCACAAAGCCTATCGACCAGCGGCAGTTGTTAGACCTTGTCTCGCGCGCTGCCGCCGCTACCAATCAAACGAAGAATGTCAAAACATCAGCAGCTTCCATTGATGTTGATGGACAGGGAAGGATGGTTGGACAGAGTCCGACAATGCAAGAGGTGTACCATAAAATTGGACGCGCAGCCGTCAGCGACGAAACCGTTCTCGTTTTAGGCGAAAGTGGAACCGGCAAAGAACTCGTTGCTCAATTAATCCACCAAAATAGCCACCGCTCTCATAACCCCTTCATCGTTGTCGATTGTGGCGCGATGCCGTCCAGTCTCATTGAAAGCGCGCTCTTCGGGCATGTCAAAGGCGCGTATACCGATGCGCACACCGCAAGGAAAGGTAAATTTCAGCAGGCAGACAGTGGGACGATCTTCCTCGACGAAATCGGAGAATTGCCAATTGAAGTTCAGATGAAATTGCTGCGTGTACTACAAGAGCGAGAAGTTGAACCGATGGGTGGGACCGAGACCCACGCTGTTGATGTTCGGATCATCGCTGCAACCAACCGACGGCTTGAAACTGCAATCGCACAGAAATCCTTCAGAGAAGACCTCTACTATCGGCTTAACGTCATCCCCATTTCTCTCCCACCCCTCCGGGAACGGAAAGAGGATATACCGGAACTCATAGACCTCTTCACACACCGGTTCGTTGAAGAATACCAATTGCCTGAAATCGGTATATCGCCAGAAGTCGTAAAACGCCTCACGGTGCATGAGTGGCCCGGGAACGTGCGTGAATTAGAAAATGCCATCAAGCGGGCACTCGTGATGTGTTCAGGGCAAATGCTATTATCTGAACATTTCGATCCGATTCTCGATCAACCGGGCCCCACCAGTGAGTCAGGAAACCTTGACACACAAATTTATAGCCTACTCCAAGCGCATATTCAACAGTATATGGACTCCGAAACATCGCCAGACGAACTCTACGCTGAAATCCGGGCGATCTTTGAGAAACCGCTCTTTAAAATCGTGCTTGAGTACACCAACGGAAACCGGAGTAAAGCCTCAGATATCCTCGGTATTAACCGAAATACGCTTCACACAAAACTTATTGAGTACAAACTTGTTTCTTAGGAGTTGTCAGTGGTCAGTTAACAGTGATCAGTTAAGAGATGGTTTCGTTAAATCATATCCGTCCTTAACTGAAAACCGATAACTGAAAACTGAAAACTATTAAAAAAATGGATTTAGCAAAAGTTATTGGAACCGTCGTCGCAACGCGAAAAGACCCGAGCTTAGAAGGCACGCGTCTCCTCATCGTGCAACCTTTAGATGAGAAATATCATCCCATCTCCGAGCCGCTCGTCGCAGTTGATACACTGCACGACGCAGGCGCAGGCGAAATTGTCTACATCGTCACCGGAGGCGATGCCGTAAGCGTGATACCCGGAAGGCGGATGCCCGTCGATGTCGCTATCGTTGGTATTGTCGATTCTCTTTCACTCGTTGACCCACCGGGTAGATCAACAGAAACACCGTCCGAAACGGGGTCGTGAAAAAATGTACATCGCTAAAGTAATCGGAAAAGCCGTTTCTATCGTTAAACATCCTGCATACCAAAATCGCACACTGCTGCTCATCCAACCGTTGAGCGTCAGATCCGAACTCGTTCGCACCCCAACGATTGCTGTCGATTATGTCGGGGCAGGCGAAGGGGACACGGTGATTGTCGGTGCAGGCCCGGGCGTTGCACAAGAAGTATTCGGTATTGAAGATGCACCTATCCGTGAACTCGTCATGGGGATTGTCGATCGAGTCGATATAACACTCTAGGAGGAAAAACAATGAAGCGCATCACTTTATCTATTTGCTGCCTCATAGCCATCGGCTTATATCTCAATGCTTGCAGGGTTGCCCAAGTGTTATCCACACAGTACAGCCAAAATATCGCGAGTGCCACTTACGGCACTGAAGCAAATCATCCGGGTATAAACGACGGAAATCTCGAAACGCTGGCAACACTTCCAGCACAAAATGAACGGAACTTCATCGTCAGATTTGCCGAGATCCATCCCGTCCGAAAGATCGTCATTCACAATGGCAACCTCTTCCGGTTTGAGATGGACTACCTGGATGATGAAACCGGCGAATGGGAAACTTTTGACACAGTCATTCAGCGACGCAATATCGGTGATGAACGTGCACAAGCCGAGTTTGTTTTCGATAGATTGGACTTTCAGACAAAGATGATCCGTGTCCATGTTACTCGAACCGTTGATGATGTCATTGTAAATAAAATACTGGCAGAACCGGGAGACAAAGTCATTGACCAGCGGAAAACCCTCGCGGGTAGATATTTCCCACACTATCGCATCATGCAACCCGCAATCGCCCAAATCCGGGAAATTGAGGTCTATCACCTCGCTGAAAACAATTAGGTGTAATCTCCATAAGGGCTATCGGCTATCGGCTTTCAGCAGTCAGCAAAGAGGCGTTTGATTTAATCAGAAACCTCTTTTACTGATGGCTGATGGCTGATGGCTGACGGCTTCTTTTTTTAAAGAAAAAGGAAACAACCTACAACAAACACAATAAACAACGTCCACTTGATTACAGACATTTTCAAATTACAACTTGCCAGTCTAATAAATTTAGAACCTTGGAGTTAATTTTTTAATGCGAACCCGCCTCACGAAGATGTGTACACGGTTACCCATACTATTCATAACACTTTTCCTTTATGCGGAAATAGGCAACCTGCCTGTCATGCCCCCAATTGACTCGAAGAACGTTGCCGTAGCGGCACCAATCTCATCAAAGCAACGTCCGCGCGCTGCTACGAGGAGGAGAGCAAAAACCCAAAGAGAGATCGAATTAGTGAGTAGCACCTCGCAAGGTGTAACAATTCAACTCGTTATCCCGAAATCGGATTTTTCGTTTGATAATAAACCTGAACTTGCCAGCGGTACCGAAACAGCAACAGACGCGCAATTAGGGCGTGATTCACAGATTTCTGAGGTCGAAACTCCAACTATCTCTTTTCCCGGATGCCGCTTCACAACTGAATTAGGGATGCTGCCTCTTCCCATCCAATCCACGCTCATCGGTGTTCCCCCTGATGTCCAGTTTCAACTACGGATTGTTGAAAAGGATTTCAGCACACATAAGGTGGAAGACCTTATGTCCACCTCAAATTTCTCAGCGCAGTTAGACAATACGCGGAAAAAAGATAGTTTCTTTCCAGAAAATCTTGTAGAAATCAGAGGGGACGCTTGGATTCGAGAGAACCGTGTTCTTCCGGTTCAATTTAATCCTGTTCAGTACAATCCTGTCCGTCGTGAAATCCGACTCTACCACCAACTTGTGGTAGAGGTGCGCTTCAGCAGCACCCGCACGCGTGAGCAATCCACTGTCTTATCTACAATGCCACGCGGTTTACATACCGAATCCACTGTGTACGACGCAATCTTCGATGATATGCTTATCAACCCACAGAGCGCGGATCAGTGGCGTTCTCCTATCCAACGAGCACCAGCAGCGCCGAGTATTTCACCCACAGGTCCGCGGTATAGAATCAGTGTAACCGAATCCGGAATGTATCGCATCACAGCGCAAGATCTCGCCGCTATCGGTGTCAATTTAGAGACTATTACCCCGGCGACGCTGACGTTGACAAACAAAGGAAAACAGATACCAATCTTTGTCCGCGGCGAAAGTGCCCAGAGATTCGATTCGACAGACGAGATTATTTTCTACGCTGAACGCCAACGCGGGGAAACCAGTTATATTGATCCCTATTCCAATGAGAATATCTACTGGCTCTCTTGGAATACCGGACGAGGGATCCGGATGGTAACGAAAACCGCTCTTGCAAATGCAAACAACGTGCAACTTTACACACACTTCCTCACACGCGCACATTTTGAGAAAGACCGAGAGTTCAGACGCTTCCGTAATGCAAATCTCACCGAAAACCAAATTTATACAGAATTCAGCCAAGGACTCCAGCAACGTTTTTTCACGCTGACAGAACTACCACCGCTCCCAAACGACAGTTGGTTTTGGGCACAACTGACCGCGCCAGCGTCAAAGCCATTTTCCTTCATGCTGCCCGGTGTCGAAGCAACCGCTCGACCCGCGACAGTCCGTGTCGCTCTTCACGGTAGATCCAATACAGAACACGATTGCAATGTCTGGCTAAACGACAAGATCGAACTCGGAGAAGCACGTTGGGACGGCGAAACCGAATATCAACTTCAGAATTCAGAAATTTTCCAATCCTTTCTCAATAACGGACAGAACACTATTCGGATTACAAACCCCACAAGCGCAGGAGCACTTATAGACATCCTCATGCTCAATTGGATTCAGATTGATTATTGGCGAAAGTTCAAAGCAGAAAAAGATGTGCTTCCCTTTGCAATCACCCCGTTTCTGGATGAAACTGGTGCTGTGAATGCAAACTTTGAAGTCCAATTAAAGAACTTCTCTACACCTGACATCGAAATTTACGGTATTGATGGCACCCGGTACGTCGGTTTATCTCCCCTTGCTGACGATAAGGTTCCCGGAACTTATAAGGTACTGTTCCAATCGAGCCAAATTCGGCCTAAGGCTGTGAACGACCCCACCATCCAATACATCGCACTGACCCGTAACCAATTCCGAAAACCGAAAATCTCCGTAGACGCACCATCAGATTTGCATAGCACTCAGAACGGGGCAGACTACATCATTATCACACATCATCATTTCCTTCAGGATGTCCAACCCCTCGCCGACTTTCGCAGTCAACAAGGGATGCGTACCAAAATCGTTGACGTTCAAAACATCTATGACGAATTTAACCACGGCATCCTCAATCCCAAGGCTATCCGTGAATTCCTTAGTTACGCCTACCACAATTGGCAACCACCCGCCCCGACCTATGTGCTTCTCGTCGGCGATACCGACATCAAAAAGAAAATAGATTTTGTTCCAACGATGCAGGTGCAAATCCCGGGCTACGGATCCAGCGCGAGTGATCATCAGTTCGTCACATTCCGAGGCACAGACAGTTTTCCAGACATGCTGATCGGAAGAATGCCCGCCAATAACCGCGTTGATGCCCGTATATTCGTTGAGCGCGCTATCAACTATGAAACCGCTCCCAGAGCCGGTCCATGGCACAAACGATTCCTCATGCTCGCAGGTTCGGATATTAGATTCCACTTGCAAACCAATGGACTCATTTCCAATAATCAGCTGAGTGGCAGATACGAGATCCAACGCATCTATGCGCCCCATACAGATGGCGAACTGACTTTAAGAGACGACGATGCTCTCACGCCTATCGGGAGACGCGTCATCGACGGTTTTAACGACGGTGCCAGCATCGTCAACTACATCGGGCACGGCGGCGGTGGTAGATGGGCTTCCAGTCGGATGCTCGACTTTAAAGACCCAGAACAGAACTTAACCAACATCTCACAACTCCCATTTGTTATTAGTATGACCTGTTACACCGGCTCGTTTGACGGCACCAAAAACAGTCTTGCTGAAGAACTCCTCCGGTCCGAAAACGGCGGTGCCATCGCAGTTTTCGGGGCAACCAGTATCGGACTCTTAGATGGCGACTTTGCCCTCAACCTCGAAATTTTTGATGTTATCTTCAACGATCAAACATACAATGTTGGTGCTATTGTTGCGCAAGCTAAAACCCAGTTTCTTATCAACTCTCCCGAGTTTCTCGATCTCGCTGAAGTTTTTACCCTTTTCGGTGACCCGGCAACAAATTTGAGAATACCAAGCGACGAGATACAGGTCACAGCGGAGATGAGTCCCTTCCAAGGGCGAAACGCATCTCAAGGAGATACGCTGCTCTCCGTTTCAGCAACGCTGCCCGACCATCTCTCCGATGCAGACACTCAAATTACCCTTGTCCCCATGACCGAAACCGCAGTCGCCAACAATATAATCGTTGAGCAGGAACCCGTTGCCATCGTTAACGGGCAAGTCAATACACAAATACGGATTCCATCTGATCCCGAATTTGATGTTGGTGCTGTACAAATCTACGCATGGGATGCAGACGAAGAAGCCATTGGGCACGCAACCTACGATGTCTTATCCCGATACGTTAAGAACGTCCGCCTTGTTCCCTTTCCCGTTCCAGTAAATCAACCGGCCTACCTCTATGCAGAGGTCGTTGACAAAAATGCGATTGATGAAATGACTCTGTTTTGGTACGATTGGATTGCGGGAGACAACAAGTTTTTCACTATTCCAATAGTACCACATACTGGCACGACCTATAGGAGTGAACGCCCCATCCCCGGGTATCCGGATGCGCAACCGATTGATTATTACTTAGAAGTTAAAGTCAAAACTGGGCGAACGTTCCAAACAGAGACGGTCGCTTACGATGTGGGAGATGTTGAAATTGAAATCGATCTCGCGCTTCTGGCACAAACCTTTACATGGGACACCACACCGCCCTTTACGCTCTCAGCACAAATCCGAAACATAGAAAACCAACCAGTGCGAAACGTTCCTGTTCAGTTCTTTGTAAAAGCGTTGAAAAGCGAGACAAATACCACCAGTGTAAACACCACGACGACATCCATACTTGAAGAACTGAAGGACGCGACACCAATTGGAGACCTGCAAATAATTCCCGAAATTCTCCCCGGTAACCAAGTTGCCGTGAGCGTCCCATGGCAACCACCACCGGGTGATTATCTGGTCACAGTCTACGTAGACCCAACATCCGCCGAACTACCGAAAGGGAGTATCATCGAAAAACGCGAAAGGAATAATTGGGCATCGAAACGGTTTTCGGGCAACCGTATCATCCTGACACCTGAAACACGCAACCAACCCATTCAGAGTCCGGACGGCATCTTCCAGGTCACGATTCCACCCGATAGTATTCAAACCAGCACTGTTCTGACTTACACCGAAGAAGCACTTACCATCACAAATCAACCTGACATTGCGGTGGCAATCCCTGCATCGGCTGTCGCCTACCAACTCGGATTCACCGAACAAACCGAATTGACAGCAAACGCGACCTTCCTAAAAGAGGGAAGCAACGATGCCTACATCTATCGGCGTGACGAGGATAACGGAAATTGGATTCGGGTCGGGGCGGGAACCGTGGATGAGAAAACTGTCTCTGCGGAAGTTAAACTGCCTGGAACATTCGCCTTGCTTTCGCACAGCGATACAAGTCCACCTATGGTTGAACTAACGTTTGAACACCAAGGCTTCGTTGACGGCGATTATGTCTCTGATACGCCAACCATCTCAGCACGGATTGAGGATGCAAACGGGGTTGACTCGCGCATAGAAAACATAGTACTCACCAAAAACGGAGAAAGCGTGCCGCAAGATGAATATGTCATTGCCGCATCGCCTACCAACAACAATCTGCTTTTAATAACCTATACGCCTGTCTTGGACCCCGGCGAGTACCGCATCCGGTTGCAGGCACAAGACGCAAACGGGAATATATCAGACGCGGAGCGCAATGCGACCGTCGCCGGTGAATTTGAAATTACGAACATCGCTAACTTCCCAAATCCATTCGTGCCGGGAAGCGGTACCCATTTCGCCTACTATCTCACGGAGAGTGCCGACGAGGTTAGCCTGAAGATTTACACTATAACGGGTCGTCGCATCATCGCCATTGACACGCTTGATGCCTCTGTTTCTTACAACGAATTCCACTACGACGGTCGCGATGCCGATGGCGAACCGCTGGCAAACGGGGTCTACCTCTACAAATTCACCGCGCGTAAAGGGGATATCCGCAAACAAAAGTTCGGAAAAATTGCCGTGCGAAAATAGTTATCAGTCATCAGTTGTCAGTCGTCAGTCAAAGAGGGCTTTGGATTAATCAAGCACCCCTTATAAAACCGACAGGACTATTTAGTGTAGCATAGACTGTTAGAAGGTGAAACTTATGAGATCTCCCACAAACCAACAAGTCCATGCCGATCCGCTGCCGGAACGCAAAGTTGAGAACACACAATTTCAGCGCGCCACAATTCTCGATCCCGTCTTTGAAGAACCGTACACCGCCCACCTCGAAAAAGAAACTGTTGGATGGCGCGGATGGATTCCCCAACTTCCTGAAGTCGAATGCACGGCGGAAACTAAAAAAGAACTTTTGAACACTCTGGCAATTAGACTCCGTGAAGCACTTCAGGCACGTGAGGACGCTTGGGATAAACAACTTGAAGCAGATATAGAAGCCGGAAAATTGGAGCATCTACGAAAGGACGCACGCCGCGCAAAGAAGACTGGAAAACTCATTTATCACCCCCGCGCAAATACCAAAATATCGTAATCCTGTCCGCCGTATGCAAATTGATTTGTGAGTTGTCCTTCACAGGTGAATCCAGCATCCACTAAAGCCTCCGCCTTCTTCTCAGCACCGCTATCGACATAACACTGAATCTTCACATCAGGAAACGTTACTGCTGAAAGCAACGTCGGAACAGCGTCCGCAAAATTCGGATGAAAGAACAGGTCTAACACCGCAGTCGTCGGTTGCCAACGCGTATCACGACTCACGGTTGCCCAACCGACGATTGCGCCACCGGACGAAATCAGCAACTTCGCATCATCGTAGGTATCCTCTGTCTCCAAAGCGTGCTTGAAACTCAGAAAACCACCCTCCATATTCGTCGGACCATAAACACCCCACTTAAGACTCCGCAGCGTATCCCATCCGACAATGCCCGACAACGCAGTGACCTTCGGCCAATCGTGCCATTCAACGGATTTCGGTTCCGCAGACGTAGGAGCGAAGTAACGTTCTTCAAAATCCGAATTCGCAGGATACTTCATAAAACCAGATTCTGGAAACACACTCTCAAATCCAAAATTATGGTAGATGTAATACGGGTGGCTATTGTAGCCTGTACCGAGGTAGAGGGCGCGACCGGCGCGCTGTCGAAAATCCTCCATCTGATATCCCATCACGCCTTTACACGCCCCTTTTCTACGCTGTTGCGGTAACGTGAAAACGTGTCCTAAAATACCGACCCCCTCATGCTCGACCGTCATGATGTTGGTAATCACGCGTCCGTCAAGTTTGCCGACATAGAAACGTGTCTCCAACGCATCAAGTGCTTCCGTGACGCATCGCTCAATATGCCACTCCCAGTTTCCACCCTTGTGTCCAAGGAACTGTTTCACCTCTTGAGCATGAGGCGCGTCCGGCGCGGTAATAACACCGACTTCCATTCGTTCCTCTGTTTTAAGTACTACCTCGCCAAGTTCATTGTACATAGCCATCTCCGTTAGATTTATAGAAAGAAAAATAATTGGCAAATCTGCTGGAGATATGGTATACTTAAAAAAAATTGATGTCAAGCCTGAATACTTGTGTACTTGTATCGCGAAGCGTGCTATGGAGGCGCGCACAAAGGTTAGACGGAGGGACCATGGAAACAGAGCAGACACTGGTTTTGATCAAACCGGATGGTGTTCGACGTGGGCTTATCGGCGAAATCATTGCTCGCTATGAACATAAAGGACTCAAAATCGTTGGGCTAAAACTACAGCAGCTCCCGCGCGACACGGCAGAAACACTCTACGCCAACCATCACGGAAAACCCTTTTACGATGTACTTATCGAATTCATAATCTCGGCACCTATTGTGGCTCTTGCCATTGAAGGACGCGACGCAATAGAATTAGTACGTATCCTCAACGGAGAAACCGACCCAAAGAAATCACAACCGGGAACCATCCGAGGCGATTTCTCAATCAATATAACGCATAATATTGTACACGCATCGGACTCTCCACAGAGTGCCCAACGCGAATTAGAGATCGTGTTCTCACCTGAAGAACGCTACAAGTATCACCGAATGGACGAAGCAATCCTGCATCCTTCGGTGGTGTAACGGATACGCAGACAACTGCGTTTTTATTTTTCACGCACAGTTCCAAAATTTTATTTGAGAACTCTTGTGCAAAAAATACCAAAAACAGATGGAGGTCAAAACAATTGAAAACTCTTAATGTATGCGCGCTCATCCTCATGCTTACGCTTGGATTCGCTTTCAGTGTCCATGCCGGTAAAGCCGACTGCGAAAATATAGATGGTGATGGTGCGAAACCTGTCAAAGAGGTTGGTAAGGAAGATGCTGGTAAGCAGAACGATTACGACGAGGTCGTCGAAGAAGATGACCGAAACGGTGTCACCTACCTCTCCTTCATTGGTGGTAGCACACCGAAACCCAATAAGTGCGGACTTAACCCAAAGAACCCAGAAGCTGAATGGACAGGTTGGGGTGGTCCCATAGATACAGACAACGCCACAATCGGTGAAGGTGCCGGCACCCGAAACGAAATCGTTATCGGCGGGATCTACTTTGAACGAGGAATCGGAAGTCACTCCGTTGCCACGGTTGTTTACGATTTATCAGGCGACAATTATCTTAAATTTGAAGGTTACGTCGGTATGTCAGACGAAAAAGATCCGGCTGAGTGTGGACACGGCGGCAGCGGTGATTTCGTCTTCACTATTGATGGAAAAGAAGCTTTCAAATCTGAGAAACTCTTAGGGACCGATGGTGGAAAACAGGTTGAAGCAGTCAAAGTGGAAATTGACATTCCTGTCAACGCCAAGGAACTTGAAATTGTCATGGGCAATGGCGGCGACGGTGCTGGATGCGACCACTCCGCAATTGGCGATGCTAAACTCCTCAATGCCCAAGCACTCGCCGTTGAACCCGCTAACAAACTCCCCACAATCTGGGGACATTTGAAAGATAGCTATTAGACGTTGAGAATCTTTTAAAGTTTTAAAACCTGATTTAGAAAAAACACTGGACACAAACACAGTAGGCTTTGCTGAATCAGGTTTTTTCTTGCAATTTTGTGCGATATACACTACTATAATTGAATGTTAAAAAACGAATCTCGATGTCGTAGGTGCGCTTTGCACGCATACCTATGATAAACATTGAAAGGAAGAATATATGAAAAGGGTTCTGTTAATCCTCGGCGTGATGTGTCTCAGCCTCATTGCTGTTCATGTTAGCACCGCCGAGATTGATTTTGAGACTGCGGTCGGTATATGGCTCTTCGATGAAGGCAAAGGCGGTGTCGCTGAAGACATATCAGGCGAAGGAAACGATGGTGAAGTCGTCAAAGCCCCGTGGGTGGATGGAAAATTCGGCAAGGCACTCGACTTTGATGGGAAAGCTGGGTGTGTCAAGACTGGACAGAAACTTCTTGAGGCTCTCGAAGAATTCACTATTCTCGCATGGATACAAAGCACGGATGATCCACCTGCTCGGACTGGACTTGTCGGACAGAACAATGCACCTGAGTTCGGCTTTATTACAACAAATGAGCTTAGTCTCTGGACACCTGCAGCCGGTTTGACCAATAATGCTTGGAAACACAAACATGGTGATGGTGAATGGCATCACGTCGGGTGTGTTGCTACAACGGAATACGTCCATACTTATATTGATGGTGAATACGCTGAGCAAAAAGGGAAGTGGGCAAACCATGGAGCAGCTAATTTTAACGTCAATATTGGTGGGTGTGGTGTCTGGGATGCAGGCGGAAACTTCTTCCCGGGGCTAATGGACGAAGTCATGATTTTCCACTCGGCACTGGAACAAGAAGATATTCAAGAATTAATGGACAAAGGATATGAAAATTATTTAGCAGTTGAACCGGAAGGCAAACTCGGTACAACCTGGGGTCGTCTTAAGGCAACCAACCATTTCAGGCAATAATCATACCTTTTCTGAACTTATAGTCGTGCTTAGAAAAGGTCCAAGCACGACTATAAACCCTCCAACCCACAAGCTGAACTTTTCTTACACCTACCCTTTTATCAGTAACATTCAGAATCATCGTTACGCTGGTGCCCGGTGTGCAACCGCGAGTTAGAAAACCTCGCCAATGGTGTTGCACGTCGAAGGGATGTCCACATATTTTCAAGTCTTATTACAACTTTTTTCTTGCAATTTTATGTGATATATTTTACTATAAGATATATTTAGAAACGAATTCTAACATCGTAGCGGTTCTCAAACACGCTTACGGTAAACATTGGAGGGAAAAACTTATGAAAAAAGTGTTATTAGCCCTCGGTGTGGTATGTTTCAGCCTCATCGCTGTTCACGTCAGCACCGCCGAGATCGACCTCGAAACAGCAGTCGGTATATGGTTGTTTGATGAAGGCAAGGGGAATGAAACTGCCGACCTTTCCAACGCAGGACACAATGGTGAACTGATAAAATCCCCTGAATGGGTAAAAGGCAAGTTCGGTCAGGCACTCAAATTCGATGGAAAAGCCAGTTGTGTCTCAACCCATGAGAAACTCTTGGATGGCTTAGAAGAATTCACCATTCTCACTTGGGTCCAGACCGGTGATGTCGCGGCGAACCGTATCGGGCTTGTCGGGCAGAACGACTCCCCAGAGTTCGGCTTCATTAACCCGCAATCCGTCAATCTCTGGACACCTACCGCAGGTGGAACAACCAACCCGTGGAAATTCAAACACGACGATGGTGAGTGGCACCACGTTGGATGTGTTGCCACAACAGATTATGTCCATGTCTATATTGATGGTGAGTACATTGAAAAAAAAGGTGGCTGGGCAAACCACGGTTCCTCTAACTTTAACGTCAATATTGGTGGATGTGGTGTCTGGGATCCAGGTGGCAACTTTTTCCCAGGTGCAATGGACGAAGTCGCTATTTTCCACTCGGCACTGGAACAAGAAGATGTTCAGCTGCTGATGGAAGGATTTAACGCATATCTTGCAGTCGATCCGAGAGACAAACTCGGTACAACCTGGGGACATATTAAATCAACGCACCATTTCAAATAAGAACCGCATCTTTTCCAGCACTCGTAGACGTACTGGGTTATAGTAAATTTCACAGTGCGTCTATGAGTACCCTTCCCATTGATGCCCACTCTTCACACATACCGGCACCTCTACTTTGATTCACGCAGTTCCCTGAGTTTGTCTAACGCGACCTGATTCCCCGGTTCTAATTCTAAAACCCGTTCAAAGGCATCAATCGCCTCTGGAATATTTCTAAGTTCCTGATAAGCAATACCTAAAGCACCATAAGCGCGAACGTGCCTCGCCTCAATTGCGATAACCTTTTTAAACAGTGAGACGGCTTTGAGATAGTCCTCCTTCATCAGAGAAACTAAGCCGAGTCTATAAATGGCTTGGACATCTGTGGTATCATGGGTGATGATCTGTTTGTAGTGTGGCTCGGCCGCTGTATAACGCTGTTTTTTCCAATAGGTACCAGCGAGATCGCGATGCACGGACAGTTTAGATGGCGCGAGTTCAAGTGCCTTCTGATAGTGTTGAATTGCCTCTCCAAGCTGCCCCGTGTTCTCATACACCGTCGCGAGATTTGCGTGGACATTTGAGAAAAAAATGTCGTAATCCGAAGGGTTCAACTGTCCCTGAGATTTGCCATCTGTTTTATTTTTTTTAAACTGAAGTGCCATTCGACAAGCACGGATCGCTGCAGCGGTCTGTCCGATTTCATAATAGATCTGTCCTATATAGTTATAGGCCTGCGCTTTCAAGTAGGCTATCTCGTCTGCACTTCTCTCCTTCTGAATCTCTATATCCTTGTCGAGTAGCGAGAGGATACGCTCTAATACAGTTAAGGTTTCGTGATGCCGGGTGCCCGTGTAGAGGAGTGAAACACTATAGTCGAACCAGACCTTTATATCTTTCTGCGTGTCTGAGATAAGCGGTTCAAATTCAGTGACAGCCCGCGCGTAATTCCCTTCCGACATATAACGTCTACCACGTTCCGCATACAGCGGCGCAGTAACACCCGCCCGAAGCACGTCCCACCATAAAGGGTCTACTAATTCATTGTATTGACTCGGATGTCGCGCCGCCTGCGCGTGCTGCTTCGCCACCTGTTTATCCCCGAGTGCGATAGCAACTTGCGCCATTAGGGCATGTGCCTCACTTTGTCTCGGATTCAAACGGAGTGCGTTCTCTAAATGCGTCCGAGCAAGTTTCATCTGCTGGTTAGCGAGTGCAATTTCGCCGAGCCAGAGTTCAGAAAATGGATTGTCCGGTTGAAAGTGTTTCGCTCGCTCCAAATGGTGTTGTGCGTCATCAAGTCTCCCTAAAATGCGGAGCGCGGAAGCGAGATAGAGATGCGCGGGGGCATATCCAGGTCTCAATACAAGGGCATGGGTGAGGGATCTCACAGCCTCTTCAGGCTGACGCTGCTTCGACAAACGTCCAAGAAAATAGAGCCACCTGAATTCATCGGGCGCGAGTATGCTCGCTTGACGATAACACGGGATCGCTGGTATTTCCCATCCGTGGCTGAGATAGACGTGTCCCAATTGCCCCCAGACATCGGCATCGTCCGGAGAAGCCCGAACCGCTGCTTGCGCATCCTCAATTGCCTTCAGGAGCAGTTTTTCCTCAACTAAGTCAAGATCAGCAGGCTGTGGAATATCAATATCAGCACCAGCAAAACCAGTAACCAGTAACCAGTAACCAGTAACCAGTAACCAGTAACCAATCTTCAATTTCTTCAAAAAGACACCCCCTTCCCCTGATGAACCGTCACACGCTGATTGGCAGATGCCCCTGGAAATTTCTCACGACTTCCATCGGGCCAGCGCACCTCAATCGCCTGAACAGCATCAATTGGGCCCAACCCGAAATGTACGATCGGTTCACTGCTACTGAGGTAACTGGTTCCGGGTAACACATAACCCGTCAATGTGTTTGATTCAGTTCGGAGTATCACTTGCGCGCCGAGTGCGTCGCGATTTTGGGTAATGGCTTTCACGAAAAGCCAATGATGTTGTGGTGGAGGCGCGTCATTTCGGAAAAAGCGGAGCCGATTGTCGAGACCACTCACCACCATATCAATATCACCATCCTTATCCATATCACCAAAAGCCATTCCGCGGCTTACTTCAACCCATCTCGCAAAATCAGGCGCACGAGAACTAACATCGGTGAACTGGTTATCGGTTATCAGTTGTCGATTGTCAGTTAAGAGGGGATCCGGTGAAGTTACATCCTCTTTTAACTGAAGACCGACAACCGAAGACTGATGACCATTTTGAAAGAGAAGATTCGGTTCAGCGTAAAAATTCCAGAATTCACCCACGTTTGCACCCTCAAGGACAGCACCGCGCTTCACCCGACCATTGACGAGTGCTATGTCGAGATCAGTATCGTTGTCAAAATCCAAGAAACCGCAGCCAAACCCTGTGTAAGGTAGGTCGCGACCTGCAAACCCTGCTACCTCAGTCATATCACCAAACACAACGTAGTTAGAAGCGACATAAAGCGTATTCGTCTCACCTGACAAATGCGTCACAAACATGTCCGGGCGCATATCACTGTTGACATCACCGACAGCGATGCCCATACTCCCTTCAGGTTGCCCGTAAGCGTTGAACGCCAGTCCGTGTAATATGGCTTCCTCGGCAAAAGTGCCATCTGTCTGATTTACCCATAACTGGTTGGCTTCCCCATCATTCGCGACATAAAAATCCGCCCAACCATCGGCAGTTAGATCGAGGCACACAACACCGAGACCTCTACCGGGCATTGCAGCGATTCCCGCTCGGTGCGTTACATCTGTGAAAGTGCCATCGCCGTTGTTTCGGAATAATCGATCACCAGCAGGCTCAAAGACTTGGGGATTGCAATAATCCGGGGCACTATGTTTCCCACGACACACCATCTCTGGATCAAATTGAACGTAGTTCACAACATAGAGATCAAGGTATCCGTCTCTATTGTAATCACCAAAAGTTGCGGAGGTCCCCCACGCTTCATTTGAGAGTCCTGCATCTTCCAAAGCAAAGGTCCCATCACCGTTGTTCCGATAGAAAACATCTGCACCGTAGTTTGTTACATAGATATCCACATCACCATCATTATCCACATCCCCAATTGCGACCCCTTGTCCATACCCCTCGTGTCCGATGCCAGTCGCTTCCGTAACGTCAACAAACGTTCCATCAGATTGTTGTCGAAAAAGCCGATTCGGAGCGGGGGTGTCCTCACCGGGGGGCGGAAATCGGATATGTAAGACATCAAGCGCGGCATCATTATCGTAATCGAACAGGGCAACACCACTCCCGATTACCTCCGGCAAGGCATAAGTCCCTGCGCGCCTGTAGGGGTTGGGTAACCCAACCCCTACTTCAAAACCGATCGCGGAGGTCACTTCCGTGAATAACGGCGCATCCGTTTCCGCTTGTGCTGTCCACAAACACAGCATAATAATGATAAATGTCGTAGCATACAGTCTAATAAACATTTCATCGGCGGGAATGGCTGTCGGCTGTCGGGTCGGAATTCTTTCAGCCTTGACCAAGAACTCGCGCCTTGGCAAAATTATCTGTAGACGAGTTCTTGGTCAAGGCAAAGAGGGTAAGACTTTAACGTTAACCTCTTCTCTTTGCCAAAAGCCGAAAGCTGATAGTTTCCGAAGGTTTCACTTTTTACTGAAAACTAATTAACACGGGAACCGCGTAACAACTTCTGATACTCCGCATGTGCGTTCTGCGGATCGTCCTCACCATCAAGTACACGCCGCAGACACTGCACAAAACCTATCGGGGCCTCTTCACCGAAGATAGTCCGCCCGAATAGGATAGCGCGTCCACCGTTGCTGACGACGTTGTCCGCAAGCGCAAATGTGCTACGTGCATTCTGACGAGGACCGCCCAACGCTCCGATCACCAAAGTCGTGTCAAATTGGCATAACTCGCTCCAGACTTCGGCAGTTGTATAAGCCGTTTTAATAAAGCGTGGACGCTGATGTTTCCGCAAATAACTCATCGTCCGAACGATAGAATCGGCGACATACATACCACGTTTCTCCTCATCCATCCCCGGCAGCTTAACATTCGGCAAAAACACCTCTAAGAGATGATCAAATCCTTCAATTTCACCGACAACATGCGCGAACTGCACATACGCTTGCAACATCCGTTCATCAGCGATTGGGTCATTGTTGAGTGTAATGGAATACAAGCCAAGGTTGACACGACATTCAAGTGCTGGACCGATGAGTGCCTCACAATAACGTTGCATATCTTCTGGAAACACCGTCTGAAACGGCATTGACGGACTTGATGTGTAAACCCCGAATCTCGGGTTCCAGATAGCTGTTTCCGAGTTCATACGGACAATCGGTGTAATTGGTGTATTTTCAAACAGATTCTCATCAAGCGCAAGGATTTCTGCATCGGCGGGTGTCATCAGGAGTCCATCTAACTGCCCATCAGCAACGAGGTCGCGTTGCAGTTGCAAAAACTCTGCGTGTGTTCGGTAGTGCGGTTTTGGATGCTGCACCTGCCCAAGTCCTTTAATCCCCGCGGATGCAAGTGGATCCGCAGCAAAAACCAGAATCGGGCTACGTGCAAGTAAGTCAGTATCAGCGAGTTTATCAAATATCCGGTTACCCATGTATAATTAATTCCTTGTAATTAGTTATCAGTTATCAGTGGTTGTCAGTTATCGGTTATCAGTTATCAGTTAATTTCTTGTGGCAGTCCTCCACAACAAACATCTTTAACTCTCACTGCGAGGCAAACTGACGACTGAAAACTGATAACCATTCCCGCTGATGACTACTTTTAGAGTGTATTCGTTGGATCAATATCTATCACAAATTCAACAGCATTCGATTTAATTGCAGCGGGTGGCTCGTCAGCTAAGCGTTTAAGGAGTTGACCGATTTTTCCAACAGTATTACTTCGGAGCAAGAGATGCCACCGAAATTTCCGCTCAATTTTCGAGAGCGGTGCTGGCGCGGGACCGAGGATTTCTACTGTTGCTACCTCACTCTCTGAAACCTCCGAGGTGCCTCCTTGATCCGTTGGTTTCCAGTGCTCAAGCTGATCCCGCACGACGTGTGCAGTCTTTATAACCTCTTTCTCGTCTCTACCGCGGAGCAATAGCGTCGCAACGTGTGAGAAGGGCGGATATCGTAACGCACCCCGCGCTTCAACTTCCTGCGTATAGAAATCGAGATAGTCGTGTTTCTGTGCAGCCAAAATGCAGTAATGCTCAGGCATATAGGTTTGAATTACGACCTTACCCTCAAGCTCAGCACGACCAGAGCGCCCCGCTACCTGCGTCAGTAGGCTAAACGTCTGTTCACTTGCTCGGAAATCCGGAAGGTTCAAAGCCGTATCTGCTGCAATAACACCTACAAGAGTGACATTGGGGAAGTCCAACCCCTTTGACACCATCTGTGTGCCTATTAGGATATCAATCTGCTGGTGCTCAAACGCCTCTAAAATTTGCTGATGTGCGTTCTTCCGGGACGTTGAATCCGCATCAAACCGTTTTGCATTCGCTTTCGGAAACGCCTTGTGGACCTCCTGTTCAACGGCTTCTGTTCCTGCCCCAAAAAATCGGATAGCCTCACTACCACACTGTGGGCATGAAGGGTGTGTCGGACGTTTGTTACCACAATGGTGACAAACGAGCCGTTTCGTTTCACGGTGATAGGTTAGCGAGATAGAGCAGTTGTCACACTGTTCAACGTATCCACAGGTGCGGCAGAAAACATAGGTGGAATGTCCACGCCGATTGAGAAACAGGATAATTTGTTCACGCCGGACAAGCCGTTCTTCAATCGAACTTCGGAGCATCTCAGAGAAGATTGTCCGGTTGCCTTTTTTGAATTCGGCTCGCATATCAACGATGTGAACATCAGGCATCTTTCTGTCGAGAACACGGTCCGGCATCTCAAGAAGCCGGTAACTCCCGTTCTTTGCACGATAGAAACTCTCAAGTGATGGAGTCGCACTTCCAAGCAGGACGGGACAGTTTGCGAGTTCACTCCGCTTCTGTGCTACCTCCCGTGCGTGGTAACGCGGCGCGGTGTCCGACTTATAGGAATCCGAGTGCTCTTCATCTATAATCAACATTCCAAGTTCTTTCACGGGAGCAAAGATAGCAGAACGGGGTCCAATCACAATATCTGCTTCACCCTTTTGGATACGATGCCACTGGTCGTAGCGTTCTCCGGCACTCAACCGACTGTGCAGCAACGCAACACGATCCCCAAATCTCCCAACAAACCGCGATGCTGTCTGTGGTGTGAGCGAAATCTCTGGCACCAATACAATAACAGATTTCCCCTGTGCAAGGATTTCTGCCATCGCTTGCATGTAGACCTCAGTTTTTCCGCTCCCCGTCACGCCATGCAGTAGGAAAGTTGGTGCCTGCTCAACAGTGCCCCCAGATGAAGGTGCTATCGCGTTCTGAATCTCCGCAAATGCCATTGATTGTGCCGGATTCAGGTGAAGCGGTTGTGTCGCCGCGACCGGTTCAGTACTCAGTGGATTACGAACTGCCTGCATCCGGGTAATATGAATAAACCCACGCCTTTCAAGCGTGCGAAGTAGTGAAATGCTAGTCCCAACCCGCTTCGCCAGGTCGGTTGTCCCCAACGGAACACCTTCGTTAAGCAAGATCTGCAGAATTTCGGCATGTTTAGCAGCGGCAGCGTGTCGACGATTGCCCGTGCGCTGTCCAAGCGGATTTTCAGAACCCTCCACATCACTCTTAAGTTGAGAAATCTCCGCCTCAATTTCAGCCGCCGACAAAGCTAAAGCTGCTACATTGGTTTCCAGCGTAGTTGCTTTCGGTTTATGGGTAACATTAGTCTCAACAACACCTTTTTCGCTGAGTTTGGTAATTCTCGAACGGACACCTTGATAACTCAAACCCATCCGTCTGGCAATTTGATTGATAGAAAGTTCACCCTCTGCCTCCAAAAGTTCGACGAGTTCTTTTTGGACTTTTCCGTAGAGGCTGGGTGACCCAGCTCCTACTTCAGGAAGAAGCCGGACCTGTTCTCTTTTCTGGGTTCGCACAGCAGCTGGCACTGCACAAAAGAGAGCGATACCCCACGGGCAAACATAATATTCCGCCATCCATTTAGTGAGAGCGAGCAGTTCAGCCGAGAACGTCGGGGTTTCCTCATCAAGACATTCAGAGATATTCTTGATAAGGTTAGGCGCGAGATCGGTATCATTGAGTCGTTCGACAACAACGCCTTCCTGACGCGGTCCTCGGAAAGGTGCTAAGACACGGCTCCCAGGTTGTAAAACTGTGTCCAGCTTGGAAGGCACGCCGTACGTAAATACTTGATCAACCGATAGCGGAAAAGCGACATTTGCATAACGCATAATTAGTTGTCAGTAAGATGGTTATCGGTTTTCAGTACGGTTTTCTTTCAGAAAACCTTTCAGTTGTCAGTAAAGAGGTGTTTAATTGAATCCAAAACCTCTTAACCGATAACTGATAACTGAGTACTGAGTACTGATAACTATTCCTCCGTTCTATGCTTCGGACAAACGAGCCATCACCTTTTTAATATCTTCCCACACCTCACCCTTTGCTCCTGGATTCCTGAGTAGGTATGCCGGATGGTACGTCGGCATCACAACCGGAGGTTGCTTATGTGGTAGGACGCGTAGTCCTGCTACATTACACGGATGGAACTCCCCGCGAAGTTTTGTAATACCTATTTTCGTCCCAAGCATCATCTGTGCGGCAAAACTCCCGAGTGCTACAATCACCTTCGGTTGAATGAGTTCTATCTGACGCACCAAATAAGGACTACACGTTTCAACTTCATCTGGAGTAGGGTTTCTGTTACCCGGAGGACGGCATTTAAGCACATTGGCGATGTAAACATCCCCACGCTTGCGTTTCATCCCAGCCTCAATGATTTGCGTTAGCAATTGACCTGCTCTCCCGACAAAAGGTTCTCCTTGACGGTCTTCGTCAGCCCCTGGTGCTTCACCGATGAACATAAGATCGGCACTCGTATCTCCGACACCAAAGACAACACTATTCCGCGTTTCATGTAATGGACATTTGGTGCAACTCGCGGCATCAGTCGCCAAAGTAGGCAGGTCAAAGTCCGAATAAGGGGACACCTCCGCAGATTCTTGTGATTCTGCTTCTATGAAACCGAAGTGAAGTTGTTCTTCCATATATTCCCTCACACTCGCAACAAGTTCAATGTAATCTTTTCTGAGACTATCTCTATCCATAATGGTTTTCAGTAAGGGTTTTCTACGATAATAGTTAAAGGTAACCGCCATAATGTGTTAACTGAAGTACTGAAAGATTTTTCGCAAAAAAATCGTACTGATAACTGACAACTATTCCTCTGCCTGCTAATTCCGTAGATCGTAAATCAGAGACATACCATCGAACCAAGTAATATACAAGAAGAGCGCAATTAGGAAAACAATGCAGATCTGTTGGACAACCTCTTGTGCTTTCCGTGGCATCGGTCTGCCGCGGATCTTCTCAACGGCGAAAAACAGTAGATGTCCACCATCAGCAATAGGAATCGGCAACAGATTGACGATGCAAAGGTTGATACTAATAAACCCAATAAAAAACAGCACACTGCTCAACCCAACACGATCAAACATACGACTCGTCGCGTTTGCAATACCGATGGGACCGGCGAGATGCTTCGGTGATACCTCTCCACCCACCAGTTGTTGCAATGTTCTCCCAACAGTTGTAAACGTCAACCATGTCGCTTCGACCCCTTTTCCGAACCCTGTGAGCAGGTTATACTCCGGTAGGGGTGCCGCTTTCTCCGAAAATTCTATGCCACTCAGGGAAACCTGCCATGCCAATCCGAAAAGGAGTCCGTCAGTCTTTATCTCTGGACTTTGATTTTCCGCTGCAAGGATTACCTTTTGCAGATGTCCATCTCGCATCAAACCGATCTCAATCGGTTCGTTTGCCATCGCCTCAAGTTGTGCATAGAGGGTCGTTTTGTCTATTTCCTCTCCGTTAAGCGTAACAAGCACATCTCCATTCCGAATTCCGGCATCTTCAGCGACGCTCCCTTTCTGAACAGCTGCCATCACACGCCAGTGCACTGGCATTTCAAGCGTGAATGTCTCATCACCGCGACGAATGCCGAGCCGCAACGCCTCTTGATTTGCGTTGATGCGCTCATAAAATGCCTTATATTTCTCATCGATCCAGTTTGCGGAAGGATGCCACACGAGGTAACCAAAATATGGGACATTATAGAGCCTCTCGCCATTGATGCTTTCAATCTGGTCTCCCACTTGGATTCCGGCTTCTGCAGCGAGACTACCCTCTTTGACGTGACCGGCGATTGTCTCCATTTTACTACTCACCGAAAGTACCCCTATATCTCCCCTGACACTCGGTTCAGCATCAGGTTTAACCAACAAGGTTTCGAGTTTACCATTCCGCTCCACAACCAATTCGAGCACTCTATTAGCACTGGTATAGATCCGTGTTTGGAACATCGCCCAATGACTCACCGGGGCACCATTGATGGAAACAATTGTGTCGTTGGGCATCAATCCGCCCCTGGCACCGGCACCGTCTTCAGCGATCAAGCCTATCTGAATTGGCCCCTTCTCACCGAGTGGCAAGCCCGTCAATCCACCGACTAACCGTGCGGAATCTGCGTTAAGTCCAGTAGCAAAAACAAGCCAATATATCAATACACCAAACAGGAGATTAACAACAGGACCCGCGGCGACAACAAACGCTCGACTCCCAAGTGGTGCACTCGCAAATTCACCCGGTGCACCGGTTTGTTCGCTTGGGTTCTCACCCTCCATCTGCACGTATCCACCAAATGGCAATAGAGAGATTTTATACTCTGTCTCACCCCGTTGAAACCCGATAAGTCTGGGCCCGAAACCGAGAGAGAAAGTATTTACTTTAATACCGCACCGTTTTGCCGCATAAAAATGGCCCAACTCATGTATAAAAATAATAAACCCGAGAGGAATAATCGCGAGGATCGCCGCTTTAATGTACGGAATGATGGAACTGATTAAATCAACCAAGAATTCCATAGTGTCTATTACTCCTTTATTTAATGTTTCTTTTATCAGTTACCAGTTAATAGTTATCAGCTTTCAGTTATTTATTGGAAAGATGGTTCTCGGTGATCGGTTATCAGTTATCGGTTAAGAAGTCTTTTAACTGATGACCGACAACCGGCAACTGACAACCCTTTCTCTGACTACTGACTGCTGATTGATTGTGTTTTATTTTTTATTATCGAACGTGCTGTTGATTTTGCCCACCGATCAACCTCGAGGATATCCGAAAGTGTTGGATCGGCAATCACCACATGCTTATCCATCACACTCGCAAGGATCGCCGGGATATCCATAAATCCGATGCAAGCGTTCAGAAAAGCCTCTACGACCACTTCATCCGCACTACTGAGAACCACTGGTAGCGTGCCACCGACTTCTGCAGCGGTATACGCCAGCGATAGACACGGAAACTTCTCGAAGTCAGCCGGTTCAAAGTGTAGTGCGCGAGACTCCATCAGATCCAAACGCGGCACTGGTGTAGAGAGTCTACGGGGATAGGTTAACGCGTATTGGATCATAATACGCATATCTGTAGGTCCCAGCTGGGCAAGCGTAGAACCATCTGTCCATTCCACCATGGAATGAACAATACTCTCCGGATGAACAACGATGTCAATCTTTGAAAGTTCTATACCAAACAACCACTTCGCCTCAATGACTTCCAGTCCCTTGTTCATCATCGTCGCGGAGTCGATTGTTATCTTCTGTCCCATCTTCCAATTCGGATGTTGGAGTGCCTGTTGCGGCGTGACGGAATAAAGTGCCTCTTTTGGCACCTCTCGGAACGGTCCGCCTGACGCAGTAATCAGGAGTCGATGGATATCCGCTTGTCGGTCGCGTGCCCCCTCCAAACACTGGAAAATAGCACTCATCTCACCATCTATCGGTATCAAGTTAACGCCGTTCTCTTGGACCGCGGCATTCACCAGAGGTCCCGCCATCACCATGACCTCTTTGTTGACGAAAGCAATATCTTTACCAGCGTTAATCGCTGCCAAAGTCGGTAACAAGCCTGCACTTCCACCCATTCCGTCCAAAACTTGGGACGCTTCAGGCATTGTAGCTATCGCTTGAAGCCCCTCGGTACCAGCGAGCACTTGTGGGTTTCCATTGAGGTCTCGAATCCGTTCACGGAGTTGGCACGCCGCTGTGGGTTCATTTAGAGCCACCAATGCAGGACGATACCGTCGAATCTGTTGCTCAAGCGCATCAACATCTCGGTTCGCTGCAAGACCAACGACCTTAAATTCGTCGGCGTGCGTGTCAACAACGCTGAGGGCGTTCTTCCCAATAGAACCCGTGCTACCAAGTATGGCGATGTGCTTCATAGTTTTCAGAGGATCAGTTACCAGTCACCAGTTACCGGTTACCAGTTACAAGAGGTTTCTGTGGCTGCCACAGGAGACTCCTTAACTGAAAACTGATAACTGAAAACTATTAACTATTCACGCTATCCCAAAATTCCGGTCAATTCCAGATAGTAATAGAGAACCGGTGTGCTAAAAATCAGGCTATCGCATCTATCAATGAATCCACCGTGCCCCGGAATCACTTGTCCGGAGTCCTTAACACCGGCAGTTCGTTTCATAAGTGAGGCACTCAAATCCCCAAGTTGCCCCAACACACTTAATAGCAATCCAATAAAGACGGCATTTACCCAAGAGAGCGTTCCATTCAGAAGAATCATACTCAGCACAAAACTCGTCAAAGTACCTACAACCAATCCACCGATAGTCCCTTCGACCGTCTTTCGCGGACTCACCGGCGTACCGAGTTTGTGTTTGCCGAACGCTCTCCCTACGAGATACGCACCGGTGTCACTACACCAAATTATTCCAGCCAACAGAAAGATAAAATGCCTGCCGACGGGCTCCGCATTTCGTAGCAAAATAAGGTGGTAGCCGAGTGCCCAACCGATCGTTAAAATACCGGTTAATTTGAGAGTAGCAGCGAGCAATTCACCGGCGACCTTCCCTCTAAAGATACTTTCTGCGAAAACGTAGATGAAGACGAAGGTAAAGAAACTAAATATTACCGTTGAGGCAGATATTATCTCTGTCAGTGTAGGCAAAAAATACGCGAACAAACAGAACGCACCTGTTAAGAGTACCGGCATCACCGGATTTAATTTTTCCGTGAAGTGCTGTGCTAAACGACAGTACTCAACTTGCATCATCACAACTGCAATGGACACAAGTAGCAGATAGAGCCAATTTCCCCAATAGATAATCAGGAGAACTAACGGTACCAGCACAACTACACTCAAGGCTCTCCGCCAAAACATAGGTTCTGTTTCCCGCTCATCAGTAGTCATCAGTTATCAGTTGCCAGTTATCAGCTATCAGTTAAGAAACCTTGTGGCAGTGCTGATAAGGGTTACCCCCACAAGAGACCTCTTAACTTTGACCGAGAACTCGTCTACAGATAATTTTGCGAAAGCGCGAGTTCTTGGTCAAGACTGAAAACTATTAACTGACAACTATTCCTAAGTCTCTAGTAACTCAGATTCTTTTGCCTCCGTCAACTCGCTAATCTGGTCGATGTATGCATCTGTGAGCTGCTGAACAGGGTCATTACTGCCTTTTCCGCGCTTCTTGTTCCCACCGCGGCTCCTACTTTTCCCCCCGCCACCGCCGTCACCACCTTCAAGTTTTTTGACAGCTTCATTGGCATCGCGGCGAATATTCCGAATCGCCACTTTACCCTCTTCAGCGAGTTTACGGACGACTTTTGTCAACTCGGTGCGGCGTTCCATTGTGAGCTCGGGTACCAAGATCCTAATAACGTTCCCGTCGTTACTCGTTGAGAATCCCAGATCGGAAAGGGCTATTGCTTTCTCAATTTCTGTAATTAGCGTTTTGTCCCAAGGTTGAATGACGAGCAGACGAGGCTCAGGAGTCGTAATCGTGCCGACCTGACTCAGCGGACTTTTGCTACCGTAATACGTAACGCTCACCTGGTCCAAGAGTGCCGTTGTCGCACGCCCTGTTTGCACGTGCGACAGCTTCGTTGCCGTTGCTTCGACCGTTTTCTTCATTCGGGACTCAGCCTGTTGAAGAATTTGTTGCATCTGATTTTTCCCCAGAGTAGTTATCGGTTATCGGTTTTAATAGTTATCAGTTTTCAGTTCGGTTTTTCTGCGAAAAACCTTTCAGTTTTCAGAAGAGACTTTGGAACTATCCATAACCTCTTTTAACTTTAACCATCAACTCGGGTTTCCTTAACATTTACATCGGAGGCGAGTTGATGGTTAAAACCGACAATTCTTCTTACTGACAACCATTCCCCTATTCCATTATCTTTACTGTCCAAGGACATAGAGCACAAAACGTTTGATGACGATATTCTCGCCTAATTGGGCTATAGCGTCCTTTACAAGGGTTTCAATGGTTTTGTCTGTATCGCGAATATAGGTTTGCTGTAGGAGGCACGTCTCTGAGTAAAACTTAGATATCCGTCCTTCAACAATCCGATCAGCAATGTGGGCAGGTTTACCTTCTTGCTCCGCTTGGGCTTTCAAAATCGATTTTTCAGCCTCAAGATCCTCGGCGGGTACATCTTCCGGCTTAACGTATTTCGGTTTAGCGGCTGCGACCTGCATCGCAATCTCTTTCCCTAACGCTTGGAACTGTTCCGTTCGCGCGACAAAATCGGTTTCGCAATTCAGTTCAACTAATGTACCAACACGGCTACCGGGGTGGATATACGAAATGATCAACCCCTCTTCTGTCGCCCGGCCCCCTTTCACTTCGGAAGCCTTCAAGCCTTGCTCCCGCAACTTCTGAATCGCTTCGTCAATATTTCCATTCGTCTCTGTTAGCGCCTTTTTGCAGTCCATAATCCCTGCCCCCGTGCGCGAACGGAGGTCGCTAACGAGCTTTGCTGTAATTGCCATTTATCCTCCTCTTATTTTGGTTTTGGCTTTCTTCACACAAGCCGTCAGCTGTCGGAGGAATAGTTGTCAGTACGGGACGGATATGTTCCGTTTCGGTGGTCAGTTATCGGTTAAGAGACTGCTTGTGGCAGCCACAGAAACCTCTTGTAACTTTGACCAAGAACTCGTCTACAGATAATTTTGCGAAAGCGCGAGTTCTTGGTCAAGACTGATAATTGATAACCATTCCTCTGATAGCCAATTTATTGAGACTGTTGTCGGCGAGGCGGTCTTCCTCTCCGGCGCTGACGTGGTGCACGTGTTTGACGCTGCTCACCGTCACCGATTGCCTCCGGTTCCGCAGACAATTCTTCATCTGTTATAAGTGCTGCGCTCTCTTCTTCGTGTCGCGCCGTTTCAAGCATAGCCTCTACCTGCGGTGCTGCCTCGGATCGCTCTGTGTCTTCGGCAACCTCTGCACCTTCAAATGCTTCGCCGCGTCCCTCAATTACCGCATCAGCCAGAACTGAGGAGATAAGGCGAATCGAACGGATCGCATCGTCGTTCCCCGGAACAGGCAAATCAATCGGATCCGGATCGCAGTTTGTATCAACAATAGCAATAATCGGAACGCCTAACTTATTCGCCTCTGCGATAGCTGTATGCTCCTTACGTGTGTCCGTCACGACAACCACTTCAGGGAGTTTTTTCATCTCTCTGACACCGCTAAGGTTATTACCCAGTTTGCCTTTTTCGCGTCGTAGGCGCATAACCTCTTTTTTCGGCATCTGATCAAAAATCCCATTCGTTTCATCAGCATCCAGTTTATCTAACCGGTTGACGCTTCGACGGATCGTTTGGAAATTCGTCAGCATACCGCCGAGCCAGCGATGATTCACGTGATACATCCCACATCGCGCCGCTTCAACTCGCACCGCTTCTTGAGATTGCCGTTTCGTACCCACAAACAACACCCCACCGCCTTTCGCGGCTACATCCTGAACGAAATCAGCGGCCGTCTGGAGCATCCGTAAGGTCTGTTGCAAGTCAATAATATAAATCCCGTTCCGCTCAGCGAAGATGTATTCTGCCATCTTCGGATTCCAGCGACGGGTTTGATGTCCGAAGTGAACTCCACATTCAAGGAGTTCTTTCATTGTAACTGCCAAAAAAAACCTCCTAAGTTTGCAGGGGCGACACTGCCCCCACCGGGTTTCCGCGTCCACCTCCTTCACATCTGCATCAGACTCTCAACACGAGAGAACCCGCTGTGCAAATCGAGAGGTGTGTCGTATTCAATATTGAAGTCTAACCCCTGATGAACGTTTTTCATCAGATTTAATACAAATATTTTACCACAGAAACAATCGAATTTCAAGTTTAAGTAAAATAACACGCATCTGAGGTAAGCGTCAAGGCAAATTATAGCATTCGCATGGGTTCTGTGATTTGACATACTCTCCAAGCTAAAGCTTGGAGATTCCTTTTGTTTCTTATAGAAACATTCTCTGGGTCTAAGCCAGAGCAACAGGGACTTCCAAGCGAAAGCCCAAGGGCGGTGCCATCCGGGACGAACCCATTGCCGCCACTACAGGGTCGCCTAAACAACCCTGATACTTTCTAAAAATATTAATCGCACCTACACCATCTCTGTGATACTTGAAACCACATTTACAGGCGTATTCGCGATTATTAGACTTCTTTCTATTGCCACAATTTGGACAGGTTTGTGAAGTGTAAGCCTCATCAATCTGAAAAACCTTGATACCTAATACCTTGGCTTTGTAGGTTATCAAAGACGTAATCTTACCAAATGCCCATTGATGTAGGTGTTGATTGGCACGCTTGCCATAGTTGATATTATCGCGTATGCCAGTCAGGTTACCAAGAACAATGATACCAATGCCTTTAGACTGGCAATATTTCAGGAAGGTGGTGGTATGTTTATGGAGTGCGTCTTTGATTTGGTTATCAATCTTTTTGAGGCGTTTCCATTTTCTGTGTGTAAGTTTCCACCAGCGTTTGGAATGGCGTTTACATCCACTGATGGCATGACTGAATTCAGAAAGCACTTTATTTCTATGACGATATAGTGAACGAATATATCGACCATTGTAAATATGCGTATCAGTTCCGTCATGACTCACCATAGGATGTATCTCACCAATATCCACACCTACTATGCCTTTACCAGTGTCAGTATCCTCAATCTCATATCTATATGAAAAATGTAATTCCCACTGACCGTGTTTATAGCATAAATCAATAGTTGCGATATATTCCGTTTCGGACATATTAAAGTTAGATGGCAGTTGTATCTCTAATTTGGGTCTGCCTGCGCCCATAGAAAGCATTACACGCTTACCAAACAAACGGTTTCCATCCACAAAAGTAATAGCGGACTTCAGCCAACGCGTCGTCATATAGTTCTTACGTTTATTGGGTGGCTTAGGATTCGCAACTCCGCCACTTTTTTTCAAAGCTGAGTAAGATTTCCACGATTTGAAGTAAGTCCTACGAACATTTTGTATGCTTTGTGAATGTAAAGGTTGTGACTTAGACAAATTTTTGTCTATCCACCCTTCGCAGTCTTCGCCAATATAGAAATGGTGATGTGCATGCGGATAACCACGATGCCACTGATACATGTCCATGAGATAGAGACACTCATTCCACACAGACGCTGAAGCAGCCTGAATATCGGAAAATACAGGCTGTTTATCTATTTTGAGAATCTTCGTTCTGTGGAAATACGCCATACCTAACCTCATTTCAGAACAACTGCCCGCTCAGGGCACCCAGGACCAACTACCAAATTCATATCCACTTAGTATAGCAGAAGCATATTCTTTGTCAAAAGAAATCAAGCACAAAGCGAGTTTTTGACAAGAACGGAAGTTTTTGTTAGGATAGAGCCGTTAGCGGATTCTACATCTCCACTCTAAAGACCGGAGTTTTGAATCTGAAGAGGATGATAAGATAATAGGAGGGGATAAAGGTGAAACATCTCATTGAAGCAATCGCCGTACACTTGAAAATAGACGCAGACACTCTGAAACTTGCCCCTATTCGGCACGGCACTCAGCAAAAACACAATGTCTGTCGCCTAAACTTCCGTAACGTGGACTATCTACTTAAGCAGCACGACATCACCGCACCTACGGTTAAGGCAGGCTATACTCCCTTTCAGATTGAAGACACCGTCCTCTCAACATTACACCGCAACGGATGCCGTGTGCCTAAAATTATCTGGAAATCAGAAAACCACCACGCCTTACTGCTGGAATGGTGCGGAAAATTAACACTTGATGAAATCGCACAAAGCAGAGCGGTGTCTAACCTCAAACCCATTCTGCATACGATACTTACGGAACTCTGTCGGGTTGAAACCGTTTTCGCAGAAAACCTAAAACGCTTCATACCCTATACTTTTCACTTTGATTTGGATGCGACCTTACAACATCTACTTGAACAAGCCAGAAAAACCCTTGATTACCTTTCACATCTCAACGAAGCCCCTATGACTTCATCACAAACCGCACAACTTGATACAGCATGGAGTGCCATTTCCGATCAACTTCGGACGGCACCACCTACGCTCGATAGCCTTGACTACCAGAGTCGGAATATCGTGATTTCAGACAAAACCCCTTTTTTGATTGATTTTTCAAGTCTTGGGTGGGATTGGCAGGAACGGAGGTTGGTTCAATACTTCAACAGTATCGGCGCACATCAAGAAGATGCCAATTTCGTCTCGTTGTTAGATTACGATTTAGTCAATACCTATGCGGAGTGGGTTACCACCCACCGTGAAGTTTGTTCACCTGCTGAGATCGCCGCGCGTGTTGACAGCCACCATCTCCTATTCTACCTATCGGTTATCCATCAACTTTTACGAGCCGTTGCACAGCCGGAGACCACTGAAAGCAGAGTGCTTCTCAAGGCGTGGGGCGATCCACAAGTGAGATTCCAAAGCGCACTCACGCAGCTGACTAACGCCAATTTAAGTGATGATATTTACACAACCCAAATCCGAGAAATGGTAGCCACTTACAATTCCCTGTAGGCGGGATCTCCGAATCCCGAAACCGGACAGTGAGCCTCATTCCTTAGTCGTCATATCCTTAAGAATTGTCTTCTCAAGTTCTCCAAAAAACGCTTGTATTTCGGGGGTTGATGGTTTCGTCGTATGAAACGTAGTCTGATACGATTTCAGTACCTCGTAAAGCGATGCTAAATCGACCTGACGCTGCTGAATCTTTTCACGAATGTTCGCAAATCCTGCAACCACCTGCTTCTCTGAAATTCCATCGGGTCTATTCTTTGACTTAAGATGTTTCTCTACACCATTCAAAGCACGTTCTGCCATCCAATAGCGGAAACCTTCAGCACCGCCAAAGTGCCAGTAAGCCAAGCCCCCTGCTATTAAGCTGACTGCCACAACCACTAACAGAAAAATTAAAACCCTTCTATAACAGCCGCTGAGTTTTCTACTTACACTTGCCATTTTAATATTTTTTATTTATTTAATTGGGACCCTCATCAAGTCCATTGATTTTTTTTAATTAACCACTTACAGAATATAACGATTAAACTTTTCCCTCACGGACCGTCAGTGTCGCCTTCAATTTCTTATCTCCAATAAACTTTGCCCCGTGCGAATCAAAAAATTCAAATTCTCCTTCAAGGACTTCAAAGACCGCGACATCAGCAACCGTCCCAACTTTCAGATGACCGAGCTCCTCCTCACGCTGGATAGCCTTCGCCGCACTGACAGTCGCCTTCTCAATCACGGCTTCAAGCGATAAACCCAAGTGCATCAATTTCGACAATGTTGTTGGTAGATCGTAAACGGGACCGTTGATGTTCCCCGTGTGTAGATCAGTGCTAATTACATCAGAAATGAAGCCCTGTTCCATCGCGCGTTGCGCAATTTCATAATGGAAACTCCCAGCACCGTGCCCGACATCAAAGATGATGCCATCCTCGCGTGCCTTCCACGCCTCACGGATAACCCTGCCCTTTTCGTCAATGATGTTATCACCGTTCCCCTGAAAGCAGTGCGTAATTACATCGCCCGGACGCAGTAAACTGAGAATATCAGGAAGCGGCACCCCTGCACCGATATGACACATGACGGATGTCCCCGCGCGTTCGGCTGCTTCAATAGCACATTTCAGCGGTTCAACACCGTTATCACCCACTTGCCCCTTCCCTTGACGCACCTTCACCCCGACCGTGATATCGCGATGTTGTTCTAACGTTTCTGCAACGCGTCCCGGATCGGCATAAGCCATATCGAACATTTCACCGACAGGTCCGTAGACAAGTCCAATTCCAGAGATGTGGATATAGGTGAGAATGTTCGTCCACGCCGGTTCGGCAATGAATTCGCGGAAACCCGGGAACGTCACCCAACTCGGACTACCGGCATCCACAACCGTAGTCGTCCCCGCGGTTGGACAAACCCCATCGGCTCTGATGCCCCACGTCGTTACACCGTAATAGACATGCGTGTGAATATCAACGAGTCCCGGTGTGACGTATTTATCCTTAACAAAAATGGTTTGCGTCGCTGCATCTTCTGGAATATCCGGTTCAATCGCTGTGATGACACCATCGGCAATCGCAACATCGCGCACCGCATTCAAACCCTGCGCGGCATCTATGACGGTACCACCTTTCAGTAGAATGTCATATTTCATTTTAGTTATCAGTTTTCGGTTTTCAGTTATCAGTTACAAGATATTTTGACGACACCAACATTACGCTTTAACCAACGATCAACAATTGACCACCGAGAATCCATAAGGTTGAGATCCGGAAATCATCCATAATGAAGTTAGACCCCGCGTTTATCGCCCCAGATATCCACATGCACACGAGGGGAATAGCGATAGCCGTTCTCTTTACAGAGGTCAACCAACCACTCCTGCTTCTGTTGTAGCACAGCAGATGTTGTCCCTTGCGGCATCAAGAGAATCGTCTCAGCAGGAATACCGATTTCCGTTTCTAACGCTTGGATCTCCGCCAAATCTTCGGGTGTATCTACAACAAACTTCACTTGACACGGATACGTATCTAAAAATTTACGGATAACATCGGGACGGATGCGTTCGCGTTCGTGGCGTTTGAAAAAACGATTGTCCGATGGCGGATTGGAATTACGCAACTTCGGACTCATAGAAATGAGATGCGCCGCAACTTCGGCGAAAAGTGTAGCATTCGTCTCAATAGTAATGTGGTGCCCCCGTTTATCCAGTTCATAACAGAGTTCTGTCAATTCCTTGGGTTGAATAAACGGTTCTCCACCGGTGATAACGACATGTTTACAGCCGTATTGCGAGATCGCAGCCACGCTTTCAGCAACAGAGATGTCCTTATCTTCAGGTTCCCAAGATGTGTAAGGTGTATCACACCAAACACATCTTAGATTGCAATAACTCGTTCGGAAAAAAACAGAGGGAACGCCAATAAGTTGCCCTTCCCCCTGAATTGTATGGAAGAGTTCGCTGAATTTCATGATACTGCCTGCGCGGCTTACTTCACCGATGCTAAGCCTCAATCAGTTCAATCTGAACGTTATCGGGTCCCTTGAAGAACGCCATCATTAACCCGTTGGGTTTCAAATCTTCGAGTTCCGCGCCTTTCGCCTGGAGTTTCGCGACCTCAGCGTCCAAGTCCTCTACCGTAAAAGCCAGTTGGTAGACACCCCAACGTGGGTTGCCGCTGGTGTCTTCGACTTCCATATCCCCGAACTTAGGTGAGAGGAAAATACGCTCCCCACCGATTTCCATCCGGACAATCTTTAAGCCACGGACCTCAACAGTTTCATCAACTTTGCCATCAAACATCTCTTCGTAATAACGAACTGCACCTTCTAAATCTTCACAACGAAGATGAACGTGGTGAAATGTAACTGCCATTGTCAAAATTTCCTTTCTTTGAAAAGCGCGCCATACAAACGCGCAACACAAAAGATGATACAAGATACGAAATTATCTCATAATCCCTTGATTGTGTCAAATTGTTTTTCAGGCGTGCGATAAGCAACCCTGTTTGTAGTTTGTAGTAGGGTAATTTATTTTCTTGCAACTTTTCCAACCTTCAAGTGTATAAGTAAGTGTAGATTTCACTGTAAACACTTTATTAACAGAGAAAAAAGGGAATTTTTTGGGTATTAAATCCGACTAAGTGTAAACGAATATCTAAATTGAACGTTTAAGACAGTGTAAAATTCAAAAGTAAATTAACGCTTTCAGTGTTTTGGCTAAAAAACAAAAGGAGTAAAAATGACAACGCAAATTCGCCAGCAAAATGGTGTCTCGATTTTGGAACCCAGCGGAAAGATCGTTGGATCCGCAGTATCGGAATTACGGGAAGCGATTTCCCCACAAATCGCGGATTTCGATGTCCCTCGCATCCTCATCAATTTCGAGAACGTTAATATGATCGACAGTGCCGGACTCGGTGCCCTTATGGAGGCACGCGCCCTCTCAAATCGAAAACAAGGTCGCATCGGTGTCATGAACGTCGGCAAACATATCAAGAACTTGATTGTTCTCAGCCGAATTGTCAGTCTCTTTGAACATTTCGACGGCGAGGATGCTGCAGTTTCGGCATTATCCGCCTAAAATCCACGATTCATAAGGAATATGAGATACGCTGAAAAAAACGAACTTTTTCTCAGCGTATCCGACTAAAGAAACAAATACCTAAAGCAAACGCGCAAATAGCATGAAAATTCAAAAAAGAAGTAAAATTCACGAAAAATAAAAAAGGAGTAAAAAATGACAACGCAAATTCGCCAACAAAACGGCATCTCGATTTTGGAACCCAGTGGAAAGATAATGGGAACCGCAGCCTCAGAATTATGGGATGTGATCTCACCGCAGATACAGGCATCCGACACACCCCGCATCCTTATCAATTTCGAGAACGTCAATAGAGTCGATAGTTCAGGACTTGGTGCGCTCATGATCGCACGTGCGGCTATAGCACGAAAGAAAGGGCGTGTTGGGGTCATCAATGTCAGCAAACATATCAGTAACCTGATTGTTCTGAGCAGACTCGCGAGCCTTTTTGAACGATTCGACAGCGAGGATGCTGCAGTTTCAGCATTATCCGCCTAAAATCCAAAATCCTGTGAAACATCAAACAGGGGTGGTCTTACCACCCCTGCTCTTTTTTTAACGGGACACTGAGTCACACCTATGGGCGAGGTTTCTAACCGGTATTCCTTCTAACTTCATCTCTATAGAAGTGATACACTTCGCTGCCTGCTGATGGTTGAAAGTCGAATGCCTCTATTCCATCAATTGACAAACCACCCGAATGCTGTTATCATGTCACAAATTGTCCATTAGACTCGAAAATCGGGGCACAACATGCTGCTGGAAGAATATACCACCCTTCAAGCCGAACATATCCATCTACTGGCGCAAGCACTTGCGAAGCAGGAACTGCCCGTCATCGCACAACTTGAACCAGTAGCCGACTTTGAAGAATTATTCACCTTCTCCGAAACAAATCGGACACCGATCGAATTCACACCACAACATCCGGCATGGCGATTAGAATCCGTTGCAGCACGGGTCATCGAAGCAGTCGCAGTCGCTGCACACGAACCTCTCACCGAGTTAGGATACCGAGAACTTGCGCGTATCCTGTTAGAACACGCTGCGTATCTCTACGCGTATCCAGACGGCGAACCCCGTCCAAAACTCGAAGCCGGAAGCGCATTGGCACTGGCAGGGAGCGTCTGTGCCTCACTTCCACAATCGGAACTTTGGCGACTGGCTGGATTCGGTAGGATATCGGCAGTGCTTGCCGAGGTTGCCCCCGCACCGACAGATTCTCATCTCACGCTACCAATCGACATCGCCTTTTCGCTCACAAACGCACAAAACCTCCCGATTCTGGCATCTGCGGTTATCACCTACAACGCCGTTCTCAAACGAAATTTCACGCCGCAATATCAATTCCAATTACCCCTAAGCGATAGCGACTTTTTTGACGCACTCAATTTGGATTTTCTGGGCATGGAAGCCGTGAAATCTGCCGTTTCAGCGGACGATATATCCGCCGCAAAATCGGCATACACTACCTTTCGGAGAGATTTTGTAGGAGGGATTTGTAATTCCGATTCCGTTCTATTAGAAAGATCCGATACCTATACCACCGCCAAAACTTACCTTGAATGCCTGCTCCGGTTGTCTGTTCACCCGACCGCAGCAATCACAGCAACGACAGAAATCGGTATCGCTGCACATTTACTCCCTGAATTCCGTGGCAGCGAACAACTTCGCCTGCTTGCACTGCGCCGCTATAAGTGGATAGCCGATGCGTTCTTCCATACCGATGGCTTTCACAAAGACCGTACCCTTCGCGCCCAAGTCGAGGCAATCGCTGACTTCGCCAGATTCCTCCGCTTTCACCCCGACACACAAATCGAAGAATTACGAACATTGCTCGAAAAACTGACAGCGACATGTATCCATTTAAGCAAACCTGACTATTCCTTCCCGCCACTCGGTCCCCTCCCTGCCCCCAACTTCGATGCCATAGAACTCTGCACAATTGCCGATAGCAGCTTCCAGCGTGAGGATTTCCCGTACCCTGATACGACCTCACACGCGCTCCCTAACACGGGTTGTTACGTAATGCGAGACAGTTGGACACCGGATGCACAATACCTCTTCTTTGATGCTCATCCATCGGAGCCATCAAGTCTTACATTATATGCACACGGACGACACCTCACAACAGGTTCAGTCCGCGTGCTTGACACTACACCCGCAGCGTCCGATCCGCTTGAGACGCAATGGATAGCAACACCCGAATTTGATTGGTTTGAAAAGTGGGACCAGGCATCAGACGCTCACCATAAACGCACCATCTTCTACCTCAAAGGTGAATACTTCGTCCTACACGACCTCGTCCTCGGTACCGAAGCACAGACACTGGAACAAACCTTCCATCTTGACAGCGGAGTAGACCCTCACATCAACGTCGATGCAGAATACGTCCGAACACAAGACCCTCGCCATAGCAATCTCTTTATCGGCGTGTCGGACATCACGGACATCTCAATAGCGTTAGATGGGGACAGCATTATCTATTGGAGTAACAAGGAATCGCCAGCAGTGCTGAACACCCTTCTGTTCCCGATGAGATCCGGCACTAAATCACATCCCACAATTTCCGACCTCAGCGTTAGCACAGATGCTGACGTTTTAGCGACAGGTTTCACGCTTCAGTCGCACGACACAACAGACACATTCCTCATCTCTGACGACGGCTTGGCGGAGATGTCCGCTGCAGATATTACGTTTGTCGGGGAATATCTCTTTTTACGGAGAGACGTATCCGGCGCAGGCAGGCAATTCGTGATGCTGAACGGAAGATTCCTGAAGGTCGGTCCAAACGTCCTCGCTGATTTAGACGAACCCCACGAAAGTTATATGCAGATGTAAAAATATGTCAGTAGAGTAATTCACCAATCAGGGGGCAAGGAGATATGACTCCGTTAGATGCTGAGGTTCAATTGGGTATTCACGAGGTAGATAAATCTCAACAGGAATACCGATTCTATCAAGGGACTGACACATCAATGGAGCAACGTCTGCCCAGTTTAAACCTCCCAATGCACACCCGAGTGCAGACATCGCAAGTGACTGGATATCTTTTTCTTTAAAGTTTTTTTCTAACCATTTTAATCCACTCTCAATGTCTTCTATACGTGAGTTTGTACGCCAATGCCGTTTTGTTGCAAAAAGTAAAAACCATTTCATTGGGTTTTCAATCCGCCTACAATATGGCTTGAGATCTGCCAATTCATCCACAACTGATGTCTCGCGCTTATAGATATAAGGACGCTCAGATGTAATCTTCTTTGCGCGACATGCTTTTTCATACTCTACATAGACATCTGGAAATTGTTCTCTGGCGCGCAGTGCCAAGCCTTTTCCCATAACCCCTTGAAGGTTGACTGTAACTGTCAATGTCTGTAGTTCAGAGAAAAATATATCGCCACCATCAATAAGAGAAATGTTTTTACCAATTTCAATTCGACGCTTAGGTTGGAAAAACATATCAGGTTGACAAATAACAGGTAGTTGAGAACCTTCAACTATTTTCTCTACCCAATTTTTAATTCCACTGTCAGCAACGACAACTGAATGAATATATTCAGGACTGACGCGATCCGGGACTAAACATTCCGCCATGATCCTGCGCTTTGATCCGTCACATTCTTTCCACCACTCGCTTTGCATCGTCTTCTGCTGTTGCTGAAGTTTTTGCAGACCCTGAGCTGCAGGATTGAATTGCGTTAATTCATCACTCGTATTGCCATCTGCGATGATAACCTCTGGTTTATTTAGTACTGCATCAGCAAGTTCAAGTACGGCAAGTCGGTTTATACCGGTTTCAAAGATAGCGCGATACATCATAGGGTTACGTGGTTGAAAGAACAAGCTCGTGTAATTTAACAGGTTCTTTCTACTATCTGGGAGTTTAACCTTCTGCCTTTTATTGATGTTATCCTTAGCATCCGTTTTCCTTTTGAACATTGAAATGAATTGTGTCCTTTCCGTTTCAATTTTTACATGGGAAAGGATTCCTCGCTCAAGGATAGAAGGCAAGTTGTCTATATGTGTAATGTAATAGAGACTCTTTATTTTCATTGTTTTTCCTTTTAAATAACGATTTGAATTACGATGTGACTTCCTATCCTTATTAACGCAGTGCTTATATGATAGTTGCAGGTATACAGCAAAGTTTAAAAAACCCAATCTTTAGCCAAATGGTGTAAATATGTTGCTACCTATATCGTTTGCAATAACGAGCTTCTGAACATCCGAAAATGATAGGTGAGTCCGAACGGAGCTAGCAACGCCCCGGTCAGCGACAATAAACCGCTGAATATCCTTGGGATCAACGTGATTAGGAACTAAACATTCCGCCATCAACTGTCGCCTAATTTTGTCGGAATGATTCCATGAAGTCCATGAGTCAGATTGGAGCATCTCCTGTTGTGCTTGAATTACTTCCAGCCCTTCGGATCGGGAATAAATTTGAGTTAACTTGTTGGATGCAATACCATCTGTAACGAAAACTCCTTGCCTCTGCAACACCGCGCTTGAAATGCGCAAAACGGTAAGATTCTGTTTACCCTTTGACTTAATAACACCGAACAACATTGAATTACGAGGTTGAAAAAATAAATTTGCATAATGCCAAAGGTTCTTACCATCAGAAGTGCATCTTTTTCCACGCTTGTTGACAAGATGCTCAAGGTAAATTGTAGTGTTCTGGATGCCTTCTAATCTAATTCTTTCATGAGAAAGAATGCCCTTTGCAAGAATAGAGGGCAAATTATCTATATGCGTAATGTAATAGAGTGCTCTAATATCCAATCCCTGCATAGTTGCTGCTTCCCAATGAATATTTGATTGAGCGAGATTCAATTACAGTAGGTATTTTAACCTTATCACCAATCCACGCTAATCCTCAATCACTTCTAACCCCTGCATCCGCTCAAGTGCGAAAACGCGGGTATCCTGTCGTAGTTCGCAAAACCCCTCGACACACAACGTCTCACCCGATTCTCGGCTATTCGGAATATTCAGGAACCGCTCCGGTACCACCACGCGCGTCATCCATCTTTTATTACTCGGCTTCTTATAGTCAAACTGGATTTTTTGGTCGTTGTCAATAGCAGACTGGATTGCGGAAAACTGTTCCGAGAATTCTGATTGCGATGGCTTTAGCGTAGAAGTCCCAAAAATATCGACTTCACGGTATCTACTCCTGTAACATTCTGCACAGTACAAGGTGAGAGCATCCAACTCATTCGTCCCACCTTCAAATACCGGGATATCGTGCACTAAATAGACATCTGCTTCCTCGTCACAATCTGAACAGAAGGAACCGTTTTCCCGGATAAGAATCCGTTTCCGCTCTTCCCAATCCGGAGGCCAACACGGTAGATAGTCATAAAGTCCGGTTAAAATGGATTTTACCTTCGCGAGTTTCGCGCGTAAGTCTTCAATCTCGGCTTCAGAGGCAATGTCTTCTTGCGCTCCCTCAGTCGGCACAAAGAGCGACAAAATGAGTTGTGGCTTCTGTATTTGCAGGGCGGTTTCAATCTCGTGTTTTTGCATTTGCAACATGAGGATACACGAATAATGGAGGTACTCCCCGTTAGAGAGTGCTATATCGTATTCATAATCAGTTTCTATCTTACACACGGTACAATACGGCATTTTATACTCCTTCATCCGAAGGGCGTTCCTGCACAACAGGAATAACATAACTTCGGACTGTTACATCCTCAATCGTCTCAGTCTCAACACGCGGCTCAGGATCCTGGCGATGATCAAATACGATATAATATCCTTCAGTTGTTCCTTCTAACTTGAGATATGCCGCGAGCTGCTTCTTTCCTCTTTGATAACGACTATCACCTCGCCAAATCTTTGTCTCAATAATGTATTTTCGCTGATTGTGCATGATGAGGATGTCCATTCTGCCACGACCAGTTTGTACTTCTATGTGCATAACACCCCCAATACGTCTAACAAACTCGTCAAGATAGGCAAGCAGGAGATGCCGTCCTACCGATTCTTGTGGCGTATCCGGCACCTGCAAAATTCTGAAACCTGCCCGTGCGATGAAATCTCGGAAGTTATCAAGTAGTGCCTCCATTTCAATCTGCCCTGTAGATGTGAGATAATCACGAGGCACTTCGCCGGTATCTTCCGAGAAGTATTCTTGCTCTAACCCGTTTACGAGGGGTTTGAATGCTCTCATAATACGGTAGAGATAAATCGGATTGAGAATCTCACACATACCGTCAGCACCCTCTTTAATAACTCCGTAAGTGGCAAGTTCACTGATAATGTCATCGTCAAGATTGAAGTCTACGCCTTCATCACGCGCCATAATACGCATCAGAACGCTCTCAAAGCGTGGATTCCTGCGGATATTGGTCGTCAAATGTTCAATATTGGTGTTCCGTCCACGGAGAAGTTGCGTATGTGCTTTTGAAAAGTGTGTCATCGTAATCGGTTCGGTTTTCGGGATGTCTAGTTCTTCCGTGAGAATCTGCGCAAATCGGTTGACGAGAACAGGTTGTCCGGCGGTCTGTCTATGGATAGATTCAATTACTTCTGAATCAAACGCCTGACCGACTTCTTCTGTATATTGCCCAAGCAGTTCTTGCACCTCTTCAAGTGTGAAGTTCGGCAAGTTGAACTCATCTTGAATATTAAACGGGGAGATGGATCTGTCGTAGTTGAGCTGCGTGATATTCTTGACACCGACAATGCCGACACTATGCGGACATCGAATCGTGTCAGACAGATAGATATAGCGTAGTGAACGCAGGAAACCTTTGATAGCTGTATGCGGAATACCGTCAAACTCATCAATAATGAGAATGACCCGCTGCCAGTTCGCGTGGTCGTTAAGGAACAGTGCCAACCCTTCAAAGAACTCTCTCATTGAAACGTGATCAGTTATTTTTGTATGTAGTAAGAATTGTGTTAGTCCATTGGATGGGGTCTCTCCGCTTTTTTGAAAGACTCTCTCAATCTCCTTATGAATTTCCCTATGAAGAGATCGGTAAAAGTTGGGAGTGGGGTAGTCCTCATACTCCTCAAAATTCAGTTGAATTGGGAAATAGGTCGGTTCTCTGCTTGCGAGTGCGTCAAGTGCTAACCGAAAGAAGGTCGTCTTGCCGGTTTGCCGTGGGGCAAAAAGGACAATATAGCGTCCTTCTTGAACCCGGTTGATGAAATCATTGGTCTCTTCCGTACGCGAAACGATATAGTGTCTATCCGGGTATACACGACCTTGCGTTCCAAAGCGTCTCATTTCTCTTCCCTTAAATCGTGATACTAAGTGTAAGTTTCCTTCTATAACAGACAGTTCCCATAAGAATATCATGTCGAGATTTTATTGTCAAATGCTTTGCAGGGTGCAGGTTTCAAAAAGCCTTGCATCTGAGAGGTAGATTAGGATATAATGCAGTTGAGCAAGCGTCCCAAAACGACCTGCCTTTAGAAAGGAAACTTTAATGACAACTATCAAATTTTTTCGCAGCATTGTATGTTTATTGGCATTTATCTTAAGTACTCAAAATGTCCATGTCCAGCAGTCTTTGGCAGCAGATCAGCAAAACCCGAATAAAACGCCGCAGGAATCCAACGTTACTTTTCAATTCATTGAAAGTATACGGTTTGCCGATGGAACGACAGTGGAATCCATTGCTAAAGAGAAGATTGATACTCTTCGGGACCTGCCTATCCGTCTCGGACTGAATGATCATATTGATGGCGTAACGCTCACGAAAAAGAGAGATGACG
The DNA here is from genome assembly GCA_965116815.1 of Candidatus Poribacteria bacterium. Classification (GTDB taxonomy): domain Bacteria; phylum Poribacteria; class WGA-4E; order WGA-4E; family WGA-3G; genus WGA-3G. Next base: position 1,595,333 of record OZ220722.1, on the reverse strand, counting down.
CGGTTTATGTGCGAACTTGTAGAGAATATGATGATGCACTTAAACAGGGCTACTACCCAAATAGTAATTTTGACTACAAGATGTCATTTTTTTTCATGCATCCCTGTGGATTGCTCAACGCGCTTGAGAAAGCGAGGGTACCAAAACAAAATTTTATCTCAGATGCCAAAGTGGGAGTCGTCAACTTAGAATTGCTCCCTTTCCAGATATTTTTTGAAAATCTTGCTGGGCAATCAAGTTGGGATGCCGACAGAGATTTAGAGACAACCTACCAGCAAAAGGTTGATAATCAAGAGCTCGTCGTTACCCAAAAAAGTCAAAATGTTTTGAATGTTGAGGGGAACGGTATGGGGCAAATGTTACAGGAGGTGGTGCGGGCTGACTTTAACAATGACGGTATTGAGGACGTTTTGCTATTTGAGCACAATTTTATTAAGAAAGGCACATTCGCCGACGCTGGGATTATCGTCTTAACCCGTAAATCAATGAATGGAAAGTTTGAAGTGCTCCGACCTCTTGCGTCTCAGCAGTCTTCTGGATTTCCATATTGGTTGAAATAAATATGAACTTCCAAACACACTGCAACCGTTATCTACAAAACATCCACCGGACGCAAACCAGCACCGAGGCAACCCCAGAACTCTCCCTATACCCACATCTCCAAACCTTCCTTGAAGCACTATGCGTTGATCATTTCGGTAGAGATACCATCACATTCACACAAGAACCGAGACAACTGGATCAGATCGGGAGACCGGACTTCATCGCAATGGTCGGTTTGCTACCTATCGGCTATATTGAGGCGGAAAGATACGGCAGAGACCTCGACAACCTCACTGGGCACGCCGAAACACAGAATTCACGTTTTATTGAGAACCTTGACAACTTCATCCTCACCAACTTCGTCGAATTCCGGTTGTATGCCGATGGAACATTGCGAGCAACAGCAAGCGTTGAAGATGAAGCTGAAAATTTAGAGACGCTATTGGAACGGTTCCTGAACGCCGGACACGTCCAAATTACCTCTCCAGAAACACTCGCGAGATACCTCGCCAGACGGACGCGGGAACTCCAAACACAGATCGCAACCACACTCAGCGATGAAGATAGCGAGATTTATCGGATGTTTTCGGCGTTCAAGGAGACGCTCATCTCTACGTTGACACCGGACGATTTCGCCGATATGTACGCCCAAACCCTCGCTTATGGGTTGTTCGCCGCACGCTGCACACTCCCGAATGCGACCAACTTCTCACGACACACCGCCGCTGAGGCACTCCCAAGATCAAATCCGTTCCTCATCCAACTCTTTTATCACGTTGCCTCACCGACACTTGAAACGAACATCACCTATATTCTGGACGACATCGCAGTGCTGCTCCGAAACGTCTCAACAGAGATGCTCCGCACGGCATTTACCAGACAAACACACCTTGAAGACCCAGTGATCCACTTCTACGAGACCTTCCTCGCCGAATACGATCCGCAGCGGCGCGTCGATCGAGGTGTCTACTACACACCGCCACAGGTTATCTCCTATATCGTCAGATCCGTCGATAGCCTCCTCAAAACAGACCTAAACAGACCCGACGGTCTCGCCGATGATAACACGCTCATCTTGGACCCTGCGACAGGCACCGGTGGCTTCCTCTTGACAGTGCTGGATCACATCAAAGAATACGTCACAGAGACCTACGGCACAGGTGAATGGACGCAATATATCAACGCCCAGCTTGTCAGACGGATCTTTGGATTTGAGCTGCTTGTCGCCCCGTATACAATCGCGCATCTGAAGTTGAGTCTGTTCCTACAAGCACAAGGGTGGGGTGCCAATGAACGCCTCCGTATCTATCTCACCAACACGTTGGAGTACCCCGGGGAGATGCAGCCAGCCTTGCCCTTTGCAGAGTTTATCTCCGATGAGGCAAACGCAGCCTTGTCAGTGAAACGTGACGAACCGCTGCTTGTTATCCTCGGCAATCCGCCATATCAACGCCACTCCGCTAATCCAAGTCGTATAGGGGCAAATTTAACTTTTATTGGAGAACTCATTGAAGATTACAAACAGGTAGACGGAGAACCGCTTGGTGAGGATACTTCAAAAGCACTTCAAGATGATTATATGAAGTTTATCCGATGGGCACAGTGGCGAATTGATAAAAATGGTGAAGGCGTTATCGGCTATGTTGTCAACAATAATTTCCTTGACGGATCTACCGTTCGTGGTATGCGGCAAAGTCTATTAGAAGGTTGCAACGCCATTTACTTACTCAACTTGCACGGCAGCAGCAGAAAGACAGAAACGGTTCCGACAACACAGAGAGATGAAAATGTCTTCGACATCTCACAGGGGGTCTGTATCCTGTTGTGCGTCAAAGAACGCAATAACCTTGCACCGACAAAGGTCTATTACGCAGATATTTGGGGATGCCGAGAGGAGAAATACGAGATTCTTTCGGAGAGCAATGTCCAATCCACCGAATGGTGTGAATTACAACCGACATCGCCATACTACCTTTTTGTGCCGCAAGTAACGGACTACAGTGCAGAATACGAAACAGGATGGAAAATAACTGACATCTTCCAAAACAGTTCAATTGGAATTGTTACCGCACGAGATAACTTGACGATTCATCGGACTCCTGAAGAAGTAGGCAAAACGGTAACCGATTTCGTTTCACTTTCTGCCGAGGATGCACGGAAAAAATATAACCTGCGCAAGGATACTCGGGATTGGAAGGTTCACCTTGCCCAAGCGGATCTCCGTAATAATCCCAATGCGGAACAGCATATCCAACCTATCAACTATCGTCCGTTTAACACAAGTTGGACCTATTACACAGGAAAATCACGCGGATTTCATTGTATGCCCCGTCCTGCAATCATGCCTCATCTGTGCCAGGAAAACCTTGCTCTTTGTGTCTGTCGCGTTGCGGCAGCTTCCACGTGGCAACACATCTTTGTAACCGACAAAATTACCGAGAATCGTTATATCTCAAACAAAGGAAGTGAATCGGGGCATGTATTTCCACTCTATCTGTATCCAAATTCAGAAGGATTAGAATTCTCGACAAAACGGTCGCTCAATTTCAAATCTACCTTTCTCACAGCACTCTCAGAGGCGTTGGAACTCCGGCAGACCGCCCCATTTAACCTCCCCGAAGGTATTTCACCGGAGGATATCCTCGCCTATATCTATGCAATCTTGTCCAGTCCTACCTATCGCCAACGCTACTATGATTTCCTAAAATACGATTTCCCGCGTATCCCCTTGCCACAAGATATTGATCACTTCCGTACCCTCGCAGCGTTAGGGCAGCGTCTGATAGATTGGCATCTCCTGAAAGACGTGCGGATTCCAGCGGTGCATCGGTTTGAAGGTGAAGGCGACGGGGTCGTCGAAAAAGCGCGCTATTCGGATGGACGCGTTTGGATCAATCCGACCCAGTATTTCACGGATGTCTCCGAGGACGTATGGGAATATGAGATCGGTGCGTATCAGGTCTGTGAAAAGTGGCTAAAAGATCGGAAGGGAGAAGTATTGCGTCATGAAGACGTGCGCCAGTATCGTGCGATTTTGGTAGCCATTGCGGAGACGCTCGCGGTCATGGCGGAGATTGATGCGGTTTTGTGGTAGGCTGTCTAAGCCATTCTGTACTACGCAGATGTTGAAGAAACACCTAAGCCAAACCCTGATAGGGTTTAGACAATTCACTGGCAAAAGACTTTAAACATATCGCCCTGACAGGACTGGAGCATTTTGAATCTATGCGTTTCTATAAACATACTGTTCCTACCAGAGTAAAAAGATGAACAGTTTTGTCACTTACCCCCATTTTTTTCTGAAGGTTTGTGGTGAAAGGTATTTGTTGTTAAAAGTGTGAGAAACTTAGTCGGTTTATGATAAAATACCTCCTTACAGCAACAGTTTGTAAACTAACTTCACAAAACATGTAAGGAGGTATTTTATGAAAAAGAGATACCCGAAGCGGGTAAATCCAGAAACCATGATAACACGTTTTGAAGAAATAATCAAATCTGTTGGTCTGAAAAAACCGAGTTTGCGTAATCTCCTCTTCGTCTTGATTGCGATCAGTGTTGCGCGAACATTTCGGATCAACGAGATTGCGTCTCGCTTGCCTATCAGTGTTGCCCGGGAGAAGTCGAAACACAAAAGGTTTCTGCGTTTCCTTGAAACGCCCTTGCCGATTGATGCGCTCAAGGCAGCGTGGTTTGTGTCGGTTGTGAGATGGTGTTGCCAGGCTGCCAACGACCATCTGTATTTGCTCGTTGATGAGACGCAACTCATTGCTGAGTGGAAGGCACTTGTGGTTGCGATCCCGTTTCGACATCGTGCGATCCCTGTGTTCTGGTTCATCTATAATGATCAGCAGATCCGCGACGGTATCTATAAAAGTCATAACGAGATCATCCAATACTTCTCTGAGTTTGTGTATCAAGAGGCTTTAGGGGTGGTGTCGAAGCAGCACCAACGTCCTGTTCTGGTCTTTGACCGTGGTTTTGCGCGTGCGCGATACGTCATCAAGTTTCTCAAGTCCCGGGATATTCTGTTCGTGATGCGTGTTCCGAGGCATGTCGGTATTACGCTTGACGCAAGTCTGAAGAAACTTGATGACTTGGAAGATGGCTGGTATCCGCACATCCTTTATCAGGCGCAAGAGCAGATACCGCTCCAACTTTATATCATTAGAGACGATGCTTTCAAAGACCCGATGTATCTCATCTCAAATCGCCTCTCTGGACATCAGATACATCACTGCTACAAACGCCGAATGCAGATTGAACACGGTTTCCGAGATATAAAGTCCTGCTTCGGATTTGGAAAACTCGTCTTGAAAAAACCGACACAGGCCCGTCTTGAGAGACTTTGGTTGGTTGCCTGTTTCGCCTATGGATTGCTTTTTATCAGTTATGAGAAGGTAGCCTCTACACATTGGCAGAAGGCATATAACACTAAGAACAGGAAAACTTTTTCTGTTATTACTGTTATCAAACGCGTTCTCACGGATTTATGGAACCAACACTTTCTTATTTCCTTTTTCACTCACAGACATACAAGGGGCGATCCATTCTGAGTTTACAGCAGATGACTACTTTTCTCACTGATAAACCTAACAATATCAACCACACACTGCTCTCGAAAAAAAATGGGGGTAAGTGACGAACAGTTTTCTGTTGATTTAGACCAGAAATTATGGTAAAATAAAAAATAATCTTCAGTCTTCAGCACGAGAGATTTACGAAATGAGATGATTTTGGTAGGTTGTGTAATAGTTATGCTTATACGCAAATGTGCTATTGAGAGGATTTCAAATTGGCATCCGCGCTTGTTTCTTGAACTACACGTTGTTGCGTGCGTCGCAGTGATGCGTTTGCATTCGACTTCACCTGCAGTGTTTGAAGTTACATGCGAGAATATCGCTTCCGACTGGCTTGGTGAAGATACACAGTTTATGCTTGAGGTTTCATGGTCGGAGGAAACTGAGAGGAACGCCGAACGTTTACGAGCAACTATACAAACAAAACCGATAGTAGAGATGGCAGCATCAGCCTTAGCGTTTGTTCTTACACCTCATATTGTCAACCTTGGACAGTTAGATGTTATGAATTATGGTGACCGTGCTGACTATCGTTCATTAGATATGCAGAGTGTTCTTGAAATCAGTGGAACAGAGACACTTTCCGAACTTGCACGGCGACATCGAGAGAAAGTTTCACAAGCATTGGAAAATCCATTTGGCTTGGATGCCTATGTTGTCGTTTGTGCCTTTTCCTCAAGCGGACACCATATCCGATTCTCTTATCATCGCTGGAAGGAGGAAGCAGATGCATAACCCGAAAACTAAGCCTTACACAAAGGCACTTAAAGAGATAATGAACCGAAAGTCACACATTCTCTCGAAAGCACAAGCATTGTCGGATATTGGTACGTCAGAAACAGCACAATCACTTTGGTTGTCAGCTGCCACCTATGAAGAACATATTGCCCCGATGCTTGATGGTTTAGGACGAGAATTGGAAGGTGCTATCCATCGAATTAGTGCAGCATCTTGTTACGAAAAAGCAGGTAATCTTGCACGAGCCGTGAATCTTTATCGTGCGGCACTTTCAGGACCATTGCGTGATGATACACGACAAGAGGTTGAAAATATGCTGAGTGCATCTCTGGCGGCATTGAACCGACAGCCCCTAAGAAACACCACATTCTTTTAAATCCGAAGCATAAAATTGGCTGTAGAGATATGAGGTATATTTCTTTATATATTCTACACATATATCCCCGCTGTGGCTAAGACGATCTGGATACAATATATCCCCTAATCCAAGAAATCCGTGTCATCCGCGAGAATCCACGGTTCAAACGAAAACGCCATCCATAATCCTGAAAATTATGGTTCACATTGTAGGTTGGGTTGAGCGGTGAAAGTGAAAAAACTTTACAATGTATGCGATGAATCTCTGTCTTCAATGCCGCATCCGCATAGATAACCATAGCGAAACCCAACACCCAAACGCTGACAATGTGAGGGGACGTTGGGTTTCACTCGGTTTTTGGTAATTTTAGGTTTTCGGTGAAATCGAGAGTTATCTTCTATGCCGAGTTTTCAGTAATATCCCGTTCAACCCAACCTACGGCTGCATCAAACCGATGGCTTTTAATCCGCCAAATTCGTGTCATCCGCGATAATCCATCCACATGGCACTCCGCTGGAGTGCGGGTGTTGGGCGGTATCCTGTTCTACTCTCACTGCGAGGCAATGTTGCTCCGCTGGAGCAAAGCGTGTTATTTGTGCCTCTCCTGAAAATCCTTGAATCTTGTAAATCCTGCTTCAGACAACAATGGAGAAAATGCCTAAAACCCGCAGGTTGCCTGCACCTTCTTTACGTTCAGACACCTTATACGATTCTCTTACCACCGCTGAATGGAGTAAAAATATGTCTACCCCAAAAACCGAACCTTACACGCAAACACTTAAAGAGACGATGCGTCGAAAGTCAGAGATTCTTTCCAAAGCACAAGCACTGTGGGAAGTTGGTATGACAGAAACGGCGCAACCGCTTTGGCTATCCGCTGCCACTTATGAAGAACATATTGCCCCGATGCTCGATGCCCTCGGTCGGGAGTTGGAGGGCACAATGCATCGGATTAGTGCAGCATCGTGTTATGAAAAGGCAGGGGATCCGAGTCGCGCCGTGAACCGGTATCGTGCAGCACTTTCGGGTCCATTGCGTGAGGATACGCGGCAGGAGGTTGAAAATATTCAGACAATAACAACACCTGGGCTAAATCACGGATTTATTTGACATCAGGCAGCAAATATGATTTACTATATATCAAAATGAATCGGGTATTTGTAACTAAGATGAGGAGGCAAAAATGAAATTAATCCTGATTTCTATCACTGCATTTTTAATTTTTGCGGCACCGGTGTTCAGTGAGCTCACTGTAAAGGATCTTGAAAAGATCCGCTCAATCATCACAGATTCCGAGGATCGCTTGAGGGAAGACCTTAAAGCATCCGAGGATCGCGTGATGAAACATGTTGCTGACAAATTTTCAGAAATAGATAAACGGTTGAATATAATATTTGGGTTTGTCATCGCTTTAATAAGCCTTATTGTTGTAGTTGTCGGTATACCTCAAATCATTATGGCATGGCGCGGCAAAGAAGATCGCACGCAAAAGGAGCAGATTCAAGAACTCAGACAAGAGATAGAAACACTCAAACAACATATTATGGCCACTAACATGGATGCCGCCTCTGATTCAGGTTCAAAGGGTTAATCCGATTTCGGACGTGTCTATTTGTGCCTTGTCATCCTATAAATCCTGCTTCAGACAATCCCTCAATCCAGCGGAAACACCGGTCGCCGAACATTGTGATATTCAAAATGCAGCGGGTTCACCGCAGTCAACCCCGGCGTATCCACCTCAATAATCTGCCCAGCAATCGGTTCATAAGCAGCACGGTAAGCAACCGCAGCTTTGACGACAATCATCCGCATCGCAGTAGGATCAATACCGAGACTCAATAACTGCTGCAGGCTAAACGGCGTTTGCCGTCGGCTCGTTAGCACAACCAAAGAATCCCCCACCGCAACGACAACCGTCAATCCCTGATCGTGGTATCGCTGACCACCGTGCCGAGGTTGCGTCTCCTCATAGCGACCATCGTGGATGAGACGGACGTTGCCCTGAAGTGAGACAGGATCCCCGTGTAGCGTGTCCGCTTTCCCACCGACTTGGAGCGAGACGCTATTGCCGACACTCGCCTGAATGCAATTTTGCACTGCATCTGGATCATAAACGACAACGACATATCCAGATGCTTTCTGTCGTACCAACTCCGCTAAAATGAAGGTGCCATCCCCCGGCGAACCCCCACCGATATTGTCCCCCATTTCAACAAGGATAACCGGATGTCTTTCAGATTCGATGGCTTGCTCGACTGCCTGCACTGCATCTGGGAGATCCAACGTCAGTTGTCCACGGACGTTCCATAACATCTCTGATAGACGATCGGCTTCGTACTGGGCAAGGTGCAGGTCGTTATCAGTGACGACGACGAAAGAAGGTCCCGCTTCATGGACATCGGCATACGGATACCCCAAAGCGACGTTCGCGACGAGGACCTCGGGACGCGCTTCCAGTTGTTTCGCTGCTGTAAGGATAGGTTCCATCGGCGGCACGTTGGTGGTATGGTACAAGATATTGAGGAGCATTGGCGGTTTGACGAGGGCTTGTGTGGGTGTAATCCCGTCTTCAAGTATTCGCATCATCAATTCCGCTGCCTGTAGTCCGCGTTGGCGTTGATCGATGTGCGGCGTTGTCTTGTAAATCACGAGTGCCGTCGATTCAGCGACCATCTGCTCGGAGACGTTGGCGTGCTGGTCGAGCGTAACGACGATCGGTAAATCTCGCCCGAGGGCATCGCGGAGCCGCCGTAAAACCTCGCCGTCACCGTCGGGGTAACTCTCCACGACCAGCGCGCCGTGAAGCGCAAGCAGGAGCCCTTCGTGTTTCGGCGCAGCCTTGAGGTGCTGGATGAGCATCTCAGTGAATCGGTCAAAAGCGTCATCTGTTACGCGCCCTGCCGGCGTTGCCGAGGTCATGAACGTCGGGTAAGCCGTATAACCGTATTCCGTTGCGCCCTGAATAAACCCTCCTATTTCGTGATGTGCCTCTCCCCAGACTTTGCGTATATTGCCCGCATGGACCTGAGAGAACGCAGCGAAATCGGTAGGTGTGTTGCTAAACGTATTCGATTCGTGCATGATGCCGCCGATAGCGATTGTTGTCATAATATATTTTCCTTGTGAACTGGTTATCAGTTATCAGTTATCAGTTAAGAGGTTTTGGCCATATCCCAACTCTCTTTCTGAAAACTGAAAGATTTTTCGCAGAAAAATCGTACTGACAACTGAGTACTATTACAAAAATGTCTTGACGGATGCCTTCAAATTAGTGTATCATTTAAAAATCTTTAAGTCTCGAATTTTTTGACAGTGAGTTACGACAATTATAGGCACCAATTGAAAAGTATGACGCAGAACGGTACTGGGAAAAACAGGATTGAAGAAGCGATAGAAGTCGCCGCCGAAGCCCACCACGGGCAATATCGGAAAGGCACTCGCACGCCTTACATCACACACCCTTACGCCGTCGGACTCATTTTAATGGAAGCGGGGTGCGCCGAAGCGGTGATTATTGCAGGCATCCTCCACGATACTGTTGAAGACACCGAACTGACATTGGAATTTATTCGGGAACGTTTCGGAGACCATATCGCAAATATCGTCGATGGCTGTTCAGAGAACAAAGCGTTGCGGTGGCGGGCACGTAAAACCGAACGCATCGAAGCGTTACGAACCGCCAGCCCTGAAGTCTGCATTGTAACATGTGCCGACAAACTCCACAATCTACGCACTATTATTTCAGAATACGATGTCATTGGTGATACTGTGTGGGAGCGGTTTCATGGCGGTATTGAAGATCAGGCATGGTATTACCGCAGTGTCCTCGGTGCAATTTCAGACCGAGATGTCGCTTTACAAAAAAGCGTAGAGTGTGCTAAACTATCTGACCAGAATAGCGGTGTGAGTACACAATCCGATGTCCAAGATACAGCACCCCAACAAGAGTCCTCCGACAGCAATGATGCTCGGAAGACTTCCGAAGCAATGGATGCTCTAAACCCTCAACTTTTTCAAGAATTTCAGCAGGCTGTAGCATACCTTTTTGAAGGAGAGACGCGATGAAGATAGCGTACGCTTTTAGACGATGTGCATCGTACCCATACAACGGTGGGGGGTTACCCACTGACCCAACAGATAGACAACGGTTTTTGAAACACGCGAACAAGATTGGATTCGAGGGAATTGAACTCCCCGCGATGAGCCTCTCTGACGCTGAAGCCAAGACGCTCCGCTCAGAACTTGAAGACGCAGGGATGCCGTGCGTCGCAATTCGTGGCGGTGGTGGTGCTGCAAGGGACCCACAAGTCGCTGCAGCTAACAAACAACGCATGATCGATGCCGTTCACTTCGCTGCGAAGATGGGCACCGGTATTGTTAATTCCACTGTTACGACACCCCCCGACAATCCAGGGGGAAAAGGCACGTATCGTGGCGAATCCGTCTCACAAGGATCAAGCCGCCAAGCAAGTGATGAAGACTACACACGGACTGCCAAGGCTGTGAGTGAAGCCGCCGTTATCGCCGCGGACCTCGGTGTTGAGATCTCCATAGAAATCCATCAAAACTCAATAGCGGACAACAGTTCGTCAACGCTACGGCTGTTAGAACTAATCGACGCACAGAACGTTGGGATAAACCCGGATTTAGGGAATATCTACTGGACTTACGATATTCCAGAGGAGACGTGTGACTCGGCAATTGTCGCTGTTGCACCGCATGTCAACTATTGGCATTGCAAGAGCCTCTATCGTGTGCATATACCCGATCTGGAAACGGCTATCTACGTCCAAGTCCCACTGCCCGATGGCGAAATCGACTACCGCTTCGCGATCGCGGCGGTGCTTGATGCTGGCTACGATGGCTATCTGGCGATTGAGGGTATCCGCGACGGCGACCAATTCCATCAAGATGGTCGGAGCGTTGCGTACGTAAAGTCCGTCTTGGAGGATCTGCAGTAACAATTATCAGTTAAGAGACGGCTTGGTTAAATCAGCGTCCTCTTTAACTGATAACTGACAACCGAAAACTGACAACTCTATTATGACACAACAGAAAATCCGTCTAACAGCAACTGTGAAATGCGCTGGGTGAGCATCAAAACTCGCTCCGGGTGAGCTTGCACACATTTTAGGTAAAATCCCGAAATCCACCGATCCGAACCTGCTCGTCGGTACCGAAACCTCCGATGATGCAGGCATCTACCGCATTTCCGACGAGATCGCGCTTGTCAACACGGTGGACTACTTCACACCTATCGTGGACGACCCCTATACATTCGGTGCGATCGCAGCGACGAACTCGCTGAGTGACGTCTATAGCATGGGCGGTGTCCCAAAAACGGCGTTGAACATCACCTGTTGGCCCAAAGCCGACCTTGCACTTCCTATCCTCGGCGACATCATCGAGGGTGGAACGGAGAAGGCTATTGAGGCAGGTGCCGCGCTTGTCGGTGGACATACGGTGGATGCACCGGAACTGATGTACGGACTCGCCGTAACGGGTGTCGTGCATCCAGAGAAATTCGTCAAAAACTACGGGGCGCGTCCGGGTGAAGTCCTTATTCTAACTAAGAACCTCGGCATCGGTATCCTCACGACTGGTTTGAAATTCGATAAAATCAGTGATGCAGTCCTCCCACAACTTGTTGAATCAATGACCCGGCTTAACGCCTCTGCCGCTGCTGTAATGCTAAAATACAGTGCCAGTGCTTGTACGGATGTCACGGGTTACGGTTTGTTAGGACATGCTTCGGAGATGGCAGCAGGGAACGATGTTCGTCTGAAGATTGACAGCAGTGCAGTGCCTTACTTTGCAGACGCGCCTGCACTCGTTGCTCAAGACACTTACACGCAAGCCTATCTCGCGAATATGACATTCCTTGAGGACAAGGTTACGTTCCATACAGATAGCGAAGCGATGCATCATATTCTGATGGAGGCGGAGACCTCCGGTGGTTTGCTATTCTCACTGCCTGCTGAGAATGCCGATGCAGCGTTAGCAGAACTCCACGCCGCCGACTGCCCCGAAGCCGCTGTTATCGGAGAAGTGATAGCAGGAGAAACCGCACACATTGAGGTATTTTAATAGTTATCAGTTTGCTTCGCAGTGAGAATACGATTTTTCTGCGAAAAATCTTTCAGTTTTCAGAAAGAGAGTTGGGATATTCCCAAAACCTCTTAACTGATAACTGATAACTGATAACTGATAACTGACAACTAATAATGACAAAAACAGAACTCGCAAAACAGATTCGTACCGTCTCATATCTTACAGGAGAATTCTTACTCCGCTCTGGGAATATAAGCAACTTCTATTGGGACAAATACCGGTTTGAGAGTAACCCAACGCTACTCACTGCGATCGCCGAAGAAATGGCGAAACTGCTCCCGTCGAAATGTGACGGCTTAGCAGGCTTAGAATTAGGCGGTATTCCACTCGCAACTGCGCTCTCATTGCAAACAGGACTGCCCTGTTTCTACGTCCGAAAGGAAGCGAAAACTTATGGCACCTGTAACCTCATAGAGGGTGGTGCTAAGGAGGGCAGCACACTTGTCGTTATAGAGGATGTGATTACAACCGCGGGACAGGTCTGCACGTCTATTGAACAGATCCGCGCCGAGGGATACACAGTCGAACATGTTATAGCAGTTATCGACCGACAAGCAGGCGGTGAGGCAAAAATTAATGCGCTCGAATGTTCATTCACATCCGTTTTCACACTCGCAGAGTTAGAAGGAGAGTAGCAATCAACAATCAGCAAGAATAGTTATCAGTTGTCAGTACGGATTTTTTTCAAAAATCCTTTCAGTTTTCAGTTAAAAGAAGAGCGGTTTGATTTAATCATATCTGTCTTTAACTGATAACTCCCACTGCGAGGCAAACTGATAACTATTTCTCTGAAAACCGATAGCCGAAAGCCATTAAAAATGAAAATACTGTTTATTGGAGATGTAGTTGGAAATCCAGGTAGAACAGCGACAACACAATTTCTGCAAGCACATCAGCACGACTACGATTTTATCATTGTTAACGGAGAAAACGCGGCGGGTGGAAAAGGGTTAACCTTTGAAATCGTTGACCACCTCTTGGCATCTGGGGTCTCCGCAATTACGACTGGAAATCATGTTTGGGACAATAAAGATATTTTCGACTTTATAGCTACAACGCCGCAGCTGATACGACCCGCGAACTATCCTACTGAGGTTCCCGGACGCGGTGTAACGATTGTTACATCGAATGACGGACAAACCCAACTCGGTGTCATCAATCTCGCCGGGCAGCTTTTCATGAGTCCCTACACCAACCCGTTTCACGCCCTCAACGAGATTTTACCTGAAGTAAAAGCGGTAACACCACACGTCCTCCTCGACTTTCACGCAGAGGCGACCTCTGAGAAAATGGCGATGGGTTGGCACGCAGATGGCAGGGTTGGTGCGGTAATTGGCACACATACCCACGTTCAGACAGCGGATGCACGTGTCCTCCCGCAAGGCACCGCTTATATTACAGATGTCGGTATGACCGGACCTTACGACTCCGTTATCGGCACGCGAATAGATCACGTACTTGAGCGGTTTTTGACGATGATGCCCATCCGTTTTGCCGTTGCCAAAGACAACGTCAAACTCTGCGGTGCTGAGATAGAATTAGACGAAGCAACAGGAATGGCAGTGAGCATTGTGCCGTTACAACAGCAATATTAATTGGTTGTCGGAGGAATAGTTATCAGTTATCAGTACGGATTTTTTTCAAAAATCCTTTCAGTTTTCAGAAAGAGACTTTAGGACTATCAAAAATCTCTTGTAACTGAAAACTGATAACTGAAAACCGAGTACTATTAAAACTGAAAACTATTATGCAATTAGAATTCTCGATGCCAACAAAGACTGTCCGTAGTGTCAGTGAAATAACAGATTTGTTGAAAAATCTGATAGAGCAACACCCACATCTTCAAAAGGTATGGGTGCAAGGGCAGGTTTCAAATTGTAGGCGCGCAGGTTCTGGACATACCTATTTCACGCTCAAGGATGCGAATAGTCAAATCAGTTGTGTTCTCTTCAGGAGTAGTGCAGCTCGACTTCGGTTTTTACCACGTGATGGCGAAGAGGTGCTGGTCCAAGGACGGGTCGGTATCTACGCCCCTCAAGGGTCATATCAAATTACAGTTAATGCCGTAGAACCGCTTGGAATTGGTGCGTTGCAAAGAGCCTTTGAGGAATTGAAACAGCAACTCGCCGAAGAGGGTTTGTTTGACACCGAACACAAAAAACTACTGCCAAAATTCCCGAAGAAAATCGGCGTGATCACCTCAGCAACAGGTGCAGCGTTCCAAGACATCTGTGAGCAACTTCGCAAAAGGTATCCGTTAGTCGAAGTGTTGCTGCATCCGACGCTTGTACAAGGCGATGGGGCACCAGAAGGAATTGTGCAGGCAATTGAGGTAATGAATCAGCGAGAGGATATAGATGTGTTAATCGTTGGACGCGGCGGTGGTTCGATTGAGGACCTTTGGGCATTCAACGAGGAGATAGTCGCGCGGGCAATCTTTACGTCTGTGATTCCAATCGTGTCCGCTGTCGGGCATGAAACAGATTTCACCATTGCCGATATGGCGGCAGATCATCGCGCCCCAACACCTTCAGCAGCGGTCGAACATATTGTCCCAGATCAGGACGAACTTTTCGCACAACTTGATGGACTCGACATGTGGCTTCGCGAGATAACGAAAAACCAACTGCGGGGACATAAGACACGCATACAGGAACTTGAGACGCGGCTCGCACCGACGCGGCGCAAGGACACTATCTACCAACTCTACCAAACAGTGGATACCTTAGATGTAGCGTGTCGATCGGCTGTAGGACGTAACTTTTCTGATCGTGAGAACAGACTTCATACACTTGTCCAGCGACTTGATGCGTTGAGTCCGTTAGCTACGTTGAAACGCGGATATAGTATTAGTCGGAAAACGGATGGTGAGGTATTAACAGCAGCTGAACAGGTATCCGTTGGCGATAGAATTGAGGTCCAATTGGCACAGGGACATCTCGCTTGCCGCATTGAAGAATTACTGGGCGAAGATCATCAAACGTAAGAAGCGACTGACCGCTAATTATTGCAGGTTAACCGCTGATTGCTGACGGTTTCCGATGGCTAACAGAAACTTTAACCATCAACTCGTGCTTTAACATTTAGAACAGAGGCGAGTTGATGGTTAAAACTATTTTTCAGTGGAGACAAAACATGACATTTGAAGAAAAACTCACAAAACTAACACGGATTGTTGAACAACTCGAGGAAGGCAGCGAACTACCGCTTGAGGACTCCCTCAAACTCTTTGAAGAAGGCATCGGTTTGGCCGTATCATGCAGGCAGATGCTTGAAAATGCTGAACAACGCATAGAAAACGTTCTTGAAGCAGATAACTCATAGAAAAATAGGATTCATAATATGTTCTTAGAAAAAATCAATAGCCCCGCAGATTTAAAAAAACTGGAGATTGATGAACTCAAGGCACTTGCTGAAGAGATGCGCGCCTATCTATTAGCGGTGCTCTCAGAGCATCCAGGACATTTCGCGCCGAACTTCGGAACCATCGAATTGGCGGTAGCGTTACACAAAGTGTTTGATACTCCACGCGACAAAGTCATCTGGGACATCGGGCATCAAGCGTATCCGCATAAACTACTGACCGGCAGAAGGGAGTCGTTTCCAACCCTCCGACAAAGTAGGGGGATCAGTGGGTTCCTTAGCAGAGCTGAGAGCGAATACGATGTTTTTGGTGCCGGACACTCCAGCACCTCCATCGCTGCCGCGTTAGGCATCGCCACTGCGCGAGACCTTACCAATGAGAATTACAAAGTTGTCGCTGTTATCGGAGACGGTGGATTAACCGGCGGGATGGCGTTTGAGGCGTTGAACGCTGCTGGCGACTTCAAAAACGATATGGTCGTCATCCTCAATGACAACAACATGTCTATTTCAGCGACTGTCGGTGCCTTCTCAAAACACTTTCATAAACTCACAAGTTCACCACACTATAACTTCCTCCGCTCTGGTGTCAAAGAATTGCTGAACTTAATACCGGCAGATGCAACGCAGGTTGCGCGCAAAATTGAGGCTTCATTGAAACCGGGTACGTTGTTTGAAGAATTCGGATTCCGCTACTTCGGTCCACTTGATGGAAACGATTTAGAGGCGTTAATACCTGTCCTGACTGGCATTCGCAGTCTCTCCGGTCCCATCCTACTCCATGTCGTAACTGAAAAGGGACGTGGCTATACACCAGCAGAGGAAGACCCTGTTGGGTTCTACAGTGTGAGTGGTCCCTTCAATCTGGAGACCGGAAAAACAATCAAACCGAAACCGGCAACACCGTCTTATACGGAAGTATTCAGCCGAACTTTGATCGAGTTGGCGAAACGCGATGCGCGGATTGTTGGTGTGACAGCAGCGATGCCGGGTGGTACTGGACTTGATAAGTTTGCTGACGCGTTTCCGAGTCGATGCTTTGACATCGGATTGGCAGAGCAGTGCGCTGTCACCTTTGCCGGTGGACTCGCTGCACAAGGGATGCGTCCCGTCGCCGCCATCTATTCTACTTTCCTCCAACGCAGCTACGACCAGGTCCTACACGATGTGTGCATCCAAAACCTTCCGGTCATTTTCGCCTTGGACAGAGCCGGACTTGTAGGCGCAGACGGACCAACACATCACGGCGTTTTCGATTTGGCATATCTCCGTTCTATTCCAAACATGGTCGTAATGGCACCGAAAGACGAAAACGAATTACGCGCTATGGTGAAAACGGCTCTCGTCTATGAAGAGGGTCCCATTGCGTTTCGCTACCCGCGTGGCACCGGCATAGGCGTAAAGATTGCTGCGGAACCGAAGGCATTACCGATCGGAAAAAGTGAAATCGTTAGGGAGGGTGAAGATGTCCTTGTGCTCGCTATTGGCAACCGAGTTTACCCCGCGCTTGAAGCTGCACAAACCTTAGCGGATTCAGGCATTTCCGCGACGGTTGTAAACGCACGCTTCGTAAAGCCGTTAGATACTGCAACGATCCTTCCCCTTGCGGAACGCATCGGTAAGGTGATTACGATTGAAGATGGCGTAGTGATGGGAGGTTTCGGAAGTGCTGTTTTGGAGGCACTCGCTGCAGCGGATATCAAAGACGTGCAGGTTACGAATCTCGGAATCCCAGACGATTTTGTTGAGCATGGGGATGTCCAGTATCTCTATGCGCTATGCAAATGCGATGCCGATGCAATCGTCCGTACAGCAAAGGCAATGCGACAGCAAGAGTAATGCCAAGACATTTAAATAAAAACAATGCAACGAATAGACACTTTTCTGGTAGAGCACGACTTCGTAGAGAGCCGGGAACAGGCGAAACGACTCATCCTCGCGGGTGAAGTGACCGTTAACGGGAACACGCAAATTAAGCCGGGACAGCAGATTCCTACCGATGCGAAGGTCGTCGTGAAGCAGCAACAAAAATATGTAAGCCGCGGTGGACTCAAGTTAGAGAAGGCGTTATATACCTTTGATGTAAACGTTCAAAATCGGGTCGCGCTTGATGTCGGTGCATCAACGGGAGGATTCACAGACTGCCTCCTCCAGCACGGCGTAAAATTCGTCTATGCCGTCGATGTCGGTTATGGACAACTCGCCTGGAAACTCCGTAAGCATCCACAAGTTCAGACGATTGACAGGACGAACATCCGACACCTAACACCAGCACGCCTAAAAACAGAAGCGTTGAGCGACAGCGAAAACGTTATCTCTGTCGCTGTAATTGATGTCTCCTTTATCTCGCTAAGGACAGTGCTACCGAGCGTCATCAAACTTCTCACGCAGCAAAATGGTTATCAGGCATCGGTTCGGTTTTTCTGCGAAAAACCTTTCGGTTGTCAGTTAAGAGGTGGATTGACTGAATCAGAGTCCTCTTTAAACGATAACCGATATAATATTATTGCCCTGCTCAAGCCGCAATTTGAAGCCGGAAAGGCACACGTCAAAAAGGGTGGCATTGTATCCGATAAACACGTGCATATCCAGACAATAGACAACCTGAGTGCTTTCGTCACGGAGAAACTCGGAGCTGTAGTGATGGGCGTGACCTACTCGCCAATTCACAGAGACATTGGAAATATTGAATATCTGCTTTGGCTCACAATCGACCTAAATTCTCAAGCACGCGATCCCGAAGATTATCTACAACCTCAACAAACAACTGCTGAGATTGTAGCGGAGGCTCACGAAGTCTTTGAAAATTGATCGCTCCCAGAGGAAAACGAAGATGCGAAAAAGGCTCCAAAAAATATCTATTTTCATCGGAATATTTCTCATCATCGTGCTATTCGGCACTTTCTTTTTCATTCGTTCACAGACTTTCCTCAATTTGGTAGAGAGACGATTGGAGACCGAACTAAAAAATCGGATAACGGATGACTACACCGCAAGCATTGGCAAGATAGAGGGGAATATCTTAGGAAGTGTCAGTGTTGAAAACGTTGAGATTTCCAAGGAAAGCAAACCTGTAATTTCCACAGGGCAAGTCAACCTCATATACAATCCGCTGGGACTTCTAACTCGTAAATTCGAGGTGAAGAAACTAAAGGTAGATAACCCCCAGATCCATGCGGAGCAGAATCCTGATGGGAGTCTCAATCTATCCAACATCTTTCAAGAGGATCCGTCCAGTAAAGATCCACCACAAGATCCCTCCAGTAAAAATACGCCACAGTTCGATTTTGCAATTGAACTGCTCGATTTTACTGATGGAACGATCAACTACATTGACACACAACGGGATCTTGACCTAACGATCAATGGAATTTCTGTTAAAGTGGAGGGCCCTCTCAATACATGGAAGCACGGCGGAACTCTGAAAATCGAGACTGGCAGTTTTACGTTTAACGGTTCCGAAACGGCAATTGACAACTTTGATGCTGAGTTTTCGATCTTAGCCAATAGCAACGAACTAAAGAATCTCCACATCAAATTTGGCAACTCAGACCTGACGGTTACAGGCAGGTATACCCATGGAAAAACCCCTTTTTCTTGGGACGGTCGTGTCAATTTAGAACTCGATGTTGCTGATGTCCAGCAATTTCTCAGTGAAGATATAAACCTTGAAGGTGTTGTAAAAGCAAATCTGAGAATGAACGGCACAGATTCCACTTTAGACAGCACACTCACTGCAGAGATGCCGACCTTCTCTATTGCTAAGAACAATTCGCAGACAGGCGAGGATACAATCCTCGCCAGCATAGCGTTGGCGGACCTCAATGTTGAAGCGAATTTCAATTCTGAACCGACACCAACATTCACACTAAAGACATTCCGGGCACAAGCTGCCGATGGCACTATGACCAGTGAAGGAAGCGTTACGTTAGAAAACCGACTCGAAGGCAACCTGTTGAAGCAATTTCAACAACTGGTAAATCATCCTTTTAACTACAACGGAAAATGGTCTCTCACAGAAGTGCAACTGATACCGCTCCTGTCAATGTTCGTCGAACTCCCAGAAAACCTCGCAGATAGCATAGGAATCCTCTCAGGGACAGCCGAATTCAACGGCAATAGCACAGACCTCTCAAGCCTCAAATTTGACAGCGAGATAGCAGTGATGGAGACAATTCTCGACGACATCAAATTTGAGGATTCAACGCTCAACTGCACAATAGCAGATGGCAATTTGACAGCCGATGGCAACCTCAATGAAACCGAGATTAACATTACAGGCCCCTTCCCCTTAGCGCAGCAAGATATTTTAGATATTCGCCTGTCCGGTATCAACTTTGACAACCTCATGAAACTTGCCAAAAGTGCCGATATTGGGGGGACAGCGGAATTGTCCGCGCAGCTGTCCGACGGCATACTGAAGGGATCCATAGGGATTCCAGAGGCAACCTTTAACGACATCCCGATTGGTCTACTGACGGGTGATTTTCGTTATCACGATGGCAAGGTATCTATTGAAAACGGGTTGCTGACGAAAAATACGATAGAAAAGTCGTCAGCAGTCAGCAGTCAGCAATCAGCAGTCAGCAATCAGCAAAGAGAAGGTTATAATGAATCAAGCACCTCTTCACTGATGGCTGACAACCGACAACTGAAAACTGAAAACTATTCTTCCGACAGCCGACAACTGATAACGACTAAAACCGAATATGAGAGTCGCGCAACAATCACCGGCACTGTGGATATTGAAGGCGAATTCCCTGCCAATTTCAGCATTGTCGCGGATCCTGTCTACGTTCAACATTATCCGAGGGTACTGTTAGGTCAAGAATATCCAGTAGATGGTGAGATCAGAGGCGAACTCAAATTAGACGGAACGCTCATCAATCTGGATGGCAGGGCGAACTTCAGTGTCACCAAAGGTGTGGCATGGGGTGTCCATTTGGACCCCCTAACGCTACCTTTAGAAATTGAGGATTACAACGTCACACTGCCGAACTTTAAAATAACAACACGCGGACAGCAGGTTACGCTCAACGTTTCGGTCGCTTCCAACTCTGATTACGACTTCCTCCTCGAAAGCGATGCCCCTGTACGCTTTGAGGAGATTGCGAAAGCAGCAAACATCTCCGATTTCCCCTTTGAAGGAGAATTCGATGTTCGAGTTGTTGGAACCCTCAGAAAACCTGAAAATGCCGATTTTCGGGTTGAACTCGATTTCTCAGACGTAACCTTCTTAAACAACGAACGCGGCACCAAACATTTGCTCGGTGATGTCTATCTGCTCGGTAAACTCATTGAACGGAAAAACACCACCGGTGAACCCGACATTTTCGATTTCCATGGACACGGGTTTGACGGAACGAGTCAGATTCGGGGTTACGTCAGTATGGATACCGGAAACCCCTACCATTTCACAGCAGACAACAAAGCATTTGCGGTTAAACCGATTCTGAGCATCTTGCACCCCGCGCTTGCACCGGTTACAGGTACCGCTGATGGGAGCGCATCAATAAGTGGAACATTGGAGGACCTGGCACCATCATCGGAAGGCAAAACCGCTGAATCCGACAAAAAGCAGATCTATCCTTATGATGTTAATATTCTCGTAACCACTTCCCAACTTCGCTACGAGAACACAGCAGAACATCGATTTGAATTCACAAATCTCGAACCAATTCGCTTGCATCTCAAGGACGACAAATGGACAATCGACGCACTCTCTCTAAGGGCATCCGAAGATAAATTACCCTTTATGGAATTGACAGGGACATTTGATGCAAAAAGCGAGACGATGAATCTGCGCGCTGTATCCGATGAGTTCGCGCTGCCGCCATTTGGAAACGCGTTGGGACTTCCGCTTGGTATGCTGCAAGCCGGTACTGCTCGTTACGACTTGAAAGTGACCGGAACATCCTCCCAACCCATTGTCAGGTTAGAATGGACAATCCCGGCACTCACACTAAAAACAGAAGTTGGCAATATTGATGCAACGGATGCGGGCGGGGCAATAATATATCAGGAGGAGACGCTGCGTTTTGAGGATTGCGCTTTCAAACTCTTCGGTAACGATATGAATTTGGAAGGGTACATTGATGTTCATCCGGAAGAGGTTAACAACTCAAAATTACACCTCCGTATTGATACAATTGCCTTGGATCTCGCCACCTTGCCGATGGAAGTTGTCAATAATCTTGGTTCCAGTAACGGTATAACTGGAATTTTGGGGGCTTCACTGGAAATTGGCGGCACGCTCGCTGAACCTTTTGTGCGACTATACGCTGAAACAGTCGGAAAGCGTTTGATTCGCTTTGCCTCTTATATCCCGGCCATCACATTGGAGAAACTTCGCGTAGATATGAACTTCGATGCAGAATTTGTACGTGTTCAAAAAGCAGAGGCGAACGGACAGATCGGAGATGGCACCTATCGTGCCGAAGGAAAAGCAGTTGTAGGGGTTGGGTCACCCAACCCCTACAACTATTTTGAAATTGATGTGTCAGCGTCACAAGTAGAGGTTGGGAACTATGGTGTCGCTTCAGGACATGTTAAACTCACGGGTACAGATTTAGATCCACAGCAGATTACGGTAATTGGTGAAATAAACGAACTGGAACTTGATGGCTACGATTTCCGTCTTACGAACAGCGCACCGCTCCAATTCAGTTCTGATCCCAGCGGAATCACTGAGGCTGCGGAGACCCTCGCTGTGCATATCCCCTTACAACTCACATCTCCTATGGTGACAGCATTGATGGAGGTTGATATTGGCGGTACGCTTGATGCCCCCAATATCAGAGCAGCATGGAGCGGCACCCTCAATCAAAAAGAGTGGACAGGAAATGTCCAATACAGGAACAGTGAGATAGAACTCATTGGAATCACGCTAAAAGATGGGACAGATATGTTAACGCTCACGGGTGTTATTCCGTTTAACCTAACATTCACGGCGATGGACATATCTGAGCGGTTCCTCGCGGAACCGATCAACATGCGTCTTCGAGGTAGTGAACTGCCCCTCAATTTTTTTCCTGGGATTGATACGCTCTTTTCAGAGGCGGACGGCACGGTTGACATAGATTTAGCACTACAAGGTACAGGTCGTTCCCCATATATGGTAGGGAATGTTTCTGTTGAAGCGTTGCAGCTCCATCTGAAGAATTTTCACGAGCCGATCCAGAACATGAAGATGCGACTCAAGGCAGACGATGGTGCAATTGATGTCACAGAACTCCAATTTGATATAGGCACAGGGTACTGTATACTTCAGCACGGACAATTGGCATTAGATGGACTCACACCTAAACATTTCACATTAGCCGGATTGAGATTTGAACTATTCCCACTCGGTTCAACGGTTCAGCACTCGTTACCACCAGACTTACTCGAAGAGATAGACGGACATTTAAACATAACACTCAATGAGCTAACAGTCCCACTCGACAGTTTTTTGACAAGTGAAGAAAACGTGCCATTTCCGCAAATCCAAGAAGTCCCCTCACTTGCGAACCTTGTGGCAGTTTCAAGCGCAGACCTATTGATTAAGAGTGTTCGTTTTAGTTTTAAGGCACTGGATCGGCAGTACGACTTCCAAGACCCGCAACCAATTCAGATATTCTTGAATGACGGAACTGTAACGTTATCTGAAGCATTTATCCTTGAAAACGAGTATCCCTTTCCAGTTAAACAGACTTTCACCGACGAGGATGAAAAACCAGCGGAGATCGATGGTAACGTGCACACGATTGAAGAAGCCAAAACAACGCTTAGTATTGATGCAGAAAGCAAATGGTCAGTGAATGGCGAATTTGACGGGGCACTTCGGTTCAAGAATTTCGATGTCTCAGCGATAACTCAGACGTGGCCAGCACCGTATCGGATCACCGGCGCGTTGTCGGGGAGTCTACAGATGAGTGGTACGAGCGAAAATCCGAAGATAACCCTGCGGCGGCACGAAGATGAACCCGCCGAACTCTATCTGTATGATGTCCCGATTGACCTGCGATGGAGAATCCGATATCAGAACGGGAAGTGGGAAATTTCAAAGAGGCGATACCTTAAAGTGACATTCGGTGAAAACCAGATTAACTTCTCGTGGGACATGCCTTATCAACTTGAACTAATCCCGTTTTTTACCGCACTACAACAGTCCCCGGAAGCGGTTTGGACGGAACTCCGAAACACAAAAATGGATGGCATCTTAGACCTTGATGTAAGAGATTTTGAGATCATACCATCGGTGCTACCGGGGCTTGAATCAGCAACAGGCATAGGCGAAGCCCATGTCGAATTAACAGGCACGATGGATGCTCCACAAGCCGTGGGAACTGTGAGTTTCAGGGGTATTAGGTTTGAACTTCCAGATGCTGATATTTATGTTGAAGATACAGAAGTCGAACTTCGGTTATCAGAAAAGGGTGGGAGCATCACCCAGTTTGATGGTACATTGAATGGTGGCAATTTTTCAGTGAAAGGCAACATCAAAGCACCTCCAGATAGACGAATATGGCAAACACCACCGACACTGGATTTATCCGCCAGTCTCGAATCAATGGTTTTTGAACAGCAAGGACAGTATCAGATTTATCTGGATTCGACCGACTTCCGACTGCACGGCGAACTTCTTCGCCCACGGTTGACAGGCAATCTCCATATAAACGGCGGCTATTATCAACAAAGTTGGGCAATCGTTCGAGATTGGCTCACGAAGATTTCGGTCAAGGAAACAGATGTCGTACTGGATTATCCAATTCTACGTGATTTACATCTGGATGTGGATCTCAATATTCCTGATAATTTTCATGTGATCTCACACATTACGGGGCCAACAAACCTTGAAATTGCTTGTTTAGGTAAAATCGTCGGTCCGATTAATCAACCCGTTTTTAGTGGAAATATCTCAGTGCCTCGGGGGAAAGTTGTATTTTTTGCGCAAACCTTTGAAATCGTTGAAGGGTCTACAATCAGTAATCAGAGTACTGTTGACTTTAATCCAGTACTCAACGTTCATCTCCAGACCCCGAACCGCATTCGCGGGATACTGCCAAGAAATGAAACCACAGTGGATCTTCAGGTGTTTGGTGCCCTTACCGGCACACTAAACAATCCTAATTTCACCCTGAGCGCGTCCTCTGAAACGACAACGGAAATTCTCACAGATGAAGATATTGTGGCTTTTCTTTTCCGCAACGCTGGGCTCTCAGGAGCATTCGGTAGGTTTACTTTTAGCGTTCACCGCCCACTTGAGGAAGACGCACGGTCTATTAGTGCGGAGTACCCACTTGGAAAGAATGTATCTATTAAAATCGAGACGAACGAAAAAAGGGAACACGGGATTGACGTTGAGCTCAAGGGACGCTTTTAATCTCGCACTAAACGAAACGAAAAATGCATAGGTTGTGCTCAAACTACACATTGACAGTATGGAACTGGCTAATTCTGATGCTCTGTTGTTGTTTGCTTCTACAATCCAAAGAAGCCATTGGCTATCAGAAACCATCAGCCATCAGCAAAGAAGCCATCGGTAGTCAGCTGTCGGCAGTCGGAAACCGAAAGCCGAAGGTTTCCGAAAGCCGAAAACCAAATGAAACCACACCTTCACTAAATGAGGAATCCAATAGCAAACATATAGCGAAGATAGAGTACTATATAGATGGGAAACCTATAGCAGAAACCGTAGAACATCTCAATGTACTCAGAAATCAAACAGTTGTGTCCGCCGGGGACACATTATCCCGAAACGCTATCCAGCAGAGTATCAAAGTACTTTACGCGACAGAACAGTACTCCCAAATTCAGGTTTATTCACAGGACACTCCTGACGGCACCGTTTTAACCTACAATTTAACCGCCTTCGCACGCATCAAAGAAATTGTGCTTTCCGGTATCCCCGAAAATGAATTCAGGAATACCATCGAAAACGCAATGAGATCAAAGTCGGGTGGGAGGTATGTCCCTACAATCGCCAAAACCGACATCAGCCGTATCGAAAAGACCTTTCGAGAACATGGATATTTCCACGCGAAAGTCACGGTTGCCGATGCGCTTACCGAAAATGGGACCTTAACCTACCAGATAATCCCCGGGGATGCCTCAATTATTAAGATACTGCAAATTCAAGGCAACACTGCTATCTCAACAAACCGCCTTAAAGAGGTCTGTAACTTTAGCCGACTCTCTCCAATTTACAACCAATCTGAGGTGGCAGCCGATGTGGCATCTATGTTAGACCTCTACCATAAAAGCAGCTATCCGACTGCCACAATCACATCAGACTTTACCCATGAAACCGGTATTTTGCAATTTCATATCAACGAAGGCAAGCATGTCCAGTTGAAGTTCTCCCTGAATACCGGTGAACTTCCCCTATTGCTCCAAGATGCATTCAGAGAAGATATAGCACCTCTCATTAACACTGCTTCTCCTTCTATACGGGAACGAAGGATAAAATCCTATTTTAGAACCCAAGGCTATCACGACACCACTATAAATGAGGAAAACTCGGATGAATCCAGTGTTCGACTCACTATCAACCCCGGAATACGTTATGCCATTAAACGCGTCACCTTTTCAGGGAATCGGGCATTTTCAGATGCAAAACTGCTCCAAGAGATGACCACGAAACCGATAACTGGGTTTTTACGAAACCTACAATCAAACCTTTCAAGAATATTATTTCGACGAGAACAGAAACGCTTTTTTTATCAACAAGAACTCGACACAGATATAAATCGACTCAAAATTCTATACGCAAGAGCCGGTTATCCGAAGGCATCCATCAACACAACGCTTGATAAAAAGAACGCTAACAATCTTGACATCGGTGAAGTCATGATACATCTTACAATAATTGAAGACCGCAAAGAGATAATTCACCGATGCGACATCAGTGGGAACAAATCGTTAGATACTCCCACACTTCTGGAGCGTTTGCAAAGTGAACTCTCCCTCCCGCAGCCAAATGCCTCACTCGCGCGGCAAACCTATGGAAGGGCAATCTTAAAAGCCTATCATGAACATGGATATATTGATGCAGCGGTGAGTGGCAGGTATATACCAGACTCAGAAGTCCCGGCCTTTCGCGTCGCAGGTAATTTCTCGGAGTCCATTGATGCGGGCAGACTTCCTCTCGAAGTCCGAAGAAAATTTAAAGAGCATAATCTTACGCTTGCGGGTGTTGACATAGCAACCCGTATTGGTAACCGCTGGAGCATCCAAGACATTGAAGGCAATCCTCGCTACACGCTCAAACAGGAAGCAACGCACCTTGAGGTTTTTGAACACGGTATCCTTCGCCTCACTGTCAATGAAGAGGGGGAGCAGGTCGTGTTCGGTAAATTCTATTTTGAAGGGGATACCGACGTTGTAAAGCGACATGTGCTTGAAAGGGAAGTCGCACATCTTGAGGGAACCCTTTGGACAGCAGAGAAGTTAAGCACTGCCTTGCAAAATCTCTACGGTTTAGGACTTTTTCATAGTGTCCAAGATAAACGTTTCTCACAACCTACCCGCAGCCCAGATACGCCTCGCCCAAGGAAGATCAATGATGTTTCAATAACGGTCGAAAAACAGAAACCGCGAACATACAGTTTAAGTAGTGGTTACAGTTTCGCGGAGGGCTTCCGTGGGACGTTGGCACTCACCGATAGCAACTTTCTCTTTAAACGGAACATCCGAGGACGCGTGCGCGGTAGACTCGGATGGCGAGACGAGTTAGGTTATCTCTTCGACGCGACACTCACCGAACCGTGGTTGATTGGACGGACGCGCGGGAGTCTACAGGTATTAGCCAAGAAATTAGAGGTCGACGATAACGTCCGTGCACTTCAAGGGAGTTTTATTCTCAGCAGAGACCTATTTAAATCGCACCACCTCGATCTAAGATATAGCTACCGAGACTTGGACCAACCGGTTCCACCGATGCCGGAAACACCCGAAGTTATCCGTTTTTCTGAGACGCAGAACCCTTTCAGTACAACTGTGAGCAGTGTTCAACTTTCCTGGACCTATGATAGCCGTGTGCGTTATCTGAATCCTACGGATGGCATGTTGAACGCGCTCACACTTGAATATGCGGGGGGCTTTTTGCAAGGCGAAACCGGTTTTATCAAAGCCACAACAGATACCCGATACTACCAAAAACTCGTCGGTCCCTTCTCAGTAGCGGGCGGGGACCCGGGACTTGTGTTGGCAACCGCACTCCGATTCGGTATCACCACTGGATTGCACTCAAGCCGTCGCGCGGAATTGATCTCTTTTGAGCGGTTTTGGGCAGGGGGAGGGACAACGGTTCGAGGTTACGCGGAACGCTCTCTCGGTCCTGAAGATAGCGCAGGTATCCATCGCGGCGATGTACAATTCATCTTTAATACGGAACTACGTTTTCCGATCTATTGGTGGATCCGCGGCGCTCTCTTTTTTGACGTTGGCAATGTTTGGGGTTCATTGGAAGATATCAATACGACAGCGCAGTTGCCATCTTCTGTTGGTGCGGGACTTTACTTGGATCTCGGTGCGCTCACCGGCGGAATAGACTACGCGATCCCACTCGCCTCTGTTCAAGGTGCGTTAGATCGCTACAGAGCCTTCCACCTTCGCCTCGGCAGCACTTTTTAGAGAAATAGTTATCAGTTATCAGTTAAGAGGTCTCTTGTGGCAGTAACACTAAAGTAACCGACACAAGCGTTTAACTGAGTACTGAAAACTACTAACTGATAACTATTCTTCTGACTCTCCGTAAGGTTTTCCCAACGCAAGAGGTGCCTCGGCACGCCCAACAAACCCCGCCAACACTGCTAAACAGAGCACATAAGGCAACATCAAAAACAACTGGTACGGGATTTCCCACCCCAACGCTTGGAACCGCGCATCCAATGCTGAACCGAGTCCAAAGAGCAGCGCAGCACCGCACGCCTTCACAGGATGCCATTTCCCAAAAATAACGATCGCCAGAGCAATGAACCCACGTCCGACCGTCATTCCAGGCGTAAAATATGGGACATCGGCAATAGAGAGATAACCGCCCGCCATGCCCGCCATAGCACCCGCAAATAATAAACAGAGCATTCTCAAACGGCGGACGTTAGAGCCAGCAGCAGCAATCGCCCTTGGATGCTCGCCACAAGCGCGTATCCGAAGCCCGGGTTGTGTATGGTAGAGGAAAAAATAGACACACGGCACCAGCAGAAACGTGATGAAAACAAGGATATTGTGTGAAAACAGGGCAGGTCCAAGGAAAGGAATTTGTGAGAGCAAGGGGATGTCTATCTGCTGAAACGCTGGCACGCCTTGTGCGATACCTGTTACGCCGAAAAGTCGCTGGTAGATGACCTCTGTCAAACCCAATGCCAAAAGCGTCATCGCTGTGCCGATAATAACCTGGTCTCCACGCAGTCTTATCGCACACAATCCAAACAACGCTGCGGCGATCAGTCCACTGAGACCTGCTATAAAAAGCCCACACCACGGTGCGAACATCGCGAATTCTGCCGTATAGAACGAACCGACCATCCCGAAGAACGCACCGATGAGCATCATCCCTTCAATACCGATGTTAAGCACACCCGCACGTTGGGAGATGACTTCGCCTAACGCGGCGAGTAGAAGCGGGGTTGCCCCGCGAATTGTAGCTGAAAGAATCTCTTCAAACATATTTTTGTACTGGTTATCAGTTTTCAGTTAAGAGGTTTTCATTTAACAGAGTCCTCTTGTGACTGACAACTATTCCCTCTACTATTTTGGGTCATCTGCCCGCTTGCGGAACAGTTGGATAGAACCATACCCAATAACGAAAAGCAGAATTGTCGCTTGCATTATAAACGTTACTTTGTCAGAAATGCCTACCTCTCGCTGCATACTATAGGAACCGGTCGTCAGCGCGCCAAACAGGAGCGCAGCAGCAACCGTCACCAACGGATTCAACTTCGCTAACAGTGCCACAGCAATCGCCGTGTAACCGTATCCGGGCGAAAAATTAAGGAAAAGTCGACGGGTCAATGCAGTTAGTTCAATCGCCCCACCAAGCCCTGCAAGCGCACCACTAATAAAAAAGACATGGAGCGTATTCTTTACAATGGAGATTCCTGCCGCTTCCGCTGCGGCAGCCCCCTCTCCGACTGCGCGGAGTTGGTACCCAAACGCCGTCCGAAAAAGAACAAACGTGAGAATAATCGCCAATATTACAGCGATGACAATGCCCAAGTGAACTCGATGCGGTGGGATAAGCCGCGGCAGAAACACCCACTCGACGATCCGATCGCTCTGCGGACCGCGTTGTGCTGTTTCCTGCAATGGACCGCCATCTATCATCAGACTCACCAGATGGAGGGCGACGTAGTTCAACATGATCGTACTAATAACTTCGTTGACCCCACGTGTCACCTTAAGAACGGCAGGGATGAGTCCCCATATTCCGCCTGCGAATGTCGCAAAGCAGAGGCAGAGAGGTACAGCGATCCATGTGTTTTGAGGGAAAAGTGCAGCGAGTTTCGTCCCAAACCAGGTCGCCGTTAGCGCACCTATCAAAAATTGTCCTTCAGCACCAATATTCCAGATCCCACACCGAAACGCCATCGCAACCGAGAGTCCCGCCATCAGAAACGGGGTACTCTTCACCAATGTCTCTCCCAATTTCCTACTATTACCGAACGCACCGCTCACCGCTGCTTGATAAGCTTCCAACGGGTTATAATGACATAGCAACATTATAATGGCGTTTGTGACAAACGCACTCGCGAGGATTATAATGGGGGTTGCCACCCAGTGAATATTGATTTTTTTTACTATCATAAAAATAGTTTTCAGTATTTGGTTGGAAGATCGGACGGATGGAAGGATGGGTGCCCCCTCTTCCATCCGTCCATTCTTCCTTGTTTCCATTCCGGTCTCTTTTTGATTCCTGACTGTTACTCCTCTGTGTAGATCTCTCCAGTCATTAACAATCCGAGTGATTCGATGTTGTTGCGTTGCGCAGTTGCTTCGATGAGTTTGCCTCTCGACATGACATAGAGTCGATCGCTTAACAGTAAGACTTCGTCTAACTCCGTTGAGATTAAGAGTACAGATTTCTTTTTATCGCGTTGTGCCAACAGATTCTCGTGTACATAGCGAGCAGCATTGACATCTAAACCGCGTGTGGGATTAACAGCGATCAGGAGATCCGGTTGAAGTGAGATTTCTCTGGCGATGACGATTTTCTGTTGATTGCCACCGGAGAGAGCGGAAGCCGGAATATCTGGGTTAGGTGGGCGGATGTCATAATCAGCAATTAGGTTTTCTGCTGTTTCACGCTTTCTCTTCTCGTTAAGGATATTGCATTGAGCGATGTTTTCTAAGTGTGTTACGTTTAACACGAGGTTTTCCGTAACTGAAAACGCTGCGATGATACCTGTCGTTTGTCTATCCTCAGGGATGTAACCGACACTACGATGTCGCACCGCATTTATCCCTTTGGGGTTAGCATCCAAGATGCTTATCGTGCCAGATGCGTTGTGTCGTAACCCCATAATCGCCTCAGCGAGTTCGCGCTGGCCATTGCCATCTACACCCGCAATACCGACGATCTCACCGCGATGCGTCTCCATAGAGACATCTGACACCGCAACCTCATCCCGATTGCCGAGTACCGTCAGGTTTGAAAGCTGTAGGACGCTATCTGGAGGATCGCTTTCGAGGTGCGAACTGGCTGAACGTTCAACCTCATCAATTTCTTCGCCAATCATTTCCCGCGCGAGTTCTCGGGCAGTGAGTGCCCCTGTTTTACCGAGGTATACCTTCTTACCGCGCCGCAAGACGGTAATCCTATCGCTGATACTCAAAACCTCTTTCATTTTGTGGCTAATGAAGATGATCGCGCGACCATCAGCTTGGAGTTTACGTAGAATTGTAAAAAAGCCTTCAACCTCTTGCGGACTCAGGACAGCTGTCGGTTCGTCGAGAATCAAAATTCGGGCATCAACAGCAAGTGCCTTTAGAATTTCTACACGCTGTTTCAAACCTACCGAGAGCGTCCGTACCAGCGCGGTTGGATCTACAGATAAACCAAACCGTTCCGTAAGCTCTTCAGTAATACGAATTGCATCCTCTTTCTTAAAGCGGAATTTCCCCAACCACTCCTTGTAATCACCGTTTGAAGACGCGCTCCCTGCTGGACCCTGACGCAATTGTCCAAGAGCTAAGGCGATATTCTCAGCGACAGTAAGATTTTCAACCAACATAAAGTGTTGGTGCACCATGCCGATACCGTTCGCAATCGCATCGCGCGGAGACTTTGCCTGTAACCTACGCCGCCACTTTTCGCGATCCGTAACATAGATCCGTCCCGCCGATGGTTGGTAAAGACCATAGATAAGATTCATCAGCGTGGACTTCCCCGCGCCATTTTCTCCTAAAATCGCGTGGATTTCACCGGCTTGGAGCGCAAAATCAACACTGTCAACAGCAACAAAATCGCCGAAGCTCTTCGTAACATTCCGAAGTTCAAGGATGTTTTCTTTATCCATCTACAGTAAACACCATTTTTCGGCTCTTCCCGCCGTTAATTCGTCATCATAAGCGACGTATCGAAGCGCAACTTTCCAACGCTCGCCCACTGGTGTTGATACGGAACCCGTCCAAGTCGGGTTATAGAGTGCCATCCCATAATCCCGAATAAACCACGGACCCCGAATATTCTCATCAAGGATTGACATAAAAACACCAAACTGTCCGTGTCCGGTTAGCACGTTCTGATAGGCAACATAGTCCGATTCGCCTTCATGAACGACGTCAACGCTCCCTTTACGTCCGTTGTCCGCCAGCACAATACCGCCCATGACAGGCAGAAGTCTCGGTTCGACACGCATGCCGATGCTTCCAAACTTCGTCTGTGGGTATGTCGCAGCACCGTAGGAGGCAATCTTTTCGCTCGTCATATCGCAGACTGTGGCATCATCGAGTGCGTAAAGATTGACAGTGCGGATTTCATCAATCAGCGGTTCTTCGTTTTCATCGCGCCAGATAACATTCTGAACAAACTGAACACCATCAGTATGCGGGGTAATCTCAACCGCTTTCTGCGTGTCCATCCGTCCCAGCTTTTCAAAAACCTTGTCTGTAAACGAGCGGCGAGGCGGTGATGCCCAAAAACCGGCTTCCCTCTCACCAACCTGTACCGGTCCTTGCCCAACAAAAATACTGTTGTGGAACGGATGGTCGAAGGCGAACTCTTGAACAACGGTATGTCCTGCTGGCGTATAGAACGGAAAAACGAAGGGACGATAAAAATTAGCACCGACACCGCCCAAACAACGTCCTGTATCGCTTTGAACAACTAAATGTGTTTTCGCATTTACTTTGACTTCAAAATTGTTTTTCATATTTTTCCACTTATGTTTAATGTGAACTCTTCCGAATAAAAAAGCACGAATTGTATTACTTACGATCCTTTCTCCGAAATAACATAAAAAAGTATACGTGATTTGTGTAGAGGTGTCAATAGAAAATCTATAGCAATTTCCAACTTTCAGCCATTCAAGCAAGCACCTTTTTGTTGATTCCAATCAGTTTCTATGGATAAGTCGGGATTCGGAGATCCCGCCTACAGAAGAAATTAATAACCTGAAACAATGTTATTAACACTTTGCATTTTTCGCGCAAACATGCTATACTATCTCAAATATTCTTATGAAAAAAGGAGAAATTTTGACGTGATACAAATATCTTACAAGTTACGAAATAATGTTGCAATCTATGCATTACACCTGTCTCTTTTCATCATCGGACTCATGCTAATCGGGAGCACAAACCTTGAAGCAAAAGGGCATGAAAAATTTAAAGTCGCCATGTTGCTGCCCGGTTCAATCAGTGATGCGGGTTGGAACGCCTTAGCGTATGAAGGCCTGAAAGAGATTGAAAAACAACTCGGTGCGGAAATCAGCCACGCTGAAACCCGAACTCCGACAGATCAGGAGGAACAATTCCGTGCCTATGCCCTCGACGGTTACAGCATGGTTTTCGGACACGGATATGAGTTTCAAGATCCTGCGAAAGCAGTCGCACCGGATTTCCCTGAGACGATTTTCATTACGTCTTCCGGCGGCACCATTACCGACAACATTTCACCGGTTAACTTTCGTGTTGAGCAGGCCGCCTATCTGTTAGGGATAATCGCAGGTATGATGACCAACACAAATAAACTCGGTGTCATGGGTGGGCAGAATATTCCATCTGTTAACAGCACGTTTATGGCGTTTGAAGGGGGGGCAAAAAGTGTGAACCCTGATGCAGAGGTCTCTTGGGTATACGTCGGGAATTGGGAGGACATCGGCAAAGGCAAGGAGCTCGCACTCGCGCAGATTAGCGAAGGCGTTGACTTTATTTTTCCCAATGCTGACGCAGCCGGACTCGGTGCCTATGAAGCCGCTGAGATTTTTAATAAATCTGAAACTGCCCAAAAAGAAAAAAGAATGGTATACACCTTCGGTGCAAACCGTGACAAGAGCGATATATCTCCAACTGTGATTGCAAACGCAGTGATTACACCGAACGCATTTGTGAAAATTGCCAAGATCATTAAAGAAGGCAAGTTTAAACCGCAAATCTATACCTTCAACATGCTAACCGACGAAGCGATCACGCTTACCTACAGTCCTACATTGAAAAGTAAGGTGCCGGAAGCGGTGCAAAAAGCCGTTGAAGATGCCAAAGCCAAAATCCTTGCAGGTGAGTTGAAGGTGCCACAAATTGACTTCTCCGAAAAGGAAGACGACAAAGATTAACATATTCTTCTGAACCGTGCATTACTGGCGTGTTTTTTCAGCGCGCCAGCAAATACAAAGGAGGAATTGCGTGAAACATATATCTTGCAAATCAAGATATAGCATTGCAATCTATACCCTATATTTGTGTCTCTTCGCAATCGGATTCATGTTAGGTTGTGAGCGGCTTCAGGATAGCAGCAAAATTATCCACGCGCCAGAATCGGAAACATTCAAGGTAGGTATGCTTCTGCCAGGTTCCATTAGCGATCAAGGATGGAACGCCTTGGCACACGACGGATTAAAAGCGATTGAAACGGAGTTAGGAGCGGAAATCAGTTACGTTGAAAGTTTAACTCCGTCAGATTGGGAAGCAGATTTTCGCTCCTATGCGATGCAAGGATACCATCTCATCTTTGGGCATGGATACGAGTATCAGGAGGCAGCGATAGCGGTTGCACAAGACTATCCTGAAATCGTCTTTATCACGTCCGCTGGAGCGAGTGGGGCTATTCGCGAGAACGTCTCACCGATCGTCTTTCGGCTTGAACAAGCCACCTATCTTTTGGGAATGATAGCCGGTATGATGACCCAAACAGACAAGATCGGTATTATCGGTGGGCAGGAACTTCCGTCCGGTAGTAGCACGTTTATGGCGTTTGAAGGGGGCGTGAAAAGCGTTAACCCTGACGCTATCGTGCAACGCGCCTATGTGGGGGACTGGGAAAATATCGCCAAGGCAAGGGAACTAGCATCCGCACAGATTAATGAAGGCGTTGATTTTATTTTTCACAACGCGAATGAGGCTGGAATTGGTGTATTTGAAGCAGTGATCTTAGCACAGGATGCGGGCAAAACTGTTTATTCCTTTGGTGCCAATCGAGATCAAACTGCTGTCTCGCCTCGTGCAGTGCTCGCCAATGCCGTCATTACACCGAGGGCCTACGTGCAACTCGCGACAGCTGTGCAAAACAGAACTTTTGAATCCAAACTCTATGTCTTCACAATGACAACTGACGGCGCAATCGCTTTGACCTATAACCCAGCACTAAAGGATCAGGTGCCCGAAGAGGTGCAGCAAAAGGTTGAAGAAGCGAGACAGCAAATTCTGGCTGGCACACTGGAGGTCCCGCAAACTGATTTCACTGAAGGCGATGAAGATTAAGCCGTTTCCCCAACCTTGTATGCTGAGGTATTTTTAAGAGTGCCAGCGAATACAAAGGAACATTTACATGAAACATGTATTTTATAAATCAAGATATAGCATTGCAATCTATGCCCTACATTTGTGTCTTTTCGTAATCGGATTCATGCTCATTGGAAATACCCATCTCTACGCGAAAGGACATGAAAAATTTAAGGTTGCTTTACTTTTGCCTGCTTCCATCACCGATGGTGGATGGAATGCCTTCGCTTATGATGGTCTCAAAGCGATCGAAAAGGAGTTAGGCGCGAAAGTTAGCCATATTGAGAGCCGAACTCCGACAGATCAGGAAGCACACTTTCGCGATTACGCCATGGATGGGTATCAACTTATTTTTGGACACGGCTTTGGATATCAGGCACCTGCGAAACAAGTTGCCCCAGACTTCCCCGAAACGGTTTTTATTACATCCACTGGGAACACCGTCACCGATAACATATCTCCTATAGTTTTCGCGATTGAGGAACCTGTTTACTTATTGGGGATTATAGCCGGGTTGATGACCCAAACAAACAAAATCGGTATTGTCGGTGGACAAAACATCTCGGCTATCAATAGTATGTTTAGTGCGTTTGAACAAGGTGCAAAGAGCGTTAACCCTGATGTTGAAGTCCGCCGTGCATATGTGGGCAATTGGGTAGATATCGGGAAAGGGAAGGAACTCGCCCTTGCGCACATTAATGAAGGCAGCGATTTTCTCTTTCCGGTTGCAGATGTCGCCGGACTCGGCGTTTTTCAAGCCGTAGAGGCAGCACAAGCCGATGGAAAGGCCGTCTACGCTTTCGGGGTGTATCGAGACCAAAGCGAGTTGTCACCTACAACTATAGTTGCGAGTGCCATTGTTACACCCAAGGTCTTTGTAAAACTCGCCAAGGTTGTGATGGAACGGACCTTTGAACCGCAACCCTATCGCTTCACAATGGCAGAAGATGAAGCACTTACTTTCGTCTACAATCCTGTGTTGAAGGATAAGGTACCAGAAACGGTACAAAAAGTCGTTGCGGATGCAAAAGCCAAAATCATTGCTGGCGAATTGAAGGTGTCGCAAACCTATTTGACTGACGAACACAAATAATCTACATGAGATCTGTAACGCTGTATTGGGAGCATGCATCATGACGCACACAATGGAAATTGACGGTGTTGAAGTTGTCTTTTCCGAGGGTGAAACGATCCTTGAAGTCGCACAACGCCATCAAAAAGAGATTCCAACGCTCTGCTACGACCCAAGGCTTGAGCCTTTCGGTGGGTGTCGTCTTTGCATTGTCGAGTTAGAAGGTGCGCGAAATCCGGTCGCATCTTGCACAACGAAAGCAACCGCAGGGATGGTCGTCCGAACAACAACTGATACAATAGAGGCATATCGGAAAACCCTGCTGGAAATGGTTGTTAGCGAGAATCGTGAAGTCGATGTGTCACCGCTGCGCGGTTACGCATCTGGTGAGCTCGCGGACCTCCGCGACAGGTACGGCGTTAACGGTACGAGTATAACAGGCGCAACGTCTGGTACGAACAAGACTGATGATGACAATCCATTCATTCTCAGAGACTACGAACTCTGTATCTCCTGTTATCGGTGCGTCCGTGTCTGTGCCGAACAAGAAGGTGACCATGCCATTAACGTCATGAATCGCGGTTTCCATACACAGATTACGACCGAATTTGATGGTCTCCTTAAGGACTCCGCCTGTACCTTCTGTGGGCAATGTATCCAGACCTGTCCCACCGGTGCACTTGCCGATAAGAAAGCACTTCGGGCAATTGACGAGGTAGCCGACGACACACTTGACAAAACACGCACGATTTGTCCCTACTGCGGTGTCGGGTGTTCCGTTGATGTGCTAACGAAAAACGAAAAGATCGTCGGCATTCATCCCGCAATGGACGGACCTGCAAATCAAGGTGCACTCTGTGTTAAAGGACAGTTCGCTTACGACTTCGTTCAACATCCCGACCGGCTGAAAACCCCACTCATCCGTGGCGACGATGGCGAACTCCACGAAACCACATGGGAAGAGGCACTCGACAGTGCCGCTGAAGGGTTTCGGAAAGTCCATACTGAACACGGGCGGCATAGCATCTACGGTGTTGCTTCTGGACGCGCACCCAGTGAAGCGGCGTATCTCATGCAGAAGTTTATCCGCGTAGGGTTCGGGACTAATTACATAGACAATTGTAGCCGTGCCTGACACGCCCCGACCGTTGCCGGTCTGGCAGCGACAATCGGACGCGGAGCGATGTCTAATCCGCTCGTTGACATGCAAAAACCGGATGTGATTTTCTGCATCGGCACGAATATGACGGAATGTCATCCTGTCGCCGCGACGGGGCTTAAGAAGGCAGTCGCCCGCGGTGCGAAACTTATCGTCGCCGATCCGAGGCGTATCGGTTTAGCGGAGATGTCTCATCTCTATCTGCCACTCCGCGTCGGTTCCGACACCGCACTGCTTCTCGGTATGGCACACGTGATCGCCCGCGAAGGCTTAATTGACGAAGATTTCATCGAAAACCGCACGACAGGATTTGATGACTTCTTTGAACATATCAGCGAATGGACACCAGAGTGGGCAGAAACGATCACAGGTGTGCCAGCGAAAGACATTGAAACCGCAGCGATGTGGTACGGCACCGCGAACAGAGGTGCGATCTATTATACACTCGGAATCACCGAACATATCTGTGGCGTTGAGAATGTCCAGAGTCTGTGCAACCTTGTGCTGATGACGGGTAACGTCGGACGGGAAGGAACAGGTATCAACCCGATGCGTGGGCAGAACAACATCCAAGGCGCAGGAGACAGCGGTGCACTGCCAAATAATTATCCGGGTTTCCAAGCCGTTACAGAACCAGAGTATCAGGCGAAGTTCAAAGCAGCTTATGGCAGAGAGGTTGACTTAGAAAAGGGCATTACCAAAGTTACCGCCTTGGAGCTCTGTGGCGACAGCATCCAGGCAATGCTTATTGATGGTGAAAACACGTTGCTATCAGACCCCGATCGAGAGCACTGTGAGCACGCGCTTCGCTCACTGGAACATCTCGTCGTCATTGACATTTTCCTCACAGAAACCGCCGAACTTGCCGATGTGGTGCTGCCCGCAACCGCATGGGGTGAAACGGACGGGATTTGCACGAATACTGAACGTCGTGTCCAACGGATGCGCGCCGCAGTCCCACCACCCGGTGAGGCGAAACCGGATTGGTGGATCATCTCCCAAATCGCACAACGCCTCGGATTTAAAGGGTTTGACTTCGACGCGCCGAAACCGGTCTTTAACGAACTCTGTCAACTTTCACCAATTTATGCGGGATTAGATTGGGAACGCGTTGAGACAGGTGCCACGGACATCTTAAACAATCAGTGGCCCGTACCACATAAAGAACATCCGGGCACGCCGCGGTTACACGAAGAAACGTTCACAAACGGACGCGGTATCTTCTCCAATGTGCATTACCGGGATCCTGCTGAAACAATTAGCGATGAATTCCCAGTATGGCTCACGACAGGGAGACGCCTGCAATCCTATCACACCCGTACACAAACAGGCAGAGCACAAGGGATTGATTACCTCCTATCAGAAGAATCACTGGAAGTTAACCCCACTGACATCAAGAAATGGGACTTAACGGATGGAGAATGGTGCAAAATGAGTAGTGCACGCGGGAGTATCACGATCAAAGTGAAAGCGACGAACCGTTCGCCGAGCGGGACTGTTTTCGCCAGTTTTAGTTTCGCAGATGTCCCTGTCAACCTATTGACAGGTTCGGGTTACGATCCGATTACTCACACTGCCGAATTAAAAGTGTGTCCTGTGCGGTTAGAACCACTTTAGTAGTTTTCAGTTGTCAGTTAAGAACCGTTTAGGACAGAGAAATATAAAGTAACACCAATTCTGATTGGAAGCTTTTCGATCAGATTTGAAGAAAAAAGTGTCCGCTTCATCGGGCGAATTC
Organism: Candidatus Poribacteria bacterium; assembly: GCA_965116815.1. Lineage (GTDB taxonomy): Bacteria > Poribacteria > WGA-4E > WGA-4E > WGA-3G > WGA-3G. Next base: position 1,555,754 of record OZ220722.1, on the reverse strand, counting down.
GAGGTAAATAACGTTATGAAAATTAGAGTAACCAGCATTTTCGTTAAAGATCAGGAAAGTGCGTTAAAATTTTATACTAAAAAATTGGGATTTGTCAAGAAGACGGATATTCCCTTAGAAAATGGGGACAGATGGCTTACAGTAGTATCAAAAGAAGAACAAGACGGGCCTGAACTTTTGTTAGAACCATTATCTGACAACCATTTTAAACCCGCTGAAACGTATCAAAAAGCTGTATTTGATGCAGGACTTCCATATACCCAATTCAGTGTGGAAAACGTCCAGGAAGAATATGAGCGATTAATCAACCTTGGAGTCGAATTCAGTGTAGAACCTACTGATATAGGAACAACAATTTTGGCTGTTTTCAATGATACTTGCGGAAATAATATTCAGATCATAGAAATTGAGTAAGGGTGGTTCATTTTGATATGAGGCGTGAGTGCAGGATATAATTTCAGAAATGGTATAATATCCACAGAAATCTCTCACCAATAAACTAACCAAGGAGGTGCTCCATGAATTGGAAATCATGTTGGTCAGAACAGCATGCGGATGCTGACGCGTTAAAGCAACAGCTGCAATCCGAAGGCTTCAATGCCTACGAATGGACGGGTCGTCCGGGTGGTGCCTATCTCGATTATATCCATACCCAAGATGAAGTTGTCTGTGTCCTGTCCGGCACCGCTGATGTGAAGGTTGCCGATGAACAAGGGACTGTGGAATCTGGTGATCGGATGGACGTTCCTGCGAATACCTATCATTCAATCACCGTCACGAGCAAGGAACCCTTGGTCGTTCTGACGGGAATGCGAAGAACTTAGAATGGAACACAAGCTAACAAGACACACCATAATAACGTACTGAGAACATGCTCGAAGATACAGATATACGTAGTTGATACTTCATCGTCGGCCTGCTGAAGAACATCAAGAGTTGGTAAACTTGGTAAGCCAACATACGCACGAGTTGGAGGTAGAAACGATGGCAAAATCGATGGCAGATGTTCTCAGAGAACAAGGTATTGAACAAGGTATTGAACAAGGTGAAACCCAGGCGAAACAGGCAGCAGTGCTTAAGCTCCTGCAGTTCCGATTTAATGATGTTCCAGAATCGGTTGCGAATCAGGTAGCCTCAATACGGAGCGTCTCGCGCCTTGATTCACTCTTTGAAGAGGTTTGGGAAGCCACTACACTTGATGAGATTGATTGGCAGAACCGCAACAACTAAAAAAGGAGTATTTATGAATATTACCGTCAAAACGGGGGCGTTTACCCAAGAACAGAGCGATGTCATCGCCATCGGTATACTGGAAAATCCGGATTTCTATAGCGCGCCTCTCCAAAATATAGAACAAGTCCTCGGTGGACGTATTCGTGAAGTGATGAATCTTGGGGACTTCAAAGGCAAACACAAAACTACCTGTTGGCTCTATACAAATGGAGCAATAGCCGCGCCTCGCGTGCTGCTGGTCGGTTTAGGTGAATATCATGACCTCACTGTTGAAAAGGTACGTGAGGCAGCCGGTAACGCCGCACGAACGATTCGCGACAAGGGATTAAGTACCGCAGCGATTCCTATCCCGATCGAAGCCACACCCGAAATGATTCAAGCCGCAGCGGAGGCAAGCCTTCTCTCACTCTACCAGTTCAATGAACATAAAACAGATAGCGATGATAACGACGAAAAAAAGAAACTTGAATCCATTACGTTCTTAGCTGAGAGCGAGCAGAGCAAAGCAATGATAGAAAATGCTGCGCAGCGCGGAGAAACGATAGCCAAAGGTACACTTCTCGCCCGTGATTTAAGTAATCAGCCAGCGAACTATCTCACACCGACACAACTCGCTGAAAAAGCACAGGCGGTCGCAGAAGCATCAGGTCTCGGTTGCGAAATTTTTGACAAAGCAACCCTCGAAGAAAAAGGTTTCCGAACACTTCTCGCTGTCGCCCAAGGAAGTGCCGAAGAACCACGCTTTATCATTCTGGAATATACACCTGATGGTGAAGGGCAAGATACCGTCGTGCTTGTCGGAAAAGGGATTACATTTGACACAGGCGGTATCTCGCTCAAAGGTGGAAGCGGGATGCATGAGATGAAACATGATATGTCAGGTGCCGCAGCGGTGATAGGAGCGATGCAAGTAATCGGTCAACTCAAACCCAATGTTCGTGTTATCGGTGTGGTCGCCGCAACCGAGAACATGCCAAGCGGGACCGCTGTTAAGCCCGGCGATGTCATCACCTCCTACGGTGGCAAAACGATTGAGATTCTCAACACCGACGCAGAAGGACGATTGGTGTTGGCGGATGCCCTCGGATGGACAGCACAGTATAACCCCAAAGGCGTTATCGACTTAGCCACACTCACCGGTGCTGTGATTACCTGCTTAGGACATATCGCAGCCGGAGCGATGGGGACAGATGAGGAACTCATGGCGAAAGTGAAATCGGCAGCTGTAAAAACACATGAGCGCGTTTGGGAATTACCGCTTTGGGACGATTACGATGAAGGGGTCAAAAGCAAAGTGGCAGACGTGCAGAACATCGGTGATGGTGGTGCAGGCACGATTGCAGGCGGGGCATTTCTAAAGAAATTCGCAGAGGGCTACCCGTGGGTGCATCTCGATATCGCTGGCACTGCTTGGGGCATGAAAGGTGTCAACTACATCCCTGAAGGTGCGTCGGGCTACGGTGTGCGGTTGTTGGTGCAGTTAGTTGAAGATTGGTAGTTTATAGTTATCAGTTATCAGTTATCGGTTTTCAGTTAAGAGGTTCTCGTTTAAGGAAACCCTCTTGTAACTGACAACTAATAATTGATAACCACTATCCTTCTGATCGGATCTGTATTAACTTATTAACAGCGTGGATGTAGGCGCGTGCGCTTGCCTCGATGATGTCTGTGCTGGCACCGTGTCCTGTGATGATGTTCCCGTTGTCCTGCACCTTCAGCGAGACCTCACCAATAGCATCCTCACCCTCGGTTACAGAACGGATCTGGTAATCAATGAGATTCAGTTGGATATCGACAATCTGACCAATCGCCTTAAACGCCGCATCAACGGGCCCGTCTCCAGTCGACGCTCTTTCAACCACTCCATCCTCTGTCCGAACACCGACCGTCGTTGTGGGTGAGATTCTCGTTCCACTGACAACTTGGATATAATCCAGTTCATAAACAGCAGGGATCGAGCGAATCTCATCACTCATGATCGCCTCAAGGTCGGCATCCTGCACCGCTTTCTTCTTATCAGCGACTCTTAGGAATCTTTCATAGACTTTATCCAGTTGCTCAGCGTCCACTTCATAACCGAGTTCGCTGAGTCGGTGCCTGAGTGCATTGCGTCCCGAACGCGGGCTGAGAATCAATTGACTCTCTTTCCAACCAATTTCCTTCGGGTCAATAATTTCAAATGTTACACGCGACTTGATAATACCATCTTGATGGATACCTGAGCTGTGTGCGAAAGCGTTCGCGCCGACAATAGCCTTGTTCGGTTGAACGGCAATACCCATTGTGCGACTCACACGCCGACTGATTGGGACGATCTCTTTGGCATTAATATCGGTATAATAGGCTTTGAAATAGTCGCGGCGGGTTCGGATTGCCATGACGACCTCTTCCAACGAGGTATTCCCCGCACGTTCACCAAGTCCATTGATTGTGCATTCTATCTGACGCGCCCCTTGCTCAACTGCTATCAAACTGTTTGCAACGGCTAACCCAAGGTCGTTATGACAGTGGACACTAATAATAGCATCGTTAACATTCGGTACGTTCTCCATGATGCCTTTAATCAAATCGCCAAACTCTGTCGGTACCGTCCATCCAACAGTTTCCGGGATATTGACAACGGTTGCCCCCGCAGCAATAGTTGCTTCAACAACCTCATAAAGGAACGTTAACTCCGTCCGCCCAGCATCCATCGGTGAAAATTCGACATTCGCATCCGGGTGTCCTTCGCACAAACTCTTTGCGTAAGCGACTGCATCGGTTGCCATTCGGAGTGTATCCTCAGGCGTTGTACGCGTGATACGTCCCATGTGTATCGGTGATGTTCCGACAAAAGTATGGATACGGGCACGAGGGGCATCCTCAATCGCTTTCCACGCGGCAGTAATGTCCTTCTCTACAACACGAGAGAGCCCACAAATTTCCGGTCCTTCGACTTCGTTCGCTATCCGTTTGACAGCGTCGAAATCCCCCGGTGACGAAATCGGAAATCCGGCTTCAATGACATCAACGTTCAATTTGGCAAGGTGCTTGGCAATCTCCAGCTTTTCCTCAATACCGAGTGCAGCACCGGGTGTCTGTTCAGCATCGCGGAGTGTTGTATCAAAAATGTAAACCTTCTGCTGGTTATTTTCTACATTGTCCAAGGCTCTTTTCCTCCAAATTAGAGTTGTCAGAAGAATGGTTGTCAGTTTTCAGTTCGTTTTTTTCAAAAAACCTTTCGGTTTTCAGTTACTCTCTTGTAGCAGTTGCTTTTGTTGTACCCGCTACAACATGGCTCTTAACTGAAAACTGATAACTGACAACTGAAAACCAATAACTGATAACTATTCCTTACATTTCACGACCAACAGCAATGGCAATCGGTTTCAATTCCTGCATCAATGTCTCAAATTGATCTGGGAAAAGGGATTGCGCTCCGTCTCCGGTCATTGAATGATCCGGATCGTGATGTACCTCAAGTAACAACCCATCGGCTCCTGAAGCCACAGATGCCTTCGTCATATCACAGACAAGGCTCCTGATACCCGTGCCGTGGCTCGGATCAACAATAATAGGTAAATGGCTCAGTTCGTGAATAACGGGGACCGCGTTCAAGTCGAGTGTGTTACGCGTATGCGTTTCAAAAGTCCGAATACCGCGCTCACATAGAATGACATCCGGGTTCCCTTCCGCGAGGATATACTCGGCGGCGAGGAGCCACTCCTCAATCGTTGCCGACATTCCGCGTTTGAGGATCACTGGCTTCTGGGCGCGTCCCACTTCACGCAATAGATAGAAATTCGTCATGTTCCGGGTACCGAGTTGGAACATGTCTGTATATTCACCGACGAGTTCCACTTCATGCGGTGTCATGACCTCTGTGACGATGCCAAGCCCAGTTTCGGCTTTCGCCGCTTCCAGCATTTTGAGCGCGCTTTCACCGTAACCTTGGAAACTATAAGGTCCCGTTCTCGGTTTAAAGGCACCGCCTCTGATGAAACTCGCCCCCGCTTTTTCCACCAGCCGAGCTATGGTTACGATCTGTTCTGTACTTTCTACTGCGCACGGACCGGCAATAACAGGTACCTGCCGTCCACCAATCTTTGTGTCGTTCACCGCAATAACCGTGGGTTCATCCCGAAACTCACGGCTTGCCAACTTGAACGGTGCTGTAATCGGCATTGTCCGTTCAACACCGGACATTGACTCTATCGGAATATCACCAAGCAACGTTTTATCTCCTATGACACCGATGACAGTGTGTCGCTCGCCAGTCGAGACTTGGGCTTTCAATCCCACGCTTTCGATCCGTTTGACGACAGCATCGATATCTGCTTGTGTCGCATCAGTCTTGGTAACGATTACCATGCTTTTCAACTACCTCCGCCTCTTTAATAGCAAGTTTTCGGAAGAGTGGCAATCAGCCATCAGTTTTCAGCAGTCGGTAAAGATCAACTTGTGGTATTAGCAAATATTGTAACTGCCACAAAAGTCTATCGATAGTCCATGCCTGATGACTCACAACCAATACACCGAAAAAACTCTGTCCCACATTAAGTTCGGTTAAAAAAAATTACCCAACATCGAAAATTTTCAACGCTGGGTGGTGATAATGGAATTGGTTAGAATAGCATCGCCTACGAACCTTCACCACCTCTCGTTGCCATAAAAATAAAAATACACGTACAGATATAACCCAAACACGCCTTCTAAAAGCAAGTTTTTGCTTGCAAGCTGCGTAAAAAGTGGCCATGTGCTGAGAGTACCGCTCCGTAAGGAGACCGGAGCAATCCCTCCACGAGCTATCTGTGCTGTAGTGGTGCTGTGTTCAAGCGTTCGCATTATCAAATTCCTAAAAATTAGGATAACAAAGAAACCTATCCCTAAGGTTCCGAAAGCAAATGGTGCCATTGGAGCACATGTCCCTATAACTTAAGACGTTGTTTGCGAAAAAGCGTTTATATCCCTTTTAGTACGAGCACAAGGTTTACAATACGAGAGTGAGCTACGCGCTACAGGACCTTCAGAACCTACTTTAATTATATAATAACACAATTTCTTTTTCAAGTCAAATTTCTTTTTTTAAAGAAGTTCTCAGTTTTCAGTACTCGGTTGTCAGTTAAGAGTTGGAAGTCGGATTTCTTTCCTAACTAATAAATGCTGAAAATAGTCTTGACTCCTGAATCCACATACGCTAACATAGGAAAAGAAGGACAACATGGAGAAAACTATGCAGAAATCAGAACACTCTACACCTATCACCGTTGGGATCATGGGCGGTTCCGCATCCGGAAAAACAACGTTTGCGAGTGCTTTAGCGGAGCAGCTCTTGGAATTCTCACCTGTCGTACTAAATCAAGATTCGTATTTTCGCGATTGGTCGGAGTACTCGGAAGCAGAACGGGAACGCGTCATCACCGCAAATCACCCAGATGCTGTCCTATGGGATGCCCTTATTACAGACATCAAAAAACTCCGAGAGCGCAACGCTATCGAGACACCGACACCGGGGACACGTGGTGCACAACGCGGCGATGAAAAAGCAAGCGTGCAACCGAGCGATGTCGTGATTGTGGAGGGGCATCTCATTTTTTGGAGTGAAGACCTACGCGATTTGATGGACATCAAACTATTCCTTGATGTAGATGCGCATGAGCGTGTCCTCCGCCGGATGCTCCGTGATGTTGCACAACGCGGGGGTGATCTGGAGTGGGCTATTAACTGGTACCGCCGCGATGTCCTCCCTAATTTTCCTGTCTATACCGAACCCTGCAAGCAATATGCGGATCTGATTATCCCGTTCCAAGACGAAAATCCGGTTGCCTTGCATACACTTGTTGTCGGAATCCGTGATCAAATCGAATCAAGAAAAATCGGTCATCTTAGCAGCTAACAGTCGCGGAACGCGCGCCCGCCTTTACCTGCCTTATCTACCAAAGTCATTTTGACATCACGCAGTGCCACAGTGGCAAGGGTTGTGCCAATTTGACGAACTCACTTCCTGCCCGAATCTTTGTAAATTCTACGATAACAAATACTTTCCCTACGGACTAAAAAGTGATTGATGCGGTTAGGAAACCACGCCTACCCTGCTTAGAGGAAACCACGCGCTTAGGTAAAGTCTCTGTCTGAGTTAGGTAAAGGAACTTTGGCACGGAATTTGCTTCATATGCAAACAGGAAGGCAAGCAGTCTTAAAGTGCCTCAAAAAAGATTGGCATAAAACTTGCTACCTATTTGGCATGGAACTTGCATCTAACATTTATAGAAACAAAATTCAAAAGGAGATAAAAAATGAATTACTTAACGACACGTAGACCGATGAGAAACCTGTTCAGCCTCCACAACGAGATGGGACGGGTCTTTGGTGTCCTCTTTGCTTCTGGTTCTCATGAAGGCGGAACGGATACGGAAGAAACCTCTTGGATGCCCACAGTAGACATCTCTGAAATGGAAAGTGGGTACGAAATTCGTACCGAACTTCCTGGTGTCTCGGAAGACGATGTCAATGTTTCCGTAACTGACAACGTCCTCACTGTCAAAGGTGAGAAACGACAAGAAGAGGAAACGGAAGGCAAAAATTACCACCGTGTGGAAAGACACTACGGCAGCTTCCAACGGAGTTTCACACTACCGAGACACATTGAAACCGATGCTATCAAAGCGGAATTCAAGGATGGGGTCTTGACACTCGGAATCCCGAAGGCTGAAGTAGCAAAGCCTACTGAAATCCCGATCACAGTAAACTCTTAATGCAACGAAAAGGGCATGCCACGTCTGTTGAACAACACATAGGGCTGCCCTCAGAATACAAGGAACACACAACTTTCATACCAAAGGAGAATGAAAATGACTTACTTGACTTTACACAGACCGGCAAGAAACCTGTTCAGATTTTACAACCCATTGTTTGCTCATCAGATCGCACGAACCGACGCAGGTAGATATAACTGGGCACCCTCGGTTGATGTCTCAGAAACAGAAGACAATTTTGAAGTTCGCGCTGAACTTCCCGGAGTCGCACAAGATGACCTCCATGTTTCCGTCAAAGATAACCTCTTGACCTTCAGCGGCGAAAAGCGACAGGAAAAGGTGGACGACACCCAAAACTATCGCCGAGTCGAACGACGTTATGGGAATTTCCAACGAAAATTCGCGCTCCCACCGGAAGTGGAAACGGACGACATCAAAGCCGAATTCAGCGACGGTGTCTTGACGCTCTCCATCCCGAAACCGGAAGCTGCGAAACCGACCGAAGTCCCTATCACAACTGTATCCTAATACGTTTACCATAGCACAAAATGAAAAAGAAGGCTGGCGCATGAATGAATGTGCCAGCCTTCTTTTTTATCTCTGATAAGCGCGCTACGCTTCTCCTTTATCTTTCAAAACGCCGATATAGAGAAGTGCGGCGAGAACTCCGCCTACGAGGGGTCCCACAAAGTAGAGCCAGATGTCCGCATAGTTACCGCTGACGATGGCAGGTCCCAACGTCCGCGCGGGATTGAGCGAGGCCCGGGTCAATGGACCACCCATCAGGATGCAAAGAACCAACGTGAGTCCAATAGCCAATCCTGCCAAGTTCCCTGCTTTCCCACTCACGGCGGTATTGAAAATTGTGTTGACGAGGAAGAAGGTGAGTACGATTTCAACGATAAGCCCTTGTGTTGCAGTAACCGTAAAAGCCCCACCATTCGCCTCCGTTGTTAAAATTGTCACACCCAGATCACCCGGATTCGGTAGCACGGCGTTAAGCACAACCGCCCCCAGGATTCCGCCAAGAAATTGTACAACCCAGTAACCGAGAGCCGCCGCGAATTCGATCTCACCTGCTATCAACAAGCCAAGCGTCACAGCCGGATTGATATGTGTGCCGGAGATGTGTCCGTATGCATAAGCAAACGTTACAATCACCAAGCCGTGGGCAAGCGCAACGCCCACCAAATTCGCTTGAGTAATCGCCAGCGCGCCGGCCCCTATAAAAATCAGCGCGAAAGTACCGATAAATTCGGCAACTAAGTTCTTCGTATTCATAAAACCTCCTTTTGAATTTGAAATTGAACCATCAGATGAATCTTACTTTACCGAACACTAATCCTTGAATTTAATGTGAGTTTGATAAAAGTGAGATGTTGGGGTTCGCTTAGACGGACAACCCACAACTTAGGTTATAGTTTTGTTAATTTTTTATATTATTTCAATTATTAGATTATGCGGCTATATCTAACTAATATCATACAATATTTTTAGGGAAAAGCAAAGAAAATTCTGTACTGTGTGTGATTTTTAGGGGATCTTCGTTCAACCTAAGGGAAATCCGCAGAAACACCCAAGCAAAAACACCTACACACCTTTGTGATTTGATTTGCAAATTGACAATTCTTGGTGTACATGCTACATTAATTCCCAAGTTTTTAGGGCAATACTGTTTCGCAGACAATATCGAAAGGAGAGATTCTCATGGAAAAAGAAACCAGAAACGATATCAAGGGTATCAATCGGTTTATCTTTGAAGCAGGAGCAGATAGAGAACAACTCCATCTTCACATCTCAGAAGTTGGGCCTGGGCAACGCGCGCATCCACCGCATACACACGATGGACAAGAAATCTTTTATGTATTTTCTGGGGAAGGCGAAGTGCTGTTTGGAGAGCAAACGCACCGTGTGAGCGACAACGAAGCCGTCCATGTTGATTGCCAAGTTTTACACGGTATACGCAATGTCGGTGAGACACCGCTCCGTTACGCTGTGATTATTGCAAAATGAACCAAGTTGTAATCAGGGAGATTCTTACCCGCGCTTATTCTACTTCCGAAGGTTCTATCGGCAAGCCTTCTGAATACAACTTATAAATGCCGTAAATACCCGCAGCGATTAAAACAATCCCGACACCCGCTAATCCGCGTCGCACCCAAATCGGTTGTAAAAAGACTGGTAAATGGAAGGTTAACCAACGCGGTTGTAAGAGTTTCGACATAGCGATACCAAAATACAGGAGCCCATAAGCGATGAGACCAATATCACTCGCCAATTCCTGCTTCCGCTGCGTGACTGGCAGTCTGAAAGGATTGAGAAGATAATCGCCCGAAAAGATTAGTGCAAGCCCCACAACCAGAAAGACGAAGAGAATCGCGCTCGGATACCCTGAGTCCCGGAGTGTTATTAACAAACCGATACTGAAGCATCCCAGTACGAGGCTCATTATTCCCTGCATAATTTGATAACTTCTATTTTCTGAGACCATATTTTAAATTTACTCTGCAGATAAGGTTCGGAATTTGGGGCTTTAACGTTTTTCGCTTTCGAGTCGCCTTCCACTTCTTTTCAGGCTTGGCACTCTGGCGAGACTACAGTGACATTTTGAGCTAACTGAGAAATAGGTGTATTTACAGATAATTTATGAGGCAGCGGCACCAAGCCGAACGCGCGGATCCACCAGCGTGTAACTGATGTCCGTCAGTAACAAACCGATAATGTACAGCACAGAACTGAGATAGACCATGCTCCGCACAATCGCGAAATCTTGGGCATGGATGGCTTCTATCGTAAAACTTCCGAGTCCTGGAATCGCGAAAAACGCCTCCATCACCAAGCTTCCCATAAAGAGCAAGGGGATCACCAAAACCACATTCGTCAGAATCGGAATCATCGCATTTTTCAGGGCATGTTTAAAAAGAATCACCGCTTCACTCAATCCTTTTGCCCGCGCTGTCCGCACATAGTCCCGATTGACCTCTTCAAGGAATATCGTCCGGTAAAAACGGATACCACCACCGACTCCGCCAATAATGCCAATAACCACCGGCAGGATAACAAATTTCAGCATGTCTACACCCGAATCGTATCCAGAGATCGGAAAGAGTCGCAATATCTTTCCGAATACCCACTGTCCACCGATAATATAGAAAAGCGTGGAGACGGACATAAGGATTACCGCGATGATTGTGCCCCAGAAATCGACATAAGTTGCTCGGTAGTACGCAACAATCATCGAAACAGTGATATTTACCAGAACACCGACCAGAAAGGTCGGCAGTGCAATAGCGAGGCTTGCCCACATTCGTTGCGAAATTTGCGATGTAATATCAATGTTATTGGCATCTGATGTCCCGAAATCGAAGAAAAAAAGTTTAACTGATTTTTCAAAGAAGATAGTCTCCGTAAAAGACGCGGTTCCAGAAGCTTCTGCATTGAACCAAAGGGGGAGGTGATAGCCGTTCTGCTTCTTCCAATTGTCAACATCTTCCTGTGTAATATTCTTCTCACCAAGAATCCGACGCGCCATCTGATCGGGTGAATTGACAATAAAGAAAAGAAAAAACACGATAAGATTCACGCCGATCAAGATTGGTATCGCATAAAGAGTTCGTCGGACAATATAAGAGATCATTTATCACGATCTTCAGCGTCAAAACTCTGTCCTTTAGGTCAGAGATGTAGACGCTGTTTCTCCTTGAAATAAGTTGCCAAATCTGCTATAATAACAGTGTATTCGGCATTGGTTGTGAGTTGATGCATTGGTATATTGCTTGATATTGAGACAACTACGTAAAAGCCTATACACCTCATAAATATCTAAAATATGCTTGACATGTGTTCGGGAAAGACGGGTAATGCCGAATCCCACGAGAATGTAAAGAGATTAAGAGTCTCTCATAACACATCAAAAATTTCGTAAGGCACTTCGGTGCGGGGTCGGGGTAGCGTCCCTTGTGCTTAGGCATCGTCAGACTTTCGTTTTTGACATTCTCAAAACAAAAGCAATGTCGTTTGAAGCCACAAATGCTTTCGCAAATCAAAACAACTTTGCGGAAGCCTCGCCCTTTAGGGCGGGGTCTATCACAAAAAGTTGCCTCGCTGAAAGGAAGCGCAGTCGAAAACACGCCAACAAAGAGAACGCAGCTAAGAGGTGCCTCGCTCCCGTTTCCAAATTGTGATCGCAGCCGGAATCGTGCCTAAAATGAGGACCGCGACGCATACCCATAGGGGCCAGACGACAGGTTTATTCCATGCCTGACGATTTTCTGACCGCTGACCGGCATCAATGCGAAGATACTTGAGCCTCCCCCCGCCTAAAGAACTCGGTTTACTGTTCTTCACCCATTGATGCGACAACCCAAAAGCAACAGGGTGATAGGTAAAGACCCACGGTGCGTCTTGTTGAAGCAGATGGTTCATCTTGCGAATGATTTCTAACCGTTCTGGTGAATTTTCCATGTTTTTCATCTGCTCAAAGAGTCGGTTGTATTCTTTATTATCGTAGTTAGCAGTGTTTTCACCACCGTGCGTCGCTCTGCCGTTCGGCCCGTAGAGAAGAAACAGGAAATTCTCCGCATCTGGGTAGTCAGCGTGCCATCCCCAAGAGATGATTTGGAAGTTACCGTTCTTCACCTTGTCGCGAAACCGGTTGTAATCGGTAGTGCGACTCTCCATTGTGATGCCGAGTTGTTCTAATTTATTCCGCATCCATGTTAAGTATGCCGTGGCACCTGCGGAGTTCCATGCGTTATCAAAAGAAACAACGAGCGGATCTCCCTTACTATCCTGCCCACCTGGGTAGCCAGCTTCCGCGAGAAGCTGCCGTGCTTCTTCAACAGATTTCCGAACCGGACGCTGCTGCTCGGTATCCCAATTATAGACATAAGGGTTAATACCAACTTCCCCCGCTTCGTAACCGAAGATACCGGGTGGAACAGGACTCTGAGAACTTACACCGCGTCCATTGATAAAAATTTCAATAAATTCCTCATAATCAAGAGCAATGGAAATTGCTTGGCGAAGTTTTTGTTTTTCTGCAGTGTATCCACCAACAGTATCGTCCAACATATTAAAAGCGAGATATCTCGTCGTCGGTTCAACGTTGGTCCGCAGCACAATACGCTTTGCTTTCATTGATTCACTTGCAGCAGGATCACCCGTATCGTTGAAAGAGACCGCACTGTCAAACGTATCGGAAGAGATACCGGAACTATCGTAGTAGCCTTGCAAGAATTTATTCCAGCGCGGAATGTATTCCTTCTCTAATTTGTAGACGACTCTTGGAATAAACGGGATGACTTCCCATGCGTCATCCAAAAGACCGGCTTCCCTATCGCCGGGTTCCCCGCTTGATGGATAGCGTTCTACCCGAAAGTTTTCATTCTTAACGAGAACTATCTCTTTATGTGCGAGAAGGGTTTCCATCCGATAGGCTCCTGTTCCTATAGGAAATCTATCAATCGTGATATTTCGATCTTCGACAACGGGTTGACTATAAAAATCAATTGCTTCTTTGGGCATCGGCGAAAAGAACGGCATCGCCAACCAATAGACAAACTGCGGATACTTCGTCTTGAGGATAACCCGATAGGTGTAACGATCCACGACTTCAACACCGGGAAATGGCGCGTCTTTTTGTCCTGCAGCAACAGCGGCTGAATATGTTTCCATACCGAGGATATAGTCCTTCAACGTACTGAGAATAGGGCAGGCGACACTTGGATCCGCCATGCGTTTAATCTGGTAGACATAATCGGCGGCGACAAGCTCACGCGTGCCTGTCATTGAAAAATCCTTAACCTCTTTAAAGCCTTTGACATCCGCGCTCGTTAAATTGCGATAAAGCCATTCACCATTTTCAGTCTTCGCAAAACACGGATGTTGCTGATACATAATCCCCGGTCGGATGCGGATTTCATAAACAGCACGCGCCACCGATGCCGCAGGAGCACCTAACGGCAACTGCTGCCCATCAGCATCAAAATAACGGGGTTGTGGCACAGCCTCTGCTGTCAACGGAATCAATTCGTAGGGTCTCTTCAGGTAATGATATTGCAACGGCGGTTCATAAATCTGTTGAATGAACCTGTATTCGTCTGAACTGTAAGAGACCGCCGGATCGAAGTGTTTTGGCTCTTCATCGAACGTGCTATAGTAAATCTCCTTGTCCTGCTCAGACTTTGGATATGGATTGTTCGGCACACCACAACCGACTAAAAGAGCAAGCACTATTAGTACTATGCAACATTCGTTTGAAAACAACGCCTTAAAACTGATGTCCTGCGACGTGCGCTGACGTTTCGGTAATTTCATATTTTCCTTACTTACGCAGCTTCCTTGCTGGCGAGGTTTGAAACCTCGCCAGCGGCAAAGATGGTACCCTAAAATGCATACAGAGCCGTTAACGACACCAAAGGGCCGAACTTAAAAGCGTCCCTCTCCTCATATACACCATCCAAGAAAGCATCCGTATCATCATAAAGCGTCTCTTGGCTCAAGGGTAGCATCGCTCTCACAGATAATGGAATATTGTAAGGTGTTGTGACTGACGCGCCTACAGATGCCATGCTGAAACGGAGCCCAGTATTGATATCCTGCTCCCCTGCCCAACACGCGTAAGATTGGTAAAAGCCAAAATAACCTGTTTGGAACGAGAGCCAATTATTAAGACGGTAATTTAGACTGGCTGTGTAAGTCAGTTCTCTGGAACCACGATAGGTTTTGCTGTTCTCATAGAACGGAAACTTTCCGCGAATACTGGCACTCGCGCCTACACCTTTGTAAAGAGGAAGGCTGTAATATAAATCTGCCATCGGATTAAAGGTACCGGTCCCAAATTGGATATGGAGATGCTCAAGTCCTGCATCTCCTAACTTCCAAGGATCTTCTTCAGTCTTGCCAAACGGAATTGTCGTTCCGATACGGCCCATTACAAAATCACTTTCCTTAAAGAGACCCCGTGTATGATACCCCAAGAGAACATCTGTGTCGGCGAGTCCGGTGTAGGTCTCATTTCGGTGATGATTGTCCCGATTGCGTATAATTGCTTCCAATTCTGTCTGTGTAACCGGTTCAATTTCCTCAATAGTTGCCTCTTGGGCTTTGGTCTCGTAAGGCACATTTGCTTCCAGTATCCACCGAGAATTGAGGTGATACTTCAAGCCGACATCAACACGGAAAACATTCAATGTAACATGGTGTCGATGAAGCGGGACATCTATTACTCTCCTGTCTGGTGAGATACCTTTCGTTTCTAAGTGTCCGCCTTGTGCGTCAAACCAGCGCATCATACTGAAAGAGCTCTGAAATCTCTTCATCTCTCCTGAAGTCAAACTGACTTCACCAATCCCGCCACGTGGAATTGCCGGATTGCTTCACGCGCCTCAGCTCTCCTGCACGAAACCGAGTGGGAGAAAAATGAATTGAAAACAGAGTAATATCAAAAAAATTCGAGTTGTCATAGAGGGTTCGTATCCGTTTCTAAGTTGAGCCATTCCACTTCGGCATCGGAAAGTTCAAGCCCGATGGCACCAACGGAAGAATCCATCTCCGCTAAGGTTGCCGGTCCAACAATTGGAAAAACGGGGAATGGAATGTTCAAGCAGTATGAGAGGGAAACCTGAATTGCAGAATAGCCGTATTTCTCGCCCAATTTCTTCGCGCGCGCAAGTCTTTCAAAATTATCATCATTATAATAGACGCGGACCATATCTCCGTTGTCCCGATTCTCCGGCGTAAACGCACCACTAAAGAAACCGCGTGCTTGTGAAGACCAAGGCATCAGCGGAAATTGACTCTCTGTGTGCCATTCACGCGCGGCATCGTCCACACAAACACAACCACCCCACATCGGTTCCATCGGCACAGCAAGACTGATGTTGTTACTACAAGAAACAAATCCCTGTAGTCCGTTCTCAGAAGCGTAGGTGTTGGCATCAATGATGCGCTCCGGCTGCCAATTAGAAGCGGCGGCAGCGCGAATGCGTCCTGCACCAATCTCGTCGTTCAGATAATCAATAATCGTGCTAACGGGAATCACGGGATCGTCACGATGGAGCATGTAAAGGTCAATAGCATCGGTGCGGAGCCGGATGAGACTCTCATCGAGATCGCTTTTTAACTCTTCAGGGGAGAGACGCGGGCGAGGCACTCTGCCTTGTGGATGCCCTCCCTTATCGATGAGAAACACCTCATCTCGGTTGCCGCGTTGCCGCATCCAGAGACCGATGAGCATCTCGCTATCGCCACCACCATAACCGTGTGCTGTATCAAGAGCATTTCCACCCGCTTCAAAAAATGCGTCGAGCATTTCGGTACTATAGTCGAATTTTACGGGCGAAAACATCATGGTACCCAGAATCAGCTGCGAGATGTCTTTGCTAACGCCGGGAATTTTTATGTGTTTCATTACGAATACTTTCCTTATTTTATCTGGGCAGATAGGTCGCGCCCTTTGGACTTACAAGATATAGGGAAATTATAGCAGATTCTCAATCTAAAAACCAGAAGAAAATAGGATGGAGTTAGAGGATTGATGGTAAAATATGGAAATATGCTTACCTTTTGGGACAAACTTGCTTTCCATTTTACCAGAAAAGTACTTGACACTAATCGGATGAGTCGCATAAAATTTCAACCATTAGAGACCAAAGATTGGAGGGAAACCGATGAAAATCACAGGCTTTGAATACCGGACCATCTCCATCCCTTTTATTCCTGCGATACAGGAACATTCGGGCATGGATTATCCGACCACGTTGATTTGGGTACACACAGATGAAGGGCTGACTGGATTGGGTGAGAGCAATTCTCTGAACAGTGACATCACAGACCAAGCCGATGGAATCGCAGAAAAATATGTCGGCAAGAATCTTTGGGATATTGATCTCGCTTCCGAGTCATTTGCACTCCAGTGCGCTTTTTACGACTTAGCAGGACAGGCATTGGGGGTACCCGCTCATAAACTAATCGGCGAGAAACACAGAGATAGCGTTGAACTCGCTTACTGGTCCCCACCGATGCCAGCGGAAGCAACAGCGGCGGAGGCAGAACGCGGAGCGAACATGGGCTTTCGGGTGCATAAACTCAAGGCGCGGAAGGCGAATATCGTCGAAACCGCTCGTTTAATTGAACAAGCATGCGGTCCCGATTTCCAGATTCGCGTTGACCCAAACACGGAATTCGGAGATTTGGAGACTGGGCTACGACTTGCAGAGGAGTTGCTTCCTTATAACATTGAAGTCTATGAAGACCCAATACGATTTGAGGATTTGTCTTGGTATCGTCAAATGCGGGAACAGGTCGAGGTTCCAGTCGCCCGTCATCTGGGGGCACCGCCGGGGATTTTAGAGAATATCCTTGCAGGTGCGGTGGATGCGGTCAACATGGGTGGGAATGTCGCCGGTCTCCGCAAAAGTGCCGCCGTTGCCGAAGCGGCAGATCTACCGATTTGGGTGCAGATCTTCGCCTTCGGTTCATGTGTCGCTTCGACGTTCGCCGCACACATCGCATGTACGCTGCCAAACTGCACGATGCCAATTGATGAGCTCCCACACATCCGCGTTGATGACCTCTCTGGCGGTAGTATGGATCTCTCGAACGGGGCGATCAATCTATCAGATGCACCGGGACTGGGCATCAGTCTTGATATGGATGCTGTTGAACGGTATCGGATCCGTTAGAGGATAGCAGTCAGTGATCAGTTGGCGAGGTGCTTTCGCTTAGGTATTTCCGCAGAAAACCTCGCCAACGAATGAAGGCAAAGACGCAAAGTGGAAGGATGGAAGGTTGGAGGGCGAGGTTTTGGGGTGTAACGTTTTTCTACGTATATATCACCATATCTACCAGAGGAGGAGGGGATTTGGTCTTTGAATAGACCAAATCCGTTCCTTGTATTACATTCCTCGTCCCTACGGTGGGTGCATATCCTAACTTGGAATAATGAACCACCCGCAATATAACTAAAAACCCAAGTTGCCAGTGAGTTGTAAATCCTGGGGATTTCCTTCCGAGGCTCACCATAAATTTCAGCGAGCATTTGAAACCTGAATCTGTAGTCTAACGTTTCTATTCTTATAAAGGAGAAGTGTAGTGCGAAGAGAAATGGTGCGCTATCTTCTTAAGGCAACACACTACCAATAGCATAAGGAGAGACATAATGACTACAGAAGCGTATTGGAGAGTGCTAAAGAAATCAAACCGTATGCTGGCATTAAATTGGGAAACCCTCGTAGCAGCACGCACTGAAGGTGATAAAGAACGGATAAAGAGAGCCGAGCGGAATTATTTCCATTCACTGCGGAGTGCTATGACAGCAACCCAAAACGCGGTTTCGGAGCGGTTGACTGTCCAGTGACCAAACGAAATACCAGATACGCGTGTACACGAAAAACAGAGCCTTAAAGGAACAATACGTGTATCACTGTTATCATGTGAGATGAAACACGTAAAATTCTTTTCTAACTTTACTTTCATTTTATAGTAAGTGTGGATTTTTGTCGTGCGTGGCGATTTTCAACCCATTGGCGAGGTTCCCAACCTCGCCTTTTTATTATCATTTTCAGGTTTTACTCTAAAAAATTGCAACAGCGGGCAAATCGTGATAGAATAGACAACCACATTTCGTTATAACGCCCTATTAAGAATCCACAAATTAAGCCATCAAGGGACAGCAACAAAAATATTATGAGTACTTCCCATCTACGTTATCTACACGTTGCACAAGACGTTCTAAAACAGATTGAGGCGACGCAAACCGACGCAATCTCACAAGCCTCTGAGATGTGCGCAGAGACAATAGCTGCAGACGGCCTCGTCTATCTATTCGGATCCGGACATTCCCGTATGCCAGTCGAAGAGATTTTTCCACGTTACGGAAGCTTCCCCGGTTTCTTTCCCATCGTTGAATTGGCGGTTACGTTTCACAACCAAGTCGTCGGTTGCAACGGACAGCGTCAAGCACTCTTTTTGGAAAATGTTCCAGGGTACGCAGAAGTCATCTTGCGCAACTTCACTTTCGGTCCGCACGACTGCATGATGGTGTTTTCCAATTCTGGCACAAATATCCTTCCCATCGAAATGGCAATGGGAGCGAAAGCGCGGAACCTACCTCTTATAGCAGTGACTTCCATCGCACACAGCCGTTCATCGACATCGAAACATGTCTCCGGCAAACGCCTGTTTGAAATTGCAGACCTGACGATCGACAACTGCAACCCACCGGGCGATGCCGTCGTGGATATCCCGAATCTGGCGTATCCAGTCGGTCCCACCTCCAGCATCGGGACGCTCTCAATCGTCAATGCAATTAAATGCCGAGTCTCTGAACTTTTGACGGAACGTGGAAAACCGCCTGTTGTCCTGACCGGTGCTTATTTCCTCGGTCCCGAAGAATCAGCGAAGCAGATTGAGAGAGCCTATGACGATTACAAGGCTCGTGTACAACGGAGTTAGCACAACACGATTTTTCGGTTGACTTTTCTCGCGCAAATCCGTATACTTTAAGAAGCAGAAAAAAATGCCGGATTCCCTGAAGCAAGTTTGCATCCGATGGACATTCCGACACCGAAAACGACTCATAGAATTGCTGTGATGGGTGGAACGTTCAACCCGATTCACTACGCACATCTGATCAGTGCCGAGCAGGTTCGGACAGGATTAGGCTACGACAAGATCCTGTTCATCCCCTCTGCCAGGCCCCCACATAAGGTTGCAGATGCTGACATTATTGAACCGGAACATCGGTACCAGATGGCACTCTTGGCAATCGCAGAGAATCCGCACTTTGAAGTGTCACGAATTGAATTGGAACGAGCGGGTCCATCATATACTATTGAGACCCTGAAAATTCTGAGAAAACGCTACGGGGAAACCACCGAACTGGCATGGATTATCGGGGCAGATTCACTCATTGAGTATAAAGTCTGGAGAGACTTTGACGAGGTGTTGGCGCGATGTGTTATGATCGCAACAACACGTCCGAATTACGATCTGAATCGAGTTCCATTAGAGATCAGGAAAAGGGTTACGACCTTTCCGATAACAGGTGTTGATATATCCGCTACGGTTATTCGGGAGCGGATTCGGAAAGGGCTTTCAATCCAGTATCTTGTACCAGAAAAGGTTCACTCCTATATTCATCGGTATCAGTTGTACCAATAACCGCGAAAGTCCGTTTAAAGAATTAAGACACTAAAGACTAAAAAATAAGGACGTTAAAAACGTGCAACACACATGCAGTATGTGCGGAACAGTCTACGATTTTGTCTGGAAAGAAGGAACCCCTTTACCGAAAAATTTCCCTTTTTGCAGTGCTCGGTGTAAGGCAGCAGATTTGTCAAAATGGCTGAACGAGGAATACGCTATCCGTACTTCCTTGCCGGACATGATATTGTCAGATACCGAACGAGAGCTCCTTGTTGAGCTCGGAGCGAGTCTTGATGACGACACAGACTAACCGAGCAAGTTTAATGAAGTTCAAGAATTTAATAAAAATTAAATGGATTGTACATTAGCAGAACTCCGGGCACACCCGAAGTCAGTTGAAATTCAGCAGTACCTTTCAGATAAGCTGAGCGAGAAACGTTTCCAGCATGTTCTCTCTGTACAAGAAATGACAATTGACCTCGCACGTGTTCACGGCGCAAATGTCTGGCATGCCAACCTCGCTGCGCTTTTACACGACAGCGCGAAATGGATGAGTCCTAAGGAATTATACAGCGAAGTCAAACGCTACGAAATTCGTCTTGATCCAATTGAAAAGGTAAATCCATCGCTTCTGCATCCATTCATCGGTGTAAAACTTGCAATTGAAAAGTTTGCTGTAACTGAACTTGAGGTACTTGAAGCCATTCGGAACCATACAACGGGCAGTCCATCAATGGGGCTTCTTTCGCAAGTCTTATATGTCGCAGACTTTGCAGAGCCGACACGCACCCACAAAGAGGCAGATACGGCGAGGGAACTGGCTTATACAGCATTGAAGCAGGCGGTACATTACGTAGCGCGTTCAAAGATTGCGCATCTCCTGGAAAAAGGGGTGCTGATTCACCCGAACACACTACACACCTACAACAGCACGTTAGAGAGTCGTGAGATTGAAAAATAAGGGTGATCTTCGCGTGCCGTCGTATAGGAAGGATTTGAAACTTGGAAGGAAACATAATGGAAACTGAAAAGAACACATTAGATATGGTAAAAGCCGCTGCAGCCGCGGCGATGAGCCGACGCGCACAAGACGGAGTTATTCTCGACCTACGCGAACTTGACGGCTTTACGGATTTCTTTGCAATCTTCAGCGGGGTCTCTGATATACAGATAGAAGGTATCTCACAGGCTGTTCTTGAAGAACTTGAAACTAAGTGGGAACAGCGACCTTGGCACCAGGAGGGTGAGCGCAAAGCAGATTGGATCTTATTAGACTATGTTGATTTTGTTGTGCATGTCTTTCTTGCCGAGAGGCGTGCCTACTATAATCTGGAACGCTTATGGGCTGAAGCCGGCAGGATTGACTTGCCAGAATTAACGATGCCCTCACATCAAGAGGCGTGGGAAAAAGAGATAGACCCAGATGGCGCATTGGTTTTTGGTGAACACGAAGAGGACACGCCAGAGGCATAGATTCCGTTTTCGTGAAATACATTGTTAAAATCTGTGGGAAAAAAAAGGGGAGGGACTGCTTACATACAAGGGGTAGATTAATCGACAGCAACGAGAAGAACCGTGACATTATCGGTGCCACCATAATCGAGTGCCTTGTTGATAAGTTCCTCGCCTGCCGTCTCAATATCATCGGCAGCCAAGATAATTTCAGCAATCTCGCGGTCATCGATAATTAAGTCATGTAAGCCGTCGGTACAAGCAAGAACAATGTCACCCGGAACGAGCGGATAGGCATCGGCATTGACAGCGACGGTAGGCATCAAACCGATGGCTTTTGTAATAATATTTCGTTTTTCATGCGTACGACTCTCCTCCACTGTTATTTCGCCCTTTTCGACCATTTTTTGAACGAAAGAGTCGTCTGTCGTTATCTGCGTCAGTTTTTCATCACGTAAAACATAGAGACGACTATCACCGACGTGAACATAAGTGAGGTAACTAAACGTAACGAAACCAGCGATAAGAGTTGTACCCATGCCACGTGCTTTGCTACTACTTTCAGAGGCACTATAGATCCGCTGATTTGCTTCCTCGGCAAGCTCAGTCAGAACTTCAAGTCTTTTCATGGGGCCCAAATCGGTGTGTGGAGACACTTGGGCTTGTGCCCACTCCTGAATAATTTCGAGAGCAATACGACTTGCGATGTCACCGCTCTCATGCCCGCCCATACCATCAGTAATGGCAAACAACTGGAGCTGCGCATCAAAATAATATAGGTCTTCGTTTCGCTCACGAAGTTTACCTGTATCTGTTTTTGCTACAAACTGCATTTTTTGTATCGCCTGGATCGTCTGTGGTTAAGAATACGAAAGGCTTAGTGCGCGCTACATTAAGGAAGGGGCCAAATTTCTATTCAGAGAAACCACGTATCTTTCTCTTTTTCAGTGTTAACTAAATGAGAAAACGATAGAATTCATCTTTCGGTTTCAAAATTCGCTCCTAATCAATAAAACAATCCTGTTATGATGACTATTTTGGTAACACTATAGCTGAAATCAATCGATGTCTCAGGGGCATGATATACCATAATGTAACGTATAAGTCAAATTAATTAGTTTATATGAATGTAAACAGGTTATCTGCGAGTCCAAGACACCATTTTTTCGGGTATTACGGTATTAATCCGTGGGATAGCACTACAAGGTATCATCTCGCATTAGAGACAGATTTTCATACGCACCGTCCCTTGCCCGAAGATGTTGCAACAGTTGGGTTAATCCATCGGGACACACACAAATTTATCCCGCACGCGAAAACCTCCGCTTTTAATCTCCAACAGGGAAGTATGATGCATTGGATTAATGGCGGTGCTGGCGCGGAATTCACCTTCAATAACTGGGAAAATGGCACACTTGTATCACGTACGATGAACCCAACCACAGGCGCTGTCCGAACAATTCAGGGCGCGATCGCTGCAGTGTCGCCGACCGCACCACTCGCGATTGGCTTGAACTACGGACGGATGGCACACTGCCGCGCCGTTGTCGGCTACGCCACACACAGTAAATCCATCGATGTGGAGGCGCAACCGGAGGACGATGGCTTGTATCAACTCAACCTCCAAAACGGGAGTTCAAAACTTGTTCTCTCTATTGCCGATGTCATCCGAGCGAGTGGAGACAAACAGGTGATAGGAAAACGGACATGGTTTAATCACGTTCTGTTCAATACAGACGGAACGCGCCTCCTATTCTTCTGCCGAGTTCGACACGAAACAGGATTCTACACTTCGCTCTGGACGGTGAACTCCGACGGGTCCGATTTGGAAATGCAAATTCCATTTGGCTACCGAGTTTCTCATTTTGATTGGCGAACACCTACGCGGGTGCTTGTTTCATCAGATATATTGGGCGAGATGGGATTCGTTGAATTTACAGATGGGCTGCGCGACTTCACACCCCTCGGGCGCGGGGTCTTGCCGAGCGATGGACATGCTTCATTCTCACCAGATCGAGAATGGTTGCTTTGTGATACATACCCGCGCGGGACAGAGCGTTTGGCGCAACTCATGGTTTACAATATCGCTGAAAACCGAAAAATTGTCTTGGGTGAATTCCACCACGAAGAACAGTTCGTTGGAGATATCCGATGCGATTTACATCCGCGCTGGGCACTTGATGGAAAAACAATTACTTTCGATTCAGTCCATGAAGGTTCTCGACAGATATATCTCATGGAGTTACCATCGTCAATCAAGTAAAGTCGCTCGAATCTCATAAGAGGATTCTGATGTTACCAGATGATTGTTCTCATGAAAAAATTGGACGATTGCCGAATATTGTGAGATGCTCCCTTGCAGACATTAAGGAACGACGTGAAGCAGTCGTTTTGACAACAGAGCCAGCATGGGAGGCCGTCAAGGGTATTGATGTCCATTCACAACAACCTATCTACGTTGATGGAAATACGAAGGCAGATATGACGGCACTCGCAGAAGCCTGTGAGGGTGAAGTCGTTTACGGCATCGGTGGCGGCTTAGTGGTGGACACCGCTAAATACGTTGCTGCATCAAATGGGCTTCCACTGATCGCCTTCCCCACTATTCTGTCAACAGATGCCTTTCTTACTGATGCGACAGGCGTAAGGGAAAATGGGTGTGTCCACTATCTTCCTTCAAAAGCACCAGACACCGTCATCATAGATATGGAGGTCTTGTGCAACGCGCCCGCCTCAATGCGAGCAAGTGGTGCTGCAGATGTCCTCTCAATTGCAACAGCAATCTGGGATTGGCAGGAAGCCGAAAAGATGGGTGCGAACCCATCAACTCAGCAGGTCACGCCACAAGCGATTGATATAGGAGGTGCTCTTCTCCAAACGCTTCTGGACAACGCACGGGAGATCGGTAGGGGAACGCCTACAGGATTGAAACTTCTACTTGATCTGCTCTGCATGGAGGTGCAGCTCTGCCATCTATGTGGACATAGTCGTGTTGAAGAGGGGAGCGAACACCATTTTGTCTATGCAGTTGAGAACCATTTGGCTTCCACCAATGAGGCGACAAATGGAGGAACAGTTTTACACGGTGAATTGGTAGGACTCGGTATCTTACTGATGGCTGTGCTCCAATCACAACCGTGGATGCAGTACCGCCACGCGTTAGAGTGTTTGCAGATTAACTACCGTCCATTCGCTGTTGCTCCGGATGTAATTGCCGAAACGCTTATTAATTTATCTGACTACGTCACGCAACATCAACTCCCGTATACCGTCGCAACAACTTTACGGGTTACCCCCGATATCGCCGAGCGGACGATACAAACGATATTAGATTAGTAGGGGTTGGGTAATCCCCAACCCTACATTAAAACTATGGAAAATAAAAACGAACAAACAGGATCAACGCCCCAGATTTCGACGCTACACGAGCAGTCTCTCGTTATCGATTCACACAACGATGCTATCGTGGCGCATATCCGCCGAGGTGTAGGGGTTGGGTCACCCAACCCCGACAATGAAAACGTCCAGAATCCCACGGAACTCACTGGCACTATCGCTTATCTCCGCGGTCCCGTCCCCCCTGAAGAGGAAGCCATCGGCATCCAACTTAACATTCCAAAAATGCGACAGGGTGGCATCGATGCAGCGTTTTTCGCTGTTGACGTGACACGCGCATGGAAAAATCATCTCGCTTATGCGTTAGATGCGTTCGGTTGGTTTGATGCTGAAGTGGCAGCAAATGCGGACGACATCTGTATCGCACGGAAGGCGAGCGACATTCGTGAAGCAAAGGCAGCAGGTAAACTCGCTGCAGTCCTCGTCATTGAAAACAGCGAAGCTGTTGAACGGAGCCTGAATATCCTCCGCTCATTGTATATGATTGGTGTCCGTTCAATTGGATTGACACATAACTTGAACACATGGGCATCGACCGGAAACGACGAGGAGGACCTTGGCGGCGGTTTGACACGATTTGGTATGGCATTGGTCAAAGAGATGAATCGTTTTGGGATGCTTGTGGATGTCTCCCACATTAGCGAGCGTGGTTTCTGGGACGTTCTGGAGATTTCGGAACACCCTGTCATCGCCTCTCATAGCAACTGCAAAACATTGTGCCGTCATCCGCGGAACTTGAGTAACGAGCAGCTGAAAGCCTTGGCAGCCAACGGAGGTGTTGTCGGTATCACCTTCGTTCCAGGGTTTATCACTATAGACGGCTGGCAGAAAATGCCACCCCTGGCGCAATTGCTTAACCACATCGCCTATGCAATCGACATCGCTGGAATCGACCACGTCGGTATCGGCTCAGATTTTGACGGTGGTGGCGACCTGCTCAAAGATGCCAGTGAATTCATCAAAATAGCGGAAGGTCTGAGCGAGCGAGGCTATTCCGATGAAGACATCCGAAAAGTACTCGGCGAAAATCACCTACGCGTCTTTGAGGCTGCCTGCGGATAAAGGAAAGGTCTAATCCCTATTGTCAGGTTCTCGCAAGTGCGCGAGAAACGGACTGCCATACCTCATCTACACCAATCCCTTTCATGCAGATATTGTCTTTACACTTATCCGTGAACTGCTTACAGGGGCTGCAGGGTACAGCATGACGGATAGTTTGGTGTAACTCGCCGAGCGGTTGAAATCGAATGTGGTTCCCAGGACCGAATAAGGACACGGTGGGGGTCCCCACCGCTGCGGCGATGTGCATAGGTCCCGTATCATTGGTGAGAAAGAGATCACACTTTTCGATGCAGGCGGCTAACTCCCGAATCTGAAGGTTTCCCGCAAATGCGAAGGCACGCGCGTCCATTAGATTTGCAACAGTATGTACGAGTTCCGTTTCCCTTTGTCCACCAAAAATCAGGACATCAGCGTTGAAATGTTGTACCAGTTTATCCCCTATGGCTGCGAAGCGTTCGGGCATCCATTCGCGTAACTTCCAACCCGCCCCCGGAAAGAGACCCACCTTTAAACCCGTCTCGGTAATGCCTGCAGCAGCAAATCGCTGTGTAGCATCTACACGTTCAGATGACGCGAGAAACATTTCCAATCTCTGATCTACCGCCGGAATTCCAACCGCATGCAACAGATCGAAGTAATGCACTGTAGCATGTTTGTTCTCCTGTTCACGAACGCGGACAGTGCAGAGCCTACCTTTACCAACACGCTCGGCGGCACCGCTAAGGGACATTAGCAGTTCAGTCCGAAACTTCCGCTGGAGATCAATCGTCAGTGTAAATTTCCGTTCGCGTAGGATACGGACCACCCGCAACATCTCACCCGTGTCCTTGTTTTTAGCGAATCGGTCAAACGTAATTATTTCATCAAGGTGCGGATTTTCTTGAAGCACATCCGCCGACTGCTTCGCGACCAGCATAGCAATGTACGCGTCCGGAAAATGGGCGCGGACAGCTCGAATAACCGGTGTTGTAAGCACGATGTCCCCAAGGGAGCTGAGTCGAATGAGTAGTATTCTCATAGTTTTCGGTTAAGCGTGTGGCAGCTGCAAACATTTTCCTTCTACAAACGGGTTACTGAAAACTATTAACCAACAACTGTCCTCTCAAGATTGTTCAATGCGTTTTCAACCAGTGTTTCTATATCCAAACCTGATTCTGCATCCGCTAATTCGGTGAGCGAAGCGCGGGTCGCAGGGTGTTTAGGGACAAAAAGGGAACAACAATCCTGATGTGGACGTGTAGACACGTCAAAAGTGCCTATCCGTTGTGCCTTTTCAATAATTTCCGCCTTGTCCTCACCGATAAGTGGACGCAGAATTGGGATCTCGGCAATCGCTTCAATTGTACGGAGGTTCGTTAAAGTCTGGGAAGCCACTTGTGCAAGGCTTTCGCCAGTGACGAGTGCCTCTGCATTCACCAGAGTCGCGACGCGCTGAGCGATTCGTGTCATCATCCGCCGGTACAACAGGACCCGGAACGGAGCAGGTGTTGCAGCGACAATAATTTGCTGGAGTTCAGCAAATGGAACAAGATAGACCGCGCTGCGGTAGTTTGACACTGCCAAAATCTGAGCGAGTTCGATGACCTTCTCCAGGGAAGCTTTATCGGTATACGGATAACTGTAAAAGTGAATAAAAACCGCTTTTGCACCACGTTTTATCAGCTGCCATGCGGCGACCGGGGAATCAATTCCACCGGACAACATAACAAGCACCTTACCACTCACGCCTACTGGCAATCCGCCAATCCCTTGAATCTTCTCTGTGGAGATATAAGCTCCATCTTGTGTTATTTTAACCCAGCAAACCAGGTCGGGGTTATGCATATCGGCACGCGCCCCTGTTTCCTTAATGAGGTACCCACCGACCTCTGCACTCACCTGTGGAGAGGTTAAGGGAAACGTTTTATCTGTCCGTCTCGTCTCAACCTTAAGGGACTCGTAACAGACATTTTGGAGCTGCCGTAACGCCACCTCTTTAATCGCGGTGATGTCCCTCTCCGCACGACAAGCGAGTTCAAAATAAGCGATGCCCATAACTTGCTGCAAGCGTCTTTTAATTTCTGTAGTGTCAGCATGTTGTCCAAGGTGAACAAGAATTCTATCATGCAGCCGCTCTACCTCTGCGTACCCTGTGCCACGCAGCGCGAGTTTGATATTATTCGCAAGTCGTTTCTCAAAAAATACTCTATTTTTGCCTTTGAGTCCAACTTCGGCATAATGAACACTAAACAATTCTTCCATAACTTTTCTCACACCGTAAAAATCTTAGGACTTACGCACTTTTCTGATAACTGCTTACCTCCCACACGCCGCTGGCGAAGTTTAAAACCGCGCCAGCGTGGGGCTGCGTAAGTCCTGAATCTAAAATAAGTTAGTTGTCTCCGAAGCACGGACAGCGTCTGTCAGACTAAAATGGAGTTTTGCAACGTCCCCTAATGCATCACTGCCATGCATCGAAATAAACTCTCTACCTGCTTCCACGACCTGATACGCACCTCTCGGTAATTGTATTTCATATTTTTCGGAAAGTGTTTCCATCCCGCTCAAAAAAGCGTCACGAGCAATAATAGAAGCAGCAGCAACAGCAATGTCGCGTTCCGCTTTTGGAATCTGCTTTATCTCCATTCCCAAAGGGGCGTGAGAGGTTACATGCTGTAAACGAGGCTCTCCGTTCACTCGCTGGTGCAGCTGCTGTGTGATGAGATCATCTTTAGAAAATTTGTCAACAAGTGCGTGTTTCGCACCTATCCGAGTCGCCAAAGTATGAATCGCTTCCACATGAAGCGATGCAAGAAGGTGGTTCAGGTTTTGCCCTCGTCTGCGGAGATTGGTATAAAGGGAGTTATATTCAGTGGGCATTCTTTCTACAACAACAATATGCCGTTTATACTGATCGAGCATCAATTCGGCAAGGTCCCGGATACGACGATTTGACAGCGTTTTCCCATCAGTAATACCCAAATCGGAGAAGATTTCTCGACAGTCTCTGTCCACATAAACGGCTGCGACGACAAGCGGACCGAAATAATCACCCTTTCCTGCCTCGTCTGTGCCGATCCATGCATTCCAATTATGTATAGTTTTCATTTTTAGGGGGTATAGGCTTTCAGCCTTCGGCTTTAACCATCAACTCGTGCTTTAACATTTATGAGGTTTTCGGGACTGCCACAAACATTTCTTTACCGACGACTGGTACCCGAGAGCCGACTGCTATTCAGCTGAATTCCGAAGGACAGCAAATTCAACAACCTGCTTGCCTACCGCCTTAACGCGCGTTGTTAATTCAGCATCGTGTAAATTACCGTTCCCATCAAACGCTTGAGATGAATTCGGGATTGATACATCATTTGGCACAACCCAAGCGTGCAGGGCAGTGCCTACCGTCCGTAACATCGAAAGCGCATTCACCGCTCCCATTCGTCCACCCGATACACCAATAAGCCCAATAACTTTATTCTCAAATTCATCAAATCCCATTAAATCAAGGGCACTCTTAAGGACACCACTGAAGCTGCCGTGGTATTCAGGCGATCCGAGAAGAATACCGTGTGCCCGTTTCACCTTCTCCCGTAGTCTGAACACACCTGATGGATATTCGCTTTCGCTTGCAACAGAGCCTTGAAAAACGAGGTCGTATTTACTGAGCTCAAGCAATTCAACCTCGGCACCTGCCTCTTCCGCAGCGGAAAGAGCGATTTGGAGCGCGGCATGCGTTGAACTACCTTCCCGTAGACTTCCACAGATCGCAACGACATAGATAGATTGGTTATCGCTTCCCTTCATTTTCGGCATCCCTTTCAGCGTCTATTTAGTTACCTATACTTACTGAAGTGCATTCAGCATAACACAGAGATAAAGGTATGTCAAAGAATTTTTATGCACCGGTAGAATCAGAATCTTTTAATTCTAAAATATCTGAAACCAGACATCATCCATTCGTAATAGAAAATGCAAAATGCGTGGATGTAGATTTTCCTTGACATATTTAAGTTTTTTCGTGTATTATATCTCTGTAAGTTAAAACGCGGGCGTTTTATCGAAGAGGTCGGTTGGAAGTCCACCTTACCACAAGCTGCTCGCATAGCACATTAATATGTTTAGGCATGCGGAGGTTTACTCATGCGTTTAATCATGTATCTAATTGCTGCTGCGCTACTAATAGTCGGCAGTGCACTCACCACACACGCAGTCGTCCAAGACGATGGCTTAATTCTTTACTTCAGTTTCGATGAAGCAGATGGTAGTACAGTTAAAGATGAATCAGGCGGCGGAAATGATGGCATGATCGATGGAGCGGATATTATGTCCGATGAAGTCGTCTACGGCACTGGATCACTGTTATGCGACGAACCCGGTGATAGTGTGTCGGTCGAATCATTTCCAGAATTGGAAGATTATACAGACAATTCCTATCTCTTCTGGCTCAATTTCACCGTACCGAATTCTGGCAGCTGGGATCAAATCATCGCGAAAAAAGCACCCGGTTCTGACCGCTCCCCGGGTATCTGGACCTGTAACCGCGTGAGTTTGCACATCCACTACCGGTTCAATCCAGGTAATGCCGGAAGCCACTGCGTCGGTCCTGAAGGCGAAGGCGATGCATTTGACACCGGTGATTGGCACCATATTGCTGGCATCAAAGAAGGGAACGGATTCAAATTTTACATTGATGGCGAAGTGGTTGACGAACAGACTGTTCCAGAAGATCACGCGCAAGGCGAAGAGAAACTCTATATCGGTAAAACGGGTTATAACTCTGCGAAGTTCTACCTTGATGACCTCTATATCTACGACCGAGCACTCAGTGCTGATGAGATAACGACCGTCATGGAGGGTGGTCTTCTTACCCCTGTGGAACCGCAAGACAAACTCGCTACGACGTGGGGACAACTGAAAACACATCGTGATTAATTTCACACCCTAAAATGTGGGATGGCTTTCACGTCGTCCCACATCTATTTTCCCATCTGTGCTTACCTGTCTGCTACAGTTTTACTGCTTCCCAGAGTCAAACCTATCCTCTGTTGCTACGGGAACCAAAAAGTTCACAGCAACACAACAAATGCCTTGAATTCCATTCATCTCTGATTTCCCTTTGTTACACATAGCCGTAATCTGACCTCATCTATTTTTTTTAGACGGGAACCAGAAAGTTCCAGACGTAGATTTTCCTTGACACATTTAAGTTTTTTAGTGTATGATATCTCCGTGAGTTAAAACGCGGGTCTCTTATTACTTCATAGTAGGCTTACAAGCCACAGACTATAAGCGACTTGCACGGTACGCTAATTTTCTTTCAGACATGAGGAGGTTTACTCATGCGTTTAGTTATGTATGTACTCGCCGTTGCCCTATTAATAGTAGGCAGCGCACTCACCACAGATGCCGCAAATGTCGAAGATAAGGGTTTAATCCTTTACTTCAGTTTCGATGAAGCAAAGGGTGGAAATCTTGAAGATGGCACCGGTGGCGGAAATGATGGTGAAATAGTTGATGGCGCGAAGATTGTTAAGGATGAAGTCGTCCACGGTAAAGGCTCAATGTTATTCGCAAAGCCCGGGGACAGTGTACAAGTCGATTCCTTCAAAGAATTAGCAGATTATACGGACAACTCCTATCTCTTCTGGCTCAACTTTACGGATCCGAACTCTGGTGGCTGGGATCAAATTATTGCGAAAAAGGCACCCGGTTCTGACCGCTCACCCGGTATATGGACCTGTAACCGTGTTCCTCTGCACATCCACTATCGGTTTAATCCCGGTAACGCAGGCACGCACTGCGCAGGTCCCGATGGAGAAAACGACACATTTGATACCGGTAAATGGTATCACATTGCAGGTGTCAAAGAGGGTGCCGAGTTGAAGTTCTATGTTGATGGAGAAGAAGTTGTGAAAATAGCTGTCCCAAAGGATCACGCGCAAGGGGACGAGAAACTTTACATCGGTAAAACGGGTTATAACGCTGCGAAGTTCTATATTGACGATCTCTACGTCTACGACAGAGCTGTCAGTGCGAAAGAGGTTACAGACATTATGGACGGCGGGCTGCTCCCTGTTGAACCTGAAGACAAGGTCGCCACTACGTGGGGGCAACTGAAAAGGCATCGTGACTAATTTCACACCCTAAAATGTAGGGACGGCTTTTGTGCCGTCCCACATCTACTCTCTCATCCCCGCATGTTTACGCATCAATGTCGTCTGTCCTTCACAAGTCTGCTTTTCTATTTTGTTCTACTCGCTCCATTTGTACCGATGCAAGGGTGGTGCGATCCTGAGCAGGAACTCAACAGCAGATTTGAACGCGGTGTTCGCTACCTTGATGCGGAACAGTACGATCTGGCACTCGCCGAATTCCAATCTATCCGAAGAGAATTTGCGACATCCCAAAGTGTTGTCAGTCTTGCCGAATGCTACATCGGTATTGTCCAGCAAGAACTTAATAATCTAAGTGAGGCGGTAACGGCATATCACAAAGCATTGGCACTGAAAGCACCACAAAAGGTGCACGGGAACGCCCACCTGCATTTAGGGATCGTTTACAAGACACAAGGTGAATTATCGTCTGCTGAAAACCACCTTAGACAAGCATTCACACTATTGCCCGAAACTGCAGAAGTCCATATCCATCTTGCGGATGTGTATGTGCTTCAACATCGACTGAATGCAGCCGAAAACGCTTATCGTGAAGGCATCCGTTTAAACCCCGACCATACTGAATCCTACTATGGGTTGGGAAGGGTATCAGAACTGCAGAACCGCTTGCAACAGGCAATGGAATATTACGACGCTGCACTCGCTCGAAATCAATATTGGGCACAAGCGCATTACCGCCGCGCCCTCACATATCGGAAACTTGGAGATAGCGAACAAGCCAAGGTGGCTATGGCACAGTTCCAGCACCTGAAAACTTATGAGGATACGGTACACCAGTTTCGGGAGGCACTCTACGAAAATCCGAACCTGCCGATGCTCTACATCAAATTAGGGGAACTTCACGAGGCATATAACAATTTAACTGCGGCAGCCCGGGTTTACGAAATTGCCACACAGGTGCATCCGTCTGAGTTGACAGTACACACTCGTCTTGGTGAAGTGTTCATCAAACAGCGGGCGTTTGAAAAAGCCGCTCTTGCCTACCAGAAAGCCACAGAAATCGCTCCAGACAATGCCCAGCTATGGCTGAAGTTAGGTGCCATTTATATCAACCAGCAGCAGTTTGAATTAGCAATTTCGGTATTCAAACAAGCCATCACTGTAGACAAAACAGCAGCGGAAGGGTATAACAACTTGGCGCGTGTCTATGCGGGACTCGGTAAAGAGATGCAACAGGCAATTGACTTAGCCAAACATGCTGTCTCCCTGGCTCCAACTGCGAGACACTACGACACGCTCGCGTATACTTATTACCGCAACGCACAGTATGCTCAAGCGTTAGAAGCAATTCATCAAGCTATCGCGTTGGCACCAGAGGCAGACGCATACACAAAACTACTATCGAAAATTCAGGCAGCGCAAGCCGCGAAGGAACCATAAGTCAAGGCACCCACTGCCTAAAGGCAGGGGCTTGTGCTTCGTAGCAGTTCGCGTTTCCGAAGAAACGTCTTACATCTGCTCCACAATGGGACCCAAGCAGCCCATTCAACAAAAGTTGACTTTTTATTTTTGAGAGTGCGTTTTGCGGGCCCACGCTTTTACCTGTGGCAGCCCATTACACTCAAGTATCCCTCAGCGTCATCTGTTTCTTTTCCGTATCGTGGTGTAGCTTTACACAAGTCGCACACGGGGGTAGCGAACAGAAGCTTAACTTGCAACCTTACACTACAAGGATAGTATAACATTTTTGACGAAATATGTCAACAAAAAACATAGGAGCGGGCATTCCTCCCCAACCTAAAGGATGGGTCTCCTGCCCGAAGATTGATGAAAAAAGGAATATGTATAGGCTCATTACCCGGCAATTCAACCGAAGATCGATTTAAACTCGCGAAAGAAGCAGGATTTGACGGCGTTGAAATTGGCACCCTTGACAACGATACCGATAGACTCCAAACAAAAGAGATCGCAGCACAATACCGGTTGGAAGTGTTCAGCGTAATGAACAGCAAACACTGGGCATGTCCGCTGTCCGATGCAGATGATGCGGTGCGTGCTGAATCGCGAGATGGAATGCTTGATTCCATAGCAACCGCAACGGCTGTCGGTGCAGACGCTGTTTTGCTCGTTCCCGCTGTTGTCAACGAGGCAACTCACTATGAAGCAGCGTATGAACGTTCGCAAACAGAAATTCGTAAACTGGTTCCAGTAGCAGCAGAAAAAGGTATTACAATCGCGCTTGAGAATGTTTGGAATAAGTTTCTACTCAGCCCGATGGAATTCTCGCAGTACCTTGATGAATTCGAGAGTGAGACGATAACAGCCTATTTTGATGTCGGCAATATTGTGTTGTACGGATATCCACAACACTGGATTCGCTCTCTCGGAAGTCGTATTTCTAAAGTACATGTCAAGGGTTTCAATGCAAACGAAAGTCGGTTCACCTATCTAATTGAAGACTGCACAATCGATTGGAACGCTGTCATGGCGGCATTTGAAGAGATCGGATATGATGACTACATGACAGCGGAACTACCAGTTGATGGAGACAATCCTGAAGGCAGGGTACACGGCATTAGCGAGGATATGGATAGAATTATCGCTGGAGATGTTTAAACCAAATTAAGTAGTATAGCGGATAGAAGCGTTTCTGTGTTTTTAACCTAACCGAAAACTTTTGTCATTCTGATTACGGACAAGAAACGCCAGCATACTTGGAAAGTACATTTACAAAATAAATGGAAGTTATTATTCAACCGACCTATGCGCAGCTTGTAGCAGTTTCGGCAGAAATCATCCGAGACGCGCTCCTAAAGAAGCCGAATCTCGTTCTCGGACTCGCCACCGGCAGCACACCCATTGGGCTTTATGAGGCTCTGGTACGGATGCACAAAACAGAAGGTCTCGATTTTTCATCTGTGACGACTTTTAACTTAGATGAGTACGTCGGGATCTCCCCGAACCATCCATATAGCTACCACACCTTCATGGAAACTCACTTCTTTAACGCCGTCAATATTCCTCTCGAGAATTGCCATATCCCTCAGAGTACAGCTGAAGCACACGAAGAATTCTGTGAGAACTACGAAGCCGCAATCGTGAATGCAGGGGGCATTGATATCCAAGTACTTGGCATTGGAACAGATGGACACATCGGGTTTAACGAACCGAGTTCCTCCCTCGGATCTCGGACCCGCATTAAGACACTGACGCAGAGCACCTTGGAGGCAAACGCGCCACACTTCGGTGGAACCGTCGATGCAGTCCCAAAAATGGCAATCACAATGGGAGTAGGCACAATTATGGAAGCAAAACGGTGCCTACTTATGGCAAGCGGTGAATCGAAAGCAGAGGCAATTGCTCACGCTGTAGAGGGATCAATCACTGCGGAAGTTCCGGCATCGGCGTTACAGATGCATCCACATACAGTGGTCATCATTGACGAGGCGGCGGCTTCCAATTTGAAACGCGCAGATTATTACAAACAGGCTTATACAAACAAGCAGAAACTGTTGTCTCACCAAGAATAAAAGGAAGAAATACTGCGCTACAACTTCTATTCATCGTGCAATCCGTACGCTTTCGCCTTCCGTTGGACTGTTCGTCGGCTTATTTTCAGGATTTCCGCGGCTTTTGCTTTGTTATTGTCCACAGATTCAAGCGTAGCTCGGAGTACCTCCCGGTTAATTTCATCGAGGGACATCCCAACTTTCAAATTTAAACGCTGACCCGTCTCAATCGGATCAGCAGGCTCCCAGACATCCGGAACTGAGAGTAAGTTTGAAAACTCCGTCCCCGTTGCGTTGAGAATACGTTCAGGTAAATGGATTTGTCGGATGATGGATTGCGTGGACATCACAACAATACCTTCAATGCAGTTTTTCAATTCGCGTACATTTCCGGGCCAGTCATACTTCATTAAGGTCCTGATGACTTCGGGTTCTATGGTTCTCAGAGCCTTACCGTTCTGCCGACAAAATTCTTCAAGAAAATCCTTAACGAGAAGCGGGACATCTTCAATACGTTCCTGAAGCGTCGGGAGATGGATAGGGATTACGTTAAGTCGATCATAGAGGTCCGGGAGGAACTCTCGCTTTTCGGATGCGGCTTCCAAATCGTGGTTCGTGGCACATATAACACGAACATCAACCTGAATTGTTTTGTCACCACCGACGCGTTCAAACTCTCGTTCCTCAAGAACACGCAAAAGACGGGCTTGATTGGAGAGGCTCAACTGTGAGACTTCGTCGAGAAAAAGGCTACCACCGTGTGCAAGTTCAAATCTGCCTTTGCGTTGATTATACGCCCCACTGAACGCACCACGTTCATGACCGAAGAGTTCGGATTCGGCGAGGTTCTCATTTAGCGTCGCACAATTAAAGGCGATAAGAGAACCGTGTCGCAAACTCCGGTGGTGAATCGCACGGGCGACCAATTCTTTGCCCGTACCACGTGCCCCGTAAATCATTACAGTTGCTTTGGTGGGCGCGATCTGGATGATCATGTCGCGAATTTTGGTGATTTGAGGTGAATTCCCTGTCAGGCGCCGCAAGCCTTCTCTTTCATCTATTTGTGACTGTAACTGCCGATTTTCAAAGGCGAGACGTTGATTTTCCAGCATTCTATGCAGAAGTGCTGTCAGATGAACAGGATTAACCGGCTTCGGTAGGAAATAGGTGTCTTTGTACGCGAGCATCGCTTTAATACCGACATCAGTTTCCAGAACGTTGGGTTCCGTAATGAAAACCACACCTACATCTGGGTGGTGCTGTGCCGCCGCTTCCAACAGCGTTAATCCGTCAATGCGCTCTGCTCTCAGTTGTGCAACGAGAATATCTACCTTGAGATGCTCAATTTGATGAAATGCCTGATACATGTTCCCTGTAACAACGAGACGGAATCCTTTACCTGCAAGTGTCTCACAGACAAGCTCACGTTCAGTCCGGTCGGCATCTACAATAAGTATGGTTTTCTGGGCATTCATAATGCGAGCACCTTTCACAGATATTTTCAAGATTCCGCTCAAAATTTTTCATTGTAAAAAAATATTTGTTTAAAATTTTGAATTCAGGTAAACTATTAAGATTATGCTATTATAATGCAAGTTGCCATTTTTGTAGCATAAACTGTTAGTCTGTGCCTAAGACGGCGCAATCTAACACGATACGTTACAAAACCGTGTGGGTCATCAACAATTTTCAATGAAAAGGGACGCTGTATGCCTAAAATCTTATAGGTAGCAACTTGCGTTATTATAATACACAGGACGAAGAATTTTATTTGCACTTTTTCGGAGGAATGAATGGATAAAAAACTCAGCTCGCTGTATAGACTCGGCGGGCTTACTGGTGTCTTGAGCGGTTTCCTTATGCTTGCGTCAAGTATTTGGTTTATTTTTGATTTATCGTCTATTTCTTCACTCTCACCAGACTTGGGAAAAATCGGGGCTTTTCATGGAATAGGGGTCGTTACGACGCTTTTACTTGTCCCGACCCTATTAGCCGGTTACGGTTTACTCTCTTCCGAAGCGAGTTCACGAAGTATTTTGGGAGCAAGCTTCGCCATCCCTTGGATTATCATAGAACTGATCGCCCACTGTTCACAAACTGCGCCATTAAACTCATTATCCGAACTTGCCGGTGGACCTACTGCTGCAATTGGCACATCACTCTATGCGCTCTGGGCAGAATGGGGCGAAGCACTCTTTATGACGGGGGCGTTCCTCTGTGCACTGCTATTACTCTGTTACGGTTCCGCACTTCATTCGTGGGGAAACTCAATCGCTAGTTACCTATTCTTTTTTTCTATAATTGCCTTTCCAGTAGGTCTTTTCTTCAACCTTGGGGTCCAGTTGCATGTATTAATTCGAGGGATCGCCTTTTTATTCCTTGGAGGCATCCTCGTACAAGCACCATACGAAGACGAGGTATAACATTCAGCAACATTAACTTGTAAAAAGGACTCGGGACACTTTAATATTAACCAGAGTCCCAATGTGCCATTAAACAACTCTCACAGACCCCACACTACGCATCTTCTTCATTTAGCAATCTTTCCAACTCTGCCAAAATATCCTCTTCGTCACTTTCTGCGTCAGTCTCCTCTGTATCAAGTGATTCCAAATCGGATCGAAATTCTATGAGATTACTGAGATAGCGTTCACGCGTAATATTCTCTGCCTCGCCGTGTTCCTCGCGTAAACATTCACCGCAGAATTCTCCAATCTGTCGAATCCCTGTATCAATATGTTGTAGTGCTGTCGCTGTGTCATCTTCCTGTAGACTCAATTCCGCATTGGCGATGCTGTGCATCATGAGCATATAGCCTTTATACTGGTAACTCCGCCAAGCAATTTCAGAGGGCGCGCATTGACGTGCCAAATTCGTTACAGCGATATTGGCGGCAGTATCACGCCGGACATCCTCCCACCGTTTGATGCCTGCAAACAGAAGATAGCGGGTATATCGATGAAAAGATTCCTCAAAGAGCATTTCCCATTCCTCTGACTCCAATTGAAATCCTTCACGGGTGCTGTGTTCTTCTTCATAATCTCTCAATTTCGCGAAGAAATAATCATAATAGGAATCCGCACCGTGCGGACGCATACCATCGGGTCGACCCGTCGCGTAAATGCGCGAAATAGTGAAGGCATTCGGTTGTACGACGACAACCTCCCTACCGTCTTCAATCTGTAGAACACTCACCGGACGGTCTGCGTCAAGGTTCAGCATTTCAAGGATTCGATCAAACGTCTGAACCCATCGAGTATTTCTTTGTAAAGAATCGTTCGCCATTTGTATATCCTTTTTATCGTTGTCAGTTTGCCTCGCAGTGAGAGTTGTCGGTAACTCCTTATAGGAGGTGAGAATGCTTGCAACTGACACGCGCTTAACTGAAAACTGATAACCGATAACTATTAAAGCATTTGAAAATAATCCTGGAGAGGCGTGACTGTAATATCTCCACGTTGCAACGCATCAATGGCGTTGACGGCTGCTGCTGCACCGGGTATCGTTGAGAAAATCGGAATATCATGCGCTATCGCCATTTCACGAATTAAGAGTTCATTGGGACGATGCAAATCGCCGGTTGGAGTATTGATAATTAAATCTACCGCATGATTTTTGATATAATCGTGAATCGTCGGCCTGCCTTTACCGATACTGAAAACGAGTTCTGACTCCATTCCGTTGCGGAGCAGTACCTTCGCTGTTCCATGTGTGGCGATGAGTTCAAAGCCCATGTCAGTCAGTTTTTTGGCAATGAAGATAATGGCACGCTTGTCTTTATTTTTAACACTGATAAAAACCTTGCCACCGATAGGCAACGTATAACCACACGCCTTCTGTGCCTTCGCAAAGGCGCGAGAAACATCTGTATCAATTCCCATGACCTCCCCAGTTGACTTCATTTCGGGGCCTAAGCGCGTGTTTGAACCGGGAAAGCGGTTAAAGGGAAATACCGGTGCCTTGACGCTGAAATACGCAGGCTCAATCTCGCTCGTAAATCCGACTTCAGCAAGTGTCTTACCTGCCATCACGCGTGCTGCCAGTTTCGCCAACGGTACACCAATCGCTTTACTCACAAATGGAATGGTTCGCGAGGCGCGCGGATTCACTTCAAGCACATAAATCTCATCGTTCTTT
Organism: Candidatus Poribacteria bacterium; assembly: GCA_965116815.1. Lineage (GTDB taxonomy): Bacteria > Poribacteria > WGA-4E > WGA-4E > WGA-3G > WGA-3G. Next base: position 1,515,989 of record OZ220722.1, on the reverse strand, counting down.
ATGGCATATTGGACATTCATTAAGCCACGTACACGCAGTGCTTTCGCCAAAGCGTAGGTGAAGGTCTTAAGGCTTTCGATCTGTTCATCTACGAGCGTATAAGGAGGCAACACGCAATCACTATCTCCCGAATGGATACCTGCCTCTTCAATATGCTCCATAATGCCACCGATGACGGTAAGGTCTCCATCGGATATCGCATCGACATCAACTTCAATCGCTTCCTCAAGATATTTATCAATAAGCACAGGATGCTCTGGCGATGCTTGAACAGCAGACTGCATGTATTCATGCAGGAGTTCCTCATCGTAAACTATTTGCATGGCACGTCCACCTAAAACATACGACGGACGGACAATCACAGGGTAACCGAGTGCAGCAGCAATAGGTGCAGCCTCCTCGCTTGAGGTTGCCGTCCCGTTAGGGGGTTGCATTAATCCAACGTCGTCCAACACCTCTTTGAAGAGCTGCCGATTCTCGGAACGCGCTATATCTTCAGGACTTGTGCCAATTATCGGCACGCCCGCATTTTTGAGTGCAACAGCAAGGTTCAGCGGTGTCTGTCCACCAAACTGAACGATAACCCCTACCGGTTTCTCTTTGTGATAAATATTCAGAACGTCTTCACACGTCAATGGTTCAAAGTAAAGTCGATCAGAAGTGTCGTAATCGGTGCTAACAGTTTCAGGATTGCTGTTTACCATGATGGTTTCATAACCATCGGTTTTGAGTGCAAGGGCAGCATGAACACAACAGTAGTCGAATTCGATGCCTTGCCCAATACGGTTCGGACCGCCACCGAGAATCATGATTTTGGGCTTATCAGACGGGCGGACCTCATCTTCACTGGAACAAGTAGAATAATAATACGGTGTTTCCGCCTCAAACTCAGCAGCACAAGTATCCACGGTTTTGAAAGTCGCCTCAATGCCAAGTCCTGTTCGACATTTGCGAATGGCTTCTTCAGACACGTCATAGATGTCCCCGAGCTGCCGATCAGAAAATCCAAACTGCTTTGCCTGATGAAGGAGTTTTTTTGTGGTTATCCCATCCGTTTCATGGGAATAGTTCTCGGTTCTCGGTTCTCGGTTTTCAGTGACAAGAGGTGCTGTGGCTGTTACAAGAACCCTCTTAACTGACGACTGATGACTGATAACTGATAACTCCCTTTCAAAGTCTACAATTTCTTTTAAATTGTAGAGGAAAAACGGGTCGATATGTGTGTAAGCATGGATTTCCTCAATGCTCATTCCGCGTGCGAGGGCAGCTTTGATATAAAAGATCCGTTTAACATTAGGGATACTCAGTTTGCTCGGAAGTTCAGACAGCGGCAGCGGATCAAGTGGATGGTTATCTAAACCGGACCAGCCGGTTTCCAACGAGCGCAAGCCTTTTTGTAACGCCTCTTTAAAGGTTCTACCGATAGCCATCGCTTCACCGACAGATTTCATCTGTGTTGTGAGCGTTTCATCAGTCCCTTGGAACTTTTCAAACGCCCATCTCGGAATTTTGACCACAACATAGTCAATTGTTGGCTCAAAGCAGGCAGGCGTTTCAGCGGTAATATCGTTCGGAATTTCATCCAAATTATAACCGACAGCGAGTTTCGCTGCGATTTTCGCAATTGGAAATCCAGTGGCTTTTGATGCAAGCGCAGAACTCCGAGAAACGCGGGGGTTCATCTCAATAACCACCTGTTTCCCAGTTTTCGGATCGACAGCAAACTGGATATTGGAGCCACCGGTGTCAACGCCAATCTCACGGATAATCTTAATTGCCGAATCCCGCATCAATTGGTATTCCTTATCCGTCAATGTTTGGATAGGCGCGACGGTAATACTATCGCCAGTGTGGACTCCCATCGCATCAACGTTTTCAATGGAACAGATAATGACAACATTGTCCGCTCCATCCCGCATTACCTCCAACTCGAATTCCTTCCACCCAATGACAGACTCTTCGATGAGCAGTTCACTGATTGGGCTGAGGGCGAGTCCCGCTGTGACCATTTTTTCATATTCTTCGATGTTGTAAGCGATACCACCACCCGTACCACCAAGCGTAAACGCTGGACGGATAATCGCAGGGAAGCCGATCTCTTCAATAAGTGCGAGTGCCTCTTGCACGGAGTGTGCAATACCGCTCTGAGGGACTTCCAACCCAATCTTCACCATCGCCTCTTTGAAGAGGGCGCGGTCTTCCGCTTTCTGGATAGCAGGCAGTTTTGCACCAATCAACTCAACAGCGTACTTATCTAACACTCCCGATTCTGCAAGTTCAACAGATACATTCAAAGCGGTTTGTCCGCCCAGTGTCGGCAGCAACGCTTGCGGTCGCTCCTTGGCAATTACAAGCTCCACTGTATCCGCAGTAATCGGTTCAATGTACGTTTGATCGGCAAAGTCCGGATCGGTCATGATAGTAGCAGGATTACTATTGACAAGGGTAATCTCATACCCTTCCTCCTTAAGTGCCTTACACGCCTGTGTTCCGGAGTAATCAAACTCGCACGCCTGCCCGATAATAATCGCACCGGATCCGATAATTAAGATTTTTTTTATGTCTGTTCGCTTTGGCATGATTAGTTTTCAGTTATCGGCTATCAGTCTTAACTATCAACTCGGGTTTCCTTAACATTTATAACGGAGTCGAGTTGGTTAAAGTTAAGAGGCTTTTGTAAAAAAACACCTCTTGCAACCGACTACTGCCTATTAATGACTCTTTCCGTCCATCATTTCCGTAAAACGCGAGAAAAGATAACTCGCATCGTGCGGACCGGGCGATGCCTCCGGATGATACTGCACAGAAAAAATGGGATACTCCCGATGCTGTATCCCTTCAAGTGTGTCATCATTTAGATTAATATGTGTAACGTCAACGCTATTTGGTAGTGAATCAATATCAACGCAGAACCCGTGGTTTTGCGAGGTGATTTCAACCCGATCGGTCTCGAGATGTTTGACGGGTTGATTCGCACCCCGATGTCCAAACTTCAGTTTGAACGTTTTCCCACCAAGGGCAAGTCCCAAAAGTTGATGCCCCAGACAGATACCAAAAAGAGGCTTTTTGCCTATTAACCCTTGGATTGTCTCAATGGCATAGTCAACTGGCATTGGGTCACCCGGACCGTTCGATAGGAACACACCATCCGGCTCCGCCGCGAGAATCTCTTCAGCAGTCGTTTTCGCTGGTACCACTTGCACCTGACATCCGTGTTCAGTGAGTTGACGTAAAATGTTATATTTTATACCAAAATCCAGAGCAACGACCTTATAGTTTTCAGTTTCCGGTTTTCGGTTTTCGGTTAAAGAGATATTTGTAGGAGTCACAGATCCCTCTTGTAACTGACCACTCTTTTGCCATGCATACGAGCTTGGGCACGTTACCCGATGCACCAAATCCCAACCTACTAAGCCGTGCCATGCTTTAGCTTTCTTTACAAGACGCTCAGGATTCGGATCTTCCGTAGAGAGACATCCATTCATTACCCCATGAACCCGGAGGCGACGGGTGAGTGCACGAGTATCGATCCCTTGGATCCCAATAACACCGTGCTCTGATAAGTAGGAATCTAAACTCCATTTTGAACGCCAATTGCTATAGTACGCGCTGTATTCACGAACAACAAACCCTTCTACCTGAGGACCAATAGATTCCACATCTGCTTCGTTACAACCGTAATTGCCAATCAACGGATATGTCATCGTCACGATCTGTCCTTTGTAAGACGGATCGGTCAAAACTTCCTGATAACCCGTCATACTTGTATTAAAGACAACCTCGCCGAGGGTTTCACCCGTCGCCCCAAATTGCTCGCCTTCAAAAACTGTTCCGTCCGCTAACGCGAGGATCGCATTCATACTCTCCCCCTATAAGAGCGATTTTCCAATCGCGACTCCACTTCGGAGTGTAATTGTCTGCCACCCTCTAAGCTCCCAGCCTGCGAAAGGGGTGTTTTGACTTTTTGAGCGAGATTTTGTCACGTCAACCTGATTAACTAAATCTGTATCAATCACAGTGACATCTCCAACTGCTCCGACAGAGAGAGTCCCACGATCAATACCCAGTATCTTTGCTGGAATAGATGTCATTTTCGCGATCGCCTCTGCGACCGTGAGATACCCCGGTCGGACGAGATGTGTAAACACAAGTGGCACACACGTCTCCAAACCGATAATTCCGTTTGGAGCATCAAGCATCCCTCGCGCTTTTTCTTCTGGTGTGTGTGGCGCATGGTCAGTCGCAATCGCGTCAATCGTGCCATCACGTAAACCTTCGATAATCGCGTCAATATCGTTTTGCGTACGTAGGGGCGGATGCATTCTTGCATTCGTTCCCTGTTTTTCTACTTCCTTATCCGTAAGAATCCAGTGATGAGGGCACGCTTCAGCAGTTACATGAACACCCCGCTGTTTCCCTTGGCGTATTAACTCAACCGCTCCGGCAGTGCTGACGTGAAGCACGTGGAGGTGACCGCCTGTCATCTCCGCTAACATGATGTCGCGCCCAACGATGATGTCCTCCGCAGCATTTGGACTACCGATAAGACCGAGTTTGCGAGAGGTTTCTCCTAAATTCATTACTGCTCTTGTGTTGAGATTGTGCTCCTCACAGTGAACCATGATCGGAAAACCGATTTCCGCACTCAAGGCGAGGGCATCGCGCATGAGTGCGGCATTCATAACAGTAACGCCATCATCACTGAAACCGACCGCACCCACAGCATGCATCCCGCGCATATCCGTGAGTTCATCACCCGCAAGATTTTTGGTGATACTACCCACAGGAAATACGTTTGTCTCCGCAGTCTCGTGTGCAGTGTCGTAAATCCGCTCAATCTTCTTAGGCGTGTCTATCACTGGTGATGTGTTTGCCATACAGGCAACGGAGGTAAATCCTCCGGCAGCTGCCGCCGCTGTGCCAGTCGCAATGGTCTCTTTATGCTCAAACCCCGGTTCACGGAGATGGACATGCATATCAATTAAGCCCGGTGCAACAACGAGTCCCGTTGCATTATACACATCAGCCGTCTGGGGTTCAGGCGGTTTTCCGTTACCATTGACCCAGGCAATTTTACCGTCCGCAATGAAGATATTACCGACCTCATCAATATTATTCGCAGGATCAATAATACGTCCGTTAGTAATAAACGCGTCGCTCATTCCCCTTCCCTTTCATAGATTATCGCAGAATCCTCACCGTGCTCCTCAGCTAATTGTACTCTGACAAACTCTTTGCGGGAGGTCGGCACATTTTTGCCGACATAATCGGCGGCAATTGGCAATTCTCGGTGTCCTCTATCAATCAAGGCAGCTAATTGGATTGCAGCTGGACGCCCGAAATCCATAAGCGCATCCATTGCAGCCCGAGCCGTCCGGCCCGTATAGAGCACCTCATCTACTAAGATAACACGCTTGCCGGTAATGTCAAAAGGCAGCTCCGTGCTGTTAACCTGGATTTGTGTCTCATGGAGATTGATATCATCGCGATAGAGTGTAACATCAATCGCCCCAACATCGACCTCAATCCTTTCGATACGTTCAAGGTTTTCGGCAATACGATGGGCAAGGATATCCCCTCGACTCTTGACACCGACAAGCACAAGGTCTTCGATATATTTATGATTCTGCTCTAATATTTCGTGAGCGATTCTGAGCAAGGCGCGTCGCATTTCTTCGGCATTCATCACCTGTGCTTTTTCACGCTCCGTGGAAACTGTGATTGACATTTTTTTGTCCTATGCGATCTCTTAATACTAAAAAAGCCCCTCCCGTCTGATGTGACGAGAAAGGCATCATCCAAATAATTCTGATGGACAGTCTAAATTTTGGCTCCGATTCAAATTCCGATCTTGCATCCTTTTTTCAACCTCTCTGGATTGGATTAAAAAGGTTTCTTCACATTAACACCTTAATTTTTTATATTATATCATATTTATATGTTAATTGCAAACTTTTTTATTTTTTTTAGCCTTGATATCAGGTTTCCAAGATTACGCTTTTTGCTCCACCATGCTCGCGAGGATGCCCAGAATTTTGTCGCATTGTGTGATTTGGTAAAGTGTCAGATCAATGTGGAGTCTTTGCCCTTCCAGTTTGAGAAAGTGCCAATTTATTCCTGAAGTCGTAGCTCCATAAATGCAAGGGATTTCGTTCCCTTTTGCCTTATTAAAGCGTTGTGCGGCGATCATCTCCGCGACACATGCCCCGAGCCCGATTATGTGGGACTCATCCTTTCCTGAAATATCGGGAACCTTAACAAAAAGACTAACAGGTGCCTCTAAAATAAGTGGCAGTGGGTCCAGACTCATTAAAAAATCGCACATACCGGTCAAACCCTTTTCGGGATCAACATTGAATTCAATGCCAGAAAAAAGACTCGGACGGCGACCCAAATGTACCCACAACTCAAAAAGGATATAAGAAATAACAAATTCTGACTTCGCTTTATGTGTATTTACTGCAAAGGCTAATTGCACCCGTTCCTCAAGATCTGTTATGAAGTGGGGACGTGGTACAATCGGTTCAATGTGAGAAAAGAGACCTAAGGTTTCAACGATTTCGAGTTGAAACGCTTTGACTACCGTTTCTAAGGTAAAATCGTTATAAACCATTGTGAGATGATCTCCTTCTAAAGAGCTGGTATAGCAGCCCCACTCCTATATCTTCAATTCATCTGCGGGACCGAGAATGTTTCAACTGCGATTTAGAAAGTAATTGATTTATGTCCCTGGTCGGAATAGCCAATGCATTCATGTGCCTATCGCTCCGTGCGACAATACCAATCAGCGTGCCCTGCTTATTAAGCACCGGTCCACCGCTATTACCACCAAAGACATCGGATTAGAGGTGCAAGAAATCTCCATGATCTTTGAGAAATTCACCGAGCGTCCACCGCCACAGTTCTTGTTCACCTGGATTGCCGAGGATGTAAACTATATCTCCTGAGTTCGTTGCAGGCGTAGTGAAACTCCAATCAATCTCGCGAGCGGTTTCGGGAAGACCATCGAGTTTGATGATGGCGAGGTCCGTTTCCTCGTCTCTCGCAACGATGTATCCTTTGGTATAATAACCGAGTCGCTTTAGCACACTTTCGTTATCCTCTTTGAGAAATCTGATAATCGCAGTCTCTTCCAGGGATCCCCATAAAGTGGTTGTAGGGTTTTACAGAACAATCGTTAAACGCCTTTTTGGGGGTAAATGCTCAAATGACAACTTTTCATAACCCCCACAGAGATGACAGTTCCCTTTCACATTTTTTGCCATTTTATTTTCCTTTCTAATGTTTGTATTTCTGTTTCGCAAATGCAGTATTTCTCAGCCTATTATCTGTGAAATTTTTGAGCAGACACACAGTGGTTTATTGCTATAGAGAAGATCCCGGTCAACCTACTTTTTCAGAATGCTCCACCGCTGCGCGATAAGCCTTTTCGCTCGGCAGAGCTGCAAACTTGTATTTCCCAGACTTGCGCATGTCGTTCTCTACTTCTTGGTAGTATGCGACCAATCGGTTGAGATCATGTCCAAACTCCACGGAGATTTTACGCCGCATTTCGCGAACTTCATCCATTATACTGCATTCTATATTTTCTTTGTTTTCCATTGTACTGAGGGAACCTCCCGGAATATCTTACGCTTTTTGCTCCACCATACTTGCGAGAATGCCGAGAATTTTGTCACACTCATGGATTGCGTAGAATTCTGTGTCACTAAAACGCTATAGCCATTTTGTCGAAGGGCATCTGCAATAAGATTATCAACGTTTTCATCTACAATAAGATTCATGGCGTTTGTTCTGAAATAGGATAAATGACATCAGCGCGAAGGGCTTGCGCTGCAAAACGAAAAGCTGCACGGATACTTTCTTCAGTTAAGCGCGGATATGCCTCAAGCAATTGCTCAATCGTTTCACCTGCCGCGAACTTCTCCAAAATCAATTCAATAGGGATGCGAGTTCCAGTAATAACAGGTTTTCCCATCATGATGGATGGGTTTGATTAGATCCATTTCGTATCTATTTTTTATTTTCTCCTTTCAACGAAATATCTAAAAAACCTAATTTCTGACCTGAGTTTGATCAATACGTTCGATAACCCACTCTCGAATTAAATTTGCAGGAGATATTCCATGTGCTTTGGCAAGTGTTTCAATTGCCTCAAATTCCTCGGGTTCCAACTGAACAGAAATTAGAGAGTCAAAAACGGGTTCATCCACTTCCTCAAGTTCGTCTTCAAAATCCGTTAGGTCATGTGTATCCCAAAAATCAGCGAGTTCTTGAATTGAGTCGGTTTGTGGAATTTTTGTACGATTCATCATTTTGAATAGTCTGTAAGTTTACCAAAAATGATAAAAGATTAAAATTTTGTAAAGTTATGTTAAGTATATCATATAAAACTTCTCTCGTCAAAGGAAATAAATCAAAGCAAGTATTATACACATGCCGCCCCTCTGGGGCTAAGAAGATAGGGGCCACACCTACTGCTATACACATGCCGTCCCTCTGGGACTAAAGATCGGATTGACGGACACGTTCCTACAGGTATTTTAAGAGCATACCGCAGCAAAACCCTGATGGAGCACTGAACCTGTAAGCAAAGTTAACTTCTGTTATTTTCCTTGCACGGCACTGATTTCGTCTTCGGAGATTTTATGGACGCTTTTCGGGTTAAAAGTCTGTGTCGTATCTACACGGAGTGCAACCTCAATCCTACCTCCCGTTAGCACAAAGAACTGGATCAAGAAACCGCCACCTTGCATCGATTCAACCTGATAGTCGTCTTCCCCAAGATCACCAAGCCATCTCGGCAAAGCCTCCTCAAATTTCGGGTGAGCGAGTACATTTTCTGGCAAAGCGATAATCAGCGTACCGGGTGCATCACCAATTGCATTCCCGATGACTTCTCGTTTCTCTACCATAAACGGCACGACTTTGTTGGCATGTTCAAAATCATCGGTGGTCGTGCGTTCTGGCGGTACAATTCCCCACGTCAGGTGATGGATAAACGGATTTCCGTATCCCTGCCCGAGCATGTGCTGCAGTGCCAGTTTGTCAACGGGGTGTACAACGGCAACATAATCAAACCATCCTTCATCGCGCGCAGGACTATCCGTCGACAATTGGGCGGAGACATTGATATAATCGCAGCCATCAACAGGCGATGGATAACACCGAGCATCCCAACCGTTAACATAACCGAGTTGTTTTAAACCGGCTGCGACGAGGTGTGGCGGATCGCAGAAGATCGCGGCGTGATCCATGTTGGGATGGATTTCTACACCGGCACCCATGACGCGTTCTGCAACCTCAGTCGCTTCCTTGAAACGAAGATCGGCGTTTTTGATCGTCAGGTAATCATCAAAATTTGTTGGTAATTTCATCAAACTTTTCATGAGAAGCCCCTATCTGTATCTTGCAGGAAGAGCATTTAGAAGAATCAATTAATCCGAGTCAGGTATTACAAGTTTAACAGAAATTGAGTCTATAAACAAGCGTTTTTGGACATCCGTTGGAATCCAAAAATTGTTGAAAAAAGTACATATCTCTGCTAATGTTAATGTAGCCTTGAACGCTACGTCCTATATTCAAACACAGAGGAGCAATTTATGAGAAAAAATACCTTTCGAGAATTACTCAACGCTGACAAACCCACGGTTGGAACGCATATTCATACCACTTGGCCCTCCATCGTTGAGGCAATTGGACACACAGGTTTGTATGACTACGTCGAATTCGTAGGCGAATACGGCCCGTTCGATCTACACGATCTGGACAACCTATGCCGTGCGGCTGAACTGTACAACATCTCTACAATGATTAAAGTCGACCAAGAGCCACGCGGTTTCATTGCACAACGTGCAATCGGTTCAGGTTTCCAGAGTGTGCTTTATGCGGATTGCCAAAACGTTGAGGATGTAAAAGAATGCGTTCGTATCACGCGCGCGGATACACCAGAAGATGGGGGCAGCTATGGGGTAGCAACCCGCCGATTTCCTATATGGGTTACGGAGGCGGTCCAGAATACGTCCAAGCCCTCCGTGATGTCGTCAACGTCATTATGATTGAGAAGAAAGGCACTGTTGAAAACCTTGAAGAGGTGCTGTCTGTTGAAGGCGTTGACATGATTCAGTGGGGCGGCTCAGATTATTCAATGAGTATCGGGATGGTCGGTCAGCGCGGGGCACCTGAAATCCGAGAGGCACACGACAAAGTGTTTAAGACTGCCATAAAAATGGGAGTCCCGCCGCGCGCGGAAATTGGAAGTGCCGACGACACGAAACGCTATCTGGATATGGGTGTTCGACATTTTTGCATCGGCACCGACATTTCCATCCTCTATAGTTGGTGGCGTGAACAGGGTGACGGAGTAAGGAAAGCTCTTGAGGGACATTAGAATAGTTGTCAGTTATCGGTTATCAGTTTTCAGTTAAAGAGGTCTGCTGTGGTATTGCGTCAACCTATAGACTTTACCAGAAACATTGACACCCCAAGACCCTTCTTAACTGACAACTGAAAACCGACAACTATTATTAAAGCATCCCCTGCATTTTCTCTGCTACCCAATCGACAGCAACATCAATCATCGCTTGCCCTTTTTCGGCTGTCGCCAATTTCGCTTGATGATGATATTCGCGGTCGGCTGTCGCTTGTCCTTCATTGGAGATCGTGAGTTTCGCGCTATCATAATCTACACCGTCCCAATCAACGTTTTCCGCGAAAGCAGCGAGCGCAAACGCCGTCTCAAACTCCGCCGCATGTCCAGGACAAACGCCGGATTCCATTTGCTCCTTAACTAACTCTGGGGTATATGCCTCCCAATAGGAGTGAAATTCGATATTGATACCGAGTTTCTCTCGGTAGCCATCTAAGCGTTCATGGACTGGACCTGCATTACCCGCATGCCCATTCACAATCAGGATATTGTCAATCCCATGCCGACGCATGCTATCAGCGACATCGTATAATACCTCACCGAAGACCTCCGCACGAAGCGTGAGAGTCCCCTTATGGTCCATCCAGTGTTCCGATACGCCAATTGCCAAAGGTGTTGTCACAATAACCTGTGGAAACAACTTTTCAGCCGCTAATTTGGAGACATACACAGCACTTTGCGTATCGTGATACATCGCCAAATGTTCGTTGTGTTGTTCTGTGCTACCCGTTGGAATAATCGCGCCTTTGAGTGTACCGGCATCAATCGCCTCCCGGAAATATCGCCGTTGGTTTTCCCAAAGTAGCACGGATTTGATTTGAGACATTGTTTAACCTCCATTATTTCGATAAAACACTACACTTATTAAGTGTGCTTTGGACAGCCGCAATACCGTCTTCCATCAATGCTTGGTTAGGTGGCAGATAGTCTTGCAAACTTTCCCAATCGTATTCGTTCTGCTCGGTGTCGCTATTCTTAAACAGAATTTTAGTGCCGTAATCCCGAATTTCGTTAAGCGTCCATTCATAGATGTAGAAACCGAAAATGTCTGGATATAGAGAGATATCATGCTGTCTTTCCGTGAGGTACCTTTCCAAAACTACCTCAAATCGTTCGCCTGTGAAAGAGACTAAATCTTTTTCAGGCGGACCTAAGCAGACACCATCCCAATCAATCAAATGCAGTTGGTTTTCGGCATCCAAAATCAGATTCCCCGGTGTCGGATCGCCGTGTGTAATCACAAAAGGTGTTTGTCGTGCCGTCGCCGAATGCCCTAATGCGTCGTATCTCTCAAGCGTCTGTAGAACCTCTGGTCTGTGTTGTGCAATCGCTTCAAGAAGCCGCTTCTGGTATCCATTCCGAGCCGATATCTTTTCCGGTGCCTCAAGCACTGTGTGAAGTTCGTGTCGTAAAGGCAAGTCATACTTTGCGACTGTAAGGTTGTTTAAAGTAATTGCATCTGTGCTTCCATGGATTATCGCGAGTAATGCCGCTGTTTGTGAGAGTTCTGTATCGGTGAAATCCTTTCCGACCTTCCACAAATCCCATCGGCTTTTGCCTTCAATGAATGGAAACAGCGAGACGCGGAAATCTTTCCACGGAATACTTAGCGGACCGTCTCTCGTTTCCAAAGGCGCGACAACGCCGGATATGTCGCACTGGTACCGCAAGCGCAACGCTACCTGCAGGCAGCTATCTGGTACAGAAGTAGAGGCTTTGACAAAATACTTTTCTCCAGTTTCAGACAAAGCGATGTAGCCATAGCTGTCCTCGCCTTCAGGCAAAAAGGTCAGGGTTTGCAAAGGTAGTGCGTAGGCGGTCTTGAGATGTTCCAGCAATTCCGTTTTATCAAAAGTATTGTCAACTTTCATAAGCAACATGTTTTGTTGTTTCCGCTTCTTTAACTTTTTCAAAAGCCAATGTCCAATTCAAATCATCACCAAGTTCATCTTTCCATCGTGTTTCTCGGCGGTTCAAACTGTAGTAATCTTCAAGGCTTTGCTTAGTAACCAATGTTAATCCGTTGCTAACAACGGAGTCAATTCTCCCATACTGGATTAAATAGGTGATATTTGCGGGTGTAACATTTTTGTTGAGGTGTGCTGAAGCCCACTGGCTTGCCTGTTTGAGTGTAAGAAGCATCTTTCGTATGTTTCCGTTTAATTGGCAGGACTTACGCAATTTTGCTCATCGCAGACACTGTGAGAGGAGGACCCTGTAAAAAACGCAGTCGGTTTCAGGGCACAACCTAACAGGTTTGCGGCGTACTCGCCCAGATGCGACGTGCATCATGCTACAAAAGCGTACGCTGCATAAATCCTAATTGGTTGAAGGCGATTCTACTTTTTGAAGTACCACTTTGCTCTGGTTTTTCAACTTCAAGGCTTCAGCGATGTTGCCCATGTTAATCGCAATCTTGAATTGTTTGGTAGAGGTCGAAAATCTTCCCAGATAGTCCCCGACAGGAACATCCCCATAGTTTTCAACGAATTTTATCTGAATTTTCTGTCCTGTTGCAAACGTCGCTTCAAGCGTGTCACCGAGTTTCCAACCGCGTTCGGTAAACGGAGCAATTTCCAGATCGGTCACAGCATTGCCGTGGTCGTCGATTTCCACAATTGTCCCAGTGAGCGATGTCATTTGAGGGATATCCGGTGCGCTTGTCTTTTGACTACATCCGATAAGCAGGACTGCTGTCATCAGCACACTTGCAAACGCCAACTTCCAACAACGAAAACAGAATTGATAGTAGAATTTCACCACAATACATACCTCCATAAGTCTTTTAGAAACTGCCTTAAGTATAGTGGAAATGCAGGTAAATGTCAAGCGAAAGCAGCGAGTGATATTCAAGCAATTTCATTTGACACACTATCCGGTTTGTGTTATTCTCTTTTTTGCACTATTTTCCGTGCAAAACACACCGGAATTAATTAATACCAGTTGTGATCAGAAGATTGCTCTTATAGTCAGCGTACCACAATGTAGAAATTGAGGTACTGGAGGTAAATATGTTAAAAAATTTGAATGTTTATAGTCGGTATTTGAAGTTTGATAGTTCCATAAAAATTGTTCTCCTATTGTTCGGCATCCTATTGAGTCTTTCGGGTTGCGAAAGAATATCAGCCCCGATGATGCTACCGGATGACAGTACATTAGAAGCAGAACCTCTCACAGTGATGACTTACAACGTTTACGTCGGCGGTAGCACTGACCGACTTTTAGCTGTAGAGAATCTGTTACAGGTGCCCCAGGAAGTCGCTAATATGTACAATAACGTGATCGCATCCGATTTTCCGGGACGCGCTGCGGCAATTGCCAAATCTATAAAAGCATCTCAGCCGCATCTTATCGGCTTACAAGAGATTTCATTGGTTCGCCGACAGAGCCCAGGAGATAGACTCACAGGCGGAGAGCCTGCTGAAGAGGTCATCTTCGATTTTCTTGAAATTATGATGGAAGCCCTTCAAACGGAAGGTTTAAACTATCAGGTCGCCGCGAAAGTCCAGAATTTTGATATTGAAATGCCAATGGGATCATTTACCGAATATGACGATGTCCGTCTAACCGATTTTGATGTAATTCTCGCCCGAAGCGATGTCACTGTCTCGCGCCCTGTGAGCATGAATTATAACAGTAAACTTACGATTGACGATCTCTTCATCGAAGTCTTACGAGGCTACGTCGCTATAGATGCCACCGTCTCAGGTACGACTTACCGCGTTGTTAATACACATTTGGAGGCAGAGGCATTAGGGAAAGAAAGCAGGGTGGCGCAAGCACAAGAACTCATAAATAACCTTCAAAACGAAACTTTACCAATCATCCTGTTAGGGGATTTTAATACGGCGGCCCCCGATGGTGCTGCTTATCAAATCTTATTATCGGCAGGATATGTTGATGTCTGGCAGATGGACTCCGTCGGAACCGGCAATACGTGTTGTCAAGTTGATGACCTCTTGAATGAGGTAAGCGACCTCTCTGTGCGGATTGATCAGATTTTCGTCCGCAACCTTGAGACATCCGCTTCTGTCTTAACGCACACCGTAGGGGATACACCTTTGGAACGGTTGTCCTCTGGATTGTGGCCCTCCGACCATGCGGGAGTTGTCGCATATCTCGCGTTTGAGTAGTGCAAAATCACTTGACACTCTAACAAAAGTAAAGCACCCTACAACGGCGTTTGGAAACCCGTCACAGGGTGCTTTTGGTTTGGTGAATTTTATATTTACTCGACTTCGCTAATCTCAGGTGCCGCCTCAATTATCATATCCTGCGGCATACCATTAAGAATTTGCCGGACCCCGACACTTTTGACTGGATTGCGATTCGCATCAAAGTGAGAGATACTTGTGGCCCCTTCGTAGTTTGTGATTTTAGCGATCGCATCTCGAATCGCAGCCGGATCATCGGTTGATCCCACTGTCTCGATTGCCATTTTTAAGATTCTCATGGCATCATAGCCTGCTGCTGCAATACCGTCAACAGAGCCGTATTTCGCCTTATAAGCAGCGTTAAAATCTACAGCATCCGGATCTAAGTTGGTACAATAGTAACCGTCAACAGGTTCATTATCCTCCAGAGTCGTAGACATTAGCGGATCGTCCCAACCATCGCTACCAATAAAGGTAGATTCAATTCCCATGTCCCGTGCTTGTTTCATTATGTGTGGGTTCGCTGGTGGGAAACTGGCGAGAAGAAGGACATCAGGGGCTGCATCTTTAACTGCAGTAAGTTGTTCAGTAAACATCATCGCCCCACCCTCATAGGTTTCCTCGACAACTACGCTCCCACCAAGTTTTTCAAAACTTGCCTTAAATGATTGCACGAAACCCTCAGAATAGACATCCGCGTTCTGCCAAATCATTGCAGCGGTACTCGCTCCTTGTTGACTTATAACTTTTGCCAGAAGTTCCGCCTGTAACACATTGGAGCCTGCAATGAGAAACATAAAATCATTTGGGTCAGTCGCGTCTGCCGTCACTTCTGCCCTTGTTGCTCCCAAAAGTACTGGAATATTGATAACCGGTCCAACTTTCACAGCATGACTCGAAAACAGGGGGCCCAATATAGCGACAACCCCTTCAGATTCAGCCAATTCTACGGCATCCTGAGCGACGGTGGCTGTAACTTCCTCTTTATAGACGAATTCCACCTGCATACCGAGGACACCACCCGCTGCGTTGATTTCACCTCGAGCAAGTTCAGCCCCTTTGCCAAAACCGGTATAATTTGGCTGTGGGTGAATCAAACCCACTTTAAGCGTCGGAATCGGGTCGGTATCAGGGGGAGTGACCATTTCATCAGTTACCCCCATGTCACGCATTCGTTCACACCCTGACAGCAGCGCAACTGCGAGTGAAAGGAATACGCACAGCATCATCTTAAAAATTTTCATGTTCATAAGTATCTCCTTCAATAGTCATAGACACACATCGTGTGCTGCGACTTCATCAAATTATTCCCAATGTCTTCAAAGGCTTCTAATGTATATTTCTCAATAAAAGTACGTAATAAGTAGTTTCGGACATAATAACTTCAGTTGGTTTAGACAGTGGTTTAATTTCCGATGGCAGTACACTTTCTGAAAAGGAACTCCATGTTTTTCCACGTTTGTTTTATTTTTTTCATCCCACTCAAATTCACAACCATAGAATTCCACGTGTCTATCCCGTTTCCATTAGAAAACTGTTATTCGGTGTAGAATCCTATTATAGTTATCTTTCAAATTTATGTAAAGCACTTTTCCTGCAAAAAATGTATAGATTGTGGTAGAATAGAAATAATAGCGAAAGAGGCATGCGGTTTAAAATTACACTGACAAATACTAAAGTTATGAAAATCACCGACGTTAAAACCTACAACTTACGTTATCCACTTATTGAACGCTTTGCGAATTCACGCGGTTGGACAGGCACCCGGAGTGCCGTTGTCATCGAGATTCGCACGGATGCCGGGCTTACGGGTTGGGGCGAGGGTGTCAGCGTTCCCTCCGCCGCGGCAATCGAAACGCATCTGATTGGACAGTCGCCGTTTGAAACGGAGCGGATATGGGAGGCAATGCGCGGAAATATCGGTGCATTGAGCGGTATCGACATCGCCTTGTGGGACATCATGGGCAAGGCACTGGATATGCCAATCTATCAACTCCTCGGTGGCGCGTTCCGAATGAAGATTCCCGCCTACGCGAGTGGGCTTTTTAAAAAAGACAAACCCGACATAACCCAAGCATTGATGGACGAGGCGAAAGGGTACATTGATGCCGGGTTCCCCGCAGTCAAGATGAAGATCGGTTTCGGCGAGGCTTACGATGTGAAGAATGTCGCCGCAGTCCGACGCGCCATCGGAGACGAGACCCTCTTCGCTGTCGATGCGAATTGCGGCTACGATGTTGGGACAGCGATCGACGTTGGGCAGAAACTTTTGGACTACGACCTCTTCTGGTATGAGGAGCCGATCACCAGTGACGATGTCGCAGGCTATCGGGAGATTCGGCACGCACTGAAGGTGAGGATCGCTGGCGGCGAGATGTTGATGGGACGTTGGGCATTCCGCGACCTTCTGCAGCAACGCGGGTTGGATATCGTGCAACCGGATTTGAGCATCGCAGGTGGGTTTACGGAGTGCCGGAAGATCGCTGCCATGGCAAGTGCGAACTACGTTCGGGTGTTGCCACACATGTGGGGTGGTAGCATTCGCCTCGCTGCAACGCTGCACTGGCAAGCCACACTCCCAGATGCACCACAGGCACTCAATCCGATCCCCTCGCTTTTGGAGTTTGATATGACCGAGAATCGTCTCCGCACAGCGTTGGCACGGCAACCGATAAATGCCGTTGATGGATATGTTGACGTTCCGCAGGCACCCGGATTGGGAATTGAGATTGACCGTGAAGTATTAGAACAGTATGCATGAGGGCATCACTCAATGAAGAATCGAATCCTAATTATATGTCTCTTGCTTTTATCTGTGTGCAGTGTGCTCTTTCTCTATCATTTCCGAGTTGAGGCAGATTCGCGCGCTTCGCAATTGACGGATGGGACCTTGTTTTCCCATGATCTATTCGATCAGGTCTTGCAGGAGCATGTCGATAAAGCGGGACAGGTCAATTATACGAAATTGAAGGCGAACCCTGAAAAATTCGAGGCATATCTGGACCTATTGGCTGTTGCAAACCCTGCGACGTTGTCCTATAATGAGCAGTTAGCGTTTTGGGTTAACGCCTATAATGCACTTGTTATCAAAGGGGTCGTTGACCACTACCCGATAACGAGTGTCCGGAAAGTCAAACTCTTCAACGGATTTTTCTCCCGACTAAAGTTCCAAGCTGCCGGTAAAACTTATACACTCGATCAGATTGAACACAGCATCATCCGCACAGAGTTTGTGGATCCGCGTGCTCACTTCGTCCTTGTGTGTGCGTCAACCAGCTGCCCGCCTTTGTGGAATCGTGCTTATACTGCCGAGACGATCGAGGAGCGTCTTGAGACTGCAACGCTCAATTTTATTCGGAATCCTGAACAGGTTCGGATTGACCGCGCGGAACGGCGTGTCTACCTCTCGAAAATCTTCAAGTGGTATAAAGATGATTTTAAAGAAGGCTACGAGGGTGTGACGGATTTTCTCAGCGATTACTTGCCCCCCGAAGACGCAGAATTTCTGGCATCGACAGATGTTAAGTTCCGCTACTTAGACTACGATTGGACGCTGAACGATCAACATTAAATAGTCATCGGTTATCGGTTTTCAGTTTTAACCATCAACTCGCTTTCGTCATAAATGTTAAGGCACGAGTTGATGGTTAAAGTTAAGAGGTTCACCTCCGTAGTAACGGACGGGGTCCTTTCAAAAAATCAATCTCACTTAAGTGTATTCCAAGACCAGGGAAATTGTTCCAAAAAACCTTTATCCAAAAACCGGAAACCACTATCAACTATCAAAGGAGGTGTTGGTTGAAGTCTGTTGGTTGATTCGGAAGTTACCAAATACCAGACCAACAACTGACGACCAATAACTGAAAACTAATCATGGTAAATACTGCCGTTATCGGCTATGGTTATGCTGGACGCGCTTTTCATACCTATCTTGTCGGCTTGGCAGATGGATTGAATCTTTACGCCATCGCGACACGAGATACCGAAAGGCGTGAAGCAGCACGCGAGGCATATCCAAATGCACAAATCTACCAAACAATTGACGAAGTCATCGCAGATGACGCGGTTGACCTCGTTGTATTAGCCACACCGCACGACACACACGCTGAACTCTCCATCAAAGCGATGGATGCGGGGAAGCACGTCGTGACGGACAAAATCATGGCGATGAATACCGACGAAGCGGACGCAATGATTGCGGCGAGTCAACGGAACGATGTCCTGCTCAGCGTGTTTCACAATCGCAGATGGGATTGGGATTATAATACCGTCAAAAAGATTATTGACGACGGTTTGCTCGGAACGCCTTACCTCTTCCAAGTCGCGATTATGCGATACGGCGCGCCCGGTGGTTGGCGTGGGGTTAAACGTCAGAGTGGTGGCATCCTTTACGATTGGCCCGCGCATTTTGTGGATCAGGCGTTACAACTCGTAACCGCCCCTGTTGAATCTGTGTTCTGTGACGTTCATTATAATTCGAGATGGGACACAGATATCGGTAACTACGCCAACCTCATCATTAAGTTTGAGAACGATGTCCGGTATCAGATAGAGATTGGTAATCTTTCCAAAGCCGAGAAACCGCGCTGGTATATCGTTGGTGATTTAGGGGGCTTAATCAAGCACGGCTTGGACCCGCAGGAGGGACCGATGCGGGAGGGTAATATTGATGCCGCACAACAGGATCCTGAAAATTATGCCAGAGTTTGGACCGAGGCAGGTGGTGAGGACAGGGAACTCGTCGTCGAAAGTGTTCAGACGACGTGGAAATCTTACTATCAGAATATCGCCGATGTGCTGAACAAAGGCAAAGAATTGGTCGTCAAACCTGAAGAGATTCGCAAAGTCATGCAGGTCTATGATGCGGCGATGCAGTCTGCGGATAGTGGAGAGACGGTGCGGATATAGCGGGGTTCCTAAATGAAAAGACAAAACATTTCAACGGGAACAAAATGGGAACCGATTGTAGGTTACTCACGGGCTGTCCGGGTAGGGCAATATGTCCACGTTTCAGGAACGACAGCGACAGATAAAAACGGCGAAATCGTTGGTGTGGAAGATGCCTACAAGCAGACAGTACAGACCATAAGCAACATAGAAAATGCGCTCAGATCCGCGGGTGCCAGTCTGAAAGATGTGGTTCGCACACGTATCTATGTGACGGATATCAACGATTGGGAAAAGGTTGGAATGGCACACGGTGATTTTTTTGGCGAAATTCGTCCGGCTACCAGCATGGTCGAAGTTAGCCGCTTGATTGAACCAGAAATGTTAGTGGAAATTGAGGCAGACGCGGTCGTGACAGAATAGACACCTCTTACACACTTTGAAATCTCTCTCATTTCATTAGTACACTTTCTAAAACTGTACTAAACTATTGTTCAGATTATGGACAGTAGCGTTCATTTTTTGACACAATTGTTCCTTGAATTCAGGGGAATTAGGGCAAAAAAAGGATTTCAGCCTTGGCATTGTATTTGCTATTATAATACTAATCCAAGGGTGTGGGGTAGGAACAAGACCTACCCCTACTAACAGACAACTTGTCGGGAGGGAGAAAAAATGAAAATGAAAACGCAGCGTGGATTTATATTGATACTGTTCCTTGTGTTTGCTGTTGTGCAAAGCGGTATGGCCGCGGATCATGAGACAGACGCATCGGAATACCACGAATTAAACGAGCAGGTTATCGCAAGCATTGACAAGGGATTAGAATGGCTGAAAGGAAAGCAAGCCGAAGATGGTTTGTTCGCCAATCATCCGGGCATAACGGCACTTGTGCTCACCGCTTTTTTGCGGCATCCAGAGAACAAATACGCAGAGGCAGAGCATCCGTTTATCCAAAAGGGACTTCAGCGGTTGGTTGCGCTGCAACAGCCAAACGGGGGCATCTACGATGTTGAGATGCAGCCAGCACTGCCCAATTACAATACCTCTATCGCAGTGATGGCACTTTCTTCAACCGGCAACCCTGAGTATGCCTCTATCATTGAAAAGGCACAAGGTTTCTTGAAGAATCTACAAGTCTTAGACGAAGAGAGCGTCTATCACGGTGGTATCGGCTACGGCAGCCGTCAGGAAGTGAAAGACTTGTCCAATCTGAACATTGCCATCCAAGCACTCAAGGAGAGCGGTTCGGATGACCAAGAGGTATGGGACAAGGCGATTAAGTTTCTGGAACGCACGCAGAATCGGAGTGAGAGCAACGATCAGTCGTGGTCAGGCAACGATGGCGGTTTCATCTATTCACCTGACGGTGAAAGCAAAGCCGGTACGGATGCCGCAGGTAGTCCGCGCTCCTACGCCAGTATGACGTATGCTGGATTGTTGAGTTTCATCTATGCAAACGTTGATAAGGACGATGAACGCGTGCAAGCGGCTTTCAGGTGGATAAAGGAGCATTTCACACTTGAAGAAAACTACGGCATGGGCGCGCAAGGGTTATATTATCACTATCACACGATGGCAAAAGCGTTGCGACTTTATGGGGATTCAACCTTTGTAGACTCGAAGGGTATTACACATGATTGGTACCGAGAGTTCGCAGAAAAAATGATCGAGTTGCAGAAGCCCGATGGATTTTGGGTAAACGAGGAGAGCCGTTGGATGGAAAGAGAGCCGACACTCGTAACCGCTTATGTGATTCTCGGTCTTGATACCGCTTACCCGAAATAGACGATCTATCTTACAATATCTTTCAAACCCCCGCTGGCGTGGTTCTCTAATCTTGCCAGCGGGAACGAGGGCTTTCGGAGCATGTAGGTGAAGCATGTACCAGTCAGTCAAAGTTTCTGCGATCTCGCTCAAACCTATCAAATGGGAGAAAGCCTCCAACGCTGAAAAATTGGAGGCTTTCTTCGTTGAAGCCGCCAAGGACGCGCCACAGTTGATTTTGGCGACCGAGGGTGTATTGGAAGGCTATGTCGTGATGGATGTCATTGAGGGAAGAGCCACACCAGAGGCGATGCTCGATATCGCAGAGCCGCTTGATGGCGCATATATCCACCGATTCCGTCGGCTTGCGAAGCAACTCAAGACGTGCCTCTGTTTCGGTTTCGCTGAACGGTGTGGCACCTCCTCTGTCTATAACTCCGCTGTGTTTATTGACAGCAACGGTGAAATATGCGGCACGTATCATAAAACGCAGTTTGCGGAAGGCACGCATCCGTCGTGGAACTTCAATTGCATCGGCGAGACGATTCGCGCGTTTGATACACCTTTCGGACGCGCCGGTATTTTAATCTGCAATGACCGGTGGAATCCATTGATCGCCCGGACGCTGATTTTAGACGGCGCGCGATTCCTTCTGATTCCATCTTACGGCTCAAAAGGGAAGGCGCAGAATCAGGCGGTGCTCGCCAGAGCGCGTGAAAACGGCGTGCCGATTGTGGAAGCAAACGTTGGTATGAATCTCATCATCAGCAAAGGTGAGATTGTCGCATACAAATGGGGCAACGATCAGATTAGCACGGCAGACATTGAGATTCCTTCCCTTCCTTCAGCTGAAGCGGCGCGTCGCTCAGAGCAGGAATATTTGGAGGCTCAGGGGCCAGAGATGGAAGCCCGCTACCGGAAGACGATCAATCGTTTGTGATGACGTGGTGGATCCTTTGTAGGAGCGATCTCCTGATCGCGATTTCCCACCATCCCTTCAACCCAACCTACGATACTCACTTCAATCTGAACGTTTTCCAAAAGCAACTTGTATAAACCTATTTCCGATAATTGTGTCAAACATTCTATTGAAGTCTAAAACGGATTTAGGGATCCAATGAAGGTGCGAACACAACTCGTTTCGACAGAAAAAGAGTAATCCCAGTATTAAGAATAACTAAAGACGCAAGCCTGCAACAACGGCGCAGGCGACTCTACAGACAGACATGTCCATACACCAACCCGTTCATTTAACGCCCTGCGAATTATTAGAAAAATGCTGACACCACAATTCCTCAAACAACTTGAACCCTTCTATATCCGTGCGAAACGCACATTCCGAAGTCGATTCAAAGGTGAGCGGCGAAGTCCCAACCGTGGTGTAGGAATGGAATTTGCCGATTATCGCGTCTATGAACCCGGTGATGATCTGCGGCACGTCGATTGGAACATTTACGCACGCTTGGGTAGACTCTTTATTAAGCTCTTCCATGCTGACGAGGGGCTGCCACTCGCCCTACTCGTTGATAATAGCCAATCTATGGAATTTGGCTCGCCGACCAAGTTAGTGTGTGCCAAACAAATTGCCGCGGCGTTGGGTTATATAGCGTTGGGGCATGCCGACAGTGTTGCAGTCTATACCTGCACTGAACGACTTTCCGCAGTGCTACCACCAACCTCGGGGACATTACAATTCTCTCGCCTCACAAACTCACTTACAGCAATCGGAGCAAATGGACAGACGCGACTGACGGAATGTCTCAGGCAGTTGCCGATGTATCAACGGCACCCTTGCACGGTTGTTATTCTTTCCGATTTTTTGGATCCAGGGGGCTACGAACAGGGTTTCAAGTTGCTCATAGGACGCGGCTTCTCGCTCTTCACGATTCATCTGGTGAGTCCGGAGGAGATAACACCACAAGCATACTTAGAAAGCGCAACGGCGGGAAGAGACTGGCTGGTAGAAGATGCCGAGACGGGTGAAACGAAAGCCATTACAATTAATGCCGAGACACTGGCGCAATACAAGAATCAACAGCAGACATTTTGCGACACCTTGCAACGCTTCTGTACCGACCAAGGAATTGGCTACGCGCAACTCAAAAGCGATATACCGATAGAACCTTTTATTTTACAGGAACTACACAAAGCGGGTTTTGTTCAGCGAAACCGGTGAAAGATAAGGAGGTCATCGAATGCAAACACAAATTGCAGAAACGAATCTGGAACTCATACAAGGCGATATAACCAAAGCACAGGTTGATGCCATCGTGAACGCTGCGAACAGCGCACTTGTCGGTGGTGGTGGTGTAGACGGCGCAATCCGTCGCGTCGGTGGTGATGCGATTGAGCAAGCCTGTGCGGAAATTCGTTCGCGTGAAGGCGGTTGTCCTACAGGAAAAGCGGTTATTACGCCAGGCGGCAACCTTCACGCGAAATATGTGATTCACACGGTGGGACCTGTTTGGGAGGGTGGCGATTCGGGTGAAGCGGAATTGCTTGCGAGTTGCTATCAGGAGAGCCTCCGGCTTGCTGCGGAAAATGGCGTTCAGAGTATTGCCTTTCCTTCCATTAGCACCGGTATCTATGGATACCCAACAGAGAAGGCAGCAGTCGTTGCACTGACTGCAGTGAAAGAGCTTGTGCTCCAGAGCAGCGCTGTGCCAACAACCATTCAGTTCGTCCTATTTGATGAGGCTACCCATACGTGCTATGTGGATGCTTTGTGGTCCGTCTTTTGAAAATAAGGCGTACTAAAAAACTATCCATGTTGAAAGTTATCCAAAGTTGAATAACCCCAGATTTAGTCGAACCTCGCTCATCCTTCCCATCTACATTCCAGCGTTTTTGCTGGCGACAGGCGGAGGAATTGTTTCACCAACGCTTTCGATTTATGTCAAATCGTTTGAGTTATCCTATACGTTGACGACGGTTGTCCTCGCTGTTGGTGTCTTGGGAAATATCCCGGCAGGCGTTTTGGTGGAACGGCTCGGTCGCAAGTCGTCAATGTTGCTCGGTTTGGTGATGATAGGGGTGTCAACTGTCGGGATGGGCACAGCGACAAATTTCTTCCAACTCATCGGTGCCCAATTGGTTGGCGGTGTGGGGAACGCATTATGGATGCTCGCCCGGCACGCGTATATGACAGATGTTATCCCGATCGGGAATCGCGGTAGAGCGATTGCGTTGTTCGGTGGTGTAAATCGGATGGGCACCTTCGCGGGACAGTTCTGTGCCATCTTCCTCGGTGTGAACCTACGGCTCCCCTTTTTCATCTATACCGCCGTTGTCGCGCTGAATTTTATCCTCTGTTTTTTCTTTATTCCAAAGACGCGTCGTCCCACAACTGAAACCGCCGAGAAGAAACCTCCTTATCTAAAACACCTTCTGGAAATCTCGCGTCAGCACGCGCGACTGCTCGCGACTGCAGGCGTGGGACAGGTGTGCGTACAGACGCTGCGCCGCGGATGCAATATCATTATTCCGCTCTATGGCGACGAGGTTGTCGGGCTAACAACGCAACAGGTTCGCACGGTCGTTATGGCTTCCTCGGCAATAGATATGTCAATGTTTCCAATTGCAGGACACATGATGGATCGGTTTGGTCGGAGATATGCGACAGTGCCGGGGGTCTGCATTTTTGCCACGGGGATGGTGTTGATGCCCTTTACAGGGACGTTTACGACGTTATTGCTTACAGCAATCTTCATGCGGATGGGCAACGGTATCGCTTCGGGGACGATGATGACGCTCGGCGCGGATTTGGCACCCCACAAAGGGACCGGCGAGTTCTTAGGTCTGTGGCGACTTACGGGGGATTTCGGGGGTTCGGCGGGCCCGGTTATTGTTGGCAATCTTGCCGATCTGTTCGGTCTGAGTTATTCCGGCTTCGCGTTGGGGAGCATCGGTTATCTCGCGGTGAGCATTTTCTTGTGGTTGGTACCAGAAACATTGCAAAGAGAATGACAATTTCCATCTTCTGTCTATAGGCAAGAAAATACCCACACGAACGAAAGTGAACACTTTTGGTTAAGACTTGTTCTTTTTCGCCTGTTCTAAAAGCCGTTCCGCCTGTTCGGCGCGCTGTCTTTCTTGTTCGGCGCGTTTTTCTGCCTGTTCGGCGCGCTGTCTTTGCTGGTCTGCGATTCGTTTGGCATTTAAATAATACATAACACGCTCCAATCCTTTACAAAAAACGATGGTAATTATTATAAAACGGTGAAAGCGGCGAGGTGCGTTAGGTTTGTGATAAAATGCCGGGAAAGGGACTCGAACCCTTACGCGCATAATGCACACTAGACCCTGAACCTAGCCTGTCTACCAATTTCAGCATCCCGGCAAGCAATTATAGTATATCCTAATCTCGATTCTTTGTCAAATTAAATAAGACTTACGCATAACGTAGATATTGAAAGGTGAAAGGACGGAAGGACGGGAAGGATGGAAGATCGCCCTCCACGCTCCACTCTTCCGATCTCACTGGAAACGAAGGGATTTTGCGGAAGTCCCATCCATTATACGCGCCTTTGGAACGTGCGATGAATCGCACGACTACAAGCAGACTCGCAGTTTGAAAATCGGATTAAACTTGTAATGCGCTTGATAAGTCTAATGTAACTAACATACCGATCACATTTCTGTGGTCATAACACTCCGTATAGCGAAAAAGGAGCGTAAATCTTATGAGAATAAAGATATTTGTCTGCGCGATGCTCGCGTTAGGTCTCGTCGTCGGTTATAGCCACGCCGAGATTGATCCGGATAGGATTGTCGGTATCTGGTTATTGGACGAAGGGAAAGGTGATGTTGCCGAAGACGCATCCGGAAATGGACGTAAAGGCACAATTACGAACTCGAAATGGGAGAAAGGGAAGGTCGATGGTGCCCTTGAAATTAAAAAGGGTGGGACAGTTACCATTCCGCTCGGTAAAGGCATTATCGAGGATAAAGTGACCTTCATCCTGTGGATAAACTTTACCGACATCGCAGGTCAGCAGAACTATTTCTCAATATGGGATCAGAGCAACAACCGCTATGTTCCTTACAAAGAAGGACCAAACACCCTTCGCAGTTGGACGAACACTTGGAATGTTACCAGCGGCGTGACTGTTAAGGCAGGAACATGGTATCATGTCGCCAATGTCTACGACGGAGAAACCTGTAAAATCTACGTCAACGGCGAAGAGAAAGTCTCACAAAAAGTGCCGAAGTTCCAACTCCAAGATCAGGATCAGACGGCATGGCTGGCTACGGATAAAGGAACCGGTTTCCTCTCCGCCACTATTATGGACGAGGTCGGCCTCTTCAACGATGGACTCACTGAAGATGAAGTTCAGGGTATTATGAACAATGGCATCGAATTCACCGCTTTCGCTGTGGAACCGTCGGATAAACTCCCTGTGCTGTGGGGAAGGCTGAAGTCACAGTAGAAACTTTTTGAGGTCCCTTTGGTTTGTAGGGGGACCTCACCTCGCAAGAAAACAAGCCTATGAAATACTTTGCGTACGGTTCCAACATGAACCTCTCACAGATGCAGCAAAGGTGTCCCGGTGTCGCTGATATAAAGAAGTTTCGGCTTGAGGGTTTCCGCCTCGTTTTTAAATACCACGCCGATATTATCCCCGCAGAGGGGTGTACAGTCCATGGAGGGCTTTGGAGAATTACAGAGGACCACGAAGAGGCACTTGATACCTACGAAGGCTATCCAGACTACTACGGCAAGTATTACCAAGACGATGTCATGTTTTACAGAATGAGAGAGGATTATGAGAAAGATCTTGAGGCACCCTCAAAATGGTATCTAAAAACCATCATTCAGGGATACCGCGATTTTGGGTTGACGCAGGAAAACTTTGAAGGGAGTCTCGGTGTCCACCAATTTGGACTAACGCAAAAAGACCTTGAAGAGCACCTCGGTGTGTCAACAGATGAACTCGCCCACCTATTTTCCCGCGTCGCAACCTCTCCTGTCTATGAGTGAACCCTATCCTTTAAATCACCCGTTTCGCATACACATAATACGCCCCAATTGCTAATTCCCCGGTTTCGTCGGAGAACTCGGTATGCATGCGCGTTTGACCGGCAGTGAGGTTGAAAGTAAACGTTACGCCCTTCGCATCTGGTGGTATCGCTTTTGTCGAAGTCTGGTCCCCGATACGGATTTTCGCTGCCGTTAATGCCAGAGCCTTGCCACCATTGTAAAGATCGATGTGTTCACCCGGAATACCATCCGTTATCGCTCTGTCTTCAGCGAGGGGCCACCGACGCAATTCAAAACTATACTTCCCGTCTTCAGGCACCTCAATCGCCCAATAGCCGTTACATTCCATGCCTCGACGGATCATCCCCTGATTCCATGCGTGTGCTTCGCCGTGCCAATCGTGTGTTGTGATGCACGTAACAGGTTCGTTTTGCGTCCCGATGACAATCGGACAGTCTTCATCAAACCGTTCCGAAACCAGTTTCCACCACGCTTCATAATGCTCACGGAGTTCCGCAACGACTTCTGGATGTTCGTCGGCGATGTCGTGCTGTTGCCCGGGATCCGCCTGTATATCGTAGAGTTCGGTGCCGTTGATGAGCCGCCACTGCTGGGACATCGTCGCACTGTCTTTCCACTTAATCGGATTTTCAACACGCTGCGAGTCGGTGACGATAACCCGTTCTTCCCACGCTTCCGTTTCGTTTCTCAGCAACGGTGCGATGCTGGTGCCGTGGAACTGCGCATTTGAGGAGACTTCAAGATCGCAGAGGTCTATCAGCGTGGGGAGCAGGTCAATGTTCGCGGTGAGTTCATGCACTTCGTGTTTTTTGGTGAAGCCACCGCCGGGCCAATGCATGAACAGCGGTACGCGATGCCCGCCTTCATACGGCGACCCTTTTTTACCGCGCATCCCCGCATTGTAACCCGCTCTGACGAACTGCTGTGCATCCAAGTCGCACCCAGCCGCGGATCCGTTATCCGTCATGAAGATGAGGATAGTGTTTTCCTCAAGCCCCAAGACTCGGAGGTGATGCCGCATCCGTGCCATATTGTCGTCGATATTGGTGATCATACCCCAGAAATTCGCACGGTCTCCTTCTACACCCTTCCGTCTGTAAACCTCACCATAAGCATCGGGGACGCGGAACGGACCGTGTGGTGCGTTGGTGGAGAGATAACAAAAGAACGGACGGTTCTCACTCCCTTCAGCCTGACTGGTAGTCTGTCTGGCAATAAACGCCATCGCTTCTTGGAACCAGACATCGGTGCAGTAGCCATCAAAAGGTTGTTCCGAACCGTTGCGGAAATAGGTGTCGTCGAAATAGTCGTTGCCCCAATAATCTGGCGTTTGACTAATACCACCGCCGCCGTGGTAGAGTGCTTCATCAAAGCCTCTGTCGTGTGGACGGAAGGGATAGTTGTCACCGAGATGCCATTTCCCGAACATACCGGTTTTATAGCCGTTGCGTCGGAAGATATCTGCCATCGTGACTTCGTCACTGCGGAGGAGTGAGCGTCCGCCGATGGTATGCCACACGCCTGTGGAGTTGCAATAATGCCCCGTCATAATGCCCGCTCGTGTTGGTGAACAGGTGGGACCGACATGCAGATTCTGCAGTTGCACGCTTTCTGCTGCTAACGCGTCCAGATTCGGTGTGTTGATAACGGGATTTCCGGTACATCCTAAATCGCCGTAACCTTGGTCATCCGTGATAACGAAGACGAGGTTTGGCATCGTCTGTTCTGCCACGATAATGTCTCCTCTGCCTACTGGGGCTATTACTTGTAAGAATGGGGTCCGCTGTGCCCATCCATTCCTAAAGGCGTTAACCTTACTTCAACGCTTCTTTAATCCGATCTAAACCTCGATTAATCTCTGTCAACGATGTAGCGAAGGAGAGACGCAAATGATTGTCGGCACCGAATCCATCACCCGGCACAACACCAACGCCTGCCGAATTGAGCAGATAGTCGGTTATATCCATTGAACTCTCAATCTTTTGCCCGCCAATTGTTCTGCCGTAGTGTTGAGAAAAATCGGGAAAGATGTAGAACGCGCCCTGCGGTCTGGCATAACTAATCCCATCAATATCGTCAAAACGTTGACAGATCACATCTCGGCGTTCCTCAAACGCTTTCCGCATCTCTTCGACAGCATCCTGCGGTTCGTTCAGTGCGACAACGGCAGCTTTCTGTGCAATGGATGTCGGATTTGAGGTGCTGTGCGATTGGATACGCGACATTGCTGAGATCACATCTTCGGGGCCAGCAGTATACCCAATCCGCCAACCTGTCATCGAGTAGGCTTTAGAAACACCGTTGACAACAAAGGTGATCGCTTTCGTCTCCTCGTTGAACGAAGCCGGACTTTGGTGCGTTGCTCCGTCGTAGAGGAGTGCCTCATAAATTTCATCGGAGATGAGATAAATCTGATGTTTAACAGCGAGATCAGCGATTGCTTTGAGGGTGTCCAGGTCGTAGGTGGTACCGGTCGGGTTGCTCGGGCTGTTAACAAGGATTGCTTTTGTCTTTGCCGTTATCGCTGCTTCGACCTGATCGGGTGCCATGCAGAAGTTTTGTGCTGGTGTTGTTTCAATGACACGCGGCACTGCACCTGCAAGTTTGATCTGTTCTGGATAACTCACCCAATACGGTGCGGCGAAGATGACTTCATCACCCGGATCGCAGATCGCTTGAAAGATATTATAAATGGTATGCTTGGCACCGCACGAGACGATGACCTCGGATGGACTGTAACTTAACCCATTGTCCCGTTTGAATTTCTCGGTGATTGCCTCCCGGAGCTCCGGTGTGCCAGGGACAGGGGTATATTTCGTGAATCCTGCATTGAGCGCGACGATTGCAGCGTCTTTGATATAATCGGGTGTGTCAAAATCAGGTTCGCCTGCCCCGAATTTGACGACATCTACGCCATCAGCGATCAGCGCGTTGATTTTCGCGGTGATCGCCAAAGTGGACGAGGGCGTTACGTTTTGACTCCGTTGCGATAATGAAATCATTCGTTCTCCTTTGAAAATAGGTTTTTGCGTTTAATTATGACAGCATTGTAGGATTACGCTTGTCCAATATTGCTTTTCTACTTCTTGTTTATGGATGGACGTTATAGTGGAATGAATACTAACCTGTCACGATATTCCTCAGTATCGGAGGCATACCAAATTAGGTACAATACATCAATGAGTGCTGCCATGGTTACATATTTACGAATGCAGAGCACTCCCGGCACATGCCTATCTGCCGCCAGGTGCTCTACAAAATGTTTAGGCATCGTTCGGCGGTTTTTGGTAACCAAGATGTAATCCTCGCGTTCTATCCACATTAAGATGTCTGGATCTGATGTTCCCCGCGGTGGTACTTCAGCGTCTCCTACCAACCTTACATCTATCTCTGAATTCAAGCGTTGGAGCTGCCGCTGAATCGCTCTATCCATATTTTCATCAAGCAGGAACCGAGGTCTCATAGAACATCTGCCGATTTGGTAGGTTTTCTTTTCGCTTCATGCAATTCTTGGGAAACCTTCGCGAAACGTTCTCGCAATTCAACGACGAAAGGCGAAGGATTCCGCAGTTGTTCCTGCTCTGCTTCCTCGTCAAGTTGCCTCACGCGTTCAAGATACGCCTCCACTTCCTCTTTTTTCGCCAAGTAATAGAGGATAGTTGCATGTATTTTTTCGAGATTTAAGGTCGGATAGCGTAGCAGAATTTCCTCGGGACTCGCACCTTCCAGATAATCTTCCAACACAATCTCAATGTCAATGCGATTCCCTTTGATCCGGATGACATCTTCTTGAATGAAGTCGAAGTAACTTTCTAATTCCATCGCCAAATTCCCCAAGCTTTTATATCATAACGTCTTATCGAATTCTTTCAGCAGATTCCGCTGCTTGCGAGACAAAGACTTCGGGATTTCCACAACCAACCGGACCCGCAGATCACCTTTTCTGCCAGAGGCATCTACGCCACCGCGCCCGCGCAAGCGGAACTGTTGTCCGGGTTGAGCACCCGACGGGATTTTCAGGTCCACATCTCCAGTCAGCGTTTGTACCCGAACGGAACCGCCTAACGCCGCTGTTGTCATGGAGACTTTTACGTCCGTCAGCAGATCAGCACCTTCACGCGCCAGTGTCGGATGCGATTGTACAGAGACCGTCACCAACAGATCGCCCGACATACCGTTACCGAGGGATTCTCCATGCCCGCGAATACGTAAGGTCTTTCCGTCCTGAATACCCGGTGGAATTGTAAGCGTGAGACGTTTCCCTTGGACATTCATCTCTTTCTTGCTGCCTAACACCGCGTCCGCGAAAGGGATACTGACGTTCATACGGATATCACGTCCGCGAGGCGGAGCAGTCGTGCGCCGTTGTCCGAACGCATCGCCGAACGCATCACCAAATCCACCGAAACCACCGAAACCGCCGCGTCCAAAAATATCGTCAAGGTTCAGGTTCCTGAAAATGTCGTCCATCGTCCGATACCCCTCAAACCCCATACCTTCAACACCTGCGTGCCCACGGATGTCATACATGCGTCGCTTTTCGGGGTCGGAGAGTACGGAATACGCGTTCGATGCCTCTTTGAACTTCTCCTCTGCCGTTTTGTCCCCGGGATTCTTATCCGGATGATACTGAACAGCGAGTTTACGATAGGCTTTTTTGATTTCTTCTGGGGTGGCACCTCGATTCACACCGAGGATTTCGTAGTAGTCTCTCATAATATTCTATAAAGCAGTACTGCGGCTGCGCATTAAAGCATCGCCAGAACCGCTGTGACATCTCGTAAGGATTGGTGCTGTTTAACGAGTGTTAATCCGAATTGAAGTGCTGCCCTTTCCACGCTTAGTTTTCGTGGTATATCAGCAATACCTTCTATATCTTTAACATGCGCTGCACCGATAAGACGGCGCAGTATCTCCAGTCCTGCAAATCCTACTGCGTCATGGAAAATGTTTTGTAGCGTCTGCGTTTTCAGGGTAGCGTCAACCATCCCGAATTCAGTCGTGTAGGTGCGCCAAGTATGCTCAACTGCTGTTTTAAGTGCCGACTGCACGTCTAAGGTATCTTGGTGCGAAAAATAGGATAAAAAGTAATTTGCCCAATATAATCCGATGTCGAATCCCGGCGGTCCGTAAAACGCAAATTCGGCATCGATAACTTTTGCTGTGCCGTTTTGGACGAGAACGCTCCCCGTGTGCAGATCGCCGTGGGTTACGGCTTGCTGCAGTGTCAGGAAAATCTGTTTGAGGTGCGCCGCTCGCGCCAAAAAATCCGTATCTGCTTTCAGTCGCTGGACATCAGGCTCTAATCCGGGTGTCCAGAAATTCGTTTCATGTTCGGTGTACGGGAAGGTGAACACGTAATCAGCAGTTATTGCCTGCATAGTTGTGTTCGCAAATTGCTGCTTATACTGCTGAACGGCTCCGCTGTCAAGATTCTCGATGTATGTATGGCTATGGACGCTGCCCATGAATCGCCCAATTTGTTCAGCGATAGCGATATCTACGCTGCCTGCGATTAGGTCATCACGTAGCACCCGGGCCTCTCGAAGGTCCTCCATCGCTATGACTGCCATTCCCGCATCAAAATTGTATTGTGCAGGGACACTACCACTCGCTAACCGATTGTAAACATCAAGTGCGCGGGATTCATACGTCAAGCGTTCCGTGGACAGCGGATAGTCGGGACCCAATATCTTGATGTAAGGTGGCGCGTGTTTCAAGACAAGCGAACGCTCTGGACGCTCTGCATCCGAGACACGATAAACTGTATTAAGGTTTCCGTCGCCGATCTCTTCTATACGGAGTTTCGTCTCCGATTCAAATATACGAATTTCAGCATGTCGTTGACGCAGGTAGTCCGGTAGCGTGGCAAGGTTGAGTTCCATGTTTTTTTATTAAACGGACAGCAGGTTCTCAGCTATCTGAATAGCATTTAAGGCGGCACCTTTGCGGAGGTTGTCCGCAACAACCCAAAGATTCAAGCCGTTGTCTATGGAGGCATCATCACGGATCCTACCTACATAGACCTCATCTTCACCTGCGACATCTACGGCGAGCGGATATTGCTGGTTGTTCGGATCGTCCACAAGTTTCACACCGGGAGCGGTCATGAGGCACTCTCTCGCTTGGGCTGCCGTGAGTTTTTCATGCGTCTCAATGTTTATTGATTCGGAGTGTGCGAAGAAAACTGGAACTCGGACGGTTGTAGCAGAGACACCGATCGTATCGTCCTCAAGTATCTTCCGAGTCTCGTTGATCATTTTGACCTCTTCTTCGTTGTCGCCGCTTTCTAAGAAGGGCCAATCAAATGAGACGTTGAACGCCATCTGGTGGGGGAATTTATCTAAAGTAACCGGCTTGCCTTCGAGTGCTTCAGTCGTTTGTTGGACGAGTTCCATGACAGCACGTCCACTTTTACCAGAAACGCTCTGGTAGGTGGAAACAACGATCCGTTTGATACCAGCAATATCATAAATCGGTTTGAGTGCCACCATCATTTGTATAGTGGAGCAGTTTGGATTGGCTATGAGTCCATTGTGTGTACGCGCAGCATCCATATTGACTTCTGGAACAACGAGCGGTGTGGCTGCGTCCATGCGGAATGCACTGGTATTGTCGATAACGAGCGCACCTTTTTCTACAGCTGTCGGCATGAACTCACGACTGACGGACGCACCCGCTGATGAGAACACTACATCCACATCTTCAAACGAACCGTGCGTCAATTCTTCAATTATAATAGGGGTATCTTTAAAGGACAGGATTTCACCGGCAGAGCGGTGCGATGCCAGAAGTTTGAGGGAAGCGATAGGGAACGATCGCTCTTCGAGCAGCTGCAGCATGGTATTGCCGACAGCACCCGTTGCACCTACAACGGCGACACGATAACTCTCACGCATTTCTGATATTTTCCTCTATTGTGTGATTTAGGCAGAATTTTTGTAATATAATTCTACCACAAACAGGCACTTTAAGCAAATATTTCGGTGAGAGTTGCGTATTCGTCAGGAAATTCGTCGCTTTAAAGTAAAAAAACTTGACAAATAGCGCAATCTATGGTATTAATTTTAAGAGACTCATGTATTATGTCAAGCTGACTTTATTAGATTTTCCTTCACTCTAATAGAGAGATTTAGGGTTAAGCCCAAGTTTCACCTATAATTCCGGTTAATTTTGACACTAACCGAAATTTTATCTTGACATATCTATATCTGTATAGTATAATATAATTACTATTAGTTTTTTGTTAAATCCAAATTTAGGTCCGAGGCGTAAGAACCGCTACTTTCGGATTCTTTTCGGAATAGCAGCGTTTTCTTGTTCGGACAAAAATTAGAGGAACATTTGACATGGCAAAATTAATGAAGAGCGATGTCGTTAGCAGTATCGTTGACCAGACCGGCCTTAGCAAGAAAGATGCGAACGCCGCTGTTGATGCCCTTGCTGCAACTATTTGCGATGCTTTGAGTAATGGCGACTCCGTTGGATTAATTGGTTTTGGAACATTTGAAACCAAACATCGACCAGCCCGCACAGGTCGCAACCCGCAGACTGGGGATCCGCTTGATATTCCAGCGAAGACAGTCCCTGTCTTCAAAGCTGGCAAGAAACTTCGCGACGCTGCCGCGTAAAATTAGCGGTTCTTTCGCTCAGTTTCTGGAAAAGCCGTTGGGCTGTACCTCGTTTCTTAATAATAGAGGGGCGGCTGCGGCTTTTCCATGTTACCCCTATTCATAAAAGGCTCTATAGAGGCTGTTTAGCATATATTTCAATATTATACTCTGATCTGCAATCATTTGTAAGAGCCTTTTGCGATCTTTTGTCCACATCATTCCGAGGCACACCTTTGAGGTGCGTTCGCTAAAAACTGATGTCAGGGGACTCGTCATGTTAATCCGAACGAGAGCTCCAGTCCGCATTGACTTTGCTGGTGGATGGAGCGATGTAGCCCTCTTTACTGAGGATTCAAAAGGGCTTGTCGTCAACGGGGCGATTAATCGATACGCTTATGCAACTCTTCGTTGTGAACGCCAGGTGGGACACGATGATTCCGTTGAACTGCAGCGTGTTTTAGATAAGAGTATTCGTATCTATTCTGCAGATTTTGATACATCCGTTGAAGCCAATGATATACGTCAACTCGAATATGACGGGAATATTGATTTAGTCAAGGCGGCTGTACGGCGGATGTCCATACAGATTGGCGGTTTTGATCTGATTACGCAGTCCACTGCACCGCCGGGCAGTGGCTTAGGGACTTCCGCAGCAATGGGTGTCGCGCTCGTCGGTGTACTCGGCGCACTTAAGGACGCTACCTACCTCCCCTATGAATATGCGGATATAGCGAGCAATATCGAACGTCACGAACTCGGCATCTTAGGTGGAAAACAGGATCATTACGCAAGCGCGATCGGCGGAATTCACTTCATGGAATTTCAGGGAGAAGAAGTAAAAACCTCGCCGTTGCGACTTCCACCGCACATCCGTTGTGAACTCGAAAAGAATCTTGTACTCTGTTATACTGGAAAGTCCCGCCTCTCTGGTAATATACATCAGAACGTGACCGATGCTTATAAGAGCGGGCAACCCAGTGTTCGCGATGCATTGAACACTCTTAAAGCCACCGCCGAAGCGACGAAAACAGCACTTATGCGTGGCCGCTTAACTGAATTCGGCGAACTCCTCACCCAAAATTGGCACAATCAGAAACACTTACATCCCTCTGTTACAAATGAACAGATCGAATCCCTCTTTAAAATTGCGATGACGCACGGTGCAATCGGCGGGAAAGCCTGTGGTGCTGGTGGCGGTGGGTGTCTACTTTTTTACTGTGAACCGACGCGCGAACATCGTGTCCGTCAGAAACTTGAAGAAGCCGGTGCGCAAGTTATTGATGTTAACTTTGATTTTGACGGGCTTCAAGTATGGAAGGTCTCAAACGATTGAAAGGAACAGCTTTCAGTTATCAGCAAAGAGATGTTCTGGCGAACTCTTCGTTGCAAGGCAA
Organism: Candidatus Poribacteria bacterium; assembly: GCA_965116815.1. GTDB lineage: Bacteria > Poribacteria > WGA-4E > WGA-4E > WGA-3G > WGA-3G. The sequence continues at coordinate 1,479,744 of OZ220722.1, read as the reverse complement.
CCTCTTGCTGACCGCTGACCGCTGATGGCTATTTTTCATGAAAAATGACATCTCGACAACACAAGGCACAACGGATATGGAAACCGCCGAATCTTTGAAAACGGCAAAAGAAAATATTTTAAACGAACTGAGAAAACGAATCATCGGGCAAAACGAAGTCATCGAGCAACTTCTTATCGCACTCTTCTCACAGGGGCACTGCCTACTTGTAGGGGTACCGGGGTTAGCAAAAACCCTATTAATCAGTACATTCGCACAGATTCTCAAACTCCCTTTCAACCGAATCCAATTTACGCCAGACCTGATGCCGTCGGACATTATCGGCACCGATATTATTGAGGAAGGTGAAGCCGGAAAACGCGCCTTCCGTTTTATCAAAGGCCCCGTCTTTGCTAATGTTGTCCTCGCTGATGAGATTAACCGAACGCCCCCTAAAACACAAGCCGCACTTCTACAAGCAATGCAGGAATACCAAGTCACCGCAGGCGGCAGAACATATCCATTAGAACGCCCGTTTTTCGTTTTAGCAACTCAGAACCCGATTGAACAGGAAGGCACTTACCCCTTACCGGAAGCACAACTTGACCGGTTTATGTTCCATATCACAATTGACTATCCCGATAAAGATGCTGAAAAAGACATTGTGATGACGACCACAGCGGCTTACGAACCGGAGATAAACCCCGTTATCACCGGAGAAGAGGTGCTGCAAATACAACAGGTCGTGCGAAAGGTACCTATCGCCGAGGCGATTGTAGACTATGCAGTGGAATTGAGCCGGCAGACGCGTCCTGCTTCAGATGTTCCTGAGTTTGTTCAGGATTGGGTGCAATGGGGAGCGGGCCCGCGGGCATCACAGTATCTCGTGTTGGGTGCAAAGGCACGCGCTATTCTTCAAGGACGTTATCATGTCTCATACGAAGATATCAAGGCTGTCGCTGTACCTGTCTTGCGCCACCGAATTTTAACCAATTTCAATGCGGAAGCGGACGGTATCACGAGTTTGGATATTATCAATGGACTGTTAGAAAAAGTTGAACCACCAGTGGCGTAATAAGTAGATGGAATATAAGAACAATGCGTACAATTGACACTTTTAGGATGGATAAGGAAGAGTTCTCTGTGCTATCCTCTTTTCAAGAAGCGGATGAAGCTGATAAAGCATATTGGCATTCTAAAAGCCCACAAGAACGTATGGCAGCCCTCGAATTGATGCGGCAGATTAACTATGGCTACGATCCAACTACCGAACGACTTCAAAGAGTTCTTGAGGTTGCTGAACTCACACTAAGTTGAATATCTTCTCATTAGAACATCCGTGCTGTTGATACTTTTTAACTCTACTGCGCATTTATAACTATCCAAATCTCAGACGCTTGATCAGCGAGGAGACCAAAATATCATAAAATGAAAACTGCAATTATAGGTACAGGATATGTTGGCTTGACCACGGCTGTGGTACTCTCTTATCTCAATCATGATGTCGCCGCAGTGGACAAAGATGAAAGCAAACTAAACCTTTTGCAGGAAGGGAAAAGCCCGATCCATGAACCGGGCATCCAAAGTCTGCTTGATGAGGTACAGCACACTATCCGTTTCACGCCGAGCGTAGCGGAAGTTGTGCCTGAAGCGGAACTGATCCTGATTGCTGTCGGTACACCGCCGAAGAAGAACGGTGAGGCAGATACACGACATGTGGAACAAGCCGCGAAAGAAGTCGCACAGGTCTGCCTGCCTGATAGACATTATACGCTTGTTGTTAAATCTACAGTCCCGATAGGCACAAATCGACGTGTTGTCGAAGTTGTGGAGGATGTTTTTTCGGCACGCGGAATTCAGGGGAACATCTCTGTTGCTTCAAACCCTGAGTTCTTACAAGAGGGGTTGGCGTTGCAAGGCGCGTTCTATCCAGATCGGATTGTCGTCGGTGCGAACAGCGATGAGGCGATTGATACCTTACGACATCTCTATCAACCCATCCTTGAACAAACGTTTGATCCACCGAGCGAATTTCCACGTCCATCCGCTTACCACCTCCCACCGATGATGACAACGGATCCAAGCAGTGCCGAGATGATTAAATACGCCGCAAACACATTTCTCGCACTTAAGATTAGTTTTATCAATGAAATCGCTGGACTCTGTGAAGAAGTTGACGCAGACGTAACAGAGGTCGCACGCGGTATCGGACTTGACGCGCGTATCGGAAGGCAGTTTTTACGAGCGGGTCTCGGATGGGGTGGGAGTTGCTATCCCAAGGATACGGCGGCACTGTTGGGGGTCGCGGCGCAATCAGGATATGAAATGCCGATTACCGAGGCTGCGCGGACTGTCAATTTTCGCCAGCGGGAACGCATCGTTGAAAAGTTATATAGCACATTAAACACGCTCAAAGGTAAAATCATCGGTGTTTTGGGACTTGCCTTCAAGCCAAACACGGATGACGTTCGCGAAGCCCCCGCATTGGACATTATTCAAGGACTAATTGCAGCGGGAGCAACTGTTCGGGCACACGATCCGATCGCTATTCCGAATGCACAGGCTACTTTGCACAGAGAAAACGCCACTATTCCTGAATTGCAATTCACAGAAGATGTATACGAACTTTCCTACGATGCAGACGCGCTGGTACTCGTTACCGAATGGGACTTCTATCACAAGTTGGAACTCCGTAGACTCGCCAAACAGATGAAAACACCAATTCTTATTGATGGACGCAACGTTTATTCGCCAGAGGAAGCGAGAACCGCAGGTTTTCATTACATCGGGATCGGCAGAGTGTAACGTAGTGGAGGGCGGACTTAAGCGAAAACCGTCAAAGCACAAATCCCATCGTTTAACCGCAAGGACCAATTAAAAAACAACCTGAACCGTTTGATCCAAATTGGCAGCGATACTGTCCACAAAAACCTTTTCCACCGTATCGCCATATACCGGGTGTCACACCACATCCGATTCGCGACCCAAGCGGCCACAGTTATGGAATAGAGGAAGTACACGATGCTGACCCTCTGCCACCAGAATTCTGGCAGCAGAATGAGGATTATCTCTACGGTGTAGATCTATACAACTTTGCCTATTGGTGGGAGGCACATGAGGCATGGGAAGGGTTATGGCACCAAGCAGAAGATACGTATCGCCTCTTTCTTCAAGGATTAATTCAGGTATCAGCATCCTTGATTAAGTACCACATGCGGATGCTACGTCCGCTACGTACACTTTCCACCGCTGGACGCGATAAATTACGACAAGTCGTTGCCGAATGTGCTGATACATCGGGAAACTATATGGGACTCAACCTACCAACGTTTTTGGACACCACTGATGCGTTTTTCGCTCCTTTTTTTGCCGATACCATTTCAGAAACTACCTATCGTCAGGAGTCAATTAAACCGCTAATACTGTTGCAAGATTAACGCAGATTTTGAGGAAAGCGACATGCCAACATTCTTGCCTTTTCTCATTTTTAGTTTTGTATGTGTTTTTATCGTCGTGTTACTGCTTATTTTGTTTAAGATAGGCGCATACTTTGGTAGAAGCGATGCCGATGAATTCCGCGCTGTTCGGTGTCCGCAATGCCAAACCCGACGGAAACCCGAAAAAACAGGCGCAATCAGAAATCTTGTTGAACTTGAGTTGCGCTGTCCACGCTGCGGGTATATCTCATGGGATATTCCACCGAAAACGAATCTCTCCACACGTCCGACCGATCGAGACAACATGACGTGAGGAATCGCTGTTAGAAATCAGCAAAAGCCCCATCGTCTGAGTGCCAGAACATCCCACGCAACCGAAATGTCTCATCTCGAACCGCTTCAATAGCGGCATCCTCCATATCCACACCGAGTCCGGGAGCTGTTGGTAATTCGATGAACCCATCTTTGAATACCAAGGGGGTCGAAAACAGCCCTTCTCCACGTCGGTGCCCACCCTCACATATCAGTAAATTCGGCACCGTTGCCATTACGTGTACCGATGCCGCGACTCCGATGGGACCGGCGGCGTTATGCGGTGCGACTGCGATATTGTGAATTTCTGCCATCGCTGAGATCTTTTTCAGTTCCAGTATCCCGCCGCAGTGCCGGATGTCCGGTTGCAAAATAGCGCACATCTCACGTTCGATGACCTCTCTGAAACCCCATCGTGTCAAATGTCGCTCACCGGTTGCGATCGGCACTGTCGTTGATCTGGATAGTGCTAACAGCGGTTCATTATTTTCTGGATGGCAGGGTTCTTCAGCGAACAGGAGTCGAAAGGGTTCTAACTCCTTCACAAGAATTATTGCCATTGTTGGGCTTAACCGTCGATGCAGATCAACCGCAATATCTACCTCGTCACCTACAGCTTCGCGCACTGCCGCGACTCTCGCCACCATTACGTCAATTGCCTTCGGCGTATCCACAAATCGTACAGGTTGTGACGAAGCACCCATCTTCACAGCACGGAATCCGGCTGCAATTGCCTTTCTGGCACTCTCTGTACACGCCTCAGGTGTTGTGCCGCCGATACCAGTATAGACACGGATCCGCTTTCGTACTGAACCTCCTAAGAGTTTCCATACCGGCATCCCGACGATTTTGCCGAAGACATCCCACATCGCCATCTCAATACCACTCAGCGCACCAACCAATACCGGCATGCTCCGACTATAACTTGATCGGTACATCGCCTGCCAGTGGTCTTCTATCTGTAGTGGATCTTTACCGACAAGGTATTCCGCCATGTCGTCCACGGCTTGCGCAACGACGCGCCAATGTTCATAGTTCATCGGTTCGCCGTAGCCTATGATCCCTTCGTCAGTAAACATTTTCAGGACCATTGCGCGACCTTGAATCGGTATTGTCTCAAATCCGGTAATCTTCATAGTTGCTGTCCTAAACCGGCTGCCACCGGATGATGCAGAAGTGCGAATTTCCTGTGGCGTTTTCCCATTTACTCACATCGCCATAGCAAGAGCCGATAAAGGTCAATATCTCTTCGCCATCTAAACTGATGTGTCGCGGAAAACCAGCGACGTGTCCATGACAGAGATAGTAGACTTCATCATGCCAATTTTTGCCGTTGTCATCGCTTATCATCGCGCGACCACTGCCGAGTTCTCTTGGATAACGGTGGTCATACGCCACAACAGCGCGGTTGTTAGAAAGCCCAACGCCAGCACCGTGGCATTGTCCATGTACACTCGTCAATTGACGTAGATCCGTCCATGTTTCACCATTGTCTACTGAGTCAGCGAGGAAAACTGTTTTGTTCGTATGCGGTTGATCCGCTGGTCCCGGTTGGTAGCGGATGACTCCAAGCAGCTGCCCGGGGAAAAGTTCTGTGATGTTGACCTCATTGCCATAATCTGACAAAAAGAAGCGGTTTGAGAAGATGTATCCGTCATCGTCGGAAACAAAGACGTAAGTTGGATTCGCGCCTTCATCAAACGGATCATCACGTCTTTTGATTGGAAGGAGAAGTCTGCCATCACTGAGACGCGTCAGGCTTGCACCAGCGACGGTCTTCTGAAACGGAGTAGCATCTATTTCGCTCGTTTGCTTCCACGTCTCACCCTCATCGTCAGACACCCAGACAGTAGTTGGTTGTTCTTCACCTTGTTGACTCACGTTAATAAGTTGCCCGTGACGATTGGCTTGCAACAACCATCCGTTGAAACCGAACGCTGATGGATCTCTATTGAGGTGATCCCAACTTTTACCACCATCTGTAGACTTGGAGATGATAGTCTGCTGCATCGCATAGATAATCCTATCAGGGGTCAAAACGAGGTTCAACCCTTGATAATGCGCCTGTGGGTCTAAAGGCAGACGGATTTTTTCCACAGGAACCTTGTTCAGCACACCATCGCGGGCATGTAGGATATAGTCACCCGCCTGCATATCGCTCAATTGGCTTGGCGTGACGACAACACCACCCATGTTTTCGGTTGATAGCATTTGCGGACTCCTCCATAGTAATTTTTTTCTTGTCTAACGCGATGAATTATGTCAAAATGTTTGACATATCTCATCCAACGCATCTACATTATAACACTGAACCCATATTTGAAGGAAAGAAATGTATGAGCACATTTGATGCAACTCGGAAACATTACAATGCAGCGGGCATCCATCCGACAACCGATCCTGATGATCCGAGATCGCAATTTGCTATCGATAGGTACAAAGACCACCTACCTAAACTGATAAAGCCCGGCATGCGCGCATTAGACTTAGGCTGCAATGCAGGACGGTTTACCTTTGCCATGGAAGACATGGGCGCAATAGCAACCGGTATTGACTTCGCAGAAATTCCGATCCGCCATGCAAAAAAGGTGGCACAGAGAAGGAACAGTCGCTGTCAATTCAACATCGGGGATATGGCTGCACTACCTTACAAAGAAAATTCTTTCGATTTTGCGTTGCTCCCACATAATATTGGGTACTTACCTTACCAGACGCTGGAGAGCCTTTCAGTCCAACTCAAACGAATACTATCGGATAACGGTATTTTCGTTTTAACTATGCAAGATCAATTAATCAAAAGTGCAGGAGAGGAAACTCTTCCAGAGCGATACGATGTCCAGGCCGGTTTGATAGGAGGAAGTCGCACAATTCCAGACAAAGGCACGTCCGCGTCGCCATGGTACTTTTGGACAGTCGCCTTTGCTAAGTACATTGTCGAGAAGCATCTTCCTTTAGAACAGATCGAGCAGATAGAAGAAAATAGATTTATGTTGGTGTTTTCAAATAAAACAGGATGAGAGTTGGATAAATTTTAGCCGACCCGACCGATATATAAGATGTGTGCAGCCATGTCCACGATGGCGGGTTCTGTCGCTGTTTCCAAGACTAATTCCACCCAACGTTCCCACTTTGTTGGATTCTCCGCCACCGCGTTGGTGGCTTCAAATAATCCTGTTGACAGTCCCTCACATCCCACCATTTCCAGTGTGGTCAATCCACACGACTCGGCGAGTTGCTGAAGTTCAGAAGCCCGAAAAAAATGCCATAGACTGTCTTGAACGAGATTGTTCCCTTTTCCTTCCTTTATTAACTCCCAGTACAGGGGCATTATCAGTTCCTCGCTTACACGACTGAGAACGGTACGCAGCATCGCCAAGTATCCCATAACACTAATACAGACAATCGCCCCAAGTTTAGCAACCCGAACTAATTCAGAAGTTGCTTGAATTCGCTCGGTTTCATCACTGATATGTGTTAACGGACCACCGAGACATAGCACCGCGTCAAAGTCATTCGTATCAAAGCGTGAAAGGTCTCGGACATCTCCAACAACCGACGCGACCAATCGGCTTGAAACGGATTTCGGTTCTAACTTGATTTTTTCTTCAGCAAAAGTCGTGTAGGTCGCGTCGATATCCAAGAGGACGACCTCATAACCTGCTCGACAGAGTTCGAGCGTATAACGCCCTGGCCCACCACCTGCATCTAAAATCTTACCCGTCTCAGGCAAGTGTTTCCGAAGATAATGCATCGTGACCAGAAACTCCAATGCGTTATAAGCACTCTTCACAAGCCGATGCCATTCGCCAATTTCAACTTCATTTTCTTTCTTCATGAGTTTACCTCCGTCGTCAGTGTCCAGTGGCTAATTTCAGTTAGGGCAAGGATACTCAAAAACCTATTCAACAACTTAAATCCTATATAGTTTTGAAAATTCGTAATTTTTCCACTTGTTTTCACATGATAAAGCGTGGTAAAATAGTCAGCACGCTTTTCAGGACAGCCCTCGCATCGATTGGTTACTTCAGTTAGACAGAATAAGGACATCCTGATACCGAAAGATTCTCCAAAAAGGGTAGGAGTTCCATAAATGGCACAACAAGACGCAATAGAGCATCTCGAAACATTCGGCTACTGCTTAATTGAAGATGCGATTCCGGCAGCGCAAGCCGATGTGATGGCGGAGAAATACTTCCAACTCCACCAAGACCCAGCGAATCGACAGACTTTTCAGGATCCGAATGATGAACTGTATCAAACGCTTTTCGGTGTGGTCAATCTTGATGATATGTGTTGGGAGTGCATTGCACACCCACAGGTGCTACAGGTCATCCGCCATTTTCTCGGCGACAGCGCACGGTTGGGTGAGGCTTGCACGAAATGGGTCAAACCACGTGCCCCGCAAGGCGGCATACACTCCGATTCGACTCACGATCTGCCTGCGCGCCTTCCCGAAACGCCGTGGATGATTAATTCAATCTGGATGATAACGGATTTTACCGTTGAGAACGGCGCGACGCTCGTCGTACCGTTTAGCCATCGCGCACGGCGTAGACCCTCGCAATCCGATATTGCCGAAAGTTATCCGGTGCCTGTCTGCGGACGGCGGGGTTCTGTGCTACTATGGCACGGCGGTACATGGCACGGACAGGGGGCAAACACAACCGACGACCAACATCGTATGGCGTTGAATATCGCTTACTATCCCGCGTGGTGGAATCTAATGCGGGAGGGTGGACATCAACCCGTTTTTCCTGAGACCTTTTCACGGATGCCAGAGGACCTCCAAGCACTTGTCCGACATAAGGTTGCAAAGGAGCGTGCGGACATCTATGAGTTTTGATCCGACCAAGTGCTTACGTTATTGTTGTGCCGCAATTCTGAGAACCTCTTTGGTCTCGTCTGAGATGTTAAGCGTTGTGAAATTTTCACCAGAAAACTCGACAAAATAGTATGCTTGGTGTTCAGTAGGGCTGAGTTTGATTTCACCATCCTCAACTTCAACAAAAAAGTTAAAATGTCTCGTTTTCTTGCCAGAACTGGATGTCCAATCAAAGGATCCAAGATATTCAAGAACTGATGTTACGAGAAGTCCTGTCTCTTCCTGAACTTCTCGAGCGAGTGCTGTAAATAGGTCTTCCCCCGACTCCACGGTACCACTTGGAATCCCAACAAATCCACCCATAGAGTCAGAGGGCACTCGCTCAAGGAGCAAGAATTTGTTGTTTTTACAGATAACCGCGCCCACAACCAATTTTTGCACGTCGTCTTTTTGCGCATCAGTCAACAACTGCTGAATGAAAATGTGGTCAATGTTTGACTGCATATCGTGGTTCATTTCACGCGTTGCCCGGCTTGAAATACTGCAGTTACTCGGCTAAAAGCATCTACATCGCTCGTTGGATCACTCTCAAAAGCGACGAGATCAGCGATTTTCCCTGGTGCAATAGTCCCAATCTCATCCGCCATGCCGATTGCTTCGGCAGAGATACGGGTCGCTGAGATGAGTGCTTCAGCAGGCGTAAACCCGACTTGGACAAGCAGCTGCAAATCGTAGTCGAGATGACCGAATGCGAGACTACCAACGCCTGAATCGGTACCCGGCACGATCCTGTCACGAAGGTTGTAGTCGAGCATGCGGCGCATCACATCTAAGCGGACTTCTGCCCGTGTCTCAAGTCGTTGCAATTCAGCGATTTCATCACCGGAAATCATATCACTATCACGTTTCGTACGGAGTTCAACGATGCGTGGATAGCCTGTCCATGCTTGGAGGGTTGGACTAATCCAGATACCAGATTCCGCCATCATCTCGGCGATTTTGGGATCAAAACGGAGTTCGCCGTCCGGATCGAGAAACTCGGCATGTTCCATCAAATCGATGCCTGCTTCAACCGCTCGCACCATCGATTCCTTCGCGCGGCAATGCGCCACCGTGAGTCGATGGAAGTGATGCGCCTCGTGGACAGCGGCGTGCAACTCAGCAACGGAATAACTGGCGCGTCCCGGAATCGTTCCGGCAGTGCCTCCACCTGATGCCATGATCTTGATATAATCTGCCCCTTCGTGAACTAACCGACGGACCGAGCGGCGCATTTCAACCTCGCCATCCGCTGTCTCGTTACACATGTGGAAGTGTCCACCTGTACAGGTGATCGGTCTCCCGCTCACTAAGGTGCGGGGACCGGGAATGTAACCGCGTTTAAGTCCTTCCTTGAGTGTGAAACCTACTTTATTCCTCGCGCCATGCTCACGGATCGTCGTAATCCCTGCGGCGAGATGCCGTTGCAGATTCATCGCACCCGTCAGCACCATCATCTCATCGGTTTCAGAGAACATCTGAACGTAGTTCCGTCCATCGCCTGCAAGGCTCAGATGTGTATGCCCATCGATGAGACCCGGCGCAAGATACGCCTCCCCGAGGTCAATAAGCTGCGCGTCAGGCGGTGTTCGTTTCTCAATTTCTTCTTGATGACCAACGGCATCAATCCGTCCATCGGTCACAAGAATTGCCTGATCCGTTTTGGTGGATGTACTTATCCCGTCTACGAGCCGGACGGCACGGATTTGAACGGTTTGATTTGGCATAAATCCAACTCCTTTAGTAGCTATCGGCTATCAGCCATCAGTGGAAGAGACACTCGGTTGACCGCGAGCTTCTTTACTGACCAATAACGGTTGATTTCAGACTTTCACAACAAACTCACAACCCTGTTGGAACCATTCTCGAAGGATTGTATCTTCGTTGCAAGTCCGTTTTGCCTGAGAACCTGTCGCCTTTGAGAGGTTTATTGTTGTCGAGACGATGTCATCCCCGAAAAATCCTGCCTCTGTGATGACGTTGCCATCTGGATGCACAATCTTTGAGTTCCCGTGAGATGAGCCTGGCGAGCGGATGTCATCAGGGTTCGCGGGCGTATTCGCCATTACGAGATAGATACCGTTTTCCGTCGCACGTGAGATCGGCATCGCGCGATAAGCGGAGAGTTTATACTCCGATAACAAACCCGCCTCACACGAGCAGAAAATGCAGAGTTGCGCACCCATCGCCGCTGGAAGTTTTACTAACTCTGGATAGCGTACATCGTGACAGATGATGAAACAGCACGCAACACCAGCGAGTTCCACAATCGGTAGCGGACCACGGTTGTTGGTACACCACTGCTCTCCAGCGAGAAAAGTCTTACCGTAACGGTATTTGAGGCTTCCCTGTTGGTCGAAAATCGCTAAGTCGTTGTGCCAATTCTCGCCATCGTGATGCGCGGAGCCGACGACAACCGCCATCCCGTGCCGACGCGCAGCTTCGGCAATTTTCGCCTCAGCCTCTTTGAAAACCTGTGGAGAGGTCCGTTCCCAATAATCTGTCCGACAGCAGTAGCCGAATAGACATCCTTCAGGAAATACCGCAATCTGGATGCCGATCTCCGCACATGTTTCAATCTGCTGAAGCACTTTTGCGGTGCTAGCGGAAACGTCTTCACTTGTAAGCAATTGACACGCCGCCACTTTAATCTGGTTATCAGCCATCTGAATATCCCCTTTGCGTTTTTGGCATTGTAGCATATCCACCTATTTGATTCAAGATGTGGTATCAAAAATTTGAATAGACATGCACATCAGAATCCGATATAATTTCCGTAATAGACCCATTATATCAACGTAAATCGGTTGTAGATAAGGCGTTCAAATTTTTTTAGGTGTGAAGGAGAACCTATGAACCCCATTTTTAGATATACCACGGTGATGATAATCCTCATGCTGATCAGTACTTATGTGCTGAAACTTCCAGCAGAAGCAATGACATGACCAGAAATGGAAGGACCACGTGTTGATCCAACTATCAAACTCGCGCAAGAAAACGCCAGAAACGACGTGGGAATCAACGCAGACTTACGTTGGTTCGCTTACGGCACGGGGTGCTGGGTGTTCGCTATCGTCCATGCAAGCGTAAGTAACCCGACAGTCCCGAGTGATCGGCTGTTAGGCAAATCCCCTAAATATGTTAACACCTATACCGAGGCATACAAAAGTTCTATCAAGGACCGACGGATAGAGATATCAGCAGTAGGTTGGGTCGTATCAATGGTGGCAACGCTCTGGCTTTGGAACATCTTTATGGATTAAAAAACCGGGAACGAAGTGTGAATAGGAGAAAATCTATCATGAAAATCACCGATATCAAACCGTATCCCGTTTGGGTAGGACACAGGAATCAACACATCGTCAAAGTGGAAACCGACGAAGGTATTTATGGATGGGGTGAGTCTGGGCTTTCAAGTCGAGAATTGGCTGTGGTAGGTGCGGTTAAGCACTACCGAGAATTCCTGATTGGGCGCGACCCGATGCAGATCGGCGGGTTGTGGCAGGAGATGTACCGGAGCCAATATTTTGAAGGCGGTCGTGCCTTGACAGGCGCGATCTCAGCAATCGATATCGCACTCCACGATATTGTGGGAAAGGCGTTGAACGTGCCGGTCTACCAATTGCTTGGTGGAAAACTACGAGATGCGGTCCCGTGCTTTGCAACGACGGGTGCAGGGACAGTTGAAGAATTGATTGCGAACGCGAATTTATTGCTTGAGAAGGGTTGGAACGTCATCCGAACAAATGTGTTGCATCGCGCGAAGCCGGGTGAAGAGAATATCTTTGAACCACGCGAGTCCATCAGTCTTGCGGCGGAGTGGTTAACGGCACTCCGAGAAGCCATCGGTTCCGAACCTGTTCTCGGCATCGATTATCATCACCGACTGAGTGTTGCGGAAGCTGCGTCCTTCTGTCAACGTATGCCTTCTGGAACACTTGACTTCTTGGAGGAACCGATCCGAGATGAGACCCCTGAAGCGTATGAATCCCTAAGAACGATGGTAGATGTGCCGTTTGCGATTGGTGAGGAGTTCTCCAGCAAATGGCAGTTTCTCCCCTATCTGGAACGCGGTATCACGAACTTTGCCCGTCTTGACGTGTGCAATGTCGGTGGTTTGACGGAATCCATGAAAGTCGCAGGTTTGGCTGAGGCACACTATATCGACCTGATGCCCCACAACCCGTTAGGTCCCATCTGCACGGCTGCGACGGTTCATCTCGCAGCAGCGGTTACCAATTTCGCTTGGTTGGAAATCCGCACCTCACCGACAGAAAGTTCTGGACACTATGATGAGGACCTATTCCCTGCACAACTCACGCTTGAAGGCGCGTCTATACCGGTACCGGACGGCCCCGGCTTAGGAGTCGAAGTTAACGAAGAATTGGTAACGGCACAGACATTCAAATTCGCGGAACCGCCACACCTACGCCGACGGGATGGCTCACATACGAACTGGTAGTGCGATAGACGAAAAGTTGCGTGAGGCACTGCGAACCAACCGCATGTCATTGGTTTATAGGAATCTGAAACCTGATCATGAATAGTAAGTATTAACATGCAAATCGATTCGACTCCATTTGAAAGAAGAATTCGCGCCCGAGCATTATTCGGACATGCCATTCTTGCGATTATAGCAACCATATTTTGTGTCGGTATCCTTAAGAACATTCTGCCTGGACTTAAAGAGTCGTCCGCACTTAAAGACGCTTTAAGGCCTCCATTACTATATCTTTTCTTTTCTCTGTTTACCCTCAGCATGCTATCTCGCGCAAGTCTATCTTATAATCGACTATTTGGAACTTTCCCGGCGTGGCGTACACTCGGACGGTACACTTTCTGGGCAATACCGGTGATCATTTTCTCAGTGTCATCCGTTCTTCTTCTCCAATTCCCCTTATCCACAGTCATGCCTGAACCTATCAAAGAGCATCTTACCGACGGACCCACAATTATACTCCATGGAACTGGTGATAAATACGCTTTTGCAAATCTGCTGAATTTCCTTACGGTTGCGTTAGTCGCTCCAATCGTTGAGGAGTTCTTCTTTCGTGGTATCCTGTTGACCCGATGGTCTGTCAAGTGGGGCGTTGTCCGGGCTGTTATTGTGTCATCAGGAATTTTTGCACTCCTGCATAACAACATCATCGGTATGTTCTGTTTCGCTTGTGTATTGGCTATTTTCTATATCCAAACGAAATCGCTCTTTGTACCAATGAGTATTCACATCGCAAACAATGGCATTGCATGGTTGCTTGATTGGCTCGGGACGGAGTTTAGCGAATCCACTTCACACACAACAGATGTAGAAATTTCAGAACTTTGGCAAATAGGATTGATAGGAGTTGTAATTACTATCCCGTGTTGGATCTACTTCTGGCGACGTTACATTTTGAAAATCGACTGGCAGATGCCATATTTTACCGAATCAACTAATAGTGAAGACCCAGTAAATAGCAATATATAAAATCATCCACACCTGACCTAATGTATGCTATAATCTGAAGGAATCGTGTTATCGTTCGCTATTGGAGCAATGTAAGAAGGGATGTGCCAAATGATGAAAACGCAAACGATTAAGTATGGAGAAAACGGTGGGGTCGAAATTATTGATATTGATGTCGCTGATCCACAGACGGGTGAAGTGCAGGTTCAGCATGCCGCGTGTGGTGTCTGCGCATGGGACTTAGCAACCTTCCGGGACGGTGGTTACGCGCCACCGGGTCATGAAGGCGTTGGCTATGTCACAAAAGTTGGGAGCGGTGTCCGGGATATTGAGGAAGGGATGCGTGTTGCGAGTGTAGCGTTGGGATTCGACGGTATCAAGAACTGTTCAACTGAAGATCTATATGTGCTTCCAGAATCAGATATTGCGGACGAATACTGGCTCGTTGAGCCGGTTTCGTGTGTTGTAACGGGGCTTGACACTGCCCCCTTGCGCCCCGCCGACAACGTTGCAGTTATCGGATGTGGTTTTATGGGGCTTATGTTCGTTCAGGCATTGAGCCGATTCTACACGCATGATCTTATCGCCATTGATCTCGTCGAGAAACGTCTGAGACTGGCGAAATCACTCGGTGCTGAATTTACGTATAATCCCAAGGAAATTGATGCATCTGAGTTGATATCCGAACTAAGAGCACGTCCAATTGACGTGGTATTCGATTGTTCTGGTAAGGCTGCGGGGTTAAATCTCGCCACGAAGATTGTTCGCCAAGGTGGACATATCAACCTTTTCGGTTGCATTCGCGAGGAAGCAACATTCAACGGTGCCGCGTGGCACGGCGGCGCGTTTAATTTGGTGAGTTCTTCGCCGGGTGCAAAGATTCGGGATCCGTTCCCGCCAGCGATCCGATTCCTCGAGCGGAGTATCATTGACCTAAAACCCCTCATAACGCACATTGTGTCGCTTGAGGATTATCCAGCACTTCTCAAGGAAGCGACGAATGGTGATGGAAGTTACATCAAAGGTGTCGTGAAAGCGACGTAATGGAGCCATATTTGAAAAGGAGCGCTCAATGAAGTTTAGATTGCGTGAAAAGTTGAAATATATGACTTTAGGTGGATTGCTGACCCTCGCTGGTTTTATGATCGGGAACATGAACAGCAATACTGAAGCACAATTTGGGTCTGAAACGTTTGATAAACTGACCGTCCGAGAGCTAATCGTGCGTAAGGATATAAGGGTAATGGGTGATGGTATGAATCCTCGGGTTCATATCTCTTGGAACAGAGATGGTGGACGTGTGGTAACTTATGGTCCAAAAGGGATAGGTGCCGCTTCTCTTTTGGTTGCGGAGGGTAATGGCGTTGTGACAGTTCAGGGGTCAAAGGAAAAAACCGGTGCTTCTCTCATGGTGAATGAGGGCGGCGGGGTCCTATCACTTTTCGCGCCTGATGGAAACGCAAGGATTCTCTTGGGTATAGATGAGGGTGGTGGTGTTGCTTACTTAGTCGATAAATTGGGCACTGCGCGTGTATTGAAACCTTAGCTAATAAAGGGAAGCACGAAATCACTTAACCCCAAAGTGGTTCGTCGTCCGTGCTTCCACAGCAGCGGACTTTCTATCCGAACAGATATTTTTCCACAACATCTTCTCGCACCGTGACCCCCAATCCCGGTGTGTCACGAATGGCGATATAGCCGTCCTCTTGCACCCACGGATCGCTGACCAATTCATGCTGCATTGGGGACTCGTGAGGCTTGAAATCTGCACAATCGGCATGTGCCGAAATCGCTAACATGTGCAGACTTGCAGCAGTGTTTAGGGCACTGCTCCATGTATGCGCACTGAACTGTAGGCTCTCTGCCTCAATCAGTTTGATGGCATGTCGGCTGCCGGTCAGTCCATGGCAACGTCCCGGATCAATTTGTACGATATCGACCCCACCGGACTGAATAAGCCGTTTGTAACTCTCAACGTTCCACTCATCCTCACCTGTCCCGATGGGTGTCATGACCGCTGATCGCAGCTGGGAGTATGCTTCAAAGTTATCGGGCGGTAGCGGTTGCTCGATCCATTTGAGGCAATAGGGTTCGAGGTCTCGGAAGCGTTGAATGGCTGTCGGGACATCCCAAACGCGACGGTGCCCAGGAGTATCAACGACTAACTCAAGTTCGTCTCCGATGACCTCACACACGCGACGTACCATCTCAATGTCACGCTGGCGGTCGAGACCGAATACTGCCTCCGGTCGCATCCCCCAACCGCCTTTGACAACGCGGTAGTTCTGCTCACGCAACCATCGAAATTCGTTGAGCGTCCAGTCTAAGTCTTCCATATCAAAGATGATTGATGCCATGGCAATGATTTTGCCGTGGATTTGACCACCCAGGAGTTTGCAAACAGGTAAACCGAGTGCCTTGCCTTTTAAGTCCCACAACGCCATATCCACAGCACTGACGGCAAATGCAGCGATGCCTTCGGGTCCATACCACCAAATGTGGTCGAGCATCTTCTGCCAGTGCCGTTCCACATCCAAAGCATCTTCACCGGTAAGCATCGGGGCAAATCCCTGCTCAATGATTATCTTTGTTGCGAGTGTTGATTCTCGAAATTGTGAGATACACTCCCCCCAACCCACAAGACCATCGTCGCTTTCCACGCGGGCGAGCGTGATATAGCGTTCGATACCTTTGTAGTGTGGTTCCGGATAAGCAAGTGGAAACGCCTGAATTTTTTGGATTTTCATGTTTTTAATGTGCTACCCTTTCGATATGAGAAGACCAATGGCAAATGCTCATCATCCGCTAACACGTCGCCAGCCTTCAACTTCTCAAACACTTCATCTGGCAGCGCACTTTTTTTCCCATTGAATGTGGCATCCTCCGGCATGAAGAGCATTGCAAACGCACGGCGGGGGTGTATCGTCATATTCGGTCCCGCCGCATGCGCGACCATCCCACTGATGAATACACCAGCTCCGGCTTTCATCTCAGCGGCACAGGGTTCAATCTCTGCCCATTGTGGATATTCGCGGAACAGCTCGCCGACACCCGCCTGTCCGAGACTTCCACCGACCTCAAAGTTGCTCGTCTTGTGTGTGCCGGGCAGAAAATACAGACAGCCATTCTGAACGGTTGTATCGTCAAGTGCTATCCAGAACATGATCGCCTGATGGGAATAAAACGGGTCGTATGGATTATCTACATGGAAGTTCGTCGGATTTGCCCAGGGTTGCTTAACCATCGCGTGGTCGTGATACAATCGCACGCCCGAAGTGCCAGCGAGGTCCGCCGCTAATCTACCCAACTCAGGGTCGAGAATCAACTGTTTAATCTGCTCGCTCGTCTTCCACAAATTGACGCATTGAACGAAGACGTTCTTGTAGTAACTCTCCTCTCCTCTTTGATTGTGATACATATCATCACGCTTTATAAATTGCGCGACAGCCGTGTCAACAGCATCCTGCCACAATGATAACTCGGCACCTTGCAGGAAATCGTCAATAATCAGAAATCCGTTTTCACGGTAAAATTCAATCTGCTCGCTCGTAACTTGTGTCTTCATTTTTTTAACGATTACGTGAGTTTGAGAATAAAATCCAAGTGTATATGTAGGTTGGGTAGAGCGGTGAACTCCAAAAGCATTTTATTTAGACGGAGAATGCGGATTTTCAATGACCCGTTCACATAAATAGATATAGCGAAACCCAACACGCCAAACTCTATACGTGTGGGAAGATGTTGGGTTTCACTCGTCCTTTGATGGCTTCACGTTTCTATACGAACTTGAAACTTATCTTCTCTGTGCGATTTTTAGTAGATTCCCGTTCAACCCAACCTACACAACGTGAGTTCGATAGAGGCGGTATTTTCCACGGCTGATTCGCCAATATCTATCTTCAGAAGATTCGGGATGATAATGATGATCGCGTGAAGGGTGATTCACACAGTCTGAGATGATCTGAGCTTCCACATTCCTCTCTTTGAAGTTAGGATACTTCCTCAAACAGACCGATTTAATATCTCGGTTCGTAAAAACAACAGTTGCGTCTCCGTTTGTGAATTCCAGTACAGCTTGCCAAACAACTTCTTTCACCCGGACACCTGTCCACCGATCCATCTGGTTTGTGTTCATACTTTCACTCTAAAGTTTTTGGAATTAGCCGTTTTGGAAGAGACGGTTATGAAACCTACTCGTACGTATCGCCTTAATATAGGATATCGGAGATTCACAATTATTTTCAATATATTTTCTTATCTTAGGAGTGTCCAAGACCAGTTCACACTGGTGGCGCGTGTTATTAGCGCGGCCGAAAATATCTAACAATCTGCTTTCCTTCTTCCGAGCGTCATTGATTGTTTTACAACGTATAAAGCCCAAAAATTCGACATCATCAACAAAATATGTATGTGCTGACGCTATTCGGGTGTCGAGATTTCCCAGAGTTGTTACGCCTATCTTGATAACACTCGGAAGATACACTGGCAACAGAAAAAAATAAACAATGGGTTGTTTTATGTCTATTCCTAATCTCGTTAGTTCTACCTGCTGCCTCGCTCTACAGACTGTTCCATGATTTTTGGGCGTTCCAAATAACTTGACAGACAGTTCCCTGTCATTGAGGTAGGGTCGTCGGTTCGCGTTACTCTCGCCCTCTGTCAACTTTCTATGAAACAAATCATTAAATGCCTGTTCGCTTTTTTTCATTGTGCTGTCTTCTTACCCTTCCCTTTGAACGCCTCACAGGATTCTATGAATTTTACGTATTGGTTTGCGATCTTCATACCGATCTTTTCTAAGTCATCTGGCATTGTTCCTGTGATGTCGGAGGGTGTTACGGAGAACACGGCTGTTATCTCAAAAGTATCCTCTTTTTCGCGTCCGATGAGAGATAAAACATAGTTTCCGTCAGTCCGCGTTTGGAGTTTATCAATAACTCGTATATCCGCGTGGCGTAATTGGGATTTTACGTAAGATTTTACCATTTTCGCTACCATGTCGTCATGGTTGGTGGTTATGAATACAGTATACTCTGGTTTTTTGTCCGAGTTTAAGTCAGCGATGTCATCTTTTTCCGATAGAATCGGTGTTGAGTTGAGTAAACACATCAAGACGCATATCAGATATGTTAAGAGTTTCATGTTATCCTCCATTTTAGTGTTGTTTTGGGTTGGGTGCTATGACTGCATTTCTGCCCATGCATCAATGAATTTAGAGATTAACTACTTTACAGCAAAATTCTATAACCTTCCGCCCCGCTGGAGATGCTATTTGCTGCAGGCAAAATATTTTCCTGTGAGTTCCGCAGATGTGTGAAACTCGTAAGAGAATCCGAGGACCTTTGAGAACTCAACCCAAATGTGATACGAATTATCTAAACTTTAGTCACAACTTAAAAGCTGCCAAAGCACTACTTCAAAATAACCATTTTTCGCAGTGGTGAAATTTCATGAGTTTGTAATTGATAGAAATAGATTCCATTTGCAACAGGTTCCCCCGAGTTATTACGACCGTTCCAATAAGCAGCTTGATCTTTATCCGTGTAGTAACCGGGGAACTGATAGCCAAGCAGCAAAGTCCGGACCAAAGTGCCATTTACGGCATAGATATTCAACGTCACCTTTGTAGGTTTAGCTAATTGGTATGGAATCCACGTCTCCGGGTTGAACGGATTCGGATAGTTTGGCAAAAGTGCAGTCTCTTCGGGGGCCAATGATGCCAGGAGTTGCTCCAAGATGAGAAGCCCACGTTGAAAAGTAGGATCCCTTCGGTTCAGTTGGCGCGCATGATGCAGCCACTGTTTGATTTCTGACCTTGTAAGAACACCTGTCAGATCGGGGTGCCATGCTCCAGGGGCAGAATCAGTACCCCCAAATGCCGCAGCAACAAGTGCCAGATCAACGATATTAACAACCCCATCAGCGTTGACATCCGCAGCATTTTCTCCACTTTTACCGAAGTTCGATGCGACCAAAGTGAGATCAACAATATTGACGACGCCGTCCTTATTGATATCCTCCAGTCTTTGGGTGAAGTGTGTGGGTTCAGTTATCTCAGCGTTTTCTGTTTGTGGTATAGCACTCCCTCCCGAACCATCCGTCAATAGCACGTTAGAGAGACTCACAGTAGAGGCTTTTACAGCAACCACCTCAAAAGTGAGGGTCGCAAGGGTGCCATCCTCCTGACTTTCTCCCGAAAAAGACGTTGCCGCAAGCGTCAGAGTGTTGTCTGTCAGAACAGGAGACAAAACATAGGCACCTGCAGGCAGATAGTCTCCATTTGCACTCCCTATATAACGCAGTGCTGTCATATCAAACGACACGGTTGCCTGATAGCCTGCGACATTTTTACCGTTTGCAATTTTCAGGGACAATTTGAGTTGTTGACCGATATTAGGAGACTGCACACTTGCAGGCAAGATACTCACCGTATCTAATAGGTCCCCTGTACCCTTACCAATAATTTTAATTGGTTCAACAGGCGGTAACGAAATTTTGTCGTTATTTCGTAAAAGGAAGTTCGCGATGAGTTCAGCAACAACCTTGCCTTTAGGGTTTACCTCGTTAAAGGTTTGATAAACAATACCAATCCTTCCACGATTGCCATCTCGGACAATAACCGGATCCGCTCTGGTAGCTTGTGAGGTGCCTGTATCACTCGCAAGCACCTTCTCGGCAAACCAATCCCCGGTAAGTTCATCAAGATGAAAGGCTCTATCGGATTGAAAATTTGTAAGACTTGGGGTAATCTCTTTACCATCTTTCGTTACTGTCATTGACGTATTATTTTCCAACCCAAAGTCCCACATTGTAATATGTGGAATATCCATAATGTCTTGTAAAGTTTGGACACCGTTGTTGTCAATATAACCGAAGTAATCACCATGGTTAAGAATAGTATTTCCATCAGTTGATTCAATCCATTCTTCTGCCACAGTACCGTCCGGTTGACTATTAGGGTACGGATGAATAGAAGTTGGTAGCACCCCGTAAAGGATTAAAACATCTACGTTACCATCTGAAGTTGTTTGAAGCATCCAGTCTCTCACAACATCTTCGGTTTGAACGATTTCGGCTCGAATCCTTTTTGAATCAAGCAATTGCTTTGTCATTTGAGATTGCAGATTGGCATCCTCAAGACTCATCCAACTCACAGCCCCTATATACATCAGAACCTCTATGTTAGACAAATCTTGTGAAATACTGTCCATATCGGCAGGTTCTTCTCCACTGATAACATTAGGAGGTTCTTCTTGCAGAGTGATTTTTCTGAAAATTGGACGGCTATCTAATAGAATTGCTTCTTCTTTTGTCATTTGCATTCTATTGCCCCATTCTTCAGTTGTATCTCCCGACGCTATTATAGTACCATTTAATGATGCTCCATTATTATGGTTATTATGACCAGGATCAAGTGCAAAAGCATGGCCTAATTCATGTGCAACTACCCCAAGATAATGATGGGGGAAATCATTCTTCATATCCATAGTTACAATTGCATTACCGCCCGACCTACCTCCGTGCCAAGCAAAACCCATAGCAGGTCCTCCACCCCAATTTCCATGCATTTGCAAACCGCCTATGACAATTAGATGGACATTATCACGAGAATTCCAATTTTGCTGATTGTTAAATCTGAATGGAAGTTCAGGTTCAATTAGATCCCAATGCCTATCTTCGTCAATATCATAGTGTTCACTATCGTGTTTCGCATTAATTGTATGAATAACAAGCTTACCGTTTTCATCTGTTTCCAATGGAAACGTTTTATCAGTAAACCCATGTCGTGTCATTTCTGACTGATAATATTTCTGAATATCTTTCATTATTTTATCATGGTATTCACGATCTATGTCTGGAGCATCTGTTGGCTTGAAATATATGACATGAACATCGAATTTAGCAATGGATGAGAGAGACGATACTGAAATTAATATTAGGATCAAAAACGTTAGCAGAAGTCGGAAGTGTTCATGAGAGTTGCCTTTGTTAACGTGAGTTTGAAAATAAAACATAGTAGAAAGAATCCCTGAAAACCTCAATCATAGTTACTGGGTCGATGGTCGCCGAGGAGCCGTCTCTGTTGAGGGTTCGCTTGCGCGAGGATAGATTCGTCAAACTGAAACTTATTCAGATAGGGCGGGTATTTCTGTGTAATCATCCGCATGGCATAGTGGACTTGCAAGAGGTAACGGGTTTCGGTACTCGTATTGGCAGAACCCCGATGCCAGACTTCGCTGCGAAAAAGCACTACATCCCCCGCATTGCATAGGATGCTCTCCTCTCCTCGCCCCTTCCATTCGGTTGCACCGTTTGGAGAACACCCAGAGAAATGACTGCCCGGCACAAACTTCGTCGGTCCCAATTCTTCGTACATATCGTTGAGGTAATAATGGGCAGTGGTGATGAAGATGGGGACTTTCACACGTGGATCGGAACGCACGTCTGCCGGTAGACTAATTGGCAGCCAATCCGTGTGTAACCCTTGATCCGGACGACCCGGTCCTGTCAGCCAAGATTGCATACCGATGCAATGGCAATCCTCACCGTGCGTTGCTTCGGCAACTTCAATAACCGGTGATTTGTCAAGGAATTGCAAATACAGCGGATCGCGATTAAACGAATTATTGATGATTTTGTTGAGGAATCCGTCGCCATTTTGAGGCACTTGGTGCCGATCCAAACACTCTGGGATCGTCTCTAACCGCTCCATAGTGGCTCGCAATTCGGCGACTTCCTCGGCATTAAGCACGTTAGGGAAGTAGACATACCCATCCCTTTCAAGTGCTTCGACTTGGCTATCTAAATCGTTGTATGCCACGAGTGAGAGTGCTTTTGCCATTTTGGGTACTCCTTCAAAGCAATATTGGGATGAAAGGATAGAAGGAAAGGAAGGATGGAAGTCCGCCTTCCATGCCTCCATCCTTCCAATCTTCCGATTCTGTAAGGAAAGGAAGAAATTTTGCGTAAATCCTATTCCGCTAATACGATAACACCACAACCGATACGCGCACCTGCAGCACCTGACGGTTGCGAGATGAAATCGTCCGCGCCAGCATGGACAATGATACTTCTGCCGACAACATCTACGTCGGAACCGGTGCCGATTTCCCAGAGATCTGTCGTCAACGTAATACGACCTGTTCCATCTTCTCCGACGGTAATATTGCCGATGTCTCCAAGATGAAACTCACCTTCTCCCCATTTTCCGTGCGCAACATCGGTAGGATTCCAGTGACCGCCAGCGGATGTCCCGTCGGGTGCACTACAATCACCGTATGCGTGGATATGAATGGCGTGCAGACCGGGGGATGCACCCTGGATTTCAGCCGTGAGTGTGATTTGGTCGCCATTTTGTGTGAAGACTGCCATTCCAGTTACGCCACTGTCGTTTGATGAACCAATCATGGCGTTTGCTTGTTTTGCGGGCGCGATTGGAAGAACACCTGCCTGTTGGCGTGCTCTTTCACAACCCATCAATAGGATAGAGATACCAATCAATAGGAAAAATGTTGGCATTACACCGATGAAAATTAAACGCGTTTTCATTGTTAGCTCCTCTGTTATCAGGTTGTTAATCTAACGTGGGTTTGATAATAAAAATGTGATAGAAAGAATCCCTAAAAACCTCAATCATAGTTACTGGGTCGATGATCGCCAAGGAGCCGCCTCTGTCGAGGGTTGGCTTGGGCGAGAATCGATGCATCAAACTGGAATTTATTTAGATAAGGCGGGTATTTCTGTGTAATCATCCGTTGGGCATAGTGGACTTGCAAAAGGTAACGGACTTCGTCACTCGTATTGGCAGAGCCACGATGCCAGACTTCACTGCGGAAAAGTACCACGTCCCCTGCATTGCATAGGATACTCTCTTCCCCCCGGTTATTCCACTCAGTTGCCCCGTTCGGGGAGCATCCTGAGAAGTGGCTGCCCGGCACAAACTTCGTCGGTCCCAATTCTTCGTACATATCATTGAGATAGTAATGGGCGGTGGTGATAAAGATTGGAATTTTGACGCGTGGATCGGAACGAATCTCCGCAGGTAGATTGATTGGCAGCCAATCGGTATGTAACCCCTGATCCGGCCGTCCGGGTCCCGTCAACCACGAATGCATACCGATGCAATGGAAATCCTCGCCGTGAGCCGCCTCAGCAACTTCAAAAACGGGCGATCTGTCAAGGAATTGCAGATACAACGGGTCTCGATTAAACGAGTTCCCGATGAGCTTATGGAGGAATGCATCGCCATTTTGAAGTGTTTCATCCCGATCATGAGACGCTGGAATTGCCTCTAATCGGTCCATAGTTGCACGCAAGGCGGCGATCTCATCGGCATCAAGCACACTGGGGAAATAGACATAACCATCCCTTTCCAATGCTTCAACTTGGCTTTCTAAATCGTCGTATGCAACGAGGGAGAGGGCTTTCGCCATTTTCGGTCCTTCTTTCGGACGATAGCAGGAATCAATACTTATTGGATATAATATGTTAGTTTCCATGAAGTTGTCAATGAAAAAATTGTTCCGATACTTCAACTATACCGCCTTAAGTTTTCGCCATAGGGTTGTGCGACTAATCCCCAAACGCTGTGCAGCGAGCTGCGGCTTTCCATCAGACTCCTCCAAAACCCGTTGCACTAATTCACGTTCCAATGCAGCAAGTGGGTTACTTTCTCTGAGTGCCTGCGTAACAATATCGTCTCTCGCCGAAATAAGATCGAGCGGTAGATGTTGCTTTTCAATGCTTCCACCCTGACATTTGACGAATGCATGCTCTATGATATTCTCCAACTCTCGCACATTGCCGGGGTAGGTATAGTCTACTAAGATTTCAAGGGCATCGGGTGAAATGCGATGAATCGACTTTTGGGTCTGTTGACTGAATTTTTCGATGCAGTGTTCAATAAGGAGTGGGATGTCATCTCGTCTTTCGCGGAGTGGCGGCGGTGTAATCGGGACGACGTTGAGCCTGTAGTATAAATCCTCGCGGAAACGTCCGGCATCGATCTCTGTTTTCAGGATTCGATTTGTCGCTGCAATGACGCGGACATCTACTTTCTTTGTCTCGGTTGAACCGACCATTTCATATTCGCCCTCTTGCAAGACGCGGAGCAACTTTGCTTGTGTTCCGAGACTTAATTCACCGATTTCATCAAGGAAAAGGGTGCCGCCGTCCGCAGCTGCGAACCGCCCTTCGCGCGTTGCGATAGCATCGGTAAACGCCCCTTTGACATGTCCAAAGAGTTCACTCTCCAGCAAGTTGTCAACTAAACCAGCGCAATTAACGCGGATGAAAGGCTTTTTTGCCCTCTCGCTATTGTAGTGGATCGCGTGGGCAATCGGTTCTTTGCCGGTCCCGCTTTCGCCTTGAATCAGGACAGTCGTTTTCATGGGGGCGACGAGTTGAATTAACTCGAAAATCTCCTGCATTTTCCGATTTTTTCCGATGAGATTCCCAAATGAATGGTGTTCCTTGAGTTGAGCACTGAGTGCCTTTACCTCCGAGAGATCCCGGGCAAATCCTTGGATAAACGCTCTCTCGTGATGTTGAATTTGGATGGCGCGAATTTCTAAGGGTAAGCGGCTTCCGTTTTTATGCGACAGTTCTGTTTGGAACGTAATAGGATTTTGTTGGTCGAGTCCTTTGAGAGTTTCGCGGATGTTTTGAAATTCATTGGGAGGCATTAGGTCACGCAGTGACAGATTGATGAGTTCTTGATGTGTGTAACCGAGCCATGTACAGAAATTTTCGTTTATGGTAACAAACACTTCTGTGAGTGATGGAGATATAAAAATTGCGTCGTTGGACATCTCAAAAAGCGTGCGGTATCGTTTGTTGCTTTCGGCGAGTTTGTCTGTCCAATTCCCTTTTTCAATCAGAATTGAGAGTTGTCCGGCAATAGGTTTCAGTCGCCGAATATGCATCTCGGAGAATGCTCGGGGTTTTTCACTTGTAAAAAAGACGACCCCAATAGGTTTACCCTGCACCTTGAGTGGAAGTGTAAGATTGGAGCGCATCCCTTCCTGGACCATCAATCTTGTCCAGTTTGTCGGTCTTTTTGCGAGAATTTCCTTGAAATCGTCAATAATCCGCGCTTCACCTGAATTGAGGATAGGTTCAAGGCTTGACCCCTCGATTTTTGCTGAAAACCCGTTGTCCAACAAGATTTTTTTATTCGATTTCGTTTTGCACTGCACTAAATTACCGGAGAGCTTCTCAATGAGTGCGATGCCCAACCGATTATGTGGCACTATATTCTGAAGTCCAGCGTGGATATTCTCAAATACTTCATCAAGTGTCTTTCCGAGCTGAATCTGCTCAAGGATTCCATAGATATGATCAGCTTCAGCAGTTTGGTTAAAAACAGTATCTTCGCGTCTATCACCCATTGGTGCTTCAGGAGTGACTGCGATCTGAAGGGTATCGCCATCAAGCCGGAGCGGATAGGTTTGGACATTCGGCGTGGTAATCGGACATCCACTTTTCAGATCATATTGCCAACCGTGCCACGGACATGTAACAACTTCACCCTCGAGTGTTCCTTCGTTGAGTGGCCCTCCCAGATGTGGACAGGCATTATTGATAGCATAAAATCTTTTACCTGTGTTGAAGATTGCGATGCTTTTATTCTCTAATTTGATGACAATACTCTGTCCCGGTTCGATTGCAGATGTTTTAACTACATTCATCCATTCCACTATCTTTCCTCCACGCGTTAGTAGGATTTGTTACCTATAGGTCATAGATTATCATATAGTGAGGCGGATGTCAAGAACTTTGTTTCATAAATGAAATTCGTTTCATTTATGAAATAACTTTTATTTATGAGGCTTCTCGGCAATTAATTCAGGTTTTGTTTCAGGTTTGAAACATATCGGCAAAATCTGAAATTTTATTTTAGCCCGTAAAACGCTGATATATCTCAATTGGACAGGCACTGAACATTTGGCACGAAATTTGCAACTGCAATACTATGCTTTAATACGACAAGAGAACGGTAACTATCCTAACAGGAGGAAATTACGATGTTAAATAGAAAGAGGGTTCAGAAAGCGCAGGACAGGATGAAGCAGCAAGGGATTGATGCCTATCTCATTCTGACGCACGACGATTATATCTACTTTTTCGGAGAGGATCGGTATCAACCGCGCGCTATTATCCCCGCACACGGAGTGCCAATTGTTGTCACTTTTGCTGGAGAAGAGGAAGAGGTTAAAGAATCATTGGGTGTCGAAGATGTCCGGATTTTCGGCTCTGTCGGTCAACAGATTAAGGACGTTGTTCAGGTGATGCGTGGTATGATAGGAGATAAGGAGAAACTCAAAATTGGTGTCCAGATGTGGTTCGGCACCCCTGCTTTCCTATTGAATATGTTCCAAAGAGCGAATCCGATTGTTGATGTCATGGACATCGCCCCGGTTATGGATGCCCTCCGTATGGTGAAAGATAACACCGAGATAGCACTCATGCAGCGCGCTGCAGAAATTGCTGGCATCGGCATGGAGACGGCAGTCAAAACACTTAGACCGGGTATAACGGAAAATGAGGTCGCGGCGGAAGTTGAGTACGCTATGCGGAAAGCCGGTGGACATGGTGTCGCAACGCCTGTGTTTGTGAATTCGGGAGTCCGTTCGGGATGGCTACACGGCACTGCCTCTGACAAAGTTATTGAGGTGGGGGACCTGGTCGTGCTGGATTTGGTGCCGCGTTATAAAGGGTATTGCGCAAACCTCTGCCGGACATTCGCGATTGGGACACCAACAGCGAAACAGATGGATATGTTCGAGACTTATAAAAGTGCCCAAGCCGCAGGGATCGCAGCGTTGAGACCAGGGAGGAAGATGCGAGATATTGACGCAGCGGCAAAGAAAGTTTACACTGAAAACGGCTATGGTGAATTCTACATCGCGGGGATCAGTCATAGCATCGGACTTAGTTTTGAGGAGACACCAGCACCAACGATCCATCCCGGTGATTCTGGTATCCAGATTTCTGATGGAATGACGGTGACCGTCGGACATCCCGTACTTTCTGTTCCGGGAACGGGAGGTGTGCGTTTGGAGGATACTTTCCATATTTCGGGGAGCGTCGCGAAGCCGTTGACGGCTTTCCCCGCGGAATTAAAATTGCCACTCGGATCGTGATAGTGCCTACACTTTTTACGCAAGCCCAACTTTTTCGACAAGAAAAAAAGGTTTAGGACCGAACGTATTTTATAGTAAACCGGTAATTACCGGAACACTCGGTGTGTAGAGGGCTGGGGGACCCGATCCCTCCTACGCGTGTCTAATTAATTCCAAAACCAGTATAACTCTCAATTTTTCAGGAGGATTCAGAAATGAGCCGTTATCTTGAACATGCCAACATGACCGTGAATGACCTCGAAAAAGCGATCGATTTTCTAACAACTGCCTTTCCAGATTTCCGAGTTAGGGGCGGTGGTGATAATGCGAACGGAACGAAATGGTGTCACCTTGGGACTGACGATTTTTACATTGCCTTGTCAGACCGCAAACATCCGTTCACAGGCGACCGTAAGGGGACCTATGTAAACCATCTCGGTTTTGCTGTTGATGACGCTGAGGGTATCAGAGAACGCTTGCTGGCTGCTGGATATAAGGAAGGTTTTAAAGTTGAACCGCATCCCCACCGAAAGCGAATCTATTTCATTGATGCGGACGGTTTTGAATGGGAGTTCGTCGAATACTTCACGGATGATCCAGCGAAACGGAACGATTATTCACAGTAAAAATAAACTCCGTTCGGGACGCAATGCTTATTAAAACTTGTAGGGTTGGCATGATGCTTGCCCTACAAGTTTTTTCGTGTGCCTTGCTGGATGTTCCAGTCGAATGTGTGTGGAATTTCAGGACTTCACGGTTATTGAATAGCTACGTACTATGCTCAAGATTTGCGTGTGATGTTGCAATTATCATCTGTTATATGTGGGCACTCTTCCTCCATATAAATGACTTGTTTAGTTCAGTCTTCATCAATAGACCAGGTGCAGTTGATATTACTGTCCTTGTAAAATTGCTTGAGTGCTGGCTTATCAAACCATAGCTGCATCTCTTTATTAACGATATGTCCGACGCTGCTCACCTTGAGGTAAAGACCACCCGCTGTCCATTCAGGTATGATGTCGTAACGTCCGGTTTGTGCGGCGCAGATACTGAGCAGTGCCAGTGGCTCCATCGCATCAAGGTTTGCGGTTCTATGAGTGTCCTGCAGAAGTTCGCCCACACTTTTCCCTTCATGTCCGTCTTGTAACTCTGGCTTATCCATGACCTTACTGTGGAGAATAAAATCATCTTCAAGCGTCCAAAGACCGCTATCGGCATGTTGTCTACCTTGCAGCAGATTATCCCCGATTCGCTCCGCTATTGCCAGCAATTCCGCTTTCGGTTCTACTCGGTACAGATCTACCAGCGCGAAGATATAAGCAGGTTCCAAGACAGTTGTGTCAAAATTCAACGACGGCGGGGAATTTTTATCAGTGCCAATATCTCCAATCCCGAAGGATTTGAACATGGTGCGTAGATAATCTCTAAACGCACTTTTGCCCCCGGATACTCTATATCCACGGGCACAAACGGAAGTAAAGAGCGGCGTAATGTTTTGCGGCAGAAATGCGCCGCCCTCTTTCGCACCAAAGTATAACTTGGCATCTCTGAAAGGTCCCTGTATCCGAAAACCTGTGAGATCCGTCCCGTCAATAACGATGCTTTTCAATGTATTGTTTTTTTGATCGTAGGAAGCATCTAAGAAACCGATGATATGTTGTTCAACCGCCGCTTTGATGTGCGCCATTTCACCGATGCGACCATACTTCTGGGCATTTTCTACGATTGTCAGCATGCCCATCATCTGGGTAATGGTGTGGTTCAACTGGTTACCGACATAGACTCTCGGTTCGGTCGCCTGTGGATATTTCCTGCCGAACACATTAAGCCCGCGTTTGCCACTTTGCGGATGAACCAGATTGGGCCAGATGCCAGTCTCTGGATCTCGCTGCTTTATAATCAGATTTAAGAGGCGTTCCGCCCACATCCGCGGTGCCTCCTCCTGTTTTTGGTAACCCAAACTGTAAGCGGCGTAAGCCAGATCCAGTGCCACACTGATAAACGAGAGATCGCCACTGATGTCGGGTGCTTTGTATCCGTTCCACGGTCTGTTCCATGTATTCGCATGATCGACCTGCTTTCTGAAATCGCCGTGTCGGTTGTAGTGTAAGGCATCCCAATCCTTGATATTCGCTTCCCAAATCCCTTTCATCAGCATCTCGCCGCGATCAGAGTCCACGGCTCTCAGCAATTCCCAATAGGGGTATACGTCCTCTATTTCGTGAACAACCCCCTTCATGCCGTATCTATTACCGGTTACCAAATCCACATAGCCGTGTCCGCCCCAATGCAGAACACCACTCTCTGGATACCAATAGTTATTGAACATATATTCGGCGGCTTCTCCCGCAGCACGGACATACTTATCATCCCCAGTGAACTGGCTTAAAGAGGCGAGCAACCGCATCAGATTTTGCTGATTTTGGAAGAAACTCCAAACTGCTGGTTTCGGTTCAGTGCCTGTGCGGTGAGATGTCATAGACCTGGGTGCTTTCAAATGGTCGACATGAAGACAATCGGCAAAGAGCGGCATATTTTTGCGGCTGTATCTATCTCTCCCGTATTCTATGGCTGTCTCTGCAAAGAGACTCGCAGCTTTTAAGAAGCGGTTACCCTCTATTTCGTTGGGATTCAATCGGTTTCTGCTGATCCACCGATCCAATTGATTAATGTTCATACTCTCTCCGCGCTATTTTTTTCTTTGTTTTCTTTCATCCATGCCATAACGGTGGCACCAAATACGGCGAAGCCAAAGAGCGTAAAGGGCATCTGCCACAAAAGAAAACTCATGTGCGTATGGATGTATGAGTGTGCCTTGAAAATGACGAACCACGATAAAGGCGCAAGAATTGAAAACCACGTCGTCCAGATTAATGCAATATAGTGCTGTTTTCGCTCTGCCATCATTTTTTTCCTACGCCAAAACAGCAGTGTAGACATCACCATAAAGAGAACTATTAGATAATAATAACGGACTTTGAATAAGAAGTTAGAGACGAAGGAATTAGTGTTAGATAGATAGTTGTTGAGATCAAAGAAAATACCGTTCATGTAGGTAATGACCACGCCTATCGTGCCAGCTTCAAGGCTGGCAGCATATACTGGTGGAAAATCTTCCGCATCGCCGTACGTACGCTTACCAAAAGACCAGATCACATGCGCAACGCCGTCCATAAACCCATCCTGTGCAGCACCGATCTGGTAACATAACATGATGAGGCTGAAAAAAATTGCCACACCTGATCCAAGTCCGGCTGCAAGCGTCCATTTCACACATTGGGGGCGGCTCCACCTATCAAGAATGACATAATAGACGAACGGCACCATCATCATTAATAGTGTGGTTGTAATGTACTCATAGCCGTTGATGAAACACTTAATGGAAACCGCGATGAAGATCAGAATTCCAAACTTGATATACTGACGGTTCGCTGGAACTCTGTGGCGTTTAAGGTAGTACAGAACGACAATCATCGGCAGGTAAAAAGCCCATAGACTCCACCAAAGATTTTTACCAAAGACTGTCAACCATTGAGACAACACAGCCGAACCTACAACGAATAGCGCGACCCACCCGCCGAATTCGTCATAGAACCAGTTTATAATGAATGTCAAGGCAATTGCGGAAAGTAAAGCTGTTAGGACATAGAATAACCGTAATTTGCTGTCAGGCGATAATGGAATTAGTCTATCAAGTAGACTAAAAATCATTCCTTGACCGCCGGGTTGTGAGTTGTAGGTTGAAAATTTTTCAAAGGAGAGCTTGTAAAGATAAGCTGTATATTGGGGACCCAACTCTGTTGAAGGTATCCATTCCGCGTCAGTACTTTTCGCTGTTCCCCAACCATTCAACCCACCGACTGAGAAGATGCCATCTTGGCGAGATTTGACCATTCTCCCCATGACATGCGCTTCGGTGTCTTTCTGATGATTGTCAAACCATTGCTGTTCAGCAACATGCCATAAGTTCGTGTAAAACCCGAAAAATAGGAGTAGGGTTGACACTACCCAAATTCCCACCTTCTTTACGCGTTCTGATTGGCTGAGATGTTTAAATCGCATATTGACATGCGCCCCTGCTTTGGCAGCAGAATATGTTAGAGGACCCGCCCTTTCTTGGGCACCTGTGAGTTTGAATACCATCGGGAATCGGAAGGCGGTGCTGGCTCTGGAGGCTGCACGGAAGCAAACTCAGCCAATTTCGGTCGGATCTCGTCTTCCCAAATCCCTTCCACATCATCAAACGTCAGTGGCGTGTGGTTCGACACTTCCGCTTTGTATGCCGACAGCAACGCCTTCGTCTTTTCACCGAAATGCGCCACAATATCTGCCACCATCTGTTCCCCGACTTGACGGCTGGAGGATTCGTTGAAATCGCCCATTGCGAAATGAGGTGCGCGTGTGTCATCTGTTGGCATCCGCGACATATCCACACAGTCTGGCGCAACTGCCCAAAGCACGGAAGTTTCACCGCGTCCGGCGTGTCCACCCAATCCTTTACCGTCCTCAAAACGATCAATATCCGCACCGATGCTCATCGTCGAATACATCCGAACACCGACATGTGCTTGCATAATTTCGATCACCACCGGCACGTCTAACCGATGCGGCCCCGAATGCCCTGAGAACAGAATCGCGCCATGAAAACCTAATGCATCCGCCGCTCGGATATGATAGCACATATTCTTCAAAAACATCCACGGCGGTATCGCTGTCAGCCACGGTCGCTCTTGATTCACTTGGTTGTGTCCCCATGCACCGTAGCCGCCGATCTCATGGCAGTGCCAGTAAAACGGCGGTGCGACAATTCCACCGTGCACTCGCGCTGCGTGACACGAGCATTCGTGCGCCCGAATCGCATCCATCCCGACCGCATTGTGCCAACCGTGTGGTTCGCACAACCCATAAGGTAGATACACCATCGGACACGCTTCAAACGCCGCTTCCAATTCATCTGGAAACATCCGTTCCCATCGCACCTCATTGTGTTTCATACAATACCCCCTAATAATGTGGAAAGTCTAAGCAATATTAAATAATAAATTATGGTTTTTTCGGATTTCTGATGGGTGCGGACCTCGTAGGGGTGGGTTTTCCCCGCCCGTTGTAAACGAATAATGTCCATATTTAATATTCAAACTTGCTTAACCCCGCCATCCCGTTGGTGTACAGGTAATTGTGGGCTTAATAGAAAAAGAAGTGTAGATTCAGCAAACAAGAATTGGATGCTAATGCCGAACACTTCCTTTCTAACGCTCTGGAAGTCTATAAACACCCCGTCGAACCTTTACAATTTCACCCATCCCTACAAGACGCGTGAGTTCTGTATTGATTGCTTTTGGGTGTCCCTGAATCGCCGCCGCGAATTCCGGCGTTTTTTTCTCGCCATCGACGAGAAGTGCGAGAATTTGCTCGCGGAAAGTGATACGTGGCCGCCCTCTCAGCCTTTGCAAAAAGCGGTTCGCCTGCCTTTGGGAACATCCCAGAATCCGCTCTACCTCTTCTCTGGCGGATTCAACCGTCAGATTGTCGCGTTCGGTTTCAAAACGTTGGCGTGTCGATATCACCTCCTCGAGTTTGTCTAACCCACCGGCGACATCGAAATCTTCCCAGTCAAAAAGGAGCGTTTCAGGTCTGTCGGTGATATCAGGAATTCGCACCCCCGTAATCAACATAACTTTCTTGTTTGCTAAACGGTTCAACTGAACCAACTCTATAATCTCTGTGAATATATGGGCACCCTCTTTTTCATAGACGCTCTGGACGCGCGCGTCTTTGTAACAGAAGGAATCAGGTTTCATTTGATAAGAGAGGGGTTCCTCGTCGTTTCCAAACAGGGTCTGCGTGCGGTTCAAAACGGCGCGTACTCCCATTTGCGGCATGCCAACTATCCAGATGACCTGTGCTTCTTGAAGGGCGGTTTCCAAGCCTTCCAGTTCTCGAAAACTCGCCAAGAAACAGACGTTCTCATTCTTCGCGATATGCTTCAACTGCCCAATTGCATGAACATGGGTGATAATTCCATGCTTGACCTTTGGATCCCTTTCTATATCAGCTTGAATTCTGGAAAAAATGTGCTGCCCCGTTTCAGACATCGCCATAATGTCCCAAGTGCCATCGAGGTCTAAAAGTGTCTCCTGTGGATAGATATCGGTGCGAATCTGAAAAACGCGGTTTCCGGGAACCCACGCCGTCGGTTGCGTGCGAAGGATCTCAATTTCCTCGTCCAAGAATGCTCGCCGTAAATGTTCAGGGTAGAGAACCGGGATATTGACGAAAAGGTATTTGACGCTCGGATGCAGGACGGGCGGCAACCGGAATTGTAGTTCCTCGTCCTCCCATCGCATCGGTGCATCAGCGTCCCGCGTGTAATGTGCGAAGAAACATTTGAGTTGATGCCAAAACGTCCAGTTTGGATCGGCACAAACCGCTGCGGATGCCTCACTATTTTCCACAGTCCCTGCATCGACGTGGCACATCTGTTGGATAATCTCTTCTTCCAGCCATTGAAACGTCTGTACCACTGTTCGGAGCCGTTTGATGAATTTGGCATCGGATTTATCTCTGATGTCTACTGCATTCAGTAGAGATAGCGCAAGGTTGCCTAAGGCACTGCCTTGCCAATTGGCAACCCATGTCTTCAGTGTGGTTCTGAGGAGTTTGCATCTAAGAAACAGTTTATCCTCTTCAGAGGGACTAACGATACAGAGGTGTTGTGTTCCCTCGGGCGTTTCGAGAAGTTGTTCCGCTGTTTGTGCGAATTGTGGATCCGAAAAGAATCGAGAATTGGGGATATCTTTCACCTGATCCGACCCCTGTGCCACTGATCCGACATCTCGGTTTTGAAGAAATTGGGATGCTGCTGCCGCAAGATCATCACTCGGCACTTCTAAACAGATTGTCTTATTCTCACGCAGAACGGATTCTACTTCAGAGTCTTTCTCAGCAGTGAATCCAAGCACACGCACATTCCTATCGAAAGCACCCCGCACCTGAACACGCATTTCCTCTGGCGGTTCGGACATCTTTTCTGTCGGTTTCGACTTGTGTAAGATCGGACGCGGACGTTTGAGTGCCAACGGACTGAGTGTCCCCTCCCGAACGGCAAGCACTTCATCGTCTATAGGAAACCCCGTCTTCGGAGTGGGCGGTAGGATGCCGGTATCGTTCCAAACGTCTGTTAGAAGCGTTGCCGCCATCGGCAGCCCAGTATCAGACGTAGATGCACAGAGCCACACACCATCGTCGTTCTCCCACAAGGATACCTCTGTGTTGCCAATGTCATCACCCTGTCGCCGCCAATAGTGAAATTCCCCCTCTTGTCTGACATAAGAAAACCCACGCTTGAAAAACGCCTCTTTGGCGAGATCAAGTGTCCCCGATCCGAGAGAGTATGGCGCGTCCGGGATATTCTCCATGGGTTGTATGTTTTGCGAAACAGGTTCGTGCAGGGCAGCGCGAAGGGCATCGATAGGTGCGAAGAGAACTTCTTTAGAAACCACAGGCGGATCTAACAGGTTTCCAAGCAGGATTTCATGACGCGCATCCCAGCAACTGTGTCCTTTCTCACCCAAAATCTCGAGATACGCATTGTGTTTGTTGGGAGTCTCTGCTGATGGTGTCCCCTGATAGACATAGAACCGTGCCTGCGTGGTGTTCGGGTGCAGGTATCCCGGTATCCGGCAAGAAAAGCGCAATCCCCCGGACTTTGTCAGCGTCAACAACGGGTTCGCAGCGGCGTTAACAAGTGCCTGAACGCACGCAAGAATGGCATCCGGGGCAGCACAGATGGCTTCATATCTAAATTCGATATCGTGCCAGGGCGCGCCATCGCGTGCGGAGGGAATACCTGTATACACGTGAATCCCCCACGACCTGTGCCATTGGGGGGTCTCCCAGTCTGTTGCCTCTTGGCGTTTCAAGAACCTTTCACCGCCAAAGGCGCGCGGGGGATGGTCGGTTCCAGGGGCGCGCCCGATCGGCATAAAGGAAATGTCCACCGCTTCCAAATCTTGTAGCTTCAGAGGGTATCCGTGCGCACAATGGACTTTGAAGTGGTAAGGCAGCCCTTTGTAAATCAGAGGCCTTAGGGTTGTCTTCCGTTGCTTAAAGGGTTTCTCGTGCCGTTGGTGGCAGTGTTCAATAATATTTTCCAAGACATCGGTTGTCATTGACCTACTTCCTTATTAGGTTTTGAGGAAGCACAGGACGGCTGGAAGAATTCCTATGTTCACTATCTCCCAACCTGCTATCCTTCCATCTTTCCAAAGCGTTTTGTAGCCTATCCAGCTAGGTTGCGCATCCTTAGGCACAATCTAAATGAAGTTTAATTATTTAAATCGGTAATTCCAATTTTCCCCAGGCCGGTAGGTGCGGTTTGGAACCGAAAGCCGAAGCCATCCCACCCGTTACTGGGAAGGGACACCGGACTTCCACAAGAAATTACCGAATTAATTTTTTAACTCCTCATAAAGATTATGCTACAAAAGTGGCAACTTGCGTTAACTTAGTCGTATAGGACTTACGCAATTTGCTAATGAGTACCTACAGCCCCACGACGCTGGCGAGGTTTTAAACCTCGCCAGCAAAGGACGCTGCGTAAGTCCTGTAGTATAGAGGGCTTACACAAAATTGCTTCTTTCCCTGGCAGAATCGGAAGATTGGGGTTCCCATCCTTCCTTTCTTCCAGTCTTCCATCCTAATATTCGCTTTCTGCGTAAGTCCTGAGTATATACTATCAAAAATCTCAGTTTTAGTCAAATTAGGACATTTAATTCTGAGGTAAAATAACTATATATATAGTCATATCCTAACCAAATTTTTGGGATTTATCTCAATTTTTTGGGACATCCATCCGATAAACATTCCACACCACCTCCGAATTTGTGTTGCCTTCTTTTTCCCTCAACGGTAAACCATACCCCAAGTTGCTTGGGTTGGAAAGTTGGAAGGGTGGAAGGGTGGAAGATTGCGGATATAGAATTTCTTGTAGTCTTTCTCTCCTTCCATCCTTCCTCACAACCTAATATTGATTTCTTATAGTAAAATCTGAAAATATGTTTACAGTTCGTCAGGGAACAAGATCCCCACGGCCGCTGGCGAGGATTGTATCCTCGCCCTTCCTTTGGTGTATAGGTAATTACCGGATTTACTATGAACTCATAGCGAGTAAGAGCTAAGAATTCAAAGTCCACGGGGATCTGAAGCGGAAAAAAAGGACATAAATTATTTTCCATTCTTTCCCTATCGGCCTACATCCTTATGTTTTACTCAATATAACTTCTATAATATTGCTCATGATGAAAAAGAAGGCAACACAAACAGGATCTGCTATGAAATATGTATCCGAGAGGTCTTGGGAAAAGTCGCGTCAATTGCAATAAGTCGGATAAGGACGTTATTATATCGTTATTTTTCTTAAAAAAATATATCCTAATACAACCCACGCATAAACCCTTATAATAATTGATTATATCACAATTTTTAATTTGATTAAAACCGAAATTTGTAATACTATGTAATGTTAATAATATTAACTTGTGTGAAAATATGAATTTCTGATTTTGGTGTGGTATGACATACCAAAACACTAAGTCATTGGCACATGGATGGATCTGAGAAAACGATAATAGTAGTATGTCCGGATAGAGTTCTCAATGCGTGAGGTCTGATTCTATGAAACTGCGTATGGGAGATGTGTTAATCGAGACCGATCACATCGAGATTGTCGAACGGGTGGCACACCACACGGTTAAGCTGTTTTTCGTATCCGGGAAAGTGTTAGATGTTCATTGTGGTGTTAAGTCAGACGCACCTGCGGTCTGGAATCAGGACGCAGATGGGCTTATCCAAACCCTTCAGAACACGGATGCAATTAAGCACTTCGGCAAGGAATAATATAGGGATGACAAACATTGCACATTCAGTAAACCCTGCACGCTGATTAACGGGCAGGCGAAGCCTCTACCTCGGAGGGGACATACACGTCTGTTTACAAGCGGTCCGTCGGGAAACTTACGTTCATGCTTGCTTTGCAGGTTGTGCAAGTCTCCAGAAACAACCTGCTTTTATGAGATCGGATATAGATAACTTATAGACTGCGAGCAATAGACCTTGACCGAAAGCAACCCGCCAAATAACGGAATACTTTCAATTACATAACTTCAACCATCCGTATATTTGGATTATCAGTCGGTCAAGAAAGAGGGGAAGGCATTGCTGAATAACGTCAACCTGCCTTCCTTTCTTTTATAGGTTGGAGACACAGCACACAATTAGGCATAAGCTTT
This sequence comes from Candidatus Poribacteria bacterium, assembly GCA_965116815.1. Classification (GTDB taxonomy): domain Bacteria; phylum Poribacteria; class WGA-4E; order WGA-4E; family WGA-3G; genus WGA-3G. The sequence goes on along the minus strand of OZ220722.1, from coordinate 1,441,297 downwards.
TAAAGCAGGCAGCGGGATTTTGGTATAGCCTTTCGGCTTCCAAAATGGAGAAAAACATAGAAAAGGGATTCATTATCATAGTACCTACACCCAAGAGAATTTATGATGCTACGTGACCGTATACGACGCGCTATTACGACCTATTTAGAGACGCTACCGTTTTCAGACAAAGAGATTTTGAAAGATCTGCCGATCCGATTCGGCGTTCTCGGAGTCAGCAGTGTTGCGGATTATGTGGTTTGTGATGTCAGCTATTTCGTCGTTATTATTCTCTGTGACGTGCCTACCACGAAGCGCGCTGCGTTGGAGGCGCGTGAACATCTGAAAAGTATTCTCTCCGCAACCGACACGCAGTTCGGTGTCCTTGCGACAGGCACAGATCCGGATAGCTGGTTTTTTGCTGAGAACCGCCGAAATAACTGGTTTATCGAGGTCTCACGATCAATTTTTGAAAGTCAAGTGGCACGTTGGCATCCTGATGCGCGTCAGTCCGCATTGACACTGAATTTACAAGAAAAGATCAAGGCGTCGAACGATGTAGCACATCAGCGACTTAAACAGCTTCGCAAGTGGCGATGGACCGCCATTAGCTTCGGGATAGGCTTCTTTGGCATCGGCTTGTTATTGATATGGTATATCCTCAAATGAGACGATAGTATGCAGTTATTGAAGGAGGACTCGGCAAGAACTCTGACGATACGAGTGAAATGAACGACATGACCGGCATACTCAGTGTTAGCACCAAAGGTATTATCAATTTAATCGGTCTTGAACATGCGACTAATATAACTGAGCTGAAACTTTTCAACAATAGGATTGAGGATATCTCACCATAACTTAATAGTGCATTCAACTGCCTCGCGATCACTTTATTAGAAGTGAATAGACTGTACTAGAAGTGAATAGACTGTACCAAGTGCTGTGCCTGCTGCCTTACCTGTACCAAAAAACGTGTAACTGGCGCATGGAGAAACCTAAAGATGTAAGTAACACAAGGGCACAACAACTTGAGACTCGATCTTGACATAAGAAAATCCAGTCTCCCGTCCAGTCGGCGGTGGCGGTTAGGGGGTAGATGGTCTACTCAACACCGACGGTCAACTCAAAAACTGCTATAGTAGATGGGAAGATATATATTGCTTCCCATCTACAAATCTATTCATAAAAGAGACCACTGATAAATATACTGAATCACCGTAATACATTATGTGTATTTGGCAATTTTACACCGTTTCATAAATGAGGTACACAATGTTATTTATATGGCATAATCCGATTGATATAATAATAACGGAAGTCTCTGGCACTCAACATGAAATTAAAAAGGCATCGAGAATTTCTATCGACCATAAGAATTTTGATCAGTTTACTATTCAGGTTGAGTATTATGTTGTGGGAGATAAACACGGCGTTGATATGAAATCCGTGCTCTTGGGTCTTATAAATTGGAAAGAGTTTCAGCGGATTCAGCGGATTTTCGAGGACGAATACAAAAAGAGACTTGAGAACGGAGGCGGTACTAAAGAACTTCGTTAGGTTGTTCATTGTTCTGGTTATTGTCTCCGCGTTCGGTCGTGTGGCGACGAATATGCTGATCGTCCATAGGCGTTGAAGGTAATCCGCTAAGGTCAAGGCACCCACCGCCTAAGGCCGGGGACTTCTGCTTCATAAACAACAGCACTTACAAAAAACGGCTTATATCGTCTCCACATAAGGATCCAAGCAATTCCGCAAGATGTTTATCGCAGTGCTGATGTCCCAATCGTAGTGCGTCTCACATTCCGAACGAGTCCAAAGTTATTTATTCCGAAGTTGTTTATCTACCCGCGTTACCACTTACCGCTCGCTGATTTGGGACCGGAACGGTAAGTGATAACGTCCTGCTCATTACTCGCGTTTTTCACCGGGTTTTCGTCGATGCTTTGACGCATAACTATCCCCTGCTGGATCGTAGGAAACGGACACCTGTCCATCTTCCACAACCAATCGCGGTACAGTTCGGTGACGACCATCCCGTTCAGGCCCCCGCATGACAGCGAATTGTTCCTCTGTCATATCTTCAACCATATCGCCCCACCGATCTTGTGGATCAATCACACCACCACCCCAATTGACATTTTTCGACTGATACTTAATCAGTACCCCGCGTCTGGGGATCGGATTCTTCCACGCTAAGGCACCGTGTGTACAACCGCCGTCCATAAAAAAGAGGACATCTCCTGCCTTCATAACAGGCTGTACGACCAACCCCATGGTATCATCACACGTCCGAATCCCGCGTGGCATGGCGTACTGCGTCTTATGAGACCCGGGTACACATGCGAAACCGCCCAGTCCCGGCTCGACATCGCGTAATTGCCATGTAATAGTGACGGTTTCGGCATAACTGCGCCCGTTCTTAAAAGCATAACCGCGTGATGGGGTCATCGGTTCATTTCCATCGTGTAGCGAGTGCCCCGATGTGCCCTGAACGGCGCAGAAGACAGTCGCGCCACCCATGCGATACCCGCTACCGCCCATCCAATTGAGTCGCTGCACCACGGCAGGGTGCGCAATCATGCGTCGAAATGGCGCGTTATACGGGTCAGGCAAGTCTAACAGACCCGGTAGGAGGGGTCGTCCTGTGCCAGCCTGACTTATTGATCCGCGAGCTAATTCCTCGCCTACGACGATCCGATCTTGGAATTTATCTACCGCCTCGTTGGCTTCTGTAAGCCACTGCTCATCCATCACGCCGGGCACCACTACATACCCGTTCAAATCCCAAAAGTAGAACTCTTTCTCATCAATTCCAGAATCCGGGTCGCGGATATAAATTGATGGATGAACGACGGACGAGTCTTCCTCTACCCATGTCTCTTCGCCATCTGTATTTATCACTGGCGGTGGACTTGAACCCTTATACCCGGGGACATACATGACCGCCTTTTGCGCAGGCGTTGCTTCATCTGCCCATCCCGGCAAAGATTCCGTTTCCGAGTAAGGTCCAACTGGATTGGATTGAACCGCCGCACGCGCGGCATACCAATATGCCAACAACCTTTTCGGCTCGTCTTTCCACGGACGAACGCCTTGGAGCGTAGGTACTGCGACCAAGAATAGATCGCCTGCCTTGAGTTCGGGTTGCACCAGCAACCCCATATCATCAACGCCGGTTGCCAAGTCGTCGGGTGTTTCGACATTGCTCTTGTGACTTGCCTGAACGACAACTAATCCACCGTCCCCTTCTGCGATGTCTTCCAATGCCCAGAACGCTTTCACGCCCTGACAACGCCGCTGACCGTTTTGTTGACGGTATGCCAAGGATGGATTTCTCGGTTCATCGCCGCCGACGAGCGTTGTCCCGACTTCACCGTCTTGATTCCCCAACAATTGAGGTGCTTGATCAAGTCGGAAACCGTGTCCCACAATCTGGTTCAAATACCATACCAATGTTGGATGTACCAGTAGGTCGCGGAACAATTCGCGGTGCGGACTGGATCCGCCTAACAGCATCTCACTATCTTCAACTGCATCCAATGCCGCGTTGAGTGCCGCCACCTCTTCTTGACTGAGAACGCCCGGAATGTGTAGGTAGCCTGCCACATCAAAAGCGTAGTTCTCTTCGTTACTCATGACTTCGTTATCCATTTGTCCCTCCTGTTATGAGTCTATAGTCAAAATTGGTTTCGTTGTTCAATAGAATCATTATCACGTAACTCTCCCCTTTTGTCAAATGGGAGATGGACGCAACCAACCCTTGGCGAGTTCTGGCTACGAGCACCATGCATAAGGACCGGGACCTGTCCGGCGAACCATCTCGCTGATCTGCTGGCGCATCTGCGCAACACGGTTCTGGTGTTCCGAGTGATCGGCAACGTTTCGCATTTCGCCCGGATCGGTTTTTAGGTCGTACAGTTCATCAATATCGAAGCGGTTGCGAACATATTTCCAGTGCCCATCTTTTACCATTACATGTGCCGCCAATTCCTCCGGTTCGTTTGCGTTATGATAGATCGCATTAAGGCTGGCGATTTCGGCGAAGATCGGTTGACCTTCCGGTTGTTGCCCGTTCAAAATCGCCTCCGCAACGGATCTGCCATCAATCGGCGTTTCTGGGGTCTGACCAGCGAAATTCAGCAAGGTTGGCATCAGATCCACACCTGCCAGAGGGGTCGTGACTCGGAAACCCGAAGGCAAACGGTTCTGCCAGGAGAGCAGACACGGCACCCGGACCGAACCCTCATACATCAAACACTTCTCGGTGAAGCCGTGGTCGCCGAGCAACTCGCCGTGGTCGCTCATAAAGGCGACAACCGTGTTCGTTCCTTCAAGCACATTCAACAGACGACCCACTTGGTCGTCAATATGCGTGATTAAGGCATAATAGTAAGTCATCATTCGACGGAATTCAGTGTCAGTCACCGTTGAAGGGATGCGAAATTTCCCTCGTTTTTGAAATTCAGGTTTCCCATCGAGGGGGTCGCGCAACGAGGCAGGTAGCGGCATCTCTTCTTCGCGATAGCGTCTCGGTAGGTCCGGCGGCACCAAAACAAGTGGGTGTGGGTCTTTGATACTCGCAAACAGGAAGAATGGGGCATCATCGTCTTGTTGCTGGACAAATTCGAGCGAACGGTCGATTGTCCAAGTTGTGCGCTGCTGTCGAGGATCCGTGATTGTGCCAAATTCTAAGATATTTCCGTACTGCGTCATTCCGGGTGCACCTGAGCGATAGAGATTTTCAACCCCTTCTGTATTAAAATAATCAAACAGCGGGTCTGGATAGTCCCCAAGATAACGATAGGTACACCAGAAATCGGTAAATCCGTGTTGTGGACGATGGTCGTCCCCCAAATGCCACGGACCAACGATACCACAGCGGTAGCCAGCACGTTTGAGCACATCCGCGATAGTAGTTCTGTCGTGAGACAGATAGCCGCCGAACTCGCCCATCCTTTTAGGTCCATAATTCCGCATCTGTAAATGGGCATGCGGATAGAGTCCAGTCAACCAACTTGCCCGTGCGGGTGAGCAGACAGGCGACGCACAGTAAGCGTTTTCAAAGCAGACACCGCTTGCTGCCAACTGATCCAGATGTGGTGTTTGAACAACCGGACTACCCGCGAATCCGGCAGCGTCCCACCGCATTTGATCACACATAATGAGTACAATATTAGGTCGAGATGTCGCCGTGCTACCCATTTTTTAATTTACCTTCAGGATTTCGGCTTCAATTGTTTCTTTCATCGTTGATTCCCCAAATAGGTACTGCTATTCAATACGCTTTATTAGGACTACGGATGTCCTTTCCAATGTCCGCTATTCTATCACAAACCTTATGATGCGTGCAAATTATGGTTATCGGTTACCAGTTACAAGAGAGATATGTTAAACGAAAACCTATTAACCAACAATCGACGACTGAGAACCATTAAAAATTGTCGCTTTCTTTCTCGAAATCGGATATACTTCTACAAATGGTATTGGAGAATCGTCCATTATACGGCTTTGTAGCGAACGGAGTATCTATGAACATCGTCTTTCTGTTTTCAGATGAACACGCCGGTGCTATGATGGGAAATAGTGGGCACCCCGTTGTCCAGACACCCCATCTTGACCGCCTCGCCGAGCAGAGTTACACCTTCGACAACGCTTATTGCAATTATCCAATCTGTACACCCTCACGTCTGTCCATGCTCACCGGACGCTATCCGCACCAAATTGAAGCGTGGGATCTGGGAGCGATTGCGGATCGGCAGTACCCAACGTGGGGCGCCTATTTGACAGAGGCGAATTATGAAACCGTGTTGTGCGGACGGACGCATTTCAACGGGACTGATCGCCTGCTCGGTTTTTCTCATCGTTTGTTGGACGATCTACCTCGCTGGAGGCATACAACTGGTCGTCCACCACGACGCACTTCAGACGCGCGTCGCGGCTCCAACTCACACGTCGCTGAATGCGGACCGGGGGACCATGAACACACGAGATATGACCAGAACGTTACAGACTTGGCAGTGGATTTCCTTCGTGAAAAAGCGGCTTCACCAGACGACAAACCGTTTCTGCTCTATTGTGGATTCATGCACCCACACTTCCCACTGATTGCGCCGCCGGAATTCTACTCACTGTACGACCCAGACACGCTTGAGCTGCCTGCCACATGGAACGAACCGCTTGAATCGCAGCATCCCATCATCCAGCACCATCGTTGGGCGTGGCGGAACGATATTCCACCGCCTGAAGCCGTTGTGCGCTGTGCGTTAGCCTCCTACTACGCCCTTGTTTCCACTCTTGATGCCCAGATAGGGAGGATACTTGAGGTGATTGATACATCACTATTACGTGAAGATACGGTTGTCATCTATACCAGCGACCATGGAGAGATGGCAGGGCACCACGGGAACTGGCAGAAGCAGTGCTTCTATGAACCCGCAGTGAAAGTGCCATTGATACTGCGTCTGCCTTCCGGTGAGTCCAGTCGCGTGGCACAGAACGTCTCCTTAGTAGATGTTTTGCCGACCTTATTGGAAATCGCCGGTTTGGAAACGCCTTCTGATTTACCGGGCGATAGTTTGCTGGAGATAGCCCAACATCAAGCAGACGAGACAACACGCGCCGTCTTTTCGGAATACCATCACATGGGGATGCTTAACGCCGGTTTCATGCTCAAGCAAGGGGATTATAAGTTGTGTCATTACGTTGGGAGCGAACCGCAATTGTTCAATGTAGGAGTTGATCCGTTGGAGAACGATGATTTGGCACCAAAACCCGAATATGCGGCAAAACGTAGTGAAATGGAAGTTGCCCTGCGTGCGATTGTCGATCCAGAGCTGGAGGATGCGCGGGCAAAGGAAAATCAAAGGGTGCGTAGATTGAAAGGTGGAGAGACTTAACTATTGGAATCCGCCGAGGCACGGGACCTCGACGAACACAGAGATTTCCTACTTAAACTTCACCATCCCAATAACTCAGGCTCGGATCTTTACGGTAAATCTTCCCAACGACATAAGGCAGGACTTTGTTGGAGTCAGGATATTCGCTTACATCGTGTGGCGTAGTCGTACCGAGAATGAATAGCGTGACTGGGGCATCGCTGCTATTCACAAACTTATGCGCGCCAATTGTGCCCGGTGGAAACGCGATGAAATCGCCTTCCGTTACTTCCACATCGCCTCGTGGTGTCTTGAGTGTACAGGAGCCTTCCATCACATAGCACATCTCCTCGCCGAAGTTGTGGAAATGCATTGGGAAACTCATTTTATCCGGTTGGAGACGGATCACGCGGTATCCTAAATTTTTGCCACCAATGAGTGGATCAATGTCTTTGTCTTCAAAATCGTAAGGATGGGGAGCGTTTTTATACTGCCACTCTATTTCATCGATATGGATTCGGTTGATGTAGATGTCACGACGCGCTTGCAGGCAATCAACAAGGTGTTGGCGCGCATCCTTAAAGATGGAATGCCCATCACCGACGAGAATCGTATTGAAACGGAGTGCCAAGACTTTGCGCAATTCGAGTGCTGCCTTAGGTGGATCGCTGAGTTTACCATCGGCGAGCAGCGTTAGTGCTCCCATAGGCTCACCCACCACAAGGTCTCCGAACAAAACCGTCTGTTTCTCTGGAAAGTAGAGGGCGATTTCACCCGGACTTTTTCCATGACTGAGATGGATGGCGTGTAAGCCCGGCACAATCGCCTCTCGATCCTTAATCGTTCTCGTCGGTGTGATGTTCAACGCATCCGCATCGGCTTCATGCACAATCACATCGGCACCTGTCCATTCTTGAAATGTCGCGGCTTCACGTTCATGATCGGCGTTGGTCAGTACAATTGACTTTGCGCCGCCAAGTGCGGTCAGGTGCTCTCGGTCATCGTCAGACATTGGGACCGGATCTATCAGAATGTTTCCATCAGGACGTACCCACAAATGCCCGTTAAAATCTATCTGTCGCTCCGGACTAAAGACCCCCCAAGTGTATATATCTTCAAAAATTGAACGTTTCATTGTTGTTTACCCTTTGAAACAAGTCCGTAGACCTCAAGTTCGTGTATGAAGGCTTTACCTAACTTTATTTGCGGCACGATTGCCCCGCGCCTCGGATCATACCGACTGGCTTGTTTTTCATCATCGGTGGTGCCACTGACATAGATTCGGATTGCATCCGTCACAACACCACTGACGCGCATTTTAATGATTGGACTCTCGTTGTTCTGAATCTGCATAATTGCACGCCACCGTCCTTCGCCTTCCAATTTCTCGTATATCATGGCGTTTATAATATTAGTCCCGTTGATGGTAATCCGATGAATCGCCTTTTCTGTCGGTAAGTTCAGATGAATCCACCGTCCGTTGGTGTATCCTCTCGTCTTCACATCGCCATCTATCATTTCAGGTGAAGTGCAGGTGACACCTTCCGTGACGGCGTAGTTGTAAAGTTCTTGTGGTTCAAAAATCATCTGCAGTGCCTTAGATTGGCACCCTGCAAAGAGTGCTATTGCAAAAAACGTTATAAAAATAGAAAGGTAACGTTGCATCTTTCCCTCCCGCTTGATGTTTTTACCTTTATAAGATATTATACCACATTTCTCGGTTTCTTTAAAGCGGAATTTTACGAAATACGTTGCTTTAAAACGGCACTCCACATATAATGCAGTATCTGTATTTGTTAAGCAAAAGGAGAAAAAAATGTATAAAAGCGCAATATTGGGATGTCGGGGGCGGGCACGCGGACACGCACGCGCATATCAACACGTCAAGGGTGGGAAACTCGCCGCGATCTGCGATATGAAAGAAGACCTGCTCAACGATTTTGGTGATGAATTTGGCATTGACGCTCGCTATACCGACCTTGATGAGATGCTTTCAAAGGAAAAACCGGATCTGCTACATATCGTTACCGCACCGGTGCTACGCGGCAGCAATGAACGTATCCGCTATCCGCTGATGAACCAAGCATCCGAACACGGCGTACCTGCAGCAATCGTCGAAAAACCGATCGCCGTTGAAAGCGAAGATTGGCGGCAGATATCCGAGCTTGCCGAACGCACCCAAACGAAGTTCGTTGTCAACACACAACTCAATTTTCATCCGCAGAACCTCGCACTCAAGCGTGATGTCGCGGAAGGTAAAATCGGTGCGATTAAATTTATTGAGGCGAGCGCGCGTAACCCGCCCGTAGACCAAGCACCACACGTCCTACAACTCGTGTCGTCCTATATTGACAACTCGCGACCCGCGAAGGTACAAGGACAAATTTCCGGTGCGGGGCAACTCGATTCCGCGCAACCCTCACCCGCGAATGCAACTGCTCTGGTTACTTACGCAAACGGCGTGCAAACCTCAGTCGCATTCGGACCGGAGATGGCACCACGTGTGCTTCCCGATACTGGAAATAATCGGCATAAACGCGTATGCGTGTTTGGTGAACAAGGGTTTGTCCATTGGCGGTTTGAGAGTTGGGAACGGAATCTACCCGGAAGTGGATATGAAGGCGGCGACCTGAACTACGGCGCACAAGATGTCATCGCCCAAGGTGGACTCACGGATGCAGTGTTCGAGTGGCTTGATGACGAAAGCAAAGTCCACCCGACGCACCTCAAGCAATCTCTTGCCGAATTCAACCTATTGTTGGGAATTTACTATAGCGGTTTGACGAACACCATCGTTGAATTGCCGTTCGACCCGCCGGATGGCATGATTGACATGTTCAGAGAACGGCTTTAAAGGTAGGAGGCGCGCCGTTCACTGTTCCTTCACAGGCACCTTTCACGCGTCCTAAAAGAGATAATCCTCATGAATAACGTCATCTACATGGACAATCACGCCACAACACCGGTTGCCCCCGAAGTGTTAGAGGCAATGCTGCCTTATCTGACCACGCATTTCGGTAATGCTTCCAGTACACACCCATTCGGTATTGCTGCGAAGGACGCAGTAGACAAGGCACGCCACCAAGTCGCTGAATTGCTCGGTTGTTCACCGGAGGAGATTATCTTCACCAGTGGTGCAACTGAGTCGGACAATCTCGCCATCAGCGGGATCGCTTACGCTTGTCAAGAAAAGGGAAACCACATCATCACAAGCACAGCAGAGCATCACGCAATCCTTGATACTTGCTACGCTTTGGCAGCAGACGGGTTTGAAACGACGTATCTTCCGGTGGATACGTATGGGAGGGTAAGTCCTGATGACGTGGAAGCAGCGATAACGCCAAAGACTATCCTGATGAGTTTCATGTATGCGAATAACGAAGTCGGCACGATAAATCCTATTACCGATATTGCCGCTGTTGCTGCCAAACACGGTGTGCTTTTTCATTCAGACGCTGTGCAGGGGATCGGGCAGCTGCCCTCGAATATGGCGGCACTCGGCTTAGATCTCGCATCTCTGACGGCACATAAAATTTACGGTCCAAAGGGAATTGGGGCACTTTACATCCGTCGAGACTGTTCGCAACCCCGTTCGCTTTTCTATGGTGGTGGTCAGGAGGCGGGTGTTCGTCCGGGTACCTTGAACGTCGCGGGAATCGTCGGCTTAGGAGCAGCGTGTGAGCTTTCTAAAAAGTACATGGAGATGGGAAAAAGTCGCGTATCAACGCTACGTGACGCACTCCATCAGAAGTTAATCGCATGCTTGGATGACATCCATCTCAACGGACATCCTGAACAACGGCTGCCCGGCAATCTGAATCTCTGCTTCGCGGGTGTACAGAGCCACGCTTTGCTGATGGGGCTTAAAAGCGTCGCGGTGTCAACTGGATCTGCATGTGATTCGGAGTCGGTGCAGGCATCGCATGTCTTGGTTGCAATGGGGGTTCCAAATGAACTGGCGTTGACTGCCGTCCGTTTCGGTTTGGGACGCTACAATACCGCTGAAGAGGTGAATGTTGTCGCTGATGAAGTCATAAAAGTCGTCAATCGATTGCGTGAATTGTCCGGTGGTTAACGTTTGCGAGGAGACTTCATTTCATGCTGACCCTTGAGCAACTCGTCACTTGTGGATTGGAAAAAGCAGAGGCGTTGCAGATAACCGAAGCCGTCAATCGGATATTGTCAACACAGTCGCCAACAGCCTGCTGGTACGAAATTTCGCGCTACATCCTCACGCCACAACACCCGTTTGCCCTCCACCAATTGCTTTATGAAACAGTATACGCCGACTTTGATCGTACGACACACGGACCACCGCCTGCATGGTTTCCTACAGATGAGGACATCACCGAAGCAAATATCACGCGTCTAATGGCGGAATTACACATCAAAACCTATCCTGAGTTCCACGCTTGGTCAATTGCCAATCGTGACACGTTTTGGCAGATGATGATTGATACATTGGGTATCAAAGCAGCAGACGTATATCCAAAGGCGCAACAAGACGCGACAGGTATCGCAACAAAACTTGCGAAACTCAACATTGTCGAAAGCTGCTTTAATGCACCAAACGATGCCATCGCGATTGTCGCCCAACGCCAAAACGACGAAAATCTGGTAACGTTCACCTATCAGGAACTGGAATCTCTCACAAATCGGGTTGCAAACGGACTTGTCGAAATCGGTATGAAGCAAGGCGACGCTATAGCAATTGACATGCCGATGATTGCTGAATCCGTCGCTGTCTATTTAGGGATTGTCAAAGCAGGATGTGTTGTGGTTGGTATTGCCGATAGTTTTGCACCAGACGAGATAGCCACCCGTCTCCGTATTGGCAATGCAAAAGCCATCTTCACACAGGATTATATCAACAGAGCAGGTAAACGTCTCCCGTTGTATGAAAAAGTTATCGCTGCAAATGCACCGAAGGCGATTGTTTTTTCGTGTGACGGTGACAATGTGGTCGCTCCGACACAACGCGAGAACGATCTAACTTGGCAAGACTTTTTGAGCGATACAGAGACATTTACCGCTGTTCCGTGCTACCCTGATGCACCTACCAATATCCTTTTCTCCTCCGGCACTACTGGCGAACCGAAGGCGATTCCGTGGACACATACCACACCGATTAAAGCCGCCGCAGATGCCTATCTACACCACGACATTCACCCTGGCGATGTGCTGGCATGGTACACAAACCTCGGTTGGATGATGGGACCTTGGCTCATCTACGCCAGTCTCATCAACAAAGCCACTATCGCCCTATATGATGGCGCGCCAACTGGGCGTGACTTCGGTGTTTTTGTTCAAAATGCCAAGGTCAGCATGCTCGGTGTCGTGCCGACCCTCGTGCGCGCATGGAAGAATACAGAGTGTATGCACGGGCTGGATTGGCGTGCGATTCGAGCGTTCAGCTCAACGGGTGAATGTTCTAATCCAGAGGAGATGCTTTTCCTTATGTCTTTGGCTGGCTATAAACCGGTGATTGAGTACTGTGGGGGTACTGAAATCGGAGGCGGTTATATCACTGGTACACGCGTCCAACCTGCTGCCCCTTCGATGTTCACAACGCCAGCACTCGGTGTGGATTTCCTACTCTTTGACGGGAATGGGGAACTAACAGAGAACGGCGAAGTTTTTATTATCCCGCCCTCTCTTGGTCTTTCTACAAGTCTACTCAACGCTGACCACAATGAAGTCTACTTTGCTGGGACACCGCACCCCAATCTACGCCGCCACGGTGATGCGATTGAGCGGTTCGGCAATGACTTTGAAACCGAGCCTTGGCTTGCCGGAATTAAATATCGTGTTCACGGTCGCATAGACGATACGATGAATCTGAGCGGTATCAAGGTGAGTTCGGCAGAGATTGAAGAAGTGCTTAACGTTGTTAGCGAAGTACAGGAGACAGCGGCGGTCGCTGTCTCACCAAAAGATGGCGGTCCCAGCCAACTCGTCATCTACGCAGTCCTTGAAGCCTCAGAAGCAGCACCTACAAAACAGGAACTTCACGCAACGTTACAAACCGAGGTTTCCGCTCATCTCAATCCATTGTTCAGAATTCACGATGTCGTTGTAGTCGATGCGTTGCCGCGAACCGCTTCTAATAAAATTATGCGTCGCCTTTTGCGCGCCAGAAGAAATTTCACTAAAGATTGACATCTGTCGTTTTTTTAGGTATACTTAACACAAATACCCGAGTGACATACACTTGTTTTTTAATCACTTTGTGGAAAAGGAGATGTTCTCATGGAAACGCACCCAAATGCACGCCACATCCCTTACGCTCCCACAGAAACTGCCGACCTATACCCTGAATCGGATGGAAAACCTATGGCTGAAACGGATATGCACGCAGTGGCTATCATCGATTTACGGCAGCGTTTTGAGGGTTTCTTCGCGGATAACCCAGATACTTATGTCTCCGGGACTATCATGATGTATGATGTAGAGGGCCCCAGTCGCACAGCCGTCTCACCCGATATCCTCGTCTCTTTCGGCATAGGCAAGAAACTCCGCCGCACCTATAAGGTGTGGGAAGAGGGAAAGCCGCCGGACTTCGTGATGGAGTTTTCGAGCAAAGGAACGTTTCAAAATGACTTAGGGCATAAAATGGCACATTACGCGTCAATGGGAATACCGGAGTATTTTCTCTGCGATATAGATAGACGCTATTTGCCCACGCCGCTGATGGGGTTTCGCCTCAAAGGTGAAACTTATGAGCGGATACCCGAGAACGTAGATGGTAGTATTCCTTCTGTGACGTTAGGCGTATCGTTCCATCTGTTGGATGAAGGATTAGCCGTTTATGCGGGGGCGATGGGACACTGGCTGCAAACGCCTGCTGAGGCAGCAGAGGCAGCAGAGCATCGCGCAGAACAAGAAGCCACCGCACGCGCACGTGAAGCCGCCGCACGCGCCGAAGCAGAAGCCGAAGTCTCACGCCTGCGCGAAGAACTTGAGCATCTCAAAGCGCGCTTGTCAGATGACTAACGCTTGATGCGCGCAGTCTCAAAAATTTCGTACTATTTTAGCAAATCACGTACTTGCAATGGAGACCACTATGGAAAAACAGTTCAAAGTTAGAGCAGCACATTGTGATCATCGCGCAACGGAAGAGGAAATCTATCAAACCCTCCGTCGCATCACCGACCCGCTCACCCGTGCTTGGAAACCGATTGAAACCGCCAAGAAGGTGGTCATGAAGTTCAACATGATGAAGCCACCTGAGCGGATTATCTATTACGAGGGGCGCCGCCGGGAATTGGTAGATGATGCCACCTGCCGTGCCGTGCTGCGGTTGATTAAGGAGCATACCACGGCGCAGCTTATCGCGACCGACACAAACCCCTACACGCACGGACATCGGATGCCCCCTGATTTCAATTACCTGCACCATTTGAAAGAATTTGATGTGCAGTTCGTTGATTCCAACTTACCACCTTTCAAGGACTACGATGTTCCCGGTGGTGGTTCAATGTTCGACCGCTATACACTGAGTGCATGTTTTGACGATGCAGATGCAGTTGTCTCCGTGGCGAAGATGAAGAACCACGCCTTCATGGGGATTACCTTATGCACCAAAAACCTGTTCGGGTTACCGCCAATGCTGCTCCCGGAAGGCAGGACGCGTAGTTATTACCATCATCTCATCCGCCTCTCCTATGTGCTTCCAGATCTGGCACTCATTACAAAGCCGTGCCTCAATATCATCGACGCGTTGACAGGACAGTGGGGACGCGAATGGGGAGGCGAAGGCAGAATCTGTAACGCACTCATCGCAGGCGACCATCCGATCTCCACAGATACCGTCGGTATGCACCTGATGGGACACGATCCACAGTCCGATTGGCCCACGCCACCCTTCAAACGCGATCGGAACCATATCCTCATCGCTGCCCAGCGTGGATACGGCACCGTTAACCTGGACGAGATTGATTGGGAGAGTGAAGTTGAAGCACCTTTAGCCGAATTTGATTCTGTCGAAACAGATACGCCAGAAACGGTCGCCAATTGGCGGAAAACGACGTGTGAACAGGGATTGGTCTATCAAGAGAACCAGAAAGACCTTATTGACCGGTATCGTGATAACTTCATCTACATGCAAGGCGGTGAAGTCGTTTGGAGCGGACCGGATCCGTCGAATCTCGGCAGTCGTCGGCAGCTGAGCGGTGAAAAGAAGGACAGCGCGCTCTGGCTCAAACTCGTCGATGCCGAAGAACACGAAGGTGAACGTTTTAACGTCTATGAGGAGTGCTTGAAAGACTTTGCTGCGTAAACGTCGTGCTGGCGAGGTTTGCAACCTCGCCATTTAGTCATATCAAGGAGAACTCAAGATGAGTATCACCGACGCACAAAAGAAGCAATTGGACGAACAGGGATGCATCGTCATTCCAGACGTGCTTTCCGACGAGGAGATTGCGGTCTATAGAGCCGATATTCTCAGGTTGGCAGAGGAGGAGAAGCAGAACGGGTTGGCGCGTCAACATACCGACGGGCGTGGACAGCATGTTCGCTGGTTGGTGAACAAAGGACAGATGTATGAACAACTCGTCGCCAGACCCAAAGTGATGCCCTTCTTTGAACATCTCCTCGGTCCCGATTATACGTTGAGCACACTTACTTCTAACATTATTGATCCGGGCGCGCCAGATGGCGGTTACCATGTTGATAGCGTGTTAGGGTCTATGCCGGAGCCGCTGCCCAGTTTTCCACTGGTCGCCAACAGCCTCTGGCTGCTCGACGACTTTACACCGGAGAACGGCGGCACACGCCACGTCCCCGGTATCCATCTCCAACGAATTAAACCACCTCCCGGCACCACCCATCATCCCGATGAGGTCCGACTCTCCGCTCCGAAAGGCTCTGTATTCCTATTCAACGGTGCGATCTGGCATTCCGCGGGTGCCAACAAAACTGATCGGCAGCGTATTGCGTTGATCTGTTTCTGTTGCCGTTCTTTTATCAAACCGATGTTCGACTTCGTGCATCATCTCAAACCGGAAGTCGTCGAGCGCGCCACCCCAACAATGCGCCGAATCTACGGATTCGATTCCCAACCTCAACCCCCAGATCAACCCACGCGGTAATTACATTTCACTGACGGGGTTTCTTAACTTCTCCTTCCATGGTGGATGTCCTCTTTGCTGGCGAGGGTTTTGGAAGAATTCACACGCGGTTCTTCCTAACCTCGCCAATAAAACTGTACCCTTAACCGTAAATCTCACGTTATAGCTTAAAGCGCATGCTTTAGCAATTTCTGACCTTTATGCAACAACCTATAAAGGGTCGTTATCTGATACCATTTCTACATTTCTATTTCTACATTTCTAATTGAATACGTTTCAACGGGAAACCTGTAGCATAAACTTTTAGTTTGTGCCACCCTATTTCCTTTCAGAAATGGTATGAGAACTGAAGAATCGTTTCCTAAAAGGAGAACAAGAGGAGATTCTATTTATGACTATGATAACCGTTCAGTGGCAGAGATGTCTCAAGAACTCCCTCTGGTGTCAATTCAATGAAAAACTCTTGAGCAACAGTCGTTTTGAGACCCGTTTCGGTGACCATAGTGTCAGTATCAGCGGTGTCTACATCCTCTGGACAGGAATTGATAATCGCACAGTACTTAAAGTCGGGAGCGGGATTATCAAGGATAAATTGGAAGCACATCTCAGGGACCCTGAAGTTCAAGCCTATAAACCTACGAAATTATACGTTACATGGGCTTCTACCCTATCTGTGATTGGTGCAAAAGAGATACAAAAAGGTGTTGAGAAGTTTCTGGATATTGTATTTAAACCGAAATTGGCAGAACACTTACCTGATGTTGATCTCGTAATGGTCAATCTACCTCGGTGGAATAAACCAGTGCCCCCACTGTGAAAAGTCCAACTATAGTAAAACCCAAAAATAAGAGGCACTTTGGAAAACACAAAACCCCTCACCGCCGCTGGCGA
Source organism: Candidatus Poribacteria bacterium (assembly GCA_965116815.1). Taxonomy (GTDB): domain Bacteria; phylum Poribacteria; class WGA-4E; order WGA-4E; family WGA-3G; genus WGA-3G. Next base: position 1,424,484 of record OZ220722.1, on the reverse strand, counting down.
GGTTTGGAACCTCGTCCTTCTACAATGTCTAACTAATTGTAGGTGTTACTATAAATATAGATACAGTATGACTTTGCCGGATGTCAACAACGCGACAAGACACCCCTGACATAGGCGATTGCGCGTTAGGTCTCTAACCTCACCTAATTCCCAAAACTGGTAATTGTTCTTTCCTCATACAAGAGCGTGCTTCAGCTCGCGATGTCCCCCATAGAACCAACAGAAAACCGAATGGCTTTGGCTATGTCTTTTTTCTATTTGTCTTCATTAGAATTAACATGCTATACTGATACCCACATCCACATTCTTTTTTGAAAAAAATAACCGAAGTCCAAACAAATATTTATAGAAAACATCATGCCAAACCGACGCGAAACAACAATCACAAACGAATTAGTGAACATTCTACGAAACATGCGCCACGGATGGGAACTCGAAACGGAAGTCAATGCTTTCATCCGAGGCAACAGCGAACTTGATGCCATAGTCATTGAACACGGTAGAGAACCCGTCGGGATTGAAGCAAAATTCGCAACCACCACTAATGCCAAAAATCTGATTGAACAGGCGGAAACAAGGCTTGTTCTGGAACTTGAAACGGAATACCACGTCGTTGGAAAAACACTCAATAACGTCATGGCAATCCTTTATCCTGACCGTTTTAAGACGATGCAGGGAAAGGATATCAATCCACAACTACGCGCTGCGGATGACCTACAATACAAACTCGTCAATACAGTCGGTGATACCGTAGGACACTTTCCAGAAAATGGATGGGCAAAAGGCACCGTAGGCGACATCGCAAACGCGCTCCACGTCGGGGCAATGCCGACCTCTCAACTTGAAGAGGCAGCGGAAGAGATGGAAAAAAGTATCAACAAGGCAGCTTACCTTCTTGAAGATGCTATCGTTGATCATCCTGCCATCGCCAAAAAAATTGAGACGATTCTGCACCAAGAGGTTTCCGCTAAAGCGGAAGATAACACAGAAGAAAAACCGAACGTCCAGACCCTCCGCATGGCAGCATTGATTATCACCGATGCTTTTGTCTTCCAAAGCTCCCTCGCCGGTAAAGCAGAGATGGAATCTGTCCGCTCACTCCGGCAACTCCTACCAATCATTGATTATGCCGATGTTATTGAGGACTGGAACACGATTCTCAAGGTTAATTATCGCCCAATCTTTGAGGATGCCCGAAACCTCGTTGAGGCACTCGCTACGGATGACAGACTTGTCAAGTATATATTAAAACTCCTCTGTGAGGCTGCAAAAGACCTTGTTGATACCGGTATTGCACAGATTCACGAACTCGCTGGTATTGTGTTCCAAAAACTCATCACTGACAGGAAATACGTAAAGGCGAACTATACACTCCCCGAAAGCGCGGTGCTGCTCTCCACCCTTGTGATGCCTGAACTGCCGAAAGGTCGACTCCCAAAAGTGGCAGACTTCGCGTGCGGAACAGGCGCGCTCCTCAACGGTGTCTATCAACGGATTCTGTCTTTGTATGAGCAATCGGGTGGAAACGGTAAAGACATCCATCAGCGAATGTTGGAGCAGAACATTGGTGGTGTAGATATTATGCCAAATGCGACACATCTCACCGCGGCTGCACTTGCAAGTACGTATGCAGGTGTCAAAATCGGCGGCACGCAAATAGTAACCGCCCCTTACGGTGTTATGGATAATGGAAGTTACGCAATCGGTTCATTAGAATTGCTTGATGACATAAAACTATTTGACACAGAGGCTGAACAGATAGGCGGTGAGGAAAACACCGTCGTTAAACTCCAACAGACGTTCCAGCACGGTGATATTGACATTGTTATACAAAATCCGCCCTTCACAAGACCGGGGTCGGATAGCAATACCGATATGCCAAAATCTACTTTCCAAGGTAGTGATCGACCTAAGGAAGATCAGAAGTTGATGCAGGCTACGTTGAAATCTAAAAATACAAGAGTAACTGATGGAGCTAACGGCTTCGTTTCTGCTTTCGTAGACCTTGCTGACAAAAAACTGAGGAACGGTGGTACAATGGGGTTCATTTTGCCACTGACAGTGTTGAGATCTCCGACTACGCAGGAACTGCGGGATATGTGGGCAAACGAATACCACAACGTAGTCGTGATAACCATGGCGCAGGCAAAAGCAGAAGACTGCACATTCTCTGCAGACACGACTATGGCAGAATGTATCGTCGTCGCAACGAAAGGCATAGATGAAAACACTGGACGTGGGAAGTTTGTCTGTCTTGCTGACAAACCACATAGCTCTCTTGAATCTGTTGAAATAGCAAATCGAGTTAACAGAAGCGACGAAACACGAAAACTTGAAGATGCACCTAACGGCGGTGATACCATTAGTGTTGGAAACACAAACAGCGGTCTAATGTTGGACTGTCCAATAAAAGAGGGTGTTCCGTGGATCGCAACACGAGCAAGATCCATGGCATTACTACAGATGGCAAACAAGTTGACAATTGGGAAACTACATTTTCCGATGTCAAGAGAGACTTTAGCGATTCACATCTGCCAAGTACAAGATATTGCCAGGGTGGGTTCAGCAGATTCTTATAGGGAAAAAGACGGTCCTTTTATTATGGTTGAAGATTATGAGCCAAATAGCGATGGCTATGACGCATTGTGGAAAGTTGACGCACCTTTACAACGTGCTATGATTGCTGCACCAGATTCTACTGCGATACCACGTTCAAATGACAATGCTATGGTCAAGCGTGTTTTAGACTGTTTCAGCACAACCCATTATCATATTAACCTTAGATTTACTTCAAATTCGATTATTTCTTCCTTTACAGAAAAACCCTCTATTGGAGTCCGTTCAATGATAAACGTATTACTGGACGACCCACGACACGAAATCGCGTGGACACTCTGGTGCAACTCAAGTTTAGGATTGTTCTGTCATTGGGCACATAGTAGTAAACAACAGATGGGACGCGGGACACTGCGTCAACAAACATTAGAAACACTGCCTACGCTGGATGTCCGTAAACTCTCCGATGAGGCGTTAGCAAACGCTGAATCAATTTTTGAGCGTTTGAAGTATAAGCGGATGCTGCCTGTCAATGAGTGTGCGCATGACCCCGTGCGCAAAGAATTAGACGGTTGTCTGTTGACTGAGGTTTTAGGCATTGCGGACGACAACGTGCTTGAATCCATGCAGACACTCCGCGAGATGCTCTGCGCTGAGCCGAGTATCCACGGTGGGAAGCAGTCGAAGTGTGATCTTGAGGCGGAGTTGGCGATGCTTAAGAAGAAGGCGGTTGCGTTTCCGAGTTGGTATTTGGAATAGTAGCGAGCGGAAAAGGACGGAAATCTCTGAAATTAGTTCCGTTCAGTCATCGACTGCTTGAGTGCACCCCACGTTACCGCCAGTTTCCCAATGGGTTCAACCGCCAACGCCAACGTATGCAGTCGCCTCACCTCGACATCACTTAACGCCCCCTCAAAAATAGCAACTTCGTCAATAGCACCGGCGTACCAGATACCGCCCAAGTGCTGTGTATAAGCGATTGTCGGCTTGTGCGCAGCACCGTAAGCGATGCTGATTGGGTCAGGTGCCGGGGTCGTCTTTTTCAACTCGCCATCCAAGTAGATACGGACGGACTTTTTGTTCTCAACAACCCCAACGACATGATGCCACTCGCCATCAGCAGGGAACGGTACATAAGCGGAGGGCCAATGCTTCGCCGCGTTCGCCGTGTCCGCTCGAATCCAGATGCCAACACTGTTGTTATCAAGCAGTTGAATGCCGTAGTTGTATTTGTCATAGATCGGATTTCGTGTGTCAAGGGTCGGCTTAATAATCGCCTCCATTGTCACAGAAGGAAAGAAGATGTCCTCACCCATTCGTATCAGATCAACAGCACCGTCAAAATTGAGGGCTTCACTGCGAAACCCGTCGATTTGAGCCGGTTTGCCCGTAATGGTTCCGCCATTCTTCCCGAAAACATCTTCAACGTCTTTACCTTGGACGGTGTTTTTGTCAAGGGTCCAAAGTGCCACAAGCCCCATTTTGACTCTTGGGTCCTCGGCTACTGTGGGCTGAATCACCGTGATAGAGATTACGAAACCGACTAAGAGCAGAACAGAAAGAGACAATTTCGTTTTCATGGATTATTCCTCCTTAGTTTCTAAACCTTATCAATCACGCCTTCAAAAACAGCGTTAATCGGACTCGGAAACAGGTAGAGTATCGCGTTCAACTTCATGAACTTTATCGGGAAAGGTCCTACCGCGAATCCACATGACGGCTGAACCTCCCGTGGGTTTAGGCGTTGTCCATTCTGCTTGCGCACTGAGGTAATGGGCGACGAAACTACGGCGGAACCGTAGACTATGATTGTCCATACTCTTATGTAGGAGATGGCTGTGGAACCAGATGACCGCACCCGGCGGCACCTCTACCGGAACACCGTCTTCATCGCGGACCCCACGTGCCAATTTGAACTCACGTTGTTGTGAACCTTCGAGATCGTCATGCTGAAAAATATCCCATTTATGGCTACCCGGGATAACGTAGAGACAGCCGTTCTCCCGATCTGCTGGGTCAATAGCCGTCCACGTTCCAACAGTCGTCTCTGTCCTAAACCGAGTGCGGAAATAGAATTTATCTTGATGCCACGGAAAACCGAGACCAATCTTCGGTGCTTTCCAGATAAACAACGTATTAATACCGAGAATGTCTGGACCGAGGATGTCAACAAGTGGATCGGTTAGACGCGGATCACGCACACGGACGAGGAATTCTGGGTCGTAGCAGCTCGGAAAATGGATCTTGTGCATGGCATAGATGCCTTGCTGCTCCGCCTTTCCGTCTCTAACGAGAGCGTTCTGATCAATATGTTCAGGCGGGAACGGACGTTTTCCGTCAACAATGTCTTCCGCAACTTGCCGGAACGCATCGTTCTCTTCAGCAGTGAATACGTTCAAACGAACGAGATAACCGTTTTCATTCCAATATGCCAATTCGTCTTCACTCAACCCAAAACCCCGATCCTGCGGCGTTGATTCTGTGCTCATCACTATCTCCTGTTTCTGAGTATACGGAACGGATAAAAGAATTTCCGAACCGCCGCAAAAATCATAGCATGTTTTGGGAAAAAGTCAAGAGAAATCAGAAGGGTTCAATTACCGCGAGGTGCCCTTACAAGAAAGCGGATACGTGCGTTAAAATTTATATGTGGCTCCGAAGGTGAAATTAAAGGGGAATCGCACGGGATACGTTGAATTAGTTCAATATTGTCATTTCTCATCAAACACCTCTAACGGAAAATGCTTTATCCTTTATCTACTATTATAGTGACGCGACTTGAAGATAAAAGCGTACATAATTCCGCAAAAAAATGGAAAACTTTACACACCCGGCACCAAAGTTTGCGTAAATATTCTAAAGTATGCTAAAATAACCCAAGTTGCTACTAACAAATTCTGAACGTTCCAACGAAGATTTTAGGTATTTTCCCCACCCCAGCGGGGTGGTATATCTATAGAAACCGGGGTACACAACTTCTTGCACTCCAGCGGAGTGCCATGTGCACAAATAGGTGGCAACTTAGGTTAAAATAGCGTACTGGTTCAAAATCACTGTCTGACACGGAGGAACGACAATGAGCACGAATGAATCACAAGCGAAGGAAACTTACCGCGCGACCGCATTCGCGGATTTCAAACCTGAACTTTCGGCTCCAGGTGCTACACCTGAAAGATTGGCATACCTGAAAGAGCACGGCTTTGTCATCATCAACGATTTTGTTGATAACCCGTGGATCCCTATTCTTCGAGAAGCCGGACGGCGTGTTACCGAGGCATGCGCCCCGGAACACATCTACGACAAAATCGACTGTTCAAAGGGCTACGTACATCGTGCAGCGGAGGATGAACCGTGGGCAATCCGGGGACTCATCCATCCCGCTTTCGATGAACCGAGTTTCGCCGAATTCCACGGCTCTTCAGATTTCTTGGATTTCATTACCTCATGGTGTCACGGGGTCCAACCTGAGGACCTGACATTTAGTGGGATGCTGCTATGGGCGAACCCCCGACGGAACGAAAATGGTCCGAGTTGGCACAGAGACGTGACGTGGTGGGGCGACGGAGCAGGTTACTTCTCACAGCGGGAAATCCGCGGAGATACCCCTGAAGATTATTCCGAAGAGGTAGAGCGGATCCGTTGGAAAGAGATTCAAGAAAGCAACGAAAAGCGAATCACCGAACGGAACGGCGTAAGCATGTTTTTGGCACTTACAGACGACGAATGCCATGAACTCATCCCCGGTAGCCACCACCGGTGGCGCACACCGTTTGAACACGACGTACTACTCCCACAATCGATGAAAGATCAAGGTGTGCCATATACACCGAGTTGGAACAAGGTTGATCCATTGCCCGGTCAGGTCGCTATTCGGCTCAAGCCGGGTGAGGCACTCATCCGCAATGGCAACAACATCCACACCGGGCACACCGTGCCTGAACGTGAGCGCAACACACTGTCAATCGGTTGGTCGAAATGGTCTGGCGAATTCACTGGCGAGCCGTCAGTCGCGGACGCACGGAACGCGTGGCAACTCGATCCTGCTGTCCGAGAGGCTTTACCGCACACGTGGATGCAGACAGCGTGGGACCGCTGGGCGGAAACGCAGAAACTCGGTGAAACGCTTGAAGACCGGTATGCTGGTTATGACATCCGGCAGATCAAATCCGGAAAAGTTGCCGGGTGGCGCACTGAATTGGAACGTCAAGCCGCTGCAGCCGGTGACGCGTGGGAATCTTTCCAAACCGTTGGCTAACACCAACTATAGCGAACTTTCTAAATTCACCTCTCCCCTGTCCCCCTGATAAGGGGGATTTAGGGGGTTGGTGCTGATTTGACACGTGCCACCCATGGGTGTTGTTCACACATTCCGTTTACCTTTCCACTCCCTTCTTCCCCATTCTTACCATCCAAATCGCTAAATATAGTAATTTTTTGCCTTTTATCCTAAATTCACATTTACTCACAGTAAAGGGACTTGCAGGTAATTCTTCATTTTCTAAATCTCATCCCGTAAACTCTTAAATCAGACTCACGTTAATACCAACACTGGAAAAAGAAGAATAAAAGACACATAACTGACTTTCGCTGCCTTACCAAAGATATCAAATAGAAAGTCAGAAGTTAGCAAGACTGATACACCTGCCGAAAATACGGTCGGAAGTGATGCTAAAATGGGGGATTCTCAAAATGAAAAACCTAAGCACAATCTTTTACGGATTAATCCTGTTCGGTTTACTTGTTTTCATACTAAAAGTTAGCACGCCTGATGTACCAAAACGGATGATGTTCATTCCGGCGGGCGATGGCATGGATGCATTCTATATGGATGTCTATGAAGTCACAAACGCAGACTATAAAAAATTCATTGATGCCAATCCTCAGTGGGAAAAAAACAGAGCCTTAGTCTCAGTTGTCGGGAATAAATACCTATCCCTTTGGAACGACAATATGTATCCAAAGGGTAAAGCAAATCATCCGGTAGTGAACGTCAGTTGGTTTGCGGCGAAGGCTTATGCGGAGTGGGTTGGTAAAGACTTGCCAACAGAGGCACAGTGGGAAAGAGCGGCGCGAGGTACACCGATAGGAAAGAGGTACGCCTCCGTTGCATCTATCACGTTCGGTTTTCCTGCAGCACGTGCCACTTTGATAGAGAAGAAATATCCTTGGGGCGATGCTGAACCCCAGAGTAGAGCGAACTATAATCGTTACACACCTACGACGGACTTCAGCGATCCACCTACAAGGGAGGTTGGTAGTTATTTCCCAAACGAATACGGACTCTACGATATGGCGGGCAACGTTGCGGAATGGTGCTTGGACAGGCTAAATTTTGACGATATCCGTGGTAGGTATCATAGAGTCCGTGGGGGTTCTTGGTTTGACGGTGCCGAGGGTATCCGAATCACAAGGAAAAGTCAATACCCCATAGATGGGGCTGTAGCGACGCTGGGCTTTCGTTGCGCGTTGTCAACAGTGGAGACGAATCTAACGACAAAGGTGGCAACTGAGATGGCTTCTTTTCTCTATGATGAGATGTGTAGCCAGTTTGATAACGTGCGATATAGCGTGTCAAAAGGTTATGCTGCACGCACTGACCTTAATCTCAAGTTCGTTGAAATCGTGACCTCCAATACCGGATACCCTCGTACATTTGGAAAGGAACTCATCCGTATTTTCCGAGAGGTCAATACTGAACAGACGAAACCGGACAGTTCTCCTGAGAGGCTTGCTATCAACCACGATCTGATGCTTAGACTGTGGAGGTTCTATCTTGAGATTCATTTCGAGCATAGCGAGAAGAGTGCTTATGAGAAGTTGCGTCTGTTCAAGGAAAGCGTTGCGGAAAATATGAACGACATCATTGTGAAAGATAGAAGCTAAAAGCACATCATCCGAATAGGCGCGGGGTGGAAGTTACACCCCGTGCCTATCCCATCACTACTCCCTTTCTTCGTTTTATCCTCAAAAACCGAAGCGGTCTCCAAATTTTTGCTTGACTTTGCCTTCTGGATATGGCATCATAGATTTAGATGTACGCTTTTGCTCACAACACAAATCAACCGGTGCATCATAATTAAACAACGTCTAACTGCATTGCCTAAAAAATTGGCAGGTGACCGGTATCTATCTAACCTACGTCTTATCTCTGTAGAGTGCTCGAAACGTGGTATTTTACGCATACAACGAAAACAAGTTATTAATCCTTTGGGCAAATTGGTATTGGCACAAGTATTGCATCACCTCTTGGTAGAGGGCTTACGCGATTCCACAAACCGTAATCCCTATAATATCTTTGTATTTCCGCTGCAGGATCACTGGATTCTTGGTAGCGCGAGGTAGAGGAGGCACCTTGCAATGACAGGATTTGAGGAATACAGTACTGACGGATTTTATGACGAGATGTTCGCGCCAGATGGGAGTGCCCGTCCCGCTGCCGAGATGTTGATAGAGCGGATTGAAGGCTTTCCTGAAGGTGAACTCACGCGTCGCCAAATTGCCGCTGAATACGCGTTGCTCCGAATGGGCATCACGTTCAATGTCTACGCCGACGAGCAGGGTGTCGAAAAAATCTTTCCGTTCGATCTCATCCCGCGAATTATTGATGCCAGTGAATGGGAATGGATAGAACGTGGACTCAAACAGCGCATCCACGCGCTGAACCTATTCATTGATGACGTTTACCACGATCAAAAAATTCTTAAAGACGGTATCGTCCCGGCAGATGTCGTGCTTTCATCGGAAAGATACCTACAACCCTGCATCGGTTTAGACCCGCCGCGCGGGATCTGGTGCCATATCACTGGTACAGACTTAGTTCGCGATGGCGATGGACAAGTTTATGTATTGGAAGATAATCTCGGTTGTCCATCTGGTGTCTCTTATGTCGTGGAAAATCGGCAGTTAATGAAACGCACCTTTCCGCAACTCTTTGGGATGTCGCAAATTCAACCGGTCGAAGATTATCCGAGCCAACTGCTGAATACGCTCCGGTACCTCGTTACTGACAAAATCTTATCTCCTGAAGTTGCGGTACTAACACCCGGCGTTTATAACTCCGCATACTTTGAGCACTCCTTCCTCGCGCAACAGATGGGGGTTGAATTGGTTGAGGGGCGCGATCTCGTCGTAATGGATGGGTTTGTGCACGCGCGAACGACGAAGGGCTTTGAGCGGGTCGATGTTATCTACCGCCGCATTAACGACGATTTCCTTGACCCGAAAGCGTTCAAACCGGAATCAATGCTCGGCGTTCCAGGATTGATGGAGGTTTACAAAGCCGGACGTGTCGCTTTGGTTAATGCCCCTGGCACCTGTGTCGCCGACGACAAAGTCGTCTGTGCTTTCGTCCCTGAGATTATCAAGTATTATCTCGGCGAAGACATTATCGTTCCAAATGTTCCGACGTATATGTGTTGGAAAGATAGCGATCAGAAATATGTTCTCGAACATCTTGATGAACTCGTTGTGAAAGAAGCCAATCAGTCTGGTGGCTATGGAATGCTGATCGGTCCCCACGCAACCAAAGCAGAACACGAGGAGTTTGCCCGCCGAATCAAAGATAATCCGCGCAATTACATAGCACAACCGACACTCTCGCTTTCACGGGTGCCGGTGCTTATTGACGACCATTTTGAGGGACGGCACGTTGATTTGCGTCCGTTTATCCTTTATGGTGAAGAGATTTACGTCCTTCCCGGTGGATTGACACGGGTCGCACTTAAAAAGGGTTCGCTCGTCGTCAACTCCTCACAAGGTGGCGGTAGCAAGGATACATGGGTCTTATCGGGGCCGTCAGGAAAAGGCGCGTAGCAGCCGGATTACTCCGCCCCTACACAAAAGCGCGAAAAGCTAAACAACGTGCGCTTGGATTCTCTAAGGGATCGATGTTCATAAAACCTATCTGACTGACCACAAGGAAAAGTAAAATATGCTGAGTCGCGTTGCTGAATCAATTTATTGGATGAGTCGCTACATTGAACGTGCCGAGAATGTCGCTCGTTTCGTTGATGTCAATCTGCGTTTGATCCTTGACGCACCTGTCGGTATGCAGGCACAATGGGAGCCTCTTGTTGCAACCACAGGCGATGATGAAGTGTTTGCTGAGCGTTATGGTGAGGCTTCACGTGAAGCCGTCATCCGATTCTTAGCGTTTGACGCTGAAAATCCAAATTCAATTGTCTCTTGCTTGCGGGCTGGTCGAGAAAACGCCCGGTCGATACGCGAAAATATCTCGTCAGAGATGTGGGAGCAGCTCAACGATGCCTACTTGCTGGTGGCAAACACTTCCGAACAGTGGGCGATGGCAGAACCCCATGAATTCTTTACAGAGATCAAACTCGCCTCACACCTCTTCATGGGACTTACAGATAATATCATGTCACATAGCGAAGCCTGGCACTTCTGCCAGTTGGGACGTTTGATTGAACGCGCGGACAAGACCTCAAGAATCGTTGATGTTAAATATTTTATCCTCCTTCCCTCTATCTGGGATGTGGACACACCTTTTGACGACATTCAGTGGGGCGCACTGCTACATTCTGCCAGCGGTTTTGAAATGTACCGCCGCACTTATGGGCTCATTTCCCCAGACGATGTTGTCGCTTTTTTACTGTTAGATCGCGAATTTCCACGGTCAGTTCTCTACTGTCTCTCCAAGGCGGAGGAGTCACTGCACGCGATATCCGGCACTCCCTTGGAAACCTTCTCCAACCCAGCAGAGCAGCGTCTGGGGCAGCTCCGTTCCGAATTTGCGTATGCCCAAGTCAAACAGGTGCTTGCTTCGGGTTTGCATGAATTCCTTGATGCTTTCCAAACCAAGCTGAATTTAGTCGGTGATGATATCTACAAGACATTTTTTGCCTTACGACCTGTCAATGGGGAATCCGCTGCGGAACAGGAACAGTCTCAGTCATCAGTTATCAGTTAAGAGATGGATTGGGGCATCTAATTTACCTCTTGACTGTAAACCGATAATCATCTAAATGAAAGGCGACAGATATGTCAATTCGTGTAGGAATCAACCATAAATCTCTATATCGCTACGACCGGCTCGTCGGGTTATCGCCACATATTTTTCGATTGAGACCCGCGGTCCACTGTCGCACACCCATTGAGGCGTATTCGCTCAAAATTGAACCAGAAGAACACTTTATTAATTGGCAGCAAGACCCGTTCGGCAATTATCAAGCCCGTGTCGTTTTTCTACAACCTACATACGCCTTGTCGGTTGAGGTCGATCTCATTGCGGATATGACCGTCATCAATCCGTTTGATTTTTTCCTTGAAGCGAGTGCTGAACACCATCCTTTCTCCTATGAAGCGCAGCTTAAGGAAGAACTCACGCCGTTCCTTGAAATCAAAGAAAACGGCCCCTTGTTGACAGCGTGGTTGGCAAATATTCCTCGGACGAAGAAGAAATTCAATGACTTCCTTGTTGACGTCAACAGATCTTTGTCGGAACATATAAAATACACGATTCGGATGGAACCGGGGGTACAGTCCTGCGAAGAGACTTTAGAAAAGCAGATCGGTTCATGTCGGGACACCGGGTGGCTGCTTGTCCAGATTTTGCGACATCTCGGTTTGGCTGCCCGTTTTGTTTCTGGTTACCTTGTGCAGCTTGTCGCTGATCAGAAGCCTGTGACAGGACCCGCCGGTCCCCCACAAGACTTCACCGATTTGCACGCGTGGTGTGAGGTTTACGCACCCGGAGCAGGGTGGATAGGATTAGATCCGACATCCGGCTTACTCGCAGGAGAAGGACATATTCCATTGGCGTGTGTGCCGGACCCGGTGAGTGCTGCACCTGTCACCGGCTATACAGATCCATGCCAAACAGAATTTACCTATAGCAACACTGTCCAACGTATCCACGAAGACCCGCGCGTGACAAAACCCTACACGGAAACACAGTGGGCTGATATTAATGTTCTCGGTCAGCAGGTTGACGAAGATATAATTCAGAATGATATCCGATTGACAATGGGCGGTGAACCTACTTTCGTATCAGTTGATGACACAGAGGGTGCGGAATGGGATACGGAAGCGGATAGCCCGAGGAAAAGAGAATTGGGCGCGGGACTCTTGCAGCGTTTACGCGATAGTTTCGGACCCGGTGGTGTCCTCTACTACGGACAAGGAAAATGGTACCCGGGTGAACCTTTACCCCGATGGAAATTCGGGTGTTTTTGGCGCAAGGACGGGGTGCCCGTGTGGCGGAACGATAAACTTCTCGCCGAACCTCACAAGGATTACGGCTTCGGTTCCCAAGACGCAGAGCGATTTATACATCGCCTCGCCGAATGTTTGAAACTCTCACCAGACCAGATAGTTCCAGCTTATGAAGACGCGCTCTTTTTCCTCTGGACAGAGGAGAGACTTCCTGTTAACATTAATCCGCTTGAATTTGACTTCAAAGAGGCTTCCGAAAGACAACGACTCGCCCAACTTCTGCAAACAGAGACACTCGGTGAACCGGTTGGCTACGCACTACCGCTACGCTGGGATCTCGTAGACGATACTTGGGAGAGCTGTGCGTGGAATTTCAAGGGTGAACGCATGTCCTTAATTCCGGGTGATTCACCGATAGGATTTCGTCTACCCTTGGAATCTATACAATGGATACCTCCTGAAGAACGCGAAACAACTTATGAACGTGACCCGCTTGAACCGCGCGAGGAGAATTTAGACGTATTAGAACAAACGAACTTACAAAGCACACCGACCATAGAAAACGGGGAAGAGCAGAAAGTTTTTCACACGGCACTCTGCATTGAACCGCGCGATGGACGCTTACATATTTTTATACCACCCCTGACGCACTTAGGGCACTATCTGCGACTCCTTGAAGCAATTGAAGCAGCGGCTGAAGCCTTGGATATGCCGGTGATCCTTGAAGGATACGAGGTCCCACATGATCCCCGAATTGAATCTCTAAATGTGACACCCGACCCAGGAGTCATTGAGGTAAATATTCAGCCAGCGAAAAATTGGGATGAGGTGGTACATAACACCACAACACTCTATGCACAAGCAAGGTTAGCGGGGCTTAGTGCTGAAAAATTCATGTTGGATGGTCGGCATACCGGAACGGGAGGCGGCAATCATATTGTGATTGGTGGAGCCACCCCGGCGGATAGTCCATTCTTGCGAAAGCCGCACTTACTGCGAAGTCTCATCACCTATTGGCAGCATCATCCAGCTTTATCTTATCTCTTTTCTGGTACATTCATCGGCCCAACGAGTCAAGCCCCTCGCGTGGATGAGGGACGCGATGAACAACTCTATGAACTTGAGGTCGCTTTTGAGCAGATGCCTGATGAAATAGGTGATGCGGAAGGTGTTCCGCCTTGGCTCGTAGACCGACTGCTGAGACATCTCATGGTAGACCTTACCGGTAATACGCATCGTGCCGAGTTCTGTATTGATAAACTTTATTCACCCGATGCAGCGAGTAGAAGACTCGGATTGCTTGAACTACGGGCTTTTGAGATGCCGCCCCATGCGCAGATGAGCGTCGTGCAGATGCTGTTGGTGCGTGCATTAATCGCCAAATTCTGGAAAACACCCTACAAAGGCAAATTAGTGCGTTGGGGGACAGAATTACACGATCGCTTCATGCTTCACCACTATGTCCACGCTGATATACAGGAGGTCGTTACCGAACTCCAAGAAGCAGGTTATTCGTTTGAGATGGCGTGGCTTGAACCATTTTTTGAATTCCGTTTCCCGAAGTTGGGCATTACAAATATACAAGATATTGAACTGGAATTAAGGATGGCAATTGAACCGTGGCATGTACTCGGTGAGGAGGTAACCCGGACGGGGACCTCACGTTTTGTTGATTCGTCTGTTGAGCGGCTCCAAGTGAAGGTCAGTGGATTGACAGATTCCCGCTACATCGTCACATGCAATGGACGACGCTTGATACTTCACAATACTGGCACACATGGAGAATATGTCGGTGGCGTGCGCTATCGTGCGTGGCAACCGCCATCAGCATTGCATCCTACAATTGGTATACACTCACCGCTCGTGTTTGACATCATCGACACATGGAACGGGCGTGCAATTGGCGGCTGCACCTATCACGTTTCCCATCCTGGCGGTCGACACTATGACACCTTCCCAGTCAACGCCTATGAGGCGGAAGCCCGACGTGTAAGTCGATTCGGAGCTGATGGGCATACACCAGGAGTTATTCAACCGCGCCCGTCAGCACCCGCAACTGGACGGTTTTTGGCTGAGGGGAATCCGCCTGGTCCGATAGATGTTCCGCCAGAAGAGATGAATGCTGAGTATCCCTATACTTTAGATCTCCGCCGAATTTTTTAGGGGTTATCAATTAAGGATGTCCGTTTCTTAAAAACAGTCCGGTTGGTAGTGGCGCAATTCATTGCGCCTTTCGTAATCCGATTAGATATGGATGAAAAATGCAACGTGCAGATGTAGAAGATTGGATGGTAATCGGCGATAGTTATAACGTCATCGAATCGTCCCGTGGACGTACAGGCGATGTTTCCGGTAAGCAGATTGATGAGATGTTGGGTGTGGATAGAAAAATCAATCCGCACTGGCACGCCTTCATGCAGGCACTCGACACCTTAGGACTCGCGGAGATGGAATCTCGCGACAAAGAGGTGCAACGTCTGCTTCGGGAGAATGGTGTCACCTACGTCTTACACGGAGAACAGCAGGGACATCGCCCCTGGGAATTGGATCCTATTCCACTAATTATCTCAAAAACAGATTGGGAAACGATCTCTGAAGGACTTACACAACGGGCGGAGCTGCTAAACCTAATTTTGGCGGACCTCTATGGTGAGCGAACCTTAATCAAAGATGGGTTGATACCACCAGAAGTGGTTTATGCACATGCCGGTTTTTTGCGGGCGTGTGTCGGGCTTGTCCCATCTGGATTCCCTTTCCTCTTGAGTTATGCCGCCGACTTGGCGCGCGGACCGGACGGCGAAATGTGGATACTCGGTGATCGGGCACAGGCACCATCAGGTGCAGGCTACGCACTTGAAAATCGCACCGCCCTCGCGCGCGCACTACCAAACCTCTTTGGTGAAGTCGGCGTTCATCGACTCTCCTTTTTCTTCCGCGCACTACAAAACAGCGTAGTGGACCTACAACACCAACTCGAAACCGCTTCCCGTATTGCCCCGCACCAAACAGACAATCCACAAGTCGTTGTACTGACCCCTGGTCCACTCAACGAAACTTATTTTGAACACGCGTATCTCGCAAACTACCTCGGTTACACCTTAGTCCAAGGTGATGACTTGACGGTGTGGGATGGGCGCGTTTGGTTGAAATCGCTTGATGGATTGCGCCCTGTCGATATTATTCTGCGCCGAGTGGACGATGTTTTTTGTGATCCGTTGGAACTCCGACAGGATTCAAGACTTGGGGTCGCAGGTTTGCTGGAAGCGATTCGACAGGGAAATGTGGTTGTGATAAATCCACCGGGCAGCGGTGTTTTAGAAAATCCGGGCTTGATGCCCTTCCTACCGAGCATCGCAAAACGGTTGCTGGGCGAAGACTTACGTCTCCCTTCTGTTGCAACGTGGTGGTGTGGACAACCGAAGGCGCGCGACTATGTGTTGGCAAACCTCAAAAAGTTAGTTGTCAAACCCATTCACCGTCAACCGGGCGGACGCCCCCTGTTTGGAACTGAACTCGATAGCATCCAACTTGATGCGCTTCGCGATCGGATTAATGCCAAACCGCATCTGTATGTTGGGCAGGAGCATGTTCACTTCTCCACAACCCCCTCGCTGATTGAAGGGAAACTTGAACCCCGCCGCGCGATCCTTCGCAGCTTTTTGTTCGCAGAGAGAGATGGCTACACCGTGATGCCGGGTGGACTTACCCGTTGCGCAGGCGAGAAGGGCGAACTGACAATCTCAATCCAAGATGGTGGGGTTAGTAAAGACACTTGGGTACTTGCCTCTGAACCTGAACCGCATGTCAGTTTATGGCAGCGACGCATCACCGAGGTGATGGGTCCTGCTTCTACGAGTCCCGCTGGATTGTCGAGTCGTGCAGCTGAGAATCTGTTCTGGGTAGGTCGCTATGCAGAACGGGCGGAGGGTCAAGCGCGGCTCCTACGGATTATGCTGAATAAAGTCAAGATGGGTAGGATGGGCTTGGAGACTTCCCACTTAGCACAAGGACTGCCTTCCGCGCTCTTTACGGAGACCTTCGGTGAAGATGAAAGGGAAGTATCGGAACTTGCGTATCTCCACAGCATGCTCCGTTCCGTGACCGGCTTAACCTCATCGCACCCGGGTTTCGTCAGAAAAGACGAACAGGCGTTAGAAGATGAGCTTCTTTCCATCATGCTGGATGTGGAAAACACCGGCAGCTTGGTGTTTACGCTTCAAGCACTTCTCACCGCGGCTTACGCAGTCAGAGACCGCTGGTCCACCGACACATGGCGTGTGATGAACGGCATCGAAGATTTATGTGCTGCCCTTGAAAAAAGCGTTCCCGAAGATGGAGATGCAAGTCCACAGATATTGACGGACCTCGTGTTGCAAGAGGCGGAATTAGCCTCACTCGATCAACTCATGATCTTTCTTTCAGCATTGAGTGGGCTTAATGCCGAAAACATGACGCAAACGATTGGTTGGATTAGCTTGGATATGGGGCGGCGTATCGAACGCGCCCTGCTTCTCATCGTGCTTTGCCGCTCGAGTCTTGTCGCTGTCCAGGATGACTGGGTTGAATATATGTTACTTGAATCTGTCCTCGCTGCCGCCGAAAGCCTAATCACTTACCGCAGCCGCTATCGTACAACACTTCACTTTCCAACTGCCTTGGAGTTGCTACTTCTTGACGAGAACAATCCGCGCTCGCTCCTATATCAGTTGAAACGGCTTGAGGAACAGATTCGTATCCTCCCAAGGGAAAAACTCGGTTACCGGCTTAGTGAGGAGGAACAACTCATTCTGGAGGCTTTAACGCAGTTGCAGCTTTCTAATACAGTTGACCTCGCCGAGCGTTCGGAGCACACAACACAACGTAAGGGGTTAGAAAAACTCCTTGTCCGCCTTGCACAGATACTGATTGACATTTCCGAGGTCCTCACACAGACCTATTTTAGTCACGTCCAAAGACCACAGCAGTTGATTACAACCGATAACCTTTAGTTAGTACCGGGGAATGCTTACAGCGTCTATAGGATCACGACTATGAACTACAAAATCGTCCATAAAACTGAATACAGCTATACCCATCCGGTGAACCTCTGCTATAACGAGGCGCGCTTGAGTCCCCGGAGTTTTTCGCATCAGGACTGTAGCGAGAGTCAATTTGTTGTTGAACCCGAACCTAAAGAGTGTCGAGAACGTCAGGATTTCTTCGGAAACATCGTTTACTATTTCACAATCCAGCAGCCTCATAATCAACTCATTGTTACGGTTACGAGCCGTGTGAATGTCAAAGATAGAGAGATGCAACTGAATTTCGCCGAGCACCTCACTTGGGAGGAGGTGCGACAGCAGTTGCAAACTGATCAAAATCCAGGAATTCTGGAGATGCGGCAATATGTTCTTGACTCTCCAATGGTTCCGATGATGCCTGAACTCTACGCTTATGCTAAAAAGTCGTTTACCAAAGGAAAACCGCTGCTCGAAGCTGTTAACGATTTGACCACTCGTCTCTACACGGATTTCATCTACGACCCGGGCTTTACGACAATCGCAACACCGTTGGCTGATGTCATAGAGCATCGTCGGGGGGTTTGTCAAGATTTTGCGCACCTCGGTATCGGGTGTCTACGTGCGTTGGGGCTTGCTGCGCGTTACGTCAGCGGCTATATTGAAACCGTTCCGCCACCGGATCAGAAACCGTTAGCGGGTGCCGATGCCTCTCATGCATGGTTTTCCGTTTATCTCCCACAACTTGGCTGGGTAGATTTCGATCCGACAAATAACCAGATACCAGCAGATCAGCACATCACAATCGCATGGGGAAGAGACTATGCGGACGTAACGCCGCTGAAGGGTGTTGTCTTTGGAAGTGGTACACATGAATTATCTGTCTCAGTGGATTGTAAACGGGAAAATTTTTAACCAGTCGCATGCTGGTTATCAGTTTTCAGTTCGATTTTTCTGCGAAAAATCTTTCAGTTTTCAGAAAGAGACTTTGGAATTATCCAAAACCTTTTGTAACTGACAACTGATAACTGATAACTGAAAACTATTAAAGCGGATCTACGGAGATGAACGCGAAAATCGCCAAGCCCCCTAACCGAACCGCAAGGAAAATTAAGAATATGACAATTGAAGCGTTTCAGAAGCAAATTGAAGATATCTATTACACGCGCGATGCCGAGCGCGGTGTGCCACTAACCTTTACATGGTTTGTTGAGGAGGTCGGCGAGTTGGCAAAGGAGATTCGTAAACAGCCGCAGGACATAGAGAGGTTGCGAGAGGAATTCGCCGATGTTTTTGCATGGCTCGCCACATTAGCGAGCCTGCTCGGTATTTCCTTAGCGGATGCCGCGCAAATCTACGCAGCGGGCTGCCCGAAATGCAAAAATACGCCCTGCGACTGTTAACTCGCGTGGTAGGCTTAGTTTCCATTCAAAAACCGGTCGAAGTTACCACCGAATAGATTGTTGACATCCCGTTCAATCTCTGACGATGTGAGTGTCCATCCTACATCAAGAAGCGTTTGATATTTCTCTACCAAAACGTCCGCGATAATCTGACGCGAGTGTTTCCACTTGTAGACAAGCTGATCCAAAATTCGTGCATCGGAATGCTGTGGGATAACACTCAAACCGAGCAGTTCAATCCGTTCTCGTGTGATCTCCTCAATGACGCTCGGATTGTTCATAAACCACCAACATCCGAATATCATCAGATTCTTGAACTTCCGTCCGATGACACACAATTCATGCTGGTTCTCGCGCGACAGCAGGGTAACGAGAAACTTATTGTCAGGATTTTCACGGAGTAGCGTTTCCAGACTCGTCAAATCTGCTTTCCCGCTTCCGTCGCCTGCCATCTGAAGTTGCGGGTTAACCGCACGTTTCACACCGATCATCAGCGCAAACGGAACGTTAAATTCATGCGAAATCGGTAGTATGCAGTTGTCAAATAACCTCCCAAGAACACCATCGTCAGGGTATTGGAAATCCGGCGGGAGGGAGACAGCCATATATTTTGGGTTCATTCGTTGAATCCATGTTTCCAAAAATCTGCGGACTTCCCTGTAGGTCTTCTCTGTTGATAGATCGGGATCGACATCGTAGCCGAGACCGAGCAGGTGGTCATAACCGACTTCTTGGTATGTGTTGATGAGGACATCCATCCGAAGAGCCGCTTCAAAGCGCGTGTCACCCGTGTCGCCGGACTGCCAGACCGGTGCTTCTGCCGAATCAAACGGGTCGTTCGTCATCACCACTTTAGAGACCTTCGCGCGTTCAAAAACGGTGTCAATGAATGCTTCAACGGTGGTATCCGCAAAGTAGTCGCGGTAGTCCTGTAGATTGCGAGAACCGATGTCTAACCCCAATTCATTTAAAGTCGTCACAACCCCTCGGCACGCCTCACTCACCGGTGAGTTCTGAATAAAAAGCACCTGCCAGATGAGGTCTGCCTGTTCCGTCTTTGTCATCGCCCAGAACTGCGTATAAGAGACATCCGATTTGCGGAAGACTTCAGCAATAAGGTAGTGATACGTCAGCAATTCATCTATACCCCATAGCAACAAGTCACCGAAGGGTGGACTAAAGAGGTGCGTGTGAATATCTGTGATGTTCTGCGTGTCAACAGCATCAAAAACAGTGGTTTTCAACTGTTCTGTGGTAGCAATTGTCTGTGTGTGATTCATGTTCATTTAATTCCCCGGATTTTGAAAAAAATAATTAGAAAAAAGGGACGTTGACCCCTTCCAACTCCCTTTGAACGAACCCGCGGCAGTCCTTCATAGAAGTGTTGAATTATAAAACAGAGTCGAACGGCGGATACGCCAAACCCCACTGCTCCCGGACTGTATCCATAGTTTTGATGATGGATAGAGACTCATCCAGCGGTATTATACGGCTTTCAAGTTTTCCTTTCCTTATACAGTTGATGACCTCAATTGCTTGGTTTTCAAAGCCATTTGCGATGAACGGCCTCTCAATGTGTACGGGATCTTTCCCAACCTGATTAAGCGTTGCAGAAGTCGCTTGCCAGAATTCAGGAATATGTATTGATCCTTCGGTTCCGATAATGCGTGCTTCCTTTGAGGTCTCGGTTCTGATGGCACAAAATAAATTGGCTATTTGCCCAGCGTCATAGCCTAACAGGATAGACGCTTGTTCGTCCACGTTAGTTGCTCCGATGTGCGCCAGACTGGTGATCTTAGATGGTGCACCGAATACCATATATGCAAGCGCGACCGTGTAAACGCCAACGTCCAGAAGCCCACCGCCCCCTAACTTTGGATTGAACAGCCTACCTTCAAGGATTTCGAGACTCAGCGTTTTTCGAGATCCGTGATCCGCTGTTAGCAGACGCGGTTCGCCTATAGCACCCTCAGCCAACCACTCCCGAACTTTAACGATTACGGGAAGAAAGCGTGTCCACATGGCTTCCATCAGAAATTGCTTGCGTTCTCGAGCATACGCTATCAGTTCCTCTGCCTGCTCTGCGTCCACAGTGAGGGGCTTTTCACATAAAACCGCTTTCCCCGCTTCCAGACATAGCATCGCACACTCCTTGTGAAAAGGGTGTGGCGTTGCCACATAGATAACGTCCACTTCAGGATCGTTCACCAATTCGATGTAACTGCCGTGTCTTTGTGGAATGTCAAACGTGTCTGCAAACGTGTTGGCTCTCTGGAGGTCGCGTGAACCGACAGCACTAATTTCGGCATCAGGAACCGCTTTCAGTCCAGTGGCGAATTTATGTGCAATACCACCGGGACCGAGTATACCCCACCTTATCTTTTTCGGCATTCGGGTTTCCTTTTTCCGTGAGAAAATTCTGATTTAATAAGAGTCAGTAATTTTTAATAAACAACTCATCCCCTTTTGCAGCACTCGTTTTCCGATAATTGTTCATCCCATATTGCAATGTCCATTCCTGAATTTCGGCGAAGGCGAAAAGCTCCCTAATAACAGGGGAGTCGTCATAGGTAATTAACCATTTGTGTGGGCACTTCCTCATATTTTCGGCGAATTGCGCGTGATCAAATGTGGTATGGAGGGTGCCTCTCACGCCGTATAACTTTGACTCCGTCGCCTTCCAATAGGGTGGATCAAGAAATATAAACACATTGTCGCCGTCTTGGCAAAGTGCATCGGTATAATCTCCGTTGGTGATTTTAGTTCCAGCAAGATAAGGCGATATGTTTTTGACGCGTTCAATGGACGAATCTGTGAATCGCTTCTCGTAAGCGGATTGTGAATATCCGCCGGAATCCACGATACCGGAGAAGGTAATTCGGTTGAGGACGAAGAAGCGCACTGCACGCTGAAATTCAGAAAGTGCGTTTCGGTTCTGGTTCAGTTCATCTTTCGCCTTTGTCAATCCGTCGAACAGCGCGCGCCCATCAACAGCGGTTGCGCGTATTTCTCTCAGCGTTGCAATCAAGTCTGGTGTATTGTCTCTTATCTCTTTCCAGAAACAGTAAAGATCGTAGTTGAGATCATTAATCCAATAAGATTTGATACGGTCTTGAAAGAGACTTCGGATCGCAAAAAAGACAGAGCCTCCCCCAACAAAAGGCTCACGAAATTCTGATATATTCAGCGGAACACGCGGCAGAATCTGTTTGAGTGCCCTTGATTTACCACCTGGATATCGTAATGGGCTTTTTGGTAATTTAGCCATGACGACCTGTTATCCATATCTGTAATTTGTTATTTTCGCGGGCTTCTTGATTGAGTAGAAATATTCTTTTCTGGTGTGTTTGCGTTAGACGATTTTCCACACAGAAGCCAAATATATCGTCCGTTTCACATGGTAAAAATAGACTGCCAACAAGATCACCTGTTAACTTTAGTCGGGTGACAAACTGGATGTTTGACCGATTATCAATGGTTACTCGCTCCATATTTGCAAAAAGGATTAGTTTGAACAAACCGTCCTTGATATCATTTTCTGATGGAAGCTTCCCTTTGCTATTGTTTTTAGATTCTTGCACGATTAATTGGTTGCTTTCCCAATAAACCTCATCTGCGGTTAAATGATACTGCCCGCCGAGATAGTTTGAAATACAGAAAACTCCTTTTGTATTTTCCTCAAGAGATTCTAATATGTGTGTTGTCAAGGATTCCCTATGAGCAGCCTCGGACGAACGCGGGAGGGTTGCCTCTTTGAAAGATGTTAGACTGAAACGACCATCCGCCTTAAATTTTTCAAGGGTCTGTAGGTGGTTTGCGGGACTATGAACAGCGACGTTTTCCTCGCGAGAGATTTTTTTATACCCAGCAACCGCATTTAGATAAATTGACTCAAAATCCTTTTCAAAATGTGTTGTGTTCCAATGTAGTGCTGTCATTTGATAACGGCTCGGCTCAAGCAATTTTTCACGCACGCTTTCAGTGTTTAGCATCTGATCGGTAATTCGGTCAGTTGTGTTAGGTTTTCTTTCTGCATCCTCATACCACGTCAAGATAATGTAAATATTTAAGAGGTTCATCCATGAAAAGGTAATGTAGTTAATTCGGTCATTGTTTTGTGTACCTGCCCCTTCATCTTTGATGATTGGAATAATCGTGACTTTTTTACTGTTAAGGTGGTATGTATTATAAATCCTTGCAAAAGGATAAGAGCGCGTCCGTTTCGGCGACACCCATTTTGAAAAAGCAAGACTGTTTCCGGGCACCCCCAAATTAATCAGCCCATACGCTTGTGCTTGATTCACATCAAATTGCGAGATATTGTATTCTGAAAATTTACTTGGATTCAGATATGGTGTATATGTTGCATCTCTTATGAAACCCGTTAAATAGAGGGACGGCACCTGAGACCTCCACGCGGAATAATTATAGAATCACAAGGTTACAAACCTGAGTAGTGAACGGATCCACACCTCGAAATTCTGCTGGAATATTATAAGGATTGTCCAAAATTTAGTCTTTAATTTTGCTGGTAATAAAATTAATGATCTCTTCAGGGGAGTGTTTGCCGAATCGGACGTAAACACCGCGGAAGTTTTCGAGGCGTGTTGGATGGGCGAACGGACTGAGCAACACCCCGTTCGCGTCGGTGTAAAAACTACGAAATGTTCCCCAAGGTCGCTCCAACTTGTAGAAACAACAACTTGTAATGATGAGCTTATCTACTTCAAACTGGTGGTGAAACGGCAGAAAATATTTATAGAGCGACCCGATCAAAAAAATAGCAGACAGGACAGCGACATAAATTAATTGGAAACCCAGATAGATGATAAGCAAAAGGAGTACGAGAAAAAGCCCTAACAGTACAGATTTGCGCCAATTTTCAACGAGCGGATGCACTGTCCATGAAAGCGTTGTAGGCGCGTGCGACATATTGGCTATCGGCTATCGGCTATCGGCGATCAGCAAAGAGAAGAGGCTTTCTTTTCTTTCCCAACTGCTTCTTAGCCTTTTTGCCATTCCTTTTTAGGAATGATCTCCTACGTGTTTGTGAACGCGAGCTCTGAAGTCACACAATCACGATCATTGTGATGGTGTGCTTCAGCAGAGGTTATTCTGTGGTATCTGTGGTCCCGCCATCAATCTCTGTCTTTGAGTCATCTTGGGTATCCCCCGCACTGCCTTCATCTGTTGGGGTTTCAACAGTCTCTCCACCTGTAGTATCAGGAGGTTCGGTTGTAGCTTCCTGTGTGGTTTCCTGTTCAATCGGCGTGAGTTCACTGCCGGTATCTTCACCGTAGAAACGCATGAGAAACAGTGAAATAACCATAAACCCGATAGCGAGCCATGTCGTCAACTTACCGAGAAAGGTCGCTGCACCGCGTCCTCCGAGGACAGACTGCATTTCCGCACCACCAAACGCGCTCGATGAAAGCCCTTCGCCTTTGCTGTCCTGTAAAAGAATAATCAGTGTCAGAACAACACAGATTGGCACGAAGAGAAACACTATAAAACCCATGATAATTTCCATTTGATCATTTCCTCCTATGAATGGTTATCAGTTATCGGTTGTCGGTTAAGAGGGTGTTTGGTAACAATTCCCCAACTTCGGGTACTCCAGAAGGAGGTGAATCGTTACAAATTCCCTCTTTAACTGATAACTGACGACTGACAACTGAAAACTATTTTCGCAAACGATTTCGCTTCAAGGCTTGCACCGCCGACAAGGGCACCGTCCACATCAGGCTGCGCTATCAATTCTGCCGCATTTTCCGGTTTAACACTTCCACCGTATTGAATACATATCTGTGATGCGATTTCTGCTGAGTAAGCATCTACCAACAGCCCTCGAATGAAATTATGCACTTCCTGTGCTTGGGCGGGTGTCGCCGTTTTTCCAGTGCCGATTGCCCAAACCGGTTCGTAAGCGATGACACAAGACAACAGGTCGGCGGCGGATAAACCCGCAACACCTCCTGTGATGTGACTCTCAATCACTGCCTCCGTTTGATTGGCTTCTCGTTCTTCAAGCCGCTCGCCAACACAGATAATCGGCTTCAAGTCGTGTGCTAACGCTGCTTTCGTCTTCTGATTGACGCTGTCATTCGTCTCACCAAAGTATTGCCGCCGCTCCGAGTGCCCGATAATGACGTAGTCACATCCGGCATCTTTTAGCATTGGTGCTGAGACTTCGCCGGTAAATGCGCCGCTGTCTTCTGAATAAACATCTTGGGCAGCGAGGCGAATGTTACTGTCACCTATAGTGTCGCTAACCGCGGCAAGGGCGGTGAACGGGGGTGCTACGATAATTTCAACATCGGTATCATCTGCAACTAACGCCTTTAACGCCGTTGTGAGCGCGACCGCCTCTGAAATCGTTTTGTTCAGTTTCCAATTCCCTGCAATGATCGGTATTCTCATAGTCCCTTCCATTAGAGTGTGCGTTCAACGAGTTCGACGAGACGGTTGGAGTAACCCCACTCGTTATCGTACCATGAAAGGACTTTGATCAGTCCGTCCTCAATCACTTTGGTAAAGGGACCATCAAGAACCGAGGAGAGTTTATTCCCGTTGAAATCCGATGAGACGAGGTCGAGTTCAGAATAACCGAGAATTCCGTCTAAACTGCCTTCCGCAGCTTCTTTCAGTGCTGCATTGACCGCCTCAGCACTCGGTCTCTGTTTGAGATCGACGGTGAGATCAACAACGGAGACGTTCGGTGTCGGGACACGGATTGCAAACCCATCGAGTTTACCGTTCAATTCTGGTAGAACTTTTCCAACTGCTACAGCGGCACCGGTTGTCGTCGGGATCATTGAAAGGGTCGCTGCACGAGCACGGCGCATATCGGAATGTGGGAAGTCGTGAACTCGCTGGTCCCCGGTATACGCATGGACGGTTGTCATTAAACCGCTCTCAATTCCAAATTCTTCGTGTAGGACCTTCGCGACGGGTGCAAGGCAGTTCGTCGTACATGAGGCATTGGAGATGATATGATGCTCTGACTTATCGTATTTATCATCGTTCACACCGATGACAATCGTGATGTCTTCACCCTTCGCGGGTGCCGAGATAACCACTTTTTTCGCACCACCAGCGGTGATGTGCTTCTCAGCGTCTTTCCTATCTGTAAAGAAACCGGTGGATTCGATGACAACATCCACACCGAGTTCACCCCACGGCAGATTGCCCGGATCTCGTTCGGCGAGAACGCGTATTTCTTTGCCGTTTACCACCAAGCCATCGTCTGTGGCAACAATGTCATCGGACAAGATGCCGTGCACGGAGTCGTACTGAAGGAGATGCGCGAGCGTCTCCGGATTCGTCAAATCGTTGATAGCTACGAATTCTATATCTAATGCCGGATTCTGCAACGCTGCTCGAAAGGCGTTCCGACCAATCCGACCAAAACCATTAATACCTACTTTAGTTGACATAAGATAGATAGATACCTCTATTATAAATATTTTGCCGCTACAAGGTGTTCTTTCAACAATAAGTTCTATAAATCTGCAAGCCTAAAACACTCAGAACTCAGAGAAACAAACATACGAATTTTCACCTGATCTTCGAGCAGGAAGCCCAAGTCTTTAGCCTTGGGTAGTTGACAAATATCGGCTTGCAAGCGATACCCCTTGATATGCTATTATCCAAGTTTCACGATTTAAAATCTCTTTAATTATACCGTAAAGTGAAGTAAATTGCAAGTGCTATTTAAACGTATCGGTATTCAGTTATCCCGAACTGTTTTGAAATTTGAAGCATTTTCCAGAGAACTGAATGGCTCTAAATCCATCTGATTTTTTATTTACATTTTTAGGGACATCGGTTATACTTTTTGCAGAATAGATCAAATACGATATGTCAGGGTCGGGAAGGAATGCATTGTATTTTTATTTTTTAACAAAAGACCTTCAACTTTAGTATACTCCTATAGTAACCATAATCCATCTGTGAAAGCCAAAATATGTCAAATTCAAGTGCCCCGCTCAACGCCTCGGTCCCATGGACGAAGCGGATTTCAATTTATCTACTATGCCTCCTGCTCGCGCCCTGTATATCTACATCCATTGGTCATGCGCAACCACACCTCGTCTTCGTTGTAGGCGAAAATGAGTACCGTTCTGAAGTAACGATGCCCGCGTTGGCTCAGGTGTTAGCAGACCATTACGGCTTCCGCACCACACTTCTCATAGACGACGTACTTGCGGGAGGTGAGGCGAACAACATCAACGGTCTTGATGCGTTGGAGACTGCAGACCTCCTCGTTTTGTATCTGCGATTTCGTCAACTTCCTGATGCCCAACTTGCGTTGTTACAAAAGTACATCGACCGGGGCGGTCCCATCGTTGCCTTCCGTACAACGACACACGCCTTTGCCTACGAAGAGGATGATCAACGAGCAGTGTGGTGGAATAATTTCGGTGCTCGCGAGCTCGGTGCGCCGTGGATTTACCACTACGGACACGAGGCAAGCACCGATGCTACAATCGTTGGCAATCATCCGATCCTTACAGGTGTGAGCCCAGCGTTCCACGTCCGCTCCTGGACTTACCATGTGCGCCCCGACTATCCGCCGAAAGATGCCCAGGTCTTAGTACAGGGTCGTCCTGTATTTCCCGAAAGGGAGCGTGGCGGTGCAGAGACGGTCAATCCAATTGCATGGACGCACACGCACTCCGGCGGTGGGCGTGTGTTTACAACGACAATGGGACATCCAGAGGACTTCAGAGTGAGCGACTTTCGTCGCCTTGTCGTTAACGGCATCTACTGGTGCCTCAACCGCGAAGCCCCGCGCCGCTACCCATTCGGTTGGCGTGTTAAAACCGGACAGCCATGGCGGGACATGGATTATGGACCCTACCTTTCTACAGCTGTCGCCGCGAATGCTAATAACCTTACTTACAAAGGTCTTGTTATCCCGCTCACCCCGGATCTCGCGAGTGGCGCAGTGGTGTTCGACACAGACTTGTTACGCTACTCTGCGGGTTGGATAGATGGGTTGATTGACTTCGTTGATGTTGCCTATAACGGTTGGCATCAGAGCTTTCCATCGATTGAGGGCAAATTGCTGTGGGAAAACCCGGTGGGACCCGGTTGGGCGAAGGATGGCAGCTTTGAGGATACACGCGCTGTTCCTTTTGGTCCCTTACCCAAGGATTGGGCGCGTTGGGAAGGATTGTATCTTCACGGTGACCGGGTTGTTTTGTCGTATACAGTAGGGACGCGCTCGGTGCTGGAAACCCCATCGCTTGAAAACGAAGAAAAAGGGTTCGCTTTTGCCCGTACGTTCCATCTCGGCCCATCTGCATCGAGCGCGCTTGTCCGTATTGCAACAATCTGTGCTGGGGAGGCATCCGTTTTACACGAGTTTTCACGTGGCACCGGGGTTGCCCTATGTCCACCAGAGACAGCCCCTGGGGAACGAGGCAGTCTGCTTGCTGCTTTGATTGACGCGCCAGAAGGCACACGGTGGGAAACGGTGAAGGACGAGCTCCGTGTCCGGTTCCCACCATCTGAACAAGCAATCCGCGCCAAAGTTCTGATCGCTCCAGCGATCCAGGATACACTCGAGTTGGATGTGTGGACACAATTCATTGAAACCTCGTCGCCTGTAGCAGATCTGACGAAGCTGGTTCGAGGGGGTCCGCAGCGTTGGCAGGAAAAACTCGTCACGGCTGGAGACATTGATATACAGCAGCAGCTCAAAGTAGAAACTTTGAAAATCGACGCGGAGACAGCGACTTGGAACTTGGAGAAAGATGGATACCTTTCGACAGTACTTTCGATAGATAATCTGTCGCCGCTCCTTGGCGATGTCGGTAGTGCAGATCAGTATATAGCTGTTCTGCGCCCGCCGACCAAAACCACACAGTCCGCGTCGGAAACCGATGAACAGAAGAGTGACGCTGCTTTGATCGGACACTGGCATTTCGACGAGGGCAACGGTTCGCATGCCGTAAGTGCATCACCCGGGAAGGCAGCAATTGTGCTTGATGGGGTTCGCTGGAAAGCCGGGCAGTGGGGCGATAGCCTTGCATTCGACGGCGGAGCGCAAGCCCGTTTTGACCAAAACCTCGCCCTCGATTTCGACACCACTGACCTAACTTTCGCTGCGTGGATTTCCACCGAGAACGACGGCACAATCTTCGCTGAATCGCTCGATACATCGGAGTGGGTCCCCAACGGCAAAACCTTTTTTATCCGGGATGGGTATTTGACGTTTGATGTTGGCTGGGTCGGTGTCATCGGCGGTACTGCGGGAGGTGGGCAATCAGTCGATGATGGCGTTTGGCATCACGTCGGATTGACGTGGCGACATCAGAGTGGTGCAGTGACGCTGTTTTTGGATGGCGAGATTGCTGCCGAAGGCACCCTTAAGCCAGAAGCGGCATTGGAAGATGACGTTTGGCGTCTCGGGTTCACCGCACCGGATTTTCCAGAAGAATCCCCTTGGCTTAAAGGGAGGCTTGATGACCTGCATTTATACAACCGCGCTCTCTCGCCCGACGAGATGTACACGCTCTACCAACAACTCCGAGAGCCGCCTCTGATTGCCGCAGCTTTGATCGAACCGATTGCAGGTGCGAAATGGCGCGTCGACACCAAGCGTGTTTCACTCCACGGACTTGCAGACACAACTGCATCGGTGCTGATATGGGAGGGTAGCGAATCGAAACTCTCAGATTTCGCTCGGTTAGCAGCAAACGGTGGACTTGACCCTGGTCAACCGTTCGCGATTGACAGGATAAATTGGCCCGCGCAAAATCCGTGGGCTTCATGGCTACGTTTCGGCGGATTCGACTTCTTTCCAGACGGCAATCGTGCCGCGCTCTCCACTTGGAACGGCGATGTCTGGACAGTCACTGGACTCAATGGTCCCTTGGACACGCTCATCTGGCAACGTATTGCTACCGGGTTGAACCAACCACTCGGACTTAAAATTGTCGGACAGCAGATTTACGTTGTCGGACGCGATCAGATTACCCGCCTCGTTGATCTCAACGCAGACGGCGAAACCGACTTCTACGAGAATTTTAACAATGATGCCTACAACAGTGAACACTTCCACGAGCAGGTTATGGATCTGCAGACCGATGCGGCGGGTAACTTTTACTACATGAAATCTGCCCGACATGCACTGCCTGCTCAACACCCACACCACGGCACACTCATCCGAGTGTCCCCGGATGGGGAACAGTCTACTGTAATCGCTTACGGATTTCGCGCATCAAATGGGCTTGGGATTGGTCCCGGTCCTACATTCTATGGTACAGATCAGGAAGGTTACTGGATGCCTGCCAACCGCCTGAACCGTATCACTGTTCCGAGTAGATTCTATGGTAACCGCTGGGGTTGGTATCCATCAAACGAACCACCAGACAGCTATGAGCCGCCCCTCTGCTGGATCGCTCCCTTCGTTGACCGATCCCCGGCGGCACCGATTTGGATTCCCACCGGTACCTGGGGAGAGATGAGTGATTCTCTACTCTCGCTTAGCTACGGTACTGGAAAAGTATACGCTGTCCTTCAACACCAAACAGAGACAACTCTACAAGGTGCGCTCACCGAACTCGGCGTGGAGCTGCCTACCGGACTGATGCGTGGACGATTCCATCGAATCAGTGGGGACCTCTATCTCGTAGGTCTATTCGGTTGGTCATCCAACAAACAAGAAGATACCGGTTTCTACCGGATCCGCATGACCGGTGCTCCCTTCCGAACCCCTAAATCGTTCCGTGCTGTTAAGGGTGGCTTAATCATCAACTTCTACACACCGCTTGCACCGGAATCCGCCCAAAATCCGGGGAATTGGCGGGTGCAAAGCTGGGAGTACCGCTGGACTGAATACTACGGTTCGCCACAGTTGAAACGTTCCGGCGAAGAGGGCAGGGACATCCACACCGTCCAATCTGCAACGCTCTCTGCGGATGGCAAAACCGTTTTCCTCAAAATCCCAAGCCTGACCCCCACAATGCAGTTTCACGTCAACATCACGGGCAGCTTCGCAGACGGTATCCCCCTGGATTGCTATCTGCACGGCACAATACACACCCTCGAAGATGGACACAGCACGGTGGCTCCGTAGGGGCTGGGTTACCCAGCCCCTACCACATTTCGGTTTGACAATTTGAAACATTTCAGGTACCCTATTGACATGTCCACAGACACTGATAAAAAATCGCATCAACCTACCGGGAATTTCCGTGCTATCCCTGTCACAGTGCCGGAGAATCTCGGTAACATTCGAGTTATCCTCTTTGAACCCCGCGAACCCGGAAATATCGGTTCTGTCGCCAGAGTCGTGAAGGGAATGGGACTGTCGCAGCTCTATTTGGTAAATCCTGTTCCATTCCAAGATGTCGATGCAGCGTGGTATATGGCACACGGTGCGAAGGATATTCTCGAAAATTGCCACGTCGTTCCTGAACTGAAAGACGCACTTGATGGCATCCAATATCTGGTGGGAACGACACACCGTCGCCGCGATGTACGCTTACCACAGCCTGTACCTGCCCGCGAAGCGGCGCAAACGATCGCTACAATTTCGCAGGATAAATCGGTCGCGCTGCTTTTTGGACGCGAAGACTTTGGTTTGTCTACCGATCAGATGAGTCTCTGCCAGTTGACCGCAAGCGTGCCGATGGCTACGAAAAATCCATCTCTGAACTTGGCACAGGCAGTCCAAATCTTTGCCTATGAGGTCTTCGTCGCGAGTCTGGACGAGTATCCACCCTCCGAAATCGACTACGCCGAAGTGAACGCCTTGGAAGAGTTCTACGAGCGCGTGACCCGTCTGTTGGATAAGATAGGCGTGACCCCATATAACCATGACTGGGAGACGTATCTAAAGTCGTTGCGGCGCGTCTTTTCTCGTGCCCCGTTGGAGGCACGCGACATCGCTACGTTGGACATAATTTTCTCTACGGCATATCGGCACATTGAACGTCTTGAAAAAAAATTAGCAGAGGATAAATAGTTTTCGTAGCATCTGTTGTCCAAATAGATACGCCCAAAATCTTACGGTGAAAAGTCATGAAAACGTTTGGCACTTATGGACCCGTTAATCCCGAAGAACATTACGTCGTCTCACGTGAAGCGGAACTTGCCGATTTCATCAAGCGCGTCAAACTCGGACGATATATCGTTATCTTCGCGCCACGACAAACAGGTAAAACCACGTTCTTCCAATGGGCACTTGATGCACTCGCAGCTGATACCACAGAAACCTACTTCCCGATTGAACTCAATTTTGAAGTATATGAAGGCTATACTGCGTCCGATTTTTACGCCTCACTCTATAAACGGATTTATGAGGAGATTAAATGCGTTTTCCAGAAGCGCGGCATCGCGCCTTCCAAAGCCTTAAGTCAATTCTTAGAGGACACAAAGCTAACAGACCACGTGGCGATGCTTGAATTCTTTCAAGAGTTCGCAACTTTTCTTGAAGATGAGAAACTTGTCTTCATCATTGACGAGTTTGATGGTATTCCTCGCGATGCTGTAAGCGGCTTCCTTCGTTCACTCCGTAATATCTATGTTCACAGTTCTATGAGTCAATGTCCCTACAGTGTTGGCATTGTAGGCGTTAAGAACATCGCGCAGCTCAATTTAGACCGCTCTATCTCGCCCTTCAATATCCAGGACGAGTTCACCTTGCCTAACTTCACAGTTGAGCAGGTCAACGAACTCCTTGCACAGTATACACATGAAGTTGGTCAAGCCTTCGCACCCGAGGTTGTTGAGAATATTCACAGACAGACTGCTGGACAGCCATTCCTCGTCAATCGGTTCGCGCAAATCCTTACCGAGGAGATGAACGTTCCGAAAACCGAGACGATTACAATGACGCACTTTTCAAAAGCACACGCAGAAATTCTTGAAGAAAATAACACCAACCTTACACATCTGGTGACGAATATTCGCAGGGACCCGCGCTTTAAAAACATTCTGATGGAAATCGTTTCTTACGAGAGAGGAGTCCGTTTTAGCTTACGCCAAGAAATCATCAGCGAACTCGCCACTTACGGTGTAATCGCGAGAGGGGCTGATGATCGCTGTGAGATCATTAACCCGATTTATCACTACTGCATCCTACAAACATTCAGACCTATAGTGAACGGGTTAGAAAAAGATTACTTCCCTGAAGATACCGATTTTCCCGACTATCTCACGCCCACGGGGCAGATTAATATGGAACTGCTTCTTGACAACTTCCGAGATTTTATTGCTCGCGTGGAATTTCGGATACTCCAAGTCCCAGAAACACCGAAAGAATTTGTCGGCCAAGACCTCCTCTATGCTTACCTCGACCAGTTTGTGAGTCTGATCCGTGGGGTAATGTACCTTGAAGTTCAAACCGGACGTGGCAGAATGGACCTTGTCATCTTCCACAATGGACAGAAATACATCGTCGAAACAAAGATTTGGGAAGGTCATCGTCGCTACGAGGCAGGCAAAGTACAACTCGCTGTGTATCTCAAATCGGAAAAAGTGAGCAAAGGATACTACGTCGTCTTTGATCATCGTGCCGAGCCAGAACCTCGCGTAGAAACAGAAACAATAGACGGTTTAACAATCCGGAGTTACGTTATCCCTGTCGTCCAAGAGGTCCCTTCACAACAGACATAATGCTGAGGAAAAATCCGTGAAAGATAAAATACTTGAGGAAATTGAGGCAATCGCAAAAACAGTGAGGGAATGCCCTATTGAAGAAGTGATGCGTCGTGGTATGGATGCGCTTGAAAAAGAACTTGATCCAATTGAACTCAGTCGTTTCATTGCCGAATTACGACGGATGAAATCAGGTGTGCCCGAAATCCAAGATCCGATCCGTCACCGAATTAATAAATCTGTGAAACGGATTCACAATAATTGAACATAAGGAATTAGAGGATTCTACTTGAAATTCTGTGGTCAACTAACGTATCATATATGTAAGAACTTGATTAGTCATGTAACGACGAAATGTTTACGGTAAAGACAAGAAATGCGATACATTAAACCTATTGTTTGGCTCATCTTTATCCTCTCCGGTGCCAGCGGACTCATCTATGAAGTGATCTGGATGCGGCAGCTCACGCTCATCTTCGGAAGCACCGTCTTCGCGACGAGTACCGTCCTAACCGCATTTATGGCAGGACTCGCACTCGGCAGCTACTACTTCGGTAGGAAGATCGACGAAAGCACACAGTCACCGCTACGGATTTACGCGCTCTTGGAAGCAGGGATCGGTGCGTTCTGCCTCGTCTGGCCCCTCATTTTAGGGGCATTGAGTGCCATCTATGTCTTGATTCATCGCAATATCACATCAGAATTCTACACTCTCTCGCTCATCCGGTTCGTGCTAACGTTCGGGGTCCTGCTAATTCCGTCCACGCTGATGGGTGGCACTTTACCGGTGCTAACCCGCTTTTTTGTGAAAAGGTTGGAGCAGCTCGGCACCAACATCGGAATTCTGTATGCGTTGAACACATTCGGTGCTGTTATCGGAACTGTGGCAGCAGGGTTTTTTCTAATTGAAGCGTTAGGTGTTCAATGGACACTCGGTGTCGGTATCGCCATCAATTTCGGTGTAGCGGCGGTTGCGTTAGTCTTAGCACAGAAGGGACCGGGAACAGAAGATGTCAGCGATCAACAAAGAGATTTTCTTGCTGATAGCCGACAGCCGATAGCCGACGACCCACAGCCGACAATCGACAACTCTAAATTCGTATTATGGGCAATAGGCATCTCCGGGTTTTGTGCTTTGGCTTATGAAGTCTTGTGGACACGCATCATGGTCTTCTTCCTCGGAAGCACGACGTATGCGTTCGCGACGATGCTTGCTGCGTTCCTGTTCGGCATCGCGCTGGGGAGTATGGTATTTGCACGTTGGGTTGACCGGATTAAACACCCCGTAGCAGTTTTCGGTATCGTTCAACTCGGTATCGGACTTTTCGCGCTTCTTCTAATGCCCGCGTTTGAGGAGTTGTACGGCATGAGCCGCGCGTTCCAGTCCACCTTTGGTGGGAGTAGGTTCTGGGCGTTCTTCTCCTGTTTCCTTGTGATGTGCCTTCCAACGTTTCTGATGGGCACGAGTTTTCCGCTTGTGACGAAAATCTATACCGGCAGCGCACGTCAACTGGGCAGGAGCATTGGGAACGTCTATGCAGTCAACACAGTCGGGAGCATTTTAGGGGCGTTTTTTGCAGGATTCATCTTGATCCCACTTCTGGGCATCCGACCGAGCATTGTGCTGACAGTCGCCTTGAACACAGGCATCGGGTGTTTTCTTGTCTTGAGAGGCGAATGGCGGGCTGAAACCGGGAAATCGCTCTTACAAGGCGTAAGCATTGGGATGCCGATCCTCAACGCTGGATTGGCTGTTATCATGTTGCTCACCGTGAATCAACCGCTCTTTCTGAAAAGTGCCATTTTCAAAACGCAACGCCCTGGCGACACGCTCGTTGATTACAATGAAGAGGTGGACGCGACCGTAACAACGTTGAAAGATGATGAAGGAGTCTATCGCCTCTATGTAGATACAAATCAGGCAGCGGATGCCTCACGCTGGGATTCACCGTCGCATCGCGTCATTGCCCATCTACCGTTGCTATTACATCCACGTCCGAAACGTGCGCTCGTCGTCGGGTTCGGTATGGGACTTACTTCGTATTCCATAACACAGCACGGTGTGCAAGTTGACGCGGTGGAACTGTCAAACGGCGTAATTTCCGCTGCACAGAAGTATTTCACCCACGTCAACGGGAACGTGTTTGAAAACCCGCAGTTTAACTATAGGCTCAACGATGGGCGAAACCATATCCTGATGACAAAGACCAAATACGATATGATCTCGACGGGTATCATCCATCCGCTCGTCAGTGCGGGGAGTTCTAATATTTACACCGCCGACTTCTACCGTTTGTGTCGTCGGATTTTGAGCGAAGATGGGATTATGTGTCAATGGGTGCCGTTGCATCGCTTGCCAGAGGCGCACTATAAGATGATTGTGCGCACCTTCACTGAGGTGTTCCCGCACACAACACTCTGGTATAAGTACACACCGGATTTTGTGATTCTTATCGGCACACTTGAACCGCTGCGGATTGACTACAAAAACTTCATCGAGCGCTCACAGATAGCGAGTATTCGTGAAGGGCTTGCTGCCGATGATCTGGATGGGATGTCGCTGCTCGATTCA
Source organism: Candidatus Poribacteria bacterium (assembly GCA_965116815.1). Lineage (GTDB taxonomy): Bacteria > Poribacteria > WGA-4E > WGA-4E > WGA-3G > WGA-3G. The sequence continues at coordinate 1,388,170 of OZ220722.1, read as the reverse complement.
TTCATGATGGGACCTGAGAATGTCCGTAAATACGCAGGCATCGGACCTATCCACACAGACAATCGCCCTCGATTGGAATTCTTCCGTGGGGCGGACTTGGTGGGCACGACAACACAAAACGTTAAAGGGATGGCAGAATATCGGGAACGGGTGCTGCCTTACCTCACAAACTACGGCGCGACACTCGCAGAGAAACGGGAGGCACGAGAGAAGCTTGACACCTACTTTAGAGCCACACAGAGACTGATTCGTGGACAAATTGCTTATGCGAGCGCGCAGTATCAAAATGCTGCGGCACTCATGAACGAAGCAGTGGAACTCAATCCTGTTGACGAGACGATTCGCTATAACTTTGGGGTTGTCGCAGGTTTGATTCGCGAAGGTGAACAGGAAGAACTCCAACAGATTGAACGACAGGTACAGCAGACGATGGCACAAAACCCTGATGACATTCAGGGACACCTCCACTTGGCAACGTTGTATGAGATGCAAGGTGAACTCGGAAAGGCAGCAATGGAGTTGGAGGAATTACTCAGACGCGATCCAAAGAGATTTGAGGTTTACCTGCTCTTAGGTCCGCTGTACGAACGCCAAGAACGCTACAAAGACGCGCTTCGCACCTACGAACGGCTTGAACGGCAAGAGACATCTTTGCAATTGCCAGCACCCATTTTTGCGGCAATGGCGGGACTCCATCTGCAATTGGAAAACATAATTGAAGCCGAAAAATATGGAAAGAAGGGCATCGCAGTGGATGTCAATTCGTGGCGGTCCTATTACGTTCTCGGAAACGTTTACGCCGCCAGGAACCAGCTGGAGAAACAGATAGAGGCCTACAACAACGCTTTGAAAGCAATTGATGCAGTCATCCGTGTCACCGCTGATTCGAGCGATCTACTGAGTGCCAAAGAACAGATTCAAAGTGAACTTGAACAACTTAAAAGATAATATTTTTTAATTGATATTCATCCATCGTTTCTGATGTTGTCAAGGCTAACTGTCTGAGTGTCTTGCTTATTGAGCAGGTGCGGTTTTGATGTGAATTTCGGAAACGATTCGGTGTTTAATGATGTAAAATGCCTACCGTAAATGGTGGGAATTTCTGAATAGGAGGAACCCTTGCATCTGGTAAACAAGCAAGGGAATATCTAACAATGTCTCAAGAAACCCAAGAAACCACATCGCCTTGTTTAAAACGAACCCATTATTGTGGTGACCTGCGCCTAACCGATGCCGGAACGACCGCGCAACTCAACGGTTGGGTTAAACGTCGCCGCGATCACGGTGGGGTCATCTTCGTCGATTTACGCGACAGAACAGGCATCACACAAGTCGTCTTTGACCCGCAGATTGACGAAAAAGCACACGCTCTCGCCGATGCTGTTAGAGGTGAATTCGTGCTGAACGTCAGCGGCACCGTCCGTGAACGTGATCCGGGCGAATTGCTCTTCCACGCAGATGTGGCGTATCAGGCAGAACTCGCCGATGGCACCCTTTCCCCCGCGTTCCGAACCTTGTTTTCGGATGTTGATACTAAATACACCCTCTCCGAAGAAATTGAGGTAGCAACCCGCGTTCCAAGCGAACGATGGCTGCTCACCGATGTCGAAAATAATCGGACATATCACATTGCCAGTGAAGATGTGGGGGGGGAAAACGGTCTCAGCATCTATCAAGGCACAGTCAATCCAGAACTTGATACGGGTGAGATCGAAGTCGCTGTGGATTCTCTGCAGATTCTGAATACTGCCAAAACGCCGCCGTTTCCGGTTGAAGACGATATTGACGTGGCAGAAGACATTCGGATGCGCTATCGGTTCATTGATCTGCGTCGTCCCGACATGCAAAAAACCTTGGCAATGCGGCATCAGGCAGCACTCGCAGCGCGTAACTACATGAACGAGCAGGGTTTCCTTGAAATTGAGACACCTATTTTGATGAACAGCACGCCTGAAGGGGCACGCGATGTCCTTGTGCCGAGTCGTCATTATCCCGGCAGGTTCTATGCACTTCCGCAATCACCGCAGCAGTTTAAGCAGATTCTCATGATGAGTGGCGTTGACAGGTATTTCCAAATCGCGCGATGCTTCCGCGATGAAGATACACGTGCCGACAGACAGCTGGAGTTCACGCAGCTCGATATTGAGATGTCATTCGCAGGGGTGGACGATGTACTTGAGGTGACCGAGGGGTTGATGAAACGAATATTTGAGGACGCGGGTGACATTCCTGTCCAGACACCTTTCCTACGTCTGCCCTATCATGAATCAATGGCACGTTTCGGAAACGACAAACCGGATACGCGATTTGGGATGGAACTCACCGACCTATCAGATGTTATGGCGGATTGTGATTTTCAGGTGTTCACACGCACCTTGGAAAGCGGTGGAGAAGTCAAAGCTATCGCTGCGCCGGGTGGGGCAGACTTTTCACGCAAAGACATCGACGATCTGACCGAGTTTGTTGCCACTTACCGAGCAAAAGGCTTGGCATGGGTCAAAGTCACACCAGATGGGTTTTCCTCCGGCATTGTCAAATTTTTCACAACAGAGCAACTTGAAACGGCGCAAGAGAGAACGGGTGCGCAGCCGGGCGACATTATGTTCTTTGTTGCTGACAGACCGAAAGTCGTCGCCGATGCACTCGGCAATCTCCGCCTCCATCTCGGACGAAAGCTCGACCTTATTGACGAAACCCAATATAACTTCCTGTGGATTGTCGATTATCCGCTGTTTGAGTGGAACGAGGAAGAGGATCGGTACGAACCTTTCCACCATCTGTTCACAGGCGCGACGGAAGAGACTTTACCGCTGTTAGAAACGGATCCAGGGAAGGTCCAGAGCCAACACTACGATCTCGTATGTAACGGGTATGAAATCTGTAGCGGAAGTGTCAGGATTCACCAATGGGATATCCAACAGCAGGTCTTCAACGTTTTGGGCATCACGCCGGAAGAGGTCGAAAGTCGGTTTGGCTATTTCATAGAGGCGTTGGCGTATGGCACACCCCCACATGCAGGCATCGCCCCAGGTTTAGACCGAATCGTCATGTTAATGCGGAACGAAGAAAACATCCGTGAAGTCATCGCATTTCCCAAATCGCAACAGGGACTTTGCCCGCTCACGCATGCCCCATCGGTTGTAACGGATGCACAGTTAGAAGAACTCTCCATCCGCGTTGATGCAGACGGCTAAGGTAGAAAGAGTTATCGGTCATCAGTTATCAGTTTTCAGTCCGAGACGCTTTGTGACAGTAACACAATTTGTACTCGCCACAAGAAGTTATAGTAAAGCCCACAATTACTTGGACATTGTGGGGACGCGAGGATACAATCCTCGCCAGCGGCGGTGGGGGGTTAGTTTGCTGACCAACTGGCTACATATTTTCGGGCTTCACTATAACTGACAACCGATAACTGATGACTGACAACCAAAAAATAAAGGAGATAGCACGATGGAAAAAAGAATAGGCACTGCCCCGACACTCGTCTATCCCGAATCAGACGGAGAACCGATGGCAGAAAGTGGAAGACATGTCAGACTCCTTTTAGATATGATAGAAACGATAGATCGGCATTTCCGGGATGTCCCGGATGTGCATGTCTGCGGTAACATGTTCCTCTATTATGAAGAAGGCAACCCGCGTAAAGTTATCTCGCCTGATGTGTTCATGGTCCGCGGGGTGGCTAAAAAAGACCTGCGGACGTATAAGACCTGGGAGCAGCAACCGTACCTCGATTTTGTGCTGGAGTTGGCAAGTCCGAGCACGTATGCAAAAGACTTCAACGAGAAGAAGGCGATTTATGAGCAGATTCTACGGGTCAAAGAGTATTGCATCTACGACCCTTATGGTGAGATTGATCCAGCCTTCGTCGGATTTCGGCTTGTAGGGGATACATATCAAGAAATAGTGTTTGTAGAGGGTAGGCTTCCGTGTGAGACGTTAGGTTTGGAGTTAGGTGAACGCGATGGCGTGCTGCGGCTGTATGATCCAGTCACGGAGACGTGGGTGGGGCCATCTCGTGAGCATGTAGACGAAGCGAAGGCTCGCGCATCTGAAGCGGAGAATCGCGCATCTGAAGCGGAGAATCGCGCATCTGAAGAAGCCCGCGCCCGGCGAGATGCCGAAGCCGAACTCGAAAAACTACGCGCAGCACTTGAACGTTTAGAAGCAACCAAATAGGAATTGATTGTGAAAATCGGAAAATACCTCCCTATAGTCATTCTAATATGCGTCGGATTAGCGTTTGCAACAGCAGATGCCCAAGAAAACCTCGCACAACAGGTGTCCGCTATTTTTCAGCAAAGCTGCTCGAATTGTCATGGACCCTCCGGTTCCTTTAAGGAAGCACTCTTGATTGAGCGAAATGCCCTTATTGACACTCAGGTCGTCATCCCAGGAAACCCAGAAAATTCAGAATTCTATAAACGACTCCTTGGACCGACTGAGAATGGTCCACAAATGCCGCTCAACCTACCACCCCTCTCACCAGAAGCTGTTGAGACAATTGCCCGTTGGATTACCACTGGCGCGCCAGATTGGAATGTCCAGCACGACACCAATTTCATAACCACAGATACAATACTTGATACCATCCGAACCCACCTAAAATCACTGGATCCCTTTGACCGTCCTTCCGCACGCTATTTTACGATGACGCATCTCTATAATGCCGGTGAAGCACCTGAAACCCTCAGCGACTATCGGATCGCGCTCTCTAAACTGATAAATAGCCTCTCGTGGAAGTTTGAGATTACGAACCCAATACCCATTGATGAGGCACAAACAATCTTCTATATTGACCTACGGCGTTATGAATGGAATACCACGACCGATGTCTGGACACAAATTGAGCAAGTATATCCCTACAACATTGCGTTTGATCCGGAAACACAAGCCGGTCTCCTTGAGAAACTGACACACCTACAGACGGAAACGGGCAGCACAGTGCCATTTGTCCATGTCGATTGGTTCCTTGCGACTGCTTCGTTACCACCACTCTATCACGACATTTTAGGTCTTCCACAAACAGACCGTGTGTTAGAGGCACAACTGGAGGTGAATGTTGCGAGTAATATCAGAAACGCCCCAGGGATAGATGTCTGGCGTGCGGGTTTCAACGATTCGGGTGTCTCCTCAAACAACCGCGTTGTGGAACGCCACACGTCTCGGTATGGCGCATATTGGAAAAGTTACGACTTTGCTGGGAGCGTAGGTTCACAGAATATCTTTACACATCCCCTTGATTTCACACACGATGGTGGCGAAATTATCTTCAATCTCCCCAACGGTTTGCAGGCGTACTTGCTGGTTGACGCGAATGGTAACCGACTGAACGACGCACCAATTGACATCGTTTCTAATCCCGCCGCCAGCGATCCTACGGTTCGGAACGGTCTCTCGTGTATCGGGTGCCATACGCAAGGCATGAAGAAGTTTGAAGATAGTGTGCGTGCGGCGATTGAACAAAATGAAAACCAGCCGTATAACAAAGAACAAGCACTACGACTCTACGCTAAACAGTCCGTGCTTGATAACCTGGTTGCAAAAGATACACTCAGGTTTCAGCAGGCACTAGAAAAGATTGGCGGTCCGTTTTCGGATGACGCATCCAGACAACGCTTCTTCAAGCAACATGAAAATGAACCGATCCAACGGTTTCATGAATCGTTTCAAGCACCCCTAAATGCCTCGGATGCTGCTGCCGCAGTCGGCTTGGAAACGGATGCCTTGCTCACACAGATCCGTGAGAAACAGAGCTTAAAAAACTTGGGATTACAAACCCTCGTAGATGTGAACGGCACTGTGAAACGGGATGCGTGGACATCTTACTTTGATGATGTAATCTCTGCGCTCAATACTCCTGATAGCACCCTTCCACCAGTCGTGGAGCGTCCAGAACGCATTCCGGGTGCTGGTGTATACATTCCGGACCCAAACCTCCGCGCGGCAATTGCTGAAGCACTCGGCAAAGCACCTGGTGATCCGATTACGGTAGAAGATATGACGATGTTGACTGATCTGGACGCAAGGAATTATGATGAGCCGCGCAAGGAAAATATTAACAATTTAACGGGGCTTGAGTTCGCAGTGAATCTCAAATTTCTACATATTGGTGGTAATTCAGTATCAGATTTATCGCCCCTTGCGGGGCTAATAAAACTAGATTTCTTAGATGTCCAGGATAACTTAATATCAGATATATTGCCGCTTAAAGGATTGACTCGTCTAAAAGATTTAGTTCTTACTGATAACGTGATATCTGATTTTTCTCCCCTTATGGAGTTAACAACATTAAAAGAGGTATGGATTTCTGACAGCCCGGCATTTGACCTGTCGCTACTTGGAAGATTGATTAACCTTGAGGGTGTGCATGCTTGGGATGTCCCGATAAAAGATCTATCCCCTCTTGCAGGATTGACAAAATTGAGATGGTTAGACTTTGGTCGTATTCCAATATCAGATCTTGCACCGTTAGCGAACCTAACAAACCTGAGAAAACTGATATTTTACGATTGCGGTATAGAAGATATCTCATCTCTGGCAGGATTGAAAGAGTTGAGATTTCTTATAATTCCTCACAACGCGATCTCAGATCTCTCGCCATTGGCGGGGTTAACTCGTTTAGAAACTTTACATATCGTCAATAACGAAATATCAGATGTATCGCCCTTGGCAGGGTTAACCAACTTAGGCGAACTAAACCTCCGCAACAACCCAATAACAGATTTCTCACCTTTAGAAGCACTTTCCGAAAATATAAATATACTTACTGGTGAAGTGACTATACCCGATCCGAACCTCCGCGCTGCAATTGCAGAGGCACTCGGTAAAGGTGATACTACAGTTGTTTCTATTACCGCTGAGGAGATGGCTACATTGACAAGTCTTGTTGCCAATGACAGAGGTATTCAAGATTTAATAGGACTTGAGTTTGCTATAAATTTGGAAAACCTATGGTTTGAACACAATCAGGTATCTGATCTATCTCCTATTGCTAAATTAACCAAACTGCACGAGTTACGGTTTGTAAGCAATCAGGTATCTGACCTATCTCCTATCGCTAAATTAACCAAACTGCGCGAGTTAAGGATTGATCACAATCCTATATCCGACTTATCGCCTATTGCAGGTTTCACGCAATTAGAAGTACTATCAATAAACGAGTTCCCACTATCTGACATATCACCACTTTCAGGATTAGTTAACTTGAAAACCTTTCACTCTTGGGGCAGTCCGATCGTTGACATGTCACCGCTCGTCAATTTATCGAAACTGGAAACACTTGATCTCTGCGGTGCCAAATTAGCAAATATACCACCTTTAGATAACTTAAAAAATTTGAAAACACTGTATCTTGTCGATTGTAACATTTCGGACTTATCGTCTTTATCAAGTTTAAGAGGTTTAGAACATTTTACAAAACTGAATCTCCATAGAAACAACATTATCTCAGACCTATCGCCTTTAGCAATGCTAGCTAATCTGAAATGGCTAAATCTTTCATGGAATAATATCTCGGATGTATCGGCTTTGACAGATTTAAGCAATCTGAAATGGCTAAGCCTTGAATTGAACAATGTTTCTGACGTATCTCCTTTAGCAAAATTAACTAACTTGGAATGGCTAAATCTGACCAAGAATCCAATAACAGATTTCTCCGTTTTAGCCGTTCTTTCACAAAGCACAAATATTCTTACTGGCGAGGTTGTCATTCCCGATCCGAACCTTCGCGCCGCAATTGCAGAAGCACTTGGTAAAGGTGATACTACAGTTGTTTCTATTACAGCAGAGGAAATGGTAACGTTGACAAGTCTTGTTGCCAATAACAGAGGTATCCAAGAGTTGACAGGGCTTGAGTTTGCTATAAATTTAGATTATTTAGCTGCACATGATAACCAAATAGCCGACCTCTCACCTCTCTCTGAATTAACCAACTTGAGAGTATTAGATGTCTGGCACAATCCAATAGAAAGTTTATCCCCAATCACGGGTTTATCAAACTTAGAACACATAACTCTTGTAGGCGATGGTGGAATCTCTGATCTCTCCCCTCTTGCTGGACTTGCCAAACTAAGACACTTTCTGACATGGGGTAACCCAATCTCTGACCTCTCTCCTCTTGCTGGCTTGACACAATTGGAAACTCTGGATATTTGTGGGTCAAAAGCGTCTGATATTTCGCCATTGGCCAAGTTAACGGCACTAAAAGAATTGTATCTGGTTGGAAATGATATATCGGATGTATCGCCTTTGTCGGGTTTAACGAATTTAAAACGGCTGAGTCTTGAAAGGAATAGTATCTCGGACGTATCATCATTAGTACCACTCATCAATTTGAAATGGTTAGGACTTCACCATAATTCAATATCCGACTTTTCACCTTTAGCAGAGTTATCTGAGACAACAATCATTTCACGCGCTTTTAACCCAGGAGTCCCGACGGGCGGTCCGAAGATAGAGGGGCCTTGGTCATGGGTTACTGTTCCCGGTGAACGCCTTGATGGTAAAACTGATTTACTCGCGGAGGCAAGTGCAGGCACCATAACTGAACAGCAAGCTGCAACCAACGGTGTTATAAAAGGAGAGTCCGTTGGAAATAACTTGTGGACACAAGGAAAAATCGCACCATCAGGCGATATGAATATTGTTGATATGTTAGATGAGATCGGTAGTGAAGCCAATAACGATAAGAAAAATCGTATCATCTATGGATCTATCGTTCTGGATTCACCACGCGAACAGAGTCCCAACATGTTTTTTGGAACAGGGGGTCGGGTAAAAATCTGGCTCAATGGAGGATTGGTTTATCAGTCATTGATTTGGCGGAGTAGGCATGGGCAGGTTTTTAACTATCATGATTTCTTGTCTGTCACTTTAAAACAAGGGACAAATACCTTGTTGGTTGCAATTGATGACGCAGGTACCGGTTGGTGGAGCGGCTTTTTCGGTTTTGAAGAAGGCACGGAGTATACAGTATCAACGGCATCAACAAAAACGCGTGTTGAATATGTTTTCTCCAAGCCTCAAATCCATGTTGATGATACATTTACGCTCGACCTCAGCGCGGCAAATGTCCAAAATTTAGCAGGCTGGCAATTTGATATTGCCTTTGATCCAACTGTGGTTGAAGCAGTTGAAGTCAACGAAGGCGATTTCCTGAAAACAGGAGGCGGAGCAACTTTCTTCCAAAAAGGAACAATTGATAATACGACCGGCAAAATTACCAAACTGAGTTCAGCAAGACTCGGCGAAGACGGGGTCAGCGGTAAAGGAACACTGTTGTCGGTGACATTTACAGCAAAAACAACTGGACAGACGCAGTTGAAACTTGAAAACTTTCAACTCGCTGCCATCACGGGTGTGTCCATCCCCGCGGGCCCACATGAGGTTGTTATCACAGTAGAAAGGCAACTCGCTACCGGGGATGTGAATCGAGATGGACAGGTAAATATCCTGGATATGGTGCTTGTTGCTCGACACTTCGGGAAAACCGTGCCTGCCAACTCGGAAATTGACATGAATGGTGATGGTGTTGTCAATATCCAGGATCTTATCATCGTGGCGCAACACTTAGGCGAGTCAACGACCTCAGCTGCACCTTTAATTTTTGCTGTAGATGATATAGAGGGAATAGATCCAGCCATGATACAGGCTTGGATAGAACAGGCGCAAATTGAAAACGACGGTTCTATTGCCTTCCAACAAGGCATCGCCAACCTTGAACGGCTTTTGGCACTATTTATCCCAGAAGAAACCGCCTTACTTCACAACTATCCAAACCCATTCAATCCAGAGACATGGATACCCTATCAACTGTCCGAACCGGCTGAGGTTACCTTGCGTATCTATGCTGTGAACGGCAGTTTGATCCGAACATTAGCATTCGGACAAATGCCCGCTGGTATCTATCAAACCCGCACCCGTGCCGCATTTTGGGATGGGAAAAATAACGTAGGCGAATCAGTCGCGAGTGGTGTCTATTTTTACACATTAACTGCAGGCGACTTTAACGCCACCAGAAAAATGTTGATAAGGAAATAGTTCTCGGTTATCAGTTGTCAGTTGTCAGTTAAGCCTTGTGGCAGTTGTACGTTACGTGAATTCCACAAGCTTCTCTTCAGCCAAAAACTGATAACTGAAAGCCTGCATAGCAGGCGTGCTGACAACCAATAAAAAGGAGTTAAACTATGAATGAAAACGGAAATGAAAGTAAACCCAAGGTCAGCCTTGGTCTACTCTACGGAATTATCATTGCAATCGTTGCGGGGGCACTTATCGGAGGCTACGCACCAAACTACGCAATCCACACAACAATACTCGGTGAGGTATTCTTAAACCTGCTAAAGATGATAGTAGTACCGCTTGTTGTCTTGTCCATGGTGGTGGGGATAACGAATTTAGGCGACATCCGCAACATCGGCTCCATCGGTGGACGGACTGTCCTCTACTACATGGCGACAACCGCGCTCTCCGTTCTCGTTGGGATAATTCTCGTGAACATCATCTCGCCGGGGAAGGGGTTGTCACAAGGCGAAGAACGTGCCGATCTGAGTTACACACTCTCTGGCACTGAGATGCTCACGCTTGAAATGAGTGGCGAATTCAATCGGACTTATAACAATAAATATGTCGTTACCCTCACCGACCAGGACATACGGGGTGAAGTCGAATCCATTGACGGAACAACAGTCACAGTAAAATCGTGGCAACCCTTCAGGGATGCCCGTTACGTCACTACAGACGATGGGGAACGCCTATTATTTTCTGACGGTCGGCTCGTCCAGATAGAACCCGAAAGTACCGGTGAAGGCATTGACATCAGCCTGCCGATCGCCACAAGAATGTCCGACAAAACGGAGCGGACAATGGGCAACACCATCAAAGAGGTGTTCCTCGGCAACGAGAAGACCGGCAAAGAAGGAATGATCCCTTCAAACGTCTTCAAAGCGATGGTGCACACCGACATTTTGCCTCTAATCTTTTTCTCGCTTCTCATCGGTGCGGCTTTATCCATGCTTGGTGATGTTGGCAAACCCGTCATCTCCGTGATTTCAGGATTAAATGAGGCGGTGATGAAACTCGTCCATTGGATAATGTATGTCGCGCCCGTGGGTATCTTCGGTTTAATTGCCGGCAGGATAGGCGAGGCAAAAGGGTTCGCCGGTTTCTGGCCCGAACTTGTCGCTGTCGGTAAGTATAGCGCAACAGTTGTGTTAGGGCTTGGCGTACACGCTGTTATCATTTTACCGATACTCTTACTGTTCCTCGGACGTAGAAATCCGCTTAACTATTTCAAAGGTATGGTAACCGCTTTACTCAACGCCTTTTCGACAGCGAGTTCAAGCGCGACTTTGCCCCTAACGATGGAAGGCGTTGAGAACCAGAACGGTGTCTCCAGACGGACCTCCAGCTTTGTGCTTCCGTTGGGCGCAACCATTAACATGGATGGCACCGCACTCTACGAGGCGGTCGCTGTCATGTTCATCGCACAAGTCTATGCGATTTCCATGGATCCAGCGCAACAGGTGGTTGTGGTGCTCACCGCGACTTTAGCAGCTATCGGCGCGGCGGGGATTCCGGAAGCAGGGCTTGTCACAATGGTTATCGTGCTCAGAGCTGTTGATCTCCCGGTTGAGGGGATAACGCTGATTCTTTCCATTGATTGGCTACTCGACCGATTCCGTACCACAGTTAACGTCTGGGGCGACAGCATCGGCGCAGGCGTGATTGAGACGTATGAATCCAGAGACAGAGATACAACCGAAGCCTCAGCTACCACATAGCAACCTCTGATATGCTTAATCTGGAAGCATGGAAGCCTCAGCCTTCCATCCCTTCCGTTGAAAAATCGAAAACTGGAAGGATGGAAGGTTGGAAAAACCTCCTTCCATCCTTCCTTATACCGTCAATCTATAACGCTGGCGAGGTTTGAAACCTCGCCAGCCCTCAAATGCACATAATGGATACACAAAACGAACCAAACCCACAGCAACCAGCACTCAGCGGCGCAGCAATTCTCGCAATCATTAGTGTCGTGCTCGCCGCCGGATGGATAGCATTCGCCTACTACAAAGGTTCTTCCGCAGAAAGTAGCCGGATCCTGCTGTTACACCCGATAGTGCCGATACTGCTGATTGTGTTGCTTATCCGCGTTTACCGCTGGATCGACATCAGAAGTATCGTCATTCTGGAAATACTGATGATTGCTATGTGGATTTTTATACGTTTGTTAGGTGTGCTAACGCCCTTCATTTTAGGGTTTGGATTTGCTTATATCTTCAGGTTTCTCTGGAATTCTTTCCCCTTCAAAGCGCGCTATCAACGCGGAATCGCAACTGTACTGATTGTGCTTGTCTGTGGCGGGTTGCTTTTCTACACTGGAAAACAGGTTAGCAAGCAAGCCAGCCAAATGGGGAGTGGATTGCTGAAGTTTTATTATGAAACTGTGCTGCCGTATGCCATCGGTGAAACCTTCGAGGCGGTTGCTATCAGTACAGGCAAGGTTACCTCACCCCTACATGAGGACGAGACTACAAAAAGAAACGAACAAGCGACAGAAACGTTCTATCTCGGGACGAATCATGGGGTTTATGAAATTCAGCAGGACATCGTAGACAAACTCCCGCGTATCGGTATCACGAACGGTGCGCTCCTCGGTAAGTCAATTCAGACACTTACGACAGGTGGAGATGTTATCTACGCCGGTACCCAAAGTGGATTATATAGGTATTACAGAACACTCCCCGCTGAAGACGTTGAAACAATCAACGGAGATACAAGTACTCAGGACATCACACCGAAAATCTGGCACAAGGTAGAGGGTACCCCCTTTGATATTGCTCCTGTCCAAGCTACCAACATTCCAATTTGGGATAATACCCAAATCTACGTCGGAACGCAAAAAGGACTTTACAATAGTAAAGACTCAGGACAAACGTGGCGTGAAGTTGCCCCTGAAATTTATGCCGAAAGATCTATCGTCAGTATTATCTCTGTTGTGGATAGAAATGGTGATAGAATAACGTATGTCGCCAGTATAGCGGCTATCGAAACTGAAACGCCAGAGCAGACGATTCCTCCATCTACAGTCACAACTGTGCATTGGTATCTGGAAGACTCTGCTCTCGAATGGGAACCACTTTCACCGATAACAGAAGAGGTTTACGCGCTTGCAGGTGTAGATGGCACCTCACAGGGGTCCGATATTGAATTATACGCCGGTACGCCCAAGGGGCTCTATGAATGGCATCGTCTTGGAAACGAGTGGCGAAAGGTAGAAGGCGCAGAGGGAACGGCGACAATTTCGCTGTTAGCCTCGGCATCTTCCGGTGTATACGCCGGTAATGCGACTGTCATCCGGCATCGCGCAACATCTACAGCCGGATGGAAACCCTTTGCGACGTATAAAGAGGGCATCATCCACGCTTACGAGGACCAACCTATCGTTGAACAGGTAAAATCATATTTGACGGAAAGAATACCAACAATTGCGCAAGCAGGTAGCGAGGCTATCACAGAAGGGTTCCAATTCGCAGGTTCGATCGCTTTTGGGTTCGGTGGATTTCTCGCCACAGTGTTGTTCGCCTTCATCGTGTTTGTCTATGCAAGCCAGTCGTTTGATAACTATTTCCGTAGTTTCATTATGCTGGTGCCCGAACGCTATCGTGAGACCGTCAAGACCTATCTACGCGAAATTGATAAAAATCTTCAACAGTTCTTAAAAGGGCAAGTCGCGGTGATTGCGATTGTGTCCGTGGTTTCCTGCATTGCGTACAGCATTATCGGTGTGCCGTTCGCTTTGGTTATCGGGTTGCTCGCTGGCATCTGTAATGCGATACCGACCTTTGGTCCCTTTATCGGTGGCGGTTTCGCCTATATAGCAATGCTGATGGGACTCGCGGCTGGAGACTTCGGCATATTTGACTTCCTTGTTCGTAGTGCTGTTGTGTTAGGTGCCATCCTCGGTATTCAGACGCTTGACAACTCGCTTATCTCTCCCAAAATCATGAGTTCTGCTGTTGATGTGGATCCATTGCTAATTATGTTCGCTGTGATTGCTGGAGCAGCCGTACTCGGTTTTTGGGGGGTTTTGCTTGCAATTCCTATCATTGTTGTGATAAAATCGGTTATCGCTGTTTCCAACGATAGAGAGACAATTGGAAAACACCCTTAAGAGAAAAGGCAGTCGGCAAAGAGGCAGTCGGCTATCGGCTATCGGCAAAGAAAAGAGGGTTTTCTTCTAAATCTTTGTTCTCACTGCGAAGCATGCCGAAAGGGTTGCGGAGCAACCCGCCCCGATTGCCATTCCCGCTGATAGCCTCTTCAAAAAGGAACATTAGAAAAATGGAAACCGGACACCCCATTGTTGCGATTGTCGGCAGACCGAATGTCGGGAAATCATCACTCTTCAATCGAATCGCTGGAAATAGCCAGCAGCCATCGGTTTCCGTCAACAATCAGCAAGAAAATCTTTTTGCTGAAAACCAAAAGCCGAAGGTTTCTAAAAGTTTCCGTTCCTCGCGTAGATTCGCCGTTGTCCATGATACTCCGGGCGTAACGCGCGATAGGAACTATGCGGATGTGGAATGGGGGGATCGCCCCTTTACCATCGTTGATACAGGTGGTTTGGACGTTGATCCGGATGATCGACTTATTGATAACGTTCAATCACAGGTAGATGCCGCTTTGGCTGAAGCGAGCCTCGTTCTTTTCGTTGTTGACGCGCGAACCGGTATCATGCCGCACGACCTAATCGTCGCTGACAAACTCAGAGCCGCTGACAAACCGATTTGCCTCGTCGTCAATAAAGTAGACAGCGAACAATTTCGCAATGAAGCCGCCGAGTTTTATAGGCTTGGTCTGGAAGAGCCGATGTGGACATCCTGTGTCCAAAACGATGGGATTCGAGAACTGCTTGACCGTGTCGTAGAAACTCTGCCGGAAACTGACGAAACAGTCCGCCAGGCACCTGCAGCAATAAAAATTGCGATTGTTGGTAGACCGAATGTCGGAAAATCTTCCCTTATTAATAACCTCTTGGGTGAAGAACGGATGATTGTTGATGACCGACCCGGCACGACGCGTGATGCAGTGAATATACGGATCGTTCACGATAACATCCCTTTTGAGGTCGTTGACACAGCAGGCATGCGACGTAAATCGGTTATCAACGATGAACTTGAATCTGTCACTGTGAAACGTGCGATACACAGCATTAGGCAAAGCGATGTCGCCGTACTCGTGCTGGATGTAACCCAAGATGTCGCACAGCAGGATAAGACGATCGCCAATTTCATTGAACGGCAGGGGAAAGCCTCTATTTTGGTCATGAATAAATGGGACCTCATCATCAACAAGGATAACACGACACACCCAGCGTTTATGGATACAATAGATGCACAGCTTCCACGACTCGGCTACGTTCCACGCGTTTTTGTTTCTGCACTGACAGGGCAACGCGTTACCCAAATATTAGCAACTGCCCTTGAGGTTTACCGTGAGTATTGCACCCATATCCCCACACCAGCACTCAACGACCTGCTTCTGGAGTTACGGAACGCGCACCCGCCCCCGCGCGTTAAGGGAGCGCGACCTGCACTCAAATACATCACGCAAGTGGAAACAAAACCGCCGACTTTCCTAATCTTTGGACGAAACGTCCATCGCGTGCAGCAGCCGTATGAATCATATCTTATCAACAATATTCGGGAAGAATTTGGATTTCACGGCACACCGATACGGATCTTTTATCGTAGGTCATAACCGGAAAAGGAGGAACGCTTTGTCACGATTTAAAGTTTTTATCACACGTCCTATCCCCGAAGAAATCCGTGCGAAGATCGAAGCGGAATGCGACGTTGATATGTGGCATACAAGTGCCATTTTGCCGCCTATTGCCGAAAGGATCCCGCCTCTTGATGGATTGCTAACTTATGGACATGAACTGGTTACTCCAGAAATGATTGCTACGGCACCGAATCTCAAAGCGATCTCTGTTATGGGAGTCGGCTATGACCACGTCCACGTCGGAGCCTGTGAAGAACGGGGAATCGCGGTGGGACATACGCCCGGTGTCCTCAGTGATACTACCGCCGACATGACCATGGCACTCCTGCTCGCCGCTGCTCGAAATATCGTTCCCGCTTACAACCATGTTCAAGTTTCTAAGGAGTGGAAGTACTACGACCCAAACATTCTTTGGGGAACCGATGTACACCACTCAACATTGGGGATTGTTGGTATGGGACGAATTGGACATGCAGTTGCGAAACGCGCAAGAGCCTTCGATATGCGCGTCCTCTATTACAAACGTGAACGTAGAGAGGACTGGGAACAGGAACTCGGTGTAGAGTATGTAACACTTGAAAATCTTCTGGAAGCCTCTGATTTCGTGACGCTCCACGTTCCGCTAACGGAAGAGACAACACACCTCATTGGCAAAGCCGAGCTTGCCTTGATGAAGAAGACAGCCATTTTAGTTAACATCGCGAGGGGGCCCGTCGTTGACCACTACGCTTTACACGATGCTCTCAAAGATGGCCAGATTGCCGGTGCTGCTGTCGATGTAACCGAACCTGAACCGATTAATACCGACCATCCGCTCCTCAGTTTAGACAATGTTATCATAGCACCGCACCTTGGTAGTGCTACCGTTCAAACACGGATGAAGATGGCAACGATGGCGATGGAAAATTTACTCGCCGGTTTGAAGGGAGAACAGTTACCTTATGCGGCCTTTCAGCCGAACTTTTAATAGGAGTCAGCAGTCAGCAATCAGCAGTCAGTAAAGTATTGCAGGCATTACGAACCTTTGTAGCTGCCAATGTTCTCTGGACTGACATCTGAAAGCGAAGCGACCTGAGGGCTGACCATCAACAAAGGAGGAAAGATGCTAGAAAAATTATTCGGGTTAAAAGAAAACAACACTTCGCTAAGACGCGAACTGGTTGCGGGTTTCACGAACTTTATGACGATTTCATATATAATCTTCGTGCAACCCTCCATGCTCTCACAAGCTGGAATGGATTACGGTGCCGTCATGGTCGCGACCTGTCTTTCCAGTGCACTCGCGACGTTTGGCATGGCGTTTTTTACAAACTATCCTGTTGTGTTGGCACCCGGTATGGGGCTTAATGCCTATTTAGTTTTTGACGTTTGCTTGGGTTCAGGTGTACCGTGGCAGGAAGCATTAGGGATCGTTTTCATAGCAGGCTTATTGTTCCTTATACTCTCATTTGTGGGAATCCGTGAAGCAATCATGAACGCCCTGCCATCCTCGCTCCAGAACGCAATTGCTATCGGAATCGGGCTGTTTATTGCCTTCATCGGACTACAAATGAGTGGGATCATTACGAGAGATCCCGCCACATTTATAACCCGCGGTGATCTCGACTCCAGACCCGTACTCCTCTCACTCTTCGGTATTGCCGTCACATTGGGACTCATAGCACGCAGAGTGAAAGGCGCAATTCTGATCGGTATTTTTGTTTCAGCGGTTGCGAACCTCATCTTCGGAATCGCATCGTTTGATGGGATTGCTGCGTCACCGCCATCTATCGCCCCAACGCTCTTTAAACTAAAAATTCCCAACATTTTCGATAAGTTGGAATTAATTCCCGTCATCTTTGTGTTCTTTGCCATTGACATGTTCGATAGTATTGGCACGCTCACGGCTATCGGTTATAGGGCGGAACTCCTCGAAGAGGGGAAACTCACGAAAGCCCGACCTGCGCTTTTGACGGATGCAGCAAGCACCGTCGGTGGTGCATGTCTCGGCACTTCAACTGTGACATGCTACATCGAGAGCGCAACAGGTATCGCCGAAGGTGGACGTACCGGGCTCACCGCTGTCTTTACAGGGATTTGCATGTTGCTGTCCCTCTTCTTATATCCGCTCGTTAAGATTGTTGGGGGTGGCTATGCGATTACTCAGACAGCCGTGCTTTATCCGATTATCGCTCCGGCACTCATCGTTGTCGGCGGGTTGATGCTCAGGAACGTCAGCCAGATTGATTGGGAGGACATCACGGAATCCATCCCTGCGTTCCTTACCATGTTGATGATGCCACTCTCCTTCAGCATTACAGACGGCATCGGATTCGGATTGATTTCATTGGCGTTTTTGAAGTTAGTGACGGGTCGTAGAAAAGAAGTGCATCCTGTCATCTACTACTTCGCACTCTTCTTCATCGCCTGTTACATCGGTGACCTGTAATCACTATCTTCTATTGGCGGGGTTTGCAACCCCGCCGACCCCGCTGACTGTCTATGAGGGGTTGTAACCTCGATGCTCGAAAATCTTGAACTCCGGTGAGACATAAGTGTATAATTGTATAAATTTGATATTCCGGCTACACAGAGGTTTGAAATGAAAAAGCCTAAACTTGTTGTTGGACACCTAATGAATGATCAATTGCTCGTCAAATCTGTTACCACTTCAAAGTACTTTGATTGGCACAAGTGGTTAGAACCTGAAGAACTTGTTGAGTTCTTCGAGGAATTGCTCAAACTAATAACACAAATCTCAGAAGAAAAAAAAGACGCTGCAACACTTTCTATTTTCCTCGCTGATTGGCGTGAAACAGCCTTAATCAATTCAGAACCGGATGTCTTGGCAGATATTGCTGAGGCAGAACAGGAATTGGATGCTGGCGGTGGAAAACCTTGGTCACAGATCAAGAAGGAGATCGGGCTGTGAGGCATCAGCCGTTCACGCTTGAACCTCTTCCAAGAAAAGTTGAAGACTTTATCCAGCGGCGAGATCGGACAACACGGGAACGAATTAATGCTGCTTTTGAGTATATCACCCACTCTCCCTTTCATCACGAAAATCCTACAACAATCAGGCGACTCCGGGGCAGAATAAAAGAACGTTATCGCTACCGGATCGGGGATATTCGTTTCATTTACCGAGTTGACAGAGACAACAGGCTGATCCGCATTGTCCAAATCGACAATCGTGATGATATTTATTAATCGTGACTTATAATGATAAGCAAAAGAAGCCCGGTAGGTGCGGTTTTCCAACGGTACTGGATCGAAAACTATAGAGAAAAAGGAACATTCCTAAATGCCCCGTATTTTCGATAACATTGACCAACCTTTGCTTCCGGCACTTCAACAGACACTTGAAACCGCCACACATGCCGACTTTTGCGTCTGTCGATTAACACATCCTCCGAAACCATATTTTCCTCTATGCGATTGAGAACAATGAACCGTTCCCGATCGGCGGACTTGACGCTTCAATGCTCGATTCCCGTTTCAGCGATGAAGACCCCGATGATGTTAGTCTGATCTCCAGTATCTCCGACGATGAAGATGATATGTCAATTGATATTACTGAGGCACAAACCACTTCATATACCACTGAAAACTATCAACAACGCGCTGCCAATATTTACAAACTCTATTTAACGCAGTACAAAACACGTTTTAAGTGGATTCGTTCAGATCTATCCCTCCCATTTCTTAAGGATCAGCTAACCACGGACGCAAATGCGCTCATCCAAATCTTACAACAATACGGCGAATGGAATACTGAAAAAGATGCGAAACTTAACGCACTTGAGGAACTCTTAACACAAACACATCCCGACAAAAAAGTCTTGGTTTTCACACAATTTGCGGATACTGTGAATTATCTGACAGACACTCTCAAAGAACGAGGTTTAACGCAAATAGAAGCGGCACCTGGTGATTCGTCAAACCCAACTGAGCTAGCGTGCCGATTCAGCCCTGTTAGCAATAATAGACGAGAAGACATCACAGCAGATAATGAATTGCGTATTCTCATCAGCACAGATGTCCTAAGTGAAGGGCAGAATTTACAGGACTCTGCTATTGTCGTAAACTATGATCTGCCGTGGGCAATTATACGCTTAGTCCAACGGGCAGGCAGGGTTGACCGAATTGGACAAACATCGGAGACCATTTTGTGCTATTCGTTTCTACCCACCGAGGGTGTGGAACGCATTATTGATTTACGCGGACGTGTCCGCGCACGCCTCCAGCAAAACGCTGAAGTCATTTTATCGCTACCCTTTGCGGCAGACAGCAACCGATATTCTCAACCGTCAACTCCGTAGTGCTATCACCAACGAAGACCTCGCAGCGTTGGTAATTGGATTTATGGGAAAGCCGAAGACTCTGTATTGTTGAGGAGGAGCGGCAAACACAAGAACCACAGATTGTCTGTTCGTTAGGCCTTCGTAGGAGGGATTTGTAATCCCGATTCTTGTAGGAGGGATTTATAATCCCAACGCTACCCCAACATTAAAAAACCTTGAACGCCATTGACACATCGTATATAATTTCAGAACTTACACATACAAGCGATTAATCGCCGAGCTACAAACACAACCTCTTGGAAAGTAGCATAAACTTTCAGTTTGTACATAAACCAGTAGCATAAACTTTACGGAGACTTCAGATGAAAAAGCCTGAACTTGTCATTGGATACCTTATGAATGGCGGAGCCTTCATCCAATCTATTAAGGTTCCAAAGTTACTGGATTGGATCAAACACTTAGAGCCTGAGGAACTTATTGCGTTTTTTCAGGATTTACTCGAATTGGTGATACAGATTCCGAGCGGGAAGGAAGATGTTGAGACACTTGAGGAATTTCTCGTCTATTGGCGCGAGCTTGCATTAGAAGCAGAAAGTGCATTTGACGAAACTCACACCGACCCAGAAGAAGCAGAAATCGCAGCGAAAGCCGCTGATATACTTTGGAAATCTCTCGCCGATTCCCTCAGCGCAGCCATGAGCACAGGCGAATTGGGAATCTTCAGAAATTATGATGATGAGGAACACGAATTGACATCACCTTGGATAGATATTGTTGATGCGCAACCCGGACCGGGATTAACGACTCTCGACACTTACATGGACCCAGAGCCTGTTGATATAACAGAAGCACAACGAGATGCGTACTTAGCTCTATCTATTTTAGAAATCCCATTTTCTGCCCGGATCCACAACTGTCTCGAAAGGGAAAATATCGAAACCGTCCGTGATCTCGTCGGAAAAACGGAAAAAGAGCTACTTCTGTACAAGGGTTTAGGACGAGGGTCAATGCGCGAAATCAAAGAAAAACTCGCTGTCAAGGGCCTTTGGCTGGGAATGGACCTGGATGACGAGAACTATGAGGAAGATGAGGACATCTACGAAGAAGATACGGAGTAAGTCCTGTGAATATAACGAAAGGGTAAACACGATAGCACCCACAAGCTAAAGCGTGGGCTTCGGTTCCATAGCGACTGAGGAATTGGATTTCATTATCAATTATGCTATCAAATCTCGGATGGGCTTGGGAAATTGACGCACCCATACGTGTGGATCCAAGGCGGATGTTCATTGTAGGTTGGGTTGAACGGACGAAATCAGAACATTAGCATCTGAAAGAAATAGTCTACAGACGACACACCTACTATTGCTACAGGGGTTCCGAGTAAAACCCAACGCTATATCGGAAACGTTGAATATACGAAAAATCCAAAATCCGTGCAATCCGATAAATCCGCGATAATCCGCCATTCTGACGGTATAAACTTAACCCCTCCTCCCACCTATAAAATTTCAGAGTAAACTTTCGAGAAACCCTCTCCAGAAAACCGCCTAAATCCAGTTACCGTATGGGTTTACAACCCTTTCTGAAATCCATCACTTTTCAGATTTACGCTGAATACGCTGAAACGCGCGCCATTTCCTTTCCATGTTTTTTGTGTAATACGATTGCACGCGTTCCCAACTTCTGTTAAAATAATAGGTAAACGAAAGGAGTGTCCAAACAGTCTATGAAAACCACACATTCAAAAAACACAACCACCAAAAAACAGAAGAAACGTCTCGCTTTTCCCGTCTATGATGAAGAGGACATCCTTGACTGGGATGCTGCCATCGTTACGCCACCGCCGCGTGCCTCCGGTACAATACGGGTTAAGTTAATATACAAAGGACGTAGTAAACCAATTCCCGTTGAAAATTTTTGGGAAGAGTAGGCATTAGACATAGGACAATTCCGAGTGGCGACATCATTTGGGAACGTTACCAAAATTTTATGCAAGATTCACCTGAAATGACTCAAATATCGCGGTTAGATGCTAATAACCTAATTTACAATGACTACATTTGGCTGATTGTGAAATGGTTACGAACCTGAGAGAACCGTTTATCCTAACATGTGCAAGGAGATGATTAAAATGGGAAAAAACGTACCAACAGTTACAGTTCTGGTTAGATGACCGTTTCTTACGTTGAAGGAAAAGTAACTGATTAAGTAGGCGATTAGGTAGGCGATTAAGTGAACGATTAACACACCAAATGTGAGTGAGCAATTAGCACGCCAAATGTGTCCGCAATCCCGCATGTAGCGGTATTGTCTGTAGTCGAAAGATAGAAAAGTAACTGATTAGTTGAACGATTAGGTAAGCGATTAAGTGAACGATTAGGTAAGCGATTAACGCAAGGAGTAGCACCTACATGCCAAGGGGAAAAGGCGAAGGCATTACCAAAATAGCTGTCAAGGGTTTCAAGTCGATAGCGGAAGAATGTGAGATTGACATCCGTCCGTTGACAATCCTTGCTGGTGCGAACAGTTCCGGGAAGTCCAGCATCATGCAGCCGCTCCTGATGCTAAAACAGACGCTGGAGGTCCCCTACGATCCGGGACCGCTGTTGATTGATGGACCGAACGTTAAGTTTACTTCGGTAGAGCAGTTTTTGTCCAAATTAATCAATGAAAAAAAAGTTGATTGTTTTCGGGTTCGCGTTGAAACTATGCACATTGAAAGTAAGGGCACTGAACGCGCGATTTCAGTAGAGACCACTTTCAGAAGAGGAAAAGACGGAATTGAAATTGTTAAAATGACAATCAAAACCAAGTCTAAACCCGATCAACCACTGCGTACTGGACGTTTCACCTTGTCCCCTGAGATGTCCCCTGAAGAAATCAGATTACTGGGTGACCAACACTTGACTCTTAAGGCTTTTGATGTTGTGGAACGCTCGCGCTGTTTTTTGCGTTTGGAATCTCAACATAGTCGTGCGCTCTTCAATACTACTGCTTACCTTGAGTCTTGTATTTTCAACAGCATTCATCTCCCGGGATTACGCGGCAATCCTGAACACATCTATAAACTGACTAGCACTGGTCCTCGGTACCTCGGTACCTTTGAACATTACGCTGCGAGTCTCATTCACGAGTGGCAGGAGACGAAAGATGAACGCCTGAAAACGCTAACCGATGCACTTCATACCCTTGGACTGACAAGACAGATTGGCACCAAAAAAATCGGTGATGTCGGTATTGAACTTCAAGTTGGTCGTCTCCCACGCGGCAGCACCGACGAGACGGATATGGTCAACATCACCGATGTAGGGTTCGGTGTGTCTCAAGTTTTACCCGTTTTAGTTGCCGTGACTGTTGCGGAACCCAGGCAGTTCGTCTATATCGAACAACCCGAGCTGCATCTCCACCCCCGCGCCCAAGTTGCATTGGCACAAGTGCTGGCGGATGCAGCAAAACGCGGCGTGCGCGTCGTCGCTGAAACTCATAGTTCACTGCTGCTTTTGGCAATTCAAACGCTTGTTGCAGAAGGAGACCTTCCGCCAGAATTAGTCAAACTGCACTGGTTCACACGGCGTGAAGATGGGGTAACTGAAGTTGATAGCGTGGACTTAGACGAAGCGGGAACTTACGGGGAGTGGCCCATGGATTTTGATGATGTCAGTCTCAACGTGCAGAGCCGTTTTCTTGATGCCGTTGATAACGTTAAATTTGGCAACAAGGAGACTTCGTGAGAGCAAGAGATTCAAGACGGCTGGTGATTGACACTGATGTTGTCCGATCATCTGGCCGTGAAGAGGCGACCGATCCGCGAGCGGTCAATTGCCGTGATTTTCTAAAGGAAGTGAGATCGCTAAATTACCGCGTTGTGGCGACAAGGGAAATCAACGCTGAATGGAAAAGGCATCGATCTGGCTTTGCTCATGAGTGGAAGGTGTCAATGTATGCGCGTAGGAGAATAGTTGACCTTGATCCACCAGAATATGAAGAACTCCGAGATAAGGTTACAAGCACAACAGACGATGACGATGACATCGAAGCAATGAAAAAAGATTTTCATCTCCTACAAGCAGCACTCGCAACCGATCAGACCATCATTTCACTCGATGAAACTATCCGCGGGCTGCTCAAACAAGTCTCTCAACAGGTCGGCGAAATCCGAAACATTATCTGGTTAAATCCAGATAGGACAGCAGAAGAACAACCCATCGCTTGGCTCCAAAACGGCGCACCACCTGAACCCCATCGTCAACTTTCCGCTTGAGACAACATTCATTGTGAGTCTCGCGATCGCAGCTCGCTCCTACAGAAGAGACTGGCACGGCTGGAACTCTTAAAATCCGCGTCATCTGGGTCATCCGCGATAATCCGCGATTCAGACAATCATCCCCGCCAACCCACATCGATGCTCGTATATCCGTGTGTGTATTGGTGCAAATGTGAGGGTAAGTCCGCTAAGAACTGTTTACCGTCCTCTGGAATCTCCCACGGAATGTCAATGGAATGGTCACGCCGCCGGAAACCGATTGCACACGACAGCCGAATTTCATCAATTTGGTTCGGGAATGCGCCGTGATATGTGCGATGCGCGAACACAATCATATCTCCCGGATTCGTGAAGAGCGGCACTAATCCCGGAATATCGAAGCCTATGTATGCCTTCTCCTCTCCACCCGCCTTATAGAAGGAACGCTTGTCCGCTGTTAGGTTGAAACCTTCGGGTCCCTCCCAACCTTCCACATGAGAATCCTCAATCACGCACAGACCGCCGTGCTCCGGACGCGAACCTGTCAAATAGAACCATTTGCCTGAGGGCCACAATCCTCGGTTCAGCACATCCCCCGAATTTTTCGGCGCGGCCGTCGAAAACCCGCACCAGTCGGTATGCCATGCGACGGGTTGTGAGCCTGGCATCCGAATAATAGCGGCGGAACGGTGGACAGTCATCTCCTCTGTACCAATCAGATGGCGATGAATCTTCATAAAAGGTTCGTATTCTAAAAGTTGCCACGCCCCCGCTCCGGACTCGACCCAAGCGTGTCGGGTGCTACTTTGCCCATGCGCCAATTCCCCTTTCGGATCCGTGCCATCGAAAACCGCTTGTTTTAAACTGTCAACTAACTCAGGAGGTAGCACATCTTTGACAATCGCGAAACCGTGTGCCTCCAAGCATTCGGACATCTGAGAAAGTTGACCCACCTCAAATTCGTAAGTATAACCAAGTTCCGGTTTCTGAATCTCTAAATATTCTTCCATGCGTAACACCTCAGATATTTTTAGGACTTACGCAATTTTTTGATAACGACGGACATCCCACGCGCCGCTGGCGAGGTTTCAAACCTCGCCAGCAAAGGGTGCTGCGTGAGTCCTGATTTGTTAGATTTAAGCGCGTATTGTGAAAACTGAGTTTCAGCATATTAGCAGACATTCACTGCCGCGTCAATCGCAATTTTTTCGACGCGCTATACACTTGCACTAATTGCTAATTTTTGTTAAAATAGTCCTGCTACTTCACAAGGTAGAGGCGGCATTTACACGCTATTAAATATCCCATAGGAACTGGAAGTGACACAGTCAATCCAACACATCACACAGACAGACACCAATTACCCGAAAAGGTTAAAGGACTACCTAAAAACAGACACCCCAGAAACGATTTGGATACGTGGGAACATCAACTTGTTGCCGGGGCGAAATACCAGTTTAAACGGAGATCTCTGGGCACTCTTCTGCTCCAGCAAATGCCCAGGGGAGATCATCCTAAAAGCACACGACTTGGCTCAGAAATTCAAGGAGACAGACACCCCAACCATCGGTGGCTATCACTCCCCGATTGAAAAGGAATGTCTGCGCGTCTTATTGCGTGGTGCACAACCGATTCTTCTATGTCCAGCGCGGAGCATCGAAAAAATGCGACCACAACAGGCATGGAAAGACGCACTATTAAAAGAAAGACTCTTAATCTTATCTATCTTTGAGAATCGTCACCAATCGACCGTTGCATTGGCGAACCAACGCAACGCCTTCGTTGCAGCACTTGCAGACAAAATCTGTATCGCACATGCTGCCGAAGACAGCAAGACTTTTGAATTTGCACAGATGGTAGTGTCGTGGGGTAAACCCGTTTTCACCTTTGATACACCAGCAAATAAGTCGCTTTTTGAGCTTGGCGTGCGGTCGATGGCACGTGGGTGGACACATAGATCCACCCAAAAAAAATAGAAGCATCGGAGGATTTATATGATACGCAAGCGGAACCCAATAGCACTCAGATGCCGTGTGGTTTCCGGGATTCTGGCATCATTTTTGTTGATGGTTGTTTTCTTTTCAGGCTGCCAACGAATTCAACAAATTGTTGCACCAACGGATTCAGAGGCACCAGACAACAAGGTTACTATCAAAATCGGTTTTTTATATAGTCCACCCGACCCGGGAACGACTCGGAACGGAGCGGAACTGGCTGTTGCACTCGCGAACGAGGCTGGCGGAATTAATGGGCTACCGATAGAACTCCTCATTCGGGATGATAAAAGAGACCCAGCACTCAGCGTCCAATACGCAAAGGAACTGATTGATGCTGGTGTATCCGCAATCGTGGGACCAGACTATTCTGTTCTGGCAATGGACGTAGGGGAGATTGTCCAAGAACACGGAATTCCCATGGTGACAACCTATCCGACGAACCCGAAGGTTCCTGAAAGTGGGAATTTTTCGTTTATGGGAGCGTTCACCGATCCATATCAAGCCGATGTGATGGCGGATTTTGCTGTTCGGGAATTAGGCGCGGAGACAGCGGCAGTGCTTACAGAAACTGATAATGCCTACTCGGAAGGGTTGACAGATGTTTTCATCGAAGAATTCACCGCCCAGGGTGGAATGATTGAAGTTGATCTATTTTACGAGGCAGGTACCACAGATTTCACCGAGCAATTGATGTCAATTGCAGCGGTGGAACCGGCTATCGATGTCGTCTTTCTACCCGGCTTGGGCCCCGAATTCTTGTTAGCTGTGAAACAGGCGAGAACTACCGATATTAATATCCCCGCAACTTTCCTCGGGGGCGATGGCTGGGATAGACCCGATCTCGTTGAAATTGCTGGGGTAGCAGCTGAAGGCAGTTTCTTTGCGAACCACTTTTCAGCCGGAGGGACCCCAGAACAGTTAGGAAAAGAGGCGAGTCAATTTATTGCGGACTATACCTCACGGTTTGGCATTGCACCTGACGGGCCCGCATCGCTCGGATATGATGCAGCGAGCATTATCATTGAGGCGATGAAACGTGCACCTAATTTGACCCCTGCGGCAATTCGAGACCAAATTCAAGCGACTCAGAACTACACTGGAGCCACAGTCCTATCACATTTTGATGAAAATCGGCATGCGATCAAAAGTGCTGTCATCAACACCGTCAAAGATGGAAGGATACAACTTCACAAAGCGATCGCACCCTAATTGTCATTTAGGAGAAAAATAATGGCGAAAACCGTCTTTTTAGGAGACCATGAACTGACCTTTCCCGGTCCACATCTCGGTGTGCTTCGGGACTGTAACGCTGTGCTTGATTCAGCAGAAGGTTTGCACAAACAGATCGCGGAGGATGGATATCTCCTCGTTCGAGGTTTAATTGACAAGGAAAAAGTTATCGCGGGGCGTCGGGCTATCCTTGAATATGCCGATGGAAACGGAAAAGATGATGTTTTCAAGTCCGGCACCGACATCATGGAGGCACACGCTGGTGAAGGAAGTCCCGGGCGAACGATGGGCACACCTGCGGTTACGCACCATCCAGATGTCCAGTCCGTTTTAGAAGGCGACGAGCTCTTCAAATTCTTCCGCACTTTCTTTCGGGGTGATACCCGAACCTTCGATTACAAGTGGCTCCGATTCGTCCGCCCTGATGGCTGGTCGGGACCGCATTTCGATTTTGTCTACATGGGGAGAGGCTCGAAGCAGCTGCACACCTGTTGGATCCCATTTGGCGATGTGCCTGCAACGATGGGGACACTGACTGTGCTTGTTGGGTCACATAACCTCCCAAGCTTCGCTCGCATTCGGGATACCTACGGCAAAACAGATGTCGACAAAGATGGGACCCCGGGGCATTTCGGACGCGATCCGATGGAGATTAGCGATAAATACGGCGGCGAGTGGCAGACAGCTGATTTTGAGATGGGGGATGTCATCATTTTCACAATGCACACGATGCACACCTCTACCAAGAACCTCTCCGATAGGTGGCGCGTCAGTTGTGACATCCGTTTCCAACCCGCAGCACATCCAATTGATGAGCGGTGGGTCGGCAAAAACCCGATCTCTCACACCGGAAGCCAAAAGATTTCGTTTGAAGAAGCAAAGCAACAGTGGGGATTGGAGTAATCTGCACACTTAGGGCGCATGGTTTTTGAGCAATTTCTATCACTTTAGGGCGGATATGTATACTTTTTCGCAATTTCTATACATATCCATCCGAACATGTATACTTTTTGGCGATTTTTATACATATCAGCGTGGATATGTATAATTTGTATACATATCCATTCAATATTTGGTATTTGGTGCGTCCTTACAATTAACCGAACAACGCACGTCGGATCTGACGCACTGCCTGACGAATCCGATCCTCATTCTCTACGAGCGCAATACGGATATAGCCTTCGCCGTTGTGTCCGAACCCGGCACCCGGAGAGACACAAACCTCAGCCTCATTCAGGAGTTTCATCGCAAAGTCCATAGAACTTAGATGCCCCCACGCCTCGGGAATAGGTGCCCAAACAAACATAGAAGCCTGCGGTTTCGGTACCTTCCATCCAATGCGGTTTAGGCTGTCAACGAGTACATCGCGACGTTTCTGATAGATAGCAGCGTTTTCCATCACCGTGTCTTCTGGTGTGCGCAAAGCCATGATTGCAGCGACCTGAATCGGTGCAAAAATCCCGTAATCGTAGTAGCCTTTAATCCGAGCGAGTGCCTCGATAATCTCCCGATTTCCAGCGGCGAACCCGCAGCGCCATCCCGCCATATTGTAGGATTTGGACAGCGAGATAAACTCAACACCTACATCTTTCGCGCCCTTTGCTTGTAAAAGACTCGGTGCTTTGTAGCCATCAAAAACGATGTCGGCGTAAGCCAAATCGTGGATAACAACGATCTCTTGGCGTTTCGCGAACGCAACGATCTCCTCAAAGAACCCAAGATCAACAACAGCCCCTGTCGGATTATGTGGGAAACTTAAGATTAACACTTTCGGCCTCGGCCAAATATCACGCGTGATTTCGGTCAGTGAGGGGATGAAATCGTTCTCTTCTGTCAAGGGTATACTCACGACGCTTCCACCCGCAAGCACAATACTGTACATGTGGATTGGAAAGGTCGGATTCGGCACCATCGCCAAGTCTCCGTTATCAATCAAGGCTAAAGCGAGGTGTCCAAGTCCCTCTTTGGTGCCGATGACAGCAATGGTTTCTTCATTCGGATCGATGTCAACCCCGAACCGGCGTTCATAATGCCAACTGACTTCCCGCCGCAGGTTGTAGATGCCGCGCGAAGCGGAATAACGGTGATTCCGAAGTTCCTGTGCCGCTTCCGTTAGTTTATCAATAATCGGTTGTGGGGTCGCTTGATTCGGATTCCCCATTCCCAGATCGATAATATCTATTCCTTGCTGTCGGCGTTCATGTGTTATCTGTTTGAGCTTACCGAACATGTATGGCGGAAGCCGATTTAAGCGTTTTGAAAATATATTCATTTTTTCCAAAGTCCCAATTTTTTAGATTTGTGCTACCGAATTTATTTTCTACAAGACTTACGCAGCTTCCTCGCTGGCGAGGTTGGAACTTCGCCAGCGGCGTGTAGTAGTCACTGTTGATAAGAAAATTGCGTAAGTCCTATTCTATCTACCGTGCTCCCAATATGCCCGTAACCGCTCTCCCCAATTTGATATGACGCGTTTCGGGCTTGGATGCACAATTTGCTGTCGATGAAGTTGAGCCTCTTGAGCGAGTAGTCTATCTCGGCACGCGTTCACGACTTCGCTATAGGCTGCGTCCTCTGCAAGGTTTTTTGCCTCACCCGGGTCATCATGCCGATCAAATAGCTGCGAAAGTCCAAGTTGTTCGGCATCCGGTCCAGGTGGTGAGAAATCCTCCACCGCCCTCGGTCTGTATTCTGTAACATATTTATATTCCTTAGTAACGATTGCACGTCCCCAATAGTTACTCTCTATGTAAGCACAGTCGCGCCAAGGGACATCTTTCCCTTCAGCAAGTGGACGAACACTCACACCTTGTATCCCCTCCGGTACGTCAATACCAGCGTAATCACAGACGGTCGGGAATAAGTCTACACCGGAAACGAAATGCGTTTCATCAAACCGATCTTTTTCTATAGAAATCCCATCCCCTAAACACGCCACGATAAAAGGCACTCTCACACTCTCCTCGTAGAGCGTGAACTTCTGGAACATCCGGTGACTGCCACACGCTTCGCCGTGGTCCGCGCTAAAAATAATGAGTGTGTTATGATGCAAAGATGTCTCCCGCAGTAGTGCGAGCACTCTTCCGATCTCTGCATCAACCTTTTCAATGAATCTGTAATAGTTCCATCTGAAGTAACGCCAGTGAAGTTCATCCCAATTACGGACCCCTTTAAGGATAGCAGCGTGGATGAGCGCGTCGTCAATCCTTCGGCAGACGCGGTGTAGCACCGTTTCCCGTTCATCATAGTTGAAATTTTCAGGAAGTGGTGGCAAATCGTCTTCCGAAACAGTTCCCTGTTCCAGAGGATTTGGGATACGTTTTTCCTCATGATTGTGCAAATATTCGCACACATCGTGCGGATCGACATACCCGATCTGTAGGTAAAATGGTTTATCGCTATCGTAATTTGTCAAGAAATCAGCAACCGCATGCGTAGATGCTGAATCGTAGTATGCCGCGCCGCCTGCCCCAATATCGGTTTTCCCGTAATAAAGCGTTTGAAAACTCTCACGAACACTTCTGCCAGGAACATGCCATTTGCCACAATGGAATGCTCTATAGCCGCCTGCGTTGAGGAGCTGCCCAAGATCAGGAATTTCTGGGTGCAAATACCCACCGTTGAAGGGGACACCCGTTTCAGAGGTGTATAAACCCGTCGCCCAACTGGAGCGGGCAGCGGCACACACAGGGTCTGTACAAAATGACTCGCGAAAAGAGGTTCCATTGCGATGGAGTTCATCAATATTAGGCGTGCGGAGATACGGGTTTCCGTAAGCCGAGATCGCATCCCACGAGTGTTGGTCGGTGTTAATAAAGAGAATGTTAGGACATTTGTTCATCCACGGGGCCCCATCTTCTCTCTGAGCACCAACGTCTCGAAGAAAGTCGAAGCGATAGCGATGTTCCCGTGAGCATCAAGCCACCAATACGAGGGCAAAAGCCCAGTGCCGTAGAGATAATAACCCTCAAGTGGAAGTGGGGTCTGTATTGACTCAAGAAAACCGATTCTGCTTTCGGGTCGAAGTTGCTCTAAGTCTTCAAGCACCGCAATGTCGATTCCACCGCCCGATGCTCGAATTGTTTGCGCAAGTGCAGGAATCACATCAAAGAACGCCCAATTGCACGTCAGTTTGACGGATGTATCCACTGTTCCAGCACCGATTTCAGTGTCATTAATGCGCAGCCGAACTTCTGAATCTGAGGTGAAATAACCTTCGTATGACAATCGGGAGTATGTATCGTTGCCACTGTTTCGGGCATCAACACTCCAATTCCCCGTGAGTGGACGGTAATCTTCATCGCTACAAGAAAACTTAATCTCCAGATTCTCACCGCTTGTTGTATTCTCGTATTGAACAGAATAACTCCAGTGATTATCGTTGTTCTTGCTCCGTTCAATGATGACTGTCCCGATACTCAATTCTTCCTTAACAGCCCCTCTACTATAGCCGCGCCAATAGTTTGGCAGAATATCGTAAACGTGGGTGACACTTCGCGCTTTTTGTGTACCAAGCGTGCTAATCTCTGGATCATATCCACGAAGTATTCTGATTAATTCCTGTGCAAATTGGGGATTTTGCGCACCGTAATTGTAGTCAAACGACCAGTGCAGCGGATTGCTATTGTTCATGGTATTGCAATCATTTACGTATTTTGGGGATTTTGCCGGATGCAGCGTTGTGTGCATGACGGGTCGTCTCAGGCAGGCGATATCCTTGACAGCATGCCAGTGTCCATGTACGTGCTGAATCCAAGGAGATTCGGTGTCCTATTGATACGTAGACCACCCGAACGTTTGTACGTGTGCGGACCGCGGCACCAATCACCTCGTCTTTGTCTGTGAGGTACGTATAAGCACCCTGTTCTAAGTCGGGTTCTTCGTATCGTCCCCAGAGTCGGGATTTTGCACAACCGATAGTTGGTTTATCCAAGACCAATCCTAAATGCGATGCGAGTCCGAATCGTCTTGGGTGTGCGATGCCCTGTCCGTCTACTATCATCAGATCTGGTTCCGTTTGTAGCTGCGAAAACGCTATCAATAATGGTGGGATTTCTCGGAAGGACAACAACCCGGGTATATAAGGAAAACGAACAGGGCTCTCTGTAACCACGCTATCTACCACCTGTAGTTCGGGAAAACTGAGGACTACCACGGATGCACGTGCGATGTCCTTTTTCAGCCCGATATCTACGCCAGCAACGGTGTTGATTGTCCCAAATCGGTCTGTTGTAACCACCTGTGTGCGAAGCCTGTTTTGAATTTGCCGTGCCTCTTCAGATGAAACATCCCATGAATGGAGGGCGTGATACTTCATAGCTGCCGCTGTTCGTTTTCAATCTAAACGTCATTTTGTTTTACAATGTTCCAGGCACCAAGAAAGAACGCAGCGGTAAACCTTTCGTCCCAATGCTCGATAACATTATAACACAAAAATCTTCAACTGTCAAACCTTTTCGGTGTAGCCTACGAGTCCAAGTAGTTATTTCTCTCGCGTTGTTTCTTTGACTTCAACAGCACCGGGCTTCGTGATATGCCGGATGCCCGCAAAAAAAGCAGAGAGGACAAGGTAACCGCCGCCAATACCGATGAGGGCACCTAAGCTACCGATAATAATCTCTATTCCGTAGAACATCGTCTGTTCTCCTCACTGTAAAATTTCTATTATAATAATAATGGACCTATGTGAGTCTATTGACGTTTCTTAGGTTTGAAACCTTCCGTCGAAAACGTTGGTAAAATATAACGCAGATACCTGATAATCAGTTTCAAACTTCGCCAAATTTTATTTAATTTGTCTATTAATTGTCCCAATAAAGGTAGATTAGCAATAATCGTGCCATCTAAAAAACCTCTAAAATAACTGAATAAGTCGGAAAATGTGTTTTATTTGACACAAACGGACGAAAAGTGTGAAGAAAATGTAGCAAAATAGAAACACGTCCAATATGTCCTTTAGGTAAGGTTTTACGTGGGGACGTTTTTTAGGAAATGGATATAAAGCGTAACTTTATCGTATTTTTAGCGTCAAAATGAATAAAGATTGTCTCTTACGAGGTAAATAGATGTTATATTTAGATACACTTGACAACCTGAAAAAAAACAACACGCAAAACCAATTCGTCATCTGCCACCAAGCAGTAGACGGTTTGCAGCGTATACTTGAGTTAACTCCAGCTGCAGAACTGTTACGAAGATGGGAAACAGAGAAACTTGGGTGGGAAGAATTTCAACAAGCCTTCAAAACGCAGCTACGCGAGGAATACAGTAAAGGTGAAAAAAGCAGACTCAAGGGTTTGGCGAATTATTGCCTTGAAAACGATGTTGTCCTCTATTCACCGGAGTCTCCGGGTGAACAAACCTATCGCGCTGTTCTCACTGAGGTGATTAATAGTATATGGGAAGCAACAGGCGAGGCGGCGCGTGCTATCGACCAAGCTGCTGAATCTATCAATAACGGACTTGCTAAGGTTTATCGAGATACAATGGAACAGATCGCCAATACGTGTGAATATTTACAGCCAACTGTCCAAAACCCGCATCGCAAATCTTGCCTTTACTGTGGGCATTTGGATGCACAAGTCTATAGCTGCCAGAAGTTAGACAAACTCGTCATCCCGTACAGGTGGCGTTAGAAAGGCTTTCGTCAAGCATAGCGAGGATACTGGGAGGCACGAGGTGTTCAATAGCCTCGTCTCTCTCTAAGAGTTCGCGGACCTCTGTTGAGGACATATAGGCATAAACGTCAGGCAGCAGAATACATGAAACGTAGGAAGCATATCGGCGAATCTCGGGTTGGTTCATGAA
This sequence comes from Candidatus Poribacteria bacterium, assembly GCA_965116815.1. Lineage (GTDB taxonomy): Bacteria > Poribacteria > WGA-4E > WGA-4E > WGA-3G > WGA-3G. Next base: position 1,353,818 of record OZ220722.1, on the reverse strand, counting down.
GGATTCTATTGTCTCGATATCCGCCTCCGCACGATTTGCAACAATAAAACGGGCGGTTCTGAACAGTTTCTCCAATTCCGCGTGAAAATCTGTGTAATATTTCGGATCGAAGATTCTCACTAAGGTGTCATATCCAACAATAAAGTAGAACTCGGTCTCCGGAGGTGAAATCGTTTTTAAAGCGGTGACTTTGTCGATATATCTGCCGTGGCTTGATACCCCCACGGAAAACCTCCCATGATCCTTTGTGTACCTTTTGAGTGTCAAGAGCCTCGCGGCAAGCGGTAAACCGAACACCGTTTTATCAACGTTTGCTTTTGCAAGGAGTAGAAGCAGTTCGTCCAATTGGTATTTAGCGATTGTTTCCTCTATCATCTTTGTATGTGCGAGGGTCAACGGATTGAAGGAACCTGAAAAAATACCGAGTTTCTTACCGTGTTCAAGGGTTGATGACGTGGCACGATGAATCAGTTCTATCTGCGGTGGTGCTGTCGGGTCCAGCCAGTTAAAGAGTTCAGTATATTGTTCGTAGTCCGGATGGTTTTCGCATTTTTGTATCAATAGATTCAAAAGTGAGTTTTCCATTTGCACACCTATGTTCGCTTTCCACGTCCTCAATCTCTACTTCAAGGGTACAGAATTAATCCCTATCAACTTCCGCCTTTTTCGCCTCTTCCCAGATTTCATCTAAACTTTCTAAGTCCTGCGCTTCAAAATTTGTGCCGCGGCGTTCTAATTCCGCTTCCATCCATTTAAAGCGGGTCATAAACTTGCGGTTCGCGTTCCGCAATGTTTCTTCGGCTTGTATCTCCATAAAACGGCACAGATTAACGATAGCAAAAAATAGGTCTCCGAGTTCTGCCGAAATCGCTTCCGGCTTATCTGCCTTGATACTTGCCTTGACCTCTTCAAGTTCTTCATCAACTTTGGCGACCACATCGGCGAGTTTATCCCAATCAAAGCCGACACGCGCCGCTCGATTCTGTATTTTCTGGGCGCGAAGAAGTGTGGGAAGCGCGTTTGGAATTCCGTCAAGCACCGATTGACGATCCTCATAGCCTACCTCCTGACGTTTGATCTCTTCCCAGTTCTTTACGACCTCGTTTGAATCCTCAACATTAACGTCACCGAAAACATGCGGATGCCGTCGGATTAGTTTTTCTGTTAGCGTTTCAATCACCGCATAGATGTCAAAATCCTTGTGTTCCGCTGCGATCTGCGCTTGGAGCATGATGTTCAAAAGGAGATCTCCCAGTTCCTCTTTCAATTTTTTCGGGTCACCCGCATCGATCGCTTCGAGAGTCTCATAGGTCTCCTCAATGAGTGTGGATTTCAGTGTTTCATGCGTCTGCTCCCGATCCCACGGACATCCATTCTCGCCTCTTAAGATCGCTATGACATCAATAAGTTCTTCAAACAATTCTTTTTCCATAGAGTTCTCCTTTACTTCGTCTTTGTTCTGCTTTTCAAAGCCTTTACGTGCTTTTGGACTTCGGAGTAGCGTTCCGCTTCCAAGAAATAGGTGAGATAGAGTTCATAGAGCTGCAGCGCACGTGCATAGTTTTTCTCTGCTTCTGCCGCACGCGCACGCGCCTCTAGCGCGTCTGCTTTAGCGTTCAATAACTCACTGAGCAGTTGCGTCGCACGTTCTGTGAAAATGCTATCGGCATAGGTGTTGCGAAATGCCTCCAATGCCTTTATCATCTCGGCGTAGGGTTTTTCATCAGCTGCCTTTTTTAGTCGGTCGAATCGCGTCTCAGCTTGCGTCTTGAGACGCGTTGCCAATTCTTCCGCATTTTGGCACAGTTCTGTATCAGGTAAAATCTCTGCAATTTGGGTGTAAATTGTGAACGCCTCGCCGAGTCTGTCATTCTTTTCAGCGGTTTGCGCCTTTTCAAATCCAGATTCGACCTGTTTCATAGGTCCATAAGCGATAAGCCACTCTCTTATTTTTGTTTTCGTTGACCACTTTGGAGAAAGCGTGTGTGTTTCATCTGGCCACCCCTCAAAAGTCACATCTGCACCCCACATCCTATAAAACTGTGCTGCGCGTTTTGCGCGTTCGTAATGCGGGTCATCCAGTTCACCCGCCCCGTAGAAGACCGGATGGTCACGAATCAGTTCCGCGGGAGGTGGATTCATATCCACATCCCGTCTCCCAGCACCGAGGACGAATCTCCCCGCTAATCGATCTAACATCTGTTCTCCGAGGACGGTCGTTGAATAGCCGCCTTGGCTATAACCTCCCATGAAAATGTATTCTTTGGCGACGTTCACCCGTTTTGAAACAAGTTCTAACGCCTCATCGAAGAAAATTTTCTCCGGTGCCGTTTCAGTGGGGCTGAGTCCTCCGTCATAATAACGATCAGTTGCGTAATTCATACCGACAATGATAAACCCTTTTCCTTTTGTTAGAAGCCTGAACATGCCCGTTGTGGCTGTCCCACGGTAACCGTGGTAATAAAAAATAACTGGAAATGGACGTTTGTCGGTGTAATCAACTGGAACGTAGAGCAGGAATGTCTTCCCTGTCTTTGGGACTGTGATACGCACCTCTTTCCCCGGCACCACAGTAGGCACCTCAGCAGCGAATGCACTGTGAAGCAGAAGCAGCAGGAATAAACTGCAGCACACAATCCTAACGCTGCGGCGTAAATTATTGGAAGGTAGGCTTCTGATGGCAAGTTTCGACTTGCGAGCTGCACCAAAAGGACGTGTTTTCATGCGTCTGCTCCGTTCTCCTGCGCTTGAAGGGTTTCTAATTGAAGGATCAACTGACCGAGTTGAAGACGCAATAGCAAGGTATAGATTTGCATCAGAAGCGTAACCTGTGCTTCCGTTGGCAGATCGCTGGCATAAATTACCGCGAGCAGCCTATCCGCACGTTCGCGGACCTGTTCGGCTTTCTCTAAATCGTCCTCTTCCGCCTCTGTTGTGCTCTCCTTGATAAACTGCCAGATGCGGTCCTGAATTTCCAGCATATAATTTTTTGCCATCGCGGTGCGCGCCTTCTTAGCAGAATCTACCCAGATGGTATTTGCCTTCCAATTCAGCATAAACGCTACACTGTTGATAACCACATCGCGAAGTGTATCCTCGCCAGAGAGCAGTTCTTCTAAGTTGGTTATGCCCTCCGCTTCTGCTGAGAAGGTGCGGACGCGCCTAAAATCTTTCAAGTTTGTCAACAACACTTCATTTTCTGCGATGAGCCGCCAAAAATCGGCACTCGTTGAAAGCAAGATCTCTACGCGATCGCAAACCGCGTCGGGAATTTGCGCGCGAACGCAGTAATAGTGAAGACTGTGGAGCTGACTTCGAAGGAGTTGCAAGTTCTCAGTCGTCTGGATTTCCAGCGAACCGGCAATATGCGGGAGAAGCTCCTCTCGAATCTGATCCAAAAGTGTAGGAATAGAGCGTTCAGTGTTCATATGCAGGTGTTATGAATAGGAAAATGTTTATTGATTCGATCATTTTTTAATAGAATAGCAGGTCTTCTCGAAAAAGTCAACTTGACAATTGTTGAGAGACTGTGTTAAAATGCGGATAGAGAATACACAGTATGGGAGAAAGGCTGCCATGAAATTGTCCATTGTTGCTATCGTCAGTATCGCTTTCTTTGGGATACTCATGAGTTTCGCCGACGAAAAAAGCGAGATAGTACCGCCAAAAGTAGGCGATACAGCACCTAACTGGACGCTCCAAGACCCCGAAGAGAAGGAACACAATCTGAAGAAGCTGCGTGGGAAAGTCGTTTTCCTCATTATGGGCAACCGTAAAATTCGGGAAGAGGATGACAAATGGGCAGAGGCATTCCAGAAAGAATACCGAGAGAACGAACAAATTATCGCCTACATCATCGGTGATTTGCGGAGTGTCCCCGGATTCATACCGAAACGGTTTATCAGGAGTCAACTGAAAAAGAACCCACCCCCTGTGGGATTCCTGCTGGATTGGAAGGGAGAGGTACATAAGCGGTATCAGACGGAAAAGAAAAAACCAACACTATACCTAATTTCGCAGGAAGGCACCATTGTGTTCCACCGAAAATCCGATTTTAAACCGAAAATTTACGCCGAACTTAAAAAAGAAATCGACAAACTTTTAGCAACGTCCAATGCGGAGTAATTTTTTTTGAAGTCGTATTTTGTTGTCAGTTGACCTCATATTTAGCAGTGTTCAAACGTGTGCAATCCTCTCGGTAATGGAGGAAAGTATGTCCACGAAAATTAGAATAGAACCCTATTTGTCCAATCCAATCTTTTTCCTTGTCGCGGGGCTGTTCCTTGCTGGATTCGGTTTCTTCGCGATAGGCGTAGCCGGAGACGACTTACTGTTTTTTATTTTAGACTGGATTTTAATTATCTTTGGTTTTTCTGCTGCGGTCTATGGGTTCATGGGGATAGTAGAAGGTAAACAAAAACGGATTAAGGGGAACCAGCAGGAGGTGCGTGCCCTTTCTCAAGATTTGAAGGTGCGTTACCCGACCTACATCTTAAAGGTTCACAAATTGAAAGAGAAGCATGAAGACCTGCATGAGAAGTTCCCTGAAGTCCGGGCATTTTCTGAGGAATTCAAACGCCGTATTAAAACGCTGCAAGCCGAGTTAGTTGAATGGGAAACACAACTTCACGATAATCTACAGAAGCACGCACCTGTTATAGATAGCGATAACGTGGACGGTGTCGCGAAAAAGATTCTCTGGTCTGATCAGCAAATTCAGTTGACACAGTTGGGGAACACTTTAGAAACACTCACTGAGACGGAACGCCCGATGGTGCCAGAGAATTACCGTAGCGTGCTGAATCGGATCCATCACGATTTCAAAAGGCTTGATGGCGGCATAATGCTTTATCACGAATTGTTGACAGCGTGTACCAGCGAAACGAATGCGTTCGACGCTATTTTAGCCTTAAAACAGGAAGTTGAGGAGGTTGACGCGCTGCTCTCACAGCACGAAGCCGAATTGCAAAAACTGGAAACAGAAACCCAAACACAACACGAGATGTCAAAAATGGCACTCTCAATATTTCAAGAACGTTTTGAAGAGTTCAAAGCGGATTGCGAATAATCACGAAAGGGAACAGATATGAAGTATCTTGTCACTGGATGTGCAGGGTTTATCGGATGGAAAGTGACAGAGTTTTTGTTGGAAGCAGGACACACCGTCGTTGGAGTTGATAACGTAAACAAGGCCTATGATACGCAAGTTAAACAGTGGAGACTTCAACAACTCGAAGGCACGCCAAATTTCCATTTTCACCGTTCAGACATCTGTGACCGAGATGGACTGCGTGCAATATTTGGGAGTGGTATCCCTACATTTGACGCAGTGATTAACCTCGCAGCTCGTGCCGGGGTGCGGGAGTCTGTTGAGAATCCTTGGGCATACGTTGACACAAACGTAACTGGCACATTAAATCTGTTAGAATTGTGCCGCGAGTTTGAAGTACAGAAATTTGTGTTGGCATCAACGTCAAGCCTCTACGGTGCGAATAACGCCCTCCCCTTCAGTGAAGAGGCAAACACAGACGGACCTTTATCTCCTTACGCTGCCTCAAAGAAAGGTGCCGAATCGCTCTGCCATAGCTATCACCACCTCTACGGTATCGACGTGACAATCTTCCGTTTTTTCACTGTCTACGGACCCGCTGGCAGACCCGGTATGAGCGCGTTCCGTTTTGTGCAGTGGATTAGTGAAGGGAAACCGGTCATCGTCTATGGCGATGGCAAACAGTCTTCGCGAGACTATACCTATCTTGAAGACATCGCTCGTGGGGTGATAGCCGGGCTGAAACCGCTCAACTACGAAGTGATTAACCTCGGTTCAGACAGTCCCATCGTGCTTATTGATACGATCCGGCTGATAGAAGAACTCGTTGGCAAGGAAGCGCAGCTCGCGCACCAACCTTTTCATCCGGCTGATGTTCGCGCCACGTGGGCAGATATCCGCAAGGCGGAAAAACTTTTAGGATGGCGACCACAGGTCACTTTTCGTGAAGGTATCACCGCGCTTGTAGAGTGGTATCAGGTGAATCGTGAATGGGCAAAAGACATCCAAACAGGCTAAATCGCACTCCTTGTAGGGGCGCGTGTTTTTGCTTGGTGTCTTTGCTTGGGTGTTTCTGCGTATTTCTGCGGATTTCCCGTGCTTACGACCTTTACACCCATTAACTTTGACGAAACAAAGCACTAAGTCAATAATGTGACTGCCTTTTTCAAAGCATCGGCATCCACCTTTATTTTTGCTATCTCTACCTCGCGTTGGACATAAGTGAGTGTATGCTCGGTACTCATCGGAGCGGCAATGTCTTGAATAATTTTGTGGAGCCGTTTCACATCGGTTTTCTTGATACCAGTCTGTGCTTCGATGCGGGTATGTAACTCAGCGGGAGACTCCGGTTCTTCAATGGGTGCCGCGCGTTTGGAAGGTGCTCCTTTTCTTTTCGGTTTCGACTCCGCTGATGGAGATGTCCGTGTTTTCGTCTGGCGTGCCCTTTTTCGAGACGTTCTCTGTTTAGAAGCCTGAATTTTCCCCACTTCTAAGGACTTAACACCACACTCCTTACACAACTTTGCTGTGACATCCGCCAAGGTCATCGTTACAATCATTTCTGTAATCGCGCCACAGACTTCACATTCGGAAAGGTTCTCGATGCTTGTAAGGATCTCAGCGTGTATGACGAGCATCTTCTCTTTATCGGTTTTTGTCTGTTTCTCTTTCTGACAGAGTGCTATCAGTTTCTGTGCTGCTTTCTCGATTGTGTCTAAATGTCCCATGCTGTTCCCCTAAAGATATGAGGCACGGTAACCTCAAGGTGAAGTGTTTTGAATGCTCTTTGTTTATAGGTGAGGTTTCTGACGGGAGACGCGCTTAATCTTTTCTGAAGTGCGCTTGCAGGACTCTATGGTTCCATACATCCTGCATAACTATTTAGATTGCAGCGAAGCGGCGAAAGTTTTGTCTGTGTAGAGTTTATATTCAAAACTGTCTATGAGTGCTTCGCAACTGGCGGAGATGATGTTCTCCGAAACGCCGACGGTGCTCCAAGTTCTCTCTCCGTCACTCGCTTCAATCAATACTCGGACTTTTGAACCTGTCCCGGCTTTGGTATCCAACACCCGAACCTTGTAATCTATCAATCGGACTGTCTGTAAAGCAGGGTAGAACTGCTCAAGTGCTTTTCGGAGAGCGGTGTCAAGTGCGTTGACCGGTCCATCTCCATCGGCGGCGGTGTGCGCCGTAAGACCATCTGGTGTCGTAACCTTTATGGTTGCTTCAGAACGCATGGCATAGTCGCTGAACTGTTCAATGATCACGCGGAAACCAACAGATTCAAAAAAGGATTCGTAACCATTAAATATCTTATGTGTCAAAAGTTCAAACGATGCTTCAGCGGCTTCGTATTGGTAGCCTTCCTGTTCCGCTTCCTTGAGGCGTTTGAAGAGTTCTAACACCTGTGGTGAATCTTTGTCGTAATCCGGGTATTCCTTCTCGATCTTTTTCATGATGGTGCCGCGTCCCGCTTGATCAGAGACGAGAATTCGTTGCGTATTGCCAACCGTTTCCGGCACGATGTGTTCATAAGTGAGACGATTTTTACGGATGGCATCGGTGTGCAAGCCACCTTTGTGGGCAAAAGCGGAACGCCCAACGTAAGGTTGACGTTCATCGTGCGGGAGGTTCGCCAATTCGCTGATAAGTCGCGATACACTTGTTAACGCTTGTAGCCGCGTATCGCTGAGACATTTTATGCCGAGTTTAAGTTGAATTGTGGGGATAATAGAGGCGAGATTCGCGTTTCCACACCGTTCACCGTAGCCGTTGAATGTGCCTTGTACATGGGTCGCACCAGCCTGAACCGCCAGCACGGAATTTGCCGCACCCATTCCAGCATCGTTGTGTGTATGAATACCAACAGGCAACGGCAACTCAGAAAGGACAGTTTCAACACCTGCTTGGATTTCTAATGGTAATCTGCCTCCATTGGTATCGCAGAGCACGAGGCAGCTCGCACCGCCAGATACAGCTGCCCGCAGCGTTTCTATTGCATACGCAGCATCGTCGGCGTAACCATCGAAGAAATGTTCGGCATCGTAAATCACCTCTCGCCCATTCTCGACAAGGTAGCGGACAGAACTCTCAATGAGTTCCAAGTTCTCTTCTGCTGTGACGCGCAGGACATCGGTAGCATGGAGCCGCCAACTTTTTCCAAAAATTGTAACGGTCCTTGCCCCAGTATCCAGCAAGGCGGTCAAATTCGGATCGGTATCGGCGGTATACGTCGGATAGCGCGTACTGCCGAATGGCACAATCGTTGCCGTTTCTAACGCCATCCCTTTCGCTCGCTTAAAAAATTCTATATCTTTCGGGTTGGAGCCGGGGTAGCCTCCCTCAATATAACGGATGCCTAATCTATCCAGTGCCTCTATGATGATAAGTTTATCTTCAACAGAAAACGCTACGCCTTCTGCTTGGCTGCCATCCCTAAGTGTTGTGTCATAAAATTCAACCATGTCCCTTTTCACGGCAAGTTTTGGCTGCAAACTACGCCAAAATTCGGTGTCTCCTTTTAGGCTTTTATATCTTAATTCCTGTTTAGTTTTTATACTAATATTTTATCACATTTAAGGGTAAAAGTCAAATTTTGTCTGTGTTTTTCGCAGTGCCGATAGCAAAATAAAATCCTTGTGCTGCGTCTCTTTAAATCTATTTGTAATTTGATAATTCGTTCGATTGTGGTATCATTAAAAATTATGAAAACTTTTTCCATCTTTCTCTTTTGTGGCATAATACTATTCTCAGGTTGTGGGATATTCACCTCCAAGCCGGTTGAGACTGAAATTCCGGCTGTATTGTTAGACCCACTCGAAAAACTACACGCCGATATTGATGCCGTTTTGCAGGAAGCGTTGTTCACAACGGCAAGCATCGGGATAAAGGTGGTTGCGGTTGAAACAGGAGAAGTGGTTTATGAAAGAAACGCCCACAAGTTACACCACCCCGCCTCCACAACGAAACTCTTCACGGCAGCGACCGCTTTGGCAAAATTGGGATCGGATTACCAGTTTGAAACAACGCTCTATGTCGATGCGGATGCGAATACACAAGTGATAGAAAACATCTATCTTAAAGGCAGAGCGGATCCAGTGCTTCAACCGGATGATATAGTGCAATTGGCTGATCTGTTACTTGAGTCCGGCGTGAAGTTGATAGAAGGTGATGTCGTTGTTGACGAAACATACCTTGACACCATTCGGGAAGGCCCAGGATGGATGTGGGACGATAGACCACTTCGGATGAGTGCTTTAAGCATCAGACAAATAGAACCAGATCCAGGCACGAGGAGCAGGGCACTCGCGTGCGGATATCTACTGAAAACCGAACTCGAGCAAAAAGGCATTGAGGTAACAGGTAACGTCGTCTCAGGAACAGTCCCACCAGACGCACGCAGCGTTGCCAAGCATCTATCGCCACCGCTCGCTGATATTCTCAAACCAATGAACAAACCGAGTGACAATTGGATCGCTGAATTGGTTTTTAAAACAATAGGTGCTGAAGTGATCGGTGAACCGGGAACGTGGAGAAAAGGGCGAGATGCTGTCAATGAATTTTTAACTGAAATCATGGGGGAACTGTCAGTCCATCGGTTCGTTGACGGTTCTGGACTCTCTCGGTACAACCTTCTCAACGCCGAATTGCTCACGAAACTGCTCGTCTACATGTATCAGAATTTTGAGTTTATGCCGGAGTATCTGGCATCGCTTCCGATTGCTGGTGTCGATGGTACCTTAAAAAATCGGATGCAAGGCGTATATGCCGAAAAGACATTACGCGCGAAAACGGGGACGTTGAGCGGTGTTTCCGCACTTGCTGGCTACACCGTAACAGCAGACGGTGAAGTGTTCGCATTCGGCATCCTCATTAGCCATTATGTCGGTCCGGCTACACCTGCTCGGGATATCCAAGATAAAATCGGGAATTATCTGACAGGATTTAGTCGTCATCCAATTAGTAACCTTAACGGCAAACCCTCCTCAGACGAATAGGAACAACTTGAGTATGCTGTTCTATCAATGCGATTTTCTTGACATCTAGGTTTAAACACGTTATAATACTTGCAGCTTTTAGATTATAAGCCTGCCAGTCTTTATGAACTTTTTTCTTTACACTGATATTTTAGCATGGTATACTGAGGTGGTTTTGAAATGCTGGATAAACGAGAAAGTAGGCGTTAACAAAATTTCGTGCTTATCTCAACATGGCCGGAAACTTAGGTCCATACGAGGCTAAACTGCGATAAAGGAAATTAGAAAAATAAATTATGTTAAAATCAGACCTTGAAGAATTTATCTCTTCATCTGAAATCAAAGATACTGATGAGTTAGACATGTTTGGACTTGATATATTGTCCAAAAAGCAACTTGCCCCACATGTTCCATCGGCAGCAGATATTGATGAATTTAATCGTGCCCCCGGAGCCCAAAAGCAAGCACCTGTTAAATTTAGTTCATCACCGATACAACAGAGCTCTGACACCACAACATCTGCAGCAGCACTTAGGTTCTATGCAACCAGAGAAATCAATAGGTTTCAACTGCTTATTGCTGCTGTAGACACACTTGTCAACATAACCGAAGATCAACTCTTAACTACGTTGACCGAAAATGATTATCAGGAACTTGTGGCAGCATTAAACAAGTTGATTGATGTTGTTGGTGAAGATGAAAATCATTTCTTAGCTCCGTTGATGGAATTCATTGGTAACTTGATTGAGAAGTATAAGGGGGAAGTTGATATGACTGCGTCACGCCCACCGGGCCGTGGGCTTAGGGCGGCATACAATGCTGATGAACCAGAATACACACCAGCTCAACTCAACTTGATAAAATCTCAACGCCAAAACCCCACCGTGAGACAAAGAGCTGCGTCACGCCCACCGGGCCGTGGGCTTAGGGCGGCATACAATGCTGATGAACCAGAATACACACCAGCTCAACTCAACTTGATAAAATCTCAACGCCAAAACCCCACGGAGAGATAGATAGTTAGATCGCGCTTACCTTAGGAACGTTCTTAAGACAGCACGCGGTGATAGTGAGATCGACTACATAAGAGATACTAATTGAAGGATATCTTGGCTATAACTATGACTACGTCTTCTACAGAAACACGGGCCCCGAAGGAGCGGGATATAATTCTTATCCCTTTAGAAAGTCAGCAAGAAATTTTGGATCGATTTCGACTCTACCAAGAGGAAAAATCAGAACTAAAGGAACATTTGGATTCAGTAAGCGATCGTAATGCATATCTTACAAGAGAAATAGAAAAGACAAAGGACGAAGTAAGGCATCCTCCTCAATTGGAAGAGGATCACCTTTATTTAGCAACACTCTATGAGATGAACGGGGCCCTTGATGATGCAACAGAGACGCTTGAGAATTGGGTGAGTGACAATCCCAATTCTCCTGATGCCTATGTACAACTGGGTTCGCTGTATGAAAGGCAGGAAGATTACGATAAAGCTAACGACTACTATATGAGGGTGGGCAAACCCAGAGTAGCGATTTGCCTACGAAAATTCTCGAAAGGAGGATATAACGAATTCCTCGTTTGTGGCATAACTGGGCAACCGGATCAATATTATTATGATGATTTGGACGAAAAAGTTGATCCCGACGATCCTAATGACAAGGATCTAAAAGAACACATTACCAGAAAATCTGTGATTCGGCTCGGTTTTCTAAGTCGGGTAAAGCAAGAACACATACCCGAGGAAGTGGTTTTAGGCGAAATAACAGAGGAGCGACATAAACGTTTGCTGAAAAGATTAGCGAAATATATCACCTCACCCTACCCATAAGGAAACCGTGAACACAAAAACGTTAATTGAAATTATAAAAAATATCAGCAATCTGCAGGAAGTTGGATCAGTAACCGCAACTGTGCAAAAAGCACTGCAGAGCACTCAACTATCCTTGGTAGAAAGAGCAATAGTTGATGCCTATCTGTTGCAACAGAACGGAAAAATTGCGGATGCTATAGAAAAGTGGCGATCCATCGCAAATATTGCGGAAGGAATGGATAACGAACTTGCTGCTCATGCTTGGTTTTCCATTGGTGGTTTCCTCTCGAATAACAACCCAGAAGAGGCACTTCGCGCTTACCACAAAGCAGTTAGTCTTAATTCAGATAACGCCGTTTTCTATAACGATCGGGGAGCTGCGAAATCGATTTTAAAACAATACGAATCCGCTATTTCTGACTATGATGAGGCAATACGTTTGAATCCTGAATATGCGGACGCCTATTACAATAGAGGATGGGCAAGAAGCGAGCTCCATCAATACGAATCTGCAATCAGTGACTATGACAAAGCAATACATCTAAAACCTGATTATACAGATGCCTATTACAACCGCGGGCGAGCAAAGAATAGGCTTAAACATCATGAGGCTGCAATCACTGATTATAACGAAGCTCTCCGTTTAAAACCGGATTATGTAGAGGCTTACAACAATCGAGGGAGAGCAAAAGGTACGCTAGGGCAACATGAGGCTGCGATCGCCGATTTTGATGAAGGCATAAAACTCAAACCAAATGATGCCCAAACCTATTTCATCCGCGGACATGCGAAGAGCATGCTGGATCGCTATGAGGCTGCGATCGCCGATTTTGATAAAAGCATTCAACTTAATCCAGATTATGCCCGTTCCTACTTTAGGAGAGGATGCGCGAAGGTTGAATTAGGACACCATGAGGACGCAATAGTTGATTTTGATGAGGGTCTCCAACTCAAACCTGATTTTGCTGAAGTGTACTTTGTGCGGGGGCGCTTGAAATTTGAGTTAGAACAATATGTGGATGTAATCACTGATTTTGATGAGGGTCTCCAACTCAAACCTGATGATGCCCAAGCCTACTTCGTGCGAGGTTGTGCGAAGCTTAAATTAGGACAATATGAGGGTGTAATCACTGATTTTACTGAGGGTCTCCAACTCAAACCTGATTTCGCCCAAGCCTATTTCGTGCGAGGTCATGCTAAACACAGACTAAAACAATATGAGGCTGCGATTGTCGATTTTGATGAGGGTCTCCAACTCAAACCTGATGATGCTGAGGTTTATTTCTTGCGCGGACGTTCGAGATTTGAGCTAGAACAGTATAAGACTGCGATTGCTGATTTTGATAAAAGTCTCCAACTCAAACCTGATAATGCTGAGGCTTATTTCTTACGTGGACATTCGAGATTTGAGCTAGAACAGTATAAGACTGCGATTGCTGATTTTGATAAAAGTCTCCAACTCAAACCTGATGATGCTCGAGCCTACTTCGTACGGGGTTGTGTGAAACTTGAATTGGAACAATATGAGGGTGTAATCACTGATTTTACTGAGGGTCTCCAACTCAAACCTGATTTCGTCCAAGCCTACTTCTTGCGGGGTTATGCTAAACACAGACTAAAACAATATGAGGCTGCGATTGTCGATTTTGATAAGGGTCTCCAACTCAAACCTGATTTCGCCCAAGCCTACTTCTTGCGGGGTTATGCTAAACACAGACTAAAACAATATGAGGCTGCGATTGTCGATTTTGATAAGGGTCTCCAACTTGAACCAAATAATGCCCAAGCTTACTTTGATCGAGGTTATGCAAAATATGAACTGAATCGATATAAGGCTGCGATTAATGATTTTAGTGAGGCTATCCAACTTGAACCAGATAACGCCCAAGCTTACAACAACCGGGCCCATCTGAAAAACAAACTTGGGCAATATGAATCTGCAATTGCAGACTGCAATGAATCCATTCGTCTAAGTTTTGATGATGCCTGGCCGTATGCTAATAGAGGTTTTGCGAAAGTTAAGTTAGGTCAAATTGAATCTGCTCTTACTGACTGTGAGGAAGCGATTCGGAGAAATCCTGATTTGGCGGAAGCCTACCATACACGAGGTGAAGCAAATATCCTCTTAGGCAAAACGCAGGAAGCAAAAGCAGATTACCAGAAAGCATTGGAATTAGCAGAGGAAACCGATGACCAAGACCTAAAAACCGAGATTGAGCAATCCCTTCAAGAACTTGATGATACAGAATAGACAACGGTATAAACGCACGCGGCGGAGAGATACGCTGTACAACCTACCCTAATCAAACCGTGCCTTAATCTCAGGCGGTGGTTCTCCCACAACCGATTTTCCATCCTTCAACAACGGCTCAGCGTTGCCCCACAAACGACTCCCATCGTGCGAAAGCAGTGGCTCCGCGGAATACTGCGCAAGATACGCACGCCGCAGGTTGTTCGTGTAGTTTGTCCCGCTACAGTGGAAATTGACGCTCGTAAACGCCACAATGCTCCCCGCAGGAACGATAGCAGGTACACCCTTTTCCGGTCCGAAATAGCCCACCATATCGTTGCTCTCATCATCGCGAATGTGCTTCACCCATGAACGGACACCGATATGGGAAAACGGCATCACGTAGACCGTTCCATTCTCTTCGGACATATCATCAAGGGCACACCAACAGGTGAGGTACGGCTTGTGATCCGGATAGCCGACGTACCCCGAATCTTGGTGCCAGCTGAACTTCATTCCCTCCTCTGCTCCCTTGACGACATACTGCTCCCAGAAGAGATACGCCGTATCGCCTAAGGTGGCGCGGCAGACATCTGCCATCAGGTCGCTGAATAAAAATTCGCGAAGTTTCGGCTGTTGCCTGAAGCAGTTTGAGACGAAATATCGCTTCCCGCGATGATTGAGACCGAGTACTTCTGTGTCCTGTCGCTCCATCTCAGCATCCGCCTGATTGATAAAGGTCCCGCATTCACCGCGAAGCAGTTCTAAAAGTGGTTCCGGGATAACACTCTCCAAAATGAAATAGCCTTCCTCTTGGAATTGCTGTTTCTGTGCATCAGTTATGTTCATAAACTCCTCTCTACAATGTGACGCTGGCGAGGTTTGAAACCTCGCCAGCAATATGGGAGTATAAGTTCTATTCGATATTCACCTGACGGACGACCTGACCGTTGCTTTCCCAATAGGTATGCTTTCCGGTGATGTAGTCAGAATCCCCAGCAGGTTGGATGTTCCCTTTCGTATCAATGGCTCTGGAGACGACAGTATGTTCCCCCTTCGATGGACCGTTCCAATCAAGATGCCAGATTTTCCACGCGAATTCGGCATCTTCTTTCGGGTCTATCGTCGCTTTTTGCCAAGCACCGCCATCAATGCTCACTTCAACGACCTTGATAGGTGCACCCCACGCTGCCCCGTAGATACGGTATTTATCACCGATGCGCGTTACTTTCGCCGCTAACGATTTCAAGTTTGTCCTACCAACTGAAGTCTCCATCCATACCGATTCGCCATCAGGACGTTTCTCTTCACGCATTGTGACGTAATCGCGTCCCATAAACCGCCCCATGTACCGGGTATTGCGCACCTCAATACGTTTGAGCCATTTGACGCAGGCGATGCCGTACCAACCGGGAGCGATCAAGCGTAGCGGGGCACCGTTCGCATGCGGTAAGGGTTCACCGTTCATCTCATAACAGAGGAGGTTGGTGTCTTCCAATGCGTCTTCAACGGACATACTCCGTGCGAAGTTCTGACGCATCTTTACACCCCGTCGTTCCTCTTCACCAACATCGTGTCCGAAGAAGATAACCTCAATCCCGTCTTCTTGGATACCAGCCTCCTTGAGAATCGGCGCGAGGGGTGTACCAGTCCATTTTGCGTTGCCAATTGCACCTGTGAACGTTGCAAACCCATGGTTGCCGGAGCATTCCAGTGTAAAGGTTACTTCCTGCCGTGGACGCGCTTTAATGTCTTCAATCGTGAGGATCAGCGGGTTGTCAACCAAGCCACTAATCTCCAATTTCCACGTCGCGAGATCAACTTCAGGCTTACCGTAGTGTGAAACGTTGAAGAATTCATCGTTCGGTGTAATAAAGGTATCAAATTTGTCCCAATCCAGCAAACCTCGCTTTGAAGGTGGTTCCGGCGGCTGATCTGTGAACGGGATAAGCACTTCACCCTCACGGCGTGGAAAGGCATAGACTGCCCACGGACTGAGCAGCAGCCCCGTAAGCGTCATACCGCTCTGTCGCAAAAAATCTCTGCGATCCATGGTGCCTCCTCATTTTTCGGTAGACGCGATTTTAAGCGTTCGTTGCCGCAATATAGTTGGCGTTAACCTGTTTCCAGTTAACGATCTTACCCCAAGCATCAACATAATCAGCGCGTCGGTTCTGATAGTTCAGATAATACGCGTGTTCCCAGACATCAAGACCGAGGATAGGGGTATGTCCTTTCATCAACGGACTATCCTGATTTGATGTTGAATAGACCTGCAGCTTCTTCTTATCATCAACAACAAGCCACGCCCATCCGGATCCGAAATGCGTTTTCGCGGCTTTGGTGAACATTTCGCTGCCAGCATCGAATGATCCGAATGTGGATTGAATCGCCTCAGCAACTTTCCCTGTCGGTTCTCTGCCTTCTGGAATCATAACGCTCCAGAAGAGTGTGTGATTAGCGTGTCCACCCCCGCTGTTGATAACGGCTTGGCGAATGTCTTTCGGCACTTTATCAATATTTCGGAGCAGATCTTCAACGGACATGTGCGTCAAATCGTGGTGCCCTTTGATCGCGGCATTGAGTTTATTGACGTAGCCTTGGTGGTGTTTCCCGTGATGGATCTCCATTGTGCGTTTGTCGATGTATGGTTCAAGCGCATCGTGCGGATATCGGAGTGCTGGTAGCGTATGACCATGGCTATGATCCTGCTCGTGATGGTCTGCATAAAGACGCAATGGACTGTTCGCAAGGAGCAGTCCTGCCACTGCAGTACTTCCCCGAATTAAAAAATTTCTACGGTTCATGAGTTCTCCTCGAACTGCTATTTTGGATAGCATTTTACAGAAATTGGAGGTTTGTGTCAAGATATAATTCAGTTGATTTTGGCAAAGAGATGTGGTATGTTGATTATTACATACACACAAAGATGACGAATAGATATAGAGAAACAGTCAATGGACAACACAGACACCTTCCACATCCTCGCATTAGATGGCGGCGGCACCCGCGGTATATACACCGCCCAACTCCTCGCCAAAATTGAACAGACTTTTGGAACGCGTATCAAAACCTGTTTCGATCTCATCGCTGGAACGAGCACTGGGTCAATCATTGCCGGTGCCGCTGCCTCCGACATCCCGATGCAAGATATTGTCGAACTGTTCGAGAGCGAAACACCGCACATTTTCCGAAGAAGATGGTATCGCATTCCGTTATTCTTGAGCAAATATCCAAGCGAACAACTCGCCCAGGTTATCGCCAAGCATATTCCGGCAACGCCTCTCGGTGAAATCGCAGCCCCATTGATGATAACAAGTTCGGAAATCGCCAGAAGTGAAGTTCACATTTTTAGGTCCAATTATGGAAGTCACGATTCGGAGGGTACGCCCTCCACAAGTAAAGAGGTCTGTTTACGAGACGCTATCCTCGCTTCCTGTGCTGCACCCACGTTTTTTGCCCCAAAGTCCGTTGACGACCTCTTGTTAGCAGACGGCTGCTTATGGGCAAATAACCCCTCCACAATTGCTGCCGCAGAGGCACTCTCAGTGTTTAGAAAAGAGGCAAGAGAGATTCGGATGCTATCTATCGGCACAGGACATTCGACAAACATGTATCGGCAGAGACGAGGCTGGGGATTTATCACCGGATGGGGGGGTGTGAAACTAACCTCCTACGTGATGACATTGCAAGCCCAAGCCTCCGAACATATAGCGAAACTGTTGCTAAAGGGCAATTATTTACGCATCAATCCAGAAATCGATCGCTGGGCGATAGATAGCCTTACACAGTTAGATAACCTCAAATCTCTCGCCGAGCGCGATTTTGATAGACACGCCACAGAAATTAGAACGTTTATTTCCAAAGCGTCTGAATAAAATGCAACGATTACGTCAAAGCGTGATTCTCACGCATTTTTAATCCGCAATTTAGCCCCTCCGATATACTTTTCTGTTAAAAAATAAAAAATTGACTTTTTATGTTGTAAAATGTATAATACAGGAGAATGTGACAAATTTTTCCGTTTTGAGAAGTGAAGGTAATTTCTTGTTTCGTTAACGAGAGGCTAAGCACCTCAAACTTCATCCATTAACAATCCCATCTCCAATTTGTCTTGGAATAGGATTTAACTGGACCCAATAAGGAGAAATTTTCATGGAATCCCTCAAGCGCGTTATAGGCGTTGTGCTTATCGTCATTGCGGTGATAGTCGCTATCCAGACGATAATCGAGCCAATTTACCACACCTCCACCGATGATAGTCCGTACAGTTCCGCATGGGACATCATCAACTGGCTCTCCGCTATTTCGATAATTCTGGGGTTGATATTCGGCTACATTCGTCTGAGCGGTGTCGGCGCGGATTCAAGCGTCCAAGAATTCATTGGGGCGAACTCGCTGTTCTACGGGTTTATATTTGTAGCCATAATCTTCTTCTGGAACTGGTTCGGCATCATGGAGTTCGCGTCAGACTTCACCGCTGTCAGCCACGGCACCCGAGGTTTAGTATGGATCCTCTTTGATGCTATACTGCCACCGTTGAATATCGCAATGGGTATACACCTGCTACGTGCCAGTGAATAGGCAACGAAGCCTATTTCAGCGTTAACATTCTGGTTCATAGTAGGGCGATTTATCAGACAAACGTGCTGTTAATTACCCAAACACGAAGTGCGCGCTTTCCAAGTGCGCACTTTACTTTTTTATGGACAATTTTTGAAATTCCTGATATTCTTTACGTTTAAAGACAACAGCCGAACAGGAGTAACCTATGGCAATAAGACCAAACAGAGTTAAACAGAAGTTAGCAGACGGAGACCTCGCCTACGTCATCTCAGGACTCACAAATGCTGACGATATAGACATCTTCGGTCCAAACGGATACGACGGCGTATGGTTAGAAGGCGAACATGGGCGGGTTGACGCATCAGAAATCGCTGATTTGACACGCGCATGCGACCTCTGGGGCATGACCTCTATCACACGTGTCAATCGCAACGACCAAGGGCTTATCTATCGCACACTGGATTGCGGCTCAATGGGGATCGCTGTCCCCCATGTCAACACGAAAGCGGAGGCGCAAAACGTCGTAGATGGTACGAAGTTCGCACCGATTGGTCACCGGGGCATGTATACCAGCCGTCAAGGCTACGGTGTAGACAACTATTTTGATGTGGCAAACGCACAGACACTTGTCATCGTTCTAATCGAAGATATCGTGGCGGTTAACAATTTAGACGATATTCTCACCGTCGATCATATTGACGTGTTTTTCGTTGCACCTTCGGATTTAGCGACCTCTATGGGGCATATCGGGAACTTGACGCACCCAGATGTCCAGAACACAATAGATGCCGCACTCGCGCGCATCCAAGCGGCAGGACGGGTTGCTGGCACCTTGGCACTTGATGCCATGGTTGAGAAATATGTCAAAGCGGGTGTACGGTTCTTAATGACAGGTGTTGGTGGATGGATTACGTCTGGTGCTGCGGCATATAAAGAACGCGCAGAAGGCGCGAAATCCTAACAGATTTAACTTTGACAGCAGTCTCTCTTCGTTCTCATCAGCGCGGTTTTTAACCGCGCATTTTCATTTAAGTCAGCTACGCCAAAAAAGTAATCCCTCCAGATGCCTCTCTCTCCTGCCAAACTGAACCTGTCGGATAGATATGCCTCTCAACGAAATCTGGGTACATTTCAAGCCCCCAACCTGGTACCGCCGGTGTAACATAAGCACCGTTGCGGACTTGGATCGGGTGTAGGAAAACGTCCTCTTGCAAGAAGTTGAGGTATTCAACAACCTGTGTCTCTGAGTGCGCGGCAACGCAAATCTGATCCCATATCGCGTAGTGTTGAATCATGTTGCACAGACCGATGCCGCCACCGTGCGGACAGACAGGTATCCCATACTTCGCCGCCATTAAGATGACTCCCAACACATCGTTGACACCCCCAAGCCGCGTCGCGTCGATCTGACAATATTGGATCGCACCACTTGTAATCAACTGTTTGAAAATAACAGGCGATGGTACCTGCTCTCCTGTCGCCACACCGATACCGTGCTTCTCTAAAGCACGTGATATTTTTACGAAGCCGAGGACATCATCGCGCGCTGTCGGTTCCTCAATCCATGTCGGCTTGAACGCTGCCAATTCTTCCATGTAAGCAATGGCTTCATCAACACCCCAGACTTGGTTCGCGTCCAACATCAAACGTGCCTCTGGACCGATTGCCTCACGAATAAAAGCCAGTCGTCTCTTGTCAAATTCCAGATCCTGTCCGACCTTCATTTTGAAGCAATCGAGTCCAGCCGCTTTTACTTGATTCACGGTCTCAATGATTTGTTCGTCTGTCAGACCGAGCCATCCCGCGGTGGAATACACCTTCGGTCCCTGCTGACGAAGTGCTTGCTCGCGGGCTTCACAACTGTCTCGGTGTGTGTTGAGAATTGCCTCTGCTTCATCAGGGGTCAGAGCGTCGCGCAGGTACCGCCAATCGATGCACTGCACAATTTTCTCTGGTGGTAAATCGACGAGGAGTTTCCAGAGCGGTTTATCAACCAATTTTGCCCAAACATCCCACATCGCGTTGACAATACTGCCGATCGCCATCCGATTGACACCATCCGCAAGCCAGCGCAGCTGGTGATGGTCTACGAGAAGTCTATGGAACGCGCCCGGATCATCAACAAAAGTCTCCATCTCCATCCCGACAACAAGTTGTGCGAGATCTTTAACGCCGTAGGCGATCCAGTCATTTCCAGCCCCAGCGGTAAAAGCGACCGAAATACCCTGATGTCCAGTATCTGTTTCTAATATTGTTAGCACGGCAGAATAGTTAGGTTTTTTATGAAACGGATCAGAACCGAGCAGTGTATCCGACGTAGGTACCCGCAAATCGACAACGTTGACCTTCTCGATTTTTCCCAAAGTTTTCATACTTAACTTGACTCCTTTTTTCCCAAAGTATACAATAGATGGCTATGAAAATCTACACTAAATTTGGCGATTCTGGAGAGACCGCCCTTTTCGGAGGGATGCGACTTGGAAAAGACGAACCACGTATTGAGGCGATCGGTACTGTTGACGAACTGAACGCCTATATCGGCTATGCGCAAACACTAATTGATGATGCTGATCTTTCTGAACTCATGACGCGGGTCCAAAATCACCTCTTCTCGGTCGGAGCAGATCTGGCAACGCCAGCAACACACGCGAAGGCTGCCGAGTTTCGTATATCAGAAGATTTCACGACAGAGATGGAAACTGCAATAGACACTCTTTCTGAAGAACTTCCGCCGCTGACAAACTTTATTCTCCCCGGTGGATGCACCGCTGGTGCTATTTTACATATTGCGCGCGTCGTATGCCGTCGAAGCGAGCGGTGTGTCGTGCACCTCGCACGCGAAGAAGATGTTAACCCTGAGATAATTCGGAGTTTGAATAGGCTTTCGGATCTTCTGTTTGTTCTTGCTCGGACGGTTAATTTTCGAGCGAACGCTCCGGAACCGATTTGGGAGTCATAATTGAACTTTTAAAAGGGATTGCATTACGCAAGATGATGTGTTAAAATTGACTTTTACACTTCATTTTATAGATTTTACGAAGGAGAATGAATTATGAATTTAAAATTTGCAAACTTCTTTTTGTTAGTCCTCATCGCACTCGTTGCACTGACAGGTTGTGATAGAGGACAAAGGGTAATGATGGATAGCATGCCCTCAGCGGATACTACCATGGATGATGCTATGACTGATATGGAAGCGATTCCAGTGAAGTTTGTTTTGTTAATTGATTATCCAGAGGGTGGGAAAGACGCTTATATTGCTTGGGTTACATCCGTTGTACCAGCCCTGCAAGCCCCCGAAGAGGTCGTCCGGATAAGATCTTACGACAACGAGGACCCGGAAATGAGTCCTAACCGGCTCGTCGAATGGGAATTCAACAGTTTCCTCGATATGGCGACCTATCTGAATCGCCCAGAGATCGCTGCCATACTCGGAGATATTCCGAACCATACAAGCGTAACAACCGCTCACACGTTTATCCAACGTTCCGATTATTCAAAAGGCGAGGGAGGCAATTGGGAAATTAAAGGTATCCTTCTGATTGATTATCCACTTGGTGGGAAACAGGCGTACTTGGAATGGGTTGCGTCCGTTTCTCAAGCACTCGTCGCCCCACCTCAGTTGAAAGCGACGGCCTCTTACGACAACTATTATGGTGAATCTCCGCACCGGCTCGTCGAGTTGGAATTTGCGAGTCGAGAGGACATCGAGACTTATGAACAATTAGAAACTATAATGGCAATTGAGGCTGAACTTGACAACCAAGCGGGTAGCTGGGTACTGCATACATTTGAGCTACGCTCAGATTACATCAATGAATGATATCTCACAGCCCACTTGTTTTTTCGAGGCGCGCTTTCCGAGCGTGCCTCTTTTTTTCATCTCACCGTGCAGGTCCTGGACCGCTATATTCCCTACCGAACGCCAAACTATGAGGTTCCTCAAAGGGTCGGAACGGTACCATATCCGCGATCTCCTGAAGCCGTTCTAATACTTCCGAGGGCAATGGACCCGCCTCAACCGCACGGACATTCTGTTCAACCTCTTCCACAGATCTCGCCCCTACCAACACCGTAGAAATATCAGGATTGGATATAACCATACGGATACCTGCCTCTGGAAGCGAGAGTTCGATTTCATCCAAAAACTGGTAAAGCACCTTGAACTGTTCCTGACGCGGACGGCTCAACCACCATGCCCCTGTCTCTACTTCAGCGTGGCGGCGCGACAATGCACCCTGTTGTAAGGGAGCACCGATGACAATTCCCATATTCTGTCGTTTCGCTTCTGGAAAAATTGAGATTGCTGCTTCGCGCCAGAGTAGGCTATAATTCTGCGCTGCCAGCACCACATCGTAGACCCCCGTTGCCATAATTGCGGGGAGTTGGTGTGCGGTTGTGCCACCTAATCCGGTGAAACGAACAATTCCCTCCGCTTTGAGGTCCGCCAACAACTCACAGACCGGTCCATCAAATGTCTCGTGGCTTGTCCACCAATCATATTGTCCCGGACGATCAGGTTCATGCACCATCAAAATATCAATCTTATCCCTTTTCAGCAAACGCAGACTCTCTTCAACCGATTGCCGTAGGAGTTGTTTATCCTTCGGATCGAAAGGTTGTGGTCTACCACCAATTTTCGTGGAAAGATAATGCGATTGAAGCACGCCATCTAAGGCTTCTCCAACGACTTCTTCACTGTTCCCATAGCTCGGTGCGGTATCAACATAGTTGACACCGAGTTCCAAAGCGCGTCGGATAGCATTATGTCCGTCAGCGCGGTTCCTACCGCCAGCCGTTGAGACAAAAAGTCCACCCATTCCTAAAACGCTTACTTCAAGCCCAGTCCGCCCAAGAATGCGTTTTTCCATGGTTATCCCTCTTGTTGATTTAGCAGAATTGGTACATAACAATGGAATAGAGTTTACAATGTATTCCACGGAAGGTCAATACCAAAATCTGTTTTCATTCCAACAAGGGGTTTCACTCCATAGCTCCCGCAACCGCGACAAGGTCAAGAATATTGACAACACCATCGCTGTTAACATCCGCTACATTTTCTTCCCCAACATGTCCAAGGTGATCAGCAACAAATCTTAAATCGTCAATATTGACAACACCATCGCCGTTGATATCTTCAGGCACTGCAAACTGAACTTCCCACAAAAGAATCGTCCCCTCTCCACCGCCACTGGCAAGGATTCTACCATCTGGTGAAAACGCAACCGAATTGACCTCATACTGATACCCCCTGAAAATGGTGTGGTTTCGACCTGTATATGTGTGCCACAACCGAACAGTCCCGTCGCCACCACCGCTGGCGAGTGTTTCTCCATCCGGCGAAAACGCAACCGAAGTTACCCCATCCGTATGTCCATGAAGGGTTTTTCTAAGCGTGAGAGTCTCCGTGTCCCATAACCGAATTGTGTCATCCCAACTTCCACTGGCAAGTGTTTTCCCATCTGGTGAAAACGCTAAGGTGCTAACAGGTTTTCTATGACCGCTAATCGTCGCTTCGAGTTGAGCAGTAGAAACGTTCCACAACATAATAGAACCTTCTCTACCTGCACTTACGAGCGTCTTTCCATCCGGGGAAAAAACCAAACTATTAAAACTACTGCGATGTGCGTCCAAGACAGCACGATTTTGGATAGATTCGCGATCATGAATCGTGTGTGCATTCCACAACCGAATCGCACCACCAAATCTCCCACTGGCGAATGTCTCCCCGTCTGGTGAAAATGCCATGGCACCATACCAATTCTGATACCTTGCGTGGAGTTCTCCGGTGTGTGTTCCCCATATCAACACCTCTTCTGAACTGCCACTAACAAGCCGCTGCCCATCCGGTGAGAATGCAAGACTCCAGACCCAAAACGCATCGGCTTCAAACTTGGCTTGGGGCTGTCGGGTATCCATATCCCACAATTGAATTGTGTGCTGCGAACTACCGCTTGCGAGGGTTCTTCCATCCGGTGAAAATGCAACAACTCCAACCGTCCCCAAGTGTCCTTGAAGTGTCGTCTGATTCTCGCCTGTTTCTACTTTCCACACCCGAAGCATGCCACTTCTGCTCCCACTGATCAGCGTTTTACCATCCGGCGAGAACGCTAACGCGTCAACAAGCCATGTATGCCCTGTAAAAGTCGTGAAAACTTCCCCCGTTTGCACATTCCACAATTCAATTAAGTAATCGGGCCAACCACTGCTACTCGCAAGCATTCTCCCGTCAGGTGAAAACGCAATATCATCCACAGATTTCGCAGCTGTGAAGGTCCGTAGGAATCGACCTGTATCGGTTTCCCATAATTCAATCTTCCCAATGTTCCTGTGTGCCATAGCAAGCCCTTTCCCATCCAGCGAGAACATAACATCTGCATATTTATTCAACTTCACATCAAAAGATTCATATTGTCCCGTCAGCACGTCCCATACTCGCATTGTTCCATCCCAACTCGCGCTGACTAATCTGCTTCCATCTTGAACAAACGTAATAGCCTTCACTAAACCAGTATGCCCGTCAAGGATCATCTGCTGTGCGTCCGTTTCCACGTCCCACAATAGGGTTTCGTTAGCATTTGCGATAGCAAGCATTTTACCATCTGGTGAGAACACGAGTCCATTAACATTATTTACATATCCTGTTAGGGTAACGCGGAGTTGTCCAGTGTAAACATCCCATAACCGAATCGGATCGTCCCAACTTGCACTTGCAAGTGTTTTGCCATCCGGCGAAAACGCTACTGCAGAGGCCTCCCATGTATGTCCAATAAGTAAGGCAGTTTCTTTATAGGTACGCGCATTGTAGAGCCAAATTCCGATAGTACTCACTACTGCAAAATGAGTGCCATCCGGTGAATACGTGATGTCTATTATGCTACCTTTACCAAGCCTCGCAATCGCGCCATCAGGCAAGTTCCATTGAGAAGAATCCTGTGCGAAACCGTTCGGCAAAAAGAAGGGAGCAATCAGTAACAACACAAAAATTAAAAACGTCCTCTTATTCATAGGTCTGATACCTCCTTTTTAAGCAATAGACACCTGCCATGAAAGTAGCAATTTATGTGCCAGTCCTTGAAACGCTGAATATACCGCCATATCCAGTTTCAAGACGGATAGTTTGCACAAAAAAGGGCAATCCGATCTTTACACTGCACAATATAGGGCATCCACATGCCACAGAATCGAATTTGTTTGACACAGTCGAACCAAGTGTGCTAAACTGACTACCAACACTTACTGAGGCAAAATCACAGTTCATTTTGAAGCCTGTAGATAATAGGAGACTGAGCGTATGAGCGATCTACAGTTACAACAATATCTCTTCGACGTACAAGGCTACCTCGTTATTGAGAATGTCTTGAGTCCAGAAGAGGTCGCAGCACTCAATCAATGTATTGACGAACAACAACTTCCCACGCCGGGAAAGGTCCAAAGGTTCGGAAGTGCCCCCGACGGTCCTGGTTTTCTGCAGTGGGGACAACCTTTTTGCAATTTACTCGACCATCCTGAGATTATGCCGATACTTCAATTTCGCTTAGGCGATTGCTTTCGGCTCGACCGAATTTACGGGATGTATATGCGGGAAGGAATGCCGCGCGGACACCTGCATGCCGACTACGGTGCCACTTCTCCGACAGCAAAAGCACAACCGGGAGAATACTATTCTTTCCGGGATAACGAGATTCATAACGGATTCGTTGTTGTGACGTGGAATCTCGCCGACACCGGACCGGATCATGGTGGCTTTTGCTGTATTCCGGGCAGCCACAAAGGCAATTTCAAACTACCACAACAGATCGCTGAAGCACCCCAAGACGCACCTTGTGTCGTCATTCCGAATGCCCCTGCTGGTTCAGCGATCCTATTTACCGAAGCACTGACACACGGCACAGCGGCATGGAACGGTAAGCATCAACGCAGGTCCCTTTTGTATAAGTATTGTGTCTCGCACATCGCGTGGACTTCGCGACGTGTAGCAATACCGGAAGATATAGAGCTCACAGAACGTCAAAAGATTCTCTTCCGCGAACCTGCCGACCCGTATCGTCATTTCCCATCGTTGTTTGAGGCAGCATAATAGATACGGTAGGGGGCGTACCCTCCGCATCGCGGCCTCTTACATATAGGACACAGAGAACCGAAAACTATATGCCAAATTTTACGCAGAACCAGTTACAGAAAATCGCAACTGACATCTTTGAAGCCGGCGGTGTTCCGAGTGATGAAGCAGAGATCATCGGGGAACTGCTTGTCGCTTCAAATCTCGCTGGGCACGATTCCCACGGCGTTCTCCGCATTCCACAGTATATTGGACTCATCGAATCCGGACTTATTCAACCGGGCGCACCGATGGAGATTGAACGTGAATCGGCTTCACATGCGCTCATCAACGGTAATTGGGGGTTTGGACACGTCATCGCACAGAAGGCGATGTCGCTCGCGATAGAGAAGGCGAAATCAAGTACGATCAGCGCAATCAGCGTCTATAACTGTAATCACATCGGACGTATCGGGAGTTATCCGATGATGGCAGCTGAAACCGACATGGTAGGCATCACGATGGTGAATGCCGGTGGAACTGCCCTATATGTTGCGCCGTTCGGTGGACGAGATGGTCGGCTCGCAACGAATCCTATCGCAATCGCCACACCGACACGCGAGGGACACCCGATTCTGCTTGACATCACAAGTAGCGTTGTCGCACAGGGTAAGATTCGCGTCGCTGTGAATCGTGGAGAATCTGTGCCACTCGGTTGGCTCATCAACAATGAAGGGGAACCGACACAGGACCCACAAGACCTGATGGAAGCACCACACGGTGCGTTGTTACCGCTCGGTGGAATTGTTGGACACAAAGGATATGCCCTCGGTCTGATGATTGACATTTTAGGAGGGGCGTTGTCCGGCGCAGGATGTAGTGGATCGGGGAATACCCGTCTTCAGAACGGTATCCTGATGATTGCACTGGATATCGCTAATTTTACACCGCTTGACGATTTTTATGATCATGTTGACGGACTCGTTGCCCATGTGAAAGCATCACCAACCGCACCAGGTTTTGATGAAATCTTGACACCCGGAGAAATCGAAGCGCGCCAAACAGAGCATCGTTTACGCGAAGGCATTCCAATTGATGACGAAACGTGGCGACAGATTCAAGAGACGGCAATACAGGTAGGACTCTCGCGCTTAAATCTTGACAGTTAATCGTAATACGTCTAATTGAGAGGGTTTTCGCCAATTTTTAGAAGCTCAACTCAAATACGTCTCCATTTTTC
The DNA here is from genome assembly GCA_965116815.1 of Candidatus Poribacteria bacterium. Lineage (GTDB taxonomy): Bacteria > Poribacteria > WGA-4E > WGA-4E > WGA-3G > WGA-3G. The sequence continues at coordinate 1,325,898 of OZ220722.1, read as the reverse complement.
GGTAAAACATCAAATGTTACGATTTTACCGAAGAGGTCCGATAGATGCAAAATCAACAACTAACTATCGGTAAATACCTGCTGGGAAAATTGCAAAGTTACGGTATTGATCACATCTTTGGCATTCCCGGTGATTATGTAGTGCAGTTCTTCGATATGATCGAGAAAAGCCCTATTCAACACATCGGCACGACACGAGAAGAAACTGCCGGATTTGCTGCAGATGCCTATGCCCGGACAAAAGGCATGGGAGCTGCATGTGTGACGTATGGGGTCGGTGGACTATCAATGATCAACGCTGTTACCGCCGCCTACGCTGAAAAATCACCACTCATTGTGATTAGCGGAAGCCCAGGGATAAAAGAGCGCAGTGAAGAGGGGCTTTTGCATCATAAAGGTAAAGATTTCTACACACAACAACGTATTTATGACGAGATAACCGTTGCATCCTCACTTCTTGATGAACCCTTTACCGCCTTTAACGAGATAGATAGAGTCCTCGATGCTGTGTATTGGCACAAGCGTCCCGGCTACATTGAACTGCCACGGGATATAGTAGGTATGCAGGGAACACCCTCCCAACGTCCTTCAACGGGCGACCACCAGAGTGACCCAGAGACATTAGAGGCCGCCTTAGCAAATGCAATTGCGTTCATAAATCAGAGCGAAAATCCTGTCATTTTGGCAGGTGCGGAACTCCACAGATTCGGCTCCCAAAACAAATTACTCCAGCTTGCCGAAGAAAAACAGTTTCCCGTGGTGACAACGCTGCTGGGCAAATCGGTAATGCCAGAGGCTCATCCGCTCTACTTGGGTATTTACGGCGGCGCGATGAGCAGGGAAGAAATCACAGTACTCGTCGAATCTTCTGATTGTCTTATCACCCTCGGTGCCTTTATGACCGATGTCAACCTCGGAATCTACACGGCAAACTTGGATCGCAGTCGCCGGGTATACGCAACCTCGGATAAAATTTCGGTTGGCTACTCTACCTATGAAAATGTCACGTTTGAAGATTTTATGGATGGATTGTATTCTCCGAAACTCCATGAACGGGGGGACATAGATTTGGAGTGGGTCATGGAAGTGCCAGAACCTTTCAAGATGATGCCCGACCAGCCACTTACAATGGAACGCCTATTCCAACACCTAAATCTACTGCTGTGTGAAGACATGACAGTTATCCCTGACATCGGTGACAGCCTCTGGGCGGCTTTAGACTTACGGCTTCCGGCACGTACCGATTTTATTGCGCTCGCCTACTACACCTCAATGGGGTTTGCAGTTCCTGCCGCAATCGGGGCACAACTCGGCAAACCCACAGCTCGACCACTTGTCATCGTAGGGGATGGCGCATTTCAAATGACCGGCACCGAACTCTCAACGACTATTCGCTACCGGCTCAATCCGATTGTTCTGATTTTAAACAACCAGGGATACGGCACCGTCCGTCCCTTTATTGAAGGCCCCTTTAACGATATAGAAAATTGGGACTACACCCGTGTACCGGAACTCTTTGGCGCAGGACGCGCATTTGCTGTCCGTACGGAAGGCGAATTTGATACTGCTATGAAAGCAGCACTTGCTGAGACGCAACATTTTGTCTTGATTGAGGCAGAACTTGACAAATCGGACATTTCGCCCTCACTTATGCAGTTAGCAAAACAGGTGTCTAAGAAAGTTTAAATCTGCAAGTGAAATGTTCGTTTATGTCTCCATTTTTTCTTTTTATCATATAGGCTATTGATGACGAAACGTGACTTAGATTTAGAAGACAGCAGCGGAGGTCGGGATATCCGAACTTGAATTTTGAACCAGTTGAAACTCCCGATCCAAACTATCATATTTGACTTTGACTATACGTTGGTAGAGTCTTCACGGGGAACGATCGATGGTGTCAATTTCGCATTTGACAAAATGGGGGTGCCGCTCGCTTCCGATGCCGCGATTCGGCAGACAATCGGTTTAGCACTACCGGATATACTGACGGCGTTAGCAGGAGAAGCATATAGCAGGCGAGTAGATGAATTTACGCGATTGTTTTTACAACGTGCCGATGAAACTATGGTCGAGCTAGCAGAATTCTACGCCGGTGTGCCAGAAACAGTACAGGCGTTGCGGGAGCTAGGTCTCCAACTTGCTATCGTTTCTCAGAAACGTCGCCACTACATTCAGGGGATCCTTGAGCGTGGGGATCTGTTAGAAGCATTTGACATTATCGTTGGTGGCGGGGACGCAGCCTATAAGCCGAACCCAGAAGGGTTACTGCTGGCGATTGACCAAACGGATAGTATTCCGCAAAATTGTTTCTATGTCGGAGATAGCGTGACGGATGCCAAAACTGCCCAGCGCGCTGCTGTTCCCTTTATTGCTGTGCTGTCAGGTGTCACGCCACAAACAGCTTTTGAAAAGTACGATGTTTATGCGATTCTTGAAGATGTGTCTGAGGTACTAAGTTTAGAACCGGTGAAAAAGTTGTAACAGCACTAACAACCAAGCATTAGCAAAGGAGCGAGTCACACCATGAAAACGATGATTTTATCCGTCCTCTTCGGGTTTCTGCTCGTTTTTACAGTCAATGCAGACTTTCTGCCAGAGGACAACAGCGATGCGTTTGGGTTGGAATATGCAGAGTCAATCGCGGGGTTTATCCCGAACGCACCCAAGATTGATGGAAAACTTGACGATTGGAAGTATGCTATTTGGGTCGCGTTTGATTCTGAAAAGGAACTCCTTCGAGGAAAAGGCGCGTGGAAGGGAAAAGATGACCTTACAATGACTTGGTCAACCATGTATGATGCGAAAACCTTCTACTTCGCCGCAGCAGTGCGGGACGATATTTTCGCGCCAGCGGCGAATGCTGCACAACCTTGGATAGGTGATACGATTTTTTTGTATATCGATTGGGAACAAGTCGGAGTTGGAACACCTGCATGTAAACCCAATTTCGCGTTTATCAACAAGAAAGCCCTCGTCACCGACTTCAGTGGGGTCAAAAATCCGAATCTCCCGAAGTCCGATATAGCAATCGTGCCAACCCCCGAATTGGGTAAAGGTGGTATGATTTATGAGGTGGCTATGCCGTTTGCATGGCTCACGAAGGTAAAAGTCGAAGAGGGCACTGAAGTCGGATTTACACCCGGATATGAGGAAGGTACGGATAATCCAGAGAAGAAGGCAGGTCTTGTGTTCATGGATTGGCACGGTCTGAATCCAGACGAATCCGCGAACCTTGGCACTTTGATCTTTGGCGAGCCGCTCGCCGTTGAGGCAGTGGGCAAATTGACGCTAACGTGGGGACAATTGAAAAAATCTGTGCCATAAATTTGGAGGCGCGCTGGTGAGTTGGTCACTGTAATTGTGGAAACTTTATAAATAACCTAAGTTGCCATCTTTGTAGCATAATCTGTTAAATTGTGCAAAAGAAGGCGCAACCTGAATTGCTACAAAACGGCGCGGATAAGCAATTACACAAGGAGGATACGAATGATGGGAATAGGTTTCTTTGAAGTCATAATCATACTATTGGTGTATCCAATAGCGGCTATAATCACAGCAGTCGTGATTGGCATTGGCATTGCCTTGGGTTTCAGGTGGGGCAGTAAGTGGCTGTTGAAAGCAATTTATAGCAATCCTGAATTTGAAAACTGGCTGAAACAGATCATCAACTCCGCTGAAAAACCAAATCAATAGCGATATGTTTGAATTCCCTGCTGATGTTTCAAACCAACCAAATTGAATTATGTCAAAAAGAAACCAGACAATAGAAGACCTCTTACCGCTTTTCAGGCAGCTGCTTGAAAAAGCCGATAGTTTGCTAAACCACTTGAACGTACGCACAACGCACACAGCGAGCGAATATCTCAACGGCTACATCGCTTTTCGGTGGCGAGCACAGAATGGGGCGGGACACCTAATTCCAGTTAAACATCCCAATCTTGTTGGTTTATCGGATTTGATTGGGATTGAGAGGCAGTCCACAGAACTGGATCGGAACACACGCCAGTTTCTACACGGACTACCCGCCAACCACGTCCTGTTATGGGGCGACCGTGGCACTGGTAAATCTTCGCTTGTGAAGGGGATGCTATCGCGCTATGCCGATGAGGGACTTCGGTTAATCGGAGTCAGTAAAGAAGGACTTGTGCATCTGCAGGAGATCGCCGAGGTGTTGTGGGAGCGTTCAGAACGCTATATCCTTTTTTGTGACGACCTCGCCTTTAACGAAGATGAACCGGAATACCGCGAGTTGAAAGCGATGTTGGAAGGTGGAATCTCCGCCTGTCCGGACAACGTTCTCATCTATGCCACCTCGAATCGTCGGCACCTGATGCCTCGACAGGTACGCGAAAATCGGTATCCACAGAATGATGAAGATGAATTGTATCCGCGCGAGGCGACGGAAGAAAAGGTCTCATTAAGCGACCGTTTTGGATTGCGCCTCGCTTTCCAACGGATTTCACAGGACACCTATTTGCGGATTGTCTCCCATTACGCGCAGAAACGCGGACTCTCCGTTCCAACGGAGGCATTACACCGAGCTGCACTGGAATGGGAGGCATCCTCAAGTGGTCGTTCAGGACGCGTCGCCTATCAGTTTGTTGCGGACCTCGCCGGACGCTTGGCACTTGCTACTGACAACTGATAACTGACAACTATTAAAAAAATGGAGATTTTTATGAAAAATCAATTGATGTTTTCTGTAATATTCACGCTCTTCTTGAGCAGTATGCTTCTGATACAAACGGTAAATGCTGTGCCGAAAAATGGGACAGTGCGAGTCAGCGGCGACAATACATGGGTCGTTTTTGTTAACGGCGAGGAGGTCGCTGCAAGCGGAAATTGGCAAGCCCCCACGGTCAGTGAATTTAAACTGGACAAAGGTTTTGCACAGATTGCTGTCTATGTCCACGACGCTGAACCCGGTGCTGCCGGTAGAGGCGGATTCCTCGCTGATATTATCCTTGATGATAAGCCGGATTACATCGGAACAGGTGAAGATGGCTGGCGATGCGATACTGGCAAACTTCTCGCTGATCGGAAAGATGGCTGGGAAAAGGTTGATTTCGACGACAGCAAATGGGAAGATGAGCTCGAAATCTACGAAAAATTCGGAGGAGGTATCTGGGGGTTCGGTGCCCCACAGATGCGCGCAATTCTCAAAGACCCAGATTGTGAAGCGAATTGGGTGTGGTGCGGTCCTAACGATGCCGAAGACGATATCTATTTCCGATACACCATCGGGACGCTTTCCGTTGAACTCGAAGACAAACTCGCGACGACATGGGCACGCATTAAGAGAGAAGCAAAGTAGCCTTAACTAAGGACATAAAAGACAATTTAGTAGGGGACGATTCTTGCGTCGTCCCCTACAACGCTTCAATCACCTGCGCAACCACTTCAAAAACCTTCTCAATATCCGACTCTTCAAGGCACGAATAAGCCACCCGCAGCTCGGTCTCACCGAGTGCAATCGTGCCGATGCTGTATTCCTCAAGCAGCTGCTGCCGAACCATTTCCGCGTTCCCGGATTTGAGGTTTAAGCATATAAAATACCCTGCATGACTCGGATATACCTCCCAAAGTTTCGCATATCGGGCATCTGAGGCGATTCTTTTTGTTTTCAACGCGCGTGCCTTGAGTGTCTCATAGTTATGTCGTTTCTGCTCGGCATGCCCCGGAGCCTTCATAGCCTCAAGGATGAGCGTTTGGGAAACCTGTGAGGCACCGGAAGTATTCGCTCGAATTAGCCCACTAAACTTCTGTTCAAGGGGTCCCATCGCTGCCTCTCCGAGACCGAAACTCATAAATCCAACACGTAAGCCCCATGCATACTCCTCTTTCGTTGCCCCGTCTATCTTTACAGGGACCACATTCGGGTGGCATCCGACCAACAGTCCAAAGAGCGATTCTTGCATAACCGATGCATCGTACCACAGACCTGCATAAGCATCGTCAATCATAACGAGGACACGACATCCAGCGTCGGCACGCGCCACAATCGCATCCACAATATGCTGTGCTTCTGTGCGCGCGATCGCATAGCCGGTGGGATTATGTGGAAAGTTAAGGAGAACCAGCAGCTTTTCGTCAGTAGCGTTAGTCAGTGTCTCCCGAAACCCATGTGTGTTGAAACCTTTCGCCGCGTTGAAAAACGGATAGGTTTGGAGATTCGCCGCCGCTTTGGTTTGGAAAATAAGTCGATAATTTCCCCAAATCTTATCCGGTAGAACGAGCGTGTCCCCGCTGTCTGTGAAGAGTTCCGCAAGTAGACTAAACCCGTGTGTCATTCCACTCGTCACAATTGGTAGACTCAATGCTGTCTCTGACAGTGAAGGATTTTCTTTTATAAGATGCGCCTTCCACGCGTCCCGTAATTCCGGTTGACCCAACACGGGGGCGTATCCGTAGATGCTTTCCAAGGACAACGCTGGCACGAATTGGCGCGAAACAGCAAGATGCATCATATCTTTATCTTCCAAAGCGATTGCGCGTGTCGCGTTGAAACGGTGTGCTTTCGCATTCGCCTCCGCCGTCTGGCTTAAGATACCTCTCGGTAGGTAAATGCGTTTTCCTAACTTGGAGAGTAGCGCGGAGACTGCTGGTGCCGCATTTTGAATCTGTTTGTTTAATTCGATTGCTAACGGATTTAAATCTTGCATATTTTCTCTAAATTATGAACAATAATGGGCGTGTAAAACACTAAAAAGACAAAGAGGTTGTTCGACATTAATTGTGGACTGTCGCTAACTTAATGTCAACCGATTTCTGCCACCATTCGTTTAAGAAGAAAAAAGTTTAGACGCATCACATAGCACAAGGAAAAACATGAAATCACTTTTGAAAAACCTGACATTTATCATTATTTTTCTCCTTTTTGTCGGTTTCGGCTTCAGCGTCTATGTTCTTCAAGCACCCCCTGTTGAGCAGAAAGGCGTGTCGAAACTGCAGATTCACACACGTACGGCACTGCGGAGCAGACCTACAGTAAACTCAAAACCGATTCGTTATACTGCAGATGTATACCGTTTCAGTATGGATCGGCAATACATTAGCAATTTGAATAGCGGTAAATTAGAGCGTGAACTTCTGTTTAGCGCAGGGTTGGCGCATCGCGCACGGTTGAAGGCACAACGTTTGGATCAGTCTTTAAAAACAGCGACCGATTGGCAAAAGATGTTTGCTGATATGACACAAGATATTCGATTCCGTCCGAGCGCGTCCCCTGTTGAAGTCTTACTGAGTGGTGAGGAGTGGTCCCTCAAAGATGTCACAGGTGCCGCCTATACAGTCGTCAGAACTGATGACCTTGTTGAGGTCTACCTTCCGGACCTAAGGGAGGTATTTGACGCAAACAAAATTTCGCTATCAACCGATTTGGAAACCTCCATTAAGCAGGCAAACAGACGGTGGCTCATTACGGACAAAAGATATAAACAGGCTTACAGCATTGTGAACGGTGAGGGCAAACTCAATGTCTTTCAGCAATCGAAGTTTGAAATTCTCACGTTTCTATTTGAAGTGGATACGGCATTGCAAAGCTCTCTCGCACAGGAAAAGTTGTCTCCTGAATTGATCCAAGAATTTGTGAAGGAAAAAATACCTTTGTCCCGACGAGCGAAAGTGTCCGCGAACGAAAACGGTATGAGTTGGCAGATAACCAATCCTCCATTGAAGTATAATATCCGAAGTGAGGACGGTCGATTGAAGGTCTATCTTGATCTTGAAAGTAGATGGCTCCTCGTCAAAGTTGATGATAGCGTAAAAGGCTGGGTACAAAGCGAGCGCGGCACCATTTTCGAGCCACCCCCACCAACCCCCAGTTCACGTCAGCAAGTCAAAGAACGGCTGCTCGGACTCATTGATGAATTGAAAGCGAAAGTCGGACTCTCCAATGAAGAAAGTAAAGCCCAAGATACTGCGTCCCGGTAGTCGCGTCGCAGCGATCTCGCTCTCCTGGGGCGGTCCCGGCACTGTTCCCGACCGTTACCAGATAGGTAAACAGCAATTTGAAGAAGAATTCGACGTAACGGTTGTTGAAACAGCACACGCCTTGCGCGATGCAGAATGGCTTGCCAAAAATCCCGAAGCGCGTGCTGACGATCTGATGGCAGCTTTTGCTGATGAGACAATCGATGGAATTATCTCAACCATCGGTGGTGAAGACTCAATCCGCACACTGCCGTACCTCGACTTGGACCTGATTCGGAAGAACCCTAAAGTTTTTATGGGTTTTTCGGATACGACTATTTCGCACGCGGTCTGTTTTAAAGCAGGTATCGTCTCATTTTATGGACCCTCATTTATGGCAGGATTTGCCGAAAACTGCGGGATGTTTCCGTATATGGTGGATTCCGTTCGACGCACCCTCTTTTCTGCCGAACCTATTGGTGTTATTGAACCGAATCGAGCGGGCTGGACAGTTGAACATTTGCCGTGGGAGGATCCTGAAAACCAATCAATCCGTCGGAAACTTAACCCTTGCCCCGGTTGGAGGTTTCATCAGAACGAAGGGATCGTTGAAGGTCAACTTTTTGGCGGCTGCGTTGACGTTTTAGATTGGCTTCGTGGCACAGACTATTTCTCCGCTGCTGGGGACCTTCAAGGTGCCGTGCTCTTTTTGGAGACCTCTGAAGAAGGAGTGCCTCCTTCATTTCTATCAAGATTTGTGAGATGCATTGCAGCGATGGGTATTCTTGAAGGACTTAGCGGTATCTTGCTCGGACGCCCCGGCGGGGACATCAATCCTGCCACTTTCCACGAATACGACGATGCGCTCTGCAAAGCCGTCCGCGAGGAGCATGGATTAAACGACCTGTCCATTGTCACCAATATGGACTTCGGACACACCGATCCGATGTTTGTTATTCCAATGGGTATGAAGGTTCGTATTGATTCTGTCAAGCAGGAAATTGCCATTGACGAGGCAGCAGTTACCGAAAACTGATTGTGGATTCGACATGACACATGCCCCCTGCCAAGAAATTCTGATTGCCCGCTCGGCGTAAAATTAAAAAATGAAGATTCTTTTTCTTTCCCCTACCGTACCGTTCCCACTCACCGATGGCGGACGTATTCGGGTGTTTAACCTCCTCAAACAGATCGCACAGAAAAGCGACGTAACACTGCTCGCCTTAGAGACACAACCGACAGATGCAGAAGGTGTTGCACAACTTCAACAGTTAGGCATTCAGGTCCACCTCGTCCCCAACGCACCGACACTTCCACGTCTATCGTTCGGCACTCTCGCCAACGCTTTCTTCAAACGACAACCTATCACTGTGGCGCGCTACGATCTCCCTGCCTATCGTCAGCAGTTCAAAGCGTTAATCGCAACCGATACTTTCGACCTCATCCATTATGAGATGTTCCACACAGCACAGTTTCGGACAGAGACAGACCTGCCGGGTGTGCTTTCACAACAGAATGTCGATTCTGCCATCTGGCGGCGACTTTGTGGCGAGACTGTCAACCCGTTCTATAAGTTCGCATACTGGACGCAGCAACTCGCATTCCAACGCTATGAACGGGTGCTAAGTCCGAAATTCGATGCCGTAACGTGTACCTCTGACATCGATGCCGCCGTTTTTCATCGACACTGTGCGGAAGAGGTTATTGAGATAATTCCGAACGGTGTCGACATCGCGCATTATCAGCCCGACTTTTCCGCTGAGGCTCCCGCACACCTCATCTACATCGGAAGCATGGACTGGTATCCCAACGAAGACGCTGTCTCCTTTTTTGCAGATGAGGTATTGCCCCAGATTCACACCGAGGTACCCGAGGTCAAATTTTCGATTGTTGGCGGAAATCCATCGGCACGCGTCCAAAAGTTGGCGGAGAAAGCGGGGATTGTTGTCACCGGACGTGTGCCGGAGATCAAACCCTATTTCGCAGAGGCGACGGTTTTTGTCGTGCCGTTGCGTATCGGGAGCGGGACCCGTCTGAAAATCCTTGAAGCGTTAGCGATGGGCAAAGCGATTGTCTCTACCTCGGTCGGTGCGGAGGGGTTGGATCTCAAAGATGGCGAGGAAATCTTCATCGCTGACGAACCGGCGGTCTTTGCCGAGGCGGTCATCCGATTGCTCAAAGACCCGTCCCTGCGCCGTAGGATTGGCGAGAGCGGTCGCGCCCGTGTGGAACAGGATTACGATTGGCGGAGCATCAGCGAGAGGCTTCATCAACTCTACACCAAAATCCTCCCCTAAAATCAGTGGTCCCCGTCTCTTCTAAGCCTAGCAGGTGCAGCTTCCTAACCGCACCATCATAGGTGTCAATTTTAAAAAAAATAACCGTCTCGGGACCAGGACCGGTAGGTTCGGAATGTAATACAAGGAACAGAAATGTAATACAAGGAACGGATTTAGTCTAACCCCAGACTAAATCCAGTCTAACCCCAGACTAAATCCCCCAACCGAACCGGATTCTACGCGAAAACCTTGAAGGCTTCAAACGCCTCTTGAATCCCGTAGGGTTTGTTTGCTTGGGGTTTTTGCTTGGGTGTTTCTGCGGATTTCTTCAGTATCTGTGTAGAATGAATGGGTCATTCCTTTGGAAACTTATGCTTTTCTCTCCACTGTGGGTACGCATCCGTGAGGAGCTTGGCAGCCCAGCCACCGTAGTAGGCGTAGCCGTTGCGGCGTTCATGCCCGAGCTCGGAGAACGAGTAGCGGACCACCGAGTCGCGATCGAGAAAGACTGGACGGTTGGTGCCGAGTTCGTAGAAACGCGCCCAGATCGGTCCCGCGTCGGGATCCGCCACGACCCGCTTATCCTTCTGCTCCTCCGCGTCAGTGAACGCCTCTAAGCGGATGCCGTGGATAGCGACACTCCTGAACCACTCAACAGCCCCCTCGACAGCGGCGATGATTTCTGGCGTGGGTTCTTCTACAGACATCAGGAAACGCACGACACCGACGCTTTCAGCACCTGAGATCGACGGCGGCTCATAAGAACGTGCCCACGCAGGCGCAAGCGTTTTTTCGTCATGCTGCGCACACCAAGCCGTGAGCTTACCATTCTGTTTGATCTGTGTGCGTAGGATGCAGTTAATGCCCTTGGTTACAGCAGCTTCAGCCTGAGTGCGGTACCCCGTTTCCAAAAACCCATAGTCAGAAGATTCAGAGACATCCCGGAGGAGTTCGAGAATTCGCACCATAGCGTTGTCATTGAACGTGATGTGACGAGGGTAGCCTTTGCTGAGCGGATAAAACTGTGGCCACCCACCATTCGGGTATTGCGCTTCAAGGATATGAGAAAGACCTTTGAGAAATGCTTGTTCGTAGCGCGGCTCGTTTGTCGCACGAAACGCACGCGCAAGAAACCGTAGTTCGTTAATGGTCGCACTGTTGTCAAACGTTCCGTGCAGATCCTCACTTTTACCCTCAAACGGCTCAGATGCCGTGTCTCTATTCTTGGGCCAATCGCCATGCGATGTCTGCCACGTGATAACGTTGTCGGCAATACGGCGACCTTCCTCGCTCTGGAACCATTCAACGGATTGCTTCGCGTATCGGGAAGGAACGGTTGCATCGGAAGATGATAGAAGCAAAATAAGCAAAACATAGATGATAGTAAGTCGTAGTTTCATGATAGTGCCCCTTCGTTTTCAAATTCTGCCTGCCAGTGTTCAATGAGTCTTTGGTTCATCTAATCTCCTTCTCCAAATAATAGGCTTCACAGCCCATTGAATTGGAACGTCAAAAGTATACCACACAAAATCGGAAAGCGCAAGATGTAGAAACTGGGAATCCAGAGCGATTCATAGTAAAACCGGAAAATAACAGGGCACTTTGGAAAACACAAAACACCTCTCCTTCGCTGGCGAGGTTTGTAACCTCGCCCTTCCACAATGTCTAATTAATTGTAGGTTTTACTATAGTTTTCGGTTTTCTGGTACGGTTCTGTAGACGCAACCCCAAAAAGTTGATTTTCTTTCTCCAATGTGCTAATATATAACCAACTTGAGCGAAAGCCTCCAGTCTCAATAACGAATCACTTAAAAGGAGCGATTCCGATGAAAGTTTTTATGTCAACTTTGGCAGTCACCCTTCTACTGATGAGTGCTACTTTAGGGATTGCCGGTGAAGATCCAGATTTAGTGGCGTACTTCCCGTTTGATGGTGACCCAGAAGACGCAACTGGAAACGATAACCACGGCGAAATTACTGGCGGATCCAAGTGGGTTAAAGGCAAATTTGGAGATGCTATTGAACTTGACGCGGCTGCTTATGTCGAGATGCAAGCCTCCGACTCACTCCACGGCGACTTTTTCAAAGAAGACCCGTTTACAATTTCCGCTTGGATTCAGCCGAATTTCGAGGGTACCACGTGGGAACATATCTGGCGGAGCCTACCTTCCGCTGCTGGACACAACACCTTATTCATTAACAAAGACCAAGGACTCATCTCTTGGCGTGGACGGGTCGGTGGATGGACAGTCCTGTGTCAAACCGACGGAGGGATCGTCGAAGCCGATAAATGGATCCACGTAGCCGTCACAGGCGATGGTGATAAATTCAAAATTTATGCCGATGGTGAGATAGTCGCCGAAACCGATTTCCAAAAAACTGATGGTGCGAACGTCAACTACCGCATGGGGGGTTCTGGCGGCGAAACCTTTGCCGGTTTATTAGACGATTACGCCGTCTTCTCCCGCGCATTAGACGAGGACGAGATTAATCTGATAATGGAAAGCGTTGAAGTGTTCTTACCCGTTGAACCCAAAGGCAAACTCGCAACACAATGGGCAAACCTCAAACGTTAATCTAAAACCCGGTAGGTGCGGTTTGCGACCGCATCTACTGACAATTGATAACTGAAAACCATTCCCCCAAAGGAAACGAATCATTGCCAAAGAGGAAAACCGAAGCAGATACAACCCAAACCACCCTACCGTTTCCATCCGCGAACGATGAGCACTTGGATATCTCCACCCTTGAAACGTGGCTATGGGATGCCGCTTGTGTTATCCGTGGTGCCACCGATGCACCGAAATTCAAGGACTTTATCCTACCCCTCATCTTCTACAAACGACTCTCTGATGTGTTCGACGACGAGTTTGCAAAGCACGTTGAGGAATTTGGTGATGAAGAAATCGCACGAGAGATCGTCAAAGCCGACCATGAGGATGCGTTGAAAAACGAACGTCGACCGATTGTCCGTTTTTACATTCCTGAGGAATACCCTTGGGAAGCACTTCGCAATCATCCGGCAGATGGTCACTTAGGAGAGTTTGTTACCGAAGCGATGCGCGAAGTGGCGCGTCTCAACCCACAGCTGGAGGGTGTTTTGGATGTACGGGACTTCAATGAAAGGCAGAGTGGACAGCGACTCCTTGACGATGATCGGCTGGAAAAACTGATTGAAGTGATAAGTGAGCATCGGCTTGGGCTACAGGACACGGAGCCGGATATCCTCGGACGGGCGTACGAGTATCTGTTGCGGAAGTTTGCCGAAGGACAAGGACAGAGCGCGGGGGAGTTCTACACACCGAAAGAGGTCGGATGGTTGATGGCGAAACTTATTAATCCAGCGCCTTACACCACAGTTTACGATCCAGCGTGCGGATCAGGTGGGCTGCTCATCAAACCCCGTCTGCTATTTGAGCAGATGTACCCCGATAAAAAGAGTCAAGCATCCCAAATCTATGGACAGGAACTGACCCCGACCACATACGCCATGGCAAAGATGAACGCTTTTCTTCACGATTTCATCGGTGCTGAGTTGCGCATCGGCGACACCTTCCGTAACCCGCGGTATGTTGCACACAATTCTGCGCTACGACGTTTTGACTATGTGGTTGCCAATCCGATGTGGAATCAGAAGGAATATGACGACGCTTTTTACGCCAATGACAACTGGAAACGGTTCACTTATGGGATTGCACCGAGTTCTTCGGCAGATTGGGCGTGGGTGCAGCACATACACGCCTCTTTGAAGGAGACTGGACGTGCTGCAATTGTGCTGGATACCGGGGCGGTCTCTCGCGGTTCTGGTAGTAAGCAGAGCAACCGAGAGCGCGACATTCGGAAGGAATTTGTAGAGGCGAATTTAATTGAAGGTGTGGTCCTCTTGCCTGAAAACCTATTTTACAATACAAGTGCCCCGGGTATTATTTTAGTACTGAACCGTCGCAAGCCAGAGGAACGCAAAGATCAAATCTTGCTCATCAACCTCTCCCAGCACTTCGAGAAGGGAAAACCGAAAAACCTCCTCACCGATGATGCAATTGCAGCAGCGACAGAGGTCTATCAGGCGTGGGAGTCCCGTGAGAAATTGAGCAATGTCATCACGTTAGAAGATGCCCAAAAAACCGATTACAACCTGAGTCCGTCCCAATTTGTAGACGTAGGCGACAAGGTAGAATACCGTCCGGTGAACGAAATTCTTGCAGACTTAACCGAGGCACGTATCGCCCGCGAGAAGGCGGATAAGGGGTTGGAAGATGTGTTGGCACGGCTCGGATTGAATGAAAAGCATTAAAAAAAGCCATGCTGGTATGCGTGATTTGGGTGTGTAAAGTTTTGACGCGCGATAAATAAAAGTGCGGCCCTGTAGCATAGACTGTTAGTCTGTGGCAGGTATCCCTTGTAGCATAGACTGTTAGTCTGTGGAGAACCCGTATCTCCCAATCCGCGGAATCCGCTAAAAAATCCGTGATTTGCGGCGTACTCGCCCATAAGGGACCCGCATTCAGACAACAATTGACAAAATATTTACACACCCGTGTGGTTTCCTAAATTTTGATTTAACAACATAAATATGCTATAATATTGGTAAACACCTGATAAGAGATGAAAATCCATGACAATACTCAATTTAGTACTCAAGGCTTATAACATTGTAGGCACTGAATCTTCTATGATTGGCGGTATCAACTACGCCATCAAACATTTTTGCCAAACTACAGCAGAGGAACTTTTCAAAGAGTCTTTTGTTAAGGTAGTTAAGCAATACACATCTGACTTTGCTGATCTTACTGATCCAAAAACAGTTGAAGTGGATCACCATACATTTGATAACGTTATGGTTTCACTTAAAGATGCTGATGAAGTCCAACTCGCACAATTAAATGAGAGTGAAAAAATCGCGAAAATCACAACGCTTTTTCGCAATTGTATCATCGTCCCTAACCATCAATTGCCCAATATGGATTTTGAACGGAGAATTCGTCCCATTATTGAGAGAGTGATTATTGATTTTTATGCACAACTTCCATTCAAACAGAAAGCATTCAATCAAATAGTACTTGAATTTATTCAAGATAGCACTACCGCGCAAGCAAACACAGATTCTATGCTATTGGACTTTATGAGAGAAATTGAACAAGTACGGTTGGAAGTGAGTGAACGTATACCCCAAGATATCCAAGCCATCAAAGATCACACTGAAGATATTACGCAGGACAATAAGAAACTTAAGCAAACAACGGGTAGTAATAGTTTAGATACATGGGGTTCCCTCATAGATAACCCCGAATTACGGATTAGGTGCCGTATGGGTGATTTTGATTCAGACCTACTATTGGAAATCGCGAAACAGGCAGATTGGAAGCTTTCTGAGCCTTACAACAGTGTTGTGCTTGCCTTAGGTGGAGAACGAATGAATGGACATTCGGCATTAGACATAGCAGTTGATTTTCTCTTTAAACTTTGGAGAAAATCAATTTTATTCAGACAAAAAGAATTCTTGACGTTGGGTTTGCTAACTGGACTTACTGATGGGCGGAATGCACACAAAGTATTGAACCGACTTGAATATCTAATTCAAAATAAGCACAGATTTTTTTTACCCGTTGAAAACAGTATCCTCAGACAAATCCGTAATTTTCAACAGATCTATCCTCTTGAAGATAACTTCATGTTTTTGGAAGAAAATGATATTCGTCTCAAAGGAACACGCGTAGGTATTGAAACCATCCTATACGAATATATTTACAATAGCAAACTACCAGTCGTCATCGCTGATTACTACTATACCCCCACACTGGAACAGGTTTACGCCACGATCCTATATTATCTTCAAAATCAAGAAGAAGTTGGTACATATCTGGAGAATTATCTGAAATACTGCCAAAAGGCACGGGAGGAATACGAGAAAAATCCACCACCCGGTGCTGTTCGCTTGCGTGAACTTATAGCAAAAAAGAAAGCAAATTCTGATACTTCATACACACAAATTCCAAAAAACGGATCAGCAAGCACAACACAATCTCCATCCAAAAATGAATAGGGATAAAGATGCGTCGGTATCTGATAGACGAAAATATTTCTCCGCAATACCGTACGCAATTGCTTTACCATGAACCCTCGCTAACGGTCTTGGTGGTTGGCGATGAGGATGCTCCTCCGAAAAGC
Organism: Candidatus Poribacteria bacterium; assembly: GCA_965116815.1. GTDB lineage: Bacteria > Poribacteria > WGA-4E > WGA-4E > WGA-3G > WGA-3G. The sequence continues at coordinate 1,309,541 of OZ220722.1, read as the reverse complement.
ACGCCAGACCCAGAAATCTTAGCGTGGTGTGAACAGCACCAATTTAACTTGATAACAAACAATCGGGAAAGTATGCCGCAACATCTCTCTGACCATCTATCAGCAGGACACCATGTGCCCGGTATTTTCACGATTAATCTCCAAGTGCCAATGGGAAAAATTATTGAAGAGTTGCTTCTCATCGCTGGTGCATCTGACGAAGACGAATATATTGACCAAATTACTTACATCCCACTTTAACAATGAACTCAAGTTAACGACATGACCCGACTCCGCGCAATCTGCTTCATTCGCGAAAAGCTGACGCTGGTATAGGCTGAATCAGTACGGATGCAATGGACAAGATGAATTTGCCAACACATTGAACAAGGAGAAAGCAAACGATGATTGATTGGTCTAAACTCAAACCATATCAAAATGATAAATACCGAAGTTTTGAAGAATTGTGCTATCAGATTGCTAAAGGACTTTATGGAGACAAGGGACGTTTTACTTCAGTAGATGATAGTGGCGGCGGTGATGGGGTCGAATTCTACCTGACTTTGCCAAATGGCGATCAATGGGGATGGCAAGCCAAGTTTTACCATCCTCAAGAACGCTTGAGTGAAAGCGGTCGAAAAAGATCCATCATTAATTCCCTTAAAAGGAGTTGTGAAATACATCCAAATTTAAAAAAATGGATTTTGTGTACGCCAACCAATTTTACTATAAAAGAACAAAACTGGTTTCAAGATACGCTTCCCCAGTCTATTCCCGAAAACATGAATATTGAACTTGAACACTGCGGAGATAGTGACTTCAACAATTGGTTGAGTGAACCGCGTTTTAGTGGAAAATTACACTATTTCTTTGGTGAACTTGAGCTTAATCTTGACTGGTTTAAAAGGCAATTTGACAAGCAGAAGGCTGGTGTAGGTGATAAATTTGACTCGTCCTTGCATACCGAAACTAACGTAGATGCTGAGATTCACGCGCTTTTAGGCGATAAAGCATTCGTGCACCAAACCACTAAATGGAATGTACAACTTGAGGAAGAACTCTCCGATTTAAAGGAAGCAATTAACAAACTCAATTCTCCAATTCCGTATATTGAGTGGAGCGAAAAAGAAAAGTCTAAGGTCATTGAGGCAGCTAAAACACTTCAAGAAGCCTTAGTAAACATGAAAGTCCAATTGAAACAAGCAAGAGCTCTTTTAGTGGAAAAAAAATTCTCTGAAGCGCAGTCCATAGATTGGAAATCAGCACTCGATCAACTTCACAAAACTTTTGATGCCCATAGAAAAGTTGGATGGGAATCTGGCACATCAAAGATGGAATGCACCGTTGAAAAGAAATATGAAGAACAAACTTTACGTCATGCAAGAGGGGTTGTTCATCATCCAGATTCTTTAGTTGCCAATTTATTGGATAAATTTTTTCCATCTGTAATCTGGCGACTCGAATTTATCAATGAGTCGGATCTACATATCCTCGGGGATGCTGGAATTGGCAAAACTCATATCGCTTGTAATATCTGTGATGATCGATTGAAAAACGGATTACCCGCACTATTTGTCCGCGGAAGTCTTTTTACCACCGAGCAACCAATTGAAACGCAGTTACGGAACATTTTTGGGATCCCACCATCCTACGATTGGCGCGACTTTTTGCAAGCATTATCAGCGGCTGCTGAAGCGTGCCAGACCCGTATTCCGTTGATAATTGATGGGCTTAATGAATCCATACATAATGGTGCTTTTTCAAAGGTATGGGAATTGGGACTAACAGGACTCGTTCAGGAGATCGCGGGGACAAAGAACCTTGTGTTAATTACAACATGTCGAGAGAGTTATGAAGATGCTATTTGGAAAGAGGTCAGTCCACGAGAAGATATCATTCGAGGAAAGATAATTTGGAAAGATAAAGATTCGCTAAATTTGGTTTATGCTCACGGTTTTGACCGATACGAGGAGGTGGAGCCTGCAGTTGAAAAGTACTTCAACGCATACAAGATTAAAGCTGATCTTACAGGGGCACCATTAGCGCAGTTTGAACATCCCATCTACCTTAAGATTTTCTGTGAAACTAAAAATAGCCAACGTAAGACAGAGAAACAAGTTTATGTTGGCGAGCAGACGCTTTTTGAAGTTTTTGATGAATACTTGGAGCAATGCAACGAGGCTGTATGTGCCCGTCTTGGAATTCGTCGCGGAACACCTATAATACAACCCATATTAAACAAAATAGCGGAACATCTGTGGGAAAATCGCAGGCGTGATATACCTCTTGAAGAACTGGTGCCCATGATAGATCGTCAATCCCTTGCAGAATTGGATTGGTTGTCATCAAAAACGCATGTTATAGAAGATGAAGGAATGTTATTGGTTTACCGAAATTGGCACGAAGATAGCGAGGTGATGAGCTTCACCTATGACCTATTTGGCGGTTATTTGATTGCAAAATACTTGGTTGAACAAGCTGCTGACGATATGCAAGGATTCTTAAATAGTGGAGAAGTGGAGACAGCACTGTTTGGTGAAAACCATCAAATTTTACATCCCATGCACGAAGACATCGTTAGATGTCTGGCTGCATTTTTTCCAGCCAAGACTGGACGATTTCTCCACGAACTTTCAGATAATGAAAGGGCACGCGGTTTATCAGTTTGTGCTTTGTTTGAAATTTCTCCAAGAAATATAAACGAAAAATGTATTGACCTAATCACCCGCCTCTTTGGGGTGCCCGAGAATCGGGAATCATTCTTTAAGTTAGCAGAAACTACGGTTGGACATCCCAATCATCCGTTCAATGCTTCATTCTGGTCAGAACGACTTTCGAGACTATCTATGTCGGAACGAGACTTGAATTGGACAGAATATGTCCGATGGAACCGTTATAGTTTTGAAGAGACAGTGATACGCTTTGAGGAAACTTGCCAGAATGCTCAAAATGTATCTGATTATGGCAAAAAACGGCTGCTTCTTTTGGCAGAGTACATCATGTGGATACTTACCTCAACAGTCAGACCTTTACGCGATCAAGCAACACGTGCACTTTATTGGTATGGACGACGTTTTCCTCAAGAATTCTTTGGGTTGGTCACGAAGTCTCTCACAATTAACGATCCCTATGTTTATGAGCGGATGTTGGCTGCAATTTACGGCATCACAATGGCACGACAAAACGACTTTACGGACCCCAATTTTACAAACGAGGTTTTACCAATGTATGGTAGACAATTGTTTGAAGCCATGTTCAAGCCTGATGCGCCATATTCAACAACACATATCTTATCGCGCGATTATGCCAAACGAACGATTGACATCGCTTTGATACATCATCCTGACTTGTTGACAGATGATGAACGTGAACGCATCACTCCACCATTTACATGTGGCGGCATTCGTGAATGGGGTGAAAGTGAAGATAGGAATAAAGGTGAATATGAAAAAGGTTCCGCTCCATTGCAGATGGATTTTGAAAATTATACACTTGGGTCGTTAGTAAAAGGCAGGGGAAACTATAATTTTGAGCATGATGAATATAACCTTATTCGAGCAAATATCTTCTGGCGAATGTACGATTTAGGATTTTCATTGGACAGTTTTGGAACGATTGACAAATGGCTTCATCAGGAAAATGAGAGATATGGTCGATCAGCAGATGGGCGAAAAACAGATAGATACGGCAAAAAATACTCTTGGATCGCGTTTTATGAACTTGCCGGATTTCGGCAAGACAATAATTTACTATCAGATTATTATGACAATTCACGCACTTTATATACAGATATTGATCCAAGTTTCCCCGATGAGCAACGGGAGTATAATTTGGTCACAGAAGATTTTTTAGGAAACCGAGATGTCACTACCCAACAGTGGGTATCCGAGACCGCACATCCAAATTTGACATCGTATTTGAAAATAGATGGTCTCTGTGGGGAAGAAGGAACATGGATTCTGTTGAATGGATTCCTGAGTCAGAAAGACGATCAAGTCAATCGTGATACGTTTGCCTTTTTGAAAGGATTGATTGTAAAATCTGGAGAGGCTGAGGAAATTGTTGAGATTTTGAAGGAACAGGAGAAAATAGATGGGGATACCCTACCGTACTGTCCAGAGGACGGTTACACATACGCAGGAGAGATACCGTGGTGTGATACATATCCAGAAAACAGTTGGGAGGAAGTGTCATTAAAGATAGGTACGGTTTTAGTTCCTGAAGAGCAGCATGTCATTCTACACGATGGTGAACCTGTATCCGACGAAGAATTGCAATCATTTTGGGATAGTATCGTAGATCTGATTGAACCAGAAGATCCTTTTGCCAAATTATTGGGATTCTATAATATAAACAGTATTACGAATCTAATTGAAACAAGGGATTGGGAAGTGATTGAAGCACAATTGCACAAGCAAGGTCTTGAGTTGACAACGGAAATGGTCGATGTTGAACAATCAGAATTTCAAAAATTTGAGATGTTAGTTCCGGTACGGGAAAACCATTGGTCTGATTCCAGTAGCGCAGCCGTTCCCAGTCGTAGTGTAGCAATTCCAATTCGACAGATTGCAGAAACCTTTAGTTTACATGGTCATCCCCAGAGTTTTGATCTGTTTGAAAAGGATGGCAAGCGTGCGTCAATAACTTTTTGCTATGGCGAGGCATGGAAAGACAAGCAGGATTTTACATATCTACGAGAAGATTTACTGGAACGTTATTTAGCAGAAACAGGTAGTGAACTAATTTGGATAATATGGGGTGAACGTCGTCAGGTATCACAAAATCCTGGTGCTCCCTACAAATATTTTCATGAAGTTAAAGTATATCGCGACATCCAAAAAGCATCGGGAGACTCGTAATGCCTGAAATGAATTTGCCAGATCATTGGAAAGTAGCAAGATTAGGTGTCGTTACAGAAATTATCAAAGGTGGAACACCAAGTCGTAGCGTAGAGAGATATTTTCAAGGAGATATTGCTTGGGCGATACCCTCTGACATTACTGCTTTAGATTCTGCATTATACATTCATGATACTGCCTCACATATCTCAGAGGAAGGGTTAAGTAAAAGTGCTGCAAAACTACTACCATCGGGAACAGTATTGTTGACAAGTCGAGCCACAATTGGAGAAACGGCAATTTCCACCATTCCAATGGCGACAAACCAAGGTTTTTCTAATTTTATCTGCCATGATGAAATCTTGAATGTTTATCTTGCATACTACCTGAGACACATCAAAACAAAGTTGAATGTCCTCGCAAGGGGTAGCACATTTAAAGAGGTTACAAAAGGAACGCTACTGAATGTTGAGATCCCCTTGCCCCCGCTCTCCGAACAACGCGCCATCGCCCATGTCTTACAGACAATCCAAGAAGCAAAGTTTACCCGTCAACACGAAATTGCCTTAGAACGCGAACGCAAAGCAGCATTAATGGATCATCTCTTTTCACACGGCACGAAAGGTGAACCCCGCAAGCAGACAGAAATTGGTGAGATCCCTGAGAGTTGGCAAGTGACAAAGTTAGGCGATTTAGTAAAGTTGAAAAGTGGATTGTCTCGTCCAAAAGATATAGAAAGCCAACCTAATTCCGAGTTAACTGTTCCAGTATATGGTGGAAACGGTATTTTGGGTTACACAAGTAAGAAATTCAGTGAAGAAAGACTTCTCGTAATCGGTCGCGTTGGAGCATATTGCGGTTGTGTGCATATTGCAGAAGCCCCAAATTGGATTACCGATAATGCCTTATATCCAGAAAAGTGGTTTAGCAGTGAGATTTCTCTTGATTTTCTGGCCGAACAATTAAGGCACTTTAATTTGCATCGATTGCAAAGGAGAGCGGGACAACCACTGATTACACAAAGCATTCTCCATCAACTAAAAATTCCACTTCTACCGTTTTCGGAACAGCGAACTATTGCTGGAATTTTATTAGCAGTTGATGAAAAAACAGCAGCCCTTGAACAAGAAGTGAAACATCTGGACGAACTATTCCACGCCATGCTTAATGAACTGATGACCGGACAGCGGTCCGCTGTGCCGTTGACTGATACTAAACCAACAACGTTTGTTAAATAAAGAAGAGCGACAAATTAATATGAAAATAAAAACGCGCCTAAAACAATTAGCTGAAGATCCATTTCTCAATTTAGCAGCTGGTATTGCACTGCTGATTTTTAGCCTACTGGAAGTAGGCCCAACTCTATTAGAAGATATTAAGGCATTCAAATTCGGTAGCCACCATGGAGTCAGTATTTTTAGTGCTTGGCATATATTTAAAGTGTTACCAGACTGTCTTGACGGTATAGAACGAATTTTTAGATAAATCACCCATCCTTCTTGATGATTTGGGTTATTTTTTTACTTTGAGGCCTGTTATGTCTGAACGTTCTGCAGTACAGGAGCCAATGCTCAAATACGCTGATGAAATTGGTTGGCAGTCCATCTCCTCATCAGAAGCGATGCAGATGCGTGGGGGTAGTACCGCCGAGCGTTATTTTACCGATGTCCTGAAAGCGCAGCTATTCAAACTCAACAAGGGTGTCATAAACGACACTAATTGCGCGGACGTTATGCGGCAACTCGGCTTGCTCAAGGCAACGCTTGAAGGGAATCGAGACGCGCTTTCATGGATGCATGGGGAGCAGTCAATTTTTGTTCCAAACGAGAATCGCGAGCGCAATGTCACATTAATCGATTTTGAGACACCTGATAACAATTTGTTTCACGTCACCGACGAATGGGCGCAGCAAGGGTTAACTGACCGTAACCGCGCCGATGTAGTATTTCTGATTAACGGGATCCCTGTGGCAGTCGTAGAGGCGAAAAATGCCAACAAATCGGATGGGTTGGAACTCGGTGTTCAGCAGATCCGCCGTTACCACGACGAAACACCGGAGATGTTCACCACCGCGCAACTCTTCGGTGTGACACAACTGCACGACTTTTTCTACGGTGTTACATGGAACACCAACCGTAAAAATCTGTTTAATTGGAAGTTTGAAGAACCCACCAACTACGAGCAGAAGGTCAAGACGTTCTTCGACCGCGACCGCTTCCTGAAGGTCCTGCAGCAATTCATCATTTTTCAGAGCAGAGATGACCAACTTACCAAAATTGTGTTGCGTCAACACCAGACGCGTGCGGTGGAGAAAGTCATTGAACGGATTCATGATCTGAACAAGCGACGCGGGCTTGTCTGGCATACACAGGGCAGCGGCAAAACCCTCACCATGATAACCATTGCTGCCCGCCTTCTACGCGGTGGTGAGCAGACTGAAAAGCCTACTGTGCTAATGGTGGTTGATCGAAACGAACTGGAGAGCCAACTCTTTAGAAACATTACGGGTTACGGCATCACAACCCTTGAAGTTGCAGAGAGCAAAGATGATCTGGAAAGAATTTTAGCCTCCGATTATCGTGGTTTGGTCGTGTCCACGATTCATAAGTTTGACAGGAGACCTGCGAACCTTAATACCCGCGAAAGCGTGATAGTGCTGATTGACGAGGCACATCGCACAACCGGTGGCAATTTTGGGAATTACCTGATGGCAGCCCTCCCCAATGCGACCTATATCGGCTTTACCGGCACCCCGATCGATAGACTTTCCAAAGGTGAAGGAACGTTTAAGGTGTTTGGGATAGACGACGAACAAGGGTATCTCGATAAATACGCAATCGTGGAATCCATTGAAGACGGTACCACTATGCCGTTGAATTATGCCCTTGCCACCTCTGGTTTACGGGTTGACCGTGAAACATTGGAACGGGAATTTTTCAACCTTGCAGTAACGGAAGGCATAAGCGACTTTGAGGAACTCAATGCGGTCCTTAACAATGCTGTTCAGTTAAAGGCGATGATGAAAGCACCTGACAGGGTAGACGGCATTGCGAAATACGTTGCGGAACACTTCCGTGAGACTGTGGAACCGATGGGGTTCAAGGCGTTTTTGGTGGCTGTAGACCGTGAGGCGTGCGCTTTGTATAAACAGGCACTGGATAAGTATCTGCCATCGGAGTATTCAGAGGTTGTCTATTCAGAGGACAACCAAGATTCCGAGTTAATGAAAACTTATTATCATACAGAAGAACAGGAAAAGGAAATCCGTAAGAAGTTTATTGACAAAAATGAACAGCCAAAGATTCTGATTGTAACTCAGAAGTTATTGACAGGCTTCGATGCACCAATCCTTTACTGTATGTATCTTGATAAACCGATGCGGGACCACGTGCTGTTACAGGCGATTGCGCGGGTCAATCGACCCTACGAGGACGTGGACAGTTTGGTGAAACCCGCCGGTTTTGTCTTAGATTTTGTCGGTATTTTTGACAAACTCGAAAACGCATTGGCGTTCGATTCTGACGAAGTAGCGAGTGTAATTCAGAATATTGATGTACTCAAAGACGATTTCGCCAAGCGGATCAGAGAGGGCGCAGCGACGTATCTGCCCCTTGCCGAGGGGTGGGACGATAAGGCAAAGGAACGAGCCATTGAGCATTTTGAGGACAAAGACAACCGAGAGACTTTTTTCAAGTTTTTCAGAGGGGTACAAAATCTCTATGACATACTTTCACCGGATGCGTTCTTAAGGGAATTCATAGCGGATTATGAAGCGTTGGCAACCCTCTATGGACTGATTCGTAACGCCTATTCCGATCGTCCTTACGTCGATAAGGAATTGACTGCCAAAACGCGCGAACTGTTGCAGGCGCATACCGAAAGCGTTCTATTTGAATTGCCAGATGCCGTTTATGAATTGCAAGCAGATACTTTGCAGAAGATAGATCAGAGCGATGCCTCCGATACGGTCAAGGTACAGAATTTAAGGAAGGCATTGCATCACACAGTAACCAGCGAAGGCAGCTCCAAACCTTTCCTGATTTCCATTGGCGAACGCGCGGAAGCAGTCGCGGAGGCTTATGAAAATCGTCAGGTTGCAACGCAAGATGTGTTGGCTGAGTTCAGAAAGTTAGCGGAGGAATATGCGCGTGCTGCAAGGGAGAGCGACCGCCTCGACTTGGATGATAACACTTTTGCGGTTTATACAGTTCTCAAGAACGTTATAGAGGATGTTAACCCAGAACAGGCTCGAGCCGTTGATCAGGTATTTGCGCAATTTCCTGATTACAAGTGGAATGAGCATCAGGAAAAGGAGTTACGGATGACACTCTATAGCACATTAAGACCCACGGTGGGTATAGAAAATCTGATTGAGACAACAAATAAATTGTTGAGGTTGGAGCGGGTATGAACGCCAATAAAGTCGCAAGCACACGTCGTAGAGTTCCGTTGCACCCAGCGGATTTAAAGGACGCTGTGTGGTACTGGGCAGACCGCATCGGTGTGAAGGTACGAGAGATTCATCTCCGTCAGATGCAGCGGAAGTGGGCATCTATATCAATGAAAGGACGACTGACACTCAACACGGAGCTCCTTGATTTGCCAGAAGCGTTGACGGAATTCGTCATTGTCCATGAATTGGTGCATCTCCTTGTCCCGAATCACGGCAAATTATTTAAGGGCTATATGTCCGCATATCTCCCAGACTGGGAAGAGCGGCAGAATCGTTTGAAATCGCTTCATTGATGTATACACCTGTCGCCTACCGGCGAAACCAAAACACCCCACCACCAAAGACCTCTTAAAATCCGTGTAATCCGCGCAATCCGCGTAATCCGCGATTCAGACAACAATATAAACATACCCTCTTATAGGACTGAAGGCTGACAACTGACAGCCAACTGCCATTCCACATTTCCCTTGCACTCTTATCCCCTTTCTGATAAAATAAGGCTATAAAGTCCACCTATAGGTGAAAATATAAAGGACGGAAACGCATGGCACTTCCAAAAATGACACGGATTCAACAGCGATTTGAGGCACCCGTTCTCACCGATCTCCCCGCAGCGATTCATGCTGAACTGGAGCGGATTAACGCCTCCGACATTGTCAAATCCGGCGAAACTGTCGCGGTTACCGCTGGCAGTCGCGGGGTCGCGAATGTCGATACCGCAGTCAAGGCAACGGTTGATTATCTCAAAGGACTCGGTGCGCGTCCCTTTGTCGTTCCGGCGATGGGAAGCCACGGTGGTGCAACGCCTGAAGGACAGCGAAGCGTGCTGGAACACTACGGTATCACCGAAGAGACCGTCGGCGCACCCGTAAAAGCAACAATGGAGGTCGTGGAACTCGGAAAGACAGCAGACGGCTTGCCGGTCTTTTTCGACAGATATGCCGCTGAAGCCGACCATGTTGTACCGCTCAATCGCATCAAAGCGCATACAGATTTCAACGGTTCTATTGAGAGTGGCGTGATGAAGATGATGGTGATTGGACTCGGCAAACAGCAGGGCGCGAACTTCTATCACCGTGCCTTCTTCCAGTACGGTTTTGAGCACGTTATCACCGCAATCGGCGGCTTCATTCTCGACACCGGAAAAATCGCCTTCGGCATTGGACTAATTGAGAATGCCCACGAAGACACAGCGAAAGCAGTAGCGATGCCCGCCGCGCAGCTCCTCCAAACGGAACGTGAACTGCTCGTCGAAGCGAAATCGCTGATGGGAGGACTCCCCTTTGACGAACTCGATCTGCTTATCATAGATTGGACGGGTAAAAACATCAGCGGCACCGGCATGGATACAAACGTCATCGGTAGGATGATGCAGAACTTTGAACCGGAACCCGTGAAACCCGCGATTCTCCGTATATTTGTCCGAGATCTCACCGAAGAGAGCGACGGCAACGCCACCGGTATCGGGCTTGCTGACTTCACAACAACGCGCCTCGTGGACCAGATTGACCGGCAATCGACCTATATGAACGGTATCACAGCACTTGGACCGCAGAAGTCGAAAATCCCGTTCTATTACGACACCGACCACGAAGCAATTGAGGTGGCACTCGACACTATTGGACTCACCGAACCAGAGGACGCACGCGTTATCCGTATTGAGAGTACACTGCGGTTGACGGAACTCGACATTTCTGACGTACTGCTTGAGGATGCGAAGTTGCATTCAAGGTTAGAGGTTATCGGCGAAACGAAGCCGCTCCCGTTTGACGCTGCAGGTAACCTGTTGCCGTTTTAGATAACGATGATTCAGTAGGGGTTGGGTGACCCAACCCCTACGAAAACTCCTGTAGGTTGGGTTGAACGGCGTTGAAAAGGCAGATGTCGGTATTTCAAACACACCTCAAATCCAAGAGGCTGCCATATACACGCAAGAACATAGTGAAACCCAACTTCATACCCCACAACGGTGGCACTTCAGAACAAGAGCGTTGGGTTTCACTCGGTCCCTGGTGGATATGGTGTGTCTGGAGAAAAGCTCGTTTTTTCTTTGATTTGGACGGTTTTGGTGGAATCCGTTCAACCCAACCTACAATACTATGACGCAGCTTTTTCTAAAATTGACACCTATCGCTTCGGACTGATGAGGACAGAGAATGCAGAAACTCCGAATTATCTTAGAGATGATCAAATTTGAACACACGGTCTTCGCGCTTCCGTTCGCGGTCATGAGTGCTTTTATCGCTGCGGACGGATTTCCGCCACTGTCGAAACTCGGTTGGATCCTCGTAGCAATGGTCGGCGCGCGCAGCTGCGCCATGGCATTCAATCGGCTCGCCGATGCTGAGATCGACAGTAAAAACCCGCGCACTGCCATGCGTGCAATTCCGGCAGGTTTAATCACAAAGAGTGCCGTGTGGGGTTTCACGATCATCTCCGCCGGTCTGCTGGTTGTTGCGGCGTGGCGACTGAACCCACTCGCGTTTGCGTTATCACCGGTCGCGCTTATCGTGGTGATGGGCTATTCCTACACCAAACGTTTCACAGCATTCTCCCATTTCTGGCTCGGACTCGCACTCTCCATTTCACCGGTCGGTGCATGGATTGCGATTCAGGGCAGCTTTGCGTTACTTCCCATCATTCTCTGTCTCGTGGTACTACTCTGGACAGCCGGATTTGACATCATCTATGCGTGTCAAGATGTCAACTTCGATAAGAAGCACGGACTGCATTCGATTCCAGCGAAAATCGGGATTCGGTGGGCGTTATGGCTCTCGTCCGCTTTACACGTCATTGCTGTGTTGCTGCTCCTCGCTATTCCATTTCTTGTCGAATTAGGACTTTTCTATTACATCGGTGTCGGGATTGTCGTCCTCATCTTTATCTATGAACACGCCATCGTCAAACCGACGGATCTATCCCGTGTCAATCTCGCCTTTTTCACACTGAACGGCATGATTAGCCTCGTCTTGATGGCACTCTCAATCACCGATATTTTACTGTAACGCTGCCGAGAGAATGAGGAAGCCGCGAAAACCCTTTTAGTAATGTAGTGAGACAATCAACGAAAAGAAGACTTTATGTAACCCAAACCTCTTGGAACTGATGACCGATAACTGAAAACCAAAGGCTATAAAAAAATGAAACTTTCGCTCTCGGTACGCGTCGCGGAAACGGCATCTAAAAAAGATGCAACGCACACCTTCACACAACTGACGGAACTCGCTGCAGGGCTCGGTTACGAAGCGGTCTGCATGCGCGCCTCCCAAGTCGGTATCCACTCACCTTTAGAGCAGATTACCGCTGCGCGTAAACAAGCGAACTCGCTCAATTTGAAGGTATCCATGATCACCGGCGATTTTCCGGTACCGCTCAACAACGAGCAGGGACCCGATGGACTCCGCAATATAACCCCTTATCTCGATTTAACAGAACTACTTGGTGCAGACCTTATCCGTATTGCGATGAAGGTTGAGGGAGACATCCCGTGGGCGCAGCGTGCCTCTGATGAAGCCGCCGAGCGCGGCATCCGTCTCGCACACCAATCGCATACACAGAGTTTGTTTGAAACAGTAGACGGATCGGTTGATGTGCTGAAACGCGTCGGCAGAGAGAATTTCGGGATTATCTACGAACCTGCCAACCTCGACCTCTGTGCACAGGATTACGGTGTTGAGACGCTTAAACGATTCTCGCCCTATCTTCTCAACGTCTATCTCCAAAACCACATCCGCCGACCGGAGGGAAAGACACACCTTCTGACGTGGATTCAAGGCATCGTTCCACACGATCCGATCCGTTTACAAGACGAAGGTGGTATCGACTTTCCACTCGTATTTGAAGGTCTGGAGGCAATCGGTTACGACGGTTATGTGACCGTGCATCAGGCGTTCCGTGAAATTATGGAGCCTGAAGACGCAGCGGAACAGAGCTACACATATTTAAAACCGTTTTGCGGATAGGGAGGGGAAGTGTCTTTAATACGATGAGCAACCAACAACCCAATATCCTTATTATCACAACTGACCAGCAGCGGACAGATAGCCTCAGCTGCTACGGGTCAACGTTCACAGATACACCGCATCTTGATAAGTTCGCCTCTGAAGGTGTCTGTTTTGAACGGGCATACTGTGCGAATCCGGTATGTACACCTGCCCGTGCCTCAATCTTTTCGGGGCAATATGTGAGTCGGCACGGTGCGTGGAATGTCGGCATGAACGTCCCTGACGATGAACCGATGCTGTCACACCGACTTGCTGAGGTCGGCTATCGCACGCACTATATCGGCAAAGCACACTTCCAACCTTTCGGGGCATCCGCAGAGCAGTCCATTGAAACACGCAACGATACGACACGCTACCCTGATTTCCGAGGTCCCTACTACGGATTTGAGACAGTCGAACTGGCACTTGGGCACGCGACTTACGGCATCGCTGGACATTACGGCGAATGGGTCCGTTCTCAGGTCTCGGAAGCGGCGTTTGAAAGCTACAGTAAAGCGACACGTCTCAGTGAGAGAGGCTTCGGCGGTGAGGCTTATGATTGGGAGATACCGCTGAAATACCACAATAGCGTCTGGACAGCGGATCGGACAATAGATTTCTTGTCGAATCGGGATACATCCCAACCTTTTCTGTTAGCCGTTGGTTTCCAAGATCCTCATCATCCCCATTGTGTCCCAACCGAATTTGAGGACCGCGTTGATCCCACGCACGTCCCCCTGCCGGATTTCGTTGAAGGCGAGTTAGATGACAAGCCTCCTCACTTTTTGGAGGCACGGCACGGCAAACTTGAGAAGTCAGAGATTCGCGGAACGTTTGCCATTGCGGGGCAGGGTGGTGGTGCTGATTACCGAAAAGTCTCTGAAAACGAGGCACGGCTCGGTAGGGCGTATTACTATAATATGGTGAAAATTATTGATCAGCAGATGGGACGTATTCTGGAGTGTCTGGATACGTGTAAACTAACAGAAAATACGTTAGTGCTCTTCACAACCGACCACGGTGAACTTCTCGGAGATCACGGACTCTGGATGAAGGGACCCTTCCATTACGAGCAGCTTGTCCGCGTCCCAACGTTGATGCGATTTCCCCGAAGCATATCCGCCGGGCAACGCACACAGGCACTATTCAGCCACGTTGATATTGTCCCGACGGTTCTCTCTGCGGCTAGCTTGCCAATCCCATCAGATATGGATGGTGTAGACGCGATGCCAATGCTTACTGGAAAAACAACGTCCGTGCGTGATGATGCACTGGTCGAGTGTGTAGACGATCCGCGCGGCTTAAGACTCAAAACGATTGTGACCGACACACGGAAACTGACGTGGTATTGTGGACATACTTATGGTGAACTCTACGATTTGGAGAACGATCCGGGTGAATACATCAATCAATGGGACAATGCTGCCTACGCTGCAGATAAAACATCTCTCATGAGTCGTATTCTCAATACGATGGAACCATTAGAGAAGAGGGTTGAACGGTTGTCGTATGCGTGAGATGAAACCTTTAATTATGGGGGCGGAATTCCTAAATCAGAACAGATTTTCCTTGCTAAAAACGCGTTCAGTTCCCTGTGGCGTGGTACAGAAGCACTCTTCCGAGTTCTGCGATTAACATAAATAGTATGATTGCCGCCTTCTCGAAGAAATTCGCAACCGTTCCTCACAAGATGACGGATAAGCTCGCGCCTTTTCATAAACGGACAAAGATTGGTTCGCGAATCACTTCTTCTAATTCCGCAATGTATTCTTCGGCAAGTGCCCGGTTTGCCTTGAGTGTCAATTGAACTGCTTCGTGAAGATTTGTCCGGGCTTCCTCAAGCGTTTTCCCTTGAGTATTTGCCCCGGGTAATTCTTCAACAAAACCGATATAGCCTTCTGGCACTTTTTTGAAAACCGCGTTGAATTGCATCTAAGAACTCCTGTTTAATTGGTGTATTGGAATTTAGCGTAGATGTTGAAAATTCATCAACTATATTTTATTGCAGACGCAACTGTTTTGTCAAGTGAACCATCGTCCCTTGAAAACCGTTCAGTTTCTCGGTAGGTTCACATCGAATCAGTGCGCTTATGAAGCGTCTGTTGGGAGGTAAAAGGTAAATCCTTGTATTTAAACTTGCATTAAAAAAATAGATTGGGTATCATTTAGGTAGAAGAAATTGGTTGTGCTTGACTTCGCTTCAACTACACCAGATCCTACGCTAAAAAAACATTGGGGGCATCCAGATGGAGCCTACGCTATCCATTGTGATTCCGATTTACAACGAGGTGACAAGCCTAAAAGAGCTGCTGCAGCAGGTTGTCGGCGTTGAAATCGGTATGAAAAAAGAGTTGATTCTCGTCGATGATTTTTCAACAGATGGCACACGCGATATCTTAAAGGAAATTGAAGCGATTCAAGAGGAGTCGGACGAAATACGCACGTACGTCTCAACATCCGAAATACCTCCAAGCGAAGACACCGCACCTAATAGCGAGGGACAGGAACCTGCCGGTTCCGTAGAAAGTCTCTCCAAAATCTCTGCTAAAGTCTTCTACCATGATGTGAATAAGGGAAAGGGCGCAACACTCCGCACCGGGTTCCAGCATATCACCGGTGAAATTACCCTCATCCAAGATGCCGATTTGGAATATGATCCGAAGGATTACCCCAAATTGCTGCAGCCTATCCTTGCCGGTGATGCCGATGTCGTATACGGCTCTCGGTTCATGGAGGGCAGACAAATAGGATTGTTACGGAGTTACCTCGCAAACCAATTTCTCACAACCCTTGCAAACATCGTTAACGGTACAAGGCTTACAGATATGGAAACCTGCTATAAGGTGATACGGACATCAATCCTAAAAGAGATTTCACTCTACTCTGATAGATTTGGTTTTGAACCCGAAATTACAGCGAAACTCGCCAAACGGAAGTGCAAGATCGTTGAAGTACCTATTTCCTACCGCGGCAGAGATTATCATGAGGGGAAAACGGTAAGTTGGAAGGACGGTATCGCCGCGATTTTTCATATTCTTCGCTTTCGATTCTTTTCGTAGAGGACTAACACACCGCGTAAAGATATGCACAATTTGCAGGATTTGCTTAAAAAGGTAGATGCCATCTTAGACTCGGTTAATGTAGAGGAACCGACACAAGACTGCCAACTGCCCACAGATCTCCTTCTTGAAGCACTCAGCAACTACTTCGGTTATACATCTTTCCGCAATGGACAACGCGAAATTATTGAGGCGATTTTAGAGGGTGAAAACGTGTTTGCCGTATTCCCAACCGGACACGGGAAATCGTTGTGCTATCAACTTCCTGCCTTAATGCTCGATGGTATAACGGTCGTAATCACTCCGCTCATCTCATTGATGAAAGATCAGGTAGATGCTTTACGCCAACAAGGAATTGATACAGTTTCATTCATAAACAGTACACAGACATGGGATGAATATCAGAATGAATTGGCGCGCTTGAGACGAAACGAGATAAAACTCCTCTATATATCCCCAGAACGTCTCCGAAGTCGAAGGTTTTTAGATATTCTAAACGCGTTCCCTATTTCACTGTTCGTTATAGATGAAGCACACTGTATCTCACAATGGGGACGCGATTTCCGACCCGCTTATTTGTCGCTCAAAGATACCATTGACGTGCTACAACCGCGTGTTATTTCGCTTTTCACTGCAACAGCCCCA
Organism: Candidatus Poribacteria bacterium; assembly: GCA_965116815.1. Taxonomy (GTDB): domain Bacteria; phylum Poribacteria; class WGA-4E; order WGA-4E; family WGA-3G; genus WGA-3G. The sequence goes on along the minus strand of OZ220722.1, from coordinate 1,292,584 downwards.
CCAGAAATCCAAGAAGATGTACTCAGTGTTCTAAATATACCGACACCCCGCACCCTCACACAAGGGGTTGAGCGACCTAATTTGAAATTGATCGTCCAGCAGAATGAAAATGATGATGAAAAGTATCAACGACTTGAAAAGTTTCTCACCGATCAAGATCCAAATCTTTCAATGGCACAACTCGGAAACCTGAAAACTTCTCCGAAGAACGGGATTATCTACGCTGGACGACGACGCGATACCGAAGAAATTGCAGACTTTCTCCAACAGCGCGGATTCCGAGCGGATTTCTACCACGCTGGACTTGAACCTCATGAACGTACACGCGTGCAAGAAGCCTTTTTTGACAATAGTGGGAATGGATTAGATATTGTCGTTGCCACGAATGCCTTCGGTATGGGTATTGATAAACCGGATATCCGATACATTGTGCATTGGACACTTACCGGTACCCTTGAGGAATACTGCCAAGAAGTCGGTAGGGCAGGTAGAGATGGGGAAGACGCGCTCTGTGTTCTGCTTTTTTGCCACGATGATCGTGGATTGCATGAGTGGTTTATTAAGGAAAGCGCGCCGGATAAGCAATCCTTGCTGAAACTCTTAAGGGTCATTGAGAATTTCAAAGGAAGCGGTAGGTATCGCACCATTTCCAGCGAGGAATTGGAGTGGATGAGTGGGGCTAAAGGAACAAAGGTCCTCGTCTGTCTCAGTTATCTTGAGAAACTCGGGTTCTTGAAGCGATGGTATAACGTACCATCTCAACTCTCCGTGAGATTCCGTGGACTTTGGATTGAAGAAACTGAGCCGACAGATGCCGAGCAGCGGCACTTGCTTGGCATCTTACGAGGCGGAAACGTGAGAACTGTTCTGGAATTGTGTGAGGCAATCGGACTCAATCCGAAGGCAGTAATGGAACAACTCGCCGAACTTCAGAGTGATGGTTATATTCAGTACTGGGGACAGGAAGACTTGCTCCTCATTGAACTGCGTGAGGATAGCGAAGTCCTCAACACACTAACAGACGAACAGATTGAAGTCGGTGATTATGTCCGCCGAAAACAGAGCAAGATTGATCAAATGGTCGTTTATGCATTAGAAGCAACCTGTCGAATGCGTCTGATTCGAGACTATTTCGGCGAACCTATTGATGAAAATTACCGATGTGGGACATGTGATTTGTGTCAGACACAAACCGTCAGCGATCAACCATCAGCGAAATAGCCATCAGCAATTAGCAGTGATTGGTATTCTTACAAGAAAGCGTCTACGATCCCATCCTCTCCGAACCAATGCTATTTAATTTTCGGTGCGGAGTGCTTCAATCGGTGAAAGCCGAGCGGCGAGTATCGCTGGATAGACACCGAAAGTAATACCCATAAAAATTGAAAAGATAACGGAAGTCGTTATCCACGGCAAAGAGAGAACAACGGGCCACTCTGGCACAACCTTCACAATGCGAACAGCAAGTTGCGCCATACCGTGTGCGGTTACCCAGCCTCCTGCAATGCCGAGCACCGCGCCAGCCAAACAGAGACAGATGGATTCCGTCAAAAATTGCCAGAAAATGTGGATCCGTTTCGCCCCGACCGATTTCCGCAAGCCTATCTCTCGCGTTTTCTCGCCGACGGAGACGAGACATATATTCATGATACCGATGCCACTCACAAAGAGTGAAAAGCCAGCAATGCTCCCCAAAGTGATTTTTATCACCTTTTCAATGTGTTCAAGTCGCCTCGCTGTCCATTTTGCTATCCAATATCCGATAAAGTCATCTTTTCCCCGGTGTCTTTTACGGAGAACCTGCTTGACTGAATCAATAATGCTTTCAATCTCCGTACCTTTTTCAAAAAAGACGACCAAATCTTCAAGGTAACGGGTCCCTGTGATCCGTTGCTGATACGTTGTTAGCGGCACACATAAGGCATCATCTAAAGAATACCACCCGAAGCTGAGGCTACGGCCCTTTGTTTTCATCACCCCTACGACTCGTAACCGCACCATCGCTCCCCGCCAATGATACCGAACCTTTACCTCCTGCCCAATTGGAGACGCTTCTCCAAACAGTTCAGTAGCCGTGTCAGCACCCAAGACGCAAACCTGTTTTGCGTTTTCGATATCATCCTCGGTAAGGAATCTACCAGTGCGAAGTTCCCAGTTCATGCCGCGGGCGTAGTCCGCTGTAACACCTTCCAGAAGTGGTCTCGCTTGATTCCCATTGCGGGCGGTAACAAAAGTTGAGTAGCCTTCATGTTTGGGCAGGACATATAGAATATTGGGGCATTCTGCCTCAATAGCAAGAGCGTCCTCAAGGGTATATCGCTCGGTAGTACGCCGAACGAACTTCCTGTGCTTCCAAATAGAGGTCCGGGTCCAGAATTGGACTTGGTTTGCGCCGCCGAGTGTTTCGATGTCTTTGGCGACAATAAGTTTCGCACCGTCGCCGATGGCGATCATGCACAGAACACTGGCAACCCCGATGAAGATACCCAGAATGGATAAACCGGCACGAAGTTTATTTTGAGCAAGGTGCGCAATACCTGCGCGGATAGCGTCGCGGAATTTCATTTTATAGATAAATAGTATGTTCCAGACTGTCCCGCAATCAAGTTGAGCGATTACAGTCTTTGGAAGTATTTATATTAGGACTTACGCATTCCGTCTTAAAGTCCCCTGATAAGGGGGATTTAGAGGGTTTAAATATGGAAGTTATCGATTTTTTCGTCTGAATGTCCGATATTTTCTTAATTTGTGTAAGTCCTGTATATGCTAAAATCGTTATTTATACTCAAGTTTGGACAATTTATGTGTTATTCAGGGACCCTTCCCAAGAAGTGGAGCAGAATCTCATTTAATTTTCAGTGCGGAGGGCGTCAATCGGTGAAAGCCATGCTGCCCGCATCGCCGGGTAGACACCGAAACTGATTCCCATGAAGAGTGAGAAGATAACAGAAGTAACTATCCACTGCCAGGAGAGGACAACGGGCCATTCCGGTACAATCGGCACGATGCGAACAGCGAGTCGTGCCATGCCGTGCCCCGCCGCCCAACCTCCTACGATGCCGAGTATCCCACCACATACACAGAGACAGATCGATTCCGTCAAGAACTGCCAGAAAATGTGAACCTGTTTCGCTCCTACCGATTTCCGCAAGCCTATCTCCCGCGTCTTCTCACCGACAGACACAAGACAGATATTCATGATGCCGATGCCACTCACAAACAATGAAAAACCGGCAATACTTCCCAAAGCAATTTTTATCATCTTTTCAATACGTTCAAGTCGCCGAGCACTCCGTTTCGGTATCCAATATCCGATAAAATCATCCTTTCCTCGATGCCTTTTACGCAGGACCTCCTTGACAGAATCAAGGATACTGTAAGCGTCCGCATCCTTTTGAAAAAAGATAATAAGGTCTTCAATATAGCGAGTCCCTGACATTCGTTGCTGATGTGTTGTCAACGGCACACAAACAGTCTCATCTAAAGAATACCAAAAGTTGATGCTGCTGCCTTTCGCTTTCATGACACCGACAACCCGAACTCTCATAGGTGGTTGCCGCCAATAATATCGAACCTTTATCTCCTGTCCGATCGGAGATGTGTCTCCAAAGAGTTCGGTAGCAGTGTCAGCACCCAAGACACAAACCTGTTTTGCCTCCTCAATATCATTTTCGGAGAGAAATCTACCAGACTGAACCTCCCAATGGAGCCCCTGGGCATAATCTGGTGTGACTCCTTCGAGATTAGGCCGCGCTTGACTGCCACCTGCACTCGTAACAAGAGGTCTCCACCTTTCGTTTTTGGGTAAAACAAATAGGACCCTGGGACACTCTGCCTCAATGGCATGAACGTCTTCAAGGGTATATCGTTCGATCGTGCGCCGGACGAATCGCCGATTTCTCCAAATGTAAGAACGCGTCCAGAGTCGGAGTTGGTTTGCACCGCCAAGTTTTTCAATATCTTGAGCGATGATCAGTTTCATACCGTCGCCAATTGCCATCATGCATAAGACACTGGCAATCCCGATAAAGATACCGAGAATGGATAAACCGGCGCGGAGCTTATTTTGAGCAAGGTGCGTAATACCTGTGGTGACAGCGTCGCGAAATTTCATCTGTGTGTAAACAGGGTGCGTGCCATGTCCTACACTGTTTCTCAACGAGATCAGACAGTCGAACGCACTGGGAATCTCCGTGTGGTAGAATCGCTATCTTCTGGAATAAATTTTGGCTCGTAAGTTCTGTGACCGAACGCTGCGAAAAATAAAATTGTGTTAATGGGAGAACATATCTCTATAAAAACTTCCACCTATACCGATATTCGGATGCACTTTCAACCGGTTCAACGAGTTCAACGCAAAGACAAACAGATGTTTAAACCTTATTTTTACTTAAAAATTCATATTTTATTGTAGTTATAAAGAGGCGGATTTTCGACAAAAAGGCTTAAAAAAGATGAATATTCAAATGATTTCAATATCTGAGGATTTCTGAGATATATAGAACGAAAGGCAACAGATGGAAGGACAAGTTTAAATTTCGAGGTGATCTACAGTGTTAGCAGAGTCGAGATTGCTAAGTGCCTCCGCATAGACCTGTCGGAGCGGAACGCTGTTTTGTTCCGCAAGCCGTTTGCAATCTTCATATTCCGGAACGGTCTTGATAAGCGTCCCGTTGAGGTACCCACGTTTTGCTTGGATGGTACCCCACTGCGTTTCGACTTCGACAAAATCACGACGTAGTTTGATCCGATTAGCGGAAGAGAGCCTAACACCAAAGGTCGTAGTTTCGGTGAGGAGGAGTTCGATGAGTTGGTCGCGATGGGTTGTTGGACAAAGCACAGTAATCTGTGTCGCTGGTCTGCCCTTTTTCATGAAAGTAGGTGTGAGAAAAACATCAAGCGCACCGTGTTCAAAGAGCTGGGAGGTGACATAACCCGTAATCTCTGGCGACATGTCGTCTACATTGGTCTCAATGATTTCCACACTATCAGTTTCGGCGTGATGATGTGTTGTGTATGAGCCACCGTTTGACATCTTTTCGCCAAGACAAAGCCGGAGGAGATTCGGACGCTGTTCAAGGTCGCGGGTACCCGCACCATACCCAACGCGGTCCAGCCGCATTTGTGGCATAACACCGAATTCCTCAGAGAGTGTTGTAATAAGTGCTGCGCCAGTCGGTGTTACCAATTCCTTCGGGATGTCGGTTTGGTGAATCGGCACGCCTTTTAAGAGTTCCATCGTCCCAGGGACAGGAACGGGCATAAGTCCGTGGGCGCATCGAACGAAACCTCTACCAAGAGAAAGCGGTGATGCGTAAACAGCACCAACGTCTAGATGCGCCAAACCGATGACGGAACCGACGATGTCCACAATTGAATCGATCCCGCTCACTTCGTGGAGGTGAACCTTCGTTTTGGTCGTATTATGAACCTTCGCTTCCGCCTCGGCAAGCCGATCAAAGACACGTTTCGCGGTATCTCGGACCTCCGCATCCAAATCACTGTCGTCTAATAATTTGAAGATGTCAGAGAGGTGGCGGCTCGGTCCATGCGCATGTCCATGGTCGTGTGAATGATGTGAATCCGCATGTGAATGATGTGCCGGATGCACCTCGACGATCGCTCGGGTGCCAGTGATACCGTGTTTCGTGGCTTTCTCAAAGTGTAGACTGAACTCGGCATCCAATTTGAGCGTTGCCAGTCCATCTGTGACTATTTCCGGGGGCACACCCGCATCAACAAGAGCACCAAGTGTCATATCACCGCTGATGCCTGAGAAACAGTCGAAATACGCGATCTTCAACGTAGTTTACTCCATTCGCTAGCACGCTGCTTAAAAATCCTGAAGCAACTCTTGCAGCAACTCCTTTGAATCATGCCGTTTGAGTTTGACAATGGCTTCAGTTTCGATCTGCCGTACGCGCTCCCGACTAATCCTGAGTTTGTTTCCGATGTCTGCCAAGGTGTACTCGGTGCCGTCCATTAAGCCGTATCGCAGGATGATTACCTGTGTCTCACGAGGGTTGAGCGTGCGGTTGAGAACCTCTGTGATAGCTTCGACTTTGGCGTAATCCAACAGGTAATTTTCCGGTGTAATTTGAGATTGATCCGGAATCAGTTCAGAAAATGAGCCGTCCGGCGAGTCTTCATTAATCGGCGCATCGAGCGGTACAGGATCCCTCGTGGCATTAAAAATTTCGGAAACCTTTTTCTCTGTCAGTTCAACTGCTTTTGCAATTTCAGTTGTGGTCGGTTCGCGTCCGAGTTGGGCTGTCAAATCTGATTGTGCCTGCTTAATCGCGCGGCGGGCTTCGCCGATATAGCATGGAACGCGAATCATCTGTCCTTGCTGATCGAGTGCGCGCTTGATCGACTGCATAATCCACCATGTCGCATAAGTGCTAAATCGGAATCGCAGGGTGTGATCAAACTTATCCACGGCGCGCATCAATCCGAGGCTACCTTCCTGCATCAGGTCAAGGAACGTTAACGATGTTTTGCTGAAGTGGTGTTGCTTGGCAATACTGGCAACGAGGCGGAGATTCGCTTCGACAATTTTTAGTTTCGTTCCGTGTGTAACTTGGTCCGCTGTTTCCAGTTGCTCTGCCAACCACTTGATATGGGCAAATTCGCTTCGGACATCCTCAAGGACAAACCGGAGCGTGTGTGGATTGCGAGTAGTAGTCCGCTCCGGCAACATGGCGGTGGGGACCTCCTCTAAGAGCATTTGAATCTCATGACGAATGACATCAAACTCCTGAAAAACCTCGAATTCCTGCGTCTCGTCAAAAGACGTTGCCGTGATACGAGAGAAATCAGGCACCGGAAGCGTTTCTACAACAGGTATTTCCTCTTGTCGCTGCTGCGATTTCGCTGTCTTTTTCTTAAAAGTGCTGATGCTGCTGCGAATCGTTTTGCGGGCGTGCGTCCGGAATTCCGTGCCGCGTTTCGTGTCGTTATCATCAATAGCTTTCAGGAGACCGAGGCTACCTACCTGCATCAATTCGGACGATGAAGGAGTGTCAACGTATTTTTCAAGAAGATGTAGGTTACTTTCAAAAATTCGCCACCGTGTCTGCTCCAATAAATTTGCCTTTTCCTCTAATTTCTCTAATAAAACGCCAAGTGCTTGGACTTCTGAGCGGACCTGGTTTATAATTAACCCGTGTTCTGATTGTGCCGGTTCTAATTTCTCGCTGCTGTTTGAAGTCTTGTTCTCAGGAATTTCAAGTGATACTAACATCCAATCCGGGAATTGATTTAACAGGTTGGTAAATGTCCGGAGACCTTCTTGGTATTTTTCAAATAGGGCAGTCTCTTGTTCTGGTTCTAACAAAGGTGTCTTCGCTATCTTTTGTAGGTACGCAAACGTCTCATCTCTTGGTGATTCAGTTGGACTTTCCTCCCGCTCTTCATCCTCTGCCAAAAATTCGGATTCCATTGCGTGCATTGGGTAATAGTTTTTCATTTCCTCACCTCTCACTGCAACCTCGATCTCCCGAACGAGGTGTTTTTTACGGTTAATTTATATAGCATAATTATCAAAAAAGATTTAACTTTTTATTTTCTATATGGTATGCTATTAGATATAATATACTTCGGTATTTTCTTAATAATACTATTGGCTTGCAAGCGACCTAAAACACCGTATGACGATTGGAGGCAGTTAATGGCTCAACTTACACAAAATGAGATAGTTAAAAAGCATCAAGCTGGTGAATCCTTTTCTGGGGAAAATCTCGCAAACCTAAATTTAGCGAATCAATCCTTCGCGGGTATTGATTTGTCGGAAGCAGATCTCAGCGGTGCCGACCTACGGAACTCGGATTTAACGGATGCAAATCTAAACGATGCGAACCTCACCGGTGCTAATTTATCTGGTGCCACGCTACATCGGACCTATCTTGTCGGCTCTAATTTAACGGATACAAACCTTGAAGAAGCGAATCTACGGGGCGCATTTCTCAGCGGGAGCCTACTCTGCGGCACAAACTTTCGGCGTGCCGATTTGCGGCGCGCGACGCTTGGCTGTCCGCATTGCGAAGTTCCCGGACCTTTCGGTTCACTCACCAGCTTTGAGAACGCGAACCTCGAAGAGGCGATTTTCGGTGAAATCAAACTGAAAGGCATCGTCTTGCTCGGCGCAAATTTCAAAGGGGCATATCTATATGAGGTTGACCTTTCCGAAGCCGTCTACCGCGAAGCCGATCTTGAAGGTGCTATCACCAAAAAAGGACGGAATTAAACCTCTAATTTTTCTATATTGTCGTTGAAGCAGCCACCGTAGATTTTATTTCCGTATGGTAGCGATCTTCCTATTGACACCCCTATTTGGAGGTCAAGCCTGCAAAAAGTTGAATACGACTTACCGCGTTTTTCTATTATATGTGACGTTAACATACCTCAAGAGGTTTACCTAAACTGCATTTTTTTCTTCGTTTTCAAATAATTTACTAAAGTTTGAACGATTTAGTGCAATTTTCTATTGATAGGTGGCTGCTGGATCGAAAAGTCGGTGTGGAAGGCAAACCACAAGGAACGTTAGGTTAGTTGAACTGCATTGCGCACAGTTGTTGATACAACCCCCCTTTTGCTAAGAGTGTTTCGTGTGTTCCCGTTTCCAGAATCTCTCCATCCTTGATAACGAGAATTTTGTCAGCACGGGCGACGGTTGAGAGCCGATGCGCTATAATAAAACTGGTTCTCCCCTCCATCAAGTTTACCAATGATTCTTGAATGAGGGCTTCAGATTGTGTGTCCAATGAAGATGTCGCTTCGTCTAACACGAGAATTGGCGCGTCTTTTAGGAGTGCACGCGCAATGGACAGGCGTTGCTGCTCGCCCCCGGAAAGTTTCATCCCCGCTTCCCCTATTGGCGTAGCATATCCGTCAGGGGTCTTCGTAATAAACGCGTGCGCATTTGCCCTTTTTGCTGCCGTAATAATCTCCGCCTCAGTAGCATCAGGGCATCCGTAACTAATGTTTTCCGAAACCGTCCCGTCGAAGAGGAACGTATCCTGTGGGACAAGTGCTATATTTCGCCGCAACGACTCTAAATTCATTTTAGAAATAGGGGCATCATCAATCAAAATCCTTCCAGAACTGACTTCATAGAAACGTAGTAATAGGTTGAGAAGCGTCGTCTTTCCGCTGCCGCTGGGTCCGACAAGCGCGACAACTTCCCCCGGCTTTGCCTCAAAAGTTACATTTTTGATAACAGATTCTTGTGTTATTTGTCCATTTTCCATGTTTGCCACCGAAGGCTGCGTGTAGGTGAAGGAAATGTTCTGGAATGTAACGGCACCACGAACATCTTGCAGTTCGATATCTTTCTCCACTTTTTCTGTAGCCAGATTGCGTGTACCTTTCCGCTCGCGTGCCTCCGGTCCGAAATCGAGAAGATAAAAAATCCGTTCCGCAGAGGCGAGGCACTGTTGTAAAGCACTATTAACATTGCCAATCGTCTTAATCGGCTTGAACATGTAGCTTACCATCCCAATGTAACTCATGAACCACCCTATAGAAAGCTGTCCACTAATCACTCGCCAGCAGCATAACCCAAAAACTGTCGCGATCCCGATGGCACCCAACCATTCAATCATAGGAGGCAGAAATGCCGCGAAGCGGGCGCGTCGAATCGCTGAGCGGTATTGGTTCCAGTTAAGGGATCGGAAACGTTCCGCTTCCTTCTGTTCAGATGTAAAACTTTTGATAATTTTGATGCCGGAAAATGTCTCTTTGAGTTGCGAATAGATGTCTGCACTCTGTTGTTGAATCTCTGTACTGGCACCACGAATTCGCCTGCCAATAGACGTAATCAAATAAGCGAGCAGCGGGAGAAACAATAAAACAAAAAGGGTAAGTCTGAAACTGGTGATTAGCATCGCAGAAACAAAAAAGACAACAAGAACAACAGCACGTATAATCCCCGCCATCGCAGCAACAAGCGTCTGCCACACTCGGACATCTTCGGTGATACGTGTCATGAGATCGCCGGTGCGTTCTTCGCGTAAAACACCTAACGGGGCAGAAACAATTCGCTGGTAGAGGGCATTCCGTAACCGAAAAGCGAGTTTATGCCCGACACGCGCCATCACATAATCGTTGCCGTAAACAAAAAAACCTTTGATGAAAACGAGTGTAAGCATTCCACCAAGTAGCCATAGAAAGTATCTAAGCGCGGCACCAGCATCTGCTAATACGACCGCAAAACCATCGAAAGCGAACATGCCGTCGCTTCCTTCGCGCTGAAGGTACCGGACAGATACAGGTTCATCAAACGAATTACCACTGACGACTTTGAGCGCGTTAACCGCATCATGCAAAATAAGTTGAAGAATGCCGAAGTCGCACACAGCACCGACCAAGGCGAAAGCCATTGCGAGGAAAATAGAACCCGTATAGGGTGTATGATACCGCACAAATCGCATAAAAGTCTGGTTTTTTGCTTGCAGCTTCAACACCCCCTTAGCTTATATTTGGTAATTGCCAAATTGGATGGCACACGCCTGTTTCACGGCATCAGTCTTGCTACGAATCCTGAATTCTCGCCTTTGGAAATCGATGTCTTCAATAATCCCGATAGCATAGGTGTTCCCGGATTCTGTGCCGATTAATCCAATCAAACGGCGTTCAAAGTAAGTGCGGACTTCCGCCGTAACACGCGTTAAACTTAAATAGTTTTTAATATGGGTAATAGCCGCCTTGGAAAGAGGGTTTGACGCAACGAGGCACAAAGTGCGATGTCCCCATTCAGCGTGGTAAACTTCCGTTTCCGAGAGTCCGGAGAGGATTTCTAACTCCTTCTCATTTGCAATTCGTCCGATGAAGAAGGGAGTGCGTCCACCGCGAATCTGTTCAAAGGGGAGTTGTTGGACGGTGCTCTCGAAGAAGTAAGCATCAAATTGGGCTTTTCGGTATCGACTACGCGCATTACTACTTTTGGATCGCACATTTCGGTCTGGGCGTAGATAGTGGATGTCGAGCCAATCCTGTTGACTGTAGCAAGCTGTTATCTGGTCCAATTCACGCGAACGACCAATGCATACCGTATGGTTCGGTCTGATAAGTTCAATTTTGTGCTGCTTAAGAATAACAGCAGACATATCATGAATATAACCCGTCGTGTCAATAATAATAAACTCCGCATCCGCTTCACGGGCACTATCTACCATCAAGTATGTTCCTGTTAAAACCTCAAGATAGTGTCCCCGCGGCGACAAATCCCCGACAAAGTATAACTCATCAGCCGTGCCATTAAATTGGACAGTGGAGTTTTCCGGGGCAAAGGATTTCATACCGATTGTCGTGGGGGGACCGATTCGGGATTGTCCAACATCTGCATCCACCAAAGCGGTTTTCAACCCTCGATCAAGGGCAAAATCAGCCAAAAAACGGCAAAAGGTCGATTTTCCAACATCAGTTGACCCAATCACAAGGACAACCTGTTGAGGCTTAACAATGCGACTCGCAAGTTTTTTCCAATGTTGGTTAACTTGATACGCGCCGTCCATCTCTTGCCTCGTAGTAGGGGCTGGGTTATCCAGCCCCTACAGGTTTTCCATTGACGGTTTGGAGAATCTAATTGCCAAGATGCATTTGGTAACGAAAGGTGACACCGGGGAGGGTAAACATTTCATCCAGAGGCGGCATCTGTTTAATTCCGACGAGTTGTTCAAACAGCGATGTCTTTTTTTCCTTACGGACCACCTTGGGTTTGCCCTCAATATCTGCCATCTTCGCAGCGATTTCAATTGCGTCAGGGAGATTACCGAGTTGGTCCAGTAGTTTTGAATCTAACGCTTGTCTCCCAGAAAAAATTCGTCCGTCTGCGAGTTCAACAACTTCCTCCCGTGTTAAGAGATCCCCTCGTGCCTCAAAGATGGTATCCACGAATTGATTATAAACATCATCCACAGTAGATTGGAGCACTGCCCGTTCCTGCTCTGTCAACTCGCGGAAGGGTGAACCTGTATCCTTAAAATCGCCACTCTTAATAACCTTATGTCCCAAGCCGACTTTATCGTACAAACCCTTCAACTGTGTAAACTGCATGATAACACCGATGCTACCCGTCAACGTGCCCGGATTTGCGACAATTGTGTCGGCGGCACATGCGATGTAGTAACCGCCGGATGCTGCACTCCCACCCATTGAAGCGATTATCGGTTTCTCTATCTTCTTCAATTCGCTGTAAATCTCTTGGACCGGGGCGACACTACCACCGGGAGAGTCTATTCTGACGACAATTGCTTTGATACTCTGATCATCGCGGTAGGTATGCAGCAGTTTAATCGTAGCATCTGAGCGAGAGATAATACCTCTAATATCTATCACTGCTACCTTCTGTCCGATTGATGTGCTACCGCCGCCTATTGAACGTAGAATCAGCAGTAAGAAGAACAGCGCAATGATACTTCCTAAGATAATGTAAACGCGTCTTTTTTTCATTTTTTTAATCGGATTTCACTCCGGTGCACTTTTGGCAACATTGAGCAGTCATTATCGGCTATCAGTAAAGAAGCGTTTGATTCAATGAGAAACCTCTTTTACTGACTGCTGACTGCTGATAACTATGAAGACAGAAGGTTATTTAGAACGGCGCGATGTAAAAATGACGACCCAAAAGGTCTTTAGCAACCAGCCTATATCAGTGGTGATACTTTGTGTGGCAACATAGTGAAGATCCAAGGCGAGTTTTTTCGGCATTAATTCCGTTATGTAGTAATGTTCCGCATCGGCTTGTCCTTTTAACTTCTCCTCTTCATCACGATTTGCCAGTTGTGAGGGACCCGTCATCCCCGGCTTCACCTGCAGCACCTGTTTCTGAGTCTCCGTGTAGTGTTTAACGTAGTCAGGGGTCTCCGGACGTGGTCCGATGAGACTCATCTCTCCTTTGATAACGTTGATTAAGTTGGGGAGTTCATCCAGTTTCGTCCACCTCAGGAACCTGCCAATGGTTGTAATCCGTGCGTCTCTATAGGTTGTCAAACCACCGCCGAGCGTATCTGCGTTCGCTACCATACTCCTAAATTTATACATTTCAAAGATGACTTCATTTTTCCCAACGCGTTTTGCTTTGTAAAATACAGGTCCCTTTGACTGCAGCTTGGCGAGCAGCGTACCAACTAAAAAAAGGGGGGACAGAAGCAGCAGTCCAATAGTCGCGAACAAGATATCAAACGTCCGTTTTGCCCAAGTGTGCTTGGGCTTTAATATATCTTGAGTGCCTACGGTTAAACGTTTGGTATGGACCATGCAATTACCTTACTTGATAAGACTAACGGCGATTTGCGCTGGCGACTTTCGTTTCCGTGGGGAACTGAATAATCTCAGACGTACTATCTACGTCGCTTTCCTCTGTCAAGAACGTGCGGTTCGGCTGATATGTTGGCACCAATTCTTGGAATTTGGATACAATGCCTTCGGAATCTAACGCATCCGCGAGTTGTGAGAGCTCTTCAATCTGAGAGAGAAGTTGGCGTTCCTCTATCTCTTCCATTTGTGCCACAAAGATACGTTGGTGCTTTGTTGCTGTAACACCTTCTTGTGGTGTCAAGAGTTCTTCATACAATTTTTCACCGGGTTCTAAACCTGTGAATGCGATCTTGATGTCTCTGTCTACCTCAAGCCCAGAAAGTCGGATGAGATCTTGGGCGAGGTCGAGAATTTTAATCGGTTCCCCCATATCTAACATCAAAATTTCGCCACCGTTTCCCATAGCACCTGCTTGGATGAGAAGTTGCACGGCTTCTGGAATGGTCATAAAATAGCGGGTTGCTTCGCGATGTGTAACGGTGACGGGTCCCCCTTTCGCAATCTGACGTTTGAAATTGGGAATCACGCTTGCGCGACTTCCAATAACGTTTCCGAAGCGAACAGAGATAAACTTTGTGCCGTTTTGTCTCGCTTTACATTGAATCAACTTCTCCGTCACACGTTTGGAAGCACCATAGACACTCGTCGGATTCACCGCTTTATCGGATGAGACGAGGATAAATGCCTCCACTTTGTGCTTGATAGCAGCATCAATCAGGTTTTGGGTGCCAAGAATGTTGTTCTTAACAGCTTCGTCGGGATGATTCTCCATGAACTTGACGTGCTTGTGCGCAGCGGCGTGGAAAATAATGTGAGGACGGTACTTGCGTGTAATTTGCGAAACTTTGGCGTTATCTCGAATGTCTCCGATGACTAAGGCGCGGTTAAGTTCCGGTTCAGATTCGCGGAGTTCTATGTCCGTGTGGTAAATGCTGTTTTCACCCCGTCCGAAAAGGATAAGCAGTTCTGGATTCAATTTTGCCACTTGGCGACAGAGTTCCGAACCGATTGAACCCCCTGCACCCGTTACCATCACGCGTTTACCGGAGAGATATTTGGAGACTTCAGCTATGTTCATTTGTGAGGTGGAACGATTCAGGAGATCTTCAAATCGAACCTCCCGGATCTGATTGACACTGGCTCGCCCCTCAAGGATTGCGTGAATATTGGGAACGATTTTAAATTGACAGCCCCGATATTCGCACTGCCGAATAATATCGCGGATCTTACCACCCGGTGCTGACGGGATAGCGATGACGACCTCATCAATCTCACGCTTTCGAGCAATATAGGTTAGGTCACGGGTCGTACCGAGCACTTCAAGCCCCGCAACACTTCTACCGACTTTATGTGGGGCATCATCAATGAAACCTATTGGAACATACCCTTTTTCAGGATGATTTCTCAGTGAGCGCACCACACCGATGCCTGTTTCACCCGCACCGACAATGAGTACTTTTGTTGGTGGCTTTCGCGCCGTCAATCGCGATTGAGAGTTCGTTTCTGCTAAACCTACGTGCTTTTGGGAGGTCTGACTTACAGAGCGTCCATCTCCCTGAAGGATTTGGGCGGAGAACTTGGTAAACCCGATAAGTGCGAAATTATAAAATCCATCAATTAAGAATAGGACCCAAGCAATTTTCAGGAGCATCGAAAGCCCAATCAGTCCTACAGTCGCTACGATCATTGCGGTGGCTAATGTGCGAAATTCCTTTACAGAGGCATATTTCCATATCGGCTTGTACAGGTTGAAAGCCAGGAGCAGACCGATGCGGGTTATCGTGACAACAGCGGCGGCACCAATACCAACAAGATGCTGAGGTTGGAATGGGGATGTGTCTGCACTTTGCAATATAGCGGAGAGCCATGTGGATTGTTCTAATAGGTCAAGACCGAATTGTCGGCTGGTCAGATAAGCGAATAGAAACGCAATATTGACGAGAAGTACATCAACAACAACTGTAAAACTCCACTTTATTTTCGGTTTATCCATATTCCCTCCTCGAGAATTTTTAACTATACGGATTTCGCTCGGTTTTTCCTGTTACCAAAAGTGTCGAAAACTGGTTACCGCTTAGATCAGTACCTTTTCAGTTACAATTACGAGTCTACTTTGAATTTCGGTACATCAACTGCTTGCGTGTAAACCTGCTTTAAGCGATCACCAATAGCCTCCCAACTGTAGTTGGTTTCGACGCGAGTTCTGGCGGTTCGCGCAAGTCTTTCCCGCGAGTGCTCGTCATTGAGCAAATGAACGACGTTTTCCGCAAAGTCGTCGGGTGTGTCAGCGACGAGTAATTCCTTGCCAATGTCTGCCTCCAACCCCATTGCCCCCACAGGAGTCGTGACGACAGGCACGCCCATTGCCATTGCCTCTAAATTTTTGGTTTGTATGCCCGACCCAGCCCGTAAAGGCGCAACAAAGACCGACGCTTTCTCAAAATAGGGGCGGACATCCGGCACATAGCCGGTAACAACGACACCGTCCTGTGCCTCAAGCCGCTTTACCGGATCCGATGGATGATTGCCTACTATGTAAAACTCCGCCTTCGGATGCTGTTCTCGAATGCGCGGGAATATCTCATTGCAGAAATAGATCGCGGCATCTGCGTTCGGAAAATAGTTCATTGTCCCCGTAAAGAGCAGCGACGGTGCGGGTTGAACTGTAGACTTTGGTTGAAAGTAGTCAAGATCAACCCCCATCGGGACTATCGACAAATTGAGATTGTTATCTTGTTTCAAGAGATAGTCACGATCAAAGCGGGCAACAACGGTGCCACAGTCAAAAGCCTTCATAATATCGACTTCGTAACGCCGCACCCGATTTTCCTCCAATTTTACCAAAAAACGTTTTGGAGTGCAATCTAATTTAATTTTCGCGAGCCAAGGGTTGCTTTCAAGTTCTGCCCGTCGACTAAGATTCAGTGCCAACGAATCACATAAATCCAAGACTTTGGCGGGACCCTGTACCTCTGTTACGTATTGTCCCATCCGAAATAGGTGCGCATGAATCAGCTCGAAGTCCTCTTGTTCGAGGAGTTCGTCAACCTTCCGTTGCATCTGCGGCGCGTACCAGTAATGCAGCTGAAGCGGATGACGCGATAAGCAGTGGAACCCTGTATTCATAAGGGCGAAAGAACGGTGGAAACGCACCCACTCTACACGTTCACAAAAAGGTTCTAAATGCTTCGCTGATTCAATATCGCTCTCAGATTCAGCAAAATAAACGACGGTTACGGCATGTTGCTCTGAAAGCTGCTTGATAAAGTTGTATGACCGGATCCGATCGCCTCGGTGCGGTGGATATGGACACCGGAGGCTTAAAAATAAAATTTTCATTAACGTAGTTCTTCGTCGGGCATCTCTGCTTCATCAATGAGCATCACTGGAATACCTTCGCGGATTGGGTAGCGACGCTTACACGCACCAACACACACCAGTTTCTGTGCTTCCTCATCGTATGTTATCTCGCCTTTACATGCCGGACATGCAAGGATATCAAGTAACGTTTTTGAGAGTGTATATGCGTTTTCCGAATTCAAAGTGATTCTCCTTTATGTACCAATTGAGTGCCTCTGAAGGTTCCATAGTGCCGTATTATTAAGCACCGTGGCATCTCTTGTACTTCTTACCACTTCCACAAGGGCAGGGGGCATTTCTACCAACCTTAGGCATGTTTCCCATTGCCTGTTGTGAAGCAAATTCAGCATCACCGGGGGCAGCGGCTGCACGCCTACCTTGAGGACTCCTCTGCTGTGGTCTACGCTGTCTTCCAGCTCGCTGACTGGGGGCGCGACGTGGTGCCTCAGTATTAACACGAGATTTGAAGATAAACTCACTGACCTGTTCTTCAATTTGTTGATACATACTCTCAAAGACAGCGAGTGCCTCGTTTTTGAAAACGACAATCGGATCTTTACCCCCGTATCCTGCACCAAATCGAATACCTTCCTCAATATAGTCAATGTTATGGAGGTGTTCTTTCCAATGATCGTCAATTCTGTCCAAAAGGAGTAAGCGTTCGAGAACACGCATCATCTCTGGACCCATTTCAACTTCACGCGCCGTATAAGCGGTACGCAGCATTTCCAAAGTCTGCTCCTGAATTTCTTCTGGGTCTGCCTGTGCCAACGGTGTTTTCCAAGTTGGCTCTATTGGGAATGTGCTCGTCAACCACTGCTCGAATCTGTCGGGAGTCTCAAGTGGACCTCCTACTTTTTCTCCCATGTTATCTTCGATTCCATCTCTAACGACTCTATCAATCATCCCCCAGATTGTAGTTTTAAGGGATGCTGGAACTTTAGCATCCTTTTCAGAGAGTGCGGCAAGCCCACCTTCTTCTGTTGTGCTTTCGTATTCTGATAATTCTGCTACATCTGTAGCGGAAGTCAAGACAGTATCGCGTAAGGTATAGATGGTGTCGCGCTGTGTATCCATAACATCGTCAAACTTGAGGAGATTTTTGCGGACCTCAAAAAACATCTGTTCAACACGAGTCTGTGCTTTTTCAATAGATTTAGTGACCCACGGATGTTCTAATGGAACATCTTCATCCATCCCAACGCGTGTCATCAATCCTTGTAAGCGTTCAGATCCGAATTTTCGCATCAATTCATCTTCAAGAGAGAGATAGAATCGGGATGAACCCGGATCCCCTTGTCTACCGGAACGACCGCGGAGCTGATTGTCGATACGTCGGGACTCGTGACGTTCTGTGCCGACGATATGAAGTCCGCCAGCAGCTAATACCTGCTTTTTGTTTTCCTCGCAAATCGCTTCTGCTTCCGCAAGTGCTGCCTGAAATTCTTCAGACTCCGGGGACAGTGCTTCTGTCTTCGCTTTCTGCTTCCGCAGCGTTTCCATTGCCATACCTTCCGGATTACCGCCGAGGAGAATGTCCACACCCCTACCTGCCATATTTGTTGCGATTGTTACAGAACCAGGGGAACCTGCTTGTGCGATAATATCGGCTTCGCGAGCGTGTTCCTTGGCATTCAAAATCTGATGTCGGATTTTTCGATGTTTGGTTCTGAGCATTTTACTCAGTTTCTCAGAGTTTTCAATCGAAATGGTACCGACGAGTACCGGACGACCCTTTTCGTGCTGTTCGACGATGTCTTGTAAAACGGCATTATATTTAGCGTCCTCAGTCCTATAAATCTGGTCGGCATGATCAGCCCGGATCATAGGTTCGTTAGTTGGGATAACAGAGACCTCTAATCCGTAGATATGTGCGAATTCGTTCGCTTCAGTAGCAGCAGTACCGGTCATACCCGCGAGTTTATCGTATAAGCGGAAGTAGTTTTGGTAGGTAATCTTGGCACCGGTTTCACTTTCCTCCACGACCTTAACGCGTTCTTTCGCCTCAATTGCTTGATGGAGCCCTTCACTGAGCCGTCTACCGATCTGTTTTCGCCCTGTGAATTCATCAACGAGAAGCACTTCACCGTTTTCGACAAGATAATCGACATCACGTTTATAGAGTTGGTGCGCAGTAAGAGCCTGATTGACGTGATGCACCATAGCGATATTGGTGTGTTCATAGAGGTTACCTACACCAAGACGACGTTCGACCTCCTCAACGCCTTCGTCGGTCAGCGTTACACTACCTCTCGATTTTCCCTGTTGATCGATTTGGAAATGTTCACCTTCTCGGAGTTGTGCGACAACGCCGTTAATTTGCCTATAAAGCTCCGGCGGTTTACCGGAAGGTTCTGAGATGATGAGCGGTGTACGCGATTCATCAATGAGGATGCTGTCAACTTCGTCAAGGATGGCATAGACATGCCCACGCTGGGTCTTATCCTCAATTGAGAGTGCTTTGTTGTCCCAGAGGTAATCGAACCCAAACTCGCTGTGAACGCCGTAAGTGATGTCTGCCTTGTAGCCGAGCCTTTTCTGTTCGCGGGGCATTAAGCTGAGCGTTAAGCCAACGGAGAGTCCAAGGAAGTTGTAAATCTTTCCCATCCATTCCGCGTCACGACGTGCGAGATAGTCATTGACGGTGGCGAGATGTACACCTTTTCCGGTCAGAGCATTTAAATAAACGGCGAGGGTTGAAGTGAGCGTTTTGCCTTCACCGGTGCGCATCTCGGCGATGCTTCCTTGATGGAGCGCAACACCTCCCATGATTTGGACATCATAGTGCCGTTGCTTTAGCGTTCGTACTGCCGCTTCACGGACAACAGCGAAAGCCTCTGGTAAGAGGTCATCGAGTGAAGTGCCAGCATCTAACTGTCGGCGAAATTCAGGTGTTTTGGATTGCAGCTGTGCATCGGTGAGTTTTTTGATTTCTGGTTCGCGTTGGTTGACGGCTTCAACGATGTCGCGAAACTTTTTCACATCTCGGTCTTCTTTACTACCGAAGACTTTGGTTATCACTTTTTGGAACATAATTGCTTTCCTATTGCGGCTCCTACTATGGCACGCTGTGCCAGTAAAGGTGCGGAATTTTATCAGTTCGCTGTTTCTATGGGTTCTGCGTCAGGCGGTACTAACAAGTTCTGTCCATCGAGTTTCTTTCGCACAATCGTATAAACGACCGTATTGCCAGCAGAGGCGATTGAAAACAGGTATGCAATGACCAGTCCTGCACTCATGAGCAGTGTAATCGTCAGAAGAGTTGCGGTCACTGGTGTTGTAACTGTCGCTATTCCTGTTAACGTCAGCATTTGTGTGTTCGTTCCAATATCGAAGACACCAAAATTATTAATATAAGGCAGTGTTGCTAATTTTTCGACAGCCCCACCGAGCCATAAGTTCGCATAGCCCATGAATTGCTGCAGCGTTTCAGTGTGGAGGAGGTGCATTGGGAGCATTACTATCGAAAAGCCAGCAATGCAAAAGAGTGCCCAGATAGGGACGCAAATGAGTTTGATAAGAAGCAGCATCGCCTCATAACACACTAACAGCCAAGGTTTGTTCCAAACGATTGCGAATTGCTGATAAATTGTTTCAAACGCATCGGCACCTGTTGTAGCAACGACAGCTGGCACAAAGAGTAAACTAACACCGAAAACGGTTGCTATTAACGCCATTAGCACCCCAAAGAAAAATCCGATCGGCAGGAGCAGCGAGGTGAGGGCAAGGAACGGTTTTCCGACTGCTGGCAGCTTTCCGATTCCCACAATACTGAGAGGTATCAACGCGAGAAATATCTGGATGAGAAGTAGACCGATGAACGCACCCAAAACGGATTTCCAATGCCCTGTGAGAAAAGTTACGGCATCCCCGACCGAAAAGAAGAAATCCCCACGAAGTTGTTCAATGGTAATTTTGGAAACCACTGTGCTTGCCAAGAAGAAGATGCACGCAAGACTGGCGACCCCTATCCACATAGCAATTTCAGTTATCTGCTCGACTCCTGCGTCGCCAAACGGGGAGACGGGTAAAAGTCCGTATTTGTTCCAAAAGTCCTGCGCGGCGGTGCCCCCTACAGTGAAAAGGCTGAGATACACCAAAATTTCATAAATCAGATAAGCGAGTACGAGTCCAATGAGATGAACAGCGATCTTCCGTCCGCTGAATCCGTAACCGATAACTTGGAAAATATCCCTGAAGTCAAAGTAACGCTTTTCCATGAAGGGTTTCTTCTGCTTTTCTGCTTGTGCTTGTGTATTTAATGATACTACAATTTGCGGTATTCTGTCAAGTGTTTATTTAGTTGTTAGTCGTCAGCAATCAGCAGTCAGCAAGAGTCGGGAATCGGAGTTCCCTTCTATCATTGATGGTCAGCGAGGACTACTTTGGCGGTGACGGGGAAGGTTAGTGTTCGTTGGTTTGGGAAGTGGACAGTGAGTAACGATGAAAAGACACCTCTGTCTTTCAGGGGACCGAGTTGGACTGTAACAAGAGAGGTATCCGTCCCTAAATTAGGTATTATCTCCCCTATGAGTGCTTCATGCCCCGATGGCAAAAGGCGGATGTCCGATGTGTCGAGTGGGGCATTCACAATGAGATTGATGGTCTTTTGATGCACTGTTTCGGGGCGGATATCCCCAAACTCACAAACATCAGGATCGAGCATCGCGAATCGTTTCGCAGTGGCGATAATCGTCAAATAGACAATCGGGGTTTTAGGGCTGTCTGTGAAAATAGCAGCAGTCACCGAGGTTTCATCAGTGGGCAAGCGTTCTGGGTTGAGGACTATTTGGAATGTGCTTTCTTCATCTGGTTGGATGATATCCGGCCCTGTGATTTCGGCGTAACTGCATCCCGTTTGAATCCTTTGGATGTGGAGTGTGGTTCTACCTATATTTTCTGCTGTCAGCGATTGTGTTACAGGACCTTTCCATTCTGGGAGCGTTCCGAAGTGAATCTGTGATCGAGCAAGGACAAGTTTCGCTGGAGATGCCTGCCGATTGTTGACGAGAACAACAATAAGTCCGGAAATCAGTAGTATCGGAATGATGATCGTTGTGATGATTGTGCGTTTGGACATAGTTTGGTTGACCCCTCCCAAACCTAAAGGATTGGGATTCCTTTGATAGAACTCCCAAGCGGTTCTTTTAGGTTTTACCGCCACTTGCATTGAAGTGTAGCAGTAATGGGCATCTCGAACAACCTCGTGGGTTGATTCCCGACTCCAGTCAAGCGACGTGTTCGGGCGACACGCTTACGAAAGCGCGGTGCGGGTCATCTGACACCTTCACCTCACGATGAAGGCATCTGGCACGCTACGGAAATATCCTCAAACCGCGGATACGACCGATACTTTGGATACCACATGTATCTCAAAACGGACGAACTTTCAAATATTACGAGTCTTTCATCGTTGTTAGATTCTACTTATCCGTGTTTTTTGCAGCCTCTGGGTTTTCTGCATCTGCTCGACCTAATACGAAGGTTGGTAGAGAACACCCGCAAGCGCGGGGTCGTATTTCTCTACCAGCAGATACTTCATTAAACCACAATTTACAAAAAATGTCAAGTGTTTTTTTATTGATTTAGACGTTTGGTCTAATGCACAAGGGCGGTGTCTACATCCCGCAAGCTAAAGCATGAGGGTCTTGACACCGAATCAGATAAAAGGTTAAATTCCACTGGTATTTTAACTGAAGTTCTTGGAGTTTTCCGACTCACACTGTGTATGATAACATCACTCAATTTAAAAATGCAAACCTGTTTTTTTCTTTTGAAAGACTTCATCAACGGTTTCAGTTGTGCGGTATTTTTCTGAATCAGGATTTTGGGTTGCCAATCTCTACCTATTGAGAAAAATGACGCTATGTTCCTGAATTTTGGTTTTTCGCTTGACTGTGCGTGTCCTGTATGCTATGCTGCTATGTAAACTTCGCGTGATTGGGACTTACTAACTTCTCGTTGGGTGTCCTTGTTGTTAGCAAACTATGGTGAGGTGTTTATGTTAACTGAAATTAGTATGAGTACGGCTATTGGACTATTAATTCTTGTCATATATTTGATGCGGTTAGTGATTAATCAAAAGCGGAATCTGGCTCGGTTTCATGGAGTACTCGATGTTGAGGCGGAACAAGCAAAGGTGAAGGCTGCCCTTGAAACAGAAAGGGAAAAAATTAATACGACGATAACTAAATTATATCAACAACGGGATGAAATCCGAGATGAGAAATCCAGGGTTGAAGGTAAACTCGCATCCCTAAACCGACAACTGAGTACTCTTGAGGATGAGGTGAATATACAAAGTTATGGGTTATATCAGCCCAAGTACGATCTCGGGTTCTCAACTGAATTGAAAAACCGACTTGACCAGATCCGCAAAAAGCAGAAAGCAATGATTCGAGAAAAAACCGCTATCATTTGTTCAACTGATTGGACTGTTGACGGTAGTAGAACCGATGGGAGAAAAATGATCAACAGGCAAATCCAATTGATGGCACGTGCGTTTAATGGTGAATGTGATTCAATAATCCCTAAGGTGCGCTATAATAACTATTCGCGTATAGTAGATCGACTGACAAGAGTCTATGATGCTATTAATAAGCTTGGAGAACCACAGCACTGTAAAATCCAAGAATCTTATTTTAATTTGAAGATAGATGAACTTGTAGTTGTCCATGAATATCAAGAGCAACTCCAATTTGAGAAAGAGGAACAGCGTCGGATTAACGAACAAATCAGAGAGGAGCAGCGCGCCCAACGTGAATTGGAGAAGGCACAACAGGAAGCCGAGAAGGAAGAAAAACGTTACCAGAAGGCTCTGGACGAAGCACGTCAGGAAATCGAACAAGCAACAGGAAAGAGACAAGAAAAATTGCAGACGGAGATTCAACGACTCAATGAATTGCTTTTGGAAGCACAAGTCAACAAACAGCGAGCAATGTCTCGTGCCCAGATGACTCGGTCTGGACACGTTTATATCATCTCCAACATCGGTTCATTTGGTGAAAACGTATATAAAATCGGAATGACGCGTCGACTTGAGCCTACTGATAGAGTGAGAGAACTCGGTGATGCTTCCGTACCATTTAGGTTTGATATTCATGCAATGATTTATTCAGAAGACGCACCTGCCCTTGAAAATCATTTACACGGACTTCTTGAAAAGCGAAGCGTCAATCGAATTAACAGTCGCAAGGAGTTTTTCAACGTGAGCCTTAAGGAAATTGAGGAAATCGTCCATAAGTACAATGTGGAAGCACGGTTTATTCGGATCCCCCCGGCGGAAGAATTCAGAAAAACACAGGCAATCATTGCACAAGAGACGAAGGCAAACGCTTGAGAATCCAATGAATAAACTTTATTTTCCTAATAATCTTAAAATCTCGCGCAAGATGAACTATAGGAGTGTTAACCACATCTATATATTATGAAAGGAAAGATTCAGTGATTAAAAAAGGGTTTCCCTTTGTTCTATTGTTAGTGTTTTCCCTGTTCTATACTTCCGCTGTTCTAACGTCAGAAACCCCGAAGTATTATCCGATTGACGTGGGAAATAGGTCGGTGTTGGAGACTGAGGATGGAACTGAAAGGATTACTTACACGGTTGAAGCTGCTGAAGAACGTTTTGAAGATAAAGAGATCACACTTCTAAAAAGAAAAGCGGAAACGTCAGGTACAGACGAAACCACCGGTGAAGTGTACTTTGTGCATCTTGACGACGACGGCGTAAAATTGCATAAAGTTGTTGCAGAACTCGGTTCAGTGTTCGGTACAGCAACAGCCGTATTATCACCCCCTGTTTTGTTTCTTCCAGCCTCATTAGCACTGGGCGATTCGTGGGAGTTTATGTTGGAATCGGAAGTTATACTCACAGGACCAGTTTCAGTCCTCAGTGTCTACGAAGTTGTTGCTGTAGAAGATGTGGTAACACCCACCGGGACATTTGAGAACTGCCTTAAAATTAAACTTGATTCAAGAACCGTCTCTACATTGTCGGTAAGCCGTTCAACCTCTTACCAATGGATGGCACCGAATATTGGTATCGTTAGGGTTGAGACCGATCAGGAGATTGTCTTTAATTTAGTAAGTTCCAATCTGCTTAAAGATGTGTCCATTTACGATGTAACAGGTGATGGCGTTGTTAACATATTGGATCTCGTCTTTGTCGCTTCTCACTTTGGGGGTGTGAATGAGGATGCGGATGTGAACGTTGACGGTGCCGTTAATATCCTCGATTTGACGCTCATTGTACAGAATTTCAGCGATTAACCTAAAACTCATCGGAAATTGCTAATAGGGACATCGGGACTATCGGGACCGACTCACCCTTCAACATAGCGAACCTTTCCGCTTAAGGCGAGGTATCCTTCACACACCGAAACCCGCGGAAGACGCTTGTGTAGTGCTGCGGTCCCCAGTCTCGATAAGCAACTCGTAGGACGGAGAATTTCAGATCTTTGAATAGTCGCCAGCGTCGAATGATATAACCTAAGCCTTATCTGATCTTGAGTTGACCCCACGCTAAGGTTGATTTGACTTCTGGCGTGAGGTTTAACCCGGAGATGGTGAAAGAATCAGCCCATCCTTCGCCAACCCACTCATTTGCGATATTAATACCCTCCATGACGAAGCCGAGGATCTCAATCTTGTCAAAGTTGGCATCTTGGAATGCTGTGCGAAATTCACCATCTGCAAACAATGCAAAGTGCCCTGAATTAAAATACAGTTTCATCTCTGTGAGTACATCGGTTTCCCAGCGGATACGTGGTTCTCTGGAGAGTCGGATCCGAAAGGGGTGGCTGCTCCCTTTACCATCAAAACGTCTCGCCCTGATTTCGTCTGGGAAAAACACATAGAAGAACGGGTCTTCTTCCGGCGTATCGGGAAAACGTCGTCCGACACAGAAACCGAAACGCGTCTTGTCGCCGCCAAAATTGTTTATCGTAATTGTGAAGTTTCTATAGGGTGGCGGGAGTGCCGTGAATTCGTAGAGTTCATATCCTACCTCCCATTCCCGTTTGACCTCTGCGCGTAGGAAGCCATCGCTTATTTTCCAAAGGGAATCGTTTCCAACGACCCGCCACGCTGTAGGACTTTCAACATCAAAATCGTCGTGCCAGACCTCAGCAGATGCAAAGAGCGTGCAGCTGATGAAAGTATAGATAAATATGAGGAGTGTTGCGTCTCTGTTTGGCATAGATTCAACCTAATTCGTTAGTGTGGAGATTCAGTTCACACATACGGATACACCGGTTAATTGATTTTTATGCAGTCGTACCACTGCTGCGTTTTCTTTCCTTTTCGACTCAGGACACCGGGTTTCCGTTCCACTGGCGGACCGAAGTCGCCATCTCTCTGCTTTAGAACGTTCCAATCAGGTGGGAACCATGTTCTGAGAGTTTTGCAGTTGACTTCAAGGGTTTCGCCTTCCCATCCGCCGATTTTGTAATACATCGGACAGATCCACCGTTCCGCGCCGCGCGCATATCGCCGCCAACCCATGACAAAGGCTTGTGCCCGGATAATGTTGCCATCGCGCCAGTGCCGTTCGACACCGCTCCATGGGTATCCTGTTGTTCCACCGCCAGCACTAATTTCACTCCACCCCAAATCGTCGCGGAGTGTGATGTAGGAGAAGTTTGTGCCCCACGGTGTATCGTTTGTGCTGAAACGCCACTGCTGACCGCGATACCAATGTAGGGCACCTCGAATGCGTGAAGCGGAAACCGTCGCATTTTCAATAGTTTCTACAATGTCGAACCGACCTCTGTTATTATAAGGGTTATGCACACCTGCACAGAGGGTGAGAGAGTTTACCTCAGGTCCGAACCACGCTCCATTTACACCGGGAGTTCTATAATAAAATCCCGAATTCGCAGGTTGGGCACGTTCTCCGGGATTCAATCGTGCTTTGGCATAAGTGTTCCAAAACCCGATGGAAAGGACCACCATGAGTAAAAACGCGTCGAAAATCAGATCCAAGTTTTTTGGCAATGTTCGTCTTCTCATAAGTATGCTGTCGGTGATTAGGGGGCAGACCTTTTCTTTAAACGCGACCATGTTGTCGCTAATTTCCGCATCGGTGAGACAGCAAGTCCGTCAATCGTGAATGTGTCTACCCACGCGCGACCTATAGTGACATCCTCTGTGACAAATCCAGCGAGCACGAAAGCAATTATATCAATGTGAGTGAAGTTCGCATCCCAAAAATCGAGACGTGGTTCCCCATCCGCATGCAGTTGAAATCTACCGCTATTGAAGTGCAATTCCATTTGCTGGAGTTCGTCTGTGTTCCAGCGTTGCCCGGGTCCAATAAACACGCTGCCGTTTCTTGAGGCTTGCATATCGTTCGTGAAAAAAAGGTAGTAGCCGTCTTCCTCTATCTCGGTCACGGGGTTTCGGAAATGCTTTGCGAGTGCGATACCGAACCGAGCCTGCGTTGCCCCGACGGTTTTGAGCGTAATTGTAAAGTCGTCATAAGGTCCAGGATAGGCGATAAATTGGTAGCGTTCAAATACAGTGCTCCACTGCTCCTGCGCCCGAACTTCTGCCCTTAAAAATCCGTCTTCAACCGTCCAGACAGAATCGTTTCCGACGTGTTGCCAGTCATCTTTTGACGCTTTTTCAAAATGGTCTTCCCAAAAAGCAGCATTCGTATCCACTTGCCAAAGAAGAAGGGCATAAATAGTGATAAGTGCTTTTAAAGTACATGCGATGTTTTTCATTTCGCCGGTGCCTATTTATTTCAATGGGAGGCAGTCGTACCAATTATTTGTGCGCTTTTCGCGACGACTAAGTTTGCTGAATTCAGAACGAAATACCGGCTCCATAAAGTGTCCCTCGGTGTGGCTTAGTATCTTTATGTTATACTGCCCTCGTCCAGTTGCACAGATGTAATTCACAGTTCCAATTTTGTGGTACTTCGGTGCGAGGTATCTCTTACCGGCATGCTCATATGGATAATAGCCGGTTACTTCTGATTCGGATTTTATGATGTCTCCCTCGCGCCAATGTACCTCGAAACCGCTCCAAGGGAATCCGGTGACGCTATTCGCTGCGTCGATGTCCGTCCAACCGACTTCGGATACGAGGATGATGTGGACAGTGTCCGTACCCCACGGCGTATCGGCGGTTGCGAAACGCCATTCTTGCTTCCGGTACCACCACACTTTTCCTGGCGTTGAGGAGGGCCAGACCATAGCATCCTCTCTGGTATAGATAATATCAAAAAATCCGGATGCATTAAATGGGTGAGCAGTCATGGGGCAAAGTACCCGACTGTCGATTTCCGGTCCAAACCAGCGGTCTCCATCTTCAGATGCTACAAATTTGCCGGGTGTCCGATAATAACTTCCCGCCGCTTCAGGAACGGCAATCTCCTGAAGGATGATTCTGTCCGCGTCTTTGAGGGTGCCGTGCAAACCAGCACTTGCAAGAAAAACAGGAAATTGGAGCGTGGCGATTAGAATTAGTGCTGCTCGGTAAACGGTGCCCAGAGTGTACCGACTACTTTTCAAAAGGAGTGCCATCTCGACTACCTAAATAAATGCGGTATCCAGTACCACAAGCGGGAATTTCAATTTGTTTCTGAACAAGCGTTCGTTTATAGCGTTCTGTGGTGTCTTCAAATGCCGTATGGACAGCACGGATATAGAGTTGATAATGAGCCTCTGTTAAATTGTCGAATTTGAATCTACCCTCCGCGTCCGTTTCCGCTTCAAACCGATCCAACGTCATTGACATGTCATAGGGATGTAACTCCCACGGGTACCACGAACGCGAGACAACGGCATTGCGAACAGGTTTGCCTGTATCTGCCCAGAGCACCTGTCCTTGCATCACTGTCACCGGACGATCTGCTACTACAAGCACCTCTTCGGAATCCAACGATGCATCCACATCAATGCGAGTTGCCGAGACCCCCTTACCAACGATATAGAACGTATATTTTTCCGCAAAAAGCCCGTCCACGATAAAGGCAGACATCGTCACAGGAAAGGATTTTGATAAAAGTGGTTTGTGTAAAGCCAACGGATTCAAACTGGATTTCATCTGTGTGTCTGCAGGGAATACCTTCACACTGTATTGCGCATCCGATGGGACATCCGGTGGCAGGACGACGCGACCTTTAAGGGTAATCCCTTTTTCAAGCGGGATAACAGACGGCATCTTTCCGATATCCACGTTCTCATAGACTCTCGAAAAGTAGCCGCTTTTACGAACCTCAAGCGAGAGAAATCGTGCCTCGGTTTCTAACACCTGCATCTGAAAGTTGCCTGCTTCATCCGTCTGTGTCGCTGCGAGGATCGCACCGTGCCCCTCCGGCGTTTCACTGTGCCGTGTCGCGTAAATCTGTGCTCCCGCTATTGGCTGGTCTTGCTCGTCCACAACGCTGCCGCGCAATGTATCCAGTTTTGGGACACGAACAGAAATCTGTGCCTGTTTTCGCGGGTTAATAGATGCCACATACGCTATAATAACACCGTCTCGAGAAACTGTCAAGGTGTATTCGATTGGATAGAGGTCGGCAAAGTGGAAATCACCTGTGGTGTCGGTTTTCGCTGCGTGTTCAACCGGCGCGGCGGCGCGAAAAAAGTCCGCCGACTTGTTATGCATCTTTAGATTGATAACAACCCCTTCGGCATTTTTGGCAGCGGATACGTTACCTCGCAGAGACAAAGTGCGCCTCAGCACAATCTCTCCTAAGTCATACCTACTTTTTTGGGGAAGTATCTCCCGTCGTAAGAGTTTTGCCTGATATTGTGGATGGAGTGCCATGAGTGAAAAAGCGTAATAGTTTTGCTGTTCATTGGGAATCGTCAAGGAGAAAGTACCTTTAGCATCTGTCGCCGTTGCGTGTGCGAACTCCCGGTCTGGGTAAACACGCCCAATCTCCTCAGGAGCAACACGCACAAGGACATCGGCAATTGGGTGTCCATTTTCGGCATCCATGAGTGTGCCGTGGACAGAGGTACTGTTTAGCGTTTGACAGATACCAATGGTGGCACAGAAAAAGAGCAACAAAATCGAATGGGTAATGCGAGTATGGTTCATGTAGTGTATTCGCTTGAGTAGTTTGATAAAATTGTAGCATAAAATAGAAAAGAATTCAGTGATCGCCTTACGTTACCTTTCTAAAGGAAAAGGCTGTTGCTGAATTATACATTTCTATGTAACCTTTTTGTTGGGTTTACATTCTTAACCTACAGTCAGTGAAGTTTAGGGACTGACATACTGGTATTTATGAGATACGCTGTATATCTTTTCGGATTTTACATTTTACTATAGGTGGCGATTCAAAAACAGGATGTGATGGCAATGGATAAATCGCGCGATGAAGAGTTAGTCCATCAAAGTTTGGACGATGAGAATGAGGGTGCCTTTGAAATCCTCTATCACCGTTACGAAATGTCGCTTCTCAATTTTTTCTACAGACGCGTTGGCAGCTGGGAAACCGCGCAGGACTTGATGCAAGAGACGTTTATTAGAGTGCATGCTCACCTCGGCACTCTTCGGGATCGCAAAAAATTTTCAAGTTGGATGTTTAGCATAGCAAAGCAACTCATCGCAACACATATCAGAGAAAACCGAAGAAGTATTGAAACAGCTCCGATTGATGAAATCTTTGAAACCTATACGATAGAACCTGAGCATCGTTCTCCTGTGGAGTCGATAATTGCTGAAGAGCAGTTAGAAATCGTCCGTGCTTTGACGAAGCGGCTGCCCGAATCAGAGCGGCGCGCGTTTGAATTGAGACTTAATAACATGACGCTCGAAGAAATTGCCAAAACCTTGGACATTAGTCCATCGGCGACCAAGGTGCGATTGCATCGAGCAAAACAGAAGTTGGTCGCTTGGATGAAATCGGAATATCCCGGCGAATTTGATCATATATTTCTCGAAAAAAGTTAACAAAAAATCACTTTCTATGTAACCTATTTTGCCGATTTGCATTCTTAATTCACTGAAAGGAGAGTCCGACATGACACCGATAGAGGTCAAGGAATTGCTGAAAACCTTAATTGCGGAGGAATGTCTCCCGATTGATGTTGTTGATATGGCACCCTCCCAAGATTTACGCGCATTGGATTCGACGGTAGAGGCACGTATTAAAGATGTCATCCACCAATGGAATACAGATGGAAAAATTTATGAACGCCCGCCGGGACGAGCAGAAATTATGGAGTTCTATACGAGAACTGATTCTGTCTCTCCTGCCAAGGAATTACCAGAATCCTTAGTAGTTGAATCATTTCTTGAATCCGTCATAAGGGAACAAAAACTACCTGTCCGTTTCGCCGACTATGGTTTCCGGTTGATTACTTTGGCGGAGGATGACGCAACGCACTATCCTATTAAAATCTTACACGGCGGATTTCGATTAGAGAAAAGAGACGGAAGTGCGATTACGGTATCACAACTTGAAGGCGTAGCAAGTCAATTCAAAGTTTTGCTAAACGAGAGAGGTGTAAAAGCAAAAATGCTCCATCGGGGCTTTCAACTTGAAAAGAGTGCGGAAACTGGGATACCTCTCTCACAAGTCAAAAAGTGGGCGGAACAGATAGATACAAAATTCGGCATCAATTATGTGCTGAATGCTTATGAATACGCAAACCGTGATGAAGCCTCGGATACAAGTTGGACGAGTGCAAGTATTTGTGTTTCTTTGTGGCGTTTCCCACGGCGTTAAATCGCAAAAGGACGAAACTAACGAAGACGAAAACCTAAAAAAAGGAGAAAAACTCATGCGTCCAAATGATGTGAAAGAATTATTAGACGCTCTAATTACCGAACTCGATCTGCCGCTCAGAGCTTCCGATAGCGGTCCACTTGTCGTGAGTGAGAAATCGGACCATCTAACGCAGTCAAGGATCAAGAAAGTGGTAGAACAGTGGATGAATGGAGAAATCCTGAGTCACGGTATCTCCGTAGGGAGATCTGTGTCTGAGAGGGATGAAGCGGCAACTCGTCTCGCCTCCGACACGCACCGTGCCCCGGAAGTTAAGGAAATTTTGGAGTCCTTGGTTGTTGAACAAGCACTGCCTTTGAAAGTCATCGACGACGGTTTTCGATTGAACATCCTCGTAGATGAAGGGGTGGATTATCGTTGTGACGATATGATGAAACTGGAGGCTCTATTAAAAGAGGAAGGCTTGGATGTTCCAGTACGCCATAGTGGTTTTGGTCTCTGGCAGAAGGAAGACACTGCCGATATCCAATTCACGCAGTTTGAGGCGTTAGCGAATCGCCTTGCAGATGCCTTAAAAGGACATGGATTACAAGTGAGATTGCTCCACCGCGGCTTTAAACTACAAAAGCGCGAAGAGGACAAGGTGGATATCGCAGAGGCAAAGGAGCTTACCTATAGATTAGAGACCATGGTGGGCATCCCGTACGTCCAAGGCTCTTACGGATACATAAAGCCCGGGTTGGATACAGAAATCCATTGGACGACTGCAAGAATAACTACCGCCTTGCCATAGTTTGAAATAAAATAGCATCAGATTAGCACGCCCTAAATCAACATTGGCAGCGTGCACAATGAAAACAAATAGATAAAAAGGAGACTAAACAGATGACGTACGTAATTTGCGAACCCTGCATCGACGTAAAAGATAACGCTTGCGTTGACGTGTGTCCCGTGGATTGCATTCACCCGCATCCGACTGGCGCATCCGATGAATATGAAACGGTAAATCAGCTCTATATTGACCCTGAAGAATGCATCGACTGTGGTGTATGTGAACCGGTATGTCCCGTTGAGGCGATTTTCATGGAAGAAGATGTGCCAGACGAATGGGAACATTTCATAGATATAAACGCCGAGTATTTTCAATAAATAGCACCGGGTTGGCATATTAATGCCAACCCTAAAACTCAAAAAACAAAAGGAAGATTTTCAAATGGCTTATGTAATTTGTGAGCCCTGTATCGACGTAAAAGACAGCGCGTGCACCGACGTATGTCCCGTGGATTGCATTTATCCACATGCGGACGAGTCACCCGACGAATATGAAGCAGTGAATCAACTTTATATTCATCCCGAAGAATGCATTGATTGCAATGTGTGTACGCCCGAATGCCCCGTTGAGGCGATTTTCATGGAAGAAGATGTGCCGGAAGAATGGGAGGATTTCATAGATATAAACGCAGAATATTTCCAGTAACAGAAAGTCGAGCTCACGTTTAATATTTCGCTTGACAAACAGGTATTAGAAACGCGACACTAATTCTGCGTAGACTACCGCCGCATGTGAAGTTGCATTTTCTCAAAGGCAACCATGGAGAAAATTATGACTGCGAAATACGATTTTACAGACTTCTGGTATACGTTCCTCAATTCACTCTACAACGATGGACTTGCAGGCGATGAGTTGAAGGAGATAGACGAAGAGACGCAGGAGGAACTCCTCGCTTACTTCAAAACAAAGATTGAGGCGGGAGTCTCCGACCGACAAACGGCACTTCCGCCTGGCCTTCACGACTACTTTTGGCGTTTTTCTGAAGAGATGCTATCAAAACTAAGAATGTTAGCCGAAAGGGTTCTCGAAACAGACCCAGACAACGGCGCGGCAACTGCATTGTTGGCAATGATAGCATCTACTTGTAGGGATTCCGAATATCAGTTGCTTTTAGAGAAAGCAGAGGCATTGATCTCGAAGGACCCTTGTATGAATTTGTTTCTGATTGACAAGTACAGGAAAAGCCACGGTTTCTTTGGAGAGACTGACGAACAAGAAAAAGTGATTACCGCGCTTGAAAGCCTATATGAATGGGCAAAGCAACAAGCGGATACAGCATACTATCAAGATGCGAAGTTTGCCTACCAGCGGCATAGAATAACCCCATACGCAGTCTATAAGCGCATCAAAACATTCAAGGCGGACTATGAAACGCCAGACCGGATTGAGCAATTCAGAGCCTTAATTGAAGAATGTAGAACCCTGATTAAGAAATGCAGAACCTTGATACCTGAGGAGCAGGCAGCGTTTCAGAAAGAATTAATTCAAGAATCGGCTAACGAGTGTAACTTTGGCAATGAAACGACCGAAAACACGGATTTTTGGAATACCTACCTTGATTCACTGGAGAACCGTGGACTCTCAAAGCCTTGGTGGGAACTCACCCCGAAGGTTCAGGAACAACTTTTGGATTATTTCAAAAGAAGGATTGAAGCAGGCGTTGTTGACGGCAAAACAACGCTGCCACCGGAACTGCCTGAGTATGTTTCACGGTTCCCTGAAGCGATGCGTTTAGAATTCCGAGAGTTCTCCGAAGAAGTGCTTGAAAAACAGCCAGACAACGGTGCAGCGGCAAAGATGTTAGCAATCATTGTCTGGGGAGATAAACACGTCTTTAATGGTGAAAAAGATAGGGATCTTCTATTCCTTGAACAGGCGATGACGCAAGTTCCTAATGATGCGGAGACCTGCTTTTTTGCAATTAAACATTACACCCATTACAATAAGTACTTAGATCCCTTGTTTGAATTGACGCTTACCGCACTCGAAAGGCTTTTTAAAAGAGCAAAACAGCAAGACGAATCTGAATTGTATCATTGGCTGACCAAACTTTACAAGGATGTAGGCAGAACGCCTTGTTATATCTATCGGGATTTTATGAGGAGTTCCGAGGAAAACGCCGAGCTGGTTGCGCGGTGTAAACGTCTGATAGTTGAAGCGCAGCACGCTTTTCAACAACGACTTGTACGCGAACCGGACGATTGGTACGCTTTACGCGGACTCGGTGATATTTATGAGACATTGGGTGAAACCGAATTAGCACAAAAATATCCGTGGACAGGTCATTCAGGATCAGAGGCTGTATGGAAACAGACAGCATGGGTTGGCAAAGAACTTCCCGATTTCTCAGCGGTGACACTTGATGGCAAACCAATCTCGTCTTTAGACTACCATGGTAAGATGGTCCTTCTCAATTTCTGCGCAAAATGGTGTGGCTTCTGCGCACCGGAGATGCCGTATATTAAAGAAGCATACGAGCACCATCACAAGGAGGGCTTTGACGTTATCGGCGTGAGCTTAGACGAAAGTGAAGCGGAACTTCGCGAATTTATTGAAGCGCATAACATCCCGTGGCTCCAAATTTTTGATGGTAAAGGGTGGGATAGTGAACTTGCGCGGTATTTCGGCATTAAGAGCGTGCCATCACAATGGCTTATTGACCGAGATGGCAAGATTATCTCGGTTGAGACCAGAGGTGAACAACTCGGGCAACTCATAAAGTGGACTGAACTCACGCGGGTAGGAAAAGAGGTTCCAGACTTCTCGGCAGTCTCTGTAGATGGAAAGCCTATTTCGCTTTCGGCACACCGCGGGAAGGTTACGCTGCTCTATTTTTGGAGGGCGAGCGACTATTGTGAAGTGGAATTAAAATGTGTGGATGCGGTTTATCAAAAATATCACAACAAAGGATTTGACCTTATTGGTGTTAATGCTGCAGGATGGAGCAATGAAGAAGCACTACGCAACTATATCCGTGAGAAGGACTATCAAGGACACTACATCTACGACGGAAGTGGATGGAATGGCTCACTCGCCCAGCAATTTGGCATCGGCTCAAGCGAACAAATTCCGGCAATTGTGCTGATTGATACCAATAGACAGGTCATTGAGGCGCGAAGCGGAAGAGTTCATTCCCCTGAAGTTTGGGGCGCGAGGTTGGAATCAATTGTGGATGCCCTTCTGTCGTGCTGATGAATGTCAATCCGTAGCGTTAAGATTTTTTCGCAGGTTTCTGTCCCGAATCGGCGTGGTTGGAAGGATAGCTTTAAAACAAAAAACAAGCCCCATGAAAAGTGGGGCTTGCCTTTTTAAGAGGACTATTTGCGTTAAAAAATACCCCCGACGAGATTTGAACTCGTGTCGCCGCCGTGAAAGGGCGGTGTCCTTGGCCAGGCTAGACGACGGGGGCATAAGAATGTGAGTCGTATATTTCAATTCCACAAATGAGCCGTACAGGGATCGAACCTGTGACCACCTGATTAAAAGTCAGATGCTCTACCAGCTGAGCTAACGGCTCAGGCTAACAACATTTAATGATACCATACTTTTGGGTGGATGTCAAATTAAAACCCCAAAATTTAGAAAAAATTCACATTTATCAAAACGCACGTTACCAAAGCGGTTGTCCTAACTGCACGATCTGATTTCTATCAGGCCCAACAGAGATAATCGGAATTGGCACATCAAGATAATCTGCGACGTATGCAACATAGTCTTTGGTGCGTTGCGGAATGTCTGTCGCTGTGCGCGCTTCCGTTAAGGGGTGTTGCCATCCGGGTAGCGTTTCGTAGACCGGTTCGCATTCCTCTAAAACCCGTAGGCTACTGGGGAAACGGGTTGTCTCTTCTCCTTTGTAGTGGTAAGCGACACACACCTGCAAATCGGCAAGCGTATCAAACACATCCAGTTTCGTCATCGCAATAGCGGTAAGTCCATTAATCTGTGTTGCGTATCGGAGTGCAACCAAATCAAGCCACCCGCAGCGTCTCGGTCGTTGTGTTGTGGCACCATATTCTTTGCCGATTTCGCGAATTTCCTCATCCAAATCAGGTGGCATCTCCGTAGGAAACGGGCCGCCACCAACGCGTGTGACGTAGGCTTTGGAAACGCCCAGCACTTCTTCAATCGCCTTGGGACCGATGCCGAGTCCCGTACAGACAGCACCCGCAGTGCAGTTAGAGGAGGTAACATAAGGATATGTCCCGAAATCTATATCAAGCATAGTGCCTTGCGCGCCTTCAAAGAGAATCCGCTTCTCAGCAGCGAGTGCATCGTGCATGAAAGCAACGGTGTCTGTCACATAAGGAGCGAGACGTTGTGCGTAACCGTGATAGGTTTCGAGGAGGACATGCCGTTCCGGGCCGCCGATCTGAAGTGCGTCCGTTTTGGTTTCGAGGTTGTAATCCAGTTTCTTTTGGAAGTAGTCAAACTCAAGCAGATCTCCGACGCGAATACCAGCGTGTCGGTTCATCTTATCGGAATACGTGGGTCCAATGCCACGCGAAGTGGTGCCGATTTTGGTAGCACTCCCCATTTGCTCCCACTGTTCGACTGCCTTATGGTATGGCATGATGAGATGCGCGCGATCGCTGATTTTCAGGTTAGCACTGCTGACTTCAATGCCCTGTGCCTGCAACCGATCTATCTCACCGAAAAGCGTCTCCAAATTGATGACAACCCCGTTCCCGATAACGTTGACAGTATTGGGTCGGAGAATACCAGATGGAATCAAGTGGAGAATAAACGTCTTTTCTCCGAGAACAATGGTATGCCCCGCGTTATCGCCGCCTTGATAGCGCGCGACGACATCCGCGTCGCCAGCAAAGACATCGGTTAGCTTCCCTTTACTTTCATCGCCCCACTGTGCGCCTAAGATGACAATGTTTGACATACGAAACCTCTCCGTACTCACAATAACTTGTAAGCGCGGTGCTTACCCACGCTTGTTTCATAACCCACGCGTATGTTGGTATGATAATAAAACTAGTGATTTAACAGTGCGCTGTTGCCGGCGGAAAAGGAATGTGCGTGTGGCATTCCCGAAGGGTTTCTAAAGAGGATTGAAACCCTGCCAGCGAGAGATGGAGGCTTGCTTAAATTTTGTAAACGTGCGAAAAACACGACAATTCTAACGTTTGGAGAATTGAAAGCGTGCCCGTGCGCCCTTCTGCCCGTACTTCTTTCTCTCGACCATTCTCGGATCGCGCGTCAAAAATCCACCCTTTTTTAACGAAGGCTTCAAGGATTCGTCTGCTTTGACAAGCGCGCGCGCAAGTCCGTGTGAGATCGCGCCAGACTGTCCAGTCTTTCCGCCACCTTTCACGTTGACATGCACAGCATATTCGCCGACCTTCTCAACATGTTCAATAGGGCGTTGTGCTGCCTGCCAGTGGTCTGCACGATCGAAATACTCTTGAATCGGTTTTTTGTTAACGGTAACCCCAGCTTCACCACCGGGAATGATTCGAACGCGCGCGACTGAGGTCTTGCGTCTGCCGGTCCCCCAGAATTGTTCAATAGCCATACTGTTCGTGCTCTCCATAGTTGTAGGATACCTTTGATCGGAATCCCCAACCTAATTAATCAAATGTTAAGACTTCCGGTTCCTGTGCTTGGTGCGGGTGTGTCGGTCCAGCGTAAACCTTGAGACCCTTCATCAGTTGACGACCGAGATGATTCTTCGGGAGCATCCCTCTGACGGCATTTGTGATAATCGCCTCCGGCTTCCGAGCCATCTGTTCGTTGAAAGTTCGGTACTTATCACCACCGGGGTAGCCACTATACCTAAAATAGGTTTTCTGCTCTCTTTTATTCCCTGTGACGTGTACTTTCTCCGCATTCACAACAGCAACGCGAAAACCTAAATCGGCGTGAGGTGTAAACCGCGGATCGTTTTTTCCGCGCAGCACTTGTGCGATGCGCGAGGCTAAACGCCCGAGGATCTGTCCCTCCGCGTCCACCACATACCATCTAATGTCTTTATCCGTTTTTGGAAAATAGGTTTTCGTTTTCAGTACCATGATTTCTTGTCCCTTCAACCCAAAATGTTTGTCGTTTGTTGTTCGCGTGCATTCACATTAAATAAGGATGTTTATACAATATGCGAACATAACCGCGTAATATTATATCACGAAAGAGGGCGTATGTCAAATTTTTTGCCACGTTCTATGCAACGTCTTCCTTGCAAACCGTCTTTTTTTATGTTATACTGTAAGAAACTCACACAAACCGCAGCAGTTAGGAACTGAAAATAATGCGAATTATTCTTTATACGGGTAAAGGGGGTGTCGGCAAAACAACCATTGCCGCCGCTACGGGGATCAAACTCGCGGAACTTGGTTACAAGACTATTGTCATTTCGCTTGACGTGGCACATTCACTCCGGGATGCTTTTGATAACCACGAGGAACTTGTCCGCCAGCACAAAGAGAAACAGATCCGAATCAAAGACAACCTTTGGATACAGGAGATTAACGTTCAGGAAGCAATTGTTGAATATTGGGATGATGTCTATAGTTACATTCGTTCGTTGCTGAATCGTTCCGGGCTTGACAGTCTCGTTGCCGAGGAGATAGCGGTTTTTCCAGGGATGGAAGAGATTTGTGCCCTTCTCTATATCAACCAATATGTCCGTGAAAAGAGTTATGATGTAATTATCCTTGACTGCGCACCCACCGGGGAGTCGCTCCGGTTCGTTAGTATCCCGACAACCTTAGAGTGGTACATGAGCCACATTTTCAAATTGGAACGTAATCTGGCAAAACTTGCAGGTCCAGTGATTGAACGTGTGAGCTCAGTCCCGATTCCGCGGGATAACTACTTCCAAAATATTCAAGATCTATTCGATAAGTTGGAAGGGATTGACGGCGTGCTGACAGATCCCGAAATCACGACAGTCCGCTTGGTAACAAACCCCGAAAAAATTGTTATCAAAGAGACACAACGCGCTTTTATGTATTTTTGCCTTTACGGTCTTTGTATTGATGCAGTGATCATCAATCGTATCTTTCCCGATGGGGTCGATGCTTCATACTTTGAAGCGTGGAAGCAAACGCAGCAGCACTATATTGAAGAGGCAATGGACTATTTCTCGGACGTACCCGTCTGGAAAGTGAATCTGTTCTCTGAAGAGATCGTGGGGGAACAAGGACTACACCGGTTGGCAGATACGCTCTATTCAGAGATTAACCCCGCAGATCAGTTTTCTAAAGAACGTCCGTATCAATTCCAAAAAACAGCAGATGCGTATCAGTTGTCTATGCGTCTTCCCTTTTTGAGCAAAGATGAGATTGAATTGACAAAACATGGCGATGAATTAATCGTCACGGTGGGTGGTTTTAAGCAACATGTCACACTACCGCGGACCCTCTCCAATAAAAAAACAACCGGTGCAAAACTAACCGGTGATCAGCTCGTGATTAAGTTTGAGGGAGAAAATCAACTTTAGACATCTATGAGAAATGTATGCGAACTAAAGCGGACACGGCGGTTTTTATTGTAACAGGAACAACACTTTTAACGTTCTTTATAGCGAGTCGCATTGGCACCATTTGGATTCTTTATCCAAACGTGTTAATTGCAACCGCTTTATTCGTCTATTGTATCTGGCAGACTGACGAAGATGCAGCACTGCTTTCGAGGAGTTCTATTTTTGGGATCGCAACTACGCTAACCTACGTCCCGATAGATTGGCTATTCTCACGGAAAGTTCACTTGATCTTCTACCTTCGTTCGGATTTTCTGGCGGATCAAACGACACCGATTGGACTCATACTGAATTGGGTGGTATTCGCGACGTTAGCAGCATACTGCTATCAGCGACTCACGACGATTTTCGGAACTCGTTTTGTATCCGAGTCTGACAGTCCAAAAATTGGGTTCATAGGAACTGCAATGTTGGCAGCAGGTATAACGAGCATCGTTGCTGTAATTGGCAGTACCTTGATTTACGAGTTTGGGGCATCGTATTTGTGGACGTGGAATGCCACGCAGGTAGATTTGATACCACACATCGCAGCCGTGCCGGTTTTTATGCCGATTTCTTTTCTGCTTACTTTTCTGTTGTGTCCCTACCTTTTCGGGGTAGACGGTAGTTTTTTGAGGGAACAACACGTAGGGGTGGCTGGGATACGGTGTGGTATCTTTATGGGAGCACTGCAGTTCTTCGGTTTCCTTCTGTTTTACGTTTAGAAATAAAAACAAGTAACGACGCGTCTGACAACAAAAACCTTTAACTGCGGAAAAGGAAAATCACAAGTATGCGAATTCGCGCAACAACAATTTTAGCCGTTCGTCGCGACGGTGCGGTTGCTATCGGGGGTGATGGTCAAGTCACTTTAGGCGACACAGCGATGAAGCACGGAGCACGCAAGATCCGTAAGATCCATAACGACAAGGTACTCATCGGTTTTGCAGGTTCCGCATCGGATGCAATTACTTTATATGAAAATTTAGAGAAAAAACTTGAGCAATACCGTGGTAATCTTCAGAAATCAGCGGTAGAACTTGCCAGAGAGTGGCGCAGCGATAGAATTCTAAGACAGGTGGATGCCTTAATGATCGCTGCGGATGCCAGTGACAGCTATCTCATTTCAGGAAACGGCGATGTTATTGCCCCAGATGACGATGTTCTCGCAATCGGTTCCGGTGGGTCTATCGCCCTCGCTGCGGCGAGAGCCATGCTTAAATACTCAGACTTGACCGCAAAAGAGATCGCTTTAGAGGCACTTCAACTCACAAGTGAAATTTGTATTTACACGAATGCTAAAATTGAGGTTGACACAATTGATATTTAATGCGATGCTATTTGAGTAGTATCGCATTAAATTGTTAACGCCTATCTCGTAATACACGGTTTTCGGGAAAATACCGGGCTTCATCCCAACAAAATGATTACGAGATGATTGGGCGGATTGGTAATTTTGGGGAGGTTTACCCTTGGACAAACCGAATGCAACGCGTGACAAGAACACTTTAGCGGCTGCACTCACGCCGCGGCAGATTGTTGAGGAGTTAGATAAATATATTATCGGGCAGTTTGAGGCGAAACGTTCTGTCGCTATTGCCCTCCGCAATCGCGCGCGGCGCCAGATGTTGGCAGAAGATATGCAAGACGAAGTCTCACCGAAGAACATCATCATGATAGGTTCGACAGGTGTAGGAAAAACTGAGATCGCACGTAGACTTGCTCGCCTCGTTGACGCGCCCTTCATCAAAGTAGAAGCGTCAAAGTATACCGAAATCGGTTACGTAGGACGAGATGTTGAATCTATGATTCGCGATCTCACTGAAACCGCTATTAGCCGGGTCAAGGCAGAGCAAACTGAGGCGGTTCAGGAAAAGGCACGCGAATCCACTGAGGAACGACTATTGGATTGCATTTTCCCCGTGCCACGTTCGCTCCAGCGACGACCTCGCTTGCAAGACGACGCGCTTGACGAGCCAGAGGAAGAGGATGATGACATCAACCTTCAACTTCCGTTCGATCTCGGCTCTGATGTCGAGACCGAAGCCGAGGAAGCCAGAGAGAAGGAACGCGAACGCTATCTCAAGACTCGAGAGAAATTTAGGGATTGGCTGCGGGAAGGTAGACTTGAGGATAAACCGGTTGAAGTCAATGTCAAACATCAGAGCATGCCCTTTGTTGAAATCTTCTCGCCCGGTGGTATAGAGGAGATGGACATCAATTTCAAGGATATGTTCAGTAACATCCTACCGAATCAAACAAAGAAGCGACGAGTCCCGGTCTCCGAAGCGCGTACTATCTTGATGCAAGAGGAATCTGAAAAACTCATTGATATGGACGCTGTTATCACTGAAGCCATTCAAAGGGTTGAAAACTCCGGTATCGTTTTTTTGGATGAGATCGACAAGATCGCAGGCAGAGAATCTCGGCACGGACCCGACATTTCGCGTGAAGGCGTAC
Source organism: Candidatus Poribacteria bacterium (assembly GCA_965116815.1). Lineage (GTDB taxonomy): Bacteria > Poribacteria > WGA-4E > WGA-4E > WGA-3G > WGA-3G. The sequence continues at coordinate 1,250,461 of OZ220722.1, read as the reverse complement.
AACGCGATATCCTCCCCATCATCGAAGGTAGCACCGTAACCTCGAAATACGGCGCGGTACGCACACATCACATTCTGTTCATTGCTGCTGGCGCATTTCATGTCTCAAGTCCATCTGACCTCATCCCAGAACTACAGGGCAGATTCCCAATACGAGTAGAACTGAAGAGCCTAAATAAGAGTGACTTTAAATCTATTCTGACGGAACCGAAGAACGCGTTAGTCAAACAGTACACTGCTTTGCTTCACACAGAGGGGATCGAGGCAACTATCACCGATGATGCAATTGACGAAATCGCTGCGCTTGCCTTCCAAGTCAATGAATCAGTCGAGGACATCGGTGCACGTCGTCTGCATACTATTATGGAAAAACTCTTTGAAAACCTCTTCTTTGACGCCCCTGACCTTGAGAAGAACAGCATCACTATTGATGCTAACTACGTCAATTCCGAATTGGCCGAAATCGTTAGTGATCAGGATCTGAGCAGATACATCCTCTAATAATTAAATGTCGCCGGTGATGTTTCCCGACTGCTCAGAACATGGTAATTCGCTCGTCCGTACGCAGAAAGGGAGGCTAACCGTGCGACAACTTCAAATCTTTGTCCTCCTCTTTACGCATGCCCTCTTTCTACCCAATAGTTTCGCCCAAGGTGTGACACAATGGCATGTATCCGCAGATAGCGAGACACCACTCGGTCCAACGGCGGTAAACGCTATAACCTTTTCCCACGATGGCACACAGATTGCCGTAGCAACTGCGGACGGTATTACGCTATATGATACCTATACTGGAAAAAAGATCGTACGCCTTCCGTTGTTGACGAATACGACGACAGCAATAGCATTTTCACCCGATAACCGAACAGTTGCAAGCGCGAGCGAAAATTCTACCATCCACCTTTGGAATATCCAAACGGGTGAAAATGTAACAAACCTTACAGGTCACGACGATCCAGTTGTCGCGTTGGCATTCTCACCAAATGGCAATACCCTTGCGAGTGGAAGCTTTAGAGAAGTTCGTCTGTGGAACTTAACCTTGGAACAGGCTTTCCATACCGTAGTCCTTCACGGACACCGAGATATGGTCACCACATTAGCGTTCTCACCAGATAGCAAAATGCTTGCCAGCACAAGTTTTTACGGCACAATCTTGTTGTGGGATGTAGAAACAGGTCAACTTCGACACAACCTTTCGGCACATACAGATTCAGTTTTAGCACTCGCGTTCTCACCTGATAATCAAATATTAGCAAGCGGTGGATACTGGAATACCAACGCCGAGAGCACAATTCGCTTGTGGAACATACACACAGGGCAGCTCCTATCAACCTTTGAGGACCACACCGCCCCTGTCTTTGCTTTAGCATTTCTACCAGATGTCCACAGCGTTTATAGCGGAACCCTTGCAAGCGCAGGTTGGGATAACACAATTCGTATGTGGCATCCGCGCACCGGACAGTTACGAGCAATTTTTGAAGGTCATACCGCCCCTGTTTTTGCCTTAGCATTTCTACCAGATACCGACGGTCCTTATGGAAAAACACTTGCGAGTGCCAGTCTTGACGGCACAATCCAATTGAGATCGCTGACCGCACCCCACCCACAGGTCCCGTGGGATGTCAATGCCGATGGTGTCGTGGACATCTTGGATTTGACCTTTGTTGCCTCGCGCTTCGGGGAAAGCTCACCAGACCTCAACGGCGACGGCATCGTAAACATTTTAGATTTAACACTCATCGCGCAACACATTGGAAAATAGGAGGTTAAGTTATGAAGACTAAGCAACTATGTTTCCCCATAAGTGCACTCTCCACGAGCCTTCGTCTTTGCAGCATACTCTGGGTGCTACTTTTTAGTTTGGTGTCCCTTTTAATTTTTTCTCTCTTTTTATCAAATGTTCATGCCCAAGACTATACCCAAATGGGTTTGCCCGAAGGCGCGAAACACCGCATAGGCAAAGGGAGGCTACACGGTGGTATTGCGTATTCGCCGGACGGGACTCGGATCGCTGTCGCAAGCTCAATCGGTGTCTGGATATACGATGCAAACACGGGTGCAGAACTTGCGTTGTTCACTGGACATGTAGAAGCAGTCTTGTCAGTAGCATTCTCGCCGGACGGAGAAATTCTCGCAAGCGGGGCAGGTAGAAAATGGAATTGGTGGCGAGAAGACAGCGAGATTCGGTTGTGGGACGCGAATACAGGCGAACACCTCACTACCTTGACAAGGCCCCCTGAAATCGCAAAAGGCGCAGAAATAGGGCAGCTTGAAGTTTGGGAACTGGTGTTCTCACCCGATGGCAAAATACTCGCAAGTGCAAGTAGTGATGGGTCAGTACGACTCTGGGATATAGCGACTGGACAGTATAGATCTATTCTTGAAGGAGGTCCGTTCATTCCGTCAGTGGTGTTCTCACCCGATGGCAAAACCCTTGTAGGTGGCGGTTGGGATAACACAATTCAACTGTGGGACGTAACCACAGGGCAGCACCTGACAAATCTGGAAGGACACATGGATCGGGTCTCGTCAGTGGCGTTTTCACCGGATGGCAAAACACTCGTTAGTGGCGGTTGGGACAAAACGGTTCTGTTATGGAATATAGATACCCTTTCCGTGCGTGATGTTCTCACTGGACATACACCAATTGTCACATCTGTGGCGTTTTCACCGGATGGCAAAACCTTCGCAAGTGCGGGTTTTGACCAGAAAATTCGCTTACGGGAGGCGGATACAGGAAAACTGCGCGCTACTCTTTGGAAACATACAGGTTCAATTAATACAGTCGTTTTTTCACCCGATGGTACTACCTTCGCCAGTATAAGTGACGATGACGAGACAATTCGTTTATGGGAGACAGATACAGGAGAACAACGGACCACTATTACAGGACATTGGCGTTTAGGACACGCGGCATTTTCATCGGATAAGCGAACCATCGCTATTGAGCATGAGCCTAATGAAATCTGGCTATGGGATGTCGTTACACATCAAAAACTTGCTACACTTACTGGGCATACAAAAGGTATTACTGCTTTGGCATTTTCACCGAACGGTAGCACCCTCGCAAGCGGGAGCATAGACACAACAGTGCGGTTGTGGGATGTGGCTACTGGCAAACTACGTGTTCCCCTTGGGGAACATTTGGACCGTGTTACGACAATCGCTTTCTCACCAGATGGTAAGACTTTGGCAAGTGGTGGCAATCGTAATACGCGGATTTATTTATGGGACACAGAAAATGGTACCAGACGATTAACTCTCAATGCCCACACAACTGAGACATCACTGGCGTTTTCCCCGGATAGTCAAACGCTTATGGCAGGAGGGGGTGATGGCAATATTCGGTTGTGGGATGTGAACACAGGTGAACTCCGTACCACCATTTATGAAAATGACGGCTCAATCCAAGATGTGATATTTTCGCCTGATGGAAAAACAATCGCAAGTATAAACGGGCACGGTATCTATTTATGGAACGCGAATACTGGGAAGCACCGTACGACACTCTGGGGGCGTACGGGGATTTATGCTACATTAGCGTTTTCGGCAGATGGTACAACTGTCGCCGTACCGCGCATAGGGGACGGCATCCATGTATGGGATATTCACACCGAACAACTCCACACGACCTTAGAAGGCCCTACGCCTGAAACCGTTGCCCTCGCGTTCTGGCCCGATAACCAGAGCCTTATCAGTGCGAATTATGGGAGCATTCTCTTATGGGACCTCGCACCGTATCTTGCTCAAACGCCGTGGGATGTCAACGCCGATGGTGTCGTAAACATCTTGGATCTCACTTTTGTTGCCTCACGTTTTGGGGAAAGTTCACCAGACCTCAACGGCGATGGCATCATCAATATTTTGGATTTAGTCCTCGTTGCAAATCATATCGGAGAATGAAAGCCGCATCTCTCATGACCAACGGAGACACATCACGTTCCAAAAAGATGACCCACGATGAAACTCTGCAACACCTTTCTTGGACAAACTCACTTTACAATAAAACTCCCTGATTAATAACGCTGCACAGAATAATTACAATTTGACACGATCCCTATTTTGTGGTAGAATAGCAATGTTAAATTTGGATACAAAAAACAAGGAGAGACAGATGAAATTGTCAAAATTCTGCTTACAAACATGCACATTTCTGCTGGTGCTGCTCATCGCTATTTCACCGGTGTTTGCCGATGAACACGCGACAGAAGAAACGCCGCCTCCCACAAAAAAATATGTTGAATTCACACTGAGCGGCACCTACGCCGATACCAAAACAGTCAGTACCTTCAGCACGTCCACGACAAAAACACTCCGAGGACTCTTTAAAAAATTAGATATACTCAAGGCGGATGATGAAATCGCTGGGCTTATCTTCAAAATAGATGGTGTCAGCGTAGGGTGGGCAACCCTCCAAGAGATCCGCGCTAAACTTCACGAATTCCGAGAGGCAGAGAAAGAAACGATTGGATATCTGGAAAGCGGTGGTAATGCCGAATATCTCCTTGCTGCTACGATGGATCGCATCGTTCTAATGCCGACGGGAAGCCTCAATTTAACCGGCTTACGTGCCGAAGTCCTTTTCTACAAAGGACTGCTGGACAAATTAGACATCCAAGCCGATATGCTCGCTATGGGGAAATACAAGTCCGGTGTTGAACCTTATATGCGGGACGGTATGTCCGATGAATTTCGCGAATCGATGACCGCGCTGCTTGACGATCTATATGCCCGATTGTTAGAGCATATCGCTGAGAGTCGAGAGGGTATGACCGTAGAAAGGGCATCGGATTTAATAAACCGAGGTCCATTCACCGCAGAAGAAGCACACCAGGAAAAATTGGTTGACACATTACAATACTACGATGAGCTGCTCACGGATCTTAAAGAGGCATCTGAAGATGAAGAGGTTCAGATCGCTAAACCGAGCTACGAGCGAAAGCGGAAAGTGCCGGATATGAATAGTTTCGCTGGACTTATGCAGCTGCTCAGTATGTTAAACCCGCCCCAGCGAGCGCGGACGGGTACTGCAGAGAACCAGATCGCGCTTATCTATGCCAGTGGACCGATTTTACCCGATTTTGATTCGTTCTTCTCTTCAATGTCCGTCGTTACGCCGGAGACATTGAAAGAGGCGTTTAAGAAAGCACGTACCGACGATTCCGTTCAGGCAGTTGTGTTCCGAATAGACAGTCCGGGTGGTTCCGCCCTCGCTTCGGATCTGATTTGGCGAGAGGTTATGCTCACACAACGTGAGAAACCGGTCGTTGTCTCTATGGGTAATGTCGCTGCCTCCGGCGGCTACTATATCGCGATGGCGGCTGGGACAATCGTCGCACACCCAAGCACGATAACAGGTTCAATAGGTGTGTTCGGCGGTAAACTGAACATGAAGGGGCTTTATAACAAGGTCGGTTTGACAAAGGAAATCATCGCACACGGGCAGAACGCCACCCTCTATTCGGATTACGGCGGTTTTACAGACACGGAACGGGAACGTGTCGAAAAGATGATGAAAACGGTCTATGAAGATTTTGTCCGCAAGGCGGCAGCAGGCAGAAACAAATCCTTTGAGGAAATCGACGAAATCGCACAAGGGCGAGTCTGGACAGGCAAACAAGCGAAGGCACTCGGACTTGTCGACGAACTCGGTGGATTGGACACTGCACTCTCCATCGCCAAAAAGCAGGCAGGTTTTTCCGATGATGAGGAAGTTAACCTTATCGTGTTGCCAAAGCAGAGACCCTTTTTTGAGCAACTCTTGGAACAGATGATTGAGGATACAGACAGTTCAATTCAACTAAAAGGTTGGAAGATTGGAAAATTAGAAGGGTGGGGATTCCAACCTTCCCTCCTTCCTGCCCTCCATTCCATATTTGGCACACAATGGCAGCATGTCGTCACATGGCTGAGTCTGTTTGGTTTTGAAGATGGAACACAAGTCATAACAATTTTACCTTACGGTATTTTGATCCGGTGAGTTTATGAAATCCAATAATAATTTTCACGTGGACCTAACTGACGAACAGGTCGCCTTTTTTCAAGGGAACGGATACCTGAGCATTCCACGTATTACAACAGATGAAGAGATCAAGTGGCTCAAAGGCATCTACGACGAACTCTTCACGGAACGGACTGGAGAGGCGGAAGGACGCTATTTCGATCTCGCCGGTCCACGTGCGCATAACGGGCAAGAAACCTTGCCACAAGTCTTAGGTCCAGAGGCACAATTTCCAGAACTCCGCGAAACTATCTATTTCCGAAACGCACAGCGGCTCGCTGCGAAGTTGCTCAGTGTAGAAGCCGAAAAGGTCAGTGGTGGTGGGCACATGATTTTGAAACCCGCGCACTACGGTAATGAAACCCCGTGGCACCAAGATGAGGCGTACTGGAACCCCGAAGTCCTGCCGCATAGTTTGAGTGTTTGGCTCCCGCTTGACAAGGCAACGCTTGAGAGTGGGTGCCTCCAATTTATCCCACAATCACATAAGGGAGAGGTGCGGTGGCATCGGCACATCAACAATGACCCACTCGTACACGGGTTGGTGACAGACGATGTTGACGTATCAGAGGCGGTGGCTTGCCCAATACCTGCAGGTGGTGCGACGTTTCATCACTGCCGGACTTTACACTATTCCGCACCGAATAGCACAGCAGAAGCGCGTAGAGCGTATATTCTTGTCTTCGGCGGACCGCCTAAAAAGTTGGATAAATCCGCGCACCGTCCGTGGCAAACAGAAGAACAGGAGGCACTCGCGGAACTAAAATCGTTAGCAGCAGAGAGATTGTAAGTAAGAGCACTCGGCTCGGGGCACTATTATGAAGATTATTTGTACTGGCATCAGTTGTTCAGGTCGCAAAGAGTTGATGGCGAATTTTAAAATCCTTTGCATGAAAAGGAAACTGAACATCGGCTTTTTCAACGTCGGCGACGTTATGCACCGTGCCGCAGCGGAAGCTCGTGTCCATTTCACAGACAAAGTCCTTGATTCGGATCCAGCGGTTTTGTCATTAGCACGGCGCACGGCTTTCTATGAAATCGCTCGGCGCGCCGAAGACTATGAACATGCGATCATCGGGTTACACGCCTGCTTTCGATGGCGTGGGAGTCTTATTGAGGGATTTTCTTTCAAAGATATTGAAATCCTACTACCAGATCTCCTAATCAATGTCGTTGACAACATCACCGATATATCAGAACGAATGGAAAAAACGCCGCAGTGGGCGGAGATAGGAAAAGCAGCGCTCAATGTCTGGTTAGATGAGGAAGAGTTCCTAACGCGGCAACTCGCACATTTCACAGAGAAACCGCACTACACCGTCGCAAGACAACACGATCTTGAAAATTTCTATGAACTCCTCTTCTCGCCGAAACCGAAATTTTATCTCAGCTATCCAATTACGCTTTTAAGAGAGACACCGAAAGAAATCGAGAAAATCCGAGAGATTGGTGACAAACTGAGTCGTTCGTTTATTGTCTTTGACCCACTCACGATCAAAGACATGGAACTCGTTACCCTCACGAAGGACGAAGATAATGACGCACCGCGTGTGAGTGAAATGGGCGAAGAAGTGATCGAGCAGATTCAAACGCGGACAATCTCACGGGATTACCAGTTCGTCCACCAAAGCGATTTTGTGGTTGTCATCTATCCGACTGACAAATTATCGCCCGGCGTTCTCAGCGAAATGAATTACGCTTCCCGTCATAACAAACCGGTCTATGCGGTTTACACTGGCACGCGGAGCATCTTCTTTGAGAACCTATGTGATCGGATTTTTGATACTTTTGAGGAGTTAGCAGATTTTCTAACAACCACGTATAAAACGGATGATGACTGATTATCTCATTCTGCATCGCATGAAACGCAACTTGACAAATTCCGATTTACAGAGCATAATTGTTATGTTTATTTCATCCAAAATTGACACATCCAAATCTTGAATTTGATATAGCAGGATAATTTATGGAAGCTACCGTAACACCTCTTCTGAGATTCTTACAAGGTCCGAAACAGTTTTTTATTCCAATTTTTCAGCGCAGGTATAGTTGGGAGGAACACCATTGTAGGCAGCTATGGGACGATATTCTACGTATCGGAGAGAATGATGAGATTCTATCACATTTTCTCGGATCAATCGTCTATATGGAACCTCGGCTTCAGCCTGTGACAGCAGTTCGCCAATTGCTTGTTATTGACGGACAACAGCGGCTAACAACTTTATCTCTTTTACTTTCAGCACTAAGCAAGGCAATTGATGAAGATAGCAGCGAAATTGACATAAGTCCAAGAAGGCTTTCAAATTACTACCTTTTCAATGCTGAAGAAGACGATGAATTTCGTTACAAACAACTTCTGACTCGACGCGATAAAGAGACACTGATCCACTTGCTGGAAAGCAGAGAACTTCCTATAAATGCTTCGCCTCTCTTGGTGGATAACTATCGCTTTTTTGAGATCAAACTCAGAAATGCTGATCTGCAAGCAGTGTACAATGGAATACAAAAACTCAGGATTGTAGATATCACACTAGATCGTAATCATGATAATCCACAGCTAATTTTTGAAAGCCTCAATTCTACCGGACTAAATTTGTCCCAGTCTGATCTTATCCGCAACTATGTACTTATGGGGCAGGAACCAGATTTCCAGAATAGACTGTATGAAGAGTACTGGTTTCCCATGGAACAACGTTTTGGTGATGAATATACCAAGAGATTTGACCGTTTCATCAGGGATTATCTTACATTAGAGACACGACAGATTCCAAATGTTAAAAGTGTTTACGAAAAATTTAAAGCTTATATTCCTAGCACAGATGATTCGGAAATATTGGAAATTATTATTGAGGATATCTCGCGCTATGCAAAGCATTACACTAGCATCGCTTTACTTCAAGAAGAAGACTTAGAATTTCAGGATTGTTTTAAAAATATCCAAGATCTTCGCGTTGAAGTTGCCTTTCCGTTTTTACTTGAAGTCTATGAAGACTATGTGCGTAGGACGATTGAAAAAACGGAAGTAATAGAAATCTTTCGGTTGGTAGAAAGTTACGTTTTTCGTCGTGCTGTGTGTGGCATTCCAACAAATAGTTTAAACAAGACTTTTGCAGCATTAATGACAGATGTTGACAAAGATGATTATCTCAGGAGTCTAAAGAGCACTTTTTCTCAAATGCGTTCTTATAGACGTTATCCATCAGATATCGAGTTCAAGCAATCATTGCTTATTAGAGATGTGTATAATTTTGATAGGTGTAACTATCTGCTACGCAATTTGGAAAACTACAGACGTAATGATCCTATCGGCGATGAAAACCATACCATTGAGCATATAATGCCGCAAAATCCCAATTTGTCAAGAACATGGCAAAATGAACTAGGTGAAGACTTTCAAGAAATACATGAGAAATACCTCCACACAATCGGGAATCTTACCCTCATTGCCACCCGTGACAATCCTGCCTTAAGCGATCTCCCCTTCAGCGAAAAACGAGACATGGATGGTGGATTTCGTGATAGTCCACTACGTTTGAATCGGAGTCTTGCTCAAACAGAACAGTGGAATGAAAGTACTATCATGGCAAGAGCAGAGGAACTCACTGAGAAGGCACTCAAAATCTGGATTAGCCCTGAGTGAAAAGGTAAACTTTTCGAGTTTTGCTTCTACACTGTTGTCACTGGCAGAGGTATCAATATGCCCTGATTTTAAAATTTCAAGGTGTGCCTTACCCAATCCAAAAGGAATTCGTTTACGGAAAGATTGTTCTGAATTCTGACCGAGTGATGCGGAGCATCACCCCATTGTAATTATAGAAAGGTTTTTATCCTATGGTTGACGCGTATTACACAACCGACGAATCTCATTATAATGAGTGTCTTGAGAAGGGAACTATTGTTCCGACGAAAGATTGGTATGGTAAAAGGTTTTACATCGAGGATTTTTTAGCAGGCGATCACAAATACATTTTCATGTTTGTCAATAATCGCTATAGTATTTTTGACGAGGATGGAAAGGATAAGACTTTCGGTTTTGTCTTGGATGCCGAGTTGTTGGTCACAGAGAGCAATGCCCTTGTAGGACCCGACTTACTAAACGAGTATCGCTCCCTCATCAATGAATGCGCAACCTTTTCTGTTCAACAAGACCCCGCACTGAAAAATCCCCAATTGATCGTTCGAGGCATACTCGCCGGAGCAGTTACCGAACCGGGGGTTACTGAGACGATACTGCTTTTTAGGACACGTGTATCTGAACTTCAAAACGAACGTCGCTGTCAGGGAGAAGCAGCACTGAAGCGTCTGCGAGAATCAACTGAGCCGTTGGAACTGCTTGTCGGCGGGTCTTCACCGGCACCGAGATAACGCAGTGCCTTGATGCCAGATTCTGTGCTTGTGTCGCTGGCGTAAACTGAATGGCACATGGAACTTGAAAAATTCGGTTATAACGGGAAGCGTGCTAAGTATACACCAGATGTGTGCCAATCTAAGCGAAAACCGGTTTTTGACAATGGAAAAAGCTGAGCGAAAACCCCATAATTAAAAATATGAAAATCGGTATCCTCTCCCGAGGACCCCAAAACCACTCCACACGCAGGCTCAGCGAAGCTGCCTCACATGCAGGACACATCGCAGAAATTTTAGATCCCTTCGGTTTCTATCTTCATATCGGTGGTACCGATAAACGCATTACTTATGAAGGAAAGCCAGCAGAAGACTTTGATGTCATCGTGCCACGGCTCAGTCGCACGACAGCACGATATGGCGAAGAGGTCGTAGCACATTTTGAATGGATCGGCACGCCTGTAATTAATCGTGCAAAACCGATCGAGGCAGCACGGCACAAATTTCACTCGCTACGCATCCTTGCGCAGCATGGATTGCCTATCCCACCAAGCCTCACTGTCGGTTCCACAACGTCTTTAGAGAACGCCGTAGTCGAGATGGGGAATTACCCGTTTGTTTTAAAACCCTTTTACGGCACACACGGCAGGGGCGTAATGTTGTTAGATACACCTACGTCTCTCACTTCAGCCGTGGACGCACTGTGTGACCTCCATCAGGATTATGTGATTCAGCCTTTTATCGCGGAAGCAGATGGAATTGACATCCGTGTTCTTGTCGTAGGTAGTGAAGCGATTGCAGCAATGAAAAGAAAGGCACCTCCCGGCGAATTCCGAGCGAATATTCATAAAGGTGCGGCAGGAGAAGCGATTACACTACCAGAGGAATACACCGATCTTGCTATAAAAGCAACCGCAGCACTTGAGTTAGAAATAGCCGGTGTCGATTTACTTGAAACAAACGAGGGTCCTGTCGTTCTGGAGGTCAATCCGTCACCGGGATTTGAGGAATTGGAGTCAGTCACAGGAATCGATATTGCAAATGCGATTATCGAATTTATAACGTCGTTCACACAAGAAAATTAAACAGAACTTACGCATTCCCTCTTAAAGTCCCCCTGATAAGGGGGATTTAGGGGGTTAAATACCATGAAATATCAACTTTGCAGCAAAATACACCTCTTTTCTGGCCACTTTGCGTAAGTCCTATTAAAAAGTGTGTAGCCTGAAACGAAGTGGAAGGCGGATCTACGGAAATGGGCATCAAACCCCCAATTCACCTCACCGAACCGCAAGGAAAGATTAAAAAGAAAAAAATATTGATGTTCAATCACGAATTCCCACCGATCGGTGGCGGTGGCGGTTGGGTCAGTCATTTCTTAGGCAAACACTTTGCAGCAGCAGGACATGAAGTGCATCTGATTACCTCTCAGTTCCGTGATTGTCCTGCAAATGAGCAGGTGGAGGGTTTCCATGTGCATCGTGTGCGTGCGCTGCGGAAAAACCCTGATGTGTGTGCAGTCCACGAGATGCTGACGTATGCCGTGAGTTCAAGTCTCTATGGACTGCAGTTTATTAAGCGGTTTCAACCGGATATCGTCCAGGTCTTTTTTGGGATTCCTGCGGGCGGTGGTGCGTACCTTCTGCAAAAGCTTCGCAAGGTGCCGTATGTCGTATTTTTAGGCGGGCGTGACGTGCCAAGCCGCAATCCCGACCCGTCCTATTATCGATGGTTATACCTGCTACTGAAGCCGATCATCCGAGCAATTTGGAGGAATGCTTCAAGAGTTGTTGCCTGTAGTGAAGGCTTACGCGAACTTGCGCAAGAGACAGATGCGGATGTGAAGATGGATGTGATTCCTGACGGCTTAGACTTGGGGCGTTTCGAGCCAATTCAACGCGATGTCTGTCCAGAAAAGGTCCGAGTCCTCACCATTGGGAGGCTCATCCCTCGCAAAGGATTCCAGTTTCTGATCCGCGCACTCCCTCAAATTGTTGAAAAGGCGGCACATAACTTTGAAATTGAAATTGTTGGTGATGGACCCTATCATGGAGAGCTCCTGAGATTAGCAGAAAACCTCGGTGTCGCCTCACACATCCACTTTACAGGGTCAGTCCCGTATTCCGAATTACCACAAAAATATCACGATGCCGACGTTTTTACCCTACCCTCACTCGCAGAAGGAATGCCACTCGTCGTTTTGGAGGCGATGGGAACCGGACTTCCGATCGTTGCCAGTCGTGTTCAAGGTATTGATGAACTCGTGGTGGAGGACGTTAATGGTGCGTTGTTTGAGGCGGGGAATGTTGACGGACTTGCGCACGCTCTCCTCAAACTGATCAACGCCGGTGAAGGTCGGGTTGAGATGGGGAAAGCAAGTGTTGAACGTGTCAAGCCCTACGATTGGAAACACATCGCCGACGCTTATTTAAGCCTCTATACTGACATTTTAGCAAAAGGAGAACAATAGACATGCATCCAACCAAGATTCTTGCGATCGGTGCGGGCGGTTTGCAACGCGCCTTGACCCATGAATTCGTTCATATTCTCAACCAACGGAATCTCTATGATGGCGGTATCTTTGTCGGACAGCCGCGTGGTGCCGAGAAAGCCGATGCTTTCAATCAACAAAACGGCACATACCATGTCGTCACATTCGATCTAAGTGGTATCCACGACATCCAACAAGTTTCAAGCGTCGTTGGCGCGACGACACTCGCTACGGAAGCCGGTCGCGAGCAGTTTTATGCACAAACCGAAAACCCACTGGATCTTCTCCTCATCGGTGTAACCGAAGCGGGGATTGCCAAAGGTGAACTGGCGATGGATGTGCTGGATGAGACCCTCTATCGCTATTTTTGTCATCACGGTGCAGACGCAACGCTCTGCGTCATCAATACCGATAATCTCCGAAATAACGGCGATGTCATCCGCGATATTCTCTGCAACGAGTATCCAAAACGGAGTGATGATTATGCAGCGTGGTTAGAGACAAATGTCGGATTTCTCAACGAGATGGGCGACCGGCTCGTACCACAAGTCTACGCCGTGCCTGACGAGATTAAAGAGGCTGCACGTGCACAGATCGAAGATCAAGATGAACTCATAACCTACGCAGAGGCACCCCCCGCGACATCACTTATTTTGGAAGACTTGGAGAATATGTTGCGCGTGCCTTTCAGTGAACTTCAGGACTATGGCGTTGTTGTCAGTGCGGAGAGCATTGAACCGTATCACGACTGGAAATTGCTTTTGGTGAATTCTGTGCATGTTCCGGGGATTACACACAAAGGGGCACTCTCTGGAATTGAATATGTCAACGAAGCAGCAGCACATCCTATATTCGCGCCGCACCTCGAACGCCTGATGAACGGATACGCTGAGATTGTGGAGGCGGATATCCCGATAACTGGAAAAAGTGCCCGCGTATACTCGCTGGAATTCGTTGACCGCATCCGTCGCGTCAAAGACGACAACGCTCGGATTAACATCATTGAAACGGTGAAACTTCGTGAACGCGCCGCCGATATCGTCCGCTCACCGAACTACAATGCCAGCACGGAACTCTTCAAAGATGACTTCGCATACTCCTTCGCAACGGTTCTTCGATTTTTGACACCACACAACGACGACTATTACGGTATCACCGATACTGGCACAGAATACGAAATCCGTGACCCTGACCGGACGATTCAGGACGTTCTGAAGGGAGCATTTGGGACAACCCGAACAGACGTGGAAGAACGACTTGCTACTATTTTCTCGAATGCGGCGTTATGGTCACCTGCAGGAACTGTATCACCGAGCGGTTTGGACGGGAATCAGGACTTTACCGAACGGGTTGCGGGATATTATCACCGATTGGTTAACGGAGAGACGTGCCTTGAGGTTTTAGAGAGTATCAATGCGGAGTAGCCATCAGTCATCCACCGAGTTCGTAGGTTGGGTTGAACGGACAAGGGCTAAACGCTAACAGACCATAGGTGATTGACCTTTCGTCCATACACCGGTGATCATGCAGATACCGAGTGAAACCCAACGTTTTGTTGTGAAGTTTCCGCAACTCTGACGGTGTGAAGTTGGGTTTCACTGATTTTTGAGTGTATATGACGGCATATTGGATTTGACGTATGTTTGGAACACCGACACCCGACTGTTCAACACCGTTCAACCCAACCTACGAAAACCTGGGGCTGAAAACCGACTGCTAAAGGCTAATAACCCCTTTTTTGCGTTGAAGGACAGCATCGTAGAACCGCATCGTGCCGACACAGTCATGGATACTCGATATCGGTTCTCGGTCTTCACGAATCGAGTTGGCAAACTCCGTGAGGCTGATCCCATCACCTGTCAGTTCACCGTTGCGCTGATCAGAAAAGTTTGAGGTGAACGTGTTCCCGGATTCGGTGAAGTGTTGCGCACCCCACAACCCATCTAAAACGATGTATTCGTGCTGTCCGGTAATTTCGATATAGTCATAGTTGCGCTGCCATAGCCGTTGGCTGCTAAGTTGCAAACTTCCCACCGCGCCGTTGGTGTATTCCACCGCGACAGCGAAAGCACCTTGTCCATCGACTTCATTGTGAAAAACGCTGAGTTCTTTCACATCTGCACCGGCGATGTGTCTCGCCAAATCGAAATGGTGGATCGCGAAATCGAGCAGATAACTTTTGACCGTCGGGTATTTACCACTACAGAACGAGCAGAAAAGCTGGGTGAGTTGCCCGAAGGATTCGGTCTGCATGATCCGCCTCGCCTCACGCACACCGAGGCTGAACCGCCGCTGAAAATTCACCATGAGTGTCTTACCGTGTTTTTCTGCGGTTTCTGCCAAGGTAATCGTTTCAGCGAGAGAGGGTGCTGGCGGTTTTGGTGTAAATACATGGTACCCCGCCGCGAGCGTTTCAAGCACAAGAGGCTGTCTCGGGTCAGGTCCCATGGAGATAATGACTGCTTCCAAGTCTTCTTTTTCAAACATTTCGTGCCGATCGGTGTAATATCTACCTGTACCGAATTTGCCAGCAGCGTCTTTTGCACGATTTTCGTCGGCATCACAAACGGCTTGCAATGCGACAGGGGCGAGATGTAGTGCAGGATAAATGGTGTGCCTTGCAAAACCACCGGCACCGAGAAATCCAATCCGAAGAGGTTCCATATCTGTTCCTTTTTTGGCTCTCGGCGGCAATAGCCATCAGCCATCAGCCATCAGCCATCAGTAAAAGAGGTCTTTGGTTAAGCTAAAACCTTTTTTCTGACAGCCGACTGCTGACAGCCGACAGCCATTCTTGCTGACAGCCATTAAAAAAATAAAAGTTTGTATGGAATTTAGCACAACCATGCGATACTGTAAAGAAAATTTTTTCGTGTCGGGTAAGGGATAGAAATTTCAATTCAACCTAATTGCGAAAATTATGTCAAAAATAAACGTAAAACTCCAGGTGAATCTCACCGAACCACAAGGAAAAGTAAAAAAATAGAAACAAAAGAGAGAATACCTAAAGTAGGAGGGGTTTCTAACCCCGATACCAAAACGCGGAACTTCCGATTTGCGCTGCTCCAAGGCACCTTCATGCGCATCAACCTTGCATTTGCGGATTCATCGACGGTGCTTCCTGCTTTTATCCACAAATTAAGTGGTTCCGATATTCTGGTCGGTTTGACCGGTTCAATGATGACAGCAGGGTGGATGTGGCCCCAACTGTTGATGTCAAATCTGCTTGAACATCGTCCGAGAAAAATGCCGTTTTACGCGCTCGGCATGAGCGTCCGCGTTTTGGCATGGCTCGCCGTTTTTTTCTGCACCATCACAATCGGGGAACGAAACTCAATGCTGCTTGCCGCCTCCTTTCTCGGACTCTACTTCTTATCCTCCTCCGCCATGGGCGTTTCGACGCTTCCCTACATGGACATCGTTTCTAAAGCAATAGCACCGCAGCAGCGTGCCCGTTTCTTTAGCCTGCGACAACTCTATGGTGGCTTTTTCGCTATCTGGGTTGGATTTCTGGTTCGTGCGGTACTTGGGGACGAATCCGAATTTACAGGTATACTTGGTAGTATTACGCAAACCTTCAAAACGGGCACCATGTATTTTATCGGTTCTATCTGTCGTCTGGAGACCGACCTTGGATTTCCGTATAACTACGCCTTTCTCTTTGTTTGCTCGGTTGCCGCAGCATTCTTCTCTTTCGTGAGTTTCTTAGGCGTGCGTGAGCCTATTCGTCCTGTCCACCCGAATCGGCAGCCGATGTGGCAACACATAAAGCAGGGGGCATACTTTCTACAGACAGATATAAATTATCGACGTTTCATCTTCTTCCGTGTCTTTGGACACTTTTCCGGGATGGCAGCCCCTTTCTACGTGCCCTATGCGCTGAACGAACTCAAGTTTTCAGAGGCGACGATAGGATTTTTCATCGTCTGTTCTGCGCTCAGTGGTGTGATTTCAAATACATTTTGGGGATACATCGGCGAAAGATACGGCGTACGGTGGCTGCTGATTATCACAGCCGGATTGATGGGCATCCCTCCCGCGCTCGCTTTCTCTTCGGGCATACTGCCAGTTTCATTACAGATGCCCGCCTTCTTCCTGATTTTCATCGTTGGAGGCATTTTGGCAAACGGCATGATGGTCGGTTTTATGGCATATATGCTGAATATCGCGCCGCCGCGTAACCGCCCGAGTTACATCGGTTTCATGAACACGCTTCTCATGCCTGTAAGTTTCGCGCCGTTTCTTGGTGGGATTCTCGCACGTCACATCGGTTATCAATGGTTATTCGCTATTTCGGTAGGTATCTGCATCGCTGCTTTCCGCATGGGAACAAAACTCCAAGAAATCATGCACGAAGACGAGATGGAAGAGCAAACCGACGACTAAAGTTTACGAAATTTGTTCTAATACCATTTCAAAATCCTGAAGATTTTCTCACTACTTCCAAATTTTAACCCAAGTTGCCAGTTTGTAGAGGTTGGGTAATCCAACCCGTACAGGTAATACGATTTTTCTATTGGATAGCAATTTAAGTTATGATAAAATAGCCAACGATTGATAGAAGCAAGTCTCATGTCATACATTTAACTCCGTATGCCGTCACCAATTCTCAATTCACAACGCCTTTGTAGAATAAAAAGGAGGTTATGACAATGAAAATCGTAATGGCAAATTCAACGTTTGGGTGTGTTGGTTTAATGGTCCTGAGCCTGCTGTTTACTGGTATCGGCAACGCCGAAATCAATCTGAAAACTGTTGCTGGTATGTGGCTCTTTGATGAGGGCAAGGGTAATACCACCGCGGATTCCTCCGAAAATGGTAACGATGGGAAACTTGAGAACAACCCGAAATGGATAAAGAACGGTAAGTTCGGAGCCGCGTTGGAATTTGATGGAAATGAGAGTAAGGGGCATGTCCTTGTCGGAAACTTGGGTTTGTCTGGAGCGGTTACATTGATCCTATGGGCGAAACCGAGTGATGTCGCCGATGATGATCGGTTAATATCAAATCTCAGTGGGCCAACGAATCCGGCTTTTGCAATCCGGTTTCAAAGTGGCGCGGTTGACATTTGGGGCAGGGCGTGGAAACCCGTCATCCCAAAATTTGATGAAAATAAATGGGGACACTATGCGTTTGTATTAGATGGCGAGGGAAACGCGACAGGCTATTACAATGGCAAAGAAGAGGACACAGTTACCGATACCTATATTTTTACGGATATCGGTATTGGGGCAACCTTTTTGCATCAATGGGGACAATATTATTCCGGTGTCTTTGACGAGATCGCGTTTTTCAGCCTCGCACTGACTGAAGATGATATTAAAACCCTCATGACAAGAGGACTCAAATCCGCGTTGGCGGTTTACCCAGCAGGCAAACTAACCACTACATGGGGCAATATAAAAATCAGCCCGTAAGGATTAAGTTAAGTGCGAAGCAAGATAATCTTCATCGTTATAGCGTTAGCGGTGGGCATCTCGATTTCCTATGCGGAAAATCGTGTTGCGGGACATTGGGAGGGACAGATTGAGATTCCCGGTCAGTCACTCGCTGTGAAGGTCGATCTCGCTATTGATAACAGCGATTGGAACGGGACTATCGACATTCCAACCCAAGGCGCGAAAGACTTACCACTGTCTGATATCCATATTGAGGAAAATGGTCCTGATGTGAGCGTCAAGTTTTCCATTCGTGGTGTGCCGGGGAATCCTACCTTCGATGGAAAGCTACACGATGGTGCCATCAGTGGTAAATTCAGCCAAGGTGGTGCCCAATTTGGTTTCCGCCTTTCCCGTGAGACCGTTCCCGGTCCCGCAAGACCGCAGGAACCGAAGCCACCTTTTCCCTACCACATTGAAGAGGTAACCTTTCAAAACGGTGTTGTCAATCTCGCTGGCACCTTGACGTTACCACAAGGCGACGGTCCCTTTCCTGCGGTGCTGCTTATCTCCGGTAGTGGTCTACAGGATCGAGATGAGACGTTGGTCGGTCACAAACCGTTTTGGGTGCTTGCCGACCATCTGAGTCGTGCTGATATTGCTGTCCTCCGTGTGGATGATCCCGGTATCGGTAAGTCAACACCACATCCAAAACCACCAACGACAGCAGACTTCGCAACGGACGTAGAGGCAGGCGTGGCGTTCCTCAAGCAGGATGATCGAATCGGTCGTATCGGGTTGATTGGTCACAGCGAAGGTGGTCTCATCGCTGCCATCGTCGCCAGTCGCAACAATGATGTCGGTTTCGTGGTGCTGATGGCAGGTCCTGGTGTCCCTGGTGCCGAGTTGCTGCGTAAACAAAATGAACGTATTTTCGATGCCGCGGGAATCGCGGGTGAACGTAAACAGAATTTATTGACGCTCCTCGATCGTTTGTTTACGATCCTAACTTCAGAAGATATGGCGGAGAATGAACAGCGACAAGGGGTCGATGAAATTGTCCGTAAGCAACTTGAAATTAATGGTGTTCCACCTGCACAACAGGACGAGACACAGGTGCAGACACTCGTAGAACAGGCACTTACCCCTTGGATGCGCTACTTCCTTACTTTCGATCCCCGTCCTGCCCTTGAGAAAATCCGTGTTCCTGTCCTCGCGCTCAACGGTGAATTAGATGTACAAGTTGATGCCGAGCAAAACCTGACCGCTATCGCTGCAGCACTTGACAGAGGTGGAAATCGGGATGTCACAGTACATCGCTTACCGGAACACAATCATCTGTTTCAACGCGCGCGTACAGGTCTAATGAACGAGTACGCCGCCATTGAGGAAACCATCTCACCGGAAGTATTAAACTTGATTCAAAACTGGGTGTTGTCGGTGTCCCAGTGAGAAGGTGGCACTGTTATACATCAAATATATGGAGAATACGCATGGAATTTCAAGTACTCGTTACAATTTTTGTAGTAGCGGCACTGGTATTGGCAAATGAACTCAGTACCGCCATGGCAGCTGAACCCGAAGGGCTGGTTGGTCGTTGGGATTTTGACGATGGAACGGGGACTGACCTCTCTGGAAACGGCAATCACGCCGTGTTTGGTGGAACAACAATCTATTCACTCGGTGAAGGACGTGCCTGCATCGAAGTGATGCGGAAGACAGAGCCGATGCGAATCCCTGTACCTGAGAATTCCGCACTTGCCATATCGCGTGGCACAATCTGCTTCTGGTTAAATTCGGGGTCGGATAGGTCCAACATCCTCGAATATAACAACGATGCGATCGAAATTAACAACTATCGTGGCTGCTTTCAAGTGCGTTTTAAAGGCGAGAAGGATTTTGAGTACTGGGAGGGAATCCTTGACTACGATTGGCCCAAGTACGACCTGCGCGAATGGGCGTTTTATCCACACGTGAAAGCCTCCGTCGGCGATTCCGAGTGGCATCTGTTCGCGGTCGCCTACGATGACAGAGCGAAACAGGTCGTGGGATGGCGTGATGGTGAACAGATCGCAACAATTGATTTATCTACAGTGGACATGGAGCCGCTCCGCCGAGAGGGTTTAACGGAGATTCGGACCAGTGAAGATTTTACTGGCTATCTCGACGATCTCCGTATCTACAATAAGCCACTGACCGACGCTGAAGTGAGGCAGATTTACGCCGAAACCAAGGACATCTATGCCGGAAGACGGGATACGAACCCTACCGATAAAAAGCAGAACACTTACAAGTACCAAGAGGTGGACAAGACGCTCTATAAGGCGTGGCTACAGTTCAATCCACCCACAACTGAACAGCCGAATCAGGATGTGTTTAAAAACATTGTTGCTGAAGGCACAAATTCGACTGTCCAGACGGCTGCTTCTGAATTGGCACAAGCGGTGGAATCCATGAATATAATACAAGGAATGGATTTGGTCTATTCCCAGACCAAATCCAGTTTCAAGCCTTCTGTTTCAGAGACTGTCACTGGACCGAAGGTTATTCTCGGAACAGCCGAAACCTCAAACTGGATCCGCGATCGTGCTGAAGACCTCCAATTGGATCGAATTGAACGTGATGGATTCGTCATCAAGGCAATGGAAGGAACGGTTGTTGTCGCCGGAGCAATACCCGCAGGCGTTGTTTTTGGTACATTTGATCTGATTCGTCGCATTCAAATTGGGCAAGATCCGCTTGAACTTGATGTTCTGGAAAACCCACAGGTGCCTATCCGTATGGTGGCACACTGGTCCTACTTCCGTGGGCTTTTCGGGGACAGATGGCGGGGTGGCGGCAGAGACAATTCAATTTTCAGTTGGGAAGAGTTGCGCACCGGCGACACAAAACGCATTCGAGATTGGGTGCGTATGCTGGCATCGTGCGGTTGGAATGCACTCTGTCCGAGCGAAATTAACTGGCATTATCGAAACAATTTTCTGGAGCATCTTGACGAAGTCGAAAAACTTGGCGACATCTGCCGAGACTACGGCATCAAACTCTATTGGAGTCCGAACTATCTCCTTGCACTCGACCAAGAAACCGCAGACGCACTTTATGCACGCGTACCTGACTTCGGTGGATACCTGATGAAACTCGGTTCGGAGAAACAGAACGGCGACCCGCGTCCGCCGATGGCGAATCGGATTGCGGACACACTGAAACCGTATGGTGGAAAGGTGCTTGTGCGCGGTTTCGTTTATGGCAATCTGCGCTATACACAGGAACCGTATCGGAACCTGATTCCGCATGATCTGTTCGCACACGAAGACGGCAACTTCCGGGACAACGTCATTATAGTCCCGAAAGGCAGTCCTCTGGATTGGGATCTGTGGGCACCAATCCCAGCACTTGACGGCGCAATGCAGAAAAACCTATCTGGAAGTGAACTCGTCATTGACAAGAGTTGGCCCGTCTCTTGGGTCAAGAAGTGGAAGTGGTGGTTTGAACAGGATACCTATCGCAACGGACCGGGAAGTTTGAACAAATTCAGTGTCGATTGCATCATGGGTGTGTCTATGATCTCACCTGCACCCGCATGGACAAAATCTCCATTGAACGCAGTGAACTACTACGGGTTGGGGCGACTCTCTTGGAATCCAGACCTGACGGTAGATGAGATTTACACGGAATGGATTCAGCAAACATTTGGCGATGATCCAGAGGTACTTAGAACGATCAAGACCATTCTAATGATGCTTGAGGAAGTGACACGTAAGACCTACAACTATCGTGGGTATCGCGGCATCTGGCTTGATTCCTCTGACCCCGGTATGGCACAAGTCAAGACCCCGTACATCGTCAATAGAGAAGGCGCAGGCGTTATAACACCCGAATTGCGTGAGCGTGTGTTAGCACAGTACGCGCCAGGACTTCGTGAGATATATGGAGACCGGTTACGCGGAGAAGCACACCTCACTGCCTTCCACTTCACAGAACACGATCAGCGACTCTCTATCGGCAGGACACTCATACAGGACATCTATGCCAACATGGAAGAGGGCGTTGAGATGGCTGAACAGGCAGCCGAGTTGTGGAAAACGCTCGAAGGCAAGGTAGATCCGCACAGATATGAATACACGCTGAAAACGCTGGTGGACTATGCTGCATCCGAACGCAGCCGCACCCTTAAGAAATGGGTGACAAACTTTGAAGCACATACAGGCAGGACACGCCTGGACACGCTTGAAGGATTGACTGCTGAGGCACTCGCTGAGGCTGGTACATACAATGTGCGGCATTTCGGTGCTGTTGCCGATGGCAAATCGAACGATGCGGGCGCGATTAACGAGGCGATCACTGTCTGCCACGCCGCTGGTGGTGGCACGGTCTTTGTACCGTCTGGAGTCTACGCAACCGGCTCTATTCATCTGAAAAGTAACGTTACCCTCGCTGTTGATGCGGGTGCTACCCTTAAGTTTGCCTCCACTGATGCGGGTCTCCTTATCGGAGAAAACTTGGAAAACGTGAAAATCTACGGTCCGGGTACCCTTGATGGAACAGGCAGCACATGTATTGTCCTAAAACGCTGCAAGAACGTGGAAATCCGCAACTTGAACGTCTATAGAGGTAGTGATTCCGCTGTTCTGGCTGAGGGCTGCGACGACTTGCTCATTGACAACACTAACATCAAAACCAACAACGATGGGCTTCATTTTTCTCAGTGTCACAGCGTGACGGTTGCCGCCTCCCGTATCGATGCTGTGCGCCGCGAATACGGAAGACCTATAGGTGGCGGTGAGGCAATCAAAGTTGATGGCAAAGCACTTCCATCAGAGAGTATTACCGTTCAAGATTGTTTCCTCGTCAATGGAGCGGATACCCTTCAATGAAGATCACAGAGATTGAAGTTCACGAGATTACCCTTGAGTACGAGGATTTTCTCGCCTATCAACTCAATCACTATTACGGTCCAATCCGACGTACCGTCTATGTCGTCCATACAGACACAGGCTTGGAAGGGTTAGGTGAAAGCGGAAGACCTGAACCTCAAGATGTCATTGACCGGTACATCAACACGAATCCGTTTGACTGGGTAGGGGACGAAACCTCACTCGGACTTGGCACGGCGATGTACGATCTGATGGGGAAGGCAGCTGGTGTACCTGTTTATAAACTTTTCGGACAAAAGTATCGTTCGTGGGTGCCAGTGGGGTGTTGGACTGTCTCGACCGACCCTTCACGCATGGCAGATACCGTCGCTACCTATGCAGCACAGGGGTACACGTGGATGAAGTATCATCTCTCGCCCTTTGAGAATGTGCTTGACCAGACCGAGACGATGGAAGCCGTTGCGCCGGAGGGGTTTAAGATACACTACGACTTTACGATGGGTGGTACGGATGACCATATTCCTGAGTTGGTTGATGCATTGTCTCAATACAGGATTGCTGGTTGCTTTGAAGATCCGTTACCTGGGGAGGACATACAGGGCTATATTGAACTCCGTCAACGCTCACGCCTTCCGATTGTGCTACACCATTTTCCGATGGGCGCAACTTACGAGGTGTTCATGAGACCCGCGGACATTTACATGCTCGGTCACGCCAAGATCGGTGATGCGATCCGGCGTGCTGGGCTTTTTGCTGCGAACGAGAGTCCGTTTATGCTTCAGAATGTCGGTGGCAATATCACACGCGCGATGACAACCCACATGATGGCAGCGTTCCCAACAGCGACCTTTCATTTCCATTCGGATACCGAGACATGGAAGACAGATGTAGTCAACGAGGAGTTGACACCCATCAACGGGTTTGTCCGCGTCCCCGAATCCCCCGGACTCGGTGTGACGCTGAATCGTGATGAATTAGAGCGTTTGAAGTCTTTAAAACTTCCTGAACAAAAGCCGTGGATTCTCAAGTCTCAATTCAAAAACGGCACACAGATGTATAACATCGCGGATCCCCAAAACTCGCTCTTCATGGTCCGTCCAGATCGGAGTCGTCTGATTCCAATGAGCTATACCTCCCCTATTTCCACGACGTATTGGGATGACGACGGCACCCCTGAATATAGAAAAATGTTTCAACGGATTGAACGAGAAGGTGTGGTTCTGGAGAGAGATACGTAGGTTGGTTGAACGGTAGTGAAACCCAACACTGTGTGTTATAGCAAATTGAATGTCTGTCCGCCTTCCGTCTGCCAGTTAGTGAGGTCCCTCAATGGAATTATCCGCAACCCGACCTGAGCGTTTCCGGTATAAAAAACGTAGCCAACGTCATCTTTGATGTACATACGGAGCCAGCCGACCCAGTTGCTGTCGAACTGGTCGGCGTTGATGCCGAGACCGGGTAAAGCAGGGTTCCTCGGATAGTACTCCCAGTTAACGAGGTCTTTCGAGCGTGCGAGCCCCACCGTATCCCACCAGCCGTGATGAGACACACCCTCCGGTTTCCACGTGTTGCACCCTTCATACCACAGATACCATGTATCACCGACCTTGTTCAGAGACCTCGGTCGAACATGGATCGCGTCCCAGTTATCCAGCGTCCCGGGACCAAAAACCGGGTTCCGTTCATCGGAGTGCCAGTTCACCAGATCGTCGCTGTAGAGTAGATATCCCCTGTCTCCTGCCAGCCCGTGCTGAGGCTCCGGTGTAAACCCAGCGTAGAAAAGGAGATAGCGGTGCGGTAGTCCTTCAGTGCGGATTAAATCGAACTCGTGCGCATGCGTGAAATGTTTGTAGACGGGGTTGTCCGCATACTGAGTGAATGGACCCATCGGATGCTCCGCCGTGGCTAACATGAATCCCTGCCACTCTGGAAACTTTTGTGCAGAGAACATAATCGCGACATGTCCATCATCTGTAACGACAGCACCACTGACATATAGATTATCGTACGGTGTATCGCGGTAGGAGATGAGCGGTTCTGGATGCACCTCCCACTGCTTTAGGTCTGGACTCACAGCCACACCGATTGACCGTCTTGAAGACCCTTCCTCTTCGCCCGCCATTCCCGCCATCACATACATGTAATACAAGCCGTCGTATTCAATAATCGCGCCTGGGATAATCTGTTTTTCATAGAAGGAACCCTTGGGACCACGGGATATGACCGGTTTGGTAATCTCTTGGAGCCACGGGAGGGTTGTCACAGTACCGGATTGAAGATTGATATCTACTGGCGTTTCAACACCGAGAGCGTTGTCCATCGGTTCGTAGACATTCTCCCACTCCCCCAACGGACCCCGAATCCAACCGGTCGTCTCGTTAACTGAGAACCTGAAAAAATTTCCCTTCTTCAAAACCTTAATATTCCACGGTGGTGTGCCGATGTTATCATAAGTTTTCCAAGTTTGCGTGTCGGTGTTAGTTTCTCGGATAACCTTGAGCGCATCCGCGGAAATCGCCAGATATGCTCGCTTGCCTAATGCCGTGTCTCCAGAGAAGAAGACTTTGACCTCTTCTGTAGATAACTCTCCGGTCAACATCAGATTCATTTCATAGTTTCCAGTAACGCGTTTTTCCATCAATTGTTTTTGTCCTTTAAAGGGTTGCGCGTAAGAGAAGGGTAGGTATAAGACGATTAAAACAGGAATTGTGAGTCCATTAAGGTATTTCATCTTTAGGTTGTAGGGGTTGGGTCACCCAACCCTATAGGTGACGGTCGAATCAAGTGGATAGATTGGACGTCTTACCTTCTGGTAGTCATAACTGAACAAGTTCGGGCTATGAACGCCGGGGGTATCCACATCCAAAATCTGATGTGCAATCGGCGTATAGTCTGCTCGGAAATGGACAGCGGATTTGAGTGCAATGAGTTTACGTGCCTGTGGTTCAATCCCAACGCTCCGAAGCACTTCAGCATCGTAAGGTTGAATCCGCCTTTCCGTCAAGATGATCTCAATTCCACCGACTTGGATGACGGCTGTGGTGCCCATCTGTCCAATGGTGCCGCGTCCCATTGGACCCTTGAGGATAAATCTGCCGTCAGAGAGGGTTTTGACGTACCCTGTGAGCGGAACAGGTGCCCCGTGTTGTGTATCTGTTTTACCGCCAACATTCAATTGGACGTTGTTTCCAACACCCGCCTCAACTGCTTGGGCAACCGATTCGGGGTCGGCAATCACCGCGATGACCGCCTCCTGAACGTCTGCTTCCATGAATTTTTGTAGAATCGTTGTGCCATCACAGGGACCGCCACCACCGGGATTATCCGCGCCGTCAGCGAGTACAATCGGTTTACCGGCCGTCTGATTGGCGATTTCGATTGCGGATTCGACAGTGTGCAAATTAAACGTGAATTGCTCGCGCATCCCCCAGATGTGCGATGCGAACTGGTCAGCGTAGTCTTCAGCGAGTGCCATGTTCCCATTCGTGGTAACGAGTATCGAGACACCCGCGTCCGTTATATCGGCAAATGGGAAACCCATAGAGAGGGTCGCAGTCACAACACCACGCTCAGTTTCAAGGGCGTGGAGTGCCTTGAGCACGTCCGTCATTGGGGCTTTCATTGTGCATTGTGCTGGAGGAGCAGTCAGTAAAGGAAGTTGACGGTATGCCATCGTCGGCTGAATCTTTCCGTCGTTCATACCGAAGAGCAATTGTCCCGCCTCAAACCCGCGTTCATAGCAGTCTACGTGTGGATAGGTATCAAACCCGATGATAACATCGGAGTAGCGCGCCATTTTAGCGGTGATATTCGCGTGCAAGTCAAGCGTTGTAACGATCCATGTCGCGCCTACCTGTTCGCGTACCGCCTGAATCAAATCGCCTTCTGCATCTTCAAGTTCATCTGTTACCATGGCACCGTGTAAGTCGAGGAGTACCCCGTCGAGTTTTCCAGCGTTCTGCAAAAGCGTTAGAAACTCCGCCTTAAGCACCTCGTAAGCGGCGTGCTCTACCATACCAGAGGGGGTCGCAAACGTCCACAATAGTGGAATAGATTGTAAATTGAGTTGCTCTGCGACATCAAGGAAGCCACCGGTAATCGTCCGAGTTCCTCGAAACGCAGCGATAATTTCATCACCACGATGGTAACTTCCCTTTTTGAAGTTATCAATGGTTGTCGTGACGGGTGAAAACGTGTTGGTTTCGTGTCCGATACAACCGACTGCAATTCGCATAGGGCACCCCTTTCACGCTTGAATGCTCATTCAATTTAGCACAACTATACCACACCATTGTCAGCCTGGCAAGCAAAATAAGTTAATGGGCCTAATTATCAAACGATTAGCAGGTAAGTCTACTTTCTTATTAGCATTTTTCGCGTTGCTGTGAAGTCGCCCGCAGAGAGCGTATAGAAATAAATGCCACTCGCCACTTCCTCACCCAATTCATTTTTGCCATCCCAATACGCCGCATGGCTTTTGCTCTGATAGATACCTACAGGTTGATGTCCCAACGCTAAGGTGCGCACCACTGTTCCATCTGATGCATAGATGGTCAGCGTGACATCCCCAGGTTCCGCTAATTGATAGGGTATCCACGTTTCCGGGTTGAACGGATTTGGGTAATTTGCTAAAAGCACAGTTTCTTTTGGGGTCAACAAAGCCAAAAGTTGCTCAAGGAAAAGGATACCCTGAAGATACGTAGGATCCTCAGTCTGCAGTTGCTTCGCTTTAATCAGCCACTGTTCGACTTCCTTCGCAGTCAGCATTGAAAATGCTTCTGCGTGTGCAGCAGGGGCCCCCGCGACCTCACCGAGTGCCACGGCAACTAAAATCAGGTCTACGATATTGACAATTCCATCTCTGTTGATATCTGCGTTGTTTTTCCCGACTTGTCCGAAATTTTGGGCTACTTCTACCAAATCGGCTATGTTCACAACACCATCTCCGTTAGCAGGCGGTAGAGCTTTCCACAATCGCACCGTGCGATCGAAACCACCACTTGCGAGGATGGTGCCGTCGGGACTGAAAGCAACACTAGAAACACCACTGCCGTGATCGCTGAGCGTAACTTTTGGAGCTTTGGGTTGCCGAGTAATATCCCACAACCGAACGGTCCTGTCCCAACTTCCGCTTGCGAGTGTCTGTCCATCTGGACTGAAATCTACGCTCGTAACTCTGCTTGTGTGTCCCTTCAGCGAGGCTTTGAGTGTCCAAGAAGCTACATCCCACAATTCAATAACAGTTTCCCTCACAGTAATTATGTTGTTTGAATTAATGTGGGTTGCAATGGGATGGTTTACAGAGTCCAGGTCAAATTGTAGTGCAATTTCTTCGTCCTTGTCATCTATATCTATCTGGAAAATAGAGAATCGATACACAGAGCATGCGAGAGTAGATCCGTCATGGCTGAAGGAACAGTCGGATACAGTAAAATCCACTTCTTCGTCAAACCCGCCCCTATGGTGATATGGTTTATTTATCCAAAAGGGTTCCCCGAATAAGGGTGAATCTAGTCTCTTTGCGGGTCTATCTAAGAAGGGTGAATCCAGTTCCTTTTTGAGTGTGCCAGAAGCGACATCCCATAATTTGATGCTGCTTCTTCCCCAATCCCAATAATCTCTTGTAGAGTCTATATCAAAGGTCATGAACTCCCCACTTGCGAGTGTAGTGCTATCCGGACTGAAAGCAACACTAAGTACGCTGGCGTTGACAACTCTATTTATAGGTTCATCAGCTCCTGCATGGTCATTAATTCCTGGTATCCAGGTGACATTAAGTGTTCTAATGTTTTGACCTGTTGTTGGATTCCATAAGCGGATAGTATTGTCATCACTTCCGCTTGCGAGTGTTTGCCCATCTGGACTGAAAGCAACACTGTTGACCAAGTCTGTGTGTCCTTCCAATGTATCTTTGAGCGTGCCGGATACTACATCCCACAACTTGACGGTATTGTCACTACCTCCGCTTGCGAGTGTCTGTCCATCCGGACTGAAAGCAACACTTCTGGCCGAACTTGTGTGTCCTTCCAATGTATCTTTGAGCGTGCCGGATACTACATCCCATAGTATAATGGTATGGGTATAGTTCGGGCTTCCACTTGCAAGCGTCGTACCATCAGGGGAAAACTTAATATCGTATACAGACTCAAAGTTCAAGAAAGTGTCAGGCATCTGACCATCAACAAAATTTTGGGCAAAAGTGAGTGCTGGACAGATCATAATCAAATATAGTACAGTTAAAGCGAATAGAGTTAAGTATGTTTTCATTATATTTTAATTTCCTTTTTGATTAAATTTCAGCTGATCGCGAACGGCTTGACGAACCGCAGTGCATATCCGCACCGCATGCGCTGCCTCCTCAGCCGTTGCGAACTCTCCCGGATAACGAAGATCTACAGCGTGAGTTGTAAATGATGAGAAGTTCACGTGCCATGCCCACCAAGCGGGAATAGTGGGAACTATTAAGCTTAGCAAACCTTTTAAATCGTGCGTTTTTGAAAAAGGGATATCCATTTCTTGAAGCCACACCTTCAGATATTTTCCGATACACTGCTGCGCATGAAATCAGGTAGCATCATAGACAGGAGTCGATGATTGATGATTCTGGCGCATGATGGTGTAATCGCTTTCAGCCTTTTGTATCCACTCCAAGGTCAACGGGTTCATGGCACATTTCTCTTTTTTAGTCGGTTTTAGGAAAAAATCTGCAGATTCATAAAGCACTTTTCCCTTTTCGGTGATCTCGCGAGGGAACCAGTCGTTATACGAGACACGATAAGCGATTTTTTGCTTAACCACTGCAAACGCCGCCTTGCTCCGTAAGATGTCGTCCGTGAGCGGGAGAGTTCCAACTGAATCCGGAGCAGCGATGCCTATACTCACAGAAAGAATTGTAAGGACTATGATGCTTAGACAGATTTGTAACTTCGTAAAGATGTTTTTCATAACTTTCTCCTTAATAATTTTCTTTGTAGGCGATAGACGGGCTGTCGCAAAGGATTATCTGCCAAAAGCCGTCTGTAGGTGTGCCCTCCGATTTCTAATTTCTTACTTCCTTATCAGCATTTTGCGCGTAGCGGTGAATTCGCCTGCTTTAAGCGTATAGAAATAGAGACCGCTTGCTACAAGTTCTCCGAATGCATTACGACCGTCCCAGTGTAAAGCACGGCTCCGGCTACGGTAGACACCCGCAGGTTGGTGCCCCAACGCCAATGTCCGGACCAACTTCCCATCCACGGCATAGATGGACACCGTCACATTTGATGCCTCTGATAACTGATAGGGTATCCACGTCTCTGGGTTGAACGGATTCGGATAGTTGGCGTGCAAGGCAGTTTCATGAGGAACAACCATAACTGTTGCTGGTGCGGCAAACGTCGCGCCGCTTCGGACAATGCCCAAGGCGATTCCTTCTGGGTTTCCCAATCCTGTGACGAGCTCCTCAACATCGGTGCCATCTAAGTTAGCGCGTTGGACCTTATACGTCCAAGAGTCTGTCCAGTATATCTTTCTCCCATTCATATCCAAGGCGATACTATGTGGTCCATTAGATCCCGGCATAGTGACGATATCTTCGATATTTGAACCATCAAGATTCGCGCGTTGGATTTTATGCGTGTTCTTGTCCGTCCAGTACATTTTACCATCATCTACATCCAGGGCGATGCCGCATGGGAAATTCAACCCTATGGTGACGAGGTCTTCTACATTGGTACCGTCAAGATTCGCGCGCTGAATCTTTTTCGTGAATCCTTCTGTCCAGTACATCTTGCCGCCATCTACATCCAAAGCAATATCCCATGGATTCCCCTGTTCAACAGTGACGAGGTTTTCTACATCGGTCCCATCAAAATTGGCGCGTCGGATAATATCCGTGCCCCAATTCGTCCAGTACATCTTGCCTCCATCTACATCCAAGGCAATACCAGTTGGATATAACCCCGAGGTTGTGAGAACTTCGGGGTTGGTGCCGTCCAAGTTGGCGCGCTGAATCTTAGCCGGTTGTCTTTCCACCCAGTATATCTTGTCCTCAGTGAGATCTAAGGCAATACCATAAGGGGTATGCAATCCCGTAGTAATGATATCTTGGATCTTTGAACCATCAAGGTTGGCACACTGAAGCTTGTCAGTGCTATTGTCTGTCCAATAAATCGTCGGGCTTTCCGGGTCAACCACTTTTAAAAGAGGCTGATGCTCGTAGGACACATTAACACCTCTGTTCAGGAGGGCTGGAATGTACGTGTTGAGTGATGGAAGATTCAAAGGATTACGTCTGACATTAACTTCGGTTCCATCACCCAATCCTGAATTTGTCACAAGAGGAGAGAGGTTTGATATTGAATTGTTTTCAAGATCTAACGCCGTTAGTTTTGTTAACCCGGATAAAGGTGAGATGTCCGATATTGCATTGAAACGAAGATTCAGCGATGTTAGATTGTTTAATTCCGCCAGAGCAGAAATATCCGATATCTGGTCATTTTCGGAAAGAGTTAGGTCCGTAAGATTGGTTAAGCTCGTCAAGGCTGATAGGTTCCACACTGAATCGTGTTGCCCAAGCCGCAGATATTTTAGATTAGTTAATTTTGCCAAAGGCGAAATGTTCAAAATAGGGTTGCCCAAATACGTAGTTCTGTTAGGTTGGTTAATCCTATAAGGGGCGAGATGTCCGATATAGGGTTATAGGCAAGCCTTAGCTCCGTTAGTTTTATTAACCCTGCCAAAGGCAGGATATCCGATATATTATTACCGTTAATATACAGCGATGTTAGGTTGGTTAATCCCGTAAGAGGCGAGATGTCCGATATTGAATTAGCATGAAGACTCAACGATGTTAGGTCGTTTAATCCTGTCAGTGCTGAAATATCCGCGAGTGAGTTAAAATCAAGATTCAGCGATGTTAGGTTGGTTAATTCCGTTAGTGCAGAGATATCCGAGAGTGAGTTTTTCTTAAGCCACAGCACTGTTAGATTCGTTAATGCCGCCAAAGGCGATATATCCGATATTGAGTTATGAGTAAGATTCAGCCACGTCAGATTCGTTAGACCCGCCAAAGGCGATATATCCACCAATGGCGAAACATCAAAAAATGATTTTCCGCGAAGGTCAAGGTGTGTCAGGTTAGTTAATCCTGCCAAAGGCGATATATCTGATATTGAGTTGCCGCTAAGGTCCAAGTGTGTGAGGTTGGTCGCAAATTCAAGCCCTGTCAAATCGCTAATACCTGTCCCCCATGCGCCGCGCTCGGTCTCGGTTAAAGTCGCCATCTCAGCAGGAGATATCGGGTCGCCGGGTGCTTTACCAAGAATTCCCTCAATGGCACTGCGGAGATCGTGATCGGGAATGTCCACCGGTGCTCCTGCCACAGCACTAAAAATTACAGTAGTTCCCGCGGCAGACACCTTAACAGCATACCTGCCTTGATTGGGACCCAGCGTAAGTGTACTCTCGACTCTGCCATTGGAATCTGTCTGGGCTCTCTTTACACTGAGTGTCCCACCCCTCGTTTTGACGGTAAATGTAACCCAAACCCCTTGACGGGGAGAACCATTGTTTACATCCCGTACATCAACAACAAACGGAACAGGTAAAGTTGCATTGGGTAATCCGTGTTGGTTATCACCTGAGATTTTCGTCAGTGCCCGAAGTGTTTTAGGAAACAGGTTAAAAGATTCGCTGCTGACATTTCCAAAAGTATCAACTGCTACGACCCGAATCGGATGCACATGAGGATTCAAAAGACTTGTGCTTCTGCTATAAGAGGGATTATGGGCAGATGGGATAATACCGTCATAATCAAATTGAACAACGACATTTTTTTTACCTGCCAATCCGCGATACTCCTTCACCGTAGTTCTGTTGTAAGGCGGTGTAACATGTAAGATGACTTGGTGAAGCCCATCTGAATCGTTGAGTCTAAGCCGAATTCGGATGTTATCTGAGTTAGCGGGGTAGGTACGTGGCGATCTGAGTTCGATTCTTGTCTTCTGTGTGTCTCTATCTTCAATATCAGGATTGAAATACGGATGGACGGCTAAAAATTCGGTACTACATGCTGATAACTGATGCTCGTTGCGCGGTCCATACGACATAATGTAATCCCCACTCCTGAAATCGTGCTGTAATCCGAAAGCATGTCCAAGTTCATGTGCCACCAGTGTCCAGTGAGATTGGACTGGAAGATACGCGTAGCCCCCACTGCTTCTCCCACCAACTCTAGATACAAATCCGCTAGATACAAACCCACGGGCATCTATACGATTATCAACGAAAATGAGGTAAACGTTGTTCGCGGGGTCAAACGCCTTGAAGACCTCTTCACCGACAAAACTTACATTACCGCTTTCGTCAAGATAGTGACTATCAGGGTGTTCTCCATCTACACGATGAACTATCAACTCGCCCTGATCATCGGTTTCAACACGAAAAGTTTTGTTTCCGTGTCCATGTGCTTGCATCTGTTCGGCATAGAAGGTTTGAATAGTGTGAATCCCATCTTTTATCCACTGAATTGCTTCGGAGCGAAATGGACGGTCATTGGGCAGAAAGTAGATTACCCGCACAGTGAGAGGTTCGCCCACATCTAAATCCGCGCCATAAATGGTTGCTTTCATGCCAAAGATTAGTAGGAAAGCAAGAAAAACAAATACAAAACATTTTTGATTTGGTGCTTGTGTTTTCAAATTACAAACTCCTTATTAAGAATTTAAATTGTGCTTGCATTTTATGGTAAACCCCGCAATTATTTGCACTTTAGGGGAAGGCGAGGATGCTAGCGGAAATCCGCAGAAACACCTAAAATCTTGTCCATAGCAACTTGGATTCGGTATAATTATTCTTGCAGTTTCAAAAGGTGTTGTTGGATATAAGGGCTGTGCTCTATTTATTTTTGGGAACAACGAATGCGAAACGACCTCCGAGGTCAGTCCCCACAGGATCGGATGCATTAAACAGTCTGTCAGGGTGTCCCACAGCTTCAGCCTCAACGGTCCCATTTGCAATCAGCCATAGACCGATATCGGTTTCAACGTGCGGGCTTTCATCATCCCGTATGACACTGAAAATCTTCGGGAAGCCATCATCCGTAAGAACAAACGGTTCACTCGCGACGAAAAATTCGCCCAGCCGCTCCCGAGTTGTCCAGTCTGGCTGGTCGAGAAATGACAGACGCAGCTGCGCGGCAGTCTCAACCGGGCACGTTTCAAATCCCATCTGTTTCGCGCGAGCATAAATGGTATCAAGGGTGGCGAACTCGCCCTCAGCAAATCCCATCTCCAGCATAGAAACAACAACGATATCAACCGTTGTTTCCTCTGCCACCACCGGAAAACCCGGATTTCCAAGGGCTTGCCTGGACCATAGGCTGATCTGGCATTTTTTTTCGATCAGTGCACCTAAAAGAGCAGCACCACTCCTATGGGTTCCGAGTGTTATGGTAAAGTCAGCAGTGAAACCCTTTTCATCTTTTGTGTCTTCATCATTGTGCACAAAGTAAATAACGGATTGGTTGCTGACACTGAGAATCAATAGGGTTGCTACAACCAAAGCAGTTCCAATAGCTACCCACGGCAAGAACGGTTCCATTTTCGGAGAAGATGTCGGTGTCATGTCAACAATTTTTCGCATGATGTTCTGCTTTATACTTGCTGATATCTGCACGCCACCGAGAACTTCTTGGATTAAGAGCTCCTCTTCTTCTTGTAACCGTTTTCGGGCGCGATGGAGTCGAGTCCATACTGTCTCCGGCGACACCCCCAAGAATTTGCCAATCTCTTCCGCTGTCATTTCGTCGAGATAATAGAGGGTCACCACTATTTGCTGACCCTCCGACAATTTTTCCAAAAGTTTGTTGACGATCTCAAAACGATGTTCCGTTGCTTCTGTTTCTCGCTGTTCCACTTCGTAACGCGCATAAGCAGATTCCGCCACTTCTTCCATAGGTGTGTCCTCCAATGATTGCATTGATTCCTCAATTTTGGGTTTGCGTTGCTGCCAATTCTTACAAAGCCGATTCGCAATGGCACGCAACCACCCAGGAAACGAGCTCGGATTTTTCAACGTTGAAAGGTTTTGATATGCGCGGAGGAAGGTATCTTGTGTAATATCTTCTGCATAGTGGAAATCACCGATTTTCCGCCACGCGAGGGCGTGAACACTTTTTTGGTATTTTTCAACTAAAATATCAAATGCTGAGTCGTCACCTGATAAAACGGCGTGAATCAATTGAACATCGTCTTCTCTCTCCACGGAGTTTGCTCCTTATAAATACCATAGTTTGGACAATTTCAGTCGGGGTCATGCTCGGTTTTCAAAGGAGCTCTGATTTTTCTGAAAGTTCCTGACATAAACGCAACTCAGAAAAAAATAAACTTGGATGCCCCGAGTGGCAGCCCCAGCGGGGCGGTATGTGTATAGAAACATATCTGCCCCACAGATAAGCCCCAGCGGGACGGCATTTGTAGAGCAAATCTTATAGAGGACTCAGGTATTTCTATCAGTCTCGACCTAAGCATGAGAATTCTTAAAAATTGTCCAAAGTTTAGTTATTGTTTAACGTAGGTCTGATTTATTTTAAGTGAATTGCCTGACGCACGAGAATTATGAGTTCATCTTGCTGCTCTGTGCGTTGATGTAGCGAAGGAAAAATACCTTCAAGCGTCTGTTCTACAGCGTTCAAGCTGCCTTGTTGTGCCCAGTAGCTGCCGCGAAGGATTTCTGCGAATTCAGCGACAGTGGCAGCAAGTTGAAATGAAGTGGATGCTTCTTCAAATGTCCCTTTAAGTTCGTCAGCAAAGATATCCTGACTGACTTCCGTAACATTACCGGTGTCCGGGTCTTCGTGACGAATGAAAACGGTCGCGAGTTTGCCCACAACTTCTTCTTCGTGAAGTTTAATCTCATAGAGCGCGGTGACACTGTGTCCTGAACCAATTTCGCCTGCATCGACATCGTCATCGCGGAAGTCCTCCTGTGCAAGGCGGCGGTTCTCGTAGCCGAGAAGACGAAATCGACTGACTGTCTGGGGATTGAATTCAACTTGGACCTTGGAATCTTTTGCGATGACTTGCAGCGTACCGGTCAAATTCTCCACAAAGATACGCTCTGCCTCTTTGAGGGTATCCACATAAGCGTAACTTCCGTTGCCTTTGTTTGCGAGCTGCTCCATGAGAATGTCGTTGTAATTGCCCATGCCGAATCCGACTGTCGTTAGCAGAATGCCATCCTTGACATAGTTCCCAATTTCTGTAAGAATCGCATCTGGTCCCGTTTGCCCAACATTCGCAACACCATCCGAGCAGAGAATTACACGGTTGATATAATCGGGTCCGAGATTCTGGAGGGCGAGTTCGTATCCCATCCGTAGTCCTTCCTCCGCATTCGTTGCGCCACCGGGCGAAAGCGAATGGATTGCCGCTAAGATGTGTTCGCGGTTAACATTTCGCGTATGTGGCAGCACGACTTGGGCAGTAGAACCGTAAATGACGATGCCGATCTCGTCTGTCGGACGAAGTTGGTCAACAAGAAGTGTCAAGGCACGTTTCACCAACTCTAATCGGTTTTCCCTATTCATTGAACCAGAGACATCGATTACAAACGTCAGTTTCGCGTCTTTCCGGTCTCTGTCCGGTACAATGTACCCTTGAATGCCGATTCGCAACAATTGCAGCCGTTTGCCCTCGCCAAATTTGGAGGGCGCGCCTTCAAGATGGATAGCAAATGTTTCATCAGACGGGGGTGTATAATTGTAATCAAAAGTGTTAACAAATTCCTCAACGCGTACTGCCTCTGGGGGCGGCAGATACCCATCTCGGAGATAACGGCGCGTGATGGCATAGGACGCGGTATCTACATCCATGCCAAACGTCGAAAAAGCATCATCCTCCGTATCAATAAACGGGTTCGTCCCATGTGCCTGAAAAAAAACATCATCAAACGCAGCACTGTTGGGAGGATTAAATTCAACGTCCCATGGATTGACTACAACTGGACTGGGGACAGGCGGCACTATGCCGGCTTGAGGGACAGCAGGGCTTGCTTCTTCAGCTGTAGCAACAGCATCTAATGTAATGTCTGAGGGCACAATAGGTGTAGGAACAACAGGCTCAGTAGGTGGTATTACTTCACCAAAGTTTTGTGAAACAAGCACCATGTCTAAAATATTAACGTTTCCGTCTCCATTGACATCAGCGCGCGGGTTAGCTGTCGTGGGTGTTCCTAAATTCTGAGCCACCAGCGTCAAATCAATGATATTTACCGTTCCATCTTGATTGACATCCATGGCAAGTAAGAGCGTTGTCACAACCCTGCCATCCACAATTATAACTGGCAGGGGTGTCGCTGCACTATCAAAGAGCGTCACATCTATTAACTTAATGAGAGAAGACTTTGCTGCCACAACCTCAAACTTCATCGTCGCAAGCGTGCCGTTTTCTGCTGAAGCAACATCTGTTGGGGAAGTCGCGGCGAGCGTGATACCATTCGCGGAGGATATCACCGAGGCGGCAAACATCGCCGCTGGTAGATAATCCCCATTTGTACTATCAATGTAGCGGAGTGCAGTCGGATCGAAACCAATCATCATTTTATAACCGACAACATCTGTTGCCCCTGTTATTTCAATGCTGAACTCCAACTGTTCACCGACTGCTGGCGATGAGATTTGATCGGGCGTTACAGAGACGACCGCCGCGCCGTAACTCATTGCTGTGAATCCTAATCCTATAAGAACAACGAAACTACTGAAAAGGAGGTTGTTCTTAAAAACTTTCTTCATAAATTATCTCCTGGAGGGGTTTATAAATAGATTCGGCTGTATTGACATCCACTGAAACATCTAAGTAAGCACTGAATCTCGGACGTTGTGCCATGCAATACAGTTCACACAATTATATCATGACAATATTAATATTAAAGACACATTTTTTTCCCAAAACCTTACATCATGTGAAAAAAATATTTTGTCAGACAATGATCTACGACTATAGAAGGATCTCGGATTCCGATTCTACCCCGCGACTTCCCTTGAAAATCGAGGAAATTGCGAACGAAGGAGGCGAACAGGTCCACCTCTCCCTGAAAGATTTACGTATTTTCATTGGACGAAGCGAAGCCCAAACTGCACACCGACAGCGGACTACTGACTACTGACGGCTAATCGCCAGATTTTTGTTAATCAAAAAGCAAAGATTTGATAGAATGGTTGATAAGTATTCTGAGCCACTAAATTTGAGAATCGCCAAAACACATACATAGGAGCAGTTTTTATGGAATATACCTATCTCGGTCGGATTGGGCTACGGGTGAGTCGTCTCTGCCTCGGCACGGTCAATTTTGGTAGACACGTGTCCGAAGAGGATACGTTACCGGTGTTGAGTCACGCACTGCAAGCCGGAATCAACTTTTTCGATACCGCCAATTCCTATAACGAAGGTTTAACAGAGACAATTATTGGAAACTGGTTAGCACAGGATAAAAGTCGACGCAATCAGATCGTGCTGGCAACCAAAGTGTATAGTCAAACAGGTGAGGGACCGAATGACGGTCGTTTATCGGCGTATCATATCCGCCGAGCGTGCGAGGACAGTCTGCGCCGTTTGCAAACTGACCATATAGACCTGTACCAGATGCACCATGTTGATCGCCAGACACCGTGGGATGAAATGTGGCAAGCGATGGAGCAATTGGTGCGCGAGGGTAAAATTTCGTACGTCGGCAGTAGCAATTTCGCTGCATGGCACATCGCGCAAGCGCAAGGTATCGCTGCCCAACGCAATTTCCTTGGGCTGGTCTCAGAACAGAGCCTGTATAATCTCCGCAGCCGGAAAATTGAACTTGAAGTCCTTCCGTGTTGTCGGGAACTCGGTTTGGCGGTAATCCCGTACAGTCCGATGGGTGGAGGATTGCTCTGCGGAGTCCTTGACAACCCAACCACTGGACGACGGGGCAGAGAATCGCTCAGACAGACGATTGAGACGCATCGAACCCAACTACAAGCGTATGAGGAACTCTGCGCCTCAATTGGGCAACCCCCGGCTAACGTTGCTTTGGCGTGGGTCCTCAACAACCCGGACATTACAACGCCAATTATCGGACCCCGGACGGTTGAACAACTTGAAGAGAATTTATCCGTCTTGGAATTGAAATTGGATGATGATACACTCGCACGACTCGATAAGATTTGGACGGGTCCGGGTGGTGAAGCACCAGAGGCGTATGCGTGGTAAGGTACCAATGGAACACACGTCGTCACAACTGATGCTGCACTCAGTGAAATAGTGGGATAATTAACTATCAACCGTCAGCCGTCAGCAAGAGGACTCTCCTTTATGAGGAAACCTCTTTACTGATTGCTGATAGCCGATTGCCGATAGCCTTTCTTGCCGACAGCCGATGGTTTCCGATGACAGCCATTAAAAAAGGAGCAAAGTATGGAAAAACGTCCAAACATCTTATGGTACTGCACAGACCAACAACGTTTCGATACCATCGGAGCGTTGGGAAATTCACATATCAACACCCCAAGACTCGACGAATTTGTCAGTCAATCAGTCACATTCACCCACGCCTATTGTCAGTCTCCCATCTGCACACCATCCCGTGCGAGTTTTATGACCGGTATGTATCCTTCAGCCGTGAGCGTTACGGGTAACGGCAATCCAGTTTTCCCCAGATATTATGAAGATAGACTGATTACGCATGCGCTCACACAGGATGGTTACGACTGTGGGTTGATTGGTAAACTCCATCTCGCGAGTGCCTTCGAGGCACAAGAAAACCGCGTAGATGACGGGTATCGCTACTTCCAATATAGCCATGACCACGGAAAGCCGAACGCGCTCGGACACGAATACGCAGACTGGCAACGCGCACAAGGTGTTGATCCTGAAGCGTTGATAGCAGGAAAGGCAATCTCTCAAAAGTATCCGAACAGGACCGGACGCGTGAAAGAACCGACACAGGATATTGACAACGTCCCGCCACACCTCCACCAGACCCACTGGTGTACCGAGAAAACAATCGAGTTTGTTGAGAAAAATCGCCGAGAAAATCAGCCGTGGATGCTGAGCCTCAATCCGTTCGATCCACACCCGCCGTTTGACGCACCTTGGGAATATTATCGGCGGTACGATCCAGAAACGCTGCCCGGTCCGTACTTTCAGGAAAGCGACATTGCCTTTCAGTCGAAGTTAACAGACGCCGGCATTGATTTTCAATCTCAGGCAAAGCCGCCTTCAGAATGGGACGATAAGCGGATGCAAGCGTCTTATTACGCTATGATTGAACAACTCGACCATGAGTTTGGACGCATCCTTGATTACCTTGATGCCGAAGGGCTCCGCGAAGATACAATCGTCATCTTCACTTCGGATCACGGAGAGGCACTCGGAGATCACGGACTCGTCTACAAAGGGTGTCGTTTTTACGAAGGATCGGTGCGGGTACCGCTCATCATTTCATGGCCCACGCACTTTTTACAGGACGTTCAAACCGAGGCACTCGTTGAACTGCTCGATATCGTTCCCACGCTGTATGATGCGTTGGGTGTAGATGTCCCTTACTATGTGCAGGGCAAGTCGCTTGCACCTCTGTTACGCGGTGATGTTCCTTCCAACGATCATCGAGAAGCGGTTCGTTGTGAATTTTTCGATGCAATCTCAATGCCTGACCAGACCCATGCCACGATGTATCGGGACCGACGCTGGAAACTCGTTGTGTACCATCAGAAGGGGATATGCGAACTGTATGACCTGGACAACGACCCGTGGGAACACAATGACCTTTCCGAGCACCCTGATTACCAAGCCGTCAAGTGGGAACTCATGCAGAAGAGTTTCGATGCCGCCGTCTATGCACACCCGCAAATGATACCACGGGTCGCTTCGCACTAACAAAACCGCTTCCGTGTAAACGTAATTAACACGAATTCTGTTTAAGGATTTAGCGGAAACTCTTGAAGGAAGGGCGCGGTTGTAAAAAGACATGCAAAAGATTGTTTCTGAATAAGTCCCCTCAGCAGCATAAATGATGGGTTGAGTTTGCCCTATTTGGTGCAGGTGGATATAGGGCCTGCCCCGTTTTGTGCAGTTCTTGTTGGTATTTTACAAAGAATGTGGCTGATGTGGTATTGTTTGGACTGGCACGAAACTTGCTCGAATTCAGTTTAAGCGTCTATGGACAATCTGCAGAGCGAGGCTCAGGCACGATTTTCTCTCAGATTCTGCAACCTTTCCACTGCAAAAGTGTGTCACTATAATTGAGTGGGATCGTATACCGCGCTTAACCAGTGAGCAACGCTTGGCTCTCAGAACCGACTTCCAACGCGAGATTTGTGGACGATGTATCGCTAAAAAAATGGTGTTTCTGCTTCTGGGCAATATCATTTTCTAAAATTATGCACCTTTTTCGATGCCAAAATGCGTCACTAATAATCGAAAGGGATCATATCCCGCATTGGTTTGAAGAAAACATTAATGTGTGCCACTCAAATTAAGATACATTTCACATAACTGATTATGAAAGGAAATTTTATGGCAACCACCCAAAACAACGACGGAATGCATGCCGACGATGTTGCCGCAATTGACGAACTTCGCAATGTCTATGACCAGTTGAAGGTAGCACTCGCCAAGATTATCATCGGTCAGGAACAGGTCATCGAGCATTTAGCGATTTGTCTGTTTTCTCAAGGGCATGCACTATTGATGGGCGTTCCCGGCTTGGCAAAGACCCTATTAGTGAGTCGGTTCGCTGAGACGATGGCATTGCAGTTCAGCCGAATCCAGTTCACACCCGACCTGATGCCGATGGACATCACCGGAACCGACATTCTTCAAGAGATTCCGGGCGGTAAGCGGGAATTTGAATTTGTGAAGGGCCCACTCTTCGCCAATCTCATTTTAGCGGACGAGATTAACCGGGCACCTTCAAAAACGCAGGCTGCCATGCTTGAGGCGATGCAGGAATACAAAATCACAGTAATTGGCAGAACATACCCTCTGGATCCTCCCTTTTTCGTGTTGGCAACACAAAATCCAATTGAGCAGGAAGGAACATATCCCTTGCCGGAAGCGCAATTAGACCGATTCATGTTCAGAATCGAAGTGGATTACCCGGCACGGTTTGAGGAGATAGAGATTGCCCGCACGACAACGGGTGTGTCTCTTCCTACGCTCGAACACGTTCTGACAGGTGAGCGGGTACGCGCCTTTCAGGACCTCGTCCGTCGCGTTCCAGTCGCTGATCACATCTACGAATTCGCGGTTGACCTCGCGCGTGGTACGCGTCCGAAAGACGACGCAGCCCCTGACTGGCTCAAGCCACTGGTGGCTTGGGGTGCTGGTCCACGGGCTGTTCAATACTTGATTCTCGGCGCGAAGGCACGCGCCGCACTCAGCGGAAGCTACATGGCTCGACTCGAAGATGTGACTGCCGTAGCGGAACCCGTACTCGCGCATCGCGTCATTACCTCCTTTGCCGCGGAATCTGAAAACATCACAAGCAAGGACATTGTCAGCCGACTTGTTGAAGAATTATCCGAAGGAAACATTTGATTTTCCTTGCCATTCATTTACGGAGATCGGAAGAAATAGTTTTTAGTCGTCAGTTATTGGTTGTCAGTGGCAAGAGATTTCTGTGGCAGACACAAGAACCTTCTTAACCGATAACTGACAACTGACAACCGATAACTATAAAAAAATATGCTGCAACTCAAACGAGACTACCTCGACCAGAAAGTTTTGGAACGTCTTTCGACACTTCAACTACATGCCCGGTTGCCAATGATCGGAAACGTATCAGGCAAGCATCGGAGTCCGATTCGCGGTTCCAGCCTTGAGTTTGCCGAGTACCGCAAGTACGTTCCCGGCGATGACACTCGGCGGCTCGATTGGCGGGCTTACGCACGAAATGATCGCTACTACATCAAAGAATTTGAGGCGGATACCAACCTGCGGATGTGTTTGGTTATTGATACCAGCGGTTCCATGGATTTCGCGTACAACGGTACGAGTAAACTTGAGTATGCCCGTCGCGTCGCAGGCACATTGGCGTATATAGCCGCCCAACAGGGCGATGCTGTCGGACTCTACTGTGCAGGCACGGAATTCCACAAAGAGATTCCACCCAAACGCAGCGCGACCCACCTAAGCACTGTACTTGATGAGTTAGGCGCGATGGAGGCATCTGGCGAGACCGGATTGGCGAACGTTCTCCACGAGACCGCTGAACGCGTCCCACAGAGAGCATTAATCGTTATCGTTTCCGATCTGTTCATCGAA
This sequence comes from Candidatus Poribacteria bacterium, assembly GCA_965116815.1. GTDB lineage: Bacteria > Poribacteria > WGA-4E > WGA-4E > WGA-3G > WGA-3G. The sequence goes on along the minus strand of OZ220722.1, from coordinate 1,207,101 downwards.
CCGGAAGTCGTGCGTAACTGTTTTGAGCATCTGCGATTCCGTAAACATGATGTTGCCGTCTTTCATCTATTAGACCGGATTGAGTTGGAATTGGAATTTGATCGTCCAATACGTTTTGTTGACATGGAGGGTGGCGAGCCTGTGTTGGCAGACCCAACCGTCATCGGTGCGCAGTATCAACGCGCGCTCGAAGCGTACCTCGAAGGTATGAATGAGGTCGTTCGCGACACCGAGATTGACTATCACCGTGTCTACATCAATGAAAACTATGATGACATATTGGCACGCTTTCTATTGGGACGTACACCAAAGCGGCATAAATGAGGATCTGAACGATGAACTTTCTCCAACCTTTAGCATTAATTGCACTTCCTTTGGTGGCACTCCCAATCATCATTCATTTAATCAATCAGCATCGGCACCGCACCATTCCTTGGGCAGCGATGATGTTTCTCATGACAGCGAAGCGCATGAGCAAGGGGATGGCACGCCTCCGGCATTTTCTCATTCTGCTGATGCGTGTACTCGCAATAGCAGCACTAATTTTCGTCGTCAGTCGTCCGCTTTCCGGTGGATGGTTAGGCAGTATCGGACTCGGTAAACCCGATGCGACTTTGATTCTCCTCGACCGGTCCTCAAGTATGGAAATGCAAGACCTACAAGTAGGTCAGTCAAAGAGATCTATGGCACTGCAGAAACTCGCCGAATTACTTGAACAGGGTGATTATGGAACACACTTGGTTCTCATTGATAGTGCCACCGGTCAACTGCAGGAAGTAGATTCGCCGAAGGCACTATTGAACTTACCTATGACCGAATCGACCGCCACGAGTGCGGATATTCCAGCGATGCTTGAAACCGCTTTGGCATATCTCAAGGCAAATGAATCCAGAAGAGCCGACTTATGGTTCTGCTCGGATTTAAATGAGAATGATTGGGATGTTGACAGCGGGCGCTGGAACGCGATACGCGAGGAGTTTGCGCAGTTAGAAGGCATACATCATTTCTTGCTCGCATATACGGATTCACCTTCGGGCAACTTGTCTGTAAGGGTAGAAAACGTACAACGATGGACGCGTCGGAACGATGCGGAACTCATTCTTGATGTCGTGGTTCGGGCAACAGATAACAGTGGTGGCACACGGCAGGGGGTTCCGATTGAGTTTGAAGTCAACAATGTTCGCTCTGTCGTCGAAGTAGATCTTGATAGGCAGGGTGCCTCTTTGCGAGGACACCGTATCCCCATCGATGCCAAACTCAGTTCAGGTTGGGGTTCGGTTGGGTTGCCCGGTGATGCGAATCCGTTGGACAATCGGTTTTTCTTTGTATTTTCGGAATCACCTGTCCGAAAGGCTGTCGTCGTCAGTGATGACGCGAAGATTGGTGAAGCATTTCGTCGGGCACTTGCTATTCCACCTGACCCACGGCTCCAACACCAAACCACTGTGATTTCAGTGGATCGCATTGCTGAAATTGACTGGGAAAATACAAGTCTATTGATTTGGCAGGCAGCACTGCCACAGAGGTTGGTAGCATCACAAATTGAACAGTTCGTCGACGCGGGGCGTGTGGTTATGTTCTTCCCACCGAGTCAAAGTGCAAGCGAGGAATTATTTGCTTCACGTTGGGGCAATTGGCAGACCTCTGAAGGTCAGCAGGTTTCCAAAATCTCATGGTGGCGTGGGGACGCAGATCTACTCGCACATGTAGAGAGTGGAGACGCTTTGCCATTGAACCAACTGCTCACTTACCGCTACCGCGCCTTTGAAAGCACGGGGACACCTTTGGCAAGGTTTGAGGACGAGGCTTCACTACTAACCCGTGTCGCTACAGACCGGGGCGCGGTTTATTTCTGTAGCACTCTGCCCACGGCGCAATTTTCTTCCCTTGAACGCGAGGGCGTGGTCTTTTATGTAATGTTGCAGCGGGCGTTGGCTGAAGGCAGCCGTTCGTTGGCTGTTGCCTCCCAACGCAACGCGGGACCTGGCGTCCTCGCTGACCGCAATCAATGGGAGCCAGTCGCTCCAACAGACGACGCACCACCCCTTTCACACTTTTCACAAAGGGGACTACATGCTGGGGTATACAGAGACGGTGAGTATTGGGCAGCTGTGAACCGCAGCCAAGTTGAAGACATGGCACAGACTGTACCCGCCGCGACAGTAGATGCGTTATTTGATGGCATGTCGTATCGACGAATTGAGGCTGATGTCGGCGATACGTCTGCTTTGGCAAGTGAGTTGTGGCGAATTTTTCTCATCGCAATGGCAGTGGCTCTGGTCGCAGAAGCAGTGTTGAGTTTGCCAAGTAGACGGTAAGGAACATTAAAAAAATGCAAGAACAACAGGGAAATCTTGAGTTTTTTTCAAGCGGATCCGTCCTGTTTTTCGGACTGATTCTTATTGCTGTGGCTGGCGTATTGTGCTGGCTGGCATGGCATCGCAGCAGTTATAGCAAGAAGACCGGAGCACTTGAGTTGCTGCGTTTTGTGCTAATCTGCTTAGTCGTTGTAACCCTGAATCAACCGGAATGGCTACGGACGCAATTGCCGGATCAACGTTCTACGCTTGCTGTGCTTTGGGATGAATCCAACAGCATGAAAACGCGGGATGTCGTTGACACGCAAAATATCTCTGACAAGCCTAAAAGTCGCGCCGAGACGATTCAACCACTGATGGCTGAGGAAGTTTGGAAACCATCGGATACCAGCGATCTCAGTGTCGTTTTTGAACCGTTTTCTTCGCAGTTAGATCCAGCAGAGGAAGCAACGGATTTGAACGCTGGACTCTCGGATGTTCTGGATAGTCACGAAAACCTTCGCGGGGTCGTGCTACTGTCGGACGGTGATTGGAATATCGGCAACTCTCCAATTGAGGCGGCTACGCGGTTTCGGATGAAAGGAATTCCCGTTTTCGCTGTTGGCGTGGGTAGTAAAGTGCCGTTACCTGACCTTGAGTTGGTTAGCATGGATGCACCAACGTATGCAGTTGTGAACAAGCAACTTCGTATTCCGTTTGTTGTTCGCAATACTTTGGGACAGGATCGGGATGTGAGTGTCACTCTGAATGTCAATAAAAAACCAACGGCTACCAAGCTTATCCGTGTTCCTGCTATGAGCCAAGCACAGGAGAACATGGTGTGGACACCGCCAGCGACCGGTGATTATACCCTAACGATGCGCATTCCGCTGGATACACAGGAGTTAATCCCAGAAAACAATGAGATATCCGCGCCTATCTCCGTGCGCGAGGAGCAATTGAAAGTCCTTGTTGTCGAATCCTACCCACGGTGGGAGTACCGATATCTACGCAACGCTTTGGAACGGGATGCGGGGGTCGAATTAACGTGCCTTCTCTTTCATCCCAAATTACCTAAAGTGGGCGGTGGTCGCGGTTATATCAAGGTCTTTCCAACGGCGAACGAACTGAGTCGCTATGATGTGGTGTTCCTTGGTGATGTCGGTATTGGAGAGGAACAATTGACGGTTGAACAAACACGAGACTTGCGGCAGCTCGTCAGTGCCCAAGCGGCAGGTCTCGTCTTTATGCCGGGACGGACCGGGAAGCATGAATCATTGATGTCTGGCCCACTTGCGGATCTTTATCCGGTGGTTTTGGATGCTGCTACACCTTATGGTGTTGGATCAAGCACACAGGGGTATTTCTCGCTCACACAGCTGGGCCAGCGGAGCTTGCTAACCCGCCTCGGAGAGAACGACGAGAGCAATCGCAGGGTGTGGCGTATGTTACCCGGCTTTTACTGGTACGCAGGGGTCAAACGAACCAAGGTTGGAACAGAGACTTTGGCAGTACACGATCAGGTTGCAACGGCTGCCGGACGGGTGCCGCTAATTGTAACCAAGACTTATGGTGCTGGTAAAGTCTTATTTATGGGGACAGACAGTGCATGGCGTTGGCGACAAGGTGTTGAAGACAAGTACCACTACCGATTCTGGAGCCAAGTCGCACGGTGGATGGCATATCGCCGACAGATGGCACAGGGCGAGTCGATGCGGTTGTTTTACGCGCCAGACCGACCGCACGTTGATGATGTAGTCATGTTGAATGCCAACGTAAATGATACCTTGGGTGCCCCACTGGATAAAGGGACAGTTATTGTACAGGCAATTTCACCTTCAGGTAAAACACAAGCGATCCGGCTTCAGCCGGGTGAAGGGGATGCCGTGGGCTTGTTCACAGGTGCATTTACGCCGGAAGAATCTGGTAATTACAGCCTTGTTGCCAGTAGCACCGAAACCGGGGCATCGGTCCAAACCGATCTGTCAGTCCAAGGGTTCAACCGAGAGCAACAAGGACGCTTGGCACGCTTTGATGTCTTAGATGAAATTGCTAAAATTACCGATGGCGAATTGGTGACAGTTTCTGAGGTCGGGAGTCTGCTGGATTCTCTCGCAGCTTTGCCAGAACCTGAACCGACAGTGCATCGCACACGGATTTGGGCGCATCCGCTTTGGGCAGGACTTCTCATCTTACTTTTAGGAGTGTTCTGGGTTGCAAGAAAATTGACGGGAGCGATATAATAGGTGTCGGTTGCGTATGCCACTCACAACTCTTGACCGACTGCCGACGGCTGACAGCCATTATTTCTAAGGAGATTTTTGATGGACCAGATACAAGCAAAAAAACAATCACAAAAGGGAACAGTCAACCTACCGCCGCGCATGAAAGCAGCACTCGAACAGTACCAAAAACGGGTATGGGTGATCAAACTATCTGAAGGTGTGCTGGCAGCGATTTTTGGTCTCCTTGTTTCATACATCGTCGTGTTTTGTCTGGATCGGGTGTTCGATACACCGGCACTCTTACGGGCACTCATTTTGGCGATTGGTATGGTCGGGATGGTACTTCTCTTACCCCTGAAGTACTACAATTGGGTTTGGAAACATCGGCAATTAGATGGGGTCGCTCGGCTATTGCAGCACAGGTTCCCACGTTTTGGAGATCACGTACTCGGTATCATAGAATTAGCGCGTAATAGAGAGACGCAATCGTCAGATTCTCCCGCGCTCGTTGAAGCAGCCATGCGTCAGGTTGATGCCGAGGTGGCGAGACATAATCTATCAGAGGCTGTTCCCAATCCACAACACCGTCGCTGGAGTTGGACAGTGGCACTGCCGTTGGTGCTGGTCGTAATTGGAGCCGTTGTAATCCCCGCAACGAGTCGGAACGCGCTCGTTCGCTGGTTGACTCCGTGGCGTGACACCGCGCGTTACACTTTTGCGCAATTAGAAGACACGCCGGAACTACGTGTGGTGCCGTATGCTGAACCTTTTGATGTTGAAGCACGTCTAAAGGACGATTCACCGTGGCAGCCTGAATCGGGTGAGGCGCGGTACGCAGACCAGACCCCGGTAGTTGCCGAACGGGATGGCGCGACTTACCTATTTCAAATACCCCCGCAAACAAAAGACGGACATCTCACACTTCAAGTAGGGGATGCTCGACATTCCATCCCGGTTGAACCCAAATTACGTCCCGCACTGACGGAACTTATCGCCAAAGTCCAACTGCCTGCCTATTTGCAACGCAGTGAGCCGCTGGTAGAGGATGTACGCGGTGGAACACTCAGTTTGTTAAAGGGGAGCACCGCTGTCTTGGAAGCCACCGCGACACGCGAACTCGCTGAAGCAACTTTGAACGGTCGTCCACAAGGTGTCACCGGGACTCGTATGACGACTGAACCAATCAGTGTAGAGACACAGACGGAGATGAAACTGGCGTGGCGCGATCGTTTTGGGCTTGTTGCACGTGAACCACAAGTGCTACAATTAGAGGTCCAAGAGGATGAGTCTCCGACCGTTAGCTTTAACAAACTCAAGAACAATCAAGTCCTTCTTTCCACTGAAGTCCTTACCTTCGAGATTCAAGCAGGGGACGACTTTGGTGTGAAGCAAGTGGGTTTGGAGTGGGAAGGCATAGAGCATGCGATTCACAATCCAAATCCTACCAATGGTGAGAAAACAGTATCCTCTGGCACACCGACCGCGGACAACATGACAGTTGCTGCCACATTTTCTGCGGAGCGTGAAGACGTACGTCCACAGAGCCTACGCCTGCGCGCCTTCGCCGAGGATTATTTGCCCGGTCGCGAGCGCGTCCGTTCACCCGCCCTTGTGCTACATGTGCTTACGCCGGCAGAACATTTCAAGTGGCTCGTGGAGCAGATGGAGCTTTGGATCGGCGCGGCACAGGAGGTCCACGACAAAGAATTACAACTGTATCAAACCAACCGCGAACTGCGTAGTCTACCACCTGAAGCACTTGACGATCCGGCGCAGCGAAAGAGGATACAGGAGCAAGCGGCTGCGGAACGTGCCAATGCAGCAAGACTTGATAGCCTGGTTCAACTTGGGACAGGGTTAGTGAAAGAAGCAACAAAAAACGATGAATTCGATCCAGAGAAACTTGAGTCGTGGGCGGAAATACTACAACAACTTGAAGAGATCGCCGGACAGAGAATGCCCTCTGTTGCGGATTTACTCGCGCAGGCAGCCGAAGCCCCCGGTCAGTCTCCTGGATCTCCTCCGGAAAGTGAGCCTTCGGGTGCCACAGCACAAGGAGATCAGGCAGCCCAGGGACCCCCGTCCCCTTCCGCAGGTGAACCTAATAACTTGGAAAAGGTGGAGAAGTACGGACCCGATAGCGAGAAGCCTCCTGAAGGATTAGATGAAATTCCAGAAGATCCAAATACCCCCGGTGAGAGTGTCGTCGTGAATCGGAGCAAACAACCAGAGGGTGAACCCGGTCATATACCCGCCAACCCTACGCCGCTCGTCGTTGATGTTGAATCAGGTTTCAACGAGGCTGAAGACGCGCCAGGGCAAGCACCACAAACCGTCGGTGGTCTTGGAATTCCAAGGACGACTCTCAAAGGGAGTGGTAGAGATAGCGATGACGAGGAGGAACCACCAGCACCTCAGACAGCAGAACTCGTTCTGGAGGCGGTCAAAGAACAGCAGGAATTGTTGGATGCCTTTGGAGACCTGGCGGAAGAAATGAGTAGATTGCTCACCGGTTTTGAAAACAGCACATTCGTGAAGCGTTTGAAAGCCGCATCGCGACGACAGATTGACATCGCAGTAGACTTGAACAATCTGGATGGGTTCGGTCTTGTAGGCAGCGCAGTAGAGGAGACGGAGAAACAGGTCCATCGGGAGCACTTGAAAGCCTCATTGCGAAAGCAGCTCGACATCGCGGCAGACGCGAACAACAATCTGGAGGGCTTCCGTCCTGAAGACAGCACCATGCGGGATCATCCCAATCGGGAGCGGTTGGCGGAACGCGAGATCGCTGAGTCTGAAGCCACATCTACGCTCCTGCAAGACATGGTCGCTTATACCGACCGGCGTCCTTCTGAAAATCTCTCGCGTGTGCTTTCGGAGATGCAGGACGCTGTTGTATCAAACGAGCTGCAGGACATGGCAAAAGCAATTAGGAACAATTTTATCGGTGAATCGACGATTGAAGCGGAATTCTGGGCGGATACACTGGATCGGTGGGCGGAACAGTTGGTAGACCCTTTACCTGAAGGGGGACCGCCTGGGGAGATGGAAATGCAGACGCGACCGAACCTACCACCAGAAATCGTTGTGGAAGTGATGCGCATCATTAATCGCGAGATTCAGTTGCGGGAAGAGACACGGGAACTTGAGCAGGCGAAGGAAGCACTCAGTGCAGATGAATACAGTGAGCGCAGCATTGAATTATACGATACTCAGATCACGCTCACCGAGGATACCCGTGAAGTCGCAGCACAGATTAGCCTCTTGCCGAATGCTCACGAATCCTTGATTCAACGACAGCTTAGGCAGGTAATGCAAGCCGCCGAGGTTATGGACGAGGTAGAAGACATCCTTGCAGAGCCAGATACCGGTCCCAGAGCGATTGCAGCGATAACGGAAGTGATTGAAATCCTACTCCAAACTGGACGGGTTCCGAACGCACCCATGACAATAACCGCTCCACCACCCACCGCTTCTGCCTTGATGCTCGTTGGTGTCGGTGACGACAGTAGCGGTGCCTTTATCGAAAATCGCTCACCAAGGCAGGCAACTGGCAAAGCAGGACGCGTATTGCCGGAAGAGTTCCGCCAAGGACTGGATGCCTATTTCGACACTTTGGAAGGAAGGCAGTAGGTACAGAATGTGCCGTAAAGCAGAGGAGAAACCGATGACCGATAAGCCAGAGGGTGCTATCCCCTTCGAGGTGTTCGCCAGTTTTAAGAGGGTTGAGGTGGGCAATCCGATTATTTCCCTGCCACCACCGCTCTGGGCGGCAGCAACCCACGCGATTATCGTTGATGAGGCGGTCCACTACATCTGGTGTAAGCGCGACCTTGGTGTTCGTTGGTTGATAATGCATGCGACAGCCCCTATTAGCAACCTCACCGACATCACGCAGGATGCCCGGAACCCTATTCTTGAGCCTTCAGCGGAAGGTTTCGATGACGCAGCCGTTGAATATCCTTTCCCGTTCCTAAATCCTGCTGACGGCAAGTTCTACATGTACTATCGGGGTAAGGGGGAAACGACACCTGAACAGACGGGTTTGCTCGTAAGTGATGGAGACTTGGGTGATTGGCAGCGTGTCCAACGCACCCCTGTCATTCCTGCGGATACCGAACACGAAAAGCACGGCTCAACGCACCCTTCAGTTGCTATAGAGGATGACACGATTCACATCGTTTATACCGGGAAAGCGACGCATTTGTTCGGAGAGGGGTTGACGATGTGTCATGCGACAGCACCGACAAGCAATCCGGCATCCGTCACAAAAAACCCTGCCAACCCTGTTTTCAAGGGGAGTGGGCAAGCGTGGGACAGTCGAGCAGTGCGTGAAACTGAATTGTTCAAGGGACCACAGTACTTCCACATCCTCTATGGTGGATTCGACGGCGAAGTCTGGCGGATCGGGCATGTGCGGACTCGTGATTTCCAGACCTTCGAGCCGAACCCTTACAACCCTATATTTACACCATCGGACAACCCTGACGCGTTTGATTGCGATGGCGTGTTGACGGGTCAAATCTTTGAAGTCGGTGACACCTACGCCATGCTCTACGCGGGCAAGAAAGGTCAGGAATGGCAGACGGGACTGGCTACAATAGAAAAAAGTAATCACAAGGAGGATTGATCGGATGAATTATTTACGATTCGTGTTAATATTGTTTGCTTGTGGCAGTCTGTCGTTCGGTATCGCCCTTGCACAAGAAGATGCTACGAACGGTGGAACCGTTCGAGGACAGATTACTGACCTAACACCAGAGCAGAACCCCATTGAGAACGTTGAGGTCAAGATCATTGCACAAGCGCAAGATGGCGGCAAGGTATGGACAACAAAGACAGATGCAGACGGGAATTACAAACACGCTGGACTTCCTGCCGGACGCTACTTGATTAGCATATCTAAAGACGGATACGACAAGCGCGTTGGGAAACCTGTTACTGTTGTTGAGGGGGGTGACCACTTCGTCCCGCTCAAGATGGCAAAAAAAGGTAACATTAAGCCGCCCTTTGAACTACAGCCGGGAAGAATGAGTCTTGTCCTGAAACCGCGAATTGAATCCTTGCGTCAACTTCTCAGCGAAAGTATCGGTAAGCGTTATAATTTGGATGAGGCAGCTATCAATACACTTCGCTCGTCAATTCCCGAATCTGTCGAGACCGCCTTGGAACAGGACAGCAGGAATATATTGGTCTTCGGCAAGGCAGCAGGAGGTAGTAATGTAGCGTTGATCAAAATGTTATTATCGCATCCAATGTGCAAGGCAGCGTTTGCTGAACACTTGAGCGAGGCGCAGCTTCAGGATTATTTGGACTTCACAGAAGCACGACAGAAGCGGGACCAACAGGTGGTCGCTCGTCGACTAACAATGTTAATCGACAAAGAACTCAGTTTGACGGCAGATCAACGCGAAAAAATTGCGAAGGTGCTGCGCGGCGCAGCGTGGAACGAAGCCTTTCCGATCTCAATGAGCACCTTACGCATCAGTTCGCAGCAAGCGATCCATCTGGTGCACTATAGGTTGAACGTCTCTTTGGATGCCCTCTTGAGTGAGGCGCAGTCCAAGGTTTGGCAAGGATTGGTTAACACAAACGCCAACAGAGAGCGTAACGTTTTTTTCATGCCCGGACCCGATGTCAAAGTGGAAGTCGAGAATGAAAAGGTAGATAAGGGAAAAGTTGAGGGACAGGAGAAAAAGCGTCCGTTTATCCGCAAGAAGGGGTCGGAACCTGTTAAAATAATAAAGAAAGAAACTAAAATAGTGATTAATGAAGTCAGGATTGACCCACCAGGGAAACTGCAACCTTGGATTGAACTTAACCCAGCAGGCACAGCGGCATCTCCAGAGCAAATTATGGAAATCGCCGAAGCCAAACTTGTTGCGCACACCGAATTGTTAGGTGCTCTTGATGAACGCGCCACTCGACGCTTGGCACTCGTCGCTAAAGGTGTGGCACAACAGTACACTGAAGCCCAAGACAAAACTCACGACGCGATGGATGAATTGTGGGGAGATGAAGGGACGAATATCGACATTACGGATTATCCGATGTACCAACAGGCGATCAAAGATGTGCTTTCTGAGGGGACGTTTGCACAGTATAGCACGTACCAAGCGGAAAGAGAAGTTTGGCATCAACAGGTGCTGCGTGATTTGGTGGTAGCGTGTATGGATACGCAGCTGCTTTTGGGCGATACACAGCGGGAAGCGTTAGAAACGGCAGCATCGCAATTGGTACCCGGTCCGCTTAAGGAAGAGAAACCATCGGAGTTTATGTTCTTCCAACTTTTCCCACAGACGGTAGACTTTGAAATTCTGACCCTTTGGCAGCAGAATGAATTCAAACGTGTGTTCGGTCAAATTATGTGGCGGAGATGATTGCAAGGAGGATCAAAACAGATGGCTTATTTGCGTTTTGTGTTAATAGCAGTTGTTTGTGTCAATATTACATCTGTTGGTGTTATCTTTGCAGAAGATAAACCTATCACTGGTGGGACCCTCCGAGGCAAGATTATGGATACAACTCCAGCAGAGAACCCAATTGAGGGTGTTGAGGTCAAAATTGTTGGGCGCAGCGGCAAGGAATTCACAGCAAAAACGGATGCTAACGGCAATTATGAATGCACCGGTATTCCCACAGACCGCTACCTCATTAGTACATCTAAAGAAGGCTATCAAGATACGCTTCGTAAACCGATGACAATTCTTAATGGGGGTACCTACTTCCTTCCGCTCAAAATGGCTGAAAAAGGAAACCATGTTGAACCATTGGTTAAACCATTGCCGGAAAAACGACCGAAAACAATAGAAACTATCACCACGCAAATTAAAGCAGTGCCCCAGCGCGTTGCTGAAAGTGTCGGTGAACGTTATGATCTGGACGAGGCAAAGGTAAAGGCACTCCATCGATCAATTCTTGATTCAATTGAAAGGGCACTATGGCAGGGTGGAGTTCTGAATGATTTCGCGCAGGCATTGAAGGAAGGGAACACAGTGTTCCTTGAAATGTTAGTGTCGCATCCGATTTACCAAGCGGCATTCGCCGAACATTTGAGTGGGACGCAGTTTCAGGATTATTTGAACTTCACAATGGCGCGGCGACGGCGAGATCAGCAGGCGGTTACGCGCCGAATAACAGTCGCACTCGACAAGGAACTCAGTTTAACAGTAGACCAACGCGAGCGGGTTGTGAAATCGCTGCTTGACGCAGCAGAAAACAGACCCTTCCCGATCTCAATGAGCATCTTAGGGATCGGTTCACAAGAAGCGATAAATCTTACGTACTCTAAATTGAAAGTCTCCCTGGATGGCATCTTGAGCGATACCCAGTCCAAACTTTGGTGGGAATTGGTTGATAAATTGGACCCCCAAAAAAGACCTGCGTTTATCCGCCGGAAGGTGGTCGGGGCTGATAAGGTGAATGAAAAAGCAGCTGAGGTGCTGAAGAAAAGCATTCAGATCGAAGATAGGGCAGCGAAATCTCAAGAACGAATGAAATGGATCACTGAAGCTAAGTTAACAGCGCATACCGAATTGTTGGGCCCTCTCGATGAGCGTGCTGCTCGGCGTTTGGCACTCGCCGCTAAAGGTGTAGCTGAACAAGGCTCTGAAGACCAAGACAAAGGTCGCGAAATCGTATTAAGGGGATTTGAAACACAATTCATGAAGGCAGTTGAGGCTGGTGAAATGACTCGTGAGCAGGCTGCTAAAAGACTCCAAGCCATGAAGGAACATTTGCGGAAACGGGAAAACATACACAAAAGGCATGAAACCAGTGCTTCCGACATTACGAATCATTCACTGTACCAACAGGCTATCAAGGATGTCCTTTCTGAAGAGGCGTTTGCAAGGTATAAGGCACACCAAGCGGAAAGGGAGGCTTTGCGTCTACAGGCTCTGCGTGATATAACGGTGGCGTGCATGGATACGCAGCTCCTTTTAAGCGATTCACAACGGGAGCAGTTAGAGACAGCAGTATCACACTTGGCTCCTGTTCCGTATGCCGGGAGTAAACCGGCGGAGTTTATGTTTTTTCAACTTTTCCGACGGGAGAGAAACTTTGAAATCCTGACACCATGGCAGCAGGGTGAGTTTGAACGTGTGTTCGCTCCAATGATGTGGGGGCAATAATTGTGAAAAGGATCAAAATAGATGATTCGTTTTAATTTTGTGTTATTAATCGTCACTGCTTGTGTCGTAGGGGTTGGGTTACCCAACCCTTACAATGTTGGCTTCGCGCAGAATCAGGAGGCAAATAGCGGTACGCTCCGAGGCACAATTACCGACACCACCCAAGCACAGAACCCCATTGAAGGCGTTACAGTCAAGATTATTGCTCAGGACGGCAAAGAATGGACAGCAACGACAGATGCCAATGGCGAATATAAACGCGCTAATCTTCCTGTAGGACGTTATATCATTAGCCTATACAAAAGAGGGTACAACGAGCAGATTGCGAAACCTGTTACAATTGTTGATGACGGTGCCCACATCATCCACCTCAAAATGCTCAAAAAGGACAATACCGAAAAGCGTTTTTCTGAGGGTTTGATCCAGCATGTCGCTGAAAGCATTGGCGAGCGTTACAACCTAAAAGAACCGGTTGTTGAAGCACTCCATCAGTCAATTCTTGAAGCACTCAATACTGTACTGGAACAGATGAACCGAGGCGTGAGTGCATTCGCAAGAACAGAACAAGAAGGCAGTATAGGATTGCTCACGGGGTTATTGTCACACCCCGATTGCAGGGCAGCATTTACCAGACACTTGACTGAAACGCAGCTTCAAGATTACATAGATTTCATCAAAACACTGCGACAACGAGATCAACAAGCAGTTGCTCAACGAATAATCTCGTGGCTTGATAAGGAACTCAGTTTGACAGCAGATCAACGCAAAAATGTTGAGAAACTGATACTTAGCACAACGGAGAACGAATCTTTTCCAGCCGCAATCAGCATATTGGAGATTGATTTACGAGAAACAGTAAATTTGATACATAATAGGTTGGAAATCTCATTAGATGGGATATTAAGCCAAGCACAGTCCAAAATTTGGCAGAATCTGGTTAATACCAATTGGATAAGAAAAAGCAACGGATTTATTCCTTCGATTTTGGAATCTCAAGCGTGGGAGCTCGCTGAAGCAAAACTTGAGGTGCATACCGAACTCTTGGGACCTCTCGACGAAAACGCCTCGCGGTATTTGGCTGTCGCTACCAAAGGTGTCCTTCAGCAATACTTTGAGGCGCGCGACAAAGAGGCTGAAACGATGTTTCACAAAGTTGAAGCAGGACTTATGCGATTAGTTGAGACTGGTGTAATGAAACGTGAACATGCTACTGAGGAGCTTAATGATATGCGTAGAGAGTTAGGGAACGAGGACGGAATGATACGAAGACAACTACCTTACGCTGACCTCACAAAGCATCCCCTCTACCAACAGACAATAAAAGATGTTCTTTCCAAAGAGGCGTTCACGCAGTATAAAGAAATCCAAGCCGAAAGAGAGTCCTTTCACCTACAGGTTTTGCGTGGTTTGGCAGTGACAAGTCTAAGTACGCACTTGATTTTGGACGGTGCACAACGGCAACAGTTAGAAGCGATAGCAGCGGAACTGACTGTTGATCTGTTGAACGTAAAGGCTGCATTTGACCTGTTGGGTCAACTTCTGAAACGGATGGATGACAAAAAGTTGAGTCCTTGGCAGCAGGAAATGGTAACATTTATGCGCGTTGGTTTTCAACGTGAAGTCGGCGAGCGGCTGGAAAGAAAATAGAAAAAAGTTGGAGGTTTCTGATGAATAAATACACATGCATTATCGGGTTTTCCAGTTTTCTAATCATGCTGACCACGTTTTCAATTGAGTCGGCTTATGCACAGGATGCCGACCTTCGTTATGGAACCGGTGTACCTGCGGCGGTCCGTATCATCAACGATCGCGGTTTACGCTATCTCACTAACACGCAAATGAACGACGGGAGCTGGTCGGGATCAGGCAATGGACCCGGTGTAACAGGGATTTGTGTGATGGCGTTGATGGCGAGTGGTGAAGACCCAGACTTTGGTCCCTATGCCACTAATATTCGTAAAGCCTTACGTAATATCATTATTAATCAGGATGCTAAAACGGGATACATCGGTGGGCGCTGGGGTGGACACGGATCCATGTACCAACACGGTTTTGCCCTGTTAGCACTGTCCGAAGCGTATGGGGCAGTCAGCGAGCGACTGCTTTGGGAAGGCAGCGACGCTCCGTCCGAACGGCGGCGTACGCTCGGCGAAGCGTTAGAATTAGCCGTGCGCTCTTCGTTGACCGCGCAAAAGAAGAATCCGTGGGGGGCTTGGCGTTACTCGCCGGAATCCCAAGATGCTGACACAACCGTGGCTGGAACTGTACTGATGGGTTTACTCGGCGCACGAAACGCCGGTATTGAAATCCCCAACGAAGCGGTTGACAAAGCGGTGAGTTTTTTCCAGACCCACACGATGGCAGACGGAAGTGTAACGTATCAGATGACGAGCAGTCACGGCGGTGGGCTTACTCGCTCAGCAATAGGAGTCCTGATTTATGCGATTGCGAAAAGAAAAGATACCCCTGAATACAAAGCTGCCTCTGAATTCATCAAGCGTCGAATGGATCATCGCGGCACCGGACACCCGTTCTATAATCTTTATTATATGGCTCAGGCACTGTTTCAAAGTGACTTTGAGGCGTGGAAAGCTTGGAACCGAAGAACCATTGAGCGGCTTCAACAAATGCAGGCAGAAGACGGCAGCTTCGCGAGTTCCCATGGCAGAGCCTATGGAACAGGAATGGCTATCCTCGCCTTGGCATTAAACTATCGTCTCTTGCCCATTTACGAAAGGTGATACCACCCACACGCTAAAGCGTGGGGCTTCGGCTTCTTAGACGTTTGCGTTCTTCCCGAAGGTTGAGCGTCTTACTTCGTCTCCACCAGTAGGCAATTCCCCTATAGACTGAAAAAGCGTCAGTAGGGCATATCGTGCGGAAACTTTCACGGGTATCCCTGCCTACCTCTCTCCAAAATGGAGAGAAAAGTTGAAGATGAGAATGCAATACAACGTGCAGACTTTCACCTCTGCTCCGATTCACACTTTCGTGCAATTACGCGTTAGCATTCTCTGATACTTTTTCGGTGGTATTGACACCTGACACTTTTTGACTACTTATCACGGTAGCGGATAACACCCCTACAGGTTGTAGGGGGTGATAATGTTATCCAAGTGTCTGGTATTAATGATACTACAATTTTAGGTCAAAGTCAAATGGTTTCAAAGAAACGCTTTGGTCTAATTCACAAGGGCGACACTATATCCCCTACCTAAAGGCAGGGGCTTTGTGTCGAGGAAGGTAAATGACAACCCTAAAAAAAGGAGAGATACAATGCAATGGAATCTGAAAAGGCTATTTGTTGCTGTCGCTGCAGTGACGATGTTGTGGACTTCCATGACACAGGCTCAGGAAACAGAAACTTCGCAAGTCTATACACAAAAATTGCGCTGGAAAAATGGTGATATTCTTCTGGGTAAATTGCTGGAAAGTACCTCTGGAGCGATCCGCTGGGCATCACCCCATTTTTCGGATGATCTGGTTATTGATATTGGTGTCTTGGATTCGATTATCTTTCCCGAACAGTCCGTACCCGCAACGGAAGCTTTTCGCGTCGGCACCGTATCAGGAGATATCTGGATGGCTGACATCATTGATTCGGATGACGACACCTTTCTCTTTTCCAGTAAGCGACACGGTTTGTTTCGGGTGAATCGTGCAGCGATTTATACCCTTGAACGTCGTGTACACCCTAATCTTGTCTTCGACGGTTCCCAATTGACGAATTGGAAATTGCCCAAGGAGGATGCGAAGAAACCCGTGCTTCTATTTGGTGGAGATGCAAGATCCGATTGGTATGCAGATCGCAGCGGTCACCCGCGGACAGATAAAGTCAAGGCAAAAATCTTCCATGCACTTGACTGGCCCCAGTATTTTGAGATCGACCTGGAGTTAGCATCTGCCGCGCGTCCTCCCGGTTTTGTTTTCGCGCTTGGTAAAAATCTATACGAGGCGTTACGGTTAGAAACCTGGGTTAACGAGTTGGTGGTCGTTCAAGGCACGCTGTTTGAGCCAGTATTGACGATTGAGCCTGATCGACGAAGCTTTCGTTTGCGCCTCGCTTATGATGGTGACACCGATGTACTGGAGGTTTTTGATTTTGCTGGCAATTTGTTGTTGAAATTGGACGGTGTCGAGCAGACGGTTGAGGAATCCGGTGTATATATTTTCAATCGAGGTCAAAATCTAACGGTGCGGCGGTTGAGAGTTTATCAGCAGTCTACTGGTGCTGCAAAGCAGCAAATCGATTCTTCCAAACCGCGTATCCACATGATGAACGGGCAGGTCTTTTACGGTAAACTGTTTGCTGAGAAAGAAAGCACCTATGTCCTTGACGAAAATGGGATTCGACATGACATTGATATTCAACAGATTGACCGCGTTGTTCAATCGGGGAATGCGTTAGCCGAAATGGACCATTCCGTTGGTTTGGCATACCCAGACGGTGCGATTTTGCGAGGTAAGATTGCACAAGTAAATTCAGACGGTGTGGGATTACAGACCGCGTTCGCAGATGAACCAGTAAACTGCGCGTTTGCGGGTGCATCAGTGCTTCGTGTGGAACCAAAAGGTGCTAAGACTCGCGAACAGGTTGAAAATGAAGACAGATTGTTTCATCCATCTGGGAGTCTCCGGGGTCGTGCCTCATTCGGAGGGAAAGAGGGATCGTTGATCCGATGGCAACCGGTCGGCGCATCGGAGGCAGTACGATTGGCGAACACTCAATCAGCCTACATAGAACGGAACAATAGACGTGCCTCGAAGACGTGGCCCATTGACACCTCGCGGTTCCGTCATGTATTGCATCTCAGGAACGGAGAGATTCTTCCGTGTCAAATCTCGTCATACAGTGAAGCGACTATCGGTTTCCGGTCCCCTTTTATCAGTGCACAACGCATTGATTCAGCGTCCGTAAAAGCACTTGAGTTCTCCGGCAGAACACATGCAACATATTTCAACAGGAGGCGTGTGACAAGCGGCAAGGGCTCCTATACCGTTTTGGGACGGGGAGAACTACACGGAGAACTACAAGTGGGTCATAGGATCGTAATCCGGAATGCCGGAGGCGGAGGGGATTTTAACTTGGAGAAAATTTTGGCAGAGGGTGGCAATGTAAACTTGGAAAATGGCGAAATAAAATTCATAGTTAATGGCAAAGAAATAGACGTTCGCCCAGGCCAGGATTGGACCGAATTGACGCATAATCATGGCGGATCCCACAAATTAGACGTAAAATTGGAGCGTGCACTAACCGTGCCGCGTTTCAGTCGCGACAATCCACCGAGCCATATCTTAGTGGCAGAGAACGGTGATATGAAACGTGGGAAACTGTTGGGCTTCAACGGACAGACAATTCAATTTGACTCAAAGTTACGGCAGTTTTCTGTTCCTATGGAACGTGTGGCGCGAGTGGTCAATGTAAGCAAAGAAGAGATCAACGATCAGGGATCATCAATCAGCAAAGATGGCTCTGGTCAATCGAAAGTCTCTCATGCTGAGAGCCAACAGCCGACAGCCATCCAGTCTGAAATATCCGTCAGATTAACCGACGGTTCGATCCTGGTTTTTGAGCCGCTTGAAGTTAGAGATGGCACGCTATTGGGACGCTCGTCAATCTATGGAGAGGTAGTACTTCCGGTTGACAGTATCCAGCATCTCTACTTCGGTGACACGACAGGATCGTTTAAAGCTGCCTTTGAGGAGTGGGTAGTCCGCCCCGCGAAAGAACCGACGTTCGGTGATAGTCCATAGATAGTTATTTGTTGTAAGAGGTTTCTTCTAAACGAAACCTCTTAGATTGACGGTCATGCCTCTAACAATTATTCCTTCTCAGGTGGTCCAATGGTCTCCCATTCGGGCCAAATTTCGATTACAGACTCCGGTAAAACGCGCAATTCCATCTCTGGGTTCACCTGTTCACCTCGGACTTGGTTTTGACGTACCCGAATCAAGTTAGCCAGCGGACCAAGCGTAGCCGCGTCCCTCACTTGGATGCGCACTTGGTTTTGGCCCTCCTCTCTCTGCAGCGGTAATAGCCAATAGGCGTGATACATATCTCCATTGACATAACCACCAACACAAATATCTTCAATGCGCTGATAGATAATGTGTTCGTCTCCTTTCAACTCATGAAGTATCTTCCCATTTTGATGGATCCGAAGCGTAAGCAAAGATGAAATTGAATTCGGCCAATCTGCGCGGAGAAAGAGAATTGGCTGACCGTCCCCATCGGCTAAATTGAAGGTTGCTTCAACTGCGTTTCCCTCTTTTGC
Organism: Candidatus Poribacteria bacterium; assembly: GCA_965116815.1. Classification (GTDB taxonomy): domain Bacteria; phylum Poribacteria; class WGA-4E; order WGA-4E; family WGA-3G; genus WGA-3G. The sequence continues at coordinate 1,188,172 of OZ220722.1, read as the reverse complement.
CTTCAGAGATATTGGAGTTTCAACCAAAGAATGCTTGGCAAAAACCGACTGAGCATCCCCTTGATGTAGATGAGCAAACGGTGTCCCATAGGCGTGCCATTGTAAGAAGGTCATCAGGTGCGTTCCCATATCTCCATCGACGTTGATAGTCCCTGTCCGTTCAAGTTCCAATAATATTTCGGGAAGACGCGCCACACTGGCATATTCGGCACGTGCTACGGTGAGTAGTTTCGCCAGAGTCCATTCCGGGTGTGCCTCGTAAGCGTCCAGAAAGTGCATCACTAACTGATTGGTGTAACGCGCCGGAATCATTCCCCAGACGGTCGCGGTACTGCCAAGATAGGCACGACCCCCATTGTTCAAAAACGCACGTAACAACGCTGAACCGGGTGGTGTGGTCGCGCATCCATCAACAATCGCAATCGGATGACGCGGCAACATCGGCATGCTTTTCGCTGACACGAAAGATTCACCAAATCGATTGCTCAGCCGTTTAGGACTTCCATGCCCGAAGTGGATGATTAGATCAGACTGCGATAGATGTTCCGCGCCACCTCTTCCGAGCACAGCGACCTCGTGTCCTTGTCGAGCAAGTGCATCGAGAAACCGCTGGGTTTCCAAATGTATACGTGTATCCTCTGAACAGAGAATCGTCGCCTCCGGTCCGCCACTTTCGGCAGTTTCACTGAGTTGTCGCTGCATCGCCTCGGGATTCCCAAGTATCCGTGTTGTAGCAACCTCTGGAAGACCGTCACCGTCTAAGTCCATGTAAAAAGAATCGGTGTGGACGGGTGTCCCATCCAAATTGACCTCCCACATTGGAATAACGGATTCATCTCCTACCAATATGAGCAGATCCAACTGTCCGCTGGTTCGTGAGGTGATTTCATTTTTGATTTCCTTTGCGATTGCTGTCAGTCTGGCGTTGGGATACGCTGGTACTGAAATGTGCTCTCCGGTCTTCATCAGATAAGCCTGATCGATGTCAAGGATTCCAGCGTTATGTACACGGGCAAACGTTGCAATCGCCTGTTGAATACCCAACACTTCTTGAGGATAGGCTGCTGTAAGTGCTCTCATATTGGTTAGTAACAGCGTTTTCATTGGAATCTCCGTGTTTTTCTTTTCACTATTTGAAATAATTTGTGAGTACAGAGTGTTGTTGGTAACGACCAGCCCGGCTAACGCGGTACCGCTGTTAATTAAAAAATCTCTACGACGCATGGAATCTCCTTGTCATAGTGTTATTCACATTCCGTTGTGCTTCATTTGACTGGTGGACGAGTTTTGTGAGTTGTGAATTGAGAATCTATCACTGATTATGAGTTTTACAATACGTACCTACGATTAGAGTGATGTAGTCCCGTTAGTATATCAGTTTAACGATCCTTATTCAAGTTTGGATTACCTCTCAAGATTTTCCTTAAGCGAAAAGGAAAGATTTGATAGAATGATTCACAAGGATTCTTAGCTGCCAGAAAGAAAACAGGGTGGACTTTTCTATGGCAAGTTTTGGCTTGCAAGCTGCACCAAAAATGATGAGCGTACGGGCGTTTCTGATTGGTTTGGCGCTCGTCATTCTACAAACAGCAATTACCCCCTATAACGACTACTACCTCCAAGGGACAGATATTTCCGGTAATCACTTCCCTTTAGGAGCGGTGTTTACACTGATTTTTCTCACCTTAATCGTCAATCCCCTTTTAAAAAAGACATTTCCGCGGGCGGTGCTGAATCCGAGCGAGTTAATTGTGATATGGGTAATGATGGGAGTCAGCTCAGCGATCCCATCGAAAGGGATGATCGGGTATTTACTGCCCTATCTGGCGGCACCGGTCTATTTTGCTACACCTGAAAACGAATGGGCAGAAACGCTTCATCCATACTTTCCTGAATGGTTAATTGTGTGGGATGAGCATGCCGTTACCGATTTCTATGAAGGAGAGTCTTTTGTCCCTTGGGCACTCTGGGTAAAGCCGCTTTTCGTCTGGACAGTTTTCATCCTACTACTCTATGCTCTGACAATTTGTGTCTCAATTGTGTTGCGGAAGCAGTGGGTTGAACGTGAGCGATTTATATTTCCACTCGTTACTGTTCCCGTAGAGATGGTTCAACAAACCTCAATGCACGCGGGGCTGAACAGTTTGTTCAGAAATCGGCTTATTTGGGTGGGTTTCGGAATCGCTGCCCTTTTTCATTTACTCAACGGACTGCATGAGTATCTCCCCGCCCTCCCGCGCATTCCGAATCGGTATGACCTGTACACCCCCTTTACCGAGCGTCCGTGGATTGTGATGGGTTGGTGGCCCCAATTTCGGTTCTTTCTCTATTTTTCTGTTATCGGTATAACATACTTCCTTGCTATGGAGGTATCGTTTAGTTGTTGGTTCTTTTTCTTATTCTTCAAACTTCAGTACATAATTATCAACGCTTTTGCCATCCCGATTAGCCCGTGGATCTCCGCCAGAGGACAGACAATGGCTGCATATTGCGTTATGGTCCTCGCATTCTTGCTTAACAGTCGTTCTCACATAAAGGACCTTTTGAAACGAACGTTTCTGGAGTCCGCTGCCTCCACAGCGATCGACGATTCGGATGAGGTGTTACCCTATAGATGGGCGGTTCTCGGAACAATCTTCAGTTTTTTACTACTGGTGGGACTCTGTGTCTATGCGGGGATGTCGTTTTGGATTGCTTGTAGTATTATCGTACTGTTTCTGATTGCTTCTACGGCGTTGTCGTGGATGGTGGTCAACGGCGGGATGCTACTGATCCAAGCACCGATGTATCCTGTGGAGTATTTTGAGATTATCGCCGGTTCAAGAATCGTTGACGCAAACAGTCTGGCACTGCTGGGATTTCAGCGGGTAATGATGCGCGACTGGGGTGGCATTTTGATGCCGAGCGTTCTGCACGGCTTCAAAGCGGCGGATCCAGTCAGATTAAATCGTAGGGGCATCCTCGGCGCAATGGTACTTGCTATTGTTGTGGCTATCGGCGTTTCCTATGCTGCATCATTGCCCTTAATTTATGAAAAAGGTGGCTTGAATCTACAAAGGGGTCCTTTCATCGGCTCACCGAGATACTTCAATCACATGGTTTCCCTGATCCAGTACCCGAAAGACCCGAAATTAGGAGAGGCATACAGTATGATTTTGGGAGCTGGTATCACCGGCTTTCTACTGATTATGCAGCGCCAATTTATGTGGTGGCAACTTCACCCAATTGGATATGTGATGGGAGCAGTTTACTCTTCCTATTTCCTCTGGTCCTGTATGTGCGTAGGCTGGTTCTTGAAGTATTTAGCACTGAAATCAGGCGGTATCGGATACTATCGACAGTTCCGACCGCTATTTATGGGGTTGATTATCGGTGAGTTTGGCATCGTAGGACTTTGGATGGTGATCGGGATGTTTACCGGCGTGAACTACCAAGGTGCCTTACCCGGATGATTTTTATTTCCACCATAAATAGAGATTGTCCACCGTGAAGATAGTAATATTTAGGGATCAATTTTCCAAAGCAGCACCGATCCATCATCACTACCGCTAACAAGGGTTTTCCCATCCGAACTGAACGCGATACTTCTGACCCAATTACCATGACCGGTCAGTGTTTTCTTTTGCTGACCTGTCTGCGGATCCCATAGCCGGATGTCGCTGTCCACGCTGCCACTTGCGAGTGTTTTCCCATCTGGGCTGAACGCCAGACTGAACACCCAATGTGTATGTCCGGTGAGTGTCATCTTCCTTTTACCTGTCCCTATATCCCATAGATGAATAACATTATCACCACCGCCGCTTGCAAGCGTTTTTCCATCTGGACTAAACGCAACACTCTTGACACCTTCGACACTGGATGGACCGTTATCGACCCCTTCAAACTCACCGGCATGTCCAGAAAGTATCTTCTCGGTCTCGCCAGTGTCAACATTCCATAATCGTACAGTATTGTCATCACTGCCACTTGCGAGCGTTTTCCCATCCGGACTAAAGGCAACGCTATAGACTCTGTGCTGATGTCCGTTGAGCGTTTTCTTATGTGCACCGGTATGCATATCCCACAGGCGGATCGTCATGTCCTCACTCCCGCTCGCGAGTGTATCTCCATCCGGACTGAGTGCCATGCTATGCATACACCAGGTATGCCCGGTAAGTAGCATTTTTTCTTTTCCAGTATGTGCATCCTGTAGACGGATGTCTATGCCATCTGCACAAGCGAGGGTTTTGCCATCCAGGCTGAATACCAGACAGGATGCCTCGTAATTATTTGGTCGTTTGAATGTTTTCAAGTGTAATCCTGTGTCCGCATCCCAGAATCGAATCACACCATCGCCATACCCACTTGCAACAAATTTTCCGTCGGGATTGAACGCCACGCTATCGACGCCAGCCGTATGTCCAGTAACTGCGTGCTTTTGATCACCTGTGTGGACATTCCAGAAACGGATGGTGCCATCACCACTTCCGCTACTTGCGAGGGTTTTACCATCTGGGCTGAAGGCTAAACCCTCAATATCACCCGTGTGTTCAGTGAGTGTCCGCTTGTGTTCGCCTGTATCGACATTCCAGAGCCGTACGGTTTCGTCTATATATGATGAACTTGCGAGGGTTTTACCGTCAGGACTGAACGTGACACGCTCAATATCTTCCGAGTGTCCAGTGAGTGTAAACTTGAGTTTACCTGTGTTTAAATCTGAGAGATAGATATTACCATCTCTACTGCCAATAGCAACTATTTTTCCATCTGGACTGAAGGCTGTGCTAAATACACTATCTGTTGTAGGCACAGCGAACGTTTTCTGAGGTTCACCGGTAATCCTATCCAGTATACAGACTTCGCTATTCCCGGTTACACTTACAATTGTTTTCCCATCGGAACTAAATGATAAATCACCGATATTTGCTGGGAGTCCTGTGAGCGCGTCCTTTTGTTCTCCGGTGATAGTGTCCCAAAATCGGATAGTATCGCCTCTTCCATTGGCAAGTGTTTTCCCGTCGGGACTGAAAACCAGGTTTGAGACCCATTTCAGACCCCTTGTGAGCACTTTTTGTGCGCCTGTGCTTCTATGCCACAATAGAAGATTACCCGCGTCGTCTGCACTCGCAAGGAGGTTTCCATCAGGACTGAAGACAAGGCACTTGACTGCACTCGTATGTGTTGTAAGAAGGGCAACCTCTTGATATGTTGTTGTGTCGTAGAGCCAAATACCGATACCCGTCGCAACAACGAGAAGTGCCCCATCAGAAGAATACTGGATTTCACTTATCTTACCTTTACCGAGGCGTGCTTTAGCATCTTCCGGTAGATTCCATTGCGTGGATTCTTGTGCTGTATTATTTTTCATAGACTTAGTTCCTGTTGGTAGACCTTTGTTACTGTTTCTACCGGGGATAGTATCACTTCCAACTCGGTTTTGCACATCAGGTTTTGATATGATATTATGGATAACGGGTGTATCAACAATTTCAATTGTGGGTTCTGATTGTGCATCAAGGCTATAAGGCTGCTGAGAACGTGCAAGGAATTGATTGCTCGCTCCCATCAACAAAATAACCAAAATAACAGATGAACCTAAAGCCGCTAACGGTAGAAGCGGCTTACCTCCTGAAGGAGATGGCTGCTTGATTGGATCAATGTTCCGCATGATGTTGTCGATGAGATTTGGACTTAATGGGATGCTGCCAAGCGTCTCTTGGATTATTGGTTCTTCGTTCTTTAATCGTTCTCGCCCACGGTGAAGTCGACTTCTAACTGTGTTCGAGGACACCCCTAAAAACTTGCTAATTTCTTTACAAGTCATTTCGCCGAGATAGTAAAGTACCATCACCGTCCGTTCACTTTCCGGCAGTTTTTCCATGAGCCCTTGCACGATTTGACGACGATGCTCAACGGCTGCTTCTTCACGTTGTTCGCGGACATAGTTCGAGTAATCGGTTTCTTCAAGTGTCTCTTCACTGGTAGTTTCCAGCGATTGCGTTTTCAGTTGCCGCTGCCGTAACCATGATCTACAAAGCCGATCTGTGATCACGTAAAGCCACCCGGCAAACTGACTCGGATTTTTCAACGAAGCGAGTTTTTTGTGTGCTTGCAGGAAGGTGTCTTGGGCGATTTCTTCAGCGATATGGAAATCTCCGATTTTCCGCCATGCCAGGGCGTGGACACTTTTTTGGTATTTTTTAACTAAAATACTGAAAGCATGCTCGTCGCCTGACAATATGCTGTGAATCAGTTTAAAGTCATCTTTTTCCATCAGAGACCTCCCATAACTAACAGGGTGGACGTAACTTGCAATGAATTGCGCGACTACGAACCGAGGTTCCCCATAGTGATTCGCGTAAGTAGCACTACTTTTGAAAAACACACGTCCTTCTAAGCTCCAACCGTTTGTCGCCCGAAAACCCTTTATCGCCTATTTGTGTAAGTTCTAACCTTTTAGGCTTACAATTAGTAGTGACGCAATTTTACAGTCGATATGTTGCATAGTTGTCATAATTGGAAAAAATCTGAATTTTTAATTCAGGTTTACTATAGATATGGTGTTATTTCGCTATAAATCGCGGGAAGTTTAAGATGTGCCAAAGTGGTCAGATCCGGGCATTAGATGTTCTCGCGCGACTTCTGCATTAATTTCGACACCCAATCCGGGCTGCTCCGGCACCACAAATATGTTATCTTGAAGGAGGGGTTCATCGGAGATAGCGAGGTCCCATCGCCACCCAACCTGATCGGCGTGATATGGGAGTTCCATGACGATGAAATTCCGCACGGCGGCGCAGACGTGTGCTGTCGCTGTCATACCGATTGGGGATGTGATATTGTGTGCGGCAAACGGCATATAATACAGATCCGCCAAATCTGCAATCTTCTTCGCCTCAAGTATCCCGCCCGTTCCAGAGACATCGACATGGAGCATATCACAGGCTTGCGTCTGGATAAGTTCTCTGAAACCGTCTCGGCGAAATAGGAACTCACCGGTACAGATCGGGATAGAAGTCGCAGTGCTGACCTTCGCCATCGCTTCGACATTATCGTTCGGGACCGGGTCTTCCAAGAACATTAAATCGAATGGTTCTAAAAGCTCTGCAAGCTTCATCGCCGAGTGGACGCTGAATAGGCTATGGCAGTCAATGCTAATGTCGATTTCATCACCAGCGGCTTCCCGTGCGGCGGCAACCAACGCTGTCATTTTCTGCAACTCTGCCGTACTTAATTCCCGATTGACTGCATCCTGTTTAAGTTCGTTTGCGGAGTTATCGATGTCGAATTTAATCGCTTGATAGCCGTCTGCAACGCCCTCTCTGGCTCGCTGTGCCCAACCCTCTGGGGTGTTCCCTTTTCCGTGTCCTACATCGGCATAGAGTCGAATGCGGTCACGATATTTCCCGCCCAACAACTGATAGACTGGCACCCCAAGGCTTTTTCCGAGCAGATCCCACAGTGCGGTTTCTATCCCGCCAATCGCCGATAAGCCCATCGCATATCGATTGCTCGCTGCCCCGATCATGCGGTTGTAAAGAGGTTCTATATTTGTTGGGTCTGCGCCAACGAGTATTCGCTTGAATTGCAGGATAATTTCAGCGATTCCCGCCCCAGGGTGTGCCTCGCCTATCCCTGTCAACCCCTCGTCGGTTTCAATCTGGACGTAGTTCCACTGTTTATATCCCTTTAGCGTCATCGCTTTCACATCGGTGATTTTCATGTTTGTTCTCCTTTGTGTATGAAATTAGTAAAAAAATCAATTGGTATTGCGTCCGCTGCGCATTCATGATAACATATCCTTTGAGATTCTACAATAGCGATGGAAGGAGTTAGGCTGATGACGGATCAAGAAATCAAGACCGCTTATGAACGTGATGGTTATGTGGTGCTCAGGGATATTATCGACAACCGAAATTTAGATCCGATCCGCGACTTTATCAAGGCAAAGGTTGATGCCTATAGCGATGAATTGTATACGGAAGGCAAGCTGTCGTCGCGTTATGAAGACAAGTCCTTTGAGCGGCGGTATGCCGCGATCTGTGAAGAATTAGACATACTACCTCGCAACTGGGCTTTTGGTATGTTCGGACGTGAGTTTTATGATCTCTACAACCTCCCCGGTGTTCTCAATGTGCTTCGCCTGCTTTTGGGTCCTGAGGTCTCGAATATCGGTACGCCTGCACTACGGACGAAACTCCCACAGAGCGTGATTACCTCATTTCCATGGCATCAAGATAGCCAATATCTCGACCAAGCAACTATCGGGAAAAAGGAGAAACACACAGGCGGGCTTCACATGGTCACGGTGTGGGTGCCGCTGGTTGAAGCGACAGTCGAAAATGGGTGTTGCTGGGTTATTCCGGGCAGTCACCGCTGGGGTTTATTGGATGGTGCGCGCGGTGCGGATTCAAACGTCCGAATGGAGGAAGACGTTGAGGCGCGTGGCACGCCGGTGCCTATTCCGCTTGAACCGGGTGGTGCTTTGTTCATGTCAAATCTCTGCGTACATACCAGCAAAGTGAACACGACACGGAAATCCCGTTGGAGTATCGACTTCCGCTATTTCCCGACACCCGACCGCGCTGATTTGCCTGCCGAGCAGCGTGAAGCCGCCGAATTTGTGAAAAACAAAGCACTGGCAGGTGGTAGGGTGCCACTTGTTGTGGTCACTGAAGGCGAAAAACCAACGTGGGAAGAGTGGGAGGCACAGGTCTCAGCACAGCAAGCACATCGGTCAGGTTGAACAGTAGGCTACTGATGATCACGTGGAAAAGACAGGAAAGCAAAGCGTGAAAGTGTTTGACTGGCGGCTGGAAGATTGGAAGGGTGGAAAAGGTCTTCCCACTTTCCAATCTTCTCGCCTTTCATCTTGCAGGTCTTCATATCAAGTTTACGTTAGAAATAGGCGTGTATGCCCATTCCTATGTAAACACCAGCAAGCCCCTTGGATTCGGAGTCGGTTTTTTCCCTGCCAAATCCTTGACCGACTTCCACGTTCAATCCGAGTGGTATCCCGCCAAGTGAAAACACAAGTTCACCTCCAAAGGCGAGTCCAGCCCCTAACCTCGTGGTAAGGAGATCCTGTTCCTCTTTGTATTGCCAAGCACCTTCTAAGGTAAAATAGAGTCGGGATAGATGCCACCTTCTTTGGTGTTCAAATATAGCATACGAAACACCGGCACCTAACATGTGGTCGCTGTTCTGATCGTTGAGAATAAAACGTCCGACGGTTTGAAAGTACACAGGTGCCAGTCCTGTATAGCGAAGACTGACCCCACCGAATTCAGGGGTCGTTCCCTGAAGTCCAATACCAAAATTTTTTCCCATACCAAAATCTTCGGTAAGATTCGATTCTTGTGCCTGAACTGAGAAACTAAAGGTTATCCCTACAAAAATACAGATCAGGCAAAACATTGTGCGTGTCATTGTTTTCTCCTTTTTGTTTATTGGGCGATCAATAGTGTCACCCGATGTGGTTCGGTAGTGGATGGATAATGTATGAGGAGGTCCTGTTTGTTGTCCTGGTTGAGATTCACCAACCGTGCGTTTCGCTCGTCGTTAGGCATAGCGACTGCCATTTTTTGAGGTGTCCGCGCAAACAGTTTCGGTCCCGGTATGCCGGGAAAGATTTGCAGCTCTTCCCAGTGCTTTCCGACCAATAGGTCTGAACGTCCGTCCCCGTTCACATCACCAAGCAGGACCATTGGGAAAAAGACCCTATCTTTCTCAAAGATATCTAAGTCCGGTCTGATTTTACGCCTGGTAGTCGGTTTATCGGGATAAGTACCATCCTGCCTATGATAGAACTCGAGATCTATTGCAATTGACTTGCCGAGCATTGCGCGGCTCATCCCAATAAGCCCAGTCTTTACGTCTTTGAACAGAATGTCGGCCTTACCATCCCCATTGAGATCTTGGAACCACTGCGACGAATAGCCCCAAGGCTGCAAACCACCAGCGGTCCCTCGCGGTCGGATTGTCATACCGACATCCCGTGCGAACTCGATTCCATCAGGTGTTGGTGTGCCGAAATGCACCTCGTATCGGCTGCGTTGTTTCCCGAGACTCCGTCCCTCTAACGAATGGATCACCAGGTCGGCAATGTTATCGCCGTTCATATCTTGAAACGTGTGCAGCACTCTCCGTTTTGTGTTCTCCCTAAAGCCAGAGATGAGCGAGAACATATTCTCGCCGCTGAATCCAAAGGCGATTGAGTAGGCACCGTCAGTGTCGAATGGAATATCAACAGTGAAGGTCTCTGCTACCACGGAAAACATCCCACGAGCATCTTGGCGATAAACGTCGAAATGGTCCCGGTTCCAGAACACGAGATCGCTACGTCCATCTTGGTCGTAGTCCATCTGGTGGACACGACTCAGATACCAGTGGACAGTTAAGGGTGTTATCCCTACCTCGCGGTAGCTGCGCGTATCGTCCATAGCAATTTCGTCGAGGAATGGATCGGGCGGGCCAAGTTTTATCGGGTCGGTGAATGAACCGTCGCGCGATTGCGTGGCTATCCAGAAACCGTCAATGTCCGGCATTATCAAATCGTCGAGGCTATCGTGGTTTATATCGCGAGTGATATCGACGTGGGGGATTCCATCTTCACCCGTCGTGTTGTAGCTTGTCGTAATTTCGACCAGTGTCCGTTCAACCGCCAAGTCGGGGTCAAACCAATTCAGACGACCGTGCTCATATGTAATCAACCGATCGCGCCCACCAATGTTAGCAACATCGACGAACAGCACTTCAGGACGCAGCTTTGCGTCAATCCCCAACACCCAAGTGCCGTCGTTGAGCGTATAGATACGCAAGTGCCGATTGTCGTTTTTGTCAACGCTCACTACAGCAATTTCGGCGAACTCACTACCGAGAATAAAGCCCGTCAAAACAGTCTGGTGTTTCGCAGTGCCGGTTTCGACTTCGTGCCGTTCAAAAGTGAGCTCCGTGGGAGTAGACATCATTATTGGAGCAACCTCTTGGTTAGATCGTCCCGAACAGCTCAACAGACATACACTGAGAACCAATGTTAAAAATAGGCTCTGTCGATAACGTCTTATGCACTTAGCTGCGGAAAGAAAGTGTTTGTGGAGTAGGTTTCGCTTTTTCATTTTATTCTCCTGTCGGGTTTTCTTATGTTAACATAGATAAATAAATGAACAGCGTTAACATATAGTCAAAAAAATATACACAATCGGTCTATCGGGCGATCAGTATACTTACCCGATGCGACTCGGTTCCTGGGGATTCTATCGGTGCCCCGTGAGCATCTCGTAGCGTGAATGGATGATGCATGAGGAGGTCCTGCACCCCATCCTTGTTGAAATCCACCAGCCAGGTGTATTCCTCGTCGTTGGGCATGGCGACTGCCACTTCTTGAGATTGTCGGGCGAACATTCCTGATCCGGGCATGCCGACGAAGACCCTCATGATCCGAGGATGATCCCCGAGGAGCAGGTCTAAGCGGCTATCGCCGGTCACATCCCCGATGCGTACAGTCGTGTTGAACGCGCGCGAGTAGTTCTTTTGGGTATTCCGACTTTCATGCGTTCCACCTCGAAGCACGATATCCAGCGGCACCCACCCCGGCTCGCGATGACTGGGTACTCCGTCCAACGCGATTCTATGGGTAGTGTTGGGTGTGTCGGGGTAGCATCCTTCTTGCATTTGGTAGAACTCCAGATCCAGCCAGATGTCATCACCCATGAACCCTTTGATGCTTTTCCAGAGGCTGCCTTTGAGGAATTCGATATCGATAGTCGTGATCATCAGGTCGGCCTGACCATCGCTGTTAAAGTCGTGCCGGGCCATTCCAAGCTGGATTTTCTTGTCTGACTGGAATGAGATGTCAACGTTCCGTGAGAATGTGATGCCACCATCCGGTGTTGGCGCGCCGAAATGCACCTCGTAACTGGAGTGCTTACTGGAGATGTCTCTGCCCCAAAGCTTGAAAACCACAAGGTCGGCGACACCGTCGCCGTTCAGGTCACCCAACGAGTGCAGCATTTTTCCTGTCATATTCCCGATGGTGAGTGAGGAGAGCCGGTCCGAGTCGAATGTCACATCGGTCGTGAAGGTTCTCGCGTTCGGGGCAAACAGTCCGCGTTTGTCTTGAAGATGAACCTCAAAATGGTCCTCGTCCCAGAACATCAGGTCAGTGCGACCATCTCTGTTGTAGTCGATCTCGTGGACACGACTCTGAGACCAGGGGTCGTATCGATATCCGTCTGCTCCGAGGATCCTTTCCATCTCGCTGGAGGGACCGATTTTCACTTTCTCAGCGAACGCACCGTCGCTCATCTGGATGAACACCCAGAATCCATCTGAGTCCGGCACTACAAGGTCTTCGTGCCCATCGCCGTTCACGTCATGAGTGATATCTACATGGGGGATTTCGCCGCTGCGGGGCGGCTTGAAGTTGGAATTAACTGCCACCAACGTGTGTTCCATTGCTGACTCAGGATCAAACCAGTTCAAGCCACCGTGTTCGTATGTAACCAGCCGGTCGTGTCCGCCGATATTTGCTACATCAACGAACAAAACTTCGGAACTCAGTTTTGCGTCGATTTTTGGTGCCCAGGTGTTGTCACCGAAGGCGTAGATACGCAAGCGATGGTTGTCGTTCTCGTCAATGTGCACCACGGCAAGTTCGGCGAAATCGCCATCGAGGAGAAATCCTGTCAAAACGGTCTGGCGTTTCGCGGAGCCGATGACGACTTCGGACTGCTCGAAAGTGAATTCCGCGGGGTCAGGCGGCATCTGCTCAACCTCTTCACCAAACAAACCCAAGTATCCCGATAGAAATACACCGAGGATCAGTATTGAGAACAGGCTTCGTCGATAATGCTTTATGCGTTCAGTTCCTGAACTCTCTTTTGTGGAAAGAAAGCGTTTGTGAGATAGGTTTCGCTTTTTCATTTTTATGCCCCTTTCAAATTTTGATTTATTAACATAGATAAATAAATGAACAGTGTTAACTTACAAGCGAAAAAATATACTTGACTTTCGCCAAGTAGTTTAAAAATTTATGCCTTTAAACCCTCAATTGTTGTGTGAATTACTGTGTCAATCAATTTGTCTTTCTCAGTCCAAGGGAAATCTGGGAAATCAATTAGGAGCAGTGTGACACCGTGAACCGCTGACCACAGCACCTGACCGGTGGTTTCAACATCTTCCTGCCGGAATATCTTCTGTTGAATGCATTCAGATACCATTGCGCGTAAGTAATCAAATACCTTTTCGCCAACCGATCCCTCTTGCAAACCTAAACCCTTCTGGAACTGCGGACGGATAACAAACGTGAGTTTATAATCTTGTGGGTATTTTAGACCGAACTCAATATAGGCTCGTCCACTTTTTCTCAGCGTCTCAACGGGGTCGATGTTATCACTTTTTAGCCTCTCAAGCGTGTTCAACAAGTTCAGGAGTGTTTCCTTGCAAACCGAATCTAAAAGATCTGCCTTGTCTTTAAAATAAAGGTAGATCGTTGTTGGTGAGTATTCGATCTTGTTGGCAATCTTTCGCATGGAGACGTTCTCATAACCTTCATTGACAAATAACTCTCGTGCTGCAGAAAGAATTTGCTGCCGCAACTGTTCTTTTTCCCTTGCTCTCCGTTCTTTAACACCCATTGCTTCACCTTTGATTTACGAAGTTATTTTACTTAACGATGTTAAGTATAACACATAAATTTCTCTTTGTCAAATTTTTTTCAAAAATTTTTGCATCGGTTATTTTTTTTTAAAGGTATTCAAGAAATATTAGGTGTTTTGAAGTCCCAAGAAGTGATAGAGAAAGGTGAGTATGTTTCGTTATCACTTTCTTGCTTCTGTTTGTCGACACGATATTTTTGAACCCACTCCTCGGAAACGCTGTCAGCCTGTTTTTGGAGACATCTGGTGCCAAACGCCAAGTTCTCAGGATAAGAAATTTTCAGCCAATCCATAACCCTGAGTGCTGTTTCTTCATAGGCGGGTACAAAATCCTCGTAAATTACCGTGAAAGGGGTAAGATTGTATTGTGTGAAGTAGGTTTGCCATGCTGCTTCGTGAAAAACAATCTCTTGGACGAAATAGTCAATTGCCTCAAAGTTGTACTCGGGTTCTTTCTCCAATTCGGGAGCGGGGTCACCGGTTCTTTTCCACCAGATCAATGTCTGAAGTCCCTTCCATAAAGAGACAGCTTGGCGTACTTTATCTCGGCGCATTATCCATATATATTTCAGATTTGGGAATAGTTCTGTTAGCACTGCATGTGGTGACAGATTTCTGTCTCTGAATTGTGGAATTTGAAGCACTTTGTTAATGAATTTTTCAAAGTAGCCCCACATAAGTTTTGTCCCAAAGACTCCATTTGGGGTTGTACTTTTCTGCTTTACTTTATTGAGGAAGTCGGTGTAATCGGTTGCGCCCCATTCTTTAGCCCAACGTTCATCCTCCCAGAAGTATTCTCCTGGATTTCCAGCGAGCCCCGTATTCTCCAAAGCCTCAAACAGCAGGTAACCTCCACAGCGAGGTGTTGCACAAATTAAATATGAGACGTGTGGTTTCATGGAAGATAATCTCCTTTCTTAATGTTTCAATTCTCAAGAAGTATTATAACGCAAGTCACCTATTTATTCTCACTGCGAAGCAATAGCACTCCTACGGAGTGCGGTCGCTTAAATACACCGTTTCTATAGACATATCACCCCTCTGGGGTGAGAAAATATTTGAAAAGTGCTGTTGAAATACGCAGAAATACCCAAGCAAAACCCTACCGGGCCTGGGAATTACCGATTTAAATAATTAAACTTCATCAAACCCCGCCAGCGAAAAAGTTTGCTGTTCTCTAAAGTGTCGCCTTATTTTTTGGATTTTACTATAAACGTAAAAAGGAAAATTGGATACCAAAAAGCATGACCTCCGGGACAATCTATTATCATGGGCGACACCACAAATCTTCGCCATCAACTCGCGGCACAAATGTTTTGAATTCGACTCACCACTTCTGATGGATGATGCAACACTGGATAGCCTGCGGCGCGTTGCTTTATAATATCCGTCCCAAGCAAATCTGTGTGCTGACGGAGGAACCACGCGGCGCAAAATGGCAGCATCCCGACTTGTGCTGCACCTCGAAGTTCGTCACTATTACCATCGCCTACGAATATACAGTCTGAAGGGGCAACGTCCAAATTCTTACATGCGTGCTGATAGATGTCAGGATCGGGCTTGACCATTCCGACCACATTGGAAAATACTGTTACCTCAAAAAAGCCGGACAAAGGACTATTTGCCCAATCTAAGACTGCAGTGCCCTCAGTATTACTGATGAGACCAAGCCTAATACCTAAGGTGGTGATTTCATTGAGCATATTGAGGTTTTGGGTTCTACACGACGCAGATGCGCCGCACCAGCGGAATAGCGGTGCTCAGCGAGTGTCTTAATAGTGTTTTCAGGAGGGTTGCCTCCAAGTTTTTGAACGACATACCGTAGAATCGCTGTATAATCTGAGAATTGTCCGGTAAGTCGTGCTAATCGAAGACTCTGGTATTCCTGCTGAAATTCCTTCACAGGTAACCCTAATGTTTGCGCGACTTCGGTGTGTGAAGGGCGACCCGCGTGGAATTCTGAGACGAGTGTTTCAAATAAATCGAAGATGACTATCTTTATAGCCATTGCTAACTCCTATGTTAATGTTTATTGATGCTGGTTATATGGAATTCTATTCTGTAGAAATGTCCGGTAAGTAATTTTATGTTCGGTCTTTTTAATGAGGTTGCTGTCTTCAGCGTGAATTTAACGGAAGATCAGATTGATGCGATCCGAGAGAATGAATTGCAAGCGGCACTCAGTATAGACCCACAACGGAAGTTAGCCACGAGTTGGGCGATGGTTAAAAAATATTAACCCCACAAATCAAGTCCCAATAATTTTCGTCCCAGAGTTGTGAGTTCTGGTGCCTCATAATTTTTTGCTTCCCAACCCCTTGGGTCACCAGGATAGGGTCCGCGGCCTAATGCTCTGCGCTCCCGCCACAGTGTAAGGCGTTCTTGGCGTCGTTCTTCATTCATAGGGTTAGGCGCGCGATAATAGTTCATGTATTGTGCTAACCGTGGCTTGTCTGACGTGTTGCGCCCGTTACCGTGCGGAAGTGCCACATGCCAAATAAGCAGTGAACCTGCTTTCGCTGGTACCTGTATGAATTTTTTCTTATATATTTCCGGCGTAAGTTCTGGTACCCACGGGTTTTCTTCATCAATCAGTGATTTATGCGCACCGGGCCAACAGACAAAAGATCCCTGATTGTCGGCTGTGTCTCTGAGAAACAAAACACCTTGTGTGCTAAACCTAACCGGTAGTTTTGAGGTGTCCGCATCCCAATGATACATGCCCTTATGGTCCCACTCAGGGTGGTCGAGATGTTTGGGTGGTTTCATGTTGACTCTATCAATATGAACCCAAATCCGCTCTGTGCCGTATACCTCACTATAAATCTGATGAATTGGTGGATGTTGATAGACATTCCACATCGCTTGATGAAAATACATTTCTACCATGCCAGCCCCAGGTTTATGCGGTGCTTGATACCAGTCATTCGGATCTGAAGGATCCATTTCCAAAAACGCAAAAATTGCGTCAACGACTGGTTCACAGAGTTCAGTTGGAACGGCATTTTCAATGACCATATAGCCGTATTCATCGAAATGATCACGATGTGATTGTGTTAATATTGGCATTTAGGTTTCCTTATTTAAACCCCCTAAATCCCCCTTATCAGGGGGACTTTAAGAGGAATGCGTAAGTCCTACTTTGGTGTTAGTCTTTATTCGTTTCGTTTAAGGTTGCCCGTGCTGCCTGATACAAGCGGAATAAACTCCCGTGTGTTTCTTGGGCGAGTATCTGTGGATGCCACACTAAATCAGCCACCAAGTCACTGATAACAAACCCCGATGCCATCTCCACACCGCGCAGCGTACTGATGGCAAATAAAGCGGCGGCTTCCATTTCAACGGTGATAACTCCGTCCTGTTGGTAATGCTGAATTTCCCCAACTGTTTCTCGGAAGAAGGCATCAGTTGTCCATGTTGTTCCCTCAGTGTAGCGTACACCATCACGTTCAAGGGTTTGCCTAAGGGCAGCTGTCAGATTTTCAGATGGCAGCGCAGGTGCCGAAGGGTCTTTCAAATAGTGATATGAAACGCCTTCATCACGAATGGCACTGGTACAGACAACGACATCACCAACACGAGAGATTTTCTGCAATCCACCGGCAATTCCTACATTGATAAATCGCTTAACACCAAGTTCTATCAGGATTTCAAGAACCATTGAGACACCGGGGGCACCGATGCCGTTATTGCCACTAACTGCCACGCGATTGTCAGTTTCAGTTAGCAGATAGAATTCTCCACCTACCCCGTGAACCTGTTCAACGTTTTCAACATTGGCAATACGCTCAAGAAGGTTCCCTTCATAACAGAAAATGACACTTTCGGGAATCGGGAAATCGGGAATGAAGCCTTGTTGACGGAAGTACGCGACGTGGTGTTGTGGCGTAATGATGGAACGCGATTTATGTTTATCAGGGAAATTTGGTATTGGCATAGTGAGTTTGAAAATTGAGGGTTTTATCTTTACAAAGTTATACCTTTTTGTAGTTTTTATCGAGGAGAGCGAAGAGGGCTTCGATCGTCAAGGGGTCTCCATTCTTATCGTGAATAGAAACCTCATTGTCATCTATCGCTTTGCGGAGCTGATTTTGGAGTTTCTCACTTGTGCTTGCCATCCCCGCAGCGAAACCTCCACCAAAGCCGATACTAAAACCGATGCCAATACCTAAACTTACACCAATACCGTCCATAATAACTTCACCACCTTCCCCTATCAACAGAATGAACAAAACAGGCGCGAACATTACCGCGCATTACTGCAATCAATCATTATAATAATAGCACATTTAGCAAAGAAAATCAAATCTGGGAATGACTGTTTGCGGTAGGCAAATCTATCAATTTTCGGTGGTATGATGGCGTTTGAAAATTATCCAATCTCTGTACGCAGGAAAGAGAGGAACGTGCTGACGAAAAACACTAACAAAAACAAGATTAATAGCAGTAGGTCAACGATTGCGGCATTAAAATCCGCACTAAAACGGTGTTGATCTTCAAATTTCGGGACAGCATCGAAATTCACAGGTTTTTGGGATGTGCCTTCGGGGATACCGATAGCGTGTGGACTTTTTGGGTCTGCGCGGTTGGTGTCAATGAGAAACTGCCGAAACTGCCTTGCATATTGGCGCGTTTGAGAGATGAAGTCTAAATGGCGGGGCATGCCCGTGCCCGCAAGTGCCTCAAAAGCATACTGCACAATGGCCGCTGGTGAGATACGGGTGAGCGACCGAGCGGTTTGGATCTGACGGAGTTCCGCAGAAAGGTAGCCTGCGTGCAAGCGATCGCGTAATTCCGCGTCTTTATTGACGTATTCCGCACCTAACGATGTAGCGATTGTCGCCGGGATTTCTCGTCTGGGAGGTTCTTTAATTCGAGCAAAATAGCGTGTTTGTAAATCTTCGCGCGAATCTCGAGCCTGAGCGATGAACTCTTTAGCCGTCGGACGGGACTGCAACCTGTTGCCAAGGGAACCGAGCGCATTTGGCATCAGCACCACCCAAACCGTCCAGATCAATAACAGAATTGCCAGACTCGTTGAGGATTCTTTGACGCGGCTGGAGATAAAGATTCCTAACAGAATAAAGATTGAGATATAGATCAGCGCGACACAGACGATGGCACCCAACCTCATCCAATAACTACCGTCAAATTGAACGGCTTCGGAGAGGTAGATGATGGAGAGACTGACGATTGTCCCAACCAAAAACGGAATAGAGATCGTAAAAAATGCACCGAGAAATTTACCGCAAATCACGGTGTTTCGTGAAATACTGTTTGCCAGCATCAGCCGCAGCGTACCTCGTTCTTGTTCACCGGAGATGGCATCGAATGTAAACAAAATACCCATAAAACTCAATAAGACAGCCGTCACAAACCCCCAATCAATTTTGATATACGCTGGCATGATACTTCTCTCTTTCGGTATCTGTTCTGCAATGAACATTAGATCGAAGTGAGGTGGATATGCTAACCGCCATATTTCTGTGAACTTGTAGGAGTTATCTCCCCGCCTCCAGTCTCGCGTTCGGCTGGCACTACCGCCGTTCACACGTCCAAATAGGAGTTCTTCCCCACCGTCTGCACAGAAAGCCAAAGCACTCGGTTTTTTGTGAAGGTCGCCTGGACCTTTTTGGACCAGATGATACAGATTATCACATCGGGTTTTCAACCGATCATGTGAGGCACGAACCCGTCTTCCATATCGGTTTATCTGCTGCTTGTATTCTCCGACGAACATGACGGCATTGACAATCATCAGTATCAAAATTAGGAGTGCTGTCAGCGCGAAGCGGAGACTGCTCAAGTGATCATAGAGTTCGCGTTTGACGATGTGAAAAATCATTTTATGTCCTTGATAGAAGGCGGTGTTTGAAGTGTTGGGTTTCACTTGTGCCTTTTGGGGGTTTTGTGTCTCTTTTCAGTTCCGTTCAACCCAACCTACAGTTAGTGCTTTATCAACTTTGAACTTGACGGGGGTTCGTAGTAGTGCGATTTATCGCACTGCCTCAAAGTGAGAGGAAGGGGCAATGAATTGCCCTACTACGAACAGGATTACCTATAAACTCAACCTTGAAGAAGCATTAGATTTCCTGTCTGACGAAGATTGCGAAGGTCGCCAGAAATAACGCAACATTGAGCAGCAGTAGTATCTGCAAGTCGGGGAGTGCCCGTAAAGCGTTTGTCCAGAGATCAGTACGCTGGTACACAAATCTTGGTAGATCGTCTAAATCAATTGCGCCCTTATCACTGGCGAACCACTGTCTGCTTGAAAAGGCACCTTCGTCGTAAAAATAATTAACCAGCGTGCGTCGATATTGGCGTGCTGCCTCAAAAAAATCCTCGACCCCATAGAGGTCAGTCCCTGTCCACGCTTGTGTCGCAAGATTATACATCGCTGCCGGTGAAAGCCTAAGCAGGTTTCGAGCGATTTTGGCTCTCCGAAACCGAGTTTGCTCTAATGCTGGCAGACGCTCCAGCCCGATTTTTTCTGCTGCCTGAAATTTTAACGGTGTCAAAAATTGATGGTAGCGGATAACGTCAGGAATGCGTTTCTCAGATTCTGGGTCAATGGAACGCCAATCATAAGCCCTGAATTTTATGTGCGTGGCTGTGCTTCCGTTACTTAGACCAACATGTAAACCGTTGCGGTTCCCTTGCACGTTAAAGTGATCACTCTCTCCCTCAATGTCATCGTTCATGAGGTATTTCCGCCCCTCGTCCTCGACTGTCTGCAGGATTTGCCGAATTGCCCTTTCACTGGAATATATCCTGTTGTCTACCGGGTTCGTCAATTGATCAACCATGGAGACGCTAAAAGAAGGATAAACCAACACGAGGACCACCCAAACAAACAGAGACAGCATAAGTACTGTGGCGGTGCGATGCGCCCAAGCAGAGATAAGCAATCCTATCAGGTAGATAGCGGAGAGATAGATAATCGAAGTGAGTAGGATACCCGCAATTCGTAGAAAATCATTTCCACTCAAGACGATTGAACCGGTTGATACGATCCAAATCAAAGCGACGATAAAACTCATAATAAGCGGCAGGATTAGACAGGTCATCGCCCCGAGGTACTTCGCCGCCAAGATGTTTCCACGTCTCACGGGATGGCTCATTGTCACGCGCATTGTGCCGCTTTCACGTTCTCCTGCAATCGCATCGTAGGCGAACAGCAGTGCCAGTAATGAAAGCACAAACTGAAAAATGAAAATGAGGTCAATTCGATAGAAATGATCTATGAAGATATTGCCTGAACTGTGGACTTGCGCATCCCAGAGAACAGGAACATTCGTGTAGTAGATCCGTAATGTATTACCAAGCCGATTGTCCATACCAGCATTAAAGATGCTCAGCGGATTGGGCGGTCGATCAACCTTCGGCATTAAAAAGGAATAGGTTGGGGTGGACAGCAGTTCATCGCGGTTGGTATCTCTGGCGGTATTGTAACCCGCTAACCGTTGCTCGTAATCGTCAATCCTGATGAGTGTAGTTATGACAACAAGCAGCAGACAGGTAATTACGGTAACTGCGAAACGAAATGTGATTAGGTGCGCGAGAATCTCACGCTTCAATAGCACTAAAAACATTATTTTATCTCAGTCAGTAGCGGCATCCGATTCAGTTGTGGTTGCCTGAAGTTCCGCTTGCAGGTCAGCAATTTTTGAAAGTTCATTTTGGCAAGTGTGTATCTCTTCAGTAATAGACTGCATCTTCTTGTCCACCTCAGCAAGATGACACTTTCTTGTTTCCACAACTTCTTTGCGATGACCTTGTAGTCCCTCCAGATTTGTTTCAAGAGACTGGATTTTCTCGTCCACCTTAGCAAGGTGACGTTCCTCTGTTTCCACGACTTCTTTGCAATGATTCTGTAGTCTCTCCCGATGTGATTCAAGCGTTCGCTGCTTTTCTTCCAGAAAGGACTGCCGTGTTTCGAGCTTAACGTGATCTTTCACTTCCGCTGCCATAACAGTTTTCTCCTCAATTAATCCTGAGGATGGTAGTCTTCAGGATTCAGGTAGACGGTAACCATACCGACGAAGTTCAGAAAATAGAAAACAGCGTCGTTTTTGGGTTCAATGAGATCGTCTTCCGTCCGCTTCACTAACGCTCCGCCTATTAACATTTCCACGGTTTCCTCCATCTCACTTTCGGAAATACCACAGCCGTTTGCTAAATCCGCAACCGATTTCTTGCCCGACACTAATTGTCTTAAAACAGCGACTACGGTGGGGTTCGTGAAGTATTTCGCAAGCTTCACGATTTCAGTATCCGGTGCGCTCGATAGGAAGCTATCAACGTTGGTCGTCCAGACTGAGCCGCGGCTTGATCTTTGGCCAGGGGCGGCATGATAGGCACCTGCGTAGCACCACGTGATCGGGTCTTTCACATGATGAGAGAGTTGGAGCAATGCCTCAAGTGCTTGTTTTTTGTCCGAGTCAGTAGAAGCATCGGAGTCAGCCACAAAGCGATATTCGATATCACTATTAGAAACATCCGTAGATTCAGTAGAAGCATCCGAGTTAGCCGTAATGCCCTTAATTTGCTCTTGTAGATCGGTGATCTGACGTTGCATTTCTTCCAATCTTGCGTCCACCTCGGATCCGTTTCTCACTTCATTTGTCATAATGATTTCTCCTTTTAATTGGCGTTGGGAAGGATGTTCGCCTTCAGTTGTGGTTGTGATGTTTAATACCTCTTGAATCATAAAATCGTACTTCTTCAACCGCTGTCGCGCCCGGTGGAGCCGACTCTTAATGGTATTCTCGGACACACCTAAATGCGCCCCTATTTCTGAAGATGTCATCTCTTCAAAGTAGTAGAGCGTGATAACTTCGCGATCCCCTTCTTTCAACTTGGTAAGGAGCCTTTTGACTAAATCGCGTTGCGCTGCAGCAGTCGTTTTTGCGTGTTCTGTGGCAACATATCGGGAATACGCCTCTGTCTCAATTTCTGAGATGTGGGTTTCCTCCAGGGACTCAGTCCGTATTCGGTTTTTTCGGAACCATGCGATGCAGAGACGATCCACAATCGTATAAAGCCACTTTGGAAACAGTGCCAGTTCTTCCAAGGTTTCCAGTCTCTGATAGACTTCCAGGAAGATTTCCTGTGTGATATCCTCGGCGATGTGGAAGTCTCCTATTTTCCGCAGGACATGCGCGTGCACCTGCTTCTGGTATTTTCTAATCAAACTTGCAAAAGCGGTTTCGTCGCCTGCAAGGATGCGCTGGATCAATTCAACGTCGCTGCTTTTCATCTGTGTCTCCAAAAAGCGGTTTTCAGCAAGAAGACGTATGCGATTTGCTCGTTTATCGGGTAAACCGTTTACAAAACGAGAAAAACCCGCTATCGATTCACTTCACTATATAATGTCGCGAATTAGCGCGGAATAGGTGCATAATTCTGCAAACGGAGTAGGTTTGGAAGGAAATGCCTGTCGGAGGATTTCCTAAGACAAAGTAGTTGGCGAGGTTAGAAAAAACCGCGTTTGGATTCTTCTCAGGAACCTCGCCAACAAAAACCGAGCTTAATTTTCAGGTTTGATATGTCCAAGGTGGACGATTGTCATACTCACGAAGTTCAAGAAAAAAGAGACGGCATCGTTTTTCGGTTCGATTAGGTTGTCTTCTGTGCGCGCCACTAATGTCGCGTCCATTAACGTCTCTACGGCTTTCTCTATCTCACCTTCTGGGAGACCACACCCATTTGCCAAATCCGAGACCGATCTCTTCCCCTCCACTAACTGTCGCAAGACAGCGATGACATTAGCATTTGTGAAGAGACTCGCAAGATTCACGATGTCGGCATCCGGTGCTTTAGATAAAAAGTTATCAATGTTATCCCCCCAAAATGCAACGCGGCTCGTCATATTTCCGGGAGAGGTGCGATACCCACCTACATAACCCCATGAAATCGGTCTTTCAACATCATAGGGAACACGGCGCAATGTCTCAAGTGCGTCATTTGTTCGTGACGCCAGAAAAGCATCCGATTCAGCAGCGATAACTTTAATTTGCTGTTGCAGATCAGCAATCTGACGTTGCGTTTTTTCCTCATTTGTTTCAACTTCGGTGTTATCTCTCACTTCGTCTGTCATGTTAATTTCTCCTTTCAACTGTTTTTGGGAGCGATGCCCCTCTTCAATTGTGATGTCTAATGCCTCTTGAATCATGAATTCGTACTGCTTGAGTCGTTGCCGCGCCCGGTGGAGGCGACTCTTAACCGTATTTTCAGATACACCTAAAAATGTCCCTATTTCCGAAGATGTCATCTCTTCAAAATAGTGGAGTGTGATGACCTCGCGATCGCTTTCCCTCAACTTCGCTAGGAGTTTTTGAACAAGATCACGCTGCGCCTCAGCAGTAGTCTTTGCGTGTTCTGAAGCAACATATCGGGAATACGCCTCTGTTTCTATTCTCAAGGTGTCGGTTTCTTCGAGCGGTTCGGTGCGTATCCTATCTTTTCGGAACCATGCGATACAGAGTCGATCCGCAATCTGATAAAGCCACCTCGAAAACTGAGTTGGATCTTCCAAGGTTTCCAATTTTCTATAGACTTGCAGGAAAGTCTCTTGCACGATATCTTCGGCGATATGAAAATCCCGTGTTTTCTGCCATGCGAGCGTGTGAATCCGTTTCTCGTATTTTCTAACCAAATTCGCAAAAGCGGACTCATCACCGTCAAGGATACGCTGGATCAATGCAACATCGTCGCTTCTCATCAAACATCTCCAGAAAGACTATTTTCACCGAATGGACCTGTACAGTTTTCAAGTTTCGCGAGACACACGTTTACGAAATGTGAAGAGACACCTCTCCGTTTACTTTGCTGTATTTAGTGACGCGAACTGGTTGGAAAAAGGTGCATAATTTTGAAGGGAGTGGGTTGTGCCTAAAGTAGGAAGTTGTAGTTGGCGAAGTTTCTAACCTCGCCACCGGAAACAGAAATCGAAATCACGAACAAAGGTTGCTCTTACGGGAGAGGATCGAGAGCTACGTTGCTCAATCTTGGTTCACTCAACGACCCGACCATCAATGTGATGCAACGCAACCTTGTGTCCACATAGGTTCAGCACCGTTGGAAAGACATCAACAGAACGGATGCACTGCTCAGTGATCGGATAATTCGTCGCAAGCGGGATGTGCAGATGGTCCGCAATTAAGGCACCGTGGGTTGCATGATGTTCCGGGACTTCATAACGGGCGCGTAGGTCATAACCGCTCTCGGCACTTAGGACAAGATCACCGGTTCGTTCGCTTTTGAAGATCTGCCATAATTGAACGATTCCATCTGGATACGGACTGTCGTAGGTCTCACGGAGTGCGTCCCGTGAGGACAGATTTTTGTAGTGAACGCCGTATCCGAGCGGATCTGTTCCCGTAAACTGGTAAGAAAAGCGTAGTACGTCTGTACATTTAAAAGCCGTTGTTACACTTTGCGGGTTTTCGTCATTCGTGTCCTGTGCGTGACAAGAGATTTTCCCCTGTCCGCCTCGGCTTTGAACAATGATATCCCCAGTTTCGCTCTGTCCAGCAACGAGTCCCAGCCCTTCCAGTTCAATCAGTGAACTGACGATACCCATTTGGCAGAGCTGCTCAAAAGGTGCGCGTTCTCCCCACCCTTTTCCTTTCCCGGTATTTTTAAAATAGAGATGCGTCATCCCGTTGCCTGAAACCATGCTGGCGGATACGGTGCCTTGTCTCCAAATCTTTGGATAGTGCAGACATCGCCAACCACCATCGTCTAAATGCTGAGGGATGTCAATGTGCGTATGTGTGTCGGTCATTCCGTGGTCGCTAGTAATCAGGATGAGTGTCTCTTTGAGGGTGTTCGCTTTTTGCAAAGTATGAACGAGATCCCCAATTGCGGTGTCTATTTCTCGATACGTCTGAAGCACTTGTGGAGATTGTATGTCTGAGAGGTGTGAAAAGGTATCAACTGCGGGAAAGAGACACATTACAAACTTATCACCCGCTTCAATCGCTTTGTGGAACTGACGAATTGCAATCCGATTGACGAACCGCCATCGGTGCGAAAAGTGGGCATAGGTATAAACGAAGGGTTTGATCCAGCGCGTCAGATTTTTAGCAGGCGGACACCCCCGGGCGAGCAGATTGTAGATATTGCTTACCGGTGAGAAGAAGTTAAATAGGGTGGGGAAACCTGAGGGTAAATCGGCTTCAAAGCGCAACCCATCAAGTCCCATGTAGCTGCAAACACCGGGGCGTTTGAAGCGATATGGTGTATGAAATTTTGATTTAGATAACCACCGGATGCCGGGAATGTTTACTGTCCCCGGATACAACCCCATGAAAAATGGGATAAAGGCGGGTCCCGTTGTTGACGGGAAGACGGAAACGGCTTTATTCAAACTGCCGGGGTCTACGACGTATTTCTTAATATTCGGTAGGTCACCGTTTTCGAGCAATCCTTTTAAAATTGCGTAGGGTGCCCCATCAATTATAATAAAAACAAAACGTTTGAAGTACGGTTCCGTTGATACCATCACTCCTCCGTAAGTAGAGATTTATTAGTGCCCGCAGTTTTTAACTGCGCTAAAACATCAATCATCAAGCCGGTAGAGAAGCCCTTTCTACGAATTCTGTTTTTCGGTGTAGACTTTCCACAACCTCTGCGGATTTTCAATAGAAAGACCGACGTTACCACATTCGCCACAAACAGTTGCCCGCAGCGCCTCTCTGTGAGCCTGCTTGAAAATTAGGGCATCAGGGTTAGCCTGTACTTCAACTTCCAAGTCTTGTCCGACACCCGCATCGTAGCGATCCCGAATCCGTAAGTTGGGCATAATCTTCTCAGAACCGCACCTACCGCACTTCATTGTAGCCATCTGAATAGGTCCCCGCCATCTCAGTCTTTTCCCTATTTTATCATAAGGGACGTGCAAAATCAAGCGGAATCTATTTTCCTTTTTAATTTGAATCTACGCATCAAAATTTGCTATAATTTCACAATAGCCCAGTTCTTTGTAAACAGATTATCTACCACACGTAGAAACCTTAGTTTCTCAAAGGAAAAAACGATGGAAGGTAAACACTTACCTTGGCACCTACCTTTGGCAGATTGGTGTCTTGGCGCAACGGTTCTATTCGCAACCACTGGCACTGTCATCCTGTGCCGATTCTTGTTGCGGAAGTGGCAATCATGGCGGATTCAACGGTTTCTCGATCAACGGGCAGCACTCGCATCTCCGGGCGAGCAGAAGCTGACAACTCACGAAAAGCAGATGCTGACGAAAAAGTTTCGGCAATCAGGAAACGAACGTTTGGAAAAAAGCTTCGCCTTCCAAGGGAATCTCGATCTTTACGTTGCTGTTGGGCTTTTCGGACTGGCGATGATTGCCTTGGTGGTGTTAGCTGTCGCTAACGGTTTCCATAAACACGGAATACCATAAACCTTTTACAACTGTCCACATACTTTTAGATTTTACCACATATCATAGGGCTTACGCAATCTTTCTACGAAGTCTTACATACCATGTGCAGCTGACGAGGTTTCAAACCTCGCCAGCGAGGGGTTTGCGTAGTCCTATATCATTCAAAAAGCGGAGCTCCTCATGAAAGTCGTTGCAAAATTCGGCCCCGAAAGTGCGGGCTTAATTGATAAACCAGACCCAGTTGCCAAGGGTGAGTTCGTCGTCGTCAAAATTCATTCAGCACCTATGTGTACGGAATATAAAGGCTTCAAAAATGAAGGTGAGAGTGACAGTTTCGGACACGAAGCCGCGGGTGAAGTGGTAGAAATCGCACAGCAGGGCACAGTCAAGGTAGGCGACCGCGTTGTCGTGATGCCACACTTCCCCTGTGGAAAGTGTTACATCTGCTTAGCAGGCGAATATGCACACTGTCCGGATGACAATAAGATTTTACACATTACCGAACAGACAGGTGTGACGGCGACTTTTGCGCAGTACATCCTTAAACAGGACTGGCTGCTCGTGCCAATTCCGGAGGAAGTGTCCTATCATCACGCTGGGATGGCATGTTGTGGACTTGGATCGACGTTTAATGCCATGCGGTTGATGAATGTTAGTGCCCTTGATACTGTCCTGATTACAGGGACGGGACCTATCGGGCTTGGCGGTGTGATCAATGCTGTGTATAGAGGCGCGCGCGTCATCGCTGTTGAAAGCCACCCGTATCGTGCAGCCCTCGCGAAAAAACTCGGTGCAGCTGAAGTCATCAACCCACAAGATGAGGATGTCATCGATCAGATTCAGGATTTGACCAATGGTAGAGGCATCGACAAAGGTGTGGAGTGCTCAGCGGCTCCCGCAGCAGTCCGATTACTGATTGAGGCAGCACGTCCGAAAGGACACATCGCATTGATCGGTGGAATTGGCGAAGTGGAAATTCAGGGGAGTAATATTATCAATAAAGGCTTGGCATTACACGGCACACGGCATTACAACCTCGCAGACACACCTGCCATGATGCGGATGATTACACAGGTGAAAGCGCAACTGGATACATTCATCACACATACCTTCCCTATGCGCCAGATTCAGGAGGCGTGGGCGTTACAGTGTACACATAACTGCGGGAAAGTCGTCCTTAATGCATGGTCGTAAAAAAAGGGAATCGCTATGAATTCGATGGCAAACAACATGCCACTCTCAACGCCACTGGACGTTCGTCGTGGCATAACAAGCGCGGCAGATGTCGCTTTTCCGTTGCGGTGGGGTATCCTCGGTGCGGGTAACATTTCAGCGCAATGGGTGTGGGCGTTACACGCCTGTGAAGGCGCAACCGTAACCGCTGTCGCGGCACGCGAAATCGACCGAGCGAAAGAATTTGCGAGACAATACGAGGTTGCTACTGCCTACGGCGACTACAAGGAAATGGTCACAGCCGACGATGTAGATATTGTATACATCGGCACGATCAACCGGCTGCACAAAGAACACACCCTTCTCGCTCTTGAGGCGGGCAAGCATGTACTCTGCGAGAAACCACTCACCGAGAACCTTTCTGATGCCCAAGAGATGTATGCAGCCGCTGAAGAGAAAGACGTGATGATGCAGGACGGTATGTGGACCCGTTTTTTCCCAGCGGTAGAGCATGCCCGCGCCGCAATTGAAACAGGCACTATCGGCGAAGTGGTGCTAACACAGTCCGACTTCTTCGACCCGATCTACACCATTCAAGCAGCACCCCTCGCGTTCGGTGCGTCGGCAGTGCCAAGAACGGTCATTGCTTTGGGCGATAGAGTCGGTGGCGCAATGGTGGATTATGGGGACGACAAGTACGCCATCCTAACATTCCCGCCACGCAACTCTGAACTTCCAGAGGTGACAGAACTCGTCGGTACAGAGGGACGTATCACACTCGAACGCCCCGCACACTGCCCGACGCGTATCTCTATCCGAATCCCACCGCCAAACGGGGTGCCTTCGCAGTACAGGACTCGAAATGCCCCTGCGCCGCTGCATTACTTTGAGTATCCGTTACCGGGATCTGTCGCAATGCTGAGATCATCTCCCAATCAGCACGGCTTTCTCTACCAAGCCGAAGCAGTCCACCGATGTCTCGCTGCCGGTTTGCGTCAATGTCCGCAATACGACAAAGAGGAGTCATTGCACGCAATGCATGTGTTGACGGAGATCTACAAAGCGAGGCAAGCAGCACACCGCATACGACAGGCTTAACTTGCAGTCAACAGCAAATTAGGATAACAGATTTCCTTGACAACTTGCCGATCGTAAGATATACTGAGCTTATACGTTAGGCAAAGCGATTCAACAACGACTTGTAGATAAAATTGCGTAAGTCCTATTTATAATTCACCATAGATAGAAATGAGGTAAACCATGCTAAAAACCGTTGAAGCCACAATTGATGAAGAAGGGAATGTGAAATTAGTCAAACCGATTCGGTTGCCAAAACCTGCACGCGCGTTCGTAACAATTTTCAATGAAGAGCTCAATGTCCCTGAAACTGCTTTGCTAAGTGAAGCCGCACTCGCTGAACATTGGCTGCGGCCAGAGGAAGATGCCGCATGGGCCCACCTACAGCATTTAGACCCGGAGAAGTCGTCTTAGTCCGATTTCCATTTTCGGATTTATCACAAACAAAAAAATATGAACAAACCAAATATAGTCTATATTCACTCACACGATACAGGACGGTATGTGCAGCCCTACGGGCATGCAATCCCAACACCAAATATTCAGAAACTTGCGGAGGAAGGCGTGGTGTTTCGGAACGCCTTTTGTGCGAATCCAACCTGTTCACCCTCCCGCGCCGCACTGCTCACCGGACAATGGGCGCATAGTTGCGGTATGGGTGGATTGGCAAACCGGGGGTGGAGTCTTCCAGTACCAGAACACCTCATAACCTACACTTTAAACCGAGCAGGCTACACCACCGCCTTGGCAGGATTCCAGCACGTTGTCCGAGACCTGAAAGAAACAGGATACCAGAGACTTTTATCTCAAGGAAGTGTACGAGCAGGCGCAGAAGAACGCGCCCGTGCCTTCATTGAGGAGAAACACGATGCTCCCTTCTTTTTGGATGTCGGGTTTGGTGAAACGCATCGCCGAGCGAAAGGATTCGATCCACCACCGGATGGCGAACCGAAGACGGATCCTCGCTACGTAAAACCACCGGCACCCTTCCCTGACACACCCGTAACACGGCAAGATATGGCAGAATACATAGACGCAGCACGAACCCTTGATAAAAAAATGGGTGTGGTCTTTGACGCGCTGGAAGAAAATGGTCTTGCTGAGAATACGCTTGTGATATGCACGACCGACCACGGGCTTGCATTCCCACGCATGAAATGCCATCTCAGTGACCACGGCATCGGTATAATGTTTATTGTTCGGGGTCCCGGCGGTTTTGATGGAGGGCAAGTTGTGGACGGGTTGGTCAGTCAGATCGATCTCTTCCCAACGATCTGTGAATTGGCAGAGATTGAAGCACCCGCGTGGCTCCAAGGTAATTCCATTCTCCCGTTAGTGCGCGGTGAGGCGGAAGATACTCGCGACGCTATCTTCGCTGAAGTTAACTACCACTGCTGTTATGAACCGCAACGCGCTGTCCGAACCAAGCGGTGGAAATACATTAGACGCTATGACAACGCTGAGAAGTGGGCACTGCCGAATTGCGACGACAGCATCAGCAAAACCTTTATGATGGAACACGGGTGGGGCGACGATCCTGTTGAAACGGAACGGTTGTATGATGTCGTGTTTGATCCATCGGAGGCACATAATCTCGCTGGGAATCAGGCTTATGCAGACGTTTTGGCAGAGATGCAAGACCGTTTGGAACAGTGGCGTACGGAAACAGACGATCCAGTGAGCGAGAACCAGATTATGGTGCCACCGGAAACGGCTGTGTCGAACGATCCGACAGATATATCACCGGGCGACAAACACTACCCCGCACGTGAAATGGTATAGTGCCGCTGTGCGCTCGACTTATCGCTGGCGAGGTTTATAACCTCGCCAGAATTGAATATAGATTGGGTTGAATGAATGTGAAAACCAAGAACGAATCTCAGCACCTATCTAACACTGTTTTTCAAAGTTGATTGCCTGCCCACAACGCACCACGTCGGATAACCGTTTGGAAACTTGGGTTTTCAAGCACCGCCATATCATGTCCGAGTGCGAAGTAAAAAACCCTACCCTCACCATACAGATGGTGGAACGCCATAACATGCGTTTCATCTTTCGTCTCGTCATAAGCATGCATCAAATGGTGTGATGTATCAGGATTATGTTTTAGGTAGTAGAGTTCATCCGTCACCCCAAAATCGGCTAACCCTTCAGTAATCGGATGTCCACTGTCACTCACATTCACCGTGAAGTCCATAAACGGACTGTGTCCGTTGAAAAACCCGTTGAGCATACCGTGATAACCTTCAGATTCCCTAAATGAAGCAGCCGCGGTGTGTAGTCCAAAAAATCCACCACCCGCTCGGATATAGTTGAGGAGCCCCGTTTCTTGTGCCGCCGAAAGTTCCCCGACATCCGTATAAAACAGGACAGTATCGTATCCGCTAAGCCCATCAGCAAGCACATTGTAGTCTTGCGAGAAATCAGCGTTAATTTCGCCGGTATCGTTGAGCATTGATGTCAAGAACTGTCCGTTTCCGGCATGATCGTGATAAATACCTTCTGTACCGACAAATACAAGCAATTTAAGCGTTTCCATTTCTATCTTTAACCCTCTTTTTAACCCTCTTTAACTGATAACTAATAACTGAAAACTGAAAACTAATCGTTCGGCATCACGAGCACTTTAACAGACCCGTGTTCATCACGTCCTGCAGCGACAGAAAATGCCTCGTTAATGTCGTCCAAGTCGAACCTATGCGTAATCAATGGGTTCGGATCAAGTTTACCTGCGGCAAGCAAATCAATGGCGACTTGAAATTCTGTTTTCCCACCACGTCTCCCGTAACAGAACGACCAGATGACCGTAAGCTCTCGACTCCGGGCGAACCTTTCTGAAAAGGTGAGGGGTGTACGATGCCCACCGACCATACAAACTCTGCCACGCTTTGCTGCGATCTCTGTTGCCTGTTCCAGCGTATTAGCAGTGCCACCGACTGCTTCAAAGACAACATCCGCACCTCTACCATCACTCCACTCCTTGATAACTTCAACAGCGTCTGTCTTATCGACGTTAATCGGCACGGCTCCGACCGCTTCGTGGGCGATCTGTATCGGTCCGTCCGGTTTTCCGAGCATGGCGATAGAGGTTGCCCCTGCAATATCTGCGACCTGAGCAATCGTCAATCCGACGGGACCACTTCCAATAATAGCGACGCGGTCTCCAGGGGATACCATCGCTCTGTTGACGGCATGGACTGCCACGGCATAGACCTCTGCCAAGGCACCACCTTCAGCCGAAACACTGTCCGGCAACGCGTACACGTTTGGTGTGCGGGTGACCATAAACTCTGCAAAACCACCACCACCGTGCCGCAGATTTCCACAGATATTGTAATAACCGTTGAAACACTCTGGGCAATTATTACACGGACTAATCGGTTCGACCGCCACGCGCGTCCCCTTTTCATACCCTGTAACACCGCTGCCTGAGTCGATAATTTCTCCTGTTAATTCGTGTCCACCAATACGTGGCGATAGAGGCTTCTCTGGTTGATGATGGTACCCGTGCAGATCACTGCCACAGATCCCTGTAGCCTCTACTTGGACGAGTACCTGCCCTTCTTCGGGCGTTGGATCAGGCACCGTTTCGACCCTTATGTCTTTTCCGCCATAAAATTGTGCCGCCTTCACAGTAGTCTCCTCAAATTTTAATAGTCTGTTTGAAATATAGCATAGGCTCAGAATCGTGTCAATATCAACTTCGCTTCCGAAATTTCTCTTGACTTCCAAAAGAGAAATGCGTTAGAATCAAGGAGATACAATACCTTATGAGGAGATAAAAATGAGAACAGTTAAATTAGGCTTGATCGGGGCGGGCGGTATCTCTGGAGCACACTGTCGAACACTGGCTGACATCGAAGGTGCCGACATTATCGCTGCTGCCGACCTCGTCCCTGCAAACCTTGAACGTGCGAAAGAACAGTGGGGCATCAAGCGGACGTTCACCGATTACAACGAAATGCTTAAAATGGACGAGATTGAGGCGGTGTACGTCTGTACCCCGACAGGTGTACATGCAGCCCCTACCGTCGCTGCGCTGAATGCTGGCAAACACGTTTTCTGCGAGAAACCGATGGAGGCAACCTTGGACGCTGCCGCTTCAATGTGGCGTGCTGCAAAAGAAAACGACAAAATCCTGATGATCGGTTTGAAACTCCGGTATTCACCACAGGTTATTAAGGCGAAAGAAATAGTTGATGCCGGTACACTGGGCGATATTTACTATGTCGAAACGGTTGCAGATCGACGACGCGGGAACCCGGGTGGTAGTTTTATCCGAAAGGCAACAGCCGGTTTAGGTGCATCCGCGGACATTGGCGTTTATGCGCTTGATACTGCCCTCTATCTGATGGGGCATCCCAAGCCTGTTGCTGTCTCTGGTATTACTTCTAACTACCTGAGCCTCCACAATACGTGGAATCCTGCACTCAAAGAGACTGAGGTCGAAGATTTCGGTGTCGGTTGGGTAGTCTTTGAGAACGGTGCACGCATGGTATTCAAAACCTGCTGGTGCATGAATATGGATTCACTCGGTGGAACGATTTTCCTCGGTAAGAAAGCGGGACTCCGTCTCGGCATCGGAGAAGTCCGCGGACCGCAAGACGGTGTCCGCGTCTACGGCGATAAAGACGGTGAGATTTTCGATCAAGAGTTCACGGAGTTTGAATCGGTAAGTGTGTTCCATGAGGAAGATACGGCGTTTATTGACGCTGTCCGTGAAGGGAAACCCTCGCCAATTGATCCGTATGGCGTGATGCTTACCAATGTTATCATTCAGGGTGTCATCGACTCTTCAAACGCGGGTGGACGCGAAGTTGCTGTGACGGTGCCGACCTTGTAATATTGTAAGGCGGGGTCTCCATGCCTCGCCCCTCGTTTTTGGTGTTTATTTTACTATCTTTTCTCACCCTCACAGACTCTATCATATAGTACGTACAGGACACCACAGGATTTGCAAGCTCAACCACAACCCATGCTCTGGCGCGGAGTGCCGTGAGTTCATGCCTTTCAATTTAACACACGAGGTGTTTCCTGTAAGAAGCACAGAGGTTCTTGAGGATGAAGTCCATTAAAATTGCGGGCAAAGAATTTACATTAGGATCCCGATTCGCGCGGTTGTTCGCGTTTTTCATAGACGGAGCATTCTTAGCGGGTATTCTATTGGTTTTGGCACTTCTTTTGGACGCTGTGGGTTCTGGTCCTATTCGGATTGGGTTGTTCAGTGCCTTACTATGGATATTAGGACCCAAAACTGAACTACCAAGAAGTGCATTGGTTGTCACCCAATTGCTTATCGTTTTTCTTTTCGGACCGTGGGCGTATAACGATCTGGAGCCTGTAGCCTTGGGCGGTATCGCGCTGTGGACAATCGGTTTATTTTTCATGGACGGTTTCAAAAATGGACAAGGGGTTGGCAAAAAACTGCTGTCCCTACAAGTCATTCGATTGAAGGATGGAAAACCCTGCACGCTCAAGGACTCTTTCATTCGCCGACTCACAGCCATTTTTCAACCACTGGATTCCTTCTGGACATTCGGAAAAAAACGACAACGGATGGGGGATAAGTTAGCAGAGACGGTTGTTGTGAAGTCTGAACCGGAATCGGAGCAAATTGAGGCTGAGCCCGAAGACCCCGAGAAGATTTTAGAAAACGCCATCGCTGAGATGACAAATCGGCTTTCAGAGGCACGCGAGAAGGTTGATGCCTCTGTCGGCGTTGAAAAACATTTTCAGCACGCCTACGAAGGGGCTGTCGCTCAAGCAGAACGGTGGCAAGAACGCGCTATTATCTCTCTTAAAGCGGAACGCGAAGATTTGGCACGTGAAGACTTAGAAAAACGAAACGAGTACCGACGGTTAGCGGAACAGTACAAAGCGCAGTGGGAAGAACAGAAACAGGTCGTTCAAGCACTCAGCAACCTTCTTGAACATCTTCAACAAAAGATGACGGAAGCTGAAGGGAAAAAGGCAGTTGTCGTCGCGCAACACAGAAACATTGATGCCGAAAGCCATCTCCGCGAGATGCTGAAAGAAATCCAAGGCACTAAGGCGTTTGAAACGCTGACAAAGATGGAGCAGGACGCGACAGAGGCATCCATATTGGCGAAAGCGGCAGCTGAAGTAGATGTCGCATATCAGGATACGAAATTAGAACGTGAGTTTGCGGGTTATGCTGAAGAAGCATCGCTTGACAAAGACCTCGCTGAATTGAAAACAAAACTACAGAAGTCAACTACCCAAGCCTAAAGACTTGGGCTTGTGCGAAGCGTATACCGAGCGTTCACTCCACAAGTTAAACAGTTTTCTACAGTAAACTATCGCGGTATCTGTGCGTGGTAGCACGTTCAACGTTTCAGATGCTCCCCAAGTCTGATTCACTTTGGATATTGCGATCTGGATGGGGCAACAGACAACCCTTATGGGAGACTACAAACGATGTTTGTTCCGGTAAAGAGTAAGTCAGGAAAGGAGTTAATGCCGACACACCCGAACAAAGCAGGTATGCTCATTAAGAAAGGTTTAGCGACCCCGTATTGGTCTAATGGCATATTCTGTATCAGGCTTAACTATGCTACAAAAGACGAATACACGCAAGATATAGTCGTCGGTATAGACCCCGGCAGTAAAAAAGAAGGTTTTACAGTAAAATCAGAGTCTCATACCTATTTAAATGTGCAGGCAGACGCACATGACGAAGTTGGCAAGAAGATTGAAAAGCGTCGCGTGTTACGTAGGAGTAGACGTTCTCGTAAGTGTCCTAATCGGAAGAATAGAAAGAACCGTAATGCGGGGAAAGAAAAGATACCAGCAGGCACGCGTGCGAGGTGGGATTGGAAACTACGAATACTTGACTGGCTTTCTAAGTTGTATCCAGTCACGCACGTCTGTGTAGAAGATATTAGGGCACCGACGATAGAACGTGCTAAGAAGTGGAATCAGTCGTTTAGTCCACTTGAAGTCGGTAAAAACTGGTTTTATGGCGAAGTCCGAAAATGGTGGCAGTTGCTAACATTTCAAGGATACGAAACCAAAGAGATACGCGATAGGTTAGGACTTAGAAAGTCGTCAGAGAAGATGTCAGAAACCTTTGATGCTCATTGTGTTGATAGTTGGTGTCTATCATATCACGCTGTCGGTGGTGTGAGTGTGCCAGATAATACGTCTATATTCTGTATAGCACCTATACCTATCAAACGTAGGTGTCTACATCGTGAACAAGAATCAAAAGGCAGGAAGCGAAATAGATATGGGGGAACACGGTGTCTGAATACCGTAAAAAACGCACTCGTCAGACATGTTAGACACGGATTGTTACGTGTATCAGGACACCAAAATGGAAAACTCACCCTCAGCGAAATCAATAGTAGCAAACAAGTTGTCCTTCAAGCAAAACCAGAAGACTATAGAATACTTAGACGCATCAACTTCAAATATAAGCACGGAAACCGATGAACCACAACACTTTAGTCTCCGGGTCTACATCCCAAACCTAAAGGATTGGGTCTTGACACGGAAGTGGAGATAAATGTTCATCAAGATATGTATCGCACAAACACAAAAAAAGTTATAGGATTTGAAAGTGAAGTCCATTAAAATTGCAGGTAAAAAATTCAAATTGGCATCGCGAATGGCGCGCTTGTATGCACTCTTCATAGATGTCACTTGCTTATCTGTTGCCCAAATCATTTTGGTCTGCCTTATGCGCCTGATAGCAGAACTTATTTCCCCAACAATGTGGAGTCAACCGCAAGGTCCTTTGCAGGGGTTCGCCGCTGGGACTTTTGTTTTTTTAAATATAGCTTTATGGACG
Organism: Candidatus Poribacteria bacterium; assembly: GCA_965116815.1. GTDB lineage: Bacteria > Poribacteria > WGA-4E > WGA-4E > WGA-3G > WGA-3G. The sequence continues at coordinate 1,151,076 of OZ220722.1, read as the reverse complement.
TTCGGTCTACTTTTCATAGACGGGTTTAGAAAGGGACAAGGCATTGGCAAAAAACTGCTATCACTACAAGTGCTCCGATTGAAAGACGGAAAACCGTGTACTTTCAAGGATGGCTTTATTCGCCGACTTGCTGGTATCTTTCAACCATTGGATTTTTTCTGGACACTCGGCGAAAAACGGCAGCGAATGGGGGATAAGTTCGCTGAGACGGTTGTGGTAAGATATGAGCCGGAACAGACTGAAGTCGAAACCGAAGATCCAGAAAAAGTCTTAGAAAGTGCTATCGTTGAAATGAAAGATCGGCTTTCAGAAGCGCGGGGAAAGGTTGATGCCTCTATTGGCATTGAAAAACAGTTCCAAGATGCTTATGAAGGTGCTATTGCTCAAGCAGAACGGTGGCAAGAGCGCGCACTCATTGCACTTAAAGCAGGGCGTGAGGATTTGGCACGCGAAGACCTCGAGAAACGAAACGAATACCGACGGTTAGCTGACAAACATAAAAAGCAGTGGGAAGAACAGAAACAGATTGTCCGAGAACTTAGCAACCTTCTTGAGCATTTTCAACAGAAAATGATGGAGGCAGAAGGTGAGAAAACCTCCGCCATAGCGAAACACAGGAACGTCAATGCCGAAGCACACCTACGCGAGATGCTCAAAGAGATACAGGACAGTAAAGCACTTGAAACACTTGTAAAGATGAACCAGAATGCGACTGAGGCGGCAACCTTAGCAAAAGCAGCGGCTGAAGTGGATGGGGCATATCAGGACACCAAATTAGAGCGTGAGTTCGCGGGTTACGCTGAAGAAGCATCGCTTGATAAAGACCTCGCCGAATTAAAGACAAAATTAGAAAAATAAATGTTCACCGAATTTTGTAGTAGAAATATACAATGATTTCAAGGGTTTCAAGATGAAGTTTATTAAGATCGCAGGCAAAAAATTCAAATTAGCCTCCCGAATGACACGGCTATACGCGCTCTTTATAGATATTGCGATCTTAGGTGCCGTGCAATCAGGTTTTGCCCTTCTTTTATCGTTTGTAGCATTTCTATTTCTCCCTAAAGGTCCTTTCTTGCCAGGTCCTTTCGATGTATCCAGGTCATTGCTGGCTGGTCTTGGACTCAGTATCTTTGCCTCTCTGTTCAGTGCTGCCTTATGGATATTTGGTTTGCTCTTTATGGATGGCTTCAGAAAGGGGCAGGGCATAGGGAAGAAGTTGTTGTCCTTACAGGTACTCCGTTTGAAAGATGGCAAACCGTGCACCTTCAAAGACGCTTTCATTCGTCGGTTCGCCGGTCTCTTACAACCACTTGATTTACTCTGGTTCCTTGGGAAAAAACAGCAACGCCTCGGAGATAAGTTCGCTGAGACGGTTGTTGTGAAATATGAACCGGAACCAGAACAAGCTGAGACTGAAACTGAAGACCCAGAGAGAGTTTTAGAGGGTGTTATCGTTGAGATGAAAAACAGACTTGCAGAAGCGCGCCAGAAGGTTGATGCCTCTGTCGGCATTGAAAAGCAATTTCAGGACGCTTATGAAGGCGCAATGGTCCAAGCGAAACAGTGGCAAGAACGCGCACTTGTTTCGCTTAAAGCGGAACGTGAGGATTTAGCGCGTGAAGACCTTGAAAAACGAAATGAATATAGACGGTTAGCAGATCAATACAAAACACGGTGGGAAGAACAGAAACAGGTCGTCCGAGATCTCAAGAACCTTCTTGAGCATCTTCAGCAGAAAACCGTCGAAGCAGAAGGCCAAAAAACTATCGTTGTAGCGAAACACAGAAACGTTGATGCCCAAGCACATCTGCAAGAGATGCTGAAAGAAATTCAGGACAGCAAGGCATTTGAAACGTTTGCGAAGATGGAGCAGGACGCGACTGAAGCAGCTACCTTGGCGAAAGCCGCAGCTGAAGTGGATGTGGCATATCAGGATACCAAATTAGAGCGTGAATTTGCGGGTTATGCTGAAGAAGCATCACTTGAAAAAGACCTTGCTGAATTAAAAACGAAATTACAATAGAGGCGATGTCCCATCGCTACACCTCTCAGGAAACATAATGGATACACATACCTCTCCAAACATTGTCTTTATCATGGCAGACGATATGGGATACGGCGATGTCGGCTGCTATAATCCTGATTCAAAGATTCCCACCCCAAACATGGATAAACTCGCACGGGAAGGGATTCGCTTCACCGATGCGCACTCCCCCTCCGCAGTCTGTACACCCACACGATACGGGGTCTTAACGGGACGATACTGTTGGCGGAGTCGCCTCACACACGGCGTGCTTTACGGATATGAGCCTCCCCTTATTGAACCTGAACGCTTGACAGTGCCCGGACTGCTGAAGGATGCGGGTTACAACACCGCATGCGTCGGTAAATGGCATTTGGGACTCGGATTCTCGACGGTATCGGGATACGATTTCGATTTCAATGCGCCGCTGCCGTGGCAGAACGCAGGACGTGAACTGGAAGAACATATCGATTTCACCGCACCGTTGACCGGTGGTCCAGTAGATATCGGTTTCGACTATTTTTATGGAAATTCTGGTTGCCCAACCTGCCAACCCCCTTACGGCTTCATTGAGAACGATACGTTTGTCGAGGTCCCAAGCGTCTATCATGAGGTGCCGGAGTTCACGAGCCGTCCGGGGATGATGACCCCAGGGTGGGAGCATAAAGACGCAGATCCCATTATCGCGCAGAAGGCGGTTGAATATATTGAAGGACAAACCGATGCGGACGCGCCTTTCTTCCTCTACCTGACCCCCTCCGCACCGCACGAACCTTGCACAGAAGCAGTCGTGCCAGACTTTGCACGCGGCAAGAGCAGTGCCGGTCCTCGTGGCGATTTGGTGTGGCTTGTCGATTGGATGGTCGGTGAAGTAATGGATGCATTAGAACGCACTGGTAAAACCGATGAGACACTCATCTTCGTCACGAGTGATAACGGCGCGCTGCCCGGTGACCGAATCCAAGGCGACAATAGTCCGATGCCATACCATCTCTACGACCACAAGTCTTGCGGTGACTGGCGTGGCTACAAGGCACATATCTGGGAAGGTGGACACCGTGAACCATTAATTGCACGCTGGCCCGGTGTCATCGCGCCGAATACCGAAACTGACGCGCTAACTTGTCTCACGGATCTGATGGCGACGTGCGCCGCTATTGTCGGTACCGAAATTCCTGACGATGCGGGGCAGGACAGTTGTAATATCTTGCCCGCGCTGTTAGGTGAAAAGACAGAAAATCCTTTGCGAGAGGCTATCGTGCATCACTCCAGCACCGGCGTTTTTTCTATACGACACGGTGAATGGAAATTGATTTTGGGGACGCAAGGTTCAGGTGGCTGGCCCCCACCTCGTGATAGTGGACCCAAACCGGATGTTCCGGGACAATTGTATCAAATCTACGAGGATCCGGGCGAAACGAACAATGTATGGGAAATGCATCCAGAGATCGTGGAACGGTTGACAACACTACTGGAGAGATTTAAAAAGGATGGACACAGCCAGATGTAAGAAAACTATAAACTGTCTGCTTGAAAAGGGAGAAGTTGTTCAAAAATGGAAACCCATTTCATAGAAAGGTTCATATCAATTAGCACCTTCATTATGGACCCACTGGCACTTCAATTTCCTGAACTCGCCACGCGGCATAGGAAAGAGATTGACAAATATCCTCCTCTTCCAAATAGGGGTAGACATCCAAAATCTCGGCATTGGAACAACCAGAGGCAACCAAACCAACGATCATTCCAACGGTGACCCGCATGCCGCGGATACAAGGCTTGCCTCCCATAACATTCGGATTAAATGTTATGCGGTCAAGTTTCTGCATTGTTTTTCCTGCTGTTATTTCGTCCTAAAGTTCTCATGGAGTGCACGAAAACGCATAAGCAATTATACGCCCAAAGAAACTAAAAGTCAAGCAAGTTTGGGCGATTGTCGCGCGGTTTCCAGCCGCGTTCCATCACAAAAGGAGTAACATCTATGGCACCCATATCTGATTCACTTTTCCGATTGTCTGGTCCGTCGCAAGCGGATATCGATTCTTTCCATAACGAAGGTTATATCGCTTATCCAGACGTGTTCACAGACGACGGTAGAGAAGGGCTGATCGAGGAAATCACGCAGCGTTTTGAACCGACACGTCAGTACATTGAAGCATTGCATAATGGAGACGCACAAGAACGTTCTTACTTTATTCGCCCATGGAACGATCGCGGGGAATATAGCGATCGGCTTATTGACGACCCCTTCATTACGGCATTGATATGTGCAACCATCGGAGACGCGTACCACTTCTGCCATTCTGCCCTCAACATTGCCCCCCAAGGGATCGGTCCACTTGGATACCACCAGGACCATCATCATTGGAAGCATGAGAACCCCATTAACTTCGCTGAGCGTGACAATTACTATATACAGATTCTATACTATCCGAACGGTTTTACACGCGGCGATCGGAACCTTAAAGTTATCCCCGGCAGCCACAAGGTCGCACCGACGAAAGAGGCAACACCAGAACGGATGCTCGCAGGCGATTTCGACGAAGAAGCTGGACGCAAACTTGAAGAGAAACGGCTTGAATTGCCACCGGGTAGCATGGTTTATATTAATGCTCGCATTTTCCACGCGGTGGAGGCGAAACCTGTGGATTCAGCGCAGCTTTACCGTATCTTCGCCATAGATATTTTTAAAGAGGCAGGACCGCCGCATCGCTACACGCAGGAGATCCCTGAGGAATGGATGGCGCAGGCAACACCGTTCCGCCAGAAGTTATTTGATCGCGAGGCGTATATAGACGGATGTTGGCACTAAAACCCTAAATCACTGCAAAAGGGAGTAAGAATGAGCCCCCCAGATCGTCCGAATATCCTCTGGATATCTTTAGAGGATACAACGCCGCGTTTCGGTTGCTATGGCGACCTAATCGCCCGCACCCCAAATATTGACCGCCTCGCTGCAGGCGGATGTCGGTTTCCAAATGCCTTTTCAACAGCCGGTGTCTGTGCGCCAAGTCGTTCCGCTATTATCACCGGTATGTATCAGACTTCCATCGGAACACATCACCATCGCACAACACATACACACGAAAGTACACCTAACCTACCTACGCCTTATTCTGTTGTTCCGCCCCCTTATGTGAAAACCTTCACCGAATACCTGAGAGGAGCAGGCTATTATTGCTCCAACAACAGTAAAACAGACTATCAGTTTACACCACCTATCACAGCGTGGGATGACAATAGCAATCAAGGGCACTGGCGAAATCGTGCGGAAGGGCAACCCTTCTTTTCCGTTTTTAACCCAATCGTTACACACGAAAGCGGTATGTGGGAAAAGGCAGATCGTCCACTGACCACGAATCCAGATGACGTGGAATTACCTCCTTATTTACCAGATACACCTAAAGCCCGTGCCGCATTGGCTCGACAGTACGATAACCTCGCCACTGCCGATGCACGTGTCGGAGAGTTGTTAGATCAACTCGAAGAAGATGGACTCACAGAAAATACTATTGTTTTTCTCTGGAGTGATCACGGTGAAGGACTCCCACGCGGTAAACGTTGGCCCTATGATGCAGGGATCCGAATTCCGTTAATTGTGCGTTGGCACGAAGAACTTAATCCAGGGAGTGAAAGTGATCAATTGGTGAGTCTGATTGACCTCGGGCCCACTGTGCTTTCGTTATGTGGTGTTCAAGCACCGCAGCACCTACAAGGACAACCCTTCCTTGGACCTCAAAAAGTAGAACGTGAATATATTTTCGCGACGCGCGACCGTCTTGATTTATCGTATCACATGTTGCGTGCTGTACGTGATAAACGGTATAAATACATCCGAAATTATTATCCCGAAAAGCCGTATCTTCGCTGGGATCCTTACCGCAATAGTCATCCCGTGATGCAGGAGATGTGGCGACTTCATGCCGAAGGCAAATTAGAGGGAGATCAATTGGTCATATTCCAATCACCGTGCCCCACCGAAGAACTCTATGATGTGGAAAATGACAAGTATGAACTCAACAATTTAGCAGAGGATGCAGCATACGCAAATGTGCTTAAACGGAGGCGAGAAACGTTGACAGCATGGCAATCGGAATTCGGGGATATGGGGAATATATCTGAAGAAGAAATGGTGGCGAAGTGGTATCCTAATGGCATACAACCACAAACGGCATCACCACTTTTCATTCCGATTAACGCGTCTAACTCCGGCATGGAGCCTGCTCATGAAGATAAAGAATGGGACGCACCGCTGCTCCTGCAACTCTACTGCTCAACACAAGGTGCCTCAATTGCGTATACAACCGAACAAGGTGAAGATGCTCGATGGCAGTTGTATACAGAACCTTTGCGTTTACCGAAAGGTGAAACCGTTATAAGAGCAAAAGCAATTCGGATCGGTTACAAAGAGAGCGATGAAAAATCTCTAAAATTCACAATTTCATAAATATATGCCCCTGAAACGCTTAGACGACCCTATTGACTTAAACTCCTCTTTGAGGTACAATCATACCAAAAACAGGGAGTTGCAATGAACACATCAGATCGTCCGAACATTCTCTGGATTTCGTTAGAAGATACGACCCCACGCTTCGGTTGTTATGGGGATACACTTGCGCGCACGCCAAATATTGATCGGCTTGCTGCCGGTGGATGTCGGTTTCCGAATGCGTTTTCGACTGCTGGTGTCTGTGCACCGAGCCGTTCCGCAATCATCACCGGTATGTACCAAACCTCTATCGGTACACACCACATGCGGACAACGCATACGAATCAAAACACGCCTGATATGCCAACACCATATTCCGCCGTGCCGCCGCCTTACGTCAAAACATTCACCGAATACCTGAGAGGCGCGGGCTATTACTGCACGAACAATAGCAAAACCGATTACCAGTTCACACCACCGATCACGGCGTGGGACGAGTCTAACAACACCGCGCATTGGCGAAATCGTGAAACGGGACAACCCTTCTTCTCCGTCTTCAATCCAGGTGTTACGCATGAAAGCGGCATGTGGGAACGCGAGGATCGCCCGTTGACCACAACCACGAATCCAGATGATGTGCAGTTACCCCCTTATTTACCCAACACGCCGAAAGCGAGGCAGGCGTTAGCGCGCCAATACGATAATCTCGCAACTGCCGATGCACGCGTCGGTGAACTGTTGGATCAGTTGAAGGCGGATGGACTTGCAGAGAACACCATTGTCTTCCTCTGGAGCGATCACGGTGAAGGACTCCCGCGCGGAAAACGGTGGCCCTATGATGCTGGCATCCGTATACCTCTGATTGTCCGCTGGCCCGGCACACTGAATCCCGGCAGTGCCACAGAACAACTGGTAAGCCTGATTGACCTCGGTCCGACTGTACTTTCGCTCTGCGGTGTACAGGCACCAGAGCATCTACAGGGACAGCCTTTCCTCGGTCCACATAAGGTTGAACGCGATTATATTTTTGCGACGCGCGACCGCTACGATGAATCCTACGATATGGTCCGCGCTGTTCGTGATAAACGGTATAAATACCTCAAAAATTATTATCCCGAAAAGCCGTATCTCCTCTGGATCCCCTATCGCAATCGGCATCCAGTCATGCAGGAAATGTGGCGATTATATGCCGCAGGCGAATTGGAGGGCGATCAAGCGGTGATGTTCCGTTCCCCACGCCCCGCTGAAGAACTCTACGATACTGAAAACGACCGATATGAACTCAACAATTTGGCAGCCGACCCTGAACATCAAAATGTACTGGAACGGATGCGCGGCGCATTAACAGAGTGGCAGTCCGAATTTGGAGACATGGGGAATATACCGGAAGAACAGATGGTTGCGACGTGGTACCCTGATGGTACACAACCACAAACGGCAGCTCCGATTTTTATTCCCATTAACGCCGAGCATCCCGGCACAGAGGTCGCTCACAGGGTTGGTGAATGGGCAGCTCCACTTGTTTTACAACTTCACTGCTCCACGCAAGGGGCATCTATTGCCTACACGATGGAGCAAGGAGAGGAGGCTCATTGGCAGCTGTATACCGATCCATTACGTCTACCAAAGGGCGAAACAAGCATAAGAGCGAAAGCGATTCGCATTGGTTATCGTGAAAGTGAAGAGAGAACGATTCACCTCAAAATTTCGTAAGGAGATTACTGATAATGGCGCAACAGAATAGCCAGGACTATTTCGTTTATGTTGGCACCTACACGCATGGAAATAGCGAAGGGATTTATGTCTATCGCTTGGATGGAGCGACCGGTGCCTTGGAATACAGCAGCAAGATAACAGGTGTTGAAAATCCCTCGTTTTTGGAGATACACCCGAGTGGACAGTATCTTTTTGCTGTCAATGAACTCGGTGAGTTTGAGGGTAAAGCGAGTGGCGCGGTCACGGCGTTTTACATTCATAAAGAAACAGGGGAGCTCAGTTATCTCAACCAGCAAGCAACTGGTGGTGGTGCCCCGTGTCATCTGAGTGTAGATGCCACTGGTAAATGTTTACTCGTGGCGAATTATGGTGGTGGAAGTGTTACTGCTTTCCTGATAGGGTCGGATGGTAGGCTCAGCGAAGCCTCTGACTTTGTACAACATCAGGGATCGAGTGTTAATCCACAGCGACAGATGGAACCTCACGCGCATGCAATTATGATTGATCCCGGCAATCGTTACGCCTTCTCACCCGATCTGGGGCTTGATAAGGTTCTCATCTACCAGTTAGATGCCAAAAATGGGAAACTCACGCCCAATACGCAGCCGTGGGTACGCGTGCAGCCCGGGGCAGGACCCCGTCACTTCGATTTTCATCCGAATAAGCAGTATGCGTATGTGATTAACGAGATAGATTCTACCTTCACCGCCTTCCGGTATGATGCAAGTGCGGGAACACTCACTGAATTTCAGACAATCCCCACCCTTCCCGATGATTTTGATGGCACCAGCCATTGTGCTGATATTCACGTCCATCCTTCTGGGAAGTTCTTGTATGGTTCAAACCGTGGGCATGATAGTATTGCCATCTGCGCGATTGATGAAGAAACGGGGATGCTCAGTTCCATCGGCTATGAGTCAACGCAAGGACAGGCACCGCGGAACTTCGGGCTGAATCCGGAAGGCACCTTTCTCTTCGCTGCCAACCAGCAGACAGATACAGTCGTTACGTTCGCAATTGACGCTGAAACTGGCGAATTGAACGCCACAGGGGATGTAGCAGAAGTGCCAACTCCGGTCTGTTTGAAAATGCTACCATGTAGTTAAGCCGCTTTGTAGGAGGTGGTCACCGTGCCTAAACGATAACAGGCAGGCACGGTGACCTATCTGAACAGTTACTGTTGTTGGCGTTGTTGTCTCCGTTGTTCCTGGAGTTTATCCCACGGATAGATAAAACAGCGATCCGCCCAGTCTTGGTAAAGTCCTATAAGTTCCTTTACTTTTTGTGGATGTTTGTCGGCGAGGTTGTTAATCTCTGTCCGTTCCGCTTCGACATCATAGAGTTCCCAATCACCGGGGAATTTGCAGACCAATTTCCATTTCCCTTGACGGACAGCACAGTTGCCTTCATGCTCCCAATAAAGCACCTCTTTACCGTTGTCTTTATCATCGAAAATCGGCACCAAACTTGTTCCCTCTAACGGCAGAATCGGTTTTTCGTCATGTTCTTCAGGGTAAGTTGCACCTGAGACTTCAAGGCATGTCGCCATGATATCCGGTAGTTGACCGGGCTGATGGCGTAGTTCACCTTCGGACTTTATGGCACCTGGCCAATGCGCGATGAGTGGCGTAGCGATCCCACCTTCGTGCACCCAATGCTTGTATTCACGGAACGGCGTATTAGAAAGGTTCGCCCACGGAACGCCGTAACTCTGATAGGTGGTTTCGGGACCGGGCATAATACTTGGATCATTGCCACGATAGATGGGCTGCCCATCGGAGGTTGTCTCGGTACTAATGAGTGAACCCGCGTCGCGCCTCGCTGGAGGACCACCGAGTTCCTCAGCACAACCACCGTTATCGGCTAAAAACAGGATGAGCGTGTTGTCAAGTTCACCTGTCTCTTCCAATGTGTCAATAATTCGTCCAATACCTGCATCCATACGGGTGATCTGTGCAGCGTAGACCTCCATGCGGCGTTGATTCCACTCTTTGTATTGCGCCTCACTCCACGGGGGCTGCGAAGGATCACGCGCTGTAAGCTGCCACGCCTCATCCAAAATCTTCATTTCTTGCATCCGTGAGAGTCTCTCTTCCCGAAGCTCATCCCATCCAGCAGCAAAACGGCCATTGTAGAGTGCAATGTCCTCTTCATGCGCGTGCAGGGGCCAATGCGGTGCCGTGTAAGCAACATAGGTAAAGAATGGGCGACCAGGTGTTTTCTCAGTATGATTACGGATAAATGTCGATGCTTCATCGCTGACAGCGTCTGTGAAGAAGTAGCCTTCGGGAAGTTCATCGTGTTGGATGCGGGTATTATTTCGGGTCAGGGTGTTGGGTTTCCAGAAATTCGCGGCACCAGTGATAATCCCATAGTATTCGTCAAATCCACGCTGACAGGGCCAGCTATGTTTGGGTCCATCAGCACCGGTATGTCGAGAGATATGCCATTTACCGCTCATGTACGTGCCATAACCTTCTGAACGGACGGCATCGGCAATAGTGATACAACGGTCATTAAGGTCTCCGCGATAACCTTCAAGTCCATCGTCGCCCATCATGTGTCCCACGCCCGTTTGGTGTGGGTGTAGTCCAGTAAGCATAGACGCACGGGACGGACAGCAGCGAGCCGTATTATAGAACTGTGTAAACCGAAGCCCGCCCGCTGCAAGCCGATCCAGATGTGGCGTTTGAACCTCACCACCGTAGCAACCTAAGTCGGAAAAACCCATATCGTCGTTCAGGATAAGGACAATATTAGGTTTTTTATTTTCGCTCATCTAATAAATACCTCTTTCGTTTGCAAAATTGATATTGTTTTTGAAGGTTTAGTGTGTTACCATTAAAAGAGTGACGCTTAGCCTGAAAATATACAACCTTTATAAAAGTCAATAAAATGCCTCACACATCCCTGGAGGTAAAATCATGATTGCGAATTTGATTACACTCTTCCGCCTGATTCTGGTCTTCGTTGTGATTTCCCTTTTTGGGTACCACCTTTATTTAGATATTTTACTCGTCGCGTTGATCGGCTTAATTCTGTTCCTCGATGCAGTTGACGGTTATGTTGCCCGTAAACTGAATCAGACTTCCGATTTCGGTGCCCTATTTGACATCGTTGGCGACCGGATTGTCGAATGCATTTTTTGGGTTTACTTCGCCGTTGTTGGGCTGATTCCGTTCTGGATACCAGCCGTTGTGATTGCCCGAGGCTTTTTCACAGATGGCTTACGGAGTGCGGCCTTTGCACAAGGCAAAACCGCCTTCGGTGAAAACACGATGATGACCTCTAAATGGACGCGCGCACTCACCAGTTCGAGACTGAGCCGAAGTGTCTACGGCATCACGAAAACCATTGCTTTTATCTATCTCGGTGGCGTTATTGCCTTCAAAAATTCCGGTGTCTATCCGGAATTAGTCGTCGGATTGGAATTGGCAGGCGTAATCCTATCTGCTATAACTGTCGCTATGTGTCTAATTCGCGGGCTTCCTGTCATAGTCGATGGTTGGAAGTACGTCAAGGGTTAATGCTACGCTTCAACATACGGAAAACCGAACCCCTTATTTTCGGGACATAGAACTATAGCCACTTGTATTTAGCAGCAAGTGGCTCCCATCCTCACTCGCAAGCGCAGTAAAAAACGGCTTCGCCTCAGCGTAAGCAGCAGCTGGGAGGGTCCTGCTCTTAAGAGTAAATATTAGCTGGTAAGTGAGGATGTTATCAACCTGCCTGTACTGCCGAGTGAATTCTGCACTTTCTATAGTATGATGGCTATCTTCCGGCACGGCAGCCTTCCATCCGTCTGGAATGCGGATACGAACCCTCTTTTCAATTTGCGTTGGATAACCGAAATCCAACGAATACATACGTTGCTCGTTAGCAAACGCTTCAGCATACTCCCCGAACTCATCAATTGGCAAAGGCAATAACATACTGTTTTTCAAAGGTGTTGCGTAATTTTCAGCACGAAAACCGAGTCTGATTTCTACAGGCTTGTTAAGCTCGTTGAGGTCAGACATGTCATACCACCCTATCTGGATCCCCGGAAATTGCCCGCTGAGTTCAGCCGCCAAAGTACCTTTCAAAGCACCCGATTGTATCTGTTGGTATGCCCAGCGGGTGTTTAGATTATATTGCCCACTCGTTTGAATATGGAGCGTACCTTCCACAGTACCTTGGGGGCTCAGCGTCAATTCTGTTGCGCTTACCAGTCTATTGGATTCAGGGGGGAAAATAGGTGTCCCCACAAACTCGCCGTGTGTATCGGTGATGAGAAATCCCGCGCGTCCTTGTACATTATAAGGCAGGTCGCCGTAACTACAAGTTGACGAGGTGGGATCTAACCAGATATAGGTGTTGTCTGCTGTCGGGACTGCAGCAATCATGTGATTAAACTGATTGAGTGATGGGAGTTCCGTATCAACGCGTTCGTATGGTGAGACGCTAACCAGAGCCGGATAGGCTTTGATGCCGACGAGATCCAGCATTGAAATCAGGAGTGTTGTTTTGTCCTTGCAATCGCCGTATTGCATTTGAAAAACTTCGGTGGCAGGTGAGGGTTGGTAAGCACTCTGCCCGAGTTCAATCCCCACGTAACGAATTTTTGCGGCAACAAAATGGTAGATAGCGCGGATCTTCGCTTCCTCTGTCGTCAAATCTCTGGTTAGCTGCTGGACTTTTGCATCAATGTGAGTATCCGGCGTGTATCTCCCCTTCGCGAGCTCTTTATACCAAGCGTAAACGTTGTCCCAGCCTGCAATGGATGAATAACGCAGGCGTGGAACGACATCGTTGATATGCGGCATACCCTCTTCCATTGTCAGCGCAGGCGTTTCGCCATATTTCCAGATATATATAACGGTATCATTTTCTGTATAAGATACTTCTGGTTCTTGGAGAGTTATGCCCGACATCGCGTTGGCAATCTTCCACTGAAGGTGCCACGTTTTAGGCAGCCGGAGGGCATAACTCGTTTCAAGGGTCGCCTCCGTTGCCTGAAAATTGTATCCCCCTGTAATCCATGTCTCGCCGCCAGGTACTTTATCTTCAAGCGTTACCTGATATTCAACGTAAACTCCGGGGACAAGACCTACCATAGAAATCACCTTCCACATTGCGTCGGAATAGAGGTTTTGTGCCAACAACCCAGGCGGCGTTACGTCATTAAACGCCTCTTCGGGCGGTTGCAGCACCGTGCCGTCTGCCGCAATTGTTCTGGCTATGTTAACACTTATATTTTGCGCAGCGGGTTGGTAAGGAATGGCAATATCTCCGTATTTTTGGATGCCTCTTTCGGTAAGAATTTTTACGACTTGGTGTGTTGTATAGCGCGACTGACCTGTCGGCAAAATATCGTGGGCGAAATGGTTAAATAAAACAAGCGTATCAGTGCCAGGATAATCACTTGCGTCCGGTGCGTTCGCAATGACATGTTCAACGTCTGGATTCAGAAGGGCAACGGGCTGGACATTAACAACCTGTGTTGAACTAAAATCGAGTTGGCCGAGTGCCTGAAGCCGTGTCAAAGCGAGGAGATTGTCCGAATCAATGTCTAAAAGTTGTTTGTATTGAAGCTGCGCCTCAAAGTAACGCTGTTGGTCCTCATAGAGTGCGGCAAGTTGCTCTCTCGCCCAAACATCGGTTGGAAATAATCGAATTGATTCTCGGAACTCTGCGATAGCCTCGCCAATTTCACCTTGCTCCAAGTAGATTAACCCCAAATAATTGTGCAAATTTTCGCTCTCAGGGCGTTCACATCTCGGATCAAGCGACAGTGCTCTTTGGAGCACCTCAAGTGCCTGATCGAAACGCTGTAACTGCTTGTAAACTAAACCGAGATGATTCAAGGCGTAGAGGTTATCCACCGAAACACCAAGGACTCGCTCGTAGTATTCAGCGGCTGCTGCGTAGTCGCCTAATTTTTCAGAGATGTATCCAGCATAGTTCAGAGCCGTAATATTGTTCGGTTCCAGTACCAAAAATGTTATGAATGCGTTCCGTGCGTTTTCGTACTCTTCAAGTTGGAAATATATCTCTGCAATTTTGTGTTGTACTTCACTGGAATCCGGACGAATTGCAACAGCAGCCTTGTAAGCCGTAAGTGCTTCTCGTAGATTTCCCTGTTGTAACTCGTTGTTACCAGTCTCAATCTGCTCCCGCCACTCACGGTTCCGCTCGACCAGCGGATCAACTATTGGCGGAGCAGGCTGACTTTTCGGAAAAATCGCGCATCCACCGATGACAAAAAGCAGAATGAGAATTAAAAATATGTGGATTTTACGGAGCGTCATTGTCTATCTCCTTCGACGGTTCGGTGTCCGGCACTTAGTTTTCTAAAAGTTTTGGATTTTTGCTGTGCCGTTCCTTATCCCGCCGTGTCTTTTTCTCCATTGACTTTTTGAATGCATCCTCAAGTTTGACCCCTGTTTGATTTGCAAGACAGATAAGTACAAAAAGAATATCAGCCATTTCCTCACCAAGGTCCAAGTCCTTCTCATTTTCCTTGAAACTCTGTTCCCCATATTGGCGCGCCATAATCCGGGCTAATTCCCCCACTTCTTCCATGAGAATAGTGGTATTGGTTAACTCTGAAAAATAACGGACTCCAAAGGTGTGAACCCAGTCGTCTACGAGTTTTTGGCAATTTTCGAGTGTATATTCCATACCAGTTTTAACTCCGTTTGATAGTGCATACCTAAGACTTACAATGCGCGCAATAACCCGCTTTGCAAACGTGGTAATCCTTGTAAAGTAATGATACCTAATCAATCCCTATATATTTTAGCAGGGTTCGCGACGAAAGTAAACTTTTTTCTCTCAGTTCTCGTTGAAGTGCATAATTTAAATTGTAAATCTCTTGATTTTTCTCAAAGCGTGTTGTATACTTTAGTTACAAATGCATAGCCTATTTAGGAAACGAACCTTCACCATTCAGCGATTACGCTCGGTGGGCAAAGGAGAAATCGGATGGGACTTACAAATAAAGAACAGCAGTTTTATGAAACAAACGGTTATTTCTTGAAAAAAGGCCTTGTCTCTGCAGAAGACATTGCACTAATTCAGGAAGAAATCATAGATATACACAACCGTATGGCAGAGCAACCTACTAATGGAATTGGAATTTCTTGGGAAGTTTATGAGTCGGACGATCATCCACCGCGTATCAAACAGTTAATGCACAGCGAGTTGGTAAGCCCGACACTCAACCGCCTGCTGCGTTCTGACGATGTGCTGGATATACTGGAAGTTTTGATGGGTGAAAACATTTCACTCTATCACAGCAAATTGCTTCCGAAGGCAGGCGGAGACGGGACATCTATTCCGTGGCATCAGGATTACGCTTATTGGAAAAATGAGAATAACAAACCCGTCATGATTAATTGCCAACTGGCTATTAACGAGGCGAACCTTGAGAACGGGTGTATTCAGTTTGTCCCCGGCAGCCATAATTGGGGGTTGCAGGAACACGAACGGAAACATCAGACGTTTGGCGTTTTCCTACCTGGACATTATCAAGAACGGGAAGATGCAGTCGCTGTTGAAATGGAACCTGGAGACGGTGTCTTCTTTAATGCCCTGATTATCCACGGCTCGGCACCGAATAATTCACCGAATGATCGGTTGATGAACACCTTCGCTTACAACGTGACGGGGAACGGGGAAACGCAATCTCGTGAAGTTTTGCGTGGAAAACCCCTTGACGCGTGAAAAAAGTGAGTGTATTGTCTGACGAAAGACGCTTCCCAGCAAACCTGCCACGGAAATTTACGGATACTGTGCGAAAAAGGTTATATCTGGGGAGAAATATCATGAAAATCAAAAACATAACCAATACTTGGAAAATCCTCTGGTTTCTGCTTATCGGTGTTGGGTTAGGCTGTGGGAGTTCCGACCCCCATGACACAGACTTCGCACCGAGGATTTTAGCCTTTGAAGCAGAATCAGATATAGTGTCCCCGGGAGAAGAGGTGGCAATCCGTCTGGAAGCTGCAGACCTTGAAGGGCACGTTTTATCATACACATGGTCAGCTACGGGTGGTGAACTAACAGAAAACGCCTCCGGGGCACTCTGGAAAGCACCGCAAACTGAAAGAAAATACCAGATTGAGGTTACAGTAAGCGATGGCGAAAACACTACAACAAGTACACTTGACATTCAAGTATGGCGGACCCGACCGGGAGACTATTATCCATTAGCGGTAGGAAATGTTTGGCACTATCGCGACGCAAGCGGTGCAAAGATCACGTTTGAGATTGTAGATACCATCCAAATTCAACGAGCGGGTGGAGAAACCATCGAGAGTTTTGTCCTCCAGAAGTCCAGCAGCGGCGAGGGGTTGGCGAATATTGTCAACTATTCTTACCTCGGAACACGCCTTGATGAAAAAGGTGAGGTATCGGGAATCGTGCAGCACGCGCAGAATACCACATCCGGCACAGGCGACACTATCCTGTTTGTGCCTTATCTCCCCTTATATCAATTCCCACTCATTCTGGGTGATAAATGGGAGGTTAACTTCCAAGCACAATTGGTTCCTGAACTTTTCCCGCTCGGTGGTGGGCTTGACGAATTTGAGGTAATATCGGAAGAAACAGTGTCCGTACCAGCCGGAACTTTTGAACACGTTTTTCAAGTTCAGGAGTCATTTCGTTGGGGTTTCGATATTGAAAATCAAGACATTCCACTTGACATCACTGTCGTGAAAAAGTGGGTCGCGCCGGACGTAGGTATCATTAAATTTACGCAGTCGCAAACCCGCGGTGATGTGACAGTCGACACCGTCTTTGAACTTGAATCCTTTGAGTTAGTCGGAAATTAAAACTGTGAAAAATACAACAAAAAAACCAGAAATTTTAACCACAACTGTCGGGTCTTATCCTGTCCCAGTGTGGCTTCTGTCTACGCCAACAGAGCAGACCCTCCTCGATGCGACACGAGTCATCGTCGATATCCAGCGGCAACGCGGCATTGATTTGCCGACGGATGGCGAACTCTACCGTTTTGATCCCAACCATCCAGATACCAATGGCATGATTGACTATTTCATCCGCCCGCTCTCTGGTGTGAGAGCAGAGGTAGGACGGCAGGAATGGCATGAATTTAGGCAGATGCAGACGATGTCGTTTCGGGCAAAGCCTGCAGGAGTTGTTGAAGACGCACTGAGCGAAGGGACGTTAAATCTCGTTTCTGATTGTGAACGCGCTGTAGACGCTGCAGGCAAGGATATCAAATTCACGGTGACAAGTCCCTATATGCTCGCACGAACGCTGTTGGATAAACATTACGGTGACTTTGATAGATTGCTCACCGCTTTGGCAGAAGTCTTAGCGGCACAAGTGCGAGAACTGGATTGTACCTGCCTCCAAATTGATGAGGCAAACATACCGGGGAACCCACAGGACGCACCCCGTGCCGCCGAGGCGATTAATATCGTCCTTGATGCATTTAACGGAGAAAAAGCGGTTCACTTCTGCTTTGGCAACTACGGCGGTCAGGTTATTCAAAAAGGGACCTGGAGTGCTCTGATCGACTTCTTAAATACGCTCCGGTGTGATCACTTGGTTTTAGAGCTGAAACACCGTCCTGAGGCAGATCTTGAGGCACTCAAGGCGGTCACGTCAGATATCGTCCTGGGTATCGGTGTGATTGATGTGAAAGTCAATCCGGTTGAAACTGCTGATGATGTGGCAGCCAGCATAGAAACAGCAGAAAAAATGTTGGGGGCAGGACGTATTGGCTGGGTGCACCCGGACTGCGGCTTTTGGATGCTCCAACGTTCGGTGGTTGACCGAAAGATAGAAGCACTCGTACAAGGCAGAGATAAATACTTAGGTCTCGCTTAATGAAAAATCGGAGCTAAGAATAAAGAATACAGATGTTTGAAGTTCAACTACCGATGCTAAAAAAACTTCAGAATGTTGCTGGTGCTGCTGCCGGGATAGGGTTCATACTCGGCACGCTAATTTTTGCCGTGGCTATTTTCATTTTAGATTGGCAATGTCCATTTGGAGATGGAATTCTCCGAGTCGGTGGTTTTTTGGTAATAGCAGGGTTCGGCAGTGCTATTATTTTCGGTAACCTTGTTGCCCTTATTCTCATCGGTTTTGCGAAATATCGCCAGATGTCATCCAATTCATCAAGAGAAAGGAAATAACAGAGAAATAAAATGGATTTCAACCTCTTGCACACGGTTTTACTCTTTGGTACAGGCATTTGCGCAGGTTTCCTAAATACAGTTGCTGCTGGCGGATCGTTGTTGGCACTCCCGATGCTTATCTTCCTTACCTCCGACCCGATATTAGCAAATGGCACAAACCGGGTCGCTATTTTTTTTCAAAACCTCAGTGCTATTATGGGCTTCCGGCGTAAGGGAGTCTCTAATTTTCGCTATGGCATCTCACTCGCTATCCCCGCAGTTATCGGTGCTGGAATAGGTGCCAGAATCGCGATTGGCACGGATGCAGCGTTGTTTCAATTCATTCTCGCAGCTGTGATGTTGATTATGCTGAGCTTAACATTGCTGAACCCGACAGCACGGTTAAAAGATAGGATTGAAAGTAGCGGGACAAGTTCTAAAGTTATTGCGATGGTTGTATTTTTCTTTATCGGGATTTACGGAGGCTTCATTCAAGCAGGTGTGGGGCTGCTTGTTATAACCGCGCTGCGACTTTTGACAGGTATTGATCTCGTTAGGACGAATGCGATTAAAGTTTTGGTTATCTTCGCTTACACCGTGCTTGCGCTCGGTATTTTTATCATGAACAAGCAGGTTGATTGGACTTTAGGTATAACCTTAGCAATAGGAAATGCCACCGGCGCATGGATTGGAAGCCATTGGGCAGTCGAAAAAGGCGAAAAATGGATTAAAGTGGTTCTCGTTGTAACCGTGCTTGCCTTCGCGACGAACCTTGCGTTAAAGCCTTTTGATTTAGATATCATCTCGCTTCTCGGGCTCGGTTAGCGATCCAATTCTTGGTAGGAAAAAATGAGGCGGTGAATAGCAGTGATGTGTGAGGTGAGAGTAAGAATACCGAGTGTGCCGAGCAGAATCATTCCTGTACTTTGAACAATTGAAAACTTGTACCAGAGCAGCCCTTGGAGCAGTGTCCCAGCCCCCAATAAGATGATACGCTCGGGACGCTGCATGAGTCCGACCTTACAAGTCACTTGGAGTCCTTCAGCCCTTGCCCTCACGTAACTGACGAGTATTGAACCGAACCATGCCCCGAACGCGAGAATTACCCCTAACAAACTATCCAAACTGTAGAAATAGATGAGGGATCCAAGGAAGAGAAAGCCTTCCGAGTAGCGATCTATCACGGAGTCCAAGAGTGCTCCTGATGCCCGGAGATCTCTCTGGGCACGCGCAACCGCGCCATCAATCATATCAAAACTTCCCCCAAACAGAATCAAAACCCCACCAGTAATAAGACGACCTGTTGCGAAATAGAAGGTCGCGATGAGGTTTATGACCAGCCCGAAGAGCGTCACCATATTCGCTGTAATACCAATTGCAACCATTTTGTTTGCGAGAACAGACAGGAATGCTTCAAGGTGGGGTTTTAATTTTGCTTCAAACATGTGATGTCTCCTCATTGTAATGTGGATTTGAGGAGAACCCCGTTCTACTTTCTACGAGGAATCGCAAGGATCCTTGCCGGTTCTCGACCAATTCTGTGGTGGGAATCTCTTCTGCCTGACGAAGGAGTTCCAAAATTGCCGGTGCGATTTCCGTTGGACGCTGCACGACTTTCACTTTTTCCAGCTCAGAGGGTTGGCTCTCTGATGGTGCGACAAGTACAACCCCATCGTGCCATATCAACTCTGGAGGCGTGTAAGTAAGATTACAAGTTTCATCAAAAACTGTGATAATAGGGTGGGGCAGTTTTAGAAGTTCTAATTCAGCGTTCTGAATTGCTTGCGCGAAGTCCAATGAAGTCTGGCGTTGTGTTGTAGCGATATGCACAACTGGTAGGTTCCACAAAATGATAGGCTTTTTGAGCCGATGCGCGAGTGTGGTTAAGCGTAGAAAACACCGCCACTCCGCGGCACTGCTTAGGCTTTGGGCATCGCCTTGCACGAGGATGACCTTTGTGTCCTGTATCCACGCGAAGCCCGCGAATCTAAATGTCCCTTTACTTCCCGCTCTATCGCCATAGAGCATAATTGCGTGAGTGAAGGGAGGCTGAGGGTATTTAGAGGTGTTTGCTGACATATCCCCGGTGCCTCTAAACGGTAGCGAATTCTATAAAAAAAGCAGGGAGGTGTTTGAAACACCTTCCCTGCCTAAAAGGTGATGGGTTTCGCTTATTCGCTGCGTCCGCCAATGGCGTTAATAGCAAACCATCCGATACCTGCCGCGACAGTCGTCAGGAATACCAAAGCACGCTTGGACGTGGACAGTTCCTCGTGTACACCCTTGGCATCCTCAAGCATCATCTTGACTTCGCTGATCGCCTTTTGGTTAGCCTCAATGCTTGCCAAGAACATTTTCACGTCCCCTTGAATGGATTCAACGAGTGCCGCTGTTGCTTCCTCTGCCATTTTGTGCTCTTTGATCATTTTATCCAACGCTGCGACATGCTCATCAAGGTGGCTAATCTGGTCAAGGATAGCTGCCTTGCTCGCTGCAAGGGCTTCTTTAACGCTAGCGGAGACTGTATCACTAGATTGGCTTACGGCATCCATTAACTTTTCTTGTGATTTTAGACTTGCCTCAAGAGCCATGATTTGTGCCTTGAGTTCACCCATACTTGCATTGAGACCTTTAATTTCTGCCTCAAGTTTATCCCGTGTTGCTTCAGATTCGGCTAATTCCGCCTTTAGTTTCTCCAGTTCAGTCTGCTGCGCGGCAAGCTCATCTTCAGTAATTGTAAGGACCTCTTTTGCCATAGCGAGCGGGATGCGCAATTTTTCGCCGGGGTAGATGAGGTGTGGATTGGTGAAATCATTGTACTTACTCAGTTCGCGCCACCGGAGCGGGTCCTTGAGATGCTCTTGGCAGAGATCCCAGAGGGTATCACCCTTCACGATGGTGACCAGCATAGTGTCATCATCTCCATCGTGTGGTGTGATTTTCGCGGATGCAGATAACACGTAAACGCCACTGAGTGCTGCGCAAATGTACAGAATCAGTGCCAACTTCAGTGTGCCTCTTATCATTTTCATTTGTTATCTCCTTTAAAAGCTATAAGAGAGGGACGCAAAGTGAGTTGATCCAACACCGTTTAGTTCACTCGCCATGCCATCTTGGATAGCATAATCAATCTGCAGTCCACCGATGTTCACACCAAATCCACCGAAAAGGTTTTGGACATCGCGGGATGCTCTAACCCCGCCTCGAATGGAAAAACCTGTAGATTTGTAAGTGAGAATAGTATATTCAGCACCGAGCTTTAGACTCGTCGCGCTCTGGTCGAGATTGACGAACTCCTGCTCGATATCGGCTGCGAATGTAACGACGTTGCCCATATAGAGATCATAAGCTAAACCAACGTTGACCACCATTGGCACGGTATCATCACCAAGAGCTGCGCCGAGGTATTTAGCAACGATGCCGTAATGGAAGGTTGGAATCTTTTCTTCACCCATATCTATATGTAGGGCATGTCCCATCAGTCCGACATCTACACCACCAAAACCGCTCTGGCTGTCGTCTGCGCCGAAACTATCCATCAACATACGACCTGTTAAACCGATACCGAAGCTTCCGAAGCCGATGCCGTAAGAGAGAGAGTAAGCATTTGTGCTGTAATCGAACATGCCGCCATAGCGTTCATTGGCATCATACTGCTCAATACCACTCACACCTGCATTTGTAACAGCAAGCCCGATAGACCCTGCTGAACCAAGAGCCTTTGTCAATGCAAGGAAATTATGGCTTCTATCCAGATCAAGCTGCTGTGTTGAAATATTGAAACTTAAATCCGCTGCGGAGCCGAGTCCTGCCGGGTTCCAAACGGTTGCCGTGGCATCATCGGCAATTGCCGTGAAAGCACCACCTAAACCGATGGAGCGTGCGCCGGCACCAAGCCGTAGATGTGGCATGGCATCCACGCCAGCAAAACTGACCGGTGACACCGCTAGGATAAGAAAGAAAACGGGTATTAAACCACATAGCAATTTCGGGCCCTGTTTGGAAGCCCATTTAGCAATTTGCTTTGTCAGTAACATTATATCCTCCTTCAGTGTCCACATCGGGAACTGGACGGATGTCCAATTCCCGATATGCAAACTGCCATTTACTTAGCGCGTCAGTGCGAGTTTGAGAATGGCATACTCTGGCTCGAAACCGTCTGCCACTATAATTTGACAGTAGTAAACGCCTCGAGCTAAATCTTCGCCAGCGGTGGTAGTTCCATCCCAACCGATTGCGCCTTTGCCAATGTACTCGCCTGCATCCCAAACCTCGTTATCCACAAGGACTCGAACCGGACGGAAGGTCATATCATAAATGATAATACTCACCGTAGATTGTCGGGTCAGTGTGAAGGAAATACGAGTATTGTCCTTGAACGGATTCGGTGCATTAATCGGACGCGACGCCAATACTGGGCCTTCCTCACTCTCAACAAAGAATGTAAACTCGTGTACCGCCATGTTTGCTTTACGGGCACCACTGTTCTTTTCAGAGACGTTGCCCTCTTTATGCGCCATGTCGGAGACTTCAAGTTTAACCGTATGTTGCCCGAAAGCGAGATCGGCAGGTGGGGTGTATAGAACCTGTGATGCCGATTTCTGGTTCGGTGCGAGGTTAATCAGTTTATCGTCGAAAACGAAGCGGATAGAATCGACATCTACACCGGATTCAGCATCCGCGTAGGTTATCGAAATCTGCGGCCGACGTTCAATCAGGCGTGCCTCATTCTGTGGCGATGCCATCGTGATGACAGGAGCAGCAGTATCGAAGTCGATTGAGAAATTCCCCTTCGCTGTGGCGGAGTTGCCGATCGTATCCGTTGCACGGACCTCAATCGTGTAAGTCCCCTCATCAAGGGGCTTCTCAAGATTGAAATCCAAACGGGTGATACCTTCGACATCGCTCTCGCCATCATCTGCAGTCTTGCCCTTTACCTCTTTACCGTTGCTATCCCATACGGTGATGACCATTTTATCAACACCTGATTCATCGCTGGCACTTGCCGAGATGACAGGGAGACCGCCACGGATGGTTCCAGACGGAGTAATTGAGGTGATTGCAGGTGCAGCGTTATCAACGACCAATGTGAACGTCCATGAATGTTCAGTTGTTCCACCTTCGCTGATCGCAACAACTTTTACAGTGTGTGTTCCAGCCGTGAAACTATCAGCAATTTCAACTCGTCCTGCAGCGATTTGTGCAAGTGGGACTGAGCGAAACGGTTTGTCATTTATACCGAACTTCACACTTACGACGCTCGATTGCTCATCGGTGACGACCGCTGAGAGCGTTACCCAACTATCACCCGTGATGACACCAGACGGAGCCGCTGCAGAGATAACCGGCGGCGTTGTATCACGGAGGAAAGTAAAGGTCCAAGTATGCTCCGTCGTTCCACCTTCACTGGTTGCAACGACTCTCACAGTATGCGTACCAGCTTTAAGGCTATCAACTTCTACTTTAATGCTTCCTGAAGCAATTTGCTCAGCAGGCACGGCGATAGGAGCACCACCATCTACATGGAACTCTACGCTCGCAACAGCAGATTGCTCATCTGTTACAACTGCAGAGAGGGGCACCGAATTGCTGCTGCCCTTGGAACCTTGGACAGTGCCAGTCGGAGCTACTGTAGAGATGACTGGAGGTGTAGTATCTGGAACAATTTCAAACATCCACTGATGTTCGGTCATTCCACCTTCGCTTTCGGCAACCAGTTTCACCGTGTGCATACCAGCTCCGAAAACACCAGCGACTTCAATACGACCAGCACTCAACCTCACAGGATCCGTAACAGTCTCAAGTTCAACATCGTCAACGCTGATTGTCACACTGGTGATAGCAGATTCATCATCCGTTACAACAGTGGACAGCGTAACTGAATTGTCGCCCTCGGTACCTGCAATTTTTCCAGTCGGTGACGCTGCAGAGACAACAGGAGGAGTCGTGTCGCGAGTAAAAGTAAACGTCCAACTATGTTTCGTGGTGCCACCTTCGCTCGTTGCAATGACTTCGACCGTATAACTGCGAGGTTCGTCAACTTCGACTGTGATACTGCGTTTCACAGGATCCCTCTTCGTTAGCGCGATATTCAAGCGTGTAACGAGAGAAGTCCCATCGTCAGTGACAGCCTCATTCAAATTCCCGATCAAGTCCGTATCGCTAACTCCAGGATCCACCAGTACACCGTCAAGCATGAACTGGATGCTCTCAATGGCGGATTGCTCATCTGTTACAACTGCAGAGAGCGTCACCATCTTATCATCCTTAGTTCCCTTCACAAGACCTATAGGTGCAACTTCAGAGATGACTGGCGGTGTGGTATCTGGAACAATTTCAAACATCCATTGATGCTCGGTCATTCCACCTTCGCTTTCGGCAACCAGTTTCACCGTGTGCATACCAGCTGCGAAAACACCAGCGACTTCAACACGGCCATCGCTGATCTGATCGGCAGTCACTTCAGAGAGCCCGACCCCATCAACACTGAACATCACACTCGTGACAGTAGATTGGTCATCTGTCACAACTGCTGAGAGCGTTACAGGATTGTTCTCCAACATTCCCGCAACATTCCCTGTCGGGGACACTTCGGAGATGACAGGTGGGGTTTCATCGCGTGTGATTTCAAACATCCATTGATGTTCCGTCGTTCCACCTTCGCTTTCGGCAACCAGTTTCACCGTGTGCATACCAGCTGCGAAAACACCAGCATCAACTTCAACACGACCATCACTGAGTTGATCCGCAGACACCGAGATAGGTTCACCATCGTCAACACTGAACATCACACTCGTGATAGCAGATTGGTCATCTGTCACAACTGCTGAGAGCATTACAGGATTGTTCTCCAACATTCCCGCAACCTGCCCAGTCGGTGCAACTTCAGAGATGACAGGGGCTGTTCCGGCCACATCAAAGCTTACGGATGTTTCAGCCGTTCTACCATCACCATCCATGACTTCAACTTTAAGGGTATGCTCACCATCGGTTAAAGCCTCTGGATGTGTATAAGAGAATTGCTTCCCTTCTACAGTTGGCGCGACATCATTACCATCAAAGGTAAATTTTGTGATGTCAATGTCCACGCCAGCGAAGAAACCGCTGACAGTCGGTCGCCTATAGTCGAAGGTTTGCCCGGAAGCTGGGTCATGAATATGGACCATCGGGGCAGCACCGTCAACAGCAACTGCTACCGATTCTGTAGCAGCGTTTCCAAGTCTGTCCACAACCGTGACATCAAACTGGTATGCACCGCCAGGTAACTCTTCTTTACGCGTGTAAACGAGCGTGTCAACTGCTGTGTCAACCTCGTCTTGCACGACATCATTTTCACCGGCAGTGGGTTTGAGACGCGCGAGTGAGACAAACATGTTTGGTGCGTCTGGTGAAACTGCCATCGCCCATGGGTAATAATTGGCACCGAATTCCACACCACTTCCATCACCATCGTCATAAGTCGCACGTAGAGTCGGCAAATTACTGATTGTATGCCCTTCAAGCGGGGCTTTAATCATGATGGCTGGCGGAGTGTTATCCAGATGAATATCCGCTAACGGGAAACCTACCCAACCGTTTCGTTTGGTTACAACACCGTGTGGCGTGTAAAGACCATCAGAAAGTTGGTTGAGGGTCACCATAAGCGAGAAGGTTTTCTCTAGATCTTCGGCTGCTTCACTCGGTACTTCTCTCAGAACATCATCGCTTGCACCACTTAACTCTTCCACATTCAAGGTGTACATGCGATTGGGATCACCCGCTTTGGAAGCGGTAACGTTAAAGTTAACCTTTAAGGATTCCCTGAGCGGAATCGGTTCCATGGGTGGCGTTTCCACGTCTGTGCCATCAACAGCGATGACTGCCAACTCACTGATGTCAGAAACTCGGAAGTTTACGACATGGACAGTGATGCTTGGCATCCCATTGGTGTCAATGAGGGCACCATCCTCAAGGTTATGGGTTTGCACATTCGGAACCGCGTCTATCGCCAAGGCATGGAACGTATAAGTTCCGTTGGCGAGGTCGTCAACATTGATGGTTATCGTCACAACCTCATCTTCGGCATCGCCGACAAATGTGGTCATACTCTCATCTTCGGTCATAGTGCCGTCTGGATTCATACGTACCAATTTTGCCTTACCACCGGCATAAGTGATTGGACGGGCAGACGGATCAACGGTAAAGATGGCGATGTTGTCTTGAAGCGTGCTTGGCTCATCCGCAACTGCGACAATACCACCAACAGTGTAGCTGCCATCTTCGCTCGCAACAATCTCACCTGCGACATCAGCAACCATAGTGATGTGCGTAGGACCGAGAGGACCGACATCGTCAATGTTGTCAACAGAGAAGGAAGCTGTATTAACGTCATCCTCTGATACGGTTTCGTCATTATCGGGTCGTTTTGGTGTGATAGCGACAGCACGCACCATATACGGATTATCATCCGGTTTTAAACCGTGGGCTTGGTCTAAGTCTTCCTGGGCACTGATAGTATCTAACAGTGCAGCAGTATCCACTTCAAGCGACCATTTCTGGGAGACAATCGGCGTATTTGAATTACCGTTGACTGCGGCTTTGATAAGGTCCGCTACCAAAACGGGCAATTCCTCTTCGGTGAGCATCATAACATTATCAGCAGTAGCAGTGCCAACATCTATCCACATGGAACCACCGTCGTTGCTAACCTCAAACCGAACCATTTCGGTAGGCGGTGACGTGATTTCGTGCGTGTATCCGTTCAGGACTACTGTGCCTTGCGGTGCCCCACTGTCCGGATTCGTTACTTCGGCATCATCCACAGTAATCGCTAAAATACCCGGATTTGGCCGATAAGTGTTTGTGACTGTCACATCAACACTTGGCATCATATTGGTGTTGACAAGAGCACCATTTTCAAGGTTATGCTCTTGCAGATTAGAGAACTCGTCAATAGCCAGGGCGTGGAACGTATAGGGACCACTTGTGGCTTCAAGATCATCAGTGTCTTTAGGTATTTCAACTTCAACGGTTACCGTGAACTCACCTGAACCGGCAGCAGTTTCCGTTACGGACAGAATTTTAACACCATCGGCAATTGCTGCTTCATCTACTCTCAATTCCACGGTGTTATAAGTTATCCGCTCAGCTGTCGGGGTAATGGTAAAGGTAACTGTTGGTGGATTAACGGCTTCGTCGTATATATCCACAAGCCCGCCAATCGTGTAAGTTCCATCACCGTTGTCTACAAACACTGCATCGACTGCGTTAATGCTTGTAGCGACAAGGTTTGTTGGACCGAGTGGACCGACATCGTCGACGTTGTCAACGGAGAACGAATCCATAGGTTGTTCAGCTGGGTCTTCCGTATCATCGCTGCCATCAGATAGCACTGCGATGGCACGCACGGAATACATATTCTCATCTATGGCTCCTGTAGCCAAAGCATGTGCCGCTTCCAAGGTATCCTTGGTGATGGTATCAGCCAATTGCGTTGTATCCACCATGAAGGACCAGGCTTGATAGGTATCTGATGGTACCTTCTCCTGCATACCGGCTTCAACGAGGTCATTGGCTTTCGCATCACTGACTAATTCACCCTTAGCAGATGAAACACCAAGTTCTGTCCAATCCGCATATTCCCCACCTTTGATTTCTAAGCGAAGGGAGGCGATTCCATCAGACATCGGGTCCATCGCTAAACTCTCTATAGATGTCCGTTGTGGTGTATAAGCGTCAATGGTAAACGTGCCTTGTGGCGCGCCACTATCTGGATTGGTTTGCGTAATCGTAGTTTCATCAACAGCAAGTGCCAACACTTCGGGATCAACCGGGTGAACACCAGGATCCAATGTTATCTCGAATGTCATCGGATTTGGATCTGTGATTGTCAGCGCGTTGGTTGCTACGGCACGCACCATGACGGTGTTACCCGCTGCCACCAAGGCACCAAAGTCAGGAACATCCCATTCTACTTCAACTTTCCAGGGGCTGTTTGAACCATCAAGCCCACTCAGAGTGGCGTTACCTATATCTTGCCAGTCCCCATTTGCGTCTTTATATTGTACGAGAATGCTGGCGTTCGGATGATCAATAAGATGATCAGTCGGTTCAGGCACTTCAAGGGTTAACATCACACCTTCCGTAGTATTCGCGAAAATGTGTCCGCTTTCCCACCATCGATTACCGACAATACCATCACCGTTACGGTCACCAATACTAACACCCGTGATAACCGCTTTATCATGATCTGGCCTAACGATTCTGAGATGTGTTGGCGCAGTATGAGAATTCACATTGAAGAGCGTATCAATCCCCATTGCGCGGATACCGTAGTCTCCTTCCATGAGCGGCATTTGCGGACCTTGGATAGGCATTACCACATGATCAGATGGACTAAAGGTAACCGGGACAAGATGATCAATGATGTCCACTGTAGCACCCAACGCATCAATTATCAATTGATATTGGTTAATGTTTAACTCGCTGAACCCTATAAAAGGTTCTAAGCCTTTGAGAAACGGATCTGCAAATTGCTTTATCATACCAGCAGTTAGAAGACCCGGGGTCTCATCAGTACCCAATATCGCATTTAAGGGTAACGCTAAGGCTGCCTGAAGGATTGGATCGGACGGCGCGTCCAATCGTCCTTCCGCGACCGCCCTTTGAACTGCTTCCCAAATGTTGGATACCAACATAGTGGATTCAACAGTCAACGGCATCCAAGTGTTGGGTTGATGGATCGACGGTTCTCCGAGGTAGGGTGTTCCATCTTCATTCAATCCAATCAATTGATAGAATAGGTAACCTACACCTGGACCTACGTCAATCGCCTTCGGCGTGCCCATAATATTGAGCATTGCAGCAGTCCCGGCAGTACGTGCCGTGGCGACGTAGACATCCTCATTGTTCAAATAACCGATAGCATTTGCATCACCTGGACTAATGCTAATACCTGCTTCTGGTGCACTCGTGTCAACAGTGATATTTTCTTCAATCCGATCAACAACGCTTCCATCAGCATTGACCACATCCGCTTTCAATTGGTGGCTGCCATCAGCAATGTCAGGAATGTGTGCAACCCAGAGTGACTGTGTTTCCAGATCGACGCGCGGGACGGTGAAATAAGAAGCCAACAGTGGGTCGAATTCAGACTGAAATTGAGTTGTCAGTGCGTCCGTGTTCCGGAGAAATATATTCTGAATTCTACGCAGTTGCTTCGGTGTAGCAATACTCAGAATCTCATTTACATTGACTTGCTGACCCGCGAAGACTTTTGCGGCTATATCAAGGACTTGCGGTGAAGTCAATATGTTGGAAAATTCAGTTGCTAAGTCAGGTGTAAATAACTTTTCAACAATACCGCGGTTAACTAATTGGAGGTTACGCGGATCGGGCATTGCCCAACCGTCAATCGTAATTTGATGTAGATTCTCTGCGGCAAAGATATCACCCAACGTAACGGTGGTCGGGTCGAGGGATGCAATAGCCTCCCGGTCCAGTGTGGTGAACTGCAACGGCTCAGCAAGCTCTACTTCAAAATAGTAATAGACAGTACCACTGAAAGGTATTCCTAACCGCTTTTCCCAAACGATACCATTGCCTGTATCATTCGGAGTCATCGTATCAGAGAAATAACCTTCTTCTGGCATCGGACCTTTAGTTGAATACCGGATTCTAACTTCTGAGAACAATTGCGCGTTAGCTAGACCTGGCCATGCCGGTAAGTTGGCAGCGGCGAGCGTCTCTTCCAAGCGGAAAGTATAAGGGATGTTATCGGCTTGGAATTCATCCCGTTTAATCTCTGTGCCTGGGACCGTTTCGCCATTTGAGAGACTAAATTCAACGCCCGCAACCTTTGCTGGCACACGTGTATAAACGTGTAAACTGTTGCTTGTTAGGTATTTGCTGCTTCGTTCTCCATAGGCAAAATCAGCGAAGTTCGGCGTTATAGCGTTTCCAAAGTTCTCGGAATCTAACTGAGGTGCGTCTTGGGCGAAAGGCGTGAGACGCTTCGATAGTAAAATCTGCCGAATCTGCTTTTTGGGAATAAACCCTTTTGGAATCTCATCAAGGATTGCATCCACTACGACCTCTGCTTCAAGTGTTAATCCAGGGGGTGCCAGTTCAGCGATAAGATCCTCTATGAATCGCCTTGAATTAAAGGGGTTTAGTGAGAGACCACCGAGACGAGATTTGCCCAAAAGTGGGGTTGTTTCCACAGGTGGCGTTGTATCCACGGGTGGCGTTGTATCCACAGGCGGAGTTGTATCCACGGGTGGCGTTGTATCCACAGGCGGAGTTGTGTCCACGGGTGGCGTTGTATCCACAGGCGGAGTTGTGTCCACGGGTGGCGTTGTATCCACAGGCGGAGTTGTATCCACGGGTGGGGTCTCAACACCGAGTAGCAATCCTGCAAGTTCGTCAACTGCTGCTGGATCCTTCAGCAAAGTCCGAACGTCTGGATCCTGGAAGATTGCTCGGACCTTATCATCTGTTTTAAGAAGCTCTACAAATTTTGGATCTGCATCCGGGATAGCCACAAGTAGAAGATTCGGACTTGCAAGAACCAGATCCAAAGCACCATCCAAACCACCTAGAGCCACAATTTGAGGATCTTGTTGAAATGCTGGATCTTTAAGAGTATCAAAGACCTCGGGCAAGACTGCCTGAATATCTTCACTCTGAAGTGCCTCTTTGTGCCTTTCAAAGACCTGTTCGGCGAGAGAGGCTTCCCCTTCCTGCCCGAAAACAGTATTCGGAATTGAAGTGTAAAAAACACACAATGTAAAAATCAAAAAACAAACGAGTGTTCGTTTTTTCATTAACTCATCCTCCTCGTTAAGTCTGCGCGCTCGCAAGACTAAGTACTGAGTTTCTTAGATGGGCAAGCGAGAGTAAAACAAAGACGACTGGGGTAGATGTCTGCCCATCCAATTAACATCCTACCAACGAGCATTAAAATTTCCCGATACCGATGTAGCCATAAGATAGGGTTCGTGTAACCTACGGCACAGGCCAAAAATAGATAGAAAGCGGCATCTAACTTCCATGTTCAACCTTGCGGGAATTTTTCTATTATTTATTTTATCAAAAAGTGGCAAAATTAAGCAAGCATTTAATCATTACGTGTTAGAGACATGCGTATTACACGGATAAACCGGTAACGAAATCGTCCTGCAGTTACGTGATTTTTTATGCAATCGGTAAATTTGTTCCCGCCGCATCGGTATATCATCAGATTAAATTGCAGTCCGATTATAATAATACCACAATTTACAAAATATGTCAAATCAAAATCGGAATTTTGGCTGCAAATTTCCGACGCTTTAAGCAGAAATTTGCAATCTGTTTGACATATTACCATAAAACGTTTAAACTGTCAAAAAAAAAAATGTAGCATCGGAGAAAAACATGACTGTTTTGACCGAATCTGAAAAGAATCAACTGGATCAGCACGGCTTTCTGCTTCTCGAAAGTCTGATACCTCCAGATACAACGGCGCAGCTTCGAGAACGCGCTTTAGCACTCGCTGAGGCGGAACAAAAAGCAGGCAAGGGGCACACATATCTTGCCAATGACAGCGCGCAACGCGTCTGGAATCTCATTGACAAAGGCGAGGTGTTCGAAGACACCATTCAACATCCAAAAATGCTTGCCGCTATGGAGTACTTACTCGGTGCGGATTGCACACTGAGTTCCTTTACCGTAAATGTGCTTTATCCGGGCGCACCTGATGCCGGTCTCCATATTGACTACCCATTATCTGGACTTCCGACACCGCGTCCAAACTTCCCTATGGTTGCCAACAGCGTATGGTTTTTAGATGATTTCACACTTGAAAACGGAGCAACCAGTTGTGTACCGGGGAGCCATCGGCGGCTCGAGGCATTACCTGAACCGGGTGTGGAATATGCCGACGAGCTGCAGATTTGCGGACCCCGGGGCTCCGTTTTAATTGTCAACGGGGCAATATGGCACGGATCCTCAGAAAATAGAACGAATGAAACGCGTGTTGGGTTACTCGGTTTTTTCTGTCGCTCTATCCTGAAACCACAGCAAGCACATCTTGAATTGGTATCAGATGCAGTTGTGTCCCGCGCGACACCGACCCTAAAACGGTTGCTCGGTCTCGATTCACTACCGAACATGAACGCTTAGCACCTTAGGGGACAACGTGATTTTTTTCTCCCATCAATACCCACTCGGATTCCGGTGTTTTGGGTGTCAATTGATACATTAAGCGGACCCTGATTGTGTCGCCAGTCGCGCTGGATGGCGTGTCGAAAACATAAGTCCTGTCTTCATCAGGAAGAAGTCGATTTTCTTCTCCAGCAGAAATTGAGATCCGCTTCTTCTCACGTGCCCCTCCCTCTGAAGTGAGGTGCCCCATTTCAAGGATAATGGTACGCAATGTCCCCCCCGGTAAAACATGTCCTGTCTTACTCTGAAGTCTCACATTTACCTTTTCAGGCGTGATCTCAAGTTGAAGTGCCGCAGCGCGTCTGAGTTGTGCAACACTACGACTTCCGCGCCACGTATGTTTCCTCCCTTTAATGCTTTCATAACTGGCTGTGCTTTGTAGTCGATTCACAATCGGCATGTGACACGTCGCACAACTTTTATCATCTTCAGCGAATTTACTATTTAGAAAACTGGAAACTTGGTCATGCTCAGGGACAGTTGGCTGACCATGACAAGTACTGCAGAGTTTTGTTGGTGCTGTATAGATAGGATCGGTTACGTTGGCGTGGAAATAGGTCTCTGCGCTTGCTTGCGGTCCGTGCATCGCACCTTCAGCATCGAGATGACAGACGAGACATGAAACACCTGTTTCTCGTTGCTCATTTCTGAGTTCGGGCATCTTTCCTACACCCGTGATGAGAATCGGTTCCGGGGCATGACACCGATCGCATTTTGTCTCTCTGTCTGGAACTTGACTCGCTATCTCCTGATAGATTTCATCAATCCACGCCTTTGCGTGCATCGAACCTTCCCACTCTCGCCAGATTGCAGGATGGCAGCTTTTACACTTCCCTTCCTGAAATCCCTGATACGCTTCCGTCACGCGATCTTTAGCGTTTTCAGCACGGGGCGCAAGTTTGCCACTTAATGTCACCAATATATATCCAAATAACCCCAAACATACAACGACTATGCCTCGGCGCGCCATCATAAAATCCATCACACCCTCACAGTGCGTCTAAGAGTGAAAGTGCTGCTGCCTCTCCACTCCGAATACAGTCTGGAATGCCGACCCCATGATAACCGTTTCCTGCGAGTGCGAATCCTCGCAATCCATTCGCGAACCGTTCTATATCACTGACAACGTCTTGGTGTCCCACCTGATACTGTGCCATCGCTTGTGAATGCTTGCTAACGATAGCGAACTGTGGAACGTTTTTGAATCCGAGTAGCGGTGTTAAGTTCGCTTGACACAACTCAATAAGTTCTGTTTCACTTTTTTTTGACGTGGGTTCACCAACAAAGGCACGTAACAGGACATGTTCCTCCGGGGCGCGGTTTTCAAATTTAACACTACTGAAGGAACACCCGATGAGAGATAGATTTTCCGTAGCAGGGACGACGAACCCCATACCATCCAATGGATGCGTAACATCTGAACGGCGGAACGCGAAGTTAACCGTTGCTGAGGAAGCGTAAGGGATAGCATCAAGTTTTGTGGCAAGTGACTTTGATACGTCTTGGACAAGTACACTTGTTTGTGGTGTTGGAAGCGCAATGCAAAGGAGTTCCGAATTTAGTATTTCTCCATTGGCAAGAGAAACGACCCACCCGTCATCATCGGGTATTTGTTGGATACGTTCTACGCCAGCATCCAATCTAATACTGTCGGATACGACCTCAGTAAGCTTATCAATCAGGGTCTGCATTCCAGATTTAAAAGAGAGAAAGAGGCTATAGCGCGGTCCACTCGTGTCTCGGCTGGTTTCGGCTGCCTGTTTTTTTTGTGCGCGCAGTGCCTTGATGATGCTCCCGTGTGTTTTCTCCATCTCTAAGAATCTTGGAAAGGTCGCCTTGAGACTTAAATTTTCGGCATCCGAGGTGTAAATGCCTCCTATCATAGGTTGTGCCATCCGTGTGAAGGCTTCGGTGCCGAGGCGCCGCCTGACGAAATGTGCTACGGCTTCATCCGTATCTCTTTCCCTACGCGGAATAAAGAGATCCAGTGCCATTCGCAGTTTGCCGTGCCAACTAAAGAGCGGGGTTTTTAGGAACGGCATAAAAGAACCCGGGGCCATCATATAAAAACCTTCTGGGACAGGATGCAACGTTCCTTTTCGGATTACAAAACTCCGCCGGACCTTTGGGTTAGTGCCGATGAGTTGATCCGCGATACCAAGTTCTTCACATAAAGCCTTCGCCGAAGGTTTCGTTGAAATAAAGGCATCGGGACCGTGCTCAATAAGAAAGCCACCGCGGTGTTCAGTTTGGATAACGCCACCGACACGATCACTTGCTTCGAGGAGTGTGACATCAAGCGGAATATCACGCTGTGCTGCTTCGCGTTTTAAGCGATAACACGCGGCTAACCCTGTGATGCCGCCCCCAATAACAATGGCACGCTTTCTAACTGAGTTTTTCGACATGAGAACCCTCAATCCAGATTCGTCACTCAAAACTTTCAACCCCTATCCAGCATGAACAAGAGGACAAGGGTATCACAATCAAACGAGTCCATTCGACCTTCACTCTCATTCCGAAGATTCTTCACATACGAAGTCTGCTAACATGCCGATAAATTTCGGATGGGCACCGACCGTTCCCGCCCGAATAAAATCAATGCCGCACGCTTCCGCCGTTTCAGTCGCCTCTATGTCTAAATCATAGAGTACTTCGACATGGTCACAGAGGAAACCGATGGGTGAGGCGACAACAGTGTCAACGCCTTCGGCTTTCCGGGCTTTAAGCCAGTCGTTGATATCCGGCTGTGTCCACGGTATTGGACTGTTTTCCACTTCGCTTTGGTATGCCAAACCGAACCGAGTTTTTCCGATCTCTTGAGCGACTGCCTCACCTGTTTTTGCGAACTGCTGCGTGTAGGGTGAGGTGTCCGCGGAGACCTGTGGAATTGCATGCGCTGTAAAAACAAGCTCAGCACGCGCGAACTTGCCCCCACACGCGGCTTTGATGATTTCAGCGATAGCACCAACATAGCCTTCGTGTGTGTACCACGGTTCAAGGTAATCAACAGTAGGTTTCTCTCCGTCCAATGCGTCGATTCCTTCTTGGACCGTTTGCTGATACCATTCCCAACTGACTTTGGATTGGTGCGGTGCCATAATGATGCTGAGTATTTTACGGTGTCCCTTTTGTGTCATTTCTGCGATGACTTCCTTTAAATACGGATTCCAATGTCTGAAACCGGCATAGACGGGAAGTAGCAGATTACGTACACGCAATGCAGTTTCCAATGCAGCGGCTTGTTTGAAGGTCAATTCATTGAATGGCGAAAATCCACCCAATTTTATGTAATGTGCTGAGATGTCTTTTACACGTTCTCTTTGAGATTCTGCCTCCCCGGCAATTCCTTCAACAAAGCAGTAGGCTTCACCCGGACATGTATCGTTATCGTATTTTTGACAGCAGCCCGGGGTCGGACCACCAAATGCAACCAATAAAACGCTATCGTATTTCATTTTTTATTTTTCTCCTATGCCATGTTAGCCAACTGTGCCGGCATATACCTTGCGTCAGCAGCGATCGCCTTCGCAAAGGCTTCACGTGCCAATGTCTCGTTCCCGTTTGCGCGGTGTGCGAGTCCGATACAAAAATATGCTTGTGCAAGTTGCGTGCCCTGAATTCCAATGACAAGGGCTTTGTAAACAGACTCCAATCCTGCCTTCGTGTCATCGCCGTTACGGTAGGCAGAAAGTATGTGATTATAACCACGCAAAAGGTGCGCGGGGGCATAATCTGGATCCAATTCGAGTGCCGTGTCAATTGCTTTTTTCGCCTCAACGAAGAAATCACCCTTCTCAAGTACACTTGATACAACACGAGACGCTTGTGTGAGCAGATTCGCATACGCTGTCCATGTGTCAGGAAAATTCGGATATTTCTGTGTTGCAGTTTTCAAAATAGCGATAGCTAAGCCGAAATCGTCGCCCTCTGCGACCTCTTCAGCGGTTTCCCGGTACGCTTCAAACGCTTTGAGTTCGGATGTATTTTGACGCAGGGCTTCGGCATCCGCAGTTGGAATAGCTGAAGGTTTCAAGTGCTGCCAGCCCGGCTCCGGATCGTCGATCAACCCGCGATATACCCTTAAAATCGCATAACGAGGGGTTCCCCAGACCTCAGCAATATCTCGAATCCAGTCAGGTAGATTAGCTTCCATCTCGGCAAGCAGTGTGGCTAAGGACATCCCTTGTTCAACACGTTTTCGGACCTCCGTTAAAAAATAGGTCTCAATCTCAAGTAACAAATCAATTTCGGCATCATGCGCCAAGGGACCGTGACCTGGAAGAACGGATTTAGGCGTGTATGTACGGAGTTCTTTAATTGTATTAATCCAATCGTGGTTTGCCATGAGACCTTCGTTCATCACAGGTTGACCAAAAATTGGAAAACTTCCTGTCATGACGGTGTCCCCGGAAACGATGCAATCTTCCGTTGGAATCCTAATGGCAGTGGCATCATCCGTTTCCGCCTTTCCTAAATGAACGAGGTGTAAAGGTTGATTACCCAAATCCAATTCGGTTTCGTCCTTGAAGGTCTGCTGCGGAAGGAAAGGCGGATCCCCGAGTGTAAAACCCCGGGAACGAAGAAACGCTTCTTGACGCGGCGATCTGTTCACCATAAAGTCTTTTGTCATCGCGCGTGCAACGACGGTTGCGCCAACTTCATGAAAAATAACGTTCCCGTTGGTATGGTCCCAGTGATAGTGGGTGTTAATTGCGTATAAGATCGGTTTATCTGTGACAGTACGAATCGCACTGCGCAATCGTCGTGCCATCATTTGGTTCACTTGTGTATCAATTACTGCAACCCCTTTATCTCCAATAACAATAGAAGAGTTGACGATATTGCGAAAGAGATATACCCGTTCCGTTACTTTAACGAGTTGTCCGTATTGTCGCGGTGCAAACGGGTTTTCCGGAATGTTTCTCATTAATTTCCCTACAGTCTTTTTGCGATATTTACGAAATGTTTGACGTTTTCAAAAGGAGTATCTCTATGCAACCCGTGACTCAAATTCAAAATATGTCCGGTTTTCCCACCCTGTTTTAAGCAGGTCTCAACCGCTGCCGTGATGTCATCAAGGGTTCCGTCCCGGAGGATATCGTTATCAACATTTCCTTGGAAAGCGACAGGACCATTTATTTCGGCTTTGGCTTTGCCGAGGTCTACACACTTTCCCACACTTAGGACATCTGCACCGCTCTGACGCATTAAATCCAGATAATTGCACTCCTTTGCGAAAAGAATGCTGGGTGCCCCTGAATTGAGTTCGGCGAAAATACGCTGGTGGTAAGGAAATGCGAATTCTTCATAAATCTGCTTGGGTAAGATGTCCGCAATAGATTCAAAGAGTTGCACTATTTGGACCCCTTCGCTAATTTGATAATTTAAGTAATTAATTGTCATCTTTGTTAATTTGTCTAATAGGAGATGTAGGAGCTCCGGTGCCTCTTCTATCATTTGGAAGACAGGAGTTGCTTTTTCCGACATTCCTCCGCCATGCTGGATAGGACTCTCCCCTACAATAAGGAAGAAAGCGAGCGTCAAAGGTGCCCCAGCAAAACCGATCAGTGGTAGTTCCTCATTCAAGGTTTCACGTAACCCGCGAATGACGTTTCCCGTAAACGCTAATTGTGTCGGTGGGTCATCAACGGATTGAAGGGCGTTGACTTGGGCGCGCGTCCGGATGGGTGAGCTTAAAACAGGACCCGGAT
The DNA here is from genome assembly GCA_965116815.1 of Candidatus Poribacteria bacterium. Lineage (GTDB taxonomy): Bacteria > Poribacteria > WGA-4E > WGA-4E > WGA-3G > WGA-3G. The sequence goes on along the minus strand of OZ220722.1, from coordinate 1,112,877 downwards.
TAAACCGGAAATGCGCACCCATAGGGGCGAGTGGGGTGAGAATATCTTTGTAAACAATGATGGCATCAACACCGATACGTTTAGGCAGCAATGAAATTTTGACTGCTGATTCGACATCGGTCTGCAACATCGGTGCGGGACACGTCCGAAAGAGTCGTTCCAATGGAAGGTTAAGCTCACGTCGAATCTGCCGATAAACGGGATCTGACCTGCCTGCCTGCCGCATCATCCACACAGGGACGCGTTCTACCGGCAGACATCTGGATGCGCGAAGAAGTAAATCGTTTTTCAATCGTCGTTCCATGTTGACGGGATTTGTCACTTTAACTTTAACGCCGTTTCAAATTGCCCCACGTCGTTGTTAATTTGCCTGTGGGTTCTACTGGTGCAACACCGAGCACTTTACCCACACCTTCGTCCATGAGCGTTTTCAGGTCCGCTTCACTCAAGATAGCACCAAACATTGCCACATCGTCAATAATACCTTTGAAATAGCCACCGTCACACCCGTGACCTGCCGGACACAATCCACTACCGATAAGGAGTCCCTTTTCCGGTGCGCCGACTTTGTTCGGTCCTTTTGCCTTAAAAGTAGCATCGATGTAGAGTTCATACTCAGTGCCGTTGTAGATACCAGCGATAAAATACCATTCATTCGGTTTGTTCACCGGTGTGTTCGCGGCAGCACAACCCGCTTGACAACTTTTGAATTCAAAGTTGCCGCCATTCCAGAACTCAAACCACCAATTCGCTCCGCCACCGTCTCCAGGGTTACCATTCGCAATGACAAGGGTGGCTGAGCCTTTACCTGCCGGGTTGTTGCCGCCAACAGCCGTCGGATGCATCCAGAAGGTGACAGTGAACTCCTCCGGATTGAACAGCGGTGAGGGAGCAATTTCAACCTAATCGTCTTTCCCATCAAATATGACTGCCTGCCCAAATTGTCCATCTTCCCATTTCGCGCCCTCTTTGAGTTCACCATCATTTCCATTGCCGGATAAATCCGCAGCGGTTTTCCCAGTCCCTTCATCGAAAAGCCAAATTCCAGCAACTGTCTCTGGGTCGATTTTGGCATCGACTGTCGTAAAACAGCATACTGTGCCAAACAGCAATCCGATGCCTATCAGCATCCGGTACAGCTTCGGTTTGCTAACGAAAAATCTTATGAGCGAATTCATTCTGAAGTGTCCCCCTTCTGATGTCGTTCCATAAACTGTCGCAGTTTGGCGAAACTTTTAACGTTCTTCATTATCCTACCGCTTTCTCGCTCTTCAAGATAGAGGAAAAAGCCCATAAAATAGAGACTCGCTAAAAACAATAGAAATCCTGTGAAACACTGTGCGATCGCCCAATAATTGGGTTGAAAACTCAGGTAAGGGGTGACAGCCACGGTGTTGTCGCTGTTTGCATCGGGTGAATCCTGTTGAGACCATTCCACCGAGACGAAGCCACCCCACCCAGTTATCCCAAGTGATAGAAAAGCGATTGAAAGGGCAAAAAGAATAAAAAATGGGATGCCCATGTTATTTACCGGTTAGGCGGAGACTTTTATCAAGCCTTTGGTACAACCGTCTTCGCGGTTACGAACCTTTGTTATCCCTTCGACGAGTGATTCAAGTGAAAACTCGTGGCTGATGATTTTGTCCATATTGACATCGCCACTCGAAATCAGCTGAACAGCCTCTTCCCACGTATCCGGAGCAAGCCAAGAGAACCTGATGGTTTTATCATCGAGAATAGTGTCAAGGATAGGAACCTGCATCACGTCTGTATCCCCAGGAAGCCCGAAGATAACGACAGTCGCGTGCCTGCCTGTAACTTTCAATGCCGTGTGAATTGCGTCAAGCGAGCTGGTAGCTGTAATTGCGCGGTCTGCCAATTCACCGTTATTGAGTTCCTGAATTGCAGCACCAAGGTCTTCAACGTAGTGTGGAGAGTTGGTATCGCTGACATTGACGACGACATCTGCCCCGAGCTCCTTACCGCAATCCAAGCGGTAGTCGCGGGTTCCAATGAGTAGGACATTTTTCAAACCGCGGCTCTTTAGAACTTGTACCATCATTAGACCGATAGGTCCCGGTCCGAAGACAACGGCAGTTTGTCCTTCTTCAGCGTTGAGATTATTGACAGCATAAAGTCCACATGCCAGAGGTTCTGTTAGTGCTCCTTGGTCGTATGTGACGTTATCGGGGAGTTTGACCGTCCAGCGATAATCGGAAACCGCGTATTCCGCGAAGCCACCGTCAACACCAACACCTAAGACACGTTTTTCCGGACATAAGTTGGACAATCCTTTCTGGCTCCAAAAAGAGTCCGGGTTCGATTGAACGGGATTAACGACAACTCTGTCTCCTACTTTAAATCCACCTGTTGATCCTGCTTCACTACCGACTTCGACGACTTCACCAGTGAACTCGTGTCCAAGAATAAGGGGTCCCTTCCCGTCATCTGTTTCAAGTGAACTATTACCGAAATAGTATGCGACATCCGAACCACAGATGCCTACCGAACGCACTTGGACCAACAAGTCGTTGTCCCCTGCTGCCGGTACGGGCCGGTCTTCAAGGCTCATTGATTCGGGTTCGTAGAAAATTTGGGATTTCATTATATGCCTCCTCAAGTTTAGTTTTTAATGAATATAGTCATTTTAGCATATCTGAAATTTAAATTACAACGAAATTCGATTGCAAAAAATTAAAAAATGAATCGCATTTCCAGAAGCAGCAATCGACTGCAAAACTCGCCCAGAAATACTGTTATAATAGCAATAAAAAGGAAGCCTGTTGCAGCCCGCGTCGCACCAAGGACATCGCGGGCAACCGATTTAGGACGCAAGCAATCCCATGTAATAAAATAGAGAAACAGCGTTCCCGCGATGCCAATCAGCATCCGCATGCTGAAAATGATTTGATAGAAAAGGTTAAAAGGCACAACATCCCCGGATTGCTGCCTGAGAAAAAGGTTCAGGCAGAGAAGCAGCGTCATACCTAAAAGGGTATAGAGCAATACGGTATTAAACCGTTTCAGATACGTCACTGGCAAATCGGGTATCACGAGATACCAGTGTCCAAACCACATTCCACTATGGACAGCACCCAGTAACGCAGCTGCTGTTAAGAATTGAAGTGGTAATAGAAACATTTCACCGGGGAGTTGAACAACTTGCAGGTAACGCTGTGCGCTCAAGACAATCCATACCACACCACAAATTGTTCCACTAAAGAAAAGAAGTTGCGTGACCAATGGTGTTTTGAACCACCAGCTCAGCGTGTAGAAGAGGACGATCAAAAAGAAACAGATAACAGAAATGGACTCTAAGTTCTGCCAGAATCCGAAAAAATTGCGAAATGTGACAGATTGTTGATAGAGCGCAAGGTTCGCACAACGCGATAAGCCACCTACAAGCAAGTAGATACTTCCCATCAAGCGATAAAAATTGGCACCTACCAAATCTTTTGGAACTATGAGAAGTAGAATAAACCCGCCAACCGAGAGTTGGCTGAAAACAAGATAAAAGACATCAACGATACTGAACATCGGTAATACGTTGGTATTTTCCAGCAGATTAGGTTTTAATCAAACTTGTCCCTGCACTTCTGGAGATTATTTCTTTAACAAAAAATGCAAACCCATTATAGTCCGCTGTAGAGCGATGAGTTCGTGCATCGCTATAATCAAGAACCATAATGGGTTCACCCGCCGCGTGCGGTTAAGCGCGCAGCCTATGTTGTAAGGCGGTGTACTTCCACCTATAAGATTTCAACTTCGGCACCGAGGGCTTCGAGCTGCTCTTTTGTCTTTTCGGCATCCTCTTGAGAGACACCTTCTTGAATGACGACAGGCGCGGATTCGACTTTTTCTTTCGCTTCCTTCAAGCCGAGTCCGGTGATAGCGCGAACTTCTTTGATGACAGGAATCTTCTTGGCACCAAAGTCTTTGAGTTGAACGTCAAATTCCGTTTTCTCTTCTTCCGGAGCGGCTTCCTCTTCCGCACCGGCGGGTGCTGCTACCCCTGCCACAGCGACAGCCGGGGCGGCTGACGCACTCACACCGAATTTATCCTCTAACGCTTTGACCAATTCGGAAAGTTCCAGAACGGTCATATTGCTAATCTCGTCAATCATTTTCTCTAAATCTGCGGCCATGTTTGTATCCTCTCTATAATAAGTAGCACCAAATTAACTTGATTAGAAGTTTTCTGATCAAGCCATGCGGGGTTAAATCATAGTAACCGACTTTCCCCACAATATTTAGTATACGCGCAATACGCGCTTTGATTTAGGCGTTCTCCGCCTCTTTCTTCTGGTCAGCAACCTGTGTGAGCACAGAGGCTACCTGACGTATCGTTCCACTGAGTACGTTCACCATACCTGTAACAGGTGAACCCTGATCGAGCGTCCGGACAAGCCCGGTAAGCGGCGCACTAATGAGACCGACGGTCTTGCCAATTAGGACTTCCCGGGACGGCATATCTTGGAGTGACTCAACACCGGCAGCGTCGATGACCTGGGTTCCAAGAATCCCGCCTTTGATCTTAAAATTTTCGTGTTCTTCGCCAAATTCAAGCAAGATTTTTGAGGATGCTGCGGGATCTGTACCAGTAGCAAGGGCTGTATTTCCTTTGAGATAAGGTGCCAACCCTTCAATACCTCTCTCTTGGGCAACGACGTTTACTAATGTGTTCTTACAGACTTTATAACGGACACCTGCTGCTCGGAGTTGATTGCGCAGCTCGCTAATTTCTGCAACGGTAAGCCCCTGAAAGTCTGTTAGCAGAACAACATCAGCACTGTCGAAAATCTCGCGAATTTGCTCTGTTTGATGAACATTCGCCTCATTCGGCATGTTCCAATTCCTTTCTGTGTGGGTTGTGTTGACCGCGGCGCATTGCCTCGGTTTCTCTATCAAACTGTCAATTGGGTATACGATTGCATGCAAAAAGCCCCCAGGCACCTGGAGGCTCACATTAAGGAGAAGTGAACAGTGGGCGGCAAGATCTTGCGTACGCTTCGACCGCACCCGTTGTTTCTATCCATTCAAGCCTCGGTAGGCAAAATTAAGCCCATAGCACCTACATTCTACGACTCTATTCAACTGTGCAGGCTATTTCTATATCGTATCCCGTGTAGATTATACAAATTGCTGTGGATCTATACGAACGCTGACACCCATTGTCGCTGAGATAGCAACGCTTCGAATATACCTGCCCTTCACCGAGGAGGGACGGGCGGCAACGAGTGCGCTCATCACTGCATCAAGGTTCTGTTTAAGGCTTTCTTCCTCAAACGAGACTTTGCCGATCGGGACATGAACGATCCCGGAAGAGCGTTCCACCCGGTATTCGATTTGTCCAGCTTTGATACTCTGAACGGTTTCGGAAACGTCCGTTGTGACGGTGCCAGCCTTAGCATTCGGCATTAAGCCGCGTGGTCCAAGAACCCGTCCGAGTTTCGGCATGATACTGCGCATCAGGTCCGGTGTTGCGATTGTCGCGTCAAATTCAAGCCAACCATCTACGATTTTATCGACAAGGTCATCTGTTCCGACGAAATCTGCTCCGGCTTCTTCGGCTTGCCGCGCGAGATCCCCTTGGGCGAAGACAACAACACGGGCAGACTTCCCTGTTCCGTGTGGCAGTGCAACGGTGCCTCGGATATTCTGATCTGACTGTCGAGCATCTATACCGAGACGTGATGCCAAATCCACAGTCTCATCAAATTTAGCACCGCCGGTATTTTTGACGAGTGAGACAGCTTCGTCTACTGTATAAAGTTGGAGCCTATCTACCTGCTCTCTAATGCCGCGGTATCGCTTTCCTCTTTTCGCCATCTTGTTCTCCATAGGGCGTTACTATAGCCCCGTTTCAAAGTTAAGTATCATTATGCCGACAATGCTATGCTTCTTCGCCGGACAAGCAGAACCTCACTAATTAATTGTTAGCCCCATACTACGAGCGGTCCCTTCCACCATTCGCATTGCTGCATCTAAGTCTGTCGTATTTAAGTCGGGTAATTTCGTCTGCGCGATCTCGCGAATCTGATCCATTGTGACGGTGGCAACCTTATTTCGGTTAGGTTCACCCGAACCTTTGGCGATCTTCGCCGCGGATTTGAGTAAGATTGCAGCGGGTGGTGATTTTACCGCAAAGGTAAATGACCGATCGCTATAACAAGTGACAATGGTTGTCACCACCATTCCGGTTTGATGTTGCGTCTGAGCATTAAACGATTTGATAAACTCCTGTAGATTAATCATATAAGGTGCGAGACTCGGACCGACAGGTGGTTGCGGCGTTGCCTGTCCGGATACCAACTGGAGTTTAACTTCACCTGCTACTTTTTTTGCCATTATTTTTTCCTACTTTTATTTGTACGCGATCTAAATCTAATTAAGTTCCTCGACTTCAAGCAAGCCCAAATCAACAGAGGTAGAGCGTCCAAAAAGCGAAATGCTGAGGCGTAATCGTTGGTGTTCCATATCAATTTCCTCAATTTCGCCAGGGAATCCACTAAACGGACCGTTTATCACCTTGACTTTGTCACCGATCTCGTATTCCATTGCAGGGACCGGCGGGGCTTCCTCTTCTTCAGTCGACATCTGGAGCATTGATTCAACATCATCAGGACTCAGAGGTGATGGATGTGAAGTGGGACCCAAGAAGTTCATGACTCCCGGTGTGTCCTGTATGAGCGACCAACTTCTCTGCCCAATCGGACTGTCAACGTGTGGACCGAGTTCATGGGTGGTATTGACAAGAACATACCCTGGATAAGAGGGGCGCACGCTAACCTTTCGCTGGCTATCTTTAACCTCTACCACTTCGGTTTCCGGGACATTAACCTGCAAAATTTCGTCCTGTAACTCTTCCCTCGCAATCATGTTGTCGAGGTTAAGTTTAACCTTCTTCTCATGCCCGGTGTATATCTGAACAACGTACCAATATCCATCCATATTCTCATTCACTAATGTGTCACATTGCTGTTAACGTATAAAGAGCGCTCTGAGAAACGCCATACCGAAACCCTCAAGCGGACTATCCAAGACGTACTGGCTTACAACGACGGCAATTAACGGAACACACGCTATCGCTGCTGCGAATATTTTCCGGCTTCCCTCATTACCATCGCTCAGTTCACTTTCTCTACTGCTTTGCGGCTGGTTTTCCCAACTTCTTACAATGAAAAAAACAGCAATCGGGAGAATTACCAGAAAGAGCCAACCTAAGGGGTTTCCCCATCTTGGGAAAGCGGGGTTACCGTCAACTATCCCGATGAAAAGACCTAACAGGGCGGAAGCAACTATGACGGTAATCGTGCTTCCTTGAACCTCTTTCGCGTCCGGTTTAGACACCCGCTGCCATTCCTGAGTAATTCCCTGAATATAGTTTTTAAAACGAGCTATCATAAGATTAAAAGGCAGGCCAGGAGGGATTCGAACCCCCAACATTCGGTTTTGGAGACCGACGCTCTAGCCGTTGGAGCTACTGGCCTGCAAGATTTTTGTAGCAAACGACACATCCATTTGACGGTTAGCCCGATGTTGTCCGCGTCATCTACTCAAAAAATTATCGCGTTTCCTTATGGGGCGTATGCTTCCGACAGAACCGACAGTATTTCTTCCGTTCATACCGAGATTGGTTTGTTCGGCGGTTCCGGGTCGTTACATAATTCCGCTGACTGCATACATCGCATGCTAATGTTACAATGTCTCTGGGCATAATAAACACTCTACTTTCGATTAGTGGAGCCGATGACCGGGATTGAACCGGTGACCTCGTCCTTACCAAGGACGCGCTCTACCGACTGAGCTACATCGGCAAACATGAAAAAACAACACCAAGCGGGAGACGGGATTTGAACCCGCGACACATGGCTTGGAAGGCCAATGCTCTACCAGCTGAGCTACTCCCGCATAATACCAAAGATAACGCGGCGCATTACTAAGGGATAATGACCCGAAATCTATAGCAAAACATTTTATCGGAAGTCTGCTATCCGCACCGTAGATCAATTCCTCGACTAAATCCCGATAAAAACAGATGGGGGCAGATGGATTCGAACCACCGTAGGCATAGCCAACAGATTTACAGTCTGCCCTATTTGACCGCTCTAGCATACCCCCATGACAAAAAGCTGACGAGAGGAATCGAACCTCCAACCTAGTGATTACAAATCACTTGCTCTACCATTGAGCCACGTCAGCAGCACCTTTTAATTATACCCGCTTTATTGGAGATTGTCAAGTGCCTTTAATTTTTTTGACGATTTTTTGGTAAGAGGTTGTTCGGAGAGAAGCAATTTTCGCCGTTAGCCGGATCTAAAGCCCTTCTTCGCGCTCCTCTGCATCAGTATCTTGTTCGCGTGCGAGGAGTTCTTCATCAAATATATCACTCCCGTCGTCTGAGTCCTGTGGGTCGGTGAAAATTGACGGCGTATTCGGAACAGGAGCTTTGGCTTCACTTTTTTCAAATTGGAGTTTACCATCGATCAATTCTTGTGTCGCAATAGCAACCGGTTTTTTCTTTTTTTCCGAAGCGTTTGCTGGTGCGACAGGCAAACCGTTTGCATTTATATCTCTCGCGCGTTTCGCGGCAACGTTTACTGCAAGGTATTTATTTGGCACCTGTTTTACTAAGTCTTCATTGTAAATCACTTCACTCATTTTATGCCTCCTCATTAAAATACAGGTTCAAACTGAAAGTATTATAATTATACTTAATTTTTCCCGAAAGTCAAATTAAAATGAGAGAAAATTTGACAAACAAATTACAACATGTTAGAATTGAAATAGCAAATTGATGCCCGTTTTAGACAAACTCCTTAAAGGAAACTTGTAAATGGATACAAATATCCAATCTATCCTCGAAAAATCCGTTGCGGGAGAACGGTTAGACTTTGACGACTGTCTGACGCTTTTCAAGAGCCATGATCTACTTGCCTTGGGACACGCCGCAGATGTCGTTCGACAACGGAAACACCCCGAAGGCTACGTCACTTATATTGTTGACCGAAATATCAACTACACCAATTGGTGTTATGTTGACTGCGATTTCTGTGCTTTTTACCGCCATCGTCAGGACCCCGATGCTTATGTTATGGAACGGGAAGAACTGGGCAGAAAAATACAGGAAACGCTCGATCTTGGCGGTGAGTTGATTCTGATGCAGGGAGGTCTACACCCAAAACTCAAACTTGATTGGTACGAAGACCTCCTCCGTTGGATTAAAGCGAATTACCCCATCCACATCCATGGGTTTTCTCCACCAGAATTGGATTGGTTCGCCAAAATAAACCGTATGTCGTTGCGAGAGATGCTTATCCGCTTGCGAGATGCCGGACTTGATTCAATTCCGGGTGGTGGTGCCGAGATCCTCACTGAACACGCGCGCAATGAAATTAGCCCTAAAAAGTGCACTGCCGACGAATGGTTAGAAGTCATGCGTCAGGGACATCTTGTCGGACTCAAGTCAAGTGCAACAATGATGTATGGACATGTAGAAAGTTATGCCGAACGTGTTGAGCACCTCGTCAGACTGCGCGATTTGCAAGATGAAACAGGCGGATTTACGGCGTTTATCTGTTGGTCCCTACAACCCGCTAACACCCGTATGGACCATATACCACCCGCCGGAAGTTTTGAGTACCTCAAAACGCTCGCTATCTCGCGACTGTTCTTGGACAACTTCGATAACTTTCAATCCTCATGGGTAACCCAAGGTCCAAAGATCGGACAATTATCGCTTAAGTTCGGTGCTAATGATATGGGCGGCACGATGATTGAGGAGAATGTTGTCAGTAAAGCAGGAACGGTCTACTGCATGCCCATCGAGGAAATTGAGCGTACTATAGCGGAACTCGGATATATTCCCAAACGTCGCAACTTCTTCTACGAACTTCTTAACTGATTATCACCGGAACTCTCAACCTGAAAAAGTACGGAACCACAAGGTTGAGATTCGCGTCCAGAGTTTAAGATGCCTGATACCCGTCCCAACATCCTTTTAATCACGACTGATCAACAACGCGGCGACTGCTTAGGCTTGGACCCTGACGGTCCCGACTGTTTACAGACACCAAACTTGGATTGGATCGGTCGCACCGGCACACACTTTCGCCGTGGATACGCTGAATGCCCGAGTTGTATTCCGGCTCGACGCAGCCTGATGACTGGCACCGCGCCAGCCGCCAACGGTAGTGTTGGATATAGAGGAGCGCAGTGGAATCCACCCCATACGCTGGCAGGTGAATTGTCCGCAGCAGGTTACCAAACCGAGATGATTGGCAAGCTGCATCTGAACCCACCGCGTAAACGGTACGGTTTCGACCATCTGCAACTGGCTGATGCCACCCGAGGAGATAACAACGACTACGTTGACTGGTTAAAGCAATACCACAACCGCAACGATGTACACCCGGGTGTGGCGCACGGTATCTCCGCCAACGGATGGGTCGGTCGTCCGCATCATCTCCCCGAAGAACAGATGCACACCTTCTGGTGTATCGACCGCACCCTCAATTTTCTACGAAAACGTGACCCAACGGTGCCTTTTTTTCTTAACGTTTCCTTCATAGATCCACACCCACCGCTAACGCCACCGGCTCACCATTACCAGCGTTACATCCAGCGGGACCTTCCTTCACCAGTGGTCGGGGACTGGGCACCTAAATTCGAGGGAGCTCAGAAGGGATTGGATCCAAACGCTTGGGAAATCTGTCTCGACGACCACGATATGCACTGTGCGCGTGCGGCTTACTACGGGATGATTAATTTTATTGACGATCAGATCGGCCGCCTCATCCAATCCATGGGTGGTTTGAACGACTGCCTGATTGTTTTCACCTCCGACCACGGTGAAATGCTGGGGGATCACAACTTATACCGCAAAACATGGCCCTACGAAGCCTCGGCACGAGTACCCTTTCTGATACGGGCACCGGCAAAATGGGGCTATCCGAAAGAATCCGTCTGCCAAAGTCCTGTTGGTCTGCAGGACATTATGCCCACTATTCTGGATGCAGCGGGGATTGAGATTCCCAGTATGTGCACCGGCAAAAGTCTACTACCCATCATGAGAGGGGATACCGAGCGAGTGCGAGACTGTCTGCATGGCGAGCACTCCGGTTGTTACGATTATAACCACGGTAACCACTATGTGACCGATGGACATCACAAGTATGTGTGGTACTCTCAAACCGGTCGGGAACATCTTTTCAATCTGCAAGACGACCCACACGAAACACACGATCTTGCAAGCCTGAGCGGATCCGAAACTCTCCTAACCCCTTGGCGGAATCGTTTGATCGAGTTTCTCCGCGACCGTCCGGAAGGCTTCACCGATGGGACAAATCTCATAGTCGGGCAAAAACATGATGCCTTGCTGCCGAACTACCAACCCGATGCTACCTACCCTTACTTGTAACGTGAGGTTGAATTGAACGGATAGAACACCAGAATGTCTAACGATAGTCTGGATGTATCCAGAGTTCGCTCTCCTTTTTGCGGGCAGCGAACCAGTTTAAATATGCTTCCCGTTTTTTCGCTTGAATGAGTGCTTGGCGGTGTCGTGCTTTCTCAGCTGGATCAGATTCAAACATTTCAACATCTGGTTCCTCACGCTCAACAAGTTGAATGATGTAGACAGCAGTGTTGCCCTTGAAGGGACCTCCGATGTCGTCCACCTTCAAACGAAATGCTGCGAACATAACTTCCGCTGAATTTCCCACACCCGCGATGTAGTCACTGCTTGGACTCAACGCGAACAGATTGCTTTCTTGGACAGAAAGTCGATCTGCCGCCAATCCCTCGGGGGTTTCATACTTCTCAAGCAAAGCGTCCAATGATGAAACATCAGCCTTCTGGTTGAAAAGGTTTTGTGCATCCGTAAAAGCAAATGCCTTTGCCTTTTCGACTTTCAGATCCTCAATAACCTCCGCTTTGATTTCTGAGAAGGGTGGGATAGCTGCTGGTTTTTTCTCAAGTATCTTAGCAACGAAATAAGCCTCTATCTCTTCCCCATTTGACTTTTTCGCCCCAATCACCTTTATCACGTTTACTTCTGTATCAAAGAATTCTTCGATTAACCCTTGAAATCCCCACCTCGCACCGATCTGCGGAATAGTTGTGGCATCCCGACTGAAGAGTCCAGTTTCTAAGGCAGTGAGTGAGAGGTCCTTATAACTCTCAAGTGCGAGTGCCTCATCATAGTCCTGAACCTCAATTTCAAACAAAAGGTCGTCCGCGATCCTTTTCGCCTCGTCAACGCCGCTGACTTGAACAAGTCTTTGCTGGATCTCATATTGAACCTGAGCGAAAGGTTGGACCTCTGGGGCCTTTCTCTCTTCTAATTTAATGATGTGATACCCGAAATCCGTTTCAACTAAGCCGCTGACTTCTCCCGGTTCCAGTGTATCAAAAGCCGCTTCTTCAAAGGGCTGCACCATTTCGCCACGTGTGAAATAGTCCCCGGGTGGAAGTTTCGGGTTTCTACCTCTCAATGCCCCTCCCTGTACGCTGGAAGGACCTTCCGAATGCGTTTTCGCAAGCTCGGCGAAATCGGCACCCGCAGCGAGTTCAGCATTGATGGTTTCAAGCAGTTCCTCTGCAGCAGTTTTGGTTTCCGATTTTTGTTCGTCGGTTGCGTTGTCGGGGAACTTTTTTAAGATATGCCGTGCTTTGACCGCCTCTAACGTTGTATACTCCGCTTGATTTTCCTCGTAATATGCCCTAACCTCTTCATCTGAAACAAAATCAGCAGGATTCACCTTGATAAACTTTACATTTATCTGTTCTTCCGTTTTGTAGTTGTCTCGGTTTTTCTCGAAGTATGCTTCTGCTTCCGCCTCGTCAACTTCAACTGTCGGGGTATAATCACCATGCCTAAATTCAATAAACTTGACTTTCGCCTTATTCGACTCAAGTCGATATGCTTGTTCGGCTTCAGCATCAGTTACTAACTCAAGTGCTTGAACACTGTCTCGAAGTGCAGCGGAACTAAGTTGCAAACGAACATTTTCTGTATATAGGTCTACCGCTCCGTATTGCTGATAAAGGTTGTACTGGTTGACTCGTGTTGCATCACTTCGGATGTAGCGCTCTATCTCGGCATAACCGATATCTACACTTCCGAGAATCGTTTGTTGTACCCAACGGTCAATTACATTTTTCTGCGTTTGCTCCAAATCGGGTGCGGGACCGAACCGCTGTTGGCTCCGTCTTTGAGATTCCATGGCATTGGCAACAGCGTTTTCAAATTCTCCGCGCTTGACTTCTGTGTTATTAATCCTGAGAACGACTTCCCCCTCGGGACCTTCACCTCCACCCTGCGTGTTGCTGTAGAGGAACACGGTTCCTACCAGAAACACAATGGCGATTATCCACATAAAGAGCTGCGCAATAAATTTTTCGCGTAGAAAGATAATCATGTTTTAAAGGTATCTCCTGTTTTGTTTTTATCAACTAACAGACTTTCATGTATGAAGAGATTTTTAATATTATACATGCAAACAGGCTGAAAGTCAAATTGCAGCAAAGTAGCTAATTCCCGCGGTGAAGTATGATAACGTCTACCGGAAACGGATTTTGAAGCATTCATAATAAAAATTTGCTAATTTTTCAAATATACTATATACTAATTGGTAAAAATCAAGGGTATCGCTTGCAAACCCTCATCGAAACTTGGCAAGACACACAATGCAGATTCGGAATGCAACGGATTTTAGCTTGAAATTTACCTTAGAATCGGGACAGTCCTTTCGATGGACCCGGATCGACGATGCGTACCACGGGGTTGTGGAGGGGCGCATCCTCAAAATTTGTCAAATAGGGACCACCTTATGTGTTGAGAGTTCTGCCACCGAAGACGAGACTACCTTTGTGCCATTCCTCCGACACTATCTTGACATTGGCCGTGACGTTCCGAAGATCCTCGCCGAAGTTAACAATGATGCCTATATGCATCGGGCAATTGAAAAACTTTGGGGGATGCGCATTCTGAACCAAGAACTCTGGGAAACGGTGGCATCTTTCATTTTGTCGCAGAACAACAATGTATCTCGGATTCGTGGAATTATCCGCCGACTCTCTGAACGTTTTGGTGAACGACTAACGCTCGCACGTTACGAAGATTACAGCTTTCCAACTCCGGATGCCCTTGCGACAACAACAGAAGATGAACTCCTCGCATGCGGTACCGGCTACCGAGCAAGCTACCTTCGAGATGCTGCACAAGCGGTTGTTAGTGGCGAACTCGCACTTATGTCAGTGAAGCAAATGCCATATCTTAAAGCAAAGCGTGAATTAATGCGTCTAAATGGGATCGGCGAAAAAGTAGCTGATTGTATTTGTCTGTTCTCACTTGGGCATCTTGAGGCGTTGCCGATCGATGTCTGGATAAAGCGGATTTTTGAGACCCTTTATCTGCGTCGGCGTGCCTCGCATCATGAGATACGTGACTTTGCACACACCTATTTCGGAAAGGGCATCGGATACGCCCAGCAGTACCTTTTTCACTATGTTCATGAATATCCAGATTGGGCAGACGCTGAGCATTTGTCGCTTATCAAAGCAGATGTTACGACTGCGATAGAAAATCGCAAATCCGCCCTGAATTAATAAACAAACCACCTTGGAGGAATTCGCATGTCTGAATCGTTTGAACAAAGTATTGTAGCGCTCCTTGAGGAGCATGTAGAACTCGCTATTTCAACTGTTCAACAGTTGAGAGCAGAGAAATTGGATCTTGAGGCTGAAATTGCAAGGCTTAACAGCGATGTACTACAGCGCGATGCCCAGATCCAAGAACTCGAAAACCGCAATAGTGAACTTGAGGAGGAACTCAACTTAGAACGGTCAACCACTTCCCAAGAACGAGCAGACGTTCGAGAACGGCTTGAAAGCTTGATGGATGTCCTCGCTGCATCAAATGAAAGCGCAACAGATACAGACACTGATGATGAAATCGCTTTTACAGCGCAGAGTGAGGCACCGAATGTAGCACCTTCTGGACACCGGGAAGATGACTCTGAGGTGTAGTAAAGCATCAAGCTTGGGACGTTCTGAGTACAATAAAGATAACTAACACCTGTGCGTGTCTTAGTCCTTTCTCACTCTTATATCATGAAACCGTACCGACGAAAGTTCGCACTCATCGCGGAGCGTCCGGATGTCACGCTGCGGGTTGTAATGCCTGCGCGTTGGTATGAAAGTTTTCAACATATTGATTTTGAACCGGAATTGGACACGTCGTGTGAGGAATTTCCCTGTCCAATCCGATTTTCAGGGTATGGTAGCCGTTTCTACTACCGCCGAGGCGTGAAGTCCCACTTCAAGGATTTCCAACCCGATATCATCCACCTCGAAGAGGAAGCATGGAGCCTCAACGCGTTACAGACGGTTTGGTTGAAACGAAAATATTGTCCGAGGAGTCGTTTTATTTTTCGCACGTCACTCAGTATACCCAGCAAACAGCGATTTGGTGCTATACCTGTCTGGATCGAACGCTGGGTCTTTCGAGAAACAGATAGAGCTTTTCCACTGAGCACCAACGCTGGCGAAATTCTAACCGAGCGAGGATACACTGGACAACAGACACCATTTCCAAATGGGGTTGACGTGCGCCATTTCTATAAGATGGATGTCCGTGAGTTGCGAAATTCATTGCGACTCAATGACTGCTACGTCATCGGTTATGTCGGTAGGCTGCTTCAGATGAAAGGAATAGACACACTTCTTGAGGCTGTAGCACACCTTGTAAATCACGATGCAACCCGCCCATATAGACTCTTAATCGTCGGACAAGGTGAAGATAAACAAGGTTTTCAAAAAACTGCCGAAACCCTCGGAATTGCTGAACAGATTGTGTGGATAGACGCGGTGCCGCCTGAAGAGGTAGCCGCCTATATTAATTGTATGGACACACTTGTCCTACCGTCCCGAACGACAGCCGGATGGGTTGAATTCTTCGGTAGGGTGCTTATCGAGGGAATGGCGTGCGAAGTGCCCGTTATCGGTTCGGATTCTGGTGAAATTCCACACGTAATTAGGGACGCGGGCCTTGTTTTTCCTGAAGGCGATATGGACGCTTTAGCAGAACAGATACATCGCATCACACACGATGCATCTCTGCGGAACAATCTGGTCGAGCGTGGGCTTGATCGCATTAAAGATTTTACGTGGGAGACAATTGCGGAACAGACGTATCAGGTATATCTGGAATTGCTTGAAGATGCGTCGTAGGGTGGTGTTTGAAGACACCAAAAAAGAAAGATGCCCCCGACTGGACTCGAACCAGTATGCCGTTAGGCACAAGCCCTCAACCTGCTGTGTATACCAAATTCCACCACGGGGGCATTACGTGATTAATTATACCTTAACACAGATAGGAATGTCAAATTTTTTAATTCCCAGCGATCGCGAGAATTCCTCGCGACACTTATGGTTTCTCGGATAGCAACATGAACATTTCTGAATCGGAACTTGAACAGCAATTATCGGATAACCTTGCAGGAGAGGTGCGCTTTGACCTGTATTCCAAGGCACTCTATAGCACAGACGCAAGCCTCTACCAAGTACAACCGATAGGTGTTGTAATTCCGAAAGACAGTCAGGACGTTATTAAGACAGTGCAAATCGCGTCAGAACGTAACGTCCCGATCCTTCCACGTGGCGGCGGCACGAGCCTCGCAGGACAGAGCGTCGGTGAGGCAATCGTGATAGACATGTCCAAATACATGAACCAACTGCTTGAGGTGAATGTTGCTGAGCGTTGGGCACGTGTCCAGCCCGGCATTGTCTTAGATGAGTTGAACCAGAAGTTGAAACCACACGGCTTGATGTACGCCCCTGATGTCGCCACCAGCAGCCGAGCAAACGTCGGTGGCACCATCGGAAACAACTCCGCGGGTTCGCATTCACTCATTTACGGCAAAACTATCGACCATGTCATGTCACTTGATTTAGTGCTCTCCAATGCTGATGAAATCACCGCAGCACCTATCTCGCTTGAAGAATTAGAGACCAAAAAACAGGGAGACTCGTTAGAAGCAAACATCTATCGAGAACTTTGTCGTATATGTGCAGACAACGAGACAGAGATTCGTAAACGCTACCCACGTATCTTACGCCGTGTCGCAGGTTACAACCTCGATGAGTTTATCCCGAATGCCGGTTCAAAAGAAGTTACTCCCTATCGCCGCGATGGATGCGATGAAAATCATCCCTTTAGCCTGACGAAAATCCTTGTTGGCTCCGAAGGGACACTCGCAACGACTCTTGAGGCAACAATAAACCTCGTTCCGATTCCCAAGCTGACGGCTCTGTGTGTCGTTCATTTCAAATCGCTCATTGCTTCTATGGAAGCGATGCAACCTATTTTAGCGTGCAATCCGACCGCTGTAGAACTCATAGACAAGACAATCCTTAATATGGCGCGAGGTTCGTTAGAATTTTCACGGCTTACCACCTTCATACAAGGTGAACCAGACGCGCTACTCGCGGTTGAATTTTACGGTGAGACCGAAGCGGAATTGGAGGCGCACCTGGATAAACTTGAAGAAACATTGAGGCGCACGGGTTTCGGTTATGCGTTCGTGCGGTGCTTCACTGCTGAAGACAAAGCACGCGTTTGGGAGACTCGGAAAGCCGGACTTGGCTTGTTGATGGGTATGAAAGGTGATGCCAAACCGGTCGGTTTCGTGGAAGATGCCGCGGTCCCTATAGAAAATCTGCCAGAATACGTCCGTCGATTTGATGAGATTGTTACGGCACACGATACCACTGCCGCTTACTACGCGCATGCAAGCGTTGGGCTACTGCACAATCGTCCCATTGTCAACCTCAAATCCGAGACCGATATTCAAAAAATGCATGACATCGCCCGCGAAGTCCGGGACCTACTCATGGAATTAGACGGTGCGATGAGCGGAGAACACGGCGATGGGCTTGTCCGTAGTGAGTGGATAGAGAGCATGTTCGGTTCGCAGATATATCAGGCACTCACTGAGGTCAAAAAGGCGTTTGACCCAGCCGGTCTCATGAACCCGGGTAAAATCGTTGATGCCCCACCGATGACAGAAAACCTCCGCTTCGGGACAGATTACAACACCATTAAAATTGATACCTATTTCGATTTTTCCAGCCAAGATGGATTCGGCAGAGCGATTGAGATGTGTAACGGTGTCGGTGCGTGTCGAAAGACGTTGACCGGCACGATGTGTCCCTCCTTCATCGGCACACGCGAAGAGGAACACTCAACACGTGGACGTGCGAACGCGTTGCGTTCTATTATTTCAGGGGCGTTGCCACATACCGAACTCACAAGTGAGAGGCTTCAGGAAGTCTTGGATTTGTGTCTCGGATGCAAAGCATGTAAGGCAGAGTGTCCGTCGAATGTAGATATGGCGAAGATTAAATACGAGGTACTAGCGCACTATCATAAAGCAAATGGCTTACCCTTGCACCGTCGGATGTTCGGTGAAATCGGCACACTCGCGCCTTTAGGATCAATGTTTTCTCCGTTTTCTAACTGGGCAGTCAACAATGGGGTTTCCAAATGGATCGCTGAAAAATTAGTCGGTGTTGACCGGCGGCGGGATATGCCCACTTTCGTACGTCCTACCTATGAACAGTGGTTCCGAAAGCGTAATTTCGGACGAACATCAGACAAGAAGGTTGTACTCTTTGCCGATACCTTTATGAATTACAGTGAACCCTCTATCGGTAAAGCCGCGGTCGAGCTGCTTGAAGCGTGCGGTTTTGAGGTGTTACTCCCTAAGAAGCGATGT
The DNA here is from genome assembly GCA_965116815.1 of Candidatus Poribacteria bacterium. Lineage (GTDB taxonomy): Bacteria > Poribacteria > WGA-4E > WGA-4E > WGA-3G > WGA-3G. The sequence goes on along the minus strand of OZ220722.1, from coordinate 1,094,098 downwards.
TGCGGACGTCCTCTTATATCAGAAGGGATGCTCGACAGAGCCGTTGAGAACGCGCTTTACAACATTGACGCGCTTCGGGGCTATGCTAATGAAGGAATTCCAATCGTTGGCTGCGAACCGAGTTGTACCTCTACCCTCACCGATGATTACGTTGAACTAATCGGTACCGCTGATGCGAAACGCGTTGCTGAGGCAACCTATTCGTTTGAAGAATTTTTTACACAACTAACAGAAGAAGACAAACTGCTGGAATTTTCGGCAGAACCGCGGGATATCTTGCTGCACGGACACTGCCATCAGCGGGCACTCGTCGGTATCCAACCGACTGTGAAGATGCTAAGTTTACCCGCAGAACATAATGTCACAGTGATCGATTCGAGTTGTTGCGGAATGGCAGGCGCGTTTGGATATGAAAAGGCTCACTACGACCTGTCCATGAAGATCGGCGAATTGCGGCTTTTCGGAGCTGTCCGTGAAAAACCGCCGGACAGTTTCACACTTAGTGCTGCCGGGTTTTCTTGTAGACATCAGCTTGAACACGGAACGGGTGTGCAACCGAAGCATCCAATCGAGGTGTTACGCGAAGCGATGATATAAGGATTACACATTACGCACCGGAGGAGGACAGATGTCCAAAATTTATCAACCGCTTGACGATTTCAAGGTCGTCGAATTACCAGAAAAACAGTTACCTTTTTGGAAAATTGCGGGTCCCGGTGCTATCTTGGTTGGTTTATCGATCGGTGCGGGTGAGAGTGTGATTTGGCCCCGCATCGTAGCGGAATATGGCGGGAGTATGATCTGGGCGGCTGTCCTCGGTGTATTCCTCCAACTTTGGATTAACTTTGAAGTGGGCCGCTGGACGATCGCAACGGGTGAAACCGTGTATACGGGGTACAGCCGTATCTGGCGAGGGTTTGCACCGTTGTTTATTCTACTCACAGTAGTGGGTTGGATAGCACCCGGATGGGCACGAACATCAGGACTTGCTCTCAAAGCACTGGTGCTTGGGCCCGGTGGTTGGGGTTCCGATACCTTTTGGACGATAGTAACGTTCTCAGCGGTCGCGCTCATTCTTTTTGGACCGAAAATGATCTACCAATCTGTCGAAAACACGGTTGAAGTGTTAGTCGCTATCGTAACTATTGGATTAATTTTAGTTGCAATCATGGTGGGCTCGATGGATACATGGAAAGAACTCGGTGCTGGTTTGATAAACGTGGGTTACAAAGAACCGGGGATGTCCGTGAAACAGTTGTTCATTGCATTAGTCTTCGCAGGTGCTGGAGGGACAGCAAACCTTTTTTATACGTTCTATCTACGCGACAAAAACATCGGAATGGGGTCGCAATTGCCGGGGCTACAGAACCCCCTTCGCGGCAGAAGTGAGAAAGTGCCTGCAACAGGCTTTCTCTTTGAAGCGACAGAGGAAAACCGTAAACGTTTCACCGCATGGTGGCAATATGTGAAAAACGACCAGATGCTTTTCTTTTGGGCACTCAACACGCTTACGATTCTGCTCTTTATTTTTGGGGCCCTTGCAGTTTTACACCCAAACGGGATTGTCCCTGAGCAAGGGAGACTTATCTACGATGAAGCACAGATATTAGGTGAAATCTGGGGGGTGGCGGGACAAAAGATTTTTTTATTGGTCGGTGTCGCGACACTTTTCGGAACGCAACTCGCACTTGTTGACGGTGTATCACGGTCCATTTCTGATATTATCTATACCAACTTCCAAGGTGCTCAAAACCGAGATTTGAATTGGTGGTATCTCCTCATCGCAGGTATCTGGATCGTTGGCGGGTGCATCATAACCTTCGTGATGGAGCAGTTAAACGTCAGTGAATTAGGATTTCTCTTTAATGCGGCATACATGGGCGGTTTCGCTATGGCGATTTACGTGCCGCTTACGCTTTACATGAACTACCGTTTTCTACCCGACTTCGCAAAACCGAAACGGCTTTCTACCTTCATGATGCTCATCGCTTCATGCGTCTATATCGGATTTGCGATTTCAAGTATCATCTGGGAAGCCAAACAATTGATTGGAGGCTAAAATGGATTTGAAGGCGCGAAAAGCATCTTTTGAAAAGGAAGGCTACCTCGTTGTTGAGAACCTGTTATCGGCAGCAGAGATTGAAACCTGCCAAGCGGAGATCCATCGTTTGCACCAATTCGCTGCAGGGCAGGAGTCCGACAGAGAAAAAGAGCAAGCAGAAACCGCACGTCGGCACGTGCAACGTGAACCCTTTGCAAAAGACGAAACACAAGGAGATAGGTTGCCGGTGCTTCGGAAAGCAGAAAATACGCGTCAGTACTCCGAAGTCTTTCGGAACCTCGCACAGCATCCGAAACTAATTGCTGTCGTTCAAGAACTCATTGGTGAAGAAGACCTGCTACTCTTTAGAAGTACACTGATGTTCAAACCAGCATTCCACGGGTCTTCGCATGGACTGCATCAAGACTCAGCATATTGGCCCATGGAACCGCCGAACCTCGTTACCGTGAGCATTGCACTCAACGATGCGACACCAGAAAACGGCTGTTTCAAGGTAATCCCGAGAAGCCATCTGTGGGGAATGCAGTCTTGGGGACACATTGCGCGGGAGCAGGGGGCAGAACTCACCGATCGGAAAGAGGTCGCGGAACAACAGACGGATGTCCCGCTCTCTGCAGGAAGTGCGCTATTCTTTCATAGTTTGATGGTACACGGCTCCGGCCCGAATACGACCGCTAACCCTCGGAATACGGCATTGTATGCCTACTTCTCGCCGAAGGTTCGATATGTACCGAGAGACGGAAAGCCGGGCGAGAAAACATTTCCGGTTGTTGCTGGACTTGGTGGTAAAACAGAACTGACACTTGTTGCCCAAACATAGTCTTCAGTGCAGCAGGCAAATGTTCGCAGATGCTTGCCCTTATACGAAGAGAACGAAATGACCTTAGCATTCAAAAAGTGAGCGGAAATTTCAAATCTTACGGAGGGCTATCCTGTCATCACCATGGATGAGATTACCAAAGATACCTCAGAAGAGGGAAGCAGCCACATGCCTGTTGTTAGAGAGCGACGTGGCACGAAAGTGGCACTGGCTAAATCTGAAGCACTTATTGTTTATGAGGAAACGGAAGCCGAGCCTCAAAAGAAGGGATTCTTCAGAAATTTGAGACGAAGGGCGACACCATCGCGCGGACAGCTTCGGAAGTTACTCTTAGAGAATATTGAGGTGTTTCCGGAATACGAAGCACATCTCTTACGTGCAATCTTCAGCTTGAAAACACTAACAGCGGGTGAAGTGATGATGCCGTTATCAGAAATAGCACCGCTAACGGTAGGATCACCGCCCTCTGAAATTCCGAAGTTCTGTCGCACTTCTAACTACCGTTACATCCCTATTTATAATAAGCGCGTCGACTATTTGCTCGGAGTCGTTGATGCCATGGAAGTACTCACAAGCGAATCAAATGACGGCGATTTATCGCCATTCGTAAAAGACGTGTATTGCGTACCCGCATTGAAATCTGCTATGGATTTATTGGGTGAACTACGACAAGCCGAAACACCTGCTGCAATTGTGGTTAACGAGCACGGAAGTTGTGTTGGAATTGTCGAATTGATAGATATCTTAGAAAGACTTGTAGGCGACATAGAGGCGAATCGAAAACGGGAGACACCTCGCATTGAGAAACTTGACAGAAGAGAGTGGCGCATTGATGCTCGCGTGTTAATCACTGATGTCAACACAGCGTTAAATGTCCAAATTCCAACAGATCGATGTGATACCATCGGCGGCTTTATCCTCATGTTGCTCGGACGATTGCCACAAGAAGGCGAAAAAGTTGAATATGAAGACTTTGAATTTAATATAGACGAAGTCTTTAAGTACGGCATTACTCGGATCCGTGTTACGAAAAAAATGTGAGAGGACGCTGAAGGCAATATAGCATACATCTTTCATAGGCATTCCGGGTTTATGTAAATTTCATGTCTTTTTATAGGAAATAGGTTCCATAAATACGATAATACGATTTTGTAGGCAAGGACACTGTGCTAAAGATACCTAAGCCTGAAGAACCGCCCCGGCGAACCTCGTAGGAAAAAAACTCATGAAGCTGAAACGCTCTCGTCCTCGCATTTTCAAAAGAACGCGTATTCGAGCATTGATCGTGTGGTACCTCATTCTGCTTGGCAGTATCATCATCCTTGTTTGGAAAATGCCAGCAATTGTTTCACGTCTGTAAAGCAGTCTGAGGCGGATAGTCCAGAGGTATTGGTTTCTCTAATTGCGGGCGGAAAATTGTAGTGGGTGTTTAGGACTAAATTGAGCAACTACATAATACTTCCAACACTCGAAAATAGGGCAACCGTATGAGCCATAGGAACAACACTGATCACTGTTAATTTAGATATTATAACTTTAGCATACCGCAGAAACCTTTAGACTACAAAGGAGATTTTATTGGATGTACACGATTATCCTTATGTCATCTCGTGGAAATTCAGTTCGCCAGCATACGATTAGTCATGGACGCGTATTGCTTCTTTCTTTTGTCGTTTTTATTGTATGCCTCGCAGCGATTGGTGGAATGGGTTACGGACTCTTCCAAAAACGACAAAGCGTCAATACTGAAAAGAAACTACAAGCAAATCAGGAGGAAATCCAACAATTAATACAGGCAAAACTACAAGTTGAATCGGAACTCGCTATCGTCAATGAGGAGATGAAAGATATTCGCCACATGACAAAAACGATTCAAGAAGCTTTGGGGATTCTTGGGCAAGGTGGCGGAGACAGTACCCCTTGGGAATTTGAAGGAACTGAGGAGCAAACTGCTGCCCAACAGGAAAATGCCGAAGCGACTACCGATGCTACAACCCATGAGGACGAGATGCAGAAACCGCTCACACCTCGCTTCCTGAAAGAAGAAATTCTACCCCTCTACAACTATGCCAGCACGTCCCAAAAACGAATTGATGGATACCCTTCGATTTTGCCGGTGCTGCTCGAACAGGAAAACGGGGAGAAATTCGGTTTCTGGTATTCCTCTCCGTTTGGATGGCGTACCCACCCATTGACGAAGAAACGCGAATTTCATCAAGGATTGGATATTAAAACTCGCGACGGAGTCCCCGTTGTCGCTGCCGCTAATGGAAAAGTGACAACAATCGAAAGGAAAGGTTATTTGGGAAAGACAATCGAGATCACCCATGAAGGAGACCAGTTTAAAACATTATACGCGCATTTGAAAGGTTACGCGGATGGTCTCAAAGTTGGGCACGAAGTGGTGCGTGGCGAGATTATTGGCTACGTTGGAAACACGGGACGCAGCACCGGTTCGCATCTCCACTACGCCGTTTATGACGCGAAAAGAGAGAAATGGATGAACCCGATTAACTATATCCTCGACCAACAACCAACATTTTCACCATAACTGTAAGTCTTCAATATTCCCGCATGGATAAAAGAAGGAGAATTAAAAACATGTCCTATTTAAAAAAATCCCTAAAATGTTGCAGCGCGCATATTGCAACATGGGGAATTGTGCTATGTTTTCTGGCACTGCCCGCTGTCTTGTTTGCCCAAGATGAACTCATCATTATCTCCCCGCATCCGGAGGGTATTGAGGCAGAATTTGGCAAAAATTTCGAGAAATGGTACGAAGAACAGACCGGCAGAACCGTCAAAACCGATTGGCGAGATGTCGGAGGAACCTCTTCTAACTACCGATTCATCGAATCGGAATTTAAACGGGTGCCGGAAGGCATCAATATTGACATTTTCTTCGGTGGCGGTACTGACAACTACCTCCGCCTATCAAATAACGGATGGTTACACGCCTACAAACTCCCCGAGGGACAACTTGAACAGATGACCCTATCGTTTCAAGGGATCCCACTCTATGATGCCGAACATCAGTGGTATGGCGCAGCGTTATCCAGTTTTGGTATCATGTACAACGAGCAGCTGCGTGAAATGCTACAACTCCCGAAAGCTACGGCATGGCAGGATTTGGGAGACTTGGCATTGCTCGGTAGAATCGGCGCAGCGGATCCGAGAGAAAGTGGCTCTGCACACATGGTCTATGAAATTATCCTTCAAACCCTTGGATGGGATGAAGGGTTTGCACTTTTGACAAAAATGGGTGGTAACGTTCGCGGCTTCTCCGCCGGTGCTAATGCCATCCCGACAGATGTTGTCGCTGGACAAGTTATTTACGGACTCGCAATCGATTTTTACGCCTACGGTCAAATTGCTATTGTCGGGGCAGACAAGATCAAATATGTTGTTCCAGCCGATGGAGCGGTCGTTACTGCTGATCCAATTGCAATCCTCAAAGGTGCCCCGAATTTACCTGTTGCGCAAAAGTTTCTTGAATTCGTTTTATCCGAAGATGCTCAGAAGTTATGGATGCTCCGCGACACTGATCCAGAGGGCCCCGAATGGAAGGGTGGCTTAAACCGCGCGAGCGTGCTGCCAGCGCTCTATGATAAGTTGGGAGAAAGATGCATCGTCCCAAACCCATTCGCCATGGAAGGGACTCCGTTTCTATACAACTCAGATAAAGGCAGCAAACGGTGGGATATTGTCGACGGGCTCTTTGGTGTTTTGATTATCGATGCTCATAAGGATCTTGTCAACGCGTGGAAAGCAATCCGAAAGTGTAAAGACCCAGCAAAGCGCGATGCAGCGATCGCTGCTTTAACGAAGATGCCGATAACTGAAGAAGAGGCGATGGAGATGGCAGTTAGTACTTGGAAAGACCCAACAGTCCGCAACGAAAAAAGAAAGGAGTGGGGACAGTTCGCTAAGGACAAGTTCAAAGAGGCGCGGGATCTGGCAAGATAATCTGGTCCATAGTCCGTAGGGTGGGTTGAACGGAATCCTACAAAAACTCAACACAGAAAATAACTTTCAAAGCATTGACAACCCATAAAAGTACAAAACTGAGTGAAACCCAACACATTATAACCCCGAGGGCGTTGGAAGTGTTGGGTTTCACTATACTTATCTCTCGGAAAGGCTGCTTGAAAAGGATGATTTTGCGTATAACCACACCCTCCTATCAGAAGGCACGGACGCTACACATTGACCTCTACACCCAAGAAATCAGAGAGTTTCCCACACTCCTCGCGGTAGCGGGTAATTTTCGCTGAATCGCCTGCCTCCCCGATCATCATCGCCGCCATGAATTCACTTGGATAGTGCATTTTTAGGTACGCCATGCGGTACGCCAACATCGAGTAAGCAACAGTATGCGACTTATTAAAGGCATAGTGCCCAACTGACTCCAGCCAATCAAACACCTCTTCAGCCTCGCTTTTAGCGAGGTTTGTCTTTTTCACCGCACCGTCAACGAATTTCTCACGCTGCGCAGCAATCAACGGTTCGTTTTTCTTACCCATTGCATTGCGGAGGACATCCGCTTCACCGAGCGTAAAGCCTGCTATATCGTGTGCGATTTGCATCACTTGTTCTTGGTAGATACAGACACCATAAGTGCTTTTAAGCACACCCTCAAGCGAAGGATGTATATACGTTACGGGCTGCAATCCATTCTTCCGATCTATGTACTGTTGCAGGTCCCCGTTTTCTATCGGACCCGGACGATAGAGTGCTGGAATCGCGGAAAACTCCTCAAAGTTACCCGGCTTGAGTTCCGTGACAACCTGAAGCATACCGGCGGAACCTTCCAACTGGAATAAACCCGCAATGAGTCCATTGCTAACGAGCGAGTAGGTTTCTTTATCGTCAAAAGGAATCTCTTCCAATTTAAGCTTAACACCGTGGTTCGCCGCAATCATCTCAAGGCAGTCGTGTATCTCGCTGAGACTCCGTAAGCCGAGGGAATCGAATTTGACGATACCGACATCTTCAACGGTTTTACCTTCAAATTGCGTTGCAACCTGGTCGTGTCTATCCTTGAAGAGTGGAACGTAATTTGTCAGCGGACCGTCTGAAATCGCGATTCCGGAGGCATGACAGGAAACGTGCCGTTTCATACCTTCCACCGCTCTGCTGAGATCCATCAACTCCCGGTTTTCAGGGAGCTCCGCAAGTGTCTGGAATTCTGGTACCCGTTCCAAAACTTCATCAAGCGTTATACCAGGAATGGACGGAATAAGTTCGGTCAATTTTTCGACATCTTCAACAGGCACCTCAAGTGCACGTCCGACATCCTTGATAGCCGCTTTCGCACCCAATGTTGCAAAGGTAGCGACTTTACTCACGGAATCCACACCATATTTTTTTGTTAAATACTCAACCACATGTTCACGGGCGCGGTCAGCGAAATCAATAAAGATATCGGGGCGATTGGTACGTTCGAGATTTAAAAACCTTTCAAACAGACAACCGTGATCCATTGGATTGAAACTAACCACATCAAGTGCATGCAGTACAAGACTGGCAGCAGCAGAACCGCGCGCTGTAATTGGGTATCCCTGCTTTTGAGCGTAGTTGACGTAATCTCCAACAATCAGAAAATAGTTGGCGTGCCTCCCCTGTCCAATGATATCCAACTCGTAATCAATTCGCTGCCGGATAGGTTCAGAGAGTTCGCCATACTTTTTACGCAAGCCTTGGTAGCACAACTCCTTTAGATAACTGTCGTGTGTATGCCCTTCAGGGATCTCATATTTCGGCATCGGGTCGCGTTGAGAGCCGAGTTCAAGGTTGCACCGATTCGCAATTTCAAGCGTATTGCTGATCGCCTCTGGTGGGTAATCCTTAAGTGCATCCCGCATTTCGTCAACACTTTTAAAGTAGAAGTGGTTGTCATAGCGGAGCCGTTCCTGGTCATTGACGGTTTTCTTCGTCTGGATACAGAGGAGTACATCGTGCATCCCATGGTCGGATTTGCGAAGATAGTGGCAATCGTTCGTGCCGACCAGCGGGAGATTGAACTCCTTCGCCAATTCAACCATCACCGGATACGCCTCAAGTTCCTTGTCAATGTAGTGATTCTGCACCTCAACATAGAGATTCCGTTCTCCCATTATCTCCATCAAGGTTTTGAAGCTTTGAATCGCTTCGTCTCGCTGACCTGCACAGATAAGTTGTGGCACCTGTCCTTGGATACATCCCGTCAGCGCGATAATCCCGTCCCGGTATTCGCGCAGGATTTCCATGTCAATACGCGGCTTGCGATTGAACCCCTCCGTGTATCCGATCGATACTAACTCTAAGAGATTTCCATAGCCGGTCGCATCCTCAGCAAGTAGTGTGAGATGATAGGGACCCCCCTGTTCCTGCTCACAGATCTTTCGACTCCCGTGTGCGACATACACTTCACAACCGATGATCGGGTTAACCCCCGCCTCTGTTGCTTTGTTGTAGAGTTCCCATGCTCCGAACATATTGCCGTGGTCGGTGAGAGCAACCGCAGGGACGCTATTTTCGACTGCCCAATCCACCATATCTGGAATACGGCACGCACCATCAAGCATGCTGTACTCGCTATGGTTGTGCAGATGAACAAATTCGGAACCGGTTGTGGACGGAATAGAAGTACCACCTCCCGGAGAGGTATCGCTCCTCTGGGTCGAGAGTGGAGTGGTCGATCCACGCTGTGGTTCAACAGCGTTTGCGAGGACAGTGACGATAACCGTGTCATCAGGTTCAGGAGCGTCGTCCCTATAGGTCAGCCCAAAGATAATCTGTGCGTCGAATGCCTCGTCTTGGAGCACACTCATCGATGCATCCAACTCATTCATCATGAAGTCTGGCGGGGCACTAATATCGGTAATCAGCCCAGTCGCGCTTCCAATGCTCATCCCATCCAGCAGTGGTGAGGTCATAGCGTTTTCCATAGCGACTCGCGCCCTGTTTTCACCTTTCGCTTGTCCTACACCCATCATCACCGTGCCAGCATCGTTCATGATGCTCTCTATATCGGCAAAGTCAATGTTAATTCCGCCCGACTCCTCAATAATATCGGTGATAGTTTTAATGCCGAGCACTACGGTTTCATCGCTCATGCGGAACGCTTCGCTCGCTGAGGGTTCCGTATCCACGGTATCAAGGAGCCGCTGATTCGGGATCACGATAACGGCATCAGTGTTCTCTCGGAGTTCCTGAAGCCCATATTCCGCTTGCTCGGCGCGGCGTTGCCCCTCAAAATCGAATGGGCTTGTTGCAACGCCTATCGTTAAAGCACCCTGCTCCCGGGCGAGAGATGTGATTAAAGGTGCTGCGCCTGTCCCTGTTCCACCACCCATGCCAGCAATAACGAAAACCAGACGCGCATCCGCAACGACGGTACTAAGCGTTTCCAAATCTTCTTCAGCCGCCCCTCTGCCTACCTCTGGATTCGCATCTGCGCCAAGTCCTTGCGTAATTTCAGCACCGATTTGCACTTGTGTCGCCCCGTCACATGTGCGGAGTGCTTCCAAATCCGTATTTACAGCGTAAAATTCAATTCCTTTCAAACCGGCCGCAATCATCCGTTTGATGGCGTTGCCGCCCGCGTCGCCGACACCGAAGACTTTAATGATGTTCCGCGACGACTTAGATACCTCTTTTTTATCCGTCATAGTTGTCTCCCTCTTAACCTCTTCAACACCAAATTCCTTACGCAGGAGTGCACGAATCTCTCTGAGCCTCGTCTTGACGGTGCCAACTGCTAAGCCGATCTCCTCCGCAATCTCTTTGATGGTCCACATCTCTAAGTAGTACAGCACTGCGACGGTGCGCACCTTCTCAGGAAGGTCATGCACAGCCTCCGCTACAGATGTGAGAAATTCTGTCTCCCGAAAACGAGCAATCGCATTCCGATCAATAGTTTCAGCGAGCTGCTCCGCGCTCTGAAGGATTTCACCCCTCGTACGCGTGTTCCGGGTGTAGTACCTTCTGCAGGTCGTATAGGCTATCTTCCGAAGCCATGCACCGAAACTGCTGACCTCTCGGAGACCACCGATGTTTTCCCAGACTGCCACCCAAATGTCCTGAAAGATCTCTTCAGCATCGCGGACTTGGCGGGAATTCCAGACGACCAATTGCCAAATTCTCGAACTATAGCGGGCTGCGAGTTGCGCAAATGCTTCCTCATCCCCCGATTGCACGAGCCGAATGAGTTCTTCATCTGTCAGGTCTGTGTACGTTGATGAGTCATATTGCATAGACAAATCCCCAATAAGATTTCGGTTATAAAGAGGGAAATTTTTGGGAAAAAGGTTTAAAATTTTTTCTGAATCGCGGAATTTGGTAAATAAAGGGTATCTTCACCGCCGCCGGGAGGCCATGTCGAACCCCACTGCTGCAACAAGCACAATCCCTTTGATTATATCTTGCCACGAGGCATCCATGTTCGCCATGCTCATGCCGTTGTTGAGGCTCTCCATCACGAATGCACCCAGAATTGCACCGAAGATACTCCCGCGTCCGCCCATTAAACTGGCACCACCGATGACACACGCGGCGATGGCATCCAACTCCAGCAACCGTCCGGCTTCTGGACTCGCACTTCCCACGCGCGCTGTCATGACGATACCGGCAACCGCCATCAAGGCACCCATTGTCGCGAACACCCGCAACGTAATACTGCGCACGTTGACACCGGAGAGGTACGCCGCCTCAGCGTTCCCACCGACTGCATACACATAACGTCCGAAACGGGTGCGGTTCGCAATGAAATGAAACACAAATGCCAACCCGAACAGGATGCATACCGGAAATGGAATCCCTTTATGGGCATTCATCACGGCGATGAACGCCACAATTAATGCCGATATTCCGGCTACTTTCAATAGGAATATATGGAGAGAGGTTTGTTCTGTGCCGTATTTTATCCGTGCAGTGCGCTGCCGATAAAAACCGTAACCGCTGACACCCAGCCCAACAATCATGAGGATCCATCCAAGTGTCGGTGAGAGATACGCGTTGCCAATTGCTTTAAGCCAATTGTCTGGAAGAAGGATAGTCTCGCCTTTGGTAAAGGCTAACATCAAGCCGCGATAGACTAAAAATCCGCCCAATGTGACGATGAACGCCGGGATGCGCTGATACGCTACGAGATACCCTTGCATCAGCCCCATCAGGATACCGATACAGATAACGGCAAGGAGTGTCACAACAATCGGTTGGTCCCACCAGACGTGCACAATCGCGCCGATAGCACCGAGCAGCCCGGCACCATAACCGACAGACAAATCAATGTTGGCAGAGACGATGACCAGCGTCATGCCAACAGCAAGGATGGCTGTGACCGCGGCTTGGCGGGAAAGATTGGATAGATTCCGAGTGCTAAGGAAGGTACCGCCGGTCAGCAGTGTGAAAATCACCCAGACACAGACAAGCGCAAGCACCATCGCATACATGCGGAGATTTAGACGCTTCATACGTCAGGAATCACTCCTATTTGGGGGGGAGCCGAATCCATTCCTCAAGGGCAGCGGCATCCTCAAAAAACGAACGGATGAGCGCAAATTCGTCGGGGGTTAAGATAGCACAACGTAACAGCCCCTCCCGAGAACCGTAAACTTCCAGCTGCTCAAGCCAGATTTTACGCAATACTTCTGTATCCAGTGGAGCCATACCACTCGGCACCGCAGCTACCTTCATCAATTTTATCGTATCGGAAGTAGACATTTCTGATGAATACGTATCCATTAATGGATCAATCAGGTGCATCTCCACGAATGTCTCCATCGCTTCTGACTCGGAGGTGATGTCTGGTTCGTTCGCGATCAACTCACGGAATTTAAAATAGAAATCCATAGAGATTTGAATTTCCTCATCCGTTACCTCTGGCGGAAGAATTTCTTTAAACATGAATAGGATTGCTGACTTCTGTTCGGTGGTCGGAACTGCGGCAAGATACGTCGGATAATCTTTATAGGCTGCGCCGACTTGCTCTTCCAAATAAGTCAAATACGACTGACTTGACAAAACTACATCTAAAGTTCCTTCTTCTTGAAGAACTTGCGTCAAGAGTTTTTCTTGGCTTTCCGTTAAAGGTTTTTCCGCAGATTCTATCAAGAACGTTTCTCGTTCCTCAAGGTGTGACACCATACCCTTCATGAATCCGGCTATTTCAAAGGGAGCCTTTATAGCACTTACGGCACCACAACCGAAAAATGTAGTCAATGAAAGACAACAAAGGAGTAAGCAAAGGATAAGAACCCCCCTCCGTAATTTGTGTTCTGCGATCCATAACCTACTATTCTGTTTCATGATAACTCTCCGGAAGCGAAAACTATAATTTTGCGCTAACATGCAAGAAGGTTCTGAAAATTTTTCGTCGTTACCTCGCCGATTACTTCTATGGAAGTATTACGAATATCTGCAATCTTTTCCGCTACAGCACGGACATAAGCCGGTTCATTCCGTTTGCCACGTCGGAATTGGGGAGCAAGCCACGGACAATCGGTTTCTATCAGCAGTCGATCCTCAGGTACTTCCCGCGCGACGGCTTGGATATCCTTGGCATTCGGATAGGTCACAATTCCACCGATGCCAATATGGAATCCGATCTCAAGGCTTCTATGCATCAACGCCACATCGCCGGTAAAACAGTGCAGCACGCCCCGGACTTTCCCCCGTCGCGCTTCTAAGATCGGCAGGATATCCGTATAGGCATCTCGGTTGTGGATGATAATCGGCATCTGCATCTCTTCGGCGAGGTCCAACTGTTTTTCAAATGCCTCTTTTTGCAGCGGACGCGGTGAGAGGTTGCGATAGTAATCCAATCCCATTTCGCCGAGTGCAAGTACTTTCGGATGCGTGGCGAGCTCACGAAACATTTTTAGCACATCGGGTGTTAGGTCCTTTGCGTCGTGTGGATGCATCCCGACGGTGGCATAGATATGCGTGTGTTTCTCCGCCAATTCCACAGCACCGAGACTTGTCTCCATATCGAACCCTATGACGAGGATGTTGGAGACATCGGCTTCTTCTGCGCGCTTTAGCACTGCTTCGCGATCTTGATTGAATTGGGAAAGTTGAATGTGCGCATGTGAATCAATAAACATTCTGCCCCCTAACCCGAGTAGGTGCGGTTTCTAACCGCACCGGATTTGGAATCCATGACCAATTACATCAAAGGCGTTCGGATAACAGTTTCGAGCGTATGCGCACGCGGGGGCTGTGTCACCAGAAATAGAATTAGGTCTGCCACATCCTCTGGAAGTGTGAGATGTTCAATCACATCGTCTGGGTGGTTATCGCGACGCATCTTGGTGTCTACAGGACCTGGACAAACAACCGAGGCTTTAACGCCGTGCGGTCTGCCTTCGTTGTTCGTTGTCTCAGTGAAACCGACAACAGCGAATTTAGAAGCACAATACGCACCACCGTTGACATGCCCAAATTTACCGGAGACCGAAGAAACATTGACGATATGTCCATACCTCTGCTCACACATGTGGCTGAAAACGGCTTGCGTACCGAGAAATACGCCCTTGAGATTGACCACCATTGTCAGGTCCCAGTCCTCTTCCTGAATCTTTGGTATCGGGTTGTGGATCGCTACGCCTGCGTTGTTAACGAGAATGTCCACTTTGCCGAAGGTGTCAAGCGTCTGGGTAACCATGGTATCAATATCGGCTTTCAACTGAATATCGGTTTTGATGGCAAGTGCCTGTCTGCCGAGCTGCTTCACCTCTTCAGCGACGGTATTTATCTCGGTATCCGTCCGTGCTGCAAGGACGACATCTGCCCCCTCTTTGGCAAACGCTAAGGCGGTTGAGCGACCGATTCCGCGCCCACCCCCTGTGATAATTGCGATACGGTTTTCAAGTTTCACAAGTTCTCCTCAAAGTTTTTTTAATTGTTCGCAAGGCGTTAGGTCAGGTAGTTTGTTCATCACCAGAACGAACCGCAAGGTATAATTAAAAATCCGTTCACCTACGATATTTGATACGCTGCCAGTTTCTGCTTGTTGAACAGAATGCCATGCCCCGGACGTTCAGGTGGCGAGAAGTGTCCATCCCTGAGCTGCAAGGTATCGTCAAGCACCGGATCCAGCGACGGAATATATTCCACAAAAAGCGAGTGCGGCACCGCTGCAGAGAGATGCACGTGAAGATCCATCAAGAAATGCGGAGAGACCGAGAGTCCGAAACATTCTGCGGTATGCGCAACCTTCATCCACTCAGATATACCACCAACACGGACCGCATCGGGTTGCAAAATATCCGCTGCGCCTTGCGCGATATATTCCTTAAAGACATACTTATTGTAAATCGTCTCGCCAACAGCGATCGGGATCGTCGTTTTTTCTCGCAAGTCCACGTGGCTATCCACATCATCTGCTTCGATCGGTTCCTCAAACCAGAAGAGACCCGCTTCTTCAACACGACATGCGAGTTGAATGGCTTCGCGGGCGTTCCACTTCATGTTGGCATCAATCATAAGGTAGGGTTCCTGCCCAATCGCTTTCCTAACGGCAAAGATACGTGCCACGTCTTCATGGAGGCTATCGCGTCCCACTTTAATCTTGATACCCTTGAAACCCTGCTCGACAAACTCCACAGACTGCCTGACAAGTTCATCTTCGGAAAGATGTAGCCAACCACCATCCGTGTTGTAGACAGGGACAGTAGGTCTCGCACCACCAAGGAGTTGATAGAGCGGCAATTCGGCACGCTTTGCCATGAGGTCCCAGAGCGCAATGTCTACTGCTGCCATACCTAAAGTGACGATGCCACCTCTGCCGACCCAGTGTGTGTCCATCCACATCCGATTCCAGATCCGGTCAATGTTGGAGGCATCCTCTTCAAGGAGGATGGGCGTGAGGTAGGCATCCATAATCTGTTTAATCGCCTCTCCACCTTTACCGATGGTATAGGAAAACCCAGTGCCTACGACCCCATCTGCGTCTTCAATCTCGATGAAAGGGAACTCCATAGAGACAAAAGTTTGGATGGCATCAACGCGCTCCACTTGGGGCGGGATATCGTAAAGAGATGTACGAACTGCTTTAATCTTCATTGGAATTTGCCTACTACTTTAAGTTTTCCATCATCGCCAATAACTTTTCGATACAGATGCGCGAGGCTTCCTCACCGGCTTCAGAGAACGCCTGACCTGCCGGACGGTTGAGGATGGCTTCATCAATTTTCAGTGAGGGTCGCCAATGCGTTTCAAGACAGAGATGCCCTTCGTATCCATCATCAATGAAGGCTTGCAGCTGCCCTTCCCAATCAATAACACCATCACCGACGGGAACAGATTCTATTTCGCCTGTGTCGGGGTTCGCACCCGCGTCCTTGAGGTGCGCGTGGATCATCGTTGATTTCATGCGATTGTAAGCATCGGGATACGGGGTTTCGCCACCTTTTGCGTGCGCCTCATTGGCAGGATCCCAGATGCCACGGATATTCGGAGAATCAATCTGTTCGATAAATTCTGCTGTGAGTTTAGCAGTACGAAGCGAGGTAGTAGATTCGTTTTCCATGCCGAGCACAATACCTTCGCCGTCTATCATTCTGCGCGGTTCATCATAAGAAGCGATAATCTCGTCCCACCGTGCCTCCGTTTCACCGGTATCCCAAAAGACGAAGGTTCGGATGAGATTGGTATCAAACGCCTTTGCCGTTCGGATGCATCCTTCCAATATACCGAGATGCTCTTTCCGTTCCGCAGCGTTGTCCATATCGCACTTAAAAAATGGCGATGCAACACCGATAATCTCGATGTCAGTGCCGTCGAGTAAGCGTTTCATCTCGTCGATGTCGGTGTCGGTGAGTTCGTGTGGCAGTTTGTCCCAGACCGAACGAATTTCGATGGAGTGTAGGTTGAATTCTTTCACAAAATTAACAACGGTGGCGAAGTCTTGTGAAACTTCGTCGTTGATAACGCCGAGCTTAAACATAATTGTCTCTCCTTACAAATACAAAACTGATTGGCATAATCATACTATAGAGGGGTGCTAATAGCAAGCGAATTTTGTCCCTTTCATCTTCATTGGCAAGGTTTTTTAAGATGTGAGTTTGATAATTAAAAATCCGAACGCGGTTTCTGTAGGTTGGGTTGAGCGGTAAAACCACAAGCGCATTTTCGCTATACATAGCGGTTAGTTCTTGAATGAACCTTTTGGGGAAATAGATATAGCGAAACCCAACCTCCCAAACGGTATCGGTATCATAGTGTGTTGGGTTTCACTCGGTTTTTCTTTCACCTAACACCTATGAATAAGGTGATTTTTCTGTAACTTTTCAGGCTTTGACAGTATCCGTTCAACCCAACCTACGATGCCATGATATAGTTTTTCCTAAAATTGACACTTATGGTGCAGGAAAATAAAAAACTACTGGTTTTAGGATTACAACGCGGGTAAGCCCTTAACAAGCTTCACCGTCTTTAGGCTCACATTAATAACACGCGCAATCAAATCCACAATATACCGCGGTTGATCTGCACGGTTCGGATCGTTCACAATCCCGCTCCGTTTGTCCGTTTTAACGCGATACTGGTCAACGATCCACTCCACTGCCGAACGGTTGCCTAACCGGTACTCATACACCTCGGCCGGGATACCATCCAGCGTAAAGTAGTCATTGTAATAAATCTGCGTTTTATCTTTGGAGAACCGCATCTTCTCTACCTGCCAATCTATTCGCTGTGTATTGGCGGTTTCCTTAAGCTGCAGCTTTTCATATTTCGGAACCGATTCATAGTTGACGTGGAGGTCTGCTAATGCCGTGCCAGCGTTGGCAAAACCCCAGAAATCTTCGACAAACGGGATATGCGGTAAGTCGCGTTTGAGGTTCGCCTGATACTTCTCGCGATAGTCGGGGTGGTGCAAGACAGCGTAATTGTAGTGAAAGATATCCCATTTGGTGATGGTGTCATCGCCGTAGTGATCTCGGAACTGTGCCAATGCCCAGTCGGTGATATTTTCTTTCCGGTTCGTGCCGTCCTCATCGTAGGTGTAAAACGGAAAACACTGATTTCCATCTATGGAAGTTATCGTCAAATTCGGGATCACATTCGTTAAATAGCACCAAAAATCAGCGCGCCCCCCCATACTCGGCACACAAATCACTCGGTTTTCAAATTCCGTTTCTGATGTTGGAAATATAGAAGGGAAAAGTGACGATCTGTCTATTAGAATTTTGTCAAAGAAGAGTATTGTTTTTGTGAACGGACGGTAGACAGTCTGTCGAAGTTTTGATTCAGTGAATTCAGTGCTGCGCGCGCTCACAAGATGCCGTTTCAAGGTGGAACTCCACTTAATTTTCGCATGATCGGACTCTATAAACTCATCAACGTTTGTTCTTTTATTCTCACGCCGTTTCCATCGATCGACTTCTATGTTGTAAGTGCCTATCATGTCCTGAATGTTTTTGATGAGAGTATTTTCGTTGAAGTTGCAAACCCATACATCTCGATTTGTGCTCACACCAAGACTATAGTTTTTGAAAATCACACTTGCCACTCCATCATTCGCAGCTTTCGCTTCTTTACTACCCATCGACAAGAAGGTGTCAAAGTCCGCATGGAGTCCTTCAGTGAGCCATGTATAGCGGTTGTCAGGTGTGATCTCCCGCCAATCAATATTTTGGTAATGTCCCTTTGAATCGAGGTACTGATATTTTTCCTCCTTCCGCCAAAATTCATCGACACGTGCGTAAAAGATTTCGGCAGTTTTTGATCTATACTCTGAATCTGTGCTATCAGCACCTTTCTTGATGAAAAAATTGATACTCACGCCAACCTGAATCCCAAAGACGTTGTGCGTTGTTCCTGACAACTTCGGATTCTGACGGACATTCCCACTCAGATCCAGAATGTAAATCGCGTCGAAATCTTGTGCAAGATGTTTCCGCATCCCATCAAACACCATCCGGTCAAGAAAACTGTTGTTCGTCACAAAGGCAACAACGCCTTCCTCGCCAATCCGCTTAGATGCCCATAATATAGCCTTTACATAGGGATCGTACAATTTATTTTTTAACTGCGCTGTAGAATCTTGCACATACGTCTCCTCAACCAGCTTGTCCATCATCCTATACTTCCGGTTTTTGTTATTATCGTTCTCGTTGACTTGCCCAACGTTATAGGGTGGATTACCAATAACGACAAACATATCCGCTGCTTTCTGCCGCTCGACCCGCTCCGTGTTTTCCTGTGTGAAAAGTTGCGTCTGTCGTTCCTCAAGCAACTCAAACGTATCCGCAAGTGCGATCCCTTCAAACGGTCGATACGTTCGCGTACGTTGAAAGAATTCGTGCTCAATGTTCAGACTTGCAATGTAGTAGGGCAGCAGCAGAATCTCATTGCAATGCAGTTCATTTTTATACTTTTCCTCCAACATTGGACCTTGGATGTCTTGCATCAGTCGGACGATGAAGTTGCCCGTACCGACAAATGGATCGATAATATGAACCCCCACATCCGATAGTGACCGGTTGAATTCGTTTTTAAGGATCTGTTCTACACTTTTGACCATGAAATCAACAATCGGTTGCGGAGTGTAGACGATGCCGTGCGTGTCAGCAACCTCCACAGAGAAGCCCTGAAAAAATTGCTCATAGACGGTGTTGAGGAAGTGCTGTTTTTGGGAAAAGTCTTTGCAGAGGGTTGCGGCATTTTCAATAGCGGTATAGAACGGGTTCAGGGGGTTGAGGAATTCGTCTCGACTAAAGGCGTTCTGGATAAGTATCTCAATAACGTTCTCAATCTCGCGTGCGATGATATTCCGGCGGGTGAAGTCTGGGTTGTCGAAGATCGTCCGAAAGATGCGTTCAGTGAGCAGATGTTGGATAAGCATCTCCTCAACCGCCGCAGTGGAGAGATTCGGGTTGATCGCGGCGCGGCACTGTTCGTAAAAACCCGTGAAGGCGGCAACAAATTGCGGGTTTGTTTCATGCTGTTCCGCTATCAGTTCCGCAGCTTTTCTACCGAGTGCGGGGACCATCCCCTTGAACTCAGCGACGGCGGTGTGCCAGTTTTCAAGTGCAACAGGTGGCGCGGCGAAGAGGTGTTGGAGTGCCGCAATCAAACGGAGTGGGTCAGTGAAGTCTACATCAAAGACCTGCTCTCCGTTCTGATAGAGAATACCGCGCTGCGGGGTTTGGAAGAGAATGTTGTCGAAGGGATAGCCTGCATCCCGTTTCTGATGTACGGCTCTGTGGAGGTCGTCGTCCATATCCTTGGCTTCCCAATAGGCGAAGGGGAGCCCGTAAGCGTCGAGTATCACGCCGTCAAGGACAATACGATTGCCCTTTGGGGTACGCATAGAATATTGAGGAACGAGAGTCGCATCCGCCTGCTTTGCGCACGCATGAAGTAAAAAGGCGAAAGGGTTACTAACCGCACCTTCGTGTCTGATGTCATGCTGGTCATATTGCTGCAGGGTGGTATAATAGTCCCGAATTGCTTTATGCGTGGGTTTGAGATTCAGTTGTGGCATGCAAGCATGATAGCAGGTTTTGGACAGATAGTCAAGAAAAACAGGAAAACGTGAGGTAACATCATCTTATACCATTTTTGAAATCTTCAAGGTTTCTGTGTAAAACTCGGTTCGGTTGGGGGATTTAGTCTGGGATTAGACTGGATTTAGTCTGGGGTTAGACTGGATTTAGTCTGGGGTTAGACTAAATCCGTTCCTTGTATTACATTTCCGTTCCTCGTATTACATTTCCGTTCCTTGTATTACATTCCGAACCTACCGGACCTGGTGCTGAAGCGGTTGTTTTTCTAAAATTGACACTTATGATGCATGAACACTTTTCACCATAGAAAATTGGTTTGCAATGAAGGCAAAATCGTGCTAAAATAGTATTAATTGTAGCGTTGCGTATAGAGAGGAAAATGATGAACTACACAGAATTGTCGCTCCCACAAGATCAAAAAGAAAAAATCCATCGGATCCTAACTGACGCTGCCAATAGAGCCGGTGGCATAGATAGCGAATCTATACTGCGAAGCCTACAAGAACTCATCACTGACGATGTAGACCTTCAAGCATGCTTTGCAGACATTGCCATCCCCTTGCTGGAAGCCACCATAGACGCGCCCAACCCTGAAGCTGCCTTAAGTCGTTTTTCACGCTTTGCACACGTCACATTTAACCGCAGATGGCTCTATCAATTGTTGCGAGATACCCAATCTCTCATACGTCCCGTTATCTTTTGCTTCGGTGCCTCTAACTACCTATCCGAGATCTTAATTCGCACACCTGAATACTTCCATGACATCATTGATCCAGATGTGATGGAGCTGCAGAAGACTTCCGAGACGATGTATCAAGAACTTAAGCAATCAATCTCGCGGTTCGCTTCGGTCGAGCAAAAACTCCGCATCTTACGGCGATACAAACGACGCGAGACGCTCCGTATCGGACTACGTGACCTGCTTAAAACGGCGGATGTCGCCACAACGACATTGGAGTTGAGCAATTTAGCAGAGGCAGCACTGCAACACTGCTACGAGATCGGGCGCGATCAGGTAATGAAACCCAAGTTCGGAACGCCTCTCAACGAAGACGGCGACGCGCCCTGCCGTTTCGCCATCATCGGGATGGGGAAACTCGGCGGCTATGAACTCAACTTCAGCTCCGATATCGACCTCATTTTTGTCTATTCAGATGATGCACGCACGGATACGGGGACCGACAACAGTGAATATTTCTCACGTCTCTGTGAATTTATCATCAAGGCAATGAGTGAGATAACACCGGAGGGTTACGTCTTTCGGGTTGACATCCGTTTGCGTCCTGAAAGCAGCGCTGGTGTCATTATCCGTTCTATGGAGAGTTACGAAAGCTACTATGAAGGATGGGGTGATTTGTGGGAACGTCAGGCTCTAATCAAAGCGCGACCGGTTGCTGGGGATATGGAATTTGGCGACGAATTCATGCGCATGATTCAGCCGTTTGTGTATCAACGCTACTTAGATGGTGTAACGCTCACTGAGATTAAGGCGGACATTCGGCGCACCAAAGCGCGAATCGAGGAACGACTCATCAGTGAAAATACAAGTCTCGAAAGGCACGTAAAACTCGGTCCTGGTGCCATTCGTGATATTGAATTCACCGTGCAATGTCTCCAGATGATTCACGGTGCTAAGCGAAAATCGTTGTGTTCACACAACACCTTGGAAACGCTCGCGGCGTTGAAGGAAAACGAATTGCTCGACCCAGAGGATGCAGACGCACTTTCGACTGCCTACCGGTTTCTACGCACCGTTGAGAACGGCATTCAAATTGAGGCTGACCAGCAGCGTTACTCAATTCCTGAAGGGGAAACCGAAGCACGCGAACTCGCGCGACGCGTCGGATACCAACACACCCCAGAAACTGATGCGTTGGAAACATTTCGGGCGGATTACCGCGTACATACCAAACAGGTACGCGCCATTTTTCGGAAAATCACCGCGACTTCGATTGAATCTGAAGGTGGATTCGACACTGCGCTTCTACTTTCCGAAGAGGATCCACAGCAGTTGGAGAATTTCTTGAGCACATTCCGTTTTGAAAATGTGCGCGAGGCACAACGCCTCCTAAAACGACTCGCAAACGGCGGCGATGGCATCCAATTCTCCCCGGGTGTCAGACGTACCTTCTTCAAACTCGCGCCGACGCTCTTAGATGTTTTACGAGACTCCCCGAATCCAGACATGGCACTCCGTTACCTTTCGGCATTTACAGACAAGGTCGGTGCCCGTAGCAGCTACTACACAATGTTCGCCGAAAAGCCATCAACGCTTGAAGCGTTGACCCGTGTCTGTGGTACCAGTCTGTATCTCGCTGATATGCTCATCGTAAGTCCCGAACTTTTCGATCTACTCACCGTTCCTACGTTGGTAGAACGTACCAAGACGCTCACAGAGAAACAGGAAGAGGCGTTAAAAATTGCAGCGGAGGCACCAGACGGAAGGATGCTGTCTATGCTGCGGCGATATAAGAACGACGAGATTTGGCGCATCGCCTTACAGAACATTCTCGGTAACGCCACACTGCCGGACACAACGCAAGAACTCTCTGATTTAGCCGAAGCAATTCTCCAAGCCATTTACCCAGAAATTGAGGCAGAGTTCCGCGAGGCACACGGCACGCCGCTTGCTCCTGATGGAACACCCGTCACGTTCGCGATTGTTGCAATGGGTAAGTTTGGTGGGCGTGAATTGAACTTCAGCTCAGACTTAGACGTTATGTACGTCTATTCAGCAGATGGCGAAACGACGCAGGGCATGCCAAACGTGGAATATTTTTCAGCCATCGGTTTGGAATTAGTAAATCGACTTGCCGGAAATCAGGGAATGGGTATCTATGAAATCGACCTACGCCTCCGACCATACGGGACAGGTGGTGCAATTGCGCTATCATTGGAGGGATATCAGAATTACTACGATAACGCTGCGGAAGTCTGGGAACGTCAGGCACTCACGCGCGCACGCGTTGCAGCCGGAGATACGGAACAGCTCGGGAACCAATTTTTGGAAATCGCTCACGATTTTTGTTACGGGACATCTCTAACGTCCGAAGAGATCGCTCAAATTGTGCATACACGCCAACGGAAAGAGGCACAAGCGACTCGCCGAACATCATCTCGACGCAGACGAAGCGGCAAAGCGCAGACACCTACTACTAATGTGAAATCCGGATATGGCGGGCTTGTGGATATTGAATTCGCTGTCCAAACGCTTCAACTGGTGCATGGTGGAAAGGAGCCTTCTGTGCGTGTGCAAAATACACCGCTCGCGATTGACAGGCTGCACAATATCGGTGTCCTAACAGAGGAACAGCGCAACGGGTTAACCGAAGCATATCAATTCCTGCGGCGCGTCGAAAATGCGTTGCGGATCGTCCATGACCGGGCACTGGACGCGCTTCCAAAAAATCGTGCGGAATTGGGACAGTTGGCACGCCGTCTCGGATACACGGGCGATGCCGATACACCCGCTGTGGAAGCGTTTTTGCAGGATTACGGAAAGTGGACCGAAATGACCCGCGCACTTTTCAACCAGATACTTGTTGATTGACGCAATAAACATTCCTATCATTATTCAACCGAAGATCCTGTCTCCCATATACCAACCGATTCCAGCGGCTAAGAGAATTATAAGAAATAGAAGCACTTTAAACACTCGACTACTTTCTAACATTTCTAATTCTTCCTTATATTCTTTCTTATATTTTTTCAAAGCAGGTCTATACCAAAATACCCAAGTGAATAGTGCTGCGAGCAGAAATATTGATACAACCAACAAAAGGAGTTTTTCTGTACCAGGTGAAATTTGCAGATCGGGGATCAACATATAAAACAGGATTCCTATAGCAGCAAAGCATAAGATGAGTAGAACCATCGCTGCCCACATAAAATTCCTCAACACCTGTTTTTTCTCTTTAGCGCGTCCGTTTTCCATATTCACATGTTCCTCTGTTAGAAGGTTTTCGAGAAATAATGATCGGATAGAGGGCCCGCCTAACGTTCTTGTCCCATATTTACCCAAGTATCACAGAATATAACACAAATCCGAAAAAAATATCAAGAAAGGCAGAATTTTTTATAGCGTCCACTTTTAGTTTGGGCTCTATACACGCACAGACTAACAGTCTATGCTACAAGCGGAAACTAAAGAGTCCTATATGAGCCCGAAATTTCCCTTGAGAAATTGCGACAAACCTGCTAAAATAGATGCCAATTCTTTTTGGAGTAGGGAGAAACTTATGGCTTTTGGACAAGGAACACATCAATATACTGTGGAAGAAAATTGGTGGACACTCCCAGAAGGTTGGGAATTCGGCTGGGTGCCCGCCGTCGCTGTTGACTCACAGGACCGCGTCTATGTTTATAGTCGGAGTGAGCACCCGATGGTCGTCTTCGACCGAGACGGCAACTTTATCGATTCTTGGGGCGATGATATTCTTAAGGATGCACATGGGATTTTCATTGATGCCGACGATAATATCTATTGTACGGAACGTGACACACACGTCATGCGGAAGTTTACATCTGAAGGTGAGCTATTGATGACACTCGGCACACCCGATGAACCCGGTGCAGACGGAGAACCCTTCAATAAGCCGACAGATTTGGCACTCGGACCCGATGGCGAAATGTATATCACCGACGGGTACGGTAATGCCCGTGTCCATAAATATTCACCTGATGGTGAGCTGATTAAATCGTGGGGACAGCCCGGCACCGGTCCCGGTGAATTCGATCTCCCGCATTGCGTCAGAGTCGATCCGCGTAACAGACTTATGGTCGCTGACCGAGAGAACAACCGGATCCAGTTTTTCACGCTTGACGGAGAATACATTGAAGAGTGGGGAGACCTGTTGCATCCAGACACCATCTATATTGATGAAGAGGATTTTGTCTATATCGCTGAACTGGATCAACGTATCACGATTATGACGTTGGACGGTGAGGTCGTTTCACAATGGAGCAGCGAACCGGGTAGTGCCGTCCCTGGTGAATTTATGGCATGTCCACACGGTATCTGGTTGGATTCGCACGGCGATATATACGTTGGCGAGGTTCAGGCGGACGCACGACTCCAAAAATTCATTCGGCAACGGTAGCATCGGTTTTTTAGTGAACAAGGGTCCCACCGCCGCTGGTGAGGATTGTATCCTCGCCTTTCGGCAATGTTAAAATAATTGTGAACTTTATCATAATTGTGGGCTTCACTATAAATCATTGTAGGGCAAGGTTTCCGTGCCTCGTCCGTTACTACATTCAGGTTAGAATGCGATGGCAGAAGGTTTCTCGTTTTTCCAGAAAGTGAATAGGGATTTCGATAAGGCTGCCCAATTCACTGACTATCCGCATGGATTGTTGGAGCAGATAAAGATTTGTAACAGCTCCTGCCATTTCACGTTTCCGATAAAGCGGGATGATGGAACCATCCAAACCATTCATGGATGGCGCGCGGAGCACAGCCATCACATTCTCCCCACGAAAGGTGGCATCCGCTACAGCACACTCGTCAATGAGGACGAGATAATAGCACTCGCGGCGTTGATGACGTACAAGTGTGCGCTCGTTGATGTCCCATTCGGTGGAGCCAAAGGCGGTATTCAACTGGATAGACGCGAATATTCAGATACTGAATTGGAGCGTATCACCCGCCGTTATACATACGAATTAATCCAGAAGAATTACATTGGCCCCGGTGTAGACGTGCCAGCACCAGATTTCGGAACGAGCGAAACTGAGATGGCATGGATTCTCGATACCTATATCACAATGGCACCTGATAAGCTCAATGCTACCGCATGCGTAACAGGCAAGCCGATTGAACAGAACGGAATTCATGGGCGGAAAGGTGCTACCGGACGCGGAGTCGTTTTCGGTTTAGAAGAGGCATGTAGTATTGCTGAGGATATGAAACCGCTTGGGCTATCCCCCGGTCTACACGGAAAAAACGTCGTTATTCAAGGTTTCGGTAATGTTGGATATCATGCTGCTAAGTTCCTCATGGAAGCGGATGCACGCGTCATTGGGATTCTTGAACGAAACGGTGGCATCTATGATCCACAAGGGTTTGATGTCGAAAAAGTTGCCATGCATCGCGCGGAAACCGGGTCGATCCGAGGGTATCCCGGTGCCACGCTTGTTGAGAATCCGAGCGACGGTTTGGAGTTAGCGTGCGATATCCTTGTGCCAGCCGCACTTGAAAACCAACTCACAGCGGAAAATGCTCCCCGAATCAAAGCCGCCATTATTGCTGAAGCCGCGAACGGACCCACAACCCCAGAAGCGGATGTGATCCTTCAAGAACGCGGGATTATGATTATCCCAGATACCTATCTCAACGCCGGTGGTGTCACCGTCTCCTACTTCGAATGGCTTCGGAACCTCTCTCACGTGCAACTCGGACGGCTCGGCAAACGTTTTGAAGATAGTACCCAACATGCAATGCTCCATGCTGTTGAGAAAGCAACTGGCTATCAGTTTTCAGAAGATGAACGTCAGTCAATACACGGTGCTGATGAAGAAGATTTGGTGAACTCTGGACTCCAAGATACGATGATAAGAGCCTATCAGGAGCTGCGTGAGACGCGTATGCAACACAGAAGTAAAAACGATGATGTGGATTGTCGAACGGCTGCATTTATCAATGCCATTCATAGAATTGCAAAATCTTATATGCAACTCGGTATTTTCCCCTAACGCATAACAACGACTCCCGATAAAACAAAAAATACAGAAAAGGAAGCAAAAATGATCGCTCTCAGTGTTAATGTCAACAAAATCGCAACACTACGAAACTCTCGCGGAGGCGATATTCCAGACGTACTCACCGCGGTTGATACCTGTATCGCTGCAGGCGCGCAGGGTATCACCGTGCACCCGCGTGAAGATGAACGCCATATCAGACCCGGAGATGTACAGGATATCGCCGAACGGTTAATAGAAATCAATACTCAAAAATCACCCACAATTGAAT
The DNA here is from genome assembly GCA_965116815.1 of Candidatus Poribacteria bacterium. GTDB lineage: Bacteria > Poribacteria > WGA-4E > WGA-4E > WGA-3G > WGA-3G. The sequence goes on along the minus strand of OZ220722.1, from coordinate 1,066,751 downwards.
ACAATATTGAAGGTGATCCGAGACCCGACCTCATCAATATGGTCTTGCGCACGAAACCAACCCAATGCACGCTTGTTCCCGTTGTAGCTGGAGAGATAACAAGTCATACCGTTTGGGATATCTGTAAAGATGGCGACACATTGAAACCGATCATCGCAGCGTTGAAAAATGCCGACATTCGCGTGAGTCTGTTTAGCGGAACGGATGTTGAGCAGATAGCGATGACGCGTGATATTGGTGCCGACAGAATTGAACTCTATACTGCCCCTTATGCCATGGCAGAAACGGAGACAGAGATTGAACGCGAGTTCGCGTTATTGGAAAAGGCAGCGACGAAGGCGATGGATTTAGGGCTTGGCATCAACGCCGGACACGATCTGAATCTTGACAATCTGCCGCTGATGCAGAAACTATCCGGACTGCTTGAAGTCTCTATCGGACACCATCTGATGGCGGATGCCCTCTATATAGGCTTAGAATCTGCGGTCAAAGCATACCGACGCGCATTGGGGCAGCAGACGACATGACAGTATCCAAAACATGTGCTGTCTTCGACTTAGATGGCACGATTATCCGTCTCTCTTCAGAGCAGGTCTTTCTGGCGTATCTGTTAAACCACGGCGAGATTCCGATACCAAATTTGCTTGCGTGGACTTCCAATTTCCTGAAGGTTAAGTCCCTTCCTATAGCGAAATCTAACAAAGTTTATCTTCGCGGTTTAGAAAAAGAACATATCTATCAGATTGCGAGACACTGCTTTGTTGATAAGCTGCGTGCGAGCATCGCGCCTCACATCGCTGAATTGATACATGCCCACCGCGCCGAAGGACGCACAGTCGTTCTCATGTCAGGTTCGTTGTCGTTCCTTGTTCAACCGTTTCATGAACATTTCCAAACCGATATGATGGTCGCACACGAATTAGAAGTTGTTGACGGGAAGTTTACGGGACAGCGCGTCGGATTACACCCTTTTGCGGAAAACAAAGCGAAACTCGCCCAACGCCTCGCGATCGAACACGGGTTTGATCTGAGCGATTCTTACGCGTACGGAAATCACCACACGGATGCACACAAACTGGAATTGTTCGGACATCCGGTTGCCGTCAATCCTGACCGAAAATTGCAGAGAATTGCAGGAGAAAAAGGATGGCTGATAGAACCGTAGTGGCAGTCAGCCTTCGGCTATCAGTCCAAGTCCGCTTGTAAGACCGATTTACCATTCAAATGGATCATCGGTAGGAATTTTGTCTGTTCGATTTATAGGAAACTGATAGCCAATAACTCTCACTGCGAGGCAAACTGATAACCAATATGCGACTTGAAAAATATATTGCCACATCGGGAATCGCCTCTCGGCGGGCAGCGAAAAAGCGGATCCAAGCGGGGGCTGTTACTGTAAACGGAGAACCGGTTTTGGTTCCCGGACACCCGATTAACGTAGAAACCGATTCCGTTGAATTTGAAGGGAAACGGGTTGAACCGCTAACAGAACACATCTATCTGATGCTTAACAAACCCGCGGGCTACGTGACAACACGCCGCGATGAACGCGGACGCCCCACCGTCATGGACCTCGTCTCAGGTCTCCCCGAGACTATCTATCCTGTCGGACGCTTAGACCTGGAAACCGAGGGGCTTCTCCTCTTCACAAACGATGGAGATTTCGCCCACCAGTTGCTACATCCAAGCCATGAGATAGAGAAAACCTATCTCGTATGGGTGAAGGGCGTGCCACGCGATGACGCGATTCAGCGGTTACGTCAGGGCGTTACGATTCCGAGCGGAACAACAGCACCGGCAAAGGTTAAACGTTTAAAGGTAAGTAAAGATGACCTATCAACGAAGTTTGAGGTAGTGATTCATGAAGGGAAAAAACGGCAGGTGCGCCTGATGTTTAAAGCCGTGGGGTATTCGGTAATCCGTTTAAAGCGGGTCCGAATGGGTAGTTTGCGGTTGGGCAACCTTCCATCTGGAGAGCATCGATTTCTAACCCCAGTGGAAATTTCCGAGCTGATGGCGTTGTAGGCGCGGCTTGGAACCGCGCCTATCGTAGATTGTTATTTGGAATCTGCCAACTCTCTGACCTGTTCTAAACGCGCTTCAGCACTCCGCCTTATATTTTCATCTGAAGTATGATGGACTAACTTTTCAAGCACTGCAATCGCGTCCTCAAAATGCCCTTTGATGCCGTACGTCACACCGAGATAAAATTGAGCGTGTTCGTAGACATCGCTTTTCGGATACTTGTCTATCACAGATTTGAAGTGAGAGACTGCTTTTTCAAAGGACATCTCCGCTTCAGGACTTTCAAGCACATCACCCAACGTCTCAGCATAAGCGATTCCCAACTGGTTATGGACGTTTGGGATGAGCTTTGATTTGTTTCTGGGGTCAAGTTCAAACGCTTTCTCGCTGAACGGGACCGCTTTTTCGAGCTGCTTCCGCTCTAAATAGGTAAGCGCAACTTGCGCGTTAAGTTTGGCATCGTCCGGTTTCTTCTCAAGTTTGGCGAGTTTTTTCGAGAAAGCTTCCTCTTTTTCCAAGGCAGCTTCTATCACCGGAGCAAATTCATTGGGATAGATAAATCCTTCCTGCTGGGCAATCATCCCTCCGTCCGAACTCGCGAAAACGATCGTCGGATAGCCACGGACTTCATACCGCATAAGGGCTTCTCTATTTTCGGGGTGTTCGGTATCTTCAGGGTTGACCTTGATGGTAACGAACTTTTTGGACATTTCGACGATGCGAGCATCCGTAAATGTTTCGGCATCCAGCCGACTGCATGAGCCTCACCAGTCAGTGTAGAAGTCCAGCATAACGGGTTTGCCCGTCTTCGCGGCTTCTTTCATGCCGTCCTCAAGCGATTTTTCCCATTTAACCCCTTCGCTCGCAATAAGCGCGGGGACTGTGCCCACCATCAGTAGTAAGACACCGAATGAAATGCGGCGAAAAACAGAATTAAACATAGATTCTCTCCTTTTTTTAAATAACGTCTTAATTTACGATTCCATTAATTTCAGGAGTGTTATTAGCACACCTGCACTACTGTTCCGTCTGTTCAGTCGAAGCGTCTTCGCTTTGTTCAAGTGCAGCTGCGCTGGTTGTTTTGCTTGATAGCGTCGTACGACACTTGAAGCAGGTAATAATAATTCTGACGAGTTCTTTCTGTCTGCCAACAAAGGACTGCTTTTGCTCTGTTTGTACGTGCCTTTGGCAGCGAGGGCACCACTGTTGTTTTGCTCCTAACACGGTTGACTCCTTTGTGATATTGTGTCCAGAATTAATGCCCTCTGCTGGCGTGCAGAAATAGACACACCTTATCACGGTAAAAGTTCCACTTTTGTAGTTCGTCTCAATAGACATCACTTCCCAACGCAGAATTGTGAGAAGATTCTATCCAGAATGTCTTCAGTCGTTGTCTTACCGACGATGTCCCCAAGTCCATCCAAACTAATTCGCAGATCGACAGCAACGAGATCGGGAGGCATACCGTTTTCGAGGCTCTCTATCGCGTAATTAAGTCCTTCGTTAGCACGGCGGAGTGCCTCTTGATGGCGAGCGTTTGTCACAATCGGCGATTCGCCGATGACGGATTCACCGCCAAGCAGTTCCTCACAGACGGCTGCTTTTAACTTGTCAAGCCCTTTACCCTCTGGAATCGCTGTTTCAATAATTCGTTTTTTCGGGCAGTGGGCAAGTAGTACGGCTGATGGTGTCACAACCGGTAAGTCAATCTTGTTCAGAATAAGAATTGCCTTAGACGATTGCGCTGTTTGTAAAAGATCTAAATCGGCATCATTTAAAGGTTGCGATGCGTCAAACATCAGCAGTCGTAATTCCGCTCTATCGAGTACGGCTTTGCTCCGTTCAACACCCTGTTGTTCAACGATGTCGGTTGTTTGTCGAATACCAGCAGTATCAATGAGCTTCAACGGGATGCCGCCGATATTAACCGCTTCCTCAATCGTATCGCGCGTTGTGCCGGGCGTATCTGTGACGATGGCGCGTTTTGTTCCAACAAGCGCATTGAGAAGACTCGATTTTCCGACGTTGGGCTTACCCAAAATAGCGACATTGACCCCTTCTGTGATAATCCTGCCCTCGGTAGCAGTTTCGAGCAGAGCAACTAAGTCCGACTGAACCACACGTGCGGTTTCGAGCTGTGTCTCTACCTTCATGAAATCCAAGTCTTCCTCAGGGAAGTCGATAGATGCCTCGATTTCTGCGAGTAAACCTGCCAGTTTGTCACTCAGGCGATTTACAGTGTCAGAGAGTCTCCCAGCGAGTGTCTCTATAGCGATTTTTCGACTTAGATCTGTCTTTGAGGCGATGAGTTCAGCAACCGCTTCAGCCTGTGCCAAGTCCAACCTTCCGTTAAGGAAAGCACGTTTTGTGAACTCCCCCGGTTCTGCAATCCGTGCACCACTCTTCACTACCAAATCCAACACAGCCGTGAGTGTTACCATTCCACCGTGGCAGTTAAATTCAACGACATCTTCACCCGTATACGTCTTAGGGGCGTGCATGATGCCGAGTAGGACTTCATCGATAACCTCATCGGATGCGGTGGCATCCACAATGTGTCCATAAGTAAGTGTATGCGTTGATAGTTCTGCGAGGGATACTGGGCGCGGTGATCGGAACAATTCAGAGGCAATCGGTAGGGCGAGCGAACCACTCACTCGGACAATGCCGATGCCGGCTTCACCCCGTGCTGTCGCGATGGCAGCAATCGTATCATGGAATTTCATTTTTTGGACCCAACGCACAAAACAAGGGATACCAATGATGCCCCGTTAAAGCACCAGAAGCATAGGAAAATTGAACACCAACGTTCAATTAGGGTTGTAGGGTTGTTGCGTTGTGACAACGACACGCCGCATTTCGCCCTCACCTTGGCTATAAGTAGACACGACATCGTCCTCCTTCAAAGCAACATGAATAACGCGCCTGTCGCGTGCGGACATCGGTGCGAGGACAACCTCTCGGTCAGTATACCTGACTTTTTCTGCTACTTGGCGCGCCATTTCAATGAGTCGATCTTCCCGACGTCCGCGGTAGCCTTCGGTATCAACAAAAACCCGTTTTTTAACAAGCGAAGCTTTATTGATGATACAATTAAGCAGTCGTTCAATCGCGTCAAGGGTCTGTCCGTGTTTTCCGATGAGCAAGGCAGGACTGTCCGTAGCGATATTGAGATGTGTGCTTCCGTCAACAAATTCCGATTCAACCTCTGCATCAATCTGCATCCGGTTGAGAATCTCTCTTAGGATTGTTTCCGGTGCGGTAGAGACATCTTGCTTGAGTGTCGCCCGGATTTTCGCCGGTTTTGCGCCGAAGTTTAAAATTCCTTTCGTCGGTTCACTAATGATGTCAATTGTAACTTGCTCCCGAGTTGCCTCGAGTTCGTGCAGCGCATGTTCAATTGCTTCCTCCACTGTATCGCCTTCGGTTTCAATGTAGTGTTGCACAGGTTAATATCCTCCTTACAGAGTCGTTTCCAGCGATGGAGTCGTCAATGCGGTTTGTAGACTTTGTTATACAGTGCTGGTTTATCGGACCTATTTTTGTTTGGGATTATTCCGCTTTTTCGTGTCCGTTGATGCGGTTTGATCTTCGTCAGTCGCGCTTCGATTCTGTAGGTATTGTTGTGCTATTGTAAATACATTGTTGCATAACCAATACAGCACAAACCCGGATGCCCAGTTGTAGAAGATAAAGATAAAAATTAGGGGCATAAACTGCATCAATTTCGCTTGCATGTTGTCGGTTGTTGGTGTCATATTGCCAACAAATTTCTGCTGGAGCCAAGTGGTTAAACCGTTTACTATCGGTAGCAGACGGATGGCATCTATCTCTGTAACAATCAACGGAATCGTGAAAGGCAGTTCAACCAAAGTGTCAGGTGCCGAGAGATCATCAATCCAGAAAAGAAAAGGTGCCCCGCGGAGTTCTACCGCACTTCCAAGAAGCGCAAAGAGTGCCCAAAAAATCGGGATTTGTGGGAGCCAGGGTATGCATCCCCCTAACGGGTTGACACCGCGCTCCTTGTAAAGTCGCATTGTAGCACGGTTGAGTTTCTGTGGATCATCTCTGTATTTCTCCTTCAACTCCACAAGCTGCGGTTGCAGCTTCTGCATCTCCTTCATAGATTTGTGTGCTTTACGAGTGAAGGGGTAAGAGATAACTTTCACCAAAGCCGTCAGCAGGATAATCGAGATACCGTAGTTTCCAAAGACCCCGTGCAATCCTTTGAATATCCAGAGCATTCCCCATGCAATGACCCCAAAAAAGCCGAAGTCAATAATTTTGGACAGGTGAAGGACCGAATCCTCTGGTGCATTCGGTGCTTCTATGCTTTTTAGAATTGTGTCGTCCTTCGGTCCAACATAGAGACGGAAAGCATCCACCCTTTTCTGCTGTGCTGGAAGGACAAAGCTCGGTACCACGAGTGCTGCTGTCTGCGTTGGCGCAGTGACAGTAATATTGGTTGCGGCATCCGGCTGCGGTGCCTCTATAAATTTATATGTCGCCCCGAGTTGTGGATCCGGAATCATCAAGGCACTGAAGTATTGACTATCCATACCTGCCCAAAGGATCGTGGCTAAGGCTCGCTCCGACTTGAGCTCGCGTCTCGGTTTATCCTCACCGATGTAAGCTTTCGCGCCCTCCTCACCACGTCGTCCACGTTTGCCGCTCCTTTTCTCATGTGGCAACAGATCAGCATTGATACCTCGTCCCCACTGAAGTTCGTATCCATTTACGGGTTCGTTCCCGCCCATGAGCAACGGTTCGTCAGAGATGTTTTGGAAGGTTACCACCATGTCAACAAAATAGGTCCCAGGATTGAACGTGAACTGCTTTGTGACCTGTAGTTTTTCTCCGATTAGTGCCCTGAGCGTAAGCGTCTCACTCTTTTGTCCGTTTGTAATGTCAATTTCAGATTTATCAGCCTTCCATGCTGCGCGAAGTGCGTCGAGCTCCAACTGTGAATTCGCGAACCGCAGGGCGAGGCAGCTCAGCGCATTCTCCGGAATTAAGTTCAAGGGCACTTCATCCGAATTTGACCGGTCTGGAAAATGATTTAATTGCCACTTTCTGGCGATTGCGAGTTTTTCGTTAAAGACAATACTATAGTTATCAGTCCGGACGTTGACTTTTGCATCCTCTGGGGTTTCCTGAATTGGTGTCCAGAGATCCGTATCAACGGATGTTTCGGTTCCATCCGATGCCGATGGCGTTCCAGCATCGGGTGGTGTTTCGCTTGGACTTGTTGCTATCGGGGTCTCGGTAGTTGTTGGTTCCTTCGGTTGGGGTCCAAAACTATTTTTGAAAATACGCGGACTAATTAGGGTCCATATAACTATTACAGCAACCATTAGAACCAATGCAAGAATATAACGTGCTCCCATCGAAATTAGGCACTCCTCATTTTTTATGTTTCCCAGATATTAATTTTTAAAGTTTGTCCCTACTATTTTAGCGGATCAAAGCCACCCGGATGATATGGGTGGCATTTTGAAAGTCTTTTAATTGTTAACCAGCACCCTTTGAGTATTCCGTACCGTTCTAACGCTTGGAGTGCATATTGCGAGCAGGTCGGGTAGAACCGACAAGAAGGTGGTAACAGCGGCGAAACAAAGCGTCGATAAAAGCGGATAGGTTGTACGAACACCACTATCCGACTCAACTTAGAACGTGCTCGCTGGTTTCCACTCTGGTCCATATCTTCTTCGTGATGCTTGCAATGTGGCACGCCTCTGTTCCTCATTGACCGCTTTCGTTTTTACTTCACTTTGCGCCGTCGTGAGTTGAATCGTTTAAAATAGATGCTTTCCGAAATAGACGCAACAATCCATTTTCTGCTTCCTGACACGTGAGTCGGCAGGCTTCTGTTCTGCCGACAACTACAACATCGTATGCAACCTTTATCCGCGGGCGTAACTGCCGGAACGATTCACGAATTAATCTTTTGACACGATTCCTTTGGACGCTCTTTCCGACTTTTTTGCTGACGGTTATTCCCAATCGGAGGTTATCGAAGTGGGTGTGGAACACGTATATCACAAAGTAGCGATTCCAATACTTACTGCCCTTCTGATAGGCACGTTGGAATTCCCAACGCTTTTTCAGTTTTTTTGGATCTTGCATGATTTAGTTGATATACAAATATTTTCTCCACGACGGGTGGCACCCGCGAAAATGACGGTTGAGTTGCAGATAGGTTAAAATTGAGGGTGTTTTGGGTTGACGTTCCAGTTTCAGTCGCGCCTCGTAAAGCATCTTACTGCCTTTTTTGTTATTACATTTTTTGCAAGCCGTCACGACGTTCTCCCATGTTGTTTCCCCGCCGCGAGAGAGCGGTACTACATGGTCGATCGTGAGCTGCGCTGTGGGGAATTCCGAGTGACAGTATTGGCACGTATACTGGTCGCGGACAAGGACATTCCTTCGTGAAAATTTGACGACACTGCGCGGAACATGAACGTAGTTTACTAATCGAATTACATGTGGTACTTTTATCGCAGCACTCGGCGAATGAATTTCAACATCAGAGACTTCTTCAGTCTGTGCTGTGCCTTTGAAAACCATTTTCATCGCGCGCCGGAGGTTGCAAACGTTGATCGCTTCGTAGCTGGCGTTGAGTACCAAGACAGACATTTCCACTTGCAAACCCTCTAACCTAAACAACTAGCTTTAACCACATTAACACTTATGTATTCTAACACATTTTCAGCGTAATTGCAACTAAAATCTCCATATTTACGGAAATAGATGTCCTCATTCTTCTTTAGATTGAAGCACCTCTAAGCAAGACAGAGATCCCGATCAAGACGCTATACACATGCCGTCCCTACGGGGAAACCTGATTTTTTGATGATACACACTTCTACACAGATATCGCCCAACGGAGCTAAAGATGTTTTCAGCAAAGCTACTGTTTGACCGTACCAGATCTTCTCCATTCTCCACTGGCAAGGGTTCCTAACATCGCCTACTGACAACCGATAACTCTCACTGCGAGACAAACTGATAACTAATACCTGAAATTAAGGCACATCCGATTCACGGTTTTGTGTATAATGTTCAGTAGAACGCGAACCAAGACACTGAAAGAGGAATCCAAATGCAAAATAGGTTACAAACAGCCATTGTCGTCTTGAACCTTTTGTTTATCTTGAATAGCCATGCATCTGATATCCAATTTGTCGATGTCACCGCACAAGCAGGTATCCATTTTGAGCATGCTGGTGGTATCGACTTACGTGTGCTGCCTGCACTCGTTGGTTCAGGTGCAGCGTGGTGCGACTACAATAACGACGGCAGATTAGACCTTTACATTGTCAACGGTTCCTTAGTTCGACCTGCAGCGGACGCTGTCCTTCCCAAAAACACGCTCTACCAAAATAACGGTGATGGGACCTTCACGGATGTAACCGATGTTGCTGGCGTTGGTGATACTGGTTGGGGCATGGGATGCGCTTTCGCAGATTACGACAACGATGGTGATGCAGATCTCTATGTCACGAACTATAAGGCGAATCTGTTTTATCGAAACAACGGTGACGGTACTTTCAAACGCTTCTCATCCGGTGCGGGGGGCGTTGGGCATAACGGTTTTGGTGCTGGTATTGCTTGGGGCGATTACGATAGCGACGGCTATCTTGACCTTTACATCGGCAACTATATTGAATATACCAAAGTGCCACAAGGGGATGAAGTCTTTTTTCCTTACGATTTCTTTGGACAAGCAAACGTACTTTACGTGAACAAGGGAGATGGCGGGTTCATCGATATTACAAACGCAGCCAAAGTGAATGGTGGGTTTCATCTGACACTTGGGGTCGCTGCAGCAGATTACGATACTGATGGCGATCTGGATATTTATCTTGCGAACGATACTGACCAGAATATTCTCTATCGCAACGACGGAGAACTAACGTTCACAAATACAAATCGTCCAGACGCACGGAGTCATACCGGCGATATCCGAAGCGGTATGGGAGTTGCCTGGGGCGATTACGATATCGACGGCGATTTAGACCTGTTTGTTACAAATTGGTTGGATGAAAACAATGTCCTTTATAGAAACAACGGCGATGGCACTTTCGCTGATGTCTCCGCGCAGAGTGGTATTTTTGAGTCCGGACTTGGTAAAACATGTTGGGGTACAGCACTGTTTGACGCGGATAACGACGGTGACTTGGATCTCTTTTTTGCGGCTGGACATATTGATCCAGCTTCGTGGGAAGCACACGGGCAACCCGATGTCTTCCTTGAAAACAACGGTGATGGTACGTTTGTTGATATTTCTGAAGCTGCAGGGCTACGGAACTTCGGTTCGTACGGCGTTGGTAGAGGCGTAGCGGTTGGCGATTACGATGCCGATGGTGATTTGGACATCTTTATTGTCAACAGCGGCGCGAAACCGATGCTGCTCCGAAACGATGGCGGCAACCGGCAGCAGTGGCTTCAGATCCGCACAGTTGGCACGGTGAGCAATCGGGATGGTATTGGCGCACTCGTGAAGGTGCGCGCAGGCGACCTACATCAGATTCAACAGGTAACAGCGGGGGACAGTTACCTCTCTCAGAACAGTATTGATGTCGAATTTGGGCTTGCACACCACAAAGTGGTGGACAAGATTGTCATTCAGTGGCCGAGTGGAATTGTGCAGACGTTGACCGATGTGAAGGCGAATCAGCGACTTGTTGTCGTTGAGCCAGTAGAGTGACAGGGAAAAAACTTGCAAATCGTATCGCGAATGTGTTATTCTTAATATGTTCGCATTTTCATTACAACAAGGAGGAAACCATGCGACAGAGTTTATTTGTGGTAATTTTACTCACCGTATTTGCTACAGGAGCGATGGTCCACGATGCAAATTCAGCCGAAGAGATTCGGGTATGGGGCGGCAAAGTGGAAGACTTTAAAGATTCCGATGGCCGTATCTGGCACGGTGGACAGAACGAGAAAAAAGACTGGGGCGGCTGGATTGAAAAGTTGCCGCGCACAGCAGAGGTTGTACAACTCACGAAAGATGCCGAGAAACTGGCAGAAAAAGAAGGTTACGATAAGGAACTCTTCTATGCCGTCAGTTGGGCAGCGTTCCCTGATGTAGTTAAGATGGAACTGAATACCGGCAAAGGCATGTTCAATGTTACCTATCTCGTCGGTGAACACTGGTCTCCCAAAAACCGCGGTTTCGATATTATTATCGAAGACGAGATTGTTGAAGAGGAATATGTGACACCGGGTCATCATGAGATAGATATTAAGCGGTATGAGGGCATTGAGGTTAAGGACAAGGTGATGAGCCTTGAGTTTGCTGGCAATCCAAAGACAGGTGCCGGAGATCTCAACGCGATGTTCAGTGGGATAGAAGTCATTCCCGCATTAGCTGTTGATCCGAAGCAGAAACTCGCGACAACGTGGGGTATGCTGAAAAGTAAACGGAACAACTAACAAATGGAGGCAACTTTGATGAGACTACTTAGTGTTTTAACAATCGTGTTTTTCCTTGCTATGTTCGCATTACCGACACTGCTCCCGGCAGAGGAATTTCGAGTGTGGGGCGGCAAGACAGATGACTTCACTGACTCAAAAGGACGCGTCTGGCATGGCGCACAGCAGGAAAACCAATCATGGGGTGGATGGATAGAACTGGCACCTCGCACTGCTGAGGTAAAAGAGTTGACAGCGGATGCACAAGCACAGGCTGAAGCCGCTGGCTACGACGTGGATCTCTTCTACGCTGTCAGCTGGGCACAGTTTCCTGCCACTGTTAAGTATCAGTTTAAAACCGGCGACGGTGCTTTTGATGTTACCTATCTCGTTGGTGAACACTGGTCGCCGAACAATCGTGGTTTCGACATTATCATTGAAGACGAGATTGTTGAGCCGCTCTATGTGACACCGGGTAGACATGAGATCGATATTAAGACTTATCCAGGGATCCAAGTGAACGATGGTACTCTTGATTTCGACTTCGCTGGAAATGCTGAGACCGGCGCAGGCGATCTGAATGCGATGTTCAGTGCCTTGGAAGTTATACCTGCTGTGAGCACTGCCGTAGATCCAAAGGCGAAACTCACAACAACGTGGGGCGCGTTGAAAGACAACCGTCAATAAGACACACACCTAACGTAAAAAAGCCCGCGGTATTCTCGTTACCGTGGGCTTTTTGTTATATGGTTGTCGGTTATCAGTTATCAGTTGTCAGTAACTCAACTATTAGTTGGTAAGGTTATAGTAAAGCCCGTAATTATTTACACAAGGGCGAGGATACAATCCTCGCCAGCGGCGGTGAGGGTTGTATTATGGAGGTACAGGAAACCAACAGCTTATGTTACAAGTATAAACATATTTTCGGATTTTACAATAAATACTTAACCTTCATAAAACCGCGCTTACTGGTAACTGATAACTGGCAACCATTAAATCTTCGGTGTCGTCAAATCGCCGCTTAGGATTGTGGGGCACCAGAATTTCTCAATATACTCAATGATTAACTGGGTACCTGCTTCATGACTGACATAAGGCGGTTTGAAGGGATTGTACATCGCATCGGTGAGATCGCGTGCGAGAACAGCATTGAAGCCCCAGCGCACCATCTGTTTAATCGCGAAAGAACGCCCCAGAACGCACATATTCGTATGAACGCCCATGAAGATGATATTCTTGATACCCTTGTGGTTCAACAGGTTGTAGACCTCCTGCCCGTTGTCGCTGATGGCATCTGTATCAGAAATTTCAAGGGCTGGATGTTGACGGTGCCACGCCTTGTAGCCATCGGTTTCGCCGGTGTCTGAACCGCCATCGGACGCATCAACGGGTAAAGGTGGGTCGGGTATCTCGCGTTCAGGGGGTGTATCGGCATGCGGCATCTCTAATATGGAAAGGCGTGCTGGGTGCGCTTCGTAGAAATCCATCGTATCGGAAGGGGCATGGATAATCTGCACCCCGCTTTGTCTCGCCCGATCAAGTACGATGTTCATCCGAGGTGCCATGACGTTCACGCGCTCCGTCGCTCCCCACGACCAGTGTTCGTTCCACATATCGACAACAACGATAGCCGTTTCAGCAGTGTTCCAATTGACCTCTTCTTCAATGACGCGCCAGCCGTTTCTGCCGACTGTCCGTGCTTCCTGTCGGCGGGTTGAGAGGGATAGCGTTCCAGTTGCTGAAAAGGCATGGCTTAGTAGGTTAAGTAGCATCGGTTTCTACTCCTTTTCGTAAAACATAAGCGTCTTTATACCGTCCGTAGTAATTTTTTCGGATGCCACAGATGCGGAACCCGAACTGTCGGTAAAGATATTGTGCCGGTAAATTGCTAACGGCGACCTCTAAGAAAACCTCGTGTCCATCGTATGCCTGTATTGTTTCCAAGGCGGAGGCGAGCAGGTATTTACCGATCCCTTGCCGCCGATAGGCAGCCGGGACCGCGAGATTCAGGACCTGTGCTTCTTCATGGAGAACAGTGAACACAATGTAGCCAACGAGGGTATTCTCGCGCCGTGCGACGTAAACATGTTCGTACGACTTGGGTTGCTTCAGAGATAACCTGAAGTCGGTTTCGCTCCACGGATTGTCAAAACATTCATTTTCGATTTCCAGGACCTTCTGTAGGTCGCACAAGCACATCGGTTCAAATGTGAGCGTTTGGATCGTCATTTGCGTAGATAGATGTAGGAAAATTGAAGAGCATCACAGTTCATTTCGCTTTCATAAAGATAGCGAAAGTATAGCATAATGTAGGAAGAGATGTCAAAGAATAAAGAAGATTTAGGATGTTGCTCACACACCGAAAACGCCTGATCCATTTTATGAACGCAGTGGTGAAAAAACAATAAAACATTAAACACCACAGAAAATCACAGAATTTTCAATTCTCTCAAAATTGACCGAGAACCCAAGCAACCAAAGGGTTGAGAAGCGATTTTGAAAATTTCATGGGCGGTTAAATCGGTCAAATTTCTGTTGTTTTATGTTGTGAATTCGACACGTCATTGCGTCGTTTAAGGTGACAGAAGTAGAAGATGTTAGCAACTTTGAGAGGGAAATAAAACTAATATGTGAATTATAAATATACTATAAGTTAACTATTGCAATGCGTATAGATATGGTATTAGAATATACTTCTTTCTGTGGGTTGTATGGGATAAATTGCGATCAGGAGAGTGCTTCTATAGAAGAACTGCATGCCTTTGATTCAGCGGTTTTTCGGTGTTGTTTTTTTTCAGGAAGTCTGTTATAATTTGCTTATGTGGAATTCGTGTAGAAGAAGGAGCATATCATGAAAGACTTTGGTTTTACAGGTGGGCGTCCAGATCCGTATACATTTCCGACAGAGGGTTTAATTGCGGCGAGCGAAAAGGCACTCCGTAAGTTAGGTGGCGATCTGGTTAACTATCCGGGTGAATCCGGTTATGAAGGCTTGCGCGAACTGGCATCAATGCGGTTTGAACGACGTGAAGGTGTCCCGCTGCCGATAGATAACATCTCGATTACCTCCGGTTCCATGCAGGCATTGGAATTGGTATTGGGAACGCTTATCAACCCCGGCGATACGGTTTTGACAGAGGAATACACTTACAGTGGGACCCTCGGTATCATGCGCCATTTTAAAGCAAATATTGTTGGCGTGCCGATGGATTATATTGACGGCATGGACATGGATGCGCTGGAAGCGAAACTCAAGGAGCTCAAGGAGAAAAATATCCGTCCGTCGTTGATTTACACGACATCGAATCATCAGAACCCAACAGGGGCGATTCTCTCGCTTGAACGCCGACATCGGATGTTGGCTTTAGCGGAAGAATATGATACATTAATTGTTGAAGATGATTGCTATGGCGATATTGACTTCACATCAACGCCCACGCCCGCTGCGCTTTTTAAGTTAGATACCTCAAATCGGGTAATCTTTATTGCGACTTTCTCGAAAATCTTGGGTGCTGGTGTTCGTCAAGGTTATTTTGTGGCGAGGCAGCCCTATTACGGACAGATCCATCAAAATCGATGGGACGGTGGAACGAGTGCGCTCGCGAGTGCAATCGTTGCTGAATTTTTCATGGAGCACCTGGAATCACACCTCGTGAAGACGAATGCTGCTGTTGGTGCGAAGTGTCGCGCGGTGGTAGATACACTTGAGGCGCATGTTAGCGACCTCTGTACGTGGACACGACCTCGCGGTGGACTTTTCCTTTGGATAGATTTGCCGGAAACGACAGACCTAAACAAATTACAGGAGCTGGCTTCGGCGAAAGGGGTTGGCTATAGTAACGGGAGTGCGTTTCACTATGCAAACGAACCGGTGAAAGCGATTCGACTTGCTTATGCTTACTGCCATGTGGACGATGTTCCTGAAGGGATTACTTACTTGTGTGAGGCTATTCGAGCGGCACAGGTGACTTCGGCAGACGTAGCAGCAGGAGACTAATATTTCATATAGGTCTCAGTCTTTCGGGGTTTAAGAAAGGAATTTCCAAAAAAATTTGAAAAGTGTCATCCGTAACGCGGATAAAAACGTTACAGATTTGCAAGGAACTTTAGCATAACCCAAGTTGCCGCCTTTGTAACACAATCTTTATGAAAATTCAGGATTTAATTCGGTAATTTCCTAACGAATCCGGTGCGGTTGCAAACCGCACCATAGGTGTCAATTTAGGGTTTTTCCGTTGTATTTTATACGAGCGTCCCTACAAATGCCGCCCCTACGGGGCTTGATGGGAGCGTGACCGTTTTTCTACACAGATACCATCCCTACGGGATTCAAGAGGGGTTTGGAGTTTTCAAGGTTTTTTTGTAAAATCCGGTGCGGTTGCAAACCGCACCTACCGGACCTGGGGACCAGAGTATTTTTTCTAAAATTGACAGTAATTTCCTAACGAATCCGGTGCGGTTGCAAACCGCACCTACCGGACCTGGGGACCAGAGGTGTTTTTTAGATTGTGCCTATAGGGACGCAAACTAAAAGTTTACGCTACAAAATCCTGCGGAGAATCAATCCCCTTTGGTGAAAGGAACAGCGTCTTGCGTAATATTATTCTCATTTCATTGGATACGTTGCGGGCATCCAGCATGAGTTGTTACGGGCATCGCAACTTGACAACACCACACCTTGATGCACTTGTGGAGAGATCGGTGCTTTTTGAGAAGTGTATCAGTCCGCATATCCCAACGCACCCTGCGCATACAACAATGTTTACTGGTAAGGATGTTTTGTCGCACCAAATTATTACGCAGGGTGGAACGCTCAACCTCGCAACGGATGTGGAGACGATTCCAGAGTTGCTGAGTGAGGCGGGCTACTTCACCGTTGCAGCGGACAATTTGGGACGTTGGTTCCAGCGGGGTTTCCCGGAAGCACAGTATCGCGGTTACCAGTGGGAGACGGGCTACCGCAAGGCTCGAAAGGCGGAGGCAGTCAACCAGACGGCGATCGAACTCTTGGAGCTCGCACAGGCACAAGATAAGCCTTGGTTCGCCTTTCTTCACTATTGGGATCCACACACGCCTTATCTGCCACCGCTGCCATTCGAGCGAATGTTTTATAGCGGAGACGAATGTGATCCGAACAATCGAAGCATGGACGCTGTCTATACATGTGAGCCTTTTACGGACTATTTCCGTCAATGGATGTGTACACCGGATCCGGCGGATCCGGATAACATTGCGAAAAAACGACTCTGGACGGACAGGCGGTATGTGAACGCGCAATACGATGCTTCGATCGCTTATATGGACGCATGTCTCGCGCAGTTGTTCCGATACCTACACGACTGTGGGCAGCTTGAGGAGACGCTACTGATTATCACTGCTGACCACGGTGAAGAACTCGATGAACATGAACTCTGGTATGATCATCATGGGCTTTATGAGACGAATTGCCATGTGCCGTTGATCGTTCACTGCCCTGTGCTTATTCAGGAGGGACAGCGGCTTGGAGGACTTGTCCGCCTTACCGATATCGCGCCGACGATCCTTGATTATGCGGGACTCACTGCGGTGGCGGAACGTGAAAAGATGGAAGGGACAAGTCTGCGTGCCTTGATGGAGAACGGCACACACGATGGGACGACAGAAGGGGTCTATCTGACCGAGTGTGGCTGGATGAAAAAGCGCGGGTGGCAGACTCGGAAATGGAAATTGATTGTTGAAACCGGTGGTACACCGGCTGTTTATAATACGCCGGATTTAGAACTCTACGACCTTGAAGAGGATCCCGATGAGGTCTACAATCTGGCTGAGGAAGCGGATGATGTCGTTGAACGTTTGAAAGCGGATATGGCGGCGTTTCTGCAACGCCGACTTGCTGAGACGGGACTGCCCGATCCAACGGTTGAACAGGACATTACTATGCGGCGCATCGGCGATAAGTCTAAGGCAGTGCCGCTTTAGAGGGGAACATTGTGAGATATAGAGGTAGATTGTGCCTTATTGATGCGGTTTTCAGTCGCTTCATCCATAATAGCCTGATGCGAGCGCAAGCAGTGTTCGTGCTGCTTGCGATGATGTTTGTTTTCACGAGTTGTGCTGCGTTGGAGGAAGCGCAGCGCCGCCGCCAGAAACGGATCCTCGAAGAGCGGGACGCGACTTCTCTTATGCTCAGGCCCTCGAAAGCAAAGTTTGGGATTAGAGAGGACGGGACATTCGAGACCGATCACTATACCCTCAAATTCGCTGAAGATTTACAAGTTCTTGAAGGCTTTGACGAGGTCGAGGAACGGAAATTGTTCGCCGAAAGTGCGCTCGGTTATATGGAAAGTCTTTATGACGCGATGAATCGACTTTTCGGTTTTAAACCGAAGCATAAAATTCATGTGACACTGCACCACCTCTACAGAGGTACCAACCTCGCAGCGTATACGCGTACGGACTATCGTTCAGGTATGGCAGACGGACGGTATGTGAAGTTTGTTAACGGTATTCAGATGGATTTCCCGATGCGGATGTATGAAAAACATGGGGTGCGAGTCCATGAGTTGACGCATGCCTTTACGAATATCTATTTTCTACCGGTATGGTTCTCGGAAGGCATTGCGGTTTTGATTCAGACGGAGTATGCGAATGGCGGGTTACATCCTAAATTTGATAGCCTTGAGGCGGATTTGGAGATTGATCTTGATGGCGTGAATCAATTGGAGAGTTGGGGCGGACATACGGATAACGATCCGCTGACGCAGTGGCGATACAGATATTCGTACACGCTCGTTGCGGAGTTGTGGGAGCGGTACGGTGCAGATTTTTATATCAGGGTTTTTCGGTTGATGGAAGGGGATGGTCTCCATCAAAAGCTGGCGGGGAATATGAAGACGAGTTTTTTGGTTTACTATTTTAGTGAGGCGGCGGGTGAGGATCTGGTGCCGTTCTTTAGGAAATTGCATTTCAAGGTGCGTAAACTGACAAAAGAGGACATCCTTAAGCAGATTGAAGAGAATAGAGCGAATAGTGCGCGTCGGAGGTGACAATGAGCGTTAAATCCAGAGTATGCACGAGGTACGCATCTGTGTTATTAGTGCTGATGTGTTTATGCTACGGTTGCAGTCTCGGTCAGAAGTGGAGTGAGAACTACGCCCTTCTCCCCGGTGTAACCGCCAGCGATCCGTCATTCATTGATGGAAAACCTGAGACTATCGGCGAATCTCAACGTAAAAAGGGATCAGGCAATGTCGTAACCGACCTTGATATTCCATCGGAGGCGATCATTCACTTGCCGGAGAAGAGGTCGCTCTATCGGATTGTGATCCACTCTACGAATTTGGACGAGTTTGAGTTGATGGCGTTCAACACGCGTGGAGAGTGGGACAAAATCTATGACCAGCGGAGCAATAAGGAGCCGGTGATTGATATCCGCCTCAACAAAGCGGTTATGACAACCGGTATTAAGGTCATTGTGCACCGGACGACGGAGGATGCTGCTCGGCGGCGGGAGAATGTCCAGATAAGGCGTGAAAACGTGGAAATTGGAGAAGGACAGATGAGACGTGGGCGTTATCGTTATTATATAACGGGACCGACAACAGCCCTCGCGAAGATTTCGGAGATTGAGTTGTACGGATACGCGAATTAGTTGTCAGTTGTCAGTCGGCATTGATTATTTTTCGGATTTATGCAGTCCACTCGGGTTCAACAGTCCTTAGACCGGTACCTCGGTATCCCGCTTTGTATTATACTGGGTCTGTTTTGTAGGCAGGCACCGGTAACACCTACCCCCAAAAAAGTTCTTTTCATCCAACTCTCTGCGTTGGGTGACACGATTTTAGCGATCCCCGCCATTCGGGCGATACGACACGCCTTTCCCGATACAGAATTTACGATATTAGCGTCACCGACGAACCTAAACTATTTGGGAGCGTGCCCTTATATTGACAGACATATCCCATTCCGTAAGATGGGATACCAGTTGATTTCGTCGCTCCGTCGTGAGGGTTTTGATTGGGTGATTGACTTGGAACATTGGCCCCGATTGAGTGCGCTGCTCGCCTACGCAACCGGTGCGCCGAGGCGAGTTGGGTTTTCGACAGAGGGGCAGCACCGCGATTCTCTGTTTACAGAGACGGTACCGCACGTGCAAGGACGGCATGAAGTTCGCAATTTTTTGAGCCTTGCAACGCTGTTAGAATGCCCAATACACGAATTCGGACTTGAGGTTTGGTGGGATGAGAAAGCGCGTGCGTGGATACGTGAAACGCTTGCGAAAGCGGAGGTCTCACTGGATCAGCCACTTATCGTGTTACATCCGGAGGCAGGTAGACGTGGTGAGCCTCGCAGGCGATGGCCACAGGGACGCTACGTCGCGTTGGCGAATGCACTTGTTGCACGGTATGACGCACAGATCGTTTTGACGGGCGCGCCTGATGAGGTGGCGGTCTCTGAAGAGATTGCGGCGCGGACGAAACATCGGTCGGTCGTGCTGGCGGGGAGGACGGATGTTAATCAGCTTGCTGCGCTTTTTGCGGATGCGACGCTGGTCGTGAGTGGCAATTGCGGTCCGATGCACCTCGCAGCGGCAACGGGAACGCCTGTTGTTGGGTTGCACGGTCCCACGAATTTTGCGCAGTGGGGTCCCTGGGATCGGCATGCTGGTGTTGTGCGCGCAGGAATACCGTGTAGTCCGTGTCTCAATTTGGGGTTTGAGTATGGGTGCCAAGTGCTGTCCGATGGGACTTCACCGTGTATGCATACGATTACGGTGGCGCATGTGCTTCAGGCGTGTGAACGGCTGCTTGTAGGTCAATTAACGTGAGTTGGGTCTAAGAAATCTGAAGCAGGATTTACAAGATTCAAAGATTTTCAGGATTGGTCAATCCTTTTGATTGAAACTGCTTTTTATGGAATTGCCGAAATATTTTATTAAATTCTACAGAGATACCATCCCTACGGGATTCAAGAGGCGTTTGAAGCCTTCAAGGTTTTCGCGTAGAATCCGGCGCAGTTAGAAACAGCGCCTACCGGACCTGGGACTACAACGATTATTTCTTCTAAAATTGACACTTATGGGGCGGTTAGAAACCGAACCATAGGTGTCAATTTAGTGGGTTTTCGCATCGTTTTATTACGGATATGATAAACATGCCGCCCTTACAGGGCTATATGCTTAGTTTCAACGCTTTTCTATAAACATAACGTCCCTACGGGACTGAAGAGGCAATTTAGGGATTTTTCACGGTATTTTGTAACAGCCTCTTACAAATGCCGCCCCTACGGGGCTTTATTGAGGGGGCGACCGTTTTTCTACACAGATATCGTCCCTACGGGACTGAAGAGGGCTTCTGGCATGTGCAAAGTTTATGGCTAAAGCCGGCCGCAGATTCTACAGAGATACCATCCCTACGGGATTCAAGAGGCGTTTGAAACCTTCAAGGTTTTCGCGTAGAATCCGGCGCAGTTAGAAACAGCGCCTACCGGACCTGGGACTACAACGATTATTTTTTCTAAAATTGACACTTATGGGGCGGTTAGAAACCGAACCTACCGGGCTCGTTAGCGGACGGGATCGGAAATAAACAAGGCGGGCTTGATGCCCGCCTTGTTTGTTAGAATAACGCAAGTTGCCATCTATTTAGACATAGCACTCCTACGGAGTGCAATCGCGTAAATACGACATTTTCTATAGATATAACACCCCTACGGGGTGGGGAAAGAGACGAAAATCCTTCCTGAAATGTGCAAAACTTGTTAGTAGCAACTTGGGTTAGAATAGCCTGTCGTTTAGTACATGTCGCCACCTGGAGGCATCGGTGGTGCCGGTGCTTCCGCCTCAGGCAGTTCTGCGATGAGGGTTTCGGTGGTAATCATCAATCCTGCAATGCTGGCTGCATTTTGCAATGCGACCCGGACGACCTTGGCAGGATCGGGGATGCCTGCTTCAAACATGTCGATGAAGCGATCTTCATAGGCATCGTAGCCGATGTTTCCGCCTTCGTCTTTGACTTTTGCGATAACGACGGAATCTTCCTGTCCGGCGTTCTTGGCGATTTGACGGAGCGGATCTTCGAGTGCTCGGCGTACAATGGAGGCACCGACTGCCTCGGTCGGATCGGTGAGTTCGAGTGAATCAAGAGTCCCTTGCGCTCGGACGAGTGCGACCCCACCACCAACAACAACGCCTTCCTCAACGGCGGCGCGTGTGGCGTGCATTGCGTCTTCAACACGAGCTTTCTTCTCTTTCATCTCGACTTCAGTCGCAGCACCGACGTTAATGACAGCCACACCACCGGCGAGTTTGGCAAGACGTTCTTGCAATTTCTCGCGGTCATAGTCAGATGTTGTGTCTTCAATCTGTCTACGGATCTGGTCAATGCGGCCTTGGACGGCTTCTGTTGAGCCTTCGCCTTCAACGATGGTCGTATTGTCTTTGTCAATAACGATACGTTTGGCGGTACCGAGGTCGTTTGGGGTAATGTTTTCGAGGTTAATCCCAAGGTCCTCGGAGATGACGCGTCCACTTGTCAAGACGGCGATGTCTTCGAGCATCTCTTTACGACGGTCGCCATAGCCGGGTGCCTTAACGGCGGCACAACGGATTGTTCCGCGAATTTTGTTGACGACAACGGTTGCGAGTGCTTCGCCTTCGACATCTTCGGCGATAATCAACAAGGGTTTTCCCTGTTGTGCGGTGGTCTCGAGTACGGGTCTGAGGTCATTGAGACTGCTAATTTTCTTCTCGTGAATGAGGATCGCGACGTCTTCTAAGACGGCTTCCATTCTATCAGGATCGGTGACGAAGTAAGGTGAGAGGTAACCGCGGTCGAACTGCATACCTTCAACGACATCGAGTGTGGTTTCAAGGCTTTTGGCTTCTTCGACGGTGATAACGCCATCTTTTCCAACTTTTTCCATAGCGTCAGCGATGAGTTCGCCGATATCGTTGTCGTTATTTGCGGAGATAGCGGCGACTTGTGCGATTTCGGTTTTCTCAGAAACCTCTTTACTCAATCCAGAGATTGCGTTAACGACGGTGCTGACGGCTTTTTCAATCCCGCGCTTGAGTGCCATGGGGTTATGCCCAGCGGCGACGTTTTTCAAGCCTTCACGATAGATGGATTGTGCGAGAATAGTCGCCGTGGTGGTGCCATCACCAGCGTCGTCGCTGGTTTTAGATGAAACCTCTTTGACCATCTGCGCGCCCATATTTTCATAGGCGTCTTCGAGTTCGATCTCTTTTGCGACGGTAACACCATCTTTGGTGATAGTTGGTGCGCCGAATTTCTTATCAAGCACCACATTCCGTCCTTTGGGTCCCAACGTGACTTTTACTGCGTCTGCGAGCTGATCAACGCCTTGTTTAATGGCGCTCCGTGCTTCTTCATCAAACGCTAGTTGTTTTGCTGCCATGTGTTTAACTCCTTTCCTAGTTAACCTTGGCTAAGATGTCATCTTCGCGCAAGATGAGATATTCATTGTTATCATAGCTAACTTCGGTGCCGCCGTATTTAGCAAACAGGACGAGATCTCCTACTGCCACATCAACGGGTTGCCGATCACCGCTGTCGAGAAGTCTACCGTTTCCAACGGCGACGACTTCACCTTCTTGCGGTTTTTCTTTTGCAGTATCAGGGATGATAATCCCACCGCTGGTCATCTGTTCGTCGTTGTCTGAACGTTTGACGAGAATTCTATCGCCAAGGGGTACAAGTGCCATGTCGCTGAATTCCTCCTTCAGTTTGGTATGAAAATTGTGGGCAGGCTGTTATGCCTTTTCCCAATTTCTTTTTTTCAAGACGGCATAAAAAATACATCATCGCGAGGCGCAAACTGGGAACTTTGCGCTACATTTATCAAACTCACGTGCATAAAAAAGCCGTCGTCGTGAGATATAGTAGCAATTTTCGTGCCAATGTCTAAAACTGCCATGTCGTCAGGGTTTTTGGGAATAGCGTGCCATTTTGGCAGGGTTTTTGGAGTGACAATTTGTCGTTTGGAGGAATGAGGTTAAGAGATAATGTGCCATTTTGGCACTATTTTATACCTGAGCGAGTGGCGCGGTTGCAAACCGCACCATAGGTGTCAATTTAGGGATTTTTATGGTATTCGAGTGCTTATAAACAGGTTTCCGCCCTTACAGGGCTATATGCTTAGTTTCAACGCTTTTCTATAAACATAACGTCCCTACGGGACTAAAGAGGCAATTTAGGGATTTTTCACGGTATTTTGTAACAGCCTCTTACAAATGCCGCCCCTACGGGGCTTGATTTGTGGGCTTACGGTTTTCTACACAGATTGCGTCCCTACGGGACTGAAGAGGGTTTCTGGCGTGTACAAAGTTTATGGCTAAAGCCCGGCGCATTCTACACAGATACCATCCCTACGGGATTCAAGTGGGGTTTGAACGCTACAGATTGCGTCCCTACGGGACTGAAGAGGGTTTCTGGCGTGTACAAAGTTTATGGCTAAAGCCGGGCGCAGATTCTACACAGATACTGAAGAAACACCCCAGCAAATAAACCCTACGGGATTCAAGAGGCGTTTGAAACCTTCAAGGTTTTCGCGTAGAATCCGGCGCAGTTGAAAACAGCGCCTACCGGACCTGGGGTCCACCCGTGCGGTTGGGTGAAAGACCCTACCGGAACTGGGATTATTACCGATTTAAATAATTAAATTTCATCAATCCTCGTCTGCGGGGGGACAGGGGACGACTTGTCCTGTCTGTCCTGAGCGATAGGCGGCGGTGAGGATTTCGCTTGCCCGCAATCCGTCAAGTCCAGTCGTGATTGGCGGGATACCTTTGTCTACACATTCTGCGAAATGCTCAAACTGATGTTGATACAGGTCCTCGTATTGTGAGGGGATCAATTGTTGTTGACCGTCGAAGTAGGTTTTGATTTTCCAGCCGTCGTCGTTGTAGATCCAGACTGTTCCTTCTGTTCCGTAGAGTTCTAAAACGATGTCGCACTGTGGCACTGAAAAACTGAGGTCTGTAAAGGCTTGCGCGCCGTTATCGAAACGGATGAAGATACCGCCGGTTTCTTCGACATCTGTACCCTGCGTTGCGCTGTTGTAGAATGCGCTGACAGCGTTCACCTCGCCGATGAGATAACGGAGCAGGTCAACGCTGTGTGGACCGAGGTCCATAAAGCACCCGCCACCGCCTTTCTCCGGTTGGGCGCGCCATTCGTCTGGTGTGAGCTGGTACTGTTTCAGAAATGGCATGCGTCCGTGGACGATCTCTCCAAAACGTCCCTCGTCTCTCCATGTTCGGATCTGTTGGAAGCAGGAGTGGAACCGGAAGAGAAAACATATTTGGAGGTGGACGCTGTTCGCTTCACAGGCGGCGATCATCTCTGTACATTCTTGTGGTGTGAGTGCCATCGGTTTATCGCAAAGTACGTGCAAGCCGCGTTCGGCTGCAGCGATTACCTGCTCGCAGTGTAAATGGACAGGTGTTGAGACGTAAATGGCATCAAGGGCATCGTCTGTGAGAAGTGCATCGACGGTGGTGTAGGCGTTGGTGGCGCTGTATTCGTTTGCTAATCGTTCTGCGCGTGCGGCATCGCGTGAGAGGAGGGCGTGGAGTTCCGCACCCTCTGCTTTTTGGATGGCGGGCATCGCTCTCCGTTGGGCGACGCTTCCTGCGCCTAACACACCCCATTTTAAGCAAGTTTCAATATTAACACTCAAGTTTTGAATCCCCAATTGTGTTGGAAAGTTGGAAGTTGGGAAGTTGGGAAGTTGGGAAGATAGTAAACGCAACGTCTCTTCCAGTTTTCCCCGAAACCTAACATTGATTTTCTAAAATTGTTTAAGGGCATTGTTTTTGGACCTGGGTTGTTTTCTTCTGTGTTATATTATACAAGATTTTTGGGTATATCTCAATGTTTTTGTGTGATGTTGGTTATTAGTTGTCGGTAATCAGTTTAGGGATTTCCGTTGTATTTTATAGGAACGTCCTTACAAATGCCGCCCCTACGGGGAAACCTTATCTTGATTTGATTCCCCTTCTACATATATGCCGTCCCTACGGGACTGAAGAGGGTTTCTGGCGTGTCCAAAGTTTATGGCTAAACCCCGGCGCAGTTGGAAACAGTGAAGAAACACCCAAGCAAACAAACCCTACGGGATTCAAGAGGCGTTTGAAGCCTTCAAGGTTTTCGCATAGAATCCGGTTCGGTTGCAAACCGAACCTACCGGGCCTGGGCCCGAGACGGTTATTTTTTTTAAACATCTACACAGATACCATCCCTACGGGATTCAAGAGGTGGTTGAAGCCTTCAAGGTTTTCGAGTAGAATCCGGTGCGGTTACAAACCGCACCTACCGGGCCTGGGGGAATTAGAATTACCGATTTAAATAATTAAACTTCATAAAACCTCGCCAGCGGCGATGAGCGTTTGCTTTAAGGTGGGGAAAATCAGCCGAGTAATAGATGTATACCGGTGGCGAATAGGAAAAAGAGGACGATTCTTGAGAATAGGAGCTCCGGTACTCGATTGTTGAGCGCGATGCCCGTCAGTACGCCAAGTCCGATGAATGGGAGGAGGGCAACTGCTTCGATTAGGATCTCGAAAGAGAAGAGGTCGAGATGGAAATAGAAAGGAATTTTGATGAAGTTGAGTAGGAAGTAGGTGGCGGTTGTAGTGGCGACGAAGGCGTTATTGCCCAAACGTTGCGGGAGAAGGTACATAACGACGACGAGTCCGCCCATGTGTGCGAGGGTTGAGAACGCACCGGCGAATAGCCCAGCGAGGAGTCCTTGCCACATTTTGAATTGGAGCGGTGCTTGTGTGGATTGTTCGGAATTTCCAAGAAGCGGTTGCCAGTACGGACGCAGAAATTCGAGGACGGCAAACAAACAGGCGATACCGCCGATTACCTTTTTTAGATGGACATCAGAGATGTCCTTCAGGATGAGGCTTGCTAAGATGATACCGAGCAGGGAACCGAGAATCAGTCGTGTGACGCTTTGACGATGCCACCGCTGCCAGTAGTGGTAGAGTGAGAAAACGTCTGTTGAGAATAGGAGCAGGAGCATCAGCCCGATGACGTTTCGTGCACTGCGGAAGTGCGTGAACATGGGGACGACAATCATGCCGATACCGCCGCCGAAGCCTGCTTTGCTTACGCCTGTTAGCCATGCCCCGAAGCAGAGGATGATGATTTCGTAGATGGTTGTGCCTCCTTCTTGGTGAGGTGAGTATATCAAGATGTGGGTAAATTGTCAAGCGAATGGCTGTCAGCAGTCAGCAGTCGGCTGTCAGCAAGAATGGATTTCAGCAGTCGGCTTTTTCAAGTCCGGTGCGGTTCCAAACCGCACCTACCGGGCCTGGGGATCTAAAATTGAGTTAAAAAACATCAAGATGTAGGTAAATTGTCAAGGGGGGTGGAAGTTGGGAAGTTGGGAAGTTGGAAGGGTAGAAGAGGGGAAGTTGGGAAGTTGGAAGTTGGAAGTTGGAAGGGAGAATTGAAAACCGATAGCCGATAGCCGATAGCGACTACGAAAGAAATATTTGACATTCGGTGTGAGATGTGATACAATTTTATGGAATGTTTTTGTAATTTCAAAATTCTAATGGAGGCTAAAAAAATGGTTCAAGTAGAAGTGAGCGTCGATTCAGGCGAAGCGTTTGATCGCGCACTTGCACGTTTCAAGAAGATGTGCGGGAAAGCGGGTATCGTGACAGAGATTAAAAAACGGAGTTTCTATGAGAAACCGAGCGAGAAACGCCGCAGAATTGAGATGAAACGGCAGCGGAAAGTCAAACCGCGTAGAATGGGTGAACGCCCCTCGTATTACAACAATACAGGCAATAATAACAATAGTGGTGGTAGAAACCGCTAAGATGGCATGAGGAGGGATGTATGGCAGATTTGGCTACTGACGAGGCATTAGAAAATTATAAAGGACTTTTGATTCAATACTGTCAGGAACGTGGACTGCAACAACCGATTTATACGGAAACACAGCACGGGCCGTCAGATTCCCCTCGGTGGCAGGTGACAGTGTCTTACGGTGGCTCGATTCATGAGACACCAGAACCTGTTTCCGGTTCAAAAAAATTTGCACACCAGGTAGCCGCGCAGCAAATCTTAGCTAAAATCGATTCGCGTCGTGAGAGTTTTTTGACGGGTAATCCGGGGGATAATACAGAGGATACAGCTGCAGCGTCCGTTTCGCCACCTGTTCCGGATGCACCTGCACCGCTTGAGGTGCCTATACCTCTCGTGTCTAATGCGCTGACGATTGCGAACGAACGGCTTACGGCATCGCGACCGTCGCGATACCGTACCCTCACAGATGCTGAATTTTCACGAAAACTCTCCAAATTAACGTTAGAGATCGTCCGGAGTTTGCTTGAGAAGGCGGAGGAGAATAAGGTTACGTTCCGATAGGGCAATACTTTGTATGATACTGCATCTTTCTCGCTGGCGTGCTTTATTAGCGCGCCTTTTTTTTTCGTGGGCTGGGTAGGTGCGGTGTTTATTGTCTGATCGTCGTCCAGAATCAAGAATGCAGTGAAACCGAACTTTATACCGGCAGCGTCTCGGTAACGAGAAAAATGTTGGGTTTCACTCGGTTTTTGTTTGACGGAACACCTATGGATCGGGTTGATTTTTCTATAACTTTCCAGGGTTTTGAGAGTATCCGTTCAACCCAACCTACGATGCCATGATACAGTAGCAGGGCGAGGATACAATCCTCGCCAGCGGCGGTCGGGTGTTTTTTTTGACATATCCATAGGTGTCAATTTAGCGATTTTTTAGAGATATTTTGTAAGGGTCTCTCTACAAATGCCGCACCTACGGGGCTTTATCGAGGATGCAACCGTTTTTCTACACAGATGTCGTCCCTACGGGACTGAAGAGGGTTTCTGGCGTGGACAAAGTTTATGGCTTAAACCCGGCGCAGTTACAAACAGCGCCTACCGGACCTGGGACTACAACGGTTAATTCCTCAGCCGGGCGAGGATACAATCCTCGCCAGCGGGGCGGGTGTTTTTTTTGACATATCCTAACGATATGATATATAATACCGATATGAAAGAATCAGGCGAGGCAGCTGTCAAGGTTTTTTGCCGATGAAATAGACGGCTGATGCGAGAATATGTGCATCTTTGTGGAAGGATAAGAGTACATCTAATAGTAAGACGGGGAATGTCAACCACCCGACAATGAGGGAGATCGCCTTGGCGAGGAGGAGGCTGCCGAAGGAACAGACGAGTCCGATGTATTCTCGGAAGATCCAGTGTAAAGCGGTGGTTGGACCGGCGCATGCCCCGCTTTCAACTTCAGAGAAGGCGGCACAGAGTTGGACGATGCCGGGGACAGTCCACCGTTGGTAATCGTGTGGGGAGGCGTGGTAGCCTTGCAGAAAGGGAACAGCGACGCAGATATAGCCGCCCGGTTTCAGGACACGATAAATCTCTGCTACGATGCGGTTCGGGGAGTGGACGTGCTCAAGGACGGCTTCAGAGATGACGGCATCAAAGACGCTGTCTTTGAAAGGTAAAAGATGCCCATCGGCGATAACATCGACTTCGGGGGTGGCTTCGATTTCGAGATTGATGACGTTTGGGGCGCGCCGACGGTTGCCTGCACCGAGGTCTAAGATTTTTGCTTCGGGGCCGAGGTGCTTTAGTTGTCTTTTTACGCGTCGATTCCAGCGTGGGGCGGGATAGGGGCATCCGATGAGGTAGGATAGAAGTTGGTTTTGTCTGAGTTTGCGTTTTAGACGTGAAATCAAATCGGGTTTTGCGTTTGTCATAATAGGGATTTGGTCAGGTCCGGTGCGGTTAATGAAGATTAAAAAATTAATTCGGTAATGTATTGGCGAAGTCCGGTGCGGTTACAAACCGCACCTACCGGGCCTGGGGGAATTAGAATTACCGATTTAAATAATTAAACTTCATCAAACCGCACCTACCAGAACTGCATGGATGGTGCGGTTATGAACCTCAACAGTAAACGACACAGCGAAAGTGCTATAGAAACTGGGCGAGGTTCTAAAACTCGCCAGCAAGACACAGCCGATACCGGGCGAGGTTCTAAAACTCGCCAGCGAAGGACGCTGCGGACGTTCTATGCGGATTATTTTCGCGGTGTCTGGATGTCTGTCTTACGCCTCAGTGTGAACGTTTGGCATCAATTCATAGCGCACAAATGCCTTCAACAAGCGTCTTCGTTGGCGTTCAATACGCTCTTGTGCTTTGTGCCGTTGTCAGCGGTTGCGCTGTTTTTGCTGAAGACGTTTGGTGTCGTTGAAGATGGCAACTCACCGCTGATTGTTGCGCTGCGGGACAATTTCCTGCCACGCTACGGTGCTGAAGAGATTGTATCAGAACTCTCCGCATTTGCCAATAGAAATCTTGGTGGACTCGGTGTCTACGGGTTTCTGCTGTTCCTGCTGGTCTCGACGATGCTGTTCATGTCGGTGGAGCAGCATTTCAATGACATTTGGCGTGCACGCCGACGGCTGCCGATTGTCCAAGCGTTCCAGAAATACGCTGTCTTCTATACGCTCCTCTCTGTGGGACCGCTACTGATATGGCTTTTCTTTTCTAATGCTACCAACTGGGTGTTTGGGCATGTGTTCCCGTGGCTGCTGGTCTATTGCCTCTTTTTCCTGATGTATATTGCGATGCCGAATACGTTCGTGAAATGGAGTGCTGCATTGCTGGGCACGTTCATTTCGGGGACGCTGTTTCAAATTGCGCGGCTCGCGTTCGGTCGTTATTTCGAGTTGGTGTGGCAGAACTATAGCGACATCTACGGCGCGCTGGCGATGCTTGTGATTTTCGCTATCTGGACTTATGCGACCTGGGTGATAATCCTGCTGGGTGCGGAGGTCTCGAACGCCGTGCAGTATTTTCATCAGTCGGACGTTACGCGTGGTAAGTCCCGCTACGAGAGCAACGGGTATCTGAACGCTTCCGGTATTATCACGCTGTTTCTGATTGTTGCGGAGCGGTTCTCTCAAGGGAAGGGTGCGTGTCTGATCGAAGAGGTTGTGGCGCGTTCGGGTGTCTCGGAAGAGGTGGTGCATCAGAATTTTGAGCGGCTTAAAGGGGCAGGGTTGATCTATGAGGTTGAGGGGGACACGGACGGTTATCTCCCGGCGCGGGCGTTGGAGGATATTACGCTGCATGCGATTGTTACAGCGGTCGAGGGTGAGATGACGCTGTCGTTTGTGGAGGGTTTACCTTCTGAGGCGGGTGTAGCGGTGTTGGGCGCGCTGGAGGAATCGCAGCGCGCGCAGTTGGAGGCGGTTACGGTTGCGTCGTTGTTGTAAATCCGTAAGTTGGGTAGGTGCGGTTTGTAACGGCACGGTTCCCAGATCCGGTAGGTGCGGTTTGTAACCGCACGGTCCGCAGATCCGGTAGGGTTTTTGCTTGGGTGTTTCTTCGCAATGTTTATAGAAACGCGTTTCGTCCGTCTCTTCAGTCCTGTAAGGCTTATTTGCTTGGGTGTTTCTTCGCAATGTTTATAGAAACGCGCTTCGTCCGTCTCTTCAGTCCTGTAAGGACGTTATGTTTATAGAAACGCGCTTCCTTAGTCCCCTAAGCCCTGTAAGGGCGGCATGTTTATAAATTATTTATCAAAATCACAAAGAGGTCTTTCTAAACCAATGCCAAATACCTATACTCAGCTCTACGTACACATTGTCTTTTCGGTCAAAGGTAGACAACCCCTAATTCCTAAACAACACAAAGCCGAACTCCATCGCTATATCACAGGCATCATCACGAACAAAAAGCAGAAGGTAATTCAAATCAATTCTATGCCCGACCATATCCACATCCTTATTGGGCTTGCCCCGGAGAGCGCATTAACGGATTTGGTGAGAGACATCAAGGCTAATTCGTCGCGATTCATTAACCGAAAGCGATGGGTCGTCGGCAGGTTTGAATGGCAGAAGGGTTTTTCGGCGTTTTCCTATTCGCATTCTCAATTGAATGCTATCGCGGGATATATCAAAAATCAGGAAAAACACCATTCGCACAAAACGTTTCGCGAGGAATATCTTGAGTTTCTTGATTTGTTTAATATTGATTATGATGCGAAATATGTTTTTGAATCTGAAAATGATGATTATGGCTAAACGTTCTGCGCTATAAACATACCGCTTCTATAAACATGCCGCTTCTATAAACATGCCGCCCTTACAGGGCTGAAGAGAACTACGAAACCTGGTTCTATAAACATTGCGTCCCTACGGGACTAAAGAGGAGACTGGCATGGACACTTCTATAAACATGCCGCTTCTATAAACATGCCGCTTCTATAAACATACCGCCCTTACAGGGCTGAAGAGATGGAGAAGACATTTTGCTATAAACATAACGTCCTTACAGGACTGAAGAGATGATGATGGCATTTTTCTATAAACATGCCGCTTCTATAAACATACCGCCCTTACAGGGCTGAAGAGATGGAGAAGACATTTTGCTATAAACATAACGTCCTTACAGGACTGAAGAGATGATGATGGCATTTTTCTATAAACATGCCGCTTCTATAAACATGCCGCTTCTATAAACATGCCGCTTCTATAAACATGCCGCTTCTATAAACATGCCGCCCTTACAGGGCTCAAATTTTCCCTAAAAACGCTGCTATAGACATGCCGTCCCTACGGGACTAAAGAGGCATTCTGGCGTGTGCAAAGTTTATGACTAAAACCCAGCGCAGTTGGAAACAGTGAAGAAACACACAAGCAAATAAACCCTACTGGACTAAAAAGGGCCGCGCTATAAACATGCTAAAGAAACATACAAGCAAAAACTCCTTACGGGGCTGCATAGGCGCGAGGTTATTAATTCGGCGAAAACTCGCTTGCCTTTACATAGTACAAAAATCCGATGCACATCTCGTCTGTTGTTTTTTCGCCCCAGCCGACTGGGACGGGTGGGTCGTGGGGGTTGGCTGGGTTCTCTGCTGAGTTGTCGAAGTGGGCGACGAGGTCTACACGGGTGCCAGCAGGTAGGAAAATCGGCTGGCGGTAATGGTAGACATCCTGCCAATTGAAATCCCAATCTTGAATCCATATCAGATCGTGCTTATCGCCGGAGGGTGTTGTGGCGACGAGGCGCATGTCGCGTCCGAGGAGATGCATGTGGGGCATCGTTGCTAAGAGATAGACATCCCTCTTGAAGTTTTCGGATGCTAAGACCTCATACCACTTCTCGCCAGCGGGGATAACGAAGTCGGTGTTGATGGCATCGCCGATTCGGAGCTTGGTGGTCTTTGCCGTTTTGGAGAAATATAATCCCAACCGCGAACGATCGCGTTCGACGTGTCCGGTGCGGTAGTAATGCACCTGCATGACGATATCGGCACCTTTGGGCAAGAGATAGCCGACCCCCTCGGGTAAAACGGACGGCGTGACACCGGGTGCCCAACCGCCAAGCGTTCCTGTGCTATCGAACCCGGGTCCCGTGCCTTCTGTGACATAGCCGGGTTTCGGGTCCTGTGCGTCGAGTTTGCGTGCTTCGCCGTTGACATCCAGATAGGCGATGACGTGATGCACGGTCTTCCGATTGCCGGGTTGCACGTCAACCGCCTGAACGTACATGTCCGTGTCGAAATCCGTCGGGATGATGAACTGGCGATACTCGTCTTCGCCTTCGGGTGCGATCTCATATTCGACCGGCATTTCGGCGATCCAATCGGGTTCACCGAGTGCCCAACCTTCAGGGAATTCCGGGGCGGGCGGGACGGCATCGAGGTCGCCTGCGGGTGCACCGGCTTCTACCCAGTGTGCGATCATCTGGATTTCGGTGTCCGTGAGGCGGCGTTCGTTCTTGAAGTGTCCGTAACCGGCAGCGGGTTGCCACGGGGGCATAAGGCGTGCCTGTGTGTATTCGGCGATTTCGGTTGCCCACGCCTTCGCGTCGCTGTAGTCGGTGAGTGTGAAGGGTGCGACCTCGCCGTCCCGGTGACACGTCTGACAATTCTTTTGGAGTATCGGCGCGATGTGCTTGCTATAGGAAACCTCTGTCGGGATTCCTGTTTCGGGGAAATGGATCGTGCAGCCGAACGCGGGTGTCTCTTGGACTGGGATTTCGGTGTCGGTATGCGTTGCGAGGAGCGCGTCTTGTAGATAGTTATGCTTGATGCGGGTCTCGTAGCGGTTGTCGTCGATGGCGCCGCGGTAGCGGAGGGTGTTGCTCGTATCAACGAGGATCGCTTGGGGTGTCATTGTTGCACCGAGGGCGCGTGCGAGTTCACCGGTTGCGTCTTTCACGATTGGGAACGGGAATTCGGCTTTGGCGGCGTAGCTTTTCACGTCGTCTGTGGAGTCGTTTTCGTTGGGATAGACTCCGACGATGGTGGTGTTTTGGGACGCGAATTCGGCGTGCAGCCGTTTCAGGCGCATGGTGTAGCGTTGCGCGACGGGGCATTCGGTTGCGAGGAGGACGAAGACAACGGGTCCCTGTTTGGTGAGTGCCTCTAAATTGTATGTATTCCCGTTGAGTGCGGTGAATGTGAGGTGTGGCAGTGTTGTGCCGATCAGGACATCACTGGGTTGCAGCGTGGCTTCTTGGATGACGCGGTGTTTCTTTGTGATTGTGTAGTCGTCGGTCGCAGTGTGCCCTGCGAGCGGTAGTGTGAGGATAAGGCATAGTATGAGGATATGTTTCATGTTGACCTCCGTTTTGTTTTTTCTGGTTGTAGTATAGCATGTTTTTTGGGGGATGTCAAGGGGTTTTTGGCCCCGTATCAGGGGCATTTAGTTTTAGATAAATTATTGGATTTCATAGATGTTTGATTTTCCCTTTTCAGTCCCGGTGCGGTTCCAAACCGCACCTACCGGGCCTGGGGGTGCGAAATTGGCGTAAAAAACCGAAAACTAAATCGTCCTGAGCCCCGTATGAAGATTAAGAATTTAATTCGGTAATGTGTGGTGTTAATTGTCTGAAGCAGGATTTACAGGATTCTAAGGATTCACAGGATTATACAGTCTTCTTGAGTGAAAACTGTGCTTTACAGAATTATCCAAATATTTTCTTAAAGCCACCTATTTATTTTCACTGCGAAGCAATAGCACTCCTACGGAGTGCGGTCCCTTAAATACACCGTTTCTATTCTCACTGCGAAGCAATAGCACCCCTACGGGGTGGGGAAAGAGACAAAACCCTTTCTGAATAGCACTCCTACGGAGTGCGGTCCCTTAAATACACCGTTTCTATTCTCACTGCGAAGCAATAACACCCCTACGGGGTGGGGAAAAAGACAAAACCCTTTCTGAAATGTGCGAAACTTGTTAGTAGCAACTTGGGTTAGACATAAAACGCCTACGCGGTAGAGAAACAGCTGAACAATCTTCTTAAAATGTTCAAAAACTCGCTAGTAGCAGCTTGGATTGTATAATCCAAGTTGCTACCTAACAAATTATAGACGCTTGAATAAGTTTTCAAACCCTTTCCTCACCCCGTAGGGGTGTTATGTCTATAGAAAATACAATATTCAAAAAGCTGCACCCCGTAGGGGTGCTATGTAAATAAAAAGGTCACCTACCCACGCTGGGACCATAAATCATTCTTCAGGTGGGAGATCTGCAACTGAATCAAAAACGTACTTCACATCATACTCAATCCCAAAATGCTCCAAAAACACAAGATATTCCTCACGAAAGGTCCGTCGTGAATGATGTTTCTCCTGATTTTCAATATAGGCGGCAACCTCGGGTATCTGAGAGTGGGAATAACTGAATGCACCAAATCCCTCTTGCCACGTAAAGTGTCCCACGGTCCAGCGTTTCTGATTGATAAAACGCGTCGAATTGACTTTAATATTTTTCACCAAACCAGACAGTGCGGTGTCTGGAGTCATACCAACCAAGATATGGATGTGATCTGGCATCGAATTGATTTGAATCAATTTCTGTTTCTTATTGGTAATGATGCCAGTGATATATTTATGTAGTTCTGCTTTGTGGCGTTTGGGAATAAGTGCCTGTCTACCTTTTACGGAAAAGACGATATGTATATAGAGTTGTGTATAGGTATTCGCCATAAGTTCTTGTGTTCCTCTGGAATTTGCTATGTCTAACGTCAGTCATCTATTTATTGATATAGCACCCCTACGGGGTGCGGTTGGAATATAACCTTTCTATAGACATAGCACCCCTACGGGGTGCGGTTGTTGGAATATAACCTTTCTATAGACATAGCACCCCTACGGGGTGGGGAAAGATTCTTTGTATAAAAATGACATAGATGTCGCCCCTACGGGGCTTGGGTGTTTGGGGGACGCGTGTTCTACACAGATGCTGCAGAAACACCCAAGCATAAACCCTACGGGACTAAAGACCGCGCTATAAACGCGTGTTCTACATAGATACCACCCCTATGGGGCTAATGATGGAATCTTATACGCGCTCTACATAGAGGGCTAAAACAAAGGCGCGGTTTTCACACCGCGCCTTTGTTTACTTTTTATAATGGCTTTCTGCAGTCAGCTGGCTGATAGCCGATTGCTGACTGCTGATTGCTATTTCAAGATGACCATTTTTCGCATGGACGATGTTTGGTCGGTTTCGAGCTGGTAGAAATAGAGACCACTTGCTACGAGTTCGCCGGAGGAATTGCGCCCATCCCAATATGCTGCACGGTCGCGACCGGTGTAGTAGCCTGCGGACTGATGCCCGAGCTCCAATGTACGCACCACGATACCTTGTGTATCGTAAATGGTGAGCTTGACGTTGGTGTCGGTCGCTAACTCGTACGGAATCCATGTTTCAGGGTTGAACGGATTCGGGTAGTTGGCGAGCAACTGCGTCTTCCCTGGACGTGCCGCTGCGATTAGACTCTGGAGATACTGCAGTGTATACAACGCTACAGGCGACCGATCGTTCGTTGCAAGCAACAGATCAATCTGCTCCTGAATACGGTCAACCTGAACTGCTGTGAGTCGGGTCCGCGCCACTGTCGGTGCGCCGGCTGCCTCGTCACGATTGTCAAAGACAAGGAGGACATCAAGGAAGTCGACCGTGCCGTCTCCGTTGACATCATACGCGGCCGTGCTCGTTCCCATTGCCCCAGAGACTAAAGCCGCGTCGGCGTTGTCAACCGTGCCGTCGTTATTGACATCGTATTTAGATTTGGCGGTTGTCGGGCGTTGTGGTGTCTGCGGTTGGGACGGTGTGTCACTATTCTCGCCACCTATCGCCAATCTGCCTGGTGAGATTAAGCCTTCAACGACCCCTCGAACCTTCCCTCCGTTGAGGTTGCTGCTTCGGATTCTGCCCTTGGCTTCTGTCCAATAGAGCTTCTCGTCGGCACTATCAACGGCGAGGCTGAGCGGCGCATTATATGGGCTATCCTTGACCGTCTCAACGTTGTTGCCATCAAGATTTGCCCTATAGATTCCACCCGTGCCATCGCCAGCGTCTTCCGTCCAATAGACTTTGTTGCCACTGATAGCGATCCCGCCGATGGAGCCTAAGCCTGAGGCGATCTCTACGGTGGTTTTTCTACCCGTGAGATTCACACGACGGATGCTACCGGTGCCCTCTGTCCAATACGCATTGCCGTTTGACAGTGCGATGTCCTTCGGTTCGGGCAGGTTCGACAGGAGTTCTTGCCCACCTGTGCCATCAAGGTTGCTGCTTCGGATTCTGTCACGGGAGTCTATCCAATAGAGTTTTCCATTTGCGCTATCAACGGCGAGGCTGAGCGGCACATTATATGGTGTCTCTTTGACCGTCTCAACGTTTGTGCCATCAAGGTTTGCGCTGTTAATCATGCCAGCACGCTCGCCAGTCTGCACTGCCCAATAGATTTTCCCACCAGCGGTATCGACGGCGACATCGTTCGCACTTGGGGCGATCTGTTTCGCTTTCGCACCGGCGAGATAATAGAGTGCACCACCATCTATCCAGTACATTACCGGACGGTTGGATGCAGCGACAAGGATGACGGGGTCTATGCTGGTATTGAAGGTTACGGGGTCTAAACCGGTGACGCTTGCGCGGACGCTGTTGATTCCACGTTCACTGCCGAGCGTGAGGCTCGTCTGTGCGCGTCCATTGGCGTTCGTCGTCGCGGTTTCATCGGAGAGCGTTCCACCGCCTTCCGTCACTTCAAACGTAACCATAACGCCGTCAACGGCATCGCCATCTTCGTCTTGGACTTCAACGACGAGCGGGTTCGCGAGGGCATTGCCCGGTGTACCGGCTTGGTTATCGCCAGACACTTTTGTGAGGCTTGCGGGTGGCGGACCTGTGGTAATGGTGAATTCCACTGGAACCAGTCCACTTGAGGTTGCCCGCACCGTGATGGGAGCAGTGCCAGTTGGCGTGATGGGTGCTCCTGCCATACCGTTCCGGTCTGTGAAAACACGGGCAGCATTTCCGGTACCGCGTTGCGAAAGCCTTGCGGATCCCGACGTAACTCTGAAATCGACCCTAACATTCGCAACACCGTTTTCGTTGCTGTCTAAGACTTGGACGACGAGCGGATCGGCGAGTTCATCGTTCAGCGTGCCGCGCTGGTTATTGCCATCGTAAATATCAAGGAACGCTGGTGCTGCCTCCGCCGTGGCGGTGAAGGTTACGGAAACGCCGTTGAGCGTTGCCCGAACGGTATTCGTGCCAGCGGTTCTTCCCAACGTCAGCCGTGTCTGTGCCTGCCCACTTGCGTTTGTTGTGGCATTGGCAGGAGAGACGCGTCCACCGCCACCTGTTACGGAGAACTGAACGAGCTGCCCATCAACCCCCTGACGCCTACTGTCCACGACTGTCACAACGAGCGGGTCAGAGAGCCGCGTGCCGGGTTCACCGGTCTGGTTGTTCCCATCAGATACTAAGAGACGGATGCCAGTGGCAGGTGCCACGCCGACGACGCTAAGAGAGGCGGTAGTACTCTCATACCCGGTAGCAGCAATATTAAGTGTATATGACCCCGGTGTTGTCGGGAGTGTGAAAGTCCACGCCGCGATGCCGGAAACACCGGTATTCTGGATTCCGGCACTCTGAGTTATTCTCGCAACATCGACAATAGTGAAGGTAACAGGTAGGTTCGGTACCGGATCATCAGCAGCGTTTCGCGCGGTCGCGAGGATACGTTGCTGACTGCCCGGTGCACCACTGATAATCGCAGGTGATGCCGTGAGCCCAGCAGCTGAGGTGACTGTCACGGGTACTGGAACACTCGGATACCCCTGTGCAACAACACTAAGGTCGTCATAGGAACCTGCAGCGGTTGGGAGTGTAATGGATGCAGTGGTAACACCCGCCGCGTTCGTCGGTTGGGGTTGTTCAATATTGCTTCCACTTGCGTTGTTGAACTCGTCGGATCCTAAGATCAAGACAAAAACATTTGGTGCGCCAGCGTTAATCGTAAGCGTCTCTATACTGCCAGGCGCGCCGGTGATGTCTGGGGGTGAAACCGTAAGCGTTGCAGTTCCGGGTGGCAGTCCCGGCGGTGGTTGACCTGTGCTACCACCAATGTTGAAGACTACGTCATCAATAACTGTATCATCCGTAGTACCAGGTATGGTATCCGTACCAACGTCCAAAAGATGTGCAGTAACTCTCGGAGAACCTGAACTTTCGTTCGGATCGAAAAAGACAAAAGCTTCGCCCCGTGTATCAGTCGCAACTATTAGATGTCCTACAGTAGTGGGTAAGGCAGCCGTGGCGGGATCGTCCAATGTCCCGTCACTTGTCCTGAATTGAACACTCTGGCCAGATAACCCTGTTCCGTCCTCGTCCTCCACTTTCACACGCAACTCGAATTCTCCAGCGTGACCGCGAGCTTGACTACTTCGACTACTCGGGTCAACCAATTGATTTCCAGAGAGAGCAGTGCCAGTATACGCACTAACGGTTTTCGTTTGCCGCACAGCACTAATAGTAACATTCTGTTTCCTGTCAGTCCCAAGCTGAAAGTCAACGTTGGCTTGACCGCTTGCGTTGGTCCGTATATAGAGCACCTTAGCTGTGGCAGTTGTTAGTTGAAGACCATTAGCGTCAAGTCTCTCCCTATTATTAGGCTCAACCAAGGTACCTGCATTAGGGTCGGTACTCCTTCCAGAATTAAACACCAGATAACCGCTGGCGGTCCCGCTACCACTGACTTGAAACTTGACAACAACCCCAGGGACAGATCCAGTCTCACCGCCGTTCACGTCCGCAGGAATAGAAGTGACGGTCCCGTCTGTTACCCTAGCCCTAAAGGCTCTGGAAAGCACCTGATTAATAAATCCGGGGGTCGTCTTACTTCCAGATACTGCCGCCCCCCCTATACCATCAGGATTATCAGGGAAACCTACTGTAAGATTGGGAGATCCAATAATATAAGCACCCGTCGTGGTTATATTAGAACCTGTAACGTCTGCAGTCACCTGATATGATCGACTCATTGTCAGCAACAGATCAAAGACACTTGATGCGCCACTACCCTCGGTGTAAGACCCCAGAGTTCCTGTCGTACCCTCTATTTGGAAAGTCCCACCGCTGGGGACAGTAGTATATTCAACGTCATAGTGACCACTATCTCCGCTATGAACTTCTATCTGAGTACCGGTAAAAAGATTTTGTCTATATCCATTGCTTAAACCTCTCAGGCTGACGGTGGTTGTGCTAGTGCCAGATCCCTTCACGTAGTAGGTGTACGTATAGGACCAGGATCCTCTAAACTCATCATTGCCCACACCATCATCATAATCTGTACTACTTATTCTAACTGTATGCTTGCCTTTAGTTGTGAAGTTTATGCCGATACTGATAGATGTCCCAGTAGTGAACCGCTGCCTGCCATCTGCCGTATAAGCATAGCGATTCCCTGCATTATTATCCGCCCCGTTGCTATCATTCTCTGTCAGACTCCCCCCTGTGAACCCGAAAAAGTCACCTGTGAAGGTAATGCCTGAACTTTTAGAAATAGAGACACTCTCTCTTCTAGCGTCATCATCGAAGGTGAGAGCAATAGAAGCGATTGTAGCAGGATCGCCAACGTTGTATACTGTAGTAGGATTCAGGTCACTTGGTTCAGCAGGCCTCTGAACAGCCTCCGCAACACCCTGCACGCTGAACGCCAGCACGAGGGTCATCAGCAGTCCGAGGACAATTTTTCGCGTGGTTAAGTTGTTCATGAAAAAATATACCTCATTTTTATTTTATAAGGTTGTGCAGGACTGAGGCACGGGACCTTGTCCTACAGGTCGATGGGTATTTCAGCGCGGGCTTCGTGGGGAAACCCGCACGCGTGCCTCGCTGTTTATTGGTTATTGGCTTTCGGCTATTAGCCGTCGGAAACCGTCAGCGATCAGTTATCAGTCCCTTTCGAGGACGTTTGAATTTTTCGGTGATAACTCTTTTTGCTGAAAGCGGCGTGCCGATCGTTATGTGTGCAGCTACATTTGGCAGCTGCGAAAGTCTGTTATTGGCTATCGGTTGTCGGCAAAGCGGAACATCAGTAGTGCCCCTTGTGACAGGTATCGTTCGTATAACCGCAACAGCCGACTGATTTCTTTTGCTTCTTGCTAATTTCTGAATATAATATCAATGCTTTCTCTATCTGCACCGCCTCGGTCATTTATTCGCCAAGTCCGGTGCGGTTAGCTGAAAGACCCTACCGGGCCTGGGGCGAAGTCCGGTGCGGTTAGCTGAAAGACCCTACCGGGCCTTGGGATTGGCGCAAACTAAAAGTTTGCGCTACATGGACTCAACTGACGTTATTCGTCCGGTGTATCGCCGTTGAGTGTTGGCGGTGGTTCGGTGAAGGGTTGTCGTTTTTCGTCCTGCTCTTCGTCCTGTTTGTCTGTGTTATTGTTGTCGCCGTGTTGCATTACTTCGGATGACCACACAAGGCACCGGTGCGGGACGGGCAATGAATTGCCCTACTACAAACGGTCGGGTTCAAAATGGTGCGGACGCGTGGTTCATATCTAAATTATAATATATATGTGTGTGTTTTGTCAAGTTTTTTAATGGTTTTCAGTTTTCAGTTGGTGATAACTATAGCGATTAACTTTTAAACGTTGGGTTTTTTGGGTTGGTTACGTTTTTGTTTGGGGGTGGAAGGGTGGAAGTTGGGAAGTTGGGAAGTTGGAAGGGTGGAGTGGCGCGGAGGACGCGGTGTGGCACGGATTTTTAGATATTCGCGTTTGCAATGGATGCTATGATATGCTATAATCTGATAATAGAACATTTATATTTCTACACAAATACTGAAGAAATCCGCAGAAACACCCAAGCAAAAACCCCCAGCAAATAAACCCTACGGGATTCAAGAGGGGCTTGAAGTTTTCAAGATTTTCGCGTAGAATCCGGTTCGGTTGCAAACCGAACCTACCGGGCCTGGTCCCGAGACGGTTATTTTTCTAAAATTGACACTTATGGTACAGATACCATCCCTACGGGATTCAAGAGGCGTTTGAAGTTTTCAAGGTTTTCGCGTAGAATTCGGTTCGGTTGCAAACCGAACCTACCGGGACTGGGGGAAGGGGTGCGGTTGCAAACCGAACCTATTTTTGTTGTTTATGTTAAAATGATTTGCCATGTGAATTTCCTTTTCGGGTACACTATAACAGAGGAGAGGGGTCGTTGTCAAGGGACAAATTTATTTCTATAGAGATACTTTCGTAGTAATGCCCTGCGACTAAACTGACTTTCGCTTGAACAACCGTTTTATCCATGTTATAATTACCATAGCATTCTATCTACTTTAGATGGCTTTCTGAAAAAGGAGTTACTTCATGAAAAAAATAGACTATACATCTGATAAACTTTCTGCCGAAGTTCCAGAATCTAAATTGCGTGGTAAGAAGGTTGAGATAGCACCCCGTAGCAGAGAAAGGTGCAGACCTATACCACGTCCAAATTATACAATAGAAGAACTTTTAGCCAAGGTCCCAGAACCCAAAGTTGAAGTCCGAAAACCCGGTTCTTCGGAAGAGACAGACACCGGGCCACCAGTGGGCAGGGAGGTTTGGTAAACGCTAATATGTATGTTCCACGACATGGCGATATTGTGTGGATTGACTTTGAACCCCACGCTGGACATGAGCAGGCAAAAGAGCGCCCAGCTCTTGTACTCTCTGAAGAAATCTATAATCGTAGATTGTGGTTGGCAATTATGTGTCCAATCACGACCAGTCGAAAACCCTACCGTGCAGATCTTGATGTTCCGATCCCACCAGGAGTAGAAATTCGTAGTAAGGACCTTACCAGAATTATTGAACTTGATGGAGTCATCCAAGCAGATCATATCAAAAGCCTTGATTGGTGGGAAAGACGCGCGCGGTACGCAGGGGATATGCCAGATGAAACCGTCGTTCAGGTTTTGCAAATCGTTGCTACCCTTGTGAAAATTTGGTAGTATCGTAGGTTGGGTTGAACGGATCCCAGAAAATCCCAAAAAATTAGAGGAAATCAAGTCCGCCAAGCACACCACATCAAACAGAAACAGAGTGAAACCCAACAAAAATAGGTCTCAGCCGCATCAATTCGCGATTTTGGCTATGCTACAAAGAGGCGAGGATACAATCCTCGCCAGCGGGGGACGGGAGTTTTACAAAGAGGCGAGGATACAATCCTCGCCAGCGGGGGATGGGGGTTTTGCTACAACTGATTTACGAGGCTTTCTTTTGATGCTCGGCGATGATTTTTCCTAATGCTCTGAGTGCCTCGTTGACGGATTCCGCATTAGGGAACATCTCGGCGACATCTGGATCCAGCCGAATCAGATTCGTACCAGTTTGGTAACGCTCCGCGTATTTTCCCCGAACCCCTTCGCTAAAATCATATTCATCAAGCATATTCGGATCATGTTGATTTGAGGGTGCCTGCTTCATAGGTGTTCCTTTCATAAGGTGTCGCTTTTCGAGCGGAAATGATGCGAATGACATCGCCTCGCTCGGTATGAACAACAACCAAAAGCCTCTGTTTTTCAGAGTTCCCGATAATTACCAACCTCTCTTCTGCCTCGGAGTGAAGAGGATCCGGAATCGTCAAAGAGAGAAAATCCGAAAAAACGGTACTCGCCTCTTGAAAGGAAACACGATGCTTTCTCAAATTTTCCTCAGCTTTGCGAGTATCCCACTGAAATTCCAATCCCATGTCTTTTCACGACTCCTGATTGCCTAAGTCCTTGTCTCGAATTTAAGTATTACACATTTCATAAAAAAAGTCCAAAGAATCGTGCAAAAATGCTTGAGGATTAAGAAATTAATTCGGTAATTTATTGGTGAAGTCCGATGCGGTTCTAAACCGTGAAGAAATCCGCAGAAATCCGCAAGCAAACAAACCCCAAGCAGACAAACCCTACGGGATTGAAGAGGGTTTTGGAGCTTTCAAGGTTTTCGCGTAGAATCCGGTTCGGTTGCAAACCGAACCTACCGGGCCTGGGGCTGCGACGGTTATTTTTTCTAAAGAGAGACACAGGAAACCAACGGTTTCCTATGCTACAAGTGACCCTCCTGAAAATCTTTGAATCCTGTAAATCCTGCTTCTGACAAGATATAAACATGCCGCCCCTACGGGGCTTGTTTTTTTGGGCTACACGCTGCTATAGACATGACATCCCTACGGGATTCAAGAGGGGTTTGGAGCTTTCAAGGTTTTTTCGGAATTTTCGATCTTCAGTCCTGTAAGGACGTTATGTTTATAGAAATACGCCCCCTCCATCTCCTAAGCCCTGTAAGGGCGGCATGTTATATCTATGTCTGAAGCGGGATTTGCGGGATTTAGGGATTGACGGGATTAGAGGCGAAAGAGGCGAGGATACAATCCTCGCCAGCGGGGAGGTGGGGGTTTTGCTACAAAGAGGCGAGGATACAATCCTCGCCAGCGGTGGGGTGGGGGACTTGCCAGCGGTAGCTGACGGAAACTGACGGCTGACAGCCGACAGCCATTAAAAAAAATAGGGCGATGGACCCCGGAGTCCACCGCTCTATTTTTTTGGGTAGGTTAGTTAGAATATCCCTGAGTTTACTCTTGTACTCTCTTCAATTCACCCCACGTGGTCGTGGCTTTACCTGCAGCACCGATGTGGCCTCTCAGGCGGGTGCCAATCGTTAGGAGTTGGCGTTGTCCGTCTAAGGAGACATCTTCGATCTGGTAGTAGTAGACGACGTTGGGTTTTGCGCTTGTATCGGTGTAGGTATAGGACTGCTTTTCAGAAGTCGTGCCTGCACCGGCAATCATTTGTGGGTTGATGACCGTGAACTTACCGTTCCGCGCTTCACTCCGCTTGATGAAGAATCCAGCGTTGTTCAACTCGGATTGGGTTTCCCATGCAATCACAACTTGACCTGTGACTTTGTCACGGGCAGGATAGAACATGGAGAGTTCGACGGGCAGCGGACCACCTGAATCGTATCCCGGTGTGCCAGAATCTTCGTCGCTACCATACCAAGAGGTAGGTCCGGAGATCAGATCGGTATCAGACGCAAGTCTCCAACC
The DNA here is from genome assembly GCA_965116815.1 of Candidatus Poribacteria bacterium. Taxonomy (GTDB): domain Bacteria; phylum Poribacteria; class WGA-4E; order WGA-4E; family WGA-3G; genus WGA-3G. The sequence goes on along the minus strand of OZ220722.1, from coordinate 1,021,901 downwards.
CTTTAGGGAAGTGCCCATGGTCGCCATGCCAGCAACATCTATCTCACGACGGATCAGCGAACTACGACCCGCTTCAGCCATTGGGATGTCCCAATTCATGCCGAGGTTACCGACATCGTCGCCAGAGGCTAAGACAGGAGACGTTTGCTTCGGCACCAACGTGATCCTGAAGCCATTGTAACTGAGAAGCTGATAACGACCGGTCTGTTCCAACTGGGTCGCAAGGTTTACGACGCGACCGGCATTGAAGTTGCCGGAGTTACGGGCAGACCATGCCACGAGTAGGACGGATTGTCCCTCACCGACACCTGTTCGGTCTCCCGCCATACCTTCGCCGACACCAAGTTCGACATCACCGATGCTGACGGTAACAGGAGCACCACCACCGTAGACATCCGCGTCTGCAGCGTTATCAATCACAACGCTCCAGTCAGCGAGGCTGACAGCTGCGCCACTCAGGTTCGTGAGTTCGATCCACTGTGGAAGTCTACCACCACCCGTGTCAACCATGATTTCGGTAATACCGATATCAGAGGCTGTTGCAGCGGGTGTAGGATCCGGTACTACTGGTGGAGTTACAACCGGAGGTGGCGGTGGCGGCGTAATCGGGGACGCGCCCGGTGTGCCGACCAGCAGACCTCTTGAGGCTTCAACGAAGTTCTGAGGGACACCTACCGAGGCCGCCCACGAACCCATCATTCTGCCATCAGGATACATACCAGTTGTAGCATCAGGCATCCCAGCACGCTGCATAGATATCAGTGGAATCGTCTGAACGATTTCTATATCTATATCCACGTCGTCGCCATCACCAATTCTTCTTTCAATGACACCATTGGTTCTACCGCTCTGACCAATGCCTAACAGACTCCAAAAACTACCGTTATAGAGCGTGCTGACACGGTCAGCGACATCGGCAATCGCAGGTGGGGATTCACTCGACTCATAGAACATGAGCGCATAGTCTTTCGTCTTGATATCGGCATCAGTGGTATTCTTAATCTCAATCCACTGACGATCCGCACTCCCACCATCAGTCGCCCACATAACTTCACTGATCTGCACTTTAGCACCTTTCGGGAGCAGGTCAATCGTGCCGCCTCGGAGGAGGAAACTTTCCAAGTCTTTCCACTGATCCGCCGCAATCTCAGTTATGTTGTAGCTTCGCAGTCTGGGTACCCGAAGGTCTCTTGTCGCTTTCGCATCTTTCGCACCGCCAGGCCACTGGATGTGAGAGGGATGCCCCATCTTCGTGTTGTCCTCGCCATCATCTTTGGCAAGAATCAAGTAACCGTTAGCGGGGATCATCAAGTCGTTGGCAATACCAACCTTCGTACCCGCCGTCTTTGGTTTTGCTGCCACTTTCGACGCAGCCACCTTGAAAGCGATTTCTTTTGCTGCAGGATCGTCACTCTTGTTGCTTCTCCGATCCTCAAACTGTTTTACGGTGACCTTAATGTCATTTGTGTTGGCATACTTCGGCTTGATCGTCTGAATATAAACTGTATCGCTGAATTTATCAAAACTGACTTTATCCGCCTCCGTAACCACAACATGATCCGTCTTGAACTCTTTCGGTGCTTCAGAGAGCATGATGTGAATTCTGGCGGTATCTCCAGCGATCAGTGCCATATCCGCTGGGAATACCGTGTTCCCGTCTATCAACTTAACTGTAGCTGTTGGCTTCGTTGTGTCGGGTGCAACTATCGTAAACATGTAAAAAGCAGAGGCCTGGTTACTTTTTCCCGCAGTGTCACCTCCGATTGCCATAGCTGCATTTTCCCCTATATACACAATCACCTTATCAAACGCAACATTCGTATTGTCATCATCGTCTGTAAGGGGCGTAGTGTCATATGTGAAATATCCTCGGAACTTCCTATTGTTTTCCTGCTCCCAAGTTATCGTAGGTGCGGTAGCAAGAGCAACAGTCCTATCTCCAAGGGAATACACGAACATAACATCATCAGCCGGGTTAAAGTCGAGAGTGTCTGTAGCAGTAGCTTCATGCTTTACAGGATCACTGAACTCAATTGTTATGAGAACAACGTCATCAGTTACGACAGCCGGATCCTCGACCGCATCGTCAGCCAAAGTAGCAACACTGTCATCGACTGGAACGGTCTGTACACCGTCTCCGACATCATTATCAGCTACACTAATTTTCACTGTCGGTCCACCAGTCTCAGCCATTGCTAAAGGCACAACAAAAGCAAGTGCCAATATTACAATTAAACTCGTCAAGGAAAATGTCCATTTATGTGAGAACATTACTAATTTTCCTCCTTAAATCAAACTAAAAAACATTCGTATCAAACATCATGGGGCAATAGGGATATTATGCCCCTGCGCGCTTTCAAAACGCGCTTCATATTGTCAAGAAGCAAGAACAGATTTTCAGGGAAAAAATCTATTCTAAACTAACCTTAGGGTGCGTGTTTCCCAAAACTCGGTGTCCCTTCCCAGTAACGGGTGGGAACCCTGGTTACAAACCGCACCTACCGTGATGGATAGTATGGTTAGAAACCGCATCTACCAGATGGTAGAGGCTTCAGAACACGCTTGAAAAATTTGGGTTTGGGAGTTCTCTCTGTATGCTTTGTGTAAACATTGCGATAGGTTGAGCCAAACCACTTGTATAAACGTTGTTAATTGTAAACGAGTTACGTTAAAAATGTCAAGTCTTTTTGCGGTTGCAGGCGTTGGGAATCGTCCACATCAGGATTCGGAAACCCGTCCTACATAGAATAGTTACGAAAAAAGGTCAATACTCTTTTTTATCTGTTAGGAATTAATTTTACCTGCATTCCTATATTTTGTCAAGTATTTTTTTTGAACCCCGAAAAACGCGCATATCGGCGTTTTTGGCGGTTGAAACGTTTATAATTACTATAATTATAGCGTAACAAATATTCTTTGTCAAATATTTTTTTCTGAAGTTGGAAATACAGGAAAGGAAGATTGGAAGATGGGAGGGGTGGAAGGGTGGATTGTCTGAAGCAGGATTTACGGATTGACGGGATTATTCCTCACTTGTCTGAAGCAGGATTTGCAGGATTCAAAGGATTCATAGGATTATGGAGTCTTCTTGAGTGAAAACTGTGCTTCATAGAATTACCCAAATATTTTATTAATCTTCATCTGGTGTGAGGACATCTTTATCTGTAAAGATAGCTCTTTGCTCCAGCGGAGCAATATATCTATAGAAATGCGAAGATGCCGAGAAGCGGAGGTATTCACTACTTTGAAGCCTGATTTAGGGGCATCGCGTGAATAGATACCCTTTTTATTCACATAGCACCCCTACAGGGTGCAGCTTTTTCAATATTGGGTGTTCTATAGATATAATACCCCTACGGGGTAAAGAAACGGATTGACAACTCCTGAAAATCCTTGAATCCTGTAAATCCCGCTTCTGACAAGATATAAACATGCCGCCCGTACGGGGAAACCTGGTTCTTTTGGTTTTAACGCTGCTACACAGATACTGAAGAAACACCCAAGCAAATAAACCCTACGGGATTCAAGAGGCGTTTGAAGCCTTCAAGGTTTTCGCGTAGAATCCGGTTCGGTTGCAAACCGAACCTACCGCTCCTGCTCCCGAGACGGTTATGGTGCAGTTTGAAATCGCCCCATAAGTGTCAATTTAAGGTTCCCGGGGTCCTGTAGGTTGGGTTGAGCGGTGTTGAAAATCAAAGGTAGATATTTCAAAAGACATCAAACGCATAGAGAAATCCAGCGAAACCCAACGTTCTTTGCTACAAACATGGCGGTAGGTTTGCGTTGGGTTTCGCTATGTCCTTGATTGATAGAACGGTGTAGTGTGGTAAAATGTGCTTGGGGTGTCGGTATCATTTTTCTCGGAAACCCCGCTCAACCCAACCTACGAGGCTATGACGCGGTTTACAAAGAGGCGAGGATACAATCCGCGCCAACGGTGGGGTGGCGGACTTGCCATATACAAAGAGGCGAGGATACAATCCTCGCCAGCGGGGGGTGGGGGACTCGACGGTGGCGGGGTTTTGCTACAAGGGATTGACCACTCCTGAAAATCCTTGAATCCTGTAAATCCCGCTTCTGACATGGATATAAACAGGTTTCCGCCCTTACAGGGCTTGGAAAGTGGAGAGGAGTAGCGTATTTTTATAAACATTGCGTCCTTACAGGACTGAAGAGGATTCTTGGGCATACACGATTTGCGTCTAAGATCCGGTGCGGTTCCAAACCGCACCATAGGTGTCAATTTAGCGATTTTTCACGCCATTTTGTGGCACGGTGTCTTCAAATGCCGCCCCTACGGGGCTTGAGTTTTTCTGACCACATGCTGCTATAAACATATCATCCCTACGGGATTCAAGAGGCGTTTGAAGTTTTCAAGGTTTTCGCGTAGGATCCGGTTCGGTTGCAAACCGAACCTACCGGGCCTGGGTTCGCGAGGGCTATTTTTTCTAAAATTGACACTTATGGTGCGGTTCCAAACCGAACCTACCGGGCCTGGGTTCGCGAGGGCTATTTTTTCTAAAATTGACACTTATGGTGCGGTTCCAAACCGCACCTACCGGCCTGGGGGAATTGGGATTACCGAACTGAAGAGGATTCTTGGGCATACACGATTTGCGTCTAAGATCCGGTGCGGTTCCAAACCGCACCTACCGGCCTGGGGGAATTGGGATTACCGATTTAAATAATTAATCTTCATAAAACCGAACCTACCGGGACTGGCAGGGAAGCGAACTGATAACTGATAACTGATAACTGATAACTATTAAAAAAAACAGAGCGATGGACCCCGGAGTCCACCGCTCTATTTTTTGGGTAGGTTAGTTAGAATATCCCTGAGTTTACTCTTGTACTCTCTTCAATTCACCCCACGTGGTCGTGGCTTTACCTGCAGCACCGATGTGGCCTCTCAGGCGGGTGCCAATCGTTAGGAGTTGGCGTTGTCCGTCTAAGGAGACATCTTCGATCTGGTAGTAGTAGACGACGTTGGGTTTTGCGCTTGTATCGGTGTAGGTATAGGACTGCTTTTCAGAAGTCGTGCCTGCACCGGCAATCATTTGTGGGTTGATGACCGTGAACTTACCGTTCCGCGCTTCACTCCGCTTGATGAAGAATCCAGCGTTGTTCAACTCGGATTGGGTTTCCCATGCAATCACAACTTGACCTGTGACTTTGTCACGGGCAGGATAGAACATGGAGAGTTCGACGGGCAGCGGACCACCTGAATCGTATCCCGGTGTGCCAGAATCTTCGTCGCTACCATACCAAGAGGTAGGTCCGGAGATCAGATCGGTATCAGACGCAAGTCTCCAACCCTTTAGGGAAGTGCCCATGGTCGCCATGCCAGCAACATCTATCTCACGACGGATCAGCGAACTACGACCCGCTTCAGCCATTGGGATGTCCCAATTCATGCCGAGGTTACCGACATCGTCGCCAGAGGCTAAGACAGGAGACGTTTGCTTCGGCACCAACGTGATCCTGAAGCCATTGTAACTGAGAAGCTGATAACGACCGGTCTGTTCCAACTGGGTCGCAAGGTTTACGACGCGACCGGCATTGAAGTTGCCGGAGTTACGGGCAGACCATGCCACGAGTAGGACGGATTGTCCCTCACCGACACCTGTTCGGTCTCCCGCCATACCTTCGCCGACACCAAGTTCGACATCACCGATGCTGACGGTAACAGGAGCACCACCACCGTAGACATCCGCGTCTGCAGCGTTATCAATCACAACGCTCCAGTCAGCGAGGCTGACAGCTGCGCCACTCAGGTTCGTGAGTTCGATCCACTGTGGAAGTCTACCACCACCCGTGTCAACCATGATTTCGGTAATACCGATATCAGAGGCTGTTGCAGCGGGTGTAGGATCCGGTACTACTGGTGGAGTTACAACCGGAGGTGGCGGTGGCGGCGTAATCGGGGACGCGCCCGGTGTGCCGACCAGCAGACCTCTTGAGGCTTCAACGAAGTTCTGAGGGACACCTACCGAGGCCGCCCACGAACCCATCATTCTGCCATCAGGATACATACCAGTTGTAGCATCAGGCATCCCAGCACGCTGCATAGATATCAGTGGAATCGTCTGAACGATTTCTATATCTATATCCACGTCGTCGCCATCACCAATTCTTCTTTCAATGACACCATTGGTTCTACCGCTCTGACCAATGCCTAACAGACTCCAAAAACTACCGTTATAGAGCGTGCTGACACGGTCAGCGACATCGGCAATCGCAGGTGGGGATTCACTCGACTCATAGAACATGAGCGCATAGTCTTTCGTCTTGATATCGGCATCAGTGGTATTCTTAATCTCAATCCACTGACGATCCGCACTCCCACCATCAGTCGCCCACATAACTTCACTGATCTGCACTTTAGCACCTTTCGGGAGCAGGTCAATCGTGCCGCCTCGGAGGAGGAAACTTTCCAAGTCTTTCCACTGATCCGCCGCAATCTCAGTTATGTTGTAGCTTCGCAGTCTGGGTACCCGAAGGTCTCTTGTCGCTTTCGCATCTTTCGCACCGCCAGGCCACTGGATGTGAGAGGGATGCCCCATCTTCGTGTTGTCCTCGCCATCATCTTTGGCAAGAATCAAGTAACCGTTAGCGGGGATCATCAAGTCGTTGGCAATACCAACCTTCGTACCCGCCGTCTTTGGTTTTGCTGCCACTTTCGACGCAGCCACCTTGAAAGCGATTTCTTTTGCTGCAGGATCGTCACTCTTGTTGCTTCTCCGATCCTCAAACTGTTTTACGGTGACCTTAATGTCATTTGTGTTGGCATACTTCGGCTTGATCGTCTGAATATAAACTGTATCGCTGAATTTATCAAAACTGACTTTATCCGCCTCCGTAACCACAACATGATCCGTCTTGAACTCTTTCGGTGCTTCAGAGAGCATGATGTGAATTCTGGCGGTATCTCCAGCGATCAGTGCCATATCCGCTGGGAATACCGTGTTCCCGTCTATCAACTTAACTGTAGCTGTTGGCTTCGTTGTGTCGGGTGCAACTATCGTAAACATGTAAAAAGCAGAGGCCTGGTTACTTTTTCCCGCAGTGTCACCTCCGATTGCCATAGCTGCATTTTCCCCTATATACACAATCACCTTATCAAACGCAACATTCGTATTGTCATCATCGTCTGTAAGGGGCGTAGTGTCATATGTGAAATGTCCTCGGAACTTCTTATTGTTTTCCTGCTGCCAAGTTATCGTAGGTGCGGTAATAGCAACAGTCTTATCTCCAAGGGAATACACGAACATAACATCAACAGCCGGGGTGAACTGAGACCGTGTGGTGTCGTCTTCGGTAGTAGTAGCGTTATACCTCACAGGATCACTGAACTCAATTGTTATGAGAACAACGTCATTGGTTACATCAACCGGATCATCGGCTGTATCGTCAGCCAAAGTAGCAACACTGGCATCGACTGGAACGGTCTGTACACCGTCTCCGACATCATTATCAGCTACACTAATTTTCACTGTCGGTCCATCAGTCTCAGCCATTGCTAAAGGCACAACAAAAGCAAGTGCCAATATTACAATTAAACTCGTCAAGGAAAATGTCAAGTTCTTTGACAACGTTAACATTAGTTTTCCTCCATTTAAATTCAAACTAAAAAACATTCGTATCAAATATCGTGGGGCAGTAGGGATATTACGCCCCTGCACACTTCACATCGTGTGCTTCGTTATCAAGAAACAAGAACAGATTTTCAGGGAAAAAATCTATTCTGAACTAACCTTTGGTGCGTATTCTCAAAAATCCGATGCGGTTACAAACCGCATCTACCATTTAATATTTGAAATACGCTTGAAAAATTTGGGTTTGGGCGTTCTTTCCATAGTGCGTTGTGTAATACTTCGCTTGTAGATTGAGCCAAACCACTTGTATAAGCGTTGTTAATGTGTAAATAAGTTACGAAAAAATGTTAAGTCTTTTTTGCGGTAAGGCATCGGGGTTAAAAACCCCTCCTACCCCGCTCAAATCTTTTACATTGGTGTTGGGAATTCTGGATTCCCTACCACATATAGCAATTATTATACTATATTTGTGGTATTGGTGTCAAATTTTTCTTCAAAAAAAATCTTGTAGTTTCATTGGGTTTCGGTTTTCTGAACCCCCCTTGATCCCCCCTTATCAGGGGGGCAAACGGTTTGTTCAACCCAACCTACATCTATAATTATACGCAAGAATGCGTTTTCTTTGTCAAATTTCCTTGGAAGAAATATTGAATCTGCGTGTTGGAAGGGGTTCTCACGCCACATCCTCACAGTTTCCTATACCCTTTTTAACACCAATTAGGATAAAATAGTTACGAAAAAATGTCAACTCTTTTTTAACTGCTTGGAATTCTACCTGAATTCCGGTTTTTTGTCAAGTATTTTTTTGGGAAACCCGTGAAAAACGCGTCTATTGGCGTTTTTGGTGGTTGAAACGTTATAATTATAGCGTAACGTGTGTTTTTTGTCAAACATTTTTTTGAGGGGGCAGAGCGGTTTAGTTTTTCTACACAGATACTGAAGAAATCCGCAGAAACACCCAAGCAAAAACCCCAAGCAAATGAACCCTACGGGATTCAAGAGGATTTTGGAGTTTTCAAGGTTTTTGTGTAAAATCCGGTGCGGTTGCAAACCGCACCTACCGGACCTGGGGTGCGTGGAAGTCCGGTGCGGTTGCAAACCGCACCTACCGGATCTGGGGGACCAAAGTTCTGTTAGAGCTGGTCTTCAATCCATTCATCGTCGTGGTCTGGATTATAGATGATGCCTTTTCTGATGTCGAGACAGAGATCCAGGTATTCTAAGACCATGTGTCCGACAAGTACAGGTAGCCCGGCGGGTAGGTCCGCTACTTCTATTGTCCCCTCGCGTTCCAAGACGGTATACCGTACATCTGAATAAACTGTCCGGGTTACGATGCCGTTCGTCGTCTGTGCCCTTCTACTTCTAACAGGTGTCAAGCCGAGTTGTTGAATAAGCGGTTTCGGTAAAGACAAACCAGTTGCACCGGTATCAACGATTGCGTCTTCGATGGTCACTTGCCGAATATCGTCAGGTTTGATAACACCGGCTTCTGCTAAAAACTGATCTTTTCGATTTGCGAGTTCAATTTTTGTTGTGTGTTTCATTTTTTTCCTCTTTTTAATTTAACTCCGTCCTCATGTCTTTTCAGCACGTCTTCACCAGTTTGTGCACATAGCACTCCGCTGGAGTGCAAGAAGTTGCAGACTGCATTTTCTATAGATATATCACCCCTCTGGGGTGGGGACAGCGAGCATTTTCTATAGATATAACGCAAGTTGCCACCCCTTATAGACATAGCACTCCGCTGGAGTGCAAGAAGTTGCAGCATTTTCTATAGATATATCACCCCTCTGGGGTGGGGACAGCGAGCATTTTCTATAGATATAACGCAAGTTGCCACCCCTTATAGACATAGCACTCCGCTGGAGTGCAAGAAGTTGCAGCATTTTCTACAGATATATCACCCCTCTGGGGTGGGGAAAGAGACGAAAAATCTACTTGAACCTCCAAAACTTTTACGCATTTTCTATAGATATATCACCCCTCATGAAGATTAGGAATTTAATCGGGTAATTCTATGACGTGCGATAACAAACAGATCAGTTCGTAGTCGTGTGATTCATCGCACGTTGTGTGGTTTCCACAATTACCCAATTTATTTCTTAAACCTCATCTGTGGTGGGTAAAATCCCCAAACCCGTCGTTGGAATGTCAAGGTTTGCACATTTCACAAACGGTCTTCGGCTCTTTCCCCACTCCGTAGGAGTGCTATTGCTTCGCAGTGAGAATAGAAACGGTGCATTTAAGAGAACGCACTCCGTAGGAGTGCTATGTCCACGGAAAATCAGAGCTCCACAAATTATTCTTTAGCCGGGAGATCCGCAACTGGGTCAAAAATATACTTCACATCATACGCAACCCCAAAATGCTTCAAAAACGCAAGATATTCCTCACGAAACGTTTTTTTCAAATGATGTTTCTTGGGAATAAGTGCCTGTCTACCTTTTACGGAAAACACGATATGTATATAGAGTTGCGTATAGGTATTCGCCATAAATTCTTGTGTTCCTCATTATATATTTATTCCGATTTGTATGTTAAACCCAAAGGGAGGGAACATAGCACTCCGCTGGAGTGCAGTCCGGTTCACAACCCATTTCTATAGACATATCACGCCGATGGCGTGAGGACGGCTGACAACTTTGTATGTTAAACCCAAAGGGAGGGAACATAGCACTCCGCTGGAGCATTCTATAGACATATCACGCCGATGGCGTGAGGACGGCTGACAACTGATTGCGATTCCACTAATACGCTTTAAATGAAAACGAGGATAACTCCGATGATGGCAACCTCAGTCCCTATGATCCAAGTGAGGGTTCTTAACTCAGCATCAATACGGTCCAAGCAGCAGAGGACATCATCAAACTTTCCATCGGGCACTTCAACGTCTGTTTTGTCGACTTTCTGCTCCATGCGTGCGTCAAGCCTGTCCATGCGTCCATCAAGCCGATCCAATCGGACGTTTATCTGTTTTAAAGTCTGAAGCAGTAGATCGTTAAAATGATTTGCCATGCGAACATCCTCCTCGGTTACACTATAACAGAAGGCGGGGGTGGGTGTCAAGCGATAATTTATTTCTACAAAGAGGCGAGGATACAATCCTCGCCAGCGGGGAGTGGGCGTGTTCGCAGGCATCGTAGGTTGGGTTGAACGGATCCCACAAAAACCGTAAAAAACATAGAAATACACAACTTTCCCCAAAGACGCTACATTCACCACAAAACGAGTGAAACCCAACGCTTTGCTCTGAAGTTCTCGGGACGCTGAGCGGGCAAAGTTGGGTTTCACTACGTTCATGAATAGATAGGGCGGGATATTATTTTTCAGGTGTGTTTGACATATCAACATCCAACTTCTCAACGCCGTTCAACCCAACCTACATGTTATATTGATACCTATAGTTTCTATATGGTGCCGCCCCTACGGGGCTTGGGATGGTGGAGGACCGTTTTTCTACACAGATGCCGCCCCTACGGGGCTTGGGAAATAGAGCCGCCAGGATTGGTGCGCGTCTGACAACGAACACAGGACGATTTAGTTTTAAATAAATTATCGGATTGCCTGAATTTTTGAATCTTCTTTTTCAAGTCCGGTGTCCCTTCCCAGTAACGGGTGGGAACCCCCCTTCCCAGTAACGGGTGGGATGGCTTCGGCTTTCGGTTCCAAACCGCACCTACCGGGCCTGGGGATCTAAAATTGAACTAAAAAACCGAAAACTAAATCGTCCTGACAACGAACACAACGAATGTTGCGAACCGGGCGCGACCTATGTTATAATATCCGATAGGGGTATTCATGATGACAGTGAATCTTGCAATCGCACAATTACTTTTAAGCGGACTCCTCGTCGGTGTTACCTTAATATGGGGTGTCTTCCGGTACCGACGGAGCAGCCAACGGCGGCGCGATCGCTACAATAAATTGCAGGCGTACCTACTCTGGACGCTGGGCGCGCTAATCGCGGTGAGCTGCTTCTTCCCGCTGGCGCACCTCTATACAGAGCACCTCTGGTTCGAGAGCGTCGTCTATACGGATGTGTTCTGGGGATTGCAAAAGGTACGGTGGTTCGGCTTCGCACTCTTCTTTATTATCGCTGCCGGGTTCATGAACGCCAACACCGCCATCGCGAACATCCTCTGCCCGGAATCCAGCGAGTTCCGCCGTTGGACACACACGCAAACGTTCTCGTTCCATCGGGTGGTCGTTTGCCTCACCTTATTCGCAAGTCTACTGCTCGCGGCACCGATGCTCCTGCTGGAGAACGCGTTTCTTCTGTACCTGAACCAACCCGACGCTGTGGCTGCCGAAGCGACAGACGCATCGCTCCACTTCGGGAGGGACCGGAACTTCTATCTTTTCAGTTTTCCGCTGCATAAATGGATCAGCATTTGGGTCCAGATAACGATCTGGGTGACGTGTGTCATCGTTGGATTGATGTATAATTTCTATTATCGTCGGGATGCACACACGATGGCGCGCGTTAAGCGGCACATCATCTTCCACGGATCGGCTTTATGGCTGCTGCTGCTGGTCGTCGCGGGCTGGCGGAGCTATGTCAATCTCTGGGGCAAGGTCTACACAAGTCCATTGACACAGGAGTTGTCAGCGTTCCATGGATTGTTCTATACCGATGCACACTTGGAAGGCGCGACGAAGCTTTACTGCGGCGTGCTGGTCGGGATTGCTGTAGCGGTTGTGCTGAACCTCTTCTGGCGGAGACGGCTGTTGTGGTATACGACACTGGCGGTGTGGGGTCTGAGCTATGTACTGTTGATCCATGCGTACCCACTGGGTCTCCATTTCTGGGAGGCACGGATCAACGTTATTGACAAAGAAAAACGCTATTTGCAGCGGCACATTGATGAGACGCAGCACGCCTTTGAACTTGAGACGATCGAGACACGGAAGTGGGAGAAGAAAGCCGCGACGCTGGATATGATTACTGAGAACGAAGAGGTAAAAAATAATATCCAACTGTGGGACCGACGTGTGCTATATGAAGCACTCCGTGAGGCGCAGATTGTGACGAATTACGATTTCCATCCCTACACCGATGTCGATAGATATATGGTCGATGGTGAATACCGGCAGGTATTGATTGCGGCGCGTGAGGTGCGTCCGGAGGACGATATTTTCGGGTGGGAGCCGCTGAAGCTGCAATATACACACGGCTACGGGGTTTGTGTATCCCCTGTGAACGAATTTATTGAGGATGGATACCCGAACCTCTGGGTGCAGGGGACACCGATAACCAGTGCGTACGAGGCACTTGAGGTTGAACGTCCGCAGATCTATTACGGCGAGATGACGCACGACTACGCCATTGTCAACACAGAGCGGCAAGAGGTTGGTGTCCAAAGCGATAGTGATACAACGACACCACCACAGCCAGAAACGGAAACATGGGAAGAACACACCTACACAGGCGACAGTGGTATCGCGTTAGGCGGCTGGTTCCGTCGGTTCTGTTTCGCGCTCCGCTTCGATTTCTTCCGCATGCTCCGGTCAGAGCGGTTGACACCGGAGAGTCGAGTCATGTTGCGGCGAAAGATTGGCACGCGTCGCGGGGATCGGCTCATCAAAGACAGGGTTTCACATATCGCCCCCTTCCTTAATTACGATCCTGACCCGTACATCGTCATTAATAACGGAGATTTATACTGGATCATAGATTTCTATGTGACGAGCCGGTATCATCCGAACGCGCAGGTCTATGTTGATGACACGGCGCGGCTGACGGAGAACGATCCCTACATGGAGCCGAACTTCAAGACGTTTAACTACATCCGAAATGCGGGGGTTGCTGTCGTGAACGCCTATACCGGTGCAGTGAATTTCTATGCGATCGAACAGAAAGGGCACGATGAGCCGATTATGAAAGCGTATCAGCAGGCGTTTCCAAACCTCTTTAAACCGGTGTCGGAGATGCCGGAGGGGTTGGCGGCACACCTCCGCTATCCAGATTATCTCACCCGGATCCAAGCGAAGATGTACGGAAGTTATCATCAGGATGCGGATTCATTTTATTATAAAAGGGATCGCTGGTTGATTCCGAAGGAGGCGTACTACTCGTCGAAGGCGGATCAGGAGATGATGCCGTATTATGCAATGCTGAAGTTGCCAGGTGAGGAGAAAACCGAGTTTGTGAATGTGATTCCGTTTACGCCACCGAAGCGAGAGAAACGGTTGAAGGCGTGGATGGTCGCCCGTTGCGATCAACCGAACTACGGGGAGCGTATCGTCTATATCCTGCCGGATGGAGCAGATGTTGTAGGACCGACACAGGTCGAGGAGGACATCAATAAGGAAACCGGGCAGGAACAGGTCGGGTGGGCGAAGACGAGCGACATTATTCGTGGCAATCTGCTCATCATCCCGATTGAGGACGCGCTTTTTTACGTTGAAGCGATCTATCTGCAAGCGAAGCAAACCGACGCTGATGATGATAAGCCGCGCCGCCCGAAGTTGGAGATGGTGGTCGTGAAAGCCGGGTCGAGTGAACTTGGGACAGCGAAGACGTTCGATAAGGCGTTGGACGTTATCTTCTTAGGACTCCCCGCAAACGGTGCCACAACCATCGGTGATGATACCGCGGAACCGACATTGGCGGATTTGGTGAAAGAGTATCGTGACCAGCAGACGAAACGGGATGCTGAGGCGGATCGGCTCTTTGAGCAAATCTTGGAGAAAATTTCAGAAGATAATCGGTAACTGTAGGTTGGGTTGAGCGCAAACAAAAAACAGTTCGAGGATACAAACCATTTCCACTTCCAAAAAAACATACCCATAGATATAGATAGCGAAACCCAACAAGAAAACTCGACACCTCCGTAGGTTGGGTTGAACGCAAACAAAAAAAACAGTTCGCGGATACAAACCATTTTCACTTCCAAAAAAACATACCCATAGAGATATACAGCGAAACCCAACAATAAAACTTGACACCTCCGTAGGTTGGGTTGAGCGCAAACAAAAAAAACAGTTCGAGGATACAAACCATTTCCACTTCCAAAAAAACATACCCATAGAGATAGATAGCGAAACCCAACAAGAAAACTCGACACCTCTGTAGGTTGGGTTGAGCGAAAACAAAAAACAGTTCGAGGATACAAACCATTTTCCTTTCCAAAAAAACATACCCATAGAGATAGATAGCGAAACCCAACAAGAAAACTTGACACCTCCGTAGGTTGGGTTGAGCGAAAACAAAAAAACAGTTCGCGGATACAAACCATTTCCCCTTCCAAAAAAACATACCCATAGAGATAGATAGCGAAACCCAACAACTCAAACGCTGACGGTGTAAGAAGATGTTGGGTTTCTCTCGGTATTTCTCCGAGGAAAGGCGTATGAACCCCATACTATTCAGCGACTAAGCACTTCTTTGATCCTATCCGTTCAACCCAACCTACGATAAATCCTATTCTCAAGAAGGAAATGTTGGGTTTCTCTCGGTATTTCTCCGAGGAAAGGCGTATGAACCCCATACCATTCCTCAACCGTGCACTTCTTTGATCCTATCCGTTCAACCCAACCTACGATAAATCCACATCAATTTATTCATTACCGATTGTTTCATGAAACAAGACTTCATCCCCTGCGCCCCACATCTCATCATATAACCCCGCTTGGACGTAACGATGAAAACTGGAATGTTCCCAATCCTTGGGAGCAGCCACCAAACCGTGTTTAACTGGATTGTAATGAATGTACTCGACATGATTGATGAAGTCTTGATTGTCTCGGATCAAGTGTTCCCAAAACCTACGTTGCCAAAATCCTCGCTCCTGTTTGCTTTGCCGCGATGTGGAAATAACACCATCATATTTGTCCTGACAATGCCGACTGAAATAACTTTTGATTAACCGCCATCGCGTTGAATAGTTGCAATCCTCTTTAGGCAACGTCCAGACAGTGTGGAGGTGATCAGGCAGCAGAACAAAGGCATCAACTTTCATAGGATACCGTTGCATCGTATGCTGAAACGCTCGGCGTAACAATTCTACGTTGTTTGGATAACAGAGAAACGGTCTGCGATTATGGGTGGCAAGTGTAAAGAAATAAGTTCTGCCTTCGATTTTTACACGGCGATATTCCATGCACACCTCCGTTATTACAAATTGCTGGGTTTCGTGGTGATCAACCCATAGGTGTCAATTTACGTGAGTTTGGAAATAAAATTGAAGCGTCCTGTAGGTTGGGTTGAACGGATTCCACCAAAATTGTAAAATTATAGAAAAACAAACTTTTCTACACGCACGCCACATCAACCAGAAATCAAGTATGAAGTTGGGTTTCACTATGTTCTTGAGTGTATAGGGCAGCTTCTTGGATTTGAAGTGTGTCTCAAACATCAGCATCGCCTCTCTCAACAACGTTCAACCCAACCTACGGCACTACGGTATGAAGTTGGGTTTCACTATGTGCTTGAGCATATAGGGCAGCTTCTTGAATTTGAAGTGTGTTTCAGGCATCAACATCGCCCCTCTCAACAACGTTCAACCCAACCTACGGCACTACGGTATGAAGTTGGGTTTCACTATGTGCTTGAGCATATAGGGCAGCTTCTTGGATTTGAAGTGTGTTTCAAACACCAACATCCACCCTCTCAACACCGTTCAACCCAACCTACAGGACTAACTCCCAATCGCTTCTTGGCGCAATACCTCATAATACCGTGAACACACCTCAAATACCGCCTCTAATTCCATCGGAAACGGCTCCGACTTCGGACGATACGGTGCGAACCGCGTACTCCGATGCACATTCTGATACCAATACGGTGCCCACACGCCATCCGCTGGATTCCCACCTGCCTCCCATGACAGCATCGAATCCTCAAACCGCAGCTCTAATCGCTCACATAACTGCGCAAGCACACTCGCCGGATCCTCTAACAAGAGCCGCGCATCCAGCACCGGCGGCGATTGCCCAGCCTCGCGTAACGCCAGAAAAAGATCGTGCTGCGTCTTGAATCCCGTATCCGCAAGCGTCGGTGTGCCGATAACCTTCGTGAGGGACGGCAGCATCTCGCGCGGATCACGAATGAGGAAAACATTGTGGGTCCGCGCAAGGAAACGTAGGTCGATATCGATGAGGTGGTGCGCCATCTGTTTCATGAAAAGCACCGGTTTCTCACACGGACCGAGGATGACCTCGCGGATAACCTGCTCACTGTCGGTTGACATGGATGCCATCACCTCCGTTGCACCGGGATGTGTGCTATCGCGTGCCTCGGTGCCGTATTTCGTTTGGAGGTAGTGTGCATAAAGCGGTTCGTCGATGACCTGCGTATCGCTGCGTTGTGCGAAAGCGTACATGAGTGCGGTCGAAACGTTCCGGGGTCCCGACCAGAGACAGATGCGTTTTGTATCCAAGATGTGTCCTCTATATATTAAGGTATATAGTCCAAGTTGCTATCTATACGAAACTTTGGAGAAGGCGAGGATAATGAAGTTTAATTATTTAAATCGGTAATTCTAATTCGCCCCCGGTCCGGTAGGTGCGGTTTGGAACCGAAAGCCGAAGCCATCCCACCCGTTACTGGGAAGGGGGGCTCCCACCCGTTACTGGGAAGGGACACCGGACATCGGAGAAAATTACCCGATTAAATTCTTAATCTTCATACGGGGTGCGGTTGCTGAAATACACCGTTTTCTATTCTCACTGCGAAGCAATATCACCCCTACGGGGTGGGGAAAGTCCTTGAGAACCCTTGAGATACGCAGAAACCCCCAAGCAAAAACACCAAAATTTTGTTAGTAGCAAATCGGTAATTGTAGAGTAGTGGGAAACGGGAGAACTGAACTACCAAATCCGCTTGATTTTCTGCCAAACACCTACTATGCTATATAATAACCCAAGTTGCTACTAACGAGTTTTGCCCGTTGTCAGAAAGGGTTTTTTGTCTCTTTCCTCACCCCGTAGGGGTGCTATATCTATAGAAAATGGGTCTACAACTTCTTGCACTCCAGCGGAGTGCTATGTGCACAAATAGATGGCAACTTAGGTTATATAATAAAGAGCGCACCATACGACGGGTAGTTGGATATTTTCTCCTCTTGATCTTGCACCGCCGTCCGACTGAAGAACACGCCGGATTGATAACGATTCTGGACCAACACACCCACAACATGGAGGTGGATACCATGGCAGAAGCATTAACAGGCACCCTTTTAGAGCAAGGCATCGAACAAGGCGAAATACGCGGAAAACGGGATGCGGTCCTCCGAGCTCTACAGATCCAATTCGGCAGCCTCCCAGAAAATATCACCGCGCAGATAAATGCCATACAAAACCTTGCGCAGCTGAATGACCTTTTTGAGAAAATCTTTGAGGCAGAGACGATTGACGACATCTTTTAAATTCAGAACTTACGCCAACGTATCTGCTGGCGAGGTTTGAAACCTCGCCAGCGAAGAGTGGAAAACTGAAGGATTTCGACCTATCTGCTACCGCCGCTGGCGCCGTCTGCGACTTCTGTTCCGTTGACGGGGTTCCGGTTTCTCACCCTCTTCCGCTGTTTCACTGACGAGGTCGCCAACGTCTCCTTCCGCGACACGCGGACGCGTGCGTATCCAGAGAATGAATGCGATCCCACCGACGAATGCGACGATACTCAGAATTTGCGCCGCCGTTAGCCATCCTAATACATGGTCCGTGCGCCGCCAAAACTCGGCGATAAAACGCTCGACACCCAACAGCACAAAACTTGCGCCGAATATCACACCCGGGACCGTCTCAAGTTTACGCCGCTGCGACCAGAGGATACCGAAAAACGTACACGACATGAGCGTCTCATAGATAGGGGTCGGATGAACAGGAACATCGGTCGGGACGGTGCCGTTTGGAAACGCCATCGCCCACGGCACATCGGACGGCGGTCCATAGTCGCCGTCGCCAGCGAGGAGACACCCGATTCTGCCGATTCCGTAACCGAGGATGACCGCGGGACCAACACAGTCAAGTGTGGGTAGGGACGGGTTCGGAGAGCGGATAACCACAAAGGCAACACAGAGACACCCACCGATGAAGCCACCATACCAGACCAATCCAGCCGTTGAGAAGAGTTCCCGGAAAGAGAAATGACCGTCGAGAAGCGCAGAATAAATCTTCGCACCGACAACCCCACCGATAGCCGCAGCCATGACGATGCTCGATGCAAGCTCTGGAATAAAACCCCGCCGCTTCAATTCGGATTGTATAACAAAGACGGCTGTAATAAACGCCGTGGCTAACATCAATCCGAAAGAGTGGATACCGAAGGGACCGAAATCAACGATTGTCGGATACATCGTGTTCTATTCTCCAAGGTAAGCCTGCCGGACGCGTTCATCGGCTAACAGGTCGTCAGAGGTGCCTTCAATCGTGATTTCACCCGTTTCCATGACGTAGCCTCTATCGGTCACTTGCAGCGCGATTTGCGCGTTCTGTTCGACGAGCAGGATGGTTGTGCCATCGGTGTTAATCTGCTCAATAATCTCAAATATCTGTTTCACGATGAGCGGTGCGAGTCCTAAGGAGGGTTCATCTAACAAGAGGAGTTTCGGCTTCGACATCAGGGCACGCCCGATCGCCAGCATCTGTTGCTCGCCACCGCTGAGGCTGCCGCCGCGCTGTTTCTGACGATCCCGCAGCACCGGAAAGAACTGCAAAATTCTGTCTAAATCGTCTCTGGTGCCTTGCTTATCGCTTCTCGTGTAAGCACCAAGTTCTAAGTTTTCAAGGACGCTCATTTCTGCAAAGATAAGCCGTCCCTCCGGCACCTGTGAGATCCCCAAGGCAACACGTTCTTCCGCAGACATCGATGTGATGTTTTCGCCATCAAAATGGACACTGCCCTCGACGGGTGTATGGATACCGGATGCCGTCATGAGTGTCGTCGATTTTCCTGCACCGTTGGCACCAATCAAGCATACCATCTCGTTCTCGTTGACAGTGACCGAGATGCCTCGGACCGCCCGTATATTCCCGTAGTATGTATGAATGTCTCTAAGTTCAAGCATTGTTTTAGTTGTCAGTACTCAGTTTTCAGTTGTCAACTTGCGGCTCTGATATTTCTGAGAAAAGCAGTTAGCATCTTTTTAATGCTAACGATTGCATCAGTTAGTTCAAGATATTGACTTGCGTTGATGTATTCAAGGTCGCGGGCAAGAAGAACAAGATACTCCGTTTCACTTGCCGAACCCATGGCTATTTGAAGAAAACGGGCAAAGTCCGCTGAACTCCCTCTTCCGCAGCCTTCAGCGATGTTTGTTGGAATCGATGCGCACGCGCGACGAATTTGGTTTGTAAGTCCATACACCTCTACACGAGGAAATCGGGATGTTAGTTCATATAGCTTCAGAGTTAGATCGTGAGATCTGCGCCATACTTGTAGTTTCCTAAAATCCTGCATATCCACCTCTATACGGTTTTCAGTACTTAGTTAAAGAGAGGTTTGATGAACCAAAACACCTCTTAACTGATAACTGATAACTGATAACTATTCTTCCGCTGCTCCTAAATATGCCTCAATGACGCGTTCGTCGTTCTGCACGTCTGTCGGTAATCCTTCACTGATTTTCTCACCGTGGTCCAGCACCGTGACCCAATCCGAAATCTGCATCACCAATTTCACGTCGTGCTCAATGAGGAGTACGGTGACACCCTGCTCGCGTATAGCATAGATGAGGTCAATGAGTTCTTGTGTCTCTTGCGGGTTCATTCCGGCGGCGGGTTCGTCAAGGAGGAGAAGTCTCGGTTCGGTCGCCAAGGCTCTCGCGATCTCGACACGTCGCTGATCGCCATAGGAGAGATTACCAGCGGTTTGATCGCTGATGTCGTCCAATCCGACGAACTCCAGCATCTCGCTGGCGTGGGCGGTGATTGCGTCTTCCTCGCTCTTCTGTCTATGTGTCCGAAAAACAGAACCGATGAATGTGCTGTTGGTGCGCGGGTGCCTGCCAATCTTAACGTTATCAAGGACGGTGAGTTCCGCGAAGAGCCGTATGTTCTGAAACGTTCTGCTAATGCCGAGTGCCGTGACTTCATCTGGTCGGAATCCAGTGATGGACTTCCCTAAGAAATCAACGGTGCCGAAGGTGGGTTTATCCAGTCCGGTGACGCAGTTAAAGAGCGTCGTTTTACCTGCGCCGTTGGGTCCGATCAAACTGAAAATCTGTCCGGGGTGTACAGCCATTGTCACTTCAGACAATGCAATGACACCACCGTAATGCCTGCTGATCCCGTTTGTTGAGAGCAGGCGTATAGGGGTGTTCTCCATTTTCGTCTCCTCATCCGATTCTCTGTAGGACTTACGCATTTTTTTGATAACTATCCACGCCCCGCACACCGCTGGCGAGGTTTGAAACCTCGTCAGCAAAGGGTGCTACGTAAGTCCAGTCTCTGCTTTAAAGTATACCTTTAATTACGGAGCAATGTCAATTTGTTTTTTTGACATCCACTCCAATGTTATGCTATTATATATTAAGGTATATAACCCAAGTTGCTACCTATAAGATTTTAGGCATACAGCGTCCCTTTTTCATTGAAAATTGTTGATGATCCACACGGTTTTGTAGCGTATCCTGTTAGGTTGCGCCCCCTTAGGCACAGACTAACAGGCTATGCTACAAAAATGACAACTTGCGTGATATCAGGAAATACCCCATGGGAATGTAAACCCGCATGACAGATAAAAAAAAGAAAACACCTCTTGAGTATTGGCTTGCGCTCGCCTCGATTGAAGGTCTCGGTAGCGTCCGGATTAAACGGTTGATCGCACGCTTCGGAAGCGCACAGGCGATTTTTGAAGCGGAGCTCCCTGAAATCGCACGCCTGCCCTCCTTCAACCCAGTGCTCGCGTCGCGGATACTTACGGTATCCGGCAACTTTCCGACATTCCGTGAGAGACTTGACACACTCGAAAACCAGAACGTGAGGGTGATGTGTCTTGAAGATCCAGCCTATCCACCGCAACTGAAAAACCTTCCCGATGCCCCCGGCATCCTTTGCAGCACCGGCGCGTTGACTGAAATCAATGATCAATGTGTCTCAATCGTAGGGAGTCAAAATCCGAGCATGGAAGGAATGGAGTTGACACTCTCGCTCGCAACGCAGCTTGTGCTCGCCGGATTTACCGTCGTCAGTGGGCTTGCCTCCGGCATTGATACGTATGCGCACTCCGGCGCGCTCGCCGGTATGGGCAAAACGATTGGGGTCATCGCCACAGATATTTCCGCCATCTATCCGAGACGAAACAACCATCTCGCTATGGAAATCTGTGAGCACGGGTGTCTATTTTCGGAGCATCCCTTCCCTACCGCACCATCGCCAGCGAATCTCGTCCAGAGAAATCGTATTATTAGTGGGCTTTCTATAGCAACAATTGTGATTGAGACCCGAAAAACCGGTGGTGCAATGCATACGGCACGGTATGCCCAGCGTCAGGACAGATCCGTCCTCACCTGTCGATGGGACACGCAGCACCCGCAGCGCGACGGGCCCCAAGAGTTGATAAAGACCGGCGCGCTTCCCTTCGCGCCAACAGAAATCCAAAAAGTTATTGATATACTGACGCATCCAGAACGCCTTGAAACTTATGCAAGCGGTACAGCAAGCGAGCAGATAGGATTGTTTGAAAATTAGTAAATGGCAGTCGGCTGTCGGTTTCCATCGGCTGTCAGCCAGAGAACCTCGTAGCATTCAAGTGAATCAGGCATGCCAAATACTGTGGCTGAACGCCGAAAGCCGAGTGCTGACTGCCCTTAAAAAAAATTGCTTTTTTTAAGGGTTTATGGTATACTATATAATGTCCTTAAACTTGATTGGACGAGTACGTCTATGATTTTTTACTTGACACCGTTTAAATTTATGGTAAATTTACGGTAAAATGAAGTTTTCTCTTGACAAAAGAGACTAACTTTTGTATAATTTTGAGAAAATTCGTAATTTACCTTTACAAAGTTTGCAATTTTTGCTAAACTTTGAGGTACTCGTTTAGATATTGACTTTCGGGCGAGGGGTGCAACAATCCAATTTCAATGGTGTGTTATTCTGTTAACTGCCCTCGCGAAATTCTGTTCTCAACGTGTCCGTTTGTTCTTTACGCGCTGCGGAGAGAACAACAAACGAAATAGCCCTATGTTACTTGACTTAACGAGAATATGATCGTAGGTTTTCAAGGACGCTGTTGAATTGTACAAGCAACGGCGTAACTGAACCGACTTTCCCTTGGTGCTTTCGTGAGCATCTGCGGGGAAGTACCGAAAGTTTTAGAGCCCCCTATTCAAGGGGTGTATTTTGATAAACTTTACAATTTAAGGAGTTAACTCTAATGACGAAATTGTTTAGAACCTTCGCTTTATTACTGGCAGGCTTGTTTGCCCTCTCGCTGATGGTCGGCTGTGGTGGCGATGAGACAGATGATGACACACCTGCAGATGCCGCTTTCACGAGCGCGACGCCAGCTGGCGGGGAAATTGCAGCAAACGCCACTATCACGCTGAACTTTGACAACGACCCGGGCGACGTAACGGTGAGTCCGGCTGGTGTTGTATCAGGTGCTGGGAAGTCCCGTACAGTTTCGGGTCCATTTACCCCCGGTGCCCTTACCCTCAACGTTAGCTGGACAAACGGCGGCGGAAGCACGAGCCTGACCTATACGGTCACCGAACCGGATACCGAGGCACCCACAGTCACCGGCGGAACCGTCAAAGATGGTGATAAAGATGTCGATCCTGAACCTATTAACACCGATGGCATCGAGATTACTTTCAGTGAAGATGTCACCGGTAACATTGCTCTGCAGACTGAAGGTGGCGATGATGTCGGTTGGCTTGGAAAAGTCGAAGGCACCACAGGGACGCTTGAATCTGTCGCAGGTAAAGAGATCGGTAACGAAACGACCTATGTTATCGCAGGCACAGTCAAAGACGCTGCCGGTAACGAGACTAAGGTCAGCGTAACCTTTGTAACCAAGGGTAAAGAGTAAAGTCGAGGCTATTTCGATAACAAGGGCAACGTATTTTTAATACGTTGCCCTTTTTTAATGGTTAATGACCAAATTCTTCTTTACACAATTTTCAGAATAATGTTATAATATCGCAAGTTGCTATGGACAACTTTCTACGTTTTACTATATTTCTTGATATTTTTCTTAACGGCGTGTATAATACCCATAATGGCACACTACGATGAACTCTTTAAACACCTGGGAGATTACTCTCCGGATCAACTCGCGGCGTTAGCACTGAATACAGACCACGTAGAAGTTGGAGCCCCTCTGAACACTGAGCAACCCACGGTGAAACTACATCACAGCGATCTGACGTTTTGGATATCACTGTCTGACAGAGGCGAAGACGCGATTCTGCATATAGAGGCACAAACCGAGGACAGCCAAGATAAACCGATGTCGCTGCGGATGTTGGCGTATGCAAGTTTCCTCGTACATCAGCATGAGATGAACGTCTATTCCACAGTGTTCTATCTTCGTCCACCTGCGGGACAAAGCGATCCGGGGTACTACGCGTATGGAGACGAGAGGATTGGGAGTTTGCGGTTCACGTATAATGTGATCCGTATGTATGAGTTAGAAGGCGAGGCATATTTAGATCCGGAGGCTGTTGGATTGCTGCCGTTTACACCTCTAATGAAGCCCCCTTCAGGTATGACGGCTGCAGTGTGGGTTGAAAGGTGTATAGACACGACGAAAGCTGCGTCGGTAGATAAACAGACGCGAGGCACGTTATTATATGCCCTCTCCGTTTTTGGAGGGTTAGTCCATCCGCCTGAACTTTTTCAGGATCCGGTATTGGAGGGAATCATGCAAGAATCTCCTGTTTACGAACGCATCATACAACGCGGCATTGAGCAAGGCGCGCGCCAAACGACGATTGAAAATACTTTGGCAACTCTTGAAGCGCGTTTCCCTGATGTCGATGTCAATGCTCTCAAACCGAGTCTTGAAGCGATAACCGACCTCAACCGCCTCAAGGCACTCAACCTAAACGCTTCGCTGGTAACCTCTTTTCATGCGTTCCAACGCAAATTAGCGACATAACTGTCCACGGACGGCGTGTGTCTATTATGCGGCGTATCTGAAGTAGGCAGCTCTCTAAGGGTAGGTATGGAGAATGGGTTTCAAGTTTACGTTAATAAAATCGTAGGAAGAGGAAAATTCGCAGAAATACCTAAGCAAAATACTCCGATTCCCGACCTCTGAAAACTGATAACCAAAATTTTTTGAACGGTTTTTGAAAAGGCGTTGTCTAACCGATTAATCAGTTAGAAACCTCAAGGAGATAAAGTTCGGTGGAAAGAACTGAAGCATTGCTCATTGCCGATCTCTGTGAAGGCGACGAGACAGCATTGGCACCCTTGGTAGAAAAATATAAACGGATGGTTTACCGTCTCGCTATGCAAATTACCAAAAACCATACCGATGCTGATGATGTCATGCAGGAGACCTTTATTAAGGTATACCGTTCGATTCGGACGTTCCGAAAGGACGCGGCTTTTGAAACGTGGCTCTATCGAATAGCAGTCAACGAAGCACTGAACTTTGTCAAGCGTAGGGAGCGGCGGCGGGAATCCGCACTTGAGGCAGCGGCAGAAGGTGAATATGAAGTTACCACGAGACACCAAGCGCAGATCGCCAGTGACCCACATGTTCACGCCGAAAAAGCCGAACTTCGACACTATGTCACAAAGGCAGTTAACAGTCTTTCACTCAAGCATAGAACAGTCGTTATCCTTCATGAATTTGAAGGCTTAACGCACGCAGAGATCGCTTCAATTCTTAACTGCTCCGAAGGCACAGTCCGTTCGCGTTTGCACTATGCGCGTAAAAAACTCCGAACTTTGCTCAAACCCTACGTTGATGCCAGTAATATTTAGGCAGATTCTGACTGAAAGATAGATTTCAACGACTGAAATCGGTTGATTCTCATAGTTGTAGGCGCGTGAAAGCACGCGAGATCGCGGAGAATAATAATGAGATCGAAGTGTGACAAAATAGAACGCCTTTTATCCGACTATATAGATGGAACGCTTTCCGAACGGCAGACAGTCGATGTTGCTTTGCATCTGCGTTCCTGTCGATCTTGTAAACAGGAAATCGTTAACCTGAAAAAGACGAACCACCTCCTCGAAAACTTTTACGTTGAACCGGAGGCATCCGATGCCTATTATGCCCGGTTTACAACACAACTCCAACAACGTATTGAACAGAGCGCGCCAACTGCCCTCCATCAACGGTTTCACGCAGCCTTAACTCGTCTTGGATGGCACCTGCTGACCCAGGTACATCGACGCATTGATGGGTCCCGGCTTAGCGGATTTCTATCCATCAGACGACATGCTTTCTCGTATTATGTGCTCGCGCTGACAATGACAATGTTGGTTGCTGCACCGCTCCTACTACACCAGATTTCACCACACGATAATGGAGAGCATCTGCTTGGACGCTTGTATACAGCAGCGAAAACCCGAATTTTCTCTGCCGACTCACCTGTCTCGGTTCAGCCCACTGCAACGCTTGCTATCAAACAGGATAATACTGTCGCGCAATCGATAGGCATTCGGCGAAATGTCAGCAGTGAACGCACAACAGAAACCCCGGCTGTTGATTCAGGTTCCGACGTTTGGGAATTCACCAATGAACCGATAACAGACGGATATATTTTCACGACACTTCGCGAGAGTGATTCCGAAGCAGTACCGAGTGTCGCGTTAGACATTGATTCGGAATTGCTTGCTTATGCCGAATTTCCAGCACAAGGAGCATTCAGAACAGGTCTTACCAGCCGTGATGTGTTAACCGAAAACAGGTATGCATTGCTCCTGTTGAAAGGTATTGAAGCCGGACAACACGGACTTCAACAGTATGAACGAAAGTGGAACGAGTTTAAAGGCTTCTCAGAAAAATTGTTGGACGTGCCATTGGAAACATTGTCGGTTCCAGAAGTCTACGATTCCAAAGAGTTATAGATAAGTATTATTATAGCATAGTAAAGTTGATAATTTAGGACTTACGCAGTTTTCTGATGACCTCTCACGGATCACACGCCGCTGGCGAGGTTTTAAACCTCGCCAGCAAAGGGTGCTGCGTAAGTCCTATAATTAAAGATTCTATCGAAAAGTGTTTGAAGTTAACTTAAGTATTTAAATCCCGTGGGCGTGCTTTTCAGCGCGCGACGTAAACAAGGAGAATACGAATGAACCCAAGGATTTTGGGCATTATTGGTGGCCTCGCCTTATTAGTTGCTCTCCTTTCACCTTTTATGATGGGTAGTTCCAAAAAGGTGGAGCAACTCTTCCAATCCGCTGAAGATTTATATGGACAGGCGGATTATGAGGGCGCGATTGACAAGTATGCTGAGGCACTCGAAGAAGCAACAAAGCGCGGTGTGAAAACTGAAGTTATTGACAAGGATTTCACGACCCTCGCTAACTTTAGGATCGCAGTGAGTTACTCACGCCTCGCTGATCAATCAGGCGACGTCAATCACTACGACACTGCGCTTGAGTACATTGAAAAGGTTGCACCGACAGCAACTATTCCGAAACACCAAGAGGGGTTGACCTATCTCTGGGGACACATCCTCTATCGGACAGAGCAGTTTGAATTGGCTGAGCCAAAATTCATGCAGCTCATTGAGAACTTCCCGAACAGCCTCTCCGTTGAAAACGCTTGGTATGCTATCGGGCAGCTCAACTATAAACTACAAAACTATGAAGAATCCCGACAGGGATTCAAAGCTGTTCTTGATGGTTTTCCAAACTCCGATTTTAAGGATGATGCACAGCATTTGATCGCGCAGTCCTTCCTTAATGAATCCAACTATGAGCAGGCGTATCAGGAATTCGATAAGATCGCGACAGAAGAGTTCAAAAACTATCCCGATCTGCAAGCCGAAGCGATGTATAAAGCCGCTTATAGCTTGAACCAACTCGGTAGGGACGATGAAGCGATCGGCCGGTATACCAACTTCATCACGCAATTCCCTGAAAGTCAATACGTCACGGCGGCATACTTCGACCAAGGCGCGATTTACGCTCGGCAGAAGGACTATGACAACGCACGTGTTAACTATGAATTGGCACTCCAAAACACTGCTGACCGTACACTTCAATCAGAAATCCAGTCTGCTATCGGAAGTACTTACTTCGACCAAGGCGACTATGAAAACGCCATTGTCTCCTATAATAGCCTCCTTGAAGAATACCCAGAGAGCGACTTTATCGCTTTAGCGAAAGTTGGTATTTCCGATAGTTACTTCAAATTAGAGAATTGGAGTGAGGCGGCTGTCGCTTATGAACGTGTTATTAATGAACACCAAGAAGAGACCGATTACATTCCTTATTGCTCCTATCAGATCGGTGAAGCATACTACCAACTCGGTAGTAACCAGACAAAGGCTGGAGAAACCGAAGCAGGGATGGCGACGCTCGAACTCGCACTGCAGTGGTATCAGAAAACTATTGATAACTACCCGCAGGATCCTGTTGCACCGCATGCACTCTACGGCGCGATTTGGGCACTCAACGATCTCGGACGGAAGGAAGAGTTGGAGGCAGTCGCACACGAGTTTATCGAGAAAAACAAAAACGATAACGAATTCGATATTCTCGCTGCAGAGGTACAACTCCGCTTCGCTGACATCAAACGAACTGAATTCAAGCAGTACGTTGAAGCCGCTGAAGAATATGCGAAGTTGTGGGATTACCGCCCGCTACCGAAATTCCATCTCGTCAAGTTGATGGGTAAATTCTTTGAAGGTCGTTCCTACTACGAAGCCGCCAAACCTGAAGGCTATCAGGAAGGTGATGCAGGCACCGACTTCAACCAGGCTTACCTTGAGAAGTCCGTTTCTGCATATCAGGAAGCTATCGCCATGTTTAGTGACGATGCCTTCCTCCCCGGTGTCGCTGAAGAACGTTACGATGACTTCGGTGAACGTGTCGCTCAGGTAGAAGCGTGTATCATGAACGAAGCACTCTCTCATGAAATGCTCGGTGGCTGGGGTGAAGCCCGCGACCGTTATGCATCTATCCCTGAGACGAGTGAATACTATGAACGCGCACTCCTTCTCGTCGCCAATAGCCATGTCAAGGAAGGCGATAAAGAAGGTGCGATTAACTACTACAATAGCATTTTAGACAAACTCGCTGATCCGAATAACCGTTCGTTAGCAGAACTCAAACTCGCTGACATGCTCCGTGCTGAAGAACGGTTTGAAGAGGCAGCTGTCCAGTATCAAGCTGTGGTTGATGGCAACCCAGTAGGTGAATACGCAGATGATGCGCTTTACCTTGTCGGACTTTGTTACTATCAAGTAGCTTCTGAGAATCCGGCACTCTTGGAACCCGCCGAGACTGCGTTCAAACGCGTGATTGCCGACTATGCCGATAGCCCCAACGCTATTGAGGCGTATTACGGTTTGGCTCTCGCCTATCGCGATGCCGCCCAAAAACAGAATGATACGGAAAAATGGCCCCTCATTCTTCAACTCGTCGACCAAGCGCACGAAAAATATGCCGACAGTGACAACGAGGCTGTTCTCAAGGCACTCGGCCAGATCGAATTGATTAAGGCTACCGCCATTGAAAACACCAGCGAAGATGTTGATGTTGATGAGCTCGTGGCTTCACTCAAGCGGATTGTTGATAACACAGGTGCGCAGGTAGAAGCACGGAGTCGCTCACAGTTGAAGATCGGTCACACCTACTATAGTGCAAAACGTTATGACGAAGCACTTGCGGAGTATCTCCTCTTCGTGCAAACTTTCCCGAATAACGAACTTGCACCGAATGCGCAGTATCAAGCAGCAGTCTGTCATTATCAAATCGCACAAGCTGCAACAGATGCAGGCAGCAAGCAGTTGAGCCTCCAGAATGCTGTCGCTGCGGCGGAAAAAGTGGAAACGCTCACCGACGATGCGAACAACCGAATCAGTGCTAACTACACTGCCGGTTTAGCGTTGCTCGGGTTAGACGACACCAAAGGTGCAGCAGACGCATTCAAGAAAGTTACGGCGTTAGAAGGACAGACCGAAGATGAAGCGCGGAAGACGCTTATCTTCCAAGCGCACTCACGTCTCGCTGAACTCAACGCGACTCTCGGTGACCACGCCGGAGCGGTGCAAGAGTACCAGTATATTATTGAAAACACCGATGACGCGGACATGAAGGGACGTTCCTACTTCGCGATGGCATTTGCCCAAGAGGAACAACTCAAGACTTATCAGGACGCGTTGATGAGCTACCAGAACGCCATTGAGTTGGTAGAGGACACGCTCGTCAAAGCACAATCCTACTATCGGATGGGCTTGATTTATCAAGACCAACTGCAACAACCGAGCAAGGCACTGGAAGTTTTCCAAACCCTAATCGGAGAACATAGCGGTTCAGAAAACGCAAGTGTTGCCTCGATGGTAGCGGATGCAGGCATTCGCCGTTCAACTCTTTATGTTGAATTAGGACGCTTGGATGAAGCGATCGCTGAAGCGGTTGAAGCACTTGATCGGACCAAAGGAAGTGCGAACGCGACTGTGGCAGAAAAAGCCGCTGCGCAATATAACCTCGGTTTCCTCTATTCCGACAAGGCACGTTCCCTCTTCTCTACAGAGGCGGGTACGGATCTGCAGCCTTACATCGATGCAAGCCGGAACGCTGCAGGGACATTCTTTGAAGTCACCTCAATCGCGGCACCCGTAGAAAAAGCGGACAAACAAACGGTCATTCCGTATGTTCAGAATTCGCTGTTCCAAGCCGGTCAGATTTACTACTCTGTCGGGATTGGCGTGAAACTCCCGCAAGACCTTACGAGTGCGCTAACACCGCTCACAACTTTCGTGAGTTACGCCGATCAAGGACTCTTCCCGAAATCGGACGGGCTTCGTAAAAACACGGAGACCTCGCTGAATTACCTCGCTGCTGCGAACTTTGAACTCGGTCGTATGCAGGTCGGTATGGACGGTGAGATGTCTGAAAAAGCGGTGAGTTACTTCATTGCCGCTGGAGATGTCTTCCGAGATATGGTGAATCGCTATCCAAGCGCGAACGATGCCGCTTTCTGGCAGTATCATGTTGGGGAATCCTACTACGCCGCACAACAATTTGAGAAAGCCATCGAAGAATACGAAAAGGTCCGTTCTGTGAACAAAACGCACAAGAGCGCGGCTGAATCTTTGTACGCTATCTCTACATGTGCGCAGCTTCTCAGTGAAGCTGCCGAAAAATCAGGCGATGAAGAAGGAAAACAACGCTGGTATGATCGGCTCTTTGAGGCGAACGAGGTACTCGCCGCTGAATATCCGAACAGTCAGTACACCGCCGATGCACTCATCAATATCGGCAATAAGTACTACAACGCTGGCTCCGAACAAGGTCTGGAACAGGCGGAGCGGATTCGTCTCTATCAGATGGCGATAGAGAACTATCAGACGGCGATCAATACACCTGGTATCGGTAACGAGTCAAAATCGACAGCAATGGGCTATCTCAACGACACCGCCAGTGCACTTGCCTTCTACGAGTATGAGCGCGCAACTGATATGCTAAATGAAGCTAAACTCGCGAGAGGTGATGAGCAGAAAACAGCAATCGAAGCCGCTATCAGTGAGTACCAGAAGATCCTTGACGCATATCCGACAACCAAATATGCGGACCTTGGTCTCGTACAAATTGGTGAAGCATACATGGTGTTAGCCGATAGCGATGATTCACATTTCAACGATGCGTTGGATTACTTCAACCGTTTGTGGGCAAAATATGAGACAACGCCGCCTGTAGACACAAAAGTCAACCAGGCACTCACGTATGCAATCAGTCAGATCCAGCAGATTCAAGTTTACATGCGAGCGAATAATCTGGAAATTCGTGAGACTGTCGGTGGTGGCGGCGGTGGTGAGTAATTGCCACATTCTGCCCGTATAGCCTCGCTCTCCTGAGTGAGGTTCTTCTGAAGGGAGGGTGCCGTCCAGCACCCTCCCTTTTTATGGCATATTTCTTCTAATTCTGAATTCTGAAAATTGTGATTTAAATGATGTCTGAGGAGCCTGCTAAAACAGTGTATGATGAATTAATAGCGTCCCCGCGCGTGCTACTCGGTCCAGGACCGAGCGAAGCCAATGCGCGGGTTCTCAAAGCGATGACGACCCCGATGCTGGGGTATTTAGATGCCGAATTTGTTCAAATCATGGATGACACGGTCGGGCTGCTCCGTCGTGTCTTTGGAACCGAAAATAGGTTGACCTTACCGGTCTCGGGGACGGGTACCGCAGGAATGGAAGCCGCGCTTACCAACGTTATTGAACCTGGGGACAGCGTGGTTGTGGGGGTCAAAGGCTATTTCGGTGAACGAATAGCCGATATTGCTGCCCGATGTGGTGGTGTTGTAACAAGAGTAGAAGCAGAATGGGGCACACACATCCCCGCCGAAAAAATCGCTGAAGCCCTAACAAAAGTTTCCACACCAAAACTGGTTGCATTGGTACATGGGGAAACCTCTACAGGTATTCTGCAACCGCTACGAGATGCCGTTGAGATTGCACATCAAAGCGGCGCCCTTTTTTTGGCAGACTGTGTGACCAGTCTTGGAGGACAACCGGTAGAGATGGACGCTCTCGGCATTGATATTGCCTATAGCTGCACCCAAAAGTGTCTCGCCGGTCCACCCGGGCTTTCACCTATCAGTTTCAGCGAACGTGCCGTCGAAGTGATTCGGAACCGAAAAACACCTATTCAAAGTTTCTATCTTGACATGACACTCCTCGAAAATTATTGGCACGGTGAGAAGCGGAGTTATCACCATACCGTCTCAATGTCACTTATCTACGCGTTGCGGGAAGCATTGCGTGTTGTGTTGGAAGAGGGGTTGGATACCCGCTATGAACGACATGAGCACAATGCTCGTGCACTCCTTGCGGGGGCAAAAGCAATCGGACTGCAACCGGCAGCCGAGGAAGGCTATCGCGCACCGATGCTCACGACCCTGCGCATCCCTGATGGCATTGACGATACGATTATTCGGAAAGGCTTAATTGCCGACTATGGGATAGAAATAGGTGCTGGATTAGGTATTTTTGCTGGAAAGGCATGGCGAATTGGGTTGATGGGTGAATCGTCAAACCAACGAAATGTTATGCTTGTCCTTAATGCGTTAGAGAAACTACTCATTGCGTCAGGGCATAACGTAGAACAAGGTACGGCTGTTCACGCAGCATCGCAAGTCTATTAGTTATCAGTTTTTAGTACACAACTCGTGACTTTGGAGTTTCTAATAAGATCATCGTCCATCAAAGCTGTGAATAGGGTTCGTTACTGATAACTGACAACCACTACTCCCACTCAATCGTGCTGGGCGGTTTTGAACTAATATCATAGACGACACGGTTGATGCCTTGCACCTCATTGATGATACGGTTGGAGATTCTGGCGAGCACATCCGTTGGTATGCGCGCCCAATCTGCCGTCATCGCATCGCTGCTCGTGACAGCACGGAGTGCGATTGCATTTTCATACGTCCGTGCATCTCCCATCACCCCGACACTTTTAACAGGTAGAAGGACAGCCAAAGCCTGCCAAATCTCGTCGTACAATCCAGCCTCTTTGATTTCAGAAATAAAGATAGCATCTGCTGAGCGGAGTACCTCCAACCGTTCGTGTGTTACTTCGCCCAAGATGCGGACAGCGAGCCCCGGTCCCGGAAATGGATGGCGTCCAAGGACATGCGAAGGCACATCCAGTTCTGCCCCGACCGCTCGTACCTCATCCTTAAAAAGTTCTCTGAAAGGTTCAAGCAACTCAAACGGCATGTCGGAGGGTAGCCCACCGACATTATGATGTGTCTTGATTGTAGCCGACGGTCCTTTCACAGAGACACTCTCTATGACATCCGGATAGAGCGTGCCTTGCGCGAGGAATCGGAAGTCATGCCCCATCTCTGTCACTGTTGCTTTGAAGGTTTCAATGAATTGTGCGCCGATGACCTTTCGCTTCTCTTCGGGATCAGTGACCCCTGCCAGTCCATTGAGAAACCGTTCCACTGCATCAACAGCGACAAGAGGGATACCGAGCCGCTCACAAGTTTTGAGTACTTCGGCAGCTTCGTTTTTGCGAAGGAGTCCGTTATCAACAAAAACCGGCACGAGCGCATCCCCGATCGCTTGATGGAGGAGTGTTGCCAGCACCATCGAATCAATTCCACCACTGACTGCACACAGGACCCGCTCATCTCCGACCTGTTCCTGTATTTGTGCCGTGACTCTCGCAATAAAAGCGCGCATTGTCCAGGTGTTGTGGCATCCACAAATGCTACGCGCAAAGTTTGCCAAAATCCGATCGGCATCTTCAGTATGTTCAACCTCAGGATGAAATTGCAATCCGTAAAACGCCCGTGCGGGATTCACCATAGCAGCAATCGGTGCGTTTTCTGTTTGTGCGATTGTCTGGAATCCGACAGGCGGTTTGTCAATACGATCACCGTGGCTCATCCAAGCAGAAAAACGTGAGGAAAGTCCTGCGAAGAGCGGATCGGTTGTGTTAAGAACTTGGAGCGGTGCGTGCCCATATTCTCGTTCCGCAGCTGGATGGACCTTTCCGCCTGCTAATAGTGCCGCCATGAGCTGCATACCGTAGCAGATGCCTAATACCGGTGTCTCCAATTCAAAGAGTTTCGCGTCAACCTTTGGCGCATCAACTTCGTAGACACTTGCGGGTCCCCCGCTGAGGATAATTCCTTTTGGCGCAATGGCTTCTATCTGCGACAGTGGTAGGGTATGTGGATAAATTTCGCAGTAGATGTTTTGCTCACGGACGCGTCGGGCAATCAGCTGCGTGTATTGTGAGCCGAAATCCAGAATAAGGATAGTCTCTTGTTGGGTAGATTCTGTTTTTGGACGATTGGTGTTACTCATATTTTAATGGATCGGACACTTTCGATTTCACGTGCAAGTATGGCTACTATATGGCACTGTTTCACAATCAATAATGACACCGGTCTGTGGCTCGAAGATTACACCGTACGCCCCAGGCGGAGCGAAATCGACATCGCTTGACATTGCCAAGCCGGTGTTTGCGTCCTCTAAATAGTAGCATCCATGATACGGATGCCCGGGTGTTTTGATGGACCGCAGATGGTAACAGTGGTTGTGGAACTGAATCGTATTCCCGTAAATGATGATATATCTGTCTCCAAACAGATGTATCGCGACCTGATTGACGAGATAAGGATCTTTGTGTTGCACGAGTTTCAGTTTGTCCCGATGATTATATCAATTCTACGATTCTGTTCTGCTCTGTTCGCGCCCTCTTTGACAATAGGCTGTGTCTCACCCAAACCGACAGCGGTAAGACGCTTTGGGTCCATACGTCCTTCATCAACAAGGAACTTCTTTACTGAGTCTGCACGTCCTATACTTATGCTTCGATTGACACTCGTATCTCCCATAGAGCTCGTGTGTGCCTCAATACGGACCGAATAACTCTTGAATTTAGCCATCCGAAGGACCCGCGCGAGTTCATTAAACGTCGTGAAAAACTCTTCTTTGAGATGTGTGCTGCCGTAGGCAAATACGTTCCCATTGATACGGATGAGTACACTATTTTTTTCTTCTTTGACGGTGGCTTTGGGAATCCGTCTTGACGCTTTCAACAAATCCGACTTCACTGATGTTGCGAGATGTGTGTTCGTAATGGCACGCTCAAGGTAATCGTTACCCTCCGCTGATTTCTCAATTGCGTTCTGATATTCTTTACTTGCCAACGCAGCCTTTGCTGTTAGGTAAGCCGAATTGGCGAGTTCGTAGAGTTTTTCCTCTAACTGCGGGACCTGCGTCTGTGCTTGTGCGGAGAGTTTCTGTTTTAAAGCATCAACTGCTTGTCGCGCCTCCGTTGCTTGTCTATCTAATTCCTCTTGGGCACGCTCCGTGAATTCTGCGACCTCCGCAATTGCGACGGCTTGGTCAGCTGCTTGTTGTGCCTGTTGCGCGGATTGTTGCGACTGTTCATAGCGATTCACATCCAATTCCTGTTTCGCCCGTTGCAGATGCGAACTCGCCTCTTGAAGTTGTTTCGGGGCATGCTGACTGGCGTTGAAGTATTGGGCACGCTGAATAATTACCTCTGTTTTCGCGATTGAGATTTGCGCGTTTGTCTTTGCTTCTGCTTCTGCTTCTCGGTTCTGCACCGCCAATCGATAAAGATTGTTGACCAAGGTCTGGGTATCAGTGGTGGCGTTCTCCACATCATGAAACACCTTCTGCTCAATCAGGTTCACGATCGAGGCAATTGCTGCCTGAACACGTTCATAGTCAGCCGTCTCTTTAATAGCGGGATGGATATCTGCAGCAATACTGACGAGCGACTCTATGTTTACGAGTGGCACGCGCAGTTCAGCTTGGCGCAATTTTATCTTTAGATCAGCAATTTCAGATGAGAGCTGGTCTGTCTGTTGTTGTCCTTCATCACGCGATCTCAAAGTACGCGCGAGCTGCTCTTCGGTGATCGCTTGACGGGTGCGCTCAATCTCGAGTTCATGCTCCAGTGACTTTATAGTTTGCTGATATATCTGTTCTCGAATGGCAACAACTTTTTGTTGGGCATGGTGTTGTCGCGCTTTTGCACTGGCAATCTGTGCAACTAATTCTGCCTGATACGCGAACTCAAAACTTTGGGGAATGTCTTTATTCTCCTGTGAATTCCGTGCGAAGTTCAGGAGTTTCATCGCTCTCCCGAATTCATCTGGAACTAAAGGTTCAGCTCCCAATTCTGCCGCATTATTAATCGCTTGCTGCGCGTCTTGAAACTGTGTCGCAAGCATAACTTCATCAATCTCTGGTGCAGCACACCCGTAAGCAATGAGGTAGGTCAATAAGAACAGCAAACCGTAAAATTTCATCAGTTTTCCTCGTGTCATGCAAACCTTGGATTCCCGATTGCGTATTCGCTCAGCCGGTACATAACCATATCATTTAATTTTGTTAAAATTCTCGCAAGGCATCAAGCTCAGCCTGTATCGCCTCAAGTCTCTGAAGGACCTCGTCGAGATTCTGTTCACTAAGTGTCAGCTGTGCTTGTGCTTCTTGAACGCGCGCTTCTTCGCGAATAGCAATAGCGGTTTCAGTTGCGATCCGTGCATGAAGGTATGCCCGAAGTGCCAATCGATATGCTCGCTCTGCATCGCCAGCCTTCATTGCGTTTTCAGCGGTAATCAACATCTCTTGAGCCGTACGTAGAGATGTCTCGGCGGTTTCTTGTGCTCCCATCGCATTTGCGGAGGTGAGAGCCACTTGGGCATTCTCCATCGTTTCCACGGCGAGCTGTCGCAACTGCCCACCACACCCTATCAATGCTGTTAGCGTGGTGAGACAGATTATCCATTTTATTGTTAATTTGTGCTGTCTGCTTTTCAAGCGTGTCATTTGTTGAATGAATACGTTTAAGAAGAGGGTTAAAAAATTGTGTCAGAATACAATTCTTGTGGATTAAAAAAAGCCTCGCTTGGGGTGGTGCGCGCCGCAACACCCTAAGGCGAGGCTTCAGGTCCTTCGTTCCTGAGGTTGGTATATCCGCTAAAATTCAGGACACTCTGTATAGACGCTCACCTTCCGACGATATTTGTCCTTTCGTTCAAACCATACGTATCCATCAATTTTTGAGAATAACGTATAGTCTCTTCCAACCCCAACGTTGTTTCCGGCGTGGATATGCGTTCCACGTTGTCGAGCGAGGATACTTCCGGCGGTGACATAATGTCCGGAAAATCTTTTGACCCCAAGTCGTTTTCCAATACTGTCCCGTCCGTTCCGGGTGCTTCCTCCACCTTTCTTATGTGCCATCAGATTGCTCCTCTACCGCACCGATCGCGGTAATTTTCACGCGTGTAAATGATTGACGATGCCCTAATTTGCGTTTGTACCCTTTACGACGTTTCGATTTGAACACAATCGTTTTCTTCGAGCGTGCCTGTTGAATCACCTCGGCTGTAACTGAAGTATTTTCAAGATAGGGCGAGCCGGTTTGTAACTGACCTTCATCGTCAATAACAACTAAAACGGATGGGAATGTGACACTGTCACCAACATCTGCATCAAGTTTTTCAAGATCAATCAGGTTTCCTACTTCCACCCGATGCTGTTTCCCTCCGCTCGCAAAGACTGCATACATTTTTGAATATCACCCCTTTCTACTTAAAATTATACCCTAAAAACGCGTCAATGTCAATTCAGACTTGCATTTTGTTGGCACGTCCTGTTTCAGAAGACGTATTTTTCTCACGCTACAGGTACCGGTGCGTTAGTCCAAAAATAACTCTTCACCTTTCCCAACAAAGATTCGATA
Source organism: Candidatus Poribacteria bacterium (assembly GCA_965116815.1). Classification (GTDB taxonomy): domain Bacteria; phylum Poribacteria; class WGA-4E; order WGA-4E; family WGA-3G; genus WGA-3G. The sequence continues at coordinate 983,973 of OZ220722.1, read as the reverse complement.
ATCTTCGAGGTGCAGGTCAGCATCGGGTTCCAGAACGAGATCCAATTTTAACGACTTCTTGAGTTCACGCAATTTATTTGCCATCTGCGATTTTATATGTGAGATGACATAATCATTGGCGATAACACGCAATTCGGACTGGCGTGTTTGTTTATGCGCCATTTTTATTGCGCGCAGCAACTGAATGACGACGGTTTCGATAGATAGAATGGTGCCATGCCCGTCACAATAAGGGCACTCCTCCATCAACAAGGTAGAAAGACTTGGCCGGGTGCGTTGGCGCGTCATCTCGACGAGTCCTAAATCTGAAAAATGGAGGATATTCGTACGGGCGCGATCCTTTCGGAGTGCTTCTTGTAGCATTTTGAAGACTCGCTTCCGGTGCGATGCTTCTTCCATATCAATGAAATCAACGACAATAATCCCGCCTAAATCTCGTAACTGAATTTGGCGGACGACCTCCTCAACAGCTTCAAGGTTGGCACTAAGAATGGTGTTATCTGGATCAGACTTTCCAACAAACCGTCCGGTGTTGACATCAATCGAAACCATAGCCTCAGTTTGCTGGATTATAATATGTCCACCACATTTGAGCCAAATTTTCTCACTCAGTGCATCCTTGAGTGCACGTTCAACACCGTAAGCGTCAAAGAGTGTTGCATTTTCCTGATAGAGAGAGACTCGAGATTCAAGGTCCGGCATAACAGAGGATACATAATCTATTGTTTCCTTGTATCCCACCTTTGAATCGATGAGCAGACGCTTGACATCCTTCGTTAGCATATCTCGGACGACTCTATTGGTGAAACTGAGGTCCTTACTCACCAGACTCGGTGCGGATTTTCGTTTTGCCCGCTCACCGGTCTGTTTCCATTGATCGATTAAGTATCGAATTTCAGCGGTAAACTCGGTTTCATTCAAACCCTCAGCAGCAGTACGAATGATAAAGCCCCCTTCAACATCGGCTTTCACGGCTTTTGCCATATTTCGGAGCCTGTCTCTTTCAGTGGCAGACTCAATTCGTCGTGATACTCCGATGTTGGAGGAATTGGGCATATAAACAACGTAGCGTCCGGGCAGTGTGATGTTACTGGTAACCCGCGCGCCCTTTGTCCCAATAGGCTCCTTGCCGACTTGGACCAGAAGTTCTTGCTTTTTTGAAATAAGGTCGCTTATAAGAAATGGAAACCCACGTCCACCGCGTGTTTGCTTGGAGTGCTTTGCTTTCAAATCCAATACTGCAGTGTCCGTATGGGATTTTTGGTTTCCATTCTGTTTTCCATTTTCGTCTTCGTCTTCGTCAATGCTCTCGTATTTGAGATCCGAAATATGTAGGAAAGCATGTCGTTCCAACCCTATATCAACGAAAGCTACCTGCATCCCAGGTAATACGTTCTCAACCCGACCTTTATAGAGATTTCCCAATGTCTGCGTCGCTGCTTTTCGTTCAATGTAAATTTCATTCAACACCCCCTCGTCAAGTACTGCACAACGTGTTTCATACTCATCGTCAGAAATAAGTATCTCCTTTTCCATTGTTACCTCCTATCGCGCTTCTTTTCCAAGAGGCACCTCGGTTAATTATCATGTCAAAAATCGGCAGCGTTTCCAAAAGCAGCGAGGCTTAGAAAATTACCTCCTGCGTTTTGTTCACACGATGCAAGGCATGTGCCTCTTCAGTTAGGACTCCTCAGCCAATAAATCAACAAGCGTGAGGTTGCCCTTAGCGGGAGTCTACCAAATCAACCTGTATAGAAACTCTGTTTCCGTATGTTAGCGTTTTGCTGTTTTCCAAGACCCTTGACAAAGTCAATTTGATATAAATTATAGAACCGCGTGTTATCTATTGAGTTCCGAACTTGCAAACTACGCCTTACAGTCGCGGCGTCAGTGTTACGACGGGGGTTATCAGTTCTCCCATCGAAATACCACCGTGCTGGAACCCTCCTTGAAACTGCCGTTTATACTTATAAAAATCGTTTGGATAGACGAAATAATAATCGTCTTTCGCAAGAATGTAGTCTTTGCTAGCATTTTCCGCTGGTAACCGATATTCATTCGGGTTTCGCAGATAGACCGCCTCGCCCTCTTCACACCCTAAATTAGAACCGATTTTGAACCGGAGGCTGGTAGTGGTCTCGCGATTACCGTAAGCACGGGTTGCACGGTTACAAAAGACAGAACCGTGGTCACTCGTGAGAACTACAGTTGCGTTTTGTGCTGCAATAATACGTAAAATATCAAAAAGTACCGAATGAGAAAACCACGAGCGCGCCAAAGCCCGGAAAGCGGATTCATCGGGTGCAAGCTGCTGTAGGATATCTGATTGTGAGCGCTGATGTGTCAAAATATCAACGAAGTTGATAACCAACGCTGAGAGGCTGACGCGTGTATTTGCCGCGACTCGCTTCTTATAAGTGTTTCCACCGCGTGCGTCAAAAATCTTGAAGTATTGGAGTCCGGGTTTCAACTTAATGCCTCTACGCCTCAGATGTGCTTCGAGAAGTTGGCGTTCATACCGATTTGTGCTCGTGTTTCCATCAGATTCCTCCTGCCAATATTGTGGATACTGTTCCGCAATCTCTAATGGGAACAGTCCACTGAAAAGGGCGTTCCGTGAGTACATTGTTGCACTCGGCAGGATCGAAAAACTATACTGGCGTTCAATGGAGAAATAGGGGTACAACAGTGGCTCTACCGCCAGCCAATGGTCTAGGCGAAAGCAGTCGACCACAATAAAATAGACAGATTTTCCAGCTTGAAGTTGAGGAATAACATATCGGTCTAGGACATTCACCGACAGCGATGGTGCGTCCGGGCTACCTTCGACCCAGTCAGGATACCGTGATGCAACAAAATCCGAGAATTCCGTATTGCACTCCTTCTTCTGTGCAAGATGTGTTTCCTCCAACCCGCCTTCGGCTAATTTTTCAGACACCAAATCCCATTGCAATAGTTTCACATAGATGTTAACCCAGTCTTGCCAACTTGGTGCCGAATCTTTCATCGCACGGATAGTGTTGAAATCTGTCGTATACCGACCCGGAATTTGATCTACGACTATCTGTGGTTGATCCAGGACGCGTTTTAGCGTTGAGACGATCTGAGCTACACCGATCGGTTTTACCAGGAAATCGTTTACCTGTTTGCCGAGTGCCTTCTCAATAAACTGTTCGTCGCTGGATTGGGTGACGAGAATGACTGGGATTTGTGGATTGATGGTACGGATTGCGTCGAGCGTCGCCATTCCGTCTTTACCGGGCATAACCTGGTCGAGCAGAACAGCACTATATTGCGTCTCACCGCGCGTTAAGAGAGCAATACCATCTTCGCCATTTGTTACAGGCGTGACAGCATAGCCTCTGTCGCGTAACACAAGAATATGCGGTTGCAACGCTTCTATTTCATCATCAATCCATAAGATTTGGTGTGTTTGTGACATACGTAAGTTTATAGAATCTGCTCAGATGCGGTATCATATCCAAATTAACATGAGCGAAAGCCTTCTTAACAGGTGTGGAACAAATGCCCAGATAATCGTTTACTCGACACCGCCCGTTAATTTGGGTCTACGCAACTGGCAACCGAATTTCAAAAGTTGTTCCGTCAGGACTCGTTTTAACGATACGAATGCTTCCGTGATGATACTCTCGGATGATACGTTGTACGACTGTCAACCCGAGTCCCCACCCGTGTGCCTTAGTAGACATCCCGGGTTCAAAGATTTTTCGTTGATGCTCGCGGGCTATCCCGCTTCCATTGTCGGCATACCGGATAACAATATCGTTATGTCGTTTGTCGTGCGTTGGTTCAATCAGAATCCATCCTTCCGGTTTATCCATAGCATCCAATGAATTACGGATTAAGTTTTCAAACACCCAATGTAGTAATTGCGCGTTTGCGACAACGGATGGGACTTTATGTAATATCAGCTGAATCTCAACGCGGCGGCTAATATGTGGTAGCCGTTTATCAAAATATGATCGAACTTCTTCAAATACTTCCTCTACGTTCACTTGGGTTAGAGGGGGTTGCGTGCCAATCATACCGAAGCGTACCGTTGTTTTCTGTAAACGCTCCAGATCGTTTTGCATACTCTCGGAAAGTTCAGTGAGTGTTATATCGTCTGTCTCTTTACCTCGTGCATGCAAAAGTTCTGCCCATGCGAGGAGCGACGAAATCGGTGTTCCGAGTTGATGCGCAGTCTCTTTAGCTAAGCCTCCCCAAATTGCCGAGTGTTCATAAGACTTTATCCGTTGGTAGACAAGGAAACAAACAATCCCAAATGCTAACAAAACTGTCGGTACTATAAACGGCACCACTAATAACCCATAGTATGGTTTACTTTCATAATAGAAGTATCCCTTGTGCCATTCGGGTGTTGTTTCAATCACAGAGGATGCGGGTGCGTTCTGAATGAAAATTTCCGCTCGCTCTCTCTGCTCCGCAGTTGCCTCCTCTGCAGTAATCACATCGCCCCATATCTGCCATTTCTGAGGTATACCGACCGTATCAGTTATCACAAAAGGCAAGTGTTGCATTTCACTGGGTGCGGCATCACCGTAGTAAATATACCCCTTTAACTGCCTGTATTCAAGGAGCATGGGTATTTCGCGTGGCAGATGTTTTTTTTTCATACGCGCTAATGTTGACTGCAACAAGGCGCGTTCATCTTGTGTTAACGAGATCTCCTCATTTTCGTTGACTTTGATGTCCAAACTGTCGATTTTTACGTCTAATTGTTGGTCAACGCCTCGCGTGACTAAGACCTTTCCTTGTGCATCTGTAATGATAAACGAGAATGCCCGTGATCTGTCTTCAGCAAATGACTTTCTGACGATTTTAATTAACTTCTGTTGCAATTCCCGGTTGTCCACCGCCGGAAGTTCCGCCGCTAGATCCGCGAAGATGTCTATCTGGGCTTCTATATCGGCGTTTAATCGAGATATCTGCCGAGTATAATGGAAGAACCCGAATATCAGTGTCCCCAATCCAACGATGAAGTAGACGAACATCAAGCGGGTGGTCGTATATCTGGGGATAATTCGACGATTCAGCCGCAATTTCGTATTCCTCCATACAAATTAGACGCGACATACCAACATATTTAATAGTACCACCTTTAAAACGAAATTGCAAGTCTATTTTCTATACACATAATGTTTGTTGTAATCTGTCTCTCCTTTCTTGAAAAAATCTGAAGTTCTCAGAAGACTAAGAACCTCCAGTGAAATAACATATCATTTGACTTTTTTGGATAAATAGGGTAAAATGAAATTTATAATTTATAGGTTTTATACATGTGGAATGGAAACATTTGATGCTTAAAGCAATTACATTTGATTTTTGGCAAACCCTCTATGCAGATTCAGACAAGAATTGGCGAAAACGTCAGGCAATACGTGTTAAACGGTGTCATACGTATCTTTCAAACTGCGGTTATACTTGCCCACTGACTGACGTGGAATTCGGACTTGAAGAAGCCTACAACTTGGTGTCGTCTCTGTGGCATAAACACCGAGGGATATCGGTAAAACGGTGCATGGAGCGATTCGCAGAGGTACTTCAACTTCAACTTCAGGATGCTGATCTTGATGAGTTAATTGAGTGTCTCGGTGCAGCTTTTTTGGAAGCACCGCCGATTATAATGCCATACGCCAAACCGGTCATTTCTCGGTTGAGTAAAAGTTATCCACTTGGAATTATCTCAGACTCAGCACTGACCCCAGGCAGCTTTGCTCGGAAATTGATGGAACGTGACGGTATTCTGCAGTTCTTCACAGCATTCACTTTTTCCGATGAAACCGACTACACAAAGCCTCAAGTGGTCCAGTTCCATTCCACCTTAGCCGAATTGAATACCAAACCAGCGGACGCGGTGCACATCGGTGATATTTTCCGAACGGATATCGTCGGTGCGAAAAATGCTGGAATGAAGGCAATTCGCTTCTCAGGATTCAATAAAGGGGAAGATGATGATACACTTAGCGATGCCGTCGTTGACGACTATAGAAAGTTGGAAACTACGATTGCTGAGTTATCAAAATAAGGAACACCAGGGGGAAAAATGGCAAATGTATTAGTCACCGGCGGTACCGGGTTCATTGGCACTCGGGTCTGCACTGCTCTCCATCAACAGGGTGATACGGTGCGCGTGTTATCTCGAAACACAACACGTGCACAAACTAAATTAAAATGGGCGAGAGAGTTCTACGGTTGGACTCCTGAAACTGAAAAACTTCCTTCGGAAGCGACAGCAGATGTAAACGCAGTAGTTCATTTAGCAGGTGAAACTATTGCAGGTAGGTGGAACACTGAAAAAAAGCGACGGATACGGGATAGTCGAGTTCTTTCTACACGTAATCTTGTTACCTCGTTTGAAGAAGTAGATACAAAGCCCGACGTGCTTGTCTGTGCCTCTGCCATTGGATACTATGGTGACAGCGGTAACGAACATTTTACGGAGGTGTCCCCTGTTGGCACCGATTTTCTCGCTGAAGTCTGTCAAGAGTGGGAAGCAGAAGCACAAAAGGCAATTGCGTTCGGGATTCGGGTAGTCATGGTTCGTATTGGGCTAGTGCTTGGATTAGGTGGCGGACTATTGGCACAGGTTCTCTTACCCTTTAAAATGGGAGTCGGCGGCATACTCGGCAATGGGCAGCAGTGGATGTCTTGGATTCATGTTGACGATGTGGTAGGTATTGTACTGCACGCTTTAGAAAATGGTGAGATTAGCGGTCCGTTAAACGCAACTGCCCCTGTTCCAGTTAGGAACACGGAGTTTACGAAAACGCTTGGGTCAGTGTTGCGCCGGCCAACGCTGTTTCCAGTTCCAAAATTCGGCTTGAGATTAATGATGGGTGAATTTGCGGATTTCGTTTTACTAAGTCAGAATGTGCTTCCAGAGAAGACGGAAGTCAGTGGCTATGACTTTCGCTATCGAACACTTGAGCCCGCTTTGAGAGATTTGCTATAGACGCGCGGATATTGAAACCCACTCCTGCAACGCGGAATCCAAACGAAATATGAAGATTCGCGATGTCCTACTTTCTGAATACGGCAGAGCCTCAAGTATACCTTCCCCTGTAAATCGGTTAATGACCGATTTTGCTATCGGTTTTCGAGATGGACGCGACATTAATCTCGGTGTCGGATATGTCAATGAACAGACAATTCCTCACCAACAGATTCAGCTTGCCTGCGAAAGAGTTCTCGCTCAGCCCAAAAAGTACCGCGCTTCTCTCAATTACGGCGGTGCACAAGGTTCGCCAAACCTTATCGAATCGCTTAGAAGATTCCATATTGAAAACCGGATCGGTGGTATAACCGAACAGACCCTAAACAGCCGAGACATTGTTATCGGGGCAAACGGTGCAACGAGCTTGTTAGAGAGCATCACCCACCTCCTTCCTCCTGGCATTGTGGTTACCGCAGATCCGATGTATTATATCTACTGCAATGACTTAGAGCGGAAAGGTTTCAGCGTTATCGCGATACCTGAAGATGACGAAGGACTTGACACTGAACTTTTGAAGTCAAAACTTGCAGCCTTTGGAGACAAAAGAGAGGCTATCCGTTTCTTCTATGTAGTGACGGTTAACAATCCAACCTGCACAATCCTTTCCAACAACCGTAAGAGAGAATTGGTCGATATCGTCACGCGATTATCGCACGAAATTGGACGGAAAATCCCACTCTTTCTTGACAACGCCTATAGCGACCTTGTGCATGACAGCAGCGTTGAACCTTTGGAGTCGGCGTTATGCTACGACACACTTGGCATTGTGTACGAGGTTGGTACGCTGTCAAAGATTCTCGCCCCCGGATTGCGCATCGGCTATCTCATCGGTTCTAAAGGTCGATTTCTCGATAGTATAATCCAACGTACAAGCGACATCGGCTTTAGTGCTCCGTTAATCAATCAAGAGATCGCAAGCTATCTACTCGACCACAGTATTGAAGCACAAATTGAGAAGGTAAATAGCGGATACCAGCAAAAGGCGAAACAGGTCAAAATATGGATAGCAGAGTTACTCGGTGACAACCTTCAGGAGTGCCGAGGTGGAAGTGCGGGATTCTACTTTTACTTAACATTGGCAAATGTCGCAACGGGTTCAACCTCTGATTTCTTCCAGTTCTTGACGCGAACAACTGGATGGGAAGACGTTGATGGACCTTCAGATTCCCAGCATCCGAAGGTAATTTACATTCCGGGTGAACACTGTGTCCATCCAAACGGTGATATGGTTGAGGTTGGGAAGCAGCAGTTACGCATCTCTTACGGGTTTGAGGAGCTTCCTCAGATTCACGCGGCGTTGAAATATATGAAATCGGCAATAGCCTATAGCCAAGAAAATTTATAGTTTTCAACCGGTGTGTTTACAAGATAATACTCCAGAAAGGAAATCGAAAATGCGATTGAAAGATAAAGTTGCGTTATTTGCTGGTGCGGGTTCAAACATGAGCCGTGCGACTGCCTTGCTTTTTGCACAAGAAGGGGCAAAAATAGTGCTCGCTGCACGCACAACAGAAACAATGAACGAAACAGCGGAACGTATCCGTGATAACGGTGGTAACGTGATAACACACCAGACCGATTTGACTGACACAGCACAGGTAGACGCGCTTGTTGATGCTGCCGTAGCGACGTTTGGTGGTGTTGATTGCCTTATCCATGCTGCGGGTGGGTTCTTCTCAACAGAACACAATATTACCACGATGGATCCAACATATTGGGATGGAGCATTACAAAACAACCTACAAACGCTGTTCAATCCTGTACGGCGACTTGTCCCGATTTTAGAGGCGCGTGGCGGTGGATGTCTTATCACAATTTCCGCGGGCGAACGGGTGCGGCAAGATGCCAATAGTGCTTACGCCGTTGCAAAAGCAGGGATGGTAGCAGCAGCAAAAAATCTCGCGAAGGAGTTGTATGAGAAAAATATTCGTGTCCACGCGTTGTCCCCGGGCATTATTTGGGATCCGTTGCCAGACGGAGAAATCGCCCCAGCAGCAACACAATTGGAACGGCTCGGCAATCCGATCGATGTGGCTTATGCGGCACTCTGGCTCTGCTCAGACGAGGCGGCGTGGGTTACAGGATTGGAATTGACGATTGATGGCGGCGACTCACTGTTCATCGATTCGCCAGTTCGACGGGCGGTTTTGGAATAGCAGGGTTAAGTAAAATTTTGATACAAACAGGCAAGGGCGAGGCACGGAGACCTCGCCCTATAACAAAGGTCGTTGGCTTACCACTGCACCTGACAGAATTCTTCATAATCAATCAGCTCGTGGATCGTGGGATTTTCACCACACATCGGGCAGCTGCTATCTTGACGAAGTTTCAGTCGCTTGAAATCCATCGATAACGCGTCGAAAAGCAGAAGACTTCCGATTAAGGGGTCGCCGATATCCAACAAGACTTTAATCGCTTCAACGGCTTGAATTGTTCCAATAATACCGGGCAACACACCAAAAACGCCTGCCTCTTGACAGGTCGGGACCATTCCGGGTGGCGGTGGATCCGGATAGATGCATCGGTAACACGGTCCCTTGCCCGGATAGAGAACGGTGACTCGTCCTTCAAACTGGAAGATGCTGCCATGCACAACCGGTTTTCCCAACATAACGGACGCATCGTTGAGGAGGTAGCGGGTCGGTATATTGTCGCACCCGTCGACAATTAGATCGTATTGCTCTAAAATTTGGAAGGCGTTTTCCGAGGTGATACGTTCATTGTAAGGAACGACCTTGACATCGGGATTCATCTCTGCGATAGTGGCTTCTGCGGATTTCGTCTTCGGGATACCGATGTCGCTAGTGCCGTGTAAGATCTGGCGTTGCAAATTACTGAGATCGACGACATCGTCGTCAATGATGCCGAGTGTACCGACCCCTGCAGCAGCGAGATAGACTCCAACCGGAGAACCAAGCCCTCCCGCTCCAATGAGAAGTACCTTGGATTCAAGCAGCCGTGTCTGCCCCATCCCACCAACTTCCTTGAGGATGATGTGTCGACTGTAGCGTTCAATTTGTTCGTTGCTGAAATTAAACATCTTAGCCTCCGAGATTGGCAAGGAGTTCCGAAATCGATTTATCGGAATTCGCTGAGATTCGTAGCGCGAACCGTTCGCGTGCATCTTCGGAGGTGCGTTCTATTGTGAAATCGCCATCGCCGTACATCTGCTGTAGAACCGGGCTTAGGTCTGCCTCAACGGCTGCTGCGGTTTCCTGTGTATTCGGTGCAGTATGGCGGTTGTTTATCATAAATAGGAGGTCCGCACCGTTGAAATGCACTGCGTTTTCCAACTCCGCTGCTGCTTCGAGTTGTTCGCATTTGGAAAGCACCTCTGTGAGTGCTTGGCGAATTTTATCGACGTTATCGCCTTCAACCGCATGTTTTCGGTTGTAGAGGAAGCCGTATTCATGGTAAGCGTTATCGATACTATAGTTGGCTTGCTTCAAAATCAACAATACACCCGGTCCGGCATCAACATGAGAATAATCAGCGTAGTTCAGATAGTCATCTGAATCAGCCTCCTCCATCCAACGGTTAAAGACCTTGATGAAGTTGGTATAGTTGATATTGCTGTCTTCGGTTGCGAAAACCTTGACGTTAATCTGTTGTAGATCCATTCTGGTAAAAAAAGTTCCTTTCGTGAGTGTGTAACAAGTCAGTTAGAGGTACTCCGTATAAAAAGAGTACTGAGATGTATCTACTCGGTTGAGAGTTCTTGGAGGTTCTGCCCATCAATGCTGACGACGGTAACTTGTGTCGCCTCTAACCAGAAAATCTCGCCTTTGCTGTTACAAACGCAGACTAATGCGTACTCGCCGTCTTCCACATCAGCCATTAAATTTCCGAGAAACATGTTCGGTTTCGAGGATTGAAAGACCCCAAACCCCGCGCCGAGCAGACAGTAACGCTTGCCAGTCTCTTTATGTTTAACGATTGTTGCCATTTATTTGTCCGTAAGTGTGTTGCATTTTAGTGCCGTTAGCTCTACTTCCCACTTCTTTATTATACTGCAAGTTGGTAGGAAAGTCAACTTATTGTAATGAGATCGGTCCTTCTGCCACACGCACGGTTTCTCCTCCTAACTCGTCAGCATCAGTTTCGCGGTTAAAGTTTTCGCGCTCTATCGGTTTGATTGAAAGTTGGTACCCGAGTGCTTTAAGAACGATTCCAAGTGCGTCAATTAGAGGCGCATCCTCATTGGATAGGACCTTTGAGAGAAGTTGTGGGTCTATATCAACCTGCTTGGCAACTTTGGAAACTCCGCCTTGTGCTTCAACGACGGTTTGGAGTGCTCTTAAAACCACAGTTCGTTCCCGATAGATCTGATAGTCGTCAAGGATCGCCCGAAGATAGCCAATCGCCCTCTCCGGATCCGTAACACGCTCAATGAGGCATTCTCGCCATGTTCTCATTTTTCTCATCGGTTCTCCGCCTTGTATTGTAACCAATAGGTTTCCGCGCGTTCAATGTCACGCGCCTGTGATGATTTGTCTCCGCCACAGAGCAAAAGAACGATTGTGTTATCTACCTGTCCAAAATAGATTCGATAACCCGCTCCAAAGTGAAGACGCAGTTCAAAAACACCTTCACCAACAGAGTGACAATCACCAAAATTGCCATCTTCAAGCCTCTCAAGTCGTGCCTGAATCCGATCTTGTGTTCTTGTATCTCTAATTGAGTCCAACCACTCATTGAAAGGTTCTCGGCCGCTTAGGGTCTGATAGACACGCATCTCTCGTGGGCGTACATCACGCATTATCTATTAATTCAACTCTCCTGTGTGATCTTCCTGTGAATCCTTGCTCTATGCAGTGTGAGAAAAAATTAGGGGTTGCCTGCCATATCCGTTTTCTCCAACGACGGAGTGCCGTATTTTTTCATCCGCTTCTCTTCAAGGATTTTTTTGCACTCTTCGTCAGTAGGAGGCGGTTTATCTATTTTCATAATCGCTTGGACTTCTTCCAGTGTCATGGTCTGTGGAGGAAGTGGTGGTCGTGGCGATACGATAGTTTCCAAAATCCGGCGCGCCAAGTCAACGCGCATTTCTGGTTTCCAAGTTTTCACGCGCTGCAACACTTCAAACATCTCTTTAGAATCCATAATCTGAAACTCCCATAACCCCCTGATGGATAAAAAAGCGATTGCCTAATCCACCCGTTTTGGGTGCAAGCGGCAATCGCCTTCGTACGAAACTTAGTTCCGAGGATTCACAATCTTAGACTTTACTCACCCTTCCGAATGGTAAGGCGGTAGTGTTTGCCGACTTTTTTGGTGTCAACGACCTCATGCCCATCGTTAGTGAGGCTCTTGGGTACGTTCTCGATCGGTTCGCCATCGTCAATGGTAATCTCAAGAAATTGACCGAGGTCCATCGTTTCCAAACGGACTTTTGCTTGGACATAATTGAACGGGCAAGCGACACCTTTAAGATCAAGGCTATCCACGATTTCCTCAACGGGTTTCTTCTCCTTGACAACCCTCGGTTTCCGTGCGGGTCGCGAGCGGCGTGTTTTGCGACGACTCTCTTCCTCTTCTTCCTGCTTGATGCGCATACGATTATACACGTTATGCGATTCTTCTACGAAGAGGGTGGCTTCTTCTACGCGGCGATGCGCCAATTCGTGGTCGAAAGTAGAACTATCTTCTTCCGTAGCCTTAAACAGATGTGCGCCGAATCCTGCGAAGAAGTTACCCGGATCAAAGAAATGGGTGCGGAATTCGTTGACGGTGGTCGCGTCGTCAACATACTGCAAACCGACCGTTGTCAAGAGTCCATCGGTGGCTCTAATCATTGCATCAAAAGCCAACTCCGCGGAATCTTGATATTCACCCTTTTCCAAATTCAAACCGGATTCATAGATGAGTCGATCTGCCTCTTCCAACTTCATGGAGACAAGTGCGATTACCTCTCCGGCACACTCACCAACACCCGTTTTGAGTTGGTAATCTTTTGTATCGCCAGTGTCTATGTAGAATTCCGGTGCTTCCTCGTACGGGGGAATCTGATCGTACTGGGATAAGATTGTTTTGATCTCCACTTTACCGAGCCGTCCGACGTAATCGGTGAAGGTTTCGTCATCCTGCTTTTCATCAACATATTTTCCAGTCAATTCTTCAATGAATGCTGGAATATAGTTGGCATGGATTTTCCCAGTTGCAAGTCCGTAAGAACTGGCGTTTTCAATCATGTGTCCACCGAGTAGCACCAGGTAGACGGGTGCGATATGCCCACCCATGCGTTTTGAAGAGCCAAAGAAGCCAATATTCGCGATGTGATGCTGTCCACATGAGTTCGGGCATCCGCTAATTTTAATCCGAAAGTCTTTGATCTCATTCTGCACACCAGTTTCAATGAAATGACTTCGCAGATGTGCTGCCAGACCACGTGAAGAAGAGACACCGAGTTTGCAGGAGTCAGTGCCGGGGCAAGCAGTAATATCTACCATGGATTCTGCACCCGGGTCGCCGAGACCGATCTCTTTTAGTTCGCGATAGAGGGCAGGTAAGTCTGTCATCGTCACCCATCGGAGAACGATGTTCTGCTCCACTGTGGCGCGGATGGTGTCCTTAACGTATTTTCGAGAAATATCTGCCAAAGCACGCGTCTGATCTGCGGTAATATCGCCAAGCGGTAGCGTAATCGTTACAAAAGCGTAGCCGGGTTGACTCTGTAACTGCACATTAGATTGATACCACTCTTCAAATCCTTCAGGTTTCGTGGTGCCGTTGAGCTGCGTCGGTGCCTTGAGCGGACTCTCATCGTAGGCATCTAAATGATCTAAATATGCTGTCCATTCGGGGTCATGCCGTAGGGTTTTCCGATCTTCAAGCACCTGTTTGCGAAATTCCTCAATGCCGTATTTGGCGATGACAAACTTCAGACGTGCCTTATTTCGATTTCTGCGTTCCCCTAAACGGGTGAAGACTCTGCAAATTGATTGTGAAATTGGGAGGAGTTCCTCTGCCGGGACGAAATCGTCAAAGATTTTCGCTTGATGCGGGACTGCACCGAGACCACCACCAACATAGAGTTTGAAGCCGCGTTTGATTTCACCGTCCACCTCTTTAACAGCGGCAACCGCACCGATGTCGTGCATATTTGCTAAGCCGCACGCGTGTTCTTCACATCCGGAAAACGCGATTTTGAACTTACGACCAAAGTTCTCCGCATCCGGGTGTCCCAAAAGAAACGCTGACAACGCCTTCGAGTAGGGTGTTACATCAAACGTCTCATCATGGCATACACCGCTGAGAGGGCATGCTGTGACGTTTCGCACGACATTACCACACGCTTCTTTTGTTGTGATGTCAACGCTTGCAAGGCGACGCATCAACTCAGCGGTGGTGTTGATGTCTACGTAATGATATTGCACATCTTGACGCGTCGTAATGTGAATGATGTTATCCGAAAATTCTTCGGCAACATCTGCGAGCATTTCGAGTTGTGCCGCTGTAAGCCCCCCGAATGGGATCTTGACACGGATCATCTGCGACCGGTCATCGCGCTGTCCATAAACGCCGCGCCGAAGTCTAAATTCAGTAAAGGTTGCCTCTTCCACTTGACCGGCTTGGAACCGATCAAGTTGAATCTCATAAATTTCGATTTCGCGGGCAACATCCGGCGGGATTGCCGAGGCCTCGTAAGCTCCCGCGTATTCAATAGCCATCCTGTACTCCTTATAATAACCTCAAGTTCGTAGTCTGCATTAATTGATGTCCGCTGCTTTCTATTTAGGGGAAGCTTGCAAACTGATACTGCATAGCATCTCCGAGTAGAAACCCTTTAAATAGTATAGTATACAATAAAACGCAATAAAAATCAAGTCTAAATTTCAAAATAGAGTGGGCATCCTACGTAGATGCCCACATCTTGAGAACGGTGGGGATTGGTAAAAAGGTGAAAGAAGCACAATCCCTTCCTATCCATTTGAATTACGACAAAGCGTGAGATTGCCAGCACACATCGAAAATTGCTAATTAACGCAATCTTTAGGTTTGGAAGCAGATTAATCCGCTTTAATGGTAGCCCAGGTCGTTGTGAGCTTCCCCGAAGGTTCAATATCAGTTGTTGCGCCTAATCCATTCATAAGGGTTTCAATATCACCACCGGTCAACGCTGTATTGAAGATAGCAACATCGTCAATTGTTGCCCCGAGAAACGCCCCCCACTGACCATGCTGCCCAGTCGCTAAATAGATACCTATTAAAAGGGGTTTGTCAGTTAGTGGGTTCCTTCCTATGTTTGCCCCAGTTACACCCTCGCCAATCTGATCGGCATCCATATATACGGCAAACGCTTCACCATCCCAAGTAACAGCGACATGATGCCAGTCTGTATCTGCTTTCCAAGGAGCATCTACATAATGAAGTGTAGCCGCCGGGTCATGCGTGTGATGCCGGATGATATTTCCATCCCACCAAAATCCAGGAGCCCAATCGTCTTTCGTCACAACACCCATGCCGCCAGTGGGAATTTCATTTAATTTAAACCAAAGGGCAATTGTGTGTCCACCGCCAACGTTTAAAGAATTATCGTGCGCGATTTCGAGGTAATCATCCGAGCCGTCGAGACTCAAACCCTTGCCAAACATGCCATCAACCCATTTCGCGCCCCCGTGGATCGTGGCGTTATTACCCCTCCCAGAGTAATCTTCGACAACATCACCACTACCCTCATTAAAGAGCCACATTCCGACACAAGTTTCAAGGTCAACTTCAGCAGAACTGATACCTACAAACATCAGGCTCATAACCATGAAATTGACACATAATAGTTTTAACCTTGCAACCGTAGTTTTCATCTTTTATTTTCTCCTTCATCACTTTTAAAGTGATATTCAGTGAATTATAACTGGCTATAGTTTAAGGTGAAGTATGTCGTACCATTTCAGATTGGAAGTTTTCAATCAGAATTGGTACAACGTAGAAAAAAACGTTAAAATCACTAAAATAGATTTAAAACTAAATATCCGTCTCTGGTGCATCTCCCCAATCCGGGATCGGGAGTAATTCGCCATCCCGCAGTGCGGATTCATGTGCGACAAATCCGGGTGCACAGTAGCGAACCGCTTCCCAAACATTGACGCGCGGCAGCCGCTGTCGATTGACAGAATCCACAAACTCATGTACGAGATAGGCATGTGAACCGCCATGTCCGCCGAGATCTGCCGCGAGTGCCTCAGGCAGGGACTCGTGCGTTTGCGAAGGTTGGACGATCTCCCTTTCATTTTTACGTGCCCAAACACACCCTGCCAGACTCTGCTCGTAACTCCCCTCTGTTCCATAGATACCACTGACGCGTTCAGATCCAGGGTGTCCAACCCGTCGGAATTCACAGATTTGCATTGTCGCGCCATTGCTCATTGTGAAAAGCCCGACTTCATTGGAGAACGGATTTTTGTGAATGGTATCTTCCCGAAACCAGTCGTCATTTGGATAGATATATCCTTGTGCGGAAACCGATGTTGCATGCGCCTTCATTACAGAAATAGGAAAGCAGGTTGAATGGGTTGGATAGTACATCGGAATACCACCACTCTTGTCGCGCCCCCACTGTGTACCCCACCGGTTTTTCGCCACATCGTAAAGTCCGTGGTCCATATCGTGAAAATACTCAGCACGACAGTGGACAAACTCCCCGAACGCGCCCTCCGCTGCTTTCTGGCGACAGAAGGCAGTTTCCGGACGGAAATAACTCGTCTCACCGTTCATATAGATCATCCCGGTTCGTTCAACGGTTCTGATGAGTTGTTCGCATTCATCCAGCGATGCTGCAGCAGGGACAGCGGTATAAACATGCTTTCCCGCCTCCATTGCTTGAATCGCCTGTGGTGCGTGCATCCAGTGCTGGGTGATAATCACGAGGGCATCTAAATCCGATTTGCAGATATCATCAAGACTTGTGTAGGTCTCAGAAATCTCAAATTGCTCTGCCCATTTTGTGAGACGATCTTCGCGTAAATCACACAACGCAAGCCGATGTACATCCGGATGTGCCTTATACGATTGGATAAACGAGGGTCCGAACATCCCTAAACCTACCATCCCCACACTGATACTCATCCGTCTTTTCCTCCTTGATGCTTACAGAGATTACGGTGCGCAAGTTCCATTATGGGAAAATAGCACGTATTAGGAATCCTGTCAAGTGATTTTTCAAGATATTTGTTGACAAAACCACGAACAGTCTTATAATAAATACAAAATCGCTGTAGGGTGTTACGAGCAAACGCAAATTTCGACTGCGAGTCTTCCCTATAGGCGAAATCAAACTTCATCTATTGGAAGGAAGAATAAAATGGCATTAAAAGTTGGCGTTGTCGGCATGAGTGGCATTGGGAATAATCACGCGAATTGTCATGCGAATGACGACTTAGCGGAACTGGTTGCGGTATGCGATATTGTGAAAGAGCGTGCGGACAGCGCGGCAGAACGTCTTGGTGTAAAAGCATATTATAGCGTCGCTGATATGATCGACGGCGAACCCGATCTGGATATCGTTGATGTCGGCACCGGCGGAAATGAGAACGGGAGCTGGCACTATGAACCGACGATGGAGGCTCTCGATAACGGGAAGCACGTGCTCGTCGAGAAACCGATTTCTAACGACATCGGGCAAGCACGGGAGATGGTCGCGAAAGCCACGGAAGAAGATCTCTATCTCGGCTGTAATCTGAACCACTATTTCACACCGCCCGCGGAGCAAGCGAAGAAATATATCGACGATGGGCAAATCGGGGAGCAGGTTTATTGTCTTCACAAAATGGGGTTTGCTGGTGGTGAATTTAATTATAGTTACTCAAAAGCCCCGCGTTCTGATGGATTTCCCTACTTCCATGTGAAAGCTTTCTTAGCACACCCGTTCAGTGTGATGCGCCATTTCTGCGGTGATGTGACACACGTTCAAGCCTTTATGAATCGTCCTCATTTTAGACGCGGTGCTGGAGATGTGATGGTCTCCATTAACAGCATACACCTTCGTTTTGAGAACGGGTGTATCGGTTACCTGTTGAGCCAACGTGGTGATGCTACGTTCGGTCTCGGTGGTTGGTGGAGCGTCGAACTTGCAGGCACACGTGGCACCTTCTGCATTGAAAACTGTATCGAGAAGGTCACCTATTGGCCTTCCCCGGGTGCCCCTGATTTCTCTGGTGAGCCTATTGTCACCGAGTCCGGCATCAGTGACTTCGGTCAAACCTTCCCGCTGAGAATTCATGCGTTTTTAGAGGACATCACGAATGGTGTACCGAAAGAGCAGCTGCGTGCCTCCGGTAGAGATGCGCTTGCCACGCTTGAATACACTTGGGCAGCGATGGAGTCTTATGAGCAGGGTGGCATCGTAGTCCGTCCGCATCCACTTCCGCCGTTAAAAGGGTAATTGTAGAGAAAACAACGCAATATCCATCCCTACAGAAGGAGAATTACATTTGAAATTAGGAGCAAATTCGGTACTATTCGGCGGTTACGATATGGAAACCGCCTTCAAGCACATTGCTATGGCTGGTTACGATGGCATTGAACTCTCAGCGATTGATGGGATGAGCCAGCACCTCGTCCTCGCAAACTGGCAAGAACTCGCTAACGACATCAAGGGTTTCGCAAAAACGTACGAACTGGAGTTGCTAGCAATGGAGCAGCCCTCACGCGATCCTGAACGAATGGAGCTTGCATTTCAAGCGGCAGCTGAGATAGGTGTTCCAATTATCAACTGCGGTCCCGGTGGAGCATCCGACGATGAATCTGCGTGGCCCGAAGTGGTCGATTCATTGGGCAGTCTCTCTAAACGTGCAGAACACTATGGCGTGACGCTCTGTGTTAAGGCACACGTCGGCGCAAGCATCTATAACACACCAACGACACTCCGCATCATGGAAGCGATTTCGTCACCAGCGTTTGGAATCGATATGGACCCGTCTCATATTCATCGAGCGGATGAAAATCCTGTGGAGGCGATCGCTGCTGTGATTTCTCGTGTCAAACACGTGCATATCCGAGATTGCAAGGGAATGGAACGGGGGCCCGGTGCCCCTGAATTGCAAGCGAATGGACGTGGTGACATTGACTTAGTAGGATATATCCGCGTCCTGCATGAAAACGGTTATACCGGTCCGTTGAACCTTGAAGTCATCGGTGCGAAAGAGTATAGTTTAGAGCAGTGTTGCACGATTGCAGCAGAGTCTCGTGGACACATGCAAGCGTGTCTGCAAGCGTGCGGCGCACGTTAATTTACGAATTTAGTAGGCGGGTTAGCAGCCTGCCTACTTGTGAAATTTTTTTGGTCGCACACTAAAGTGTCTGCAGTATGAACGACCACTATGAAACAGAAGTTGCTCGCATTCCCATTAGTAGGTCGGGTGTAATCCATCTAAAATATAATGGAGGAGAAACGCCATGAAAGATAAAAGGTTGTTAGTTGTGCTTCTGGTGTGCCTCGTTTCCTTTGGCTGTGGATCTGAGAAAACTACGGTGAAGGTTTCGGAGGAAGCTAAGGACTACAACAGTCGTGGGTTGGCAAAGGCAAAAAGCGGTGAATACATGGAGGCGATTGAGATGTATAATGCTGCTATCCAACTGGCTCCTAATTACGCAGTTGCCTACAATAATCGGGGTGTCGCAAAGAAAAGGCTCGGTGGATACCAAGGAGCGATCGCCGACTATGACGCTGCAATACGCTTGGATCCGAGCTTGGGGACACCTTACAACAATCGTGGGATTGTAAAGAAAAACCTCGGAGAATATGAGGCAGCAATCGCCGACTATGACACCGCCATCCGTCTGAAACCGAATTACGTTAACGCCCATTACAATCGTGGGGTCGCAAAGGCAAAACTCAATCAACACAAAGCGGCGATCACTGATTATGATACCGCGATTCGACTCAATCCTAAGTATACCAAAGCCTACTTCAGTCGTGGTGTATCTAAAGCAGATCTCGGTGAATACGAAGCAGCGATTGTGGATTACAATACCACTATTCAGATGAACACGGGTGCTGCAACTGCTTACTACAACCGAGGGAACATCAAGAGTAAACTCGGTCAACATAAAGCGGCGATTGCGGATTATGACACTGCCATTGAACTTGTCCGTAAAGATGATGGTGCTGTCGCATACTTCAATCGTGCGATAGCAAAGGCAGATATTGGTGAATACGAAGCAGCAACCCTTGACTATGATACCGCCATTCGGCTGGACCCGCATGATGCGAGTGCCTACTTCAGTCGAGGATTGGCGAAGAGTGCTCTTAACAAGACTTCAGAAGCGAAACAGGATTTCCAAACCGCCTTGAAATTCGCAACACAAGCGAACAATACAGAACTAAAAGACGATATTGAAGATTTTTTAGGTCAAGGTGACTCAAATTCCAGAGGGCCACAAGTAGATATAGAACTGAAAGACGATGTTGAGGACTTTCTACGCCAATTTATAGTAAAATCCGAAACTATGTGAACACTTTGAGAAGTTACGCTTCTTCTCCCTTATCAGAAATGAGAACCGAATTTCTTGCTACTGAAGTTGGATTTCTGATAAGGGAATGCCGCTGTTAAATATCTGTATCGGTGGAATCTCCTCCTCTACTTCTGCTAATCCGCAGAGCCAGTTCCATGTCAATTCACCCCTGCGCCGGTCGCGATAGGATTCTATCTCCGTTACATAGGGATGCCTTCCTTGGTGCTGGTAAGATGGAATCTCATCGGACTCACGTACCCAATCCCGTTTGGGCATCGCCGTACGGAAGTAGGAGAACTTAATCATCCCACGTCTATCGTCATTGAGTTTTGGACCCGCCTTATGCCAAATGCCATAACGGGTCATAGCGACGGTGCCTGCTGGAACGGTGAGTGAGAGTTGTCCGAGAATATCGCCGTAGTGAGCGATCGCCTCTCTATCCACGAGTCGATGGTGGGACCCCGGCAATATCATTGTCGGTCCATCTTCAATTTTCACCTCTTTCGGGTAGTAATAACATTGGAGATGTGTGATCCCGTATCCGTATTCGGTGATCCCGTCGGAGTGCCACGTTTGTCCACGGTGTGCCGCTTCAAAAAGGTGATGATGCGCGCTCGTCGGGACAAGGAAATTCTCACCCAGCAGTGAACGTACCACACCAGCCACTTCTGGGTATAGTAGGACGTTCCGGCGGAATTCATCTGTAAGAACGAAGTCGTTGAGATGTCCCCCTTGTACCGATTCACACTCCTGATTGAAGTCGGCATCAACGATGCTTTCCAATGTGATATAGCCGTTATGGATAAACTGCATGACATCGTGGTCATTTAGCGTTGGTTCAACGTTAATCATCAAGTTTTTCCTTTATACAAGTTTTTCTAAAATAAACTCATAAGTAAGATAGGCGTTGTCAACATCCGTAAAGTTGTAGAGTTCCGGACGTGGGAATTGGACAATCCTCCATCCATCGTTAACCGCATCAAGCACGGACGTATAAGGTGCCTCTTGCGAGGGTAGCACGGGTTCGTCCGGAGCGGTTGCGTCATAGAGTGCCCATCCGCCAAGCGGCGAGCGTAAATTTGTTGATTTTGAATAAAGATAGAGGATTAGTTGTTTTTTTCGACCTAAAACGTTAGTCACACCGCGCAGATCGGTTTCAGTCAACTCGCCTGCGTTGAGTTTTTCGATACACTTGTCAAGCCATTCTTTAACCGCTGATTTCACTCGCGTTTCCCCCTTCATTGCGAATGTTATCATTGTAGCACAAAAATCGAAAATATGGTATAATAGTTGGAAAATTGATAGCAACAAATGCATCTGCTGATTTTTTTTGAGAAAAAGGGTTATATTATGGCTAAGAAACGTCGAAAAAAAAGGAAAAAACGGTTAAATAAGTCTCCAGCATCCTATAACACCACAGGCCTTTCAAAAGCCTCGCAAGGGCACTATATAGAAGCAATTGCAAATTATGACAGAGCGATCCAACTCAAGCCGGATTACGCCGAGGCATACTATAATCGCGGGAGATCAAACATTGCGTTAGAGGAATATGGAGATGCTATTGAAGACTTCAATCAAGCTATCGAGTTAAATCCAGAAAACGCTAATGCCTATGCAGAGCGCGGCTATTCAAGATACATGATTAGTGAAGAAGCCGCCGCTATGGAGGACTGTAATACCGCTATCCGTCTAAAACCCGACTTAGCAGAAGCCTATCACATCCGAGGCGATGTCCACTTTGATTTAGACGACCATGCGCCGCTATTAAAGACCTTGACGAAGCGATTCGACTCAAATCAGACTATGCTGAAGCATATTTCAATCGAGGTCTCATGAAGTCTGAACTTGAACAATACGAAGCTGCGATCACAGATTATAATGAGGCAATTCGCTTCAAACCAGAGGAGGGGATATTCTACTTCACTCGAGGACTGATAACTGCCACGCTTGCGGGGGAACCCAACAAGGATAACATTGAAGTATATAAAACTGTTATCGCTGATTATGATGAAGCGATTCGACTTGAGCCAGATTTCATGCCAGCTCATTTCAGCCGGGTTGCGACGAACGCTATGCTTGGCAGAGAGGATGCCGCTGAAGCAGCCCTTGAACAGATGCTCCAATTTGAAAATCCTTTTATAAATATAGATGACATAGATGACACAGAAGATATGGATGCAGATATTTGCAGATATTATAGAAATTATAGATGTAAAAGATATAGAAGAAGAGGAATAATCAATTCTAACAGCATCATGTAGATGCGAAATTCGGTGGATATTTTGGGGAAATCGTGGCAAAGTTGCCAAAACTGAGATATGAGTTTTAAGGCGTTGTTTTTGTAGATGTTTCGAGTACACCGGTCTGCTCTATTTCTGAGTTTGCTGCCTTAATTGGCGTAGGTGTACACCAAAACTTTCAAAGGAAAGGGTTATCATGAGATTGGAAGAAAAAGTTGCGATTGTCGCGGGTGCTGCTTGGGGTGGTATCGGGGCGGCGACTGCATATAGGTTCGCTTGTGAAGGTGCGAAAGTAGTTGTCAACACGCGCCGCCGCGAGCAAAAACTTGTTGAAACTGTAAACCGCATTCAGGATGCCGGTGGACAAGCAGTCGCTGTCATGGGAGATGTTGCCGATGAAACGACTTGGCAGACACTCGTCAAAACGGCTTTGTCAAACTATGGGAAAATAACAACCCTTGTCCATAATGCTGCCCACTCCTACACGAAAAAAGCGATTGAATTCACGCCCGAAGAGTGGAATGAGAGTCTCGGTGTGACGCTCGGCGGTCCGTGGCTCGGCGCAAAGTATTGTATTCCAGAAATGATTCGCAACGGTGGTGGTTCTTTAGTCTTTATTTCTACGGTCAACGCCACAATTACGAATCCGGGATTTGGACTTTATGGTGCCGGAAAAGGTGGTTTAAACGCCTTGACTCGCAGCATTGCGCTTGATTACGGCAGAGAGGGTATCCGAGCGAACGCTATCGCCCCCGGACAGATTGTCGGCGAACGCGGTGAAGCCTCTCTGGCTGAGGATACGCTGGAGGAACAAGCCTCTCGTGATTGCTATCCGATTGGACGCTATGGGAAACCCGAAGATATTGCCAATGCTGCGCTTTTCTTAGCCTCTGATGAGGCGGACTTCGTTACCGGCATCGTCTTGACTGCCGATGGTGGCTTAACCCTTCAGTCTCCAGAAGCACTCGTGCGTCCATCTTTCCGTCTTCGTTGGAGAGACGATATTCTTGTTCCGCAATCGAAACAAGATACGTAGGGTAGTTTTGTAGAAGCAGGCACCTGTGCCTGTGCTTTTTCAGGAGATACGAAATGTGTGGACGATTTACTCTCGCAAGCGATACTGAAGCGTTAAGTCAAACTTTCTTCGACTTTGACGTACCGGTGAACTTGTCCCCGCGCTACAATATTTCACCGACACAAGATATAGCTGTTATTGCAAATACATCGACTGATACAGTGGAATCCGTAGATGCGAAACAGGTGGAATTTTTTCACTGGGGACTCATACCGTCTTGGGCGAAAGATCCGAAGATTGGAAACAGAATGATTAACGCCCGTTCGGAAACACTCTCGGAAAAACCTTCGTTCCGAAATGCCTATAAACACAGACGATGTCTCATCTTAGCAGATGGCTACTACGAATGGCAAAAGACACCCGGTGATAGGCTCAAACAACCGGTCTACATCCGTCTTAAATCTCAGAAACCGTTCGCACTGGCAGGGTTATGGGAAACATGGCAGCCGGAAGGGATGGATGAACCGCTCCGTTCTTGTACCATCATTACGTGTCCGCCTAACAATTTGTTAGAAAAAATTCACCATAGGATGCCTGTGATTCTGCCACAAGACGCTTATGCGGAATGGCTTGCATCAGATGAACAATCAGCAGCTGTGCTTCAACCGCTCCTTATCCCCTATTCTGATGAGGAGATGGAGGCGTATCCGGTATCAAGGTTTGTCAACCGTCCTATAAACGATTCGCCTGAATGTATCGCGCCTTTTGAAATTATATAGTATTATTTCGTTTTGTATTGGAAAAAGAACATTGCTTCGACCCAATAACTAAATGGCTATGAAACCGGCAGAGTGTCCCTAACGCTTGTGCCCAGATAGGAAAGGAATTATGTCGAAACCCAGCAAAGAGCAGATGCTCTTCATGTATCGTAAAATGTTAGAGATTCGTCAATTTGAAGAAGCAGCGGGGACACTTTATCAAAGTGGTCAGCTCCCCGGCTTCCTTCACCTCTATATTGGTGAGGAAGCGACAGCAGTCGGGGTTTGTGCGCACTTGGCAGACGACGATTACATCACCAGCACACATCGCGGTCACGGTCACCTTATTGCAAAGGGTGGCAAACGCGATCGGATGATGGCAGAATTGTTCGCACGCACGACCGGCTATTGTAAAGGGAAGGGTGGTTCCATGCACATTGCCGATAAAGAGACCGGTATTTTGGGTGCCAACGGTGTTGTCGGTGCGGGCATTCCACTCGCTGCGGGTGCTGCACTCTCCGCGAAACTCCGCGGAACGCAACAGGTCGCAGTGTCCTTCTTTGGCGACGGCGCGACGAATCAAGGTGTATTCCATGAGACGCTTAATCTCGCGGCTGTTTGGGAACTACCTGTCGTTTTTGTCTGTGAAAACAATCGGTTCGGTATGGGAACACCGCAACGCGAGCACCAACGGGTAGAGGATATAGCTGCTGTTCGCGCACCGGCTTATGACATGCCCGGTCTTACCGTTGATGGGAACGATGTGCTCAAGGTCTATGCCGCGGCAGACGAAGCCGTCGCACGGGCACGTGAGGGCGGCGGACCAACGCTTCTTAACTGTGATACCTATAGGTTCCGAGGGCATCACATTGGTGACCCCGGAACATCCTATCGCGACCGTGAAGAGGTCCAAGAGCAGGAACGGCAACGAGATCCGATTCGGAGACTTGCTCAAGTCCTCACCGAAGAAGAGGGTGTAAGCGAAGATGAACTCTCGGCACTGGAGACGGAACTCGCAAACGAACTTGAGGAGGCACTTGAATTCGCCAAGAATAGCCCTGAACCGCTCCCGGAAGACGCTTTGAATGACGTTTACGCCGGATCCATCCAGCCATAAGTATCCAATAGGTAAATAAACATAGGCGCGGTTGAAATCGCGCCAGAATCAAGTCAGATAACAAGGGGCTTAAATATGCGTCGCGAAACCACGACAAGCGGAATGTCTCCATCAGAACTCGCGAAATGCAGGGAAAACCTCAAACGCCAGTGGGAAAACCGTCAGGTTGATAAAGAGCTGGTTCAACGCGCGTGGGAGACGGCGCGCCGTCTCGCCATCGTACTCTATCGAGACTTTGGTGCAACGAAAGTTGCCGTCTTCGGCTCCCTCACTGAACCGAAACGGTTCAGACAAAATTCAGACATCGATATCCTTGTCTGGGGGGTCTCATACGACAAATGCTTGGACGCGCTCTGGGAAACAAAAAGCTTGGATCCTGAATTTAAAATAGATATTATCAATTTTAAATCCGTTGACGGTTTATTCCGTGATCGGATTCTAAGCGAATCTATCCCTATTGATAAACCCGGAACGGACGCTTTCACACTGGTAAACGCATCGGACAGAGAAAATGGAGAAACTTACAGAGTGAATCGCGACGAACTTATTCAACGTATCACTGATGAACGCACGAAAATAGAACGAACTGTCGGCAGGGTTGAGAGGGCTTTAGAGAAAATTGATATACTTCCAGTTGATGCAAGAGAATTTATTGAAAGAGCTCTTGCCGCAGATTTTGCCGAAGTTTACGCAGGTTTTGAAAAAATTTTTGAGCGAGTTGCTAATGAAATTGATAAACAGTTGCCTAAGGGTGAACGGTGGCATACCGATTTGCTCACACAGATGACAGAACATCGTCCAGAACGTCCGCCTGTTATTTCCGAAGGCACCCAGCAGAGACTAAGAGAATTTTTAAGGTTCCGTCATAGGGTTAACAACATCTATGGTGATGAATTGATTTACGCAGAGGCGGAGAAACACGCCAAGCAGGTAGGTAAACTATTTGAAAGCGTCACTGAAGAACTGGATGCATTCAATGCTTTTCTGAACGGGACCTAAGCCATTCATGAAAGAAGGTCAACGTCGCAGATCACACGGTGTGACATGGAAATCTATTGTCATTACACTCGCGTTGATTCCGTTTAATTTCTATTGGATCATTGCGGGCGAAGTCGGGCTTGTCGGTTATGCACTGAACACTTACGCCGTGCCGTTTTACAACGTCGTCTTTGTTGTTTTTGCCTTTACCCTTCTCAATATTGCGACTCGCCGTCGATTATTTACCGACGCGGAACTCCTCACAATATACATTCTGCTCAGCGCGGCGTGTGCTTTCCCCTCCATTACACTAATGACTATCCTCGTCACGACCATCGGGCACGCCTTCTGGTTCGCAACCCCCGAAAATGAATGGAAACAACTCTTCTGGGATTACCTTCCGAAGTGGCTTCTTGTGGACGATCCAAAAGCGTTGGCAGGATATTATACAGGTGAATCTAATCTTTCCACACTGGATATCCTCGGTGCATGGATAGTGCCAATTTTGTCTTGGGCAGCGTTTATGACGGTCTTGGTCCTCGTGATGTTGTGCATCAACGTCATCTTGCGGAAACAGTGGGTAGAACGCGAACGGCTCGCCTATCCGATAACGCAGATTGCGTTCCATGTCACCCATAACACGAAATCGCTGTTTTCACACCGTATCACATGGCTCGGATTTGGGATCGCGGCATCTATTGCGATTCTCAACGGTTTCAGTTTTCTGTATCCGACGCTTCCTACCTTACCCATTAAACGCATCGGTGGTTGGCGTGGGTTTGGACATCTGTTCACAGAGAAACCTTGGAACGCCATCGGTGGTGTCAGCATGTCCTACTACCCCTTCGTTATAGGGCTTGGGTTGTTGATGCCGCTCGACCTTTCGTTCTCCAGTTGGTTTTTCTTTATTTTTTACAAGGCACAGTTAGTCCTTGCGAGTGCTGCTGGGTTATCCAGTTTACCGGGATTTCCATACATTGATCGGCAGTGTTTTGGTGCTGCCATAGGGATTTTCATCTCCGTGTTCGTGCTGAATTTGCGTCATTTCCGAGGTGTTTTTCGCATTGCACGTCGCAACACAGGTGAAGATGCTGATGAGCCGATTCCCTACAGATTTGCGCTCTGGGGGATCGTCGGAGGGCTTGTCCTACTTTTCATTTTTTCAAGACGTATCGGTATGTCTTTTTGGCTGATCCCGCTCTTTTTCGCAATCTATTTCATTATCGTCTTAGTGCTCACACGGATGCGTGCTGAACAAGGGTTTCCGGTGCATGCGATGGAAAACATGCCGAATCATCATATCCTTGTCGACAGTTTTGGTACGCGGATGCTCGGCACGAACAACCTCGTTGCTCTGACGCTCTACCGTTGGTTCAATCGGAGTTACACAAGCAACCCGATGCCGCACCAGTTAGAAGGGTTCAAACTCTCGGAACGTTCCGGGATCGCACCGCGGCGGTTGTTCTTCGCACTATTAGGGATTTCGGCGTTTGCTGCTGTGATGGTATTCGGTGTTATCCTCTATCTCTTTTACACTTATGGCGCGTTAAATATGAGCGGGAGCAGTAGTTGGTCAACAGGCTTTGGTGGACGCGTGTTTAACGGACTTCAGCGTTGGATCTATTATCCTACAGAGCCGAATTTCTATGCCACCGGCGGTATTGTGTTCGGTTTGCTCTTCTCGACACTCCTGATGTTTATGCGGGCGCGTTTCTTCTGGTGGCCCTTCCATCCGATCGGATTTGTCGTCTCAAGCGATTGGGGTATGCGGTATTTGTGGAGTTGTATGCTGGTGAGTTCAATTATCAAGTGGAGCGTTTTGAAGATTGGCGGACCGCGGGCATCGCAGCAGTTGGTGATGTTCGCGATTGGGTTGATGTTAGGTGATTTTACCGTGGGTGGTATCTGGAGCCTCGTCAGTGTTGTGACACAGCAACCGATGTACAATTTTTGGCCATAGAGAGCAGCATTACCATCTGGCATCAATAATTAGGGGACCATCACCATAACTGGAACAGATATTCTTTCGGGCGCGGTATCACTATTCTGCGCCATAGTATCAAGCCGATCTAAGGTTGCAGCTGCATAATACCGCTGACCACACTCTTGGCAGACACCCACTGGTACATCTTTAATGACTACCAACTTTTCCTCATACCAGTGATCAACGGTAACTTTCTTCTGGCGAATCTCACCCCTGCAATATTCACATTCAGATGCTTTTATTATTACGTTCCTTCTGTTGCTCTGTGCTATTGTGGACAAAGTATGCCCATTTTGTGCAGTTTATCTGATGAGATTACCTTGCCAAATATAGTGAACCCCAGAAATAATTAAAGTTTGGACAATTTTCTGTAGCAATTACCCACCAGGGGCCCGTAAGTGTTTTTCTGTGAGTTGCGTGGCTCTGTGGGACTCGTGGAAAATCTGTGTTTCGTTGGCAACTCGACCTCAATAGGCTACGAATTGTCCAAACTTTAGCCTTGCCTTCAAAACTATTTCGTGCTATCCTATTTTTTAAGGAGATAGCGATATGCACCAGTCCACAGATACCCATCACACAGCGAAAGACTTATCGCCAGAAGAATTAGCGGAATACCGTCAGCGACTTGATCAACACCTCCAAAACCGGAAAGTAGATGAGGCGTTGCTACAACGCGCATGGCAAACGGCGCATTGGGTTGCATCGATGCTCTACGAAGATTTTGAGGCAACACAAGTTGCGGTATTCGGTTCTCTTACTAAACGGGAGTCTTTCTCAAAATGGTCAGATATTGATATTGCAGTTTGGGGCATTCCCTCTGATAAGTACTTCCGGGCAGTATGGGAAGCTGAGGATATCAGTCGATTGTTCAAGCTGGATCTGATTGATTTTGAAAGCTGTAAAGGGTTGTTTCGCGAGAGAATTGAGAGTCAAGCCGTTAGCATTGGAAAAGATGAAATCTATCCGGTGGATCGAACACAGTTGATACAAGACATCTCCGGTGAACGCGAGAAAATAGAAAGGTCTATCAGTGGAATCAAGAAGGCGTTACAACGAATAGCAACAGCTCCGGTAGAATACAAAATAGCCATAGAAGTTACGATGGCTAAACGTGTCTCGGATTGCTATATGGGCATGGAGAACATTTTTAAACAAATTGCGCTTGAGGTCGACCTATGTCTGCCCGATGGCAGTAGAGAACATAAGGAATTACTTGCACAGATGGCAAAGCCACACGCCGAACGGCCACCTGTGATTTCCAAAGGAACTTTCAAAAACCTACAAGAATTTTTAGCGTTTCGATACCTCTTCATGCGCTCCGATACCGATGAATTGGATTATCA
This sequence comes from Candidatus Poribacteria bacterium, assembly GCA_965116815.1. Taxonomy (GTDB): domain Bacteria; phylum Poribacteria; class WGA-4E; order WGA-4E; family WGA-3G; genus WGA-3G. The sequence continues at coordinate 954,068 of OZ220722.1, read as the reverse complement.
AAAAACAGAACAGAAGGCAAAGCAGGTTAGTCCGATATTTGACATCATCTTCAAAGAACTTGATGCGTTCATCGCATGGCTGAAAAGGCAGGCGTTGGATGAGCAGTCAAGGAGATAGTGATATGCAGCAGCCCATAGATATCCATCGTACAGTGGAGGACTTATCGCCAGAAGAATTAGCGGAATGCCGCCGACGGCTTGATCAACACCTCCAGAATCGGAAGGTAGATGAGGCGTTGCTACAACGCGCGTGGCAAACCGCACATCAGGTTGCCGCTATGCTTTATGAAGATTTCGGTGCGATGCAGGTCGCTGTTTTTGGATCACTCGCGGGACAGAAATGGTTCTCAAAAGGGTCGGATATTGATATTGCAGTTTGGGGGATGCCATCTGACCTCTATTTTCGTGCTGTCGCACAAACTATCGGGTTTAGCCAAGAATTCAGAATCGATTTAGTCAATTTCGACAATTGTAAGGGCCAGTTTCGAGAACGTATTCAGAATCAAGCCATATTTATTAAAAAAAATGGAATCTGCTTCGCCACAACCACTATACCTAACTGCCAAGCAACCCTGATAAAAAGAGAGGAAGCTAACGTAGTGAATCAGGAGGAATTAATACAGCGCATTTCCGATGGATACACAAATGTAGCGGATGCAGTTCGACTCATCGGGGAAGCTTTAGAAAATATTGAAGATGCCCCCGCGCGGTACAGACGGAGTATAGAGATTGAGATTGCCAGGTACCTTTACGATTTCTATAAGCAATTGGAAAATATTTTCGAGCACATTGCACGCGAGATTGACAACGCATTGCCTGCAGGGGAAGAGTGGCATAAAGCTCTCCTACAGCAAATGGCGGAACCAAGAACAACACGGGTACCTGTACTGTCCGAAAAAACTTTTACGGAACTACAGGATCTTCTGGGATTCCGTCACGTTTTCGTCTACATCTACGGTGCTAAATTAGACTATGAACAAATGCTCAAAAATGCCGAGCGAGTGAACAAAGTATTCCCGAGCATCTCCAAAGAACTGGACGTGTTCATAACGTGGCTGAAGAAACAGGAAAATGACTGATCAAACCCTGCTTCAACAAATTACAGACTTCTGCCGCTTGCTCCGACAGATGGGTATCAATGTGAGCACCACCAATCAACTGAGTTGGTGTGAGAGCGTTCATCTTATCGATATCGGTGAGCGGGAGGCGTTTTACCATACGGCGCGGACGAATCTCATTGCTAATGAAACAGATCGTGAGATATTCGACACTGCTTTCAATCTGTTTTGGCGATACCCGCGCCCCGAATTCCAATCTGTTGAGACAGAGGAGGAGCCAGCGGAACCGTCCAGTCTTCAAGAACTCTCCGATGCTATTGATGAGCAAGACGTCATAGAACAGTGGTTGGATGCCGAGCCAGAAGAGGATGAGGAAGAAGGAGAGGAAGACGATCCGCTCGCTTATAGTGTAGAAGAGGTACTGACGCGGAAAGATTTCAGTGAGTTCACAACGGAGGATATGGAGAAAGCACGGGAAATCGTGGCGAAATTAGCAGCAGTATTGGCGACAAAACTCAGTCGTCGAAAGGTTGTCGGTAAAAAGGGAAAAACTATTGACTTCCGACGCAGTTGGCGAAAAAGTCTTGTACACGGTGGCGAACCGCTTGCGTTAATTCGGAAACAGCAGAAAATCAAGAAAACCAAGATTCTCCTTCTCTGTGATGTCAGCGGCTCTATGGATTGTTATGCGAAGTTTCTCATCCAATTCATCTACGGCATGCAACAGGAGTTAAGAGAGGTAGAAGTTGCTGTCTTCAGCACGCACCTGACAGATATTACAGGACTTCTCCGACGAAAGGGATTAGCGGAGGGATTGAACGAAGTGGCGAATGTTGTGCCGGATTGGTCGGGTGGGACAAAAATAGGCGAAAGTCTGTTAGAATTCTGTCGGCAGTTTGCGCCTTCTCTATCGGCATATCGTTCGGTCGTCATTCTTATCAGCGATGGATGGGACCGAGGTGATGTAGACGTGTTGCGCCGTTCTATGGAGATGATCCACCGGCATGCCTACCGTCTCATCTGGCTCAACCCGTTGCTCGGTAGCGACGGCTATCAACCGATCTGTCGAGGCATTCGCACGGCGTTGCCATACGTGGACTATTTTCTCCCAGCGCACAATTTGGAGAGTTTAGCGCAGTTGACAAAGATATTGATCCCGATCTGGGCACGATGAATGGTGTCTACGAACTGAAAAATTATAGTAAGTCCAGGAATTAATGAAACACTCTTCAGCGGGCGAGGTAACCTCGCCCCTACGGCAAAGGAAATCTAACTATGCAAGTTCAAGCAGCAGTGATGCTCCAGCCGGGGCAGATAGAAATCCGTGAATTTGAGAAACCGTCTCCTGCAGATGACGCGTTCCTCTTACAGGTCGATCGAGTCGGCATTTGTGGGACTGATAAGCACGTGTATCTCGGGCACGTTGACCTGCCATTTCCTGTCATCCCTGGACACGAAGTTGTCGGTACGGTTGCTGAGATCGGCAAAAATGCGAATCAGGTAATGAATGTGATGGGCGGTCCTATCAAAGCTGGCGACCGTGTAACTGTAGTGCCTGGCTCAAAAAACTGTGGTAGATGCTACTACTGTTTGCATGTGCCGGGGCGGCCGACCTTGTGTTCCAACAGAAGGATATACGGCTTTGGCAACAGCGAAACTCCGCCCTATCTAAACGGCGACTTCGCTGAGTATACGTATATCCACGGCGATTCTTGGGTGTACAAGATACCAGAGGGTATCCCGGAAGAGATTCGCGTCTTGACAGAACCTGTGGCAGTAGCAACGCGTGTTGTTGGACGCGCGTATGCTCCAGGTCTGCCGCAAGTGGGAGATGGATACGGTATTGGGAGTCGGGTAGCGGTTCTCGGATGTGGACCGATTGGTCTCCTCGTTATTGCTGTGTTGCGGGATAGCGGTGCCGGAACTATTATTGCCACCGACCTTGTTGACAGTCGGTTAGAGATGGCGAAGCAGATGGGTGCGGATGTAACCATCAATGTTGGAGAGACAACACCCGAAGAGCGGGTGGAGCAGATCCAGGATCTCACAAACGGTGTCGGTGTAGACATCGCAATTGAGTGTGCCGGATTGCCGACCGTTTTCTCCGAGGCATTGGATGTGGTGAGACGTGGTGGGAAAGTTATCGAAGTGGGACACTACACGGATTCCGGGGAGACCCAAATCCGACCTTACCAGCTTTGTAACAAAGACCTGGATGTTTGCGGTGTATGGGCATATCCACAAATCCAGTTTCAAACGGCGTTGGACTTCCTTCAGATAACGCGTGCCCCGTTGCATAAATTGATAACACATCAACTGCCGTTGAACCAATTAGAAAAAGGCATTGATATGCTTGGGCAAGAAGGGGTTTACAAAGTTGTTATTGACCCGCAATTGTAGCAACGAAAAAAATTTGCGAGTGCGGTTTCTAAATGATTAAAGTTACAACCAAGACCATAAACGAGACGAAAAATGAAAGACCAAAGAAGAACATTCATCCTAATTTGTTGTTGTATGCTGTTAAGCTCCTTAATTGGGGTTAAAGCCGGAGCTGCGGATAGTGAATCGCCAGACGAAGCACCCCTCTATAAAACCATAGAAGGTGCGAAAACCTACATCGTGCAGCACCAAAACTCAGATGGCGGTTGGCCCCTGGTCCCCGGTGGGGAGAGCAATGTAGAGAGTACCGCTTTCGCGGTTTGGGCATTGATCGATGCCGGTTGGGGGACCGGATCGCAGGTAATCCGAACAGGCGTTCAGTATCTGAGAAATAAGCAATGGGATAACGGAAGCTGGAACAACAACACCGCGCATACCACTTTTGCGCTTGTCGCCTTAGCGACAGCAGAGACCGATCCAGAAGTGCGTTTTAAAGGGCTTCGCTGGTTAAAAAAAGCACAGAACGCCAGCGGCGGATGGGGCAAAAAGGAGCGGAGTCCGGACAACATTCTTTATACGGCTGCTGTGTTGGCAGGATTCAGACGACTCGGCTTTGAACGGAATTTTGAACCCATTTCCAAAGGTGCGGAGTGGCTTGAAAAGGGCATTAATTTTGACGGTGGCTGGGCATTGGAACGCGGGAGACGGTCCGACGTTTTTGTGACATCCTGGGTAATACAAGGGTTAGAGCCTGTTTATGACATCGATCTCCAGATGGCATGGTTGAAGCAATTTCAGAATGATGACGGCGGATTCGGTAGGTATAAGGCGAGTCCGAGTGATCCAGAAATCACGGCTATCGCCATTATGGCACTCGCTGCTGGAAATGATCCGCTCAATACCCGTCGGGTGGCTATCAATTATCTGACAAATGTACGGCAAACGGACGGTAGCTTCCTCAGCAATACGCCGATTGAATTGACGAAACCGACTTCCAATTTACAGTCCACCTGTTTTGTCCTCATCGCTATCCATGCCAAAACGGCAGATGAATTGAGTGTCGAATGATGGGCAATGTGCTAAAGTCGTGCCTCTATCTCCGCTCATCAGCGATCGTGGAACCCGGCATGATGTAGTGTATACCTTTGGTTAGTTGGGCGACTTGACGCTGAAAGTTGTCCCCAAGCGTGTTACTACTCATAGAGGTAATACCACCAATGACGTAGACGCGGGCAAGTGCCCCTCGGCATACCGAAATTGCTCTCCCCGCGGTATACCCTTTTTCTGGACGCTTGCTCGTTGATTCATCTGTGACGATGATAAGGACAAGGTCGCGTCCCTGTTCTGTCCGGAGTTTCGGTACACCCTCAATGATTGCATCCAGTAGATGCTCATCACCGATTTTTGGCAGACGAAACAGTGATTTCACCTGTTCCGGCTCCAACGGCGGTCTGGTTACGACGACTGTGCTTTCACCACCACCGACCGCTGCCCAAAACCGGATAATCCCAAATTGATAGTCCAATCCGGCTGCTTTGAACACCGAAACCATCAGATCCAAGCCATCACAAGCTGGATCTGTTTTGGTTTCCATGCTCAAACTATAGTCGAAAACGAACACTATATCTACTTTATCGGGTCTACTTTCAACGAGGTTCTCGGCAATGCGCTTAAATAAGCCGTCAATTCGGAGGAGTGCCTTGTCCGCTATTGTCTCACCACTCCGAATGCGTTGACCATCCATCCGCTGCTGGTTTGAATTAATTGGGTACCAGACACCGCCGGTTTCGTCCGTAAGTTCTGCTTGCACTTTCTCGCTAATACCGATGAAGTTGAGCTGCGCGTTGTTTTGTCGGCAGAGGTCAACAATCTGTTTACTAATTTTGCTTTTGGCTTTTGCTTCTGTCCATGAAGTCCGCATCCGTGAGTTGGTAACCACAACAAATTGCGTCGTTACATCCTCACGGAATTCTAACTCATTTAAACCTTTCATGATCGCATCAAGTCCATACCCAGATTCAGAAATGTCAGTCTCGACTCGCGCCTCTCGCAAAGCGTTTTCAATACCGATGTAGTCAAATGTCCATTGATGAAATATGTATTTCGGTTCCCCTTGCCCTGATTTAAAACTCACAAGAGCAAATCTGTAGTCCATCGTTTTTGCTTCTATAACGGTGAGCATATCAACGAGTCTCTTTTCAAGGATAGCAACCGGTGCGAACATCTGTTGGCTAACGTCAACGACAAACACGACATCCACCTTCAAATTTTGTGTGTGTCGCGTGGCGCGTTCTGCAATGTCTTTAAGGCTCGCTCCTATATCTGCCTTGAGGGTCTTTTCCTTCTTCGCCGTCGGGTCTACCATTATTCTGTGTCTTCGTCGAGGCGGACGAACTTGTGCTGCTGCTTGCAATGTGGATACCAACATACCCACTGCACACAAGCAACAAATCCATTTTTTCATATCTCTTCTCCAATCAAAATTCGACCAAAAGCTGCGGTACAATGTATCATCCACTAATACGCCTCCAAATCAATCTCCTCCTCGCTAAAGCGGAGGTGTGCTTGATTGACTAAAATAACAATAGCATCCCACTGTTTGCGCGTTTCGTCAGAAATTCCGTCCCTTTCAAGTGCGTCAGCAAATTTAAGAAGGGTTTCGCTAAACTTGTCTTGCAGATAGACGTACTCGTCCATTTGATCTGCGTTCTTAGGTGGCTCAAAGTCCGAGATGATCTTTGCATATTTGGCGAGTCGTTTCGCTGCTTCAATGGCTTTCTCTTTACTTTCTTTCTCATCGAAATAGTCAACGATAACAAAGTAATCATCTATCATCAAGGTCATAAGTGCCTTAAGGTCTTCAACATCAGGCATCTCTTCCTCTGGAATATCCGGCTCTGGTGCTTTCCCGGCATCAGTTCCCAGTTCCTGTTTTAGAAAGAGGGCATAACTCATTACCAACGTCTTTTTCGGAATTAGAGCGACCGCGTTTGAAGCATCTTCATGTCCTTCAGCAGTTTTAACATCTATCCCAACCTTGAAAGCATCGTCTATGCCCATACCAATGAACTGCTTGAGAAATTCTTCTTTCGCAATAGCATCCAATTCCTTGTGATCATAGACCTCCACTTTGACGACCTTCCCCTGCATGTTCAAACCGACGGCACCGTTGATGACACCACTCGGTCCTTCTACACCAACAAACAAAACGAGACCCATCGGTTTTTTTTCTTGGATTGGAATATAGAAGATCGGCTTCTGATCTTCTGTCCGAAGTTTAGCACCGAGTTTTTCCTCAATTGCGTCAATTTTGTCATCGGTTAGCGAAACACTTCGCTGAACGAATTTCTTTGCTTCTGGAAAGATAGCCACCAGTTTCTGTTCGGGCCCCTCTTTTTCATGAGAATCGGCAAGTAATGGTTCGCTTAGAATAAAAAAGACAAGCCCAAGTAGAATTCCAGCATGAGACTGACGGTAAATCTGAAAAAACATCTGTAGTCCCCTTATAGCATTCCAAATATTTTTATCTACATGCAAGTTTTTTGGTATTTCTGTAAGTTTATCAGAGATATTGATTTTTAGAAAGACTTTTAATTGGTGCTACACAGATGTCGCCCTGCTAAGGCTTAAATGCGTTCCAAAATCGGTGTTAGAAATCCGTCCTACAAAAGAAAGAAAACGCTTAATGCTAAAACTTTACACACCGAGAAATCAACACAACTCAAGGACGACTCAACCCTATGGCTCACAATCCTAAGATTTCTAACCGAAAGGTGACGCTATGGCGGTATAATAATAACGCTTCAACGTCCGATCTGGCAGGAACGTTAACCTTCGGGTTTAAAAAACTGAACTGATAGCCGAGCGATCCGTTTAACTGGGCGACCTCAAAAATACTGTCAATCAGTCTTACGTTGAGACCAGTAGACGCTTCCGCACCAAAAGTATTCTGAATATTCGCTGGTGCAGCGAATTGTTCAGTAAAATCGTAGAAATTTGTTCCGAGTCCGATAAATGGTGCCCATTTCCCACGTCCACTCAGTGTCAGCATCATACCAACAGTCTCAACATTTAACATCCCGAAAGGCAAGACCTCATCGTTACTTCCGCGAGTATCCACGTTGTAACTACTGAACGGGACTGAAAATCGGAGTGCAGGTGTCAATTGAAATCCGACAGAGAATTCTTCGGTGCGTGCGGTTTCCAATTCGTCATTGGTGATTACCAATCCACGACCAGTGCTTACTATGCCACCTTTTGCGACATGTAAATATTTTTCAAGTTCAAGGGCAGTGCCGACAGTTGGAAATCCTATAAGAGCAATGAATGTAAAAGTCCTGAATGTGGTTAGAAGTTTCATGATTCCTCCATTGACTTCACAGTGCGATCAGAAATCTTTCTATCGCTGGCGAACCCAGTGTTCAACGGGATAGAAAAGAGAAAACAACACAGGTGCCAAGATAAGGTTAGCCACCGTTGCCGAGACCATTCCGCCGAAGGTAGGGACCGCGATAGGCTTCATCAATTCCGCGCCAGTAGTGGTGCTGATTTCTGCTAACATGATTGGTAATAACGCCAAGATTGTAGTTGCTGTGGTCATAATGATGGGTCGGACACGCAATAAGCCAGCATGGACTACCGCTTCATCAATAGGTTCGCCGCCTCGGACGCGTTCCAACAAGTATTCAATTAGGACTATTCCATCTTCAACGGCTATACCAAATAAGGCTATATACCCCACCCAGACTGCTGTACTGTATTTAATGGCGTAACCGCCGCCGAGTGCCTCCGGCACGTATGCCATCAACCACTGCATCCACATGCCACCGATGAATGCAAAGGGAATTGCAAAGAAAATTGAAAACATCGCAGAAGGCGACTTGAATTGAAGGTATAGCAACATGAAGATGACAGCGATACATACTGGTACGACAATCGTTAACCGATTGCGGGCTTCCAATTCAGCCTCGTACTGTCCGCTAAAAGCGTAGAAGTAGCCTTGCGGTAGTGTCGGCTTAATCTTTTCATCGAGTGTCTTTTGGGCTAATGTGACAAAGTCAACCAGTCCGATGGTGTCAACATCCACATCACAAAAGACGCGAGAAAAGAGTAACGTATTTTCGCTCGCGATCTTCGCCGGGCCCGGTCGTCTCTCGATTCTCACGAGTTGCTCAAGCGGAATGTGCAGTCCTTTTGGTGCTGGCACGAGGACACGCTTAAGTGCTTCAATATTATCCCGCAATTCTCTCATATAACGGATGCGAATTGGAAATCGCTCTCGTCCCTCAACGGTATAAGTTAAATTCATGCCACCGATCGCCGTCATGATGATTTGCTGCACTGTTTTGATTTGGATGCCGTAGCGCGCGGCTTCCTCTCGGTCAATGTGAAATTCAAGGTACGGCTTATTTCCAATCCGCTCGGCATAGGGACCCTGTGCTCCCTCAAGTTTAAGGAGTTCCTGCTCAATCCGGACGGCAATTTCTTCAATTTTCGCGAGGTCTTTACCAAACACTTTGATTCCAATTGGGGTTTGTATACCCGTTGCGAGCATATCAACTCGATTGCGTATGGGCTGCGTCATAATAGGAGAAACTCCCGGCATTCGGGTAGCCTCTGTCAGTTCGGTAATGAGTTCCTTGCGGTTCTTAGTTCGGAAGTAAGTCTTATGCGTGAGGGTAGGTTCAATTTCTTCAGCAATCCGATGAAGTTTTTCTTCAGTCTCAGATTCACCTATTTTAACGTGTTCCAATCCCATCCCACCCATTCGCTTTTCAGCGAGGAGTTCTTCTAAAAGGATTCGTAATAACCAGACACGATAAAGCTTCTCGCGCTCGTCAACCGACAGATAAGAATTGTGATATGTTGTCGCCAAGGTATCAAACCGTTTTACGGTCGCCGTAACAACATCACCCAGAAAATCAGCGTTGATATGACTGGCATGTTCCTCGCTTATCAGCCCATCGCGTGTTAAACGTTGGACAAGATCGGACACAAGTTCTTCCGTTGAATTGCGTTTAACCGCCCGTTGGGGCCATTTCGCTGGATCAATTATATTGACGATAGTTTCAAACATGCCAATTGGAGCAGGATCGGTTGCTGTCATGGCTCGTCCCAATTTTCCCACCACAAGTGAAACCTCTGGAAATCGATTCATAATCAAATCCTGCTTCGCCATTACATCTTTTGCCTGCGTAATTGAAGCACCGGGAAGGAGCACCGGCATAAACAGCAGTGCACCTTCGTTAAGTGGTGGCATGAATTCTTGTCCAATATTTTTATAGAAAGGAGTCAAGGGTATACTTGCAAGAAAAATAAGTGCCGCCAAGGCTACAACAGCGAGTTTTGTCCAAATATTCTTTACAGCCAACTGAATAATCGGACGATAACTGGTTCTGAGTACCCACGTAATCCCATCGGCTAACTTTCTCAGGGGCCAACTGAGTAGCGCAAAGAACTGTGCTATTAGTTTGGAAACTATACCTGTCCGGGTACGGGTTGGGTCCGCGAGTAGAAACGACGCTAAAACTGGTACCAGACTAATCGCTATGAGGGCGGCACCGAGCATAGCGAAAGTTTTTGTATAGGCAAGCGGTTTGAAGAGTTTACCTGCCTGACCGGTAAGAGAAAAGACAGGTATGAAGGCAACGATAACAATGAGCATCGCAAAGAAAATGGGTGGTCCCACCTCTTTAGCAGCACGGATTGCAACCTGAAGTTTGCTTTCATCTCCGTGCGGTTCTCGTAAATGTCGTGTGATATTTTCTGTCATTACAATACCGGCGTCCACCATGACTCCAATAGCGATGGCGATGCCACCCATTGACATGATGTTCGATGGTAAACCAATAATCCGCATGCCGACAAACGAAAGCAGAACCCCCATCGGTAAGACAAGTGCTATTATCAAACTACTTGAAACTTGCCCCAAGAAGAGTAGGATAACAACTGCTGCGACGATGATTTCCTCTGTCAACGTTTCCTTCAGCGTGTCTGTTGCGCGGTGAATGAGATGGCTCCGGTCATAAAACGGGACAATTCGGACACCTGACGGAAGCCCAGGTGTGAGCTCCGCTATCTTCGCTTTGACATTCTCAATCACACGCAACGGATTATCACCGTAGCGCATTAGCACGACCCCACCGGTTGCGGGGATGCCTGCTTTGTCTAAAGCACCGCGCCGAAAGTCAGGACCTTCGCTGACGGTTCCAAGGTTTTTGACGTAGATGGGTACACCGTTATGCTCCTTGATAACGATGTTTTCTATGTCCGCGATGCTTTTGATAAACCCCAAACCCCGAATCAGGAATTCCATTCCGCCTTCTTCAATGACCTTGGCACCAACATCAAGATTGCTTCCTCGGACGGCATTATAAACCATTGATAACGGCACGTTATACGCTAATAAAGTGTTGGGATCAATGTCGATCTGATACTGTTTAACATATCCACCGACCGAGGCGACCTCGGAAACGCCATCAGCAGAGGCGAGGTAGTACCGAACCGTCCAATCTTGGAGTGTCCGAAGTTCATGAAGCTCCAAATTGGAGGCAATAAGCGTTTCTCCATCTTCCGGACAAGTGCCCGGCTCGGCATAACGTTCCGTCGGATGATTAGGGCAATAGTACCCATTCTCAACGGTGTACCAAAACACTTGTCCAACCCCCGTCGCATCGGGACCGAGGACCGGTACAACTCCGTCTGGCATATCTTTCTGTGCAAGATTCATACGCTCCAGTACACGTGTGCGAGCCCAATAGAAATCGACATCATCCTCGAAGATAATGTTAATATAGCCAAAACTAAACATTGAGGTTGAGCGGACATCTTTGACATCGGGAATCCCAAGCATAGTAATGCTCAACGGATAGATCACTTGATCTTCAATATCTCGTGGACTTCGTCCGGGCCAATCCGCGAAGACGATAACTTGGTTTTCGCCGATGTCCGGCATAGCATCAATTGGTGTTCGGTTCAATGCCCACCAGCCCGCCATTGTCACAAAGACAAAGATAACTAACACCAACAGGCGGTTCTTCATACAGATTTCAATGATTCGGTTAATCATTTTTAGTGGTTATCAGTTATCGGTTAAGAGATTTTCGTTTAACAACGCCTCTTATCTGATGCCTGAAAGGATTTTTGAAAAAAATCCGTACCGACAACTGACGACTCCTTAATGTTGATGGACAGGAGGTTTTGATTCTTCTTCACCGCCGAGTGCCCCACCATAAGCACCAGATGCGGACCCTGTTAATTGCGTCTGCGAGTCTATCAAGAAGTTGCCATGGGTGACGACCATATCGCCAGGCGTAAGTCCGCTCACAACAGGATAGTATCGGCGTTTGGTCTCTGAGTCGCCGGATGTTCCCCAAGCTTCGGGCCCCACCTCGACCTCAATCTGCTCATACCCTGATTCACCGCGATCGACGAAGACGATTTTCCGCAAACCGGTGTCAATGACTGCACTCTTCGGCACAGTTAGCACTTCACCTGTCATGAGGAGGTGCTTTCCGTCACGTGGACACAGTCCTGGAACTGTTGAATACTCATCGGGATGGTCAGGACACACGTATTTGAAAATCAGTGGTGGCTGATCTGCATAGATGGAAGGTGAGGGGGCGTGCTGATGTGCGTGAGAATGTGCCCCAGCTGTTGTCGTCTGTTTTTCAACGAGATCCATACCACAGATGGAGCATTCGCCAAATTCGTCGGATTGCTCTTCAGGATGCATCGGACAGACCCATCCAGTTGCTATGGTCTCTGTAGGTGTAGATGCCTCTGCTCTTTCAACGAGGTCCATACCGCAGATAGAGCACTCACCGAATTCGTCAGATTGCTCTTCAGGATGCATCGGGCAAACCCACTTTCCCTCTGTTTCAGATGCAATGATATCGGAATGTGTCGGCTCCAGATCCATACCACATATCTCACAGTCAGCAGGATGTTCAGACGTAACCCACGGATGCATTGGGCAGGCATAGGGTGCTTTTGAGATGGCTCCTTGGGTATAGATTTCTGCAAGTGTCGGTTTTATCTGAAGCGTTACATACATCCCTGGACGGAGTCGCCCATCTGGATTAGGGACTTCTATCTGGACTTTCTGTGTTCGCGTTTGTGTGTCAAAGAATGGATAAATGTAAGTGACTTTGCCAGAAAATGTTAGCCCCGGCATCGATTGTGCAGTAATTTCAACCGCCTGCCCCATGTAGATCCACGGCAGCTCGTATTCGTAAACGTCCGCCATAATCCATAAACTATTAAGGTCGGCAATGTGGTAAAGATTCATACCTTTGTTCACGTGCTGCCCCTGCGTGACATTCATGTGAACCACAGTTCCAGCTATCGGTGCGAACAGCGGTAAGGTCGTACTGACCTCTCCACGGTCGCGTATCTCCTCAATCTGGCTTAAGGTCAATCCATACAATTCAAGTTTGGATTTCGCAGCGGTAAGCGTCCGTTCAACCGATTTGCGAAGTTCGACGTATTCTGTATTTTGAAGTTCCTCAATGCTTTTAAGTGCTGTTAGATATTCTTCCTGCGCCGTGACTAATTCCGGGCTGTAGATGGACAAGAGTTCATCGCCTTCACGCACGTTGATACCTGTGAAATCAATGTGCAAGTCCTCAATCCACCCGGAAATTCGGGTTGAAGCGTAAGCCATACGGGTCTCGTTATAATCCAGGACACCGACGGTTCGGATTTCACGCGAAACTTCGCGAAAAGCGACAGGCTCAGTGCGTACTGGAATCAATGCCTTCTGTTGTTCAGTTAGCTCCAGTCCTGACCCCTCGTAAATAGGAATTAGATCCATCTTACAAACCGGACAACTACCAGACTCCGACATTTTGACTGTGGGGTGCATAACACAAGTCCAATACCGGATCGTTTCTGCTGCATCTGAGGATGCCACCATTGGCGCGTGGTCGGCGTGTTCATCCATACCTGGCATCGCGTTCTCCGATATTGTTTCAGGTTTTTCGCTAACATGCTGTTCCATCTCAGTTTTCTCTTGCTGACTACAGCCAACTATGAATAGCACAGTAATCATCAGTATGGTTGCGAGACAGAAATTTTTATGCATTTTGTGAACTCCTTGTATTGCTCGCATTGTGGTTTACAAGCGTCTCCGAAAAGGAAACAGGAATAATGAACCCTAAAATCCTATAGAAAAAGAGGCTATTCTTGGGTCAATGGCTGCTTGGGCAACATCACGCCAACTGCCTGTTCTAATTGAGCGAGGTGTTGGCGGTAATCGCGCAATGACCGCTGCTCCTCAATCCTCAAATTTAACAAAGTGCGTTGGGCATCAAGAAAACTCAAAAAGTCGATTTGCGCCGCTTGATAGGCTGTATTCGCGACATCCAAGGCTTGCTGTGCTTGTGGAAGCAGCGTCTGGCGATAGAGGCGAATACTCCGATTCGCTGTTTCCATCCCAAAATGATGTTTTTTCACAATAAAGCGGAGACGGCTCTCAAGTTCTTCAATCCGATGCTCCATTGCCTCAATTTTTACACCCATTTCATGGATGTAGGAATTTCGGTGTCCGAACCACGTCGTGTTTGTCGGATTTAATGTGCGTTGCGTCATAAAAGTCATCGGCATTTTTTGTGTATATTTCAAGTCCGCCATGCTCCGGTTTTCAAAGTAGCTTGCCCCGAGGGTCGGGTCAGGATAGCTCATCTGTTTTGCCATTTCCACAACCAAACCCATTTTACTGATTGCCAACTTCTGTTTTTGGATTTCTTGACGTTTCTGAACTGCTAACTCATACAACTCAGCCAAAGTAGAGATAACACGTTCTTCTTCAATGGGCATAGGAATTCCCAACGGCAAATCCGCTGAAGCGTTCAATAAGGTATTAAGACGCGCAATGATAGTTTCCCGCTGTTGTTCAAGCGTAATAATCACATTTGCCAACTTCGATAACTCGACCTGTGCCATAATGACATTTGAATATTTACCTTGTCCGACACGAAACTTCGTCTGGGCAATGGCAATCATCTGCTGCAGTAATTTTTGGTTTTCCTCGTTAATACGGGTTGCCTCAACGACGAAAAGATAATCGTAGTAAGCCAACTTGATTTCGGTCACCAAATCTCGTAGGGCGATTTCAAACTCTTTTTGCGCAATCAGTACATCTTCAGTAATAACCTGCCCTTTCAACGCTAAGGTATCTGGAAACGGAAATTTCATTGTTATCATCTCTTTATGGCGCATCGGTCCAACTTTGGTATCAAGTTGTTTTGTGAAAGCGTTATACTGACGTAACACATTCTCTAAGTAGACGGCTTGCGGATATTGCTCCAGTACCGCCCGAATTTTTTCACGCGCAGATTTCAACCCTGGACTCCATTCGTATCCAAGTGCGACAAGCAGTTCCAACGCAATAGGTTGGGCAAGCTGGGCTTTCGCTGCTTCAGGGGACGCTGCCAATTGCCGATAGGCTTTCATGGTGTCTGTTGAAAGATCGTAAAAGAGATTCGGCATCGGTGTTTCACTTTCCAATTGCGCTTGCCACTGTTTCTGGTATTTCAACACCTTCGCTTCAATCTCATTGAGATACGGGTCTGGTTCCACGATCAAATTGCTTTCAGTATTGGTAATCTTTTTCTCGACTTCAGTATAGTAATATGCTGACGGTTGGATCTCAGTGTTACGCAACTCTTGGTACGTCTCCAGCCGACGACTCGCACACCCACCTACTAAAACAGCGATCATTATGAGACTGATGTATAAGGTAACAGGACATTTTCGATAGTGAAAACGACATCTATCTTTATTGTTCAGTTTGTGAATCATCAATCTTTCCCCCAACGAGCTGCTCCAACCGAGCTACGTTCTGTTGATAGTCTGTAATCGCACGCAGCCGGGCGAGATTAAAATTCAACCAAACACTCTGTGTCTCCAGAAATCCTGTAATGCTCTTGGGTCCCTCCTGATGCCACGTCTCAGCAACTTCAATAGCAGCACCGGCTTGCGGAATAAGTGTCGTTTCATAGAGCTCAATGAGCCGTCGTGAGTTTTCAAGCCGAAAATAAGTTTTCTGGAGGGCAACCTTCGTTTCGTCCTCCAAGGCGTGCTTGTTCGCTGCGACAACCTCACGATTTTGCTGCGCCTCGCGAACTCTGCTGCTGTTCTTCAAGCTTGACCACGGAATTGTCACACCAACACCGATGCTAAAAGGGTTTTTACCGCTGCCGGGTGCGTCGAACATCAAGGCTTTGCCTGTTTCTATTGTCATTAAGTCAAACTTAAGCATAGGCTTAGTTTGGAGTTCTGCAAGGACGATCCGCTCAGTGGCTTTTTCGATGGTTAACTCCGCAATTCGCAATTCCTGTCGTTTTGCTAATGCCTGCTTTTCCACATCGGCTAACGTCGCATCGAGCGGCTCGTAAGGAACAGGCATTGTCGCCCCGAGCTGCGTTGTTGAAGGGACAGATAGGATCCCCTTGATGTTGGCATGCTCAACGCGCCGCAATTCTTCCAACAGCACGAGATCATATTCCAACTGCGCGAGTTGGCTTTGTGACTTCAGGACATCATTGAGTGCTACCTTTCCTTCGGCATAACGGGCTGTGGCAATCGTGAGAATAGAGGCTACCAGTTTATGATTTTGTCGTGTCAACTCGACTGCGCGTTGGAGATACGCCAATTCGTGGTAACTCAGTTTCAGTTGAACAATGAGATCGCGTATCACTTGCTCGTACTTCACGCGTTCAATCTCAATTGCCTTTTTGACGACCTCTCCAGCTGCATCAAGGGTGCCAGGATATGGAAATACTTGTGAAAAACTAACCCGATGGCGTTGAGGTCCGACTCGCGTCTCCACGCTTCGCAAGAAATAGCCATACATGAACATCGGATCAGGCAATGCTGTCACTTGTGGGTACTGTTCAATTGTCGCTTGCCATCGTGCCTTTGCGGCTTTAACTTTTGGATTCCGCGCAACCGCAACCTGAATTAAACTCGGCAACTCAAGCGTTTCAGAAAATAAAGCTGCTACATCGGTTTGTTCCGGGGGGGACTCTGTCTGAATCATCCCATACGCTTTCGTTGGCACCAGAACATGGAACACCATCATGCTTCCGATAACAATAACCGCTAATTGATATAGTGAATTAATGCTACGCATTATCGTCTCCTTGACAGGATGGGCAATTCAGTTCTCAGAAGAATAACCGTCAGCAATCAGCAGTCAGCGGAATAACCGTCAACTCTCAGCCTTCAGGTAGAGAACTACGGTTTAACAAACTCCCTCTTTGCTGACGGCTGAAAGCCGACAGCTGTACTACAGCGAAATCTTGACAGCTGGGCTCGTCACGCGAATGCGAACCTCATGTTCTGTCCCCTCTGGCATAGTAATGAACCCTTCGTAGGTATGGGTCATTTTGCTATATTTCAGTAGTGCCATCTTCGTCTCGCCTTTGGTATTGGTGACTTGAATGGCGAGTTTAACATCACCTAACGCAATCTCGCCGTGATCATGCATCGGGTATATACTGAAATAGTGAGTTTTTCCCTTCATCTCGCCAGCTTTAATCATGCCTCCCATTCCCATGTGAGACATCATCATCTTGTATGCATCTGTAGTTAGCACGTTGAGATCAAATGTCAAATTTCCGACTGAGATTGTTTGGAGGAACTTATCTGGATCCGCCTTGAACATTTCTGCCTGCATGTCGTTGCAGAAATAGTAGGCTTTTCCATCTTGTTCGACCTTGACCATTGCCGAAGGCTTCATCATCATGCCATCAACTGCACAGCGCACTTTTTCATTAGAGGCTGCGTGATCGCCGTGGTGATGTGCTTTATTATGTTCGTGCGCGTCCTCTGCCCTAAGTGAAAAAATTGAGAACAGCAACACGGCCAGGGTTGCCAAGGAAGAGGCGATAATTCGCTGCGTCAATTGCATTTTCATGTGTTTCTCCTTTTTAATTTTGCCTTACTGGTTGTTCGACATTATTATGCGAAAGTTTTTGCCGGAATTTGAACAGTGTGCTGACAGACAGATACAGCACACCACTCAACATAACTCAAAATGAATAGGTCGTGGTTAAAGAGACCAAATTGCCGAATTCAATTGCGTCACTTTCATCGTAAAGGGTTTCTTGCGTCAAAGGAAACATGAAGTTGACAGACACGAAAATATCGCTGAGTGCCGACACGGACATACCCAATGCCGCCATACTGTAACGCAACCCTGTATTGATATCACGCTCCCCAGCCCAAGAGGCAGAGGTTTGATAAAATCCGAGGTAGTTTCCGTTAAATGAAAGCCAATCCGAAAAGCGGTATGTAAAACCAGCTGTGTAAGTTAACTCTGTTGAGCCTTGATAGGTTTTGTTGTTCTCATAGAAGGGAAATGTTCCACGCGCGGAAGCAGTGATATTCAGACCTCGGTAGACGGGTAGATTGTACTGCAAATTTGCGATCGGGTTAAAGGTACCGGTACCGAACTGGATATGGAGATGTTCAATGCCCGCATCTCCAAGTATCCAAGGATTTTCCTCGGTTTTGCCAGTTGGAATCGTTGAACCTAAACGAACAAACAGTAAATCCCCGTTCTTAAAGAATCCACGAACTTTATAGCCTAAGAACAGATCCACATCCGAAAGTCCGGTGTAGGTTTCATCTCGATGATGGATATCCCGACTCCGCAAAATGGCTTCCTTATCTTCAGGACTCACCGGATCAATCCATTCAATACTTGCGTCCTGGTCTCTGACTGTATACGGAATGTTTGCTTGTAACGTCCACTGATCGCTCAGTAGGTATTGGGCTCCAACATCAATCCGGTAAGTACTCAATGCTACATGGTGCCTATGCAAAGGGGCATCCACAACCTTTCCAGTTGATGAAAGTCCTCTTGTTTCAAGATGTCCACCTTGTGCATCAGGGGACATCAACATATTGACATTTAATCGAAACTGATCTATCTCCTTTGAAGCCAAACTGACTTCACCTATCATCCCACTGGGTGGTAGGACAGGATTGCTTCACGCAGGACAACTTTCTTGTGCAAACCCGAAAGAGATAAAAACCCAATTGAACAACATCACGTGTAAAAATAAACGCATTTTCATAATTGTAATTTATACCATCCGAAAGTATTGCAGCGCAGCGAGACCTAAGACCCCGCGCTACAGATCTATTGACAGTTCCCCAGGGCAACCTTACATAAAAGGAAGCTCAGGAAACAACATGTGTAAACTATTGGAAGTAAAGGATAAGTGAGTACTTGAAGAATGCCTTGTGGAACTCATCCAAGTATTAGGCAGATGGGGGACCTCTGCGGGTCAGAGAATGGTCGGAAAAAAGTGTAGAGAAAAGAGTGGGCGGAACTTTAAAGGATTCCCACGGGACAACAGGCAGAGTTACTGAAACAGGAAGAATTGAGACGAGAGAGTGATCAATCAATTTACGAGACTCGTGCGTGTCGTATCTATCGTCCGGAAGAACAAGTTCTAAATCTTTCGAGCAGCACAATTTACCACTTTCAGATGGCGTTTCGGCTTCACCCGCTGCGTCTGTTTTAGTGCTTTGACAACAGGTTGAGTGCGTTTCGGTAACTCCGCTTAGGACTTTTTGAGACGCGTCGTGGCAGAACTTTTGTTCAAAAGCCGCACAGAGGAGAGGGCATACCGAATAGACGTACAATAGTCCCACGAGTAGAATGAGAATTTGTTGATGTTTTCGCAACATTGCGCAATAAACTCCGCGATTTTCTCAGAAAGTGGAAATCAAATCAAACACTTTAAAAGCATTATACACCAAAATCTCAAAAAGTTGCAAGAAAAATTGATGTTTCCATAACGATACACTAAAAATCTCAAAAAGTTGCAAGAAAAATTGATGTTTAAGGCACTTAATTTTTTGGTAAACTTGGTTCGGGTGGACATCGTTTCCCTATTAGGATCGCTGCACCTTGTGGCAGCACACGCAATTTAAGTTGCATTGTAGATGCGAATTGGATATACTATGTGATTAGTGGCTACGCCTAATTCACAGTATTCTGAAGTGTCGCTCACTGTTTCTGCCTAAAATACAAAGAAGCTAACCGAACCAACCGCTGTAGTTTTTTAAATTAAAAGGGAGGAAAATCTCATGACGTATATCAAGACTCCACAGGAATGGGAGATCCCTGAAAATCAAGTGACACCTGAGTCCGACTATATCGACCGCCGGAAGTTTATCAAAGATTTGGGCATTGCGAGTGCCAGTGCCTTGCTGCTCTCCAGTTCAACCGCTTGTGCGCAGAAGAAAGGGGTTGAAAAGCAGTTAGAGCCTTTCCAGGCGCAAAAACTTGCAGTTGAAAATAATACACGTTTCACCGTAGAAAGGCCGATAACAGACGAAGTTGTTGCTGCTACCTACAACAATTACTATGAATTCACCTCCTCCAAAAGCACTGTTTGGAAGAGAGTAGATAAGTTCATAACGCGTCCGTGGGAGGTTGAAATATCGGGGTTGGTCGAAAAGCCGATGACCTTAGATGTGGACGACTTAATCAAGCAGATGCCTATTGAAGAGCGGATCTACCGGTTCCGTTGCGTTGAAAGATGGGCAATGGTAGTGCCTTGGATCGGCTTCCCGATGAAAGCGTTGCTCGAAAAAGTCCAACCTACTGCTGATGCCAAATATGTCCGAATGCTCACGTTTTTAGATCCAGATATGGCACCCGAACAACACAATGTTCGCATGCCGTGGCCCTATTTTGAAGGGTTGACACTCGCGGAAGCCATGAACGACCTAACATTGCTGGTTGTCGGTATCTATGGACATATTCTACCGCCACAACACGGTGCCCCCATTCGGCTCATCGTTCCTTGGAAGTATGGGTTTAAAAGCATCAAATCCATTGTCAGTATTGAATTAACGGATGAAAAACCGCGCACTTTTTGGAATACGCTTGGACCCAGAGAGTATGACTTTGAAGCAAACGTCAATCCCAACGT
Organism: Candidatus Poribacteria bacterium; assembly: GCA_965116815.1. Classification (GTDB taxonomy): domain Bacteria; phylum Poribacteria; class WGA-4E; order WGA-4E; family WGA-3G; genus WGA-3G. The sequence goes on along the minus strand of OZ220722.1, from coordinate 933,673 downwards.
GCCACATCCCCGCTGGTCGCAAGCCAAGGAGTGGATGATTGGCAGCGGCGACATTCACAAAACCGTTATTTATAACGGTTACGGCAATTCAGTCGCACACCTTTATCAATAAGAGTTTACGGGAACCCTTTATGGCGTGGAGACCAAATGGATAGAAAACAGACAATCACGAAAACTCTTCTTGGATTATTCTGCCCAGTTTTACTACTATCTGTCGGATGTGATGATTTGTCTTTGGACATGTTTGATAATAAGGAAACTGCACCCGCGATAGGTTCCGTTGATGGTGATATTGTCGCGGCAAATACGCAATTTGGCTTTAATCTGTTCAATGACATCCGCAAAACTGAGCAGAATAAGAATATTTTTATCTCACCCTTCAGTGTTTCTATTGCCTTGGCAATGGCACTGAACGGGGCATCCGGCGAAACCGAGCAGGCGATGATCCAAACGTTGCAACTGCAGGGATTAAGTTCCGAATCGATTAACGCTGGCTATGCGGGATTGCGCCAAACACTTCAAACAGCAGACCCGAAAGTTATACTCACAATTGCAAATTCACTCTGGGCGCGCCAAGGTGTCCCGTTCAAGCAAGATTTCCTGCAGCGAAACACCCAATTTTTCGGTGCTGAGGTCTCAACCTTAGATTTTACGGACCCAAACACCCTAACAACAATTAATCAGTGGGTAAATACCAACACCAACGGTAAGATCACAAAAATCCTTGATGAAATCACCCCCGATGCGGTGTTATTTCTTATCAACGCTATCTATTTCAAAGGGTCGTGGCAGACAGAATTTGACCCATCGCACACGCGTGAGGGGACCTTCCATCTCGCAACCGGCGGCGAAAAGCAAGTACCGATGATGACGAGGACGGGTGATTATCCGTATTACGAAAATTACGAAGAAAATTTTCAAGCAATCAGCCTCCCTTACGGCGATGGGCGAATCAGCATGTACATTTTCCTGCCGTACCGTGAATCCGACCTCAATACCTTTTTAGATGGTTTAAACACTGAGAATTGGGAAAATTGGATATCGCAGTTTCGCGAGCAAGAGGTGTTCCTCAGCATGCCCAAATTTAAGTTGGAATATGAAAAAACGCTTAACAATCCGCTGCAATCACTTGGTATGGGCATCGCGTTTGCGTCAGGACTTGCAGACTTCAGTCGGATGGCAGATTTAGAGGTTTTGGGTCAAAATTTGTATATCGGGGACGTGCTCCATAAAGCTGTTGTTGAAGTTAATGAAGAGGGGACTGAAGCCGCAGCCGTCACCAGTATTGGGGTTCGCGTAACCAGTGCACCACCTGCGTTTATTGCAGACCGTCCCTTTTTCTTTGCGATCCGTGATAACGAGACAAAAACTGTCCTATTTATGGGCATTGTGGTAGATCCATAGATAGCTCTAACGATGCTGTCACACATCTTTACCAACAAAAACGGAGATATTCTTATGAAAGTACAATTTAGGACTTTCTATAAATTGAACGTTGTCCTTATGATGTGCGGATTGATGCTCTTTATCTATATGGGTTGCGGTGGTTCTGATGAGGCATCTGAAGATGAGGCTGCCCATGGATTCATCCCATCAGTATTAAACCCACCAAACGGTGCCGTCTACGACGATGTCTTCTTTAAAGAGTATGGCACGAACCCTTTTATTGATACAGAAGATGATCATTTTTCAACATTTGGTATGGATGTTGATACCGCTTCCTACTCCGTCACGCGACGCTATCTCCGCGATGGGCACCTTCCACCACCAGAAGCCGTTCGCGTTGAGGAATTTGTTAACGCCTTTGATTACAATTATGCGCCACCGGCAAGGGACGCATTTGCTGTTCACATTGAGGGCGCGCCATCTCGATTTGGTGAAGGCAAGCGACTCCAATTGTTACGAATCGGTATTCAAGGTCGCGTTATTCCCGACGAAAACCGTAAGGATGCAATGCTAACTTTCGTAATTGATGTTTCTGGTTCGATGGCTATGGAAAATCGATTGGAATTGGTGAAACGTGCCTTAACGCTTCTGGTTGAACAACTCCGTCCGGGGGATGAGGTTGCTATTGTCGTTTATGGGACTAACGCGCGAACCGTCCTACCACACACCGGAATTGAAGGACGTGAGGAGATTTTAGCGGCAATCCATTCCCTTGCCCCGGAAGGTGTCACGAATGCGGAAGACGGACTGCGTCTTGGATACACACTCGCCTCACGCAATGCAAGAATTGGTGGAATCAATCGTGTAATTCTCTGTTCGGATGGCGTTGCCAACGTTGGAGAAACAGGTGCTGATGGTATCCTCAGAAAAATTCGGTCCCACGTTGAGGAAGGGATTACACTAACAACAGTTGGGTTCGGCATGGGAAATTTCAACGATGTCCTTATGGAACAACTCGCCAACAAGGGCAATGGTAGTTACGCTTACGTTGATACCCTCAATGAGGCAAAGCGAGTTTTTGTTGAAAACCTGACAGGGACACTACAACTCATTGCTAAAGATGCGAAGGTCCAGGTCGATTTCAACGCACAAGTTGTGAGTCGTTTCCGCCTGCTCGGCTATGAAAACCGTCGCCTTGATCATGAAGACTTTCGTGATGACGACGCAGACGGTGGAGAAATTGGTTCAGGTCACAGCGTCACTGCTCTCTATGAAATTAAACTCCATGAAGGTGCCGCCGGAAAATTGGCGACTGTTTTTATCCGCCATGAAGACCCGGACACCCGTCATGTGTCAGAAATCAACGAGGAGATTTTCTCAGCAGCACTGAAACGAACATTTGAGGAGGCATCCTCTGAATTTCAACTCGCCGCCACTGTAGCAGAATTCGCAGAAATTTTGCGTGAAAGTTATTGGGCACGAGAAGGAAGTTTGGCGGCAGTATCGCAAAGTATCAAAGATATCGCCCCTCAAATTCCGAACGCTTCAGTCGATGAACTAATGACACTCGTGAATCAAGCGACTCGCTTTAAGGCACTCAATAGTGAATAATTTGCGACATGCAAAGATTATGAAAAGCCTTGTTTTCGTTTTATTATTCATGCTGCCCATATTTTCAGCAGCTGTCACATGGGAGTCCGTTGAAAGTTCACACTTTCGGGTCTACTACCAAGAGGGGACGGTAGACCCGATGTCAATTCTCCGGATTGCAGAGGACTTCTATGCCGAAATGCCGGAGTTGACGAGCCGTATTCCAGCAGGGATGATTGACATCTGGGTTTGTGACACACAAAAGGCGTTTCAGGATTCCGTTCATGCTCCGATCCAGGATTGGGCGGTTGGATGTGCCTTTCCGTTAAGTCGGCGCATCATTATCCAAAATCCGAAACACATCGCCCTTGCGAAACTGCAGTTAGCGCAAGTGCTCCGGCACGAGATCGCACATGTTCTGTTTGGGCAGTGTACACGCAAAGCGGTCAAGGAAATTCCGTTGTGGTTTATAGAAGGTATAGCGATCTACTTCGCGGAGGAATGGGTGCCGAGTCGCCATGAAACGCTGCTAAAACATATCTTCTCGAAATCCATCCTGCCCCTTCACGAGTTGGAACGCGGTTTTCCACGTTCACAAGCGGGAGCGGACTTGGCGTATGCCGAGAGTCAGGATGCCGTCCGTTGGCTAGTCGAAATCAAAGGAAGAGATGTCCTGTTTGCACTTATTACGGAACTTCACGGTGGCAACAACTTCAGTCGTGCGTTTGAAGCGACAGTGGAATGGGACCTCGTGACATTCGATGAACGCTGGCGCGAATCGTTGACGGAACGTTACCGGTGGGCATCCCTCTTTTCTAATTCCTACATTTTGTGGGGTGGTACTGGCGGACTTGCCCTCCTTGGTTATCTCGTTTGCTTGCATCGCAGACGACGCCACCTGAACAAACTCGCGCAACAAGAAGACACTGTGGATACATTCTTCAAAACCTAAAATCTATGAACGCATATCTCATTTATATTACCCTCTGCTTTGTCTGTCTTACTTCCATAGCGACAGCACAATCCAAACAACTCGCGCAGTATCCCAATCAGTTGACCCGCGACGGACATATCGTTGTTCTACCTGACCACGGTACTGTCTACATGGTTTCCGATCTCCATGCACATTGGGACGATTTTAATCAGTGGTTGCGACTCACGAAACTCGTTGAACGACTGCAAGCAGGTGAAGATGTTTATGGGTTGATACTCGGTGATGCCATTGACTACAAGCCCGATGAGCCGAGACATCCGCCTTATGGAGATATACTCATCATTGATCGGGTTATGGAGCTCCAAAGACAGCTTGGTGAGAAGGGAAAAAGGCTTATCTATATCCGAGGGAATCACGAATTCGCTGCCGCAGATGCTTATGAAATGCTCAAAAAGCAGGGAATGACAACACAAAACCGACCTCACTTTATTCGTGCCTTATATAACAGTCCTCTTGGATCCTATTATGAACAGTTCAATTTTATTGAAAGGATGACAGATACACATTACGAATTCCTTATGAACTTGCCGACAGTCGTTATTGGAAAAAACGGCTTTGTTGGCGTTCATGCGGGGCCCGCGCGTTTTGTCAGGGGTCTCGCTGATCTTGTTGATCCGAATCCGAAAACCCTTGAGGAACTCCTTTGGCACCGTCCTACTATCGCTTATACGGGTGGATACACCTTAACCCATATTAAAAATTTTCTTGAAAACATCCACGGGAATCTCCTCATTGTTGGACATACCCCAATCAGTTATTTTCCATCGCAAAACGTTAGAGACGGTATAGCAACATTCGGCAAAAGCCAACTCATTTTCTCGACAGGCTACAGCGGCAAACCCGGCGTTCCGGCATATATCGAAATTGACTTGGCAGAGACCTATTCCTCCGTGAGCGCGCTGAAGTTAGGTGTGAACATCTATCATCTTTATGATGAGACTGAAAAACCAAAACCTGAATAGAGAGACACCCCTGCAAGAAAGACGCGCATCATGCGACCACTCATTTACATCATGACCCCGGTACTGATTCTCACGATTGTTCTCGCCTCCCGTTTTGTAACGTGGGATGCAATCAAAGGTGCAAAACCACAAGCACAAGCGAATGTGCAGCAGGGAACTCTGTCGCTGAGAGAATGGAAGATTCCACACGCAATAGAGGCGTTTACACGAGCGATTGAGATTGAATCCAAATATGCTGAAGCTTACGTGAAACGCGGTCTCGCCTATTACCGTATGGGGCAGTACAAAGCAGCCATCGCAGACTATACACGAACCTTGGACCTCAAACGATACCATGCCGATGCGTATGCAAGCCGTGGCGATGCTTATCGAGCGTTAAATGAAACGCAACATGCCCTTGCAGATTACTCCGCCTCGCTAAAAAAAAGGTGGGATGCCCGTGTCCTGCGAAGGCGAGCACAGACCTATCTCGAACAAGGCGACGTTCAGAATGCCCTCACCGACTACAATACTGTGATTAAACGACAGCCGAGTGCCATAGCTTACTACATACGCGGCAATGCCTACCTTCAACTCTCCATCAAAACAGACACAAGTTATTTAAAACTTGGATTGGCAGATATGGATCAAGCGATTGCTTTGGAACCGCGCTTCGCCAGTGCTTACATCAACCGGGCACGAATTTACGCTCGCGCCGGAGAACAGACATCAGCAACCGCCGATTATAGGAACGCCATAGCACTTCTCACCGAAGCAATTGAGACGTGGCACGGTGAACCGAATGATCTCACACAGGTTTACCTTTGGCGCGCCTTCGCTTACCAAAAATTGGGGAAAACTGACGAGGCACAAAACGATCTGAACGAAACGAATAAACGTATTTTTAGTTTTTTCTTGAAAAAAGTAGAAAATTGTGATATATTTATAAGGGTGACGTTTTAGCATTTCGCTTGACTTTCTTTTACTTTTGCACGCGGATTCGCTGTCAAGAAACTGCTTCTACTGCACAACTCACAAGTAAGTAAAAAATTGATTTTATCCTTGAATTAATTTTCAATAGGAGGCAATTAGAATTAATATGACCGGAGAAGCATTGGGTTTGGTTGAAACGAGAGGCTTGGTCGGGAGCATTGAAGCTGCCGATGCTATGGTGAAGGCGGCGAATGTCCGGCTCATCGGTTACGAGCAGATTGGTGCTGGTTACGTGACTGTCATGGTTCGTGGCGATGTCGGTGCCGTGAAAGCCGCAACAGATGTCGGTGCTGAAGCTGCCGCGCGCGTCGGTGAAGTTGTTTCTGTTCACGTGATTCCGCGCCCGCACACTGAAGTCGAAACGATGCTGCAAAAAGCATAAATTACTTGTAAGTGGATTAACCCTCCACTCTTGAGGAACGTCCAAGCTATTTTAACCAAAAAGGCGAATCATAGATGCCAGATCGTGCCCTTGTTGAATTGATTACCCAGCGCGTTGTCAATAGATTGACCACAGAGCAGGCGTGTAGCGGTTGTGCTTTGAGGTCTTGTGATGCCGGAAACCGTGCGTGTGATGCTATCACGCAGCAACAACAGATTCCGGTTGGCGTTTCAGCACGACATGCGCATGTGACGCAGGAGCACCTTGAAATCCTCTACGGTGCTGGTCACCAACTTACTGTCTATGCACCGCTCTATCAACCAGAAGCGTTTGCCGCAAATGAGACGCTGACGATCGTTGGGAAACGGATGCGTGCTATTGAAGCCGTTCGTATCCTCGGTCCCGTACGGGACTACTCCCAAGTCGAAGTCGCACAAACAGAAGCGATTCGGCTCGGATTAGACCCGCCTATTCGAGACTCAGGTGACCTTGCCGGTGCAGAACCTATAACCCTCGTTGGACCCGCCGGAAGTATCTATTTAGAGGAAGGGGCAATCTGTGCGACACGGCACATTCACATGACTCCCACAGATGCTGACGCGCTTAATATCCGTGAGAGCGACCTTTTAAAAGTACATTTCCGTGGCGAGCGTGCTTTAACGTTTGAAAACGTTCGTCCCAAAATTTCTGAAGATTATGTGCTTCAGATGCACTTAGACACTGACGATGCCAATGCAGCAGGTCTACAAGGTGGCGAACCCGTTGAAATTGTCCGCGATGCCGGTTGAGACGAGCAGGCTTCCTAATATTTTGAGGCAGCATGAATCAGGAACTGATTGAGCAGATTAGGAAAATCGTGGAGCAGGTACTGCAAGAACAAACACCGGTCACCACGCAAGATGCCAAGGAAAAGCGACTGCTCGTTATTTTCGGTGCAACACAGTTTGAATTGGATGAACCGATCCAGCAGCTTCATACCTGTATGCAAGACGGATGGAAAATTACAATAATTTTGTCCGATCTCGCAACTAAAGTTATAAATCTTGAACCGATCCATACTGCATTTGGCGAAGATAATATTTTACAAGAGAATACTCTAATTGATATAAGAACTTTTGTGGATGCTTACCAGCAGGTTGTGCTTCCTGTCTTTTCTCATCCAATGGCTGCAAAACTCGCGTTAGGATTGGTGGACACACCGTGTACCTATCTCGTGTTTGAGGCACTCTCTAAGGGAAAGAAGGTTATAGCAGCCTCTGATGCACTCAATCAAAGTGAAGCTTCCATAAAAGGGAATCCTATTTTGAGTAAACTTAAAGGTGATTATGTAAACGTTTTGTCCGAGCTTGGCGTTCAATTGGTATCGATGACTCGAATCGCCGAGTTGGTTATGGAGAGAAAGGGCAATTCACGTGCTGTTGTAGAAAAAACTTTAATTAGCGCAGCGACCATTTCCAATCTGGGTGCGGACGTGCGAGAATTAGTTTATGTAAATCCAGCAATTATTACGCCACTTGCCCGTGAACACGCAAAAAAAAGAGGTATTGAACTGATACCTAAAGACTAAGATTTGTTCGTTCTCAAAGGGTGAATCGTGATGAAGGGCTCCGAATTGTTGGATAGTATTGATTAACCCTTGACAATTCTTGAAGAAAATTGTATCATTTCGATGAAACTTTACTAATGTAAGACAGTTTATCTCTAATACTCACGCATCACCGCGCTCGATGGTTAAAAGCCCATTGGCAATACCAAATGAAGGACACGAACATAGGAACATAGGAGGAGGATTCTCATGAAAACCCGGATTTCTGTTTTAAGCGCAGTATGCCTCATTAGCTGTTTTGCAATTGCTGGGGTGTTGGCACCCGCCGCCGCGAATTACGATTATTACGCGGATCGGTTGAGTCGAGAGCATCGCATTGCAAACGATGTTGATGAATGGATAGAACGTGGGAGCGCAACAATTACCGCCAGTCCGCGTTTTGAAGATGGTGTTCGTCTCACTGCTTGGGCGAACGGGGCGGAGAATGCAAATGATTACGAATTTGCGATTGCCAGCGCGGTATACCTCTTTGAAATTCCAGTAGGGACACAGTACATCGAAATTTTGGTGCGATATCGAGGGGAACCGCATCGCTTAGAGATTGAGGACTACGAAGAACCCATTGCAGGACGCGTTTGGATTCGCAATACCAAGCGCGAGGCAACACGTCGTGGTTACTACGACGAAAATGCCAAAGAAACACGCTACGGTGATACCTTTGTCCTTCGATCAAAAAATCGTTCCGAACGGATTAAGATTCCTGCAGCAGGTCGAGTTAAAGATGGATGGATGGAACTTCATGTTGTAGCAGAGGGTGGTGAACAACTTGACGTGGAATACCTTGAGGTATCCACCTATCGGAGACAACCGAAGGTTAAAGTGATTCAGCGGTATACCCCGTCTTATCGTTGGCGTCCGTGGCACCGTTACACCTATCTCTACTTCTACGATGGTCCCGTCTACTACGCGACGGACTACGACCACTATCTCCGATGGAGTTATCCGATCTACGATCACCACTATCTCTCGATCCGCTCGTATTATGGCGGGTATCTTGGACGTTACCGCAGCTATTATCCGAGTGCATACTATCGCTATTACTCGCCGTATTATGGCTCTTACCGCGGTTACTACCGAGGGACACCGAAGGTTCACCAACGGCGGACGCAGCTGAATCGGTGGAGTGCGCAGCATGAAACAACGCGTCGGCAGTATAGTCGTAGTCGACTGTCCGCGAACAGTCGTCAGGTAGAACGGACGGCGGTTCGTCGAAGTGTTCGTACTACACTCGAAACTCATCGAAGGCAGACACCGGCAACAACAGAGCGGGTCGCACGCCAATCAATTATTTCGGAAAAACAACGCGCTCTCGCCTCCAGATCGACACTCCGGCAAAGCAGCATACGGCGGAGTACATACGCTGGAGACTCGGTTAGCAAGCAGCGGCGTTATCCGACTGCGACACAAGACGTGAACCGTTATAGAAGTTCCGTAGTAGATAGACAGCGGACGACACCACTTTATAGACCTTCGACCTCTTCTTCAAGACGGTCATACTCGTCTAATAATTCAACGAGAAGGTCATACTCATCGAGTTCAAGAAGTGACTCGCGTCCGCAGTATAGAAGTACGACTTCAAATTCGAGTTCAGCACGCTCGCGCACAAGTGTAAGCCGCTCGACTGAAAGGTCCCGTGTAAGCCGTTCAAGTTCATCGCGCTCACGCACAAGTGTAAGTCGTTCAAGTTCCACGACAAAAACCCGGACACGTCCGACGACTTCAAGTTCGAGTTCATCGCGTAGTAGCTCAAGTAGTAGTAGTGATGACGATGACAAGAATCGGAGTCGGACAACGGAACGAACGAAGCGGAGACGTTAGGATATTTATAGGAGCAGTGTAGGCTTTGCGTGACCTCTTGGGCGCGTAAAGCCTAATATCAGATGCGATTTTTGCTAATTATATCACTATTGCTGTTAAGCCTCCACGCGAGTTTCGCGCAGGAGGTTGAAAACGGTACAGATACTGAACAGCAAACGCCTGAACCGGCGGAACAAGAGAGACTTGTTTCGCCAGTTGGTGCTATAGTGCGTTCCGCTATTTTTCCAGGGTGGGGGCAATTTTATAGCCGTGGTTATTTCCGTGGCAGCCTCACCGTTTTGGGAATAGGCGGTTCTGTTGTCGGTGCCTTATTAGCACAGAATTCTTTTAAGAATCGTTACAATGCCTATGCGACGTATGCGAGTTTAGCTCCTAACGATGAAGCAGGCGTGTTGGAGCGCTACGCGTACGCAAATCAACGTTATAAACTCAGGACATTCTTTATGTATACTGGCATTGGTATTTGGGTTTATAGCCTCATTGATTCTTATGTCAATGCAAATTTTTACAACGCGACTACATTGATTCAGTCTATTGAAAAAGATGCACAAGATATTGAAAAAAAATTGGGGATTGAAGTTGGGGCGACCCCGTCGCGTTTGTATTTGGGTATTGTTAAAACCTTTTAAAGTCAACTACCCCAAGCTAAAGCATGGGGCTTGTGCGAAGCGCATGCCAAGCGTCCACTCCACAAGGTAAACGGTTTTCTACAGTAATATATCGCAGCGTCTTAGCGTGGCAGTTAGCAGAATGTTTCGGATGCTCCCCAAGTCCGATTCTACTTAGATACTGCGATCTGGATGGGGAAACATATACCCTGCAAAGGAGAATACAAACTTATGTTTGTGCCTGTAAAAACCAAAGACGGACAACAACTGATGCCTATACATGCTGCACGCGCGAGAAAACTTATCAAGCGTGGCGAGGCAACACCATATTGGGATAATGGTATCTATTGTATTCGTCTCAACAAAGAACCGTCTGACAGAGAAACACAAGAGATTGCTGTCGGTGTAGACCCGGGTAGTAAGAAAGAGGGGTTCACCGTCAAATCAGAAGCACACACTTATTTGAATCTGCAAGCCGATGCGCATAGCGGTGTCGGTAAGAAAGTAGAGAAGCGTCGTGAGTTGCGAAGAGGTAGACGTTCACGGAAATGTCCGAACCGTCCTAACAGAACGAACCACCTTGCCAATAGAGAGCGAATACCCGCGGGCACCCGTGCGCGGTGGGACTGGAAACTTCGGATACTTAACTGGCTATCAAAGCTCTATCCAATAACAGACGTGTGTGTAGAGGATATTAAGGCACCGACGATAGAACGAGCTAAGAAATGGAATACCTCTTTTTCTCCACTTGAAGTCGGTAAGTAGTGGTTCTATACCGAAATCCGAAAACGGTGGCAGTTGCGAACCCTTCAAGGGTGGGAAACCAAAGAGATACGCGATAGGTTAGGGCTAAAAAAGTCGTCAGAGAAGATGTCAGAAACCTTTGACGCACATTGTGTGGATAGTTGGTGTCTGGCATATTCCACCGTAGGGGGTAACAATATACCTGATAATAGAAATATATTTTGTATATCCCCTATACCGATACGCAGACGTGAACTTCACAGACAAAATCCCCAAAAAGGTGGGAAGCGTCCACGCTATGGTGGCACGACTTGGAATGGCTTAGTGAAGAACACACTCGTCAAACATGTGAAGCATGGCTTGACACGGATAAGTGGATTTGGCAAGCAAGGTATTTCGCTATATTCTCTGCGAGGGAAGCGACTTTGCCAGAATGCTAAAATATCAGATTGTAAGGTACTAACACGGCTTAACTTCAACTATAGGAGCGGGCATTCCTCCCCAACCTAAAGGATGGGGTCTCCTGCCCGAAGATTGATGAGGGGGAATACTTAATTATGTTCAGGACTTTTGCGAAAGTCATTGGCGTATTCGCCTTACTCTTAGGTTTTATGGGGGGTTTTATGGGGTGTGGAGATGCTGACAAAGTCGGCCAGGTTCCACCTGAAGAACTCCTTCAAATTAATAAAGTCTTAGATCGATGGCGACAGGGATATGAGACAGAGGATGTTAACGCTTACATCGATACCTTCTGGGAAGAGGGTTTCCTCTATGTTTCCGATTGGGGAACAGATGGGGATAAGACAGACGACCTGGAGTTTGATGACATTCGACAAGAACGAGACGCGGCTATCCGAGTCTTTGAAAAATATCAGGATATTGAGATAGAACTCTCTGTTCCCCCAGAGATTTCTATGAATGAGGAAGGCACACGAGCAGAAGTGCGGAATCACTATAGGATCCAACTTTTTATCTCGGATGGACACTCACTTGAGGGTGGATTTAGTGGCGTATACGCTGAAGGTGACAACCTCTTTATCTTTGAAAAAAGAAATGATGAATGGCGCATCGCTGAGTGGCATGACGAAGCCTATAACGAGGAAGAGATTCGTATCGCCAATAACCTATAAGTCTGAGAAACGGAGGGGCAATTTCTAACCCAGAGACTGGGTGGGAATTCTGTATATTCATGTCGCAACCGGAGGGACACCTACGTGATTACCTTCAACTCATACGAAAGCATGATTTTACACTCTGCCTGAGCGTCTTGCTGGTATTAGGAACTGCCCTGGTCATCTCGCTCCGCTTACCTAAAACGTATGCTGCTTCCACTTTAATGTTACTCGTCCAACCGAGTGCAACGTCTCCCCTACCTTCAGCGAACCTATTTCAAAATGTGCTCTCTGGTGGTGCCAATCGGCGGGAAATGGAGACAATTAGTGCCCGATTTTCCACAGAGTCGATGCTAAAAACAGCAATCGAAAACCTTGAAGAGAGCGGCAATGCGAAAGCCGTTGCGCTTTTCCCACCAATAGGCAAGCTCAAACGAAGCCTAAAGGCTCAACTCAATCCAGATTCCGACTATATTAATCTCTCGGTTGCTTTAACAGAGCCAGAAGGTGGGGAGCGCAATGCAGCGCTGCTTGTTAACCAACTTGCCCAAGATATGAAAACGTTGCGGCGTGGAGATGAAGAAATAAAACTTAGAAAACGCATAGAGCTCCGCCAAGATATGCAGCAGGAAATCGAAGCGGAAAGAGAGAAAGATTTAGAAGCCCTCCTGCTATTTGCCCGTGAAAATGGCAGCCCAGAAATATGGGTGCCGACGCTTACTAACTTGCTTGAACGCCGCGCCAATGTTCGGGAAAGACTCGAAACGAATCAACAGCAGCTTTACGCAACCCGCGCTCATATAGCCTACCTACACGAACAATTAGAACTGTTACCGGAACAGACGAAACTATCAGAAACCACCTCTCATGATCCTGTTTGGCTTTTTCAACAGGAAAAACTCTTCAACCTTGAATCCCAGCGTGTCGCAGATGCAGAAAGAATTGGTAAGACAGCATCAGAGTTGAAAGGACTTGATGCACAAATTACCGCAATTCGGGAAAAAAACGAGCAAATCCCCCCTACGACTACCACGATTACCTCCGGTCCCTCCGCTCATCATACTTATATAAAGAATCAATTGCTGACATTTGTTCCAAGCCTCTCACAGTATGAAAATACTGCTGTACGCCTCAAACAGGAACTCAGTACGTTGGAAACTGAATTAGCACAAGTGCTGGAACAAATCCCGGAAAACCAAATGATCCTCACGGAAATGGTAGCCAAGATTCAGAAAACCAATGCGCTTGCTGAAGAGATTGCGAAACGTTTACTTGAAGTTGAAATATTATATGCTGAATCCAAGTTAACCGCCTCTCGGAACCAGATGGGTGGTATTGAAATCATCGATCGCGCCGTCCCAAGAAAGATTCCCATCAGTCCTCGGCTGAAATTTGTTTTACTCATTGCGGGGATCACCGGTGTATCGTTAGGTATTACGATTGCGCTGTTTACCGAATACTTGGGTGGAAGTCCTAAGAATCTAACGGACTAAATACCTTGTTCTGAAGCGTTTGTAATCTCAATTTTCAGGTGCTGAAACTCTAAATTGGCAGAAGAATGAAAAAAAAATGTCAATTTTTCTTATAATGTAGTATAATATATAGTATGTCTAATGTGCAGCGTTACTCGTTCGTTGCCGTTGTGAGGATATTCATAAATTAAATATTTTTGGCTGGAGTCCTAGGCGAGACAATTTTGTTGTCCGTTTTTTATTGTTTTTAGGGAAGCAGTAGCAGTCGAAACCCTCCTCATATCAAGGACACATCTATCTTGCATAGCATTCTGTAGGACAAATTTTGGGGTGCGTGGAGCGATTTGCAGATCGCGACTCACCTTTAATTAAAAAGAGGGAAAAAATCGAAATTGAAATGGTACTGATAATTAAACTTGAAAAATATATGGCATTTGTGGTATGATTATGGAAAATTATTACCCCAATGCATGCGTTTTTTCTGTTAAAGACTTGACAGAAAATTGGTTCAGTGCTATTTTAAATGCCAAGAACAGTTTTGTGGAGTTTTACCACATATTTCTTGTGTTGAGAATTCCCGCAAAACAAACCCTTAATTTGTTGGAAGGAGACTCGCTTTTATGTCTTTCGCGTGATATTTCCGATTTTCGGACGCGAGTTTGGCAGTACCTGAAAAGTAACGAAATTGAAGTGGCATTGGTTTCAATAACGAAATTTTGGAACTTTTCGTTTACAGGTAAAGCAGTTTTCATCCATTTTTAAGGTTTTTTGTCGGAGACCGGGGTAGGAGAAGCGAAAAGTGAATATTCATGTCGCAGTTCCGTTGCCCAAATATCCGATTCATTATTTCCAAGGAGGAAAAACAAAATAATGAACAGGCTAAAACAATCAATTGATGTTTTACTTGTAGCGACCTGTATCCTGAGCGCTTTTGTGCTTTACGGTTGTGGTGCACAGAGCCTTGGTCCACAAGAACCCCTATTACCAACAATTGAGGGGAGTTCTAAATTTTCAGCACGGTTCCAATTGGAAGAAGAACCGCAATTCTTCTATGACCTGTTTGGAAAAGAGCTGCTTGAGGGTAACGAGGTCTATAACTATCGCGAGCAGAAAGAGTTTGACCAGAACGGCGAATTGTTCGTTGGTTGGACGGGTCAGCTGGATAGTGAAAGGTTCTCGGCGCAGCTGGATAGAACCGTTTTGACGGAAGACAGTTTCCGCGGTAGATATACCGAGTTTGCTATCGGTGATAGCATGCGTTTCAAACCATCTACATTGTTCCCGAACCGTTACATCCTCTACAAAACAGAGTTTGACGGTCTTCGTTGGGACATTTCCTTTGCCCAGGAACGACACCTTTTCACGCTCATCAATTCGCGTATCTCGAACCCTGTTCAATTGACAGACGCAGCGGCAAACCTTGCGCCGACGCTTGGTCGTCGAAATGGTTTGAATGAAGACGCTGGGGTTCGGCATATTGAAAACGCACGATTGATGGGTTTCCGAGCCCAAGGACTTTTGGGTGACATTTTCCGCGTTGGGTTTACGTATGTTAACCTTCATAAAGAACACCCGGAACGGGTTGAAAACCCAATCATGGGTACTGTCGCGAATACGCCCCCGGAAATGATCTCCGTTGTTTTCCGCGATGATTCACCCGAGGACAATCATGGTGCCGTTACGGTATTTAACGGTTTCAATCCAGATCAACACAGTGAAAATATTCAAGGTGGTGTCGGCGCAGCTTTCAAAAGCATGACAGCCACAGTGGTTACGCAAGCGTTGGAAGAGTTAACACCGGAAGACATTGAAGAAGGTGTTGAACCTAAAGCGCAACCTGCTGAAACCCAAACGATTGATATTTTTGTTGACGACATTGCCCCGATTGATGTAGGCGGGCTCCCATCTGAAATTCGTGATTCTGTTGATGGAGAGTGGAAGATTGTGGAAGGCTTCAACAAAATGAAATATGATCTTGTTTTTGCCGATCACGATATTGATCCACGTACCGTTCAATCGGTCGTTTTTGATATAGTTGTAGCCGGTGATTATAACATTGCTGTCATCGGATTCAGTGATGCGAACAAAGCCGAATCAGATCCGGAAATCCAAGAGTGGATTAAGACCGAAGATGGTCATATCCAGATGCCATATCGTGATGTTATTCAAGCACCTGGCAACTATGGTCAATCCTCAGATTACACCAGTAACCGTTCCAATCTCCTTGACAATCCGGGTGATTGGGAAGGCGAAGGCAGGCCCCGCAAAATCCGTTATCGCTATGGTGCGGGACGTGCAGCACTCCTCTATGGTCTTGATTTAGAAGGTACTGTCGGCAACGTTTTCGTCCGTGCTCACTACTCTATTAACGGTAAATATAAGCAATATCCGACGATCCCCAAAGATCAGATTGGATTTAGTAGACTTAAACCGACTATCATAGGTGAAGATGGTGAGGAAGAAACTGGTATTTCCATTGATCCGGCGACAGGTTTGCCGTTAGATGGGAATGGCATACCCACCTATTCAGAAACCGAAGGTGAACGCTTTGAAGCCAGATTAGGCGGCGATGGAACTGATGAAAGCGGTGACGGAGAAATGGCAAGAGAGACCGCATGGTTCGTCCAACTTAAATCTCGTTTCGGGAAGTTGTACCTTGAAGGTGTCTACTACCACATTGATCCGGGTTACACGACAACTTACCTCAACTTTGGTTCTAACACCGATAGAGACCAACCCTACTCACTGGAGCGTACCCCCGAATCTCAGTCTGAACAAGATCCGTGGGATGAAGTTAATTACGCCCTGATTGAAGATGATGATGATGACGACGATTGGCCAGATGACATTGATTTTGATGGAGTCTTACCGCGCGCCGATGACAGAGACCAGAACGGCGTTTTGGACTTCCAAGAAGACTTCCTCATCTTCGATGCCGATCCGCCAGTGTTTACCGATCTCGTCGATCTGAATAACAACGGTACGATTGATTCTCTTGAGGATGATTTTGAACCACAATATGAGTATGGAGTAGACAGGGAAGGCTACCATGTTTTCGCCGAATATGACCTCCTTGATAACCTTTCACTCAAAGTTGGATGGCTCAACGAAAACGAAGTTTCCAGCCGTCGACAGAACGACTCCAAATACCTACACGTCACTTATCAACGTGACATTCCGGACTTCGGAACTGTACTTTTCCAAAACCGTTTCGTCCGAGTTCGCGACGATATTCCAGATTACACCATTACCCTTCGTGTTGGCGAGTTAGAACCTGTTCAAATTTCTGACGAACTTGACTTCTACAATGCTCGTGTGAACACGACAACGCTGCAGTTCCTCTATACTGCTGTCCCCAACCTCACGCTCGAAGCGAAGTTCCTCGTCGTGCTCCAAAAACAGTTTGAGCAAGATGAGGAAGGCGCGATTTTCTTGGATGTTGAGGGCTCAGGAGACGAAGATGATCCGCTGAATGCTGATCAGCGCGTTGACTTTATGGTACCCGTTGAGCAGGTTCGAGCCGCCGGTGAAAGGCGTGAATTCCCGTTCTATCCAGACCACGGGATTAACGCTCTTAACCCCGAGGACCCGGGCTTGATTTATGATTCTGAAAACTGGAAGAAGCGTCGTTATCCTGAACGGGATATTCGCAACCAGCAGACGATTCTCAAGGCGAGATACGAGATTCCGCTCGGTGATCTCCCCTTTGTTGACAGAATCGGTGAAGATTTGACACTGACACCGATGGTCAAATATATCTGGGATCGTGCTTTCGATCGCGGTGCAGAGGAAATTGGGGATGCCCTTAACCCACGTCTGTTTGTTCCGACTGATGACGAACCCGTCGAATACTTGCGCTTCAATCGTAGAAGTCGTGAGGATGTACTCGGCGTACGACTTGACTATCAGTTCACGCAACGAATGAACATTCTCGGCGGTTTCCAATATAGGAAGTTCACCAACCGTGATAATAATTTCAAGAACTATTTGACAAACTTCCCAGAAGATGAGGATGTCCCAGTCCTCTTCCGACCGGACCTGCGAACACGGATATTTGAAGTCCAAGCAATTAACCGCGGTGAATGGCTTGGGTTTAACATTGTTATCCTCGCTGGTTACCGGCGAACCACCATCCTGCTTGACCATACGACGAGTAATACGACGTTTGTCCGAGCAATGATGGGTTTCTAGATGATATTTGGATCACTGGACACGAAGAGATCGTGTCCAGTGATCTTATGTCTCGCAATATTACCCCTACTGCCATTTTCTGTAATGCCCGAATAAAACGCGTAACTTCTTAAGCATTCAGGTGTTTTTTAATGAAAATGGCGTTGTAAGTGGAAGGAACAGTCCCGAGATCGGACCTATCCAACCTGAAAAATTTGTATAGTTTTGAAACACTCAAATGTTAGCCAAATTGAGTTGTTGGGCGAGGTTCCCACAACACTTTATGAGATGATTTTTAGAGACTTGCCAACGCGTTCGGCAAGTTACCCTACGGAGGATCAGAACGAATGACTCGTTTAAGTTTGGTGTTAATTTTAATTGCTTGTGTCAGTATGTCTGTTGGTATTGCCTACGCCCAAGACGCAAGCGGTGGAACTGTCCGAGGTCAAATCGTTGATACAACCACGGCACAGAGCCCAATCGAAGGCGTTCAAGTCAAGATTGTTGGTCAAGGTAGCGAGGAATATGAAGCGACAACGGATGCGAACGGTGACTATGAACGCTCCGGTATTCCAGCAGGTCGTTACCTCATCAGTATCTATAGAGAAGGATACGGCGACCGGCTTGGTAAACCCGTTACAGTTGTTAATGGTGGTGACCACTTCGTGCCACTGAAGATGACCAAGAAAGACAATATCATTACTTTCTTCCAGAAGTTCGGATTTGTGTTCTGGCCGCTCGCGCTTTGTTCCATCACGGCATTGACTTTCATTATTGAAAGGCTTTTCACCTTTGTCCGGAACCGCTCTCGAATTGGAACCGAACAGTTTATCGCCAGTATTGCTGATTCACTACGTAAAGAGAACATTATGGAAGCCGTTTCTACGTGTGAAGAAGCTGGTGGACCGCTTGCGAATGTGCTTAAGGCAGGATTGTTGCGATACAGCCAAGCCCAAATTGAGGAACGCGATATTGGCAAAGAAGAAATTCAGGAAGCCATTGAGGAAGCAAGCCTCCTTGAAATTCCTGAGCTGGAAAGGAACCTACCGGTTCTCGGTACAGTTGCAGTCGTTTCTCCGCTGTTTGGTTTGCTTGGAACAGTTACAGGTATGATTAGTGCGTTTACAACAATCGCGCTTGAGGGTACTGGTGACCCGCAGCAGCTCGCCGGTGGTATCTCACAGGCACTTCTCACGACTGCTGCTGGCTTGACAGTTGCTATTCCTTGCCTGATTTTCTTCCAACTCTTCGATAGCTGGGTTAACAGACACATGGTTGAGATCTCTCAGGTTTCTACCGAGATCGTGAACCAGCTGATTGTTGGTGAAGGTGGCGAAGCTTAGTCTATTCTTGGAATGGAACGGGTGAGTGTTTCACTCGCCCCTCCTAAGTCTTATTAATGAGAAAGGAGATTCTGAATGGCACAAGTCAACGAAGACCAGAAATTGAGTCTGCTTGCGACCAAGATTCGGGAACGCAAACCACCAACGCTCAGTATGGCCCCTATGATTGATTGTGTGTTTTTGCTCCTGATCTTCTTTATGGTCTCAACAACCTTCTCACCGATTCCAGGTCTTCGGGTGCAGCTACCCCCACCGGGGAAACCATCGCCCGATAAACCGAAGGGTTTGACCGTTCGAATCGCGAATCCAGAACCAGGTGCTGACAGAGGCACTATGGTGCTGAACGACGAGGTTGTCCAGATTGATGAAATGTTTAACAGGTTTATCAATGCACCTGAGGAAGCGACAAGCATGTTAATTATCCAATCCGAGCGGGACGTGCTTCATGAGCAGATTGTGCAAGTGATGGATATCGCGAAACAGGCAGGTATAGATAAAATCGGGTTCGCTATTGTCGCGAGAGACTGACATATCTCACGCGATGGTAATAGCTCTTCACTCTCTATAGAAGGAGAATTCAGATGGCTTTGAACATGTCTCGACGGAAGAAAACAGGCGATGATGATGACATCCCAATGGCACCAATGATTGATTGTGTGTTTTTATTGCTCATCTTCTTCATGGTGTCTGCTGTCATGAAAGCTCAACCGCCTTTCACCATCACCTTACCCGATTCCGCAACAAAGCACGAATTTACACGGAAGAAGTTCAATCTCTTCATTAGCCCTGACGGACGGATTTCGATTGATGATCAAGAGATGTTGACCCTGGAAGATATGGAGTTGTTCATTGCAGCCCACGAAAACCAGATCAGCACCTTAATTATCAAGGCAGATAAGCGTGCAAAACACGGTGTCGTCATTGACGTGGTAGAACGAGCGAAACAACGCTCCAGTAAAACGGAGGGGCTTGAAATCGCTTTCGCGGTCTCGGAAGAAGACTGAGGACTGCACAATGCAGTTAACAAAAAAGGCAGCTTCGGCTGCCTTTTTTTATTTATAGTAGATTCTGTAATTACCTATACACCACACAATAGCGAGGATACAATCCTCGCCAGCGGCGGTGGGTGCTTGTCCGTAACGAACTGTAAACTTATTTTTGGATTTTACTATAATATGGAAGGCGAGGATACAATCCTCGTGAATAAAAGTCTTTAACGTTTTCGCGCTCTCCGCGATGCAGCTCTCCGTTTCAGTTTAACAGGTGCCGGAAGAGGTGGCGGTGGTGGTGTCACAACTTTCCAAAAGTGTGGCAGGAAATCCTCCCAATTGGTGAGGATGTCTTCAGCGTGTTCACTGCCGGTGTATGCCGCGTGATTCTGTATAAGTGCCAGCAAATTTTTAATATCGGTTTCACCGGTCACTTTTTCCAGTTTTACCCAATCGGAGTTGTACTTTTTCTCGAATTGCTCTTCCTTGTCAAGGATATACGCGGTACCGCCCGTCATGCCTGCTCCAAAGTTCCTACCTGTTTCGCCCAGGATTACAACGGTCCCTGCGGTCATATACTCGCATCCGTGGTCGCCAACACCTTCCACAACAGCAGTGGCACCACTATTTCGGACACAGAACCGCTCACCGGCTCTGCCTGCTGCATAAAGTGCCCCACTTGTAGCACCGTACAAGACTGTATTTCCAATAATTGTATTTTCATAAGTTCGGAACGGTGCAGTTGACGTGGGTTTGATAATAAGTTCTCCACCCGCCAGACCTTTACCTACATAATCATTGGCTTCTCCGGTCAGCACAAATTGCACACCGCTGATACAGAAAGCACCGAAACTTTGCCCTGCGCTGCCCTTCAAGTTGCACTGAATCGTTCTGTCAGGCAAACCAGCATCACCATAGCAGACTGCGATTTCACCGGATAATTTCGCTCCGACTGTGCGGTGCGTATTCTGGATAGGATAGGAGAGTTGGATCGATGTTTTCTGCGCGATTGCTTCCTTTGCATCCCCCAAAATCTGATCATCGAGAGAAACGCCATCGCGATCATTTCGCTCCTGTAGGTGATAACGTGGTTGTGTTCCAGTTGGATCCGCAGGTGTCAGGATTTCACTCAAGTCCAGCGTGTCCGCCTTCGGATAATCTGCTAAATCGACAGGTTGAAGCAACTCTGGACGCCCAATAATGTCGTTCAAACTTCGGTGTCCAAGATTAGCGAGAATGGCTCGTACCTCGTTTGCGACACCGAGCATGAAATTCACAACCATTTCAGGGGTGCCGGGATATTTCGCACGGAGCGCTGGATCTTGGGTAGCGACACCGACTGGGCAGGTATTTAAGTGGCACTGACGCGCCATCACACACCCCGTTGCTACCATTGCTATTGTCCCAAAGCCGTATTCTTCTGCTCCTAACATCGCAGCAATGACAATATCACGTCCAGAACGCATGCCACCGTCCGCCCGTAATACCACGCGATCTCGCAATTCATTTTCTACGAGTGAGCGTTGTGTTTCCGCGATTCCAAGTTCCCACGGCGTGCCTGCGTTCTTAATGGAACTAAGCGGAGAGGCACCGGTGCCTCCTTCATGCCCGCTTACCTGTATTACATCAGCATACCCCTTTGCCACACCTGATGCAATCGTTCCAACCAGAAATTCAGATACCAGTTTCACAGCGACTTTTGCTCGCGGGTTTGCTTGCTTCAGATCGTAGATGAGTTGTGCCAAATCCTCAATGGAATAGATATCGTGATGCGGCGGTGGTGAGATGAGTGGTACACCGGGTACAGAGTGTCGAATAGAGGCAATCTCGGCTGTTACCTTATGTCCGGGGATCTGTCCACCCTCTCCGGGCTTCGAGCCTTGCGCCATCTTGATTTCCAATTCCCGTGCCGAGGCGAGGTAGGTCGGTGTCACACCGAAACGTCCAGACGCGACCTGTTTGATAGCACTGGAGGCAAGGTCTCCGTTGGGTTGTGGTTTGAAGCGCGCGCTACTTTCACCGCCTTCTCCACTTCCTGATTTCGCCCCGAGGCGATTCATCGCTATTGCTAAGGTCTCATGTGTCTCACGACTTAACGCTCCAAACGACATACTACCGGTTGTAAAACGCCGAACAATATCTTCTGCTGGTTCAACCTCTTCAATCGGGATGGGCGTGCTGGGCTTGAAGACGAGGAGGTCTCGTAGACTGGAGGGTTCTCCTTCTTCAATAGCGGCAACGTATTTCTCATAATCCTCCGATTCACCTGCCTTGACAAATTTGTGAAGCGATTTAAACACTGCCGGATTGAACGCATGGAATTCGCCGTTTCTACGGAATCGGAAATAGCCTGCCTCTTCTAAGGATGTATCGCCATCGCTCTCCGAAAACGCTTTTGTGTGGAAATGGAGCGTTTCGGCGGCGATTTCATCAAACCCGATGCCGCTTAGGCGCGAAGTGGTCCCTGTAAAGCATTTATCAATGACCGTTGCATTGATCCCCAGTGCCTCAAAAATCTGGGCACCGCGGTAACTCGACACCGTCGAGATCCCCATCTTTGCCATAATCTTTAGGAGCCCTTTTTCGACAGTTTCTTTATAAGTTTCAATGGCTTTCGGCGCTGTGAGCTCTTCAAATTCACCATCCTCAGCAAGGTGAGCGATAGTTGAGAACGCGAGATAAGGATTGATTGCAGCCGCCCCGTAACCGAGGAGAACAGCGAAATGGTGTTCTTCCCTTGCATCACCGGTTTCGGCGATGAGGCTTGCGCGCATCCGCTTGCCTTCTCGAATCAGGTGGTGATGGACAGCACCGACAGCAAGTACCATTGGAATTGGTGCGGTATCAGGGCCGACATCCTTGTCGCTTAGCACAAGCAGGGTTTTCCCAGCATCGACTGCAGCGGAGGCTTGGTGGCACAATTCTTCCAATGCCGTTCCTAAGCCTTGTTTGCCAGAGGCTACTGGGAAGCAAGCGGAGAGTGTTGCTATCTGAAAATCGGGTATATCAAGCTCTCGTAACGCTTGTAAATCCTCATTTGTCAAAATCGGCGAGGACAATCGAATGAGCCGCGCATGTGCCGCTGTCTCCGTGAGTAAACTGTACTGTCGCCCAAGGTAAGTTGTGAGCGACATCACCAAGCGTTCCCGGATTGAGTCAATAGGTGGATTTGTAACCTGTGCGAAACGTTGCTTGAAATAATTGTAGAGTGAACGGGGATGCCGAGAAATCACAGCGGGTGGTGTGTCATCGCCCATTGAACCGACTGCTTCTTTTGCCTGTGTTACCATCGGCTTGATAAATCGTTCCACATCCTCGATCATGTAGCCGAAAGCCTTCTGGTATGTCGCCAGCTGCTCAGGTGCGGTATCTATCGTTGTATTCGGATCAGTTTTTTGCGTTGGGAGCGTCACGATGCCTTTCTTTACCCATTCGGCATAGGGTTTCCGCTTGGCAATATTATGTTTAATCTCTGAATCTTTTATCAATTTCCCATGTGCTGTATCAACAGCAATCATCTGCCCGGGTCCCAAACGCCCTTTCTCGACGACACTATCATCATCAAGCCCAATGATACCAACTTCGGATCCCATGACAACGGTTCCGTCTTCTGTGACTTTATAGCGTGCGGGCCGTAGTCCGTTTCTATCAAGACTTGCGCCGACGACAACGCCGTCAGTAAAGGCGACCGCCGCTGGTCCGTCCCAAGGTTCACTGACACATGAAAGGTACTCATAGCAGTTTTTCAACACGTCCGGCATATCTGGAATCTGCTCATACGCTTCAGGAATTAGGCACATCATAGCATGTAGGATATCGCGTCCAGAGTGTGTTAGCAACTCCAAGACGTTATCCAAACTCATTGAATCGCTGCCGCGTTGGTTGATAATTGGGACGAGTTTCTGGATATCTTCGTTCCAGAGGGGAGACTGCAAGTCGGCTTCGCGCGCTCGCATCCAATTGCGATTGCCCATCAAGGTGTTGATTTCACCGTTGTGCGCAAGCGTATGAAAGGGTTGAGCAAGCATCCACGTAGACGAGGTATTCGTGCTGTAGCGTTGGTGGAAAACAGCAAGTGCTGCCTGAAAATCCGGATCTCTTAGATCTGGATAAAAGTGGTCAAGTTGGGGTGCTACCAATAATCCTTTATAGACAACGGTTCGATGCGAAAAAGAGGCGATATGAAATTCATCGAGTTCAGTCGCTGCGATCCGGTGTTCTAACTCTTTGCATATCAGATACAAGCGTTGTTCAAAAGCGTCATCGGTAAGTTGTTCTGGCCGTCCTACGAGCACCTGTTGAATTTCCGGCAGCGTTTCCAATGCTTTAGCACCGAGTGCGGAAAGATCCTGAGGGACTGAACGCCATCCGAGGAGCGGAACACCGTACTGTTGTAGTACCTTTTCAATGATCGCGCGTCCTTGAGCCTGAGCCTCCTGGTCGTGCCTTGGCAGGAAAATCATTCCGATGCCCATGTCATTTATCGAATTCAGGTGTACGCCAAGCTTCTTAAGTGCTTTTTGAAATATTTTCTCCGGAATTTGTGTTAGAATACCTGCGCCGTCGCCTGTCTTTGCATCAGCGGCTACGGCACCTCGGTGCGTCAGATTTGTGACCGCTTGCGTTGCCATCTTAATAATCTCATGACTCCGACTTCCGAAGCGGTTCGCAACAAAACCAACGCCACAGGCATCTTTTTCTTTTAAATCATTATACATTTGTAAATTGACTCTCCATACTTCCTTACTATAATTTCTTTTGCATTGGCATTGTAGAGCGGCCGCTCAATTCCAGATGATTCCATATTTAATCTGCCGAGCGAGGTTTGCGTGCCTTAGCCCCACCCTTTTCCCAAGGGTACAAACAATCGAAAAACGGACTTCGCTTTCAAGGTTGGATAGGGTATTTCGCACGGCTTACATCGGACGCTGACGACTTGTATCCTGCCAGAGGTAGCATCCCCCAAGGCAAGAGTGCCTTTGGAATCAACGGCGATCAACGATCGCGTCAACGGTGATTCGCGACCGGTTTGGCGGGCTTACATGCTGCGGTTCGGTTCTCAATTTTTGAGTCAAAACCTTCTGCTATTCTTAATATTATACTTTAATCTAAGTTAAAAGTCAAGAAATTCCCCAAACTGAGCCTCGCTACTTTCTCGTTAATAGCCGACTGCACATCCATCTCGCCTTGGATCTGAACCGGCGACAAGCGTGTCAAAGGACGGATTGATGAAGATCGCTTGTCCGCCACCAAAGAAAGTGTTCCCCGGTATGATATGATGTCCTTTCCGTGCCAACGTGGCTTGTACATTCATCGGAATGCCTGTCTCCAGCATAATCCGCGAGTCATCCATGACTCGGAATCGAGGTGCATCCAACGCGTTTTGTACGTCCATATTGAAATCTACGAGATTAGACACAAATTGGAGGTGCCCTTGCGCTTGCATTTGCCCACCCATGACCCCGAAGGTAACTAACGGAACGCCGTTTTGCCCGATCATACCCGGGATAATCGTATGCAGGGTACGTTTATGCGGCGCAATACAATTTGCATGGTCGGGGTTAAGTGAAAAACCCGCGCCCCGATTTTGTAACATGATACCTGTATCACCAGCAACTAAACCTGAACCGAAACCCGCGAAGATGCTGTTAATAAAGGAGACGACGTTTCGATCACTGTCAACCGCACAGAGATACACCGTATCACTTCCCATTGACGGAACACCGGGCGTTGGTGTCACGTTCGCGCGTTCCAGCGAGATACGCTTTCGCTGAGTTTCCGTATAATGATCGGAAAGCAGCCCAGTTACCGGTACATCTACAAACGTCGGATCTGTCACGTATTGGTAAAGATCGGAGAAGCCTAATTTCATCGCCTCAATTGCGTAGTGTAGGTGTTCAGGACTATTATGTCCCATCGTTCCGATTTCAAATCCCTCAACGATATTGAGTGCGAGCAGTGCAGCGATACCCTGTCCATTTGGTGGAATTTCATAGACATCGTAACCCCGATAACTCGTAGAAATCGGTTCAACCCAATCCGATCTATGTTCAGCGAAGTCCCGTTTTGTAAACAGACCTCCATTTTCATCAGAGAACTTCACAATTTTATCAGCAATCTCGCCTCGATAGAAGGCATCTCGACCACCTTCTGCGATCAGTCGAAAGGTCCGTGCGAGATTCGGTTGGTGAAAGATTTCTCCTGGTGCTGGTGCTTTTCCATTGTTGAGGTATGTCCGCGCCGTATCGGGATGCTGTGCCAACATTGCCGCGCTTTCTTGCCACGCGAGACCAATCTGTGGACTGACTGGGAACCCTTTTTCGGCATAACTGATAGCAGGTTGCAGTACTTCTGCTAATGGCATGGTCCCACAAGCTGCAAGAAGTGTTGACCACCCATCAATTGTGCCGGGGACTGTAACCGGATACATACTCCCGAAGGAAGGGATAGCGGTTAATCCTTGCTTGGTAAAGAATTCCAGTTCTGCTGCGTAGGGTGCCCGACCACTTGCGTTTAAGCCGCGAAGAACGCCGTCTTTGGGTTGGTAAACCAGCATGAAGGCATCCCCTCCAATACCGGTTGACATCGGCTCAACGACGTTGAGTATCGCTGCCATAGCGACCGCAGCGTCAATAGCGTTTCCACCCTCGCGTAGGATTTGTAATCCGCTTTGCGCAGCGAGCGGTTGGCTCGTTGCGACTGCCCCATGTTGGCAGATAACAGCAGAACGTCCAGGTCCAAATTGGTTTGGGGAGTACCCATCAAACATGCTTTATCTCCTCGCTTAAAACCGTTCAATCCACTATAGCATAAGCGATCGCTTTTGTCAAATTTAGCGACACGGAGGATCAGAATCTGAATCAGGATTTACAAGATTTTAGGATTTTCAGGATTGAAAGAAGGAAAGATTGGAGGGTGGGCAGCCACAAGAGCCAGAAAAATCCGCAGAAATACGTAGAAATATCCAAGCAAAACACCTTACAGAGGTAGGAGAATAACCCCTTATCAGGGCGAATATCTACGAAAAATCAAAATTTGTTCGGTAGACGTGGCGTTAGCGGAAAAAATGTAAAAATTTAACATTCACTATTAACTTTTTCAGTTTCATCCTTATAATTAATACAATGGATATTTGTCTGTATCATTATGCAAAATCTCATGTCCCGTCTATGAGGGAAACAGTCGACGGGATCCGAAAAAAGTAATTAAGGAGAAACCCATGAAAACGATGACGCGTCTGAAAGATGGTATTCCGATTTTGGAACCCCACGGTAAAATTGTCGGTCCTGCGGTATCGGAATTGCGAGAGAAACTCGCGTTAGAGTTATTAGACGCTTCCAATACGCCCTGCTTTCTCATCAATTTTGAACACGTTCACAAGATAGATAGTTCGGGTCTCGGCATGCTGGTAAATGTGCATGTTATCGCGGCGCAGATGAAAAGTCGTATCGGTATTATCAATGTGGGGCGACACATTAAGAGTTTCCTCGTCCTAAGTCGATTGATGAACATTTTTGAACATTTTGAGAGCGAGGATGCTGCGATTTCGGCACTCACCAGCGATTGAGGCAGAGGAACCGTTTTGAAAGATTTTGAAATTCACATTGATTTTTCGCGTTAAAAATTATAAAATAAATAAACGGTCAATGGATTTTTGATAGCAGCATGACAAATGCCTGCTGTCAAAAGTGTATCGTAAGTCAAGGACATGCTTTCATGGAGGTAAATTCATGAAATTGAGATGCCAGTTGAAAGGCATAAAATGCCCACGCTATAAGCATCATGGGGTTTTCTATCCTGATGACGAAACGGTAAAACGGCTGCTGCCGGATTTGAATTGGTGCGCTAACTGTATGGCGTATACCGCCCCGCAGTGCCCTGATATCCGAGATGATTTGCTACAGATTGCCTCCATTGTCCTCGTCGAAAAGGGACCTGGGTTCAATTCGACACATCAGAGTGGCGCGAGTTTTGGCACCTTCATCCGCCCACAAATCTGTGGAATTTTGAAGAACGCAAAAGAGAAGGAGCTCTTACACAGCAGGCGTGAACTGCCGCATGTTGATGCAGGGTGGAATTTGCGAGGAGATGTGGATGCCGAAGCCGATCAGGATGTCGGATGGTTGCACGAGGTTTCAGACTTGAACTCCGAATTTGAGGATGAACTTGTGCAAGACATCAGTTTTCAGGAGACCTTACCGGAACTCCTACAATCGTTGACAGCGCGTGAACGTGACGTTTTCGCTTGCCTTCGTGAGAATCAGCAGAATCACGAAATTGCTAAAGCGTTGAAACTTTCTGAAGCGCGCGTCAGCCAACTGGTGAAACAGGTAACACTGAAACTGACACAGGCGGGACAAAGGCTCGGTCTATCAGAATAACTATTTTTGGAGGCACTCTTTTGGAAATAACGACACTTGAAAAGTAGTGGCGATTGTGGATACCAGTTGTAATCTGGAACGCAATCGCCTTTTTTATTTTCTGAGAAGGCGAGGATACAATCCTCGCCAGCAGCGGACAGACTCCTACTCACATTTGTGGGAAGGCGAGGATACAATCCTCGCCAGCAGCGCGGAGAGTCCACTCACTGGGAATTTGACAGCCTCCGATCTTTGTGTTAAAATTCAATTCATCTCACAAAACAGGAGTGGTTATGTCTATGTATGATATCGGAATTATCGGCGGGGGACCAGGGGGGTACGTTGCAGCTATTAAAGCGGCGCAACTCGGTGGCAGCATCTGCCTGATAGAAAAAGGGGAATGGGGTGGGACCTGTCTGAATCGAGGGTGCATCCCAACAAAAACGCTTTTTGCGGTTGCCAACCTTGCGACACAGGTTCAGGAAGCCTCTGCCTTCGGTATACATATCGGTGGCGAAGCAACAATTGACTACGCGCAGGTATTAGATCACAAAGCCTCAGTCATTAAGCAACTGACAGGAGGTATTGCGCAACTACTGAAAGCGAACGGGGTTGATACCTTCAACGGAACAGCGACACTTACTGACAGAAATAGCATTGTCGTCAGCAAGTCTGATGGTGCAATTGAGCAATTGCACGCAAAAAATATTATTATTGCTACGGGGTCTGAACCTGCGGAGCCACCGGTTTTTGACATTGACGAGGAACAGGTCTTGACAACAACAGGGATTCTCAACCTTACAGAACTTCCTGAGAGTCTTTTGATTGTTGGCGGTGGTGTTTCCGGCTGTGAGTTCGCTTCCATTTTTAGCGCACTGGGATGTCAGGTGACGGTGCTGGAACTCCTCCCGACAATTTTGGCGACTGAAGATGTCCAGGTTATTCGCCATATCCAACTCTTTATGAAGCGAAAAGGTATCACGATCCACACGGGTGCGAAACTTACCCATGTCAAAAAATCGGAATCAGGTGTCACTGCGATACTTGAATCTGGCGAAGAACTTACTGCCCAAAAGATGCTCGTCTCGATTGGGAGACGCTACAATACAGAGAACATAGGATTGGAAGCAGTTGGTGTTCACACCAACAATGGAAAAATCGTTGTAGACGCACAGATGCAGACGAATGTTCCGGGCATCTATGCGGTTGGAGATGTCGCGAGTCGGTACCTGTTGGCACATGTCGCATCAGCAGAGGGAAAGATTGCGGCACAGAATTGCCTCGGTGAGCGTGTTGAGATGGATTATCAGGTCGTCCCGTGGTGTGTTTTTACCTTACCGGAAATTGGACACGTCGGTATGACAGAAAAAGAGGCAACAGATGAGGGTTATGAAGTAAAGATAGGACGATTCCCTTATGCTGCAAACGGGAAGGCATTGGGATTAGGTGAAACGGATGGGTTTGTTAAAACGGTTTCCGATGTGGATAGTGGGGATATCCTCGGTGTCCATATTGTCGGCGTACAAGCTTCAACGCTGATTCATGAAGCAGCGATCGCGGTGCGTTTAGGGGCTTCTGCTGAAGATATAGCACATACTGTTCACGCGCATCCGACGCTTTCAGAAATGGTGATGGAGTCCGCTGAAGCAGCGTACGGTAGGGCGATTCACAGTTTACATTAGAAACGGACAGCCTTCTGAAGTTCATGATAACGGGATGAGATCTCGGAAAACTGCACATCTTTTTGTCGGTTGATGCTGAAATCTTCAATATTAAAAGAAGCAACAACTGCGCCATACACCATCGCGCTGCGTATCGCTTTCTCAGACGTATCTCCAATAGAAGCGAGGTATCCCATCATCCCACCAGCGAAACTATCGCCTGCCCCCGTAGGATCCGTTACTTGTGTGAGTGGATATGCCGGAGCAGTAAAAAAAGATGATTCTGTGACACTGATTGCGCCGTGCTCCCCCTTCTTGATGATCACCCGCTTTGGACCGTAGCGTAAAATTGCCTGTGCCGCCCGCATCAAATTGGAATCGCCAGTGAACAGGAGTGCCTCACTATCGTTTAAGATGAGAATATCCACGCGTGCTAAGAGTGCTTCTAACGCCTCTCGTTCCTCGTTAATCCAAAAGTCCATGGTATCACAGACAACAAGTTTCGGATTCGTCGCTTGTTCAATGATGCTCAAATGTAATACGGGTGAGCTATTTGCCAAAAAAAGATAGGGGGCATCTTTGTAAGCTTCAGGCAAAACAGGCTGGAAATCGGCAACGACATTTAATTCTGTAAAAAGTGTATCCCGCACGTTAAAGTCTTCGGTATAACGACCACCCCATCGGAATGATTTGCCGTTATCAACCCGCTTTAGACCTTGGAGATCAACGCCTTGGGTTTCGAGGAAATCGGTGTAGGTGTGCGGAAAATCGGCACCAATAACGCCAATTAGTTGGACTGGTTCTTTAAAAAAACTCGCGGCGACAGCAGCATAGACACCAGAACCGCCAAGAACATCCTCAACCCGTTCACTCGGCGTTTCTACTGTATCTAAAGTCACTGTGCCGACGACCAAAATTCCCATTCTAAAATCTTATCTCCTTCCGTAAAAAAATACACAATTACTTGAACATTGTGGGTAGGCGAGGTTACAAACCTCGCCAGCGAAGGGGAAGTGCTTTGTGTTTTCTTGAGTGTCCACTTATTTTCGGGCTTTACTATAAAATCAGAAAGGACCGGGTCTATTTTTATTTTCCCGAAACGCACGGATAACACGTCGCAGTCGGCGAGCGAAAATTACACCGAGCACAATAACTAATAAATAACTCAGTACTTTTACCAACGTCGGCGGGAGTTGTATCACGTCAGAAGGGACCATGATTACTAACAACAGCACCGCTGACAAGAGTAATATCACACCTTCCACAATCTCTGATTTCTTCATAAAGCTCCTCACAAAGGGATGATATCAAAGAGGGTATATAGGATAATTGAAAGAAGAATGGCGTTAAGTTCCCATTTCCCACGAGTTGAGATACTTCTCCTGCTCTGCTGTGAGCGTGTCAATCTCAACCCCGAATGCTTCCAACTTAAGTTGTGCTACGGTCTCGTCAATGGATTCGGGGACATCATACACCCGATTCTCAAATTGATCATGATTTTTAGCAATGTATTCGAGAGACAGTGCTTGGTTTGCAAAACTCATATCCATAACACTCGCCGGATGGCCTTCAGCAGCGGCAAGATTTACCAATCTGCCTTCACCGACAAGATAGAGTTTCCTACCGTCTTCGAGGGCGTATACGTCTACGTAAGGACGCGCATTCCCTTTATCAACGCTCAATTTCTCAAGCGCGGGTATATCAATTTCAACGTTGAAATGACCGGAATTCGCGATAATCGCGCCATCCTTCATCACTTCAAAATGCTCCTTGCGCAAGACATGAATATCCCCGGTAAGCGTCACAAATAGATCGGCTTCCTGCGCTGCCTTTTGCATGGGCATGACTCGAAATCCGTCCATTACAGCTTCCAACGCTTTTAAGGCGGTGACCTCGGTGACAATAACGTTCGCCCCTAAACCGCGTGCGCGGTTCGCGACACCTCTACCACACCACCCGTAGCCAGCCACAACAACTGTCGTTCCTGCGATGAGTAGATTAGTTGCTCTGATAATACCGTCCAGTGTGCTTTGTCCGGTGCCGTATCGGTTGTCAAAAAAATGCTTCGTCCGTGCGTCGTTCACAGCGATAATCGGGTATTTCAGTACACCTTCAGCTGCCATACTCCTGAGTCGTATAACGCCGGTTGTTGTTTCTTCTGTTCCTGCAACGACTTGCTCCACTAAAGCTGGATTCGTTTCTTCAGAATGGAGTCTCGAGACGAGATCGGCACCGTCATCCATAGTAATAGTGGGTTGTAAATCAAGTGCGGCATCAATATGGCTATAATAGGTGTCTGTATCTTCTCCGTTAATCGCGAAAACACCGATCTCCTCGTCAACGACAAGGGATGCGGCGACATCATCCTGTGTGCTAAGCGGGTTTGACGCACAGACAACCGTTTCCGCACCACCCGCCTTTAGTGTTTTCATCAAGTTCGCGGTTTCAGTCGTGACATGCAGACATGCGGCTACCTTTAACCCATCCAATGGACGTTCTTGTTGAAACCGTACGCGGATAGAATCTAAGACGGGCATAAATCGGTTTGCCCAGTCAATCCGTTGTTTGCCATCCGATGCGAGCTCTGTTGCTTTAATATCGTAGTTCATCAATTTCCTTTTTATTTCCTGGTGCTTTCAGTTTTTTCAACCTACCGGAGTTTTTCGACGTAATCGGTTTCTTCCCACGTGAAACCGGGTTCCTCGCGCCCAAAATGTCCATACGCGGCAGTATTCTGATAGATAGGTTGACGTAGTTTGAGGCGTTCTATAATCCCCGCGGGTGTTAAATCAAAGTGTGTGTTGACAAGCTCGGTGAGTGCTTCGTCATCCCCAGTGCCAAACGTATCGACCATAACAGAGATGGGGTCTTTTCTACCGATTGCATAGGAGATTTGAATTTCACACCGCTCCGCGAGTCCGGCGGCAACGAGGTTCTTAGCAACGTGTCGTGCAGCATAAGTCGCGCTTCGGTCTACTTTGGTTGGATCTTTCCCAGAGAGTGCCCCTCCGCCGTGCCGTCCCATCCCACCATACGTATCGACAATAATTTTTCGTCCTGTTAACCCAGCATCACCTTGGGGTCCACCGGTCACAAAACGTCCAGTTGGATTAATGTGATATTTAATGTCTGGACTTTGGAGATCTTCGGGAATAATTTTTTTGATAACCTCTTCACTAATTGCTTCGCGCAGTTCGGTATCCGCAACATCAGGGTTATGTTGTGAGGCAATAACAACTGCGGTGACAGCCTTCGGTTTACTGTCAACATATTCAACGGTTACCTGAGATTTTCCATCCGGTCGGATAAAGGGGAGGGTATGATCTTTGCGAACTTTTGCTAAACGCCGTGTGAGTTGATGGGCGAGGGTAATCGGTAGCGGCATCAATTCTGGCGTTTCGGTGCATGCGTACCCAAACATTAATCCTTGGTCGCCTGCGCCTCCCGGGTTTACACCCATTGCAATATCAGGTGATTGCTTATCAATAACACTCAGTACAGCACTACGTTCAGCATCAAAGCCGTACTCAATATCGGTATAACCGATATCGGCTATTACCTTTCGTGCGATTTGTTGTGCATCGTAATTTGCAGTCGTTGTGATTTCACCGGTAATGATAGCAAGTCCAGTTGTGACCAATGTCTCGCAAGCGACCCTACCCATCGGGTCAGTTCTGAATATAGTATCAAGCACCGCGTCGGAGATCTGGTCTGCGATTTTGTCTGGATGCCCTTCAGTGACAGATTCGGACGTAAACAAAAAATTTTTGCTCAATTCAGCGTCTCCCGGTCTACGTATCTATTTTCGTTTTGTTTTGTGTTGTTTTGTGAATCAAGGTTTCCATGAAAGAGACAGTGGGTGAGCGTGCAACCCACCCAGATATGCGACATAACGAAAACGGGCGCGCAAAAACACGCCCCTACATTTCAAACGTAGACACACCTTGTGGCGAGGTTTTCGTTTTGTATCTCTGCCTCTGTTCCAAAAGTTTAGAGCTGATCTGGAACGAAGATACAAGAAACATTATTGTTCAGAGTTCTCTACACTCTCAGCGTTCTCGGAAGTTTCTGCATCCTCAACGTTTTCGGAAGTTTCTGCACTCTCAACATCCGCGGAGCTTTCTGCATTTTCGACACTCTCAGAAGTCTCCACATTTTCGACGCTCTCAGAGTTTTCTACACTTTCAACGTTCTCGGCGGCCTCCGCGTTCGACTTCCCCATTTCCTCTTTGAGCAAAGCACCCAATGTAGTGACAGTCTCTTCATGTGCGGTTGCTTGTCGTCGTGGTTCGCGTTCGCGTCGTGGACGAGATGGCCGTTCGGTTCGTTTTCTTGCTGGCCGCTCCTCTTCAGGTGCCGCGGCGCGTTCCTGTTCAGCAAGGAGTGCTTTCAAGCTCAGTCCGATCCGTCGATCTTTTGGAGACAAGTTAATCACTTTTAAGTCTAACTCGTCGCCGACAGAGACGATTTCCTCCGGCTTTTCGATTCGCCGGTCTGCAAGTTCAGAAATGTGGATTAAGCCTTCAATGCCTTCCTCAAGTTTGGTGAACGCTCCAAAACTGGTGAGATTGACAACTGTGCCTCGAACGACAGAACCAACCTTGTACTTTTCGGGGACTTCTTCCCAGGGGTCAGGCTGTGTCTGTTTAAGCCCCAATGAGACTCGACGTTCAGAAGCGTCAATCTGGAGCACGACGACTTCAATCTCACTGCCTTCCTTAAGTGCTTCGTTGGCTGCAGCCCCGCGTTTGGTCCACGAGAGATCTGAGGTATGAATTAAACCGTCAATCCCCGGTTCAATTTCAACAAACGCGCCAAAACTCGTTAAGTTTCGGATACGTCCAATGATCTTGCTACCGACAGGTGATCTTTCCGCCAAGAGCTCCCAAGGATTTTGTTGCAGCTGCTTCAGTCCGAGTGAAATCCGTTTGTCTTCTCTTGAGATTTCAAGCACAACAGCTTCAATTTCATCACCCTTATTGACAATTCGCGACGGTGCGACGTTACGGCGAGTCCACGCCATCTCAGAGACATGAATCAAGCCTTCAACACCCTCTTCGAGTTGTAAGAACGCCCCATAGTTGACAATATTGACAACAACACCTCGGACCGTGGTACCGACAGGATATTTTTCTTCAATGTCCGCCCATGGATCCGGTGTCTTCTGTTTCAAGCCGAGAGAGATTTTCTCGTTTTCTTGGTTGATGCCGATAACTTGGACTTCAATTTCTTCGCCAACGGAGACGACATCAGATGGATGATGGATTCGCTTCCATGCCATATCCGTCTTATGAAGTAACCCATCAACCCCACCGAGGTCAACAAAAGCACCGAAAGCAGTGATATTTTTCACTACCCCGGTTATGAGTTGATCGACTTCAAGTGTATTGAGTACCTCTGAGCGCTTTTGGAGAAGTTCGGTTTCCAACCATGCACGCCGCGATAAGACGATGTTATGCCGTCGCTTGCTGAGGCTGATAACCTTCATGTCAAGCGTCTGTCCTACATACTGCTCAAGGTTCTGGATAGGACGCAACTCAACTTGTGAAGCCGGTAAAAAGCCCCGCAGTGAACCGACATTTACCCTTAACCCGCCTTTAATCCGCTCGGTGATACGGCCTTTCACAGGCGTACCGCTCTCATGCGCAGTCGCTATCTCATCCCAAATAAGTGTCTGATCGGCAATCTTCTTCGAAAGGACTATTTGCCCTTCTGAATCCTCACGCCGGACGATATAGACATCAATTTCATCGCCTGCCTGTACAGCAGGTAAATCGTCTTGTCCAACGTCAAATTCTGATGCCGGGATATAGCCTTCCGACTTAAAGCCGATATCGATCATGACTTCATCACGGTTGACATCTACGACGACCCCTTTAACAATTTCGCCATCTGTAAATGCTTTGATCGAATTATCATACGCTTCTTCAAGGGATTCCGGGCTCATTGGCTCCGGTGGTTCTTCCGGCACTGCCGCTGCTTCTTCAGAAATGGTTTCATCAGTCGGCGCTGCTGCTTCATCTTCACCAGCCTCGCCATCAGTTATTTCTACCGTTTCTTCTGATGCAGTTTGGTCAGCTTGCTCAGAATCAGTGTCCGTATCAGCAACTTCTATCGCCGCTTCGGAGGCATTTTCATTGGTAAGCGTTGCATCTTCAGAATCGGTGTCATCAGCGGTCCCTTCCATCTCGCTGCCTGTGACTTCTTCATGCTCTTGAACGTCTGCGTCGGTTGCCGAAGTTGCCTCTGCCTCTGTCTCGCTCGCTACTTCCTGATTCACTTCAACTGAGCCTTCAGTTGACTGTTTTTCTTCTTCCACATTAACAGTGGAGACATTTGTATTTGCCTGTTCGTTGTTCATTAAGATACCTGGTCCATTTAAAAACGCGCAACGGCGTTAATCCGCCAGTTCCTCCTTATATTCAAAGTGCTTTTGGCACTTTCAAATCGGTTACCTAATAGTATATCACAAATATACAAAGAAAAGCAACAACAATTTTTTATTTCTGCGATTTGAGTTCCAGAAGGATATTCTGTTTTGGAAAACCCAGCATATAATTTGCGACTCAGGTACAGAATTTTATTTGATTTTTTTATTTACTTAAGATAGAATTTAAAAATGGTTCCTAAAGTCGTAACTCGTTTTAATTTATGAGAGGTGCTTTGTATGGATTCAACAAAATTAATGAACATCCGGGAAGAATCCGGTATTAAAATAATTGAAATAAAAACAGACTTGAGTAGTTACGCAGCATCTGATTTACGGAAGGTGCTTGAGGGGCTCTTAGCAGAGAAAGTCGAGAAAGTTGTTGTCAACCTGAGTCAGGTGAGTCATATCAACAGTACAGCTGTAGGTGCGTTGGTGGGTGTTGCCAAACGACTTCGCCAAAGCGGTGGTGACCTTAAGATTTGCGCGCTTGCGGACAATTTGACGCGCACGTTCAATCTTATCGGTGCATCCAGTGTCGTTGAAATCTATGAGTCAGAAAACAGTGCCCTCGCTGCATTTTAAACAAAACAGATTTTAACACATGGCGCAAGCAGATATTCAACTTCAGATTCCGAGTGCTGTCTTTTACATAGAACCTGTTCGCGCATTTGTTGGTAACCTCGCGCGCAGCCTTGGATTTTCAAGGAAACGTGTGGCAGACATTCAACTTGTGCTTGATGAAATCTGTAGCAATGCAGTCCATCATGGCTCGGTGGATCCCACAGATAGCGTTAAATTGCATATCGGTATTGATACACACGCTCTCGAAATTTTAGTAAAGGATACCGGGACACAGCAGGCGGGGAAAAAGAGTTGGCTGACGGATGAAAGACTTTCAGAGATTGAAACGAACCGTTCCCCAAGCAATGAGAGGGGACACGGTATTTTTATCGTGAAATCTCTCTCGGATATGCATGAAATGCAACCCAACGAAGTAGGTGGAACAGATGTGCGAGTCGTTTTTCACTTTCCGAAACCGAGCGACATTAAAATTTAATCTCCCCTTGAAACTTCAATAGCAATAAGCGTTAGGTCGTCATCTTTTGGGCAGTTATCGGTGAAGGTGTCA
The DNA here is from genome assembly GCA_965116815.1 of Candidatus Poribacteria bacterium. Classification (GTDB taxonomy): domain Bacteria; phylum Poribacteria; class WGA-4E; order WGA-4E; family WGA-3G; genus WGA-3G. The sequence goes on along the minus strand of OZ220722.1, from coordinate 895,945 downwards.
ATAGCCTCAGAGACGCTAGTGACGAGTTCTGCTGCGGACTGCTCCCTCCACGCGCCTACCAATTGTCCAAGCCGATCTACCGTAAATTCTTGACCTTTCGGATTTTTGGCTTCGTAAACACCGTCAGTATAGAGAAACATTCTGCTTAACTGGTCAAATGGATAATGCGTTGTTTCATACACCGAATCTCGCCAAATGCCCAACCCGTTTCCTGTATTTTTGTCACCGACAGGATGGTACGTTTTTTCCTGTGCATTGTACAAGAATGGAAATGAATGTCCAGCATTTGCACAGACGAGTTCGCCTTTATCAAGGTCAATGATACCGCAAAAGGCGGTAGCAAACATAAACAGCCTTGAACTAATGAGATCGTTAAAACGAGTATTCAGTATTTCAAGCAGGTGTCCTGGATTATTCGCGATTTGTTGTTGAAATTCCGCCAAAATTGTTTTAATGAAAACTGTTACGAAAGCAGCTGAAACACCGTGCCCCATAACATCAGAGATAAAAACACCCAGTCGATTCGGGGCAATTTCCCAGACATCAAAAAAATCGCCGCCGACTGCCATTTCAGGACAACAGTGGGAAGCGACACGAAACCCTGATAATTCTTGCACGCCATCCTGAGGGATCAGGACCTCCTGAATGCTGCGTGCCATTTGGAGTTCTTCTTGCAAACGGGCGTTGTATTTTGCGAGGGTATCTTGGTAGTGCTTGATTCGTAAGAGTGAACGAACCCGCGCGAGTACCTCTAAGCTATCAAAAGGCTTTTCAATAAAGTCATCGGCACCTGCTTCAATGGACTTGATTCTATTTTCGCGTGTATCCCGCAGCGCGGTTATCATTACAATCGGGATAAATTCGGTTGCTTCATTCGCTCGAACCTGTTTGACAACTTCAAACCCATCCATTTTCGGCATATTAATGTCCAACAAGATGAGATCTGGCATCTCTTCCTTGACGACCTCAAGGGCTTGAAGTCCGTCAGCGGCTGTATAGACTGTGTATCCGCGTGCGTTGAGTTGAATTTGGAGAATTCTGACATTTCTCGGTTCATCATCAACAACAAGGATTTTCGCTGTTTCTTGCGGCTCAGGAGTTGCTTCCGTGTTCATGTTTCTGTCCTTTGATGTGAGTTTCTACACGCTCCACCAGAACCTTAATGTCAATAGGCTTGCTAAGATAATCGTCGCAGCCTGCCTTGAGGATACGTTCTCTGTCGCCGGACATCGCTGCAGCTGTTAGGGCGATAATCGGTATATGTACCCACGCCAGATTCGCTTTAATCCGTTTCGTTAGATCTTCACCGCTTTGTCCGGGTAAAGCAATATCCATAAGAATGAGTTGCGGGATTGCTTTTTCTAAACTAGCGATCGCTTCCACAGCGTCCGTCGCCTCCACCACTGTATATCCTTTTGATTGCAGGACAATCCGAACAACTTTACGGTTCAACTCCTGGTCTTCAATCACCAAGATACGCTTTGGGGTTTCTGCCTGTTCTTCGAGTGGAAGTGGGTTTTCAGTTTTCACGGGTCGTCCTCTGTTCAAGCCAGCAGTTTTAAAGTGGAACGGAATCTACTGTCAAGTCTCGATGCTCCGGTTTCTCTATGCTGCCTTACCAGATCCGGTCCCGACTTTGCTTTTTAAGTGTTGTAAGGGAATTTTCAGAGCGAAATTGCTCCCTTTCCCTTCTTCGCTTTTCACACTAATTTCGCCGCCATGCAGTTCAATAAGTCTATGTGTCAATGCTAACCCAAGCCCAGTTCCGCCATACCGCCGAGATTTTGACGTATCAATCTGTGTGAACGGGGCGAAGAGTTTCGCCTGATCTTCCTCAGCGATCCCTATACCAGTATCAATAACTTGGGCACGTAGTTCCGTATCGGTAACTTCTACTTCCGTTGCCACCTTACCGCCTTCTGGTGTGAATTTCACTGCGTTGGAGAGTAAGTTGTAGAAGATCTGTTTGATTTTAACCCGGTCAGCCTCAATCATACCGTTCCGATTATAGTTCAAGGTGAGATCCAAATCTTTCTTTACAGCAAGCGCAGTGATAATAGCGTTCACTTCCTCGACTGCTTCAACAATAGAGAATGTTTCGAGTTGTAGTGCCATTTTTCCAGCCTCGATTTTTGACAGGTCAAGGATGTCGTTAATCATCTCGAGTAGATGTTGGCCACTAATATGGATGTCATTGACACATTCCCGCTGCTCAGCGTTGATACTCCCGACGAGTTCATCCCGCAGAATCTCAGCGAATCCAATAATTGCATTCAAGGGTGTCCGCAACTCGTGACTCATATTTGCGAGGAAGTCACTTTTTGCGCGGCTTGCGTATTCAGCGGTTTCCTTGGCACGTTGCATTGCTTCTTGGGTTTTTATTCGCTCCGTAATATCAAGTGCCATACTAATACCCAAATGTCTTTTACCCGGAAGTTCGCCAAGCAACGATGAACTAAACTCCCAAATCTGCTTTTTACCAGACTTGGTAAAAATTTCATACTCGCCCTCTGCCACGCGTTCTGTGGAACTATACAATTGTGCGAGATGTGCTTTAATCTTCTCAGCTTCCTGATTATTCGCCTGCTCCAACCATTTTGAAACTGTAGGTATATCTTCGAGGGTGTACTCTGTTAATTCTGTCCACGCCCGGCTAATTTGTAAGACTTCGCCATCTTGGGCATGAATCATGATAGGTAGGGGTGCATTCAGTACGGCACGACGAAAACGTTCTTCGCTGTGCTGCAATTCAATTTCTGCTCGCTTCCGATCCGTGATATTCGTTGATGCCATCACGAACCCGACCAATTCTCCATCGCGTTGAATTGGGCCGATGCAGGATGCGTACCAATATCCACTTATCTGTCCCTGAACTTCATAAGTAGCAACTTCGCCAGTTTCGATTACGCGAGCGCAAGCTTCTCTGAATCCATCCTGGTGCTCTTCAGTGAGAAATTCAAAGACGCTTTTTCCGACGATGTCTTGAGGTTTTAATCCGAGGGCGGGGGGAAGTCTATTGATAAATTCAAGGCGATAGTCAAGGGTCATCGTTGAGATGATATCGGGGACGCTTTCGACAAGGGAACGCCAGTTCGCCTCAGAGTCTCCGACCGCCTGTTGTGCGCGATAGTACTCAGTTATGTCGCGTGAAATGCCGCATGTTCCATTTATACGTCCATCTCTATCTCGAATTGGAACTTTTGTCGTTGATACCCATGTATCCTGTTCATTGGGCCATGTCTCTTTTTCTTGTATGCCTTCGATTGGTTTTCCAGATTCGATAACAGCTTGCTCATCTTGATACGCTTGCTGGGCATGTTCGCGGGTAAAGAAATCAAAATCCGTTTTATTGACGGCCTCTGCGGGATTTTTTAAACCGAACCGGTCTGCCAAAGAGCGATTGATTCGTATGAACCTGCTCTCCATATCTTTGAAGTAGATGTGGTCGGGTGTATTCTCCATTAGGGTATGTAAAAGATCACCCTCTTGTGCGCGCTTCGCCGCTAATTGCTGAAAACGGGTTTCACTCTCTTTCAACTTTGCTTCGAGTCGCTTTTGTGGCGTGATGTCTGTTGCGAGGACGTAACAGGCTTGCTTTTTGTGATCTTTTGTTACGCGCCATCTCAACCACTTGTAAGACTCATCCTTGCACTGAAATCGGTTTTCAAAGGTAGCCGTGTGTCGTTTACCTGTTTTTATGTTCTCAATTTCGGTGAGCATCTCGTGCCGTTCCTTCGGATGTACAAACACGTGCCATTCCGGACTTTGAAGTTCGGACTTGGTAAATCCGAGAGTTTCTTCCCATACCGAATTGAGAGGGACGAAGCTGCCGTCAGACGTGATACACCCGAACATATCTGTGGAAATTTCCAAAAAACAGTTAGGATCAACAATTTCGTCCGTTAATATATGTTTGCGAGCTTCATCCTTAGGTTCCATATTTACCTCCACCGGGTGCGAGGTAGGAAGCACCTTTGTGAGTTGGGCAGGTTTACTTCGTCACGAGTACCGCACGACTTGCTAATTTTACAACGGTTTGGGTGGTGCTTTGGAAAACGAGTTCATATAATCTTCCGTGATGACTTGCGCTGAGGGCGATGAGATCACAGTCATTTTCCTCTGCGTTCTCTAAGATATTTGCTACTGTAAAGCCGCGAGCCGTAAGGAAATCGGCTTGAACGTCATAATATTTCAAATAGGCTTCCATCTGTTGCTGAATCTGCGTTGCTTCAGGCTGTGTACTTGAAAGGGCGAGTCCAAGAATCCCAGCTTTTGTCAATTCTCCGATTTCGGCGACAAGTCCTAAGGCATGGTCAGAATAAGTGTCGCCGTGATGGACGGCGAGAATCTTGCGCAGTAGTGTACATTGTTCGTGCACCACGATAATAGGTCTCGTGATATGCAAGAGTACGTCGTCAATTTGGTTCTGAATAAGCTTAAGGCGACGTTTCCTTATATCTTCAGGGAGCCCGACGACAACGAGATCAGCGGAGTGCGCTTTTTCGCAGATCATCTGTCGTGGATTGCCAGCGACCGCCTCGACGTGGTAGTCCAAAAAATCGTAGAGCGAGCATTCCGCTTCCGTCCGACGTAAAACAGTGGCTGCGACATCAGCATTTCCGCCGTGCTGGCTGTCTTGGAAGAAAACACACGACAGGTGCGTTCCTAAAAGCACCGCCAATTGTCCGGCATATTCAAAGGCATTTTTTTCATAATCCGTATCGCCGATGGCAACGAGGATATTTTTTATCATGAGACATCCCCTTATAAGCGCAAGGCAGTAGAACGTTACCCGCAAGTTCCCGATATTCGTAAGACTGCTTGCGCTACAACAAAACTAAAGTTAGCCTGAATCCCATTAGGGGTGCTGTAGCAAGGCAGCAACAGCATCATCTTCGCTTTCAAAACTTTTGAAAACGGTGATTAATCGCGCCATGACAATCAGATTTTTGACATGCTTGTTTACATTAATCACTGCTATCTGCCCGCCACGCGGATGGATATCGGAATAGATTTTCATGAGTGCGCCGAGTCCTGAACTATCCATCCCAGTTACTTCTTTAAAGTCAAAGAGTAGTTTCGGAGGTGAGGCATCGCCTCCAAGTGCGTCCTCTACAGTTTCCGAAAACTCCTTGACACCTGGGGTGATAATTCTACCGCTCAGCCTGAAAATAACGATCCCTTCCTTCTCAGACACGGTGATTGGCATAGTATACTCCTAACGCTACCGCCCATTTTAATTGTTAGGTGGGTTTCCCCATCACAACACTTAACCTTCGTTTGACAGTGCCGAAATTGCCTCATCTTCAGTATCGAAGTGTTCAAAGATACTGACGAGTCGGCTACGGACTATCAGGTTTTTGATATTTGTTCCGACATTGATGACCCCGATACGACCTTTTTTTCGCGTTGCAGCGACATGGGCACCCATTAGTGTACCGAGACCAGAACTGTCCATCATATTGACCCGGTCAAAATTAATGAGGATGCGTGGCGCTTCGGAAGCATCTATCTGTGAAGTGATTGCTTCGCGTAATTCGGATACTGAAGCTCCCATTATTTTTCCGCTCGGTTCCAAAATCGCAACGCCATCTCTCTGGCGAATCGTAGTTGCCATGATTCTCTCCTTCTTCGTTTGCTTAGAAACTGAAATGTCAACCCACTTTTTTTAAATTCTACACTATTTCAAACTATTTGTCAATATCCAATTTAGATACAAGGGCACGAATATTTTGTCAAGCGTTAGGATTGAGAGGGCTTATCCTTTTTTTCTCTGAATTTCTGATTATACGGATTGCACACAAAACTTTAGACCCTCATGCCATCAGATTTTGTTTGTTTTTAACACCGAAACAGAGTATAATAGTGGCGAATTTATGTTGGCAGAAAGGAAAACAATGTATAAACCGAGAATTAAGGATCTCCCCGAGGATGAACGTCCCCGTGAAAGGTTACGCAAACATGGACCTGAGGCACTTAGGGATTCTGACCTTCTGGCTATCATTCTTAAAAGTGGTTTTCAAGGAACGACCGCTATCCAACTTGGTGAGCAGATTCTTATGGCGTTTGAAGGCGATTTGAAGCGAATGGCTGACCATAAGTCTAAACAATTTGAGAAGATTAAAGGCGTTGGTGAGGCAAAGGCGGCACAGATCGTCGCGGCACTTGAACTCGGAAAACGGTTAGCACGTTTCCACGCCGATCGCGACAAGATTACATCTCCAGCTGACGTTGCAGACCTGATGATGTCTAAAATGCGGTACCTACAGAAAGAGATCGTTTGTGTCTTGTGCCTTGATACCAAAGGCGGTGTAACAACCAAAGGTGTCGCGGGGGACTTGGACAGCGATTTCACTTGGGGGAAGAGATTGTCAGAGGGAACAGTTTTTGAAGGCACTCTAAACGCGAGTGTTTTTCATCCACGCGAAATCTTCCGATTTGCGATTGAAGAGTCAGCCAACTCAATTGTCCTTGTGCACAATCATCCATCTGGCGACCCACAACCGAGTCAAGAGGACATTCGAGCGACAAAACAGCTAATTGAGGCTGGAAATCAAATTGGGATTAAGGTGCTGGATCACATCATCATTGGCGACGGGATTTTTGTTAGTCTGAAAGAGGAAAATCTCATTTAAGGGATGCGGATTTAGGAATCACTCCGTTGTCGGATCACCTCGTATAGCAAAACACCGGCAGCAACTGACACGTTAAGGGATTCAATCTTTCCTAACATCGGTAAATAAACAAGATAGTCGCACTTTTGCTTGACTAACCGCCGAATGCCTTTACCTTCACTTCCTAAGACAAGGCACAACGGCACCCTAAAATCCGCATCTGTATACGGACAAGAAGCATCCCCGGTAGCAGCACCGGCAACCCAGATACCTGCAGTTTTAAGCGTGTCTAAGGTGGACGCAACGTTTGTCACTCTAACGATAGGGATATGTGTGGACGCGCCTGCTGATGCTTTGTGCACAGCGGTTGTAATACCCGCAGCACGGTTCTTTGGGATAAGAACAGCATCAGCATTCACGGCATCGGCAGTACGGAGGATCGCCCCAAGGTTCCTTGGGTCTTGAATGTTGTCTAACATAACCAACAACGCGTTGTGCTTACTGCTTTCTATTTTCGCGAGTATTGATTGTAAGTCGTTATAGCGCGTCGGGTTGACGAGGGCGATGACCCCTTGATGTGGTAAAGAGGGTTCGATCCTATCCAACTCGCGTCGGGCGCAGCGTTTTATAGGGACACCTGCTTCTGCTGCCATTGCGACAATACGGCGAATAGGGGCATGGGTTGTACCTTCAGCAATCCAGATTTTTTCTATCTCTTGAGCCCCGTGCTGTAGGTGCTCTATAACTGGGTTTCTGCCAACAATGTATTCGGACATATTGGAGTATGGGCGAATAGGGTTATCCGCCCCTACAGGTTAGTCCCCACGAACGAATTTAATATCTGGACCGCGCGGCTCAATCTTAATATCTGGGTCTGCAGTTTGGCATCCGACACAGGTAATGCCGCCGACATTTGCGTTCTCCATGCGCGATGCAAGTTTTCCCAACTTAAACACAAACCCTAAGATGTCATCTGCTGGAATCTTCTGATCACATGAATCGCAGGGAATAGCTTCCGACGATTTGACTTTCGCTAAAAGTTCTGATGCTTTCATGACTTGCCTTTCATTCGCAAAATTGATTAGAGCGCAAAACTGATTAGAGGAAGTAACGCTCCTTCTTCTTGTCCGATTCGTATTCTTCATACGCCTGTTGTGCCGAGTCTACCTCGGAGACCTCCGCGATAGGCACATCCCACCACGATTCGTAGCGCGGAACCCCTTGGTAGTAGTCTACATCAATCTTCACGACGGTTGTATGCGCTGCTTCGCGCGCCTCATGCAGGGCGGCTTTCAAACTTTGCAAGGTTGTCGCTTCAATTACTTTGGCACCGAGACTGGCGGCATTCGCAGCGAGATCTACCGGTAAAAAGTCGCCTTCAAGTTCACCGCTTTTTTCATCACGATAGCGAAAGCGGGTAGCGAAGCCTTGGGCACCGGTCGCCCGAGATAATCCGCCAATGCTGCTATGCCCCTCGTTGTTCACAAGCACAACAATCAGTTTGTAACCTTCCTGAATTGATGTGATGATTTCTTGTGCGAGCATCAAATATGAACCGTCACCTACCATGACATAGACATCACGGCTTGGGTCAGCCATTTTGATGCCTAAGCCACCAGCGATTTCGTAACCCATGCATGAGTATCCGTATTCCAAGTGGTACTGCTTGGGATTACGGGTTCGCCACAACTTATGTAAGTCGCCGGGAAGGCTGCCCGCGGCGCAAACCATGACATCTTCAGGACGCGAAAATTCGTTCACCACGCCAATCACTTCACTTTGGCTTGGCAACGGCGTATGTCCAAGGTGATAGAGTCGATCTACCTCTTCTTCCCATTCGTCCCGATATTTCTCAATTTGCGCGGCATAGGTTGCGTCAACGCCGTAGTCTCCTACAGCGATGGCAAGTTCTTCAAGGGTGACACGTGCGTCTGCGACCAAAGGTAAAGCCGCATGTTTATACGCATCAAATTCAGCAACGTTGATATTGATGAAACGGACATTCGAATTTTGGAAAGCGGTTTTGGAAGCAGTTGTGAAATCGCTCAAGCGCGTGCCGATTGCGATCACTAAATCCGCCTCCCGTGCGGTAATATTCGCTCCCGGTGTTCCGGTCGCGCCTATTGCGCCGAGATTCTGCGGATGGTTGTATGACAGCGAACCTTTTCCAGCGAAGGTTTCACCGACAGGAATGCCGGTTCGTTCTACAAACTGAGCAAGTTGCGCTATGGCTTCGCCATAGATAACGCCACCACCGGCAATGATTAAGGGACGTTCACTTTCACGAATCCATGTGACTGCCCGGTTAAACAAATCTGCATCAGCACGCGGACGAGATATGGTATAAACGCGCTTTTCAAACAGTTGTGCGGGATAATCGAACGCCTCGGCTTGTACATCTTGGGGCAGTGCTAAAGTTACAGCCCCAGTTTCCGCTTGTGATGTCAGTACCCGCATCGCTTCTGGCAGTGCAGTGATTATCTGTTCTGGTCGATTAATCCGATCCCAATAGCGTGAGATTGGTTTGAAGCAATCGTTCACCGAGTAATCTTGTGAACTCGGAGACTCCAGCTGCTGTAAAACTGGGGCAACTAAACGGGTGGAGAAAATGTCTCCCGGTAGTAAGAGGACGGGTATCCGGTTAATTGTTGCCCCCGCTGCACCAGTAATCATATTCGTTGCGCCTGGTCCGATGGACGTTGTGCAGGCAAAGGTTCGCAAGCGGTTGCTCATCTTGGCAAATGCGGCGGCGGTGTGCACCATCGATTGCTCGTTCCGAGTCTGATAGAAACGGAAGGAATCAGAATACTGATGTAACGCCTGTCCGATACCGGCAACGTTTCCGTGACCGAAGATTCCGAACATACCGGCGAAAAATTGGGTTTCATTCCCGTCTCGTTCAACATATTGTTGTTGAAGAAATTGGACGATGGCTTGTCCCATCGTGAGTTTTCGTGTTTCCATATCTTTTATTTTCCTTGCGGTTCGTTGAGGAGGGTTTTCTGAGAACGCTCCTTTCCGTTGAGGAAACTGCTTCTCCTTTGCTAAAGTGGTGTATGTCTGCGGTCCGAAGCCCCAGACAAGATATGTTACCATCCGCCGCGTTCGGCGACAAATTCGTCAACTTCGGGCATTGTCGGCATAAAATTGGCACAACCGTGCCGCGTCACGACAATTGCACCGGTTGCGTTGCCAAGGCGGGCAGATTTTTCCCAATTCCAACCGCTGAGATGACCGTAAATAAAACCGCTCGCGAAGGCATCTCCAGCACCGAGCGTATTGTAGACCTCAACAGGAAACGGCTCGGCGTGGATGACTTCGCCATTCGTTAGATAAACATCTGCGCCTTCAATACCACGTTTTACGATGAGTGCCTCCGGACCGGCACCTAAAAGCGTCTCAATAGCAACTGCCATATCACCCTCAATCGTTGGATTTGAGATTTGGGAGTGTTCAATTGTGAGTTGCGAAACATTTGTAAGCGTGGCTGCTTTGATTTCCTCTTCTGTTCCGATAGCGATGTCAATATAACGCAAGGCAGATCTCACAACAACACCAAATGCTCTCGGATCGTGCCACTGATCCGCTCGGAAATCAAGGTCAAGGAAAACACGATTGCCGAGTGCTTGTGTCTGTTCGGCGGCATAGAGGGTCGCGCTACGGCTTGGTTCTTTGCTCAAGCCTGTCCCAGATATCAGCACTGCTCGACTTTCAGCGATCGGTGCAGCGAGAACATCGTCAATGGTGAGTTCAATATCCGCGCAGTTGTCGCGGTAATAGATTAACGGAAACCGATCTGGTGGTTCAATACCCAGCACGACAGCACTCGTTCGGTGTCCCGGTTTCTGTGGAATAAACTGGGTTTCAACGCCTTCGTTTTTCAAAAATTTGAGCAGGAACTCCCCGACAGGATCCTCGCCGATGGCGGTGAGGAGTGCGGCTTGAAGTCCGAGCCGCTGAATACCGACACTGATGTTCGTAGGACATCCACCGACAAAGGCACCGAAACTTTTAATGTCTGGAAATGCGGCACCGATGTCATTCGCGTAGAGGTCTAAAGAACTTCGTCCGATTGTGAGAATATCGTAGGTTTTCATTTTGAAGTTGCTGCGTTTTTGAATTTCTGATGCTCCTCAGCAAATTTACGGGTTAGCAGAAAAGCGTCATTTCCGCATGCGATGAGTTGAACCCCCAAACTCAGCCACTGTTCACCGCTCTCAAAGTCATTGACATAACAACCCAAAGGGACGTCGTGGGCCTGTGCGAGCCTGATGATTTGTTTTATAGCGTCTAAAAGTAGTGGATGGTCTAGCTCACCAGAGATGCCCATAGATGTGGATAGGTCGTAAGGACCGATGAATACGACATCTAATTCGCCAGTGGTGAGGATGTCATTCAGATTTTCAACGGCTTGAACGGTTTCAATCTGCCCGATGGCGAGGATTTCCTGATTTGCGCTGCGGACGTATTTTCTCGTATCAAGTTTTGTGAAGTCTCCATAATCGGTGTGTCCGATGCCAAACGCCACACCGCGGTCGCCTTCAGGGGCGTATTTTGTCCATTTTTTAATTTTTTCAATATCTTCACGAGACTCGACCCGAGGAATCATAACACCAGTCGCACCAGCATCAAGTACCCGTGAAACAAAATGGCGTTCAAGTGCGGGTACACGCACAATACAAGGGAGATTTGAACCTCGCGCGTTCCGAATTATCCGCCCCATGGTTTCTATGGAAAAGGAACTATGTTCTAAATCTGCGATAATAAAGTCTGCACCAGCATTCGCAAGGAGCGTTGCAATCGCGGCACCACCGAACTCAAGTACAAATGTTCCGACGAGTACTTCCCCGCGTTTCAAAGATGCTTTCACGAATATGATTCCTCTAATTTTCGATTGGGATTTCCGACATCAATTTCTGTGCTTCGCTAACCATTTTTGTCGGTACGGACATCTTCTCACCGATTGCGAGGATTAACAAATAGAAATCATAAGCGGTTTGTAATTCGCCATTGAGGTGCGCACTTTCAGCAGCGTTGAAATAGCAAACGGTTGCCATTCTGTGACATTCTTCGACAAGAGATGGTATATTCGCATAGCCATGGTTATAACCGGCAAGAATATAAGATTTTCCGGCTTCTTCCCATGAACGCTGTAGTTCAAATTGACGTGCGAGACGCGAGTAATAAACCCCGCCCTTTTTGGCACTTCTTCTGGCGAGACGCTGTTTCTCTGCGACTGTGTAAGCGAAGCGGGCGCGCGTATAACAGTTGGCGACGAGCTCTAAATTGTCTTTCTTGAGAAAGTTGTTCGCCTGTTTTTGGTAGAACCTACCGAGCCTTCTATAGAGCGTATGGCACTGTCGGGTCCGTCCCTGTTGTTCATAGATTTGAATTTGTCGGAAGATGCGGAGTGCTTCCTCTTCATGAGGGTATTGGATATCACCATGAACCTGATCAAGTAGGAATTCTGGGGAGGCTTCTTCAATTACGAGTCGATAACTGCCAGATGCCCTGATTCTGGGTTGTATGGGTGTTACATCAGTTATTTCTTCTTGTGGGACAGATCTTGACTGTTCAAGCCATTCACGAAGGACAGCATTTTCATTCTCCGGTAATTTCTGAATGAGCGCAGCAATCTCTTCAACGGTTGGGCTTACTGGAAGGACAACACTTGCAGTACTAAGTTTTTTGAACAGATTATCCACAGTTTTGGTTACGCCTTGGTCGTCAATAGAAAGGTGGCTTGCTCTGTGAATTTCTGCCAGTGCGCTCGGGTAGTCTTGGTTTTCGATATAGCGTGTGGCGAGTGTATAATGTCTTTGAATTTCGGCTGCCAGCTTTCCGCGTTTAATACCCTCCTCCTTCTGCCGCCGTTGAAAGAAGAGATTCTGATTCATCCGTTCTGCATCTGCAAGCGAAAGACGGAACGTTTTTCGGTATCGTTCAAGTGCTTCTATGAGCCTTGAGTTATTGGAAGTGACGCTTGCATTGATAAGCTGCGAAGCTTGCTTGACGTATTCATCTTGGCGGATCCGATCCAACTCCCCATACATCTCAGACGCACTTTGATGACGTTCTTGGAGTTGTCGATGGAGTGCTTTTTGTAAGAAATTGCGGAGTACTTCCGGGCATCTGTGGATTTCCTCAATTTCCCCAGCTGCTTTCTTTTTATCAATTTCTTTGTTTTCCCCTGAGAATGGAAATCGTCCGGTTACAGCTTGATACAAAATTAATGCAGTGGAATAGAGATCAGCCCGGTAATCATAGGCACCATAGTGCTGTTCGGGTGCCATGTAGCGTCGAGTGCCAGCCATAGTTTCAGCGAACTCGGTTGTTTCGCCAAATATACGAGCGATGCTGAAATCGGCAACTTTCGCTTGTTTTTCAGTTGTGAGTAGTATATTTTGCGGTTTGATGTCGCGGTGCATAATCTTGTGCGTATGTGCTTCTTCCAGTCCACGACAGATGTCCAAACCGATATTGAGCGTATCTGTTAAGCTGAGTGCCCCTTCCTGCATGAGGTCGTGAAGACTTTTGCCCTCAACATACTCCATGACTATCCACGCGACATAGTCCCCCTCTCCGGGTTCAACGGTATGAATAGAGACGATATTTGGATGTCCCCAAATCTGTGACATTGCCTGAAACTCGGTTAGCAAAAACTTCATTCTACTGGCAGGATAGGCAGTTTTTGCTAAGGCTTTAATCGCAACAGTCCGGTTTGTCATCTCTTCACGGGCGCGAAAGACCGACGAGAACCCACCCGAATTGAGAAACTCAAGCAATCTATATTTACCTAAGATTAATTGGTCAATCTGCATAATGGTAGCTTAAACGGGACAGGATACGACTTTATAGTAATAAAATTAACAAAATTAGGATTAATTGTCAATACAAAAAGACATTTTTAACAGGTTTAAGCCAGATTATTCGCTGAACGGGCGCGTTGCACCTCTTTGACAAGCCTCTCAGCCCTGTCAGTAAGCGTTGCAAATTCACCTGCTGCAATGAGTTGATTATTAACAAGCGCGCTTCCAACTCCCAATGCAGTGGCACCGGCAGTGATGAAATCAGCAACGTTTTCCGCGCTGATGCCGCCTGTTGGAACGAGGGGAATCTGAGGCAGAGGTGCTTTCACGTCTTTGATATAGGCAGGACCGACACTGCTTGAAGGAAAGACTTTCACATAATCTGCTCCTGTTTCCCATGCGGCTAAAATCTCTGTTGGCGTAAAGGCACCGGGAATAACGACTTTGCCGTAGCGGTTACAGATCTCAATTACGTCTGGTTTCGTAACTGGACTGACGATAAATTCAGCACCAGCCAGCATCACAGCCCGCGCCGTTTCTGCATCCAGTACCGATCCTGCACCAACGAGAACGGCATCTCCATACGCCGATGAAACATCGTTAATGACTTGTAACGCATTCGGTGTCGTCATCGTCACTTCAATTACGTTAACACCGCCAGCATGAATTGCTGCTGCCGTCTCAATCAATTCGTTTGCGCTGTTAGCACGAATTATAGCGACAATACCACATGCTTCAATCCGTTGCATCTGTTCTAACTTTGTCATGGACCTCCTTGAAAATTCGGCTTAATTGTTTGAGGTTATGAGGTATTTCTCAATATACATCTATAAAATAATGGTTAAAAAGGTGATATTTTTTGTTGCGATTTTTCTGTCAATATGTTATCATTAAACATATAAAGCAAGTCGGATTACAAATTACCGCTAATAATGACACTTTTCGGCACACGAGCTGTGTCGACAAATTGTCTTGTAAAAAAGAATGGAAGTTGTTCCACTACTCCCTTACCTGCTCGGTTTAACAGGGTTACTTGTCCTTTCAGCCTTTTTCTCTGGATCTGAGACGGCTTTATGTGCCCTTACTCAGGTCCAAATTGAGCGACTCCGTCTTGAAAAAGGCGGTGCGTCTCCCATTGTCAATTTTGTTGACAACCCACGCAGGTTGTTTATTACCGTTCTGCTCGGCAATAACCTTGTCAACGTCTCGTTCGCGATTCTCATGTTATGGCTCGTTAAGCGAGTCCTCCCCGGTTATACAGAGGTTCTTCAATTTGCTACAGCCTCAGCCGCCAGTGTCCTGCTTATGCTCATCTTCGGTGAGATGACCCCGAAGAGCTTCGCGATTAAGTACGCGGAATTTTTTGCGAAAATAGCAGCACCGCCGCTATGGATATTCTCCGTTTTCATTTCACCGTTGCGTTCCTTACTCCGTCGAATCATTGACTTTCTCATCCCAATATTCGGTGGACACCCATCACCTACAGAACACCTCACAGCATCAGATCTTAAAGAAATCCTCAATACTTATCAAGAGGAAGCCCTTCCCGCCGATGAACGGGAAATTGTGAGTAATATCCTTCAATTGCGTGACATTGAAGCAAAAGAAATTATGGTCCCACGCCCCGAAGTCATCGCAGCCCCGACATCAAATACCATTCAAGAAACACTAAAGCAGGCAAAAGAACACGGATTTTCGCGCATTCCCGTTTATCAAGAGCAAATTGACAATATCTGTGGTATTTTCTACGTTAAAGATTTCGCCCTGTGGCGGCACGCCGCAATAGATTCACTTACGATTGATGCGTTCCTTGAAAAACGGGACCAGATTGCTGAAGCACCGTCCAGCACCTCTCTCATCCGTGAATGTTTCTTCGTCCTTGAGACCCGTAAAATCGGGATGTTGTTACTACAACTCACAGGTGAAAAAACCAAAATGGCGATTCTTCAAGATGAGTACGGCGGTGTTTCAGGAATTGTTACCACCGAAGACATTGTTGAACAGGTCGTCGGGGATATTGTTGACGAACACGACAGAGACAATTCTCCGCCTGATTTTGTCAAACACTCTGAAGAACCGTTGTTACTTGAAACTTCTGGACGTATGAGCATCCGGGAACTCAATCAGCAATTTGAACTAAAACTCAGTGAAGATGACGCTGACACTATTGGCGGTTATGTCCTTGGTCTCTTCGGACGAATTCCGTCCGTTGGCGAATCATATACCGATGAGAACGGCATCGAATTTGAAATTACCACTACAGAAGGCAATGCTATCACAGGTTTGTTTATCAAAATGGCGGTTACTCACGGAACCGAGACGGAAGTATAACAACAGATACCGGATACAAAGCAATTGAAAATTCTTGTATTATCGCTCTTTTTAATCGGTGCGGGTAGCACAGCGCAGATCGCTGTGCTAAGTTCGTTTGTGCTGGCAGTCCTTATCTGTCTTGTGCTGTCAGCTTTCTATTCCGGTTCCGAAACAGCCTTAGTGTCTGTCAATAAAATCCGGATTAACCAACTTGTTGAATCCGAGAATACCAAAGCGGGTATCATTCACCGCTTAGTAGAATCACCGCAGCGGATGCTTGCACTCACACTCGTCGGAACGAACCTTGCAAATGTGCTTATCGCACAATTCGGTGAAGGACTCGTTTCGCGCGGATTCCCAAACCTCACAGTAAGCCTACAAGGTGCCATTGCGACTGTTGGCATAACGACCTTACTCCTTATCTTTGGAGAAATTTTACCGAAAACTATCTTCCGTGTCAAGGCAGATGCGTTAGCACTGCGCTACGCCTACCTCTTACGTCTCTCTGAATGGGTTTTAGCACCGCTTATCTATTTCGTACAAACTTTGACGCAGTTCATTGTCAAACCTGGAGATAAAGGGTCAAGCAGACCAAGCCCTGATGCCCAACGTGAAGAGTTACGCCTCCTCGCAACGATGGGCGAACGCTCCGGCAATTTATACACAGATCAGCGACGGATGATTCATAGCCTACTCAATCTACAAGATCGGACAGTTGAACAAGTTATGGTCCCACTTGTCGATATCGTTGCGATTGAAAAAAATACAAGATGCGAAGATTTTCTGCAAATCGCTGCGGACTCCGGCTTTTCAAGGATCCCGGTCTACGAAGAACGGATTTACAATATCGTTGGAGTCGTCAACCTTCTCGATGTTATTTACAATGACGTTGAATCAGAAACCGCCTCAAATTCTCACGACGAATCGGACACCTTACCTGAAACGGTCGAACCGTTTATCCGAAAGGTGTTGCACGTCCCTGAATCCAAAAATATCAATGCGCTCCTCAAAGAGATCCAGCATACTCGGCATACGATGGTATTTGCTGTTGATGAGTATGGTGGCACCGTTGGTCTTGTCACCATCGAAGATCTGGTTGAAGAAATTGTTGGCGAATTTTCAGATGAACGCGATGCTCCCGAACTTATCCGTTTAGTTGCCCCTAACATCCTTGAGTGCGATGGAAGAACCGAAGTAGATCAGCTTGAAGAACATTACGGTCTCGCAATTCCTGAAGGTGACTATGAGACGGTCGCTGGCTATATTCTGGATCGGACCGGCACTATTCCAAAAACTGGCACTGCGCTTGATTTAGATGATGCGATCATCACAGTCATAGCTGCCGATCCACGTGCTATCCGCAGGATTCGCATTCGGCGACGACTCGGACGTTTTAACTCCTAATATTCACAGGCGCAACGGTCTAATTCTCTATAACATTAGGTTATTCAGTGTTAGACAGGATTTAGGCACATTCCGTTTAAAGAATTCCGAGCGGCGGCATTACAACGATTTCCTCGGTCACCATACCAGACGGTTGCTGACAGACAGAGATAATTGTATCTGCGACATGTTCAGGAGTTAACATCTGCTCAAAATCTGGGTGTTCTGGAACGTCATCCCAAAATGGCGTATGCACTGAACCGGGTAGCACTGCGGTAACTCGCACATTCTGTTGGCGGACTTCACTGGCTAAAACCTTTGTTAGTGCTAACGCCCCTGCCTTTGCGGCGCAATAAGCAGCCGAGGCTTCAAACGCCACCTTCGCTGCGATCGAAAGTACGTTGATAATTTGCCCACCACCTTGTGCCAACATGGACGGAAGCGCGTACTTCGCGCAGAGGTAAATCGCCTTTAAATTGGAATTGAGTACCGTGTCCCAGTCGTCCGGAGCGAAATCAACAACCGGTCCGAAATGACCGATTCCGGCGTTGTTGACCAGGATATCCACGTGTTGGTAAACATCAAGTGTCCGTTCAATAAGTCGCTGCACAGCCTCTGCGTCAGTGACATCCGTAGGAACAGCAAGTATGGAATCGGGGTTAGAAACCCCTCCTACGCTAAGGTCGTCTGCGACCTGCTCAAGTGTTTCGCGTGTTCGGGCAGCAAGCACAACCTTCGCACCTGCTGCTGCGAAAGCGGAAGCGGTTGCTTTACCAATCCCCCTTGATGCTCCGGTAACCACCACGACTTTTCCGTGAAGTCTTCCTTTCTCTGTCGCATTAAGATGACTCGGAGAAACCATGTTCACCTCCACATTTCCACTACGCGTTTGAATTTGTTAATGTTGGCACCTACAACGACAAAAAAGTTAGGACTTGCGCAAATCTGCTCAGTGTGCTGATGAGGTTGGAAACCTCGCCATTTATGAAAGCAATAGCAGATGATTAGGGTGTGCAAGTCCTGAAAAAACATATTTAGGATATTTGGACGCACCTCAAAAACTCTGCACGCGTTGAACTATCCTCGCGGAAGGCCCCGCGCATGACATTCGTTGCCATCTTTGGTTCTTGTTTTTCAACACCGCGTGCCATCATACAGAGGTGTTGTGCTTCTATTACTACGGCGACACCTCTCGGATCAAGTGCGGTTTCGAGTGCCTCGGCAATTTCACGCGTGAGTCGTTCCTGAACTTGCAAACGCCGAGAAAACATATCCACGATGCGTGGGATTTTACTCAGACCGATGATCCGATTTTTCGGAAGATACCCAACGTGACACTTTCCCCAAAAAGGGAGGATATGATGTTCACAGAGACTGTAGAATTCAATCTCCTTCACAATCACCATCTCGTCATAATCTTCGTCAAAGATAGCACCGTTCAGAATATCATCAATGTTTTGATGGTAGCCACTTGTCAAAAATTCCATCGCCTTCGCGGCGCGGTGTGGCGTTTTCACCAAGCCTTGACGGCTCGGGTCTTCGCCTAAATTTTCAAGAATTTTGGTGAAAAGCCCCGTTAATTCTGGCGTAACGTTAGCCTGGTCAAACTCCATTATGTTATAATATCTCTCCATTGCGCTTTTTTTCCTACGCTTACTGCGCGAAGAAACAGATCACTCGCCATAGTAGTCGAAATGATTTTTGGGTGTTTCCCGTAAGCGAAGGCGGTGTAAAACCACTGGGCGCAAGTTCGGCTCTAGCACATCCCAAAGCACTTTGACAAAGTTCTCCGAGGTCGGATTGAGCCTCTTAAACTCAGGCGTATCAAGATTCAGATGCTTGTAATCGAAACGTGCATAGACCTGTTTATGAACGACCTCGTCAAGAAGATTCAAACCTGCAACCAGACCAGTTCTCGCATCCACGTCACCCTTTACGGTAACTTCAAGCACATAGTTATGTCCATGTCCAGCTGGGTTATTACACTTTCCGAAGATGTCCAGGTTCTCTTCGTCACTGAGCGCGTGGCTGTGTAAGCGATGGGCTGCACTGAATTCGTAGACTTTGGTAAGATAAACCATCAGTTCTTCCCCATAGTAGTCTGCAAAATTCGTCGCACTTTCGTAAAGTCGCACCCTGTGCAACATCCTGTCTGGCAGAGAAAGCACAAGCCGTTGCCAAATCTCAATAACGATGTTCTCAGATGTCGGTTGCAGGTACGGTTTCTTCGAGAAAACCGGGTGCTGACGGTTCAGATGCTTGTGATCGTAATTGGCGATTATTTCGGTCTTCAACAAAGCATCCAAGGTCACCAAATTGATAACCATACCGTCATCTGCATCCACGCTGCCTTTGACCATCACTTCAAGCACATAGTTATGCCCGTGGCTGTTCGGATTTGCGGATGCACCAAACAGCTCAAAATTCTCGGCATCGCTCAATTCAGGGATGCGGTTGTAATGTGATGCCTCAAACGCCGTTTGTCGGGTCAAGTAGTACATCGGTTTTTGTGCTGTTAACTTGTGTGCTTAGCGATTCACGTATTGTGCTGCGAAGGTACTACGAGTTCGTCATCAACAGATTCATACTGAACTGTCATGACCCATTCGCCTGTTCCACGTATCTGGACATTGCACTTTTTCAGCCACTCGATTAAGGTGACGCTGTCGCGTGCTTCCCATTCGCAAACCAATCGTCCTGACAGCGTATCGCACAAGACTCGGATACTGCTTACATCGTCGTTTCCTTCTTCTTTGAAACGTTTCAGTAGACGTGCGACATCTTGACGCGTCATGCAGGCGATTGCATGGGTAGAAATAAATTTAGGCACTTTTAATTTTACCTTGCGGAGGAACAACGGACGCTTAGATTTTGACAGACGTTCCTCATATCCGCTCTCCATTACATTACGAGCTACCGATTTTGTGGCTATCTCAAGAGGTGCCCTCTGTTAGACGAACACCTCTTAACCGATAACTGAAAACCAAAAACCGACAACCATTCTTCCTTTAGTCGCGTGCAATGGGTGCTCCGACAAGATTACCCCATTCTGTCCAACTGCCATCGTAGTTGCGGACTTTCTCGTAGCCAAGTAGATACTTCAGCACAAACCACGTATGCGATGAACGTTCTCCGATACGGCAATAGGCGATTGTCTCTTTACTATCATCAACACCTTCGCCACCATAGATGGCTTGCAGTTCGTCGTGAGACTTAAAGGTGCCATCTTCAGCGACTGCTGTTGCCCACGGGATGTTCGCTGCACCGGGGATATGTCCACCTCGTTGTGCGGTCTCGCTCATACCGGGTGGTGCGATGACTTCGCCGGTGAATTCAGCAGGTGAACGAACATCAACAAGGTTAACAGTACCTTGCCCGAGTGTGTCTCGAACGTTACCGGCTGTGGCGCGAACGTTGTCATCAGGAAATTTCGCTTGGTATCCGGTACTGGAATGATCTGGCACATCGGTGACAAGTGCTCTACCTTCATCAATCCATTTTTGGCGACCACCGTTCATCACTTTCAGCAGACTTTCATCATGCCCGTAATAGCGGAATTGCCACAAGGCATAAGTTGCGAACCAGTTGTTATTGTCGCCATAGAAGATAACCGTTGTGTCGGTGGCGATACCACTATCATTACAAAGTGCCTCAAACTGATCTTTCGTGAGAATATCGCGTCGCACTTGGTCACACAATTGTGTTTCCCAATTTAATCCGACTGCCCCAGCGATATGTCCTTCCGCATAAGCCGAGGTATCAACATCAACTTCAAGCAGCCGGATACCAGTATCACCACCGTGTGCAGCCACCCATTCTGTACTTACTAAAACATCAGGATTTGCGTAATCAGCCATTTCTATTTTCAAGCCTCCTTGTTCTGTCTTTGCTAAGATTTCTTAAATATAATAGCCTTGCGAGATGCGCCCTCGTAGAGCGTCTCGCTGCTTATATTATACATTTCTAAGTGCTGTTTGTCAAATAGAAATGAGATTCTGCTATTATCTTGTGTATTTTTAGGGGATTTGTCAAGTTTTTTCTGGTTGGGGTCATTTCGTTTTAAGGATTTATCAAGCTTCGCGCTTTTTGCAAAGTTCCGGTGCGGTTGGGAAACCGCACCATAGGCTGCTATAAACATATCATCCCTACGGGATTCAAGAGGCGTTTGAAGTTTTCAAGGTTTTCGCGTAGGATCCGGTTCGGTTGCAAACCGAACCTACCGGGCCTGGGTTCGCGAGGGCTATTTTTTCTAAAATTGACACTTATGGTGCGGTTGGGAAACCGCCCCTACCGGACTTGGGCTGAAAAAGAAAAGCCGCATCAATTGTTTGACGCGGCTTATGGATAACTCTGTACGACTCTTTATCAGGATTCCTACAACCGATTTGCAGCAGCCGGTGCCTTTTTCGGGACGTTTTCCATCCCTTCACCGGCGAGAGCGTCTGTGGGGATATAGTTGCTATAGTCCGAGATACTCCCATGTGTTACCGCGTAGATGACAATGTTAATGAGTTGCCGCGCGGCAGCGGGTGCGAATTCCTCTAAAATCTTATTCCGGTCCTGATAGTGACCGAAGAAAGGTTTCTGCACTGCCCCATCCATTACGTGTATCATTGCCTCTGTATCGACGAGAACAGCGAGTCGGTCATCAACGAAAACGCCCTGTAACTGACCGTAGGGCCCGTGATGGAGAACGGTACTCCCCATTTTCCGAACAGGAAATCGGAGCGGTCCGTTCAACTCATAGTAAGCATTGTAAATCTCGTGATCTTTAGGAATAGTGGTCAAGTGGTATTCAGGGAGAATTTGACGCAGGACACGAAGCGCGGGTTGCATTGCCAATTCCGTGTTTCCGTGCGTGGGCATATAGATAAACCCGCCGCGATTGATGATATACTCGCGAATCCGTTGCGCTTCCCGATCGGTATAACCGAAGGAAGGACGGCTCCCTTTCGTTTGCCAGATAGCACTACCACGCAACAATCCATTTTCGAGTTTTCCGCCAGAAGTGGAAATCGGTTCCATAAAGATAATCGGTGATTCAAAGAACGCTGCGTCCGTGATTTGGACTGCGTCAACCATTTGGGTTTGGATACCTGTTTCTGTATTCAGCGACTTGACTAAATAGGGCAGACCTGCCCCGAATCGGAGATGTCCGATGCCGCTGCCTCAGAAATCAAGGTTCGGATGCAACGGATCATCAAGACGGACGAGATTGAGTCTTCCAATAATCTCTTTGCCGCGTCCTTGAATAATAGCACCTGGACTTCCCTTCGGAAGCTGCGGTACACCGTTACCCAGAACCATGCTCTGCTCTACATCTGACAACGAGGCATTGATATTTGCAGCACCCGCGCCTTCCACGAGTGTGTTTAATCTACCACTGCCTTGTGTTCGTGATTGCCCAAGACCGGATCCTGAGCTGAAAGCACCGCGTCCAGTGCCGCTACCTAAACCGTCTCCGACACCTGCACTCAGACCATCCGTAATTCCACCGCTTGACAAGCCCGCGGTCGGTAGTGCGTCTGATGTTGTTGGTAGTACTGCAGCAGTTGATAGCGACTGTTCAGTATGCTGGAGCACAGGAGACGTGCTCGGAACTTTGACCTGCTGTCCTCTTGGTGCAGCAGGCGCGCCAGCCGTTAGTGCCGCCGCAGGTGCTGCAGTTGCAGATGACCGCGCTGCTCGTGCAAGTGTTGTGCGACGCGATGTTGTCTCAGTTTGTGGAACGACTCTCAAATCTGGAACAGGGGTTGCTACAACCGCAGGCTTATCGATGACATCCCTTTTAGCCGCTTGTGGCGGTGTAACAATGAAAAAACTCACATCAATGGCATCTTGTGCCTTCAATTGTTTAGATGAGATCGCTATGTACCCAATAACGACTGCAAAACAGGCGTGTAAAAGGAACGATACCATCCATACAAGAGGCATACGGCGCGATTTCATGTTACGCACCTCCTATATAGTTAAATATTCGCGCTTTAACGTTTGTTACATCTAATTTTATGCTTGATACAATACCTTGCAACATGTCCTCTCGTTCATATTTTGACAAAAACTTTACACAGCCCTACCGTTTTTTTAGCTCCGCCCAAGTTGTCGTTAAGCGATTCCGGGGATGCACAGCAAAACCCTCAATTTCACTCGGTAGTTTGGGGTCAGCGTTGGGGTCTATTGCCATGTAAACGGCATCCAGACGGGTATCGCCTTCCCTAGACCAAAATGTAACGGTATGTTTCCCCAGTTTCAGATCAAAGGTCAACGGATTCTTTTCGCGCCATTTTACTTTTGCCCACGTCCACTCCTGATGCTGACCTGTATCCCAGATCATGTTGGCATCACCCGGTTGTGGACTTTTCTTCTGATCAACTGTGACATGGAAAGAGTCCTTCGCCGTATCTTGGGCAATCACCCGCCCCCACATCGTGTACTGACCGGGTGTTCTAACGTTAATCACGAAATCGGCTTTACCGGGGTGGCGACCACCCCCGCCCTTTCCTGCCGATATATACATACCGCCTGAAGCTTTCTTATCTTCATAAATTTCCATGATTTCTACAATTTCATCTGCGTCTTCGGCTTCAAAGCCAATCTCAGTAGCAATGCAATAACCGACCAATCCCAATACAAGCAGTACAAATTGAATCAATAACAACCGCATATATTTCATGCATATATCCTCCTTAGGTTTGTAATAGCGCAATTCATTAGGCGTGTTTTTCTTCTCGCTTTACCAATACAAAACACTGACTTTAGCGTCTTAGATCTCAAAGCGCACTACCGTGGACTGAAGTATTTACAAGAAACATTAAAAAGGCTTCTACAAAAACCTGAACCTATTGTTATTGACCAACTCACTGAACATCTGACTTCTATTGGCTCTATTCATCAAACACCTGCTCAACTCAGGTCTGAATAAGTTGGCAAAGGTATTGTTGATACTAACAATATTAACAATACTTGCATTATTTGTCAAGAAAAATTCCATTTTTTCTTGCGTAATATAGTTATGTCGTAGCAATTTTCATGCCAAAGTTAACTCAAATGTGAAATCACTTGGAAAAGAAAGTTTGCCGATAATTCCGCTTCACAAAGTGAGGTCTTGCTGTCCAATTCTTGGACAACTTTGTTCAAAAGCCGAAACGGTTTGAACTGATAAGACTTCGGTTCGATCAATTCCTTGAAGTCCGTATAGTCTCCAACCGCAATGAAGAGTTGTAGGTAAAATTGAAGGGGCAGCGTTGGGGTAAAACTGATGTCTGCGCGCGTTGTGAAATCAAGCGTGCGACCTATTAGTCTCCCATAGACATAGTGTTTTTTGGTATGTCCACTATCTGCCTGGTATCAGATGATTTTCTCCCCAACCGCGCGTGTTCCGTTCACCGTCAAAGCGGGAATTCAATTGTTCGTTATCAAGGTATGTGAGATGCGTATTGAGTTTATAGTAAGTGTCTATTCTGGTAGTTAAATTGTTTTTCATGATTTTTTGCTCAGAGCAGCAATCGCGTCATCCTCGCTTTCAAAGTTTTCAAAGACGGTGATCAATCGCGCCATGACAATGAGGTTCTTGACATGTTTGTTGACATTAATCACTGCGATTTTCCCCTCACGCGGGTGAATAGCAGAATAGATTTTCATCAGCGCGCCGAGTCCAGAACTATCTATCTGAGTTACCTTCTTAAGGTCAAAGACAAATCTCAGAGGTGATGAGGAGACTGTAAGTGCCTCCTCCACGGTTTCCGAGATCTCTTTGATACCCGGGGAGATAATTCCGCCGCTCAGTCTGAAAATAATGACTCCCTCTTTCTCAGACACGGTAATTAGCATAGTATACTCCTAATACTACTGTTCGTTTGAATAGTGCGTGGAATCTCCTAATTATGACACCCAACTTGGGTTCTTTACAACTTTTTTGTTCCTCTACATCCCAAACCAATATCGACACTTAATCAGAAAGACGTTTTTTCCCTCATCGGTGAAACTGCTGCGCAATCGGTGAAATGGACGAAACTCCAGATCTTCTGTCCCCACATCCTCTAACTCGATCGCACGGGATTGGGACCATACCAAAAATAACGTGCTGCCCGGACGGAATTCCCAGCGCAGGACGGTATTGCCTCTCAGTGAACGCATGTGGAAATCAGGGTTTCGCTTCAGCGGATAGGGTTTGAATTGATAGGACCTCGGCTCGACCAACTCTTTGAAGTTGGCATAGTCGCCGATGGTAATGAAGGGTTGCACGTAGAATTGGAGACTCAGTGTCGGTGTGAAACTAATGTTGGCGCGGGTGGTGAAATCCAATGTTTGACTCGTCAATTCACCATAAACGTAGTGTTTTTTGAGTTGTCCATTGATGTTTTCTTCAACTAACTCAACCCATTGGGCATCGTCAACCCGATAGCGATACATCGGTCCGATGCTCAGTTCAATGTTTGATACTGGACGAATGTTCAGGCGGAGACTGACCTCCTTTTCAGAAGTTTTGTTATCATCGTCCCATGCAAAAATTGGATTTAGTTCGATCTGAACCATTTTGCGGCTGTCAGTTCTAAGTTGGGTAAAAATCCACCAACTTGCAGGATTCTTAATTAACGTCCCGCCGCGCCGGACATCCTCGTCGTTAAACGATTCCAAATTCCGCCCAACCCACAAGTCGTAGTCCCAATAGTTTTTCAGTTTACCATCCGTCCATATCTCGGAGTAGCGACCGATACTAACACCGTCATAATTCCATTCCCGCCAACCGTAGAGACCGAAAGTAACTTCTCGGAAAACGCTAAACGGCTGCTCTTTCTTGAGGATGAAGTCATAGAACCACCGCATCATATCGCCGCGTTGCGTATACCCTATGTCATTTATTTCAAAGTCTGGGGAAAGAATACTAAAACTGGTATCAAGCCGCCACCACCCACCCTGTTTTTCAAATTCAACATTTGCAAGATAACCGGACTTGCGCGCTTCCAATTCTCCCGCTTGGCTCGCCGCGAGCCTCCCACTTATTTGGTACCGCTCTTTCGCCAGTTTCAAGTCCCAGTCAAGTCCACCGATATACGCGGCGTTGGAAGTCTGTCGATTGACCGCTGTCGTTATCAGTCCGACGCGAGAATTCCCTTCTAAGATATCTTGTGTCACTCGACCCACAAAGTAGTTCGTTAAAGGTTCAACCAAGTGATCGTGGTTCTCGCCTTTTTTCGTAATTTGCGCATATTCCGGTGCTGTGACCGCCTCCATGATACCAAAGGAGGTGTTGCTATTCGTTCTTCCGACGATCTTGGCAGCACCGAGAATTGTTGTCGCTTCTGGTCGACTGAGTTCAGTGCTGCCCTCTGGAATCTCAAAATGTCCGGGTTGTCGTCCGATTCGACGGGAGTAAAAGAATTGATTTCTCCAATCTCCAAAGTTGAAGATTGAGGCTCCTTTGACAAAAAAGGGTCTACGCTCCTCAAAAAACTCCTCATAGGCAGAGAGATTTAAAGTAGCAGGGTCCGCCTCTACTTGTCCAAAATCAGGGTTGACTGTCGCATTGAGCGTGATTCCAGAAGTAATACCGTATTGGACATCGCCGCCAACATTGCCCCACAAATCAGTATCGCTGTTTAGAGTTGTCCTACCCATAGTGTATGGTATCAATTCCAGATGACGAGACGGACGGATATTTTCTATCCCTACCAAATCACCAAAATGGGATAACCACCCCGGCTCACTTTTTTTAATCAAACGCCAGTGGGCACGCTCTTTTCTACGGCTAATCTCCCGTTCTACCTGTAGTCCCCATGTGTATTTGTCTTTCGGTGAGAAGCGGAACATGTAAAATGGGATTTTACATTCCACCGCCCAGCCGTTTTTGTGGATGTGGGTCTTTGCTTCCCATACGCCGTCCCATGCGTTGTTCCAGTCGCCGCCTCCGACAATGCCGTCTATTACAGAACCAGAAGGATAGACAGTAAACGAAAAACCGCGCTGCCGGTTGTAGTGCGGATCAAGAATAATCTGGATTTTATCGGATTCAACGTAATCGTCGCGTCTGACGAGGCGAGAGACTATTTTATGAGGTTCATTGTCGTAGCATACGACAGCGAAATAGACTGCCTCGTCATCATAAGCAACTTGAAAGGTAGTACGTTGGGAAGCGGGTTCCCCCTCATCGGGATCGCGTTGACGGAAACCCTCGTGGAGCGGTGCGGTTTTCCAGATAGCGTCATCTAAAACGCCATCTAACTGGGGTGGTGCGCCTTTAATGCGGACAGCGGTTGCAACTCTGTGAGCAGATTCTGTTTCTGTTTCAGCCTTTACTATGCTTGGGAATTGTAAGACAAAAAACACTGTCAACAACGCCAAAGCACACCAAAACTCTGAGTCAGTTTTCAATTGTTTTCCCCTCGACTTTTTGTAAGTCTGT
Source organism: Candidatus Poribacteria bacterium (assembly GCA_965116815.1). GTDB lineage: Bacteria > Poribacteria > WGA-4E > WGA-4E > WGA-3G > WGA-3G. The sequence goes on along the minus strand of OZ220722.1, from coordinate 868,424 downwards.
TTATTTACCCATTGAAACCCGATTCAGATAAAAAACTTCAGAATTCTTGAGGATTAGTCAGAAATATCCGCGCCGCACTGCGGACAGGTATTGCTCCACGTTGAACGCTTGCCCTCGCCACAAACATCACAGACACCGAGCGGATATTCATCCGGTTTCGCTCGGCTGCCCCCCTTCTTGTAGGTGATGATACGCCATACCGTCTCGCCATCCTCTTCATAGCAGAGCCAGACACCTTCCTTTCTGCCATCGGCGGAGCTGCCATCGTGTTTTCGGTATGGACCACCCCATTTACGATTGCCGTTCTCGTAATAGCACATATAGTCACCTTCATTCTTGCCGTCTCGGAAGGAGGCTTCGCTCGCCTTGTTCCCGTTCTTGTGATATTGGATCCAACGCCCATCTTTCCTCCCTTCAATGTAGCGACCTTCGCTCCGCTTGTGTCCGTTCGCATAGTAGGTGACCCAATAGCCGTGTTTCTTGCCATCTACCATTTCACCTGTATCTCGTGAACTTGCCATTTTTTAATTTTCCTTGCGGTTAAACAACACGGGTTTGAATTTTGATGTTCCGTTCTCAAGTCCGCTCTCCATTTCATTACGAGCTACGCACTTTGGTTTACTATTTGCCACCCAAACCCGTGATGTCTCGTTCCAATTTCCTCCTATTGCCTTTTAAGTCAGTCGTGATTCAGAAATCACCTTTGCCACTTGATATCCCCCCAAGTCGTTGTTAATTTGCCAGTGGGGGAAATGGAAAGGGCTTTCTCAAGTCCTTCCTCCATGACAGTACTTAAGTCGTCTTCACTGAGAGCAGCATTGAAGATAGCGACTTCGTCAAGGACTCCCTTGAAATCCCATCCTGCCCCACCTTTCCAGCGGGTTAACCAGATGGAACCACCGTCGTGTTGCTGACTGAAACTTGGTTTGCCCACCTTCAAATCCGCGACGACTTCGCCATCAACATAGAGGACAAGCGTTTTACCGTCGTGGGTTAAGGCGACAAAGCTCCACTCATCCATTTCCCATGTTCCGCCCCGGATTTGGCTGTTATCTATCGCGCCGTTGAATAGGAAACTTCCGTAGAAGTCGGTTTGCCCGATAAGAATATTTGGATTGTGCCAATCCCTCTCTATCAATCGGACGTGTGGACCTGAAGGATTACCAAGCGGTTTCACCCAGAGCAGATACGTAAATCCGTCAAGGAAATCATCTGTAGTCTCGCTCGCTGGAATAACCACATGATTGCTCCCATCGAATTCGATCCCCATGCCTTCTTTTCCTTCGACCCGTTTGGCATCAACAATTTTCCCATCATTACCGTTCGGAGAGGAGTCTTTAACTGTACCTCCTTTCCCCTGATCAAAGTGCCACATTCCCATCAGGGATTCCGGGTCAATTTCCGATGTACTTTCCTGAACCCACATCGCTGAAATAAAGAGTACTATCATAGCAACCAAAGTAATTAGGACTCTCATCGTTTTTAGCCTCCTTTTTTATAAGCTATCAGTAGGCGTTTGGGGCGGTTCCGTTTCCTTTAAATACCATAAGCATTACTGACAACTGTCAAGAGCATTCAGTTCGGTCCCACATCTCGGACAGGTATTGCCCGATTTTAAACGTCTGCCTTCACCACAAACATCACAGACACCGAGCGGGAATTCATCTTCCTTCGCTCGGCTGCCGCCCTTCTTGTAGGTGATGATGCGCCATACCGTTTCGCCATCCTCCTCGTAATAATAAAACGCGCCCTCCTTTTTGCCATCATAAGATTTGCCTACATGTTTGGGATAGGACCCTCTCATGCCGAGGTTCCCATTTTCGTTATAACCAATGTACTCACCTTCGTGTTTTCCATCGCGGAAGGTGGCTTCTATCGCCTTATTTCCATTTTTATGATACTGGAGCCAAAGTCCTTCCTTTTTACCGGCGTTGTAATGACCTTCGCTCCGCTTATGTCCGTTGGCGTAATAGGTGACCCAATACCCGTGTTTCTTGCCATCAACCATTTCGCCATCGGTGAGTGATTTCGCCATAATTGAATTCCAATTAAAAATCCAGAGTGTTTATCTCAAGACACCTATCGTCCAGTTGGAATGTAGACTTCGGAGCGATTCGTTTTTCAGGTAGTGTGCCTTATATTTTTGAAAAATAAGAAAAAAATCGTCAATTTCGCAGAAAAGTGATACAATATGCATAGAGAATTCCTTGCGTGAGGATGCAAGTTATCTCATTATACCAAAGGGATTTTCTTTCTACCACACTTTTATGGATCTCAAGCAGAGGTTTTCAATTGTCAGGTAAATTATGGTAAAACCTACAATCAATTAGACTTTGGCGGTGGGCGAGGTTAGAAACCCCTCCTACAAGAACATTCACAAAATGGCCACTTGTGTTAGGATATTCAAATGACGTATCAACCGCTTGCTGAAGTGCGAAAAACGCTCCGTGTAAAATGGTACCGGAGCAAAATAGACCGCACAACCTTACGGAACCTATCAAAACGAAGTGACCTGCAAGGCTGGTTTCAGGCAGGTGGGCATCTTGCTCTCTGGCTATTGACGGGTAGCTTGGTCTACTTCCTTTGGTCGCAAGCAATGTGGCTTGGTTTTTTCATTGCGTTATTTGTGCACGGCACGGTCGCCAGTTTTTTCAAAGGGACAGCCAATCACGAATTGGGACACGGCACCGTATTCCGCACCAAGTGGTTGAACAAATTTTTTCTTTATCTATTGAGTCTCATAAGTTGGTGGGACCATTTTGACTACGCCAGTAGCCATACCTATCATCATCGCTACACTTTATATCCTGAAGGGGATCGCGAAAACCTTCTCCCGCTTGAACCTAAACTCGGTTCCCTGTTCGTTCTTCAATTGTTTACGATAAATTTGCTCACGCAACCCGGTCGCACCTTTAGCAAAGGAGGATTGATTGCTGCAGTTATCTGTACCATCCGTGGCGCCTTTGGCAAGGAAGGACCACCAAATATTCCGAGTCAGGAGTGGTTGGCATCATTACATACCGACCAACCTGAGGAGCATAAAAATTCGATGTGGTGGTCTCGAATTTTACTCTTGTTTCACGGCACGCTGCTTGTCGTTTCACTCGCTACGGGTTATTGGGTTTTCCCGCTCATCATCACTGCCAGCGCATTTATTGCAAACTGGGGATCTTATGCTGTTTCTATGCCCCAACATTGTGGTTTAAAGGAAAATGATCCTGACTCCCGCAAATGCACACGGTCAATCACACTCAACCCCCTGGCAGAGTTTCTGTATTGGCGTATGAATTGGCACATTGAGCATCATATGTTTGCAGGCGTGCCTTGCTACAATTTGAAAAAATTGCATTATCTGGTTGCTGAAGATATGCCCGAACCGCGCACGCTCTTAGGGGCTTGGCGAGAAATGCGCGAAACTTGGCAACGACAGAAAACTGACCCTGACTACTTTTTTGATACGCCGCTTCCGCCAACGGCTCAGTATATCCCCACCGAAGCACCTGATATCCTGGAAAGTTCCATTGGGGAATTGGCACCGAAAGGGTTGAAATAAGGAGTGTTCTATCCATTTTGATTTTAGGGTAGGTTCGTAGTAGTGCGATTTATCGTATGTCAACGACGGGCAATGAATTGCCCTACTACAAACAGGATCACCTATAATGTGAAACTTGACAAAGCAGGCATCCATAAACCTTATAAGTAGCAACTTGGCTTAATTTAGCAGCGTTTTTCAAACTCACGTTATAGTGGATCCAGCTCGTTACTGCACTTCGGACAGGTATTGCCCCATGCCAAACGTCTGCCTTCGCCGCAAACGTCGCAGACACCGAGCGGATATTCATCCGGTTTCGCGCGACTGCCGCCCTTTTTGTAGGTCACGATTAGCCACATCGTCTCGCCATCCTCTTCGTACCCGTAAAACGGACCTTCCTTTTTGCCATCGTAGGATTTACCCTCGTGTTTGGGATAAGCCCCCGTGGATCTAAGGTTCCCGTTTTCATGATAGGTTACGCAAGACCCTTCGTATTTGTCATCGCGGAAGGAGGCTTCGCTCGCCTTGTTCCTATTTTTGTGGTAAGTGATCCAAGGTCCGTCCTTCTTACCATGAATGTAGTTACCTTCGCTCCGCTTATTTCCGTTCGCGTAGTAGGTAATCCAATAGCCGTGCTTTTTGCCATTAACCATTTCGCCATCGGTGAGTGATCTTGCCATTTTTCTAATTTTCCTTTAATGTCTTTGGTCATGCCCGGTGCGGTTAGGAAACCGCCCCTACCGGGCCTGGGTGGACGGTGCGGTTAATGGGATGTAAACTTTTAGAAATGGTGTTAAATGTCGCTGGTGAGGATGAAACCCCAATCCCACTTCTCCATACGATGATGAACCACTGTAGCAGTGGCTGATGGATAAATCGCTTGGTGCCTCAGCACATCAAACAGTGGATGATTTACCGAAACGCAGAACATGTGAACATAACCCTCAAGCGGTTCGGGATGTCCCTGCTCCGCACATGGACCGAACTGAACATGTAACAGTGGCATCGCGGAATGCGTGCTTTGCAGAATGATGTCCTTTTCGCCTTTCAATGACAAGTAAGAGAGACACCCAAAGTGTTCTCGTAAGACTGGTTCAACTGTTTGCATCCTCTCAGCATCTAACGAAACGATTCCTAACTTCGTTGCGATTGACATCGGTGCGAGCGGAAAACGTTTTAGCATGCGTGCAACGCGGTTGGGACGTTCGCTGTCCGTATCCATAGAGATGGCGTACGCGCGAGCGGAGAGCGGATACAGTTTTGGAAAGGCATGGACGAATATTGAGACAGGGAGATACCGTCCTTGGTAGTCAGGGTGAACTTTCAAGTCACAAAGATACCATATCTTCTTCGGCTTTTCACAGCTTGCGGGGGGTACACGGCGTAAGATCGCAGCGGCTACCGCTACCACCCGATCGCCGTCAAGCGCAACATAGTAGTGAAGCTGTCCCAACCGCGTGAAGAATGCGAAGTAATCCTCACCATGGTCAATTTCAAATCGGTCCTCACCCAGTGGATAACTCGTTCCCTTTTCTAAACTTGCGATCCGAGATTGGAAAACTTTCCACTCCTCAGTGTGTAATTCTCTGATATTTAAAGAACGGTTCATCCGCATCCGACACCTCAATGCTGCTATCTATGATGCGCGTGTATGGGGTCCGCGCACATCGCGATAGATACGACGCTTTCGTGCCTTGTAAAGCCCTTCATAAAGCGAGTTGAAGACGCACGCGCCGAGACGCAATCCCTGTTCAATGTAGTACCTATTCTCGACATCTGCTTCCCATGCGGGACGAAGGACATCAAAGAAATCGTCTGCATGTTTAATATCAAGGTCTTCATGAAGATTATAATGAATCAGTTTTTCTGCAGGCATCCAACTATGATTGACAACCTGTTCTCCGAGCCATCCGGCAATGTCCGAGAACATCCGCTCAATGATTCCCATGACACCAGCACCAATCAAGTATTCATCCATCACGCACGCACCGACAAGCACTGTATTAAACGCTCGAACTTCAGGCCACATTGCACGTTTCGCAATATCCTCCGGTTTAATGTCAGCCAACCGGTCAAGAAAGGCGAGAAATGTTTTCTCGTGCATGAGTGATGTGTTGCCCTCACCGTGTTCCTCCCAAACATTGCGAATGACCTCTAAACGTAATTCTGACGTTGGGATTTTGGCGGCGAGTGCTGCCATCGGGCGATTGAAGAACACGACGGCAAAATAGAATTGGATTTGGGTTTCGACAAAATCATCGAAATCAAAAGTGTCGTCGCGTAAAGATTGAAAGTATGGATTCATCCATACATTGGTCTCTTTTAGGATGTTGTCAATGGTTATGTTCATCGGCTCCTATCTCCTTTTTCCGACGTGAACGCTGGAATAAAACAGGCTGCGTTCGGTTTCTTGGAATCGGACCCCCAATGCTGGATCAAACTCGAATGAATCGCCGAAGTAGGTTGAAAGATCGGTGTAATTATTGAGTTGGCGATACAGAACACTCGCACCAAGTTTCATCTCGTTCTGAAGATAACTGATAAGGGAGACAATCTCAGCTAACGGCATCCAATCCATGATGTTGGAGAGAGATATTAGATCAAAACGTTGCAGCTCCGGCACCTGATCCAGTGTACCTTTGATCATCTGAAAACGGTAATCGGTAGGCGGTGCTAAGAGGTAGTAGGGTAAGCTCGCCGGGCGTTGGAGATAATATCCAAGAAATACATGATGAAGAAAGTAATTATCGAACGCCTCCGCAGATGTCAACCCCTTTTCAAATAATGTCTGAAAGTAACGCGGATAACTCCCCGCTTCAGCGTGCTGTGTAGCATCCGGACCGAACATTGCATTCAGCAGTGAGTCGCTAAAATAGAGATCAAACGCCACCGACCAATACTTGCTTGAGAAGAGGATTTCCGAGACCTCAACGAGTCGTTCCTTCTCTTCAAACAATCTGCGAATTTCCGCTTCGTCAGCAACCAAATCAAAGATAAACGCTCGTAAACCCCGGAATAGCGACTCAAAGTTACCGCTCTGATTGAGTCCTTTTGGATCGCTGGTGCCAATATTAAATCTCCGATGACGCGTGGCTGTATCAACATCGCGCAGAGCACTTATTTTTTCCTGAACCCGTTCTAATTGCGCCGGATTAAAATCAACCAGAGTGATATGCACATCGGGAAATAGTGCTTGCAGGGTCAGGGCAGTGCACCCACCGGAAGCGACTAACAACACGTTGGAGGCTCTGGTCAGACGAATCAACTCCGCCTCGACGATCGGATCTTCTCTGACGACCGCAAACTGGACCTTATTATCCCGCATATCCGTCAGCTCCACTGGTGAACGTTGCGTATATTTCTGCTGAGGCAGCCGAACCCGTAACGCGCTCACTATCGACCCTTAATCACAATACCTCATCAAGGTACGCTTCAATTTTCTCTAATGTTTTTTTGCCGATGCCTTTGAAACCCTTGAGTTTTCCTTCATCAATTGCTGTTCGGAGCGAGGCGAGACTATCCACACCGACTTCTTCATAGAGTCGCTTAATAGTTTTGGCACCCAACCCGGGTATCGGTACAAGCTCCACAACCGTTCGCGGTGTATCACCGGCGAATTCTTCCAGTTTTGCGCTCGTGCCAGTGTTCAGAAATTCCTCAACGATTTTCGCCACGACTTCGCCAGCCGCCGGAATCTCCTCTATTAATCGTCCTTGGGCGATGAGATCCGACATCGGTTCGGGAAAGCGAGAGATATAATTCGACAACCACGGATATCGCGAGGCGTGCTGTTCTGGATAGTCGGCGATAATCAAAAACGTATGAAGTTCCAAGAATTTCAGCGCAATTTCATCATTTTGATGCCAGCGCGTTCGCCCTTTTGCATCAATGTAAGATCCTTCTTCTAAGTCTTTTTCATCGCTCATTATTTTTTCTCCAGTGTAGTATCTGAATTGTGGCATCCCACAGTGCGACTGCGAGATACTCGCCGCTTGGTGAGAATGCCAACGCTTGAATGCCGATCGGGTAGGTTTCCCAAATTACCGATTCGCCTTCGGAGATGTCCCACACCCGAAGATTACCTGCTTCATCACCCGAAGCAAGATAATCTGAAGTCGGTGAAAAGGCGAGTGCCCGGGTCCAATACGCCTCAAATTCGGATTTTGCGAGGTGTTGTCTGCCGCTCTTAACTTCCCAGACGCGGATTCCGGACTGAGCGTTTTTCTGTGTGTCAACGGCTAACAATGTAGCATCCGGTGAGAATAACACGTTCCAGACACCTAAAATCTCGCCTGTGTTGAAAACTTTCACCGGACGTTCATCGGTTGCGTTCCAAATCTCAATAGCCGTTCGGTGTCCCTCGCCATCTCGGTAACTCCCTTCTGCTGCAGCGATGAACCGACCATCATCAGAAAGTGTAAGCCCGTTCCTGACGGGGAACCTTGTTTGAAGCGTTTTCAACTTTTTGGCAGATTCCCGATCCGTTCCAGTCTTTGGATTTTGCTTGGCGAGTTGCCAAACCTCAACCTCGCTATCACCTTTTGACAGCACCGCGAGTGTATTATCAGCAGACAGACTACCGCTTTCATATTGCCCACTCGTCAGTAATGTTTCATCGCCACTTTCCAGCGAGAGGAGAGCGATGTCATCATTTGCTTTTCGGACGAATAGGTAATTTTCTCCAATGGAATAGGCGAACCACCGTTTGGCACCGATGTGGCTTATCTCCCGTTTCTGTCGGGTCTGGATATCCCATTCCACCATGGTGCCACCCATTCCTTTCGCTATCAACTTCGTACCAGTTTTGTTGAAGACGAGTCGTCGTGCGACATCTGGGAGTAGTACATCAAGCCGTGGCTGCTGCTTCTCGCCAAGTTGAAAATCGAACTCCAAGGTTGCTCCTTGAACTGATAAGCATAGCACATTGAAAAGAAAAAGAACAATCAGATTTTTCATATGATAAAGAGAAGTAGGGTGAGGTGTAGAGACCTCGCCCTACTTTTCCAGTTAATTGCGTTATTCATAGAGGTCCGTGGCAGTTTCACCCCGGGCGAAACGGTGTGCGGTCTGGACAGCAGAATCGTTTCCAGCGTTTCTGCGAATATCCGTTGCCCATCGTGCCAACCCAACGATCAACTGATTTCTGGCAGGATGCGTCTCACACGTTTTCCATTCCTCAGACACGATGTAAATTGAACTGAGGAGGTCCCCGCCGTTATCATCCTTGAGGATACATAATCCCATTTCAGTCATTAACCGTTCTGCAGAGCACCCAGCATTGAGATACTCACGGGTACGCCGTCCAATTTCCTGGATGCGGACAGATTCAATACCATCTAAAATTTCGTCAATCGCCGTGTCTTCATCAAGAGAAGCAGACGTTGTAGATGTTCTTGCTTCCGCAATCGGTTGATGGCGGATGTTGAGCCATCGGTTGTTGAAAAACCGCCATGCGGCGTGGTAGAGTGCCTTCGCGGCGACTTTGGTTCCGCCGAAGCGAAGCACCTTCCTCACCGTCGATGAGATTTCCATCTCCTCCTGCAGATCCCACCAGCCGGGACTCATGTTTACAGGTGTGCGTGCCATCCTATCCGCTGCTGTCATGACCATAGTCGTAGCCAACGTGTTAATAGGGACACCTGCGGTGAGCATTTCTGTTACGGCATCAAAAACTTCGTCAAGATCACCACTCACAAGTGCTGCTGAAAACTTATCTTCGTCGTAATCAACAACTGGTGCGGTTGATTTTTCTTGCGGAAGTTCATCAAAGATATGATCAATCTCTTCCAGTTTTTGAATGGCTTCACGGTGAAGTTCTCCGGGTCTACCACGTCCCTGTCCAAGAATCTTTGCGCCGAGACTGCAAACTAACTCGCCTGTTAGTTCCCATCCAAACTGCTCTTGCAATTCAGCCAAGTGTACGAGATTAATGAGATTGTTGGAATGGTTGAGGAAGAAGGATTCGACTGCACACTCAAAGAAGAGCGGAATGATTTTCTCATCATGTCCGCCTAACTGTCTGGCGGTGATAAGACATTTTTCAATACCTTCCCACTCTTTGTCGGTCGTGAACACCCGGATCCAGTCTTCGAGTTTCTGCCAGTCAATCGGTGGTGGGAGCGGTCGGCGATCGGGTCGATCGCCAAGTCTACCCGATGCACCATCAGCAGCCATCATCAACGGGATGAGTCGGTCTTCAGGTTCGTACAAACGGGCGACCTTTACCCCGTTCATCATCATTGCCAATTTTCTGCCACCCTCGAACGCCTCTCTATCTGTAGCGATATGTCGTCCCATGTGCCTCACCATCAGATTCAACGTTTCCTCTTCCGAAACGCCCCTCGCTAACATAATGGCGATAGCTTTAGAAAGCGTCCAATTGTCGGTGGAGAGTAACCCTTCTTTCAGCAGGAGAAAATGCGCATCGTCCCGCTTCTTTCCACCACTGGCGACATCTACATAGATATCGCCGTTGCGAACTTCAACAGGAAACGTGGCGAGGTCATCACAACCACCGGTAAAGCAGCCGCCACCTTCCATGTCGTAACTCCAACCGTGCCAATCGCACGATAAAACCCCCTTTCTGACGCGTCCTCGGACGAGTGGATACCCCATGTGCGGGCACTGGTTATCCGTGGCGTAGACACCACCTTCATGCTGAAAGAGGGCAATACTATGTCCTTCAACTCTGACTGCCCTCGGTTTCCCCTCTGCTATATCATCAAGGGCAGCGACTTTGACGAAATTGGTATTCTCGTTTAACATTATCTACTTCTCCTCTGTGGCGTGACTTAGTTTGTTGGGTAGAGCTTACTCTTCAAAAACCTCAATCGTTGTTCTACCTTCGGCGAAACGCATCGCGGTAGTCGCGGCAGACTTGTTGTCCGTGTTTGATCGGATATCTGTGACGTAACGAGCCAACCCGACCAACAGCTGGGACTGTGCAGGATGCCCTTCCGCATGCTTCCACTCTTCAAACACGGTGCGTAGTGTTGGTAAGACTTCACTCCCCGTATCATCCCACAAAACCGTATGCCCTATCTCTTCGAGCAATCGTTCAGCAGAATAACCAGCATTTAGATAGCCAAGCACCTGTGGTCCGACACTTTGGACATCAAGCGTCTCGATTGTATCAATAATGTGCTTGATCCCCTCGGTTTCATTCGGGGCATCCAATTTCTCTTGGCTCAGCGGCTGGCTGAGAACCCGTGACGGGATATTTATCCAGCGATCCGCGAAGATTTGCCACGCAATGTGGAAAATCCCTTTCGCTGCGACTGCATTGCCACCTACTCGTTGTGCACTCCGCAAAGATGCAGCAAGGTTGAGTTCTGTGGTTAAGTTCTCCCAACCCGCGTCCACATTCACCGGTGTGTTCGCCATTCTATCTGCAGCGAGAAGGACAAGCGAGGTAATGAGCCTTTCTAACTTAACACCATCAGTTAAGACTGCTTGTACTGCCTCAAAGGATTGTTGAAGATTGACACTCGTGAGTGCCGCAACGAAAGCGTCTTCGTCAAATTCAGAGGTTTGCTCTAAGGTAGCATTCTCAATGGTGGGAAGTATTTGACGCATGAGTTGAATTGCGTCTCTACGGTATCGCTCTGGCTCATCTGGGTGATGTCCGACGAGTTGTGCACCAAGATAGAAGAGCAGTTCTGAGGCGCGTTCCCACCCAAATTCATCAATCACCTCTGAAAGATAACTGACATAGAGCGGAATATGGGGTGCGTCAATAAAATGCGGTTCGACTGCACACTCAAAGAGTAGCGGACACAATTTATCTGCGTCCCCTTTGTTATATGCAGTGAACAAACATCGCTCAATTCTTCCCGACTGTCCTTCATACGAGAAATTACGAACCCATCGACTTATCTTTTCCCAGGCGACCGGCTCTGGTAACGGTACAACTTCAAGTCGCTCCGATGCGGGACCTGCAGCCGAACACGCTGCAGTCGTAACAGCGATGAGTCTATCAGCCCCCGTATATCGATGTCCGACTTTGAGTCCGTTGATAAGTCGGGAGACATCGCCGCCGCCTTCTGAGCCGTGGGAACTGGCGATGTGACGGCTGACGTGTTCGAGGATTGAACCCATCACCTCTTCTTCTGGCACGCCCCCCTTTAGCAGCAGCGAAATCGCTTTGGACATCGTCCATCGGTCTTCGCTCAAAAGCCCCTCTCGGAGCAATTGTTTATGTTCTTCTGCGCGCCGATACGTCAAATCTCCCAGTTCTATCCAAATTTCATTGCCCCGGACCTCAACCGGAAAGACGCGCAAATCATCGCATTCAACATGAAAGCAGCCACCGCCTTCCAAATCGAAACTGCGGCGGTGCCAATCACATGTTAGGATGCCGTTACGAACGGTTCCCCGTGTGAGTGGATACCCCATGTGTGGACACTGGTTATCCGTCGCATAAATTTTTCCATCAACATTGAAGAGGGCAATGCTGCGCCCCTCTCCCATCTGAATTGCTTTCGGTTGTCCTTCAGGAACCTCACTTAACTCGGCAACTTTCACCCAGTTTTGTGTTTGATGCTCCATTGTTTTACGTTCCTCCAAATTGTGTTTCGCATACCATAGTTTCAACAAAAACTTAACTACTATAAAGCATTATAGCACAAAAAACTTAATATTTCAATAGAAAACTAAAAATAAGTAAAATAAATTATGGCAGATTTTAGAATTTTTTATCCGCTCTGGATGGGCGAGGTTAAAAGTAAATTTTAGTGCGATATTTTCCAATGATATACACGCTAAAAAATTGATGGACGTTACAAATTATTTCGCCAGACTTAGGCTTCCTTCTACGCGCGATTTGCATATTCTATGAGGAAATTTGCAACCGATTTCTTCTTCGCTTTCTGGGCATAATCGAGAGGTGTTTTACCGTCGGTATCGCGGCTATTAATGTCGCCACCGTGTCCGATTAACAACCCTATCTGGTTTTTGCCAACTCCTTTTTGCGCGATGATGTGCATCGGGGTACGTCCCTTGTCATCGGCTACGTTGGGGTCTGCCCCGTTTGCTAATAAACAAGCGACACCATTGGTTAAACTGCGTTGCGCGACCCAATGTAGCGGTGTCCACAGACCACGCCGATGTTTCCGACGCTCGTTGATGTCCCAACCTGTGGCAAGCAACTTTTTCACCAATGCATCAAATCGCTTAGGTCCCTGCCCGACAAGGACATACCAATCCCGAAAGTTGATTTCATAACCTGAGTCAATGAGCAGATCAACGATTTCGGGTTGTTGGGATTGAAGTGCTATCTCAAGCAGCGGCATGGTAGGTCCGACCTGATATGCATAGACGTGCCCACCGGGAACTTCGTCCGTTTGTTCTGGTGACTTCAACGTTGGTATCACATAGCCTTTAGGGGATTTCACATTAATCCTGAGATTGAGGAGTTCTGGATTTTTTTGGAATTCCACCTTTGCCCGTTCAACATCACCCATCACACAATAGAGGACAACATCTGCCTCGGCACCCTGTTCAAGAAGATAGCGACACACCTCGGGCCGTCTCCGCATCGTCCATTGTACTGGCGTGCCGTAATGGTCGCGGTCCCGTAGGTTTATGTCTGCACCGTGCGTGAGCAGGAGTTTCGCGATTCGGGGGGTGGCGGCGAAATGGAGTGGAGACATACCGTCAGACCCCAATGCGTTGACGATTTCAGGGTCCTCGCGAATCAGTTCGGCGAGTTCCTCGAACATGTCCAAACCTGCGGCGGCGTGCGCGTCGATTGTTGTGCCTCGTTCTATCAGGTATTCGGCGAGTTCTCTGTTGTAGTTCAGCATAGAGCCGGTGACGTGGTGTAATGCCGAGGTGCCGCCTGCCCACCAACTGCTTTTGACATCAATATCCGCGCCAGCGTCAAGCAGCACCTCAATGAGTTCACGGTTGCCAGATGCGGCGGCACATACAATCGCGGGAGCATCGAAACCAAACCACGGTGCATCAATTTGCGCAGCAAGCACTTCATCAGTCGCGAGTAAGCGCTTGACTGTATCTACATCGCCATCCTGTACCGCTGTGATAAACGGTTGCTTGTTTGTCATAAAAATTTCCTTTTTCTATACATGTTTTTGCTAAATATCCTTTAACTATTTTACCCTATTAGATTATTAAATGTCAAGTAAAAATGGGTTGCGGTGCAGAGCGATTTAGTTTTCTCACGGATGTGTAAATATTTTGTCAAAAGCATGAGTTCAAAACACAATGTAAACACTTCATAGCAACTTGCGTTAGTTATAACCCAACTTGCTACCTATATGATTTTAGACGCGCGAACACCGTTTTTCAGTGAAAAGCGGTCATTTTTGCGAAAAACTTGACATATTTCTTACCATTTTCGGCACGAAAAGGCACAGGAGACCAACGGTCTCCTATGCTACAAAGTGGCAACTTGCGTTAGTTATAGGAGAACTCCTTTTGGTTTAGGTTTGGATACTTCATCACACCATACGGTTTCTCCTTGGCATACATTTTTATTTTTTAAACCGAGATCATGTTAAATAAAGGAGATTTCATGAAAACTCTCAACCTTTTTGGTTTCTGTTCCCTTTTCATACTTACAGTTTTCGTCAGTTTACTCTCTCTTGGGGGATGCGGCGACAGAGAAGATGACCCCGTCAATCCAACAGGTCCTCTTGTATCGGGAGAATTCAAATGGCCCCCCGGAACCACAGGTGAAGCGTGGGAACTCACAGATGCGGATGTCGCTGAGCTGTTAGCACTAAACCCACCGCCAGATTGGCCCAAGACAGAAGATCCCGAGTTGCGCCAAAAATATGATTTCGCCCAACTTCTCAAGCAGTTTGGGGACATTCCCGAGCTTCGCTACATTATAGTATTTGATCTAAAACCGAAGAATAATATCACAATCGAGCAAGCCATCGCTTATTCTGAAGCCATGTACCGCCTCTTCCCAAATGAAAAAAACCTAAAAGCACTGCGAGACATCCGCGCAGTGCCTACCGAGGGGTATCTACCACCACAAGACGAACCTAAGAATGAAATACAGGCATGGATGGAGAAGGATCCTGAGGGATTTATAGAGTCCCAGAGATTATTATATGTGAAAAAATACGGAGACATCCCAGAGGTTCATACCTATCTGAATCTCCTACGAAAACAGTTGTTGGGAGAAATACTCACAGATGCGGAGCGTCAGGAAATGAACGCTGCACTTTCACATCTTCGGCAACTTCGAGAACAGGATGATGATAATGATAACTAAAACTCGCGAGGCTTTTTTACTGTGCCGATGGGTTGATTCTTCTCTCTGAAAGCGAGTAGCCCTACCTCAGACCCTGGCTCATGCCAGCAAATTTACTAAAAATAATAAATTCTACTATGCTTACGCTTCAGTAGATAACCCCGAGTCGTTTCATAACACGATTATAGACAATAACCTGTTCCGTGCGCTCGGTTAGACCCCGCCGCGTCCAAAAGAACCCCATTTTAGAATAACGTCCATAAATGCCGCCCCTACGGGGCTTGATTCGTCGGGAACTCTCTCTTCTACAAAGATACCGCCCCTACGGGGCTAAAGACCGACCTTCCGCTCATATTTTATAGTGGATACGATAGAAGTAACCGCTTGCGAACCCGTTTCTCATATCAAGAAACAGACATATTCTTCTAAAATTAACAGGGTTGCCCTTACAGGAACCGGAGATACATTTGGATTTGACCTAATTTGAATGTTATAGCAATACCCATAATTATCTATACACCAATACAATGGCGAGGTTCCAAACCTCGCCAGCGGTGATGGGTTCTTGTTCCCTGACGGACTGTAAACATACTTTCGGATTTTACTATAAAACGCATTAAGTATCCAAAATTCACTTTTCTGCGGAATTATGCATCTATTTTAGTCGTAAGTCGCGTCACTATATGTTTGATTGCGAAATTATGAAATTATCCCTTTCTGGAGATGACCGATGAAAAACGAGGATGTTGAACTGATCCAACGCGTCCTCGGAGGCGATGAGAACGCTTTCGCTACACTCGTTAGAAAATACCAAAAGCCGGTTCATGCACTTGTGTGGCGGAAGATTGGAGATTTCCACATCGCTGAAGAGATTACGCAGGATGCTTTCCTGAAAGCGTATAAGGAGCTGGCAACGTTGAAGAAACCGCACCGCTTTGCCCGTTGGCTGTCTGTGATCGCGACACGGGGCTGTATTGCATGGCTGCGCAAGAAGCGTTTGGCGACACAGCCGCTGGAAGACACGAGCCATGCGCAATTAGAAAAAGCAACGTATTCAGGGTATGTGATTCAGGAGAACGAGCAGATGACAGCAGAAGCACAACGTGAGGTTGTCCAAAAGTTGCTTGCGAAACTACGGGAGAATGAACGTACCGTCATCACGCTCCATTACTTTGGGGAAATGACGCATGAAGAAATCAGTGAGTTTTTAGGGACATCGGTGGGTACGATTAAGAGTCGGCTACGTCGCGCGCAGCAGCGTTTGAAGAGAGAGGAACCAATGGTTCGAGAGGCTTTAAGCGGTTTCCAAATTGCGCCGAATTTTACTGAGAATGTTATGCGTGAGGTTTCGCGTATCACGCCTACGCCTCCTATCAGCGGAAGTCAAAGGTTCGTGCCGTGGGCAACCGCTGCATCTATTCTGGCTGTGGTGCTATTGGTGTTAGGTATCGGATATCACTACTTAAACCGTTTCGGATTGTCTTCCGACTCCGAAGATTCTCCCGCAGCGACAGCATCGAAAACCGGGAAAGTCGCTTTTGTCTCCAATCGAAGCGGTAGTTGGGATATCTGGACCATGAACCCCGATGGAAGCAATCCTGTGAATCTGACACGAGACGCGGCAATTGATCTTCACACAGCTTGGTCACCTTCAGGAGAACAAATCCTTTTCGTCTCCTTCCGAGAAGAAGGAAAAGAATCAAGCCTTTACCTGATGGATGCAGATGGAAATAATATAAGAAAAGTTCTTGATAATTGGTACAGCAGATCCCCCGCAACATGGTCACCTGACGGAAAACAGATTGCCTCTGTGCGCGACGGTGTGCTTTACATTATCACATTAGATGACAAATCCGTCATACCTGTGGCGGAGACTGGCTTCGGAACTGTTGGGGATCCCGCCTGGTCTCCAGACGGAAAAGAAATTGCGTTTATCTATCTTTGGCGGAAACAGGGCTATGAACTCCGTCTCCTTGATGTCCAGACCCTCAAACAGAAGGTCATTCTGGCACAATTAGAGAGGTATCCATATAAGAGTTATCCTACCTGGTCTCCGGATGGAGAGCAAATCGCTTTCGTCCTACACAAATTCAGAACCATACTCAATTTTGTAGACGCAGCGAATTGGCAAGATGAAGAAACAATCTACGTTATCAATCGCGACGGGAGTAACTTACGACAACTTGTTTCAGAGAAGGGACCGGACGCACTCCATCCGACGTGGTCTCCAGATAGCGATGAAATTATTTATCAGCAGGGCATCCATCTGCCAGAAGTTGGAGACATCAGGCAACTTTTCAAAATTAATGTAAATACCGGTACAAAGACCCAACTTACAAACGTGGGTAGTAATAGCGGGGCAGATTGGTTTGGATCTCCGGCGTTGCCTGTCCAATCCAAGGAACAATAACCAGTTTTATCAAAATGAAGAATTCCAAACCCGAAAGGAGTCAGATTATGAACATTAGATTTTTTGCCTTGTTCTGTTGCATCAGTTTTTTGCTGTTCAACAGTGGAACACCCGTATGGGCGAAAGCACCCTCGACTGCTAAAATCGTATTCACATCGAATCGAGATGGAAATAGCGAAATCTATGTGATGAATCCCGATGGGAGTCAGCAGGTAAATTTAACCGAGCATCCTGCTGCCGACTTCGATCCTGCCTGGTCCCCGACAGGTGAGCAGATTCTTTTCAACTCCAACCGTGATGGTGAATGGGACCTCTACTTTATGGATGCGGATGGAAAGAACGTGCGAAAGGTATTTGAAAAATCATCAGATAGACGCCAGCCGACATGGTCACCTGATGAAAAACAGATTGCTTATCTGCAGCCTGATGAATGGGCTATCTACACTGCCACAATAGATGGAAAAACGGTTGAGAAAATTGCTGATACGGGCGAAGATGGCGGAAGTCCAGCATGGTCGCCCGATGGGACGGAAATAGTTTTTATTCTGGCAGGCGCAGCAGAGAAATTCGGCATGCGCTTACCTAACAGTCGACAGCTTCGTGTCGTCAATCTAAACAGCGGTGTGATGCGGACGCTATATGCGAAAGAATTGCCAATAATGGGAAGTCCAGCGTGGTCCCCCGATGGAGAGCGGCTCGCCTTTTCTTGGATGGATAGGGATCTATGGGCAAAATGGGTACATGACAAATGGGGAAAACAGGTATTTGATGCCCAAACTATCTATGTTGCAGCGCGCGATGGAGGCGAGTTTCAAAAAATCGTTTCCCAAGAGGGACCTTATGCGCTCGAACCAGCATGGTCACCCCTTGGAGACGAACTTCTTTACAAACAGCAAGTTGGGAACCAATTAAATCAATACCAGATTTTCAAAATCCGTGTAGAGGGTGGTAGACCAGAACAACTCACCGATACAGGGCGCAATAGTAGTGCGGATTGGTTTGATCCAAGAACACTACTTGTTCAACCCACTGTAGAATTATTAACCACAACGTGGGGGAAATTGAAGCAGAAATAGTGTGCTTTTGGAAAAACGAAAGCAATTCTACAGAGATACCATCCCTACGGGATTCAAGAGGGTTTTGAAGGATACTTCAAGGTTCCTGTGTAAAAATCGGTGCGGTTGCAAACCCTGAAGAAATCCGCAGAAACACCCAAGCAAAAACCCTACCGGACCAGGGGAGAAACTCCATGCATGTTTCTGTTTTCAGTCAACGGTGAACTGAATTGTATCGAAACGACTTGCTACTTTTGCGACTTTTGGTTTGAGTTCTTCAGGGGTCCCGCCAGAGAGTGCTGCGACAATACATTCTGCGATGTCCGGTGCATCCGCGGGTGTCATACCCCATCGGGTGACTTCTTGAACGCCCATGCGTAATCCAGACGTTCCGACTTCGGGCGAAAGTCCTGCCGCGCCTGCAATAATATGGCATGCCTCCAGATGGTTGGCGAGTGTACTGCCTTCGCCATACTCATCTACAATCAGTATCAAGGTATGCGACTCAGTGAAGCCGAGGTCAGCACCGAGCATTGGAACCCCACGCTCTGCTAATGCTTGACCGAGTGCTTTTGCGTTCGCAACAATGGCATCTGCTTGTGCTTCACCGCATTCCATCCACTCTATAAACGTTCCAGCTAACGCCGGGAGTCGGTTCAGGTGGTGATTACTCATCAGCAATGGATAGACACCCCGCGCAACTCGCTCAGCAATAGATGCATCGTTGGTTAGCACCATTCCACCCTGTGGTCCGGCAAGGGTCTTATGCGTGCTGGAGATAATGACATCCGCGCCTTCGTCAAAGGGGGATTGAAACCGTCTACCGGCGATGAGTCCAATGACGTGTGAGGCATCGTAGATGAGGTAGGCATCTGGGTTCGCTTGGCGCATCGCCTGTTTCAACTCCCGTACGGGTTGTGGGAAGAGAAACACACCGGAGCCGATGTTGACGATGCTGGGTTTGTGTTTTTCAATCAGGGCAAGCGTTGCATCGAGGTCGATATTTGAACGTCGTCCGTCCCACGGAATCGGAATCGACTCTAATTCTATCTTGAGTGGTGAGGAAAGAAGTTTTTGGGCATAGTGGTGTCCGTTATGAACCTCTAATGCTGTATCGCCCGGCTTTGCTAACGCAAACGTTGTTGCAATCCCTGCGATGTTCCCTGATAACGGGCGGAAATCGACATGCGCTGCGCCGAAAAGTTCCTTTGCTAACGCCTGCGTATATCCTTCTATTTCGGCAATATAGCGGTTGCCTTTGTAATTCCGTTGGTAAATGTCAACGCCAGAATAATTCCCATACCGTCGTGCCAAGCGTTCGTCAAAGAGTTCTTCTACCAACGGCGAAGGTGTGTTCTCTGAAGCGATGAGATTGAGACAGGTGTCCCGATATGTTTGATGTTTATCGAGAAGTGAAGTGAGTTTTTGAACCTTTGCGTTATGCGTCATTGAAAGAAACCTCCGTTTAGTTGTAGCGCAAGAGGTAGAGAAATTACTTGACGTGCTATAGAAAATCAGTTACGATGATTTTTTAACTTTACCTTGCGGATTGGTCAGTCGGATTTCAAGATTGACGTGCCTCTCCATTGATCCACCTGCGCCGTTGTTGCAGGTTCCCGTCTTGGTGATAGAATTAAAGATAATACAAAACCTATAGCCCGTAATGGAATGAAGGGCGGATTTAAGGAATGCACGTCTACGATTCAAACTCACGTTGTTTCTCCGCAAGGAATAATTAAAAAGAGGAAACTATGCCAAAATCTACGGATATCCGCATCCTTGACGTTCATTACGACTTTGAAGAACACCAATACCGAACCCCGCTCAAGTTTGGTGGTGTGCCGACAGATCGCTGCGTCCTTTTTAACGTCCGCATGCAAGTTCAGACGCGCGACGGAAAAGCGGCAGAAGGTAAAGGTTCCATGCCACTAGGTAACGTCTGGGCATTCCCACCACGCTACGCGCCTTTCGACCAGAGTCTCGCAGCGATGAAAAAACTCGCTGAATTAGCGGTAACGACCACACAAGATTGTGAACTGTGTGCGCATCCACTTGAACTTTCCGAAGTGCTTGAACCCGAATTTTTACGGATTGCTGACGAGTTGTCCGATGCTATGCAACTCGCGTCGCCGATGCCGAAACTCTGCACTGTCGTTACAACGAGTCCGATTGATGCTGCGATTCACGATGCCTTCGGAAGGGCAAACGGCATCAACAGTTACGACGGATTGGGCAAAGACTTTATTAAGGCAGATTTGTCCCATTTTTTGAATGAACAGTTCGCCGGAAAACATCTGGACCAATATACCGCACGCCAACCGAAACCTAACATGCCCCTCTATCATCTCATCGGTGCTTTGGATCCACTCACCGACGCGGATATCGCAGAACGTCTCAATGACGGTCTACCGGAAACGCTCCCCGAATGGATTGTCGCTGATGGGTTGACGCATCTGAAAATTAAACTCAACGGCGATGACCTTGCGTGGGACGTTGCACGCGTTCTCGCAATCGATAAAGTCACCGCGGAAACACAGGCGGAACGCGGTGTTGATACTTGGCACTACTCCGCTGATTTCAACGAAACCTGCCAGGATGTTGAATATCTATTGGCATTCCTCAACCAGATTCAGGAAGCGGAACCTGCTGCCTTCCAACGCCTTGCCTACATCGAGCAACCGACGGATCGGAATCTGAAGGCGCATCCTGAAAACAAGATGCACAAAGCCGCTGAGATAAAACCTGTGGTGATTGACGAATCCCTGACCGATTTTGAGACCTTTCTGTTGGCACGTGAGCAAGGGTATTCCGGTGTCGCCCTCAAAGCGTGTAAAGGGCAATCTCAGGCGTTGTTGATGGGTGCTGCTGCTGCGGAATACAATATGTTTCTTGCTGTGCAGGATTTGACGTGTCCGGGTGCATCGTTTTTACACTCCGCTGGACTCGCCGCTCGCATCCCCGGTGTAACGGCGATTGAGGGCAATGCTCGTCAATTCTGTCCAAGTGCCAATGACGGTTGGCGAGACGAATTCCCCTCGATTTTCAACATCACCGATGGCACTGTTGGAACACAGGTTCTCACTGCACCCGGACTTGGTCATTAGCATCCGTTTCGCTGTCCGCGACGGTGATATTGGTGACAACGTTCCGCTGTTCCGGGATCCGGACAGGAAAATCTCTAATCACATCGTTAATCAAGTTTTTCACCATCGCTTTGACCGAATCAAACGGTATACATTCAAGGATGATGATGGCGCGGTGTTTTGAAGGCGCGATGTGATATGTCAGCCCATACTGGAGTCCGAGTTGCCCTAACTCCGGTTCAACACCCATAGAAATCAGCCGGCGTTCTTGCTCCGTGATGAAAAAACTATCAAGGATGAATTGCGTGTGGATCCACGCTTCTCTCTCTTCAACAATCTTCATATTTTTAATTTTACCTTGCGGTTCGGTCAGGTGGGTTAGGAGCTTCACGTCCCTTTCCGTATATCCGCCCTCCACTACGTAACGGGCTACACATTCTGGATCTTGAAAAAAATAGGCATCTCTTAATTCTACTTTATCATCCATTGTAGTATCAACAGCGAAAAGTGTCAATGCTGTGAAAATGTTATAGACTGCCGAACTGGTAATTCCCCTATTTTTTGAATGTTCCCGTTGTGCCAGCGAATCTGGAGGTTATCTACGCGTGCGGCATCGCCCAATCCAAAGCAGATACGAAAGTCGTTCCCCGACAGGTAGCTTGCGCCGCAGATGACCTCTCGTAAGAATGTCATGCCCCCTGCCTCCAGCTGAACGTACGCGCCGATCGCATCCGTGTTACCATCTGTACCCACCAATTTCACCGTTAGCCACGCATTCGCATTGCCAACTTGGTTGCTAAGAATAACTGCTGGACGGTTCGATTGGCAAAGGACAATATCTACATCCCCATCTGTATCTATATCCCCGAAGAGCATTCCGCGTACTACATAATGCGTTTTATCCAACTCTGCTTCAGCGGTGATCTCGGTGAAGCCAGTATGGTCTTGTAGCGTGCCGCCCTGATTGCGAAACAACTGGACAGGCTGCGCGTAACTCATTTTCGCGTCAATCTGTTTGACGTTATCCCAGATATGCCCATTCCCAACGAGCAAATCTAACCAACCGTCGTTATCGAAATCGATGAAACGGGTACCGAAACCGAGTGAATAGAAAGAGGGATCAGCGAGGTTTGTGTCAAATGTCACATCTTCAAAATAGCCGTTGCCATCGTTCTGCATGAGACAGTTCGCCTCCAACGAGAAATTGGACACCCAGAGATCGATGTCTCCGTCGTTGTCATAGTCTCCTGCGTCTATGCCCATTGAACCGTTCGCTATACCGTCGCCATTAAAAGCAACACCGCGAAGTACACCTTCCTCTCGAAAGGTCCCGTCGCCTTGATTCATAAAAAGCGTATTCGGAGACATATCGTTTGCAACGTAGATGTCCACCCAACCGTCGTTGTTTACGTCGGTGAAGACGACACCAAGTCCACGCGTGGTCGGTTCATAGACACCAGCGGATTTTGTAATATCTGTGAAGGTGCCGTCGCCGTTGTTGCGGTAGAGAACATCGGCAATGCCGTGATACTCGTTGGGACCGCAGTAGATACGTAGGGTATTTTTGTAATAACATGGAATGTCGGTCTCCAGCGCGTACTCGACGTAGTTACAGACATAGAGATCTAAGTCGCCGTCTCTGTCAATGTCAGCGAATGCCGCACTTGCACTTAGCAGCGGGCAACCAACTTGTGCTTGCTCGGTTACGTCTGTGAACGTGCCATCGCCGTTGTTGCGGTAGAGCACATTTTTTCCTAAGTTTGTCACGTACAGGTCGCGGTTACCGTCGCCATCGTAATCCGCTGCGACAGCACCGAGTCCGTAGCCGGTATCGCCGACGTTCACAGATGCTGTGATGTCAACAAAAATACCCCCATCGTTGCGATAGAGTCGATTTTTGGGTGGCGGTTCTGTGGATACGGAGAGCGAATTGCCTTGAACCAGATAGAGGTCCAGATCGTCGTCGTTATCGAAGTCGAAGAGCACGCCGCCGCTGCCCATCGTCTCAACGAGTCGGCGTTCCGCAGAAAATCCGTTGATATGCCGAAAGTCAAGTTTCATAGCATCGGTTACATCGCGGAAATAGGGTTCAGTGCTACCGAGGAACGGCAACGTGAAAAAGAAACTGATCAACAAGCAGAACAGACAATGTTTGGGTTGGAACATAATATTGGCAGGAAGTCTATTTTTTTATTTCTGGACGTGGACGGACGACCCGAAACCCGATGGTATGCGTCGAGTCCAAAGGGTAGAATTTGAACCGTAAGCCTGAACGGAGGAAGGCACTGCCGACATCCCACGCACCGCCACGGATAACTCTTGCCCGAAGTACGTCTCGGAAGCGGAGATTGATCGGATTCCGGGACACCTCTCCGTTGTTTCGTTGGTATGTTGTCAGGCTGTATTCATCAAGGCACCACTCCCACACATTTCCGGCAAGGTCTGCGATACCGTTCGGGGATTCACCCTTCGGGAACTGTCCCACCGGCATCGGACGATTATAGCGGCGTGCGAAGTTGGCGTGCTGGCGCGCTTTTGGTGGTGCGTTTCCCCACGGATATGTTCGTGCTGCTGTGCCGCGTGCGGCGCGTTCCCACTGGGCTTCCGTCGGTAGGCTTCCGCCGATCCATTCCGCGAACGCCTGTGCGTCGAACCACGTCACACCGACAACGGGTTGGGTATCGCCGTTGAGCGTTTCATCTTCCCATGTCTTCTCGCCATTGTGTCCGCGCGGTGTAGGACGATTTGTCGCCTCAACGAAGGCGCGATACTGCGCGTTGGTGATTTCATACCGAGAAATTTCATAAGTACTCAGGTAGACTTGATGCTGTGGTAGCTCCGCATCAAAGGTGTGTTGCTCAAGCATGGAGCTGCGCAGTTTGGCATCCTCATAAGCGGCTTTTACCTCTTCGGGTGTTGAACCCATCAGAAAGGTGCCTTTAGGGATAGAGACCCATTCTATAGTGATGAGGACTTGTTGGGCTGCGTCGTTCACTTCGGCAATAGCTAAATCGCTATGGATGGTAAGGATGAGTACGACGATTGTAAAGCAGGCGCGTTTCATTTGGATTTAATCTTTTGAAAATCAAATTTTCTTAAAGAAAATATGGTCCACACTTCATCAAGATTATCCCCAGGATTAGAGGATCCACCGTACGATCCGACTCTATAGTTTTCACCGGTCTTGTCCCGTAATCTCCGGGCTATCTCAAAAATATCTTCTACCTGACGTAGACTTTGCGGCTTGACAACCCGACACCGTAAAAGATCCGGAGGCTTAGAACGATCTTCATCATATTTCAGATAAGGGTAATCCTTCAATATACCATCAAGAATACTTCCAGAAGTGTTGGGCAACTTCTCGGCAGAACAATCCTCACTATATATTGAATAGTCATAATCAGGTAGCAGTGTCTTCATATTTGGGTCTTTCCGAACTATATCAATGATCTCTACCGCTGCCTCTTGCAACGTTTTTTCCAATTCCGCCCGCGGAATATCAC
Organism: Candidatus Poribacteria bacterium; assembly: GCA_965116815.1. Classification (GTDB taxonomy): domain Bacteria; phylum Poribacteria; class WGA-4E; order WGA-4E; family WGA-3G; genus WGA-3G. The sequence goes on along the minus strand of OZ220722.1, from coordinate 843,617 downwards.
CTAATTGGTCATCCCTGAGAGTCGCGATGAAAATTCCTTTACTTAAATCCATAGGCAAACTTTCATCTTGCTCAACACCATTGTGAGCATACCGAACTTGCCCGAAAAAAGTGGGACCATATCCCTGCACATCAAGTATTTCCATCCGAAGGAACTGAATGAATCCATAGTCTTGTAACCCCGTGAGGTCAATAATTCGCTTTTCAAAGATACCCATTATAATTCCTCCTCTGATCCGCCTCTGAAAGAGACAAATCTAATCAGGAAAACACAACTTCAAAACGCTCTCTGACACAGTATGCGGGTATGTCCCCATGGAACAGAATCTCTGCATCTCGTAGGGCATTCACAAGTGCCTCTAACTGAGGTGTCAGATTAGGAGGACACGGTAAACCTGGTCCTGGGGGTTGCGGTTGTCTGCCTATCCGAAAATGTGACATATCTTCCGGGATAACCACTCCTAACAAGAAAGTTGGAAGTCCATTGTGTTGATAAAAGGGGTATTCTCCCTCAGAACTAATATCAACAGGGTCTGGTAAATTCAGCGCAACTTCCTTGATTGGATCCAAAAGTTTGAGTCCAGAGGGTAATGGAACATCAATCTCTATCTCATAAACGTAGCCTGGCTTATCCAGTGTAGGTATATTGGTACCACCCCTCACCGCATAATTCCACGCGACCGCATAGGAACGAGTTAGTGAAACGTAAGGACTGTTTGCAGTACTCTTTGCAACATGTGTTATCACTGCCTCAATCGTTGGCATTGCTGTAGGCGATCTCGCTTCAAAACCGACTTCTCGTGAATCATTGATGTGCCAATGTGTGCCGATCCCCGCTCCTTTATAAAATGTAGCCATAACCTTCTTTCAGAATCGCTGCAGAGAAAAGAAATACCGAATAAACAACATTAAATGCGAAAATATCAAACCGTAACCGATAAACGCAATCAGAAAAAAACATTATCACAGAATAATTACCGATTCTCTGTCACACTATTTCTCCGTTTCAACTCGCCCCAAGCGATCGGCAGCTTCGCACGAGGTGAAACATCAAAAGGCACAAGGAGGTCTTCAAAATACTCAAACTGCGCGATTTGTTTGCCTTTACCATCGCAGATACCGACGTAGATACCGACTTCAAGCGGTTCATCGAACTCCTGTTCGGTTTCACCGATGTCAATCCATGCATCCTTGGCTTCCCGTTTCCACCACGCCGTAAAGGTGTCTTTTTCACGGCGGAGTCGCATGTAGAGATCCATTTCACCCGCGGGGTCCTGGAATCCCGGAACGACCCCGACAAGACCTTCACCACCATCGAACTGCCGTTTCTGATACTGGATAACGGCATTGTTGTTCTGTGCGGGACCACGACCCCAGAGTTTGATTGTCACCCACTCTCCTTCGCGACCTTGACGGTCTTTCGTTGTCGGCGAGTAGGCAACAACACCGGCGACAACACAGGCATCTTCGTAGTCCATGTAGAGATGTGTCTCTATGTCAAAGTCGCCTTCGTGTTCCTGATAAAGTCGATTCGTTGTGTCCGAGGGCCAGAGATTACGGTTTAGTTCACCCGTGACATGAAGCCATCCGGCTTTCGTTTTGCCCATATCCCACTTCTCCGGTTCAACGCCTTCTTCATCAGCAGTTTTCCATTTCCAATCCGGATTTTTCAAAGCGTTTCCGTCAAACGGGTCACCGAGGGAAGGCGCGGCTTCCGTAGAGAATGTGCCCAAAAGCATTACAAAACCAATAAGGAATAAAATAGTTGCTGTTTTCAAATTTTGTCTCCATAAAGAAACTGGCGACATTGGAGCCGCCAGCAACTTCAAAAATTACAAATAGCGTTCGCTATTATTGTTGTCCTTTGAGTTCGCCCCACGTGACTGCGAGCCGACCGCGCGGATCAACAGGTGTTGTCGGACTTGATGCTTCGCGGAAGTAGTCAAAAGTGACAGTCATCCTGCCTGCTGCGGTTTCACCTTCACAAATACCGACATAAAGGCCAACTTCAAGCGGTTCTTCAAGCTCGTTCGTCGCTTTACCGACCGGGATCCAATCACCTTCTGCATCCGGCTTGAACCATGATTCATATTCGTCGCCATCACGTTTGACGCGCAGTTCGACTGGAATAACGCCCTGCTCTGGATTGTAGTCGGGTTGTGTGCCGACGTATCCTAAATCAGCAGAATCATTTTGACGACGTTGGTACTGGAGCACCGCATTGTTGCCTTGTGCAGCACCACGCCCCCACAATTTCAATGTCACCCACTGACCATCGCGGTTCTGGTGATCTTTTGTTGTCGCGGAATACACAATGATGCCAGCAACAGTGCAAGCATCGCCGTAATCGACAACCATCAACGTTTCGATATCAAACTGGTCCTGATCTGTGATCTGATAGAAACGCGTACTGGTATCATCAGTCCACACGTTTTGATCGAATCCCGCCTCAGCAACGATCAGTCCATCCTTTAGTTCCCAAGGACTTTTATCGCCGTCCTTGACCTGCCAAAAGGATTGAAGGTTTTGACCCGTTCCGTTAAATTCATCGCTCATCAACGTCTGGGCGAAGACACCGGGGATGAGACACACGGAGAAAATCAGAATTGCAATTATGCAAGTAATCTGTTTCATTAACATATCCTTTCTATTTTTTTTGTACGGGACGACACCTGTCAAGTCTCAAAAGAGTTCTCTTTCTCTCTTCTCTCGGTTGACTTCGGTTCGTCCATACAGATAGTTAGTTTAGAATATATTAACATAATTAACTGGAAAAATCAACTTTTTCTCCGAAATTTCGTACTTAATAATGAATCTAAAAAAGCAGGGCTATTTTAACTTTCGGTTTTTCAACTGATATTAACCCCTTAAATCCCACTTATCAGGAGACTTGACACATTTCCTCTGAAAAACTGAACGACTGTAATAAAAAAGCAGATCTCCTTGCAATTCGCGTTAAGACTATGTTAAAATCAGAATTGGTGTAAAATTCAGTCTAAATTGTAGGTTATATTCTTTGGGAGGTAGCGTATGAAGGTAGGCATTCGGGACGGGATGTTACCCGTTTCCTTTGAAGAATCGTTTCAGAAGGCGAAAGAAATCGGGTTTGATGGTGTTGAAATTTGTATGGGAGCCAATTACCGCGAACATACACTTTGGCAGGATGGCGGGATCGATAAGGTGAACAGTTTGGCAGAAGCTGCTGGTATTGAAGTGTCTTCATTGTCACCGGGTGGTTTCACTGCGTATTCGTTCATGCATCCGACCGATAGCACGCGGAGCGAAGGCATTGCGAAATTGCAATATTTGGCTGAGACCTGCCCACAACTCGGTGTAAAGGTGATTTTGGTGCCGTTTTTTGGTGGTGGACAAATCCAAGATGAGCATATCAATGCGCCACGGTTTCTTGACGGGCTGAAAGCCGCTGCTGAAACCGCCGAAAAACATGGGGTCTCCCTTGCTATTGAATCGACTTTAAGCGCGGAACAGCACCAACAAATTATTGATAACGTCGGTTCGTCCGCTGTCGGCGTGTATTACGATATGGGGAACGCGACCGGATTCGGCTATGATTCGCCGTCCGAGATTCGGAGTTTGGGCAGCGCAATCACACAGATGCACATCAAAGACACTGGTGGTAATCACGCGGGGGAAGGCGATGTCGATTTTCCTGCGGTCTTTGACGCTGCACATGCCGTTGGATATGACAGTTGGTTTGTCTTGGAAACGCCCGGTAAGGACGATCCCGTTGCGTCTGCGGCAAAAAATCTCAATTTCGTGAGGAACAGTTTTTGAGGCGACAGCACAGATCCTATTCGTCATTGGAAATTTGTAGTATCAACATTGGCACTCGACTCATGACGGAGGCGTTGGCATGAACAGTCCAAAAACGATAGCTCCCCACTCCGAAAGTAAAAAGCTGCTGTCTCTACCGACACGGGAAGCGGAGCAACTCTTTCAAAGTTACGAGAAGCAACAGCAATTGGAAATTCTGAGTGCGACTCGCAACCCGAGATCCAGAGAGAAACTCTATTATCTCGTGCCTGATTGTACGGAACTTATTCAAGAAAGCCCCACCGAGGAAGTCCTCCAAGTTTTGGATACGATGCTCGGCACAGGACTCGCTTCAGTCCTATTGCCGTGTCTCTCAAATGAGCAATTTGAGGAGCTATTGGACATTGCTGTTTGGCGAGAAGGTAAACTCGATGAAGAGTCATTGGACCTCTGGCTTTTTGAACTTTCTGAATGTGAGCGGGACGACCTCGGACGATTTCTCAGGGAACTCGATATCCGCTTGCTGGCGGTGCTTCTCCATGGACGTGTCGCACTCAAGGATGACCACACCGGGATGCTTCTTGAAGCTGGATATTTGGATCCGGGTTCACCAGCGATTGATTACGCTGATGAGCGTGCTCGGGCGATTTGTAATGCCATGTGGGAAGCGGACGATGCGATTTTCGTAGCGTTCATTCAGGAACTTTTCCTGATTGATACAGAAGGCAATATTAAGGATGAACTCGCCGCCGTTTTCGATGCAGTACAATCCGACAGAGCCCAACGCGTCGAAGCGCGTGACAGAGAAGCCGGCATTGATGTTACTGAGTCTGACCTCATAGAAAAAGTCGATTTAGAGTCGCTTACATTTGATGATGACGAGGACGACGATGACGAAGACGAATAAGTTTTCTCTTGTGTCGGAGGCGAGGCTTGACGGACGGCTCTTCCTCGCACAAGCGTTGGCGCACGGAGACACCCTCGGTGGCATCTCTCGTGAGGAAGCGGATACACTCTATCAAAATATTGCCGCTATTGCGCATAAACTCATTACAATGAAGACGAAAGACCTCTCGGATGAATCAGGACTGCGGACACAGATTCAGACCGCCTTCACACTCACCAGTCTTGGGTTGGAATACGGGAGTAAAGGCGATCTTGACAAAGCGGTTCGACTTCTTCGTAAAACCTGGGTCGTCAAATTCTTTCAAATCGGCAATACGCTGGCAGAAAAATTATTGGATAGAACGCGCCATCTTTTAGAAGACGGTGTGATTCTGCCTCCGAGCAGAGACGAGGAACGCGCCATCGGCACCACCTACACAGACCTTGAAACAGAAGGTATTCAGATTTATACGCAAGCGGAACTTGAATTTCTAAAAGCGTTGCTGACCTACAGAACCACTATCCGAACCCTTCAGGTAACAATCAGAGATACAGATACTCCAAGAGCACTGCTCCACTTATCTGAAATCGATATGATCAACCGCCAGTTGGCATGTATCGAGAATCGTTGCCATTACGTAAAAGCCTTGCCATTGGATAATCTGTTCATGCTGGATCCGCCGCTCAGCATCTTTCCGAATCCCATTGAACACCTCACACTCGGTTTGATAGCCAATCTTGTGCTCTATCGCCAAGCTGATTTTCAGTTAGACCCCGACACACGGGAAGATTTTCATAAGTTGGCTTATGAAGACGGTGAGATTCGTCCATCGCTCCGAGAGCAGTTGCTCGATTGGATCGCGCAGTATCTTGAACAGGCGCGCCAACCTGAACCTGTGAAGGCGTATGCTGTCTCTTATTGGGATGATTGTCTCCGAATGGAGGGGCAACAGGCTTCACCTAAAGAGTCTTAGCGGTCGGACAACGTTTTCTTTGAATCCGCGATTGCTCTGCGTGCGCGCGGGGTGCCAATATCGTTCAATGCCCGTTCCGCCATGCGACGGAGTTCAGGTTTAGGCGAATTGAGTGCTTCAATCAGCGGTTCAACTGCGGGGGTGCCTATTGTCACCAAAGCACGCACAACAAGACGGCGGACGTTCCACACCGGATCTGTGAGTGCGTCAATGAGGGCAGGCAGAATCGTATCAAGCGGTGTGCCGATTTCGCCTAAGGCATACGCGGCATTCAATCGAATATCCGCTGATTCTACTGTCAGGGCATCGATGAGATACGGCACGGCAGGTTCACCTAAATTTTGCAGGGCAACAGAACCGACGACGCGGATATTCTCGTCCGGATCTGTGAGCACAGAAATAAGTGCGGGGACAACGCGAGCAGCGGGGGTCTTTATTTCACTGAGCGTCCACGCAGACATCTCACGAATTTGCGGATTTTCATCGGATAGCCCGTGGATGAGTGCGTCGATCGCCTCCGGTCCCATCTTGACTAAGGCTTTGGCGGCTTTGGTGCGACGTGCTGCTTCCGTGTCACCGAGTTGGTTGACAAGCGTTTTTGCCTGTTGTTCTTGCGACTGACATGCTATCAGACATAAGAGAATGAGGAGTAAAAAGGAGCGTTTCATAGGTGTAACTATAGCAGCGTTCTCGGCTTTTTGCAAGTTGTTGCGTTTGAAAATTAGAAACCTCGTCGGTGAATGCACGTTACACTATATCACTAAAGGAGAAACACGGGGTTCGCCGCGGTGCGAAAACCGTGAATAAAAAGATGAAATTAGAGACAGCGACATTTGGGGCAGGTTGTTTTTGGTGTGTTGAGGCAGTCTTTCTGCAATTGGAAGGCGTTCACGAGGTCGTATCGGGGTACACCGGTGGCACGACTGTTAATCCAACGTATCAAGCAGTGTGTATGGGAATGACGGGGCACGCTGAAGTGATTCAGTTTCAGTTTGACCCAGACGTTATTTCTTATGAAGAACTGTTGGAAGTTTTCTGGCACACACATGATGCAACAACTTTAAACCGGCAGGGCGGTGATGTCGGCACCCAATACCGTTCCGCGATTTACTACCATACAGAAGCACAAAAACAGACCGCGGAAGAATCTAAAGCCGAGATGGATGCATCCGATATGTGGGATGACCCGATTGTGACAGAAATTACGCCAGCTGATGTCTTCTATCCTGCCGAAGATTACCACCAAAACTATTTTCAATTAAATCCAAATCAGCCGTACTGTCAATTTGTAATTCATCCAAAAATGCGAAAATTCACAAAAGATTTTAAGGATAAACTTAAAAATGACTAATAAACACATTTTGAAACTAAGAACAGCCGTTGGCTCTTGGAAGTCAACAATCGGCAAAGAGAACTCCAAAAGCCGAAAGCTGAAAACTATTTTTGCCGTGCTTATCTGTTTTTTCAGTATCGGCATCGCGATTGCCCAAGAGACATCATCAATCGTCGTGCCGGTTCTAACAGCGAGACGCGGGACGATTATTTCCACAAAGCAGTACGCTGGACATTTAGAACCGCAGGCAGAGGTCAGCGTATTTGCCAATGTTTCGGGGAAGATTGTTACGCTGAATGCGACTGTTGGGCAAAGTGTAGCGAAAGGTGATGTCATCGCGGAAATTGATTCGAGTGAAACCACACTTGCCGTGATACGCGCAGAGTCAACATTGAGCAGTGCACAATCCCAACTCACGTTGAAGGAAGCGAACGCCCAAGCAGGTATCGAATCCCAGTTGGCAGTTGCAGAGGAGAAATTGATGACAGCACAGGCACAACTTGTCGAGACGAGATCACTCGCTGAAATACGCGTCCGTAATCAACTGATACAGGCGGAATCGGGGCACAAAGCAGCCAAAGAGACAATTGAAAAATCGAAAACAAATGCTGAACAAGCATCGGAACGCGCAAAAGTGGAGCGGGATGACGCGAAAGCGGATTACGATCGAAATAAATCGCTTCATGAAAAACAACTGATCAGTGATAGCAACTTTGAATCGGTAGAAAAGCGGTTGAAATTGGCAGAAATCCGTTTAGAAGAGGCTCTGGGCACAGCAGCAAAGTTTGCGGAAGGTTCAACACATCCTTCGATAGAGAAAGCGAAAGCAGAACTCGCTGTTGCGCAGAAACTTGTCGAAATCCGCAGCTGGGAGCGCGAGATCGCTCTGGCAGAATCAAAGGTCGCTCAGGCACAAGCAGACCGCGACTCAGCGCAGAAACTGGTGGACGCAAAATCGTGGGAACAAGAGATTGCGATTGCGAGGTCGGCGGTGAATCAAGCCGAAGAACAGCTCAAAGTTGCGCGGGCACAGATGGATGAGGCAACTATTAAGTCCCCGATTGACGGCACTATTTTAACGCGTCATTTAAGTGCGGGAGACCATGCCCGACCTGCCACATCGCCTACAGGAAAGCCTGTATTTACAGTAATCGGCGTTGACACCCTCAAAGCGGTTTGGAGTATGCCTGTTGGGGATGCTCGCCGCATTCATAGCGGCGAACTCGTCCTGATCTCTACGAGTGCTGGCATTCGGAACATTGTCGGCACGATTGATTTTATCAGTCCGACAGTTAACCGTGAAAATAACACAGTGCTTGTCCATGCCAATGTGCCAAATTCCATGGGAACACTTTCTCACAACGGCGGTCTGAAACCGGGTGGCACGATCATAGTTTCCATTAAAACGGGTGAACGAAAAAATGTCCAATTGGTCCCTTTGCATTCGGTTTTACACATTCAGAACGGCAGTGGGACTATCTTCAAGGTTGAAGAGAATGTAGCGCGCCGAGAACAGGTGGGCGTCGGTGCTGTCTACGGCGGTGAGATAGAGGTTACCTCAAGACTTTTGAACGGAACACTGGTAATTGTTGGTGAACAACACCGGTTACAGGATGGAACGCCGGTGTCAGTAATTCGGAATTAATTTTATAGCCTCGATCTTCGGATCGGGGCTATAATAGTTTTTCAAACTGACTTGGATATTTCGGGCTCAGCAAGCGATTGAACTTCCTATTTTGGGATTGTTTCCCATTCAGCGTAACTATTTCGACAAGCCAAACTATTTAAGTCCCATTGATTATCGCCTGAGACTAAGGAGTCGATATTCCGTCTTGGTAATCTCATTTGCGGTTTCACTTCTTTTGGTAATCTCTTGAATTTTTGCAGTGTAAATCTGGCTTAACGTTGCATTTCTTACAGTCTCAATAGCTTCCTGCGTGATCTTACAAGAATAGATTCTTTCACCGGCTGTTTCTAATTCAAATTTTTTGGATTTAAGGGAGGCACCGATTAACGTGCCTGTAATTTCAAATGTAAACGGTGTTTCTTCTTGAAATTTCTGAAGAATATCAACCATGTCTCGTATTTGGAGTCTTGGTAGGTGAACTATTCTATTTCGGTCCGGATCCGGCGATGTCCATGTAAATCTGGTATCCACTATAGATTCACTAAGTGATTTAAGGAATTTTGTGTAGTCCTTTACAACTTTTGATGTGAATGGTTCTAAAAGTTTTTTCAGTTCCTCTTTGTCACTTCCAGCATTAAGGAGTTGTAATAACTCCGCGATTGCATCACCACAATCAGAATTGCCGAAAAGGTCAAGGGTTTCTGTAGAAGCAAGTTGAATATCGAATGACCCAGAACCAATTCCCAATAGCGAGATTTGTAATTTACGCTCGGCCTCTTCAGTTGGACGTTCTAATTTAAGAAGGTCCGTTCCAATTGCGTTAATTACATTTTGCAGCCTTCCGAAAATATCGCCTAGACTAGCAATAGGTGCTTCTGTTCTGAGAACCCTATCATAACTGAGAGCCAGATTTAGAATTTCTTGCTTCCTGGATACTGCTATTTCCTCTGAATTCCTTAGTGCAGGGAGTGTCTCAGTTTCAAGATCAAGACATTCACCGGGCATAGGGAGCATATCTTCAGAGATCTGATCTGGCTGGATCGGTTCCATCCGGGGTTGGGTTTGGTCGTCGTATGGAATTATTTCCTGGAGCAAAAAACCATCCTCAGGCTCAGCAAATGCGTCATGGAGATCAATTGCACCAGATCGGATGAGGTTGAGGCGTTCAGCAGAGACCCCAACATAGAGCCAAGCTTCATGTTCATCGTTTTTATCAGTAGCCACAACAAGGTAAAGATGACCCGCCGTACTTTTACAGGAGAAGAGGACAGGTTGATCGTAGTATACGTAGGTTTCTACAATTTCGAGCCTGCCTAAATCTGTAATATTGAGTATATCAGCCATCATTTGCCTCCTTTCACACTTATCGTTTACTTCTTTATCCACCTATTATTTTAAAAACAACCCAAGGCTCTGCTCCAATAGGTATCCACCAAGAATGATGAGATTTATATTTTGATGACGGTGTATGTTGAATCAATCCAAGCGTTGGATTGAGTTCACCTTCAGCAATTTGGCTGTTTCTGAACCTCGGGACCATCTTCGTCGCTTCCTTGAGTTGTTCGATATCTTGTATATCTGTCTGGACGGAGAGTCCACAGTTTCCGATATCTGGTTTGTTATTAAATCTCCTTGGATTTTCTTCAAAAGGTGTTTTGAAATCCCCCTCTTGTGGTGGATCGTGGACCACAAGGCGGTAAACTGTACCGGAAGCGGGTTCGGCTTCCGCAGGTGGACAATCCTCTGGATAAAAGTCTGGCCATTCCAACTTGATGTTCCTTTCATTTCGCATGCGATTGATTACCGAGCATCATGTCCTTATTCCACTTTATACTTCGGTAATTATACGGCATTCTTGTTAATTATACTACATTTTTGTTTAGCAATCAAATATATTTCAGTTTTTTGTTTCCGGACAGGGTTGTAGTAGTGGTAATTCGTAACTGTGTCACCCAAAATTGGGTTTAGGTAGTATACCACAAAACCACAAAATATATAAACCCTGTTTTTTTACGCAATAAGTAGTTTTGGGATTAAAAAAGTCACTAATCCTTTTTGGTTATTGACTTCATCTATGTTAAAAAACAACCCCTCTGCGTGTTAACTAAAACTTGACATTTTTCTTGGAATGTTATAAAATATTCAGAACGTCACTTGGTAGGGAATTTCGGCTGCCTCGCTTGAGGCAGTCCCTACCAGAACCGACCGAAATTGGGAAGTGGCGTGATAGAGTGACGGAACTCCATATTTCTTAAAAAATCTTCGCGAGTAAATATGCCGTTAGATAAACAAGAAATGTACCCACAGGTGCTACAACAAGTGCGCCGAGAAATCCTTGCGTTACGACATCTTGCTTTTTATACCAAAAAAGGAATCGTTTCATTTTTACCTACTTTCAGGAGAATAGGTCAATATGCGCGGTATCAAAGAATACTGGTTAGAATTATCCCTCACAGTTTGCCACATTGTACTTCCAATCGCGCATCTATATTACGAATTTAATTTCGGCGATTTGAACTTAAGAAAACTCATAGGTCCCGATGGCATATTTGAACTTGGGGAAACTCTACTTGGTATTGGTGCACTGTATATGTTTTATCATATACATTCAAAGTTGCAAAAGTCCCGTGAACCTTGATAAATAAAGGGTTTTTCACTTGTTTTAATTCGCTAAAAATGCTATAATATTAGTAGTTAAATGGGACGGCGGCAACCGTCCCATGAGTAAAAAGCGGAGTTGCTTTTCACGATCTACTGCTATTTTAGCAAAAAGCACAGAATTAAAGCAACTCCTTTGACACCCAAAGGAGTTTTTTCATGAACCTCATAGATGTTTTTGAACGTTTTCCTGATCAAGAGTCTTGTATTGAACATCTGGAACGCGTTAGATGGCATGGAACGCCCCACTGTCCGCATTGTGGCAGTATGAGTATCAAACGTAAGAAAGAGGATGGTGAGGGGCGTGTAGGACGCTGGAACTGTTATGATTGCAAAGCATCCTTCAAAGTAACACACGGAACAGTCTTTCACGGCACGAAGATACCGCTACAGAAATCGTTTCTCGCACTCTCGCTGATTCTAAATGCCAAAAAAGGCATATCCAGCTATCAACTTCAACGCGATTTAGACTTGAATCAAAAGACAGCTTGGTTTATACTAACGCGTATCCGAGCAGAGATGGCAGATAAAGTCAACTCTATTCTACTACAAGGGATTGTAGAGGCTGACGAAACCTATATCGGTGGCAAACCCCGTAAACCAAACAAACGCGAAGACTTTGAACCTTCTAAACGTGGACGAGGTGCTGACAAAACCGCGATTATCGGCGCAGTCGCTCGTGGTGGTGAAGTTGTTGCCGAAGTTCCGAAAGGACTTACCGGACGACATATCCTTGCGTTTATCCGTCGTGTTGTCAATACGAAAGAATCAGAACTCATGACTGATGAATATCATGCTTACAACGCGCTTGGGTCTGAATTACAACATCATGTTATCAATCACCAAGTCCAATTTGCTGAAGGGGACAAGCATACCAACACGATTGAAGGCTTTTGGTCTCTACTCAAGCGAGCATGGTCCGGATCACATCATCATTATCAAATCGGATACACACCGCTCTATGTGGCAGAACGGTGCTATATCTACAATAACCGACATCGAGAAACTATCTTTTGGAAGTTTCTTAAGGAGTGTTTCTAATGAATGAAAAAAATGTCGTTTTTGTAAAGAAAGAGAAGAAGATGAATTTCTAAAAGAACAAGTTGAGAAATTATCTTCAGTTTTTCTCCCTCCTTGCGAATGTTCAATTTTAGATATATCCAGCAAAATTATGAGTCAAATATCTGAGAAACCTGACGGCACAAGAATGATGAATATACAAATTAGGATTTCTTATCCTATCTGAGATGTCTAATCTATTCGTATTTTCTAATGCTTCTTGTAATTTATCTCGACATTCAGAGCATATCATGTCTGATTTACATACCTTAGTCAAAATATCGTGAAGTAGTGGAGTTGTAGGCATAGTAAGTTTCCTTCCAACAGTATTCACTTATAGAAAAATTAGGAGTTTACATCACTTTGACACAAACATCACTTTCCGTTTTCACGCGGTGGCTGGTAGCGACTGCCCCAAGCGGGGCAGGTGAAAAACGCTACCAAGTGATGTTCTAATTAGGATATTATAAACAGAATTTAATATCAAGGGAAAAGAAGCCTCTTTTTAAGAGGCTTTTTATTTGCTTTTTTTTCTCTATCCATATACAATACTTGTCAGACCAAACTAAAACACCGATAGGACTATGGGTATCCCATATCTAATTTCAATTAGGTGTTTTGGTTTGGTCGCCAAGGGATGCCCACTTTCTTTTAAGAAGGATGGCATCTCTGGTGACTCTAATTAAACAACGTCATTTGGTAGGGAATGTCAGCCTTCCTGCTTGGGAAGGTCCCTACCATGCCAACTGACATTGGGTGATGGCGTTGTGCGGTAAATGACGTAAACTCCTTTCTAACTTAACCTATAGGTGCTATAATTGCACGTCAGTTGTATTTTCACAACTGAAAAAACAAGGAATGAACTTATGAAAAAGGGAAGAATTCTACTTTTCGCATGGCTTTTAGTGAGTCTTTCACTATTTGTGTATGCAGAACCCCCAATTGAGGTTATTTACTGGAAAGCATTAGATGTCCAGACACCGAGCCAAAATGAATTGGATGTATTACAGGATATGATGTTAGAGGTTCAAGCCTTCTTCACATCTGAAATGGAGAGACACGGCTTCGGGCAAAAGACCTTTGAGTTCAAAGATATAGAAGTCGTAATAGGTAAGAAAAAACTGCGTCAATATACCTCTCATTGGACAATTGAGAATGAATCTAATTTGATAGAATGGGGTTTAGATAATCAGATTTTCGTTGTCTTTTTTGGTGGATCAGGCAATATTGGAGGGGCTTCTGCAGCATCTCAGCGATTATGTGCAAATATCCCGGAACAACTCATATATTGCAACAATTTAGTTGTGGTTCCCACCGCGTTTTCAGAGATTATACGACCATTACTTGCACATGAAATAGGACATGCTTTTAGCTTAGATGAGCATCCGCAAAAACGTCTCATTGCGAATCGCGTGGATGTGATGTATCATCCGTTACATGTTGTACCCGGTGTTACAATGACATTGAAAGATTTTGCGTTAAGTCGCAAGGATGCCACATTTTTAGATGAAGGTGGCAGATTGTCTGTGCGACAAGATTCTCAAGACTTAGATCAAGAGATGGTGATAGATACAGATGTGAATGATGATGGATACACAGACTTATATGATTGTCTGATTGTTCGCAGTGGTATATCTATTAAGTCCTATTATGATACAGACATCAATAACGATGGTGTCACGAATATACTGGACTTAATGCTTGTCAAAGCAGCTGCATTTGAGGCAATCGCTGCTGCCGCACCATCGAGACGAAAAGTGATTACAACGACTTGGGGTGAACTTAAGAGAAGGTAGTAAACGCTCTCTTTTACTAACAATAAAAGGCGTTGGTTTTCCCAACGCCTTACCTCAGAAATCGTTACACTCACTTTAACCAATCCCAAAACTACTTATTGCGTTTTTTTATTGCGGTGTGTAAACATTTTCAAAATTGTTTGTCTGGATCGCAGATTTACGCCGGTGACATGGATTTCGTGAAACTGGTAGTCAAGCTAGCACCTTATGTGTGCAGGTATTCGGGACACATCGGGGTTAGAAACCTTTTCCACAATAGAACAAATTTGGGTCTAAAAGCCGATGCGTTTGGGTAACCACATCTACCGAGTCTGCGGAGAGAAAAGGAACGCTTAATGTCAAAAACTTTTACATACGCTTTTATATCTGCTCTGCGGCGGATGGTATTATAGCCCATCTAGCGGCAAGTTATCTAAAGATGTCTGGATCAGGAGATCTCTCTTACATAAAGATACGCTTTCCGAAAGCATCAATCACCTATACTCGACGTAAGGCATAAACACGAATTTGCTCCCACTTTCGTTTCGACCGATGTGTCGCAACCCGCCTTTTAAAGACCGTATCGACTCTAAAATCGGCTTCTGCAATTATCCCTTCCAAATTGTCAATCGCTTTCGGACCAGAAGCATCCGCGTAACCCAGTAAAATCATGCCATCAGGTTTCAGGAAATCTGAGACCTGCGCAAAAAAACGTTTCACCGTTTCCTGTTTTTCATCGTGGATCGCGAGTTCTGCGCGGTTGCGTACGCGGGCAACAACCCACGGTGCATTAAAGATAATCACATCAAATTGGTGGGACGGAAGCGGATCAAATAGGTCACCGGCGGGCATGATATGTATAGTATTCAAATGCGGTAAAAGTCGCTGAAGGTTTAGTTTTGTTGTTGCGACGGCTTCCGGGAGTAGGTCGGACGCATACAACTCAACCCCTTCACTCAATTCCTGCCGTGCCAATAAGGTCAAACATCCACTGCCACATCCGATGTCGGCAACCGTAGCGGGATTAGATTCTCGGACGAACTGTAGTGCCTCTTGGAAACATTCAATCGTTTCCTGTGAGCGCGGCGCGAGAACGTTCTCGGAAGCGACAAGGGCGGCATTGAGTGCACGGACCGGGTAGGTTTCTGCCAATGCTTGTTGAATTTGTTGAATCTTTGTTACGGGTAGGAGAAAGGGCTTCCCTTCATTTGCTTCCGCCGGTTCTCCAGCAAGTTCCAACAAGTACGGAAGGACAGGCGCGGGTTCAACCTGTAAGATTCCGTCAGCGTCTGCCCAACATACGAGTTTTGCTAAGGCTTCTTTCAGGGCGTGACTTGTGGATCTCCGATGCGAATCTCTCTGATCACGTCGTTTAGCGTTACGGTCAGCGTGTTGGATTAAATCCTGTTTGTGGCGTTGGATATAGTCCATCACTTTTGTAATCTGTTCCCACTCTCCCTCCACAACGGCAACGCCACCGTGACGGATATGCGTGAAGATCCGATTGAGATGTCTTAATTCTTGGTGAGCGAACAGTTTGACGCGCGGGCGAGCGAAAACGGCATCCCGGCATTCGGCAGGGACATAGAGTTCACCGATGTTGGTAACCGAATAGAAAAGATTGGAAGACTGGAAGATTGGAAGATTGGGAGGTAAGGCTTTTCCTTCATCTTTCGTTGCTTCCGCGCCATCAACCCTTTTCTGCTTCCAACGCCTGTCGCCTTCCATCTTCCACCCTTCCTACAAGCATTACCGAACTGTTTAACGAATCGCTACGACCTGACCTGTTCTGACCGATTCTGCCTCTTTATAGCAGAGGAGGAGCGCATCCCTCGCACCGACCCCAGAGAGTGCCGTCGGTTCGCTTTCCCAATCGATGGCATCAATGGCGTATTGAAGTTCACCCACAAAGGCATCAATCGGATCGACATCCCCTAAATCGACCTGCTCAACCTCCCCTTCGTCGTTCAAAAGTGTCAGCGGTACGGCGGTAGATGCCTCACCTGCTAATGTTGAGAAGTCATAGAGGAGCGTGGCTTTTTCAAGGTAAATTTCAAACCCGTGTGAGAACGCGCGCCCGCGTTGCGAGATCCCTCCAGAAGAACAGCTGACAGCGATCTCCTTATCGTTGTAAATGTACTGTGTTGTTAGGTAATCGACATAATTACCACCAGCGAGTTTACCTTGTGAGAATACGGCATCGGGAACACCACAGAGGAGTTGAATGAAATGGGTGTCGTGAATGTGTAAGTCGATGCCGGGACCGCCGCTCTTTTCAAGGTCAGCGACATCCCGCGACCAACTCGGTCTGGAAATAATGCGTTTAAAATGCGCCCCAAGGAGTTCACCGTATTTTCCCTCTTCAACGATCCTTTTGGCATACGCGTATTCGGCGAAGAAGGGTAGTACATGTGCTACCATCAGGAAACAAGGACTTTCCAGTGCTTCCTTCCGCTCCTCACCTATTTTTTCTGCAAGCTCGACGAGTTCGTTGGCATCGTCCATGGAGATAGAGATCGGTTTCTCGACAAGGGTGTGTTTTCCGGCTTCAAGGGATGCCATACTAACAGGTTTGTGCAGGTGTGTCGGTAGACAGATATCGACGAGATCAACCTCTTCGTCAGCGAGGAGTTCATCAATTTCACTATATGTTCGGACGTTTGAGAGATCTTCCATACCGCCTCGGGGTCCAAAATTACCTTGGATGCCAGTCCAATCTCCGGCAAGTTTTTTTGGATCTCGTGTGCAGATAGCAACCACTTCGGCACCCGTAATGCGCTGAACAGCGTAGTAGTGAATCATCCCCATAAATCCGATGCCGACAATTCCGATTTTTGTCATTTTTTTACCCTCGTCTTATAGAAGAGGACTTACGCAATTTTCTATGAATCCCTACATATTACGTGCAGCTGGCGAGGTTGCAAACCTCGTCAGCGAAGGGTCTGCATAGTCCTATAGAAGAAAGCACAGGTGCCAACCTTTTCAAGAATGATACCTGTGCCGTTAGAGATTTGTGCGAGATTGCGAACATAAAACTAAGACGCATCGTGCTTTAGCAGCACAATTTAGCGCGTGAACGTTCTTGACTTAATACTGCCCCAGGTCGTTGTTGCTTTATCACGCGGCGAAACTGCGAGGAAGCCTTCGTTCATTATCTCGTTGATTTCATCTTCGCTGAGTGCCCGGCTCCAGACCGCAGCTTCGTCAATAGAACCGTTCTCAAAGGTATACCGGGCGCGGTCCTTGGAACATCCGATCCGCAAATCCTGATCATTGGTCCCTTTGAAGTCAAACTTTTCGTCTTTCTCAGCTGCAAGTTCGCCATCAACATAGACTTTCATGGTTGAGCCGTCATAAGTTCCAACGACGTGCTGCCATTTTTTCGTCTCCAGTGCATGTGGTTGGCTCAGGGTCGGTCTACTGTTGCCGGTCCCCAAGAACATATTGAAATTCTTACCGCCGTTGAAAGCACCGATGCCGTAGGAAGAATGCTCACCACCATTATGGCAGTTTTTGTCGAACCATTGCGCATCAGTGTCCCATGAGTCCTGATTGATCCAAGCCGCCATCGTGATTTCCCCCGTGATTTTCAGTTCATCGGCGGCTGGCACATTCACACAATCCGGCCCCTCTTTCGTAATGCGAATTGCATCCCCATATTTGCCTTTCACAATTTCGGTATTGGCGATGATGCTCGCGTCAAGTCCGTTGCCAGAATCGTCAACAATCGTTTTTCCTTTGACATTGTCAAACGTGAAGTAAACGACGAGTCCTTCAGCGAGATCTGCTGTTGCGTACCCTGCCGAGATGAGCATCAGCGCGATAATCACAGCATAACTGAATAGCTGTTTCATTTCGGTTTCCCTCCTGTGGGATCCTCTTACATTGAAAACAGAAGTTTTTGTTTACGTGCGAAGTAATTAGATTGTATCACAAAACTGAGTCGGGAGCAATATATTTTTCTTTTCCTATGTGAATGGATACGATTTCTATGCTACCGTTTCCGCTACGGCTGAAGTGCTTTTCGCTTAATATTTCCCCATGTTGTAGCAACCTTGTCTATTGGCGAAACCGCGAGGAGATTGCCTCGCATAGCATCTCTGATTTCGGTTCCACTGAGGGCGCGATTCCATATCGCGACTTCGTCAATAGAGCCATCTTCAAATGCGTATTCAGGTTTACTTTCAACACATCCAATCCGAAAATCCTTGTCATTGGCACCATTGAAGTTAACACGCCTAAAACCAGCTCTGGCTGTATCTCTATTGATATTAAGAATGGCTTCTCCATCAAGATAGATTTTTGCAGAGGTGTCGGTACATGTTCCCACGACGTGATGCCATGTGCCATCCTTCATTTCGTGCTTACTTACGAAGTGCGTCCTGCGTTCACCTCCTAAGATAGTCGCTATAAGGGACTTCTCTTTGAAAAACGCGCCAAGGTTAAGAGCATCCACACCAAAAACACCCATACCGTATAGTTTGTTGGAATCTCTGCTATAAGTCCCTTTATCAAACCATTGAGAAGTACTCCTCGTCCAATCGTCGTGATACACCCACGCCATCATTGTGATTTCCTCACTGATTTTCAGAGCATCCTCGGATGGAATATTCACACAATCTTCAGTCTTACGCGTGATGCGGACAGCGTTTCCGTATTTGCCTTTGACAAATTTGGTGTTCTTGATAACTTCGGCATCAAGACCGTTGCCGGACTCATCAAGTATCCGCTTGCCTTTGACGTTATCGAACGTAAAGTAAACGACAAGTCCTTCATCAAGGTCTGCTGTTGCGTACGCGCCTATGATAAGCATCAAAGCGATGAGTGAGGCGTAAAGAAACGATTGTTTCATTTTGTTTAACCTCTTGAAGGATTCAACTTTGTTAGGACTTATGGAGAATTCAACAGGTTTCCTTATCGCTATGGGGAGATGGTTCCTACAGATCGGTTGCGAGTATGTCGCTCATGAGTTCTTCCCATCTGCCTTCAAATTTCTCTCCAAACTCGGTTTCTCCACCGGTTGCGAGGGGCCCCCGGAGCATCGGTTTGGTTGTGTTGTTCCGCTCCCAGAGTTCTTTGCCGCCGAAATCATTGTGGAGGAAGTGAAGTGCCACGCCTGCACGCTCCTTGTCGGAGAGGTTCGACCTCGTGCAGTGCGCCACGCCATAGCAGAAGAACAGCACGCCGCCTGCTTTCAATTCAATTGGGACAGCGCGTTCTTCGGGCGGATCGCACCGAATGTGGTGGTCACTCAACGGGTCGCGATAGTGTTCATAAGACTCGCGATGGCTGCCCGGTATGACGTGCATGCAGCCGTTCTCAACGTTTGCATCGTGGATAGCGATCCACATTGCAGTGCCGCGCAACGGGTCTGCGATTCTGAAGTAAGCGTTGTCTTGGTGCCAACTCGTGCCGATACCGACTTTAGGTGGTTTCCAGAATGCCTGATCCAACTCCAACATAAATTCATCACCGATGAGTTGCTGGACGGAGGCGATAACCTTCGGATGAAAGGGCAGTGCTTTGTGTAAGTCGCTGCGGTTATTGAGCGGAATTACCTGCAGGTTTTGTCGTTCACCGTCATTGTCACGCTTGGTTCCATCTTCTTGCACTGCACAATTGATACCGGTCCCGTTTTTAAGTTCGGCATCGTAAATCCGTTCTAATTCCAGTCGGAGTGCTTTCGCCTCAACGGGATCGAAAAATCCTTCGATGGCAAGGTATCCATTGTTTCGGAATTGCGCGAGCTGCTTCTCACTTAACTGCATTGTCAAACTACCTTCTTTATTTTATCGGATCCGGTGCGGTTTCAAACGGCACCTACCTTCGGTTAACGTTGTGCGCACGGCACGATAATAGAATCGACCATACCGTGTAAAATTTTCTTGTCAGCGGGACAAACTGCGGCTTGCATACCCCCCAATTTGACCGTGTCTCCAACAACAAAATAATAGGGTCGGAGAAGTGGACGGCACGCCATCTCTTGGACATCGCCCACATCGAAATCGTAATATTGCATCCGGACCCGTTCAGCAGTGTGGAACTTCTGTAGGACGTGCGGACTTTTCTCAAAATTCTCAAGGCTGTTTTCGATGACGGCTTCCCATTCCTCCGTAGGCAGATCATGTCCGATCGCTACGCCGCGGCTCCCCCATGCGAGTTCGGAAAAACCTGACGGTTTGATAACCAACTCCCGTTGTTTCTGTGTCACGGTGCGGAGCTGCCGCCAATCCGTTACAGGGTTTCCATCTACCTCCAAGTTCGGAATCACAGCATGTGGTGGTAGCGGACGTGCATCGATAATCCATGTTTCTGGAATTGCTTGTTGTAGGAACGGATAGGTTTTTTTCCCGAGATGGCGTTTCCAAAACGGCTGGAGCGTCGGATGATGGAAAAGCGCAAGACACAACTTCTCTTCGAGATAGGATTTCGGTGGCGGTGTCATTACGACAGTGCGTTTCTTCGCACTATAGAACATCAACTCCGCTTTCGGGATATTGCGCAGATCAAATAATTCATAGAAACGGTATATGACATCGACCCCCATTTTATTTTGCGCGTTCTCGACGAACAGTCCATCTTCAGTAAAAATTACCTCGTGCGGTTTGACGGTGCGAGTTTCCACGCCAACTTCACAAAGCGCATCGGCAAGCCACATCATCTCCGCACGATAGTCTTCCGATTCATCTGAAACGACGATTGCGAGTGTCGGATTGTCTTTCTTTGCCAAACCTCGGATCATGTCTGCGTAGCCGTTGACCATTCCATCGCTACCACCGATGATCGTATAGCCGAGTTGTGCATAGAGTCTGCCGAGGCATCCGGTTGCGCCGATAAATCCGGGAATTGCGTCAAGTTCGGTAATCGCCATGCCGTCGCCGGTGGGGAGAATATCAGGACGTAGCACACCGGGCAGTTGGCTCTTAAAACGGTTCATCCGCCCATATTGGATGACGGTTTCCGGTTTTCCGATTTCCAAGTACTCAGCCACCCAAGCAGGTTGAATGCCGCGTGCACTCTGGGAATAGAGTAAATTACAGGCGCGATAGAAATTTAGAAGATGTGTACCGAGCTCCTCAAACCATCTCAAGTCTGTCTCGGAAATCCAGAACGGTTCTGGTGAGATACGCCAAGAAGTATTGCAATCGGGATGGACATCCCGCTTCTCTGCTTCAAATAATTTCGCCTTCGGAATTTCGTCATTAATAAATAAACATTTCGCTTTGGCATCCAATTTTTAATTATTCCTTGCGGTTGGGTTAAGATAAAAAGCCTCATCTTCTGCTATGAAAGGAAGACCTGCTTAACAAAGTCAATCTTCTTTTGCTCAGCGATGGTTTTCAGAACGTGTCGAGGCACAGGCGTATCTACGTTGATAAGTGTCACAGCAAGTTCCCATAAGCGTGAACGTCCGACAGTCATATCCGCGATGTTAATACCGTGCTCTCCGAGAATCGTTCCCATCAACCCTATTATTCCCGGCTGGTCGCTGTTATAGATAAGGAGGATGTACCCAGTGGGTCTCACGTTTATATGAAGTTGATCAATGCGTACAATGCGGATGTCTTTGCGTCCGAAAGCGGTGCCTTCAATCACCGAATCCCCCTTATCTGTTGTAATTGTAATCTCAATGGAGTTGGCAAAATCCGCTTCTGCTTCGCTCTTTGTTTCCGTAACAGAAATCCCGCGTTGCTTAATCAGAAAAGGTGCGTTTACGTAGTTAACGTCCGTCAGTACCGGTGTCAAAAGCCCCTTCTGCACAGCCACAGTTAGGGGTGTGACATCCTCTTTCTGAAAGAGGGTGCCGCCGTAATGGATTTTGATTGCGGAAATTTGACCTTCGACAATTTGTGCGTGAAAACTACCAATCTTTTCGGCAAGTTCCAGATAGGGACCCAAAATATCGAGCGTTCTTGGATCAATCTTCGGTTGATTTACGGCGTTAGCAACAGGTTGCCCGCGGAGCGCATTTATTACCTGCTGTGCGACTTCAATAGCAACGTGATCCTGTGCTTCCGATGTCGAGGCACCGAGGTGTGGTAATGCCAGCACATTCTCTAAGTCTAACAGCGGTGTATCCGTCGCGGGTTCGCTTTCAAAGACATCGAGTGCAGCACCGGCGAGTTGCCCCGTTTTCAGGGCATGATAAAGGGCGTTTTCATCAATAATACCGCCACGGGCACAGTTAATCAGGCGACAACTCGGTTTCATGAGCGCAAACTCCGCCTCACCAACACTATGGTATGTTTCGGCATTGAGATGCGTATGGACAGAAATATAATCGGATTCCTGAAAGAGCGTCTCTCGGTCAACGATCCGGATGCCGATTTTTTCTGCTGCACTCGCTGAAATATACGGATCGTAGGCGATTACTTGCATCCCAAAAGCCTGTGTGCGTTGTGTGACCTCTCGTCCGATCCGTCCGAGTCCGATGGTCCCGAAAATTTTCCCGTAGAGTTCAACCCCGATGAAGTCATTGCGCTTCCAGGTTCTGTTTCGGAGCGAAATCCCTGCCGGAACTATGTTGCGTGCGAGTCCTAACAACATAGCGATGGTGTGTTCCGCCGCCGCAATTGTGTTGCCCGTCGGTGTGTTGACGACCAAGATCCCGTTTCGCGTTGCGGCTTGCACATCAATGTTATCCACACCAACTCCGGCGCGCCCAATGACTTTTAGCTGCTTCGCGTTGTCAATAACATCCGCTGTTACTTTCGTCGCGCTTCTGATAAGGAGTGCATTGTAGTCAGCGATTCGGTCCAGCAATTCCTCATGGGCGAGATTGAGGGCGACCTCCACCTCAAAATCACCGCTCTCTTCCAAAACATCTAAACCTCGCTGTGACAACTGGTCGCTGACCAGCACCTTATTCATAATCCAGACTCCTTCACCGTCATCGTACCAAAACGATATCTTGCCTTTTCCGTTTGCAAGTTATCGCATAAATTATAGCACATTCTATATTCTGTGTCAATAGCATTCGATTTTGGATTTTTGGATTAGCGTCGCGATCGGGAGATCACTCCTACGGAAGAGGACGGTGAAAACGAGGTTCCAAACCTCGCCAGCAGCGGGAGGATGGAAGGGATCGGGGTTAGGAATCCCTCCTACAAGTGTTATTCAACTGCGGAAACTACCGAGGAGTCGCGACCAGGAGGTCGGTCCTACAGGAAGAGGTCGGAAACCGGAGTGTATCTATGTTTCCGGAAGAATATACGTAGCGCGTTGGACTTTTACAACTTCACCAATATCCACAAGACGCTTGAGTTCATTTTTTACAGCACCCGGATGGCCATCAATGGCTGCAATCAATTCTGCGGTCTTCTTCTCACCACCTTCAAGAAGAGAGCATATCTGCTCTTGAAAGGAAACACGTTCTATTTTGCCACCTCTTAACTTCATCAACACACGATTTGCCTGACTCTTAGAGATTCCCAAGACCTGTTCCACTTTTTCCCTATCTGACTCCGCAGTTAGATTCGCACGTTCCGTCTCAAAATGCTGACGCGTTGTTACTGTTTCCTCAAGTTTATTGAGTCCACCAGCGACTTCAAAATCTTCCCAGTCAAAAAGCAGCGTTTCAGGTCTATCAGTGATGTCAGGTAGCGGCATACCCGTGAGCAACATTACTGTCTTGTTCGATAAGCGATCTAATCCGGCATGCTCTATAATCTGTGTAAGGATACCAATAATATTCTGCTCATACAACCCTTGGATCCGCTCATCTTCGTACTGGTAAGGATTTATCTCTACATCATAACAGATCGGTTCCTCAGCGTTTCCAAACAAGATTTGTGCCTGCTTCCACATGAGGTGGGGTGGCCAGTAAGGTGCGCCGACTATCCAAATCGCATCTGCTGATTCAAAAGCAGCCTTGATAGACTCTGCATTTGTTCCATATTTGATATGCGTCAGGCAACAGACATTTTCCTTTTCTCTGATATCTGCTAATTCTTCAACGACCCCCTCATGGACGAGAAGCGCGTGTTTAACGCTCGGATCCCTCTCAATTTCTGCGCGAATACCGAGAAGAAAACGTTGTCCGATTTCAGATAATCCAAGATCATCCCAACTGTTTTCGTAGTTTAAAAGTTCATGCACAGAATAAATGCCAGTGCGAATCTGAAAAACCCGGTTTCCCGGCAGCCACGGCTTTGGTTCGCTGCTTTCCACCTCATTTGGAAAAGCCTCGTCCAGCACCGATGACACCCAAAACCGTAACATACCTTCATCCCATATCATCGGAGCATCAGCATCCCGCTTGTAATACGTAAAAAAATGTTTCAGTTGATGCCAGAACGTCGAATTCAAATCTGGATCCAGATTCTCTTCGCTCATCTGTCTAATAAGTATTTCCTCCTGCCCTTGGAATGCCTGCAGTGCTGCACGGACCCGTCCGACAGGATTCTCACGAAACTCACTTTTGATTTCTAAAGCATTCAGTAACGCTTTCGCAAAATTTCCCAAAGCATTCTGCTTCCAGGTGGCACCCCATGCCTCCAATACCTCTTTCGATAGACGGCATTCAAGAGACAGCATACGCTTTCCAGTTTGATTAATGGCGCGAAGCTGCCCCGTCTCTTGATCGTGTTTGATAATACGCAAAGCACGCAAAGCAGAAGTTTGTCGTGCAGCATCACTATTTTCTAATTCGTGTACTACCGGAGACGGCCGCTTTATCGCCAATGGGCTGAGTTCCCCCTCCCGAACCGCAACCATCTTCTCATTTATAGGATCCGGTACCGGCTGTAGAGCGGTTTGAAAAGTAGATTCTAAGTTGTATTCCGATGGCGGTGCCGGTTGATGAAGCGCATGGCGAAGAGCATCAATAGGGGCAAAGAGGACCTCTTTGGTAATGATAGGTGGATCTAACAGATTGCCAAGTAGAATTTCGTAGCGAGCATCCCAGCGACTGTATCCTTTATCACCCAAGATTTCGAGATATACATCACGATGGGACGGATTTTTGGGTGTCGGCGCATGTTTATAGATATATTGCTTCGCTTCATCAGTATTCAGATGAAGGTAATCCTGTACTCTGCAAGAAAAACGTAATCCACCGGATTTCGACAGCGTCAACAGCGGATTTGCGACGGAATTAACGAGCGTTTCAATACAGGTGGAAACAGCATCTGGTGAGGCACAAATAACATCATACTTAAAATCAATGTCGTGCCATTGTGCCCCATCGCGCTCGGAAGGGATACCGGTATATATCTGGATACCCCACGATGCATACCATCTTCTGGGGATCCAGTCCCGTGTCCCTTGGCGTTTTAAGAATCGCTCACCGCCAAAATCCCTTGGGCTATGGTCGTGCAGTGGTGCGCGCCCTATCGGCATGAAAGAGATATCCGCTTGCTCAAATTGATAAAGCCTTACAGGATATTTGTACGCACAAGAAACCATGAAATGATAAGGATAGTTCTTGTAAAGCGCAGGTGATACTTTCGTCTTCCGCTGCAGAAGCGGTTTTTTGTGTCGTTGGTGACAACGTTGGATAAGGTCTTTAAAAAGATTCATAGCCAGTCTATCAGAACGAGGTGTTTGATTGTCTCTCCTCACCTCTGCATCTCCGACAAAGCGTTTTTTGTTTCGTTTGATAATTATCCGCGAATAATATCTTGAAAAGTTGGACACACTTCGATATCACACTATGATTTCATAATAGAATAGGGAGGATATGTATTATATGTTACTATAACATCTACTTTTAATTCAAGTTCTTTGCAGACGATAGGGTATCTAACTTTCATGTAGGAAAGGTCTCTGAATCCCGACTTTCTTTTATAATAAAGGAAGGTGAAATCCCCACATCTCGCCTGATTTATGAATTATAGGACTTACGCAGCAGCGATTTATATCGCGGGAGATTTTAGTTGTTGACAAAGGTATTGAGAAAGTAACTCGTGTTTGATTTGATAAAGCGTTTTACCTGTTTCATGAGCCTTACGCATCAGGTGAACCCAAACAAGAAAGGCAGAGGCAATATGATTACGAACAATACGCGGGAGACGACACTGACAAGCTTCCAAACCCGTCAACTGTTTCGCTTCACGGTGAAATTGTTCAATCTTCCAGCGCACGCCGCACACTCGTCGCACGACGGACACATCGGATTGACTCAAGTCGTTAGTCGCAACATAATCCGTGCGTTGAGAAGACGCTACCCGGAAAACTTTCACTTTGTGATCTCTCGGGAACTTATGAAGTTTCACACGTTTACCTGAGTTTTCTTCTGCCTCTGTCCAGTGTAAAGAATCAATACGTTGATACGGTTTCTTGGCATTAGAATCATCAACAAGACGATTACATTTCAACGGAACATAATATGTCTTATCAAGATTTTCGATGTAAAGCAGCAGCGACTTACTCACATACCAAGAATCCATCAACACGGTTGAAAAACTGACATCACGAGAGTATACTAAGACCGAGAGCATATCTCGGACATGATCCAACTTCGATTTACCGTCGCCAGTTTTATCGTAAATACGGTAATCAATCAACCAATACCGGTCTAACTTCGGATTGACGTAGACGCAGGTAACAATGGCAATACCGTTAATAACACCACCCGCATTGCCAGAATGTTGTCTCTGGGCAAGTGCGATCTTCTTCGCATAGCGTTTATCAATAACGGTATCATCAAAGATAATATAGCCATCAGGATCCAGCACCACGTCATTTTTGACATGTTCCCAAAGCAGCCGCGGTGTCAGACGGTCTTCTGATAGATAACGGTTGAGCTGATCATGACTGAAACTTTCAGAATGGTCTGCGAAATGTGTGAGTGTATAGTTAATAGGGGTGATCAGTAGATATTGACAGTAATGTAGACGTGTCGGTCTAGCCATTTTTAAGGTCCTCCTCATAGAAAATATTACCCCGTCTATGAGGTTATGTCAAACATTATTGCGTAAGTCCTAAATTACCCTTAATTTTATATGGTATATTTTTCTTGATATGGTAATATATACGCTAACATCTATAGTGCATGCTTGTGATGCACGCATCACGTTGAACAAACATGGAGGCAGAAACATGTCATTCGTCCCAGGTCCCATGGAATTAGTAATTCTATTGGTTATTGTGCTACTCATATTTGGCGGGAAGCGTCTTCCTGAATTGGCGCGCGGTCTCGGCAGAAGCATCACAAACTTCAAATCCGGACTTAATGAAGAACAGTCAGAGGAAACCGAAACCACAGCACAGCAAGACAAAGAGACATCTCAAAACGAAAAAACTGGGTAATAAGACCCTGATACAACGTTCTGTGGATTTGCTCGGAGATTGATTGTAAAAGGGAAAAGGAGAATTTTTGATGCAAGATAAATTACCCGATTTTCTTCAGGATGTTATTGAAGAATATCCGGAAGTCTGGAAGGCGTATCAGGCGTTAGGCGAGGCGTGTGGCACTTCGGGTCCCCTTGAGCCGAAAACTGTGAGGCTTCTCAAACTCGCGTTGGCTATCGGTGCGAAGTCTGAGGGCGCAGTCCATTCACATGTGCGGCGTGCCTTACGCGAAGGGATTACGCGGGAGGAGTTACAACAGGTAGCTCTGCTCGCGGTAACCTCTATCGGTTGGTCTTCCAGTATGGCGGCACTGTCTTGGATTCAAGATGTCGTGGATAAACAATCGCAGTCTGATTGAAAAAAAATCAGCATGGACGCAGATGATGAACACCATCGTTAGACGCTTGGAAAGCGGATCTATTTGGTTATGCCCATACACACCAAGCGTAACTTGACACTGCACTCGCTCCCTTCAAACGTCCCCTCGCGCGCAACCTCAATTTTGCTGAAATTTATGAATAGCTTGGCTTGATTGCCCTTATGCAGCGGAAGCCGCAATACCATCTGTTGGATTTAAATGCCTCTGGGCGGCAATTTTTTAGAGGTTGCATTAATTTCAGGCGTATGCTATAATGATATGGGTAAGAAAGAAACTGAAATGGGTACCGATCAGGGACACACCTTCAGGTCAATCAAAGGTTTATGGCAATTGAAGGGAAAGCGGTTGTTCCGATACGTTAGCCAATTTTTTTAGCAAGTGCCTGTTTAAGGCAGGTCTTTACGGAGGAAAAATGAAAAGCCTATTTGTAATGCTAATACTTATCGCGTTTACGGCATCTTTTGCCTACGCGGCAAACGAACCAGAGGATTCGCTTATCCTCTACTTCTCTTTTGACGAACTCGACGGTAAAAACACTATCGACCATTCAAAGTATGAGAACCATGGCGAAATGGTGGGTGCCCCCAAACATGTTGAGGGCAAATTCGGTAACGCACTGGAACTCAATGGCAAAGACGACTGGGTTGTCGTGCCGCATCACGAAATTCTCACCGTTGATGAGAGCGTCACCGTTATGGCTTGGATTAATACTGAACGCCATCAAGGGCCCGCTGGGCAGCGGTGGCAGGGCATCGTAGCGAAAAGCAACAATCCGCGTTCCTACAGTTTCTACACGGAATTTCCGAGTGAATGTTTGCACCTCAGTGTCGGTGGTGGAAGTGTTTGTAATAAAAAGGTCCCGTTAGAGGAATGGGTGCATGTTGTTGCACAAGTAGATGGCGGCTCGACACACAGGTATTGGGTGAACGGTGAAGCTGCTGGCGAATTCGGCGGCAAAAATAATCCACCCGGTAAAGCCGACACAGCGGATGTTCTTGTCGGAAGAACACATGAAGGCAATCGTGAATTTTTGGGACTCATTGATGAGGTCCGTATCTGGAACCGCGCACTCGACGAGGATGAAGTCATTGAACAGATGGAGAGCGGCTATTTTGAACTTTTCGCCGTTGATCCGCGTCAAAAACTTGCAACGACTTGGGGACAGCTGAAGAAAACCTCACGACGATAAAAACCGTCTGTATGCGCGCTTCTGATGCTTGTGGATGTTTGCGTCCCACAAAGTTCAAGCGCGCATACATCTGTTTGTAGGCAAAAGGAGAACTTATAAGGTCATGAATGGAAAATTTATTGCGTCCGCGGACGTGGAACGGGACGAACTCGACTGGGGAACAATCGGTTGGCTCAGTCGTCCAGCAAGTACAGGTGCGCAAGACATCGTCGCCATGGAAGTTAGCCTCTCACCCGGATATGGACACGATTTCCACAAGCATCCTGATCAGGAAGAGGTTATCTACGTTATAGAAGGCAGTGTGGAGCAGTGGCTTGAAGATAAGAAACAGACTCTAAACGCGGGCGACTCTGTGTTCATCCCCGCCGATATGGTTCACGCATCTTTCAACGTTTCCTCTGAGTCCGCGAAGTTGTTTGTCACCCTAAGCCCCAGCAAAGGCGCAGAAGGGTATCAACTCATTGATGTTTACGATCAGGCACCGTGGAATACACTCCGCTCGTAACTTGATGTGACGGCACATAGAGAGTGCCGACTCCTTTGATGGCATAAATATGCTCGAAACGTCATTGTCGATTCGCCAACGGATGCGCGAATTCTACGAAACGTCGGAAACCTATAAAGGTCTACTGGCTGCACACGACGAAACCTATCTCCGACACTACGTAGAACTGGTAATCCGCTATGCGCCCCCTCATTCTAAAGTGCTTGACCTTGGGTGCGGAAACGGTATCTCAGCGCGACTGCTCAATCAGGCAGACTTTGATGTCGTTGGGACCGATATTTCACCCCTCTTTCTTGAAGAGGCGCGAGCGTGGGAGAATCCGAGGCTCCGCTATCAGGTTTGCGATGTGATGGAGCTGCCGTTTGAAGACACGTCCTTCAACGTTATTTGTTCAAACGAGTTGGTTGAACATCTCCCCGATGTGGAGACAGCACTCACCGAAATGATGCGGGTCGTGTGCAAAGGTGGCAGAATTGTGATTTCTGGTCCCAATCTCTGTTCGCCCTTAATTCCGCTGCTTGATTGGCTCAACCTGATGTCTGGCAAACCCGGTAGACCCGTCTGGGGTGAGACGAAGAAGCAAGCGTTGCAGCAGTTTATACGAAACTGGCGGCTCTATGCCCAGAAGCGATTCTTGACGAAAACACCACGTTTCATTTACCGCGAACCCGATCTACAAGTAGATGCTATCGGCGGCGATGCGGACAGTGCTTATTACGCAAGCCCCATTGATCTCGCTCAATTTTTCCGTTCACACGGGTTCACGATCATTAAGAAAGCCGTTGGGTTTGGGATAAAGGGCAGGATTATCGCAGGCGCGTTTCCGTACTTGAGTCCTTATATCACCATGGTCGTCGAAAAATGAACATTCGTCCGAACGACTTTGTCTTAGAGATAGGGAGTGGGCACAATCCAAAGGCACGCTCAGATGTTTTATGTGATAAATTCATAGGAGATGACGAACAACGCGGTGGGGCAATCGTTACCGATCGTCCGATGGTGGAAGCGGATGGAGAGTTCCTTCCGTTCGCAGATCGGGCGTTTGACTATGTTATCTGCTCGCATGTATTGGAACACGTCAAAGATCCGAGCCGATTCATTTCTGAGTTAACGCGTGTCGCACGCCGCGGTTACATTGAAACGCCATCCGAAATAGGTGAACGGATCTACGGGTGGCACTATCACAACTGGGTCATCAACTTGGTCGATGGCTGTTTGATGCTACGGAAAAATGAAAAAAATTCCCAATTTGGGCAACTTTTCCACCGATTGGCGGCGACAGACAAACATTGGAAACGGTTTCATATTACGCATCATAACCTCTTCTTGGTCCAATACGAATGGGAAGATGAAATAGACTATAAAATACTTCTCGACCATGCGTCAGCACTGGATTTGGAATGCCCTGATACGCTTGACAGGCTTGTTTCACCAGATGGGAATGTTCAAAACGAGTGGTTATTACTTCTTAAAAGTGCAGTGCCGCGAGGCATCGTTTCCCGTGCGAAATCGCTTTTGAGAAAAGGTAAGAATCGGCAGACGAAAACATTGCAAGAGATTCTCGTCTGTCCGCAGTGTAAAGGTGAGATTATATGGGAAGAACACAGTCTCCGCTGCAAAACGTGCGAACAGTCCTATCGGATTGTTGACGGGATTCCGCGCTTCACTTTTTAATTATTCGCAAAGCGTTAGATGAGACCAAAAATCGTAGTTCGTAACGAAGTGGAGAGCGGATTTAAGGAAGGCACATCAATGGTTCAAACCCACGTCGTTTCTCCGCAAGGAAAATTAAAAAAATGAATGTAGTACCGAAAGAATTTATCCGCGTGATGCCGGATGTGATGC
Source organism: Candidatus Poribacteria bacterium (assembly GCA_965116815.1). Lineage (GTDB taxonomy): Bacteria > Poribacteria > WGA-4E > WGA-4E > WGA-3G > WGA-3G. The sequence goes on along the minus strand of OZ220722.1, from coordinate 812,322 downwards.
AAGGCTTCATCAGTGAAGCCTTCCAGAAGGCGGGGACCTCGGAAGAGGACGCTGCGCACATCGCTCACCTGCTGGTTCTCACGGATTTGCGTGGTGTGTTCAGTCATGGCACGCGCCAAACGCCGGGATATGTGGGAATGATGCTTGACGGCAACGTAAATCCACGTCCAAATGTCCGCTGCATTGATGAATCCCCGACGACAGCGGTCTATGACGGCGATGGCGGTATGGGACATTTTGCCTCGTATCACGCTGCAGAGGCAGCAGTCAAAAAAGCCAAAGAGATGGGACTTGGTGCCGCAACGAGTCGGAATCACTTCCACTTTGGGAGTGCTGGCAAGTATACACGGCTCGCGCTTGAAGTGGATTGCGCAGGGTTCGCGGTCTCTTGCCACCGTTTTCGACACAGCCCCGGTGGTGCGATTGCCACCGCAACTGGCGCGTCGCCGATGAGTTTTGCGATTCCGGCAGGCAACCAGCCGCCCATAGTCGTCGATATGGCAACTGGCATTGATGCCAAACTGCCGTTGGAAGAAGCGTTTGAACAGAGTCCCGCTGCGTTTTTCAAGATGTTGGGTTTGAGTCATGTGAGTCATGCGCTCGGTGGGTTTATGGCGGGCATCTGGCTATTCGATAAGCCCCCGGATCCGCCAGAAATCTGGGAAGGTGCCAATCAAGGTGCTTTCATCGCAGCGATTGATATTTCTCGGTTCCGACCGATTGAGGAGTATAAAGTGGAGATTGACCAACACATCCAAGATGCGCGACAGATGCAACCGGCACCGGGTTATGACCGATCAGATCTGCCCGGCGGTTTAGAATGGGAACGTGAACAGGAATGGGCTGAAATCGGTATCCCAATTGGCAAAGAACATCAGGAACAGTTGAAAACAGTTGCTGAACGCGTCGGTATTCCGCTTCCGTTCTAAAGGCTGACTTCAATCTAAACTTTGGACAATTTTTCGCGTTTTCGTCTGATCGCTTGGCGTATAGAAAATCCAAAAAGGAGAAATTTTATGGACGAAAATAAAAATTTTAACGAACTTCTGATCGAAATTTTAAAACAGATACATGTTCGCTTAGATCGTTTAGACGCGAAGATTGAAACCAAAGCGGATAAAGCGGATCGGATGTCAATGCCCTTAAAGTAAGTCTTGAGAAAGATATAAGCGAGGTCAAGGCAGACATCAGCGCAGTTAAGGAAGATGTAACTCCTTTGGCGCAACGCCTCGACCGGATTGAAGCCGGCATTGCGATGCTCCGATGGGTGATTGGGGCACAAGTCGCTATCATTAGGGTTATCCTTGCTATCTTCAAAGCCTTCTAAAAGGAATTTAAAAAATAAAATGGAAACCAATACAAACAACATAGAAGATCGAAATATTGTGATTATTGGCGGTGGAACTGCTGGTTTCGCCGCAGGTGTCTATACGTCTCGCGCAATGCTCGAACCCATCCTGATTACAGGAGAGGCTCTCGGTGGACAACTCTCCTTGACGCTTGACCTTGAAAACTATCCTGGTTTCTTTGGCAACGAGGCAGGCGTTTTTATACAGGGCATGCAAGAACAGGCGGAGCGGTTCGGCACTGAAGTTAAATTCGACACCGTAACGGCGGTTGACTTTTCGCAACATCCGTTTGCTGTCACGACCTACGAGAAAGAATACCGTGCGAAGTCTGTGATTATCTGCACGGGTGCCTCACCGCGGATGTTGGATATTTCGGGTGAAGAGGAATATGGCGGACGGGGTGTCTCTTACTGCGCAACGTGCGACGGGTTTTTCTTCCAAGATCAGCGGCTCATTGTCGTTGGTGGTGGTGATGCAGCATTGGAGGAAGGCATCTTTTTGACGAAATACGCCTCCGAGGTCTATATCGTCCATCGACGAGATCAACTCCGTGCGAGCCAAATTATGCAGGAACGCGCCTTCAAAAACGACAAAATTAAGTTTATCTGGGACACGGTCGTTGAAGAAATCAACGGCGACACAGAAAAAGTGACAGGTGCCACCCTCAAGAACGTTAAAACCGGTGAGACGCAACTTTTCCCGATTGACGGTGTATTTATCTTTATTGGACATATTCCGAACACAGAACTCTTTACAGATGTCATACATACAGACGATCAGGGATACATTATTGTGGATGAGATGCAGCGCACGAACATAAACGGGGTCTATGCCGCAGGCGATGTACATGACCATGTATTTCGTCAGGCAATCACCGCTGCAGGAGCCGGTGCTGCGGCCGCTATCGCCGCTGAAAAATTTGTCGCAGAATTGGAGAACCGCGCCTATCCGGGGAATTGATCCGCTGAGGGTCCCTATCGGAGGCAGTCATGCAAGAATCTTCAGTATACAAACATCTCGTAGAGACAGCAGGAGAAGAATACTATCAACGGGGCGCGCGACAAACAGCGATTCAATCCCTCTTCAGTGTTCTTGAGTTTAAGTTTGATAGACGCGCAGTTCAAGCTCTTAGACCCGCATTAGAAAGCATCCAAGATCTGCAACGTCTTCAAGAGTTGCATAACGAGGCTTTACGCGCAGAAACCTTCGAAGCGTTCTCCGGGACTTTGAATATGAATGGTAACGAACAATAGTTAAAGAGAAAATTGAGTCGGATAGTTGGTATAGGGTTATAGATTTCAATATAACGAAGGAAAAGGAAACTATTTCAGTGCCAGATCATAAACACCCACGTCTTGCTCTCGGTTTAGATTCAAGTACACAGAGCCTATCTGCTGTTGTTATCGACATAGATACAGCGGAAAAATGTTTTGAGCATTCGCTTGACTATCGCGCCGATGCACGACTCAACCAATTCGGCATCGGAGAGGATTATATCTTACCGCCGAGCGATGAAGGCGAAGCCGAGCAGCCTCCGTTGATGTATCTCGCCTCGCTTGATGCTATGTTTGCTGACCTACGCGAGGCAGGCGTGGCACTTGAGAATATCCAGCTCATCAACACATCAGGGCAACAACATGGACATGTCTATCTGAACCGTGATGCGGATGCGCTTTTGGCGCAGCTTGCGAGTTTCCAAAACTTTGACGAAGATACACGCGATTTACAAGTTTTGCTAAAAGATGCGTTCGCATATCCGAATGCCCTGATCTGGATGACCGCGAATACCTCGGCACAAACTGAGGCTGTCCGAGACGGTGTCGGTGGGAAAGCAGAGATGATTAATCTCTCCGGTTCGGATGCGCCGCTCCGCTTCACAGGTGCTGTTGTGCGCCGTGTCGGTGAACAGTTTTCTGAATGCTATGCGGCGACAGCAAAGATCCAGTTGATTAGCAGTTTTATCCCAGCAGTGCTAACGGGTAACGCCGAGGTGCCTATCGATTATGGAAACGGATGTGGGATGTCGCTCATGAATTACCGGACCCAAACGTGGGATGATGCGCTGTTAGCAGCAACTGCGGACGGCTTACCCGGTGGTGTCGGAGCACTTCAGTCGAAACTGCCAGCACTCGCACGTCCAGACTCCATTGTCGGCAGTCTCGCTGCGTATTACATAGAAAAATACGGCTTCGATGGTCGCTGCGCAGTGATAGCAGGCTCCGGGGACAACCCACAAGCCAAGGTACCGGTTGCTGGAGATTTGCTCAGTCTCGGGACGAGTTTTGTCAACATGGTGTCAACCGATGGGGACACGCTCGATCCAGAGGGATTCGCCAACGCGATGTATGATGGCATTAGTCGTCCCTTTATGTTCGGATGCCGCACGAACGGCGCGATGGTATGGGATGCCGTGCGAAGTCAGTATGGATTAGCGAAAGAGGAATACGCGCCCGCAGAAGCGGCGTTACAGTCTGTTGCTCCCGGAGAATTTATGGCGTTTTGGCAGCCGAAGACCGAGTCCTTCCCAGTCTCTGGTGCGTTTGAATTGATCCATTCGACAACACAACCCACGCTGGCAGAAGATTACACCGGTATTATTGAGACGAGTCTCGCCGCGGTTTATATTTACTCCGCTGTCTTCACAAAGCAAACACAAGCACCGTTGTTCGTAACAGGGGGTGCGACAGATAGTCCTGAAATCATGCGGCGTGTCGCGGGAATCTGGAATAGACCGACGCTGCCGGTAGAAAAGGGCGGTGCAGCACTCGGTGCCGCTGTCGCAGGGGTCAAGGCACTCTATGATGCAAACTCCGACACGGAAACCGAATCTTTTGACATTGAGGTGTTCAGTGCTTCGGTCTTGAAACGCGGCGAACCGATTCAACCGCATCCCGAAGATGTCCCTGCCTATCACGGTGAAGGAAAATACCTCCAGCGGTTTCGTGAAAAATACGAACAAATTATGGCAGAAAATCCAGTATAAGAGTTGTCGGTTGTCAGAAAGCAGGTTTCCTAAATGAAAGAACAACTCACACATTTTGATGAAAAAGGTAACACACGGATGGTGAATGTCGGTGGCAAAGAGGAGACGCTGCGGATTGCCATCGCTCGCGGGCATATTACGGCTCGTCCTGAAACGCTTCAGTTGATCGCTGAGCAAGGAATGAAGAAGGGCGATGTTTTAGAAGTCGCGCGACTTGCTGGTATTATGGCAGCAAAGCGCTCCGGTGAACTCATTCCGTTGTGTCACCCACTCGCGTTGACTTCGATTCGCGTTGAACTCGCCATCGCAGACGATGCACCGCAGGTTGAGATCGAAGCAGAAGTCCAGACAGTGGGTCGGACAGGTGTAGAGATGGAAGCACTCACTGCTGTATCCGTCGCGGCACTGACCGTTTACGATATGTGTAAGGCAGTAGACAGGGAGATGATCATCGGTGATGTCAGGCTTGTCAAGAAAACGGGCGGTAAACATAGTTATCAGTCGTCAGTTAAAAAAGGCATCTGATAACGATGACACAAACTTGGAAACGAGGAGCGGTTAGAAGGTCTCGCACCATAAAAGGCGTTGCCAACAACTCATAACCGACAACCATTATGCGTCAAGTATTTATTGTTATCCTTGCGGTTTGTTTAATTTCTACGACAGCATTTGCAGCAGATTATGTGCTAATCGTCGGCGGTGCTGCCGGTGAGAAATCCTTTTACGATGCATTCTGGAGTGCTACCTCCCGGTTCCACGAACTACTCACCGATGAATACGGCTATACGCCAGAGCAGATCACTTTCCTCTTTGAGGATATGGGCGATTCGGAGAAACAGGGACTTGTTGACGCGGAATCAAAGCGTGACCAAGTTTTGGCAGCATTCAATCAACTCACCGAGACCCTTCAACCGTCAGATCGGTTCCTGCTCTTCATGCTTGGGCACGCATCTCGCACGGGCAAAGGAGCTCCGAAGTTTAATTTGATGGGGCGGGATATTACTGAAGCCGAATATGTAACGCTCATCAACAGTGTTCCCGCCGAGAGTCAGATTTTAATCTTCGGTTTCCCTTATAGCGGCAGGCTTGTGCCGCAGCTCAGTAAGTCGGGACGCATTATTATCACCTCAAGCTCACCAAATGAGGGTTATTCGCTACAGGCAGGGTTCGGCGATGTTTTTGTTGATGCGTTTTCCACCGCCGACAGCGATACAAACAGCGATGGCGATGTCTCCGTGTTAGAAGCGTTTCTACTGCTACAAGAGCAAACAGAAGCGTGGTATGAACAAGACGGAAGTTTTCAGTCCGAACATCCCCACCTTGACGATAACGGCGATGGAAACGCCACTCGAAACCTAACAATTGCCCCTGAGACACCGCTTGACAGGGCGGACGATGGCACACTCGCCGAGAAAACATTTTTAGGGACACGCCGCTCCGCTTTAGAAAGCACACCAACTCCATCCGAACCTGAAGTTCTCGCCGATGCATCGCCCCCTGTACCTTCTGAAGCACATGAACACGAACATCCAAAGACACCAGTTGCATCCCGAAACGGTGAGAATCGCAGATCGTCCCTACCTTACGATTTTATCAGCGAGGCAGACGAGAAAACAATCCACGAAGCCGTTGATATGGCACCCTCTCAAGAGGATTATCCAGAGGACGGTGCTGTCGTTCTCTGGGAGGGCGTTGACGTTGACATTGATGAAAAGAGTCGTTATATCTATTCCACGCGACGTGTTGTCAAAATCTTTAATGAGAACGGCGCAGACCTTGCCGAAGTCAGTATCCCCTATATGCGTGGGAAAGACGATGTCACTATCCATCATGCCCGAACACTGACCCCCGATGGTAGACGTGTTGAACTCGATTTAAGCGAAATCATAGCGGATGTTCCACCGCCGAGTGCTGTGGAGGCGGGGTTAGATGTCGATGCACGTCTGATGTACTTCACACTCCCAGCAATTACTGACGGCTGCATCATAGACTACGCCTATTCAACGAACAACATTGGACATGTCATGAGAGGTGAGTTCTGGCGTAAGGTCTATTTTCAGGGACCGCAGCCAGTGCAATACTATCGGTTCACCGTACATATCCCGAAGAAGAAACATCTCTATTATCAGGTTTCGGGGGCACCGGTAGCTCCCGTAGGCTTGGAATCAAGCATCTCTTTTCTCGATATCGAACCCGCAATTACAGAAAATAACTATATTCGCACCTATACTTTTGAAGTGCAAGACGTTCCACCCTTGAAAGAGGAATACTTGATGCCCGCGCCGCAGGATCTCGCCTACAGCATTAGTATCTCCTCAATTGACTCTTGGGACAAACTCGTGACGTGGTATGCGACACTCATTCGGGAACAGGACACTATTACACCTGCTATTGAGGAAAAGACGAAACAACTGCTCCGAGGTGCCTGGTCCCGAAAGGAGAAGGTGAAGCGGCTTTACGAATATGTCGCGACAAACATCCGCTATCTCGGTTATGAACTCGGAATTTGGGCGATTAAACCGTATCCAGCTGATTTTGTTTTGAAAATTAGTGCGGGGGATTGTAAAGACAAAACGACCCTCCTCTCCACGATGCTTTCATCTGCGGGTATTAATTCCTATCCTGTTCTCATTTCCGCTGGTGATACGCGGGGTGTCAACGCTCACCTTCCGGACGGTGGCTCAGAGGTCAAAGCGGTGCCTTCTCTTGCCTACTTCAATCACATGATTCTTGCTGTTGAAGGTGACAAAGACGATGAATTCATTTGGCTCGATCCAACAGCGGAAACCTGCGCCTTTGGCGATTTCCCTACCGGGGACCAGGACAGATGGACACTCATCATCAACCCGCGGTTTCTAACAGAAGATGAGGCATCAAGCGACGATACAGCGTCCAATAGTATGGAGAATAGGCTCTATCTCTTTCAGAAGAGTCCGTCCCTTGATGCGACCACGAACCTGAAGCGGGTTCATACGGATGTAGAAGTGAAAAAAGATATGAGCGTCTCTGTTCGCCAAGAACTGACAGTCACCGGTAGTTTCAATATGAAACTTCGGAGTCAGCTCTCACACTTTGAGACCGCCGAGGAGAAAATGGAATTTTTTCACAAAGCATTGGAATTAGACGACCGCGCCAAAGTAACGGATATCAAAGTCGATGGACTTTCTGAGCTGCAAGGCGAATTGAAGATTGAACTCACATGGACCTGTAAAGAATATTTGTATGCGATCGGTAGCCAATTCGTACTTGAGTTGCCGATTGTTAAGCATCCGTATGCGGAGTTATTGAGCGAGGAACGCCGAAGGTATCCCGCCGATATTGGGAAAGCATTATCTCTTGAAGACAAGATTAATGTCAAGACAGAAGCGCCCTTTAAGATCGATACCGTTCCTGAGGAACAGACATTGAAGACTGAAGTCGCGGAAATCCAACTCCGCTACACTCAATCCAAACGCAAAGCCGAAATGAATCAAACGATCCGTTTCCTGACTCCGAACGTCAAGCCGGAAGACATCCTGCATCTCAAAGATGTTGTCAGAATCGCCTCAAACCGAGGACCGAAACGGTTCATATTGACACAAGATTAGTCATTAGCCATCAGCGGTCAGCCATCAGCCAGAGAAACTTGTGGCAGTTATTCAAGTTTTGTATGCTACACACTGAAAGCCGATAGCCGACAGCCGATTGCTACTCCCAGCGAGGTAAACAAGTAAAAGATGCCAGCAACAGAAGAAGTTCAAGCGATAGAAGAATTAATGGAAAGCCAAGAATTGATCTTGGCACAACTCAAAAAAGTAATAGTTGGGCAAGAGGAAGTTATCAATCAGATGTTGATGGCACTTTTTGCTGGGGGGCACTGCTTGTTAGAAGGGGTACCCGGACTCGCCAAAACCCTTATAATTCGGACTTTGGCGCAAATTCTGAACTTAAAATTCAAGCGAATCCAGTTCACCCCAGACCTGATGCCCGCCGACATCACCGGCACCGATGTGCTTGAGGAAGAACGAACAACAGGACATCGGACGATCCGGTTCATCCAAGGACCGATTTTCGCGAACATCCTCCTCGCCGATGAGATTAACCGGACACCCCCGAAAACGCAAGCCGCGCTCTTGGAAGCCATGCAAGAATATAACGTCACCGCTGGCGGTAATGAATACGAATTGGAACGCCCCTTCTTTGTACTCGCTACACAGAATCCGATTGAGCAAGAGGGAACATATCCACTCCCTGAAGCACAACTGGACAGGTTTATGTTCAAAATCGTCATCGACTATCCGACAGAGGTAGAAGAGACAGATATCGTTTCTGCAACGACTGGGGCGGAGATACCTGAACTTGAAACCACGCTCTCTGGACACACTATCGTAGCACTCCATAATATTGTGAGGCGTGTACCCGCCGCTGACAACGTCGTACAATACGCCGTGAAAATCGCACGGGCGACGCGTCCGAAAGAGGAGGATGCACCCGATTTCATCCAGCAATGGGTTCGATGGGGCGCGGGACCCCGTGCTGGACAGTATCTCATCTTAGGGGCAAAAGCCCGTGCTATTTTACGGGGTCGCTACAACGCCTCTTGTGAAGATGTGAAGTCTGTTGCTCCTTCGGTTCTACGCCATCGTGTCCTAACCAATTTCCATGCTGAAGCTGAAGGCATTGATTCCGACACCGTCATCCAACGTTTGCTTGACACGGTCCAGGAGCCCGCCGCGAAATTGTGAACTGCCCCACTTAGGTATAGCGGGAAGGAGAATGGAAGAACGGAAGGATGGAAAAGAGGTGATGATACTTCCAGCCTTCCATCACTCCTTCCTTTTTTTCGCTATGAAGGTATCTGTCATCATCCCAGCCCTTAACGAAGAACACGCCATTGGCAAAGTTATCGCCGATATTCCAAGAACCGTGCGGACACCTGATGAGCAGCACGAAGCCACGGTACAGGAGATTATCGTTGTTGACAACGGATGTACGGACAACACCGCTGCGATCGCACAACAATGTGGGGCAAAGGTTGTGGTTGAACCTCGGCGGGGATACGGATACGCTTGTCTCGCAGGGATCGCTTCGCTTGCTACAGCAGCACCGGATATCGTAGTCTTTCTCGACGGCGACTATAGCGACTATCCTGCTGACATGCCGCACCTCCTGTCCCCTATACTTGAGAGTAAAGCCTCGCTTGTCATCGGTGCGAGAAGTGCGGGTGGTGCACGGGACGCGTTGTTACCGCAAGCACGATTCGGCAATTGGCTCGCCTGTTTCCTAATCCAGCGTTTCTTTGGCGTTCGCTATACAGATTTGGGCCCCTTTCGAGCCATCCGATACTCGGAATTGCTAAGTCTGAACATGGAGGATAAAACCTTCGGATGGACGGTTGAGATGCAACTCAAAGCCGCGAAACAAGGAATTCCCATCTGTGAAGTGCCAGTCCGTTATCGCAAACGGATCGGTACTTCTAAAATTACCGGCACGTTCACTGGCACCCTCAAAGCGGGCTATAAGATACTCACCACCCTCTTTTATCACCGTTTTTTAACATAAACCTCTTACTTTCTCAACCGCGCACTTTCCAATTGAAACCCACTCAAATTAGTGCTATACTTAGTCTAAAATTCTTAGGACTTACGTGGAATTGGATCGGTATGCCTACGCTTGTAGGAGGGGGTTGCAACCAATGAAAAGAAAAAAGATAAAAGCAACATACAGAAACGGCGTTATTGAACCGTTGGATAGGATTGACCTTCCCGAAGGGCAGGAACTTGAGGTCGAATTCAGCGTTCTCCAAAAAACGCCACGTGAACTTATTCCTGAAGAAGCAACGCAAACCTATACGGCTCTTATCCGGCAGAGCGAGGGATGGTGGATTGGGTGGATATTGGAAGTCCATGGGGTTATAGGTCAAGAACGAACGAGAAGTGAATTGTTAGATACGCTGCAAATCACACTTCGTGAAATATTAGAATATGAAACGCCGGAAGTGTCTCTCCGAACTGAAAGTGAGGTTGAGGAAATAAAAACTTCTGACCTCTTAGAGTTCAGCGATCCCGGAGCATCGCATCAAACTGAAAGTGGATTTGAAGAAGTAAAAATTAATGTATGAAACGTAGACGGTTGATTAAGCACCTTAGAGACCACGGCTGCGAACTTCTTCGAGAAGGTGGAAAACACTCGCGATGGTGGAATCCGGAGCTGCGCACCCGCACCTCGGTACCGAGACATACCGAGATCAATAATATCACTGCCCAGAAAATCTGTAAGGAATTAGGAATCCCTCGTCTATAAATCATGAAAAACAAATATTCCGACAACACCTTAAATATAGATAGTTCGCCTGAACGCAATCAAGAACCTACAGAAAGGGATGAAGTTTCTTCGTTTCGCCATCGGATACTGATTTCAATGAGATTATTAGTATAGCACAATCTTGGTTTAGAGGGTGGTCCTAATTTCCGATGGCAGTCCATTCTACGGAAAGTTAGTATAGCGGGTGTAGCCATGAGGAGGACTCAATGAAAAGCATCGTTATCTTATTTATAAGTCTTCTCAGCCTGTCTCTTTTTTATAGTTGTGGAGACACTGAAGACGCAGATGTTCCCAATCCGATCGCAGAAGCAGAAATTGAGGCAAACATTCTTGCCAAACCGCCTGATGAGACATGGATCGTCCTGACAGACGAATATGTCGCGGAACTTATAGAATTGGAGATCCCACCAGACTTTATAGAGATAAAAGATCTCGATTTACGCGAAAAATACCATCATGCGATCATCCTCAAACAGTTCGGGGACATCCCACAAGTTCGCACCGTTATAGAGTATGAGATGAATCAGCCTAATTTGGATACTGTGCGTAGGGTTCGTCTGACACCCCTTGATGAAGCAAGCATCGCTTATGTTGAGAGACAGATTACCTACCTTGAAGCAAAAGTATTCCTCTGGCCGTTTGAAAACACGAAGGCAGCATTAGAAGATACGAAAAAATTGAAGCAGCACTTATCCGTGGATATGGATAAACTCAGAACGGAAGACCCTGAGTTATATGTCCAAATCGAGCGCGAGATGCTCATTGAAACGTTAGGGGATATTCCAGAGGTCCACACCTATACAAAGCTTCTACTGAAAATACTGCTGCAGGAACCGCTAACAGACGCAGAAAGACGCGCCTATGTAAAGGCGAAGGACCACCTCTGTTCAGAACTACAAAAACAATAGCACCGAAGCGACAGGCGATCCTCCAAGTGATCGCCGGAAATAAAACCTACATCGGCATCACCAGCAACGACACCTACGCCCGAAACGCGCTTGCGAAACGACAACTGAAAACCAAATACCCTACTTCCAACCATATTTTCCTTGCTTTATCGGTAATATATTTGGTATAATTAAGGACAAAGAGAACCGAAATCTCTGGCGGGTGGTTGCAGTCCACAGCACCAGCAGAACACACGTTTAACCAGAAATTGATGGGACGACTATAGTATGGTGACACAACAAAAAATTCCAGAAAGATTCTGGTGCGTGAAACAGATAGACATCTTCCGTGATCTCGCTGAGGACGACGCAAACGCCCTCGCACGGATAACGACCTTCAAACAACTGAAACATGAAGATGCTATTTCTACCGAAGGAGTCTACTTGCTGAAGGAAGGACGCGTCAAAATCTATGAAACACCGCCTGAAGGTGAGGCGATCACCTTAGAGGTATTAGAACCCGGTGAGATTTTCGGGGCAGTTGAATGGGAGGAGAGTGAAGCACATCGGAACGTCACCGCTGAGGTGCTTACAGAAGCGACTATCGGGGTTATTTCCGCGAAGAACTTCCAGTTCTTTTTGAAACGGAAACCGCATTTAGCGATGCCACCACAGAGAACATTTGGTGGTCTTGTGAATCTTGTGAAACGGTATTTAAATCGGTTATCAGTTTTGACCAACAACTCGCGCCTTAGCAAAAGTATCGGTAGACGAGTTGTTGGTCAAAGTTGTCGGTTGTCAGTTAAGACGCGTGGTATTCACGAACGTTTTTCCCGCCACAAAAACCTCTTAACCGAAGACCGAAAACCCAAGACCGAAAACCATTCTTGGAAATCAGGAAATTTGAATCTCGTGACTTCGTGTCGAAAACCGCGTCCGAGAATGATAAACCCTTTACTAAACATCGCGTTCCGAAGTCCTGCATCTCGACTCGCCCTTCTGCTACAAAACTACGCCGATGCCCCAAAACAGGGGCGTGCGAACGCTATGCACGGTTCTCAGTGCACGCTACGTAAACTTCCGACGAGGAAGTTGGCGCGACTTATCGGTAGTTCGGTTGAGAACATGGAAGCACTCCTAAATCAATTTAAACAACACGGAATAATTGAGAAACGGTATCGGCGGATTCAGATACTTGACCCGTGGCAACTCAAAAAGATTGCCAACGCAAGGATGGAAACACTACCGCCTAAAACCGTCGAAAGTCAAGAGAATACCCAAACTTATGAGCAAGAAGAACCCTTATTTGCAGCTCGACCGACAGATGGTCGGTGATATCTATACTTCGCAAGAAGTGATGGACAATCTAACAGTCTTATGTGATGAATACGGTGCCCGGTTCGCTGGAACGCCGGAGGAGCATGAGGCTGCAAACTTCATTGCAGATTGCTTCAAACGCTATGGACTCCAAAACGTCAGGCTTGAGGATTATCCGTATGCCGGTTGGACGCGTGGCACAGCGACACTTGAGGTGATTGAACCGATTCGTCGAACATTGCACTGCATTTCGCTGCCCTATTGTCCCGCTGGCGATATGACTACTGAGCTTGTCTCTGCGGGATATGGTAGTCCTGACGAATACAGTGCCCTCGGTAATGCCACCAATAAACTGGTTATGGCGAAGAGTGCCTCACCGCCCGATCTCGGAAGATGGGTACATCGCAAGGAGAAATTTGAACGCGCCGTCCTCGCTGGAGCGAGTGGGTTCATCTTTGTGAGTGAACATCCGGGTGTCGGTCCCGAGACGGGAAGTCTTCAAAACGACAGACCCGCGCCTATCCCCGGTATATCCGTTTGCAAGGAGGATGGCGAATTCTTGGCGCGATTGATGGCACGCGGAAACGGGAAGGTGACGCTGAAACTTCGGACGACCGATGTCAACGAACCTCGCACCTCATGGAACGTCGTTGCAGATTTGCCCGGACGTGAGAACAGTGAGGAGATGGTGGTTGTTGGCTGCCACTACGATGGACACGATATCTCTCAAGGTGCGCACGATCCCGCTTCAGGGATGGTGTCCGTTATAGAAGCAGCGCGTGTCCTCTCCACCTACGCCGCTGATTCGCTCAAGTGCACCGTTCGGTTCATCGCTTTCGGGACGGAAGAAATCGGGCTTACGGGTGCATTTCGTTATGTCGATGCACATGCATCCGAATTAGACAACATTCGGTTCATGCTCAATATGGACGCAGCAGGGGGCGCGAGTCGTAAAGGTATCGTCCTTCATCACTGGAACGCATTGACACCTTTCTTTAACGAGGCGCGCGAGCAGATGCACGCCGAAATGCCGGTTGGACAAAAGGTGCATTCCTACTCTGACCATTTTCCATTTTTCCTCAAGGGTGTGCCCTCAAGCCATATCGGTGACCCAGAGGCACCTCCCGGAGGTAGAGGGTTCGGTCATACCGCTTATGATACCTTAGACAAAGTGGAATTAGCGAATCTACGCGCTGCCAGTGCAACGGGTGCAAGGGTAGCTCTCCGATGTGCGAACGCGGATGATTTTCCCGCGAAACGACGGGACGCAGCGACGGTCCAAGAAATCGTTGATACGGATCCGGGGTTGGAGGGGTATCGGATTTCGCTGAAGTTAACAAGCGAATAGCAAATCGTAGGGGTTGGGTAACCCAACCCCTACTAAAAGAAACTATGATACACTCACGTTATCGCTATAGCTGCATTGCCTTGCTGTCATTGATTGCCTCAATACTTGTGGGTGCGTTTTGTCTTCGTGCCTACAGTGCAGAATTCAGTCGGACGGCTGCACAAGACGCAGTCACAGCCTCGCGACGCACTGCGATTGTCACAGCAGTGGAAAACGCGAGTCCCGCGGTCGCGAACATCAGTGCCGTGCGTGAACAACGAACTTCATTTGACGATTGGGTTTGGGGTGAAATTCCTATCACTCGTCAGCGTTCGCTTCGAGAAGTGGGTTCTGGTGTCATCGTTGACAAAAAAGGGCATATCCTTACAAACCACCACGTTATTGAGGACGCAGATAGCATCACTGTCACGCTGTCCGATGGGCGGGAATTTGCAGCACAAGTTGTCGGCTACGACTATCTTTCAGATCTCGCACTATTGGAGATTAGTACAGAAAATGTTTCCCTGCCAGAGATTGAATGGGGAGATTCAGAATCCCTTTTGATAGGTGAATGGGTCGTCGCAATCGGGAATCCTTTTGGATTATCTATCGGTAACGCCCAACCCACAGTCACGGTTGGTATTGTGAGTGCAATCCAACGCGCTCTCACCGTCGAGAACCGATATCATGAGGATCTGATTCAGACAGATGCCTCGATTAATCCGGGGAACAGCGGTGGTGCCTTAGTAAACATACACGGGCAACTCGTCGGTATAAATACTGTCATCCGTTCAACCAGTGGCGGTTCGCAAGGTGTCGGTTTCGCCATTCCGGTTAATAAAGCGAGAAGAGTCCTTAAACAGATTACCGAGTACGGCAGCGTCATCCCTCCCGACCTTTCCGTGGAGGCGCAGCCTATAACTGAAGGATTGGCAGAGAAGTTGTCAATATCGCGCAACACCGGGGTTTTGGTATCAGAAATAGAGAAACGGGGTCCTGTTGCTGACGCAGGCATTAAACGGGGCGATGTGATCGTAGCCATTTCAGGACAGCGGATAAAGAGTGAAGGCGACTTCGATGCGCTCACGCGTCTGCTTCCGCTCAATCAACCTATAAAATGCGAGTTTATTCGGCGTGGTAAAAAGCGGCAGACTGAATTTACATTGAAAACCCTACAATGGAGTTATACACCCCGCGGATGGGGTTTAACGGTTGCCCAGCCTGACAAAGAGATGGCACGTAAATATCAGCGACCCGGCGTTATTGTCACACACATTGAAAAAGATAGCGGATTGACAAACGCGCTGAGGCGCGGGGATTTCATTTACCAAATTGACGATACCAGAATTCATTCACTTGAAATTTTTAAAATTGTGGATGATTATATCCGCGACCAAAGTAGGACGGAAATCTATTTTGAGCGAGACGGTGTCCATAGAGTCATCCCTGTCACTTTTAATAGAAACAATCGGCGGAGATAAGTGTTTTTATAGTCACCAGTTAACCGCTATCAGTTTTCAGTTAAGAGGTTTTGATGTAGCAATTTACCAGTTCTTAGAGTACTCCAAACTGGAGTAGATGTTACAAAATGATTATCAGAGGGAATGCCTATCAGTCATCGGTTATCGGTTATCGGTTAAAGAGGTGCTTTGTTTAACCGACAACTGACAACTGATAACTGATAACTATAAAAAAATGAAATTGCAACTACCAACACTTATCGCTGTTTGCCTTGCTATCTTGCTAATTGGTGGCATGTATTTCTTTGGCAGAGACAAGGCAGAATTGGGAATCGCCGTCAATTTGGAAAGTGAAGAGTTCAAACAGATCCGCACACATGCCACTGACGCGTTCAACGCGGGGAAATATCAACAAGCCATTGAACTCTACAGCACGGCGTTAAAGATGCGTCCAGAAAACGCTGAGATCTATAATGACCTCGGTACCGTTTACTACGAGCAAGGACTCAAATACGCTGGGCCGAGTTGGCCCTCATGGGAAAAGGAGTTAAGAGAGGAGTCTGTTGAGCAAGCCATCGCAGAACTCAAACTCGCAATTGATAAAACGGAGTCGGGTGCCATCACGCTCAAAACACGAGATGACGCGGTTGCCGATGCTATTGAGGAAGAGGGAAAAGTACTCGGTGGAGTCGTCTATAGACAACGTTGGGAAAATGAAATCACGCTGAACATTTTGATTGGACAAACGAAAGTCTTCCTGTTACGAGCTCGTGACCAGTATATTCGTGCTTTGGATCTGAAACCGACGCACAGTGTTGCGTATCGTAACCTCGGTTCGTTTTATATGAAGGTGGGGAGAACCGACAAAGCACTTGATTATTATCAGGAAGCGTACAAGTTAGATCCACGGGATGATGAGTTGGAAGAATATCTGAATCAATTCAGAAAGTAAATGGCTTTCGGCAAAGAGAAGAGGATTTTCTTCTATATCTTTGCTGACTGCCGACTGCTTCTTTGCTATTCTTGCCGCGAAGCAATAAATTAAAAAATGCATCATAAACGCTGCCCAAATTGTGGGTTTTTGAATCCGTCGTTCAAATTTTGCGGTGAATGTGGCACGCCGCTCGGTGATTCGTCACATTCGCGTCAAGTTCCGACAGTAGACACCGCTGCGATGGAGCAGGCATTACCGCATGGAGCAGAACGCCGCCAGTTAACAGTCCTTTTCTGTGATATTGTGGATTCCACTGCATTCACGGAAAAATTGGATCCAGAAGAACTCCGAAATCTCTTAGAGGTATATCGGACGTGTGTCATGGAGGTGGTTTTAGCACAAAACGGGCATATTGCGCGCTACTTTGGTGATGGCATCCTCGTCTACTTCGGATACCCGATTACACACGAAGACGCGGCACACCGTGCCGTGAGAGCTGCATTAGGGATCGTTGCCGCTATAGAAACGTTGAATCCATATCTCCACACCACCTTCGGCGTAGAAATCAAAGTTCGGATCAGCATCGACACAGGACGCGTCGTTGTCTGGCATATCTCAGGACAGGAAGTTCCGGAAGCAATTGACATTGTAGGGAAAACGCCGAATGTGGCGGCGAGGATGGAAAAACTGGCGACACCGAACAGCGTTGTGATTGGTGATACAACACATCAATTGGTTGAGGGTTTTTTTAAGTGCGATGCGCTCGGTGCCTCCGTGCTCCGCGGTATTTCGCAGCCCGTGAACATCTATCAGGTGTTAGGTGAAATCCCCGCACAGAGTCGGTTGGACATTGCCAGCGAGAGTGGATTGACACCGTTTATCGGACGGGAACGCGAGGTTGAACGCCTCAAAGAAGGTTGGGCACAGGTGCTTGAAGCGAAAGGGCAAGCTCTTCTTATTGAGGGTGAAGCCGGGGTCGGAAAGTCGCGATGTGTACAGATGATTCAGGCGTATGTCGATCAGCATTCGGAGGCAGTTACCTTAGAAGGTAGGTGCTCGCCCTATTACCAGAACAGTCCACTATATCCTATTCTTTCGCTGTTTCAAGAACACGTCGTGCAATTTATAAGTACTGATACTGCAGAGACAAGACTCGAAAAACTCGAAAATTTGTTGCGTGATTATAGCGGACAAGATACTGAGGCACAAGCGGATATGCCGGAAACGCTGCCTCTCCTTGCTGAATTATTGGAGATACCTTTTGAGGTCCAACGACAAACAGAAACTGGCATTGGTGCTCGCCCTTACGGTAGGCCGGTCGAACAGGACACATATCCATCAGCGTGGGGTGGTAGGCAGCGACGGCAACAGACGTTAGAAGTGCTTGTCCAAGTGATGCTGAAGATGTCGGAGCAGAAACCGATACTCTTTGTCGTAGAGGACCTGCATTGGATCGATCCATCCAGTATAGAATTTCTTACACTTTTAATCACACGGATCGAAAAAGCACGCATTTTCACCGTCTTGTCCTCCCGTTCCGATACACATCACTTTCGGAACAGCGTGCAGCCTAATGAAAACGGGAACTCACGAACGCTTCCCGACGATCATTTTACGAATACTGGGGTGGATAGAGAGGCTCTGGAGAAACTGCTACAACCGTCATGGGCGAAAATACTGCCGTTAGATCCACTTACACCACCGCAAGTGGAGACGATGATCAAGCACGTCGCTGGCGATACGGAATTACCATCAGACCTGTTAATGAAAATCGTCGAAATGACAGAAGGGGTCCCGCTGTTTGTCGAGGAACTTACACAGATGATGCTTGAAGGTGACACCTTGGCACTGTCTTCAGATGCGTTAGATGCAACCGCTCCACAGCCACAAACAATGGGGGTCCCCGTAACGCTACAAGATCTGCTAACAGCGCGGTTGGACGAACTGGGTCCCGTGAAGGAGATCGTCCAACTCGGGGCAACCTTAGGGAGAGAATGGACAGCCGAGTTGCTCCACAAGATCGCTTCTGGGGTCAAACTCGGAAATAACGTTTTTACTGATTTTGCAGTCCTGAAGGCTGAATTGGACAAATTAGTAAACGGCTACATCTTCAATCGTGACGCGCTGGCTGATAACCAGTCCCGCTATACGTTTAGGCATCCTCTGCTGCGTGAGACAGCTTATCAGTCCCTGCTAAAGAGCAGGCGCCAGTTGTACCACCAGCAGATTGCAGAGGTGCTACAGAGTGGAGACGGTTTCCAACCCGAACTCGTCGCATATCACTATACTGAAGCTGGACTTCCCGAAAAAGCGATCGACTATTGGCACAGCGCTGCGCATCGCGCCTTAGAACGTTCGGCAAACGTTGAGGGTGTTCGCCATATCATGCAAGGGTTGGCAGCTCTCGAAACACTCTCGACGAGCGTCAACACGACGGAGGAACAAGAAGCCGTTAAGCGGCGGGAACTGGAATTACAAACAACACTCGGCACAGCACTGATTGCGACCAAAGGGTATGCCTCACCAGAGGTAGAAGCTGCTTATACGCGTGCGCGGGAACTTCTTGAGATACTTGAAAAAACGGAAGAAACCGATGCAGAAGATGAATCGGATATTCTGCTGGATGGGATAAAAGATCTTCGCTTTCCAGTTCTGTTTGGGTTATGGCTCTCTCATCTGGTCCGCGGACGGCTCCTTTCCGCACGTGAACTTGGTGAAGCCTGTGTTGCCATCGCCAAGCAAGCAGGAAATCAAGCGTTTGAAGTCGAGGCACATCGCGCCCTCGGCGCGACGCTCTACTATTTGAGCGAATTCAAAAGTGCGTTGGCTTACTTGGATGCGGGTATTGAACGTTATCAGCCACAGCATCATCCTGTGCCGGCGTTCCTTCATTATTTGGCAGAACCGGGAATGACACTTCTCGCTTACTCTTCACCACTCTTATGGTGTCTCGGCTACCCTAAGCAGGCGGAAGAGCGGCTTAACAAGGCACTGATAATAGGAAAGGACACGAACCATCCTTTTAGTGATGCAGTGTCCCTCCACTTTAAAACCGTGCTTTATCAGTACCGTGGTGAAATAGAAGTCGTAGACACCGCGGCCACAGAGATGTTACAGATATGTCAGGAGCACGAATTTTCCGTCTGGGAAGCCGCAGCAACAGTAATGAAAGGTTGGGCACTTGCGGAGCAGAACGCCCCTGAAGAAGGGATCGCGATGATTCGTAAAGGGATCGCTGCATGGGAAAAAACAAGGGCTGAAATGTTGCTTCCCTTCTTTCTTACACTGCTTGCACAAGCATATCAACGCGCTGGACACTACACTTTAGCTTTACAGACACTCGATTCTGCATTATGTGTTATCACACGCACTGGCGAACGCACTTATGCGGCAGAACTGACGCGTCGGAAGGGTGAACTTTATCTTATCCTCGCCGAGAAAGTTAAGGCTTTTAGTAATGAGAATACCACAGCGACTCTTGAACAAGCCGAATCCTATTTTGAGGAAGCCTTGTCAATAGCGCGAGGACAGGACGCAAAATCGTGGGAACTCCGAGCGGCACTCAGTTTAAGCGAATTATGGCGGACGCAGAACCGTGGTGAAGACGCATACAATCTACTAAAACCGATATATACGTGGTTCTCAGAAGGTTTTGATACGAACGACCTTGTGCGTGCGAAAAGCCTTTTAAAGGAGTTGGCGGTTTTTGTACCTACTCCTAAACCAGATGAGAAAAGTTTCGTTTAAAAGGATAACGATATGAGACTTGGTGTTGTTGGACTTTGTGGTGATTTCCGTACACTCACATCAGAAGAGATCGAAAACATTAAGGCTTTGGAATTTACGGGTTTGAGTTTCCATTTCCGCAGCGCGGAGGTTCCATCCGTGCCACAAGACGCTTGCACGCGTTGCGCAGAAATGTTAGAATCTGCGAAACTTGACCTTGTCCAATTTGGGATTACTTATGAGGAATGCCTCTTTCATCCAGATGTCGCGGTACGAGAAGCCGCGATTGCAAGTGTTCAACGCGGCATGGCACTTGCTGTCTCTCTCGGTGCACTTCACTATCTGTTTCGTCCGGGGAGTCTCAATCCTGACGGTGCTTGGACATCCCATCGGGATAACTATCTCCCAGAATCGATGGAGCGGTTGATTGAGACCTTGAAACCGATTGCAGAACACGCCGAGCAGCAAGAATTGACGCTTGTTATGGAGACACACGCCGTTTCTATTATGGGTTCACCGGAAACCTGCCGAGAGGTTGTGGAACGGGTGGGTTCCGAGAGACTTCGCATCGTCATGGATTTTGTCAACCATTTTCAGACGCTCCGGCAGGTTTATGACAGTGAAGATCGTCTGAATCACATTTTTGATGTGATGGGTCCTGTCGCACCGATGGCGCATATCAAAGACATCAGTGTTCAGAACGGCTTGGTGCTCCACCTTAATGAAGAGGTCCCCGGCGAGGGTGAATTGGCACTTGGTGTAGCACTAAAACGTTTCGATGCACTCTATCCGGATGGCTACGGATTGATAGAACATCTCCCCGCGGAGAAGATTCCGCTTGCGAATACGAACGTCCGGCGAATTGCCACGGAAAACGGAGTGAATATCTACTAATTTCGCCTCTGCTGGTTATCGGCATATTAGCAATCAACAAAACGTTGTGATGAAATTAATAACCTCTTTTCTGACTGCTGACAACCGATGGCTGATAGCCAATATAAAAGGAGAATTAACAGATGTTTAAAAATACACAGATAACACATCTTTTAGGACATCATTTCCGAATTTATACGCCGACTGCTATTTTCCTGTCGTTTACGTTTTTGTCCACAGCATTTGGTCAAGACGATACGCTCACTGAAACGGTCGCGGAAGGGACACGGAACATCTGGCCGCAAGTGCGCCTTTACGGTGCGGTGATCTTAATTATTTTCGTTTTCAGTGCCTTCTTCTATCTCCTAAGACTCTTCCAAAAAGATAAGCTTCTGAAGACACTTCTTAACAAATATGTCGTCTTTCAGATGAAGGATAGCAGACGCTATCGAGGCACGATGCGGCTTGAAATCACAGGCATGGAAATTATCTCCGAGGAATCCAGGCAGCGCGGGCATGCCCCGAGTTACATCTTCACGAACGAGGAACGTAGAGATCAAATTGTCGCATACATTCGTTACCACGATGCGATGAACGAGCGTGAACTGCGGGAACGCGCGTGGGAACTTGAACGGGTCTACCACCCACCTGTTATCTACAAAATGGGACGGAAAATCCGAAATATGTTCGTTGCCCTCAGAGAAGCCTCAATGAGTGCTATCAGCATGGTGTTCCAAAGTGTTAAGAGAAGTGTCGGTGGACAGTTTCAACGGTACAACGAAATATACCAAACAGCAGTCGATCAACAAGGTGGAGATATAACAGGACTCGATAGGCTCGAAGAATCCACCGAGCACATGAAGGAACAGGAAACTTATGAACGTTTGATTGAGCGCTTGGTCGGCACGCGAATTAAAGTCCGAGTTCGGTTCCGTTCCGGTGAAAATGAACATAATACTGAATACACTGCTATCCTCAAAGACTATAATAAAGATCATATAGCGTTGATGGACGTCAAAGATAAGGACAACAACGGTTACAGAGATCAATGGATATATGAACACGAGTTTGCCAAGGAGATTCCCAAACTCAACCGTCGCGATGACCGCGGCTTACGGGTTCGAGCAGAAGGCAACGATGAAGATGGCTATTCTCTCGTTTTTGAAAACAATACACCTTACCAGATCCGGCTTGGGCATGTCGTGCTTTTTGAGGACGCCCCCCAATGGGCAAAGAACTTTGAATTTAAATACCATATCAATGCCTTTAGCGTTCAGAAGCTTCCAATCCAACCGGTCGCTAAGCATAACATCGCTCCATTTGAGCGTATTGCGACGCGTGAGAGACTTACGATAAAAAATTACAAAAAAATTCGGCTCGACTTTCTCTCTTTCCGCGATGCAGATATCATCTTTCCGCGAACATGTTGTACGATTGTCGAAAGTGCGGAGAAATATCAACCAGAACTCTTTAGTTTAAGTGGCTTGACTGATACAATTTTAGACATGAGTAACACCGAGGATATCGCTATCGCAGATAAGGAAGGCAATGCGATTCACGGTATCAACGTTGTTCACGGATATGTGACGAATGTCAACGAAGAACGGATCGATTTGAAGACAATTGATGGAAGTTATAGTAGACGGTGGGACGTTGAAAACGCGTTTCGCCGTTTCGATAACAAATTCCGCCGTGGATTCCCGATCTACAAGAGACTTCTGCCGCTCAACCGCACCAAGCTTACGGCGCATGCTTCCGTCGTTGAACAGATACACAAGGACCCAGTCCGACACGAAGCGTTGGCATCGCTCGTTTATCCGAAGCCACGTAAACTAAACACAGCCGAACAGCGCGCACGCACCCGAAAACGAATACAGCATCGAATTTTGAGCGGTGTAAATGCTACTTTTAATGGGCAGCTTTGGAAATCGAGGAATGGGCGTTCCAAGACTTCTAGCGTCAAGCGTTCGGAAGTACAGATGGCGATGCCGATCAAACTTATGGCACTGACGGGGAATACATCCACGGTCGAATTTCCGGTGCTTGAACGCTTTGAATATGTTCGAGATCACCATATAATTTACAGTGAAGTCCAAGATTTGCAGAAAACCGATCGGCTCCCAAAGACCGACATTTTATGGATCGGCAATGGTGAAATTTACAAATCTGGCTATCGCTTGAACATAAACACCGAGCATCGGATTAAAAACTTCGTCAGCCAAGGCGGAGTTGTCATCGTCTCAGGGCAAGACATCAAAACGAGTGCCAAACAGCGGCGCGGCGCAGGCTGGATTCCCGAACCCCTCACTGGCGTTGAATGCGAAGAGACTTCTGAGCTCTTCCCTACATCAAAAGGCAAACGCTCACGCATCTTCCAGTATCCTAATCCTCTTAATGGGCATCATAGTGATCTGGATACGAAGGATCATCCGTTTGTTCGACTCGACGATATGTGGTTGGATCCACTTGGAAAATGGACATCTCTCGCCAAGACGAACACAGCTGCTGCAGGTCTTCCAAGCGGTGAATTTGAAGACGCATCCGCCCTGCTACTCCTTCCCTTCCAGAAAGGACTCTACATCGTCACCAGTTTAAAGAATGAGACTGAGGCAGATGTGCGAGTCAACGATAAAATGATGGAGAACTTGCTCCATTTCTCTGTCAAATGGCTGGACCGGCAACACGGGGTTATTAGAAAACCGCAAATTAACGCTTAACAGAAACAGCCATTAGTTAAGACGCAAGCGTTAGCGCACTCCTCTTTTGCTGGCTGCTAACTGCCGACAGCCATTCTGGTGAATTGTTCGCTTCCGTAACGACCAGCGAGATTGCTAAAACGAAAAAGGCTCTCGGAAACCAAGAGGTTTCATGAAGGTATCCCTCTCGATCTTCTCTTTGCTGACTGCCGACGGTTGACTGCCTCTTTGCTATTCTTGCCAATTTCTGCTCATCCTTTTGTGTTGTGACAATCAGATCCGCCCCCGATGCTTGAAACGCAGTATGTATCTGTTGCCTGTCCGCTTCCGTATAGACATGATGATCAGGAAACGCCAGTAATTCAACGTTTTCTGGGTAACACCGCATGAGCGTTGCGACAAACGCATCTGGATTTCCAATCCCACAGACGGCGAGAAGCCTTTTTCCTTTGAGTTCCTTTATATCGGTGTGGACGTTTATATTCCTTTCGTTGTTTTCAGATCCTAAAGGATAGAGATATGTTGGTTGGTGGACGCTCTCCAAGATTAAGGCGTTCGGTGCCAACTGCTTCACTGCTTTTTTCGCACATAAGGAAATGTTAGGTGCGTCTGCATGCGTTAGCAGGATGAGGTCTGCGCGTTGGAGAGCAGAGGGTGGTTCGCGCAAGGCCCCCACGGGCAGCAATCCCTGTGGATTGCCAAAAGGGTGTGTTACGGGGAGAGTGAGAATATCAATATCACGTGCAAGCTGCCGGTGTTGAAATCCGTCATCTAAAAGCAAGACATCCACATTAAAGCGTTCAAGTGCAACCTGCCCTGCCAGATAGCGGCATTTACCTGCGATAATCGGAATACCGTTGAGGTGCCTCGCCATCATGTATGCTTCGTCGCCGCTTTCCGTTAAGGAAGCACACACTTTTTCACCGTCTGAGATAATTGTTATCTTTTCACGAGACTGGCGTTTATAACCGCGCAGTAGAATAGCGACCCCCTGTCCTTCTTTTTTCAGATGTTTCGCAATGGTGATAACAGCAGGGGTCTTACCCGTTCCACCGACAACAATATTACCGACACTGATGACTCGACACGGCAGGCTGCGCGCTTTAAACACGCCGAGTGTATAAAACCGGTTTCGGACTGAGACCCCTGCAGCATAGAGCCAACTAAGCGGAATTAATAAGAAACGTAAGGGACTGGCGAGCAGCCTCTGCTGTAGTGCGGCAAGGTCACGAGTGCGTGCGAATTCCATAGTGAATAAAGTTTGCAAATGTACTAAAGTCGCGAAGTCTGTAAAGTTGAAAGAAGGTTTTCTAACAATTTTAGGCACTTTAGAGCACTTTACAGGTTTTCTGCAGCATCCAACACCAATTCGGCGGTGCGTTCAGCGGCACCCATCGTGCCGAGTTGCGCATAAACGGCTTGAAGTGCCTCGCGCTGTACCTCCCGTTTCTGTGGATTCTGCAGAAAATCAAGGGACAGTTCCGTCAAGGCAGATAGGGTCAGTTCTGTCTGTAGCAGTTCCGGGACAATATCACGTCCAGCAATGAGGTTAGGAAGTCCACTCCGTTCTAATGGTGTCAACGCTTTGACGATGTGCCAGTTAAGCGATGTAGTACGAAAGAGGATAATCATCGGTGTCCCGATGCATGCTGCCTCAAGCGTCGCCGTGCCGGAGGTAACCAATAGCAGGGTCGATGCCCGCATTGCGGGATACGTTGCGTCTTCCACAATTTTGATGGGTGGAAGCTCCGCCTTTAGTTCCTGCTGGTACCTCGCGATGAGTTCGCGTGGGATTCCTGGGGCTAACGGGAGAATCCACTGTGCATCTGGATAGACCTCGGCGATGTTCGCAGCGGTTTCCAGCATGACAGGGAAGATGTGGTGGATCTCGGAACGCCGACTCCCTGGCATCAATCCGATGACAGGATCCTCTGTTTCATATAAGCCGAGATGTTCGCGTGCCGCTTGCGTACTGAGGGAGGTTTGCGCAAAATCGACGAGCGGATGTCCAACGAACTCGGTGTTTGCTCCCGCGTTTCGGTAAAATTCTGCTTCAAAGGGGAAGATAGCTGCGACAACGTTTGCCCACCTCGCCAGTTTCCGCGCCCGACTTGCACGCCACGCCCACGCTTTGGGAGGGATGTAATAGACAACTGGAACGCCCTGTCTCTGCGCAAACTTGGCTAACGGCATGTTAAACTCGGCAAAGTCGACGAGAAGGAGCGCGTCGGGACGTTCTTGGCGGATTCGCCGTTTCAGATACGCCTGTTTCCGAAGGAACATCGGTAGGACGGTGATAACATCGACAAATCCCATAACAGCGGAGTCTCGGATGTGAAAGTCGAGTTTCACGGATGCCTTTTCCATCCGGTCACCGCCCATGCCAAACAGTGTTATATCGGGACAGCGTGCCTTGAGCTGGTGGGCAACCTGAGAGGCGTGTAGGTCACCAGAGGGCTCCCCAGCAACAATCATAACTTTTGGCACAAGAGCCTCCGAATAACATTCAGCAGCAAGAAAAAGGTGTACTTGTTTACAAAATCTATATTACCGACAACTAACAACTGACAGCCATTCTACGGCATCATCCCCGGCACCTTCAGCCCATCGGTTTCATTGAAGCCGAACATCAGATTGAGATTCTGCACGACAGCACCTGCAGCACCTTTACCAAGGTTATCAATCGCCGCCATCGCTACGACGCGGCGGGTCCGCGTATCGACTTCAAGCCCAACATCGCAATAATTACTACCGAGCACTGCCTTTGTCTCTGGGTATGTATCCGACGGAAGCACCCGGACAAACGGCTCGTTCTCGTAAAATCCTGAGTATATGCCGAGGGCTTCTTGAGTGGACATCTCCTCGGTGAGACGCATATAGACAGTGCTGAGAATACCCCGCGTCATCGGGACAAGGTGCGGTGTGAATGTCACGCGAATGGGTTCCGAGGCAACAGTCCCCAATTCCTGTTCAATCTCCGGGGTGTGCCGATGTACACCGATGTTATAGGCGACAACGTTAGACTCTCGATTCGGATAGTGTGTATTTTCACTCGGCTTCGGACCGGCACCAGAGATACCGGATTTGGAATCAACAATGATGGAGTCTAATTCCACTACGCCGTTGGCGACCAGCGGCATCGCTGCAAGTATAGCACTCGTTGGATAACACCCCGGATTCGCTACAAGTTGGGCATCCCGAATCTTGGCACGATACCGTTCCGGCAATCCGTATATCGCTTGCGGCATTAGTTCTGCGCTTGTATGTTCAACATGGTACCACGCCCGGTATGTTTCAGCATCCTCAAGTCGATAGTCTGCACTGAAATCCACGACGCGTAAACCTTGTGCCAGAATTCTTGGAGCGAACGACATCGCCACTTTATGTGGAACTGCAAGGACAACGGCATCTACTCTTTCTTTCAGGGAATCAAGGTCTAAAGGTTCAAATGCAGACGAGAGAAACCCGCGGAGGTTCGGTAGGACACTATCAATACATTGACCGGCGTAGGTTTCAGAAGTGCAGAGTGCGACCTGCAGCCCGCCAGAGTGGTTCGCGAGAAAGCGTAACAATTCACTGCCGCTATATCCAGAGGCACCAACGATTCCAATTTTTATCATAATTTTAATTTACCTTGCGGAAGAACGATGGTCGTTAAGACTTTCATGTGCCTTTTTTAGACCCGCCTGCGCCATTGTTGCAGGCTACAGGTTTCGTTTTTTGATTTTCTAATTATTTCTTATGTGTTTTTTACTAAAAGGTTATGAATTACACCAGAAATTGTAGCACATTTTGAGGGTAATGTCAAATTAGGATGAAATATAAAGACTGGAATGTAACCACATCAACACTGCTGATTGCTGAGGGTTTTGGACAGCCATTCCAAAGAAATCAATTGACAGACCACCGTATACACAGTATAATAGCCATCAGTTATCGGCTATCAGTCAAGAGATATTCAGGGCAAAAATAGTGCAACCTCCACAAACATCGACTGACTGCTGACAACTTATAAAAAAGGAGCATTCCCTAAATAGTTAATTATCTATGTTTTTCTTGTTTTTTCTGTGTTTTTGTGGTATACTCATCGTATGAAACACTATAAAACACCACGAGAAACATCGGAGATTCTCGGTATTTCGATAGACAGGCTCCGACGCTTGGCAGAGAATGGCACAATCTCTACCATTAGAACACCGGGTGGACAAAGGCGTTATGATGTGCAAGGATATTTAGATGCACAAACCGGAACAGATATTATTACCGTTGGATATTGCAGGGTTAGTGGAAAAGGGAAACCAGCAGACGATCTTGCGTCCCAAGTCGCCTACTTGCAAAGACACTATCCGGACGCAGAAATCATCAAAGACTTCGGCAGTGGTATCAACTTCAAACGGGAAGGACTTAGAACCTTATTGGAACGCGTCCTGCGAGGTGATAAACTCCGCCTTGTTGTTGCCCATCGGGATAGACTCGCCCGTTTCGGCGGCGAAGTCATACAGTTCTTGGTCGAACAAAACGGTGGAGAAGTCGTGGTTCTCGACAAAACTATTTACAGTCCCGAAGAGGAACTTACTACCGATCTCCTCGCAATTCTGCATGTCTTTTCCCGTAGGATGTGCGGACTCCGTCGATACCGTGACCAAATCAAAGAAGATAGAAATCTTTCCCACGGTGGCACAGAAAGCGATTCTTCATAGATGGTTTGGCACATCTCGGTATGTCTACAATGAATCTGTGTCTGCCTTAGAAGCGAAAGATACCCCGAAAAACTTCAAAGGGCTTGTCCCGATTGTTTTTGACCAACTCCCCGAATGGCATGTAGAGACCCCGCGTCAGATCAAAGTGGGCGCGGTGATGGATGCGTGTCAAGCCGTTAGCAATGCGAAGATAAAAGCAAAAGCAACCGGGCAGCGTCAAAATGTTAAGTTTCGGTCAAGAAAGACCCCTCGCCAGACGCTCTATCTTCGCGCGGATTCGCTGAAGAAAAACGGATTCTATGTGCGATTTTTAGGTGAGATGAAGATGTCAGAAGCATTGCCAGCTAAACCACAAGACACTGGTAAGGTTTCAGAACGAGATACGGATGCGGAAGTCAAGGATTCTCAACTGATAATGGAAAACGGAAGATATTTTCTGTGTATTTCCTATGTTGAGAAGAAAAAGACGCGAGAACCAAGCGGTAGAATAGTAGCACTTGACCCCGGTGTTCGTGATTTTATGACGTTTTTCTCTGAAGATTGCTTCGGTTGGTTAGGTCAGCAGTGTATCAACCGTATTCAAAGGCTTTGTCAACACTGCGATAATCTCTACTCACGCGCAACGCAAGAGCAACGCCCGCTACGGCGCACTCTGCGCAAAGCAGCAAACAGAATCAAAGTCAAAATCCGTAACCTTATTGATGAACTTCACAAGAAGATTGCCCACTTTCTCGTAACCAACTTTGACATCATTTTGCTCCCGACTTTTGAGACGAAGCAGATGACAAAGCGCGGTGGGAGAAAGTTGCGAAAGAAATCTGTTAGGCAGATGCTGACGCTTTCACATTATCGTTTCAAAGTTTTCTTGAAACAAAAAGCGAAAGAATATGGTGTCCAAGTGATAGATGTGTGTGAAGCGTATACTTCAAAAACGGTGTCTTGGACTGGCGAAATTATCACGAACCTTGGCGGTTCTAAAATTATCAAGTCATCGGATGGTCATCGAATGGATAGGGATTTGAACGGCGCACGTGGGATATTCATTAAGAATGTCGCTCGTGCTTTGACGGTTCGTCCTTGCACCGCGACCCTTGGTGCAAGCAAGTCGCTTATACCTTCTGCCACGTAGCAGGTTAAGTTGGGTGTAGGCAGGAAACCAAGACACTGACGGGTGTCGGAACAGGGGATTAAGGACCCTTTAAGAATGCTATGGATTTCTTCAGAAAAACATAGGTTTTTAAGAACAGACTACTATGAAGTTAGCAAGATATGAATTAAATGGAACAATCAGTTATGGCATCGTCTCAGGGGAAAGTCTGAGCGTGATATCGGGATGCCCGTTCAGTGAACATAGCGAGACAGGTGAGACCGTCGCATTAGCGGATGTCCAACTTCTCGCACCGACAACACCGACAAAGGTATTGGCTGTCGGTTTGAATTACCGGAGCCATTTAGATGGTGCTCCAGAGCCAGAGAACCCTGAAATCTTCATCAAAACGCCTTCCTGTATCAACGACCCAGAGGGCAACATTGAACTCCCTGATGGCGATGATGAAGTCCACGCAGAGGGTGAACTCGTCGTCATCATGAAGGAACGGACTCGGAAAGCGACACCGGAAGAGGCAGCCGCCAATATTTTAGGCGTGACCTGCGGCAACGATGTCAGTGCACGCACGTGGCAGAGCAATGATATGCAGTGGTGGCGCGCCAAAGCATCCGATACCTTTGGACCCATCGGTCCCGTCATCGCTACGGACGTTGATTATACGGACGCGCAATTGGAGACCCGCATCAACGGCGAAGTCGTGCAGAAGCAGACAACCGCAGACCTTATTTTCCCAGTGACGACGGTTGTAAGTTTCATTTCACAGGCAATCACCCTTGAACCAGGAGATGCAATCTTTACCGGTACACCCGGCACAACGTCCGCTTTGAAAGCCGGTGATGTCGTTGAGGTTGAGATTGAGGGGATCGGTGTCCTGAAAAATCACGTCGTAGCGTAGAAACGTCTGCATAGACGCTCTTTCCAATCTTTCTGTTAGCGAAGTTATAATGGCAAAATTATTTAGAAACTTAGCATTATTACTGGCAAGTTTGCTCGCTGTTTTAATGCTCGACGGTTGTGGTGCTGGCGAAGACAGAGAAGAACCTGTTCCAGTTAACTTCATAAGTGCAACCCCGCCGGGCGGCGAGATCGGCCCGAATGAGTGGATCACGGTTACCTTTGACAACCCACCCACTGATGTCAGGGTGAGTGTTGGTACTGTCACGTTCGTAGGCAAGACAGCGACGATCACGGGTCCTTTTACTCCTGGTACCCTCGCATTAACAATTACATGGGCTGATGGAATCCAAAAGCTTACCTACACAGTCCTCGGGCCCTGCTGCGCCGCGCCGGAAATCACAGGTGGCACTGTCGAAGACGGTGACACGGATGTCGATCCCGAACTTATCAATAGCGACGGGAAGATCGTGATCCTGTTCAGTGAAGATGTCTTTGGGAATATCGCCCTCCAAACTGAAGGCGGAGATGATGTTGGTTGGATCGCAACAGTTGCTGGCACCGAAGGTACACTTGAGCTTGTTAAAGGCAGAGAACTCGTCAACGAAACCGTCTACGTCATTGTCGGCAAAATCTTCGATGCCAAAGGTAATGAGTTTGACATTGAAATCACCTTTGTAACCAGGGGTAAAGCGTAAATTCAAATCTTGCTCTGACTTGCGTTGGCGGGGTTTTTAATCCTGCCGCGTCCCAATAAGGAGAAGAAAATGCTTTTCAGATATTTATCTCTTTTCCAATGCACCCAAGTTTTTCAAAAAACGAAACTTGCTCTTAGAATTGTCGTGTTTTTGCTGTGCTTCGGTATAACGATGCAGACCTCGGCAGTGCTGTTGTTTCACGACGATTTTGAGAAGGATAAGATCGGAAGTGAACCCAGCAAATGGGAGGTCGGACACGACGGCAAAACAACCGCTAAAGTTGTCGCCGACCCAAAAAAAGCAAGCAATAAGGTTTTGTTGACCGCTGACAATCCATCTAACGACTCACGGCACGATGTCGGCGGCTCTATCTACGTCATCGGAGATGCCAGTTGGGATGATTACGTCGCTGAGTGGGATATGATGTTCCCCGATGACTTCTACATGGGTGTCGTCTTCCGCTTCCAAGATGGTGAAAAGTTTTACTTAAGTGACCGACGGCAAGGGGGTAGAGAGTACCACTTTTACAAACGTCAAGGGGGTTGGGCAAAGGTCAAAGATGGGATGGTAGAAAACGAACCCGAAGTCTGGTATCGTGCACAACTGGTCCTCTCCGGTGATGAATTTACCTTCAAGTTGAAAGAACGGGACGACAAAACCCCATTTGACAAAGTCGATCCAGCGACGGAAGGTGAAGACGGAAACTTCAAAACCGGTAAGTTTGGTCACTATGGGCTCGTCTATCTTGATAACATTTTTGTCGGTGATGCCGTTGAGGACTTGGTTTTACCCGTCGAACCACAAGATAAACTAAGCACGACCTGGGGCGCGATTAAGGATGCTTATTAAAGGTAGGTCTGCTAAGGAAACGCGTGGAAGGCTGGAAGGTCGGAAGGAAGTTCCCTCACATAGGATAGTTCTTTCCGCCTTCTATCCTGATGTTATCACCCAATTCACCTCACCAAACCGCAAGGGAAAATAAAATATGTCAACGTATATTGCCCACGGTAGAAAAGAAACCGTTATCACAACGAAAGAAAAACGGGCCTTACTGCACGAGGCACTCCTCAAGTTAGGTGGTATTCCAAAGAAAATCTTAGTGATTCCACCGGATATAACACGCCTCCACTCAAACGCTGGCGAACTCACCCGAATTTTTTATCAATTGTGGGACGCTGCAAACGGTACCACCTTTGACATCCTCCCCGCTATCGGCACACACGCTCCGATGACCAAAGCACAGATCGCTGAGATGTATGGCGATCTGCCCAAGGCGACCTATCACGTCCATCATTGGCGGACCGGACTACATCACTTTGGGGAAGTGCCATCTGAATTCGTGCAGGAGGTTTCGGGCGGCAAACTCGATTATAGCATTCCCGTCGCTGTAAATCACCGTCTCGTAGGGGCTGGGTCACCCAGCCCCTACGAACTCATCATCTCCGTTGGACAGGTGATTCCGCATGAGGTTATCGGTATCGCCAACGGGTTTAAAAACGTTCTTGTCGGTGCAGGTGGGGTTGAGATGATTAACAAATCGCATTTCCTCGGTGCCGTAGACGGCATGGAACGCCTGATGGGACGAACAGATACCTCTGTCAGGAGAGTGTTGAATTACGCGCATGCCAATTACCTAAAACAACTCGGCATTTTGTATGTCATGAGCGTCATGGATACCGATGCTTCCGGGGAACGCGTGATGCGCGGACTTTATGTCGGTGATGATGCCCATACCTTTGAGATTGCTGCAGAATTGAGCAGGTCTGTTAACATGACCTTTTTGGATGAACCGCTATCGAAAGTGGTCGCCTACTTGGATCCGCGGGAGTTTAAAAGTACGTGGCTCGGTAACAAGGCGATCTATCGGACACGGATGGCGATGGCGGACGACGGCGAACTGATTATCATCGCACCTGGACTCCGCGAATTCGGTGAGGACGCGGAAATCGACCGACTTATCCGAAAATATGGCTACCGCGGCACACCCGCGACGCTCAACGCAGTCTCGGAAAACCCTGAACTGCAAGAGAACCTCTCCGCCGCTGCACACTTGATTCACGGTAGCACCGAGGGACGTTTCAAGGTCACTTATGCGACGGAACACCTTACCCAAGCCGAGATTGAATCGGTTGGCTATGAATGGGCACCTGTCAATGAGGTGCTCGCTGAATACAATCCTGAAACGCTTGTTGATGGT
This sequence comes from Candidatus Poribacteria bacterium, assembly GCA_965116815.1. Classification (GTDB taxonomy): domain Bacteria; phylum Poribacteria; class WGA-4E; order WGA-4E; family WGA-3G; genus WGA-3G. Next base: position 778,870 of record OZ220722.1, on the reverse strand, counting down.
TTCAACGACGGTGGTTTTTTCTATATCAGTGAACCCGGACAAGGGTTGTGGGCACTGCGCTCTCGGTTTAGTGAGTAGATGAACTATGGGACCTATACATTGGAAAATAGAAATCCACAGACAGCCCCCCAAGAAACAGGCATAAATAATACGGATGTCACCACCTGGGCACTCCCAGAAAGGGCGATTGCCCGATTAGGACGTGGGCTAGCGCGTCCGGCTGAATTTTCCCCAGACGGAAAACATCTCGCTGTCGGCACATGGATGGGATTATGGTGGTATGAACTTGCAACGATGAAGCCGGTTGATCTATGGGAAACAGAACGTGGGATGGTTTCCGCCCTTAAATTTTCATCGGATGGTGCGCTGCTTGCTACTGGTAACCGAGACGGTCAGATTAAAGTTTGGGATGTACAAAATCACCGTTGCCTTTCAAAAATGCAACGGATGGGTCGATTTGACCGGGCTTCCGAGCTCGTTTTTTCACCCGATGGGCAATGCTTAGCCTCCTCTGGTGGAAGATACGATGCCATTTACGTCTGGCACCTCAAAACAGGTGAACAGATTGCAAAATTCACCGTTGACGAAGAACTACAACCCCGCTATCGTCCTGGTGTCATTCCTCTTGCCTTTTCTCCAGATGGAAGGATCCTCGTAGGGGGAACCCCCGAAAATACCTTTTCAGTCTGGGATATCGAAACAGGTGAACGTCTTGCTCATCTCACTGGACAGTCAACTATGGTGATTGACCTGTTTTTTTCACCAAGCGGTGAGTTCCTGAACTCGATGAATCTGGATGGAGGTCTCTACAAGTGGGAAGTTGACAAACTCACCACTAAAGACCCACAATCGCTTATCACATCAATGCCGGAGGCGACAAGATTAGTGCAGTACACTTATTCAACTGACGGCATCTTACTTGCTGCGACAGCGTCTGAAACGACTCTTACCGTTTGGGATGTGGAGCGGACGAAAAAGATAGCAACCTTAACGTATAAAGAGAAGGTTCGGGGATTCCGTTTTTCCCACACGGGTTCGCAGTTAGTTATCGGCAGTAAAGATACAATTCAGACTTGGAACATCGGAGACCCCGTCCCCCAATCTCCTGCTATCCAGTATCACGATTCTGTATGTGGTTCCGTAAAATTCTCGCCAGATGGACAGACATTGGCTGCTGGACATTGGTCAGGTGATATCTATTTATGGAACGTTCAGGAATGGGAACGAAAAGCGACATTCAGGTGTGAAAGTTTTGAAGCAATCCGTTCGATCGACTTCTCACCCTGTGGAAACCAATTGGCAGCCACTTTTTCTGATAAGATTGTGAGAGTCTGGAACCTTGAAAAACCAGATACACCGCCCGTCGAACTCACAGGACATCAAGCAGGGCTCTATGCCCTTGCTTTCTCTCCAAAGGGCGATCTATTGGTGAGCGCGGATTCTAACGGTGTTTTAGGCGTATGGGACGTCAAGCACGGCTATAAACTCCAAATGTTCACAGAAGAGACAGATTGGATCTGGTCAATCGCTTTTTCACCGGATGGAAAGCATCTTGTGAGTGCGCATAACGAACAAAAAGCCCAGTTATGGGATATTGAGAGCGGTAAGCAAATTGCTGAACTCTCCTCAAACCGCCCCCGAGATGCTACCAAATATAAAGGCAACGATCACCAAATTCAGAGGATACTCCGACACTTGGAGAAAGGTTCAGAGGATAAGCGTACCCCAAAAGCAATTGCATTTTCTCCCGATGGTGACCTGATTGCAGGCGACGTGTTGGGGCAAATTAGATTGTGGGATACTACAACTTATGAGATCCGTATGGTGATATGTTTGCCACTAGGATGCGGCAGAGCTGAAGCGTTAACCTTTTCTCCGTGTGGACGATATCTCGTTTCAGGGGCATCGTGGTTACCAGGAGTAGGTGCTGATAAAGTGTCTATCCGTTTGTGGGAAGTTACCACGGGTGAAAACGTCGCCACCTTTTGGAGTCATCCAACCGATATTCAGTCGCTCGCCTTTTCGCCGGACGGCACCCTGTTAGCAAGTGGCAGCTACGATGGCACCATTCTGTTATGGGATATGAAACCCTATTTCTCTCGTATTGACGCACATTGAATCGGTAACTAAGCAAGTAGTTCCGGCAATTTGGCGAGACTCTGAATTGTTTCCTCCCATCTACCGGCTTGTGTGCCGTCTCGGTCCAGCAATATGGGACGAATCCCTACATCTCGCGCTCCGACGATATCCGCCTCGTAGGTATCACCGACATGAACGACTTCTTCTGCTGAAACTCCGACTGCAGTGAGCGCGTAGTTGAAGATATGTGGATCTGGCTTCTCGGAGCGGACGCGCACATCATGCGAGGCGACGATGGCATCAAAATAGTCGGCGATCCCCAATCGCTCGGTGAGCGGGTCCAAGGGTGTATCCCAATTGGAAACAATCGCTAACTTGAAACCCGCGTTTCGCAAATGCTCAAGGGTCGGGACAACATCGTCGTAGAGTATAGCGTTAGTGACACCGAAGAGTGGGTGTCCAGCAAATTGTAACAGTTCCCATGCCATCTGTTCTACATGATTCTCAATCCCGATTTCTCTAATAAATTCGCATTCTCGCATCATCACGATTATCGACGATTCCAGCAGAGAATAATCGGTAGCAGGGGCGGGTGCCGACGTGCTGGCAAAGAGGCGTTCTACCGCTGTTTCAAAGCGTTCCCAATTGATTTCAACACCATATCGTGCTGCGATTTTCCGTAGGCTCCTTTCAAACGATTGTTCTTCGTGAACAAACAGCGTCTTGAAAAAATCAAAGAAAACTGCTTTTATCATAATTTCCTCGTCTCATACATTACAAACACAATTAGAAAGCAGTTCGGGCAATTCAGACAAACTTTGGATTGTCTCATCCCATTTGTCGGTTTGGGTACCGTCTCGGTCAATGAGTATTGGACGAATGCCAGCGTTTTTTGCGCCGATTATATCCGCTTCGTAGGTATCTCCTACGTGGACGGTTTCCGCTGCTGAAACTCCGACCGCTGCAAGCGTGTAGTTGAAGATGTATGGATCCGGTTTTGCGGATCGGACACGCGTATCGTGCGAGGCGACGATTATGTCGAAATAGTTGGCAATACCGAGTCGTTCGGTAAGCGGGTCCAGGGGGGTATCCCAATTGGAAACAATCGCTAACTTGAAGCCAGCGGTTCGTAAATGCTCAAGGGTCGGGACAGTGTCATCGTAGAGCGTAGCGGCATTGGCAGCGAAAAGTGAGTGTTCGGATTGCAATAGTTCCCACGTCACCTGTTCTACATGTTCTTGCACGCCGAGTTCTTTTACAAACTCACAATAACTCTCAATGATCTCTTGCATTGTTCCAAGAAGCGAGTGCGTTGTAGGATCAGAACCTGAAGCGTCCGCATAGAGGTTTTCGCGTGCTGTGTCATAGCGTCCCCAATCAATTTCACACCCATACCGATCTGTGATTTTTTGAAGTCTGGGTCTAAGTGATTCTCCCCAAACGCCTAATGTCTGGTAAAAATCAAAGAAAACTGCCTTTGTCATAATTTTTGAATGCCTCGCTTTAGATATAGTGAGTCGGATCGGGAATGCCTGCCTCTTTAAAGCCTCTCTTTCGGAGCAGACAGCTATCACAACCCCCACACGCTCTGCCTTCCGTATCTGGATCGTAGCAACTTAAAGTGAGACTATAATCGACACCGAGTGCCGCGCCAATTTGGATGATCTCCGCCTTCGTTTTATCAATAAGTGGGGCGCGGATTGTCAATTTCGTTTTCCCTTCAACACCAGTTTGTGTCGCAAGGTTCGCCATCACTTGATAGGCATCAATATATTCAGGACGACAATCAGGATAACCGCTGTAATCAATAGCATTGGCACCGATGAAAATGGTATCCGCGCCAAGGACTTCAGCATAAGCGAGGGCGTAGGAGAGGAAAATCGTGTTTCGGGCGGGGACGTAAGTTATCGGTATGCCATTTCCCATCTCCGCATCAGATCTATTCTTTGGAACTTCAATATCTGCTGTCAATGCAGATTTCCCAAAGGTACGAAGGTCGATGTCAACGACTATATGCTGTTTCACACCCATTACCTTTGCGACGTTTTCGGCACACTGTAGTTCCACTGTGTGCCGTTGACCATACCGAAAACTCATCGCGTAGGTGTCATAACCTTCATCGTGCGCGATGGCGAGTGTTGTTGTTGAATCCAAGCCGCCACTCAGTAGGACGACTGCTTTTCTGCTCAATTCTTTACCTTTATTCTGGTGTCGACCGTGAGCAGTCAGCAAAGAAGCCACAAAGACAGGGCAACCACAAGGGATTGCCCTACGGATAATGGCTCACACTGCGAGACATCTTATAACTGATTGCTGACTGCTGATGGCTGACCGCTATTCCCGTTCAAACTCTAATTTGGCAAAACGGAGGAAGATACCACCGCCCGGTCTGGCAAGAGGACCGTTGATCGCCAAGCATGCGAGAACATGTTTCGCACCCGGTTCGGCACTTTCGGTGACAACGACGCGTTGGGGCGTATTGAAACCAGAGGCGGCACCACGTCCCGACTCTCCGAAAGCCAAGTCGATTTCACCATCAACCCAGACTTCGCCGTAGTCGTCAATACACGTGTGGAACCACACCTGCGAACCGGCGACTGAGACCCCATCAACTTCCTCTGGAAGTGTCACGGTGATACGATACCAACCGAAACAGAGTCCTTCGGAGATGATTGCTTGGATATCCTCACAAATGGGCCACCCTGAATCATCATAGTCAGCAAGGCGAGCGGGTGACTCTTTCATCAGATTAACTAAACCACCATTGGGTTCACCCGGAACGAGTCCGTCGCCATAACGCCACTCAGAATTGGTGAGTTCACGATGTTCTGCATTTTCTAAATCAAGTTCTGCAATAACCATTATGCTTTCCTTCGTTTTGTAGTCGCGGCTTCTAACCGCGGTTTTTGTGATGCAGTGCACACATATAAAGTGCCCCTACCGGTTTATGAAATTACAGTAAAATCTACAATTACTCTGACATTGTGGGACGGCGAGGTTACAAACCTCGCCAGCGGCCGTAAGGGTGTTTGCTTGGGCGTTTCCCTCCTTCACTGAACAACTGTCTACATGTTTTTGGACCTTACTATAAATGGTAATCCTCCGTAAAAAAGGAACAAACAAAGCGAAAACCATTTTCGTCAAAGAAGAAAACAGAGTGAAAATTTAATGTTTAAAAGACCAAAATCTATAGGCAATAGCCGTTGAAAAAATCAGAGAAATTCCCGCGACAATAAATGGAACTTGAACAGAGATATTAAGCAGATAGCCGCTTGCGACGTAGCCGAGAAGAAATCCGCTACTCCATGCCAAGTGCGTGAGACCAACGCCGTGTCCTTTCTCATGAGGTTCGGTAAATTCATTGATAAACCTCGGAATCGTTGTCGAAAGTGACCACGCAGCACCTGCGCCGAGAACCCCGAAAACTTCCAGAGCGATTAATGAGTCGTGAAAAAACGCCACGCCAAAAGCGAGAAGTGTAACAATTGCGTTCGACACGAGTGCAGGCGCGCGATGCCCAATCCTATCGCATATTCTTCCGACAGCCAATTGGCACCCAAAAGCGAACAGTAAACTCACCGCGCCGTAATAACCCGTCGCTTTAACGCCAGCGATGCGCGCTATCAAGACGGGCATGAGCAGGTTCACAGAGCCCCAATAATAAGTCGGGAAAACCCGTAAACCGATCAGCATCTGTATGTTCCGCCGCCGACTCAGGTTTAGATATGACTCAATATTCAGTGCCGATTTCCATATCCCGCCTTGCTCCCGTCGCCTATTGGAAGACTGCTGCATCAACCGCGGCAAAAAGAGGCATGCCCCCACAAAGAACACGCTGCATAGAATGATCGCACCGATCCCGAAAACCCTATAGTCAATACGGTCAATGACCTCGCCTGCGATGGCACTCCCAACTGCACTTCCAACAGTCATATTGATAAAGTACAGTGCCGTCGCCACTCCCAATCGGTTTGATGGCACGACGCTGATGAGATAGGTTTGTCCACCTGCGGTTTTAAACCCGGAGGCGATGCCTTCGTAGCAGAGGATACCCCAGATGAACAGCGGCGTTTCGGTCGTGAAAAGCGCACCGATGACGATCGCGCCTGTCATCCCGATGAGTATCGTCGGTTTCCGTCCGAACCGATCACTGAGTGTTCCACCGATCAGCGCCGAAATACCGCCGAGTCCGATAGGCAACGCACGTAACAATGCTGCGAACAGTGCTGTCTCTTCTAAAATCGTCTCCGCATAGACCGGAAATAGCATTTGGACCGGTCCTGTTACCAAACCGACAACAAATATAATGGCGCAAAGAAGAATAAACCCGCGAGTCCACATTTTTTTTACTGGTTGTCGGTTAAGAACGGTTTAGAAAAATTTACGCTAATTTGGAGCATTCCAGAAAATTGTGAATTTCACACTAAAATCTCTTAACCGATAACCGATAACTGACTACTGACAACTATTAAAAATACCGCATTAAACTATCTGTAATATTTGGTGCAGCGGTGCCGAGTCCGCAAGCACTCGTTGCTCTCATGACGGCTCCAATCTCCGAGATGAGTGCTTCCGAATTCGGATTCAGTGGCGCGGACAAAAGTTCTGTCAATCGATGTGTGCCGATACGACAGGGAAAACATTTTCCACAAGATTCCTCAGCAAAAAATTCCATCGCATTGCGGGCGACATCAAGCATATCTCGCGTGTCGTCGAAAACCATGATTCCCGCGGCACCAAGCATCGCACCCACCTTCTGGAAACTCGGTTCATCAATCGTAATATTCAAGTCATCTCCAGCGATAAATCCGCCAGATAACCCCGCTGTCGTAATCGCTTGGATTTCACGTCCCTCCGAGGCACCACCCGCCCATTCATAGAGAAGCGTTTTCAACGGAAGTCCGAACGGCACCTCGTAATTCCCCGGCCTCCGAATGTCCCCAGAGAGGCTAATAATCTTTGTGCCTGCTAAGTTTTCGTCATAACTGAGGTTTTTATACCACGCTGCACCGTGGCGTAAGATTTGTACAGCGGCGGCGAGTGTCTCCACGTTGTTTACAGCGGTGGGCAAGTTCTCAAATCCGTGTGTTACAGGGTAAGGTGGACGGTTCCTTGGAAACGGATGCTTCCCTTCAAGGCTGTTCAATAGCGAACCTTCTTCCCCACAAACATAGGCACCAGCCCCGCGTCGAATATAGATGTGGAAGTTGAAATCCTCACCGAGGATGCCATCACCGAGTAATCCCGCTCCCTCAGCTTCCGCGAGTGCTTGTTCCAGTATCTTTAAGGTTTCTGGATACTCATAGCGAAGATAGATAAAGCCACGTGTTGCGCCTGTCGCGTAGGCGGCGAGCGTCATCCCTTCAATCGCAGCGTGCGGCGCGTAGTCGAGGATAACCCGATCTTTGAAACAGCCCGGTTCGCCTTCATCTGCGTTGCAGACGATCGTTTTCGGTTCACCCGGAGCATTCAAAACCGATTCCCACTTCATGCCTGTTGGAAATCCTGCCCCACCCCGACCTGCAAGTTGACTCTCCTTGAGCGTTTCAATCACATTCGTCGGTGCCAGTGTTGTCACCGCACGCGTTAACGCTTCATAGCCACCGGTACGTCGGTAGCCTACCAGTGTATTGCGTTCGGGTTCGCGGATTTCGGCGAAGATACATTCTTCACCATCGCCCGGATATGGTGGGGGTAAAGGGGAGGGTTGCACAGAGAGGGAGTCCGCTTGCTTCCCAACGAATACCTGATGTCCTCTCAACACAGGGACACAATCGTCGCACCTTCCGGCACACGGCATCTCGGTCGCGCCCTCGTCTTTAAGTGCCTCAAGGATTTCCAAGCCGCCTTGCAATCGGCAAACCGGTCCGGTACAGACGCGCGGAGCGTCCTGTCCTGGAGAAACCTCACGCGCAAAATGGTGGTAAAAAGTTACGGTGCCAAAAAGTTCGGCGAGCGGAATCCGAAGTCCGACTGCGATGTCGCGAAGGACTGCCTCCGAAATAAATCCGTCTCGGTCGTGGAAGGCGTGCAGCAATGACAACAATGGGGCGGGTTCATCGCGCCACTGGGCAATCACTTCTCGATTCGTCGGGGCTGCCATCAATCTCTCCAATGTTATGAAACAAAAAATAATTTCCTTATGAATCCTATCAATTTTTGGGCTTCATGTCAAGGTTTTTTTCAAGTTTCGCTTGGTAGGAGGGATCTCCGAATCCCAACTCTTAATTGAATGGTTTTAATGCTCTTTTAAAATCCTGTTCGGTAGAATTTTCATTCGGGAACATCGACTTTAAACGGATCTATGAGTTCATTTAACGCCTTTCGTTGTCCATGGTCCCGACCCTCAAGTTCGTGGAGAGCCTCTGGGATTTCGTCCTTATGTGCGTCAAACGGAAGCCACCGGGACGAATCGACGTGATGAAACTGCTTTGCGTAGACCCAGCGTAAGAACACTGTCATCCGCGGATAAGCTTCGTGATTCCACCGTCTCCCGGCGTGCCGCGTGTTTGGCAGAAATACGATGAAATCGCCAGCATTTACTGGAACATTGTGAACCATCGGTGGCGGGTCATCCATCGTGATGTGTTCTGGATACTGGAAGTTGGATTTATGGCTTCCAGGAATGCAGGCAAACCCATTGCCGGGTGGCACATCCACTAACGAAACGGAGAGATTGAAGAAACTTGCGAAGATTTCATCGTTGGCGACTTGGTATTGGTGATGTGGACTTCGGAACCAGCCTTTATGCCCGCCGTGTAGTTCTAAGCCGTCTGCATCTGGATAACAGATATTCGCGACGACATCGAAAACTCGCGGATGGTTCCACGTCAATGCCGTTGCTACGCGCAGGATTTCTGGGTTCAAAATAAGCCTTTGGAACGCTTCATGCCCGTAATGCATGTTATAGACCCACCACGGTTTTCCTTCCGGTGCGTTGATTCGCATAGGATGCTTGAAATCCGCCTCATCCCATTCATACCACGCAAACATCTGTGCCTTCATCAGTTCAACATCGGCTTTGGGTACGGCGTTACGCACCACAAAATAACCGAGCAGGTCAAGGGACCATTTTTCTTCCTGTGTTAGCATAGTTCCTCTCCCCTTTCGATCTTTTCAAGGATCCGTTTGGCAAATCCCTTTTCGCTGCGTTGGATTGATTCCAATTCGTATTGATCATCAGAAATGCAGTGGCGTTGTGCTTCTATGGGTAGGTTATAGTTTTCGTTGAAGTAGAAACTGAATTGATACCGATTGAAGACAACTCGGCGTGGATAATCAACCTTCCAAAATTTTGCGCCGTGCATCAGTCGAGACGAGAAAACGAGGCAATCCCCTGCCTTTAGCTCAAAGGTGATGGCGGGTGCCAATTCGTTGTCAATATCAAGCGTCGTAGGGAATTTGATTCTCGATTTGTGCGTGCCGGGGATGCACATGAAACCGTTGTCCTTCGGCACATCGACGAGTGTTATGGCAGTATTGACATAATTACTATAGATCTGTCCGTTTCCGGCTTGGTAGTCATTGTGCGGGTTATAAAATCCGTCTGGAAAGTCAAAACCGCTCGTGTCGCGATGAAGTCTCTCCTTTTCGCCTTCACGGATAGGACGTTGCTTCTGCAAGACGAGCGCGCAATTGAAAAGTCTCGGACGATTCCACATCAGACCCATCACAATCCGCATCACCTTTTCATTCAGCGATAACCGCTCGAAAATCCGATCGCCGTACTGAACATTATTCAGCACGCCGCTGTATTCGTCTTGGGTGACATTCACTGGTTCAGGTGCAGCTTCAGGATTCGCAAACCACCCGTTGGCGATCTCAAGCATGCGTTCAACCTCTGTTAGTGAAATCACCTGCCGAAGCACGAGATAGCCAAATAAATCATAGTGCCACTTCTCTTCCTCCGTTAGCGTGGATGGAAGATCAATGGCACTGTCTTCACCGCGGATTAGCATATCGTCTCCTATTTCAAACTATGGTGAATTTTAGAATTACCTTTATAATGAATCACTAAACCCAAATTGATCCAAGAGCCTTGGTTTGCTAACGACTTTACCTCCATTTGTGTCGACCAGTTTGCCCCTAAAGTCGGCTTCCCTGCCGCCTTCGACTTTTAAAAGGTAGGTGCTGCCGGTTTCTACATCCGCAGAAAACCATGACTCGTGTTGACGACCGCCCGGTGTGTCTCCATGAAAAGATTCATATACAACGAGCACTGACATGTTATGCTTTCCGGGAGCAACCAAAATTTCATCATCAATAGAGACCTTTTCGAGTGCATCAATCTTCTTACGTAAGGCTAACTTGCCATCAATTCGGAATACAATTAGATTATATCGTTGAAGCCATCCTCCCCCCGTATCAATTTTGATAGTAGCGAGTTCGGATTTTGGTAATTGTGGTGCTTCATACTCACCCTTTGGCATAAATACGCCACAACCGACAAACGTTAGAGACAAAAGTATACCTGTGAGTAGAATAAGGATGCTCAATTCTGGTTTCATCTGTTGACCTCCGATGCTATTAACATAGCGGTGTATCCACTTATAGCGTTTCATTTTTCTCCTAAACTTTTCCTGCTCATACTGTATCGTTAATTGCATAATCTACAACAAACTGCCGAAGTGCTGCCTTCACTTCATCGGGTTTCTCTACCCAAGGATAGTGTCCTGATTCGGGAATCGATACAAAGGGACCACGAGGTAGTTTAGCAGCAAGCGTTTCTATAAAGTGACTCGGACGAGGATCGCAGGCACCATGTAGAAAAAGAACCGGCATAGATAGATTGTAAACGGATTGCTGAAATTCTGAATCTGTGGTGTAACTTTTCCAGTCTGTACCGACTTTTTCGTTGGCTTCATCGCTCACAGGATGTTCATCAAAACTCGGAAGATCGTCAACCCGATTTGGGTCAAATACATCCGTCTGCCTACTTAAAGTGCGAAGTCTGTCTAATATCCGCTCCTTATCAACCCCTTCAGCATGTTCTCTTTGTGCGCGCAGACATTGATATTCTTCACGCTCTGATTCACTCAGCGCATTTAACCGATTTTCGCGATATTCGTCGTGCCATCGCGGATCAATACCTGTGCCTGCAATGTGAAGAACGGCTATCGTCCTTGCTGGAAATCTGACTGCATAAGCCAAAGCCAATCCGGCTCCCCACGAATGTCCCCCAACAATCCAACATTCAAAGTTGAAATGTTTTCTCAATTCTTCTAAATCATCAATAAATGTAGACACATCGTAGGGACCCACCGGTTGTGAACGCCCACTTCCACGTTGGTCATACCGAACGACTTGACACACATCAGAAACCGTGTCGGCGATGGGAGAGAGATAATCGTAACCACCGGGACCGCCGTGACAAAGTACCATCGGTATTCCATTGCCTTGAACCGCTGTCCAAAGCCGAACACCATTAATCTGAAGTCCTTGCTCCTGGGACACTTTCATCGAAGTTCACGGATTGGAAACCCCCGTCTTTAGACGGGGGAGGAAAATCCGCCCTCGTGTGTTAGACCATCGCTTGTGCTGTGAAAAATAATTCGTTTTTTCTTGACTAAAAAGTGCATAAATGTTATACTATTCTTATCGCATGGAGGCAACTTATCACCTGCACACACCAAGTGCAGTCTTGCCTCCAACCGACTGTGATAAGCGGTTAAGATGCGATATGCGATAGTCAAATGAAACGCACTTACAAATATCGGGTCTATCCGACTCACGATCAAGAACGCTGGCTTTATGCCGAGTTGAAACACCAAAAGAAGTTGTATAACTACATGCTTCAGATGCGTTCGCAGATGTATAACTACGGCTCTATATCGGTGTCTTGCTATGACCAGATCAATCACCTTGCAAATCTTCGTAAGGGGAATACCGATTACTCTGAACACCCGCAGGATATGCAGGTGCAGACCATCAAGCGTCTTGACGCGGCTTATGACCATTTTTTTGACAGGTGTAAAGACCCGAAAGAGAGAAAGAAAGGACACCCGAAATTCAAAAGGTCTGTCCGTTCTGTGGCTTGGAGTTTGCGTAAGCACAAACTTAAGACAGGTGAACGCGTTCGTCAAAACCCGATCCGTGAAACAGGCTCGCGCTTGGACAGATTGAAAGTTCCGAAACTCGGTGAAGTGAAAATCAGGATGCACCGTCCGTTCAATGGAGACCCGAAAGAAGTCACATTGAAAAAGACGGCGCGCGGCTGGTATTGCTTCATCATCTGTGAAATCTCTGATACCTTGCCCTGCATCCCGAAGTCTGCCGTTGGTGTAGATGTCGGCACCAAGAAGTTTGCCATCACCTCTGACGGCGAAAAGGTTGGCAACCACAGGTTCTATAAGAAAGGCGAAAAGAAACTCGCCAAGTTGCAACAAGACCTTTCTCGCAAACAGAAGGGGAGCAAACGCTACTACAAAGCACGTGCGGCACTTGCCAAACAGCACGATAAGGTTGCTTGTCAAAGATTGGACTACATCGCAAAGACGGCTTACTCGTTTTTTCACCACAAAGGTTTTGATGCTGTTGTCGTTGAGGATTTGCACATTCCGCACATGACCAAGAGCAACAACCTGGACAAGTCTATCCACGATGTGGCGTGGGGCAAGTTCTTTGATTGGTGCAAATGGATCGCAAAGCGAGACGGCAAACACTTTCACGCTGTTGATCCCGCATATACCAGCAAGACGTGTTCCAACTGCTGCCAACGCGTAAAAGGCAAAATGCCTTTGTCTGTCAGAACCTTTGAGTGCAAACATTGTGGCTTTGTCCTTGACCGCGACCATAACGCGGCTCTAAATATACTTTATAGGGCGGCTTGCGCCCTTCGCTACGATGAGTTTTGGGCAACGTTGCTTATCGAAACGAGAAACCCACTGCTTTTGCAGGCTTGTTGGGGCTAACCTCTTAACAAGCCCCTGCTTTAGCTGGGGGTACTTGACCTCCTGTATTTAATGATATTAATGAGTTGTTATTGAGGATACAAGTTTTAGACCCACAAGTCAATAAAAAAATTAATTTGATTTTTTCATTGACAATCTTCGTCAAATTTGTCATTATGGCGACAATTGAAGTGTAATAAAAGCGATTCAGAGGGTATCTGTTAATTTTTCACATCATATCGCTGAACTGGAAAAATGGAGGCGATCATGAAATCGAAACGTTTAAATTGGCGCGCTATTCAAACCGGTTTTATCTTTCTCTGTACTTTCACCTTAATTATTCGGGTGGAGGCTCAAGTCGTCACGGACGGCTTAGTGAGTTATTACACACTTGACAAAAACGATATCGTCGGCGATACCGTTAAAGATCTCGTTGGCAGCAAGGATGGGACAATCGTCGGCGAGCCGGAGTCCATCGAAGGTCATCTCGGAGACGCACTCAATTTTGGCGGAAAACCGGATTGTGTGGAGCTGCCGATCATTTTCAATATCGGGGAGAAACCAGCGTCGTATGAAGCGTGGTTTTTGAAAACCCCTAACAGTCGTATCGGTTGGCAATATATCCTGACAAACAAAACGAATTTCTTCGATCATTTCTTTCGGTTGGGCTTTAATCAGAATACCGGACAACTTCGATACTATACCGAACAAGCCAACAACGTCAGAAAAGCATGGGTAACCGATGAGGATTACGCCGATGGCAAATGGCACCATGTAGTGGCGACACGCGAAGCGGATAAGGCACAGGTGTATGTCGATAGCGTCCTCGTCAAAGAGGAGGAGGCAATGTCCGGCAATTTAGGCGGCGGTGAGACGAACTGGAACATTGCTCAAGATGGCAATACCGATGGGTACTTGATAGGCGCGGTGGACGAAGTGCGCATCTATAAGAAAGCGTTGACGCTCGAAGAAATCAAGCAGAATTTTGAGTCACAGGGCTTAGCGGTCCAACCCACCGAAAAGTTAAGTCTCACCTGGGGGCGGATTAAAGCCGCGCAACCTTATCGTTAATGATCGTCGAATTCAAAGAATATAACTGGTTCATTTCCTAACGGAAATCCAAGGTAACACAGGAACTTTCCAATGAAGGTAGATCCACAACAACTCATTGATGACGGTTACATTGTGCTACGACAAGTTGTTCCGCCTGATCAGTTGGAAGCGTTGAGGACGAATTTTAATATCCTCGTTGAGAAGCAAAAAGTAGTCTGGGAACGGGAGCGGAAACCGGACGAAAAACCCGGAGGTGTTTGGACAACGAGCGCGCAGCCGAGAGTGTTTTTCGATGAGGTCGTTGACGCAGCAACTGCCAATACCGTCGAGTTTTGTCTACATGAGAACACCCTCGGTGTGAGTCAGCAACTTATGAGAGCACCCGAAGCGGCAATCACGCTGATGGCACTGATGTGTAATCCGGTGCAAGATCACGGTCCCGCCAGTTGGCATCGCGATATTGATCCGACGGGACAGGCACCGCTAAAGGGCATGCAGATGGATTATGTTAAAAACGGACCGGGATATGTCCAATGGAATATACCATTGTACGACGATAGCGTATTCTGGCTCGTGCCAAGGAGTTATTGCCGTCCAAACACGCCAGAGGAACATCAACACCTATTGACCCGCGCACAGGAACCGATGCCCGGTGGGATTCCAATTGAACTTTCATCAGGCGATGGCGTTGTCTATAGCCACATGGGTTTGCATTGGGGCAGCAACTATAGCACAAAACTCCGCCGGACTGTTCATCTCGGATACCGTGCTTTCGGTGGGGATTCGTATCCAATTGTTGACCATTTTTATTGGAATCTGGAATTCACCCAACATCTTCCGGCTGAGGCTCGCACCCAATTTGAACATTTCTTTCAACTTCACCAGCAACAATCCGATGTGATTGAGGCGACCTTTCACGCCATCCGTAACAAGGACGCTGACGGTTTTCAAGATGGGTTGGCGAAGTTACACCCAGGTGAAGAGGAACGTATGGTCGCGGTCGTATTCCTCTCAAAGTTGGCGGACAAGGTGCGTAAACTCAAAGACCCTGAAGTCAGCAAACTTCCGATTGAAGAGCGCATCGGGGAAATCTCCGCACATCGACTCAACTTCCATCTCTATGAGGATTTCTCGGATCGTTTTTCCGCCGAAGCTGCTGAAAGTATCTGGCAACGGTTCTCAACGCTATACGAGAAAATCGAGACAGAGATTGCCCGATCTGTTCCCGACAGAACATCCCGTGTGATGCGCTATCAATTGACAGACATGCCAGCGAATTTCGAGGTAGAAGACTTCATTCAGAGCTGGTAGAAATATAAAATAATTTTCAAACGACTTGCGTCAATCAGATGCGTTCGTCGCACAAGAGGTATGCGACTTACGCTGGACGATTGAACAATTTCACCGTGAAGCGAATAGGAGTTAATCATTGACACAAAATCGAAGTGTAATCATCAAAATTGAAGCGGGTTCGGTCAATCGGCACAACGACCTCGTCCGCTTGCGTTTCAAGCCGAAACGTTACTTTCCGGATTGGCAGGAAGGAATTTCAGCACTTGCGCTGTCCATAACTGATGCAGACGGTCATACCTCCGGCGAGGATGTCCCATGTCAATTCGAGCCGACACTACGCGAGCTCGCATGGC
This sequence comes from Candidatus Poribacteria bacterium, assembly GCA_965116815.1. Taxonomy (GTDB): domain Bacteria; phylum Poribacteria; class WGA-4E; order WGA-4E; family WGA-3G; genus WGA-3G. The sequence goes on along the minus strand of OZ220722.1, from coordinate 763,203 downwards.
AGACAGGCGAACTTCCGGCGGAGACATCGGTACATTACGCGATCCGACAGATCAATGAGCCGTCACCAAAAGCCCGTTATCAAATCGAACAGAAACCCGCGCATCTGCTCATTTCTGCCGATGACGCGTTATTCGCACGATACAACTTTCTCGGTGTCTGGAAGCCTTATTTTTGGCCCATTAATGCGAATCACGGGACTGTGGTCCGCGGGGCTGGTGGCGAAGACCATCCACATCACACAGGGCTTTACCTCGCCTACGGCGGGCACGGTGAAGGTGGGTCTGCGAATATCTGGTCTGATTGGGATGAGCCACCTTACGGTCCCTGTGGAAAGATGTTGCACCAACGCTTCGTCCGAATTACCGAAGGGAACGTTTACGCTGAATTTGTCGAAGACCTGATCCACGTCAAGGGAGATGGTGAAGTTATCATGACAGAAACGCGGACCGCGCGGGTATGGTATGCGGATGATACGCGGCGGTTTCTGGAAATTATTCACGAAACAACACCACCGCTGGACATCGGTGATCGGCAATTCCTCTGCGTAGCACGCTTGAATCCGTCAATGGGTATCCCAGAGGAAGGGCACGTTGAAAATTCTGAAGGACAGATTGGCAGAACAGCGGTGCATCACCAACGCGCACGGTGGTGTGATTTAGGTGGCACAGTGGGAGATGGCGTGGCCGGTATCGCACTGTTTGATCACCCAGAAAACACCGAACATCCGGGCTTTTTCGGGGAAATCGCCGTACCGGAACAGATGAGCATCCTTCACCATCCACCCGATGAGCTGGAAGATGACCGTTTCCGTCTGCAATTCGGGGTCTATGTCCACGAAGGTGTTACACCAGCCGCAGAGGTCGAACGGCATTATCAGTGCTACGTAAATCCGGTGCAGGCGGAGGTTTTGAAGGACTGAGAACTTTAGACGATAACGTTACCAAGAGACCGTCGCCAATTTACCCCGACCGCTTGCGGTGCTTGACATCCAGTTCGCGAAGGAGTACCAAAGTATCCTCAAACGACAGTTCACCCGTTGAAGCCGTGTGTTCGAGGTAGTCGCGCGTTTTATTGTTGAATACACTATAAAAGGCGCGTGCTTCAGGATCGGGATGATCTCGCCAAAGTTCGACAGGTATGATCGAATCCTCGCTCAAGTACCGACGGTTCGGATGCCCGTAATAGACTTGGACCGTCTTGCGTTCTGCCTGCGTGGGACGGGTCGTAGCGGTGTGTAAAACACCGATGTTGAAGAGTATGGCTGTTCCGGCGGGTCCGTACAAATCGACGATTCCGCCACGCGCCAACTGCGCATCCGTTTCGAGAATCTCAGCACCCACCGATTCCGGTGATAGGGAGAAACAGTGCGTTGTTTCATCAACATCGGTCAGATACAGCATCAACTGCATGAACCCGATACGTAACGGGTGTTCAAGCCAATGCCTCGGACCATCTCTATGCCAGCCGCGATTCAGTTCACCCCCGTACGGTGCCATGTGTCGGATGCAGATCTCTGAAAAGCAAGGGGCATTGCCCATCAGTGTGTGTAGGCAATCCATGACGATCGGATGCCGAATCACATCGTCGAATTCAGGTGAAGTCAGAAGTGCATCGCAATTCACGGTCTGGTAGTGTCCAATACGATACCAATGATCTTCAACCTCAGTACGGTCCCGGTCAAAAGCATGAACAAAATGCTCAACCTCGGCATCGCTCAGAATCTTACCGAGTGAGACATAGCCATTTTCTTTAAAAAACGCATAATCCGCTGGTTTCATGTGCTTTTCCTCACCTCAATCCTCTGCGGGCGCGGTTGGGAGACCGCTCCTACAGCAGTCCGTGGGTTCACTGTTTTGGAGATTTTGCAGTGCATCCGCAGCTTCTACCGATTCGCTTGTAACCGTCGAACCCGAGCCGGTGTGTCGTCGCCTTGAATCTCCGAGGAAAGAATCCGGAGGCTTCGGTCTTCAACTGGCAGCTCAACTTTCACACCACCACGACGATGCGATTCTCGGAGTGCAACGGCTACCTCTAACGCAGCACGCCCATCTTCGCCTGAACACTTCGGAGAAGTTCCGTTCTCAATGGCGTTGATGAGGTCCTCAACGATTGTGATGCCCATACCTGGCATCCGCACGGGGATCGGGAATGGACATTGTGCAGGCACGCCGCGTCCACGTCGTCCGCCGGGGATCACACGAATTAACTCAAACGTCTCGGCGTTGTTGACGGAACGGATACGTCCGGTTGTGCCGATAACATCAACCTCCCACGGTGCAGCACCACACGACGTGCTGCGGAGATATGCTCGAACACCGTTATCAAAAACGAGATAGCCGTTTCCCTGCAGATCACTTTCACCTGCAGCGGCTTCATCGGACTGCATCTCACCGAAAACCCACTCGACGTTCCCACCTGCCATATAGCGCAGAATGTCAATCGCATGGCTGCCGTTATGCGAAAGTCCGCACTGGGCGTAGACTGTCACCTGAAGCACGTCGCCAATTTCGCCTTCGTCAATGAGTTTTCGAGCCTCACTAAAGAACGGATTCCAGCGGCGTGCACAATTAATCGCCAATGCGACACCTTCTGTCCGGCAGGTCTCCACCATCTCATCCGCCTCAGCGAGGCTGAGCGAGATCGGTTTTTCTGCCCAGATTGCCCTGACACTGGAGCGGGCCACATCTTGAACGATAGTCGATCGGATCCGCGCTGTTGTACAGACACTCACGATATCCAGATTTTCCTTCTCCAGCATTTCACGGTAATCGCTGTAGATATGCTCCGAACTTAGTCCCCACCGTTCGCCGAAGATCGCTGCCTGTTCGGCATGCAGATCGGCACCCGCAGCCAACTCCACATTCGGTGCAGCGTGGTAAGTCGGACCGTGGCAATAGGGCAGAAAGATCGAACCCCCTTGCGTGATCTCGTCGTCGAAGGTGCTGCCCATACGTCCTAAACCGATTACGCCTGCTCGATACGTTGTCATCTTTTTTCCTCCAAGAGAGTTGTGTTAAATGAGAGAAGTTTTGACAGTGATATGTTTACAAGAAAGTATCCGCGTTCAAAATAGAATCTGGTCCACGAATACCATTTTGTGCCAATATCTGAAGATATTTACCTCTTTTCACACTTGATAAAGTTTTTCCTGTAGAAATCCAGTGATAAGTACTTTGACCCTCCAAATCCTCAAGGCTCCTCGCGGAACGCTTGCGCCACTGCTTTAACCACCCTAATTTCGCTGTGACTTCTCTTACTTTACGCGTATTATCCGCCGGATGAACTTCAAGATAATAAACCCTGTCCCTATAACCGAACACGTAATCCCAACGAGGTGCGTTCGGATAACGCCTTTCAAGACACTTGTCTATATAAACACTCCCTTTTAGGTCGCGCGATGCGTTGACTTTTATTTTCGTTTTATCTTGCCGTTCTAATGCCTGTAACCCATTTTTCAGACATTCGGCAATTTCTGGAATGCTCTGAATAGCCTCACTAAAATTCAAAGTTCATTCTCCGATACGGCTCTTGTGACAATATCAGCGGACTTCGTGCTAAATAGTGTAAGCCCTCCCCAATCCGATACGGCTTCATCCGGATCTTCAGCATCTAAGGTTGAAATATCTTTGACGCTTACAACACTCTCCTGACGAGAAAAATAATAGGTTTTGAAAGTTTTTTCATTCAAGATTGTCTCCGTAAGGTCTTTGGAATAGGCATTTGCATTCAAATCCAACAACTGTCTTAACCGTGTTGGAGCAGAATTTGATTTAGCAATAAATCGAATTGCCCAGATAAGTTCTAAAATTTGGGATGAATGCGTAGAAACGACGACTTTGTAGCCTCGCCTTAGCAGCTCCAAAAAAATAAGAAGCAGTGCTGAGATTGCTTGCGGATGTAAGCCCATTTCCGGTTCTTCAATAATAACCCAGTTGATGTTATCCTTCTTCTGGATTTTTCCAGAAGGCATTAACCAATATAGTCCTAAGAGGAGAGGTGCGAATTCTCTCTGTCCGGTTGACCAGGTCATGAAAGGTAGTTGCGTGCCTGCAATATCTAAGACAATGCGTTTACGTAATCCGAATCTATCCAATCTAATTTCAGCGTCTCCAAAGATGCTTTTTCCGATCGCGTCTCGGAGTGTTTTATTCATGCGCCCTACTTGCGGAAAGATCGGCCCTTTACCTGAACCCAGCCCGGTTTCCATTAACAGACGCAATTCCTCACTGAATTCCTTGACAACATACGGATCACTTGTTGCATAGTCTGTAAACGCGCGGGGCCATCCATCTTTGAGCGTCACAACCCGGTGTGCTGGTATTAGAAAGAGGTTATCAGACTTCTTTCTTCTTGATAACGCTTTTCGGGGCGTAAAATCCACTTTATCAACAGTAACTTTCGTCTCATCCTTGTTCCAAATCGTCTCCATCCCTTCACCAAAATAAAGAGACAAAAAATTTTCGGCTTTTTTCTCCCAATCAAAACCGTGTTTCTTGAGGGTTTGCGTAATATCGCCTGCATCTAAAATTAACTTCATAAGTTGGAGCAGTATGCTTTTTCCACTCGCTTGTTCCCCGACAAACACCGTCAAATCTCCAAAGGAGATGTCGGCTTCCCGAATTTGTCCCAATGAAGTCAGTTTAAGATTTTTCATAATTCTTCTACCCCGTTTTCCAATACGCTAACTGTAGGGGCGAGGTTACCTCGTCCTACTTATATTTATTTTACTACAATTCAGATTTTCTCATAGACAAAATCCAGCCACTTGTCCTGTGGCGATATAATTCTGGGTTTCGGCGAAAGTGGTGTCCAGTACGGCTTGAAAATATGACCCAGATCGCTCTTTAATTCCCACGCATCCTCCGTTTCTTCTTGTGTGGACAAATGGAAAAAATGTCTTTTTTTCCGCGCACTTAAGTTTTCATTCGGCACCCATCCGGTAATGTTAGTGTCAACACATATCGGCTTGTGAAATTTGTCATATTCATACTCAATGTACGAAATATGTGTGAAATCCTCCTGTGTGGAAAGGTAATCAACGGTAAGCCCTTTGGACAGCTTTCGCTTGTAAGGGATTGCAGATAAGTTGGGTTCGATGTAAACCTGCGTTGTTTCCGCTATTATTCTTTGGTTATCTTCCAATTCATTTTCAAAACAACCCAGATAGTTTTCAATTTCTACAAGTTGTAAGCCCGTTTCTTCATAAACTTCTCTCTTTACAGCGGTTTCAATGTCTTCACCCTTTTCAACAGTGCCTGCAGGAATTTGGATACCGGCAGTTGGATGTTTAAAGACAAGTAACTCTTTGATGCCACGCCTCTCACGCACGATAAATGCAGTAACCTTTTGGATAACTTCATTCATTTATATTCGTCCTCAACTTGTCGAGTAACACTTGGCTAACACTGTAGGAAGAATATTATTCCATAACAAGGGCAGAAAATTCCAAGGCATCCGATCTTCAGTTGATAATTCACGAATATCCATCTGTTCTATTAAATTTACAATCTCTTTATGACATCTCGGAATTATTGGTTCAAAAAAGGTTCGCTGGAGTTTCCCGAACATGAGCTGATATTCTTTAATGCGGGAGTATGTCTGAATAAATCTATTCACTTCAAGATAGAGTCGGTGATCTTTTGACTGTAGTATCAGGAGCATATTTTGTGCCGATTGCTTCCTTTCACTACTAACTGCTATGTACTGATAATCAGTAAGTGGCTCAATCAGATCCGACAGAATATCCAACTCACTCTGCTGAAGTTTTGCTGCTACCTTTTTAATCAAAAGTTCGCTCAAGGTTTCTACTAACCCTTCAAAAATCACGCCATCGATTAAAACGTACCAATAATTGGCATGCGAGTAGATTAAACGGTAGAGACTCCCTAACATGAACAATCTCTGTTCATCTGATAACACCTTCTGTTGGTCTATCCAATCAAGTTGTTCTTCAACAAAAACCATCGTTGAACGAATTTCTTTATTAGCGGCACCACAATCGTGAACGATATCCCATTCCCAACGACTGATTTCATCATGAATTCGTCGATATTGATTCTCAATCGAAGGACGAATTTCAGATATTGCTTTATAGAGATCTTTGTATATGCAGGACAAATTAGGCAGGTTCTGTACACTAAACACGGTAGATCTCACCTTTGTCTCCAACGACTTCAACAGTATCACCATCTTGGAGGACTTGTGTCGCATTTCCAGTTCCAACAACACAAGGGATGAGCAATTCCCTTGCAACCGTGGCAGCATGACTCAATATCCCACCTTCATCTGTAATTAATCCGCTTACCCTTTCAGCAAAAATTACAACATCAGGAGGGATCATTTTGCCTACAACAATCAGGCTACAATCCACTGTAGGTAGATTCTCTAAATTATCAAAATGAATAACTTTACCAACGCCTCGTCCGCTTGAGGCTGCGGTCCCTTTTAGAATCAGTTGTCTTTCCATTGCTAAGACCTCGAATTCAATGTCTACTTATTTCTTCAGTTCACTATAGTTTTTATCTCAATCATCTCAGAAGTTCTGTACTAACAAAGACACGTCCCGTTTTTTTCTTGGTGCGGAACACAGCGAGGTTACCTTCATTTGTGTCTTTAATCACCCAGATATGCCCAGAGTAGGTGTGTTGATTGACGAAAGCACCCGGTGCAATGTTGCCGTAAAATTTCTCATTACCCTCATAATCTACCCAATAGTAGGCAATCTCAGCGTCCGTGCTGTTCACGAAGATGATTGCGGTTTCGGTATCGTCGTCTCCAGATTTTAAATTTGGCAGCAGACTCGGATCGTGCGCCTTCAAGTCTATCCACCTGCCATTACCGTCGCTGTCTGGATCCTTTAATTGCTGGTGGAATTCTGTCAACTCTATCAATTCGGCGGGCCATTCAAACTCTGGGGATTCTTCAGGGGTGAACCCATGGAGATGTACGAGATGCGTACGGGTTATCGCCTGTGTGTATCGCCAATCCAAATCGCCAAAGACTTCTGTCAAAAGTGCTGCGAGTGCCGGGTCGTATTCTTTCAACTTGTCGCGAGTGTCAACATGGTTATGTTGGTCATCGTTTGCTCGATTCGTGTCAAACCAAGATTGCGTGCCTTCAGCCCAGTACTCCGCTCTGTTTGTAATAGCGTAGGTATCCTTCCACAATTCTTTTTCGAGTGCAGCATCATATAGCACCTTAAGGCGGTCATCAAAACTGGAATCGACTGTATTTAATCCCATCTGATGGATCGCATGCGCGAATTCGTGAACCAGAATGTTCTCAGTCGAATAAGGGTCGCCTGAATAGTTAAGCAGATTTTCCTCACCACAACTTACGGCGGGTCTTGCTGGCGTGGAACCTAAACCGCGTGCGCGCCGATCCCAATAGTAGTCGGGTTGTAGATCGCTGTGTTCAGGAATTTGGGTCGTCAGTTCGTTATGTGCCATCACAGCGAAACGCACGTTATTTTTTGCGAGTGCCTGTAACACATCCTGACGGTGCCCAATCATCTGCCGAATGAGCCACGCTGCTTCTTTGACGGCATAAGGGTCCACCTTCGACGATGCGACAATGGGTAACCCTTCCACATCAACCCACTGCTCGTAAAACGGGTCTAAATTAAAAGTTTTGCGAACAGTAGCCGGGGGCGGGACAGGTTCGGGGATGTTGACGCTTTGCGCTGTTGCAGCCAATTGGATTGAGAAAAATAGGATATAGACCGTGAAAATAACAGTTAAATAAAGCATAGGTTAGTTCCCATTTTGCATCAAAACGGTTTCAGTTTGATTCTCGAAATAGAAGCATCTGAACAGATTCCTGCTTGATTGGATTTAAGGTGTCTCCCTTTTCGGAAATGTAGGCACTAATGCAACGCGCAATGTACTCCGCCTGTTTCACTGGTACAGCATTCCCAATCATCTGCTCCAAATCGGTTTTCGATCCAGTAAAATGAAAATCTTTAGGAAAGGTTTGGAGGTAACTTCTTTCTAAGGTTGTGAGCGGACGAACGCTTTCTGAAATCGGAGCGGTATCTTTCGGATGCATTTTATAGGTCTTGGGAATTGGACGGTTAACGCCTCTTACTGTTGGACTTGGCTCATCAACACTAAAGACAGCGCGGCGACTGTAGTTGCGTGGATGCCGATAATAGTGGGTAACGCCAAGACTATCTCCCAGATAATCGCGCACACTCATCGGTTTAATAGTGAGATTGTTATCCAGATAACTTGCAAGGGCTCTGCTATCCTCGGAGATAGATAGTCCCAATTCACCGATGAGAAAAAGTCGTTTCCGTTTTTGGGGAACACCACATTGATTAGCGTCTAAAATCCGCTGTGTTAGTGAATATCCTGCTGCTCTGAGAATCTCACCTGCCTGCTTATACCGTTGGCTTTTCACAGTTCTATCCACGTTTTCCATGACAAACCATTGCGGTTTTGTATGTGCGACAATCTGCGCAAAACTCACGGTCAAATCCGCTCTTCCCAAATTTTCGTCCCGTTTACCGGCATGCGAAAAATCTTGACACGGAGGACCCCCAATAATCATATCAAATCGATATGCGTTTAATATTCCCAAACTTTCTTGCCAATTGCCGAGATCTAACTTGTGTATGTTATGCCCAAAATTGGCGCGATATACTTGAACTACTGGCTCCCAATTATCAAAAGCAGCAACTGCTTCAAAACCAGCGTTTTGGAATCCGAGCGTCATGCCACCACATCCGGCAAAGAGATCAATGAATTTCATAGACATTTATAGGTTCCTACCTTTTACGTAAAAAGTTCGGGAGAATTAACCAGAATCGCATCAAATCGCCTTTCTGGACTAAGCAACTTTTCTCCCTGTCCCAGGATAATGTTTTTAATTTCAGTTTTTTTCATTCTTGGACGTGAGAGTTCTGCACAGGACATATAAGGATGAGTCTTTCTTCCACTCAAGGCAAAAGCTTTGTCTGTTTGTCTCGTAAATCCGACACTAACGGTCTGCGGGTCAATTTTTCCATCTGTAGCAAAGTCAGACAGCATCTTCACAATCCATAAAACAGCCCGCTTCGCTCGTGAAAATTCTCTGGCACGCCCTTGTTCAACTGTATCTAAAAGCAGCTTCGCAAAAGCAAATGTACTCCACACAAAAACATCTAAGCAATTCGCATGAAGTCGAGAGGATTTTCCAATAGTTTTCCAAATAGGTTGTATAACTAATGGAATCTGATCGTCTATTTTCGCAAGTAACAGAGTTTTGATAGTTTGGGTAATATAGGGTATTTTCTCCAGCATGCTCTCTTCTGATTCCCAGTCAAAGTTATTCTGAAAAATAGGGCTTAGACTGCCTAAAAGTTCTCTCTGATGTTCGGCGTACTGACTAACAATCTCAAGTGTTAAATGAATAATCGTGTTCGGACGCACTACAAGTTCACACCCGTACTCTTCTTCAGAAAAATCACAGGTTGAATTATCAGGCAAAGCTGTCAATTTAATTTCCAATGCCCGTAGCCAAGGACTTTCAGAATTAGAATTATCCATCACCACCAAATCAATACGAGGTAAAGTCCCTTTAACAAATTGCTGATTTTGTCCATAAGTATACTCGAAAGCAAAGTAAATATCCTCAGAGTCATACGCATGCCCAAATACAGAATTTACATTAATTTTCTCAGGAATGACATTCCAATTCTGATCTAAAGCTAAGTAAACAGGAGCGATATTTTGACTTTGCATATAACATAATAAAGCGATAGGGAAACAGTTATTAAAGCTGTTCTTTCCCCATGCTTTAGCTTGGCTGAAGTCCTTGTTTGTGTTAGATCGATTTAACCCAAATAAGGCAGGTGCACTATCCATTGATGTGAATCCTATTGAACTGACCATCATTCTTGAAAACTGTAAAAGTGATTTATCCGGTTGTTTTCTATTGTGAAGGGTTTATTGACCTTCCCGATACTTCAATTCCTGCCAGATCGAACGCATCTGCCACACATCCATTGAAACGACCTTTGCCTCGCCGCCGATGGCGAAAAGCGAAATACCGCTGCTCTCTTCTTGCAGCGGATAGGCGCGTGCAACAGCGCACTGCCGCGAGAATAACGGAAAGAGTTTGTCAATACCTTTCCGCGGGAACGCCCATTCTGGAAAGCACTCTCCGTTATCGGCGAAGACTTCAATGAGGCTACGGTCAAGGAAGATACGGAGTCGGACTTTACCGGCACTGCTCAAACGGAACGGGGCAGTCTCAGGGGGTTTACCGACAAGGTCTGTCCGCAAAGAGGAATAGGAGGTGTCAATTTGTAACGTATCGTTCGTTTTACCGTGTCTGTGGTTGTAGATAGAGATTTTTGTGCGTTCATCTCCGTTAGGTGAACGGAACACGTATAAGCCGAACTCTCGCGCTGTCCCGATCTCCACAGTCATCTCTATCTCAATCGCTTTGCCCGCGGCGTTGTCAAGGATGCGTTCTTCATTCGCTGACAAAGCGAGGTCCGTGAGGTGGGTATGCGTATTTCGTAGACTTTTTACCTCCTCAACCGGTTCTATCGCCAGCGCGTTGTCCGCTTTCAGTGTGAGGTGCCACGGGAGGGTCATACATAGGCCGGACGCGGCTTGCTCGTTCTGCCTTCCGTCTGAGCAGTTTAAGATGGCGATAAGACGACCGCGAGAATCTATCGTTGCGGAGGGACAGGAGACCATCCCACCACCGAAGGTGCCATGGTTGATTCTACCGTGATATTCAGGCGTAAATTTGTGGGTCCCGCGATCGTATTCACCGATGTAATAGCGCGCCGAACGTTTATGGCTGAAAAGGAGCAGAATGTGCTTACCGTTCCCGATGGGCAGAAAATTCGGCACCGCCCCGTCTTCACCCAAGTCACAGAACACATCGTCAATCAGCAGCGGATGGAGATATTTCCAGTATGTCAGGTCCTTTGAATAAAAGAGGTGTGAGGCAGACCTACGCCGCTCACGGATCCAGCCGTTGGCTGATGTACCAGAAATTGAATAATATCCATCCTCTTCTTTCCAGATACATGGATCAAAGACGTTATAGGGCTGCTCGTACTCATTAGTCTGGACATTCGGTATGACAGGGTTATTCGGATGCTTCTTCCAATTGAGCAGAAGCGGATCGCTTGCAGTAGCGATGCTATTTCCCGACATTTTGCCGTGATAGATAGCGACAACTCGCTCATCTTCGATGAGACACTGACCGCTGAAGCAGTGTAGTTCAGTATCAGGATACAGTGCAGGCGGCAAATCTTGCCAATGCACCAAATCTTCGCTATAGCAGTGTCCCCAGTGAACCCGATCAACATTCGGGGGCCCGAATTGATAAAACAAATGATACCTGCCCTGCCATTCGCAGAGTCCGTTCGCATCGCCCATGCCATAGAGAGAAGATATATGATAGATAGGACGGTAGGGATCCGATGCCCACGCCTCTCTCCGTTTCTTGTAGTCGCGCAATGTCTCATCCGTCTCAAGGGCAGCGAACTGTTCCGCCTCTGTATCGGGGTAGGTTTTACCTCGGAGTTCTTCCCATGTATCTGCCATATCAGGTTACCCGTTAGTCAGCAATCTCTTTGTAAGTCTTCGATCTTGCGTGGCGAGAATTGCTTCTCAAACCCCACACGCTGCCAACAAAATTGCTGTCAATAAGTTGTTGAAAGATTCGATGACGCGCTGACGGTTTGATTTCAAACTGATCCGTTTCGGGTGAAAACGGATAAATTTCGGTTTCACCTGCCAGTATAGCGAAGAATTTACCGCGGTCATTTGGAAGAAAAATAGGGCCTTTCCATTCCAAATATTCAACTATGGGTGGTGTGCTCGGGATAGACATTCTCGCGTGCAGGAGAACTTCTGTCTTGTCCTGCAACTTGATGGAAGCAGGGAGTTTGTTTTCGAGTCGGATGTTACCGTGAAAATATGGGGTCCGAAAGAACACTCTCTCTGAGAAAACTAAGAATTTGGACGAATTAAATGCGTGCGGCAGATAGTATCCGTCCAAACTCATTCCATTTTCATCAAGGCAAATTCCAACAGCGATAACAAACTCTTTAAACCGGAACCCCCTCCATTTTGCCTCTATCGCACTGAGCAGAAGGACTGCTTTACCTTCTTCGCGGTATGGAAAAAGGCTTTCCTTGTGCAGCACCGTCTCCCAGAACGATAAGTCTGCTGTGCCGTGGAGGGTAACCTCTTTGACCTTATAAAGATCCGCGGCGTATTTTATTGATTTATTCGGTTCCAAACGCTTACTCATAGATGTTCTGCATCTGCCAAGCATCTAAGGATTTGAGTTCACACGCTTGCCCTTGCGAACGCAAAGATACACCAACACTTTCTTCCTTGTCCGGATAAACACGCATTGCAACGCACTGTTTCCCATTCGCGAACACCTCCACTACACTCTTGTCAATAAATACACGTAGCTTCAGCGTTTCGTCCTGGGCAATGGAGACTGCCCCAGTTTCAGGTGCGCGTGAAAGGACATCCGATGCAATTGACGAATAGGATGAATCAATCGTTAGCAGGCTATCGCGCACGTTAACATCGGAATTCAGGTTGCGCATACCGCGTTCTCTGAAGAAGGCAATGCGGGTAAACTCCTCTTTCTGCGGTGAACGGAGGACGTTCAATTCAACCATCGGTGCCGATTTCGTATCAATTTCGAGTTCAAGTTCTATCGCATTGCCATTTACGCCTTCCAGCACAACTTCTTCATTTGCGGGGAGTGTCATTGCATTAACATGCCGATGCTCATACCGCAACGATTCAATATCACCGGCAGGCTCAATCCCAATTTCATCTCTGGAGAGGAGTGTTAAGCGACGCGGTAGCGTCATAATCTGATTCCAACCTTTGGTAGGCTTCGCCGGATTCATGTTATAGATGACAATGAGACCGCCATTCCCATCAGGTGTTGCTGAAGGTGCGTGGACACCCGCAGGCGATGCCGCTCCGAAATTGTTTTTCGCGCCTGCTGTTACGACAAACTTATCGCGCTCAGTATCGTAATCACCGAGCAGATATTGACCACCGCTCATGTGACTAAAGAAAAGGAGCATGTGTCGACCACCGATGGGCCAAAAATAGGGACACGCGCCGTCATCACCGACCAACGTGAACATATCATCTTCAACGAAGGGGTGCAGGTAGACCCAATTTGCGAGGTCTGCTGAACGGAGCAGGAAATTGGCACGAATCGGTTTGCCACCGGGCCCGTGCGGGAGTGTCCCGCCCGACAGTGAGTAGTACATGCCGTCTTTCTTCCAGATACACGGATCGAAGACGCGATAAACGGGTGTTGTGCCGTCGGCGTGCTGCGCTGGGATAACCGCTTTACCGGAGACTTTCTCCCAATTCAGGAGAAGTGGATCGCTTGATACCGCCACCATGTTCCCGACAACGGTGCCATGGTACATCGCAATCACGCGATCCTCCTCCACAAGCGTTGCACCGGAGAAACAGCATCTTTCGGGGTTGGGATAAATTGCATAAGGCAGATCGCGCCAGTGGATGAGGTCATCACTGATTGCGTGTCCCCAGTGCTGTCGCGTATCTTCAGGTGGATACGCCTGATAAAAAAGATGCCAGCGCCCCTGCCAAAAGCAGAGACCGTTCGGATCATTGAGCATCGCTTCAGGGTTGATATAGTGATAAATCGGACGGTGCGGATCGCCTTGATATGTTTTCCGATAAGCATTGAGTCGTTGCATCAGTGGATTCGTTTCCAACTGTGCTTCCTGCTCTTCCAATGTATCTGCGAACGTATGATGCGGTACACGCGAAGTATAATCTTCTGTAGCCATCATTTCTCCTCTGTTGTGTAATCGCTATGAAATTCTGTGGCTTTTAGCATAGCATGAATCGGATTGAATGTCCAGAAATTTTCTGTTTTTGAATTGACTTAAATTTTTTAAGTGTGCTATAATGCACGGATACCATCTTAAATCCGAACAGTTTAGTCCGTTCAATTGTCATAAGGAGAACAAAACGATGGATAGACCTGAGACGCAACCCCGCAAAAAAGCGGAGATGCATGTCGGTGTTCAAGGCATCGGGACATCTCCCAAAGAGTTGACATTCCTCATGCGCCACGGTGTAACGCATATGGATACCACCCCTGAAGACACTGAAACCGAAACTCTGATTCGACATAAGGAAGAAGCAGCGGAAGCCGGTGTCAGTCTTGAGATGATTCATATCGGAATGCCGAGGAGCATTACGCTTGCTCAAGATCCGCAGCGCGACAAAGATATTGAGGCAGTTTGCAAGATAATTGAGAATGCTGCGGCGGCAGGTTTACGAGGTTTGAATTATAACTTTTGCATCCTGCAAAATCAACGAACCGAGAGCACTTTCGGGCGCGGCGGTTCAAGTTACAGTACTTTCGATTTCTCCAAGTACGATAACGAAACACTTTCAGAAGCAGGTGAGGTAAGTCGCGAAGAGGCGTTTGATCGGATCGCTTATTTCCTTGAGCGTATAATTCCAGTCGCTGAAGAAAACAAAATCCAGATGGCATGTCATCCGAACGATCCACCCGCGCCTATCTTGAGAGGTGTCGAACGCTGGAACTACCCCGTTTTTGATGGCATGAAACGTTACGCTGAAATTGCGGACAGCCCCTACCACGGATTTAACTTCTGCTGTGGTACAGTGTCGGAGGGTTTAGACGATCCGGGTACTGAATTTTATGAAATTATCCAGTATTTCGGTGAGCGTAAGAAACTTTTTAACATTCACTTTCGTAATATTCGCGGTGGATTGCACAATTTCCAAGAGGTGTGGCCCGATGAGGGACACCTTGACATGCACAGAGTTGCGCAGGTCCTCCGAGATGTAGAATACCCCTACATGTTAATGCCTGACCACGCCCCGGGGCATCCAGACGATCCAGCACCACCGGGCGTTTCTGGTCGCGTGCGGCAAGCGTGGGCGTTTCAGTTCGGATACATCATCGCTCTGATTCAGGCGGTAAATTCAGAACAGTAGGGTGATTGGTTTTAGTTAGTGTAAAACATTTAGTAAAAACGTATCTTACTTAATAGTAAATTGACCTTTAGGAGGGAAAATGAAATCCATTATAGCTTGTTTAGCGATCATTACTATCAGTCTGACCTTCACAGTACATACTTATGCGGAGATTGACCTCGGAACCGCAAGGGGAATTTGGCTACTCGACGAAGGTGAGGGCAATTTTATCAACGATATGTCTGGCAACGAAAACCACGGTGAACTTCAAGGCGGCGAATGGGTCGAAGGTCCGGGGGGGCCTGCCCTAAGTTTAAATGGACAGAATGATCGAGTTATCATTGCCGACTCCGACAGTCTATATCTGGAGAAAGCATGGACAATCACCGCATGGACTTTTGTGAATAGCACCGAGAACGGTTTTGGACATATTCTCGGCAAAAGACCCGCTTCTGGAACGGTGGCTAATTACGCATTCAGGACAAGCGGCAATGGCACCGGCTGGGAAGCATATTATTCGCGAGGCGGCTGGAAAGGGGCTTGGAATCAAGGAAACGTCAAGAAAGATGTCTGGTTGTACATGACCGCAACGTATGATGGAGAAGACACCATCAAAATCTATGAAAATGGAGCTGAAATCGGTTCTGTTGGCGGGATGGGTGGACCGGCACCTCGGAATGACACCGATGTCAACATCGGCGGTTGGACCGACAACACTTCAGAGACCCTTGACGGTATGCTCTATGAGGTCGCGCTTTTCGAGGTCGCGCTGGCAGAAGATGACATAAACAACCTGATGGAGGATGGACTACCCTCCCTACTCACTGCCGTTGAACCTTCTGGTAAACTTGCTACTACATGGGCAAGCATTAAATCTCAATAATAGATTAAGCAAGCCAGCTTGGTCAAAATGCATCTTAATGGTCAATTAACCTTTAGGAGGGAAAATGAAATCCATTATAGTTTGCTTAGCGATTATCGCCATCAGTCTGACCTTCACAGCTCAAACTTATGCGGAGATCGACTTCGAAACCGCAAGAGGAATTTGGCTCCTCGACGAAGGTAAAGGCGATGATATCGAAGATATTTCTGGAAACGACAACCACGGTGAACTTCAAGGCGGAAAATGGATCAAAGGTCCCGATGGGCCTGCCCTCAGTTTAGACGGCGTAAATGATCGGGTTATCATCCAAGACTCCAAGAGTATGTATCTTGAAGAGGCATGGTCAATTACTTCATGGGTGTACGTCAACAAAACTGAGAACGGTTTTGGACATATTCTCGGCAAAAGACCTGCAAATGGTACGGTAGCCAATTACGCATTCAGGACAAGCGGCAATGGCACTGGATGGGAAGCTTACTTTGCGCGAGACGGTTGGAAAGGTGCCTGGGGTCAAGGACAAGTAAAGAAAGGTGTCTGGTTGTATATGACTGCAACGTACGACGCAAAGGATACCATTAAGATCTACGAAAATGGTGTCGAAATCGGGTCTGTTGGTGGGATGGGTAAACCGGGGCCTAAGAATGACACTGAAGTCAACATCGGCGGATGGACTAACAATACCTCAGAGACACTTGATGGTATGCTCTATGAGGTCGCAATTTTCGCTTCCGTACTGGAATCAGAGGATATAAAGGATTTGATGGACAAGGGCCTCACAACACTACTGCCCGTTGAGCCTTCTGATAAACTTGCCACTACATGGGCAAGTATCAAATCTGGGCAATAGACAAGATAAACCGAGTGCAGCCGGGGCGTTACTCAAATGACTGGCTGCATTCATTTTGTGGATGGTTGCTGTAAGGAAGACAGCATGACTGAGCATATTGAGCGTGCACGAGAGTTAAATCGTCAGGCGTATGACGATATTGATCACGGAAGGCTTGAAGAAGCGAAAGTTGCCCTAAATAAAGCAATTCACTTCGCACCCGATCTGGCAGCACCACACACCAATTTGGGTGCTTTGCACTGTTGGAAAGGCGAGTTGGATGAAGCAATCGCCTTACATCTCAAAGCCCGTCGCTTAGATCCGAATCTTTCAGCACCACACACCAATCTCGGTGTCGCTTATGCGTGGCAAGGACAACTTGAGGCAGCACTTCAATCGCTTAAGACGGCACTGCAGTGCAATCCAGACTCCGCAGAAGCATACACAAATTTAGGGTTCGTGTATATCTCCCAAGGAAAACTGGACGCTGCTATAACTGCCTCAGAAAAGGCGATTCGACTCGGTGATGGCGGAGAAGCGAAACTGAATCTTGGACTGATTTATAGTTGGCAAGGACGGTTTGATGCGGCAATTGAACTTTACCAAAAGGCACTTGAAACCGATCCCACCCTCGCGGAACCCCACAACAACCTCGGGCTTGTTTATCTCTTTCAAGGAAAGCTTGAGCGCGCTATTGATGCGTTCAAGACTTCAATTGATAACGACGGTGGTGAAGAGCCGCATACAAATCTTGGACTGGTCTATAGTTGGCAGGAAAAACATGATGAAGCGATAGCATTGCACAAGCAAGCACTTGATATGGCACCGGATTCAGCGGAAGTACAAATCAATCTCGCTTTCGTCTACATCAGCCAAAATAGGCTTAATGAAGCAAAGGTTCTGTTAGAAGGTGCTCTTCGCAGTGACCCAGACTCCCCAGAGGCAAACACAAATCTCGGAATTATCCACTTCCACCAAGATAGGATTGAAGAGGCTATTGCTGCACACAAAAAGGCGGGGGCAATGGCTGAAGCACACAACAATCTGGGGATTGCTTACTATCAACAAGGTAAACGTGATGCCGCAATTGTAGAATTCAAAGTGGCGATTGAAGCAGAAAACCTACCAGAGGCACATACCAATCTGTCAATATTAACCGATAGTTTGGAGAATATAGATGCATCAGAACTCCAAGCTTCGCCAATTGGCACACCAGTAGGCGTTCCTGCTGTATGGTGTGAGTTCGTGAATTGAAAAGTTAATACGATATTACTATGCACTCCACACTGTAATATATTTATGGAGAAACTATGACAAAATTGCCTAACGTCTTGCTGATTCTGGCAGACGATCACGGCTATGGCGATATTTCCGCACACGGTGGTCCGTCAATTCAAACCCCAAATATTGATCGGATTGCTGCAGAAGGGACGCGGTTCACTAAATTTTATGCGAATTCCTCTGTCTGCTCCCCCAGCAGAGCCTCCCTTATGACCGGACGCTACCCGGACAGAGTTGGCGTGCCAGGGGTAATCCGCACGCACCCAGAAAACAGTTGGGGATATTTTCGGCAGGACGCGGTTACACTCCCTTCAGCTTTGAAACAGAAGGATTATCGGACTGCGCTCATTGGCAAATGGCACCTCGGACTTGAACCAGAGAACCACCCGTGCAGACGCGGATTCGATCATTTTCACGGTTTTCTCGGCGATATGATGGACGACTACTATACACACCTCCGACACGATATAAATTACATGCGGCAAGGTTTTGACACCATTGCCCCAAGAGGACACGCCACAAACCTCTTTACAGAATGGAGTATGGACTTCATTCGTACGCAAGCCCAATCGTCCGAACCTTTTTTCCTGTATCTTGCCTACAATGCACCTCATACGCCTATCCAACCGCCCGACGAATGGATTGCGCGGGTGCAGGCGCGTGAGCCGGATATATCACCACAACGCGCAAAATACATCGCTCTCGTTGAACACATGGATGCGGGCATTGGACGTGTGCTTGATACACTTGTAGAAACCGATCAGTTGTCCAATACACTCGTTATCTACACCTCTGACAACGGCGGCTCAATGGATGTCGGGGCACACAACGGTCCGCTGCGTGGGCAAAAGGGAGAAATGTACGAAGGCGGCATCCGAGTCCCTACGTGTGCGATGTGGCCCGGACATATTCCTGAAGGACACGTTACCGATCAGGTTGCGTTGCTCATGGATTTCTTCCCAACAGTGTGTGAGGTGGCTGGCGCGCCGATTCCAGACGATATTGAAGGACGTTCAATCTGGCAGACACTCCAAGGAGAACAGCAGGATTTCTCTGAGCGTATTCTTTACTGGCTGCGAAGGGAAGGCGGTCAAAGGTTTCTTGGGGAATCTCAACACGCGGTCCGGCACCGAGACATTAAGTTGTTACATAACAGTCCCTTTGAACCGCTAGAACTCTACGATTTATCAAGTGATCCGTTGGAAACAACGAACGGTGCCTTGACACAAAAGGACCTTTTCAGAGAAATGGGTCAACTATTTCAGGCGGAAACCCAGAAAGCAGGCAGTATGCCATGGCAAAGGTTATAGTATTTTTGTTCGGTATATGTTACACTTATAGCAAAGCAAAACATATAGACTTTTCTGTTAGGTGCGCTTGGTCAGCACAATGGTTAAATGATAGAATCCTACTCTAAAAAAAGGAGGTTGTTATTGTGTATAAGCAACAAGATATATCTGATACGTCGAAATCTGGAACCACAGTTGACAAACCGCCCGATTCGTGTCCCGAAGATCGTGATAAGGTCGTAGGAAGGACTTCAGGATCGGGTACCAATTCATCAGTTGCACGTGTGGTCAAACCCAGTTACACTTCGTTGCATGATGCAGCGCGAGACAATGCTTCTGAAGCAGTAGCAGCGTTACTGGAAGATGGCGTTGATGTCAACGCGAAGGACAAATATGGATATCCGGCCTTGCACTGGGCGGCGTGGCACAATGCTTCTGAAGCAGCAGTGGTGCTATTAGAAAACGGTGCTGATGCCAATGCCAAGAACGACAAGGATTTTACGTCTTTACATTGGACCGCATGGAACAATGGGCATGAGACAGCAGTAGTGTTGTTAGAAAATGGTGCTGATGTCAACGCCAAGAATGAAGATGGCGATACGCCTCTGCACTGGGTAGCATGGCACAATGTCTATGAGGTGGAAGGGGCAGCACTGGAAGACAAAACGGAAGTCAACCCGAGGAATAAATCTGGTTATACCCTCTTGCATTGGGCAGCATGGCGTAACGCTTATGAAACAGCGGTTGCATTACTCAGAAGTGGTGCTGATGTCAACGCCAAGAACAATAAAGGTCATACCCCCTTGCACATTACCGCGGAGGATGATACTTCTGAAGTAGCAGTGGTGTTATTAGAAAATGGTGCCGATGTTAACACGAAAGACAAAAAGGGTAATACGCCTTTACATATCGCGGCACAGCACAATGCATACGAGACAGCAGTGGTGTTGTTAGAAAATGGGGCTAATACCAGTTCGGAGAATGATAAAGGTCATACTCCCTTGCATATTGCGGCAGAGGAAAAAGCACATGAGACAGTGAAGGTACTATGCGGTCACCGAGAGCGAAGAGGGTGGGTATGGTGATTGTCTTCCATCCAGATAGTAAAGCGTATTACACCGTGAGAGCGGAAAAAATAAATGATGATTTTTCTTAATATGATGGAGGGCGAATGACAAACACAAACATAAATAATCTCGTTTTATGGTATCAGAAACCAGCCCAAACATGGACGGATGCATTACCTGTCGGAAACGGACGACTTGGTGCTATGGTGTTTGGTGGTGTTAAACAAGAACGTATCCAACTCAACGAGGAAACCCTTTGGGACGGTGGGCCTCGCGATACCAACAACCCGAAGGCTTTAGAAGCACTCCCGAAAGTCCAGCAGCTGCTCTTTGACGATAAAAACGAAGAAGCGACTCAGCTCGCTGGCGAGACGATGCTCGGCATACCAGAACGCATCAAATCCTATCAATCCTTGGGCGATCTGTTTCTGGAATTCGAGCATGATGGCGATCCTACTGAATACCGTCGAGAATTAGATTTAGACACAGGTATCGCTCGGACGACCTATCGTCACGGCACTGTCAATTTTAGCAGAGAAGTTTTCGCAACGGCAGTCGACAATCTCATTGTTATAAGAATTGAATCCGATACGGTAGGACAACTCACTTTCGACGTAACGATGACACGAGAACAGGATGCCACCGTTGAAGCAATTGCTGCGAATATCCTTCGGCTTGACGGGCAGTGCGGCGACGACGGTATGCACTTTTCGGCTTATCTACAGATGTATTTTGAGGGTGGAGAAGAGCAATCAGAAGGCGATCGGCTTTCTGTGCGAGGTGCAAACGCTGTAACACTCCTGCTCGCCGCTGCGACGAGTTACGTAAATCAGACAGATGCGAGCGGAAACCCGCACGCACTTTGCGAAAATTATCTTGCGGATATTGAGACAAAGTCTTACGCTACAATTCGAGCAGACCATATCGCTGAGCATCAATCCCTCTTCCAACGGGTGGATCTCAATCTCGGTTCTACCGACGCGGCAAACCTCCCAACTGACGAACGTTTAGAAGCAGTAAAAGCGGGTGCGTCAGATCCAGCACTCATCACACTTTATTTTCAATACGGACGCTACCTGATGATGGGAAGCTCGCGCCCAGGATGTCTACCTGCGAATTTGCAAGGCATCTGGAATGAGCACATGAACGCGCCTTGGAACAGCGATTTCCATACCAATATCAACCTTCAGATGAACTATTGGGTTCCTGAAGTCTGTAACCTCTCAGAGTGCCACCTACCGCTGTTCGATTACATGGACACGCTCGTTGAACCGGGGAACCGGACAGCAAAAATCCATTACGGTGCTGATGGCTGGGTCGTTCACCACCTCTCCGACATTTGGGGTTTCACAACGCCTGCTGACGGTATTTGGGGTATCTCGCCTGTGGGTGCTGCGTGGTTATGTGAACATGTATGGGAACACTACCTTTTCGGTGGTGATAAGGACTTTCTTATTCAACAAGGCTATTCACTCATGAAAGGCGCAGCCCGTTTCATGCTCGACTTCCTTATTGAAGCACCGGAAGGCACGCCTTTTGCTGGAAAACTCGTCACGAATCCGTCCCACTCACCAGAAAACAGCTTCCTGAAACCTGACGGCACGCGTTCCCTCTTTACTTATGCCGCCACCATAGATCTCGAAATTATCCATGAACTTTTCACCAACTGCATCGCCTGCATCGATGTCCTCGGCGGAGATGCTGAATTCCGCACCGAGTTGGCTTCCGCGTTGGACCGGCTCGCGCCGCTTCAGATTAGCGAGAAAACGGGACGGTTACAGGAGTGGGTGTTTGACTACGACGAACCGGAACCGGGGCACCGACACATGTCCCACATGTATGCGCTCCATCCGAGCTGCCAGATTACGCTGCGAGGAACGCCAGAGTTGGCGGCAGCAGCAAGAAAATCGTTAGAATATCGATTGGCACATGGTGGCGGACATACAGGATGGAGCCGTGCGTGGCTTGTGAACTTCTGGGCACGACTTGAGGATGCCGAGGAGGCATATACCCACCTCCAAGCACTTCTGGCGAAATGTACGCTGACGAACCTGTTCGATACGCATCCCCCTTTCCAAATCGATGGTAATTTCGGCGGCACCTCCGGCATCGCCGAGATGTTGCTTCAAAGTCATGCTGGAGAGGTTCATTTGCTGCCCGCACTTCCAAAGGCGTGGAGCACTGGAAGCGTCAAAGGATTGCGCGCCCGCGGTGGGTTTGAGGTGGAGATGGCATGGGAGAACAGACAACTCACCGAAGCGAAACTTCATTCCTCACTTGGGCGAGACTGCACCCTACGAACAGATGCAGCTGTCTCGGTGACGTGTGATGGCACACCGGTTGATACAGAACAATTGGATTCAGTTGTTAGGTTTAAAACCGAAGCAGGGAAAACATACGCAATTTTAGTTCTTTCGTCATAAATCTCTGCTACGTCTGCCCATTCGGAAGATTATCGGTTCCCGATGAAAGCAGAGCAAAAGCCCAATCATTAAAAAACTGGTAAATGTGGCTGATCGGCATACTGCTGGATCCGCTCGTTTGCCAGTTTTATATATTTCTCCTCAATATCGTATCCGATATAATGTCGTCCCGATTTCAATGCGCTCAAGCACGTTGTACCGCTGCCACAAAATGGATCCAAGACGACATCCCCTACAAAGGTATAGAGTTGAATTAACCGGTGCGGCAGTTCTTCGGGAAAAGGTGCGGGATGACCGATGCGTTTGGCTGAAACGGCAGGAAAATCCCAAACGCTTTTTGTCCACTCTAAGAAATCCTCTTTGCGAATAGAATTCTCTTTACCGTTGCGTTTTCGGGAGAACGAGTCCTTGGAGAAGACGAGGATGTATTCATGAACGTCCCTTAGCACCGGATTTGCCGCCGATAACCAACTCCCCCACGCCGTTGAACTCCCTGCACTTGAGGCTTTATCCCAAATGATTTCACCCCGCATGTAGTAACCTATCGCTAACATGTCCTCTATGATATAACTATGCAATGGAATATAGGGTTTCCTCCCTAAGTTGGCGATATTAATACACGCCCTGCCACCGGTAACCAATTTTTTGTAGGTTTCGGCAAAGACAGCATAGAGGAGTTCCCTGTATTCTTCGAGCGACAGATCGTCGTCGTATTCCTTTTTGGCATTGTAAGGCGGGGATGTAACCATCAGGTGGACGCTTGCGTCCGGGATTTCGGACATCTGTGCGCTGGACGCACAGTAGAATCGATCAAGGTTTTCAGCAGGGATAGGGTTTTCAATCCATTCATTAGGCTCCGGAGGCTCTTGATCAGCGTAAAGTCTGCTTCCATAAAATTCGCTGGCATCGTGATTGATCCGTCCAGGTGTTCCGAACGCGCTCGTTTGCGTGCCACCTTTTCGAGACTCGGAATTGTTTTTACTTGTACGCTCCATCCTTTTAACCATCCCGGGGTATCTGTAGCATCTTCACCGTTCTGTTGTGTGATACCTAACTGTTTCCGCCAATCACAATGAGGAACGCACTATCTTCGCTCGCATAGACACTGTGAAGAATGTCGTCTGTGAAGGTAACACCGTCCCCTTGTTCCAGCGTTATTTTATCAGCACTGGTTGTAAATATGATGCTTCCGCTAAGCGTAATGACGGCAGCAGCGGCGGGTGCCGAGTGCTCTTCAAGCGTAGTTCCGGCTTTCAAAACAACCAGAACAACAGTCAGTTCATCCCCACGGGCAGGTGTCAGCGAGGATCGACCTGACGTAGCGAATGCGGCTTCTTCCATGAGTTTTTCAGCCATTGACACAAGTGGAAATGACTGCGTCAATGATGTATTTAGATCTACAGGTCTGTAAGGTCTTTCAAATGATGTATTGATACTCCCACGCCTAAAGTCGCGGGATTCTTGTTTCGTCATTCGTTGCCTCCTTGTGGAGGTCTTACACAAACTCCACAAGCGTTTTAACTCTCCGTATAGCCTACGGCGAGTTTCTTTAGATTTATCGCAGCGTTTTGGTCTCTGTTTATTTGGGTATTGCACCAATCACATTTATAGGTTCGCTGCGATAATAATAGTTCGTCTTTTACATATTCACAACTGCTACACGTTTTACTTGATGCAAAGAATTGAGGGGCTTCTATAATAGGTATCCCAAGCACTTTTGCTTTGGATTTGAGTTTCTCAAGAAAGCCGCCAAGTGCTGAATCTGATAATGCCTTGGCAAGTTTTCTATTCTTGAGCATGTTCGTAACTTTGAGTGTTTCTATTCCAATCGCACTCGCCATATTGACTATTTCTGTAGTCGCTTGGTGGTGTGCGTCATTTCGGATACAAGCAATCTTATAGTGGAGTTTTGCGACTCTTTCTTTTTGCTTATACCAGTTATTAGATAGAAACACCTTACGACTTAACTTGCGTTGCTCACGGGCAAGTTTTCTCTCATAGCGTTTCAGCGGTCTTGGGTTATCGTAGTGTTTTCCGTTATCCAATGTTGCCAGTGAGTTGATACCTACGTCTATGCCGATAACAGGGAGTCCACGCGTATCACGTGGGGGGTTTGGTGTTCCTGTATCAACTGTGATAGATACAAACCAACGGTGTGCCGTTTTGGATATGGTAACGCCGATAATATCGCCCTCAAAACGCAACTCTTGAAACATTTTTACCCAACCGATTTTGGGCAACTTAATACGCTTTCCGTCTACCTTTACTGCTTGTTCGTCTGTCGTATAAGAAAGTCTATGTCCACGCTTTTTGAACTTTGGGAATCCGCTGACCTTATCTTTCCAGCGTTTTATGCCTTCCGATAGGTTTTTTATCGCATATAACGCAGCCCGTTGATCCTGTGCTTTTGTCCAGTCATACGCTTTCTTTCTCTGATTAAAGCGATTATTCAGATCAATGCCTGAATAAAATATATCAGAATCCAAGCCTGCTTTAAAATCAGCAAGAGCAGAATTACAAGCAAATCGCGAGTATCCGCATTGACTACGAAACCATGTGTCTTGTTCTGTAGTAACACGAAGTGCTATCTTATGCGATTTATGTGCCATTATGGTATTACCTTATCTGTGAAGTTTCCTTATCCCGTTGTAGCGGCGCGGCAGGTGCTACAACACCTACCGCTGATAAGGTAACACTATTATATTATATCAGCACTTGTATTGTCAAGAAAAAAGAGAAAAATTACCGGGCTTGACCCAAGCATAAATGCTTGGGATTGTTAAGAATTCCCTTCATTCCAAGATGTTAACTGATTACCAAATTTATTGGGGCTAAATCCTAATTAAAAAAAAACGTGAATTTGAATTTAACCCATCCCAAAACTACTTATTGCGTTTTTTTAATACTGGTCTGGAGCCCAGAAGATGACATCGCGTTTGGGAAATAGCCTCTCTAAGAACGCAGAGATTTCTGGAGAGACCGAAGCATCAGAGCTTATCTGTTTCCACCCTATTTCACCGAACAGGAGTTGCCAGAAGTCTGCTTCGGATAGATCAACTCCTAAATCAACAGCGTCGGCATCTTCAGGAACAATTTGCAGCGTGCCATCGGCATTGTGTCGTAGCACTATTTGTTGGTTATTGAAAGCAGGCAGTTTGACAGCAAGCGGTGGAAACGTCTCTTCAGCATCCGCTATTCGCGATTCCCATCCGACGACAAGGCGGCGCAAAAGCACTGGTAGATTCACAGCATAGAGCATCATCGCAGTGTATTCCGTTGGGGTTACCCGACCATTGCATCCCGCTATTAGGCGTTCTGCAAACGGATGTTGCGATGGAAATCTGCCGCCTATTTCTTCAATTCCTCGCGCTTCACACGTCTGCAAAAAATGGGAGACAAGCGCGTCCAAAACCGGCGGATTATCGGATGCGTATCCCACTTCGCGCACCTCAACACGCTTCCCTTCTATTTCATAATTGAGATACCCGCCGATATGTCCGTTTTGACGTGCAATGACGGTGGGAAGGACCCCACGGATGCGTGAGGGTGCCATATCCCAATACGCGCGTGTCCGGGCAATAGTTCCACTCTGCTTAGCGTTGGTGAGATCGTACAGTGCTGCAACCGCGTCCAAATCCGTTTCTGGGTTAAAATCGGTTACCTGCCACCCCGATGAAGCTGCTGTCTGTGTCGTCGAATTGTGCGTCACATTGAAGCCGTGTAGCGGCAAAGATGTCCATCCCAATCGCTGGTAAAAGGCTTCTGGAATAATCGTAAACAGCACTCCGAGATCACATCCCGTCGTCCGTAGATAGTCGATTGTATCTCGCATAAGGGCAGAGGCGTACCCGACACCGCGGTAATTTGGATGCGTGCAGACACCGCCGATGCCACCCATTGTTACGAGGGATGCACCGACCTGCATCCGCCGTTCCCAGACGCGCAAGGTCGATACAATCGTGTCATTCACTACAACGACACGGGTCTGCGGAAGTCTGTAGCTGCTATCTCCTCGGACATACTGCCAATAGCGTTCATGTCCATCTGGGTTAAATGATATACAGCAAAGTTCAACAACCTGCTCTAACTCTGATTCACGCGCTCCTCGAATTTCCATATTCCGAATAATCACCTTTCATTAACAAAAAACCCGTTCGTAGTGGCGTAATTCATTGCGCCTTGGCCATGCGGCATTCCTATGCGTTTCAAAATTTCTGAAATGCGATTTTTTTCTGATTTGGTACTACATTGAGAAGACGACCCCCAACGCCTCGTTTGGCGTTTGGATCAATTTCTCACATGCTTCAGCGGCTTGGTCAATCGGCACAATATCCGTGATCAACGGGTTCACCTGGATTTTGCCCTCCGACATCAACCGCAATGATAATTCCAAATTGCGTTGTGTGGGCCACGGGACGAACACCGGCGGATAATCCGCGCCGTGTTCATAATCCTCGTCGTGGTAGCCGGGTCCGGTACGTGCGGCACTGATAACGTCTACATTGCCAAGGCCTGCTGCGAAACCGTGTGTAATGTTCGCCCCACCGACGATAACAATCCGCCCAACTTTGTGTGTATCCGGTGCTGTCTTCAGCATTGCACGGATCTGCTGAAACGCGCTCGTCGCATCGCCACCGAAGGCGATAATTCCGCAATCCATACCGTAGCCGTTGGTGAATTCCGTTGAGATAGGAATCGGATCCGTTTCAGATACGTTTATCGCGCGGTGTATCCCTGCGTTCTCGGCGATACCGATCCGTAACGGCAACTGGTCTAAACCGATAACGTAGGCACCCGCGGTTTTGGCTATCTGGCACGCAAATTGCCCAACGATACCCAGCCCAGCGACAACAACGTTTTCGCCGATACGGATGCGTCCGCGTTGCACGGCATGCAATGCCGTTGCTGCAAGATGAATAGAAGCAGCTGCCTCATCGGCAACATTATCGGGGACTTTCGCACATAAGTTGTGCGGTACACAAGCGTACGTGGCGTGAAGTGCGTATCCACCACCCATACCAGCCACCCTATCGCCAATTTCAAATTCGTCACAATCGCCCTCTTTACCGACAACGACCCCAGCGTTGGTATATCCGAATGACCGTTGCCGCGCTTCAGAACCTGGGTTCTCGCGCCGTCGTTTGACACCACCGAGTTCCGTCCCAGGACTCACCATCGAGGCACGGACTTCAATCAACAGTTGCCCGGGTTTCGGCGCAGGCGTTTCCTGCTCCTCCGTCCAGATGCGCCCTGCCTCATCCATCATGACGACTTTTCTTGTTTTGCTCATAACCAGTCCTTTCTGATTTTACGTTCGGTAAGGTTCCAGATCAATCCCCGGATATGCTTGCTCAAGACGTGCGAGAGCCTCCGGTGTATAGTATGCATCCCCAGGGGCGGGCCACCCTAAAACACGCCGGACAGCAGGTGTTGTTTGCGCGACAAATTTCATGTAGTTTGGGCTGCCCCAACCGGGCACCGGGCGCGTTGTTTTGCACCAATCGTCATTGTCGGCACGATGGAAGTGGAACCCCATCCATCCACGTTGTCTACTCTTATTCTCAAACGGTTGTGCAGCGTGAACCAAGTAACTTGAGCGGAACGACACACTCCCCGCTTTCGCCGTAAGCGGAACCGGATCCGAGAGTTCTCCCTTAAACTCACGCAGATCAGGGATACCCATTCCGCCCGCTCTGCCCGGATACTTCGCCCATATTTTATCCAACTGGTTCTGTGAACCCGGACAGACAAGCATCGGCGCGCCGTCTAATTCAATGTCGTGTACAAAAATAGCGGTCAGAACATATCCATAGCGTTGCCAATCAGGGTGTGGTGGCAAGGGTGAGTTCGTCGCATTATCAATATGGTATCCTTGCCATGGATGTTCACTATGACGACTATCGGTGAGACCTTCGCGAAAGAAGATTTGCCCATAACCGAGCCGAATTTCTTCTGTATCTAACAGCTGCTTTGCAATCGCTAAATACGCTTTATTTTCAATCAGTTTATCCACGGCTTCCAAGCCCGTCGGAAAATGCACTGCCTTTCCAAAAGGTCCCCCAAGTCGTTGCATATCACTGTTCTTCTCATAGGCACTTTTCAGTGCCTCTGGCTGCGGACCCCATTTCGCTTGATATTCGGTGTAAGTTAATCCATCATAAGCATTCCGTTCAATCTCTTCTAACGCGGGCGCAATTATTTCCGGTGAAAATACGTTCGGCACCACGATTATTCCATCTCGCTCCCATGTTGCCAACTGTTCCGTGGTTAGCTGCATCATGTTACCTCCGTGTGAACGTTTCCCATTTATCCTCTTGAACCATTTCACTGCCTGCTTTCTGTTGAATCGTCTGCCACCATTCCTGATTTTCGACGTACCACTGAATCGTCTCGCGTATGCCATCCTCAAATGCGATAGCCGGTTTCCATCCGACATCACGGGCGATCTTTTCCGAATCCAACAGATACCGGCAATCGTGTCCAGGTCTGTCAGGGACGTAAGTTTTCAACGTCTGTGGTTTGTTGAGAACATCCAAGATGAAATCGCTAATTTCTTCAATGCTCTTTTCCACACCGCTCCCAACGTTATAAGTCTCACCGATTTTTCCGTGCTTGAGAACCACTGCGATTGCGGCGCAATGGTCCTCGACATGCAGCCATTCGCGTCGGTTATGACTGCTCCGATAGAGCGTTAAAGGTAAATCTCGAATCGCATTCGTTGTGAAGAGCGGAATCAACTTCTCTGGGTGCTGGTAGGGACCGTAGTTGTTCGCACAATTAGAAATCGTTATCGGCGTGCCGAAGCTATGAAAGTAAGCGTTCACGAGATGATCTGCTGCCGCTTTAGAAGCGTTATAGGGTGTCTGCGGACGATAGGGTGCGTCTTCACTAAACCTATTGGGCGAATCTAAAGGAAGTTCGCCGTAAACCTCACACGTAGAAATATGATGGAACCGTTGCACATCGTACTTCCGAGCCGCGTCCAGTAAGACCTGTGTACCCATCACGTTTGTCTCAAAGAAACGCCGTGGATGCAGAATTGCTCGACTGTTGTGTGATTCCGCAGCGAAATTGACGATCGTATCCGGACGCTCTTCCTTCAAAACACTTTCCACAAAAGCGGAATTCAGAATATCACCCTGTGCAAACTTGTACCGTTCTGGATGGTGTGCCGCTATATCCTTTAGATTGGAGAGATCCCCAGCGTACGTCAGGAGGTCGAGGTTAACGATGGCATCGTCTGTGTGGTGTTGCAGCCAGTATCGGATGAAGTTGGTCCCGATAAATCCCGCACCACCAGTGACCAGTAATTTCATTAGTGATGAGTTCCCTTTCGCGGAGTCAAACGCATAACCATATCTTATCAGAAAGAGACATCACTTGTCAACTCAAATTCGTCCTCGGATGGAGAGATCAAAACTACAGAAAAATTAAATATCCCTTGACAAATAATGGCAAATGTAATAAAATGGAGAGTGGATCTAAATTGTAGAGTTTTCTAAACGCAGGGATTCGTGCCTTGCGATCTTGTGAGGGGAAAACAGTGCGCAAACGCGAATTAGGGAGTACAGGATTAACCGTCTCTGAAATCGGTATGGGAACATGGGAGCTCGGTGGACGCGAATGGGGTGACATCGGTGAGACCGATGCCGTTGATCTCCTTCGATACGCCTTTGAGAGCGGTGTTACCTATTACGATACAGCCGATCAGTACGGCGGTGGTCGTGCAGAACGCCTACTTGGCGAGGCTTTTTCAGCACTCGGTGACAGGGTCGTCATTGCGACGAAACTCGGTTATGAATTGGATTCTGACGGGTGGATTAGCCATGGATGGGAACGCCCATCGTTCAATGTTTCACCCGATTATATCCGCTCAGCAGTTGAAGGCAGCCTCACACGGTTAAAGAGAGATGTTATAGACATCTACCAATTCCATGGACCTCCCCCGGCACCCGAATGGGACAACGCGTTCGGAACTATGGAAAACCTCAAAGCCGAAGGCAAAATCCGATTCTATGGGATGGGTCTCGGTAGTGAAGCGGATGCGCTAAAGGCTATCGAAGAAACCGGTATCTCTTCGCTGATGCTCACCTACAATATCCTTGCACAAGATATGGCAGCTCCGGTGATGGAAACCGCTGCTGAAAGAGGTGTCGCTGTTATTGTCCGACAACCCTTGTCCTCAGGTTTACTCTCTGGACAACTCGGTCCGGATACTGTTTTTGCGGAAAACGATTACCGCAAGACGTGGTCCCGTGAGAAGTTCCTCGCTGATCTGGAGCGAGTAGAAGCGGTCAAGTCGATCATTGGAAACAAAGCGCGCAGCCTTCCACAAGCCGCCCTCAAATTTATCTTGGCACACCCCGCAGTCTCCTGTGTCGTGCCAGGGATGATGACACCGGCACAGGTTGATGATGGTGTCGCGACATCGAATGCGGCATCTCTGCCGACTAACGTTTTGGAACAATTACGCGATAATTGAGGAGAGTTATATGAAGGTTATCGCGGATCTCTGTGTTGTTCCGATGGGTGTCGGTGTATCGGTCTCCAAATACGTTACGGCGTGCGAAAAGGTGCTAAAAGAGGCAGGTTTGGAAACGAAACTGCATGCTTACGGCACCAATATTGAAGGTGAATGGGACGTTGTGTTTGCGGCAATTCGACGGTGCCACGAGGTCGTTCATGAAATGGGCGCCCCCCGAATCACAACGACACTCAAGTTTGGGACTCGAATTGACAGACCCCAAACAATGAACGATAAGGTTGCCAGTGTCCAAAATCAGTTAAAGATAGAATAACTGATAGACGTTTTCAAATTTAATTTTAATTGAAAAATTAATTTGACATTTTTGGTAACTTGTGATAATCTATCACGTTAGTTGAATATTAAGGAGGTTAAACTCAAAAATGAAAAGCAGATATGTACTCTTGGCAGTGTGTGCTATTGGATTTCTTCTTACGGCACAATTTGCCACTGCCTTAGATAAAATTGAAGGTCCTTGGATGTGGATGATCACCGAAAGCCCTGCCGGTGGAGGTGGTGCCGCCGTAACAGATGACGACGGTATTAAAGACGCAACAAAAGGTAAACTGACCGAGGAAGATGTTGCCAAAGAAGGGATTACCGATAAGGTTCTGAAGGTCAAATTTGCAGAAAATTACAAATGGACCGAGGGCGAAATCGCTCCAGTCGGTGGTAACAACATCAACGACATGCTCCTAAAGATTAAGTTGGGCCCCGGTGGCGATATCAACGACCACTGCTCCTACGCCGTAATCAATGCTGTATCAAAGGTTACGAAGAAAGGCGTTGAAGCCCGCGTCGGTAGTGATGATTCTGTCAAGGTCTGGATGAATGGCGACGAGGTTCACAAAAATCCTGTCAACCGCGGTGCTGGCGATTTTCAGGACACATTTGACGTGGACTTGAAAAAAGGCGATAACGTTTTCATGGTTAAAGTGTGCGAACGCGGCGGCGGTTGGAGCATGTTCGCCGGTATCGACGCGCCTTTGGAATACAACCTGAAGTTCAAAGGATTTCCCGTTGAACCCGCTGGCAAATTAGCGACGCGGTGGGCGGAAGTTAAAAGTTCTTACTAAGTTGGTGTTTTAACCGGTATTACCCTTCCGCGGTTTTCGATTCGGAATTGTTTTTACCGGTTAAAACCGCACAAAATTTTTTGTGCTTGATTTAATTGTGGTATATTTTATATACTACTCTAAAGAAGTTGTCCTATCTTTGTAAACACCGACATGATATTGCAGCCGCGATCTCTTGATTCAGGCGCAACGGGATCCGCAAGAATGGGCAACACTAATTCACTCTGTTTGATTCAGAAAGTAAAAATTAATTGGAGGATTTCCATGTATAGGAAACTATTCACAATAGGGTTGGCATGTCTCATAGCACTTTTTGCCATGACGATGACCGCTAATGCCCAAGACAAAATTACCGGTCCGTGGCTTTGGATGATTGCAGCAACCGAAACAGGCCAAGGTGGCGCGAATTCCACCGATGTGGATTCACTCGCTGAAGCCAGCGGTGGTGAGGTCACTGAACAGATGGTCGCAGAAAACGGCGCAAACGAAGGCGATGCTGTCGGTGACTTGGTATGGACGGTCGGTGAGATTTCCGCAACCGGCGGTAACAATGTCAACGACCTCGTCAATGAAATCGGCTTGGGCGAAGGTGATGTCAATGACCATTCGTCTTATGGACTAATCACGCTTGTATCCGCTTCTGATCAGAGCGGTGTGGATATGAGAGTCGGCAGTGACGACTCTGTCAAGGTTTGGCTCAACGGTGAGGTTGTCCATAACAATCCAGTCAACCGCGGTGCTGGTGATTTCCAGGACACATTTCAGGTTGATATAAAGCAAGGTGATAACCTCTTACTCGTGAAGGTCAGTGAGCGTGGTGGTGGTTGGAGTATGTTCGCCGGTGTTGATGCCGATGTGGAAACTGCCATAAGACCCGCTGTTATTGGTGTGGCTGGAAAAATTACCGGTCCATGGCTGTGGATGATTGCAGCAACCGAAACAGGCCAAGGTGGCGCGAATTCCACCGATGTGGATTCACTCGCTGAAGCCAGTGGTGGTGAGGTCACTGAAGATATGGTCGCAGCAAACGGTGCCAGTGCAGGCGATGCTGTCGGTGATTTAGAATGGACAGTCGGTGAAATTTCTGAAACCGGCGGTAACAACGTCAACGATCTCGTCAACGATCTCGGTTTGGGTGAAGGCGATGTCAACGACCATTCGGTTTATGGATTGATCATCCTTGACGCTCCTGAAGCTCAGGATGGCGTTCCGGCGAAAGTCGGTAGTGATGATTCTGTCAAGGTCTGGTTCAACGGTGAGGTTGTCCATAACAACCCAGTCAACCGTGGTGCTGGCGACTTCCAAGACGACTTCAAAGTTAACCTGATCGCAGGTAAAAATGTCCTGTTGGTGAAGGTCAGCGAACGTGGCGGCGGTTGGAGCTTGTTTGCCGGTGTCGGTGGTATATGGGAAGTTTACACCGGTGGATTTGTTTCTGTCGAACCTGCTGGTAAACTCTTCACTACTTGGGGAAGCTTGAAAGCCAGGTAATAGGTCTCCGTACCTTAGAATAAATAAAGGACGCAGTCTGTATATTATATATTGGCTGCGTCCTTTTTTTGTCGGTCTCTATTGTCCCATAAGTTCCATAAAGACAGGTAACGATTCTCTAAATCCATCTTCGCGCGTTCCACCCTCTGGTGTATAAACACTCTCTAAAGAGATAGCACCATCATATCCATCCTGTTTCAACGCGTCCACAATGTCATTGTAGTAAGGGTCCATCTGTCCTTGACGCATCGCACAGAAATCGAATGTTGCCGCTGGGAGATTTACGACCCCGTCCTTGAGATGGACATGTGCGAGAGAATCACGGATCATTTCATAGCCGTCTGGATAGGGGACTTCGGTACAATAGAGTGAGCTGCACGGATCCCAGAGGACTTTCAGATGGGACACATCCAATTCATCAATCAGTTTCCTCGCAAGGTATGCGGATGTCACATTACCGGAGATTGCCGTCTCAATGACAAGTGTAATGCCAGCAGCATCGGCGATTCGCAAAGGTTCTTCTAAACGATTCAGGAGCGTTGTCCATGCGTCTTCGGAGATAATCGGCTCCGCCCCAAAAAGGACCATCTCTTTCCGAAAACTGAAAATCCGCACCAAATTTGTGCCGAGTGCTTGTGCAACATCAATACACCGTTGCAATGTCTCAATGTGGGAGCGATACGCAGGCGCGTCAACCGCTGTTTCCACAGGAAGTGCCGAGAGGTTATGGTGTGAGATACATGATACCTTTAAATCCCGATCATTAATTAATCCCTTGACTCGCTCGATATCTGCATCCGTCAACTCTCCGACCTGTTTCTCCCAAAGGTACTGTAACTCAACGTATTCCAAGCCGGTTTCTACCATTGTGTCAAGTGCGTACTCGAAATCCCGACTAATTCCATCCGTGATTGTCCCCAGTTTGAACATTCAATTCCCTTTCAATTTCTTTCGTTTGAACAAATAACAGAAGTTCTGCTCTTACGATGCTGGAAAGATTGGAAGATTGGGTATCCACTGATCCTTCCATCCCTCCATTCTTCCGTTTTTCGGTTTCATTTTTCCGTTTTTTTGACCTCAACACCTGCGATGTTTTCAAGGATTTTGATAATCGTCCAGTTATCCTCATCAGGATTTACTGCCTTCCCCGCTTGAAAGAGTTCAAAGGCAGCACTTGCTGCGAAAAGAGGCACACCACATTCACTCGCCATATTTTTCGCTAAGGTGAGGTCTTTATACATCGTACCGATATTGCTCTGTCCCTTAAAGTTCCGATCCAAGATGTTTTGTGTTGTATCGCTGAAGAGAAAATTCCCGACGACGCTTGTGCTAACGACATCGCGAAGTGTTTCCGGTGCTACACCTGCCTTCACTGCAAGCGTCAGTGCCTCAAAGATACCTGTGTATGTGGTACCTATCAGTACTGCGAGTGCGGATTTGACAGTCTGTCCCATCCCGACCTCTTCCCCGACGTGGTAGATGTCCCGTCCGACTGCTTCAAGCACCGACTTTGATGCTTCAAACGTCTCGGTTGGTGCCGAGGCCATCATTGTGAGTGTGCCCGCAGCCGCGCCCGGTGCACCCCCACTAACAGGCGCGTCAACGATATTGATTCCTTCCGCTGTTACCAGTTCGGCAATTTCCATCACCTGTGAGCGTCCGATAGTCGCTGTACAAATGAGTGTAGATCCTGGTTTGAGCCCTGCCAGCAGCCCGTCTTCTGTGAGTAATGCTGCTTTAACTTGTTCAACATTCAGCACCATGATAAAGACAGCATCCGCGGCAGTGCCCACTTCACGCGGTGATGCGGCGGCGTTTGCCCCTTCTCGTACAAGTGTTTCTAACGGCTCTGGGCGGACATCGTATACCGTCAGTTCATGTCCGGCTTTCAAGATATTTCTCGACATCCCTATGCCCATATTACCGACCCCGATGAGTCCAACTTTTGCCATAAATTACCTCAAAGCGTCTCCTGAATAAAATAGTATATAGCGCATACGCAGGTTGTTTTGCCTTTAGTGCACCGACTGCAACTGCGCCAACACATATCGGTAGAGTCTACCATGAATCTTCAGAAATGTCAATCGGTTTCTCGTTTCGGACGCGGAATCCAAAAATGCTTGATTTATTTGGAGAAAGATGGTAAATTAATTTTAAATTAGATTGATTTGGACGCTAAGGAGCCTTCTTATGGATGTAACATACACATCAGCAATCGCTGAAACTATCGAAAAATTAGAAGCAGGGAACCCACTCCCCACACTCGTTCCACAGAAAGCGTGGAACAGTGAACTGACAGATGCCTTAGAATCAGTATCCCTTGACGAACTTTTTGAGGGAGAATCACTGAAAAATACGACGTTTGCGGAAGCCATCAAAAGCGGTTTGCTTCTATGGAACGACGCGCTGGACGAATCCCATAACATCTCGCAAGAGTTAGGAAACCAGACAGGCAGCTACTGGCACGGTATTATGCATCGTCGTGAACCGGACTACAGCAACTCCAAATATTGGTTCGGCAGAGTTGGTACACACCCAATTTTCCCAGCACTTCGTGAACGCGCACTCGAACTTTTCAACGGAACACAAAATCCATCGGACGCGCTCGCAGACATCGGACAGACGATTGCAGCGCAAGAGGCGTGGGATGCTTATCAATTTATCGATTGGTGCCAAGCTGCCGAAGGTGACTCTGATTCGGATGTAACCCGTTTCTTGCAACAAGTGCAGGCGGAAGAGATTAAGTTGTTATTGGCGTATTCCTATCGAAACGCCGTTTAACACACGCCAATTTTCCGACAAATCTGAGGAGGTCGACAATGTACTCCCGAAATGAAAGACATTCACAACAAAGCGGAAATAGAGGCTTCCGTGCACATCTCGTTTGCGCACTCATAAGCCTTGTGCTAATCGGTTTTTGTGCGAACTTCGTTGATGCGGCTTCGATAAAAGCAGCTTACAAGTATCAGGAAATCAAGGCAATTTCTAAAAATCTCAAAAAGCAGAAGACACAGGAAGAGTTAGAGCGGTTAGTTGAGAAGTCGAGAGATTTTGTTGCGGCGCACCCAGAATACAAACGGGTGGATGAAGTCTATCACCTTCTCGGCAACGCCTTAGTGCAGTTGGGGAGTGTTGAAGAAGGCATCGAAGCCTTTGAAAAAGTCGTCAGGAATTATCCAGAGGCTCGTTATGTTGAACGTTGCCTGTTAGATTTAGGATTGGCGTACGATAAACTTGGTAATCACGATGCAGCAGACGGTGCTTACCAGAAATTGATAGATCACCCGAAGTATGGTAAACGATCGCAAGCAAAATTTGCGAAGCGACTCCTTGAACAGGATAAAGCCGATCGAATGGGTGAATTACCGAAACCGCCAGGGGCAAGTCAGGGAATGGGAACGCCCCCCAGTGAGTGGATTGGTAAACCAGCACTTGACTTTCAGGTAACGGATCTGAAAGGTGACGAACTCTCGTTGGAAAAATACCGAGGGCAGGTTGTACTGCTGGATTTCTGGGCAACGTGGTGCGGACCCTGCATCGCTGAGATACCGAACGTTAAGCGGACTTACGAAAAGTATAAAGATCAGAAGTTTCAGATTATCGGTATTAGTTTAGACAGGTCCATAACGCCCCTTGAGGAATACATTGAAAAAAAGGAACTCGGATGGGTTCACTATTGGGACAACAGCGGTAAAGTTAGTAATATGTATAAGGTGCGGGGAATTCCGTCTACCTTCCTGATTGACGGTGAGGGGACCATCCGCAAGACGAACCTCCGTGGACACGCGCTTGAACATGCCGTTGAGGACTTGGTGAAGGAAAATCTCGCGAAGCCTGCCAAAACATCTGAGACAGGTTCGCAATCACAGTCGATACCCGCGACAAAACTCCTGAAACAGGAAACAACTTCTCAAAAAAATGAACCAATTAAGCCTGCCAGGACACATCCAAGTGAGTGGGTCGGTAAACCTGCCCCAGATTTTCAGGTAACGAATTTGAAAGGTGAAGAACTTTCTTTGAAAGACTTCCGAGGGCAAATTGTGCTTCTGGACTTCTGGGCAACATGGTGTGGACCCTGCATTGCCGAGATGCCCAAAGTGAAGCGGACCTATGAAGCATACAAGGATCAGGGTTTCCAAATCATCGGTATCAGCTTGGATAGGTCAAAGCAACCACTTGAGGAATATATTGAAAAAGAAGGACTTGGATGGATTCACTACTGGGATGAAAGTCGGCAGTTAAGGACGCTATACGGGGTGTGGGGCATTCCATCAGCTTTTTTAATTGACAGTGAGGGAATTATCCGAAAGGCGAGCCTCGGCGGTTTTGATGTTGAATCTGCTGTTGCGGAATTGGTGGCGGAAAATCTCGCGAAACCCGTCGATGCGCCTATAAGAACACCTTCCGATCCGCCTGACGGTGCGCAAAATGTAGGACCCGATGTCAAAGAAATTATCAGCGCGGCTATCGCTGCGCACGGTGGACTTGAGAAACTCGAAGCAGTGAAAAGCATTGTGATGGAATCTGAGAGTTTTGAACACCTTCCGGACGGAACCATGCAGGACGAGGGACCGGCGAAAACATACTTTGATGCCAACAGGGTCCGCAGCGATTGGGGTATTCACGCCCAGAAGGATAACCACCTAATCTTTGATGGAGAATCGGTGTTTGTGATAGCAGCCGGAGAGGTCAAACCTGTTCCACCGGAGGAGACTAAGTTTTATGTTAGCTTCTTTAAGGACAGTCTTTTCCGAGAACCTATGTGGCTTTTGGCAACCCTCTCGAAAAGCAATGTTCCCGTTCAATACATAGGAACAGAACAGGTAAAGGGTGAACCTACATCCGTTCTCCTCGTTACGCAGCCTTCCGGGAAAAAATTAAAAATCTTCATTAGTAAAGAAACCCACTACGTAATCCAGTTTAGTTATGACGTTGAGATAGGTGGAGAAGAGGAAAACGTGGTAGCCTTCCTTGACGATTATCGGGACGTAGATGGCATTAAAATCCCGCATTATCGTACGACAAAGAACGGTGAATACCGACGAGTCTTTATCACCGACGTTACGCTGAACACTGAAATTGACGAAGCCCTGTTTCGTCCGTGAGAATAAATGCGGGTGTAACGCTTCTCTCATACTTTGCTGGCGGGGTCTGAAACCCCGCCTATTTGCAGCACCTCATTAACACAGGATTATGGCACACCTTACTTTGAAAGATGTCACCAAAATTTACGACGGTGACGTTCTCGCAGTTGAACAGGCGGATTTTCAGATTCCAGATGAGTCGTTTACAGTGCTTGTCGGTCCGTCGGGTTGCGGTAAATCAACAATCTTACGGATGATTGCCGGGTTGGAAGAGATAACGGAAGGGGACATCTATATTGATGAGGAACGCATTAACGATATCCCTCCTAAAGACAGGGATATCGCCATGGTCTTCCAAAACTATGCCCTCTATCCACACATGACAGTGTATAAGAACATGGCGTTTGGGTTGAAACTTCGCAAATACTCGAAAACGGAGATTGATGCGCGTGTCAAAGAGGCGGCGGAGATTCTGAGCATTTCACATCTTTTGAACCGCAAACCGAAGCATCTCTCCGGTGGAGAACGCCAACGCGTCGCTGTCGGTAGGGCAATCGTTCGACACCCGAAGGTCTTCCTATTCGATGAACCCTTGAGCAACCTCGATGCAAAACTACGGGTGCAGATGCGGATGGAAATCAGTCGGCTTCACGACCGGCTCAACGCTACCATCGTCTACGTCACACACGACCAAGTCGAAGCGATGACGATGGGCGATCAGATCGTGGTGCTCAATGAGGGGAAAATCCAGCAGATTGCCGATCCAGGAACGCTTTATCATAAACCGGCAAATCAATTCGTCGGGGGTTTCATCGGCACGCCACCGATGAACTTTATAGAGACGCAGATTGTGAACAACGGTGGCACCCCAACCCTTAAATTTGAAACCTTCAAAGTGGAACTGAATGCCCAACTCCAATCAACACTGAACGAACTTTCAGGGGATTCGGTGACGCTCGGGATCCGTCCAGAGGACATCTATGTAGGTGAGAATGGCAAGAACAACGTTGGTACACAGGTAGAATTGGTTGAGCCACTCGGAAACCACGCCCTCTTATACCTTCGGACAGAGAAGAACAACTTCGTTGCCCAATCGGATCTGCTCAACGTGCCACAACACAATGCTCCAGTGACAGTCAACTTCAATATGGACAAAGCGCATTTGTTTCACCCAGAGACAGGCAAATCGTTAACAGCTCCCGCACGCCATTGAAAAGATTGAAAAGAGTGTAAACCCAGCCAACGGGAAACCGGGAAACGGGATATACGGAGAGGGACATCCTTCCTAAAACCTGCCTCAAGAACCGCAAGGAAAATTAGAAAAGAGTTTGAATTTGTGTCCATGTTTCTGCGTCTATCGGAATACCGTCCCGTTCCCGCCTGCGTTGCTCTTCCCAACCGCGTTCACCCGGCATCCGAATTGCGTCAACACCAGCAATGCGCTTCGCCGATTTGAGATACGCAATAAACCGTTCTATCTCCGCACTGAACCCCGGAAACCCTCTAAAACTCGCAACGTTAATCACCAGCACGAACAACCCATTGCCGACGCGGGCATCCTCACTCCTGCTACACCCTGCTCCCGTAAGTGCCCCCGACAAGATGTCAACAATGACACTCAACCCGAATCCTTTGTGTGCAGCAATTCCACCGAACGGTAATATGGCGGCAGGTGGTGTGCCATAGAAGTCGTCTGCATCAGTGGTTGACGCGCCTTCCGCGTCAATGAGCCATCCGTACGGCACTGCTTCATTCCGATGCTGTTTGACCCGAATCTTCCCCGATGCGACAACACTCGTCGACATATCCTGTACAATCGGATCCTGCCCCTCAATCGGCACTGCACACGCGAGCGGATTTGTAGAGAGTCTGCCTTCAACGCCGCCGTGCGGTGCGACACATGTGCCACCGCCATGGTCGTTCGCCATGAGCAGTGCGATCATCCCTGCATCTGCAGCGAGGCACGCGTATCCACCTAACCTGCCCACCTCATTGCAGCGTGACACAGCGACAGAACTAAGATCCGTCTGTTTCGCCTTCTGGATTGCCAATTCAACGGCGCGCGTCGCGATTACGGGACCGAACCCCCAATTCCCATCTAACACTGCGATGGAGGCAGATTCGTGTAGCGTCTCTGTTGGCGCACCGGGCTGGATTAATCTTTCCTCCAATTCTCGGACATATTTTGGGAGGTGAATAACGCCGTGTGAATCGTGTCCGACGCGGTTAGCATCCACCATAGAGCGGGTCACGATTTCCGCTTCGGCTGCCGGGATATTT
Organism: Candidatus Poribacteria bacterium; assembly: GCA_965116815.1. Classification (GTDB taxonomy): domain Bacteria; phylum Poribacteria; class WGA-4E; order WGA-4E; family WGA-3G; genus WGA-3G. The sequence continues at coordinate 722,003 of OZ220722.1, read as the reverse complement.
AATTCTTGAAAGACGTTACGGCAAATTTCGGTGAGTTCCTCTGCTGTAAAGTTCGGCATTGTGGGAATCCTTAAAGGAGGGAATTACTTATCTTTCGCCTGCTCTAACAATTCTGCCAACCGATCGGCAAAGCGAAGTTGACTGTCGTCCTCTGGTGCATAGCCTATTACTTTCCGTGCGTTGGCGATACTCCAGAACTTATGTGAGTTATCACTGATGCCGTAGAAAATCTGGAACGGAATCCCGTTTTCGTCCTCTATGTTTTCCGTCTCAATGCTCTTGACGAAGAGTTGGACCTGATCTCGGACGCTCAAATACGCGCCGAGTCCGCGGCGCATCGCCTTCAAATCGTCTGCTGAAGAATTCGCCATATCTGTCTCGCGCGGTCCACCGATACGCAACTGGATATTCTGTAATTTCTTACCGTCAACGTGTCCCGTTGCAAAGACAAAACCGAGGTGCTCATACGCCTCTTTTGCCCACCCGTAGAAGTTATCGGAGAGCGGACGCATTTCCGGTGTCACCACATCCCACTTATCTGCCCAGATGAGACGTTCATAATAGTCGGCGGCGTGGTTAGAACTACAAACGACGACGCGCCGGACATCGGTTTCAACGCAGGTTTGGTAGAGGTTGTATGCCATCTGAACGTTGGCAAGCTCGTTCTCAAAACTACCACCCTTAAAGGCACAGTGGACGACAGCGTCAACGCCTTCAAAATGATGACGGTATGCGTTTCGGTCAGGATCCGTGAGTTCAGCAATCTGAATCCCTTCGACTTCCTCTCCCTGCCGATTCGTGGTCTTCACGTCCAGCAGTACGAGTTCATAACGTTGGCGAAATTCTGGGAGCATCCGTCCGGCGACATAGCCTGATGCGCCGGTGATAAGGACTTTTCTGCGGTTTGGCATTTGTTTAGTGTTTCCTTCAAAGGTTATTGAGGTGTATCAGGAAGTGGTTGTTGCGCTGCAATTTTTTGCTTTACTTTTTCCATTAATCCATCCAGCAATGGGTACTGTTCCGGCATTCTGAGTGCCAAATTGTACAGAGCATAATCGTTAAGGCTTGCTTTCTCAAAACCGTGGATGGGCTTGCTCAGGAAACGAACTAACAACTGGAAAAGTTGTTTTCCTCTGAGTAACAGTTGATATGCGGATCTGATTTGTTGCACTCGCTCTGTATTAGGAGTGCGAAAACTTTGACGTACGCAAAAGTCGGCATCCAATTCAGTTTTACCAGGTGGAACCATTTCGTCACAATGCAGATCAAGCTTTGGAGCGTTTCCTGCTAAATACTCCTCAACGGCAAATGCAAACCACACGCTGATAGAATCCAGAATTTGTTGATGTTCAAGTGTATCACTTTCATCCAAAAGACGTTCTAAGCCTGCATCGGAATACAAGTCGTTTTCAATACTATATCCGTTAGTCCAAATAACATCTTCGTAACCTGGCTCAATCCCAGAAAATAACCACATATCCTGATCTGCAATAAAAGCAACAGGGATTTGGATAAATTCACTTCTGCGCTCATAAACTTGGAGTAATTTTTCCCTTCCACCAGAAGGTCGTAAAACAACTTCAAGTATTCCGATTCGCTTGGCTAATTCCCGATAGATGACTACATCATCATCTCCCTCAACAACAATGCTCGGTTTGCGAGACCTCCGCAGAACACCAACTAAATGCTCCACCGTCATCGGATTCGGCGTTGGCATTAAGTCTCTCCTTGATATCCCCGAGTATCATCTAACATAAACTCCTTGTCAGGATACATAGTATAGATGAAAGGTGAGTGGGTGGCAACGAAAAACTGATTTCCTGTTGCCTGCTCAAGCAAAGTTGATAGGAGAAGCCCTTGCCAATCGACATGGAGACTTAACTCAGGTTCATCAATGAAGATAGCCGTATCCTTGTAAAAAGCGTTGTAACACAAAAAACTGAGCATTTGCTTTTCACCAGAAGAGAGTTTGTCAGAAGATATTGCTCCCTTTGTTGCACTAAGCGTAATTCCTTCTGCACCTTCATCAAAAGTAATTCCTTCTGTGTCATCGTCACGCACAATCTGTCCAGAGACATTAACTGATTTATATTGCAAAATGTTTTGAATAAGATCAGATAGCACAGAAAATGGTTTAAGCAGGATCTCTCGGTTAGAAGTAACCTGCTCAACCCTTTTTTGAATCTTGTCTAACACAAGTCGTGCTTTTTGAGATTCCTTGACTTCAGACTCTTTTTCATTATCAAAATAATCTTTAATCTTCTGTGTGATTTCTTGTGACGACTCTACTTGAAGTTTGTCTATATTTTGGGAAATATTGGCGTATTTTTGTGGCAACAAAGCTGATATATCATCTGTTGAGATTGAAACAATGAACTTATGTTCATGAACCGATACCACATCCGTGAGCTCTGATATTGCCTCTCGAAGATCTTCTGCCATCCGATAACTATATACCTTTCTTCTAGTGGTGCTCGGCTCAATCGGAATATACTTGTTGGGAATATGAGAAGTAGAAAAGCCTCCTTCAATCCTTCTGAAGGTTGGGAAAAATAGACTACTCTTCATTGCATTAGCTATATCGGTATTAAGTTCATCTATTTCTTCTGCATCCGTTTGTTTCTCTAGGTTTCCAGTTTCGGAATTCGCAGCGATAGTAAAATCTACCGATCTTGAGAAGGTATTTTTCTTACTAACAAACTGCACCTCATCCGAATTAACTCGAGTTATGCTCAAAGCAAATAGATCCGTCCGAAGCGAAACCGAACGAAACGGAATTTCAAGAAGAATTCGCTCCAAATTGCCGCTGATTAGATACCAAATAAGTTTCAACAATGTTGTTTTACCTGAACCGTTTGCTCCAGTAAAAATGTTTAAGTCTTCATTAAACTCAAATTCGCCATCAAACCGGTTATTGAGTCCTTCAACTTTAAGATATTGTATCATCTGTTTTACCTCACAGAGATAGTTCCCAACGTAAAATCTGAATGCTTATAAAATCTCTAACTTTTCCCTACAGTACCGCGCAAGCGTTTTTATTTCTGCAAGGACCTGTGCCTCGGTTTGGATCAACTGGCTAAAGAGCGGCGATACAGGTTGTCTACTGAAAAGTCTGTCAAAGAAACTCTGCTGGACATGGGCAGGTACCCCAAAACGTGAAACGCCAACACGTGTAGGATCTACGCCGAGGTAGTCAATTGAAAGATAATGCGCGACATCCTCTTTCGTACTATTGCCCTCATGGATGCTGCCAGTATTTCTCCGTCCGTAACTCACCATATAGACCCTACCACTCATCTGGTTGAGGACAGTATAGCCGCCCATATCAATTGCTTCATTCCAACACTTCTCAAACCCGTTTGTCGGGAGACGTTCGCGAAGCTCTTCGGCAGAACGGACGACAAACTTATTTTGATGCGGCGTTTTGATGATAAGAAACCCGTCATCGTTCTCCTCTAAAGCCGGTTGTCCTGTAAATAGGTCCACGGAATCCAAGGTCCAGACGATCCCATCTCGGATACCCTTCGCCATGTTATGATGTTTCTCGACAAATTCACCATTCAGTGGATGGAGGCGATAAGCACCGCCGCCGTTAAATGTCTGGCGCAATTTCCGGCGGTGTTCTATGACAGAAAACCGTTTTTGAGAAACAGGTATTTCAAGTCGGAGTGTATATCCGGTGTGTAAATCGGTTGTCAGATTTAACTGGGATTGACGAAGTTCAGCCAAGCGTGTCAAGGCAGTCTGGCTTTTGGATAAGACTCGCCCAATTAGGTACTCGCAGCGAAGCCTCGGAATCTCTGTCGCGAGGCGATCAAGCGTCGGAGTATCCAGCTGCTCCAACATAATTTTATGTTCCCATCGTGTCCCGCGTTCATGCATTAAAATCTGGAACTGCTGTGTATCACCAGCAGCAGTTCGGATATATCCGAGTGCTGTCCAAGGATCGAATGTTGCTCGGTAATTCCCGCTGGTCTCTTCGTCCCCATTCGCCAAGATGCAATCTCGTCGTTCATATCGGGAATAGAGTCCGAATTGAAACTCAAAATCTTCGTAGGGTGCTAAAGCCTCCCGCAAATCGCGAGCGAATTCACTTCCTTTCGCAAACCGTTTGAAAATTTGCTCGGTGCGTTTCGGTTGATTCAGGGCATCAAGGAAGGTTCCTATACGGATGCCTCCCTCTTCTACACCTTCATCTTCACTTTGCCCAAAAATCTTAGTCTTGGTTTTGAACGGCGGATTTCGGAGCGACACATCGCGCTGTGAGACCAGGTGCAGTGCTGGATCATCCGTTACATCCTTGAGGGCAGGCGCGTCCCCAAGGATTTCCGCGAGTTTGACATCGTCAATCTTTTCCGTCAAGTCAACACCGCGTTTCAACTCAGCGAAGTGGATGATGTCGTCAAGGCTATATCGGATGGGTGCGCTTGAAGAGAGATTATCGTAGTTAGAGCGGTGGAAACGGATGCGCGGCTTGATGCGAAAGACGGGTGTGAGCCCGTAATCCTTCAGTAATACATACAGCGTGACGGTATAGGAATCCGCGTGAACCTTCTGCGCAAGGATCCCCTCCGACTTTGCCTTGCTTTCCACGATTAACTGGTCTTGGACGAGACGACTATCGTTACCGAAAATCATCATCCGATGTTCTTCTCTGTTATCATCTACTAACATAGATGTATCCCCCTCAACTTATAAAACGATACCTCCGTGCCTCGGTTATCCTACCCGGTTTCGGAGCGCTGTCGTGCCAGTGCTGCTGCGCCAAGGATACCGGCATTGTCTCCCAGTTTTGCCGGTACAATCTGGACCCCGTCCAGCGTGTTGGGCAGTGCGTATTTTTTCGCAGCAGCTCGGATGCTGTCCAAAAATGTATCGTCCAGTGCTTCAACGACTCCACCGCCGAGTATAATCATTTCTGGATTCAAGAAATTTACAATAGAACCAATACCGATACCGAGGTATTTCGTTGCCCTTTTGATAACTTTCAGGGTTAGTTTATCATTTGCGCGAATCGCTTTCGCCAACACCCCGCTCCGAACCGTCCGCAAGTCACCATCAGTGAGTTCGGAGAGCACGCTTTTTTTCCCATTCTTTAGAATTGCCTTCTGAAACTGTTTTGCCATCGCAGTGCGGCTCGCGAGTGCCTCTAAGCAGCCACGCGTACCGCATCCACATCTTGGTCCCCCTGCTTTGACAATGATATGCCCGATTTCGCCAGCCGTCTTACTTGCACCATGAAAAAGTTCGCCCTGCAAAATAATTCCGCCACCAATGCCAGTCCCTACAAAAATCCCGACGACGTTCTGAAAATCTTTCCCCGCACCGAATACGTGTTCACCGAGTGTCCCGACGTTCACATCATTGTCAACAAATGTCGGAATATTGACGCGTGCTTCCAATTCCTCCTTGAGTCGGACATTCTTCCAGCGGAGGTTGGGGGCAAAAATAACAACGCCTGTGGCTGGGTCAAGTGGTCCCGGCGCGCCAATTCCGACAGATTGAATCGAGGCCGCGGGAACGCCTGACTTATCAATAGCCCTTTGGATAGATGCCGCGATCCGATCAATCACAATGGATGGACCTTTATCTGCTTTGGTTGGTACTTTGGCTGTACTTAAAATATTCCCTTCTGAATCAATGACAGCCGATAGAATCTTGGTGCCACCCATATCCACACCGACAACATTCGTGCTCATTATAGTAGTCTCCCTATGCGCATCTGCCACGAGCGCACTTTGATAATTAGTTGTTATGATGCCAAGAATGATAGCAACTTCTGTTTGAAACCTGTTGTGGACAGTTGCTCCCATTTTTTCAGAAATACTTTGTAATCCGCTTTACGGGCTTCCCTCGTCCGATCAATAAGCGTAGCAACACCTTGTGCTGAAATTTCACATCCCGACTGACATGCATAATCGGTTAAAACTTCCAAAACGACATCAGAGTCGTGAATATCACCGAGTATCTCTTGCAAATCAACGATCACCGTAAGGAGTTCGTTATAAGTTGTTGAAGCCTCTTTAGCATATATCTTTGGTAGCTGATAAGCAGCACGAAAAATTTCCATCGTATACCGGAGGCGTTTAATCGAAATCCGCATGTTGTGGAGTTCTTCGCGCCGCGCTTCATCACGGATGAACGGCTCCCACGTGTAGACCTCCTCCACCTTTTGCGGGAGAATAATGCGTGCATTCTCGTGATAATTCTGCTTCGGCGCAACGCCGATGACCTTGTGCACCTTTGCCATTTTTTGATTATACCTTGCGGTTCGATGAGATGGGTTAGTGACTTTCAAGTCCCTCTCCGTATACCGGTTCTCCATTACATAAAGAATTCCAAAAACTTGGTCTCAAAATCGGTTTCTTCCAGTTTGGCAAAGAGCGTCAGCATCGGTTTTCGAGCATCTTCCTGCTTCTGCTGTAAATGTTCGATTAATCCTCGAATGTCCGCCTGTTCCGCTTCAGTCAGGGTAACCAATTCGCTCTGAAAACGAGCGATAAGGACATCCAAGTCACGCACGGCTCCCATGGTTCGAGTCATCGCTTTTATCTTCTTGTAGTATTTCTTGAAGGGTTTTTCCGGAAAGCAATCAGCGAAATTGTCCATGGCAGCGCGTAAGCGACGCGAAGTGACACGCATCTCGTGGACAAATTCAATATCCGTTCCGTCCTTGGCACCCTCCTTGTAGGACATCATCTTTTGAAAATAACTCACAATCACCTGACGAGCACAGGCTTCCAACGTGCTATCAGGCGAGATATTTTCGATTTCCAAGGCTGTCGTCATTTTTCCAGCTTCCTCTATCTTAGGATCCCTTTATCATCAATTTACTCGGAAAGCAGAACTCTCGCCAACAAAAAATAGGCGAAAATACTCACGATATCTTGGCAACCTTCAACTATCAAGATTTTGCGCGTTGGCGGAGCAAATGATCTGTGAGGACAAGTGCCGCCATCGCCTCCACAATCGCGGGCGCGCGCACCAGCACACACGGATCGTGTCGTCCGCTCGCCTCTAACGTCACCTCGTTTCCATCGACATCGACGGTTTGTTGTGGTTTCCCAATTGTCGCTGTCGGTTTGAAAGCGACTTGGAACAGAATATTTTCGCCGTTTGAAATGCCGCCCTGTGTGCCGCCCGAATTATTTGTACGCGTCCGAATGCGTTTCGTCCCATCGTCCTTTTGGAGATAAAACGGATCGTTATGTTCAGCCCCCGTCATCGTAACACCGCCAAAGCCGGAGCCGATTTGGAAACCCATCGTCGCGGGGAGAGACATCATCGCTTTCGCCAAATCCGCTTTGAGTTTGTCGAATACCGGTTCACCAAGCCCCACAGGAACATTACGAGCAACCGATTCAATGACACCACCGAGAGAGTCAAGATCACGTCGCGCTTGATCAACGCGTTCTGCCATCTTCGGACCAACAATCGGATCGGGACACCGGACAGGACTTGCTTCTATCTCTTCAAGCGTCACCGCGTCCGCATCAACGTTAGCTTCCAATGTATGAATCTGTTTGACATAAGCAAGCGTTTCGGTCCCGGACATCTCACGCAAAACTTGCTTGGCGATTGCGCCTGCAGCGACGCGTCCGATGGTTTCCCGTGCACTCGCTCTACCGCCACCTTGCCAGTTTCGGATACCGTATTTCTGTTGATATGTAAAATCGGCGTGTGAAGGTCTGTAAAGGTCTTTTAGATGTTCGTAGGCTGATGGACGTGCGTCCTTATTCCATACCAGCATAGAGATCGGCGTTCCAAGCGTTTTACCCTCAAAGACACCGGAAAGTATTTCAACGGCATCGCCCTCTTGACGCGATGTTGTGAGATGGCTTTGGCCTGGTCTCCGTCGATCAAGCTCAAATTGTATCGCGGATTCGTCCAAGTCAATTTGCGGTGGACATCCATCAACCACAACACCGACAGCACCACCGTGCGACTCGCCCCACGTCGTAATCCGAAAAAGGTGACCGAATGTATTCATTTAGTTTCACAGACGCGTTTTGTAAGCGCGCACCTTTACTTTTAGAATTGTATATTTTGGACATTTTGTGATATAATATAACAGATTCTTTCGCAAAACGCAAGTAATTTAAAGGATTCTTAACTGTAGGGTTTCCGCTCTGCCTTCCACCGAGAGTTAAGACGTGTGGCATGTGCAAACGATCGCAATCATCATACGTCTTAACCGACAACCGACAATCATTCTATGCTATCAATTTTTAAACGCTATATCGCGCTGCTCTTGATTTTCATAGCCATCGGGTTTTTATGGAACACGCTGTTTGTGTATCCGCTCAAAATTTTCGTTGTGTTCATGCATGAGGTAAGCCACGGGCTTGCGGCAATCGCAACCGGAGGGCGTATTCTCGAAATTCAGATTAACCCACAACAAGGCGGGCACGCGCTCACACAAGGGGGCTCTCGGTTTTGGACATTAACAGCGGGTTATCTTGGCAGCCTATTGTGGGGTGGTATCATCCTGCTTCTGGCAGCGAGAACACGTTTCGACAAAGCAATTAGTATCCTGATCGGCTTCGGTATGGTGGCTATCTCCATCGGCTTCGGCGAGAGTACATTTACCTATCTGTTCGGCATCGGCTTTGGTGTTGCATTGATTGCCATCGGCTTTTATCTTCCAGAGGCTGTCAACGATTGGGTGTTACGTATTATCGGTGTGACGAGTTGTCTCTACGCGATCCTTGACATTAAGAGCGATGTCTTAGACAGATCCAGTCTCCGTTCGGATGCGCGGATGCTATCGGAGGTGACAGGCATTGCGACTGAGGTTTGGGGGGCTTTGTGGATTCTCATCGCAATTGCGCTCACGATATGGTTTCTCTACCTCTCAGGGAAGACCTCGACTGTCCAACAAACATCTACCGAGGAAAACACCGAGGAAATCTCTAACTTATAGGTATACTGATGGTTGCCCCATCTGTCGTTTCAGGAAGTTCATATTAACCAAATGGGCTAAAGCTTCCCGACGATATCCCACTGAAGTGGAGAAACCACACGCCGAGACCTAATAGAAAAAGTGGAACACAGATAAGCACAATGAGGACGAAAAATCCCCATATCCATGAACGTTTGGATTTGGCAACAGTTGCCAGACGCGCAAGCAATACACCGCCACCTATCATAACTATAACAACAAGACCGAATACCACCATCATCACCATTTCTCGTTATCTCCTCCCTTCAGCCAGATCGTAGCAACGCACATAGTTAAAAAATATGAAACACCCCTCAAAAAGTCCTATTACGCTACGTGCAACGCTGATTGGAATCCTTCTCATCCCTTTTAATAGCTACTGGGTTCTACATCTCAGCTATATATGGGACTCCAACCGCCCCACGAGTTTAGCATTGCTGTTCAATGTCCTGTTCACGCTGCTCGTCCTTATCGGACTCAGCGTGGTCCTACGCCGCTTGCACCCAACGTTGGCATTCACGCAGAGCGAACTGCTAACAATCTATGCGATGCTGTGCCAAGCCTCCGTTTTCGCTGGACGCGACATGCTACAAGTCCTGGTGCCATTGATGTGCAACGGTTTTTGGTACGCAACTACCGAAAACGAATGGGCACAACTCTTTCATCAACACCTCCCCGAATGGCTTGTCGTTGGGAAACAGGAGATATTACAAGGTTTCTACAAAGGCGAATCCACGTTCTACCTCCAGACCAACATACAAGCATGGCTGCTGCCAACACTGATATGGGTAGGTTTCTGCCTCGTTATCGGAGTGACGATGCTCTGCATCAACGTGCTTATACGCAAGCAGTGGCAGGAACATGAACGGCTCACCTACCCGATCGCACAACTCCCTTATGAAATCACACGAGCGGCGACAAATGCAGGAAACCACCTGCGGACTGCGTCTCATCTGTTTTTCAATAGACGGATGATGACCGTCGGCTTATGCATCGCTGGTGTCCTGAATCTTCTCTATAGTTTACACCAAATCGATCCTGTTTTCCCTACAATTCCGCTTTACCACGGATTTCGACTCGGTGAAAAACCGTGGAGTGCGATGAATAATCCCGGTTTCCGCATCAGTTTCTTTCCGTTTGCGATTGGGGTCGGTTTCCTGATTCCGCTCGATTTGGGGTTCTCCTGCTGGTTTTTTCATCTGTTTTGGCACTTTGAGCGGATTATTGGTGAGATGTTCGGTTGGCGAGGGGCTGTCGGATTTCCACGGGAAATGGCGCAAATTCGAGGTGTCTGGATCGCCCTATTTCTCTGGACCCTGTGGATGGGGCGTTCACATGTTAAGGTAGTGCTGCAGACGATTTTCAACAACCGCGCGCCTACCACTAACGACGAAGGTGAAGCACTACGTTATAGAACAGCAGGCATCGGCGCGCTCATCGGATTCATCTTGATTCTGGCGTTTTGCCTGAAGGCGGGAATGTCGCTCTGGTTTGCAGCCCTATTTTTCGCGCTCTATTTCGCGATGTCGGTGACAATCACCCGTATTCGTGCCGAACTGGGACCACCCGCGCACGACCTCTACAATGCCGGTCCAGACTTACTCTTGACAGACGCGCTTGGCACACGACGCATCGGCAATCGGAATCTCTCGGTGATGTCGCTCTTTTTCTGGTTGAACCATCTGTCGTATCGCGCGCACCCGATGCCGCATCAATTGGAGGGATTGAAACTCGCACATCAAACCCGTTTCAATCCGACGCAATTACTATGGGTATTGGCGATTGCCATCTTCGTAGGCGCGCTCTCTGCAGCGTGGGGACACTTGCATCTCTCATACCAAGTCGGTTTAGAGCAGGCGCGTTCGTGGTATGCACGCGCCGCTTTCAATAGACTTGCGGGATGGCTCTATAACCCAAGCGAAACGAGTATCAGCGGTATGCTCTATACCGCTGGTGGATTTGGGTTCGCGGTTAGCCTCCTGCTCCTACGATGGCGATTTATTCAGTGGCCCCTACATCCGGTTGGATACGTCGTTTCAAGTTGGTGGACCTTTACCGGACTGTGGTTTCCGCTCCTAATCAGCTGGATCATTAAACGGATATTGCTCTCAACAGGCGGTGTTCGCTTATATCGGCGTTCAATTCCGTTTTTCATAGGGTTGGTTATCGGTGATGTGATTGTTGCTTCTATTATTAGTATTTTGGGACTGATATTCGATTTCCGCGTCGTCTATCTAAGTTGGTAAATCTCGAAAAAAAGAATGCGGAAAATTGCTTGACATCTGAGATATATTGGTGCTAAACTTTTCGTGCAGAATTGAAGGACTGATTTTTGACACGCTTCAAAAACATAACATCTGTAGGAGCATGTTCTTATGAAACGGCATCATATTGTTGGTATTATCGCTGGAATATGTGGGATAGGCTTCACAGTACGCAGTGCCCTTTCGGCAGACATCATCGACGCACTCATAAACTTCATCCTATTCTCTGTTTTAGCCGTTTCGACCTTTTTTAAGGACAAATTACCTCCGAGATGGTCCCAACCGATATTACCATCTTGGGTACGTATCGTTTTAATTTGCATTTCATTGCTTGCGTTGCTTTTTCTCAATAATTATTTTCGTTAGAATAGCAAAACCACCCTCATTTAAATAAAATGGACACAACAGACTTACCACTCAGCGTGAATATCGGCGGGATACAGATGCGCAATCCCGTCATGACGGCATCCGGCACATTCGGCTACGGCAGTGAATACGTGGATTTCGTGGATCTGAACCGACTCGGTGCGGTCGTCGTTAAAGGCATCACAAGCGTACCGTGGCCCGGCAATCCGATGCAACGCATCATGGAAACGCCTTCCGGTATGCTCAATGCGATTGGACTTCAAAACGTCGGTGTAGACGGTTTTATTTCAGAGAAGTTGCCCTACCTTCGTGATTTCGATGTACCGGTAATTGTCAACATCTGTGGTAAAACGGTCGAAGAATACCTGACGGTGACCGAGAAACTAAACACGGCAGACGGTGTCGCTGGCGTGGAACTCAATATCTCCTGTCCGAACTTAGATTGCGGTGGTATGAGTTTCGGTGTCGATGCAACGTTGGCACATCAACTCGTCACAGAGGTCAGAGCAAAGACACACCTCCCACTCTTGGTGAAACTTTCCCCAAATGTTACAGATATTACAATAATTGCGCGTGCGGTTGAGGATGCGGGTGCGAACGCGCTATCCGCCATCAATACGCTTCTCGGTATGGCAATTAACGCCGAAACACGGAAACCGGAACTCGCGAACGTGACAGGTGGGCTTTCCGGTCCTGCGATAAAGCCGGTGGCACTCCGATTGGTTTGGGAGGTTTACAAAAGCGTCTCTATCCCGATCGTTGGGATGGGTGGCATTATGACCGCGACAGATGCCATTGAATTTTTTATCGCTGGTGCATCCGCCGTGGCAATCGGGACGGCGAACTTCGTCAATCCACACGCATCAATAGAAGTGGTAAAAGGCATTCACGCCTATCTCAAACAAGCAAACATGAGATCAATGAAAGAATTGGTTGGGAGTTTGCAAGTTGGTTTGTAATAACGCATGATAAACACGAACGCTTAGAGGAGAACAATGCGGCATCTGGTAACACTCGACGATCTGTCGAATTTTGAGATTGAACAGATTTTTCGACTCGCAGGAGGCATGCAGTCGCAACTGGAGACATGGGCGGGCATCAGCAGGAGCAAATTGCTCGCAACGCTCTTCTATGAACCGAGCACACGGACCCGGCTTTCGTTTGAAAGTGCGATGGAACGCCTCAACGGCGGCACGCTCGGTTTCGCTGACCCAAGCGCGACTTCTACCACGAAAGGCGAAACGCTCGCCGACACCGCGCGGATGGTGACGAATTATGCTGACATCATTGTGGTGCGGCATAACTGGGCGGGCGCAGCACGTGTTATGGCACAATACGCACACATCCCCGTTATCAATGGCGGTGATGGAAGCCATACACACCCAACACAAGCACTCGCGGATCTATATACCATTATACGGCGGAAATCGAAAGTAGAAGGGTTAACCGTCGGTATCTGCGGCGATCTCCAATTTGGACGGGCGGCACACTCTTTTGCTTTGGCGGTTGCGAGATTCGGTGGGCAACTGGTTCACATCGCGCCGAAGCCGCTACAGATGCCGCCGTGGGTACTCGCGCAGCTGGAACAGTGTCATGGACAGATACCGCTTGAAGTAGAGAATATCACAGAAGTGATCGAGAGGCTGGATGTTATCTATGTGAATCGGCTTCAGGAGGAACGACTACCAGCAAACATGGATCCAGCCGCTGTGCGCGGTAGTTATCTGCTAAATGCAGAAGTCATGACAAACGCGAAGCCGGACGCGATGATTATGCATCCACTCCCGCGCGTCAATGAACTTGCCTATGAGTTAGACGACGATCCACGTGCTGCTTACTTCGAGCAATCCGCCAATGCAGTGCCGGTTCGGATGGCACTCATCGCCAGCCTCATGGGGTTGGAACAACTCATCTTGACCCAACCGCCGAAACGAAACATTGGACCTTCCACACGGACGTGTGAAAACACAAATTGCGTTACGAACTATGAGACCTACTTAACGCCGGAACGTGAAACGTTCAATGGTGATGTCACATTAGACGCTTGCGCGTATTGTGGAAACCTGCTTTCATAAGGCGACCAAACCTAATTCATACGTTTTAGTGGCGTTACCACCATCTTTACTGAGGAGGACCCGACAACTTCAAAATCAAATCTTCACGGCGTTCCCCGACTTTGAGTACAAACTTCTCCGACGTTGCGGAAAGCCCATTATACTCCACTGACACCGTATAGGATCTCGTCCTATTTGCATCCATGTACTGTATAAAGTACCCTCGGGCATCAGTCTCCCATGTAGTACCAATTTTTGCACTCCCATCCCCGTGTAAATCCCGCCCTTTTATATCGATCCTAACTTCCTTGTTTGCTAAGGGGGTGCCATCCGCAAAAACAATTTTCGCGCGAATCCGCATTCGGAGCCGCACCGTGACCTCTACGTTTTTTATTTCCGCGCCTGGAGTGATAGAAAGAGTATCTTTAGTAAAAGCAGGAGGGAACCGGTCACTCGGATGATAGGCGAAAGCCCCGATTTTGACAGAAAGGAGTTGATATTCCGTTTCAAAAAGCAGACTGTTCCCATAGTCACGCGCCAACATGAATTGAAATTGCCCGGGACGAATATTTGTGATAGAGAAATGTCCTGCATCATCGGTCTTCGCTTCTAAATTAGGACCGTACGTCCGCGCTCCAGTATTATCGTCAACTTCGCGAAGCTGAATGATCAAGGCAAGCCCAGCAACCGGATTCCCATCTTCATCAACAACACGCCCCGAAAAACTCGTTGTGTCTCCCCCCATCACGGTCTCTGACAACATAGCGGAGGACGTATCCTCAGTTTCACCACAACCCAACAGGGTACAGATTGCAATTACAGAGAAAATCACCACCATTTCATGTAAGAAGTTTTGACGACTCATAGTTAACTCTTCTCCTTTATATGGATAACCCAAGACACACCGGTCTCACTTCTGAAACTTCCGGTTTATAGTCTTGAAAGTGTCATATTTCACTTGGGAGCACTTGGCAACTTCAACTTAACTTCAAAATCAGATCTTCGCGACGTTCCCTAACTCCGAGTATAAATATCTCCGATGTTGCGCAAAGCCATTTATATTCAACTGACACCCTATAGCCAATTGCCTCGCTCCTATCTACATACTGCACAAAGTATCCTTGAGCATCGGTCTGCACAGATCCCTGGATACCTCCAACAACACGACTTCTTTGCGAATCGAACGCCCTTATGTTGAGGCTAACCTTTTTGTCTGCCAAGGGTGTACCATCCTCCAAAACGACTTTCGCTCGAATCCGCATCCGGAGTCGCACCGTGACCTCTACGTTTTCGATTCGCGCACCCGACCCGATAAAAAAGGTGTCCTGAGTGCAAGGATCAAGGGATAGGTCTTTCGGATGGTAATCAGAAACCCCGATTTTAAAGGAAAGAAGTTGATATTCCGGCTCAAGAGGTAGACCATTCTGATACTCAGGCACTAACATGAAATCAGCTTTTCCGGGATAGATACCCGTGATAGAGAAATGACCTGTATCATTGGTCTGCGCGTCGTAAACCGCTATACTGGCATCATCAACTTCACAGGGTACAATGACTAACGCAAGTCCAGCAATCGGATTTCCAGTTTCATCAACAACGCGTCCTGAAAAACTCGCTCTGTCTATTTCTATAGTTTCTATAGTTTCACCACAACCCAGCAAGGCAGAAACCAAAATAACAAGGGGGATGACCACTATTTTATCCAAAAGCTTTCGGCTGCTCATAAGCCATTTCCTTCTTAGGGGGAAGAGATTCGGATGTTTTTGCTTGGGTGTTTCTGCGGATTTCCACAAGAAACCTCTCCCACAAGTGTTACTCGGTCCGCTTTGTACACGCGTCCATCTTGGACTGGAGAAACAGCCGAGGTATAGCGACTGGAAGGTCGCTCCTACAGGAAAACTGAATGTCTCTGTAGACTTTGTGGGAATGACTGACAAATTAATTGGAAAAAATTGTCTGGGAAGAAGTGAACACGGAACGAAACAATTGTAGATTCAAAACCATTATTTTTCTTTGACAGGAGGACTGTCAAACACGTCTGTTTTTTCAAGGATTGCCTGTCGAGTCGTATTCCAGAGCAGATCACCGGGACCGACGGCATGCCACTGTCCATTCGCAAACGTCATAACAGCACTGTCTTTCTCTTCCGGTGAGAGAGCACTACGCGGAAATTTATACTTGGATCCCCAATTTTCATAAGTAAGTGGTTCACCGTTCTGCCATACCCATTCACCCTCTTTTTTTGCATCACTGAGTCCAATCCAATAGAGGTGATTCCCAAAGAGCCCTAAAAGCCACTGCTGTTCCGCTACATCGTTAATAGCGACGAGGTGTGCCCCTTGGGCAGCGGCACTATCTCTCGCATCGTCCAGACTTTCGCACCAAATCTTTATGTACGCGTGTCCATTTGCGGGGTTCACAGCCCATACACCTATCTCTAAAAGGGACTTTATTTTCTGAGGTGGGACAGAACGACTGGCTTGAGTGGCGATAGTTTTATTCGGTGGTATTGAGACACCAGTTGGCTGGACATCGGTTTGTTTATCAGATTGCGTCTTAACGGGTAACTCCGCTTTTTCGAGGATTGCCTCTTCGACAAAAGGGGCATCTCCCGGCGCAACCGACAACCATTCGGCACCAAAATCAGAGATAACGTAATCGTTCGCCTCGGTGTTACCACCGTTTTGTTTATTCTCTCCCCAGTTGGTATACGTAACCGGTTCACCACTGTGCCAGACCCACTGCCCCTCCTTAGTGACATCGCTGAGTCCGATCCAAAAACTATCTGGTTCAAAGACTCCTTGTATCCATATCTCCTCTGCTTCATCGTTAATGGAAACAAGATAAGCACCTTCTGTAATAGCCTGGGTCATCGCATCCATTACATCGTGACAATAAATCCTTTTGTAAGCGTGCCCATTTATAGGATTCACTACCCACGCCGTTGGGGGTTCAAGAAATGCTTTTAATGTAGTATGTACTTGATCAAATCCCCATCTATCTGGCGGAACGTGATTCTCATCAAGTGTCAAGAGTAGATGAACTTCCGGTTGTCCCTCCTGCAAAATAAAAGGGGGTGCTTTCGCGAGATGCCGCTGATACGCAACACCAACCACATAGAATTTTGGGCTATTACCTACGTTAAGAGTTTCCACAAAGTATCCCGCGGCATCGGTCTGCATTGTACTTCCTGTACCTCCGGAGCCGCCTGCATCCAAGCTTTTGCGTAGCACCGCAACATATATATCCGCGTTCACAAGCGGTGTCCCGTCAGCATGGACGACCCGCGCGTGAATTTGTGGGCGATCTGCCTGCACGTCAGCAGCAATAGTAAAGAAAAACGCTACAATCCCGACGAGGATACAAAGTTTTAGACCGAGACGCTGAAGATTCATGTAGATTCTCCTTTTTTCAATATTGAGATGCCAAATAAACCGGAGTCCGAGAAATATCATTTCCCATCAAGCACGTTTGCTTTTTCAAGGATTGCCATCTTCGTCTTATGCCAAAAAAGGTCACCGGGACCAACGGCATGCCACTGTCCATTCGCAAACGTCATAACAACACTGTCCTTCTTTTCCGGTGAAAGTGGACTCCGCGGGAAACTGTGCTTGGGTCCCCAATTCGTATAGGTGAGAGGCTCACCGTTCTGCCATGCCCATTCCCCTTCGTTTTCAGCATCACTGAGTCCAATCCAATAGAGATGATTGCCAAAGAGTCCCGAAATCCATTCCTGCTCCGCTGCGTCGTTAATCGCGACGAGGTGTGCACCTTGCGCAGCGGCTTGATCTCGTGCCTCATCCAGACTGTCGCACCGAATCTTTTTATAGGCGTGTCCATTCGCCGGGTTCACAGCCCACGCATCTTTCTCCCACGGCGGTCGCATCTGCCTAACGGAGTTAGCAGGTTTAGTATCTGTTCCACGAGGCTTTACTTCCACCTCTCGAATATTAACTTGTCCCTTGTTAGTCGGTACAGAGCGGTTTGTTTCGGTGAGTGTCGGTTTCTCAGATGGTGTCGATCCACCAGTCAATTTATCCAAAACTTTCGGCAGAGATTCCGTTTGTGGCGCAGCAGGCGGTACATCGCCATCAAGCGTCAAGACTAAATCATCATAGCGCGCACCCTTTTCAAGCAAAAATTGCTCTGATTTCGCCGAGAGCCCTTTATATTTTACGGTGACCGTGTAGTGTGCCGGAACATCGTCGTTATCCATATAATGCACAAAATATCCTTCAGAGTCCGTAGTAGCCCCTCCAGTCGACGTACCACCACCGCCTTCGACTCGCGTGGCAACAGAAGTATTCGTTAGCGGTTTCCCATCTTTGAAAACGACTCTCGCCCGAATTCGCATCCGTGGACGTACGGTAACCGTTATGTCTTCAATATGACTGCCCGATTTGACCCCGAATGTGATACCGCCGAAAGGCGGACGCATGTCCTGATAAAGCGTTACACCCTTGATTTTGATTGAAACGATCTCATCATCTGCCTCAAAGTTGAATACAGGCTTCTCATTTTCTTTGGACGGCTGCGCTGGAATCGCAATTTGAACCGGTCCGGCAGGGATATTGGTAAAGGTGAAAGCCCCTTCTTCATCAGTCTTCGATATGAGAGAACCTTGTAAAAGACCAATGGCAAATCCAGCAATCGGTTTCCCCTCTGTATCAAGGACGGTACCAGAGAGTGTTGTCTCGTCCTGTGCGATACAAGGAACGGATGCAATGAGAGAGAGTACAATTACAACTCCGAAAAGGTATGCAATACGTGTGAAACTTAAGCGATTCATTGTAAGTTCTCCTTATAGAATAGACAAATGTAGATTGGGGCGAACTGGAAGCAAACCCAATGTTGGGTTGTCGCTAATTATTCTCAGGTGATGTTTCAACAGGGACATCTGTCGTTTCGAGAATTGCTGTTTTGACAAAATGTGCATGCCCACTTCCAAGTGCGACCATCTCCCATCTACCGCCAAATCCCCAGATAACGTAGTCATTCACCTCAGTGTTGTTACCTGCTCGTTCATGTTCACCCCAGTTCGTATAGGTAACAGGTTCACCGCTATCCCAAGCCAACTGTCCTTCTTCGGCGGCATCGTTGAGTCCAATCCAAAAACGTTCTCGCCCAAAGATTTCCTCCAACCATTCATTTTCTGCTTCATCATTGATGGCAACGAGATACGCATTTTCTGCAGCGGCTTGGGTCGTCGCATCCGTTACACCGTCACAATGAATCTTTTTGTAAGCGTGTCCATTCGCGGGGTTCACAATCCACACCGTTGGTGGATCAAGAAACGTCGTTAATGCAGCGGACGGTGGACCTACCAGCGGACGTACTGGTGGTCGTGCAAGCGGATCTGGATTACCTTTGAGTGTCAAAAGGAGATGAACTTGCGGTTGCCCTTCATGTAAAATGAAAGGAGGTGCTTTCGCAAAAAGCCCCTGATATTTAACACCAAGCACATAGAATCTGGGATTATCGTCCACCTGCAGGTCTTCTACGAAATATCCTTCTGCATCGGTCTGTCTTGTGCCACCAGAACCGCCAGAGCCCGTTCCATCCAGACTTTTACGTTGCACTGCAACATATATAGTTGTGTTGACAAGCGGTGTACCGTCAGCAGAGACGACTCGCGCGCGGACTTGTGGCGGAATATTTGTGTTCACCGTGATGACAACGTCTTCGATTTCCATCCCTGCTTCCAAGGAAAATCTTACTTTACCAAAATGTGGATGGTCCCCCGGATAAAGGGTGAGCTCACCCATTTGGATAGAAAGGATTTTTCCTTTAGTCCGTTCATCTTCTACGATAAAACTAACGGACTCCGTTGGCGCAATATTTACGAAGGAAAAATGACCATCTAAATCGACCGGCTTTTGCCAGAAAGGCACAAATCGTCCTCTCTGATCACCATCTATGGCTTTATACCGATGGAGTGCTACCGAAGTACCGACAACCGGATTCCCCAGCTCATCAACGACGCGCCCAGAAATCGTCGCACCTTGTTGGGCAACAACAGACGACGATACCAGAAGGGAGAGTAGCATCACCAACAAAAGTAATCCAAAATTTTGTTTGAAACTTTGCAGATTCATTATAAATTCTCCTTTTAGAACAGGAACAGCGGGCAGCCACAAGGGCTGCCCCTACAAGATATATTCATATATGAACAGGAACATCTTTTACAACTATCATTTCTCTGCAGCGGACGGATTATCAAGCAGGTATGCTTTTTCGAGGATCGCCATCTCCGTCATACGCCAAACGAGACTGTCAGGACCAACGGCATACCATTTTCCATCGGTGAACGTCATCATAACAGCATAGACCCTCTTACTGACATCCAAAGACTCACCAAAGATATAATCGGGTAACCAGTTCGCATAGGTGATAGGTTCACCATTCTCCCATCGCCATTGCGTTGTGTTAGAATCCGTGCCTATCGGTGGGACGCGGCTGAGTCCGATCCAGTAGAGGTTACGCTCAAAAACCTCTACCAACCACGCTTCCTCAGCAGCGTCGTTAATAGTGACAAGATGCGCATTTTCTTCCCTTGCTTGGGCAACAGCATCTTCGCGGGTCTCACAATGAATTCTTTTGTAGGCATGCAAATTCGCGGGATTGGCTATCCACACCTCTTCAGAGACCGGCATTGATTTTCTCGGCGGTGGCGTAGCAGCAGATGGACGATCAAGTGTCTTTGTCTGAGATAATGGTTGTGGAACAGTATGAGACGATGGTTGTGGGGAAATCGGTTCACTATCGAATTTCAACGTCAATCCGTCAAGACGCTCCCCTGGATTAATGCGGATCGGTCCAGCCTTTGCGGTAAGATTTCGATATTCCACAGAAAATGTGTAGAATGCAGGATCATCTTTCTCATCCAGATAATAGACAAAATAGCCATCAGTATCTGTTCGCGGTCTGCCTCCGGACTGCCGGTTGCCTGTCCCATCCACAGTCTTAGAATGGAAGCGGAGGTTGAACCGTGCACTCGCAAGCGGTGTTCCATCTTTGAAAACGATGCGTCCCCGAATTCGCATCCGAGGTTGAACTGTGACCTCTACATTCTCAATATGGGTTCCCGGTTTGACACTAAACCCAATCTGTTCGTAATCGGTACGCGGATAGAACGTTATCCCTTGGATGCGGAGAGATAAAACCTCAATATCGGGGTCAAAATCATCATCCTCCATCTCCTCTACATCGTAAGGAAGTACACCAAAATAGGAAATTCCCGGCGCAATATCCGTAATGAAAAATCGCCCGTCCGCATCTGTCAGTGTGCGTCGCACAGTAGAATACTGCCTTGGAAACAATGTGTGAATTCCGTACCCCATAACCATAGCAGGTACAATCATAACTGGCAATTTCGCAACAGGATTTCCTTCCACATCAACAACACGTCCTGAGAAAGTTCCTGTTTTCTCGTCAGCAATGCTGTGTGAGGCAAACTCAATGAAAAGCGAACCAATTATTATGAACAATGCAAAAACTTTGTTACAGGATTTCAAACATTTCACAATTTCTCTCCTTTGGAATAAAGCATAAGACCTACTTCTTCACGGGTAACGTTTCCTTCTCAATGAGTGCTGTCCGAATCCAGCCCCATTTTGGATTTCTGGCGTTACTGTCCTCCCATTTCCCTAAAGGATTAAGGATGACATAATCCTCAGCCTCATTGTTCGGGTCATGGGGTTCCTGAAATTCCCAGTTGGTATAGGTAAGCGGTTCGCCGTTGTCCCATTGCCATTCTCCTTCTGTTGCAACATCGTTAAGTCCAATCCAAATCGGTTGATTTCCAAAGACAGCTTGCAACCACTTCTGCTCTGCCTCGTCGTTAATTGTGACGAGATACGCCCCTTCGGCGGCGGCTTGGGCTCTCGCATCTTCCCGATTCTCACACTTAATTTTCTTGTAAGCATGCCCGCCAGTTTGTAGGGGAAAGTCCGGTTTTATCACCCATACATTTTGTGCACGATAACCCACTGAAGCGGACGCGCTCGCGAAAACTCCACGCCGCGCTTGTAAAGGCTTTTCCGGTAAACTATCAAAGGTAAAAACGATGTCGTGTGTTGGATCCCCGGGTTTAAGCACAATCGGGTCTGCATTGACGGTCTGCCCCTGATAGGTCAGAGAAAACATGTAAAATGTTGGTTGCTCTATATCCTTGTCCACATAGTGTGAAAAGTATCCTTCAGCGTCCGTATGAACACTGCCAGAACCAGAAGACTCACCGTGCTGACTTACTGTCCGCAACCGGCGTTTGATTTTTGCATTGGCGATTGGTCTCCCATCTATGCGTTGTACTCTCCCTCGGATGTGCGGACTCTGTACCGTAACTTCAATATTCGCAATGGATTCACCCGGGGGTGGGGCAAATACAATTCCACGCTCCATCATTCCGCTTGGATAGAAAAATAATCCGCCGATTTGAACCCTTAAAATACGGACTGACGAGCTGCGAAGCGGAAATAGCGACAACAACACAGGACCGGAGATGTCACCGGTGATAGTAAAACGCCCCTCTGCATCGCTCTCCACGTGGCGTTCACGCGTATCTTCAAGAGCACGCTCTTGCACATGAATCGGAAACCAAGCCCCTTTACCATCTACGACAGGTGTAATCGCTATCTTGATCCCAGAAACCGGTTCGCCTGCTTCATTAAGGATGTGACCGGAGGTGGAGGAAAATAGCGTCGCATCAGAGTTCTGATGCGTCTTATTGTCTCTACCGGTTGCATCGTTGTCGCCAAGTTGAGTCTGAACACCCGGTTTGGACTCAAGATTTAGCACAACAGGTGCCTCAATTAGTTCAACCCTCATCTCTGACATTGCGTCGAAACTATACGGCTTTTGGACACGTGATAAGTATTGATGGCTTCCAACGCCTAACATCAAAAGCACCACCGCTACTGTAGAAATCGTCGTAATTGCCCACGGCACCAGCGGTTTACTGCCAGACGGCGCAGCGGGTTTCATACGCGCAATCTCACGCATGATATTTTCTGTGAGATGCGGCGTGATTTGAAAATTGGCCAAGGCTTCTCGAATCATCGGTTCATCTTTCCTTAAACGCTGCTGCGCACGACGGAGACGACTCCGAATCGTATTTGCTGACACACCTAAAAACGCGCCAATCTCTGTACTGGACATCTCACCGAAGTAATGCAGTGTGAGCACTGTGCGTTCACTCTCTTGGAGTTTCGCAAGCAATTTTTTCACGACTTCGCGTTGTGCTTCCACTGCTGTCCGCTCATTTTCTTCAACAACATACCCCGAATATGTCGCCTTTTCTAATCGAGCACTGCTCGTTTCCTCAAGCGACTGCGTCTGTAAACGCTTTTTACGCAGCCATGTACTGCAGTGGTTCGCAGCGATCACATAAAGCCAACTCGCAAAACTCTGTGGTTTTTTCAGCTTTGCCAATTCCTGATACGCCTTTAAGAATGTATCCTGCGTAATTTCCTCGGCGATGTGGAAATCTCCAATTTTACGCCACACCAGCGTGTGAACGGGCTTTTGGTATTTTTTCACAAGTTCAGTGAAAGCGGTATCATCGCCATCAAGCACACGGTGAATGAGTTCAACATCGATGTTTTTCATGAATTACCTCCGATTGCCCTATAGTGACGCTTATGAGGTGTAAAACTGGTGCATAATTTTGCCAAAAATACGAGGGTGTTGATATAAAAAAAGCAATAAGGTGTTATGTGTCGTGTTCATCGTCTTTCTGCAGCGGATGGATTGTCAAGTACATCTGCTTTTTCAAGGATCGCCATCTCCGTCATATCCCAGATAACACTGTCGGGATTCACCGCATACCACTTTCCATCAGAGAGCGTCATGACGGCATAGTCTCTTTCACTGGCATCCAAGGATTCAGAAAAGAACTCATTGGGTAACCAGTTGGCATAGGTGATAGGATCGCCGTTATCCCATTGCCACCATTTTTTTGCTCGCTTAGAAAGTGTCCCTGTTGTAGGAACGCGGCTGAGTCCGATCCAATAGAACTTGTGTCCAAAAACCGCTTCCAACCATGCCTGCTCCGCAGCGTCATTAATCGCGAC
Organism: Candidatus Poribacteria bacterium; assembly: GCA_965116815.1. Classification (GTDB taxonomy): domain Bacteria; phylum Poribacteria; class WGA-4E; order WGA-4E; family WGA-3G; genus WGA-3G. Next base: position 698,308 of record OZ220722.1, on the reverse strand, counting down.
GAGATGCGCCTTCTCTTCGGTTGCCTGGGCAATCGCATCATCGCGAGTTTCGCAGTGAACCCTTTTATAGGCGTGTCCATTTTCGGGATTGACGACCCACACGTCATGAGATGCTGTTGGTACTGACGGGACTTCCCATGCGGGTGAAAGCGGTTCCAACTCGTCAGTTTCGATTTTTTGAGGCAGTTGGTTGGGTGGAATCGGTTCGCTATCAAACGTCAATGTCAACCCATCGAACCGGTCTCCTGGATCAAGGCGAATCGGCTCAGCCTCTACCACAAGATCTTGGTATTCCACAGAAAACGTGTAGAACGCAGCATCATCCTTCTCATCTATATAATAAACAAAATAGCCGTCAGTGTCCGTCCATAAATTTCCACCGGAGCCGATGGAGCCGCCACTTACAGTACGAGCATGAGTGTAGAGGCCGACGCGTGTATTGGCAAGTGGTGTTCCGTCTTTGAAAAGGACGCGTCCGCGAACTCGCATCCGAGGTTGCACTGTGACTTCCATATCCTTCATAAGCGCGCCGGATTTGAGACCGAACGCGATTTCAACAAAATCGGTACGCGGGTATAGGGTTAATCCTTGGACGCGAATGAACAAAATTTCAACGTCTGGCTCAAAATCCTCTGAAGTCATGCCGAAGTTACTGGAATCGAATGCCTCTATCTCGTCTGCTGTGGTCTTCCCCCAATCTCTGCCGGATGTGAACTCATCTACAACCCTTTCAAAGTCTTCAGGCAGGCGTTTATCTATGTCGTCCGGAAGGGCACCGATGTACACAGGACCCGAGGGGACATCCGTTACGGAAAATCGACCTTCTCGGTCTGTGCGTGCACGGCGCAACTGTGCGTGCTCATACGGTAAAATTACTGTCCGCATGTATCCAGTGCCATCAACATAAAGAGGAGCAATAAATATCGGTAACTCGACAACTGGGTTTCCACTCAGATCGACAACGCGTCCGGTAACGCTCCCCGTATCTTTCTGCGCAACAGCGTGCGAAATGAAACCGATAAAAAGTGCGACTATCACCATCAAAAATAACAAAACGTGCCTTTTAGACTCCGAACATTTCATGGTTTTCTCCTTTAGGGTTTACTTCTTTAGAGACGCTTCTTCTTTTTCAAGGAGTGCGGACTGAATAAAACGCCATTGGACATCTCCGGGACCAACGTCCACCCACTGGTCGGCGAACAGGATGACATAATCTTCATCGCCTTTGTCGGTATCCTGTGGTTCATACATTGCCCAATTTGTATATGTGACGGGTTCCCCACTATGCCATTGCCACTGCCCCTCTTCTTCAACATCACTAAGCCCAATTAAAGCGCGATGTGCAACAAAAACTTGATCCAACCAGTTTTGTTCCGCTTCATCGTTAATCGTGACGAGATAAGCATCTTCCTTGGCTGCTTGCGCAATAGCATCTTCCACGCCGTTAAAACGGATTTTTTTGTAGGCGTGACCATTTGCTGGATTGATAACCCATACACCTTTCGCGTTAAGCCCGCCACCAAATCGCGCTGGCGCGCCAGCATGAAAACCGCGAGGAGCGTTCTGGGGTATATCAGGGGGCAGTGGGACCTCGAAAGTGAAGACCACCTCCTGAATTAGATCTTCGGGTTTGACCACAATTGGATCTAACTGCGCTTGATGCTCCTGATATGTCACAGACATGAAGTAAAATATGGGACCATTCATATATCTTGTCATATATCGTGCAAAGTTTCCTTCGTCATCCGTCTCCGCGTTCCATCTCCCACTACCATCGTATTCTCCATCTAAACTGAGTCGCCTTAACCCGACCCTGATACGTTGTGCATTGGCGAGTGGACTCCCGTCCATCCTTAGAACTTTCGCCCGGAGTTGTAGAAAAGGCTGCACTGTGACCTCAAGGTCTTCAATGCGCTTACCCGGCTCCACAGAAAATATAACGCCACGTCCCCACGATTCTTTAGGCGCATAGAGAAACATATCGCCGATTTGGACATTCAAAATTTCCATCTCCGGCCCATTATACGGAAACAACCCTAACAACACGGGACCAACAATGGCATCGGTAATGACGAAACGTCCTGCTGCATCGGTTTCCCCTTGGAACGCCATCGGATCGCCTTGCCGTCCACCTTCTTCGACCTCAAACTCAATTGGAAACCATGCGCCATGACCGTCTTGGACAGGAACAATAGCTACCGTAAGTCCGGCAATTGGCTGTCCAGCTGCATCAATAACGCGACCGGAGAGTGTGGTCAACACATCGTTCTGTGCGCCGCTCTCCGACGCACTTAAAAGGAAAAGTGCGACAATTCCGATAAAAAATGTGAGAATTCTCTTTCCGAAATACAGACGTGTCATTTTTCTATCCCCTCTGGTTTGAGCTCACTATACGCGCTTACAAGACAAGGTCGCCTTTTTCTACAGTATTAGGCCCTACTCATCGATAGTAGAAACCAATCCGTCCTTTTCGATGACTGCCTGTTTTGCGATTTCCGCCCATAACAGGCTCTTGAGACTGATAGCTTGCCACTCTCCTCTGATAAAGGTGAACACAACATAGTCTTTCTCGGTGTCCGGAGATTTATCACGGAGGATCGGATGGACCACCCAATTAGTGTAAGTGACGGGTTCACCGCTATCCCATTGCCACTCACCCTCTTTTTTCGCATCCGTAAGTCCGATCCAAAAAGGGTCCCCTCCGAAAATTACCTGAACCCAGTGTTGTTCCGATTCATCGTTGATTGAGACAAGGTGAGCCCTTTCCTCAACTGCCTTGCGCTGGGCATCGTGCCAATCCTCACACTGAATCCTTTTGTAAGCGTGTCCATTCGCAGGATTAATTACCCACACACCTTTCGCTGGTGGCGTGGATGGTTCTTGGAATTTTATTTTACCGGAGGCTTTAATCTTCGGGGGAGGCAGTTCGACAACATCCGGCTTACCTTCAAGTGTAAAGACAATTTCCTCAGGTTGCACATCATCTTTGATCAGAAAGGGACCTGCGCCTGCAGAAAGATCATTATGTTCCACGGACAGTGTGTAAAACCCCGGTTTATCTACATATTGGACAAAGTATCCATCGGCATCCGTAAAAGGGTGTGCCCCGCTGTTCCCACTATGATTCAGACGGGTCTCATGTCGCCATTCCATGTCAAAATCTAATCCGGCGTTGGCGAGGGGCGCGCCATCGGCATAAACAACTCGTCCACGAATCCGAAGCCTCGGTTTGACAATAACCTTAACGTTTTCAATATTCTCACCGGGTTTGAGGGCAAACGTGAGTCCCTCATAAAAGTCCGGATCACCCATATTAAAGAGGGTGACCGCCCCTATTTGAATAGAGATGATTTTCTTATCCGACTCAATTCTGCGATACCTAAATTCCAACGGAATCTTCCCTTTCTCCGGATCGAACACATCCAGCGGGATGTCGGGAAGTGCGCTTAATTGAATCAGACGTAGCTGGATGTCCCTGACAGTGAAAGCACCCGTTGAATCAGCTCGCCACGGCATAAATTCATCATCTGGCACCAGAGAGCCGTTGTGTAATCGCATAGGTTGAATGGCGAATGTAAAGTTAGCAACACCCTTCCCCTCCAAATCAACAACTTTCCCTGAAAATCCACTAAGCATCTCTTCCGCTGCAGCAATACCTGTTATAACAGACAAAAGCATCAATACAAGTACGGCTAACTTTGATGTCATATAGGTACGGTTCATGTCAACACCTCCTTGCGTTTTAGGGCACTTAACGTTTTTCAACATCCTCGTCTAATTCCGGTAATCCAACGGTGAAACGCTCTTTTTCCAGAATGGCTTGTCCAGTTATACGTGCGAGGGAACTATCCTGACGTGTCTCCTGCCACTTCCCAGTCAATCCTACGAGGAGCGTGTAATTCCGATGGACATCCTCATCTTGCCTCGATTTTTCACCTGCAGCAATCTTCTCTGGAAAAGCCCAATTGGTGTAGGTGACCGGTTCGCCGTTATCCCAGTGCGGAGTATCCTCTTTTGAAGCACCGGCCAGTCCAATCCAAAAGTATTCTTTTCCAAAAACTTCAAGGAGCCACTTCTCTTCCGCTTCATCGTTGATGGCAACGAGATGCGCCTCTTCGGCAGCAGCTTGGGCGCGCGCATCTTCACGGGTTTCACAATAAATCCTTTTGTAGGCATGCCGATTTTCAGGATTAATCGCCCATACACCTTGTCGATTGCGTTCCTCTGCGGCTTTAAAGCGTTCCCTGGCAATCTTCTCGTCATCCTTAAAGTGTACTCTCACAGGGTCAGGGATGCGAGCCACTGCCGGTAACGGCTTGGGAGGCGGCGCACCGTCGAGGGTCAAAACGAGGTCATCGTGCCGCTCACCATCTTTAAGCAGTATCTCCTCGGATTCTGCGGACTGTCCCTCATATCTAACATAAACAGTATAATAGGCAGGGTCATTCACATACTCCACAAAATAACCATCGTGGTCAAGCTCTCTTGTGCCTGCACTCCCACCGCTACCGCTGCCATCCACATCACGACTTTTTATTGAGATGCCAACCCGCAAATTTTGAAGCGGGGTACCGTCTACAGAGAGAACGCGTCCACGAATCCGCATCCGAGGACGGACAATTACCTTTACGCCTTTAACATCCGCTCCCGGTGCAATAGCAAATGTGAGTCCACCAAAACGGCGTTGGCGTTCATTGGGATAGAAAGCTACACCCTCAATTTCGACAACGCGAATTTCATACGCTGAATTATGAACAGGAAGTAGTGTCAATTGAACTGAAGGGGAATCAATGTCACTAATCAGGAATTCACCTGCCTCATTCGTTTCATCCTGTTGAGAAAGGATAAACACAGGTTCATCTTGGTCTTGGGGTGTAGCGGCTCTGAATGCGGGAAGTGCTAACTTGATGCCAGAAACGGGTTTCCCGGCTTCGTCTACAACCCTTCCTGAAAATGTCGTCGCGACACTCTGGAGGGATGTTGTAAACAGAAGCACGAAAATCACAAGAGAAGTGTAGTAAGAACGGGGCATTGTGAAGTCCTCCTTTTTTTCAAATCCGTTAGTCTTGAAAGATAATAACATGTTTGGGGGATTACGTCAATCTTAGGGATATTCTTTAGGTTCAAGAATGATACAACACTTAACGTAATCTTAAAAAACTTGTTTACCACAATGTAAGTCTGATAGAGGATTAAATTTAAATCCTCGCTTTACGATTTATTTATAGACGCAATTTTGGAGCAGAAATGGTGCATAAATCGAAATATAATGCGTGCGTATTGCGACAAGGAGGTCGCTCCTACAGAAGGATTGAATGTCCATACACCACTGAGATTATAGTGAAATCTACAATTACGTGGACATTGCAGGAAGGCGAGGATACAATCCTCGCCAGCGATTGTGAGGGTGTTTTTGTTTCGGTGTTCCCTCTTTCACTGAGCAACTGTCCATATATTTTAGGATTCACTATAATTGTTGACAGAATTCAAGGAAAATGGTAACATGACATTAAAGTCCACAAAACAATCCGTTTCAAGCAGCCGGATGCTGCTTGCAAGCCCTATCTAATTTGAGGAGTCTCAATGAAGATAACAAAACTGGAAACTTTTCTGGTACAACCGCGTTGGCTCTTTCTTAAAATCCACACAGATGAAGGATTAGTCGGTCTCGGTGAGCCGATCTTAGAAGGACGGGCAAAAACGTGTGCGCAAGCCGTTGACGAACTTGCACCTTATCTCATCGGTGAAGATCCAAGACGCGTTGTCCACCACTGGCAGGCGATGTATCGCCATGCATTCTATCGCGGCGGTCCGATTCTGACAAGCGCATTGAGTGGTGTAGAGCAGGCACTTTGGGACCTCGCAGGGAAATCGCTCGGCGTGCCTGTTTACCAACTCTTCGGTGGACCGACGCGCGACCGCATCAGACTCTACAAAGGCGGCGGCGACCCAGAAGGGATCAAAGAGTGGATCGATAAAGGGTTTACCGCATTCAAAACAGGTCCCGCAGGCGGCAGACCTGCACGTATCATCGAAAATAAAGCTTTCATTGACAAAGCCGTGGATCACTTCGCAGCACTGCGCGAAGCCGCAGGCACAGAAGTCGATCTCGCAATTGATTTTCACGGTGCAGTCAGTCCGCAAACTGCTAAAGTCCTGATTAAAGCGTTGGAACCTTACCAACCCATGTTCATCGAAGAGCCGATTCAGTGCCAAAACGTGGACACACTCGCCGAAATCGCGCGGAGCACTCATCTACCGATTGCAACCGGCGAACGGGTCTTTACAAAATGGGGGTTCCGTGAAATCTTAGAGAAACAGGCGGCATCCATCCTCCAGCCCGACCTCTGTCACGCCGGAGGTATCAATGAAGTGCGTATCATTGCCGGTATGGCAGAAGCCTACTATGGTGGTATCGCACCGCATAATCCGCTCGGTCCCATCTCCTTAGCGGCATGTATCCAATTAGATGCGTCGATTCCAAACTTCGTGATGCAGGAGCATACAACGCTCGGTGAAGGGTATCTGAAGAACCCCTTCGTCTTTAAAGATGGATTCGTTGAACTCCCAACCGGTCCTGGGCTTGGCATCGAACTGGATGAAGACGCACTCGAAGATAAGATTGACCACGATTGGCAGAATCCAACGTCATACCACCCCGACGACGGCTCCGTTGTTGATTGGTAAAACATAGTTATCAGTCATCAGTTATCAGTTTTCAGTCCGGTTTCTGATGTTTGATCACCTCTTTGTAATGGTCGTTACCCAATTGAAGCAGTCTTTTACAAAAGATATTGGACAATCGGAACCCTCTTAACCGATGACTGAAAACTGAAAACTGAATAATAAAACTATGAAATTTATAATGTTTACCAAACATCTGGAAGGTTTAGAAATTCCAGAGATTATTACCGCGTTACAATCGGTAGGTGTCAGTGGTGCAGACCTATGTGTTCGTCCGGGCTATCCGGTGAACCCAGAAAACGCGACGGACGCACTACCTGCCGCCGCAAAGCAGTTCACCGATGCCGGTTTGTCCATTCCACTCGTCACAACACCGGGAGATTTTCTCGATCCGGCACAAGAAGAGACGCGCCGCGTCTTCGCTGCTGCCGGTGAAGCAGGTGTCGAAAATATCAAATTGGGATACTGGCACTGGCACGCAGAAGACGGCGGTTACTGGGCACAGGTCGATTTCATCCGTCAGCAATTGTACAGATTCGCAAAACTCTCCGAACAATACGGACCCCGGACATGTATCCATAATCATTCTGGCACTTCCATGGGCTTGAATTCGTGCGCGGTGATGAACCTTGTAAAGGGTTTCGATCCGCAACACGTCGGCGTTTTTGCTGATACTGGGCATCTCTCCATCGTTGGCGAACCTATTAACATGGCACTCGATATCGTCAAATCGCATCTCGCGGTTATGGCATTCAAGGATTTAGCACGCTCACCCGGCGCACGTGGTGGCAGTGTTGTCCGAATGGGAAAAGGCTTCGTTGACTGGGAAACGGCAGTGAACACACTACAAACAATCGAATTCTCAGGTCCTGTGAGTTTTCATAGTGAATACAGCGGAGAACCTGTGGACTCTGTCATTGATCTCGCTCGTATAGATGTCCGCTTCATTAACGGTTTATTGGGGAAACAATAGAATGGCACAATTTCAGTTAGGTTTAAATACAAGCACAATACGTCCCGCCGGGTTAATGGACAAGATTCGGATCGCTGCCGAAACCGGCTATTCAGCGATTGAGTTATGGAACGACGACTTAACGGCTTACCAGGAACAGGGCGGTTCGCTCACGGATGTCAAAAAAGCACTTGATGACAACGGGCTTTCGGTGCCTACCGTTATAGCCTTACACGGTTGGCTCAACACAACAGGACCTGAACATCAAGAAGCGATTGAAGAAGCGAAACGGCGCATGGCACAAGCCGCTGCGGTCGGATCGACCTATATCATCTCCAGTCCACCCCGTGAGGTCGCAGATCTCCAATTAGGCGGCGAGAACTACCGCGAATTGCTCGAACTCGGACGTGAATTTGGCGTTAAACCCGCCATGGAGTTCCTCGGTTTCGTCGATGGTGTCAACCAAGTTAAGCACGCATGGGAAGTGATGGAAGTAGCAGATCACCCCGATAGCACGATTGTGCTTGATCCCTTCCATATCTATCGTGGCGGTGGAGAGATAGAAGATATGAAGGGCATCCCCGGCGAAAAAATCGCTGTGTTCCACTTCAACGACGCGCCTGCCGAACCTGCGCGTGCCGAGCAGTCGGATGCAGACAGGGTGTATCCGGGCGACGGTATCCTTGATCTCGGACAGATGATCTCTATTCTGGAAGACGTAGGATATGCCGGTGTCATCTCGCTGGAATTGTTCAATCCAAACTATTGGGAACAAGACCCCGCAGAAGTCGCACGCATCGGATTGGAAAAGATGAAATCCGTTCTGCCTTAACTTCAGACAGCAGTGGGCTTGGAAGATATAAAAGCCAAAAATCGTATTGATTTTCCACGCGTACGTGATATAATAATAGGAAGAATATTTATTCTACATGTATCCTCACGTTTTTGAGTGAGGATTTTAGAGGGAAAAGTTGAATGACTTATGTTGACGGATTATTGTCATCGTTGACGCGTGTCAAGAAAGCACGCTCATTACGCGCCTCCTCGTGGGATACGACAGGCAGAAATAACGATGCGTGGAATGTCGAACCCGGTGAAACCCGCGTCATTGCGGACATTCAAGGACCGGGATGTGTCAACCATATCTGGATGACGCAGCCAAACGGTTACCGAAACGTCCTGATTCGGATGTTTTGGGACGATGAGGAACATCCAAGCGTCCTGTGTCCATTAGGTGACTTCTTCGGACTCGGCAACGAAATCGTTAATTCGTATGATTCCATCCCCTTCTCTGCCTCCACACATCAAAACAACACATTCAATACAGGTTGTGCGCTTAATTGTTACTTGCAGATGCCCTTTAATCGCAGTGCAAGGATAGAACTCGTCAACGAAGGCGATACAACCCACCGTCAATACTTCTATGTTGATTATGAACTGTATCCCGAACCGCACGGGGACGATGTCGCCTATTTCCATGCCCAATTCCACCGTGAAAACCCGTGTGACGGATGGGGACATGAAATTACTGTGAATACCCCAGAAGCCAATATCATTAATGCAGAACGACCCGCGTGGGATAACAATTACCTTATCCTGTCCGCTGAAGGTAGAGGCCACTATATCGGTTGTAACCTATCGGTGACCAATTTTCAAGGCACATGGTGGGGCGAAGGCGACGACATGATCTGGGTCGATGGTTACAAATGGCCCCCCGATTTGCACGGCACAGGTTCAGAGGACTACCTCAACCAAGCGTGGGGGATGCAACAAAACGCTTATGCACACAACGGATCTGCTATTCACGAAAACAACACTGACGGCTATCAGACCTCTTATGTCTATCACATCGAAAATCCTATCCGCTTCGAGAAGGAGATTCGGGTTACAATAGAGCACGGACACGGCAATCACCTCAGTAATGAAACGTCCTCCGTCGCGTATTGGTACCAAATTGAGCCGCATGTCCCGTTTAGCATTTTGCCTGTCGCTCAACGTAAGCCGGTCCTGAAGGATGAATCTGGTAAATGGCAGATTGAGTCTTCCGCCCAAACGCCCTCAGTGGAAATCGTGCTTAACGATGAGATGCAGCAGATGAAACAGAAATGGAGTGAGAAAGAATAGATGTCCATCGGTTTTCAACAATTTTTAGCCGCCTGCATCGGGCAAACAGAGGAAGAAAACGATCAACCCGACGATGCACAGCATGATGACGAACCTCAAACGGAATTGGAACTCGCAACGGATGATAATCCGGTAAGTGATGTTGACCCCGTAGATGCTCCGGTTTCCGAACACTCGGAAAGCGAAGAAAACGATGCTCCATCAGAGGAAGCACCGACGGATGAGGCTCCGCCTGTCACTACAGAGGAGAGCACCGAAATGCATGCGGACAGTCCTGAAACAGGCGAAGACAATGTTCCTGAGGGGGTTACCAACCTTGATTCCGCTGAAGGTCAAGAGGCATCCCAATCATTAGAAGGTACCGATTCGGTTTCCGAAGATGAGGAGGAGATTGCCCCGCCTGAGACGGAAACCGAGGATGCCGTGGCGGAAAGTCCACAGGTTGCCGACAGCGAAGTTCCAGAAACTGAAACGCAAGAAACAGACGAAACAACCCCAAGCGATAAGACTGAAGCGGAACCTGAACCTCCACCACTGGAGCTTGGGATTATTGAGGAAATTTATGACTTCGTGGAGATGTTTGAACAGGGCACTGTTTCTGGAACAGAACAAGCATCTGCCAACGGTACAGATTCCTCAGGTGGTGTGGTAAAACCTGCCATTTTTGAACATCCAACCTCAACAGAAACCGCGAGAATTGACTACACACTTTCACTTCCCGATGCCGATGACAAAGAGAAACTCTTCTTACACTTTTCGATCGGCTTGCGGGATGGTGTCGTATTTGATGATGCAGCGCGAACACCCGGGGGTGTAAAATTTTCCATTGAAATTGTCGATCTTCCGAACACAGATTTGGAAGCCACACCAGAAAGATGCTTTGAATCTGTATCAACGGAGTGTCACTGGAGAGAAAAAAGCATAGATCTGACACACTACGCTGGTAAAGAGATCGTTGTCTCGTTTTTGACGGAGTGTAACGTAGAAGGCAACAGTAACTACGCGTGGGCGTTGTGGGGTAAACCACAGTTACGCAAACTTAAACAGACATCGCTCCGGAAAGGGAAAAGAGATAAGGAACCCGAAGTTCGATGCGGTCTTGCCATCCTACACTTCAGCGATGATGCGACGCAGCTGCAGGAGTTCAGTCAATCCACGTCAACATCGGTTTCCGCGCTAAGGGATATTCTGCTTGAATCACACGAATCGGAAAAACACCCTATCAAGCTATCCATTTACGCAGCACAGCCGAAATTGGAGATTGTGAGCGTAGGTGCGACAGCCGCTGTTGTCGCCGCGGGTGAAGATTTTGAAGTGCAATGCACGCTTCGGAATGTCGGCAGTGCGCCACTCGGTAAGGCAGATACTGCTTGGATCTCTATCAACGGTGTGAAACTACGGCGTGGACGTCCGAGACAAACGGTCAAAGGAATTGAACCGAATGAAGAAACCTCCATTTTTTGGGTAGCGCGTCGTCTTTCAAATCCCACTGTAATTCCTATTTCCGTTTCGCTCAAATGCCAAACGTCAGCCGGAGAAGAACGTCAAACAGCTCAAGGCAGCGTTGCGATTCGTCCTGCCCCGCCCAAACTCGCGACGAAAGCCGTGAAAGAACTGCACACCTACACACAAGATGGTAGCGTGGTGTTAGGGAACAAAAATCTCCGCATCATTTTTGTCCGTGGTACTGAAGCAACATCAGAGACTGAAAACCAAAACAACTTCGACAAAAAGGCGGCTGGCAGCTTTGCGTACTATGTGCTTTTTGTTGCAAAGGGTAGGAACTATCAACAGGTGGCAACCAGTCCGTTCCTCTCTGAGGTAACCTACTTAGACGCATCGCAAAATCGCCAAACTTTGCAACTCACGCCTACGATCCATCAACTCTCAGGAAACAACAAGGGAGAGTCTATCATCCGTTTAAGTGGTTCGGACACAGATGCCGATGGCGTGGAATGGGCTTATGAGATGCAGTGGACGCTTGCTGAACGTGCGACGCGAGTGAAGACAGAATATAAGTTGCAAACAGACGGAAACAGAGAACTCCTCAGTTTCCGAGGTCCGATGCTTTATGCGGGGCAAGGGCGTAACCGTGAGAAGAAAACGGCTGCACTCTTCCCTGGACTTGAATTCCTGGAGAACGACGAACGCTCCTCAAGTCCGCGTGATGCATCACCTCCACTCGACAACCGACTTGTGCCACACCCCTATAAGATTACAGTGCCGGTCATGGCGGTAGAAATGCAGAAATCGTTAGTCGGCATTGTTTGGAACCCCCTGGATACTTGGGATGGTGAGAATCAGATGCTCTCTACGATATTCGCCTCTCCGAATTGGTATCAGTCCCAGAAAAATCACGTCCTCGGTGTATTCCTACCGACCGTCCCAACGTGGGTCCAAGAAAATCAGGCGGAGGCTTCCATTCCGTATCCGTTGATGACATCGCGTCCGCTGTCCATCAAAAGCGAAATCATTGTGGATGGAAACGCCTCTATTTTAGATGCCGTAGCCCATTGGAACGATGCTTACGGTACGCCCAAGCCATTGCCACCACCGCGTAGTGACGAAGAACAAGTTTTGCTCTCACGGCACGGATTTATGCACACCACATGGGATGAAAACACTCGAAAATCTCGTCACTGTGTAGACTGGGCGGCTCAAAATGAACCAGGTTTCGGCACCTTGCTTTGGTACGACTACCTCGCGACAAAAGATGAGCAGGTAAAGGAACGGGTGCAAGAAATCGCTAAAAATACCGTAGCCGAATCTGGAGCAGGAGGCTTGGCAGCACGTGGTTCGTGTCACATTTTGAGATGGGAATTCCCTTTCTATATCAGCAATATTGATGCGGCACTAACTTACATGGAAGAGGAGACACAGCAACGCCTCGCTACACAAGCGTCCGATGGAAGCTGGCGGTGGCATCCAACAAGCGAACGAACCACTTCCCTTGGAGAACCGGGCGAAGCCGTGCTCGGCACCTGTGCAGAGTCGGCACATTTACTCCTCAAACACGCACGAATTACTGGAAATAAAACCTCGCGTGCGGCAGGCTTGAAGGCACTTAAATTCATTCAGCAATTCTCCGTGCCGCGCGGCGCGCAAATGTGGGAATGCCCAATGTATCAACCGGACGTTCTCGCAGCCGCTCACGCTATCGGTGCCTACGTTGAAGCTTATGAACTGACAAACGAAAAAGAACATCTCAAGCGCGCAACGTATTGGGCAGAGACAGCCCTGCCGTTCCTCTACCATTGGCACTTGTCTGACCGACCCGGTATGCAGTTCGCCTCAATCCCTGTTTTCGGGACGAGCTTCCATACGCACCCTTGGTTCGGTGTCCCTGTTCAATGGAATGGGTTGGTTCTCGCTTACTACTTACAACGACTGGACCAGCACACCGAAGATGAAAAATGGCTCCAGATTGCTGAAGGTATTACAGTAAGTGCGATGTATCAGCAGTGGGAAGAGGGTGACCTCAAAGGCACCTATCCCGATGGATTTTACGGTTTCTGCACCGAAGGTAAAGGACCGCATCTGAACCCCGAAGATATCATGGTGAATGTTTACGCACTCCGAGGACTCGACCCGGGTATAAAGACCCTTATCGCGGGTGAGATACACGTCAGTTCCGGTGCAAGCGTGGAGAAACTTACTTTAACCAACACCGATCAGTTGAACTGGCAGCTCAGTTACGCTAACAATGAAACAAGCTACTCACTTATTGTTGGTTGCGGACGTGCGCCACAAGCACTCCGGGCGCGATATGAACTCACATCGCCTCCAGATGATACTCCTACCGATACGGACACGTCCCCTGAAGATTCTGAACCCGTCAACGGATCGAATAAATACGCAGAAATTGAGGTTCCGGCTGTGCAGTCACTTGAAGATGTTGGATCCGGATGGCTTTATATTGAAGATAAGGACGCTATACTGATAAAATATCTGCACACCACCCCGGATGTGCAGTTCGAGCTTTTGACACATTCGTAGGGATTGGGTCACCCAACCCCTACGCATAGATACAAGCGGGGGTAAATTTTTATAAGTCCCGTCCAAATAAGGAGACGCTACAAAATGGCTAAAAAGATCGTTTTCACCACATTCATTCTGGTTGCCGTGGCAATTGTTGCCTTTACGCTGTTTTCACATAACGCTATAGCCCAATCCGACGCGGCATCTGGAGAGGTTCCGATGGTAGACTTCAAAGTCTTAGGCGGTTTCATCATTGAAGGCATCGTTTTTAGTATTGTCGGTTTAATAATTCTGATGATAGGCTATAAAGTCTTCGATATGGCGACTCCCTACGATCTAAACCGTCAGATTGCCGAAGAGAACAACACCGCTGCTGGCATTGCTGTTGCGGGGGTCCTCATCTCACTCGGCATCATCGTCGCCGCCGCGATGGGTTAGCAAAGAGATGGCGGATGGAAGTTTGGAAGATAGGAAGATTGGGCACCCGTCCTTCTACGCTTCCACCCTTCCAGCCCTCCTTCAAATTGCTTTTATCTCTATCCACAGGCACAAAAAACGAGGGAAGGTAGAAAAATGGGACAAACAACCTACTTAGCAGATCAGGTTGTCAGTGATGAACAAATTCAGGAATGGGTGGAGACCTTCCACCAGCGAGGCTGTCTGTTTTTGCAAAATGTCTTGACCCCTGATCACTGCGCGCAACTGCGACAGGATTTAGAGTGGGCACTCAAAAACGATCCGAACGGCTTAAATGGCGGAAGCCCCGGCGGGCGCATGCACTTGAGCCATCGGATGTTTGAACACAGCGAAGCGAATCGCCGCCTATTTGATCTCGAACCGATTGTCTCCTTCGCTGAAGCACTTGTCGCCGACAACTGCCATGTTATTCACAACAACTCGTTCCAAACGTTTCCGGGCGGCGGGATTACGTCTTGGCATCAGGACGACGCACCGCACTACATCGTAACGGAGGGTGAACCGCCAAAGAACGTGCGGCTGCCGGTGCTGCTTTTTACAGCGAACTACTATCTCACCGATGTCACCGAGATTGAACACGGTGGCACAGAAGTCGTTCCGGGCTCCCATCTTTTTGGTGCGTCTCCCCCGAACCCGATAGAAGGAACAGAGTGGGAGGATAAAGTCCAGTATAACCTCGGAAACGCGGGAAGTGTCATCATGTTCAACAATCAGGTATGGCATCGCGGGGGTCCTAATCAGACCCAGCGCATCCGATATATCACACAAGTGACATACGGGCGCCGCCTCGTCGGGCATAAATATTATCCGTTTATGAACTATAATATGCCTGATTCTGTCTACAAAGACGCAAGTCCCCGTTTACGTCGCTTACTCGGTTTCCTCAATCACGGTGCCTACGGTTAAATTACTATGCCTATCCTGAAAAAAATAGCGCGTCTGAAACATTCACGGTAAGGAATTGAAAAATGCATCAAGAATACCTGAACGCGCTTGCAGATAAAGCAGCGTCAGACGCGCATATTTTGGCGGTGTGGCTTGAAGGAAGTTTCGGAAGGGGTACTGCCGATAGATACTCAGATATCGATATCCATTTATTGGTTGCCGAAGAGAATAAAAAGGCTTTCCAACAACAACTGGAATCTTGGTTATCCGACATTCAGCCGCTAGTCCTCTTTAGAGACACATTCCCCGGACAGATGATAACCTGTATCACGACAGCAGGCTTGCGGCTTGATGTCTGGGTGCACGCAGGGAATACAATTTTCCTTGAGCGTAACAAGGTTCATGTATTGTCTGCCAACGAAGGTTGTATTCAATTCAAGGCGGCGTGTAGCAACAACGAACTACAGGATGTCAAATTAGCATTAAAGCAGCACTTCAACGAATTTTGGCGTGTACTTGCGATTCTCCCCACGGTTTTAGGACGCGAGGAATACATCGCTGGATTCATGGGAACTACGTTTGTGGTAACGTCATTGACAGAAGTACTAATTATAGGTTGTGGTAAGCAAAGAGACCGCGGTGTAAAAAACATCAACCCCTTCCTGCCTCAAACACTCACGGAAGAAATTGAAAAAGCATTAACAATGCCGGGAGTTGACAAAGAAAGCATTGCGAGAGCACATCTCCGTTTGATGGCTATTATGCAGCAGTACGGACCGGATATTGCAAAACAGCACGGGGCGACCTACCCTCTCGCCTTGGAAAAGGTTGTTCTTAATTATGTTTCCAGAGAATTACAGATATTAGGACTTTCTGATTGCTTAAATGAATTACATAGACCTTAGGTTTGCTAACTATAGAGTGAATCAGAAAGTTAGCTTTACTCATTACCACTTTTCTTGTCCATCAGCCAACGAAAAATATGAAAGCGATTGTTTTCTTAGAACAGGGAAGCACAGAAGTACTTCAGTATACAGATGTACCGAAGCCAACACTTGACACTAACGAAGTGCTGGTTAAAGTCGAAGCCTGTGCGGTGAACTATCTGGATCTTCACGCCCGGCGGAACCGACCAGAGATTGCGGAGAAGTTTCAACGGGGCGAAACACCGCATATACTTGGATCCGACATCGCTGGAACAATTGCTAAGATTGGGGACGCGGCACGCGGTGTAGCCGTCGGGGACCGGGTTGTCCTCGCGCCATGTATCCCGTGTGGTGTCTGTAGCGACTGCCACAGCGGTGCGGAAAATCTGTGTGACACGCAAGAACTCATCGGCTTCCAAACGAATGGTGGATACGCAGAATATGTGAAAGCACCCGCCCAAAACGCTATTCAGATACCGGACGCGCTGTCCTTCGTTAGCGCAGCTGCGATGCCGATCGCTTATCTTACAGCATGGCACATGCTGATGACGCGGGCACAACTTCGTCCCGAGGACGATATTTTAATTCTTGGTGTAGGCGGTGGTGTCGGAAGTGCGGGGTTGCAGATCGCGAAGTTGAGTGGTGCCAGAGTCTTTGCCACAGCAAGCAGCGATGAAAAACTTGCACGCGCACGGGAAATGGGTGCCGACGTTACGATTAACTATAAGGATATAGACTTTTCAGAGGTGGTACTTGACGTAACAGATGGGCGAGGGGTAGATATTGTTCTTGAGCACGTAGGGGCTGCAACATGGGAACAGAGTATCGCGAGCCTTGCTAAAAACGGGAGGCTCGTTTCGTGTGGTGTCACAACAGGTAATATCGGAACAATTAACATCCGAAAGTTGTATCAGAAGCAGCTCACAGTGATGGGCTCTGCCCTCGGCACGGTGACTGAACTCCGAACGCTTGTTCAACTCGCCGGACGACGGAAACTCGAACCCATTATTGACCGCGTTCTGCCGCTCCATCGTGCGGGTGAGGCACACTTGCTGTTGGAGAATCGCCAAAATTTTGGAAAAATTTGCCTCCGTCCTACCGGCTAACCGGCAGGACTTCTTTCCTGTGGAGCAGGCTACTCTTCGTTTGAGGAGAGTTCTTCTGTCTCTGTCTTCTGTGCTTCTGCTTTCGTTTTGAGAAATTCGTAGAACTCGTAGAGTGTTTCCTTATCCTTCTCCGTAAATTCCATCATGCCTCTGAACATAGCACCCATCTTCGGATCGGCTAAGAGATCGCCGTAACTTTTTTCAGTTTTTCCAAGGAGGTAATCGGTCGTAACCTTCAAGGCATCAGAAAGGCTTGAAAGCGTCTTAAACGAGGGTTTTCTGGCTCCCGATTCAAATTGCGAGATTGCAGCAGGTGTTAGATTCGCCACTTTTGCGAGTTCTGTTTGTGTCAATTCCAATTCACGACGACGTAATTTTATACGTGAGATGACCTTGTCAGTACTTGAGTCCTTTGATTCTTTTGCCACGTTTGGCTCCTTTATCAGACAGCACGGGGGTGTTATATCGCCGCTGAGTTTTTGAATTTTAGCATCGCTGCGGTGTTGCAGCAAAGTATGGTTTTAAGAGAATGGTGCTTCAATGAGAGGCAAGGCGCGAAATATATTTTAATCTAAAAAAGCCTTAAATGCAAATTTTAATTTGACAAAAATTGTAATAATAGTATAGAATATACATATTACGCTTCCTAAAATTACGCCAAAAGGCTCCGAAAAACAACGGAGAGAAATCTGAAAACCAGAAAAAGGTGGGAGACTTTAACAACACCAACTACCCGCTGACTCAAGTCAGAGGAACCTCTTAAGACCTTCCTGCTCGACTGTTCTACTTTCGCGGTCTCAGAAACTCGTAACTTTACTCATCCGCCACTGCAGATGGGAAGCCCCTCTACGGATACGCTCGTATCTGAATAGACTTCAGGCGCAGCTCGTTTGAGGCGTTGTTCGAGTAAACAAAAGTCGTCGAGTTTCTAAGAGATGTTTGGTATTGAAAAATCGCTGCTCTCCAAGACATTAGGCGTGCGAAGTTAAAAAAGGTTTAATCCTTTTTTAAAAAAAATACATAAGGAGGACGGACTTTCGTCTCCTGAATGTGTTCAGGGGTTTCCAGTCCGTAAATCAAATCGAATGAAAATTTGTGGTAGGCGCGAGCAATACTCGCTACGCTTCAGTGCTCTAATAAACGTATTAACCCTTCTCCTTTCTGTTTTGCTTTTCACTGGGCAACCGTGGGGTACTGCTTATGCACAAGCAATTTCCAGTACTGGCATGCAATCTGCAGCCATTCAGATTCGGGATGACCTCTCTATTGGCAACATCCGAAAGGACCTTGCACGCCTCTCAAGCCTTGATAGCCGCGTAACAGGCTATCCGCAAGCTGCAAGTGGTAGTAAATATATCTTTGACCGGTTCGCTGAGATCGGCTTGCAAAACGTGGAAAGCCGAGAATTCTCTGTGACTGTACCGGTCGACCACGGAGACAGTATTGTTGAAGTGCTCTCCCCTGAAGGCACTGTGCTGCACACCTTTAAACTTACACCACTCTGGCCCAACCTCGTTCGTACCTCTCTGTTAGCAGATGGCATTAAACATACCGTTTTAGCAGACGAAACACTTGAAGATATAGCCGTAAGCTATCAAGTCCCTGAAGCGACTATTCTCGCAGACGAACGAAACAAATTTTTGCCAACCCCTATCGTTGAAGGGAGTACAGTTTTCGTCCCAACAGGTGGTTTGTCCGGTCCACTCCTTTACGGCGATGATGGCGAACTCGCTGATTTCAACGGCACAAACATCGGTGGATTCTGGTATAAACTTCAAGATGGAGACACCCTCACGGCTCTCGCCCGCCGCTATCGCATCACCGAAGCCAGTATTACTGACGACATACTCAACGAACACCTGCAAAAAGCATCTGACGGTATTGACAACGATGAGGACGGCACCGTTGACGAATATGGCGAAATACCGCTGCTCTCGGAAATTCTGGGATGGGCAACAGACGGCATTGACAACGATGCCGATGGTTGGACAGATGAAAGCCCTGGCGACGCTACCGATGACATCGATAACAACAACGATGGACAGGTCGATGAAACAGGCGAGTTCGTCGCCGCAAGCGAATCACACATCTTCATCCCGAAAGGGGCTATAGTCCTTCTTGACTTTAATTCCAGTACCCGTTACATCAACGCAGCGATGCTCGGTGGCACGGCTGTCATTTTTATTGAACCCGAAACCACTATACGAGGAGAAGCAGAAAACAAATTCGGTACCGTCCCCGCTAACATACCGCGATTTTGGCTTTCCAAAGAAGATGCGGATGTTCTCACCAACCTACTTGAAGCGGAACAGGCACAAGGAAATCAGGTTAATGTCCGTGTTAGAGGTAAGATGACGTGGGAACGCCGTGTTGGACAGAACATACGCGGATTCTTAGAAGGTGGAGACCCGACGCTACGCGACGAACTCATCATCCTCACCGCTTATTATGACTCTATGTCTGTTGTGCCCGCAATGGCACCCGGTGCCGATCCGACCTGTGGTATCGCAACCTTGATGGAACTCGCTCGCCTCTTTAGTCAGCCCCAATATCGCCCGGGCTACTCCGTCCTCTTTGTGGCAATCGACGGACATTTTCAAGGGCTTGCTGGAATGCGTGCTTTTATGGAAGGTATCGGACAAGACATTGTGGGGTCTGCCACAGACTCACCCGGTACGCCAACAATGCATGGACTCCGCCGCGGGCTTTCTACGGATATCATCGAATTTGAAGAATTGGGCAGAAGACTCCTACTCTCCATTGACCGGAGCGTCCTTGTTGATCTCCCTGCCTATTTCTTCCACGGTATACATAGGGTAAAGGCTGATTTGGAATCGCTCGGAACAACGCTCGACGGTTTATCAGAGACGCGCTCTGAAATCGAAAACCTCACGGCGCAACAACGGGACTTTTCAGAACGCCAGAAGAAACAAACAGATAGAAACCGGAAACGTGAGAAGCAAGGCTTCACAGGTGAAGAAAAGAGTCGCTTGTTGGTAAATCTTGCACGCTCAAAGAAAGAGTCCCTGCAAACGACCCACTTTCTCCGAGACATCGTTCAAAGATTAACGGAGGTTCGCACTGTTGCCCTTGACACAAGCCGATCCGCGCAGCGCGAATTGATTGAAACGCTCGCGCTCCCGATAGCCCGCCTCGATATATGGGCGGTAGAGAAACTCATTCGCGCCATAGAGACCGGCACCATCAATGAATATGCTACACACCCAAATCATGCATACCTTCTCCCCGAACAACAGGGTTCAGACTGGCAAATTCCTGTACCGGAAGACCTCCCGCAAGAACTCATGCCTGACCTTGAGATGCTTAACAAAACCCTTGCAAACTGGGAGCTGAGCGACAAGAGCAAATTTGCCTTGATGTGGACCCCCGAGAAAATACTCGACCGGCATCTTGACCTACACTCACTCAATAAAGTGAAAGACGCACGCAGTGTTTTGCGCGAGGCTACCGACTCCCAAGAAGTCGCAATCCAGCGAGAAGTCCAATTACTTGAAAAAATTCTCGCACAAATACCTGACAGCCAATCGGTTGAAGATGCAATCAAAACAAGCATCCGGAAACTCAAGGAAACACCGATGGGCAAACTGAGCGGTGATTCCCTGGTTTATGGCGGTAAATTTTTGTCGAAAGCCGGAATCGAACGACTCAATACTATTGACACCCAACTTCGCCAGCGGTTAACCGAATCTGAAGACACCGCTGATACCACTACATTAATAGCAGACATTCTCAAGGACAAACAAGGTATCTTTGAAATTGCACTGCGGAACGCCCGATTGGAACAAACACGCATCCAGCACTTGATTGCAACATCCGGAACATTAGGGCGGGAATATTTGGATGAAGAACGCCTCATTTTAGAAAATTACCTCTTAGAAGAAGAAGTCGAACAGGCACTTTCGTTACGCTCTCGCATCGCATCACATATTAGCGAAACAGCACTATTAGAAATCGTCAAAAAGCGAGCGGACGCAGATATTATCGCACTCGAAAATCTCTTTGAACGGTTACCCACATTAGATACCGATTTGGATGAAGAGACCAAGATCCTCCTACGCGATAATCTACTCACCCTACGAAACGCACGTTTCCGAAACATTCAGAGCCGCGTTGAAAAAATGTTGCGCATTGACACCAACGAATATAATCGGAAACTCGGACAGATCGAGGCGGCTATTGCCCTTCAAGATCTGTTTAACCGCTACTACACCTCTCTCTATATCAGCATTGATCTCTCTTCACAGTCGAATCAGTTCGGGGTGTTCAATAAGGGATGGTTCTACGATCAACAGCCCGAATTTGTTCTGCGGCGTGAGTTCGCAAGTATCGGCAATAAACTTGCCTCTTACGCTGAAGATGCCGATTTCGGTGTCCGTGTTCGTAAACTTTGGCAGTGGACAGACGACCAAATCCGACAAGCGGTGATGACTCGTCAATGGACGGTCGCAAACGGAATCTCTGACAAAGCTGCCCTTGAAGGAAAAACGCTTGAAACACTGCTGAGTTCGCACTTCAACAAACTCACAGGGCTCAGCGGTGTGAGTCGACTCATGAAGATGCAGTTTGAGCAGTGGCGCAATCAAGGCGAACCCTCTGAGGATATGCTCAAAGATATGGATTATATCCGTAAAGAGGTAGAGCGTTTCATTCGAAACGATGTCCGTACAGCAAAGAAAAATCGGAAGAACAATATCCGGACGCGTGAGCAGTTAGATGCCATGCTCCGACTTCGGTATGAAGATCCAGACACCTTCTCCGAGGACGAAATTGAGGACATTAGAACCCTCATTTCAATTGCGGGTCTCGGTGGCAAGTCGAACTTTGTTAACGCCATCTCCGCAAGTGGTGGAAAAACTTGGAAAACCTATATCCCAGGTAAGATCGCCTTTGACAGCGAGGTAGCGACACTTGTTGGAAAAACCGGCATCGCTTTTGCGACTATTGAAGATGCCCGTGTTTTAACGGATACGCCGCTCGATACAATTGAACGCGTCGATTTGCAGGAAGGTGGCAACCTCCATCAACAAGCACAGACATTGGCATCATTACTTATCCAAGCCCTCCGCGATGAAGAGATGCCCACTGCAGCACGCGTCGGGAATTTCTACTGTAACCTCTTCGGCGATGTCGTTGAATTCGATGCGCGCGAGTCCGCACTACCGAACAAACCGGTGCCTTATCCTATTTTGACACTCCGCAGAAAACACAAATCCATGATGGGTGTGCGTGGCGATCTGTTTGTGATGGGCGATAACAAAGGGAACTTTGAGGTTGCCGGATTAGCGATGGAAGGTAGAGCGACACGTCGTCTCGGTGGTGCCCAAGAGGTCGAAGCATACATTCTTGATCCGGATTCCGGGGACATCGTCTATGCGCCGGACTTGGGGAATTACGGCGCGAAACTGCTGCCGAATAAAGTTCCAATTAATACCCGCAGACGTGGGTGTCGTGTCGTTACGTTCCCCTGCGTGTCTACAACTATCTACGACTTGGTGGACCAACGGTATCTACGGACATTGCGAGAGCTTGAAGTATACGACGCACTTACCGATAGCGCGCCGGAGAAGTTCGGAATGTCCAAACCGTGGCAGCAGGAAGGGGTCTCCGCAGCCGAACCTATCGCCCTCGTCTATAGCGAACCGAACACTCGCATTAAAGTCGGAATGGCTTACGGACAGATCGGCAAACGTCTCCTACTCATTAAGGCGACAAAGAGCGGTATGAAGAACCCGACGCTTTACACCGGCGAAGGGTTTGTCGTCCGTGAAAATGGACAGATCCGGCTTACACCCTACGTTGTTGTTCGTGATATGTGGTGGCTTGATGAGAACCGATCGCGACTCTATAAACGGTTCGGTATCTCCAGCGACCGCCTCGATAAACTCCATCAATTCGCGAATGAATACCTCGCACGCGCGGAGACCGAGCTGCTTCAAAACGATTACCAACAGGCACTCAAACTCGCACGTGCCGCGTGGGGTTACGAATCACGCGCATACCCAGATGTCAAACAGACAGGTAACGATGTCGTTAACGGCGTAATGTTCTATCTTGCCTTGCTGATGCCGTTTGCCTACTTTATGGAACGGCTCATCTTCGGTTTCCCGAATATCCACAAGCAGATTATCGGATCGTTTGCCATCTTTCTACTTGTGTTTTTCTTCTTAAGCCAAGTTCACCCTGCATTCCAGATTACGACAACGCCTGTGATTATCTTGATTGCGTTCGTTGTACTTGCCTTAACTGTTATCGTTATAAGTATTATTGTCCGGAAATTTGAGGAGCAACTCGAAAAAATTCGCCAAGAAGGGAACAAGGTTTATAAAGCTGATGTCGGCAGGTTGAGTGCGAGTGCAGCAGCGTTTAGTTTGGGTATTTCCAACATGCGGAAACGGAAAGGACGTACGATCCTGACCTGCTGCACGTTGGTCATCCTTACCTTTACGGTCATCTCGTTTACATCTGTGCGGACGTTTATGCATCCGAATAGAACAAGTTTGCCGCAGGTGACACCGCGCTATACAGGACTGCTTATCCGTGACCAATACTGGCGTCCACTTGAAGAACCGGTGCTTACCTCTGTGCTAAACGACATGCAGAAAACGCAGATCACATTCACAGCCTTAGAAAGACTTCTGGAGCGTAAGAACGAACTGCTCATTAAGCAAGGACAACAACCTATTGACATTTCAGCAGCAACCGCCGCTTTAGAACAAGGGGGTTTCATTGAACAGGTAGACGAAGAATCGGTTGTGACTGTTCGGAACGTCGTCGCCCCGCGTGCGTGGTATCAGTCTTCAGGCACAGGGGATCAATCATTTGTTCAACTTACACGCACGCCAAATCCGGCAGATTCATCTCCACCGACACATCAACTCACGGGTGAAGCGTTGACGTTCGCGGCAAACATGCTCGTGGGTATGAACGAAGCAGAACCGGGGGTCAGCGGTATTGACAGGTACCTCCAATACGGAAAATGGTTCAACCCAGCAGATGCTCATGAATGGCCCACAGAGTGGCCCTACGCGATTGTACTGCCCAAAGGGATGGCAGAATTGCTGAAAATCACCGAAAGCGATATGGGGAAAGCGACCGTCTCTGTTTACGGTGCCGACTTCACCGTTGTTGGTGTGCTCGGTATCGGTTTCAAAGACCTAACTGATAACGATGGTGAGGAACTTACACCTGTTGACTATCAATTGATGCAACAGCAGCGGAGCCGCGGCGCTACGGGTGATGAGACCCTCGAAGGTGAATTACAGAAATATCTCCATCTCACACCAGACAGTATTGCCATTCTCCCTTATGAAGTCGTTATGAACCAAGGCGGGACGCTCCGAAGCGTCGCTGTTAATATGGAACCGAGAGATGACGATCCGAAATTGCTCGGCGCGATAGATAAGTTGGACCTTATCATGGCACCACTTATGAACCGCATCGCACTTGATTTCTTCGTCGGGCGCGATAAAGACACATACCTCTACAGCAGTATCGGGATGACGAGTTTCAGTGGGATGGGCAACCTATTCGTTCCAATTTTGATCGCAGCACTTATCGTGCTCAACACCATGCTTGGCGCAGTCTATGAACGGGTTCGTGAAATTGGTATTTACAGTTCCGTCGGACTCGCGCCTGTGCATATCGCCTTCCTCTTCCTTGCTGAGGCATGCGTCTATGCGATTGTCGGCGCAGTGTTAGGCTATCTCATGGGGCAAGCGATAGCGACAACTCTCGTGCATTTTGGTTGGCTTGCCGGATTGACGCTCAATTACTCATCAATGTCAACCGTTGTTGCAACGATTATCGTCATGGCTGTCGTGCTGCTGAGTACCATGTACCCAGCCATTAAAGCCTCACGGATGGCTGTCCCTGATATTGAACGTAAATGGAAACTCCCTGAACCTGAGGGTGACGTATGGCATTTCAATCTGCCTTTCACCGTCCTTGAAGAAGAAGCGCTTGGATTGAACGTCTTTATGCGGGATTACTTTGAGGCGCACGCAGACGAATCCGCCAGCGACTTCTACACGGACCAGGTTGCTTTCAGTCAAGAGGAAGCAGAAGATTCCTATCAAATCGGGATGATGGTATGGTTAGCACCTTATGATTTGGGTGTGAGTCAGTCTATTCAATTCGTCACATCCCCAGCGGGTGGTGAAGAGGAGGACCTCTACAAGATTACGTTGGATGTACATCGCGAGAGTGGTGAGATCGCCTCTTGGAAGCGAGTGAATCGACGGTTCCTCAACCTACTGCGGAAACAACTTCTGATTTGGCGGACGTTCAGTGTCGATGTTCGATCAGAGTTCCATGAACGCGGCAGAACTGAAGGCACAGATGGTTCGGCGGAAGAAACAGCACAGATGGAACCAGCACCAACGCCAGCAGATTAAAAAGAAGCAGTCAGCGGTCAGAAAAGAGTTCTCTTTCTGATAGCTGATTGCGAATCAAAAAAGGACAGAAAACGTGGAGAAAATAGCAAGCCTTATTATCATTATTGGCACCTTCTTATGGCTGTTTAGTATTCTCGCCCTTGGAGGGCGTTGGCAATGGCAGATGTTATCAGCTCTTGTGTTGATAATTGGCATTTTTACGGCACATTTCTGGGAAGAATTGCGAGACACAGACAGCGACAAAGAGTCAGACGGAGAGTAACGATTAGTTGTCAGTTATCAGTTATCGGTTGTCAGAAATAGGAATTCTTTACCGATAACTGATAACCGATAACCGATAACTAATGGAAGGAGAACACTCAATTTGGCAAGAGAACGAGTAACACAAGCAGATGAATGGCAAGCTTGGGCGCAGCGATACGACATGGAAGGTGGTATCCGTACCTTTGAGTCAGGATTAACGGTTAAGGTGTTTATCGGAGCACTTTTCGTTGGCTTGCTGATGATGCCGGGTTCCATCTATCTCAGTTATGTATCCGGCCAATCCGGTGCTGGTGCAGCACCTTGGGTTGCCGTTATTCTATTCACTGAGCTCGCAAGACGGTCTTTCACGACTGCCCGGCGCCAGGAGCTTTATATGCTCCTCGGGTTAACAGGCGCGGCGGTCGGAAGTGGATTGCAATACCGGAACTTTATCTGGTACGCCTACTTCATCAATACGCCGCAGGCGGCATCCTACGAAATCGCAGACAAAATACCAGACTGGATCGTGCCAGCAGGTGATTCCGTCGGCGTACTCACGCGAAGTCTGCTGCATCCAGACTGGCTCCTACCAATCGGTATCTACCTTGCAGGAAAATTGCTCGGTACGTTGCGATTTGTCAGCGGGCAGTATATCTTGTTCAGGCTCACGGCGGACCTTGAACGACTTCCATATCCGATGGCACCTATTAGTGCCCAAGGAGCAACCGCGCTCGCCGAAACGACAGGCAAAGAGGAAACCTGGCGGTGGCGAATTTTTTCTATCGGCTCAATGGCAGGACTCATCTGGGGGTTCCTCTATATCGGCGTGCCTTCGCTCACCGGTGTTATGATGAGCCAGCCGATTCAGATCCTGAAGATTCCGTGGATAGACTTTACGCAGAGTATCGAAGGTTTCGCACCAACGGGTGTGTTCGCCCTCCATACGGACTTCGGACAGATGCTCTTTGGGTTCGTGCTGCCGTTCCCGGTGGTGATGACAGAATTTATTGCATCAATGGCAACGCAATTTGTCTTGAACCCACAAATCCTGTACCGATTTGAGATACTTCACCAATGGAAACCTGGATTAGATGTTCGGGGTGTTGGTTTGTACAATGGGCTGGATTTCTGGATGAGCGGTAGCATGGGAAAATCGTTCAGTTTCGCAGTCGTAGGGATGGCAGCTTCGGTCCCGATGATCTTTAAAATGCGGAAAACCAAGAAAACTGCTGGTGAACGCGGTACCTTCGCTCCACCTCCGAACCGTGGCGATTTTCCAATATGGTTGATGGGATTAATGTGGTTCATCGGTATGGGTGGATTTGTCTGGCTCATCCACTGGATGGTCCCGAATTTCCCATTGAGTTTCCTGTTAGGCTTTGCATTCCTATATACACCGCTCAACTCGTATATCACAGCACGGACCTTCGGGGTGTTGGGACGCGATCTCTTTGAAATACCGTACCTACACGAAATTACCTTTATTTTAAGTCGCTATGAGGAGATAGACATCTGGTTCGCACCATTCCCTGACGAAGATTACGGACGGGGTACACAGAGTTGGCGAGTCCTTGAGTTGACAGGTACAACTTTCACTTCAAATCTTGCTGGCACGCTCCTGATTATGCCAATCCTGATCGTCAGCGGAATTGTGGTACTCCACTTTATTTGGAAGATTGCACCTATCCCCAGTGCGCAGTACCCATACGCACAGATGATGTGGCCCATTAACGCCACAAACGAATGTCTCATGAAAACGTCGTTGCGGGATGGAAATAGCGAAATGCTTCAAGCACTTCGCGGTGATTACGTTGCTGCCGGATTTACCGGAAGTATCGCAATCTACGGGATGCTGTGGGTCTTCAAAATGCCTTCAATGTGGTTCTACGGTATTATAGGCGGTATTGGGGCAGACCCAGGAAGTATGGTCGCTCGACTCCTCGGCGCGATTATTGGACGGTTTTACATGATTAAACGATTCGGTATGAAACGCTGGTACATGTTTAACCCAGTACTCGCAGCAGGGTTTGCGTGCGGTGTCGGTCTCATCGGCATGGGGACTGTGGCAATTGCCCTTGTCTCTAAAGCCGTTATCGTCAAACCGTTTTAATAGTTGTCAGTTCTCAGTAGGCTCACTTCGTTCGCTTTCAGGGGTCAGTTAGTTTTTTGGTAGTTCCGTGTACCTTGAATGCCATAAATCATCTCTACTGATAACTGACGATCATCAAAATGAGTAACTGATAACTGACAACTGATAACCGATAACTATTAAGATGGACTGGACTAATTTTGGTTGGGCAGGCATAGAGCTGGAAATACCCACAACATGGGAACTCAGCGGACTCAGTGGAGATCAAAAGACGGGGTACCTCCGTCTTGATGACGGAGAGATGCCTCGCCTTGAACTTAAATGGGCGCATACCCGACGCAAAAAGCCAGACCTTCACGCGACACTTGATGAATATTTCAAGTTGATTCGCAAGACTTACAAGAAAGGTGGCGAACTCTCTTTCCGTCGGAACGTTAACCTCATTAAAGAAGATGAATTCTTTAAGGGACGCACCGTTCTCGGCTTTAGTTGGAAGGGGAGTATCCGTGCCAATGGGTTGATTTTCCACACCGGAAAACGGATCACGATTGTGCAGGTGATGGGACGGCTGAAAGAGAATTGGCGACCCACAGTGCTGCGGATTTTCCAATCAATTGTAGACCGTAGCCATGCACCACTGACGCTCTGGAGTGCCTATGGACTCAAACTCGGTGTTCCGAAAGCATACAAATTGGAACGTCAGAAACTGCTCAGTGGCTATCTGCTGTTTGCATTCGCTGCAAAGCCCGTTCGTTTTCAAAGTGTGGTAAAACTTGCTAAACTGGCGAGCAGTCGCCTACGGAGTAATGGTTCAGTAGAAGATTTAGATTTTTCGCCACCTGACAGAGGTCGTCTTAGCATTGAACGGTACGGACCGGCAGAAGTCATGCTGAATGATTATAAAGATACACCGAACCCATTGGAAGCATGGTTTCGTGCTAAATACGCAAAAGCAATCCGTGGCTACGGATTTGAAGTAAAGCCTGAGACAGATTCGGAGGATGAACGGCTAACGCTTATTGGAGAACAGACACGACTTTACGACGGTATACCGTTCAGTCCCGTGCTGATGCTCGATAAACTATCGAAGCGGACAGCACTTGTGTTTCATCTCTGGCGATGCAATCACTCCAACCGTATCTATGTCATTCAGTCTATTGGCAGCACCAACGCGTCACCGACTGTCCAGAAGGTTGCTGAAAGCATTGAATGCCATTAATGGTTGTCAGTTTTCGGTTTTCAGTAAAGAGAGCACTGTGGCGGTTAGAGAGGTTGTAACTGCCACATGAATAACTGACAGACGATACTATAAAAAATGCTGAATAGAATTTTATACGCCCTCAAACTTAAGAAGCGTCCCGATGTGGACCGGACTCAGGTGATGAAGTCGTTTCCTGTGCGGAATCAACTCATAACTTGGGAGGTAGACGATAAAGGCGAAGCCTCACTCGTCATTCCACAGAAAGATAAACTCTGGCTTCGACTCGCCGGTAAACTCTTTATGCTCCCTGATAAAAGAGTGATCGTATTGGATTCTATCGGCACTTATGTGTGGCAGATGTGCGATGGTAAGCATACAATTTCGCAGATTATAAAGGGAGTCCAAAAACAGTACCAGCTGACTCGTAAAGAGGCAGAAACATCGCTGTTTACCTTCATGCAGCAACTCGGCAAAAGGAATTTTATAGGGTTCGCTATTCCGAACCGCCAACAGAATGCACCAGCAACACCGGAACCCGAACCCGCAAAATCAGGATTCTTTGGATTCCTACAGAGACGGTAAATGAATGGACGGATGCAGAGTGAAGGCTTCAAGGTTTCTATCCGTCTTGTCTTTAAATAGGATAGTTGTTGGTTATTAGTTAGCAGAAGAATACTTTTCTTACTGATAACCGAAAACTGATAACTGATGACCATTCAGGAGAGAAAAATGAATGAACAAATAGGTGATGTTGGCGCAACTTTCGCCGAAACACCAGAACGCTTTGAGCGTCTTATTCCCAAAGAGAACACAGTCCGCGTCCGAAACCTTATCAAACGGTATGAGATGGGTACACAGACTGTAGATGCCCTCCGTGGTGTCAATTTCCAAATCCAGCGCGGTGAGTACATCTCAATCATGGGACCCTCAGGCTCAGGGAAATCAACGCTCTTTAACATGATCGGTGGCTTAGACAAACCGACCGAGGGGCGAGTCTATATTGATGAAGTGGACATCGCACAACTTGATGCCTACGAACTCGCGTGGCTCCGCTGCCGAAAGATCGGTTATATCTTCCAATCGTTCAACCTCATCCCCGTCATGACAGCACTCGAAAACGTCTCACTTCCGATGATCTTCGCGGGTATGAGTGCCGATGAAAGCAGAGAGAAAGGTGTCGAACTCCTTAGCCTCGTTGGACTTGGTGACCGCGTGCAACACAAACCGTTAGAACTCTCCGGTGGACAGCAGCAGCGTGTGGCAATCGCACGCTCGCTCGCGAACGACCCAGCGATCGTCCTCGCCGATGAACCGACGGGAAACCTTGATACCAAAACCGGGTTAGAGATCATAGCACTACTCCGTAGCCTTAATGACGAAAATGGTGTGACCATTATCACCGCGACACACGACCATAAGATGTTAGATGTCTCCGACCGTATCTTCCACATGGCAGATGGCAAAGTAGACAAAATCGAGACACGCGAGGAGATTGACCTCCATGTCGGTAAATTAGACGGTGAAGAAGTGGGGTAAGTAGTTTTCAGTTGTCATGCTTCCCAGTGAGAACAGCTGTCAGTAAGAAAGTTGTGAAGTGTGCTAAAGTTTCAAAGTTGAGAACTTTACAGATTTTCCTAACTTTAGAACACTTTACAGACTTCTTTAACTGAAAACCGATAACTGATAACCGCTGAAAACTATTGAAATGAATATCTACAAACGCTTGGGGATCCGCACAGTTATCAACGGCAACGCGACGCTCACACGGCTCGGTGGTTCGATTATGCCATCTGAAGTTGTTGAGGCGATGGTTGAAGCCTCAAAGCACTTTGTAGATATTATTGAACTTCAAAAACGGGTCGGTGAAGAGATTGCGGCACTCACACATAACGAGGCAGCTTATGTCTCCTGTGGTGCTGCCGCTGCGCTGACACTCAGCACCGCAGCGTGTATCACCGGACTCGACACCACCAAGCGCGAAAAATTGCCCCACCCCGACGCATCAATGAAAAGCGAAGTCATCGTGCATCGCCACGGTCGTGTCGGATACGACTTTGCTGTTCGGCAAGTCGGAGTCACGTTCGTAGAAATAGGCGATGAAAACGGAACGACCTCCGACGAGTTAGAGAACGCTATTAGTGAGAAAACCGCTGCGATCTTCTACTTCGCGAACCCGGGTAGAGAACACCTCTGGGTGTCTTACGAAGAAGCCATTGCAATCGCCAAAAGGCACAGTGTTCCACTCATCGTTGATGCTGCCGCACAGTTGCCACCCCCAGAAAATCTATGGCGTTTTACGGAGATGGGGGCGGATTTGGCACTCTTTAGCGGTGGAAAAGGTTTGTGCGGTCCTCAAAGTAGCGGCTTAATCGTCGGAAAAAAATCGTTGATTGAGGCTATCGCTTTCAACGGACCACCGCATCCGTTTATCGGCAGGGGCATGAAGGTCGGCAAAGAGGAGATGGTCGGTTTGTTTGCCGCCGTCAAATGGTATCTGGATCAGGACCACGAAGTATTACAGCAATCCTACGAAGATCAGATTACCTATTATGACGAGGAGTTCGCGGACATCCAAGGTGTTACGGTCCATCGTAGTTTTCCGTCCGAAGCTGGGCAACCGATGCCACGCACCGAAATCCGATTTGACGCAGAACAACTGGGCATCACACGCGATGAAATCCTCCAGCAACTCACAGAAGGTGAACCTTCCATTGACATCGCAGGCACAGGGGCAGACGGTGTCCTCATCAATGGACAAACCTTAATGCCTGGAGAGATAGAAATTATCGCTCAAAGACTAAAGGAAATTTTAGGCAAGACAGTATGAAATTGAATAACGGTATTCGCCTGACATGGCTCGGACATTCCACCTTCAAAATCGAAGCAGATGGACAAACACTCCTCATAGATCCATGGGTGACAAATAATCCAGTATGTCCAGATGCACTCAAAACTTTCGACACCCTCGATGTGATACTCATAACACACGGGCACGCCGATCATATCGGCGACGCGGTGCCTCTTGCGAAAAAACATGCCCCCACAATCGTATCCATCGTTGAAATCGCAGGGTGGCTCGGTAAACAGGGTGTTGACAACACAATTGGGATGAACAAGGGCGGCACTGTCACTGTCGGCGGCGTAAAGGCAACGATGGTCTCAGCCAACCATAGCAGCAGCTTCACAGAAGAAGACGGCACGACAGTTTATTTAGGTGAACCAGCCGGTTATGTCATTGAATTTGCGAACGGCTATAAAATTTATCACGCTGGGGATACGAATGTTTTCGGTGATATGCGGATTATCGGTGAGATTTATCAACCGGACTTGGCACTGCTGCCCATCGGCGACCATTTCACGATGGGACCCCGTGAAGCCGCCTATGCCGCACAACTGCTCAATGTTCCAGCAATTCTACCTATCCATTACGGCACTTTCCCACTCTTAACAGGAACCCCTGAAGAACTCCGTAAATTGACAGCATCCCAGGATGTAGAAATTATTTCGTTAGCGGTCGGGGAAACATTAGATTAGAGAATTCCGATAGGGACCGTGACGACCAAAGGCGTTTACAGTTTTGAGTAAATCCTGTGGGTTTCCCGTATCGTAACGCTGACCTGCGACGCGGTAACCGTGCATGCCTTCCTGTTTTATGATTTCCGTCATCGCATCCCGTAGTTGAATCTCGCCATGCGTTACAATTCGGTGCTTGTAATTGTAATCCAGAATATCAAAGAGGAGGGGAGTCAGCAGGTCGATTCCGAAGTTGCAGAGGTATTGCTGTTCCGGGATACCTTCCACGCGGAGATGCTGCTGCGCGAACACCACCGTCGGTTTTTCTGAAATTTGTGATAACGTAAAAAGCCTCTCAGATTCCACAGAAGGGCTGCCGTGAACAACACCGTTGAGCGAGAGTTCACTTTCATGGCAGAGATCAAGGCTTGTGACAGACCGCCCAACCTCTGTGTAAACATCCATGAGTTGCTTGGCACAAGAAATGTTCGATTCCGGAATATAGAGATGGTCTCCGAGCAGAATCATAACCGGCTCACCATCCGCGAAATCGCTTGCACAATAGATAGCGTGCCCGAATCCTTCCGGTTCCGACTGAATTGCGAAATGCAGTCGATCACCTATTTCTTCCAACCGGTCTGCCTGCGCTGCTAACTCCGGTTTTTCACGAATCGCATCGGCAACAGCACCAGAAAAATAGGTGGTAATCGGTTCAACCTGTTGCGGTTGAGCGACGATACACACCTCCTCCACACCCGCCGTTAACGCTTCTTCAATAATCATCTGAATGATCGGCTTTGCGATACCATCCTGATCAATCATCGGAAAGAGTGCTTTCGGTACGGCTTTCGTTGCGGGGAAAAGACGTGTCCCGTATCCAGCAATGGGGATAATCGCTTTTCTAATGATAGGGTTCTACTCCGCTTTTTAATTTTGTTGGGCTGAGGTGCGGAGACCCCGCCCAACAACTTTAGCAGTGTTCATTTTCTGTAGGTGCCTGCGTTTAATTTCTCAACGCCTTGAGGTATGCCCAAGTGGCTGAGAGTTTTCCAGCAGGTTCAACAGGTAATTGGTCGCTCTTAGACTTAAAGTTCTGCTCAACCTCTTTTTCGTCAAGAATCCGATCATAGATGCGGACGTTATCCATCATCCCAATGAGGAATCTGCCATTGTGCTCACTGCCGATACGCCGTTCCTTCATGTTTTCAGGCGTTGTGCCAGCATTCCCTTCATCAACTAACTCACCATCAACATAAAGCTTAAGTTCGTTGTCTTTGGTATTGCTGGTGTAGATAATGTGATACCAGGTATCGGTTTCAGCATTCAAGCGAATCTTGACCCCGTCGTTCTTATGGACTTGGATCTGGTTTCCCTCAAATTTGAAATGGACCTTGCCTGCTTCCCACATCCACGTCGAAACAATGCCTTGAATACCACCGAACTGGGCCTCAAGCGCGTAGCATTCAATAGATACATGATCAAAATCACCCATATCGGGGATTTGAACGTAGCTGTCGGGTTTCCCTTCAAACTCCATCGCTTCTCCAGTGCCATCTGTCGCACCTTCGACAAAGTTGAGTTTACCGATGAGTTCTGCATCGTTTTTACCAAGGACATCCTTGACAGTCTTGCCATCGAGATCGGCTTCATTGAGCGTATACATGGCAACGAGTCCGTCCGTTACGAAATCTTGTGCGTCAGCCGCTGTCACATAACAGAACACAGTGAGAAGTGCGGCGAGTACACAGATTATTCTGATATTCCTTAGACGCATTTAAATTGCTCCTTTCGATTGTAACAATTAGATGTAGAGGGATACAAGAATCACCCCACCTTTAGCCGTTGATTAATAAGACACATCTGTAACAATCAGGTTGCTAAAACCTTGCCATACATTTTACCCCACAGATTTCAGGCTTGTCAAGTCAATTCGCCTATGTCCGGAGGTATTGGCTCCGCCAATTTACGTTCAAGTGTGAGGTTATCCTCGTAGACCGTTTTGATTAACTCCTCAATATCAGGCTCTTCAACCGATATATCCACAATCTTGAACTTTTGGAGGATTGCACCGATAAGATCTGCCGTGCTAATTTCTTCTGGAGAGAATCTATATCGCACGCGCGCCCCCTCTTGAAAGGTAATATGTGCATTGGGTATACTGATGTCTGGATAGATTTTGGCGTAATCCACAGTCAAAAGTCGTTCCGTCGAAAGCAATCGCCGGAGTGTAGCGAGTTCCCCATCGAAACAGAGACGCGCGCTGTCTATGAGAATGACACGCTTACACAATTTCTCGACATCATCTAAATCGTGTGTTGTCAATACAACCGTGACCTCCCGATCGGCGTTGATTTTTTGGATAAACTCGCGGATACGCGCCTTGGCGACGACATCTAAACCAATAGTCGGTTCATCAAGGAACAAGACATCGGGATTATGGAGCAGCGCAGCGGCGATGTCCGCACGCATTCGCTGACCGAGACTCAACTGGCGGACAGGCGTCTGGAAAAAATCGCTAAGATTGAGCAGGGCATCGAACATCTCTACGTTGTCGCGGTACTGTGTCTCTGGAATCCGATAGATACGCTGTAGCAGCTCGAAGGACTCTTGGACTGGCAAATCGAACCACAAATGTGAACGCTGTCCAAACACAACCCCAATGTGTTTGGCGTTTTCCTTTCGCTGCCGATGTGGAACATAGCCGTTCACAGTCACACTGCCCGACGAAGGCACCAAAATACCGGTCAACATCTTAATGGTCGTTGACTTGCCTGCACCGTTCGGTCCTAAATACCCCACAATTTCGCCGCGTTGGACGGTGAATGACACGCTGTCCACTGCGCGAACAATGCGGTGTTTACGGGAAAAAAGGTTCACAAAACTCCCGAAAAAGCCTTTGCGGTGATGATAGACTTTGAAGGTCTTGCTCAGATTATCAACTTCAATCATATTTTTTAAGGGTTTTCAGTTATCAATTTTCAGTTGTCAGTTCCTTTGTTGTGTCATTTACTTTTCTTGTGCTTCTACAAATGACCTCTTAACTGACAACCGATAACTGACAACTATTCAATGCCCTGTGCTTTGATAGCGTAAAACGCCCCATCTCCAGAACAGCATGGTAATACCGAGAAAGAGGAAACCTGCGAAAGGAGCCAATTGCACACCAATCGGTGAGACCCCAGACGATCCAACTTTCTCCAGAAGGAAAAGGGATGGAAAATAGTTAACACACGCCAGTGGGATAATAAAAGTGAAAAAATGCCGAAACCACCACCGATAGATAGAAAACGGGTAGCTTCCCATGAACACACCACCGTTCGTGAAAATATTAATGATCTCAATCGATTGGACAGTCCAAAAACAACTTGTCGCGCCGATGACGAAGAGTCCTATAAAAAAGCAGGTCCCACTCATCAGTGTAACCAACAGATAGCCCACCTTAGCAAATGACCAAGAGACAGTGAGCTGCGAATTGGCAATAAACAGCACAACGACTGCTTGCGCTATCCGTCCGACCCGACGGAGCAGAAATTCATGTGCGAAAACCTGATAGAAAGTACCGAGAGGTCGGACCAGCATTGTATCAAAGCCGCCACGTACAACATTTCTCTGAAAGACATCAAACCCCCTCCCAACCATTTCGGCGACAGCAAAGCAGATCCCAACTATACCGTAGAGGAACC
Source organism: Candidatus Poribacteria bacterium (assembly GCA_965116815.1). Classification (GTDB taxonomy): domain Bacteria; phylum Poribacteria; class WGA-4E; order WGA-4E; family WGA-3G; genus WGA-3G. The sequence goes on along the minus strand of OZ220722.1, from coordinate 662,033 downwards.
CGACCTCCCATAAACTCCATCCCGCTAACTGTTTGAAACGGTTAAAGAGGAGCGCAATCATGAAAAAATCCATGACGGAGATACTCGCTTGCGCAAACAGTTCAAAAAGAAACGAGAGTCGGTATTCCATCTGCGATCGGATACGAAGTTTGACGAAATGGAAGTAGAGTGATAGATAGTTCATTTTTTTCAAGATACCTACTAACCGCCCTGTATAACCAGTCTCGAAAATCCACGGGTTAAAAGGAACCGTCCCAGCCCAATAAAAAAGAGGTTCCACGCCATCTGTTTACTTATTGCAATCCAGATTTTGATGCCTGTAATTTTGCCCAAATAGATACTAAACGGGACATCAATCAAACCTTCAAACGGCAACCATCTTGCGATGTGTGCTAACCACTCGGGCCACAGCGCGATCGGAACCAACATTCCGGAAAACAAGAAAATTATGGAGTAAGAGATTCCAGAAATCCCCGTCGTATCCAGCGTCCAGAACGCACTGCTAAAAATTGTTATCGTGATCGCAGCACTCATGAGAATAGAGAGCGTCATTGAAACAGCAAACGCTATTAGGACGGTGGGTTGCTGCGGAATCGCAACCTTGAAGAAGAGAATACTGATAAGAAAAGTTGGAAGTCCCCGCATGAGCAGATAATAGCAGGCTTTACCGAATTCATCCGTGAACCAATACGTCTGGAAGTCAACCGGTTTCGTTAATTGGAGTGCGACGCTGCCGTCTTTAATCGCGTTCGTAACTTCAGAGCGCGCACCCCAAAACGGCATAAGCATGAAAAAAGACTGACAAAGAACGAAATAGGTGATAACCTCATCCAGATTGAGAGGCTGCGGACCGGTATACACTGCATAAAAAGCGGTATAGACAAAAACATACACCAACAGAAAGAAAAAATTGGTAATCAACCCGGCGAGGTTTGCAACCCGATATTGCATCTGCTTCTGAAACGACTTCCTCGCAAATGCCAAATAGACATGGAATGTCAGATAGTGGGATTTCATCCGTTCGCGGCACTTAAATCTACGATAGGCACAGATCGTCCCTTCTCCGCAGATTCGTAAATACCGTCAAGCATCTGCATCAGCATGATACCCTGTCCTGCTGAAGAGATAGGTTTCTTGCCGTCAACGATGCATTCCACGAAGTGTTTTACCTCTTCGTCAAAGCCGTTAATAGAAGGTGCACTGAGAGGTTTATCCACTTCCTTACCATTTTCTTCCGTGTAAAGGGTGAAGGGGTTGAGCGTCACGCCTGCTTTTGTTCCAGCGATTTTAATGTAATTGTCACCCGGTAGGTTCAGTGCCCATGTTGTTTCAAGGATAATCGTCGCGCCGTTTTCAAAGCGGATTTGGGCGAAGGTCCCGTCGTCAACATCGTATTTAACATCGTCTGGCACGAGGTGTCCAAAGTGGGAATACGACGTACCCATGACTTCAACCGGTCTGGGAGAGTTCATGAGCCACCAGATACAATCTAACGCATGAACACCGATGTCAATGAGCGCGCCCCCACCGGAGCGTTCTCTGTCAACAAACCAACCCTCTTTACCGATAGGAACGCCGCGCCGTCGGACGTAAGCAGCTTTACCGAAATAAACCTCGCCGAGTTCGCCCGCTTCAACAAGCTGCTTGAGATGCTGGGAACTTCCATCGAACCGCTGTACGAGGGCGTACATTAAGGTCTTTCCATTTTGAGAGGCTGTATCCGCCATAGCTTTTGCCTCCTGCGCACTCCGAGCTGGAGGCTTTTCACAAAGCACATGTTTACCAGCGTTCAATGCGTCAATAGAAATAGGCGCGTGGAGGAAGTTGGGCAAACAAACACTCACAGCATCAACATCCTGATTTTTCAGCATCTCCAAGTGGTCGGTATACGTATTCGGTATTTTATGTTGCGTCGCCACTTCTTGGACGCGCGCCTTATTCAAGTCGCAGACAGCGATAACTTCTGAACGCGGGTCAAGTGTATAGCCTTTGAGATGTTGCATCCCGGGCCAACCGAGTCCGACAACGGCGGCGCGGACCTTCGTTGTTTGATGTCGCACAGGGCGTGCTCCTTTCATCAAAGTTCACGGATTGGAAACCCCCTGCCTTTAGGCGGGGGAGGAAAATCCGCCCTCGTGTGTGAGTCTATAGCGTTTTTTTGAAAAAACCCTTGACTTTTTTAGTAAATTGTGGTTTACTATATGTATCGTGTTGGCAGACATACAGAGCGTCACCGCTTGGTGGCGTGTCTGCCTCCCACTCTGTAGGGGATAAACGCACGATACACGATAAACCATGAGATTAACCTTTAAATATCCTGTGTATCCTACGAAAATACAAGGGCAAACATTGTTAGCGTGGTTTGACCACTTGTGTGAACTTCAGAATTCTGCGCGCAATAATCGTAAGTATGCGCACGAAGAAGAAGGGCGTTTCGTTACGCAGTATGAGCAACAAGCACTTTTGAAGGTTGCCCGCGAAAAATATGACGATTTTCGTGAAGTGCCGCAAGATTTTCAAGTTTCTGTCCTCAAACGTGTTGACAAAGCCTTTGATGCGTTCCGTAGGCGGTGTCGCGAAGGTGCGGAGAAAAAAGGGTATCCTCGCTATAAAACACGTGTTCGTTCTCTGACGTGGGGTCTGCGAAAGTACAAAGTTAGAGACGCTACCACCCGTGGATTCAAACGCGTCCGCCAAAATCCGATTCGTGAAACAGAGACGCGGCTTGATCGATTAAAAGTGCCAAAGTTAGGCGAAGTGAAAATATACATGCACCGCCCCCTGCGAGGCGACCCGAAAGAAGTCACGATCGTCAAAAAAGCATCTGGCTGGTATGCACACATTACGTGTGAATTGCCTGATACGCCGAAAGCTGAACCCGCTGATGCGGTTGCCGTTGATATGGGAACACTCCACTATCTGACGACTTCTGAAGGCGAAAAAGAGAGCAATCCGCGCTGGTATCGTCAAGCAGAAGGCTTGCTCCGCAAACACTCTAAAGACCTCTCCCGAAAGAAAAAAGGAAGCCATCGCTGGCAGAAACAACAACACAAACTCGCCTTACACCATGAGCGAACAGGCAACAAACGCAAAGACTTTATCGGCAAACTCGTCTACAAACTCTACCACCATCAAAAAAACAGTGTGTTGGTCGCCGAAAATCTAAATACCTCCAATATGGTAAAGCACAAACATCTCAGCAAGAGCATTTCCGATGCGTCTTGGGCAACCTTCTTTACGTGGTGTGGAAACATAGCCGAAAGAGACGGTTTCCACTTCCACCAAGTTGATCCTAAGAACACTTCGCAAACTTGCTCCGCCTGCGGTCAGAAGTCGCCAAAGAAACTCTCTCTGGCGATACGCACCTTTGATTGTCAATTTTGTGGCACTTCGTTAGACCGAGACCACAATGCTGCATTAAACATACTTTATAGGGCAGCTGCTGCCCTTCGTGGAGAGCGGTGGGTTACTACCCTCTATGAAGCGAGAAACAACCCTGATAAAGCATTCGGCTCTAAAAATCGTAATCAGTTATCGCTGTTCGACGGTTTGACACAAGCCCCCTGCTTTAGCGGGGGTAGTTGACTTTGGGAAGAATAGTTCTCAATACAGGGCTGTCAATCGTCACGGCTGCCTTTTAACTGAAGGCTGATGAAAGCCAATAACTACTCGTGACGCAGTGCCTCTGTTGGGGTGAGGCCTGCAGCTTTGTTTGCTGGGTAGAGTCCAAAAAATATGCCGATCAATCCTGAAACGCTAAACGCGATCAACGCGGCTTGGACAGAGACAACAGCGGGCCAACTCGCCTTCATGAGTTTTGAAATAACTAAACCGGAAATAGAAGCAAGGCTACTTCCAATGAGAATACCGATAAGCCCACCGCAAATGCTTAAAACGATGGCTTCAATAAGGAATTGAATTAGAATGTCACGGCGCTTTGCGCCAAGGGCTTTGCGCAAACCAATTTCACGAGTTCTCTCTGTCACGGAGACTAACATGATATTCATGATCCCGATGCCACCCACGAACAGAGCAACACTCGCAACACCGCCCAAGAGTATCTGAACAATTCGACTGACATTGCCTACCTGTTTTATAATCTCTTTCGCCGTGAAAAATTCAAAGTATTTTTCATCACCGTGTTGCTGGCGCATGGCGACCTTGATTTCAGCGACGGCTTGTTCGACTTTCTCATAACTCTCGGCTTGTGCCCACAGATAGATCCAGCCTTTCCATTGTCCAATAAAACGGATCCCCATTGTGGTGAGTGGAATAATTACCCGATTATCCCACCCTTCGGATGCCATACTATTGCCCTTTTCCTCCATGACACCAATGACGGTGAACCGTTCCGTGTTGATTTTGAGTTCAAGCCCAATCGGATCCTCCATTTTAAATAGGTCTTTTCGGACTTCAGACCCGATGACACAGATGGGTTCTCTCCGTTCCATATCGCTCTGGCTAATAAACCTACCCGCTTGGATGTACCAATTATTAACCTCTTCATAGAAGGGCGTAGCACCTATAACCTGAAGCGATTGATTAACGTGTTTGTGAGACACTGTAAAATTCATCTCTGACAGTGCTACCGCTGATTTCAGAGAAGGACAGTTTTCAAGGAGAAAATCAAGATCCTCGTATTCAATATACTCCGGATGCTTATTCTCGACATACGAACCATCTTCCCTACGAAACGCCTCTTTCCTAAAGCAGACGATCATACCCGCGCCGCCGATGCGCTCCAGTTCAGCAAGCATAAGATGTTCCGCACCGCCGCCGACTGAAACAACAGCCACGACAGCAGCAATACCGATGATAATTCCGAGTGTTGTTAGCACGGAGCGCAACTTGTTACGTTTCAGCGCGGTCAAGCCAACAGACACCCCTTGCGTAATCTGCATGGTTCTTTAAATTTTTTTAGGAGACTTCTTAGTCTCCTGGTTTCATTGATTCGCCGTGCAACAAAAACGCACGGATATCATAACGTCCCGGGCGTTCGATGGGCAAATCCCCGTTCTCAATCATCAAATCCAGTGGATTTGCATGTGTCCGCAGCGGCAATTGGACGACTTCGTGCATTCGTGCGGATTCGTAGATCGCCATGATAATTTCGACAGCGGCGCGTCCGTGCTTTGCTTCACCACGGTGTTCGGGACCGCCTTCAATCCATTCAACGAGTTCGGCTGCCTGTGCGACGTGCTGGTTCGCGCCGTCAGAGGGACGTTCTTCCCAGTCGGTAGCCTTATTGTTAAGGAGACGAACGCGTCCCTCTGTTACATCAGCAATGCCTTCTGTCCCGTAGACGATGCCACCTTGATAGTTCGGTCTACCTATCTCCTGCAAGAGTTGACCGATACAGCCGTTTGAAAAGCCGACAATTCCCGCGCTCCGGTCCTCAATCTGAATATCACGTTCGTAACGCTCCGTTTTCCGTTCAACGTTGCCAATAACCCATTGCGGATCTGGATCTCCGAGGACATAACGCATCATATCAAAGAGGTGCGAACAATCATTCAACAACCCCTGTCCACCGTGACAGACAACCTGTTGAGGTTCACCGATTGCCCCTTCAGCGATGAGGTTTCGGGCATCCGTCCACGCCGAATTGAATCTGCGCTGATGCCCGATTACCACTTTGACATTGTTCCGATTCGCAGCGATTAACATATCATCACATTCACCGAGACTTATACCCATCGGTTTTTCACAGAGCACTGCCTTTGGACTCCGTGCACATGCAGCGATTGTCATGGGTGCGTGGAGCTTGTGCCATGTCGCGACACTGACAATGTCAAGGTCCTCGTTATCTAACATTTCACGCGCATCCAAATAACAGTTTTCAGTGGATACGCCATAAGTGTCTGCAAACTTGTCAAGGGCTGCTTGAATCGGATCAGCGAGTGCAACGATCTCTGTTTGTTCAATACCCTCATAGCCGCGAGCGTGGGCATTGGCAATACCACCACATCCGATAATTCCAACGCGATATTTAGATGCCATATTCATATTTCCTATAAGGATTGTCAGTCGTCAGTTTTAACCATCAACTCGTGCTTTAACATTTATAACGAAGTCGAGTTGATGGTCAAGGTTAAAAGACGCTTTTGTAACAATCTCCGCAAACTTGGTATACTCAGGAACGAGGTAAATTGCTACTCGGAGATCTCTTGACTGAAAATTGATAAATCTCACTGCGATGCAAACTGACAACTATTAATTACTCGTATCTTCACCAAAATGCGAAGCAACAAGGACTAAATCACGAATATCCACCGTGCCATCACCGTTCACATCTCCCTTAAGGGATTCCCCAGACTCGCCAAGTTCGTTAGCGACGAGCACCAAATCTTGAACATTCACGGTTCCGTCCTCATTGACATCCCAAGGTGTTGGTGGCGGAGGCGGCATTTCTATAGTTGTTGTGGTTGTGACTTCAGCAGTCTTCGTGCCATCTGTCTTGGAAGTTGCCGTTACATTAATTGCGTAATTGCCAGGTTTTGCGAAGAGATCCCCCGTGACCTTCAACGTCACTTCTGTAGATGCACCGGCTTCCAGCTCGACTGATCTGTCACTGAGCGCGCCAAGCACACTGCCTTCAATGCCCACCTCTGCTGAGGCTTCGAGCATTACCGTATCCATCATATTACCGGTGTTCGTGACTTTGAGAATATAACTCACACCTGCGACAGCATCCATCGTAGAGAGCACCGTGTCCCCAACAATCTCTAAGGATACACCTGCAACTGTGGGGATTGGTGGTGTTGACTCTTCACTTGTTGTGTAGATATAGTCGCCTGAGGCAGTAAAATCACCATTGGCGGCGTTTCCAGCGGCATAAAAGGTAATGGGACCAATATCAGTATCAGGGGCAGTCCATTCAACAGTCCATTGGTTCTCATCATTAGTTCCTTGTGCGCTTCCGCCAGAAGTGTGCATAATATATTGCTTACTGTCTTTTTCTTTTAACTGCGTATTCGCCGCATCTGACACTTCAAAGGATCCAGCACGTGCGCCATTACCGTCCAACGCAGTCATTTCAAATCCCCAACGGCTTTGCCCAGCGCGTGATAAATTGACAACAATCGTATAAACTTCATTTGGCTGATATGTTTCAGGGATTGTTAGCATCAACGCATCATCTGAGTCATTCAATGCATTACCAACGTGGCATTGTGTGCAGTTAGCTTCACTCGGAGCCCCTGTTAGTCCTTCTGGTGGGCCAAAAGAAAACGAAAATGCACTGCCAGTACTTGCGACGAAAAGTAACACAAGCACCCCCCAAATAGGTAAGCCATTTTTTCGATAGATCAAAAAACTTCTCCTTTTGCGTATACACCAAAAAACGCCCCAACGCCGACTGCTAATCGGCGTTGATTCGCTGTTAGCTACACCGGCAGATTGGGGCGTTTTATTTTTTAATAGTTATCAGTTTTCAGTTAAAGAAGGACCTTGTAACAAATTCACCACTTCCCGGCGTACGGCAAGTAGAGACGAATTGTTACAAACCGCTCTTACCGACAACCGAAGACTGACAACTGACAGCCATTTACTTGAGAATAACCATCCGTCGGGTTGCAGCAAAGTCTGCCGTCTGCAGCGTGTAGAAGTAGATACCACTCGCTACGCGCTCTCCTACAGCATTCCTACCATCCCAATACGCAGCACTCGAGGGCGTCATATAGGAACCCGTCGCCTGCCAACCCAAATCTAAACTCCGAACCAAATGACCCGATACATTATATATCTGGATCGACACTTCCGTCGGTTGACTCAACTGATACGGAATCCATGTCTCTGGATTGAACGGATTCGGGAAGTTCTGTGCCAGAATCGTATCTTCTGGCTGAACATCACCAACCCTCAACTCCAGATTCAGGAACGCATCGCGGATATCTGTCGTCGCAACTGTCCGCTCGAACGGACCCGAAACGATCGTGCCACGTTCATTGTAAAGTGCGATCTTCAGTTTATCGCCTGCTTCAACAACGCTCTTACGGTTGAGGTCTGCCCAGACAGCAGAGGATCGTCTCACGTCGCTGGTGACGTTCTCCGTAGCGATTGTGCCGGTGCGGAGGTTTTCTGCGACGAGGGTGTACGTCGTCCCTGTTTCCATACCTTGTATATCGCTCGTGACGATAAATGCCCATGCGCTCTTGAATGTGGTAAGTGCGGGGGCAGCAGGTGCGGCATCGCCAGCGTCTGCGTCATCTCCACCAGCATCAGCAGCAGCATCACCTTCGCCTGCGTCGGCAGCATCGTCTGCGGCTGCGTCACCAGCGTCGGCAGCAGCATCGTCTGCGGCTGCGTCATCAGCGGCGGCATCATCAGCAGGTGCATCTTCAACGGCTACGTCATCCGCAGGTGCTTCTTCTTCAGCAGCTGGTTCTTCTGGCGGCGGTTCCGGTGGTTTGGGTTGGTTGTCCCATGCCGTACCCGTGAACTTCACCATACCACCAGCGGGCGTATTGACGATATATCCCATACCACCGTCAATGCCAAATCCATCACCTGTATCAGCAGCAGTGTAACCGACGAAATTTTGAGTTGCAGCATCAAATTGGATCACAACTGTCGCACCGAGCATTTCTGCCAGTGATTTCGCAGTGTAGGGTTCTTCCGGCATTAATGGAATAGAAATCATGTTTAAGCCGGGCCCAAGCGTGACATCAAAAATGGAGGGAACTACCGGTTCAGGCATCGGTTCTTCTACGACCGGTTCCACCGGTTCTTCTACGACGGGTTCCGCGGGTGCTTCAACAGGAGCAATCGTCAACATCGCTGTCGGCTCTTCCCAAGCAAACGCTTCACTGACATCACCAACACCTTGAATACCTTCGTGCGGTGCAATCACGCCACCTTCAGTGGGAACACGTTCGTTGCTGCCTTCTGGATCCGCAGCAGCATCTAAACCGAGAGGCCCTGGAATATCAGAAGCCATTTCCGTGTTCTCTTCACTACCGGCATCATACGCATTCAAGTCGATGCTCGCGGATACAGGCGCGCCATTCTCATCAAAGAGTGGCACGTCAGTAGCGGCGACGAAGGCATCATTCGTTGACACCAACATCGAACCGACGGAAAGCGAAGAGTTTACCATATCCGCCGTCACGGTGACAGTAACGGAGCCACCAGGAGGAACGACATCAGCAGTGGGCATGGCGTTTGCGCCAGCAGCGGCTGCGAGCGCGACAAGACCGGAGGTATCTCCATTTTCAGCAAGCATCACAAGCGCGGGACTCGCCGGTTGACCGACTGCAGCAAGATTTATACCTGCAGCGTGTGTTACAAAGATGGGTGGTGAAAGGACTTGTCCGCCCGCACCGGGTTCACCAGTGGTGAGGTTCGTGAGTGTAATCTCGAACATCTGGCTGACAGGTTCAGGAGCTGGTTCTTCAGCAGGTGCATCTGCTTCAGCATCGTCTGCTTCGGCATCGTCAGCGGCTGCGTCATCTGCTTCAGCATCGTCTGCTTCGGCATCATCAGCGGCTGCGTCATCTGCTTCAGCATCGTCTGCTTCGGCATCATCAGCGGCTGCGTCATCTGCTTCAGCATCGTCTGCTTCGGCATCGTCAGCGGCTGCGTCATCTGCTTCAGCATCGTCTGCTTCGGCATCATCAGCGGCTGGTTCCTCAGCAGCAGGAGCAGTTACCATGCCATCCATAGTTGTGACTTCTAATTCAGCAGCAGCCGCATCAGAGAGAACAACACCTGTTAAACTAATAGTGGACGCTTTCGCTTCAAGGACTTTAAACGTTACCGTAGCGAGCGTGCCATCGGCAGCTGCAGCAGCAACCGCTCCACCAGCACCAACCAAGACATTGCCATCACCAGGTCTCACAACCGGAAATGCGCCTGCGGGCAGGTAATCGGCGTTTGCAGCAGAAACGTATTCAAGCGCAGTTGCATCGAAGTTCACAGTTGCTTGGTAGCCGACGACTCCTGCACCACCCGTTACATTAATATTCACCATGAGTTGTTCCCCCGCCGCTGGAGATTCTACTTCAGCAGGATCTATAGAAACAACGGCCGCGCCGTAACTCATGGCTGTAAATCCCAAACACATTACAACAGCTAATAAGGAAAAAAGGACTTTCCTATTAAAAAGCTGGTCTTTCATAAGACACTCCTTATAATTCATTGATATTTTGACGTTTTCTCTACCTTTCGGTACAGATGTAGATTCTCGTTTGAGAACGGACGTACCGCAAAACATAGGATCGCCTTGATACCCGTGTGCTTCCGTCAGACGCGCAAAGGCGGTTCGTTTAAACGAGGTTCTTAAAAGTAAGTTTATCCTAATGTTAAAACGTTGTCAAATCAAATTCAGTTTAAATTAACAATTTTTTCGCAAATGCAGGAGAAACTATCCTTTGTTAATTTTAGTATATCACAAACCTGAAGAGAAAACAAATTAATTGTGTTACGTGACTCACCAGTAAAACTTCCACCGTTAGTCGCGCTCACAAAGTGCACCTAACAAGTTCACGTAAATCCGGTTAAAACAGATTATTGACTTGCACGCGGCGCAAGCGTATTCCAGACATCGGCTAATTCAGAAACAGCCTTGTAAACCGGATAAATCGACTCCCACATGGCTTTGCGCGCTGCGGTAGCAGCATCCTCATCCCCTTCAATGAGGGCAGTCTTGAGTTGATTGCCCATCTCTTGTTGGACTGCTGCACATGTTTTTGTCAATTCCTCAAGCAATTGTGCTGCGTGTATCTGCCGAGCAACGAGTTCCGCGACCGATACCTGCATATCGGGATCAACATCGTAAGCACGAGGTGGCGAAAAATTGTGTGGTAACCGTTCCCCATCTTCTGTACGCGGCGTATGTGTCGGGTGAATATGGGGTGTAACAGAGAGATACATCGTCATCGGTTCATCACCAAGAACGCGCACCGTATGAGGCTGATCTGCCAGAGCGACACACATCTGTCCCGGTCCTAACTCTTCAGTTTCACCCTCAATTTCAAATTCGACGCGCCCTTCCAGAATCAGGAAAATTTCATGCCCCAAATCGTGGCTATGAAGTTGGGCACTCTGCCCAGGTTCCATCTTTAAAAAGCGTGAGCGAATTTGCGGCGTTACCAACACATTCCGTATATCCGTGCGGTAATCGTAAACAGGAAATCCCATTGCGTTCCTCCATGCACTTTTAAGATGAATATAGCATTTTCCGTGAAAAATGTCAAGACAAATTAGCGGACCGGTTACTTTTTCGCTTGACACTCTCTTTAAATATGATAAAATATCGGCAGAAGACACGATACTTTATTTTTTCAATTGGAAGGACATAAACTATGGATTTGACACGCCAACCACCACGTCGCCCTTCAAACCTGGGTATTGCTGGAATTGTCGGTGTAGCACGGATGACAGACAAGGCACGCGCACATAACGCTGAAACCATCGGTGATTATATCTACGGTGAAAGTTCAGGTTTAGATCAGCGCGTTTTAACGTTCTTAGGGATTTCCGCCGATGCTTTCACAGAAGTGGTTGATGAACATGACGATTCTGCACTCGGACACTGGATCCTTGAAACAAGCGGAAAAACAGCCGCAGAAATTGCCGAGTTTAACGATGCTGCACTTACCCAACTACCAGACACTGAGGCACACAAACAGCGATTGAAGGACCGACTCGCTCGCTTCGCACCGGGGAGAACCGATATTACGACGGTGCTCCAGTCCATGGAACTCGACGATTGGGGAAGTTTCTGGCAGGTCGACTTAACCACCGATCCACCACGCAGTGCGCGTGCAAGAGACATCGCTGGCATCTGCGGCGTTGCGCGCATGGCAGATAAAGGACGTGCCGAACGCGCCGGGAAAATCGGTGAATACGTATATGGCGACAATTCTGGACAAGATATCCGCATCCTAACATTCCTCGGTATTTCGGCAGATGATTTCCAAGAGGCAGCAGTCAACAATCCAAACGACCTTGAAATCGGTGCGTGGGTACTGGAAAACTGCGGTAAATCTCAGGACGAGATTGAGACGTTCAACCAGACACTGGTAAACTACGGACCCAATGAAACGACACAGGAGCGGTTTGAAGCACGATGTCAAGAAGTAGACCCCACCCGGACAGACATAACGACATGGGTCCAACTTCAGGACGTGGACGATCAACTCAGTTTCGGTATTGTTGATCTCCAACGCCGCGCCCCGCGCAGCCCCTACAACATAGAGGTCTACGGGATGGTTCAACTCGCACGACTGATTGACAAGGGAAGAGCATTTAACGGCAACACATTGGGTGCCTATTTTTACGGCGAGGATTCCGGAATTGATCGAGCGACACTCGCTTTCCTTGGCATCTCTGCTGCAGAATTCGCTGAAGCACTAAAGACATTGCCAACCGATGCAGAAGTTGAGGCATGGCTGAAAGCAGATTATTCAAAAAGCGAAGCGGATATCGAAACCTATAATAAACGGATGACCCAGATGGGTCCCACAGATGAACGCTATAAGGCACTCATGGCAAATATGATTAACAAGATTGCGCCAGAGCGTACAGACATCAATACATGGTTCGAATTGATGGCTCTTGACGATGAGAAGACCTTCGCTTTGTAAACAAGGCGACAAGAAATGTGCAAAGCTGCCAGCATGTTTAATTTGTGATAGGCGGGCAGCTTCCTTTATTTTCGTATAGCCTCTCTATGGAAAGTGAAAAATGAAAAACCTTGAAGCGATTGCGGATGTTCAGTCTGGAAAAAGTGTTGTTGCCAACGCGACATGGTGGGGATTCGATCCGGAAGATGCCACAGAAGCACTGCAAGCGGCTATCGATTCCGGCGCGAAAAAGGTGATTGTTCCCAACATGCACACCGATTGGATAATTCGACCAATTCGGCTCGCTGGGAATCAAGAATTGATTTTTGAGCGTGGAACCGTCGTCTCAGCAAAACGGGGTGAATATCGTGGCGGAGGCGATTCGATGTTCACGGCACAAGATATTGAGAATCTCACGATCCGTGGGTACGGCGCGACCTTCCGCATGTGGAAACAGGACTATATTAACGGGCTTGTGCTGGAACAATTCGACTGGCACCGCTGGTATGGGCAGTATCCAAAGGCAGAGTGGCGGATGACGCTGGCGATCCGAGGTAGTAAAAACGTAAATGTATCAGGTCTGACACTCAAAGATAGTGGTGGAGACGGTATTTACGTTGACGGTGGTAAGGACCGACGCGCCTCTGAAGATGTGGTACTCCGGGACATTATCTGCGACAATCACTACCGACAAGGTATCAGCATTATTAGTGCTGAGAATCTTAAGGTTGAGAACTGTGAGTTTTCAAATACATGGGGAACCCCACCGGCTTCGGGGGTGGACATTGAACCTGACAAAAGCGATCAACTCATAAAAAACGTTGTATTCTCTGGATGCAAGTTTGTTGATAACGTCGGTGACGGTATTGAAGTGTTTTTAGCACATACCACCGGAGAAACTGAGGACGTGACGCTCCGCTTTGAAAATTGCCACGTGAGCAGTCAGCACGGAACAGGCATCCGTGTAACGAAAATTGGAGACAATGGACCGGGAGGTAGCATCGAATTTGATAACTGCACAGTTGAGAGCACTGTCGGTTACGGCATCAAGGTTCAGGAAAAGTCCTTGAAAGGCGCACGCGTAACCTTCACCAATTGCAACGTAATTAACGCTGCCAGTGACCAACAGTTCGGCGGCGAATGGTCACCGATTTCGTTATCCTTACCACAACCGGACATCGTTCAAACGATGGGCGGTATCGATTTCATCAACTGCTTCGTTGAAGATAACCGCGACCGTCCCGCTGTCGAATTCACCCAACCGAAGAGCGACTTTCCACTTCACGACATCACAGGAACACTTACAGTGTTGAATCCAAACGGCGTACGCGCCGAGTTGGGTAAAGAACGCGAAAAACTTCCGCTGATTGTTCGGGAATACGCATAGGATATAGGGAATCATTCAACCGAACCTATACATTACCATGGCAACAGAAAAACCACTCCCCACTGAATCTTTACCTTCAGAGACCTTGAATGCTGTCTTGGAGGATTTCTATGAAAACGGTGCGACGATTATCCGCAATGTGCTCTCACGTGAAGAGTGCGAATGTATTGTTGCGCGCGTTGATGAAATCTTCGCTGAACCTTACTTTATGGAGATGCGTAACGTTAAAGGTTCTCGGCAAGACGGAAAAGCTCCCATTGTTGTGCATCGCCTTTTTGAGTGCGACCTCATGTTCCGGGACCTGCTTGTGCGGGAGCCGATCATTAGCATCGCCGAAAATGTGTTAGGGGAGCACTGCCACTGTATCGCCCAAGGTTGCATCCTCAACCGGAAAGATTTAGGTATCAACCGATTTCATGTTGACGACGGCGTGGAATTTCCGATCACCCCTGAGATGGAACGGCATGATCCGAGACTACGGATGCCTGTGTTCCGTATGTCCGTGCAAATTGCCCTGACCGATCAGGACGATATTAAATATGGACCATCTCAATTTGTTCCGGGTAGCCACTACTCTGGAAGACAACCCGATGATCCAGAACATCCAACCTTTGAAGGCACAGAACCTGTCTCACTCCTCATGAAAGCGGGGGATCTGTATCTGCTCAACGGACAGACATGGCACCGAGGCATACCAAATCAGACGGATCGGGTTCGCTACCTATTCCACCAAGTTTACGGACAACGTTTCGTTGCGCAGCGGTTTTGGCCTTATCTAAACTACCGTATGCCCGACTACGTCTTGGACGGTGCCGATGAACGTCTATTGCGCGTTCTGGGGAAACACCCCGAAATGGCTTACGGTTGACATACCCTATCGAATGAATTCAGATATTTTAGCAACAAATCTGATAAACCCAATCAAACCTGCCTACAATTCCGCACATGCTACGGGATATACAAGTGGAGGTTAGCTATTTTTTATGAAAATCTAAAGGAGATTCATCATGTTTATTGAAATCATCAACCAAGATGGGAGATATAATTCTTCCTATCGCGGGATGGTGAATATTCAGTATGTACACCAGATTCAGATAATCAAAGGAAGACATCGTTCATACGAGTTGCATATTAACCTATCAAATTCACCCAGCATAGAGCTGCTCGGCACGAAAGAAGAATGTGAGCAATTCTACAATCAATTGCAAGAGGTGTTGAAAACGTATCAACAATTATCCCTAACTGACACACTTATTTTTCCACCCCAACTGTTGTCAGAAACGCCTTTGGATAGAAACGATGTTGAATAAATTTACAGTACGCAATCTTCAGCTGCTATTTGCACTCACCCTTATCACGTATAGTCTCATCTCTTGTACACACATTCCTATGAACTATCAAAAAAAAGCAAAGCAGGTCACCCAGCATACCGAGGCGGTATCTTGGGGCTACGAAGCGGAGAATGGACCGGACGTTTGGGCGCAGCTCAGCCCAGAATATATCCTCTGCGCTGAGGGGCGGCACCAATCACCAATTGATCTTGTGAACCCCACACCAACCAAACTTCCGCCTATTCCGTACGACTACCGCCCAACAAGCATGAATGTCCGAAACACCGGCCATACGATTGAAGTTTCGTGTCCAGAAGGGAACTGGATTGAGGTTGATGGCACGCGGTATCAGCTGCTCCAATTCCATTTCCATGCACCGAGCGAACATACGGTGGTCGGTAAACCCTTTGATATAGAGGCGCACTTCGTTCATAAAAGTGAGGATGGCGCGTTGGCAGTCGTTGGATTGCTAATTGAGAGCGGTCGTCACAAGTTCGTATTTGACCCTATCTGGTCCCATTTACCCGCAGTCCCAGGTGAAACACAACATATTGAGAATGTTACTGAGGACGGCAGCTTGATAGTCGATCCTCGTTTTATATTTTCACCAAATGACCAGATAACCGACGAAGCACCCTCGCGTTTTTGGAACTACTATCGTTACGACGGTTCGTTGACGACCCCGCCTTGTTCAGAAGGTGTCAAATGGATTATGCTGACAACCCCGATCGAGATGTCTGAAGCACAAATCGCAGCGTTTAAAGCGATTATTCATGATAACAACCGGCCGGTACAACCCTTGAATGAACGAAAACTGCTCGTGAATGTTGGGCCGAACGAATAACATTGACAAAGCGATAAGATTAGGATACAATATCTCGTTAAGTAACAGAATTGAGGTTGTAATAAAATACCCTTCAAACCTGCAATAATGAACTTTGAATGGGATGAACACAAGAATCAAGAATGTATCCAAAAGCGTGGAATTAGTTTTAAACACGCTGCCCGTGTCTTTGATGACCCTAATCGGATAGAGCGCGTAGATACTCGATACGACTATGGCGAAGAAAGAATCGTTGTCCTTGGTCGGAGTGTTGGTCGTATCTTGTATGTAGTTTATACTTGGCGTGGTAACGCACGCCGCATCATTTCAGCAAGAAAGGCAACTAAGGATGAAAGACAAATCTACTTTAGTCAAATATACCCGTGAAGAACTAGAGCGCGTTCCCGATGAAACCGATTGGAAGAAAGTTGACACAATGACCGATGAGGAAGTTTACAAGGACGCGTGCAATGATAGAGATGCTCAACCCACTGATGAAACTTTTTGGGAAACTGCCCCTCTTCCTGCTCATTTTATGAGCATTGACCCAGATCTATTAAAGTGGTTCAAAACCCATACCGTTGACTACGAAGCACAAATTAACACCGTGCTTCGGTCTTACGTGGAAGCAATACGCGTCAAGGACGAGATATCGGATGAATCCAAACCCTAATTTCCTGGGTGCCAGATGGCAATAGCGTCATTACACCCGGACGGTACTGAAGGTAATACAAGACACATAGCACTCGGTTGGAGTGCGGAGTTTGGATATACCATTTTCTATTTTCACCGCAAGGCAATAGCATTCCGCTGGAGTGCGGGAGGTTGGGTATACTATTTCTCAATCTTGAGCTGCTATTTGCACTCACCTTTATCACACATAGTCTCATCTCTTGTACACATATTCCTATGAACTATCAGAAAAAAGCAAAGAAGGTTGTCCAGCATACTGAGACGATATCTTGGAACTATGAAATGGAGAATGGACCGGACGTTTGGGCGCATCTCAGTCCTGACCCCCAAACCTGAAATACCCCGAGAAAACGGAGCACTTGAACGCGACGATGTTACAGGGATAGAACGTGAACTTCCCCCATGCACAGAGGGGGACCTTGCTGAAGATAACAACCGAAAAAATAGGAAAAAAATAATAAATGATCGCTACGATATTTGATATTGATGGCACACTGGTCGAAAATTTCGGTTTCGATGATGCCTGTTACATTTCCGCGATAAGAGAAGTCCTGGGTGAAGTTTATATCCATAATGATTGGAGTAAATACAAAAACGTCACCGACACAGGTAGTTTGCGACAAATTATGGAAGAGAATAAGATTCAGGAAGCGGGACAAGTTGAGGAGGTTCGCACAAAATTCGGCGAATTGATTCGGCAGTACCTTCAAAACGGCGGAAAATGTCGTCCAAAAGAAGGGGCTATCCATCTGATTAATAAACTTCTCGCTGCAGAGGACTACGAGGTTGGATTCGCGACAGGGGGTTGGAGACATACCGCGAAAATGAAACTTCAGCACACAGGATTTAATTTGAAGAATACGATTTTAACTTCCAGTGACGATGGTGATGAACGCGTAACGATTATGAAGAAATGCCTATTGCAGTTAGGGCATTGCTTCCAGCGTGTCGTATACATAGGCGATGCTGAATGGGATATGCAGGCGACCCAAGAACTGGGA
This sequence comes from Candidatus Poribacteria bacterium, assembly GCA_965116815.1. Taxonomy (GTDB): domain Bacteria; phylum Poribacteria; class WGA-4E; order WGA-4E; family WGA-3G; genus WGA-3G. The sequence goes on along the minus strand of OZ220722.1, from coordinate 644,232 downwards.
TGGCACTTTATAGGTGTCGGTGCGCGCCTAAAGGGAAAATGCGAATATTGGGTCGAAGACTTTTCAAGTCATGATACATTCATGAAAATGCTGTACGCTTAGAAAAGGAATCACATTGTTTGTTAGAGTATCCCCGACAAGAAAGAAGAAAATTCCGATGAGAATTTGATGGCTCCTTTAAGCATTCCCAATACACTTAATGATATTACACCGCAATGGCTCACTGAAGTACTATGCTCAACAGGGACGCTCCCGAATGTCGTTGTAACATCACTTTGTATTGAACCAATTGCGGAATTCACTTGTGCTGGACAGTTAGCACGTTTGCATCTTAGTTTCAATCAACCTCAATCCACACTACCGAGCACGCTGGTTGTCAAATTACATGCACCAGACGAACCGCTGCGGGCAAAAACGCGTCCATTTACGCCAGATAAACGCGAAATTTTGTTCTATCAGCACCTTGCTGATGAAATACCTCTTCGCATTCCGCATTGTTATTATAGTGCTATGAATGTCGCCGATGGGAAGTACGTTCGGATTCTTGAAGACCTTGCCCCGGCTAAAGTCGGAGATCAAATCAGAGGTAGTACAGCGGAAGAAACAGCACTTGCTCTCTGTGCAATTGCCGGTTTTCATGCCTACTATTGGCAAAATGAAAAACTTAAAGAATTTGATTGGTTAGCTGGTTCGCCAACGGATTCTGATTCCATTAACCGCTGGGTTCTCGATCAATATCGCAATGCATTCCCTATTTTTGTTAGCAGAGCAGGAACTCTGTTGACGGATGCAGCTAAGGCTTTTGGAGAACAATTACCTGAGCAATTAACAGATAAATCTCAATTTGGAAAACCACCGAGAACTCTGGTCCATGGTGATTTTCGCTTGGAGAACGTATTCTTTGGCGCTTCTTTCGGAACACAAGGCTTTGCCGTGATTGACTGGCAAGATATATCACACGGAGAGGGCGTTTGGGACGTTGCATGGTTTATTGGCGGGTGCTTACAAGTTACATCAAACCGGCAGGTGGAGGAACAGCAACTCCTAAAAATCTACCACGAAACACTAAAAGCAAATGGCGTTAATGGATATACCTTCGAGGCATGTTGCGAAGACTATCGCCTCGCCATGTCGCGTTATTTTGTCCAAGCGGTACTTATGGTAGCTTCGTTAAATCCAGAAAATGACAGGGAAAATAAACTCGCACAAGCAGTAGCCGAGCGATTTATTGCAGCAATTATAGATTTGCGTTTAATCAATGGCTGAAGAGACAATCACCTTCTGAAAAGCAAGCTTTCACCTAACTCATTTTAGAAATAAAAAGGTTATATTAATGACACTCACTGTCAAAACCCCAACGGAACTTAGCGATGGAACAATCACCATTCGCACCCACAAACCCAGTGACGTTCATCCATATTTTGAGGCTGTGCGAGAATCGGTTGCAGAAGTATCACGTCATCTACCGTGGTGTCATCAAGATTATTCAATTGAAGAAGCACGGGCATGGATTGAAAAGATGATTCCGAGATTCTGGAAACAACGAAGTGAATACCACTTTGTCGTTACCGATGCGATAACCGGTAGTATTTTAGGTGGGTGTGGTTTAGATGAGGTCAACTGGGTTAACCAAACGGCGAACCTTGGGTATTGGGTGAGAACGTCCCGAACAAGACAAGGTATTGCGACCGCTGCTTCAAGACTTCTTGCTCGCTTCGGATTTGAGCAGCTTCGACTCAAACGTATTGATATGGTAACTTCGATTAAAAATGTTCCGAGTGCGCGAGTTATTGAGAAGCTCAATCCTTCTGAGGAAAGACGAGTAAAAGATAATTCTCCGCTCAATGCCAGGACACCGAATACCATAGTGTTCTCACTATTCCCACAAGACATACTGTGAATTGCAGGTTCTTCTGATCTTGTACTTCTTCCCCAATTCGCGAAGATTTTACTTCTATTGCGGTTAAATATAAAACATGATGCGAACACATAAACCCTTAGTCTACAATACTGCATCCAACTTGTATAGAGTGTCGTCACATTATAATCGGTAGGAAGATTTTCCGCCGCTACACAGCAAAGGAGATTGCATAATGTTCATAGCCACTTACAACGCTATCTATGCCGTTGCAGATAATGGAAATGGTGAACCCACCGTAGTCTATAACGGCACAGACCATCACATGGCTCCGCATGGCGCAATGGTTTCACTGTCAAACGGTCAAGCCGTGGTGTCTGCCTTGTCGGATGGAACGCTACTGGTTTTATCGGAGGATGGTGAGAAACGAATCCCAACAGGTATAGAGGATCCAATCGCTTCGTTGCTCGTTGTTCGTGAGGATCCGTTGACACTGCTCATCGGAACGGATGAGGGTGCTTATGTCTATCGCCTCGTTGGTCAAGAAGGACCCGCTGAACGGGTCGTCGCGTTTGACGAATTAGAATGTCGGAAAGATTGGTACACGCCGTGGGGCGGTCCCCCTGCCGTACGGACGCTTGCCAAAACCCAAGACGGTTTTTGTTATGCCGATATCCATGTTGGAAGTATCATGCGTTCCAACGACGAAGGGGTTTCTTGGGAACCCGTCACGCCGGAACTCCATAAAGATGTCCATCAGGTCACTACGTGTCCTGCAGACGATAATCAAGTTTATGCAAACACGCAAAACGGTGTTTATGTCAGTGCCGACCGTGGGCACTCTTGGGAGAATCGGATTGAAGGGTTACCGCGTCGCTACGGCACCGCTATCGCTGTACATCCAACAGACCCAGACTTACTGATCGCCACAGTCCAAAACGGACCGAGAGGCGGCGGCGCTTGGCTCTGTCGTTCGGAAAATGGAGGTGAGACGTGGACTGAACTCAACGATCAACTCACAGAATCCACCGATCGAATTAGCACGGGCTGCATTGCTTTCACATCCGATGGAACAGCGTGGGCAGTGATTGGAAAGACGCTTTACATCGGTCAGGATCAAGCCACGGATTGGCGTGCTTTTTGGACAGCCCCCGAATACGATGGTGAGTATCAGCCTCCGTCTGACGAGTACTCTCTGTCCCATCTCCTTGAGTATCCGATCCAAATCCTTGCTGCTTAGCACACCATTTGGGTTGATGTTGAGGAGACGGTAATTATGAATGTATTAGGTATCGACTTTACTTTCTTTGCGGTGAGCGATATGCAGAAATCGCTCACCTTTTATCGTGACCTACTTGGGATGCCACTGGCATGTTTGGTGCATGAAGGCACATGGGCAGAATTCGAGATAAATCCCGGCACACTGGTATTAGGACAGGGTTACGATTTCACACATCCCGGTGGAGGGACGGTCGCGCTTGCTGTCAAGAACGCGAAGACTGCCTTAGAAGAATTAGAACAAGAAGGAATACATGCCCACTCGCCTTTGGGTGAATCCGCCGTATGTTTTTGGGCGATCATTGAAGACCCTGATGGTAACCGTGTGATCCTCCATCAGCGAAAGGATGGAACAGTCGGTTGAGATGTCGGTCAGGAACAATATAGGAGAATCCGTTGATACAATACGCAAAGGAATTTCTGGCACTGCAAGTTAGATTCGCTCAGAAAATCGCCGAAGTCTCCAATCAAGCACTGGCAGACGTACTCATCGACTATACAATATTGCGAACCTTGTTCAACTTGCGAGTCTCCCATGATATTCCGAATTCGATTTGGGATGAATTCATCGAAGGTCTGCGTATATCCGATGCCCCTGAAGATTGGACATATACCTTCTATCTTCAACGCACAACTGCGGAGCCGGACGCTTCTGACGATCGACAATTTTTTGGGTGTTTCTCCTATGTCTACCCATGGCGCGGCACAAAAAAACTCCGACTCCACTTTGAAAATCGTGAGACTTCTGAACATGGTGCATTGAGTAAGGGGAAAATGCCACTCCGAAAGTCGGAGTTGTCAATGATGTTTGAATACATCCAAACCAGCTATCCCGATGTAGAAACGGTGCGCGGTGGTTCTTGGCTCTATAATATCCCAGCCTATCTTAGACTCTTTCCTCCGGACTATGTCAAAACAGCGAAACCGGTCGGTTATGAAACCACATTCTGGGCGTTGTGGGGCCAATTTGTTGCCCGCCACGGATCCGTTCGCCAACCCGCCGCTGCACAATTTTTGGCGTGTCTCAAAGCGCAGAAAACTGTTGAAGGCTGCCTCCAATGCTTTCCGTACCAAGTGCTACGGCCCGAATGTTCTATTGAGACATTCTACGATTTCTATAACTTGTGAGCCTTAAACAAGGAATCTATCATGAACATCAAAAACAGATACATTACAAAATTTGCATTTATACTGACGATTACAGCATTTGTTATTGGATTTTCCTCTTGCGAGCGTGTTCACCAAATAATAGAACCCGAGATTCCTGAAACAGATGTTCCCGTACGCGACCATGTTTGGGTCGTCGATCAGAACGGCGTTGAGGTACCTGTCCCGGGGACATGGGTGCTTGTGTCCCACACGCATTTAAACTCAACCTCCACAATCGGCGAAAGTTTCACCTTACCACCAGATGACCCGCATAGCATCCAAATATCGGATGGCACATATACAGATGGGGAAGGCATCCTCTGGACAAAGATACGGGTAACGACCTCCAGTGGTGACCAATGGCAGTTCCTAGAACGCGTGGACACGAGCGTTTCGCCACATCGACTCTATGTTGTTGTCACAGCCGATGATAACGGACTGCCGACGCTTGAATACGGGGAATATCCTTTCGATTTGCCGAACCATAATGTGCAAATCTGGGAAAAACAGTAAAATAGAAATTGGTAATCCTCAGGCGGTAGGAGCGGTTTCTTAACCGCTCCGGGCTTCGTCAAAAAATTACCGAATTAATTTAACCTTAATCCCTAAGAAAAAAGAACCGAACCATTAGGAGCGCACACATTGATCCAAAAGATTGAAGAACAAAAGGGACACATGTTTCTCCACTTTGGTGATCCACCAAAGGATGTAGGAAAAATTGAATTTGTCAACTGCGTCGCGCATCAACAAAACCAGATACTCTTCTGCAAATGGCGCGACAATAACTTCTGGGTAATACCCGGAGGACGTGTTGACGCAGGGGAAACGGCAGAAGAAACCGCACACCGTGAACTTTTGGAAGAGACGGGGGCGACGCTGGAAAATCTGGAAGTGCTGTGCTACATCCACTGCTTCATGTATGATCTCGAATACTGGGGGGTTGCCTACTTAGGGGAGATTAAAGAATTAGGTAGTCCAACGGATCTTAATGAAGTCAGTGACGCGAAATTGTTCTCGGAATTCCCAGAAAACCTATCCAATCCAGGACCGTTTGGAAACCAAAGCAGAGCATTATATCACGCTGCAACGCGTAAACTATCTGAAGTATAAGATTAAATTGCCACACACAACAGAAAAAGTTGTAAAAATGTCGGAAACGCCTAAAAAAGGCGTAATTGAACCCCCAATATCTTATTATTTTAGATTTTACTAAAAAATTTGATATTTTTTGCAGATTTTATTTGACATTCGCAAAATTTGCGAGTATACTTAATATAATTCGTGCAGTTATCTGCAATTTATCGCGAGTTTTCCGGCACTCGTGAATAACGCAGGCATGAATATGATAATGAGTCTCATTTTCATTTATTGAACATAGGCAATTTCCTTCAAGCGTACGCTCCAGCGCAAGGTTGAAATTCCAAAAAAAGATGGGTTGTTAACACAAGCCATATTGATAATGAGACTCATTTTCAAAAAACCTAACGATATCTCGTTGAAGTACTTAAAGACACAAAAGGGGAAAAGAATGAATATTAATAACCAAGAAGAGACTCTCGGTGAGAAACTTGATACAACTAAAATGCCCGGACACTGGCTTTTGGCGCGACTCGGAAAGCGTGTCCTGCGACCCGGTGGACGAGAACTTACCCGACAGATGTTGAATGGGTTGTGTATTAAATCTTCAGATGATGTCGTCGAGTTCGCCCCAGGTTTGGGATTTACGGCACAACTTACATTGAACCAGAAACCCGCTTCTTATACCGCTGTGGAACGCGACGAAGCTGCCGCCAACGCAGTGCGTCGATACTTAACCGGAAGCAATCAGACGTGTTTGATCGGACGAGCAGAAGAGACAGGACTACCAGACGCGACAGCAACAGTTGTCTACGGTGAAGCCATGCTGACGATGCAAACACCGGGTAAAAAGCAGCAGATTGTGCAAGAGGCATTTCGGTTGATGAAACCTACAGGGCGTTATGGGATTCATGAACTCTGTCTTGTCCCAGATGATCTTGATGAAGACACCAAACAAGAAATCCAAAAAGCACTAACAGATGCTATACATGTCGGGGCCCGTCCGCTCACTGTTACCGAATGGCGGACACTTTTAGAAGCTGAAGGGTTCATCGTCCACACACAAGCAACTACCCCAATGCATCTGCTGGAACCTAAACGCTTGATTCAGGATGAGGGGTTTTGGGGAGCACTCCGTTTCGTGGGGAATGTTTTACAGGACAAGGAAGCTCAGCACCGAGTGAAAACCATGCGAAAGGTATTTCAAAAGTATGAGGAAAATCTCGCTGCCATCATGTTAGTTGGTATAAAGCGGAATTCTAAGTGACGGTGATTATAATCCGTCGAAAGGAAGTGAAAAATAGCAGATCAAAAGAGGGATGGGGCGGAATGCCTTACATTGAAAGTTTTGTAGCAACCATCTTGTCCTACTTCAATTTTCAACTAAGGAGAAAACAATGGCACAGACTAACACCAGCAACAACGGACAAATGTCTGTTATGGAAGCGATTCAATCGCGTCGGACAATTTTCAAGTTTAAGCCGGACCCAGTCCCGAAGAACGTCCTTGAGGATATCCTTTACGCCGGTATCTGGGCACCAAACCACCATCTTACTGAACCGTGGCGGTTTACCGTCATTGGCGAAGAAGTGAAAGTGACACTCGCCGAGCGGTATGGCGAAATTCAGATTGAGAAAGTGACATCCAATCCAGAGGCGGCTAAGGCAGCGACAGAAGAAACGCTTGCTGAAATTGCAGAACGCGGCATCCAGAAGTTCATGTCTAAGCCGACAATCGTCGCTGTCTCCTGCGTTCAAGAGGGAAATGAACAACGGCAGCGAGAAGATTATGCTTCCGTCTGTTGTTCAATGCTCAACATTCAACTCGCTGGTTGGGAACAAGGTGTAGGTATGCAGTGGAGCACTGGCGGGATTACACTGGAACAAGGAACTTACGATTTACTCGGTATTGATTCAGAAACTGAGTATATCATAGGCTTCTACTACATGGGCTATCCGGATGAAATCCCAACTCCGCAACGGAAACCTTTGCCTGATGTTCTCCGATGGGTAGACTGAACGAATCACCCACAAAAACAGTGAACTTCTACCGGGGTTTATTGACAGCAAAAATCAATAAACCCCAATAAAAGTGGTTTGGTAGTGAAATCCCGCTCTATACTCTTTCCAAAACAGGGCATCTATCCTACTGCCGTTATTGATAATGAGTCTCATTTTCAACAAAGAAGAACGTCCGAATTTTCAAATAAAAAGGAGTTCTACTATGTATCTGGAAAATCTGAAAAAAGAGAGGAAGTTATCTGTAAAAAGGGACGTAAATTTTCAAAACTTCTGGGTGTTTCTCGCGATTATTCTAATCCTTCAAACTTCAGGCAATGTACTCGCTGAAGACGAAGATGCAGCAGCACATAGAACCGCAACCGCTATACGCATCACAGGCACACCACCGCAGGTAGATGGCGTTTTGGACGACGAAATATGGAAAAAGGCACCACTCCACGAAGACTTTCGCCAACGCGAACCGGATGAAGCCAAACTCGCAACTGAACGCATCACCTTCCAAATCGCCTACGATGATGAGGCACTCTATTTTGGGGTGATGTGTTATGACAGCGAACCCAATAAAATCGTCTCCCGATTGGTCAGGCGGGACACTGATATTGAATCGGACAGAGTTACCGTCAGTCTTGCCCCGCATCAGAACCGAGTACGTGGGTTTTGGTTTACTGTCTATTCCTCCGGGTCTGTGACAGACGGGACTGTTACAGATGAATACAACCCTCCGTTTGACGATACGTGGGACGGTGTGTGGGACGTGAAGCCCCAGATTCACGACAATGGCTGGGCAGCCGAGTATAAAATCCCGTTTTATATATTGCGGTTTTCCCCAAAAGATGAATATACGTGGGGATTACAAGTCGAGCGGTACATCAGTCGTAAAAAAGAGATGGACCACTGGCGGTTGGTCAAACTCGATGCGCCAAGTTGGGTGTCTCGCTTTGGGGATCTCACCGGCATCAAAAATATCAATCCACCCCGCCACCTTGAGATTGTGCCTTACGTCATGGGACGCACGCGGTTTGACGATGGCACCGACCTCTGGGGCAACATCGGCACCGATCTGCGACTTGGAATTACCTCCGGAATTACAATTGACACAACAGTTAACCCCGATTTTGGACAGGTGGAAGCCGATCCAGCAACACTAAACCTTTCTGCTTATGAGGAATACTTTTCCGAACGCCGTCCGTTCTTTGTTAAAGATTCAACTGCCTTTGACCACGCGGATTACGCTTTCTTTTACTCGCGTCGGATCGGGCGAAGACCGGGGCATTTTCAAATTCCCCACGATGCTACAGAACTGAGCCGTCCGGAAGCGACAACTATCCTCGGTGCGGCTAAGATTGTGGGTAGAACGGAAGGTGGAACCTCTTTCGGCATCATGGAGGCTATCACCGCGCCAGAGCACGCACAGATTGAAAAGACGGTCAATGGGAAGAAACTTCAAAGCGATCACCTCATTGAACCCCTAACGAATTACTTTGTCGGTCGAATTAAGCAAAGCGTCCTAAAAGGCAACTCGACCGTTGGATTGATAGCAACAACTGTGAATCGATGGGATGCCAACACAGCGTATGTCGGGGGTCTCGATTGGGATTTGAGATTTGCCAATGATATGTACCAAGTAACAGGGACGCTTGCGGTAACAGGGACGCTTGCGGGAAGTCAGGCAGGAAAACCGGATGCACGCAAGGCGGGATATATTGCCCTCCTTGAGCTTGATAAAAAAGGTGGATGGTTGAGAGGGGAAACTTATGTAGAGGCGATATCACCTGACCTCGATATAAACGACCTCGGTATCAGTTGGCGTACGAATACACTGGACTGGGCTTATTATCTCTCAGCGAACAAGGAGAGACCTTTTAGCATCTTTAGACGCGTTTCTCTTTACGCCTCTGGCGATAGAATCTGGACCTACGAGGGGGACAGTCTGAGTGTTTGGCATAGTATAGCGGTAGAGGCGCAATTCAAGAATTATTGGGAGTGGACACTCGGCGTTGGGCGCAACTTTGAATCGTTTAGCGATCGCGATGTTCGACGCGGCGGAACCCTGATTAAGAGACCCGCAGTCTGGTGGATGTTTACGGCACTCTCGACGGATAGCCGAAGAAGGATTCAACTCCAATTGAACCCGCGTTGGTGGAGAACTTCTATCTATTATTGGGAGCCGAATAGACAGAGTTATGGCTCCAATGTGGATCTTCGTATCCGCATCCGCCTCGCACCCAATATTGAGTTTACTATAGGGCCGAATTATACCTATGGTGTGAGAGACGCACAATGGGTAGACCTGGTCGAAGAGAAGGTCAACGGACAGATTAAAAAACACTATATCTATGGCGAGTTAGAAAGTCAAACACTTGACCTTACCACACGCGCGGACATTAGTTTTACACCGACACTGAGTCTGCAGCTTTACCTGCAACCCTTCTTGACGGTCGGTGAATATATCAACTTCAAGGAGCTCGTGGCACCGAAGACCTATCAGTTCAAATCGTATTCTCTGGAAGGAAATCACGACTTCCACTGGCGATCTTTGCGAGGCAACGCTGTCCTCCGTTGGGAGTTCCAACCTGGCAGCACGCTGTTTTTAGTTTGGACCCAATCGCGAGAAGCTGACTTGGTATCCATGGAGGAAACTGACTTTGAGTTCCGTCCATTGCAGAGTTTGGGGAACAGTTTCACCGATGAAGGAGAAAACATCTTTCTAATCAAATGCCGATATTGGTTTGGCATGTAATATGTAAGAACAACAATTGCGACAACGGAGGTGTTTCAATGAAATTTAACTACCGTGATACTACGCATTCGGTGGAGCGACCGGCTATAAGTAGCATGACAATCTGGCTTTCAACCGAAGACGAGGAATGGTTGAGTTGGATCGGGCTCCGTGAATACCAAATGCGATTCGGTTCCGCACAACTTAAGATGGGGGGCATCTGCGGAGTTGGTACGAAGGAGGAACATCGTAACAAAGGATATTCTCGGCGCGTCATGGAGCACACCATAGCGTTTATGAACGAGAACGGATTCGATGTTTCTATGCTCTTTGGTATTCCAAACTTCTACCATAAATTCGGATACGCAACTGTGATACCCGAAACATACATAGAATTTGATACCAAAGATGTACCAGCGGCTGTCCCCACATATCAAATCCGAAAGTTTCAGACAGAGGACGCCCCAAAAGTCGTCGATCTTTATTCAGCAAACAACGCTGAACGGACAGGAACACCTTTGAGAACAGAAATCGGTTGGAAAGAATTCACGCGGAGGGGTGGGATCCTTCCCGATCCTTATGTCGTCCTCAACAAAGCCGGTGAAGTGATCGGCTATTTCGTCTGCGATGGTGATAATGCGAAGAAAGACATGATTGAACGAAACTGTACCCTTGTTGATATCGGGTTTCAGGACAGAACGATTTTCGGGACGATTGTCGACTTTCTCGCCCACGGCAGTGAGTACACCAGTGCCGAGCGGATTAGGTGTGCAATCCCCACAGACCACCCCTTCGCCATCTTCTGTCGACGCTATGGCTGTCGGACCAACATCTACACGCCAAAGGACCACATGGGCATGATGCGGATTATCAATCAATCAAGTACCCTAAAAAAGATTACCAGTGAGTTGGAAAAACGGCTACAACGCTCCGCTGAACTCTCCCAATGGAATGGGAAGATTCTCATCTCGACAGATATCGGACAAGATTACTTGGAAATTGACCAGGGCAGCGTCGCTCAGACAAACAATCGGGTGAACGCCTTCTACCTTGAGATGCCGCAGGATAAGTTGATCCAACTGATGATGGGACGGCGAAGCACTGGAGATCTCGTTGTTGAATCCGATGTTTCAGTAAGCGGGGAAATTATTCCCGTGCTGGAAACTCTTTTTCCACTCGATCATCCGCACGTGTGGTGGTCCGACCGATTTTAGTGAACGGATGGTTCACCTATTCAAATCACCTTTGGTACGAATTCATTCGGATTTTTAGAAACTTCGATATTTTTTGCAGATTTTTTTGACATTCGCGAAAATTGTGGGTATAATTAAACCACTCCATACGATTATCCGCAAATTTATCACGATAAATTTATCACGATTTTTTTGACCTGCGCGGGAATTACGGGTATAATTAACAGATAATGAGATTCGTTATCAATTTTTAGAAATGCAATCTCTAACACAAAACCAAAAAAGTAGACTAAACGCCACTAAATATGATAATGAGTCTCAATATCATATTATAATTATGAAGAAACAACTGATTTTCCTCGCGATTTGGGGAATGTGTGTTTTACTAAGTGCCGGTGCTATTGCTGAATCAAACCCATTCTCGGTTTCTGGATACGGGGTGATTAACTACTCCCACTTCGACTGGGAACTCGACCCGGGGAGGCGTGCCGCTATTGATGTGGAACGTTTCGTCATCGCGCCAAAATATCGTATCAACGATACTATCCGACTCGAATCGGAACTTGAGATCGAGCACGGTGGCACCGGCAGTACTATGGAATTCGACAAATTTGAAGAGTTCGGGGAATTTGAAACAGAAATTGAGAAAGGCGGCGAAGTGATCGTCGAAAAACTCGCCGCCGTCTTCTCCTTCCAGCCATCCTTCAACCTCCGCGTTGGACACATCATCGTCCCAGTCGGGCTTGTTGCGAAACGGCATCGACCGCAACACTACTTTACGACAACGCGTCCCGAAGCGGAGACACACCTCATCCCGACGATTTGGCACGAAACCGGTGTTGAAATCTTCGGTTCACTCGGTTCATTGAACTATCAAGCACAGATTGTCAACGGATTGGATTCAACCGGCTTTAGTTCCCGGCACTGGATCGTTCGTGGACACCAACTGCGATTTGAAACTGTGAACGCTGAAGCACCGGCGTTCGTTGGACGACTCGATTACGCGTTTAACGAAAGCGCAACCGTCGGTATCTCCGGCTACTACGGCGACACTGCGGCAAACCGACCGAAACCTGATGTAGATTTTGATGCGTACGTTGGGATTGTGAGCCTTCACGGATTTTACGAGATGAACGCGATGAAGGTACGCGGGTTGTTCCTCTGGGGAGCACTTGAAAATGCGGATCGACTGTCTAAAGTTAACCGAACGCTCTCTAATAACCTCAATGTGAAGCGGACACCGATAGGAAGCTCAGCCTTGGGTTGGTACATCGAGGCGGGCTATGATATTTTATCATTTTTCAGGAAATCAAATAACAGCGCGGAACATCGTGATCTGAAGGACACCCCTTCAGATAAGGCTTTAGATGTCTTCGTGCGTTACGATTATTACGATACGATGGCGAGTGTTGAAGGGATTATCTTCGACAACCCGCGGTGGGAAAGACGTACGTGGACTTTCGGTATTAACTACCACGTCCATCCAAAGATGGTTTTCAAGAGCCATTACTCCCTTCGACGGTTAGCGGCGAAGGACAAAAATAAGGAAAATACCTTCGCACTCGGTTTCGGTTTTCAATATTGATAATAGTTGTCAGTTTTCAGTTATCGGTTATCAGTTAATAAAGAGGTAACTGATGGACAGTCGCTTCTTTTTTCACTAACTGAAGACTAATAACCACACCATGGAGGTTTCTATGAAACTTTATACATTAGAGTCCTGCAAGTTTCTAAAGACTTGCTTTCATTGGACCCTGTTCTGTTGTTTGCTCCTTGCATCCGCTTTTGTTGTGGGATGCGGCAGGGACGAAACAGATGAGCATGACGATCACGACCATGCTGAAACTTTTGATGCTACCACGATGCTCAACGATTTTGCGAATAACATCGTGTTACCCACCTATACGGATCTGGATAATAAGGCGGGGGCACTTTTATCCGCTGTTAAAGCACTGGAAGACGATACCTCGCAAGGGAATCTCGAAAAAGCACAGCAAGCGTGGGTGGCTACTCGAATACCTTGGGAACAGAGCGAAGCATTTCTGTTCGGCCCCGTAGACACACAAGGTCTCGATCCGGCACTCGACAGCTGGCCCGTTGATCGTGTTAATCTACAATCCGTTCTGGACAGCGGTGATTCCTTAACAGTGGATTTTGTCAGTGGATTAGAAGACACACAGAAAGGCTTTCACACAATTGAATTCCTGTTGTTTCGCGAAGGTAACCAACGCAAAGCATCAGATATAACTGATCGTGAACTGGAGTACCTTGTTTCAACGACAGAGAATCTCAAGGCGAGTACCTCTCAACTCCGTTTAGCATGGGCACCAGAAGGCGAAAATTTCGTCAGCGCAGTTGCCCAAGCTGGCACGGGCAGTGCTGTCTATCCCTCACAGAGTGCAGCAGTGCAAGAAGTCGTCAACGGTATGATCGTCATCGCAGATGAAGTCGCGAACGGTAAAATATCTGACCCTTACAACGAATCCGATACAACCCTTGTTGAATCTCAGTTTAGTTTCAACTCCATCGCGGATTTTCAAAACAACATCCGTGGGATTCAGAACGTCTATGGAAAAGGGATCAACGGATTTGTGAACGGTAAGGATGCAGCGTTAGACGCTCGTTTCCAGCAAGAGGTGCAGGCAGCGATTGATGCTATCGGCGCAATTCCGGATCCGTTCCGTGATTCGATTACAGCGAACCGTGGTGCTGTCCAAGCTGCGATCGATGCGGTCAGTAAAGTGCAACAGACACTCGAACAAGATATACTCACACTTGTTACGTCAAGCGAGTTTAATTAATGTATATCTCGTAGAAGAGAGTTCACTCTGAAATATGTAAATGCGAATGGGCTATTTCGTTTTTGCAGGGAACAGCCGTTTGGCTGTTCCCTTACCACACATTTATAGCCTTATTATGATATCAGTAGCGAAAGAGATGAAACATTTTCACAGTTTACTATTCCTAATCCCTTTAATGTCAATTCTGTTGAGCGCGTGTGATTCCGAGTCACCGGTGACAGTAGAATCAACGCCGGTATTTTTGACGAGCGAGTTCTCTGGTGGTGAGACGACTATCTTTGATGAATCAAGCCATGCGTTCTCAATTCCTGCTCCTAATCTTTCTTCCATAGCATTTGAAAAGCATCTCGAAGGTGATGTCGAATTTGAAGCCAATTTTGTGACAGCCCCTGCGGAAGTAAACCCTGGGCTGGGACCTATCTACAACAACATTTCGTGCATCAACTGTCATACCCGGGATGGTCGTGGGCGACCACCAAAAGTCGATGAGAAATTTGTGTCCATGCTCTTTAGGCTCAGTCTTCCGAAGCCAGCAGATGCGATGGACGGGCAATCTCCTACCCCCGTACCAGGATTCGGTACACAACTTAACAACCGCGCCATTTTCGGAACAGCTCCAGAGGGTAAGATTAAGATTGATTATACCGAACAAACACTAACAACAGCAGACGGGACGCGTGTGCATTTGCGTTATCCGAATTATACTGTTACGGAAACCTATCAGCCGCTACCAGAAGATGTCGAAGTATCGCCACGTGTCGCACCAGCCGTCTTCGGACTCGGTTTGCTGGAAGCGATTCCTGAAGATGCCATTCTTGCCTACGCAGACGAAGCAGATGCTGATGGAGACGGTATATCAGGTAAGCCGAATTACGTGTGGGATGTTGTTGCGCAGCGTTACACCTTGGGACGTTTCGGGTGGAAAGCGAATCAACCGACACTTCTTCAGCAGGTGGCAGCTGCATATAATGACGATATGGGCATAACTACATCCCTATTCATGACGGAAAACTCAGCAGGGCAATCACAACTCACTGAACATAGTGCAACACCAGAAGTGAGCGACGAGATTTTGGACGTGGTGACATTCTACGTTCAAACACTGGCAGTGCCAGCGCGACGCAACGTGGACGATCCACAGGTCAAGCAGGGCGAGCAACTCTTTGCCGAAGCGCAGTGTGCAAGTTGTCACATCCCGACGTTAAGAACGGGCGTTTTAGCTGGCGTACCTTCGGTGAGCAACCAGACAATTCATCCTTACACGGATATGTTGCTACACGATATGGGACCGGAATTAGCGGACAATCGTCCTGATTTTCATGCCAACGGTCGCGAATGGCGGACACCACCCTTGTGGGGTATCGGTTTAGTGAAAAGGGTTAACGGTCATACCAACTTCCTCCATGACGGGAGGGCGCGAGATTTGATGGAAGCGATTCTCTGGCACGGAGGGGAGGCGGAAGCATCGCGGCAAGCCGTCGAACAGATGTCAAAAACAGAACGTGATGCACTCATCGCGTTCTTAGAGTCTTTGTAAAAAAGGTATTTTCGCACCAACATCCGTTAGTGCTAACACATAACGAGAATGAGTTTCAATTTCAATATAACAGTATCAGATTAAGGATTTAGATGATGAACTTAACCTCTATTACACTCAGGAGTTTGCTATTAGTATTCGTCATAGCAACTAGTTTAGCTTTGCTCGGTTGTGAAAGCGATCCCATACTCGCCCCACAAACCGAAGCTGCTGAAGAGGGCGGCAGTTACGGCAACACGAATTTACCAGTTGGTGGAACCCAGAACACGGGAAATACGGTTAAAGATGAACAGAAAAATAAAATCAGCAACAATCGCGTCACAATTACAAATCCAAAACTCTTTTGAACGCATAGGAAACAGAATCAATGTATCAACTTTTGGTGACAACTTTCAGGCTTTCAAAAATTTGTATGAGGACAGCAGCAATTGTAATCATCTTTACTCTCCTATTAGGAATGCCGGACTTTTGTCAAGGTTCAACTGAAATTAGTGGGATGGTAATTGATAAAGAGACAAAGCAACCAATCTGGGGTGCCGTTGTTAAGATTGAGTCGGACGGACAGATCTTAGCAGAAACAACGACAGACAAAGATGGCAGCTTCCGCTTCACTCAGGATGTTCAGGGGAAAAAACAGATTCAGGTCAGCGCAATAGGTTATAATCGCCACACGGAGATGCTTGCGATTAAACCCGATTCAACACACAAGTTGGACATTTCATTGTCCAGCCGAACTTTCCAACTTGCACCGATAGAAATTATCGGCGAATCGTCGCGTAAGCACAGAAAACTTCCCGGAACAATGAGCATGTTGGAACCAGACACCGTTGACCTCATTAAACCCGTTGGAACACAAGAATTACTTGAACTCATACCGGGTATTAACGGTTACGCAGATGACGGCTTTAGCAACTCTCGTTTGAGCATCGGTATCCGAGGTCTAAACCCTCGTCGAAGTGCTCGCGTCCTTATATTGGAAGATGGTGTCCCGATACAACCCGCCCTTTACATCTACCCGAATGCTTACTACAATCCACCGGCAGACCGGATCGATGCAGTCGAAGTAATTAAAAGCAGTGCAGCACTCCGATACGGACCACAGACAATGGGGGGTGTTATCAACTACACGACACGAAAACCGGATGGAACAAAGGGATTCTCGAGTCAACTAACGGCGGGGAACAACGGGTACTACAGCGCATTTTCGGAGTGGAGAGGTATCGGCAATCCGGAAAAAGTCGTGTCGGATGTTCAACTCCTCTACAAACACGGAAATGGCTTCAGAGAAAACAATACATTTGATCAGGCAAATGGGACAGTAAAAACACTTTTCCAACTGAGTGAGGAAAAGACACTCTACCTCAAACTCAACGGTAATTTCGAAAACTCAAATGCAACGTATACCGGTCTCACAGAGTATTCCTTCAAAACAGATCCGAATTTCAATCCGAAAGAGGACGACAATTTCAAGATCCTGCGGACATCACTCGACCTCATCTATACCAACAAAATTTCAACAAATCTCGTCAGTAATACGACGCTGTATACAAGCGTGTTCGATCGACGGTGGTGGCGTGAGGACGATATTTTCGTGCGTCCCACGGCTCTTGAAACTGGGAACTTGGTAGCGGTGCCGTACTTCCAAACAGGTGACCTCGTCAGAACCGGCAATGGGAAAAGCAACTTCGGTATCCTCCGCACTTTCTACGTAGGTGGACTTGAGCAGAGTTACGCTCTTAACCACGGAATTGCCGGAAATTTAGGTCGCGCTGAAATCGGAGGTAGAGTCCACTGGGAACGCTTTATTGACGACAAGAAAACTGGGAACGCGCCGGATGCTCGTGATGGTATCTACTACACTGGCACTCCCGGTTCTGAAACAGACCCAGTGAACATTGTAGGGCAGAGTCACCATTACGAAACAATCGCCTTGGCACTTTACGCCAAAGAGCAGATGAATTTTAATAGGTTGACTGTTACACCGGGCTTGCGTTTTGAGGTATTTAAGCAGGATCGCGTCGATAGGTTACGCGGCTCGGTGTTTGCGGACAAGGTCTCGTCGGTGCTGTTGCCGGGAATCGGTGCAAACTACGAGTTCGGACAATTCAGCCTTTTCGGCGGTATTCATCGAGGGTACACAGCACCCTCCAGCGGCGCGCTGAAAATTACGAACTTCGGTCAGAACATTGATACCGGTGGACTTGACCTCAAACCTGAGAAAAGTTGGAATATGGAAGTAGGATTCCGGTCATGGGTACCAGGGGTCGTCGTAGAAACTGCTGGATTTTTGATTAAGGTCGAAGATTTAGTTGCAGCTGGACGCGGCACGGCTTTCAAGAACTTAGGTAAGGTTGACCTGTCAGGATTAGAGACCGCACTGACATTGGGCATATCAGAATTCGTGTCTGTACTGCCTGACTTCAATCTCTCTTATACATATCTCCAGACAAACATTGTTGACGGTATCGTGAAATCCGCTACTATCGCTGGTAACGTGGATGTGGAACTAAAAGGCAACGAATTGCCCTACGCTCCACGGCACACCTTTACAGTAGGATTGTCAAAACGGATCGGAGATGTCATCCGCATGCGCGCAGATATGCGGTTTGTGGACGAAGTCTTTACCGACTTTGAGAATCTAAAACGGACGCTCAACCGTGGAGATACCGGTACCATTCCGAGTTACGCAATTTTCAATGCAAGTATAGATTATAGACTCACCAAACAGTGGCAGATATTTTTCACTGCCAAAAACATTCTCGATCACGTATACATCGGGTCGCGGCTGCACTCAAATGCGGGCCAACCCGAAGCCAACCTGAGCTCGGGCATCCTGATTGGACCGAGACGACAGATACTTTTTGGTATCAAGCAAGGTTTATAGTTTGGGCGCATCCTGAAGAGAGTATACTATAAGATACCTATTATTTTTGAAACCTCATCTTCATCAAAGTGTCCCTATCAACAACGAATAATTTCAAAGATAATGAGATTCATTATCACTTTTAACTATAAGTAGAACTTACGCAAGTTTCTGATGAAACCGGACAGCACGTCCACCGCCAGTGAGGTTTCAAACCTCGTCAGCAAAGAAAGCCGCGTAAGTTCTATAAAGGAGAAAACATGATTTCCCTGACAAAAAAATTACAATGGCTAGCTGTGTTGCTAACCGTTGCGAGTCTATTTCTCACCGCCTGTGGAAGCGACGAAGAGGACGATGCTGAAGAATTAGAAGACGGCACTGCCACAATCGCAGTTCCACAAGCGTACGTTTTTGACAGTCGCTTTATGGAAGGCGAAAGCAGTGTTTCTTACTCAGGGCAGGTTGTACGTAATCTGCTGCTCCAAGACCTGAAATCAACCACTGACAGTGTAGGAAAAGATGGCGCGCGCCCTGTTGCCGTGTCGGATCTGCTTAAATTTTATGAATATGACGATGCGCTTAACCTAAAGACGTTGACAACAACAGGCGGACTCTCTGCAAGCGAAAGCCACTATTCAGCACTTTCGACAGGAAAAAATCTTGTCGGCAAAATTTCAGATGAGATGGTTATCGGTTACAACCGGACTGCAGATGATTTGGTGCGCGAATGGTTCAAGGGTATTGCGGACAATTCGCAAGATTCTGATAAACTCGGTACACCAATGGCTTATACCACCGATGACGGTGTTGACATGTCGCAGATGATTAATAAGGTACTCATCGGCGCGGTGCCTTACTACCAAGCGACAGGTGTCTATCTCGGTGGTTTGCTTGAACGCGACAATAGTGAAGCACGAGATGGGACCGACCCATATACCTCAATGGAACACGCATGGGACGAAGCCTTCGGGTACTTCGGTGCCGCTCGTGACTATTCCCGATACACGGATGATCAACTCGCCGGAAGTGTTGATGATTTCACGTTCGATTCTAACGGTGATGGAAGCATCGACTTCAAATCGGAATATAACTTCGGGCTTTCCAGAAACGCTGGTAAGCGGGATAAAGGCGGATCGGGTGTGGATTTCACACAAGAGATTTTCAACGCCTTCCTTGCTGGCAGAACAGCGATAACAAATCAAGGCACGGTCGCGGAAATCAGTGCGCATCGCCAAACCGCAGCAAACGGCATGGAAAAGGTTATCGCAGCAACTGTGGTGCACTACATCAACGACACACTCAGTGATATGTCGGCGTTAGGTACAGCAGATGAAAACATTACCAACTTAAACAAACATTGGGCAGAGATGAAGGGATATACCGTCGCTTTGCAGTACAACCCTTTTCGGTTGATTACTGATGGACAACTCGCGGAATTGCATGGTATTATGGGAAAAGCACCGATATATGAGAAACCGGGTAGCAACGTCTATAATACACAAGTCGCCAACTACAAGCGAGCCAAGGATGTCCTGCAAGCAGCTTATGGATTCTCTAACACCAATATGGACAACTGGTAGGCATCGATTTAGAGAGGAGAATGCTTTAGAAGAATGAACAGGTGGAAGGATGGAAGAAACTTGGGTGGAAGGATAAAAGGTTGGAAGGCTGGACAAAGAGGCTCTCCCCCCAACCTTCCAATCTTCCAACCTTCCAACCTTTTCGTCTGGAGTCTTGTATTTATCAGCTGCATAGGTTCTCGACTGCTGAGCACTATCTATTACATTGAGGATTTAGACAGTCTCCGCTTTGCGCTGAGTATGGTAGACTACGATGTAGCCAAGTTGCAACCGCATTTCCCAGCGTATCCTGTTTTCTGTTATATCGCTAAACTTCTTTATGCAGTTATCCGTCGTTATGCGTTAGCATTTTCACTCATTGGCGGTCTTTCAACCTTTTTCACAATCTACTTTACACTGAAAATTGCGAGGATCCAAAGTACTACCCTGTTGGGAAAAATCGCTATCTTTGTAGTATTCATGAATCCTTTGCTCTGGTTGATGAGCAATCGCTATATGCCGGATGCGATGGGTGTTTCGTGCCTGTTGGCAAGCCTTTACTTTACAACAGTACCAGTGGAAGATAAGGAGGATTTCCGCAACATTGTCGGGTTCTTTCTCGCTGGTATTTTGCTGGGGATACGACTTTCCTATTTTCCACTATTGGTGCCTGCCTTATTAATTCGGTTAAAGCACCCTGGACGACTGAAATGCATCATAGCAGGAGTTATCGGGATTCTCATTTGGCTTATTCCACTGCTCTGGATAACAGGCTGGAACGCGTTGATAACCGCCGCACAGACACAAAGCCACGGACATTTTTCTGATTTCGGCGGCACTGTTTCCACGAACTCCGAATTGTGGCTCCGTCTGACGAAACTTTTTGAGAGCGTGTGGGCAGATGGTTTTGGACTTTATTGGAGCGGTCGTCATCTTATAACTGCCTGTCCGACAATCATAATCGCGGTTCTTGTCGTTTCTAACTGGCGAACACTCAGAAAATGGACGACAGAAAAACTTCTCGGAGATGATTCCTTATTTCTGAACCCTATCTTTATTGGTTGTACTGTCTACCTTGTATGGATATTCTTAGGGCAGAACGTCATCTATAAAAGCCGACACGTTTTACCGCTGCTACCTTTTTTAGCAGTGGGCACTGCGTTCGCCTGTAACCGAATTGTAGAAACGCCGCTCAATAACAGACTCGGTAAACCGATGGCTTGGGGTGCTGTTATCACCTTTTTCTTCTGTTACAGTTATGTCACGCTAAATATGGTTGTCCAACACACAAAACCAACAGCGATTGCCCAGATACACGAATACCTACGTGGCAAACAACTCGAACAGGATGATAAACCGTATATTGTATCCGTGCCGTTGATTAAGTACTACTTGGTTTCTCAAGCAATAGAGGCGACCTATATACCCATTAAAAGCGAGGCTGATCTTGCCCAACTCGATGAAGTGAAAACCGGATTGGTTGTTATCGGAAGTCCACTGCCAAACCGGGAACCCAAAGTGAAAAAGACCTTCTATCATAACCCATACATGAATCGGATGTGGCCCGAATTACCCTTATATGAGTACTGAGTCTACAGAGGGCACAAACACAATGAAAACCACGGATCTGCATATTCTTGGCGGTGGTCCCGCTGGACTCACAACCGGATACTACGCCAAGAAACACAGTCTCAATTTCACCATTTTTGAAGCAGGCGAACACGCTGGTGGAAATTGCCGCACACTCAAGATTAAGGGGACAGACTGTAGACCTCGTGTTTCGCAAAACGGCGATTTCCGATTCGACACCGGTGCGCACCGCTTCCACGACAAAGATCCGCAGGTCACTGAAGAGGTAAAAAATCTCCTCGGCAATGATTTGTTACGGGTAGAAGCACCGAGTGAGATATTTTTTGAAGGAAAATTCTACCGGTTTCCGCTTTTACTGAGCGATCTGGTCGAAAAACTGGAGACGAAAACCTTATTGAAAATCGCGTGGGAAAATCTATATAGTAACCCCAAAAAACAGGTAAAGAATTTCGGGGAGTTCGCTATCAATCAGTACGGAAAAACGTTGGCAGAACGGTTTCTACTAAACTATTCCGAAAAATTGTGGGGACAGCCACCATGCAATCTTTCTACTGCCATTACTGGTAACCGACTCAAAGGATTGGATCTACGGAACTTTCTCCGTTCAACTGTGTTAGGGACACCTCAAAACCCAAAACACTTAGATGGATCGTTTTTTTATCCGAGACACGGTATCGGCATGATTAGCGACAAATTGTGCGAATTCATCGGCGACAAACACATTAAATTGAAGCACCGAGTCAATCGCTTAATTCATAAAAACGAAAAAATTGAGCGAATCGTCCTAAATGACGACGTTGAAATCCCAGTCGCTACTGTAATTAATACACTACCTCTAACGCTTTCGGTTCGGATGTTAGAACCAGCAGCACCTCCAGAACTTTGTGCTGTTGCGGACAAAATTAAATACCGACATCTCGTGCTTTGTGTCTTCTGCTTGAACCGTGAGGCTTTTTCATCGAATGCCTCGCTCTATTTTCCGAGTGAAAAATTCCCATTCACGCGCCTGTATGAACCCAAAAACCGAAGCCCTGAGATGGCACCTAAAGGACAAACAGTCGTCGTACTGGAACTGCCTTGTTACAGCGAGGATGCCGTGTGGAATATGCCAGAAACGGCACTGCAAACCGAGGTATGGGAAGCGTTACAGCGCGTTAAACCACTATTGCCAGAAGAAGTTATTCACTATCAAACCTACAAGCTGCCATTCGCCTATCCCGTGCTTGAAGTAGACTTTGAAGAAAACGTGACGCGCCTCGTTGCCTACTTCAAAAGGTTTGAAAATCTACATCTAACCGGTAGAAGCTCACTGTTTCGCTATTTGCACTTGCATGATCTGTTTAGAGCAGGAAGAGAAGTGGTCGAACAAATTGTAAATGTTTAAGGCTTCAGCATCGCTTACTTGACCCAAAAAACAAAATTCGCCATTTTTCTTGATAATAAAACTGACATTTTGTATAATACAATGCACATTGTAATATGTTATAATCAAACTGTGGTCAAAACTGATAAAAAAAAATTTGACATCGGTTTATGGAATGTCTTATAATATATAAGTGTTGATACAAAAATTGCTTGAATGCTTGGCTTTAAAAAAATGATAATGAGTCTCATTTTCAATTTTGAAGACAGCATTCGGACATATTCCTCCACGGGTGGAGATTCAAAAGAAGATGCTTACCAAAGGGTACTAAAATCATATCCGCCGAAGTATAGCATATTCCTCCACAGGGTCGGCGGGGAACAGGATACCCCGCCGCACCACAAATATGATAATGAGTTTCATTCTCAATAATAAGGAGAAAGTACATGATAACCGTTGCGAACCGAATCTATGTCGCCCCTGAATACCAGGACGAATTTGAGAAGCGGTTCCGAAATCGTGCGCGTCTTGTTGACGGAATGCCCGGATTTATTTCCAACCAGGTACTGCGTCCGGTCAATGAGGAGGATCCGTATATCGTTTTTACACTCTGGGAATCACGAAAGGATTTTGAAAACTGGGTAGAATCCGAAGAATTCCGTAAAGGGCACGCCCAATCCGGCACGTTGCCGAAAGAAGCATTCACGCAATCCAACAAACTTGAACTTCACGAGGTGTTCCTCGATTCCGCTCGACCTGAGTTAAAAGAAGAACCACCGGGAGGTCCTTTCAAGGTTCACTAAAGCAAAATAGGAGCAGAAAAAGCGACGCAAGAAACAGGACATGCTCCCAACTGCCAATTGTTAGCTAATGTCCATGTTTCTGAGGAATCACACATACGTCGATGACGAATCGACAGCGTTTTGCGTACCACGGGTGCTTCGCGCATGCCCGATGCCTTTTCTGCCTTAATTAGAATACGCTATCAGCATTGAGATTGTCAAGAGAATTTGGAGACGAACATGCCAAGTCCTACAGACACAGCACCAACTGAAAAAACGGTAAAAAAACTGGAGAAACAGCGTCGACGTTCACCTTATGCTTTTCTGCCTCTATCATGGAGTAGAGGCGCATTTCTCAAATGGCTCCGACGAACACATGCATGGCTTGGATTATGGGGAGCGACTTTGGGCATCCTGTTCGGTGTTACCGGTATCCTACTCAACCACCGAGGGACCCTAAAAATTAACGCCGCCAAAACCGAGCAGACGAAACGG
Source organism: Candidatus Poribacteria bacterium (assembly GCA_965116815.1). Classification (GTDB taxonomy): domain Bacteria; phylum Poribacteria; class WGA-4E; order WGA-4E; family WGA-3G; genus WGA-3G. The sequence continues at coordinate 619,947 of OZ220722.1, read as the reverse complement.
GAACTCTCACTGCCAGATTACAAATTTGAAAATGTCGAGGCGTTCGCGGCATGGCTGCAAGTAGAACTCGATCTCGACAAAAAATGGAGTCGTGCACGCTCACAGGAACCGCGAGAAATTAGTTGGGGCGGTAAATCTGTCACGCAACCCGAAAGATGGAGCGTCAGTTTTAGCAATCCGAAACGGAGTTATAGCGCAGAGTATTGGGTCGGCAACGCTTACACCACTGTCAGGCAGTTTGATAGGAATATATTTGCCTTTCTCAATCGATTGCACATGGCGAGTGGAATGGGTGTTGCGTGGATTCTCCTCGCCGATACGATTGCGAGTAGTTTAATTATCCTTGCCCTCAGCGGTATATTGCTTTGGACACGTTTACATGGACCACGGCTGCTTGCGGCGGGGCTTATCTTCGGATCCTTAACCCTTGCTATTGTCTTTGTTTGGCGAACTTTCTAACGAACGCAAGAGGTAAAAATTATGCTTTCAAACAAAACACACCGTTCAGATGCTACTGCCAGATGGCTTTTACGTATATTGCTAAACTGTGTTTTAGGGGTGCTTATATTCGCGCTACTGAGTTCAGCCGAGAGCAGCGACAATACCTCCGAAACCGATGGTGCTACGGAATTAGAACCAGTCGTGGTGACAGCAACAAGGACACCACAACGCCTGAAAGATACACCTGTTATTACAAACCTCATTACACGCGCGGAGATCGAAGCGACAGGAGCAGAGAACATCGGAGAGGTATTAGAGCATACAGCAGGTATTATTATCCATCGCGATGGGCACGGCGACGGTGTTCAACTCCAAGGGTTTGACTCCGAATACGTGCTAATTCTCGTGGATGGTGAACCACAAATTGGACGTATCGCAGGAAAACTTGACATGGCACGGCTCGCTGTCGAAAACGTTGAACGGATAGAAATCGTGAAAGGCGCAACCGCTTCTCTCTTCGGAAACGCTGCACTCGGCGGCGTTATTAACATCATCACCCGCAAAGCGACTTCACCTTTTTCCGTCCAGATTTCCCAAAATTTTGAGCAAAACAGCACCCTCGACAGTCGAGGCACACTTGAACTACAACGCCATAAACTGAGCACACTCTTGACACTAAGTAGCAACCGCCGAAGTCCAATCGATCTGGACACATCCGATCTTACGACTACAATCGACGGCTATGCCAATGTGACAGGTTCTGCGAGGACGGAATATAAACTTACGCCAGCAACCAATCTGGTGTTCTCTGGACAATATTTTACACAGGACCAGGAGGGGATCAGCGAAAACGGTCCCATCGCATTTGACAGATTCGGTGATATCGAAAGCTTCAGTGGGAGCATGGGTGTAGAACATGAATTCGGTTTCGAGAACCTACAGAATGTGTCTTCTACCCTACTGACTGGAAAAATCTACGCAACCCGATACGACGACGAATCAACCGTTATCAACAGAGAAACACAGGAAACAAACTCCCAAAACCTCAACATTCAAGACATGCTCAAAGGCGAAGTTCAGTTTGACACCAAGCTCTGGAGAAAACATCAACTTACCTTGGGTGGCGAGGTTACGCTTGAGAACCTGCAATCCCAACGGATCACAGGTGGAGAACGTGGGCTTCTGACGAATTCCCTCTACATCCAGAACCAATTCCGTCCTATTTCAGCGTTCGCGCTTGTCATTGGTGGACGTTTGGACGTTCACTCCGAATTTGGCACTCATTTCAGTCCAAAGTTGAGTAGCATGTATCGGGTGACTGATGATTTACGCCTCCGTTTTTCTTATGGGCAAGGGTTCCGCGCGCCAGACTTCAAAAACCTATACCTCGACTTCACAAATGTGACATCCGGCTACCAAGTCCTGGGCAATCCGAACCTTCAACCCGAATCCTCACACAACTGGAATTTGGGAGTGGAATACGAGATATCCAACGGTTTGCTCGGTAGGATCCATGTGTACCGCAACGATTTGCAAAATCTGATTGAAGCGGAACGCATCGGGAAAAGCGCATTAGGCGGAAGTAAGTTTGAATATCAAAACATCAGCACAGCATACACAGAAGGGGCTGACATTGAAGCGGTTATCGGTTCAATAGGTGGATTTACCTCAACTCTTGGATATGCTTATCTCCGCGGTGCAGATAAGGAGAGCGGATTGCCGTTACTAAACCGTTCCACACACAACGGCACACTCAAATTGGCGTATCTGCATTCAAATAGTGGTGTTCAGGTTGACTTACGTGGACGATATGCCAGCGAGTGGGGCTTCTTCGACGACGGTGACAAGGTATTGGAACCCGAAGAACTCGCACCAAGCTACTGGATCTGGAACATTCGTGCCTCAAAGACACTTTTTAAAATATTCAAAGCCGCAATCGGATGTAACAATATCTTTGACTTCAAAATTCCGACATTTTATAGCTTTACGGGCCGTTCATTTTATGGCGGTCTCTCTTTAACCTATTAACGAAAAAGGATACGAAGACATGACACGGCTCATTTTCGGCGATGCTTGCAAGCCGAAACTTGCTCCACAACTTTACATAACTTCAATTTTGGTTTTCACCGTCAGCATCGAATATGTTTTGCAAGACGATGGTACCCGAATCTTTGTTGAACCTGTCCCCACAAGCGTTGATGCAAAACGAAAACTAACAACGATGTGGACAGCAATCAAATCAAAGTAGTAGGCACGCTGCAACGTGCCGTAAGGAGATTATAAATGGGATACAAAGCCGAATTTTTATCGCAAACCGAGGTATGCGCCATCTATCAATGTCTTGATGGTCATATCCACTTCAAATATCGTACCTTAGACATCGCTATGGATGCCTGCGATTTCCATCAGGTCGCCGAAGTTTTTATTAAAGCCCTCCATGTTTTACAGAAGGTTGAAAAACCAACAACCGAAGAGATTGATTTGGAAAACATGGATGAACTCGTGAAAGTTTAACCAGAATTGTAGGGAAATCACCGAGGCTTCGTGTCTCGGAATATAAAGTAGAGACAAATTGGGTTTCAATAGCCCAATTTCCCGACACTATTTTAACCTCGAAGCAAGACAGGCATAAGTACCTGCACACTTCCTGACAGGAGAATTATCATGGAAACAGTCAGAAATTTTGTCAATCAACATGCTTTAGCGCGCGGTCTTCAGGCTTATGTTGCCAAGACCTGCCTCGCGTTACTACTCGGCTTTGTCGTCCTTTTCAGTTTCAGTTGCAGTTCCGTTGATGAAGAAAACCTCAACCAGTTGCTTCAGCCGGAGGAAACCACGGATTCAACACCTGCGGTAACTACGGAAACCGATGCTCAGACACCCGCTGAGGAACCCATTGGACCAGAAGCGGTAACGTTTACGATCGATGCGACGAACAGAGAAGCGTGGGCATACTTCTCTTTTGCGTCTGGAGATGTTGTTGATGTTGCAGATGCCGAAAATTCGGAGGCGTGGGACATCGGGTTCCAGATAACAAAAGTTAAATTAAACAGCGGTGTCAGTGGACCAGGGATGGGCGGTGTTGTTATGCTCACTGAAACAACATTTGAGGCGGTAACTGTAGCACCTGAGGAGGGTTACCTCTCTGATACAGAAGACACGCTTGCAATCGTTCCGCAAAGTGAAAAGGGCTGGTATATCTATACCGGACCACCAGCACACTGGATTCTTCCTTTGGAAGATCGAGTGTTTGTGATTAAAGCCGCTGATGGCACATTCGCCAAAGTCCATTTTGTTGGATACTACAAAGATAACGAAAACAAGAAGGACAGTGGTTTCGTCACATTTGAATATGTCCACCAACCGGACGGCAGTCGTAATTTCTAAAGTCAGTACAACAAAGAACTTTACACTGAACAACCGAACAACGAGTTCATGAGGCGTTGGGCACGGAACAAATGTAAGCAAAGACAAATTGTGCCTTAATGGCACAATTTCGTATGAATCTCCTTAATTCAAACGCGTTCCATACCCAGCGACTCATTTCTAAAAGGTTCTTTTAAACTGGCGCAAGCGTATTGTCAAGGACTCCGCGTAAAGAGATTTCTTTCAAGTCCACATTGCTGCTGGTTTTATCAGATTTCACTATAAAAGGAGGACCTAATGCAAACCTTACGTTCAGACCTATGCAAAGCGTGGGTATTAAGCGTTTCGATCTTTATTCTATTGGGTGCCCTACTCTGCCTTGCTGTCGCAGTGGCAATTGAGGTCACAGATGCAGAGGGCAAAACCGTAGCCATCACATCATCAGAACGTATTGTGAGTCTCAACGGCAGTACTACCGAAATCCTGTTCGCACTGGGGGTCGGCGACAATGTGGTTGGTTGCGATGCATCATCAACGTACCCGAAAGGCGTAAAGGAGAAACTTCCAAGCGTTGGATATCAGTATGGACTCAACGCCGAGGGAATCCTCTCCCTAAACCCGACACTCGTGATTGGACGGGACGACGTGAGACCACCGCAAGTTGTGCAACAACTCCGCATGGCAGGCGTAAATGTTTTATTGCTTAAGGAACCCCGCTCTTTTGAGACTGCCAAACAACGGTTATTAACGATCGGTAAAGCAGTCGGACACGAGAAGAAAGCGCAGGAATTGGTAGAGGCGTTAGATGCGGACATCAAGCAGTTGGAAACCAAACTCGCTTCCCAAAAAGAGCAGCCGAAACAGAAGGCACTGTTCCTCTATCTACGCGGGACACAAACGACTTTGGTGTTAGGGACCGACACCGCTCCAGGAGCAATGTTTGATATTGTTGGTGCCGAAAATGCCGCAGGAAACATCAAAGGAAATAAACCGATGACAGCGGAAGCGGTAATTGCTGCACAACCGGATGTCTATGTGCTATTTACCACAGGTCTGAAATCCATTGGTGGTGTTGATGAACTGCTCAAACTGCCAGGCTTGGCACACACGCCCGCTGGACAAAACAGACGCGTCGTGACGCTGGATGGACAATACTTGTCGGGATTCGGTCCTCGCTGTGGACGCGCTGCGCTTGATCTGTTCCGAGGCATCTATGAAACAGAGGGACACTTTGCTGCAACGGACGAATGATCCTTCTCGCGTAGGTCTCAAGTAAAATGCAAAAACGGACGAAGATCCTCCTCATTCTCGTAGGTCTACTCCCAATATCTATATGTGTTGCGGCAGGTGTAGGTGCATATCAGATTCTACCGTGGCGTATCCCTGAAATCCTATTTTTCCGAGAGGACGGTTTTGCTGTCCTTGTCCACGTGCGTTTTCCACGCGTTATCCTATCCGCTGCTGTTGGTGCAATGTTAGCCATCTCGGGAGCAACCCTACAAGGCATCTTTCGCAATCCCCTTGCAGATCCAGGGTTAATCGGCATCACAGCAGGTGCGGGGTTAGGTGCGACGCTCTGGATTGTCCTAATCGGTGGTGGAGCGTTAGGCGTATGGGGACTTCCTGTCGCTGCCTTTGGATGCGGTGTACTCGTGACCGTCGGTGTATGGAAAATTGCGGAGGAACAAGGAAGAGTCCGGACGTTGACGCTACTGCTGGCAGGTATTGCACTCAACAGTTTCGCCGGAGCAGGGATCGGATTAATGACCTTCCTTGCCGACGATGAGCAGCTGCGCAGTCTGACTTTTTGGTTGCTCGGTGGGTTCGGTGGCGCGACATGGCACGTCGTTTTTGTAACGCTGCCGATTGCCGTAATAGGGTTATTTGTATTGTCACGGCAAGCAGCCGCCCTGAACGCGATGAGCCTGGGAGAATCCGAAGCCTATCACCTCGGTGTTTCAACGGAAACGTTGAAAAGATGGTCGGTTTTCGGAGTCGCGCTCACGGTAGGTGCAGCGGTTTCAGCGGCAGGTGGCATCGGTTTCGTCGGACTCGTTGTCCCACATCTTCTGCGACTCTTAGGTGGCGCAGACCATCGGTATGTCCTCCCCGGTTCAGCAGTAGGTGGTGCTATACTCCTTGTCTCAGCAGATCTCTTTTCACGGACGGTTGTTGCGCCTGCTGAGTTGCCTGTTGGTATCGTCACTGCGTTGATTGGAGGTCCATTCTTTCTGTGGCTACTGCTCAGATTCAAACGTGAGGTTTTTCTATAGAGGATTAATTCTACAGCAGTTTTGGGAGGTACGAATAATGATTGAGTTGGAAGAGGTCGGCTACCGAATCGGCAAGAATTGGTTGGTGCGGGACATCAACGTCACAATTGAGAACGGAATGTTGTGGGGGATTGTCGGTCCCAACGGGGCGGGGAAATCCACACTTTTGCGATTGATCTCCGGGGAACTTCTGCCAACGACCGGCGAAATTCGTCTCTTCGACAAACCGATTCATAACTACGAACCAAAAGAATTGGCACGTCTTCGCGCCTATCTTCAACAGAAAAGGGACCTAAACTTCCCGTTTACCAGTTTGGAGATTGTGCTATTTGGGCGGCACCCATACCTCAACGGCACAAAAGAGACCACTACCGATCTCTTAATAGCCAAAGAAGCACTGCAGCAGGTTGAAGCCGACACGTTCGCGGAGCGGCTTTATCCAACACTATCTGGCGGCGAGGCGAGCCGCGTTGACATCGCACGGATCCTCACACAAGCCCCGGCTCTGTTTCTGTTAGATGAACCAACAAATCACCTGGATCCGAGGCACCAAGTGCAGATACTCGGCTTGTTCAAAACGATTTGTGATGGCGGTAAAACCGTTATCACAGCAATTCACGACCTGAATCTCGCGTCAATGTATGCAGACCAACTCTTGCTATTGAAAGACGGAACTTCTGTTGCGTGCGGGCCGCCTGAAGTCGTGCTAACATCAAATTTATTAGCAGAAGTCTATGACATTCCGTTTGAGGCGTTATCGCATCCTGATGGATATCCGTGGGTAATGCCGAGTCTGAATACTTCGTAGGAGTTCATCTATATTCTTGAAACAAAAAAGGATTGAAATTCGTTTTGATGTGTGCTACACTTACAAAGATAGCAATAGAAAATCGAAATGCTAACACTTCATCATTAGGAGACATATCATGAGTCAAGTAACAAAGGACGCAATCATTCAAGAACTGATTCGCGCTTATTGGTTAGAGTTAGAGGCAACCATCAATTACCTTGCCATTTCTGTCGATTTAGATGGCATTCGTGCTGAAGAAATTAAGAAGTCTTTGGCAGCCGATATTCAAACAGAAATTACACATGCCCAGGAACTTGCCGCCCGTATCAAGGAGATTGATGGGCGAGTGCCCGGCTCGTTTGCCTTTAAACCGGAACAAGCCACGCTTCAACCACCAGAAGATACCACAGATGTTGTGGCAGCCATCCATGGGGTTATCGAAGCGGAAAACGTCGCGATTGAACAATACAATAAGATTATTCGCTTGTGCGACGGGATAGACTACGTCACCCAAGACCTTTGTATCAAACTCCTCGCCGATGAGGAGAAACACCGTCGGGAGTTCAGAGGATTTCTCATGGAATACGAATCAGCGTAATCCCATCAAAACAAACTAAAAAAAGGACAACGGGCATCATTGCCCGTTGTTTGTTTTAGACATCCAATCTATCTAACACAGTCAGGATTAATTGCGTATTTTTCTGAGAGTTATCTCTTCCTCATCCTCTTCATCTGTGAGAACAAGCGTATCCCTCTGTACAACCCAACTAAATTTATAGATCTCCCCAAAGATGTCGCTGCGGAACTGTTGCGCGAAATCTTCTTCTGTTGTGCCAACTAATCTCCAAAAATATTGCGGTTCAACACTCACACGAATCTCTTGGGGAACCAATGACAACACTGACGCTGAAACAAAATAGGTCCCTTGGTCAGAAAAATCCACCTCCGCCTTAGACAAGGAAACCTGTTCAATTATATTGCTTAAATCTCCAACGAATTCACCACCAATGTCCCGTGCCCACGAACCGTCCTGATGAAAAACAAGACTGTTTTGTGTGAGATGAACCTTCACACCTGTGTCATCAAAGAACGCATCGATCCTTTCATCAACAGATTGCTCCCCGAACGATACAAACTCCCACCTACCAACTAAATCTTCTGCTCTCTGCTGTGTCTCATCTTCGCCACCACAACCAACTGTCAGTGCCAGAATTGGCACAAAAAGCAGTCGTAATAGTAGAAAACTTTTCGCAACCATTTTCTCTCCTAACAACAAATATGATCGTTGTGTTCGGTCCCCCAACGAATAGCTTCAAGAAGTCTTACAGTAAAACCCCAAAATATATAGACAGTTGTTCAAATAACGAAACCTTCACCGCCACTGGCGCGGGTGTTTTTGCTTGGGGTATTTGCTTGGGTGTTTCTGCGGATTTCCCCCTAGTATCCTCGCCTATCGCCAAGGTCTAAGTGATTGTGGGCTTTACTATAAACAACGATTTAGGTTCGTATTGTTAGATGCCTCTCAGAGAGAAAACTTCGTTATTTCCACCCCTATGTTCCTGAACAAACAAATCGCAAAGCCGACAGAGACGCGCGCATAAAACGCAATTACAAGAAATTACCATAGTTTGGACAATTTCTGTGAGACCGATGCCCGATTTTTCTATGCGTTGGTGTGAAACAACTTTTCGCCCTAAAGAGACCTCTTTGCTCCAGCGGAGCAATATATCTATAGAAAAAGACGCGTTCCTTCTTGCACTCCAGCGGAGTGCTATGTCAGAAGCATTAGAAAACCACCTTGATGTGTTTAGTGTCAAAACTTTACACACCCGTATTGAGAGCAAATTTGACAAGATCATTTATATGGCATATAATTACTTTCAGTTCGCCTATTTTCAAATATTTTCGTTTTCTGGACAAATATAAAAGATGATCATACTACATGACAGCCCAAATAGCGATTTAAAGCATATCCAGGCAATGGCAGGAATAGAAGAAGGATTTGCGTTGTTTGATTATGTTCGTATAGAGCAAGCCGGTAAATCTTGGATTGGACAGGTTATTCAACCCAATCGAAATATTTCAACCGTAGGTAATCCACTTGATCCCACGATTCTTCATGGACTTGAACTTATGAGGTCAAACCCCGATGTACAATCCGTAGAGTCTGTCCAAGTATTTGACATATTGATATTGGGAGAATACGAGAGTCATCAGATGCTTACATCACGGGTACGTCCTTTACCAGGAGCCACCGTAACCAAGCTAGATGTAGAGACAACAAGTAAAGTTATTGGAATACCATCCAAAAGAACCCATGCAGATGGAAATTCTAACGTCATAGGTGAGCTGCTCAATGCAGACGGGGTACCGCTTTGCGTAGATTCGCCAACGTTTAACCACCACATCATGATTGCCGGTGGGACTGGCTCCGGAAAATCAAACGTTGCGGCAAACCTGATTGAACAATCAATAAAGTTTAACAAATGCGTTTTAGTTCACGATGCAAAGCCCGACTATGAACTAATTGGGTCTGAAAATAGTGATCTAAAAGTAACAACCGTCTGGAAACGCTTTGACAGATATGGATTAAATCCACATCCCGCTGATGCTGATAACGTCCACCTTGTCGGCTTCCATGGAAAATGCGACCCAAATCATGTAGATATTCTTGCTGGGTGCAGGGCATCAGATTTATCACCACTTATGTTGGCAGGTTTCTTTTTCCCGGGAACGAACGAACAACTACAATTTGAAGGATTTGCAAGTGCAGCTAACTCTCTTGAAAAACCATATTCACTTAATGACATCTTGGAAGTTGTTAAAAAACGCATGGGACCGAATGTAGACCCACGTGAGAGAATTCATGGTTCAACTGGGAACACCATAATTGGAAAAGTAGAAGCCCGCCAAGCAGAAATGCCGTGGCTTGATGCTGTTGGGAAGTTCGTTGGCAACAAGCGAGTAAAGTCTTTTGATTTTGAAAGCAGAGCACGGATCTTGGTCATCAATTATTCACAGATGGACGATTCATCCTATGCACTGCTCTTGTCTTACGTCCTGCATGTTTGCCAAGAGATACGCGGCAATAGAAAAGGAGTTGGCATCGTTCAAATGGTAGATGAAGCACATCGAATTTTTGATAATGAATCACGTCACAGCGATACACTCGCTAGTTTGTTCAATCGTATTATGCGTGAAGGGCGAACTTTCGATCATTCAGTTATTCTTAGTCTTCAAAACGCTTCACAAATCCCTCAACTTGTGATGAATAATCTCAATACAAACATTGTGATGCGCCAAAACAGCAAAAATGAAGCAGACCACGCAACACAGACAATGGGAAGAGATTTTTCAGCGCGAGCCTTAGAGCTCGGTACAGGGCATGCCCTCGTTAAGATGTTTGAATCACACCTTATCGTTCCGGTGCAGATGGCACCATCTCCATTTGAACTTATGCGTAACGATAATACAACTTCAAATATTAATGGATAAGAAATGAGGAATTTCAAATGTTTAGGAGGATTCGAGAATTCTTTAATCTATCGAAACACGAGAGACAAGCGGATCCGGACTCGGATTCCGTTTCAAACGATCCACTCTTTAATCCATCAAAACACGAGAGACAAACTGAAATGTTCGACGAACTCCTCAGCAGATCAAAGCGGATATCAAGGGATGCGTTTGCTGATAATTTCGGTGGGATTGCAGACGATGTTGTGGAGATGCTCAAAAGTGACAAAGCTCAAAAAACAATACAAGAAGCGCGTGAGACTATGGAAAGAAGTTTACCTGATTCCCTGCGTCAGATTGAGTTTGGTTCATTCAATGAGGCAAAGGAATTAGAGAAAGGTGAAGTGGCTGCGATAGATGGTACCTTCGCCCTTCCAATGCAGAAGTATTCAACAGGACAGGCAATCTGCGTTGGGATTGGTAGCCTCTCACATTGTCGGCCGATGCAAGACTCTCTACATTATTGGTCAAGCAATGTTTTTCTATCCGAAGCGTCTGATACGGATGACTTTATTGAGCGTGAAAAACGTGGGCTTTTCGGTACATACCCGACAGCTTACTTACGATATTATGAAGTTCAGCACTGTCTTGAAATTGAGGAACCATACCTATTCTTAGATGGTCCTCTGGTTGATGAGTCCCTCATAGCAAGACAAGAAGGGATCCAGTTATATAACGAACTGTTTCAGAGTGGAAAACAAGCTTTAGGTGTCATGAAAAATATAGCGAATCCTATATTTACCAAATTTGCTCGCGCACTCAAACCTGGTGAAATTTACGTGGTTGGAACTTTAGAGGAACATTTAAATCAGAGCAGCGTAGCTCGTAACCACTATGTATCGGATGGGTTTAAGAATAATGTAGCCCCTAACATATCCAGAGGTGTCTTTAAGCCTCGAAATAAGGCGTTTGGTTTTGAGGTCCACAAGGATCACTTGGAGGATATGCTACGCATTATGGCGGCGGATTGTCAAATGAACAACGTTGGCCATGAAATTCCATTTTTATTAAACCGGATTGATGAAGAAGTTCGCAAAAATTTCAGTCCACGAATCCTACAAAATCAAATTGCAGTAAAAATGGCAATCCAAAGCGAAGAACTGTTTTTTGAAGAAACAAATGAGCGGTTTTTCCGTTCACATTCGTGAATAACCCAAGTTCCAAGATAGGACCGACACATAAGGTTCCAGTTTTTTCTTAGAGAGTTCTTTACCCTTCCGCAACATTATTCACTTTACCCAATAGAAATCGCCATTAGAAGCTGGCCAATCAAGAACATACAAAATTTGGGATTTTGTTTTATATTTTTCGACCTCATCGCGGACTTTTGCCCAACGCTTTTGGATTTCAGTAGATTCAAGATGCTGAGAGGTACCTGGATTTCCATGTTCTGGAACAACTTCCTGCCAGCATTTCATTGAGAGGTTTTGCAGATTTTCGACCTTTTTTTCCCGAGACGTGCGTGTATCTCTAATCACTTCGTCTATTTGGTGAATGATTTGTGGCACCGACTTTTTAGTCCCCCGTGATATTAACATCTTGCTGTAATGAACATTCGTTGGTGAATAACTCTTCGTTGTACAGGACCTGATTTTCTATTTCTCAGTATCAAACCCCTTCTTGTTAACAACAGCAGAGAAATCATCAAACCACTTTTTCAACTTGTTAAATAAGTCTGTACTGTCTCTGAGAACCTCACCAGTAACATCTTTATATGTTAATTCCAAGACGATATATGACATATACAAAATTTGCATAAAACTTGTTATAGTCTGTACCTTTACAGCCTCTTCTGATTTTCTGAATAAAGAATCAAACTGATTTAGGTGTCCAACAATAGATAGTTGATCCATTAAAGTTTTTAATTCTTCTGGGTTAATAGGAGTTTCAGGTTTTAGAGCATTATAGCCGTCATTCCACAAATGCTTATCACTTTTGTCAGTCCATCTAGGAATAACAATTGTTTTTGTAGTTTGTTTTTTCGATATATAATCATATCTAAATTTTCTCTTGCAAGCCTCCACTTTTTTAGCGGATGGATTAATTAATTCCACATTTTTTAAACATAAGAAATCCAACTTTCGGTCAATACATTCTGGATTGTTCAACAGATAAAAAACGTCTCTGAAATTACCATACATTTCTCTCATTGCAAATGCCAACGATGGAGAGTCATACGAGAAGTCACGCCGTGATATAAGATGTATAATATCCCTCAAGAAGTCAAAAGAAGATATTATCATCTGATTGATTGTTATCATCGCATAATGATCAACAGCTATCTCATCTCTTATAGAATCAGTAATTTCCATTAATTTATTACCGAACGATATACACTCATCAAGTGTTGGTAAAGTATCTAGTACCTCTTGATCTAAAATTTTTTCCCTAAGTGACCCGCGATTACTAATAGCATCTGCATATACTTCTCTTATATTAATATTCACTCTTATTACCTCAATTGATAATTAAATTTCCGCATATTTCACTTGAAAAAAATAATACACAACTCTCCCACTGCAACCATGAGTTAAACTTGTGTATTACACCCAAAAACCCATATCTATCTATATAGTAACATGCAAAATCCATTCCGAACAAAAATAAACCGTTCCGCTCATGCCGGGGCGGTTTGCATCGTTGTAACAGAAGCATATTCGTTTACAGATCAAGATTTGTGCGTTGATTTTAAAATGCGATGAAATGGCTCAGAGATCTATCTACGTTTGATGCCCTCGTCAGCCCTGCGCCTCACGAAATAATTACCGTTTGTCTACTCCGTTCTTAGCCTCGGATCCAAGGCATCGCGAACGGCATCGCCGAAGAGATTCGCAGGTAACACGAGTCCAAACATAAACGTAAACGCTGCAGCGAGATTCCACCAAACAATCGGGTCGCGTGCAAGTTCCAACCGCGCCGTGTTAATCATATTCCCCCAACTTCCGGTCGTCGGATCAACACCGATCTGGAGATAACTGAGCAACGCCTCTGCCAGAACCAATCCACTAAACCGCAAGATAGCAGAGATTAGCACGATATGCATCAGATTCGGAATAAGATGTTTGAGAAGAATAAGTCCACGACGTACACCGAACGCTTCGGCGGCTTGTATGTACTCCAATTCTCGGAGTTTCAAGGTTTCGCCGCGCAAGACTCGACAGAGTCCTGTCCAACTGCTGATACCCATGATGAGGCACAGATTGAATAACCCCTGTCCAAAGAGAAGCATGAAGGCAACAATAAGCAAGATAGACGGAATAGAATCAAGGGTGGCGTAGATATACTGAACAGCATCATCTATCCTACCGCCGAAGTAACCCGCGAGGACCCCGAAAAATATGGCAAACGGCACGGCAATCAATGTCGTAAATCCACCGATAATAAGTCCAGTCCGAATGCCTTTTAGGGCACGGTAAAGGACATCGCTGCCCACCTTGTCGGTCCCTAAGAGATGACTTCGCGGATGCGCAAGCGGCGGATAATCTCGAACAGTTCGTCCATCGGGTGTCTGGAGGGTACTCTTCGCATACAGATGCGTTGCTAAGGGGGCAGAATAGGTTTTCTCGGTCCGTTCTCGAAGAGGCGTGCAGAGTCTATCGAGGAGACTCAAGGTTTTTGGTCTATAGACAACGGCACCGCTCTCATTTCGGGTGAGTGTCTGGTCGGTCCGTCGTATCAACGGATCACGCCAACCGATGCTATCCAACACACCGATAAGGAGATATCCTAAAAGAATAAAGAGACAGACCATAGCAAGGCGATTTCTGCGAATCTGTCTGGCGGCGTTCCGCCAATACTCTTGCTGCGAGGCATATCGGAGAAGCCATGCCGCGCCAACAAGAAGTGCTATAACAATAATGTTTTGATAGGCATCGGAACGCCATACCCAACTCAGCCGGTCCCCGATTCCGATGTCTGGAGCATCCGTCCCAATGAGAAAAATAGACATATTGTATTAGTTTTCAGTAATCAGTCATATTCTTGTGGCATTTACGAGAAAAGCACCCGCCACAAATTGTCTCTTAACTGATAACTGAGTACCGAAAGATTTTTCGCAGAAAAATCGTACTGATAACTATTCCTGATAAACCGCTTCGTGTGTGTGAAACCCATCTTTAATAACCTCTTCGTTCAGGTTTTCCTTGTCAACTTGGATGGGTGTCAGCAGGATTGATGGCACGTCAATTTTGCCGTTGTTAACGGTCTGCGTTGCTTCAGTGATTGTTTCACCCTTTGCGAGGGCGACAGCGGCTTGTGCCGCCTTTGTTGCGATGAGGTGAATCGGTTTGTAAACCGTCATGGTTTGTGTGCCTTTGACAATCCGTTGGCACGCAGCGAGCTCCGCATCCTGCCCAGAAACAAGGACAGTTCCCGCCAAATTCTGACCCTCAAGTGCTTGTATAACACCACCAGCAGTGCCGTCATTGGACGCGACCACAGCATCTATTTCGTTGTTCGTCTGCGTCAAGACCTGTTCAGCCTTCTTGAGTGCGTCCCGTGGGTCCCAATTAACCGCCCAATGTTCGCCTCCCGCCACCAATCGAATGTCGCCACTATCAATCGAGGGTTGCAAGGCACGGAGCTGTCCCTGCCGAAGGAGTTGTGCGTTATTGTCGGTTGGTGCACCACCGAGCAAGAAATAAGCACCTTTTGGCTTTTGACGGAGGATATATTCGGCTTGCAAATACCCAACCTGCTCATTGTCAAAGGAAATATAGAGATCGGGTGAACTCTCGCGAATCAATCGGTCATACGCGATGACTTTGATACCCTCTGCGTGCGCAGCTTGGACGATTTGGGCGGCAGCGACACTATCTTTAGGAATGACAACGAGAACATCAACGCCTTGCGTAATCATATTTTCCGCTTGTTCGTTTTGTCGGCGTTCATCGCCATCAGCAGATTGGACGATAACTTCAGCACCGAGTTTCTCTGCCTCAGCCGTGAAAATATCCCTGTCTTTCTGCCATCGCTCTACACGTAAAGAGTCCATAGACAAACCGATTTTAATCTTTTTAGTAGCAGTGGCATCTGCCTCCTCACCCTTCTTTTCTGAATCAGCACATCCGAACAGCATTACAAGACATGCTGTCAAAATGCAGAAAAGGAGAACTGCCTTGACCCAAACCTTGCTTTCAGATAAAAAGTTGCCGTTAAAAGTTGAGAGGTGCATCATAACAAAACTCCTTTTCAATTAAGGTTTATTGCTGTTCTTCAGACGAATCCGCTTCAGACCCATTAGAATCGGGTGAGATCTCGCGCACAATATCGCCTTCTTTGAGAGGTTCCGTGGTTTCAACGACGCGAAAAATGGAAACTTTATCATTCAGGATTTCGGAAACCGCCACGCGTCCGATCTGTTTTGGCACGTATGTTAGGATTTCACCCGTGTCCAAATCGCGCACCGGCTTACCTTTCGTATAAACGTCAAACTCCTGGTTGATGGCTATATCCCTGTTGGAACCAATATTGACATAGATTTTATCAGGATGCTCACTATCCACATATTGGATCTTGCCTTTGATCGGCTCGCCAGGTGCCGCTGTGGGTTTTCCCTGTCCTTCTTTGGCGGTTGCAGTTTTCGGTTCCCAAGGTGTGATGAAGTTGGGTCCAACACTATCTCGGAGTGCCAAAACCACTTTAATTAATGCCTCATTGGTTACGATGCCGAAAAGCGTTCTGTCGTATTCAGCACTTGCAAACTGGATTTCATTCAGCTCAACCGGTTTGACAATCGGGCGTGGATTTTTTCGTTGACTTTCCGTCGTTTGCCCAAAAGTGAGGTTCGTTCCGTCCTCTGTCCTGCTCGCTTCAAGGGAAGCGACTTTTGTGCCGAGATAATTGTGGTCCCGACTGGCGGAGATTCGGGGTTCTGCTACCGGATTCCCGGATGCATTGTAGAATTTCATGTTCAGTTTAATGGTGGCACGGTGTATAGAGCCCCGCAAAATAACAGGGGCAACATAACTTGCGCCGACAGGTCCCCGCTGCGCTTCGCGACCGCCTTCCCGCAGCGTGCGTGAAGCGTTGGTTCTGAAACGTTCCTGATTAAATTTCCGGATATCGCCTACCACAATTACATCTGCATTGAGATGCTTCGCAAGTTCTGCGCGTTGTTCTTGATTTAGTTTCTCTAATCCGTGCCGTGAGAGTGTCATAAATGCCATGGCATCAAGGAGTTCATCTTTGCTGACGGGTTCATACATATTCGTTTCGACGAGCTTCCGATTGAGCATTTTAGCAAATCCTGCTTCCAAATCCCATCGTTTTTTTGTGCTAAAAATATTGCCGATGAAACTGGGTATACAACCGCAGCCGGTAGGAGAATCAAAGCGGCTGTGGTCTTCAAAATAGAGGACAGCAATCCGCTTCTTTGGAGCAGCCTCACCAACAGCAACCGTGCCAATAACGAAGCACAGGCTGAATCCTATCAACAGCAGATATGAAAAGATGCGTTTCACTGTTTTTTCGCCTCCTTCTCTTCCTTTGGTTACCTCTTACGCCTATAATTTAGCAGCCTTCGGAAGATTTATCAAGAAAATTTAAGTTTCCGAGAAATTGGGCTTCTACCCAACCCAGAAAAGTCACTTACCCCCATTTTTTTTCGAGAGCAGTGTGTGGTTGATATTGTTAGGTTTATCAGTGAGAAAAGTAGTCATCTGCTGTAAACTCAGAATGGATCGCCCCTTGTATGTCTGTGAGTGAAAAAGGAAATAAGAAAGTGTTGGTTCCATAAATCCGTGAGAACGCGTTTGATAACAGTAATAACAGAAAAAGTTTTCCTGTTCTTAGTGTTATATGCCTTCTGCCAATGTGTAGAGGCTACCTTCTCATAACTGATAAAAAGCAATCCATAGGCGAAACAGGCAACCAACCAAAGTCTCTCAAGACGGGCCTGTGTCGGTTTTTTCAAGACGAGTTTTCCAAATCCGAAGCAGGACTTTATATCTCGGAAACCGTGTTCAATCTGCATTCGGCGTTTGTAGCAGTGATGTATCTGATGTCCAGAGAGGCGATTTGAGATGAGATACATCGGGTCTTTGAAAGCATCGTCTCTAATGATATAAAGTTGGAGCGGTATCTGCTCTTGCGCCTGATAAAGGATGTGCGGATACCAGCCATCTTCCAAGTCATCAAGTTTCTTCAGACTTGCGTCAAGCGTAATACCGACATGCCTCGGAACACGCATCACGAACAGAATATCCCGGGACTTGAGAAACTTGATGACGTATCGCGCACGCGCAAAACCACGGTCAAAGACCAGAACAGGACGTTGGTGCTGCTTCGACACCACCCCTAAAGCCTCTTGATACACAAACTCAGAGAAGTATTGGATGATCTCGTTATGACTTTTATAGATACCGTCGCGGATCTGCTGATCATTATAGATGAACCAGAACACAGGGATCGCACGATGTCGAAACGGGATCGCAACCACAAGTGCCTTCCACTCAGCAATGAGTTGCGTCTCATCAACGAGCAAATACAGATGGTCGTTGGCAGCCTGGCAACACCATCTCACAACCGACACAAACCACGCTGCCTTGAGCGCATCAATCGGCAAGGGCGTTTCAAGGAAACGCAGAAACCTTTTGTGTTTCGACTTCTCCCGGGCAACACTGATAGGCAAGCGAGACGCAATCTCATTGATCCGAAATGTTCGCGCAACACTGATCGCAATCAAGACGAAGAGGAGATTACGCAAACTCGGTTTTTTCAGACCAACAGATTTGATTATTTCTTCAAAACGTGTTATCATGGTTTCTGGATTTACCCGCTTCGGGTATCTCTTTTTCATAAAATACCTCCTTACATGTTTTGTGAAGTTAGTTTACAAACTGTTGCTGTAAGGAGGTATTTTATCATAAACCGACTAAGTTTCTCACACTTTTAACAACAAATACCTTTCACCACAAACCTTCAGAAAAAAATGGGGGTAAGTGACACCCAGAAAACCCTTGAAATACAAGAAAATATCTGGTATTCTTATAGTTATCAGTCATCGGTTAAAGAGGTTAAAGAGCAGATATAATCGTAGGTTGGGTTGAGCGATAAATGACCAAGAACTTTACAATTTATAGAGAACACCCATTTTCCATGAACCATCCTCACAAATAAAGGTAGCGAAACCCAACAATCCAAACTACAAAGAAGCGTTGGGTTTCACTCGTGCTCTGGTGATTTCAAGTTCTTGATGAACTTGAAAATTTTCTCCTCTATGAGGTTCTCAGTAAGAAACCGTTCAACCCAACCTACGGACTGATAACCGATAACCGATAACCGACAACTATTCAATATACAAACGAAAAAGGAAACCTTATGTTTACAAAGAACAGAGACGCACATCATAATTTATTATTTATGTTCACAGCTTTCATGCTAACTGTGCTGGTTGTCCTTCACGGATGTAGCGATAAGCAGTCAAGTGAAAAAGCGAAAACAACCGATGCCTCGCGTCAGGAAAAGGAATGGCTTTCAATTTTAGGCGGTGTGATTGGTGGTAGCTTTTCACAATTTGCCGGGGGCGTTAGCCGTATTTTGACCCAACAGGAACCGCATCTCAAAATATCTGTCGGTGCTTCCGCCGGTTCAGTCGAAAACACACGGCGTGTGAATGACGATACTGAAGCACTCGGTGTCGTTTTTGCTTCTGAGAGCTATCTCGGCTACCACGGCGAAGAAATCTTCACAGAAGAGGGACCGAAAACCAACATTCGCATGGTGACACTGCTTTTCATTGCTTATGACCAGTTCTCAACGCTGGCACACAGCGATGTTCACCAGTTTGAGGATATTGTCGGTAAAAAAATCGCTTCTGGCGCGAGTGGCTCCGGGACTGCACAAACATTGGAACGACTCTCAAGACTCGCTGGCATCTGGGGCAAGTTCACACCGATCTACAAAGGCGGTAGTGCCGCTGCCGAAGCACTTCAAGACGGACAGGTCGCTGGGTTCCAATGGCTCGTCAGTGTCCCGAACAGTGCTGTTATTCAACTCACAGCAATTAAATCCATTCGGATGATCGACCTTGACGTAGCCGCGAAGAAGTACGGCTTCTATGAAAAGTACCCGTTCTATCTCTCTGGGTCTTTACCAGAAGGTGCTTATGAAGGCAAAGTTGAACCGGTGAGAACGCTCCTGATGCCGACGGTACTTATCGCCAACAAAGCGGTCAGCGAGGAAACTATCTATAAACTTCTAAAGCATGTTTACGCACCAGAAGGACATCAGATGATGCTCCAGACAAATCAAGCCGCGGCAGATATGACGATAGAGAACGGACCGAAGGCGTTTGTTATTCCACTACACCGTGGCGCATACAAATTCTGGAGCGAACAGGGTGTGGAAATCCCAGCGCACGCCATGCCCGTGGATTGAATCAAAAACGAAAAATTGTCATGCTTCCAAAATTTGCTTTTTTAGAGATGGAGAATAATGAAAAATAAGAAAATTCTCATTATTGGTGGCGGTGTAATTGGACTTGGTATCGGATGGCAGCTTGCGAAAGCAGGTGCTGCTGTCACCATTCATGAGCGCGGACAAGCCGGACGCGGTGCTTCTTGGGCAGCCGGCGGTATGCTCGGTCCAATTGCTGAAGCACATATCGACGAACTCGACCTCCTCAAACTCAGCAATCAAAGTTTAGCACGCTACCCAGAATGGGTCGATGAGTTAGAAGCCGAAACAGAAATGCGAATCGGTTACCGAGCAGAAGGTACACTCATTATAGGTATTGAAGCTGATGATACATATCAACTCCAGCATACTTATGACTTACAACAAGATTTAGGGTTGAATGTCGAGTGGTTGAGCGGACAAGAAGCACGTGAAATTGAAGGCGCACTCTCACCGTATGTGACTGCAGCTATTCGTTGCGAAACTGACCATCAAGTCGATAACCGATTGATGGCTCAGGCACTTCAGCGTGCCTATCAGGGGCGCGGCGGCGTGTTGCATCAAAATAGCACTGTTGAAAGAATTGTCATAGAAAACGGACTCGCAACGGGTGTTCAAACACAAGACGGTTTTCAGGCAGCTGATACACTCATTCTCGCCGCAGGATGCTGGTCTGGGCAGATCAGGGGGTTACCGGATACGATTATCCCTCCCGTGCGTCCCGTGAAGGGACAGATGTTGGCGTTGCAAATGCGGGAGGGCATTACGATCAAAAACGTCATCCGTACCGTCAAGGCGAGGTACCCGATGCCAGTATATTTAGTGCCAAGAACCGATGGTAGACTTGTTGTCGGTGCAACAACCGAGGAAATCGGGTTTGACACGGATCTGACCGTTGGCGGTATATATGAACTCCTCCGCGGGGCGTATGAAGCTGTGCCGGATGTTTATGAACTGCCACTTATCGAAACATGGACAGGTTTACGCCCCGGTAGCAGCGACAATGCTCCCATACTCGGCAAAACATCTGTCGAGAATCTAATATACGCAACAGGACACTATCGCAACGGCATCTTACTCACACCCATTACAGCTTACGAGATAGCCAAACTGATTCTGACGGGTGAGACATCAGAAACAATCGCCCCATTTCAATTGGACAGGTTTTCAAAGGAGTAGAGACTACCGTTCGTCAACGTTCCGAAGTTGTCAGCGGTCAGCCCCACGTCCTTCGTGCGAAGTGAAAAAATGTATTGGCAGAATAGTCGCTTCACCTACTGAATTAATGGTAAATAAAAACGTTCTCATCATCGGTGGCGGTGTGATCGGACTCGGTATCGGGTGGCAGCTTGCAAAATCGGGGGTCTCCGTCACCATTTACGATCGCGCTGAAGCCGGACGCGCCGCCTCTTGGGCAGCCGCTGGGATGCTCGCGCCCCTCGCTGAAGCACACAACGAAGAACCGGAACTGCTTAAACTCGGCTGTCAAAGTCTACAACGCTATCCGCAATGGGTTCGCGAATTAGAAGCGGATGCTGACATGTCCGTCGGTTATAGGGTGGAAGGCACGCTTATCGTCGGATTAGAGCCTGATGATACACATCAACTTCGGCATCTTCACGCTTCACAACAGGAATTAGGATTAGATGTCGAATGGTTGACGGGACGCGCATCGCGTGAAATCGAACCAGCCCTTTCACCTCGTGTGACTGCAGCCATCCGTTGCGCGACCGATCATCAAGTTGATAACCGACTCATGGTAAAAGCCCTCCAGCGTTCCTTTCAGGCGTGTGGAGGCGTGCTGCATGAAAATAACACCATTGAGAGCATCGTTATAGAAAACAGAGTCGCAACGGGTGTTCAAACACAAAACGGTTTTCAGGCAGCTGATACGCTGATTCTCGCAGCAGGATGCTGGTCTGCACAAATTGAAGGATTACCAAACACTATCGTTCCGCCGGTGCGTCCTGTGAAAGGACAGATGTTGGCATTGCAGATGGAAGCCGGTATTACGGTTAAAAATGTCATCCGCACTGTCAGGGCAAGGTATCCGACATCAGTATATTTAGTGCCGAGAACCGATGGTAGACTTATCGTCGGTGCGACGAGTGAGGAGATGGGATTTGACACACGCTTAACAGCTGGTGGCGCATTTGAGCTGCTCCGTGGGGCGTGGGAAGCAGTGCCGGGCATTTACGAACTGCCGCTTCTGGAGACATGGACGGGTTTACGTCCGGGCAGTAGAGACAACGCCCCCATACTCGGCGAAACCCCCATTGAGAATCTGATATACGCAACAGGACATTACCGCAACGGTATTCTACTCACACCCATTACGGCTTACGAGATAACCAAACTAATTCTGACAGGCAAAACTTCAGAGACAATCGCCCCGTTTCAATTAGACCGGTTTTTAAAGTAATAGGCACACGTCGTGTGCCGTAACCGCACTTAAAAAATATGAAAATAAGTGTTAACGGCGAAGACAAAAAAGTCCGTTCAAATTTAAACATTCACGACCTGCTCATCGCCTTGGAGTTGAATCCGACACAAGCAGGCATCGCTGTCGCTGTGGACCGAGAGGTCATCCCGAAAACGAAGTGGCAAGCCACCGAACTTCACGAAGGGAGTGAAGTTGAGATCATCCGCGCTGTGCAGGGAGGTTGATACCTTGGCCATTCCGACGGTGTATGGGGGGTTGGGAACATTTGCGTCATCCGTGATAATCCATGATTCAGACCAATTAACGCAAACTAACAACTCACACTACACCCAACCTTCTCTCTGGCCTCCAAGACCTTATCAACAACAGTTTTGACATCGGCTTCATCAACAAACGGAGATAGGATATACGATTTCAGTGCGACGATCGGTTCTCCATAGTTTGTCTGTCGATAGCAATCGGTTGTGGAAATGACCACGCCTCTACCTTCCATTGCCTCTGAATGCACGTAGTCAAAGATTTTACGGTTGTATTCGTTATGCGTCCGCAAACTCTCACGATACGCAGCATCCTCAAATTCCTGTCGTTTGATTGAGAAGGTGTCCACTGCCTCTGGATAAGCACGGAAAAGGGTGACGGTTCCAAAGTTGTCTCGGTTCAAGACGGTGGTACCCGCGTGTCCTTCCAGGTGTTCCCGCAGGAGTTGTGTCATCTCAACAATGTGTCCGATGATGACTCGCAAGCCTTGCTCCCCGAACAATCGGAGATTCGCAAGGGCTGCAAGGGGCCCCGTCCCTGCTCTGGAGGTTTCAAGGGTATACATGCCGGGGCGATGTTCCCCGAAGTGATAGAGATACGGCATCTGTTCCGGATGACGCTTCACTAAATTGAGGTCCTCTTGATTTTTGACGAGGACAAGACTGGAGATATAAGGCGTAAAGCCTGTCTTATGAAAGTCGATCCCGATGGAATCCGCGAGCGATAGGTGCCGTATGCGTCGGCACGCGCCTGCCAAAGCCCGAACGGTACGCGGGCGAAATTCTAAGGGATTCCCCTCAAGGTCATAGTCGTTAAATACCGACCATGCCCATCCGATAACAGCATCGGCGTGAATATGCGGACGGTAGTCGAGTTGGAATTCATCAACGAGTGTATCGCGTAACGCCACAATGCTCTCTAAATCGTCCAAGCCGAACGCATCCGTGGTTCCTAACGTCGCAATGATCGCAGCGATCTTTTTTCCGTTTGTGAGTGCTTCCCGAGCCGCCTGTTCCAATTGGGCGAGGTCAATTTCGTTGTCATAAGTCGTTGGTATTGTAACCAGATTGTTCGTTCCCATGCCGAGCCAACCGACAATATTCGTCGCACAATAGTGTCCGGCATCTGATACGAACACAACCGCCTCTTCAGGGGTTCCGTTTTGCATCGTCCCCGGGCACGCCTTTTCCAAACCGAGCTTCACCCCGTAGAGTGTGGTTCCAGTACCACCAAAGGTAAACACACCACTTGCCTTTTCCGCGTCATATCCAACCATCTTCGTGGTCATTGCGACGACTTCAACTTCAGCCAACGCCACGAGGCGACTATACTCATCCCAACTGATGTTCGGATTGTAGAGAGAAGCGAGCAGCACGCCTATCACACTTGGAATTGTTGTCGGCGGAATAACGTTCTGTTGCGTCCGAGGATGCCCGAAGATAGTCATCCCTCGAAGATAATCGATGAGCTCAGCCGTGACATCCTCAACCGAGGACATAGCGTCCGGTAATACTGTCTGTCGCGCTTTTTCAAAGTCCCCTGAGACGATACTCCCGAGCATCGGCAGATGTGTTTTGAGCGCGTCAACCTGGTCCAGTGCACGCATGATGGAATGCACGAAATAGGAATCATGTATCGGGTCAGATGTAGGTTGCGGGAAGGCAAGTCTAATGTTTTCTAAAATCTCGCGGTAGTTCACGTTTTTCCTGTCTCCATTATTAGCATTTAAGGGTTGCATTCACACGATTGAATTATACGCTACTTCCCCTCAAAAATCAAGCAAGTTTGAACATTAAATCTACCTTTTTGATCTTCACAAGCGTTGGAAAGTTGGAAGTATAGAGGTGCTTCAATTTTCATGTAAATACGCCTCGCGACAATGTCCAAGTCATCGTAAATCCCACAATAAAAAACCACTTGATAAAGAGACCTTGACGCTGCTATACTAATTGAAAATGCAAGGGGATAGATTTGTAAGTAAAGCACGATGAAAAACCAAGAGGGCCGTTGGGTTCAACAGAACCAAACAAAACCCCATACTTTAAAAAATGCAAGAATTCAAAATCGCAGACCAAATTTATGCATCACGGCTGCTTATCGGAACAGCAGGGTATCCGAACTTCCATATAATGACGGAAGCCATTACCGCGAGCGGTGCCGAAATCGCGACGGTGTCGATGCGCCGCGTGAAATTCACGGACTCCTCCGGCGAGAACCTGTTCGCACTCCTCCGTGAACGCGGTATGACCATCCTCCCGAATACTGCTGGCTGCTTCACAGCAAAGGACGCAATTCTAACAGCGAACCTCGCGCGAGAAGCCCTTGAGACATCTCTCATCAAAGTTGAAGTTATCGGTGATGAAGAAACGCTGTTTCCAGATGTGGAGCAGCTCCTCAGCGCAGCGGAAACGCTTGTGAAAGACGGCTTCACGGTGCTACCGTATTGCAACGACGATCCGATTACATGTAAGAAATTAGAAGATATCGGATGCGCGGCTGTGATGCCTTTGGGTGCACCGATCGGCTCAGGGATGGGGATTCGTAATCCGTACAACATTCAGATTATTCGGGACCTTGTGCAGGTGCCGCTCATCGTGGATGCTGGTGTCGGCACTGCCTCAGACGCAGCGATAGCAATGGAATTAGGGTGCGACGGTGTTCTGCTCAACACAGCCGTCGCGAAAGCACACCGTCCCGCCCTGATGGCGGAGGCGATGAAAAAAGCGGTGGAAGCAGGGAGAGCAGCATTTTTAGCAGGACGGATACCCCGGAAACTCTACGCGACCGCCTCAAGCCCACAAGTCGGAATGATAGAATAAAGACAAAAGATCAGAGTAACTGAGTGAAAACACACATCCATAACTTGAAGATTTATCTTGACACGTGTTGTCTGAGTCGTCCGTTTAATGATCAGACGCAGACTCGGATTCGCCGAGAAACGGAAGCTATTCAGACTCTTCTCAAGTCCTGTTTCACAGAACAATGTTTCTGGATTACGAGTGATGTCTTGATTTTTGAAGTCAACAACACTCCAAACCAAATCCAACGCAATTACATGAGAACTCAGTTGAATCGCGCGTATCAAAACGTTTCGATAGGTGCGATCGAAAATATAAGAGGCGAAGAACTTGAAACTCTGGGATTTAAGTGGTTTGATGCATTGCACCTTGCCTGTGCAGAAAGTAGCCAGGCTGATGTCTTCCTCACAACGGATGACAGGTTGATCAGGACAAGTAACCGCGTCAGAGCACTACTTCAAGTTCGTGTTGAAAACCCCTATACCTGGTTACAGGAGATTAGAAATGCTGGAGATGACGAATATTGAGTTTTTTGAACTCGGTGTTGAAACACTTTTGGAGAAACTCGGTCCGACTGGAGTGTCCCGGTTCCTCAGGCAGTGCGAACCGGGTACAGGTGATTACACGGTTGAGCGGCATAAATGGCTCGCTAAAATCGATAGAGAAACAGGTCTCAAAGAAATCAAGAAAATTCAAAACGCGCGTGAGGCCGGTCAGTCAGATCCTAAATTCGAGACTCTCGCGAAGAAAGTTCTTGCCGGAGAGAAAAAATTACTGCCAAAAAAGGTTCAAAAATTGACAGATATAGAACTTTATGAACTTGCAGTAGAAATCCTGACAGAGAAACTTACTCCCGCCGGATTGATCGGCTTCTTTTTACAGTGTAACCCGGTAACGGGTGACTGTTCTGTCAATCGGCATACATGGCTGGCCAAACTTGAGAAGGGAATGATTCTTAAAGATACCTACGCGCGTACGGAAAAACACAACGATTAAAGGACAAACCAGGTCACTGTTTGAATCATATTCAACCGTGTCTAACAACATCTGCAAAAAACAATGAAAACAGTAACCCTCTCTTTGGTGACATGCCTCTTCATCTTTATAGAACTGGTCGTAAGCAGCGTGTACGCACAATTCCAAGGCGAATTCGGACAAGACCTTTTGGAAAAAAAATCTGAAAACTCTAAAACGGAATCCGCAAAACTGACACTCAATGCCCATTTTTCCAATACGTTTAACAATCACATCGAACTCGGCTTGAGTGTAGATCCTTACACGAGCAGTCTTGCCGGACAAGAAGATCCTCAACTTGCTGGCTTGATTAACCGCCTCGGTGTTAACTTAGGCGGAGATTTACCGATAGCCGATAAACTCCGACTCAAATTACAATATACACCCCAAGTTGAAAAATATACCGGTGCTGAAGGAAAACTTAACGAATTTGACGCGTTCAGTAACATACTCTCAACCGAACTGAGTTTCCAACCCCTTATAAGTTTACCACCATTCACTACCTCGTATCAGTTGCAACGTTTCGTGCGTACCTCAAACGTTTACAACAACATAGAACAGCAGCTTGGTCTACGTTTTGGACGTGTGTTGGAATATAATCTACGTCTACACCGGTTCGATGATGAAGACGCACGTAGAGAGGATTTTCTACTTGTCGGTTCCACCAGCCATAAGATGACATCGCGCGTGGAATTTGGGATACTCAAACAGGTACTCGGCAAACTGGAATACGGGATAGAACACGGCAGCTACCAAACCAATTTGAACAACCTCATTTTAGGTGTGACAGGACTGGACGACAATGAACGCCGAAAAGACTGGCGACATATCGGCTCCGCGAAACTCATACAAGTAGCAACGGAAGGACTCATGTTTCAGGAAGAGATTAACCTATTCCTGAATCGTTCCAACGTCGATTTCTTCAACTTCGTCAGCACCGAGGTCGCAGCGAGTTCCTTTTATCGATTTGATACCGGACGTTGGTTACGACTCCGACTCTCCAGACTGTGGGTACAGTTTGAAGGCAGACAGACGATCGACGAAACGGGAAATATCCCAAAAAATCCAATAAACCGTCGGGATACACAGATAGGCGCGAATGTGCAGCTGAACTGGCAATTCAATTCGTATCTAACACTCAACGCCGATTACCAGATAACCCGAAACCACACCAACGAAGAAGATCCGCTGCTTGACTTTCTCAACTATACACACACAATCGCGACGCTCACCTTCCGTGGGCAGTATTGAAGTAGTCCTTACATTTCCCTACCTCTACTCGCTTCAGTGTGGTGTTATCGCCTGCCCTTAAAAAGTTTCAACCTCCCCTCAGATGCGACCAACGTATAACACCTCTCAATCGCATCAGCGACGATAGGTTCGTCCGGGGTATCCCACAACAACAGATAGTCCACATTGTCAGCATAATCGCAGAGATCAATCCGCTCCGGCTGCCAGTGCACAACTTGCACCCATTCCTTCTCTTCTAATGGCGTTTCAAAATCTGCGTTGAATCGAATCGGAAAATAGTCAAACTGTATCTCATAGTTGCCGAGGTTGATGCAGCCGTTGTCAAGGCAGTAGTAATTCGCCGCATTGACAAAGATACCGACGCGTTCGGAACTGCCCCTCGGATCAAAGTGAAGCGGGAGGATGACCTTATTCTTCTCAACCCGCTGCACAAAAGCGTTAAACTCGCTTATCTCAGCGTTGAGATTTCTGAAGAGAACGCCAACATAAACGATGTTAACGAGTGCGAAAAACGTAACGACCGCTGTGAATACACGTTGCCACTGTTGCTTATCAAATCCACGGAACCATGCACATAAAACAAGGGTGGCTAAAATGGCAATCCTATCATTGACCCAACCCCCCGGACCGATCGAATTCGGTAGGATAAAATAGAGTCCGAAAAGCACACCAGCAAGACATAGAAACGCCTTCTGTCCAGTATGCGCTGCTGTCTCCTTCCTGTTTTGCCAGATTGTTACAACACAAAGAAAGATTAAAAAAGCAGACACAACAACGGAAAGCCAACTCGGAGCCTCAGTGTAAGAGACCAGCACATGCATACCGACCAAGTTGGCGAAGAGTTCTCCGACCCGTCCGAGTCCAAATTCAGGCGGTTCACCTGCCAATAAGTCCGAAGTAGGGAGGTAGGCGATAAGAAGTAGGGCTGCCGGTAGGAGGTAGCAGCCTGTAATGAGGATCCGTTTGAAGTCTCGTCTGAAATGGAACAGTGCCAGCAAAGCGATAGAAAACAAGATGAAGGCGTAAGAGATGAGATGAGCGAAATAGGTGATAACAATGAGCAAGTTGAGTAGAACGATACGTTTTCTGTTCATCTCGTCCTTGTGTTTCCACCAGTAGCCGAGTGCAAGTAAAAAGAGAGGGACGCTGACAGCGAAATTGTAGAACCCCATGAGAAAGAGATAATTGTAGATAAAGGTAAAACTAAGTATGACGAGGGCATATCGTCCACGTTGGACAGCATTGAGGAAATAATAGATTGCGAGCGGGAACAGGATAACATAGAGACTCAGAAAGATTTTCTCGGCGATGAGCGGCGGAAAGACGAACATTAACATCGCCAACGAAAAGTGCGAGAGCCAGTTTGGAAAAGGATACCAGTTAATCTCGTAATAATCACGAAATTCATATTCGGGGTTGCTGTATTCTGTCAAGATTTGGGAGTTATAGACATGGCTTACGCCGTCTTGCGTCGGAAAATAAGGGAACAACCAGATCGGTAGCAGGTAGACGACAATTAGCCCCCCAATCAAAAGTGCCACCCTTTTATGTAGCAGTGTGTAGAAGCGAGAGAAGAACTTCATCGTTCCTCCTTTCATCCCAAACTTTAGGCATTGCTATTTTCAAGACTTCGGTTATAATGTTATCATGTTTCCGTATTTTGGCGTTAGCATTTTTAGATTTTACCATAGTTTTATTTCTGAGGCATAATCCTCTACACACAGCATCGGAGAACAATTTCATGACGCAAGACCAAGTCAAACGCTTCGTCGAAGAGAATGGCGTTGAGTTCTTTCTCTGCTCTTTTGTAGAAATGAGTGGGACCCCGAAAGGTAAGGTTATCCCATCCACACATCTTGAGGAAATGGCAGAAGAGGGCGCGGGTTTCGGAGGCTTTGCCGCAGGCGAGATAGGGCAATATCCACACGACCCAGAAATGGCGAGCATTCCTGATTTTAATTCATTGACAATCGTCCCATGGCGGAAAAACTTAGCGTGGGTAGCAGGGGATATGTATGTCGAAGGTAAATCGTGGCACTACTGTCCGAGGACTATCCTGCGACAGCAATTAGAAAAAACAAGAGAAATGGGTTACCTTTTCAATGTCGGTATTGAGGCGGAATTCATGCTTTTGAAGCAGGACGAGACAGGGCAATACACACCATGGGATAAACTTGATACTTTAGATAAACCGTGCTACGATCTAAGAGCGTTGCACCGCAATCTTGACATGATGACAACCCTGATTAAATATATGCAAGAATTGGGGTGGGAACCTTACGCAAACGACCACGAAGATGGAACCTGCCAATTTGAAACCAACTGGACCTATTCGGACGCGCTCACAACAACCGATCGACATACTTTCTTCAAGTGGATGGTTAAAACGATCGCTGAGGAACGAGGATTATTGGCAACATTCATGCCGAAGCCGTTCACCAACCTGACGGGCAACGGCGCGCATTTTCACATGAGTCTCTGGGATACGGCGAATCAGACGAACCTGTTCCTTGATGAGAACGATAAAAACGGTTTATCTCAACTTGCTTACTGGTTCACAGGGGGCGTTCTGAAACACGCGAAAGCGGTCACGGCGGTCACGAATCCGATTGTGAATAGCTACAAACGTTTGGTTCGTAGACCACCGCGTTCCGGTTCATCATGGGCACCTGTTTACGTTACCTACGGTGCCAACAATCGGACGCAGATGATTCGGATTCCAGCACCGGGACGCATCGAAAATCGATTAAGTGATGGCGCAGCGAATCCTTATCTGGCAGCGACGGTACTGCTTGCAGCCGGATTAGACGGTATCGAAAATCAGATGGATCCCGGCGTGCAAAACGAGGACAACCTTTACGAGGTTCCAGAGGATGAATTGCAGCGACGGGGTATTGGTGCCTTGCCAACGACACTCAGCGAAGCCGTAGACGCGCTCGAAGAAGACAAAGTCATCAAAAACGCGCTTGGAAATGAGTACGCGGACTACTACATTCAGGTCAAACGTGAGGAATGGCGAAACTACCATTGGAGCATCAGCCAGTGGGAGACGGACAACTATTTGGAGGTTTATTGATACCGGCAGCTGCAAGCACAGTTCACTCTTACAGAAAGAACCTATGCCAGCAGCACAAAGGAAACAATTGATGAGAATTTTATTTAGACTGTTCGGTCTTGCACTTATATGTTTTTCTGCTGTTTACATAGTAAGTTGCGGACAGCGTGAAGAAGATGATGAGGTTGCCCCAATCGCATTGGTGAGTGCGGAACCACCAGATGGAAGCACTATCAATGCCAACGGAATTATTATTGTTACTTTTGACGGTGTTCCGAGCAACGTGTCCGTAAATGTAGGTGTCGTAAAACAATTAGGTACAACGGTTACAATCTCCGGTCCCTTCACCCCGGGGCCACTCTCGCTATCAATTACGTGGTCGGATGGCGCTCAAACACTTACCTACACCGTCGCAACACCTACCTCTGCAACGACTGATGTGTCCCCCGAACTCGAACCGGAAATTATCCCTGAACCCGAACCTATTATTCCAGACGGAATGGTACTGATTCCAGAAGGTGAATTCCAGATGGGCAGCAACGACGGGAACGCTGATAACGACGAACAGCCGGTGCATAAAGTTCACCTCGACGCGTTTTACATAGACGCAAACGAGGTAACCAACGGAGAATTTAAGGATTTTCTCCTTGCGAACCCCGCGTGGCAAAAAGACCGCATCGATGCAAGATTCCGCGATGCCAATTACCTACAAGACTGGAATGGGAATAACTTCCCGCTTGGGGAACGGGACCGTCCCGTACGCTATGTAAGTTGGTATGCAGCGATGGCTTATGCCGTCTGGGTAGATAAGCGTTTACCGACAGAAGCAGAATGGGAGAAAGCAGCACGCGGTGGCTTAGAAAGAAAACAGTACCCATGGGGCAACGGCATTAATTTCAATAGGGCAAACTACGGCAAACGTCTTGGTGAGACAACCCCTGTCGGCGAATATCCTCCAAACGACTACGGTGTACATGACATCGCAGGTAACGTATGGGAGTGGTGCCTTGACGAATATCAAGCCGACTTCTATGCCAACTCTCCTCGTCGAAACCCCACCGCAGGCGCGAAGAACGCCGAAGAAATTGTCAACAATTTTGAAAACATCGTAGATTTTCGTGTTCTGCGCGGTGGCGGATGGAATAGCGAACCTGAGTGGTTGCGTGCCTCAAATCGCCACGGGACGAGTCCGGCTTATGCTGGCATCGGTGCCCTCGGGTTCCGTTGTGCGAAAAGCATATCGCCTTAACAAGCAATCGACTTTTTATCTTCTGTGTTGAAACAAAAACGAAAATCTGTTACGATATGATTCAAGTACAAAAGAATATCCATTCTTCTCTGCGTTTTGTAATTCAATATGATGCTAAACTGTTCACTTTTCAACAAAGGAGACCCTATGAAAATCTTTTCAACAATCACACTCTGTTTACTTATCTGTGTGGCGTTTTCCCACGCCGACCTAATGGAAGGACTTGTCCTATACATGCCACTCGATGAAGGTTCCGGTACTGCGACCCAAGACTTATCCGCAAACGGTTTTGAGGGTGAGCTAAAGGGCAATGCAAAATGGATTGATGGGAAGCACGGAATGGCATTGCAATTTGCGGCTTCAGCAGACCACGTCCTTATCGAAGACGATGCTGCCTTTCATATAGAAGGAGCAATCACACAAGCAGCGTGGGTGCAGCTGGATCGGCTTCCAAGCGCACACGCCATTATCTTCGGCACTCGACAGGGCGGTGCAACCCGACATATCGGCTTCGGATTCGGCATGAATCCAGCGAACGGTATCAAAGTTTGGACAAACGGTGCAGCAGGTGGATTCAAAGACATCAACGACAACGAAACAACACTCGAAACAGGCAAGTGGTATTATCTCGCCTACACCCATACGGACGATAATAGCGGCTTAGTGGAGATCTACGTAGATGGCGAAGTAACACACTCCGAAGAGTCTGGCAACCCAGTTGCACCTGCACAAAATACGAGTGCGGTGCAAATCGGCACCTGGAGCGGCGAAGCGTGGACTGGGAGTGTTGATGAGGTTCGGCTCTGGAACCGTGCGCTTTCAGCAGACGAGATCAAAGCGAGTATGAACCAAGATGCTGCATCATTCCTGACACCAGTAGAGCCACAAGGCAAACTCGCCACATCTTGGGCGAACATTAAGTCGAACAGGTAACTTAACTTCGGCTTATCGAAAAGACACATATATTGTTGCTGGCGGGGTTTGAAACCTCGTCAGCAACCAACAATCAGCACATACCTTGTTAACGAACCATCAAAACCTCTAAAATTTTAGGCTCTCTGTTTAAAATAGAAAAGGAGATAACGATGAAAAGGTTGTTATTTTGGTTAGTTTTTTGTCCTGTTCTCGCGCTTTCAGCAAACGTTGAGGCAATTCGGAATGATCCAGATTTGCTAATTTACTACTCCTTCGACTCTTTCCGAAACTGCTGAGGTCGTTCTTACAACGAAGAAATCTTGACCGCAAAAAACTGTTTCATCTGTTATCCGAAAACGAGTAAAATTCGATTGTTAAAAAACCCTTGATAAAAACAGAAATCCAACTGGAATCACGTCTATCTGAACCGACAGACGAGGTGATAGCGTCAATCGCTGCACTGGAAGGGGATATCCTCATTCTCGGTCTGGGCGGAAAGATGGGTCCGACCCTCGCCAAACAAGCGAAACGCGCCATTGACTGTGCAGATATCACTAAAAAGGTCATTGGTGCGTCTCGTTTCTCAACACCAAAACTGCAAGAAGACTTGCGAGAAACTGGTATTGAAACGATTACGGCGGATCTACTCTCGGATGACTGCTTGCAAAACTTACCTGACACTGAAAACGTGATCCTGATGGCAGGTAGGAAGTTCGGTTCAACAGGCAACGAGCACCTGACGTGGGCGATGAACAGTTATATGCCGGGACGTGTGGCAGAAAAATTTCGCGATTCCCGGCTGGTCGTTTTTTCCACAGGAAACGTCTACCCGTTGACTCCAGTATTCCATGGTGGTTCAACTGAGGATTCATCCGTTTCCCCAGTTGGTGAATACGCGCAATCCTGTTTAAGTCGTGAACGGATATGTACCCATTTTTCACTGCAATATGGGACACCGATGGCGATCCTACGTTTGAATTACGCGATTGACCTCCGCTACGGGATATTGTTGGATATCGCCGAAAAAGTTTATGCTGAAGAGCCGATTTCCCTCGAAATGGGCAATGTAAACGTGATATGGCAAGGGGATGCCAATGCCATTGCTTTGCGTGCTTTCGCACACTGCCAAAGTCCACCCTTGATTCTCAATGTAACGGGTCCAGAGACTGTTTCTATACGCTCCCTTGCGTCGCGTTTCGGAACACTCTTCAACAAATCACCGATTTTTGAGGGACAGGAGGCAGGAACAGCACTGCTAAGCAATGCCTCTCAATGTCATCGACGCTTTGGATACCCGCGTGTCTCTTTAGAACAGATGATTGCGTGGATGGCAGAATGGGTACGGATAGGTGGCACCACACTCAGGAAACCGACCCATTTTGAGGTCCGCGACGGAAAATTCTGATAATGGCTATCGGTTTTAACTGATAACTGACAACCGACAACCGATAACTTAAAAAAATAGACAAAAAATGCGAATTCTGTTAGTATATCAGAGCAGTGTTTTTGTGATGTTCGCGCTTTTAATTGCGAATGCTTTGTGCCAGTCGCATCCACCAGCGACTATCGCGTTCGCGTCGGACGTGAGTGGGGACTGGGAAATCTATTTAACAGATACAACCGGAAAGCAACCGACGAATCTCACGCGTAACCCTGCAGCGGATTACTACCCGACATGGGCACCTGACGGCACGCAGATTGCCTTCTTTTCCCGGCGCGATGGGAATCACGAAATATATGTGATGCAGACGGATGGAACCGATCAGCAACGGTTGACACATCATCCAGCAACGGATAAAGCCCCCGCATGGGCTCCTGACGGCAAACGCATCGCTTTTACGTCAAATCGCAATGGGCATTTCGACATCTATCTGCTCCATCTCAATAATGGCGAGGTAATTCACCTCACCGAAAATCCGTTTCAAGATGAGGCACCCGCTTGGGCTCCTGATGGAAATACCCTCGTTTTCCACTCAAAACGGGAACTCAACTGGGATATATACGTGGTCAATGTCAACAGTCGGGTGGAACAGCGATTAACACATCAACCGCTGATGGATACCTATCCAGCGTGGGCACCGGATGGTAAGCGGATTGTGTATGCCGCCATGCATCAAGAGGCAGAGTTCGCTGATTTCGACTTGTACATCATGGATGCAAGTGACGGTGGAAATAAACAGGCTCTCACTGACACACCAACAGATGAGGCAGTTCCAGCGTGGGCACCTGATGGAGACACCATTGCCTTCCAATTCGAGAAGGACGGTAGATGGGTTATCCATCTCATGCGCGCCGATGGAACTGACCGTCGTGAATTGATTAATAATGGGGCATGGGCAACGCAACCAAAATGGACGAGTAGTTCGGATGCACTGCCGATAGCACCATTAGCGTTACAAATTCAACTCTGGGGCAAAATCCGAAACCCCATAACAAAATAGTCGTCAGTTGTCGGTAAAGAGGCACTTTTGTCACAATATACCCAAATTTTGCCCAGATGCAAAAACCAAATCTGTTTTTGCTTTATATTCTTGACGTACGCCAAGAAGCGGTAAATTGTTACATGAAAACCTCTTCACTGATAACTGACAACCGACAACTATTAAAAGGAGATTTTTATGCGTTTCAAAACGTTAGTGTTAGGAACACTTTTTATCTTCGGTTTGCTGCTAACAAGCGGTATAAGTTACAGTTATGAACGAGCGATTGAGGCAGAAATGGCAGACGCTATTGAAGCACCTATGGAAATCGCCGACGATGCGAATGCTTCCGGAGGACAGTTTATCTGGATGGAGGGACCTCCAACGACCGGCGGTGGCGGTGAAGGCTGGGCAGAATATACGCTGCCTATCCCGGCACCCGGCACCTACGCGCTTTGGGGAAAAGTCCTTGCCTGGGACGGAAATAGCGATTCCTTCTGGGTGACATGGCAACCCGCCGACCCAGACGAAAATGCCCAAGAAACCCAGAACACCGAGTTCCGCTGGGGCGTTGCGCAAGGTGACGAGTGGCATTGGGACCGCATCAATCACTGGTTAGATGGCGGTACTTTTGAACGCGAATGGGAGATCGAAGCAGCCGGAGACACAACGCTCCGTATCGCAGTCCGAGAAGATGCCACTATGTTAGATGTAATCTTCATCACTGATAATCTCTCTGAGGATGAAGCGGAAGTAGGTCCCCGTGATCCGATTCCAGCGGATTCCTTAGTACCTGTTGAACCACAAGATAAGCTCGCCACAACATGGGCAAAGCTCAAAGCGGGAAGATAGTTAATAACCATCAGTAGTCGGCGGTTGGCAGCCAGCAAGAGCAGGAAGAGAAGAATGAAAGGAAACCTTCGGATAGAACGGAGGAAGGGTGGAAGATTGGGGTACCGATTCTCCCATCCAGTTTCCTTCCAGACAAGTGCCAATAGCCGACAGCTGACAACCCTTAAGAAAGGAGGTTTGCGATGAAATACGGAATAACATTGACGCTGATGATACTCGGGCTATTCTTATGTGGGATTGCTGGACTTCATGCTGAAGTACAAATTGCCCTGGAAGCCGAGTTAGCAAACGAGATTGTGGAACCGATGATTATAGCGGACGATAAGAACGCATCCGACGGAAAATTCATCTGGATGGAGGGTGCCGCCGCCACAGGGGGTGGAGGTAGAGGCTATGCTGAGTTTATTATCAATATTCCTCAACCGGATACCTACGCGCTGTGGGGGCACGTCATCGCTTGGGATGGCAATAGTGATTCTTTCTGGGTAACTTGGCAACCCGCTGATCCCGATGAAGACGCACAAGCAACCCAGAACACCGAGTTCCGCTGGGGTGTCGCACAAGGTGCCGCATGGCACTGGGACCGCATCAATCACTGGTTAGATGGCGGCACGTTTGACCGAGAATGGAAATTCAAAGATGCAGGTGAGACGGTGCTTCGTATCGGGGTGCGCGAAGATGCTACGATGATAGACGCGATCTTCGTGACAACTAATGTGAAAGCCACTGTGGCTGATCAAGCAGATGTTCGTCTCCCAACCGATAAAGATAGGAAGATACAAGTCGAGGGGCTCGCCGTGGATGCAAAGGGTAAAGCTGCAACCACTTGGGGTTCCTTGAAAAAGGCGTATCAATAAGAAAAGGCAGAATATCCGAAGATTGGAAGATTGGAAGACTGGAAGAGCATTTCTTCCATCCTTCCCTCCTTTCTTCTGGGCTTCCACCCTTCCAGCGAAGCCGTTCTATGGAATTGAGTGGCACATCATAAGTAGAACAGACAGCTTTCAAAGGCTTTTCGGGCATTAAACGGTTGTTCCGAAACACATAGGACTGCTCCCCATAAGCGTCGATACGCCATAGGTCAAACCCACGTTCAAATTGAACAACGCGATCAGGCGGGCCGAGACGAAGATGTAATTCCTCTACTGCCCGCTTGTCCCGTTTAACAAGTGTATGTGTCACATACGCAAGACACGAAAGAATTCCACCCAAGGCAATTTTCCCTCTTAATTTGACTGAAATACTTTCCGCAGCCGGTGCTAACCCCCAAATTAAGCATAAAATAAGCCCAATAGCACAA
Organism: Candidatus Poribacteria bacterium; assembly: GCA_965116815.1. Taxonomy (GTDB): domain Bacteria; phylum Poribacteria; class WGA-4E; order WGA-4E; family WGA-3G; genus WGA-3G. Next base: position 582,613 of record OZ220722.1, on the reverse strand, counting down.
ATTTGTCTCGGTTTTAGATAAAAATTTTGCATTCGTGTGACCTTTTGAATACATTAGGCTTGACAAAAAAAAAAATTGCGGGTATCCTAATAGGAATGAATAAAAAAGAATCGCTATTCAGAACGTAGCCTGCGGGTTTTTTATTTAAAAAAAACTGCAAGCGCGTATGCCGGTTCCATGGACCAGCCATTTGATTAGCGATCTACTTGGAGCGTGCCAGAAAAATGACTGTCATGCATTCTCAGGGAGAAACTCCCGACGCAACAGATGCCCCGAATTGTACGACCGAATTGAGCCTTGAGGACGTTAAACAAGAATTGTACAACCGCCACCACCCAAGCTTAACGTTTCTCGATATAGAAGCTCACGCAAAAACCATCCACAGAATACGGACCCTGAAGCAGAAACATAACGTTGTGATGCTCGGTCACAACTATATGGAGCCGCTCGTTTTCGGATTATCAGAAAAAAGTGAGCAGGGCGACTCACTCGGCTTGAGTATGTACGCCGCGAAAACAGAGGCACCGTATCTAATCTTTAACGGTGTGCCGTTTATGGCGGAAACAGCGAAAATTTTAAGTCCGAGCAAAACAGTGTTGGTCGCAGACAAAACAGCAGGATGTTCACTCGCCGATAACTTTGGCGCAGAAGATGTCAAGCAGTTGAAAGCCCTTTATCCCGGCGCGCCGGTGATGATTTACGTGAATAGCTACGCCGATGCCAAAGCAGAATCGGATATCTGTTGTACGTCGGCGAATGCGGCACACATCGCGAAAACAATGCCGGGCGATACAATAATCTTTGTGCCTGATATCTTCTTTGCACAGAATTTGGAGGAAGAATTAAAGGGCGAGAAGAATGTCGTCTATCCCGGCAAAGACAACACAGCGCGCGGTGCAGTCTGTGAAGTCCACGAAAAATTCACACTTCAGGACCTTCTCGGAATCCGTGAATCGTTTGAAATCCCGAAAGGGCACCCTCGCCGCAAACTTTACGCACACTGGGAATGCCGTCCGAATGTCCTACAAGAAGCAGATTTTTATGGCAGCACCAGCCAGATTATGAAGGATATAGCGGAACGTGTTGCAGCAAACCAAATTGAACGTGCCTTTGTTGCTTCGGAGTGTGAATTAACCTCGAATCTTGCACAAGAGTTCCCAGACGTTCAATTCTGGACAGCATGCTCAGTCCGATGCTCACACATGGCACAGGTGAGCTTAGGTAAAATAGCGAACATTCTGGAGGCGATAGACCAAAACGCGGATCTCGACGAATATGAGATTACACTGAATCCCGAAACTATTGATAAAGCACGCTCGCCAATTGAGCGTATGCTTGAAGCGAGTGTTTAATAGCCGTCAGCCTTCAGCAGTCGGCTTTCAGTTACGTTTTTGTGGCAGTCAGACTTCTTGTAGATGCCACAAATCATCCGAAAGCTACAACAAACATATTGATGGCTGATTCCTGAAGGCTGATTGCTATCTAAAAGCGCGTGATAAAAGAGACACGATGCGCATCGCCGACATAAGCGTCCGGGACAAAAGCGTAATCGAACTGGAAGTCGATATTCGCTAACGCGTCTTCACCACTACGCCGTACCCCGACACCAAGCGATAACCCATTGCTCGGATTCTCGTTCATTCCGATCTGGTATCCAAGGCGCGCAGCGACGCTATCATAAAACCAACGTTCTACCCCGATATGGAAACTCGGATTTGCATCAATGAGCGGGAGGTTGGCATCGGCGACGAATGCCCAAAGCTCACGCGGCGGCATTGTTTCTTCTGTTCCTTCCTCTACCATAGGCTGCTTCCACATTCTGTAAGCGACTCCTGCCCGGAGTGCCATCGGTAGGTTTTCTCCACCATCCAATACACCAGCATTTTGGACAGCAACCCCAATCCCAAGATGATTGTCAAACAAACGTAAGATTACACCGACATCTGCTGCGGCACCGTAGGCATTCTGAATGTCCAGCTGCTCTGAAATTACCTTTGCCGTGCCACCGATTGACATTGCCGTGCCGAGCGGATAAGCGAAAGATAACCCCGTGGCAAAACCGCCGACCGTTACCGTACTATCGGGGTCCTCTGTTGGTCCCTGTCGGCGTTCAATTTCAGTGAAACTGCCGAGGAAACTCGCGCCCCAGACAAGCCGATCTACTCGCTGCGCATATCCGATGGTTTGGTTGTTAATGTCCGCAAACGAGAAGTGTTGCATTGCGGTCAATTCTTGGTCGTGGACAGCGGTCAACCCTGCTGGATTCCAAAAAATAGTGTTAATGTCGTTGGCAAGCCCAGCAAAGGCACCTCCCATTCCAACGGGCCGACTCCCTCCTTCAATCTTTAGGAAAGCAGCGCCAGTTGTTCCCGCTCCATCATGGATACTCACTGCGTGTACGCATGGGGCAGTCGCAGTCACTACGAGAAGCACCATTATGATTAGACCGGTTCGCCTTTTCAGCATTATAAATTCTCCTTTGTAATCGTTTTCAGCTATCAGTTTTCAGTGTCTTGCTTGTGGCATGAAAGACATTTCAACCACCACACGTCTTTAACTGACGACTGAAAGGGTTGCATAGCAACCTGTACTGACAACTATTCCACGACCAGCACTTTGCCAACAACGTTCGCGCGATTTCCCGCTGCATTGACGGCTTCTAAACGGAAGATGTATAGCCCTCTCGCGACAGGAGTGCCCGCCTGGTTCTCCAAATTCCATTTCACCAACTGGTCATTACGCTGTCCCGACACAACATCAGGATACGTTTGCGAGAGTACCATGTCCCCGCTCCAATCATAGATGCTCAGTGTAAGTTCGATCATGTCTCCAAGTGGAACGTTAACATCAAAGGAAAAGAAGGCAACATCCCGTTTCGAGAGTCGGAGCGGATTTGGCCATCCAAAGGTCGTGCCTCGGAAGGTAAGCGACACAGACATTGTATACTCACCAATGTCGTAAATGGCGTAATTCCCCGCATTGTCGGTGACCCGGACATCCAAGTCATATTCACCAGAACGCGTTGGCAGGAAATCAATAGACCAGATGCTCCACGGCTCCTGTTCCGCATCGCTGTCATCGACAGCAGCGACTGGCTCAATAGGCTGCTTGTCGGGACCGGTACCAACGATTTCTACAAGCCACACGCCTGACGCTGGAACTGGAATCTCACCCTCACCAACCCGCTGCGTGCCTGCTGGATCAGAGGCTGTCCCTTCCAACGGCAGTGCCTTGTCAGTTAACTCGGTTTCACCACCATCGCTCGTTATAGCGGCAGTTGGTTCGGTCGTTTCATATAGAAATTCAGTGGTAATTGAGTCCGTTGGTGCGAATCCGAGGAGTTCTGAATCGTTCCCAACACTGACAACCGTGATCTTATAAATCCCTTGGAGCGTGAGTCCATCGGATTTGAAAATGAGTGTGTCAACGCCGTTTTGCTGTGTACTGCCGGAGATTTCCGATCCGTCGGGACTCCTCACTGTAATCCTTGACTGCGCCAAGTTGACTCCCAACCCTGTGTCAAAGATATTCGCTTGGATGACGACACCACCCGTTGTAGAAACTGCGGTCGGGTAATCCGCTGCGTTGATGTCAACAAGCAGTGGAAGCTCGTTGACAAGCAACGTGCTTTCATCAATTGTTGGTGGATTGGTGTCGTAGACGAAAACCTTTTGGTAGGGTTCATCGTCATTCCCTGCGCGGTCTTTCGGTTCAATCGTGATTTTGTATTCACCATCTGCAGAACCGTTGTCAGCGAGGGGGACAGTGAGCCGGAAAATCAGGTTGCCTTGTCCATCGTCAGATACCCGTCCTAAAATTTCCGTCGGGTTTGGCGAAAGACGTTCAAAGGTTAGCCATTTCTCATCAAGATTTTTCCAATCAATCCCAGACGTTTCATCGGTGAGATTGACGCGAATCTCTGTCAGAGAATTATTCACCTCAGGTTGTACAACGACGAGACTAATTACTTCATCTGTCTCAATCTCCGGTGATTGTGTATCGTAGGTGAAAGTGAATCGTTGAACGCCACCGCTCCGCCCGGAAGCACTGATCGGTGTAAACTCAATGGTATAAACACCATCTTCGGAGCCATCGGTTGCGAGTGGACGCACGAGATCATAGATCAACCTGTTACTTGTTCGCCGTTGCTGTCCCGCAACGACTTGCTCGACATTGTTCAGCAAGCGAAGTGTTGACAGGTGGTTTTCATCATCTGTTTCAAGCCTCACCTCTATCCGTTCAAGTTCCTCATTTGTAAAGGCTTCATCTTTCGGTGCTGTCGTCGGTTCTGTCGAAATCACGGTAGGCAAGCGTCTTGACAAGAGGAAACTCCGTTCAAAGACGGTTGCATCCCCATTGCCTGCACGGTCAACGGCTTGGACACGAATGATATAACGTCCATCTGCAACAAGCTGATTCGTCGTAAGGGTTAACTTTGTTGCGCCGTCACTAACAAGTTCACCAGATATTTGTGTCCCATTCGGATCAACTAAGATTACCGTAGTCATTGCCCAATCAATACGACTACCCCCTTCATCGTTGAGGGTTACCTGTATCTCTGTGACATCCTCGGTGAGTAGAGCACCATCAGCAGGGACTGTGCTAACGAGGGTAGGTGATTGGGTATCATAGATAATCGAGTGTTCAACCGTATACGGATTTCCTGCTTTGTCTGCTAACGCAATAAGGACAGTGTATTCACCATCCATACTACCATCAAGTGGTAAGGGCTGATCAAGCGTGAGAAAGAGCTGGTTTTCTGTATCATTCGTGAGTTGCGCTGGGACCAAACTGCCGTTCGCATCGCGAAGACTAACTTCCTGATCTGATAGCATAAGGTCTGCGGGACCAACATCAGCGACAGTGAAACGGAGTTGTGTCAAACTCCGACTGATATAGGAGACTGGTTGACTTAAGTTGATCGGGTCCGCGGCTATTATCTCCGGCTCTTGAGTATCGTAAACAAACTCACGATAGATAGTGCTGCCTTGCCGTCCAGCTTGATCAACAGGTATGACATATACGCTGTATCGCCCATCCGTAGTACCATCAGAGGTAAGTCCTATCGGCTCCCAAACGATTAGATCTTCCCCATTGGAACCTGTTGCACCGCGGACGATCGTGTTATCAGCATCCACCACCGTAATACTCGACCCTTCAGTCCCGAAAGATAATCCCGTCTCTGTTAGATCAACTAAGAACGCTCCAATGATCATATTGCCTGCGTTGACGTAAGCAACATCACCGTTTTCTGTTGTCTCAGATTCACCGATCACAATAGAAACCACACGTGGTAGCGGGATATCTAAAAAGAAGCGGTACGCAACAGGACCGGACGCGGCGTTCCCCGCCACATCTTGTGGTGTAATAGAGAGTGTATACGAACCGATCTGTTCCAATTCCAAGAAGTTGACGGTAACCTGAGACGCACCATCATCTTGTAAAGTGAGCGGGAACTCAGATTCAATAGGTACCCCAGAGTCATCAGTTGCGCCAGATGGATCTGGACCCATTAAGGTAATCTCGGTATTGGTGAAATCAATGCGCGTCGCCTCGTCAAATTCAAGCGTGATACTACTTATAGATGCCAAAATCTCGGCAATTCGGTTCGGCACAAGCTCCACCGGTGGGTCAGTATTCACCATCACAGAAGAGAGATTTGGCACTTGAGAGTCGTAAATGAAAGTATGCGCCGAATCCAAACGATTCCCCGCCTTGTCAACAATACCTAACCTAACGGTATACTCTCCATCAACACTCCCATCTTGAGCAAACGGAGACGAAAGCGTCAAGTACAACTGACTCGATAACTCATCGAATGTCACTGTCGCTGGAACCGCATTTCCCGAAGCATCTAATAACTCAATCGTCTGCGACTCCCACAATATATCTGAAGGACCCACATCTGCAACCGTAAACGTCAACTGACGCAAATCGCCGTTGATATAAGACACTGGTTGGCTCAACGTCAAAGGTGACGATGCTGTAATCTGAGGTGCCTCTGTATCATAGATAAACTCACGATAGACAACATCACCGCGCCTACCGGCTTCATTAACAGGAGTGATTTCTACGGTATATCTGCCATCAACACTCCCATCTGTCGGCAGCGATAGTGGTTGCCATATCAACTGGTTCGCCCCTTCAACACGCGTTTGACCCGGCACAGCAGCACCTGAAGCACTTGTTACAATGATACTTGAACCCTCCCCGGTTAAACTTGTCCGCGTGTCATCCGAAAAGGTCGCTACTATCCTCGTATCGCTACCATTGATGAAAACAACATCACCTGATTTACCACCTATCATCACTGAAATGACACTTGGCAATGTTAAATCCAGAGCGAACCGGTAATTCACAGCACCCGACGCAACGTTCCCCGCCACATCCTGCGCTGTTACAGACAGCGTATACACACCAATCTCACGCAACGACACAAAACTTGCCGTCAGACCCGTCGTACCATTATCTTCCAATGTCAGTGGAATCGCCTCTCCAGTCGGTCCCGTCAAGGTAACCTGAGTATTCGTAAAATCAATGCGCGTCGCCTCGTCAAACTCAAGCGTGATACTGCTTATAGATTCAGAAATATCAGTAATACCTTCGGCGATAAGCACCACCGGAGATTCAACGTTCACCATCACAGAGGACAGACGCGGCACTTGAGAATCATAAATAAAAATATGATCCGAATCCAAACGATTCCCCGCCTTGTCAACAATACCTAACTTGACGGTATATTCACCATCAACACTCCGATCTTGAGCAAACGGAGATGATAGCGTCAAGTACAACTCGCTCGATAACTCATCATACGTCAGTGTCCCCGGAACCGTATTCCCTGAAGCATCTAACAACTCAATCGTCTGCGATTCCCACAATATATCTGAAGGACCCACATCTGCAACCGTAAACGTCAACTGACGCAAACCACCGTTGATATACGACACCGGTTGACTCAACGTCAAAGGAGATGACGCTGTTATTTGAGGTGCCTCTGTATCATAGATAAACTGACGAGAGACAATTTCACCACGCCTACCGGCTTTATTAATCGGGGTGATCTCTACAGTATATCTGCCATCAACACTCCCATCCGTTGGCAGGGATAGCGGTTGCCATATCAACTGATTCGCACCTTCTACACGCATCTGGCCCGGCACAGCAGCACCTGAAGCATCTGTTACAACGATACTTGAACCCTCCCCGGTTAAACTTGTCCGCGTGTCATCCGAAAAGGTCGCTACTATCCTCGTATCGCTACCATTGATGAAAACAACATCACCTGATTTACCACCTATCATCACTGAAATGACACTTGGCAATGTTAAATCCAGAGCGAACCGGTAATTCACAGCACCCGACGCAACGTTCCCCGCCACATCCTGTGCCGTCACAGATAGTGTATACACACCAACCTGATGCAATGATAGGAAACTCGCCATCAGACTCGTCGTGCCATTATCTTCCAACGTCAGTGGAACCGACTCTCCAGTCGGTCCCGTCAAGGTAACCTGAGTATTCGTAAAATCAATGCGCGTCGCCTCGTCAAACTCAAGCGTGATACTGCTTATAGATTCAGAAATATCAGTAATACCTTCGGCGATAAGCACCATCGGAGATTCAGTGTTCACCATCACAGAAGAGAGATTTGGCACTTGAGAGTCATAAATGAAAGTATGCGCCGAATCCAAACGATTCCCCGCCTTGTCAACAATACCTAACCTAACGGTATACTCGCCATCAACACTCCCATCTTGAGCAAACGGAGACAATAGCGTCAGATAGAGTTGGTCCGTCAACTCGTCATGTGTCACCACTGATGAAACTGGATCCCCAGCAGCGTCAACGAGTATCACGCTTTGAGCTGCCAAAACTAAATCCGCAGGACCCACATCTCCAACCGTAAACGTCAACTGGCTCAAAGCACCATTGACATAAGACACTGGTTGGCTCAACATCAAAGGAGATGACGCTGTTATTTGAGGGGCCTCTGTATCATAGATAAACTCTCGAGAGACAACTTCACCACGCCTACCGGTTTTATCAACAGGCGTGATTTCTACGGTATATCTGCCATCAACACTTCCATCTGTCGGAAGTGATACAGGATTCCATATTAACTCATTTTCCTCTAAGCGAGTCTGACCCGGCACAACTGATCCTGAAGCATTCGTCACGACGATGCTTGAACCACCTTCACCTAAGGCAAGTCCTACTCCTATGTCATCCACCAAAGTAGCAGCTATGGTAGAATCACTTCCGTTGAGGAAAACCATATCACCCGTTTGCCCGCCTAATGTGACGGCACTCACACTTGGCAAGACGAGTTCAAGGCGAAAGGTGTACTGCACAGCCCCTTGGGCAACATTACCCGCTACATCTTGCGGCGTGACAGAGAGTGTGTATAAACCCGCCTGTGTAAGCTCAATAAAACGGATGGTAAGTTGCGACACCCCATCAACAGAAAGATTCAGCGCAATTGGTTGCTCACCAGGACCTGTCAATGTAACAACGGTATTCGTAAAATCAACATGCGTTGCTTCTTCAAAGTGAAGCGTAATAGCATTGGTAGTTTCCAAAATCTCGGTCACCTGTTGTGGAACGAGTGCCACCGGAGATTCAGTGTTTATCATCACAGAGGAGAGATTTGGCACTTGAGAATCATAAACGAAAGTATGCGCCGAATCCAAACGATTCCCCGCCTTGTCAACAATACCTAACTCAACCCTATACTCGCCATCAACACTCCCATCTTGCGCAAACGGAGACAATAGCGTTAGATAAAGTTGGCTCGATAACTCATCGAATGTCAGAGCAGTTGGAACTATATTCCCCGAAGCATCTAATAACTCTATCGTCTGCGACTCCCACAATATATCTGAAGGTTCTATACCTTCAGCAGGAACTACATCTTCGATTGTAAACGTGAACTGACTTAAACCGCCACTGACATAAGACACAGGGGCATTTAATGTTAGTGATGTCGCCGCGGTAATACGTGGCTCCTGTGTATCGTAAACGAACTGACGATAGATGACATCGCCCTGCCTTCCGGCGTTATCAATCGGTGTAACCGTAACGGTATAGCGACCATCCGCACTCCCATCAGTTGGAAGAACTATGGGGGTCCACGTCAATTGATTCTCGCCTGTGGCTGTCGTGATACCGGGTGCAGGAATGCCACTGGGGCTCGTGACAGCAATTGTTGAGCCACTATCGCCTAAAGCAACGCCAACACCGCTCAAATCGGCGAAAGTAGCAACGATGTTAGCAGCCGTGCCGTTGACGTAAACGAGCGTCCCAGACTTACCATCAATAAGAACAGAACTGACAAGTGGTAACGCTAAATCCACAGTGAACCGGTAATCAACAGCACCGGGTGCAACATTCCCTGCCACATCCTGCGCCGTCACAGACAGTGTATACATACCGACTTGAACCAACGGGAGAAAACTCGCAGTGAGACCCGTCGTGCCATTGTCTTCCAACGTCAGCGGAATCGCTTCCCCAGTCGGTCCCGTCAACGTAACTTGAGTATTGGCAAAATCAACGCGCGTCGCCTCTTCAAATTCAAAGGTGACACTGCTTACAGATTCTGAAATCTCAGTAATTCGATTAGGCATAAGTGCCACTGATGGCTCGGTGTTCATCCTCACAGAGGAAAGAGACGGTACTTGAGAGTCATAAATGAAAGTGTATTCCGCATCCAATAGATTCCCGGATCTGTCAACAATACCTAATTTCACGGTATATTCGCCATCCACACTCCCATCTTGAGCGAACGGAGACGAAAGCGTCAAGTAGAGTTGATTCGATAACTCATCATACGTTAGAGCAGTCGGTACCGCTGTCCCGGAGGCATCCAGTAATTCAATCGTTTGCGATTCCCACAATATATCCGAAGGTTCTATACCTTCACCAGGAACTACATCTGCGGCCGTAAATGTGAGTTGATTCAAACCACCACGGACATAAGAGACCGGCTCAGTTAACATGAGTGGTGTTGCTGCAGTGATGCGCGGCTCCTGCGTATCGTAAACGAACTGACGATAGACGACATCGCCCTGCCTTCCGGCGTTATCAATCGGTGTAATGGCGACAGTATAGCGACCATCCGCACTCCCATCAGTCGGAAGAACTATGGGGGTCCAGGTCAATTGATTTGTGCCAGTGGATGTGGTGATACCAGGGGCAGGAATGCCGTTGGGGTTCGTGACAGTGATAGTTGAACCACCATCGCCTAAGGCGATTCCAACACCACTCAAATCTGCAAAAGTAGCAACAATGTTAGCAGCACTCCCGTTAACGTAAACGAGCGTCCCAGACTTACCATCAACAAGAACAGAACTGACGACTGGCAAGGCGACATCGATCCGGAACCGATAGACGAAAGGTGCCACACTCTGATTGCCAGCGAGGTCTTGTGGTGTGATTGACAGCGTATATTCACCGCGCTGCGTCAGGGTTTGGAAATTGAGCGTCAAAACGGCTTGTCCATTGTCAACTCGGTTGACAGGAATAACGGTTTCACCGGGTCCCATCAACGATACAACCGTCGCTCCAAAATCAACATCACCTGCGGTCTCATCAAACGCAACAGTTATCTGACCAACAGAGTCGGCAATATCTGTGGTGCGATCCTCAGCAAGCGGTGTTGGGGATTCGGCTGCCACTTGGACACTTTCAATCGCGGGAAACTGTGTATCTAAAACGACCGAGAATTCCTGTGTAAAACTTCGTCCTGTAAAATCGATAAATGTCGCAGTTACCGTGTATGTACCATCCGCGCTTCCATCACGTGCGACAGGTGCATCAGCCGTCCAAGTTAGCAAGTTGCTCGCTTCATCTGGCTCAAGATCCTCCTGTACAATTAGAGCACCTTGAGAGTTTCTGAGAGTCAGCGTCGAAGCATCAAAATCAATTCCTGCGCCTTTATAATCAACGATTTCGGCTGTAATCGTCGCCAAACTGTTGACTGTTGTAGTTTCAGGTGTTATCAGGCGGATTTCGGGTTCATGCCTCTGACTGACAAGGTAGAACTCTCGCACGGCAGTTATGCCACTGTTGCCTGCTCGGTCAGTCGGAGTTATTTCAATTCTATAGGTACCGTCGTCTGAACCGTCTAAGGCAATCTGTTCTGTGAGCGTCAGCGTGATTATATCCGTGCCGTTACTTGTTATGTTCACAGGCACATCTACTTGCGCTCCACCGACATCACGAGTGAGTCGGAAGTTCCTCTGCTCTCCACTGACATCATCAGTGAGTTGAAAACTCCTCTCAATATCAATACCGCTGGTTTTCTCATTGAGTTTTATCTCAACCTGCGATAACTCCGAGACAGTCGCGTTGGCAGCTGGTGTTGTAGAGATAAGCGTTGGCAGCTGCGTATCGTAGATAAGCCGATAACTGTAAGTCTTGGTATTACCGAGGATATCTGTCGCTTGAACATTGAGTATATAGCGTCCATCTTGACTTCCATCTCGACTGACAATCGGTTTATCCAATACGTAGGTTAGTGTATTGCTCCCTGCGTCAGGGAAAGACTTACCCGCAAGCGCATTGATGCCATTCTTTCCGGGAGTACCAAACACAATTCGGGAGATTCCGCGTCCACTAACAAGACTAACCCCTACGCCTTGCTCACCTTCCACATTTGGATCATCATCATTAAAGGTGGCGACAAACTGAGTAACTGGAAGATTGTAGTAGATTGTGTCACCGACCAGATTAAACGCCTCACCACCCGCAACCGGACTTAGTGAAACAAGTTTTGGTGCAAGGTTATCATAAATAAACGACACCTGAACCTGTGCGGCTGAGTTACCAGCCCTATCAACCCCATCGATTTCAATAGTATATTCACCATCTTGGAGACTATCTCTTCCCAAGAATGGCGATAATAAGTTCCACCGAATTTTGGTTGCTGAAACGTTCGTTTGTCTACCTAATACAAGAGCACCATTGGAGTCTTTGAGACGAACAGTAGAGGCAAAGAGATCAACACCGCCTTCGAGGTTATCACTGAGCGTCGCTTCAACATAATTGAGCCGTTGATTAACACCAGCACCAGATGTAATCGCGCCCCTATTGGTAGCAACGCTTGTGACACTCGGTGCCACGTTATCAAACGTAAATCGCCTCACAATTGACAAGGTGTTCCGGGCTTTATCTGTTAGGGTAATACCTATCGTATAACTTCCGTTTTCAGCAGCGGTATCCAATGGGTTCCCTAAAGTATAGGTGAGTTCGGTAGCTGCGTCATTGTAAGTAAGGGAACCAGCCACGGTAGTGCCTCGTGAATTTACCAAGACGATACGCGTTTGATTTCCACCGAGACCGATTTCACCGAATTCAAGCGTGCTTCCTTCACTTACCCGTGTTACTGTAATTGAACTGAGGGATTGATTGATGAAGCTGCCTTCGGTAAGCACCAGACCTGCGGTGCCATTCGCATATACACTGGAAAGACGTGGTGCACTCGCATCTAAAGTCGCCTGCGCAGTTAATTTGTCGTCCGCGCCAGGATTGAGTTCAACTTGGATAGTATAGGTCCCATCCGGGAGTTGTGTGCCGTTAACGCTTCCGTCCCACCTGATGGGAACAGTTTGGTTTGCCGACACGGTGCCTTGATCAATGACACCTTGACTACGGAATTGTGCATTATCACCTATAGTTCCCACTTGAACAATATATGGGTCTCCATCGGCATCCTCATCAACGCTAAAGGTAATCAGCAACCTATCCAAACCGCCCCTGAAAATCGAGTCGCCGCCTGCATCAACGGTCAGACCGGTCAGGCCCGCCCAAACGTTGGGGGTTATCGTTAAGACTGCAAGACAGATAAAAATTTGAAAAAAGAGAAAATTCACCACACCCGAGCGGATTGGGAATTTGGTGGAAGGACGGTCTCCACCATCACGTCGATGTCGACTTTTGTGTATCGACTTGCAAATTACGCCATACATATTTTTATTTTTTGACACTCGTTTCTCCCTGCTTGTCGCGCCCCGAAGATCGTCAAACTCCGGCGATCCGCGTTAATGCACAGTTTTTCCGGACAGGCTCCGCACCCTGCCGCGGTGTCCGCACCCCCACGCCTCAAATACTAATCAGAGGCATCCTGCAAACGCATTTTTTTTGCACACGTGAACGCGCCTCTGGCGTTGAAAGGAGTGTGTTGACAATTTCTCCGTATCTATTCACTGATTTCAATTATTTGATTTCACATTCTTAGGGAACAGACGTGTGACAATCCCCTTTATTTTAGATTAGACGCAAAAATTTTAATTTGGTTGATAAAATTATAGAAAGCCCAGAGGAACACAATACCGCTACAAGGCGCGGTTGGTTGCAAACCGCGCCCGCAGCCTATAGACGTAAGTCTTAGCCAATATCCCCATTAGCAACCATCGTCAACAAGGCGGAATCCTCTACTGTGAGCGGTAAATTAATCTTCGCACGCTGTCGGCTCGATTGATACGTCGCAAAAATGAGCTCAGTCGCCTGAAGTGCTTTGCGTCCACTGAGTTCCGGTTCACGTCCCGTCTTCACACCGTGAATAAGATCAAGCACAGAGAGTGTCGTTGCGTCGCGCTCAGCGACCAAGCCGGTTAAGTCAGGCACCTCCCATCCGTCTCCACCCTCACGGAGCATCCGCAACGGTGAGCCACCACCGCCAACATCAATGATGCCTTTCGTACCGATGAGACGATTGCCGAAACCTCCCAAAGACGTACCACCCGTCGCAAGTAGACCTTCAACGCCGTTCTTCCAGCGAATCCACGAGACTCCACTGGTTTCAACCTGAACACCGAAAACGGTCTTTTCTTCCGCTACATCTATTTGACCGATAACCCAGTCAACAGGTTCGTCATTATTGTAGAAAAAGAACATATCAAACCAGTGCGTTCCCCAGTCAAGTAAATTGGGACATGCCCCTTCAAGTCGTCGTAATTCACCGATCGCACCCTCGTTTGCCAAGCGTTTCGCCTTGACAAATTGGGCACCGAAACGGCGTTGGTGGCAAAACGTTATTACCACGTTGTTATCAACACATGCTTGATAGAGTTCTTTGGCATCTCCCCAAGTGGGTGCCATCGGTTTCTCGCAATGGATGGCTTTAATCCCGCTATTGGCGGCAGCGACCACCATAGGTTTATGGAGTTCAATCCAAGTACAGACACTTACAAAATCAAGCGTCTCTGTATCCAGCATTTCCTGATAGTTTTCGTAGGTATTGGGCACCTCAAACTGCTCCGCGAAATCGTTTCGCGCACCTTCAACTGGATCAGAACAGGCAACGATATCTACATCTGGGGAGGCTTGATACCCGCGTGCATGCGAGCGTCCACGTCCACCACAACCGATAACTCCTGCTTTAAAAGTTGTCATATAAACTTCCTTTCGTTGCGATCTGGAGATCACTCCGATCAATGCGTTTCAGTTAATTGATTTACGAGTGTGTCATCTAAACGGATGCTATCAGCAAGATGGATTTCTCTCTGACGGTACGCCCGTTCACCGGGGATAAGAATTTCTTCAATACCCGCCTCTCGCCGATTCTCTTTGACGCGCGCAATAAGGGTGTCAACCTCTGTCTTGAACTGCTCCAATGGGACAAAACTTGTTGGGTCAATAGCAATAATGAGTAAACCGTAGTTTTCGCCGGGAGGTGGGATTGTCGCAGCATTGACTAACGCACCGGCAAGGATTTGCGTTATGAGGGCAAGTCCAAATCCTTTATGTCCACCAAAAGGACGAACGCTCCCTTTCAATGCGGCATCTGCATTCGTTGTCGGTTCACCATCTGGATCAAATGCGAGTCCTTCAGCAATTGGGGTATCCCCCCGCATAGCAACGAGCAGATCCCCGTTGGTAATCGCAGCGGTAGACATATCAAATAGGAGGGGTACTGTGTTAGAAGGGATTCCAATGGCGATTGGATTTGTTCCTAAAATGGCTTCCGTGCCGCCTTCAGGGGTAATTCGGGGCAGACAGTCCGCAAAGAGCAACCCAATGATATCCGCTTTCCGCGCCATATCAACATAGTATCCCGCCATACCGCAATGCGACGTATTGTAAACGCCTACAATGCTTGCCCCAGTCTGTTTCGCACGCCCAATTGCGAGCTCCATTGCCCGATACGCGACAAGATAGCCCGGTTGGTTTCCACCGTTAACTCGGACGCACTGACCTTTCTCCTCGTCAATCTGTATATCAGCCCGTTCGCCCTGTTCATAGCGACTTTTAATTCCGGTTAACCGGATAAAGCCGTGCGTTTTTCGTCCGCGGAGTTCCGCTTCCAATAAGATATCTGCAATAATCGTGGCATCCGTTGGTGGCATACCACTCTTTAATAAAAAAGTCTCAGCGAGTTGTCGCGCATCAGCAATCGAAATATGCACGTTGTTGCTCCATTCCTTCTCTATTATCTGCTTTTTAATTTTGATGTTGACGCTTGTATTTAATGCTGCTATACTTTAGCGCAACTTTGGTTGACTGTCAAGATGTATTTGGCAAGTCACTTTTTTACCTGTTCCTGTAGGCGCGGTTCTTTTAACCACGCAGAAATACCCAAGGAGGTACTACAGATGGCGAATCAAAAGCACGACCTGGTTGAATACCCCATCCAAGATAATGTCCGGTTAGAATCATACTGGCGTGACGACGCTGGTGGACGCGGTCCTGCGGCTTCCTTGTACGTTTATGACGATGAAATTATGCGCTTCGATTGCTTTGGTGGCGATAACGGGCACTGCCACTTCAACCTCCGGCAGACCCGCGGTAGACGGTGGATGTACCCGGAAGGCACTTTCCAAGATCACATTCAACAGAGCCTGTTCGACCTCCGCACAAATTTGAACTTCTGTCTCCAAACCCATCAGGACGAACGGGTTCAAGAAGTACAAATAGAGCAGCAAAACTTAGAACAGGCAACCCACCAAGTGGAAGCCCATTTGTTAGTGCTCGCCGACAAATTGCAGGGCAACACTGCATGAAAGTCGTGACAGCGGCGGAAATGCGCCGGATCGATCAGGACACTATTGAAGGCATCGGCATTCCCGGTATCGTTCTTATGGAGACCGCCGGGAGTGCCATCGTCCGTGCGATTGAACAGCATTATCCGACATGCCAACGGATCGGCATCTTTGCTGGCAAGGGAAACAACGGTGGCGATGGAATCGTCATCGCACGCCAACTTGCCCACGTAGGGCACGACGTACATATCTTCCTCGTCTCCGCACC
Source organism: Candidatus Poribacteria bacterium (assembly GCA_965116815.1). GTDB lineage: Bacteria > Poribacteria > WGA-4E > WGA-4E > WGA-3G > WGA-3G. The sequence continues at coordinate 566,365 of OZ220722.1, read as the reverse complement.
AGATAGTTTTACTGGCGAGGCACAGATCAATCTTCAAATTGCGAAACGTTTAGGGTTACAAATTGAGGAAATCCTGACGGATACAGGGTTTTACGGCACAGGGGATGTGCCGACTACCTTAGCGAGTTGTGAACTCCTTGTAGACGCTATTTTCGGCACAGGAGTGCGCGGTGCCGTGCGCAGCCCAATCGCTTCCATAATTAATGCCATCAATAGCCTACCTATACCCGTCCTTTCGGTCGATTTACCCTCCGGTTTGGATGCGGATACGGGACATTCATTAGGCACCTGCGTACAAGCGGATCGAACAGTAACGATAGGCTTGCCGAAAAGAGGTCTATTGATGCACCCAGGTGCCGAACTCGCTGGAAAACTGGAGGTCGTTGACATCGGTTTCCCGCAACAGGTTGTAAACGCACAAGACATTAAGGTAAACTGGACAACGGCAACACAAGCGTCACAATGGGTGCCACCACGTCCTCCTGCCTCCCATAAAGGGAGTTATGGGCGCGTGCTTGTCGTTGCTGGTTCTACAGGCATGACAGGTGCTGCAGCACTCGCAAGTGAAGCGGCTTTGCGTGCCGGTGCTGGATTGGTAACACTCGCTACACCGAAACATCTCAATCCAATCTCAGAAGGTCTTCTGCCGGAGGTGATGACCTTACCACTACCAGAAACGGAAGCGGGGAGTCTGGCAGTATCTGCGACTTCAGCCATCCTCGAATTTGCCGAAAAAACGAAATCCGTTCTCGCAATCGGTCCCGGACTTTCACAACACCCCGAAACAGTCTCCCTTGTTCATCAATTGATACGCGAGAATCGGGAGCAAGAACTCGGCTCACGGATGGTCGTCGATGCGGATGGACTAAACGCCCTCGCGCAAGACAGAAACATCCTCTCATTACTCAACAGAGAGACGGTACTCACACCACATCCAGGTGAGATGGCACGGTTAACAGGTGCTTCAGTGTCTACGTTAGAAAAAGACAGGATCCACACTGCTCAGCAGTTTGCAAGCGAACACAGTTTAACGCTTGTCTTTAAAGGTGCACCTACCGTCAGCGCGGACGCGAACGGGGACGCGTGGATCAATTCCACAGGCAACCCCGGCATGGCAACAGGGGGCATGGGTGACGTACTTACAGGTGTCATAGCGGGATTGATGGCGCAAGGAATTGCAAGCGAAAAAGCAGCCGCACTTGGTGTCTATCTACACGGATTAGCGGGAGACATGGTAGCAGAGAGATTGGGGACGCACGGACTCATCGCAAGTGATGTCCTAAAGGCAATTCCTCAGGCAATCGCTTCCTTGATTTGACCTCGTGAAACTATGATCCTACACCTACAAAAATACTGAGGAGGAATTATGGAACTTGGATTGACTGGAAAAGTTGCAATCATTACCGGTGGAAGCGAGGGAATCGGCAAAGGTATCGCGCGCCGTTTGTGTGAAGAGGGCGCGAAAGTCGCAATTTGCGGGAGACGCGAAACAGTCTTAGCGGACGCTGCTGAAGAGATCCGTACACAAACCGACGGTGAAGTCCTCGCAATCCCTGCAGACGTAACAAAACCTGAGACGTTAGAGAATTTCATCGAACAAACCGCAACCCACTTCGGAAAGATTGATATTTTAATCAATAACGCCGGTCGTTCAGCAGGTGGCGATTTTGAAACCATGAGCGACGAAGCATGGTACGATGACCTGGACCTTAAGTTAATGGGGGCTGTTCGCTGTGCGCGATTGGTAATTCCGCACATGAAAAGCAACAGTAGTGGAAGGATTATCAATATCACGCATCCGGGAGGTAAACAGCCCAGTGCGGGTTCCTGTCCCACCTCCGTCAGTCGTGCCGCTGGTATCGCCCTGACAAAGGCACTCTCCAAAGAACTTCTACCTCACAACATCTTGGTTAATACCGTCTGCTTGACCTCAATTAAAAGTGCTCAGGGGGAGCGCGCGTGGAAAGCCGCGGGTTCACCCGGGACACTTGAGGAATATTGGAAAGAACGCGGTGCGGAGCACCCGCTTGGGCGTTTAGGTGAACCGAGTGAAGTCGGTAATCTCGTCGCCTTCCTTGTCTCCGAATGTGCATCATTTATCACTGGAACAGCGATCAATATTGACGGCGGACTCTCAGCAGTGGTTTAACTTTATAGGGTGAGGCACCTGTGCCTCGCCACCGGATAATGGTATAGAGAAATCGGGCGGCTCCTACTCTCTGGACCGCCCTTATATTTTGCATAGGACTTATGCACTTCCTCTTAAAGTCCCACTGATAAGGGGGATTTAGGGGTTAAAAATTTGCGTCAATCATGTTGCAATTATTAATGGAGGACAACATGGAAATCTATAAAATTTATCCTGTCCCAGCGGCAGACGCATCAACCGCCTTCCAAATTGAACTGGATCCGCGAGCGATTGCCGCAGCGGACGAACTTGAAAACAGCAGTGCACAAGGCACTGAAAGAGAAGAAATTCTACAGAAACATCTCGGCACCGATTATGAAAAAGGTTATCAAGGCACGGCATGGGGGTTGCACGGTATCTCCGAGGGGTTGACACCGGCGCGCTTGGCGGTTTTTTTGGAAGCGCACGGCGAATACCTCGACCCATGCGCCGAACGCGAAACCTTCGACCACAGCCTAATGGTCAACGTTGAAGAAGAGTTAGCATCCCAGTTAGAGGATATCCCAGAATCTATTTTAGAGGCGATTGTTGAGGAATATAAAGCCGAATTGTTAGGCGCGTAGGCTAAAACATATCAGGACTCACGCAGAAAGCGAATATTCGGCTGAAAGGGTGGAAGATAGCGGAGGATGGAACCCACCATCCACGCTTCCATCCTTCCAATCTTCCGATTCTGCAGGAAAGGAACGGATTTTGTGTAAGTCCTAACACATATTTTTCGGGAACCTTTCTGAAAAGGGGGTGTGCAATCCGATAATACGATACCGCGCCTTGCAAAATTGTAAGTGCTAAGGAGATTTGAATATGCTAAAAACAATCGGACGCTTGAAAGCTCGCATCCTACTGAACACAATTGCAACGCTTCTGATTGCCACCCTACTGAGTCTGACTTCAGTTACGTTTGCAGATGGAAATCAACTTCTGTTTCATCTCGAAGATTTCAAAGACCCCGGCAGTTTCGCAGTGAAACTTCAAGACACACGCGCTGCGGTATCTAAACCTATCGCTGCGCAACTGTCCCCTGGAACACAGCGACTGCTGGACGAATATGATGGTATAAGCAACCCTTCCCCGGCTCTTCAGAAAGCACTGCTCGACGATTTGAACCGATTGCTCCAAGTCGCCCCACTCTACGAAGCACAACACCTCGCTAATATCGAACTCAGTGAACAGACGCAGGAACTCCTTGCGCAAAACCCGCAAGGCGGAGAAGCATTGGTTCGTTTAAATCGTCTCCTTCTGGCAGATGTCTACCCTTACGAGTTAGCCTCGCCTTCAGAAAAACAAAATACTAACGACCCAACAGGGATTGAGAGATGCAGAGAGAATTTAAGGCAGATCAAACTCGCCCTCGAAAACTACCGCGCCGAGGCAGATGGAGAACCACAATGGCTCTCCGAACTGGCACCACAATATCTGGAGGAAAAAGCACTGCTCTGCCCTGCAGATACAACAATAGGCATCCCTGGAGTTCTCACTGAAGACGGATCTGCCCCGACGCTGCCGTGTAGTTACCTTTACGAATTTCGTCCAGAACAGAAAGCAGGACAGGAAATTCTACTGGAAATAGAAGGCGACATGATACCTATTGTGCGGTGCCAACATCATCTACTCAATCTAAGCATTAGTGGGAAACTTTATCGAAAGGGTCCGCAGAGAAATATCTACAACGAAACGAAAATCGTGACAAGGATTTCCATTCAACCCAACCTACCAGCAGATTTGCCCGAAGAAGTCAGAAAGCAAGTGGCAGAGCAGCTTCTCAAAGGCGGTAATAATAACGTAAAAAGAAATATCTTCCAAATCAAGCCCTCGGACAACGTACAAGCGAAACTCAAAGAACAACTCGGCGAGGCGTTTCTGGAATCACCAGAAGGCAAAGCAATGCTCAAGCAATTAACGCCAACACCCACCGTGTCCATAGATCAGGAGGAATTGGCGCTGCTATTGGGCAAACCGATGCCAGACATCGCGCTGACGAACCTTTCGGGAAAACCCGTTAAGTTAGAAACACTCAGCGGCAAGTTTGTCCTTGTGAACCTGTTTTCAACAGACGTTACCACCTGCGGACCGAAACTAAAACAACTGGAGAGACTGCTTGCAAACTACGACCCCACCCAATTGCAAGCGGTTGGCATTAGTACGAATGATTCCGCGAAAGCAATTGAGGCGTTCAAGACGAAACACCAACTTTCGATGCCGGTCTGGATGGATAAAAACGACCAAATACGGACGTTCCTCAATATACAGTCGCTCCTCAATAAAGAGGCATCCGAACCGCAAACTGAACTCATAACGCTTCTTTTAAATCGGGAACTCGTTATCAAAGATGTCCTTATAGACGCTGATCCGCAGACACTTTCAACGAAGATTAAGAATTTAATCAAGTAATATAACCCAAGTTGCTACCTGTAGCATAGGCTGTTGGTTTCCTGTGCCTCTTGCGCCGAAAACTGCCCTTAGAGTAGCAAGGCAAGGTGAAAATATGTTCCTAACGCTAATTCAGAAAGAAATGATGCATCACATTTTGAGTGTCCGGTTTGTCGCGCTCCTCGTGATGTGTCTTTTGCTTATTCCACTCACGCTTTCTATTAATTATCGAAACTATCAGCAAGACTTGGTGGATTACCAAGAAGCGGTTAAACTCGCGAACATCGAGGAAAAGACAGTAAACCCCAAGGCACCGCTGGAACCGGAAATTGAAGTTTCTAAACTCTTTCTTAAACCGACACCTTTGAGTGTCTTCGCAAAGGGATTAGGAGATTCACTCCCGAGCTACTTTGGGATGACGCGTAATGGAATCACACAGGGACCGCCCTCTACGTTTTCTGCCCCGCTCTCTCAACTTTTAGGACATCTCGATTTTCTATTCGTGGTAGGTACCGTTTTTAGCCTACTTGCGCTCCTATTCACATTTGATGCCGTTGCTGGGGAGCGAGAGGCAGGTACGATTCGGATTACCCTATCAAACGCTGTGCCGCGCGATCTCTTTTTGTGGAGCAAACTAATCGGTGGTTACCTTGTGTTTGTTGTCCCCTTTCTGGTGTCGTTTCTATTCGGCTTACTTCTACTTGTCTGGCAAGGGTTTCCTCTTGGCGAGTCAGACATTTTTCCACGAGTCCTCAGTCTAACCCTCGCCTCACTCCTCTACATCGGGGTGTTTTTTGCAATAGGAACCGTGATTTCCACCTACTTGGACAGTGCCAAAACAGCACTCATCGTCGCTTTCACCCTTTGGGTGTTCGCCGTGCTAATTACGCCACGCATAGGATTCCTTGCAGCAAAGGTTATCGCCCCAACACGAACTTCGCAGAGCGTCTATATGGAAAAGAAAGCTATTCGAGATGATTTCAATGCGGCACTCTCTGAAGAAAAAAAGAAAATTGTCATGGAGATGCCCGCAGATGAACGGGGCACACGCATAATAGCTGGAGAGGTCGCGAACAAAGTTGATGAACGCATGAAACCCTTTGAAGAAGAATATAGACAGAAATTTCAAGATCACGCTGACAAACTTGATCGGGACTACAAACGTGAAACAGAACAGCAAGAACAGGTAGGTGAGACACTTTCCCGAATCACTCCAACATCTTCGCTCATCTATCTCACGACAAATTTGACACAGACAGGGAAGCGAAAAAGGAGCAATTACTTTCAAGCGGGCGAGCGTTATTATAATGAACTCCATACGGATCTGTTCAGTAAAATTGTAGATCATGCCTCCGTAAGAATGTGGAACCCGGCGACTGATATTGTCAAAATTACACAACCGCCACCTTTGGAAACCACAACCTTAGCAGAAACGCTCCGCCAATCAGCCGTGGATGTGCTCCTGCTCTGTTTCTTTGCAGTCGTGTTGACGACCATGTCGTTCCTGAAATTCTTCCGGTTGGATATTTGACGCAACAAGCTGCGATGTCCGTTTATTGATAACCAATTATCCTTTCCGATTCAAGGATTCCTTAGGATATACTGTTTTTTGCAACTTTTTTCGTTAACATGTGTATAATAACGTGAGTTTGATAATTAAACGTGGGTTGAGTGGTAAAGCCACAGGCGCATTTTCGCTATACACAGCCTTCCGTTCTTCAATGAACCTTTGAGGTAGATAGTTCAGCGAAACCCAACATCCCCAACCGTGTCGGTATCATAGTGCGTTGGGTTTCACTCGGTTTTAGATGATTTCAAGTTTTTCGGTTACTTGAAAACTCTGTGCTGTGTGCGATCTTTAGTAGATCTCCGTTCAACCCAACCTACGGGATGCTTCAATTTTTATTTTCAAACTTGCGTTATATAGTAGATTCTAAAAATAAGTTTACACTTGTAGCATAGGCTGTTAGCCTGTGCCTCCGTGAGATACACATTTACAAATTCACATAACGATGTGAGTGTGTAAGTAATTATGGAATCTACTATAATAAGGAAAAGCGACTGATGACGCAAACATCTGCTTTAGAAACGGAGGAAACATAATGGAAATAAAACGTAGAAATGTCGTGTGTATACTCGTACTTTTGATTGTGTTAAGTGCTTCCCCCCTTTTCAAGCTGCAGGCGAGTCCGATAGTACTTGAACGCTCAATAACGTGGGTCCCCGCAGGAGATAAGTGGGATCCCTCACAAAAGGCATTGGTGCGGACAGAATTCAATGAGGGAATCTCTTATGGTTCCAAAGAATACACGGGACCACAAACCGTACAGGCACTGATGCACACCTTTGATGAAGCCTATAACCGCAAGCACTCACGTACTATAGCGACCGTATTCTCAAAAGCGAGTATCGCTGAAATTAAACCGGACGAAATAATGGGGATCCATAAGTGGTCAGAACTGCTTTCAAAGAAAGGTACCTCCAGCTCGTTTAAGGGTCCTGAAATAGATGCACGATACCCGCGAACAGCATGGCTTCAACTTCTATTGGAGAGAGGTATCGCCATAGAAAGTCTTATCGATTATTTTTTCTGTATGGCACATCGACATCAGTTGGCATTTCTGGAGGATAGTCCGCATCTCTGGAAAACCGAGATTCACGGTACTTCAGCGACAGATGCGTGGGAAACCTACAAAACTGATTATATTGATCGGTTTGTAAGATACTATACTCGGAATTGGAAAATCCCAGCAGAAGTTACTACGAAACGGATAGAAACCACTAAGGCACGGATAGCAGCCTCTAAGGCGAGAGTAGCAGCTTCCAAGGCAAGGGCAGAAGCGTCTAAAAACAGCAAACGGAAGGCAGCCCACGAAAAATGGGATGCGGAACTTGCAGAAATGGACCTTCAGTCTCTGCAGAATCTTGTGGATCAACTTGAACAAATAGTAGCATCTTTGGAACGTCAAAACAGTCAGAAAACCACAGAACCTGTCAAGGAACTTTTGGAACGTGCGAAGGAAGCTTTGGAACGCGCCAAAAAGGTGGAGCCGTTGCCTAACAAGCCGAAGCGGAACATGAAAAAGACATCACGTTATCCACCTTTGTAGGAAAAATAGGTCTTGTCTACCGCATAAGGAGCGCGCGAAATGTTAATGACGCTAATTCAGAAAGAGATGATGCATCATATTCTGAGCGTCCGGTTTGTCGCGCTCCTGTTGATGTGTCTTCTGCTTGTTCCGCTCACCCTGCACATCAATTACCGCAATTACCTTCAAAACCAAGTCAACTATCAAGAATCCATCAAACTCTCGGGCGCAGAAACCGAGGAGAAACCGCCAGATTCCCCAGCCCCGGACCTGGAAGTTTCTAAACTCTTTCTTGAACCGACACCTTTGAGTGTGTTCGCGAAAGGTTTAGAGGAATCACTTCCCAGTTACCTTGGAATGACACGCAACGGTGTAAAACAGGGTTCAACGTCCGTTGCAGAAGCACCTCTTTCCTCCGCTTTAGGGAACCTCGATTTTCTGTTCGTGGTCAGTACTGTCTTCAGTCTACTTGCGTTATTGTTCACGTTTGATGCTGTCGCAGGCGAAAAAGAGGCAGGAACGCTTCGGATTATCTTGGCAAACGCATTACCACGAGATTTGTTCTTGTGGAGTAAACTCATTGGTGGATATATCGTGTTTGTCGTCCCTTTCTTAGTATCGTTTCTCTTAGGTTTACTCCTGCTTGTTTCACAAGGGTTTCCTTTGGGTGAATCTGACATCTTCCTACGCGTGCTCAGTTTGACGTTAGTTTCGTTGCTCTACATCGGTGTATTTTTTGCGATAGGGACAGTGATTTCCACTTACTTAGATAACTCCAAGACAGCACTCATTATTGCCTTTACTGTCTGGGTACTTGCCGTGCTAATTGCCCCACGCGTTGGGTTTCTCACCGCTAAACTTATCACCCCAACACGCGCGATTCAGAGCGTCCACATGGAAAAAACTGCGATTCGCAATAACCTTAATGCAGAAAAGGAACAGGTGCTTGGCAAAAAAATAACTGAAACTTTAGGGACTTCCTTTAGCCTCAACGAGACTCTCCCAAAAATCAAGGAACTCAGGGAACCGATTGATGCCGAATATCGACAGAAATTTCAGGAGCAAGTCAACAAAGTCGAGCGAGAATACCAGCGTGAAAAAAAGCGGCAGGAATCGGTTGGAGAAACCTTTTCTCGAATCACTCCCACCTCTTCCTTGATTTACCTCGCCATGAATTTAGCCGAGACCGGAAAAATAAAAAGAAATACCTACTTTCAAGCGGGTAATCGTTATTACATTCAGCTTGAAGAAGAGTATTTCAGTGAAATTACGGACGATGACTTTGCGACGATGGCGCGATTCGTAACCGGTAAAACAGAATCGAATAAGATTGCCCCGCCGCCAGACATGGCGGAAACTTCTTTATCAGAAACTCTCCGCCACTCCGTGGTGGATCTACTGCTGCTCTGTTTCTTAGCAGTGGTGTTGACAACCGTGGCGTTCCTGAAATTTTTTAGATTGGATATTTGACGCACACACCAGTTCGCATACTATCAGTTGAATGCTTTATTTGAAATTATGCACCCTTTTCGTCTACAAATTGGATCATTAATATTAGAAGACACGACGACAATAGCGAATTACCTCAACAAGTTTACGCAAAACAAGACCAACGAAGGAGAAACAACGAAATGACACGTAAAAACGCCGTGCGAATGTTCACAATTTTGATAGTTCTCGGGTTCACTACCTTTTTTGCGTTCCAAGCAAACTCGCAAACAGTTAACACTTTCATAGAATTAATAGAAGCCAGGCACCCAGCACCAGATACCACTCCTGAAAAGTATAAAGGGTCGCAAACCGTAAACGGGTTAATGAACGCCTTTGATGCGGCATACAACCAAAAGTATTCAAAAGCGAAGGTGATAGCACTCTGTGAGGGTGGAGTTGTTTATAGTAGCGAGCTTGCAATTAGCGGTGAAATAGACGCGAGACATTCACGAGTAGAGTGGCTTCAGATGCTTTTGCAGAGAGGCATCACTATAGAGGATTTCGACGATTACAGGATCTACTTGTCAAAGCGACATACTTTGGCATTTTTGGAGGACAATCCAGATTTACGAAAGATCGGGTTTCGTGGTATGCCTTTAACGGATGATCCGGAAGCTTACAAAGTCGCTTATATTGATAAACTGGTAGTCAAACGGGTTGAGGACCACAAGAAACAAATGGAGCGCGCCAAGAAACGAATTGAGAGTGCCAAGGAACGGATTGCGCGCGCCAAGAAACAACCCAATCCGAAACAAGTTGAACACGCCAGAAAACAGATTGAGCACGCTACAAAACAACTCAGACGTGCTCGAGAGGCTTTAGAACGTTTCCAGAACCCGATCCCACGCCAGCAACCAAATCGGAACATGCGAAAGAGGTCCCCCTATCCACCACTATAAAGGTAAAGATAGGTTCGTCAACGGAATAAGAAAAATACCAGAATCAGGTTTTGAGGAAGGGTGGAAGACAGGAAGACTGGCAGCAACACCGCATCCTTTATCTTCCAGCCTTCCCACCTTCCAACTTTCCAACCCCCCTGGAAATGCAAAACTTCAACGTTAATACTTAAACTCGCCCAACTTACCTCTCCCACTACAGGGACTACTAACAGCAACATTTCCTTATTTCACTATCCCGCACAGTTTTTACTATCCTTTTTTTCCACAGCGTATCTAACAGACAAATCCGAAACTTTTAAGGAAGCATCATGCTACGAAACCTGATCCGCCAAGAGCTTCTAACGCATTTGATGAGTGCGCGGTTCTTTGCCGCTGTTGTGATTACGCTTCTACTCATTTTCGCCAATGCTGTCGTCCTTCTCGAAGATTACGAGCGTCGATTGGTGAGATATAGCCAGCAAGAAAACGTTCATCGTCAGAAAGCGCAGGAAGCAAAAACCTACTCAATGCTAAAATTATCTGTCGAACGCCCGCCGAACCCCTTAAGTCTCTTTAGTGCCGGATTGGATAAGCGGCTTGGAAGTACCTTCGACATTTACTACGGTCGCGTCCCGATGATTTCAGATGGTTCGGCGCGAAGTCTCGATAACGCGTTTCTTAACCTCTTTTCTAAGATCGATCTCGTCCTCATTTTTCAAGTCGTTTTGAGCCTAATGGCACTGCTTTTCGCTTATGACGCAATTGCAGGAGACTGGGAAAGTGGCACCTTACGCTTGGTTATCTCCCATCCAGTGAGGCGTGGATCCATTCTACTTGCCAAATATATTGGTGCTATGGTCTGCCTGCTGCTCCCCGTGCTGATGAGTCTGCTGATGGTCCTGATTCTGTTATCCACTGTCGGTTCAATCCAATTGGGGGGAGAAGATTTTCTTCGGATCGGCGGAATAGTTCTGACGACAACTATCTATTTGTCTGCTTTTTATCTCATTGGACTGCTGATTTCCACAATAACGCGCCGCACTGCCACATCATTGATGCTCTGTATGTTTTTGTGGGTAGCTTTGGTACTCGTCTATCCAAATTGGAGCCGATTTACCATCACCCCGGTTGGTGATACGCGCGCAATACATTCATCAGCGAATCAACAGATTGAACAGATTTGGGAGGAAGTTGACCGAGAAGAAAGCCAGTTTTTAGCGAACAGTCCGCTCGAAGGCAAACCTCGAAAGTTTAATCTGGATGTTTCACAGTCAAATAGTTTTTCGTCAGGCGGGCACCTCAGCAGACGGTATGGAATAGATATGAAATTGGGAAATAAATCAGACGCCCTCGTGCCGCACGTTCAAAATTATCATGCGACTATGGGTGCCTTGTACATCCGTTCGGCAGAACAGATCGCTTTAGTCCGAAAACAGACTTTAGATAGCACCTCTCTCCGGAGAGCGATATGGCATGAACGTTTAATGAAACTCAGCCCTGCCAGTTTATATACGTTTGCAACCGCCGCGTGGGCAGGCACGGATTTGGAGGGCATGTTTGATTTTGTCCAAGCCGCTCAAGGGTATCGGCGTACAGTCATTGACTATTTCCACGACAAAGACGCATTCGGCAGTCGGCAATGGTTCGCCTCTGACAAAGGCACAGTAGACTGGTGGGATTTGCCGCAGTTCCGTTTTGATCGAACGGATGTTTGGGAAAACGCAACGCGGGCACTGCCCGAATTGTTTTTACTCCTATTAATCAATCTGGTTCTGTTCACGCTGACATTTCTGATTTTCACTAAAATTGAAGTCTAATGGTTATCAGTTTTCAGTTTTCAGTTTTCAGTTAGCCCATAGGTTAGGTTCGACGGATAAGACCGAGACATGTAAATCAACCAGTACCCTGACCGAACCGGAAGGAAAATTAAAAAAATGATTTGGCATATTATCAAACGAGAACTTTTCGACCACATCAACAGCCTGCGTTTTATTCTAACGGTTGTGATACTTTCCGCCTTAATGGTCACCAACGCCGTGGTTCATCTTCGGACACATCCGGGAAGGATGCGTAATTATTCCAAGAACGTTACCGAGTCTCTCGATACCTTGAAATCTCGGACGCAGTTGTATGCTTTAGCAGAAAAGGGACCGGGTAACCTCCATAAACGTCCATCTCCGCTCGCCTTCATCGCAGATGGCGGCAATGCTTATCTGCCGGGACATACATCGAACGAAGGGACTTGGTCCAAAAGCGGTCCAGGGTGGAAGGCGAAAAGCAATTGGTGGCTGAGTTACGGCTCCGCGAATCCAGATGAAGGAGATCTGCGTCCGCAGGCAACAAAGATAGATTGGGTATTTATTATCACCTACCTGCTCTCCTTTATTCCGCTTCTATTCACCTTCGACGCGCTTTCAGGCGAGCGACAACAGGGAACCTTGCGATTGTGTCTCGCGAATCCGATTTCGCGCCCTGTTCTGTTGATCGGTAAATTCTTAGGTACTTTAATAACCGTCCTTATTCCTTTCGTTTTCGCAGTGTTACTGAATCTGGTGGTGATCTCGACTGACAATTGGACACAACTGACTGCAGCCGATTGGGGACGTTTAGGATTGGTTCTACTGATTGCTTTCGGTTACGCCGGTATCTTTGTCGGATTGGGCCTGATGGTTTCTGCTGGCACGCGAGAGCCTCGGGTGAGTCTCGTTGTGCTTCTATTGATTTGGGTAGCCACTGTGATTTTTATGCCGTCAACCCTCGGCACCCTCTCCACAAAATGGATGCCACCCGTCCAAACAATTGATCAATTTCACGCCTCAAGAGACGCAGCCCTTAAGCAGATTGACACAGACTATAATGACCGATTGAACGCAATCAAAGAAAAAAAGACCCCTAACCTTCCAAGCTTAAGTGAACTTCAGAAACTTTTTGAAACTGACCCAGAAGCTGCCAGAGCCGAGGCGGAAAAGTATATGGCGGCGTGGGAAACAGAAGGTGAGGAAGAATTGGCACTCAAAGCGGAACTCGTCAGCAGAGATATAGAAACTCGAGAACGTTTCAACCGCGAGTATTTAGACGCACAAATCGTACAGGTACAACGCGCAAGAGTTGTAACCCGGTTCTCACCGGCAGCGATTGTCCAATACGCCCTTGAATCAATGGCAGGTACCGGCTTCGACCGCCACCTGCAATACTTAGAACACGTACACAATTACACAAAACAATTTCGACAATTCATCGTCGAAACCGACAGAGCAGACATGCAAAGTCGCCACCTCATCGGCATCCCTGAAGGCATGTCCGAGAAGCCGTTCTCAAGTGAGGCGATTCCAAAATTTGAGGATAAGATCGCCTTCAGCGATACGTTCAACACGGCGACTTTAGATCTGCTGTTGCTCGTTTTACTGCTCGGTGTATTTTTCTCGGGGGCATTTCTTATCTTCATACGCGCAGAGGTATAAATGCCAAAGAATAATCATCAAGAACGCATCGCGCGTCCTTTTCAGAATCGGAGGCGTTTTTGTAGCACAATCTTTTAGATTGTGTCCCATAAGGCGCAAACTAAAAGGTAGGTGCGGTTTGATGAAGTTTAATTATTTAAACCGGTAATTCCAATTTTCCCCAGGCCGGTAGGTGCGGTTTGGAACCGCACCGGACTTCCATAAGAAATTACTGAAGTAATTTTTTGATGTTCATTTAGATTGTGTCCCATAAGGCGCAAACTAAAAGTTTGCGCTACAAATACAGAACCCACGTTACTAATAAAGAGGAACCTATCATGTTAAAAAGATTACGTTTCGTTTTGAGTCTACTGCTCATTTTTGGCTTCAGTACAACGCTGTTCGCGGCGGAAAGCAAAGATGTTTATTTCCCATACGTGCAAGGCAGCTACTGGGTTTACGAAGATCAGGATGGAAATGAATTAACACGCCGTGCTGTAGAAAAAAAAGAAATTGAGGGTAAGGCGTATCATGCCTTCAGCTATGAACCCACCTTCGAGGATTGGGCAAATTATGACTATCACATCCATCCTAATTTCTACCGGATCGGTGAGGAGAAGGTCACGTTCTGGGTCAGTGATGAGGCAGAGAAAGCCGTCAAAGCACATCTTACCAAAGAGATGGAGGCTTTTCTGAAATTATTGCAGAAAATGGGGGCACCGTTTATTATGCTCTATAATATTGAGATAGAGGCACAAGATCCGTTTTATGCACTGCCGATGCCTGTCACCTTCAACGAAAAGTGGAAGGCAACACAGATAAAAGCCAAAATCACGCTGACACCTGTTCCTCCGCAAGATCCTCCAGAAATCACACTCGAATTCACGATTGTCGAAACAGGGACTGTGGTGGGCAGGGAAAATGTTAAGACACCCGCTGGCACTTTTGAAGACTGTTTGAAAATTGAATACGGAACAGAAACAGAGGTAGCAGCAGTGCCTTCACAGGAAACAGGATCAGATCCGCCCGGCGAATCCGTTACAACGCTGTGGGTGGCACCCAATATCGGGATTGTCAAGTTTCATCAAAAGGCCGAGGATATTTTTCTGAAAACTATCTCTACGACTATGCCTCCTGAAGTTGGGGCTCTGCCTACGGTCAGGCCCCCTGAATTAAACTTGGAATTAAAGAAGTATGAAGTCAAATCCGCTGATTAGGAGCCTGGCGAGTGTCAGAGGGAACGATCCTATCCAGCAAGTTACATATATAATACCATTTCTAATTGAATACTTTTCAATATGCATGTAATATACACTATTAGTTTGTGCTACCGTGCATCTGTTCAGAAAAGTCGTCCATGCGATATTTATTTTCAGAAATGGTATTACACCACGTTGGAGTTTCCAATGTCAAATCTTTTTGATTAGAGACTCCAACGCCTGTCTACACCCCCCAAACTAAGACATACGGATTTGATGGGAAGAGTGATAAAAGGAGCTTCAGATGACAAAGCTTAATAAGTTCGTCGCTTTCGTGGTCTTTCCTCTCCTATTTCTATCATTGGTTATCCTGACGCTATTCGTAGGAAGCGCGCTCGAAATCTCACATACGCACCGAAAAGGTTACCACGTCAATCCTACCGGACGTTTAACAGTTGATATAGAATTCGGTACGATTAAGATAGAAACCACAGAAGATCAACATCATATTAATATCACCACCAGAAAAAAATGGAAATCGAGGGGACTATTGCAATCGAAGTCTGGTAAACAGATTGATGCGTTGCTTAAGGATTTTGAGATCACAACTGAATCCGGCGACTCGAATGTCCAAATTGAAGGACGATTCACACAAGGACGTGAACAATGGTGGGAAGAGCTGAAGCGGTTGACAGTCGAAGTTCAAGTGACGATACCGCGTCAGTATAGTGTCACACTTAAAACTGTATCCCGTGGAGATATTCATGTTGGGAATATTGACGGTGCTGTGAGAGCCGAGGCTTTAGATGGCAATCTATATCTCGGCGAAATCCAAGGCGATGTGCTGGGCAAAACGGGTACGCATGGAGCCATAACCCTCAAAGCGGGTCAAGGTAACGTTGATCTAACAGCTGCCAGGGGGGATATTCGAGCGGAAATGACTACGCAACCGCAATACCCTTGGACATTGTACACATCGGGAAGTGGGAGGATAGATGCTATGCTCTCTCCCGATATTGCCGTTGACGTAGATGCCCAAACGCAAGGAATCATCTCAAGTGACTTTCCAATCCAATGGCAAGATGATATCGAAAGCAGTAGGCTAAAGGGAACAGTTAACGGTGGAGGACCATTACTGAAATTGCGTTCCGCCGCTGGTGAAATCCATGTCAAAAGAAAGTAGACCAATTTTTTCAAAGAGAATTGACACACCCAACCGTCTCAGACCCAGGCCAGTAGGTGCGGTTTCCCAACTGCACCGGATTTGAAAAGAAGATTCAAAAAATTGAGACAACCCGATAATTTATTTAAAACTAAATCACCCTGAGCGGCACCGCTTATCCTCTTGACAAGTATGATAGATGGGAATAGTATTGAATAACCCACAATTATCCGAAATGGCTACGCAACCACAGCACTCATGGACCTTGCACACATCAATCGGTGGAGCGATAGATGTCACGCTCGGGGCCCATATTGCCATTGACATAGACGCGCAAACCCAAGGGAAAATCTCAAGCGATTTCTCTATTCAACCTCAAGATGAAATTACAGAAAACCTTCTAAAGGGAACACTGAACGCTGGTGGACCCTTACTGAAATTGCAAGCCTCCACCGGTGAAATTCGTCTGAAGTGAAAGTAGGCTGCTGCCCCCCATCTTTCTGTAGGAGCGAGCACCCGACCCAATAAAATTGAAATTTTCCCATTTTTTCACATTATGCAACCTTTTTGCACAAAACTGGGTCTTTAATTATAAAGGGGTCAACTTGAAATCTCCATCTATGTTCATAATTCACGATAAATCAAACTAAGGAGCTAATAATGAAAAGGAATTGGTTGATTGTCTCAACGTTAGTAATATCGGTTTTGGGGTTGAGCTTAACGCTTCAAAGTACCGCTGATAAGATAAACATGGAGAATACATTGGATGAGAAGGCAACATTACAGGTACGTGCCTATTGGGAACCTATCGCAGATTCAGCACTGGATCTGCCCAATTATTCACCGGAAAATGCAGCTATTTTCAACAACCTTTCACCGGCGCATCCGAGTCAGGAATATGAAGCAGACGCTTTCACAGCCTTTTTCCCCAACGGAGATGTTACCGTGGGAGACCTATGGGAACTTGATGTTAACGAGGTTGTCCCCCTTCTTCGTCAATTTCACCCCGGGGCAACTGCTGAAATGCATATAAATCCGGGTGCCTGGTATACGGACGCAAATAATCGTCGTATTGCCGCAAGTGGTATGGAGTCGGACGGTGGATTTGCTTGTCTACGAGCACTGTCGTCCGGCTATGCCGAAATTGTCTTCAGAGTTCATGCGGAATTCCTATTGGATAAAGATGCTCCTGCTTACTTTACACCGGCACAATTTGCTGGACGATTGGTACTGAATCGAAATAGTGGGACGATTCGAGAGTTTTGGCTCTATCTTCCTTCTCGCAATACCAATGTTGACATCAATGCCTTTAACGGAGCAGATATGGTCTTCGTCCCACGCATGGAACTTATCGGGCAGAACGCAGATGATCAGAGTGAGATTGTCTGGGAGACTGCCATTACAGAAGAAGAGACGAAAGCGATGTTAATGGCTGCCTTCTACAAGTCTGCCGAGATCGAGAGGTTTCCTATTGAAGAGGTTGTTGCACAGGCACAAGCGAAGGATCGCCCTATTCATGTGCTTCTGACATGGGGTGTATTTGACGATGAATCGTGCTGAGCGAGCGGCAAAACTTTGAGGACAGGTGTCCTCTCCAATTCAAAAATTATAGGACTTCTCAACGAACAATTTGTCAATGTATTCGTCCTTTTAGGAGACCTCCCTGAATTTCAGAGCGGGACGAAGGGTGAACCGGTAAGTAGATTGGCAAGCACGATTTCCACAACACTTGAAGAGGCTGTGACACAACACAAGATAGGTCGCTCGGTAAACACTTTTATACTCTCACCCGAGTTAGAGTTGATAAGTCACTTACCCTATCGCAAACCCGGCGAGTCTCATATTGACAAGAAAAAGTACGAGACATTTCTAAAGGATGCTTTGGCGGCACTTGGAAAATACAGCGGACCGAGTAGTAGTCGACACGTCGCTCTCAACGTTCTCGACGTTCAGCGAACTTCAGCGGAAGATGTAATGAACGCTTTTGTGGAAGCATTTAAAAATCTTGATGAAGAGACACTACGCTCGATGCTTACAGGAGATGCCAAAGAAACATTTGAAAGTGATTTTGAGGAGATGCCAGAGGATATGCGTCCTCAGATTCTCCAAATGTTGAGTCAGACGGAGATTGTGAGCAGTGAATATGTGGGTGATGAATTCCACTTCCGATTAGAGGTAGCTAAGATGCGAAAAGTGGTTAAGATGCGAAAAGTGGAAGGTATCTGGCTCATTTATGATGCCAAGTGATTCAAATTTCAAAATTTAGTTCTCCTGCTGCTATCCTATTAGATATTCTCCATCTAAAAAGGATGCAGCAGGCGAACAAGTTAATTCATCCATCAAGGAAGATTCCAATGGAAAAAGACGATGTTCAACTGATTCATAAAATTTTGTCAGGGGACGAAGAGGCATTTGGCGCATTAGTCCGAAAGCATCAGAAGAGCGTTCACGCCCTGGCGTGGCGAAAACTTGGGGACTTTCACCTTGCCGAAGAGATTACGCAAGATGCCTTCCTTCGAGTCTATAAAAGCCTCTCAACACTAAAAAACCCCAATCAGTTTTCTGGATGGCTTTATGTCATTGTAGATCGACTTTGTATTAATTGGATTCAAAGGAACAGATACATGATGCAATCACTGGAAGACACACCCGTGGAAGAAATAGAAGAAGCCTCTTATACACATCATGTATCGGAACAACTCGACCTGGAAACGACTGAACAAAGGCATAAAATCGTCAAAAGACTTCTGGAAAGACTACCGGAGAGCGAACGGACGGTGGTGACGCTCCACTATCTTGGCGAAATGAAAGTGAAGGATATTAGCAAATTTTTGGGTGTATCGGCGAACACAATTAAGAGTCGGCTTAGTCGTGCGCGAAAACGTTTACAAGCACGTGGCGAAGAACTTTTGATTAGTGAAGTGCTCGGTAGCGTACAATTGCCCAGCAATTTAACCGAGAATATTATACGAGAAGCCAACCGCATCAAACCTGTTCCTTCTTCAAATGGTAAACCCATAGTGCCATGGGCAATAGCCGCGTCAGTCGCTATTTTGGCGACACTCACTCTCGGAATAAGCAATAAATATCTATCCCGTTTCCAGCAACCCTATAGTTTGGAAGCAGTCTCTGCTATAAAGGTTGACATTGTGGAGGCAACAGCGAAACCCATCATCAAGGCGAAACCTGCTGTGCGAACACAACTGGGTAAGATAGACACATCTGGTAAAAATAGTAGATCCAATCCACAAATAGACAGCCTCCGAGTAATAGGTGCCCAAACGCAAGAGACAAAAGCACAAATAGAAGAGGTACAACAGATTCAGACAGAAGTTTTAGACTTTTTCCGGACACCGGAAAGAAGGCATCAGGATTATACCGTTGTAAAAATTGATGCTACCGCGTTTGAAGAAGGTGGTATGCTAACTATTGACATCCGAGTCGGTAGTGGCAAAGCATCCGGTTCATTCGATCTGTTCAATGGGACCAGTGAGCTGCCTACAGAAGGCGTACCCAACAACAGACTCGCACATGAATGGGGAATTCCGCCCGGTGGAACAGGGATAATCGCTTATCGATTCGATCAAGGCCAAGTCTTTCAATTGGGTGCTACTGGTGATTGGTTCAGTGAGAAAGGGAGCATCAATGCTTTTCACGCACGAATTTCCATTCGGTAAATCTCAAACCGATCTACTTGCTACCCAACGCTGGCGAGGTTTGAAACCTCGCCAGCAAAGGGTGTGTAAATCCTATTCAATCTTGTCCGAGGGTTTCAAAATGGAAACATTAGGTATCGGTTGTCTGATTTTTATCCTATCTTTGCAATATGGGTTAGCGGGTGAGACATCTCCCTCTAATAGAATTGTACTCACGCTTGACAATAACGCCAAAGTGTTGATTAAGGGTTTCATCGCCCCAATCGAGTACACCCAAGACAACTTCCATCTGACGTGGGATGCACTGGCAAATCTGCGAGTCGCCGAACCTGAAAAGCATCAGCCTACCTCGGTGTTTGAGGCGTTTCTCCCGACTGAAGCACGCCTACAGAAGGGAAGAGAAAAACCGTCTCTGCAGGAATTGAAGAGATCTCCTCACGAAAATCCTACAAAAAAAGGAAATAGTGTTTCTGTTGGCGACATCTGGCAGATTGAACAAGATGGGTTACTGGAATTGCTGAGACAACTTCATCCCAATCCCAATCTGGATATGCACCTCAACTGGGGAGATTCCCGCGGGGCATGGGCGTGCCTGCGCGCTTATAACGCTGAATTTGCGGATATCGTATTCCGTATTCATGCAGAGTTTAAGTTAGAGAACGGCTGGTTCACCCCCTCACAATTTACTGGGAATCTTGTTATCAACCGGACAGAAGGGAAAATTGCCTTTTTCAAGATGTCCGTTCCCAAACGCACAATCAATTTTGATGTCAACCGCTATCATCGTGCCGGTGGTCGCTCCTTTGGTGCCGATATGGGCTTTTGTCCACAAATCGAACTCCGTACAGGGACGGAAAATATAATTCAAGACACTCAATTCTCTGAAGCAATAACCTTAGCAGAAGCCAAACGTGTCCTGACGCTGCGTTTTTATAAATCACAACAAATCAATTGGGTATCGGTAAACGAAGCGTTGGAAATAGCACAAGCACAACAGAAGCCCATTCATGTTGTTTCAATAAATGGTCCGCTTGATGACGAAGCATGTGGCGGGAGTGGCAAAGGTTTGAGGGCAACTGCCCTCTCTGATGATGGGAACATCAAATTCTTGAATGAAAATTTCGTCAACACATGGGTGCTCAATACCGATATGAAACGTTTGCGCGATGCAAAAGGTATTGATGAAATGCTTCCTTTGACCCAAACAATCGTTCGGGCGTGGAAGAAAAACTCACCTACAGATTGTTTGATTATCTCGCCCGAACTTGAACTCATGGGCAGGCAACCCGTCAATGAACTCTCCAGGCACAAGTGGCACATGAAGGTAGAACACTATCGGTTGCTCCTTGTAGAATCATTAGAAGGAAAACGTCCCGGATTGGGCGAGAAAGACCCTGTCGCTTTATCAAGCAGCCTGAACGTTGTGCTTGATCGTGCGCAGCCTTCAATAGAGGTATTAGACACCTTTCAGGCACCTGCGGCAGACTCTCAAGAATACACCGTTATTAAAATAGATGCCACAGCGTTTGAAAACGGTGGCACACTCACCATTGATATTCACGTCGGTCGAGCAGCCTCTGTAGGGGCGTTCGATCTGCTTGATGGCAATAGCGATCTTCCCACAGAAGAAACACCTGAGAACATACTTGCACAGGCATGGGGGATCCAACCCAGTGAAACGCGGACAATCACGTATCAGTTTGACAAAGGACAGGTTTTTCAACTAAGGGCTACCGGTGGCTGGGTCGGTGAGAAAGGAAGTATCAACGCCTTTCGAGCAAGAATCTCCATCCGGGAATCCATCAATTAAACCAAATAGTTAGGTACATTTACAAAGAAAGATTCTCCGACAGTTTTTCAATAAAGGAAACCCTCACCGCCGCTGGCGAGGATTGTATCCTCGCCTTCCCGCAATAAGGAACCCTCACAACCGCTGGCGAGGTTTGGAACCTCGCCTTCCCGTAATGTCGAAACAATTGTGAACTTTATCATAAATTGAGGTTCAAACATGTTACGCACACTGATAAACCAAGAACTTCTATCCCTTATGATGAGCGCGCGCTTCCTCGCCGCGGTCGTTATTACGCTCCTACTCGTCGTCGCCAATACCGTTGTGCTGATTGACGAGCACGAAAACCGACTGGCGAGTTATAGCCAGCAAGAGAAAGTTCATCGTGAGAAAGCGGTGGCAGCGGAAACCTATTCAAGGTTGGAACTCTTTGTTGAACGTCCTCCGAACCCCCTAAGTCTCTTTAGTGCGGGGTTGGACAAGCGGTTGGGAACCACCGTCGAAATTTATCACGGAGAGGTACCGCTGATTTCAAGTGTCTCCGCGCGAAATTTGGAGAATCCGTACCTAAATCTCTTTTCACAGATTGATTTGGTATCCATCTTTCAAGTCGTCCTAAGCCTACTCGCCCTACTCTTTGCTTACGATGCAATTGCAGGCGATTGGGAAAGCGGCACCTTGCGACTGGTTATCTCACATCCGGTGCGGCGCGGGTCGATTCTGTTTGGGAAATATATCGCTGCCATGATATGCTTGCTGCTGCCGGTGCTAATGAGTCTGCTGATGGTGTTGATCTTGTGCTCCCTCGCCAGTTCGATCCAGTTCAGCACAGCGGATCTGCTCCGGATTGGCGGGGTAGTCTGGACGACGATTGTCTACTTATCCCTTTTCTACCTCATCGGACTATTGATTTCCACAACAACCCGCCGCACGGCTACATCCCTGATGCTCTGTATGTTCTTATGGGTCGGTTTGGTACTCGTTTATCCGAACTGGAGTCGGTTTTCCATTAATCCGGTGGGCGATATGCGCGCCGAAAGACAGTCCGCGAGTCAACAGATTGACCAGATTTGGGAAGAAGCAGACCGAGAAGAACAGCGGTTTTTAGCAAACAGTCCCCTTGAGGGGGAGCCTCCGAGGTTTAATATAGGCTATTCAGGGTCAAGCTCCAGTAGCGATAGAAGGTACGGGTTTAACATGACCAAAGTGAACGAGGAGTCAGAACCGTCCGTTCCGCATTTCCAAAACTATCAGGCATTCATCGGTGCAACGCACATCCGCCTGGCAGAAAAAGCTGCCTTGATACGTGAACAACGCTTGGCGCGGACAGACATCCGACAAGTAACGTGGGATAAACGATTGATGAAATTCAGCCCTGCAAGCCTCTATACCTTTGCAACCTCCGCCTGGGCAGGCACCGATTTAGATGGCATGTTAGATTTTAGCCGTGCCACCCAAGAATACCGCCAGATGCTGATTGACTATTTCCACGATAAAGACGCGTTTGCCAGTCGGCAATGGTTTGCTTCTGATCAAGGCACCGTGGATTGGTGGGATTTGCCAAGGTTTCGCTTTGAACGGGCGGATGTCTGGGAAAACGCACAACGCGCCTTTGCAGATGTATCCCTTCTTTTCCTTATGAATCTGATCCTGTTTATAGTGACATTCCTGATTTTTATCAAAGTTGAAGTGTAATGGTTATCAGTAAGAATAGTTGTCAGTTATCAGTCGTCAGTTACAAGAGGTTTTGGATATCTCCAAAGTCTCTTTCTGAAAACTGAAAGATTTTTCGCAGAAAAACCGAACCGAAAACTGATAACCGACAACTGATAACTATTAAAAAACTGGAGAAACCTGATGATCGGACATATTGTTAAAAGAGAGTTCTTTGACCACCTCAATAGTCTCCGCTTCGCCTTAACCACCCTTATTCTGACCGCACTCATGGTAACCAACGCCGTGGTGCATCTTCAGAGCCACCCAGACAAAGTCCGAAGGTACTCTGAGAGAGTTGCCACCGACCAAAACAAATTGCAGTCCCGGACAGAACTCTACGAACTTCTGAAAGAGGGGCCCGGTACACTTTACAAACAGCCATCCGCCCTGACTTTCATTGCAGACGGTGGGGATGCCTTTCTACCGAATCGCGGAACAACAAATTGGGGGTCTTGGAGTAGAACTGCAGGATCCAGCGGAAAGGTAAGGAGCATCTGGTCCCTGGATTATCCAACAGCTAACCCGAATGCGCGCGACCTTCGTCCCAAAGCAACAAAGATAGACTGGGTATTTATCATCACCTATCTGCTCTCTTTCATCCCACTTTTGTTTACGTTTGATGCCCTCTCCGGCGAAAGAGAACGCGGAACGCTTCGGTTGTGTCTCGCGAACCCAATTTCTCGCCCCGCGTTGTTAGTCGGAAAGTTTTTAGGGACTCTGATAACCGTTCTCATTCCTTTCGTCTTTGCAGTTCTGCTGAATCTGGCAGTGATTTCTTTAGATAGTTGGACACAGCTCGGAACAGCGGACTGGGGACGTTTGGGCATGATTCTGCTGATCGCTTCAGGATACGCCAGTATCTTCATCGCAGTAGGGTTGATGGTCTCTGCCAGCACACGCGATAGCCGAGTCAGTCTCGTTGTGCTATTGATTGTCTGGGTGGCACTCGTCGTTTTTATGCCTTCTACCCTCGGCACGCTTGCCACAAAATGGATGTCACCCGTCCAGACCGCTCACCAACGGAAAATGGCAAGAAGTAGCGCGCTTGATCAGATCAATGATGATTTTCACAAGCAAATGAGGAACAAACAAGAGGCACGGTCGCCAGCAACCAGTCTTCTCAATCGACTCCAGGAACTTTGGAAAACCTCGCCCGAAGAGGCAGAAAAATTAGCGAAGGAGAACGAGGAAGAACTCAGATTAGCGATGGCGCAATTGGCATCCCAAAAGGCAGGGCCGGAGGAATTGCGCATCAGGGCTGAGCTCGTCAACAAAGATGTCGAGATTCGAGAACGACTGAACAGGGAGCATTTAAGGACACAACTCGCGCAGGTACAGCGCGCACGGATGGTGACCCGGTTCTCACCGGCAGCGATTGTCCAATACGCCCTTGAATCGATGACCGGCACCGGGTTGAACCGGCATTTGCAATTCCTTGAAGGTGTGGATATCCACATCAGACAGTTCCGAGACTTCATCACTGAAACCGATCGCGCCGACACAGAGAGTCTTCATATCATCGGAGTCCCGGAGGGTATGTCCAAAAAGCCGATTTCACCGCAGGCACTTCCAAGGTTTGAGGATAAGATCACTTTTAGTGATACTTTCAATGCAGCGATAGTGGATATGCTACTCCTGGTTTTATTGCTTGGTGTGTTTCTTTCAGGTGCCTTCCTCGTCTTCATCCGTTCAGATGTGTAAACCTCCACCATTTTCGGAACTTCTCTGAGGAAATAGTGTGCAATTATACTGTGGAAGGAAATACCAAATCCTGTATGTTCATACGGCTTCCTCGCTGGCGAGGTTTTAAACCTCGCCAGCGGCATGTGGTAGTCCCTGTTCGTAAGAAAATTGCGTAAGTCCTGATAGTATTTTTCGTTTTATGCACCTTTTTCGTCCCAAACCTATATCCTTAATTATAAAAGGGGATCATCCACCACTTCACGAAAATTGGTTTCACAAAAATCTAATCTCTGGAATAGGTAAAATTATTACTATCTTTTACCGTGCGAAGCGTCTCTAATAGACAAAACCCTCAATTTTTAAAAATTTAAAATTAAAATAAAACAGAACTTTTTTGAAACTCGTTTGTAGTAACAACAACCTCAAAAGGCGCGGAGGGGATTAAAACACTTCATTTCAAATGAAAATTCAGGTTTTTCACGATTCTTTTGAAAATAATGCAACCTTTTCACCTTTAAAACGCGTCACTATAACATAAGCCAAAATATCATTTCGTGGCTAAACTTGAAAAATAGAATGAAGGAATACAATGTCTCTTAGGTTAAACCAGTAAGTCTTGTTTGAAAACGTCTTAGACTTCTGGTATCATATACGCAGAAGAAAATCAACCGGAGGAGAAACCCGATGTTAGAAACCCGTGACCTCACGAAAGTTTACAACGAAAGCGTGTTAGCCGTCAACGAACTGAATCTGAAAGTGGACGACGGCGAAATCTATGTCGTCCTCGGCGCGAACGGTGCTGGGAAAAGCACGACCATCTCTATGCTGCTGAACTTCATCGAACCGACGAGCGGTACCGCCCTGATCGGCGACATTGAGATCCCCAAGTTCCCACTGGAAGCAAAGAAGCATCTCGCCTACGTCTCCGAGAACGTGGAACTCTATCGGAACTTTACTGCCCGACAAAACCTCTCCTTTTTCGCGAAACTCGGCGGACGAAAGAAGGTATCAAATGAAGAACTCGATGCGACCCTCGGACGCGTCGGTTTACCGGAGGAAGCCTTTACACGGCGCGTCAAGACCTTCTCCAAAGGGATGCGCCAACGCTTGGGCATCGCCATCGCGATTATGAAGAACGCACAAGCCGTACTACTCGACGAACCGACTTCCGGACTCGATCCCAAGGGCGGTGCCGATTTTCTGAATCTGCTCCGTGAACTAAAAGAGGAAGGCAAAGCCATTTTTATGTCCACTCACGACATCTTTCGTGCGAAAGAGATCGCCGACAGGATCGGCATTCTCGTGCAAGGCAACCTTGAGCGAGAATTGACGCGTGAGGAGATTCAAGAAGAGGACCTCGAGGCACTGTATCTGCATTACGTTGCTGGATACGAACCTGAGGAAGACGCGACCGAGTAAAATAGAAAAGGGTGAAACAATATGGAAAGATGGAAGAAGAAACGGAAAGATGGGAGCACGGATGGATGGATGGATGAGTGGAAGAACGGATGGATAAAAGGGAGCAACACGCTTTCAACCTTCCAACCTTCCAACTTTCCAACCTTTCAGCTTCCAATCTTTCAATCTTTGACGTTCTTGCTGGTTTTCATCGGCGCGATAGGGCTATCAACGCCCGTTCAACTATCAGCGCAGACGGAAGAACCCGCCTCGCCTAATGGAGAGAGCACGAGAACCAGAGATGAACAGGACCGTCATATCAAGATAGAAATCGAGCGTCAAAAGATGGAATCAGCAAAAAGGCTGATGAGAAAAAAGCTGATTGAGCTCGAAAAACTCAAGGCGATGATGATGGAAGAAAACAACATCGTCACCGTCGCTGAAGTAAATACCGCAGAGGAAGACTACGAAACGGCTGTCTCTGAATATGAACAGGCGAAACTGACACTGCAACAAGTCGAACTTGAATCGCTACAAGATGAATGGCACATCAGCGTTGAAGAGACAAATTTATATGAATCTCCCGATGGCAGAGAGTTGTTCTCAATTACCCTGCGGAACAGTTCATCTCCTGTCAAACTTGTAGAAAGCTCCGAAGTCGTAGGGCAAGATATTATCATCAGTGCACAGATTGATGACATCTTCGTCACAATTAGAGAGCAGGAAAGTTATGGCTCAAGTGGGGCAATTATCACCGAACCCTATGAACGACGCATTGAGACCCTCAAAGAGGCTGAATCTGTCACCTTGGAATTTGAACTCATCAAAGAGAACATACGGGATGTCGTCGTAGAGTTGAAGTATTCGGGTCGTGAGGAAAAGAAAAACATTCACCTCAAACAGGAGGATCCGTATATCTCTGTCGTGTCCGCGAGGCGTTATAAAGAGGGTGACCGCCGCCGTCTGGAAGTCGTTCTCACCTACGGTGCGTTAACTGACGAAACAGAGGAAATAGACACCACCACAGCACAAGAAATTAATAACATCTACGTCTCTATCAAAGACGAAACTGCTGCTATCATCGGTTTCCCTTATGAACACCGTATTCCGACACTGAAAGACGGTGAAGAGAAAACGCTTGATTTTGAACTACGGCGGAATGTGGACAGCGTCATCGTTAGTCTCACATACCTTGAACAGGTGATCCCGTATAAAATCCACCTTGAGGAGGACACGCGCCATATCTCTATCCTGAGTGCGAAGAAGTTTCGCGTCGACAACCAGATGATGGTAACGCTTCAACTAAAGAATACATCTACAACTGAAGCAATGTCGATCAATGCGACCCCCGAAGAGATTGCAGCAGCGAATGAGATTCGCTCGATTTATGTCTCCTTACTCGATGTCACCGATGACACGAACATCGTCAAACCCTATGAAGAAAAGATCCCAGTCCTCGGCTACAATGAAACCGTGGAATTGACGTTCCAACTTCAGAAAGATGTGGAAAGCCTGAAGGTATCGTTGAACTACCCTGAACTCCCGCTACCGGAAACACGGCTGATCTATCTGCAAAAAGAGTCTGCGCTGGATGTCGTTAATGTCAGTTCACTCCGTTTTTCGCAGGAAGGCAACTTGGGGAGCAGCATCACTTATGATTTGACGCTCGACCGGTTAGCGGAAACCGAAAATACATTCCAGTTGCGTGTCATTAACCTACTCAACCGCCTCAACTTTGAATTCCAGGATCCAGAGACGAAATCTCGGCAGTCCCAGGTGAAATTTACGCAAGAGCAGTCGAAACGGAATCTGTCGTTGATTGTCTATCTGCCAGAAGAATTGGATGCGTCCTATCTCGACAGCACCCTTGAGTTCTACGTCGCTGTGCTTGACGAGGCTGAAGCCAATGAACTCGGTGGTGTCAACAATCGGTTGGAGCTACCCGCTGAGCAGATTGCGAGTATACAGGGCGGCGTTGAGCGATTTGAACTGATTCCAAAGGGTGTGCCGGAGATTGAGGTGTTCGTACCGAATGCGTTCCAGACCATTAAAATCGGTGAAGAGGTCAACATGACAGCGACGCTAAAGAACATCGGTACCCGTGATTTGGTTGACATCCGTATGGTTGTCGATGTCAACACGGATTGGAAATACACCGTTATCCCAGAAGTTATCGGTTCACTCGGACGGAACGAGGAGACGGAAATACAACTGACACTGAGTCCACCTGCGGATATCGGGGTCGGTGAATACCAAGCGAAGTTGAACGCAGAAGTTACCGTCGATAACCGGAAGTTTGAGGCACGCGATCGGTCAATCACGGTGCAAGTCGAGTCAAAGACGCAAATGTCGGTGACAACACTGTTGTTTGGGGCATTGATACTCCTCATGATTGCGATCGTTATCGTCACAATCCGCATTAGCCGACGTTAATTTTCAACGTTCTTCTTCACTGGCAAGGTTTTCGGTAATTCCGATTTTCCCCAGACCGGTAGGTGCGGTTTCTAACCGCACCGGACCCCACAACGAAATTTTCAAATTAATCACAACCACCCAAAACACAATACGAGTGAGGCATGATTAAAAAAATTGAAATAAACAAAAGGTTGACGGCACTTGCAATCTGGCTTCTTTTCTCTATCGTCGGTGTTGTCTCAGCACAACAGCTGATCTCGCTCCAGCCAGCACGCGCAATAGAACTCGCTTTACAGAACAACGAGACGGTGAGAAAAGCAGAAAAGGTAGTAGAACGTGCCAAGGCGAACCTCCGTGTGTCCAAGGCTATTTATCTACCACAGGTAGGTGTCACCAGCGAATATCAACGTCAAAAAAATGGCGATATCGATGAAAGAGACTATCTCACCCGCGCACAGATGAGTATGCTTCTCGTCCAATTCGGTGAAATCCCTGAAGCACTCGATATTGCACAAGAAGAGGTACGTAAAGCAGAGATTGACTACGAACGCGCAAAAAAGGAGAGCGTCCACGCTGTTCGGAATCTCTGGCACAATATCATCTTAACACAGGAAGAAATTAAACAACGCCGTACAATTGAGGTTGAACTGGAGAAAAAATTAGAAGGCACGAAAAGCAAGCAGGAAGAAAAACGGATCCGCTTTCTGAGTCGTCTCAATACGGAACTTGAACTCTCGGAACAGCAGCTCGCGCTTAACGAACTTCAGCGACGGCTCGATGTAGATACCGCTGAACTTATTAGACTCACTGGACTCGACCCACTCGCACAGGTCGTGCTTTCACAATCCCTCCCTGACGATGATATAACATTGGATGCCGCTGTTGAACTCGCACTTGTAAAAAGTCTTGATTTGCGCGACTTACGCGGCGATATTGTCCGACAAGAACGCCTCGCCGCTGAGACACTATGGAACCGGTTCCCCGAACTCTCGGCTGAAGCACGCTACAAAGACCTCCATCTGCTGTTAGAACAACACCAACAGAACCGAACCTGGGACGCAAAGGCACTCTACGATCCGGTGATATTCGACCGAGAACGAGATGTGCCCAGCATTTTTGAGACCAACCCTCGTACACAAGATGGATGGGAGGTCCGCTTCAACCTTAATATCCCGCTATACGATGGAAACAAGACTGCGAACCTTCGTTCTGTAGAACTCGCGGAACTCGAGCGGCTCCAGTTGGAATACACTGAAGAAACGAAACTGATTCGGGTCGCCGTGAGACGGGACTACCGCGCCGTGGCGAACGCGAAAGAACGGATGGAGATCGAGGAGAAACGATTGAGTATCCGTGAACAACAGCTGCGGACAATAGAGCGTGTGCTTAATGAAGTCACGTTTGATATACCTATACCGGGCTATCAAGGTCTGACCTTTAACGACGCGTTCCAATTACAGGCACAATTTACAGAGGCACAACGCGTCTTTTATCAAGCACGCCGAGACTACGCAGAGGCGAAGGAAAAACTCCGAGAAACAATGCAATGGATCGAATAATACCATTTCCAATTGAATACCTTTCAATGTGCATATAGCATAGACTGTTAGTCTGTGCCACCGTGTTCCTTTCAGAAAAGTTATTCATGCGATATTTACTTTCAGAAATGGTATAAGATACCCACATGGAGAAAACATGAAAAGTGCTTTAACAACACACACTGAACTCAACCATTTTGATGAGCAGGAACTTGTCACGCGTGTCCTGAATGGTGATGCTGATGCGTTTAACCCACTTGTGCGCAAATATCAGCAGAAAATTTATCATCTGATTTACCGTCAGGTTCATGACCGTGAGACAGCGAAAGACCTCTGCCAAGAGACGTTCCTCAAGGCATGGCAAGCACTGCCAAAATTTAAGGGACAATCTGTATTCTATACTTGGCTTTACAAAATTGCCGTCAATTGCAGTATTGACTTCCTCCGTAAACAGAAACAAAAGAAGCAGATTATTTTCACCTGCGAAGCATTACCCCAAAACGCAGACGATGTCCTGCCGATGATTCAGACGCAGCCATCGCCTTGTCAAATCCTTGAGAAGGAGGAACTTGGGCACACGATCCGTAGGGCAGTGCAGCAATTGCCACCTCGCCAACGTCAAGTGTTTCGTTTGCGTTACTTTCATGAACTCCCGATAAAGCAAATTGCCTTACACATGAACAAGTCCGAGAGCACCGTTAAAACGACCCTACATCATGCCCGAAAAAAACTTCAAAATATACTGCGTCCTTACCTCCAAAACGAACCTCTTACATAGGACAGAGAACCTTAAAACTGGCACTGTGTCAACCTTGAATTGAAGGCTGGTGTAAAAAATAGTCTCAGTCTCCAGGTCCGGTAGGGTTTTTGATAGGGTGTTTCTTCACGGTTTCCTAACCGAACCATAAGTGTCAATTTTAGAGCAAATAACCGTCGTGGTCCCAGGTCCGGTAGGCGCTGTTTCTAACTGCGCCGGATTTTAGCCATAAACTTTGGACACGCCAGAAACCCTCTTCAGTCCCGTAGGATTTATTTGCTTGGGTGTTTCTTCAATATGTTTATAGAAATGCGCCACCTCTATCTCCTAAGCCCTGTAAGGGGTTTTTGCTTGGGTGTTTCTGCAGCATTTGTAAGGATGCTCCTATAAAATACAGCGAAATGTCCCTAAATTGACCCCTATGGTATGGTTTGGAACCGCACCGGATTTTAAGAGAGTTGTCGCATCGTACCCGATCGATCTTTAGCCCCGTAGGGGCGGTATCTCTGTAGAAAAACGCAACCTCACAGACCTAAGCCCCGTAGGGGCGGCACCTGTTGAGTCCTGATCTGAAATGACGTGCAAAATCCCTAAATTGACACCCGTGGTCCGGTTTCCCAACCGCACCGGAAATATACAAACTTACTAAGTTCTAATCGTATCACTTAATCTCACTCATCAGAAAAGAAACCTGCGCGACAATAAAAAACAGCAGATTAAACAACACCAGCAACCCAACTTGAGATAACACACTCCGATAAGAAACCCGCTCCTCAAAGACCGGCACAGCGTCCGGATCCACAG
This sequence comes from Candidatus Poribacteria bacterium, assembly GCA_965116815.1. Classification (GTDB taxonomy): domain Bacteria; phylum Poribacteria; class WGA-4E; order WGA-4E; family WGA-3G; genus WGA-3G. The sequence continues at coordinate 534,792 of OZ220722.1, read as the reverse complement.
GTTTCTGAGATAACCCCTCCTTCACAGGATAGATATGGAGACTCTCTGGATCGCTCTGATCTTCCGCCTTGATGAAATCTATGAACGTCTGACGATAACGGCGCGCCTGTTTCACAAAATTCATATAACTCACGATGCCCGTATTCGCAAGCCCTTCCATCGCATACTGGAAAGTTGCTATCGGCGAGATCTGCGTCAGGTCACGGGCAAGCTGCACCTGTCTAAACTGCTTATCAATATGTTCATCAAGACTTTTCGTTTCTATTCCTTTCTGCGTTGTAAAGTATGTTGCCCACTGTCGCGTCGCTGATGGATTTTCGGTGGAGGGTGCTTCGTTCAACCTACTCGACGGTTCATCGGACCATCCCCAAGGTCCGTACGCGCCCCAAGGCTGAAATTGCTCGCTAATTTGCTTCAATTGTGCATCTCTTCGCAATGAGACTTCGTCAACCGATGGAATTGGATTCAGGTTGCCGACAAAGATCCCGAGTAGGTTCGGAAAGACAAACGCAAGGAAAACCCAAGTGAGTAAGAGCCATACCAAGCTTGTAATAGCGTTTGAGACGCAACTTGAAAAAAACAAACCGACGAAAATAAAAGCAGAAATGAGCAACCCAAAAAGTCCTATCATACCCAGAATTCTGAGAGAGGTTCCCGAATCAAAGGAAAGACTCCCAGAAAGTTGGATGAGTAGTAGATTCATCAGAATGCCGATTACGAGTGGCACCATGAGCGTCAGAAACGCGCCGACGGACTTTCCCAACAACACTTGGCTGCGCGAGACCGTGTTGGACATCATCAAACTGAGTGTGCCGCTCGATCGTTCCCCAGCGACGGCATCGAAAGTGAACAAGATGGCGAAAAAACTCATCAGCACACCGATGAAAACCCAGTCAATTTTGATACCGCGGGTTGCACTTCCTTCATCAAAACTATTCAACGGATACCTTAACGTCCAAGGTCCCTTCCATGCATAAGCTTCAAATTCACCAGACTTACCACTGCGACTGGCAGTGCCGTACTCCTGCATGATGACATAACGCGGTATCACTTCATCAGCCCCATTGGCGGAGAATTTCAGAGGACTCGGACGTTTCGGCATATCCCCGGGGCCTATCACCGCCAACTCCCCTAAACCCTGCGAAGCATACGTTTCAACGTGAGATAACTTTTTTTCTATTTGCTTATTGTAAGCATTGACCCGTGTTATGTATCCATCATCACCATAACCGTATATCAACGCGTTCGCTATCATCAGAAGGGGTAGCAGAATTATCATCAAAGCGAACCGGAGCGTCGTGAGATTGTGATGAATCTCTTTCTTCGCAATCTGCAAAATCATCTGTTTCTCCTTTTCAACTCATCTCATATCTCAGGAAAGACACATAAGCCAACATAAACAGAACGATATTCCATGCTAACAAGATCAGAATATCCACAGAAGCGCGTGAGAAACTTTCGGAGAGGGAGAACCGCTGATGTCGATAAACCGGCATATCCGCCAAATCCGCAGCACCCTGGTCATCGGAAAACCAGGCGCGCGAAGAAAATGCCTTTTTATCTTTCAAATATTCAACAATCTCACGCTTATGGGTCCTGGAACTCTCAAGAAAGTCATTATAACTCTCTCGGTCGGTCCCTGCTATTGCCCCAACAGCAAAACGGTACACATCTGCGAAGGAGATACGGGAGAGAAAATCTGTGAACTTCGCGTTCCGCTCTCGGTCGTCCGCAGGTTTTCTGAGAATTTCTTCCGCCCTATCCGTATACGCAATCCGAAGTGGTTCCTGATAACTTAAAAATTCCTGGAGAACAGAAACGTCGGCGTACTTCATATTTCCAATGCGATAACTCTCTGTAACAAACCATTCCGCAGAGGTAGAGGCAGTACCAGAAGACCCACGTTTTCTACCTTTTTCATCGCGGTGCCAAGAGACCATCTCCGTTGGACTATCGTACCCCCTCTTTTTGAGGTAATCGTCGCGTTCTTTTCTGAAATCGTTCCAGAGTTGAATCGTCTGTTGAAAAATTTTCTCCTCCGAGTCCGGTTTATGTGGCGAAAATTTCGTCACCGCAAATGTCGCTACGTTCGCATGAACACTTGTCAGGATCACCCAGAGAAACATCGAAAGAATTAATGTCGTCGTTGCTTCCTTCGTCCAAACAGATAAGAGCAGTCCTAAAAGATACCACGTTGACACGTACAACAACGAAACAGCGAATATCAGGACAACGTGTGCAACGTCGTTTCCATCAAAGGCAATGTCAGGTGAAGAGAGTGCAAGCAACAGTGCCACTATCAAACTCACCCCAACAATCGGGAACAGTGACAACATACCACCGAGGTATTTCCCCAAAACCACCGTGTCTCTCGGTATCGAATTGGATAACACGAGTTTCAGGGTGCCGTCCTCTCTTTCGCCTGAAATTGTGTTGTAAGCAAACAGGATCGCTAACGCACTGAGTACAATCTTGAAGATGAAAACCACATCAACGGAGAGAAACATTGCAAGAAAAGGGTTGTCTGTTCCTATCTTCCGAGTCGTTTCGCCCCAACCCGGGGAACTGCTATCCCGTCTCCAAATCGGCTTGTCAGGCTCAACAACGACCGTATTTACACCAGAGGTTTCCATCCCGATGTTAAAAATGCCGAGCGGATTCGGTTTTCTGTGCACCTTTGCACTAATATCGGTGTAGAGTTTCCAATTCCTTGCTTCCGCTTGGAATTCCCGGATAGCTGTGTTATATCCCACTAAACGCTTTTCGTGATCATCCACCTGGACGAAAACCGCGACAGCCGTTGAAAGCAGACACACGATAAATCCAATCATGAATCGGGCGGTCAACACATTTGAAACAAATTCTCGTTGGATAACAAGCCAAAGTGTATGCATCTAATACACCTCATGAGCAGAATGACACCTGCAGCGATTTCCCAAAGACAGCGCACCATGAAATATTGCTATTCCCATGCTTGATTGGCAGTAGTTGGAAAGTTATCTATCTGCCTTTAGCATCAGTCTATTTGACTTCATACCTCTTTAATTCAAGGGTTTTAACCGTGGTTGAAGCCTTAACTTGAGAGTGAGTTATAACTGTCAGAAGGATATCCTCCGCTTCTTGGTGAAACTTGACAATTCCGACGTTACGGGCTACCCACAGCGTCGTAACGGATTCACCGGGCGGATTTGAATTGGGCCGATGCGATTCCCCTTCATCGGGCGGATGCGATTCCCCACTCGCGCCGTGCGCGAATATTGCAACTTCTGTTGCTGTCCGATACTCAATTTTCAAACAGTCTTCAAAAGTACCAACAGGTGTCTCAACGTTTTCCGTCCCTAAGACCTTGCCTGTTTCAACAATAGTGAACTCACATATCGTTTCCTCAGGATCTTGCGGCGGATCAGGTGTCATCGTGACTTTGGCTTTTATCTGTGTCGCATCCCACTTTTCGTTGAAGGTAACAGACGTCGGAAGCACATAAAACGGGTCTTGTGCCTCCACCTCAATGTCGTAGAGGAGATCGAAATTCTCCTCCTGTATTTTGCCGAAGGTTTCTACCTCTTTGGTAAGACGCGCCTTGACTGCTTTCTCTACATCATCACCGACCCAGAACGTAACCCGCTCTCCACCAACTTGATAGAGATGCGGGTGGATGTGATAGTCATAATCCGCCCAATCTTCAAAGGTCGGCTCATAACTGAAGGCGCGATACGTCTCTCCGTCGATATCTTTGTTTTCAATGACACGACGTGTTAATTCGTTTCCGTCTTGGTCTTCATAAACCCAGTAACTTCCGAGCGTATGTGAAAAATAGGTATCAGTCCCTTCTTTCCCCACCAGCGTTGCACTAAAACCCAAAATGAGCAACAAACTAAAAATGACACGAAATCTTTTCAACATGATAGATTCCTCGAATTTTTCGTTTTTTAATTTAATGTTCTGTCAGGATTATTTTGGGAGGTTGTAGGTTGGGTTGAACGCAGTGAACCCCAACGTATCCTGTCAATCTAACCTATCAGTTTAGAGGTGACAGAACACTAACCTATAGGTAGAAGCGATTTTCAAGCGTGCTGCCTGAAATGAATTGCTTCAATTCCCACCGCGCATTTTGAGGTTGTCGTTACTACAAACGAGTTCCAAAAAAGTTGCATTTTATTTTAATTTTAAATTTTCAGACGGACGCAAATAGGACTTACGCAAATTGAATAGAGTCAAGGAACCTCAGTTGATAGATAGAACTGAATAACGTATCACTTAATCTCACTCATCAGAAAAGAGACCTGCGCGACAATAAAAAACAGCAAATTAAACAGCACCAGCAACCCGACTTGCGATAACACACTCCGATAAGAAATCCGCTCCTCAAAGACCGGCACAGCGTCCGGATCCACAGGTTTCTGAGATAACCCCTCTTTCACAGGATAGATATGGAGACTCTCCGGATCGCTCCGATCTTCCGCCTTGATGAAGTCTATGAACGTCTGACGATAGCGGCGCGCCTGTTTCACAAAATTCATATAACTCACGATACCCGTATTCGCAAGTCCTTCCATCGCATACTGGAAAGTCGCTATCGGCGAGATCTGCGTCAGGTCACGAGCGAGCTGCACCTGTCTAAACTGACTGTCAATCTGTCCATCGGCAAACCGGGTTTTCGTCTCCATTTCTCTGGTGAAGTAGTCTGCCCAAAGACGCGTTGCTTCAGGATTCTCAACAGATGCTGCCTTACTTAACTTAGACACCGTTTCTCCTAACCCGTTATACGGACTTGCGCCACCATGCGGACGAAATTCATCTCTCAGCTGCCCCAATTGCGCCTCCTTCTGCATTGAGACTTCGTCAACCGCCAAGATCGGATTAAGATTACCGACAAAAGTACCCAACAGGCTTGGAAATACAAACGCCAAGCAAACCCAGGTTAACAACAACCACACTAAACTTGTAATAGGATTCGAGACGCGACTGGAGAAAAACAGTCCCAGAAAGATAAAAATAGAGAGATGTAACGCGAACACCGCTACCATCCCTAAAATCTTCAACCAATCCTCTGATACTAACGGGATATTTCCAGAGAGAAGAATAAACAATAGATTCATCAAAATGCCGATTACCAGCGGCACCATGAGCGTTAAAAATGCCCCGAGGTATTTCCCCAACAACACCTGTCCGCGTGAGATAGTGTTGGACATTATCAGACTCAACGTACCGCGCGTCCGTTCCCCAGCGATCGCATCGAAGGTGAACAGGATAGCAAAAAAACTCATTAGAATACCAATGAAGACCCAATCAATCTTAATCCGCTGCATCGCGCTCCGCGTCTTGCTTTGCAAAGGATACTCTAACGTCCACGGCGGTGTCCATTCGTAATCTTCCGTCTCATGTTGACCGGTTCGACTCCATGAACCGCCACTCACCATCCTGACAGAACGCGGTATTTGGGCATCGGCACCATCGGCACAGAAAGTTAACCGACTCGGAGATTTTGAAATCTCCCCAGGTCCCACCAGTGCTAACTCCGCCAAACTTCTATTAGCGGAACTTGTGATATGTTTTGTCTGCTCTGTCCCCTGTCGGTTATAGGCATTGACTTGCACCATGTAACCATCGCCACCGAGACTATACATCAGCGCGTTCACTACAAACAGGATGGGCAGCAGAATTATCATCAAGGCGAACCGGAGCGTCGTGAGATTATGGTATATTTCCTTTATCGCAATATGCAAAATCATTTTTAATGGTTATCGGTTAATAGTTGTCAGTAGTCAGTCATCAGTCACAAGAGGTTTCTGGTAACAATTCACCTCGCCCTAAAATATTCCAAGGTCAAAGGATTGCTACAAAACGCCTCTTAACTGAAAACCGATAACTAAAAACCCTCCTTTCAACTCAAGTCATATCGTAAGAAGGATACATAAGCCGCCATAAACAGAACAATATTCCATGCCAACAAGATTAAAATATCCACAGAAGCACGGGCGAAACTTTCGGTGAGGGAGAGCCGCTGATGTCGGTAAACCGGCAGATCCGTCAAATCCGCAGCACCCTTATCTGTGGAAAACCATGCCCGCGAAGAAAACGCCTCTTTATCTTTCAAATATTCAACAATCTCACGTTTATAAGCTCTGGACCCCTTAATAAATTCGTTATAACTCTGCTGGTCAGTCCCTGCTATTGTCCCGACAGCGAAGTGATATACGTCTGCGAAGGAGATACGAGAGAGCGCGTCAGCGAATTTCGCAGTCCGCTCCCGTTCTTCCGCAGGTTGGTTGAGAATTTCCTCCGCTTTACCCGCATATTCAGCCCGAAGCCGCTCTTGGTATCCTAAAAGTTCTTGGAAGACAGAGGTATCTGCTTTGCTAATGTTTTGGACGGTATAATTTTCTATTACAAAATAACCTCCAGACCAAGAACTACTGCCGGTCCCTGTAGCCTCATCAGGCTCCCAGGAAATAGACTTCGTTATATTCTCATATCCGCGTTGTTTGACATAGGCATCCCGTTCCTTTTTGAACTCGTCCCAGACATCGAAAGCAGGTTGAAGAAACGCGGCTTCCGGTTTCGACTGGTACGGTGGGAATTTCTCTACGGCAAACGCCACTACATTTGAATGAACACTCGTTAGAATGACCCAAATAAACATCGAAAGGATTAAGGTCGTCGCAGCCGTCTTCGTCCATACTGATAGAAGTAACCCCAAAAGATACCATGTTGATACGTACAACAGCGAGACACCGAATATCAGGACGATGTGGGCAATATCGTTTCCATCAAAGGCAGTAACCGGAGAAGATACAGCGATGAGGAGTGCTACGATTAAACTCACCAAAACAATTGGGAACAAGGACAACATCCCGCCGAGGTATTTCCCCAACACTATCGTATCTCTCGGTATCGAATTGGATAACACAAGCTTCAGCGTGCCGTCCTCTCTCTCCGCCGAAATGGTATTGTAAGCAAACAGAATCGCTAAGGCACTCAGCACGATTTTGAAAATGAAAACAACATCAACAGTCAGGAACATCGCAAGGAAGGGGTTGTCTGAACCTCGCTTCTGTGTCGGTGCTCCCCATATTGGGAAAGAGAGTTCAAAGATGGGCTTTGCCAATTCAACAGTGACCGTATTTGCCCCGTCATTCTCCATTCCTACGTTAAAGATACCCAGAGGATTCGGTTTTCGATGTGCTTTCGGTTTAATTTTACTATAGAGTTCCCATTCCCGCGCTTCCGCCGTTGCTTCCCGGATAACAGTGTTATATCCCGCCAAACGCTTCTCGTAATCGTCCACCTGAACGAAAACCGCGACAGCAGTTGAAAGCACACATACGATAAACCCAATCATAAATCGGGAGGTCAACACGTTTGAAACAAATTCTCGTTGTATAACAAGCCAAAGTGCATGCATAAACTGACCTCTTACTGGCTTTCAGCCATCGGCCATCGGCTATCAGCAAGAAACCCTCTTTGCTGATAACGCAAGTCGCCATCTTTGTAGCATAGACTGTTAGTCTGTGCTTGTGCACCGGCAAATTAACAATTTACGCCATGAAATGCCACGGATAATCAGCCTCGTTGCCTAAATCTCGTCCGCAGCAACTTGGGTTACTGATAACTGATCGCTGGCGACTGATGACTATTCTGTTTCGAGCTTGCCATCCGTTTTTTCAAGGAGCGCAATACCGATACGTTGTAAACTCTCAGGTGTCCCGATATGCCATTTTCCATTTATCATATCCACAAACACGAGCGCATCCCGATCCATTTCCAATTCCTGAAGTGCCCAGTTCGTGTACGTAACCGGTTCACCACTCGTCCACTGCCATTCGGTTTGATTTTCCAAAGGGGTCAGCCCGATTAAAAACGGTTCTTCCCCGAACGTTTCCACAAGCCACTTCTGCTCCGCTTCGTCGTTAATGGACACCAAGTGTGCTCTTTCGGCAGTCGCCGTAGTTTGCGCATCCTCCCAACGCTTACACCGAATCTTTTTATACGCGTGCCCATTGGCAGGATTCACGACCCACGCTTCCATTGGGTTCGGCATCGGCATCTTCGGGACAGGCGGAACCGAAGCCTCGCTCAACCGGAAAACCAAATCATGACGGCGTTGCCCCTCCCCGATCTTAAACATTTTCGCTGTTGCCGTGTCCCCTTGATATTCTACAGACACTGTGCAAAACGCTGGCAAATTCACATACATCACAATGTAGCCATCCGAATCTGTATAGATTGGACTCCTGCTGAAATTCCCGCTCATCACATCATCTAAACTCCGATAGTTTAGGTGAAGCTTCACGGTTGCGTCGGCTAAGGGTGTTCCATCTGCCAAAAGTACGCGACAGCGGATGCGCATTCGAGGTCGCACGGTTACTGTTATGTCTTTGATATCCATCCCCGACTTGATGTAAAGCGGGATACCACCTACATCTGACACTTTCTTCGGTTCAACTTCAAAAGTAGAAAGGAACCTAATACGCTGCTCATGCGATATTTGGAAATTTGGCCTATCAATTGGCAAAAAACTCAAACCGCCAATGTTAATAGAGCGAATTTCCGTATCCGACTCAAAGGTTCCTGATTTTGGAACCACCACCAATTTCGCGTGCCCCGGAACGATGCCACCGATGCGGAAGCTTCCCGTTGAATTGGTCCGTGATTGTTGCATCGGTGTGGGTATCTGCCACATCTCTCCATCAATAATGTCAATCGGTTGAATTCCTAACGTAAGATCGGAAACGGGATGTCCCTCCATATCAACAACGCGTCCTGAGAGGATACTCACGTCCTCTTCAGCATTGCTGGACAATGGTACAACAAGTAAAAGTACTAAAATCCCAATGAGAGCTACAAGTGGGTGTCTGAAGTTTTGAAATTTCATGATTATTTTCTCCTATTAAAATATTTTTCAGAGGAAATAGTATCCCTTTCATTTTCACTCTCCAATCGGATATTGATGCGGAACGATTTCAACAATTTCATCCCCAGCGTTCGCCTTGAAAAAGGCGACAATATCATCAATCATTTCACTTTTGATTTCATGCCGGGTATTCTCGTAGGTAACAAATTGAGCGGGAACCCCAAGTGCCTTATATATCGACTGACTCATGTCCCACCGATCCGGCATCATTTTCGCGCCAATAAGACTTTTGACTAATTCGGCATCCACCTCATCATAAGCATCCGGATACGGCAGGGTATCATTGTCATCCAAACCACCCATATAAATATACTGCGACACTTTCTCATAAGCTGCTTCGTCAAAGTCAATACCAGCGATTTCTTTTACGTCCGCGATGCCGACTGGGTAACGCATCGTGGTCCCGTTCCACTGATCCGTTGGAAAGGTCGGAATGCAGTTGATACCGCCAGTCGCAACAGCACGAACAACTGTCGGGTGTAAAATGGTAAACCGATTTGTAAACGTCCCAGAAGCCGAAAATCCGTTCATGAAAACCTTTTCATTCACCTTTACATCGTTGTGTCGCAGCAGTTTTTGGGCATGCGCTATCATTGCGATCAGCTGTAAGTCAATTCGCTTGAGATCTCCCTCTCTAATCAGGAGTGTCTCCCTATCCAAAGCGTGTGTGTAAAGCGTCCCGCCCGGTCTCGGAAAAACAGGCATGAGCAACGGTATTTTTAGTTTTCTTGCGACACTACTGGCAGAACATGTCTCTATTGATTCTTTTGCATTCCTATCAAGGCTTTTAAAACTGCTACCAACCCCCGTGTTGTTTGGTTCTACAAGTAGATAAATCGGTTTGTCCAAGCTTATTCCTTGTGGAATGAGTAGATAATATGGGAAGTTAAACCCTTCTGTGGGGTTTTCGGAAACGCGACAAAGCAGCTTGTCTGAAAGATCAAGCCCTTCAATATCTGCCACGCTAACAGGTGTTGTATCTACAAAAGTAGGCGTAACCGGTTCGGGTCCCTCTGTTGTGAAAGTCAGCACATATTCTTCTGCTAACGGAACCCCTGCCATATTTCGGTAGCCCTCGTTGCGTCCCAATATGAGCCGATAGATTTTTGAGGGTGAGAGGGGGTCACTAAACGAAATCACATGAGTTGTGTTGTCATCCTCCCATCGGACATCGCCGACAGGAACCCCACAGTGTGCCACATCAACACCTGTCATTTTTTCACTGAAGACAATCCTTATCTCCTTGAGATCCGTTGGAACTTTTTCAGATACGTCGGGAATAGTCTTTACGACTTTTGGCGGTGTTGTTCCTTGCTGCGCCCAAACAGCACTCGATGCACCACACGAAAGGATTATTAACACTACCAAAAAGACGAAACTGCTTGTCATTTTATTTTCTCCTAACTGTGCTTTTAACCTATATAGTATTTACCTTGATGATAAATCACATTTCATCAGAATTTCCAATAACGCCACACCTTTCAATACCTGACAAAATGTCTCGAATTAGATCAGCACTGTCCTTTTTCTTGTCTATTCTCCATCCTTTTTTTTAGACGTATTTCCCCCAAAGAGGTCCGAAGTTTCAGCAATGGTCCACCACCATTGAGAGTTCCTTTCAACTTGTATTCTGTCAAAAGACCTTGAACTTGAATGGGAATGTCGCTTGAAATGGGTCCCGTCGTTTCGGCATTTATGGCTACAGCAGTGCTGGAACTGAGCACGACTTCTATCTTTCCAGGACCTGATGTCTGCAAAGTCCATGGATGCATCAGTTGTGTTGGGATTTCAGCATAGATGTTCCCAACGCCAGATTCTACATCTACACCACTCTGACACTCTTTTAGCACGATTTTACCAGGTCCACCCGTCTTAGCGATTACCTTTCCAGCAACAAACACCAATTCAATATTCCCAACGCCAGACTCTACATTTATATCATTTTGACACTCTCCCAGCGTGATTTTACCAGGACCACCCGTCTTAGCGATTACCCCTCCTTTTACTGAACCTAACTCAATATTTCCAACGCCAGATTCTAAATCTACATCACTCTGGCACTTTTTTAGCACGATTTTACCAGGTCCACCCGTCTTGGCAATCGCTTTGCCTACAATCGAACCTAACTCAATATTTCCAACGCCAGATTCTAAATCTACATCACCTTGACACCCTTTCAAGGTGATACTACCAGGCCCCCCTGTCTTTCCCCAGACAGCACCTTGGATCTCACCAAGACGTAGGTTGCTAATAGAAGTCTCCGCTCTCACAGTACCATCAAGGTTGTCAACGTGAATAGCTCCAATAGATGCTGTTTTCAAATCAACATTAGATTGATATGGCACTGTCACTTGAAAATGAAACCGTAATGGGTGCCCGTTTTTCATCCAATATTGGCGATCGCGTTTGAACTTTCCCTCAATACGGATATCGGAATCGTTCTGTTCAAACGTCACTTCAAAATCGGTAAGTGTTTTTTGCGCGACACTATCCAGTTTGCCTTCAACTTCTCTCGTGACGACAACCTCGACCTCATTCCTGTCTACAGTTTGCACGTTAATTGTGCCAATTTCTGAATCAATGGTTAATGTACCACCCGGTTTGACATGAAAATTTCTCTTGATGTCCTGCGGGGTACCACGGGCAAAAGCTGCAGTTATTCCCCAATCCAGGTTAATCATCAAATTTTGCAAGAATTCTGGGTCGGTCAACGACCACAGCGTCCACAACAAAGTTATTCCGAAACCCAGGTTAATTAACGCGGCAATCCCCACTAAAAGACTCTTCTGATTTTTCATCTTTTTGACCTCCCCCCGACGATTTGAAAATCATCGGAGAACGTTAAAGGACTTGTTTCCTACTCTTTCCCAAAACTGCCTTATGACCTTAAGTCGCGTTTTAAAAGAGGAAAGGTTGCATAAAATGCATCTTCAAGCAAAATTCCTCATCTATGGTGTTTATTTGCCTTCCGAATCAGTAGATTCGATTTCGTATTGTGTTAATTCAAGACTTTTTTCTACCTTTGAAGTGGTGGATTTGCGAACAAATTTCACAATTCCGACATTAGGTGCTAACCAGAGCATTGATTTTTCTACATCAGAGACATCTGAAGATGTAGGTTTTGCCGTTTCCTCTTTTTTCGATGCCTCCCTATCATCTTCCATCCAATACTCAATTTTTATACAGTCCTCAAACATTCCCGCAGGGGTCTTCACAGTTTCTGTACCTACAATCTTCCCTTTCTCGACTAAAGCAATAGGAATAGCATTAGCCCGATCACCATCCGGAATCTGAAAATCGGGACTTTGTATTTTAAGCATGAGCGTTATAGATCCACTGATCCGCATCGCTGTCCACTCTTTATCGAAAACAACAGGGGTTGGAAAAAGATAAAAATCGTTCCGCGCGTCGACTTCAATTGCATAACTAAAATCGGCACTGGCACCAGAGGTAATCGAGATGCCTTGCTGTTCCTTGATATCCGCATCCATCCCTTTACGGAGCCTTGCCTCAAATGCTTTTTCAACTTCATCACCGACAAAGAACGAGATTCCGTCTTTACGGATTTGGTAAAAATTGGGATGAACGTAATGCTCGTAATCCACCCAATCCTCTACGGTCGGCTCATAATTAAAGGCACGATACGTTTCACCCTCAATCGTCTTCTCCTCTACAGCACTGCGTGTTAATCTGTTTCCGTCCTGATCTTCGTAAACCCAAAAACTTCCGGATGTCCGTGGGAAATAGTCGTTCACCGATTTCTCGGCTATCAATGCTGGGCTAACACCAAAAATAAGAAATAGACTAAAAAGGACACGAAATCTTTTCAACATGATAGGTTCCTCCAATCGACAAAATCACTGACTGCTGCCTAAAATACCATCCAAAATGGAGCATTGTGAGTCTGTGCTATCCGCACTTTTGCTTATTGCTACACTCACCACTCCCTTTTCTATTGGCAGCTCTTCAGCTGTTCCACCTAACGTGACCGGAAACATGATTGTTTCACCACTTCTTTCAAGGGTCAACGCCACCACATCACCAGATTTCCAATCTTTGGCAAGTTTTGCCATGCCGCTAAACGAATTCACCGACGCTCCGTTGATGGCAGCCAAGTTATCTCCATCTCTAAACGCCGGGGATTTATCGATAATTAGAGTTCCCCCTTGTGTTCGTGTGAGGGACCTGATACCAAGCATCTCTTTAAGGACATAACCGAGCTCAGGAAGCTCATCTTCTATCTGCATGTCCAGCCCCGCCTCTCCGAAATATTCAGCGAGCGGCAACCGTTCCGTTCCCGAAACATATCGGCGGAAGAACGGCTCGAAATCTTTACCCGCAACGTCAGTAACAATGCGGATGACATCATCTATCGTATACTTTTCATCTGTGGTCCCAAACGCCTGATACATCTGCTTCATCACATCGTCCAGACTCTTTTGCCCCGCGTCTATTGAGACGTGTGTGAGTTTGCGGATCTGCACATCCAAAGCCGCAGCAACCAGCCCGCCACCACAATATACCAACCCCGAGTTTCCCATTTTGTCTGCTCCCGCCTCGCGCATGGAGAGTGTGCCAGCTTGACGTAGATACGATTCACAGATCCGTTCAAGGTTTTTGAAGAAATCGGCTTCAGATAGAAGCCCGAGCCGAACAGAGATAACCTCTGAATAATAATCGGTGAACCCTTCCATAAACCAGTATTCCTGTTCATCAAAAAATTCAATGGCTGTCCCGATCCAAATATGGCAAACCTCATGTGCAACCAGCGGCACCCAAAAATTTTTACTATTTTCATCTAAGGGACCCCCCATCAGCGTGCTGATGCTGCGTCCAGAAACACCGCCCCGCGTTTCACCCTTTCCGCCATAAGGGTTTGCAACAAACAGCATCTTCTCCTTCGGGGTCCCGCCGAAAACCCCTGAATACGCGTGTAAAAGTGCTTCAACTGTGCGCTGTATTTCATCAGCAGCGACTTTAAAACTGCCACCGATTGCCAATACAATCTCCGCTTCATTAGATTCCACTATCTTCTCAGAATGCGTACCAAGCACCATATATGCATACATCAAATCGTCTTGGTCTGCAACAGCGAAACGGTGTCCTTGATCGTCGATGTGTTGCCAAGGGGTCGAGACGTGCCAATTATCGGGCACATCAACAGACAGTTCAATATCGCTCACCTCACCAACGACGAACAGTGCATATCCCGGACAGAAAATACAGTCCTCTTGGAGATATGGAGCCTCATCGCGACCAGGGGGCCATTCTATTTCATCATGGTTCAGCAATACTTTGTAACTTAGCGTCATAGGCGACTTATCCGTTGTTTTAACCACCCACCGCGTTTTACCAAGAAGCACAAGTGGTAGTTTTTCTCCGTCAGCATTTGTGACCGACAGATCTCGGAGGTACCTGCCATATCCATCATGTATCCCGCTCGTGCCAAACTCACTCATAGACAATAGAAGCCCTTCGCCGTTGTCATGTTTCGGGGTTAAGACACCCCTAACATGTGCTACACGCGGTTCGTCAGCATCTATTTTAACTTCATACCTCGCTGACGCAAGTCCCATCGGGTTCTCAAGAGTGTCGGACTCATTGAAGTTGCTGACAACGTGACACGTTTCGATAACCGCTTCTTTCATGAGTTTCCTCCTGGAAAGGACGATTCCCATTGCCCAACATCCCTGACCAGATTGCGCATTGTGATTCTGTGCTATCCGTTCTCTTTGTGAGGGTAACATCAATAGGACCTGCCTCCAATGGGATTTCTTTAGACGCGTCCCCTCCCAACGTGATGGGCAGGATAATCTCTTTTCCCTCTCTTTCAAGGGTTAATTCAACCAGATCACCGGGTTTCCAATCTTTGGCAGCTTTCCTGATGTCGTCAAAAAACTTCACCGGTGTGCCATTGACACCTATCAAGTTATCGTCATCCTGATACTGTTTGGACTCATGGATGAACATACCCCCTCCTGTCGGACCACCAAATGAACTGATTTGAAGCATCTCATGCACAATATACCCAAGACTCGGAAGTTCCTCGCTAAATTCTACTTGGGAATCCATACCAGCCTTCTTAAGATATTCCTCCAAAGGCAAGCGTTCCGTTCCTGAAACATACTTGCAGAAGAAGGGTTCCAAATCTTCACCCGCAATTTGGTTGACAACTCTGATGACATCACACATTGTATATTTGTTCTCGGTGAGACCGAATTCCAGATACATCTGCTTCATCACATCGTCCAAACTCTTCCGATTTTGCGTAAGATTGCGAATCTGCAAATCCAAAGCCGCAGCAATCAGGCTGCCTCCCTGATAGACGAGTTCCCGGTTGGCGGACTTGTCCTCGCCTGCCTCTCGGATAGAGAGCTCACCCTGTCGAGATAGATACGATTCCCACTTGCTTTCAAGATCCCTGAGAAAATCAGTTTCAGAGGTCAATCCGAGGCGGGTACAGATAATTCTTGAATAGTATTCGGTGAAACCTTCGCTAAACCAGTATTCCTGCCATTTAAAACCGATCGTTTTTCCGAGCCAGATATGGAAAACCTCATGCGCAACCAGCGGCCCCCAAAAACTCCTATCGGTTTCACTCAAAGATCCACTCGTCAGAACACTGATACTGCGTCCAGAAACACCACCTCCGCGGTGTTTTTCATCGGGGTTTGCCACAAACAGCATACGATCCTTTGGCGTACCATCAAAAACTTCGGAATACGTCTGTAGGAGTGATTCAACAGTTTTTTGAACTTCATCCATAGATGCTTTGAAGCGTCCACCCAGTGCAAGCACAATCTCTACCTCTTCCGTCCCCTTTGACAAACGTGCTATCCTCTCGGAATGCGTCCCAAGTAAGAGATAGGCAGACATCAAATTGTTCTCGTCCGTGATAGCAAAACGGTGTCCTTCGTTTCCAATACGCTGCCATGATGTCGAGACGCGCCAATTCTCAGGAACATCAAGCTGAAGTTCGATATCCTCCACTTCTGCGACGATGAACACCGCATATCCGGGCAAGAAAATACAGTCCTCTTGGAGGTAAGGGGTTTCAGGTTTACCGAACTGCCATTCCCGCTCATCATGATTTAGCAATACTTTGTAGTCCAGTGTCACAGGTGCGTCATTCTCGGTTTCGACCATCCACTGTGTTTTGCCAATCTCTGTGACCGGTATTTTTTCGCCATTGGCATCGGTAGCTCTTAAATCGCGGAGATATCTGCCATATCCATCGTATAAGTTCCCAGCACCAAAATGGCTCATGGATAACAGTAATGGCTTTCCATGTCCGTTTAGATCACCACCTACTTTTGGCGTTAAGACACACTTGACGTGTGCTACGCGCCGTTCGGTAGCATCCATTTTAACTTTATACCGCGCCGACGCAAGTTCCATGGGATTATCAAGATTCTCAGGCGCACTGAAATTTCTGATGACGCGCCACGTTTCAACAATCGCTTCGTCGCGATAATCGTTCTGCCATTTGTAGGTCCATATATTACCGATTTGCAAGGAGAGGCATTCTTGTGCTGCGGTAGGAATTCCATATTCAAGCAGCTCGGCTTCCGTTACAACACCGTTGGAATGCTCATAGCGCATTTTCACGAGCCCAACGCCCTCGGCAAACCATAGATAGCGCGTGCCGTCCAAGTACGCCTTTCCCAGTTCAGCATTGGGACCCGCAACATCAGCGTTTGTGAAAACAGTTTTATGTTTCAGACACGATGGGAAAGTCCCAGTGGAGGTTTCGACCACCTCATACCCTTCCAAACTCGCGGCTGCTTTTGATCCACCAGGACCCTCCCCCTCCCAACGATTTCCAATAACTAAAGGAAATCTAAAGAGGTTAATGTTATCACCATAGTTAACATAGTGTAGCAACATGTACATCGGCAGCGGATAGCCGCCACTGTTCCCTCTCGTGTGAGAACCGGTAGATGCCAAAGTAGTATCGGTTTTCTTGAAACTGAGAGTCCCTTCTGCCAAATGCTCACCACTTTCCGTAGCGGCACTGGCGCTCAGGACAATATTGCGTTTGGATTTAACCGTTTTTTTTATCATTCAGAATTCTCCTTTCCTAACATTCCCAACCAGATGGCGCGTTGCGATTCCGTGCTATCTTCATTTTTCGTGATCGTAACATCAATAACCCCTGTCTCTAAAGGCGGTTTTTTAGAAGCATCACCTGCTAATGTGATAGGTAGGATAATCTCTTTGCCTTCTCGTCCAAGGGTCAAATCCACCACATCACCGGATTTCCAACCTTTGGCAACCTTCCTGATGTCGTCAAATGTCTTCACCGGTGTGCCGTTGATGCCTACCAATTCATCGTCATCCTGATACTGCGGTGAATGGTGGATGAACATGCCACCATCTGTTGGACCTCCAAGAGACTTCATCTGAAGCATCTCAAAAAGAATATATTCAAGACTCGGAAGTCTTTCACCAAAGTCTATCTCAACATCCATACCGGCATCCTTAAGATACGCCTCTAATGGCAATCGCTCAGTCCCTGCTACATATTTGTGGAAGAAGGGTTTAAAATCTTTACCCGCAATCTGGCTGACGATCTTGATGACATCGTTCATCGTGTACGTGTTGTCTGTAAGACCGAATTCCAGATACATCTGCTTCATCACATTGTCTAAGCTGCTTCGGTTCTCCGTGAGATTGCGAATTTGCAAGTCCAAAGCCGCAGCGACTAAACTACCACCGTCATAGACAAGTTCTCGGTTAGCAGATTTATCTTTCCCTGCCTCACGGATAGACAACTCCCCCTGTTGGAATAGATACGCTTCCCACCTGCGTTCAAAACTCCTGAGAAAATCGCTTTCAGAAGTAAGTCCAAGACGGACAGAAACAATATCTGAATAATATCTCGGGAAACCCGCGCTCAACCAATATTCCTGCTCCTTAGGATTGAGAATTTGCGCGCCAATCCAGAGACAGGAAATCATGTATCCCACCAGCGGTAACCAAAAATGTCTGCTCGCTTCATCCAATTCACCACCGATCAACACACTGATGCTGCGTCCGGACGCACCCCCGCTCATGCTTCCCTTTTCGTGATATGGGTTTGCGACAAATAACAACTTACCGCTCGGGGTGCCACCGAATATCCCTGAATATGCTTTCAGAAGTGCCTCAACAGTACCCTGGACTTCATTCATAGACGCTTTGAAGTGGGCCCCAGTCGCCAGCACAATCTCGGTATCTCCAACCTTCACCAAACGCTCACAGTGTTCACCAATCACGAGATACGCAAACATCAAGTCGTCCTGATCCTTGCAAACGAAACGGTGCTCATCGGGTTCAATCCGCTCCCAAGGCGTTGAGACATACCAATTATCAGGCACATCAAGGTACAGTTCGACATCACTCACTTCACCAACAACAAACAGCGCATACCCCGGACAGAAAATACAGTCTTCTTGGACATAAGGGGCTTCATCTGGACCCGGTGCCCACTCCCGTTCATCGTGATTCAGTAACACTTTGTAATGCAACGTTAAAGGGGATTCGTCCCGCGTTTCAACTAACCACTGTGTTTTGCCAATCTCCTCTACCGGCAACCGCTCACCTTTTGCATCGGTAACGGTCAAATCTCGAAGATACCGACCATATCCATCATATACATACTCAGCCCCAAATCGACTCATGGATAACAGCAACGGCTTTCGATCCTCTGTTGCGCCGCTGCTGCCTTTCGGTGTTAGCAGACACTTGACGTTTGCCACGCGTCGTTCAGCGGCTTCTATTTTAACCTCATATCTCGCCGAAGCAAGCTCCATCGGGTTATCAAGATTCGCGGGATGACTGAAATTCCGGATGACGTGCCACTCTTCAACGATCGCTTCATCGCGATAATCGTTCTGCCATCTGTATGTCCACCGCGTGCCAATTTGCGAAGGTAGATATTCTTGTTCTTGGACAGGCACTTCATATTCAAGCAACTCGGCTTCTGTAATAACACCATTAGAGTGCTCATAACGCATCTTCACGAGTCCAACACCCTCAGCAAACCACAGATAGCGCGTGCCATTTATATACGCGTTCCCGTCTTCAGCGTCGGGGTCTTCCACGTCAGCATCTGTGAAGACAGTTTTATGTTTCAGGCACGATGACAAACTTCCAGCAGAGATTTCGACATTCTCATATCCTTCCAAGCTTATCGTTGCCTTCGATTGGTGAGGACCTTCCTGCTCCCAACGACTTCCAATAACCAAAGGGAATCTAAAGAGATTTATCTCATTACGACGGTGGTTAATATAGTGTAGCAACATGTACATCGGCAGCGGGTAGTCCCCTCTGAGTCCTGTCGTGCGAGAACCGATAGATGCGAAAGCCTTATCGGTTTGACTGAGGTCGAAACCGCCCTCCGCTAAATGTTGACCCGTTTCCGTTGCCGCAGTCGCCTGAACACCAATGTATCGCGGCTCGTTTTTCAATAAATTTGGGCTCAAGTTTTCTCGAAGCATCGACTCCTCCTGCTCCAACCGTTTCCGTGCACGATATAGTCGACTTTTCACTGTGTTCAGGGATACATCCAAACGCGTACCTACCTCTTCACATGTCAAGCCGTTGAAATAGTGCAATACCATCACTGAACGTTCTGCCTCCGGTAACTTCTGAAGAAGGCGTTCCACAACTTCACGCAGTCCATCCATTGATGCTTGCGTCTGCTCCTTTTCAAGATACTGCGTATAGAATACCGTTTCTAACTCGGCTTTCGGCATTGCATCCAGTGATTGCATGGTAATCGGCTTCCGCCGCAGCCATTCAATACACTGGCGTTTTGCTATTACATATAACCATCCTAAAAAACGATTGGTGTCTCTTAAATTTGGAAGTGACTTAAAAGCCTGAATAAATGTGTCCTGTGTAATTTCTTGTGCCGCGTGGAAATCACCGATTTCACGCCATGCGAGCGAATGAATCCACTTCCGATGTCTTTCCATCAGCGCGGTGAACGCACCTTCATCACCCGACAAGATGCGTTGAATCAGCGTAACGTCTTCATTTTTCATGAGAATCCTCCAAAGCCATCTGATAACAAGTTTCGGAAACCTGCAAGTTTCGCCGAAATTGCCTTGTGACGTTATGTCGTATTTTAAGGAAGGAAAGGTTGCATAAAATGCATTTTATGCCAAATTTTTTGTTGTGGAGAAAATGGAAGGATGCACTTACCTGTATAAAGGAACCATTTTGGAGTAGAAAACGTGCATAACACGAAAAAGGTTTTTAGATGGCAACTCGGCAATTCCCAGACCGGTAGGTTCGGTTTCCCAACCACACCATAAGTGTCAATTTTAGAAAAAACAACCGTCTCAGTCCCAGATCCGGTAGGCGCTGTTTCCAACTGCGCCGGGTTTTAGCCATAAACTTTGGACACGCCAGAAACCCTCTTTAGTCCCGTAGGGACGATATGTCTATAGAAACGCGTCCGCCCCGGATCTAAGCCCCGTAGGGGCGGCATTGTAGAGACGCTGTTGCAAAACTCAAAAAATCCCTAAATTGACACCTATGGTGCTGTTTCCCAACCGCACCGAGTTTTACACAGAAACCTTGAAACCTTCAAACACCTCTTGAATCCCGTAGGGATGATATTTGTGTAGAGAAACGGGACCTCACAGACCTAAGCCCCGTAGGGGCGGCATTTGCAGAGACACTACTACGAAACGCTATCAAAAATTCCTAAAAGGAGAAGCGTTTGTACTTTAATAATCGGCAATAGAACCATCTACCAATCGACTGTTCGGCCAGGTGAAACGTCTACCCTCCTCCTGTCCGACTTCAATAACCTTTGCCTCATCCACTTCGACCCCTAAACCGGGGCCTTCAGGGAGTGACACATAGCCCTCTTCGTCCATCTCCCACGTCTTGCGAGCAACACCCTCTGGAAGGACGTTCTCATATCCTTCGTGGATAAGGAAAAACGGCACAGCAGCGGACAAGTGAAAACTCGCGGTGAGACCGAGGTAGGACATCGTGCAGTGCGGTGCAATCGGGACGTGATGCGCTTCCGCAAGTGCGGCGACCTTCTTAACCTGTGTAATGCCCCCACCGTGTCCAACATCGGGCTGAAGGATATCAATCACCTGCGCCTCAAGGATTTCACGAACCTCCCATATTGTGCGGTCGCGCTCCCCTGTCGCCAGTGGTACAGGAATGGACTCCCTGATTTTGCGCATCACTTCGATATTGCCCGGCACCCACGCTTCTTCTAAGAAAAGGAGGTCATCGGGCTGTAAGTAACTCGCGAACTGTTTGACGATAGGCGGTGGCAAGCAGCTATGTGCATCAAACATAACAGCACCGTCGGAACCGACCCTCTCGCGTGCGTCGCGCACCCGCTGAACGAGATCCGCGATCTCATCAGGGGAACCTGCAAACGGCTTAGAGCCTCCCGGTCCCGTTTTAATCGCTTTCGGACTCGGATATTTCCAAATTTTATCGCGGCAGGGACCTCCAAGTAGGCGATAGACCGGCACACCCCAGAGTTTCCCAGCAATATCCCACAACGCCATATCAATCGCGGAGATCGTATGCACCATCAACCCACCACCGCGGATGTTGCGATGCGCGCGGAACAGGCGTTGCCAGTGATGTTCAATACGCGTCGGGTTCTCACCAATAATCATTTCCGACAACGAACGCGCCAACGCACAGGTGACGGTTGTCTCCATATTGTTAATCTCGCCCCACCCCGTAACACCCATGTTCGTTTCAATTTTGACGTAGGCTTTCACACCCATCGGAAAAGCCTCAAGGTTTGTCACTCGAATCTGCGAACCTTTATCTTCATAGTCTGCCATTTGATGACCTCCTCTCTTTCCGTTACTGACCGCTGACGGCTATTCTTCTGAAAATCGACAACCATTCTCCTCATATCTCCTTCCGATTTTTCCCCGTCGGGCTGTCCGCTATAGTTAACGCCCTGCTCTGCTCCGATTTGAGATAAGCGTTCGGATCGTAATGCAAAGCACCCTCTGGAAGCCACTCCCATAACGGACCCAGGTCATTTCGTATGCGATCTACATAGAACTGCGGGAGTTCTGTTGTTTCTTGTTCAAAGTAAGCGCGAAACTCCCGATCGGTATCAAATCGCTGAAGCATTTCTCTATGCATCTTCATTTTACCAGCTCGCGCCTCTATACCTCTTACAACATTCGTCCATCGTGGAATCGGCTCCTTATTGACTCTGCAACGATTTACAATCGATTTCCATGAGAACGCGTGATCGTTTAAATCAATCATATATGTGTAGAATTCGGTCCATGAATAATTACTCGGTTTTACGTTCGTGCATAAATTGTTCATGAGATGAAACGGTATCGGTATAACACGATTCGCACGTTGATAATCGAGATTCAGTACCGCGGCCCTTCCATAAGCGGTAACGATATTGTAGGCTGGATATATGCCGGGGGTCATATCTACAAATCGTTTCGTCAATTCAAAAGGTTCCGCACCTTCATCGGTATCAAGTCCGAATACAAAATTCGCTTGAACATAAGGGATATATCTCAAGATGGTATTAACCTCATGAGAGACCTTTCGGACTTTCTCCATCCCCATCATCGAACCTGTTTTTGATTTGTTACCGAGGTCAAACCACGACTCAATGCCCGGTAGGATCGCCTTAAACCCATTTTTCTGGAGACGTTTGAGATGTCGCTCAGGTAAAAGTGACAAACTACTTTCGGCAATGAAACGGATGCTATTCGGCGGTATCGCCTCTTCAATCGCACCCATATAGTCATCAAATCGAACCCCGAAATTCGGATCATGCCAGCCGACTATAGGATGTTTGACTTGAGCCAAAAGAAAACGGAGATCCGCCTTGAGAACATCAAAATCGAGCGGTTGATACGGGATATCCGCATCAATACAGAAAGCACAAGTATACGGGCATCCAAGACTTCCTAACATCGGAACGCCCTTGAAAAGCCACGCTTTTTGCAATATCGGTTCAATAAACGACCAACGCTCACGGACGCTCGGAAGTTCCATCGGTTGTTGTTTCGCAGCCATATAGGCACCAATCGGACGATATTTTGAGCAATCAGATAAGACTTCTCTAATGACGGCTTTATCCGTAAAACCCAGCACGTAATCAAAGTATTGCTGCGCATCCTCCGGGTAGCATCGCGCATGTGGACCCCCTAATACAGTGATGACCCCTTCCGACCGAAGGCGGTTGCTTAAGGCATAAGCAAGTTGTGCACCGAGCGTAAAGGTCCCTATAATTGCGAGGTCCAGGTCGTCTGGAAAATCTTCAATTAAATCTTCATGACCGGTATAACACATAAATGTAACATCGTGCCCTTCTTCTCTACACCAGACCGCTATTGCTTGAGGCATAATACTTGCGAAGTTCGGATACATAACACGTCCGTATAAAGAATGACGACTCTTGTTAGTCGTCAAATCAATAACCGCAATTTTTTTTCGATTCATAGGCACTCCTCCGAAAAACCGTCAAGATTTTCAATAAATTACTTCCCAAAAAATATATCGGGACTGAAACTTCTTTCTCCATTGTTCTTAACGAGCATCGGTGAAAAATGTTATCGTTTTTATAGTAAAATCCGAAAATATGTTTACAGGTCGTCTGGGAACAAACACCCCACCGCCGCTGGCGAGGGAGCTTTTGCGGATTTCCCCAATGTCTGGCACTTTTTTATTCATCGATACTTCACTCCCTTAGAAATCATGTAGCAGAGAATAACATATTGATGAGAAATAGTCAATCAGATATGGTATTAGTAGCCACCCGTTCCCAATAACGGGTAGCGGCTGATCCTTCGCCTACTAAATAGGGACAAGGCTAAGAGATAAAAACATGGATGTCTCGGGAATCTTAGGGAAAAATTTGACAAAAACAGTGAGGGAGTGATAGAATAGTCAGCACGGTTTTAGGAATTTGCTTGAATACCAAAATAAGGAGACCAAACAGATGGCAAATCAGACATACCGCGTTGGAATCATCGGCTGCGGCGGAATGGGCAGGTCCCACACCAGAGCATGGACCGCACATCCCAGGGCACAAGTCGTGGCAATAATGGACATCTATGAAGAGGCAACAAAACGCATCACAGACGAGTACGATGTATCCGCTGTTTACACCGATGTTGACGAAATGTTGGCAAAAGAGGATTTGGACATCGTCAGCGTTACAACATGGCAGGGACCGAGGGCGGAAGCCACGGTCACGGCAGCGAAAGCAGGTGTGAAAGGGATTATCGGTGAGAAGCCGATGGCAGCTTCACTCGGGCAAGCTGACGCTATGATTGCCGCCTGTGAAGAGAACGATGTCAAACTTGTCATCGGTCACCAAGGCAGATTCGCGCCTGGAAATATAGAGACACGCAGGCTCGTCGCTGCCGGAGCGATTGGTGAACCAACAACTGTCCACCACAGTGCAAAAAGGCACGCAGGACTGTTGAATACAGGTACACATGCGATTGATGGGTGGCGCTTCATTCTGTCTGATCCTGAGACACTGTGGGTCATTGGACAGACTTCCCGGGAGACCGACCGTTGGGAACGTCGCACCATCTGTGAGGACCTCTGTATGGGCTTGGTCTGTTTTGAAGGCGGCGCACGCGGTATCTACGAAGGCGATCTGCCGGAACCGTCAGTCTCTATGCCCAGAATTGCTGGAACAGAGGGGCAAATTCGTAACGGACCTGACGGCACAATTCTGCTCCAAAACGGGGACGCGAAGGGTTGGCAAAGCATTACACCACCCCCACAAACGAAAAATCAGTACGATGAACTCATCGAGTGGATCGAAGGGGATATTTCTGACCATCGCGGCAGTGGCGTTCAAGCACGCTACACCCTTGAAATCATGATGGGTATCTATGAGTCGTTGCGCATCAAAAATGTCGTTACGATGCCGATGGAAACGAAAGAGCTACCCCTTGAACTCATGGTTAACGACGGCACGCTCCCCGTCTTAGTCGAAGGCCAATACGATCTGCGTAGACCCTTTGAAGGACAAACGTGGAAAAAGCCTAAAAGAGCGAAGTAACGTGAGTTAAATGTAGCGCAAACTTTCCAGTTTGCGACAGATGTGCAACATAACGTGAGTTTGTGCTACTATCCTTGCTTTTGGCGTGTGCAAATGGAACTCGCAACGCATCCGAGATGTTTAATCAAAAGGAGAAAACGGATGGGGAAACAGGGGAGACGCTCATTCTTGGGAATCGCAAGTGCTATTATCGGCGGAGTGCTAAGCCTTGCAGCAGGCATTCCCCTCATCGGCTTTGCGATTTCGCCTGCCTTCAAAAAAGGGGAGTCCAAATGGGTTGACTTGGGTCTCGCCGATCGGCTTAAAAACAGTCGTTTTAAAAAGGTGGACTATACCTTCACTGCGAAAGACGGCTGGGTCAAAGCAACGAAGAAACGCTCCGTCTACGTAACCGATGCTGGTAACGGAGCGTGGAGCGTCTTTTCGCGAACCTGCTCACATCTCGGTTGCCTCGTCCGATGGGACGAAAAACAGGAATCCTTTCTCTGTCCATGTCACGGTGCGATATTCGATAAGAACGGAATTGTTGTCGCTGGTCCGCCGCCGGAACCCTTGCAGAAACTCGAAACCAAAGTTGAAGCAGGCATTTTATACGTAAAGGAAACGTAATGAGGGAATTTCTCAAAGAACGTCTCCCGCTAACGGAGTTCTCCGAGCATTTACGCAAACCTTTACCGAAACACATCAATCTGCTCTTCTCACTCGGCAGCTTGGCGATGTTTCTGCTCTTGCTTCAGGCGGCTACCGGTGCGTTTCTCGCGTTATACTACTCGCCTTCGCCGGAGCATGCCCATAACGCGGTAACTTACATCAGTGAAGAGGTGCCGTTCGGCGCGTTCGTGCGAGGCTTGCACCATTGGGGTGCCAGCGCGATGGTCATCATCGTCTTTCTGCATCTGCTTCGTGTTGTTCTCTACGGTTCATATAAGGCACCGCGCGAACTCACATGGATCTTCGGTGTTCTGCTGCTATTGGTCGTACTCGGCTTTGGATTTACCGGCTATCTGCTCCCATGGGATGAGAAAGCATATTGGGCGACGGTCGTGGGTGTCGAAATCGCCAGTACCGCCCCAGTCCTTGGCGATTTTGTGGCGAAGGTTTTGCGCGGTGGCGCGGAGATAGGCGCGGTTACACTGTCCCGGTTTTACGCGCTCCATACGATCTGGTTGCCGTGGTTAGCCTTCGGTTTGGTCGGCGTGCATCTTTTCTTCGTCCGATATTACGGTTCCTCAGGCATACCCCAGAACACGCCAGAAGAGATGTCTTCTCAACCTATAGAGGAGGGGAAACCCTTCTATCCGCATCAAGTCTTTGAAGATATGGTTGGAATGCTCATTCTCTTTGTGGTATTAGCATGCGTCGCGCTGTTCGTCCCCGTTCCACTTGAAGATGTCGCCGATCCCACAAACGCT
The DNA here is from genome assembly GCA_965116815.1 of Candidatus Poribacteria bacterium. Lineage (GTDB taxonomy): Bacteria > Poribacteria > WGA-4E > WGA-4E > WGA-3G > WGA-3G. The sequence continues at coordinate 508,424 of OZ220722.1, read as the reverse complement.
GATTACGACCCGCGCCCCGAATGGTATTTCCTGTTCCTATTCCAACTGCTGAAGTACTTCCAAGGTCCCCTCGAAATCATTGGAACATTTGTAATCCCGACGGTCGGTATGGTACTACTGCTCCTCCTCCCGTTCTTAGATAGAAGCGAGCGCGCTGTCCTCTGGAAACGCCCAATCGCGTTGACGGTCACAAGTGTCTCTGTCGTGGCAATTGTGGGACTGACAATCCTCGGTGCGAGTTCACCGAAACTTGAAACACAAGAAGCACCACAACCCACAGCGGAAACCGAAAACACTGTGCCGCCTGATACAGTTGAGGAAGGGGAAGAAGTCTTTGATTTTCAGTTGACGGAAGAAGAAATTGAGGGAACAGAAGAAGGGGAAGAGGTGTTTGACTTCCAACTGACAGAAGAAGAAATTGAAGGCGCAAGAGAAGTGGGAGAATCTCAATAACCTTTTGATGCGTTTGCACATGAGAAACCGAAACGTGGAAGAACAATTTACACTTTTTCCCATAGATACCGAGTTTGAAACCTCAAAAGAGGAAACGATACCTGACGGGGTAGAACTGGTTTCGTTCCGGGAACTCGTCCCTGAAATCAACGATACCGGTTACTTGACCCACGCTATTTTCGCATATCCTGCGAAATTCATTCCACAGATCGTTCAGTACGCGATTAAAACCTATACAAAGGAAGGGGATTGGATTGTCGATCCGTTCGCAGGTTCAGGAACGGTGGGGGTCGAGGCGTATCTATGTAAACGCAACGCCGTTCTACTCGATCTCAATCTGCTTTTAAACCACATCATGCCACTGAAAATTTACCGTGGGAAAGAGAGGTTAAATGAAGCGGATTTGTGTAAACTGTTAGACGGAATGCAAGAGAGTCACCACCAATTCACACCCGATTGGTCAAATGTTGCTTACTGGTACGCACCTGAAATCTTAGAGGTACTATCACGCTATTGGGGTTTCATCAATAACACGGACGGTGGGGTCTATTCCACCATTATCAAATCGGCACTGCTAAAGGTGAACAAACGTTTCTCCTATACAGAAGACAGAACACCCAAGCTTGCCAAATCCAAGCGTAAACTAAGTGCCATAGAAGAACTGCGCAAGGAAAATTGGCGAGAACAGTTAGATGAGATGATCTACAGCCTCTCCCTGAAAACATTAAAAAGCCTTAACGACTTCGTGATGCACACGCAGCAATATCAAAACGAGGTAACCCCAGAAGTACACTGGCAGGGCGGTGTTGATTCATCTTATGCCACTGTGCCGCGAGAATGCGATGCCCTCATTACATCACCGCCTTACCTCCAAGCGCAAGAATATATCCGTTCTACGAAGATGGACCTCTTTTGGTTAGGGCACACCGAGGAGGAGGTACGGGAATTATCACGGCTCGAAATTCCGTATCGAAAGGCAGATCGAGTGATTCAGACCGAAACGTTGGACAAAGTCAGAGAGATGCTCACGCGGGACGACCTCCACAAACGGCTTGACTCCTACTTCTGCCATACAATCAACGCTCTTGAAAATTCGATGAATCAATTGAGACCGAACGCAGCCGCTTGTATCTTTGTCGGCAACCCACGGGTTGATGGCATAACGGTTGAACTCTGGCGAATATTAGCGGAGTACTTCACAGAACGGGGATATACATTTCAGAAAGTCTATGAGGATAGGATTAAAACTCGGAAACTCTTCGGCGCACGCAAGAATAAGAACCCGGATGGAATGAAGTCGGAATTTTTACTGATTTTAAGGAGGGATGCTACTTATCAACCATCTGCTCAGCAGTGCGGACCTGTTCTTCAAGATGAGGGAGACCCGCTGCCCGCTCCAAGAATATCTCTAAATAACGACGCATCATAAGTGGATCGCCATTTTTTTGATACGCCTGCGCGAGGCGATAGTAAGCCTCCGCGTCGCTATCATCAAGAGATAAACCTTTTTCATAGAATTGGATAGCGGAAAGAAATTCCTCGTTCTCTTCGTAAGCGAGTCCGAGGTTAAAATAGACATCCGCCTCGCCATCTTCTATTTCGAGTCCTGCCTCATAAGTCTTAATAGCGTCCTGATACATCTCGCGATGGAGATATGCATCAGCGAGATTGTAATAGGCATCAACAAAGGTCGGCTCTGATTCAATAGCGTTATGAAAGGCATCAAGTGCTTCCTCGAACTGATCTGTTAGGTCGTAAACATAGCCGAGATTGTTGTAGAAGGCGGGATTTCCGGGTGATAACTCCAGCGCAGCGAGGAACATCTCAATCGCAAGCGCAAACAGGCGGGTATCGGTATAGACCAAACCGAGGTTGTTATAGGCGTGCGGATGTTCATCATCAAGCGCGATAGCGTTTTGAAAAGATTCTATCGCTTTCTCATATTCACCCAACTCACGGTAGACATTGCCGAGTTGAATATGTCCCTCTGCATCTGTCGGATTCAGTGTCTGCCCCATTCTGAGTTTTAAGACATCACGTTGAAGTTCCCGTTTCTGTTGCTGCGTCTGATCGGACGGATTACAGCCGAACAGCAAACCTATTAAAAGGATTACCAAAGGTACAAAACCGCAAAAGCAAGAAAGGAAAAAATTGGGAGGGCGGAAGGATGGAAAGAACTTCCTTGGAAGGATGGGTAGACGCTGTTCCCCAATCTTCCAATCTTCCAATCTTCCAATCTTCCAATCCTTTAACCCTTGCAATTTGCAAACTTCTAAACTTTCACACATTTGCAAACTTTCCGAGGAATACCTATGATTATTGATACACATACACATTTCTACGATCCAACACGACCTGACGGTGTGCCGTGGCCCAACCCAGATGACGATGTGCTTTACCGACGCGTTATGCCAAACGATTACAAAGCACTCGCAGTTCCTGAAGGCGCGACAGGCACCGTCGTTGTTGAGGCAAGCAAATGGCTTGAGGATAACCAGTGGATCCTCGACCTCGCTGCAGACGAACCTTTCATCGTCGGATTCGTTGGACACTTAGAACCCGACGACCCAGACTTTGAGGATAACTTGAACAGGTTTTCGGCAAATCCACTCTTCCGCGGGATACGCCTCGGTGGAGGACATCTACAGGCGATCGGTGACAGCACGTTCTTAGCGAATATTGAGAAGTTGGCAGCCAAAGAACTTACTTTGGATCTGCTGATTAACACCGAAATGCTATCAACACTGCCTGCATTAGTCGAACATACACCGGAAATGCGCCTCGTTATCAACCACATTGCAGGTGCGCGCATCTCAGAAGAGTCGCCCGATCCGGGGTGGGTCTCCGCAATCAACGAAGTGGCTCGCTACCCAAACATCTACTGTAAAGTTTCCGGACTTGCAGAAAATACTGGACAAATCCCCGCACCGATAGATGTCGCCTATTACACCCCAACAATTGATGTCTTATGGGAGGCGTTCGGTGAGGATAGGCTCATCTACGGAAGCAATTGGCCCGTATCGGAACGTTTCGCTCCCTATGCAGTCGTGCAACAGATCGTGAACGACTATTTTAGTGCGAAAGGCGACGCGGTGAAAGCCAAGTACTTTTGGCAGAATGCCAAGGCAGCGTACAAACTATCTGTTTAATGACTATCAGTTATCGGCAGGAATGGCTATCGAAAGCCTTCAAAAGTCTGTAAAGTGTTCTAAAGTTCGTAAAGGTGACTACTTCCCAACTTTAGCACACTTTTTACTTCCTAACTTTCCAGACAGAAACCGACGGCTGACGGCTTTTACGCTACCCAACGGATAAATTCACCTGCCGGTTGCCGTTTCGGTTGCCCGATGTCGGCGGGGTAACCCGTGTAGAAGAAGCCGATGATGTACTCCTGTGAGGAGTCAATGCCTAACAGCTGATACGTCTGTTCTTCAAATGTGATTCTACCGGTGCTCCACTGCATCCCAACGCCAGCATCCCATGCAGCGAGTTGCACGTTCTGCATCGCACAACAAGCAGCGGCGTAGTCTTCGCGGCGGCGTTGCTCGTCGCCCTCCTGGACGCAGGACACCGCTATAATCGTTGGCTTAGACATGAACTTCTCATAAGCCAGTTCACCGATTTTGGCGAGATTCTCAGCATCAACGTGATCGGGTGTATCCTCCATTTTAATTTCGCGGTAGCGGTCTGCCAGGATTAGCTTCGTCTCCTCGCCGATCACAGTGAAACGCCACGGTTCGGTGACATGATGATTTGGTGCCCATATTCCGAAACTGAAAACCTGTTCAATAACATCGTTCGGCACCGGTTCCGGTTTGAACTTAAAAATAGTCCGTCGTGAAAGAATCGCGTCTTTAACATCCATTATGTCAGATCCTCCTTATGGGGTTTAATTATACTCTACTGGACAGTTAATTGCAAGATGCTGGTTTCCTCACAATCTGCCAACTCCGCACTAATATGTTACAGGCTTCACACAACGAAACCCACGAGCCTTGTTCGTGATTTTCGGCGTGAACCTCGTTCGATCAGAGACCCGCACAAACTTGGCGTTACTTACCCAAGAGCCGCCGCGTAACACACGGACGGTTTTAACGTTTCTCCAATCGGATAAGATATTATCCATAGTTCCACCGGCAAGTGGATTATGACTTGGAGAAATCTCGTAAAAGTCCGGATTGTATTCATCAAGGCACCATTCCCAGACGTTGCCTGCCATATCGTATAAGCCGTTTGCGTCCGGAGGATACGTCCCGACGGGTGTTGTATCGCCGACATTTTCACCATAGTTTGCTGTGTCGGCATTCATGGCACGCCAAAGCCAAGAACCCCGTGCTGCGCGCTCCCATTCTGCTTCTGTCGGCAGGCGTTTCCCACGCCACTCTGCATAAGCCATTGCTGCGTACCAACTGACATAAACAACGGGGTGGTTGCCTTTGTCGGGTGGGTAATCGTTTCCATCCCAATGCTTCAGATAATCTCCGTCGTGGTATTTTTTGGGGATCCGATTTTTCTGCCACTCTGGGTTCGCATCAATAAATTCCTTGTATTGTGCATTTGTCGTTTCGTATTTGTCCATATAGAACGCATCAAGGTGGACGTTGTGATGTGGCTTCTCATCAGTTTCCGCATCTTTTTCCCACTTGCCGCTTCCCATCCTAAAAAATCTGCCTGCCCGAAAGAACACCACATCCGGTGGGATCGGACTTCGCGGACCTGCCACATCTCGAAGTTTACCATCTATCATTCTCAGATGTCCTGTGATAGCTTTATCACGGGAATCTTCAAGGTTACCGCGCCAATCCTCTTCTCTGATATGAGTCATCGCGATCGTGTTCGTGGCTGAATCGGCAACCGTCAGTCCCCAGATCCCGGCTCGCCCCCCTAACGCGATTTCCTCAACAGTTCTGAGCGTTTTTTTGTCAACCACGTGGAGACTCCTAAAGATTCCCGAACCCCCGCCCCAATCGTCTAAAGGGACAAAAACGTACCGATGCGTTTCCGCTGCATACTTCGTTAGAATCTTATAAGAACTATACCTGCCGCTATCATCTTCATACGGTCTGCGGCGTTCTATGTAATCCGGGGTGCGGATGACGTTCTCACCTTGAAAAATGACTTCAGTACTTCCCTCTCCGCTTAACCACGTAACAACGAAAGTAATTTTGGTGAGTGCTTCTTCCAAAGGCATTCCTAATTTAACAAAATCCTCATCAGACTCCCCTTTAGGAGTACTTTTAACTTGCAGCTGTTGCGCGTACACAACCTGCTGGCTCAAGGCTAACATCAGTAGACAAGTGATTATGTAAAAGGTTTTCATATTTTCTCCAAATATAATTTACCAAATAGATTTTTATTATCTGATATCGGTGAATCCAAGCACTTCCGCATAGGTGTCAATTGAGCATTTTATAGTGATTTAAGAGTTATAAACATGCCGCCCTTACAGGGCTCAAGAGGAAGATGCGCATGTTTCTATAAACATGCCGTCCCTACGGGACTCAAGATACCATATACCGACCTCATATCATTACATGATATGTAAGGTCTCTGATCAATAATGCTTGGTAGATCCAGATACCCCTCTTAACTGATAACCGATAACTGACTACTGAAAACCAATTAATTCCATCCAACAAACTGCAAGTACGCACGCCAGAGCCTATCTCCCCATAAAAGCACAAGCACAGCAGCACCCGCTAAGAACGGACCATAAGGGATCGGACTTTGACGACTTTTTACACCAGAGACAATGAGGACAGTCCCGACAATCGCACCACTGAGGGCAGAAAAGCCTATCACCATCGCCAGTTCGGGCCACACGCCGAGGAACAATCCGATGAGTGCCATCAACTTGATGTCGCCACCACCCATCGCTTTTTTACGCAAAATCGCGCCGCCAATCACAGCAACCAACCACAACGCAGCTCCACCTACAACAGCACCGATGAGCCGCGTAAGGAGATACCAGACATCCGAGCGTTGATACGCTATCCCGCAGACAATAACGAGACCAAGAACCAACCCTGTTACAATGATAACATTTGGAATGATATAGTGCTGTGCATCAATGACAGCGATCGGCAATAAAACTGCGATAAAAGCAAGCGCGAGCAGAAATTCGAGGGTCAATCCGAAGTGATAGTACATCCCAAGGAACAACCCTGCCGTTGCCAGTTCAACCAACGGGTATAGCACGGAAATTCTTGCGGGACACTGCCGACATTTCCCTCGTAAAAACAGGTAACTCAAAACAGGAATATTGTCATAAACGTTTATGGGATTACCACATTCAGGGCAAAAGGAACGACGCGGTAAGTGGATTGAGACATCCGCGCGTGGAATACGATAGATACAGACATTGAGAAAGCTTCCAATTGCTGCACCTAATAAAAAAATAAGGACACCCATCATTAGTGGTTATCAGTTATCGGTTGTCGGTTGTCAGTTAAGTGTTAGGTAACAAAAACCTCTTTAACCGACGACTGACAACTGACGACTGACAACTATTCCTCCGATTACCACCAATACTTCTCGCCGAGGTGCGCGTCGGCATGGTAAACTCTGCTAATTTCTGCAACACCGCCGATCCGATATTTTTCGGGAACGCGTGGGTGACTTTCCGCAATCCCTACTTTATAGGTGTCCTGGTGAAGCACATAGTTCCCGCCCCAAGGTGTCTCAGGAATAGACTCCAGATAACTGCCACGCCATCCCTCAACGCCCGGATCCGTTAGCAGTGCGTCCAAACCTGTTGGATACCCGCCCGTGTGCCTGTGATATTTCTTGATAGCAACGGCAATCGTTTCTACATCTACATCCGCCGTACCCACTTTACGATATTCCAGCCACGGTGGAAAAGAGAGTACCCCAATCACAACGACTATCACAATAAGGATAAGCAACTGAACCCAAGTCATTCCACCGTTTTCGTTGATGTTTTTCCGTAGCATCGTTAGGGTAACACTCCATCGCGAGCACAACTCGCTCCTACAATCCGTTTAATCCGCAGAACGCGGACGAGAAATACCATACTTGTTCATTTTTTTGTACAAGTTGCTGCGCTCAACCTCTAACGCTTCTGCCGTCCTCCGGATATTCCACTTATTTTCTTCCAGTGCTGCAAGGATACACTGTGCCTCCGCAGAATCCATCATCTGACTCAGTGCTGTCCCCGGTTTATAGAGCGATGTACCCAAAGTGGACTGCAAGACACTCGGATCCAGAACGACCCCCGAAGAATTGTTTGATAAAGAAGGTTGAGAAACCAACGATAACGCTTCAACGACATCGGGTGCCATCACAACGTCTCGGTTTACCATAATCAGTAACCGTTCAACGATGTTTTTTAACTCCCGGATGTTCCCGGGCCAACTGTAACCTTGAAACACAGCGTAAGCACCTGGGTCAATAACTTTTGGAGTAGAGGCCATATTCAATTGTAAACGCTCGGCAAAGTATTTGACTAACAGGGGAACATCCTCCATCCGTTCCCGAAGCGGCGGCACCGTAATTGGCACAACATTGAGTCGATAGAAAAGATCCCGTCGGAATCGTCCTTTCTCAATTTCTTCGGGAAGATGCTTGTTCGTTGCTGCGATAATGCGTACATCTACCGTCCGAATCTGATTGCCACCGAGACGCTCGACTTCGCCGGTTTCAATAACCCGGAGGACCTTCGCTTGCGCCTTTAAACTCATATCTCCAATTTCATCGAGAAAGATGGTCCCACCGTCGGCAAGTTCAAAGCGCCCCTGTCTTCGAGAATCCGCACCGGTGAACGCGCCGCGTTCATGTCCAAAGAGTTCACTCTCAATGAGTTCATCGGGTAAGGCGGCACAATTGAGTGGAATAAAGGTTTTCGTGCCACGCCTGCTCTGTCGATGAACAGCGTTGGCAACGAGTTGCTTGCCAGTCCCATTCTCACCAGAGATTAAGACACCGAGTTTGCTTCCGGCAACCCGTTCAATTTGTGAGCGAAGGTGCGAAATAACAGCACTCTCACCCACCATCTCATCGGTCAGGGCAATCTGCGACTTCAGAATCTCATTTTCTTGCGATAGCCGCGATATTTCCAAAAATGGCTGAACGTTGGAGAGAATCTTATCAATAGTACTCGGTTTTGTGATATACCGTTTCGCACCGAGTTCCATCGTCTTAACAGCAATCTCGATATCCTGTTGCGCAGACATCATCACTACGTTTAACTCTGGATGACGTTCACGGAGTTTTACAAGCGTCTGAACACCATCCATTCCATCTTCCATACGGATATCCAATAGCACAAGATCCACATCGGACTTCGTACACTGTTGCAAGGCTTCCTCACCATTTGCAGCCGTTAGGGCTTGATACCCTCGCATCTTGAGTCCTTGCGACAACATCTTGAGCGTATTTTTCTCGTCATCTACAATCAGAATAGTTTCCATCTCTTTTGTCCTAAGGAAAAGTGTTTAAAAAACGGATATTTTTAATTTTCGGTGTCTGTCCGCTGATCTATCGTCTCCAATTCCGGAACGAAACTTCGGAGCGGCATCAACTCCTCAATTTCTGAGGCTAATTCTTCGGAATCAATACCTTGGTTGCACGGAAAATAGACGCGAACCGCTGTCCCCACACCTTGTTCACTCTGAAAATCTATTTTGGCACCGTGCTCCGCAACAATTCTTCCGACAATCGGCATACCGAGACCGGTCCCATTCACTTCTGACTTTGTGGTGTAATAAGGCACAAAGATATTAGCCATAGTTTCGTTGGACATGCCGCAGCCGGTATCTTCGATTTCAAGCGTAACCGTGCCAGGAACATCTATGTCTACTCTCTCTTTGTCTCTCGTGCTTTCGCTGTCCTTCAGTTCCTCCGGTCTCCCGTTTGAATCTTCTTGCGATGTGATCGGCGTAAAAGAGGTTTTGACCTTAAGCATTCCACCCTCCGGCATGGCTTCAATCGCATTCTTTAGCAGATTTCCGAGTGCCCGCGCAACCTGTTCCGGGTCGATAAAGAGTCGCGGAAGTGTATCCAACTCGGTTTCAACCTTAATCTTAGAGATATTTTCAAGCCAAGACTTCTCGGCATCATCCAGTAGTTCCGGGTTTCCGTCCTCCGAAATTGCCATTGCAACATCAGTTTCCTGCTCCATATCTGGTATCTGCCTACCGGTGTATAACGCTAACACATATCTCACAATGTTATTCAGTTGGCTCAGCTTTTTCTGTGGCTTCGGCATCCGCGCGAATTGATGGAATTCATCTATTAACTTTCCAATCCGATCCACCTCTTCAATAACCGTGTTCGTACATTCACTAAATATTTGCTCAAAAACTTCAGGGTTCGATTTCGCTTGCTGCAAGTTTTCAACGGAAAGCCGAATTGGAAAGAGCGGATTTTTGATTTCGTGTGCTACCTGCCGCGCGACATCCCGCCACGTTGCCGCACGCTCCACCGCCATGCGCTCTTCTAAACCCTGTTTCAAGTCTCGCGCCATCTGGTTGAACCCCTCGGCGAGTTGACCTACCTCATTGCGTGATTGGATTTTAACGCGATGATCAAGATCACCTGCAGCGATGTGTCCCACCCCCTCGCGGAGAATAGCAATAGGACGGGTAATGCGGCGACTGATGATATAACTAATCAGGTAAACCAACACCAACCCACCAATACCACTCAAAAGCAGTGTGAGCGTAAGTTGCTGCTGCCATTTCATCTGACGCTCATGTGAATACGCGACGAACAACTCAATAGGCGGTGCCTCACGCGTCGTCGCGAAGGGTGAGTTGAACGGGGTTATCCGAAAAGCGGTGAAAGTACGCCCATCTGTTTCCTCTGTCCCTTGTAAAGAAATTTTTTGTTGCCCTTGTGAACTCGGAAGCGACTGAAACGGGCGGAGCGGAACGTATCGAGAGGCATTGTTCAATGGAAGCCAATCCGTTGGTGTCGCATTCGATTCGGTGTTGAAGGACGCTGCGTCCGACATTTGCGGTTTCCCAACAAGGAAGATCGGATGCTCATCTGACTGAATGATGCTCGTTTGTTTCGTCTCCAGCCACTTCTGTAGGCGATAGCCGCCTCTTACAAATCCCCAGTCACCTGCTTCCGTTACTTGAACCACATACTGCAATCCCAAATGGCTCTGCTCAGGAATACGCCTGAGTTGTATATGTTTTTCCTGGTCCGCCGAGGAGGTGGACACCTCCGTCCTTCGCCCCACTCTTGTGTCCGGATATAGCAGCTTACCATCTGCAGTACCATACTCTAAAAGATCAAATTGCGGTCCTGGTAGATAAGGGTGCGACGACTCTTCCCTTTTTATAATGTCGTGTAACCTCACGTCCGAGGCTGTCGCGTGAACCTGCTTCTGAATGTCGTTAAGAAAATCCTGATACTCGTTTGAAATCTGGGCTTCAAGCTTCTCAATATAAGCATCAACATCTCTTTTAAAGGCGAGCCGAGTCAGGAAACTGGTACTGCCAAAGAAAACGCCAAACATCACAAGGAAGACGAAGCCGTAAGCGATAAATATTTTATCATGAAACTGTAAGGCAGAGAGTTTATTCCTCATTTGGGTACAGCCTGCAAAGTATTTTCGCTCGTTGGCGAGGTTTGCAACCTCACCTCTTTACACCCACCACCGCTGGCGAGGTTTGCAACCTCGCCTCTTTGGACGGATTACATCTCAATCACCTACTTGCTGCCCACATTTGGTGTCAAGGCAAAGGACCTAAAATTCCGCTTATAGCCTTCAACACCCTCTTGTAGGTATGTTAACTCATTTCCACCATCGTTGTCAAGGTGCAACCCTTGGAGTCTGCCTTTCACGGCAATGGTGTCCATTAAGATACGCATCAATTGACAGACAGACCGGATATCCCGTTTCGGTAAAGTTAGCGTCGCATTGGATACACCGTTCTCACTAAAATCTAAGGCAGTTCCGCGATAGGAGGCAGTTTGCATCTGCGTCATGGATAGCCCCTCAAGCTCGGTTAATTTGCTATCCATTCCAGCATCCATGGGGAGTACCAAATCGGCACCAAGTTCCTCCCAATGGATAAATAGGATAACCTTATCCCTGGGACCAGCGATAATACCGTTGAGGATTGAGTGATTACTCGTCGGTCCCCTCGCGTTTATGACATTCGCACCGCCCCCGCGCTCCTGAATAGATTCTGTATAAAGTTGAACGAACCATTCACCGAGGCAGCTATGATCGGCGTAGTTGTAAAAAACAATACTGTTTTTGCTTGCGCCTCCGATGCCCGCAACTTCTTCAAGATGAATCCATCGCGCCAATTGATAGGCGACGTTGCCTTGATGTTCATAAGGAAGGTTGAAGTTGTCATGCGCCTGCTGTACACCTTCTATTGCAGCTTGGATTCGCGTCTCTGGGGTTTCACCCTTTCCTGCCGTCATAGCGAGAAAGAATAAACCAACAGCGGAGAAGGCAGAGAATCGCCCACCGACTCCATCGGGAACAGGAAGTAGCGTGCCACCGTAGAAAGGAGATTGTTCATGCATTCGGAATAGTACACTGTCGGAGGTTAATCCGGTAGTAGCGAGGACGTGTTGCTGCCAATTTACATCATCAAACGCATCACGGATAATCATCAGCGTTGCCATCGTTTCGGTCGTCGTGCCGGATTTGCTAATGACATTGAAAAGCACTTTATGGAGAAGGTTCCTCGCCTTGAGCATCTCAAGTAAGCCGACAAGCTTGCGTGGATCGAAGGTATCGCCTGTGAAATAGACTTCGGGAGCACCACCGCGTTCTTCAACCGACAGTAGATTATGATACGGATGGTTGAAAAAGTCATGGAAAACGCGAGCACTTAGGTCGGACCCACCTACACCGATGATGACAAGCACCGAGAAATCTTCACGGGCACGCGCAGCTAACGCCAAGACTTGGGCAATATCCTCCGTCTGCAGATGACTCCGGGTCCACGCCCGTAGTTCACCTTCTAACTCGGTAAGCGGTGCTGATGTCTCTTTTTCAAACAGGAGATGGATCTTCTGCAAAGCGGCATCAACCTTCTGCTGCACCGCTTGTGGAAACAAGTCCGCCCCATCATCAACCGAAAAGCGAAGTTCTCTGTCCAACAAAAATCTCCCTCTTCTTAAACTCTTCCATATTTGTCTGAAAGGCGAACGATATCCTCTTCATCAAAGTGCCCAAACGAAATTTCGAGTATCCGGTAATCTTTAGATTCACCGATGAGTTGATGTTTTGCCCCCTGTGGAATAAGCACAGGTTCCATGCGTTCTGGACGCTGAATCGCACCATCAAGTTTCAAGCAGGCACCCTCATCCAGCGGGATCCACAGTTCGCTCCGGTGGTGGTGATACTGATAACTCACCTGCTCGCCTGCTCGAATTTCTAAAATCTTTACAGTGACAGGTTGGTTAAGCACATACTGTATAAAGCTACCCCAAGGTTTCTCGGTTGTTATTATCTCTTGAAGTTCTTTTACGGATGATTGCATAATTTATTCCCCGAATTTCAGTGTATATTGATAAAAAATACTGAAAAAATATAATAGATAGTGTATCATACAGGTAGCCCATCCGTCAAACAAAAAGCGGGAAAGAGACAGGGCTATTTAGTTTGCCCGTCGTAGCATAGGCTGTTAGCCTGTGCCTCCGTGAGACGCACCATAATTGTCAATTTTAGAAAAATAACCATTGTAGTCCCAGATCCGGTAGGCACTGTTTCCAATTGCTAAAAAACACAATTTCAACCCTCATCAAGAACAGTATCGTAGAAAAGGTGTTCCCCGGTGCCGTCGCCTATATCCTCACCGATAAAAAGGTGCTCTATCACGAAGCGTTCGGGGCTCGATCTGTAAAACCGAGACGATTCCCCATGTTCCAAACGACGCTCTTCGATTTAGCATCGCTGACGAAACCGATTGTCGTCGGAACGCTGTGCATGCAGTTAGTTGAGAAGAATAAAATTTGCCTCAACACACCTGCGGAGAAGTATTTGCCGGATTTCAGGCAAGCGGACGTAACCCTTCAGCATTTGCTAACCCACACCTCAGGACTCCCCGCATGGCTACCTGTCTATCTACGGGCACCATCACGCGAGGATGTAATCGCCTATCTTGGAGGAATACCGCTGGAATGTCAACCCGGCGAGAAAGCCGTATATAGTTGCTTGGGGTATATCGTTTTAGGGGCACTCCTTGAAAGCGTAACCGGACAATCGTTAGATAAATTGGCGAAAGAACGGATCTTCGCGCCACTCGGCATGGAATGGACGCGGTTCAATCCACCACAAGCGTGGCGTGAGTACTGCGCAGCAACCGAGGATTCCAACAGTTTTGAACGCCGAATGGTAAATTATGAACGCTATGATTGGCGTGAAGGTGTAATCATCGGACAGGTTCACGATGAGAACGCCCACTTCCTCGGCGGCATCTCCGGCAATGCAGGACTTTTCTCTACGTCAAGAGACCTCGGCAAATTTTGTAGGACGCTGCTGAACAACGGAGGTGAACTACTACGTCCCGAGAGTTTCCGAAAGATGCAACAAGTCGCCTCAGCAGAAGGAGAACGCCGCTGTATCGGTTGGGCTGTGGCAGACGATGGGTGTCTCTATCACACAGGATTCACCGGCACCTCAATACGAATATGTCTAAAAAGAAAACTTGCAGCGATCCTCTTAACGAACCGAGTGCATCCCGATGCTGATCGGCGCGGTATTATTGAATTTCGGAAGATATTTCATGATATTCTATTCACCTAACGGCAACACGCAATTGCCCAACGCTACATAAAAACCTTCATAACATCAGACATCCTATGTCTTCCATAACAAACTCACCAAAAATTGAATTAGGCGTGACAGTCCTGCTTACAAAGGAACTCGATTGGATTCGAGGGAAATCAATTGGACTGATTACGAACCATACAGGCGTTGACGACAACTTACAGAGTAATTACCGACTTTTCTCAGAAATTTCGGGGTGCCGACTCTCCGCTATTTTCTCTCCAGAGCATGGCCTCTGGGGCGCAGTCCAAGACGGTATCGCCATCAATAGTAGGAGCGAGGTCACCTCGTCCCCACGAGATGAAAATCTACTTGCAAGGGTACCAGTTTTCAGTCTATACGGACAATCAATGCGCCCAACAGCGGACCAACTTGAAAGTATTGATCTACTCGTCTACGATATGCAGGATGTTGGTGCGCGTTATTATACTTATATTTCGACCTTGCTGTATGCGATGGAAGCGGCGAGCGATTGTGGAATTGAGTTCATAGTTGCCGATCGTCCCAATCCAATCACGGGGACTGCTGTAGAGGGCCCTCTGTTGGAAAGTGGTTTTGAATCGTTTGTCGGCATCCATAAAATCCCGATTCGTTACGGACTGACAATTGGTGAATTGGCGATGCTTCTGAAGGCGGAACGTGTGCCATCGTGCCGTTTGCAGGTTGCATGGATGGACGGATACCGACGCAAAATGTGGTTCGATGACTTTCTTCGTTTGCCGTGGGTGCCACCATCACCCAATATGCCGACACTTACAACAGCAACACTCTATCCGGGTTTGTGCCTGTTTGAAGGAACAAACATGAGCGAGGGGCGCGGAACGACGAAGCCGTTTGAATACATAGGCGCACCTTGGTGCAACGCGGAAAGGTGGGCTGAGACCCTAAATGCATTACGTCTACCGGGTGTACTGTTTCGTCCTGTCGTTTTTACACCGGCACCAGCCGCCGAAAATACGAAGCACGCGAAACAGACATGTCATGGTGTTGCAATTCACATTACCGATAGAGAACGTTTCCGTCCGGTAGAAGCAGCCATTCACATGTTATCTACTTTAGTCACCGAATACAGAGGGCAATTTGCGTTCCGACCTACACACTTTGATAGGTTAGCAGGAAATAGTTGGCTCCGAAACGCTTTGTTAGGCGGAGAGTCGTTCAATCAGATTCAGGCACGGTGGGCTGAAGAACTTCAGAGATGGTGTAAAAATACAACACAGTATCACGCCTACGATTAGAACATCGGTGTCCAGTCTTATAGTGAAATCCAAAAATATGTTTACAGTTCGGATCCCCCCACCGCTGGCGAGGATTGTATCCTCGCCTTTGAATAACTTTCATATCTATACGCCTTGCGAAAGTTAACTTATAATATCTCTATAATTCACCACAGAAATTTGACCGATTTAACCGCCATGAAATTTTTCAAAATCGCTTCTCAGACCCTTTGGTAGCTTAGGTTTTCGGTCAATTTTGAGAAACCCGAAAATTCTGTTGTTTTCTGTTGTAGCTGATGTTTCGTTGTTTTTTCATTGACACCTATAGTGGACTGCTAAGGACAACCTATTATGATAACCATCCAAATAGAAATGGTATACAGATGATAGAATTTTATGAACTCTTGAAAAAAGACAAAAAGTATGTTATCGGTTTGATGTCTGGCACTTCTGTTGACGGCATTGATGCCGCCATCGTTGAAATCACCGGACACAACTTGGAGACGGAAGTAAATTTAATTGCTTTTGAGACTTTTCCGTTTCCACCCGACGTACCACAACGAATTCTCGCGCTCTGTCAACCCGATACAAGCCGCGTTGACGACATCTGTGAGATGAATTTTTACATCGGATACCTCTTCGCGGAGGCTGTCAAGCACATTCTCCAAAAAAGCGGAATGCGTGCCAGCGACATCCATCTTATCGGTTCACACGGTCAAACGATTCACCACCTGCCCAGGGATCCAAATACAATCTCACCTCACCGAACCGCAAAGAACATTAAAAATCCGTCAACACTGCAGATCGGAGAACCTGCGGTCATCGCACACGAAACCAGTATCCCCACTATTGCCGACTTTCGGGTGGCAGACATGGCAGCGGGCGGACAGGGCGCGCCCTTAGTATCGTACCCCGACTATCTGTTGTTCCGCGACAGCGTTAAAACAGTAGGACTTTTGAACATCGGAGGAATTGCAAATCTCACAGTACTCCCAGCCAACGGATCGTTTGATTCAGTTTCCGCTGCAGATACAGGACCGGGGAACATGTGTATTGACGCGGTCGTGAACGAGGTAACCGACGGAAGAGAGCGTTGTGACAAGGCAGGGCAGCGCGCCGCACAAGGGGCTCCTTATCAACCACTCATCAACGAATGGCTAAAACACCTATTTTTCCACCTCCCTCCCCCAAAAACGACAGGACGCGAGACCTTCGGAAACACCTTCGCAATGGAATGTCTTGAGGCTTGCCGTAAGCACAAACTTTCAGACAACGACTGTATTGCAACGCTGACCGAATTGACAGTCCAAACAATTACTGGCTACATCGCACAATTTATAACAGGACAAAATCCGATTGACACGCTCTATGTAAGCGGCGGTGGTGTCCACAACCAGACAATAATGCGACGACTCAGTGAAGTGTTAGTAAATACAGCAGTTGAACCCGTAGATAACTCTGGTATCTCAGCGGATGCGAAGGAGGCAATCGCGTTCGCAATTCTGGCGAACGAGACACTCCACGGAAACACTGGAAACCTGCCTTCCGCAACAGGTGCATCCGTTCGGAAGATTTTGGGAAAGTTTGTGTACCCATAGGAAACAAGAGCCCCACCGCCGCTGGCGAGGATTGTATCCTCGCCCTTGCGTTAACGAAACTTCAGTTTTTTGCGGAATTATGCACCCGTACCACCTCCAAACAGCGTCACCATATATGAAGGCATAATGACGAAACGATTCTTTGTTGGAGGTAACTCATGAAAAATAACGATGCGGAACTCATCCAACGCGTTCTTGAAGGCGACGATAATGCTTTTGCCACACTCGTGGGAAAATACCAAAAACAGGTTCACGCCCTCGCGTGGCGGAAAATTGGAGACTTCCACATTGCTGAGGAAATTACACAGGACACATTCCTGAAAGCATATAAGAAACTCGCAACACTGAAGAGACCCCAACGTTTCGTGAGTTGGCTTTATGTGATTGCTGCGAACCGTTGTAGCTCTTGGCTCCGTAAAAAGCGATTGAAAACGGAACCACTGGAGCAATTGGAAGAGATAGACAACGAGCAGGTACAAAGCGCAGCGTATTCCAGATATGTCACCGAGGAAAATGAACGCACAACCGCAGAAGCACAGCGAGATGTCGTTAAAAAATTGCTCGCGAAACTCCAAGAGAGCGAACGCACGGTCATCACGCTGCACTACTTCGGGGAGATGTCGTGTCCAGAGATTGGCGCGTTTTTAGGGGTCTCAGCAAATACGATTAAGAGCCGTCTCCATCGCGCACAGCAGCGTTTGAGGAAGGAAGAACCTATGATAAAGGAGGCTTTAGAAAACTTCCAAATCACACCCAACCTCACTGAGAACATCATGCGTGAAGTTTCCCGTATCAAACCGATTGCGCCGCCCAGCAGTAAACCGTTTCTCCCGTGGGCAATCTCAGCTTCTACAATAGTAGTCGTTTTGCTAATGTTGGGTATTGGAAGCTATCAATACGCAATCCATTTCCAGCAACCCTATAATTTTAACGCCTCTTCGGAGATGAAGATTGACATCATTGAGGCACCACTTGTGTTGAAGCTCGCGGCCAAAACAGATGCCCGAACACAACTCAAAACCCCTGACACATCAAGCAAGCACAACAAAAATCGTGAACAGCACTCCGATGATGTCTCAGCATTGGTTGCAGAAGCGCAAACAGACGAAATCAGCAAAGACTACTCACAATGGGCACTCCCCAAAGAGGCGAAAGCGCGGCTCGGAAAGGGCGGCATCAATGCGCTACAATTCTCGCCTGATGGAACAAAACTCGCAGTCGGCAGTAATATCGGTATATGGATTTACGATGCTCATACAGGTAAAGAGATTTCCATGTTCCCTGGTGTGTGCCGATTCCTCGCTTTTTCGCCGGATGGACGATTCATCGCAAGTGGAGGTCGCCCCGGATTTCAGTTGTGGGAGATAGCCACTGGTCAGAAAATATCGCACCTTGAGAAACTTCCCTCTGCCGCAGCATTGCACTTCTCTGAAGATAGCAAAACAGTTATCGGTTTGGGTAACTGGAGAGAGACCATTATCAGTTTAGATGTTGAAACAGGTGAAGGAAATGTGCAGAAGATTAATGAAACGGTAAAGGGGACAAACTCGCCTCAATCTTACGCCCTCACAGAAAATAAATTTGCATTTGGTAGGCAGGAAGGAAACATCGAGCTGGGAAACATAATGACCGGCAAAACATTAGCGACCCTCAGCGGACATACAGACGGCATTCAGGGACAGTTACCATTCAAAGCAAACGAGAAGGTTCCACCAGAAGAGAATCAGGAATTGCTACAGTTTGAAGTAAAAGTGAATGAGGAAATTCCACCAGCGGAAAATCAGGTGCGGTTTATAGACGGTATGCCCAACTCTGTGTTGACTTTGGCATTTTCACCGGATGGAACAAAACTCGCCAGTGGAAGTAAGGATAAAACCGTGCGATTATGGGATACCTTCACCAACGACGAATTAGTTACCCTCCGAAAACACACAGGTCGGATAAACGCGTTAGCATTCTCACCGGATGGAAAAATGTTCGCAAGTGGGAGTGCCGATAAAACCGTGCAGCTGTGGGATACTGCGACTGGCGCGCACCTCGCAACGTTCGATGCGCATATCAAGGGTATTGCAGCACTCGCATTTTCACCAGACGGACGTACCCTCGCAAGTGGAAGTATAGATGGCGCAATCCGCTTTTGGAACACAACCACCAAAACGTTGCTGCCGATCCGTCTCACAGCACATACAGAGTGGGTGAAAGCTGTTTCTTTCTTTGAAGACAGTTCTACGCTCGCCAGTGTTGACTTTAACGGCGTAATTACCTTGTGGGACCTGAAGACATCACAGAAAACCGGGGTCCAAACGATAGTCCCTCCCGATTTCTTATTGGCTTCAGCGTTTTCACCGGATGGAACGAAACTCATTAGCAGCGGTGCAGAATCCGCCACATTCCTCAATAGGGGTTACGGTAGGTTTGTCGCCACGCGGGTGCCAGATCATTTGCTCCGTCTGACGGATGTAACGACAGGACGTGAATTAACTACCCTAACACAGCTAGTTGGCGGCGGAATTCATCAAGAAGGAACTATGACTTTTTCGCCTGATGGAAAAACGGTAGCCTTCTACGGTTTTGATGGAATTCGCGTATGGCATACGGAGACGAGCGATGTGCTTACTATCGCACTCTTAGAACAAAACAATGATGACGCGATGGTCCATCGGCATATAATGGCTCAAATGTTAAATGAAATTACGGTTTTGATGTTCTCACCAGATGGGAAAAAACTTGTCGGTGGAACCACGGGTGGAAAGGTTCAGATGTGGGATCCAGAAACGGGTGTTGAGCTAGCACCCTTCCTCGCCGGACAGGAGGTGGATGATAAGCAAGGACCTTTCAATTTTACCGTGAGTTTTGAAGATCAAATTACAGCGTTGGCGTTCTCCTCAAATGGGGCATTGCTCGCTGTTGGAAGTCAACAAAAAATCCGTTTATTGGGTAGCCGTAACCAGCCTCGCCTTAAAGATGCACCACGCGGTGCCGAATCGTTAGCGTTTTCACCCGATGATACTGTTCTCATCGCCGGACTTAGAGACGGCAGAATCGAATTATTCGATATGACAACAGGTGAAAAAATCACCACCCTCAATGGACATACCTTAATGGTAGAAGCATTAGCCTTTTCACCGGATGGAAAAACCCTCGTCAGCACTGGACAGGATGGCACAATTCTCGTGTGGGATTGGGATAAAATCATCAAAGCATTAACTGACAACTGATAACTGATAACCGACAACTACTAAAATCTAATTCTAAGGGATATGCGATGGCTACCACCCAATGCCGGATGGTTTGCGAATGCATAGTCTAATCCTGCCCCTGCACCGGTGACGAATCGGAGATTCAACCCAACTCCGGCTGTTAATTGGCGAACACTCTCAAGGCTTCCACTCCGTTCCGAGAGTCCAACTCGTAAAGAGAGCAGATCAAAGAGTGTCCATTCAGCACCCACATGCAACTCAACAGGACTCCCGTCCGATTTCTCAACATCAGGCTCAATCTCCAGGCCAATCCGATTTTGGACGTAGGTATCCAACGCAAGGATGAGCGTACTTCGGAAAATGGGGAGCGTATGTACCGTGGCGATACCGATTTTGAGGTGTGGTAGGATCGTTTCAGTGTGCGATGTAAGATCCGCCGATGGCGGTGGTGTGTTCCAGTAGAGCTTCGTCGTAAAGACATCACTTGCTTGCAACCCAAGCATCAGTTGATGCGGTTTTTCTGGGTTTGTCATCGCAACGAAACCTATATCTGCGCCACCACCGATAGCATTCGTACTCCGATATCCACTCATGTAGAGGAGTTTGAGCGTGCCACCCAGGTGGAAGTCAATACCGTAGCGCGATGGAAGTCTCCAACCAGAAGCGAAAAGAAAAGCGTTGTCGGTATTGTTAAAAGAGCCGACGACCTCTGGTCGGTTCGCGGGCCCGACAGGACGACTGACGACCGGTAGACTGGTAATAGGAATATCGTCAACACCGACGCGGAGCCAACTCACACCGATCGCGCCTCGGTTTTTGAGGGGATGGACATAACCAACAAAATCGTAAGCATCCGCTTCATTGAGCGTGGAATGCATGAAACTGACTTCATATCGGGTGAGTTGTCCCAACCCCGCTGGATTCCAGTAAGGTGCATAAGCGTTGTCGCTTAAAGCGGTCCCGGCACCGCCCATACCAAGTGCGCGGGCACCAACACCCAGTGTTAGGAAATCGGCAGTGTATCTTGCATCAACGGGTTGAATAGTCAACACACAGAACGCAATTATAGATACAACAAAAAGTTTGCAAGTGTCTCTAAAGTGCACTAAAATCCCGAAGTGAGAGAAAAGATTTTGAATAACTTTAGCACGTTTTATGGACTTCAGCACACTTTTAATAAACTTTGATTTATGTTTCATTGTTTCTGGTTATCGGTTGAAAACTATCAACGGAGTTTCATCATTTTGAGTATTTCAGTTATGTCTTTTTCGCCTTCGCGCTTAACTCGGAGTTTCGCGTAGTAAACGCCATTTGCAACCTCAACGCCATCAGCGTCTCTACCATCCCACTCCACCATAAGAAATCCGGGAGTTGCTGGAACCGAGAGTTCGCGGATGAGTCGTCCGCTCAGCGTATAGATCTTCACAGCGAGCGAATCAGCAGGCGCGGTCAATTCACAGGTGAGCGTTGTTTTACGCGGAAACGGATTTGGATAGTTGAGAAACGAGAGCAGCTGCAAGGTGTCGTGAACCCTGAACGTGATACGCTTTGTATCGGTGTTTCCATGGACATCACTCGCAGTGAGTCGGACCTCATATTCCCGCGGTTCAAGTTCTGGAGACGGATATGTCAACACAAGTTGATTCGAGCCGGGGTGATGTGTCACCTGATACGCTTCTGGGTCAATACGTTCATACTCCCCGAATGCGCTTCCAATTTCCAACAACAGCGGTCGGGTGAGGTAATCAAGTCCACTTGGGTCGGTTAATGTTGCGCCGATGAGGGGTTCCGCATCTGTGGCATCTCCGGGAACGAAATGTTGCTGGTTACCGATAGTCAACTGCATATCCGGTGGAACGGTATCGTCAGTATGCAACAGCGTAATCGGTCCAAGTCGATCCGTCGTTGCCCGAATGGTGCCGACGGGTCGGGTTTCAAATCGAAATCTATCGCCGGGAGCAAAGGCACGATCACCTTGTGTGATTTGAAGACGTAAACCGTAAGGTTGATACGAAAACAACTCTCCAACTGCCCCTCGGTGAGGATTTCCATCGGCTTGGGAACGTAAAATACCGGTTCTTTCACCCTCAACCTGAAATTCAGTACTATTAAGGAAAAAGATGACCCATTGATCTTCAGGCGTAGTAGTGTCTGGTGGTAGTTCAACGTAACTGAGGGTCCCCGTGCCTTGGTTCCTATCTCTAAATCCAGATGCGTACCAACGGAGTTCTTGCTGGGGTACGCCGATGTCGGCTTCACCATCCGTAGCTGGTTGTATGAGGGAGGTTATGTTGAATGTTAAGACATCCCCAAAGGTGAAGGGGATCTCAAAATCAAGTTCCACGTTAAGGGAGAATCCATGCCTAAAGTCTCGGGAGTTTGTGCTGAAGTTAGCGAGTTGTTCCACAGGTGCGATAACTTCCAACGGATCAAGTGCCTGTGGACCTGCTTCCGAAGGGGCAAGGAAAAGCCGATACGTTTGTGGACCCGTGAAAAAGAGGACATACCTACCGGTTCTTGCGCCTTCAGGTTGGATGCTTACCTCCCGAAGTTCGCTTTGTCCAATATTCTTTTCACTTATATTCGTCACATGCATGCGTTGCTGTAACGTCCCTGTAGCATCCGCGAGTTGCTGAGAAGGCAGTCTGGTCCAATTTCCGAGTGTTGGACTAAATATGTAAATGCCTAACTCGCGGGCATGGGATACGACAGCAGTGTTAATCGTGTCCGCGACACCCAATCTATCTGTTCCTTCTCCCAAGGGTACCACTTCAGAGTCAACACCTCCGAGCAATTCTTGCGCGAGTTGGGCACTGAGCGCACGGAGGTCGAAACTCAAATCGATCGCTACTGGAGAGGTTAGTTTAATCTCAGATTGCAGGGACGAGGTCACCTCGCCCCTACGATCACTCTCCGTTTGTGTGCCAAGAACAAGTTCGTAACCGTGAACGGAAACACCAGGGAACGGTGCGCGCTTGGACATCCGCGCAAGCGGAACTGGAGATGCAGTTTTCGTAGCTGCGTCAAGGGAACTCGCTCCTACGGTAATGAACTTCTGTTCATCTAAGGGACGAATAGTCAATACTGTTGGGCTTCCTTGAAGTGCTCCAGCCGGTGCAGTAACAACGCAGTTTCGATCCAAACTAACAATTTGACTTGAGGAGGTTTTCTCTCCGATCACCCCCATGTCAACAGAAAGCCGTCGGTAAGCGATATTGTCGTCCTCGTCATTTTCGAGTACTTTGCCGGGTTGATCCGTTTCAGTATGTGTCACATCAATATAGACAAATATGTCGTGTGTACCAACGGGCAATTGATTCTTCAGATTTAAAGTGGCAATCGCAATCGGTAGTGTATTCAAAGGATCCGGTTCATAAACACTTTTTTCTTTAGATGTGTCTTCGGAATTCACTAACGGATTGCGTTGTATCCAGTCTTTGGGTTGAATCCGGGCAGTCCCAAGCAGGTCAACATTTTCGTCAACAAGCGTATCATTGTCAACATCCGGATTGCCGCTAAAAAAAGCGACTTCAATAGGCGTTTGTATATCACCATCACCGCCTTCTGCCTGCACATCCACCGAGAGATACCACTGTCCCGTTTGGATGTTATAGCCGTAGCCAATCCTACTCTCTCTATCAGTCTCTACAACCGAAAGATTAG
This sequence comes from Candidatus Poribacteria bacterium, assembly GCA_965116815.1. Taxonomy (GTDB): domain Bacteria; phylum Poribacteria; class WGA-4E; order WGA-4E; family WGA-3G; genus WGA-3G. The sequence goes on along the minus strand of OZ220722.1, from coordinate 484,528 downwards.
GGTATACATAAGGATAATATTGGAGTCTCCCAGTATCAACTATATTTCCATCTATATCCGTTACCTTAAGGTCATATCGGATGGCAGAACCGTCTGTAGGTGCGTTTAACGGCTCAGGCACTGTCCACCATCCATCCTTTGCTAAGGGCGGGTCTGCAGGGACGAGAGATACCTTCTCCCATTCGCGACTCTGTGGATTACGCCAATCCAAGAGTACTTGTGCCAGTTCCTCTTTTTCATCGGAAATCTGGATAGAGATACGAAACTTGCCCTCACTGACCACTTCAGGTTGAATGTCAAGAATTTTTGGGATGTTGACGGTAAACCCGTCACCACCGACAGCGACAGTGTTTTTGCTGGGGGGGTTCTTCGCGTCGCTTTGTGCATAGTACTCGACGTGAGCATCACCGCTCGCAATGTTCTGTGGGACGGTGAAAGTCACTGCCGGATAGGCACCGCTGCTCACAGTCAGTGTCTTTGTCAGAACCACATCTCCAGTGTAGTATCTGACCGGACCCGCAACACCTTGAGCAATGGCTGTTTTCCCAGGGAATAGGGCTTTAACGATGAGTGAGCCATTAAAAGTAGTATCCGTAGTAAAGCGTTTTGTGCGGGTTGCCGCATCGTAAGTAGCAGTTTGAACATGCCCTGCTGCGATTCGGAGGGTATCACCCGGCGCGACTGTTTTTGTCTCAATAGCAGGTTGAATTTCACCATTGGCAATAGCAATTTGTAAGGCAGGATCGCCGAAAAGGGTATATTCCATCATGACATCAATCTGACTCGTACCCTCTGTCATCAGCAGTTCAACCTTTGAATCAAAACTCAAGGGACCCAGTTGTCGGATGTTGCGTTTAAAAAGCATGTCAAAGATGATTCGGTTAAGGGCATCGTTTCCGCGGCCGTATGTCAGACGCGTCGCGCTCAACATACCGATGATACCGCCCCGCTCTTTCCGCAGTAACTTCTCTGCCATACTCGGTTCGCCAGGCTTGTCGAAATAGCCATTGTAACAACTGAGGACTAACATGAAAGGAATCTTTGCGGTTTCTTCGACCTGATCAACAGAGGCATTATCAAAGATCGCTTCGTGTGCCCAGACGATTCTCCCGCCGTGTCCAGCATATTGCGCGAGCACAGCACCCTCTCCAAGTGCTTCAATGATCCTATCTTTTGCAACACGTTGTGGCAAGAGATCTGGGTAATCCGCTGGGTGTGCTTCAACCTGATCAATAACATCTTCAAGGAAAACCTCAACGGTTTCGTAGCCTAAGCGGGTGTGATCTTTCGCGATTTCATCAAGACTTTTCTTGAAGATAAAATCGCCAGAGTTGCTGACTTCGTCGTCAGCGACAGAGATAATCCTTCTCCGCCAGTCTCCATTGGGTGGGGACTGCTCGTAAGCCACAATCTTATCAACGATTGCATCGGCTTGGTTAGGGTTTTCGACGCTGAGTCTACCAATATAGAAATCGGTGAATTCATCGTGCCCGGAGACGGTCGCGTACCAGTGGTCAGCAGCGGTACGACCAAAGGAGTCGGTTCGGATATAATGCGTTGGGATATATCCAATAAGTTCGGGTGGCTCAGAATAAATATCGGTGTCCACACCGCGAAAATCGAAGGTGCCATCGCCAAAGAGAACAACATAAGTCAGTGCTGGCGGTGCCCAAGATTGATAGGCGTGCTTTAGAAACGTTTTAATTGCTTTTGGATTGACACTCCCATCGCCAAATGTATTGTAAATATCGTCAGTCGTGACGACCTTCGTGCGGTATCCGCCACCGCCAGGCGTTGCGCGCCACGCCGCTAATCTCTGTGCGGCAGACAGGAAATTGGAATGTGTCACAATCAGATAATCAGCACCGTGTGCCGCAGTTGCTAAGTTCGTAGGTTCAACGATGTCAACGCGTGTGGGTTGACGCAGAGCAGTGTTGGAAACAGCAATAAACTGCGTCCTTCGAGTATCAAGCACCTGAAAAAGCGCGTTATACGAACCCGTATGTGTTGTATTCGACTCTATGTGAACGCCTTGCATCCGGGCTGTGAGATGTATTCCATCCGTCTCAAAGATATGTACGTTCGGATCACGGAATGCTTCAACTTTGTATTGAAGCTTACGCGCACCGGGGAGCCGGGTTCGAGAATCCGTTTCCGGTTCCGGCGATATGAACCACAATTCATCCGCAACAGCACGGAAGAGACGGGTATACTCGACATAAAAACGATTGAGATAGACATGATACGGATATCGAGTGGTATCGTCGTCAACATTATCATCAACACGAGCGAAGGATAGGACGTTCTGTTCGCCATTCCTGTCGTCCTTGAGTGTATCCCAAGTACGTAAGGTGCGTTCAACAGTGAGCGTGTCCTGCTGTTCCCATTTGGCGAATTGGATTCGGACCCCGTTAATAGAAACCAAAATTTCATGTGATACTGGTGTCCCACCTTGTAAGTCAACAGAGATGCGTGGCGGATCGAAACTTTTTGCGACATCATAAAGCGGAAACTCAAGACGCATCTCGGCAGAATCACCGCCATTTTTGATACCGTCCCAGTACCAGAAGTCCAGTGCGTCAAACCAACCGTGTTTATCGCCGGGTGAGACGGTTTCAGTATGGACAAATTCAAGGTTACTCGTCAGGTAATCCTCCTCAAAATTCACCTTAGAGCGGAAGGTCGGCACTTGTGTTGCTGTCTGGTCTGTGGGATTGGCAGTAACTTGCGGGATCCGAGCGGGAATACGTCCACTATTATTATCAACTGTGAGCCAATAGACATTCCAACGACTATATCGATTTCCGGGTTTATGTCCAAGGAAAAAGATAGCATCCGTTGCGTCAAAACTGCCATTCGCCGCGCCGCTGATGTAAACTGGAATATCTCTGTTTCCGTGTGTGAGTCGAAGCCTCGCAGGGTCAGTCCCGATGAGTTCTATCCCCCAGTCGCGTTGTAGCGATGCCGCCGTTACGGCGTAGACTCCCGTCTCCTCGACAGATATCTTATAGCGTGTTTCATTCCCGCCGTTGGGGACGAGTGTCGGTGCTGCAGGTATTAGGGGTCGGGGCGCGCGGAAACGAGCGGCTTGTTCGGCATTAAGGAGTTGATGTGAAAATGCGCGCTCAAACGCTTCAGATTCGGCGGGAATGGCTATCGGCTTCCGGCTATCAGCAGTTAGTAAAGAGGTTTCTGACCGGAGGGTGCCCTCTTTGCTGATGGCTTCTTTGCCGTAAGAAAAACGGATGTTCACGGTGAGGCGTGAATAGACCTGCAAACGGCGGGCACTTGGGATATATTGGACAGGGTACAATGTCAAAGCGATGACGCGTTGACTACGTATATAGCCCTCTCGGACAATTCGGGCAAGGGGGTATCCGGGATACGAAGAATTCGCCCCAAAAGAGGTGTTTCCTTTTGACCGATACGCGCTTCCATTTTCCATCCAACGCTGCGATGCTGAGTGCTGCGAATCACGTTCACGGACATCGAAAATCGAGACAGGGACGAGACGCACATTGCTGCGTGTCTCCACAGGTGCAGCAGAAACATCAACGGCTTCAACTGTAGCCGTTGCAGGTATACCCAGCATGACGCGTGTGACCGGAACTTTGGGGTTCCCCGCTTCATTGGTGAAATTACAGTCAGCGTAACGAACCTCTTGATAACGGACATTGTCTCGGACGACATCGGATGTAACCAGTTCCGGTAAGGTGAGCTGAAGTGTGATTCCATCGGTTGATGTAACTTGGGTAATCTCAGCGGACACACTGCTTATACATACTAAAAAGATGAAAATTTGGGCACTTAGTGTAATATCAAGCCTGAATCGGATACGCACCGGTTTATGTTTACTCCTGTCTATTTTAAAAATAATTGCCTTGTTAAGAGTCTTCAGCCTTCGCTTTTCAGTTAAAGAGAAACTTGATTGTATCAAATCGCCCTCTTAACTGATAACCGATAACTATTAGTGTTTTGTAAGGTGCAGCTCCTTCATTTTTTTCTACCTCACCTTCAACAAAATTTTGCCAAAGTTGAGATTCGCTTCCATATACTCATGTGCTTGCTGTGCTTCTGCTAATGGGAAAACAGTGTCGATAACCGGCCGGAGCGTGCCCCGCTTTAACTCAGGTAGCCACCGCTCCATAAAACGCTGTGTGATAGCGATCTTCTCATCAATAGATTGTGGACGCATAACAGAACCTATAATTTGAAGTCGATTTCGCATCACTGTGCCAAGGTTAATTTCCGTGGTTGCGCCACCGATCAATCCAACTTGCAAGAGTCTACCGTTTGTTTTAAGTATAGAGAGATTCCGCTCAAAGTAAGGTGCTCCGATAAAGTCCAAAACGACATCTACGCCTCGCTCATCTGTCAAACGTCCGATTTCAGCAACGAAGTCCTTTTCTTTATAGTTAATACCCTCTACTGCACCGAGTGCCTTGCAGTCATCTATTTTCTCGGATGTTCCCGCAGTGACAAAGACGGTCGCACCAGCATGATGCGAGATTTGGACTCCGGCACTGCCAACACCACTACCACCTGCATGGATCAAAATTGTTTCACCAGCTGACAATTTGCCTAAAGTAAAGATATTTTCGTTGGCAGTAAAGAACACTTCAGGCACCGCGGCGGCTTGTTCAAAAGTCCATTCGTCAGGAATCGGCATCGCCATGCGGTAATCAATGACGGCTTGCTCGGCGTAACCACCACCACCGACGAGCCCGAAAACGCGGTTGCCTTCAGCCATCCCCTTCACGGCACTGCCCATCCTTGCAACGGTGCCAGCGATTTCTAAACCGAGTATCTCAGATTCACCGGGCGGCGGTGGATATCCGCCTCGTCGCTGAATCATATCGGCTCGATTTAAAGCGGTGGCATGAACATCCACCAAGACTTGGGTTTCTGTTGGTTCTGGCGATGGTGCGTCGCCCAATTGTAAGACTTCTGGTCCGCCATCGCCTGTTCTAACAATAGCTTTCACTGTTTCTATCCTGCTTTCTTACTGTTGAATGTTAGATCCTACGCTCTCAATTTTAACACATTTAGATAGGCTATACCAGATTTAAAGGCAGACGCAACCTTTAGCACATAGAATCAAAGATGGTACGGTCCAGTTACCGATCAGGCTGCAAGAGCAAATCCTTTACGGGGATTGGAATGTTAAAGGCGGCACTATGCACCTGCAATGTTAACTTTTCCCCCATGAGAAAATGTGAGTTTTCGGCATCAACCATCTCCCGTACCTCAGTTGATGTTTGGGGGTACCAAATACCGGGTTCAAACTGTGCCAATTGGCATGTATAACGTAATTGACTTATGTGAGGAAAGAGCCACCCCTCAGTCACCGGCTCCCCAGAAGAAACTAAGGTTTTATCCGTCAATTCCTTGTTAATGTATCTTGTCCGTTGTACAACTTTTGTCGTGCGGTAATCCTTCTGTGGATTGGACCAGACTTCAGTTGTTTCAATTCTATCAGCGCGCCAATCCTCAAATTTAAAATAGTCAACCCTTTCCTCCTCAACAATAATATTTTCTGCCTCAACGATAGGTCCGAACATTTGTGCCATTCGAGTCAAATTAGTGTCCCATTTCCAGCGGAGCGGACTCCCGTAACTGTTAAATGCGATTGGGTGGTGGGAAGTCCACTGCCATCCATCTCCTCGGTTAACATACCCTTTCTTGCCACTGTCATCTGCTTGAAATTTATAACGCTTTGATTCCTTCCATTTCGCGCGTCGAAACCACCCCGGTTTGACCTTCACGCGTTCCTGAATCTGATAAAACCGTTGTTGACCGGAAAATCGATAGGTGACGTGCCATTTTAATCGCTCTTCATAAACAGGATTTTTGGAAAATGGAGTTTTTATTTTACTGAGCGTAAGGGAAAACTCAATGGCTCCACTTTTGAGTTCCGCCTCGCGCTCAGTAACCGCTGTGTTGAAATGTTCAAGCAACATAAGGGTATCTTGCGGTGAGAGCACGGTGGAGGGTTCATAGACGCGTGGTGTCTGTATCAAGGCAGGACGTTTCGTCGATCGCCAATGGAACAAAAGTGCGAGACAGGAAACAAAAGCAAAGATAACAACAACTAATATTCTCTTTCGCATTTGGGATCTCTTACATGCTAATTTATAATATAGGTGCCATTTGATTGATTACACAAAAACTGGAGATGGGTAAAAAGAAGACTACAACTTTTTAGATTTATCAACGTCTAAAAAAATAGAACACGTCAATGGTACCCACTACCTGAAGGTAGGGGCTTGTGCTTCCTCAACAACGGCACTTCCAAAGAAGCGACTTACATCGTCTCCACTTTAGGCAGCCAAGCCTGCCCGTTTGATATTGATAGCAGCGTTTACGTCTCGGTCGTGGTGCGACCCACATTCGGGGCATGTCCACTGCCTATCAGAAAGAGAGAGTTCTTTGTTATGGTATCCACACTCACTACAAGGCTTTGTCGTTGCTGTCCATTGCCCGATTTTGACAAAGGTTTTATCGTGCTTTGCACATTTCTGTTCCAGTATTTGCAGAAACTGGTAGAAGGCGTGGTCAGAGACTTTGCGTCCCCACAGGCGTTTCATACCCTCAAGGTTGAGTGTCTCAAAAAAGAGGGTATCAAACTCTGTGCAAAGTTCGTCAGCAAGTTTCCACTGCCAATCTGCTCTTTGTCTGGCAACTTTTCTATGGAGTCTTGCCAAAGCGCAAACCGCACGATACCAATTGTTAGAGCCTTTGACTTTACGACTGAGGGCTTTACTGAGGGATCGCAACTTGTTGAGTGATTGCTTGAGAAACTGCGGAGATTCTATCTTGTGTCCCTCGTCGCTTGTAAGGAATGTTTTGTTTCCATAATCAAACCCTGCGCTCTTACCCGTCTTGGGTTTGTTTTTGGAATCGTCAACATTCTCGCATGAAAAGTATATCCAATAGTCTCCACACCTATCTCGCTTGATGGTGATTGTCTTAATGATACCTTTAATTTCACGGTGTTTGTGGAAGGAAAACCATGTATCTATGCAATTGATTTTGATACGGTTTCCTTTGAGGGTATAGCCCGCCTGTGTAAACGTCATAGAGGTGTATTTATGACGCGGTTTTATCTTCGGTCTACCAACTTTGCGGTTCGTTTTACCGGCTTTTCGGTCTTTCTTATTCTGAAAAAATGCGTCTTGCGATTTACCATACCGCAATACAACGTCTTGCACAACTTGGCTCGGCAGGTCTTTCCAATGCGGTTTCGTTCGCTTTTTGAGGGTGGCAATATGCCTTTTGAGTCTATATGCCGACACATCTTTTCCAAACATACGACGATACCGACGTGCCAGCAGCATGATATGCAGGTGAATGCCCCACATATCGTCAATCATGTTGCCAAGTTTGATGACGTTCTTTTGAGACTGAAGTTTGAAACCGTAGGCTTTTCTCATTTACCGCTTTGACCTTCAATATAGTCTTTTATGACTTAGAGGGTTACACCGCCACAGGAGCTGACAGACTTTGAACGTGTCCACATTTTGATTAGATTGACAAGTTTATTTTCAACAACGTCCTACGCCGTCTACATCCCCTACCTAAAGGCACGGGGTTTGACAGGAATATGCTAAAAACAAAAATTAACGAGAAAGAGGAAGACATAATGGGAAAAAGAAATACCAGAAGCCCGAAGAGGTCTGTGAATCGGCGGTTCAATCCAGTGAAGGCGAAATTGGAATCTATAAATGAGTGTTTTGATCAATTGAGGCACGGACTACCGGCGAATCAAGAAGAATACGTTGAGGCGGATAGGATTACACATTCTTATGTGAAAAGCTGCTTCCTCATGATTATTCAACGCGCTGTGGATATCAACAACGTTATCATCGAATTTAGTGGGCAGACACCACCCCAGCAAAAGCACCACAGTTTCCGTGCTTTACACCAAAACAGCGCGATTGACCGGGAAACATTAGATTTTTTCATGAGGGCTTTAGACTACTATGAAAAAATTACGAATCCGTATCAAGAACTCGCTCCGTCAGAACTGTACGATGCCTCGCGCGAGCTTTTGAAGTATGGTGAAGCGTACACCCAGCAACTTGAGAATTTCTTCGTGAATTTCTCACCTTCATAGAATAGGCGCGGTTAGAAACCGCGCCTATTTTGGGTTACGAACCTGGCACATACGCCCTAATTAAATTCAACAACGCCGCCTGTCCCTTTTAACACGATATCCGGCTTAAGCAAAATCTGCTCTTCCGTTTCCAACCTCAAACCGGTTGGGTAGAGGCTATAAGCGATCCTGAGCGAGAGATATTTCCCTAAATCGGCGAGTCTATCTGTATCGCTTTTAAAAATTATCTGTTCGCTCTGCTGGGTTTGGTAGGCGTACCAGTACTTGAGATACGACCGGATACGGTTGTTAAAAAGAATATCCCCAGAGCCAGCATCAATGACTTTGACCCGAGCACGACCAATAGCAGTTAGGCGGGTACGAATATAGGTGGATGTACCGGAAATACCGCCTTGCCTACCCTGTTTCATAAGATGTTGGTCATAGTCCTGCCGAGTCAACTTTGGATTATCAACCATCCCGATGATGACCATATCTGCTTCGAGTGCCTGTCCGAGTTTTGCTGCCAAAGCAGGATCTGCGTAAACCTGTTCCCGGGTTAGCCCCAACTCTGTAAGTTTATCGTCAACGGGTTTCACCTTATTTGAGATGTCATAGATCCACTCTGCCTCCTTGAATACAAGTTCCAAGCGAGTTGCAAGGTTCACGCTGATTCGTCCACCTAACTTGACTACATCTTCTTCTGCTCCGACATCGGCGAAGAATGGAACGACTGTAACGCGCTTTGCGTCACTAATCGGAGGTGGTGTGTCAATATCAACTTCACCATCACCACCAATACAGCCTACCATTACAAGGCAGAGAAGCGGTATAAATAGTGTTCTAAAGAAACGTATCACTGAAGTGTGCCTCCTATAATTTTGGGCATAACTTGAAAGCTAAATTTCCTGTTTACCAGTTACCAGTTACGAGTTAAAGACGACTCTGATGCCATAAATCTTAACTGAAAACCAATAATTCGTAACTCATAACTATTCATTTCGCGAGATTTCCGATACGATCGCGCCCACTTAAAAATCTCGTCAGCGTATTCAATATCTTGGGCTGAAAAGAATTTAGGTTTCCTTTCGATCAGGTCTGAAAACCTGTCTCATCATAAAGTGCGATTGCTTGATCGCACCTTTGTATAACCCGAGAAAGTTTGCAAGTTGTGGAGTTTGCAAGTTGCAAGAGGTTTTCGGTTAAAAACACATCTCTTTTCAACTTTACAGATTTCTGAACTTTAGCATACTTTGAAACTTTCTTTCCTTCGCCCCACATTTTGTTAACAACATACCATAAATCACAGAAATTAGTCAAGTATTTATCCGATAGCCAATGACCGAACTTCCCCAAATTCGTGTGTGAGTTTCGTCCACGAGTCGCCAGTATCTTTACTGCGGTAAAGTTGTCCGCTTACGCTACAAGCGATAAGGAGGTTGTTAACCTTTGGATTATGGGCAAAGGTCCAGATTGTGCTGTTCGCTGTTCTGCCGATGTCAGCTCGGCTCCACGTCTTACCGGCATCGGTCGTTGAGAAAATTCCGCCTTGGTCGCCTGGGGGACCGTTTCCAGCACCGATAAAGACCCGACCTGCATCACCATTGAGAAAGAATGCGGCACGGCAGTAGGGCCATGGATAATGTGCTTTAACGTTCAATGGTGTCCACTGCTGCCCCATATCCGTAGTTACACAGACATCGTTATTTGTCGCAGCAATAAGGGTTTTGGGCGAACCTGGCACCACACAGAGTCCGTGAATATCCAGACTGCTAAGCCCTTCACTGCGTTCTACCCATGTTTCACCACCGTCTGTGCTCAGGTGCATTCCATCAATTTCAATTCCAGCGTAGAGCGTTTGTGAATCTTCGGGATCGACAATAAAAGTTGTGACACGCGGAATAATCGGGACCCCTTCACATTCCTGTGCCAGATCAGCGTTGAGTTGTTTCCAACTATCGCCGCCATCAGTAGATTTGAAAAGTGCGGAGGGACATGTCCCAGCATAGACCGTGTCCGATGATCGTGGGTCAATAACGATCGCCCAAACTTCCAGTTCGTCCATAGGACTTGAGAGGCGGTGCCATGAATCCGCAGCATCGTTTGTTCGGAAAATACCTTTTTCAGTACCTGCATAGACAGTATCCGAATTGCTTGGACTCACAGCTATCGCGCGAACATCGGCTTCTGGGAAGAGTCCATTGCTCGCCCTGTTCCACGTGTCTCCATTGTCGGTACTGCGCCAGACGCTTTGTCCAATAGTTCCTGCATAGAGTGTAGATTGCATCTTTTCTCCTTTTTTAAATGTCGATTTGATGAAACGGAATTTTCAGACAAGGAGGAACGATCTCCTAAACGCGACAAGAAGAATACCTGCCGCGCGTCTATAATATCATTCGGTTAACGAGCCCGTAACAGCGAGTCTCGAATCAAGTGAAATCTGATATACCACAGATTCCGGTGCTATCTCCGGTTCAAGAAGGAATGAAAATCGATAGAGACGACTGTCCTGAAAATCTTGCGTTACTGGATACATTGCTTGTGCTTCCTTATAGAGGCGTTCCACGTTGTTCTCAAACAGCATCAACGTCACGGTGGGAGTTAACCCAACGAGAGATTCATTCGGTTTCGCGATGATATCCCAGTACCGCGGATGCACCGGATTCGGAAGAGCAGTCGTAGTAAAGGTAATATGTGCGCCGCGGGCTGCACTATACTGATACGTCGCGCTTTGTACTTGAGCGTTAATGGTCTCCGCCTGCAAACTCGGGACCAGAATAACCTCTGTGGCAGTATTTGATAAAACAAGAGAACCGGCATTACCAGCCGATAATTCTATTTTATTGATAGCGACAGTACCAGTGCTGTGAAATTCGATTGCATGAGCAGCACTGCTCGCTGGAGAACTACTTGAGAATCCAAGTGTTAATCCTGCAGCATCTTCAAAACCGATATACGCCGCAGAAAAATTGCTGAGCTCCCCGTGCTGCGTATCGCTCGGATAGGAACGGTGCCAGCGACGAGGTGCGAGAGAGAGCGAAATAGCACGGTAATCAGATAAATAGTTAGCAAGTTTCCAAGCCGTAAATATCTCAGAGAACGTTTGCGTAATACCCCGCGATGCGAGTGCATCCGAAACACCGGTAAGCGATGTGCCGCGATTCTGGACAATTTCCACAACCGTTCCTATGCCCCCGTATTGCTCATGAAGATAGAGCATCCACAAAAATGCAGCACCGTAGTGCGGAAGCGAGTTAGCATTACCCTCCGGCCATGCTATGAGCGAAACAGAAGGCATCTTCTCAAACGCAGTTACGTGTTCCCGAACGGAATAACCGCAAAGAAATGCGGCGTACGTTGCACACCCCTCATCAACCCAAGTAGCTTCCCTTGCATCATGCTGCCAATTGAGGAGATGCTGGAATTCGTGTGCAATTACATTATGCGCTCTTTCACTATTTGGGTCAAGAGGTTGTGTATCAATATATAACATATCCGCTTCGTTACTACGAATTGGAAACCCGCGAAATCCGGGAGTCCTGAGTAAACCACGGCTCTGGTCTGTCGGGTTGAAAAAACCTGCTGTGTACTGGTTTACGCCGTGTGCATCCCGAATATTAAGTAGAAGTAAGATAATCCTTCCATTTCCATCGATATCCGGTGGTGCTCCAAAGAAATTCGTCAGCGTTGCGTAAATTCCTTGTTGCAGGTTTGCTGGCGTGGCAGTATCAAAAGCACGGATTATTGCCTGCACGGTTCCAAGCGTAACTCGTGTGTTCCACTCAGCTTCTTCAACAAACACATAGCAAAAACTACCGACACCACGTAGTACGGCGGAGACAGTGTACTGTTGCATGCTTCTAAAGTCAGGGGCGAAAAAAGTTCGCTCTGTGCCAATTGGCAAAGCAGGTGCAGCAGGCAAGACAGGTGCCGTCGGATTTTTGAGTGGTAGATGCTGCTGAGGTGTGTCTGTCCTAAAAGACCCTCTTGGACTTGACAAATGCGGTGTACCGCAGATGTATGCTGAACTTTTGTAGTTTCCTCCTAAAAGCAACAGCATCACCAAAAGACTTATAGGTGCGCGCCTAACGAATAAGGCGTACAGATATGGCACGCCGCGGAGATTTGAAAGTGAACTGCCTATGACAACCATTTTCACGCACCGTTTCCGAAAAAAGATTATCGGGGTTTAACAGCCTCAAGTTTTTGGAGAAGTTCAGCGTTATCTGGTTCAAGTTGGATGGCTTGCTCCAAAGTCTGCAACGCCTTCTGATTCAATCCCTTTTCGAGGTAGGCATCAACAAGATGCAAGAGAATCTCAGGTGTGTCAGGCAGATAATGGATGGCTTGCTCCAAATTTTCTATAGCGGCATCCAGTTTCCCCTGTTTGAGGTAGATAAGTCCTAAACTATCAAGATACGCTCCGGATTTCGGCGCGCTTTCGAGTGCCCGACGGACCAAGGTTTCTGCTTCATCCAGCTTGATTCCCTGTTCCGCATAGAGATACCCTAACGCGTTATATGCATCCGGTAATTCGTCTTTGGAAGACAGCTCAATCGCTCTACGTAGATGGATTTCTGCCCGCTTCACATCGTCCTGCATTTGATAAGCTATTCCGATGCTGGAAAGTGCGGAGACATTTTCGTCATCGTCAGCCAGAATCTTGGCGAAGGTTTCTATAGCTTTCTGAGGGACATTGTGCTGGATATAAATCTGTCCGAGCGCGTAGCGTGCGTTTTGGAGATCTCCCGCCAACCTGATGCGTTCACGACTTCTCACGCGGAAACCGGTGCGAGTCCGTTTTACCTTTTCTTCCAGCAAAGTAATCGCACGCGTGATATGAAATTCGGATCGCTCAAAGTCATTCTGCAACTGATATGCAAGGCCAATACCGCGGTGTGCGTCAATTTCAGCGACATCAATATTATACGTGGCAGGAACCTTTCTGCTGCCGCTCTCTGTTTTTGCTGATAGACTATCTTGGGGAGCATCAAACGATGTCAAAATATAGCGAAAAGCCTTTATAGCTGCCGGATAATCGCCTGTTTGAAGGTAGAGTTGCCCAATATGGTTTCGGAGCCCTACCAGTTCGGGTGTCAGCTCGGGACGTATAGTCACCACTCTTTGATATGACTGTACAGCTTCATCAAGTCGGTGCTGTATCTCATAGAGTTCGGCGAGCTCCTTATGGTATCGAGACGCATGAGGTACAATGCGTGTAAGTGCCTTGAAGGACGTAATTGCAAGTTCAATATCGCCGAGTTGGCGTGCCATTCCGCCAAGGACATCGTATGCCCTATCATGATCAGGATCCAATTCAACCACGCGTTTTAAGGTAGCAAACGCTTTCTCTTTTAATATGTCAGCTACCTCTTTGTTTCCGTTTTTTTCCATGTAATCGAATCGGATTGTCACTATTTGGGCGAGAATCCATGTCGCTGTTACATTTTCAGGGTTCAACTTGATGGCTGTTTCGATATCTTCTTCAGCACCTGTGAAGTCCTGCAACCTGGAATATCGGAGTGAGGCACGCTCTGTATAAATGAAACTTAAATCTCTTGCAGATAAGAGTTTATTCTCTGTAAGCTTGGCGAGGTCCTTGTCAGATTCCAAACTATCGATTAATATGTCGTAGGCGATTTTGCTTTTTGCGATATTATATCCATTGGTTCTGCAATAAACTGCCCACATTAGGTCCGTGTAGAGTTCTGATGCGCGTCCCATATCAGCATTCAATCCTGCATCAGCATCAGGGAGTATTACCAATTCAGGTGTTTCACCTTCGGTTTGGGCTTGCAAATTAGGCTGTAGCGAGAAAGATGCTACCATTAAAACAAGGATCGTGAGTGCATTAAGGTATCTCATTTTTTCTTATGGACCTTCTATCTAATCGGTTTTGTCCGTTGTTCAAAACCGGTTTCTATTGAAGTTATCGGTAGGGGTTGGGTGACCCAACCCGTGTGGACGAGGTGACCTCGCCCCTACTACGATTAGAAGTCTAATTCTTCCTCAAGAAGGGTGGATGAAAGTTCAATTTTGGCTGCATCAACAAGCGTTTCGTCTGCTTGAAGTGCCATAATCCGTACGCCTTGTGTGTTTCGTCCGATACGCCGAATGTCGCCGACTGCGGTCCGGGTGACATATCCACTTGAGCTAATAAGAACGAGTTCATCAATATCTGCGACGCGCTTTGCAGCGACGACTGCCCCGTTTCGGGTAGATTTCCCGATGGCAATGATACCCTTTCCAGCGCGCTTCTGCGAACGATAGGCAGAGATGGCTGTTCGTTTGCCATACCCATTTTCTGTAACAATCAATAGGGTATCCTCTTTCCCAGCAGCAGCAACATCCTCTACTTCTTCTTCAGTCGATTCGCTGTTAACAATAACCATTTGCGCGACAAAGTCATCAGCACCAAGTTCTATTCCGCGCACGCCGCGTGTATTGCGTCCAAGAGGTCTAACATCCTTCTCACTGAACCGAATAGCAACACCTTTGTGGGTGACAAGGATGACATCAGAATTACCTTTTGTTACCTGTGCACCAATGAGTTTATCGCCATCATCAAGGTTAACAGCAATGATACCACTTGATATTGTGTTCTCAAAACTGGCAAGTTTTGTTTTTTTGACGATCCCTTGCTGTGTCGCCATAAAGACAAATTCATTCGCCGTAATTTCGCCGTAATCGCCTGCTTCTACGATTCCATCGGCATCCGCTGCCTCGAACTCATCCATCGCGCCTTCATCAGTATCAATCCCTTCAAGTTCTTGACCAGCGGCTTTTGAGGCTTTTGGAGAGACTGTGACGTAGGCTGTGATGTTCTCATCCTGCGATAAGCGAAGCAGGTTAACGACTGCCCGTCCAGCTGATTGACGGCTGGTTTCAGGGATTTGGTGAACCTTTAGTGTGTAACACTTACCCCAATCTGTGAAGAACAGAATATTCTGATGAGCAGTAGCAACAAAAATATGTTCTAAAAAATCACCATCCTTTGCCGCAGCCCCTCTGATTCCAACGCCGCCGCGGTGCTGTTTGCGGTAAGTGTCCATCGGTAACCGTTTAATATAACCAGCGTGGGACAGCGTGACCACCATTTCTTCATCAGCAATGAGATCTTCGATTTCAAATTCCTTAACTTCGTTCGTAATTTCGGTGCAGCGTTCGTCCCCGTATTTTTCTTTTAGGGTTTCGAGTTCTGTTCGGATGATATCCGTTACCAATGCCTCATTGGCAAGGATAGCACTAAACTCCGCGATACGATCAAGAAGTTCCGTATATTCATCATGGAGACGCTGCCGTTCAAGTCCTGTCAACTGCCGAAGGGTCATGGTAAGAATTTCTTTTGCCTGATCTTCGCTCAGTTGATAGGTGTCTCGCAATTCCTGCTCTGCTGCTTGCGGTGATTCTGCTGTTTGAACGAGTTCTATGATTGCCTCAAGGTTTTGGAGTGCTAAGAGATACCCTTCTAAGATGTGATTTCTGCGTTCTGCACGGGCAAGTTCAAATTGTGTACGCCGCCGGACCACATCCCTCCGATGTGCAAGGTAGTGCCCGAGGATCTCTTCAAGCGTCAGAATCTTTGGAAGCCCTTCCACAAGACAGAGAAGACTCGCGCTGAAGTTTGTCTGCATTTGTGTGTGTTTATACAACTGATTCAGGATAACTTGTGCAATTTCGCCGCGTTTGAGGACAATAACAATGCGGATCTCGCTGTCTGATTCGTCTCGGATATCCTGGATGCCATCAATGGTTTTGTTAACAACCAATTGATACATCCGCTCCAACAGTTGATTCTTTTTTATTTGATACGGAATTTCTGTTATGATTATTTGCTCCCGTTCTGCCCCACGAATGGAAACTCTTTCTATAACAGCCTTGGCTCGGATGGTGACACTACCTCTACCGGTAGTATACATTTGCCGGATACCATTGGTGCCGACGATAACACCGGCAGTAGGAAAATCGGGTCCAATGATGTGTTCCATGAGTGTTTCTGCGTCGGCATCCGGGTCTGTGAGTTTGCAGAGGAGTGCGTCAACAACTTCACTGAGGTTGTGTGGTGGTATGCGCGTAAGATAACCTACACCAATGCCCGTGGTGCCGTTGACAAGCAGGTTGGGTAAGAGCCCAGGAAGAACCGTCGGTTCCTCAAGCGAGTCCTTGTAGTTGGGCTGGAAGTCAACGACTTGCTTATCAATGTCCGTGAGCATTTCACCTGCAATAACAGTAAGACGGCATTCCGTGTAACGCATCGCCCCCGGTGGGTCGTCGTCAATACTCCCAAAGTTCCCTTGTCCATATACCAGTGGATAACGTATATTAAACGGCTGTGCTAAACCAACAAGCGTACTGTAAATAGGACCATCACCGTGTGGATGATAATTTTTCATCACTTCGCCAACAACAGCAGCACATTTGTCAGGAGGTCGGTTTGCAGTGAGATTTATCTCTCCCATCGCGTAGATGATCCGACGGGTACTCGGCTTGAGACCGTCGCGGACATCAGGGATCGCGCGATTCGTGTTGACGCTCATCGCATAGGTGAGGTACGATGTTTGCAGTTCGTTTTCTATGTTGCGTTCTTGTATGTTTTCCATTTTGCTCTTTGTATTATCTAAAGTGAATTACTCCTTTCTATTGGGAAACCTTGTAGCGGAAGATTCGGTAAAAAAACTAAGCACCGTACAAGTCGAGATTTACCTGACTCCCGTAACGCTCTATGAATTCGCGTCGGGGTTCGACGGTATCTCCCATGAGAAGTGTAAAGATACGGTCGGCTTCGACGGCGTCTTCAAGCGTCACTCTAAGGAGGATGCGCTCATCTGGACGCATAGTGGTGTCGCGTAATTGTTCGGCATCCATTTCAGCTAAGCCTTTGTATCGGGTAATAGTAAGACCTCGGTGTTCAATTCCAAAAAGGTATTTCACGAGTGAAGAGATGTCTTCCGTCTGATACACCTCTCCGTCTTCGGACTGAACGCTAAACAATTTTTCACTTTTCAATGTATCTGAGGCATCCGCTTCTTCTGACGGTAGGAAGTCTGTGTCTTGGATGTCAAACTCAGCAAGTTTTTCAAGTTCCCGACGCAATTCGTGATGCCAAGTCCGTGGGGTAGAATCCGCAATATTCTGTCTACCCGTTCTTTCGTCTACTGTGCTGCGTCCAGCGTCGCCGAAAAGTGTGGGTTGCGGGTTTCCAGTAGTAGACGTTGATTCCTGGGAAGTCTCCTCGTATGTCGTGGTCAAGGGATCACTCTCCTGAGGTGGTGTCTCAAGCGTAGCAAGAAGCAGTTTATCTACATTATCGGATGTGTCTGCTGAGTTTGCAGTTTCACCCCCTAAACTTGAAAGTGGTATGCCACTTCGATTGATTTGGTCGATAAGGCTGCGAATTTTACGAACAGAACTGGCGATCGTCCGATACTCTGATGCTGTATATGGGGTATCCCTTCGAGCGTTTGTTATCTGGACGGTATCAAGTGCTAAGGTAAGGAAATAATCCTCCATCTCCTCATCGTCTTGTAGATATTGTGAACTTCTTCCCTTTTTGACTTGATAGAGCGGGGGTTGGGCGATATAAAGATGTCCACCAGCAATGAGGTCAGGCATCTGCCGAAAGAAGAAAGTTAGAAGAAGCGTTCGGATGTGTGCACCATCAACATCTGCATCTGCCATGATGATAATTTTGGCGTAGCGGAGTTTTTCGAGGTTGAATTCCTCGGCACCAATGCCTGTTCCCAATGCCGTGATGATGTCAATAACTTGAGCGTTTTTGAGTATTTTGTCAAGCCTCGCCTTATCTACGTTAATGCCTTTACCTCTAAGTGGAAGGACAGCTTGGTTCTGCCGGTCCCGTCCCTGTTTGGCGGTACCACCGGCGGAATCTCCTTCTACAAGGAAGAGTTCTGTTCGCGATGAGTCGCGTTCAGAGCAGTCGGCGAGTTTTCCTGGCATTGAAGCAGAGTCGAGGACCCCTTTGCGGCGAACCACTTCTCGGGCACTGCGGGCGGCCTCACGCGCTCGCGCAGCATCAATGGATTTTTGAATAATACGCTTGGAGACAGAAGGGTTTTCTTCCAGAAGCGTTTTAAGTTGGGCACCGGCAAAACTCTGGACGATACCCTCAACCTCCGTGTTCCCAAGTTTGGACTTCGTTTGTCCCTCAAATTGTGGATCGGGAACTTTGACGCTGATGACTGCAGTCATTCCTTCGCGGATGTCTTCACCGGTAAGGTCTATTTTTGCGGTCCGCAAGAGATCATTGGTAGTAGCGTAGGTTTTGAAAGCTCTGGTGAGAGCACTCTTAAAACCGCTTTCGTGGAATCCACCTTCAGCGGTACGGATATTGTTCGCATAGGAACTGATGTTTTCGGTGTAAGTGGTGTTGAACTGAAATGCGATCTCTATCGAAACTTCTGAATGAACACCTTCTATGTAGATAGGTTGCGGATGAAGTACCTCTTTATTTTCGTTATAGTAGGTAACAAAGGAGGCGAGTCCGCCATCATATTGAAAACTAATTGGTTCCGAATTTTCCTCATCGCGTTCATCCTGAAATTTGATGAGAACACCTTTGTTGAGGAAGGCGAGTTCTCTGAGCCGGTCGCGGAGCGTATCGTGTGAGAAGTCGAGGGTATCAAATATTTCGGAATCCGGCATGAATGTTGTCTGAGTGCCGGTTTTTTTGCTGGTTCCAATTTTCTCTACAGACGTTTGTGGAATGCCGCGCTCGTAGTGTTGTTCGTAAATCGAGCCGTTTTGCTTGACTTGGACATGCAACCGTTCAGAAAGAGCGTTGACGCAGGAAGCACCGACACCGTGTAAACCACCGGCGGTTTGGTAGCCGACTTGCTCGCGACCATCGAATTTGCCGCCAGCGTGTAATGTGGTCATAACGACTTCAAGGGCGGAAACCCCTGTTGCGTGTGTGTCAACAGGAATACCACGTCCGTCGTCGCTAACGGTCACACTGCCATCGCGATGAAGTTTAACTTCAACTTGTGTACCGTAACCCGCACCGATTTCATCTATGCAGTTATCCACTAATTCTGTAACAAGATGGTGTAATCCAGCAGGACCTGTGCTGCCGATGTACATGCTTGGGCGTTTTCTAACAGCCTCAAGTCCTTCAAGGATTTGTATATCACTTGCTGTATATGTTTGGGCTTCTTTTGACATTTTTGATTGTAATCCCTCGCCTTGTGTTTTGGCTGTGTGCTTTACGATAATCGTTCCAGTGGGAGCAATAATGACGAATTACGCGCTGGATTGTCAGGCAATTCCTTATGTGCCTCCTTATAAATAGGTGAGTAGTTTTCAACGAATGGAATAGGACGCGTATCGTTACGCTATACATACCTTAACGTCTTAAATAGGATAACATGTTTCAACTATTTTGTCAAGGCTCATCCTGCTCTTTTTCGCTTTGTGTCATGAACAAGCGTCGCAAAGATTTTTTTACTTGTCTGTCTGTTACAGTGGTAAGTGATTGCTCTATTCTCTCTAATTTTTCGGGTTTTAACTGATGGTTTATAGTCTTGGAATGCCTTGAGTTTGCCTTTGACTTTTTTTTCTTTAAAGGGACACTTTTTCTCTCGTGGGCGGCGTGGACTTGATGTAGTTCTATTCGAAGTTCTGTGATGATCGGTTGTCCTAATTCCGCGTTCAGATCGTCCAAAATCTTCTGTTTATGAAACAGGAGTTCTGTTCTATATGGCGGATATTCTGTGTAAATCTTCAATGTCCCCTCTGACAACGATATAGGGACTGTTTTTGTACCGAGCGGCACGCCAAGATATTCCTGCCAGAGAGCAAAGACTTTTTGTTCGAGTATCTTGGGTTCAAGATCAAGTTTTCGATTGAGTTTCTTAATAAGGTACTGTAGATTTTGGGTTTTGGACATTACTCTGACTCATTTTTTAGTCTTCAACGTCTTCAACGTGGTTTTTGGGTTCTTGAGGGGGGCAGCTTATCCGGGCATTCTCTACCGTTAAGACGTTTGGTTGATTGAGATGATGGACGAGAGGTTCGGCATGTGTAGCTGTGATAAAAGTTTGTGCACTCAGATTTTGCAGCACGTTTAACAGGGACTCGGTCCGTTTGTAGTCTAATTCTGAGGTGACATCGTCTAAAAGCACTATTGGGTCCCTGCCGGTCACAGCACGGATTAGTTCTAACTCTGCTAATTTGAGTGCCAACGCAATCGTCCGTTGTTGACCTTGGGATCCATAAGCCCGTGCTCCCTCTCGGAATGTTCCGTTTTCTTGAAATGTTGGTGTAGGTAAGGACGGTTCGTGTGCCACGTCTCCTTCCTCAGTATCTCTAACCTCATAGCAGTTCTCACTTTGAGAATTGGGAGCGTGTATTTCAGGTGTGTTCTCTAATTCAATCAGAAAATCGTCGCGATGTGGGCCAACTAAGGTTGTTCCTCTCTGTAGATCGGCACTGCGCGAGGCACTCAGTGCCTCATCAAAGTGTTTCGCTATCTTGCTTTCATTCGCAGATTCAATAGATTCGATTTTAAATTGACCTCCTTCTTCGCTCACCAAGTTTCCCAAATTCTCATCTTCTGTGCTGCGTTCGTTTTCTATACTACTTATTGACATATCGCTCCGCACTGTTGCGGAGCGATATGTCAATGCGAGATTTTCTTCCCCTCCAGTTAGTTTTTGATGATTTCGCGTGGCGTAGGTTTTCAATTGGTGAAAAATTTCTGATCTCTTTACAATAATTTCGGTACCGTGTGCGATTAAAAGTTTGTCCCAAACATCTAATTGAACTGTATTCGCTAACGTCATGCGAATTTGCTTCAACAGTTCATTTCGCTGCTTGAGAACGAGTCTGTACTGCTGTAAGTTTTTTAGGTAGTTGTTGTCAATCTGTGAGATAAGCAGATCTAAAAACCTTCGCCGCTCTGATGGTCCCCCTTTTACCAATATGAGCGATTCCGGCGAAAAGAGTACAGCATTAAACTGACCGATCCATTCGGAACGCTTTGTTTGAAGCACACCGTTCTTTTTTAGTTTAAACTCACCACGTGCGCGCTTCGTTGCTTCAAGAGACATCACATCGTCGCTACTATTTTCTAACGTTCCCTTCAGATAGAATCCGGTTTCATTATGCCGAATCAACTCACCATCGCGAGTCGCACGATGCGATTCCGCGGTACAGAGAAAATAGATTGCTTCAAGCAAACTTGTTTTGCCCTGCGCGTTCCCACCAATAATTAAATTGACAGGCTTAGGAAAGTTAACTTCACAATCAATATAGTTACGGAAATTGCGTAGAACGATATGGCTTAATAACATCTGTTTGTAAACGTAAAATTTTCCTTCGCTGTTGTGTACTATTTGATAATTTTTTGATGATTTTTGATATTTATCCGCACCCCTAATATTAGTACTAATTTCTATATATATATTATAGTATTAAATTTAGTAATAGTAGTAGGGGCTGTGGATAAGTGGATAACTCGCTTAAACCCTTGTCACCATTGACAAGTACCCTGTGGATAACCTGTGGATAACTTTTTGACTTATCCACAGGTTATCCACAAACGCAGAAACCGTGTAATCTATCCACAAGTTATGCACAATCTATCCACAAGGAATAACAAAGTTATCCACAGGTTATCCACAAGTTATCCACAGCTTTAAGAAGCACCGTAAAACTGAAAAGTGGCAACTTCGGATGCCAACACCAGCGGATTTCGTTAGCGGAATTGATTGAGTAATAGGGTAATCGTTTCTTGCTCCTCGTCACTTTCCGCAATCATTTTTTCTATTTGTCTGCAGGCATGCATGATAGTGGTATGATCTTCCCTATTAAAAACTTGGGCAATATTTGAATATGACATTTGTGTGAGTTCTCTACACATGTACATAGCGATCTGACGCGCTCTCGCCAATTCCCTTGTCCGTTTTTGAGACACGAGGTCCTCTATTTCAATTCCAAAGTGATCGGCGACTGCTGTCTGTATTCCTCTGGATGTAGCAGTTTTTCGGGGTCGAATGGGTGAAGGGGTACCGACATCGTTCAGTACCTGCCGTGCGAATTCTAAGGTCAAATCTTCTTTGAGTATTGTAGCTTGAGCGATTAGACGCAAGAGAGTGCCTTCTAATTCTCGGATGTTGGTTGTGACGACCTCAGCGATGTAACTGAGGACTTCATCGGGGACACTACCCCACCCTTGATCTCGGCATTTTTGGCGCAGGATAGCGATCCGTATTTCGTATTGTGGCATGTTAATTTCGGCTACCATACCTGACTGGAACCGGGATTGGAGGCGTTCTTCGAGATTTTCGAGGTTATCTGGTGTCCGGTCACTGCTCATGACTATTTGATTTGAGTTCATGTGGAGGGCATTAAATGTATTAAAGAATTCCTCTTGTGTTCCCTCTTTACGTTGTAAGAACTGTATGTCATCAATCAAGAGCATATCTGCGGTTCGGTATTTTGTCCGGAATCCTTGCGCCGATCCTCGATTGACAATGGACTCAACATATTCATTCATGAAGGTTTCTGATGTGACGTAGAGGACCTTCTTATCAGGTTGGTTCGCTAAAAGCCGATTGCCAATTGCATGTAACAGATGGGTTTTTCCCAATCCGACGCCACCATAGATAAAGAGCGGGTTGTAATCGCGTCCAGGATTTTCAGAAACAGCCAAGGCTGTGGCGTGACAAATCATATTGCTTGAACCGACAATAAATCTATCAAATCGATAATTAGGATTCAACCCTGTCTCACTTTGCGTCAATGATGTGGGTTTATCTCTATCTGATGTCTTTTCTGAATCCTGTAATTGGTTAAGACTTTCCTCATGCTGGGCTTCTTCAAGGTCCGCGCTGTCCTCGGACGTGGATTCATCTACAGTGAGGATTAGGGCACACTGTGCCCCGATAAGTGTCGCTAACACCCGTTGGATATCGGCGCGAAATCGTTCTTCAATTCGCGCACGTGTGTAAGCAGAAGGGACGGCTATGTTCAATGCCTCCGTTGTAATTGAAAGGGGGACGGCTTGATGAAGGTAGACATCCTGTTGCGCTGTGTCGCTGAGCCTCTCTAATATTTCCAACCAGACTTCGTTAGGGGTGTGCCGCATGAGCATATTCCTAAAATTTCGCGTTTAATAATAATACTAAAGTTTGGACAATTTATAGTAAGGAATTTATAGTAAGGATCGAAACATGTAGACAGGTTTTCAGGAAGCAAACGCTTACGACCGCTGGCGAGAGAGTTTTGCTGGGGTGTTTCTTCTGGTATCCTCGCCTTCCTGTAATCGCCAAATAGGTGTGAACTTTACCATAAGTTTGTTTGACGCACAATGTTCAAACCTTTTGATATTTTTCGAAGAGTTTTCACGCAAGCATCACTCGTAAAAAAGCATCTTATCGGTTTCCAAGAGATGCAGCCCGGTAGGGGTGGTATCTGTATAGAAATCTATCGCATGAAAACCTTTGAAAAATTGTCCAAACTATAATAATATGAGTAAAAAATAGTGATCTATCTATAACGTATGAATTCAATATTATAATTTTTCATATTCTGTCTAATCCAACCTAATTCTTAAATCGAACTTACGTGAAAATATCATATCATTTTATTACATGGATGTCAACATTTTTTGTAAAAAATTTTAAATTTTTGAATTCATATCCTAAGTTCCATAGACAAAATTTTGAACTGAAATTGAGATTTGATCAGCGGAAAAGTAGCGAAAAATTTGACAAACGTCGAAAAATAGCGTATCATTTTAAAGCGAAATATAATACAGTTCTAACGAAAAATACAACCACCACTGCGGAATGCAAATTCAATTTTCATTAGGTATTGAAACAGAGTAAATTCCAACTCGGTAGTTGCGGTTTCCTAACCGCACCGATGCTGAGTGTATAAGTAATTGCAGCATCTACTATAAAACAGATCCGAGACAGAAAAGAGGTGATGTTAATGAAGCGCACATATCAACCGCATCGTCGGAAAAGAAAAAATAAGTTAGGCTTCCGTAAACGGATGTCTACGCGGCATGGAAGACAAACTATTGCCCGCCGCCGTGCGAAAGGACGAAAAGTTCTGAGTGCCTAAAGAGCCTTGCTAAATGCCGATCTACAGATTTTAATCTTTGGAAGGAACCTAATTTGTAACGAGGAAAAGTTCATTCCCTTAACTTGTCCAAGGACGCAAAACGCGAATGCCCCGAACTTTTAAGCTTCCTCACTTTTACCATAGTCCGGTGATTTCTGTCGTTAAACACGCGCGTCGAGAGACAGATGCTCGAAAGCGAGATCTTTCACCAACACTGTTGAATTTCGGTCCCGTTCGATTTAAAATCGCCCGTCATTTCGGTTTCTGCTATGGTGTTGAAAACGCCATCGAAATCGCCTATCAAGCATTGGCAGAAAACCCGGATAAACGTATCTTCCTGTTATCTGAAATCATTCACAATCCACGTGTCAACGAAAACCTGAGGCAGCGCGGTGTCCAATTCCTAATGGATACGGCTGGCACACAACTCCTCCCATTTGATATTTTAATGCCCGAGGATGTCGTTATTGTTCCTGCCTTCGGCACAACCCTTGAAGTGGAACGGGCACTTAAGGCGCGCGGTGTTACCCTTACTGCTTATAACACGACATGTCCGTTCGTTGAAAAAGTTTGGCGGCGGAGTGAGGAGATTGGTCGGCAGGATTACACCGTCGTTATCCACGGAAAGCGTTACCATGAAGAGACCCGTGCTACTTTCTCTCATGCGCAAGCGGACGCGCCCGTTGTAGTTGTTCGCGACCTCAAAGAAGCGCAGGCTCTGGCAAAGGTAATATCGGGTGAGGAGGATGCCGCGTTCTTCTTTGAAAAGTTTGCTGACCGATTTTCTAAAGGTTTTGATCCGGCTATCCATCTCAGACGCATCGGTGTTGTCAACCAGACAACGATGCTCGCGACTGAAACGGAAGCGATCGCTGATTTATTGCGAGAAGCGATCAGGAACACCTACGGAGCGGCTGAGATGTCAACACATTTTGCGGATACGAGAGATACCCTCTGTTATGCCACCAAGGAAAACCAGGATGCGACTCTTGCGCTCATTGCCGACGGTGGCGATGTCGCAGTCGTCGTCGGTGGTTATAATTCATCCAATACCAGCCATCTTGTGGAACTCTGTCAACAACATCTTCCTACCTATTTTATTCGGGATGCAGACGAGCTGCTCAGTACTAAACAGATTCGCCATCTCGAATTGGAGACAAAACAGGTGAAGACTACGGAGAATTGGCTTTTTGAGGAAACTGGTTCCGTGCGAAAGACCCCCACCGACATCGTGCTGACTGCCGGTGCTTCTTGCCCTGATGTATTGCTTGATGAGGTATTGCAAAAAATCGTCGGATGGTTTCCCAATACTCGTTCCATAGAGGAAGTCTTGGAACCCTACAACACCTAATTATTACCACTTAGTTGTTCGTTAGCAATGGTATTCTCACTGGCAACCCCGAAACAGTAATATCCTTCCAATAACTATTCCAGTGTTGAGAGTGCATTTAGGAGAGCCGATGTATGTGCTGGTTTACCTACGCTAATCCGGACGTGATCTCGTAAGCGTGATGTATTAAAGTATCGGATAAGAATACCCCGCTCAGACAACGCAGTTTTCAACCCTGCCGCGTCCCTTCCAACAACCCTTGACAGAATGAAATTCGCTTCACTGGGATAAGGCTCCAAAAAATCAAACGCTTGCAGGGCGGAGTAGAGTCTTTCACGTTCCGCCACAATTTTTCGTATATTTTCCCGCAATTGATCTACATCCGATAACGAAGCCAATGCGGCAACCGCACCCGCGACGTTTACATTGTACGGCTGTTTAATTTTTAACAGGTGCGAGATTATCCAGTGAGGGAAGACTCCGTAGCCTACTCGCAATCCTGCGAGTCCTGCCCATTTACTGAACGTCCGAAGCACAATTAGGTTTTCGTGTTCTAAAACCCAATCTACACGACTATTCCCAGCAAATTCGATATACGCCTCATCTAATACAACAATTAGCGGCAATTGAAGCAGCTGCCGAAGGCATGAGTCGCTGAGGATACTCCCGTCAGGATTGTTTGGACTGGTAAGAAAGAGGATTTTTGTGTTTTCGCTGTTGGTAATGCTTTTAGTAACTTCTTCAGTGTCTAACGAAAAATCCGCTTTCCGCTCGACATCGATTATTTTTCCGCCATTAAGTTCTGTATCGAAACGGTACATTCCAAATGTTGGAGGGCAGTTAATAACGGCATCTCCGGGGGTAATGAACAGTCGAATTACAAGATCAATCAGTTCGTCTGCGCCCTGTCCAGCGACTATATGGGTTGAGTCGATGCCTGTGTACTGGCTCAACGCATCACGAAGTGATGTGCTGTCTGGGTCCGGATATATGTGATAATACGTTTCATTTGTTAATGCACTATATACGCGAGGCGAGGGACCGTAGGGGTTTTCGTTCGCATCAAGTTTAATGATGTCCTCAGCAGGGATGCCGAGGCGTTGGCTGAGCACATCAAACGGCACGATGGGGGTATAGGGTGCCATGTCTGCGATGTCTGAGCGAATGAGGTTTTGATAGTATGTTTCAGTTGACATTTTCTGCAGCCGTTGGCAGTCAGCAATCAGCAATCAGCGACTTTCATCTTATATTCCGGTGATTGTTTAGCAGATTGGTGTTAAACAAGAGGAGTCTCTGATAGCCGAATGCTGAAAGCCGATAGCCATTTCTTATTGGCTTGGACTCGGCGAAGTTCTCACTTCAACCGCTTTTGGTGTTAAAGCACCTATTGGTGCTTCACCCTTCAGTACCCGCACGAAATCATCCACGGTCATATCTGCCACGCGTAGGTTGGAATCTTCCGTTCTGCCCGCGATATGTGGGGTGTGAACAACGTTATCTCGATTCCGCAGTTCATCGTCGATGGGTACTGGTTCCTTATCGTAAACATCGAATGCACCTGCGAGTTCGTCTTTGACAATCCGTTCTCGTAATGCTTCCATATCAACTGCATGGGCGCGCGTAATCACGACAACCAAACTACCCTTCCGCAGGTGATAGATACGCTCTCTATTCAACAGATGCCGCGCTGAAGGAGTTGGTGGGACTGCTACAAAGACAATATCAGAACTATCGGCGAGCGTATCCATATCAGCACGTTGCACATCCCATTCTTGAAGGAGTTCGTCTGGGACGTAAGGATCAAATCCCATCACTGTTGCCCCAAAAACCCTACACCATTTTGCGATTTTCCCTCCGATCTGACCGAGACCGATAACGCCTATCTGTTTCGTTCCGAGGTCCCCGTTAACAAAATCTGGATCATCACAAAATTGATGGGCTGCGGGAAGTTTATCGAGGGGCGCGCCGCTTTCACGGGCGTTTAGCGAACCCCACATCGGGTTCTCCCAATCCCAAAGTTTTTCACCTTGTGCCATCCGCAGATGCCATTGTGCTGTCCGTCTCAACGAAGACAGCGCGAGACCAAAAGCGCACTCAGCAACAGATTGCGACCAGGCTCGTGTTGATTCAATGACCGGGATACCGCGTGCGTGAAGTGCTTCGTATGGGATACCGTGACCAGAATTATCTGTCATTGCTCCGAGCACTTTAAGTTTCGGTGCGTTGTCAATGCATGCTTCAGTCAGATTTCCACCGAAGTGGGATATGCCGATGGTTTCGCTTAAGTCAACCTGTTCATGAATCGGATCTCGGCTGCTGGTATTGAGAACGAGCGTTACGCCGAGTTCCTCTAACCGACTCACCATCTGTTCGTGTACGAAGGGCCAAGAAACTTCCAAGTTGGGATGACGTGTAAATACAAATTCAGGACTTGCCATTTTTTTAATTTTCCTTTTAATAGTTATCAGTTTCGAGTAACGAGTTAAGAGAAACACTGTTTTAACTGATAACTGGTAACTGACAACTATAATTGATGAATAAGCAGATGTGGTCCAGTCGGGTATCTGCCCATGCGTGCGCCATAGAGTGCGAAACCGTCTTTCGCTTCGGCATCCGCTTTCACTTCATACCGCACTGTTAATGTATCTGCCTTACCATTCAGAACGAGTGATGGGTCAACTTTGACGTTGTACAGATAACCGTAGATGCCGGGTTGCTCATGGATATAAGAGAGCACACCGCGAGCATCTGCTGGACAATCTGGAATACGCACGGTATCGATTTCAGTGCCGTTAACTGAAATCGTCACATCGGATGGATATTTCTCCGGCTCCGTTTGACGTGCGCCACCATAAAAACTGGATGCTTCAAAAATAAGTTCCATCTCTGCAATATTTGCTGGGTCAAGTTCCTCTGGCAACGGCATCTTATATTCAACATAGCCGCTCTCTACTGCAGAGAAGAGCTGCTCACTGGTTGTGGGTTCATCCCAAGAAGATTCGGAGATGTTTCCGGGGGCATAGTTAAGGCGAACGGTTCCTGAATCATCCGCTTCAATTACAGGGGTCGTCTCAACGAAATGCTCGAAATTGATGAAGTTACGGGCAGCAACGGTGCCGGTGTGATCTGTTACCCAGACGTGGAGGGTGCCGACAGCGGGATGAACGTCAGGCATGGTAAGTTCAAGTTTGTGAACCTTTTGTACTTGATACTGTGGAAATGGAATATCAACGCTTCCAGAGACGTGTCCACGTGTAATGTCTCCAGTCGCCGACATCGTATCCAATTGCCAGTGGAGCGTCGCACTTGTAATAGTTTTGTGTGAGAAGTGGCTCGCATAGATATCAGCCTGTATCTGATCTCCAGGGGCGACCGTTGTGCCGGGTGGATAATCAATCGCGATAAAGTCTAACGTATTGATGTCAAGATAATCATAACCGAATGACTTTATTGACCGGTCGTAGTTCATGAAGCCGTTGTGTTCCCACTCAATGTCCTGCAACTCGGTGTAGATGTAACCGCAGATTTTCGGGTGAAGACGGAGTTCATTCGTCAGGTATTTGAAACACCATGAGACATCCTTATCTCCCGCACCTGCCGAAATCCCACCATATTCACTATTAATTAGTGGAGCATCGGTTTGCACATTACCACCGACGTAATTGAATTCTGAACCGGGATATGTCTCTTCCACGACATTCGCGATATGTTCTTTCGCGTGTTCGTAGTCGTTGATGTAAAAGTGCCAAGAATTGATGTCCGTTTCCACGTGGTCGTACAGGCAGGGCGAGTTATCTTCAATGAGGCGGGTGGTATCGAGAGATTTCGCAAGGTGATACATCTCGCGCACCCATTCTTGTCGTTCGTGCATCTCACTATATTCCCTGCCACCAAGCCCCCAAGTTTCGTTGAAATTGCACCAAGAGATAATTGACGGATGGTTATAATCACGATCAATGTTCCCGCGAAGTGTTTCCTCAAATCGTGCTTTCGCTTTTTCGGTGTAGTTGCCGAAGTTTGGGATGTCGCACATGAAAAGCAACCCTAACTTGTCAGCCCAATAGTAAAGACGGGGTTCATCTACTTTAATATGGAGACGGAGGAAATTAAAGCCGAACTCCTTTGCGCGTTCAACATCCCTGCGGATGGCTTCGTCTGTGAAGAACGTATACACACTTTCGGGGTTAAATGATTGATTGAGTGCACCGAGCAAATAGATAGGTCGGTTGTTGAGGTAGATATATTGATAGTCACTGCCTGGGGCTTTTGCGATGGAGACTTTCCGCATTCCAAAGTAGGTAAAGATTCTGTCAATAACGGTATCTTCTGCTACCAATTCAAGACTAACATCGTAGAGATTCGGCGTGTCTACATCCCACAAACGGAGTTGTTCCAGAGGGATACTCACTGTAAATTGTGTTTCATTGGTGGAAACCTGAGCGGAGCCACTAAGTTCACCGCAGTTCCAACATAGGGTTAACCCTGTATCTTCTATGTCTCCGTCTATTTTGACGGTGAAGGTGGCAGAGGCGTTATCGATGTCAGGGCTGATGTGACACTGTGTGATATGTGTTGCACTTCTCGGTTCAAGGTAGACAGTTTGCCAGATACCACTGGTGCGGACATACCAACCTATCTGTTTACCAGCGAGTTGTTCGCTGTGATCTTGTGCGTCGTAGGCGCGCACAACGATGGTTGTGGGTTCCCCTGGCTTGAGAGCGTCTGTGATGTCAAATTCAAAGGGTAAGTACCCGTTTTCGTATGTGCCGATTTGGTTTCCGTTTACCCAGACTGTCGTTTCCCAATCAACAGCACCGAACTTCAAAATAACGCGTCTGTCCCCCCAATTTTCGGGGATAGAGACTACTCTACGATACCATCCGATTGTATGCCTCGGTTCGTCTCGATAATTTCCTTCGCGGTCCAAGCCGCCACAGGTAACCTCTTCGGGGTTGAGATACACATTCTTGCTTAAGTAATTTGCGTTGTCTGCCTGTTCTTCTTCGCCCCATGCTGCGAGGCTTTCCCAAGGGTAAGGCACCTGTATTTGCGATGTCCATGGCGAGTCAGTTGCGAACCATTGGTTCTGTTCGCCAATATTGTCGGGGTCGAATGCGAATTCCCATGTCCCGTTGAGGCAGATCCAGTCGATGCCTTCTGATGTCCCACGTTGAAAGTCTGGACGCGGGTATTCTGGGCGCGGTGTGTCTGTATTATTCCCTCTCATTTTTTTCCTTTTTTTTTGTAGTTTTCAGTTTTCAGTTTTCAGTTTTCAGTTAGGGGTTTGTGGCAGTGGTACATCAGGTAGCCACCATAAGCATCTCTTTAACTGATAACTGATAACCGAAAGCCTGCGTAGCAGGCGAACCGAAAACCACTATATCATAAATTGCTTTTCTTATCAATTTTTTTCTGTCCGTTGTTTACACGCTAAGGGCGTGGTGTTTTTGATAGGGTATTTCCGCAAGGGGATAGAGAAAGATTATTGAATTTCGCCGCGGACGGTCAGCGCGCTTGCGATGGAAAGGAAGTCTCTGCCTTCTTCAACCCTGTCGTGGTTGTAGCTCAGACCGAGGTGGAAATTTGCTGTGATATGGGTGCTGATTTTGTAACCGACGCGCAAAGTCGTCTCGTAACGCTCGGAACGCTCCTCACGATTTGCTCCAAAGTGCTCTCTGCGGATGGCCCAGGAAAGGGTGTTTGTCAGTTCTAAATCGTGTTTCAGGGGGATTCTACCGAAAAACGGCACCCGTATGCCGTTCTCTGTACGGTAGCGATAATCAATGCTGAAATTCGGTGTGATGATAAGAGCATTCGCCCGAATCCCGCTTCGCTGCTGATCTCGGAGCGTTGTCCGTACGCCAAGTGCTGTCCGAGTCTCTTTACCCCATGTCTGTATCCAACTCAGTGACGGAATATGTGCCTTACTGTCGCTGAGGGTGGCATCCAACGTCGTGTTGTCTCGCTTTGTAAAACTGTAGCGGAGTTGAAGACTGGAGGTTTCTTGAATTTTCAGTTTTAGGTCGGTTTCATACGATTCGGCGTGTTGTGTGTAGGTGGTCCCTGAACTTTTCCGAAAGTTATCAGAAGTACTAAAATTTGTACCCAGAGATGCCCAACTCCATGGGTCTACTGAACTGCGCAGTGTGTAGCGATTGCTGCGGCGGGAGTTTGTCCGTTCCTGCGCGTCTTGTTCAAGCGACCAAATTTCTAACGCTGACAGCCCAGATGCGAGATCGCGATATGATTCAGTAGCAGTGAAATTTGCGTTCGTGCTGACGGTAAAACTTTTCACGATTCGATGTAGAATTCCCTCATTTTTAGGGTTACCAGTTGTCAGTTGTCGGCTATCAGAGAGGAGACTCTCATCCGATGGCTGATCGGAATTATTCTTACTGACTGCTGACTGCTGACTGCTGACTGCTATCTTATCGCGTTCAATCCAATCACCGCGATTTTCTTCTAATTCTTGGATTTGTGTTTCGTCGATCCCATTCGCTCGCAACTGCTCAATTGTTTCTGTATCTGGGTCATCTTCCAAGGGTTCTGGAGGCGAAGTAACCTCGCCCGTATCCGGTGGTGCTGTTCCATCTTGAGATCCGTTTGATTGACTTTCGGTTTCCGGCGTTTTTTTTCCGAAGAGCCACTCGAACCATTTTTGGACACGGAGATTCACGCCGACACTGACGTTTCCGTTGAGGTAGGCGTTTTTTTGCTCCCTGAACCAATTTTCACGGAAACTCATGCGGCTTGTTACAGTGGGACGCATACCGAGCAGGTCCCGATTCAAGCGTGGTGTCAAAGACAGGCGGTGTTCTCGCTCGGCGATTGACCATTTGACCTCTTCGGCAGATTCTTCTTCCGGAGTTTCGGGTTCTGTCGTTACGTTGCTTACAAAACTTGTGCTCTGATTTTGATCTTCCCGTCTTTCAAGTGTCCGACGGATATCATAACTCGGACTCAGACTGAAGATATTCGTTGGGTTGATATTGAATGTTATTGTGCCGCTATCCGTTTTTTCGTCCCGATTTCTGCCGTAGCCGTAATAGGATGTTGAAGTCGAAGATGTATCTGTCGCAGTTTCGGGTTTTGCGAGCAGGTCTTCGTGCCGATACTGGGCATTGACACCGAGTTTTGAACCGAGTTCGTATCGGAAGCTGCCGGTATAGAGATGACTGATTTGTGTGCCTTGGCGTTCGTTCCAAAAGTCTTGGTAGTTATAAGCAAAGCCGAGGTTAGGATATGGATTTTGATTAAATTGGACGGAAAAATCTCGGGTACGAATTTCACTTTTCCCGCTCTGGAAACTGCTGTAACTGCCGCGTTGACTCTCGGTTTCGGTGTTCTGCCGTCGAATACCGTATCGGATCGGTAGCCACGGGAATAGCGTGATGTCTGCGTCAATATTGAGGTCATCGTTTGTGGTGCTGTATCCGCGTGAAGAGAGCCGTTGTCTACCGACTTCGCCCGCACCGCTTTCAAAGTCTTTGTCTTGACTGGCGTAACCACCACGTAATTTAGCGATACGACCAAGAGATAGGGACATGTCTCCACGGCGTGCCCATCCAGCACGGACGAGCGGATCGCCGAGGTGAATCTCGTTCACCCAGATCTCGCCGCTGATTTCGCGTCCCGTGTCGTTACGGATACCTAATAGGATGCCACCGATGTTTTTAATGGAGAGTCGAGTGCTATTTCTACCTCTGACTATAAAACCGTCGGGCTGTCCATCTGGTACATCAGAGTCGTCAGTTGTTAGTTGTTGGGTGTCAGTGTCTGGTGATTGCGTATTACTTTCGGTTTCTACAAACTGCTCTTGACTGATTACCGAAGGCTGATTGCTGGCATCTACATCTGGATAGACGTTTCCACGCTGGTCACGTAAATCGATTTCAATCAACTTCCAGCCCTCAAAATCGATCGGCACCGTATATTCATAGTAATCCGTTAGATTCTCGAAAACATTGACCTTCTCTTCCTCAGTCTGGTTGATGAACGGATCTGAACTGTAAAAGGAACTGCGATAGCCGGTACGGACAGTCGGTGCGAGTTGTAAAACGAAGGTTGTATCGCTTTTGTCGCCGTAAAGCCAGAATCGCAAGGTGTCGTGTTTGCTGAAGTCCTGCCCTTCGCTTTGTGTTAAACCTTTCAGCTGCTTAGAGGTGACACCGTAGGAGCCGGGAAAAAGGTAGTATTCAAGGCTAAGCGTTTGTTCGCGTTGCTGTTGTGTTTGAAAACCGAGCGAGGTGGCTGTGAATGGATGTAATTTTTTGAAGAGTTCATTATCTTCGATATCCAGATACGCGCTTTGATAAGCGTCATAGCTGAAGTTATCCCTTGTGCCAACGACGAACCTTTCGAGTGTGTCTTCCACAATTGTGCTTGTTGACAAGGTTTCTCCAGTCGCAGCGAGTTCGGGATTGCTAATTATGGACTCGATATCTGGCGTTAATTCGGGACCTGTACGGGTTATAATCCCCTGTTGCCATTTGTTTCCAACAATTTCGATGGATGCCCACTGCAACGTACCGTCTACGTTACCGGGTGCGTTTTTGCTTAGCCAAAACCGGAAGTGTTGCACAAAAACGAGACTTGGTGGACGAGAACCTGCTGGTGTTAGTTTGGAGAGCGGAATACTAAGAAACATCCAACCGTTTGCATTTTTGCTTTTAACCCATTCGTTCGGAATTTCATTTAGTGGTATTGAAACCTCAAAATATGCATCTATGCGGTCAAGGACACCGTCCCCGTTGAGATCTTCGCTATCGAGAATCTGGTTATTCGTCCCGATAGGTGTTCTTTCAAGCGGACCGTCATAGCTCCATCCTACGTCCTCGCCTGTATCAAGGGCACCGTTCCCGCGATAGCGATCGGTTTCTGAAAGGTTCTCCAGGTCCAAATCCAGTGCATCAACGCTTCCGTCGCCATTTGTATCTACTAAAGTGTTTGGGAGGTCTTCGCTGTCCAGTCGTTGGTCGTTATCTACGTCTTCATTTAAGATGCCGAGATTCAAATGTAACGTCACATCATCGTCGCCTTGTACACGCATCCAGATTTCAAGGAAGCTGCGTTCCGAATAGTCTGCTCCAGATGCTGATATGCCGTTTGAAAAGCCGCCCCACTCTGCAACGACATCTGTGAAATTGTAGCCGAGTTCCATAATGAGACGTTCTTCGGTCGAAAGGGAAAGCGGTTGAATTGACGAGGCTGGGACATCTCGGTTCCGCATGTAATTTCCCCGTGCTTCCGATTCGTCTTTATCTTTCAGCAGAACCTTAAAGATCGCTCTATTCTCATCTGTCGGTATAATACGGTAAGCATCCGCTTCGGTGGTTGCGTTGCTATTTTCTCGTGGATATGGTACGCTGCTGGGCTTCCAGTTATATTTTAATGTCGGCACCGTCGTTGCTTCCTTTGCTCCTTCCATGCTGTCAATGAGGGCAACGCCGATGCTATTTGGGTTGTTGTGTGAATACGCTGCTTCTCCACTGAAGTCAAGCGAGAGCGGAAGATTTCTCATACTAACAAAGGGCAAAAGATTTAAAATACCAGCAACGTTAAACTCCCTTCCGAAACTTGTGTTCATATTGACGGCTTGCAAACGGTTTGGAACCCCGTTTACGTCGGGTATCTCTGCCGGTTTCTGCCCAGTATTCAGGATATAACCCGTTGAAAGCATAAATCCTTTTTGAAAGACCGGATTGAAATAGTTCATCCCGCCACCATAACCACCGTAGTAACTCCGCGATCTACCACCGAGACTGCTGTAACCACCGTAGCCACTGCCAAACCCACCACCGCCAAATCCGCCGCCGAAACCCCTGCCAAACCCAGAACTTCTCCCGAAACCCCCCAAACCGCCTCTCCTTCCTTGCAGTCCACCTGACAGTCCGCCGCCGAAAGCGTCTCTTCCTTCACCGAGCAGATCCGATCCCGTCCCTTGGAGGCCACCGAGCCGATCGAATCTATCCTCAAGGCTCTGTTCTCTCTCCGATTTAGGTTTCGGTTTATGTGTATATTCCAGCCAGACACCGGCGACTGCTTGTTGTGATGAACCGCCGAACGGGGTCTTTTCAAATTCCACGACAATCTCATCAAACTCGTCAAGTTGCCTGAAAAAGCGGATGGTGCCAACCTCATAAAGCATCATATAGTCGGTGTCG
Source organism: Candidatus Poribacteria bacterium (assembly GCA_965116815.1). GTDB lineage: Bacteria > Poribacteria > WGA-4E > WGA-4E > WGA-3G > WGA-3G. The sequence continues at coordinate 448,851 of OZ220722.1, read as the reverse complement.
CGAGTCAGGAGTTGACCGTTCAATCTGACCTCTTCGCTGTTAGGAATTACAAACAAACCTACATTATACGTCTCTGATTGATATGCGTAATCCGCTATAATCGTGTAGATTTGGGCATCCGTTCGTGTACCGCCTTCAAGATAGAGACCATTGTTGTTGATCGCGTCACGGTAAGCGTAATATGGATGGCTTTCCTCTGTGATTTGAAATGGGTGTCTCCCGTGGGTCGTGGGGAAACGGAGTAATCCCTTGTCGTAGTCTATAAACTGTGCATCGACATCGCCATCGCCGTTTTGATCCAAACCGAAGATTTCGATGTAGGGGACGGAACCAGTGTTCGTCTGGAAAGTTTCGCTTTGTCCTTCTCTAAGCAGTGAGAGTTGGAAATCGCGAGGATTAATATTGCGGTTGCCGAGAAAGTAGACATGCGTTGCCTCCGTGCCACGAAACCCCTTCTCTTTTAGCACGATGTAGCCGACTTCCTCGCCTTCTTCGTCAATCGTTCCGTCTTCGTTTTCATCGACAAAGACTTCCTCCGGATTGCCGACGGTGCCACCGTCCGCCCCTAAATATTCATACGCAACGACGATCGTATAATTTGCGGAGATCGGGGAAAGGAATTCTATTTCACCGGTCTCGTAATCGATATTGTAGTCCTGACCGGCAAACTGCAGGTTGAAGTATCCTCGACTTGTTCTTTGACCGCCTTGGTTGTTCCCCACAACGCCATCGTCAATGTAGATTTGTTCACTTCTCGGTTTGATGGGGAGTAACGCTTTCTGTAGTAAGCCATCTTCACCTTTGTGAATGAGGTAGTACCGATTTTTGATGTAGTTGGTATCTGGGATCTGAGTCCCGGGCGGTCCATAACCGTAGCCGCCAGCACGCCGAGATTGCCCGCGGAAGGTGCGCACCTCACGTATTCCCTTGCTTCGAGAAAGGAAGGAAGTAAAGCGCGTGTTCTTCCATTCAAAGACCCCCTCAAATCCGAACAAATTCCGGTTGATATTTAAAAAACGGGTGTTCGGCAAGCTGAGCGTGATGTCGCCGAAGGATAAGGTTTTTACGATGTCTCCGGGTTTACCTTCATACCAAATTTTGATCTTCTGTTCCTTCGTGCCACCGAGACCATAGCCCCCGCCATACCCACCACCGTATCCGCCGCCAAATCCGCCGCTGCCGAAGCTGCTGCCGCCAGCACTATAATCTACTGCGATATGCACCTGTTGTCCGACGCGTCCGTGAAGACCAAATTGCTGGATCTGTCGTAGATTGAAGCCTGTTGCGCGCGGGACACCACCACTGCCGTATCCGCTATAACCGCCGTAGCTTGAACCATAGCTTGAGCCGTAGCTGCTATAGCCGCTCCCATACCCTGAACCGTATCCACCACCGAAGCCGCCGCCATAACCGAAATCCTCATAACCGTAAGACGAGGTAAGCCCTAAATCAAGCCCCGATGAATAGCCACCGTATCCGCCGCCGTAACCATACCCGCCGTATCTATTCAGATCGCCTTCGCCGAAATAGTGTGTTTTGTTTGCCTCCACGGTCACGGATTGTAAGCCGGTTATCCGAAGATTGGAATCCATCGGGAGAGCGATACCCTTTTCGTCGCGCTTTGCCTTCGGTTTCCAATTGTAAAGTTTACTGAGATCGGTTAATTCAGGAGGGTGCCGCCATCTCCGCAGACTATCTAAGTAGGGTTGTATGAGGAGATTTTTTTCCGTCTCAGTCTCATCGAGGACCTCGACCTGTTCCTTTTCATCCTGCCAAATAAAATACTTTGATTCGCTACTTTTATTGAAAAGATTTTGATTGAATAATCCGAACTCGGTAGTGTTCTGATCTTCCGGTAGTGTTTCGAGTTCGTCGGAAGGCGCGGTAGCGCGTTGGCGGGGGGGGGTAGGTGTTTTTTGCGTTTCATCTTTGGTTTCCGTCTCTTCTTCAGCAATACGACTTACGGCAACCTCAGACGTTAAGGAAATTACGATAATAAAGATAAGTCCAATTTTAAAAAGCAGGTTTTGGCGAACTGCAAATTTCGACAAAGGGTTTTTCAAAACGTGTATTCTCGATTGTTTTCGTATTTACCGCATTTCTGCAGATGTCCGAAAGTTTGGGTGATTTAGGAGATTTTATCCAAAAGTAGATATAAATTTTATGACGTGATTTCAGGATAAAAGGGACATTTTAGAAATTCCAATCCCTATAGGTTGGATTGATCACAAGTAAAGCCCAACACCACACTGAAGTTTCCATAAATGTATAAATCGCGTGATTCACAATCTTGACTAAAAACGAGGAATTGGGACTTTACGTTTACATATATTTTTCTAACGCCACAATTTTATAAAAATTGTGGCGCGATTCTCAACCGTGGGACTATTCGCTACTTTCTTTAATATATCCCCATGTTACGGCTAATTTTCCTACCGCTTCTACCGCCTGAAATTGCTTTGTGAGTCCTTCCATTGCCTCAGTGATCTCGTCTTCATCTAACGCTGTGTTATAAACGGCGACCTCATCAATGATACCTTTCAAGGGACCGTTTTTCCCATCGGGTCCTTGTGCGCCGATGATCAAAGGTGCACCACTCGTTGCAGGCTTTCCAGCGGCACCTCGTGGATTGAATTGTTCGCCATCGACGTAGGGGATGAGGTTCTTCTCGTCATATGCACCTGCGACAAAGTGCCATTGATTGTCCGTTACCACTTTGCTGCCTACTTGCAAATCTTGTGCACCGCCGGGGAGTGTGAATCCAAAGGTCATCACCCCGGGTCGAATCCACATCGTATAATTTCGGTTTGGCCACGCCTCTTTGCCGAGGATCACTTGGTATGGATCAACAATCTTGGGCACTTTTATCCATGCAGTCATTGTCCACTGTCTAAGGTTCATGACATCTTCGTGCGGTACAAGCACATGTCCACCGTCAAATTTGAGTGCTTTCTCAAATTTCCCATCAACCCATTCTACTTCGCCAACAATTTCACCGTCGTGTCCGTTACCTGACGCATCTTTGACTTTGTTTCCATTGCCTTCATCAAAGAGCCATACGCCGATCGCTTCGGCAATCGTGTTTTGAAGTTCGCCAGCAACGCCAAAATAGAAAAAAATGCTCACGAAGAGCATCAAAGCAGTTAGCCTTTTCATTTTCAGTTGCCTCCTATCCTAATTATTTGTTGTTATCATTCTATCAGATTTAGGGGGAAACTGCACGCATTTTTTGTATTGACATTCCTGACCTCTTGAAGTAAGATGGTGTATATTTTTTTAATAAGGAAAATTAGAAAAATGTCGAAATATCGGAGTGCGATCATCGGTTGTGGCGGTAGAGCCTACGGTCACGCGAATGCCTATCAACAGATTTCGCGAGGTGAATTGGTCGCGTGCGCGAACCGATCGGATGTCGCACGGCGCGAAAAATTCTCCGAGACCTTCGGTATTACCGGTTATGCGGATGCCGAACAGATGCTCCGCACGGAGCAACCGGATCTGGTTCATCTCGTTACGATGCCTGATCAGTGGCGCGAACTCATGCCGATGGTATCGGAACTTGGCGTACCGGCGTGTATTGTTGAAAAACCCATCGCTTGTGGTGTTGAAGATTGGCGTTTACTATGTGAGTTGGAGACGCGGACATCTACAAAATTCGGCGTAGGAAAACAATACCGCTGGCACCCCGGACTGATCAGTTGCCAAAAGAGAGTGCAGAGTGGTGAATTAGGAAACATTCACCTTTTAGATTTTTCGTGTCGGATGAACCTCTCCGCCCAAGGCACGCACATCATCGATTGGGCGATGTCTCTGAATAGCGATTCTCCTATCGTCAGAGTCTTCGGCACTGTGAGTGGTGTTGCGTCGCTTGACAGGACCTATCCAGCCCCTGATGCGTCTTCGTGCCAGGTCCTGTTTGAAAATGGGGTCTATGGATTTTGGAACACCGGTTTTACGTCCCCTCGCATCATGGACGACGAAGCTATCTACAAACACTGTCGTGTTGCTGCTTATGGCGAAAGCGGTCATGTGCTCTTTGAGGAATTCAGTGGATGGGAAATCTTTTCCAAAGAAAAGATAGAAAACCATCAAACGACTCCTGATGAATGGCGTGAAAACAACGACCTCGCGCAAGCGCGTCTGACAGAAGCGATGTTCGACTGGATTGAGGACGATAACCGTCCAGTCGGTACAAATCTGAAGTTGGCGTTACATCAGTTCAACGCGATTTTGGGTATCTATGCGAGTGCGATCTCTTGCAAACCGATTGATATCCCTTTTGATCCTCCGATAGACCTTGATTCACAACTTCGCGAACTTTTGTCGCGTTCTAACCGCGCGCACCATCCAAAAATTTGACAAATTCTTCGTTTTATGCTATACTATTAAGAGTTTCATGACGCAAATCTGTCTCGGAAAAATATAGAAATTTCGACGCTGGGAAGTGTTATTTTGCCTGTTGTAAATACAGCATCTTCGGAGTCGTATGTCCATATCGCGCCATCGGTGATGTGCGCGGATTTATGCAACTTAGAAGCCGATATTCGGGAATTAGAAGCCGCTGGCATTAATATGCTCCATTTTGATTTGATGGACGCGCATTTCGTTCCGAATATGCCGATTGGGCTTGCACTTATCCAGCAATTGCGCTCAAAGACGGACTGCGCTTTTGATATTCACCTCATGGTGGAAGACAACGATTTCTTTGTTGACGCGGTTGCAGAGATCGGTGTCCAGCAGATAGCGGTTCATGTTGAATCGGCGACACATCTCGATAGAACGTTATCTCTTATTCAAGCACACGGCATTAAAGCGGGTGCGGCACTCAATCCAGCAACGCCTCTTTCTGTGTTACATTATGTCTTGGAGCGGCTTGATTTTGTGCTCATTATGACGGTGAATCCGGGATTTGCCGGACAGAAAGTCGTGCCAGCGACCCTCCAGAAAATTGCGGAGTGTCGTACTTTTTTGGACGACCACGGTGTTAGCCTACCGATTGAAGTTGATGGTAACGTGAGTTTTGAAAATATCCCTAAGATGGTGTCCGCTGGTGCGGATATTTTAGTCGGTGGCACGAGTAGTGTTTTCCAAAAATCTACTTCACGCGCTGAGAATGTCCAACGGACGCAGCGGGCTATTACACTCGGACTCGCAGAGAGAAAAACAATGGTTATTCGTTAAAAGGGGACACTGACGCATCAAAAACTCTTTTTAACTGATTACTGACAACTATTAAAAAATGGAAGCACTTGTCCTTCACGGAATTGGAGATTTACGATTGGAACAGATTCCAGTACCGCATCTCTCTGAGGGAGAGGTCCGCGTCCGAATCGGGTTCTGTGGGGTCTGCGGTTCCGATATTCCAAGGATTTTTGTCAAGGGCACTTATAGTTTTCCAACGGTTTGTGGGCACGAGTTTGCTGGTATTGTTGATGTGTGTGGCCCCGGTGTTGTGGGTTTTGCGTCGGGTGATCCGGTTGCTATTTTCCCACTGCTCTGGTGCGGTACATGTCCGGCGTGTGAACAGGGACAATATGTTCAATGCCACGATTATGACTATCTCGGCTCGCGAAGCGACGGTGCTTTTGCTGAATATATCGTCGCACCGGTGGCGAATCTGATACCTGTACCGCAAGGTGTGACACTGGAAGAGGCATCGATGACTGAGCCTGCTGCAGTCGCCTTGCACGCGCTCCGTCAAGCACAAACATCGCTTGTTGGAAAGACTGTTGCTATCTTCGGTGCCGGACCGATCGGATTGATGGCAGCCCAGTGGGCAAGAATAATGGGCGCGGCAGAGGTCTTGCTCTTCGATATCGTTGCAGAAAAACTGGAATTGGCGAGACTCCTCGGCTTTGATAACGTTTTTAATAGCGAGACTGAAGAACCGATTGAAGTTGTAAATGCGCGGACTACTGATAAAGGCGCGCATGTCTGTATTGAGGCGGCCGGGGTGCCTGCTACCTATCGCAATGCCCTCGGCAGTGCTGGACGCGGCGGAAGTGTTGTTTTGCTCGGCAACCCTGCTGCAGATGTGACGCTACCTGCTGCGCTTATATCGCAAGTAATGCGGCGGGAGGTATCCATCTTCGGAACGTGGAATTCCGATTATAGTGCGGCGGGCAACGACGATGATTGGCGGACTGCGCTTCAAGCGATGGCATCTGGTGTACTAACACTTATGCCGCTGATAACGCATAAAGTTCCGCTGACAGATAGTTCTGACATGTTACATAAGATGCGAGACAAAAGCGAATTTTACGCAAAGGTCTTGATTCATCCATCGGAGAAATGGTAACTATAAAAAATGAAAGCGGCTATACTTGAAAGTCTTGAGAATTTAAGTGTGAGAGAAGTGCCTGAACCCGAAATTGACGATGATGCCGCTTTAATGCGCGTTGAAGCCGTCAGTATATGTGGCTCTGATGTCCGTATCCTCCATCACGGTAACCCAAGAGTCAAACCTCCCACCATTATTGGGCATGAAAATTCCGGTGTCATCGTTAAAACAGGCAAAAATGTAACGCGCATCAAGGAGGGAGATCGAGTGTCGATCGGTGCGGATGTCCCTTGCGGGCAGTGTCATTGGTGTCGAAATGGACTCGGAAACAACTGCGACATCAATTACGCCATCGGTTATCAAATTCCGGGTGCTTTCGCGCAATATATGAAACTGCCTCGCCTCGTTTTGGAGGAAGGACCGGTTACGCCATTTGATGCGACACTCAGTTTTGATGAAGCCGCCCTCGCCGAACCTCTCGCCTGCGCTATCAATGGTCTTGAACTCGTCAATATGTCCCTCGGAAAAACTGTCGTTATCATCGGCCTTGGACCGATTGGATGTATGATGATTGACCTCGCACGGATTATGGGGGCAACGAAAGTTATCGGTGTCCAACGGAGCAAGCTCCGGATGGAGATCGCAAAGTTCTATGAAGCGGATGCTTACATCGCCTCCGAAGAGGAAGACGTGATTGAGAGGTGCAAAGAGGAAACGGGAGGCGAAGGCCCCGATATCGTTGTTACCACATGTGCGTCTGTTGAGGCACATGAGCAAGCCGTTGAAATGGTAGCACATCGGGGGTATGTCAATTTGTTTGGTGGATTACCGAAGACCATGCGTCCGATGAGTGTTCTCTCCAATGTTATCCACTATAAAGAATGTTTCGTCACAGGTTCACACGGGTGTGTGCCACGACACCACGAATTGGCAGTCCGACTCCTTGAGAAGGGGTTGGTGCGTGTGAAACCCCTTATTACACATCATTTTCCGCTTGTTGAGATCGGTGAAGCGTTTGAGGCGATGGAATCCCGACAAGGGATGAAAATTATGATTCATCCACATCAGGAGGAGAAAAGCACGTAATGTACGATTTTTCGCGATTTATTCGAGAAGTACCCGATTTTCCGAAACCGGACATTCTCTTCAAAGACATCACCCCACTTATAGGAAATGCAAATGCATTTCATCGGGTGCTTGATGAGTTCGCGCTTCGTTATAAATCTGAGACGATTGATGTTGTTGCTGGAACTGAGGCGCGTGGTTTCATTTTCGGTACCGCGCTCGCGTATCGATTCGGTGCCGGTTTTGTCCCTATCCGAAAAAAAGGCAAATTGCCTTACGATACGCACGAAGCCACTTATAGTCTTGAGTACGGAAATGATACGCTTGAAATTCATCGCGATGCGTTTCCGGAAAACAGCAAAATCCTATTATGTGATGATCTCTTAGCAACTGGAGGGACACTTGCTGCATCAGTTGAACTCATTGAAAAACTGGAAGGACACATCGTTGGTATTGCTGTCTTAATTGAGTTACTGGAACTCAAAGGGAGGGAGAAGCTTCCGGACTACAATATTTTTTCGCTCATTAAATATTAGACTATAACACTTGCGCCTGTAGCTCAGGGGACAGAGCAGGGGCTTCCTAAGCCTCGTGTCGGGGGTTCGATTCCTCCCAGGCGCGTTTGAAGTTTTGACCCTCGGTTCGGACATGTGAAGCAGATATTGAGCCCCTGAACTACAGTCCGAATATCCGATGGATATAAAAAAGAACACTATCGTTGATGGATAGGCAGTGTTACTGTGTGTAAGTATCGGTTTCGTGGAAAACTGTGGTGTAATGCTGCTGTCAATTTAATAAAAATTAACAGACATCCCCGTCGGTTCGGCGGAGAACTTAAACGCCTGATAGATACTCTGTAAGACCTCACATTGGAGGCGAGGGTAGATAAAACAGGAATTTCAAGTCTATAGATTTGTCCCTAAATGTGTAGATTTAAAGGAACAGTGATTGATGTACAGATTTAGTATCTGGAAAATTGTTTTAATCGTCGGGGTTTTGCTGTTTTCTGTGCTATACCTTATCCCTACCCCGGATCGCTTTTACAATCCATTGTATGGAAACCTTCCGCTTTGGATGCAGGAAAAACTCCCACCTTTTGAAGTAACCGAAGACAACGCTTTGAAGGTGAACCTTGCAGAGGTCGAATACCCCGAAGGAATCAACTTCCAGGATGCAACCTTTGAACTTCAAGATGTCTTCCGAGTCCATTTAACGAAACTTGAACTTCAAGAGACACTTGATTACGAATTTGATACCACTGAAGCACGCGAATTTTATGTCCGGTTGATCTCAGAGAAAGCGCGTCGGGACCCACGCGCAACACTCGACAATTTGAACCTATATGGCAGCCTCCCAACGGTCCTCCGGCGGCTTATACCCGATACCCGATTGAAATTAGGGTTAGACCTCAAAGGTGGTGTTCATCTCGTTCTTGAGGTAGACTTAGAAACATCCAAAACAGAGCTACTCCGCGAACATATAATCTCGATCCCGGAACGGCTTCGCACTGAGGACATTTTGTGTCGAGAAGTTAAGCAGATAGATGGCCAGGATACATTGAACGTATTTGTCGGCATCCCTTCCAGACTCCGGTCAGATTCGGACGAAAAAGCGAAGTATCTGGAGAAGGCCCAACGCCTCCTCAACGAGATCGAATTTTTTGAAGAGGCCCAAGTGAGTGCCGAATCGGAGATGCAGTCCACATACCAGTTGACACTCAGTGATCGAGGCATTCAGAGGTATAGTGAGCAGGCGATTGAACAGGTGCTGATTGTCTTGCGAAACCGCGTTGACGCATTCGGCGTTTCTGAACCCTCTATCCGGCGAGAGGCAAATCGTCCGAGAATTATTGTTGAATTACCTGGTGCCAAGGATTCCTCAAAGCCGCTACAAATCGTTAAAACGATGGGTAGACTTGAGTTTAAACTTGTTGAGAAATCCCCTACCGGTGGGAATTTCTGGAGCGGGACTTCCGATACACCGATACCAGATAATATTCCTGAAGGTACTGAAATCCGCTATCACTATGAGACTGGCAACTGGTATGTGTTACAAAGTCCTGTTCTGTTGAGCGGCGACCGTATTACCGATGCTGGACCCTCTACAGGTAGAACCAGTTTTGATATCGTGGTTTCGATGAGTTTTGATAGCATTGGCAGACGCAAGTTTGCCCAGGTTACGGGGGATCATGTCGGTGAACACTTGGCGATTCTCCTTGATGAAAAAGTCCAGTCTGCTCCAGTCATCCAGGATCAAATTGTCGGAAACGCTATTATTCAGGGGAACTTCACGTATGAGGAAGCGAGTTACCTGTCCAATATTCTGAAAGCCGGTGCTTTTCCGGTAGGGGTCCAGATTGCTGAGGAGCGTACTGTCGGTCCGACTCTCGGTCAAGAATCCATTGAGGATGGCGTTCTCGCTGCGGTTATCGGTTTGGGCGGCGTTCTGGTTTTCATGTTAATTTACTATCGTTTATCTGGAATAGTTGCGATTATCGCGCTCGTTTTTAATATGTTCATTATTCTGGGTGCGTTGGCGGGCTTCGGTGCAGCATTGACGCTTCCGGGTATCGCTGGACTTGTGCTGACGATTGGGATGGCAGTTGACGCGAATGTGCTAATTTTTGAGCGTATTCGCGAGGAGTTGCGAACCGGTAAAACTGTCTGGTCGGCTATTGAGAGCGGCTATCAACGGGCGTTTATAACAATCTTAGATGCCAACCTTACGACATTCTTTACTGCACTTGTCCTTTATCATTTCGGGACAGGTCCGATTAAAGGGTTTGCGATAACGCTCGGTATTGGTATCCTCGCGAGTATGTTCACAGCGATTGTCGTCACGCGCGAGATATACGGCTTCACAATCGGAAATAGGGACGTGCAAAAACTTAGCATTTAAGAGTTATCAGTCGTCAGTTAAGAGGCGGGTTTGTAACAATTTGCCGACCCTTGGAATACTTCAGGGGATATGAGGTGTTACACGGCAGCCTCTTAACCGATGACCGATAACTGACAAGTAAAGGAGTGGTTGTCGAAAGAGTGGTAGTCAGTTTGCAGTTGTTGGTTACAAACGAAGCGGATTACAATAGTCCTAACGCCTCTTTACTGAAAACTGAAAGGATTTTTACGGAAGTAAAAAATCCGACTGACTGCTGACAACTATTAAAAAATTTGGAATTACTTAAAAATACAAACTTTGATTTCATCAGTAAACATCGCACGGGGTTCGTCATTTCAGCGATAATCATCCTTGTCGGTTTGGTTTTCCTTGGGATTCAACAAGGTCCGAATTTCGGGATCGACTTCCGTGGTGGCGTTAAGATCCAAGCGAAGTTCAACAGAGCAGTTACTGAAGCCGAATTACAAACCAAACTCGCCGAAGTCGGCTATGAACGCACCAAGATCCAGATAGATGCCAGCAAAAACGAGGCGTTCATCTCCATGGGGCATCGACCTGAATTTCAGCAGCAGTTGATTAATATTCCTATCATGGCGGATCCGGGTGATGCAACCGCTACCAGTCTTCAAGTAAGCAGCACTGCCCAGAAAGCGCACCTGTTGGAGGTGGGTGAAACTGTCCAACTCATTGATGGTAGTTTGCAGCAACGCAACGAAATCGTCGCACGCGATGCTGCTGAAGATGGCGCGATTCAGTTGACGTTCGCAAAACCTTTCGGAATTGACTTGAGTGGGAACGCCACTGTCCAAGTCCAAGCGAGTGTCGGGCGAATTCTCACAGATGTCCTCCTTGAAGGTGGAAACGGCTGGCAAGCACTCGCCGGTGGGGTCAATGTCTCTGAAGTCGGACCGAGCGTTGGACAGGATCTCAAATGGGCAGCGCTCTGGTCAGTGCTCGGCGCAATCGCTATCTTATTGCTGTATATCTCTTGGCGGTTTGAGTTCCGTTTTGCCATCGGTGCGATCGCTGCCCTCGTCCACGATGTACTTATCACTTTAGGTCTCTTTGCAGTATTATCAAAGGAGATTAACCTGCCTACCGTGGCGGCGTTCCTCACAATTATTGGGTATTCGCTCAATGACACAATCGTTGTGTTTGACCGGATTCGGGAAAACTCGCAAACCTTACGCGGTACGGACTACGTTACCGTTTTGAACAGAAGTATCAATCAATCCCTCAGCCGGACGGTTATCACCTCCTTAACAACGCTATTTGTTGTGTTGGTTATTTTCCTCGTCACCGGTGCGGGGGAAGAAATTAACACGTTTGCTTTAGCACTTATCGTAGGTGTGATGGTAGGCACGTACTCTTCGGTGTTCATCGCGAGTCCGATTCTGTATCTCTGGAGTCGAAGGCAACCGCCGCAAGAAGCTTAATCTTTTCAGTGGACATCGGTCAGTATTATTAAAACCTTCTTGCTAACAGCCGAAAGCCATTCGTATGAAAATATTGGTCTTGAGTCCTTACACAACCGGACAAAAACAGAAACCTGATAATCCCCTCCAACGTGAAGATTGCAGCTCGCCTGAACGTCTTGAGGCGCGCATAAAAGAATTGAGCGGTTACAATACTGAGGGTTGGTATCATGAAAGTAGGGATTATACCGCACCCGCCGGAGAGATGTTTACGGGACCTTTGAACACACAATTGCGGGCAGGCTTAAAACAAATTCGGGAACACGATCAATACGGTGAGACAACGCTTGATCTGTATTTTCCGTGGTATTTTTGTCGTGTTGACGGGAAAAACGATCCTGTTAGCGAGAGCGATATTATCGTTCCCTTTGATACTGCCCCGCTCCACGAGTTGGAGGTTTTGGAATTCGGCGAGGGTGGCATTCCTGAACGCATGGTTGCCTTAATCGAAAGTTACGATCTCGTTTTCTCGCTGTTGAGGCAGGACGACATTTTATCCCTACAACGCGTTTTTGAAGTAGAACGAGCGACAACGCTAATTTTCTTGCTTGCGAAGAGTCACAAGCATGTGGTCAATGAAGACTTACCGAATCTCCACGTTGTTGAGACTGGAAGTGCTTTGCAGAAAAGTCTTCGTACCACAAATTGGGCGTTGAAAGGGGTTGTCCTGAGACGACTGTGTGAAGCCGCTTGTCGTGATGGTTTCCACGTGTTTGAACAGGTCAAGCAAGACCCTCAACAGTTATTGGAAATCGTACGTAGGTAGTAACGAAGGAATGTTGTAGAGGGCAAAAAAGATGAATCTTCCAAAACCCGTTATCAGCGATAATTCACAACGCATTATTGGTGAATCCGCACCGATGCAGGTCGTTTTGCGTCAAGTCGCACAGGTCGCACCGACGAAAGCGACTGTCCTGATCACAGGTGAAACGGGTGTTGGTAAAGATGTCATCGCACAGGCGATCCACGAAAGCAGTCCACGTAAGGATAGACCGTTCAAAGCGGTCAACTGTGGTTCGTTTTACCAAGACCTCCTTCAGAGTGAACTCTTCGGACATGAGAAAGGGTCTTTTACCGGTGCAACAACCCAACGGCGTGGCGTGTTTGAACAGGCAGATCGTGGCACGCTCTTTTTAGATGAAGTCGCCGAAATGTCCCCCGAAGTACAGGTGAAATTTCTACGTATCCTTGAGACACAGGAATTCACACGTCTGGGTGGTGAAAGAAATATTAAGGTCGATGTCCGCCTTATCGCCGCGACAAATGTTGATCTTGCGGCATCGGTTAAACAAAAAAAGTTCAGGCAAGATCTCTATTACCGCCTCAATCTCTTTCGTATCCAGATTCCACCCTTGCGCGATCGTCGCGAGGATATTCCGTTCTTCGTTTCTGCCTTCATCTCCGAATTAAGCACGGAACACGGTAAACCCATTACCGGCATAACGTCAGAGGCACTCAATTATCTCCAGAATGCTAACTGGTACGGCAACGTGCGTGAACTTAAAAACGCCATAGAAACCGCTATTATCTTAGCCACCACTGAGGAGCTGCAACTTAAAGATTTCCCGATAGATCCGGAACCTGAACAAGTTTCCTTGCTCCCTGTGGAAGCCCCTGGCACACAACTCGCACCTACGCGGATGGTTGACACAACCGACGATGACACCGAACTTCTTGATGTAACCGGGGAAGCGTTACAAGTCGTCGATACGACCAGTAGTGCAATCGCAACAGAAAACATTGCCATTTACAAAACGATTCTGGGACTTATCCTCTCTGCAATCCGTCTGCTTGAACCCGCTGCCACCACCACAAGCGATGAGATGCCATTCCTTATTCCAGATGAGGATACCAGTTGGATGCAAATTAGCGAGACAGATGATGCGGCGGGTGTCCTCAAAAAAGCGTTGGAAGTGCTTTCAACGATAGCCAAGGTGCTTGAGAATCGAGCACAGGATGGGAGTTTGGCGACGCTTGCAAGAACTCAATCTTCAAAAGTGCCGATTGCTGCGCCGGTGGGACAGCAGGGTGATTCACAGAGTGAATATCTCCCAATGCTTGATGCGGAAGAGGTCATCGGTAGGGTCGGTATGACGATGGCGGAAATTGAGCGGGCAGCGATCCAAAAGACTCTCGCCGAGGCGGGTGGTAATAAAACAGAGGCGGCGAAAATCCTTGATATTGGGGTGCGAACACTACACCGCAAGTTGGACGCTTACAGACAGGAAGCCGATAACGATTCGGATGATAGTTTTAATCAGGAATAGCATTGCGAAGACGCTTATCACATCTTCCCACCAAAAATCCCTACTTCAGTGGACGGATGCAGGTGGGTTTTTCTTTTTCCTTGATAAAGTGTGTTAGAAATGTTAAAGTACCTTTAGTAGTTCTATCACCCCAAATTGTTGCGTGTGAGGTCATGAGCATGTGCTCTGGACACTATAAATCCTGAGCGAAAACGCTGGTCGGATGCACCCCTGAGTTGTAACCGTTAGAAATGAACACCTAAGTAAATGGCTAAAGAAGATAGTAGGAATGCGAGAGAAATTATAAGCGAGTGGATGCCTATAGCAATATGGATTGCAGCAGTGATGATTGTTCCATACTGGCTATGGATAGACGAAAAGAAATCGTTACAATCCACTTTGAGCAACGTCAGTGCTTTAATTCCGCTGTTTTTATTATTTGCGGCACTTTTAATTGAAGTAGGAGGTTATACAATGCACGGATTTATGTTAGGCCAACAGGCATGGCGAAACAGAAAAGAGAGGATCCGTAAGGAAAAAATAGATGCTGCCTTGTCCCCACTTGCATGGCGTGTCGCAGCACGCTTTATGGATGAGTATGATACTGGACTTGTGGACAAATCGGATTCCGAATTGTTAGAAATGGTCCAAGCGTTTGGTGCTGACAAAGCACTTGATATTGCAGCAGAGCAGGCTGGCGAAGATATTTTGGAATTTGTCAACAGTATTGATCACGAAAAACGTGCTAACCAAATAGCCGTTAAAATTTCTGACTTGATGGGTCGTGAAGATTTTGCAAATCAAGTTGTGTTTTTAGTAAAAGAGAACCAATACCTGCATATTGAGTGAAAACGCTGAAATCTACGTCCTGCGTGGAGATGTTAAAATGCGTCAAATACCACAATCTTGGTTTAGACAGTGCCCCTAATTTCTGATAGCAGTACAGTTACAGCGTCTCTTGACGGACTACTGATAACTGATGACCTTTAAACGAACAGATCCCGGACGTAACACTGAAACCCTTCAATCACATCGCCACCCTCAAGGATGTCATCTCCACGCAAAACGGTCATGTCCTCAGGGGATCGGTACACTTCTACTGTTTCTCTGCGTGGATTGATAACCCATACCATTGCACACCCTGCATTTAACCATTCATCCACCTTTTCTGCGACTTCGGTATAGGTATCCTCTGGGGAGATAACTTCAACCGCGAGATCGGGTGCCCCTTCCCAATATCTCTTTGAAATATCCCATTCATCAATTGTGGCTTGACGGACAAACGCAGCATCTGGTGCCCGCACAGTATCTGGGTTTTGGGCAATCTTAAATCCTGTTTCGGCACCACAGACATAACCTAATTTGTGCCTTTCAACATGTGTGTCAAGACGACCTCCAATTTTAGCCGATCGGATCCCATGTTCAAATCCGGCTAGTGGCATTCTACGTATTACCCCTTTCACCAATTCATACCGATACCCGTCATCAGGCTGTTTCCACAGATCCTCAGCTGTTAAGAGCGTAGGTTGGGCGGATAGCGATTTAGATTTTGATTGATTTTGTTGTGTTTCTGCCATTTTGATTTCCTTGTTTTGCTTATATGAAATCAGCAGGGTTGGTATTGCTTAGTTCCCATATCAAATTAATTTTAATCCATTTACCCTTTTTTAACAAGGGAAAATTCACTTCCATTTGCCTGCGCCGCTTGACAGCGAGATGTTCAAGCCCGTTCCCGGAAGTGCTTCAATCCATGAGGTGCCTTTCCCACATCTCGGTCCCCGCTTTAACGCCTCATATTTACAAGATAAATTCCTACGCCTATCAATACAGTTCCTGCTAATATACTCAACGACAGTTCATCCCCTAAAAACAAGTTGCTAAACAATACACCGGACACAGGCATGAAAAAATACAAGACTACCAATTTGCTCGCTTTGTATTTTCTTAGCACCCATGTCAACGTCAGAAAACAGAAACCGGTGAGTATCCAGCCTTGATAGAGCATTCCTGCTCCGCTTGCCAATGTCAATTCAATCGGTTTCCCACGCTCAAAGAAGTAACTCAAAACCAGAAAACACGGAATGTTTAAACTCAACAACCAAACGAGAAGTCGATGCGGGTAAATGTCTTGAACATACACCTTCGTGAGTGTAATGCGGAGTCCAAAGAAACAGGCAGCCAGTGTCACAATCAGGTCTCCAATGAGATATTCCAAAGTGCCGCTGCCTCGTAGGTTCGGCGCGATGGCTGCAATAACACCACCAAAGGCAGCAAGAACCCCCAATATCTTCCTAACAGAGAGCCGATCGTCCGGAAGCCAAAAGTGCCCGAATATGACAGTAAAAATTGGGTAAAGCGTAAAGAAAATAGTTGAGCGAGAAGCTATAGTGAACTCAGTGCCGATGTTCAACAGGACGGTATGCAATGCATGCAATACCGCAATTAGGATCAACCGGCGCAATTCCTCAAAACGCAACCGCATCGACATTCCCTGGAAAAAGCCCACACCACCGACAGCAAGAGTCCCTAATATATAACGGAAAAATGCCATTTTCAGCGGCGGAAAGCCTTGCAAACTGATCTTAACAGCGAGCGAATGCCCGCCCAAGAGAGAAACGGTAGACAATACAAGGGCAATAATCTTACCCGGCGGATCTTCGTTTCTAAATTCTTTTTCTATCATAGCTCACGTTATGGTAAGTTGTCAATTACCAATACACTATAGACAGATACAGAGAAGGGTGAGGAACGGGACCTCACCCAACACGATTTGTTAGGATAAGGGTGCGGTTTCTGAGAACGATTACATCTCAATGAGTTCGATCTGAACGTTGTCAGGTCCCTTGAAGAACGCCCTTTTGATCTCAGGTCTCAGATAGTCGAGTTCTGCGCCTTTCGCTTGGAGTTCTTCGACGGTCGCGTTGAGGTCTTCTACAGTGAAGGCAAGTTGGTAGAGCCCCCAGCGTGGATTGCCGCTGGTATCTTCTACCTCCATATCCCCTAATTTGGAGGAGAGGTATATCCGTTCCCCACCGATTTCCATACGGACGACTTTTAACCCGCCGACATCGGCTGTTTCTAAGACTTTTCCGTCAAATATCTCTTCATAATAACTGACTGCCCCGTCCAAGTCCTCGCACCGAAGATGGACGTGGTGAAACGTAACTTCCATTGTTAGGATCTCCTTTCCTTAGAAGAAGCGCGCCTAACAGCGCGCACGTCAGAATATAATACAAGGTATGTTACTATGGCATAATCCGTTGATGATGTCAAATGAAAAGTCCCTGTATAGTTTCCGCTATCCTTTTTCACCTCAAGTGTCTCTAATAGACAAAATCACCAATCTTTTCATTAAGATTCTGATTTTTTATACACTATCTCATAAATGCTTGCCGTGGGATCGAGGCTCGGCTATAATTTAGGAGTAAGAGGAACATACCAAGAATAGGTAACGGGAAAAATGATTCCTATCAGAGTTTATGCAAAATGGCAGCGATGCTAAATCAGTTTTGGTTATTCCATTGATGAACCCCATAGTCGTCTATTTAGATTTCGTAGGTTGGGTTGAACGGCATTGAAAGGGCGGATGTCGGTGTTCCAAATACATCTCAAGTCCAAGAGGCTGCCCTATACACTCAAAAACATAGTGAAACCCAACTTCATACTGTCAGAGTTATGGCACTTCACAACGAAAGCGTTGGGTTTCACTCGGTCTCTGGTCAATGTAGCGTGTCAGGAGAAAAGTTCATTTTTCTATGATTTGGACGGTTTTGCTGGAATCCGCTCAACCCAACCTACGATGCCATGACACAGTTTTTTCTTACATTGACGGCTATGGTTATTCCATTGATGAACCGCAACACCAACAAAAGGAGTCCATAGTGACAAAGTCTAAGCGGTTAGTCGCTTTTCTGGTCCTTCCTCTCCTGTTTCTATCGGTCGTTATCTTTGTCTTGTTCATAGGAGAAGTCGAAAACTCACGCACGGACCGATCAGAATTCCCCGTTAATCCTACTGGACATTTAACGGTTGATACAGAGTTTGGAACGATTCATATAGAAACCACAGATGAGGAGCATATCAATATCGCTGGCACGAAGGAATGGAAAGCAAAGCTGCGGGAACTGCGACCAAAGTCTGCCAAATGGATTGGTGAATTGCCCGGGGATTTTGAGATCACAACCAAAAATGGCGACTCAGGGGACCAATCGGATATTCAAATTAAAGGAAGGTTCAAACGTGGACGAGGGCATTGGCAAGAGGGATTGAGGTGGTTTACAGTTGATGTTCGCGTGACAGTACCGCGCCAGTATAATGTCACGCTCAAAACTGCCGCTTCCGGCGATATCCACGTTGACAATTTGATTGGAACAGTAAGTGCCGAGGTTTTAGACGGCAACTTACATCTTGGTGAGATCCAGGGCGAAGTGTGGGGAAAAACCAGCAAGAATGGAGACATTACGCTCAAAGGGTGCCAGAGTAGCGTTAGCTTGACAGCCGCTTTGGGGAATATCCGAGCGGAAATGACAACGCAACCACAATATCCGTGGACTTTGCACACATCCGAAAGTGGAGAGATAGATGTCGCGCTCCATCCGGATATCGCAGTTAACGTAGATGCCCAAACACAAGGTAATATCTCAAGCGACTTTTCCATTCAACTTCACAGAGATGTCGAAAGTCGGTTAAAGGGAACTATTAACGGCGGCGGCCCGTTGCTGAAATTGCGCGCCGCTGCCGGTGAAATTCGCTTGAGAAGAAATTAGGTTGTTTTTCACAGAAAGCTGAAGATTACAAAGAAAATTCACTGGCACCTTTCCTCAACGACAAAGAAAAGTAGATCGCAGTTGGAATGTGATCGGAAATCACTCGTCCTCAATTGCTACCGGTTCACTCAAAAGGCGACCGCCGTTGGTAGTATCAGCGATGATAACTTGAATCAGAAATTTATATTTACTGCCCCGCGTGAGACTGTCGATATATTCTGTGCCACTTTCAATGATAACAAGGGTATTATTGGTGAGATCATTGTTCACATCTGCAATCACTATACCGTCATCGTTTTTGAAAATTACAAAAGCCTCAAGTTCTACATACTCACCGTGATACGACTCGGTATCCGCCAGGATGTCAGTAACCGTTGTATCAACAGCCAGCTCGTCAAGTGTCTTTCCAGTTATTAGCAAATCCACACAGAGTTTATCCAGGGCGAGGTAGTAAAACTCAATATCCTGCTCTAAATGGTTGTAACAAAATGCGGCATCGTCGACAACTTCGTAAGTGGGTCGGTCTAACTGGTTAAGAACAACATCTAATCTATTTTCAGCGCAACCGAGTGTGAAAACCACAGCGATAATAAGTAGTGAAAAAGCGAAAAGTTTCATTGTGTCTCTCCAAAAGTAGTTTTCAGAAAGTATAGCACATTCCTAAACGTAATAATAGGGCATTGTAAGGGCATTATAAACTTACGTTTTTTTGACTTGACATTTTTTCCCGTTTTTATTACAATAAAAGATGGCAGTTACATTTTCGTTAGTGCGCCGCAGGTGTTGCACCACCCGCGACGCTTTGCACTGCCATAGAACAGGTATGACAGCGCTGGTTTCTATTTTATCAGATAACACGGTTTGTGTGTCATCTATAAATGGAGACCAGCACCTATATGGAAAGATTGCCATCACTCTGAAACGCGATGACGAATCCTCGTCTTCGTTTCTCTTGCAGAAGCACTCCCCGTATAGAGAATACTCACCCCAAAACACGTATATCAAAGCAGTTTCGAGATTTTAGGTATTCGGATATTGCCATGCGCTCACTTATGAGATGCAGGCATCCGTAGGTGAACGCGTTGCCTAATAATCTCTCTTTATTAACTGCAGATGATGATTTTGAAGTAATCATTACATACGAGGAATTAGAACAATTATGGGGTCGATATCAAATGAAAAACAAAAATTGTAGTCCTCTAACACGTAGGCAATTTATAAAAAGCGGTTTAACGGGACTCGCAATAGGCAGCAGTGTAGGAATCTCAGGGTGTGATACGATGGGTATTCTCTTACCGACAGCAACCCCGACAGAAACCGAAGATGACGTTCCAGCACTGATTATCGGTAGCGGTTTTGGCGGTGCGGTGACGGCGTTGCGGCTTGGTGAGTCCGGGATCCGTACGATGGTATTGGAGCAAGGTCGACGTTGGGACACATCGTTTTCTCGAAACATCCCACCAGATGGCCGCTCCACATGGCTGAGAAATAAAACGATTTTACCGTTCGGTCCAGAGTTCTCTATACAAAAATATACCGGTGTGTTGGATCGTGTCGACTACCCGAACATGAAAGTATACCGAGGGACAGCCGTCGGTGGCGGATCTATCGTATACGGCGGCATCAGCATTGAGGCACCTGAAGAACTGTTTTATAAGGTTTTTCCACGTGAAGTTTCCTACCCAGAGCTGCAACCCTACTATGACCGCGTGCGGGATATGCTGAATATTTCGACGGTCCCTGCGGATATTGAGAAAGCGTCGCACTACGAGTATGCCCGTGTGTTTGCAAAGCACGCAGCAAACGCCGGATTAGAGACTACCTCTATAGGGCAGGCAGCGGATTGGGATGTAATTCGTTCAGAAATCGCTGGTACGATACGCCCTTCTGCTATCATTGGAGAAGCATTTTATGGGAATAATGGCGGCTGTAAAAATAGTTTAGATCGAAATTATCTGCCGATGGCCGAAGCGACAGGCTATGTAACCATTCATCCGTTGCATCGCGTTGTTGATATCAGACAACACAATAGCGGCAAATACGCGGTGACCGTCGAAAATATAGATGAGACGGGTGAGGTGCTGCAAACCAAAGAGATTACCACGACTTTCCTCTTTTTCGCTGCTGGCTCTATCGGAACAACGGAGCTTTTAGTCAAAGCACGGCATACGGGTAGTTTGGGCAACTTAAATGAAAGGGTTGGTAAGGAGTGGGGAACCAATGGGAACGTTCTGTTTTCTCGCGCTGTGGAAGAATTGACAGGCACAATGCAAGGCGGACCTGTCGTCACAGGTGTTAGCGATTATGGCAATACACAGACACCTGCGTCCGTAGAATCTATATTTTTGCCATTGGGTAGCGACTGTCACTGTTTACTATACCTTCTGATTGGTTTAGATACCGAACGCGGTGAATTCTCCTATGATCCGATCCGCGATAAAGCCGTCCTGAATTGGTCGCCAATAGGTAATGCGCGTGCCGCAAGCGCAGCGGCAGATTTCACAGCGCGTATGAACGCTGCCAACGGTGGCACGCTCGGTATTTCTGAAGGGGTGCCTTTCCCGATACCGGATGTGTCGGCAGATTTTACATATCAGCCCTTGGGTGGCATGGTGATGGGGAAAGCCTGTGATTTCTATGGGCGCGTACACGGCTATCCGAGAATGTATGTGATGGACGGGGCCTTGTTGCCCGGTTCTTGTGCGACAGCGAATCCATCCTTGACGATTGCGGCTTTCGCTGAGCGCAATATTGAGAGAATCCTAACCGATGATTTGACAATGAATCGTGAAAAAAACAAAAAAGAGAGATAGGTCGGTGATGGTACCAACTGCCCACTCTTTTTTACAGTAATGGGTGATTATAGACTTTAGAGGAATTTATCAAAATCTTACCATTGGTTTGCCGCCGCCATCTTCCAACCCGTTACATCTGCCTTGATGTCCCCGCCGATGCTGTAAAGGCAGATTCCAACATCTTCCGGCTTATGCAGTTGACTCTGGACGACTGCCTGACGTTCATTGATGAAGACTTCTACGAGTGCCCTGTCAATAAATATCCGTAAGTTCAAGTCCTCTCCTGCTTTCAACTCGAACGGTGCGACACCATACGGTTGTGAACTACCGTAGGGTTTTGCTGCTTCATTGCCATCACCTATCGAAATCGTCTTCTCGTCGGCTGAGTAGAAGATCTCCATCCCGTTCTGGTTGTCTTTGTCACAGAACACCTTTACGCCATAGTCCCTCGCTTCGGTAGGCTTGATTGTGAGGTTCAATTCAACCGTATCGCCTGAGATTTCCTTCAGCCTGTAGTCCTCGCCATCTTTGACTGTAATATCCTTCTCGACCGTTTCGTTGTAGCGGAGGCACTCAAGTTCATGAACCGGTTTAATACGCACAATCCCATCGTCAGGCAGACTCAACTCCCAAGGCAATGAGAATATACAGCTCCATAAAGTGTTGCCGAGGTTAACCTGTATATTGGTAATGACAACTCTGCGTCCGTCTGGCGTGAGGAAAGTTTTGGGTGCCCAATAGATGGGTATGCCGCGATAATTGTTGGTCCAACTCATCTTGGTATGAAACTCGGGTGTGAACTTGTTATCCTTCCATTCACCGAGATAGTACCGCGCACCCCAGCTATGGCTGATAAGCAGCATCATGTGCTTGTTACCGAGTTTGAAGAAATCGGTGCAGGAATGATCGTGTTGCTCAAGTCCCGGCAACTCTTTGGTCATAAATTCACCGAGAAATTCCCACGTCTTAAAGTCTTTGGAGCGCATCAGTGTCGTTCGTTTATACCAGTTACCTAACCCTGGTCGTGTGTCCTCCATAGCGTGGTCCCCGGAGAATATGTAATAGTAATCTCCCTCAACCCAAGCCGTTGGATCCCAGAATACCCAATAATCGGCATCTCGCGCCTCTTGAGGCACCTCAATCTCAATCGGTTTAGACCAATCCTCCAGATGCTCATCCGAAGCCTCTACATAAGTCGGACGACCGCCAAATATGCCGACGAAAATAACTTTCTTGCCGTCTTTAGTGATAATCGTACCGCCCGTGCCACAACCGCCGCTGCCCAAGGCACAATCTCCACGCCGCCGCCAATGAACGAGATCGGTACTCGTGAAGTGCCCGAAAGCGTGCTCGTCGCCTTTGCACATATAGCCGAAATGGTACTGACCTTTCCAGTAAATCATGAAGTTGGGATCGGTTGAATAGTTCCTTTCGTTATCACCTTCGGAATTAACCAAGTGATATGTCGGACGACTCGGGTCATGCATCAATCGTTGACGAAAATCACGTGCGATACGAACAGCTTCGTTGTCCAAGGTAAACATGTGTCTGTCGTCTCGATCGAAAATAATATACGCGTCTTCATCGTTTTCTTTTATCGCTGCAATATTTCTAAACTCAGGGAATTTTCCTGCCTGATCTACCCACCAACCATCTATCGAGAAATCGTACCAGCTGAAGGGTTGAATTGTGGAAGGCGCGTTAGGGCTCAGTTCCTTAATCTGATCTTGCGTCAACGCCTGTGCATAAATCCGGACATCCTTGATTTTTCCCTTGAACGATGTGGCGTAGTTAGGATTTAGGTTGACCGATCCAATTACGAGTTGTAGGTAGGGGCTGTTCAGGAAATCAAACGGCTCTTCGATGGTATAGCTGGCGTACACTTCCCCATCGCGATAAATCGTGACCGAGTTGTCTTTGTAAACGGCGGCCATCATCATAAACTGTCCGAGGACAATTTCCTGCGCTGGATTTTGGGCGAGTTGTTCGGGAGTTTGCGTACGGGTGTTATTGTCACTGGCAGTGGACCACTTCCCTTGGGCATCTTGTCCAAAAGCGAGTGCGTCATACTTGTCAGCCGCCTGCACGGTAATCACACTGCAGTGTTTTGGGGCTTTCTCATCAAAGCAGAACCAACTGACGAGTGTTTTGTCTGTCATAAGATACCTGCCTTTCAGTTTTGGAGTTTGATACAACGTTTCTTGTGGCAGTTCTCGTAGGTTGGATTGAACGGAGACCTACAGAAAACCGGAAGAACTAATGGATCTAGGACTTACGCAATAATGTTTGACATAACCTCATAGACGGGGTAATATTTTCTATGAGGAGGACCTTAAAAATGGCTAGACCGACACGTCTACATTACTGTCAATATCTACTGATCACCCCTATTAACTATACACTCACACATTTCGCAGACCATTCTGAAAGTTTCAGTCATGATCAGCTCAACCGTTATCTATCAGAAGACCGTCTGACACCGCGGCTGCTTTGGGAACATGTCAAAAATGACGTGGTGCTGGATCCTGATGGCTATATTATCTTTGATGATACCGTTATTGATAAACGCTATGCGAAGAAGATCGCACTTGCCCAGAGACAACATTCTGGCAATGCGGGTGGTGTTATTAACGGTATTGCCATTGTTACCTGCGTCTACGTCAATCCGAAGTTAGACCGGTATTGGTTGATTGATTACCGTATTTACGATAAAACTGGCGACGGTAAATCGAAGTTGGATCATGTCCGAGATATGCTCTCGGTCTTAGTATACTCTCGTGATGTCAGTTTTTCAACCGTGTTGATGGATTCTTGGTATGTGAGTAAGTCGCTGCTGCTTTACATCGAAAATCTTGATAAGACATATTATGTTCCGTTGAAATGTAATCGTCTTGTTGATGATTCTAATGCCAAGAAACCGTATCAACGTATTGATTCTTTACACTGGACAGAGGCAGAAGAAAACTCAGGTAAACGTGTGAAACTTCATAAGTTCCCGAGAGATCACAAAGTGAAAGTTTTCCGGGTAGCGTCTTCTCAACGCACGGATTATGTTGCGACTAACGACTTGAGTCAATCCGATGTGTCCGTCGTGCGACGAGTGTGCGGCGTGCGCTGGAAGATTGAACAATTTCACCGTGAAGCGAAACAGTTGACGGGTTTGGAAGCTTGTCAGTGTCGTCTCCCGCGTATTGTTCGTAATCATATTGCCTCTGCCTTTCTTGTTTGGGTTCACCTGATGCGTAAGGCTCATGAAACAGGTAAAACGCTTTATCAAATCAAACACGAGTTACTTTCTCAATACCTTTGTCAACAACTAAAATCTCCCGCGATATAAATCGCTGCTGCGTAAGTCCTAGGATCTTTAGGTTCATGAAGCAACCTGAAATCACCGAAGGACGAGTGAAACCCAACATATCTTCACCCCGAAATCATTCGGTTTGTTGGGTTTCGCTATATGTATTCACACCAATAGGGCGTAGAAAGATGGGTCTTCCATATAAATGAATGGGACTTTGTCGTTTATCGCTCAACCCAACCTACATCTATTTTTTAACGGACAGTGCTGTAGAGAATGGCATTGAAGAGCAGCTTAAAAGTTCCATGGGATTGCCCTCGATGCTGCGGTTTAAAACCGAACAGGATCACACGCCCATCGCCTAAGTTTGTTTCCAAAAGTGCCGCCTTCTGTCGAATCCGTTTTTCACCCTCAAGCCAACCGCTCATCAATGGATTAAACTCCGGATATGTCGCGACAACTTTTGCACCACCACGTCCGGCTTCAAAAACAGGACCCGATTTAAAAAAGATTGCCATCTCTTTATCCAATCCACGCCCGATGGGGTGCCTCGTATCTATCCGAACCCGTAATAATGAGCCGGGACAGAAGAACTCATTTTCGCCCGATTGATTTGCTTTCTCAACCACATTGACAATGCCCTTTTCACCAAGCCCGAAATACTTCAACGGAAGTTCTGTGGCACGATTTAAACAGATAAGTGTGCCGCCATCCTCCACAAACGCTCGTAAATTCGCCAACCCCTCTGTGCCAATTCCACCGACGTATTCGGGTGGCAATTTCCCCGTTGCGTGTCCGTTGAGAATACCGGAAGCACCGAAATCTGGTAAAATTATGACATCGTAACGCGCTGCTAAATCCCCTGCACGAATCTCCGCGTTCGTGAGGCTATTGTAATTGAATTCGTGTGTGTCCAAAACCCAGCGTGTCCATCCTTCGTCCATGTTCGCTGTCCAAGGTTTATAGAGACCGAGGCGTGGTCCAGTCACTTTTGAGAATGTGCGACTCAGCGTTTTTTCATCAATAGACGCATCAGCATAGATGTGAATACCGTATTCGGATGCGAGTGTCTGCATCTCCTCAATCTGTTGCAGTGGCGGCTCCACTGTCTTTATCAGGATAGTCCCGCGTGATAATGTTTTACCGGCGAGTTCTACGTCCCGTCGCGCCCAGTAAAGATTATATTTCGGACTGTTATCCGTCAGGCTCTCATTAAACAGACGATTCAGGATGATCGCTTCCATGTTCGTCCGATTCTCAAACAGGTAGCTGGTCGGTTCAGGGACACTCTCCAGCGTGCCTTGCACTTGTGGTAGCACGGGCAGCTGCCTTAAATCTGCCTCAAAGGGCTGCACAACTGTGATTGTTCTGACACCCATCTGTAAGGGCAATGTCCAGCCGGCGATGTCGTAAGGACGTTCAGGGGGTGATTCAGGCGACGGACGGCGTTCTGGATAACGTTGCACCTCAAGCAGGTCCTTGGCATGTGCCCGAAAGGGTTGGGACATTGAAACGACGTAGGTGTCCGCGGGATATTCTACACCATCGGCGGTAAACGGCGCGTTTGCCTGGTGAATCTGTACGCCGCCGCGTTTCAAAATATCCAGCATTTTGAGCGTTGTATGGATGTCGCGCTGTTGTGTCGGAATCAGGAACGCACGAGGCGGTTCATCCTCCCCTTTTGCTATGGCATTGAGTCCCATCTTGTAAAAGTTTGTTTTCAGTGTTACCCGATGCTCCGCGGCGAAGGCGAGGATTGAGAGTGCAGCCGCTTTCTCATAGTCTACGATGTCTCGCAATCGCCACCAGCCGCCGGGCCACGGTTCCGGGAAGTTGGTGCGGAGTGTATATTTATCAAGTCCGCGCCGATAACCTTTTAAGGTGTGATGCGGTTGGAAAATTGGGGTTGCGATTTCCACACGTGCCGCTTCCGTCAAAATGCCTACCATGTTGTGCCGATACGGCACCGTCCGAAATCCACCGTGCCACCATGTGTCGTAGACAGCACTTGAAAGTACACCTGTAAACCCTTCACTCGTCAAATCGAAGGCGAGTTGCGACCCGATTAACGAAAGCGTCCGCTGTAAGAGCGGTGGAATATTCGGATTGACGGGTTCGAAATAGGGCGGTATTACAAACCGAGGACCGCGATAACTCATCTCATGTACATCGTAGACGACTTCAGGAAACCACTCCTCATAAAGCACTCGCGTCAGCAACTGCGTCTCCACCTGCGTCAACATAAACCAATCGCGATTGTTATCGTGTCCTGTGTATTTATGATACAACCACGGGATTTCTGATCCTTCATAAGGGGTGCCGACGGTGCGGTTATACCAGTCCACCACGATGTCTAAGCCGTCGGGGTTCGCAGAAGGGACGAGCAGAATTATCACATTCTCAAGAATCTCTTTGATTTGTGGTGCTTCAGATGTCACGAATTGATATGCGAATTCCATTGACATCTGTGAGGAGGCGATCTCCGTGGAATGTAGATTGCAATTAATCAGTACGACCGCTTTACCCTCTTCTGCAAGCGCGTCCAATTCTGCGCTGCTCTCCTCTGTTGTTGGCTTGTTGGGCAGCGCAAGTTGTTTTTGGATTTGCTGATAGTGTCCCAAATTTTCCAAGTTTTCTGGGGCAGAAATTAGCAGTATTACAAAATCGTTGCCTTCTGTTGTTTTTCCAAGTACGTCCAACACAACCCGATCCGAGTTCGCTGCTACGTGCCGCATGTAATCAGAGACTGTCTGCCATGCTGCTACCTGATAATCTGCGCCGACTTGAAATCCGAGAACTTCTTCTGGGGACATAAGCTGCGCGTCTGCGGATCCCGGCAATAACATCGCGCACACTAACAATACACTGAATGCGCGTCGTAGTATTGTTACCTCGTTTCGCTGAGAGTCTGCTTTTCGTTGATGAAATAGGGATACACAAGTGGCGAAAAAAGAGCCAGAAATTTTCATAGGAGATTCCCTTTCTATAGACGCGTTCGGATTAATTTTCCTTCTTCTTCCATTACAGACACACTGACTTTGGTGAATTCTATTTTTGATATATACCAACAAGTATAGTCAAAGTGGGGGCGCGTGTCAAGTCATAAGTTTTTTAGGGCGGGGCTATTTAGTTCTCCCATTATAGGATATGAGACCGTTGGTTTCCTGTGCAATGTTCTATGTCCGCGTAGGGGTTGGGTTCCGCAATCCGTCATCCTCTGAAACCGCACGAGAAACTTAAAACTAAATAACCTTCACAAAACCGAGAATTGAACCGTTCCGCAAAATCTCACTTGACATTTTGCTAATTTTGTGATATTGTTATAATTCGGAGTATTTCAAAATAGCGAGGTGCTATCGCGTGCAGTTGCATCAGGCAGTCATTCCAACAAAACGATTTTCAGGAGGAAAGCAGAAGGAAATGAAAAAACTCATCGTTATTCCATTGGTTGTCCTATTGCTCATGAGTTTCGGTTGTGAAACGAAACAGAAGGGACCGAGTAACCTATCCGTAGGGAGAAGTAAATTGATTGACAGCGGCAACGCGCTCGAAGCTGTTGATCATCTCGAAAAAGCGGAACAGGAAGAAGTGAATAAACTTGAGCCACGCGCCCTACTCGTCATCGCTTATTCACACGGACTTTCTACCGGAAGTGCGAGTAGTCTCGGTGTTGAAGCCAAATTCAAAAATCAGCGAGAACAACGCATACAAGAACTCAATGAGGCTGAGATGAAGCAAATCCTGCAAATTCTCAGTAAACCTTCGCGCATACAGAAAGACGGCTTACAGGTGCTTGTCGATAAGGGCCCCGAAGCGGCTCTCTTAATTCTTGATAGTCTCATTAAAGGCAGATATCCAACCCTTCACGCCAATTTTGCACAGATGCTTGTGCAGATGGGGGCTCAGGGACTTGACCTCGTTCTCGCCAGGCTCACCGATGAAACGACGCCACCTGCTGTCAAGAGTAGGCTTGTGCAAGTCTTGGCTGAAATCGGTGATGCAAAAGCCGTAGACGCGTTGAAATCCCTTCAAACTGGAACAATGGAACCGGGACTGATGATGGAGATTAATACAACGCTCTATCAACTCGGTGAAAAATCGTATCAGAAAGACATCATCGCCGGGCTAAGTCATAGCGATGTTGCTGTCCGCCGTGCCGCTGCGAAAGCCATGGTCAATCTCAATGATGTTCCATCGAAGACACTCATTGCAGGGTTAAAGGATACCGACTCGGAAGTCGTCGCGTCACTTGTGGAAGCACTGGCAATACACAAGGATGCCGCCGCTGTTGACCCACTCGTAAACATTATCACAGGTGAATTGAGCAAAGATCCGAAGCAGTCTGCTATTGATACGCTTGAGGTTTACGGACAAAACAAACTCACCAGAGGCTTGGCAAAACGGATCACAGAGTTACTGATTGAGGGAACTGTTAGCGACGCGGACAATCGGCTCCATCTTGTTCAGCTTCTCAAGAGAGAACCGTTCCTGAAGCAAATTCGAGCAACCGAATTATACGACAATCTTGAGTTCAAGCTCTATGAATATCATAAAGAAAAAGAGCCGAGCGAGCTTGTCAAAACGTCGCTTAAACAACTCCTTGACGCGCTCCAATAGGGTTTTGTATGGACAATGTTTTCACTGATGTGATTTTCGGGCGAGCGTTTTATGAGCGGTTTTTGTCTGAGTCCTGAAAATTCTCTGTTGCCAAGACGGAAGTTTATAAACTGCACCTTAAAATTGTTGACAGAAAAATGTATTTATTTTAGAATATTTGTTACATCAGTACTTGCCTGGATTGGTAGCCTCTATTCGGTAGGTGTGAAAATGCCGAAGACCGCAGCTGTCTTTGCTATATAAGAAACCTACCAGTTTTGCCCTATATTGACGTTACTAAATCATACTGGGAAGATGTTAAATTGGTTCTTTTTTATCTGCGTGCAAGTTGCGCACTGTTAAAGGGTGTGCTATCTTCATGGAGTATGCACGCGATGAGCGACACAGACGGGCAGGTCTAATCGAGATTCCAGGAGGAAAAGGTAAACGGAACATGAAAAAAGTTTTGACGATATTACTACTTATAGCGGTTGTGAGCTTCGGATGCCAGCAGGAACAGGTCATCACCCAATTGGAAGTTGGCAGGAGTAAATTGTTAGATGCGGGACTCTCGCTGGAAGCTGCCCAACATCTTGAGCGCGCTGAACAGGAAGAGGAGAATAAGGTTGAACCTCGTGCACTTCTGGTTATTGCTTATAGTAACGCCATTTCAACGGGTGCGGCAAGGACGCATGATGTGGAAGCCAGATACAAAACCGAACGTGAGCGCCGCGTTGGTGAATTGGGCGAATATGAGATGAAGAAGATCCTGCAAATCCTCGGGGAACGCCATAGGGTACAGAAGGATGCCATGCAGATCCTCGTTGACAAAGGTGCACCAGCCGTGCCTTTCCTGTTGGAGGACCTCGTTAAGAACCGGTACCGCAATGTCCATGGGGACTTCATTCAAATCTTGCAGGACATCGGCACCCCAGCAATTAACGACCTTCTGAAGGCAGCTGGCGACAGCAAGACTCCACCTGATGTCAAGATTCAGCTGGTCCGTATCGTAGGAAATATAGGGGACGCATCCGCCATCGCAGGGTTAGAGGCACTCCATAATGCAACCCCTGATGAAGGGTTGAAGATGGAAATTAACACCGCACTCTATCTGCTTGGAAACGAAGCCTCCGAAGCAAAAATCGTCGCGGGTTTGACCGATAGCAACGCCGTTGTCCGACGAGCCGCTGCGAAATCTATGATGTTCCTCAAAGAACACCCTACAGATATGCTGATTGATGCGCTTGACGATTCCGATGACACCGTACGTAGGGACATTGCTAAAGCATTGCTGAAATATCCTGATGCAGGGGCTGTTGACGGTCTCGTGGCAATCCTCACAAACGGCTCCAGTCTCAATACCAAACAAGCCGCTATTGATACGCTGAACCATTACGCCGAAAACGGGCTCGCTGATGGATTAGCCGCACGTTTGATCGTTTTGTTAGCAAACCCTGAAGTCGTTGACCATGAAGATAGGCTCCGTATTGTTCAACTTCTCAAGAAACCTGCTTTAGTAAAGCAGATTCGGGAGGCTGACCAGTACGATAATCTGCCCCATAAACTTGACGTTTTCTTCAGAGAGAAGGAAACCAATGACATGGTGAAAGACGCGCTCAATGAACTGCTCCTTGTCCTTGAGTAGGAAAATTGTGGAACAGTGTTGATGATTTCCGTAGGTGCTTGCGTTTGTTGCCCTATACCTTTCGGCAAATTGTTACGTGAAATGCTGAAACTTCGCTACCGGACAGCGGAAGGAGATTAACGAGTATGCGGAACTATCCGACCGGTATCAAGATTACTAAAATTGAGCAGGTTACAATTGAGATTGACCAACCTGCCATCGGTTGTAACTCCGGCGCGAAGGAAATAAAACAGCCTGATCCGAACGGTAAATGGAACGAACGCATTATCCGCATCTATACAAGCGACGGCACCCTTGGTTGGGGGGTTGGAAGTTGGGGAACAACAACCGCTGAGAATGCAGAGGGCATCCTCAATCAAAACCCGTTTGACCTCTTAAATCCTGAGGATGGCGTTGCTGAAGAATTCCGGGGACTTGAAAACGCCCTCTGGGACACAATCGGCAAAATCCTCGGTAAGCCCGCCTATCAGCTCATCGGTGGCGATGTTTTTTCAAACGGGTTACCCGCTTACGACAGCACTATCTATTTCAACGATCTCCTGTATGAAACGAAAGCCGAAGGGCTCAAACGTATCGAAGATGATGTCAAAAGCAGTCTCGCGAATGGGTTTACGGCATGCAAAATGAAGATCGGGCGCGGTAATCATCTCATGGAACGGAAAGCGGGACTGCAACGGGACATAGAGCTCGTCCAACTTGCCCGCAGCACTGCTGGAGAAGGTTTCAATATTCTCGTCGATGCAAACAATGCATACACCTACGATGAAGTCATCACCTTCCTAAACGAGACGAGCGACTGTGATGTCTTTTGGATAGAGGAGATGTTTGAAGAAGACGTTGAATTATACCGAAACCTGAAAGCCTTCATCCAAAACAAGGGCTTGAAAACCTTCATTGCCGATGGCGAAACTCGAACGCGTGAACCGCTTGAATTCTACGATCCCTTCTTTGAGGCAGGGGTCATTGATGTCATCCAGCACGATATGAAGGGACTCGGCGTTACCGGCTGGCGACGACTCGCTGATATGGCTGCCGCACACGATGTCCAATGTGCACCTCATAACTGGGGTTCCCTACTCGGTTTCTTCCTCAGCCTCCAATTCGCAAAAACAATTCCCCATTTCCTCTACGGCGAAGTCGCAACCCTCACCAGCGATGTCATTGATACTTCTGGCTACACTTTCACCGGTGGCACGTTCACAGTACCGGATACTCCTGGACTCGGACTGGAACTCAATGAAGATGTCTACGATGACAGATACGCCGGAAAAGAGGATTGGCAGATCTCCTGATTTTTTATCCTTCCCCCAATTAAGGTAGGTGTGGTTTCCCAACCACACCATAACTGTCAATTTTAGAAAGAATAATCGCCTGGGTACCCAGGTCCGGTAGGGTTTTTGCTTGGGTGTTTCCTCACGGTTTCCTAACCGAACTGGATTTTACACCAAAACCTTGAGGACTCCAAAATCTGCTTGAATCCCGTAGGGTTTATTTGCTTGGGTGTTTCTACGGATTTCTTCAGCATTTGTAAAGATGTCGTCCCAAAATACCGTGAAAAAACCCTAAATTGACCTATGGTGTCTGCTTAGTTGGTTTTAGACGCTTAGAGTATGAGTGTCTTGCCTTCTTAGAGTTTCAGTCGTTGATGTCCCACATCTTCAACTGCCGATAATTGGTTAGGTTGAAGATTCCCTTGTCAACGAGCCAGACTTCCCATCGATTTTGCTTCGGCATCCTCCACCTCCATTTGATCATGTTCAACGAAAAGTGCGTCAGCAATTGCCGGACAATTTCAGGAAATTATACCGGTTTTGGATAAAAATTTAGATTTTTTTCATGTTATGCAAGCATTCCGCTCAAAAATTCGTCTTTAACGTCTAAGGGTATCATGCCAGCTCAAGTGGATATAATCTTTGTTATGTGTTACGATTTGAAATGCAGGACATGAACAACGTTTTCTTCGGGGTATTGACGACGAGATTGTTATTGCGGACGACCCCATCGGAATGGAGGCACTGTTATGTTAATTACCCTAATTCAGAAAGAGATGATGCATCATCTGCTGAGTGCTCGGTTTATAGCATTACTTCTGATGTGTGTATTGCTTATCCCACTCAACTTCCATATCAATTACCATCGTTATCTCCAACGTCAAATTGACTATCAGGAAACCGTCAAAGACGAAAACAATAAGGACCCGGCGGAGCAACCCTGGCTACGGAAACAGCGGATAGATCCGAATCTTGAAGTTTCCAAATTGATTCTGAAGCCGACCCCTTTAAGCGTATTTGGGATGGGCTTAGAAGCTGCGCTACCGAGTTATCTCGGTATGACGCGCAACGGCATACAGCGCGGGGAAGCGGCACTGTCTACCGCGCCAATCGCCTTTCTTTTAGGGCATCTTGATTTTGTGTTCGTTGTGAGTACTGTCTTTAGTCTGCTCGCGCTCTTGTTTACCTTTAATGCCGTTACGGGCGAAAGAGAAGCAGGCACACTTCGGATAACCCTCGCCAACGCGCTGCCACGTGATATCTTTTTGTGGAGCAAACTCATCGGCGGATACCTTGTGTTCATCGTTCCGTTCTTAGTCTCGTTAATCATCGGCTTGCTCCTGTTGGTCTGGCAAGGGTTTCCATTGGCTGAACCCGACATCTTCTCGCGTGTGGTCTACCTCATGGGCATCTCGCTGCTCTATATTGCGGTCTTTTTTGCAATCGGTGCTGTGATCTCGATTTATTTTGACAGTTCCAAGACAGCACTCATCGTCGCCTTTACCGTTTGGGTGTTCACTGTTCTGATCTTACCGCGGGTTGGGTTTCTTGCAGCGCAAACCGTCGCGCCGACTTCAACAGCGGAGAGCGTCTATAGGGAAAAGACAGCGAGGCGAGCAGAATTGCATGCCACTCTCGAAGCGGAAAGAAACAAAATCATGGGTAAAATGATACAGGAATCTAATCAGGGAGAGGCAACGACCGGTTTCTTTAGATTAGATGAAGCGTTCGTCGCCAAAATGAATGCGAAGATGCTCCCCCTTGAAGAGGCTGCGCGGTTAAAGTACCGAGACCTCGCAACAGAACTCGACAGGCGTTATGAACAAGAAAGAAGATGGCAGGATAGAATCGGCGTAAACTTTTCCCGGATCACGCCGACAGCCTCCTTCATTTTTCTGGCAACGGATGCCACACAAACCGGTCAGGTCAAAAGAAATGCGTATTTTCAAACGGGCACTCGTTATTATGAGGTGCTGGATGCAGAAATGTTTAGCAAAATGTCAGACGCTGCGCTCATCGAAACAGCAGAAATCCCGTCCCCGCCGGTTCCGCCGCCGCTGACGGCGTTGACTTTGGGAGAGATGCTCCAGCACGCTGCTCTGGATTTGCTATTGCTCTGCTTTTTCACAGGTGGGTTTACGAGTATAGCGTTCCTGAAATTCTTCAGGTCGGATATTTGAGAGGAGTATCCTGATGCAAAAAGATGACGTTCAACTTATTCACGATATTTTAGCGGGTGACCACACCGCATTCACCACGTTGGTTGAAAAATACCAAGAAAGCGTTCACGCCTTGGCATGGCGGAAGATCGGTGATTTTCATCATGCTCAAGAGATCACACAAGACACCTTCCTCCAAGCATATCAGAACCTTTCTACACTCAGGAATCCTAATCTTTTTGCTGGGTGGCTCTATGTGATCGCCAATCGGCTTTGCATTGATTGGCTGCGAAAGCAAAAACCTGAGATGCAATCCTTGGAGGACCCACGGATAGAAAATATTGTAGAGAAACTCTCTTATACGCGTTATATGTCGGAACAGCGGGAAACAGAAACTGCTGAGCGTTATTATGAAATTGTTGAACAACTCCTCGAAAAACTCCCGGAAAAAGAACGCACCGTCGTCACGCTCCACTACCTTGATGAAATGACGACTAAAGAGATTGGCAACTTTTTGGGGGTATCGGTGAACACAATTCATAGTTGGCTCTATCGAGCACGCAAACGCTTACGCGAACACTTACAAGGAGAAGAATTTCACATGACACAAGAGGGTAGAGGAGAACTGAATCAATCAACTGAAGAATTAATTCTAAAAGAATTTGTGCCTAAGATGCTCGGCACCATAGAGACAAAGATTCACGCCGAACTTCAAGGGCAACTCGGAAAAAGTATTCCCGATACACAAATGCTCGAACAAGTGTTGGAAAAAATGATGGGTGATATTAAGGAAAAAATACTGGCAGAAATTCAAGCACAACTCGGAAAAGAATTTCCAAAAAAGTAAGCGGGCAGGAGACGCTTAGTCAATTATCGGCGTTGATGTCGCCTTAATGTGTTATTATACCATTTCTGATTGAAATTGTCGCATAAACTTTTAGTTTGGTTTTCCTTTGTAGCATAGACTGTTAGTCTGTGCACTAAGGTGTGGTTAATGCGATATAAACTTTTAGAAATGGTATTATTCATCAACGGTCTTTGGTTACAGTACTTCCACCCTAACATTTGACGAGTGCGTGCTCTATAATATTCTCCAACGCTTGTCCATTCAACGATGCACCTAAAAGTATACCGCAACGACACAAGAATTTGAAGTGCCCCAAATTTTGCCTGACAAATCCCCTATTGTGTGGTATAATTAGATGAGATTAACAAACACACGGCTGGCGAGATTTCCAACCTCGCTACTTGAATATGCTTAGTTTTACACCAGACTTTTCACTTAACTGGGTAGTCCCATGAGAAAGATTCTCGTCGCAATGAGCGGAGGCGTGGACAGTTCCGTCACCGCTGCCATGATGGTTGACGCAGGCTATGATGTCACCGGCATCACCATGCGCCTCGGCGCGCCTGATACGATTGAAGTAGACCCAGAGCGTCCTAACTGCTGCTCACTTGAGGGCATTGAGGACGCGCGCCGCGTCGCCACTCAACTCGGTATCCCTTTCTATGGCGTGAATTACGAGGACGCTTTCCGCGAGCAGATTATCGACTATTTTGTGGAGGAATATCTCATTGGCAGAACTCCCAGTCCTTGTATGGTATGTAACCGAGAATTGAAGTTTGGCAGACTCCTTGACCTCGCCAAAACATTGGAGTGCGATGCCATCGCCACTGGACATTATGCGCGCGTTGAGCAGGATCCAGAAACCGGACGTTATCTCTTACGCAAAGCGCGCGATATCAGCAAAGACCAATCCTATTTCCTCGCTGCGCTCACACAGGAGCAGTTGCAATGTGCCATGATGCCCCTCGGTGAATACACGAAAGCCGAGGTCCGTGACCTTGCCCGAAAGTATGAGTTGCGCACGGCTGAAAAGATTGAGAGCCAAGAACTCTGCTTCGTTGCCGATACCAATTACAGACGCTTCCTCCAAGACAGGGTCCCTGAAAAAATTGAGGGCGGCGATATTGTTGATACAGAAGGCAATATCCTTGGTCAGCATGAGGGTGTACCGTTTTATACCGTCGGACAGCGGCGCGGGTTGGGTATTGCAGTCGGCAAACCGCTCTATGTGACACAACTCAACGCAACAGAGAACACCGTCGTTGTTGGTGATTCCGATGCCCTCCTTGAGGACATGATGCATGTTGAGCGTATCAACCTCATCGCTATTGAGAAGTTGACGGAACCGATCCGTGCGCACGTCAAAATCCGATCCCGTGACGATGGCGGTCCCGCGACAATCTCTCCTATCAGCGACACTGAGGCAGTCGTGAAGTTTGACGAACCGCGCCGCGCCATTACGCCCGGACAAGCCACTGTCTTTTATGATGGTGAATATGTTCTCGGCGGCGGTTGGATTGTGGATCCTCGCGATGCTACTATGGAACGGTAACCCCGAAATCAACAGGACCCCAAAGCGGTTGCTCTGTTTACGCGGTGGTTTCCAAAGTTGACTGAATCCGGAATAGAAAATAAAAACACATAATACGCAACAGATGAAGTTAAGACTCCTCTGTCTCCTCGGTCCCACAGCAGTCGGCAAAACAGCGGTAGCCATTCAACTTGCACAACGACTTGATGCCGAGATCGTTTCTGTTGATTCCCGCCAAATCTATCGACAGATGGATATCGGCACCGCCAAACCCACCCCTGAAGAACAAAAAGCAGCACAGCATCATCTCATAGACTGTGTAGACATTTCTCAACCCTTCTCTGTCGCTGACTATCAATGCCTTGCAGACGCGGCAATTACTGACATCCAAAACAGAGGCAAGCGGGTACTACTCGTCGGGGGTGCGGGGCTCTATTTCCGCGCGATTGTTGACGGTTTGTTTGAGGGACCGGGGGCGGATCCTGCACTTCGAGAGCGACTTGAACAGCAAGCGGCACAGCACGGCGTTGATGTTCTCCACAACAGACTCCGCGCTTGTGACCCAGAATCTGCTGAACGAATTCATCCCAACAACCTCGTCCGTGTTATCCGTGCCTTAGAAGTCTATGAATTGACAGGCACACCCATGTCCGAACACCAGCAGCAGTGGCACCCCGAAAAACAGCGGTACCCGTTTATTGCCTTCTGCCTGACGATGCCGCGCGCGATGCTCTACCAGCGTATTGAACAACGCGTGGATGTTATGCTCGCGAACGGATTGATTGCCGAAGTTGAATCTCTGTTAGCAGCGGGTTATGCCCGTGATACCGTCGCGCTCCGAAGTTTTGGTTATAGAGAGTTGATCGCGTATCTGGACGGAGAATGTACATATCTGGAAGCGGTCGAGCAGTTGAAGCAGAACACCCGTCGGTTTGCCAAGCGGCAGCTAACGTGGTTCCGTAAGGACACGCGTATTGAGTGGATAGATCGGAACGCAACACCGAATGTTGTTACGTTTCTACTGGAGAAAATTGGGGATGTATAGCAAACTGAAGTCGTCAATTATTGATCTGAAAGGGGGACTTATAAAACTAAATTTCGCGTTGATTTCATCAATCAGATATAATACAATATCTCATTAATACAGGAGCGAAACGAAAAATGAGACGTTTTGGAACACAAGGTCCCGTCAATCCCCAAGAGCACTACGTTGTTTCACGTACCGAAGAAATTACCGATTTCATCAATCGTGTTGAACAAGGTAAATATATCGTCTTGTTCGCACCCCGTCAAACAGGAAAAACTACCTTCTTTCAAGATGCCTTAGCAGCACTTATAGCTGGTTCAGCATCAGTTGAGCAGACGATAGACTATTTTCCGATTCAACTGAATTTTGATGTCTGTAAAAACCTTACCTTGTCTACTTTCTATGAATATCTCTATGAACAGATGCGCGAAGAGATAGAAGCCGTTTTCCAAGGGCGAGGATGTGTCCCCTCTGAGGCTTTACGAGGATTTTTGGAAGGGACAACTTTAACAAATCATCTTTCGATGATGAGATTTTTTAAACGGTTCGCACGTTTTCTGGACGCTGAACATGCTGGGCAGCAGGTTGTAATCGTCATTGATGAATTTGATGGTATCCCGCAGGTTGCGTTGAGTGATTTTCTTCATACGCTCCGCCATATCTACATTGCCGGTAAACCTCGGTGCCCACATAGCGTTGGCATCATTGGTGTCAAAAGTATCGCTCAACTTAACTATGACCGCTCGATTTCTCCGTTCAATATTCAAGATGAATTCCATCTACCCAACTTCACCCTTGAACAGGTGCAGGAACTGCTTGGGCAATATACGGATGAAGTCGGACAAGTTTTTGTCCCAGAAGTTATAGCATCTATCCATAAGCAGACTGCTGGTCAACCCTTCCTTGTAAGTCGATTCGCACAGATTCTCACAGAGGAATTGAACATCCCAAAAACTGAGCCGATTACCATGGCGCACTTTTCAAAAGCACACGCTCAGATGCTACACGAACGGAACACCAACATTGAGCATCTGACAACCAATATCCGCAAAAACCCGCGCTTTGAAAGTGTGCTGATGCGGATTATGGCGCGGGATGAAGGCGTAGATTTCAATATGGACGATGGCATCATCAATGAACTTGCCATGTATGGTGTCATCAAAAGAGCTCCTGATGGTATGTGTGAAATTCTCAATCCAATTTATCTCTATCGCATCATAAGAACCTTTAAACCGACAGTGAATGGATTAGAGCATCAGTACCTTCCTGGAGGTACCGATGAGGAATTTCTCAATTATATTACACCTACAGAACAGATTGATATGACGGCGTTACTTGACAACTTTCGGGATTTCATTGCTCGTGCAGGGTTCAAAATTCTACAAGTCCCTGATACGCCACAAGAATCTGTTGGTAGACATCTTCTACTCGCGTATCTCGACCAGTTTGTTAAAATTATCGGCGGTTTTATGTACATTGAAGTTCAAACGGGTCGAGGTAGGATGGACATCATTATCATCCACAACCAACAGAAGTACATCATTGAAACAAAGATATGGAGAGGCGATAGTCGTTATCAGGCAGGTAAAAAGCAGCTTGTAACATATCTCAGATCTGAAGGTGTAACGGAAGGATACTACATCGTCTTTGATCATCGAGAAGAACCAGAACCACGAGTAGAGACAGAAAAAATAGAGGGATTGACAATTTGGAGTTATGTCATTCCTGTGATGCAAGAGCTGCCTTCAGAGGTGCAAAATACTTCTGAGATGCGATAAAAAGACTTCAATCAATACCATGTTCTTCGCAGTAGGCACAGATAATCGGCAAGAAAATATCAGCATATTTTTCCGTTTTCGCGGGCCCAATACCCTGAATCTGTCTGAACGTTTCTCGGGTTCGTGGCAAATGGGTGACTATTTCTTTTAAGATCTTGTCAGAAAAAATACGGAATGCCCTTACCTCTTCTTTATCTGCCACAGTTTTGCGTTTATCGCGAAGTAGCTCGCAAAGTTCCAGAGCTTGTGCGTTCGGTTCTGCGGAGGTTGGTGGATCGGTATTCAATGCCTCAGTCGGGCGCGCTACCGGATTCGTTCCATATTCTTTACAATAGGCACGAATGATAGGTAAAAAGACATCACTGTATTTTTCCGTTTTTGCGGGTCCCACACCTGGCATCACTCTGAACGATTCTTCAGATGTCGGAAAATAGGTCGCCATCGCTTGCAGTGCTTTATCGTGAAAAACCGCATTAGGGTGTACACCCTCCGCTTCAGCGATTTTGTCTCGTTCAACCCGAAGTAATTCAAAGAGTTCCGAAGCATATTCAGAGGACACTTCGGATGTGAGAATATCTACCGATTCCACCGAAAATCCCCAAAATTTATCTTTGCTATTGAGCACTCCCCAACCTTTCTGAGTTACGCGGAGGCTGCCGTGCCGCGCGTCCCGTTCAAGTAATTTGTGTTGGAGGAATTGATGAGACAAATATCGCCACTGCGTTTTGCTGTATTCCATACCAATACCATAAGTGGAGAGTTTGTTATGTCCGTTATCAAGAACCTTTTTTCGCTTTGACTCGCGTAGGACATCAATGATATACGCTTCCCCGAACAGTTCCTCTGTCCGGAGGACACAGGAGAGAAATTTTTGCGCTGGTACCGTCAAGTCAACACGCTCGATTTCTGATTTGCGGCAGTTGTCACACATCCCACAATTTTCTTGATCGTATTGCTCG
The DNA here is from genome assembly GCA_965116815.1 of Candidatus Poribacteria bacterium. GTDB lineage: Bacteria > Poribacteria > WGA-4E > WGA-4E > WGA-3G > WGA-3G. The sequence goes on along the minus strand of OZ220722.1, from coordinate 408,215 downwards.
CCAAAATAGCTTAATAACACTTTTCGACGACACGCTATTGACGTTGCCCACGAAATTAGTGTTTGCGATCTTTCCAGTCGTCCCTGTTTTTCGGATTGCGCGCCTTGATCGATGAAGTGATTAATGGTATCAACATCGCCGTAACTAAACAGCAAGAGACATTCGGCTGAAAGTCCATCGCGACCGCTGCGACCGATTTCTTGGTAGTAAGATTCGGGTTCCTTGGGCAAACCGGCGTGTAGAACAAAACGTACGTCCGCCTTATCTATTCCCATCCCGAACGCAATGGTGGCGACGATCACTTGAATGTCGCCTTTAATAAATGCTTCTTGATTCTGTTTCCGAGTTGTGTTATCCAGGTCTGCATGGTAAGGACGTACTGAGAAGCGTCTGGCGGTTAAATTACGGCAAAGCGATTCAACTTGCTTTTTGGTTTGACAATATATAATGCCGGATTCGCCGCGATGCCTGTTAAGAAACGCGAGCGTCTGTTCCAGCAATTCAACTTTCGGTTCAACAGCCATGAATAGGTTTTCTCGGTCAAAACTGCCTATGAACTCATTTCTGTCGTCAAACTTGAGTAATTTTTTGATGTCATTTTGAACCCGCGGGGTCGCAGTAGCTGTTAGAGCGACGCAAACAGCGTTTTGGAAGCGTTCGCGAATAGAAACCAACTGTCGATATTCCTGCCGAAAGTCGTGTCCCCATTCTGAAATACAATGGGCTTCATCAATCGCAAGGCAGGCAACATCTGAATCCTCAAGCATAACAAGTATTTCGGGGCGAACGAGCGTTTCAGGGGCAAGGTAAAGCAGCTTGATTTCGCTCTGTCTGACCTGTCGCATCGTGGCGACGTATTCTGCATTCCCAACAGTATGGTTGAGAAACGCAGCACGAATACCGCGGTTTTGTAGTTGCATCACCTGATCCTGCATGAGTGAAATTAGTGGCGAAACAACAACGGTCACGCCATCAAACATAAGTGCAGGCAATTGATAACAGAGTGATTTCCCGCCCCCTGTGGGTAGAACAATCAGCGCATCCTGTCGTTTTAGGATGTGGTTGATGATAGTCTCCTGGAATGGACGAAACTCTTCATGTCCGAAAACGTTTGTGAGGATATCTAAGGGAGTTTGCGTTGAAGTTGGTGGTGAAGTCTGTTCCTGTTCTTTGGGATGTTCTGATTGCCCCTGTTCTACTTCTTCAAAAAACCAGCCAGAGAGCTGCGCGTAGTGCCGTTCTTCAGCATCGGGCTGATCTTTTGGTCTCCACCGATGTGCCAGTGACACACGTAAGAGCATACCTGCAGGAATTGTCTCAATCGGTTCTTGGAAACCGACAAAGGTGAGCATGCAGCTCCCATTTTCAGTAGGATAGCGATATCGTATTCGTTTCCCTTCTGTATCGCGAGTAAGCGGTTGATCCGGCCTCCAAAACGTAGTACTGTAAGGTGGAATATCACCGTCCACAGCAATGTAGAGCGAACCGCTACTTGTCGTTTTCAATAAGCCTTCATAAAGCTCTCGTGGATCCCCAGTTTTCGGCGGCATCAAAAGTTCAATGGCACTCACCAAATCTTTCGTGTCTTTTGCGGTGTGAAGGCGCGATTTTTTATGAACAACAATATTCTCGTTATGCGGCGGGGTCAACGAAGTTTCAGGTTCGGCGGTTATCTTCCAAATATCGCCAACCTCATATTCTCGGTTTGCCCCATCGTGAGGATCAGCATTAAATGGGACCAGTCGGACGCTTTCTCCTGTTTCTGTAATCGCGCCGATGCACGCGCCCCTACCCATGCGGGTTTTCGCAACAATTAAGACTCTCACGGTAAAATGTCTTCAACCTCCAGATTAAATGCTTTCGCCAGTTTATCGGCTACTAAGGAGCGGTGGCATGCATCCGGGGCAGTTTCGACACAAAAGAGTGCTACAACTTTGGCATCCGATTCCAGTTCATCCAGTAGGCTTTGTGGGTCAAATGTATCAAGGCATTCTGTGTGGTAGGCTTCAATGAACGCTTTTCCAAGTTTAGTTCGTTTGCGTTTGGCAGTTTTCGTGGCTTTATCCGCTGTTGCCTGTTTTTCTCGAACGGTTTTCGTCGGTCCCAAATCTTTTCTATGGATGTATCGGATGCCGAGTTCCGCGAGCCGTGCCTGTAACCGCTTACTATTAGCGAATGCGTAGGTCGCACCACGTACACCGCGTCGGCTGCGAATATCGCAGAACGTATCAACCTCTGCCTTGCATAAAGCGTCAAAAAAACCTGCTGCGTCAAAGCCGTATACACCGATCGTAATAATTTTGATTTTCTTCATAGTAGATTTGAATTAGGAGTATTTTTTCCGAGAGTAAAATGTGTCTTCACCAAACAGTGACAATTGTCCACCTGTCAAACGTTCAATAACTTGTTCCTGCGTCAATTGCTCACCGTTCTCATCGATATGAATGATAGGCATATTATCCTCCGTAAGGGTCGTGCCGATAAGTTTGCATCGGTGGCATTCTTCAGGCTTTCCCTCACTACACATCAGAACAACGGATTGTTGTTGCAGAAAGGCAGCATGGAGGCGTTCAATCCCGTGCTGATAGGGTACTGTGGCTTTGACCTTTTCGTAATCGACTTTCCCGTTGACGTAGCACGTTTCGTCGTCGGGTCTGCCACCGAGTGTATCTCCCATGAACACGTAGCGGATACCGTGCCGTGCCAATTCGTTTGCTAAAGGTTCCTTGGAGAATTCAGGTTTGTAGCGGGAATAAGGTGCTGAACGCACATCAATCAGGTAGGCAATCTCATACTGGTGTAGCACTTCGATGAGTTCCGATATAGATCGACTTCCATAGCCTATTGTGTAAATTGGAATGGGGGTAGGTGATTTTTCCATAATAGATACATAGTATCATATAATTTCCGAAAAAGCAATCAAATTCTGTGCCACCTATCCGTCTTCTACTGCGGGGTTCCAACTTCACTTGTTCCATATTTCCTTCGCTGGCGAGGTTTCTAACATCGCCCTACTGAAAACTGACAACTATCAAAATATCCTTGCCATTTTTCCGTAGCGTTTGCTATATTAACTTACGTGAGCATCAGGTTTTTAGAACTTCATCTTCCGCAATCCCACATTCAATAATGAAAAACTACAGCGTCAGAATGCTTCGTGAGAACATGGAAAATATCCCACAATTCCCTATTCCAGAGGGATATGCCATCCGGAATTATCGCCGGAATGAGGGACATATCTGGACACGGATTCTGAAAGCAGGCGAACCTTACATGGAAATTGACGATGGACTTTTTGATCGCGAGTTTGGACATCATCTTTCAGTGCTGGAGGATAGAAGTTTTTATCTTACCACGGATACAGGTGAGGAGATAGGCACAATCACGGCGTGGTGGCAAGATATAGATGGAGAAGTATGGGGACAAATCCACTGGGTCGTGATTCATCCGGATTATCAAGGGCGTGGGCTTTCCAAACCGATGATGTCTGTAGCGATGGCACGCTTGAAACAATCCCATGAACGTTGTTTTCTCGGCACATCAACCGGACGAATTCCTGCGGTCAAACTCTATCTCGATTTCGGGTTCATCCCAGACCTTTCGCGTGAAAATAGCCAACAGGCTTGGACAGAAGTCGCCTCCGTTTTGGCACACCCAATTTTGAAGGAATTGAATTTTTAGTATGCGGCAAGGATTAATTCTAACTTCCTATCTCATTTTAGCGATGTTCGGATTTGTATCGCAAGGAGCTGCGCAAGAGAGCAACTTTGTGCCCGTCACTGGTATACGTGTCCTGACATTAGAGGCTGTCCATTCAGGGACAAATTTGTTCTCTACCCCTTGGAAGTATCATCCGGGTGATAATCCGGAATGGGCGAATCCAACCTTTGATGATACCGCGTGGGAATCCATGAGTACACTACTGTCCCGAAAAAAACTCTCCGAAAATAGATGGGAGGGTATCGGTTGGTTCAGACTTCATCTGTCTGTTCCTGATGAGCAACTCTGGCATCTGCCGTTGGCGCTCTATGTAACCTATCAAGCGGGTGCGTCTGAAATCTATCTTGATGGGGAGCTGATCTATAAATTCGGCACAGTCGGGACCCGGAAAAAAGAAGAAAAACCGTATTGGGAGCGCACCCCGCAAGTGATTTCGTTCTCGGGCAAAACCGATCATGTCATCGCAGTCCGGTATTCCAATTTTTCTTCTCCCGAATCGATACCGATGCGTGGCTTTGGACTCAGATTGACAGAACTGAACCCAAACATTAAAAGACATGTCACCATTGTTCGCGAAGTCACCACTTTTCAGATGGTGTGGGCGGCGATTTCGATTTTCATGATGCTGCAACACTTATTATTGTTTATCTTTTATCCGCGGGCACGCGAAAACTTTTATTTTGCAATCTCGATAGGGAGCATCGGTGCTTTTGTTTTCCTTGGCTTTCAACTTGTCTTTTTAGCAACAAGTGTAACACAAATGCTATTTCTACTTCAGTTACTTGCGTGTGTTTATGTACTGATGTTTTTAGCAGGAATGCTATTTCTCTACACCCTCTTTTATCCGAAGTTGCCTAAACTGTCTTGGTTCTTTCTTATCGGTTGGGTTATATCTATCTGCTTGATCTTCTTTGGTGTTGGGACTGTCCCAATACTCGTACTCGGAGCGACTACGGGGGAGATCTTCGAGATATCCCTCACTGGGTCTCTACTCCTATCTCTATTAACCGCTCTCACGTTTTTAGAGATGGCGCGTGTGATTATCGTCGCCATCTTCAAGAGAAAAGATGGCGCGTGGATTTTTGGACTCGGCTCGCTCATGCCTATTATCCTTCCGTTCATGTTCACTTTTTTCGTCTCATATACAAGATATGATGGAGACATAAACTGGCGATTTAGTGCACTCGCTATAACCCTCGCCCCGCTTTTTTCGATGTCGGTTTACCTTGCTCGCAATTTCTCCCGAACGCACCGAAAACTTGAGACGGAAGCACTTGAGCGGCAACTCTTGGAGGTTGAGAACACTCGCAAAACGGAGGAATTAGAAGAAGCACGTAAACTCCAGATGTCGATGCTACCACAAGATGTCCCCCAACTTCCTAATCTTGAGGTCGCATTCAAAATGCAACCCGCAACAGAGGTCGGGGGTGATTATTATGACTACAATCTTACGGAGGACAACCGACTTACACTTGCAATCGGAGATGCGACAGGACACGGCATGAATGCTGGGCTCGTCGTTTCCGCTGTCAAGAGCCTCTTCAAAACATCGGCACCGGATGCCGACAACTTAGAAACACTTGACCGTATCTCACAAGGCATTAAGAGCATGAATCTAAAAAGGTTGTACATGGTGATGACCCTTGTCACGTTCAGCCACAATAAATTGGAGCTTGCGGGGGCAGGGATGCCGCCTGCACTCATCTACCGAGCGAACGAAGACCTCGTTGAAGAAATATTGCTTGAAGGCATGCCGTTGGGCGGGTTTGTCGGAGCGGAACGAGAAAAAGCATCGTTTGAGCTCCAGCCGGGCGATACGCTCCTGTTTATGAGTGACGGCCTGCCGGAAATGTTGAACCCTGAAAACGAAATGTTGGACTATCCAAAAACGAAGGAACTATTTGCGGAGGTAGCGAGCCAATCACCCCAAGTGATTATTGACCATCTTTTCAACGCTGGCGTGTCATGGGCACAGGGAAGACCGCCAGAAGATGATGTGACGCTTGTTGTGATGAAGATAAAGTAACCTGTGGGCTTTCTGTCACCTGTCAAACACACTACAATTCCCCTGAGTGAAGGCTTGATGAGAAGGAGCTTTTTGTTATGACTACAACGATAACCCCAGTGCTCAGTGAACAACAGATTGCCGACTACAATGAGGAAGGTTATCTCATTGTGCGCAACGTTTTGTCTCCTAAGGAAGCGGATGAACTTCGGCGCGTCGTCCAAAGAGAGGTCCAACGTGATGCCTATCCATCCTCGCTGACGTATCCTCAGCCAGCGAAATACACAGTGAGTGGGAACCGTCTCGCTGCACCTGGTCTCGCTGCTATTGCCGAGCATCCAACGGTTGTTGGTACCGTGGAGTCTGCCCTCGGTCAACCCGCGCACCTGACGGCTTACGTCGCCTATCTACGCACGCCGGGTGATAAGGGTGCCGGTGCTCATTGCGACTACAAACGGTGGCGACCTGTCGGTTCGTCTATGAACTGGGTATTCGCCATTATTCCACTAACCGATTTTGATGAGGCATACGGTCCTTTTCTCGTGTCCCCCAAATCGCATAAGTTGACGCAGGTGATCGATCCAGACGCACATATCTTGGATCTCACCCGTCCGGCTGCTGAGCAGCTGCCGCCCTTCATTGATCCAGAACTCAAAGCTGGGGACTTACTCGTTGTCAACGAGCATGTCTGGCACAAGGCTCCCGCGGGAACAACAACTGAAGACCGATGCGGTATTTTCAATAAATATTGTGCGGTGGACGCACCCCCCGCAGCGGGATATTATTCTTACAACCCCACCGCGTTGGAGGCGTTAAGCGACGATGGTAAACGCCTCATACCAACCTGTTTCGACAAGCCTATTACGGCAACACGCCTACTCATTGAGGATCCATCTGGTCAGGAATCGAAATTCTTGGTGCGCCGCGATGCCGAAAAAGCGTCTTGGGAGTTGCCGGGAGGCGAAGGCTGGGAAGAGGAGAAACTCGTTGGTTGGGATGTCGGCGCACGGATCGGTTCACTGCAAGAACTCACCCAAACCCAACTCGATTTAGAGGTGTCGTGGATGTCCTATATTGAAGATGTTGAAGAGGGAGATGGTATCTGTCGCATCTACGGCTTTTCGGACGACAACCTTAATCTTGATGCGCTCGCGAACAAGGGCTGCGACTGGTTTACGAAATCTGAGATGCAAAAACGTCTCGGTGAGAGTGACGCTATCTGTCGTGCGATTGATACATGGCAGCAGACCGACGTGATTCGAGGCAAAGGGAAGGCGTGCAATCAAAGCCGACAGCAATTTGAATAAAGTCGCCGCACCGGTTCACCTGTTTTGCTGGCGAGGTTTCCAACCTCGCCCTACTCCTCCATTTCAAGCCGTTTCTTCTGCTCCTCCAGCATCTTCTTCTGACGCTTGACGCGCTCTGGGACTAAACGTTCACGTGGTGCTGTCGGCTTAAAATTCAGACGGTCTTTCCCCAATCCGTGCAGCACACCTAACTCCACCGGTGAGAAATCGTCAGGATTCTCACGATTGAAATTCATCGGTTCCGCGAGACCAACAGGCGGGTTTGTGATAAAGCGGGCCCGACCGGAAGGATTCTGTGATGCGGCATGCAAGATGAACGGATGCAGCAGCACAACATCGCCTGCGTTCCCCGTAATTTCTACAAAGTCCTTGCACTTCCCAATGAGTTGCCCAAACCCTCCCGGTGGCAATCCCTCCGGGTGTTCATACAACCGTTGTGCGACATGCTGAACCGAATCGCACGCCACGAATGTGCCACCGCTCTGCGGATAGATATCCGACCAGACAACGATAGTGAGCAATCCCTGTTCTGGGCTGTCGAGGAAGTGACGGAAGAAGTCGCCATCCTTATGCCAACCACTGACTTCTGAAGAAGGGGGTTGCCAGGGTGTTTCTGCACCTAATGAGAAGTTGATAATAAATCCGTCACCCCATGAAGGTTTTGTGTTATCCCTCAGATTTATAATCCTGTCTTCACCGCCAAGCAGATCACAGATGGCATCCCATGCCCTCGGCGCGATTTCCTGAATCGGTACGCGGTTCATTGAAGGTAAGTGGATACGTGGCTCTTCCCAAGTCGTTGGATCATCTGGAGCATAACCAAGTCGCTTGAAGGCTAAGGATCGCCACTCTTCTGCTAATTCGCGTGGGAAGCAGTTCTTCAGGATAATGTGTCCTTTTTCGATGAAATGATTAACATCCGATTCGGTCAGTGTTTTGTAAGTCCTTGCCATTTGTTTCCTCTTTACGCTATGCTCTCCAACAACGTTTCTGCAAGTTTTGTTGCGAACTCGTCGTCGTTAATGTGAGCGTCCATCTCAATAACCGTGACATTGTCCGCGATGTGTCCTTTCAGGTTTTCGATCCATGCAGTTCGCGCTTCAGGTGAATCAAAAGGTTGCCCGGTTTTGTCGATCGCTGATATGCCTTGTGTCGGGATAATAACCGTGGTAGGTCCGTGTGCTTCGCTGAGTTTGCGCGCCATGATGCGTCCGAGTTCAGCGGTTTCTTCAGCAGTTGTCCGCATCAAGGTCACTGTCGGATTGTGCTGATAGAACAACCGATCACTGAACTGCTCTGGTACTGTGTCAGGGGGACCGAAGTTCACCATATCCAATGCACCTGGGGCGACAACTTGGGGCAATCCAGATTCTCCTGCGGCTTCCAACCGGTCGGGACCCGCACTCAGAATTCCACCTACCAATTCGTCAGCAAGCTCCGTCGTCGTCACGTCTAACACCCCCACGAGAAAACCGCCTTTCACCAAGTCCTCCATCGCTTGCCCGCCTGTACCGGTTGCGTGAAACACGAGTACTTCATAGCCAGCAGCTTCAAGGATTTCTCTCGCCTTTGTGACACACGGAGTTGTCACGCCGAACATCGTCGCCGCGATTAAAGGTTTATCAGCTTCCGCATCTGCTGGTGCTTCCGCGTTTACCATCCCGACAATAGCACCCGCTGCGTTAGCAAGAATCTGTCTTGACAAACGGTTGATACCGGCGATGTCCACGACAGAATACATCATACTTATGTCTTTCGATTGGACATAGGGGCTTGTATCACCGGATGCCAAGGTTGACACCATAATTTTCGGAACTCCCACTGGTACAGCCTGCATTGCTGTTGTGCCGATGGTAGTGCCTGCGGAGCCACCGAGCGAAATTATTCCATCAATTTCACCCGCAGCATGTTTCTCAGCAATGAGCGTTGCCGCGCCCTCTGCCATCACAGCGACGCTGGTGCCCCGGTCCCCTTCATCTCTCAAAGCCTGTAGGGTTGAACCTCCTGCTTGTGCGACTTCATCTGCAGAGACATCCGGCGTTAATTGTGGTTCGCCCAATATACCTGTATTGATAACACACGTTGAGACTCCTGCTGATTCTATCTGCGCTTTGATGAACGAGAATTCCACGCCTTTCGTATCCATTGTTCCAACAATACAAACTGTTTTCGCCATCTACAGATACCTCCACTGTTTGACAAATTTAGATTTTACCTGACACCATTCTCTGAATTTTCCGTATTATCTAATGGGGCTGTTTTTGACCAAAATCACGTTATAGTAGATTATTATAGGACGTGTGGTAGGACGTGTCAAGTTTTTTAACACTCTTCCCGTCAAATCCCCATGCTTTAGCTTGCGGGATGTAGACGGGCATCAGGTATTGTCGTTGAAAAAAGATTTGACATTGTGCTAAAAATGTGGTGTACTTATAGTATCCGTTGGAAACCAGCATTACGAGCGTTATCACTTGGTAACGTGCTGGTTTCCTCTGACTCGTGATGAGTAAAGACGGATAACGGATAAAATAGATGAAAACGTATAAATACGAGTTGTCCCATCAATCTAATATAATACAGATTGGCAATCTGATAGACGATATGCATAGTGTGCATGTTCATTTATTGCGTCTACAGCGTCGTTACTATCGCATATTTGGTAAGTATGCTTCACTTTCTCGTATCTTGAAACATATCACCACATTGAAACGGACAACGCATCCCCATTGGAACGCTTTGCCGAGCCAAATGATACAAGATGTTGCTATCCGTATTGATTTAGGATACCAAAGGTTCTTTGATAACATAGAAGACAGAAAAACAGGTAAAACAAAGTGTAAAGTCGGTAGACCGAAAATCAAACCCATTCACAAATACAACTCCATGACCTTTACACAGGCAGGCTACAAAATAGAAGGCAATCGGTTGAGAATCAACTGTCTAAAAAAGTGCTTCACCTTTTGGAAACACTGTAAGTGGAGTGGACATATCAAAAAGGTCACAATCAAACGTGATAACGTAGGCGACTATTATTTGTATCTCACTTGTGAGGATTCTAAACCTTCCAAGAAACTCCCTTTGACCGGTAGCGAGGCAGGGGTAGATTTCGGTTGTAAAACATTCCTCACTCTTTCGGACGGTATTAAGATAGCGTCGCCACAGTTCTACAAGCAAGGACTCACCACAGTCCGTTCAGCAAACAAGTCGCTTTCGCGAAAGAAGTATTTGTCTAATGGCTGGTATCGCTCGAAGCGACACCTCTCACGTATCCACAAAAAGATTGCCAACCAGAGACGCGATTGGTTCTTCAAATTGGCCCTACGGCTTGTGCGAAAATACGATAAGATTGCCATAGAAACCCTCAATCTTGAAGGAATGAAACGCCTGTGGGGACGCAAAATCTCTGATATTGCTTTCGGTGAATTTGTCTTGATACTCGAGTGGACGTGTGCGAAATATGGCAAAACACTCGTCAAAGCAGGTCGCTGGACCCCTACGACGAAGCCTTGTTCGGATTGTGGACACCTCAACGAAAATCTAACGCTTTCAGATAGGCAGTGGACATGTCCTGACTGTGGTTCACATCACGATAGAGACGTAAACGCTGCGATAAACATTTTGCAGGCTGGGGTACCCGCGTAATAATGCGCGATAAAGCCGATCTGATTCGGAATAATAGCCTGCTGGTGGAGCGACAATAAGACGTTCAAACCTTTGGTGAGAACGCAGTTGCTACGAAACCGAAGCCCCTACCTTTAGATAGTGGGTGGTATCACAATTGACACAATTCAGAAGATATGATACAATGCTTGTCAGTTGTTTGTTTTCAGTTGTCTTTAATATTTCAAGGACTTACGCATTCACCGTAAGTAATTGCGGAGCGTCCGTTTTGACTTCATTACGAAATATTTCAACGGATGACGGATAACGTTTTTGTCTTTGCTATGTTAGGTTAGGCGTATATGCGCGGATTGCGGAGGAAATGTGTGAAATCAATTCATTCTAAACAGGCAGGATTAACATCAATACAGGTCTTAGTTGTCGTTATCGTCCTCGGAATTATTGCGGCAGTACTTTTAGCACCTCGGTTGCTTGGACAAGCTGGTCGCGCTTTACAGGCGCAAGCCGCTGAAGATATTGAAACGCTTGGTATTGCTCTCGATAGATACGCCAAAGATAACGGCGATTATCCATCGACTGAACAAGGTTTGAAAGCACTCTGGGAAAAACCTGAAGCACCGCCAAGCCCTATATACTGGCTTGGACCCTACATTCAAATCCCGGTTACGGAGGACCCATGGGGGAATCCGTACGTCTATGTCCGCCCCGGTACCCATGACCGATACGGGTACGATCTCATCTCTTTCGGTAGTGATGGCGTTGAAGGTGGAACGGGTGAGGCAGAAGATGTGGTCAGTTGGATTCGTCGGGATGAATAATTCAGAAGGATGATAGTTAGCAGTCTTAACCATCAACGCGACTCCGTTATAAATGTTAAGGCACGCGTTGATGGTTAAAGTCAAGAAAGGACTTGCTAAACGCAAATCTCTTAACTGAAGACTATTCCGCGGAGGCACTTAATGAAAATTACCCAGATTGACGTTATAAAGGTGAGAGTGCCGTATCATGAAGGCATTTATGAACTCATGACGCGCCGCAATCTTTACCAAATCGACTACGTTTACAAGGTTCACACTGATGTCGGACTCGTTGGAATTGGTGATGGTGCGTTTCAGGCGGATGATGTCACGCAACGGTACATCGGTAGAAACCCCTTTGAGTTTATGAACGGTTGGGCACCGACACCGCTTCAGCAGGCTTTTTACGACATCATGGGTAAGGCACTCGGCGTGCCAGTGCATCAACTTTTGGGTGAGAAGGTTCACGATAAAACGTCGTTCGGCTACTGGTCTATTGATATGACACCGGAGGAGTGGGCAGCAGAAGCACAACACGCTTATGCCCTCGGTTATCGGCTTCACAAAATCAAAGCCCGCCCGTGGTTTGAAGTCCTTGAACAGGTGGAGGCGATTACGGCGGTTGTACCGGATGATTATCAGCTCCGTGTTGATGCGAATGATTCGTTTGAAACCCCTGAACGTACCCTTGAAGTCGCACGCCAACTCCAAGATTACAATATAGAGTCGTTTGAGACACCGATCCCACAAGCGGATATCGCTGGATACCAAGAAATCAAGCAGCACACTGATGTCCCGATAACAATTCACTTCGGTAACCCAGACCCGATTGAGGCAATTCGGGCAAAGATGAACGATTCTTTTATTATCGCTTACCCGGACTCACGCGCTGCGAATGCCAAACGGGAAGCAATTATTTCCGATGCCGCACATCTCCCCGTCTGGATACAGATTGTTGGACTCGGTATTACAACCTGTTACGTTATGCACCTTGCTGCAGTAATGCCGAATGCCACTATGCCTTCGATGACACTCAATGCTTTGCGTGCTTTTGACCTTGTCACGCCTTCCACGATTCCACTTGTTGATGGATATGCAACTATTCCAGATAAACCGGGATTAGGGGTTGAATTAGATGAAAACGCGCTTGACAATGGTCGCGTCTAAAGGAGGGATACGATGAAGGGACTTACCATCTGCCGAGTGCAGGTTTTCACGCTACTGATTCTTATGATGGGAGTCGGTGTTTCCGCACACGCTGCAAAACTCGGATTGGCGAGTGCTTGGCTCTTTGAGGAAAATGGTGGAAAGGTTGTCAAAGATGTCGTCAGTGGACACGACGGTGAAATCAAAGGCTCCCTTGAATGGGTAAAAGACGGCAAGTTCGGTGGTGCATTGAAATTTCCCGGCAAGGGCGATAGTTACATTCGCGTTGATCACGACGACGTTTTCAATTCCGATCCTTACTCTTTTGTCGCATGGGTGAAGCTGGAAAACGCCTCGTGGCAGTATGTTGTCTGGCGAAATGGAGATGTCTGGCCCGAACCCGAAAATGTGCGCCATCTTGATATATGGATTCACACTGACGACTATCCGGTCTTTATGTGGCACGTCAAAGGAAACGTCGGGCGGATTGACGGTAAAACCATCATCGCTGATGGTAAATGGCACCACATTGCCAAAATCTATGATGGCAAAAACGTTCAGATGTACGTTGATGGAAAAGTAGATGGCGAGAAACCGAGCGGTGGAACGTTGGATACAAGTAAATCACCAATCTGGATCGGCGCGCGACCTGGCAATGTTGCAGCAACTGGGCTTTTTGACGAAGTTGGATTCTTCACGGAGGCACTCTCTAAAGATGAACTCAACGATGTTATGGATAACGGATTGGCTGGATATGCTGCTGTTGATGCAGCCGGGAAAGCAACGACGACTTGGGGACTGCTGAAAACCGCAAAATAATAGGTGCACATCACTTATAGGGCATGTCTTACGCTTGCCTACACACTGTATACCTAAAAACGAGAAATGGAGAAAAACGCATTATGCAAATGCACGTAGGTGGAGAATGGATTGATAAATCCAATAAAATTGACGTACTGAGTCCGTTTGACGGTTCGGTTGTTGACACTGTTCCGAGAGGGGATGCAGCCGATGTCGAAACCGCTATTCAGACCGCGGAGCGCGGCGCAAAGATCATGGCAGGGTTGACCGGCTATGAACGCTATGAAATCCTGCGGAAAGTTGCGGACTTGATGGTGGAGAAGGCTGATGAACTTGCCGAGGTTATCACCCGCGAGGAGGGAAAAATCCTCGCCGAGGCAACCATTGAAGCTACCCGCGCTTCGGAAATTATCGCACTCTCCGCAGAGGAAGCGAAACGCGTAACCGGTGAAACAATTCCGCTTGAAGGCGCGCCCGGGGTCAAAGATAAACTTGGCTTTACCGTTCGTGTCCCGTGTGGCATTGTTGCCGGTATTAGTCCCTTCAACTTTCCGTTGCACCTTGTCTGCCACAAAGCCGGTCCTGCAATCGCAGGTGGAAACGCTATTATCATCAAACCCGCGACGGACACACCGCTCTCCGCGTTGAAACTCGTTGAACTCTTTTTAGAGGCTGGCACACCGCCCGAAGCGATTCAGTGTGTGACGGGACCCGGCGGCGAAATCGGTGATACACTCTGTGCGGATCGACGCGTCCGGAAGATTACCTTTACCGGCAGCCGTGATGTCGGTGAACACATCTGTAAGGTCGCAGGATTGAAGCGTGTCACGATGGAACTCGGCTCGAACTCGCCACTCATCGTGATGCCTGATGCTGATCCTGAGAAGGTCGCACGTGCAGCGGCAGCGTCCGGTTATTCCAATGCTGGGCAGGTCTGTATCTCAACGCAGCGCGTCATCGCACATGAGAAAATCTATGGGGATTTCTTGGATGCGTTCCAAGCCGAAGTCGCCCAAATCAGCACTGGCGATCCGCTCGTAGAAGGAACACGGATGGGACCCATGATTCGAGAAGACGATGCGACTCGTGTCTCCGAATGGATTCAAGAGGCCGTCTCTGATGGAGCAGAGCTCCTCACTGGTGGGGATAAGCAGGATCAGTTCGTTACACCTGCTATTCTTGCCAACGTCAAACCGGAGATGAAAATTTCCTGTGATGAGGTCTTTGGACCGGCTGTCGGTGTAACGCGTGTCAACGACATCGACGAGGCGATCGCCCTCGCCAACGATACGAACTACGGGCTAAGTGCCGCAATCTTCACACAGAACGTCGATTGGGCGATGAAGTTTGTCCGCGAGGTTGAATCTGGCAATCTAATGGTGAATTGGGGCACACAGTGGCGTGCGGATCTGATGCCGTATGGCGGTGTCAAAGAGAGTGGTATGGGCAAGGAAGGTCCAAAATACGCCATAGAAGAGATGACCGAATTGAAGATGGCGATCTTCCATCTTGACGGTTAGTGTATTTTGACAACGGGCGGATGGCGTTATCTGCCCGTTGCTTTCACGCCTTTTGTGCCACCATACTGGCGAGGATGCCGAGGATTTTGTCGCACTGTGCAATCTGATAGGCTGCCATATCAAGTTGCAGTTTCTTTCCCTCCAACTTAAGGAATACCCAATCTATCCCTGATGTAAGGGCACCATAGACGCAAGGGATGTCGTTCCCTCTTTCCGCATTAAAGCGTTGGGCGGCAACCATCTCTGCGACACACTGTCCAAGCCCGATTGTCAAATTATCCCTTTTTGCTTCAACGAGGAGGATGACGGGTGCCTCCAAATGAAATTGGGATGGCGACAGACTTACCAAAAAATCACAAACACCGGTCAAGCCGTTTTCGGCATCAACATTAAAATCAATCCCCGAAAAAAAACTAATACCGCGGTCGAAATGCTCCCAGAGTTCAACCAAAATTGCAGAGACAATCAATTCTGATTTTGCCTTCTCTGTGCCTATGGCAAAGGCTAATGGCACGTTCCGAGCCAGTGCGGTGTTAAGATGTGCACTCGGAGCGACCGGTTCTGTGTCAGAAAAGATACCGGCAGCGTTAACTTCTTCGAGGTGAAACGCTTTCTTCACTGTTTCTAAGGTCCAATCGCTATACGCCATCTACGGAACCTCTGTGCGTTAATGTGAATTGAGCCAATACATTCTCAACTGAAAAATTCTTGCCAATATCTTGTGAACCACATCTACAAAATACAAAGAGAGGCGAGGTTTGAAACCTCGCCAGCGATGGACTTTCCGATAGTCTACTCTTCTTCTTCCTGTTTCGACGCAGCAATCACCTTCTGGGCAACATCGTCAGGTGTGATGTCGTAATGGGAGAATTCCATGGTAAAGTTGCCACGGGCGCTCGTCATCGACTTGAGGTCGATCGAATACCGGAGCATCTCCGAAAGCGGAACGTTTGCCTGAATGACCTGCTTTCTCCCAATCTGTTCAACCCCCATCACTTGTCCGCGCCGTCCGTTCAGGTCCCCGATAATGTTCCCCATAAACTGTTCTGGAACCGTTATCGCGACGTTCATAATCGGTTCAAGTAGACATGGATCGGCCTGCTCGGCAGCGGCAGAGAACGCGAGGGAACCAGCAATCTGGAACGCCATATCCGAAGAATCGACCGGGTGGTATTTTCCATCATAGAGGTCGATTTGGATATCGACGATTGGAAAACCGGCAAGTAAACCCCTGTCCATTCTCTCACGGATGCCTTTTTCAACAGCTGGGATATAGTTACGTGGAATCGCACCACCGACGATATTATTGACGAACTCAAACCCTTCACCGCGTTGCAAGGGGGCGAGATTAATCATGACATCACCGAACTGCCCTCTTCCACCAGATTGTCGTTTGTGTCTGCCTTGGATTTCCCGAACACTTCGGCGAATCGTTTCCCGATATGGTACTTTCGGCGGTGAAACATCGGTTTCTACGCCGAATTTATCTGACATTCGTTCCCGATTGACGGTGATGTGCAGGTCTCCAAGTCCAGAAACGAGAAGTTGTTTCGTGACTTCATTCCGTTCAATCCTAAACACGGGATCTTCTTCGGACATGCGTGTGAGGGATGTCATCAGTTTTTCGTCGTCACCTTCGCGCGTCGGGCTAATGGCATAAGAGATGACAGAATTCGGGAACTCGATGCCTGGGAGTTGAATAGACTTATCTCTATCACATAGCGTATCCCCTGTCTGGGTCGCGGCGAGTTTCGTGAGTGCGCCGATGTCTCCTGCTTCGACTTGGGGTGTGCTAATCGGATCCTTACCGTTCATGAAGGCTGTTTTTCCGAGTCGTTCAATCTGTCCTCGCGTCGAGTTACTAACTTGGGAATCCCCTTCCAAGATACCTGAATAAACGCGGAAGAAGCTCAACTGTCCCGAGAACGGGTCAGCAATCGTTTTGAATACGACGGCGGACATCGGGGCCTCTGTTGACGGTTCCCGACTTTCCTCTTCATTTTCCACTGCTGTAACTGCCCCTACATCGACTGGAGACGGGCATCCAGTTACCAGCATATCCATCAATTGTTGCACGCCGATATTATTCAGAGCAGCACCGCAAAGCACAGGCGTAAACTGATTCTCAAAAATTCCGAGTTGTAAACCGTTTTGAATCTCTTCGTCGGACAATTCGCCTTCAAAAAACTTTTCGATGAGTTCATCATCGCTTTCTGCAGCGACTTCAACGAGTGCTTCACGGGTTTCTTCAGCCTCTGTCTCTAAGTCTGCTGGTATTTCGGCTTTCGCTGCGCGTTTGCTGCCGTCGGGTTGCAAATAAGCTGCCATCTGTACGACATCCACAACACCAGAAAACTGATCTTCTTTACCGATCGGGAGTTGAATAGGAACAGCCCGTGTCTCTAAGATATCTTCAACGCTCGCGAGTGCGTTTTCAAAGCTGGCGTTCTCTTTATCCATTTTGTTGATAAAGATGAGGCGCGGCAGTTCGTATTTATCAGCGACCTCCCACACTTTTTCGGTGCCACCTTCGACACCAGTTGTTGCATCAACGACGACGACGACAGCGTCAACGACTCGGAGGACGCTGTGGAGGTCTCCGTAAAAGTCTTCTGCGCCCGGGGTATCAATCAGATTTAGTTTGTGTCCTTCCCATTCTGCGATACAGACGGAACAGTTGAGGGTCGTTTTACGTTCTATCTCGTCAGCGGCATAGTCGGCTACAGAATTTCCGCTATCGACAGCCCCCATGCGTTCAATCGCACCACCGTTGTAAAGCATCGCTTCAACAAGTGATGTCTTGCCTGCTCCTGAATGCGCTATAATTGCAATGTTCCGGATCTCATCGGTTCTGTATTGTTTCATACGTCCTAAAATTTCTCCTTTTACTATTAACCACACGGGATAGAGCGAACTATGCCGTTTAAAGTTAAATCTTAACACCGTGAAACAAAAATGTCAAGAAAATATTTATGCTACCTTTTGGATTGGTATCTTCTTTTCGTTATGCTAAGGGGTGATGTCCGAATGGCAAAGTCCATACACGGGATGGTCAGTCACATTTCCCGCTGCTATGGTGCGGTAGACAGCGCAATGCCGATAGTTAGTGTCCTGTCGGTGACAACATCTTCAACATTGGACCCATCAAGGTTGGCGCGCTGAACCTTATATTTATGTGGAATTGTCCAATATATTTTTCCATCGGAAATATCTAAGGCAATACCGATCGGACTATTCGCATAATATATTTTTAAACCTAAAATACCTAAGGGAATATTTATGGCAGGACCGATAAGTTTACCGTATCTAACAAAAAGAGTCTTGAGATTTGAACCATCAAGGTTTGCACACTGAATTTTACCACTGAACTCATCTGCCCAATAAATTTTACTTCCATCCAAGTCCAGAGCGATACCGTTTGGACCCAGCAAACCCGTGATGATGTCTTCAACGTCTGAACCATTGAGATTCGCACGTTGAATCTTACCGGCACCAAGGTCTGCCCAGTACATTTTCCCATTGTGAATGTCCAAGGCGATGCCACGTGGACTTTGCAAACCCGTGATGATGTCTTCAACGTCTGAACCATCAAGGTTAGCGCATTGAATCTTATTCGCCGGAGCATTCCAGACGGTCCAGTACATCTTGTTTCTATCAACATCCAGTGCAATACCTTCCTTTATTCCTTTACTGGGTGGAACAAGTTCCTCAACGTTTGAGCCGTCCAAGTTGGCACGTTGAATTTTACAACCGCTCGTCCAGTACATCTGACCGCCGGAAATGTCTAATGCTATACCAATTGGAGAGCATGCGTCAGTAAAGAGGTTTTCAATGTCTGATCTGTCTGAGGGAATGCGCCGAATTCTACCTGATCTGTTTGTCCAATAGATGAGGACATTTTCAGTTTCGACTTCCTGCTCAACAGATGGTCCTTCGGATAATATGTCTTGGGACATTTTCCGGTCTTTCTCGGAACCCACGGAAAAAACGATACATCCAATTCCAATTAAAACGATAGCGAATATTGCTTTTTTTACCATAAAGAATTTGTTACGCTTTGATAGTTACTATGGTTGAATTATAATTTGTTTCCATTTAAAAGTCAATTTTGTAGGGTCATTCATCAGACCCGTTCAATTGACTATTCTCTTTGATCTGGTTATCCAAAATCATTTCAAAGATGGAAAACTAAATTGAGAAGAGGGTTGACAGATTATACCTTGTTGTGTAAAATAATTGGACTTTGGAGCAGTTGATAGGTTTCCAAAATTTACTGTGAACTCGTAGGAAAACCGAGCGAAAAATTTCGTGTTTAGCACACCTAATAAGGAGAAAACCTCATGAAGCAGCTAAACGTTCAGTGTCTCTGTGTATGCGTCTGTTTTGCTTTTATATTAGCGATACACCCAGCATCAGCGATTCGTTATGAGTTTGATAGCGACAAAGAGATTGCAGATTGGGAACTCGGACCACAGGCAACCGCAGAAGTGAAGGACGGTATGCTTGAACTCACCGTTGCCGGTGGACAGAATTCGGGTATCTATTTTGGCGAGGACAACTGGACCGATTACCGAATGGAGGTCAAGGCACGGAAGGTCGTTGGGCCCTATTTCCATTTGTTTGTTCGGACACAGGAACCGACACAGGATTTCTATTTCATGGAAATCAGTTATAACTCGCATACGACTTCGGTTTTCATGTTTAGCGGTGGTGCCGCGAATGAGATTACCGGTGGCCCCCGCCCGAAACGTCCCGATTCAAAGGATACCAAAGGCGGTGATGCATATACCATAGTCTTTGAAGTGGAAGGCGAAACCCTAAGGACCTACATTGATGGGAAATTGATGGTTGAAACTGAGGATAAGACCTACGATAAAGGCCGCCCCGGCTTAGGAGGCAGAGATTCAACCGTCCTCTACGAGTACATGGAAATTAACGGTGAGGGCATCCCACCGACAGCAGTTGAACCTGCTGATAAATTAGCGACTTTATGGGGCGAATTGAAGGCCCGATAAATTAACAACAACTTAGGGAAAACTGAGATCCCCGAAATAGCAGTCAGCCATCAGAGAAGAGACGGTCAATGATTGTCGGAAATCTTCTTGGTCTCCGACTGCTGATAACCATTAAAAAAATTGGAGGGAAATGTGAAGGTAGTACTACGGATGAGCATGTTCGTGTGGTGCTTTCACAGTGAATAAAGATGAGACAATTAGTATACTGTTTGGTAGCTGCAACGCTTTTAATGAGTTGTGTGTTAGCACATGCAGCCGATCCAGAAAAAGATTTACTTATCTACTTACCTTTTGATGAAGGAAAGGGAGATAAGGCTGGTGATGTTGGGCCTAACGGTTTCACGGGCGACATCAAAAACGCGAAATGGGTAGAAGGAATCGCCGGTCAAGCACTCCAATTCAAAAATGGAAGTGTCAACTTTGACCCACTCAAAATTGATCAACCGAAAGAAATGACGATTGAGTTTTGGTTTAAACCGGACGAGAAGATTGAAGGTGGTGGCAGGATTGATCTGCTCTATCGTTTGAATGGTGGCGGACGGCCCCACATTACGTTCAACCGCGGCGGCGTGTTATTCGGGTTCTACTTTGCGACACAAGGCGTAGAAATACCGATACACACGAATTATGATGTGTTTGAGCCGGAATGGTACTACTTCGTTGGGTCGCAGAGCAAACAGATAGCGTGGATGTATATTAACGGAGAACTTGATGCTGAGGCGAAAGCCGGTGGAGATGCCCGTATGGATTTCGGGACCCAAGGTATGTGTATCGCAGCGAGTCAAGGCAACAGCAATTTCTTCAACGGCATCATTGATGAATTTAAGATGTGGAGTGTTGCTCTCACGGCGGAAGAGGTCAAAGCCAATATGGAAAAAACCCTCGCTGTCGATGCCGGTGGGAAATTAACGACGACATGGGGAAAACTTAAGTCGAGAAAATAGTTGTCAGTTTGCCTCGCAGTGAGAGTACGGTTTTTCTAATGAGGTTTAACAAATAAATTGGGTAATTGTGGAAACCACGCAACGTGCGATTCATCGCACGACTACGAACCGATCTGTTTGTTATCGCACGTCATAGGATTACCCGATTAAATTCTTAATCTTCATACGAAAAACCTTTCAGTCTGCCTCACAGTGAAAGAAAGAGACTTTAGGACTTTCACAAAAATCTCTTGTAACTGATAACTAAAAACTATTCTACCGTATCATTGAGATGTGGAGCGGGCGGCTTGCTGAACGTCCCTCCGCATCCACACACGTTAGCACATGTTGCCCTTTAACAGGTGTGAACCAGTATTCTTCCGCTGCTTTCCCTTTGAAAATTAACTCACCATCCAAAAACCAGAACAAATTCTGTGTTCGGTTGGAAGCCGAAGCGGACAATCGAATTTTTTGATTGTCCAGTGGCACGCCTGCCCGAATGTAGTAGGTAGTGTTTTCTGCTGGGGATAGAATAATGGGGGCGTTCCCTGCGATTGTACCGGTACACAACGGATTATGTTCTGGCAGAACCGGCACGGCAAATCCATTTTCTGCTAACCACGTCGCTGCCTCAGCGGGCCACTCTTCAAATATTTTGGGGTGCGCGTTATCTGTCGAAAAGTTTCGGCAGTGAGAGCAGAGGCTATACCTTGTAGTTTCATCGACGTAGATACGTTTGTGAATTGCACAGGTCGCTACAGGTGAGATACCGGGGATATATACATCGCTCTTATGGGTAGGACAGTGTGGTGAAACCGGTGCGCCACTGAGCGCACAGACCTGTCGTGTTTTCAATTGTTCCGGTTTGATGAACCATCGGTGTGTGTCCTGTCCTGTTAGCGCACTAAAGAGTGCGAATAGAATAGGGGCCGCAGCGTCTGTCCCACTCAGCATCGGAGACCCTCTTCCATCGAAATTTCCGAGCCACACACCAATCGTTAACGTCGGTGAGTAGCCGATACACCACGCATCTCGGTGCCCGTAAGACGTACCAGTTTTCCATGCGATCTTTGGCAGGTTCATTGTGCGTTCAAAAACTTCTAAACTTTTAACGGCGTTCGCGGGGCGTTGTGAAGTTGTGAGCATCTCGGTTATGATGAAACTTGTCTCCGTCCGGAGTAAACGTTGTGAATAGCCTTTAGCCTTCAGCCATCGGCTTTCAGCAAGAAAGTTTTCTGACTGTGGACTGCTGACTGCTGATTGCTGACCGCTGACTGTTATTTGGTAAGGCTCAAATTCTCCCATATTTGCCAGCCCTGCGTAGAGTGTTGTCAACTCAAGTAGATTCACTTCACATCCACCGAGAACCATAGAGAGTCCGTACTTCCTATCGGGTGCGAGCGTGGAAATGCCAGCCTGTTTGAGGAAGGTGGACAGTGTGATATTCTTCAGACGTGCATTCAGGTTAACGGCGGGGATATTGAGAGAGCGTGCCAGTGCCTGACGGGCGGTAACGTAGCCGTTATATTTCCCATCGTAATTCACGGGTTCATATCCGACGTAGCTGACAGGCACATCGAATAACAGTGTTTCTGGCGTAATCAAACCCTGTTCCATTGCAAGCGCGTAGACAAAAGGCTTGAGCGCAGAACCGGGAGAGCGCGGCGCGAGCGTCCCATTTATCTGTCCCAACGCGCGCTGGTCGAAAAAATCGTGAGAACCCACCATTGCTAAAACCTCACGACTTTGCGTATCCATAACGACGATCGCACCTGTCCCAGCACTATGAGACCCCTGCAGGCTTGGTTTCCCCGCTGCATCCAGATATTCACGAAGAATACGTACTGCAGTTTCCTGAACCTTTGTGTCTATTGTTGTGTATATTCTACCGTCTGTTGTAGATGCTGCCTGTTTAACTAACATACGTGAGAGATGCGGTGCTTTAAATGGGAGTGGATAACGTGTTTTAGGGATCGGCTCTTGCGATGCTTCCTGCCACTGCTGTTTGGAGATCTGTCCACGTGCGAGAAGACGGTTCAGCACTTTTTCACGCGCCGTTTTTGCATTTTCTGGAAATCTATCCGGTCGCAAACGTTCTGGTGCATTCGGGATAGCGGCGAGAAGTGCGGCTTCACCGAGGCTAAGGGCGTGTTGAGGTTTGTTGAAGTAAAACCGAGATGCCGCCGCTGTTCCAACGATGTTCCCGCCGTAGGGGAGCATATTGAAGTAGAAGTTTAAAATCTCAGATTTAGAATAGGCATGTTCAAGTTGGAGGGCGCGGAACGCCTCGATAAGTTTGTTTGGAATATTTCGGGCTTTGGGTTCCATCAGTCGCGCGAGCTGCATGGTAATAGTTGAACCGCCGCGCACCACCTCACCTGCTTTGAGATTGTCATAGAGGGCGGTTACAATGGACACTGGATTGATACCGTAGTGGTAGTAAAACCATCTATCTTCCGATGTTAGTATTGCTTGGTGTAATAACACAGAATGGCTCTCAGTTCTCGGCTCTCGGAAGCCTTCAGAAGAACGGTTGATGGCTATTTCACTGACTGCTGATGGCTGATGGCTGATGGCTATTCGCCACATGCCATCGTCCGCTAAAAATGCTCGGAGCCACTGTCCGTTTCTGTCCAGCACAATCGGAGAGGACGGTGGATGCAGACGTGCTTTGGGCAGCGGGAAACACCAGTTTGCGAGCATGAAGAGAGTGATGATAAGGAGTGGGGGTAGCAGCCAAAATAACTTCTTGGTGTGTCGCTGGACGTGATTTTTTAATGGGGATAAAATTCTGTGCGCTAACATTTCTCGGTCTACAAGGGTTATCGGTTTTCAGTTATCGGTTATCAGTTATCAGTTAAGTGTGTGGTGATAACAAGTGGATCGGTTCGTAGTCGTGCGATTCATCGCACGTTGCGTGGTTTCCACAATTACCCAATTTATTTGTTAAACCTCATCCAAAAAGCAAGTTTGAATATTAAATATGCACGTTTTCTATCAATGGCGGGCAGGGAAACCCTGCCCCTACGGGTTCGGTGCCTGCTGAAAAAATTGGAAAATCAACGATTTATTATTTAATATTGCTAAAACCTTTCAGTTTTCAGAAAGAGAATTCGGATACTCCCCAAACCTCTTAACTGACAACTGAGTACTGACAACTATTCTGAAACCACTTCAATACGCATGCTACCTTTTACGGCAGATTTTGTTGTATCATACATCGCTTCAGCGACGATAGGCGGTAGCGTAAATTCACCTTGTGTAACAGCGCGTAGGGCGTAATAGAACTTGCGTTCGCGTTGCCGTGGGAACGTACCGAAGAAGATAAGCCGGTCATCGCGAATATCGAGATAGTCCGGTTTGAAGTCTTGTGCTTTCAACCACGGAATGCCCGCTCGAGACTCCAGCCGCGGGTTCTCAATCTCAAAACCTGTGGGCAACATATCGACGATAACGACGTTTTCAAGGTTGGCGGTTAGTGCTTTGACGGTTATTTCCGCAACGATTAAATCGCCGTGCACAAATGTGCCGGTCAGTCCTTCGCCATCTTTGTTGAAATAGCGGCGGCTCACTTGTAACTCGCGCTCATATTCCTCAATAAAGGAGTCGCGTTGGATACCGAATGCACTCCAGTAGTAGTAGCAGCTGCCTTCGCCTTCGACAGAAAGTTGGATGCGCGTTCCGTCCCATGCTTCATCCGTGTAGCGCGTCTCCGTTGCATCAAAGTCAGCAAAGTGTTCGCCGTTAAGTTTCAGAGTACCGGTGTAATTTCGATCCATCTGCTTTTTCAAAATCTTGCCCAATGCGAGGAAAGCAAAAGCGTTTTCCTGTGTTGTTGCCCAGCGATTGCCGTCCGATGCTGCTTCGCTCAAGTTCTTGACAAGCATCGGAACTGATGGGTGGTTTGCGTTGACTTCAGCAAGCACATCCAGCATAATGGCTTGGGCTCGAATAGGAGAGTCAAACGTTCCGCCCGTTTCCCGTTGTCCTGTTCCTTTACCGTTAACGGGGAGTGATACCGATACCGGAAGCATTGACAGAGCGGTTTCGAGTTCACCACTGAGAGCAAACGCCCCTGCGAGTTGGAAATGGCTGTAATCGCTGAGTCCGCTTAAACCCCTGTTTTTCAGGTAGTGCATCGTCCCTCGATCGGGTTGACCGGCGGCAGCTAAGACGTAAGCTGCGTAGGTTGCAAGCGAAATCTCTCTCCTTATCTTTTTTCCTTCATTTTCGTTTTCCATGTTTGGTGAAAATTTCGCTTGTGCTCTCAAACCTTCCAGCATTGCCTCGTAAACTCGATCTGCGACTTCGTAACCTGCTTTCCGTGCTTCTACGAGGAAGTGGGATGCGTAGATGCTGCTCCATGGATTGACGTAAGTACCACCGGGCCAGTAGGTAAAACGATTGTTTGACTTCAGCATACTTTCGATTTTTGTGATACCTGATGTGATGTAGTAGTCTACTGAATTTTCTGCTGCCAGCATCGGTTCGACACTGCGTGCTAAGTCGCTGAAGTAGAGAAGTGGAAAGACCTTGCTCGTTGTCTGTTCCAAACATCCGTGTGGGTAGCGGACAAGGTAGCGGAGGCTGTCCGCAAACTTGATACTTGGGAACGGGGATAGCGTCAAACTGAACTCTGACGAATCTGGTATCAAATTCGCAGGCAAAATGAAATCCACAGGTTCATTGGCGCGTACCACCCCCTGTCCTGTTTTTGTGACAGGTGGGGCGACAGAGCGCAGTGGAATTTTTACTTCCAGTTGTGTCGTCTCGGTATTACCGAGCGCGGAGAGATTAAAATCGGCTTCTCCTATGGCATCGTGAACGAGAATATCAAAAAAGACTTGTGCTTCTGCCCCCGCTTCAACTCTCTTATCTATGCTGAGAGAGTTTTCAGTTTTCAGTTGTTGGTTGTCAGTTAAAGAGTTTCTTGGGGTTGTCAGAGAATCCTCTTTAACTGGAGACTGAGGACTGAGGACTGAAGACTCTGAACTTGCTGAAAGGAGCTGGACATCGCCTGCCGCTTGTAATTGTACCTTGAATTCTCCGTCTTCGCCTGTGTCGTTGAAAAGGGTAACGGGGATGCGAATCTTGTCACCACCTGCGAGAAATCGGGGGAATGTAGGGGTTAAGACAATAGGTTCGCGGACGGTCAAATATGTTTCCGATGCACCGTAATCTCCACCGGTGAATGCCACTGCCATTAGCCTCAGCGTTCCGTTAAACTGCGGAATTTTGAATTGAACAGTGCCGCGTCCGTTTCCATCCGTTCTCACAAAGCCTGACCAGAGCGAAACCGGCTTCACCCGTCGGATACTGCCAGTACTCAACCGTTTCCGCCGGCCCGCCCGAAGCATCGCGTCTCCATCTCCACCTGTACTCGAATTGTCGGTAATAGCTGCGATTTCAGGCAGAATACCGCTATACAGGTCAAAGGAGCGCGTCTTAAGACCGCGTTGTCGATAGAAGTAATCATGTGGGTTAGGCGTTCTGAAGTCCGTTAGCGCGAGAATCCCTTCATCAACAGCTGCGATACAGACATCGTATTTTTGCCAAGAGCGTCTACCGTGGACTTCAAACGCTATGGTCACCTCGCTGTTTGGTCGAACTGTTACCTCGTTACTTTCAGGCTCGGAGACCTGCAAACTGCCATCCACTGACGTAGTGTCCCCGCTTGGATTGAAGAGTGGGATCTTCTTTTTCCTACCGGTGTCATCTGTCTGCTCAAGCGACATCTCTACAGAGAGCCGTCTCCGCTTTTCATCTATTTTCAATGGAATTACACCAAACGCACGTGCGGGGAGAGGTGACTGCTCGCCATTCACAGCCGCTTCGGTTGGGATGGAACGGATCAGCGTTGCAGAAAGATACACATTCGGTCTATAGGCATACCGGACCGGAATTGATAGAGTTGCGGTATTGTTTTTCATTACTATTGTCCGGTGGCTTAACACCTTTTCGCGTTCTACAGTAAGCAAAAGTGTGCCGGGGAAGGGTGCCTTAATGGACAGTTTCGCTGTTTGCTCCGGACGGTAGGCAGGTTTATCCAGCGTTAGGTCTAACCGAGTAGGATGCTCCATGGAGACTGGGGTACGCCCCCATCCGCTGACATAAAACTTCAATTCTGCTGTTGCTGTTGAGGCGATGTCCTCAATACGAACACGGTATTCGCCATAATCCGAGGGCGTTAACGTCACCGTTTGCATTTCCTCCGCTGAAGTTAACATCTGTGTTTCCACTTCTGTCATCTGCGGTTCAGAGACGTACTTGTAGCGTCCTGCAGTGTTCTGCCGAAGTATGGTGTTCCAATGGACCTTGTGTAGACTGAGTTTTAAAGCTCGTCCCGGCGCGGCTGCCATTGCATCGTCGATAGCAATGTAATCGAAACGAAGCGGCTTGTTAATTTTTACATCTCCCGTCGTTGTCTGCCGGAGTCCAACATAATGTGAGTATGGATGGATAACAACTCGGTGGGAGGCGGTGACTGCTCTGCCACCAACTTCGCTAACGGTTGCTGTTAGAATCCCATTTAGTAGGGAAGGAGTTTTCAAGGTTGCAGGAATCGTAAATTGGTAGTGCGCCTTACCCGCGGTGTCAGTTTTGGCTTCTCCCAACTCAATTCTCTGTTTCTCAAAATTTGAACCGGTATTTCCGAAGACGAACGAACTCCATTTTTTCCCATCTGTGTCTTGTAGGATGCTGTCTGTTAGGAACGGGGCTGATTCCAATTCGCATGCAACTTGCACCTTCCGCCCTACAGCTGGCGGACCGAATAGATTAACAGCAGTGACTTCAATATCAAGTTCATCTTCGAGTTTATAGGCGGCTTTGTCTGCTGTTACAGAAACTTTCATTCGATCGGGCATAAATTCTTCAACCTGAAATTGTGCACTTCCAACGACCCGATCAGCGATCCGCATTTTAGCAATATAGCTGCCGGTCAAGGCATAATCAGGAATGAGAATTTGCACATCGCAGGCACCACTTTTGTTTGTTTGCTGTCTTAACTCTCGCAAGATTCTGCCGTCGGGGGAGATAACTTCAATTCGCGTCGGCAGCGGTTGTGGCGTTTTATGTTTCGGCCCTCGGACAATGCCTGCGAGTTGAACAGTTTCACCGGGACGATAGACACCCCTGCTGGTGTAGAGAAAGGCTTCATAGCCTTTTTGCAGATAGGCGGAACCTGCGATATTGAAATCTGCTGTTGCGATTTCATGCCGGTCCAATTGAATGAAAGCAAGATCATCGCGTTTCTCGACGGTGATCATAAAGGGTGTAAAGTTTTCCGTCTTCTCCGCAACATCTGTAAACTCAATAAATCCTGACCAATTGGTTGCACCGCTGAACAGTGTTTGGTTGTTATCGCTGATGAGTTTGACGCGCGCGCTTGGTACGGGTTTACCGGTAGATAGAGATTTCACCCAAACATAAAGTCTATCTCCGAGGCGTTTAGCACTAATGCCCAAATCCGTGATGAGCACCCATTGATGCGCACTGTTCCACCTATTTCGTGTGTTTCGTGCTACAACTTTGAAGATACCGACATGTTCGTCTGAGAGATACGCCTCCAAAGAGATAGGTGTCGTCACCTCTTCGTTCAATTGAGAAGACACATCAAGCACTTCTGTATGAATGGGTTTACCTAAATTTCTGCTCCAACGGCTCCATCTCTCTAATTTGGAGACATAGATAAGGTTGTTTGCAAAAACTTTCTCAATATTGAGTTCCACGCGTTCCACGTTAATCGTTGCGACCCCCAGGTTCAGCTGCCCCTTTCTCGCGAGGAAAAAGCCATCACCAAGAAACCGGAGTTGTGGTTTAATATCAGGAATTTTGAGCCGCGTCATGTAGTCCTGTTTTAAAACGGCATCGTTTCGTGCTGTCAGGCCCTTCCCAATCTTCAATGTGTAAGTCGTTCGTCTCTTAAAATCGCCGTGGATTCTTATGTTTCGATAGTCGGATGTCACCTTATATGTCACTGCCGGTGTCAGTTCTAAATAGGGTTCAATTGTGTCACTGAGGACCGGTGCGCTGAAACTGACGGAAATATAAGGCGTACCATCACTTTCCCAAACATCTGAATATGTTACACCGAGTGTCCCTCTTCCTCGGAGTATCACAGGCGTAACGCTTGGTTTTTCCAAACCGATTTTTCCGCCTGTACACTTGAATTCTTTTTCAATCCTAATCTTTATCTCTCGGTCCGCCTTGAGGCGTTTTATTCGTTTGGTCTTGAATTTTACTGTTCGTGCTGTCGCCGCGTTGGTTTCAATTTGGTATGGAACTTCTGTTCCATCATCGAGTTCAATGGAGAGGTGTGCCTTTAAGTCGACAATGGTTACCGGATAGTTAAATGCTATTGTGCCAGACCCTGTTACATGCTCATTGTCGGAAGTAAATTCCATACGGGGCTTTTGTACTGCGAAAGGTTCGGTGGCGAATTTAAACTCTTTTTGTCCCGTAAGTAGGAAAGTTTCATCTGGGTTGAGTTCTGCTGTGAGTTGGAGGGTATATTGTGTGGAGGGTGCTAAAGGGGCATCTAAGAAAAAACCGACTCTATCGCGCGCAGCCCAGCGGGCAGTGCCTTGGACGGCTGGCGTAAACCGAAGTGCCTCTGCTGGAACTTCAGTTCCAACACGCGACTTATCAATGATTGCCTCTGAGAATGTAATCGAAAAATCAGTCCATTGTGGAACCTCTCCTTGCGGCGTGAAGGTCTTTACACTGTATCGTGTTCGTGCGCGCATGTTACCTTGCACAATATAGAGGATACAGACACCGAGAAGGACGGACATCAGTCCAACCAAACCGATTAAACTTTTTAAGAGCAGGTTTCGGTCCCTTGGGTTTGTCGGAGAATTTTTGGAAAGTTCGGCTGCCATAAGAAGTGTCTCCTGCGCTCTAAGGATTCTGTAATTATAGACTTTTTATTTTGAGCAATTTAAGGGGTTTTTTGTAGAAGCGATCTCCCAATTTAACTCGTGTTTTATATTGCTTGAGGATTTCTGTTATTGCAGGCTGGAATCACTTGCAAGTTACGCCAAATATAACGAATAAGAGAAGACAAAAGATACTTTAAAAAAAAATCAAGCAATAGCGTTTAAGCAATTTTTATGCCAATCAAGCTTTTGCCATCATTTTAAACGTTTAAGGCGTAACGGTGTGAGGTTTGGGAGAGATTTCAAACTTTGATAAGACTCGCGAAAGATATATAAGATGTCTTTAGGTGACGTTATGTGTAAATATAAACACATAGGGGCGGATTTTCGTATCCATCCTTATGTGTTTTGAAGTGTATCGAGCGCGTTGGCATTTCGATAAAGGCAAACTCTTGTGGGTGAAGTTTAAGGATATGTCAGAACCAGAATCGCGACATCAGGATAATCTGATCGGTACCTTGAAGTTGACGTAGCGTCCCTTTGTCCTGTATCGTATCATCGGTACCACGGTCGGCATTCGCGAGGTTTGCCCAATAAAAGATAGAGATTGCCCCATTTTCGATGAAATTGTATTGAGCACTGAGTGTCACTCGTTGGCTTGCATCTCCTTTAATTGTTCTATCTGGGTCAAATAATCCGTACCGACCCGCGACAGTGAGTTGAGGAAGCACGCGATATTTTGCGCCGATATAGTACCCTTTTGAATCAACAGCATCCGATGCGAAGGAAGCTGCCTCTCCGCTATTTCCAAAATTGAATTCCCCTTCAACACTCACGCCTGCATAGGAAGCAGTGAGAAACGCACCGATGAGTCTTTTCCAGTCTTCGCCTGGTTTTTCAAATAGGGTAGAGACACCGGCTCGGATTGGTCCAAGTTGCGCGCTGAGAGTGCCAAGTCCACCTTTCGCTGCTGCATTGTTGGCGTTAAAGAAAGCCGCGTTGTAAAAAACTTTCCCCGCACTTCCCCCAAGTTCAACACCGACATCTCGTTTGTTAGAGCCGAGTCCGTAGCCTTCTCGGACAAGGATGTTGTGGTCCTTCTGTTTAATAGCAAACGGGAGGCGGAATTGCCCGACTTTGACATAGAGATGTTTTGGAATAGCATCTACCGTTGCAAACGCGTTCATTGTTGTTCCAGCGTTGTTGGAAAGGGTAAGTCGGACATGCTCGGAGGCTTGCGCGTTGAATGTTACTTCTGCTTGCATAAGCAGAAATCTATCAATCGAAGAATGGCATGAATTGCATCCAGCGATAGCGTTTTCCTCTTCGTCAACGTGTGTTGTTTTGATGAAAGCAGTTTGGAAGTCAAGTGAGGTTGTGAGTTGCTTGACAATTTCCTTGGCTTCTTCGCTTACGGTGTCCATGTCAAAATCTTCGGGGAATTCAAAATAGTTCTCTTCAAAAATTTCACCGATTCGATTTCGCGGGCCGCCACCAGCTGGGTCGAGATGACAAAAGCTACATTCCTTCTCAAGTTCGGTTGCAAACTCAGGACGTGCCTCCACTACGGTTGGTAAAAAAATGCTGAGGGCAACACTAACTATGAACACAAGTAGTAAGAGCAGTGATGCCCCCAGCGGTTTTGGCAGTGAGGTGTTATTAAGGAAGTACCTCACGCGATTGTTGTGTGGATTCAAAAGGTGCTCCTTATTCAAGTTCTGTAAAAACGTAATCGATGTCTTTGACTCGGGCGTGGCATCCCCAGCAGCTACCATCTTTGGCGATGACACGGAACTCGGCATCCGCCGCGTTTCGGACGTATTCAATGAATTCCCAATCGTTGTGATCAGGATCCACACCGTCTTTCTTCCGCATAATCGCGATGAGGCCAATATAGTCCTTACCGGGGCGAGTGGCATCCTTTACAACGATACTTCCATCTGGGTAAGGGAATTGCTGGGTACCGTTTGGTGCGATGGTATCACGTGTTTGATTAACGTAAACGTTTTTTGTACCGTTGTGCGGGTCGCCACCAGGGACTGGAGGAATGGGTTCTGCGTTTAATTTGAGCCACTGTGTATATCCTGCTACATCTGCTGGCAAACCGGGGAGTGCTACCGCTGCCGGTTCTTCGGGTTGGACAGGTTCTGTTTCCGTCACATCCGTGGTTTTTTCTTCTGACTGTTGGACGAGTTCGTCTAACTGTTTTTCTGCGCAGGCGGTGAAAAGTAAAATTATCGCCAAGGCAGTGAGTAGGTTTCGTGTGTATTTTAACATGATGTATTCCTCAACTTTCGGATGATAAATAAAAATTAAAAATCTTCTTTAATTCATAACCTTATTTCGTAGTATACCATAGGATAGCGAATGTTTCAAGGAAATTTGTATGACACGCAGAAACATTTGTATAAATGGGGTTTGTTAGGTTCTCTTTTCGTTGCCTTTTTGCGTGTTGTTACTGTATTATGTACCAACGGCAGGCACGATTTCTGCTAATGGCTATAGATACGAAACAAAAATAAAAAAGGAAACCTAATGCTTAGAAATTTATTTAAAGGTGGTGATAAAAGCCACAATGAATTCGACGCTGTAGATGAACAGGGAAGTTGGTTTAATCGACTCAGATCCGGTTTAGCGAAAACCCGCGACCAGTTCCTGTCTCAGATGTCTGGACTTCTCCGAGTTGGTAGAAAAATTGACGAAGATTTGATGGAGGAAATTGAGGAGATTTTAATCCAATCGGATGTAGGTGTTGATACCACATTGACGCTGATGGATAACGTCAGGGAGAGAGTAAAAGCGGAAGGATTGAGCGATTCTTCGGAATTGGGATCGGTCATAAAATCGGAAATTTTGAATTTGCTTGGACCAGATGTCCCGCTGCAAATTGAGAATGAGAAACCGTATACGATCTTAGTTTTGGGTGTGAATGGTGCGGGAAAAACGACCACTATCGGCAAACTTGCAAGTCGCTTTACGGGAAACGGGCAACATGTGGTTGTTGCCGCTGGTGATACGTTCCGTGCGGCGGCGGAGGACCAGCTTGCTATTTGGTGTGAGCGTGCTGGTGCAGAATTGATTCGGGGCGGTGAAAATGCTGAACCTGCCGCTGTTGTTTTTGATGCAGTTCACGCGGCGAAGCATCGCGATGCGGATGTGCTAATTGTAGATACCGCGGGGCGGCTGCATACCAAAAAACCGCTGATGGATGAATTATCAAAAATCGGGCGTGTAATGCGACGAGCACACGCTGGAGCACCGCATGAAGTACTCCTTGTCATTGATGGAACGGTGGGTCAAAATGCTCTAATGCAAGCGAAGATTTTCAATGATGCAGTGCCGATTACAGGGGTCGCCGTTACGAAATTGGATGGCACCGCGAAGGGCGGCATTGTAATTGCGGTAAATGCGGAGATTGGCGCCCCTGTCAAACTGATTGGTATTGGTGAGAAGCTTGACGATTTGAGGGATTTCGCGGGGGCAGATTTCGTTGAAGCACTTTTCGCAGATGAAACAACAGACGTGTAAGGAGTGCTGAGTGCTGTCGCCTACACGTAGAACACTTCGAAATTGGTGTCTCATCTACACCGCGGGGTATGCGCGCTTTGGAAGCGCGCATACAACAATTCTTAGTGATCTGTTTCTCGTACGTAACCGCGAAGATGTCTACGAAGGTTACGATGCGCGTGGAGCAGATGCGCTTTGACTGTTCCGTCGGATCTTCCAACGGCAGCCGCAATGTCTTTAAGTGATAGCCCGTCCCAGTGTCGTAAAATGAAGATTTGCCGTTGCTTTGGAGGGAGTCGACGAACGGCCTTCCGGATGTGCGCCCTCAATTCCTTGTTTTCGACCGCTTTTGCTGGCGATTCTGAGCGAGGATCCGGGATGTTCGCCATTGGCAAGTCATCAGATTCATCGGAATCGTACAACAGCACTTCCGATCTCGCCTTTTTCCTTAAGAAATCGATACAAAGATTCACCGTGATTCGGTAAAGCCAGCTATAAAACTGGCATTGGCTCTTAAAGTCGCCTAATCCTTGATACGCGCGTATGAAGGCATCTTGTGTTAAATCTGATGCATCTTCTGGGTTTGAGACGAAGCGTTGCACCAAACGGTAGGTACGTTTTTGGTAGCGAGTGAAGAGCATATCAAATGCAGCGGTATCGCCGTGTTGAAATCGCTCAATTAGTTCGTTGTCATCGTAACATTCTGGAGGCAGGCTTTCGGAACTTTGGGACTGCATGTTCTCCTCTTAAGCGTCATCAGCCGGGAAAAAGGTTTCTGATTTTCAACCGATAAAAAGCCAGAAACTCAGGTGGCTATTGACAAAATAGAAGTCACTGATTCGTTTGTTTATGGATACTGCGAAACCAACGTCTATATCTTTGGCTATCTTGAACCATCTGTTGTAGGAATATCAATTCCTCATCTTCTTTGGCATGGGGATTCGTCTCGAGCAAGGAGAGTAATTCCTCGTAGACTAACTTGTCTTCATGGACGAGCGATGAAAGTAGCCTCTCGAAATTCTCACCATATCCAAGGCGTGCTAACAACTGGTTCGTATGACGTATTTCTTCGGAGGCGGCTTGGTTCAAGTACGCTGCAAGTTCATGTTCATTACGCTTTTCCGCGATTTGCGCGAGAATCAATCTTAATCCCACAAGCTTCAGTTTTGCTTGTGCGAGTTCGTCCAAATCCGCTTCAAATCGTTTTTGTAGATGGTCTGCATCGCGTGGATGTAGCTGGGCGTAACTTGGCCACACCGGTTTTGCCATCACCTGTTTCAGCCGTTTCAGGCTTTCAATCAGGTTTTCCTGCTCCTGCGTGGAGAGCTGCCCGAAGGTGCTTTGCCAAAAGTTCGTCGCATGTTCTACACGTTCTCGGAAAAGTTGTTCAGACTGCGGCGTGAGTTTAATCCGTGCGCGTCTCCGATCCTTCTCACATTTACGACGGATTACCCAACCGTGCCGTTCAAGACGGCTCACTAAGCCAGATGTTGTGTTATGGGCGAGACCCAAGTGCTCACCGAGTTCACTGACTGACATACCAGCCTCGCTGCCATACCAATGAAGGTGTTGTAGCGCGTTAAACTGGACAATCGTCAGGCGGTTGGGGACGACTTCCTGAATAAACCTGGATTTGACAGCCGCTTGCGCATGATGCATCACACGCATTACGACATCAATTTCATTATGGAATTCCTGGTCTTTAGACATTATCTGGCGTGGTTTGCAAGTCAAAACTTGCTGTTAATTAAAAGTCAACAGTATACGGTGTTGCTTTCAAGGATAATCTAAAAAATTAATATGTCCTATATCAGACACATTTTCTATCGTATACGATGTAATAATTATACGCGGATTTTATCTGAATGTCAAATTAAAATAAAAAAATGTTAGTTTTGGCGTGTTTTCTAAAGGAAATTCGGTATTTTGCTGAAATTATCTGTATTTTTCGCAAAATTGGCGTTTTTTTAATTGCCTAATTGCTGCCAACGAGCCGTTGTGCTTTTATTTTTCGTTTTCGCTTCGATTTTGACTTACGTTTCGGTGGGTCAGTTTGCGAGCGTTCTGTCTCCTGCTTGTTTTCACGCTGTAGTTGATCTGTCTGAGATGCTTGTTGCTGCTGTGCTATATACTCGGCGTAGTTTCCTTCAAAAAGTTCCGCAGTTCCTCCGGGTTTACCATCAAAGATGAGTAGTTTTGTCGCAAGGTTGTTTAACAGGTACCGATCATGAGAGATGATGAAAAGCGTTGCTGGATATTCTGCCAACGCTGCTTCCAGTGCCTCGCGCGCTGGGATATCAAGATGGTTGGTCGGTTCATCAAGCAGTAGAACATTCGCGTTTTCTAATAGCAGCTTCGCGAGGAGTACACGGCTTTGCTCTCCTCCACTCAGAGTCCCAATCCGTTTGAATACATCCTCACCGGAGAATAAAAATTTCGCCAAAAAGCTTCGTATTTCGCCCTGTGTCTGCTTTGGTCGAAGTGCCCAGATTTCGTTAATGATTTCATTATCTGGGTTGAGTCCTTCCAATTCTTGGGTATAGTAGCCGAGTTTGAGCGTGGGCCCTACCCACATTTCACCCTGTGTTGGTGCTTCATCGCCTAAAATCATTCGGAAGAGCGTTGTTTTTCCGGTACCGTTCGCCCCGATAATTCCGATAACATCGCGACGATATACCTCAAAATTCAGGTTTGTAAAAATAACCTTGTCGCCAAATGTTTTGCCAACATTTTGGCATCGGAGGATATCGTTTCCGCCGCGCGCTTTAGGTGTAAAGTTAATGTTGAGGGTAGGCGCGTCATTCCTCGGTTTTTCGACTCTCTCCAATCGCGCGAGTCTTTTCCGTCTGCCTTGTGCTTCTCGTGTACGCTGTCCGGCAATGTTGAGGCGAATAAATTCCTCTTCGTGTGCAATATACGCTTGTTGTTTTTTAAATTCCCGTTCCCCGACGAGTTTTTCAACATTTTTGGTTTCAATGTATTTGGAGTAGTTCCCACGGTAAATTTTTATCTTATGTTCTTCGAGTTCCCAGACCTTTCGGACAACCTTGTCTAAAAAATATCGATCGTGAGAGACGACGAGGACTGCGCCGTTATATTCGATATTAAGATAGTTTTCAAGCCATTCAATCCCATTAATGTCAAGGTGGTTTGTCGGTTCATCGAAAAGTAGGAGATCGGGCTTTTCGAGGAGCAACTTGGCAAGTGTTGCTCGGCTTTTTTGTCCGCCGCTCAACACGCGAATCGGAAGATTGAAGTCGAGTTCACTGAAACCTAAGCCGCCGAGGATGCGGTTAATCTCGTGTTCGTAATCGTAGCCACCCAGTTTCTCGTGTTGTTCTTGAATCCGAGCATATTCTGCTAAGAGATGTGGTGTTTCTGCCGTCTCCATCTCCTCTGCGAGGAGGAGCATCTTATCTTCAAGTGCTCGCTGTTTTTCAAAGACTTTGAGCATCTCCTGTCTTAGGGTACAGTCGCGGGCGAGTTCAGGTTCTTGGCTAAGGTAGCCGATGTGCAGTCCTTTCGCTGACACAACTTTCCCTTTAAAATTGGCAAGCATACCGTTAATAATTTTAATTAACGTCGTTTTTCCAGTTCCGTTACGGCCAATTAATCCAATTCTGTCGCCATGCTCAATTGCGACCGATATATCGTCCAGAATCAGGTCTGGATCATACAATTTGGTGACGTGTTCTAATCGTATTAAAGACATATTCCAAATAGTTGTCAGTTGTCGGTTGTCAGTTAAGAGAACTTGGGTAACAATCTATCAGATAAAGACTGCCATTCGGCACTGCGGGTAATCATTTCCTTATAGGTATTTGCGCGGTGTACATCTGGACGGCGGATGTTAAATTGTCTAAATCGCCAAAAGGCTATGGAAAGGGCAGCGTAGTGAATGAAACAGTCTAAAGACTGCCATTCGCTTCCTATTAAAGGGCGCGAAGCATTGTAAGCGTCTAAAAATCGATGTGCCGCCTTAAAGTTTAGTTGGTGCTGTGATGTGTAACAGCACCCAATGATTGTCATTCCAACATCTATTAGCAAGGTATCGTGACATCCCTCCTCAAAGTCAAGGATTGCTACCATTTCATCACTATCGAAGAGGGTGTTATCCAAAAAGAGGTCTCCGTGTAAGAGCCCCGTCGGAAGTGATGCGGTGAGTTGTGGTTCCATCGATTCCAATTGCGATTTCAGCGACTTAACAAACGGATGCGCGGCAAATTCTGTGCCTTGGACCTCCTTGAAAAAAGGGGTCATTTGTGAGATTCCCATTGCAAAACGGGGTAACCCTGAAATGGGCGGGATGCAGTGCAATTTTGCCAATGCCTCACCCAGTTGTGCCAGCGTGCTCGGTGAAGGGTGTGGTTGCCCCCCTTTCAGGAAGGGATAGAGCATTACACTGCCGAATGTCTCATGTGTGAGTGGTTTCTGATCTTTCGTTAGGATCGGATAAACCGTCGGGTACGCGTGTTCATGGAGGTGCTGCAACAACGCGATTTGCATGTCGAGTTCTGTCGAGTCTTTCTCATCGCAAATTTTGAGCAGAAACTCACCATCTGTGGTTGTCAACTTAAAGTTGCTGTTTCCGAATCCACCGGCAATCTCCTCAAGTTTTAGCGGTGTTCCAATCGGGTATTGTGCGACAATATGCGCGACTTCTGTGGGTGAAAGGGTTGTGTAGCGTGCCATATTTTGTCGCTGAAACCTTACTAATTGGGTTCAGTGACTTTCTCTAATTCTTGGAATTCCGGCGTGTTACGAATGTTGTCAAAGGCGGGGTCCATTTTCGCAGCAGAAAATGCCGCCTTGTCTAAGCGAATTGCCTCACGCAACGAGGCGATTGAGAGTGCTTTCTCTGCTTTATGTGAATACGCAACGGCGAGATTGTAATGTGCTTTTGCGAAATCAGCATCTAACTGAATGGCACGCTCCCACGCTTGGATGGCTTGATCGAGTTCTCCTTGATTGCCATAGACAACGCCTAATGTGAAAAATGGCATTACCCACCCCGGTTCGTTCTGGATCGCCAAACTGAGTTCCATGACGGCTTGTCTGAAATTGCCTTCGTCGGCATACGCTATGCCCCAATTATAATGCGCGACAGCGACAGCATTCGGTTCAGGCGTATCTGAACTTTGTGAATAGGGAATCGCTTTCGGACCGCACGCGGTAAGACAGATTATCAAACCCATGATTAACAGTAGCGCGCAAAGGCGTAACTTGTTTAGTCCGTATAGAAAAGTCATAATCTTTCCCTCCATCTCTCCGTTACATTTTAGCAGAAGATGGGATTGAAATCAAGGGCTCCCTGCTTTTTTCACGTAAATCGCGTAAACCTTCGGATCTTCTGGGCGAATTCCGGTGTAATTAAGCCTAATGCGGATCCTTTTTTTTCCTTTAACCCGTTCACCCTGTTTCCACTTCACTTTTTCATAAAATCCTGACGTAAGAGGAAGACAATCTTCCGTGGAATATCCTTCAAGCGGTTGGAAACGTTCGTCTAAGATGTCAACTGTAACCTGACTATACTCGGACAATCCATCAACGTTCAAGGACACTGTGCAAAGTTGTCCTTCA
This sequence comes from Candidatus Poribacteria bacterium, assembly GCA_965116815.1. Taxonomy (GTDB): domain Bacteria; phylum Poribacteria; class WGA-4E; order WGA-4E; family WGA-3G; genus WGA-3G. The sequence continues at coordinate 369,394 of OZ220722.1, read as the reverse complement.
AGGTCAATAGGTGCTGAAATCACGTGTGGTGGCTGCGCTGTTTTCCGGGTCATGTCTGCTACCTGAAAGTAACCGAGCCGATCGCGCTTCCACGTTGCGATCCGGACCCCGTTGCTGAGCTGCTCTGGCCAGGGAGCATACCAGAAGAGTGTCTCATCGCCGACGTTTTCAAAACCTTGTCCTTGCATAAGGGCGGCGTGTTTGAAATTCATCGGTGTCGGTAAATGTTCAAAGTCGTCTTCCGCTGCCTCTACCATCTGGAAATCTGGAATCGGCTCTCGGTAGTGAAGCGCGTCGTTGCTGACAACTAAGCCGAGATCCATTGTCACATGTCGGCGATCGTTATTTTCCGGTCCGTGCCACTGCCCATAAAATCCAAGAATCACATTCCCACGGTTCCACAATGCCGCACCGAGGTGTACCTGTTCGCCTTGGTGTGCACCGTATACCACAGGTCTTGGTGGGATGTTACCCCGCCGAAAACCCAAGCATGAGGCTTCAATCCAGTGTTCAAAATCGTAAGATGCATACATCACCATCTGCCGTGTTGGACCGATGTGACTACCACCGTGTGCGCTCAGGTAATAACAGCCGTTGAATTTCGTGAGACCGGACATTTCACAAGATGGTGGGGCTGGATGCCGTTCGGCTTCGTGCCATCGGAGTCCATCTTTACTGAACATGACAGCGAATTTTGGGGTATATTTAGAGGTTTCAATGATGGCTTTGAATCGGTGGGTTGGATCGGGGTCATCCGGTTCATAATACACGACACACGCCTGAATGTGATATTTTCCGCCTTGTATGTCGACGAGATTATTTCGGGTTGAGTCGTTATATTCTACCAGTCCGAGTTCTGGTTTCTCCCAGTTGTATCCATCACGACTCTTTGCGAAGCAGACCCGATGGTGCCAACTATCGTCGTCGCCTTGTGCTAAATACCACATCCAGAGTTCGTCGTCAACACGCTGGACAGATCCATAGTAGATAACACGGGAACTGTCTGGTGCATTGGGAGGCCCCGGATGTACCACAATTCGGGTCCGATCAACCCCGGCTCTGTAAGGCACGAGGTGTAACCCAACACCGTGTTGAAAAGGAATGCTGTAGTCGTCAAAAGGGAACAGCACAATTTGATCAGTGCTTACGTGTTCGGGATTGTTTTTGATAATCATGTTTTAATAGTTATCGGTTATCAGTTTGCCTCGCAGTGAGAGTTAAAGAGGTTTCTACTGCACATCAACTATTTTTTTTAACTTAACTGGAAACTATTTCTTCAAAATTGCAGCGTAGGCGAACGGTTTGATCCTCTCGCTCAGTTCGGAAAAAGGGATGTGCTGCGCAAGGGTGATCGCTACTAATTCATCTCGTGGGGATATCCAAAACTCAGTGCTTGTCCCACCGATCCAACCGTATTCACCGACTTCAGAAGCAGGTACCCAATCTGTTTTCTGCACACGCACCGAGACACCGAGTCCAAAACCGAGACCAGCATAACGCTTATCCGGTTTTTTGTCGAGCGGTATCAAGTGATGTGGTAGATGGTTGCGTGTCATCAATTCCACGGACTCTGCTGTTATTAACCGTTTTCCAGCGAGTGTGCCTTTGCCTGAAAGCATCAGACAAAACTGGGCAAAGTCAGCAGCAGTAGAGACCAAACCGCCACCGGCGGATAAGAATTTTGGTTTCTCTGTAAAACTATTTTTGGATGCGTAACCCGTTCCGCCCTCCGGTGCGTCAATAGTCTGCAAGTCTCCGTCCGGTTTTGGACCATACATCTGCGCAAATCTGTCAATCTTCTCTGGCGGGACGTAAAATCCGGTGTCCACCATGCCCAATGGCTGAAAAATTCTCTCTGCTAAGAATACATCGAAAGGCTGATCAGAAACCACCTCAATCAGTCGTCCTAAAACGTCTGCAGCGATGCTGTAATGCCATTTTGTTCCGGGTTGATATAACAGTGGAATCCTGCCGAGTCGCTCAACCATTTCCTGTAAATTGCATTCATGTAGGAGGTGTAAACCTTCCTCTCGGTAGCGTTTATCTACAGCAGTTTGCCCTGCCATGTATCGGATAGCACCGGGCAATCCGGAGGTGTGACGCATCAAATCTCTGACGGTCATATCCCGATCTGCTTTAACCAAAGTCAGTGTATCAGCATCTGAATCCAAGGCAACTTTCAACCCACCTAATTCGGGGAGGTACACGGAAACCGGTGTATTGAGTTGTAGTTTCCGTTCCTCACAAAGCATCATCACTGCCACTGCAGCGATCGGCTTCGTCATTGAGTAGATGCGGAAAATTGTGTCTTTTCGCATCGGCTTATTCGCTGCAACGTCCATCATACCGTGTGCTTTGAAGTGCACCACCTTACCGTGTCGTGCCACAACCGTGACCGCGCCAGCGAGTCGCTCTTTATCAATAAACTGCTGCGTGGTGGTAGAGATCCACTCAAGCCGTTCAGCCGAGAGCCCTACCTCGTGTGGGACTGCGGTTAGGTTAGAATTTAATTCGGTAGTGTTCATGGTGATATTCTCTTTTTAGGAACGGATTTTCGGGTGCTGTGGATTTTAGATGGATTTCTTTTAAGGTTATAGGGTCCGGGTGGCGGATGAAGGGCGTTCTTGCACTACGGGAATCACGTAACTCCGGATCGTCACACCGTCAAATTTTTCTATTTCCACGCGCGGTGTTGTGTTCTCACGATGGTCAAAGACGACATAGTAGCCCTCTACAGCTTGTTCCAACTTGACATACGCGATAAGCTGCTTCTTGCCTGCTTGATAGCGTTGCTCACCTTCCCAAATCTTTGTTTCAACAATGTATTTTTGTTGTCTGTGAATAAGGAGGAGGTCGATCCTACCGCGTCCGGTTTGGACCTCAAGATACATCACGCCACCGATACTTTGGACAAACTCGTCAAGATAAGCGTAAAGGAGATACTGTCCGACGAATTCCTGTGGCATCTCTGGAACTTGCAGGATGCGGATGATAAACGCCTGGAAGTTGTTGAGGAGCGGTTCCAGATCAATTGTTCCATCAGGCGTGATGTAATTAGCAAAGTCGACTTCGGTGTCTTCAGGGAAGTATTCATGCTCCAATCCGTTGACAAGGGGTTTGAACGCCTGCATGATGCGGTGCTGATAAATCGGGCTAACGATCTTACATCTTCTGTGTGCGTCTTTTGCGATGACTCCGTATGTAACGAGCTCTGCGATGATTTCATTGTCCAAGGTGAAGCGTACGCCTCTATCATAGGAGGTAACTTTCATGAGGAGGCTTTCAAAACGGGGATCTCTCCGAATATTGGTAAGCAGATGCGAAATGTTGGTGTTTTCTTCGTCGAGGAGTTGCACGTGTGCTGCTGCGAAATGCCCCATAGTAATGGCCTCGGGTTTGGGTATTTCGAGTTCCTCGGTGAGAATCTGCGCGAATCTGTTGACGAGGAAGGGTTGCCCCCCGGTCTGTTTATGAAGCATTTCGATGACTTCTGGCGTGAAGGGTTGTCCGGTTTCTTCGGTATACTGCAACAGCAGTTCGCACACCTGTTCAAACGTGAAGTTAGGCAAGTTGAAATCATCTTGGATGTTAAAAGGGGAGATAGACCTGTCGTAGTTCAGTTGCGTGATGCTCTTGACCCCGACGATACCAACGCTATACGGGCATTGAAGTTCGTCAGAGATATAGATATGACGGAGCGCGTAGAGAAAATCAGTTACGACCGTTTCAGGAATGCCATCAAACTCGTCAATGAAAAGCACAACATGCTGTCGACCATATTCGGAGTCTAACAAATTGTCAAACTGTTTAAAGAACCTCAGCATTGAAAAAGAATCGGTGACTTGTGTGTTCTCCAAAAATCGCGTAAATGCACCAATAGTGCTCTTGCCACGCAGTCTCAAAACTCTTTCTATTTGCGTGCGCATCATTTCATGGAATCGCTCGTAAAAAACGGCAGGTGGGACGTTACGCTGTATTTGGAAGTCGAGTTGGATTGGGAAGTACTTTGAATCATCGGTTGCGAGTGCATTAAGTGCGCGTTTGAAAAAGGTGGTTTTGCCGGTCTGGCGCGGTGCGAAAAGGACGATATATCTGCCGTCTTTGATACGATTGATGAGATCGGCCATCTCCTCGGCGCGCGAAACGACGTAGTTCTTCTCGGGATTTACGGGACCGCGGGTTCCAAAGCGTCTCATTTTTTCCTCCTTGTCGTCGGCGTTCGCGCCTCCTCTATTGTATCAGATTTGCGGGCGTAACGTCAAAACCTAATTTCCAATGCCCCTTCGCGATTTATGGTAGATTTCAGAATTAAGTTAGACACTCTGCATCGGCGAGGTTAGAAAACCGCGAAGAACCCCCCAGCAAAAACCCTACCAGAAGGGGAAAGTGTCTATTTGTTTTTACGAGTCACCATAGTCGTCTTTTTCGCGGGGGTGCTAACAAGCGAATTCAAGATCGGAAGCAAGGCACGCATCGTCGGGACATCTCGGAACGTGAAGCCGAATTGTGAAAAATATGTTGATGCTTCCAGTGCCTCGGCAATGAGCGGATTTTTTTCCAGTTCCTTTGAAACACCAAGGATCAGGGACACATTAGTCTGGTCAGCGAGTGTGTTGAGCCGCGCGATGAGATGTCCTTGGTGCCATGGATGAAACAGTTCGATAGCAGTCTCCACACCACTTTTGTGGACGAGGTGATAGTCTGGGAAACAATAGAAATCGCCTGCTAAAGGCAGGAATTGGCTTCCAGGGCGGATCTGCCAATCGTCGGTTTTATTTTGGAGCATCGCCTGAAAGAGTTGGATGTCTTCCGGGATGTAGGCGAGGAACTGTTGAGAAATCGGTTTAATTCCGCAGGATTCATCAAGTGATAACTGAGAACGTCGATTATTTCGGAACTGAATTTCCGCAGTGAGTTCCCATTTGGGTTGATGCAGCACAGCGATGAAGAAGTTCGCCAGATTCATACCGTAACGCTTTGTTTTGTAAAAGAGGTTAAGCGGGCCATCCACCGTAATCTGATAAATTTCTTTGTCGTCGGTTCTCTCTTTCCGAATTGTGGAGAGCAGTTGGTTGAATCTCAGATATTTGAACAGTTGACGGAGTTCGGCTGTCATGGAATCGGCAAGTTTTAGCGTGAGGGTGTCGCAGTGGAGAAGCAATCCTTGGACTTGTGCCGCGTTATATCGATGAAGTAACCGTTCAGCCGAGAGCGTGTTGAATGTCAAAACAGGTTGGCAACTCGGCAGGTCTGCATAGAGTTTAGTGCTCAGCTCCACTTCTTCTGTAGACGATTCATCTGCCATTATCTGTGATACCTTACCTTGATAGTCTGTGTAATCCTCGAAATGCTCTTGTGAAAGCAGACGGCTCGTTTCTGTAAAGAGTTTTTGCCGAAACGCGATTAATTCTTCGTTGGGTTCGGTATCAAACTCTGTCCGATCTAACAACAGCTTTTCGAGCCCACGCTTGATTATAGGTGTTCCGGGTGTGCTATCAATAATATGCTTGCTGGACTCCAAGAGTGTGGCACGTTGTGTATCTGGTGACGCTTCAAAGACAGCGATTAATTGTTCGGCGATTGCCAACAGTTGGCTATCGGTAGGTTTTACAAATTCAGGATAGATTTGCCCCTTCTGAATTTTGTACCGAAGCAGGTCTTTGGTAAGCATGGTATTTTGGTTTACGGTGCTACTACTTTGTCCTATAAGCGTGGTGTTGTCTACGTCGCTTGTTGACGAAATGTTCACCTGTCTGTTTGGAGATGAGTTCGTAAAGCACCGCCTGTTTGCCTTCCCGTTTACGGAGGATACGTCCCAATCGCTGTACGTGCTCTCGGACGCTCCCGCTCCCAGAGACGATAATCGCGACATTCGCCTCCGGCACGTCTACGCCTTCATTTAGCACTTTTGAGGTAACGAGGATAGAATAGGTGCCGTCGCGAAAGCCGTTTAAAAAGGCGTTCCGTTCTTTAGGTTTTGTCTGATGTGTTAGCACTGGTAGAAAGAAACGTGTGCCGATTTGATACGCCGTGTCGTTATCTTGCGTAAATATGAGGATTCGATCGCCTTGATGTCTCTGAATCAGTTTCCATACCCACTCCTGTTTTGTCGTCGAGGCAAAACTCAGCTGCTTCTGTGTAAGATACGCTTTGAAAGCATCGCGTCCTTCATCCGTTTGTGAGGTTTTCCAAAGAAATGTATGCCACCCGCGCGGGGTCCCCATATTGATTCTCGCCTGTTTGAGGAAGTTTAAGTAAATACTGCGCGCTTCCTCATACCGGACGCGTTCCGTGTCTTCCATCTCAACCGTAATTGTCACGACGCGGTACTCGGAAAGCGTTTTTCCCGAAAGTTCTTGTACCTTTGCTTCATAACAACATTCACCGACAAGGGCATAGAGCCGACTCTCCTTCCCGTCAACCCGTTCAGGTGTGGCTGTCAATCCCAGACGGAAGGGAGCGATACTACTGATCGCAGCGTACTGATACTGTTCCCCCGGTAGGTGGTGACATTCGTCGAAAATAGCGAAGCCGAACCGATTTCCGTAGTAAGGGGCGTGCATGACAGCCGATTGGTATGTCGTCACGGTGAGATCTCGCAATTCATGATAACCGCCCCCATAGCGTCCTATCTCTTGTCCAAAGTATTCGGTTAGCACAGTGTACCATTGGTGCATAAGGTCAATTGTCGGCACATGCACGAGTGTGGGGCGCTGCGTGTCCGCGATGAGCAGGATTGCGATGAAGGTTTTACCAGCACCTGTCGGGAGGGTTACGACACCTCGTTTACCGTTGGCATGCCATGCGTCAATCGCCTCGGTTTGATAGGGGTAAGGCGTAAGTAACTTTTGGTGTGTGAAGCGTTCAACTGTGAACTGTCTTGCTGTGTCTTGATACGGAATGTCGTGTGCACGCAGCTGCGAGACGATCTGCCGATAACGGTAGGCGGGTGCTCGGAATGTGAGCGTACGTTCGTCCCAGCGGATGTCGGGTAAATGTGGCTGGAGAGCTTCAGGAACATCTTGTAGGATGAGGGTCCCTTTATCAAAGTTGATTTTGAGCGGCGTTTCCATAAATCACCTCTTCCACGCATACACTCAGGAAGAATTTGATATTTCTGTGGAATTGTGCTAAAATTCTGATGAAGTTCGTTGTAGTCTTTTAATACTCAGGGAGTCACAGACAGATGGATAATCAAGAATTTCAAAAACTCGTTTTAAATTGGATGGAGCGCGTGGATGCTCGCATAGAGCGCGTGGAGACTCGCCTTGGTTCACTTGAGCAGGATGTAAGTTGGATAAAAGGAAAAATGGAGGGGCATTCCGAGTCATCGTCAACGCACCGCGCGAACCTTGCCCTCGGTATTAGTATTGTTGTGGGTGTTGGAAGCCTCATCGGACTCATCATTAGTTGGGTTAAATAAGAAACAAATTAGTCTTCTGTCATGAATAAGCGCAGCTCGTCCTAAAATTTTTTCAAGCCCAAAACGGGCAACCCCCTATATCAAATCATAACATGTTTCTGTTTAGATGTCAAGCGAAGATTTTGGAAAATTCGGGCATTACCATGCTTTACAATTGTGCTTTTGCAAAGTGTTCCATAGTGATCACCTCGGTTTTTGGAACGTCCAGTTCTTGGGTCAGTATTTGCGCGAACCGATTGACAAGAAACGGTTGTCCGTCTGTCTGTTTATGAATTGCTTCAACGACTTCTGGAGCGAAAGGCTGGCCGACTTCATCTGTGTATTGTCTAAGGAGCTCTTGCACCTCTTCAAGGGTAAAATTGGACAAGGCGAAGTCATCTTGCACATTGAAGGGGGAAACAGCATTGACTGAATCGCGTTGGACATTCCATTGCAGGCTGCCGAAACTGACGCTATGCGGACATCGTTTGTAGCGACTGATATATATAGCGCGCAGCGAAGCCAGAAAACTATTCTCAATAGCCTGAGGAATGCCGTGAAACTCGTCAATGAAGATAATAAATTGTTGATTTTCCAAAAAACTATCAAGGTTCTTATAGAAGTTTCGCATTGAGACATTGTCGGTTATCTTCACGTTTTCCAAAAAGTGAGTTAGTTTTTCAGAAGGCGCGTTTCCACGTTTTTGAAAAACTTTCTTGATTTCCTCACAAATATCATCGCAGAGAACATTATAGAAATCTGTTCGAGAGAGGTCTTCACGCTTTTCAAAATTGAGTTGAATTATGAAACAGTTTGGTTCTTTAAGGGTGAGTGCGTCAATAGCTAATCGGAAGAAGGTTGTTTTGCCGGTCCGCGGTGAGGCATGCAGGACAATGTAACGTCCCTCTTTGACACGGTTGATGAAATCCGCAATTTCATCAGTGCGATGGACGATGAAGTTTTTCTTGGGATCCACGGGACCTCGGGTTCCAAAAGTTCTCATTTTTCCCCTCGGTTTTCTGTCTCGCTCTCGTAATAGGGTGCCGGTCGTATAGATAGCACTTGACCTGAAACTGCGATTTATTGTATCACATCAGTATGTGAGAATCAACGTTTTTGTTTTATTCGTTTAACTTGATTTTCTGCTGCTACCGTGCTAAAATAGGCAAAAAATTACGGAGAGGAACAGAACCCGTGCCAAAACTCATAATGATGCCGCCACAGAACGCGGAATCTCGCGAATGGGCTGAACGCCTCCAAAGCGAATTGCCTACATATACCGTCGTCTTGCCAAAGACAGATGAAGAAGTAGCAGAACATTTACCCGATGCAGATGCAGTCTACGGTTGGGTGTCACCAGAACAACTGCCGTTGGCGAAGAACTTAAAATGGTTACAAAATCCTGCCGCAGGACCCTTCCCCGGCTATTATTATCCAGCACTGATTGAGCATCCAGTTGTTGTCTGTAACCCACGTGGTATCTACAATGACCATATCGCACAGCATATTATGATGTTCGTGCTTGCGCTTTCACGTGGATTGCCCTATTATATGGACGCTCAACGTGAAGGGATCTGGGATAAGGATGCACGCAAAAATGGATACATTGATCTCGCTCAGGCGACGGCGTTGGTCGTCGGTGTTGGCGGTATCGGACATGAAACCGCACGACTCTGTAATGAATTCGGAATGAAAGTGATTGGCGTTGATCCGCGATGGGAGTATGAGGTGCCTTTTGTGGAAAAACACGATCCTGCGGAACTGGACGCGCTCCTTCCACTTGCCGATTTTGTGATAACCACAACACCACACACACCTGAAACAGAGGGAATGTGGCACAAAGACCGTTTTGCCCTGATGAAGAATACCGCTTATTTCATCAATATCGGACGCGGCAAAACAACGAAACTTGTCGATCTCGTCTCGGCACTTGAGCAAGGCGTTATTGCCGGATGCGGCTTAGACGTGTTTGAAATTGAACCCTTGCCTGCCCAGAGTCCACTCTGGCAGTTGCCCAATGTGTTAATGACGCCACACATTGCTGTCAAAGATGCGGAGAACATTGAGGGACGAAGGTTTGAGCTTTTATTGGAAAACGCGCGTCGGTTCGCGGAAGGTGAGCCGTTGCTGAACGTCGTCAATAAGGCAGCATGGTACTAAAAAAGAGGTGATATGACAACAGTGAAACAAAACCTTTTAAACGATGAACAGATTCGTCATTTCATCGTCAATGGGTATGTCAACGTTACTACTGACCTACCGATACACATCCACGAAACTATCTACGACAAAACGGATGAACTCTTCGCCGGTGCAACGGATTTCCGAGGCGATGGGCAACACAACCCACTCAACAACATTCTACCTTTGGTACCAGAACTTCAGTTCGTTTTGGAGTCGCCAGAGGTGCGTGGCGCACTCACCAGCGTTTTGGGAAACGGATATGTCATGCATCCGCATCGGCACTGTCATCCAAATTTCGTTGGTGGCACACCAAGTGCGAAAGAGAATGGAGAAGAGCGGTTGATGATGCCGCTTCACAAAGATGGACATGCCGGTGGCAAGCGACCGCGCCACCGAACGCCCCGTTGGGCGATTCTTTTTTATTATCCCCAACCCTGTCTCGCTGAGCAGGGACCGACCTGTATCATTCCGGGGACGCAATACATCCGGGAATTTATGCTGGATGGCGAACGTCAACGCCACGAACCGCACGCCGAAGGTAAAAATGGCACACGACTGCTCTCGGAAAATTTCCTGAATCGCAATCTTGTTCCGATGTCCGGTGAGCTTGGCACCGTGTGGATTATGCACTTTGATATGGTGCATTCGTTCCTTCAAAACTATGTCTCTCTGAATCGCTACGGCATAAAGTTCGTCTTTATGCGTACCGAGCAACGGACGGCACCTTCATGGGACAGTGAATCTCCTATCTGGCAACTGCCCGAAGTCAACCATGTTCCTTACAGTGCCGAGATCCTCTGGACCTATATATGGAATTGGATGTATGGAAAAACCGATCTATATGAAACCGACCGTCCGAATGTCGCGATAGATATAGACACAGCGGTTGCAGCACTGCAGCCAGACGATACGACTGTCCGTATGAAGGCCGCTAACACTTTAGGCTTTATGCGGGAAGGTGCTGCTGATGCTGTTCCAGCACTTGTTGATGCGCTTGAGGATGATTATGAACCGATGCGACGGAACGCCATCTATGCGCTTGGTGCCATCGGGGAACCGGCTGTTGAACGGCTTATTGACGCACTCGCTGCGGAGAAAGAAGCATTTGATATGGAGCCGATTCTCCATATCTGTGATGCTGCACACGGACTCGCTGCGATTGGGGCATCGGCTGTACCTGCGCTCATAGCCGCATTGGAAGACGAACGCGAAAACGTTCGCGCTTCTGCCGCGTATGCCTTGGGTGAAATGGGCCCGGTCGCAGCAGAGGCAGTTGATGGACTTATTGCGTTGCTAACGGATGAATCAGAAGAGGTTCGTCGGCATGCAACTTCAGCGTTGGGTATGATTAAGGAACCGGTATCGAAAACCGTTCCGGCATTGGTGCGGGTTTTAGGAGATCCTGAAGACACAGATTTAGCATTTTTTGCGGCGCAAGCGTTGACGCGTATTGGACCGGATGCAACAGAGGCTGTTCCTGCATTGCAAGAAGCATTGGTGAGCGAGTCTGCGTATGTACGAGGCTTCTCTTCAGAGGCGTTGAGCCGAATTGGTACTGCTGAAGCGTTGCAGGCACTCGTGTCGTTCCTGCGAACCGCGCGGTGGTTCAACTACGTCAAAAAGAATGTACCGGCTTTCAGCATCGAGTTGAAGGAGGCAACACGCGCACCGAGTGACGCAGATTCCCTCACAAAACTGATTCAGGAGTGGGCAGAGCAGAAGGATGTACCTTTACCGAAGACTGAGGAAGTCTTACAAGACTCTGATACGCAATTCCAAGTAACCTTCAGTGGTGGCAGGCGGGTAACTGCACGCGTTGAGGGAGACGTGCTAAACCTTTATCATAAACGACGTGTGGAGGCTGGGTTTAAGACATATCGTTAGGGAAAGTGAGTACCTAAAATCTATAATAATGTAGTATTATTAAACCTTTTTTCGCTGTTGTGCGTCTCAACAATCTATTAGGTTGAGTTTTCCTACACTAATGTTCGTACCCGATAGGCATTTTTTTACGTTAATACCGTAAGTTGGAAACGTTTGGAGGGTTTTGAAGTGTCAAAATTAACGGTCTCGGAAACTTTAAAACTGGTAAGGGTCAAAAAAACTACACTTTATAATGCCATGGGGTGTAGGCACGGTAGCATGCACTATAGACGTCCGCGGTCAACAAGTCATCAACGCCGCGGTCTTGCAACGCTTCTATGGTATGCTATCAACGCTCTTCCAAAACGGAATAGTAAGTAAATCTGAACAAACGGGGAATGCTACGGCAGGCCCCGTGAATCCTTCTCATCCCTTCCGCAACTCCCTTACTTCCTTTTTGTGTTTTTACAACATATCTAATTGAATAATTTTCATGCAGCTCCCTTTGCTGGCGAGGTTTAAAACCTCGCCAGCGGCGTGTGGTACGCATTGTGTTAGTTAACAAATAGTATTCTTACAATTCACATATTAGTATTATTTGCCTTTCAGGATTGCTAAGACCTTCGCTTTCTATCACCTTAGCGGACGCAATGACCCTCACATTCACCACAGAAATTTGACAGTTTTGACCGCTATGAAAATTTGTCAAAATCGCCCCTCAGCCCTTTCGCAGCTTGGATTTCCTGTCAATTTTGAGAGCTTTGAAAATTCTGTGGTTTTCTGTGGTGTTTGGTTTTTGTTGTTTTTTTAGGAACAGGTTTCCGGTTGATTTTCTATGACAAATTTGCTAAAATATCTACAAAGACTGCGTCTAAGGAAGCAACGTAATGGATTGTATATTTTGTGCGATTATTGCTGGCGACATCCCGGCAACCATAGTGTACGAAGATGAACACGTCTTCGCATTTATGGATATTGCTCCGGCAAACCCGGGGCATACCCTCCTTATACCGAAGCAACACTATCGAAATATCTTTGATATGCCTGCAGAGGTAGGCAGTCAAATTATGCAAGCCGCGATCCCACTGGCAAACGCGATCCGGACAGCATTGAACGCTGATGGGCTTAACCTCGTTCAATCGAATGAAGCCGCAGGGTTTCAGACCGTTTTCCATTTCCATCTTCACCTGATTCCCCGATGGGAAGGGGACCCACTTCGCTTGCCGTGGCGACCAAGTGAAGGGGATATGGAAGAGATTGGCAATATCGCGGCAAAGATTCGAGATGCCTTGTAGAACAAAATGCGTAGCTCGTAATGAAATGGAGAGCGGATATAAGAAAGGCATACTAAAGTTAAAACCTACATTGTTTAACCGCAAGGAATAATTGAAAAATGAATATCCTAATTACCTCCGCTGGTTCTGAATTGGCGCGAAACGTAGCAGCGGCATTGTCGGAAACACATACGCTCCGCTTAACGGAATTGTATCCTGTCGAAAATGTTGAGGGAACGTTTGTACAAAGCGAACTTGGGCACGAGGAGGAGACCAACGAACTCGTGCGCGGCATGGATACGATTATCCACATCGCCGAGGTCCCACCCGATCTCCTTGCTGAGGCTGATCAACCCGATAATTACGCTATTGATTATCAGACGCGCTGTACCTATAACCTACTAATGGCGGCATCCGAGGAAGGCGTAAAACATGTCATTTACGCAAGCACGCTCCGCCTCTTCGAGCAGCACGGTGAAGACTGGACGGTTACGGAGAGTTGGCGACCCCGTCCGTCTGTCGATTGTTTCGTGCTTTCAAAGCATCTCGGTGAGTTCACGTGCAGAGAGTTCGGTCGCGAAGGTAAAATCAACGTAACGTGCCTCCGCCTCGGTAATCTGGTTACTGCTGATACTGCAGCTACCGCTGAGTTTGATTCGATGTGGCTTGAGATGAACGATGCGGTTGCTGCCTTTCAAGGCGCACTTGAATCGCCTTCACCGTGGCGAATTTTTCATGTCCAGTCAGAATTCCCCGGTTCCCGTTTCTCGATTGGGAAAGCCAAGGGGCATCTGAAGTTTGAGCCGCAATTCGCACCATCATCTCGGTAGAAGCATCAAGGAGAAATAACGATGAAAGTTCTCATTTTAGGCGGTAACGGCTACCTCGGACCGCATGTCGTCAAAGCATTGGAGCCTTACTACACTTTGCGTGTCACAGACATCAACGACATTGAGACAAAGCATGAATCGATGCATATTGATGTCGGTTCGTTGGATCAGGTCATGCGCGCTGCTGAGGGAATGGACGCAATTCTCAACTGCTCCGTGCTTCGGCACGATAGACAGTTGGCTTTTGATGTTAGCACGCGTGGGTGTTATAATACGATGCGCGCCGCTGTTGAACACGGTATCCGCAGGGTCATCAACACCGGACCGCATTTCACCATCCAAGGGGATGACTATACCACCTACGATTACGAGATTAACCCAGATGTTCCACCGCACACAAGCACCGGACTCTATCCGTTGACGAAGGGACTCGGACAGGAAATTTGTAAGGTCTTCACTGAGCATTACGACATCTATGTGCTTTGCTATTTGTTCCTCAGTTTTCGAGAGCACGAGGACCAAGCGGAAGGCACAGATCTCAACCCCTTCTCTGTCAGTTGGCGGGACGCGGGTGAAGCGTTCCGACTCGGTTTGGAGATTGATCTGGAAGCACTTCCGTCCCGCTGTGAGATTTTCAATATCTTTGCAGATCTGCCGCATCAGCAATTCTCGAATGTCAAAACGAAACGCATCTTAGGTTTTGCCCCGCAGGATAACTTTAAACAGATGTGGCATAAGAAGGATTGAATTGGGTTGTGCACACAATGCTTATCAAAGGTTTGCAGGAGGAATAGTGATGGCCACCATTGAGAATCCAACGGCACTAAAAGTAGAACATTTGCTGAGTGGCGTTAAACAATTATCGCCGGTTGAATTGGATGAATTCACTCGAAAGTTAACAGAATGGCAACGACAGCAAGAAGCGGCGGTAGGTGAGGATGTTGATCCTGAAGCCTCGGATGCCGAGGTGGTAGCATTTATACGAGCAAATTTGCTATTACTTGAAAAGGGGAATCTCCGTTATTGGCAGTTACGGTGCAAGCGTGAAGATGAAACTTTAAGCGATGACGAGCAGCAGATGTATGAAGAACTTGTAAGTCGGTTGACAATTTTGAACACCAAACGTCTTGAAGGGATTGCTATTTTGGTGCATCGTTGGGGAAAACCTGCTGAGGAGATTATCGCAGAATTTGGATTAAAGGCGGGAAACGATGTCTTCTGAATATGAGAATGGCATTACGGGCTATCGGGAAATATCCACCGGCAATTGACAGTAATTGAGCAATGCGTTATGAAGATTCAACTCTTGGCACATCGAGGCGGCATGGGACGTGCACCGGAAAATACCCTCGCTTCCTTTAAGCAGGCTTTGGCAGACGGTGCCGATGGTTATGAGTTTGATGTCTGTCTTACCCAAGACAAGCAACCTGTGCTAATTCACGTCGGCTTCAACCAGTACAACATTCAAAAAGCCACCGGGTGCACAATACCACTCAGTAAACTCACATGGAAAGAGGTACAACAACTGACGATGGAAACCTCTGATGAACCTGTTGCGCACCTTGATGATGCACTCCGATTCACACGCGAAAACCGGATGCCGTGTTTCGTTGAACCGAAGTCAGATGTTCCCGAACTACTTCCTATCATTATAGAGCGGATCCGCCATTTCGAGGTTGTTCACCTCGTTAGTATTCTTACTTTCTACCGCCGAAAGCATCTGCTTGTGGATGCCAAGCGTTTAGAATCGAAGTTACAGACGAGTGCTATTCTCATCAACCCGATGGCAAATTTCCTCAAGGCTGCCACTGCTATTGACGCAAACCGTATCATCTTAGGGTGGAGTGGTATTAACCACTTCGGACTCTATAACACTTTCACACGCGCTGTTACGCGGCAAATCAAGCAACTTCGTGAGAATGGGATTGTTGTGGAGGCTGGGTTTATTCAGACAGCAAAGGAGGTCGCTTGGGCAGTCTCGCCACAGAAATCCGGTGGGGTTGATAATTTATGGGTGGATGATGTACCTTATATCAGAAGTTGCCTCCAAGAGATTTAGTTTTAGTGGGACTTTTGAAGACATGTTACCGTGCCATCCGTATAGGGACATATTGTTATGAACATCACTATTTGCAATCCGTTGTTAAGAACCCCGCTTTCTCTGATCGTTGACGACTCGTGTCCAGTCATCAATCTCACCTACTACTGGATACAGCAACGGCACGCGTGGAAGGCACGGCATCAACCGGGTGTTCCGCCTGACCGTTGGGAAGGTAACGCCACGCAACTCAAAAAAATACCACCAACAATCCCCGCAGATTTTGCAGCGGAGTGGGCAGAATGGTGTTGGGAGAACGGTGTGAAGGGTAAATTCAGTCTCATTCCGTATCCTGCGGGAGTGGGGCGCGTCGATGAAGGATTTCCCGCCCAAGTTGTAGGGAAAAGTTCGACGCTGGAACATCAAGCGTGGATGCGCGTTTACCGCGAACTTATCTGGCCCAGTTTCGATTTGACACCGGAGATGCTCACCCATACCGCTGTCGTTGATCTGGACACATTCGCGCTTACAGAGGAGTGGGAGCAGGTGGAATGGGTGAATCCGCCCGTCGATAATAGGCTCACGGACTACATCATCGCAGCAATGGAAATACTTGATAATGTTGGTATTCCGTGTGAAGGCGTGACGAGTCCTGGTGCCTTTGGAAAACGCCAAGAAGCGGCGTATGCGAAAGCCGTACTTACTGCCTCTCAACATGTCAATAACAACCCGCGTCCTTTCTATTTCCTCTGGCTCAAACACGATGAACTTCCTGATGTGCCTATCTGGTATGCGGAAAAGGAGAACGGCATCGCAATTGCCAGTATTGTCGCTTGTGCTGGAGACTGGTTCGGTGGTTGGACGGGATACGATTTAGGAGATGCCGACCGGTTCATCACGGAAGATGGACAAGGCGGTCGCTTGCCGCCGATTCTTGAAAAGGAACTTCCGTGTGTTCTCGTCGGGCACTGGCCCGGCTTCTATTTCAACGGTGAGAAATGTGGGTTTGAGATTCTGAAGACTGTCAAAACTCGACTTGACAATTATGACCCGGATGGCACAAAGACGCTCTGGATGAAAACTTCGGAAATTGGACATTATTGGATGGCGCGCGAACTCACCGACATAACAGTCTTGGAACGAGATTCTTCTTGCCCACCTGAGAAGGGGGATAGGGAGGTTGTGCGAAAGGTTAACCTCTCCACGCAATTCCCAACAGCAAACTTCACACTGGCTATTGATGCGCCGGTCCGCCATCTTCAAATCAACGGGTGGGATCTACGTGAAGTTCATTCCCGCCGCGATTTTCAGTGCGATACGTTTCTCTGTGAAGGTAAGCAGACGTTTGTCGCTTTTGACTTGGAAACTGGTAAGACGGAACTTACCCTTACGGTATGAGGATACGTCCTCCACTTGCAATCACAGTCGAACCCGTCATATAACTCGATTCCTCACTCAAGAGGAACGCTATCACGTCTGCCATCTCTTCCGGTTCGCCGAGTCTGCCGAGCGGTGTTGTAGACCGGAGTTGTTCCACCATTTCTGATGAGACTTCACCTAACATATCTGTCGCAATCGCTCCGGGGGCAACTGAATTAATGCGAATGTTGTGTGGCGCAAGCGGGCCACAGCACGATTTCGTCAGCGAGATCACCCCGGCTTTTGCCGCCGCATAAGGCAGCTGATTCGGACGGACTGCCAACGCGGCAATTGAGGACACATTAACGATACGTCCAAACTGCCTCTCAATCATTCCCGGTTTGACTGCCCACAACACATTGAAAGGACCTGTCAGGTTGATTGCAACAATCCGATCCCAATGTTCAGGTGTGAGTTCTTCAAACGTCATATCCCCGACATCACCGGCGTTATTCACTAATAGATCAATTGTGCCGAATTCTTTGGTGACTGCTGCAACCATTCTGTTTACGGCATCTCTATCGGCAATATCTGCTTGAACGGGTATCGCTTCTTGCCCCAAGCTGCGAATCTGCTCGCAAACGGTTTTCGCTTTATCAATCGCGCGGGAATAGTGGACGGCAACAGTTGCACCTTCACCAGCAAGTTTGATTGCAGTTGCCTTTCCAATGCCACGGCTTCCGCCGGTTACCAATGCGACCCTTCCCTGAAATCTCATTTTTTAAATTTTCCTTGCGGTTAAATAACGGGCGTTTAGACTTTAACTTACAAAAGTGCCTGTAATTGTTCCCATACATCGTCGGGAACTGGTGTCGTAGCGGCGGCGAAATTCTGCTCTACTTCTGTCGCATTCTTAGAGCCGGTCAGACTCATCGCAATGTGGGGTTGCCGGAAACAGAATTGAATGGCGAGATTTAGGACATTCTGGTTGTTGTCATTTGCCCACTGCCAGAGTTGATGTGCCTTTTCAGCATCGGATGTACCTAAATGCATCCTTTCTACTGATACATCTGGCTCAATTCCTGAAAGCAGTCCCATTGCAATGGGACTTCCGTTAATAATCCCAATGTCGTTTTCAGCAGCAAGCGGTATTAACCACTCATTTGCGGTTTGACTCAGGAGTGTGTAATCCAAATACGTTAGAATCACATCGACGACTCCCGTTTCAATGGCGATTTTATGGAATTCGTGTTGTCGTACACCGAGTCCGATGAACTTAATCAGTCCTTCTTCGCGCATCCGTTGCAGTTCATCCAGCGCACCGCCTTTGGCGACAACGGGGTCCATGCTATCTGGATCATGCACTAAGCAGACATCAAGATAGTCTGTTCCCAACAAACGCAGACTATTTTCAACGCTACGGCGGGTGCCGGGACCACTAAAGTCGCCGCGCCATTCAGGATGTGTACCTGTTTTCGTGGCAAGATAAATCTTTTCACGCCAACCGTCGGCGAGTGCTAACCCTACGCGTCTTTCGCTTTCCCCATAGAGTGGCGCGGTGTCAAGGTAATTGATTCCTAAATCAATTGCTCGGTGCACTGCTTCAATCGCTTCATCATCGGTGACATCGCCTCTGCCGAGTCCCGCGCCTCCCATACCGAGGCATGTGACTTCTAATTCTGTGCGTCCTAACCGCCGCAAGGACAACGGATGTGTTTGTGTTGACATAATTTCGCCTTTCTTAATAATCGTGCGCTATAGAATTATTCGATTTTCTCCTTAAGGATCTGTTGGATTTCTGTCTTCAAAATCGGAATATTTGATTGCACCACACCCCAGACAATCTCAAGGTTGACATCAAAATATTTGTGAATGAGAATGTCTCTCAACCCAGCAATCTTTCGCCATGCAACACTTGGGTATTTTTCTCGAACAGAATCAGATACTTGTTTAACTGCCTCACCAATGACTTCAAGGTTTCGGATGACCGCGTCAATCCGCATCCGATCCGTTTCAAAGGTCTCGCGTGTAACATCGTGTACATATTCTTGAATCCTGTCTATTGCCTCTAATATATCCTCAAGATAGATGTCAGAGTCCTGCGACATACTCAACTTCCTTTTCGATGCGTGGTCGCAAGCGTGGTTTAAGCGAATTAGCGATAACAAGGTCAATTTTCTTTTGAAATAGGTCCTCGAGAAAAATGCGGAGTTCCATATATCGGTCAAATGACACTTCCTCAAGTTCTACAAGCAGATCGATGTCGCTTTGGCTATGAGCAGTGTCTTTAACATAGGATCCGAAAAGCCCAAGCCGTTTTACACCGTAGGTTCTCAGCGTGTTCTGATGGCTGAGAAGCGTTTGTTTAATCTCGCGTTTGGTAAGGATTGTTGTATTCATTTTCTGTTATCCATGTTAAGGCACAACGAGATATGCCTACAACTTTATACCGATGGAAATTCTCGGTGCAAGTGTCCACGGCGTGCCTCAGGAGGTATCACGCTCACCCACTGCACCCCTTTAACCACGTCGTCGGGGGTATGTCCATGTTCGACACCTTTAGGGGTAACAACCAAATCCCCGGGACCGATGCGGTAGGATTCGGATTGCCCTTCAGCCGTTCGGAGTGTCACTGTCGTTCTCCCTTCTGTGAAATACCAATACTCGTCGAAATCATGATAGTGAAGTTCGGTGGGATTTTCTTTGGAAACAGCAAAAGCCCCGATTGTCGTTATATCTGGGGTATCCAAGACTTTACCGAGCACCTCGCCGACGCGCTCCCCTTCACTTAATCGGATAACACAAAGGTTCGTATCCATTTTTCGTCTATACCTCCTATGTTCCAAACATGTACACTAATCAAAAATTAATGATTAACCTAACGGGTTCTTCATTTAGTGGTATTTGCTGTTTGCTTAATCCTGCCCCATAACACTGTCTGCTTCTCCGAACTCGGTGAAACGGAGAGAAG
Source organism: Candidatus Poribacteria bacterium (assembly GCA_965116815.1). Classification (GTDB taxonomy): domain Bacteria; phylum Poribacteria; class WGA-4E; order WGA-4E; family WGA-3G; genus WGA-3G. Next base: position 349,473 of record OZ220722.1, on the reverse strand, counting down.
ATGTTCCGGCACCCACGCAAGAGAAGTGGCTCCCAATCCTCTTGTTGCCTCAATAGGTGTCCCACCGTCACCTTCTGCGACATTGACAATACTGACAACGCCAGCCGCCAAAATATCATTTACCGCAGCACCGCCTACTGGTATGTGCCCCAAAATATAGGCGATCCATTTCCCACTCGGCGACCACACAGGGTGCCAGATGAATCCCCTTGGATCCGTCTTCGTGAGTTGCCGCAGGTTTTCTCCATCTATGTCAACGCTAAAAATTTCACGTTGCCCGTTAGGCGCAAATGACATAAAACCGATCCGTTTCCCGTCGGGTTCCCACGTACATGGAGAGAGAGGCGCAGCCAATGCGATCTCCTTCAACCTTTTGCCGCTGGCATCCACCACAAAAAGCGAACTTTCCGAAGTAAAGGCAATCCATTTGCTGTCCGGAGACCACGCAGGTTTGCGGCAGCTTCCTTGCTTTGTCAGTTGTTTTACGTTTTCTCCTTCCACATCCATCCTGTAGAGATCACTGCTCCCGGCACGCTCCGATCCGAAGGCGATCCATTCTCCATTGGGAGACCATACGGGCCATCGATCTTTTCTACCGCCGAAAGTCAACTGACGGTGTATCTTCTTTTCCACGTCCACCACATAAATATCAAGGTTCCCGTTTCGGCGTGAGTCATAGGCAATCGAATCTTTATCAGGGGACCAACTGAAGTTGTAAGCCTCTCCCATATCTATTGCCAGTTTTTCGAGAATGTTTCCTTGGGTATTTATGAGAGTCATACGCTGGTTTTTGCCTTTTTCGGAAATAAAAGAGAGGACATCACGCTCGGTTACCGTCCAGCCGCTGCTGATGGATAGCAATAATCCTATTCCGAATACCACATAACTTAGTGCGCGTTTCATGTTCATATATTCCCCTATAATCCACCAAGGATTTTTACCTAATTGCTTGAGTCTGCCCCAGAGTGTCGTCTGTTTCTCTGCACCGGGTGAAACAGAGATAAACCCCTCCCGCCAGCCTTCACAAGCGGTTTTCCACGTGCGTTTGAAAATATTAGATCACCCCAATATCTTTCAGGTGTTGCAGCGAATCTGCCACGCGTGCTTTGGCACCTGCTTCATCAAGGTTTTCGCCCTCAATACCTTCTAACTCCATGGTGAAGGGACCGTAGAAACCCGCATCGTTTAACGTCTGAAATACGGCTTTGAAATCAACTACGCCTTCACCAAGTGCCGGGAAATTCCACGTTCGATAGCCACCGTTTGTATCCTTGAGGTGGACAGCACCAACATGTCCGACGACTTTCTGGACTTCTGTAACAGCCGTCACATTGTGATTGTAGTAATAGACGTTGCCGGTATCGAAATTGACACAGATATTGGGATGATTCACGGCTTGCATCGTCTCAAGCGCGATGTCGCCGTTATGTATCAGATCTGGGTGTGTTTCCAAGCATACTTTAATGCCTGCGGGGGCAGCGTTTTCACCAATGGCGCGGAGTCGGTCGTATACGGCGTTTCGTTCCGCATCACCGGCGTGGACGCTGACAAAGATAATCTTCACATCCATCTGCGCGGCGATGTCCAAGGTCGTCTGGAAATCTGAAACGACTGTTTCAGACTGAACATCGCAACTGCCGAGCAGACTGGTAGCGGTGAGTCCGTGTGTGTCCAATTCTGCACGGAGGGCATCGACGGCGTCAACCGCGGGGACACCAATTTCTACGTTTGTCAGACCGATTTCTGCCAAGTGTGAATACGCTCCGTCGCGAAATTGTCGGTAACTTCCTAAGTTGCACGCGATAATATTTTCCATTTTTTTAAATTTTCCTTGCGGTTCGGGCAAGTGGGTTTGGAGTTTTGACGTTCTCCTCCGTATACCCGCTTTCCACTTCGTTCCAAGCTACTTTTTTCCTTGCGGTTCGGACAAAAGGAATAACAAGAAATTAAGGAATTTTTCGTAGCATTGTGTTGCTCAATAGAATTTCGATTCCCAACAGTAGCACTGCGGGTATCAAGAAATATGCTGCCAACTCTTTGTAGGCAACGGTGTTGAAGGTCTTAAATTCTGTCTTTTCAAAACGGTCGATTTCCGCATAGATTTGCTTCAGCGATTGCGTGTCTGTGGCGCGAAAGTAGCGTCCGCCTGTCGTCTGGGCAATCTGCTTTAGGGTATCCTCGTCGAGATAGGTGAGAACCTCGCGGTAGCGTTTACCGAATGTCATGTCTGCATAGGGGATACGTGCCCCTCCCTCTTTCCCCATACCAATGGTATAGACCTTGATCCCGAAGGATTTTGCCAGAGATGCTGCTGTCCCCGGATTAATACTGCCAGCGTTGTTTTCACCATCGGTCAACAGGATAACAATCTTCGTTTTCGATTCCGAGGCGCGTAAGCGTTGGGTGGCGGTCGCAAGTGCATCCCCGATAGCCGTGCCGTCCTCAAGTTGCCCGATCTCTACATCGCCGAGCAATTCTGCTAACACCTGATAATCCAATGTCAGGGGACAGAGTGTAAAACTTTCACCGGCGAAAACAACTAAGCCGATACGATCATTTTCGCGATGTGTCAGTCTTTTTTCAAGCATGGCGTTAATAACCGATTTAGCGGTTTGGATGCGGTTCGTTCCCTCAAAATCTTCCGCCCGCATACTCTCCGAGATGTCAAGAACTAAGAGGATATCAATACCTTCTGCGAATCTATGTTCACGGCTTTGAGAGAGTTGTGGACGAGCGAGCGTGACGATGAGAAGCGTAATCACGATGAATCTCACGACTTTCAGTATCGGTAACGCTTTAATCGAAAAAGTCTGTCGCATGTCTTGAATTCCTGCTAAGAACCCGTGTTTGAAGTCAGAGAAGCGCACGACTGGTACAATTATCTGTCTGTACAACCACCGCAAAGTGATTATTAACAGTGGAACTACAATGAGTAAACTGAGGAAGACAGGAGATGCGAGCTGCATATAGATTATAGTGCCCCTTGCCCACTACCAGGGAGCGGATAAGTGCTTTTGTGTGGCGTTTCTGGTCGCATCATACTCATAACCTTCAGTAGACAGAGTCCGATGCCGATAGCGTTAACAATCAGAAACATCATCCAGTCAATATAAGGCAAGGCTGTTGCCATGAAATAGAGGGTGTAACTAAAAATCACCGCAAGCGGTTTCCATCGTCCTGAAAAGAGGGTGCCGCCGAGTGTAAGGAAAATTGCCGCCTTACCACAGATTGACAGTGGAATCAGGAGCGAAAGGATTAACAGCATGAACGGCACGCCGACGATTGAAAGTGTTAGCGCGGCGAAGAGGAGCGGTATTATGGCTAATATCAGAATGCTAAATATTATACTACCGATAGGTCTCCGTCCAAATAGTTCGCTTATCGCGTTTACCGGTTTTGGGAATAAGGCTACTATTAGCAGATACATTAGGAGGAAGATACCAAACTTGACGAATGTCAAGCGGAAATTTGTCTGTTTACTGATCCCCCAAAAAATATGCGGATTCATCACGAGGCGCACCGCAGCGGGGACCATCTGCCAGTCGTTGTTTACTTCAAGGTTCGCCACGCCTTCTATGTTTCCCGTGACGTGTCCGCCAATAACGTGGAGCGTTCCATTCACTTGTGACGCTGGTGTGAGAGCAATATCTCCGCCGATTATCAATACATTGCCGGTAACACGTCCTTGTAACGCAACGTTTCCTGCAATTACGACAAGTGTTGTTAATGTCTCACCCACTGCCAATTGGTAATCGTTGACAACCTGAAATATTCGTTGGGTCTTTTCCGGGTCAACTGCCTCGGCTTGCATTGTAGATGCGTCGGCAGTATCTTCTGACTCTGCCATCGGTTGTTCAGGATGTTCTGAGTCCTCTTTTACTGTTGGATTTGCAGGTGTTATTTCTTGTCCCGTTACACCTTGCGCGATAAGATCACTGCTGGCAGATTTCTTCTGTTCAAGATTCGCTTGTTGCAGCAGGTCTGAAACATGTGCTTTGTTATTTTGGAACTGTCCAAATATAGACATTGCACTAAAGCTAAAAAGTAAAAAGATAAATCCTGTTTCCTTCATGTTTTCCTACACTGTATATTGGAATAAACGTATATGAGCATTGTAGACGAAAATTTCTTTCATGTCAACGATTTTTCCCTTGACATGTACCTACAAATCTGATACGATAAATATATGTTTAATGTTTGTCGGCGGTTTATGCTTCAGTACTATTGTGGTGTCCGCATAAATCGAATGGATGTATGTATAAAGCCTTTAGAATTGTTGTAATATTGAGCAGGAGGTCAAGATGAATTTCAGCGTTATTTCTGCTGGCAAGTTTTGGCTTGTGAGCTTAGTTCTTGTATGTTTCAGTTTCTTTTTTGTTGGTGTTTTGTTCGTTTCCCCCGCCTCTGCCGAGATTGATCCTGATACCGTTGTCGGGGTGTGGCTTTTTGATGAAGGCAAAGGGAATATCGCGACCGATGCTTCAGAAAACGGTTTAGATGGCGAATTTGAAGGCAAACCTAAATGGGTTGAGGGTAAATTTGGGATGGCGCTTGAATTTGATGGAAAATCTGCTTACGTTCAGATCCCCGGTCATGATAACCCAACTAAAGCGATTACAGTCTCAGCGTGGGCGAAGAGCGCAGGCGACACTTGGAACCAACCTGGTTGGATAGTTGAAAAACGGAACGCCTATATCATCCATCCTAACAGCGGGACAAAAAATGTTGCTTGGCCCATTTGCAACGGGGGCTGCTGGAATAAACCCGGCCATTGGAATGACGGTAATGTTGGCACCGATGATATTACCAAATGGCACATGTACACGACCACCTTTGATAGTAAGACCGGTAAGTGGGCTATCTATATTGATGCCGAAGAAGCCAGCACAATGGATATCGCTAAAACTCCCATTGATGCCGATAGCGGTCCCGTCAATATCGGATTTGATGACTGCTGTGGTGGCGCGCGCTTTGGTGCAGGGGCTATCGACGAGGTTGTAATCTTCGATGTCGCTTTGGAGCAAGAGGACATTGAGTCGATGATGGACGGCATGCATTCAGCCTTAGGGGTTGATCCTGCTGATAAGATGACAACCACTTGGGCAGAGGTAAAAGTCAAGTATTAGGAATTTTTAAAATATTAGCGCGACTTGCATAAAATACTGTAGGATTAGTGTAGCAGGTCAGTGCTGTATCCACACATGCAACGAGGAACACGCTAAAGGAGGTCAAAATGAATTTCAGCTCTATTTTCTCTGGAAGATTTGGGCTTTTGAGTGTCGTGCTTACCTGTCTCTTTGCCATTAGCATTCTGATCAATTCCACCGCTTCAGCCGAGATTGATCCCGATACGATTGTCGGGATGTGGCTTTTTGATGAAGGCAAGGGGAACGTCGCAACCGATGAGACCGGAAATGGACTGGATGGTGAGTTCAAAGGTAAGCCGAAATGGGTTAAAGGTCAGTTCGGGCAAGCACTTGAGTTTGATGGTAAAGGTGCTTACGTTCAGATCCCTGGTCATGATAATCCAAACAAAGCGATTACAGTCTCCGCTTGGGCGAAAAGCGCAGGCGACACTTGGAACCAACACGGTTGGATGGTTGAAAAGCGGCCTGCCTATATCATCCATCCGAATGCGGGAACGAAAAATGTTGCATGGCCCATTTGCAATGGCGGCTGCTGGAATAAACCCGGCGGTTGGAATGATGGTAATGTTGGTACCAAAGATATTACCAAATGGCACATGTACACAACCACTTTTGATAGTAAGACCGGCAAGTGGGCTATCTATATTGATGCCGAAGAAGCGAGCACATTGGATTTGGCTAAAAATCCCATTGATGCCGATAGCGGTCCTGTAAATATCGGATTTGATGACTGTTGCGGTGGCGCGCGCTATGGTGCAGCCCTTATCGACGAGGTTGTAATCTTCGATGTCGCTTTGGAGCAAGAGGACATTGAGTCGATGATGGACGGTATGCATTCAGCCTTAGGGGTTGATCCTGCTGACAAGATGACAACCACTTGGGCAGAGGTGAAGGTCAAGTATTAGATAAAACTTGGTTTACAAATTTCCATCTGTTAGGGCGGGTTATTATGCCCGCCCGCATGAATAGCAGCCTAAACTCACAATCCTCATGCTACGTCGTAAATCCAATAAAATCAAGGCATTCCAACGTGGATTGTGAGATTACTGTTCAGAACCGTCTTCGGATAAAAAAATAGAAAAATGGAGGAACAAATGGCTTTTAGTTATGACGAAGAAGATAGCTATGATGAAACAGACGATTTCGATGATGAGTCACAAGAGGCTTTTCTGGATGAAGAGGATGACGATTCCGTTGATTTAGAAAGTCCTGATACCGCACTCTCTCAAGCTTTTCGTGAAGCAACATCAACAGAAGAGGTGGAGGAGGACTACGAGGATGAAAAGGAGGAAGATGCGGAAGAAGTAGATGAAGATGAAGGTGAAGATGAACATGAACTTGGACAAGAAGACAGTGAGAAAGAAGCGGATGACCATGATACTGAGGCATACGAGCAACGGCTTGCAGAGGCAATAGACGCGTTGCCGGACGAAGAAGATTTAGAAGTCGAGCTACCCCCGTTGGAGCTGCCTTCGTTGGAAATTGAACCCTTCCGACCTCAAGAGCAAAGCAACTACGCTTATGCAGATGCTGTAACAGCCTACTATGAGGAGAAGGATTATCAACGGGCAATCGAAAAATTTAGCGAGGCTATAGAAAACGAAGCCCAAGACACAGAAGGGGCCGATTCCTATGAAATCGTAGCGAAAGCCATGTACTGGCAAGCGGAAGCGTATGTTAAGATACAGGACATTCCGCAAGCTATTGGGACTTTTGAGAGCCTCGTCCAGAATTGTCAAGGACATTACCTTGTCTTAGCCGCACAGCGGAGAGCAGATGAGTTGAACGCGAAAGATGCTTAAACCGTTGCGTGTTTTATAGTGCGCCTTGCAAACTCATATTGCAAAGCGCACGCCCATATTAAGAAATAAAGGATTGGCGAAATTTGTGGAAACCTTGAAAACTTTTCTCAAACAGAAGGCGACTAATTTACGAATTCATTCGATCGTCTCAACATCGGAAGCAGGGTCTGGACATCCAACCACCTGTCTCTCAGCCGCGGATATTGTCTCAGCGCTCTTTTTTCACGCCATGCGTTACGACACTGCCGATGCCCAGAACCCTAACAACGATAGATTCATCTTATCAAAAGGACATGCGGCACCGCTGCTTTATGCTGCTTATGCGGAAGCGGGCATCATCCCGACCGAAAAACTACGTACCCTCCGACAGATTGACAGCATTTTGGAAGGGCATCCCACGCCTCGGTTTGAATGGACAGAGGTAGCGACAGGTTCACTTGGACAAGGCTTATCACTTGGACTCGGCATGGCACTCAATGGCAAATACTTGGACGCGTCTGATTATCGCGTCTACGTTCTCCTTGGTGATGGCGAGACGGCTGAAGGTGGTGTCTGGGAGGCAGCCGCTTTAGCATCCCACTACGAGCTTAATAATCTAATCGGGATTGTAGATGTTAACGCCCTTGGACAGAGTCAGCGGACGATGTATACTTTCGACGTTGATACATACTGCCAGCGTTTTGAAGCGTTTGGTTGGCAAGCCATCGGCATTGATGGTCATGACTTCGATGAAATCCTTCCGGCACTTGAGCAAGCCAAGGCTTCAACGGGAAAGCCGACAATGATAGTCGCCAGGACTTTTAAGGGGAAGGGCGTTTCATTTCTTGAAAATGCTGACAATTGGCACGGGAAGGCACTTGCCCAAGGTGAGGAACTTGATAAAGCCTTAGCGGAGCTTGGTCCTTTGAGCAGGGACGAGGTGACCTCGCCCCTACAGATCGAATCGCCGAGCACTACTGTTGTGAGTAGGGGAGAGGTGACCTCGCCTCTACAAACCGAATGTGAACCGCCTGACTATCCACCCGACGAAGATGTTGCAACGCGTAGTGGCTACGGCGCAGGACTTGCCAAGCTCGGCAGTGTGAATCCGGACGTTGTTGCCTTGGATGGAGATACGAAAAACTCCACTTACGCTGAACAATTTATGGAACTTCACCCGAACAGATATTTTGAAATGTTCATCGCAGAACAAAATTTGGTGGGGGCAGGCATCGGTTTGGCGAAGCGTGGGAAAATTCCCTTTGTCTCTACATTCGCTGCATTTTTATCGCGCGCTTATGATCAAATTCGGATGTCCGCGATCTCACAGGCGAATATTAAATATGCTGGTTCACATTGTGGTGTCTCAATTGGCGAAGACGGACCTTCACAGATGGGATTAGAAGACATCGCTATGTTCCGAGCGATTCCGGGGGCGGTTGTGCTGTATCCAAGCGATGCAATCGCCGCTGAACGGCTTGTCGCTGAGGCTGCTGCACACGAAGGGATTGTTTACCTCCGTACCTCGCGCCCGAAAACGCCTATTCTCTATGATGTCGCTGAGAGTTTTCCCATCGGTGGATGTAAGGTTGTTCGGGAAAGCGGTGAGGATAAAGTGACGGTTGTTGCTGCAGGTGTAGCACTTCACGAAGCGTTGAAGGCGCACGAGATTCTTGCGCAAGAGGGGATTGCTATACGCGTCATTGATTTGTATTCCATCAAGCCGATTGATGCGGAGGCGCTGCAAACGGCAGCGTCCGAGACGAACAACACCTTAATTACCGTCGAGGACCATTATCCTGAGGGCGGTTTGGGAGATGCTGTGCTGGATGCTGTAGCAACGCAAGGGGTTTGCGTCCACAAACTTGCTGTTACCGGAATGCCGCGATCTGGGAAACCGGAGGAACTCTTGGAATATCACGGCATTAGTGCAAATGCTATTGTGCAGAAGGTGAAAGAGCTTAAGTTATAATTGAGGAGAACTGTTATGCCATATTCGGATTATCCGCCTGGAACTATCGCTGCACGCGGGAAAGAGATTTATGCACAGCAAGTTCGGCATAAAGTTGAACCGCAACACAAAGGCAAGATCGTGGCGATTGACATCCAAACAGGTGACTATGAAATTGGCGATAATGATTTGAAAGCCATAAAGCATTTGCTTGCCAAGCGTCCTGGGTCCATCATTTACAGTTTGCGAATCGGGGTTGGGCCAGTCTATGGAATTGGTTTTAACTTTAAGGCCAACACAACTAACTCAGGCAATGTTTGAGGGGTCGAAATTCACTCACAGATGCAAAACAGAATTGTTTGGATTACCGTGCTGGGGGTTATCCTTCTGGTTGGGATTGGGATGATTTACGTCTTGCGCGTCCCGCGCGCGGCACCTAAAACCTATCCAGCGGATAAGGGGCCCAACTTTATTGATGTCACTGCTTATACGCCCGAAATGCAAAAGGCTTACGAACTTTTTACCCGTAAATGTAGTCGGTGTCATACTGTAGCGCGCCCGATTAATTCTACATTTGCACCAGAAGAATGGCGAAAATATGTTTATAAAATGATGCGGAAACCGGGTTCAGGACTCACGCCGAAAACGGCGGAAGAGATCATTAAATTTCTAATTTACGATTCAGAACACCGAGGGAAAAATCCAAAATGATCATTGAAATATCGGTTCCCAAGGGACGGTCTATAGTGGAATTCATGGTGTTAGCAGTATTGTTCTGTGCAATTGGTATACAAATAGGATTTGCCGAGAAGAACATGAATGAAAAAGATTTTCAGATTTCAATAGATGCGCAACGCGTCGTATTTACCGCACCGCCTATTTTCAAAAATGGTGAATGGTTCGTGCCTTTAGAATATTTCGCCAAACAGCTTGACTTGAAAGTTGAGTACCCAGAAGGTGCTAAGATGGTCGTTCTCTGTGGAGGAGTATCATCAGAATTATGCGTGCCTCTCCAATTCGGGGATGACGAAAAGGGGGCTGTGGAGATTGGTGGCGTAGTTTATGCGCGTCCTGCAGACATCGCGGAACCCTTCGGTTTTGAGATTTATGAAGTGTCAGCGAACTCCTTGGAAGTCGTCCAACCTGCACACCTCGCCCCTGAGTTCACCCTCCCCGACTTGGAAGGTACACCGAAACACTTAAAAGATTTCCGAGGGAAGAAGACACTTCTCTATGTTTGGGGTTCGTGGTGAGGCTGTCGTGGACAACTGCCGGGCTGGCAGAAATTTTACGCGAAACACCGTGAAAAACTAAACTTGGTTTCCATTGCCATTGATGCGCAAGGCGCATCTGTCGTGCGTTCTTGGCATGATGCAGCAAACGCCGATTTCGTCACGCTTGTTGATTCGCAGAATATATTCGGTACCCGCTACAACCTTAAAGCTATCCCTTACGGTGTTATGATTGATGAGGCGGGACGATTGGTTAAAGCACCTTTCAACGTTAATGTTAAAGACCAAAAAACCCTCGCAATGCTTGAAAAATGGCTGTTGGATCCCGACTACAATGTGATGCTGCTTCGCGAGATGAAACCACCAAGCAAACCGACTTCAAAGACTGCTACTGAAGCTGCTGCCCGCTTTCAACTCGGTCTCACTTTGCTGGAGATAGGAAAAAAGGAAGAGGCGCTGGCAGAATGGCGAAAGGCTCTCGCGTTAGATCCGCAAAACTGGATTATCCATAAGCAAATTTGGGCAGTGGAGCATCCAGACAAATTCTACAAGGACGGTGTTGATTACGGTTGGCAGAAAACACAACTTGAGGCAGAAAAAATTAAACAGTAAGGGTGATTTCCGAATCGTGATGTTTTGTTGTTTTGTGTGGAGTTTGCTGTACTAACTGTAGGGGCGAGGTCACCTCGCCCCTACTCCTAACGAATTCGAGACGTTTGAGCAAGGTTGTTTAGACACTTTCCGCACTTTTTAGGCAAAATCTTGTCTAATCTATAGAGGGTTAAACGATGAAAGAGAGTCTACAGAATATCGGAAACATCATCGCTGAGCCGAGTGCAGCGTTTTTGAAGCTCAAATCGGAACCGAGGTCGGGAATAGCATTTGTTGTTTTCTATCTGTTCTCCGTTCTCATTACTTGGGCTGTTCTTCCGTACACCGCAGCACTGACAGCTGCAAAACTCGTGGAAGGCGGTATGCAACCGGAGCAAATTGAAGCTGCAGGAAATATGGGGCAGATTTTCCAGAGCGTTGGTATTTTCATCGGACCGATTTTTGCAATTCTGGGGTTCATCGTTATCAGTGCTCTTCTCAGGTTAGCGGCTCGATTTTTTGTCGAAGATGATACATTAAGATTTAGACATATCTACGCCGCTGTGGTCCATATTTCGCTGATTGGTTGTGTTATACAACTGGTGAACGCTGCGCTACTACTTGTTTTTAAAGATGTAGAAGGGATCAAAAGCACTGTAGACTTGAAAATGATTCCAGGGTTGCATTTATTAGTGGGAGGTATTGCGGACCCTAAGTTAACAATGTTGCTCAGTCACATAAATCCGTTGAGTTTGTGGCTAATTGCAGTGATAGCAATAGCGATCACAGTGCTTGCTGATATAGAAAGGAACAAAGCCCGTGCCGTGGCGGTGGTGCTATGGGTACTCAGTATTCTGCCTGAGGTCGTATTTGCCACCTGAGCATCGGAATTATGAAAGAGAGTTGGCGAAATCTCATTGATCTCATTGCAAACCCGAAAGCTACATTTACGCGACTGAAATCTAAACCAAAGTGGGGGCTCGCATTCCTTGTCTTCTGTTTCCTTGTCGTGGTATTGGCATGGATAGTTTTCCCATTTACGCAGAAGTTCATTAACCCACAGTATGCAAGCAGTTTAGCCGATATTGAGTTGTTTGGATCTACCAAAGCAGCAGCTATGGTGCTTGTTGCGGTGAGTGGGATTATTCTTGGAGTTCTCTGTGCTGTTGTGTTCAGTATTGGAATCACCGTGGTATCGTGGGTTTTCAAGGTAAATGAGGCACTCAAATTTAAACACATCTTCGCGGCTTGGTGGCATACTATCTTGATCAATCCACTGGTATTTTTTGTCAATATCGCATTTCTTCCGGTTTTTAGGCACCTTGAGGATATTGAGACAGTTGTTGATATGAGAGTTATTCCGGGTATCCACATGTTGGTGCCATCTATTGAAAATCCGTATCTGCTGTTTTTTTTGAGTTATATAGATGTCTTGGGTATATGGAATATCTTTGTTTTAACTGTGGCGGTTTCTATACTCGCGGAAGTCAGTAAAACAAAGGCATGTCTTACGGCAGTAATCATTTGGTTATTAAGAATCGGCGTTGATACTTTATTCCAGGTCGGTTCCGCTTCGTAGAAAGATGACAGAGCGTTGATAGAATCTTATGAATTGTGGATAATGTTGGTGGAGGAGCATGATGACTACAAGAGAAGGTTACGCAGAATTACAAACGAGAATTTTGGATGCGCGACGCGTCTGGAAACGCAGTCTCTTCTGGACGGGGTTCGCTATTGTTTTAACAGGGATCTTAGCAATTTTTATCGGTGAAGCCTTCGTTGATTGGCTCATGCCACTTCCGAGTGCGGTCCGAATTGCGTTGTTAGTGGTTGGTGTCGGCGTAATTGGTTACCTCCTTTACAAGCATCTCGTTCAGCCGGTCAGGGCTTCACTCACACTCCGCGATGTCGCTCTCAACGTTGAACAAAACCATCCGAACCTTGAAGATAGGTTGGTAAGTGCGATCGAATTCGGGAACCGAGAATCGGTGGATCCAATTGAGGCACACATGCTCCAACGTTTACTTGACGATACTACTGAGCGGGTAAAAGGCATCAATTTCAAGGCAACGATTGATCACAGTCGTACTCGCAAGTATGTCAGCATCGCGGCTTTGGTCGTTGTCGGTTGTTTTGTGGTTTCAATGCTGTTTCCGACGGAAATCCATACAAGTTTGCTCCGTGTGTTGGTGCCTTGGGAGAAAACGGATCCGATTTTAACAACCAAACTCGTCGTTGAGCCGGGGAATGCGCGCATCCTTCGTGGCAAAAGCCTCCCCATTCATGTCACTGTCACCGGTAAGTCTACTGAAAAGGTTGTCTTGTCGTATGGAAATGTTGGCGAGCAAAGTGGACCCGCATCTGAAACCCAAGAAACTGGGCAGCAGATTAACATGTTGCAAAACCCAGATGATAAACGCGGATTTGCCTATGAGATTTTCAATATTGATGCCGATATGGAATACTACGTTGTTGCGAATGAGGCTACCTCGGAACGCTACACCGTCGAAGTCTTTGAAATGCCGAAAGTGACGGAAATTTCGGTTGCTTACACTTACCCGGATTATACGGGTCTCAAGCCTGTCGTCCAAACAGGTACGGGCAACATTCAATCTGTCGTCGGCACACAAGCGGAAATCAAACTTACGACGAACAAAGCTATCCAAACCGCGACATTCACCCGTAGGACGGACACAAGAGACGGCTTTCTTGCCTCCGCTGCTGAGAAATTGAACATGACCCCCGAACCTGTCTCAACCGCAATGGTTATCTCCGGTGGGAACACACTTACGACAACTGTAGACGTTGTTGAAGATGGGACATATACTGTTGAACTGCTATGCATTGATGGATTCAATAACGAGATACCGATTGAATATGCCATCAAAGCGATTCCGGACAATGTGCCGGAAGTCGCTATTAAAGAACCTGGGCGAGATGTCAAAACGACAAAGTTAGGCGAAGTGGAAATCGTGGCTGAAGCGACAGACGACTATGGGATTGCGGAATTGAAACTCATGTATCGCGTCGGATCTGATGAACTTCAGGAACTAATCATGGAACCCGCTACTTCCACGCCTATTGTAAAGCAAGAGTCCGGTGAGGCGATCCAGCGTCGTGTCGCAGATGGTGCTTATACCTTCTATCTGGAGGAATTCGACGTTGAGCCGGGAGATATTATCTCCTACTATGCACACGCTGTTGATAACAACACACACACCGGTCCTGGGGAAGCCAGTAGCGATATTTACTTCATTGAAATCCGACCTTTTAATGAAAATTTCCAGGAGGGCGAGGCAGAACAAGGGCAACCTGAGCCAAATCCACTCAGGGAGGTTGTTACCTCTCAGAAGCAGATTATCCGAGAGACAGCGAAACACATTAGCACGAAACCTTCTACAATTACGGCGGAGTATGAGGCAGCCGTTAGGAAAACGGGGGACAAACAATCCACATTAAAGGATAAAACGCAACGACTTATCGATGAGTTTAGTATGGCTATGCAAGGGGAATCAGCTGTCACGCCTGAGATTCTGATGAACTTGGAAGATGCCATAGACAGAATGGGTGAGGCGACTGATAGTCTGAACGCTGTACAGCCAACTGAAGCCATCCCCCCGGAGCAAGAGGCTCTTGAACTGCTGATAAAGGTCAGCCTTGAACTCCCCAAAGTGCTGATGCAAATGCGGGATAGTAATCCGCAGCTTGCCGAGAATTTTGAACTCGAAATGGAGGAGTTACAAAGCGAACTTGAGAATCAGCAGAACGAACTTGACATGGAAATGCAAGAGCAGACGCAGGAGATGTTAGATCAAGCGCGTGAGATGTTGGAAGAACAGCAGCAACTGAGTCAACAAAGCCAGCAATTAGGACGTGAAAGTGAACCGGCTCCGAGCGAAATGCAACAGAATAGTCAGCAACAGGAGCAGTTGTCGCAACAGGCACAACAGATGGCGCAGCAGCTGGGCACCATGCAACAGAATGGGCAAGGAACGCAGGAACAACGCCTCAATCAAGCCGGTCAAGCGATGCAACAGGCAGGCGAGCAGATGCAGGGGGCTGCGCAGGGTATGCAACAGCAGGAACCTCAACTGAGTGCCGCCAAAGGTCAAAAGGCGGAAGAGAGGCTTGGAGAAGCCATTGAACAGTTGGAAAAGGTCGCCGCAGAATTCACGGATGTTGCACTGGACAGAGCCGAACAACAACTGCAGCAGTTGACACAGGCGCAATCTGATGTCCAAGAGCAGACGCAAGATCTCAGAAACCGTTCCCAGCAATCTGAATTGCGTCCTGAGGATTACCGACAAGCCTCTGAACTTGCGAATCAACAGCGTGAACTTCAGCGCGAACTGGAAGCACTTGAGAGAACACTCGATAACATTCAACAGCAACTTGCCCCAGACAATCCAGAGGCGGCGCAAAGTGTGGCTGATGCAACGAGACGCCTCGCTGAAGAACAGACTGCTGAAGATATGTCAACCGCACGGCGTGCTTTGCAATGGCGCAGTTTTCGCGCCGCTGATCAGAATCAGCAAGAGGCGGTAGACACGCTGAGGCAGGCACAGGCGGATCTGCAACAGGCGCAAGCCAATATGGCGAATACCGAAGAAGAGCAATTGGAAGCCGCTCTCCAACAACTTCAGCAAGCGCAAGAACAGATGGAGGACATCCAACGCGAGCTGCAAGCGATGGAGGGACAAGAGCAGACGGAGGAACAGCAACGCCGTCAGCAACAACTCGCGCAACAGCAGCAACAGGTTCAAGAGCAGATGCAACAAGCGCAAGAGACGAGGCAAAGGCAAAATAATCAGCAGCCCGGACAGCAACCCGGGGAAGGTGAGTCTGAAAACCAGGAAGCACGTACGGGGGGGCGGGAGTCGAATCAGGAGATTGATAGGCTCTGGCTCAACATGCTTGATACCATGGACTACCGTCCTGGAAACCGATCAAACCCGTTCCCTAATTATGAGTTGGTTATTCGGGATCTGGAGAAGTTGGAAGTCGCACTTGAAGAACGACTCAACACGCTTCAGGAGAAGAAGCAACTCACGCAGGTGGCTAAGGAGGATGTTCCGCCTGAATACCGCAGACTCGTTGATAATTACTACGAGTCTTTATCGCAGTAATAGGTGTCAGTCCGGATTTTTCTTCCGAAAAAATCCTTTCGGTTATCGGTTGTGGATTAAGAGGTGTGCGTTTAACAAAACTGTTTTGTAATTGATAACTGATGGCTGATAGTTATTAACTCTTTAACCATGAACTCGTGCTTTAACACTTATAACGGAGGCGAGTTGATGGTTAAAACTGAAAGGGTTTTCTACGAAAACCCGTACTGAGGACTGATAACTACTAAAAATATGGAACTTGATACTAAAAATATCGTCAAACCTGGCGATCTCGTTAGTCTGAGCAATCACCCTCCTGAATATACGGGGGCTTACGAAAAAAAGGGTCAAACGAAACGTAGACTGAAAAATCTACATAAGGAGTTGTTGGAACTTCAGGGACTGCTTTATGCAGAGAGCCAACACGCGCTTCTCATCATTCTGCAAGGCATGGATACATGCGGCAAAGATGGGACCATTCGGCGTGTAATGGCTGGCATCAACGTTCAAGGATGTGATGTCGTTAATTTCAAAGTCCCTTCTGCGGAGGAGCTCTCTCGTGATTTCCTATGGCGGGCACACAAGGCTGTCCCGTCGAAAGGAAAAATCGGTATCTTTAACCGTTCGCATTATGAAGATGTCCTCGTTGTGCGAGTGCATAACCTTGTGCCGGAATCGGTCTGGTCGCAGCGCTATCAGCAGATCAACGATTTTGAAAGGATGCTCGTTGAAAATGGAACGATCGTCCTGAAATTTTACCTTCACATCTCAAAAGATGAACAGAAGGAGCGTCTTGAGTCTCGGATTAACGATCCGACCAAACATTGGAAAGTCGAGGCATCCGATATTCGGGAACGCGGCTATTGGGAGGATTATATGCAGGCGTATGAGGTCATGCTCCAAAAGTGTAGCACCGACTGGGCACCTTGGTATATCATCCCCGCGAATAAGAAATGGTATCGGAACCTCATTATTACAGAATGTATCGTTGAGAGGCTCAAGAAACTGGACATGAAGTATCCCGAACCTGCTATTGATGTTACCAAACTCACGATTGGGGACTGATACGATAAGGAATATTCGATGCTCTCAAAGCAACAATTAACGCAATTTGAAGAAGAAGGTTATCTACTCCTTTCGGGATTGATTCCACAAGAGACTGTCGCAAAAGCCGAGGCAGCGATGTGGCAGATGATGGGTATGGAGGCAGATAACCCAGATTCGTGGGGACATTTCAAGCGTCCGGGGCTTGCTGGGTTTTACATGGAACAACTATCAAATGGGAATCGCATAGAACTTTTCGGCGTTACCAATCCAGATGTGTTGGCGTGTTGTACCCCTGATTACCTCACCGTCCTGAAACAACTCGCGTCCCGATACCCGGAAATCCCACACTGCGAAGATCCACGTCCGGATGGCATCTGGGCACTCAACCAATTTCCTGTTTCAGCTGAATGGAAAAGTCCTTCGCCACACTTAGATGGTGATTTTCGGGATTTTCGGTTGGACCCCGGTACATTTCGAGCAACCAGTTTGACCTATCTCACCGATGCGAATTCGCACGGTGGAACGACAGTAATATGGCCCGAAGGACCTCGGCGCATTCGTAAATTCCGTAAGAAAAATCCAGAGTTCTCCAATCATGTCCGCGATGTACGCGCACTATTTCCAGAGATGGATTTGGGCGAACCGATGGAAGTCGTTGCGAAACAGGGGGATGTACTATTTTTTCACCACCTGTTACCGCATTCTGGGACAATAAATGTTGGAGATTCCGCGCGCTTCGCGATCCGATATATGTGTTTGTGCGTCGCATGCCGCAAATGGGAGAAGAAGGGGGAGTGGAATATCTGGATGCCATAAGAAAACTGAATGGAGCAATAAAAATGATAAATCACACGAAACAGACCGCCTTTTTCAGGTATTTCCTATTGACGCTCACTGTTTTTTTCAACCTTGTTATCGTAAAAACCGCAATTTCCCAAGAGGTCTTCGTACAGACCGGATTTGAGGAATTCGCTACTGGTAATCCACCGAAAGATTGGGAGGTAATCGGTGGCGACTTTGAAGTTTCTGGCGATACCGTCAAAACGGATAAAAAAGCACTCGCTATCTTAGGTGGTGGCGATGGAGACGGACTCGGTATCCCCATAGAAACTGAAGACCCCATTATTTCGGTTGAATTCTGGGTTTATATTGAGGGTGGTGGGAGGTCTTTCAATCTCAAAGTCGCTACTGCTGATAACATCGGGGAAAACAATGGCTGCACCTACATCAATTGGGACGCTGGTATTGTCCGGCTTTACGACGGTGGTGCGTGGCAACTTATTGGAGATTTTGAAACCGATACATGGAAGTATGTCTACATTGTTGCCGATGTCGGCAAAAGTGAGTTTGATTTTTCCGTAGGCGATGACAGGAACGATGCATTGGGTGCCAAGCCGGAAAAAGGACTCCCTTTTCGGAACGCTGCCCTCGGTCCCGTTGCCAAATGGTTCGCTTTCTATACGTGGGGGATAACTGCCCCCGGTTACGTTGATGATTTACTGGTTTATGAAGGGGCAGATGCGCTTGATCTCGCCGTTGACCCGAACGCGAAACTCACGACACTCTGGGGGCAAATTAAGCACGGGTTGTAGGAACGCTCCCTTAAGTTTTGGATATATCTTGGAGGTGAGAAATGAAGAACAGCGAAACGGTTTGTCTGACACCGTCACAACGGCTACATTTCGACATCTACGGTTTTGTGTTATTAGAGAATGTCC
Organism: Candidatus Poribacteria bacterium; assembly: GCA_965116815.1. Classification (GTDB taxonomy): domain Bacteria; phylum Poribacteria; class WGA-4E; order WGA-4E; family WGA-3G; genus WGA-3G. The sequence continues at coordinate 330,901 of OZ220722.1, read as the reverse complement.
TAAAAGACGATGAAATTCAACGTATGAAGGACGCACTCTATAAAATAAAAGCCGACGAAGATCGGGATGCTAAGCGTGTCTATGCACGTCCGGGCGGAGAACACCACGTGCTTTTCGGCAATCTTGTTGAATATGATCCGGCACTATTGGAATACGCCGCGCATCCAAAACTCGTGCCGCTCGTTGAAGAGGTGGTGGGTGGCGCAGTGCGCCTTGAGGAAACCGAAGCAATCATTAATAGTCGTAACCCAGAGACAGAATTGGACGAACTCTATAAACGCCGTTATAACCCGACGGGTTTTCATCGGGGGACGCAACACGGGTGGGGCACATACATGGAGCAGAACAAGTTCCACTGCATCTTTGTGAAGACGCTCGCCTACCTCACCGATGTTGGTCCCGACGATGGTGGGACGTGTGTCATACCGGGCAGCCACCGCTTAACGTGGGATCATAACGAGATGATTGAAGCGGCACTCTCTGATGACAAACTCATCTACCAAGTCGAAGCCTCAGCGGGTTCCGTGCTGCTTTTTGCTGAAGCATTGATTCACAGTACCACTGCCATCCGTAGCGACAAGGAGCGCGTTATTCTCATCTCCGGTTATACACCGCCGATGGTGCGCGAATGGCCCGGCAACGAAGTCAGTCCTGAATTTATTGAGACATTGCCGGAAGATATCCGTCCGCTCATTTCAGGAAGTGACAGTTGGCACTGGAAACGACGGTATTGACTTACCGTTTATGCTCCGGAAGTCCGCGGCATCCGCAACGGCTCTTTTCCCATCTCTGCGAATAATAACTTCATAACTAAATCTGCCTTCAGTTTCGCATGCTCAGCGGAATTCCACAGGTTATTGACCTCTCCAGGATCCGCTTCCAAATCGAACAACTCCCCGTAGTCTCGGTTGTAATAGACGGTCAGTTTATAACGATCGTCAACGTAGGTTTTGACGTGTACCGTTGTTGGCTCATGACGGTTTTCAACGATAATATGATCGCGTGCCTGTTCCGCTTGTCCTGACCAGACTGGCATCTGGTCTACACCCGTCATCGGACGTGGGATGTTTATACCGGTGGCACTGAGGAACGTGGGTGCTAAATCTACCAGCGTCTGTAATGCCTCCGATTGTTTCCCCGCGGATACAACGCCCGGATACCGCACGATAAACGGCACTCGGATGACATCCTCGTAGTGGAACGCGCCTTTTGCGACAAGTCCGTGCTGTCCGTAAAAATGCCCATGGTCGGATGTGAACACGACCAATGTGTTCTCTGCAAGTCCCAGTTCGTCAAGTTTCGCCAAGATTTTCCCGATGTACTTGTCCATCAGACTCACCATCCCGTAGTAGACGGCAATGTCTTTGGCGAGTTCATCCCGATCGCGTAGATGCGAGTTGAAACCGTGTACACCCTTCCCACTTTCACGCCAAGCGGAGAAATCTGGCTTTTGTTGTTGCGTTAGTTGGAAATGGGGCGGATTGTTTTCATGTTCCCCTTCCGTCACAGAAGGGACTGTCAATTCTGCTGGATCATACATCGTATCCCACGGCTCTGGAACAAGATATTTCGGATGCGGATCGAAGAAACTCGCCCAAAGAAAGAAGTTCTCATCGTTCTGTTGGTATGCTTCCATGAGCGCGTTTGTACGTTCCGCAATCCACGTATCGTAATGATATTCTTCTGGGATGGGCCACTTTCGGTATTGTCCGCGGGCGTTCCCTGTCGGCGGTGCAAAATAGTCGCGCCAATTGGTGCAGCCGTTCTCTTCCATCCAGATGGCGTAGTGTTGTCCGACGTGTGCTTCGTCGGCATGATTGCGCGCCAATTCGACGTGTTCAAACCCATAGAACGGCTCGTTGAAACTCCGCCAAAAGTCCAAGTCTTGAAGGATCGGATAGGATTCCAGAGACGGGAATTCCTCGGTGCCGTGGAGCGGTTGAAAATGCGCTTTTCCGACGAGGGCAGTCCGATAGCCTGCGTCTGTGAAGTCTTCACCGACAGTATGTTCATCTTCAGAGAGTTTTGTGCCAAGGGACCAGGCACCGTGCTCGCTCGGATACTTCCCCGTGATAATAGATGCGCGCGTCGGCGTGCAGGTAGGATTCGGGCAGTAGGCTCTGTTGAAGAGTGTCCCTTGTTGTACCAATGTATCTAAATACGGTGTCTGTATTTCTGGATTGAGGCAGCCCAAGGTGTTCCAATGCTGCTGATCGCTGGTGATGAGTAAGATATTAGGTCTGGTTTCAGGCATGATTTTCGCGTAGCTTGCAAGCGAAAACTTGCGCTACAGAAGTCCTTTGTATTCTATTTATTGATGGGAATCAGCATAGCACCTTAAAGGGATTAATTCAAGGATAATGCGAATAGAAACGAGCTCCATCTTTTCTCTTGACAGTGGACACAAGAGGTGGTATTTTGAAAGAAATCAAATTGATATAGCAATCTACACGCAGAAGTAGGAATGTCATGCCCTCAAAACAACACCCCAATCTCCTCATTATCATGTCCGATGAACACGCACCGATGTACAGCGGTCCGTCCAGGCACCCGCTTGTCCAGACACCGAATATGGACAGACTCGCTGAAGACGGTGTCACTTTCGCAAACGCTTACTGCAATTCGCCGCTCTGTATGCCGTCTCGGATGTCGTTTATGACAGGTCGGTATATCCACAAAATCGGCGCGTGGGATAACGCTGCACCGCTGCGTCCGGATGCCGTCACGTGGGCGCACCTCTTGCGGGAAGAAGGATACGATGTTGTGCTCTCTGGAAAACAGCATTTCGGTGGTATGGATCAGCTCCACGGATTTCGTGCGCAACTCGCTCGGGATCTACACGCAGAACGACAGCACGGACTTACAGACTGGGATAACGGCACACCGCCTGCACCCCAACCGTGGCAAGGGCTTGCACAGGCACGTCCGGGAACAACTGAGGAAATTGAGGTTGATGACCTGGCAGAGACGGAGGCATTGGCGTATCTCCGCGATCCGGCACGACGGGAACAACCGTGGGCACTCAACGTTTCGTTTATCGCACCGCATTTTCCGCTCATCGTGCCGCAACGATTTTGGGACCTCTACCCGCTTGACGAAATTGATCTCCCCGACATTCCAGCAGGACACCTTGAAAACCAGCATCCTGTCTATCAACGGATGCGGCGCATGTTTGGTTGTGTTGATTTTCCAGAGGAACTTGTCCGTCGCGGAAGAGCTGGCTATTATGGGTTGATTACCTATCTCGACGAAAAGATTGGCAACTTGCTCAAGACGCTTGAGGAGACCGGGCAGTCGGAAAATACTATCGTCATCTATACCAGTGACCACGGTGAAATGAACGGTGAGCACGGGATGTGGCGCAAGTCAAATTTCTATGAGGCTTCTGCTCGCGTCCCGCTACAGATTATGTTTCCTGACGAGATGTCTGCCGGTAGACAGCTTGATGAAGTCGTTTCGCTTGTGGATCTAACGGCAACACTTGTTGATATTGCAGGCGCGCAGCCTGTCTGTCAACTTGATGGGGATAGTCTGTTGCCTTTGATGCAGCGCACCAGAAGGGACTGGAAGGATTTCGCGTTCTCCGAATACCTTGCGCACGGGGTTGAACGACCGATGGCGATGGTGCGGAAGGGACGGTATAAATACAACTATAGCCTCGGTGATCCACCGGAACTTTATGACATCGCCGAGGATCCGGGTGAATTTCAAAATCTCGCCAATGACGAGGCATATCAAGCGATTTGCCAAGAGCTTGAGGCACAACTGTTGGCAGAGTGGGATCCGATTGAGATCGAAAACCAGGTTCGGGCGAGTCAGAAAGTTCGTATCCTGATAGATCAAGTCACTGAGGGACAATGGCGAAAGCCGCCTAATAAGTGAAAGCAGGGAAAGAAAAGAATACCTTTGGAAGAGTGGAAGGATGGGGGAGCCGCCACCTATTACTTGTAACCGAAGAAACAGCGCGCTTCCAACCTTCCAACTTTCCAATTTTTGTTGTAAATTTGATACTATTTCCTGATGACCATCTTACGTGTTGCTGATGAATCAGGTGTCCTTAACTGGTAGAAGTAAACGCCTGAAGCGAGCCGTTCACCCAAATCGTTACGACCATCCCAATAAGCAGCACGTGACTTCCCGATGTAATACCCCGCCTGTTGGAATCCGAGATCCAAATGCCGGACGAGTCGTCCTGCTGATGAATAGATATGAATCTCGACTTCAGCGTCATTTGCCAATTGATACGGCAACCACGTTTCCGGATTGAACGGATTCGGATAATTGGCAAGTAGTACAGTCCGTTTCGGTATCAGATCTGCTGGCGTGAGCCGCAGTTCAGTGAACGCTCGGTGAATGTCTGTTGCACTAATTTTATGTTGGAGTGTGCGAATCATATCTCCATCTGTGTCACGTACTTCGATCGTCAGCGTATCACCGACAGAGACAACTGCTTGACGGTCGACATCAGCCCAAGTCGCATGGAAATTGTTACTATCAACCGCCTCCGCGACTCTGGTGTGCCCGTTATAGACAGTGAGTGTAACGCCACTGATACCTTCAAGCTGCGCGCGAAGGACAAATGCCCACGTTTTCGGGATTGATGGCAACATAGGTGCTGCAGCTGCTGGTACTGTATTGTTCCATGCACTACCTGTGAAACTGATGACCTTCGGTGTAGGGACGTTGACAATATAACCCTTCCCGCCTTCAATTGGGAATCCATTTCCAGTCGAGTTTGCTGTAAACCCGATCAACCGTTGCGCAGCGGCATTGAGTTCAATAACAGTGGTCGCGCCGGTTTTTTCTATAAAGGAACGCGCTGTGTAGGGTTTGTTCGGCATCAGCGGTAAACTGATCATGTTTAGACCTTTGCTGAGTGCTATATCAAACGTGTTCTCGTCTGCCATCGGCACAATAAGGCTATCGGCACGGAATTCAAGATTCTGAATACGTTCATCGGTTTCGGGACCGACATCCGCCATGTCAAAGGGTGTTTCGGCAAAGTTCGCCGCGAGATGTTCCGCGAGCGCGTCTTGTTCTGTCCCGGGAGCAGCAAAAGTCGCCTGCCCACCAGACTGCTCCTCTGTCATCGCTTCAGTAAGGTCAACGCGATGTGTATTCGGGAAATTAGCATACGGATAGTCGTCTCCGCCGTCGACAAGGAAGGTGATTGTGACCATTCGGAGCGTGCGATCCGCGTCTCCGACCAGTTCACCGTTCTGGGCAATTGTGTCCATTGGATTTCCATCTGCATCTGTAATGACAAGCGACTGAACCCTTGAACCCTCCGGCAGTGAAGTATCAAAACTGAACGCCATTCCTGCGATTTGCGGGAAACGTCCGGGGGTTGAGCCACCACCGGAGGCAGCAACTGTGTGTTCGATGACTTCAAGCAGTTCCGCTGCGCTTAAGGTCAAAAGCGTCAATCCGTTGTTGAATCGGAGTGTGTTTTCGATATCAATTTGTGAAATCTGACCCATCGCTTTACCAACCAAGGCATTCGCAGGCGGTGGGAGCAGTTCTCCATAGGCAGCCACGCCAATCGGTGCGCGAATGCCTCCGCCATTTTTTAAGGACACAACGACGCTTGGGTCAACCCGTTTCCCTGCGGCAAGGTTTGCCTCGGCGATTAAGTTACCGATGTTTGTTTCTTCTGTGCGGATAGAATCTCGGTTCCCGTTCAGATAGACACTCGTTTGTCCAAAGATATTACCGTCCTTTGCAGTCACGACATTCCGTACCGCTTCGGTAACTTCGACCACGCGTGCTGCAGGTTCCGAGTTACCGGTGTCTACAACACCTTGTTCGTCGGTAACGAAGGCACCGCTGACTGCAGTGTCAATTGATTCAGGAATTAAAACACCTGCTTCGTCAAAATCGACGACGAATCGCCCGACATACCGGTAATTTCCATCTGTCCCGACAATCGCAATCGGTTTGCCTGATGCGGATTGCGTCAGAATTGGGTAGGGACGATCTGCGGTATCGCCAGGATGGAGGCGATCTGTTTCATCGGCGAGGAGTGTGTTTGAACCACCGGCAATGATAATGTCAACATCCGTGATGTGTGCTGCGATTGCCTCATCAAGGCTAATCTGTTGGAGGTGTCCGGTAAGAATAATCTTATTAATGCCAGCTGCTGTCAGCGCGTCAACGGATTCTTGGACAATAGCTGCCAGTGCTGCCATATCGTTGGGATCTGCCGGTGCGATTCCAACGTTCCCAGGGACAGAAAGGCTGCCGAGCTGTGGTGTTGTCATGCCAACAACGCCGATTTTTTCGCCGGAAGGAGTCGTAATAACTACACTCTTAGTGATACTGTTCGGAATAGTGCTTGCTTCCTGTCCAGGGTCAACCACTAAAGAAGCCAGATTACTATCAAGGCTAAAATCTAAGTTCGCGCTCAAGAATGGGAATGCTGTTCCAACATATTCTCTATCTGCTGCAATCAAACTTGCAAGTGTACCGGTCCCTGCATCAAATTCGTGATTTCCGAGTGCGCCCGCCATAAAGCCCATCGCGTTGAGCATCAGAATATCGGCGCGTCCTGAGCCTTCTCTCCCTAATACTTCGCGAAGGCTCCCGTTATTGGCAGCTGCAAAAAACGGGCCGGGAATATAACTATCACCAGCACCGAGGATCACTGTATTTTCAACCTCGGTTTTGAGTGCGTTCAGCACCGATGAGAAGCGAGGTGCGTTTTCGAGTGCTTCAATACCACCCTCCATGTCTGCTGCGTGGAGAAGTTGAAGCCTAAAACTCTCTTCGTTTTGAGAGAAGGCAGGTGTGAGAATGCCTAACAGTAAAATTGAGAAAACTATTTTTGTAATGCGGGCTTTCAGCCCTATAACATTCGGAACTAAAGGTTCCTTATTCTCCATTAAAAAATACTCCTTTAATGGGGTTAGGCCAGATTTGTGGTATTTTTCGACTTACGGGACTTTCCGAAATGAAAGCCCAATCCTTTAGGTTTGGGATGAAATTTCGCTCTATTGAATCAGAGCAAACACCTAAAATATATTTGACATTCCATCCAAATTGTGGTATCATTAATACCATCACACTGGCAGACATACAAAGCATTGTCGCTTGACAATGTGTCTGCCGTCCCACTTTGTAGCGGATAAAGGTGTGATGTGTGATATACCATGAAAACCTACAAATATCCTTTTTATGATCAATCGAATTGTATTCGGCTTGGCAATCTGCTTGACGATATGTGGCAGGTGCATGAATACTTCCATAAGTGGCAGCGTCAACGGTATCAAGACGGCTTGCCGTATGCCAACTACGAGGCGATGTGTCTGCACCTGACGAATTTGAAACGCACGACGCATCTACATTGGAAAGCCTTGCCGAGTCAAGCGATCCAAGAGGAACTCAAACGGATTCACTTGGCGTATGATCGTTTTTTCAAGAAACTTGGCGGTAGACCGAAGATTAAGAAACGACATAAGTTCAGGTCCTTCACGCTGAAACAGGCGGGCTGGTCTCTGAAAAACAATCGCCTCACGCTCAATTTCAGAAAATGGGATAAGGGTAAATGGCGACATGATAAAGTGCGGTATACGTTTCATAAGCACCGGCAGTGGCATGGGACTATCAGTCGTATCACAATCAAACGAGATAACTGCGGTGATTATTGGCTTTATATCATAACCGGCTTTGTAGAAACGAAACCCCTGCCAACGACGGGTAAAAGTGTCGGGGCAGACTTCGGTATGAAAGACGCATATTTGACACTTAGCATGGGTGAAAAGATACAACACCCACAACCTTTGAAGCAGTCCTTGAGCGCCCTTCAGTCTCTGAGTAAAAGTCTTTCTCGAAAAACTAAGGGTTCTAATAACTGGTGGCGGTGCGTAAGACAACTCGCACACCTCTACCGGAAAATCAGTAACCAACGCAAAGACTTTCATTGGCAACTTGCCTCTGAACTGTGTAAGAGATTTGATACCATTGTTCTTGAAACCTTGAACCTTGACGGGATGAAACGCCTTTGGGGACGCAAGGTTTCTGATCTTGCGTTCTACGAGTTTGTTGAGATATTGAAATATAAATGTCAAAAACATGGTCGTAGATTGCTCCAAGTTGGTCAATGGACGGCTACAACAAAACCGTGTAGCGATTGCGGATTTCACAACGAAACCCTAACACTCTCTGATAGGCAGTGGACCTGCCCTGAATGTGGTTCACACCACGATAGAGATGTCAACGCTGCGATAAACATATTGCGGGCAGGGATAGCCACGACATAAACGTGATGTGCCTGAGACTCGCGTTCAGAATTTCAGGGAATTTCCCGCAGGTGGAGACAACGTAAGACGATTGACGCTTTTGCGAAAATCGCTATTGTCTACGAAACCGAAGCCCACGCCTTCAGGCGTTGGGTGCTATCACCACTACAATCAACAATAGACAAGAGTATACCAAATTTTCCAAAAGGGGTCAGTAGAAAAAACTGTTATCTCCTTTATGGACTTTTTCTGGTGGATACCACGTTCTCTTCACCGATTTTTTCACTTCTATAGGCAAATCTGGCGGAGAATACGTTCTCGTTTTTATCTTGAGGGATCTACCGAGATATGTTATGCTGTGGACATCACAAATTGAGGGGAATATTTTGATGTCTCGTTCAATTGGAAAGCGACCGAATCTCGTCTATGTTTTCGCCGATCAGTTGCGTTACCAGTCGTGCGGTTATGCGGGGGATACCCGCGCGCGCACACCAAATATTGATCGTTTTGCTACGGAGGGGGCGGATTTCTGCAATGCTGTTTCAGGCAGTCCGATGTGTGCGCCCTATCGTGCCTCGCTTTTCACCGGCAAATACGCCAGTAGCACCGGCATGGCGATTAATGAACTCCGTATGAATCCGAATCATGACTGCTTCGGGCATGTTTTGCACCGCAATGGTTACCAGACGAGTTACATCGGGAAATGGCATCTGTGGGCAAATCAATTGGGAAGGCACAATGATCCCAAGAATTCCTACATTCCGCCGGGACAACATCGCCTCGGTTTCGATGGAGAGTGGTCGGCATACAATTTTCATCACTTGTATTTCGACGCATATTATCACAAGGACTCGCCTGAGAAAATTATAATTCCGGGATATGAACCGGACGGACAGACTGATTTGGCAATTGATTATCTACAACGGGCATCAACAGGAGATGACCCTTTCGCGCTTTTCCTCTCAATCGGGACACCGCACGACCCGTGGACACAAGACAATGTTCTAACTGCTGATTATGAGATGTTCCGAGATGTTGAATTCGCGCTGCCACCTAACTATCGGGATGAAAGCGATCCTTACGGCGATACGTGGGCAATTATGTCCCGTGAACAAAGGTCTCAGTTACCTGAATGGATGCGCGTCTATTATGCGATGACTGCGAATCTGGATCGGAATATTGGGCGGTTGCTGCAAGCGGTTGATGACCTCGGATTGCGAGAGGATACAATCTTTGTTTTCACCTCCGATCACGGCGAGATGTTCGGTGCACAGGGTCGCCGCGCCAAGAACATCTTTTATGAGGAAGCGGTGCGCGTTCCGTTTCTGGTGCGGTGGCGAGGGCAGATTCCAGCAGGACACGTCTCGGATGCATGCTTGAACACACCGGACATCATGCCGACGCTGCTGTCAATGATGGACCTGCCGATTCCGAAAGATGTTGAAGGCGCAGATTTGAGCAACGCTGCCTTTAATCAACCCACTGAAGAACCGGATGCAGCGTTCATGCAAGGCATGGGGTGTACTGCCAAATGGGAGGATGGTTATGAGTGGCGGGCACTCCGTACAAAACAGCATACATACGCTGTCCATCGTCCGGATCGAAGCGAGAAGCTTTTCGATAATATCGCTGACCCGTTCCAAACCCGTAATCTGATTGATGCACCCGAATCGACTGAACTCCGGGAGCGGTTCCGAACGATGTTGCAGCAGCGCATGGATGCGCTCAACGATACCTTTGAGGCGTGTACGTGGTATCGCGATAATTGGACCGAGGATCGGATTATCCTCTGTACGGCGACGTTAATCTAAAAAGTAGCAGGCACACGCCGTGTGCCGTATTGCTACAGCGTAACTAATAAAGAAATTGTCTGTCATACCTATTTCACTATGCACGAGAATGCTGTTGACGGTAGATTGGAGATAAAATGTCAGAATTCTTTAGATTCAGAAGTACAGACGCTCTATTAGGGAAATACCAAGAGCTTGAAAAACAGACTATCTATTTTGCCAGTCCAGAAGAACTGAATGATCCTATGGAAGGTTTCCAAAACATTGTGTGGGATGGAGATAAAATTGTCTGGACTAATTTTTTCAAACATTATGTCTATTGTCTTCATCTGAGTTACTTGCAGCTCAGAGTAGTTGGGGACTCCAGAATATTATCGGTAGATAATATCCCAATCCTAGGGCGCTGGGATCAACTACCAACCCCCCAAGGACAGAATTTGTTTGATGAGATTTGTCACAATTTACTCAATGTGCCAAATATACAAGAGGTTATTGAGGCACTTGCGAACACAAGGCACAAAATCAGATACAGAGAAATCGGATATTATCTCCGAATTATACATCCTGTTATTCTAAAAGAAATCGTAAAATCGTACATTGCACATGGACTCCTACCCGAATCTGCAATGCCTGAATTGCCCGAAGAATTACCTGTTTCAGCATTCCTTGCCTCAATCCTTTCCACGCTAAAACTGGCTACAGAAGCTAAGACTGAAAAGGAACTTGACAACGAATTTTTGTCAAGTGAAATAATGGATACTAATGAGAGGTATAAGCAGCAATATAATAACCGTACGATTTCTACAGGCATATTAGGAAAGAATAACCAGTTAGTGATATTTGACTTCCCAAAAGTCTATGTAGAACAACTTGAGAGGTTACTTTGGCCCAAGTGGTACACCGCTTGTTTTATGAAGAGTTACCACAATTCATCTGTGTGGGGACATTACGGGGATAAGCATACAGGGATCTGTTTGATTTTCGATGCTATAAAAACAGATAACTCACATAGTTTAGAGTTGAATCGAAAAACCGGTAGCGGGTCCAGAAAAATGCCTTTCTATGAGGTTCACTATGCACATAAACCCAACGAGATTGACTTTTTTCGGTCTATTGGGAGTCTGTCAGAGTCTGTACTCATGAAACTGTGGTATACCGATCAAAACAATAAGAAATCTAAATGTGCCGATCATATTGAAACTGTAGGTGAGGAAGATACTTGGCTAGAAAACTATTGGGATAATTTTTTTCGCACCATTACTACTAAAACCAAAGATTGGAAATATGAGCAGGAATATCGCCTAATCCTAGGGCATGGCTTGATTGAATTCAATGAGAAAGACGATCGCATTCTAACCTATAACTTTAACTCTTTGAAAGGTATTATTTTTGGTATCAAGACATCCAACGAGAACAAAAGGAGAATCATTGAAATTATTGAACAAAAGTGTGACAAATACAATCGGGCTGACTTCAAATTTTTTCAGGCTCGCTACTGCCCCGAAAATGGTGGAATTCGTAAGTATCCGATACGGCTACCGTTTGCTAGTAGTGTTGATACATAACACGATACTGACAAAGATAAAATCTAACCTCAAATCCACCCTTTCAAGCCGCTTCAAGGTCAAACAAGATGCGCGTTCTATTCGTGCTATGAAATTCAGTTGACATCTGTTCACTTGCATGTTATTATTACCCTCAAGCAACTTGCATCTTGGAAGAGAGAATCGTAAGCAAACCGTTATAAAGTCTTCATTACATACTCGCATAAAATGCAAAAGCAAAGGACAAATTGATAACACGTCTTACCCTTCTGAAACGTGAAGGTGTAATAAACATCTGGCATGACAATGAAATCCTGCCAGGTGATAAGTGGCGTGAGGCTATTTTCAACAATCTTACGGATTCCGATTTTTCTGCTTTATCTCACTTCTGCTTAGGCCTATTACAATCGTAGGATCACGTGTTTGCTTCTGAAGGACTGGGGAAAATTTAGAGTTAATCTGACTACTGCCCAAGGTGCTGGATTGGATATCACTGCTAATTTTTGTGAGACAAGCATTGCAGACTTTGAAAGGGTAATCGGTATTCAATTACCCACGGATATTGCTCCGATGCTAATACAAAAGTAGAATCAAAACCTAAATTCCACATGAAGAAATGGCCAGCATTTAATAGCGATGGTGATTTACCTATAGGAATTCATCAAGCAACTTTGAATGAAATTTTACAGTATTTCGGCACAGGAACCCTACAAAGAGAACTTGTTGGACAGCAATTAGAACGTATTTTCATATTGGCAAACAGCATAGGACAAGTAGCACGATTTATCGTGTTTGGTTCATTTGTAACAGCTAAACCGATCCCGGGGGACGTGGATGTTTTTCTACTGATGGAGAATTCGTTTGATGTCACTCAAGTTCATGGTGAGGCTTCTCTCGTTTTTGACCCACAGAAGGCACAGGAGGTCTTTGGAGCGAGTGTTTTCTGGATTCGTAAACAGTTAATAATCGGCAACGAACAGGAAGCCGTGGAAGACTGGCAAATTAAACGCAACAAATCGCGACGTGGTATAGTTGAGGTGATTCACGATGATTCAGAATAATCAAGAACTTGAAGTAACATTAGAACGCATTGAGCGTTTTCAAAAACAGATTGCTAAACTTAAAAAATTTGAAACCAATCCGCGGAATTATGAGTTATCCGCCGGTGGTTTTCTTGCCGAAATTGATCGGATGAATCTTGAAGTGTCGGAATATCTATTAATTCATTTGAGCAAATTGGAAAAAGTGATTACTGAAGCGGACCGTATAAAAGCAGACGGCGTATTTTGTAATCCTTCAGTGTGGCGTGGGTGGGGTCTCTCTTCGCAAGAGGAACACGTGTAAAGAGTCACGATTCGGAGGTTGTTCCTACTTGTAAGTTAGCTTCGTTTAGAAATGGACGTGCCTTCATTGTACATTTTTGGTAGGATTTATAAGGGTTCACAGAAGAAGGTGAGGTATGGATAAGAAATACCGTATTCAGAACGCTGAGACAATACCGAGTCCATCGTTGGTTGTCTATCTCGCGCAGGTTCAATATAACATTGAGCATGCGATTGCTACTGTCGGTGGAAATGTCTCGAAGCTCAGACCGCATGCGAAGACGCATAAAACCGCTGAGATTATCGCTATGGAGCGCGATGCTGGTATCCTTAAGCACAAATGCGCGACGTTGCGGGAAGCGGAGATGTTGGCACAGAACGGCATAGCGGATATTCTGATTGCCTACCAGATGGTGGGTCCCAACGTCAACCGTTTTGTTTTGCTGCAGCAAAATTATCCTGATGCTGATTTCAAGGTCGTTATCGATCATCAAGAGGCAGTGACCGCACTCTCATCAGCAGCGGCGAAGTACGGCTTGACTGTCAAAGTTATGCTGGATCTGGATGTAGGAATGAACCGCACGGGGATACCGGTCGGCGATGCTGCTGTGGATGTCTACGCGCAGATTGAGGCGGCAGATGGATTGCAACCGTGGGGGTTGCACGTCTACGATGGACATATCCACGATGAAGACCTTGCGGAACGAAAAGCATCCTGTAACAAGAGTCTCGCACAGGTAGAAGAGATGCAGGATAGACTGACTGCTAAGGGACTTGACATACCGTTGATTGTGATGGGTGGCACGCCGACCTTCCCCATCTATGCGAATACGCCGGGTGTTGAGGCATCGCCGGGGACGTTCGTTTTTCATGATCACGGCTACACGACCCGTTATCCTGATCTCGGTTTTACGCCTGCAGCATTACTCTTGAGTCGTGTGATTAGTATTCCTACGCTGCATCGGGTTACGCTTGATTTGGGGCATAAAGCCATCGCTGCGGATCCCGATGGCGTGCGTGGTGTTGTTTTGAATATTGATGATGCGGAGGTGAGCATGCAGCATGAGGAGCATTGGGCAATTAATGTCCCTGACAGCACACCAATGCACATTGGACAGGAAATTTACGTCTGTCCGACACATATCTGTCCGTGTGTTGCGCTGCATCCGTTTTACTATCTCGTGGATACCGATGGGTATTGTCGGGGCACATGGGAGGTCACAGCACGCAATCGAAGTGCTGCATGAGTTTTTATTAATTTATCTCATTCGGTGTCAAAACCCAATCCTTCAGGTTTGGGATGTAGACACCGCCTTAGTTAATTAGACCAAACCGTTGAAAAAAACATTTGACATTTTTTGTAAATTGTGGTTTAATTAGGTATCTGCTGGTAGAGAGTTACGACCCCGCGCTTGCGGGTGTTCTCTACCACCCTTCGTAACAGGTAGAGCAGATGCAGAAAACCATAGACACTGCAAAAATGGATATTCAAGTAAGCACTTACACTGTGAAAGACCAGTCTTGCTGACATATAATATCTTGTTCTGAAGTAGGAGATACCTACCAGAAGTATCGGTCGTATCCGCGGTTTGAGGATATTTCCGTAGCGTGTTAGATGCCTTCATTGTGAGGTGAAGGTGTCAGATGACCCGCACCGCGCTTTCGTAAGCGTGTCGCCCGAACATCCGAGTCATCGGTGGAGTCGGGAATCAACCCACGAGGTTGTTCGAGATGCCCATTACTGCTACACTTCAATGGAAGTGGCGGTAAAACCTAAAAGAACCGCTTGGGAGTTCTGTCAAAGGAATCCCAGGTTTCCTTTAGGTTTGGGAGGGGTCAAGGTCCCTGGTCCGCTGCGTCCATTGCCCTTGCGGGTTTTCGGTTAAATCTGTCTTATAGCATAGACCATTAGTTTGGGAAAGTCTAACAAAACCCAAGCCTGCAACAACGGTGCAGGCGACTGGAATACGAAAACTGCTAAATCTTCAAATACCGATACTTATCCGCAAGGTATAATTAAAAAACGCTCAGGGCCACGGGAAGAATGGTGCTGGGACATTTGCTGCCCAACTGATGAGCGTCCACACAACCGCCATGCTAAACTCTCCAAAAACCATGCCCAAAAAAAATGGACGCAGTCGCTGATACTGACGTATACCGCTATAACGTAGGAGCGGCGTTTTGATGCCCCACGCGATTAGGACAGGGAACCAGAATACAATAAGAGTCCACGAAGCCGATAAAGCGTACCCAAGTGGATGCAGGGGCCACCACCAATATAGCATTCTCAAGATCACTAAACCTGTTGTCACGAGCGCACCAATCGCAAAAAAGAGTCCACCTGTTGTCCGGAGATCTGTACCTAACCCTTCCATCGCTGCCACATTATCCTGAAATGCCCAAAGCGGGTTGCCACGATAGGTGTAGCTATACATATAGTTGGCACCGTGGGTATACGGAAGCCACAGATGGATTGCCGCTGCACTTATGAATGCCAGTATACTGCCGAACACAAACACACCCAACAACGAACGATAAGACATTCCCACCCGATCCCTAATTTTTAAGCCGTCTAAAAAACCAGTGAGGATTAATCCGCGCTGATCGCGGGTGAAGATCGCGTCAAGGAACGACAGCACGGTAAGGCTCTGTGCTCCGAGTGCTGCTTTGGTTGAAATGAGTTGGTAGAGATCTAACGGTCGGAACGATGTTTCTGTCATTAGCAAGCCGCCTTCAGCGGTGCTACGCGCCATCACTACAGCAACAATGCAGATATAAACCAGTATCTCGAACGCTGCAAAGCCTAAATTCAGTCCTGCTGTGTAACACCATCCTATCGCGAGCATTATACTGATGATGAGTCCCCAAACCGCTGTGCGATACGGTAAAAGTTCCTCGCGATCATCCGCTTGCGTCGCAGTGAATGCCCGACGAAACACCTGTCGGAAATGCGGAAATCCCATGTAGATGAACGAAGCCACGAGTACTATATAAGCACCCGAAACTTGGTAACCGATATGGAGTCGGGTTGGGTAGAGCGGCATAGTACTGACTCGCCAACCAAATATCGCAGCGACAACATCTTGAAACCGCGTAAGTAGAAAGAAGAACCACAAGCTGAAAAGAAGTTGGGTGGGGAGTAGATAGAAAAACCCTACTGCCGCGAAGGACAGGAAAATTGGTGTGTAGACCATAGCGTTGAAGGGTCGTTCTGTGAAGTATTGATTGAGTATGTATCTCAGTGGGAGATTCGGGATTTGGGGCCAGATTTCATGAATTCCGTTTAATGTAAAGATAAAGGCGGGTAGCGCAAACCCCAGCCACATCAGGCGATTCCGAAGAAAGCCGCGTCCCTCGTGTACGAATTCAAGCGGTAGCGAGACCAGCGGGAAAGAGAGTTTCTCATTTTCAATCCACTGTTTGCGGAGAATCGCTGCTAAGCAGAGAAACGCCGTGAACACCAAAAAGACAAGCACACCCCACACGCACAGCGGCTCTACCCACACGCGCCAAGGGAGCGTGTCGCCTGTCTGTATACCTTCATAGAAACTGGTAGCAACCGCTGCTTGTCCTTTCTGTTCTGGAGAAAATGGAATCAACCAAGGTTTGATATGAGGGAAAAAAAGGGTGTCCCAACTGTTGGTCTCGTTGGTGAAGTAGTTAACTGCGATCAGTGCGGGGATGAGTTTCTCCATAACACCGCGCGATGAAATCATCGATGCAATGAGCATCATGCAGTAAATACCCATCAATTCGCGGGGGGACAATCCGAGTCGGTCGTTCAGTTTTTCAAGCAACCGATTCCCTATTACGAGAAAGAAGAATAACCCAATAACTGCGGGTGGTAGTTGTAAAAACCCGATTTGAATGTAAGTAATTACGAGTTCCGCATAGGAGACGATGCAACTTATGGCAATAACGAAGCAGGTGCCGAGCAGGAGGGAACGTCCTGATAGACGATTTTCATTTATAGGAAGCAATATCGCACTGTCCTGTCTGAAATTTAGTAGAGTTTATCATAATGTTTAAGATATTGTCAAATGCAACTTGGTGGGCGAGATTGCTACATCCTGACGAGTTACAACGGTTGTATATGCATAAAAAATGCCATAACGTTGTTTTTTGTAACCGATCCACAGGCAACTACGTTATTCATAGTATGAATAACTCTGCTTATCTATGGACTGAAGCTATGCGGAATGGGTCACTTCAATCCTTTGCCAAAATTAATCCGCTTGTTGGGTTACCTCCCAAGACGTTGCGCTTATATAGTGTCTTAGGGGTTTTCAAAAAAGAATATTCCTCCAGCGAAAAGCCTGACTGGTTTCGTGTACCGGAAGCCGACCAGCGTCTTAAAAATATAGGGCTTTCAAAGAGGGGTATTGAAAAAGCGTTCCAAGAACTGGTCCGTGTAGACCTGTTGCAAATCCACGAGGAGCGGGATGCACGGTGGTATAGCCTAAAATAACATGCAAACGCGCGCGTCTCCTTTAAAAGTCCCGCGTCTGATTTTAGCCTCTGCGTCTCCCCGACGTGCCTCTCTATTATCGCAGATCGGGCTAACATTTGAGGTTTGTCCGAGCGATGTTGTGGAACCCCCACTTAGCATGTATTCAAACAGGTCTGCAAGTGAGATAACGCGCGAACTTGCTTTGATTAAGGCGAAGGCTGTCGCTCAGGATCGCAACGATGGTGTGATCATCGGTGCGGATACGCTGGTATCGCTGGATGGAGAACTTCTCGGCAAACCGTCTGATGATGCGGATGCCCTGATGATGCTAACGCACCTTAGTGGTAACTCCCACGAGGTTGTGACGGGCGTGACGTTAATTGACGCAGCAACCGGGCGGGACAGTGTCTGGTCGGAGACGACGCAGGTTTATTTCCGAGCGTTATCCAGAACCGAAATAATCGCCTATATTGCGAGCGGGGAAGCGTCAGATAAGGCGGGTGCCTACGGAATCCAAGGACGCGGTGCTGCTTTCGTTCGACGCATTGAGGGATGCTATTTTAATGTGGTTGGGCTTCCGTTAGCGAGTCTTGTCGAACACCTATCGAATTTTCAATCCAATGTCGGCATCTAAGAATTACACACATACCGATGGCTACACCGAAATTGTGAAACGCGGCGAAATGGCCATCACAAAACTCCATTTCGGAATTCTTAATCTCACCCCCGAAGCAACTTTTTTTGACCATTCTGATGACACCGAAGTCGCTTTGATCGCGTTAGGTGGACACTGTACATTGTTGGTGGGACATAACGGCAACAAGGCGAACGGTGCTTTAGGTGAACGTTCTGATGTCTTCAATGGGGAGGCGTGTATAGGCTATATTCCACATCACACAACTTATGAGGTCCTCGCAGGCGAAATCGGTGTCGAGATTGCGGTGTGTAAAGTGCCATCTCACTCAGGATCCGCAGCGGCTATTTTGGATGCTGGGGAGTCAATAGATGAAAATGAGACGCACCTCAGGATTTGGGAAAATTCTTTATCAGATGGGATAGGTGATGCATGCAGGATGCCTACGCCGGAAGAGGCGATCTGTCTCCAGAGATTTCTTGATGGGGAGGGGCGTGCTGTTTTTGAGATCACGCGTACCGAAAATGAGCGGCTCGCAAGTTCATCGTATAGCGAGGAAACGGTACGCGTGCGGTTGTGTAACAACGATGTGTTAGCAGTTCCAGAACAGCATAACATTGTGTCACTAACATTTGAAGGGGTTGGCTACCAATTGTGGGTGCAACCGGATTGCTCATAATTAACGCAAGTTGCTACTTACAGGGTGTTAGGTATGTGGACACCTTTTTTGATTGAAGGTAGCAACTTAGGTTACCATTACTCACCTTCGATAAGTTCACCGCCCTTTTTGAGAAAGGCAACAGAACTCCGTGAGATTTGAACTTTTACCTCTTGGTTGTTCAGCTCTCCAACGGTGATAAGAATAATGTCTTTATCGTTACTGAGTCCAAGGATTTTGCCGTGCAACCCGCCATTGGTTACAATTTCATCGCCTTTGGTCAGGTTTTCCAGCATCGTCTGATGTCTTTTGCGTTTGGCTTGTTCGGGCCTAAATAGCAAAAAGTACATGATAGCACCCATCGCGATAAAAGGAACAAGTAAACCTGTTAGTGCTTCCATAAAATCTCTCCTTCTGTTTTTTAAATGATCAGCATGGCATCGCCATAGCTATAAAAACGATAGTTGTGTTGAAGTGCCTCTTGATAAGCCTTCTGAATTAAGTCTCGTCCAGCGAAGGCACTCACGAGCATGAGTAACGTTGATTTGGGTAGATGAAAGTTTGTGACCAAGGCATCTACGACGTTAAATTGGTACCCCGGAAAGATAAAAAGTTCGCTATCACCACTATAAGGATAGACAGAGCCTGTTGCGCCAGCCGTTTCTAAGGAGCGTACCACTGTCGTTCCGATGGCGACAATTTTCGTGCCTCCCTCGCGTGCTATGCGAATTCGGTTCGCTTCTGTTTCAGTGAGGTGAATATATTCAGCGTGCATCTTGTGGGTCTGAATGTCTTCCGCTTTCACCGGTTGAAATGTACCGGGTCCAACATGCAATGTTAGGGTTGCTGTTTCTACCCCGTTATCTTTCAATTCCTCCAGCAATTCTTGTGTGAAGTGCAATCCTGCTGTAGGGGCTGCGATTGCGCCTTCAGTTGTTGCGTAAACCGACTGATACCGCACTTTATCTTCGGCATTCGGTGGACGACGAATATAGGGCGGCAAGGGCATATTGCCAACATCAGCGAGGACAGTTGAAAACGTACCGCTGTAGTTGAAGCGGACGATGCAGTGTCCACTCTCAGGCTTTTCCAGTACTTCTGCTGTCAAGACTCCGTTGCCGAATACAATCTGTGCACCGATTTGAAGGCTCCGCCGCGGTTTGGCGAGTACCTCCCAAATATCCGTCTCTTTTTCACGAATAAGAAGGAGTTCGATCTTTCCACCAGTTTCTCTTTTGTTACCGATTAACCGTGCCGGAATTACCTTAGTGTTGTTCAGGACTAATAGGGCATTGTCCGGTAGGTATTCCCCAATCTGCGAAAACTGAGTGTGATGGAAATCACAGGTATCGCGATCGACTACCAAAAGTCGTGATGCATCACGCTGTTGAAGTGGACTTTGCGCGATCCGGTCGGGCGGTAGATCATAATCGAAATCTGTGAGTTTCATAACTGTGGATGGGGTTTGAAACCTCGTCAGCAAAATGTGCGACTAATGGAACAACGATGCTTGTGTACCTACAGGATAGTCAAAGTACGCATAAGCAGCATCTGTAGCGACACGTCCGCCCGGTGTTAGCATCAAAAACCCCTCTTTGATATAGTAAGGTTCGTAAACCTCAGCGATAGTGCGTTCATCTTCACTGAGGGCGACAGCGAGTGCCTTAAGCCCTGCGCGTCCTTTGAATTTTTCAATAAGCGTCTCAAAGTAGGCATAATCCTGTGTGTTTAGTCCGCGTTCATCAATGCGAAAGAATTCGAGTGCTTCCTCTGCGACTGCAAGCGAGAGTGTGCCGCCGCCTTTGACTTGGGCATAGTCTCTGACGTTGGCGAGTAATTTATTTGCGATTCGCATCGTGCCGCGTGAACGACGAGCCAATGCGTATTCTGCGGCTTCATCGATGTCAATGTTGAGTTTCGCGCTGTTAATCCGGATTGCCTGTTGGATATCTTCTGCTTCGTAGTAATCGAGGTGAATGCGGATGCCAAATCGATCTCGGAAGGGGCCGGCAAGTTGTCCTTCACGCGTCGTCGCACCGACGAGTGTAAAGGGTTTGAGCTGAAGTTGCACAACATCCGATGCGGGTCCTTGACCAAGCGTTAGGTCGAGTTTATAGTCTTCCATCGCTGGATAGAGTGATTCTTGCACATGCCCCTTCATCCGGTGGATTTCATCAATAAAGAGAATGTCAGTATGCTCAAGATTTGTCAAGGTTGAGGCAAGGTCAAGGCGTTCCATAACGGGGCCGATCGCCTGTTTAAAATTACTCTGAATTTCATTGGAAATAATTTTTGCAAGCGTCGTTTTCCCAAGTCCGGGTGGACTGACGAGTAGAACGTGTTCCAAGGCATCGCCACGCTTTTTGGCAGCTTCAATGTGAATGCGGAGTTGTTCTTTGGCTTGTTCCTGTCCGATAAATTCGCTCAGGGTCTCTGGACGAAGGCTATAGCCAAAGTCATCCTCTTCATCTTGCATCTCAGAGAAATCTGGTATTTCGTGGTGGTCCATTTTGTTTCGTCCTAATACGACGCTGCTGTTCCTGCATGCAGCGGTTACGTCTGCTCAGATTTTTAAACTAATTTCGGATATAGCGGAGTGCCTGCGCAACTAAATTTTCTCGCTGTGCAGAATCACCAAGTACTTTCTGTGCCTTTTCAACGGCTTGTTCGGCTTCGAGTTCCGATGCACCGAGGTTGACGAGCATTTTAATCACTTCTACATTTAGGGATCCAGTCTCTTCGAGTTCGGTGTCACCTTCGAGTTGCATTTTCATAATATTCTTTTTCAGTTTAGTGATGATGACTTGGGCGATGTCTTTTGTTAACCGTGGGACACGCATGAGAGTGGTTGCATCTCCACGCTGAACGGCGCGCTGGAATTGTGTGGGGGAAAGTCTCGCAACGATGTTTTGTGCGAGTGCGGGCCCGACACCGGTGACGGTCAGTGCCAATTCAAAAACTCTCAAGGCATCTCTGGAGGTGAACCCGTAGAGGGTAATTTTATTTTCTCGAGTTTGGTTGTAGTATGTATAGAAGGTAACGGGATCGCCTACAGGTGGTAAATCCGTTATAACTCTCGGTGGCACATCAATGGCATATCCGATGCCGTTAACATCTACAATAACCTGCTTTGTCTCTTTATGAACGATAATGCCTTTGATGTAAGAAATCATTTTTTGTTGTTCGCTTTTCGTTTTGCTTGCTGTCTTTACAGAAAACTATGGCTAAAATTTGTGTTATCGTTTAACACTTGGTGACTGGACAGAAAATTTTTCTCGGACTTGAAGTAATTTATAGGAACGGGCATGACAGAGCGCAAGCGCGAGAGCATCTGCCGCGTGATCGGGACGAGGTGGTTCCTTGAGTTGAAGGAGAGCTTGTGTCATCTTTTGCATTTGAGATTTCGTGGCTCTTCCATAACCAACAATTGCTTGTTTGATCTGTGTTGGTGTATACAAGGCAATGGAACAGTCCGCATTCGCGGCTGCAAGTTTCACGATACCTTTGACTTCACCTACGGCGAATGCGCTGCTTACGTTTTTGCTGAAGAAAATATCCTCAAGTACTATATTCTCAACGGCGAACTTTGCAATCAAATGGGTTACAGCGTCGTAAATTTGTTTGAGTCGCGCCTCTGACGCTGTTTGCGGGCTTGTCCTGATGTTTCCAAAGTCGCGCGGCGTAAGTTGGTTCGCGTGAGATTCAACCACACCGTATCCAGTATTTGCGATGCCCGGGTCAATGCCAAGAATTATTTTTTTACTGTTCCTTGCGGTTGGGTGAGGTGGTTTTTGCATTTGATGTCCCTTCCCATAGAGCCGTCCTCCACTACATTACGGACTAAGTTTTTGATGCTGCGAAGAATTTTACCAAGCACCTTGAGTCTTGTAGGTTGGGTTGAACGGATCCGTACTAAAGATTGCACATAGCACAGTGTTTTCAAGGGAACAGAGAACCTGAAATCACCAAAAACCGAGTGAAACCCAACCCACGTTTAATTATCAAACGCACATAATAGTTAAAAAGTCGCGAGTTAGATGCGGCTGTTAAGCTGCGGCTTCTAAAAGGTTATCGGGAATATCGAAATTGGCATAGACTTTCTGTACATCGTCGAGTTCGTCAAGGGCATCCATAAGACGTAGCATCCGTTCTGCTTCTTTTCCTTCGAGTTTCACTGTGGTTTGGGGAATCATGCTAATTTCAGCGAGTTGGATTTCAGCGGATGTTTCCTGAATTGCCGTTAGGACGCTGTCAAACATTTCAAAGGGGGTAATGATTTCTATGCCTGTCTCGGAGGCAGTTACATCTTCAGCCCCTGCTTCAGCTGCGGTCATGAAGAGTTCTTCTTCATCGATGCTGTCTGATGTAACGACAATCAATCCACACTTGTCGAAGCCCCATGCGACGCATCCACGCTCACCGATTCTTCCTTCGTGTTTGCTGAAAACGTGTCGAACCTCAGCGATAGTCCGGTTGCGGTTGTCGGTTAAGACTTCTATCATCACTGCGACACCACCGGGCCCATAACCTTCGTAAAGGGTTTCTTCATAAGTTTCACCTTCGAGTTCACCAGTGCCGCGAAGTACCGCTTTCTCAATGTTATCGTTGGGAACATTGCTTGATTTTGCCGTCGCAATTGCGGTTCGTAGTCTTGGGTTCATATCTACATCGCCGCCGCCAATACGCGCTGCTGCGGTAATCTCTTTCACCAACTTTGAGAAGAGTTTACCGCGTCTGGAGTCATTTGCTGCTTTTTTATGTTTAATTGTTGACCATTTAGAATGTCCTGACATGATCTGTATCCTTTCTGCTTCTGATTCAATTAGTATAGCATAAAACTGAAAAAGATGAAACTTAAATCTATGCTACGTACAGACGTGTTGACTTTGAACTCGCAATGCATGTAGACCTCATAAGCGAGACAGTCTACGGATATTCGGTTGTTTGCATATTTTGATTGGACAAAACCTGAAGTCTGTGCTAAACTTGTTACATCCTTCGTTTGAGGAGTTTAAATACGTTGCTATGTTACCTTTTGTTCTGAAGATTGCCGACCAACCTGTTGAACGTCTGCACCGTATCAATGCTGAAAATCAGCCTATTGATGTCGATGTGCGATCGGAGCTGTACTCTCGAGAAATTGAGCGTGCTGGTCCGGCGCGTGCGTCGCAGCCTCGGCGGTTAAGCCAGTTAATTTTGCAAGAAGCTACCGAGAATGCTTATACAGCGTTTATTAGTTTCCTTGAAGATAACGCGGAACCGGAGACTTTTTTGCCGTTTGAGCGTCTCTCTGAGTATTCTTGTCGACAATATGCGTTGATTCTCTCAGCGTCGCGTTCTCACGAACTCTTTGAAATTTGTCAGATCCAACCCGATGCCAGCCCTTCTGTGCTGTACTACGGGGGGTATGAGATAGCCATCAAGCCGCGCAGATACATTTTAGATACTGCAGCTTATTTGGTCGCACCTGATAAATATACGCTTTTTGTACGACAGGCGCGGGAAGAAGACACAATTCGGGTCTACCGTAGCGATTTTATTAATCTCACCCAAAATTCACCACCGCCGTATAAACTCGATACCCGCGATATAATTGAAAGTGTACAATTAGAACTCGTGGGGGAACGGGAACAGACTGTGCCAATAGAACAGTTGCTTATGTTTCCACCGAGTGCCGAAGAGACTAACTCTGCTTCGGTAATTAAATGTCCTGAATGCGGTGGGCGTGTGCGCCAGCTCGGCAGAGAAGGTATTTTCTGCTTAGAATGCGATTGGGATAACCTACCTCCCCTCAAACACCCACGATAACTTGAGACCGAAGCGTACATCCAATCCTTTCTGCGATTCAACTTTGGCTTCCAAGTTTTGCCATCTCCAGAACAAGTACCGTGTTGCCAATAGCAAGCACCGCACCGACAACGGTTTGGAGGAGCGTGTGCCGTTTTCGGTAGATCCTCGCCCAAGCGATCAGGGGAATCAGCAGAAATAGCCAGCCGAATTGTGGGTTAACGAGCATGACGAGAACAGTAATACATCCAGTGGCGACACTGCTGTGAAAGCTGATTTTCCACATTGGGGTAATTGCGGAGAAGATAACGCTGTTTGTAATGTATGCGACTCCCGCCCAGACGATTTCGCGTGCTGCCCCCAGTTGATGGAGTAGAACGGTACCCGCAATCATGCTGATAAGCGTACAGCATAAAGGGAGCAGCCGTTCCTCCCTGTTCTGCAGATGAAAGTCACTGACTTTAGCGCACCGGACCATCACTGCTATTGACAATACGGGCAGCACGGTAACAAATAGGACGACAATCACTAACCAGCGGAGTGCGTTTTGGGGGTCCGCATGTTTTTGGACAACACCAACGGCTGTTGCGATTGGCACCAAAAATGGACTGAATAGAACAGAGGTGCACCATGCGATGCATGCTGGGATTGTCAATGAATTGCTTCGCGCCATCAATTAATTTGACGTTTCCAAAGTTTTGAAGAAATTGACTAAGTCCGAGCCGTGTGTGCTGGCGTTGACGTTTTTGTCGATTTCCAAGATTTTCCCAGTTTTGTCAATGACAACGGCTAACCGCTGAATCTTGCCGTCTGGTGCATTCGTTGCGCCGTAGAGGAGCGCGAGGTTGCGTCCAGTATCCACCAAAAGCGGAAAGTTCAGTTGATTTTCTGCCGAAAATTTCTGATGTGAGTCTGCGTCGTTTGAGGTAATCCCAAAGACCTGTGCATCGTATTTTTCAAAACTACTCGACTCATCCCGGAGCGAGCAAACTTGCGCCGTTCAGCCACGCCCGAAATCGCGTGGATAGAACGCTAATACGACATTTTTCTTCTGATGTAATTCGCTGAGTTGGTGCGTTTTACCAGTTCCATCGGTCGCAATGAAATCTGGTGCGGATTGTCCAACCTCTATCTTCGGTACGACTTCCTTAAGCAGTGCAGCCACATCTTCACCGTGCGTTTTGACGTTGACTTCTCTATCAATGGCGCGGATGTATCCTGCTTTATCAATGATAAAGGTTGTCCGTTTTGAGGCGTTGAAGTTTTCGATGATACCACTATATTGATTACTCACCTCAAATTCGGTGTCGGCTAAGAGTGAAAATCCAAATTTCTCTTCTTCTCTGAACCGCTTATGTGAATCAACATCGTCAACACTGACCCCGAAAAGGACACTGTCGGTTGCTTCTATCTCGCTCAAACTATCCCGGAGCGAGCAAAGTTCAGCCGTTCAGCCGCCGGTAAAATCTTTTGGATAAAAGGCGAGGACGATATTCTTTTTGCCTAAATAGTCGCTGAGGCTCCGCTCAACGCCTTCTTCATCTTTCAATGTAAAATCGGGGGCGATCATGCCCACTTTTAGCGTATCTGGCGTTGTCACTGCTTTCTCTCCTGAAGCTGTTGGAATCAAAATAGCGGTTATGAGGATAACAGCCCAAACGCTCGCATTAAGCCATGTTTGAAACATCGCGTCATGCCTCCGTTAAATATGTTGTTATTGAAATTATACGCTATTTTGCTGTGGGTGTCAAGTGAATTTCTGTTCATTAAGGCATTGTTTTATGCTTGTATTAATGTTACGCTGTGATAGGGGTCCTATCAGTTTGAGAGGATGCCCTGTTCCTCAAGCCACACCTTCAATGGAACGTCTGCGTCTTTGGGTGAAAAATGCCCGTTTGCATTGGTTCCACCACCGAGTAGCTGCTGTCGAATCGGATCGTTCCGTTCAAACATCTCTTGTGGAATCGTCATATTATCTTTGCTCCGTAGCCATCGGTAGCCGTATCCGTAGAAGAGTCCCTTGCGAGTGATGTCCGAATCGTTCTCACTACGGGCGTGCCATATACGTCGGTCAAAGAAAACGGCATCACCCGGTTTACAGCAGACTGGTGTTGCTCCTTCGGGGAGCGAACCGTCTTCCGGCTTCTCAAGTTTGTCCCAGAGATGGCTTCCCGGAACCACATAGAAATTCCCGCGTCCCGTTTCGGAGCAATCAGAGAGCCAGTAGACGACTTTTATTGAGAGACGTGGTCGCGGTGAACTTTCGATTTCCGTATTGACACGTCCGCTGTCCTGATGCCATCCGAGTGGGGTAGGTTTGCCACGAACCTCGTCAGGACGAGGTGGTGTGATAATGAAATGGCTGTGGTAGGAATAGATGTTCCATCCCAGAATGCCCCAGACCTTCGGGAATGTTTTATGCCAGTCAAGGATATTCACGAAAATTTGATCAGTGCCGAGGAAGTTCGGGTAGAAAAAGTTGCTGTGCTCAGTCATCTGATTTTTGGTATGCGGATCGTAACCAGCGTCGAGATGGTCTTGGTAGATACGGTCTACCCGTGTTTCAAGACGTTCAACGAGATCTAACGGGAGCGCGTTTTCGACAATGAAATATCCGTCCTCGTTCAGCTTTTGGTGCTGTTCGTCAGTAATCTGATGTTGTAGATGGCGTTCATCAAGCATGGGTTAATTCTCCAATTTCTGATGTTTGTCCACATAAGCGAATAGGTTAATCCGGTAAAGGACCTTCTATCTGATCAACCAGATGAATGGAGTGAGTAACGTCACGGAGGTCTGTGAGCGGGACTTCTCGGTTGCGGACGCAGTCGACGAAATGGCGGTGCATCGTTAGTACACCCTCATAACTGGGGCTATCCCGCTGGTCCACTTGATCAACTTCCCAACCTCCCATAACGCTTCTATTGTTATCTTCGTAAATTTCGATTTCTTCAGGGATCTTCATATAACAACCGATGCCAACCCCGTGCAATTCGGAACGTAGAACACGTCCGCCCGATGCGCGACTCCCAAAAAGTACACCTGTGACGTTGTTATCAAAGCGGACAAAGGCGGTGTAAAAGTTGCGTTGTTCGGCACCAAAAGTGTCGCGATGCGCTGTGACTTCCACGGGTTCACCACCTGCCATATAGCGGAGTAGATCGACAACATGGCAAACGTCGTTCCAAAGGGTTGTCGTAAATTCCCGATTTCCGCCCAACATCTGTTTGTTAAAGGTGGTGACGGCTAATGTAACGGGTCCCTTTTCTGCGACGCGTCGCATGGCTTCGCGCGTAACAGCAGCATATCTGCGCTGAAACCCTACCATGCAGTAGACATCGTTTGCCACTGCTGCCTCAAGTAATTGTTGTGTTTCGTCGCTATTCGCACCCGGAGGTTTCTCAATAAATAGATGCTTGCCAGCGTTGAGGCAATCCAAGGCGGGTTGCAAAATCCACTTCTCGTTCATGACACAATAGACGACATCTAAGTCCAGTGTGTCGAGCATCTTGCGGTGATCTGTGAAGGTGTTCGGGAACTCATATTTCTGGGCAACTTGTGCGAGTTTTTCCTCATCCAGTTCACAGGCACCGAGCATTTCGACATCATCTTCGAGACGATTTACGCTTGGGTAGTGTGCACCTTGGCTGCGTCCTCCTGCACCGATAAATCCTGCTTTGAGCATTGTGATGTCTCTCCTTCGTCTTAATGTTCGCTAAATTTCGTCGGTTGAAGTATCCGTACTTTAGCACAAGGCTGAATTGATTGCAAGAAATTTTTCAGACATTAAAGTTTGATTCTCTCAATTTTTTGTGGTATTCTTAACACCATATTAATCTTCAAGCAGTTAAAATATTGCTCTGTTCACAGGATAGCTCGAAACTGAACCGATTGATAAGGAGAGACTCATGCGAGTTTTTGACGCAGCAGCCTTAGAATTTTGGGAAGAGAACGGTTACGTCGTTGTGCCGGAGGCGGTACCTCTTGAGAATTGCCGCGCCGCGGAACAAGCCGTCTGGGATTTTCTTGAGATGAACCGCGACGATCCAGATAGTTGGTATCCCGATCCACCGCGCAAAAGCATTATGGTGGAGATTTATCAGCATCAAGCGTTGTGGAACAACCGCCAATGCCCTCGCATCCATCAGGCGTTTTCAGAGATTTGGGAGAACGAGAAACTCTGGGTTAGTTTTGATCGTGCGAGCATGAATCCACCTGAACGCCCGGACTGGAAGTTCACCGGTCCTTATTTGCATTGGGATATGTCGTTGGATGATATGCCGGTGCGTTTGAAGGTGCAAGGTGTTTTGTATCTGGCGGATACGCCGGGTAATCAGGGCGCGTTCACTTGTATTCCGGGCTTCCATCGAAAGTTGGAAAAATGGTTGGGGGACTTGCCTGATGACGCGAACCCCCGGGAAGTTGTGCGAGACTACCAAGCAGAGGCGGTACCGGTTGCTGGGAAAGCGGGGGATCTGGTTATCTGGCATAGTGCCTTGCCACACGGTAGTAGTCCGAACTCTGCCGAGCGTCCTCGGATGGCGCAATACATCACGATGTCGCCGGCACCAAATGATGGCAAGGATACAAACGAAAACCGTGTTAAAGGATGGCGCGAACGGTTAACTGGTCTCGGAAAAGAGGCGAGAGAGAAGGAGCATTACCACGGTGAAACAGCGGAATTGACACCTTTAGGTAAGAAACTCCTCGGTCTTGAACCGTGGGTTGCATGATGCGTCCTTATCGTTAAGGAATAGGGTGGGTGCTTGTGACGCTCACTGATGTGCAGCTGGTGCATGAAGGAGGTTACTCTCATGTCAGATTTGTTGGCAGCACGTGCACAGATGGCGATGTCACTTGCATTTCACATTATTTTTGCAGTGATCGGTATAGCGATGCCGCTGCTGATGGTGATCGCAGAGGGACTATGGCTCAAAACGCGGGAGGAGATTTACCTGACGCTTGCGAAGCGGTGGGCAAAAGGCACTGCGATTATGTTCGCTGTTGGGGCGGTTTCTGGCACTGTCTTGTCTTTTGAACTCGGTTTGTTGTGGCCGAATTTCATGGCTTACGCCGGTCCGATCATCGGCATGCCGTTTTCATTGGAAGGGTTTGCGTTCTTCCTTGAGGCGATTTTCTTGGGGCTTTACCTCTACGGCTGGGACCGCATTCCAAAATATGCACATTGGTTTGCTGGTGTCATGGTGCTGCTCGGCGGTACCTTGTCCGGTATTTTCGTTGTCACTGCGAATGCATGGATGAACACGCCTACCGGGTTCTCTATTGTCAATGGCGAGGTAACAGATGTCGATCCGATTGCGGCGATGTTAAATCCTTCGTCGTTTAGTCAAGCACTTCACATGACCATCGCTGCTTTTCTGACAGTCGGGTTTGCAGTGGCGGGCATCCACGCCTATTTTCTACGACGTGATCCGAACAACCTTTTCCATCGCCGGGCGTTCGCGATTGCCTTGAGTGTTGGTGGCGTATTCGCACTTCTCCAACCGATTTCGGGTGATATCAGTGCCAAGAAGCTCGCGAAGCACCAACCCATTAAGCTCGCAGCGATGGAAGCACAGTGGGAGACGGAACGCGGCGCGCCTTTACGCATCGGTGGTATTCCTAACGAGGACACTGAGGAGACCCGATATGCGCTTGAGATCCCGAAAGCACTTAGTTTTCTTGCGCATTCTGACTTCAACGCTGAGATTATGGGGCTTAAGGCAGTGCCGCGGGAAGACCGTCCACCTGTGGCGATTGTGCATTTCGCATTTCAGATTATGGTCGCGTGCGGGATAATAATGATTGTCGCTGGTGTTCTCGGTGGCTGGCTCGCGTGGAAGCACAAACGCCTGCCAGATCAACGCTGGTACCTTCGGTTTGTCACGTTCTGTGCCCCGCTTGGGTTTATTGCGATTGAGGCGGGTTGGACGGTCACGGAGGTCGGGCGGCAACCGTGGATTATCTATAACTACATGCGCACTGCTGAGGCGGTAACCTCAATGCCGAACCTCGTCGTCCCGTTTGCCAGTTTTACGGTGCTTTACATTTTCCTCTCAATTATTGTTGTTATCCTGTTACGTCGTCAGATCTTCCAGAGTCCTGACTTATAGACTTACATTTTGAGGAACCATGGAAAAAAGGGAAGATTGGAAGTGTGAAAGGGTGGTCAGAACTCGATGTTAAGTCTTGAATTCTGCATTGCATGTGTGATGCTTATTTCCCTGATTATTTATATGCTAACAGGTGGTGCTGATTTTGGCGGCGGCATTTGGGACCTCTTCGCGACGGGTCGTCGTGCGAAAGCGCAGCGTTCACTTATCGCACACGCGATCGCCCCGATTTGGGAGGCGAACCACGTCTGGTTGATTGTGATTGTTGTTCTGCTTTTCGTGGCGTTTCCTGTCGCCTTTGCAGCGATCAGCACGGCTTTGCATGTTCCGCTGACGCTGATGCTCATCGGTATTGTGCTTCGCGGCACGGCGTTTGTATTTCGTACTTATGATGTTCAATCGGATACAATACATCGCCGTTGGAGCCGGTTGTTTGCCATTGGGAGTGCCATTACGCCTGTGATGTTAGGGATTACGTTGGGGGCTGTCGCATCTGGCACGATTCACGTTGATGTGGAGAGTGGACAGGTGGAGACCGATTTTATCTCAGCGTGGTTTGCCCCGTTTCCGTTTGCAATCGGGTTCTTCACTTTGACGTTGTGTGCGTTGCTCGCGGCGGTGTATCTCACGCTTGAAACCGAGGACACTGAGTTGCGGGAGGATTTTCGACGACACGCGCTTCTCGCGGCAGTGAGTGTCGGCGCAATGGCAGGACTGAGTTTTATTTTCTCCGCTGAAGGTGCGCCTGCAATTCGACGAGGACTCGGTAGCGCGGTGTGGTCAATCCCGTTTCAGATCTTGACGGGCGCGGTCGCTCTATGGGCGATCTGGGCGATTTGGAAACGTCAATTTCGCCTTGCACGTCTCCTCGTTCCAATACAGGTTACACTCATCGTTTTCGGTTGGGGGCTGGCGCAGTATCCGTATCTTGTTACACCAGACTTAACCTTTTCAAATACGGCTGCACCGGATACAGTGCTGCGTCCCCTGTTGATTGTGCTGATCGTGGGGGGTGTGCTATTGGTGCCTGCTTTCTGGTATCTTTACACTGTGTTTAAGGGGACAGTTCGGAAGGCTGGACAAACTGAAGGGGAGATTGGTACTTAGTTCTTAGAGGGTAGGTTAGCGTTTCTGCCTTTTTTAGGTGGGGCTGCGTGTGGCAAGAACGTAAAGTTAGTGCTTTCCGTCTTTGAATCGTGCGATTGCGCCGCGCAGCGAAATAGGCGCGGGCATGCTTAATGTAATTGAGGGTGCATATTTTTGCGAATTATGCACCCTTTGTCTACATCTATTGTGTCTTTAATGTTAAAGGCACGATAATTTTAAAAGCACAATCACAAACAACGAAAAAATATTTGATTTTCCAAGAATTTTACATCAGCTTTACATATTTGAAGAGGGTGCTGATTTAGAAATTATCACTCAAATTGCAAGATGGTCTTAGGAGGAAAGTCTTATGAGAATGATGAGATTGTTAATTCTTTTCTCATTCAATTTGTTGATTCTGCATGTAGACATCTTTCCGGTTTTCGCGAAAGCACCGACGACACCGAAAATCCTGTTTACCTCCGCTCGTGATGGGAATCGTGAAATCTACATCATGAACCCCAACGGCTCTGAACAGGTAAGACTCACAAACCATCCCGGAAACGATCTGGATGCCGTTTGGTCTCCAACAGGTGAGCAGATTCTCTTCACCTCTGATCGCGACGGTTTGCGAGACCTCTATCTGATGAACCCTGATGGCTCCAATATCCGACGCGTTTTCAAGAAAGAACTGAAGCGAGCCAACACTCGTCGAGATGGTCCGACATGGTCGCCCGATGGTAAACAGATCGCTTACATGTACACCAATTGGGATAAGGATATAGATGTCATCCGCATTACGAACTTAGAGGAACAAAAAGAGAATTTCGTCGCGAAGGGTTTGGAGCCAGCGTGGTCGCCCGACGGTGCGGAAATAGCTTGTACGACTTTTGACAACCAAATGACACTCATCAATGTTCGCACAGGTGCGCGAAAAGGAATCCTACCGAGAAAAGAATTGGGGGGGCAACTGATGCCATCTTGGTCAGCTGCGGCGGACAAACTCGCCTTCGCTTGGAATAACAACCCATTGCCGCCAGATTTCAATCGGGAGCGGGGGGATAAGCTACCAAAGGAGTGGACTGATAAACGAACCATCTATATTGTCAACCGCGATGGTACCGGTCTCCAACAACTTGTTGATGAAGCCGGTCCCATGGCACAGTATCCGGAACTATCACCAAATGGACAAGAAGTCCTTTATACTCAGAAAATTAAGGAGCGGGATCAAATCTTCAAAGTTGATGTGAGTAGTGGGGTTCGGACGCAATTGACACATATTTCATGGAATTCCGGCGGGGACTGGTTTGATCCAGAATACGCACTGTCTGTAGAACCACAACCACACCTACTCACAACGACATGGGCAAAAGTCAAAAAGCAATAGTCGTGAATTATCAAAGTCCGCAGACATTTACAAAATTCTCTTGTCCCCCTGATAAGGGGATTGAGGGGATTATCCTGATTCAGACAATGAACACCGAACGTTTATGGAGGGTGTCGTATGAAAGTAACACGATTGTTAGGTTTCGTCATACTGAATCTGTTCGTGCTGACCGTAAGCATTTCCCCGCTTTTCGCGAAAGCACCGACGACACCGAAAATCCTGTTTACCTCCGCGCGCGATGGTAATTATGAGGTCTACAGTATGAACCCAGATGGAAGTGAACAAGTGAACCTAACACAGCACCGCGCACAGGATCTGAATGCCGTCTGGTCCCCAACAGGCGAACGGATTCTTTTTATCTCCGATCGCAACGGTAGGCGAGACCTCTATCTGATGGACCCAGACGGTTCCAATATCCGACGCGTTTTTAAGTTCAAGACAAAAGAGATTAGAGGAAGTCCGACATGGTCCCCTGACGGAAAACAGATCGCTTACGATCAGGGAAACTTTGACATTCCCAGGTTTGATACCTACGTTGCGACTCTTGGTGGACGAGAAGCGGAACACCTTGTGCGTGGTACCGATCCAGCATGGTCGCCAGATGGGACCGAAATTGTTTGCAATGTACGTAGTCGAGTTACATTTGTCAATGTTCAAACACAAGAACAAAGACTACTTCTACCCAAGCAAGCAACGGCTCATCAACGCGATCCATCTTGGTCGGCGACCGGTGATAAACTCGCCTTTACTTGGAACAAGCATCCGATACCCGCTATCTTGGATGCGGATCTGCACAACGCATGGGCGGCTAAATACACAATCTTCATCGTCAACCGAGATGGCACGGGTCTCAAACAGCTGGTTGATGAAGCCGGTCCCATGGCACAGTATCCAGAACTATCACCAAATGGGGAGGAAGTCCTTTATACACAAGTCGTTAAGCAACGGCATCAGATCTTCAAAGTTGATGTGAGTAGCGGTGTCCAGACGCAATTGACACATGTTGGGATGCCAAGATTCGGAAATTTTGGCGGGGATTGGTTTGACCCAGCGTATGGGTTGCCGGTTTCACCGCAACCGGAGCTGCTGACGACACTATGGGGAAAAGTGAAATGGGAATAGGGTTTTAGACATAGCCGAACAAGAGGAGTTTGTTATGAAATCAGCGATGACAGATAGGCGGGTATATTTCGCGTTTGGGGTTGCATTGGTGTTAGTCCATACGCTGCTGATAAATAATATCTGTGCTCAGACTTATGGTGCTCAATACATCTCCTATGTATCCAATATAACAGGAGACTATAACGTTTATCTGCAGGACACAAATGGTGAGAATCTTCGCCTACTTACAAACCATCCGACAGATGAGAAAGATTTAACATGGTCGCCGGATGGACGATTTTTGGCTTATACCTCAAATCAAGACGGAACCTACAAGATTTATGTCTTGGACACAAGGACAGGGGAACATTGGCGACTCACAAACCTCGACGAGAGAGAGTGGACACCGGCATGGTCTCCTGATGGAAAATGGATTGCATTTGTCTATGGTAATCTTGATTTTATTCCTGGGGTCAAAATCAATATAACGACCGATATCTACAAAGCGGATATCAACGGCGCACATCTGGAGCAGTTGACTGACCGCGGAACAAACGTGGGACCCGCTTGGTCACCGGACAGCCAACAGATCGCGTTTGTCTCTTACCATCGGGGTGATGACAGGAAAGGTATTTATGTGATGAATGCCGATGGAAGCAGGTTGAGACGAATTAATGATCAAGAGGTACAAGCACTTGATGGCATAATTCAAAGTGAGTGTGCTTGGTCTCCCCATGGCAAACAGATTGCCTTCAGTATGGTTGTCCCAAGGGATGATCGCATGCCCTTGTGCGTGATTGACATAGATGGTAAAAACTTTCGTCAACTCACCGAGGGGCCTCCTATACTGGGGATTCGCCAGCCTATATGGTCGCCTAATGGAAAATGGATTGCCTATGTTTATGAAACCACATTTGGAAATGCTGATATTTATGTTATAGATGCCATGGGAAACGGGCGTGGAAAACTGCTTGTGAAGGCTGGCGGGAGGGATTTATCTCCTGCATGGGTGCCAGAGGGGTTTCTTTCAGTGTCACCGACTGCGGAGAAGCAGACAACTCTCTGGGGTAGGTTGAAGCAGTCTGTCAAGGACTAAATGGAGTGCTTCTGAGTGAGCAAAACAGTAAAACCGATTCTAAGTGGCAAACATGGAGGATATAAAAATGAAAGGAAAACTTGCCTATATTGTATTAGGAACGACACTGCTATTCGTGTATTTCTTTCTGGCGATGAACCTTTATGTCTACGCGTCCGATGTTCCTTATATTGCCTTTAGTTCCGACCGGGAGAATGAAAATTATGATATCTACATGATGGATATAAACGGCAAGAATCTCCAGCAGCTGACAGACCATTTAGCCAATGAGACTTCTCCTACGTTTTCCCCGGACGGACAGCGGATGGCTTATAAGTCCTCTCGGGACGGCAATTGGGATATTTATGTGATGAATCTCAAGACGAAAGTATCTAAGCGACTGACGCACCATCCGGGACGTGACCATAGTCCTGCGTGGTCTCCAGACGGACGATGGATTGCGTTTGCCTCCGAGAGAACAGGGACACTTGATATCTACAAAATCGAACCCAGTGGTGCGAATCTCCAACAGTTGACGCACGCGGATGAGATGGATAACACTCCGGCTTGGTCGCCTGATAGTCAATCAATCGCTTTTCGTTCTTTCAGAGACCCGGCTGGCATCTATATCATGGATGCAGATGGCGGAAATCAGCGCAGGCTCGAAAATCAACCCAACCAGGCATATACGCCCGCGTGGTCGCCGGATGGCAAACAGATCGCCTTTTGCGCGGTTTTTTTCAAAGGCTATGACATCTGTATCCTAAACGTTGATGGGACAGATCTCAGACGGATCACCCGTCATCGGAACGGTGAGGGGTCGCCCGCTTGGTCCCCTGATGGACACACGATTGTTTTCATGTCCTGGTGGGACAGAACTTCTGACATCTATCGAACAACTCTCAATGGCATCATAGGGAATCGCCGCAGATTGACACGCCATTCGGCCATATCTCCGGCGTGGGTGCCTGCTGGTTTTTTTCTCTCTGTTTCTCCGACTGCGGAGACACAAACAACACTCTGGGGCAGACTCAAGCAGCCTATCTATGACTAAATGAAGTGATCTAAGTGGGCAAAGCGGTAAAACCGATTCTGAATGGAGACGTGGAGGAGATAAAAATGAGACGAACATTTACCTATACAGAGTTGACGACTACAGCGATATTCGTGTGCTTCTTGTTTGCGGCGAACCTCTATGTCTACGCGTCCGATGTTCCGTATATTGCCTTCAGTTCTGCCAGAGGTGGAAAAGATGACATCTACATCATGGATATAAAAGGCGAGAATCTCCAGAACTTAACAAACAGCCCGACGCATGAGTTTGAACCCACATTTTCGCCGGATGGACAGCAGATGGCTTACGTTTCCAATCGAGATGGCAATCTGGAAATTTATGTAATGAACCTTGCGACAAAAGTATCTCACCGGTTGACGCACCATCCGAAATATGACTCTAATCCCGCATGGTCCCCAGACGGGCAATGGATCGCGTTTGACTCCAATAGAGCAGGGACATATGACATCTATAAAATCCAACCGGATGGCGAGAATCTCCAACGGTTGACGCACGAGTGGGATAAAAACTATAATCCGGCTTGGTCTCCAGATAATCAATTCATCGCTTTCTCTTCTAAAGGCGGCATCCATATCATGGATGCGGATGGCGGAAAATCGAGACGCCTCGCAAATCCACCGCTATTGGGAAATACGCCCTCATGGTTTCCGGATGGGAAGCAGATCGCCTTTGGTACTGCGCTATTGGGAAATACGGACATCTATATCATGGATACGGACGGCGGAAATATCCGCCGATTGACACACCATCCGGCAGAGGATGGGTCTCCGACTTGGGGAC
Source organism: Candidatus Poribacteria bacterium (assembly GCA_965116815.1). Taxonomy (GTDB): domain Bacteria; phylum Poribacteria; class WGA-4E; order WGA-4E; family WGA-3G; genus WGA-3G. The sequence continues at coordinate 293,865 of OZ220722.1, read as the reverse complement.
CTGATGGACAATGGATCGCTTTCCATTCCAGATGGGAAAAAAATTATGATATCTATCGCATAGATGTGGAAGGCACCAATCGCCGCCGATTGACAGACCATCTGGCGAGGGATGTGGATCCGACGGGGGTGCCAGCGGGTTATTTCTCTGTTTCTCCGACTGCGGAGACACAAACAACACTCTGGGGCAGACTCAAGCAGCCTATCTATGACTAAATGAAGTGATCTAAGTGGGCAAAGCGGTAAAACCGATTCTGAATGGAGACGTGGAGGGTATAAAAATGAAACGGCACCTGACTTATATTGTGTTTGAGACAATACTACTCTTAGCGTATTTCTTACTGGCAGCGAACCTTCATGTCTACGCGTCCGATGCTCCGTCCATTGCCTTTAGTTCCGACCGAGATGGAGATTATGACATCTACATCATGGATATAAAAGGAAAGAATCTCCAGAACTTAACAAACAGCCCAACACATGAGTTTCAACCCACGTTTTCGCCGGATGGACATCGGATGGCTTATGTGTCCTCTCGGCATGATGGCTATCTCGAAATCTATGTGATGAATCTCAGTACGAAAGTATCCCACCGCTTGACGCATCATCCGAAACATGACGCGAATCCCGCATGGTCTCCAGACGGGCGATGGATCGCGTTTGACTCCAATAGAGAAGCGACGTATAACATCTATAAAATCGAACCCGACGGCGAGAATCTACAACGCTTGACGCATGAGGGGAATGGAAACTACAACGCGGCTTGGTCCCCTGATGGTCAATCAATCGCTTTTGCTTCTTCCAGAGCGGCTCCTGGCATCTACATCATGGATGCCGATGGCGGAAATCCGAGACGACTCCCAAACCAACCTCAACGGGGACGCATGCCCTCATGGTCGCCGGATGGAAAACAGATCGCTTTTAGTGATACGATGTTAGGAGGACATCGGGACCCCCTTTTAGGAGGAGGTCAGGATATCTACACGCTAAACGTTGACGGGAGTCAGCTCAGACGGCGGACACGCCATCCATCTATGGACATATTTCCAGATTGGAGTCCTGACGGACGATCAATTGTTTACTATTCCAGGTGGAATCAAAAATATGACATTTATCTTATAAAGGGTGGGCTTGGGCGACGTGGCGGTCAATTGACGCGCCATCCGGCGAACGACCAAGATCCGATGTGGGTGCCAAAAGGCTTTTTTCCCGTCTCGCCAACTATGGAAACACAAACGACACTCTGGGGCAGGCTAAAGCAATCTGTACATGACTAAATGAAGGGCATCTGAGTAGACAAAGCGGTAAAACCAATCCTGAATAGCAGACATGGAGGAGATAAAAATGAAACGGCACCTGACTTCTATCATGTTCAGAACGACCTTGTTTTTGGTGCACTTTGTGTTTGCGGTAAACCTATACGTCTACGCATCCGATGCTCCGTATATTGCTTTCAGTTCCAAGCGGAGTGGAAATTATGACATCTACATCATGGATATAAAAGGAAAGAATCTCCAGAACTTAACAAACAGCCCAACACATGAGTTTCAGCCCACGTTTTCGCCAGACGGACATCGGATGGCTTATGTGTCCTCTCGGCATGATGGCTATCTCGAAATCTATGTGATGAATCTCAATACAAAGGTATCCTACCGCTTGACGAATCATCCGAAACATGACGCGAATCCCGCATGGTCCCCAGACGGGCAATGGATCGCGTTTGACTCCAATAGAACAGGGATGTATCACATCTATAAAATCCAACCTGACGGCGAGAATCTACAACGCTTGACACACGAGGGGCAGGATAACTACAACGCGGCGTGGTCCCCTGATAGCCAATCAATCGCTTTTGGTTCTTTCAGAACCGGCATCTACGTAATGGATGCGGATGGCGAAAATCCGAGACGCCTCGAAAACCAACCGCGACGGGGACAAACGCCCTCATGGTCGCCAGATGGCAAACAGATCGCTTTTAGTGATATGACTTTAGAGGCAAAGCGGGATATCCTCCTAATGCCTGATCGGAATATCTACACCGTAAACGTTGACGGGAGCGATCTCAGGCAGAGGACACGCCATCCGGCGGATGATTTGGCTCCTATCTGGAGTCCTGATGGAAAATCAATTGTTTACTATTCCGTGTGGAATCAGAAAACTGACATTTATCTTATAGAAGGTGGGCTTGGGCGACATGGCGGTCAATTGACGCGCCATCCAGCGGATGACAGTGATCCGACGTGGGTGCCAAAAGGCTTTTTTTTCGTCTCACCAACTATGGAAACACAAACAACACTCTGGGGCAGACTCAAGCAGCCTATCTATGACTAAATGAAGTGATCTAAGTGGGCAAAGCGGTAAAACCGATTCTGAATGGAGACGTGGAGGAGATAAAAATGAAACGGCACCTGACTTATATTGTGTTTGAGACAATACTACTCTTAGCGTATTTCTTGCTGGCGATGAACCTTTATGTCTACGCGTCCGATGTTCCTTATATTGCCTTTAGTTCCAAGCGGAATGGAAATTATGACATCTATATGATGGATATAAACGGCAAGAATCTCCAACAGCTGACAGACCATTTAGCCCATGAGACTTCTCCAACGTTTTCGCCGGACGGACAATGGATGGCTTATAATTCCTCTCGGGACGGCAATAATGACATTTATGTGATGAACCTCAGAACAAAGGTATCGGATCAGTTGACGAACCATCCAGCACGCGACCTTAATCCGGCATGGTCTCCAGATGGACGATGGATTGCGTTTGTCTCCGAGAGAACAGGGACGGGGCACATCTACAAAATCGAACCCAGTGGTGCGAATCTCCAACAGTTGACGCATGGGGAAGAGAAGGACAACACCCCGGCTTGGTCTCCTGATGGTCAATTCATCGCTTATCGTTCTTTCAAGGACCCGGCTGGCATTTATATCATGGATGCGGATGGCGGAAATCCGAGTAGGCTCAAAAACCAACCCGAACCGGGATGGACACCTGCGTGGTCTCCGGATGGGAAACGGATTGCTTTTACCGTAGTTTTAGGCGGAAATTATGACATCTACACCCTAAACGTTGACGGGAGGGATCTCAGACGGATCACCCACCATCTGGAGAGGGATGGGTCACCAGCCTGGTCCCCTGATGGACACACGATTGTTTTCATGTCCCTATGGGCGCGAAATTATGACATCTATCGCATAAATGTCAATGGTGCCGTAGAGAATCGCCGCAAATTGACACGCCATCGGGAAATAGATATGCATCCGACGTGGGTGCCTGCGGGTTATCTGTCTGTTACTCCAACTATGGAAACACAAACAACACTTTGGGGCAGACTCAAGCAGCCTGTCCAAGACTAAATGACCAGTTATTTCGGGCGAATTTGCGATTTTTTATTGCAAATTCGTTTTTTTATTTTATAATGCACCCATTCCAGAGAAAAATTGTGTCGTTAATATTTAAAGGAGATGTCGTAAAGCATTCTTTTATATTTTATACCTTTGTATTCCTAAACCTGGAAGAATATAGGATTGTTTTGGAGGTTAGGATGTTAGAAGACGATGTTCAATTGATACGTAGGATATTATCAGGCGATGATTCGGCATTCAGTACCTTGGTCGAGAGGTATCAAAAAGGGGTTCATGCCCTTATATGGCGAAAGGTCGGGGACTTTCACCATGCTGAAGAACTGACGCAAGATGTTTTTCTTCAAGTATACAGGAAGCTTGGGACCTTGAGAGATCCTAAGTGCTTTGCCGGCTGGTTATATGTGATTGCGAATCGGCTTAGCCTTAATTGGGTTCAGAGACGAAAACCGACGATGCAGTCGCTGGAAAATACACCTGTGGAAGAGATAGAGGAATCCTCTTACATACATTACGTGACAGAGGAACGCGAGGCGGAAACCGCTGAGCGTCGCTCTGAAGTTGTCAAACATCTTTTGGGAAAACTTCCAGAGAGCGAACGGACAGTGGTGACACTTCACTATCTCGGCGAGATGACAACGAAGGAAATAAGTAAATTCTTAGGTGTGTCAGTAAACACGATTAAGAGTCGGTTACGTCGAGGGCGTGAGCGTTTACAGGAAGCCGAATTGTTAGTGAGTGAAGTGTTGGGGCGTGTGCAATTACCTACAGATCTGACGGCACGCATCATGCGGCAAGTCGCCGACATGAGTCCAACATCCCCACCGGCTGGGAAACCGTTAGTGCCGTGGGTGGCTTTCGGCACGGCAGTCGTTTTGGTTGTGTTAATGTTGGGTGTGAGTTATCAATATGTCGTTCACTTTCAAAAGCCGTATAGTTTCGAGGCACTATCAGAACCTACGGTTGAGATTGTTGATGCGCCTATTGTGGTTGACATTTTATCTAAGCCCTCTCTTCGAAGACAGTTTGGACAGACAAGTGTGCCCGGGAAAAGCAGTGGTGCTGGGACGCAGATTTCTGAGACGACGTTGAGATCGAATGTGCCAGCGGACTTATTTGAAACATCTACTGCCCAGTGGATGCAAGGTAATGCTCCGCCGGGAGGTCATGTCCGCGATATTTTTTCTACATCTAAAGGAACACTTTTTGCTACTTCACCAACAGGACTCTACAAGTTGGCTACAGATGATAATGTATGGACACACATTAATGCCAAGGTACCAATTATCGAATCTTTGATGCCGATGGCAGAAAACCGAGGGACGTTGTATATTGTCTCTACTGATGAGATATTTGCCTCAGTCGATGATGGTGAGACGTGGGATGTGTTATGTGCGCGACCTAAAGGAGATGCTGTTGAACTCGTTGTTACGGATGAAATCCACGGACGTGATCCGCAAATAGATATCACATTGTATATCGCGCTTAGGGATGAGGGGGTCTTCGGTTCTACAGATGGTGGAACACACTGGGACCTGCTCACACCTAAATTAAGGGACGAAAGAATTTCCGATATGGCTGCTGTTGAAGGAACGGTGTTTATCGGCACAAACAACGGTCTATATCGTCTGGATTCTGATGTCTGGAACAGATTATTACCGGTAGCTACATCAGAGGCTGTGTACTCGCTAACAGTATATGAAAAGCATCTCTATGTAGGGACAGGTCCTGATTTGTTTGGATTAAAGTCATCAGAAGGAAGGAAGCTGATGGAAAGTGAGGAGCGAAAGGTTTTCGGTCGTATCTTTCAGTCAAATGACTTAGGGGAATCTTGGACTGAAATAACGCCTGACGATATATATAACTTGAGAGGGCAGCTTCCATCAGGTATAAAGGTTTTGGCGGCAGGTGAGGTGCTTTTAGCGTTAGGTGCCACTGGATTTCGCTCGACAGACGGTGGAGAAACTTGGAGAAATCTTGAGATAGATCCAAAGTTATATATGCTCAGTAATTATCCATCCGTGGCAGTGAACGAGGATACATTTTATAAAACAGGTGTATTCGGTGTCCATCGCACAACAGATGGTGGTGATACGTGGCATCCCTTCATGGATGGAATGATGGGAACAATGGTAGGGGATTTGATTGTATTCAACGATGCATTATATGTGTATACCCTCAACGGACTGTATCAATCGACGAATAGGGGTATGGCTTGGGAGAGGATTGAGATTGATGCAAAAAGTGGTGAACCGGAAGTTAGGCTCGAATCCGTAAAAAACGAGTCATTTGGTCTTAATTTTTCTTTTTATTCAAAATGGGTGGTTGATGGTAGCAATCTTTATTTTCTTTCTCCTACAGAAGATGGATTACGAATTTATCGTTTATCTACAAATGACAATATGCTTGTCCCAGTTCGAGGTGTCCCCGATTTTGATGTTGAATCCGTATTTTTGAAACCGACAGAAAGTGCTCGCTTGTCTGAAGTTGTATCCCCTTTTTTTGACGGATATGCGAAGGCAGGGACGGCTGTTGTGAGTAAGGGTGTGTTCTACGTGGAGTACAAACGAAGGCTTTTCAAGTGGAAATTCGGTGCTCCGACTTGGAAGAATACGAAATTAGTAGACACTGGTGTGCATTATGGCTCCAGGGTTCAATATGGATTCAAGTTAGCGGCTTTAGGAGATAATGTCTACGTAGGTAAACGGGATGGTAGATTATTTCATTCAATTAATGGCGGAGACAGTTGGAGAGACGTTACACCAAACATACCGCTCCGCTTTACCGCCTTTAAAGATATCGTTTTTCGGGGATCCACTGTTTATATCGCGACGGACGCAGGGATTCTAACATCAGAGACCGGAGAATATTGGAGCACGATTACTGATGGACTTGATACACGCAGTGTCATAGACCGATTCGCTGTGGCAGGTAGAAAGATTTATGGGATTGACGGTGTAGGAAGGGTCTATCGCTTAGAGGCTCATGGTCAATGGGAGAAGGTTTCTGAAGCAGTTTTAGATGGCATCGTTTCTTTCGCTGTTACCAACAACAAACTCTACAGTATTGTCGAAAATAGAGGGATATTTCGTATATCGCTTGCGGAGAGATAGTAGATAATGGTTATATCCTCAGCCTTTGAACTTTAAATCGTGCGATTGCGCCGCGTTCAGCGAACTGGGTGCGGGCATAGTGCGCCGGCATCTGTGAGGATTTCCAACGTCCTGCGACTTGCATATCGGCGACGGTTGCGCCCGCCTGTGCGAGCGAGACAGCAGACCCGACACGCAGCGAATGTCCGGAGACAAATCCGTATCACTGCTGCACTTGGCATCCGAACAGTGCTAGTGCCATCTTTGCTGCTGTGTGGAACGTGTTTTGCCGATATAGGATTGCTGGGTGGGTTGACAGGTTATTTTGTAAATCAGGTCCCTCATTGTGATCCTTTCTTGTGTGTGTCAACTGTGATTATATAATACTATCGGCGCGACTTGGATACGGCTTTTTATTTCCGTAAACCAAGAAATTCGTAGGGATCAATCCCGCCATCCAGAAAAATGAACACTTGAATACCCGCGGGGATGTCGTCTTCTGTGAGACTTGTGAGCGGATACGTATCAGGATTGTGGTAATCACGAATCAACCGTGTTGCGTTCGGGTCCCCTATTAGACGGCTGATGTATCTTCGTGTTCCATCATAATCCCATTGATGTAAACTGTGCCGCGGATAGTGGGGTAGACGAGTCCATTTTGCATCGTACCACCCACCACATCAACCCCTTGCTCCATCAGTACGAAAACTGTGAGTCCAGCAATAAAACCTCTGAATAAAGTCATGGAAATGCTCCAATCTTGACGATCTCCTCCTATTCATCTACATCACCAACTACGCCAATATAAATAATAATGGTCCCACCGGTTAGGGTCAGGCAACCGAAAGCGGATCCTGCGGCACCTGATTTAATTTGATACGATCGCATTTTCGCCCGATAAGCATCGGCGTAAAACTTGACGTATTCAGGCGATTTTCCGATCAATCTTTCAGGTGGCGGATTCGGTGGATGGAGACGGATATAATATCGAGTCAGCAGACTGAAGACCGTTGCGGCACTCATTCCAGCAATTATGTATGAAGGTTCGGGCTGACTATGTCCAAAGTGCAAGTCAGCGATACATCCAGTCATCAAAGCACACATTCCTGCGGCGAGAGGTGCACTCATGCCTGCTCCAAAATAAGCCACTAAATTGACATCACTTTTGGCATCCGATTCAGCATCTACTTTCGCCTGAACATGTAGCGGATTATGAGGTATATTCTCATAACGTTTAGAACCACAGCCTATAAGAACAATTGACAAACAACAGAAGTATAGCAAGAATTTCACAAGCAATCTCCTTTATGCAGCGGAAAGTTATCTGGAGCCTGTCTGTCTCTTATGCGGTTTCTGTGTGGCGGTGCTGGTTTCAAGCATTAATTTCGCTTGTTTCGAGAGGCCGCAATGACTTTGCGAACAATATAGACAGACCAATACACGATCGCATACACGAACATGACAGGAAAGAAAATAATGAAGTATCTCCACTCTACGTCTCCGTCTTCCCAGGATCTGTGTGCGAATGAAATACCCCGCCAGATATAACTCAGGATTAAGATAATGCCAATGATGCTAAGAAGTATAGATTTTAGGGCTTCAATCATTGTTGTCTCCACCGATTTTCACAAAGTCTCTTCATCCGATAGTTTAGAGAGGGCATAACCTCGAAGCACGAGTCCCGAGGAATCTGTGAGTTCTTTAAAGCAAGTCGGAAACCTCGGCACGGGTTTTAATCTGCATGCCAAAATTTCCGACTTGGGTTTTAATCTAAACCGTGGATGTTTCTTTATCCTCTGTTGATTCTGCCGCGACTACTCGTCAGGCGGCGGATCCCCGTTCGGTGGTTCAGGCATGGGTTCAGGAGGATTTATTCTTATTATCACGGGTGGGTCATCGTTCTGCTGTATGTGAATGACAATCTCCGGAACTTCGGGTGGTTTTAAGACGCGTATCTTTGGTGGATTCTCAAGTACTTCAGCGATAATAACATCGGGCACCTCAGGAGGCTCTAATTCTGGCACTTCTGGTGGGTCCTGATTGAGTATTTGTGCGATCGCGTCGGGGTCTAAGACGCGTATTATTGGTGGGTCCTGATTGAGTATTTCAACGACGACATCAGGAGGCACTGGCGGATCCTGATTGAGTATTTGTGCGATCGCGTCGGGATCTAAGACGCGTATTATTGGTGGGTCCTGATTGAGTATTTCAGCGATGATGACATCGGGGTCTGCTACTAACGGATCCTCCACGACTGGCATCTCGTCTCTTTCAGTGGGTTGTTCCATATCCATTGCGGGCTCGGGCGTTATAAGGTTTGAATCGCTTCCACAACCGAGCAGAGCGATCAGGGCAATGAGCGAAACTAAGCATTTCATGATACTCTCCTTTTTTGAGTAATTGAGACTTTTCAAATGGAATGCGTAAAGGTTTCTACCTAAGAGTATACCACAAACGCACGAAAATACAAGTAAAAAATTTGTTGGTGATGTGTTTGTAGGAAGCCGCTTTTTCGTCGCTTTTTGATTTTCTTAAACCTTTTTCCCAAATATTTCCCTCTTTAAGTCTAAACTGTGGTTTGGACAGTTCATCTCACATTTAGGTTGAATTTTCAGACACTAAGGGATTTTTCGACGCGTTTCACACATCCTGAAACTTGTGACACAGGAAACCAACAGTCTATGGTACAAGGACACAGTAAACCAACAGTCTATGCTACGAAAGATGGTGTCCGCTCAGAAACCTTGTCTACAAAATGAAAATCCGTGATGTCGTTGTTGCAGGCATCTTACATCTTTCTCAGAATCGATTGCGTGCTGGGTTGTCCATTCTCGGTATTCTTATCGGGATTGCAAGTGTGCTCTGCATGATGGCTATCGGCGATGGTGCGAAACGTCTCATCGTTAAGGACCTTGAAAAACTTGGTGGCGCAAACCAAGTTCAATTGTGGACACGTAGCACCGTTTGGAAACAGCGACGGCTCGTACGACGCACAGCCGAACGGTATACCCTTGCGGACGCTCATGCTATTGAAGCGGAATGCCCCGATGTCTTATTTGTTTTACCGAAAAATGAAAGATTCCGGCCCCACTTCATTAGTAGCCAATATGGCAGCCAACCGAGTCCGCATCTCGAAGGTGTCACCGCAGACTATGCACTCGGTATGCACTGGGAAGTTCACGAGGGTAGATTCCTCTCCGAGAACGATATTGAAAACGCAACTCAGGTCTGTGTCTTAGGTGCCAGTGTTGCCAGTGAATTGTTCAGGGAAACCTTTCCTATTGGTCAAGAGGTAAAGGTTCGGTTTTCTTGGCGGCTACCATCGGTAAGACTGCGTGTTGTCGGTGTGATGAAAGCAAAAGGTCGTAGTCTCAGTTCTTGGCGTTCTTTAGATGATACCGTTTGTGTCCCGCTGACAACGCGTCAACAGCGGATTTTCCATAACCCCTATGTTGAAAGGTTGATTCTCTTTTTTGAAAAAGATGCGGATGTTTACAGTGTCATTGATTCTGCTAAAGAGGTTCTGCGTAAAAGACACCGAGGGAAAGATGATTTTATCGGTTATTGGATACCGGAAGGTAATGTTCAGCGGCTTGCGCACACGCAAAAGATGATAAAAATCGCATTGGGGAGCATCGCAAGTTTCTCGCTGTTTGTGGGTGGTATCGGTATTATGAATATGTGCCTTGTTTCTGTCGGTGAGAAAACGCGGGAGATCGGTTTACGAAAATCGGTTGGGGCGAGATGGATTCACATTTTCTGGCAATTTTTGACGGAATCGATATGTCTCTGTTTCTGTGGTAGCATATTTGGTATCGCAGGTGGTTGGATGACCGCGCACGGAATGGCAAAACTCGCCGTACGCATCGTACCAATTTTGCCTGAGTGGCCCGTTGTTCTCTCTTTACCTTGGATACTGATTTGTGTTATTTTTTCGGTTTTCATGGGTGTTAGTTTCGGTGTTTACCCGGCGATGCGGGCAGCACGACTTTCGCCTATTGATGCCCTCCGAGCTGAGAATTAGGATAGTCCGTGTTTTTTTGCATGTTCAAAGATTATGTTTTAGAATTTTGTTTGACAAACGATTGTTTAGTGTGTATAATTTCCTTATATTAACATTTGATTTACAAGAGGATCCTGGAGAGGTTAATGACCTATGGAATTCTGCTGAGCATGCGAAGTTAAAGGCGGATTTGGTAAGGAGAAAGCAATGAGATTTAAGAAATTCAGAGATTTTCTGTGTCTCTTCCATGTTATTCTGTGTGCTATGGTCTTCAATCAACAGAGTTTTGGCGGGACATGGGTAGACGATTTTGAAGATGATAGCACGCAAGAATGGGAACTTTTTAATACTTTTGATGGGAGCGCGGTATGGCGGATTGATGCCGGTGAAGCAGTTGGCGAGACATTTGAACCTCGTCACTTTCCTACGATATGGGCAACAGGTGAACTTGATTGGAGAAACTATTCGCTTTCATGCAAAGCTAAATTGGTTGAAGCCAAGGCGGAACCAGCGAGCTTAGGACTTATACTCCATCAGAAATGGGACGAATCTTCCTTTTATGTATTTCAGATTCTCTACCCATTGGAAGTCATCCATATTACAAAGATTCACTCAGGCAACGTCTTAACAATCGGCGAATTCGATTTCGCAGCGAAACTTAATAGATGGTATACGCTTACCGCCTCTATTGATAGTAGTGAAATACTTAAAAGAACGAAACTTAAATTTCAAATTGACGACGAGGTGTTCACTGTTACTGACAGAAACCCGATAAAAAGCGGAAAAGCTGGGCTCGAAGTCTCAGGTGCGCAAGTTCGGTTTGATGATGTTGAAATCACAGGGAGTAATATCCCGGATGGCGGTCCTGGAACCCTCTCGGTAGAACCGAGCGGCAAACTGACTACTACATGGGGAAAACTCAAACGCCAATAATAGAAGTGGACAAGTTACCACCTGTTATTCTCACTGCGAAGCAATAGCACTCCGCTGGAGTGCAGTCGCTTAGATACGACCTTTCTATAGACATATTACCCCTCTGGGTGAGGAAAGTGCGTGAAAAATCTCCTTGAACCTTCAAAACTTGTAAGTAGCAACTTGGGTTATATTACTCTATCAGGGGAGATGACAAGAAGATGACTTGACGATTTTATCTGGATCCTTCATTTAGAAATTGGTCGAACAGGGTGCGAACCGCTTTGGTAATTGCTGCGAGCATTAAAGCATCGTTATCTCTGTTTATATTCTGGAAAGTTAATAATTGGTTTTCCCTTCCTCAAAATGTTAACTTAAGGTTAGTCTTATCTCACTGCCCGTTCACTATTCCCGGTGCTCTACCGGGCAATTTTCATAAATTTGCTCCACTTAATATCTACCAACGATACCCCTTAGGACCACGCGTTATGTGGTCACTTCAAGGGGATGTCTGTTTTGTCAGGTGTGATTTACACGAAAGGAGACGTATGCGCAATACAATCGTTTACAGACATTGGCAACCCGGCGATGATGACGCTGTCTTGGCATTTCGACCTGTCAACGAGGATTGGTTTCGACATAAGTTTGACGATGAAGACCTGGAGCCTGAAGGGATTCGTTTGGCATTTCTCAATGAAAAAGTTGTTGGACATGTAATGGGTGAACGCACTACACTCTGTATTGAGGGAAAGGTCCAGGAATTCGGGGAGGTTATGGATGTCTTTGTCGCTCCGGACGTGCGCCGACGAGGCATTGCAACCCGCCTGATGCAAGAAGTGCACGCGTACTTTGAAAGGAAAGGTTATCGCGGAAGTATCCTTGCCCCAGATACGGAGGCTTCTCGTCGGTTATATCGGAAGGTCGGGTATCAGGAGATTACCAGAACGTTACGCACACAACTTTTGCCGAGGGCTGGTGTTTCCCAACTCAAGTGGACAAACACAGGTCTTGAGGATTTAAGCATTTTACATCAATTGGACTGGAGATGGACAAGACAAAATTTTCGAGTTTGCTGGGAACCAGGGGACATAAAAGTAAATCGGTCCAATCTGACCGATTACCGGGTCCTACGTCGTGATGGAGATGTTGTCGGTTACGCAGAATGGTCTGAACCATCGGAACGTTATTCAAATGGATTGATTTATGATCCCATTGTGCTAGATGTAGATCCAACAGAGGTTATCAAATCAATTCAGACAGTGATTCCTGCACCACTGGCATGGAAGACTTGTATCGGAAGCAGATATGAAGACCCACTTCGGAACCTTGGATGTTTGCTTGAGGAAACAGAGGGCAGTGAAATGATTTTATTTTTTGGGCAGCAGATTGATTTGACTCGGCAATTCCGAACTTTTTCGTAGCAAGCAGAATTTGATATTCAGCGGCACAATGAAACATCTGACCTATCACGAGTGGGCAGTGCTATCTCTTTTCCCTTGATTTACCGCTTTTTTCCTGCTAAGCTTAAAGAAGATTGAGGCATCTCGTTCTCTGTTTTGCAAACCCGTACCTTGAAAACGAGCGAAGTTCAAATTGCACCAGCGAACCCAAAAGCAGAATTGGTTAATCTATTGATAAAAAAGATAAAAAATAACATCTTTCTTGTAGTCTCGGTGCTGCTGTGCCTCTTTATCTTGATTGAGGTTAACTATCCGCAGCTTGCACCACAATCTGAATTGGCGTTCTTCGCGATGCTGGGGTTAATAGTGGTGTTTTTGAAATACCCTGTTCATCCACGTTTTGCGGACCGTCTTGTCTTTCGGCTTCTGGATATTGTGCTGATCGTCGGTGTGATTGTCTGCTTCGGTTATGTTGTCGGTCAAACGGAACCGATTTTTCGGACGTTCTGGCTGGATGATAAGTCCCTCGGGGACCGGGCGGGGGCGGAACGGCTATTGGATTATGTGGTTGGTGGGTTTGGGCTTATCTTGATTTTGGAAGGGACGCGCCGTTCTATTGGTGTGACGCTCCCGCTGCTCTCTCTTGCGTTTCTTCTTTACGCTGGCTTTGGTCAGTTTATGCCGGATGGGTTGTTTCCGCATCGCGGGTATTCCGTTCAACGGATTGTCAGCCAGACATTTCTACACAGTCAAGGCACGTTTGGTGTTGCGCTGCGAGTGATGTTCACTTATGTTTTTCTTTTTGTGTTGTTTGGGACGTTGTTGGAACGCACGGGGGCAACGGGTTATGTTTTGGATTTAGCGAGGCGTGTGTTCGGCTCAAGCGCAGGTGCACCTGCGAAGGTCGCAGTATTGGGCAGTGGTATGATGGGATCGCTGTCGGGTTCCGCTGTCGCGAACACCGCAACGACCGGGACGTTTACAATCCCGTTGATGCGACGCGCTGGATTCCAACCGGCAATGGCGGGCGGTATTGAAGCTGCTGCGAGTTCAGGGGGCGCGTTGGTACCACCGATTATGGGAGCAGGGGCGTATATGATGCTCGAAATCGTAGAGCCTGCTGTTACGTATTTTGAGATCATCAAAGCTGCACTGCTACCGGCAATCCTTTACTATGTGGCGATGTTGTGTATGGTGCATTTTTTGGCGAAACATATCGGGAACGCCGCGTGGGGTAGTGATCGGGAGGGCGATGCTACGGACGAAAATCAGGAGCGGGAAAGTGATCAAACCCGTACATCTACGGACAAGCTTCCTAAGATACAAGGTGTTGTCTTTTTCACGGCGTTTATCACACTGATTGTTTTCCTGCGAATGGGTGCTACACCCTTCCGAGCGGTGAGTTGGAGTCTGTTAGTTGTATTGGTTGTGGGTCTCTTTCACCCTAAAACTCGTGTCGGAATTTCGGGGATTGCGAAGGCGATGGAAAACGCTGCACAGAGCGGTGTGTCATTGATCGCGGCTGCAGCGTGTGTCGGTATCATCTTGGGTGTGGTAACGCTAACGGGTATCGGTAGCAAGCTACCCTCAACACTTTTGCCGATTGCGTCTACGAATCTGATGTTAGCACTGTTTTTCCTGATGATTTCGACGATTATTCTGGGGATGGGATTGCCTTCATCGGTCTGTTATCTATTGATGGCTATTTTGGTGGGTCCCGTGCTCCTTGATTTGGGAGTTGTTCCGCTCGCAGCGCACTTTTTCATTTTCTATTTCGGAATGATGTCGATGGTAACCCCACCTGTCGCCTTGGCGGCGTACGCTGCAGCTGCCATCGCGGGTTCAGGAATAATGGCAACAGGATTCGCTGCGTTCAGATTCGCGCTTGTCGGTTTCGCGCTGCCTTACGTGTTTGTGTTGCGACCGGCTTTGCTCTGGTTGAGTGGAGATGGTAGTACGCCGGACATGTGGACGGTTTTGGGGAATTTCTCACTAACACTGGTTGGGACGATTATCTTTGCGGCTGCGATCGCTGGCTATATCTTTAGCAGGTTGACACTATGGACACGCGGCATTCTGTTTATTGCTGCACTCATTCTCTTTTTTCTTCCGACCGGCATACAGTTCGTGTGGATTCATGGAATAGTCGTCCTCGCAAGTATTGCCGTTTTCTACTATAATTGGGAAAAAAAGGAGGCGCGTCATGAAAAACCCGGTTAGATGGTTGTTGTACGGCTTGCTTGTGCTATTGTTTTTGCTGCACAATGATTTCTGGTTCTGGAAGACACCGCAACTCGTTTTGGGGATGCCGGTAGGGTTGCTCTATCATATCGGTTACTGCCTTGTGGCGACGTTGTTAATGGTAGCTTTCGTCAAAGCGCGCGGGGATTGGGGAGAGAAATGAGTCTCGCTATTATTTTTATCTACCTCGCTATGGTGCTGTTGCTCGGTGTTCTGAGCCATAAACTCTTCCGAAACACTGGGGAAGACTATTTTGTCGCGAGTCGGACAATCAATTGGTTTATCCTGTTAATGACGCTTTTTGGCACGAACATGACAGCGTTCTCGATCCTCGGGGCATCGGGTGAAGCCTATCACAGAGGTATCGGTGTTTTTGCGTTGATGGCTTCTTCTTCTGCGATAGTTGTGCCGTGTGTGTTCCTTTTCATCGGAACTCGCTTGTGGCGGCTCGGAAAGCGGTTCGGTTATGTGACACAGGCACAATACTTCCGCGACCGGTGGGAGTCCGATGGTTTGGGGCTGCTTCTTTTCATCGTGTTTGTGTTGCTGCTCATCCCGTATCTACTTATCGGAGTGATGGGCGGGGGCGGGACATTGGCGACACTCACAGATGGCAAGATTCCACAGTGGGGTGGTGGCTTACTCATCTGTGCTGTTGTCCTCTGTTACGTTACCTATAGTGGCATGCGAGGCACCGCGTGGGTAAATACGTTCCAAACCCTCGTTTTCATGACACTCGGGGGTATCACGTTTTTTGTTATCACAAGTCGGATGGGTGGGTTTTCAAGTGCTATCTCTAAAGTAGACACGGGTTTGCTGATGCAAGCGGAGCATATAAAACCTTTGGAATTATTGACGTATCTCTGTATTCCGCTCTGTGTTGGCATGTTCCCACATATCTTTTCGCATTTCCTAACGGCCAAGGATATCGGAACATTCCGTTATGCAATTATTCTGTATCCATTGTGTATCGCGATTGTATGGATTCCGAGTGTGCTACTCGGAATATTGGGGAGTGTAGATGTTCCGGGTTTACAGGGTTCGCAAGCGAACAACGTACTGATTCAGATGATCAGTATGCATGCTCCAGGTGTTTTGGCCGGATTTTTAGGAGCGGGAGTCTTCGCGGCGATTATGTCCTCATTGGATTCACAATCGCTTGCTATTGGGAGTATGTTCACACACGATATTGTTGAGCACTATCGCCGGGAAGTGTTCTCGGAGAGACAGCGGGTATGGGTCGGGCGGCTCTTTGTGAGCGGTGTGCTTTGTATCACCTATCTAATCTCACTTATTGCGACACCGAGTATTTTTAGGCTCGCGATCTGGTCGTTCACCGGATTTGCGGGTCTCTTTCCGATTGTGGTTGCGGCGTTGTTCTGGCGGCGCAGCACAAAGTTGGGGGTGTTCGCTGCAATCATAAGTGTTATTCTCTTATGGCTCTATTTCTTTCTCCAAAATTGGCGAACACCGGGGTATAGTGTGGGCGGAACCGGAATTATGCCTGCTGCGATCCTAATCGCTGTTTCATCTGTCACACTGATAGTCGTTTCTCTGCTCACAAAACCGCCGAATTCGCGAACGCTTGAGAAATTTTTCGGGTATAATAAAATCTGACTTTTCGGTTGTCGGTGTTTGGAATGCCTGGCTTACTTGAATGCCACGAGGCTCCCTGACTGACCACCGAGTACTGATAGTAGATAACCATTAAAGGATGGCAAACAGACCATGACACTGAAAAAAAATACTTTGCTTCTTTTACTGTTGGCATGCATTTTTGCATGTGGGGAAGCGGAAGAGACAATTGAACCTGAAGAACCAGTCGTGATTCAATACGGAGCAGTCTCTGGCCATATCACCGATGTTGGAACAGGGAATCGAATTCCTGGGTCAACTATAAAGCTGCTGGAACAATCGATCGAAACTGGTGTGGACGGTGCTTACGCCTTTCAAGGCGTTCCTTATGGGGATACGCATACCTTGATTGTTTCAGATCCGGATTACAAACCGTATAGCGAGACCATTACCCTCAATCAAGAGCGTTTGGTTGTGAATATTATGTTGACACCCCTTCGGGATCCGGTTGTGGAGATACAGGAATTTTTTGACAATTTTGCGGACCTCCTTGAATCCGTAGATATGGAGAATATTGAAGCGATTGAGGCACTCTTTTCGGAGACCTACGTCGCTGCTGACGATCCAGCGACACTTTTCGGTGTGGCATCAGGAATTATTCCTGAGAATTATGCGGATGTTGTTCCGGCAATGACACAACTCTTTGAGGAGTATGTCTCGCTTCAATTCCTGTTCCAGGATATGGAGATGGATATTACGCATGCCCGGAAGGCAGCGGTAACGCTTCAGCTTGATATAAACGCCGAAAAGGGAGAGGATCTTGACTTAAGGGAGCTCAAAGCGCGTTGCCAATTTGAATTCCGCCGTGAAGGACGGGATTTGAAGATTGTGTATTGGCAACTTTTTGAATTGGATGTCCGATTGTGATGCCGTAGGGTTGGGTAACCCAACCCCTACAGCCTTTAAAATGAATGTGAACACCTAAGACCGAGACAGGAAATTAGTGAGGGCTGCGAATTCCGTGATGTCTAACGTTTCAGGACGCCTCTGTGGGGCTATACCGAGTTCCTCAAATGCAGCGGCCAATACCTCTGCCGGTGCGAGTCTGCCTCTGGATAGGGTATTTTTTAGCATCTTTCGTCGTGTCCGAAACGCCGTCCGCACTATTTTAAAGAAGAATTCCTCATCGTCAACTTCAACCTTTGGATTTTCACGCATCGTCAGTTTTAAGAGTGCGGAATCTACTTTAGGTGCGGGGTAAAAATTTTCTGGCGATAGGGTTGAGATTAATGCCGTATCGGCGCGATAGCCAACCCCAATTGTCAATGCGCCGTAATCTTTTCCGCCCGGTCCAGCGACGATCCTTTCAGCGACCTCCTTCTGCATCATCAACACACAGCTATGTATCTCTTTGTGATGTGAGAGAAGTTTCCACAGAATGGGTGTTGTGATGCTGTAGGGCAAATTGGCGATAACTTTAAATGTAGTGGATCCGGTCTCTGTTCCGTAGGATAACAGTGAGTTGAATTCCAATTTGAGAATATCGTCATTGAAGAGTTGGACGCGTGAATCTATTGATGTTTGTGGCGCGAGTTTCGGCTCGTAAGCTGCACCAAAACGGGCGGCTAACGCCTTGTATAACAATTCGTCCACTTCAACGGCAATTACGCGTTTGGCACACCGCACTAACACATCCGTGAGACACCCTAAACCAGCACCGATTTCTATGACTGTATCGGTGTCTGTCACTTCCCCTGCTTCGACGATAATTTTGAGGACTTCTGGGTTAACGAGGAAGTTTTGTCCTAACTGTTTTTTGGGGCGGGTCTGATTTAGGGCAAAGAAGTCGCGGACCTGTTGGTGGTTCATTTTTTTCGGGTTGTCGGTTCGGTTTTTTCTGCGAAAAACCTTTCAGCAGTCAGTTTTCAGTTAAGAGGTGTTTTGCTTGGGCGTTTCCCCTGGGCTAACAAACCCTCCTGTAACTCTCATTATGAGACAAACTGATAACTATGACCTGAGGGAAATAACTTTTGTTAGAATAACATCCGCCACATCCCGCTTTGAGGCGCGTGGCAGTTGTTCGCAGGTGCCGTGCCGATCCAATAGCGTGACGATATTGGTATCGGATTGAAATCCCGCGCCTTCCGCAAGAATGTCGTTCGCGACAATAAGATCGCAGTTCTTACGGATCAACTTCTTTTGCGCGTTTTCAAGGAGATCATTCGTTTCAGCGGCGAAGCAGACGAGGGTTTGATGGGTTTTCTTTTCGCCGAGAGCCTGTGCGATGTCCGGATTTTTTTCCAGTGGGAGTGTCAATGTGTCGTTCGTTTTTTTGATTTTATGGGGCGTAAATTCGCGTGGTCGATAATCAGCAGGTGCCCCTGCCATGATGACAATATCTGTTTCATCAAACGCTTGCAGGGCAGCGTCGTGCATTTCGAGCGTTGTTTCGACCTGTTCGATCTCAGGACCAACGGGTGCGGGGACAGTGGCGGTTCCACTAATCAAACGGACTTCTGCACCGCGCTGTGCTGCCGCTTCAGCGATAGCATACCCCATCTTTCCGCTGGAGCGGTTGGTGATAAATCTGACGGGATCTATGTATTCACGCGTTGCGCCTGCCGTGACGAGGATACGTTTCCCTTGCAAATCACCTGCTTTTTTGGTAGAAGCAATCTCCGAATCGCGACCCTTCAGAATATCACTCATAGTTTGGAGGATCGTCTCTACTGTATTCAGTCGTCCTGTACCTTCATACCCACAGGCTAAATCACCGCTTTCAGGTTCGATGAAATGAACACTTTGTGCTTTCAAAGCGTCAATGTTTCTTTGGACGAAGGGGTTTTGATACATGTGCCCATTCATTGCGGGTGCGAGGAGTATCGGGCAGTGAACGGAAACAGCGACGGTGGAGAGTGCATCGTCAGCGATGCCGTTTGCGAGTTTACCGATGGTATTCGCCGTTGCAGGAACAATCGCGAATAGATCGGCACGGTCGGCGAGATCGATATGTGGCGGCTTCCAATCTGTCCCCGTGTCGAAGAGATTCAGGAGGACTGGGTTTCGTGAGATGACTTGGAATTGCAAAGGCTGCACGAGACGTGTGGCGTTTTCGGTCATCACGACGTGGACATAAGCACTGCTTTTGACGAGTTGGCTTGCCACGTCGAGCGATTTGTGGATGGCTATGCCGCCTGTAACACCTAAGATGATCGTTCGCTCTCTAAATTCCATATTTTTCAGGATTACAAGATTTTATTTGGGCAATCTGAAGGATGATATGTAGAACGTAAACGAGTGTTGCAACTGATAATTTTTGTTTGTCGTATGTTTCATGAAATATCGTTGTTCTGGCGATGAGCGAGTTGCTGACGGAGCCGTTTTAGTTCGGCTTCCATTTCCTGTTGTTCCTGTTCTGCTGCTGCTGCGCGCGTTTCTGCTTCTATCCGAAGGGAATGCTCTTCCATAGAAGTCGTAATCGGCGTGCCATCGGGTAAATACGGACGTAGTAGTCGCACCTGCGTATCCTGTTGGTTCTCCCATCGAAAATAGAGATTTAAGGTTTCACTGAACAGACTTCCTTGTGTATCAGGTGTAATTTCAACAATATCCCCCGTTAGATCTCGCCGCCACCCCCGAAACTCAGGCGGCTTCTCCATTTCGGGTTGATGGATGAAATACTCTTGCGCACCCATATCCCTGAGATAGACCTGAATTTTCTCACCCCGATCCTGATCCGCTGTTGCATCCGAAAGGAACTCAAAGATAACCGCAGGCACAGCACCCTCTGACCACGTATAAAAACTCCGCCTGAGTGGAAACTTGGCAGCACCTAAAACGACGTGAATATCTGGGGCAACGAACTTCGTCATATCGCCTTCACGGTAATAGATAAACGTGTCAACGCCTATATGGACGTGTGGATGGATCGCAAAATATCGTATGAGTTGGTCGGCGAGGTTCCTCACTTGTTCAGCGTGAAATTCTGTTGCCGGCATCGGTTCATCGTCCTCATAGGGGTATCCTTCTATGTAAATCGTCGGTTTCCCTGTAGCTTTTGGAAAAACAGGCATATATTTCCTTTGCTTGAAGGCAAAGTCGTTGAGGTACCCCATAATTTCCTCCTTATCTGTTTACCTTAAATCAAATCCACGCTAATCTACACTGTCAATGCCGAGTAAAGGGTTGATTGTCTCTATCAGTTTGGTATCAATGCGGGAGCGTTCTGCAGCGATGATAGTCTGTATCTGTTGAACTGCCTCTTCGATTGCCTTTTCTGGGTTGCTAACCCAGTAATCGTAATTCTTAATCTCACGGACTTCGGATTTGGCTATGTCCAATCGTTGTTTCTGTTCCGCCTCGGACTCTGTTTTTCTGCGACGGAGGCGTTTGGCTAAGACAGTCAAAGGTGGGGGTATAATGAAGATGAGAACACTTCTCGCCGGTGCGAGGTTTTGCTTTTGGATTTCCAGAGAACCCTTTACCTCGATCTCTAAAATAGAATCTTTCCCGGCTTCGCGTGCTGCGGCTATTTCGGATTTGAGCGTGCCGTAGAGGTTGCCTCCATATTCTGCCCATTCTAAGAAGCTGCCTTGTTGAATATGCTTTTCAAATTCTGCTTTTGACAAAAAGTGGTAATCAACACCGTCTTTTTCACTTCGACGCGGCTTACGCGTCGTTGCAGAGATGGATAACCGCAGCGTTTCATCCAATTTGCAAAGCGCATTAATGACGGTGCTTTTCCCTGAACCGGAGGGTCCAGAAATGACGATGACAAGGTTTGGTTTGTAAAGATGGGTATTCGCCATTGAAAACATTGCACCCTTACAAAGGTGTTAGGGCTTACGCAATTTCTATGAATCCCTACATATTACGTGCGGCTGGCGAGGTTTCAAACCTTGCCAGCGAAGGGGCTGCGTAAGTCTTGGGTGTGTTGCCTTATTAAATGTTAATCTGCGGCTTCATCTAATTCCACGAGGACAGGTGATTCAATGCGAATAGCGTCTTTGATACAGACTTCTTCGCACAACTTGCATCCGACACAATCCTTGGGTTTAACCAATTCGCAGATGCCAAAGAAGCTTTCGGCGTGCTCGCCGGTGTCCGGGTCCTTGAGTTCTAAGCACTCCCAGGGGCAGATGTGAACGCAGAAATCGCATCCGGAGCAGAGTTCTTCGTAGATGACGGCAATGGGTCGGTGTGTTGGGCGGCGGATGAACTTGCACACCTCACCGAACTGGTCCCGAATCGCTTCAACGGGGCAGACCATCCCGCACGCACTGCAGTCGATACAAATATTTGGATCGATGATGTGCAACATGTTCCTGTCCCCCGTGATTGCGTCAACGGGACAATTGGTTAAACACGCCATACACCCAATACATTCGTCAGTGATATAGTATGCCATGAGTCCTTTTCCTGTTTTTTTTTCGGACGAAATCTTTCTACTATCTTCAATACATAATATTTTACCATAAGCTTTGTAAATTGTCAAATGTGTTTTTATCGCTGCTGGCGAGGATTGTATCTCCGCCTCTTATAACTGAAAACCGAGAACCGAAGACTGAAAACTATCCCGTTGATATTTTCAAAGCTATTCGCTATAATAATGGCATAGATATATTAAGGTGTTACTATACAAACCCATACTACAAGAAAGGACGAGGATTCTAATGGACTTAGGACTGAAAGGTAAAGTGGTGGTTGTAACGGGTGCGAGCCGCGGTATCGGTCGCGCGATTGCACACGGATTCGCTGAAGAGGGTGTCCGGCTGAGCATCTGTGGTAGAACCGAGGATACACTCCAAAGCGTTACGGATGAACTCACAGCGAAAGGCGCGGAGGTCTTTGCTAAACGGACAGATGTTACGGAGGGGACACAGGTTGAAGCGTTTATCACAGAAACGGTGGACACCTACGGCGGGATTGATGTCGTTGTGAACAACGTGGGTGGCAGTCGGTGGACACCTTTGGAAGATATTTCGGATACCGAATGGCACGAGATTCTTGATTTGAACCTTGTTTCTGCGGCACGGGTTAACCGACTCGCGATCCCTGAGATGAAAAAGCGGGAGGGCGGGGCGATTCTGATGATAACGTCTATCTATGGTCGAGAAGGCGGCGGACACATCACCTATAACGCTTCAAAAGCTGCTGAAATTAGCATGACAAAGTCGTTGGCAAAAGAACTTGCACCGGACAATATTCGCGTAAATAGCGTCGCGCCGGGTTCTATTCTCTTTCCGGGTGGCGGTTGGGCGCGCCGGATGGCGGCGGACCCTGAGGCGATGGAGGCTTTTGTGAAAAGTGATATGCCCCTTGGCAGGTTCGGGAAGCCGGAAGAAATCGCGAATGTTGTCGTTTTTCTGGCATCGGAACGGGCAAGCCTTGTGACGGGTGCCTGTGTGAATGTTGATGGGTGTCAGTCACACTCAAATATTTGACTTCGGTGAATTTCAAATGGAATGAGACCCAAAATGAAAAAATGAAATTTACCCTTAACTTTTTGAGTTTCATTTTTATACTTAATAACCTAAGTTGCCACTTGTTTGGGCACATAGCACTCCGCTGGAGTGCAAGAAGTTGTGGACCCCGGTTTCTATAGATATATCACCCCGCTGGGGTGAGGAAAACACCTAAATCCCTCGTTGGAACGTTCAGAATTTGTTAGTAGCAACTTGGGCTACTTAACACACAGATATTATAACAATTTAAATGTAGGTTGGGTTGAGCAGGAAAACACAATCCACTTTCTGTTTTGACGATCACAGCTGCTTCCTAAGGCAGGTTTGATAGGACACAACACCCACGAAACCCAACACACGCTATAGGTCGCGTGCGATAAAGCGTTGGGTTTCACTCGTTTTCTGGTGTTTTCAAGGTGTGTGGGTAGTGCGAAATGCTGCCCAAGTATCGTGTTTTTTCGATGTTTATCCGTTCAACCCAACCTACAGGTTTATTATTAAAATCACGTCTCGATTAAATCTCTCGATTAAATCATTATAATGTCTAATGTAAAGGCGGTTCATGGATTATCGCGAATCAGTAGGAGTTATTATGAAATACGTTTTCATCTGTCTCGCTATTTTCTTTCCATTTGCAACAACAGAGGCGAAACTCACTGGGGAAGTCATCTTTAGGCCTCCAATTAATGCATTCAACGAACTCTGGGTCACCAATGTGGAAAAAGCACGCGATGATCGCCCGTTTTTTAACCTGGGATATTCGCCAGAGGGGCTCGCCGTACAAACAAATGGGAACCTCGTTGTCACGACTGCTTTTCACGATCAACTAACGTTTGGTAACGATATCTACCTTTTTGATAAAGAGGCTGATTTTCCAAAAGTGCGAGACCTTACACGTCAGCAATTTAGTCTTATTTGGGGGCTCGACATCTCACAAAACGGTGATATCGTCTTTACGCACGAGCGGACAGGACCGGCACCAGCGACTGGGATATATCTCATTCCAAAACATGAATTAAAGAAATTGCGACCGAAAGTCCACCTGATAAAAGAGGGTGAGGCGTATACTGTAGAATGGTCATCGAACGGAAAACAGATCGTGTATAGTACTTCCGATGGTGTTTGTGTTTTGAATATCCTAACCCAAGAAGTTTTACAGATAAGCAGAGATGGTGGTTGCCCTGCCTTCTCACCAGATGGGAGACACATCGCTTTTGCGGATAGGGCTTTTGCACACGGGCGTTGGGTAAATACATATACAATTAGCATTGTTTCGCTTATCGGTCCAACAAACTTGAAAACTATAGAAACTCGAGAAGCCGAGTTGGGCTCTTTAGGTCTCAAATGGTCCCCTGATGGACGGTACGTTGTTTACACAATAGAAGTAGATGGAGTATATCGCAACTTCGCAGCACCTATCAACGGAGGTCCCCATGAAGAATTCTTGGATGAGTATGAGAAGGGTGTGTGGTTGTTTGATTGGACCCAGACTGATGTTGCCTATGCTGTGAAACCTACCAACCGATTGACCACGCTCTGGGGAGAACTCAAGCAGCCGGACTTAAAGTAGGAAAACCCGTCTGTAGTAATATTCGGTTTCGCGTGCCTTTGACTATCTATATGATAGTTGCCTGTATCCGTTTAATCTACACACCAAGTTGAAGATTATGGGCGGGGAGTCTCCGCCCTTGTTTTGTATACACCTTCCTCCTCTTACATTCACCACCATTTTAGTTCAACAGCAACCTTTTATGCTTGAAGTCGAGATTCTCTGCTCGTAGGGAGCGAACTTTGGGTTTTGTTGATATTTCATTATTAACTCAGGTTCCGCGCATTTTTCAAACGCCTCAGAGATGTTGTCCTCTTGATAAGAGACTTTCACGGTCTCGACAATATAGAGACCGATGATCGTATCTCGTCTTCCCATAAAATCTTTATATTACAAGGGTTTAGGACGCTTTTTTGTTGTGATTCGATCAACATGAAAGAAATAATTTTTTTCATGTTGAGTTTTCAAGTATTTGTCGATTTTTCAATGAGTTTGATCCCTATTGTAAATCGTTGAAAAAACAGACGCAAAAGTGTCGTGTAATTGAGGGTTAGATATAGGCTTTATTTTTTTTAATTGACAAATAATAAAATTTATCCTACTATAACTTGATAAAGTTTGGACAATTTTTTTAGAGGAAAGGAGGTCTCTATAGTGAAACACATTGTTATTGTAAGTGATGTACTTGATACAGCGAAAAAGTTAGAAGAAGAACTTGAAGGGATGGAATACAAGGTCTCTATTGTGACCGATCAAGGTACGCAGACTTCGTCTCTTACAAGCGATACAATCTTAAAGATAATCCACGGGGATGATGCCGATGTACTGGTTCCACAGCAGGGAAATAGTGTATCTGCAGTTATAGAGGAGACAGTTTCTCAAGTTACGTCCGCAAGGGATAGTTTGTCTGGAGACTACAGAGAAATCATCGGGAGAAGTTCCCAGATATTTGAGGTCTTGCAGCAGATTGAGAATTTTGCGGCTACACCCCTGAGGGTCCTGATTTTGGGCAGGACCGGGACCGGTAAAGAGTTGGTCGCGCATGCCTTACACAAAAACAGTGGCAAGTCGGGGAAGATGGTTTCTGTCAACTGTGCAGGAATACCGGAAAATTTACTGGAGAGTGATCTGTTTGGACATGAGAAAGGCGCGTTTACAAGTGCCGAGGCACAGCGTAAGGGTAAGTTTGAAAGGGCCCACAAGGGAACGTTGTTCCTTGATGAAATCGGGGAGATGCCACTTGCTATGCAACCGAAGTTGTTGCGTGCGATTGAGGCGGGCGAGATTGAACGCGTCGGTGGCGAGAAACCGATTGCGGTGGATGTCCGAATCGTGGCGGCTACCAACCGAGATCTTGCACAAGCTGTTAAAGATGGCTTGTTTCGTGAAGACCTCTATTATCGGTTGAATATGGCATCTATTTCTCTACCAACGTTGGCGGAAAGACGAGAAGATATTGAAGATTTAGTGGCACACTTTCTTAAAAAATATCGCCCGTCCTGTGATTCGGAAATTCCCCAGATAGCACTGAGTACGTTGGCTCTTCTTGAAAGTTACGCTTGGCCCGGGAATGTCCGGGAGTTGGCAAGTGCTATTCAAAGCGCGTGTTACGCTGTCAAGGAGGGGGTTCTTTTACCAGAGCATCTACCCGAGAAGATTCAGATGTGTCAGAAACGCCCCGTGAATTCCCTTAAAGAACTACTTACATCTGAAAATGAACAAGAGATGAGCTTTCGTTTCGGCTTGAGCCTTGAGGCGATGGAAGGATCGTTCATCCGTACCACATTGGCGCGGCTTGACGGGAGTCGGAAAAAAACCTCGGAGATGTTGGGAGTAAGCATAAGGACCTTGCAACGGAAGTTGAAAAAGCATCGTGTTGACGATCAATCCGAAGAGAATCGGACGGAAAAATGAGAAGTTTTCTTTGTTGGATGAATGACGAAAATCTGATAAAATCCTGCTCACAGCGAAAAGGATGTCCAGTTTTTATTTGTGGTAAATACGTCAAAAATGACGTGGTTAGCTGCGTCAATAATGTCGTATGCGTCAAAAATGACGGGGTTCAAAATCGGTCTGAATTTAACTTTTTCCATTCTTCAAGAGGGCAGTTTTTTGAAAGTAAACGTCTCTGTTTGGTTTGACAAACCGAGAGTCTACCTATATTTTGAGAGCGTTAGAGTAAATAAGACTTTTGTAATTTCACCGGTTTTGACCCACAGATTACGTTTTATTAGGGTATTGGCATGAAATTTGCTTAAGATGGGATAGAAACTAATGTGATGTAGCATAAAACACCTCTGTTGTTTTGTGAATCTTCTGGGTTAGCATCTTATACAACGATAGGATTGCAAAGAACGCATTTTGGCAGAAGATTATCTGTCACTTTTGCCTTTCCAAACGGCTGAGATTCGGTATCATCGGGCGTTAGTGAAATTCGAGAAGTGGTTAGAAAGGCATTATCCTGATATCTATTATTTCTTACGTGGAGGGGGTGAGTAATCAAATAAATCGTTATTGGCTATTTTCGTCTTTTTCCGTGTAATGTGACGAAATAGTTTTGTATGTGGCAGTCTCCTATTTTTTTGAGGATGCGCCGAGGGTGGTAGAGACACCGGTCGGCGCGGCACTGCCATAGATTGGGTATGACAGCGTTAGCCTAATTGTAGCATGAAATTCCCTGTTTTGCAAAACTTTTAGGTTAGCACCTTACAGGAACAGAGAGGGTTTCCATGTCCTTCCAGACACGCCATCTCCACTTCCCGTAATGAATAATAAATAACCCGGAGGTAACATCATGTTTCGAGATATTCTCTCAGGTTCTCGAGCCATCTTTATCGGAATCGTTTTCTTTGTATTGGTTGTCGGGGGCAGCTTGCTCTATAGTTGGCACGTCCACCGCACGACTGATGCTGAGGTGGCAGAAACACAGCGTAAGGTGCAGCCTCTCAAAAACAAGAACGAGATGCACACCACAGAAGACACCGTTGCTACAAGCACGGCGGATTTTGAACACGTGGAAACGGACCCTGAAACCGATGATTCCCAGATTTCTGACAACACGGGCGTGTCACCGATAGATGAGACCTCCGAAATGCTTGACATAGCGGATGCCTTTTTACCTGATGATTTTGTATCAGAGGAAGCACCTGCTGAAGATGTACCTGTCTCGCCTTTTGGTTTTGGTCCCTACCCTGAAGTTCCTGACGGTTTCCCTCAGAACCTGATGCCTGTCTGGACATGATCTGAAGGGAGACGGCAGGAGCAGCTTGAGGGGTTGGAAAATTTTGAACTCATGGGGCGAGTCCTTATAAAACTTTGGAATCAAGGAGAGCGCGGCTTTATCGGCGTAACTCAATCCGACTCAAACGGGAAAGTTTATCCATTATATCGTAACCGAATCTATGTAACTCGCTGGATAGAAGTTCCAGTAGAAGGTGGCAAAGTAGTGCCATTCCCCGCAGGCGGGTTATCAGGCGGATCCGGTTGGAGAGCTGATATAGAAACTTTCGTAAAGAGCGGCGGTAAACTCCCAGGTCACATCCAATTCATTAATCAAGATACTGCGGGGTATAATCCTTACGATTTTCTTAACCTAAGATAGGAGGAAATATGTCTTTTCTACGTGCTTTATCGATGCTTATATTGATTGCCTTTTTAGTTACCATTGGAATCGCTTTTGCCGAATTGGCTGGCAATGCCTCAACAGGTAGCCATATTATGGGTAATAATAAATTCTTCTATGCTTACGCGTGGGTAGATAACAATGACGAGAACCATTCAGGTTCGTACCACGTATGGGCACATGCAGGTTCTGGTGGAGCCGATATAAAAAGTGGAAATTATCAAGGGGACTTCGATGCTTATGCTTTTTCAATGCATATCACAAGTCTTGACGATCCGAATCCACCGAGTCCGTTTATAGCAAGAAAGTCGATCACCTAATTTTTTCTGTAAACACAAAAGGGTGTCTGTTTCATCACAGACACTCTTTTTAATAACAAGGTTAATTGAACTCCTACCGCGCTCGTCGTCTTTGATACCGAGTCGTTGCACGATTACAGACAACAACCTCCTCCGACCATTCGGATAGAGACCGCCGCGTCCAAAAGAACCCTATCGCCTGCTCGGAACGATCCTCCCAACAGATAGAGCCCCGCAAGTGATCTTCCAAGCAACCACAGGAAATAAAATCCACATTGTCACCCCCGGGGATACACTCGGTACAGACACCACCATCCCCGACATCCAAGCCAAACAAGTAACCCTCGAAAAAGATGGACAACAGAGAACTCTAAAACTCAATCCCATACCTTTGTTAAAATGAAAGGAGACACGAGGTTGCCTCACATCGACGAAAGATACTTTATTGAACGCACCCAACACGGCGACACTGAAGCCTTTACCCCACTTGTCACCACATACCAGTCCCGGCTCTATACGCACATTTTGGGACGCATCAAAGATGCCGAGACCGCAAAGGACTTGACGCAAGAGACCTGGATAAAAGCGTTTCGCGCAATCAACACCTTCCGTGGAGACGCTTCGTTCTACAGCTGGCTCTACCGCATCGCTGAAAATGTCTGTATTGACTACCACCGAAAACAGAAGGTGGCACACATCATCGAATCCATTCATGACATCAGTGAACGCCGCATCATAGACACACATCCCTGTCCAAGCCACAACATTGAGCGGCAGGAACTCCGATACCATCTTCAGGAGGCTGTTGCACGCCTGACCCCGACACGCAAACGCGTTTTTCTCTTATACTATGTTCATGAAATGCCCATCAAAACCATCGCAACCCGTATGAAACGCTCCGAAGGCACCATCAAAACACATCTCCGCAACGCCCGCCTCCAACTCCGAGAACGCCTCACCCCTTACCTGAAAAACCAACACATTCCCTGGCTTGCATGAGCTTTCACACAAAACCTTCCATCTTACCTTCCACCCTTCCGTTAAATTTTGTCCTTGTTTAAAAGACATGAACATGTTAAAATGATAGGAATGAAGAATTAAGGAGGGTGGACATGGACGCGAAATTGTGGGTGCCGGAATACGATACCCCGGAATTGTGGCATAAAGAGATCTCACGGCGTGGTTTTTTCAAAAGCAGTGTCGGCAGTTTTCTGGGACTCGTCGCGATGCAGCATTTTAGTTCGATGGGGCTTGCGGAGTTTGAAGATGTTGTGCCGCGCGCCAAAAATTGTATTGTGCTGTTCATGAGCGGTGGCGCGAGTCAATTAGACACTTTCGATCCGAAGCCCGGCACCAAAAATGGCGGTCCCTTTGCAGCGATTCCGACGAGTGCTAAAGGCATAAAGGTTTCGGAACACCTCCCAAATGTCGCGGAGCAGGCGCATCATCTCTCCATCCTCCGATCGATGGTCTCGCGTGAAGGAAATCATGAACGCGCACGCTATCTACTGCATACGGGTTATGCCCCCGGCGGTGCGGTCAGGCATCCCACCCTCGGTTCACTCACCTCTTACTACCTTGAAGATGACACTTCTGATCTTCCGAGTTGCGTTAATATCAATGCGCCGACGTACGCCGGTGGTTTTCTCGGTGCGACGCACGATCCGTTTATCGTCAAGGATCCGATGAGTCCTGTGGACGACCTCTCCTATCCTGCGCAGATGGACACACATCGTTTTCGCGAACGTCTCAAAATGTTGAAAGCGATTGAGGCGGATTTCATCGCAAAACGGACTGGACGCAGCACGGAAGCGCACGAAGCGATTTACAAGAAAGCCGACCAGCTCATCAACTCCCCCAAAATAGATGCATTTCATCTCAATGAGGAACCTGTCGCTATCCGTGAGGCTTATGGCATGAACAGGTTCGGTCAAGGCTGCTTGATGGCACGACGACTCGTGGAAGCCGGTGTTAAATTTGTGGAAGTTTCAATAGATGGCTGGGATACGCATGAAAACAACTTTGAACGGACGAAAGAACTCCTTGATATGGTGGATCCGGCATTCGCGATGCTCCTGAAGGATTTGGCTGAACGTGATCTTCTTGAGGAGACGATTGTGCTATGGCTCGGCGAATTCGGACGCACGCCGAAGATTAATGACAACGATGGACGCGACCATCATACCGAGGGATGGTCGGCGGTTGTTGCGGGCGGTGGTACACGTGGTGGGCAGGTCATTGGAAGTACGAATGAGGATGGGACCGAGGTTGTCAGTGGTGCTGTCCGTGTGCCTGACCTATTTGCATCACTCTGCTTTGCACTGGGGATCGACAGTAACGAAGAGAACTATTCCCGATCTGGTCGTCCGATTCGGGTTGTTGACGATGGCACGGTGATAGAGGAGTTATTCGTATAGTTATCGGTTTTCAGTTGTCAGTTATCAGTTAAAGAGGGTTCTGGTAACAATAACCGCTTCTTGGCGTACTTCAAGGTGGGTAGGTTTTTAACAGGACTTGCGCAAATTGAGAAAATGTCGGACATTCAGACGCAAAAAATCGGTAATTTCCGTATTTAAACCCCCTAAATCCCCCTTATCAGGGGACTTTAAGAGGGAGTGCCAAAGTCCTATTTAAAAACATCTCTTAACCGGTAACTCTCACTGCGAGGCAAACCGATAACTGTTAACTCATGCGCGTTATTGCTGGCACATTCAAGGGTAGACGTTTGGCTGCCCCTAAAGGGGACCGTCTCGTCCGTCCGACTGCTGATCGGGTTAAAGAGTCGGTTTTTAGTATTCTGCGGGAGCAGGTCGTTGAAGCGAACTTCTTAGACCTTTGTGCCGGTACAGGGAGTATGGGAATTGAAGCGTTAAGCCGTGGCGCGAAGCATGTCACGTTTTTGGAACGTGACGCGCGGTGCATCGGAATTATAGAGCGAAACCTCCGTATGTGTGGACTACTTGCCGAATCCAAGGCGAGGCATTGTCTGCTCCGTCGTGATGCTGTAAAAGGGATTTCGGACCTCGATAAGCAGTCTGCTGTGTTTGAGGTTATCTATTTCGATCCGCCATATAGTGTTGGTTCCGCGAATGGCTCGCAACTGTATACGGACTGTCTAAAATTGCTTGCTGAGAGTTCGCTACTCCGTGTCGGTGGTGTTCTGCTTGTTGAACATGCGAAGCAGTACGTCGTGCCGGACACAGTTGGGAGTTTGAAACAAAGTCGGCAAGTGCGTTATGGGGATACGGTTGTATCTTTTTATCAAAAGAGTTTGTAGGTATTTAAACCCGAGTTGCTACTTACAAGATCTTAGGTATGCTGACACCATCTCTCGTGAAAGGTGGTTTGTTATTCGTAGGGGTTTTGTGACGTAAACTTTCAGTTTGCGTACGCATACAAAAGTCTTACCTGTTTGTAATACTTGCACCGACATTGGCATATTCTTTTTTATCGGTCTCACGTAACATCATGCATCAGAGGGCATTGATATGTTGAAGGTGTTAGGCTTACTAATTTTGAGTGTATTTACTGTTTGTATCAGCGGTTGTAATGACGCTAAGAACAGAGATGGCACTTTCGTTGAAATTGCAACGGATGAAGTGTCTAAAGAAAATATGGCAGGCAACCTAACCGTTGACCAGGTTCCTAAAGTAGAACCACCAGAAAAAAGTGAAACGCGTCCACTCAGACCGATAGGTAAAACAACCTCACCGGTACTCGAAGATGGTACTTCAGTGGCGGGGATAGGAATTTATGTGTCCACGGTTGTCGACGAAACCCTCGCTCTCGACCATGAGGGTCACGGTCTATGACCAGGTGGTGATAAATCGCTGGATGCGATTGAAGTTGACGTTGTCGAAACCCAAGCGGGTGTGCCCGTGAATTTGCTGCGTTCGGAGCCACTAGATAGTCATTCAATTTTTGGCGTTGACACGATTATTCTTTATTTTGATAACAGACCGACGGAGGTCAAAATAACGGAAGCCCCGGAATATGTGAGTAAAGCCATTGTGACAGGCAACACTGTCGAAATCTCTATCACTCAGCCCATCGTTAAAGATCATATCCAATTTAAAGTCACATGGGCAGATGGAGTTGAATGGTTCGGATACCAGACTTTTGAACTAATGCCAGAAGATGTACCAGCGAATTTTCTGCGAGCAGATCCACCAGACAGTAGCTCAATTGTTGGTATTAGCACTGTTACTGTTTATCTCGATAGCGTGCCTGATGATGCTAAATATTATAACTGGACATCAGAAAATTTCGGTGAGGTTATTGTTAAAGGCAAAACAATTGAGTTCACTGTCCCCCACCCGATCAAAGCACCTTCTATCAGTTTTACGGTCTCATGGTCGGGAAAAAGCGAAATAGTACGGTCATGGAAGAAATTGACGTATACGAACGCAGGCGTGGTGCCCGAAGAGTAAGAGTTGATATGTTCAGAATTTTAGCAACACTGCTTGTGAGTCTACTTGTTGTTTACATCGGTAACGGAAATCCAAATCGAACTAAAACGCAATGAAAATAATCGCACTTATTGGAGTTTTTGTAGCACAATCTGTACGCATAGGAAATCCAGTCTAAAAGATTGTACTACAAAATGGTAACTTAGATTATTTATAGTAAAGTTTAGAATTAATTAGACACGCCGCATCGGGGCGGTTGGGAAACCGCACCTACCAGGGAGGGAAGTGT
The DNA here is from genome assembly GCA_965116815.1 of Candidatus Poribacteria bacterium. Taxonomy (GTDB): domain Bacteria; phylum Poribacteria; class WGA-4E; order WGA-4E; family WGA-3G; genus WGA-3G. The sequence goes on along the minus strand of OZ220722.1, from coordinate 260,646 downwards.
CTATTTATTTTTACGTTTCACTATAAGCATTGTTTCACTATAAGCATCATTAAGGTATATTGTGCTTTAGGGACTGAAGAGAAAAAATGAAAATCTTGAATCTGCAATCTGGAACGCCCTTTCAAATGGGGAAAGGTAAAAATTGGCGTGTTGTGCATCCCGATATGGGTTCCAAACAGTTGACGCTGAACCACGGAGTTCACGCCCCCGGTCAAGAATTTACACAGCATTACCACGATGCCTCGGAAGACGCGATTGTCGTTTTGGAGGGTGGTGGTGCTATTCGACAGGGGGAGGTCTATACCCCGATTGCTGCGGGCGATGTTATTTTTGTCCCTGCAGGGGAGGTCCATGGAACGGTAAACACAACGCCAAATATGGCGCGTCTGATTAGTTTCCAGGCACCGCCGGATATGGCACTCTACCGGGGTGAACGGGATACGCCCGATGAAGCCCCCACGCCCCAAGATGGACACCGAAGTAACGTTCAGGTGATCAATATGGCACGTAGTGGTCCCGTTTTCGGGAAATCCACCGACTGGCGAAGCGTGGTCTCACCAAAAAAAGGCTCCGTTCATCTTTCCTTGGATTACATCTCCCTCAACAAAGGTGAGAGCTTTACACATGAACCGATTGATAGTGAAGCGATTTATGTGCTAAAGGATGGAAATGCCGGCGTGACAACAGGGACTGGCGAGACGTGCGAATTGGAACAACATGATGTCCTCTTCCTTTCTCCGGGAGACACCTTCTCACTTTCCCAAGCAGGAGATGAACCGACAGCGGTCATATCTTGTTGGGCGGTTGCCCCTTTCCATTAGCGAAACTCGCACTCCTATATTATTAAGGGGTGACGGTTTCGCTTGTCGTCTTGATCGCTCTTTTTAAAGGGGGCGGCTGGCAAGATTTTGGCTTCCGAATAGACACGGCAGATTCTTTATGCAAAGATCAAAAAGGAAAGTAAATGGATGAGAGCAGATGATATAGCGGTCTCACGGCAGGGGAATCTCGTCGTGATAAACCACAGTAAATATGAGATTAAATTTAACCTTTCAAAAGGAACATGGGATTACATAGATGAGGGTGGTGCCACAATTATCCGGAACGGGTGTGCCCAGATAACGCTTAAAGATGGGAGCGTCGTCAAAACGGAAGACGCTGGCACCCGCGAATTTATCACCGAGATCCCGGAGACAGATGTTTTCGGTGACTATCACCAGATCCGCTTCTCGCACGAGACGACAGGTAAAGGGATTCGGATAAACACCTACCTCAATTGCTATGCCGATCACCCCGCTGTTCATCTCAAGGTTGGTGTTGAAAACCTAAAATCGGAACCGCTGCAACTGGACAGCATGACGGTGCTTGGTGTTTCAGGGAACCGTGGGGCTGTGCTGCTCGGAGACCGCTCGTCAGATTATCATCTCTTTATCAACATGCCCCCGGTTTCTCCGGGTGTCAGTAAAAGGTTGTATGAAGGGTTTCTACTGAGTGAGACCGATGCTATGCATCCCAGTCACGATGGTATCCTTCACGATACAAAGAGTGGTAAGGCGTTCGTCTTCGGTTTTCTAACGACTGAGAAATGGTGGCCCCGAGTTCAGATTGGATGTCAAGATACCAATAGGGGGCGCGGCTCGCAAGGGCAGCGAAAAAAATCATCGGCATCCGGTGTTAACCCGTGGGCACTTTATCATCAGTGTGAACACGAGTGTGCCTCCGGCGAAGAGATCACCTCTGAAACTGCGTATATCAACTTTACGGAGGGGGCTACAGCAGCCTATAAACATTATACTGAGTTGGTGGCGCGGAACGTTGGGCAAACGTCTCAGTCCGTACCAGCAGGTCGTTCACCGATTACTGCGTGGACACTTTCCGATACACAAGAATCCCTTGACACGAACGCTATTTTAGCCCAAACGGATGCCCTCGCTGAGAATCCACTGTTTCAGCCAAGTTACACTGGCGGTATTGATTATATCCAATTAGATGCGGTGTGGGAATCAGAGTTGGGAAGTGTTGCGCCAAGTTCAGAGGCTTCGGTGCTACAAAATGGTGAGGGTATCCAAACGGTTGCCAATCAAATCCGGGCAAAGGGTTTTAAGGCGGGCATCCGTTTTAATCCATTCTGTGTGGCACTTGATTCGGAACTTCTGAAGAGCCATCCAAACTATTGTATACAAGAACAGACCACGTCTCGTCGTGGAAAAGGAAATTCTCGTGGTCGGTCAGTGCGTAATAGTTACAAACCTGCCACAGTCCATCTGCCGGAGAGTGGCAAAGAAGTTGCCCTCTTGGACGTTTCGCACCCAGAGGTGCAATCGCGCATTCGTGGACAGATTAAACAGATTGTCAGCGGATGTGGATATTCACTCATCAACGCAGATTTTACGCCTTATACAACAGGACTCACGAACGGTTCACACAACTTGCGTTGGCACGACAGCAGCCTAACCTCAGTGCAGCTTTATCGGCTCGCTGGGGAATTAATCAGGGATGCGATCGATGATGCACGCTCGGAAAGGTCGCCTTTTTTTAAAGAGGACGTTTTGCTTGCAGGATACAATGCCGTTCCGGGTCCCTGCATCGGTAGTATTGGTGTTAGTGCCCCACTCCTGAGTTCTTCCGTTTCCACTGACGGTGCGGTTTCGAGCCGCACAAGCGATCCTTGGCATCATCAGCGTGGCACGAAGCATCGCCTAAGTAGATATGCGGCACATATAAGGGAGCATAACGTTCTCTGGGGGCATATTTTTGGTGAGATTGCCGTTGATGAACCACGACCTATCAACGAGGTAATCGTGGAGGTAACAGCGGCTGCGTTGAGTGGTGGGGCAGTCTTGTGTTCGGACCAACTCACAGCACTTACCTCGTCGCGCGCGACGTATTTAGCAAAAATCTTTCCACTCATAGGTGAAGCGGCTACACCGGTAGACCTTTACGATGAACCTTTTCCTAAAATATGGAGCCTACCGATTTCAACGCCTCGTGAAACTTGGCATCTCGCCGCTGTCTTCAATTGGGATGATCACGAGAGTGATGCTTACTTTGAATTAGACGCGCTTGGGTTGCCTGATTCCAAAGAGTTCTTGGTTCACGATTTCTGGATGCGCCAATATCTTGGAAAGGTTTCAGACGGTGTGACCTTGTTGAACATACCGCCTCGTTCTGCCAAATTGCTCTGCTTCCGTGAGGAACAGGATGTGCCGCAATTGCTCGCTACGGATATGCATTATACGCAAGGCGGTGTTGAAATTCTGTCTGCGGGTTGGGATAGTCATAGTGAAAGTTATCTACTCGTTTGCAAACCGCTTAGACAGGCTGATGGTACCTGCTTTATTCATGTACCAGAGGATTACTTACCGACAAGCGTGGCGACTTACGGCAGCGATTATCAATATGAATGGGACAAACCGATCTATAAATTGACGTTTACGGGAATCCAACCGGATAAGTTGGTGCAAGCCACCATTCACTTTGCGAAAACTTCGGGTGGAACCTTGTAGTTTCGAGGGATAGTTTGTTCTAAGGAAGTCGGTCTCCAACCAAGGTAGGTGCGGTTTCCTAACCGCACCGAATTTGAAAAAATGAATAGTACGCAGACACAGATGCAAGCCCTTAAAGCACGTGCCAGTACTTGTACAGCGTGTGATTTGGCGAAGACCCGTGCGAATGTTGTTTTCGGTAGCGGCGATGCTACAGCGAAATTAGCGATTGTTGCAGAGGGACCGTCTGCTGCCGATAATCACACGACATTTCCATTTTCAGGTCCTGCTGGAAAGTTGCTTGACGAGGTTTTAGCAGCAAACAAGTTAACGCGGGCAGACATCTGGCTCACGAACATCATTAAATGTCGTGCAGCAGGTCTAAAGGGCGGTGTATTGAAAAACCGTCCGCCGAAGGCATCAGAGATTAAGGCATGCGCCAAATGGCTTGATGGAGAACTTACGCTGATGCTGCCCTCAGTGATTCTCTGTATGGGTGCCCCTGCAGCAAAAACTCTTATTGATCGCAGTTTCCGCATTACAGAAGAACGCGGTGTCTGGTTTACGGATACCCACTATGCACCGTTTGCCATGGCGACGTTTAATCCTGCTTATGTGCTGCGACAAGAGGGCGAAAATTTTACGGCACTGCGCCAAATCGTCATTGACGATATCGCCGAGGCGGTGCGGAAACTGCAGGAACCGATCGAAGTTCCCAAACGAACGCTTTTTCAATAGGACTTACGCAGACAGGTGATAAATCGCATTACTACAAACTATTCGATGGTTCCCGGTGCGGTCAGCAGCCAGTAAAGTCGGAGTTGGAATCTCACCACACCCTTTGTGAAAAATCAATAAAACTTCGGTCAGCAGTCAGTAAAGTCGGAGTTGGAAACCCTCCTACAGAGGAAACCACCGCCTCAATCCCCTTATGTATTGACCCGATGTGGTTTGAAGAGGGTATTCCTTCCACTCTCCTTTTATAATTAGAGCCACATTTTATGCCCAAAAAGGTCTATAATGGGAAAAATCGGTAACCCTCTAACTCCTTATCAGGAGGTATGTGAGAAGTTAAGAGTCGCTCTCCTCTCCCGGTAACGGGTGGGGCCCCGGGAGATCGCTTCTACAAAAAGAGAGCGAAAGGAATGAGGATTGAAGGTAACGACAGTAAATTTCAGAACGAATTGGCTACATCCATTTGCTCTTCAATTGAGATGTGGAACATGCCGCGATCGTAGGTTCCGGCGTAAAGCCGATTGTTACTGATAACGAGAAATGCAATATGATTATTGGGGATATCTGGGGAAAGTAGTTCCCACTTGCCGTGAGAATCTAAGCGGTATGCGCCGCTATCACCGACACCGTAGATTGTAGTGCCATCTGTGGCGAATTTGTCTATGACGGTGTGCATCCGGTTTTTATCAGTGATGACTTGCCAGTGTTCTCCAGTATGTGAGATTAGGACACCTTTGTCGGTTGCGATACAAACCATTGAACCTACGAAGGTCATCTCCTTGAAATGCGTAAAGCGGATCGGCAGTGTTGATGTGATGTCTTTCCAGGAGTCTCCGCTGTCAATGGATTGAAACAATTTTCCATTTGCTTTACCGAAGTAGGCGGTTTTACCTGAAACAGCCAATGCAGATACGATATTGATACCGACTAATCCTGTGTCCGTCCATTGGCGATTGCCGAGTTTCCATTTGAAAAGTTTCCGCTTATATTGCGCGTAAAATGTCCGATCACTGACAGCAAAGGCTCCAATGTGGGTGTATTTTTTGTTCATTAGTAGATGTAATATATATGGTGAGGAAGTGCCATTGTCGGGAACTTCCTCGGCTTCAAAATCGGGAACACTGTAAATGGGGATGAGTTCATCTCCAGCCGCAGATGTACGGAAAATACTCGGTTTGTTCTCCCGAATCGAAATGGCATAGAGGACATTATTGGCAATTGTTAGTCTTATATTTCTATAAAAATTGGTATCTAATTTGGATGTGTGCTCGCGGGTATTGAAGCGAATACTGTGCCATGTCTCACCGCCATCAGTTGACTGGACGAGGTCTCTTCCGATCTGCATATAGAGTCTATGATTTAGTGCGGCCAAGTCATGCATTGAGGGACCTGTCATGCCGTTTACAAATGGGTGCCAGGACTCACCGGCATCAGTTGTTCGGTTGATCCCGTATATGTCGGCTTTGTAAAATGTTCTTTCATCGATAGCCACCGCTGGAAGTCTCGGTGTATAGAGTGAATGGATGTTGGATCTAAGGGATGTCCATGTTTTCCCGCCATCACTGGATCGAAATTCGGTTACTCCGAGAACTAAGAGCGTCTTACCTACAGCCAAAATCTGTATGGCAGATTCCAAATTCATAACTTGAGATTCATCCGTAGGTGTTATTTCAGTCCATGAGTCTCCAATATCTGCGGAGTGGAAGATTCTCTTTCGTGCGTATTCACCTATAGGTATTGATGGATTTGGTTCATCGGTTTTTGGGAGAACAATATCAGGTACCGGCAAGGCGTAGTGGAAGATTCTTTTTGGTGCGTATTCACCTATAGGTATTGATGGATTTGGTTCATCGGTTTCTGGGAGAATAATATCAGGTGCCATTCCGACATAGAGGTTGTTTTCATCGACAGTCAAGGCGTAAACCGCCCCAGATACGTTGGTGAGTAGTTGTTGCCAGTTGCTTGAACAGAGACGATAGAGTCCCCGGTTTGTACCAGCAAATAAGGTGTTTCCGATTGCAGCGACTGTATAGACCCGTTTCCCTACCAATCCGTTGTTTAGAGGTTTCCAGTGCTGACCGGCATCGGTAGATTGGAAGACTCCTCTCTCTTGAAGCGCGAGATACAGTGTTATGCCTGTTTGTGGATTGTGCTTTTGGTTTGCCGCTGCGACGATGAGTCCGCTTGCGGTCCCCTTCGGACGCGGTCCAAGGGCGTTCCACGTTTCACCGGCATCTTCTGAAGCGAACACCTCATCAGTAGAGACAGTATAGAGGGTGCCTTGGTGTTCTGTGATAGGTATTCGGTACTGTCCGTTGGGAATATCGGCGTTAATAAGCACCCATGTCGCGTCGGGTGTCAATCTATAGAGCCCTGTTTTTGCAGCAGCGTAGATCGTTCCGTCAGCAGCTTCAAAGAGGTCATAGACAACGCTGCCTTTGGGACCGATTGACTGTATCCATTGTGAAGTGGAGAACTTGGCGATATCGTCCGATGCGTTTGTGGTGAGGTTGGTTTTCGAGGTTTGCATGCCTGCCCCGCTATTTTTACCGGGGATAATTGTTCTACCGATCTGATTCCGCACGGCGGGTTTTGCGACGATCTCAAGGTAGATAGGCTCATCAACGAGTTCAATGGTAGGTTCGGATTGTGCGTCAAAACTGTATGGCTTCTGAAACCGGAGGAGATATTGACCGCCGATGCCGAAGAGTATTACTAAGATGGTTGTGGCACCGAGAACTGCCCAAGGGAATAAGGGTTTCTTAGCGGGCGGCGTTGGGTTCAGGTCGGCAATGTGTCGCATGACGTTCTGAGTGAGATTGTCAGACAGTTGCACACCGTTAAGCGTTTCCTGCAGGAGTGCTTCTTCCTCTTGTAGACGCTTGCGGGCACGGCGAAGTCGGCTCTTGATTGTATTTACTGACACGCCTAAGAATTTACCGATCTCCTTCGCTGTCATTTCGCCGAGATAGTAAAGCGTTACGACGGTGCGTTCACTTTCTGGGAGTTTGTGTAGGAGCGTTTTGGCGAGGTTCTGTCGGTGATTTTTAATTTCAGTTTCACGTTGATACGACATATGATGATCGTAGGAAGCCTCTTCAATTTCTTCTTGGTGTGTGTCTTCTAACGATTGCATATTCAGCTTGTCCGTTTTGGCTTTATTTCGCTGTATCCAATTAATGCAGAGTCGATTCGCTATGACATACAGCCATCCATGAAATCGTTTCGGGTCCTCTAATGTCCCAAGCTTTTTGTAGACTTGGATAAAAGTGTCTTGGGTAATTTCCTCAGCGATATGAAAATCCCCAATTTTCCGCCATATAAGGGCATGAACACCCTTTTGGTGTTTCCGCATTAATATACTGAAAGCTTCGTCGTCGCCTGACAAAATTCGGCGAATCAGTTGAACATTATCATCTACCATCATAATTCCCCTAAACCTATTGAAGTCTGCCCGACATGTGATGGTATCGGTGTGCGTATATTAAACTTAAGAGCATTACGCGCCTCTTTTTAATTATAAAGACACACTTTATTGCAAAAAGGGTGCATTAAGATTAAAAAAACACAATTTTTTTCTGCGAATTCTTTGGAGAACAAATTCTTAATGACAGTTGGTATCCGTTCATGATAGCAATATCTTGATAGCACACCAATTGTGCAAACTTTAGTGGTAATTGTAGCATAAAACGCATTTGTTCTCTGAAATTTTTAAGTTAGCACGTTGTTAAACATTTTCTTGTTTTCTCCCATCCTGACCTAAATGGTGTCTTTAATTTTAAACAGTGTTGTATACCGACGTTTAAAATAGACTAGGACTTACGCAAATTGAGAAAATATCGGACATTCAGACGCAAAAAATCGGTAATTTCCATATTTAAACCCCCTAAATCCCCCAACCCCCATATCGCCCCTTATCAGGGGGTAGGGGACTTTAAGAAGGAATGCGTAAGTCCTAATAGACATTATAGGGTTTCTATTCATTGGGTTCATAAATAAACTTTAGGAACGTTTTGTCCGTGGTAAACGCGTAGAGGATTCTATTAAAGATCCTTGGATTTTGGAGGGCGACCCGGAGGATACCTTCAGATTTCCCGTGTTTTTCAAACAAGGCTTGTATCCATCGCACATCAGCATCCATCAACTCAGATGTCAATCCCGTAAGCGGAAAATTAAAGACTTGCATTATCTGAGGGATAGTCGACATGTCAGGTTTCTCCTTTATTTGAATGCCGAAACGATACTTCATCATGGCTTTGAATGCCGGCGACCTACCGAGTGGCCCGCCGCGTCGGGGACCTTTGGTGCGTAAATACTCCGGTGTATCACCACCTCGTTTTACTGCTTTGAAGATCCATTTTCCTGTTTCTTCATAATGGATGATGAAATGCTCAAGAGTCGTTACTTCATCGAGTGTTTGGACCCCAAATTGCTCGGTATAGTATGTGAGATATCGTTCCTTGGGCGGTAGTATTTCGTAGAGTGTACTGTCCACGACCTGTCCATCTTCGGTCACAATCTCTGCGAATTCCGGCGGCAGAGATGCCTCCGGATGAGCTTTGGTGAGGAAGTCTTTGTATGTGTTGCTTTTGGCGAGTTCGTTCAGCGTTTTCAACTCTGCATCGAGAAGTTCATTGGAAAACTCTTTTTTAAGGGTATCAAAAGTTTCCTTTTCAAGGGGCGTGAACTCGCGGCGTTCATGTTCATAAGTCTCTGTGTATCCTTGCAAAGTGTGAATGCAGGAAAATAGGAGGCAAAGCAATAAGAAGCGTTTCATAGTTGTAAGGTTCCTTATTTTAGGGAGGTATTCTCCGTGGTTTGGGTAGTCGTTACTAATCTGTGTCGTGTCTATAGTGGACGATGGAATGGCTGTAACATTCTGCTTATAGAGATAAGTGTGTCGGTTGCGTATCCGATACCAACAGCACAGATAACAAGGACAGCAAAGCAGCAGACAATGTAGAAAATGTGCTTATCTTTCATTTGCGTCTGTTTCCTTGCTGGATTGGAGGAAGCGTTCGATGTGTGTTGCTACCTCCGGGTCAGATTCTTTGAGCCTCTGGAGTCCCTCTTTGGGTCCGTATTGTGTCACGGTTTGCATGGCAGTAGTGAACCGCTCCGGTGAAAAACGTTCACGGAGTGTTTTTTCAAAATCTGCGTTTGTGGATAAGTTGGGGACATCTGCGAAGATGCTCTTCGTGAGTTCTGCCTCAAGTGCCTCAGAGGATTGGGATATTGGTTCTATATCGGTCAGGGTTCTGGTATCCGCGCGTGGTGTAGAGGCGGTGTCAATGCTTTCTTCGATGCCATCGATGGGACCGAATTCTGGGGTGAAGGTAGATGTCGTTGGAAGTGGTGCGCTGTCTACTTCTGCCTCTGTCAGTGTGAATTCTGAAAGGATACTGGCGGCGTTCTGACGGATATTTTCAACCCAGTCAAAGTCACCGACATGACCATTGAATTGTTGACGAGACCAGATATAATTCGATCTGTCCTCGTCCTGCCGCCAAAACGCTTGGAGAAGTCCAACGGTATCAAGTTCAGGATTCGCAAGTGCAAGTTCAGCAATCTTTTTACGCATTTCGGGTTCATAATCGGCAGCATCCCCCACTGGAAACCTCTTGCGGAATTCTTTTTCCTGGAGGCTTCTACCAGAACTGAGCCCCTGTGATTCCAAGAAGTCCCACCAAGCTGTGAGATTCACACCAAATGTTCCCTCCTGACTTTTGAGATATTCAAGGTATTCGGGAGAGTTCAGAGCTTTTTGAAGTTTTTGGGTATAAGGATCACTATCATCTTGGAGGATACTGAGTAATACCTTGCTCTGTTCCGCCTTTTCTCCTACGGTAAGGGAACTCCCCTCTTGTGGGGGTGGGGATTCTTGCGCTGTTTCGGTAGTGCGTGGTTCAGGTGTGACGGCTTTGTATTTGTATATCACTGTCGGTGGCTTATCTTTCATCTGGAGGGTACCCCAGAGGAAAACACCAAGTGTGATGAGGATAGAGAGAGAACCGATGGCATAAATAGGTCTTATCTTCATCTTATGGACTCCTGTTAAATTTCGGCGGTGTACTCATATAGGCACACCATAGGTGTCAATTTAGGGTTTCTGTGCTTCCGTAGGTTGGGTTGAGCGGTGTTGAAAATCAAAGGTAGATATTTCAAAATACATCAAACCTGATAGACCCGCATAGGCGTGGAGAAACCCAGCGAAACCCAACGTTCATTACTACAAACATGGTAGTAGATTTGGTTGGGTTTCGCTATCTCCTTGATTGATAGAACGGTGTAGAGTAGTAAAAGTGCTTGGTGTGTCGGTATCATTTTTCTCGGAAACCCCGCTCAACCCAACCTACGAGGCTATGACGCGTTTTTTCTAAAATTGACAGTTATGGTGTACTCATATAGGCACACCAGTAGAATTATAGTGAATGAAAACCTTTGGTGCTAATTACGTTCTGGGTTCCAATAGGTGCTCCAACAAGCGGAAACGTCATTCTGGGCATTTCTACATTCGTTGGAGTTGCTGCCGTAGGTATTACATGCCGTTTATGCAAAATAGACATAAGTGGGGACGGAACCCAGCACTATAAAATATCATCAATTTGGGGCACATATAGTGATGTTTTTTCGGCACCACTGTCCGATGTGCTCCCTTTATAACTTAAAGACACAGGTTTGATAGAAAAGGGTGCATACGTGCCGAAAAATTTCATATCTGCGATGAAGGCATAGGTGTGGGATAGTGGTAGATATTTATTAGGGGAAGTCGCGGTGGGGTTCGCGAGCAATCCTTCCAACAAGGGAAGAGAACTGACGAGGTAAGGCTATTTAGTTTTCAGTTTTTTAACCATCTTGCTTGGGCTGTCGAGACCGGAGGTTGAATTATTAAAATATCGGCGGGCAGTGCCTCCGGGCGCGCTTGGATGAAGATTAACAATTTAATTTGGTAATTTATTGGCGAAGTCCGGTGCGGTTGCAAACCGCACCTACCGGGCCTGGGGCGAATTGGAATTACCGATTTAAATAATTAAACTTCATGAAAGCGCGCCTACCGGAGAGTGCCTACCTATTTATCCGTAAATCCTAACTTAATTTGTCCCCAAATTGTCGCGGCTTTGTCCACCGCTTCAACTGAGAGTGTGTCTTCTAAACCGTTCTCCATGAGCATTTGAATGTCGGCTTCCTCCAGTGCGACATCAAAGAGTAGCATTTCATCAAACATACCTTCCCACTCTCTGCCGCCACCGCTCCATGAACCGATACGTCCAGGTCCAAATTCTCCGGGCAAGGGACCCCATTTACCCTCGGCATCAAGTTCACCATCGAAGTAGACGCGGACAAATTCATCTTTGCTACTGTAAGCAACAGCGAGATGGAACCATTTATTTAGGATATCCTTATCCGCTGTGAAATCCGAATTGGGCCACCCCGGATGTCGCACTGGGTTGTTAGAGTGGATAGCCATTTCCATTTTGTTGTCCGGACGGAACTGATAATGGACAAATCCAGGTGCCCAACCGTCCCGGTTAAAGAAGCATCTCCACAGCCCGACCCTGCCTGTCGCATTAAACCACTTTAGAAGTGTGAAGTCCTCAAGCGGTCCAATTTCTGGAACAGTGACCCAAGCATCCTTACCGTTGAGTTCAATGGCGTTACCGAATTTACCTTTCACCCATTTAGCACCGCCGACAAGGTCGCCATCGTTGCCATTGTCGGATGAATCTGCAGCGACTTTTCCACTTTTTTCGTTGAACAACCACGCACCAACAATAGATTCTGGGTCGATTTCAGCGGTGCTGAGTTGTGTAAACATAAGACCCATGGTGATTATACTAATTGTCAAGCGTATCATCTTGGCTCCTTCTTTGTTCGTTCGATTGTCGGTTCCTGATACCTGCAAACTGGAAAATCATCGGGTAGATTGTATCATAGATCTTTGAAGAATTGAACAAAATTTTGCTTGCTTCGTTACAAATTGGGTGGTTCACCTCAGCCGGCTTTACAGTCCTTTAAAATGTTGATCGAAAAGAAAGGAGGTGTTCACCTATAATTTTTAAAAAATTCTGTGAAAAAATTCAAAAAATGGTTGACAAACTTTTGAAGACATGTTATAATAATTAACGCTCGTGGCGCGAAATTGCTTTGGAAAAACTTTGTGTTCTTTTAATCGAACCACTCTGGAATTAATGCGTGTGTGCTGTTTGTGCAAAACAGACTTTCAGATGCGGAAAGATTTTGGTGACATTTATTTAAAACTGGTTTATAATATATGCGATTTAGTTTTAATTTGTGGGTGTTGCGTGTAAGCGTTACCTGCAAGATTCGGGGGTAGAAGTGGAATCTCGACGTAAATTTTTCAAATCTCTCGGTTGGGGGACTTTCGTTGCAGCATCGGGTTTGGCCTTCGGACCGGGATTGGTTCGGTATCTGTATCCACGTGTGCTGTTTGAACCCTCCTCCGTTTTTAAAGCAGGATTTCCGGCTGAATATCCACCGGGTAGCGTTAGTGAAAAGTTCAAAAAAGAGCCGTTTGGTGTCTGGATTGTCCGAAAACAGGACGGTGAATTCTATGCGCTTTTGACGATTTGCACACACCTCGGATGTACACCTCGCTGGCTCGGCTCAGAAAACAAATTCAAGTGTCCGTGTCACGGTAGCGGTTTTGACCGAGAAGGCCTTAACTACGAAGGTCCGGCACCGCGTCCCCTTGAACGTGTTAAGATTACGTTAGCAGAAGATGGCCAGATCGAAATTGACAAGTCAGTGAAGTTTTTAGGTGAGAAGGGGCAGTGGGCCGACCCAGGCTCCTTTTTGAAGGTCTGAAGAAAGGAGAGCATTTGTGCCTGGCTCTGGTTAGGCAGAAAAGGGGTTTCGGCGTTATGGTCGCATTTTACCGTAGGTCACGCCGAAGCTTGCAAGAAAAAATATGAACGAAGAACGTAAAGGGCTCAAAGAAAAGATTACGAATTCCGACATTTGGCGCTCTATATTCCGCCACGGATATGAACAAACGGGGCGTCGCTACACCTTACAGGTTCTCCAAAACGTCTGGTTGCATCTCCATCCTCCTCGGATTTCTCGGCACGCGTTGAATTTCCGCTTTACATGGTGCATGGGCGGCATCACTTTCCTCATGTTTCTCGTGACAGCCGTCACCGGCGTACTCCTGATGTTCTATTACCGGCCAACAGCTGAATATGCTTTCCACGATGTCCAGTACCTCGAATTTGATATCCCATTCGGGATGCTTCTACGGAACATGCACCGCTGGGCAGCACACGGAATGGTTATTTCGGTGATGTTGCACATGTTCAGGGTTTTCTTGACGGGTTCGTATAAGAAACCACGAGAATTCAACTGGGCAGTCGGTGTTATCTTGTTACTCGTGACATTTTTCCTGAGTTTCACGGGTTACTTGTTACCTTGGGATCAGTTGGCATTTTGGGCTGTGACTGTAGGAACGAACATGGCACGTGCGACCCCGGTTTTAGGACATGAAGGTCCATTTGCTCCGCAAGACATCACACAATCGAATGATGTCCGATTTGCCCTGCTGGCGGGTACAATAGTAGGTCCCTCAACGCTGTTGAGGTTCTATATTTTACACTGTGTTGCAGTTCCGTTGTTAGCAAGTGTCCTGATGGCTTTGCATTTCTGGCGTGTGCGTAAAGATGGTGGCATCTCTGGACCTCTATAAAATGGCTATCAGCGAATTGGGTGTCGGTAGTTGTAGGGGTTGCCAATGTTCTCATCTGCCCCCTGTCCTACTGACTGCTGATCGCTGACTGCGATAAAAAAGGAGCAGGATATGGAGAATTTTATAGCACTGGTGACGAAACCGGATAATGTCCCCATTGTTGCTATTCTCTTTTTGATACCCTATTTCATCTGGCTTTCATACCGACAGGCACGCCAGACGGACAAGACAGGTGTCCCTTCGGATGCCGCTCTCAACGATAAGGTCTATGTGTGGCCTTACCTGTGCCGAAATGAGTTTATCTGTGCGATTATTGTGATGTTGGTGCTGGGTGTTTGGTCGATTATGATTGATGCGCCGCTTGAAGAACCGAGCGATCCAACAAAGACCCCAAACCCTTCTAAAGCCCCGTGGTATTTCCTTGCACTCCAAGAAATGCTCGTTTACTTCGACCCATGGATTGCCGGGGTGGTGCTGCCAGGCCTAATTATTGCAGGCTTGATAGCCATTCCCTACATTGACACAAATCCAAAAGGTAAGGGTTATTATACAATCAAGGAGCGTCCGTTCGCGCTCAGCGTCTTCTGCTTCGGATTTATCATCTTATGGATTGTCTTGATGGTTGTCGGTACATTCCTCAGAGGCCCCGGATGGAATTTCTTTATGCCTTGGGAGAAGTGGGACCCGCACCTTGTTGTTCCATTGACGAATGTGAATTTGTCGTATCTTTTCGGCATTCGAGATCCAAATACTGCGAACTTTTTCGGGTTTGTTGTCGTTGCGGGTTATTTCGCGATCGGTCCTATTTTCTACTTATGGAAGCGTAAAAGTAGCCATTTCCTGCAGGAGCTTGGTCTTGTTCGATATATCATCGTCTCATTTCTGTTCTTAACTATGCTCGCGCTGCCGATAAAAATGATCCTGCGCTTGACTTTGGATATAAAATATATCTGGGTATCCCCGTGGTTCAATATCTAACGAGGCGGTCGCACCCTTTACGGTATATTATTGGCAATGACATCGTAATGTATCAATTGACATGGAGGGAGAAGATTTCGTGAGGAACAAAAAGGAAATTCCTGCTGAGAGTAAGTCGTATTCTGCTTTGTTCTTTATTCTGTCTGGGTTGTTAGGACTGGTAACCTTATGGGGGTTCTGGAGTGAGATGATTACCCGCCGCCCATGGAAGCAGATCCAGCAGCAATTTTATCAATATGAATATGAAAAGACACACGCGGAATTGGAGAACGCGAGGTTAGTTCTGCCTGAACTCCCGACCCCTCAAGAACCTGACTCCAAGGAACTGGGAAGGTTAACGAAAGAAGTGAGGAACGCCCAAGTTGCCTTAGACGAAGCACTGCAAGAACGCAAGTTTCGGCAGAGCGAATCGGATGCGATTAATTATAAATATCAGCATAGCCTCCACGAAGCGAAGGGTAGACACAACGCGATTGTTGATAAATGGCAGAAAAAATTAGCGGATTTTGAATCGCAGATTGAGAGTGAACTGACCGAAGCCGTTTTGAAAGCGGAAGCTGCCTTTGCAGAGGCGAACAAAGCTTTGGCGCGATTTTATCAAGCCAATGGAGACGCACAAAGTGCCCTTAGCACCTACCTCATCGCCCAGAAATATAACACGACAGATACAGAGATCACTGATGGCATTACCGCTGCCCAAGCGTCGCTTCAATCTCTGCAAGCCGACAAAGCAAAGTATGACGAAGTTGCACGCCTTGAGGAAAAACTTCATTCGGTCGGTGGTATCAAGCGAACCTTCCTCGGCAGTCTATTAGAAAACCCCTTCCGTGAAACGCGAACGATCACGCAATACTATCTTGAAGACTTTAGCCATACTGCAGACAGGTGTGCGACGTGTCACTTCTCTGTTGATAGGAGCGGCTATGAGCAATCTGCACAAGAGATATTTGAGGTAGAAGGTGATGGTGAAAATCCAGTCGTCCATCGTCTCAAGCATGCGAGTGTTAAAGTAGGGAGTGAGAATATTATAATTGATGGATTTGAGGCGGAAGCAGACGAATATACATTAGAAGAGAACGGCACCCTTACTTTCAGTGATGTTGATGTCTTCGGCGAAGTAGAGATCTCTTATGAGACCGGCTATCATTCAGTCCTCCAGACGCATCCGCATCGAGATGTTCTCCTTGAGAAACACCCTGTTGATAGATTTGGGTGCACGCCTTGCCACGGTGGACAAGGGCAGGCACTCACGGCAAAATCTGCCCACGCCTTGACGCATGCTGAGTATTGGCTCACCCCTGTACTTGGTTTGGATGAGCATACCGGCAGAACCTCTAAAGGAACAAAGGGATATATGGAGTCTAACTGCCGTCGCTGCCACGATGGCGTGATGATGTTGGATTACGGTGTGAATCCTGAAACAGATGAACCTCAGGACTATGCGCCGAACCTGACCAAAGGATTGGCACTCTTTGAAGACCTCGGTTGTCAAGGCTGCCACGCAGTGGAAGGCTATAGTGCTATTGAGGACCTCGCCAAGGTCGGTCCGTCACTCGCGAAAGTCGGTAGCAAGATAAAAGATACGACTTGGCTCGAAAGTTGGATTAAGAAGCCTGAGGCGTATCTGCCAAATACGACGATGCCAAACTTTTTCCCTGCCGATGGCATGACGCAAGTTGTTTACCTCAAGAATGGTGGGCAACGCACCGGTGTTGTCACCAAAACAGCGAATGGCATTATCATCAAAACGGATGATGGCACGGAATATCCGTATCCGGACAGTTATGTTGTTCGCATTGTTGATGAAGTAAAATCTATCGCAGCGTACCTTGCACAAATGAATGATGCGAATCTCGACGAAGTCAGCGCAACCTATTCCGAATCTCAACGCGCCATTGAAGCAGGTGAAGAGACTGTTAAAACTGTTGGCTGTCTTACGTGTCATGCTGTTGGTGGTTTAGGAAGCGATTTTGCTCCGGCACTGGACAGTGTGGGTGAAAAGGTTACACCGAATTACCTCCGCCAGTGGATCCGCGATCCGAAAGCGTACGACCCAGATACGAGTATGCCGAGTTTGCGGTTGAACGATAGCGAAGTTGACGATATCGTCGCATACTTGATGAGTTTACAGCAGGCAACCCCCAACGCATCTGCTGAATCTATCGGTGAAGTGGACGTAGCAGAGGGTGAGGCACTCGTCAGGGCGTACGGATGTTTCGGTTGCCATGAAATCCCTGGATTTGAAAATGAATCAAAAGTCGGTGCCGATCTCGGCGAATTCGGTGCGAAACTCGCTGATGAACTTGACTTTGGTGATACGGTAGACGTTGAACACAGTTGGACCGGATGGACCCTTGGTAAAGTGACCAATCCACGGCGTTACCAGACCCGACGTATTGCCTCTCGTATGCCTGTCTTCCAGATTAACGACGAAGACGCAAAAGCATTGACTGTGCTTTTGAAGAGTTTCCAACCGGAAAAGTATCCTCTCAGTTATATCCATAACCGATCCGAGAAATTGAACCGTATTGATGCTGGTAGACGGCTGGTGAAAAAGTATAATTGCGCTGGGTGCCATGAGATTGAAGGTGGCGGTGGCGATTATATTGATGTTATCATCGCACACGAAGGGTTGGGTGAGATGGTTGCCAAGCAGTTTGCACCGCCGACATTGAAAGCTGAAGGTGCGAGAGTTTATCCGGACTGGTTATTTGCGTTCCTCAAAGAGCCGTCAGAGATTCGCTACGGACTCAAAGTCCGAATGCCAACATTTGGTCTATCGGATGACGAAGCGACAACGCTTGTCGAGTACTTCTCTGCGCTTGACGATGAACCCTTCCCTTATGAGACGCTTGAAATGCCGACACCAACGCGCGCTGAATTGCGAGTCGGTAAGCAGATTTTTGACACGCTTCAGTGTATCTCCTGCCACCCTTCGCAGGGTGAAGTTATTCCTGAAGGAAGCGACAAGGCGGGACGACCTGATCTGGCATTGGCGAAAGAACGTCTCAAGGCTGATTGGCTCATTGATTGGATGAAGGATCCGCAGTCGTTCCAACCCGGAACAGCGATGCCGCAGGCGTGGCCCCTTATTGGTGGACAACATATACCACTTGAAGGCTATGCTGACGATGATGCCGAGAAACAGATTCGACTTGTTCGAGATTACCTCATTAGTATTAGCCGGTAGTCAGTTGTCGGCTATCAGTTAAGAGGTCTCCTTTAACTCCTAATATTATGAGACACCTTATCGTCATTGTCGTCATGATTCTTGTGTGGCTCAATGGGTTAATTTGGTTGGCAAAACAGGTTGACCCGAGTACGAAATATCAGTCGCAGGTTGAATACAAGTATGCTCGATACTGCGCGGGGTGCCACGGAAACAACGGGGAAGGCAACGGACGCATCGGACGTTTCAAAAAATTGGATCCGGCAGACCTAACGGACAACAGCCTATGGGAGATGCACAGCGATGATCAATTGCTGGAGAGCATCGACGCTGGAAAAAACGATATGCCAGCGTTTTACTATTATCTCAATGATGAGGAACAGCGGGAGATTCTTGACTATATTAAGGAGACATTTCGCCGGTAACCCGAAAATAAGTTTTTAGAAAACTTGGTTAAAATTTTAGGTTTTTTATTTGCATTTTGGAATCCTGTGGTGTTAATATATTGCAGGTTAAATTTAAGCTATAGAGGAGAAAAATCATGAAAATCGTAGTTGCTTTGCTTGTCTTTGGGATGTTGACGAGTGTTGCGTTTGCAGGCACTATCACCGGGACTGTAATGTATGATGGTGATGCGCCAGCCCGTCCTGCCCTGACTGCGACCAAAGATCAGCATTGCATTGACGCTGTAAAAGGTACAAAGTCCGAAGCACTCGTTGTCTCAAAAGGCAAAGGCATCAAAAACGTTGTTATTTACGCTCGCGTCCGTGGTGCAAAACCTACTGTTCCAGAGAAAAATCCAGTTATGGACCAGAAGGCATGCGCTTACTACCCGCACGTTCTTGCGGTTGTTGTTGGTTCTACCGTTGATATTACCTCCAGCGATCCGATTGCACATAATGTGCATTCTCACGCGAAGAAGAATGACGCGATAAACTATCAGATTCCGCAGCCCGGCAAGATTCTCCCGCACAAAATCGAAAAGGTTGAAGAGATTAAATTCACATGCGATATTCATGATTGGATGACCGGCTACATCGTTGCTGTTCCTAACAACTTTTTCGCTGTCACCGGTTACAAAGACGATAAAGGCGCATGGATTAGTTCAGATGACTATGAAAAATCCGCGGATACCGGCAATTATTCGATTGCTGATGTGCCAGCGGGTAGGGCACGCGTTGTCGCATGGCATGAAGAACTCGGTTCAGCAAACAAAACCGTTGAAGTGCCAGCAAGTGGCGATATCGCCGTAAACTTTACAAGTGCTGACTTTAAGAAACGCGGGAAATAAATAGCGGTCAGCAGTCAGTTTTCGGCAGTCAGTAAGAAGCTCTCTTTGCTGACGGAAACCGAAAGCCGACGGCTGACAGCCGAAAGCCATAAAAAATGTCTAAAAAGAGACTTTATCTCATACTCGGTTGTGTGCTGGTCGCTTATGCCTTTTTAGCAGTTGCACCAGTATTTGCACAAGATGTGACCGAGGCGGAATATCGTCCGTTCCCGAAGATTGGCAGTCGGAATGCAGCATGGATTGCCGCGCAGCTCCACCTATTATTCGGATCCTTTATTCTCGGTGTCCCGATGTTCGCTGTTATCATCGAATTTATCGGCTGGCGGACAAAGGACATGCGATATGACCGGATGGCGCAGGAGTTTATTAAACTCTGTATGGGTGCGTTTTCGACGACAGCCTTACTCGGTGGTGTGCTCGTCTTCATCCTCATCTGGTGCTATCCGAAGGTCATGACGAAGTTGAGCGGGATATTCGGACCGACGATGATTTTTTACGTTGTTCTGTTCTTCGGTGAGACCTTTACGCTGTACCTCTACTCCTACGGATGGGATAAGATGCAGGGTCGCCATAAAGGATGGCATCTCTTCCTCGGTGTTTTATTAAACGTGTGGGGGACGGCAATTATGTTCGTCTCTAATTCATGGTTGAGTTACCAAACGAGTCCGGCAACGCAATATGGCGTGCTATCTGAAGGACGGCGGAAGTCTTGGATTGAGGAGAGATTGGCTGCTGATCCGGCACTAACACCTGAAACTGCTATGGAGGGTGTCACGAGCCATACAATGGTGCCGCTCCACAACGAGACAACAGGCGAGTTCATGGGCACCCTTTGGGATGCCGTTAACAACTTTACGTGGATGCCTGTGAATATCCACCGTCTCGTCGGAAACATCGCCTTCGGCGGTTCGATTGTGGCGGCTTATGCTGCGTTCCGATTCCTCGTCGCAAAGACGAAAGAGGACAAAGCACACTACGATTGGATGGGCTATACCGGAAACTTCATTGCGCTCTGCGGACTGATACCGCTGCCGTTCCTCGGTTATTGGCTTGGTAGAGAAATCTACATGTTCAATAACACAATGGGCATCAACATGATGGGTAGTCTCTTTTCCTGGCTGTTCATTATTCAGGCGGTAATGATTGGTGTCCTGTTTATTGGTGCGAACTACTACCTCTGGTCGGGTATGGGACGCATTGAAGGTGCGGAGGTCTATGCGCGATACCGTCCGTATATGATCACGGTTATTATTATCTGTGTCGCCATTTGGATGACCCCGCGGACGCTCTCTAAAATCTCAAGTGCCAGTGAATTGAGTGCGATGGGCGGTGCCAACCATCCACACCTCGGATTGTTTGGCTTGATGACTGCCAAAAATACGGCTGTTAACATTATTATTCTCACCACTTTTTTGAGTTTCCTATTTTATCGGCGTTCAGGTAAGATACCTACGGCAAGCTGGAAAAAGGTTGGCAACGTTGCCATCTCTGCGATCTTTTTCCTCGCGACAGTCTCAATCGTAGTTATCGGCATCGTCGGATTTACCGTTCCGACAGATTTGCGTGTCAATATCCTTACTCCATATCAGGTTTTGGTTGCGCTTGCGGTGATGGCAGTTGTCACTATCGTTGATATTTTCATGTACCGCAAGGCGACAACGTCTGGTACCATTAAATGGGGAGAGATGACGGATCGCTCACAATACGTGTTGATTCTGGTGGCAATTACGTTTACGTCCCTAATGGGGCTGATGGGATATGCACGCTCCGGGCTTCGAGAGGCGTGGCATATCTTCGGTGTCATGCAAGATACATCGCCGGATGCATTTACGCCGCTGCTCAGCGAAGCCGTGAACATGGTAGCGATCATCATGGTAGCCTTCTTCGCACTTGTCGGGTTCATCTTCTGGCTCGGTTTGTGGGGTGAAAAGAAGAAGCAAGCGGCAGCTGCGCCTGTGGAAGGAGAAGTTGCTGTGGAGAGTGATGATTAGTATGAAAGAATGAATCGGGACAAAAGCGATTCTGTCTGGAAGAATTGGGGTTTTGAAAGAGGCAAAAATGTCGAGAAATACGCTCATAAAAATTGCGAGTCTAATCTTAATGGTGGTGAGTTTCGTCGCCTATATTGCTGGGGTGTCTGCGTTTCCGATTGCCTCGGAAAACTTACTACCTTGGTCGGTTTGGTTTCTTATCTCGGTCATCGTAAACATCGTTTTGTGGTCGAACGTCATGAAGTTGTTGACGTTCTCACTCGCTGTGATATGGTTTTACGCCTTCGTCGCGAGTCTTGTACCCGAAAGTTCTACAGCGGTGAATTTAACCGAACTGGATTGGAGTGACCCAGAGGCAGTCGCTGAGCAAGGTGCTTTGGTGTTTAATGGCAAAGGGCAATGTGGTGCGTGCCATACTGTGGATACCTCTGCACCTCCAGGCAGGTGTCCTGACTTGACAGACATCGGTGTTAACGCTGCGAGTCGCATCCCCGGTATGGATGCGAGAACATATTTGATTGAATCTCTATATTTCCCAGCGAACCACCTCGTTCCCGGCTACGGTAAGATTATGCCGGAGGTATGGAAAGCCCCGATTGCGCTTTCTCACGTGGAGATTCAAGCGGTTATCGCTTATCTTGAGAGCCAAGGTGGCGAAATTGATCCGACACCCTTTGATGAACCTATAGATAGGAAGGACATAAGTGTAACTGCTGAAGCACTTCCTCCGTTGCTGACTGGCGATCCCGAACTCGGTAAGAAGGTCTTTGTAAGTGCTGCGTGTAACGCTTGCCATGTCGTACAGGGTGTAGAGAGTCCGGCAGCTGGGGAAACGAGTGCGGACTTTGAAGTCGTCACCGCACCCGACCTCTCTGAAATTGCTGCCTTTAACGACATGCGGTATCTTGAAGAGTCAATCCTGATGCCGAGTGCGCAAATTGTGAGCGGTTACGGTGCCGTTACCGTGCGTGCCAACGGAGTAACTTACCAAGGGACACTCGTCTCGCAAGATGAAGAAAAAATAGTCGTCCGAACAAAAACTGCGGATGGCGTGGAAGAGGAACACACTATTTTACTGAGTGATCTTGATGAGGAACCGATTGAAGAACTCACCGATCTACAGGCGAAGGGTTATTTTAGTTTGACACTAACACCCGCGGATGCAGATGCTCCGGTCAGTGGGACAATCGTTTCAGAAACCGAGGAGACGGTGACGCTTAAAATTAACGGCGAAGATAAGTCGTTCTCTAAAACGGATGTCAAAAGTATGATGACCGTTGTCACTTTTGATGGTGATGAAATTGTTGGCGAGTATGTTTCAGGCACGATAGACGACGAGGAAATCGTCTTAATCGTTGATGGCAGTGAAGAGATATTTGATACGTTTGATCTTGAAGAAGCTACCTTTACCCGTGCCTCCGGCAAGAAGTTGCTGGTTACGTCGCCAATGCCTGAAAACTTCCCGCTGCTGTTATCGGTATTGGATATGAGCAATTTGCTTTCTTTTTTAAGCACGCTCACTGGCGCGACAGCGGAAGCAGTGCCAGCAGAGACAGGTGAGGTTCCGGCGGAATAACAGATAACACAGGGGACTGTGATGAACATGGGTCCATACCGTCGTTGGCGAAAATGGCATCCTCGCGCCCGTAATGTCCAAGTAAAGAATTTTCTTTTTATTGCTTGAAAAATCTCAAATCCAGTCTTGAATTAACCAAAAGCCTGCCTGAAACGAAGTGGAAGGCAGAGCAGAAACTTAATAATTAAAAATATGAAAAGATTGTCGCTCTTCACAATATGTCTCATAATTCTGGTCGGTTCTTGGATCTTCTTACGATTTGTTATTGGGAATATCATCTCAGTGCCGATACCGGCGAGCGTAATTGCGATGTATATGGGGTTGATTCTGATCGCTGTCTTGGTGCATATCTCCGTTGAGGACTCACTGTTTCGCGAGTTTCTGCGCCCCATCCATGAAACGCTCGTCGATGACAATCGCCGTGTCCGCCGAAGCGTTATCGCGGTGTTGATTCCGCTCTTTCTGCTCGGTTATACCTACTCGATTATTGCACAGCGCGCAAACCCACCTGGAAGCCCACGTGACGCGCACCCATCGCCTCCCCTTGAATTGACCTACAAAGATGAGGTCATCGGCACGATGCAAGATGTCGTGAACCCCTTCCGGCATTACGAAAAAGATGATCCAGAGGCGTTCAAAGCGCATGTTGAAAATGGTAGACGTGTCTATCATCAGAATTGTTCTCCGTGCCATGGAGATCACTTAGATGGGCAGGGGCATTTCGCGCCGTACCTCCAGCCGCTCCCAGCTAATTTCCAAGATCCAGGGATTATTCCGAACTTCCAAGAATCTTTCTTCTTTTGGCGAATAGCAAAGGGCGGACCGGGATTACCTGCAGCTGGCACGCCTTGGGATTCGGCAATGCCTATTTGGGAGAACTACTTAACAAAAGACGAAATTTGGGATGTAATCCTTTTTCTCTCCGACTACACCGGCTATCAGCCACGAACCTTTGGGGAGGCACACTAAGATGAGAAACAGAAATCTGGTTTTCCTCCTAATGCTGGTTCTGGGAATGCTGTGTGTTCTTACGTTGGGGCAGGCGCAAAACGCTCCCGAAGCCTCCGAAAAAGGAAAAGCGGTTTACGAGAATAGCTGCGCGCACTGCCACGGGACTGAAGGGAGAGGCGACGGGTCTGCCGCTGAGATTTTCCTGCCGAAACCGAGGGATTTCACGCGCGGTTTGTATAAAATCCGGTCTACGGAAGCTGGAGAACTCCCAACAGATCAAGACCTATTTGACATTATCACCGAAGGGATGCCCGGTTCATCTATGCCGGGATGGGAAACTGCCTTAAGTGCCAATGATCGTTGGGAAGTAGTCGCCTACATCAAAACTTTCTACGATGGCTTTAAGGAAGCTGAAGCACCACCAAATCAAATTACCTTGGCGGGAAAAGTTTCTTACTCTGAGCAGAGTGTGGAAATCGGAAAAGGGCTTTATACCGAACTCGGTTGTGTGGAATGCCATGGAAACATTGGAAGAGGGGATGGCACCTCTGCACCGGACCTGACCGATGAGTGGGGATTCCAGACGTGGCCCGCAAATCTGGCACAGGGTTGGAATTACCGAGGCGGCGCGGATGTCGAAGACATCTTCAAGCGCTTCATCGGCGGAATTGCCGGTTCACCTATGCCTGCTTTTGAAGGCGATACCTTTCCAGGCTTCGGACTGACATCTGAGGAATCCAGTCGCATGATCGAATTAGACAACAAAGATGAAATGACGGAGGCTGAGGAAGAGGAATTCGCGCAGCTTTACGAGAAATACGATGCTGCTGTTGACGTTGCTCTCAATCTTGCAGAAGGTACAGAACTTACTGCTGCAGAAAAACAGATGTATGATGATGCGATGAAAGTCGTGTATGAAAAGAGTTGGCATTTAGCGAACTACGTTAAATCTCTCTCGCCTGAGAAACGTCCTGAATCTGCGATTGGGAATAACGTGCTCCGAGCACAATACGTTCAAGGTGCGTTACCACCAATGGATGATGCCGCGTGGGAAACGCTTCAATCTCGGTATTTCCCGCTTGTCGGGCAGGTGGTCATTGAACCTCGCCAGTTTAACCCGACAATTGATTCCGTAAACGTCAAATCGTTTTACAATGACACGGAGGTTGCATTCCTCTTCACATGGGATGATCGGACACACACGATCGGCGACGAAACGGATGAAGCGACTGGGAAAGTCCTTGAGGACGCGCTGGCGATTCAATTTCCGGTGAAGGTGCCGCAAGGACCGACCGCACCGAAACCCTATTTCTTATGGGGTGGTAGACTACCGGTCTATCTGTGGCATTGGAAAGCCTCAGCATCTGAACAGGTGACAGAGTTGACCGCTAAGGGTATCAACAACGCCGAAGTTCAGGAAGCGCAAGCCGAACTGCAGGTACAGAGTGCCTACACAGATGGACAATACAAATTGTGGGTGAAACGTGCCTTAAAGACCGATGATAAGAAGGACTTGCAACTTGAACCCGGTGTCTTCGTGCCTATTGCTTTCTCCGCATGGGATGGCGCGAACGGTGATATTGATACGAAAAGGGTGATAACAAGTTGGTACACTTTCGTCCTTGAACCGGTTCCATCTTCAAGACGGTTCGTTTATCCACCTTTGATTGCGATTCTCTCTCTCGGCTTGCTTTTCGGCTTAAGGGCAGTCGTACAGCGGAGAAATTCGGAAGAATAACGAATAACAAATGATTAATTTTCAGTTATCAGCATTCAGTTCAAAAGGTGCTTTAACTGAAAACTGACAACCGATAACTGATAACTATATAATATAAGGAGAAAAAAATGAAAACTTATTTGTTGGCAAGTCTCACGGTATTTCTCGCGTGTTGCTATGCCGGTGGTGCTTTCGCGGCTGACTCCGGTTCAGGAGACATGGAAATGTTGGTGTTTCCTAAAGCGTATAAAGCTAAGGCTGTTAACAATGGCGGCACAATTAGCGGCGTAGTCAAGTTTGAAGGGGACGTGCCTGAAAAGAAAGCACTGGAAATCACCAAAGACGAGAAGGTTTGTGGTGCTGACGAAAAATTTGATGAATCACTGGTCGTCGGTGAAGGCAACGTTCTAAAAAATACGATTGTCTATCTAATTGACATTTCGGAAGGTAAAGATTTTGACAAAGCAGCCAAACCGGAAATTGATCAGGATGGTTGCAAATTCACACCACATGTCCAAATAGTTCCAGTCGGCGCTCGGTTGACGATGCTGAATTCGGATAAAATTATGCACAATGTGCATATCTTCAGTAGCAATCCAGTTAACAAACCGCAGTCGAAAAACCGCCGAAGAATGCCCCTCAAAGCAGTGAAGAAGGCGGAGGGTCCCGTCTCAGTCAAATGCGACATTCACGGATGGATGTCTGCTTGGATTGCCTACGTACCGCATCCCTATTTTGCCGTGACGAACGAAAAAGGTGAGTTCACGCTTGAAGATGTCCCAGCAGGCGACTACAAACTCGGCTATTGGCATGAAGCATGTGGTACTAACAACGAGGCACCTGTCGCTGTTACTGTAGCAGCTGGCGGCACTGTCACGCAAGATTTCACACTGAAACTGAAGTAGTCATCAGCGTGCTTCGCAGTGAGAACAGTCAGGGGTCAGCAAGAGGTTTTCCTTGTGGTAGACACAGAGATTTCGCATTCCATAACTACTGAGAACCGACAGCCGACAACCGATAGCCGAATTGAGGTAGAAAATCTTTCCCATGCTTATCAGGAACGGCGTGCACTCGACAATGTCAGTTTTGATGTTTCATGCGGTGAGATTTTTGGACTCCTCGGACCGAATGGGAGTGGCAAAACAACACTTTTTCGGATCCTGTCTACGCTGATGCCGGTAACGTCTGGCAGCGTTCGTATCCTCGGACACGACTTAGCGACCGAGGTAAAAGCGATTCGGCACCTTTTAGGTGTTGTTTTTCAACACCCGGGGCTGGATGTGAAGCTCACCGTCGTCGAGAATTTGCGACACCACGGGCATCTTTATGGACTCGCTGGTAAAACGCTGCGCTACCGAATTTGGGAGCTCCTTGAGCATTTTGGACTTGCGGACAGAGCAACGGAACGTGTCGAAATTCTATCTGGTGGTTTACAAAGACGCGTTGAAATTGCGAAAGCCGTGCTGCATTCCCCGCGTGTTCTGTTCCTTGATGAACCGACGAGTGGATTGGATGTTGTGGCACGTCGGCAACTCAACGACACTCTTGAAGTGCTTGCACGGACGGGAAATATCCTCGTTCTACTCACAACACACCTGCTTGATGATGCCGAGGTGTGCAACAGGGTAGGTATTCTGGATTCAGGCAAGTTGGTTGCTCTCGGAACACCTAATGAACTCAAGGCACAGGTCGGTGGTGATGTTGTCCTCATAGAGAGCACAGACAGCGAGACACTCGATGCCGCTATTGCTGATCGGTTCGGCGTTTCGACAGTCTTAATGGATAATTGGTTACGCGTTGAATGTAAACGTGGGCATCAGTTCGCCCGGGATGTGGTTGCGGCGTTTCCAAATGAGATTCAAACAGTTCGATTTGGAAAGCCGACGTTAGAGGATGTATTCGTAAAGTTGACAGGAAACCCATTCGTCTAATAGTTGTCAGTCGTCGGTTGTCGGTTAAGGGGCTTTGATGCGACAATTTACCACTTTCTGGTGGACTCCAAGTTGGGACGAACTGTTCCGAACTGCTCTTTAACTGATGGCTGATAACCGACAACTATTAGAGGAAGTATCTCGTGCAGGGCGTTCTGTTACCGATTGCGACGATCTGGTGGCGCGAAATCGTCAGGTTTTATCGTCAGCGGAGTCGGCTCTTCAGTGCTATCGCACAACCTTTGGTATTTTGGCTTCTCATCGGCAGTGGTTTGAGCGCGTCTTTTCAGCCTTCTGGTGAGGTAGATGGACTTAGTTATATTGAATATTTTTATCCCGGTATCGTCGTTTTAGTCTTGCTTTTTACGTCCATTTTCGCTACAATTTCTGTTGTGAACGACCGGCGTGAAGGTTTCTTGCAAGGCGTACTCGTCGCGCCTGTACCGAGGTGGCGGCTTGTACTTGCACAAGCGTTAGGTGGAACCACGTTAGCACTCTTACAAGGCGGTCTGCTGTTGCTCCTCGCGCCGATGACTGGCATTCGATTCAGTGCAGCATCGCTCTTTCTCACGCTCGGTGTGATGGCACTTTTGGCGTTTGGCTTGACGAACCTTGGACTACTCATCGCGTGGCGGATGGATTCAACACAGGGGTTTCATGCGATTATGAATCTCCTGCTGATTCCGATTTGGCTTCTCTCCGGTGCGTTTTTTCCGAGTACAGGCGTACCCGGTTGGTTAGCATGGACAATGAAATTTAATCCGTTAACATACGGACTCGTTGCTTTTCGGCAGAGTCTCTATTTTAACACAGCCACAGCAGTTGGCGAGGGCCCCCCGTGGACACTCTCGGTGCTGATTACCGGTCTATTTTGTGTATTGACGTACGTGGGAGCAACTCTCACAGCGTCTGCACAAACGAATTAGACTTGTTAGGAACGAAAATCTTACGCGCCTTTCGCTTTTCAACAAGTGAAGCGCACTATTAAGGAGGACTGGATGCTTCAATGGCTACCAGAGAACGTATCAACGTTTGGGCAAGGCGTTGATAACCTCTTTCACGCGATCTATTGGCTTACCCTTATTGTGTTCGTCCTTGTGATGGGAACGCTCATTGTTTTCTTGATTAAATATCGACATCAGGAAGGCAAGAGAGCTTCTTACATCGAAGGAAGTACAACGCTGGAA
The DNA here is from genome assembly GCA_965116815.1 of Candidatus Poribacteria bacterium. Taxonomy (GTDB): domain Bacteria; phylum Poribacteria; class WGA-4E; order WGA-4E; family WGA-3G; genus WGA-3G. Next base: position 231,935 of record OZ220722.1, on the reverse strand, counting down.
ATTATTTGGACGGCCGTAACAACGGTGATTGTCTTTGTGCTCGCGATGTTCAGTTATCCGCAGTGGAATAATATTAAGTCGCCTACGCAATTTCCTGAGAACCCAGATGTTGTTGTCCAGGTCAATGGAAAGCAGTTTAACTGGGATATGACGTATCCCGGTCCCGATAACGAGTTCGGGACAGATGACGATCTGGAATTGGAAAACGAATTGCATGTGCCGATCAACGCGGTCGTGCATATCCGCTTAACCGCTGAGGATGTTATCCACAGTTTCTTCGTGCCACAATTACGGCTCAAACAGGATGCTTTGCCCAACCGATTTATCGATGTCTGGTTTGAGGCAACAAAGGCAGGTCGTTATGAAATTCCGTGCGCCGAATTGTGTGGATTTGGACACTCCGGCATGCTCGGGTACCTCAATGTACATGCACAAAATGACTATGATGCCTGGGTTCAAGAAAGATGGCCTCAGTAGGCGGAAGGAGGACAATAACAATGCACGATAACGAACATTCGTCACATCATGAAGAAAGTTTTATTCGAAAATATATCTTTTCACTCGACCACAAGATGATCGGTAAGCAGTTCCTCATCTACGGACTGATTATGCTTTTCCTTGGTGGTGGGCTTGCACTCCTCTTTAGATGGCAACTCGCCTACCCGGAAAGACCATTACCCATCATCGGCGCATCGCCACAATACCTTGAGGAAGGTGAAGTTGTTACCGGTGCTGATAGGATGTGGGAGCGGATTTATGAATCTGAGAAAGAGGAATGGCTTGAAGTCAATATGCCGAGTGGGGTCGTCGAGCCAGCATTTTACAACATGCTGTTTACGATGCATGCCACTATTATGGTGTTCTTCGTCGTTGTTCCGATTTTGGTGGGTGCCTTCGGAAATTTCTTAATTCCGTTGATGATCGGTACACGGGATATGGCGTTTCCTATCCTTAATATGCTCTCCTTTTGGCTTGCAGTTCTCGCCGCAATTGTCATGACAGTCGGGTTTTTTGTCCCTGGTGGGCACGCGGCGGCAGGATGGACAGGCTACGCGCCGCTCTCTTCGGACCCGCAGTGGACAGGTGTTGACTGGGGACAAAACCTTTGGGCAATTAGTCTGCTGATTCAAGGGTTCTCCTCTTTGGTCGGGTCTATTAACTACATCACAACAATTATCAACATGCGCGCACCCGGGATGACCTTTTTCCGGCTGCCGTTAGTCATTTGGTCGCTTTTCATCGTCGCGATTCTTTTGCTACTCGCGTTCCCTGTGCTTTCTTCAGCACTCGCGCTTCTCATTTTTGATAGGCTTGCGGGAACGACGTTCTTTACCGCTACAGCGGAAGGCGGCGGTGACCCGCTTCTGTGGCAACATCTCTTCTGGTTCTTTGGACACCCTGAAGTCTATATCCTTATCTTACCGGGGATGGGCATTGCTTCCGAATTGGTGGCTGTCTTTTCACGGAAACCGATCTTCGGATACCGTTCTATGGTCTACGCCATGATCGCTATCGCGTTTTTGGGCTGGATCGTCTGGGGTCACCACATGTTCCAGAGTGGTATGCGGCCCGGACTCGGTTCTGTGTTCATGACGACAACGATGCTCATTGCGGTGCCTTCAGCTATCAAGACGTTTAACTGGCTTGGGACAATGTTCCGCGGTTCAATCCGATTTACAACGCCGATGCTTCACGCGATTGCTTTTGTTTCGATGTTTGTGATTGGTGGACTCAGCGGTATCTATATGGCAAATACGCCGGTGGACATTTTCATCCACGATACCTATTACATTGTTGCACATATCCACTACGTTGTGTTCGGTGGTAGTCTGTTTGCTATGTTCGGTGGCATTATCTTCTGGTTCCCGAAGATGTATGGACGCTACATGAACGATGTACTCTCGAAGATTCATTTTTGGTTGACGTTCATCGCTTTCAACTGTACCTTCTTCCCGATGCATATTCTCGGTGTAGGCGGACACATGCGGCGGATCTCCAACCCGATGCAGTATGAATTCTTGCAACAGTTTGAGGGTATGAACATCTTTATTACGATGAGTGCGTTTACCCTCGGTTTCGCACAATTGATACTGGTCTTTAACTTCTTCTGGAGTATGTACCGCGGAAAAGTCGCCGAGAAGAACCCTTGGCATGTAAACACATTGGAGTGGGAGGCACCTACACCGGTGCCGCACGGCAATTTCGGTCAAATCCCGACTGTCTACCGGGGTCCTTATGAATATAGTGTGCCCGGTGAGGAATCGGATTGGATTCCGCAGGCGGAACCTGAACACGCACCCGCGACAAGCGGAGACTAAATAGCGGTAGGTGCTGTTTCATGAAGATTAAAAAATTAATTCGGTAATTTCTTATGGAAGTCCGGTGTCCCTTCCCAGTAACGGGTGGGAGCCCTGGTTCCAAACCGCACCTACCGGGCCTGGGGCGAATTAGAATTATCGATTTAAATAATTAAACTTCATCTAACCACACCATAAATCGTACATGAAACAACACGCAAGTTATAGCCCATGGCTACACAGAATGGCACGCCTCACTGCAGGTGCGACTTTCTTGTTGATTGTCATCGGTGGAATTGTCACGAGTACTGAGTCCGGATTGGCTGTACCCGATTGGCCAACGACTTTCGGGTATAACATGTTTCTTTATCCATTATCGGAGATGGTGGGCGGTATCCTATATGAGCATAGTCATCGGCTCATGGGGTCCCTTGTTGGACTCTTGACAGTTGGTCTCTTTATCTTCGCTTTGGTGAGAGATTCCCGTAAGTGGTTGAAATGGCTTGGACTCATTGCACTTGTCGCTGTCATTGTTCAGGGTGTTCTTGGTGGACTTCGGGTTACGCAGATTAACCGCAACTTCGCGATCGTGCATGCGTGTCTCGCACAAGCGTTTTTTGCACTGCTCTGTGGGATTGCTTGGTTTACCTCCCGTGATTGGTGGAAGGATAGGATCGCATCTGTAAACGGAACAGCACGGAAGCTGCGGTGGTTAAGTCTGATTACGACATGTCTGATTTATCTGCAACTCATCTTTGGTGCGATTTTGCGGCATACTGGAAGCAGGCTTGATGCGCATCTTCTTTTCGCCTTTTTGGTTGCGCTGCATATCTTTTTGTTGGCGAGACGTATCCTTGGAACAGATGATGAAACGCAGCGGATCGCTCCGTCGATGACGTTCTTATTGTTGGGGCTGCTTGCTGTTCAGTTGATGTTGGGCACAGGGGCGTTTTTCGCGAAATTAACCGCTTTCGGAGAAACATTCGCAACCGCGCTCACAGTGACAATTACCACGGCGCACGTTGCGGTCGGTGCTCTCATGTTGGTGAGCAGTTTTGTGCTTACTTTAAAAATCTACCGGTTCACTGATGCATCGGTAGCTGTTGATGCGCCTACGAGTGGCAGTCGGCGATTAGCAGTCGGCAGTCGGTAAAGAGACTTTGCATAACAATTAACATATCCCTGGGGGCATGCCAAGTATGGCTGAATTGTTACCAAATAACCTCTTAACTGAAAACTGAAAACCATAAATACAATGCGTTCAACAACTGCAACCTTACCAGACAACACAGACGCGGTAAATCCGCCGTCGAAGCAGACGGTTTTTGTGCATCGCGCTGCTGATTTTGTCGAACTCATCAAACCGCGATTGGTTGTGATGATACTCATTACGACTGCTGCAGGTTTCTATCTGGGTGCACAGACCGTGGATTGGCTCAGATGCCTGCATACGCTTATCGGTGCGGGGTTGACAGCAGCGGGTGTATTGGGACTCAATCAATACTTGGAACGCGATGTAGACGCACAGATGAAACGGACGCAGGAAAGACCGCTGCCTGATGGTAGGATGAACCCGTTGGAGGCACTCCTCGTTGGTGCTGTGCTTACAGGTAGCGGAATGTTGTATCTGACGTTTATCGTTAATGTGCTGAGCGGGTTTGTTATTTCGCTGATAGTCGTTAGTTATCTGTTTCTCTATACGCCGCTTAAGCGGAAGACTTCGCTGTGTACTCTTATCGGTGCGGTGCCGGGGGCACTTCCGCCTGTCGTTGGATGGGTTGCGGCAAGAGGTTCGCTGACAGGTGAAACGTGGGTGTTATTTACAATACTCTTTTTGTGGCAGATACCGCATTCTCTTGCAATCGCCTACATCTATCGCGAGGATTACGCGAAAGCGGGTTTCCGTCTGTTACCGGTTATTCATCCAGACGGTGCGAGTACGTGCCGTCAAATTGTGATTAATTGCGTCGCACTTCTCGGGGTTGGATTGTTGCCAGCGCTGTATAACATTGCCGGTAGCATCTATTTTTTAACAGCACTGTTGGCGGGTGCAGGGTTTTTAGCAGTTGGTATCTATTTGGCTCGCACGCGCTCGGTGAAGGCGGCACGCTATCTCTTATACGCCTCGTTGCTTTATCTGCCGTTGGTGTTCATTACCATGGCGTTGGATAAGATCTGATGAGGAGCCAAATACCATGAACGAGCAGGATTATGGCAAGCGAAATCGCCGTCTTGGATTTGTTTTGTGTCTACTGTTTGCTGGATTGTTTGCTATTGTAACAGCAGCGATTGTTACAGGCAGCAAAGCACCTGAGTCTGTTGAAAGTGTTGTTAGCAGCCTTGTCATCCCTGTTTTGGGTATTATCGGGTTTTTGCTGGTTATCGCGGCGGTCGTTGAAATTGTTATTCGGATCCTCCGAAAGACTTAACAGGACTTACACAGCGTCCTTGCTGGCGAGGTTTAAAACCTCGCCAGCGGCGTGCCATAGACGAGATTGAAAGAAAGATGGAAACCCATAATAACTCTGAAATCCGCGACCGTCAACCCTTGAGCAACGCACGTTTGGGAATCTTAATCCTACTGGGTGCAGAGACGATGCTATTTTCAGGTTTGATTGGGACATTTCTTGTGTTTCGGGTTGGGAATGTTACCTGGCCCCCGCCATCACATATCGGGATTGAGTTGCCACGTGCGGTGACTGGCATCAATACGGCTCTGCTTCTATTGAGCGGCTACACGATGTTTCAAGCGCGCCGTGCGATTCAGAAGGATTTGGTGAAGCAGCTCCACAAATGGCTTCTGCTCACGGGTGTCCTTGGACTTCTCTTTCTTGGGATACAAGGAAGCGAGTGGGTGCAGCTGATTCGTAAGGGGCTTACGCTTCAATCTGGGGTCTACGGTGGCATCTTTTACGTTCTGATTGGGTGCCATGCGGTTCACGTGCTGAGTGCTGTTATATGGTTGTTCATCGTTTTTGGCATGGCAATGAAAGGACGTTTCTCCGCTGCGCGTTACGTCGGCATTGATACCTGCACAATCTACTGGATTTTTGTTGTTGCGCTCTGGCCAATTCTCTACGTCTTGGTTTATCTCTCGTAAACGTGAAAATTGTGGAAGGAACTGTTGGGATGTATAGATTTTTCTGGTGGGCTTTCGTTTTGATATTTGTCATGCTCATAGCACCGACATATCTTGAGGCATGCCCCGCCTGTAAAACGCTTGATGACCCTATCGGTAAAGGTTTTAATTGGAGTATCCTTTTTATGATAGCGATGCCTTTTACTGTTTTCGGTATCATCGGCGGCACGATTTTCTTACAATGGAACGGTTATCGGTTATCGGTTATCGGTGGTCTGTTAAAAAAAGAGTTTCTACGCATCAGAAATTTCCTTAGCAGACAACCAGCAACTGATAACTAATAGAACTTACGCACTTCATCGGTAGGTGCGATTTCAAACCGCCCCTACTTGTAGACGGAAAGGAGTTTAAATATAGTGGAACACGCTACCACTTCGGATCATATTGAAGATGTATATGAACCTTCGCTTACGCCGGACAGCCTGGGCAAGCTCGGGATGTGGATTTTCCTTGTCGGGGATACCATGTCGTTTGGGGCGTTGCTGGCGGCTTATGCTGCTGTCCGGGCGGGTGCAGGCGTAATCGGTTGGGTGCCGCCAGACGAGATTCTCGGTATTAACCTAACCGCAGCGATGACGTTCCTGTTGATATGCAGTAGCGTCACGATGGTGAAAGCATTGGAGTCGATTCAAAACGGCAATGTTTCACGCATGTGCACGTTTTTAGGGTTGACAATTGCTGGGGGAGTCATTTTCCTTGGGTTGCAGGCTTATGAATGGCATCATCTGATTACCCACGGATTGACGCTTACTGATATTCCTGCGCACGGGTTAAAGAGTGATATTATCAGCGGTTCGACGCTTTTTGGTCCCATGTTCTATGCCATCACGGGTTTCCACGGGATGCACGTGACCGGTGGTGTTATCTATCTCATCGTTATCTTGATACACGGCTTGCGTGGCAGGTATACGGCTGAGTTTAACCATGAGGTAGAGATCGTTGGACTCTATTGGCACTTCGTTGACCTTATCTGGATTATGGTCTTCACCTTCATCTATCTACTGTAGGAGGATATGAAAATGGCAGGAAACGGGCACAAAGAGCATCCAAAATATATGCATATTTTTTATTGGCTGGCTGCACTCACAGCGATTGAGATCGCGGTGGCAATCCCTGAATACTCGACCGTCTTGAAAGCGATACTCCTAATCGGTCTTGCTTGTGGGAAAGCTATCTTGGTCGCTAACTATTTCATGCATCTAAAGTTTGAAAGGAAAACGTTGGCGATTATCGTGCTAACGCCTTTTCTTATCTGTGTTCTTCTCGTGTTTGCGCTGATGCCCGACCTCACATCAGATACGCGGCACGAAGGGATAGAGAAACCGGCGGAAGTTGTTGATACGTCGGTTCATTAAAGGGTAAGCACAAGGCATTACCCCTACAGTAAAGGTAGGCACGAAGCACTACCCTTACAGTGTAGGTTCGCAAACATGGAAGCACAGAACGACAGTTCTAACAAAGCTGAACGGCGGCTCGATAAAAGCACTCTGATTTGGGTTGTGCTGGGTGTTATCATTGTTGGCATCGCGGGTATCAATTTATGGTCGGTATTTGACACCAAATCGGAGGTGCCAGTTTCTAAGGGTGAAGCTGTCAGCGTACCGGACTTCCGCCTAACTGACCAGCGGGGACAGATGTTAGGACTGTCCGATATGAAGGGCAAAATCTGGGTGGCGGACTTTATCTTCACTAACTGCCCAACGATTTGTCCGGCGATGACACAGGAGATGGCACGCCTTCAATCCGAATTTGTTGCAGACCCGGTCTATTTCGTTTCCTTTTCTGTGGATCCGGAACGGGATACATCGGCTGTCCTTTCACGCTATGCGAAGGCTTATGGTGCTGACGAAAGACGTTGGCACTTTCTTACTGGGGACAAGGGACGTATCTATCAGTTAGCCGAAGAGGGGTTCAGTTTAGCCGCGGGGCACAACGGTACCGAATTACTTCATAGCACACGGTTTGTTCTTGTTGCACCGGATGGAAACATCTACGGTTACTACGATAGTCGGAGTAAACCCGCGCTGCTGCGTCTACGGCGGGATGTTAACGCGCTTCTCAAGCAATGAAAGATCCGAACCTCTTAATCTCCGTCGCGGCGTTTGTAATTCACTTCACATTCGGGTTTTTTCGTGGGCGGTTTAAAAGATTCAGCCGCCCGTGGAGCAGGTGTCTCTACATTCCGATCGTTATTAACATCGTTGTCCGGCGTTTTGTGCTCGGCTGGGGCTGGCAAACGGCGATGGTTTACTTATGGCCAGTGACACTGATTGCACATATACTTGGAGGTTTTCTGGGAGCTCGCTACAAAGCGGGTGAACAGAGCGAGGCGGATTAAGTTCCTTGCTATTGAATGGAAATGAGGAAAAGACATGGTTAAAAAGATTTACGTACCTGTTGACAATTCGGACTACTCGGATGCGAGTATCGCCTTAGCGGTCGCGTTCGCGAGGCAGTTCGGTTCCCAATTGGTCGGTTCGCACGTTTACGCCGCAAAAATGCACGATGTCCGCTTTAAACAGATGGAGTACACCCTGCCAGAGGAGTATCAGGACGAGGTGGAGCTTGAAAAACAACGCCGCATCCACGATACCCTCATTACGATGGGATTGCAACTGATCTCCGATTCCTATCTTGAGGTCATGAAGGAGAAGTGTACCGAATTTGACATTCCATTTGAAGCGAAAATGCCGGAGGGTAAGCACTACATAGAACTCGTCAAGGATATTGAGGAAAGCGACTACGATTTGGTGATTATGGGTGCCCTCGGCATGGGTGCTGTCAAGGATAGTCTCATCGGTGGTGTCTGTGAACGTGTTGTCCGCCGTATCCATACCGATACGCTCGTCGTCCGAGACCTCGATCCGATTGAGGAACATGACGGAAATATCCTCGTCGGAATTGATGGGAGTCCTGAATCTTTTTCAGGTTTGAAAACGGCGATACAACTCGGACGTAAGTTCAACAAACAAGTCGAAGCCGTCGGGGTCTACGATCCTTATCTCCACTACATCGTTTTCAATTCGGTTGTGAATGTGCTGACAGAGCGCGCCGCGAGGACCTTCAGGTTTAAAGAGCAGGAACAGCTCCACGAAGAGGTCATTGATACAGGGTTAGCGAAAATCTATCAATCACACTTAGAGGTTGCACGCTCCATTGCCAAAGAGGAACACGACTATGCACTAAAAATTACACTGCTCGATGGAAAGGGTTACGAAAAGATTCTACAATACGCCCGAAAAACAGACCCGTGGCTCCTCGTTTTAGGCAGAATTGGTGTTCACAGTGAACAGGATACAGACATCGGCAGCACCGCCGAGAATCTGTTGCGCCTTGCCCCTTGCAATGTTCTCTTATCAAGTCAGCGTTACTTCCCCCAGATTGATGTAAAGGCGGAAGAGACGCTTGTCTGGACACAGGAGGCATTGGATAGGATGGAGAAAGCCCCGCCTCTCGTGCGCGGCATCGCCAAGACAGCCGTTCATCGGTTTGCGATAGAGCGCGGTCATTCCGTCATCACTGAGAGCGTTATTGACATGGCGATGGAAGCGATTATGCCACAACGTGCTTCTGAAAAGTTGACGCGTGTCGCTAAAGAGATCGCGGAGCAGAAGGTGCTGGAATCTGATGCCGTACAGACATACATCTGCGGCGAGTGTGGTTATGCCGCACACAATCAGCAGCCTGTTCAGTGTCCTGTCTGTAGTTCGGAGCCGGAACGGTTCCAGATGGTGGATAAAAATTCGCTGGATCACATCGCTGTAGACGAAGGCGGTGCGGAAGAGGAAGAGACATTCGACGGTGTAAGACTCCAATGGTCAGAAGAATCGAAAAAGGCACTGCGGCGCGTTCCACGCGGATATATGCGTCGGAACGTCAAGGCGCGGATCGAGAAGTCCGCACGCTCCCAAAAGATTGGCACTATCACGAATGCCTTCGCAACAGAGATTATCAATGACAGCATGGGGGAGGCGGCTGCGGTTCGTGAAGATGCCCCGGAACTCAGGGAGGTGCAGGCACAGACCCTTGACTCCCAAAACGCTGAAACCGTTCAAGGTTTTGAAAGTTCGGTGGAATGGACGGAAGAGGCGGTCGAGCGTTTGAATTTAGTCCCTGCTGGGTTCATGCGGAATATCACCCAAACCAGGATTGAACAGCGCGCCCAGGAGCACAATATTACTCAAGTTACGCTCGATTTCGCCGCACGGGTCATTGAGGATGGCAGAAGTCTCGCCAATGAGGTACTTGGGGAGTATTATCAGCAGTCAAATCAGGAATAAGTGTGGATTTGATATAAAAATCGAAGTGAATGTAGGTTGGGTTGAGCGGTAAAGACAACAATTTGTCTCATTTATGCGGAGATTTTCACTTTTCAATACCGTCGTACTCATGTAAGTGGATATAGCGAAACCCAACAATTCAAATGCTGTTATGGTATGGGAGTGTGTTGGGTTTCACTCATTTTTTGATGATTTTAGGTTTCTCGACGAAGTTCAAGGGTCATTTTCTATGTTTGGTTTTTCGTAGGCTTCCGTTCAACCCAACCTACGTGTTTTGGTTTGGGGAGTATTATCAGCAGTCGAATCAGAAGTAAATGTATGGGTGGTAATTGTTGATGGGCTGCTTAAAATGGAGAGTAAATAATGAGTGATATTCCAGCGGTCACATTCCAAATCCTCGGTCCAAATGAGGGTGTTGCAGAAGGCTCACATCGTGGTTTATGGTTTAAGGTACAGTCAGATCCGCCCCCGACGCGTAATCTTGTCGTCGGTGTGAAGGTGCGCTCCTCTAATGGAGAGGTTCAGCAGTCCGGCACTATCATGATTCTGAAACATGAAAGCCATTCCGCGGATTTGTTTTATAAGACGGTGGAAGGTAAGCTTGATGTATGGCTGGAAATTGAACCTTTCGATGCTCTCGCTGAACTGGAGTTCCCTATTTTCACAAATGAAGGGTATGTTATAGAGGTGGGACATGAGTTTCTGGAATATAGTGTCGGTGATTTGTCGAAAATAGTTCCTTACGAGTGGAATGGACATGATCGAGGATTGTGGACGGATGAGAACCGTTGAAGTATAGCAGTCGGCGGTCAGCAATCAGCAGTCAGCGAGAAATTGGAATCGAAGGTGGGAAGGATAGAAGGGAGGAAGGGAAAAAGAATCTTCCAGTCTTCCAATCTTCCAACCAAATACTGAAAGCCGAAAGCGATTCCCTATTTGAACAGATTTTATTGAGGAGGGATCACCATGAAATATATACTAAGACATACGCTAACGCTTCTACTTGGAGTTTTTATCCTTGTAGGAGTTTTATCTGCTGAAAACTGGCACCATTGGCGCGGTCCAAACAACGACGGCATCAGCCATGAGACCGATGTACCTATCCAGTGGAGTCAAACTGAAAATGTTAAGTGGCGTTTACCACTCCCCGGTGAGGCTGCCTCTACCCCTGTTGTCTCGGAAGATAAGATTTTCCTCACGTCGGCTGAGGGGAATGCTCTCGTTCTGATGTGCGTTAGCACTGAAGGTGAAGAACTTTGGAAACAGACTATAGGGCATGGCAACCGAAGCGTCCGCGGGGGCGAAGGCAATTCTGCTGCCCCCTCGCCTGTAACTGATGGGGAACATGTCTGGGCGTTCCTCGGAACAGGAGACCTTGCCTGCTACGATTTCGATGGAAATCAGGTCTGGCACACCAATCTCGCTGAGCGTTACGGTAGCTTCAATCTCTATTTCGTTATGTCAACAACGCCGCTGGTTGACAAGGACAGACTTTACATCCACCTCATCCATAGCAACGCATGGCTTGTGCTGGCTCTCGACAAAATGACGGGCAAGGAGATTTGGAAACATAAGCGCGAAAGCGACGCGACCGATGAATGCGAACAGGCTTATACCTCTCCGATTCTCTATCGCGATGCGGAACGCGAATACCTTGTTGTCCACGGTGCGGATTATGTCACTGCCCACAGTCTCGAAGATGGCAGCGAAATCTGGCGATGTGGCGGTTTGAATCCGGTGATGGGTTATAATCCCTCCCTTCGGTTCGTCGCTTCTCCCGTTGCGACAGAGGGGCTTATCGTCGTTCCTTCCGCGAAAAATGGACCCGTTTTGGGCATCGATCCAGCTGCAAAAGGCGATATAACTGATAGCAAATGGCAACTTTGGAAACTTCGACAGGGGACACCGGATGTTCCGTCCCCGGTTATTCAGGACGGTTTGGTTTATCTCTGTCGAGAGAGGGGCGATCTGATATGTCTTGATGCCGAAACTGGAGAACAACTCTATCGCGAGCGGACACATCGCCACCGACATCGCGCCTCACCTGTGTATGCGAACGGACACATTTATCTAACGTCTCGTGATGGCATTGTCAATGTTGTAAAGGCCGGACGTGCGTTTGAAATTGTTGCCAGCAATTCGTTAGGGGAGGTCATCGCTGCATCTCCTGCTGTCTCAAACGGTACGCTCTATCTGCGCAGCTACCAAGCACTCTATGCAATTGGTTCCTCAAAGTAGATCTTCAGAGGATGGACGTGTTCCGATCTTGTCAGACTTAACAGATGGCGATACTATTGGCGTTCGCGGTTTAGGAGTATTGTCGGGGGCACTTCCCTAAACTCGCCCTGCTATCTTTTCACTTGACACGCGAAAATAGACATGATTTACTAAATACAAAGGAAGGGAATCATCTCGTGAAAACTGTTTTGCTTTGTGCAATTCTGTTTTGTGTAATTGCTATGCCGGCACTCGGTGAGTTAACGGATGCAGACCTGGATAAAATTCGCTTGATTGTCAACGAGGAAATCAACGCAGACAGAGAAGATTTTGAGAAGGATATAAAAGAATATATTGACATCAAAATTGAGAGCATTGAGAAAAGATTATCACTCGTTACAACACTTATAATCGGACTGATGGCACTCATAGGCATTCCCTTAGTGGCGTTGACTGTCATGATAGGTTGGCGAAGGATAAAAGATAACTCACAGGGTGAAAAAATTGACAATTCCGCACCAGAAGTAAAAATCACTCAAGCATTTACACCCTCGCGTTAATTTAGAAATCGCTGCCCTTCCTTTGCCATACCAATCGATGAGTATAAGGTAAACAATCATGTATGTTTCAACTAAAGAAAATGGAATAATAAATTCAGACAACTATCCCCGCATTGCTATTTACCCTGATGCCGATATACACGTGCTTTGCGCGTTTACAGAGCGAGATCCCTATCAGAGTGACCCTGAACGCCGAATTATCATTGCTGCATATAATAAAAGAGAAGATGCTGATTATGCCCTCATTCACCTATATAGGTCTCTTGATATGGGAGAAGAAGCCTGGGATTCAAAAAATGTTCTCCTCCTATCTGATATGTGGAACGAGGTAAAACAAAAACTCTCAAGTAATCAAAACATTTCAGAGTCGTTTCTTATCAAGAGTGCATCCCTTAATATCACTCTTCCAGACCAACTCACAATAACCATTCCATATACTCGTCCTAATGAATACGTCAATCAAAAAAATCCAAAAGAAATCAATGATAAAGAAACAGATTTTATAAGTTCTGAGGCGAAGAAAGTTTCAGATGCCCTAATTGATGTATTACAGCAAGACTCAATCTTTCCTATTAGAAATTTCACTTTTAGTTGGAATGTTTTGACAGACGACTTTGCAGAAAAATAACCTTAATTTTCTTTGGAGGAGAGAGTTTAAGACTTGCTATCGCGCGTAACCCTTTATACATTTTTTGCGTCACAATTTGGGTTATTTACCATAAATGAGAACGTACAAAGAACTGCCAAACGATGCTGGCTCCAACATTATCGGGCAAGTCACAGCGCAGGCGGATCGGGTTCAGAAACGGCTTGCCTCCGTCAAACACACTGTCGCCGTTATGAGTGGGAAAGGTGGGGTCGGCAAGAGTGCCCTCACCGCCAATCTCGCCACCGCGCTCACGTTGAAAGGCAACACTGTCGGGGTTGTGGACGCTGACATCAACGGACCGACGCTTGCCAAGATGATGGGGGTCCGTAACGCAACTCTTGAATACACATCTGCGGGTGTTAAGCCTGCGGTCACGGCACTCGGCACCAAGCTTATTTCTATGGATTTACTCTTAGCGGAAGACGATGCGCCGGTGCTCTGGAACGCGCATACCCAGAAGGACGCGTTCACATGGCGAAGCACAATGGAGGTCGGCGCGCTCCGAGAGTTTATCGCTGACACCGAATGGGGTGCGTTGGATTACCTCCTGCTTGATCTGCCACCCGGAAGCGATCGACTTCCAAACGTGGCAGAACTCATCCCGAACCTCGGTGGTGTTGTCGTCGTGACAATTCCGTCTGAGGTATCGCAGCTGGTTGTCAAAAAATCGATAACTTTGGCGAGAGATGTTCTCAAGGTCCCAATTATCGGTGTTGTCGAGAATATGGCTTTCTATGTCTGTCAACATTGTGGCGAAGAGGAACCCCTCTTTTCCGTTGACGAGACACTGGACGATGCGTTCCAACAGGTCATCCTCGGTAGTATTCCTTTTGATCCGAGACTTGCACGTTGTAGTGACACCGGAATCCCTTATGTTGACAAATATCCAGATACTCCGGCAAGCAAGGCACTCATGCAAGTCGCTGAAAAGATTCAAGCGTTTTTTGAGTGTAGCACGAACTGTTAGTTTGTGCTTTGGTCATAATACATTATACCGTTTCTAAAAGTTTATATCGCATTAACCACACCTTAGTGCACAGACTAACAGTCTATGCTACAAGTGCACAGACTAACAGTCTATGCTACAAGTGCACAGACTAACAGTCTATGCTACAATTTCAATCAGAAATGGTATTAGTTGCGAGACGCGTAGTCCGTAACGAAGTGGAGGACGGTTCTACGGAGAGGCACGTAAAACTCTTTACCTGTCTCATTGAACCGCAAGGTAAAATTAAAAGATGAAATTTTTATGTACAGACTGTGATACGGCGATGAAGTTTAAAGATGTGACCCGTCCGGAACAAGGCTCTGTGACAGCACTTTTTGAATGTCCTGACTGCTTCACAGAGATCGCCATGTACCTCAATCCGTCGGAGACCCAGATGCTGAAGTCTTTGGATCTCAAACTCGGTGGTAACAACGAAGCAGCGCAGCCGATGCAGCTGGTGCGTTCACAGCTGGAAACAGCGAAAGACACTGTGATGCCTAATGAGGTTTCTCCAGAGATCGGTTCAGGCGAAACCGCTGAGGGTGGCAAGTGTCCCTTTACTGGCGTTATCTCTGAGGCGTTTCAGGAAACTTCTGAACCTACCGAACCGACTGGTCCCGTCTGGTCGGCGGAGGCACTTGAACGTTTGGAACGGATCCCGGCGTTTGTTCGTCCTATGGCGAAGATGGGGATTGAGAGTTTCGCGAAGGAAAACGGACACGATGAAATTACAGGCGAAATTATGGATGCCGCGCGTGGCAACTTCCCCGCACAGTTCTAATGTCTATTTCCTCTGAAATCCCTTCGGGATGCAGAGGTCTTCCACATCCCTGCTGGCGAGGATTGTATCCTCGCCTCTTCCAACACCTGTTACTGTCGCCTGTTATGTCTCTAAGCCTTCTTGGAATGCCCGAAAACTATTGGCTAACGAGGCATTTAGATTCAACTGCTTGAGACGGTTGAGGTCCTCAATCGCTTCAAGCCTGGGGCTCAGGGTGTTGACATCGGCATCTGTGAACCGCGCTTTGAGGACTGCCAAAATATTTTCAATCATCGCTTGGCGCGCCCCGCGTTCAATACCTTGCTCTATGCCTTGCTCTATGCCGCGTTGTATGATGCGTTCATAAACAGGAGATTCTTGCATGATTTCCTCCAATACCCGATCCTGAAAAAGTTCAGGCGGATGGACTAACCCTCCAAAAACGGAGAGCGCATATAATAACGTGCCCCGCGTCTGCCCTTGTATTATACACAAGATTCGGCAAAATATCAACATGATTTTTTAAGAGACTCTCCCGAGTTAATACCGAGCTAAACTATCTCCTCCTACCCTATACAATAGACACTTGTTGATGCCTGCAGCTTAGTCCCATTAGGGGTGTTGTGTTTATAGATTCCACGAAATTCGGTTGACATCTTTTCGGATAACTTGTTATCATTAAAGGATGAAGAGCCACTCCTTCAATGGCAGCTTACACTTACCTACAGACTTTTCGTTAAAAACGGAGCGCACATTATGAACCATCAAGCCCCGCGCTGGACACAGAGAGCCGATAGTTTTCGCAGGGCATTTTCGCGATTGCAACAAGGGGTGGATTTGGCACGACAGCGTGAACTGTCAGACTTGGAAGCACAAGGATTGATACAGGGTTTTGAATATACCCATGAATTGGCATGGAATACGCTAAAGGATTTTCTTCAAACGCAAGATTTTAAGTTGTACGGTTCGAGAGATACAACCCGAGCTGCTTTTAAAGAAGGATTAATTGAGAATGGAGAAGCGTGGATGGAAATGATTCGCCACCGCAATTTAACGACGCATACCTACAACGAGAGTGTGGCTAACGAGGTTGTTTCTGCACTTCTCAATACATATTTTTCTGAATTCGAGACATTGCTGGTGAAAATGGAACGTCTGAAACAGGAGCAATCGCTATGAAATACGGTTTGTCAGATCGTACTCTTCAAAAGATCCAGGGTGTTTTAAGCCATTATCCCCAAATTGAAAAAGCAATTTTGTACGGTTCGCGCGCCGTAGGCACCTACCGAAATGGTTCTGATATCGACCTTACGCTTTGTGGTGATGCGCTAACGCACAGCGTACTCTCCCGAATTGATACCGAATTAGACGATCTCCTCCTACCCTATACGATTGATTTATCCATTTTTCATCAGATTGATAACCCTGCTATGGTTGAACAGATTCAACGCATTGGTGTAGACTTTTATGAAAAGTATGGAGATGTCTAACCTCAGGACTATTTTCTCGGTTTCGTTCAACCCAACCTACAATACTGAATTGACACCTTTACACGCGAGTTAGTGGGCGGGAAGTACCAGAGCGTACTTGTAGTATTTCCATCAAACATGATTAGAATCCGCGACCTCTGTGAAACCTGCAGGAACGCGTAATTCAGACGAGACACACCACGCCCGATCTTCCCTTTATCCCCGTTTCTTTATAGCATTTTTTTGTAACGTCTTTAGGGAAAATGACGTTATTTTGTTAGGAAGGAAATTTTAAAAATTCGCGGTGTTTTTGCTTGGGCATTTTTTTGAAAACCATATCTAAAAAAAAAGGTCGACCAGATCAAAGCTTAAAATATATTCCTGAGTTTGAATTTGTCTGAAGGAGGAAGATGACGAATGTTCTTTAATAAATTGAGATATCCGTTGGTTTTGGTGGTGTTATTCGTTGCTGGGCTTGCCTTCGTTGCAGTGCCCGCGACCGCAGCTGTAGAGCCAGTCCTGTCGGTTCCAGATGAGTTAGAAAATGACCCGGAGGACGCGGACACACAAGGCATCCAAGTATACGGTATCAGGGCTGAAACCGTTTCTTTTGAGTTAACAATTACGTTTCAGGATGCCGGTACTAATACTCCAGTAACCGGATTCGATGTCAGTGATATTGTGTTGCAGGCTTTGGATAACAACGACAATCGAGTTCTGAACGGGGCAACAGCCGCTTCACCTACAAGTACAGATAATGCAGTGTGGACAACGACAATCACTGTTAAGGGTAATGTTAGTAAGGTAAATATGGCAGTGCCAAGACATTCTGTTCAAACCCTACCCGTTTTTACTGGAGGTTTTCAACTGGGGGAACCTGCCCCCGACGATGCTGTAACAAAGTCTGTCGAAATAATTCGTAGCGCGGCACCCCCGCTCACGCTTTCCGCTGATAAGTCTATTGGGGGCAATGCTCCGTTTACGGTGACACTCACCTCAACGACTGCAATTACACTGACAGAAGCGGATATCAAAATCGTCGGTGGGTCTATTGATGTTAATGGTCTCACATCTGATGCTGCGAGAAGAGTCTGGACAGTGACAATTCGCCCCTGGGTAGGCATAACACAGATAACAGTGGAACCTTCGGCTACCGGCGCGTATATCTTTCCGAAAGGCACGTTTACTGTGGATACGACCGGCCCCGTCGCGACGATTACGCCGATACCCGTGGGTGGCGGTGTGTATAGCGTAACTATTGCCTTTGACGAGCCTCTACAGGCGGGGGCGACGCTGATTGCCAGTGAGGTTAGCGTCATCGGTGCCACGATCGGTGTGCTCAGCTTGATTCCTGCTACGAGCAGTTACGTCGCAACGCTCATCCCTGATTCCGGTGCTACAACGGTGACCGTGCAGATCAAGGCGGGGGCTGTAGCAGACGCAGGTGGGATACAGAACGCAGCAACGCCTTCCCCCGCACACACCTTTAGGGTCGCTGCAACCGGTACGTCACCAGGAACCGCGCCAACAGTGACGATTAATGAAATCATGTTCGCTTCTGATAGCGGTACAAATGACATTCAATGGATTGAACTTTCCAATAGTTCTAACCAAGCCGTTGCCTTAGATGCTGGCAGCGGATGGGAGCTCATCATTGAAAACTACGACGATCGGTTCCCCCGGACAATTAATTTTAAAAATAGCGGTAGCGTAAAAACTATCGCGGCGGACCAAACGGTGCTCATCGTCTCATCGAATGGCAGACACTCTGATACTACTCACAAAAGGACTGGACGAGATCACTTCGTGTCTACCCGCGTCTTCAGCGTCTACTCAGAACTCGCTCGTGAATTTGGTATGAATAGCCGGCGCGATCCTTTCTTACACCCAACCCAGGGGTTCCACATCCAGCTCGTTGATGGGAGAGGTAATCCCGCCGATGAGGTTGGAAACCTTAATAGGCGAACCTTGACCCCCGCATGGGCATTGCCTGACGGTTGGACGGAAGACGCGAGTCGCACTTCAATCATTCGGCGGTATCGCGACTATAACCAGCGAACCGGGAGGTACACTAACAGGGGCATAGTACACGATGGCACCCGGCGAGATGGATGGGTCCGCGCAGCAGACACCGATTTCTCGTGGCTATCGAGAAAAAGAATTGACACTTGGTATGGCAGCAGCTCCGACTACGGTAGTCCGGGCATCCGAGCAGGGGGCGAACTCCCTGTTGAACTCTCACACTTCCGTCCGGAACGCACCGAGAGCGGCGCAATTGTCATCCAGTGGACAACCCAATCTGAGGTGGACAACGCGGGGTTCAATATCCTGCGGAGTCAAACGAAGATGGGTGAATTCAAGATCGTCAACGCGCAGCTGATTCCGGGGGCAGGTACGAAAGCGGAAAGCACTACCTACACATGGACGGATGCCACAGCGAAACCGAACGTCATCTACTATTACCAGATTGAAGATGTATCCTTGGCGGGTGAGCGTCAGACGTTAGCTACGGTCCGCTTGAGAGGGTTCATTTCCGCTAAAGGTAAGTTTGCGACGCAGTGGGGTGTATTGAAACAATCACGTGACTAACCGATGAAGAGTAACAATTAATAATCCCTGAGATAACAACGGGCAGTGCCGTATTGGACACTGCCCGTTTTCTTTTTTAGATTCGGTGGGTGCGGTTTCTATAACTGTCAATTTTAGAAAAAACGCATCATAGCATCGTAGGTTGGGTTGAGCGGAACCGAAAAAAATGATACGGACCCACCAAGCACTTTTACCGCTTTACACCGTTCTATCAGTCAACGAGATAGCGAAACCCAACGGAAACTACTGCCATGTTTGTAGTGTTTGACGCAAAGAGCGTTGGGTTTCACTCGGTTTCTTTATGTGTATACGGGTATATTAGGTTTGATGTATTTTGAAATATCTGCCTTTGATTTTCAACCCCGTTCAACCCAACCTACGGGCCTACACAGATACCATCCCTACGGGATTCAAGAGGCGTTTGAAGCCTTCAAGGTTTTCGCGTAGAATCCGGTTCGGTTGCAAACCGAACCTACCGGTCCTGGGTCCGCGAGGGCTATTTTTCTAAAATTGACAGTTATGGTTCGGTTGCAAACCGAACCTACCTTAATATTACAAGAGGCGAGGATACAATCCTCGCCAGCGGCAATGAGGGTTTCCTTTATTCATCAAGGCGGCGATGAGGTTTCCTTTATTCATCAAGCTGGTGTACAACGGCGAGTGGTGTTGCGGCGAGTAGACCCGCATCAATCGGAATAGTGACACCGGAGATCCATTTCGATTCGTCACTGGCGAGGAAAACGGTTGCCCAAGCGACATCCCATGCGGTTCCCTCTGTACCGAGCGGTCCGATAAGACGACGCCGTTCGCGCTCCGCTTCGCTCAGATAGGGGGCAGGAAACGAAGCGTAGAGGTGCCCGGGCGCGATACAGTTCACCCGGATGTTATCGCGTCCGTGATGAACCGCCATCACTGTTGTGGCGGAAATCATCCCACCCTTCGCGGCTGCATACGGCAGATTTCGGGATGAACCGGCGCGCAACGCGTCGATTGATGAGACGTTGATGATTGAGCCGCCGCCTGCCTCAGCCATCCGAGGTACGGCGTATTTACACGCCATGACCATGCTCTTGAGGTTGACATCCATCACCCTGTCCCACTTCTCTTCGTCTACCTGTGTGACCACCCCGGAACCGCCGAGTCCAACGTTGTTGAAGAGGACGTTCACTTTACCAAAACGTTCGACGGCAGCTTCTACCATTCCAGCACAGGCTGCCTCTGTGGAGAGGTCGCCGATGAATACCGATGCTTCGCCACCCTCTGCCTCGATTTCTGTGAGTGTGGCGTTGGCGTTCTCAGGGGAGATGTCTGCCAACAGGACTTTCGCACCTTCTCTCGCGAAGAGCATTGATGTCGCGTAGCCGGTACCGTCAACTTCACCTTTTTTCCCTGCACCTGTAACGATCGCAACCTTCCCGTCCAATCGATTCATAATTCTAACCCATCAGAAAGGCAGAAGATTTTTGGATGGAAGCATGAAGGAACGGAAGGATGGTGCCCTCCAATCTCCCAACTAAGCTCTTCCAACCTTCCACTCCTTTCATTAAATTAACGCAAGTTGCTACTTATTATAGGATATAGCACTCCGCTGGAGTGCAATCGCGTAAATACGCCATTTTCTATAGATATATCACCCCTACGGGGTGGGGAAAAAGACCAAGACCCTTTCTAAAATGTGCCAAACCTGTTAGTAGCAACTTGGGTTAAATTAGCACCTACACCCCAATTCCTAACTTATCGTTAATTTCCTTCTGGTAGCCTTCCAGTTCGCAGTTTTCGATCTCTTCAATTGTTACTGGACGACCGAACCATCCCGATTCATAGACTGCCATGCAGATGGCTTCTGACCGCATGCCTTCGACATCATCTACTTCCGGCTTACCACCTGTCCGAATTGCATCGGCGAAGTATTTCAGTTCAATCGCAACGGTATCTTCTACGCCGCCCGGGAAGAAGTATTCCCGTTCCGAATCGCTGAGGCTATCGGTGAATTCTTTCATCAGGTCTTCGTTGGAAATCGGCTCACCGCCGCGGGGCACCAATCCTTGATTCCAGTCAAGCGCGCCCTCGCTGCCGTAGACGGTATGTTGACCGAATCCTCGCCCAGGGGCTGAACCTACCCATGTCCACTGCGCTGTAACGCCTTGCTCAAACTTGATGGTAGCGATCATGGCATCCTCGACATCAACCGCATAACCGCCTTCTCTTTCTGCCGGATTGTCGTATCGGAAAGGTTCGTAAGCCTTGTTGATGGCATAGACCTCTTCGGCTTCCATGCCGAGGATATAGCGCATCAGATCGGTGAAATGCACGCCGCCATCTAATGCCCAACCGCCGCCTGCATCCATCTTGAAGTTACGCCAACCCCATTTCCCTAAGCCTTCGTTGACCTCTATCCAGAAGAACATACGAGGGTCGCCGATACGTCCTTGCGCGATTGCCCAGCTGCGTGTGCGTTGGATACGTGCCAAGCGATAGTTTTCAGCGACAGAGATAATCTTATCGTTTCGATCCGCCGCGTCCATCATCAGTTTGCATGCCCGCATTGTGATACCGAACGGCTTTTCGATGATAACATGCTTCCCTGCCTCCAGTGCAGGGACAGCGAGTGTGTGGTGGGCACTGTGAAGCGCGCAGATGTCAACACACTCCAGATCGGGGTGTTTCGCCAGCATCTGGTCGAGTTCTGTATAGACGGCTGGTTTCGTGCCACCTTGGAACTCTTGCGCCTGATTTGCACGTTCCTCAGCGCGTTCCTCTGCGATGTCGCACGCTGCCACAATCTCATAATCCCTGATGCCTTGGGACCAGAGTTGGCGATACCCGCCCATGTGAGCACCGGACATACCACCGCATCCGACTAATCCCATTTTAATTCGTTCTGCCATATCAGCCTGTTCCTTTGAACCTGCGTATTTACAGAAAAATCTCTGTAAAACGCGGTTTGCATCTACCTAAGTAGATGGACGAACCGTCAAAGCACCTGCGACATTCTTGATGAATATCCCACGTGCGCCGTTCAAATCCCTATCCATACGATGACCTTCCGATGACTTGATAACTTTAGAGCCGCCGAGGTTCGCGACGATTTCACCTGTCCAAGACACCGTTTTAGAAGTATAAACTTCACAGACATCAACAACTCGCACACCATATTCCAAAGCCTTGTGTTTCAGAAATATTTTGAATCTATAGTGTGAGAGTGTTAGCATCTGTCGAACGGACTTCTTTCGCAACTTCCGCGCGCCTCGTTTCGTCATCTGTTTCGTCTCAAAGGTTGGAAGCAAAATGATGTCAAAGTTTGTTACGAGGAAGTGTGCAACCTTTTTGTGAAGTTCATCAATGAGATTACGGATTTTTACCTTTATTCTATTCGCGGCTTTCCGCAAAGCACGCCGTAGCGGGCGTTTCTCTTGCGTTGCGCGTGATAGGAGGTTATCGCAGTGTTGACACAATCTTTGAATACGGTTGATACACTGCTGTCCTAACCAACCGAAACTCTCTTCAGAGAAAAACGTCATAAAATCACGAACACCGGGGTCAAGTGCTACTATTCTACCGCTTGGTTCTCGCGTCTTTTTCTTCTCAACATAAGAAACACAGAGAAAATATCTGCCATTTTCCAGTATCAATTGAGAATCCTTGACCTCCGCATTCGTATCACGTTCTGATTTCTTACCTGTCCCTTGTGGTTTAGCAGGCAAAGGCTCTGACATCTTCATATCACCTAAAAAACGAACATAAAAACCATTGTTTTTCAGGGAGTCGGCACGCAGATAAAGTGTCTGTCTACGATTCTTTCTGGACCGAAACTTGACGTTTTGACGCTCACCTGTCGCTTTTGCCTTTATTTTGGCATTGCGAACCGCTTGACACGCATCCATAACCGCGCCTGCCTTGATTTGGCGCGGTGTGTCTACATGCCATTCGGGAAGGCGGTCAAGCACAATGGAAACAAGTCCTTTGAAGTTCTTCGGTGGGTTTCCTTGCTCTTGTAGAGCAGATACCGACGCATTATACGTATATCGAGACGTGCCAAACCATCTACGGAGTATCGCTTTCTGTTCCACTGTGGGAAAGATTTCGATCTTCTTTGATTTGGTCACGGTATCGCCGGAGTCCATACATTCTACAGGAAAAGACATGCAGAATTGCGAGGAGATCGGCAGTAAGTTCTTCCTCGGGGCTGTAAACAGTCTCGTCGAGAACCACGACTTCTCCACCGTTTTGTTCGACCAAGAATTGTATGACTTCTCCGCCGAATCGGGCGAGTCGATCCCGATGGGCAACAACAATGTGGAGTTTATCACCTCGCAAGATGCGTTCCAGTAAGGAGAGAAGTCCTTTTCTTTTGAAGTTGATACCACTTCCAAAGTCTCGAATAATCTCTGCTTCAGGATAGTGGCTTTGGACATACGCGACTTGGGACGTGAGGTCTTCTTTTTGCCCGCTACTGCTGACTCTACAATACCCAATGGTAGTAATCTCTGTTTCGGTTTGCGCATCAAGATACCCCTGCACATCATAACGCCTTTGTCCACCCGGCGTTCGGATAGTAGAGATTGTGCCGTTCTCTGCTAACCGTCGGAGTCTATCTATAGAAATACCGAGAATCTCCGATGTTTCTCGTGGTGTTTTATAGTGTTTCATACTATAAGCATACCACAAAAACATAGAAAAAACAAGAAAAACATAGATAATTAACTATTTAGGAAGACCTCCTTATGTATCTCGCTTGTAGTTCGCGCACGTCCACCGCACGCCTACAAGTGAACATGCGAAATTATATGCGATGCGTAATCTCGTGTCAACATTTTTATCTCTGATGAGCAGAGCGATTTAGTTTTAAATAAATTATCGGATTGTCTGAACGTTTGAATCTTCTTTTTTAAGTCCGGTGCGGTTGGGAAACCGGACCTACTGAATCTGGGGGTAAAAATTAGAGCGGAGAATGGAGTATTGAATGGCACTGAGCATGCACCACCAAATACTTGACTTAACATTCATTTTTTGATAGAATACCGCAATAAAGGAGGAGATAATCATGCGCACCATGGATACAAAATTTTGCTATAGCATCAAGTATACTTTTATCGCAATGGCGGTTTTAACGTTGTTTATCTGCGTATCTACACGTGCAGCGGTTGATGAAAATACAGTTGCTGTTTGGCTTTTTGAAGAGGGGACCGGGAAAACGGTGCAGGATGCCTCTGGCAACGGGCACGATGGCAAATTTGCGGGAAGTCCGAAGTGGGTCAAAGCGAAATTCGGGGCAGGATTGGAGCTCCCTGGCGATGCTGGCGGCTACGTGGTCGTGGATTCTACGAAGGAACTTGAGTTAGAAACGCTCAGTATTGAAGCGTGGGTTAAAGTGAAAGAGTCCACAGGGAAATGGCAGGGCATGGTCTGCAAACAGCAGGCGGGGTGCACTAATCGAAACTACGGCATTTGGGTTCATGTAGATAAGAGCGTTTTGCATGCACAGATCGGGGCAAATGGTGGATGCGCGTTCAGTATAGATGGGACGACCGACATCACGGATAATAAATGGCATCACCTCGCCTTTACTTATGATGGTAAGATGGGACGCGTTTACGTTGATGGCGAATTGGAGACCGAGGCTCCGAACGCTCAGACGTTTCAGAGTAACGATCCGATTACAATCGGTGTGCCGAATCTCGATAACGCAAATGGATTAAAAGGTATCATTGACGAGATACGCATCTCCAATGTCGCACGAACTGAAGATGAAATTCAAGAGGCGATGGATGTCGGGTTAGCGCAAATTCTCAGCGTTGAGCCCGGTGGGAAACTCGCAACGCGTTGGGGATACCTTAAGCGGGTGCCGTAATAAAAAAGGAGAACGGATTGAGGAAATTGTTGGCATATACATGTTTACTGCTTTTTTGTGTTACTACACTCGCTTTTGGACAAGGACTCCCGATGGCAGTGCCGGAGGAAGTTGGTGTCTCTGCTGAACGCCTTGAACGCATCCGTCCTGTGATGCAAGGTTATGTCGATGATGGACGTATAGCGGGGTTCCTGACGGTCGTGGCGAGACGCGGCAAAATTGTTCATTTTGAAACCATCGGTATGGGAGATATTGAAAATAACAAGTCCATCGAAGCAGACACAATCTTCCGTATCCACTCGATGTCGAAACCGATTACGAGTGTCGCAGTGATGATGCTTTATGAAGAAGGACATTTTCAACTCGACACACCTGTGTCCGATTTCATCCCTGAATTTAAGGATATGAAGGTCTACAGCGAGGACCAGACTGAAATCTTGGATGCGAAGAAGGAGATAACAATCAAACATCTCCTCATGCATACTTCAGGGTTAATCTATGGCTGGGGCGGCGAACCCGCCGATAAACGCTTTCGGGAGGCGAAAATTTTTGAACCCGGCACAACGTTGGCGGATATGGCACAAAAATTGAGCACTGTTCCGTTAGTCCACGAACCGGGTGAAGCGTGGACCTATGGTGTATCTACTGACCTACTCGGCTACCTTGTGGAGGTGGTTTCGGGGATGCCGTTTGAAGAATTCCTCCAAACGCGGCTCTTTGAACCGCTCGGTATGGTTGATACTGCATTTTCAGTACCTGTAGGGAAGTTGGACAGGTTTGCCGCACTCTATGAACTTAACAAAGAAGGCGGGATGAAAGGCGATAAAGACAAAGAAAAAAAGAAGAACGGTGCTATAGAGAAGAAGGATATCAAAGGTCATAAAGAGCAAAAAATGATGTTGGAACGTGTTGATAAGGATCCACAACTCGCGAATGGTGAGATCCGTTTCTTTCCAGGGGGCGGTGGCGGACTCGTCTCCACTGCTCCAGACTATATGCGGTTTTGTCAGATGTTGCTCAACGGTGGTGAACTTGATGGTGTCCGTATATTGGATAAAAAAACGGTCGAATTAATGCGGTATCCGCATCACAACGGTTGGTTTGGACTCGGTTTTTCCGTCGTAAATGATAAAGAATCGAAAGACACCGATGAAAAAGACCCAAAAGACACGCCGGAGTCGATAGGAAGTTACAGTTGGGGTGGTGCCGCTGGGACCATCTTCTGGATTGACCCTGAAAAGGAGTTGATCGGTTTGCTCATGACGCAGATCAGTGACGTGTCCTCTTCCCACGATCAATTTAAAGTGCTGACCTATCAGGCACTGACTGAATAATAGTTGTCAGTTGTCGGTTATCAGTTATCAGTTACAAGAGGTTTTTGATGAATCAAATACTTCTTACAGCTGATAACTGACAACTAATCTATCACCTAAGTTGTCACCTATTTGTGCACATAGCACTCCGCTGGAGTGCAAGAAGTTGTAGACCGCATTTTCTATTCTCACTGCGAAGCAATATCACCCCTCTGGGGTGAGGAAAATGCGTGAAAAATCTCCTTGAACCTTCAAAACTTGTAAGTAGCAACTTGGGTTAATCTATAGGAGACATTAATGGCAGTATATGAAGGATTACCGCGGGCAATGCCTGAAGAGATGGGCATGTCAACCTCGCGGTTGGAGCGTATTACGCCGGTTATGCAAGGGTATGTTGACAACGGAAAAATTCCTTGTGCATTGACGATGATCGCGCGTGGCGGTAGGCTGGTCCACTTTGAAAAGTTTGGCATGCAGGATATCGCCGCCGCTAAACCCGTGGAATTCGACACTATTTTCCGCCTCTACTCGATGACGAAGCCGATTACAAGTGTCGCTGTGATGATGCTCTACGAAGAAGGGCATTTTCAACTCAGTACGCCTGTCTCCGAATTTGTTCCTTACTTCAAAGACATGAAAGTTTACACGGAAGACGGCAGTGCAATTGTTGATGCGGAACGCGAGATAACCATAAAACATTTACTCACGCATACCGCTGGACTTATCTATGAAAGCGATAGGGAGGATCATCCGATTGATCAGCGATATGAGGACGCAGATCTCTACGGCGGAGATCTCGTGAACATGATACAAAAACTCGGAAGTATTCCGCTCATTCACCAACCCGGCACCGCGTGGAAGTACGGTATGTCTACCGATGTACTCGGTTACCTTGTAGGTGTCGTATCTGGTATGCCGTTTGAGACGTTTTTGAAAACGCGTATTTTTGAGCCTTTAGGCATGAAGGATACCGGTTTTTCGGTGCGGGTTGAAGATGCTAACCGGTATTCAAAGGTATATGAATTCGGGGAAGATGGTGCGCTTCAAGCGATTGAAAAGGTCCATGCTGCAACTGGACCGCTGAGTTTTTTCCACTCTGGTGGTGGAGGGCTACAATCGACCGCCGCGGATTATCTCCGCTTCTGCCAAATGGTGCTCAACGATGGTGAACTCGATGGCGTACGGTTGCTCGGCAGAAAAACAGCCGAACTCATCACGATGGACCATATTTCTAACGACTGGCAACCTAACCAGAGAACTGGGTCCGGTTTTGGACTTGGGTTCGCCGTTGTTACAGATGTCGCTGATACAGACACGCTCGGTTCCGTAGGCACTTGCGGTTGGGGAGGTATGGCAAGTACCACATTTTGGATTGATCCTGTGGAAGCGTTGATCGGTATTTTTATGACCCAATTGGTCGGTGCGGATTCACCATTCCACGCCCAATTCCGTGTACTAACTTATCAGTCAATTGTTGATTGAGGAATTAATCGGCTTAAAAAGGAGGAGAACGAATTGAGGAAATTATTGGCTTATTACATATATTTACTGCTTTTCGGTGTTACCACCGTCGCTTTGGGACAGGGACTACCGATGGCGGTGCCAGAGGAGGTAGGTGTTTCTGCTGAGCGCCTTGAACGCATCCGTCCTGTCATGCAAGATTACGTTGATAAGGGGCACCTGCCGGGATTCCTAACGGTTGTGGCACGACGCGGGAAAATTGTCCATTTTGAAACCATCGGCATGCGAGATGTTGAGAATAGCAAACCTGTTGAGCCAGACACGATATTCCGCATTTACTCGATGTCGAAACCGATTACCAGCGTTGCTGTGATGATACTCTATGAGGAAGGACATTTTCAACTCGGCACACCCGTTTCTAAATTTATCCCTGAATTTAAGGACATGAAGGTCTACAACGAGGACCAGAGTGAAATCTTGGATGCGAAGAAGGAGGTAACGATTAAGCACCTCCTTATGCATACTGCCGGGTTGACCTACGGTTGGGGCAATAAACCTGTTGATGAACGCTATAAGGAGGCGAAAATCTTTGAACCCGACTCAACCTTGGTGGATATGGTGGGAAAACTCGGTAACATTCCGCTCGTTCACGAACCGGGTGAAAGGTGGACCTATGGTGTTTCTGTTGATGTGCTCGGCTACCTTGTGGAAGTGGTGTCCGGAATGCCGTTTGAAGCATTCCTCCAAACCCGTCTCTTTGGTCCCCTCGGTATGGTAGACACTGGGTTTTCAGTGCCACCGGAGAAAGTTGAGAGGTACGCAGCACTGTACCGGCATAACAGAGAAGAGGGACAGAAACGACGTGTTGAAGATGCACCCCTCGCAAACGATGCGGTCAGTTTTTTCCCATCGGGCGGTGGCGGACTTGTCTCGACTGCTGCGGATTACATGCGGTTTTCTCAAATGTTGCTCAACGGTGGTGAACTTGATGGTGTCCGTATATTGGGCAAAAAGACAGTTGAATTGATGCGCTATCCGCATCACGATGATTGGTTTGGACTCGGTTTTGCTGTTGTGACAGGTAAGGATTCCCCGAATATTCTGGAATCGGTCGGGAATTTCAGTTGGGGTGGTGCCGCTGCTACCACTTTCTGGATTGACCCTGAAGAGGAATTGGTCGGCTTGCTCTTGACACAACTTCTCAATAACCCTTACCCTTTCCAACAACAATTTAAGGTGCTGGTCTATCAGACACTAACCGAGTAATAGTTATCAGTTGTCGGTTATCGGTTATCAGTTACAAGAGATTTTTGATGAATCAAACACTTCTTGCATCTGATACCATGTCTAAAAGTTCATATCGCATTAACCACACCTTAGGGCACAGACTAACAGTCTATGCTACAAAGGAAACCCAAACTGAAAGTTTATGCTACAATTTCAATCAGAAATGATATGATAACTGATAACTAATCTATAGGAGATTTTAATGGCAATATATGAAGGATTACCGCGGGCTGTGCCTGAAGATGTGGGGATGTCAACCTCGCGTTTAGAACGCATTGCTCCGGTCATGCAACGCTGGATTGACTATGGTAAAATACCCTGTGCATTGACGATGATCGCGCGTGAGGGTAGACTCGTCCATTTTGAGAAGTTCGGGACGCAGGACATCGCTACTGCGAAACCGGTAGCGTTTGATACCATCTTCCGCATCTACTCAATGACGAAACCGATTACCAGCGTTGCTGTGATGATGCTCTATGAGGAAGGACATTTTCAACTCGGCGCACCGATAGCCGAAATTATTCCTGCGTTCAAGGACATGCAGGTTTATACTGCGGATGGCGGTGCTATCGTTGATGCGGAACGCGAGATGACGGTAAAGCATCTGCTCACGCACACTGCTGGACTTATCTACGGAGGAGACTGGGAGCACCCGATTAATGAGCGGTATAGAGAAGCGAATTTCTACGGTGGAGACCTCGCGAACATGGCGCAGGAGCTCGGAAATATCCCGCTCCTTCATCACCCCGGTGATGGGTGGAATTACGGTATGTCTACCGATGTGCTCGGCTACCTTGTGGAGGTCGTATCGGGAATGCCGTTTGCGGAATTCTTGAGAACCCAAATTTGTGAGCCTTTAGGTATGGTTGATACTGCTTTCTCGGTGCCGGACGACAAGGCTGACCGATATGCGACGTTGTATGAACCCACGGAAAGCGGTGGCATTCAGGTAATGGAGAACGCGCCTGTTTCAAGCGGACCGTTGAGTTTTTTCCACTCCGGTGGTGCAGGCTTACAATCGACTGCCGCCGATTACCTCCGTTTCTGCCAAATGTTGCTGAATGACGGAGAGCTTGATGGTGTCCGACTCCTCGGCAGAAAAACGGTCGAACTCATCAGGATGAACCATATCTCTGACGATTGGCAACCGCTTGAAAGGACAGGGTGCGGTTTCGGTCTTGGGTTCGCTGTCGTTACCGATGTTGCTGACACGCACACGCTCGGTTCCTTAGGGACTTACAGTTGGGGTGGACTCGCAAGCACGACGTTTTGGATTGATCCCGTCGAAGATTTAATCGGCATCTTGATGACGCAATTGATTGGCGATTCGTCATTTCATGCCCAATTCCGGGTCCTCACCTATCAATCACTTATTGATTAGAGCGGATACAAAACGATGAATCTCCTTCAGCTCGAAAATGTTCATAAAAGGTTCGGTGACTTCACGGCGGTGTCGGATATCTCCTTCGGTATTGAAAAGGGGAGCGTATACGGACTCTTGGGTCCCAACGGTGCTGGAAAGACGACGACACTCCGCATGATAATGGACATCATTGCGCCGGATGCGGGGAGTATTACGTTCAGTGGAAATCGGCAGGTCCGAGATTTTTTGGACCAGATTGGATATCTGCCGGAGGAACGTGGCTTGTACCGCAAAATGAAGGTGCGGGATGTCATCCTTTTTATTGCCGAATTGAAAGGCTTATACAAGCAGCAAGCACTCGTTGAGATTGAACGGTGGTTAGAGAAAATGCAGCTGTCGGAATGGGAAAACAAGCGGATTAATGAACTTTCTAAGGGGATGGCACAGAAAATTCAGTTCATTACGACGGTCATTCACAAACCGGAGTTGATTATCCTTGATGAACCCTTTTCTGGACTGGACCCGATTAACATGACGCTCCTTAAAGATTTGATGCTTGAACTGCGTGAGGACGGCAGTACAATTATTTTCTCAACCCATGTAATGGAACAAGTAGAGAAACTCTGTGATCGCATCTGCCTCATTCACCAAGGCAAAGTGTTGCTTGAAGGTGAACTCCGCGCTGTGAAGCGTGGATTCGGCAAAAATTCTGTTGAGATTGAATACCTCGGTAGCCTCGAATCAATTCGCGATTCCGCTTACATTCAAGGGATCAACGATTTCGGGCAGTATGCTGAGATCAAGTTGAAGACACCGGAGGACTATCGTCCATTACTTGGCGAACTGGTCGAGAAGGGTGTTGATGTGACACGGTTTGAACTAATGGAACCGACGTTGCACGAGATTTTTGTCCAGAGCGTTGAGGCACACGGGGGGACGGTGCAGAATGCCGAATAAAATTGTCGCCGTTATCAAACGTGAATACACGACGCGCGTTAAATCTAAAGGATTTATTGTTTCCTTGTTTCTCATGCCGGTGTTGATGTGTGGGTTAGTGGCGTTGTCCAGTTTTCTCGCAATCATGGAGGGTAAAACCGAAGAGATGAGAAAACTCGCGGTTATTGATGAGACGGGGGAAATCTTTGATCAGATGCAGGAAGCTATCGCTAAACATCGGACCTTTCAACATAAGGGTGAACTCGTCTACCAGGTACAGAGGGAAACCGCCGCCACGGAAGAAGAAAAAATTGCCCTCCAAGAACGCGTCAGGACAAAAAAGCTCTACGCCTATCTTGAAATTCCGAAGGATGTTTTTGCAAACGGGGATGTCCGTTTCTATGCCAGAACGGTGACAAATTCCAATGTACAAAACGCGCTCCGCCGCATCATTTCAGATATCGTCCGTGACAAACGGTTTGCCGAGAGCGGTTATTCTCGGCGCGAAGTCAGTCGACTTATGCGCGCCGTTGGATTCAACGCTTATGCTGTTAAAAGTGGCAAGGCGAAAGACGGGGGTGCTAAAGTTGAAAGTGCTATAGAGACGGGGGCGCGGCTCGGACTCGGATACATCCTCGTTTTTGTGCTTTACATGTTCGTTCTCATCTATGCTAACTCCATCATGCGGAGTGTGCTTGAGGAGAAAACAACCCGAATTGTTGAGGTGATTGTTTCTTCGATAAAACCGCACCAGCTCCTGCTCGGCAAACTCGTCGGTGTCTGCTCTGTCTGTTTGACGATGTTCGCTGTTTGGGTGGTATTTGGAGTGCTGCTGGTAATGAACATAGAGCCTATACTTGGGATCTTTGGCATTGATGGTTTGCCGACACCACTTATCCTCGTGATTGCGACTGTCAAAGCGAGTAGTGCCGAGATACTTACCTATTTCTTCATATATTTCATTATCGGTTTCTTCATGTATTCAACGCTTTATGCTGTTGTTGGTGCGATTTGCAGCAGCGAAGAGGAGGCGCAGCAGACAGGCGTACCCCTCACGATGCTCATTGTTGTTCCCTTCGTACTGATGTTCCAATTGTTTAGAATCCCTGATTCCACACTTAGTGTATTGCTCTCACACGTTCCATTTTTCTCACCGATACTTATGTTCATGCGTATCAACGTACTGATGCCGCCTTTGTGGGAGATTCTACTGAATATCTTAGTGATGTGCACGACTGTCCTGCTCGTCACACTTGTCAGCGGGAAAATCTACCGGGTTGGGATTCTGATGTACGGCAAACGTCCGACCTTGGGACAATTATGGCAATGGGCGCGATATTAAAGATTTCTTTCTTTTAAATGCCTGTCGCTGATTGGGTTTCTAATCCTGTCCGTGTATGGTGGTTAATATAAAACTTTGAAAGGAGAAAGAACTATGAAAATTGCGGTTGTAACTGGTGAGCACGGGTTTCAGGAAAAACAGTTTGACGCAGTATTTGAGAGTATGGAAGGTGTTCAATTCGTCCGAGGAGATCTGGACGATTTTGTGGACGACCCTGACCTGCAGGACTACGACACCGTTGTCTTTTACAATTTTCACCGTCCGTATCCTACAGATGCACAAGCAGAGGCTATTCTCGGTTTAACAGCGCGTGGGCAGGGTATGGTGATTCTGCATCATGCTATCTTGGCGTTTCCAGAATGGGATGCCTATTCTGGAATGTGCGGAATTGATGAGCGCGGCGAGTTCGGATATTATCCTCGTCAAACACTACAAGTGCAGGTTGCTGATGCAAACCATCCAATCACGGAAGGGCTTGCCGAATGGGAGATGGGAGACGAGACCTATACTATGGGATCCGCTGGCGATGATAGCTCCATCTTGCTGACAGTTGATCATCCGAACAGCATGGATGTACTGGGATGGGCGCGTGAATATGGCAACTCCCGTGTCTTTTGCCTTCAGAGTGGGCACGATGATGTCACCTTTTCAAATCCGAACTTCCGAGAGGTGTTGCGGCGCGGTATCCATTGGTGCGCCAAAGCGTAATAGAGAGGGAGAGGAATGGAAGAGCGGAAGCATGGAAGGGGTCCCATCCTTCCAACCAAACCCATAGCGGGTAATGAAGCAGATCGCTTATGGGCGAGTACGCCGAAAAATGGAGGGGGGATGTATGGAAGGTACGTCAAAGTTTCAAATTCACGGCGTTTCTCTGCAAGGTATAATTAAAATTCTTTTCTTACTTTTAACGATAGTCACAAAGGCAGATGGAGAGAGAACGATGGCACATACAACGTACTCAGTAGCCGTGGAAACAGTAAGTAGTTTTCAGGTCTACTATATACAGCAAGATGGAAAAGCCGTCGCCGAGATTGTGCCTGCACTCGGCAATAACTGTTACGCGTTCAGGGTGGCAGATGGGGACACTTGGTTGAACTTGATAGATCCGCCGCCGGATCTCGCCACGCTGGAGGAACGTCCAACCGCTTACGGCAATCCGATTCTGTTCCCTTTTCCGAATCGAATCCGGAACGGCACGTGGCAATTTGAGGATGAGACTTATCAGTTTGACAAGGCACCCGAATCCCCAACAACGATCCACGGGTTGTTGTTGAATCAACCGTATCAAGTTGAAAGCCATGTTGCCGATGAAAACGGGGCAACTTTGATGTGCTCGCTCAATTCGCGAGATTTTCCCGATGTCAGCCGCCAGTATCCGTTCCCTTTTAAAATTGAGATTACCTATACACTCAAGGATGCCGTTTTGACGATGGGGATTGCTATCAAGAATACAGGTGATCGGAATATGCCGACGGGCTTCGGTATCCACCCTTATTTCAGTGTAGACCTCGGCACCGAAGCGAATGCGGCTGAGGCGATGATTACCGTCCCTGCCGCTAAGTATTGGGAATTGGACGATGTCCTCGTGCCAACGGGTGTTCAGCATGATGTCGCTGGCACACTTGACCTGCGGAATGGACAACCTTTCGCGAAACTGAAGCTTGACCACGTCTTCACGGACATTCAATTGGTTGACGATGTAAGTCGGTGCCTTATTGAGAATAGGGATACGGGATACGGTATGGTGATGGAATCGGACGCGCAATTTCGGGAGCTTGTTGTCTATACACCACCGGACAGGGATGCCATCTGTTTTGAACCTTATACCTGCCCGACAGATGCTATCAACTTGGAAGCGCGTGGGATTTCCGCAGGCGTGATTGTGCTGGCACCTGATGAAACGTTTTCGGGGACTGTCCGCTTTATGTTAAAGTAGTGGACAGCTGCCGTTTGGTTTCTGTCCGCCACTTAAGGAGAACGCCCTTTGCTTCGTGCCTTATTGCTCTTTCCTATTCTCCTTCTCACTGCACAGCCAACTATGGCGATCCGAGAAGGTACAGCCACTGCTGAGGTTTTTATCAAACGTTACGAGCGGTCTGGCGACTTTGGAAAGCTCGCGCTCTGGCACGAAGCCGCAGCAGAATGTCTCATACGTATCTCTGTTCCAATGAACGAGATTGCGCACGACTACTACAGACGGTACGGATACCAGAAGTGGGCAGCACGGGCGGAAAAAGAGGCGCGTGAGATTCAGAAACAGCACCAATATCACTGCACGCGTGCCGAGACCGCATGGCAGGAATTTGTGGGTGGAGTTTCTAACCCCGATGCCTTTTCAGTTCTGGACACCGAGCGCGAAAATATCGCGAAGTTTATCGCAGTATGGTTACCGCGCTATCCGGATCGGTTTTATGAATATGGCATCTATCCGACCTTCTTCAGGAAACAGCGGGAGTTGGCGGAACAGAGCGGCGATTATGTAAAGGTGCTTCACCTCGAATCGGATGCAGCGAAGATGTGTGCAGCGCAATACGAACGGATTCCAGTTGCCTACGGACTCAAGAACTATCAAAAGCACAGGGACACATATCGTCAACATGCATCGCTACTCCGAAATCTGGCGCAGCAAAACCCGAAAGCGTTGCCGCGAGCGGTAGATAAGGGTAAGCGGATAGTGGATTTACTGAAGACCCAGCAGTTTTCTTCTGGACAGACGAAGGACGTAATACTTCGTATCGCAAAATCGGACGCGCGTGTAAAAATTGCTTTAACCGGTCAGAACGGTGTTCACGCATATCTATCGTTTCAAGGATTCGCGTGGGTGGTCAATTTTTCTAATCACAGTCGCGGGAATCTCGTAACTGTTATTGCTGATGAAAAAACATCGGAGGTGTTGGCTGTATTTTCTCCGGTGAAATAGGTAAGATTTTCAATCTCGCCTCTTTTTAATTCTGTCTATCCGCTAATCCTGTCAATCCTGATTCTACAAATTAAACCCTATGCCCTCTGTCAATGATGTTTGAAACCGAAAACTATATCTTTCGTTTTTTCAGTTGACACCAACTTCCAACCAAAAAATAATGGTTGGTACAGATTTTGTTTTTTACACCAGAACGTTGTCTTAGGATACTTAACCCCAAATCGGTTTTTGGGTGTCAATGGGGCTTAATACAAAATTTCTTTTTGCTGACGACAAATCTGGTTGAAGGCAGTGGCGTTTTTGTTATTTGTCTTAATTGCCCTGCCCGAATTTTCATTTGAAAATAAAGGAGATTTAACATGAATGTAAGAAGAATCGTAACATTCGCGTTTATTTTCGCGATTGTTGCCTTAGTTGTCGGGCTTTCCGGTTGCGAAAAGGTCGCTAAGATAGTGCCTGATACCGAAACCCCTCCGATGCCAGATGAAGGGATACCCATCGGTGTTGCTGTAGCTCTGACGGGGGATAACGCCGAATCGTATGGGATTCCAATGCAACGTGGTCTTGAGTTAGCAAAAGAAGAGATTAATATGCTCAGCGATGTGAACATCACGTTCGTCACTGAGGATGCTCTGAGTACCGTAGAAGGTGGAAAGGCAGCTGTCCAGACCTTGGTGGATCAAGGCGTACCCGCTATCGTCGGTATTGGTATCTCAACACATCTCGAACAGGCTTTTCCGATAGCGCAAGAGGCGGGAGTGGTCGCTTTTAGTCCGATCTCCTCCGCTGCGGGTTTAAGCAGTCTTGGGGATTATATTTTTCGGGCTGGTCTCGCCGTAAATATACTGAACCCAGTTGGTTTGGAGATAACACAGGCAAAACTCGACTATACAAAAGTGGCAACGATATACGATGCCGCAGATACCTACTCCACAAGTAGTAATGAGGAGATAACGAAAGCACTTGCGGCAGGTGGTGTTGAGATTCTGACCCAGGAAACTTTCCAAACCCACGATACCGATTTTTCTGCACAACTCACCAGTATAATGGATATGGCACCCGATGCGGTCTTTATCTCTGCACTGGCAACGGAGATGGTGCAGATTATTGTTCAAGGGCGCGCGATCGGTATCCCTGATTCCGTTCACTTTATTGTTCCTGATTTGACTATAAAAGAGATCCAAGCGGCTGGCGATGCTGCCGAGGGGACGATAACTGTTTCTGGATGGTCTGCTGGCTCTGACGCACCCGGTAACCAAGCCTTCGTCCAGAAGTATCAGGCGAAGTACCATTCTGAACCTTTACCGTGGGCGGCACAAGCGTATGCGACGCTCCATATCCTCGCCAACGCGATTGAGCATGCACAATCGACAGATTCTGCTGCGATTCGGGACGCTTTGGCGCAGACGATGGATTTCCCAACGATTTTAGGAAATTTTTCGTTTGATCCCAACGGAGAGGCAATGTATGATCGGGTTAGGGAACGGGTTGTGCATATCGTAAAAGACGGGAAGCTTCAGCCCTTTGAAGCGGCAGCACCTCAGATGACTGCTGGTCCAACGATTCCCATCGGTCTTGTCGTATCCTTAACAGGGGAAGATGCCGAACCGTATGGGCTTCCGATGAAACGCGGCTTTGAGTTGGCACAAAAAGAGATTAATATGCTCAGCGATGCGAACATCATGTTCGTTCCGGCGGACGATCAGAGTTCCGAAGCGGGGGCAATTGCAGCCGTACAAGGATTGGTGGACCAGGGCGTACCTGCGATTGTCGGAATCGCTATCTCAGATTACCTTGAAGACGCTTTTCCGATTGCGCAAGAGGCGGGAGTGGTCGCTTTTAGTTCGGTTTCTACCGCTGCGGGTTTGAGCTCGATTGGGGATTATGTCTTCCGCGCCGGTATCGCTGTAGATATAATGAATCCGAGTGGTGTGAAGGCGACTCACGAGAAACTCGGTTATGAGAAAGTGGCACTGATATACGATGCCGCTGATACCTACGCCATAAGTAGCAACGATGAGATAAAGAAAGCACTTGAGGCGAGCGGTGTCGAGATTTTGACCGAGGAAACCTTTGAAAAGGGAGAGACCGATTTTTCTGAGCAGTTAACCAACATCATGAACTTGGATCCGCAGCCTGATGCACTCTTTGTCTCTGCCTTGTCAGTAGAGATGGTGCAGGTTATCATTCAAGCGGGTGAGCTCGGTATCCCTGACACTATTCAACTGATTGTTCCTGATCTGACTGCAATAGAACTCCAACAGGTGGGCGATGCCGCCGAGGGGGCAATAGCGTTTACGGCATGGACGGGTCTGTCTACCATACCCAGCAGCCAAGCCTTCGTCCAGCATTATCAGGCGGAATACGGTTATGAACCTGGACCGTGGGCGGCACTATCGTACGCGACACTCTACATTCTCGCCGACGCGATTGCGGACGCACAATCAATAGATCCCGCTGCGATCCGAGATGCCTTGGCGCAGACGATGGATTTCCCAACGATTTTAGGGAATTTCTCGTTTGACCCCAATGGCGAGGCAGTATATGACGCGACTATACTTATGGTCAAGGACGGGGCACTTCAACTCTTTGAATAACCTCGCCATTGGATGAATATAAACAGAGCCTTGTCATCAGTCATCCGCTGATGGCAAGGCTTTTACTTTTATTAATTCAGCTCTATGAAACCAAAAGATGTATAGACAGTTGATGACCGACAGATGTCCTGATTCCGCTTTTGCTATTTTTTTCTTTAATGATATGCTAAAATAATTTAACTTGCTAACGCCAATGTATGCGTTATTTTTATACGTATTACAAGCCACTGCCTTTGGTCGAGGGTAGGTAATAAAAAAGAGATGTATCATCCTGAAAATCCTGATTCAGACAAATGAGTGAACGGTCAGCAATCGGTATGTGGCAGATGCAAATATGCTGTCCTATCACAATGCCTCTTTGCTGATGGCTGAAAACCGACAGCCGATAGCCAACAACCGATAGCCATTATGAAATGCTCTAAGATTTTACCGGTAGGTATCTTACTTTTAATAATTTTAATCTGCTCCGAGTTCTCGCTAATTAAAGCGGAGAATCCGCCTGTAGCGGAGATTGTCCCGCACATTACCCCGGGTGAACTCCTAATTCGTTTAACCCCAGAGGCAGCAGCGGATGTTCAGCGATTGCAAGCGAATGCACCTATCGCCATCCTGCACGCGAAGCACAAGGTTGAGTCCTTACATCAATTGTTTCCATACCTCGCTCGCACCTCACTGAATCCAAACCTAAAACGTATCTATCTGTTGCGGTTTGCCCCTGATGCGCCACTGGAGGAGCTTAGCGGTATTTATGAGCAGAGTCCGCTCATTGAGGCGGTTGCGTATAACTACCTCCGCCCAACGTTAGTGGACGCGGTCGTTCCGAATGATCCGAAGTATTCCGAACAGTGGAATCTACCGTTAATGAAATTACCACAGGCGTGGGCGATCGAAAAGGGGAATCGAGAGGTCGTGATTGCCATCATCGATTCCGGCATTGATTACAGACACGATGATTTGGCACCCAAAGCGTGGATAAATCCGGGCGAAGTTCCAGATAACGATCTTGACGACGATGGCAACGGTTATGTCGACGATGTCTACGGTTGGGATTTTACCGATGCACCTAATTTGCAAGGAGAGGGTGATTACATCGAAGGTGATAACGAGCCTATTGATGAAAAGGGACACGGCACACATGTTGCAGGCATTGCCGGTGCGATGCCTGATAACGGAATCGGTATCGCTGGCGTTGCGTGGGACTGTCCGCTCATGGCGATCCGCGCTGGTCTCTCCCTCGGTGGAAGTTCCCGAATGCAGGACGATGATTCCGCCGCAGCGATTGTCTATGCCGCCGACAGTGGCGCGAGCGTTATCAACATGAGTTGGGGCAGTGAACACCGCTCTTTCGTCATTCAGGATGCGATTGATTATGCGTATGCCCGGGGTGTTGTATTGGTCGCTGCTGCTGGCAATTCTCAGAAGGCTGCCGCGATTTTCCCTGCTGCCTACCGAAAGGTTATCGCTGTTGCATCAACTGAGCAGAATCAACAACGGTTCTACCAGTCCAATTTCGGTGCGTCTGTGGACATCGGGGCACCGGGCAACGTCATTCTCAGTACCCAGATTAACAACCAGTATCGACTCCTAACAGGAACTTCTATGGCTTCGCCGCATGTTGCGGGTGTTGCAGCGTTAATCCTGTCCAAACGTCCGGCACTGACGCATGAAGAGGTCCGGCACATACTCATTAACACCGCTGACCCTGTCTACCAAGAGGATAGTGATGTATTGGATGAAAAATTTGTCGGGGCAGGCACTGTGAACGCCGAACGCGCGCTACTCGCAAGTAGTGCATTGCAAGCGCGTATCCTCGCTCCTGAAACCAATAGCGGTGGTGCGGATACGATTACCGTCGTTGGGACTGCCGGGGGCTATAAGTTTCACTCTTGGCAGATGAGTTATGGAGCATCTACGGTCCCTGTTGAGTTTACGCCTTTCACCGAATCCGACGCTACACAGAAAATCGGTGAGACCTTGGTTGTTTGGGATACGACAGCCGTTCCAGAAGGCATCTACACCGTCCGCTTAACAGCGACAGCCACAGATGGACAACAGATACACGACCAAGTTGTTTTGAGTATAGACCGGACCCCGCCCCAAATTATCTCTCTTACTGCAACAGAGACCCTTTACGGTGAGCGAGGACTTACGATTTTCACATGGGCGACAGATGATGTCACCCGGAATACACTCTATTACCGCCGGAAAGACAGTCTCTCGCCTTTCGCACCTATTGAGAAAACCGATCTCGGTGTAGAGCATTTCCTTTCTTTGGGTTTCGACAGTGGCACCTATCAGTTTTTTGTTGAGGCGGAGAATACAACGAACCTCAAGGCAAGGCAGGATAACGGCGGCGCGTTTTATACGATTGACGTTGTCGGTGGACATATTTCGCCGAGCGGGTTCACTGAAAAGGCTATAAGTATCCCACCGCTCCACATCGCAAGTGTTACTGCGGATTTCGACGGAGACGGTTTGCTGGAAATCGTCGGAAGCCCATCTACATCTGATATAGTTGACCCCGAGTTGCAGTCTGCTATCCTCGCCATCTATGAAAGTCTTCCAAGTGGCAATCGATATGAATTGGCACATACGCTTGAGACTGTAGATGGACTTTCCAATTTAGAGGGATTCGTTACATGGGCGGTGGATGATACCGACGGGGACGGTTTACTCGAAGTACTCGCTACCGACGATGCGCGAACCTTTCTCATTGAGAGCACCACGCCGGGTGGGTACCCTCACCAGATTATCTGGGAAACACCTTTTCTGTCCGGTGGTGTCATTGCTGATTTAGATCGAGATGAACAAAAAGAGATTATCGGTGCCGATAACAACAACGATCGACTCCTTATCTTTGAATACGACAGTATAACAAACACATATCTTGAGGGTGCCGTATTGGTTAACGAATCCGCCGGTTCCAATGTATTCGCGCAACGTTTCGCTATTGACGATTTTGATAGTGATGGGAGCGTGGAGTTAGTGGCAGCGGATAGCGAAGGTGATCTTTTCGTTTATGAATCTACTTCCATCCGTAATACGTTCCGTCTTGAGTGGCAAACACAACTTCCGCTTAAGGACATCACACAATTTACTGTAGGCGATCTCACGGGTGATGGTATTTCTGAGTTTGTCGTTGGTGGCTTACTATCGCTACCGGATAATCCTTCGGGACCGCGTATCTGGAAGTTCTTTGTTTTTACGCACACACCGAGCGGCTACGCGATGCTCTCGGATGGAACACGCGATGCGGCTGTCGCGATTGCGCCGCACCGGTTGAGAGGAAACGCTCTCTCGATCGGAGACCTGAATAGTGATGGTTCTAATGTATTGGTTGTTGCTACCTATCCGAATCTCTTTGTAATGCAGTGGGATGGCGCGGCGTTGCGGCCACTTTGGCATCGGAGAATGGAGGAAACGCCTGCTCTTTTTACGGTGGATCTCAATCAAAACGGGTTTGACGAGTTTTATGTGAATCTTGAGGATGGAATTTATCGCTTTGAATCCATTTTCGCGACGGATCCTGATGCTATTGATGCACTCATGCCGTGGAACCTTGAAGCGAGGCCGTTGACGGAAAAGGCAGTGCATGTTACATGGGACGCTGAACAGGACGACGAGGCGAGTAGGGACGAGGTGACCTCGCCCCTACAGCAGACCCTCTACTTTACTGTCTACCGCGCGCAGGGTGAAAAGGCGCAGGAACCCGCAAATGACGAGTATAAAAAGGTCGCGGAAAACCTCACCGTCACAAGGTTCTTAGACAGACAGGTAACAAAGGATAATACCTACTGGTACACCATCACGGCGAAAAATGAAGAGGGAAAAGAAACACGACGCACTGAGGCTGTTTCTGCTACACCGCGAGAACCGCCCCAATTAATCCGTGCAGCTTATCACCGTCCCGGAGAGGTGCAACCTGAATCTCAGATTGCCATACCCAGTGAGGTTTCCATGCAAGGAAATTTCTGGGTGCTCGTTACATTTGACCGACGGATGGACCTCGGAATCGGTGACGAGAACCGATATGTCTTGCGAGCCGAGAAGCGGATTGGTGGTGTGAATCCGGCATCTGCCATTCGCGATCGGATGGGCAGACGTGCCCTCTTGGCGTTTGATACAGAGAGGCTTTTTGCGCACTTCGGACAATCACTTATTGGTACAACGGATCAGTATGAAATTACTGTGTCCAATGTGAGTGATATCGA
This sequence comes from Candidatus Poribacteria bacterium, assembly GCA_965116815.1. Classification (GTDB taxonomy): domain Bacteria; phylum Poribacteria; class WGA-4E; order WGA-4E; family WGA-3G; genus WGA-3G. The sequence continues at coordinate 189,706 of OZ220722.1, read as the reverse complement.
TGAAAACCCTATCCGTGCTTCTACGCGTCCCCTTGAAATACCGCTCGGTATTATGGAGGTAGCAGTGTCAGATCTGACACAGGTCCGTGTCTATCCAAATCCGGTGCGTCCGAATGTGGCTGATAAAGGTGCAATCACATTTGACCGGCTACCCGTCGGCACACGCATCCAGCTCTTCACCGCAAGAGGTGAGTTGCTTGAAACGTTGGATGTGACCGATCAGGACCACAATCGTAAGGAGTGGTGGCTGACGAGCAATAACACAGCGGATGTATCGACGGGTGTTTATATCTATGTCCTTGAATTTGATACGGAGAAAAAGGTCGGCAAAATCGCGGTGATAAAATAGTTATCAGTTTTCAGTTATCGGGCTGTGGTGTGTAAAACTATCACAATTCCACAGAAATCTCTTCTGACTGCTGACGGTTGATTGCTGACAGCCATTTCTCTAATGACCGACAACCGTTAACCAATGAAAAATTTTATTCTCATCGCAAACCCAATTTCCGGTAAGGGGCACGCAAGAAATATTGCTGAGCAGGCTTATGCTGCCCTCACTGAATCTGGATATCAAGGACAATTGGTGTTCACTGCAGCATCTGGGGATGCGATGCGTTTCGCACGAGAAGCCGTTTCTAATGGCATTCAGTCGGTGATTGCTTGTGGTGGTGATGGTACACTCCACGAAGTCGTCAACGGCATTGCGGTGGCACCGGATGTAACGTTAGGTGTGCTTCCGTGTGGTCGCGGCAATGATTTTGCAGCAGCAGTTGGTATCCCACTGAAACCTGACGCTGCGATAGCAACTCTTTTAGCTGGCACCCCTATCCGCGTCGATTTAGGACGCTGCTATAATAGCCGTCAGCCGTCAGCCGTCAGCGATCAGCAGGAGCTTGGAATGGAAGAGAGGAAGGGCGGAAGAGTGGGGACCGATCCTTCCAGCCTTCCAGCCTTCCAACCAGATACTGACAACCGACAACCGACAATTCTTTCCGCTGATAGCCGAGAGCCGACGGCTGACAACTATTTCACCACCATTGCTACCTGCGGATATGATACGGAGGTGAGTCGTCGCGCGGCGAAGGGAACACCGTTGTTTGCGGGGACTGCTTCCTACGCTTACGCAGCGGTCGAGACGTTGTTCTACTATGAACCACCTTTTGTGCGACTTGAAGGAGATTTTGGTACACACGAAGGACCACTCCTCCTCGCGGCGACCGGGATCACGAATCGATACGGTGGTGGATTTCAAATTGTTCCGAATGCGCAAATCGACGATGGGCTTTTCGATGTCTGTATTATCCGACCAGTTTCTTCTCTGACGGTGCTTCGACTCATGGTGACGCTCTTTTGGGGTGGGCATGTATCACATCCGGCTGTCTCTATGCACCAAACCCGTACGTTAACAATTGAGACTGACACGCCGATGCTACTGTATGCGGACGGCGAACCGATGTGCGAAACCCCTGCTACAATTGAAATAATCAAAGACGGACTCCTTGTAATGTCACCTCGTTGATTCCTGTTGCTCCTTTGTACTTAGGAATCCTCTGGATACATCTCCTCAATAGCATCCCCGTATCGCGCTATGATAACATTCCGCTTTAACTTTAGCGTAGGGGTCATCTCATCTTCTTCTTGAGAGAATTCCTTCTCAAGCAGGGTGAACCGTCGCACCTGTTCAAAGTCAGCGAAATCGGTCGAACGACTCCGGATTTCGCTTTGAATCAGTTGTTGCACCTCACGTGTTTTGAGCATCGTTGAGAGATCATCCGTGGCAACACCGTTTTCCGCTGCCCACGTCTTGAGTGCATCAAAATTGGGGACAATCAGCGCAGCGAGATTCTTGCGTTCGTTGCCCACCAACAGAATCTGGTTAATGAAAGGACTTTGCACCAACTCACTCTCTATCGGTTGCGGGGCAACGTTCTTACCGTTGGAAAGCACGATGATGTTTTTCTTTCTGTCAGTAATCTTGACAAATCCATCCGCATCAATGATGCCGATGTCGCCCGTGTGAAACCAATTCTCTCCGTCAATAACCTCTGCTGTTGCGGATTCGTTATTGAAATAGCCTTTCATAACGTGCGGACCGCGAGTTAAAATCTCTCCGTCTTCGGCGATTTGTACCTCTATGCCCGGGACAGGCATCCCAACCGTCCCGAACTTCCAACCCTCCGGATGGTTCATGCTAATAACGGGTGAGGTCTCCGTTAGTCCATAGCCTTCCAAAATCAGGATCCCCGCCGCGTGGAAAAATTCGGCAATTGCTTGTGGTAACGCCGCACCGCCAGAGACGAAAAAACGTAGCCTTCCGCCGGTTGCTGCTTTCAATTTCGCAAAGACCAGTTTGTTGGCGATGTTCTGTTGTAATTGTAAAATTGCAGACGGCTTTTTTCCTTGCTGAATCGCTGAACTGACTGCCGACCCGACTGAAACACCCCAATGGAAAATTTTCTGTTTGAGCGGTGATCCCTCTTGCACAGCACGTAGGATTCTATCGTGCATTGTTTCGTAAAGTCTCGGTACACTGAGCATTACCGTCGGAGCGACCTCTCCCATATTCTGTGCAACCGTAAACGTACTCTCCGCATAAGCTATCTTTGCACCGGAGAAGAGCGGCACATAATGCCCACCGAGCCGTTCAAATACGTGCGATAACGGTAGGAACGATAACAATACATCTGCATCGCTGACATCAATAAGCGATTTGCACGCCTGTAAATTGAAAATGAAATTAGCGTGCGTCAGCATAACTCCCTTCGGATCTCCTGTTGTCCCCGAAGTGTAGATAATTGTTGCGATGTCGTCTTCAGTGGCAGCAGCGTCTGTTTCCTCGCCTTCCAATTCACACACTGCTTCAAATTGAATAACATCTTCTGGCGTTTCACCTTCAATCGGATCAAAGATGATTACCTGTTCAAGTGTCGGCACCTCGTCTCGGATGGCGGTTACCTTCTCCAACTGTTTGCTTGTAGACACACAAATAATTTTTGATCCGGAATCTTTTAGGATATAGCCGACCTGCGCCGCGGTTAGCGTTGAAAACATGGGGACGGTTACCCCACCGGCTTTGAGGGTAGCAAAGTCCGTGATCGCCCATTCCGGACGATTCTCTGATAGGATCGCGATCCGATCATCCTTTTGCACGCCTAAGGCATTGATGCCTTTACTGAAAGCGTGCACCGATTCGCCGAGTTCGGCGTAGGAGATGTCCTGATAGGTGCCACCTTTCGGTTTATGTGCCAATGCGGGTTTACTGCCGTAGTGCTCGATTGAATGTTCTAATAAAGATATCAGTGTCATGGTAAGAGTTCTCCTGCTTGCCTCGCAGTGGGAGTTTGTCGCTATCTTAACATACAGTCTGATGAAAGTCAAATTAATCGTTTGTCTCATCTCTACATCTACTATAGTTTGGACAATTTCTTGTAGTAATTAACCATCAAGAGAACCGTAGGTTGGGTTGAGCGGTAAAACCTCGGTCCCCTTTTGTGCTATCGAAACCGCATCTGGCTAATACTCGCTTCCTATAAATAGATAGAGCGAAACCCAACACACACACCACTTTCAGAAACATCGTTGGGTTTCTCTCGGGCTTTGGGATGTTCAGGGATCTCCTAGATGCCAAAGAGGATTGTCTATGTCTGATGTTTTGGAGGGATCCGTTCAACCCAACCTACGGTGTGCAGCGTTTTTTCTGAGTTCCATAGAGATGTGTGAGTCGTAGAAAAATCTACGGTTCCTTGGAAACTCTACCTCAATCGGATACGATTGTCCAAACTATAGTAAATATTAGAGAATTCATTATAAATTTCTTTCAAACTTGTTTTTTTGTTGCATTCGTGTGGCAGATTGTGCTAAACTATTGAAAATTATCGCAGTATTCCTCAATTTAGGTAGAATCTAAATAATTGTTGGTAAAATTGTGGGCACTGTGGTAAACTCTATCGTAAAGTCATCCGCTTCTGTGTGAGGAGACGTTCAAATGTACGATAAGAAGAATCGTAGAGATATTGGCGCAGCCCCTGATGGGAATGACCTGTTTATTGAAGATGACGAGGAACTCGAAGAAGAGCTCGCCCCTGAAGAGGAGGAAACGAGTTCTGGCTATTCGTTGCAACTGATTCACCATATTATTGCTGAGACCCCGGTAGATGATCGTCGCCGTCGCTGGCTCCTTGAGCTTCGTCGCTCTATCCTTAGCGATGAAGGTGAATTTCAGGAAAGGATCCACGCGATTCAGCAGGAAGCACTCCGTATCCACGCAGAAATGGAGGCGCAGATTGAAAAGTTGACCGCCCCTGCGAATCGCATCGGAACGTTGCTCGGATTGCCCAAGGAGGACATCGCCCGCGTTATCGTCGGTGGATCCGAATACTACGCTAACATTGATCCAGAGTTAAAGACAGCCGAGCTTAAAAAAGGATTCAGTGTGCTCTTGAATGACGCTTTTGTGGTTGTTGGTGAACTCGGATACAACGATGCCGGTCCTATCGCAAAGATAGCCGATCTTTTGCCAGATGGACGGCTCCGCATCGGTCAAGAACCGAACGCACAATCGGTCATCCTTGAACGCTCCGCAGACCTTGCAGATGCGAAACTAAAACCTGGTGATGAAGTTCGGATTGACTCTAACTTCCGGGTCGCGGTCGAACATCTCCCTGTCACAGAGACAGATGTATACGCCCTTGAGGCGGTACCGAACATACCGTGGTCGAAGGTCGGAGGACTCGACGATACGATCCAACGCATTAAAGATACGATTGAACTCCCGATCCTACATCCTAAACTTTTTGAACAGTTCCAATATAGTGCACCGAAGGGTTTCCTCCTTCACGGTCCTCCCGGATGTGGCAAGACACTCATCGGCAAGGCAACCGCTTACAACTTAACGCAGCGGCTCCAAAAGGAGAGCGGAGAAGATGTTGAGGGGTGTTTCCTACACATTAAGGGACCTGAGATTCTTAATATGTGGCTCGGTGAATCTGAGCGGAAAGTCCGAGAGATTTTTCAGATTGCCCGTGAGAAAAAGGAAGATGGCAAGCTTGCATTTGTCTTTATAGATGAGGCGGAGTCGATATTGGGGACACGGCGTGCACTCCGGTCTCATAGCATCTCTAATACGCTCGTCCCGATGTTCTGTGCAGAGATGGACGGTATTGAATCTTTACAGGATGTTGTTATTATCCTCGCGACGAACCGTCCGGACCTGATTGACCCTGCTATCTTGCGTCCGGGGCGCATTGATAGAAAAATTAAAGTGACGCGTCCAGATGCAGACGCTGCGAAAGACATCTTCCGCATCTATTTCACTCCTGAGCTGCCGATTGCTTCAGAGTTGTTGCTTGATGGAGAGAGCAAAGCGGCACCGGTAGCGGGTGAAACGCCACCGGAAGTTATCCCTACTGAGAAGGCGGTGACTGATTTAATCGAACAGGTGGTTGATGAAATGTTCCGTGAGGACGAAGACAACCGTTTCCTTGAGGTTTCTCTCAGGAGTGGAAGACGGGATATTCTCTATCGCGGACATCTGTGCAGCGGTGCTATCATTGAGTCGATTGTCCAGCGCGCGAAGGAGTCCGCGCTCAAGCGTGCAATTGAGAATCCGGAAAAAGAGAGTGGCATCTCGCGCGCAGACCTATTGAATGCGCTTGCCGCGGAGTATCAAGAAAGCGAAATTTTCCCACCAACTGAAGCAACAGAGGATTGGCTCAAGCTCCTTGATTACGATCCGGCGAATGTTGTTAAAGTTACGCCTATCAAAGCTGAGAAACAGGAGCGGCGCAGAGCGTCTGGCTCGCGTGTCATTTAGGAGATATTATCAATCGTCAGAGAAGTAGCCGTCGGCAAGAATGGCTGCCGGTTCTCGGCTATCAGCAAAGAAACGCTGTGGCTGTTATCAGTTGCGTTATTGCCGCAAGTTCCCTCTTGCTGATGGTTGACGGAAACCGACCACTGATGGCTGGGGGCTGATAGCCAAATGGAAAGACTTTTTGGAATCGAAACTGAATATGGAATAACGCTCGAAAATGAAGCGCACATTGATGCCGTTAAGCAGTCGATTGAGTTAATAAAAAGTTATCGCCAGGAGGATTTTCGACCGGTCTGGGACTACCGCGGGGAAGACCCATTTCGAGATGAACGCGGCTTTCGCGCGAATTCACTTTCAAATCATCCTGATGAAAAAGAGGAAGAGGAACGCGACCGGGAACGTAATACGAAAGAGCGGCTCTCTTTTGCTGAAATCAAGAGCGATCACATCCTTGTCAACGGCGCGCGGCTCTACAACGACCATGCACATCCGGAGTATTCCACACCTGAGTGCAGTCGTCTGTTTGATCTCGTCGCGCACGATAAGGCAGGGGAACGTATCCTTCAGCGGTGTGCCGAAACCCGAAGCGAGAAACTCGGGAAGCGGGTGCTTTTATACAAGAATAATACCGATTTTCACGGGCATAGTTACGGTTGTCACGATAATTACCTGATGGCACGCGAAGTTCCGTTTGAGACTCTCAAACAGGGCATCATGCCGTTTTTTATCACGCGCCAAATCTTTGCTGGCGCAGGGAAACTCGGTATTGAAACGGAAGCAGGACTCGCAACACCGGGACATTACCAACTATCCCAGCGATCCGATTTCTTTCACGTCGAGGCGAGCGTGGATACGATGCACAATCGTCCCATTGTTAACACGCGAGATGAGCCGCACGCGGATGCGTCTAAATACCGTAGGTTGCACGGTATTGCAGGTGATGCGAATATGTCCGAGTACGCAACGGCACTTAAAGTCGGTACGACAGCGCTCGTTATTACTTTGATTGAACAACGGAGAATTCCAGCGAGTCTAACACTTGTCAACCCGATTGATACCATTAAGACTGTGTCGCATGACCAGACGTATCGATGGATGGTGATGACGGAAGAGGGGAAAACGATGTCCGCCATTGACCATCAACGTGAGTACCTCGCACTCGCACAGAAATATCTCAGTAGGGGCGAGGTTGCCTCGTCCCTACCTGAAACTGACTGGGTGCTCACCGAATGGGAGGATACTCTCAATGCGCTTGAGGCGGATCCGATGTCTCTCATTGACCGACTCGATTGGGTTGCGAAAAAGTGGTTGCTTGAAACCTTTATTGAAGAAGAGGGGCTTGCGTGGGATGACGCGTGGCTCCAAAGTTTGGATTTGGAATACCATAACATTGCCTTAGACGAAGGGCTATACTATGGGATTCCGATGCGGCGTGTTGTTACGGATGAGCAGATTGATGCTGCACTTCATAACCCGCCTGCTGGCACGCGGGCGTACTTTCGTGGACGCGCTGTTGATCGATTCAGTAGTTCTATAAAAGCGATTCAATGGGATAGTATCACCTTCACTGTAAACGGACGCACCCGCGAAGTCAATCTGGATGCCCTCGCCGATGCGGAAATTGCCCATCAATATAACGAGGCGTTAGATCAATCGCCGACTGTTGAAACTCTTATTGAAAAATTGCGTCAGGAATAGTTATCAGTTGTCAGTACGCTGCGCTTTCGGTTTTCAGTTAAACACTTGTGTTGGTTACTTTTAGTGTTACTGCCATAAGAGACCTCTTAACTGATAACTTATAACTGAGTACTGATAACTATTCCTTCTGAAAACTGAAAACTACTAAAAAGGAGAAACAGAATGGCAGCCAAGATGATTGCTCAGCTCGAACGTAAACAGAAAGACACAAAACCCATCGGACCCGGTGATGGCGATGGCGATAATGAAGGGCCAAAGCGCCAGAAGGTCAGTCGACCTGATACGCAAGAGCTGCTCAAACGCATGCGTCGTGTTGACAAGGACCAATCCCGACGCTACCGCCAAAGAACGGGGGAGTGATGAACGATAAGGGCAATTTCCTGAATCGAATGGGCGTGGAGCATGAAGAGAGGGTTAGGGGAGCTAACCCGTACAAGGAAGTCATGAATCATAAAGGCGACTTCCTCAACCTTTTGAAACACGCCAACTACTCCTTGAAGATAGACTTGCCATCCGAAACCGGACAACACGGTGTCGATGTTGAGATAGCGCACAGCACCACTGTTGTGGCTGTTCGTTACGCGGATGGTGTCATGATCGCAGGTGACCGGCGTGCGACTGCTGGTACCTCTGTCATCTATGACCGAGCGGAAAAGGTCTTGCAGATTGATAAGCATTCTGTGCTTGCCATTTCAGGTTCGCCTGCAATTGCTTATGAAATTGCCAGAGTATTGGAGCATTCTTTCCAATACTTTCGCCGCAGTCAACTTCAAGAGTTGAGCCTTGAAGGTAAACTCCGAATGCTATCCCGGCTCATTCGAGACAATCTGCCCATGGCACTTCAAGGCATCGGGGGCGTTATCCCGATCTTTGCATTGTATGACTTGAGTGCCGCCGATGAAGAGAATGGCGGAAAGATTTTCTTTTATGATGCACTCGGTGCGCACTTTGAGAACGTCAATTTTGCCACAACCGGATCTGGCTCAATCTGGATCCGGGGTGTGTTACGTTACCTCTCTCGGTTCGGGGATACACCCTTACAGGAGATGGATGAACGACAGGCAACTATCACGATCTTGCGGCTTTTAGACACCGCGAGCGAGTATGATGCAGCGACAAGCGGTTACAACGCCAGAGCACAAATTTTTCCAAATGTCAAGACTGTGACACGCACCGGTGTTGAAGATATTTCCGATGATGAATTGGAAGCATGTTACGCTGAGGCACAACCTTAAATAGAGGTAAACCGTGAAAACTCATTTGACCTTCGGAATCCTGATTTTATGTGCGTTGTTGGTTATCAACGTTGTCAATCTTGCCGCCGAAGAAAATTGGACGCGGAAAGCAGATATGCCGACACAGCGCTCCGGTTTTGGTACATGTATTGTAAATGGAAAGATATACGCCATAGGAGGCGAGATTGAGGGGTTTGGAAACTTGTCCCTCTCAACGGTCGAAATGTACGACCCTAAAACCGATACATGGGAACGAAAAGCAGATATGCCGACAGCCCGCACGGGTGTATCTGTTTCGGTTGTGGACGGAAAAATCTACGCTATTGGTGGAACGGAACTGAAGAGATTTGAGATTGATGTCTTTGATCAGGTTAGGCGTGAGTGGAGAAAAGTTAGAGTGTGGGAGCCTAAAGAACTTCCAACCGTGGAAATGTACGATCCAGTTACAGACACATGGATACAGAGAGCAGATATGCCAACGCCCAGAATGGCTCCCACCTGTGTTGTGGACGGGAAAATATATGCCATCGGTGGATCAGCAACCATTAATTTTAAGGAGGGGAAACCGACGCGGCTAAAAACCGTGGAGGTATATGACCCGGTCACTGACACATGGGCGAAAGCCAGAAATATGAACCATATTCGCGCTGGTGCTGCAGTCAGTGTTATGGATGGAAAGATTTACGTCATGGGCGGAACCGGATGGCCCCAAATTCCAAATCATCCAGGTCCTTTTCTTTCCAGTGTTGAGGTTTTCGATCCAAAAACAAATCGTTGGAAGGATGTAGCAGAGATGCCTACCCCAAAATCACTTCACACGGCGAGTGTTGTGGATGGAAAAATATATGTAATAGGTGGTGGTTTCAGAGACAAGGGACCCTACTTATATCTACCAACGATTGAAATTTCCGATCCCAAAACCGATCGTTGGACTCAGGCACCGGACATGCCGACCGGTAAAAATGGTCATGGGGCTCAGCCAATAGATAGGCAAATCTATATCCTTGGTGGAAATAGCGGCGGTAATGAAGATCCACTTGTAAATGTCGAGGTTTATGACACGGCAATAGTTCGTGGGCTCGTCACTCCAATAGGAAAACTTCTGAAAACGTGGGCAACGATTAAAATGACACAATAACGGTTGTCAGTCATCAGTTGTCAGTTGTCGGTTAAGACGGAAACCTAAATCATCAAGTCTTCCTCTTAACCGATAACCGAAAGGTTTTTCGTAGAAAAACCGTACCGATAACCGACAACCCTCTTGCGAGGCACATAATTAAGAAATGCGAGATGAACCGTATCGCTGGATAGAAGCGATCCAGGACAGACGAGATTACATTGAAGACCAACTGCGGGTTGGGAGTCCTGTTGTAGGGCTTACTTATAATGAAGGCATGGTGCTCCTTACTATCGGCAGAGGACAACGCAAAATTTTTGAGGTACATGATCGGATTGCCCTCTCCGCAATCGGGCACCCCGCTGATATTGAGCGTCTTCGGATGCTTGTCACTGATACCGCCAGCGTCCAAGGTTTTCAGAACGCCACCGAAGATGTAAATTTACACCGACTCACGAACTTTGTCTTGGCGCACACCTTCAAGCAGGCGTTTGAGTCCATTGTCGGTGAGGCGTATATTATTAAAATGTTGCTTGCCGAACTCGGCGGCACTTCTGAGAAAAACCGTTTTACCTGTATCAACTATGACGGAAATGTTCGGACAGACACGACCTCCACTGTTATCGGTGGTACAGGAGCGATTGAAGAGGGAATGCAAAACTATCTCGCTACTGCGTCTACTGATACCGACAGGGATTTAACTGCTGCACTCCAATTGGGTTTAGAAACGTGGGCGGTCGGTAAAGAATTGAGTTCGCGGGAACCAGAAGATGCTGAATTGGAAGACACTCAGATGGATACTGAGCAGATGCATGAGATTGTCAATGCTGCACAGGAAGATGGCGAGATTGAAGCAGGCGTTTTGGAAACCACGCAACGGGGAACAAGCAAATTTCGGTTGTTGACTTCTGAGGAAATTGAAGCCTCACTTCCGTAATAATGGACATAAATTGTGAACAAAAGAATTTTTGGAATCGAAACTGAATTTGGATGTATGACCGATACCGAACGGATTCGTGGCACTTCTGAGGGTGTCGCTGCACGTGTTCGTGATTACGTCTTTGATGTTCTGGAACTCGGTCTGCGTGACATTCACTACCGAGATTGGGGTGAACCGCCCGGTAACGGTGGGTTCCTCTTCAATGGAGGTCGTCTCTATATTGATATGGGTCATCTTGAGTACGCTACACCCGAATGTGCGACGCTTTTTGACCTCATCGCTTATGATAAAGCGATTGAACGTATCATCAACAATATCCTCACGGATACAGGGTTACCCACGGCTTTCTTCAAAAACAATATTGACCATTTTACGGGTGCGACCTTCGGATGTCACGAAAACTTCCAAATCAGTCGAGATGTTCCTTTTTACCGCGTCGTTATTCCAACGCTCATGCCGTTCTTCGTTACCCGTCAGATTTACGCGGGCGCGGGCAGGGTTGGTGCCTATGATGAGATGATCGAATTCGGCGATTTTCAGGATGAACTCGGTGAGCAACAGCACTATCAAATTTCACAACGTGCGGATCACATCGTTACCGAAATTTATGAATGGATCCAATTCAGTCGGGCGATTATTAATACGCGAGACGAACCGCTCAGCGATTACACGAAATACCGTCGCCTCCATCTCCTCGTTGGGGACTCCAATATGTCGGAGTACGCAACGGCGTTGAAGGTTGGGACTACAGCACTCTTACTCTCTGCTATTGAAATATTTCATGAGATGCATGGGGAAAAATTGCCGCTCCCCGGTTTTGAACTTGCCGACCCGGTGTACGCGATTCGGCACATCTCACGTGATCATACTTTCATGTGGCGCGTTGAACTGAAATCTGGAAAAACGATCTCTGCTGTTGACTTGCAGCGGGAATATCTGAACTTCGTTCAAGCGTTCATTACTGAATATGACGAAGAGACGGAGTGGGTTCTCTCGGCATGGGAATCTATCCTTGATGACCTTGAGGATGATTGGCAAAACGTCATTGATCGTGTTGATTGGGCTGCCAAGAAATGGTTGCTTGAAGCTTTCATTGCTGAAGAAGAACTGGATTGGGAAGATGCTTGGATTAAAAGTCAAGATTTAGAATATCATAATATCCATACTGAAAGTGGACTCTATTACGCACTTCAGGAGCAAGGACAGATGCAACGGGTTGTTACGGATGAACACATTCAGCATGCCATTGACAATGCGCCGCAAGATACCCGTGCCAAAGTTCGGGCATTTCTGATGCATACCCTTACTCAAAACAGGATGCCATGCATCGTTGATTGGCATCAAATATATGCAGGACATACAGAATATTTTGAGATGAAAGAGCCTTTTGACACTAACATCGCGAAGGCGCAAAGATGGATGAAAAGGTTACGGAAACGCCCCTCGCGAACTTAAGGAGAAAAACCATGGCAGAAAACAGAAGCATACACACGGATTGCGAAGGGTTTTACCGCCGAGATTTTCTCAAGGCTGGTGCCCTCGGCTTATTTGGTCTCAGTCTCACAGATCTATTCCGACTTAAAGCGCAAGCTGGAACTACATCTCGGATGAAAGAAACTGCTACCTCTGTTATTCTTGTTTGGTTAGGTGGCGGTCCGAGCCACCTTGATATGTGGGATCTCAAACCGGATGCGCCTGAAGAGATTCGTGGGCTTTTCAAACCGATACCGACAAACGTCAGTGGTATCCAGATCAGCGAGCATCTCCCCCGACTTGCACAGCAGACCGATAAACTCTGCATCATCCGTTCGATGACATCTCCAGAGGCAGCGCATGAGCGCGGAACACACTATATGATGACAGGTTATCAACCTTTACCCGGTTTTGCTGTCCCAGGATACGGTGCTGTTGTCTCCAAACTCAAAGAGCAGCGAAGTGCCTTGCCACCCTATATCGCTGTGCCTGCGCCGGTTGCTTATGGTGGTGGAGGCTTCTTAGGTGCGTCGCTTGCCCCTTTCTCACCCGGTGGAAACCCGGCGAGTAAGAACTTTAAAGTGCGCGATTTAGAGCCACCTAAAGGGGTTTCTTATGAACGCGTCGAACGGCGGCGTTCATTGCGTGAGGCTGTTGATGCCGCCTTCAAGAAGTATGAGACAGGCAATCCAGCCGCTGAAGCGGTTGATAAGTTCTATACCTCCGCTTACAATCTAATGAGTTCTACCGATGCCCGTGCTGCGTTTGACCTCAGCAACGAGTCAGACAAAACGCGCGATGCGTATCAACGCAACACTTTCGGACAGAGTTGTCTTCTCGCCAGAAGGCTCGTTGAGGCAGGCGTTAACTTCGTCACTGTCAGTAACGGTGGCTGGGATAACCACAACAACATCTTTTCATCATTGCCGGGTAAGCTCAACGGCTTTGACCGGACGATGGCTACCTTAATCGGAGACCTGAGCGACCGTGGATTGTTGGAGACAACGCTTGTCGTTGCAATGGGTGAATTTGGCAGGACCCCTGTCATTAACCGCAATGCTGGACGCGACCACCACTCCCGTGTCTTTTCGATTATGTTAGCAGGTGGTGGTGTTCAAGGTGGACAGGTCATCGGTGCTTCGGATCCACTTGGTATTGAGCCTGCAGAAACGCCCGTGCGTCCCGAAGACTTGTCGGCAACACTCTATCAATCCCTCGGTATTGATTATAATGAGCATCTGGAATCCCCGGATGGTGTCCGCATTGTCCTCTCACGAGGTGGTAGACCTGTTCGCGGTGTTCTTGCGTAATTAGCGGTCAGCCATCAGCAGTCAGTTTTCAGCAAATAGGGATTGGAAGCCCGTATCGCTTTTTGATATCCGGGAGGACTCCTCCGTTCGATCTTGGAGCACCTAAACTATCCAAGTACCACTGACAGCTGATGGCTTCCGACTGCTGATAGCCATTTCCGAGGTCTAAGTATGGGTGGAAGACTTCGTAACATCGCAAAACTAATAGCAGTGTCCTACGCTATCTTCGCGACCCCTCTCTGTTTTGCGGCAGGACCGTTATCTCCAATCTGGTCACTTGAATTTAGCCCGGATGGCAAGACCCTCGCTGTTGGAAAATATCAGTGGGTTGAACTCTGGGATCTGGAGACGCGACGCGTCATTTACACCTATGAACCGCATGTCGGTGAGGTGAGGAGTCTCGCGTTTTCCTCAGATGGTAAAACCCTCTATACGAGCAGCGGTTTGGCTTCCCAAAGCGGTGAGATACGCGTTTGGAATGTCATCTCTGAAGAACTGATAAACAGTTTTGAGATTCACGGTGATACCATTGAATCCATCTCGCTCAGCCCAAGTGACACAACTTTACTCACTGCCAGCATGGATGAGTATAGTGCTGTTATCGACTTAACACCACTGGAAAGTAGCGACTTTTCCATAGACGATCAGGTTTCTAAATGGCTCACCCAACATGTTGGTAGAGTCCTCTGCACCTTGTATCATCCAGCAGGCAACTACTTCGTCACTGGTAGTGAAGATAAAACGATAAAGGTCTGGAATCCGGAAACCTTTACCGTTTTAGTGAACTTCGATGCCAACGATGACGCGGTGTATAGTCTCGCGTATTCAGCCAGAGAAGGTGTAATAGTCTCTGGTTCCGCCGATAATACTGTTCGGACGTGGCGTGTTGTGCCAGTCGAAGATGACGATGAAATTGCTGTGGGACGAGACTCATTGGAAATGACAGGGGCTTTGGTTCGTGAATACAACGGACATCAGGGTCCTGTCTACAGTGTGGATTCTGGGCTTGTATCACCTCGGCAGGCGAATAATCGAGTGGCGATGATCGCCTCCGGTAGTGCGGATGCTTCCGTGATTATCTGGAATCTTCGGTCCGGCAACCGTTATGTAACTTTTGATGAACCGACGGATGCCGTTTACGCCGTGCGGATCAGTCCGAATGGCGAGTTTGTTGCGGCGGGTGGTCGTGATGGCAGAGTCCGACTTTGGAATCTCCGTACACGTGCCTTAACTCACGAACTCACGGATTCTGAGGAATAGTTTTTTGGAGGACCTTTCACGATGCGTACCAATACGATGTTCATTTTGGTGAGACGCTATCGTCTTGCAAGCATAACCCAAATGCTTTTCGCTCTGTTCCTTTCTTCTTTAATTAATGTCCTTACGTTTGCTCAAGGGATCCCACGGCTCAATTCGCTGTTTCCGGCGGGAGGACAACCCGGCACGACTGTAGAGGTTGCCATTCAAGGCTCCGATTTAGAAGGGGCACATACCCTCATTATTGGGGGCGAAACCGGTATTACTGCCCAACTTCACCCGAGTGGCGGTGAGGTTGATGAGACGCACAAGCCTGTTTTTGAGGCAAATTGTGGACAGTGTCACGAGCTGCGTTCTCCAAACAATCGATCGATGACTCCGGCGCAGTGGAAGGCGACTGTTCAGCGGATGATTACGGAAAAAGGCGCGGAGATCAGTGCGGAAGCGGAACCCCAAATTATCGCCTATCTCACATCGGCAGCGAGAGCCAGTGGGGGTTTAACCGCGGAGTTGTCTATCGCACCGGATGCGCCCATCGGACTGCGTGAAGTTCGGGTCGTCGGTAAGCACGGGACCTCCACCGCATGGCCCTTTGAGGTTAGCGATACGCCTGACATTCTTGAAACGGAGTCGAATAACACCCCGGAATCCGCTACCACTATTGAATTGCCGACCCTCATCAATGGACTCATTAATCCGGGCGGAGACGAAGATTATTACGTTTTTGAGGGAGTCGAGGGAGAGCGGTGCGTGTTCAGCGTCAAAGCGTATCGTCTCAACAACATTAGTCAACAATTCTTCAATCCGACCTTGTCTCTTTTCGATGAGAGAGGCGTTGAGTTGGCACGGAGTAACGGCTTCTACAGTCTGGATCCGCTTCTTGATATTACACTTCCTGCCAACGGTCCATACGTACTGCGCATCCGAGATTTGTTACATCGCGGCAATCCGGATTCGGTTTACCGATTAACGGGTGGCGTTCTCCCTTACAATACCTACCTTTTCCCTGCTGGCGGAACGCTCCCTGTGCTGGAAGCGGAGACGAAACGCTTTTATGGACCGTCCACACCTACCGAAGTCAATATTGTTGAGTGTGTTATTGGCGGTGAAAATCTTCCTGAAACCGAGTGGCAGGTCGAATTAACGGGTGCTGAGCAACCTGGACTCAAGCAGATCCGTACGCCTTACGGCATTTTTCCCTTCATTGTTAACGACCACCCAGAAGTTATCGAAGAAAATGTCGTGGCTCAATCCACCGAGAATGAAACGGTTGCAAAAGAGATCGCCCCTCAGTTTGCTGAGTCTGAAATCCTTTTTCAAGCGAAATGTACAGCGTGCCATGAACTCCGTTCACCGAGCAATCGCGCGCTCTCTGCCGAGGAGTGGGAAAGCACGATTATACGCATGTCGAATAAAGAGAACGCAGACATTACAACGACCGAACGTGAGCGGATCATCGCTTTTGTTGCGCAAGAGGCGCAACGTTTAGGTGAACTCATTGCCCGCCAGCTTGAACACGCACAACACATCACAACACCCGGCGCAATCAGTGGACGCATTTCAGAACCCGGTGAAGCGGACTACTACCGCTTTACCATTTCAGAAGGGACAAGCCTCGGTCCGTGGTGGGTGATCTTCCCGTTTGATAACATTGATGAGACCGGATTTGATACCGTTTATCCTCCTGAAACTGAGATAGATTTTAACAAGGAATACATCGGCAAAGATGGACGAAAGATTGGATGGTATAAAACCGAGAGTAGAGGTGAAAACGTTTTTTCAAATGTTCCTGAAGACGATGTTACAGGCTATGCCTTAACCTATCTCGACGCTGATCGGGACCAGAACTATCTCTTATCCCTCGGTTCAGACGATACTATCAAGATATGGGTGAATGACCGACTCGTCTTTAGTAAATACGTCCATCGCCCGTTACGCCGTGCAGATGATGTGATCCAGCTGCCGATCTCTAAGGGCAGAAACAAGATTCTGGTGAAGGTTACGAATGGATACGGACCCTGGGGATTTTTTGCAGATATAGGGGGCTACTCTTTGACTGTCTCCGCGGAACGCCTCAATTCACCGCTGAGTCCATCGCTTACCCTGCTCAATGCAAGTGGTGAGGTATTGGCAAATAATGCTGGTATTGGTGGAAGACGCAATGCTATCATTGATTACAGTTTCGATGAACCCGGCGTATATGCTGTCCGCATTGAGGACATCACAGGCAACGGAGGCGCAGGGTACGTTTACCACTTAGATGCCCGTCCGACGACCCCGGATTTCGCTATCTCTGTGACACCGGATAATCCGAATATCGGACGCGGTGGAACTGTCCTATTGGAGGTGACGCTGCAGCGTCGTGTCGGATTTACAGAGCCGATACTCTTGTCCGTTGAGAACTTACCACCCGACATCACTGCCAGTGAAAGTGCAATTCTCTCCAGTACTGGTATTACACAGGGGTACGTAACCCTCACGGCTGCTCCCGATGCCGATTTAGCGAATTCTGTGGTTCAAGTTGTAGGTTCTGTTACCACTGCCACTGGTGATGAATTCCATCGCGCCGCCACACCCGTTGAGATCTATCGTATTCAGAACAACGATCAGACTGTTCAGCGCAAGAACGTTGTGGCCAGCATTAGGGAAGCTGCACCTATTATACTGTCAACGGGACTGAAGGAGGTTGTGGTAACTCCAGATTCCCGGATTGACATCGCCGTCAAAGTTGCGAGACAAAGCGGTAATAGGCAAAATCTGAATCTGACTGCTGTTGGCTTACCTTTCGGGGTGCGGCTCCAGCGACAGAACACCTTACTCCAAAGGAATAAGACCGAAGCCACTTTGACCCTTGTGCCAAATATTATTACGAGCGGCAGGGGCACCAATCAGTTGCGACGTAATCCCTTCGTCGGCACACAACAAACCGTTCCATATACTGTTGTCATCAATGCGTCCGTCGGTCAACGGCGTATTGCGAGCAGTCCCGCCATTAAACTCTGGCTTGGTTCAGCGAATTCCGATGGACAGGCGCAGCTGGAAGGGAATTAACAGTAACAGGACTTACGCAGCTTCCTTTGCTGGCGAGGTTTGGAACCTCGCCAGTGGCGCGTGGAGCGTGTGCAATTCCAACCTTTCATTTTTGCGTAAGTCCTAAGTAACCATAAGTTTCTATCCACAGTCCTATGGGTGTTTTCGTCTCTTCGTGTATCTACATCGTCTGTATTGGAGAAGGATGCCACCACAAAAACGAGGAACAGATTGATGAAAATATTGTTTAGGAATCGAGCGAAGTTTTTTAGTTTGTGCCTCATTCTCCTACTTTTTCCTTTCACTATACATGCTGCACCGTCTGGGAAAATCATATTCTCGCACTCGACCGAACCCTTTGAGATATGGATGAGCAGCGTGGATGGGCGCAATGCACGTGGGCTTTTCAAACTGCCACTATTTACAATGGAACTCTCAGTACAGGAAGGTGACCGGTACATCCTTGTTGTTGCTGAGGGAATGGAAAACAAAAGAATTGGGGAGGAGGAAATCGGAGTTGATGCGTACCTTTTGGATACTCAGAATCCGCGTGCTGGTCGGAAGGATTTAACCTTGGGACGATTCAGTGAAATTTCCGATGCAGCCATTTCACGCAACGGGGATGTTGTTTTCTCAAACATAATTAATCAGGCACATCCAGATGGAATTTATCTCATCCCGAGCCACGAGGTACACACGCCTATTCCAAAGGCAGAGAAATTATTTAACGGACCCGCGGGTTATGTAGACTGGTCTCCTAATGGAGAAGACATCGTTTTTTCCAATCTCGATGGAATATTTCTGCTCAATATTTTTACCAGACAGACATCGCTGGTAGTAGGCGAAGATGGTTTCCGTCCAGTTTTCTCACCAGATGGAAAGCACCTTGCTTTTTTTACCAGGACATTCTCGCAAAATCAACTGAAACGAACTTATGGAATTGGTATTGTTGCCCTTGATGCCCCTGCTGACGTAAAGCAATTGAAGATTGAAAAAGGTAGTTTTCCGCAATATATCACATGGTCAGCCGATGGGAGATACATCGCTTACGCACTATACGATTCGCAGGATCAATTATCCTGTTTCGCAGTTCGAGTCAACGGTGGCAAACAACATATACCAATTTTTCGAGCGTTTGAGGGTGGATTACGTACGTTTGAATGGACGCGTAAAAAATATCCCCTTACCAATTTGCTTACAACGACATGGGGGGAACTGAAGGCGAATGGCTTGACTGGAGTCAAATATGAATAGGTATAGCGTGTGCTGTTTATGTTTCTTGTTCATCTTTTTTTCAAACCCTGCGGATGCTGTGCCGAGCGGCGAGATTATCTTTGTGCATCCATTGGATTGGGGCGAAATCTGGATTTCTAATGTGGATGGCACCAACGCCCGTCAACTCTTCCCACAAACCTTTGAACAAGTTCATTGCCTTTCGATACAAAAAGGCGGTGATTACATCCTTGCCGTTGCCGAGGAACCCTGGTCGCAGTGGGATATTTATCTTTTCGATCTACGCAACCCGAAAACCTCTCAAAAGAACTTAACAAAAGGCAGATTTGATTGGATAGAATACGCTGATATTTCAAAAAACGGGGATGTCGCTTTCGGATATGAGGGTGGATTGTATCTAATAAAGAGTCGAGAGTTGGTAAAACGTGAACCGGCAGTAGAAAAACTCTTGGATTGGGAATGGGCTGATGCTGTTGAGTGGGCACCCAATGGACAACAAATTGTTTTTTCTCATCGTAACAATTTATATCTTTTTGACATTGTTACCAAAGAAGTTTTTCAAATCGCAGAGAAAGCAGACGACCCTGCTTTTTCACCGAATGGCAAGCAGATTGTCTTTAGTGCATCAGTTGTCCGAAAAGGTCAACTGTGGACAACAGGGTTGGCTGTTACCACCCCACGCCCTAATGCAGATGTCAACGTGCTACGTGTTAGAAAAGACTACCTCTATAGAAATCCCGTCTGGTCCCCGGATGGGCAATACATCGCCTATGTTTCCTATACGAAATTGGATGTCCAAAACATTGAGCAATTCCAAGCGATCGGCAACTTCATAATTCCTGCAACAGGTGGTGAACCTAAACCAATTTTGCTGGGAATTAAAGGAACAGAGTGGGTGTTTGAATGGATGAATGATGCCTATCCTGTTGAACCTGCTGAATCTTTCGTGACGACTTGGGGAAAACTGAAAACACAACACACAGATTAATATTACTATGGAAACAACAGCGGGTCCACAGGGTTTACAACTTATCTATTTTGCGTAATGTTGAAATGTTGAAAAATAAATTTGACTTTTTTAAAGTTTTATGGTATACTTAATTTCTCGGCGTGAGTTGAAATTCGACAGAAATCACATTTTTGGCAAGTCTTCGTGAAATAAATTTGACATTTTGGGGTTTTTGTAGTATACTTAATAACGTCTTTTGGACCAGTTGCTCAAATTAGGAGTTTCGGTTTGAAAAGCCGAAGGCGAGGTGCGATTCCTCCCTGGTCGATTTTTGAAAAATAAATTTGACATTCATATCGTGATTGTGGTATACTTAAGAGCATGCCACATGGGGGTGTAGCTCAGTTGGGAGAGCATCTGGTTTGCAACCAGAAGGTCAGCGGTTCAATTCCGCTCATCTCCATCGCCTATATAACAAATAGGCATTGTTCTTTGACAATTGTATAGAGAGGGTAAATCGGTAGAATGATATTACTTATCAAGCTACTAAGGGCTTACGGTGGATGCCTTGGTGCCAGGAGTCGACGAAGGGCGTGACAGACTGCGATAAGCTTCGGGGAGTCGTTTAATAGGCTTTGATCCGAAGATTCCCGAATCGGGCAACCGAGCAGGTTAATCCCTGCTACTCGTGTTTACACGAGGGACAACCAGGAGAAGTGAAACATCTCAGTACCCTGAGGAAAAGAAAGAAAACCTCGATTCCCCCAGTAGCGGCGAGCGAAAAGGGAACAGCCTAAACCCGGTATATGTTCAAGCCTGAACGCGTTGTATACCGTGGGGTTGCGGGGTCCGTTGGGTGTGGGTTCAGCCACGCCGAAAGTGACCGTGCTGCTAGCTTAATGTTTCTGGAAAGAGCAACCGTAGCGGGTAAAAGTCCCGTGAGCGAAAGCGGTGGCGCACTTTTTGACGGGTACCCCAAGTACTACGGGATAGACGAACCTGTAGGAATCTAGGAGGACCACCTCCAAAGGCTAAATACTCCCTGGCGACCGATAGTGAACGAAGTACTGTGAAGGAAGTGGTGAAAAGTTCCCCCATTAGGGAAGTGAAAAGCCCCTGAAACCGTATAGCCTACAAGCTGTGGTAGTGCTAAGTCACGTAAGTGACATGCATGACCGCGTGCCTTTTGCATAATGAGCCGGTGACTTACTCTGTGTAGCAAGATTAAGCATTTATGATGCGGAGTCGTAGCGAAAGCGAGTCTGAATAGGGCGTTGAGTTGCATGGAGTAGACCCGAAACCAAGTGATCTATCCATAGGCAAGGTGAAGCATATGTAAAAATATGTGGAGGCCTGAACCCACCAAGGCTGAAAACTTGGGGGATGACCCGTGGATCGGAGTGAAAGGCTAATCAAACTTGGTGATAGCTGGTTCTCCCCGAAATAGCTTTAGGGCTAGCCTTATGTGTTCGGCAGTGGCGGTAGAGCTCTAATTGGACTCGCGGCCCCACCAGGTTAGCAACTCCAGTTAAACTGCAAATGCCATTGTCCTAAGCATGGGAGTCAGTCAGTAGGGGATAAGCTCTATTGACGAAAGGGAAACAGCCCAGATCACCAGCTAAGGTCCCTAAATACGCGCTAAGTGGTAAAGGATGTTTTGTTGCTGAGACAGCCAGGATGTTGGCGTAGAAGTGGCAACCATTTAAAGAGTGTGTAATAACTCACTGGTTGAGCGACTTTGCACCGAAAATTTCCGGGGCTAAGCGTGTTACCGAAGCTGTGGATGTCCCGTAACAGGGGCGTGGTAGGGGAGCGTTCTATAGTAGGACTGAAGGAGAATCGTGAGACGCTCTGGACGAATTAGAAGTGATTATGCCGGCATGAGTAGCGATAAAACAAGTTAAAAGCTTGTTCGCCGAAAGCCTAAGGATTCCTGAGCAAGGTAAATCCGCTCAGGGTTAGTCGGAACCTAAGCCGAGGCCGAAAGGCGTAGGCGATGGGAAGCAGGCGTAATATTCCTGCACCACCATGATACGGATGAAACTAGGGGAGACGCAGACAGTAAGGACTACCAGCTGATGGATATGCTGGGTTAAGCCCGTCGGAGTGCACCAGGCAAATCCGGTGCAATATACTCCTCAGGGTGAACAGGATTCCGTAAGGATGCAAACTGTCCCCACGGTCTGCCAAGAAAAGAACCTCGAGTTGACAACTCATGGTGTCCGTACCGTAAACCGACACAGGTAGGCGAGGAGAGAATCCTAAGGCGCTCGAGAGAACTCTCGCTAAGGAACTCGGCAAAATTACCCCGTAACTTCGGGAGAAGGGGTGCTTTGAGTAGATGCCGCGTTCTGCGCGATACCGAAAAAAGCCGCAGTGAAATGGCCCGTGCGACTGTTTACTAAAAACACAGGTCTCTGCTAAATCGCAAGATGATGTATAGGGACTGACGCCTGCCCGGTGCCAAAAAGTTAAGGTGAGGAGTTAAGGGTAACCGGACGCTCTGAACTGAAGCTCTGGTAAACGGCGGCCGTAACTATAACGGTCCTAAGGTAGCGAAATTCATTGTCGGGTAAGTTCCGACCTGCACGAATGGCGTAACGACATGGGCACTGTCTCGGCGAGAGACTCGGCGAAATTGTAATACCGGTGAAGATGCCGGTTACCCATACCAAGACGGAAAGACCCCGTGAACCTTCACTATAGCTTGATATTGGGTTTTAATGTTGCACGTGTAGGATAGGTGGGAGACTGTGAAACTGGTGCGCCAGCTTCAGTGGAGTCGACCTTGAAATACCACTCTTGTTGCATTGGAATTCTAACTCCGGCACGTGAATCCGTGTCGAGGACAGTGTCAGGTGGGTAGTTTGACTGGGACGGTCGCCTCCCAAAATGTAACGGAGGCACCCTAAGGTTCCCTCAGTGCGATTGGAAACCGCGCGTAGAGTGTAAAGGCAGAAGGGAGCTTAACTGCGAGACGGACGCGTCGAGCAGATGCGAAAGCAGGGCTTAGTGATCTTACGGTGCTGCGTGGAAAGGCCGTAACTCATTGGATAAAAGGTACTCCGGGGATAACAGGCTAGTCGCCCCCAAGAGCTCATATCAACGGGGCGGTTCGGCACCTCGATGTCGGCTCGTCACATCCTGGGGCAGAAGCATGTCCCAAGGGTTCGGCTGTCCGCCGATTAAAGTGGCACGCGAGCTGGGTTTAGAACGTCGTAAGACAGTTCGGTCCCTATCTGGTATGGGCGTAGGATATTTGAGAGAAGCTGCTCCTAGTATGAGAAGACCGGGGTGGACGTACCTCTAGTGCACCAGTTGTCACGCCAGTGGCACCGCTGGGTAGCTATGTACGGAATGGAGAAACGCTGAATGCATCTAAGCGTGAAACCTCCCTCAAGATAAGATATCCCACAACGTTAAGTTGGTAAGGCTCCTTCGAGATAAGAAGGTTGATAGGCCAGATGTGTACGCCGCGTGAGCGGTTCAGCTAACTGGTACTAATAAGCCGAGGGCTTGATAACTTCCTTTCTTCTACCGACTCCTCACATTCTATACAATTGTCAAATATTCTTATACACCTTTCCGGTGGCTATAGCGAAGGGGACCCACCCGTACCCATCCCGAACACGGTAGTTAAGCCCTTCAGCGCTGATGATACTTCGGGGGCGACCCCGCGGGAAAGTAGGTCGCTGCCGGGAAACCTCTCTAAGGGCAGGTTATTCACCTGCCCTCTCTTCATGCAATTTGCCGATTTTCTTGACTCAGCATCCCAAATTGTGTTACAATTTCCTTGTTTACAGGCATATCTGGTTATCTTACATTATGAACAAGCAACCTAAACTCCGTGTCGTCTTTTTTCGCACCTACCTGGATAATGAACCTGTGCGGGAATGGCTCCGAGGGCTTGATAAAGCGGATAAACAAAGAATTGGTGTTGATATAGAAAAGGTCCGGTTTCGTTGGCCCGTGAGCATGCCCCTCGTGCGGAAATTGGAAACCGATTTATGGGAGATTCGCAGCAACCTTCGTAGGAAACGCATAGCGCGAATTTTGTTTATCCTTGAAGATAATGAGATGGTAATTCTACACGGCTTTATCAAGAAGACGCAAAGAACGCCACAAAGAGATTTGCGTTTGGCGCGAAAACGAAGAGATATGTGGAGAGCGGAGAGAGAATAATATGAAAAAAAATAAATATAGCGGCAGCAGTTTTGATGATTTCCTCAAAGAGGAAGGTATCTTTGAC
This sequence comes from Candidatus Poribacteria bacterium, assembly GCA_965116815.1. GTDB lineage: Bacteria > Poribacteria > WGA-4E > WGA-4E > WGA-3G > WGA-3G. The sequence goes on along the minus strand of OZ220722.1, from coordinate 165,403 downwards.
GAAGTCAAGGCACTCGCCGAAAAAGAACTGGCAGTTGAAGGTTCGCTTGAGTCGGATGGTGACTCTGAGGTTATCAAAAGTTCATATAGACGCATCACAAGATTTTTCCTATGGCTTCGACACGTCTTCAATCTCTAAGTACAATCCGAGAAACTTATACATTTGGCGTGTTTCTCTATAGCGTAACGGGCACACCCTATGTGACGAACCTTCTTTCCTTGACTTCATATCTATCTGACAAAACTTTAAAGCAAAGTCGGTCTGAAATTCACTAACGCTACAAATTACATCTTTAAAGCAGGACACATCTATGAATCATATTCAAAGAAGTCTGCGGATCGCGTCGGTTTCCATTGTGTTGGTGATTTTCGTTATAATCGGGTGTTTGAGGACGAATGAACTGTCTATATACGGTGATGAGCATGACCGAAAAGGAGAGGATGAAGATGAACATAACTAAAAGAATTCTAACTTACACCTACTTGTTTGTGCTGATGTTGCTGTTCGGGGGTGTAACGCTTGCTTATGCTGAGAAACCGCCGGAAAATATCCTCAAAAACGGCGATTTCGACCTCAATCTTGAAGGATGGCACCATTGGACGCATGCCGATGCTGCGCTTTTCCAAACCGAGGGCAAAAAGGCGGAACCGGTCGTTGGAAAGAAGGTTGTCTATGTCAAAATTAGCAAAGCGGGCGCGCTATGGCATATCCAATTCTATCAGCAACCTTTCACGTTGGAGAAAGGGACGACCTATACTTACAACTTGTGGGCGAAAAGCGAAAAACCGAGAACTGTCGTAATCCGTATTCTACATCAAGGTGCGCCGTGGAATGAATATGCGAGGCAGACAATCAATCTGTCTGAAACGTGGAAGGAATTCTTCATCACGTTCAAAATGACGGCAGATGATGCGAATTCACGCGCCGGTATAATCATGGGCGAACAAAAAGTGGATGTCTGGCTTGATCATATCCGTCTCTACGAAGGTGAACATGTAAGCGACATCGAAGGTGCTGAACCACAAGCGGTTAGCCCTTCAGACAAATTAGCAACAACATGGGCAGCACTCAAAGACTTATAGGAGCAATCTCCCGATTGCTGTAGGAGGGATCTCCGAATCCCGACTCTTCATTTTTCCCATCGGTAAGCGAGATTTCCCAACCTCGCCGGTCCACCGTCTCAAATTATCTTCCGGCTCGTAGGAGCAACATATCTATAGCAAGAGTCGTTCAAACCCTACATGCCAGCGGGATGCTATATCTCTACTATTTCCCTTGCGTATCCGTCCAAAACAGTATATAATGTACATCGGTGTTAAATGGAAGTAGTGAGCATCTTATTTCTGTTGGACGAATACATTGCACATCATGGGTTTACGATACCCAGGAGGTGAACAGATGAAATTCGGTCTATACTTTACGCTCTTTTGCGCGGCGGTCGTTGTCTTTGCAGCCGCGTATACAGGAATAGCACACGCACAATCGATTGAAGACGGATTGGGAGGGCATTGGACTTTTGATAAGGGCGATACCGATGCCAAGGTAGCCAAAGATGCCCTCGGTGAAAACGATGGGGAGATTAAAGGTGCCCCCAAGATTGTAGAGGGCATTGTTGGAGATGCGCTCAGTTTCAACGGTAAAGAGGATTATGTCGTCATGGGACCAGCCACCACAGGACAGGATCTTACCTACGCAATGTGGATTAATCCGGTAGCTCTACCTGCCGGACCAAAGGTCATCATCTGGGACGATGATCCACAAGGCGGCGGCGATTCATGGCTGGAACTTTTAGCAGACGGTACAATACAAACCCAGAGAGGCGGTGATGGGTTCGGTGTCTTCAAAACGAAGACCGCTGTCAAAGCTGGAGAATGGACGCATGTCACGTTTGTCGCTGCTGGCAAGGACGAGAAAAAGTTCCTCTACATCAACGGTGAACTCGATGCCGAGGCGGATGGAAAGATAAACAGTCGCGACACGCGGAGCCATGTTGTTGTCGCGGTTGGACACGACCGTAATGCTTTTATCAAGCCCTTCTATTTCGAGGGTGAGATTGATGATGTTGCTGTCTACCATCGTGTCTTAGATGACAAAGAGGTTATGGCGAATTATCAAATTGCCTTTGACGTTGAACCGGCAGGAAAACTTGCGCTCACGTGGGGTGCCATCAAAGCGCGTTAAATTCTTTGTATAAGCGGCTGGGTGGATTATATATCCTATTCGGTCGCTTTCTGAGATGGAGAGGTTAGTACGATGTCAAAATTATACACGACGATTCCTCAAAAACTACAGCAATTTATCAAGGATCAAAAAATCTTCTTCGTCGCGACTGCAACAGCCGACGGCAGGATCAATCTGTCTCCCAAGGGTATGGATTCCTTACGTGTGCTTGATTCAAACCGCGTCGCTTGGTTAAACGTAACGGGAAGTGGGAATGAGACCGCCGCGCACGTTCAAGAAAATCCGCGAATGACGCTTATGTTTACCGCTTTTCAAGATAATCCCATGATCCTCCGCCTCTATGGTACTGCAAGGGCTGTCCACAAAGACGATGCTGAATGGCAGCTGCTCTTTCCGTTATTCCAACCGCTGCCGGGGGCGAGACAGATTTTCGATCTCAACGTTGACCTCGTGCAAACCTCCTGCGGAATGGCGGTCCCGCTTTATGACTACATCGGTGAAAGAGACCAACTAAACGCATGGGCAGAAAAGAAGGGTGAAGAAGGTGTAGAAACATATTGGAAGGAGACGAACCATACCAGTCTTGATGGCAAGCCTACCCATTTTGCTTGAGACAACAAAACCTCAACCTAATCAAAAAACTCTTTTTAATAACGAAGAAAGTCACTTAGAACTCCATCAGGTCTTACGCAGCTTCCTCGCTGGCGAGGTTTTAAACCTCGCCAGTGGCGAGTGGTAGTCGCTGTTCGTAAGAAAATTGCGTAAGTCCTATCCATAATTAAAAACATGAAATTGCTGTTTATTTTTGTCATCGTGCTCTCTATAGTATTCTCATCCGTGGCATACACGCTTCCACCGGATCCCGAACTCCAAAGTGCAATCCAAACGGCTCGACAGTTCGCCAATCTCAAACCGAGGTATACCGCAAGCGAAATCACAGAATGTGCAACCGATAGTTTTGTCACCCTCGCCAAGAATTGGCAAAATTTGCCCTCCGTGCATCGGCAGCAGCTAAAGGGAATTTTCCTTCGACCTGGGCTTCCCGGTAGTTTCTTCGGTGAGGTGGAGTTGCCAGAGAAATTCAATACACCACATTTCAGATTCCATTACACGCGTATCGGTCCACATGCCCCACCCCTTGAGGATTTCCATCCACGAAATGGGGTTCCCGATTATGTTGATCTCTGTGCCGATGCGATGGAACGTGCGTATCACGTCCAAATTGACCTGATGGGATTCAAAATTCCCTACATCGATTTTTGGGCGGCGCAGAACGGTGGCAATCATAAATACGATGTCTACCTTTTTACTTTTCCTGCGCTTGGTATCACGACGGCAGATTGGTTTGAGGGACGCGTCTTATCCACTGCCCTAACTGTTGCGCCCTATTTCATGATCAACTCTCGTATCTACGATTACGTCGGGAAAGCGGAGGGGATTCGCTATCTTGAGACAACTTGTACACATGAGTTCCTGCACGGTGTCCAGTTTGGATATAATGCCTATATGCCGACATGGTTCATGGAAGCGTCCGCAACTTGGATAGAGGTGATGACGTATGATGGCGGGGTTATTGACGATGGCGATACACTTCCCGATCCTGATGAACCGAACGAAACCAATTCCTATAACTATTACATCCACCAGCTCCGTCGCTGGTTCCTCATTCCGGATATTTCACTTGAGAGTCGTATCGGGGACCACGAGTACGGTTCGGTTATCTGGACCTTATACATGGCGGAACGGTTCGGGTACGATATCGTCCGGCAGTTTTACCGGAATACCACCGATGGCAGTTATCGCGAGATGGGCAATTTCTACGATGTCTTTACGGATAACGGCACCACGCTCGCGGAGGCATTCAAGACCTTCACGGTGTGGAATTATTTTACGCATACCCGCGCCAATACGGCAACTGGAATGTCGGGCTATAGGAACGCCCATCGCTTTCCACCAATCGCTATTCATCCCAACGATGTCCACACGAGTTATCCGGTTCATGCCGATTTCGATTCAGAGTCCATGCCTGAGCATTTCTCGTCACGGTATATTGTCTTCCGTCCGGCAGGTATTATGCCGGAATTCGCCATTAGAATTGATGGCGCAGACCTCGCGCCGATAAATCTCGGTCGCCTTCCCCCTGAGGATCAACAGAACATTCAGAGTGAACTGCAGCGGCACAGCGGTACCGGTTTGCGTGGGTGGGCTGCCAAGTTTATCGTTAGGAAACGGAATGGGACCACTGACATCCGGGAGGTGTTCACCTATCAACGTTCCCAAGAAGCGCAGATGACCTTCAAGGATTTCGGGGGAGATATTCAGGAGATTACCCTCATCTTAATTAATATGCACCCTGATGTCGAACGTGTCGTGATTCCAGGTGGCAGTTTTGGCGGATCTGTTAGTTATACAGCGGGTGCCCCGTCGGCTGGAACGCTTTCAAACGCGCAGGTCTCTCAAGGCACTAATGGACCGGTTGTAACGTGGGATGTTGAGAACCCGGTGGGTATTCGGGAAGTCGTAATCGTCAGAAAACGCTCTCTACTGCTGCGCGAAACAGATGTACCTCAACCTTTTGAGAATCCTGATGTGGTGCACGGTGCTGCCGATAGCAATGGAGACGGCATCCCTGAAGACGATATAAACATCGTCGGACGCGTTGGCGTGACGCAAAATAGGTTTGAAGACCCCACTATCTTTGAGGGAATTGATGTTGATAGCGAGTTCTTTGATCCAAACAACCTCCATTATTACTATGCCGTTGTGCCTGTTGATGCGATAGGACTTATGGGCACACCAAGCATTGCGCCGAACGGTATTATCCCAAGCGTGGATACCACAAGCACGGCACCTGCTTTCTTTATTGATACTCAACCGCACGGCACGGGTGAATGGCAGATTGAAGTTCAAAGCACGCGACCGCTACAAGCCGCACCCCACTTGATAGTGGAGGGGCCTGATAACAACGATTATACTGTCGTTTTAACACAGAAAACCGAGACGAAATGGCTTGGAACACTCCGAACAAACGGATTTCCACCGACGGGTATCTATTTCTATAAAATTCGTGGACAATCCGCCGCTGGTGTAACAGGCACCCAAATTTGGCAGGGACGCACTTTCAACTATATTGCGAACAGCGAGCATCGGAATGTTATGGTGGCACCGAACCCGCTTTATGCAGGGCAGGGTAAACACCTCACCTTCTATCCGAAGGGATTGACTATTGAAATCTACGACACTTTGGGAAACTTAATCAAAGTGCTAAATAGTGCATCTGAATGGGATTGCACAAACGCACGTGGCGAAATGGTCTGCACTGGGCTATACTTCTTCCGGGCAACCGATGGGAATGGGTTCCAGAGTACCGGCAAATTTTGTATAGTAAAATGATGGATAGTTGTCAGTTGTCAGTTATCAGTTGTCAGTTAAAGAGGGATCTGATGTGTATCAGGAGTCTCTTACCGAAAACCATTATAATCCTTTTATTATTTCTTGTGGGTTGTGGAGACGAGGGGTTGGTTGATCCGCACGGTGAAACAACGCTTCCACCGCCCGAGACAACAGGTTTCCATGCTATCGATTTCCCAACGGCTACAGGCTCCGCGTGGACTTATATCAATGTTGATACCAATCAGGAATTTACAGTCCGGGTTGAAGGCACGCGCGATATCAGTGGCACAACGCATCGACAGATGACAATTAGTGCACTTACGACTGAGAAACCGGACGAGTTCACCCTTGAGGCTGTTGATCACTTGTCAGCGAATGCCTATTATTTGCGGTTGGACACCGAGTTTCATGAAGACTTCCCGTATCCGCTTTTAGCTACTTACTTTTTCAAAACCCCGCAGGCGTTGATAGAATCCGCTTTCGACATTGTTCTTCCTATTGATAATCCAATATATCACCAAAAGCATTTCCCGCCACGCCGTCTATTAGATTTTCCGCTGGAAGTCGGGAAAGAATGGGTCGTTTTTGAAAAGACGGTTGGCATACCTGTCACGGTCACGCGCTATGTAGCAGGCAAGAATGAGCGGGTCACCGTCCCCGCAGGCAGTTACACCACTTATGTCGTTCATGAAGAGGTGGTTTACGGAGATAGTCCCGAACCGTCGGCTTTCTTGATTAGTCCACCTGCCATTTATTGGATCGCGCCATCCGTTGGGGTTGTCCAATATCGTTACAGCCGTTACCGTGCCACTGCTGAACTCTTCTCACAGACTTTCGCTTTGAAGAGTGTTTATCTGCCGGAATAGTTTTCAGTTATCAGTCTTCAGTTGTCGGTTACAAGAGATTTCAGATTTAATCGCACGCCTCTTACTGGTGACTGATAATTAATGACCATAGGTGTCAATTTAAGAATTTTGACAACATTTTAGCAACTGCGGACTCCAGAAAGCGGTAAATTGTTACAAGATCCCTCTTAACCGATAACTGATAACCAATGACTGATAACTGTTTGGCACATCGGAACATTCCAATTACCATCATCGGTGGTGGGATACACAGTGTCGCTATTGCGATTCGGCTACTCCGCGACATGCCAACGGCGGCGAAACACCTCGCAATCGTTGATCGACATCCGCGACCTCTTACCCAATGGCGGCGCAAAACGGAACGCCAAGGCATGACCTTTCTCCGTTCTCCTGCTGTTCATCACATTACGCCGGATGCGTTGGGTATCGTTGAATACGCGGAACGCCATAACCGCACAGGCGAGTTGGCACCGCCATATTCACAACCCTCTACACAACTCTTTTGGGATTTCTGCAAGGATACGCTTGCCGAATTGGAGGTGCGCAAGGTCTATTATCAGTTTGATGTGGCAAAATTGCGGTGGGACAAAGGCGCGGGGCGGTTTCCGTTCCGTCTAATCTCAACGAATAATCAAGGTTTTCGGAGTCGTTGTGTCATCCTTGCTATCGGGGCTGACGACTGTGCTTACGTGCCACCCGAGTTCGTCCAATGGCAATGTCGGTATCCCGACAGGATTTTACACGCCTCTCAATTTGAAATGGGTTGTGAGGATGAACAAAGTGGCAAGGGCAAAATTGTTATTGTTGGTGGTGGATTGACGGCGGGGACACTTGCAAGGAGCCTCAGCGCGCGCGGACAGAGTGTAGCATTGATTGCTCGCAAGCAGTTAAAAATGGAGCAATTTGATTTTCCGCCGGTATGGTTAGGTCCCAAGGCACTCGCCGAGTTTGCGAACGAAACCGATTTTCGGCGACGTTACGAGATAATTCAGCAGAACAGAGGGGAAGGGAGCATTACGCCTGATATTATGGAGGTGTTGATAGATGCTCCAAATATTGACCTCTATCCTGAGACCTGTATCCGCAACATTGTTGCGATGGGAGAGGGTCCGCAATCACAAAGGCTGCGGGTTGAGACAACGTGTGGTGTCATCGCTGACGTATCTCGCGTTATTCTCGCAACGGGATATCGATTTGACCTTCGTCGTTATGGTTTTTTGAGAGAATTAATCACACAACATCAAGTTCCACTTGTGTGTGGACTCCCGCGACTTGATGTTGATTTACAACTCCAACCAATCGAAAACCTCTTCGGCTCCGGCACCATCGCGCAGCTTCAGATAGGTCCAGCTTCAGGCAACATCGCTGGTGCAAATCTCGCCTATGAACGCCTTCGCGAACAATTGCTCTTATATCTGTAGAAGCAATTCTCAATTGTTTCTTTTAAATGCTTGGAGCTACCTCAGCAAATTTTTCCCAGCGCGGGAGAAACGCCTCTGTTAAAAAACTGTCAAGCTGCCAGATATTCTGCTGTGGGTTTCTTTCAAAATAGGTGCCCATCGCCAATACCAAGATATCCTTGAAGCCACACGGTGTTTCGATCTGCGAGAGATCTTTGTATGCCTGAATAAGGGCGGTGTGAATGCGGAGAAAGTTCAGTGCCGCGAAGCTGAACGCGTTCAATTTCAATTGACCGGTCTCGGTTTGTTCCCAAAACCATTCCGGTTTATAAAAGGCGTGAAGCTGCTCTTTACAGAGTTCGACCGCCCTACTGAGGACTTGCGAAAGTGCCTTGTGTCGTGTCGCATCGTTTGGAATATCAAGTTTCTCGCAAATTTCCTTATGTAATTGCCGTTGTGTCGATTCAGAGGCGACCCAATTTTGGAAAACTTCGGAGGCATGCCCAAAGCAAGTGCGTAAGTCCACGAGGGTCAAATCCAGTTTACTCGGAAATGCTTTGAGTAGGGAGGAACTCGGCAACAGATGTTCTTGTTCAGGATGTAATTCCAAAAACTTGTATTCTACCACATCCGCGAGCATTTCTGCGAGAATAGGCGTGAAGGCGATGATTGTGCGTTCGTACAATTCCGCATCAATAAATTGCTGTAGTTTGACTGCATCAAGTTCTATTGCGCCGGTCTCAGTTTTGACGAATGTATCAGCGAACGAAGTCTGCTTCCCCATAACGGAAGCCGTTTCCGTTAAGGATAGTGGGCGTTTGAACAAAGTTAATTTTGTGTAAGATTCCTCAAAGTCGAGTAGACTTTCCTGCCACTGATGTCCCCAAGTATCGTGAATTAGATATTTGTCAAGTTCTGCTAAGGGAAGAACGCCAATCATACGCGTCAGTGTGGACGTAACCAATTCCAAAGGCAGTTCGGTGTCAGCAGCGATCTGCTGACGCAAGTTTAAGTCTAAATCATCTGCGTCAAAAGTTCCGAACACAGGGAAATGTGCAAAGGGTTCGACCTCCCAAATTTTTCGGAGGACTTTTTCATAATAGGCTGTAGGGCGTTGTGGTGGATTGTGTTCTCCACTCTGTTCCCCTGTGGAGGTGCTGGACTCCTGTGCCTTCTCCTGCGGCTCAGTTGGGAGACAAAAATAGAGGGCGGAGGAAGTTTTCACCAGTTTCACATCGCCTGTTTCAAAAGGCGCGCCCGGATATAAAGACTGAAAAAGTTGTAAAATATCTGTATCCAGTTTCGGGTTATCGGACACCAGATTAAAGCGCGTTTCTAAACTCTTCATAATTTGATGCCGATGGCGAAGTGAACTCGTTCGTGTGGACAGTTGCTCGGTTAGCCTATCCACGGTTACTGAATCGAGATTGAATGTCCATTGGAGCCGGGTTTTTAAATCTTCTCGTTTATCTAAGGTCGTCGGAGCATCGGGTGTAAAAAGTGTGAAGGTCTTGGAACCGGCGGTATCTAAATTTTCAATCTCTGGATGATGTACTAAAGCTGGGTAGTGTTCAAGCGATAGCCAAACAGCTTCAACGAAGGCGGTGTCTAAAATCGTCTCATCACAATATCTCGGTACTTGTCTTGCCCGGGCACGCGTATCTGCTATTAATTCATTATGATGTGTGTAGAATGTTTTGAGCGTTTCGGTTGAATCGGTTTTCTGTTCTTTTTTTCCTTTATTGATTTGCTGTGTGAGTAATTCAAATGTCTTTAAACGTTCTAAAACAGGTTCCCAGCTGCTGGAGATGTTGTCGTAGTGCCGTGTGTATTGCGTCATAATTCTTCCTTTGATTTATTCCTCTTGAGATTCCTCATCTTTTGTTTGAGAGGCATCATAATCATGAGATGATGTTAATTCTCGTATCTTCGCATCAACCTGTTTGGCAAAAGTAAGACTTTCGTCGAGTTCCGAGCGAAGGCGTGTAAGTTCTGTCTCATCGCTTTCAGGATTGAGCGTTAGCACCCTGGCGTAGAGGTGTGAAAGTTGAAGGATCGTCTGTTGAACATCTTTAATCTGTTGTTCTCGATGTTGTTGAAGCACACTTTTAACGGTAGTTCCCAATTGCGTCCCCGTTGATTTTTGGTGCATTTTAAGCGTGTCTTTCAAACACTCGACTGCTTGTGTAAAGAGTTCAGAAACTTTATTGGTAATGTCGGCTCTGACGGTAATCGGAAGGCTTCCCATCCATCCGTCTCCACCTGCTTCCTCCTGAAAGGACGTGTGCAAGGCGCGGAGTTCTTCAAGCATTGTCTCTGTTCGTGCATCGCCATCGGCTTCAAGTTGTTCACGTAAAGTGTTCAGTGCTTCTTCTTGTTTTTGATGGACCTCCTGAAGAATCTCACTATGAACCTGTTTGGCTATATCGTCTGTGCCGGCAGCCCATTTGCTAATCAGAGTCCCGATGGGCACCAAGATGCTGAGAATCGCACTGCCGAATAGATAGAGAATCTGCGGTTCTAAGTTGAATATCCAAGATGCAAAAGCGATGGAGCCGCCTGCGGCAAAAGGAAAGATAACGTAAGAATTGCCAAGAAGATGAAGTAGGAATTTCTTCCGAAACAATTTCCGATCAATCAATTTCTTTATTAGTTATCAGTTGTCAGTTGTTAGTTGTTAGTTAAGAGGTGTCTGATGTAATCAAACCTCTTTAACTGATAACCGGTAACCGATAACTGACAACTATTCCTTAATACGGTTTTCCGAGAAGCTGGAATGTAACACTTTGTGCGGCTGCCCCGCGCATCTGGGTGGAAGTCTGATTACTTGCAATGGCGCGGATGCGATGGTTTGCGATACCAAAATCTCTCAGGGATTGTGCGGCTGCCTCAGCACGTTGTAACGCGAGCACCCGATTTGCGGCGGGATCTCCCTCCTGACGTGTGTGTCCTACGACTCTGAGATAGTACTGTGGAAACGATTTTAGGTTTGCTGCAAGTTCTTGCAGTGCACGTTTACTACCTGGGAGGATCCGGGCGTTACCTCTTCCGAATTGGATGGGGTCTACTTTCATGGCTGCAACGGGTGCGAGCGCGTTCCAGTTGGCATCGGAAAGTGGGTTCAATGCGGTTTCTTCTCGAACTTGTTCCATAGGGGTTGAGCCAACAAAAATGCCGTCTAATCCATCATTACCGCTTGCGTTCAGCATGCCCGGATGGAATTTATCGTGGTGGAGTGAGCGCAAAATACCCTCAAAGAAGAGCAGCTCATAATTTCCTGACAGCGGATCGGCAGAAATTGAGTTCGTCTGCACGAGGACCTGTGTAATTTTAGCGATCATCGCTTCGAGCCTCTCGGTTCCTTTTGCCTCTGTCGAGGGAATTACACCGAAATGCGCGTAGTTCTCAACCGTGTTCCGCCATTCAATCCCTTTGACCAATTTATCTGTTTCATTTCGGGTAAGCGAGTCGCCATATCGCTTTGCATCCGCTTGAATTAAAGAGGCTAATCCATCGGATTGATTGTTGTAGTCATAGTTTGCTCGGAGATAGGCTTGGACAACATGCGTGACGAGTTCGCGTTGTGAATCCAAAAAACCGCGCTGAACCACTAACACATCAACAATATAGCCTTTCAGTTTTGAACTGTCTAACAGCAGATGTACGCCTTCAATAGCGAGTGCTTTCGTCACGTACGGTTCCCAAATGACGTAGGCGTACGGCTCATCAGGGTCAGCGGACTTGAGTTGTTTATAGGCATCTTCAGCACCGTTTGTCTCCATTGCCCACGCATTAGGAAGACTTGGCAGACTCATTTTGTTAATCATAATACGCGCAAGCGTTTCACTCGGCGAATCGGGTGTCAGCACGATGCGCGCCCGCGGATTGCTCAAACTTGGTATTTGAGGGACCCCTCGCTTATACGCAACAATTGCATCTGCCCCTTTAGATTCATCGATCACGAGGACAATTGAACCTGGAAACTCACCGATAACGCTCCCCGCCTTGAGGTAGGCATCGATGGTGAAAACTGCCATCTGAACCTTACCGCTTTTCAGGGCACGTGCCCTGCCTACATAGTCGGCTTTGTCGTCAACAAACGAGAGTTTAATACCTTGCCGGTCGAGCAAGTTCTGAACAGCCGGAGAGCGGAGTATCGCATACCCCGGAAAGGAGTCGTGCGCCACTTTGATAGTGTGTGCATACCTTTGTGTACTCGTCTCTTTGACGAGGTCCCCTCGAAGCCACGGTTCAACAACAAATTTGTAAGCTAACCCGCTAACGCCGATGATGATGAGCCAGCTTGCTGTAGCGATGATTAGGCGTTTTTTCTTTCCAGCGTCCATAGTCCTATTTCCTATTTCTGAAAACCAAGAAACCTGTAACGGCAAGCACAATTAGAATCATAACGAACCATAAAGTGCCTTGGTTTTCATCAGATCGCTGTGGTGTCGGAGTCTTTTTCGGTGTTGTCGTTTGCGATGGCGTTGCTTCTGCATGCTTTATAGCAATTGACGTATTGCTTGGCGGCGTTGTAAGTTGCTGGATCAAATCAGCGGCAATCTCCGATGAAAGTGGGGCAATATATTCAAAGGCATCTTCGCCACCAACGTCTGTTCCGGTATCGTCAGTTTCTGCAAGGATCTGCGACACTGCTGCCACCAACTCGCCGGGGTTATCCGCCTTGCGGTAGCTATCTACGACATTTGCCAACATGTGATCGGTTTTCATATCTACACCGATAACATCAACACGAATCTGTCGATTGAGGATTTCAGGCGTATAGTGCTTGACTTTGTCGGCATCCGAAGCCTCACCGTCTGTGACAACTAACAACCGATAGTTTCCGTAGTTGTACTGTTTTTCCCGTTGTTCAAGGAGGCGATTTGCACCGATTCGGATGTATTTCCCTAAGGGCGTATTCCCACCGGGTTGCGGTACATGAATGGCTGCTGTCAGTTTTTGCGTGTCCTTCGGACCCAACGGATATATCCATTCGTTACGGATGTTGGCACCACTAAACACTAATAATCCGATATGTGTGTCGTCTGGAATTTTTGAGAGAACTTCTTGGAGTGCTGCCTTCGCGGCTTCCATCTTCGATTTCGTCCGATCTCCACTAAACTTGTCCTGCATTGAACCGGAGGCATCAAGGATCACAACGATGTTATCTTTGTGGATGTCATCGTCAGCACTGCAAATCTGGAGACCGAAAACAAACAGCCCCAGTAGCAGAATAGATAGCATGCTGGACCCGGCAGTTAGAATACATTTCATAAGGAACCCTTTATTTGTTATTGGTTGTCAGTCTCTAAGTTACAAGAGGGACATGGTTTAATCAAACCTCTTTTAACTGATAACCGATAACTGATGACTCTCTTCTCCGATAACTATCAAAAATCAAAGTCGGAGACTGCGACAGCTTCCGCTGAAACTTTGATCAGTGCGAATTCAACACGGCGATTTTCTGCTGCTTCAGTAGGGCTGGTCGGTTTTGCGATAACAGGTTCCTTGATTCCGACACCTACCGGCACAATTTGGTCTGGATCGATACGTGCGTTTTTGCGACGTGCATAAGCGATAATCGCTTGTTTAACCGCTTGCCCGCGCTGCTCGGAGAGTTTCAGCGCAGCCCGCATGACTTGATAGGGACTCTCAATGCTGCTGCCATCGTCAAACTTCTTCTGCTGGACCAGTCGAATTAGATTTCCAGTATCTTCCAAACTAAAAGCCTTACCGTCCATAAAATATTTGTAATTACCTCGGGTCCCTGTCCGTTTCAAAATACCTTTTTGGAGTCCTGTTTTAACTAATACACTCAACGTTCGCGAGGGGTCACTGTGTCCTTTGATGGCGATTGCAGCGTTCCCGTATTTAGAGGCGAGTTCAACAACCCTATCAAATTCGTCTTGGTATTGAGCATCACTAAAAGTGTCTTGGTTTGCCTTGAACTGGATTGTGAACGAGATAAGCGTCTTTTCATCAAGTACTGCGTCTTCATTGAACGATTCAATTTCAGCGCGGACAGTCTCTTTCTTGAAACGTGTTTGTTTCAATTGTGTAGGTGCTGTAACAGTCGTCGTCAGCAAGTTCTTAAAGGTTGACGAGTTAAAATCTAAACCGGAGGGAATCAACGCATATCGCTGTCTCGCAAACCCCCAGTTCACAGCCATATCCAGCCCTGCTTTATTGAAGCCTTCAAACCCGGTAATCGTATTGCTCGGATCGTTAAAGAAAGCGATATTTCCCGGTTGCCCAACGAACGTGCAATCCGCGATTAAGCCGTGTGCATCCTCTTCGAGCGTCGGTAACACTTCCTTACCATAGATGTTTTGCATCATCGTCAGGAGCTGCGTGTATTTTGTGGATCCGCTCACTTCGTAGGTTTTTTTGAGAGCGACGACCTCTTCGGCACCTTTCAGGTAACCCGCAAAGAAGCGTTCAACAAACGGCTTGTAAGCGTCGTAAAAATCCTTGCGGCAGGCGTAAACATCGGCAATAGACCGAGAAAGCGTGGCAGTACTGACGACGACCGATGCCCCTTTGACGGTGCCTTCAGCACCTGTCCCCGTATTCTCAGGTCCCCCTGTCAATCCGATCATATCGGGCGTTATTACAAAGCAGCCTGCGATCGTTGCGTCATTTCGGAAGCGTTCTGCGGGTCCGTTCGCCCCTGTTAGTTCGTCCACCCAAACGATTTCTACCTGTGCCTTTGAAAGACGGGCGGTTTTTAGCATATCATAGAGCATTCCTACATGCGGTCCCCCCTTTTGGATTGCGATCTTTTTCCCTCGGAGGTCAGATATTTTGCGAATGTTGGAACGCCCAACGAAATGATCGCCTGCCGACCACGTGAGCTGCCCAAAAACGACCGGTTTTGTACGGGCATCTTTTCCCACGGCTTCGCTCGCTTGTGCTATCATTCTGAATGTACCACGCAGAAAGGGGGATTTGCCTGAGAGATAGTCGCGGACCTGCTGCTGAAAATTATCGCCCGGCACCAATTTGAGATTCATGCCCAGTTCCGCCATAATCGTCCCGGGACGAGTCGTCAGCCCACCGTTGGCATGGAAGAGTGCTGCTTCACCACCCCATGTTATATATGGCACGACCAATGGGGTTATTACTGTTACCTCTTCAACCGGAACAGGACCGACCGCATCTGAGAATCGTTCTTGCGCGTTGGCGTAAGGGGCAAAAACGATGAACAGCGTTACGAGACAAAACAACGGACATTTCAAAAGATGCCAGCAAACTGATCTATAATTCGTTTCCATGATTTTCCTCCGCGGAAGTCATGTGATTGCTATCATCATGATAGCGTGCTTTCACTTGTTAGTTTTCAGTTGTCGATCGTCAATTATCAGGCTCGTTTGGGGTGCGATAGCAATTTCTTTATCTTCCACATATCCATTGGATCCTGGCGGTTACAAAAAATGCACCTACATCCAAAGTTAACTGAAAACCGATAACTACTTACCGTGTCAAGGCATAGGCGACAACGTTCATTCCCTGTTCAAATGCCCATTTTTGCTGCTCTTTATGATCAGGTTCGCAAATTCTACCTTCCCACGCACAGTTCAGGTCGCTCGGACAGAAATAGACAATCACGCGGTCGTCGTCCATGATCGCCTCGTCGTAATCGGAGACACCGGGGATGCGTTTATCACCACCGAGGTACTCATCGTGTGCGTAGAGTGTGTGATAAATCGGGTGGCTCATCTCCAAACGTTCAAATTTCTTTTCGGGATAGACCTGTCGCATCATCTGATAAACGTGCGAACGCAAGCCGCCGCGGTAATTGTTGAGGCGTGCATCACAATCTTCGACATGGAGGAAGCCACCCCGTTCAAAATAATCTCTCAACTTTCGTATCTGTTCAGGGGCGAGCCGAATCCCGGTATGCCCCGTCATGAAGAGGAACGGATAGGCGAATAACCCTTCATCGTCAATGTCAACGTATTGTGGATGCTCGCGTACCTCAACATCAATCGTCGTCTTCTCGGCGAGCATTTCGGAGAACTTTAAATCCGATTGCCAGCGGTAATGGTTAACGATGTTCGTATACCAATCACCACCCGGGTACTTGAGTCGCACGAACGTGAACTTCTCGCCTGTCGGATTCATCTCAGGGTAATGATGTTCAATTATTCCATATCGCGTGCCGTAATGGAAATCTCGCACAGCATCGTAAGGGATGTATTCTCGGAACCTCCACTGGGCATCTGCAGGCAGAATCAACTTATCTGCGGCGAGTGCAGAGGCAGCAAGTCCAACGGAGCCTTTGAAAAAGGAGCGTCGCGAAAGACGGTTCTCATTTTTACACGGTTGTTTGGGATTGTTACTATTATTGAATAACACTGTACGCATCCTCCTTCCATTTTTTTTAATTCTACCACAATCCTCTGAAATTTTCCAACAATATATGTCTGGGAGGGGTGTGTAAATATCTTGGCAGCGATTCGTCGGTTGATGCGGCTTATGAAATATATCAAAGCCTCTCGGGCTGGGAGAAGAATTTTCTGCGCCTACAAAACCTTACGAGCGCGTCTCAGACCGCATGGCAACTGATTTGTCTGACAATTTTAGATAATTGAGAATTCTTCTCCTTTCTTCTCCCAAATCGTCTTTTCTCTCCCGAGTTGATTGCTGAAAAACACCCTCAAGGCAGATAGAGATATTGCCTGTAAAGCCTTTTATGAGTGTCTCGTCGCGGGGTTGTGTGAACCCTTCTTTGTCGTTTTTTGAAATTTTCAGCGTTTTCATTTTTTACCTCTTTAGATGTTCTGAAGTGTTGGGTATAACGGCTATGGAAATTTATAGTGGATCTTAGCATTAATGAGACACACCAAACCGGTGCGGTTAGGAAACCGCACCATAGGTGTCAATTTAGCGATTTTTCACGCCATTTTGTAGCAGGGTGTCTTCAAATGCCGCTCCTACGGGGCTTAGGTCTGTGAGGTACCACTTTTCTACAGAGATACCATCCCTACGGGATTCAAGAGGGGTTTGAAGCCTTCAAGGTTTTCGCGTAGAATCCGGCGCAGTTAGAAACAGCGCCTACCGGAACTGGGACTACAACGGTTATTTTTTTAAAATTGACACTTATGGGGTATATTATAGCATATACATCAACATTTGTAAAGTTAAAACAAATTTAGTTATTAAGTTGGGTTTTACTGATTTTTGATTGGTTTCAATGTGTTTCTGGTTTCATGGATGTTTTCCATTCCGTTCAACCTAATCTGAATGTCAAAATATTTACACACCCTTTGGGAGTATATAAAGTTTAGAAAGATGTAAACATTTCAAAGGGACGGGTCCACCGACACCGCCGCTGGCGAGGATTGTATCCTCGCTCTATAGTGTGCAAGTAACAGACCCACCAACACCTCCGCTGGCGAGGATTGTATCCTTGCCCCTATAGTGCGTAAGTAATTGAAGGATGTCTTGCGGTTCGGAGAGTGCGCTAAGAAACGTTATAGTTTTTTAATCTGTCCCTCAAGGTACGCACACTTATGCCCAAGACACTCGCTGTTTTGGCACGATGCCGGTCCATCCACTCTAAAGTTTCCAGGATATACACCTGCTCTATCTCCTTCAACGTCCGCCCGATCAGAAAAGATACCGTGGGTGCTTCTTCGCCGTCGGAATCTTCTTTTGGTAAAGGCACCCGGTGTGCGGAGTCCTCCTGAAGGAACTGCGGTAAGTGCATCGGTAAAATAGTGCTACCTCTGGCGAAAAGGAGTGCGTGAGTTATACTACCTTCCAGTTCTCGGATATTCCCGGGCCAGTCGTAGCCTTGGAGTAACGCGAGGGCTTGTGGACTTATACTGCCTCTTTTTTGACCTTCGACTTGATTGTGTTTCTTCAAAAAGTGTTCTACCAACGCGGGGATATCCTCCCGCCGCTGACGCAACGGCGGCATAAAGATATGAAGTGACTTTAATCGCTGGTAGAGGTCTGCGCGAAACCTATCCTCCTTAACCGCTTGCGCAAGGTCGCAGTTGGTAGCCGCCACAACACGGACATCCACCGGAATTTCTGCTGTTCCACCGACGCGTCTAATCTTGCCATCCTGAAGTACGCGTAACAATTTGGATTGAAGGTGCTTGGAGAATTCACCGATTTCATCCAGGAATAGTGTCCCGCCCTGTGCCGCTTCAAACATGCCACTACGCCGTGCCTCCGCGCCGGTAAACGCTCCCTTCTCATATCCAAAGAGTTCAGTGTCCACCAGCTGCTCCGAAAACCCCGCACAGTTAACGGCAAGGATTTTTTTCTCTGATCGGTTGCTTTGTTCGTGCAATGCGTCTGCCACCAATTCTTTGCCAGTTCCCATCTCGCCAGAAATAAGCACCGTTGTTGGAGATTTCGCAAACCTTTCAATCATGTACAGGACCTTAACAAGTTCTGTACTCTCACCGATAATGTCGACGTAATCCCCTTCCAACATCTCTCGTTTCAAGGGAATCTTCAGTGAAGACACCACACCTACCTGTTCTTGTGAATTTTCTGTAGCATCATGTCCCGTGTCAAGATTCTGCGCTGCTACCTGAAGAGTTAGCACTGTCGCCTCCGGTGCTGCGTCGAGCATCTGGCGAAGCACTTCACTCCCCTTGGAAGCAGTGGAGATTTCATAACCCTCCTGTTCAAGGAGATTCTGTAAATTCACCCCTACATTTGGGGCATCCCCGACAACAAAAATATGTGTCTGCTGCGGGTTAATATGCGCCTTGGTTGTGTTTTCCGTTACTTTTTTCATCTTATTCAGTTGCCGTAGTCATCCGTCCAAGTTTGGTTAAGGGATCAAAGGGCGGAATGTTTTGGTAAAATCTAAAATACCGAGACACTCACTTGTAGACGAGGTTCAAATTTCACGCTAAGGCCCTATGCTTTAGTTGGTCGGATATAGGTGTATCTCCTTTTTAAAAATTTAAATGGGATGGATGGTTAAGTCTAACCATTCGTCCCTTATATATTAAGACCATTTTTTTTTGCGATTTCGTGCATAAAATGAAAAATTGGGGAAAAAGGAGAAATTAGGTGTTTTATCAGAAAATTTGCAATGTAAGATGAGATTTCGCGTCTGCCCTAAATATGTTGGTTTTTCTACTAAGAGATGAGCCAGGGGATGTGTTGGTTTTGCCGATAGGGCGTGAGCAACTCTCGGAGTTGATGGTGTGCTTTATGCAAATGCGTTTTCACCGTGACCTCACTTCGTTTGATGCGGGTGGCGATGTCTTTGATAGGGAGTTCCTCAGCGTAGCGCAGCAGAAATACACGTTGGCGGGTCGGTGGTAGGTGCGCGATAGCATCCCGCAGTATTTGTCGCAGTTCCTGTTTTTGGAGGATGTCACCAGGGTCGGAGTGCGTGTCGGTGATGCGACGTTCATCTATGGTGTGAAGGGAATCAATGTCCTGTTCCGCCTGTTGCTTCCGCTGAAAGTCGATACAAATGTTTCGGGCGATGCGGTATATCCATGAATAGAACGCCGAGTCGCCGCGGAAGGTGTTGATGGCACGAAACGCCTTTAAAAACGTTTCCTGGGTCAAGTTTTTTGCGATTTCGGGGTCTTGAACCTGCTTTCGGATGAGAGTATAGATGTGATTTTGGTATTTGGTAACAAGGGGGTTAAAGCTTTCGGGATCGCCTTGTTGTGTACGAGCGATGAGTTTATTCTCATTAGCGGGCATCAAATACATCACTGCTACAAAACACGCATGCAGATCGAACACGGAAACCCCCGAGATATAAAGTCTTGCTTCGGATTTGGAAACTCCTCTAGAAAAAACGACACAAACACGCCTCGAAGTCTTATGGATGTGCGCTTGTTTGGCTTATGGTTGCTTTTATCAGTTATGAAAAGGCGGCAACGCACTGGGCGAAAGCCTACAACTCAAACCACAGAAAAAGTTATTCCATCATTACCATTATCAAGCGCGTTCTCACTGATCTGTGGAACACAGTTTTTCTCGCCTCATTTTTCATGGATATACGCTGTAGAGGAGATCCTTTTTCAGTGTCCACGCAGGGAGTGACTTTCTCACACACAAACCTAACAACTTCAACTACAGTCTAAACACTAAACATAAAAAAATGGGGGTACGTGACCGAGAATTAAGAGGGTGCGAAAAATGTGATGATGTTTTTGAACATATTTCTTAGGGTCGTAAATCTATATCTATTTCGGGGAACCCTGTTTTCAGGTATATCATTTTTGACTGGATGTCAGCAGGATAGTGAAGTTCCCAAATCTTAACATCTGCCTCATCGAAGTTTTCCCCTGGGTAGACAGGAACAAAAGCCTCGCTTAGCTGCCCGCGCAGAAGGGATCCTTTGACAACTTTATTGCGGATTAACATCAGATGCGTTGCACTGTGAGATTTCAGAAATTCTAATATCTCGCGTTCGGATTGTGCATGGTAGACATAACGATTGTAGAGGTATATCCAATGCTGTATGTAGTGGTCCTGGTCGGTGATAGTCTTGGCATTGGCGAGGACGTTAAGCATACTGCCGAAACCCCAGTTGGCGGCAACGACTGCTGTGTATGGGATCTCTACTTTTATCCATTGGAATGCTCTTGTAACGCTATGGTCTCCAGGGAGTGCTTTCTTCATCTGTGTTGCAGCAAATAGTGAACGTTTTGCGTGTGCCCCTAAGAGCGGAAAGAACAGGATACCTGCGAGGAGGGCACTTGCGATGCTTGTCTTTAGCAGGGCGTATGATAAGCGTTGTTTGACTTTATCGCAGAGGAAATTTGAAAGCGATTGTATGACTTCTACTGTAAAGAACGCGAGGGGCACTCCGATAAACAGATCGTATCGTTTGGCATCACGGGAGAGGGCGACCCAGACAAGGAACCAGAGGGTGAAGGCAATATAAGTGAGTTCGTTAGGCATAGATGCGTTCCATCGCCATGCAATCAAAAGGAGAACAATGATATATCCGGTAATGGCGATGAAAAAGAAAATGTTGCCGAGTGATGCGCCCCACAGTTGATCTAGCGGTTGACGAAAAAAGGTAGTGAGACAGAAGAGCGTAATTGGAGCTCCAATTAACATTGTCCTATGTTTTTTGCTAAGGTCTAGACTTGTAAAAAGCACCCCGATGCAACAATATATAAAGGTGCCGCCGTATCTGAATTTCCAATAGCCAAACTGGGAGGCTTCTAGTTCGGTTACATTTTGCATGAGCGGATTTTGACTAAACGGGACAGTAGTGCTATCGAAGGTGTTAAGTTGCGTAAAAACGTAACAGAGTGTAACAGTGATACTCGCGAGTGTTAATCCGAGCGCGAGAGTTCGGGCGTGTGGGCGGAGTTTGTCTGCCAGCGGTGCTTTTGTGATAAGCAGATGCCGGAGCGCGCGAATACATAAAACCCCTAACGGTGGTATTAACATAAATGCAAAGAGGTGTGTTGCAAAACCGTATCCACTCTGATAGGCGGGAGAGACAAGCCATAGTGGTGGCACGAAGGTTAACGTCCAGAGAAAGTATAGTAGTAAGCTGTCTTCCGTTTCTGAAGTGAGAAATCGCCACATTTCAACAACGAGGATGATGCCGAGGAACACGCCGAAGCCTTCCCAACTCATACCGCCGAGGAACACGCTGAATCCTGATACAAGCGTTAAGAAGAACCGCTGGCATGGGTGTCGTGTCTGTAAGGATGTCAGATAAGTTGTGACAGAGAGGATACCGAGCATCAGACACCAGCTGTCTCTATCGCTGAATCCGGCGGCAGTGCGTTCGATGGTACCGGGGAAGGTTGCCAAAAGCACGCCGACGCTATTTGAAAATAGCATTCCGAAAGTCCGGTGAAGGAAGAGGCAGAGAGCACCCAGTCCAATGCAGAAACAGACGACAGGCGCGTAGAGAGTAACCTGGTAAAGCGAGATATTAAAAAATATAAAAGAGAGTGCCTTGTGCCCATAAGCCAGGGCATAAGAATAGAAATTTAGAGTTTGTCCTAAATCTCTACCTAATGGTAGCCAGCGGTGCATGTCGCGTGCGGGCAGGTGTCCCTGTTCCGAGATGATTTGTGCTTGCCAATAATATAGGTAAGCATCTGGCTCCGTGAACTGCCCTGCTGGAAGGGTGTCTATCCCCTGAATACGGATAAACAGAGCAATCAGCAAAATACCTACAAAGATGAGGATTGCCCGGAAATGTGTCATTTTTAGAAGGGAATATCTACTAGTCCATGAAAATCGCAGTGTCTGGATCCGGATTGTAGAAAAACCCATCCACTGCGTGTGCTGCGGAACGTTTAGTACTCTCCACGAATTCTTGATTTTCGGGGAATGGATAGAATTTGGCCTGAAGTTCAGCATGCTTTATTGCATCTTCAACGGGGTATCTTTTAGCCGTATTGATTTTCACTTCTAACTCCAAAAAGGTGTTAACTTCTAGCGTATCCCCATAAGTTTCAACTAACCAAGGTCTCATGATTTTGACGCGCTCATAAGGATTTTCAAACTGTTCTTGTGTGTATTTTTTTCGCTGTTCTTCGGCTACGGTAGGGCCGTTAGCAATTGAATCATCCACATCACCGCGTGTTTGAGTAACGACGGGTGTGTCGAGGTGTTCATACCTTCCATGATCGTGGACGTGGTCGTGGGCGTGACCATGGATGTGGTTACCGTGCGGGACATCGGTCCCTGGTTCCAACGCGTTTTGTTCAATGCTACGAAGGACATCACCAACTTCGGACTGTGAAGTACTCCTTTCTATCGCAGGTACTTCTGTCGGTTGTACAGCAGGAACTTGCGGTAGGTTTTTTATGAGTTTCTTTGTGTCATATTTGACATAAACAACGAATCCAATAATAAAGGGAAGAAAAAGAAGAGTAAGGATTTTCGTTTTCATGGATGAAAAACTCATTTCGCGCTGTGGTAGGATGAATGGCATATTCATCCTACCGTATAGATTTGATTAATAACCTCAATATTTGTCTGCCGCATGGATTTCATTTATTCGTAATGTAGTGTGGCAAGTTTCGTGCCAATGTGAGAAACCGCACTGTTAGCGGATAGAGTCATTTTCCAAACAGGCAAAAATTTCCGCATCGGCAAAATTTGCCGATCGGTGCGTGAAGTTACAAGGGAGCTGAAATCTGCTGGTAAGAGGATTTCTATATATTCTTAACGTTGAAAGATCAAGATCGCATCTGAAATTGCGCGTCCTTGTTGTCTCGGCATCGGACGCACTCGACGATTCCCACGAGCAGGTTTCGTATTCCGCCCTAATCGCGCCTTTTCTGGTATTGGTTTGCCACGCGAAACTTGTTGCGGTTGATCTCCCTCGGGTTTCGATTTGCCACGCGAAATCTGTTGTGATTTATCCCCAGGACGAGGCTTAGTGGAATCCTCCTGCTTGACACTCACGATCTCGTCCCGAATGACTAACATTGATGAACCACCGCCATCAAGATTAAGCGCATCCGTTGCACCCCATTCGAGAAAGAGTTCGGCAAGCCGCGGTAGCATAACACCGCGTCGAACACCTGCTCCTGCAGCCGTTATTGTCACAAAGAGGAGCGTGCCATCCGTCTTTTTACCGATTGCCGTGCGCGGATGCCAAAAACTGTGAAAGGCTTGGTCAAATCCTTCACGCTCGTAGGATGCCGTTGAAGGTGCAAACCCATCCTGCAGTAGCAAGGGACCGCCGCCGATAATATGTGCAAAGCTTGCCCATAAATCGCTGTCCCCAACGCGTTCAGGGATGATTGTCTCACGAATCTGGACGGTATCACCTTCTGCTGTATGTGATAGGAGTTCACCGCGTTTCCTACCGCTTGCAGAGAGGACATAACCATCTTCAGGGATACGCGAACTGCCCCGTTCATTGTTTATGCCGGTCACTTCATCGTTTCTCACAACGACTTCTGCGCCATCTGGCATTGTCAAGGTCACTACATGGAAATGCGGACGATAAATCACTAATTCGTTTCTGCCACGTTCCCTGTTCATGCCGTCAATTGGCAGTGTGCTTCCGTCTTGTAAGACGAGTTCTTGTCGTAGGGCAATCCGATCGATGTACGTCTCGATTTTTCCGTCAACAGTTCGGAGCCCGATCACTGCTCTGCCTTGTTCCGGTTCGCTGACCCATTCTCCATCAATTTTTAGCGCGCCGACGGATTCTCCACGGAACGTGCCTGACATTTCAAAGAAGCCGCCGTTTATCGCTGCGAGTGCTTTGTGTCGCCGCGCAAGCGATACGAGCGATTCTGTTCCGATACCTGCACTCAGCGCACGGGACGGACGGATGTCCACGGCGTCTGGTGATACTGCAAGAATGTTCGTCAGCATACCGTTGTCTTGTATCTGTCGGTGTACAATACCTCGCGCAACGGATTTTGTTATATCGATCCGTTCGGGGTCCGCAAAGGAACGGAAATAGTCGGTTATTTTACTGAACTGAACTGTTTGTCCTAACCGAATACCGATACCGAAGATCAGCAGAAAGCCAACGATTGTCCATGTACGCGGATAGCGTTTGATGAAACGGAAACATCGCCGTCCTAAGTAAGTAATATCAAACATATTTTAATAGTTATCGGTTGTCAGTTATCAGTTGTCGGTTAAGACTTGTGACGGTTGTGTGTTGTCTGAATTCCACAAACTGCTCTCAACTTTCAGCTAAAGAAGGACACCGTAACAATTCACCACGCGCCAGAATATTCCAAGTGAGAGTAGGTTGTTACCAGACCCCTCTTCACTGAAAACTGAAAACCGACAACTATTCAACTGACGACTGACGACTGACAACCATTTTAGAAATCCGTTTCTCCCATTCATCGCAGGTCGCGTGGGTGCGCCGTACCGAGGCACCGATGTAATTCGTCGGATCACGGAGTGCTTCGCGCTGCGGTTCCGTTAGTTTGTTGAGGAATGGACGGAACGTCTCATCTTCCCACAGCAACGTTGTCAGACTCTTTCCGGTTTGATGTACTTGTCCGATTAACTTCCGAGTATGGTCATAGGCATCGGGAAATCCGTAATACGCCATCAGTAAGTAGATGGGTTCTGCAATTGTGTCCTCTGCACTCAGCACGAGGTTGCGCTGCATGTTGTCTGCCTTCACATCCATCTCTTCTAATGCACGCCGAAGCCGATAGATCGAATAATCAAACGCCGTGAACAGTTCCGTCAAGAAACGGCTTGATGCCGAATTCGTCAGGTCGCGTTGATGTTCTAAAATGCTGTCCATGAAAACGGTCTGCATGCGCGGCACAAACGCCTTCCACAAACTTTTGATATTCTCATAAGCCTCTGGATTTACTTTGTGGGGCATTGTGGATGAACCGACTAATTGCGGGTTGTATTTCCTGCCGACCTCAGCGATTTCGGTGCGGTAGAGGTGGCGCATATCGTCTGCGAAGTTCGCAAGCACGGTGTACGCTGCTGTAATTTGATATGCCAAATCAGAGATAAACTCGGGTTCTACACACTGTGTCGAGGTATGCGTATCGGACGGCTTCAAACCGAGCAGTTCAAGAAAATCTGCCTCAATTTGTTCGGGGTGTTCGTGAATCAGCGTGAGTCCATTGAACGCGCCGACTGCGCCTGAGAATTGCCCACGGAGGTTTTGCCCCGCTTTATGAATCTCTTCAAGTCGGGTGCCGAGGCGGCTGATGTAGAGTGCCAGTGAATAGCCGAACGTTGTCGGTTCTGCGTGTTGACCGTGTGTCCTACCGATTTGTACCGTGTCTGCATGCTCGCGCGCCAGTGCGATAAGTTGCTGCTCCAAAGCGACCAGATCGGGAATAATGACGTTTTCTGTGAGTGCTTTGAACCGCAACGCGGTGGCGGTATCTAAGATGTCCGCAGAGGTGGCGAACAGGTGGACATAGGGGCGTGCTTCGGGACTAATCTTCCGCCGAATCACATTGACGAGCGAACGGATGTTGTGCCGAATGCGAGACTGTTCTTCGTAGACCTCTTCCGCTGTTATGAGGTCTACTGCCGCTTCCACCTCATCAGCGATAGCAGAATCGCAGACACCGTAGTTTGCCAAGGTGCGTACCAATGCCGCCTCCACTTTTGCCTGGGACGTGACGTAACCTGCCTCAGAGACATAGGGCAGCAACCGTTTCATAAAATCGGGATCACTGCCGTAGTACCTAAAGTCCAGTGGACTGACGGCTTCGTAAAGTTCCATAGAAATATCTTCTCCGTTGGAATGAAGAAATCTCCACTCCTTCATCGTTATTTTTGTTTTCAATTATACATGCGATTTAGAGGGATGTAAAGCGTTTTGTTTTCTTGTTGTGGCGGTCTCCAACCATACAATCAACAGGGAACCAAATTAAATGGATTCATTTATGACATTGGTACGAAACTTGCACCTTAAGAACGGAACTGAATTTCTGCTTTATATAACCCAAGTTGCCACCTATTATTCTCACTGCGAAGCAATAGTACTCCGTATGAAGATTAAGAATTTAATCGGGTAATTTTCTCCGATGTCCGGTGCGGTTAGAAACCGCACCATAGGTGTCAATTTAGTTTTCACGGTATTTTGTAACAGCCTCTCTACAAATGCCGCCCCTACAGGGAAACCTTATCTTGATTTGATTCCCCTTCTACATATATGCCGTCCCTACGGAACTAAAGAGGGTTTTTTGCGTGTACAAAGTTTATGACTAAAACCTGGCGCAGTTAGGTGAAAGACCCTAACGGTATTTTGTAACAGCCTTTCTACAAATGCCGCCCCTACGGGGCTTTATCGAGGGTGCGACCGTTTTTCTACACAGATACTGAAGAAACACCCCAGCAAATAAACCCTACGGGATTCAAGAGGGGTTTGAAGCCTTCAAGGTTTTCGAGTAGAATCCGGTTCGGTTGCAAACCGAACCTACCGGGCCTGGGTCCGCGAGGACTATTTTTTCTAAAATTGACACTTATGGTGCGGTTAGGTGAAAGACCCTACCGGGCCTGGAGGAATATAGAATTACCCAAATATTTTATTAAACTTCATACGGGGTGGGGAAAGAGACGAAACCCTTTCTAAAATGTGCAAAACCTATTAGTAACAACTTGGGTTTTATATAGTAAACCCTTAAGTCGAACTCACGTTAAATTATATACTTGATTGGATTCAAACTGCGGACCTCCTTCATAGTAGACTTTTAATAAGGGACACGAATGAAACACAGCAAAACTCTCAACGTATTTTTTTATCTCGCCTGTCTTATAAGTCTGTCGTTCTTTCTCAGCTGCGGAGATACAGAGGACACAGAGGAGACACCAGACTCTATTTTCAATCCTTTCCTTGACGAACCTGATGAACAATGGCTACAGTTAAAGGACGAAGATTGGGAAAAATTGAAAGATGAGAATTGGGTAAGGTTGACGGACGAAGAAGTTAAGGAGCTCATGACCCTTGATATTCCACAAGACTGGGGCTTTAATACGGAAGCTCGCGTATCCCAAAAATATCACCACGCCACTCTCTTCCAAAAGTTCGGAGACATCCCACAGGTACGCTTCATCGTTGAGTTTGAGCGGATGGAGAGAGGTGGGATTGTAACACTTGCACTTGCTAAGCAAATCGCTGCTCATGCTGAAGCAACATATTTTATCACTCCAAATGCTGTCACTCGCCGTTCGCTTGAAGAGACCAGAAACCTGCTAAGACGTGTAGAAGAACAGGAAGAACTTCGTTTATTGGATCAGTTGAGAATAGAAGATCCTGAGGCTTGGGTAAAAGGCATGCGTGCTGTACTCATTGAAAGGCATGGAGACATTCGAGAAGTTAAAACGATTATCGATTTTATGCGAAAAGTGGAACTGGAGTTACCGAGAACAAACAATGACTGCAACACTTATATTAAGGCATACGAAGTTATCCACGGTCGTACCGGTAATTCCTTGCCTTACGTATTCTATGCTATGCTTGAAGCAGTGAACCAAGTAGGGCGTTTGGGGTCGCTCCGCAGGCTTGAAAAATATCGAGAGGCAAGAGAAAAGGGCATTTCGTTCTATGACATAGACTGGGATGATGTGTAATACACGATTTTTGAGTTGAACCAGTTTAGAAGCCAAGATGGCACCTACTCAGTTGAATAATTGGCACTTGCCAGTATTTTCTAAGGAGAACCTAATAATGTTAAAAAAATATATTGGTAGTTTGATGTTTCTTGTCTATTTCCTCAGTCTGTTCTTCTTTCTCGGTTGTGGCGACACGGAAGACACAGATTCAATAGTGATACCAGACGAACTTTACGACACCAGTGAACTCACTTACGATATTAGCGATGCAGAGATTGAGGAACTGATGGCGTTAGACGTTCCTACAAACTGGGATCAGACGAAAGATCTTGAATTACGCGCCAAATATTACCATGCGCACCTGCTCAAACAATTCGGGAACATTCCTGCTGTTCATATCGTCGCTGCGCGTGAGCGAGAAAAAATATTAACAGGTGTCATGGTATTTACGACAACTGATGAAATGGTTGACTTTGAGAAGGCACAATATGTTCTTTGGCCCACCAAGCACAATCTTGACAGACTTGAAAGGGTGCTGAAAGTAAAATTGAGGCGTGAGACAGATGATCCCGAACTCTTTGCCAAAATCTATACGGAGGAGTTAATCGAACAGCATGGGGATATCCCAGAGGTAGATACTGTTGTTGAGGGAGAGACGAAATTGTGGTTTGGAGGCTTTAGGTTTCCCGGCGACGAAGACGAATACATCGCGTTTCTCGAAGCAAAATATGTGCTGTGGCCTGAGGACTTGAAGTTGCGGAGAATTGAGAAATACCGAAAAGCGAGAGCAGAAGGAACACCATTTCACCTCGTAGATTTGAACGACGATGATGGCTAAAACTTTCTAATCAGGACTGCTGGGCGTAGTAATTACTTGGGCGTTCTGTTCTGGCGGAGCACTTTTTGCGCAACGAAATCCGAGCCAGCTGTTTGTGTTTGTAGGTGTATCATCGCCGCGACTTGCGGCATGCGCAGGTCCAGGCGTATTCCAAGAACCACCGCGTGACACGCGCTCCGTTTGAACGCTCGTAAAGTTCTCTGTCAACGCCTCGATATCGGGAACACCAGCGATCGGATTTTTCTCCGGAGAATTTCTATAAAAGTTCTTGTCAAACTGGTCCAAGCAGTGTTCCCATACGTTCCCACCCATGTCATGTAAACCGTATCCATTCGGTAAATAACTGCCGATGGGCGAGGTCTGTCGTCCGTAATAATACCCGTAGTTTGCTTTACCTGGGTCCCGAGAATCTCCCCATACATAGCGTTCACCTACTACGCCACCGCGTGCCGCTTTCTCCCATTCTGCTTCCGTCGGAAGTCGCTTGCCTTTCCACTTTGCATAAGCCATCGCTGCGTACCAACTCACATAGACGACAGGGTGATTGGCTTTTGCGTCAGGGTAGTCGTTCCCATTCCAGAGTTTGAGGTAGTTACCATTATGGTATTTGCTGGGAATATTTTCTTTGCTCCATTCTGGATTGGCATCAACGAACGCCTTGAATTGAGCATTTGTTACCTCATAAGGATCAATATAGAATTCGTCAAGATAGACGGTGTGTATAGGTGTCGCGTACATGCATTCCTTGCTACCCATCTGAAACTCGCCTGCAGGAATCCTGACCATTTCGGTCGCTGCTTTTTCCAATTCCTGTGCTGATATAGTGCCGTGACCTAAACATTGCATCGCTCGCGTAAAGTCTATTTCTGCTGCCTCACGTTGTCCAAGTCTCTCTTTTGTTTTCCCACGACTCTCATAGGCTTCGGTGAAATCAGATTTGTATTCTATGGCTGTATTAAAATTTTCTATTGCGTTGTTATACTCACCAAGCACCTTTTTTGTAACACCGCGAGTGTAATAGGCGAAAGCGTTATCTGGTTTTAGTTGAAGTGCTTTATCACTGTCGGCGATCGCTGCGTAATAGTGTTTCTGTGCTTCAGCGGCTTTTCGTTGTTCCATTTTTAATTGTCCGAGAAGGTACTTCGCCCATCCGCGCCCATTGTAGTTTGAGCTATCGTTCGGGTCTAACTTAATGGCTGTGGTATAATCCTCTATGGCTGCTTGATACTGGTTATGTGCCTTGCTAAATTCTCCTTGTTTCATGTTCAATTGTCCAAGAAAATGCTTCACCTGTCCGCGCCCGTTGTAATTCGTGTTATCGTCTGAATCTAACTTAATGGCTGTGGTATAATCCTCTATGGCTGCTTGATACTGTTTTTGTGCCTCTGTTGTGTTTCCTTGCTTGGCTTCATATTTACCATAGAGGGACCGCGCATACCCGCGCTCGTAGTAGTTTTCATCATCTTCAGAATCTAATTTGATGGCTGTGGTATGGTTTTTTATCGCTGCTTGATGCTGTCTCCGAGCTTTAGCGATGTTCCTCTCGTATTTACCTATAGCTTCAGCGTAGTAGGAGATCATGTACCCGCGCACCCTATAAGTATAAGCAAATTCTGGATCCAATTTAACGGATTTATTAAGTTCAAATATTGCCGCTCTATCGTCATTGTCAAAAAATTTGTGTTGTCCTCGAGCGTAATAGGTATAAGCACGTATACGTTTTTGCTTATACCATTTCGTTAACGGTTCAATTTGGTCGGATTGAGAGAGGAGTGTTTTAAGCGCGTCTGAAGGGACAGCGTAACTGTAGAAATCACTCACGCGGGAACTGATGCCAATAACTTCGCCTCTATCGTTTAGGATAGGACCGCCGCTGTTCCCTTTGACAGTGTCTGCTGTTGTTTGTATCCATATATCTCTATATCGGCTGTTCCATACAATCCCTTCCGTTAGTTTGTATTCTCCACCGCCGGGATAGCCTATGGCGTAAACAGTCTCACCTTCCGTAACGGTGCGGCTATTACCGAGAGGGAGCGGGACACCTTCACCTGCGATTTTTAAAATAACGAGGTCGTTTTCTATATCAAATGCGGCGACCCCTTCAACAGCCCAGATTGTCTCATCGTCGCTGAGTTTTGCGAAGATAACACCGGGACTTGAAACAACGTGCATGTTCGTCACAATCTTATCAGGCTCCACAAAAAAACCACTCCCTGCCCCGATGCTCCACCAATTTATACTTTTGGGCAAACTACCGCTTGTAATACGGACTACAGACGCTTTTCCTTTCTGGGCTGCGGTGTCTGCCGTCAGCGTTGGGAGTTTTTCCGAAAGGTTCTGCTGCGGTGTCCGCGCCCCTAAAAGGAAAATCACTAAAACGAAAAGACAGAATAAACATTTTTTGTTATGTTTCATGGGTGATATACCTCCGACCTCATTTCGATAAGCAAGGTTTCCTAACCTCGCCGGTCCATTTAGGTGTTTGCCGGTTTCCGTATTTCACTGTAAGTTATACACCTTTTGTTTCGCTGGGATTCAGGAATCTTCGGTAAAAATTCTCTTATATCGGTTATGCTCTGAATCTCGCGCTTTGTGAAGAAATATTTGACATCCTCCAGGGAATATGGTATCATAATTAGCAAGTACACGTTCTAAAACAAGTTTTCGCTAAGTCTGATGAGGCTTGCGTAGCATTTACAACGACATCACACATCGTTCAAATGAGACATGGACAGAAAATCGCTTACCACACTGATATCGCAAGATAAGGAATTTGTGCGCGACAACGCCCTACATCAAGACAACCTTCGGGCTGTCACGGGTTTGCGCGCCATATCCATTATTATTATTGCTATTCGTCGTGCTGTGGTGGGTTAATCACGAGCAGATAAGAAATTTCTATTACAACGCCCATCACTGAGCAACGATTTCAGTGAGGGTGTTTTTTTTTAAGAGTTTTCAGTTATCGGTTATCGGTTTTCAGTTAAAGAGTCAGTCTGTCATTGCCGAATTAAATTTTTGACTTCAGATTGGACACACAATTTAAGTTAGGATCGTGAGGAAATTTCGTATGTTTGGAGAAGTATCATCTCAATTCACGTTTGCTGAAAAGGAAAAACAGATATTGGAATTCTGGCGTGAAAATGACATCTTTCAGAAGAGTATGGAGATGTATAAAGACGCACCGTCATTTGTTTTTCTGGAAGGACCCCCGTTTGCGAATGCGCCTCCGGGTGTGCATCACGTCCTTGCCCGTGTCATGAAAGATGCCGTCTGCCGCTACAAGACTATGACGGGGCATTATGTCCATCGTAAAGCAGGCTGGGATACGCACGGACTTCCGGTTGAATATCAGGTTGAGAAACAACTCAATATTACAAACAAAGCGGAACTGGAAGCCTACGGCGTTCAGAATTTTATCGAAAAGTGTAAGGAAAACGTCTTCCAATACGAGCAGGATTGGCGGCAGATGACGGAACGCATCGGATTCTGGGTCAATTTAGATGATGCCTATATCACCTTGTCAAACGATTACATTGAAAGTGTCTGGTGGGTCCTCCGGCAAGCGTGGGAAAAGGAGCTGCTCTATCAAGGGCATAAGGTACAACCGTATTGCTATCGGTGTGGCACAACCTTAGCAAGCCACGAAGTCGCGCTTGGTTACCAAGAGGTTGCCGATCCGTCTATCTTTGTCCGTTTCCGGCTGAAGAATAGGGAGAATGCTTACCTGCTCGTCTGGACGACGACCCCGTGGACGTTACCCTCCAATGTCGCTGTCGCTGTCGGTGCGGATTACGATTACGTTGCCGTTGAAGAGGGTAACGGACAGCACCTCATCCTCGCGAAGGAATGCATACCGAGCTTGTTCGGCGATGAATCTCTGCAGGTTGTCGAAAACTATAAAGGGAGCGACCTCCAAGCGTGGGAATACGAACCCTTGTTTGATAGCGGGCAGCATCCAGAAAAATCACACTACATCGTCCCCGGTGATTTTGTAACAACGACAGAGGGAAGCGGCTTGGTTCACATCGCCCCCGCCTTCGGACAAGACGACTACGAGATCGGGCAGAAATATAACCTGCCACTCGTGCAGTTGGTGGGTCCTGATGGCAAATTTGTTTCGGCGGTGAAAGAGTCGTGGGCAGGCGAATACGTCAAGGATGCCGATCCGCGAATCATCGAAAACTTGGATGGGCGTGGACTGTTGTTCAAGGCTGCCGAATATACGCACCAATATCCGTTCTGTTGGCGGTGCGATACCCCGTTACTCTATTACGCTCGCGAGTCGTGGTTTATCCGGACGACTGCTATCCGAGAACAGATGCACCAGAATAATCAGCAGATCAATTGGTATCCAGAGCATATTAAAAACGGACGCTTCGGCAATTGGTTGGAAAATAATATTGACTGGGGATTGAGCCGTGAACGTTATTGGGGAACACCCTTGCCCGTCTGGGTGTGTGATGACTGTGGACATCAGCATTGTGTCGGTAGTATCGCCGAATTAAAGGAACTCGGTACCGATGTGCCGGATGATATTGAACTGCACCGTCCTTATGTGGACGATGTTACTCTCGTATGTGGAGAATGCAGCGGCACCATGCATCGTGTGGAAGACGTAATTGATTGCTGGTTTGACTCCGGTTGTGCGCACACAGCGCAGTGGCATTATCCCTTTGAAAACAAGGAGATGTTAGAGCAGGCGTATCCGGCAGATTTCATCTCCGAAGCCATTGATCAGACCCGCGGTTGGTTCTATAGCCTCTTGGCAACCGGTACACTTCTTTATGATAAACCGGCTTACAAAAACTGCCTCTGCCTTGAACTCATTATGGGACCCGACGGTCAAAAAATGAGTAAGAGTCGGGGAAACACGGTGGATCCGTGGACTATTCTCGACAAGCAAGGTGCAGATGCGATGCGCTGGTATATGTTCACCGCAACCACACCGTGGACACCACGCACTTTCAAATCGGAGGGCATTGACGAGGCGTTGAAAAAGTTCATGGGGACTCTCCAGAACGTTTATAGCTTCTTCGTTATGTATGCCAACTTAGAGCAGATTGATGTCTTGCAGGAGGCACCGCCTGTCTCGGAACGTTCCACAGTGGACAAATGGATCCTGTCGCGTCTCCATACCCTCATTGACAGTGTGCGCGATGATATGGAGAATTACCATCTCACGAATGCCCCGCGTGCCATTGAGGCGTTTGTGGACGATCTCAGCAACTGGTATGTCCGTCGTTCCCGCGATCGCTTCTGGGGCGCGGAAGCCGGACCTGACAAGCATGCTGCCTACGCCACGCTTTATGAGGTGCTTGTAACCGTTGCGAAACTCTCCGCACCGTTCGTTCCATTTTTGGCGGACGAACTCTACCGAAATTTGGTATGTTCACTGGATGCCGAGGCACCCCTGAGTGTCCATCTTGCAGAGTACCCGGTTGCAGACGCCTCGCTCAAAGATGCCCAATTAGAAACCGATATGGCTTTCACACGCGAAGTTATCAGCATGGGACACGCTGCACGCAACCGTTCCGGCATCAAAACGCGTCAGCCGCTTGCAGAGCTTACGCTTGGTGCACTCTCCGAGGCAGAGAAAGCGACTGTTGAGCGTTTAGCGGAGCTCGTCCACGATGAACTCAACGTCAAAGGGATTGACTTCACAGAAGCGTTGGACGCTTTCGCACAGGTGACCCTCAAACCCAACTTCAAGGTATTAGGACCCAAGTACGGTAAGGGCGTGCAAGCCATCGCTAAAACACTCGCTGTAGGAGATGCAATAGCACTGAAGGCGGAGTTGGAAGCCGCTGGTAGTTTACAGGTTGAGGCATCGGGAGAGACGTATACGCTTGAGCCATCTGACGTTGAGGTTCAGACGCAGAATCGGGAAGGGTTCTTTGTAGAGATGGATGCAAGGAAATTCGTTGCTTTGTCGACGGAATTGACGCACGAATTGACGCTTGAAGGCTTGGCGCGCGAGTTCGTCAATAAGATTCAGAATATGCGGAAGGAGGCTGATTTTAACGTCTCTGATCGGATTAAACTCAGCCTTGATACGACATCCCCACTTTTGGATGAGGCGTTTCAAGTGCATCGAGACTACATCCTCAGCGAGACACTCACAACAGTGATTGTAGACACACCCGGTGAGAATGCCTTTACCCTCGCACAGAAACTCAATGGAGAATCCGCAACCTTGAGTGTGGAGCAGGCCTGAAGTTTAGCGTATATCCCATAAATAAGGTTTTGTTAGGCAAGGTCAAGGTATCTTGCCTAACGCATTTATGAGATAACTTTGCCCTGCTATACCGGAACGTTGGGGAGTGGTTTTTAGAAATCCGACGCTCATGCTGCATAAAAATGCTACTATATGCAAGTAGATTGACATATAGTAGAACTATATGCAAGTAGATTGACATATAGTAGAACTATATGCTAATATATAATGTATGGTAGATAGACAATTTTGGCGCAACCGCATCGAAGCTGCTTGGAAACGCCGTTCCATCGTATGGTTGTCCGGTGTCCGGCGTGTTGGCAAAACCTGTTTGTGCCAGACCCTGCCCAATATTGAATATTTTGATTGTGAATTGCCGCGTGTTAGGCGATTGATGGAAGACCCACAGGCATTTCTGGATAGCATCAGTAATGGGCGGGTTGTGCTTGATGAGATCCATCGGTTACCGAATCCATCGGAATTGTTAAAAATTGCTGCGGATCACTATCCGCAGATTCAGGTTGTCGCGACAGGTTCATCACCGCTTGGTGCAAGTGCTAAATTTCGAGATACGCTCGTTGGACGCAAATCTGAATTGTGGTTGACTCCACTTATACAGGCGGATCTCAACGATTTCAATCAAGGCGATATACATCACCGCCTGTTGCATGGCGGGTTACCTCCATTTTTCCTTGAGGCTGAACTTCCTGAATCTGATTTCCAAGAGTGGGTGGATGCATATTGGGCGAAAGATATCCAGGAGCTTTTTCGACTTGAACGCCGCTATTCGTTTCAGAAATTCGCTGAACTCCTTATGGCGCAAAGCGGTGGGGTTTTTGAGGCATCAAGTTTTGCACGTCCATGCGAGGTAAGTCGGACTACCATATCAACCTATCTTTCCATTCTGGAGGCGACTTTCGTGGTGCATGTTGTCCGTCCGTTCAGTTCTCGTCGCGCAACGGAAATTGTTGCTGCCCCCAAAGTGTATGGATTTGACACTGGATTTGTCTGTTATCATCGAGGTTGGTCGCAACTCCGACAGGAAGACCTTGGTTTGTTGTGGGAACACTTTGTTCTTAACGAGATTATGGCGCACACACAATCCCGCGATATTCATTACTGGCGTAATAAGAGCGGACAGGAAGTCGATTTTGTGCTCACACGCGTCCGTAATGTACCGATTGCTATTGAGTGCAAATGGAGTGCCTCCGGGTTTTCGCCGCGTGCTTTACTCGCGTTTCGCAGACAATATCCGGACGGTGAGAACTTCGTCGTAGCCCACGATGTGGATCGCTCTTTCACAAACAATTACAACGGCATCCAGGTTAGGTTTGTGAATTTGGACGAATTGATTGCTGAAATACACCTTCCCCAAAGATAAAAAACTTGCCTTAAAACTGAATTTTTGCTATAGTAAGGTTTGAAATAGATATCTTTAAAAACTTATCTCATAAACTGATTTCTGTGGCGGGGTCTCCGCGCCTCAGCCTCTTCTAAATCCCAGTTATAGAAATGAAAGGAGATTCCGGTCATGCAAGATTTTTCGTATGTTTCCGCGCAAACGGTACCGGAAGCCGTTGCCCTGCTTGATGAAAAGGGAGAAAAAGCTCGTATTTTAGCGGGTGGGACTGACCTCATCGTTCAAGTCCGGGAAGCACGCCGAGACGTTGACTTGATGATTGATGTCAAATCCATTCCAGAGGTGAATGTCTTAAATTACGATGCTAACACCGGTTTGACGCTCGGTGCCGCAGTCGAGTGTTATAAGATTTACGCCGTTGATGCTATCTGCGATGCTTATCCCGGTTTAGTCGATGCGACCAAAATTATCGGTGGCACCGCGATCCAAGGACGCGCCGCTGTCGGCGGTAATTTGTGTAATGCTTCACCCGCTGCGGACTGCATACCACCACTAATTGTGCTAAATGCTACCTGTGTCATTGTCGGTCCAAACGGCGAACGCGAATTGCCTGTTGAACAGTTCTGTACAGCTCCGGGACAGACCGCCCTCGAAAAAGGTGAGATGCTTGTCTCTCTGAAGATACCAGCACCTGCAAGCAATTCGAGTTCCTTCTATCTCCGATTTATCCCGCGCAATGAGATGGATATCGCTGTCGTTGGTGCCGGTGCCTCTGTAACACTTGATGATGCGAAACAGACAATTGTCTCTGCCCGTATCGCACTCGCTGCAGTTGCACCTACGCCGCTCTTTGCTGAGGAAGCGAGTGCGCTACTTGCGGGTCGCGAGGTCTCTGATGAAGCAATCGACGAAGCTGCACAAGCTGCACAAGCCATCGCACGCCCGATTAGTGACATGCGTGGTACAGCGGAACAGCGGACGCACCTCGTCGGTGTGTTGACTCGACGCGCGCTCAACGGCGCAATTCAGAGAATTTGAGACGCAGCATAGATTTTGTTGATTTTTTAATGGCAATCCTTTTTTGAAAACGGACAAAACGGAACGAAACCCGAATCGTAAAAAGCGTGAAAGGAACTATACTATGGCGAGAAAATCGCACGTTCAAACCACTATCAATGGCGAAACGGTGGAATTTCTCTGCGAATCCCGTCAAAGCCTACTTGAAGTCCTCAGAGATGAGCTCCATCTTACGGGTGCTAAAGAGGGATGCAACAACGGAAATTGTGGGGCTTGCAGTGTCATCCTTGATGGGAGACTTGTCAATTCATGCCTGGTCCTCGGTGTGGAGACTGAAGGCAAATCTGTGGAAACCATAGAAGGTCTCGCGGAACCTGACAAGCTGCACCCGATCCAAGATGCCTTCTTGGAAAACGCCGCGCTCCAGTGTGGTATTTGCACACCCGGCTTTATAATGAGCGCCAAGGCACTGCTGGACAGCAACCCAAATCCAACCGAACATGAAATTCGGTATTGGTTAGCGGGTAACTTGTGTCGTTGTACTGGCTATGATAAAATTGTCAAAGCAGTTATGGATGTCGCTAAGGAAACCTCTGCTTAACTTCATACAAACGTAGTCTCATGAATCGGAGGTATATGCGTAATGGAAACGGAAAAAAAAGAATATAAAGTCATCGGCACCCGGCCTATCCGCCACGATGGTGTCGACAAAGTCACCGGTCGTGCACTCTACGGGGCAGATTTTCAAATGACCGGACTTCTGCACGGTAGAGTCCTGCGTAGCCCACACGCCCATGCGAGAATTGTATCGATTGACACCAGCCGTGCCGAAGCCTATCCGGGTGTTAAAGGCGTTGTCACCGCGAAAGACTTGCCTGATGCTGGGGACAAAGTCGCGGACCTCGGCGAAGGTGCTGTTAATCTCAAACATCTCTGTGATAACATCTTGGCAAGCGATAAGGTGCTATATAAGGGGCACGCCGTTGCCGCTGTTGCTGCGACGAGTCCGCATATTGCAGAAGAGGCTTGCACACTTATCGATGTTGAATACGAGGTGCTGCCCCCTGTCTTAGAGGTCCGCCAAGCGATGGAGCCGGATGCACCGCTCCTGCACGAACACTTGAAAACGACCTCAATGGGCGAGACGGCTGACGAACCGAGCAACGTTGCAAGTCATATCCAGCATCAGTTGGGTGACCCTGAAAAGGGATTCGCCGAAGCGGATATTATTGTTGAGCGTGATTTTGTTACCGGCACCGTCCATCAAGGTTATATTGAACCTCACAACGCCACAGCACATTTCAACCAAGATGGTCAACTGACCATTTGGTGTAGCACGCAAGGTGCGTTTACGGTTCGTGAGCAGGTCGCCGAAATCCTCCAATACCCCATTTCCAAAATTAAGGTGGTTCCGATGGAAATTGGGGGTGGTTTTGGTGGTAAGATTAGTGTTTACATCAAACCTGTCGCTGCATTGTTGGCAAAGAAAACAGGTAAGCCGGTCAAGGTCCTTATGAACCGTGCTGATGTATTTGAAGGCACGGGACCGACACCTGCTTCCTACATCCGCGTCAAGATGGGTGCGACGAATGACGGTAAGATAACTGCTGCTGAGGCATATCTCGCTTTTGAGGCAGGCGCATATCCCGGTTCCCCCGTTGGACCTGGCGCGATGTGTATCTTTGCACCCTACAACATTGAAAACGTCATCATTGACGGTTACGATGTTGTTGTCAATAAACCGAAAACCGCGCCCTACCGCGCCCCTGGAGCACCAAACGCCGCTTTCGGTTCAGAGACAGTGGTTGACGAGCTCGCCGAGAAACTCGGTATCGATCCACTTGAGATCCGATTGCTCAACGGGGCAAAAGAGGGCGACCGACGCGCAGATGGGCCCGTTCACCCGCGCATCGGTTGTATTGAGACAGTTGAAGCCGCAAAAGCGCACCCCCACTACTCCGCTCCGAATGGAAAGAAACACCACGGGCGCGGTGTCGCTTCCGGTTACTGGTTCAATATCGGCTTGGAGTCCAGCGTGACGATTAATGTCAACGCCGATGGTACAATTAACCTCGTGGAAGGTTCTACAGACATCGGTGGCACTCGCGCTTCGATCGCTATGCAGGCGGCAGAAGTCCTCGGTATATCTGCTGAATCGGTCAACCCAAGCGTTGTTGATACCAATTCTGTCGGTTACACCGCTGTGACGGGGGGTAGCCGTACAACCTACGCGACCGGTTACGCCGCTTATGAAGCCGCACAAGAGGTCAAGCAGAAGATGATCGCTCGCGCCGCGAAACTCTGGGAAGTTGACGAAGCCAACGTGCAGTTCGCAGATGGCGAATTTTCATGCATCAACGGCAAAGAGGAGCAAATTAGTTTCCGCGACCTCTGTGGCAGGCTCGGTGAAACCGGCGGTCCGGTTGTGGGCAGCGGAACCGTGAATCCTGGTGGTGCCGGTGGTGCCTACGCAACGCATGTGGTAGATGTAGTAGTGGACGAGGAGACCGGCAAGGTTGATATTCTCCGCTATACCGCAGTCCAGGATGCAGGAAAAGCCATCCATCCCAGTTACGTTGAAGGGCAAATACAGGGCGGTGCTGTTCAGGGTATCGGATGGGCATTGAATGAGGAATACATCTACAATGACGAAGGCACCATGACCAACGCCAGTTTCCTCGATTATCGGATGCCGACCTGCTTAGATTTACCGATGATTGATGCTGTCATCGTTGAAGTCCCGAATCCGGGGCATCCGTACGGTGTGCGTGGGGTCGGTGAAGTGCCGATTGTGCCACCAATGGCTGCTATTGCCAATGCTATCTACGATGCAATCGGTGTTCGGATGACGGAACTCCCGATGTCGCCCGACAGGCTGTTGAAAGCCATGGGCAAAATTTAAGTGAGAGGGGTTTGAAACCCTGATTTCGTAGGGGTAGGTCTCGTGCCTGCCCCTATGATCTCCAAGCCGTGCCAAGTTTTCCTTAAAATGACCTTCACCGAATTGACGACTGAAAACCGACTGCTGACAGCCGATAGCCGCTAAAAAATGCCAACCGTAGTCATTCCGCCCCTCATGCGTAAATTCACAGACGGTGAAGAGAACGTTGCGCTCCCTGGTGCGACTGTTCGTGAAGTAATTGATAATTTAGAAAGTCGCTACCCGGGTATGAAAGAGCGGTTGTGTGAAGAGGACCGTCTTAAGCCCGGCATCGCTGTATACATCAATGGTCTCCTTACTCGGGGATCCCTCCTTGAACGCGTTGACACGGACGCAGAAATTCATTTCCTTCCTGCTATCGGTGGCGGTATGGCAGAACCTTCTAACTAAACCTCTATAACATTTTGAAACATTTTCGCTTTGTAAGGGTGTCTTTTTCTTAAATGCTGTATTTTGCGCTCTTAGGGGTGCACCTGTTGAAGATTAACCGTTTTAAGAGGGAAACATAATGTTAGAACGATTTAATATGAGAATGCTCGGTGTCGCGTTTGTAGTTGTTGTGCTGCTCTGCGCGGGGATCTATTTTTACGCGGAGTGGAGTAACAAGCGTTTTATATCAGAGTTAGGGGTGCCACCCCAACCGACTGTGGCATCTGAACCCACTGTCGAGGCAGAAACTGACCAAATATCGACGACACTTGTTGAACCGCCTGAATTTGTAGATGAGGATCCTAACACGGATGCTGTAGGATCCGAACTGGAACCTGTAGATGTTTCAGAGCTCATAGACGAGGATGTGTCGGTTGAGGCGACAGAAGCATCTGAACCCGAATCTGAATTTGACGCGACACCGCTCCTTTCGGCGTTTGGGTTACCGGAAGAAGTTACAACCCTCTTTGATGAAGGTGCCGACGAAGCGGATTTTGAAGAAGCCGAGGCGTATCTTGTTGAAGAATATGGTCAATCTCCAGAAGTTGAGGCGATAATTGACAGACTGAAACAGTTGTCCGGCGGTCCGGTTGAACTTGATACTTTAACAGGACTCTTTGAAGCGTGGATCCAAGTTTTACCGGAGGAAGATCGAGAGAACCGCCGACAATTGATGAATGTCATCACACAACTCAATCAAGCGAAGGCTCTGGGAGCCGATGCTGAAGTAAGTATTGAGGTCCATGTTGTTGGTGATGATTAACGAGATTGAAATAGATTTGGAATGATCTTTGATTGGTAGTTTATACCATAGAAGGAGTAATCATGAGATACCGCATCTTTGCTTTGTTTTTATTTATACTCATCTCAGCATACGCGCCCCTTTGTGTTGGTGAAGTGCTGTTTGAGGATGACTTTAATCAGAAGGCAATTGACAAAGGTAAATGGGCACCTACAGGAACCTGGTCCGCGGATGGCAAGGAACTGACGGTTAACGGTGGAGAAGTCGGGATTACTGTAAAAAACGACTTTACTGACTTTGAATTCTACGTTGACTTTCACATGATAAACCCGCTATGGGCATCGAATTGGGTCATGCGGGCAAAAGACCCAAATAATTGTACACTGGTTCAAATTGTGGCAGATAATCGGGATCAATTTTGGTGGTTCACGAGAGTTGGTGGTAACTATATCGTTAAGGATGAGGATAAGTTGGACAATGAATCGGGTGTGCACGCTGAGTTGGGCAAATGGTATACGATAAAGATCGTTGCGGAAGGTGATCGTTACGACCTCTACCTCGCTGAGCGTGGTGAGGAACTCAAATTGTGTTGTACATGGGAAGATGATACCAATGATAAGGGTGGCATAGGTTTCAGAGCGGGTGGTGGCGAACATAGCCTATATGACAACGTGTTGGTTACAACCGTGGGGCACAGTTTCGCAGTGGACCCTGAAGATGCCTTGCCGATCACATGGGGAAAACTCAAGGTTGTCCCATAAAGTTAAGAGGAAATAATTCTAATGCACGCCGAATTGCCATTTGTGGACTGCACAGACTTGGTCGAAAGTCGTGATAGACTTCTTGAACACAGTCGCCAGAACGGGTATCTCTTCTTTCCTGGACTGCTCCCTGTAGAGCCGGTGCTTGCGTTACGTCGACAGGTACTTCGTGTAGCAGAACGGCATGAGCTTCTTAAACCAGACACGGATCCCGATGCAGGTATTCGCAGAGAAGGGGTCTT
Organism: Candidatus Poribacteria bacterium; assembly: GCA_965116815.1. Lineage (GTDB taxonomy): Bacteria > Poribacteria > WGA-4E > WGA-4E > WGA-3G > WGA-3G. Next base: position 123,018 of record OZ220722.1, on the reverse strand, counting down.
TATTTGCGAACAGGATAGATCCGAGACTTTCAGAAATTTCTACATTGATGTCCAAAAACTCCGACTTTTCCACGAACTTCCGCATCACGAACGTATCCTGCGTGTCCTGGAAGTCCTGTTTGGAACATCTGTTTTTATCCACCCCCGTCATATCTGTCACGTTATCTTTCCAGGAGAACATCAGTACACTACGCCGCCGCATCAGGACTTCAGTCCAGTTCGTGGTTCGCGGGAAACATGGACGGTGTGGACACCTTTAGGAGATTGTGATGCCGAGTTGGGTGGCTTGGCGATTGCCCGTGGGTCAAACCGTCATGGGTTGTTAGAGGACGGCGGTGTTCGTTCCTGGGAGTTGATTGAAGACAATACGGAATGGGCATGGAACCCCTTCAAATGCGGAGATGTTGTCATGTTCCACAGTTTAACGATCCACCGAGGGCGGAACAATGTGACCGATGACCGCATACGACTTGCAACGAGTGCCCGCTACCAATCAGTCAATGAACCCGTTGACGAAGATGCTCTCACCGTTCATCTGGGCTGTGCGAAATGGGAAGAGGTCTATTCTGAGTGGGAAGCCGACGATCCGCTGAAGTATTACTGGGACTCAATTAATATGGTTGTTCAACCGGCTTACCATCGCCGCTGGAGAAAATCTGCAAATCGTTAGGTGTAAAAATGCAAAAAGAAAATCAAGAATTGTCTGAAACTGAAGTTCTACAACCCATCCCCGATAGGTTGGTTGTGCTTACCTTTGATGACGGTAATAAGTCAGACTATACTTATGTTGGACCCTTGTTGAAGCGTTACGGTTTTGGGGCGACATTTTTTATCACCGAAGGTCTTAATTTCCTCAATAACAAGTCCCACTATGTCACATGGGAAGAGATCCGTCAATTGCACGATGAGGGTTTTGAGATAGGTAACCACACCCGTCATCATACGCATGCCAACACACAATCGAAAGCGGAATTGCTGGCAGACTTGATACATATTGATGAACGGTGCGAAGAATACGGTATCCCTGTTCCTGAGACCTTTGGCTATCCGGCGGATTGTCGCGGACCGGAAGCGATAGAAGCGTTGTCAGAAAAAGGGTATCGTTTCGCGCGGCGAGGCATTGGACCGGAGTTTCCATTTCATCCAGAGGGTGGACGTGGACCGGTTTACGATCCGGATGTCTATCACCCGTTGGTCATTCCGTCAAGTATTCCTGGTCCGAACTATAAATTTGAGGATTTAGTTTGGGCAGTTGACCAAGCAAAAGACGGAAAAATCGCAGTCCTGACGTTTCACGGGGTGCCTGCGCTTGAACATCCGTGGGTTGATGTCCCGCCTGAACAGTTTGAGGCGTATATGAATTACCTTCGTGATGCCGGTTGTACTGTTGTTGCATTGCGGGATCTGGCTAAATACGTTGATGCTTCAGAAACAACCGGGAAAAGCATAACATACTGGCCATAAAAAGCTTCCAAGTACCCATAATCTTGTCCATCCTTCAATCCTGCAAATCCTGATTCAGATAATAGATACTGCACATTATCCATTTATAGTAGAAAGGGCGAGGTTACAAACCTCGCCAGCGGCGATTAGGGCTTCCTTCACTGACCGACTGTCCATATATTTTTGGATTTTACTATAAATTTTCCTAATCTTCAAATATGTCCCTGTTCGCGTTTTATTCATATCTGCTTATGTTATGGAACCGCGCAGAGGGTCGGAATTGCGTAAAAATTAGGCAGAAACGTTGAAGTCCTCCGAAAAACGACTTGATCAGAAAAAAAAATGATGAAATTCTGAGAATTGGGTCTTTTTTTACTAAAATTATGCTTTTTTTTGACAAATTAATTTGACAAAGCAATTTGTAGAGTGTATAATTAACATTACCTTTTGACAAGAAAGGTGAGTTTGTTCTTTGAAAGTTAAATAGTGAACGTGACGTGCCTATTAATAGCTTGTGAGTGCACTTCGATTCTTTGAAGATGTACTTCAATACTTTTGTGGAGAGTATGATACCGGCTCAGGACGAACGCTGGCGGCGTGGATTAGGCATGCAAGCCGAACGAGAAGTCGAGCTTCGGCTCGATGGAAAGTGGCGAAAGGGTGAGTAACGCGTGGGTAATTTGCCTCTGAGATGGGGATAACAACCTGAAAGGGTTGCTAATACCAAATAAGATTCGGTTGACTTCGGTCGGCCGAATGAAAGGTGGCTTCGGCTGCCGCTCGGAGATAAGCCCGCGTCCTATTAGCTTGTTGGTGAGGTAACGGCTCACCAAGGCAACGATGGGTAGCTGGTCTGAGAGGATGGTCAGCCACATTGGGACTGAGACACTGCCCAAACTCCTACGGGAGGCTGCAGTCGAGAATATTTCGCAATGGGGGAAACCCTGACGATGCGACGCCGCGTGGGGGATGAAGGCCTTCGGGTCGTAAACCTCTGTGTTACGGGATGAATTGAGCGTTGCTGATAACGCAGCGTTTTTGACGTTACCGTAGTAGAAAGCCCCAGCTAACTACGTGCCAGCAGCTGCGGTAATACGTAGGGGGCAAGCGTTGTCCGGAATCACTGGGCGTAAAGCGCGCGCAGGCGGTGGAGTAAGTCAGACGTGAAAGGGTTCGGCTCAACCGAGCCATTGCGTTTGATACTACCTCACTTGAGTCTAGAAGAGGAAAGTGGAATGTATGGTGTAGCGGTGGAATGCTTAGATATCATATAGAACACCCGTGGCGAAGGCGGCTTTCTGGTCTAAGACTGACGCTCATGCGCGAAAGTTTGGGGAGCAACCGGGATTAGATACCCCGCTAGTCCTTACTGTAAACGATGGGTACTAAGTGTAGGGGGTGTTGATTCCCTCTGTGCTGTAGCTAACGCATTAAGTACCCCGCCTGGGGAGTACGGCCGCAAGGTTAAAACTCAAGGTAATTGACGGGGGGCCGCACAAGCGGTGGAGCATGTCGCTCAATTCGACGCAACGCGAAGAACCTTAACCAGGGCTTGACATCGCAGTGACCGCTATAGAAATATAGTTTTCCTTCGGGACACTATGACAGGTGCTGCATGGCTGTCGTCAGCTCGTGTCGTGAGATGTTGGGTTAAGTCCCGCAACGAGCGCAACCCCTGTTTTTAGTTGCCATCAGGTAATGCTGAGCACTCTAAAGAGACCGCTGGTGACGAGCCAGAGGAAGGTGGGGATGACGTCAAGTCCGCATGGCCCTTATGCCCTGGGCTGCACACGTGCTACAATGGTCGGTACAGAGGGATGCCAAACCGTGAGGTGGAGCAAATCCCAAAAAGCCGACCCCAGTTCGGATTGCAGTCTGCAACTCGACTGCATGAAGTTGGAATCGCTAGTAATCGCGGATCAGCATGCCGCGGTGAATACGTTCCCGGCCCTTGTACACACCGCCCGTCACGTCATGGGAGTTGGTAGCATTCAAAGCAGGTGACCCAACCTTCGGGAGGGAGCCTTCTAAAATGAAACCGATGACCGGGGCGAAGTCGTAACAAGGTAGCCGTAGGGGAACCTGCGGCTGGATCACCTCCTTTCTAAGGAGCCTTAACATAAGGACTCTCACACAGTGCTTATGTTCACGCTCTGAATCTTACAAGACACGCACACAAACTATTTAACTTTCGAGGACCTCTCTCTTTAGGATACAGCAAACCTTTTGCTATGTTGACCGATCCGATTTTCCTTTATATTCCAAATTGTTCGCAAGAAGAGAATCTTAAGTCTGCATTCCTCTGTTTCCCAATTTTTCTTGTTAGTGCTTAATCTACTGACACAACCGAAGGAGAAATCAAGTGAAAACGAAGGTATTTGTCGTAACGTTGCTTTTCTTAACGACATTCGGCATCACAAACGCGGAAATTCTTTTTGTTGATGATTTTGAACAGGATAAAATTGGCGAGGAGCCGTCGAGATGGGAACACCTCAACTTTAACTCTGGCAACTCAAGAATCCTTATTGAAAAAGACCCTGCTGACCCCGGCAACAAAGCCGCTAAAACTACTGGTATTGGACTTTACATCCCGATAGTTGATGGAAGAGAAAAGTGGCGGGATTATATTTGGGACTTTGACTGGCTGTGGGAAAACGACAGTTTTGTCGGCACGATCTACCGAGTCGAAGGTGGGCTTAAAGGGGCTGAATCCCATTTTCACGGCAGCCGTCGCACCGGGGCAGTAAACATTCAGGTTTATACACGCAAGGCTGGTGCTTGGGCACTGGTTGGAACTGGACAGTTTCCTAACGAGAACAATGTATGGTATACGCATCGGTTGGTTATGAAAGGCGGAAAACATCAGATATATCTGAGGAAACGTGGGAAGGAGTTACCGCCCGCGGATTGGCATCTTAAGGAAAAGCCTATTGTAGAGGTTGATAACGACACTTTTAAAACGGGACCCGTCGGTATGATGGGCATTACCGGTGGTGTCAGTTATTTTGATAATATGGTTGTTGTCGAAAGCATCGCCGATATTGATAAGGTGCGTCCTGTCTCGCCCCGTCTTAAATTAGCAGCGACTTGGGGGGCAATCAAAGCGCAATTTTAACGAAATTAATTTGACAAATCTTTTTTTAGCGTGTATACTTAATAGTGCTTATTGAGAACGAAAGCGAAACTCCTTTTTAAGGCGTTCCTCGTGGGCTTATAGCTCAGACGGTTAGAGCGCGCGCCTGATAAGCGCGAGGTCCCTGGTTCGACTCCAGGTAAGCCCACCATTTCCTACCATTTCCCACCGCTCTTTTACCAGTCCTTAATAATCCCATTTTACCTATCCACGCGCTTATACCGCGCACCCACCAATATATCTATTTCCATTTAATGGTTATCTATTAGGTGTGGCTTGCACGTCATCACTGAGAGAATGGAACACTCAAGTCCACAGATTCATGCACAAGGAGCAGACATAACCCCTTACCGGACATCGAACGCCTGTTAATAAAGTAGGACTTACGCAATTTTGATTTTAGCAGACACTGTTAAGTGGGGTACTTGGAAAAAACGCAGATGTTCTCTTGGCACAGGAAACCAACGGTCTCCTATGCTACAAAAGAGCAGCATGCGTAAGTCCTATGAAGAAAAAGCGATAGGTTGGGTTACAATATATTGGTGCTACCATACCGCTGCATCAGTACTCTAAGGCTTGCTGGCGATTGCAGATGAAGGCGTTTTGTATTTGCTGAAAAAGCACGAAACTGGTAGACTTGTAGAGAGGTGATGACTCAATGATACTAACACTGATCCGTCGAGAACTCCTCGACAATCTCATGACATTCCGATTTGCTGCAGCTACCTTCATCATGTTGTTGCTTGTAGTTGCCAATACTTTTGTGTTGATTATAGATTATGAACGGCGTTTGACCGGTCATAACGATGCTGTCAAAATGCATCAACGTCAACTGCAGGAGACAATTACTTATTCCGCCGGTGAAGTGCGTGTCGACCGGCCGCCCAATCCATTGGGTATCTTCAATGTCGGGTTCGATAAGCGTCTTGGAAACGAGGTAGGGATAACGCATAGATTGGTTCCGTCGCTGTGGGATGCTGGCATGCACGGATCGGACAACCCATTTATGGATATGTTTGCTTCAATGGATATTGTTTTTATTTTTGAGGTTATCCTGAGTCTGTTTGCACTAATTTTCGCGTACGATGCATTCGCGGGAGAATACGAGAGTGGAACACTGCGTTTAGTGTTGACACATCCTATTGGACGCGGCAAAATATTGGTTGCTAAATACATTAGTGCCATGCTCTGCTTAATTGTGCCATTGTTGATGAGTTTGCTCCTCGCGATAATTTTGTTGACGACATCCACCTCCATATCCCTAAATAGTGATGATTTTCTTCGCATCGTTGGTATTATTTTAACCTCCGTTGCGTATCTGTCCGTGTTTTACCTCGTCGGGTTGCTGATTTCAGCGGCGACGCGTCGAACAAGTACGGCATTGATGTTGTCAATGTTCATTTGGGGATTTTTGGTCTTAGTTTACCCTAACGTGATTCTGACTGTGACCCCACGTCCGGAGTCTCCAGATGCGCTCAGGACATCCGCTTTCAACCGAATTGAAAGCATCTGGGACACATTCGACAGAGAACGCAAACGCTACCTTGCTACCGACGATTTCCCCGGAGAGGATTGGGGTTATGAGTTAAGAGGATGGGGTTCGCGCGGTGCTCACTTTTGGGATAATCCTCGGATACTACTGTACACCTATAGAAGTTTCATGGACTTTGAAGGATTTGGTGAAAAAGATGAACCGAAGATGCCTCACGCGCAGAAACATTTTGGTTTCCTTGGCTCACAGACGATTGATGCAGCGAATCGCACATGGCTCATCCGAAAACCCACTCTCGAAGAAATTTTCATTCAACCCGCAAATATGGAGAGAGTCTGGTTGAAACTCTCGCCCGTAGGGTTGTATGATGCCGCGACGCAAGCGTGGGCGGGAACAGACCTACTCGGGATCAGAGATTTTTTTGACGCTGCGAGACAATATAGACAGAGCGTAATTAACTATTTCTACGATAATAAGGTGTTTGAATCGAGACAGTGGTTCTCCGGGGACAAGGAAGCGGCGGATTGGAGCGGTCTGCCTCGGTTCTCCTTTCAAAGAGATGATATCAACACGAATGCCAAGCGGGCGATACCAGATGTATGTTTGCTGCTCATGATTAATATTGTTCTGTTCATCGTGATATTTCTGATTTTCGTCAGGAGTGAAGTGTAGAATGGTTATCAGTTGTCAGTTACCAGTTTCCAGTTAAGAGGTTTTTGTGGAGAGAACAGCGAATGCTGCTACAAGGCGTTAACTGACGACTGAAAGGATTACGTAGTAATCCGTACCGATAACTGAAAACTATTAAAACTGATAACCGATAACCGAGAACTAACAAAATGATTTGGCATATTGCGAAACGTGAACTCTCTGACAACCTCAATAGCCTCCGATTTGCGCTTGCGACGGTATTGTTGCTTGGGTTGATGCTGACCAACGCCGTTGTGCATCTTCGAGAGCATCCAGAGCGGGTGCAGCGGTATCGTGAGCGTGTCTCCGAACACCAGAATCACATAACATCTCACGCCGCAAGCAGTCTATATGACCTTGCGCAAGAGGGGCCTGGCAACCTTTACAAAAAACCGTCCGATCTCCGTTTTTGCGCAGAGGGTGGCGAAACATTTATGGCAGATTGGGCATGGGCAGGTCACCACCGTTGGAGTACCAGCACGCTCAAAAGTTTTTGGATACTCACATACCCATCTGCCACTCCGAATCGGGATAATGTGCGTCCAGACGTTACCAAAGTAGATTGGGGTTTCATCATCGGCTATGTTTTGAGTCTCGTTGCACTCTTGTTCACCTTTGATTCGATTTCGGGTGAGCGCGAACGTGGCACGCTCCGACTGACTTTGGCGAACGCAATTCCGCGGCATACCGTGCTAATTGGTAAGTTTTTAGGGGCATTTATAAGTGTTAGTATCCCTTTCATTCTCGCCATCCTTGTGAACCTTTTGGTAATTTCCACATCAAGTGATGTTCACCTTAATTCGGAGGCGTGGGGACGTTTAGGCATCATTTTCTTTGTTGCGGTGCTTTACACATGCCTTTTTCTTGCCTTGGGGATGCTTGTGTCGGCGCGTGTGCAACGGAGCGCGGTAAGTCTTGTAATACTTTTATTGATTTGGGTTGTATTTGTGGTATTTATGCCGAGTACCCTCGCTTCAATCGCAGGTAAATCTACACCATCAGGTCCCACTTATGACTTCTGGGAACGTTCTTCTAAACTTCATGAGGAGTTACGGCGCGACTACTCCTCTCGTCGCTATAAAGAGCCGGAGGGTTCGACCAAGAGAATGGAGGTTGATGGTGAATACGTTACCAAAGATGCAGAACAGCAAGAGCAGTTACACAAGGAACGCTTAAACCGGCGAATTGCTGAGGTACACCGAGCGCGCGTCATCACCCGTATTTCTCCTGTTACAATTGTACAAAACCTTGTTGAGTCCTTCGCTGGAACAGGGTTTGAGAGACATCTCCAATTCTTAGAAAACGTCCAAACTTACGTACGAGAATTCCGAATATTCATTGTTGATACAGATAACGCGGATCCCGAAAGCCTTCATATCTTTGGTGTTAGAACTGGTATGTCGCCGAAGCCTGTCATTCCAGAATCAGTTCCGAGATTTGAAGATACACTTAATCTGAGTAAGGACTTCAATACTGCAGCAATGGAATTGCTACTGCTAACGTTATTCGTCTTAGTGCTTCTGTCTGGTGCGTATCTTGCGTTTGTGCGCGTTGAGGTGTAGAATAGTTGTCAGTTATCGGTTGTCAGTTTTCAGTTAAGAGGTTTTTGTGTTATTCAGGGTTTTTGCCTAAGGTCCGGGGCGGTTGGATGAAGATAAATTTTTTAATTTGGTAATTCCTTGGTGATGCCCGGTGCGGTTAGGTGAAAGACCCTACCGGGCCTGGGGAGAATATAGAATTACCGAAATATTTTCTTAAACTTCAAGAAACCGTACCTATAAACTTCAAGAAACCGTACCTACTGGGCCTGGGGTACCGCGTATTGAGGTGTGATTCATAATGCTTAAAACACTCATTCGCAGGGAACTGCTCAATAATCTAATGACGTTTCGGTTCGCGGCGGCACTCTTTATTATATTGCTGCTTGTCGTTGCAAATACTGTTGTTCTCATCAAAGATTACGAACAGCGATTGGAAAGTTACAACGCTTCTGTCAAAACACATCATCAGGAAATACGAGAGAAGCAAACCTACTCAGCAGGCGAAGTCGAAGTTGATCGACCACCGAATCCGTTGAGTATTTTCAATGTCGGATTAGACAAACGACTGGGAAATGAGATTTGGATTTCACATAATTATGTTCCCACGCTCTGGGAAGCCCGCATGAACGCTTCAGATAATCCCTATCTCAACATCTTGTCTTCAATTGACATTGTCTTTATCTTTGAGGTGGTTTTGAGTCTGATGGCGTTGCTATTCGCGTATGATGCCCTTGCAGGCGAACGTGAGCAAGGCACGTTACGTCTTGTGCTGACAAATTCTATCCGTCGCGGACATATCTTGCTTGCCAAATATATCAGCGCAATGCTATGCCTACTTGTGCCACTGTTGCTGAGCCTACTCTTGGCAATGATTTTGTTGACGACAACTACCTCTATCTCTCTAAATGCTGATGATTTCGGACGTATCAGCGGAATCGTTTTAACGTCAATTGCCTATCTGTCGGTATTTTACCTGATCGGACTGCTCATCTCAGCGGTGACACAAAGAACGGGTACAGCGTTGATGCTAGCGATGTTCGTTTGGGGAGCTTTGGTGTTGGTGTATCCAAATCTAATTCTTGCAGCTGTTCGTTCATCAGACATCCCACAAGCGAAAGCAGTTTCTGCGTTTAATCAGATAAAACAGGTTTGGGATGAATTCGACAGGGATCGGAAACACTTCCTTGCGACTGACGATTTTCCCGGGGAAGATCCGACCTTTAACATCAACGGGGTGGGGTTTTTCTATGAACATTTTCCTGAAAATCCGTTGACACTCCTCTATTTCTATTATAGTATGATGACCTTTGGAAAGCTTGATGAAACATTTGAACGAGAAGTCCCGCATGCACAGGATTATTTCCAATTTCTCATACCCTCAACTATCAAAACGGCAGATCGGGCATGGCTTATCCGAAAGCAAGCGTTGGAAGACACACTCGTTCGGAAGTCAAACATGAAGAGAACGCTGTTGAAACTTTCCCCTGTTGGGATGTACGATGTAGCGACGCAAGCGTGGGCAGGTACTGATTTAAAAGGTGTCCGAGATTTTTTCGATGCCGTTCGGCAATACCGACAAACAGTCATCGACTATTTGGACAGTAAAAACGCCTTTTCCTCCCGAAAATGGTTCGCTGCAGACGAGGGGGCGGTGGACTGGAGCACACTCCCCGCGTTTTCCTTTAAAAGAAGCAGTGTTGAAATAAATACAAAACGAGCGTTGCCGGACCTACTCTTACTACTAACAATGAACCTTCTTCTCTTTATGATAATATTTCTGGTTTTTATCAAGAGCGAGGTATAAAATGGCTGTCAGCGATCAGCCGCCGGTATGTGATATGCTGGTCTCGCTTAAATATCACAAGGCTTCTTTGCTGATAGCCGATAGCCCTAAAAAAATGATTTGGCATATTACAAAGCGCGAACTTTATGACAACCTGAATAGCCTCCGGTTTGCTCTGGCAACCGTGTTGCTGCTGGCGTTGATGTTGACGAACGCGATCGTCCATCTCTGGGAACACCCAACGCAGATGCAAAAATATCGGGATGCTGCGACGGAATCACTGAATTCGCTAACGTCTCTTACGGATTTATATGACCTTGCACAAAAGGGACCGGGGAGGCTTTATAAACAACCTTCATCGCTCCGCTTCTGCGCCGATGGCGGTGATAACCTGTTGCCAGCCTTAGCCGATGCGGCAAGTTACTTTTGGGGCGACAGAGACTTAAAAGCCTTCTGGCGGATGACCTATCCATCCGCTACGCCTAACCTGAAAAATATTGATCCGGATGCAACCAAGATAGATTGGGCATTTGTGATTGGTTACGTCTTGAGTTTGATCGCGCTGCTTTTTACATTTGACTCTGTTTCCGGTGAACGTGAACACGGCACGCTACGATTGATGTTGGCGAACCCAATTCCACGGCATACCGTACTCATTGGCAAGTTTTTAGGAGCATTCATAAGCGTTAACATCCCTTTTGTTATTGCGGTGCTGATGAACCTCTTGGTGATTTCCACGTCAAGTGCTGTCCATCTCGGTGCCGATGAATGGGGACGCTTGGGCATCATTATCGGTATCGCGTTTCTTTACTTATGCCTCTTCCTTGCGTTGGGGCTGTTGGTCTCTGCACGTGTGCGACAAAGTGCTGTGAGTCTCGTGATACTTCTGCTTATCTGGGTGAGTTTTGTGATTTTCATGCCGAACACACTCACCTCAATTGCCAGCCGCTTCTCATCGGCGAGAAGTTACGATGCGTTTCAGGCAGATAGAAAGCAAACGCGTCGTGCAATTCTGGAGGTATATTACACGCAGCGGGAAAGGACAGAGGATCCGTCAAAAAGAATGGTCATATCAGGTGAATACGTCACCGAAGATGCAATGCAAGATGGACGCGTCCGCCAAGAATATTTAAGTGAACGAATTTCTCAAGTAAGCCAAGCCCGTACAATAACCCGTATCTCTCCTGTAGCAATCGCTCAACATCTTCTTGAGGTGTTCGCTGGAACCGGATTGGAGCGACACTTACAATTCGTAGAGAACGTTCAACTTTACGACCGTGAATACCGAGAATTCATCGCTGACATTGAGCGGGCGGACCCAGAGAGTCCGCATATTATCGGTGTTCGGGACGGTATGTCAAAGAAAAAAGTTTCGCCAGAGGCGATTCCAATATTTGAGGATACACTGAGTCTCAGTAAAGATTTCAACGTAGCGGCGATGGATCTGTTGTTATTAGCGCTGTTTGTCGTTGTTTTGTTAGCGGGTGCGTATCTTGCGTTTGTGCGCGTTGAGGTGTAGAATAGTTGTCAGTTATCGGTTGTCAGTTTTCAGTTAGGAGATTTTTGTGTTATTCGGGGTTTTTGCCTAAGGTCGGGTGCGGTTGGAAGCCGCCCCTCCCTGTCCTGGGGGACCGCGCGTTGAGGTGTGATATAAAATGCTTAAAACACTTATTGGTAGGGAACTGCTTGACAATCTAATGACGTTCCGTTTCGCAGCGGTATTGCTCATCACGCTGTTGCTCGTTGTCGCAAACACGGTCGTGCTTGTTCAAGATTACGAGCAACGTTTGGAGAGTTACAATGATGCCGTCAAAATGCATCAGCAAGATTTACGCAATTCCAAAACCTATTCTACGATGTATCTGTTCCTTGACCGGGCACCGAATCCGTTGAGTATTTTCAATATCGGATTGGATAAACGTTTGGGAAACCTCATCGGTATCTATCACGGATTTATGCCGACACTCTGGGATGCCCAAATGCACGGGACTGACAATCCGTTTATCGCTTTCTTTTCTTCAATTGATATTGTCTTTGTGTTTGAGGTTATTCTCAGTCTGATGGGGTTAATATTCGCTTACGACGCGATTGCTGGAGAACGTGAACGCGGCACGTTACGTCTCGTTCTCGCACAGCCTATTGGGCGTGGGCAGATCTTACTTGCGAAATATATCAGTGCGATGGCGTGTCTGTTGGTTCCTCTGGTATTGAGTCTGCTTTTTGCCTTGTTGTTCTTAACGCGTTCGATTCCGTTGTCAATTGCTGATTTTCTCCGCATCGCCGGGATTGTTCTTACATCGTTTGCGTATCTATCGTTGTTCTACCTCATTGGATTGCTGATTTCCGTAGCGACGCGTAGAACCGGCACTGCACTCATGCTCGCGATGTTTGTATGGGGGTTTTTGGTGCTCGTGTATCCGAATTTGATTCGGGTAACGGTTAATCCAGGCGGCGACATCCAAGCGCGTGTGAAAACTGCCCAGAATCAGATTCAACAGATTTTAGATGCATACGAGCGGGAACGTCAAAAGTTCCTTGAAAAAGAGGGAATTGCTGGTGAGATGGCGGAATTCAGCGAGGCGTTAGGGTTTTATCATCAGGCGGATGTAGATCCAGTAACCCTGACGACTTATATTGAAAATATGAGTGTTATTTCAGAAATTCGTCCGGACTTTGAGGGGTACGTTCCCGTCGCTAAGCGGTATTACAATTTCGTTGAACCGTTGGTTACCCAAACAGTAGAAAAGGCATGGCGCGTTCGCAAGCAGGCACTTGATGAAATTTACGTCCGACAAGCCATAACTGATAGGATATTGTTGAAACTCTCACCGATAGGTATCTATGACGCTGCGACGCAGGCATGGGCAGGTACAGACCTATCAGGACTCAAAGATTTTTTCGAGGCAGCGCGACGTTACCGAAAAATCATAATTGATTATCTCTATGCCAAAGACGCGTTCGCGTCACGGGAGTGGTTTGTCGCCGATAAAGGGGCTGTGGATTGGAGCACACTCCCTCGGTTTACTTTTGAAAGAAATGATGTCTGGACGAATGCAAAACGGGCGTTACCAGACGTGTTTCTCTTGCTTATCGCTAACCTTGTTTTGTTTATGGGGATCGTTCTTATTTTCATCAAAAGCGAGGTGTAGAATAGTTGTCAGTTATCAGTTGTCAGTTTTCAGTTAAGAGGTTTTTGTGGAAAGAACAGCGAGTGCTGCTACAAGGCGTTAACTGACGACTGAAAGGATTACGCAGTAATCCGTACCGATAACTGACAACTAATAAAATGTGGCATATTGCAAAGCGTGAGCTCTACGATAATCTGAATAGCCTCCGTTTCGCATTGGCGACGGTGCTGTTGTTGGCATTGATGCTGACCAACGCGATCCTGTATCTGCGCGAACATCCAGCGCGGGCGCAGGCATATCACAACGCGGCTGCTGATGCTATAAAAACATTAGAATCGCGCAGCACCAGTTTATATCGCCTCGCGACGCAAGGCCCCGGCGATCTCCATAAAGCACCCTCACCGCTCCGTTTCTGTGCTGAAGGTGATGAGGCATTTCTACCGACGCACGCCAGTGGTGCAAACTTCATGCGCAAGATCGCCAACATGACCCCTATCTGGCGGATGGGGTATCCACAAAAGACACCAAATCTATTCAATATTCGTCCCGATTTCACAACTCTGGATTGGGCGTTTATTGTCGGTTATGTGCTGAGCTTTATTGCACTTTTGTTCACTTTCGATTCGATCTCTGGCGAGCTGGAACGCGGGACGTTGCGATTGACCTTGGCAAACGCTATCCCGCGGCACACCGTGCTAATAGGGAAGTTTTTAGGCGCGTTCATTAGCATTAACATTCCGTTCGCGATTGCGGTGCTGATGAATCTAATCCTGATTTCTACTTCAGACGCAGTGCTGCTCAATACCGAGGCGTGGGGACGCTTAGGTATCTTGTACGGTATCATTGTTCTCTATACGTGTCTCTTTATCGCTTTAGGTCTTCTCGTCTCAGCCGCGGTGCGAGAGAGTGGTGTGAGTCTCGTTGTGCTGCTGTTAATTTGGGTGAGTTTTGTGGTGTTTATGCCGAATACGCTGGCATCTATTGGGAGTCAAACGTCAGTCCCGATAGCTTATGTGGAATTTTGGACCCAGCACATTCGGCTTGCAGATGAGGCGCGCGAGGCATACCGAGATAAATATGGGGTCTCACAAACGCCGCCACCGGTACACGTCCTCGGCGAGTACGTTACCACAGAAGCCGAAGAACATGAACGCTACAATGAGGCATATCTGAAACAACAGATTGAACAGGGGAAACGGGCGCGTGCGATAACCCGTATTTCACCGACAGCGATTACACAACGCCTCTTTGAATCTTTTGCCGGGACGGGGTTTGAACGGCATCTGCGATTTATTGAGAACGTGCAACGTTATGCCCGTGAATACCGAGAATTTGTTATTGATACAGATAGGGCGGATCCGGAGAGTCTTCATGTCGTTGGGATTCAGGAGGGTATGTCGCAGAAACCTGTCAACCCAGCGGCGATTCCCAAATTTAAAGACACGCTTAGTCTAAGCAAAGACTTCAACACAGCGGCGACGGATCTACTGTTGTTGGTATTGTTCCTTAGTGTGCTTATGTCAGGGGCGTATCTCGCCTTTGTGCGCCTTGAGATTTGAATGGGTGATAGGGAGTTATCTGTTTCCTAATTCCACTCATGTCCAGTTTCAACTCATCACCTGCCAAATTGGTTCTGCACCCTCAACACCGACGAGTTTCTGATCTAACCCGCTGTGGAAGTAAGTGAGTCGATTCGGGTCAATTCCGAGTTGATAGAGGATTGTCGCGTGTAGATGCCTGACATGAAATGGATCTGTGACCGCCGCGCTACCGAGTTCGTCGGTCTCACCAACGCTAATCCCACCTTTGATCCCACCACCAGCCATCCACATTGTGAAGCCGTAAGAGTTATGGTCACGACCTGTGCCCTTGGCGTACTCTGCTGTCGGTTGACGACCGAATTCACCGCCCCATACAATGAGTGTTTCGTCGAGGAGTCCGCGCTGTTTGAGGTCTTTCAGCAGCCCGGCAATCGGTTTATCAGTCGCTTTGGCGTGCTTGTTGTGGTTTTTCTCGATGTCGTTGTGTGCGTCCCAATTATCGTCACCATGGGCACCACCGGAGTAAAGCTGAATGAACCTAACACCACGCTCAACCAACCGTCTCGCTAAAAGGCATTTCGTGCCAAATTCCTCCGTCTCCTTTTCGTTGATCCCGTAAAGTGATTTAATGTGTTCCGGTTCGCTTTCCAAATCGACTGCTTCCGGTGCGGTAGACTGCATCTTGTATGCCAGTTCATAACTCGAAATTCGAGCGGCGAGATCAGTGTTGTCGGTGCGTTTGGAGAGATGGGTTGCGTTGAATTGGCGCAAATAGTCGAGGAGTCTGCGCTGTTCGCTTTCACCCACGTCACTCGGACGCTCCAGATTCAGAATCGGTGCGCCTTCTGAACGGAAAACTGTGCCCTGATAAACAGCGGGCATGTACCCACTACTCCAGTTCTTCGCGCCGCTGATGGGACCGCCCGTCCTGTCAAGCATTACAACGTATCCCGGAAGATTTTCGTTTTCACTGCCAAGCCCGTAATTCACCCAAGATCCGAGCGACGGATGGCCACTCAACACACGACCTGCGTTCATCATCAGCATTGCTGAACCGTGCAGTGGTGAGTCTGCAGTCATTGACTTGATGAAGGCGATGTCATCAACACAGGTTGCAACGTGTGGGAAAAGCCCTGAAACCCATTGCCCCGATTCGCCATGTTGTTTGAAATCCCACTTTGGACTGACGATACGTCCCTCCGACCTCTCACCGCCACGTCCTTTCGTTTTGACCTGAACGGTCTTGTCGTTGAGTTTGGACAGCGTCGGTTTGTAGTCGAAGGTATCAACGTGGCTTGGACCGCCATACATGAACAGGAAAATCACGCGTTTTGCCTTCGGCGTGAAGTGTGACGGTTTTGGCGTGAGCGGATTGAGATAGGGTGTCACGCCGTCTGCCGCGATGGCTTGTGAATCGAGAAAACCATCAGTGGATAAGAGTCCCGTCAGTGCAAGCGATGCGAACCCACCGGCGATGTTACCGATAAATTCTCGGCGGGTTTGACCGCAGAAATCCCCTGTCGATTTCACATCTCGCTTTGCCTTAGATTGACTGTTCATCATGTCATCTCCAATGTTAACATCCCTATATTTGTAACCCCCTAAATCCCCCTTATCAGGGGGACTTTAAAAAGGAGTGCGTAAGTCTTATTCATTATCGAAACCACGTTAAAACGGGTTGTGTCAATCCAAAAAGATAAATTCATTTAGATTCAACGCCAATAACGCAAATCGGTCCAGTGCAACCTCTGGACTCACGCCTTCATGTTGTTGAAGTTCTTGTATGAAGGTTAATGCCTGTTGTACTTCGGATGACTCCGGTTCACGGCACAGCACAAGCCGAAGTCCAAATCGCACACGGTCTTCGACTGCCACACCCCCTTCCCACCGCATCCTATTGGCGAAAGCGAGTGCTTGGTCGTTGATAAACTTCCCGTTGAGCATGGTCAGCGATTGTGTCGGCACCGTTGTCGAAAAACGGACTGGGCATGTCGAATCGGTGTTTGCTTGATCGAATTGATTCAGGATTGGGACGAGCAACGAGCGTTTAACCTTTACATAAACGCTTCGGCGGTTTGCCTCCTCCGGTGGTGATTGTCCCCAAACACTCCTCGGTCTTGAGGATGTCGCCAACACTTCTTTCGGTAGTTCAGGGAAAATGCTCGGTCCTCCCATTTTGAGGTTCAGTTTCCCAGTGATCCAGAGTACTGTATCCCGAATCTCTTCTGCAGTCAAGCGACGCATGTCGAATCGCCAAAAAAGGTCATTGTTCGCGTCCTGTTGAGCGCATCTCGGATTGTTCTGTGCCGACATCCGATACGCGTTCGATGTCATTATCAGTTTGTGCATCGCTTTTAACCGCCAACCGGTCGCGATGAATTCAGATGCCAGCCAGTCGAGAAGTTCGGGATGTGTCGCCGATGCGCCGAGTTGTCCGAAATCGTTTGTTGATCGGACAATCCCACGTCCGAAGTGGTGTTGCCAGATACGATTGACCATCACGCGTGCTGTCAGTGGGTTCTCAGCATTCGTCACCCACTCCGCGAGGATACGCCGTTTCCCAGATGACTTTGCGTCCTCTGAAACAGGCGGTATGTCTACAATAGGCGGATTCAACACTTCGGGAAATGCCGGTTTAACCTCACGTCCGACAAGGTACGGGTTACCACGTCGTAAGATGTGCGTCGATGTCTGCTTACTCTCTGAAACCGACAGAGCCTGATGGTCGTAAGGCACGCGCTGTCGCCGCCGCTGATCTCGCTGTTTTTTCAACTCCTTTTGTTGATCTACTAACGCCTTCAACGATTCGTTTGTTTCAATAAGTTCCGCATGTGTTTTTAGCAACTCATCAAAATTGACTGTAGCGTTTGTTGAAAGTGGCTGTTTCTCAAAGTTCGACCCTGACCACAAAACAGTCAGTTGAGGTTTATCTATATCTTTGTTGAAGTATTCAAGACGAATCGATACCTCACCATTTGTGAGCGCAACTTCTACATCTCGTTCACCAATCAATTCGGCGACTCTATAGCCATTGAAAATCAATCTACAGGTGCCTTGCAGATTAATATGGAATGTATAAGTCGTCTCTTCCGGTACCTGTAACGTTCCTTCAAAAACCAAGCAGATGTCTTTTTTTCTGCTGGCAGGTGCGAGTGAGAATAGATTGCTAAAGAGTCTACCTTCGGCGGCGGGTTCCAAAGCATCGAAATCATTAGGAAACTGCTCAAAAGTGCGGCGATAGAAGCGATATGTCAGATCACGCATCGGAGATACTGGCGCATCAGGTACTATCTCCTCTGAAATATTTTTCGCGAGTTCGATTTTGATAATTTCTTGTATCTCGAAGAGTTTATCTTGCGCTTCTTGTTCTGCGAGTCGCTTTTCAGCGAGTCGTTTATCTCGCAGTGCTTGCTGCTCTGGCGTGCCAATATCGGCAAGAGGACCACGGTTGTTGGGTGTGATGTCATGGAAAAATGCGAGTAGGCTGTAGTAATCCCGTGTCGAAATCGGGTCGATTTTATGGTCGTGGCATCGGGCGCAACCGACTGTCATACCGAGCATCACTTGTCCTGTTGTCGAGACAATATCATCAAGATAATCGTACCGCGCGAGTTTCCGATCGGCAGGACCATCGTCCCAAACACCAAGTCGGTGATACCCAGTCGCAATGATGGTCTCTGTGGTTACGGTATCAAGTTCATCACCTGCCAGTTGTTCCTTGATGAATTGATCGTACGGTTTGTCTTTGTTGAAGGCGTTGACAACGTAATCACGGTATCGCCATATATAGGGCTTGTCCGAATCGTTCTCATAGCCGTTGGTCTCTGCGTACCGAACAAGGTCGAGCCAGTGCCGTCCCCACTTTTCACCGTAGCGTGGCGACTTCAGGAGTTTATCAATGAGCTTCTCATAAGCGTCTGGGGATGTGTTGTTCAGGAACGCTTCCACTGCTTCTGGCGAGGGTGGTAATCCTGTGAGGTCGTAGTATATCCGGCGAATAAGCGTTAGTTTGCTGGCGGGTGCGGCTGGCGTTAAACCGTGTGCCTCCAGTTTTGCGAGAATAAACGCGTCGATCGGATTGTTGACCCAATCCGATGCGTTCACTGACGGCACTTGTGGTCGTTTCAGCGGACGATATGCCCAATAATCCGATGCAGGTTTAGATTTGGGTTGAACGTCGGTATCTTGAATCGGATAAGGGAGTCCTATGTTGATCCATTTCGCTAGAATCTCAAGAGAGGTATCATCTAACCTCCCATCAGGTGGCATCTGTGCTGTTTCTTGACCGTAGCCGACCATCTCAAGCAGGAAACTGTCGGCAGGGCTTTCAAGCGACACCGCAGCACCATAATCTCCACCTTCCAGAATCTTTTCCCGACTCGTCAGTTGGAGTCCACCCTCTACTTCAGTTCCACCACCGTGGCATTGGAAACAGTTCTGCTGGAGAATAGGCTTTACTTGGGAATTGAAGAACTCAATCTTTTCCGCGTCACTTAGATTGTCCGCATGACCACTATTGGGAAAAGTCAACGCGCAGAGAAAAATCGTCGTAAGAAAATAGGAACGGTGAAGATGTCGCATAGTCTTCTCCATTCAAAAATGATACTTCGGGCATTTTGAACGGGCAAAACCCCTCAAATAGAGATATATGGCGATCAACTCTAAAGAAATGATTACACATTTGACGTAAGTTTGACTTAAGGGTTTAGTGCGGTGTTAAGTTACCTTGTGTTCCACGCAACTACCCTATCAACGATGCTTCTCTTTCTTCCGTTTCCGCTGGCACAACAGAAACGCGTGCGCTAAAAGTGTTGGTACTTCCTTTCTCACAGAACCAATTACCCGTCCCACCTAATTTAAACTTCTGTCCATGTGCGAATGGGTGACGGATTTGTCCTGTGTCACCGGGTGGAATATCCCACGCTGAAGCGAGTGCTTCATCAGGAAACCCTTCTGTCGGCAACTCAGCGTCCCCAGCAAACAGATCAAACGAACCTGTCGCCTCACCCTCACCTACCTGTATATCAATGATGAGCGTTCCACCTTGTTCAAAAGCAGTTGCATCAATTTCAACAGTCGTATAATCCTGATAACCGTTTCCAGGTCCACGGAAAACGTTCAAAACCTCTATTAACTCTTTACCGAGACTCAGGTCCAATTCTGGCATTGATTCTTCCGTTTCGCTGGAAAAATCTATAACCTCACCGTTAGCAGCAGCCGTTAACAGCATTAGATATCTTTGAACTCGATCATCGCGCAATTTGCTGTCTGGTTGGTGTATAATCATCTCGGCTTCAGGACTCAGCACCTGAATATCCACTGGATAGACGAAATGGTCTTTGAGTGTTTTGGCAAAGAGACTGACGCGCGTCGCGTCTGAATTTACTAATTCTGACAGATCGCGGAGGAGCACCGAAGTATTTACAAAATTCTCGTTGAGTGTTTTTATGACTTCTGGATTCGAGAGCGGACCCCGCCTCAAGTTTTTACCGTTCGCTCAGCAGGATTCATCGTCTAAGGGGCCCCAGGTAAGGACTGCATGGAGCGGACGCTGCGTCGCTTTCGCTTTTTCAACAGCATCCTCAAGCGGTAGCCAGTTAATTTCAGCGAACTTGTAGAATTTCAACGCCAATCTTTTACGTGCTTCTTCGGGTGTAATCACATCTTTCCACTTGATGTCATCCGATGTCTGCGTTGGCGCGGCAAGGAGCTCCATGCGCGGCACGAAGACCATGTCAGCATACCCAAAGTCGTTGATGTCTACATTGCTATTGCGTGGCGGTAGCGCGAGCGAAAAGTCGCAAATAGAACCTATCTTCAGGTTGATGCGTAATCGTCCGGTATATTGGGATGGGATAAAGCGTGCTAAATCTACCTCCCTCCCATCACTTCCGGGCTTCCAGTCCGGATTGGGACGGGTTGCCAGAGTAAACTCCGCATGAATTCGGAACGTGATGTCAGCGTAATCCGGCGAGAGTGCGCGTAAACAGGCGAAAGCTCCTTTCTGCCCGTGCCGTAACTTTCCTGTAGCCCCCGGGTGAAATTGGGAAAGAAACGGAATGACTGCGTTCAGATCCAGTTCCCAAACATCTCCAACTGCTACAGTTGAGGGTGGGAGAAAGGCGTTAAAAGCCTCGCCCTTGTATTCTCTGATAGTCTCGTGTGGCGACAAATCAAAGAGTTCAGCATTTTCTGGTTCTTTGTGGAGGTTGTAAGTTGCATCGGCAATCGGGTCCCAATGTGCATGGACTTCTACGGGTGCTGAGTTGTTCAAGACGTTATTCAGATCTATCACTGGTTTTCCTCCATTGTTTGACATACTCCCCCCGCTAAAGCAAGGGGGATTCTGGTATCTTCAAGAACAGCTTGCGATAGCAAGTCTGACATTCTCTACTCCGAAGGTTGATGCCCCAACCTTAAGGATGTTTATAGCCGCATTCATATCGCGGTCATGGTGAGTCTTACAATGTTCACACGTCCATGTTCTATCGCTCAATGCAAGAGAAACGCGCGTGTCGCAGATATGACAGACAGAAGTCGTCGGTTGCCACGGGTCAATGCATTCAACGCGCTTACCGCGTTTCTTTGCTTGCCACTTGACTTTCTGGAGAAATGCGTAGAATCCAATATCGGAGACTTTACGACCCCAGAGGCGTTTCATGCCATCAAGGTTCAATGTCTCAAAGAACAGCACATCAAACCGACGCACAAGTTCAAGTGCGAGTTTCCAGTGATGATCCTCGCGTTGCCTTGTCACCTTGCGATGCATACGCGCATGATGTCGTCTCGCGCGTTCTCGGTTATTACTTCCACGCTTTTTTGTCGAAAGGTTGCGATTAGCGGTTCGGACGTTATCAATAGACTCGGTGTAAAAATGAGGCGATTCATATTGGTTTCCGTTGGAGCAGGTCAGCATTGTTTTGATGCCCATATCAAACCCTGCGGCATTACCCGTCATTGGTTTGAGATGCGACTGCTTGTGATCTGTCACAACAGACATGTAAAAATCGCCAAGTGCATCTTCTTTGATCGTAACAGTTTTGATAGTGCCAAATATAGGACGACTGAGATTAAATCGGTAAGTTTTCCCCATGATCGTCACGCGATCACTATAGATGCCAAATCCTTTATTCCCCGCTATAGGTGTATCAAACTTGTATCCAGAAGGACACATTGTGAACGAGTAGGGTTTACGAAACGATCTGAACTTTGGAGGTCGCTTGGCGATTTTCTTAAAGAACCGCTCGTATCCTTCATCAAGGCGTTTAAGGACTTGCCGTGCTGCCCACGAATCTAACTCACGCCAGTGTGCAAATATCTCGGAGTGTGATTTACGCAGGATCGTAAATTCACGCGACATTTCTTTGTAGGATAGATACGGCAATCCAAGAAAATATCGCGTGCGTTGCCATCCGAGAAAGTAGTTCCATATTGTGTGTGCGATCCACGTTTTACGTTTTAAGGTGCGTAGACGTGGCGCACGAAAGAGTTTGTAATTTGTGGTATACATGGTGTTCCTTTACATGGTGATACCGCGTTCTAAACGGTGCGGTGGCACTCCCAAGCGGAAGGTAGAACTCCACCGCCACCATGTAAGAATAGTAAACCGCAATTTACAAAAAATGTCAAGTGTTTTTTCAAAAAACGCTTTGGTCTAATTCACTAAGGTGGTGTCTACATCCCCCGAATCAATTCACGGGTTTTGACACCGAAATACGATAACTCATCTATAAACATTCTTGGATGCACTTTTGCGACCGTTGGGACAATGGGTAGCCCATATTTTCGTGTTGAATTGTCAAACTGCACCATAGGTGTCAATTTAGGAGTTTTCGCAGCGTTTTGAAGCAGTATCTTTATAAATGCTGCAGAAACACCCAAGCAAAAACCCCCTACGGGGCTTAGGTCTGTGAGGTCCCGCTTTTCTACAGAGATACCATCCCTACGGGATTCAAGAGGTTTTTGAAGCCTTCAAGGTTTTCGGGTAGAATCCGGTTCGGTTGAGAAACCGAACCTACCGGGTCTGGTCCCGAGACGGTTATTTTTTTAAAATTGACATTTATGGTTGAATTGTCAAACTGCACCTATGGCAAAGGTTCGCCTTCGTTGGTAGTCCGTTCTGCATAAAGTTCCTGTAACCGAGTCGTTACGGGTCCGATGCCTTCGTCGCCAATTTTTCTACCATCAACCTCAAGGACCGGACTCAGTTCACCCACGGTGCCGGTCGTGAAGACTTCGTCTGCGGTGTAGATTTCAGTCAATGAGACATTTCGTTCTGTGAGTGGGATACCCGCCTCGCGAGCGATATTGATAACCATGCCCCGTGTAATCCCCGGCAGGCAGCTATCGGCATGCGGTGTCAGCACATGCCCGCGCTTTATGGCAAAGATATTCGTTGCGTTCGTCTCTGAAACGTATCCGTGGATGTCGAGCATAATCGCATCGTCCACGCCAGCGACATTCGCCTCAATCTTGGCGAGGATGTTGTTGATTAGGTTGTTGTGATGAATCTTGGAGTCAACACACTGTGGCGGGTTCCGTCGGATTGCTGAGGTGATTAAGCGGATGCCACTCTTTGAATAGATAGGCGGTTTCCACTCTGCAAGCACAATTAAGGTGGTACCGTACTGATTGACGCGTGCGTCCATGCTGGAGGTAACCTTTTTCCCGCGACTGAGCGTTAGGCGGATATGCACACCGTCTCGCATACCGTTGGCTTCAAGCGTCTCAAAGATCGCTTTTTTGACCTCGTCGCGCGTCGGGATGTTTGCAAATGCCATGGCGTGCGCAGAATCTATGAGGCGGTCGAGATGCTCATCCAGCGCAAAGATTTTTCCGTTATAGACACGCAAGCCTTCCCATACACCGTCCCCGCCTTGGACGAGGCTATCGAAGACGGAGACCTTCGCGTCTTCACGCGGTAGGAGTTCACCGTTAACGTGGATTAAAATGTTTTCATTTCTTGAATCAGGTAATTGTGGTTTCATTTTTCCTCCATTTTAATAGTTGTCAGTTATCAGTTGTCAGTCAGAGGATTCTGATAACCAACTGCTGCTTTGTCAAGTTTCAACTGATAGGTCTATTTGTTTGTAGTAGGGAAACCGTTCATTACCCGTTTAAAACGTGCGATGAATCGCACTACTACAAACCTACTCTCAACTCAAGGTTGACAAAGCATTACTTTGTTTTGAGTCTTCAGGTGTTTGTAAATTGTTACGGAACGCCTCTTAACTGATAACTGACTGCTGATAGCCGACAGCCTCTTTACCATGTATCTCGGACGCTCACACCTTCATCCGTCAGATAGGTTTTGATGCTCTCAATTGTGAATTCACCGTAGTGTGTGATAGAGGCGACAATTGCAGCATCGGCGTTGCTTTCGACGAAGACATCCCGTAGGTGCTGTGGGTTTCCCGCCCCCCCGGAGGCGATTACTGGCACCGGCACCAACTCAGCGATCGCACCTGTCAATTCGAGTTCATATCCGGCTTTCGTGCCATCGGCATCGATGCTATTGACGACAATTTCGCCTGCTCCCAAATCCACGCCTCGTGCTGACCACTCCAGTGCATCCCAACCGACGGGTGTTCTCCCACCGTCTATGTAAATTTCATAGCCGCTTGGGATCTGCTCACTTTTCGGAACTCGCTTTACCTGCATGCTCAACACGACACACTGGCTACCGAACGCTCGTGCGCCTTCCGCTATAATCTCAGGGTTCCGCACGGCACCGGAATCTATGCTCACCTTCTCTGCACCCGCGAGAAGGACACGACGCATGTCCTCAAGTGTCCGCAACCCACCCCCGACGGAAAAGGGAATAAAGATTTCAGCGGCAACAGCAGAGACGACATCAATCATAATATCGCGCCGTTCGTTGCTTGCTGTGATGTCGTAAAAAACAAGTTCATCGGCACCGCCTTCGTAATAAAACCGCGCCATCTCAACCGGGTCGCCGACATCGACATTGCCTTGAAAAGCGATGCCTTTCGTGACCTTTCCGGCACGCACGTCTAAACATGGGATTATCCGTTTCGTTAGCAAAGTAGCCTCCTGTGAAAAATTGATTAATTTCCAAATTGCTGTTTGAATATATTTAAAATATCGTCGAATTCTGTGACCTTCAGAAGTTTGTACATGCCCGCGAGTATCAATAGACTCAATCCGATTGGTGCCAATACCCCGACAGCGCGTGAAATGATGTCTACCGTGCCGAGCCAATCAATTTCAATGACTCCGTTGGTCAACCAGCAGACAAACCCCATCACCGCTGAGGCAATCAAGATTTTGAGCGTTAGCGGGACAACCGAACGCAACCCTAATCTTCCAACCTTGCGACGGAGCAATAACAGCAAAACGGCACAATTTAGTGTTACGGTCAGAACCGTTGAGAATACCACAGCACGTGGGTCCAAAAAGAATCCGCGATAGATAAACAGATAGTTGAGGCAGATGTTGAGTACAACAGCGCAAATACTGACAATGACGGGCGCGCGAATATCTTTGTGGGCGTAGAACCCGTCTGTCACAATTTTGAGCGTTGAAAACCCGCACAGACCAAAGGCATAGACGAATAGGAGTCCTGCCGTTTCGATTGTGTCCTCTTCGAGCGTTGCACCCCATTCGTAAAGCAAACGGCAGATCGGTTCTGACAGGACCATGAGTCCGATGCCAGCTGGAATTGTCAAGACAAGCATTAAGCGCAGTGCATAAGAGAGAGCGTTCCGAAAATTCTCTGTTTCTCCTGCTGCTACGAGTTTCGCGAGTTGTGGCAGTGCCACCGTTGAAATCGCAACGCCGAATATCCCGATCGGGAGATGCATAACGCGATACGCTCTGGTAATCCACGTCAACCATCCGGAATCTGAGGTAATAAAGAACGTGTTCGTGAGCAGATTCACCTGCACCGCCGCGACTCCTAATACGGCGGGTCCAATGAGATGAAGGACTTGAAGCACTCTCGGATCTCGCAGACTCAATAATGGACGGTACCGAAAGCCGACGCGATACATAGAGGGCACCTGAATCAGGAATTGGGCGATGCCACCGACAATTACACCGATAGCCATGCCTGTTACAGGGTGAATCTCTATCAGTGGAAACAAGTAGTAGCCACCTATGCCGACAGCAACGGAGCTCACGTTAAAGAAGGTGGACGCGCATGCTGGAATACCGAACCGTCCCTTGCTGTTCAATAATCCCATGGCGATTGCCGCGAATGACACAAAGAGTAGATATGGAAACATCAACTGCGTGAGGTAGATTGCCAGTTCAATCTTGCTGTCAAATCCGAAGTGTTCTATATTGTCTAAATTCCTGTCGAAATTGTCTCGTGCTAATATATCGACGACAACAGGAGCGAAAATGATGCCGAGTACTATGATACCGATTAAGACGAGGAATGCCAGATTAAAGATGCGATTCGTAAGATTCCACGCTGCCTCTTCACCATCTTCGGCTTCTGTTGCGAGGAATGTGGTGATGAACGCCTTACTTAAGATGCCTTCGCCGAACATATCGCGTAGAAAGTTCGGTATGCGGAAGGCAAGGTAGAACGGGTCGGCACTGGTTTTTGAAGGGAAGTAGTAACCTATCGCCGTTTCGCGGGCGAGGCCCAATAATCGGGACACCATCACAGCAATGCTGACAACTCCGGCTGCACGGGTGACGTTCTGATTCTGTTGCGCTGTGGATTTCGTTTCATTTTCCATTTTTTTAATGGTTATCAGTTTTCAGTCATCAGTTTTCAGTTAAGATAGTTATTGGCTGATGGCTATGATCCTGATAGAAACAATTAGGTTGTCTTTACGCCATGCGACTCTTAAACTTGCTTGACATTTCGCATAAATTTGTGTAAATTTAGAGAAACCATAGCAGAAAGGAGAACTTAAGATGCAAGAAAAACGATATTTTACGCTTGAAGAAGCCAACCAATGTATCCCTGAATTAGTTGATGAGATTTCACAGTTAAGAGCCATAAGAAACCTGCTCGCAGGACTACACGCAGAAATCACGCCACTCTTAGAGGTGGTCTCTTCTAACGGCGGTAGTAAGCACACTCCCGCGCTCCTTAAAGCAGCTGCCGACTTTAAGGAAATTTTGGAACGGATTGCGGCGCGTGGCTGCCATCTGAAAGGGCTTGACCCCGGATTGGTCGATTTCCCACACCTCCGTGAGGGTAGGGAGGTCTATCTCTGTTGGCGGATCAATGAAAATAAGATCCGCTACTGGCATGAAATTGAGGATGGGTTTGAGGGACGACAACCGTTGTAATCCTGTAGGAGGGGTTTCCAACCCCGATTCGTTACATTCTAAAAAAATGGTTCGTCGGTCCGTGTCCATGTCCGATATCCAAGGCGTGCTGAATAGCACCGGTAATGTATAACTTTGCGGTCCTGACAGCATCAATTAAATCCTGGTTTCCGTGTGCCAGCTGCGTCGCTATAGCCGCCGAGTAAGTGCAACCTGTGCCGTGTGTGTTTTCTGTCTCAACGCGTTCCGCTTCAAAAAGAGACCATTCACCGTTGCAATAAAGCACATCGGTTGCGTTTTCTCCAGTAAGGTGTCCACCTTTGACGAGGACAGCGTGACAACCGAGTCCAGCAATTGTTTTTGCGGCACTTTTTGCGTCATCTATGTTTTGGATATCCTGCTGTGCGAGCAACTCCGCCTCGTAGACGTTAGGTGTAATCACCGTCGCAAGTGGAATTAACGACGTTTTGAGGCTATCAATCGCCTCGTCTTTCAACAGTGGGAATTTGCTCTTGGAAATCATCACTGGATCGATGACGATGATCGGCGGTGTATATTCTCTCAACTTCCCAGCGACCGCTTCAACAATTGCCGACGAGGAGAGCATTCCTGTTTTGACGCTGGCTACATCGAAATCTGTGAAGACCGCATCCAACTGTGCTTCAATCAGCGAAATAGGTAAATCGAATGCGTCGGTTACTGCCACCGTGTTCTGTGCCGTAACAGAGGTAATCGCGGACATAGCAAAACCGCCATTTGCGGAAATCGCCTTGATATCCGCTTGTATGCCAGCCCCGCCACCTGAATCTGAACCTGCAATCGTTAAAATCTGTTTCATTTTTTTAATTTTACCTTGCGGTTAAACGGTATCAGTTTGAACTTTTGCCCGCCATTCTTATATCCGCTCTCCATTTCATTACGAGCTCTGGGTTTTGTGTTATGAAGATACTGAATTAGCATAAAGCGTCAAGATAACGTTTCGCTTGTCCGCCTGCACCTTTCGGGGACATAACACCTGACATGACAGCGACACCGAAAGCCCCGGCAGCTAAACATTCCGTAGCCCGTGCTGGTGTAATCCCACCTAACGCAAAAACAGGTAGCCTAACATTTTCTACCACCTTTGCGAGTCCCTTTATACCGACCGCGGGACCGTATCCCGGTTTGCTTGCTGTGGGATAGATCGGACTATAGGTGACGAAATCTGCCCCTTCCGTTTCCCTTTTTTCTGCTGCATTAAGACTGTGCACTGAACAACCAACACACAAATTGTCTTCCACCTGTGCCTTTGCTATCCTTACAGACGCTGCATCTGCTGGGAGATGAACCCCTGCCGCACCCGCTATAGACATGGTACTCCGCTGGAGCACTTTATCGGATGTGTTGATGAAAAGTTTCGCTTTATAATTCCGACACACCTCGGCAATGGGTTGTGCCAATTGAAGTAATTCGGTATCGTCTAAGTCCTTTTCGCGCAATTGAATAGCGGTGACACCAGCATCTAACAACTCCGAGACAACATCAACCAACGGGGTAGGTGCACAACTTTTCCGATCAGTAATAATATACAACCTAAAGTCGATCATTTATTTTTCCGAGACCCGTCGGAGGCGTGCCGCGAACGCGCCATCAACGCCGTGTTCGTGTGGAAATGTTTGGACGAATCCTTGTGGTGTTATGACACTTGGTGGAACATCGGGCAAAAAACTTCGGGCATTTTCTACTTGATACATCGGAAAATCTGCTAAGAATCGTTGGATGACGTTCTCGTTTTCCATAGGTTCTACGCTACAGGTACTGTAGACGAGGATGCCTCCCTGTTTAATGTGTTGTGCTGCGTTCTGCAACAGGCTATATTGCATATCACTGAGAGCCTGAATCTGCTTGGCAGTTTTGTTCCATCGGATATCAGGATGTCGCCGAAGGGTTCCGAACCCTGAGCACGGTGCGTCGATAAGCACGGCATCTGCGGTTTCGACAAAACCGAGATCGGCTTTTGTCGCGTCCATCATTCGGGGTTCGACATTACGCGCATCGACACGTTGACAGTTCTTTTGCAAAAGTGCTATTTTTTTCTCCGACACATCCACGGCGATAATTTTTCCCGCATTACGCATGAGATGCGCGAGGTGTGTCGTTTTGCCACCGGGTGCAGCACATAAATCCACTATGAATTCTGATGTCTCCGGTGAGAGCAGCGGTGCCACTAACATCGCACTCTCGTCTTGGACATAGATGTTCTCTCGGTTGAGAATATCCTTTAATGTCTGTTCGTTGGTCGTATCAAAAGCGGTGATAGCACGGTTTTCGAGCGTTATTCCGTCGGGTGCGATTTTGGAGGCGGTTGCGGCAATACCGCACATCTCTAACGATCGGCAAACTTCTTCACGTTGTGTCAGGCGGGTATTCACGCGGAGTGAAAGCGGTGCTATCTGATTGCTCGCACGACAGAATGCCAACGTCCACGAAACGCCACGCGTTTGAAGCCATTGCTCCACCACCCACGTCGGATAGGACAACGAAAACGCAATGTGCTCGGTCGGGTTTTCATCGAGCGATGGATAGGTTAATGTTGTGCCGTTGCGTTGCACAGAACGGAGTACTGCATTGATAAAGCCCGCTGCCTTTCGTCTATTGGAGGATTTGCGTGGATGGGGGGTAGCGAGTTGGACGGTTTCAAAGATCGCTGCGTGTGCAGGTATTCCATCGAGATGTAACAGTTGAAACGCGCCGAGCCGCAAGATATTGCGATGCCGCGCGTCTAATTGAAATTGAGGATTGATAAACTGATCCAGCACCCAGTCCAGCTGCTTCTGCCATCGGGTAACGCCGTAGACAAGCCCGTTTGCCAATCGGCGTTCGCGTCCTTCGATGGGGTAGCGTCCAAATGCCGTGTCAACGACAGATGCTATAGGTGCCCTGCTGTGCGAAAGGGTGAGTAAGCACTCTAAGGCGACTCTGCGTGCGTTCATAATTCACGATAACGCGAGATTTCACCATTCACGGTTTCGGTACCTCGCGAACTCCCTTTGTTAGCACCAAGTCATCCAATAGAGCACCCAAATTACGCTGCTTCTGCAGTGAGGGCGTTCAGTTTACGGGTGAGTCGGGACTTTTGGCGATTCGCTGTCCCTTTTTTGATAACACCTTTACCGGCAGCTCTATCCAGGAGGCTTACCGTGGTCCGGCACAATTCTTGGGCTGTCTCAACGTTGCCTTCCGCAAGCGCAGTTTCTGTTTGTTTTAGTACTGTCCGTAGTGTTACTTTGCGATGCCGATTGCGTATCCGTTTCGCGTTATCGGCCCGTGCGTGTTTCTTTGCAGATTGTCGATGCAAAACTCATACTCCTTGTTAAGAACATGTCCTCGAGAATCGAGGCTTTGTGTATCTTTTACGATATGTGTACTTAATGATACCACAAAATATCGGGTTTGTCCACAATTTTTGTAATGATGAAAAAGTTGGTGCCAGCATATCCAGAGCGGCGCAGTGCGAAGTAGATATTTCATTGATATTTTTCTGACTGCATTCGGTAGAGTGTTGCGTATCTACCCCCTTTGTTCATCAGTTGTTCATGGGTGCCTTCCTCAAGGATTTTCCCTTCGTCGATGACGAGAATCCTGTCTGCCATACGGACTGTCGAGAAACGATGGGAGATTAACAACGTTGTCACGCTTTGTGTGAGCATTTTGAAACGTTGAAAAAGGGCGTATTCGGATTCTGCATCCAATGCGGCTGTCGGTTCATCAAGGATTAAGATTTCTGCGTCTCTCATAAAGGCACGCGAGATGGCGATTTTCTGCCACTCTCCGCCAGATAAATCGGTGCCGCCGTCAAAATGCCGCCCGAGTAGGGTCTCGTAGCCATCAGATAGTTGTGAAACGACGGTATCTGCTTGCCCTTGCTCGGCTGCCTGAATCACCGCAGATTCGTTGTTGACCTGTTCTACGTTCCCGATACCGATGTTTTCCCCCGCGGTTAAGAAAAAATGTGAAAAATCCTGAAAGACCGGGGCAATTTTCTGGCGTAAACTCTCAAGGCGATACTGATGTAAAGGGACATCGTCGATGAATATCTGCCCCTCTGTTGGGTCATAAAAACGGCAGAGGAGTTTTATAAGTGTGGTTTTGCCAGCACCGTTTTCGCCAACGATGGCGAGCGTCTCTCCAGCATTTACTGAGAAGGAGATGTCGCTGAACACGGTGTTCTCACGTCCCGGATACCGGAAAGAGACGTTCCTGAATTCGATGGTTCGGTTAATGTGCGAGAACGTCTGGGGTGACTCGGCAGTTTTCACGGTTGGTACCAACTCGAAGAAGGATGATAAAGTATGAAATTCTATTGTGGAGCCGGTCAGATTCCCAATTTTTAAGGTTAGCTGCCAGAACGCCGCTTGTAAGCCATTCACAATCGAAAAATACATTGCCACCTCGCCGACGGTAATCTTCCCTTGAAACGCGATCAGCACGACATAGATGTACAGAACTGTGAGTCCGATACCGTGTAAGAGTGTAAAAAGCAGGGTGATTTTGGTGTGTGAGATTCTCACAGACAGGAATTTTTTGAAAAGTGTATCGAAAAGTTCCCGGTACCGATTGATAAAGTAGGCACCCAGATTAAAGAGTTTTATCTCTTTTACGGACTCAAGATTAAAAAGGAGTCCATGGAAGTATCCCAATTGACGAGATTCCGGCAGCTGCTCCCAACGGGTGTAGAAGGCGTATTGGTGATGGCGATATTCTGCGAAGAGGTGGGGTAAAGCAACAAGAACCATCGCAATTGGGATGAAAGGGCTGATGGTTATTGTCAAAATTAAGAGGGAGATGAGCGTAATGCCGTTGCTAATCGTGGATGACAGCACCCAGAGCATGCCTTCAAGGAGCGTTGAGTTTTCTCTGAGGAAGCGGAGTTGATCGTAAAATTCGCTTTCATCAAAGTATGCTAGTCCGGTGAGTTGCGAGGCCTTTTTCATAACCTGCTCGTCTATGTCAGCAGTGAGCAGATCTGAGAGCGTAGAGCGGACAACATCTGATGCTGGATTCATAACGAAGGGGAGGATGTTACAGAGGATACAGCCGATGCCGAACAGGATTGTTGTCATCTCCAGTGGGGTTCCGGTCTTCACGATGGTTACAACATCGTTGACGAGATGATTGAGCAGGAACGCGGAAGTCGCCGGAAGGCTGCTGGAAATAACAAGGAACAGGAAAAGTAAAGAGGTGCGTTTGGCTGAAGTCTGCCAAGCGAAGGCAAGTACCTTCAGACTCATTTTCACAGTATCGACGACCAATGTTTTCCAAGAAAGTAGTTTTTTAAACATCATAATGTTCCGCTTGGAGGGTGTAGAGTCGGGCATATAACCTGTTGTCCTTCATCAATTCCTCGTGAGTCCCTTCTTCGATTACTTTTCCGTCATCAAGGACAAGGATTCGCTCCGCCATACGTACAGTTGACATGCGATGAGAAATCAGGACGGTTGTTTTCCCTTTCGTTAATTCCTGAAATCGGGCATAGATATCGTGCTCACTACGAACATCAAGGGCTGCGGTGGGTTCATCTAAGATGAGGAGCTGTGCGTCTCGGGTGAGGGCGCGAGCAAGTGCTATTTTTTGCCATTGTCCACCTGAGAGTTCTGTTCCATCTTCAAACTGACGCGAGAGTATGGTTTCATATCCGTTTGGAAGTTGGTCGATAAAATCGGCACCTGCCTTTTCAGCGGCTTCCTTGATGTGGTCTAATTCAGAAAGTCGGTCAACATTACCGAGTCCGATATTTTCCTGTGCACTGAGTTGGTATTTGAGAAAACTCTGATCCACGACGCTCATTTGGGCGCGTAGCTCGTCCAGATCATAGTGATGAATGGGGACATTATCGAGATGAATATCTCCATCACTCGGATCATACATTCGTGTGATTAATTTCACTAAGGTCGTTTTTCCAGCACCATTTTTTCCAACGATGGCGACGGTTTCTCCAGCGTGAATGTTCAAAGAAATACCGTCCAGAATCTTTCGGTCTGTGTTTGGATAAGAAAAGGAGACATTTTTCAATTCGATGCCTTTTTGAAACGGACGAGGTGCCTTTTTGGCGAACGCTTTTGGGGTCATTTTAATGACTGGCTTCCTTTTCAGAAAATCATAAAGGTGGGTTAAGAAGCTCCCAACGTGGTGCATAAAGGCGAAGTTGAAAAGGGCGGTGCTCATGCTCGTCCAGATGACGAGGACGGCACCGGCGTAAGCGGTGAGTTCACCGACACTTAACTCGCCTCGAATCGTCTGTCGAAAAAGGGCGACATAAACGGCACACACAGCAGCACCGCCCAATAAGGCATAGAGTGAAAGCGTCCGAAACTCACGCTTTCGGACCGACCAAAGCACGCTGAGAACCCGAGTAAAGATACGCCGATACTTTCCGAAAAAGAAATTGTGTAGTCCAAAAATACGCACATCTTTAGCGGTATCGTGGGAGAGGAACTGATTTCTGAAGTAATCGAGTTTTCGAGCCTCGGGTGCTTGAAATTGAAGCGCGATTCCAAAGAGGTTTGCGTATTTATAGTGCGCTAATGCGTAGGGTAACGCGCAAAACATTAGAAGGAGGGGTGCCAGTGGATGAAACAAGGATAGAAAGATGGCTACGGAAATCAGTGCCCAAAAATCGCTTCCTGCCTGAAAAGCGTAGATAACTAAGTCGGCACTACTTCCTTCGACACGCCGAACCCGTTGGAGTTGGTCATGCAGTTTTGGATCTTCAAAGTGTGCGATGCCTGGATGTTGATGGGCAGTCTCCATGACGAGGAGTGCCACATACCGACGCATCTTATCACCAAGAACACTTTTCACCAGAAGAAAAATCGGCTCCATTATTTGCATGACGACCGTGGCGAGTGCTAATCCAATCAAAAGTGGAGCAGCGTCCCAAAAACTCTGATCGTTTGTATCAGCGATAGCGATGACCATATTAATTGCATCCTTGCTTAAGTAAAGGATGAAGACGGGTAACACACCTTGGATGAGCATTAGGAAAAACAGGACGACTGTCTCAACTTTTCCTGCGCGCCATATCATGCCGAAGGCGCGGAAAATCGCTTTGTATACTGGACCCCATTCCTTTACAGGAGGATTCCACTGTTCAAGTTGGATATCAGATTCTTTCTGTTGTTCCATGTTATGGTAAACCTACAATCCCTTATATGCCAGCGGGTTGATGGGTTACAAACTCCATCCCTTTGTAAATGCTAATTCTCGGTGTGGAGCGCGTCGACGGGTGAAAGCTGCGCCGCCCGCATCGCAGGATAGACACCGAACCCCACACCCATAACAATCGAGAAAATAACGGAAGTCAATATCCACGAAAAGGAGAGGACAACGGGCCACGTCTCCACAACTGGCACAATCCGCACCGCAAGCCATGCCATTCCGTGTGCTGCACCCCAACCTCCTACAATACCAAGCACCCCACCGCAGAAACAGAGGCAGATTGATTCCGTCAAAAATTGGCAAAAAATGTGGATTCGTTTCGCACCGACTGATCTCCTTAAACCTATCTCCCGCGTCTTTTCGCCGACAGAGACGAGGCAGATATTCATGATGCCGACACCGCTGACGAACAGCGAGAAACCCGCAATGCTACCCAAGGCGATCTTTATCACCTTTTGAATGTGATCTAACCGCTTGAAGGTCAGTTTCGGTTTATAGGCCTCGATAAAACCATCCAGTCTCGGGTGTCTTTTACGCACGATATCCTTAACAGAAGCACTGATACTGTTAATATCGGCACCCTTTTGAAAAAAGACAATCAGGTATTCAATGTCGTGCTTGCCTGTAAGCCGTTGTTGATATGTTGTCAGTGGGACACATAAGGCATCATCCAAGGAATAGGACCAGGTGAGGCTACGGCCCTTGGATTTCATGACCCCTACAACACGCATCCGTACTGTCTTTTGCGGCCAATGATGGCGGACCTTTACCTCTTGCCCGACTGGAGACGCTTCTCCGAACAGTTCCATAGCGGAGTCTGCCCCCAAGACACAGACTTGTGCTGCGGTTTCTATATCGTTTTCGGTGAGAAATCTGCCGTCTTGTAACTCCCAACCCATGCCAAGCGCATAGTCTGCAGTCGCAGCTTCTAAAAGGACCCTGGTTTGATTCCCATTTCGGTTGGTAACCAAGATTTCAAAATCTTCATAATTGGGCAAAACATATAGGACTTCGGGGCATTCTGCCTCAATCGCAGAAGCGTCTTTAAAGGTATATCGCTCAGTAGGAGGTCGGACGAGCCGTCCGCGTTTGAAACTGGATTGGAGCGTAAAGATTGTGAACTGATTTGCACCACCAAGTTTTTCGATATCTTCGGCGATGATGCGTTTCCCACCATCGCCGATGGCGATCATACACAGCACACCCGCAATCCCGATGAAGATACCGAGAATGGACAATCCTGCCCGGAGTCTATTTTGTGCGAGGGGTTTTACGCCCGCGGTGATAACATCGCGAAGTTTCATTTTTTTAACGATTGGCTTTCGCGCATCGTTCCTCTACGTTCCATGATGGTTTCTGATGAAGGCAGCTGAATCAGCAAGAAATCGTTGGGTTTCACTCGGGTTTGAGACTTTCAGAGTTCCCATGGACTGCACGTGTGATTTTCTATGTCGGTTCTTCGGAGGTATCCGTTCAACCCAACCTACAACTGAATTGGTGTTGCTCTATTTCTGTCCGAGAATCTTCAGAAATGCTTCATCATCCTTTACGTCTGAGAATTCAGGTGTCTCAAGGAAATTCGGGGAGTATGTATCCTGATTATAAGGATTTCTCACATAGTAATCCTGAGCGACTTTTAGATGATGTAAAGTTTTTTCTCTGTTCTTCTCAGAAGCCCAGATGCTTGCGGCAAGTTGGAAGTGGCCATAATGGTTGTCATCTTCCAAATCAATGGCGACTTGTAGGAAGCGTTTCGCCTCGTTATACTTCTTTGACCACAACAGACAACAACCGATATCGTGAGCAAGCCACATAAGGTTGCTGAGATTTACAGGTTGACCAGCGTCCAGTTTTTTCAACTCTCCTTCCAGATATGCACTCACTTCCGTAAAAATTTGATCGAAACGCTCCGAATCTCCCTGTTTACCGTACATGAGAAGTCGATTTTCTTTCACAATCAACCAGAATTGAAAATAGTGCTTTGAATCGGGTTCATTGTTAGCACGTTCCAACTTTTCTATTTCAAGGAGTGCCTCATCGAACCTGTCGTTGCCTCGTAGGACATCTATTCCGGTTTGCAGGAACTCGCCACGACTGAAGTAACTCACGCCAGGATTCTCTAAGCGTTCAGATGCCTCATTATAAAGTTGAATCCAGTCATCAATACGATCTTCCGCCGCCCAACATCCAGCTACGCTCAGGGTGGAGGCAGCCTCCAACACATATTTATCTGACAAGTGTTGGCACGTCCAACGGTAAAGCCGGGAGTGTTCCTCAATAGCTTCTCGATTTCTTTCAAGAGAAGCGAGACTATAGACTAACGCTTCATGCGACCAGAAACGCTCCGCATCATCTGGTGCGTCTTCCATATACTTACGGAGTAGGGGTATCCGTTTTTCCATGCCAAGTTTGCCCATGTAAGGGTATATCTCATCGGCAGCAAGATGCACCAATTCGGGCGTGATTTCACCCTTAAGTGCGTCTTCAATCTCGTTACAGGCTTCTGTAAGAATATCCGCTCTTGATGCGGGATCAGATTTTACTTGTTCTATGAATGCATCGAACTTGTTGCGAATTTCTTCTAATTGTCTCATGACGTTCTCCTTCAGATCATCTGATAATTGTAAATGACCGAAAAATTCTTGATCTAAGAATTCTTGGTCTGTTCGTAAACGCTTTCGCGCGCGTTGGAGTCTACTCGTAATTGTATTCACCGACACTCCCAAGAGTTTGCCGATCTCTTTCGTTGACATTTCGTCGAGATAGTAGAGTGTTACAACGGCGCGTTCATTCTCCGGCAGTTTTTCCAAAAGTTTTTGGACAAGTTCATGGTAACGTTCGGTGCTCTCTGTCATTCGCTGTTCCGATATATGATGTGTATAAGAGGATTCCTCGATTTCTTCCGGACGCGTGTCCTCCAACGATTGCATCACAAGTTTTTGTTCTTGCTGCCGCTTTTGCTTTCGCAACCAATCAATGCAAAGCCGATTTGCGGTGACATGAAGCCACCCAGCAAATTGATTGTGATTCTTGAGGGTCGGAAGTTTTTTGTATGCCTTAAGGAAGACATCTTGCATGATCTCTTCCGCATAGTGGAAATCGTTAATCTTTCGCCATGCAAGGGCGTGAATACTCTTTTGGTACTTTTCGACCAAGGTGCTGAATGCAGCATCATTGCCCGATAAAATTTCTTGGATTAGTTGAATATCGTCTCCTCTTTCCACGGGATTTCCTCCTAATGAACAGATTAGATCGTGTTGCCTTCGCCAAAATGGTTAATGAAATTTGGGTTTTGTAAAATTAAGCAATCCGATGCGGTTCGCACCTTCTATAATTTAAAGACGAAAGTTTGACGAAAAAACGTGCATTGGGCGAAAAAAGATGAAAAAATATGAATTTTTTACGGATGGAACGGCGAATGGAGTAGCACAAATGCTTTTCTGTCGTACCAGTGTTTGAAAAGAGGAACACTCGGCTCTTTGCAATATGGGGAACTTGAAAACTACATTCTAAATCTCAATGCGTACAAATGCAAGGAACGCTCCGGAGAGAAAAACAACGAAAAATAGGGTTAGCAACAGCAGATCTATTGCTGCAGCGTTGAAATCACTATCGAGACTGAGCGTATCTTCAAACGTTGGAATTGATTCTGGACTGATGGGCTTTTTCGACATACCCTCATAAACCCCAATGATATGGAGACTATCGGGATCTGCTCTATCCATATCCGAGACAAATCCTCGGTATTCACGGGCGTAACGCTGCACGTTCTCTACAAATTGTTGGTGCCGTTCAAACCCAGTGCCAGCAAAAACCTCAAGAAGATGCTGG
Organism: Candidatus Poribacteria bacterium; assembly: GCA_965116815.1. GTDB lineage: Bacteria > Poribacteria > WGA-4E > WGA-4E > WGA-3G > WGA-3G. Next base: position 84,987 of record OZ220722.1, on the reverse strand, counting down.
ATAAGCACAACCGGTGAGACGCGGGTGACAGAACGCGCCAGTTGAATTTGGGCATGCTGTTGCGTTAAGTACTCATGGATCAAACGTTCCCGCTCCGTTACATCTTTGATAACATATTCACCCGCGAACTCCATTTTTTGCACTGGATGCTCATCCATGTCTTGCAAACGCACTTCGTATTCAGCCCTAAGTTCATTTACAACTTGTATGGCGCGTTCGTTGAATTCATCATAAGTTATTGATGGTGAAAATCCGCTTGCAATAGAGGCGAGCGTACTCGGCATAAAAACCACGAAAGTGACCCACATCAATAGAAGGATCACAAGACTTGCGGCACTTTGCCGCACACGCGACGACACCAACAAACCTAACGCAAGGAACAGGCACAGGTACAGCATCGCAATGAAAAGGATAATGCCTAAGCGGCTCCACGCATCAGTACCAAGTTGCACATCGCTGGCGGTGGAAATTACCAACAGGTTCATCAAAATCGCCAGCGTAAACGGGACGCTAATACTGACCAACGCGCCTAAAAATTTACCAATCAACACGGTATGACGCGGGACAGGGTTTGCCAGCGTCAAACGGAGTGTCCCATGCTCGCGTTCGCCAGAAATCGAATCAAAGGTGAATAGGATCGCGATGAGACTCAGGACGTACCCGATCACAAACCCCCAATCTATTTTGATAGTGTCCGGACGAATATTTTTTGAGTTGAGAGTCGCTGGCATATAATCTAACTGCCAGAAGCCTGCTAAGCCATCGGTTGCCCAAGCGTAAAATCCACCGTGGACATTATCTGGCAAAAAAGCCTCACCGCCATCTGCACAGAAATGGAGAGATGACGGCTTTTTGTAAAGGTATCCGGGACCCTCTTGTGCAATCTGATACAAATTTGTTCGAGATTTTAAGCGATTCAACGATTTTGTGGCAGCATCGTGATATTTCTGCATCCGCACAGGATGTTCCTGCAAATGCACAATGGCATTGATCAGCATCAAACAGAGAAGCAATAGGGTCGTCAACGCAAATCGGAGGCTATTCAGATTGTCGTAAATTTCTCGTTTCGCAATATGCCACATTTTATTAGTTGTCAGTTGTCAGTACGATTTTTTCTACGAAAAAATCTTTCAGTTGTCAGAAGAGTGGTTGTCAGTTGTCAGTTAAAGAGGGTTTCTGTGGTGGATACAGTTAAAGTGACTGCCACAAGGTGCCTCTTAACTAAAAAATGAAAGGTTTTTCGCAGGAAAACCGAACTGATAACTGACAACTACCTTACACTTCACTTCTTTGGAAAACCAGAAATATCCCGATGAACAGAACGAGGTTGATTATCAACAGTAGACAAATATCAGGAAAAGCACGTGCTGCATTTATTTTAATATCGCTTCTATGAAAAGAAAACTGGGGCAAACTATCCCAATCCACCGCGCCCTTGTCGGCAGAAAACCATTGTTGCGATCCGAAAGCGTCCTTATCATAGTAATAATCAATCAAGCTCCGTCTGTACCTTCGCGCCGCTTCAAAGAAATCTCTAAGTCCACGCAGGTCTGTCCCTGTCCATGCCTGCGTTGCAGCGTCGTACATCCCGACTGGCGAGCCTCTCAAGAGGATGCGATCGACAATCGCTGGTTGAACGAAGATAGTTTCGAGTGCCTGTTTTCGGACAAGCCACGCGCGTTCTGCGGCTTTGACGATCTGGGGGCCGAGGAAGCGGTAATAATCCTGCGCGTGCGGTACCTGAGGTTTGGAGGCTTCACTCAGTTTGTCGATGTTTGAAACAGCGTGGTAATCATACCGAAGTGTTGATGAATCTCTATGAAAGTATTCGTAACCTGATCCCCATATCCAATTCGGATCTGCGTCTACCATACCAAAATCCGGATCTTCTCCTGGAAAGGCATCATTCGCAAGGAACTGCTTTCGCTCTCTGTCGAATGCTTCCCACATCTGTTTAATTTCCTCGTAAGCGGATGCCATACCTGGTTGAGAAATCTGAGGCGGGGCAATCGCGGCAAGAACCGCGTTTGGATACACCAATACCCAAAATCCCCAGACAAACATAGCAAGCATCAGCGCGGTACCGGTTCTGCGGGTTACCGCTGAAATTAGCATGCCGATGAGGTAGAATACCGACAGATAGACAATTGAAGTCAAGAGAATCCCACCGATACGGAGGAAATCACCAATACTCAGAGAAATGAACGTGGATGTTGTCAGCAAAATTATCGCTAGGAGCAGACTCATCAGCAACGGAACAAACAAGCAGAGCATCGCACTGATGTATTTCGCAAATAGGATTTGACCGCGACGCACCGGATGCGTTAGCACCAAACGCAATGTGCCGCGCTCGCGTTCCCCCGTAATGGCATCGTAGGCGAAAATAAGTGCTATTAGACTCAAAACGACCTCAAAGATAAAAACAATATCAATCGAAGTGAAGAGGTTGAGAAGTGGATTCGTCAATTTATACGTGCCAGTATCCCACAGCGTCGGCACAAAACTGTGAGATATCCAAATCTCGTTGCCCAGCCGTTTATCCAACCCGACATTGAAAATACTCAACGGATTTGGTGGACGGGCAACGTTCAATCTTCCGCCCGAATAGGTTTTCAATTCCTGCGATCGCCGATGCTCCGTTTTGAGAACAGTGTTGTAAGCTTCTAACCGTCGCTCATAATCCTTGATGAGCACAAAGGTGTTGGCAACGACGAGCAGCAACATAATCAGGACGGCTGCGGCGAAGCGGAACGTCATCAGATTGTCGAGAAGTTCTCGGCGGATGAGCGTTGTTAGCATGGCGTCTTCCTTCTATTGGGACGAAACCTACGAAACGGCACGCTGCTGGCGAGGTTTGAAACCTCGCCAGCGAAGGGAGCTGCGTGAACCCTATTATTGTCATCTTACTTCTGCCCCAGAACCTTCAGAAACTCTGGATCATCCTTTACATCCGAAAATTCGGGGGTATCGAGAAATTCCGGATAGTAGGTATTCAGGTAATTGTAGGAGGTAACCACATACTTGTCCTGAGCGACCTTCAAATGGTGTAAAGTCTTCTCTCGATTTTTCTCAGATGCCCAGATGCTCACAGCAAGCATGAAGTGACTATGTTCATTCCAATTTTCCAAATCGATGGCGAGTTGTAGCAAACGTTTCGCCTCGTTATACTTCTTCGACCATACCAGACAACAACCGATATTGTGAGCAGCCCAAATAAGTTCGTAAGTGTTTACAGGAAAACCTGCATCCAGTTTTTTCAACTCTCCTTCAATAAATGTGTTCGTTTCCGTATAGACTTGATCGAAACAATCCCAATTTCCCTGTTTGCTATACAACAGCAGTCGATTCTCTCTTATAGCCAACCAGAATCCAAAATAACTCCTCCAACCGGGTTCGCCGTTGGCACGTTCCAACTTTTCTATTTCGAGAAGTGCCTCCTCTAACCTGTCGTTCTTTCGTAATATCTCTGCTCCGAATTGCAGAAACATGCAACGGCTGTACTGACTCACTTCAGGATTCCCTAAGCGTTCAGATGCCTCATTGTAAAGTTGAACCCAGTCACCAATACGACCTTCCGCTTTCCAACAGCCAGCAGTGGTCAGATTGGAAACAATCCGCAACACATATTTTTCTGAGTGCTTGCATGCCCAACGGTAAAGACGCATCTGCTCCTCAATAGCTTCTCGATTTCTCCGAAGAAAAGCGAGACTATGTACTAACGACTTATGCGACCAGTAACGTTCTGTATCATCTGACGCGTCCTTGATATACTTACGGAGTAAAGGCACCCGTTTTTCCATGCCGAGACTACCCATACGTGAGTACATATCATCAACTACAAGATGCACCAACTCAGGTGTAATTTCACCCTTAAGCGCACTTTCAATCTCGTTGGCTGCCTCCTTAAGAATCTCCTCTCTTGATGCGGGGTTAGATTTTACTTGTTCCATGAATGCATCGAACTTACTGCGAAGTTGCTTTAATTGATTCATCATATTCTCCTTCAGATTATCTGATAATTCTGAATGACCAAGGAATTCTTGATCTGCTTGTAGACGCTTTCGCGCTCGGTGGAGTCGACTTGCAATTGTGTTGACCGACACTCCCAAGAATTTGCTGATCTCTTTCGTTGGCATTTCGTCAAGATAGTAGAGTGTTACGACCGTGCGTTCATTTTCTGGCAGTTTGTCCAAAAGTTTTTGGATAAGCTCATGGCAATACTCGGTTCTTTCTGTCATCCACTGTTCCGACAGATAATGTATATAAGAGGATTCCTCGATTTCTCCCAAACGTGTGCCTTCCAGCGATTGCATGGTAGGCTGTTGCTGCCGTATCCGCGTTTGCTTCCGTATCCAATCAATGCAAAGCCGATTTGCCATGACATGAAGCCACCCGGCAAATTGATTTGGATTCTTGAGGGTCGGAAGTTTTTTATATGCCTTAAGGAAGACATCTTGCATAATCTCTTCCGCATAGTGATAATCGCCGATCTTTTGCCACACAAGGGTATGAACGCTCTTTTGGTACTTTTCGACCAAGATGCCAAACGCAGCGTCATCACCTGATAAAATTTTGCGGATCAGTTGAACATCGTCTTCTCTTTCCACGAAATTTCCCCCTAATGACCCTATTGGACCATGTATGCCTTCGCCAAAAAGTTTAATCAAATACCAAGGTTTATGCAATTAAACAATATGGGGCAATTTATACCCTCTATATATTAAAGACGAAATTTTGGGCAGAAATCTTGCATTTTGAGAAAAAAAATGAGAAAAACTATTACCGCAAGCGCGTTTGAATTGTTGGGTTTCGCTATACCTATCTCCACGAATGCCCCTTGGAAAAACAGAATTTTCTCTGCAAACTAACGTATCTTATTTTTTTACTGCTCAACCCAACCTACTGGACTAACCCGCAAGTCTCGGATTCTTATCTCGAACCCAAATCACTTTAGGTATTCATCGAACCAGTTTAGGACGCGTTCCCAATAATCGGCGAGTTTTTCGTTCGACCAGAAGCCGGGCCAGTGGTCTGCTTCTTTGTATGTCAACAACACGACCTCTTTTCCAAGGCGCGCAAGCCCCATGAACATTTCCTGTGCCTGTTCAAAGGGTGTGAAATCTTGATCTCCGTGAATCAGAAGCAAAGGGGTTTCAACCTTGTCCAGATGAAAGACTGGTGAACCGTCGATGTAACGTTGCGGAAATTCCCATAAGGGTCCACCCATGCCGAACTGTCCAACCTCGTACCAACCCGTATTATGTTGACTAAGGAACCCACTAATTACGTTGCTCGCGGATGCAACAGCGATGGCCGCCTTAAATCGTGTTGTCTGTGTGATAAGGACATTCACGGTATATCCACCGAAACTGTGACCGATGACACCCAGTCGTTCGGGATCCACCTTTTTCGTTGCAATTGCTGCATCAATCCCCGGAAGAACGACACTTGAGAACTGCTTGTACGGCTCGATTTTTCCTACGGGAAAATCAGGCAAGAAAACTGCATAGCCTCTTGAGACGAACATACCGGGATCAAAATGCCACAGATTTTTTGCGAAACTAAACCGGTTTATACCGGACGAAGACGTTCCTTCTGGATAGACCTCCACAATCATCGGTACCGGATTTTTCTCAGATGCCTCAGGCGGTAGGGCGAGGATCCCTTTAACCGTTTGTCCATCTTCGAGTGTCCACTCAATCAGTTCGCTACTGCCGAAGTCAATTGTTTTTAAGTGTGGATTAACGTCTGTAATTTGCCGCGGAGATTTAAAAGTCGCATCGCTCAGCCAGATATTCTGTGGTTCTTGGTTGCTCTCAACAACGTAAACACATTCTCCGGTTTTCTCGGCTACATCTTGACGAAAGCGGCCTGCGTGAACATACCGATGTTCGTCTTTGTGCAGAAGTGTAATTGTGTCATCCGTGAGACTAAGACGATAAAAACTATGAGAGGCTCTTATTATGACAGCGTTGTCTACCATCCAAGGTGTGTACCCTTCGCTTGGGTAGAATACATCATGAACAGAAAACTCAAAGTTTTCCGTCAAGTTTTGTATCGCGCCACCATTCAGAGGCACTTTCCATACGTTCCGCTTTGCAATGCAGAGGAGTGCTTCACTTTCTGCTGTCCAGAGAGGAGGTTGATACGATCGTCCGAGGTCAACGTCAAGACTTTCTGTGAGATTACGGACGATGCCCGTCTCTACATCAACAACGTAGGCATTCCCTGATGCTAACTTACCGCCTTCACCTCCGGTTGTCCATGCAACGTATTTTGAATCCGGCGACCAGTTGACAGTAATTCCGTACGCAAGCCGAATTTTCCGTACAAGGGGTTCAATTTCCGTGGATGAAGCCTCGCTTAACGCTTTTGGCAGCGGTAAGGTGTAGAGATCAAATAGTTGTTGTTGCGCATCAATTGTTTCAGATCCTAAGGAAACCGTAACAGCAACGTATTCCCCGCTCGGAGCAATATCGAAACTTCTAATTGCATATCCTTTCATCAACGAGAATGTTTGCCCAGTTTTCGTATCAGCGATAACTAAGTCTTGGTTTCCTCTTCCTCGTTCTTTTCTGTTAGGTTGCTTGTTGTCCTGTGTTGACTCATCCTTTTGTTTTTGAAGTTCTCTTTTCGGCCAGTCCCAAACCACAACAAAGGACGGTTTAGGCGAAGTCTTAGAAGAAATTTGAGAGTTGTCTTGCACAGATTTTTCGTTGGTGGGGGTATCTATCGCGGAAATGGATTTGAAAAGAACAAACCGTCCATCTGGTGTCCATTTGGGTACCTCAAAGCCAAAGAACGTCCGAACGGTTGCCGATGTGAACGCCTGCGTATCATCGGATTCTCGATTCCAAACATATAGATGCGGCTTACCCATCCGATCTGAGTAAAACGCAAGACGCGTTCCGTCAGGAGACCATCTTGGTGCCCAACTTGAGCCCCAATCTGGAGTAAGGTTCCGATGTTCACCCGTACGCGTGTTCATCACCCAGACCGTTCCGTACGCCATTTCAATCATCACACCTGTTTTAGAATACGCTGAGTTTCCGCCGCCACCTTCATACTGTTCACGGTTCTGCGTGTTGTAAGCAATCCAGTTTCCATCGAAAGTAATATCAATCGGAACGCGCCCAACAAATGTGTTAAATTTGAGCAAATCTTCAAGTGTTAAAGGATTCATTTCTTCTCCTTCGCTCCAAGCTATTGCTGTCCAAGCGATTAAACAGATGAGTAAACCAGAGCAGACGTTAATGATGTTTTTGTAATTCATTGGATTGAGTAATTCCATAAGGTTTATCCTCCCTATTATTAAAGACGAAATTTTGGGCAAAAATCTTGCATTTTGGGGGAAAAAAGTGAAAAAACTTGAATTTTTTAGAATTTTCTTTGTGAGTGTCAGACAATAAAAAAAGGGAACTGGTAAAAAACCAGTTCCCTGTGGATATTCTGCTGGACTTCGGAAGTTAAGCTGACAATCCAGCAACAGCAGCGTCCTCACTGTCGAAATGTTCAAACAGATTAACCAAACGACTCAGGACAATGAGATTTTTGATATGTTTCCCGACATTGACGACACCCACGCGTCCTTGTTTTCGGGACGCAGCAGCATAAGCTTCCATCAAGGTGCCGAGACCTGAACTATCGATCCGATTGACCTCCTCGAAATTGATGAGGATGCGTGGGGTATCAGAAGCCTCTATTTGTGGCAAGATAGCTTTCCGTAAGTCTGATACAGAACGTCCACTCACCTTCCCAGTGGGTTTCAAAATCGAGATGCCATTTTGCTGGCGAATTTGCGTTGTCATTTTTTTCTCCTTTTTTTATTTTTGGAATTTGTCACTGTTAATTGTTTTTCAATACTATTCAAACGTTCACTTTAAGGATGCGTTGACTTCACCCGAATTCTATTTACACAATACCTTACTTTTTACTTCAAATCCAAGTCTACGCCTGTTTTGAGGCGTTTATGGAGTGTTTCAAAAGACGCTCCCCAAGGCCTCTCCTCTATGTGAAGATCGCGCTGTTCAGCAGGCACGACAGTCTCATCATAACCGAAAGCGAGGTAACCGATGCCGAAGAGTAACAGACAGACGAGGAGTAGATTAATCATTAGGAAACGCATTTTTTTCTCCTTATTAGAATAAGACTTGCATTTGAATTTGCAAGTGGCAATTTTGCTAAAATTTTATATCCGTTGATTTAAGTGACGCATCTTAGATGTCAAAAGGGTGCATTATTTTCAAAACGGGTGTTGAAACCAGATGAACTCAATTTGTAAAGAATGGAGAGGTAGAAGATATATTCTCCGAACCCCTCAGTCTTGCATTTTTCCTCCTTTTGCCTATATAGAGTTCGTTCACGGGAAAAAAGATAGTAAAAAATTTGTCAATTTATCTTCTGTTATGTTTCAACAACTTGCTGTTAGAAAGTGAGATTGTTGTTACTACAAACAAGTTCTAAAACAGTTGCATTTTTTTCATTTATAGTAAAACCTACAATTAATTAGACATTTTAGAAGGGCGAGGATACAATCCTCGCCAGCGGTGGTGAGGTGTTTTGTGTTTTCCAAAGTGCCCTCTTATTTTCGGGTTTTACTATAAAATTTTCAGAATATACAAACGTACACATAGTTCGTTTACGCTCTCTATTACTAAAGACGAAAACTCGATCAAAAAACGTGCATTATGGGGAAAAAATGAAAAAACCTGATTTTCTTTGAAATTGTTCCGCTGTTTTTTTGTCAATTTCTTTATCTTGATTTATTTTTTGAAGCGTGGTAAAATATCTTGGAGGAGAATGCTTGATGAAACTGTTATCCTATCTACTGATTTTTGCGCTTAGTATCGGCCTTTCCACCGCTGCGGCAGCACTTGACACTCCCCCTTGGCAACCTATAGGACAATACACGCATCCCGATATCCGGGAGAGTTCCGGCATCGTCACGAGTCGGCAATTTGGAGGTGTCTATTGGACCCTCAACGACTCCGGTAACCCAGCAACACTCTACGCCACAAAACTAAACGGCGAATTAATCCAAGAGGTCGCAATAAAGGGTTCTGGGAATTTCGATTGGGAGGCACTCGGTATTGACGACAAAAATCAACTCTGGATTGGCGAAATTGGGAATAACAGCAGACTGCGGTTCGATCTGAAAGTCGTTGTTATAGCGGAGCCGAACCCTTTCACTGAAACGGAGGCGAAGGTCATCGCGAGTTATCCATATCGGTATCCGAACGAAAATGTAGACGCGGAAGGACTTTTTATTCTTGGAGACATTCCTTATATCGTCTCTAAAGAAAGAGAGCGTGCGGTACTTTACCGGTTCCCTGTCCTGAAAGCCGGGAGTAAACAGGTGTTAGAAAAGGTTGGCGACTTCGTTGACGCAAGGTTCATTACAGGCGCGGGAGTCTCAGAAGATGGGACACGGCTTGCTGTTTGCACCTACGACGCGCTCTGGGTTTATCACGGGACAGCGGGGAATTTAGCAGAAATGATTCAAAGCACACCCTGGTCCTTACCTCACAGTTTCTATGGAGAAGCCGTCTGTTTTGATGGCTACGATCTTGTCTTGACAAACGAGGCGCGGGACCTCTACGCGATGCCACAGTTTTGGTATGAGAGTGAATGGGCATTACCACCAAAGGATACCCGATCAGCAATTGATCTACTCCCTAAGACAGCGGCGCGCGGCGTAACGGTTCAGATAGAAGATTATCGTACGGCGGGCATTGCTATCGGTGGAAGCCATGTCGCTTTCACACCAGAGGGTGTTGGAAAGACAGCGTCCTTAACCGTTCCAGTCAAAGTCCCTTATAGAGATGTTTATGAGATTTGTGCCGTTTTAACGCGTGGGCAGGAATATGGACAGGTTCAATTATCCGTCGACGGCACTGCGGTCGGTACATCCCACGATTGCTATACTTCTGAGCCGATAGCCGGGACGCTGGTTTCACTTGGAACTGCTCCGTTGAATGCTGGTGAAAATCAGATAACACTTAGTACTGTTGGGAAATCATCCGAAGCCACAGGCTATAAAATCGGTGTTGATTCCTATCAGGTGTTAAATGCTTCCCCTTATGTCAAGCGTTACATGGTTTTAGGTCCGTTTCCCAAGACAGATGTTAGCACAATTGATGAACCGCTGCGCTCCCAAGGTCAATTGGACCTGAAGAAGACTTACAGGGGTATTGATGGCAAAGCCGTCCACTGGCAAGAGGCGACTGCAAGGGGAGATGGCTATCTTGATTTACGCAGAGACTTCAGTCCTGAATCGATGACTGTTGGATATACGTTGGTATATATCCACGCACCGAAAGCTACAGATTCTGTGATGTTACTTGGGAGTGATGACGAAATCACTGTTTGGTTAAACGGTGCTGAAATTCATCGGAAAAGTATCAACGCTGGCGCAACGGCAGATACCGATGCGGTTCCATGTCAACTGAAAGCGGGATGGAATACGGTTTTGTGCCAGAAAGTCGATAACGGCTGGTCCTGGGGACTCTATTTGCGGTTTACGGATGCAGATAAAATTCTCAGATATGCCACCCAACCTGAAGAATAGAGAAGAGCCTCAAGGTCGCTTTTTCCAAATGTTCCGTGCTTCTTCTGTTTTTTAGGTTCATTAAACCTCCACGTCTATAGAAGAATATCCGCCCTCTCCACTTGTACCCATTTTCATCAATTCAACGTTAAGCACCTTAGATAACTATATTCATTAAGCTTAGGACTTACGCAGTATCCCTTGCTGGCGAGGTTTAAAACCTCGCCAGCAGCGTGCGGTCGTAGGTACTCATCAGCAAATTGCGTAAGTCCTAAAGTTTAAAAACAGCAATGGGGTGTATCCGATGCAATTTAATTTTATTCGACAGAGTAGACAACGCTTGCTGCTGCGAATCGTACAAACAGTTTGTATTTTCGGAATGATGCTGGCGGTTGTATCCTTTTCCACTGCGGATTCCGGTATAAGTCAGCGGGATATTTTTGTCGGTGCGAGTGCCCGCGCAGTCGGCATGGGAAGTGCTTTCACTGCTGGTCCGTCCGCGACCAACGGTTTTCTGTGGAATCCGTCTTCGTTAGGATTTATGGATGGTGTGGAAGTCAATATGGGCGGGATGCCGCTTCCGGGGAATGTATCAAGTCGCGATCAGGCGTTTTCAGTCGCCGCGAATCCGCATACTTTCGGTTTGACGGATAGGAATCTGGGAAATATCTCCTTAGCGACCTGGCTCGATGGTTGGAGAAATGACACGACGGAGTCTACACAGATCGTCCTTTTAGGATACGGGCGTGCACTCGGACAGAGGGCATCGGCGGGTGCTAACCTCCGCTACTATCAGAATAACACGCCCATCAGAACGAATTTCTTATGGAGTGTGGATTTGGGGATGCAATTTGCCTACCCATTGGAAAGATGGGGTGATGAACTGACAGTGGGCGTGAATTTCTCCGAATTGAGCAGCGGTATTCGAGAGAACGGCGTACTTCTTGAGAGCGCGCCTTTAGCTGCACGTTTCGGCACAAGCTATGAATTGGGCGATGATACCCTGTTTTCTGCCGATTTTGCTGTACGAGGATCGAACGATGCTGTTGGCGGAGAACGGTTCCGATTGCATATCGGTGCTGAACGTTGGCTCATCGATGGGCATGTCGGGTTACGCCTCGGTTATACCGCTTTGACTGCTTCTGAAAGATTCTGGAATGGTGAGTTAGCGCGGGGGGTCAGTTTCCGAAACTCAGCAGGACAGCTTGATTATGCTTATGTCAGTGGTAGTGAATTGGAACGGGGCATTCATTGGATTTCTGCAACATTGCGCTGGGGTGGAAACGACACAGCCCCGGTATCGGTAGCGACGCGCACTGAGGTGTCGGACGCCGATGATGCTGCGCCGATTTTAATGCCGGAAGCACTCATAGTGGACCCTGAAACCATTAACGGAGAATTAAATCTCTCCGAGAACGCTATTTCACCGAATGGCGATGGTGTTTCGGATAGCACCACATTTCGCCTAAGTTTTGAAGATAGCATCGCCCCCCTACAGTGGCAGTTGAACATCGCCGATGAATACACCGAAAGCGTCTGGAAAAAATCTGGAACCGATATTCCAGCAACGGGTATTGTCTGGGATGGGATTGCAGATACTGGCAATTTAGTCCCTGATGGCGAGTATGAGGTACAACTCCACGTTGTTGACGCACAAGGCACGCCCTATCTGAAAGATATCAAGGATCTCACGATTGACCTCATTCCAACGACATTAGAGATTTCTGGAAAAACACCCGCGACCGTCGCTGTGAAGGCATGGGACATCAATCCGCTTGCACATTGGAAACTTGAACTTTTCGATACGGAAAATGTGCTTGTTGAAAAGATAGAGGGCGACGGTTCGCCGCCCGCCGAAGTCTTTTTGAACAAGGTTCAGGCACAGCCAGCTGCTACGTACACTTGCAAGCTGCACGTTCAGGACATCGCGGGGAATCAAAGCATACAAGAAGCGCAGCTGCAACTCGGTACAGGTAGTCAATCAGCAATAGTATCAGCAGCACGACTCACATTAATGGTTGGCTCTTTTGCGCAACCTCACAATGCCGAAATGATGGCTGCGAATCTGCAGCGTATGAATCCGGACGAGAAGGTACAAATCTATACGGCTGTGGTTGATGCGAGAACAGTGCATCGGGTAACGATTGGAGAGTTCGCAGCACGGGAGGAAGCAACCGGCCTCAAACAATACATTCAAGAGACACAGGGGATTGAACCTGTATTGATTACGCTTCAGTAATATGGCTGTCGGTTTTCAGTCAAAACGAACATAACTGCCACAGGGTGTTCTTGCTGGTGGCTGATCGCTGACTGCCATTCGCTTCTTTTGTCTGAATCGCGGATTATCACGGATTACGCGGATTGCGCGGATTGAAGAAGTGAGTCTTATACTGACTGCTCTTTAGCCCCGTAGGGGCGATATATTTATAGAAAAATATTATCTTCCTTTCCTTAGCCCCGTAGGGGCGGCATCTATGTTAAGTTTTCATATTTGGGCGGAGGACTGGAAACATGAATCTATTTGGGCTTTCATAGGCGCGAATTGACTTTTAGGACTGTTCTTAATCCGTTTTGGTCGTCATATTCACATGCAAAAATCTCGGGGTCTGATTTTGGTAGAAGAACCCGTCCACATTCAACCGCAATTGGCGCTGGAACTGCTGGAATGATAAGGATTTGGCAGAAGTCTCCGTGTGTAACCTGAATTTCGTTTAACAATTTCCTGTATTCACGACTGAAGCCCTCTATTTGTTTAGGGGACTTTAAGAAATATAGAGATGGATTTTCAATGGTTATTTCATAAATACTAAAGCCTTCCGAAACTAATTTTGCATAGCGTTTCGCCGGGATTTTTGCACTTAGAGACAACACAATAGCAACGTTTTTACTGTCTTTTTTAATTTGGAGAGGTTTCACAATATAACGCGTTTCTGTATTCTGTTCCTCCTGCGGCCAGGACCAGGTATGATTTGTATCGGTAATATTTCTGTGGCTCTGGTACAAATCTGTTGGAATGGTATCGCCGATACACTTTCCCAAAAACATTAGCAATGGCATAGGTCCAAGAGCGAACACGGAAAGGTGTTTAATCCTTTCTTCGTTTATTCCTTCTTTAAAACTTGTTTTGATTTCTTCTTGGATTTCCTCTGCTAAAACTTTCCAGTGTTTTTCATCTCGGTGTCCTCCAAAATTGGCCTTCGCAATCTTAATCCCCTTTTCGTCACTCGGGAATTTTGGACGCATTGCGTTAAGATAGGCCTGGCGGTTAATTGGAACAATCCTTTCGCTTATATTCACGGAGAACAGTAAAACTGTAGATTTATAAATATCTTCTGAGTAACTCGTTTGGATCTCGATTCTATCTTCATGCCTGCTTTTCCACCCGCGAAGTTTCTCTGGCGGATAATCCTTGGGATTAGCGTCGATTTCCTTATGACATTGGTGACACATCAGCATAAGGTTAGAAAACTCAATTTGTAGATTCGCAGATTCCACGTTGCCTCTTGGGCCTTCTTTGCTTGCTCCGATAATATGAACCATTTCCCCAAAGTTTCCGTCACTTAAAGTTAGCTCATTGCGCCAAAGAGGTTTGTTACATCCGCTAAATTCGCACCGACCTGCCGACTTAACCCATAATTTCAGGCGAGTACGATCTGGGATAGAATCACGGGTAATCTTCGACCTTGATTTTTTTCTTGTAGACATAGGTTTAATCTCCTTATTTCATATCGTGGTAGGGCTAGATTCTAGCTATCTATTCATTGCCTAATAATACTTGTGATTTGAATAACAGGCGAACCTAACAGTCTTGCCTCTAAGGGCTCTAGCGAGTTTTCGCATCCGATGTTGTTTCCCTTATACGCCGTTTTACAGATCCAATTTCATCTATGTGACATTTTTTGTACTTTTTGCCGCTTCCACACGGACACAAATCGTTTCTGTTAGGGTGAAGTCTTGCTAGATTTAACATCTCCATTTCGTACTCTACCAAACCTTTTTTGCCGTGTGAGTATTCGCCCCAAAGCTCTGTACGACTGGCAGCAACCCCGAATTGCGCTATGTAAGAGAGTTGATAAAAAAATGGAATTACCAATTCAAGAAGGAATTCTTTGATGCGAAGATTCCTGTTGCCTCCGTATTTGAGGCCTAAGCAACAACTGTCATCGTCGGGGTAAAAGTGCAAATCAATGATTGGAATTTTGCATTGTTTCGCGATTTGACTGTGTCGCCCGCCGACCTCATAAACTTTTGGCCATCCATTTCTGTCTAAATCAGCCAAACATATCTTAATCTCAAAAACATCGCAAATAAAGTGAGCCATTTCTTTGGCATAGTCGCCAATTATCAATTCTCCTGACGCTCTATTATACGCGGCACGAAAGTCAAGCTCCCCTATAATTGTTAAGGAACTTGACTCGTACTGTAGGTTCGGGAAACACAATTCTAGCCATCTGATTTCATTAGCAGTTAACTTCATGATTGAAATTACCGAGCATAAGATTTTCTGGGCACTACTGTTGCCGCTAAAGGAGATACAGAACGGTGTCTCCCTGCGGGGAGATCCTTTAATCCTTCATTGACAACACGTTCGCCCAAGCAAGGTTTTAGCGATTCGCCAACTTTCTGAACATCACTTAGTTCAAAAGCTTGCTTTAGATCAGCTTGCATCTGCTTAAGCCAATCTCTAAAACAGATTTCTCGGATCGGGTGCTCTTGCCACTTATCAGCGAAATTTTCAAGTGGGTTCACTGGATTGCGTATGAGAGTCACACCATTGTCGTCTTCAATATGCTTATGCATGTTGCTTGCAATACTCCACAGTGCTTGTTGAAGGTCGGCTTCGTTGTTGTAAGCAAGAGCCGCAAGCGTCGTAGTAATGATTGAAATTGGCTTAGCCTCTTCATTATAGCGCGATTTGTTCTCCTCAAACCAGATATCTCGGTGCCGCTTCAAAATCTGAATCCCTTGCTGAAGGGTCGTTTTAATTTTGTACTCCGGCACTTCATCAACTCGCTTTTCGATTAGAGACTTACGAATCGCGTCATACTGCGTTTGCATGCGGCTTCGGAACCATTCTGCATACCCCCGCGGATTACTACGAGGCCATTCGGAATCAACATAGCTGTAATTAGGAAGAGTGTTATCTGTAATTGCAATAGCGAAATCTGACCAACTAGACGGTGAGATTCCTCTTGATTTGAGGAACTGTTTGAACATTTCCGCGTCTGGAATCGCAGGCAAGATATCTGCGTGGAATTGAGCACCATCAGCGTAATTTAGCGTCCAACAACGTCGGCTTTCTTCCGGCAGAGAATTCATGTGGTTAGCACGGGCATAAAGCTTGATTTCATAACCAATTAAATACTTTAGTGTCTCTTGACTGATCTCGGTTTTCTGAAGGCTCAACTCACTGACAAGATCTATGTCGTACTCCTCAGCACCAGAAATAGGTTTTGTTACCGTTCCAAGTAGAAAAGAACCTTGTGGATAAATCAAAGGACTATAGTGAGCAACTTTAGATTCTTTCCGTTCAAGCCACGCGCCAATGGATTCGTAGCGTTTTACCGCTAGGTCAAAATAACTCTCAGGTATGTCCAATTCTTCAGCTACAGTCTTAAGCAATAAACTGGATTCTTGTGAATAATTGTACATGAAAAAATCCTCCATCATGTTTAGAAAGCTTTGAGCGATTCTGCCGATTACCTACCGACAGAACCTCCAAAGGTGAGAAAGATGATTGTAAGTACCATTTCAGTTTCCCCGCTATCAATCATTGAGACTCATTTCAATGTAACTATTTTTAAACGATAGACGAATTATTTTTGTATAATTATAACCTGTATCCTAATAAAAGTCAAGAAAATTAAGAAAATTTAATTTTCTCTTGATTCTATAGGATAGACATGCCTGAGTAATTGCTGGATTCAAACATTGTTTCTATTAGAAGAGTTAATGACTCTGAATTGGACTTTTTTTCTCCTTTACCTAAAAATTATTTCTGGTATAATATTCCCATATGTTCACTATATTATAGAAACGGAGCACTTACAATGAGATTAGGAGAACGCCTTCGTCTTATTCGCAAGGAGCATGGGATGACATTAAAGGAATTGAGTCAACGCGCAGATCTGTCTGTTCCCTATCTTTCGGATATGGAGCGTAGCATTGTTAACCCATCTGTAGACACTCTCCAAAAGGTTGCCAAGGCTTATGATATGAAAGTCTCGAGCTTATTTATTGGTGTTGAGGAGATGGAAGAATGGCAATCTGAAATTTATCCCGAAGGATTTTCAGATTTTTTGAATGACCCAGACTATAAACGTGAAGTTAATGCAGACTGGAGGGATTTACTGATGAGAATTGACTTTCGCGGGAAACGGCCGTCCTCAAAGAGAGAATGGATTGAATTGTATCTTTACCTTAGACGTATTCTTTCCCCGGAGGAGGACAAAAGTGAATGACATGAAAGGGAATGTTATTAAATTGGTTCGGAATACTTTCAGGAAATATAGTTCAACGGCGGATCCCAACTTTGATGAGATATGCTCTGGCT
Source organism: Candidatus Poribacteria bacterium (assembly GCA_965116815.1). Classification (GTDB taxonomy): domain Bacteria; phylum Poribacteria; class WGA-4E; order WGA-4E; family WGA-3G; genus WGA-3G. The sequence continues at coordinate 67,888 of OZ220722.1, read as the reverse complement.
TGGGGTTGGATGTGAGGGAAGACCCCTTCCCGCCCGGAATAGCAAGAAAAGATGGAATGCTTGACGGAAAAACAATTCTTATCAATTCTCGGATTCGCAGTAAAGAGCGAAAACGATTTACGCAATTTCATGAAGTCACGCATTATTTGCTCAATAAAGATGGAGAGCTAATTTCTGAACTTCACGATCTCACTTACAATCAGAAGGGCGAATACGACAAACAATTAGAAAAATTTTGCAACATTGGTGCAGCTGAGTTTTTAATGCCAAGTGAGGAATTCAGAAAACTCTATGAAGAAAAAGGATTTAATGTCAAACTTATTCCACTTGCCGCTAATTATTTTAAGAGTTCGACAATCGCAACAACTATACAACTCGCTCAAGTTGCTCCAAATTCGTGCATTACTGCTGTTTGCGAATTAATGCATAGCGATCCAGAATCGTCACAAACTCATTTTTCTACTGCAAAGGATAATCCCACCAAGCAAAAATTACATATAGCCTATTCTGCCTCGTCCCCCTCAACTAAATATTTATTAGCAAAATGCACAGAGATTCCTGAGGACCACCTGATCAATCAAGCATTTTCGCAAACTGAACCGGTTGAAGGAGAGAGTCATGTACCTTTTCGGAGTGGGAAAAAGATGCCTTGTTACTGTGAAGCATTGGCGGATGGTGACAGGGTTTATGTATTATTCCATTTGACCCCTCCACCGAATTCTGACCAATTAACACTTATTTAAGATTTTTCCGTTGATGAGATTAACTTTAAAGCATTTGAGTCATTACGTGTGGAGATGGAGTTTCGACTGCTCCTTATGTGTAGGATTATAGGTTGTTCCTACTGGATTAATCAAGATACCAACTTGGAAAAGAAATACCCTTCAATTTAAGTTTCGCCAGTTCTGCATCGAGGTTGCATTTGGACTTTTTCCCACCGTGGATACTCGGTTCAGCGCAGAGCATCTCGCGCAGCATCTGCATGGATGCAAGGACACCTATATCCTGAATACCTAACACCTTTGTTAGAAGTGCCGCATCCAATTCATCGCGGACCGGATCGCGGTCACACTCATTGAATGGCAGCATTCGCTTATACTTTAACCGTTCAAAGACCGATTCAGCGTTTGCTAACGCTTCTTCGGAAAGTTTCCGGACATCCAGCGTCGGTGCCGTCGCTAATGTATTGAGTGTTAGAATACCGCGTCCTGCCTGTTGTTTCCCACTATGTATCCAGTGACACATTAAACCCAATGTTGAGTTGCACCACAGAGTAAAAGCAATCTCGTGCCGTGGATCTTCAAATGCCACGTTGGTTATCCTGTTAACCCCAACCGAAGGGTTTTCTGTTAAGAGGACCAGGGTCGAATTAGCATTGAATCTTAGGTAGAGATTGTAGTGAGCCCTGCTGTTTTTTGTAAGGACTTTTGCAAGGATATTCTCTGTATTGCTGCGCGGGATTCCCATAGAATCAGGGTTAACAAGCATTGATCGCTGCGTCTCACTGTTCAAACTCCACAGGCAAGGATACCCATCGCCGTTAGTATCACCTTTAGTCATGTCAAATGGTCCCTCTTTTCCGTAAACACTTTCTGGGTGCCATCCGACCCGCGCGATGTCCTTTACACGACAGATAGGGACCTCAACGTTAGTTGTTTGCATAGGTAGATGTAGGTTCCCTGTTTGTATACTGTAGGCAGACTGAATTAATGCCATCGATCGCACACGCGACACTCCCCACCCTTCACCAAGTAAAAGCGGACAGTCCAGCATCTGTCCAACGGTGTCGTTCCCAATTCTGATTATATCTCCACCATTAGGAGCATCTTCTAATCGTCGCGCGCTGTTGTTTTGGTTAATATGATTTGCAATTGCCACCGCTTCTAAAATGCTCTGTGGCCGCTGGTTCAGGGATATGAATTTTCCTCGTCCAGTATCGTCGGCATCCACCCCTTTCTTTGCCACCACAATGCATTCCGCCATGTGAGTATCCGCGGAAAACGCTGCATTTTCTGCCTTTGCTTCAGCAATAGTAATCACCACGACTTTGTGGTATTCCGAAGCCAGCATGTCACGTATTTTTTGCATGGTAGAGGACGTTAGAATTGTTGCTGGCATAATAAAACCGATGGTCCCACCATGTTTAATCATACGATCAGCGAGATCGACAAAGTAAGAAGCAAGACCGCTCAATCCGTGTGCGACCCGAGAGTCTTTATTTCGCAGCGCAGCCTGCATCGCCTTTTTGTCTTCTTCTGGACGGTCGCTACCTTGGAATGTCGTTTTTGGTATACCACTTCCTTGATCTGTTCCGGGCTTCGTAAACGGCGGATTTTGAACGACAATATCAAATTCGCCGTGTGCGAACACATGCTGTGTTTCTACTGCGATACTCTCTGTCCCGCCAAGTTGTTGGGCTTGGGTATCCATTTCTTTAAAGACAGGGGTGTTGTCGAGCCAGTCGAGTGCCCCTATAGCATAAGTCCCGTTATCTTGCCTACCGTACGGTGCTGTGATAATCCTGGTTCCACGAATCTTTAACTCTGCATAGGTACTTGCCAGGGATGCCATTGTCAGGTGGGTTGCATTTGGCATGATGTCGCTTCCGCCAACTTTATTCTCTATCATGTTCTGATGGATATCTCGTCCATTTCCACCCTGCTGTTCATACAGAGACAAAATTCGTTGATAGACACCGTTGAGGAGCGCGCCTGTTCCGCATGCGAAGTCTACTACTTTCGGGAGTTTACCTTCTTGCAATTCAGGCAGCACAAGCGTTGATAACAACACAGCACTTTCGGGCAATGTGTAATTCGCCTTGACGTATTTCCTATCGGTAATTAACTTTTGGAAGACGATGCCAGCGAGTTCGTGAATCTGTGCAATACCGGTGTCAACCAGATCCTTGGCAGCTTCACAGAGAATGGTTAGAATAGGCTTGACTAATCTGTCATCGGTAGCAAGTGCCGCAACGAGATCCCGGGCATCTTCAAAAATAGGGCGGTAGTTGATTTTGAGAATTGTGTTCCAGTCGGTGATAACATCTGCGTAGTCAAGTGTCAGCAGCAGCTGCCCCAGTGAACGGACGGATTCCATCTCTGCTTTACCGGCGAGCGAACTTTGGAACACAAAGGCATCAGTAATAATCAGTGCAGCCATGCGAAGGGTCTGTGTGTTAAGTTTTTCTTCCTCGTTATCTGTGTTCTTAGGGAAGACCTCTTGGTGTAGAATTACCTCAATTTTTGCCCCGATGGCCCGGTGCTCAACAATAGCATCTTTAAGTAGGTTGGCTGCCCTATTGACACTAAGTTCCATCTCTTCCGCTGCTTGTTCCAGTTGAGAGTTGGGTATTGCACCGACGCGTAACGCATTGGCAATATCTCCTACCGTGCCAGTTGCCCATCCATTTTTTGGAAAGTGTCCGACGGTATCTCCCAAGGTACTAACGAGTTTATATTGAAGGTCGTCCGCCTCGCGGAGTTGCGGATTAATGTCCCGTCCGGGCATCGTCTTAAAACGGTCAGGGTACAAGATAGCCATGACATTGTTAAGGGTTTTTCCGAAGGTGTGGTATTCCGCTTCAAGCTCGTGGACGAGTCTTGTCTCGGCTTGTGTGATGAGGGTTTTGGCATTGGTAGTCGTAGCGAATTTGGCTTCGATACCGATCGGCTCTCTACCGCGTTCAATCACGAGTGCATCGAGTTCGCTGTTACCTCGGATGAAGGCGTTAACTTCGGTTTCGAGTTCCCATCCGTGGCGCATGTTTCGTAGGATGTTTACCAATTCGTTCGTGATTGTTGTTTCGCGTCGGTTCGGCATGATGTTTCCTTAGGGTTGCTTTCGATGGTTATGGTTTCGGTGTGGTTAGGAAACCGCACCATAACTGTCAATTTAGGGATTTTCATGGCAACCTTTTGGGGTAACGTTTCCTCAAATGCCGCCCCCTATAGGGCTTAGGTCTGTAAGGTCCCGTTTTTCTACAGAGATACCATCCCTACGGGATTCAAGAGGTTTTGAAAGATACCTCAAGGTTCCTGTGTAAAACTCGGTTCGGTTAGGAAACCGAACCTGCCGGGTCTGAGTACCGAGGCAGTGGTTTTTCTAAAATTGACAGTTATGGTGAAAGGGTCTGAAGTATCTACAGGATTAACTGACACACCAAACCATATTGCAGGACTTACGCAATATACATATTGAAGTTTACCAAACCTCCCTGCCCACTGGCAGTCGGGTGTCTGTCTCTTCCGAGGAACCGGGTTTTCGGACTTCAACTTTGGGTTCTGGTACCTTGGCTAAAAGTTCTTCTATTGTATAATTCGGACGCGGTATGGGTCTGCGCCTTTCTTTGCTATGAGGTGCTATCTCAACCTGCTTGCCGCGCAATTTAGATTCTGGAATTTTGGCAGAAAGTTTCTCAGAGGTATAGTCTGTTTTTTTCATCAGGTAACTCCTTTTTGGGAAAGCGATCTAAAGTAGATAGGACACTCAGGTAATTATAACATAGATAAAACGGTTGTTCAAACGAAAGTCGGTTTAGTCCAGCACCTTCAGGTCCGGTGGGGCTGATTAGAGGACTCTTCCACCAGACCTAGAGGTGAACAGTTTACGGCAGCCGATAGTTCGGAAACCGCATCTATAGGCTTGGGATATGTCATTCTATATCGAATAAAATTCCGAGGCGTTTTCATAAAAGAGCCTATTCTTCTCGGCATCCGAAGCGTCCTTAACAGCCCATGAGAGTGCCGCGACCCACTCCTGATATGTCGCTGCTAAGGTACACACGGGCCAATCACTCCCGAACATGACCCGATCATAACCAAATACCTCTATTAGATGCTGGATGTAAGGCTTCAGTTCCTCACGTGTCCAATTTTCACTCGCTGTCGTCACAATTCCTGATACTTTGCAATGGACGTTCTCAAAGCCAGCGAGTTCACGGACATGCGTTGCCCACGGCTCAAATTGCCCACCTTTTATGTCCGGTCCTCCGCAGTGGTTGAGCGCGTGGCTTACGTCCGGTGTCGCCTTGACGAGTTCAATCGCTGCAGGAAGCTGCGCGTGATTCGCACAGAGTTCAAAAGAGAGGTCGAACTTCGTCAACAGTTTCACGCCATTAATCAGTTCAGGACTCGCGTAGAACTGCGGATCGGGATGGTGCCACGCCATCCGACGTACCCCAACGACAAGTCCGAATCCTGTGAGCTGCTCAAGAATAGCCTCGGCGTTCGGTTTTTCCAAAGGTGCCGCCGCTGTGATTGCACCTATCATGCCGTCTTCTTCTGATATCTGTGTTAACCATTCAACCTCCTTGACGACATCCGCTTCAGCTGGATCCCCTTCAACGTGGACCGATCTGAGAACATTAAGGTCTCCAATCGCTTCACGATAATCTTCCGCTGTATATCGTTTTCCCAGTAGATCGAATCCTTCTAACCAGGGGTATTCCAAATTAGAGGTATCCCAGAGGTGCTGGTGGGTATCAATTATTTTAAGCATCCGTTTCTCCTCACCTGAAAATGATTTGAATTTCGTGGAGATATCCTGTATAATTTCTTAACCTAATAGATACAAATTGTTTTAGCAATAAAAATACATAGGACTTACGCAAATTGAGCAAATATCGGACATTTAGACGCAAAAAGCGGTAATTTTCGTTCTTTAAACCCCCTAAATCCCCCTTATCAGGGGGACTTTAAGAGGGAATGCGTAAGTCCTAAATACATTAACTCGGAGGTGTCAATCATGTTTTTGGGTTTCTTTGATCCACTCTACTTCGTATTTCTTGCACCCGGATTTGCCCTGTCCCTCTACGCGACGTTTCGCACAAAATCGACGTTCTCAAAATATTCAAAAGTCGGGTCCCGTAGTGGTCTGACGGGGGCACAAGCCGCCGATCTGATGCTCAAGAGGCATGGTGTTAGCGGCGTACGGATTGAACGTTCAGGTGGCTGGTTAAGTGACCACTATGATCCAAGTAAGAAGGCACTCAGGTTGTCTGACGATGTTTATTCAAGCCAATCGCTTTCCGCAATAGGGGTCGCCTGCCATGAAGCGGGACATGCGATGCAGGACGCACACGGCTATGCCATGCTAAATTTGCGTACCGCCCTCGTCCCCGCGACGAATTTTAGTTCGATGTTCTCTTATATCCTGCTGATGGTAGGTTTCTTTATTCAACCCTTCCTCCTGCTCGGTGTAGGACTTTTTGCGGTAGGCGTTGTCTTTTCGTTGATAACACTTCCCGTTGAATGGGATGCAAGCAAACGTGCCAAGGTCGCGATGGATGAAGCCGGGATGCTATCACCTGAAGAGAATCGCCATGCCAGCAAGGTGCTTAACGCTGCGTTCTTGACGTATCTCGCTGCAGCGGTGACGAGTCTGCTCACACTGCTCTACTATCTGTTCCGGTTGGGACTATTAGGCGGTGGCGATGAGTAAGTGTGTCGGTGGCGCGGCACGGAACCGCGCCTGCTGATGTCGCTGCGAATTACCGACTCAATTTTTGCTGTCAATGTCCACACCGGGCCACTGATCGTCTTGCTCGGTGATGTCGACGACGATGCCATCCGGGTCTTCCACCTTGAAAGCGACTGAGGGCAGTTCGTCCGAATTCGGATCGTAGGGATTACTTCCGTCTAAGCCTTCCCAGGTGATTTCAAAGCCGAGGTCCTCACACCGTTGTGCTGCCTCTCGTAAGTTTGGAACACGAACACCGATGTGGAGGTAGTCTAACATTCCGCCGACGTGTTCGGGACGGTCGGGCCCGCGATGTTGAAATACACGGAAGTTGTGATAACCATCGGTGAGATCATAGCAGCCGTTCATGGTCGAGAAAACACGCAATCCAAGCGCATCGCGCCAGAAACGGATGCTTTTTTGTAAATCGGTCGTGCGAACGCCGATGTGTACAAGTGTTGTTGACATGGGAGATTTCCTTTTGTTGCGGCACACGGCGTGTGCCTACTTCTATAAACATACCGCCCCTACCGGGCTAAAGAAGTTTGCCTCTGACACAGTTTCAGGACAGACTTTATCAGACTCAGGTTTCGGCGTGGTTGAGTGAAGTTTTAGATCCAGACGGTCGGTTCTCGGTTTTCTGCACGGTGCTCATAGAGCAATTTGACATCGTCCGGTAACTTATCAAATGTCTCTCCGGGAATTGTAGCGGTATTGACACCAAAGAGTTCTAAATTCAGCCACCAGGGTGCGTATCTGACAACGACCGCAGTCCGTTTGCCATCGCTCGGATTTTCTGCGTTGGAATGCCAAATCCGGCTGTCCATGATAAGTACGCTGCCTGCGCTTCCAACGGCTTGCATTTCCCCATCAATTGGGTTTCGATCTCCAATGTTATCCTCTTTGCCTCTGGGGTTTCGGAGATCTACATGACTCTTGGGAACGATCCAGGTACCGCCGTTTTCTGTGGTAAACTCCGAAAGCATCCAGAGGGTGGTAATGCCGATGACAGCGGTCGGAAACGGTTGTGTGATGTGCCACTTCTGGTTCAGATCGTAGGGGAAATCGGAGTGATATGCACGTACTAATTCGTAGTGCGGGGGCCGGATCTTATACTCGGTTTGTGAAATACGCACTTGCGGTCCCAACAGCTGCTGGAGAGTGGCGAGGAGTCGTTTATTGGCGAGATGCGCGGCGAATTTCGGCATGAAACTGATAACATTGCGCTCCCAGGCACCATGCTCTTTTCTGAATTCGTTATAATCCGCCTCTGAAGTTTCGACCTCTTCACGAACCTCGTTGACCACATCGGTGGGAACAACGTTGTCTAAGACGCACCAGCCTTCTTCCCGCAGCTGCGTGACATAAGGTGCAACTGTTTCTAATAGGTTATCGGTTTCCATTGAAGCCTCCTTGGATCTTAGGAATTGGGACCTGTTTCTCGCTCGCGATTGTAACGTACTGCGGTTTTGATGAGCGGGGCGAGCCGCATTACCTTGCCGAGCGAACCAGCGACACCGATCTCGCGGGTTGTTATCGCTCCCATAACGTTGAGTTCGCCTGTCCAGAATTTGTAAGCGGTGTCGCCTGTCATCGTCAGTTCAACGTCAGGGGTGGTGTCGTTATAGGTGCCACGGGCGATAGAATATTCGCCATCTGCTGCGGTTAGGATCATCTCGCAATCGGGCGCACTGTAGTTGAATTGAACGTTCAGCGTCAATGATTTCAGTGCTTCTTTCGCTTCCGGTAGCGTGGCAATTTCTTCAAATAGTTCACTGATGTAACTGTAGAGTTGATCGGATGTTTCAAATATAGCCATGGTTTGCGATATAGCATACCGTATAATCAATTGAAGGTCAAATTAAAAAATAAAGGTGAATCCATTGAAACCGTTTCTTAAAGGAGTTCCACTTGACATGCAATCTCACGAAAGCACACACGATGACTTTGCTTCCCGAACTATCGCCTACAATTCTCCCATGGGCTGTATCGGAATAGTCGCTGCCGATCAGGGCAGTATTTCACATCTTTTTTTTGCGGATAATTTTCCGTTCAATGAACCGCCGCACTTTCAAATAGAGTATCCCGTGCTAAATCGGGTACAAGAACTGCTTGAGCGGTATTTTGCAGGTGAGCCACTTGATGTTTCCGAGATTCCGCTCCGAGTAGATTGGGGAACGTCCTTCCAGAAGAAGGTCTGGGATGCTATCCAGCGAATCCCTTATGGAGAGGTGTCCAGTTACAAATGGATTGCGGAACAGATAGGGAAACCAAAGGCGGTTCGGGCTGTTGGGAGCGCGGTTGGGGCAAACCCCGTCTCTATTCTCAGACCGTGCCATCGTGTTGTTAGAAGCAATGGTGCATTAGGGGGCTACGGTGGCGGTTTAGAACGGAAACACCGGTTATTAGCACTTGAAGGTTATCCCGTTGATGACTTGAAGTAAGTCCGCAACATCGGTGCATCGCGAATCTTAAAACGCTCCAGAGAAATACCGATAGGAGTTTTAGGCGAACATGACATCTCAGAGAAATTTAGGTAAGAATACCCAAGCGATTCATGCAGGCGAAGCACGAACGTCCACAACCGAAAAGAGTGGGATCCCGCTGCTGCCGCCTATCTATCAGAACAGTACGTTCCGTTTCACAACGGCTGCCGAGTGCGCCGAAGCCTTCCGAGACGAAGAGAGCGGTTATGTCTATACCCGTTGGGGCAATCCGACCCAAGAGGTATTGGAAAAGAAACTTGCCGTGCTTGAGGCAGGCGAGGCAGCACTCGCAACCGCGTCGGGGATGGGAGCTGTCAGCACTGCCCTGCTTACTGCTTTAGCTGAGGGTGGACACGTCGTCGCGATGGAAAATCTCTATTCCGCTACGTTCCAAATCCTCAATGAGGAACTCCCGCGATTCGGAATTGAGACAACGTTTGTTGATGCGACGGACACCACACAACTTGAACGTGCGATCAGAGATGATACGAAGGTGCTCTACCTTGAAAGCCCGACGAATCCGCTCCTGAAACTGATAGACTTGCGGGCATCAGCCGAGATTGCAAAAGTACACGGCTTAACCTCAATTATTGACAATACCTTCGCGACACCGTGCGGTCAGCAACCGATTGCCCTCGGTATTGATGTTGTCGTCCACAGTATGACGAAATATTTGAGTGGTACCGGTGCGGTCATCGCTGGTGCGATTGTCGGGGAGAAGGAATTTGTTACGCGTGCTAAGGAGGGGGCGTTGCGTAATTTCGGGGCGGTCATCAGTCCGTTCAATGCATGGCTGACGCTGCATGGACTCACCACGCTGCCGCTGCGGTTCGCACGACACTGTGAAAACGCGTCGCGCCTCGCAACCTTTCTTGAAGCGCACCCCGCGGTCGCGCGGGTTCGCTATCCCGGTCTACCGAGCCACCCACAACATGAACTCGCCGAACACCAGATGGAAGCGTTCGGCGGTATGATAACACTGGAACTGAAGGGTGGACGCACCGCAGGCGAGCACCTTGTTGATCGTCTCCAGCTCTGTTCACTTGCTGTCAGTTTGGGGGATGTGCGTACCCTCATCTGTCATCCCGCGTCAACAACGCATTCACACGTTCCGGCAGAAATCCGTCAGCAGGTCGGCGTTACAGATGGTTTGGTTAGAATCTCTGTTGGGTTAGAGGATGCCGACGATATTATCGCTGACCTCGGACAGGCGTTACAGTCCCATACCTCTTAGGTTTTGAATGTAATTCTCGTTGATATTGTTTGACTGATGGGTCGCCTCTTTATGGGGTTCTGGGAATTCTGCGATCAGTTTCTGATACGCCTCTATTGCGAGATCCGTATCGCCATTTTCTTCATGGATTTTGCCAACCGAATATTGTGCTGCCCGTCGAGTATCGTAATCGTAAGTGCTGTTATCCGCCACCTTCTGGTATGCGTCAACTGCACTCGCCATATCGTTACTGGCATAGGCAATTTGTCCAATATAGACTTGCGAGTTCGCTGCATTTTCGTTGCGCGGATATAGATCGATACCTTCCTCAAGTCGGGCGATGGCTTCATCATACTTGCCGAGCCGTTCATACGCCCATCCCATGTAGAAGTAAGCATCCTGCCCGACTTTGGTGTCTGGATGGAGATCCATGACTTTTTGGTACTCATCGATTGCTTCCTGAAATTTCCCCTCCGCAAAATAAGCCTGCGCGATGCCGAAACTTGCTAATGGCGAGAGGTCTGGGTCTCCCGAATCAACGACGTTTGTGAATTCCACTCGTGCGTTTTCATACTCCTGCTTCTTGAGGTAAATTTCGCCGGTAACATATAGAATCTGGTAGAGCAGCGGACTATCGCTGAATGGTTCTCTAAGCGCATCAAACTGTGCGAGTGCAAGATTCAATTCATCTTTCCCATAGTGGCACATCGCTATGTTAAACTGCGCTTGGTCCGTCAGTTGGCTGCCGGGATAGGTCGCAACTAATTGGTGGTAAAGTGCAAGTGCGCGGTCATAATAGGCATCCACGGATTCAAGCGTGTTCGTCTTTTTTATCTGCTCAGCGATCTGATAAGAGGCGAAGGCGATGGCGTACATTGAATCATCTGCCCATTCACTGTCTGGATAATTGCTGATGAGTCGACGAAAGAGCGCGAAAGCCTCCTCATCGGTACGTGGGATACGTGAAGCGAGTTGGTAGAGCGCATCGTCTGCCCATAGGCTCTCGGGATATTTGTCGAAAACTTTACGGTATGCGGCTCGGACTTTACGTAAACGGCTTTTTTCGGGTTCATCAAGTGTTATCGGTGGATTGTCAATTGCTTGTGCTGCCGTCCATGCTTTGTCGGCGTTGTCATAATAGTTTTCGTAACTCGTATCGTTACCCGTAATGCGCCCTAACCAAAACCCAACAATGAGGGCGACTACAACGCAAATTTCCGCGATTATGAACTTCTTCATCTTTTTTCTCCTTGATAAGTACTGATTCTAAGTATGCTAACAAGATTTCCAAAATATGTCAAGTGCTCTTGTAGAACTGATCAGGGTCATTTAGTTTTCTTTTTTGTAGCGTGATACACGTTGCATCTGGGCGAGTACGCCACAAAATTTTTAGTTTGCACCCTATACACGCACAGACTAACAGTCTATGCTACAAGGGTTCTCAGTGTATAGGCAGCAGGATGGCTATTGAAAATGAGTTCCCAAACTATAAAACTAAATAGTCTTGTAGGAGCGATCTCCTTATCGCGACCCTTCTCTCCTTCGCTGGTGTGGTTTCTAACCCCGTCAATCTGTATGTCTACTTTGAGAGTGTAGCAAATTTCGTGCCTATCTAAACAATATCCAATTCATCGGATTTTTCGCGAAATATCCAGCAAACACTGCACGAAACAGGGCATACCTAATATCCAATTGCACGAAATGGGGCAGGTTTGGCGAATCGTCCATAGCGAAACCGAGCAATCCAAACTAATCCGATGAGACTTTTTTATATCCTTTCGGCAGCGGTTTTTCTGAGGCGAGGGCGGATTTCAGCGGACGGACGTGTCGGCAGCTGCCGCGGTGCGTAAAGCCTGGGCAATCGCATGTTACATCGACACCGACAACCTCCAGTGTGTAAAATTTTCCCTTCTGCGATGAACTCTCGACGTGGTAGACTGCCCGCTCAGGACCGGTAAGAACTTGTGCTAAGGTGCGGATGGCTTCTTCGGAATATGGACGCAGCTGCGCACGGGTCGCTTCTCGGAGGTGGGACGCATTCTCTTCAAGGTATGCATCCCCTGCTTTCTGAAGCACATCATGCACTTCGGATTCTTTCAGTTCACTGGTTTGGACAGACAAAGCATTCATCATCCGCTTGAGTTCGCTGAGGACATCTATTTGGAGCGCAGCCTCTCCATCCGGTATCAAAATTGATCCGTCAACGATCGAATCCATCAATGCTGCTTTTGTTTCTAATACTGTCTTGACAAACGAATCAACAGTTCCAGTCGCAATCATATAGGTGACATTGACGGTTCCTGTCTGACCGATGCGATAAGCGCGATCTTCTGCCTGCCAGTGATTAGTAGGCACCCAATCTAAGTCGTTAAAGACAATCTGTCGCGCTGCAGTGAGATTTATACCAACGCCTGCTATGTGCATGTTGGCTATAAACAGTTTGATATCGTCATCGTTTTGAAAGCGATCAACCCTGTTCTGTCTCTCATGTACAGGAACTTCACCAGAAACATAAACCGCTCGGTCCTTGAAGTGCGTTTGGAAACGCTGCATCGTATTGAGGAAGGATGTAAAAATAATTACCTTTTCACCTTGTTCCAGGGCATTCTCCACAAATTTGATGGTGTGACGACATTTGACAAATGCGATTGCTCGGCGCACTTGGGTTATTCTACCCATTCCACTCCCTAAATCCGAAGTGTCTATTGAGTTATCTAATTCTTCGCGGTGTTTTGATGATAGACCAAAGGATTCTGGGATTCCATCAATCGCTTCAGATGTGTCAAATTTTGATATGAATTCTTGTACTAATCGATTAAAGTGCTGGATTGCATAAGGATGGAGTTCAACATCCATCCATGTTCGGACCTTAGGCGGAAGGTCTAACACTTCATCTTTTGTGCGGCGCAGCATGACACCGTGTAGTTGCACAGTCAATTCCTCGAGATTGCTTGCACCATCTGCCACCAATCCGAAATCTCCTTGATACGCCTCACAATAACGCTTGGCAAAACTGAGGAAACTCTTCCCGAGAGGATGGTCCAAAATCTGCAACAGCGGAAAAAGGTCGCGGGGCCGGCTTGTCATTGGGGTACCCGTTAACGCATGGACTACAGGGTTCCGTTTGATCTGCTTAACCAGTTTTGATGCGTTTTGACTCCGCTGACTCTGATAATTTTTTAGGTAATGTGCTTCGTCAAAAACAACACCTTTCCAGTCAAACGCAAGTAGTTTGTCAAGATTTTTACCGAGGATTTCATAGTTGACAATAATCCAACCACGGTAATCTATAGGTGGGAGCGGCGTGGGACCAACGATGGCAGGTTCGGCATCTGGGAAAACGATTTCGATTTCACGCGCCCAGTTGCGTTTGATAGAGGCAGGACAGATCACGAGATAGGGACCTTCCGTCTCCGCCTCAACCATAGCGATGACGGATTGTCGGGTCTTGCCGAGTCCCATATCGTCAGCAAGAAGTGCCCGACGACGACCGAGCAGAAAGGCGATACCTTCTATTTGGTGTGGATAGAGACCTTCGGCTATCTCTTCTGCACGCGTGAGGTTGGTTTGCTGCATGCAGTTTTCCCCTTATCTAATTCTGGCTCTATCGACGAGCCACAAGTCTCCCTCACTGACGGTGGCGAGGCGTTTCAACATCACGGCACCGGGGAAATTGGGTGCCATCCCGGTTCCCATAGCAAAGATACGTCCGTTGCCTGCAGCGTGTTCGCCAACCAGTGTGAGATCCGGTGCCTCAAGCGAGGTCGGGATGCCATCGCTAAAGAGGACAACGATGGTAGGTCCGGTTTTGGAGATTTCCGTCAACGCCGTTAGCATATCGTGGTCGGTCCCATCCGTATGGATTTGGGACTGAATGTCGGCGAGGTAGTTTGACGATGCAGCAACTGTCTGTTCTGTTACAGGAACAAAGTTTTCTTGATAGATGACAAGTTCAGCGCTGAACGCCACAATGTTAAAATTATCGTGCGGTTCGAGGAAAGTGAGTGAGTCCCGCATAAGATCTATGATCCGCTTGAGTTTGCGCGCGGGAAGATTTTGCATGCTGGTGGACAGATCAACACAGTAGACGATACGTTGCGGTCCCTCCTGTGCTTCAATGAACTTTACTAACCGACTCTTGTGACGCGTTTCGGTTTTCTTCTCTTTTCTGAAAGGACGATCAATGACCTTTCTTTCGACCTGTGGGATATTGTCGAATTCAACATTTGTCGTCGTGGGTCCAACGGGTTCACCCAAATCGTCGGTGTCAAAGGGCTGGAAAGGTGCAGGCTCTGCCGCGGAGACGACACCACGTGTGCTGGCAGGTTGATTACTCGTGAGGATTTTCAGGCGTGGTTGACTGACATCGCGGGACCTTTTCCGCGTGGCTTCGACCCGTTTCCGTCGTGGTATGCGCCTGACCTTCGGCTTTTCTTCAGTAATGAATATGGCGTTGATACTGGCGGCATCTCGCTGGGGGTTCGTACCGAACCAATAGAAAAGTCCAAGCACGCCAATACCGACGTGTAGTAGGACTGAAATGAGAAAGGCTTTACTGGATTTTGATCTCATCTGTGATCTCTCTTTAATATGGAATTTTTTCAATCGCTCAAATCAACGCTGCTATAGATGTCACGCAGACACAACTCACATTCAATTGAAGCGAGCGGCATTATATCTTCAAGTTCGCGAAATTCGGTCCGCAGCCAATAGGTGCCTTCGCGAAAATTGTGTTCGACGCAAATCCGATCTTGAGAGACGAGGACGTACTCTTGCAAGGACACGAGTTGTTGATAATGCCAGAATTTCTCTCCTCGGTCACGTGCCTCCGTTGAGGGAGAAAGCACCTCTATGATGACAGTCGGGTTGAGAAGTGTATCAGATCTGTTATCCTCTGCTTGCGGTTCACCGCAGAAAACGACAACATCCGGATAGAAGTAGGATCCTGTTTTGCTGACCTTAACACGCATATCGCTTGTGGCAGCTTTACACTTCCCGCCTTGCAACTGGGCACGGAGCTCACCGAAGATATCCCCTGTGATGAAATTATGTGCGAAACTTGCCCCGGACATCGCGATTATCTCGCCTGCAAGGTACTCATGTTTAATTGTCGCCTTGCGTTCAAAAGCGAGATATTCTTCGGGCGTAAGATAAGTTCTTGCTGCAACAGATGACATAAGTGCCTTCGCGCTAACGCATTGACATTCGCACGGGGGTTTCCAATTTCCGACGCAGCACGACACCCCACTGTCCAACAACCCACAAGGCTTTGCCGTCTTTGGAGCGGGTGATAACGTAGAGGTTGTTGTCAATGTCGGTGTGTTCCTGTTCCCAAGTTTCGCCGCCATCGGTTGAGCGAACAATTGTTCCCTCTTCACCGACCGCGTAGACCTCCTGTTCGGAGATTGCGACGATGCCGTGAAGCTCCTTGGGGACACCGGTCAATGTAGGTTCCCATGTAAATCCACCATCGATTGTCCGCAGGACGATGCCTGCCTCGCCAGCTGCCCATCCCTTTCGCTTGGTGATAAACGAAACTGAGTTGAGATCGTAGTTTGTCTTGGTTTCGTGCATCCGCCAGTACTCACCGCCGTTGATAGTTCGTTGCGTGACACCACTTTGTCCGACTGCCCAACCGAGGGGTGCGAATTTCATGTCTATACTCGTAAGTCTGTCGTTGGCAGTGGTGCGCTGGGGTGTCCATGTGGGACCGCCGTCTTTGTTGTGGATGATGTCGCCGAATTGACCGACTGCCCATCCCTCAGAAAACTTGCCAAAAGCAACGTCGTTCAGCGAGAATGTACCCGGCGCATCGCCTTCCATGAACGGCGGACGTTCCGGTGTGTCCCCGGCTGTCCAAGTACTACCGTCTGTGGTATAAAGGACGGTTCCGTCGCGTTGCATTGCCCACCCCCATTTTTCGGGTTCGAGGCTGGCGAAGTGGACCCCGATAAGGCGTTGACGCGTTTGACTTGCGAGTGTCTCCCATGTCTGTCCACCATCTTGAGTTTCCAATAGAACACCACCGTCCCCGCCTATCCAACCGTTTTTATCATCATAGAAGAGCACCTCTCGGAAGTCATTGCGTTGCTGTTCACCGAGCTGACGTTCCCACGTCTCCCCGCCATCCGCAGTGTGGTAGATACTACCGGCACTCCCGACAGCCCATGCGTGTTCTGCATCTAAGAAGTACACACTGGCGATCCGGCGTGCCCCGCGTCTACGGCGACCTTGAGGTTCCGGTGGCGGTGGCGGTCGTTGCTGTCTTGGTGCCGGTGCCGTCCGTTCAGCGTTAGGTGGAAGTTCACCGTCTGGTGCGAAACGTCCGGAACGTTGAAACTGTGCTCGAAGCCGATTTTGAATTTCTTCCGGTGTTTCGTCGTATGCTAACGTCGGTGCTTCTGTGGCCTCTTCTCCATCCTCTTCTGCTTCTTCCGGCTCTAACTCGGATTCTTCGAGGATCTCCGGGTCGGTTTCTTGCATGGCAAACATGTTGGCGAACATGTTATTGTCATCATCTCCCGTAGCGACAGAAACTGACTTCCAAGTCAACCCTTGATCCTCAGTAATATACACACCACCGCCGCCGAGTCCCCACGCGTTGGTATGAGAACGGAAGGTGATGCGTTGTAAGCCGCGTGTGCTCTGTGTTGTGGTTTGCAATTTCCATGTTTCGCCGCCATCTTCAGTCAATAAAGAGTTGCCGTTGCCGAGAACAACCCAACCGCGGTTTTCGTCAGCAAAATGGACGGCAATTCCGGGTTGGTTGGTTTTTGTCTGAATCTTCCAATAATCGCCACCGTCAACGGTGTGAAGAATAAAGCCACCATCTCGACGTTGGGGCGTTACCGCCCATCCCTTCTGACTATTGACAAAGTGGAGATCGGTGATGTTCGCTGTTGTCGTTCCAGTTTTCTGCACTTTCCACGTCTTACCGCCATCGGTTGTGTGTAAGGTTTGCCCGATCCTTGCACCGAGCCATCCCTCTTGTGCATTTAGGAAATGCATTGTGCTGACGCGTGGTAAGTTCTGTTTGGTTGCTTGAAGAATCGGCTGCCACGTTTCACCACCGTTTTCGGTCTGCAGTAGGACCCCAGAACCAAGGACTCGTCCATGTTTATCGTCAGAAAATTCTACTTGGCGCAAGTCTTCATCAACCCCACTGTGTTGTGGGAGCCATGTTTTGCCACCATCTGTGGTATGCGCGATTACGCCGCCTGAACCGACTGCCCATCCATTTTGGGCATCCACGAAGTGCGTATCCGAGAAGTTGGTCCGCCATGTTGCCTGACGGATAATATCCCAATGATAGGCGACGGGTTCAACAGGAGTCTCCTCTTCAGCTGTGACAATTGTCGGTTCTTCAGCGACAGGCGGTAATTTCGCTGGCAATTCTGCCTCTTCGATGGAGTAACGCATCGCAATTCCGCCCTTGCCAACAGCGACGACTCCATCGGGAGAGAGTGCGAGTCCATAAAGGTCGTTGTCGGTGCCGCTCTCCTGCGTTTCCCATTTCTTCCCGCCGTTGACAGTAGTAAGCATCACACCATCATCACCGACAATTAATCCGTGCTGTGTGTCGGCAAAATAGAGTTTATTCAAGTTTGCTTGTGTGCCGCTCCGCTGGAAATTCCACTTTTTCCCACCGTTTTTGGTATGTAAAATTTCACCAAACTGCCCGACGATCCATCCGGTGTTTTCATCTGCGAAGTAGACAGCGTAGAGTTCATTGAAGGTGCCAGTGGTCTGTTGGTTCCATGTCAAACCACCGTCTTCTGTTGCAAGGCAAACGCCGGGCCATCCGATCGCCCACCCTTTCTTTTCATCAAGGAAAAATACGCCCTTTAGCATGAGCGAGAGGAAATCACCGGTTGCGGTTTGTGGGAGCCATGTTGTGCCACCGTCAATCGTGTGTAGAATGCTGCCGAGATCGCCAACAATCCAACCGACTTCAGAGCTAACAAAATGCACGGCACGGAGTGTAAAGGAGGAAGGTCCGCGTTGACGTTCCCAATTCGCTCCACCATCGTTGGTATGGACGATCAACCCGCGATCCCCAACCGCCCAACCGTGTTTGTCTGTCGCGAAATAGATGTTCCAGATGCCGTCCCAGATATCTGTGTCGATTTCGTTCCATGTTTGCCCACCATCGTTGCTCATTGCCATTGTGCCTCGCCTACCGACAGCGATTGCGCGATTGGCATCGGTGAACTGAACGTTTTGCAGGTCATTCGCGGTAACGCCGCTGGTCATCTCCCAGGTCGCACCGGCATCCATTGTGTGTAAAATTGTGCCATACCATCCGACTGCCCACGCCTCTGTAGGTGTCGTAAACTGGATGCCCGTCAAATTGTTCTCCGTGCCACTCTCCATCAATTGCCAATTGTCCCCACCGTCTTGGGTACGGGTGATAAAACCGACATCTGCCACGGCAATCCCGTAGTTTTCATCTGTGAAATGGATATTGTTGATGGTATCTCGGACGTGTCCATTAATCAGAGGGATACGGCTATCTTGACGCTGCCAGTTGATACCGCCATTCGTTGTGTGGAAAATAGAGCCGTCGCTGCCGACAATCCAGCCTTCATTCTCGTTGACAAAGAAGACTTTTTTATTGTCGTTAATCATCCGATCGCGTTCACCTGCAAAGCGATTGCTCTGCTCTCGCCACGATTCACCACCACTCTGGGTATGGAAAATCCTATCGTGCGTGCCGACAACCCATCCTTTTGACTTGTTAACAAACCAGACCCCGTTGAGCGGGAATTCACTGACGTATTCGTAACGGTTCCACGATTTTCCGCCGTTCTTGGTGTAAAGGACATCCGAATCTTCCCCAACAATCCATCCCTCTTTTGAATTCGCGAAAAAAACATCAACTAGCATCGCTGAAGTGCCGCTCTTTTGCAGCGTCCAGTGTCTACCACCATCGTCGGTTGCTGCGACTAACCCTTCATCGCCGACTGCCCATCCGTAATTCGTGTTGGTAAAGTAAACCGCTTTGAAGTCTAAGGAGGCATCAGGCAAACGAAATCCTGGGCTTGTTGTATCAACTTCTTGCTGCTTCCACGTCTTTCCACCGTCTGCTGTGTGGATAATTAGAGCTTGGTCTCCAACAATCCAACCCTGTTTGTGGTTGACAAAGTGGAGGTCTGTGAAGTGTGTCTCCCAATCCGCTTTCCGGGTTGCCTCCATCTTGACACAGCCGTTGATCAAAAGGAACGGGATGCCAAGCAGGAACACCATGACAAGACTTTTTACAACGAGTTTTGGCGTATGAAGGGCACCAAAATCCAGATTACGTAGCAAACTCATTTTTACCTCCGGTTGTTTGTCCTCTTCTAAAATCTGTTAAATCCTTACGAATCCCTTTCCCGCGAGATGTTTATATACGACTGTTCAGCAAATTCTGTGCCATTCTGGAAGTCTCTCACAATAAAGATCATTGGTAAAAAATCGCACAAAATGGGGCATACCCTGTCCGAAGTTGCACAAAATGGGGCAAATTTAATACATGAACCACCTTAGATACTTAGACAACACTTCCATCCATTTGTTCGGGTTTTAATAATCGCTACTTTCACCGAAAAGACCGGAACGTGCGACAGCAATACCTATCGCGATGACGACTGGCAACGCTATGGCTGCTATCTGGACAACAGTTGAACGCCTCTCACTAAGTTTCTGAATCGTCTCCATCTGTCCGATCTGTGCTAAGAACAGTGAGATCGCTAACAGAATAGCACTCACCGCTGGGACTTCTTCAAAAAAATAACCGTTCATCCAGATGCCGGCAAGTAGGAGTGCTACAACCGGTGAAGCACCGGGTGGAAAGACTTGCCGGTTGCCATTACGCCGTAGCGTAAGTGTGATAATCCAACTCACTGCAAAGAGTGCTACCAGAATACCGCTGTGCTGCGCTAACCGTAAACTCCCTGAAAGCGCGAGAATCAGGGCAGTCCCGCCGAAAAGCCCAAAATAAACAAATGGAACAGAAGCACCGGACGGCAAGATGGTGAAACTCTGTTGTACCAGATTCCAAAAAATAAACATCGCAGCGGCGAGGCACACCCACCAGATAATCCCTTCAAGTTGTCCCCATGTGTGTTTAAATGTTGAATTCAGAAGGAGTCGCGGTATAGCAATCGACAGGACTATCTGTGCTATCAAACGTCCCGAAAAAGAAAAATGCCAAAAGCATCCAACGGTAAACCCAATGATAGCCAGACAGCAAAGCCAATGGATTCCCTGACGCGGCGGAAAAGGTAAGGTGAAGAAACCCTCCAAACCGAAATATCCAACGATGTAGCCAACACTCAATGCACCAGCGATGAGCCATCCCCTTGATATATCGGGTCCCTTTCCGGTGTTCTCTCCCTCTTCCTTAGAAGCCAAAGATCTCGCAAATACAAGAATTCCGCCGGTGACAACAGCCGGTAGGAGTAAACCGAAGAAAAGTTGCTTGAGTATTAGCATCGCTGAATGTCCATTTATATTGTGTATTTTGCAGGGATGGTGCGCTTGCAGGCCGCACCATCCGAAAATTGAGGCAGATTATTTTCCCTTCGCTTCAATCGTGACGATAAGGCGAATATCATCGCTGACAGCACCTGCGCCGTAAGTCATGCCAAATTCGCTCCGCTTAATCGTAAATATGCTCTCAAATCCTATGAGGGGTTCACCCTGTCTCCCTTTAGCTTTCCCAGTAATTTCGACATCCACGGTGATAGATTTCTTAACGCCGAGCAACTCAAGGTCACCTGTGATTTCCAACATGTCTTCTTTCCCTTCCTTCATACTCACCTTTGTGCTTTTGAAGGTAATAACGGGAAACTGTTTTGCACTAAAAAAGTCGGAACTTCGGAGATGCTGATCGCGTTTTTCATTGGCAGTATCAACACTGGCTGTTTTTACCTCAAACTCTACTGTGCTCTTGGATATATCCGTTTCATCTATCATGAGTTTGCCGGTAAATTCATTAAATCTGCCGTAATTGTAACTAACGCCCATGTGTTTTGCTCGGAAAAGTATCATTGAATGTGCTGTATCAATTTCATACGTATCCGCTGCATCTGCGAGTTGTATGCTTCCAGTGAAGCAGATGATGAGTAAGGCTAAAGTGAGACCTCCAATATAGGAAATCTGTCTGGTGCGTCCTAAGTCTTTTTTCATTTGAAGAAAAATCTCCTTATCTATAGTCATTGAGTTTCATAAGTATGTATTGCCTTCGTTAGGCAAAAGAAGTATACCCTATATTTCAAAACGTGTCAACGGAAAATAGCGTGTTGGCAGTAAAGTTCGCAATTGTTGAGTGCCTATAGATGAGTGGCAATTTCAGAATGCACTATTGGGAAACGATGTTTATCTTCTATTTTCAAGTTTTCCTGATAAATGCCTTACTCTGGCGCAATTTTCTTGAATTTTACTATGAAATTATGGTATAATTGTTTGTTAAGAAAGAAAGTGTGTCAACTGGGCGATTTTTGGTGTAACTTACGACAGCCAGGAAAAGTGGTGTCATGAGAGGGAGGATTTTCAACGAAAATGAAAATATCGCTATCAAGGTTTATGATTCATTTTGCGGTGTATCTGCTCTGTTTTGTCACGTGGATCCCGCTTGTAGCGGCAGACAATCACGGCGGAGATTCATCAGTCAGTTACCACTCACAGATTGTCCCGATTCTCAAACGGAGTTGTCAAGGATGCCATCACCCTGGCGATCCGAACGGTGACCTGATTGTAACAACCTACGCTGATCTGACGCGGGGCGGAATGGCAGGTGAGGCAATCATTCCCGGGAAACCGGATAACAGTCTCCTTATTAAACTCATCTCTGGTGATGAACCGGCGATGCCGCAGAACATGGAACCGCTCTCTGCTGAAGAGGTCGAAATGTTTCGGCGTTGGATCCTTGAAGGGGCACACGACGACACTCCCGCCGAAGTCGATGATATGAGTGAGGGGGACTATCCGGTCTACACTGTACCTCCGGTGGTTACAGCAGTGGCGTACTCACCCGATGGCAGCACGCTTGCTGTATCAGGTGTCAGCGAAGTTTTATTGTATGACACAGTAAATTTTGAACTTAAAGCGCGATTGGTCGGTAAAGCGCGTCGAATAGAATCGTTGACGTACACGACGGACGGTAAAATATTAGGGGTCGCAGGTGGTTCCCCCGCACAATTCGGTGAAGTGCAACTCTGGGACACTGGAACAAATACACTCATCAAGGCGATGCGTTCGAGTTATGATACCGTGTACGGACTCTCCTTCTCGCCAGACGCAAGTCGTGTCGCTTTCGGATGCTCAGATCAGACGGTACGTGTATTGTCCGTTGAAGATGAGAAAGAACTGATTAAATTCGACAACCACAGCGATTGGGTTTTCGGCACAATTTTTTCTGTTGATGGTTCGCACTTTGTGAGTTGTGGACGCGATACTGCTCTCAAATTGGTTGAGGTAGATACAGGTTCTTTCGTTGACGACATCAACTCCAGCAACAAAGGCTATGGCGAGATCAACACGATCGCACGACATCCAACGAAAGACCAAGTTTTGAGTGCTGGCGAAGACCGGATTCCAAGGCTTTACAAAATCTTCCGAGAAATACGAAGAGATGTGGGTAACACGGACTTTAACCTCATCCAAGCTTACGAAGCACAGTCGGGTACAATAGAAGGTGTCGCGTTTTCAGCGGACGGCAGTCGGTTTGCGACTGGCAGCGCAGGTGGTGAGGCACGTATCTATAACGTGGAAAACGGAACGCGTTTAGCAAGCATGCAAGGCGATGCGGTTGGTGTTTTCGCGGTCTCGTTCCATCCTGATGGGACGCAGCTCGCTACAGGCGGCTTTGATGGAAAAATTCGTATATTTGACGCTTCCTCTGGTAAATTATTGAATGCCTTTATGTCCGTCCCGATTGAGCCTGCGGGAAGTGAGGATGTCGCTTTGGTAGTAACGGGTATGACGTGAGGTGCGTGTGTCGCAAGAGTGCAGGATGCACTTACACAACACCAAAACGTTATCAGTGTCGAGGTTTCTCTACCTGATCAAGCCGTCATTAAAGTTCGGAAAAACACCACTTCTGCAGTTGACCTTGCAGACCTCGTTAAAGAGACTGGGTTTAGCGCGAAGGTTAAGTAGCACGCGTGAAGAGGCTAACGTATGGCTGTTAAGGCTCCCAATATCCTCTGGGTTTGCACAGACCAACAGCGTTACGACACAATCGGTGCCTTGGGCAACCCGTGCGTGTCCACTCCGCACATTGATGACTTAGTCGCGGAAGGGGTAGCGTTTACATACGCCTACTGTCAAAGCCCTATCTGTACGCCGAGTCGAGCGAGTTTTCTTACGGGTATGTATCCGAGCGCGACACACGCGATTCGCAACGGAAACGATTTCTTCCCAGATGCGTACCCGCTTGTGACACGCACACTTGCAGACGAAGGCTATGACTGTGGACTGATTGGCAAGTTTCATCTGGCGAGTGCTTATCGCCGGGTGGAACCGCGCGTAAACGACGGCTATCGCTACTGGCAATACAGCCATGCGCCACGTGACGATTGGGAAGAAGGACACGACTACGCTGATTGGGTTCGTTCAAAAGGATATATACTTGGCGAGTTGAATAAGGACCCGAAAGGCGTGCCAGCCGAGCTGCATCAGACCACATGGTGTGCGGAAAAGACGATTGAGTTCATCCGTGAGGAACGAGACTGTCCCTGGCTTGCGAGTGTCAATATCTACGATCCGCATCCGCCATTCAATCCACCGCAGACACACCGGGAGCAGTTTGATCCAACAGAAATGCCAGCACCCCTTTTCCGAGACAGTGATGTAGAACAACAGACCCGGTTACAAGCGGTTGATTTTCAATCCAAAGTGCGCACACCAGATGAACTGGATATTCGGAGTCCAATCTTACCACAAACGCCTCGCCAAGAAGCGGACGCAATCGGAGTAAGAGATGCCAAGACGCTCAAAGCTGCCTATTACGCGATGATTCAATTGATTGATGAGCAGTTTGGCAGGATCCTTGAAACGCTTGATGAAACAGGACAGCGCGAAGACACCGTTATTATTTTTACCAGCGACCACGGGGAAACACTTGGCGACCACGGGCTAATCCAGAAGGGTTGCAGATTTTACGAAGGCTTGGTCAGGGTGCCGCTCATCTTCTCGTGGCAAGGGCAGTTTGCGAACGGTCTCAAGAGCGACGCGCTCGTTGAACTCGTCGATAAAGCACCGACACTCTTGGAATTGGCAGGTTTAGCGGTACCCGAAGGGATGCACGGCAAATCACTTCTGCCTATCCTCCGAGGTGAAGTGGATGCAAACCATCATCGTGATTTCGTCCGGTGTGAGTATTATGACGCTGTTGATCTACCAGACCATTCTTTCGCAACAATGTACCGGAATAAACGTTACAAATTGGTAGTCTATCATGGACATGAGGAGGGTGAACTCTACGACTTAATCGAGGACCCCGACGAGTTTGACAATCTCTGGCATGTTCCGGCGAAACAGGGTATCAAGTTGGAATTGCTGAAACAGAGTTTTGATGCATCTATGTTTGCCATGGATAGGGGACCCCGGCGAGTGGGACCGATGTAAAATCTTCGTAAGTTGTGAAATTACAAGTGGTTCACGGATATGTATCAAAATTTAAGGGGGAGAAATGAAAACAGTAACATATACTCAAGTAGAGCAACTCGTGAAGAAACTCCCAAAAGCCAAGTTACCGATCGCCTATCATTTGTTGGCTGATTTGATTAACAGAGAAGTGGATGAACAGTCGCCCCAAGCAGCTTTCATGCGCCTTTCGTTGGAGGAGCGCCGTCAACTCCTAGCACAACAAGCCAAACAAATGAAAGGACATTATGAACAAATGTCTGACGAACAACCAGACTTGTAGATTCGGAATTTCATTGATGAATGTGAGAGATAATGAGGTTACACCTGTTTATGTGAGTCGCGGGGAAATCTGGCAGGCGGACCTTCATGGAAGCATTGGTAACGAAATCAAATACGAGCGTCCTGTTGTCGTGGTGAGCCCGGATGAAGTAGGCATGTTACCCATTGCTATTGTTTGCCCAATAACGGAATGGAAAGATTACTTCGCGAATAATATTTGGCATGTGAAGTTAGAACCAGATGACACAAATGGACTCACAAAGTTATCCGCAGTTGATACGCTTCAATTGCGCAGTCTTTCTACTGACACCCGGCGGTTTCTTTGGAGGCGAGGAAGGATATCGTCGCCTGGAATCATGGATTTGATTTCTATAGCAATTGCGGCGGTGACGCAATAATATCTTTGTCTTTATTCTTTATTTCGCGAGAATTTTACTGTAGTATGCTTGAATATAACACTATCCATTGCGGCGACACGTTTACGTTACTAAAAGAGGTAGAGGATGCCTCAGTGGATCTGATTGTGTGTGATGGACCGTATGGCGTAACGGAGGAACCGTGGGACCAGGTACCCTCAATTCAGGAATTTAACCTCGCACTTATCGAAAGTTTCGCCCCAAAATTGAAGGACGGTGGTGCGCTCTATCTATTTGGGAAACCGGACTGCATCGACTTTATAGACTATCGGCAATTTCTGAACCTCTGTTCAAAGATCGTATGGTATCAACCGAGCAGACTTGCACAAGGACGAATCAATTACACCAACAACTACGACATTATCTGCTATTTCATCAAGGGCAAAAAGCCAAAATGCTATAACTTGGATGCTATCAGAGTCAAACAACTCGTTGAATTAGAGCATCGGAATAGGTGTGAAAATGTGCCATCCGTAACGAACGGTAAATTTGGTAAAACGAAATATAATCCGAAAGGGAAGAATCCGGGTGATGTTTGGGGTGATATAAAACAACTGACTTACAAGTCCAAAGAGTTGGTAAGCAGAAAGATGCTCAATACCATCCAGAAACCGGAGCGGTTGATTGAACGGATCGTATTGGCGAGTTCGTCCCCGGGGGACCTTGTTTTGGATCCGTTTGCGGGCGTAGGTACCTGTCCTGTGGTGTGTAAACGACATCAGCGAAATTTCATAGGATTTGAGATTGAACCGAGTTTCGTGAAAATGGGCAACGATCGACTTCAGGAATGTTACAACAGCACAGACTTAGTCTTATAAGGATAAGTTTAGCGAATTCCGTGGCAAAACTTGACAAAAACATTATTCCATGATACTATTTTGTGAGAGATGCCTGATATGTGAGTTGAACCGTATTTTTGAACAAGCATTGTAAATGCGTAAGGAGCAACCATGGAACGGACTTTTAAATCGCAAGATTTGGCTAATAAGTTTTGCCAAATCGTATTTTGTTTGACATTTCTTCTCTTTTTTGGTATAACTATTGGTAATGCTGCGGTAGAAGTCGGGTTTATCTATCTCGGCGGCAAAGGCGACTTTACTGAACCTGCATTGGAGTTTGCTGAAAAGACGTTCAAAACGAAACAACTCGCAAAGGCGGATTTGAAGAGTGACACGTTCAAGCAGTTTGGTGTTGTCTGGTGGCATGATGGCGATGCTGATCCGGGCGGATTGTCCAACGCAGAAATCGATGCGTTCATTAACTACGCTGAAAGCGGCGGCGCAGTGCTCTTAACAGGCGCGGCTATCCGCTATGCTACGCCTTTGGGATTAGAAAACGCGGAACCACGGAAATTTGGACCCGTTCCAGACGATGGAAGCAATGTGGGTATTATCGTTCTCAAAGAAACACTGGAACTCGGGTTGGTAGACGGGCTCGAAAATGTTGATAAGAAAACTCCCAAAGTTGATGATTGGATTCAGGTCAATTCAAGTGGATATCCAGTAAGTGGCGACTATTTCGACAAAATTTGGAAGAATTTTACGACGCTTGCGCATGCTTGGGAGCAGGGTACCAATTACACAGATAGGATTGCAGCTTTCGGTTATTGGGAAGTTGGGGACGGTAAAATCTTCAACATGAATTGGCGGCTTCCGAATTTTCATAAAAACAACAAGAGTATTGATCAGATAGAGAAACTGACCGAAAACGTCATCAACTGGTTAGCAAGTGAGTCCGAATTTGCAGATGTTTCCCCGGGTGGTAAGTTGCCGATAGTTTGGGGGCACTTGAAAAATCAGAAGTAGCGCGAGATGAATCCCTGCGAACCTGATGGCTTTGACTTTATCGCAATTAAGTTTCGATGTTAACAAGTTACAAAAAAAAGGATATTTTCATTAGAAATCATGAACGATCAGAAAGATACACAATCGGGTTTGCCAGCGGGGGCGAGGGCACGTCTTGACCAAGGCAATTTAAGTGGAGACATAGCGTTCTCATCGGATGGCAAGCAACTCGCTGTTGCATGTGACATTGGCGTTTGGGTCTACGATGTGGACAGTGGAATGGGATTGAACCTCCTCGTTGAGCATAGGGAATACGTCAGATGTGTCGCCTATTCGCCTGATGGTAGTGCGATTGCCAGTGGAAGTATAGACAATACAGTCGTTCTTTGGGACGCGATCGGTGGATCTCCGACAGCGACGCTTACAGGACATACGGACGCTGTTAGGAGTGTCGCCTATTCCGCAGATGGTGCGACCGTCGCGAGTGGAAGCCCTGATGGTACAGTGCGGTTGTGGGATGCCAGCACAGGAGAGGCGAAAGACACACTCAAAGGGCGCGCGGACTCTATCCGATGTGTTAGATATTCTCCTGATGGGCGCATGCTCGCCGCCGGAACCGGAGACGATGATATAGTATTGTGGGATGCCGCTACTGGAAAGCACAGAGCCACACTCAAGGGGCATACGCATATCGTCGATTCAATTGCGTATTCGCCTGATGGAGAGATCCTCACGAGTGGAAGTATTGATGGCACGGTTCGGTTGTGGAATACAGATGAGAGAAGTTTAATAACGACACTCACAGGACATACGGGCTATGTTTGGAGTGTCGCTTACGCGCCTGACGGTAGAACCATCGCGAGCGGTGGGAATGATAACACCATCCGTTTCTGGGATGTCGAGACGGGAGAACCTAAAGGGACACTCACAGGGCATACAAGCAGTGTCAGGAGTGTCGCGTATGCTGCAGATGGCAATACCCTCGCCAGCGGAAGCGATGACCACACTGTGTTGCTCTGGGATCTTACCTAAGCCATTTGAAAAAATAAATCGTCCTATTGCAAAGTATGATATGTACGCCGAACGAATTAAGTAGAAATGTGTTTTTCAACAACGAGAATAACTAAGCGAAAACCGAATAGTTAAAAAGGAGGACGGCATTTCCTCCGTCAACGACAGTCGGAGGTTTCACGCCGAGTTTTTTGATGAAACCCAGGTTTAACGTTGTAACGACACTCCTTGTTGCATTTTCCATCTGTTTCGCGTTCCACCTGACAGCATCAAGTGAGATGGAGCAGCCTGCGAGTGCTAAAGTTCCGATGGTGCAAGCATTAAAGGTTCATCCAGAGTCGCTGACCTTGGAGCACGCGCGTGACGGCAGACGGGTGCTCGTATCAGGTAAGACAAGAGATGGCGCATGGGTAGATGTGACACCGTGGGCTGTGCTGACACCTACTACCACGGGCGTAAAGGTGCATGAAGATGGTTATATCTTTCCAGTGGCAGTTGGCACGACAAAGATTACGGTGAGCGTCAAGGGTGTAAGCACCCAACTACCTGTAACTGTCAAAAGCATCGAAGCACCCGCTGTCAGCTTCGTCCGAGATGTGATGCCTATCTTAAGCCACGCTGGGTGTAATAATGGTACGTGTCACGGTGCAGCAAAGGGGAAAAATGGGTTCAAACTCTCACTCCGCGGCTACGATCCCGATTTTGATTATGAACTCTTGATTGAGGATATAGCTGGACGGCGGTTCAATCGAGCGTTCCCTGAACAGAGTCTAATGTTGCTAAAGCCAACATCGGGAGTGCCGCATAAAGGCGGACAGGTGATTGTTCCAGGTAATCGGGATTATAATATCATCCACCAGTGGATAGCGGAAGGTGCTATTCCCGACGTTGAAACCACTGAGCGCGTGGAAAGATTGGAGGTTTTACCCGATTCTGCTGAACTCGCGATGCCCGGTACAAAGCAGCAGCTTATAGTTATTGCTCACTATCCTGATGGAACAACACGGGATGTCACCCGTGAAGCGAAATTCACGAGTAGTGTCAATGAAGTGGCAAACGTCACAGACGAGGGTGTGGTAACGGCAGAACGCCGTGGCGAAACTGCCATTCTCACCCGTTATGAAGGTGCCTATAGTACAAACGGCATCATTGTCATGGGCGATAGGAGTGGCTACAAGTGGGTTAAAACACCTGAATACAACTACATTGATACGCACGTCCACAATAAACTGAAGCGGATGAAGATTCTGCCTTCTGAACTCTGTACAGATGAAGAGTTTGTGCGGCGTATCTATTTTGATTTAACGGGTATTCCACCGACCCCTGCACAGGTTCGGAGTTTTCTTGCCGACAAAACCGCATCGAAGACAAAACGGGAGCAGCTTATTGATGCCCTCGTTGAGACCCCGGAATTTGTCGATCACTGGACCCATAAGTGGGGCGATCTGTTGCAGTCTAACCGTAAGTTTCTCGGTGAGCGCGGGATATGGCTCTTCCAACAGTGGATTCATCAATCCATCACCCAGAATCGTCCATATAACAAGTTTGTACAGGATTTAATTACAGCGACCGGAAGTACCTACACAAATCCTGCAGCAAACTATTTCCGTGTCTCCCGTGAGTATACTGCTGCAGTGGAAAATACAACGCAGCTTTTCTTAGGTGTCCGCTTCTCGTGTAATAAGTGTCACGATCATCCGTTTGAAAAATGGACACAAAACCAGTACTACGAACTTGGTGCGTTCTTCGCGGATGTCAAAGTCAAACCGGGGCAACTACCGGGTGATGAGGTCGTCTATGCCAATTACACCGCAGAGCCTGTGAAACATCCACGAACCTTAGCGGTTGTTGAACCCTCAGTCCCCTTCGGAGAAATCGCATCCGAAACTGAGGATAAACGTGAGATGCTGGCAGCTTGGCTCACCTCTGAAGACAATCCGATGTTTGCCCGTGCAGGCGTGAACCGTATCTGGAGTTACTTTATGGGACGCGGGATCATCGAACCTGTAGACGATATCCGCACGAGTAATCCACCCACTAACCCTGAATTGCTTGATGCGTTGACAAAGGATTTCGTGGACAGCGGATTTGATATGAAGCATGTCATGAAGACAATCACGCGTTCCCGAACCTATCAGCAGAGCATCAAAACGAACAAGTGGAACAAGGCTGATAAAATTAACTTTTCACATGCGGTTGCCAGACGCTTGACGGCAGAGCAGCTATTAGATGCTATCGGAATTGCAACGGGGAGCCGACCACGATTTGAGGAGGTCCCGAAAGACTTCCGAGCGGTGCAATTGCCGGACAGTAAGATTAAAGATGATGGATTCTTGAAACTGTTTGGTAGACCTGAGCGCGAAACTTCGTGTGAATGTGAACGTACTACCGAGGTCAGCCTCGCACACGCAATGAATCTCATTAATGGACCGACGGTTGCAGAAGCACTCATCGATCCAGAAGGACGTATCGCACACCTCATTAAAACGAATCAAGATGACCGGGTTCTCGTTGAAGAACTGTATCTCGCAACGTTTTCTCGGTTACCAGAGAAGAACGAATATGCAGTAGCGATTGAACACCTCGCGAATGCGGAATCTAAAGAAGAGGGCGCACAGGACTTGTTGTGGGCGTTAATCAACAGTCCGGCTTTCTTATTCAATCGCTAAATGGTTATCAGTTGTCGGTTGTCAGTTGTCGGTTAAGAGAGATTTTGGTGTACCAGAGACTTTTGTAAGGGCGAGGTAACCTCGCCCCTACAACCGATAACTGATGACTACTAAAAACGGAGGAAACAATAGATGTTATCGTTACCACAACTACCCGGCCGCTTATGTGACGGGTTCTCACGTCGTGAATTTCTACGTGTTGGTGGTGCGGCGATGCTCGGCATTAGTCTGCCACAGGTATTGTCACTCCAAGCCAACGCGAATACAACGGTTGATCCCGCGAAGCCGCTCAACGGCTGGGGAAAAGCCAACTCGGTCATCCTTCTTTTCTTGCAAGGCGGTCCTAGCCACCTTGATATTTGGGATCCGAAACCGGAAGCCCCCTCAAACATTCGTGGTGAATTTAATCCAATCCCGACTAATGTGCCGGGGATTCAGTTATCTGAGACAATGCCGCGTTTGGCACAACAGATGGATAAGGCTTGTCTTATCCGTTCGGTAAGTTACACACCAGCTGGACTTTTCAACCACACCGCTGCGATGTACCAAATGGTAACAGGCGAAACACCGGACAAGGTCGCGCCTTCGGGACAGCTTGATCCGCCGTCACCAGCCGACCATCCGAATGCTGCATCGCATATCGCAAATTACCGTCCACCTGATGAACCGATGCTCGCGGCAGTGCAACTCCCGCGTCCGATGCAGGAAAGCAACATCATCGGTAAAGGTGGAAACGCAGGCTTTCTTGGTAGGGCTTATGATCCGTATTTCCTTTTCCAAGATCCGAATCAAGAGATTAATCTCGACGATCTGAGTTTGCGTCCAGAAGTGCCACCGGTGCGTCTAAAACGGCGTAAAAATCTCCTTGAAACAATCAACGCTGGAATGCCCGAAATTGATAAGGTGGCAGATTCCTATGCCTTGAACGAGTATTACGAAAAGGCATACAATCTCATCCTATCGCAACGGGCACGCAACGCCTTCGATTTGTCTCAGGAACCAGATGAGATGAGAGATAAGTACGGTAGACACACGTTTGGACAGAGCGCGCTTCTCGCTCGCCGTTTGGTTGAAGCAGGTACCCGTTTCGTACAGGTGAACTGGCCCTCTGTTGCGAACGGTGATCCGAATACCACAGCATGGGATACACACGCAACCAACTTCGGTCCGTTGAAGAACCTTCACTGTCCGAAGTTAGACAGTGCGGTCTCCTCACTGTTGGAAGACTTGGATCAGCGCGGTATGTTGGAGGACACGCTTGTCTTGGCGATCGGTGAATTCGGACGCTCGCCGCGGATGGGCATTAGCACCTCTGGTAACAGCAACGCGCCTGATGGCCGCGATCACTGGCCCTATTGCTATACAGGCTTGATTGCTGGTGCAGGTGTCCAAGGTGGACAGGTTTACGGGAAGTCGGATGCAACAGGCTCAACGCCGCTTGAGAAGCCCGTGCACCCACGCGACATCCTCGCAACAGTCTATCATACACTCGGTATTGACCCGCACACCATCGTGTACAACCATTTGGATCAGCCACGCGAATTGGTGAAGGGCGAGCCGATTGCCGGGATCTTCTAAACGATTTTGCAGTGGTGTCGCTGATATAGCGTAATTAACACCGATTTTAGTTAAGCCTGCTCGATGTAAAGCAAAGGGATTCGGTCCACTCGATCGAATTGATGAATATTTGCTTATGAGCAGGCTTTTCACTACTAAAAACATAAGGTGATCGACAATGCCTAACATGTTATTTCGGCAGAAGAGATGGGGTAATTCGTTGCTTTCTCATCTCTTAACAAAATGTTGCTTTCTCGTCATAGCGATTTTTCTCCTAACGATAAGTTTGGCGCACGCGCAGGTACAACCTACCCTAACAGCCGTATTTCCACAAGGTGGTCAACAAGGACAAGATGTGGAAGTCACGCTCAAAGGCACAAATCTCGGCACGGCAACAGCGATATGGTTCAGCGGGAGTGGTATCACCGGAGAAATTAAGGAGAAAACCGGACAGGCTGCTGTCCTCTTCAACGGTGCTGGTGTTTCTGGACGTATTCCTACTGACGCGCAGTTGGTCGCATCGCTAACGATTGCCCCTGATGCGCCACTGGGTATCCAACAGATACGCATCGTTACCCCTTATGGTGTTTCCAACGCGAGGAGTTTCGTCGTCGGAAATCTGCGGGAAGTCATGGAGGAGGAAGCAGAGGAATCAGGGGCGGAAATGGAAACCGACTGGCTTGTGCTGCCAGTTACCGTGAACGGCACAATCGCGTCGATTGACGATAAAGATAGTTTTACCTTTGAACTGAAAAAAGATGCACGGCTTATCTGCGAGGTGACGGCGCAGCGAATAGGTTCAC
Organism: Candidatus Poribacteria bacterium; assembly: GCA_965116815.1. Lineage (GTDB taxonomy): Bacteria > Poribacteria > WGA-4E > WGA-4E > WGA-3G > WGA-3G. Next base: position 34,580 of record OZ220722.1, on the reverse strand, counting down.
TACTGGATTCCTACCTTGTCCTCCAAGACGCTAATGGTGCTAAAGTCGCCAACAGCGGACTTGGCAATGGGTTTGATTCCGTTCTGGATTACACGGCACTTGAAACTGGAAAGTACACGCTTCACATTCGCGATATTCGTTACAAAGGTGGGAATGGGTATGACTATCGGTTGAGTATCGGCGAGCTGCCATATCTTGAAACGATCTTCCCGCTTGGTGGGCGACGCGGCACTGAGAATACAATCACCGTCACTGGTGCGAACCTTGAAACAGTAACCTCTATACAGGTTTCAATAGGTGCCGGAACACCGGCAGGTCAACAATCTCTGCGCGTACAAACTCCCTCTGGATTGGCAACCAATGCCCGTCCTTTCACTATCGGAAATTGGGCGGAAATGGCAGAAACTGAACCGAACAATACAGCAGACAAAGCGAATGCTGTGACGACTCCGATAACGCTGAATGGAAAAATTGACAAATCTGGCGATGTGGATCGGTTTTCATTTGAGATTGCGGAACCGCAACTCCTCGTTTTCGAGGTGGAGGCACGTAAATTATCGTCAAACCTTGATGCACTGCTCACGCTCTACGGTCCCAAAAAGTCGATGGAAGAAGATGCCTCGAAAGAAATGGCGTTGAGCGGTGAGAAAGAGCAGGTCTTGATGGTGAATGACGATGCCAGCAGTGCCGATGCGCGCATTGACTGGAATTTTGCGGAAGCCGGAAAGTATTCTATCACCATCCGGGATCTGAACAACCAAGGTGGTGAAACCTATCCGTACCGATTGAACATCCGTCCGTTAGAGCCAAACTGCCAACTCAGTGTAGTTTCCTTTGACAATAGGAACCGTCCGTCCGCTATGGATAACCCGCGCGTCAGCAGAGGTGGTAGTGTCACAATGCAGGTTAACGTTGTCCGTCTCGACCAGTTCAAGGGTCCAATTCGCCTGCTTTGTCCAGACCTTCCAAAAACGTTTGATGTGAGTCCCACTATTATTGGAGTGGGTCAAAACCAGGCACTACTCACAGTGACAGCTCCGTGGGACGCGCCACTTGGACTGATGCCATTTTCTGTCGTCGGTGTTTGTGCTGTTGGCAATCACCAGATAGAACGTGTCGCCAACCCCTCCCCGATCCTACTCACTGTGATGGATGCCCCGGAGTTCACACTGAAGCTTGCAGAAATCGGATTAAGTGCTGTGCACAACAAAACGGTTGACCTTCACGTGACAGCAGACCGACATGGCAGCTTCGTTGGTCCAATCGCGCTATCGGTATCGGGACTCCCAAATCGTGTTTCCGCAGCCGCTATCACTATTGCTGAGGGTGAAACGGCGGCGACGATTACGGTTAAAGCGGGGACCTTTGAGCGCAGGGAGCAGTTTTCTGTCCTGCCGATACCCGGCACAAATTATATTTCAGTGAATGGCACAGCGACTGTCAGTGGTGAGACGGTGAAACAATCGACACCTGCTATTCCCTTGACTATCGTCGAGGCACCTTTCATTGTAACGGTGGAGCCGCTGCGCTTCAGCATCGTCTTCCCGGCAACAACGAAAGGTGATACAACAGCGTTGTCGGACAGTGGCACCGTAGCGATTGCAGGAAATCCGACGGCAGATGCCGAGGCAACAGAAAACGAAGCACCTCTTACAAAGGAAGCGATGTTGACGTTAACGATCGTCCGACAGGGCGGTTTCACGGATGAAATCACGCTGACTCCGCTTGATTTACCCGAAGGGTTCACTACGGAAGCAGCTACCATACCGGCGAACGAGACCGAGGTCAAGGTTCCATTACAAGCACTCAGTTCTGTAGTGCCAGAAACATACCAGTTTAAATTCCGCGGTTCTGTGACGATTAACGGTAAACCGTTTGAACAGGATAGTCCTGTTCTTAACGTAAAGATTATTCATTAGTCATTAGCGGTCAGCAATCAGCAAATCAGCAAGAGACTGGAATGGAAGGTCGGAAGGAAACCAAGGGTGGAAGATTGGGCACCCATCCTTCCTGTCTTCCATCCCCTACTGACCGCTGACAGTTAATCCTCTGAAACACCTCCCAACATGACGCAGTCCCCCTATACCCTTATTCATCAAGACACAAACAGTGCAGCCAGAGTTGGCAAACTCCAAACGGCGCACGGCACTGTAAATACGCCGATATTTATGCCTGTCGGGACGCGCGGAACGGTGAAAGCCTGCACTCCTGAAACACTATCCGACCAAATTCGGGCGGAAATTATTCTTGCGAACACCTACCATCTCTACCTACGTCCGGGGCACGAGATCGTCCAAGAAACAGGCGGGTTGCATTCGTTTATGGGATGGCACCGCCCCATTCTTACGGATAGTGGTGGGTTTCAGGTATTTAGCCTCGGTCCACTCCGGACGATCACAGAAGAAGGGGTGGCGTTTCGTTCTACGATAGACGGGACCGAACACTTTATTAGTCCGGAGCGTTCGATTGAGATCCAGAATGCACTCGGTGCAGACATTATCATGGCGTTTGATGAGTGCCCTGCCTTACCGAATGCGTACGCGTATCTTAAAAATTCGATGGAGATGACGTTGCGGTGGGCAGCACGATGTAAAGAGGCACATCGGCATCCAGATCAACTGCTTTTTGGCATTGTGCAAGGCGGTATGGAACGCGACCTACGTCAGGCAAGCGTAGATGCCACAGTATCCATCGGTTTTCCGGGGTATGCCATTGGTGGCTTGAGTGTCGGTGAAGAGAAGGATTTGATGTATGAGACACTCGCTTATGTCGCGCCGCTCTTACCAGAAGATAAACCACGCTACCTGATGGGTGTCGGCACGCCCGAAGATTTGGTCTACGGGGTACGCTGTGGGATTGACATGTTCGATTGTGTGATGCCAACCCGGAATGCACGCAACGGCTCTCTGTTTACGACCGCAGGCATCATCCGCATTCGCAACACGAAATACAAACGTGATTTTACTCCCTTGGATGCGGAATGCACCTGTTATACCTGCCAGAACTTTACACGGGCATATCTCCGACATCTGCATGTCGAGAACGAGATTCTCGGTTCGCAGCTGCACACGTTACACAACCTGCATTTTTACATCAGTTTGATGCGCGGAATCCGGCGTGCCATCTGTGATGGAAGTTTTGCAGCGTTAGCAGACAGTGGCCCAGATATTGGTGCCTTGGTGAAATTGGGTCAGTCCGAAGATGAGTAGGCTACCCAACCAAGTATTTAAACACGGAAGAGAGATTGTCGTCGGGAGAATAGAGTTGGGAGACATTCAACTCGTTTTCGATGAGCAATTCGGGGAGCCGCGCATAGAAAGCGTCAGGCTTGCCGGTTTCGATAATAATATCGCCTGATTCTTCTGCTTCTGATCCTTCCACAGTATCACCGTTGTTGACAAAGGTAACACTCAGGATGTCCGCGAAAGGGAGACAAACTTGCGCTAAACGGCGCGGTTCATCTGTACTCAGGTAGACCTTGTGTGGGTGTTCATCAATCAGTTCGCGGATATCGGAGATAGTCCCCTCCGCGAGGATTCGCCCTTGATGGATGAGCAGAATCGTTTCTGTTAGTGCCTCAATCTCATAGAGGATATGGCTGGAAACGACGATGCTGATGCCTTTGTCAGCAAGTTCCTTCAGGAGTGAGAGGACATATCTTCTTCCATTCGGGTCTAAGCCGGTGAGGGGTTCGTCTAAGAAAAGGAGTTCTGGCTCATGCACCAATGCTTGCGCGAGCTTAATCCGCTGACGCATTCCTTTACTATAGGAGGCGATGGGTCGATCTTTTGCTGGGAGCATATCCACCGTTTCGAGAACTTGTAGGCTCCGAGATTCCACTTCTGTTTCGTCGTATCCACTCAATGTCGCGAAAAACGTGATAAACTCATGACCGTTCATGAATTGGTATGCCAATTCTATGTCCGGACAGTAACCGACCTGCCTCGTCAGTTCGGGGTTGTTCCATACCGTTTGATTCAGCACTTTGACTTCGCCTTGGTTAGGTTTGAGTTGACCCGTCATGAGTTTGATTAGAGTTGTTTTGCCAGCACCATTTGGACCCAACAAACCGGTGATTCCGGGGTGAATTGTAAGGGAGATGTCGTTTATCCCCATGACTTCGCCGTACCATTTGGATAGATTTTCTGTTTGAACGATCATTTAATTAATGTTCCTTTTTTAGTTATCAGTTATCAGTTGTCGGTTGTCGGCTAAAAGAGGATTTTAGTTAAACGAAGCACCTCTTTAACTGATAACCGGTAACTGATGACTGACAACTATTTTCAAGGTCTCTTCAAGATTTTGGATGCCGGCAGTTGTACCGATAGCAGTGACACAAGCGGCACCGGTTGCGGCTGCCAATTCCGCTGTCGCCTTCAGGTCCCAGTCCATGATAGTCCCTGCGAGAAAACCTGCGACGTAAGCGTCCCCTGCTCCCGTCGCGTCAACGGCATTCACAGGATATGCTGGTGCTAAGTATTCAGTCTCTGGTGTGGAGGCGTAACTGCCGTTTTCACCCATTTTAATGACGATAGTGTGGATACCGTAGTTATTCCGCAAAAATTGGGTGATTTCTCGATACTCAGATAGACCCGTAAGGTATTGGGCTTCGACAATACTCGGCATAAACATGTCTACGTAAGGCAAACACGGTTCGAGTGTCTCCATCCACTTTCCAGTGGCATCATACGCTGTATCAAGTGAGGTCGTTATCCCCAATGCTTTTGCCTCTTGAAGGACGTTTGCCATCGGTGCCCCATCAAAACGTGGCATGACAAGCGCACCGGCGATGTGCAGGATCTTTGCGCGTTTAATGATTTCCCAATTGAGGTCAATCTCACAGAGTTCACCGTTTGCACCGATGTAATGGTAGAAGGTTCTTTCCCCATCGGAGGCAACCGCGACGAATGTAAATGAGGTGCTGCTGTTTGCGTCTTGTTGCATACCCACTGGGTCAACATCATTATCAGCAAGCGTTTGCAAGATCAGGTCGCCGAAAGCATCACTACCCACTTTACCCATCGCACCGGCAGAGATGCCCAAGCGCGCGAGCGCAATAGCGGTGTTGTTGGCACAACCACCGGTATGGATTTCGAGTTCCTCAAAGAGTGCTAATTTCCCCTTTTCGGGAAACTGATCTATCGGTCGTCCTAACACATCAACGACGTAAATGCCGAGTGATAGTACATCCATTTTCTAATTATTCCTTGCGGTTAAGGCACGAGGTTTTGGACTGAACGTTCTTTTCTTAAATCTGAGGAAATCCACAGAAATACCCAGGCAAAACTCTTCCACTTCGTTTCAAACTATATGCTTTGAACCAATGTCCCAGTAATAGTTATCAGTTACCAGTTAAGAGTAAATAGTTATGCCTAACTCGTAATTATCTACGATTTTCAAGGTCCAGCACCGGGACGAAAAATTACCAAAGTTTCATCGTTTGTGCTAACGTTTCCATCTGTTACCATATCGTTAAAACCTTGAGGAGTCCATCCAATAAGGTACGGTGGCAAGTTTGAATCTGCATTTGCTGCCAAATCCAAGTATCGTAATACATATTCCTGCCGTAGGATTTGTGCAAACTGTTTTCGCGTGCCAGTCAGTTCTTCATTAGGCGGCATTTTTGGTGTCACTCGCAGCCGAAGGGCTCCTGTTGAAGGTTCAAAAACCGACTTGGCATCGAGTGGGACGTTTCCTAAGTAAGTCATCTCTTTGCCTGTAACATACCACGCGTTTTCAAGGATGCGCGGAAGTCTTTGTGCGTCTAAAAATGTTTCTTCCACGTAGGTCGTGGGTTGCCACGGCTCCACGGATAGGTCCTGTAGTTGAGAGCCTGAATCTTGAACGAATGTCCCAATCTTGTGAGAGAGCTGATTCCCGGAGTTTCCGATTTCCTGCTGACGAACGAAGGTTCTCTTGGCGAATTCAAAAGATGTTTCGGTACGTCTTGTAGCTCTGAGAGAAACATAACTCTGTAAGTGTGCGCGCTGTCGTTCAGGGTAAATTGATAGAATCGATAACCGGTCTGCCGTTATATTATTAGGAAAGATATGTCCCCCTGCTCCAATTGCACTCATCGAAAGTAGAATAAAGAGACATCCGCCTATCCAGTAGATGTGTGCCCTTTGATTCGATTTGCGAAAATAAAATAAGAACCCTCCAAAACTCAGCAGACATACTGGTAAGACTATAGAGAGTAGTTTAATGAGCGGCACCTGTGTCGGCATTTTTGATAGAAATTCTTTATAAATCTTTTCCTCATGTCGAAGGGCGAGGGCATACTGATCTGCGATGTGCTTTGGTGATTTACCGAATTTGCTCAGTAATCCGTGCCAAAATATCTCACCTATGTGTTGTTCCGAAAATGGAGGGGCGTTGTAATCAAACGCAAGGCAGAGAATCTGCCCGTCTCCGAAGTTCCGTTTTGCGACGTAGATCTGCTCTTTTGTGCCGATCAGTGTTTCACATCCGACTTTTGGAACAAACAGGATACGTTCAAACGGATTTTCGTTGTTACCGGATGACTGAAAACCGAGTTGTTCTTGCAAAACAGCCGGGAGCGTATTGATTTTCTCTACACCCTTCAATTCGATAGGGAGGTAGGGTTCTATAAAACTGCCTTGCAGATAGTTAAAATTACTGCCACCGGAGATAATAAGCGTGCCACCGCGTTGGACCCAATCAAGCATCGCTGTTTGTTGTGCTTTGGCGATACGCCGTTCTGTCAAGCGGATTCCACGAATAAGGAGCACATCAACGGCACTGTAGCCTATCCATGTGTTCGGCAGCGATCTCGAAGTCGAAAGATACCTAACATGCGCCTTCGCACCATCGGAACCCTTTAACTGTTTTTTATCAATAAATCGTTTTAGCTTGTCACCGCTTGGTGCCAATACCAACACGAAATAGTCTTTACGCGCAAGGGGTGTCGGTAATAATATATCCTGTGTTGTTTCTGACGGTGGGTCGTCTAATGCCGTGCCTCCTGAAGATGTTGTAGGTACAACTTGAATAACGAGTTGGGTTGCATTTCTCGGACAGTAAACATAGAAATTTTTGCGTTTCGGTTCGGCTCCGATGAGCCTCAGTGGAGTCGTGTAACGCTCGATAGGCGTGTCTGAAGAAAAGTTTCGCACTTCCACAGCCAAATCGCCACTAAATACGGCGCGTTCATCCTGATTCCGTACAGTAATAGTTAAGGGGGCATAAGTCCCTATCTTGTAACCCTCATCGAACCCGAAAGTAATATTCTCGACCTCTACCGCGCCGAAAACAGGAGATACTGTAGAGAGAATCAGGAGTATCACGATTAAGGGATTCATAGAACTATCACCTACATAGCCATCAGTTCTTAGTTACCAATGCTTAGTTTTAACTGAAAACCAACAACTACTTGAGACGTGCTGGATTATGAACGAGCTTTGTCTCGACCGCGTCCTCAAAAGGATGTGTGCTAAAAACGCCGTTCCCTAACATAATCATTGATGCAACGCCTCCCTCTGCCTCAATCTGTGCGATTGTGTCTATTACCTGTACATCACTGAGTAAGCCACTCTCGACTGAAAACCTTTTTGAGACCGTGAAGCAGGCATTAAAGAGTTCAGGGCTTGATTTGGCACTCGTGAGCGTTTGCAAAACATTCAAAGCAACATCGGCGGCACGATTGATACGAGCCGTCTGTTCTCTGTTTCCAAGCACTTCACTTGTCTGGATCGGTCCGAAGTAGCGGTAATAGATGGGTTGTTCTGCAATCGGTAGCCGATCGGCAACTAACGGCGCACCCTCCGTCAACTTGACGAGACAACCACCATGGTATTGTGAACAGACATCACCCAATCCAGTGCGATTTTCAACCTCTGCGACGTGCGCTATCATTGCGAGTTCTTCAGCATCTTTGTGCTTCTGAAGTAGTTCGTTGAGTGCATAAGCTGTTGCGAGTGCTGCGGCACCGCTGAGTCCAAAACCACAACCGAGGGGCAGTGGAGAGGTTATATCTACCTCGGTGCCTGCGATACCACTATTTTGGATTAATCTGTTGACAACAGCACGTACCGTCGGAAAGTTGATGCGCTGTCCGTTGAATAGCACTTCTGTCTCGTGATGTTCGGAGACGGTGACCTCTACGCCTTCTTTAACAGTAAAACCCATACCCAGCGAGTGCATACGGGCAGCATCGGCGTGCGGAATAACCTTGAAAACACACGAAATGTTGCCGGGGGCGAAAGCTCTCGCCATTTCGTTCCTTTCAATAATAACCATCGGGAGTTTGTAAAAAACTTGCAAGTTGCATAACGTCTGCTACTTCAGTTAATTTTTAGGGGCCTAAAGTTAGAAATAGGGCTTACAAAGTGAGTCTACGGTAGGATCAGGGCGTATCTGTAAATTTGACGCGTCTATAGATGTGCTCCAAAGGCAGTTCGCAGCGAATTGAATCCAGGGGCAGTACGTCCGCAAGCCCCTGAAATTCGATTGCTTTCCACTGTGTTTCTAAACGAAAATGACGTTCAACGTTTACCCTATCTTGCGAAACAAGGATGTATTCTTGCAAGGACGCGATCTGCTTATAAGCCTCGAATTTCTCTCCCTTGTCGTAGGCTGCAGTTGAGCGGGAAAGCACCTCTACGACCACAGTTGGGTTGAGGAGCGTGTCAAACACATCATCTTCAAAGCGGGGTTCATCACAGACGACAGTAACATCTGGATAGAAATAAGATGTTACTGGTCTCGCCTTCACGCGCATCTCGCTAGCGTAGGCCTCACAATCCCGATTCACCAGTTGGTTGTTAAGGTCAGTAAGTATATTTCCTGTGATGAGATTATGCGCGCGACTTGCACCGGACATCGCGAGTATCTGTCCGCTGAGATATTCATTTTTGAAGGGTGCTTTGCGTTCCCAAGCGAGGTATTCCTCAGGTGTCAGTTGGGTTTGCACAGCAATAGCCGTCATGATTTCCTCCACAACATACTGAAAATCTGCGTCTTTTGTAGTTTCAGTTGCTTGTTACATAGCATACACGAAGTCTGTTCTGATGTCAACGTAGAAAACTGGAAACGAAACAACGTAGAAAACTGGGCCCACCCTTTTTATTTTCTAAATTCAGATGCAGCTGCTTAACTCCTTTGAAAGTTGATCCTTTACAAAGTTTATGGCTAAAACCCAGCGCAGTTGGGTGAAAGACCCTTTTGCTCCGGATCCAATTCTTGTGTTTTTCCTGTTCGATGTTCATCAAGAGCTTTTTTGCCCAGCATAGCCAACAAATCTTGTGAATTGGCAAAAAGTTGAGACCAGCATTTTTCTGATGACAGTTCAGCAAGCAACCACTCTGCAAGGATATTTTGTTCCTCGGGTGGAAGTTTAGATGCTTCCGTGAAGGCCTGTTCAAGTTGCTTCGTCATAAGTATCCCCTCGTTGTATTTCCTGATACACTCTGAATCAGATTAGACCATGCTTTTACACATTCTGTCGAGGCGGAGCGTATCGCGGATGGAACGCGCCTTCACCGCATTGTCCTTCCTCAATTTTTGCTGCTTGCCCACCACCGGTAACGGAGCATCTTGCACCGTCTAATTCTGGTAGGGCGTATCGTTCAAACCATGCTCCCATCTGTTGACGCATATCACCAATACGGGCGTTCTGAGACTTGTCATCTATCAGGTTTTTCCGTTCCCCCGGATCGTTCACGAGGTCGTATAGTTCATGCGGACCGTAAGGGTATCTATGGACGTATTTCCACTCTTGCGTGCGGATCATGCGGACGGGACCGTATTCGTCGAAGACGACGATTTCATCTTTCGCGTCGTTCGTCTCTCCAGAGAGCGCGGGGACAAAGCTTCTGCCGGGCGACATATCGTCGTTCGGATCGGGTAAGCCGAGATAATCAAGAAGTGTTGGCATGAAATCGTATTGGCTCACCATTGCCTCGCTGACACGTCCTTCGGGGATGCTGCCAGGGTGGCTGACGATGAACGGAACTTTGACGGAGTTTTCATACATGTTCAGTGGGAATGTCCCGTTTCCTTTATGCCAAAATCCGTGATGTCCACACGAATAACCGTTGTCGCTGCTGAAAACGACGAGCGTGTTCTCGCGGATACCCAACTGTGTAAGTCGTTCCAGAATTCTGCCGACATTTAAATCGAGTGCCGTTATCGCTGCGAAATAGCCTTTTAGTGATTCGCGATTGCCCATGTGAACAGCTGCACCTTGCACTGCCCACGGATGTAACGCTTCTTGCGGACAGGTCTTGAACGGACAATCGTCGTAGGAATCAACGATGTCTTGGGGATGTCCTGTAAACGGTGTATGCGGTGCGTTATAGTTGACGCTGAGATAGAATGGACCCTCTTGGTTCGTTGAGATAAAGTTCAATGCGTCATCGGTGATCACATCGGTAAGGTAGCCGGGTTGCATCTCTACTTGACCATCTCGAATCATATCTGCATCGTTGTACTTGCTGCCACCGGTAAGTAACGTGAACCAGTGACTGAACCCGTGTTGTGGTGTTAAGCTATCGCCGAGGTGCCATTTGCCACTCAATCCGACTGTATAATTATTCTCTGCCAAAACATCGGTATAACAGGTCAATCCGTCGAGGTATCGAGCGGGATCTGGTGGCATGTTTCCGTCGCGGATCCAGTCGTGTACACCGTGTGCTGAGGGAATGCGTCCGGTCATCAGACTTGCACGCGCGGGTGAGCAGACGGGACTTGTGCAGAAGAAATTGGGGAAGCGGGTACCTTCTGAAGCTAACTGATCGAGGTAGGGTGTCCGTACTTCGTCATTGCCGCAGCAGCCTGCTGCCCACGGTCCCTGATCGTCTGTTAAAATAAAAATAACATTTGGTTTGTTTTCCATATTGAATCCTCCCTCTCATAGGTGAAATAGGTGTGATAAGTTATGTTTCTTCCTTAACTTTGTTCACTTTCCCAAAATTGAACAATGGGAGTTGTGTCGCCTTTTTAGCCGAAACGACAGATGCTGGATCAGGTTGCAATTGATCCCTACGTAGGAGTTCCCCTGTTGTAAACAATTTATCGCGCACGACAGACCTTCCAACTTCATCAACAGGAGCAATTACCGTATTCCCGTCATGTGCTTCGACAACGAGAACTGACTCTATATCCAGACTCTTTTCATCAAGCAAATCTGGACTGTGGGTAGTGATGATAACTTGTGCCTTATGAGCAGCGTGGCGAAATTCATCAAGTAACGCTCCGACCATTGCGGGGTGCATCGCGATTTCTGGTTCTTCAATTCCGACGAGTGACACGCGCTTTTGAGTGCCGTGATTTCCCTGAAACAGAGCCACCAGAATCCCTAACAAGCGGAGTGTCCCATCAGACATATTGTTTGCCAGAAATCGCCAAGGATGTTTGTCACCTACTACATTCTGCCTGAACGCTAACGTCTCCTTGTCCCGAAACTTTTCAATTTCTACGCCACGAACCCCCGGGACAATTATTGTTAGGTACTCCTCAATGTCTTGCTTCACAGTCGGTGATAACTGTTTGAAAACACTTGTAAGGTTACGCCCATCACGAAGAAGCACATCTCCAGGGTCCGAGTCTTGGAGGTCTCGGATTTTATCAGGGTTGAGGTTGTAAAATCCCATCCGAGAAAATGCTTCATAGGCAGGGCGAAATTCGGGCAGCCCGGAAGCGTGCACCAAGTAGAGACGATCTGTTGCAGCTGCCGGTGCGACTTCCATACTTGTGTCGGTTACAGTGCCACTCTCAACCCGGAAGTATTCTTCTGATGTGAGGCACAACTTATTTTGAATACGACACTCTTCAGTCTGAACCTCGTAACCCCCCGGTGAACGCTTCCTAATTTGGAAAGCATAGTGGCCCGTAAAACCTTCTGGTAGAGTGAATTCAAGGCGAATGCTAAAATGGTTTGGATGTCCACGTGACCGGCGGCAGACATCATTGATCCCACCACGGTTGCGTAAGGCGTGATCTATCGAGAAATTCAACGCATCAGCAACGAATCGCAACGCGTCAAGAAAATTGCTCTTGCCCGAACCGTTACGACCCACAAGGAACGTCAAGGGTTGCAGCTGCACATCACATGCAGCAATGCTCTTATAGTTCTTTAGAATAACTCTCGTAATAAAGGTTGAATCTTTCATTTTAGTATTCAAACTTCGTTATGCCACGGGGAATCCATCACCGACGAGAGGTTCACCGTCCGCAACCTTGATGGTTGAAACGAGAATATGCCCCGGTGCTTGCGCGTTGTTATAGCAGACATCCTGCGCCATGAAAATCATGACGAATGCTCTACGTTGATGGTCGGTAACATTTGGTGGTGTACCGTGCCAGTTGAGGCAGTGATGAAACATACACTCGCCTGCTTTCAATTCTACTGGGATACCGTGACTGATGTCCAGTTTCCCTCTTTCTGTCCACGGGTTTGGAGGCGGTTCGCGTCCTTCTTCGCTCGCTTTTGCGGATTCCGCATTGAATGCTGCTCTTGATTCAACCGAGAAGCGTTCATCTTTATGACTCTTCGGCATAACGTGCATGCAACCGCTATCGACTGTCGCATCGTCGAGGGCGAGCCAGCAGCTGACAATGTTCGGTGGGCTGAGGGGCCAGAAGAAGAAATCGTGATGGAATCCGAAATGCCCGTTGTCGTGGGGTGGTTTGGAAATCACCTGATCGTGCCAAAGACGGACTTCAGGTGTATCAAGCAGCGCACGTGCCGTTCCAGCGATAAGCGGATGGTGAATCGCTGACTCGTAACTGGGTTCACGTTTCCACATATTGACATACTGATGGATTGCGCGAGGGTGACCGCTACCCCGATTGAGTTTGTCTTCACGCCGGTCGTGTCCGTACTTAAATTCTGGTGATGAGTCGTCGCCTTCGGTGAGCTCCAGTTCAATGACGGTATCTAACCCTGCGCGCATAGCTTCAACACCGTCGCTCTCCAAAACTCTACCAAACTTGACATACCCGTTTTCCTGAAAAAAGTCAATCTTTTCTTGTGTTACCATTGTATTTCTCCGTGTGAATTAATCTTCATAATTGTAGTGCCTCATCAAGTGCCTCACGAAATTCATTTTGATTTTTCTCCTGATAGAACGGCAACCCGAAGCTTTTGGGATAAACTCTGATATAGGAACAGACTCACCTTTCTTAATCTTGACAGTTTGCGGAAGTTCTCAAGTATGGACGGCTTTGGAACGCAAGATATATTTCGCCTTAAACTCGTCTATTAACATCTTTCTATCTGCTTTATTTTCTTTCTGACATTAAATCTTTTTTAAAGAAGATATTGACATTAAATAAAAGATGTATTTTAATTTTAAAAAGTCAGGGACGAAATGGCTCCATGCCACGTGATTGTCGGGCTGCGGTTTGCACAATCCTATATCCCTGACTTCTTATTTTTCCATACCTCCGGTAGTTTATCTTTGTTACAGCACGGCGGAGTGTGCCTACCACTTTTAAATCGGAAATTGGTGATTGCCTGCAGTTAGCCCGCCATCAATGACGAAAACTGCGCCCGTTGCAAAACTGGCTTCATCGGACGCGAGGAAGAGGGCTGCGTTCGCAATATCAACTGGTTGCCCAATCCGTCCCAACGGATACCACGGCGTGATTTCGTCCAAGATTTGGGGGTTGCGTTCAATCATCGGTTCCCAGACTTCGGTTTGAATCGTCCCCGGGCAGATACAGTTGATACGGATGTTATCTTTACCGTGTGCGACTGCCATGGAACGGGTCAATGCGATAACACCACCTTTTGCAGCGGAATAGGCATGGATCGCCTGTAACCCGATAAGCCCATTGACAGAAGCGATATTGACGATGCTCCCGCCGCCAGCCTCCTGCATTATAGGGATAACGGCATTAGAACAGTGGCTGGTGCCTTGGAGCGCGATGGCTAAGTTGGCTTCCCAATTGTTGTTCAGCACGTCGGCTGTGGAACAGATGGCGTTGTTTACTAAGATATCGACTGTTCCGTAAGTGTCAACGGTTTCCGCGATGAGTCTATCGGCATTGGCGGTATTGGAGACATCGGCGTTGACAAACTTTGCAGTGCCGCCTGCATCAGTGATCGCAGCGACGGTCTCAGTGCCAATAGCATCATTCACGTCATCAACGACGACTTTGGCACCCTCTTCAGCAAATCGAAGGGCGATTGCTCTGCCGATACCGCGTCCTGCTCCTGTGACAATGGCTGTTTTGTTATCTAACCGCATGAGGCGATACTCCATCTGTTTATTGGATAGTCTGAATCAGCTGGATATTGCGGCGGAGCAGTTCATTAACGAGTTCTCCAACGTCCTTTCCTTTAGTATCCGCGAGATGATGCATAAACTCATCAACATCTTTTTCCAGATAGATGGGAAGTTGGAAAACGGCATCTTTCCTATAGAATTTACCGCGTTCTCCTTTTGAAAAATCATATTCTGCTTTCATTGGTTAAATTCCTCATATTGTTTAGTTTCGGCTCGAGTTGCTTTACGAGCAGAAATGATACGGATATTCATGTAGTGTTCAGTTTCATCAGTAGTGTGTATAACAACAAGTAAAATACCGTTTCTGTCGAAACCTAAAGTTATCCAACGATCTTCAGTATCACTATGATCTTCATCAAAAGTGGTAATTTGATTTGGATCTTGAAAAACAGTTGTTGCTTGTACAAAAGAGATCCTGTGCCTTTGCTTGTTTTGCTTTTCTTTCTCAATATGCCATTCAAAACTATATCGCAACTGTGGCTCCTGGGCTAAACCTTAATGTTGCAGTGTCTGTGAGATGAAAAGTTTCGTGCGTTCGTGTTGTGGGTTATCAAAGAAATCTGCCGGTGGTGCCTCCTCTACGATCAACCCTTCATCAAAGAAAAGTACCCGATCGGCGACTTCACGGGCAAACCCCATTTCGTGCGTGACAACCAGCATCGTCATACCAGAATGTGCAAGCTCGCGCATCACGTCTAATACTTCCGAAATCATCTCTGGGTCGAGGGCACTTGTCGGTTCGTCAAAGAGCATAATTTTGGGTTCCATTGCCAATGCTCTTGCGATTGCGACGCGCTGCTGTTGACCGCCCGAAATTTCTGCGGGGTATTTTTCCGCTTGGTCTGCGATGTCTACCCGTTCTAAAAGTGCTAAGGCGATCTCTCCTGCCTCACTTTTCGACATCTTCCTAACGCGAATCGGACCTAAAGTTATATTCTCCAAGTTTGTCAAGTGTGGAAACAAGTTGAACTGTTGAAACACCATACCGACTTCTTGACGGATAAGGTTGATATTGCGGAGATCATCGGTGAGTTCTACCCCGTCAATGATAATTGTACCGCGCTGATGCTCCTCCAAGCGGTTCAACGTCCGAATGAATGTGGATTTACCGGAGCCAGAGGGACCACATATTACCGCCCTTTCGCCTTTTTGGAACGAGGTGGTAATCCCTTTGAGGACATGGAAGTCGTCGAACCATTTGTGGACATCCTCACACATAATAATTGGATCGTTTGACGCGTTTTCGCGTTCTGCCATTTTTTGGATTCCTTGTTAGATGTTCTTGTAGGGGCGGGGTCACCTCGCCCTTACTCTACAAGTTTTAGTGCTTTCCAACGCCTAAGTCTGTCTCAATGTCTTGGCTGGCATAGGAGATCGCATAACAGAAAACAAAATAGATAATTGCGGCGAACAGATAGACCTCCGCTTGCAGTCCGAGCCAGTCCAGATTAGCGATGACGCTTTTAGAGACACCCAAGAGATCAATGAGTCCGATGATAGCGACGAGAGATGTATCCTTAAACAGAGCAATGAATTGTCCAACAATCGCTGGAATCACGGATCGGAGTGCTTGCGGTAAGACGATAAATAGCGTCGTCTGCACGTAGTTAAGTCCTACGGCTTGTGCGGCTTCATGTTGCCCCCTTGGAACCCCTTGAAGTCCGCCACGAACATTCTCTGCCATGTAGGCGGCGGAAAAAAGAGTTATGCCGATCATCATCCGTAAAACTTGGTTAATATCAAGCCCCGGCATGAATATCGGGATTAGGACGTTGCCCATAAATAGGATTGTTATCAACGGCACCCCGCGAACCGTCTCAATGTAAGTCGTTGAAACCCATCGGATAGCACGGAGATTGCTCTGACGGCAGAGTGCTAAAAATACGCCGAGTGGGAAAGAAACAACGATACCTACGACCGCTAAGATCAACGTGAGAAGCAGTCCGCCCCAATTGCTTGTGAGAACACCATTCTCCCCGAACCCACGTAACACCACCATGATTACTGGGAAAGAGAGTATCCACCCTCCCAAAAGCCAAGGTCGCAAACCTGTTCTGCCGCGTCCAAGGAAGAACGAAACCGCTATCATAGCGATCGCGCCTAAAAGCCATCCTCGCGTTGAGAATTCAAAGGGGAGAAGCGCACTGATACACCAAACCCCACTGAGAACAACAGCAAATCGGAGTACCAAACCACCCCAGAGCCCAGCACTCAAACCTATGAGCACACTTAAGATATAAATCGCGTTCCATACACGCCATATCTGTTCTTGTGGATAAGACCCGACCATAAAGAGCCGAAAATTCGCTGGGATCACATCCCATTCCGCTTCGGTGAACGCCCAAGTCAGAAGCCCTTTAAAAGCAAAGAATAGGAGCACAAGAGCCAAGCAAGTCAAGAGCACGTTGTACCAAGTGTTAAATAAATTGTCCTTGAGCCATCGCGCTGCGCCTTTTGTGTTGGCGGGTGGTTTAATTTCTTGTGTGAGTTCTTGTTCTTTCACTGTGTAATATGCCTTTTTAATGGGTTGTCAGTTTTCAGTGCTCAGTTTTCAGTTAAGAGATTATGGGATAAGCGGAAACCTCTTTTACTGATGACTGACAACCGATAACTGAAAACTATTCTTCAGTTAGCGTCCAATTCGAGTAATCCGACGGTTATACCAATTCATGGCTGCTGATGTCGTCAAACTCATCACCAGATAACTGACCATGATCATCGCGAAAATAGGAATAGATTGCCCCGTCTGAGTTATCATGGTATTTCCTGCATGAACCAGATCAGGGAAAGCGATTGCAACCGCTAAACTTGAGTTCTTCGCGAGGTTCAGGTACTGACTTGTGAGCGGCGGCACGATAATAGGAACAGCCTGCGGTAGAACAACCAAGCGTAAGGTCTGTGAGTCATTTAAACCAACCGCTCTCGCGGCTTCCTTTTGCCCCTTGACGACTGATTGTATACCACTTCTCACGACTTCGGCAATAAATGCGCTTGTATATATGGAGAGTGCAATTAAAAGGGCAGAGAACTCCGGTGTAAAACGTATCCCGCCTTGATAGTTGAAACCTTGCAGTGTTGGTAAATCGAGTGTAAAGGGTCTGCCCGGCGTGAGAAACCATCCACAGAGTGAAACGATAAGGAACGCAGGCAGTGCCCATTTCGCGCGAAAGCCGGGGCGATCCAACTGTTGAAGTTGCCGCCACCGCACAATATAGAGAATCACCGCAAGGAGTAAACCCGCACCGAGAAACCATATCCAAATTTTCAGTCCTGATGTTGGTTCAGGCGAAGGTAGATATATGCCTCGGTTATTAATGACCACACCTCTGAAAAGCGAGATACTCTCCCTGACCTGGGGAAGTTGTGCGACTACGGCGGTATACCAAAATAGAATCTGGAGTAAAAGCGGAATGTTACGGAAACATTCCACATAGACAGCGGCTATCGTTCGGATTAACCAGTTGCTTGACAGGCGAGCGATGCCGAAAAGGAGTCCGATAAGTGTAGCACAGACAATCCCTATGATACTGACTCTGAGGGTGTTCAGTATCCCAACCCAGAACGCTTTCAGATAGGTATCCGAGGGGTCATAAGGAATTCCCTCCGAAATGTCAAACCCGGCTTCATCTTGGAGGAAATTGAGGTTCAGCGTCAGCCCAAGCCCGCGGAGCCCCTCTAACATGTTCCTGTAAAGGATTGCTAACAACAGGATTAAACCGAACAAGAAGAGAACCTGAAACAGGACCCGCAAAACTCGGACATCTCGCCAAAAAGGGATTTTTCCCGATACAACTGTATATGAATTATTTTCCATCTTTTTTCTGTCGAAACGTCACTGGGAAACGCCCTTACATTTCATGGGTTTGAACACTTGGTCACACTTTTGCCAGAGGGTACGGGGTAGGCACAAGACCTACCCCTACGGGGTACCGGGAAAATCTGTATTTAAATGTCCGAGACTTGTTAGGTAGCAACTTGGGTTGGTATAGTTAGCATAGGACTTCGTTCTATCGGAACGGTATTGCGTAGAGTAAGCCGCCCTGCGTCCACGGTTTGTTGACACCACGCGGCAGACCCAGCGGTGTCAGATTACGTTCAAAAATCTCACCATAGTTGCCGACAGCAGCGATCACTTGACGCGCCCAGTCTTTCGGCAGACCGAGTTTTTTGCCCATACCCGCACTCTCATCTATACCCAAGAAACGCTTGATTTCAGGGTTCGCTGTTTCAAAGGTGTTGACGTTGGCTTGCATAATGCCGTGTTCTTCGGCAAAGAACGTGGCGTAAACAACCCAACTCACGACATCGTTCCACTTGTTATCTCCGTGGACGGTAACAGGACCTAAAGGCTCCTTTGAAATGGTTACGTCGAGAATAATATGGTCGTCTGGATTTTTTAAGGATTGGCGGCGGGAGACCAATTGCGACTTATCGCTTGTCACCGCATCACAACGTCCCTGATCGTAACTCTGGTAAAGCGTCTCAGTTTCCTCAAAAACAATAGACTCAACTTCGATCCCTAAGGCGCGGGTGGTATCGGCGAGGTTTAACTCAGTCGTGCTACCAGCTGTGACACCGATCGTGGCACCTGCCAACTCCTTGAGTGAAGTTATACCGAGATCCTTGCGGAGCATAAAACCCTGACCGTCATAAAAGGTTGGCGGCGCGAAGTCAGCACCCAAGTCGGTATCACGAGTCAGCGTCCAAGTCGTGTTGCGGATTAAAACATCTATTTCACCTGTCTGAAGGGCGGGAAAGCGGTCGGCTGCCTTTAGCGGACGGAACTCAACTTTGTCCGGGTCGCCCAGAACTGCTGCAGCAATCGCTCGACCATAATCTACGTCAAAGCCTTTCCATTTACCATCCTGACTGAGGTAACCGAAACCGGGCAACTCTTTGTTCACACCACAGATCAACCGTCCTCTATTTTTGACTCTGTCCAATACACTCTCTTCGCCTCTTGCGAGTAGAGGTGTTACCAATGAAATCGCTAAAACTAACGCGGAAACGCGAAACAAAAATTTACGCACTATAGTCCTCTCTTTTGGGTGTGACCTCTATCGCAGAGGTCGTTTAAAGAAGTACCTTGATTAAGGTCTGTTATCGTTATTAACAATTTTATCAAAATCTTATTTGTGCCGCTCTTTAGTCAATAAAATAACAGAAAAGCGGTTATTGTACTTTTACATTTTACCAAACGATTCTCATGTTGTCAAGCGAATTAATTGAGGAAGGCAAACTCATTCAGTTCTTCTGTGGTGGTGATCTCCTGATTGCCTCATCCCACCTAAAACGGGCAGAAAACCGAAACCCTTAGAAAATTGTTCAGAGGTTTCGTAATTTCCTACTTGACATCTGTCCGAAAATTTGCTAAAATCTGAATAAGTCAACACAAGGAGGCGTAACAGATGAAATTAACGATAAGCGTAATCGTCTTACTCTGTTGCCTATTACCGGTGGCGACGTGGGCAGAACTGCCCCTTGATAAGCTTGCCCTTTATATGTCTTTTGATGACATTCAGGGCAACAAAGTAATGGACGGTTCAGAGCACGGGAATGATGGCACAATTATGAAGGCATCCCTTGCGAAGGGCAAGGGAAAGTACGGCGACGCAATGGAATTTGAAGGCGGAGATAACCACGTGCTAATTAAGAGTTCTAAGTCGCTCTCGATTGCGGATGAGGTTACAATTTCCGCTTGGGTTAACTGGAACGATGCGCCTGGCAACGGCTGGTTGTGTATAATGGCAAATGGGTCACAAGGTGGACCGTGGGAGAACTACGGACTCTTTGTTAACCGTGGTAGTCGCTACTTCTATTTTACACTCTCTGCGGGGGGCGAAGGTGCCCATAAGGTGATGAATTCCGGAGCCGGTACAACTGAATCTGAAAAGTGGACCCACTGTGTCTGTACTTATGATGGCAAAGATGCCAAAATCTATATTGATGGCGAATTGGCAAATCAGGCACCGCATGGACTCAAATTGGTTGCTGGAGATCAAGATTTGAGACTCGGTCATCGAGGTGGAAGTGGCCACTGGTACAACGGTTTGCTTGACGAGATCGCAGTGTTTTCGGTCGCTTTAGATGAGGATCAGGTTAAGGAAGCGAGCGGCAACATTGATGAGGCACTTGATATTGAGGCGCGTGGAAAACTGGCAACCGTCTGGGGCAAGGTGAAGGCGGGACGATAACCTGACATCTATGGTTGCAGTCAAAATAGTTTCTAATACAGAAGAAGGACGCGATGGAGCGCAACAAGGATTCTCAATGTGGTGTTTGCTCCATTTCGTCCTTGTTTTTGCCTGTTTTGCCTGTTCCGAAGCGGAAGAAGA
Organism: Candidatus Poribacteria bacterium; assembly: GCA_965116815.1. Taxonomy (GTDB): domain Bacteria; phylum Poribacteria; class WGA-4E; order WGA-4E; family WGA-3G; genus WGA-3G. The sequence goes on along the minus strand of OZ220722.1, from coordinate 13,993 downwards.
AGTGGCAAAACCACCCGAAGGTATGGTGCTAATTCCTGCGGGCACCTTTCAAATGGGGAGTACCACCGGCGATGTTGATGAAGCACCTGTGCACACGGTGGAACTTGATGCGTTTTATATTGACCAGCATGAAGTAACAAACGCCAAGTATCGGGTGTTTGTTACTGCTACTGGATACCCTCCGCCACGAGGAATCGGCTATACTGCTGTCTACGAACTTCTCAAGCAGGGTTACGAGCCGTGGAACGATCCGGATTTCAATCATCCAGACCAACCCGTCACAACGGTGACGTGGTTTGATGCTGCTGCCTACTGCGGATGGGCAGGTAAACGATTGCCGACAGAGGCGGAGTGGGAAAAAGCAGCGCGCGGTGGCTTGGAAGGGGCACGCTACTCTTGGGGCAATGCTGAACCGAATGACACAACTGCCAACTTTGCCGACAGCCAAACGGAATTTGAGTGGCGGAGTACCGATGTAAATGACGGGTACCTTTTTACCGCACCTGTTGGCATGTTTCAACCCAACGGTTACGGTTTGTTTGATATGGCGGGAAATGTATGGGAGTGGTGCGCGGATTGGTACAGCACGACCTATTACAGCGACGTGCAAAGTGCGGAAAGTCCACTCCGGAATCCGAAGGGACCTGACACCGGTAAACGGCGTGTTTTGCGTGGTGGAACGTGGTATCGTGCTGCGCACACGATACGCAATGCTGAACGCATCAGTGATTATCCTGATAACAGTTTAAACGTGGTTGGTTTTCGGTGTGCGAAGGATGCACCTTAAGTCTGAAAGCGTGGGACTCTTTTAATGTTTGTAGGGTTGATTTCTATCAGTAATTTTTGATGAACAATTCTTTCCCTTTTGCGGCACTTTCCTTCCGATAATTGTTCATTCCATATTGCGGTGTCCACTCTTGAATCTCCATTTTCCGCTTGACACTCATCTAAAAATCCCTTAAAATGATATAGCCAAACTTGAACAGAGAGGAAGGAAAAATATGCCACAAACTGACGCAAATCAACCGAATGTTATCGTCTTTTTCACCGACCAACAGCGGTGGGACACTTCTGGTCTACATGGCAACCCGCTCGACCTGACCCCCAATTTTGATCGGATGGCACAACGTGGAACGCATGTCCACCGATCTTTTACATGTCAACCCGTCTGCGGTCCCGCGCGCTCATGTCTACAAACGGGATTATATGCGACGCGTACAGGGTGCTTCCGAAACGGCATTCCTTTATCGCCGAACCTCAAGACCCTCGCACATCATTTCGGTGAAGCGGGTTATGCCACTGGGTACATCGGCAAATGGCATCTCTATAGCGGCGGCACTGGACCAGGACCTGTGCCTGCTGAGCACCGAGGCGGATATGACTACTGGTTAGCATCCAACGTCCTCGAATTCACTTCCGATGCGTATCAAACAACACTTTACGATAACGATAATCAACCCGTGGATCTCCCCGGTTATCGCGTTGATGCGTTGACCGATGCGGTGATTCGCTACGTTGACCGACATCAAAACGAACCTTTCTATCTCTTTACGTCATACATTGAACCGCACCACCAAAACCATCTGGACGATTATCCGCCCCCTGATGGGTATCGGGAACGGTACGCCGGGAAATGGATACCACCGGATCTTGCCGCGCTCGGTGGCTCGACGCACCAGCACTTAGGCGGTTACTACGGTATGGTGAAAAGGCTGGATGAAGCACTCGGCAGACTTTTAGACGCACTCAAGAGCCTCCACCTCCTTGATAATACTGTTATCCTCTTTACCTCTGACCATGGGTGCCATTTCAAAACCCGTAATGGTGAATACAAACGCTCATGCCACGAGAGTTCCATTCGTGTACCGACTGCGTTCCACGGGGCTGAGTTCATCGGTGGTGGGCAGATTCAGGAGCTCGTCAGCCTCGTAGATCTCCCACCGACGCTCCTTGATGCCGCGGGTTTGGAAGTCCCTGCTGAAATGCAAGGTAGATCAGTTATGCCCTTGGTACGCGGCGAAACAGATAACTGGCCGGAAGAGGTTTTCGTCCAAATTAGCGAGGCGCAGGTCGGACGTGCTGTTCGTACTCAACGCTGGAAATACGGTGTAGATGCCCCTAATAAGAACGGCGGTAGCGATGCCGGATCCGATCGATATGTTGAGCAATATCTTTACGACCTTCAAGCGGATCCCTACGAGTTACGGAACCTCGTTGGATTGCAGTCGCATAAACCTGTAACAGCGGTGATGCGGGAACGGCTCATTCGGCGGATGTTAGAGGCGGGCGAAGAGGCACCGACAGTTGAACCGGCACCGACACAAAGAAGCGGACAACGCAGTGTCTCTGAAGCAGAGGCGAAGAGTTAAAAGTGGCTGTCAGTTATCGGTTGTCGGTTAAAGAGGTTTCCGATGATGATAACCTAAATGGAAAAAAGGAGGAAGGTCGTTATCTTTGCCAGAGATACTCGTGTCTTAATAGTTCTCAGTCTTCGGTTACCGGTTTTCGGTTAAGAGGTGCTTTTGTTAAACGAGAACGTTTTTAACCGACAACTGACAACTATTTCTGACGTAACCGATCACTCTCACTGCGAGGCAAACCGATAACCGACAACTATTCATGAAGATTACAGATGTTAAGACCTTGGTCATGGGGACCAGTTGGCGTAATTTAACCTTCGTTAAAGTTGAGACCGATGAAGGCTTAACCGGTATCAGTGAAGTGCGGATGAACAACCGCACCGATGCCCTTGTTGCATACATTGATGGTGCGAAGAAACGGCATGTCATTGGGAGCGATCCATTCAATACGGAAGACCTCTACCAACGCCTATTCCGTGACGATTACGGTCGCGCAGGCGAGATCGTCGCAACCGGCATTAGCGTCATTGAAATCGCATGCTGGGATATTATCGGTAAAGCATTGAATCAACCGGTCTACCGCTTACTCGGCGGTGCTTGTCGTGATAAAATCAAGGCGTATGCGAACGGTTGGTATCGTGTTGAGCGCACAACTGAAGAGTTTCATGCCGCTGCCAAAAGGGTGCTTGAAAGAGGCTATCGAGCACTCAAGTTTGATCCGTTCGGTGCTGGCTATTATGAACTCTCGTATGAAGAAAAGTTAAAATCTGTTGCCCTCGTCGAAGCGGTACGTGACGCTGTCGGACCGGATGTCGAAATTCTCGTTGAGATGCACGGTAGATTTAGTCCGTATATGGCGATTGAGATTGCTGCGGAGTTGGAAAAATTCCAACCGAGTTGGGTCGAAGAACCTGTACCTCCCGATAACATCGCAGCACTTGCAAAAGCAGCCGACCATATTAACCTCCCTGTCGCCACGGGTGAGCGACTCCACAATAAGTATGAATACCGTGAGTTGATTAACTTACAAGCAGCAGACATCCTGCAGCCCGATATTACGCAAACAGGCGGTTTCTTAGAGACGAAGAAGATCGCGGCGATGGGGGATATGTGTTATATGACGGTAGCACCGCACAATGTCGGTGGTCCCGTTTCTACCGCGATTGCCTTGCATTTCGCTACATGCACCACAAACTTCAAAATTCAGGAACATTTCAATGATTTCTCAGAAGCGTGGGTAAAAGAGGCTGCCACTGGGTGTCCCGAAGTCATTGACGGTTATTTTAGTCTCCCAAATGGACCTGGACTCGGCATGGAACTGAATGAGGACCTAATCGCCGAACATCCGTATCGAGAAGGTTCGTTCAATCTCTGGGAAGATGACTGGCACAAGCGCGAGTATTAGTCAGAACTGTGATTGAGAGATTTGTGTGGAAAATTTGAATTTCGGAAGCATTGTATGGTATCCTTTCAAATAGGAACATTGAAAACAAAAAACATGACCTCGCAATACTTATATTCCGTGATTCAGCAGCTCTGAGGAGAAAGAACATGAGACATACAACAGAAATCGAACTCGTAAACCTGTCAGACCTCAATTTAGCAGATAATGGTGTTATCACTCCCGAAGAGGTCCGCCGTGTCACTGTTGAAGATGCCCTCGTGGATACGGGGGCAACACGGCTCTGTTTACCGAAGCCTATCATCGAACAGCTCGGTTTAACACCCTTCGGCAATGCAAAGGCGAGAACCGCGGCTGGCATCGTGGACCGGATCATTTATTCAACGGTTGAATTCACTGTATTGGAGCGGAAGGGAACACTTCCAGTAACAGATCTGCCGGAAGGTGCCCCGGTTCTTGTTGGACACATGGTTTTAGAACAATTGGACCTCTGCTTAGATATTAGAAAAGGATTAACCTATAATCCAGACCACGATAACGACTGGATTGAAGAGGCGTGGTAAAAATATTATGAGTTTTCACTATCAAGACGGATACCTCTACTGCGAAAAATTGAAGGTTAAAGACATTCAAGAGCAGGTGCCCTACAGTCCATTTTACCTCTACAGTCTTGCACAGCTTGAGACGAACTACACCGCATATCAGAAAGCACTTGAGGGACTCGACTCGATTATCGGCTATGCGATTAAGGCAAACAACAACCTTACCCTCCTTAAACGCCTCAGCGCGCTCGGCAGCGGTGCTGTTCTCGTCAGCGGAAACGAATTGCGGATGTCGCTCGCGGCAGGGTTCGATCTAAAGCGGACTATTCTAAACGGCAACGGAAAAACGCTTGAGGAACTCAGTCTCGCTGTTGAACACGGTGTACTCATTAACATTGACAGCGAATTCGATTTAGCGCATATTCAGCAGACAGCAAAAGACCTTGACATACCTGCCAATGTCCTTATCCGTATCAATCCGGATGTAGACCCACAGGTGCATCCGTATGTTTCCACTGGCATGAAAAATTCCAAGTTTGGTATCCGCAATGAGCGGCTTAATTGGTTTTTAAACGAAATCCGCAAAGACAGTCTACTGAATTTGGTGGGTGTTCACTGCCATCTGGGTTCGACAATTAAAAAGGTCCAAATCTTCCGAGATGCTACTGAAATCATGCTCGCCTTCATAGGTGCGATTCAAGCCGAGGGCTTCTCTCCACGTTATCTCAATATCGGTGGTGGATTGGGCATCGACTATGAGCGCACCGGCGAGGAGATTCCGACACCGTCAGACCTCATTGACTCCATCCGCGACCTGCTGCCTACGGACATCACGCTCATTATTGAACCGGGGCGTTCTCTTGTCGGTAATGCCTCCGTGTTTGTCAACCGTGTTACGGGTGTAAAAACCAACGGTAATAAGCATTTCATTGTCACTGATGGCAGTATGTCTGAACTTATCCGACCGAGTCTCTATGATACCTATCAGCATATCCAGTTTATTGAACCGATTGATGGGGCGGTTGAAACGTACGATGTCGTCGGTCCCGTCTGTGAATCCGCAGATTTCTTGGGCAAAGCGCGTGCGCTTCCTACACCGCATGAGGGTGCTGGACTTGTCGTTTGCGATGCGGGTGCTTATTGTCACGCGATGAGTTCCAACTACAATCTGAAGATGCGTCCCCCAGAATATCTCGTTGATGGTGATAACTTCACCTGTATCCGTCGCGTTGAGACCCTTGACGATTATCTGCGGTTGTTTGATGTATAGGTATATTCCTACATCCGCCTTATCACGGGACTTTAAGAGGTGTAATTGAATTTGGAAGTAAGACAAATGCGTATTAATATACATGAACGGGCAGAAGACCGCTTGGCTCAGTTAGTTAAGCGTGCCGTAGCGGGTGAAGAAATTATCTTTGATAGTAACGGAACCGCCGTTGCGAAACTGATCCCGTTAAAATTAAGCAACAAGAAACCCCGTCGTGGTGGACAGTGGAAGGGAAAAGTGAAGATCGCTAAGGATTTTGACGAACTTCCTGAATCGTTTATGGCTGCTTTCCGCGCTGTTAGTCGCCCAGACCAAAGTTGAATATCTGACGCTCGTTACCCGTGATTCACGGTTGAGAGCGTACGATATTCCTATCCTTGATGCTTAACAAGACTTATGTGAAGGTAGCCAACCCCTCCGTGGATTTCCGTGGTGCCCTATATTCTCACAACCGCTCTTCTAAAAACGCAATCCCTGCCTCCAAATCAATCTCGTGTTCACCCTGAAAGTGATCCAGTACCAACCGGTCGCCTCGCCCCGATGCGGCGTAGATTTTTTCTACCTGTCTGAATGCGTGTAGCGCGTCCGCCTCAATAAAACATAGATCGTCCGAACCGATCTGCACCATACACGCCCGCGGTGCTATCAATCCCGCCACGTCCGCGATGTCGCCTGCTTTTCTCAGTCCGAACATGAACTGTGACCCACACGTATTCCCACGCCCGCGGTCATTCAGTGCGTCCGTCAATGTGCTAAGATAACAAACGATAACTGCCGCTTTCACGCGTTGGTCTACGGCAGAAATATAAGTCGTCATCGTGCCGCCGAACGAACACCCCATGCATCCCAAGCGACGACCGTCGACCTCGGGGCGCGATTGGAGATAGTCCAAACATCGCTTCCCATCTGAGACATTGAGTTGCAGCAGTTGATAGCCGAAGTAACCGAATGCGAGATAGGCGACGTTACAACCATCGCGCCCCGGGCGACGGACCCACTCATCCCGATCCTTCCGTTCGCCAAAGCATCGCCAGTCCGGTGCGATTGTAACGAAACCTCGCTTCGCCAATTCTACAGCGTACTGTTTCTGATAATCCTCAACAATGCCGACTGCGCCATCTTTACCGATTCCGTGTCCGTGTGCACACAAAACCGCTGGTGCCGGGTTTTCTGCACTTGCCCCTTCCGGGATTAAGACGTACGCTGGAATCGAAGAAAACGGATCCGGGTTGAAGATAATCTTTTCCCGTGTGTAGCCGTCGTACTGTGTTTGTTCCAAAGTTTCAACTTCCAAGGGTATCGCTTCTGGCGAGGGACCCAGGTCTTTAACAAGATTACGTCGGAATCTTTTTCGCCACTCTTGCCATTCCGTTTTTGTCGCCCCATCGAAATGGAAGGGTGGGACCGCTTTCAGAAGTTGTTCAGTGCTCTGCTCAGCCGTTAGAAAACGTTGTGCTGCCATAATTATGTCTTTCCTATCATTTTCGTCTATGTGAGGTCACTCTCTTCATCTGCTGTCTTACGTGCTTGTTGAATCTCCTTCACAATTGTATCAATATCAGGATCGGGAAGTTTATACCGGTCAACGGCGTAATCGCCCTGCCCATCTTTGTAACTCAAAAGTTCATCCAAAAGTGCACCGAGCTCAGGGTCACGCTGACGAAGTTCATTCAGTTTCCGATTAAGCTTATTCATTTTGGGTTACCTCATAAATTCTGCAGGCAGGCGAATAATGGAAGTCTGAAACCTCATTTTCATTATACAACAAGTTTATTTAGATGTCAAATTTTTTCAAAAATTGCCCTTGACACTCACGAGTTTCTATGCTAAATTAGTCTCATGAACGATGCATTGCTCAGCGTCCAAAACCTCAAAACCTATTTCCGTACACCGGAAGGGCTTGCCCGTGCGGTTGACGGCATCTCTTTCGACATCAAACCGAACGAGATTTTCGCACTCGTCGGAGAGTCGGGGTGTGGCAAAAGCGTCACCGCCCTCTCCGTAATCCAACTCGTCGCGCAACCTGCTGGATTCATCGCAGACGGTGCTATCTATTACAAAGGACAAGACATCACGCGTCTGTCTGAAGTTGAGAAACGGAAGGTTCAGGGCAACGACATCGCCATGGTGTTCCAAGAACCGATGACGAGTCTCAACCCCGTTTTCACCATCGGCAACCAAATTTCAGAGGCAATCCAACAACACCAAAACCTACGCGGCACTGCGGCAAGGAATGCTGTGATTGAAATGCTCGACCTCGTCGGTATTCCGGAACCTGCTGCCCGTTACGATGAATACCCGCACCAGATGTCGGGTGGTATGAAACAGCGTGTCATGATTGCGATGGCACTCTCCTGTCGCCCAGGACTCCTCATCGCTGATGAACCGACAACCGCCCTGGATGTCACCATACAGGCACAGATCCTTGAACTCATCCAGCGACTCCAACAGGAGTTGCAGATGGCAGTACTATTGATTACACACGACTTGGGTGTTGTTGCTAATATCGCTGACCGTGTTGCTGTTATGTACGCTGGAAAGATCGCTGAGATGGGAACATGGGAGCAACTCTACGAAACCCCACAGCATCCATACACAGTGAAACTGCTGGAATCGACACCCGCACGGGATAAACGCGGAACACAGTTGCATACGATTACCGGACGGGTCCCGAAAGCTACCGAGTATAATGACGGCTGCCGATTTGCTGATCGCTGTCCAAAGGTTATGGATGGGTGCGAAAGTATTGCTCCAACGCTGCATGTTGTTAATGGTAGTGCGCACAACGTCGCCTGTCATCTCTACAATCCTGAACCGCCATTTTCGGTGCAGCTTGCAAACCGAAAACTTGCTATACAAAAGGACGCTGTGGTAACTGGTGCCACAAAACTGGAACTCGAAACAGATACGGATAAGATAGAAGAGGCTCCGACGCAAACGGCAGAAGCACTACCGCAACTTCAGGTGAAGAACCTCTGTGTCCACTATCCTATTCAGAAGGGCATCCTCAAACGAACCGTCGGTTATGTTTATGCTGTTGACAATGTTACACTTGAGATTCCACGCGGCAAAACGCTCGCACTCGTTGGTGAATCGGGATCCGGCAAGACCTCGTTTGGCAAAGCGATCCTCCAATTAGGCGTGCCTGTTGAGGGTGACCTCGTCTATGACGGTGCTAACATCGCAACTGCGACGCGGGAACTTATGCATCCCTATCGGAAGCGGATGCAGATTATCTTTCAGGATCCTTATGCGTCTCTCAATCCACGGATGACCGTGGGGGCTATTATTCAGGAAGGAATGCAGGCACATAACATTGGAGAATCCGCCGATGAACGCCATGATCGGGTCGCAGAACTCATGCAACGCGTGGGTTTATCGCCAGATATGGTAAATCGCTATCCGCATGAATTCTCTGGCGGTCAGAGGCAACGCATCGGTATCGCGCGATGTCTTGCTGTCGATCCAGAGTTCATCGTCTGTGATGAAGCGACCAGCGCGTTGGATGTATCCGTGCAAGCGCAAATACTGAATCTCCTTAAATCGCTGCAAACTGATTTTAATCTCACCTATCTCTTTATTACGCACAATCTTTCCGTTGTCGAGTATTTCGCGGATGAGGTGGCGGTGATGTATCTCGGTAGGATCGTTGAGCGTGGAACGACAGAGGAGATTTTCGATTCGCCTAAGCATCCTTATACGCGTGCGCTCCTTTCCGCTGTGCCGAAGATGGATGAGAAGACCGGTGTCGAAAAAATTCAGTTGGAGGGTGATGTGCCTTCCCCAATCAATCGCCCGACTGGGTGTTATTTTCATCCGCGGTGCCCGGAAGTAATGCCGATGTGTAAAGATGAATATCCAGATGAAACCAGTTTCACACAGACGCATACATGCAATTGTTACTTGTATCGAGAAGGTTATTGATAGTCGGCTATCGGTTGTCGGTAACAAAAGGTGCTTTGTTTAACCAAGAACCTCTTTAACTGACAACTCATCACTGATAACTATTAAAAAATATGCCAAAGATTAAAATACTTTCCGCAGATGTTGCCAATAAAATCGCCGCAGGCGAAGTCGTTGAGCGTCCTGCTTCAGTCGTCAAGGAACTCATTGAAAACGCATTGGACGCAGGCAGCACCTCCATCCGCGTCGAGGTCCGGGCAGGCGGAAAACGCCTCATCCGTGTCTCCGATAATGGTGGCGGCATGGAACGCGAGGACGCGCTCCTCGCCTTAGAACGCCACGCAACGAGCAAGGTGGGCCGTATTGAAGACCTTGAATCTATCCAAACCTTTGGGTTCCGTGGCGAGGCGCTGGCAAGTATTGCCTCGGTCTCACAATTTGAACTCCTCACCCGTACGGCTGACGCGCTTGAAGGAACGAAGGTGGACGTTGAGGGTGGCGTTTTTCGTTCTGTCCAAGAGAGCGGATGCTCCCCTGGCACCCACATGTCTGTTAACAACCTCTTTTACAATGTCCCTGCGCGCCTGAAATTTCTGAAAACCGATACCACAGAGATGAATCATGTCACGAATCAGGTAACGTGGGCTGCGCTGGCGCATCCGAAAATCCATTTTTCATTGACGCACAACGGCAGGTCAATTCTTGATGTCCGTGCCTGCGATTCATATCTTGAGAGGGTCCGTCTCCTCTACGGCAGAGAATTCGCCGAAAATCTCATCGAATTTACGGAGGAATTGCCCGACCTAAAAATTTACGGTTTGCTCGGAAAACCCGAATTTACGAAGCCGAACCGAGAGTATCAACTCTTTTTCCTCAATCAGCGTCCTATCCGCAGTCGTATCATTGGCGCAGCGTTGACAGAGGCACTTGACGCGATGATTGCTAAGGATCGGCAGCCCGTTGCGCTGCTTTTCTTAACGCTTGATCCCGAAGCAGTTGATGTCAATGTGCATCCCGCTAAAATTGAGGTCCGCTTTCGGAACGAGCGGACGATTTATAGTGGTGTCGTTCGTATGATTCGCAACGCTGTCCATAAAACGAAGTATATCCCTAAAATCGAAACGTCCGTTGAACCGACACAATCCGAGGGAGACGCTGAAACCCGCGATGCCGATTTATCACGACGGGTTTCCACACCGGTTACTGGAGGGGTGCGTCATACACCTACTGGGGCGGGGAAACGCGTCACAACGCCCATAGCAGGAACACAGCAGACGCAAACACCACCTGTCCCGACACAGGAGACAGCAGACATCGGACAAGAGACTCCCGACACTTCTTCGGAAGCGCAAGCTTCGTCTACACCCACTGAAGTCGTCGTGCAACCTCCACAACAGCAGATTCCTGAAGGCGTGAATCTCAGTCTACTCGATTTTGAGAATGTCCAACTCAAGGCGAACCTCTTTAAGACTTATATTGTCGCTGAGGCAGGCGATAAAATCTTTTTCATTGACCAGCACGTTGCCGCTGAGCGTGTGCTTTATGAACGCTTCGTCAACCAGTTAAAAACCGATGGTATCCCTGTGCAGGGATTGCTACTGCCGGTCACTGTGGAAGCCACACCGCAGCAGCTTGGTGTTCTCAAAATCCACGGCGACATTTTCAAGAAACTCGGTTTTGATTTGGAGGAATTCGGGGGGAATACTATCCTGATTCGGGCAATCCCTTCACCACTACCCACCCGTGTCGCCGCGCAGACTGTCACTGACCTGCTCGATAAACTCCCTGAAGAACCACATACCGATGTCCAACTCCCGGAAGCGATTGACAACGCCTTGATAACGCTCGCGTGTAAGGCAGCGGTCAAGGCAGGGGATACATTGGATATGAAGGAGATGACGAACCTCATCAAGGAGTTGTCCGAGGCGAAGCTTCCGTTCAATTGCCCACACTCTCGTCCTATCATCATTGAAATGGGACGCGATGAATTGGAACGCCGCTTCCACCGGTAGAAAAATAAAAATGACTAAACCGATTATTGTGGTTTGCTCCTTGTTTACGGTGTACGCCATATTGACAAGTTACCGCGGCGTGCCGATTGACCACGATCACGCGCTCGTATTCATCTAAGTTTACGGACTGGAGACCCCTACCTTTAGGTAGTGGGAGGAAAGTCCGCCCTCGTGTGTGAGACCACAGCGTTTTTTGAAAAAAATCCTTGACGAAATTAGTAAGTTGTGATTTAATATATGCCTCACGTTGGAGACCAGCAGATTCAGCATTACCGCTTGGTAATGTGCTGGTTTCCTCCCACTGAATCGGGGATAAAAGCGTGACACGTGAAACTCCATGAGGAAACGCAAAAAGAAAAAGGATCGTAGAACATACAAGTTCCAACTGCGCGAACACCCAAAGAATGTGCGTCTCGGGAATATGCTTGACGACCTTGCGGATGTCCATAATCACTTTCTGAAGTTGGAAAAGCGATATTACCGTAGATACGGGAAATATGCGGGGCGTTTTCGCCTGCAACCGCACTTGACGAAGTTGCTCGAACGCACGCATCAACACTGGGCTTGGATACCCCGCGATACGCTTGACGAAGTGATTATCCGTATCCATGTCACTTATGAACGTTTTTTTGATGGACTCGGTGGACTTCCAAAGTTCAAGCGTAAAGATCGGTATCGTTCTGCGAAGTTCCAATCGGCGTATCTCCTTGAAGAAGGGCGTGTTCGACTTTCTTTGAAAGCCTGGGACGCACCGACTCAAACCTTGAAGTTCAAAAAACGTTGGTTCTCTTTTCACCAACATCGCGACTGGGACGGTAAAGTTTGCTATATTCAAATACTGCGTGATGCTGTCGGCACATACTACCTTTACGTGATTACAGACACCTCCATTACCGAACCGTATTCTGCTACAGGTGAGAGCGTAGGGATAGATTTCGGTATGGAAACCTACTTGACATTTAGCAACTGCGAGAAGAAACAATCGCCACAATTTTTGAAACAATCCTTGAGCGAACTTCACACACTCAACAAAGCTGTCAGCCGAAAGGTAAAAGGTTCTAACAATTGGTGGCGTTGTGTCAGACAACTTGCGCGGTTGTATCGGCATATTGCTAACCAACGCAAAGACTGGCACTACAAACTTGCCACAGACCTTTGCAGAAGGTTTGACTTTATCGCTGCCGAGACGCTGAACCTTGAAGGTATGAAACGGCTTTGGGGACGTAAAGTCTCCGACCTTTCGTTTGGAGAGTTTGTTGACATATTGAAGTTCAAGTGTTTCAAACATAATCGTGAGTTCCGTCAAGTCGGACAGTGGACACCTACAACAAAACCGTGTTCGGATTGCGGGTATCACAACAAAAATCTTTCTCTTTCAGATAGGCAGTGGACGTGTCCGGAATGTGGTTCATACCACGACCGAGACATAAACGCTGCGATAAACATTTTACGGGCTGCTCGTGGTCCCGTTGTGGAGACGATGTAAGACGATTGACGCGTTTGCGAAAATCGCTACTGTCTATGAAGCACAAACCCCTGCCTTTAGGCAGTGGGTGCCTTGACCATCGCACACGATGAGAGTGTTAACGATGCTAACAATTATGCCGGTATCACTCAGAAAAGATGGGAGATATGGCGTAGCAAACAGGGTGATATTCGCCACCTACCCAGATATGTCCGAGAACTTGTGGGTGACCCCAAACTCAATCCGCTAAAGGACCCAAAAGTCGATATTACCATCATCAAACGCTACTATTATGACACGCTCCACAGGTGGCACGCGTGGGACATCCACCCTGCGCTCCAACTAATTTATGCCGATTTCGTCACATTGGTTGGGCGCGAGGCGATAAAGGAGGTTCAGAAACTTGTGGGTGTTGAAGCGGACGGTATGTGGGGTGAAGGCACTGCAGAAGCTGTCAAAAAGTTTAATCGTAACTTTGAAGCGAAACGAACTCAGAACCCGGATTATGCATGGAGGGTATTCCTCCAATTCGATGCCCAAAAACGTGCCGTTTTCCAATCGCTTGCAAAAAACAACCCAGAGAAATATGGCAGCCATCTCCAGAAGTGGCTGAAACGCTCGGATGCTTTGAGAACCTACATGCAACCGGTTTTGACAGGTAAAAAATGAAAACGACACATTTCTTCCGCATCACTCTATTTTCAACTTTTTCACCCTTACTACTAAACGCGCCTGCTCAAGAATATATCAAATGGAGTTTCCCCGATGGTGCCGTTGTGCGTATCGGTAAGGCGGGATAACAGATAATATCGCTTTCTCACCAGATGGCACGATTCTGTTATGGAAAATGCGTTAGTTGCCTCGCAAAATTACCCGCTACTTTCCTTTAGTCTCCTTATTTCATAAATCTCTCCTTGTTGACTTAACCACCAACCTTAGCATATCAGGACAGATGCAAACTTTTGCTGGCAAGCTAAAGCGTACGGATTTGGCTGGAAGGCGTTGAAAAATAATTTTTAGTACTATCCTAATTGGTATT